>CAVVLE010000051.1:0-13507 GCA_963748865.1 uncultured Acidobacteriota bacterium | reverse complement strand
TGAAGAAAGCATAAAAAACGGGCAGGCGCTTTTTTTTGCGCTTGCCCGTTTTTTGTTATCGAAGGCTAGAACGAGAACTTTGCTGCGAACTGGAATTGACGTGGGTTCAGCATTGTTCGCGGCGTGCCGAATAGAGCGTTTGGCGCGGGCGGAGCCGGCGTCAGGCCTAGACTCAGCGGGCAGCTTGGCGGGCCGCCGGTGGCGAAGGCGATGGCTTCGGCCTGCGTGGCGAGGGTGCCGGTGTCTTTGTAGTGCTCGGGAACTGGCCCCGTGCCGCACTGCACGGCTGCGCCGTACACGGACGTTACTTCATCCACGTTGGGGCGATTCAGGACGTTGAAGGCATCCACCATTAGATCTAGGCGCAGCCGCTCTCTAAGCTGGAAATAGCGCGAGAGGCGCAGGTCCCAGGAATAGAGTTGATCGCCGTAGTAGAAGTTCCTGGGTTGATTGCCGACGCGATCGGTAACCGGATTGGTGTCGCCGTTGGCGTCGAAGCCTACGAACTCGGTGAACGGCCGCGGAGACTGCAGGGTGATGATGCTGCTGAATTCGAAATTGCGTAAGAAGGTGTCCTTGGGACCGATGGCGGTGAAATTGGCGATGAAGCGGTGGCGGACATCCTGGTTGGAATTGGCGCGCTCGAGAGAACGGTCGTAGAGATCCTGCGGGGTGCTGACGAAGGTGGTGAAGGTGCCGTCGTCAAGCGTGTGCGAGAGGGTGTAGTTGGCGTTGAGGTTGAAGTTCTTCATCCTCTCGCTGACCTGCAGGGTGAGGCCGTGATAGATGGAGTTGCCGGAGTTATCTGTAAAGTACAACAAGCCCGAGTTGGTGTACGCCGGAGAGCCGCCGGCAGCCAAAGGCCCGACAGACGTATGGTAGAAATACGCTTTGCCGGCCGGCCAGCCTGCTGGTATGTCCGCGGCCGTTCCGGGTGTGCAGCCGGGAGTTCCGGGTGTGATGGCCGGAACGGTGGTGCTTGCAGACGAGCCATCCGGAGGGCAGACGTTCAAATTCTCGGCGCGCACCAATTTGTGGGCTGCGACGAAAAGGTAGCCGGCACTTACGGCTAAGCCGTGGCCGATCTCCCGGTCGATTTCCAGATTAGCCTGCTCGGAATAAGGGATGCGGCTGGCGTGATCCACCATCCCCGAGCCGGCTGTGACAGTTTGGCCCGCCGTCCCGGTCAGATATTCCGGAGGCACTACACCGGTGGTGACCAGCGTCGCGGCAGCCTGCGCCGGGAAGATCGGTGGCGGGCCGCCGGGACTCGGAGGACCCGGAGTGAGCTGGTTTAGAACCCATGTTGCGGTGTCGGCGCCCTTGCGGATTCCGGGAAGAGTTTCGCCGGGGATGGTGTTGGGCCGCTGCGGCTGGGTGATGAAGAGGAAAGATAGATTGTAGCGATCATCGAAGAGGCCGAAGCCGGCGCGGATGACCGTCTTACTGTTGGGAGAGAAGGCAAAACCTACGCGCGGTTGAAAGCCCTTGTAATCGGGATTGATTTGCTTGCTGAGACCGGATTCGAAGTCATAGCGCAAGCCGTAATTGATGGTGAGCTTGGGAGTGATGCGCCACTGGTCTTGAGCGTAGAAGCCATAGTATTCGTGGTTGAGAGTTTCGGAGAAGTTCACGGTCTGCGTCGGCAAATAGGCGTTGGCCCAGTTCGTCGGAATCGCAGGGGGCTCGAAGCCCGGGGCGACCGCACCGCTGCCGACCGGATCGCCCCAGAAAACGATGGGAACGCCGTTGAGCGGATCGTTGGGATTTGCGCCGAACGGGGTCGAGGGGAAGAAAGGAGCCGAAGCGGTCGGGCAAGGGCCATCGTTGACGGCGGAGAAAATGCCGGCGGAGGGATCCACGAAATTGGCGAAGTCCACGAGGCAGTTGATACCGGGGAGGACGATGCGCATAGGCGTGAAGCCCGGCCAGATGACGAAATTGTTGACGTAGTTGATGTCCACGCCGAATTTCGCGATGTGATTTCCCTTGACCCAAGCGACGGAATCGGAAAACTGCGCGCGGCTCTCGTAGATGGCGTCGAGAACGCCGAAATTGTGCCCGAAGAGGAGAGTGTTGGGGATATCCAGGTTGGGTTGTCCGGTGTCGCCGGGGAAATTGTAATGACGGCGAGCCCATTGAACGAGGACGCTGTTGACCAGGTTCGGGGAAAGATTGGAAGTTACGGTGCCGACCAGGGATTGGTCGCGCAGAAAAACGTTGTGGCCGCTGCTGGGGGCACCGATGCCGCCGCCGTCGAGGGTGCTGCCGACCAACTGATTCAAATCGCGGCCATCTTCGATGGAGTAGCGGATAGAAAGGCGATTGCTGGGATTGATTTCGTGGTCGAGCTTAATGATGCCGTAATCGTTGTCCTTGGTTTTCAGGATGTTCAAATCCTCGGGTGCAATGCCCAAGGCTTCTTTGGCCTGGTCGATCAAGGCGAGGTTGGTGGTTTGCATGCCGTTGAGCAGTGTGACGGGCTCGAGGAGAGTGGTGGGATAGGTGGGAGCTTCGCCGCGGCGCTGGCCTTCGTAATTGGCGAAGAAGAAAGTCTTGTCCTTCTTGATGGGACCGCCGACGGTGGCGCCGAATTGATTTTGACGCAGAGCGTCGGATTGAGGAGCAACTTGCAGGAGGGAGCGGGCGTCAGTGGCGCTGTTCTGCAGGTAATCGTAGAGCGAGCCGTGGAAATCATTGCTGCCGGACTTGGTGACGATGTTGACGATGCCGCCGAGAGCGCGGCCGTATTCGGCGCCGAAGCTATTGTTGACGACGCGGAATTCGCTGACGGCTTCTTGCGGAGGAGTGGAGCGTTGCGAACCCGTGGCGGTGTTGATGTTGTCGGCGCCGTCCACGGTGACTTCGTTGCTGAGGTCGCGCATGCCGGCGAAGGAGACGCGGGTGACTTCAAATTCCGTGATGGTGGACTGCAAGCTGGTGCGGCCAGTGGCTACACCCGGGGTGAGCAGGGCGAAATCGGTGAAGAGGCGTCCGCTGATGGGGAGGGAATCGATTTGCTTGGTATCAATGACCTGGCTGACTTCGGTGCGAGTGGGCTCAATGACCGGGGCTTCACCGGTGACTACGACTTCCTCGCCCTTGGTGGCGACTTTCAGAGTGACGTCCACGGTGGCGCTCTGGCCGACGGTGAGGGTGATGCCAGTTTGGGTGAGCGTCGCGAAGCCGGAGAAAGATACCTTCAGGTCATAAACACCTGGTGGGAGATTGGGCAGGACGTAAAAGCCGGAGTCGTTGGTGGAGGTGGTGTAAACGCGATTCGTCGCAGTATCGCGCAGCGAGAGGGAAGCCCTGGCCACACTGCCGCCGCTGGGGTCATGCACAGTTCCGTTGAGTTGCGCGACGGTAATCTGCGCGCTGGCGGAAGGAATCACAGCCAAGGTAACCGTGAGGAATAGGACAGCCAGCAGAGTCGTGCGTGCCTTCATAGGACACCTCTTTCAAGAATAGTGGCCCCGCTGCGAATGAAACTGTGCGTACACTCCAAGCGAACGAAAGAATGGATAGCCCGACTGCGCCAGGACGAATGCCCCACCGTGAGCGGAGAATGGTTTGTAAGCGAAAAAGTGTCCAATACATGTTGGGTTCGAGTCTTATACCTGGTGGGTATCACAGAAAAAAGTGAATAGAATGGCGCGGGCGCGTGTGTAGCGGGTGCGCCGTGCGGTAAATCAAAGACTGGACGCGACATTATTTGCGCGCGGCGCGGCGAGAGTGAGAAAGTGGGCGGCGAAAAATTGCGCGCGCCGCGGCACACTGCAGGCGTTGGTACATCGCTCCGGGTCCCAAGTTCCGTCGAGCGATAATCGCCCATGTTATACTCCCGCGGCCATTTACAGGAAGACGGCCAGATTCTAAGCCCGGTCGAGCGGGAAGAAAACAACTTCTGTGATAAACCTGCCCGAAAGATTCAATGTCGCCAGCTACATTGTGGATAGCAACGTCCAGGAGGGACGCGGGGAAAAGATTGCGATCGAGTGCGGCGAGGAGAGGATCAGTTACCGGGAATTGCAGGCGCGGGTGAATCGCGCGGGGAATTTATTGCGGCGGCTGGGAGTGGGGCGCGGCGAGCGCGTGATGCTGATGTTGCCGGACAGCCCGGAATTTCTTTACTGCTTTCTTGGGGCTATCAAAATTGGGGCTGTGGCTATTCCGGTGAATCCGTTTCAGAAGCCCAAGGATTATGAGTATGTGCTGAAGGATTCTGGGGCGCGCGTCGTGGTAGTGCAGGAGGAATTGCTGGCGCAATTGCAGACGATTGCTCGAGAGAAGATTCCGGAGCTCAAGGAGATTGTTGTTGCTGGCGCGGCGCCCGCGGGATTTTTGGGGTTGAAGGAAGGGATGGAATCGGCTTCCGCGACGCTTGAGCCTGCGGAGACTGGCAAAGACGATGCGGCGTTCTGGCTTTATTCATCCGGGAGCACCGGTTCGCCGAAGGCTTGCATACATCTGCATCACGACATGGTTGTGTGCACGGAACTGTACGCCAAGGCCATTTTGCGGATGAATGAAAGTGACCGGTGCTACAGCGTGGCACGGTTGTTCTTCGCGTATGGATTGGGGAACGCGGGTTATTTTCCACTGGCGGTGGGAGCGACGACGATTCTTTCTCCTGCGCGTCCGGCGCCGGCTGGGATTTACGCGGATATCGAGCGTTACCGGCCTAGTTTGTTTTTCTCCGTGCCGTCGAATTATGCGGCGCTGCTGGCGCACCGCAGCGAAAACGGAACGGAATTTGATTTGTCGAGCGTGCGGCATGCGATTTCCGCGGGGGAAGCGCTGCCTGCGCCTTTGTTTGAACGATTCAAGGAAAGATTTGGGATCGAGATACTGGATGCGCTGGGTTCGACCGAATCTTTGCACATGGTGATATCGAATTTGCCAGGGGAAGTGCGCGCGGGGTCGAGCGGCAAGATAATTTGCGGATATGAGGCGCGAATCGTGGATGAGAGTGGAAACGGCGTATCTCCGGGGGAGATCGGGAATCTGCTGGTGAAGGGCGGTTCGATTTGCGCGGGGTATTGGAATCAGGATGAGAAGACGCGGAGGACATTTGATGACGGCTGGTTCAGAACAGGGGACAAGTATCACCAGGATTGCGACGGCTTCTATTGGTATGCGGGGCGAGCGGACGATACTTTCAAGGTGAATGGGCGGTGGTTGAGTCCGGCGGAAGTGGAGAGCGCGCTGATTGCGCATCCGGCGGTTTTGGAAGCGGCGGTGGTGGCGCGGGATGATGAGAGCGGGTTGACGAAGCCGGTGGCTTACGTGGTTGTGAATCCGGAGTTTTCGGCGGGCGGGGAGCTGGCGTTGGAATTGCAGGATTGGGTGGCGGAGAGGGCTGGAGGTTACAAGCGGCCTCGTTGGATCGAGTTTGTTGCGGAATTGCCGAAGACATCCACCGGGAAATTGCAGAGATTTAAGTTGCGGGAGGGGTGGGGGCGATAGCGACATTGGGATTGTGGGTCCGTGGGTGAGTTGAGATTGTTGTTACGTCGTGATCGTCGGAGGGCGCAGCAAGCCAGCGCCCCTACGAACTGCACGGCACGACTCGCGCCGGTGTAGGATAGCTGTCCGTGGAACTGCGACACGTCCGATATTTTCTTGCTGTTGCGGAGTACCGCAACTTTCGAAGAGCTGCCGAACAACTGCACATTGCGCAGCCGCCGCTTAGCCGTCAGATACGACAATTGGAAGAAGATTTGGGCGTCACTTTGTTTGTGCGCAGCAAGCGGCGCGTGGAATTGACCAAGGCTGGGCTGGCGTTTCTGGACGAGGCGAGGAAATTGATCGTGCAAGCGGGTCATGCGGCGCAGGCGGCGCGGCACGCGCAAAAGGGCGAATCCGGGATCGTGCGGATTGGCGTGGCTTCGGGATTGGGCGCGGCGGTGAGCAAAGCTGTATTTGAGCATCGCGAGCACTCGCCGGATGTGGAAGTGGAGTGCAAAGACATTTTTTCCACCTTGCAGAATGAGGCGCTGAATAGCGGCGAGATTGATGTGGGATTTTTGCGGCCGCCGGTGGATCAGGTGCATTTGGATTGCTACCGGTTATTTGAGGAAGAGTTTGTGGCGGTGCTGCCCAAGTCGCATCGCTTTGCCAAGCGGCGCGTTTTGAAATTGAAAGATGTGGCGGATGAGCCGCTGATTATTTTTGACCGCGGTTTTTCTTCGGGGCTTTACGACAAGATTCTGGGTCTGTACAGCCGGCAGGGATTGACGCCGCATTTGACGTTGACGCATGTGGAGGCGCATGAGGAGGCCGGAGCAATCATGATTGCTTCAGGCAAGGGGATATTTGTGGGGGCTGGAGCTACGGTGAATCGGTCAGTGGCTGGGTTGGAGTTGGCATACATTCCTTTGGATGAGCCGGAGGCCCGGGTTGATGTTTATGCGGCTTGGAGGAAGGGTGAGGATTCGGCGGTTACGATTTCGTTTTTGGAATCGGTGCGGCGGGTTTTTAAAGTTGGGGGGCAGAGAAAAAGGACGGCGAAGGGTTGAGATAGCCGTTGGATTGAACAGCGAGATCGTTGTGGGCTGCGCGGTGGGGATGACGCCGGCGGGCGGAGCAAGTCCCGCCCCTACGAACGGCCTGCGGCGCGCGTGAGTTGAGGTTGTTGTTATCGTTGGGCGGGTTTTTATTGATATAGAAGGTTAGCGTCAGTGGCGATTGCTGCTAGTTCGGTTAGCTGGCTTGGCGGGCCTTGCACTGCGAAGCGGCGATGATAGAGGAGCAGGGCGCGTAGGCCGGCTAGTTCTTCGCCGCCGCCGGCTCGGCCCGGGCCGCCGTGTAGGCAACTGGGAACTACGTTGCCGTGGCCGGTGTGTTGGCCGCCTACGCTGGAATCCACCACCACGATCCTTCCGTGCATGTCGCCGATTCCCAGGATTACTTCCCGCACGAAATCTGCATCATTTGAAAAAATTGAGGCTACCAGCGAGCCTAGCCCGCGGCGGGCTATGGCTATTAGATTTTCCGGGCTGTCGTAGGCTACTAGAGTTGCTGCCGGGCCGAAGACTTCTACGTCGTGGACGTATTTTGCTTCCAGGCCGTCGTTGCAGACCAGCAGCGTTGGTTGGACGAAGGCGGATTTTGCGCGATCGGCTTCCAGAGGTTGAAAGGCTTCGTCGCCGCCGAAGGCTACTGAACATTCTTCTTTTAGTTTGCGCAGGCCTTCGTAGCACGCTGCTTGCTGGGCTTTGTTCACTACCGGGCCAATTTTCATTTCCGGATTGCGCGGGTTGCCTACTTTCGTTGTGCTCAGACGCGCGGCGATGGCTTCGCTGGCGGCTTTGAGATTTGCGCGCGGCACCAGGACGCGGCGGATGGCGGTACATTTTTGGCCGGCTTTGATGGTCATTTCGCGGACTACTTCTTTGACCAGGAGATCGAATAAATCCGTGCCGGGGGCGACGTCGGGGCCGAGGACGGTGGAATTGATGCTGTCGGCTTCGACGTTTACGCGCACGGAGCGGCGCAGGATATTGGCGTGCGAACGGATGCGTGCGGCGGTGTCGGCGCTGCCGGTGAACGAGACGGTGTCGCCTTCGCGAACGTGATCGAGGAGATCGCGGGCGGAGCCGCAGAGGATGGAGATCGAGCCTTCCGGCAGGATTGCGGATTTGACGATGTCTTCGACCATTTTGTGAGTTAACCACGCGGTGGGCGAGGCGGGCTTGACTACGATAGGCACGCCCGAGAGCAACGCCGGGGCGGCTTTTTCGCAGAGGCCCCAGGCGGGAAAATTGAAGGCGTTGATGAAGACGGCGGCGCCTTTGGAGGGTTCCAGGAAATGTTGCGCCGAAAAAATGTTGGTTTTGGAGAGCGGGAGGACTGCGCCTTCTTTCAGGATTTTGCCTTCGCCTAGCGGGCGGCCGATTTTGGCAAAGAATTTCATGGTGTAAAGGGCGCCATCTACGTCGAAGGAGGCGTCGGCTTGATTGGCGCCTGAATTCAGAAGAGAGATGCGGAAGTATTCGTCGCGATTGGCGGTTAGGACCTCGCCGATTTTGGCTAGCAAGTCGGCCCGCTGGCCGTAAGTCATCGATTGAAGAGCTGGAACGCCTTTTTGGCGGGCGTAGTCGAGGGCGGCGCGGACATCGATTTCTTGGGAGGATATGCGGGCTAGCTCGTCGCCGGTCACGGGATCGATTAACGCGTCGCCTGGGCCGGCGCCATCTTTCCATCGGCCGGTGACGTAGTTGGCTAGCTTCATTGGATTCCTCCATCGTTCAGCGGAAATATCATACTGCAAGGATGACGTTCGAGGTTGTTGTCGAGGCCGCAGTGGGGTCGATATCGAGCGGGCGGAGCAAGCCCTCGCCGCCACGGCGAAGATTTTTCGGCGTGAGACGATGTGCAAGTGTAGGTGTGCTATGCGCTAGGCGGAGAGCATTTCGCGCCGGGATTCGGCTGGGAGAATCTGGTCTTCGTGTTGCGGCGTGGCTACCTTGGCGCAGTGAACCTGACGGGCCAGGCCGAGTTTTTTCATCAGCCAGATGCCGTACCAATTGAAATCGACTTCGTACCACCTTAGGCCGTGGCGAGCTGAGACTGGATGCGCGTGATGATTGTTGTGCCAGCCTTCGCCCCAGGTGACCAACGCGACCCACCAACTATTCGTGGAAAGATCGCGGGTTTCGAAGCGGCGCGAGCCCCAGGAATGGGTGGCGGAATTTACGAGCCAGGTGGCGTGCAGGCCGATCACTGTGCGCAGGAAGATGCCCCAGAAAACGAACGGCCAGCCACCGACGGCGAGGAGCAGGACGCCGAGCGCGATTATGGGAACGTAATTATACTTGGTGATCCAAACGTGAAATTTGTCCTTTGCCAGATCGGGGACGTATTGGGCCAGCGTGGTCGTGTCGTGATGCATGGACTTGCCGACGAGGATCCAGCCGACGTGCGCCCACCACTTGCCGTCAATCGGGGAGTGCGGATCGCCGGCGTGATCGGAGAAACGGTGGTGGATGCGGTGCGTGGCGACCCAGAAGATGGGGCCGCCTTCGAGCGAGAGCGTGGCGAAAACGGTGAGAACGTATTCGACCCACTTGGGCGTTTTGTAACCGCGGTGGGTGAGAAGCCGGTGATAGCCGATACCAATACCGAGGCTGGTGGAGAGCCACCAGAGGAAAATTGCTACGAAGAATGCCTTCCAGGTGAAAAAGAAAATGGCGGCGAGAGCGCCCAAATGGAACAGCACCATGAAGGTGGTAGTGATCCAATTGATGCCGTTCTCTTTGCCTTGAGTCTGAGGCAGAACGTTTGTGCGCATATTCGTCATGGGTTCCGTCCGTGATTTTCGCTAATTGCGGCAAGCAATTCAGGGGCTTAAGCCACGGCGCAGAGTCCATGTGCAGTGGGATGAGGCCACACGTAGTGTACCGCGAATGCGTCGCAAGCACCAGGATAGTTTTTGCCAAAGTTACATGTGGTTAACCGATTGAGGTAGGAGTTGCGTGTGGTTAACCGATTGAGGTACGAGCCTGCGCTTCCGATTCCGGATTTGCGCGCGTATGCTTTAAATCGGCCGCGGGCGTAGGCGGTCGTTGCTCGATTCACTGCTGTCTTCTTTCTGAGTCGAGCGCGAGAGGGAGTTGGTTATCGTGGCGGCCAGAACGATAAGAATTGGCGCGTTGGGGAGTGCTGGAGTTCTCGCTGTGTTTGCGCTTGCTGGAGCGGTCCTCGCTGCGCAAGAGACTCCGGCTCCGCACGACATGGGACAGATGAACAAAGGCGCGGATCACGGCGGGTTCATGCAGGAAGGTATGCATCATGCCGTCGCGAAAGGCATCACATTGAACGAGGACGTCGATGCGGCGGGGCGCGTGGTGACGTTGCGCGAAGGGCCGATGACTTTGCCGGCGCATACCAGCCACATGAAAATGCCGCAGCCGCCGGACGAGATTTGGGTGGTTCCATTTGATGGCTGGTTGCTGGCGTACCATCCTCAGTTGGTGGATGCGGCGGGCAATGCGGTGCCGGGGCGAGTGCTGCATCACACGGCATTCTGGAATGTGGATCGCTCCGACTTTCTTTGCCCCAACAAAGAGGAGCACATTTTTGGAGCGGGGAGTGAGATGACGGACTGGGGGCAGGTGCCGGGATTCGGGTACCGCGTGCAGAAAGGCGATCGGATTCGCGTCGAGACGATGGTTTACAACCCTACAGACATCTCTTACGACCGCGTCTATCTGGAGGTTCGAATTTCGTACCAGCCTGCGGGCGCGGCGGAGATTCGTGATGTCTATCCGGCGTGGATGGATGTTCAGTCTTGCAGAAATTCCAGTTATGACCTTCCGGCTGGCGAGAGTGTTAAATCCGGGAGCGTCGCGGTGAATTATAGCGGGGTGCTGATCGGCGTCGGCGGGCATCTGCATGATTATGGCCGGCAACTGGTGCTGCAGGATGTCACGAAGAACGAGACGGTCGCGACGCTTGATGCGCGCGTTGACGCCAGCGGACTACTGCTCGGACTTCCCGTGGTGATGTTTACGGATCGCGGAGGCTATCGTCTTAATAGGGGCGATCAACTGGAGATTACGGCGAAATATGACAACGTGTCCGGCAAAGACTTGCGTTGGGGAGCGATGGGGATCGTTGTCGGATACTTTGTGCCGGATGACGAAGCGAGCATGACGTCGCTGCGGCGTCCCAAGAAATTAGAGGCGAAAGGTTCGAGCGAATGAAGCGCAAGCGCCCGCTTGAGTGAGTCCGAATCAGGGCTTTTCGTCTGCATGAGGATCTACCTCGTGCGGCCGCTCTCTACTTTCATCCTGTCGCTTGCACCGGCTTGCGCGGCGGCCAGGCGCGCGGTCAGCACTCGAAAGGGCGAACAGGCTACGTAATCCATTCCCACCTCGTGGCAGAACTCGACGGATGATGGGTCGCCGCCGTGTTCGCCGCAAATTCCCACCTCGAGATTGGGGCGGGTTTTGCGTCCGCGTTCGATGCCGATGCGAACCAGTTCGCCTACTCCCTCGCGATCGATCACTGCGAAGGGATCCTGTTTGATGATGCCTTCTGCGAGATAGGTCGGCAGGATCTTATTTACGTCGTCGCGCGAGAAGCCGAACGTGGTCTGAGTGAGGTCATTGGTGCCAAAGCTGAAGAACTCGGCTTCTTTGGCGATTTCGCCCGCAATTAGTGCGGCTCGCGGCAGTTCGATCATGGTGCCCACCAAGTAGTGCACACTGGCTTTCTTTTCTTTGAAGACTTCTTCGGCTACCCGCCGAACGATGCCGCCCTGGTTGGCCATTTCCTTCAACGTGGCCGTCAGCGGGATCATTACTTCCGCGTGGGGCTTGACTCCTTCTTTCGCTACGGCTACGGCTGCTTCGAAAATTGCGCGCGCTTGCATTTCCGTGATTTCAGGATAGGTGATGCCAAGGCGGCAGCCGCGATGGCCGAGCATGGGATTGAATTCGTGCAACTCCTCTACTCTGCGGAGCACGCTCTTCAGCTTTTTTAACTTTGGCGAGTTTGGCTTGGTTGCTTCGAGCACCGCGATTTCTACCATCAGGTCTTCGCGCTTGGGCAGGAATTCGTGCAGCGGGGGATCGAGAAGGCGAATGGTGACGGGCAGGCCGTCCATCACGCGGAAGAGGCCGATAAAATCGGCGCGCTGCATGGGCAGCAGTTTTTTCAGCGCGGCGCGGCGATCTTTCTCGTTGTCCGCGAGAATCATGGCGCGCATGTGTGGAATGCGGTCTTCGGCGAAGAACATGTGCTCGGTGCGGCACAAGCCGATGCCTTCGGCGCCAAAGGCGCGCGCCTGGATGGCATCTCGGGGGATGTCGGCGTTGGCGCGGACGCCCAACTTGCGGAACGGCTCGGCGCAGCTCATGAATTTCGTGAGTTCGGGATCATCAGGGGTGGCGTCGAGAGTGTCGAGCTTGCCTTTGATTACGCGGCCGGTGGTTCCGTCAGCGAAATCCAATCGCCCTCCCGGAATACCTGGCCCTTTGCGCGCAATTCGCGAGCTCGCTCGTTTACTTCGATTTCGCCCGCTCCTGCGACACGACACTTGCCCATGCCGCGCGTGACTACCGCGGCGTGGCTGGTCATGCCGCCGCGCGAAGTAAGAATGCCTACGGCCACTTCCATGCCGTGTATATCTTCGGGAGTGGTTTCCGCTCGGACCAGGATGACTGGATTTTTCTTGCTGCCGTGGCCGGCCTTCTCCACCGCTTCGTCCGCGGTGAATACAATCTGCCCGACGGCAGCGCCCGGCGACGCCGGCAAGCCGGTGGCGAGAACTTCGACCTTCGCTTTCTTTTCATCCAATCGCGGGACCAGGAAATCGTCGAGCTGGTTGGGTTCGACGCGGAAGATCGCTTCTTCTTTGGTGATCAAGCCTTCATCCACCATCTGAATCGCAATGCGAACGGCTGCCAATCCTGTGCGCTTGCCGTTGCGCGTCTGCAGCATGTACAGCTTGCCGTTCTGGATGGTGAATTCGAAATCCTGCATGTCGCGATAATGCTTTTCCAGGCGCGTGGTGATCTCGCGGAGCTGTTCGTAAACTTCAGGCATGATTTTCTGGAGTTCCAGAATCGGGACCGGGGTGCGGATTCCGGCGACGACATCTTCGCCCTGCGCATTCATCAAGAATTCGCCGTAAAACTCTTTCGAGCCGATGGCGGGATTGCGCGTGAACCCTACGCCGGTACCGCTGGTGTCACCCAGATTGCCGAAGACCATTGCTTGCACGTTGACGGCGGTCCCCAGCAAGTCATCAATATTGTTAATGCGCCGGTAAGTCTGTGCGCGCTGGTTGTTCCAGGAACGGAAGACGGCATCGCGGGCCATGACGAGCTGCTCGCGCGGGTCTTGGGGAAAATCGCGCCGGGCGTGCTTCTTAACCACTTTCTTGTATTCTTGAATTACTTCCCTAAGAGCGCGGGCATCGAGTTCCGTGTCAAGCTTGGCTTTCTTTTGTTTCTTCTTTTTTTCGAAGACTTCGTCGAACTCGGATTTGGGAATCTCGAGAACGACATTTCCGAACATTTGGATGAGACGCCAGTAAGAATCGTAAGCAAAACGGGGATTATTGCTTCGCCGCGCCAACGCTTCGACGCTCTGATCGTTGAGGCCAAGGTTGAGGATGGTGTCCATCATTCCCGGCATGGAGAATTTTGCACCGGAGCGCACGCTGACCAGCAGCGGATTTCCACCGGTGCCCAGCTTCTGATTTTGCAGTTGCTCCAGGCGGCCGAGCGCGTCTTCCATCTGGTGTGTGACTTCCGGCGACACTTTGCCGCCGCTGCGCATGTACTCTCGGCAAGCCTCGGTCTGGATGGTGAAGCCGGGAGGCACCGGCAGTCCCGCATTGGTCATTTCGGCCAAGCCAGCGCCTTTGCCGCCTAATTCATACTTCATCGTGCCGTTACCATCGGCTTTGCCATCGGCGAAAAAATAGACGTATTGGACAGGGCTTACTGCGGCGAACTCTTCGGTGCGTTTTATGAAGTGCGGAAGTACTCAC
>CAVVLE010000050.1:0-227450 GCA_963748865.1 uncultured Acidobacteriota bacterium | reverse complement strand
CTAGATGAAACACTATCAATCAAAAATGACTTTGCGGCATCTCTGCGATGACAACTTGTTCATCTCAGTTCTGGCTATAGCTGACCCAGCATCAAACTGACGGTGCGGATCCTGATCCTGTGCCTCTTCACGAAGGTGCGTTACTACCCGCTTATCGTCATTGGAATCTTTTTTGCGGCCCTAGCTGCAATGGGTCAAGAAGTATCACCTCTGCCCGATGCGCCGAGGCCGATTCAGTCCCAAGCTCCTCAGCCAAATCCTAAGCAGACGGGCCCGCAGCATGAACCGAGTAAAAATCACATCCTTTGGGTGATACCCAACTATCGGTCGGACGAGAACTCGACGCAATTCAAACCGCTGACTCCGGGCGCAAAGATGAAAGTTGCGCTCGATGATTCTTTTGATCCTTCGGCTTTCCTAGTTGCTGGCGTATTTGCCGGCGTGGAGATGGCGCAGCGGCAATATCCGTCCTTTGCTGGAGGTGCGAAAGAGTTTGCCAAATACTATGGAGGGGCATTCGCCGATCAAGCAATCGGTAATATCATGACTGAGGGTCTATTCCCGATTGCCCTTCACCAAGATCCTCGCTATTTCGTAAGAGGGAATGGGGGGTTTGGAAACGAACAGGGTACGCCTTGAGCAGGGAGTTTATAACCCTCGGCGATGATGGCCGCGAGCACTTCAACACGTCGGAGCTTGCTGGAAATGCCGTGGCCGCGGGGATATCCAATGCCCACTACCCTGCTGCCGACCGCTCTTTCGGTAATACCGCCAACAAGTGGGGACAACAGATAGCGCTCGACGCTGTTTTCAACGTGGGAAAGGAGTTTTGGCCCGACGTGCGCAAGAAATTGTTTGGAAAGTAGCGCCAAAGCACAGTTTATGCAGCGTGGAGCACACTCGCGGGCAGCGAAAGAGTTACAGCGGCACCGCCTGCTGGGCCATCGGAGATCGTGGCAGTGCCGCCATGTACCCGTACAACCGCATCCACGAAAGCAAGTCCGAGACCATGCCCGTGGGAGTGTTTCCCTCTGACAAAACGTTCAAACGCTCGGGAGGTGATGTCAGGTGGAAATCCTGGACCATTGTCCTCGATCACCAGTGTTGCTGATCCCTCCCGAGAACGCAGCCGAATCGTAATCTGGCATCCTACGGGTAAATGTGCGATTTCGTTCTCGATCAGATTGCTCAGCACGCGATTCAACAAACGCCAGTCCGCGTCCACGACCACGTGATCCTTAAGATCAACCACCAATTCGTGATGGCGTTCGTCCATAGCTGGCTGGTAAAAATCGACGAGTTGCCTCACGACAGCAGCGAGGTCAATCGGACCGCGATCCAGGTGAAGTGCGCCAGCTTGTGCTTCTGCAACGTCTAGTGTGGTATCCAGTGCTCTCAAGAGCCTATCAAGACCTTCGATTGCGTCACCGACTGAATCACGCCACCCGTCATTCGGCTCACTGGATAGCACCGATTCCAGCGCTCCGCGAATCGAAGTTATCGGACTTTTCAGATCGTGAGCCACCGCGTCGGTTACGGAGCGAAGCTCGTCTACTGACGACTGAATGCGATCCAACATGTGATTGAAAGTCTCTGCCAATCGGGAGATCTCATCGGAATTGACGGGTTGAGGCAATCGCTCCCTTAAGTCCTCGCTGCCGATTCGCGCGACAGTGTCGGTTATGCGTTGAACGCGCAGGAGAGTGCGACGGGCGCTCATGTACGAGATCAGGAAACCCATGAGGACCGTGGTGCCCCACAATATCAGGAAGCGACGAGTCAACGTGCCAAGGAGATGCTCGGCACCACGAGTCGAGAGTCCAAGGTAGATCGTTCGCCCGCTTTCATGTCGGGCGACGACTCGGAATGCGGTCGGCCATCCTTCTACTTTTATAGACTGCGGAATACCGGGAACGGGTCTAGTTTGCTGAATTGCCTTGAGAAATGCATCCTCTTCACCCGGCCCGACCCACAGGGGCTTTTCAGCGCTATTGGGATCGCTTTCCAGGAAGAACACGGAATTCAGCCTTTGGCCACGCGCATTACGCTCATCCGGCAATTCCTGCGTCGCAAGTTCGGCTACCTCTCCAACGATTCTGTTATACAGATTATCTTGGGGGGTATCGGCAGAAACCCGCGCGAGGACTTCCGCTTCACCACTCAGCCACGCGTCGCTACGATCCTGAATCGCCTTGGCAACGAGGAAGTAGACAATTGAAAACGCCAGCGCCGTTCCGAGGGCGAACGCCCCAGTCGTCCAGGTCGATATGCGCCAAGCTGCCGTAGCCTGCAAAAACTTAGGCATGTTTAAGAACGTATCCGACGCCACGGATCGTGTGGATGAGTGGAATGGACTTATCCTGGTCCACTTTGCTGCGTAGGCGATAGATATGGACATCAACCACATTTGTGCTGGGATCAATTCGCATGCGCCAGACGTGGTCCAGAATCATAGCGCGGGTAACTACGCGCCCGGCGTTCCGGCAAAGATATTCCAACAGCGAAAACTCCTGAGGCGTCAACTGGAGCACGTGATCGCCGCGGCGAGCTTCGTGACTCACAAGATCGAGTTGCAAGTCAGCAACCTGTAACCGTACCGTGTCATTCTGTGGCGCGGAAGATCTGCGCAGGAGATTTCTCACTCTCGCGAGCAGTTCCGCGAGGGCGAATGGCTTCGTCAGATAGTCGTCTCCGCCCTGCTCCAATCCCTTGACTCGTTCGTCCACGGAACGGCGCGCCGAAAGGATCAACACAGGAGCGGAGATGCCTTGGGCTCGGCATCTCCCAATCAAATCCAGTCCATCAATGTCGGGAAGCCCGAGATCGATAATGAATGCATCGTGGATGCCTTCCAAGGCTCTAAGCTGTCCCGTCTTGCCATCGCTGGCTGTATCCACTTGGTATCCGGATTCCGCTAAGGCCCGTTTGAGGAATCCCGCAATGGCCGCATCATCTTCTACAAGCAGCAATCGCATACGATTGTCCACCTGATCGAGACTCTACACCCGAATCTACGATGCTAGGTACACCTCAAGTGTTTGGATGGATCGCTCGCGCGCAGAACCCGGCTTCTGCACGTTTTCCTGGGGACGATGAAACCGGCGCGTGAGAGAATCCAGGCATGAAGAAGAATGCGGTTTGGCACGCGGATGGATTGTGGCGCTATTACGCCGCGGTTGGCCTGATCGCGGCCGCCATTTATCTCGCTTGCATAGTTTCGCCTCCTTCGTTGGTCGATGATGTCGATTCCGTCCAAGCACAGATTGCCAAAACCATGTTAGCCAGCGGCGATTGGGTGACCGCGCGAATTGATGGCGTTCTGTATCTCGAGAAAGCGCCGCTGATCTACTGGATGATCGCCATCTGTTACAAAATTTTCGGCGTCGCCGATTGGGTGGCCAGGCTCCCTGTGGCGCTTTCTGCGATCGCTTTGGCGTTGCTTACGACTGCCTTTGGGTTTTGGGCTTTCGGAAAGCGGGCGGGCTTTTACGCGGGGCTGTGCGTGGCAACTTGCGTCGGGCTATTTTTGTTCACCCGCGTACAAATTCCCGACGTCATGCTCACGTTCACGATCACGCTCGCGATGTGGGCCTTTCTTCGCGCTCTGGATCCCGAAGAAAAGTGCCCCTATCTGTGGGCCACGATTCTGGCAGCCAGCTTGGGCACTGGGTTGCTGCTCAAGAGCCTCGTCGCGATGGTATTTCCGATCGGGGCGTCGCTGATCTACCTGGCGCTCACCCGGCAGCTGTTTCAGCGGGCCACTTGGCGGCGGCTGCATCCTCTAAGCGGCTTGTTGGTCGCGGCCGCCATCGCCTTGCCCTGGCACATCCTGGCCATGCTGCGCAACCCGCCGTACTTCGCCTGGACCCTGCATAGCGGCCCGGGCCAATATCACGGCTTCCTATGGTTTTATTTTGTGAACGAACAGCTGCTGCGATTTTTAAATCGCCGCTATCCGCGCGACTACAATACCGTTCCGCGCCTATACTTCTGGCTCTTTCACTTCCTCTGGCTTTTCCCGTGGAGCGTTTACCTGCCGGCGGCGGTGAAGCTTTCCTATAAACCCGTCGATCGCGCCGGACAAACCCGCCTGCTGGCGCTTTGCTGGACCGGATTCATCCTGGTGTTCTTCACATTTTCGACGACGCAGGAATATTATTCGATGCCCTGCTATCCGGCGCTGGCGCTGATCATCGGCTCGGCGATGGCCGCCGGCGGCACGTGGATCCAGCGAGGAAGCCGCGTTCTAGGCGCGATCGCTGCGGCAGCGGCGGTCTGCGTTTTCGTGATTTTTTACAAAGTCCGTAATCTTCCAACTCCGGGAGATATTTCAGGGGCCCTGTCCTCGCATCCTGGTGCTTACAAGCTGTCGCTCGGGCACGCGTTGGATCTCACGATAAATTCCATGGCGTATATGCGCTTGCCGCTGATCATCGCCGGCATCGCGTTCCTGATCGGCGCGGTTGGGGCTTTGTGGGGAGCGGAATGGCGTGCATATCTAATGTCCGCACTGATGATGGTGGTCTTTTTTCACGCCGCGCGCCTGGCCCTGGTCAGGTTCGATCCCTTCCTCTCTTCCCGACCTTTAGCGAACGCGTACACAAAATCGCCGCCGGGAGGCTTGATTGTGGACCTGCACTACTACACATTTTCGTCCGTGGTCTTTTATACCGGGGTGGAGCCTCTGCTCCTGAATGGAATAAGGTTTAATTTGGAGTACGGCGCCGCCGCTCCGGACGCGCCGCACGTTTTTCTGGATGATTTCGAATTCGAGCGCCTCTGGAAAGGCACGCAGCGCTATTACCTCGTGGGGACCACGAGCGGCATCGAGCGCGCCACGACGCTGGTGGGCAGCGATCGCGTGGACGTCGTGGCTTCGAGCGGGGGGAAAATACTTGTGACCAACGAGCCAATCACCAAGGCCGTTTCGACTGAATCCACACATTTCTCTGGGATGGAAAAATGCACGATCTCGGAGTAGTTCCAGGTACCAACTGCTCTTTTCCATTTTGGATCAACGCCTCGGGTCAGGTCGTCGGCGACGGCGGAAACGATTGCGCATACGGCTTCTTGTGGGAAGGCGGCGGCCCCATGGTGGACTTGAACACTCTCATTTCCTCTCAGTCCGGTTTTTCCATCAGCGGGGCGCCGGGAGTGTCCGCAGTTTACATTAATGACCAGGGCGAGATCTTTGGCAAGGGAACTCCGGCTGGCTGCGACGATGCTGAGGTATGCGGCCACGACTATGTGCTGATTCCCTGCGACGAGAATCATCCCGGCATCGAGGGTTGCGACTACAGCCTGGTAGATTCGGCCGCAGCAGCTGAAGTTCCTCCGGCGCGAACCCGGCAGCAGCGACGAATCCTGCCAAGATGTCCCCGCGCGGAACGGGCGCTCGATTGCGATCCTCGTTGCAATCTTCCAGGATCCGGCCCTCGGCGCAGGCTCATGCGAGGCCGGACCAGTGTGATCGGTGTTCCTTTGCGACGGTCCAGGTGAGACTCGAGGGTGACGGCAGCGGCACCGTCGTGAGCTCTCCTCCCGGTATCAATTGCCCCACGGTCTGCTCGAATACCTTCGATGGCGCATATGTGCATTTGACCGCCACACCCCTCACCGGCTCCACATTCGTCGGCTGGGGTGGAGCCTGTTCCGGCAGCGGAACCTGCAACATCAATTTGCTTAGAAAGGACAGGGCAGAAGCGAGTGCCGAATTTGAACTGCCCGGATTCGCCTTGACGCCCGCGAATTCCAGTCTGACGCTGCAGCCGGGAGGCAAGGTGACGGACGTCGTCACCATCGCCCCGAAATACGGCCCCTTTACGAGCGCCATCCAACTCAGTTGCGCCCTCGCTGGACCCGCGCCCGTGCCGACCTGTTCTTTTTCTCCCTCCTCTGTTACGCCAGGTGCAAATTCCACCAACTCGACACTCACGATCACCGCGCCATCGACATCGGCCACGCTCGCGCCGTCCAGAAAGCCACCAAGCTCGCTCGCCGCTACGTCGCTGCTGCTCGGGCTGCTCGGAATCACGTTGCTGGCGATCTCGAAAAAAGAGCGGCGAGCATACTCCGCACTGGCCGGCCTGCTACTGCTGATAACTCTGCAATCAGCCTGCGGCAGTAGCGGCGGCAGCAGCACTGGCGGCAGTGGCGGCGGCAGCGGCGGGATGACCGGAGCGCCAACGAATTACACCGCCGCGATAACAGCCGTGTCGGGCTCGATGCAAGTATCGGCGCAGATCTCGGTCACCCTCGAGTAAGCACCGCCGAAGTATCCCGCCGCAAAGATGGGACCTCGCGAGAGACCTTCAGATAGTCAGTTATGGACCGCGCAGTAGATCTGGTGTCAAAATCTGGGCGTCGCGCGCATCACGATGCTAGACGTCTTTGGAGGAACATTTTCCCGCTCACCTGGTTGTACTCGTATCATGTCTACGACCTAGTTGCCGGGTAAACGGTACGCCCCTCAGGTCATCGTGCTGACAGCGTCGTGGGCCGAAAAGGCGATCGCCGAGGCCCCTGCCCCGAGTTGGCAGAGGCCAGAAGATTGATGATAATTGCTGCCTTTATGCTTTCCTCCTTCTTGCCACCGCTCACGATCTCACGTCGAAGTGAAAGCTACCTCGGATATTGAACTGTGCGATGCTATCGCCAAAAATCATCAAAGCATTCGTGTTAGGGCGGCGTCGGCGCAACCTTACACTAGACGAAATCCTGAATTGCGTGTCATACGACTGGCAAAAGCAGGAAGAACGAATTCTTCACTGAGCGGTAGCGATTGCCCATATCCGTCCCACATTCTGTCCTTCGCACCTGCCCAGAAACATCTGAGGCTGTTGAAAAACTGAATTGGGAGCAGATTTATTTGCGGTGACTATCCCCTGTTGTGCTAATCAGCGCGGCAGGAGGTAGCCAACGATGATGGGCCAGCAACCAAACACGGAGTCGCTGTTCTATTACTTTTGTTTGCAGGATCAGATTCCCGAAGGGCACTTGCTGCGGTTGATTGATCGCTATGTCGATTTCCGCTTCGTGCGGGAATGTTTGAAAGATTCCTACAGCCCGACGGGACGCCCGTCGGTTGACCCTGAAGTGCTGCTGCGCCTGTTGTTGGTCGGCTACCTCTATGGCATCAGCAGTGAACGGCGTTTGCTGGAAGAAGTAAAGATGCATCTGGCCTATCGCTGGTTCACGCGCTTGGGTTTTGAGCACGAGGTCCCTGACCACTCGACGTTTTCCAAAAACCGGCACGGACGATTTCGGCAGTCGGGTGTGTTCCGCGAGGTGTTTGAGGAGATCGTGCGTCGCTGCCTGCAGGCGGGCTTGGTGGAGGGCCGGAACTTGGCCGTAGATGGAACGCTGGTGGAAGCCAACGCCAGCGAGCAAAGCCGCGTGCCGCGAGAACAGTTGGTGGAGGCGGCGCAGGTCTCACGAACGGTTCGGGAATACCTGGCGGAAGTGGAGCGGGTTAACCCTGTGGGAGATTCAGAAGAGCGCCCGGTGGCACAGGAGAAGGTATCGATCACCGATCCCGATGCGGCTTGGGCCATCAAGGGTGGACCGGCGACGTTGGCCTACTACAACAACTATCTGATCGACACGCACAGTCGAGTGATCCTAGCGGTGGAAGCCACGCCCGCGCGTTTTCGACAAGAGATGATAGCCGCACGACGGATGCTGGGACGAGTGGAGAAGCTGGGACTCCACCCCGCTAGCGTGGCCGCTGACAAGGCTTACGGCAGTGGAGAATTTTTGGCTTGGCTACTGGAGCGTGACATCCAGCCGCACATTCCGAGCTTTCAGCAAATCGCCTTTTTGGATCAGGAAACGGGCGAGTGTGGGGAACGGCGATTGAATCACAGCGATGGAGAAGCCGAGAAGTTCTACCGGGAGCTGAAGCTGCGAGGAATCAGCGTGCGCGTGGGGTTGGAGACCACAGGGTATTTACGCTGGTTCGAGCGCTTACTCGCGGAACTGGGTTTCGAGCTGTGGATGGGAGACGCGGCGGAGATCAAGACCAAGCGAGTCCGGAAGCAAAAAACTGGAGCTTATGACAAACCGATGATCCGAAAGGCTGAACACGAAGAAGGTAGGAAGAAGGTGGACGCCGAAGAACCAGGAAAGAACGAGGTTTCTGCGGATCACCCTCAGCGAATCGTTGTTTCGCAGTCCGGCGATATGGCCTACGAATACGGGAGCGGTGAAATGAGTTTCGATGAACTAAAAACGCGCAAACACGTCTCATTCCAGATCGGCTATCTCCCTGTCTGGAGGTTGCCGATGGTCAGTGCAAAGTGGCGGCCACCATGGTGAAACCCGTAGAAAGCACCATTAAAACGAACTAGCTTCCCTGCGCCTTTACGCGCTTGCCGGAGAAGTGGATTTCAAGCCTCCGATAAGCCGACTAACCAGGCAAGTGGAATTTACTTCCGAGTAGTCCGTCACCCGCCCGCAATCGGTGGCAAGCTCCGAATGGAGCCCCACTTCCCACAACACTAGGACTTCTGGCCCACTTCGCGGGACTTATAGCGGCAAGCAGCGCGTTGCGAGATCGAGTGGTTCTACTTGTATCCGAGAACGAGAATCTATGATTTCTTAGCCGGTACGTTGAGGAAATAGATTGTGAAGTAGCTGGTCACATTCGGCTGATCGGGCTTCCCCGTGAGTTGGGCTGAGTTCGTATGCTCGTTGATCTGCACTCTGTCGCATCCTGGCCCCTTCAGTGATTCCAACAAGAGCCACAATCCCTTTCGGCAATCCACGCGGAGACCCTCTGTTTTGGACGCCTCCATGAAAGAGATCACTTCTTGTGCTCGTTCGTCTCTTGCGTCAGCAATGGCGGCCACTGAGTCGTGAGAGAAATCCATGCTAAGGAGCAGGAGCGTTTTGGGATTCACCATCCGGGTCGAGAGTACATCGCGAAGCTGATGCAAACGATTGGTGTCAGCGTTCACGTCAATCAGGACTGGAACCACGCGGCTTTGAGGGAAGTAGTATTTGAGGAACGGGATGAGCACGCCCACGGAGTGCTCTCCCGTGAACGCCTCAGTATCTTCTGGTAATTGGATGGCCTTGGCGATTTGCCGGACAAGTTGCCTGTCTGTCTGGAGAACGCCGAAGGGAGTCTTCCATGGGAGCGAAGATATGCTGATGTCAGCGAGACCTTGGTGAAAGTGGTTCGGGCCAAGCAGAATAATTGTTTCTGGCGAATCTTGGTGTTTCAATCCAGCAAAGAATCGAACCATCAATCCGCTGGCGAGAAAATGGTGGGTCACAATTCCACCGCACACTCTGTCTCCTGCAGGTAGCGTAGGAAGCGCCTGGCCTGGCGAGTTTTTTATGGCATCGAGAAAGGGCTGCGGATTGTCGCTCCAGAAAGAGAAGTGCTGGTCTCGTGGCCATGAGTCCGGAGTCGCCAACATAAGGCTGAGCAACATGATTCCGCAGGATCGCCACATCAGTTTGTGCCACCCGTATTCTTCAGAAACATCGAGTACCAGCCTGGCGGCTGGACGCCATTCTCTTTTCTCGCGGCGGAATCTTCGGTGTAGATGACTTTTTTCCATTCGGAATCAGCCCAACGCTTGGTGCTCGGAAACTCATACCAGGAGTAGACATATCCGACGGCCCAGCGCGTCCCACCATAAGCATCCTTCACTACTACAATGATCCGCTGCGGTGTTCCTGTAGCGACTTCCAGCACGCGGCCGTCAACTGCGTCCGTGGCGACGTCGGCAATCAAGGCCATTTGCAATTCGGAAGGGTCACTTATCACGTCAACAGCGCGAGGCAAGAGCAATGGCCTGTCAAACTCTCTCACAAGACTTGCGATCCATTCGTAGTCTTCCCCAGTAATCGCCGCTCCTGAGATCTCTTTTTGTGCAACAGCCTCTGCCTTGCGAGCCAGCTCACGAAGCGTTGTGAATTTATCCAGATACTCGTCCGTGATGAACCCAGTGCGTTTCATCCGGTCCAACATTTGGTCAATGCACTGGCCCAAACGCCGGAAGAACACAGGATTCGGTTCTACGTAACCCTTTGGACCGGGCGGATAGTAGGGAGGAATTTCAAACTCCTCGCCCTCGCCACTTTCTGCGTATGATTGTTCAGAATAGAGAATAGTGTCGTGCTTCAGCTCCGTCCAGTTCGCCGCACTGGCGTTCAGATTCTTGTACTGCCAGGGTTTCCCGGTGGCGAACAGTTGTTTGCTGGCGACCGGCAAAAATAATGAATTTAAAGTGTTCAGCCACTCGTCATAGAAAGTGGCCTCCTTAGCTAGATGCTCTTGAGCTATTCCCTGTAGCTTCTTCGCCTGCGAGTCATAATTGGCCCATTTTTGCCGCTGTTGTTCTTGCTGCTGTTGTTCGGTGGCTGCCTGCGATCCCAGGATCATCATGACATCTAGTGTGGAAGGAAGGTTTCGCCGATTGTCATCGGTGCCGACACTCGGTGAGGACATCTGGTTCAAAAGAAAAGCATCGAGTGTGTAGCGCTGGCCCAGGAACTTGAAGCCTCGAACCATCTTCAACCGTTGTTCCTGCGTCTTTCCGGTCCCTGTCTGCACCGAAACGATTTGCGCGGGCGGGAGGTCGCTTTCGACCGCGTTGTCGAATGCCTGCAGATTGTCATCGAGCTTGCTGGCAACTTGCGTTGCGCCCGGTGTTTCCGTGCCGAAGACCCTCTTGTTGACTGAGCGATAGCCCGCAAGAGTCGATTTATCCTGAGGGCCGACGAGGTATTCGAGTGAACTGTCGATTGATTCGAAAGTGTGCGTCTCCTGTGCCTTGTCCACCAAGCCCGGGATGAGAATCGCCGCCAGGGTCATCTTCTTGTCCGCGAGAGAGAAATTCCTGCGGCCAAACCACATCATTGCCCGGAAGTAGTGTTGCAGTGTTTCGTTCTTCTCGTAGTGTCCCCGCACTTTGTATTGCGTGAAGTCTTCATCGCCGAATTTGCTGGACATGGCCGAGGGTAGAGGGCCTCCAGCTTTCTCAATGCGGGCCACAAGCGCCTGAGCGTCCGCGCTTACCCTGTTCGGAACGACGAAGGCTGGGTCAAACAACTTTGCAGCGACCGAAAAGTAAAGGAGGTCGTACGTCAGCGCGTCACGGACCTCCGCAGGCGTTGCAGCCGGCAGGGTCGGTATCTCGTTTTCCGTTATATGAGCGACATTCGCAGCGAGTTTCGAGACCGAGGGAGATAGCTTCTTTTCCTCAACGTCCTGAAGCATCCGGTCAAAGATCAAGTGATGGGCATGGAGAAAGAGGTCCGATGTGACAAAGGGCTGGCCCTCAGTCTGGTAAGCGTCTGCCATATCGTCCACGCGGATTTCCTTCGCGGGCGGAACGCTCTCGATGAAAAAGCCATTTTGAGACAGTTTTTGGCGGTCTGCCTCCGCGAGGGAGATATTCGAATAGCTGATTCGCCGGGGAATTTCCTCGGCTGCGACGGCAGACTGATTAACCGTGGCAACAGTGAGCGCTTGCAGGTTACTCGCCTGAATGAAGCCGTAGCGGGGCGTTTCGGTCCCATTGAATTGTGCTTTAACCCACTGCACCCCCTGAAACTCTAGCTTTCCAACGGCCACTACCACCTCCCCTTGCAAGAGACTCAGAACCGCGGGACTGCTGGAGTCCGGGACAACGTGAACTCCCTCGCTATCTTTTAGAGCCATGTACCGCGGCGTTTCGACAGTGGCTATGGCAGGTTCGAGCCACAACTTCTGGGCATCGATGTAGCCTCGAACTTCTTTGTTGTCAATCTTGGCTCGAACGGCTATCGACTCCGGGTGCGCGGGATCGTACGTCCCGGTGACACTCTCTCCGTAGAAAACAGCCGGAGCCAGCGTGGAAGGATCTCGTCGCCGCAGTTCTTCATAGCTCAGGCTCTCTTCTGGAAGTCTTTCGGCAGCCGCCTTACGGAGGAAAGCCACCTGATAGGTGACTATGTAAATGCGCTCCCGGCCTGCCGATTCCGTTGTGCCGCCTGGAGTGAGCGTCCCCAGGAAGCTCGTGGTGGTTTCTGCGCTGCTGCCAGATTGGCTGCCTTGTGGAGTATCTTGCGGTTTTACGTCTGGGGTCGATTGTATGTGAGCGGAGGACGGATTCCCCGCACTTGTGGTGGAGGCGGAGGCTGGCTTTCTGTCTGCGAGGTAGAGCGCACCTGCCGCAGCCGCTGCAACAGCAACTCCGGCGAATACAAGAACGTATTTGGCCGGTTTCATGTAGTACCTCACAGTTTGAGTACAGGAATGAATTCAGCATAGAGGTGGTTTGGGATTTCTCCTTCCACAGAAATCTTCCGCTTAATGTAAGAGTCATTACTCCATAAAGCGCTGGATGCCACCTGTCCGTTCCGGTCTCGCTATATTTGCAGTCAGCCGCCTATTCGGTGCGCCGAGGCCTGCTGTGCCCTTGATCCGGTTCAAGCTAATTCTTGTCCTAACAGCTTTCAGCACTTTCTTTGTCTTCGCAAGAACGCAGCCGCACGCTGTGCGGCTCCTGTTCACGGGAGATATTCTGCTTTCACGCCACGTTGCGTCTGAACTGGAGCACCGAAGGGTCTCACCCTGGGCTCGGTTCACGGAGCTTTTCCACAGTGCTCAATGGGTCAGCGGAAATCTGGAAGGCGCCTTCGGCTCACCGTCTGACTGCATCGAATCCGCGCATCCTTGTTTTGCGAGCCCCGATTCCTCTGTGGAGTTGTTAAGATTGGCCGGGTTTCACGGCCTGACTCTCGAGAACAATCATGCAGGGGATCTGGGAAGCGCAGGCCGTGTCCACACGCGCAGCCTGCTCGAACAGGAATCGCTGGTGCCGGTTGACTTTGAGAATTCACCGCAATTTGCCAGAGTGGGCGACGCAACACTCGCATTGATTTCAGTCACGCTGATTCCAGCTGCGGACGGGCGCGTTCAGCACGTGCCGTCACCCGAAATAGCCCAAAGACTGCGGGCCGCGCGAGGGGCGGCAGATTTAGTCGTGGTTTCGATTCACTGGGGCAGTGAGTATCAAAGACTGCCGGACGTGAGGCAGAGGGCGCAAGCTCGCTGGTTGATTCAGCACGGGGCAGATTTAATTGTGGGCCACCATCCTCATGTTGTTGAGCCCCCTGAGTGCATCGACGGCCATCCTGTCTTCTTTTCGCTGGGAAACCACGTATTCGACCAGACTTATCCTCCAACGAAGGAAGGCCTGATCGCAGATTGCCGACTCACAGGCAGGCAGCTCAGTTGCCAGGGGATTCGAACGCATACGGCACCGGGGACATCCATACCAACCCTCACGGAAGCCGATAAGACGGCGTATTCCGCGCGAGCTGTGTGCATTCCCGGAACGAAGAGCCCTTGAGGGACTGATGGTCCCTACGCAGTCCTGGTAAACGCGCTTACCGTCCATTTAGATACTATGATTATAATGTATCAAATGGTATTCATTCCGGTGTCTGTAGCCGAAAGAAACGACAGGATCGATGCAGCTCGATTTCGCCTGTATAAAGACTTGTGTTCTGGTACACGCTTTCCTTGCCTGCCTAAAAACCCACCGTGCCCAAAGTCCCTATTTGCTGACGTCGCAGAATCGTTGACACAACTCGCTTGCCCAAAACTGCGTCGTAGCCGCCTCAGAAAAAACTGTTTGGGCACCCCTGGCCTTTAGCGCCACGCGCGACAACCGGTCCCGCGTCCAATGGCTGGAATCTCACGGATGATCGTTCCAACACCAGAGCGGCGGCAAAGGCTTCAAGATCGGCCAAACTTCGTCAAGCGTGTCGCCGTCGAATCGCTCTTTGTTCTTCATGACGTAGCGGATGGTATTTGTGTTGTTCACCTTACCCGCGGCTATTTGCAGCCATCAATGATCAGTTAGGCCCTGGATTTGTACTTGGAGACGCGCTAGCAGACGTCCTGTATCGTGGTCGACTTTTGCGGCAGCGAGTTGATAATTCACCTGTGCTTGCAGAAGGTTTTGTTCCGCCTGGGTGAGTTCCGTCTGCGCCTCAAGAACGAAAAACACCGTTTCGGCCCCCAGCTCGTACTTGTGCTGCTCGGCGTCCAAAGTCTTCTTCGCGAGATCGCGAGCAATCTTGGCCGCTTCCATCGAAAGTTTGAATTCTTCCAGCTGGTGAACGGAGTTTGCCACATCGAGCGTAATCGCCTCGCGCAGACGCCGGTCGGAATATTCATCATGTCTTTTGGATGATAGAGCATCACCCAATGCGGCTTCGGCCTGGTGATTTCGGAACGGGTAGCTAAGCGTGGCTCCAAGAGTGTACGTGGGGTAGCCAAATCCAAACATCTGGCCGACCGCGTCTCCGTAGGTTCCTGCGGCGAAGCTCCCGTTCACCGTGATGTTGTTGAGACCGCCGGTTTGGTAGCTACCATTCAGGGAGAGATTGGGCTCGCGGTTGTTGCGCGCTACGCGGATGTTGGCGTCGTCACTCGCCAACTGCTGTCGCACGGATTCGAGTTCGGGCCGGTAACTAAGCGCTTTATCGAGTGCGGTAGGGATGTCGATCGACATCAACGCTACACTCGGCTCGGGTTTCTCGGTCAAATCGAGATCAAGAGCGCGAATGTTGGGGTCCACATC
The DNA here is from genome assembly GCA_963748865.1 of uncultured Acidobacteriota bacterium. Classification (GTDB taxonomy): domain Bacteria; phylum Acidobacteriota; class Terriglobia; order Acidiferrales; family UBA7541; genus Palsa-147. Next base: position 212,859 of record CAVVLE010000050.1, on the reverse strand, counting down.
AGCTCCCAGATCGCGCCGCAACTGATCTTCCATCTGTTTCAAAGCGTACTCGGACTGAATCGCGGCAACGCGCCGCGACGCCACCTGCGACTCTGAGCGATAGATATCCAACGGCGGCAGAGCCCCTAATTCGAGTGCATGTTTGTCGCGATCGTAACTTTTCTGCGCTTCATCGAGAGACTCTTGCTGCAAGACGACATTTTCGCGGGCCTGAATCACGTTCCAATAATCAGAAACGATTTGCAGGAGCAGATCATTGACTTCGGCTTCAAAAGTTGCGCGAGACTGCGCCACACCGCGCTGTGCAATGTAGATCGGAGCACGATTCACAAACAGCCCTGCGCCTTTGAGAAGCGGCTGCGTTACGCTGAATGTGAGGCTGGTGAAATAGGCCGGGCTGAAGAAGAAGAACGAGCTGTTCGAGGTGAACTTGCTCGACCCAAACGAAACTTGATAATTCGTTCCGGTCTCCAGTGTTTGCGTGACGCCGACCTGAGTAGCTTGAGAAAGCGAGCTCAGCGTTGGCGCGCCACCAAGTTCGGTGTATTGAGGCGACACCTGGCGCGTGGAATTGAAACTCGCCTGCAGATTAGGATCGAACGCCGCGAAGGACCGTTGCAATGCGTCCTTCGCCGTCGCGATCTGTTCCTTGTCGATGCGGATATCCGTGTTATTTGCCAGCGCCAGGCGTGTCGCGACGTCAAGGCTCAGCGTCAGCTTTCCGTTCACCACGTTCTCAAGAAACCCCGTGGGCTCCGGAGTGGCCTGAATGTTTTTCCGATGCTCCTTGAACTCCAAGGCAGAATGTCCTCGCGGCGAAATCTGCGCGCGGAGAGGCTGCGCGAGCGCAAGAATCAGAACACACCAACTCAGGCGGCGTACGAGTCCCATTTTCCCTCCTCTGGAGTGACGCCTGGCCGCTGCGCGAACTTTTATTCGTATCGAATTGCTTCGACCGGGTCGAGACGCGCGGCTTTGACTGCCGGATAAATTCCAAAGACCAGGCCCACGGAAATCGAAACGAGAAAGGCCAGCAATATCGAATTGGCGGTCACAATCGTGGACCAACCAGCGAGCCACGCGATCAGTCGCGACATTCCGAAACCGAAGAAAATCCCCAGCAGTCCACCGGCAAAGGAAATGAGGACGGCTTCGACCACGAATTGACGCACGATATCGAATTGCCGCGCGCCCACCGCGCGACGCACGCCGATTTCCCGCGTGCGCTCCAAAATGCTGGCGAGCATGATGTTCATGATTCCGATCCCGCCGACCAGCAAGGAAATCGAGGCGATCGCGACCATCACCGTGCTGAACAGGCGCTCGGTGCGGCGCTGCTCGGCGAGAAGCTCCGCCGGAACAATCAAGCTGAAATCCCCGGAGTTGTGATGCGAAGCGTTTAAGACTCCGCGCACGACTTCCGCGACTTTCGGAGAATCATCCGCTGAACCGAGCCGAAGATAGACGCCGTCAATTTCGTCCTTGAGATAGCTTTCGGAATCTTGCAGGCGCCCGATCACCGAGTTCACCGGAGCGTAGATCAAATTGTTGGAGTCCTGGTTCGGCAGGCCGGTGATTTCGGTCTGCGCGGATAATTGCGGGGCGACGACACCAATCACGTGGAACCATTGCTCGTTGATTTTCAAGTATTGGCCGATCGCATCCTCCGAGCCGAACAGGCTGAGTTTGGCCGCCGCGCCGAGTACGCAAACTGGAGCCGCGGCATCGCTTTCCCTCGTGTCGAAGAAGCGGCCGTCAACAGTGCGAAGCCCGGCGATCTGTTGATAGCTCGGAGCCACGCCGTAAACTACGGGCGAATCCTGCTGTGCTTTTGGAATCAATTTAGTGGGAACGAGTCGCTTGCGCGGACTGGCATCCACAACGCCGGCAACATCTTTGCGGATCACGCGGTAATCGTCGAAGGTCAGGCCTGGAGAAGTGCGACGAATTTTCTGGAGACCCGAGTCGCTCGTCGCTTCTTTGGCCTCGACAATCAAGTTGCGCACGCCCATCTGTTCGATGAACGCCATCACTTTCTGCTGAGCGCCCGCTCCGATTGATAGCATCGAAACGACGGCAGCCACTCCGAAAATCATGCCTAGCATGGTGAGCAGCGAGCGCAACTTGTGGACAAGAAGATTCTCGAGACCAAGGCGAAGATCGGGTAGGTATTGGCGCAAGTTCCTTGCGTAGGTAGGACGAATCCCGGCGATCTGGTTCGTGCTGGAGTTCACCACGTCGCAGTTCCGATGGGCGGGCCCGAGGCACCGCGCGGCTGCGACGGCCCGCTTGTTTTCTCCTCCGGATTAACGAGAGCGAGCTGGGTTCCCTCCTTCAGCCCCTCAATCACCGCGATCCCTTCCGTCAGATAGCGAATCTTGATTTCGCGCGGCTCGAAGCCGGAGGCCGTTTTCACGTAAACCTTGGGCTTGCTCTCCAGATCGAATATGGCTTGCCTGGGAATCGACAGGGCGTGATCGAGATGGTCGCCGAATATAACGATGTGCACGGTAAAGCCTGGCCTTAAACGGTCATCGGGATGATCCAGCTCGGCCGATACGTCGAAATTGTGAGCGGGGTCGTCGAACCACATGTTCGAGACCATCCCCGCCACCGCTTTCACCTTGGCACAAAATAATTCTCCGGGAAGCGCATCAACGCGCACCTCGACCGGCTGGCCATTTTTTACCGAAGCGCGATCGCTTTCTTTCACTTTCGCGCTCACTTCCATCTGGCCGACGTCAATGACCTCTGCCACCACCCGGCCGGGATTGACTTGATCGCCTTCCTGATACGGCGGCAGCGTCATTCCGCCGAGGAAAAATCCTCCGTTGGAATCCTGGTTTGCGCGAACTATGACGATGCCATCGATGGAAGAGCGCACCTGCATGTTTTCGATGTTTTTCTTTGCTTGCGCCATTTCCAGCCGCGCCTTGTTCCGCTTTTCTTCAGCCACCCCGATGCTGGCTTCATTCGAGTACCCATGCGATTGAATATCCTGTTCTAGCTGGGCTAGGGCGCGCTTGGCCTCTTGGAGTGTGAGCAGGTTTTTCTTACCGTCGATGGCGCTGACGATTTCATTCTTGCTCACATCCAGCTCCGCTTGGCGAATGGCGAATTTTGCCTTCAATAGCGCCGTTTGATCCTGAGCGACTTGGACCACGGCATTGGCCTTAGCCTTCACGATTTCCTGTTCGGCTTGCTCGGAATTGGAGCGGCTTTGCGCGAGCTTGAATTCCTGCTCACTGGGATCGAACGCCACGATATTGTCTCCAGCTCTTGCGAGCGTGCCTGATTTCGCTAGACGAATGATCTGAAGCGTATCGCCCGCGACGGACGGCGCCAGCGCCGTGGCCGTCCGCGTTGCTCGTAATTCTCCCGTCGTATTGACTTCGAGCTGAAGGTTGCTTTGCTTTACGCTGGCGAGGGGGATGTTTCGATCAGCGGCGCGGGCACCGGCGTGTCCCGAACAAGAGACGAGACTGGCTGCCACAGCGAATGAAAGGACGATCATCGTGATGGAGCGAAAGCCAGCCGTCATCAGCATTCCCTATCGGGCCAGAGTTGGATCTTGGAGCGCTACACGTTCCCCGGGCTTGAGACCTTTGGCGACGAGGAGTTGATCGCCGCTTCGACGGGCCACCTCGATAATCTGCTCAGAGAATTGTCGGTCGTTCAGAACGTATGCGACAGTCCTCCCACTGTCATGAAACAAAGCTTGCGAGGGGATGATGATGCCATCGGGCACACGATTCGTGGCGATGCGCAGATTGGCCTGCATGCCTGGGCGCAATCTGGAGTCCGGATTATCAATCGCGATTTGCACGGCGAAGTCTCGCGGAAACGGCCAGCCGGCGGTGAAATCTACGCTTGCAGTCGTGGTGATCGTTGCGATGCTGCCGCTGAATTCGCGGTCGGGTATGGCGTCGATTCGTATCGTAAGTGGCTGCCGGACTTGAATTTGTCCGCGCTCGGTTTCGTCAACCCGCGCCGTAACCCGCAAAGTGGACAAATCCGGCAATTCCGCGATGGCGGCCCCGGGCCAGGCGCGGTCTCCCTGCTTGAACGGTGCGCCACCTCCGAAGAATCCTGACGCCCGCCAATTATTAAGCACCGTCACGACCCCGTCAGTCGGCGCCTTCAATTCCAGAACGGAAAGTGCGCGTTGCGTCTGCCGAACGCTGAACTCTGCCTCGTCGTGTTTTTGGAGCTTACCCGCGACATCCGCGACGTCTGAGGTCTTGTCGGCTCTTAGCTTAGCTTCGGCTTCTTTTAGTCTTTGCTCTGCATCCGCCAATTTGAGCAGTGCTTCTTCGCCGTCAATTTTCGAGAGGATCTCCTGCTTACTGGCATCGAGTTTTGCGGACTCGACATCGAAGCGGGCCTTCATTACGTCGGTTAGGTCTTGCTCTTCTTTCAGGCGGGATTGAGCGCGGGCCTGCTCGACCTCACCATTAGCAGATTTAAGTTCCGATTGATCCTGCGCGAGTTTTTGCTTGGGATTGGTGGTATCGAACTCCACGATGACATCGCCTTTTTTGACCTGTGCGCCGGTCGGGGTGACTTTGAGAATTTGCAGATCGCCGGCCTCGTAGGGCGCCGTAATAGTGACCGAAATGGCGGCCTTGACTTCACCTCGAAGCTCGAGATGCTCGACGAATTCGCCGCGCTGAACGAGCGCCGTTGGGATCCGCGGAGCGGGATTGGCCAGCCGGAATGCTCCAAAGATGAGTAATGCACCCAGCAGCACGCCCACGACTGCGCTCGCGCGTTTTTTGCCGCGCCAGAGGTGCTGGATATGTGGCATGTAGCTCACGAACTCCCGACGCTCGCTGCCGCATTGCGCCGAAGCGTGTCCCCTGATTTCAGTCCTGACTCGATCACAACATCGAGATCGTTACTTGGTCCCACTTTTACAGGGTGCTTCACGAAACCTGCGCCGTCGCGGAGCCACACGTAGGTGCGTCCATCTTCAGCTGCAACGCTTTCGGCGGGAACGACCACGGCGTCCTTACGAATGTCGAGCTCGACATCCACGGCCGCAGATAGATCAGGCATCAATTTCGGATTGCTTCCTTCAATCGCAAGCATTGCTGAAAAGCTGCGAACTTTGTCGGAGAAGTCTGCAATATGTGCCAGCGGAGTGAGCTCGTCGAGGCGGCCCGAAAAGGCAAGGCCTGGATACGCGTCGAGAAAAACCCGAGCATGCTGCCCGAATCGCAAACTGAGGAAATCAGCTTGGTTGACTTGAATCGAAACGCGCATTTGCGACGGGTCAACTACTTTCATAAAAGGAACGCCAGGGCGGACTTCGTCTCCTTCCTGAATTTCTCCCATCCTGCCGCCAGTCCAGACCATATTCAGAACAGTGACGCCGTCCATTGGTGAAATGAGCGTCATTTTGCTCGCGTTTCCTTCGGCGTAAAGCATGGTCTCTTTCGCGCTCTCAACCTGAATTTCAACGATGCGAATATCGGCGGCGGCGGCATCGCGCTTAAGTTTGAACGTTTGCTGGAGCTGCATCAGAGTCGCTTCTGCCTCCTGAAGAGTTTCGGTGTTCTTCTCAGCGTCGATGCGCGAAACGAGGTCGTTCTTGGAAACTTCGAGCTGCGCCTTTTTCAGATCGTCCTCAGCCTTTTGGAGCTCGGTTTCGTCTTTGGCGCGAGCGGCATCCTCGGCGGCACGTTTCTCAGCAAACTGATCGACGAGATCCTGATAAGCGGCGCGCTTGTCGAGAGCGTCTTTCAGTTGCGCCTGACGGTCGAATCCGACTAGCACATCGCCCTTTTTGACTCGCGTTCCCGCCGGCGTCAACTTTGTGACGACCATCGAGCTGAGTTGAGCTCCTTCGAGAGTTGGAGCGAGCATGGCGCGCGAGTGCACTGCTTCGGTTCGACCAGTCAGCCGAAGACTCTTGACAAAGTCTTCCGTTCTCGCCGTCACGATCTCTGTTTGCCGGCGCTCGGAGTGTTGCGATTGGCCGCGGTTAAGAAAAATGTAGACGATTCCTGCAGCTAGGATGGCTAGTACGATCGCGGCTGGCGTGAAAGGGTATCGGCGGGTGCCATTGGGTGATTCTAATCGGCCCTGAGGCGGGAGCCCTCCTCGCGGGCCCAATTCGTCCCGATGCTGGGTCGTCGAACCAGCGTGGATCGAATACTTCATTCAAGACCTTCTAACATTAGCTAATACGTTGTCAAACTATACAGTATGTCGAGACAATTTTGCTTCGCTCTGACTCGATAGGGACCCCCGCCATTCGTCATCGCGATTCAGATCCTTCGGACCGAGTTACTCGTGCGGTGCGATGCGGCGTAACGTGTGAATGGTTGGCGACCTCACTGCCGTTCTTATGAGCTGTGCCGTTCCCAGGGAGTTGAGAATGATCCGGGTGCTCGATACATTGCAGGACGCCCCCGCCTATTGGCCCACACGATCGCGAGGAGTTCGCTTACGTTCGAAAACCTGCCCAATAACCTATGCCACGCCTGAGCTGTAAGTGATTGACCACGCACTGCAAATTTGCAAATTCCGCTACCCAATATCACATGATTTTGAGACTGCGATTCAATTGTTTCTAAAAAGTGCGTCGGCACTCGGCGTGGTGTAAGACGCGTAAAAGGGCTTAGACTGCGCGCTGCGACGAAGCTTTCCCAAGAAAATTCAACAACGCCACTTGTCGGCCTGTTTGATAAGCACGACGGGGAATTTGCCTGACTATTCGAACAGTGAATTACAGGGAACTGATCAGGGAGTCTATAACCGCAGGCCCCTGAAGGATTCGACCATTCTCGTGGATAGGGATTCAGTCGTGACTGGCTGCTCCGCCATTCCTTTGCATTCGACGGGTTAGGTTCCTTCCTAAAACTCTTCGCTCAGAAGACCTCAAAATCGCCGGTCCCACAGTATTAGGCGAGCGGCGCGACCTGCTTTCTACCGGTGCAGTTCGTCATTCCTTAAGCTTCACGCGAGACTCCCCAATTACCACTTCGACGGGAGCTGAACCTGCAGACCCGGTTGCCAGCGGCGTCTCCGGGCGGGATGGCACAGGATCGCCAGATTTCGCGGCAGCGACTACCGGGGCAATTCCTGTAAGAGTGCGCTCGCCCACAGGCATCGCTCGGACTTGCACGTCGGCGGAAACATCCCAACTGTCGTTGCGATTTCGCAGTTGATCTTTGTCATCGATCGAGACCGAGCCGAACGCCGGGTGGAAATATACGTCACGGTATTTGTATTCGACCGAACCGCCGGGCGCCCGAAACGCGTCAACGACGACTTTCCACCTGCCAGCGGCAGGATGATCGATAACGACGGCCTCATTTGAGGATGTGGAATCCGAACGGCCCCTCAGGACCATCGTGCCTTTCGTCTCCAGATAAAGATAGAGATCCAGATCGGCATGTGGATCGGAAGCGTGGCCGATGCTGGCTTCGAGCCGCGCGGTGCCTTCGGGAATCTCGAGCTCCGTGATTTGCATTTCTCCCGGCGAAATGGTTTTGGAGATTTGGAACTCGCTGCCAAGAGGGAAAGAGCTCGATTTCGCATCGATCGGAGCAAAGGAATTAGAGAACTTCAGTTGGTCCGCATGCGATTTGCCATCGGCTGAGGCCGAGTGATTCACGGCATCGGGAGAAGCGCTGAAGCCGAGCAGTGAAACGGTGAGATCGGCCGGCACCGGCGCCAGCGGATTCGAATCGATCTGCTCGGGTTGGAAGACGAAGTTGTTGTCCCACAGCTCGATTTCCCAGACGCCTGGGACGGGATTGAGAATTATCTTGTCGAGCGTGCCCTTATCCGTGACTCCGACGTAATCCCACGCCAGATCCGCATTTCGATCGGGGGCGAACGCGGAAACGCGGATGGTTGGCTTGGCGTTGGGAATCGTGAGATGCACGCGGAGCGCGGACGTTCCGGCGGGAACATAGTAAAAGCGGCTCTCCGTTCCCGGGCGCGGGGCGCTGAATTTGTCCTCAATTGTGAAATTGTTTTTGGGATTGAAGGCGCTCGCGGCGACTACCGTATTCAGAATTTGATAGGCGATGCCCGGATAGCTGGCACGACGAAGATTCAGGATGGCGCTGTACACACCGGGGTCTTTGGTCTGGATCTTAATCGGGAACTCGACCGGCTTATTCAGGGGCAAGGAGATGATCGAAGCGGATTCAAACGCGCCATTGTTCCCCACCCATTGCACATCGAAGGTCATGGGCGATGCGCCGCCGGAAGTGCGCGTGAAGGTCACGTTTCGTGTCGCACTCTGCCCGGCCGTCCAGCCTTCTCTCTCGAAGATCCCAGGGCCTTCGAATGGCGGATCGAGATAAGCAGCCGTTTCGGTCTTCACCGGCGCGCTGCTCTTAATGGTTACCGGGTCCCACTTTTTGTCGAGTTCCTGAAGCATTTTCCAGGCCGCGTTGACTTGCACAAGCCCGTTACCCTGCTCGTACGCCTGGAATCTGGGGACGAATCTGGCAGTGGAAATCACGGCAACGCGCAGACGTTCGGCATCGTATTTAATTTTCGCCTGCTTCGCGGCACTCACAAGCAGCGCCATCGCCGCTGTGGCAGAAGGCCCTGCGGTGGACGTCCCGCCAGCGACGGAGTAGCCCGGAGGCAGCTCGTAAACGCCCTTAACTTTTTCCGGAGGTTTGTAGCCACAATCCGTGCTGATCAGCTCCGATGGGCTAATGATGTCCGGCTTGAGAGCGCCATTACCTGCGGGTCCGAACGAGCCGACCAAGTGGAGATTGTCGTGCTCGGCGACATCGGCGCCATTGTTGATCTTGTAAGCCTCGCCTGCCTGGTATGCGCCAACGGCAAGGATTCCATGACTCGAAACTTCGTCGAGAACTGTGGTCATGCCAAAAGTATTGTTCGCGGGAGAGAGTAGCGGCTTTTTGTATTTTTCGGTGACGCGGTCGAAAATTACTCCGGCGACCAGCGTGCCATCGTGGAGCGGGCTGGTCACGTCGTCGACCACCGCCGGCTCAAGACATATAACGTCAACCTTGGGATTGCGGGCTGCCTCGATAACCGCTTCCACCCGGCGGTACATGGAATTGTCGCTACTGAAATAACTTACGAAAGTGGCTTCGCTTGCGATGCCGTTATAAGCGTGGCCGTAGAAACCCTTTCCCAGCGTCGCTCCCGAAACCTCCGTCACATGTTGCCAGACACCAAGGTTGAGGCGCACATAATGCAGCTCCGGGTTGGTTTGTACGGCGAAGCCCACGGTGTGGCGCCGCGCGGCGGGCGGCTGATTTTTCCCGAAAATCCCGATGTCGCCCTTGCGCGCGTAATCCTGCAAGGCGCGCTCGTTCTGGAAACTGTGATCCTGATCAGTGTCAACCCAAACAGTGTTGGCCTTTTCGTCCCAGAGCACTGCAAATAAACCACTGCTGCCTTCGGGGTTTCCGTCGAAGTTGACGTCCTTATGCAGGTAGGCAGGATTCTTCAGATCGCGCTCGTTGAAGATTCCGAAGCGAAACTCACCGTCGGCGGGCGCCACGTAGATGACTCCATCGACTTCGAACTTTTGACCGGCGGCTTGCACCACGCGGTCCATCTTCACCCACATGGGATCGACGTCGTCGCGCGGGTCGGTGACGGAGAGTAGTTCGGAAATCTTGCGGATGGGCTGGCCATCGAGGGATGTGGCCGATTGCAGCTCGGGTACGAGCATGTCCGGCGTAGCGTCCAGGATGGCCATGCCCACTCCGCGGCCGTCGTAGGTGGGGTGGGCGGCCTGCATATCTGTGATATCCATGTCTTTTTCTGGCAGATACGGGTGGCTGAGCGGCGTGTCGGGATCTGAAGGTCCTGAGGATGGCAGCTCGGGCGGCTCGGGAAAATCTACGGTCGGATCGAAGCGGTCAATGTTCACGTCGAGGTCGAAACTCTCGACGAGCGGGGAGCCGGCAAAGGCCAGAATTTGATCCACCGGCAGGCGTCCGCGAAAGTAGTCCACATCGTCAGCGCGGTAGTGAACTTCGCCGCCTAGCTTGGTGAACTCCGCCACGGCTGCGGCGTTCTGGCCTGGCCGCGAGGCCACCAGGACGACGGCGTCCTTTTCATTTCGTACCTTCGCCAAGGCGATCAACATCCGGGCATGCTTGTACATGCGGTCGTGGCGCGCGGGTTCGCCGGCGCGCAACGGGGTGCACCGAGATTCGAGGCCGAACAGAAGCGAAACTCCGGAGGTAAGTACTGTGACCATCCACACAGTTCTCATCAGCCGGGGAGAGCGGCGGAATTGCATTTTGGGACCTCCTGGCGCTGCCGAACCGCGGATTGCGATAGTCGCGGTTGCTGCAACAATTGACTCCGACGATAGCAAGTAAGTCTCGCAGATCGAACGCACTACAAAAGTGAGCAGGCGATTTCCGAACGGCCGCGCGTTGCTGCCGGTGCAATTCGCTGCCCAGCTCGTGAGATTTTCCTAGAGGCCGGAGCTCCTCGCTGCCATACACCCCTGCTGCTGAATCTCGAAGCAGGCATTCACGGATGAAGACAATCGCGACAACTTTTTTATGACAAAAGCTGCGCGTAGGTCCGGCGAATATACACAGAGAGAGAATTTTTTGAGAAATTCATTTATTTTTCGAGCGTGCTGTCGTAAAAACACAGCCACCGATTGTCAGTTTGTAGCATACGAGCACCGCATAGATTTGCCAGGCGATCGCAAGTAAATGCGGAGGGCTCGTAGGGGCGTGTCATCAGTAAAACGGGACCGATAGGCCTTAACCTGGCGACCCAAGCTGCTGTGGGCCCCGACTGTCTTATGCCCGCGGCCGTGACGGGCGTGCGCTGCCCTTCTGCCCACAAAATCGAAGACCAAGTTATTGAGTGCTTTAGCCAACTGCGGATCCCGATGTACCGCTACCTGGTGGGCATTCACGTCACTCCCGAAGAAGCGGATGAGTTGATTCAGGAGACGTTTCTGCGCTTGTTCGAGCAACTTAGCGGCCGCCGGGGAATTGAGAACATTCGTGGCTGGGTTTTTCGAGTCGCGCACAACCTGGCGGTAAACAAACTAAGAGCGCGCAAGTACCTGACGTGCATGACGCCGGAGCAGTGGGACAGCATGTTGCAAACGCGCGAGGATCCGCATCCAGGGCCGGAAGAGCAACTCCTGGACAAAGAAAAGATGAGCCACATTCACGAAACTCTTGGAAGGCTGTCACGCTTGCAGCAGCAGTGTGTTCACCTACGGATTGAAGGATTTCGGTATCGAGAAATCGCGGAAATCTTGGGCTTGTCGGTTCCCACGGTGGCTGAATCGCTGCGGCGCGCAGTGGTGAAGCTAGCACCAGAGCGGCACTGCTAGCACTGCGACGTGTTGCGTCGCTCCGGACCGAAGAGCAGCAGGGTCGCCGGGGACAACGGAAAAACGAATGAATAAGAGAAATTCTTTGTTCGGGAAAAAAGACGAGTCGATTGACGCTCATCTTTCCGACAAGCTGCTCTTGCTCTCAGTGGACGGGGAACTAAACGCGCACGACGCAAACGAGGTGCGGCTTCATCTGGAGGCGTGCTGGACTTGCCGGGCGCGCCTCGAACAGATCAATGAGTCGATAAACGGAGTCGTTGAATACAGCAATCTTTTGATTCGCGAAAAGTATCCACCTTCGGAGCAAGGGCAGACCAGATTCTTGAAGAGCTTGCACCAACTGGCGGAGAAAGGGCGCCGGCCTTCTCCGTGGGCCCGGCTGACGGGACTGTTTGATTTTTTGAGAGGCGTGCCACGAAGGCCGGCGTGGACAGCCGCGATCGCGATGGTATGCATTTTCGCATTGCTGATCAGGACCTTCCGGTCTCCGGCGGTCGTTTCAGCGGACGAACTGGTGCGCAAGTCTACCAATGCCCAGAGGCAATTGGTGACAAGCGTTCCCCGGCCCGTGATCTACCAAAAGTTCGAAATTCAAATAACTGAGACTTCGGTTGAGCCGTCGCGTTGGGCGACGATGGATCGGGCGATTTATTCTGATCCTATTGCGAACAGACTGGTGGAAGGCAGAACCGATATCGACACCGGGCAGTCTGGTTTCCCGTCCGAACGCTTGAAGCACACGTTCGACGAGGCCGGGCTCGATTGGTCGAACCCACTCTCGATCGATTCATTCAAACGTTGGCAAGATTTGCATCCGCAATCCGCGGAGCGCGTTGACGGCAGTGATCCCGGGCTGGTTTCAATTCGTTCCACAATCCCAAGCGGATCAGTCGCCGAGCTTCGATTCACTTTTCGAGGGTCGGACTTCCACCCCGTTGCGGAAGACATCCATTTCAGGGATTCAAGCCTGGTGCGGATTACCGAGTCATTTTTCGAAGTCTTCAGCATGAACGTGATCGATTCGAATATTTTTGCTCTGAACGAGGGCGCTCAACCTGAGCCGGTGGGGAAGCCCATTCTTCCGCCGACGGCAGCCATTCACGTACCCAACGAGAACGAACTGCAGACGGCCGAGATGCTGGCGCGCGTGGCCTTGCACTCGGTAAGAGCCGACTTGGGAGATCAAATTAATATCCAGCGCGGCGACGCGAATGCGGTAATTGTGCAGGGTGTGCTCCCGTCTGAGATCAGAAAGAGAGAAATTGAGTCTGAGCTTCGTGGCATTCGAGATGTCCACGCCAGTCTGGCGGTTGCAGGCGACGGCCTTACATCCGATGCCAACGTGGATGCCGCTGACTCCGAGAAAGATCTCATCGAGGATGCGCCGGTGGTCGTCGCGGACGAGCCTCTGCTGAAGTTCACGCTGAAGACGAAATTTCCCGATGCAGATGCGCGCAAGACGTTCGTCGACTCGACCCTCGAAGCCGCGCAGTCTGCGATGGCGCATGCTTGGGCGGTTCGTCGCTTGAGGGAACGCTACTCACCGGATGCCGTCGCGCAGCTGGATCCTTCCACGCGGCAGATGCTCAGTCTTCTTGTTCGCGATCACGTGGCCGCGATGTGGGAGGAAATTGAGGCGGAATCCGAACTGCTCAAACAAGTTTTGCCGCCCCACGCTCCGGAAGTCGGGGTGTACGCCATTAGCTGTTCGGGCGAGGACTGGAGGTCGAGCACCAAGGCAGCTTTTGCGTGTCTCGAGAAGGTGCAGGACGACACTACGTTGTTGCTTGCGGGATCGCAGAATTCCCAAAACGTGGACTGCAAAGTTCAGGAGCTGAACGACACGATTCAAAAACTCATAGAGGTGCTGCCTAACATCAGCCGGGAAGTGAGCGGAAATTTTCTGACCGGAAACGAACCAGCCGAACGATAGGGGGATACGAAAATGGGGCGCTCGTCGGTGCGTATATTGCTGCTTCTGGTGGTTTTGTTCAGCGGACGTGCATCGGCACTGGCACAGAATCAAACGACCGCTGAGATCAGCGGCGTTATTACGGATGCTTTGAATGCGGCTGTCCCGAACGCCGGCATCTTAGCAGTGAGCAGGAACACCGGTATACAGCGGGAGACGAAGAGCAACGCCGATGGATACTATTCACTCCCTCTATTGCCTCCGGGAACGTATCTACTTACGGTAAGAGCGCAGGGATTTCAAACTGTAACCCGCGAGGGCGTTACAGTGGCCATCGATCACAGCGCGCGCGTCGACTTCCGTCTGCAAGTCGGATCTGTGAACACCGAAATTAATGTGAAAGCGGAAGCACAGCTAATAGAAACAGGCAATCCGAATACCACGACGACCATCTCCGATCGCGACCTGCAAAACCTACCCAATCCCGGTCAGGATTTGACTTACGTCGCAAATGTCGCGCCGGGCGCGATCATGAACGTCAACTCGGCCAGTGGCTATAACGGCGGCAATGTGGAGTTCAATGGCCTGCCGTCCATCGCCAACGACTTCACGATTGACGGCCTGGATGCGAACGATGCCTGGCAAAGCATCAATCGCTCCGGTGCCAGCGGGCTGATGCTGGGACTGAATTCCGTGCAGGAAGCTTCCGTGAATACGGAATCGTACTCGGCAGACCTTGGGCGGCTGGGCGCATCTCAAGTCAACTACATCACCAAGTCGGGCACCAACACGTTTCACGGCAACGCCTACGAAATTTGGAATGGCTCTTCGATGAATGCCACGAATTATTTCATCAATGCCAACCCGGTTCCGACGAAAAAGCCATTTTCCAACACCAACGAATTCGGCGGAAATTTTGGCGGCCCGATTTTGAAGGACAAGCTGTTTTTCTTCACCGACGTAGAGGCGATTCGAATTGTGCTGCCGCAACTGTTGAGCGCTATCGTTCCATCGTCGGCGTTTCAGACTTACGTTCTCCAGCAACTTCCCATCGGCAATCAGGTTGATCCGGCTTCGGGTGTTCTCTTGCCACCCCAGCCCGGCGAAGTTCCGCTATACACGACTCTGTTTGGTCTCGTTGGCACGCCGAGCGGTACTCCGATCGCGCTTCCCGGTTGCCCAATCGGTGCCAATGCGGATGGCTGTGCGATTCAACGCCTTTTCTCGGCATCGCCACCCGTTAGTGAGACGTTGTGGACGCTTAAGCTCGACTACTCTTTGAGTCCCAAAGACAGTTTTTGGTTCCGCTTCCAGCTGAACCGTGGAACGAACGTCCGCGTTGACGCGGTCAATCCGGTATTCAACACGGTGGATAACGAACCAGAGGAGGAGGCATCCGCGGATTGGACTCACGTGTTCGGGTCGAGCCTGGTCAACCAATTCAACCCGGGCATCTCCTACCAGGACCGCGTGCACAATTTGGCCGATCCGGCGAAAGCGCACCAGTTGCCGGTGGCGTCCCTGCCAGAATTCGGGATGTCTTCAATTGGCGGGGTATTGGGAAATATTCCGTATGGAGACCGCACCACCACGTGGCAGCTTAACGACAACTTGAGTTGGACCGTTCGCCGGCATACGTTCAAGTTCGGCGAAAATCTGCGCCGCGTTCTGTTCAGTTCCGCTGAATCGGAGGGATACGCGGTAACGCCGTACGTCTATCAGTGTTCCTTGGCGGAATTCATTTACGGGGCCGCCTGCGAGAGTTTCCAGGCGTTCCCGACCTACGGCGTCGATCATTTGCGCGGGGTCGGACTCGATCTCTATGCCATGGACACATACAAAGTGCGCTCCAATTTAACGGTGACCCTCGGCGTGCGCGCTTCCTGGAATTCAAATCCGGTGAGCCAGGAGAATGTGTTGGCGCGCCTGGTAACTCCGTTCGCTGATCTAAACCACGACGTTAACACTCCGCTGAACCAGGCGATTCTCGGGAATCAGCACAAAATGTTTGCGTCAACGCCGCTGCTCGTCTGGCAGCCGCGCGCGGCAATCGCATGGCAAGTGAGGCCCAAGACCGTGGTGCGGGTCGGCGCCGGCGTGTTCACCAATCCCGTGATGGGCTTTCTCCCGAGCTACCTCGATGAGAACGCTCCATCGGACGTCTTCTTCGAGGGCGGCATCTTCGGACCGGTGGGTGGATTAGCTATCGCTCCCGGCGTGCCGAATAGCGTGGTGGACAACGCCGTGGCAGCCAACGCGGCATTTCAGTCGGGGTTCTCCAGTGGCGCGCTTTCCTGCTCCTCGCCGGGTGCGGGGTCGAATTGCATTCCGCAGCTGAGCTTCACTTCTTTCGAGAGCAAGCGCCAGAAATTCCCCATGTTTTACCAATGGAGTCTGGGAATTGACCAGGAACTGGGCGCGAATTTCCTGTTCTCCATTAAATACGTCGGCACGCACGCTTCGGACATGTTCTATTCGGATTCGCCGAACGGATACCAAGTGGTTTGCGCTGGATGCTGGAAGAACTACGCGTTCGGTGCGCCGCCGGACGCAAGGTTTGGAAACATCTTCCCCTTCGAGACCGGAGTGGGAAGCTCGTACAACGCGATGCAGGCCAATCTCACCAAGCGGTTTGGGCATGGCCTGTCCTTCCAGGTCAACTACACCTACAGCCACTGCCTGGATTACATCTCCAACGGCGGCGTGGAAATCTTCAACGAGAACGAGAATTTCGATGCGTATAACGGTGACGTAAGACAGCTGTATGGGAATTGTGACTTCGATGTGCGCCACTCTCTGAACGGCTCGTACGTCTATAGCCTGCCGTTCAAATCTTCCAACAGCGCACTGAATCAGGCGATTGGCGGCTGGCAGGTGAGTGGGACTGTTTTCATCCGGGGCGGTTTCCCGTTCTCCGTGTTTAGCACCAGCCCCTCAGGTTTCGTAAATGCATTCCCGACGGTTTTTGCAAATAAGGATTCGGGCCAGTCGCTATACGAAAAGGAACCCATCTCTGGAGTGACTCAACCCGGTTCGATCCAGTGGGTGAACCCGAACGCGTTTACTTCCGTGATCAACCCGGTTGATTTCAGTTGCTACCCAGCGACCGGACCCACTACTTGCCAAAATGGCGACGCGGGCCGCAACACACTGCGCGCCCCCGGATTCAAGTGGACCGACTTCGACGTAACCAAACGCTTTACCCTCCATGAGCGCTTTGGCCTGCGATTCGACGTCCAGTTCTACAATCTGTTTAATCATCCTAACTTCGGATTTCCGAACGGTGCAGGAGGATTCCCAGGAAACGGGGCCGCCGGCATCCCGGGTATACCCTCTACCTTGGCTGGCTTCGGCAACATAAACACCACGGTGGGTCCATCCACCGGGTTGCTAGGCTCCGGGCTCGGAGGAGATTCTTCGGTCCGGATGATCGCGCTGCGAGCCGGGTTCGAGTTTTAGTGGGGCCGATATGCCGACCCCTCGTTCGGAGTTTAAGTCCGGGTGGAGTGCGAATGGACTCTCGCGGGTGAGGCAACTTGGCCAGATAGACCTCGAATGCGCAGCTGGTGCGGCCTGCATGATGTTCGCAGCTTCGCTCTGGCTCGCCGTTCCGCCTCGGCCCACGGCGATTTCGAACGCGAAGGCGGACAACCGGCCCATGACCGTTCGGGATGTGCTGTCCGTCCGAGAGATTGCCGGCCAAGCGATCTCCTCGGATGGCGGCAATGTCGCATTCATCGTTAAAGACGCCCAGATCCCGACGAACGATTACAAGTACACACTTTTTGTGATGCCAGCTTTCGGTCCGCCAGCGAAGAGTGCAAGCGGCGCTACGGATCTGGTCAGCCAGCCCAAGGAACTGCTCAGCGCGAAAAGCATTTCCAATGTGCGCTGGGCGCCGGGAAATAATGCTGTCGATTATCTCTCGGACGGCAAAGTCTGGCAGATTGCCGCCAGCGGCGGCGAACCCGTGGCTTTGTTCACGCACTCCGAAGACGTCAGCGAGTTCGAATGGGCTCCGGATGGAAGCGCCTTGGCGTTCATCTCTGCCGCCGCGCCGACGGACAAGGAACTTGCGGATGCGTCGTCCAAGGGCATCGTCTACGACGACGAGGTGACATTCAATTTCTGGCGCTTCATGACGCATTCCTGGATTCGCAAGCCGAGCCGCATTTGGATCTTCCACGCTGCCGATAAGACAATGACCCAGCTAATGGAAGAAGAGCCGTCGATTCACTTTGCACCCGGGCTTTCCATCAGCGGCATTGAATGGTCGCCGGACGGCAAATGCATCGCTGTCACCTACAACACGTCGGCTAGCACGTCGAGCGACGCTGCGGTTGCGTTTGATTCCGGCATCGGAGTGATCACGCTGGCCGCCGGCAAGTTGACTCCTCTGCCGTCCAGCCATTCCTATCAGAGTGCACCGAGTTGGTCGCCCGATGGCCGCACCATCGCGTACGTTGGCGAGGTCGAGACGCATACGCCGCGCGCCGGTTATCGCGGCACGCTGCTGGCTCAGCCGCTGGGTGAGGATCATCCGCGCGAGCTAACTCCCGGAGTGGAAATTCGCTCGGATGGCCGAATCTGGTGGACACCTGATGGCGAGTCCCTTTTGTTCTCGGACGTCAATCGAGAAGCGGCGACGCTGTATGAGGTGCCTGCCGAGGGCGGTAAAGCGAAGAAAATCGCGGATAGCGACGCCTATCTTTCGGAGTTTTCGCTAAGTGCGGATCGGATGAAGGGCACGTGCGTCGCCGAGGGCTCAATGCGCCCGCCCGAACTCGCTTCGATCTCCCTGCCCGATGGCAAAGTCTCTAACCTCACCAGTTTGAACGCCGGTTTCTCCCAGATCGATTTGGGGCAAGTCACCAAAATCAATTGGGCGAATAAGTTCGGAATCGACACGTTCGGCTACCTGATCAAGCCCGTCGGCTACGAACAGGGCAAGCGCTATCCTCTACTCATAATTCTTTACGGTTTCCACGGCTCTTTCACCGCCCAGGCAGAATGGATATCAAGTTATCCGGCGCAACCTTTCGCCTCGAATGGCTTCGCGGTCCTGCTTACGACTCAGCCGAAGGAATACGGCTGGAGCTACGGAAATTTCCAGCAGTTCGCTTTTGATCGCGACTACAACGCTTTGGCGAGCATTGAAGCTGCTGTGCAGTACCTCGACAAAATGGGAATTGCCGATCCCAAGCGCGCCGGAATCATGGGCTGGAGCTACGGAAGCGAGCTGACCAATCTGGAGATCACGCACAGCCACACGTTCGCAGCGGCTTCCGCGGGATCGGGTGGATCAAATAATCCCGGCGAATACTGGCTCTTCGGTGGGCCTTTCAGGCATTACATCGAAGGAACCATGGCCGGCTCTCCCTACGGCAATTATGACAAGCGCTTTGATGATCTCTCGACCGTGAAACGCGCCGAGGACGTGACCACACCGCTGCTGATCGAGACCAACACCTCCGAAATGCTCGGTTCGCTCGAGTTCTACACAAAACTGAAGCGCCTCGGTAAGCCGGTGCAGATGGTGATCTATCCCGATGAGGGCCACATTTATTCACAGCCTCAGCATCGTATCGCCTCGATGCAGCGCAATCTCGACTGGTTTCGATTCTGGCTGCAGGGCTACGAGGATCCTGCGCCCGAGAAACGCGAGCAGTATTCGCAATGGGGCTCGCTGAAAGAAGATTTGAAGAACAATGCGTCAAAAGTGGCGCAGAACCCATAGCACTTAGCGCGAAAGGGTTCCTGCGAAAGCCGTTGCCTCGCTGCAGAATTAGAAACGATCCGCGAACCGCTGGACCGGTCGAAGTGCGTTCCAAGGGAGGCGCTCGTGAATACGACAGTGTCTAATCGAGACAGAATGAAGCTGAACGGACCGGTCGGCGCTGGGCTTGGCGCGACTTGCTGTGCATTGGCCGTACTGCTTCTCGCGACTGTTACGGCAGGTGCGCCGCAAGACAAGGCCGCGAAAGGCACACAGAGTCCACCTCTGAGCGTCGAGCAGGCCATGACGGTGTTGGACCTCTCGAACCGGACGTATTTGGCACTCTCGCCCGATGGCGCGTGGGTGGCGTACACGGTAGAAGACAACAGCAAGCGGAAAACGACGGGCAGCGAGCGCTACAGCGCCTATTCGCCCACCGGCGCCTTCACCGAAGCTCTCGGATGCGACGTCTGGATCACCAATACTGCAACGAAAGAATCGCGCAATCTGACCGAAGGACAAGGAACAAGCTGGGCTCCGGTATGGTCGCCGGACGGCAGATACCTCGCGTTCTATTCAGACCGTAGCGGCACCGCACATCTTTGGGTCTGGGAGAAGAATTCGAATCAAATGCGCCAGCTCTCCGACGATGTGGTCCGCCCATTTTTCAATTTTCAAGTCGCGCGATGGACCCCAGACAGTCAGAACCTGAT
This sequence comes from uncultured Acidobacteriota bacterium, assembly GCA_963748865.1. Taxonomy (GTDB): domain Bacteria; phylum Acidobacteriota; class Terriglobia; order Acidiferrales; family UBA7541; genus Palsa-147. The sequence continues at coordinate 193,189 of CAVVLE010000050.1, read as the reverse complement.
CGCCAAGACTTTGCCGGCGGGCCAGACGGTCGAACAGGCCGCCGATCTACTATATGGACCAGTTAAGAAGGATGACGGAGACAAAAAGCCAGACGCACCTCCCGGAGTCACCGCAACTGTTTTAAGTTTTGTTCCGTCCACGCCGGGCTCATCCTCGGCGAGTAGCAGTGGGGCAAAACCGGAGAAGCAACCGCTTGAAGAGCCCTGGATGAATCGTTATCTCGCCGACCTCACTCTTTTTGACGTCAAGAGCGGCAAGTCGGAACACATCGTCAAGGCTGTCCGGCCGCTCGGGTATTGGGTTTCGCCGGACGGCAAAACGCTGGCCTACACTCACTGGAAGGGTACCAAGGAAAACACCCAGCAAACCACCTACGAACTGCGAACCTACTCGTTTGCTGACGGATCGACCAAGACTGTTGTCCCCGACCTTGCGCAGGAATACGGAATTTCGATTAGCTGGGCGCCTGATAGCAAATCGCTGGCCTACCTGACTGCAGGGCCGTTGACCAAAGGCGATTGCTATGTTGTCTCGGCCGCCGGTGGCACGCCGCAACTGCTTACGCCCGGTGATCATCCGCCGTTCAGCGACGAGCATCGTGCCCCGTTATGGGACTCCGCCGGAAAGTATCTTTATCTGATCAGCTCGGAAAACTACGGGCGGCTCGGCACAGACAAAGTCTGGAAAGCGTCCGTTGCTGAACACAACTTCTCGGTAGCCGGCGTGATTCCAGACCGCGTTGTCCTGGAAATCGTCTCACCGTCCATCGGCGGCAAAGCGGAGTTGTTCGGCGGCGACTCTCTCATCGTCGGCGCGCGCGGCGAAGCGACCAAGAACGAAGGCTTCTACAGCCTGAACGTTTCCACCGGCAAAGCGACCAAGCTCCTCGAGCGCAGTATTTACTTCGGCCGCGACATGATTTTCGGCGTCGATATCAGCAGCGACAAGAAAACGATCGTGTTCGTCTCCCAGGATGCGCAGCATCCCGAAGACATTTGGGCTAGTAGTCCGGATTTCAAAGATCCAAAGCGGGTCTCGTCCATTAACAAAAGCCTGGACAGCATCACGTTTGGCAAGGCTCAGGTGATCGACTACTACAGCGTCGATGGCGAGCATCTCCATGGCGCCCTGCTTCTTCCTGCGAACTATCAGGAAGGCAAGAAGTACCCGCTGATTGTCGATCCGTATGGCGGCTCGTACCGTTCGGAGACGGTGTTCCGCTTCGGACTTTCCGGCGCGGGCGTCGAGAACTTGCAAATCTTGGCCACTCGCGGCTACGCAGCCCTGCTGCCCGATACGCCGATGCACGGAAACAATCCAATGTCGGACCTGCTCAAGACGGTAATTCCGGCAGTCAATCGTGCCATTGAGCTTGGCATTGCCGATCCAGACCGATTGGGCGTTATGGGCCACAGTTACGGCGGCTATTCGACGCTGTCTCTCATCGTGCAGACCACCCGTTTCAAAGCAGCCGTGGATAGCGCGGGTCCCGGAGACCTGATCAGCGATTACGCGATCATGGACGAGAAAGGCTCGAGCTGGGCCATCGGTTGGGCCGAGACCGGCCAGGGAAGAATGGGCGGCACGCCTTGGCAATACCGCGATCGCTACATCGAAAATTCGCCCTTCTACTATCTCGATCGCGTCCAGACCCCGCTGCTGATTATCCAGGGAGGGTTGGATAACGCTGTACCGCGCCAGCAGGCCGACGCAGTCTTTGTGGCCTTGCGCCGGCTCAACAAAGAAGTCACGTACGCGAACTACGCGGGCGAAGACCACTGGGAAGGAACCTGGGGCATGCCGAACGTCCAGGATTACTGGAATCGAGTGCTCGACTGGTTCGATAAGCACCTGCAAGCAACGTCGGTAACTAGCGATCAGAAATAAGCCGGCGACAAGAAGGCCGCGCGAGACGTTTGCCACCGAATCGGTGTGGCCGCTGTTTCTTCCGGGGGTACGAATGGTCGCAGATCAGTTCACCAGGCAGGTTGAGCATGTCGTCGCCGTGATTGCCTTGACTGTTTTGTTCGTATCACCGGCGAAGGGCCAGTCGCCGCGCAGCGATGAAAAGCTGCGCCCGCTGACTCCGGCCGACCTTTCAAAATTGGAATCGTTAGGCGACGGATTTGGAAATGTCGGTGTGATATCACCGGATGGATCATGGTTCGCTTATACGATTCAGCGGCCGAAGGCCGGCAATTTTCATCAGGAGCCGTTTCTTGGTGGCGGCGACCGATCGGATCTCTACGTCGTGCCTACCACCGGCGGAACCCCCAGGAAACTGACCGACGGCGCCAGCGATGGCTCGGGTGCTTGGTCTCCGGTTTGGTCGCCCGACGGCAAATACATCGCATTCGTCTCCACGCGCGGCGACGGAGAGCGAAACGTGCGCCTGTGGGTCTGCGAGCCGGGTGGCGGCGAGCCGCGAAGGCTCACGAGCGGCGGAGTTGAGCTGATTGGCGCGCATTCTTTTGTTTGGATCTCGAATCACGAGCTCATTGCTATCGCGCTGCCCGAAAACGAGCGGCCCATGAGCATGTCCGTCGAGATGCAGACAGGCGAGATTGCAATGAAGAAATGGGCCAAGAGCTGGAAGGGCGAGGAAGCCACTCCCAGCGTTCTGGAAAGCGGCGTTCCTTCCGAAGTGGCTAAGCATCCTCAGGACAGGTTGATCCTCATTGATGTTCAGAATGCGGAGAATAGTGCGAAGACTCTCATCGAAGCGCCGGCGTTCTCCGATCTGACCTCTTCTCCAGACCGGAAGTACGTCGCGCTTCTTCAGGAGACGAATTTCTCTACGCCCGCGAAGGGCCATTTGCCGTGGGCGGTTCCCGGCCAGTATTCACTGAAAATTTTCGACCGCGGCGGCAATCTCGTCAGCGAAGACCTGGGCAAGGCAAAGTACATTCTGCAGGGCTCGCTTAAATGGTCGGAGGATGGCAGCCATTTGGCGCTCGCACAAGATCCGGCCGACGCGGCTGAAGGCGGTGCTGTAACTCTCCTTTGCCGCATCGCCGCCGGAGAGTGCGAGCGGGTTGGCGAGGGGTTGCAGACCGCGATGTCCCAAGCCCGCGTGCAAGGCGCTAACGCCGCGCCATTTGCCTGGTCCTCCCGCAATTCGCTGCTGCTCTATGCGAAACGTCACGATGCGAAGCGATCGGATTGGTGGCTGGTTTCGCCAGGCAGTAAACCTCGAAATATCACGGAGTCACTGAAAGACGAACGGGTTCCCGGCCAGCTGATGGCCGAGGCCGGACTGGACACGTTCGTCGGCGTAGCGGATGGCCACGTTTGGCGCATTCCGGTCGATGGAACCCCGCAGGATTTGACGCCGAAGGCAAATGAAAAAATAAGTTCAATCGTCTGGCCGAAGGAAAACACTCCCGAGGCTATCGGGACGGCCGACATCATCGTCGGCGCCGGCGAAGGCGAATGGCCCTCGCTCTACCGACTAAATCTCTCGAGCTCAGAATTGAAACCAATAGCGAAGCCTGCAGAGTTCGCAGTGCTCGCGGCGCGGCCTCAAAAAGGTGGAGCACTCATTTTCAACGGCAGCAGCCGCAGTGGCGATTGGCTTTGGACCGGCCGCGAAGATTCCGGCAAATTCGGCGAAGTAGTGCACATCAATGCGTTTCTCGATGGCGTCGCCGAAGGCAAATTGAAATTGATCGACTACCGCTCACTCGACGGCAAGCCTCTGAAGGCCTGGCTCATTCTTCCCATCGATTACAAAGAGGGCACCAAGGTTCCGATGATCGTCTGGGTCTACGCGGGCAGCATGATGAGCGAAGCTCGCAAACCGTTTTTAAGCCGCCTGGACGATCCGATCGCCTTGAACATGCAGCTCTTCGCGATGCGCGGTTACGCTGTACTGTTCCCGAGTATGCCGCTCTCCGCTGAAGGCGTGACCTCCGATCCGATGCTCGATCTCACCAATGGCGTGCTTCCCGCGGTCGATAAAGTGGTCGAAATGGGCATGGCCGATTCAGACCGCGTCGGCGTGATGGGGCAGAGCTACGGTGGCTTCAGCACCTACGGCCTGATCACCCAAACTCATCGATTCCATGCCGCCGCCGCTCTCGCTGGACTTTCCGATCTGTTCAGCCTCTACGGCCAATTCGACGCGCGCCTTCGCTACACCGAATTTCCCCAGGAAGATATTTTCATGATGTGGCTCTTCGAGAATGGCCAGGCCCGCATGGGCCGCGCTCCCTGGGACGATTTGGGCCGCTATCTCCGAAACAGCCCCATCTTTTATGTCGAACGCGTCGATACTCCGCTGCTGATCATGCAGGGCGATATGGATTACGTCGCCATGCAGCAGGGCGAGGAATTCTTCAACGCTCTCTATCGTCAGGGCAAGCGCGCCGAATTCGTTCGCTACTGGGGCGAAGGGCACGTGCTCGAAAGTCCGGCGAACATCGCGGACATGTGGCAACGGCTCTTGGCCTGGTTCGATGAATTCTTGGCGGCGCCGAAAGCGAAGCCGGATACGAACGCCGATAAGGCGAAAGACGGGGAATAAACATGACCAATCGCCAGAATGGATTTGAAAACGGATGCAAAGCAGGACTCCTGCTGATGGCGTGTGGCGCGTTCGCCGCGCTCATCGCATTGTCGAAGCCGGCGCACGCTCAGCAATCCGCGGCGCCCTTGCCGCTCAAAATCGCGGTCGCTTCGCACGACCACGACGTCCGTTCGTCCTTCGAATTCTCACCCGACGGTCAGTGGATCGCCTACACCTGGTCCACCGAAAACACTGTGCCGGAAGGCCTGGCATTCACATCCACGGGCGCCCCGCTGGCGGAAGGCAATTATCAAAAGCAAGTAAGCATCACCAATGTCAAGACCGGCGAATCGATCGTTCTGGGCAGCCACGATAGTTACAACTGGGCTCCGATTTGGTCGCCCGACGGAAGCCGCATTGCTTTCTATTCCGATGAAGGCGGTGAAGCGGGAATCTGGATTTGGGAGAAGAGCACCGGCAAGGCTACGCGTTTCCCCGGCGTGATTGCGCGGGCGATGTTTGGCTTTGAAGTGCTGCGCTGGTCGAACGACGGCAGGAAGCTCCTTGCAAAGATCCTGCCGGATGGCATGACGCTCGCACAAGCCAACGCGCTGATACCCAAGAATTTTGCGGGCAGAGAATTCCCCAAGGTCGAGCCCGGCCAAGCTTCGGTCATCGTGAAGAATGCCGGCGAAAAAAATGAGCATGACGAGAAGCCGGCATCCGCGTCACCCAGCTTGGAGGACAACGCCTGGACCAACCGTTCGCTCGGCGATGTGGCCATCCTGAATCTCGAGAACAAAAGTGTCACGCGTGTCGCACCGCGAGTTAAACCGGGATGGTTTGAATTTTCGCCGGACAACAAGTACGTCGCTTACACCTCGTTGATGGGTTTTCTCTCCAACACGCAGCAGTCACAATGGCGAATCTTCGCCTACTCCATCGCCGACGGCAAAACCAGCAAGCTTGGCGAGAATGTTTTCCTCAACTACGGAATTGAATTGAATTGGTCGCCCGACAGCAAGTCCATCGCCTATATCGCCAGCGGACAAATGGGCAAAGGCGGCATTTCGCTCATCGATGTTGCGGATGGCTCGGTTCGCGTTCTTGCCGCGAACGCCAAGGATGCTCCCACATTCAACAATGGCGAAGGCGAATGGCCGCCTCTGTTCGATCGCTCGGGACAGAATATTTACGCCGTGGGACAGACAGTCAGCGTGCTTCATGAGGACTCCGGTCAGGTAAATAAGGTCTGGAAAACTAATGTCAGCAGCGGCGAGGCCGTGCCCGTCGGCGAAATTCCGGGACACAAAATTGTCGCGCTCGTGACTCGCAACGAGCGTAGAACTCTCTGGTCCACCGACGGCGGTCAAACCTTGTGGGTCGTAGCCCACGACCCACAAGCTGGCAAACAAGGAATATTCAAACTCGACACGGCCACAGGAAAAGGAACGGCGGTCATCGAGGATTCCAGGTCCTACAACGACGTGTTCTGCCTGGACGGCTCCGACGCGGCCTCATCTATCGCTTTTGTCGCAAAAGATCAGCAGCATCTCGCCGACATCTGGATCCTCGACACTAAAACCGGCGCGACGCATCAGGCCACCCACCTCAACGAACCCATGGAGCATTACGCCCTGGGAACTGCGCGAGTGATCGAATGGTACGGGATGGACGGCCAAAAACTCCGCGGCGCGCTGCTCCTACCGCCGAACTATGAGCGTGGCCTCCGCTTGCCGCTCGTCGTCTGGGTTTACGGCGGATCGCAGGGCTCAAATTACGTAAATCGCTTCGGATTCTGGGGCGATTATCCGCAGTTCGATTTTCACATTCTCGATACCCGAGGCTACGCCATTCTTTTTCCCGATACGCCGCTCGGCGAAGGCACGCCCATGCAGGATTTGATGAAGACGGTCATTCCTGGCGTGGATGCGGCAGTGCAACAGGGATACGCCGATCCCGAGCGCACCGCGGTCATGGGACAGAGCTACGGTTCCTACTGCGTCCTGGCGCTCATTACGCAGACTACGCGGTTCAAAGCCGCCGTGATTACCGCCGCCGTGCTCAATCCCGATTTATTCACCGACTACTTGCGTGCGACGGGTTACTACGAGCACGGCCAAGGCAATATGCACGGCACGATTTGGGAGTTTCACGATCGCTACCTCGAGAACTCACCGCTTTTCTCTTTCGATCGCGTGCAAACTCCGCTGTTGATCGGACAAGGCGCGGACGACGGCGACCTGACTCCCTCGGACGCGATCTTTGAAGGGCTGAAACGCTTGAACAAAGTGGCTGAATACCGAGTTTATGAGGGCGAAGGACACGTGCTCACCAAATCGGCGGACATTCTGGACTTCTGGCAGCGGCGTCTTGATTTTCTGGCCGAGCATCTGAACATGGCCGTGGATTCAGACGGCGCGGTAGTATTCGATGGAGACGTAGTCCGGCCGGCCAAACATTAATGCGTCGCGGCGAATTCTAATTTCTTCGATCGAATGACTCCCGGCCGACCTACTTGGCTTCGGCGAGAGATCCGCTCAGCCGGAGGTGCATGTCGGGAGTCCGCAGGGGTTTTGAAAGTTGCAGCTTCATCATCACTGCTCCGGAAACTCCTCCGGGCGGGATTTGTTGTGAGTCCCCCAGCGCTGGATCGAAACTGAATGTAGCTCCCGCGCCCGCCATGCCGTTCGAGGCGTTCTGAATCTTCGGGCTGTTTTCTCTTTCTTCTTCGCCCATGCCGCTCCCAAAACTCTGAACTGTCGCCACAATCGGCGCATAGACAATCTGATTGGAGACGTTCTTGAGGCGGACTCTCAGCTCCAGCTCACCGGACGCCGGATCAAAATTCGCCGGGTCAAACACAAGCTCGAGCCGCGACGTCACGTCCGTTTGCGCCAGGTGCGGCTTGGAGGGTGGGGCCGGAGGTGCCTCTTCACTTTCGTCGGCGGCCGCCGAACGATTCTTCGGCGCTCCTTCGACGCGAACCGTTGCCGTTTCGATCAGCGAAGTTCCTGTCCGGTTGTCAGGCCAGAACGGATGAAAGTTTCCATCCGCATCAACCCCCAACCCGATGTAGTCTCCACCCATCGGCCAGCGGCTGGCAGCGGACAAAAATGTCAACCGAATCTCGCCCTTATAGCTCCACGCGCCCGGATAGGTCGCAAGATTTCCTTTGCCTGGAAATGCAGAATGTTCTGACGAAACGCGCGTCGGCGGCAAGAAGGTATCGCCCCCGTCAAGCGAGGCGGCAAAGTACTCATCGTACACGCGGTTATCGTTGCTCGCACGCGTGTCGAACCAACTGAGACCTACGACACCGTTCGAGTTCACTGCCAGCATTGGCTGATATTGCCAAGTGCCTTTCGCAACGCTGTCGTCGATCTTCCTCGGTTCCGACCAGGTAGTCCCGCGATCTTTCGAGAAGGAAAACCAGACGCGATATTCGTTGTCGCGGAAATCCGTCCAAGCCCTGTAGATGCGATCTTTATAGGCTTCCGAACGGTTGTCAGCTGCGAAACTTGGGAAGGTCATGATCATCGGCGCATCGGGAGCTTTGTTGCTTTCCTGCGTTCCGATTTTGCGTGGAGCCGCAAACGTCACGCCTCCATCACTCGATGAGACAATCCAGACATTCTGGGTGTGGCTTTCTTTCACTTTTTCAGGCAAAAACTCAAAGTCCTCGTACGGAATCACCAGCGTTCCGTCCGACAGAATCAAGATATTCGCGGCCGTGTTGATCCCCAGCTTTCCGCCGCCATTTGCCGATTCGGCGGGGCCATAAAAACTCCGCCCGTCATCGTCGGACCGAAACACACCAAGGCGATACACCGGATAGCCGTAAAGAATCGAAATGTATATACGTCCAGCGAACCGCCCGGCGCTCTCATCGACGGCCATTACGTCGTGGTCATACCCTGGTCCCAGATTCACGGGCTTGTGCCAGGTCGTGCCGCCATCCTCAGAGCGATAGACAAACAGCCCATCGCGGTCCCGCCCTTTGGAATCTTTCATCGCGCCGAGCGCTGCGAAATACGCCGTTCCGTTTGGCCCGAACGCCACTTGCGGATCTCCGCCTCCATTAATATGTTGCTCGGGCACCACCGCATCCGCCCACGAATCTCCGGCGTTGTGGGACGAATAGACCTTGCACGCCCACCCGCCTTCCAGGCGCGTTGCCGTAATCGATGCGCCGACAAGATTATTGGGATCCTGCGGATTTGACGCCACGCTTAACTCCACGTGCGGAATGTCTCCGTCCCGGCTCACCAACATATTGGACCCAACGATCACGCGCGGTGAATCCATTTCGGCGGAACCGCCGCTCGCTGAGGCCCGGACCATCGCAATGACCACTAATGTCGATAGAAAAACCAAAAGCCTCGGCGATCGTCCAGTCCATTGGGGGGACCGCGCTTTCTGTTGTGCGATGCTCACTTGCACCTCCATTCGGTCAATGCCCGGCGGCGGCTTGACGGCATGTCGCTCACGGCCATTTCCTTGGCACTGATCGGTTACCGAGCCGTGGCGAGACACACAAGCTCCGCTTATACAGACAATTGGTTGGTCCTTTTCATAACAAGGCTGTTGAAAAAAGGTCGAAGAAGTCGGGTCTGGTGGGCAAATCTGTTCCTGCTGTCTTGCTGACCAGTTTTTTCTGAGCCTAGTCAGCACGGCACGAAGATCGCGGTTGAGTAGTGCGCATCCCGAAGTCGGGCCGCTGACTTAGCTCGTGCCGCGCTGCAAGCAAACCAGTTTTGCTGCAGCCAGGATGTTGGCTGAGCTAGTTCTCACGGAACCGGCTGCGTCACCGGAATCAACTGAAGAGGCCCCTAGGCAACTTCTTCCCGAAGCTGAAGACTTTGAGCTTACGATCTGGGCTGCGAACTGGGATTTCGAAATGAATCCTGAGCACGTGCCGGTCCTGGCCGAGCAGGACGTTGAAAAGTTAAAATAATCAAGTTGCTCTCTTTCGCACGTTTGTATACAAATTCAGCCGAGCAGCGCTTCCGGCAATGCAACGGCGGCCGGTGAGGAGAAGAATCGCATGCCTCACGACTTGGCCACGAAGACGCCTTCATGACGAAACTGGTAATCGTCAACCTCGGCCTAGTCCTCAGTGGCGATCTGGCGCGGCCGATCTTCGAAGCCGACACCCTCATCGCCGTAAATGGCAGAATCTTAGCCGTTGGCAACGAAAAAGACTTGGACACGTCCGACGCAACGACCACGATCGATGCAAATGGCTGCGCGATTGCCCCGGGTTTGATTGACAGTCACGTTCATCCGGTTGTTGGCGATTGGACGCCGCGCCAGAATCAGGTTGGCTGGATTGACAGCTGCCTGCACGGCGGCGTGACCACTATGATTTCGGCGGGAGAAGTGCATACACCGGGACGCCCGAAGGATGTCGTCGGCGTGAAGGCCATGGCGATCACCGCCCAGCGTTCATTTGCCGCCCTGCGTCCCAGCGGCGTAAAGGTTCACGCTGGCGCCCCGGTGATCGAGCACGGCATGGTCGAAGAAGACTTTCAATCGCTCGCCGATGCCGGGGTTAAGCTGCTCGGCGAGGTTGGACTCGGCAGCGTGAAAGATGGCGAGACTGCCCGGCAAATGGTAGCGTGGGCACGCAAATACGGCATTCAAAGCACGATTCACACCGGCGGGCCTTCCATTCCCGGTTCGAGCCTGATCGACAAGGACATTGTTCTTGCGGCGGATGCCGACATCATCGGTCACATCAACGGCGGTCACACGGCACTCCCCGACAATCAAATTCGGGCACTGTGTGAGCAATCGCCGCGAGCCCTGGAAATCGTTCACAACGGCAACGAGCGAGCCGCACTTCTCACCCTGCGTCTCGCGAAGGAACTGAACCATCTCGATCGCGTGATTCTCGGCACTGATGCGCCAGCAGGATCGGGCGTTCAGCCTCTCGGAATCATTCGGCTGATTTCGATGCTTTCATCGCTAGGCGACATTTCGGCGGAAATTGCGTTCTGCTTCGCCACAGGTAATACCGCCAAAGCGCGAAAGCTCGACTGCGGATTGATCGAGCCGGGACGAGCTGCCGATTTCGTTTTTCTGGATTGCGCGCAGCATTCGGCGGGAAAATCACTCTTGGAAAGCGTTCGCCTGGGCGACTTGCCCGGAATTGGAATGACTGTGATTGATGGCACCGTGCGTTCCGAGCGAAGCCGCAACACGCCGCCCCCAACGAGGCTTCCTCGAGTGATTTGAAATCGCGCCTCGTGCTGCGCCCGCTCGATCACTACTGCACGTCGTCTTCGTCCTTGATTTCTTCTTTTTCGACTCAGATTAGAGCGAGTGCCTCATCTGTGGTAATCAGGCGAGCGCCGTCCGCCGCGAGGTCATTCAGTGTTCGTTGCCCTTCTTGCGGCTTGAGCGTCTCGATTGCATCTTTCACCACGGCAACTTTTCTTCCGCGTTCAAGTAAGCCGCGCGCAGCCTGGTTCACGCAATACTCCGTCACCACTCCGAACACAACGTACTGCACATCCGAGCCCAGCTTCTCGACCAGCACCGCAGCTTGCGGATTGCTGAAGACATCGAGCTGCTGCTTTTCGAAAATGACTTGATGACGCCGATTCCAGTCGTCAGGCCAAGTGAAATTCTGCGCGCTGGGAATGCGGAAGAAATCGCTGGTCAGCCCCTCGATGACAATCTCCGCGCCGAACGTGCCGCGAATGCAGTGCGGCCCGAATGATTTAAACTCCGGATCATCCGGCGCGTGCTGGCAGGCGCTCGACACCAAAAACACGCGTCCTGCGTTCGCTGCATCGACGAGGCGCTTCAGATTCGGAAGGATTTTCTCGGCGTCAGGCACATACAGCGCGCCGCCCGGCAGCATGAAATCGCGCTGCGCATCAACCTCCCAAAAGACTACCGATTTGGAAGCCATCGATCCGCCCTGCGGACAGTTACTTCGCCTTCGCGCGGCTTACGCGCTCCTTGAGTCCCGAGCAGCGTTTCAAAGACTGCCGGTAGCGCTCCGGCGGCTTCGCAAGCCCGGCGCGGCAGCGTTTGCGCGCTTCAGGTGTCCCCCGAGTCATTCGAAATCGCCCTCATGTTGCGCGCGCTCGATCTCTAATGCAAGCCGTCTTCGCCCTTGATTTCTTCTTTCTTCAACCCGCCGACCCGCGCGAGTGGGCGTCCGCTGTCGGTTACGGCGACCGCAACGATGATCTCGTTCGCGCGCGGCGCATCGTTGATTCTCACTTCCATGCCGTCGAAGTGGCTGCGCACGAACGCTGCGTCTTTGTGTCCGAGAGGAACGTCGAGCGTGACGCCGAGCCCTCCGCACTTCTTCGAGGAGGGAATGAGCGCGGCGCCTTTGCCCAGAGTTTCTCGCACCGGTGCGCCAAGCTTCGGGTGCAGAACCGCCGCCGCGTGCTCGATTTCGCCGTTCTCGCCGACCGCCGCGGCCTTGCCATAGCTCTCAACCGCCGCGCCCGGAATGCCCAGCGCAGCCACGGCGCGTTGTGCTAGGACGCCGCCCAACTCTTCTCCGATCTCCATTAGCTCGCTCAAGTCCTCGACAAATTTTCCCGCGTACGGATTTTCGATCACGGCGAGCGCAGCGGCGCGCCGCGTCGGTGGATCGATCGCTCGTCCCATTTCGTTTCGGGTCTCTTCAACGAACGTGACCAGCTTCCGGATTTTCGCTTTCCGCGCCGCCGTCATCGCAAGCCATCCTCTCCTTTGATCTCCGAAGCCTTGAGGCCGCCGACGCGAGCGTGAACGCGCGGCCCCGTTGTCATCACCAGTGCGAGCAGAATTTCGTCCGCGCGCGGCGCGTCCGCCAATCCGACCTCCATCGAATCGAAATGACTGCGAACGTATGACGCGTTGATGTGTGTGATTGGGACGTCGAGCCGCGCTCCCGGGCCTCCAACTTTCTTCGACGAAGCCACGATGGCTTTCGCGCCTCCGAGGATCTCGCGCATCGCATACCCTCCGGGAACGTGCCACAGTGCTCCATGCTCGAGTTCGCCGGCCGCGCCCACAATCGCGCCCTTGCCATATCCTTCGATCTCGTGCCGGTCGCCTCCCAGCGCCGCGACGAGAGTCTTCGACATCTCAAGTCCGAGTGGCTTTAGCTCATCCATAAACCAAGTGATTTCAGCGACATACGACCCGGCAAAGGGATTTGAAATCGCCGCCAGTACGGCCGCGCGCCGCAGGAGGTATCGAGGGCATGGGCCCACCTTCGTGAAGAATTTCCTCCACGAGAGTCGCGAGTTTTCGAACTCTTAACTTCCGGCAACCGCCGACTCTCCTCGCCGAATCCTCCGCCCCGGCGATGATCAATTGCGGATTGGCATCTCGCAATCCGACGATTCGAGTCTCTTTCTGAAGGCAAATCGCCGCGGCGCAGACTAGCCCTTCAGCGACATAATTCTCGGCGGTTGCGGCGCCCGAATCGAGCGCGGTATCGATGTCGCGCGCGGTAAGTTCACCCACCCCGCGAGTCACGAGGTGCGCGCCGAGGTCGTTGTCCGGAGCGATATCGCGCGCCGGAACGCGAGTAATCGCGCGGTGCCGGGCAAATCCACCGCGTTTGCGATCATGGTAGCGGCGGCGTCAGCCATCGCTGCGCGATCCGCAAGAACCGTGACGGCGTCTGCGATTCCCAGAGAGAAAGCTTCGTCCGCGCCAACCGCTCGTCGCAACTCCGTGGATACGTCGCTCGGCGCGGAGCAGAACCATACCGAGCAACGATGGACGATCCGGCCGCTCGATCATGCCGATTCGAATAAATTCGCCGGCCGAAAGATGAATCGCGATGTCCCCGCCGTCATTCACGTAGGCGCGCGAAGGCGAAGCGGCCTGCATCATCGCGTCCAAAATTTCTTCCGCGACGCTGCCGGCCACCGCGGCCATCGGCGTGATGAATGCCTCGCGCGCGAAGGGCGCGACCGCTTTTGCCATCCTCCGCGCGACTTGCCCTTTTGGCATCGGGCCGTCCGCGCGCGCCTCCGACCGCAGAAGCTGCAGCTCTTCGCACAATTCGTCGAGCACGGTGATGAATCGCCGCGCCGCCGCGCGATATGCGGTCTCGATCTCGCTCGGCTTCCCGAATGCTTCGATTATAAGATCAATCGGGCCGTCGTGCAGGTGCAATCGGCGCTCGTCAGGAAGGAAGCGAACTACCGGCGGTTCTCTCATGATTCCGCGTCCCCTAACGAGATCGCCCGCAGTGGCGACGGCTTCTCGTGCGGCGATGTTTGAAGCCGGCGATCGCTACCCACGATCTCGCTGAGCGGCCGGACGTAGTCCATGTGGCCGCCGAGCACGGCGTAGTCTTCGAGCTTTAGCGTGAATTCGATAGGCGCGACCAGCGCGGGCGTCGGCACATAGCCGAATCCGTTTTCGGGCACTCGCGTTACGTCCACCATGAAGGTGATCCCGCCTCCGGGCCATACGTAGACCGGTGCGCCGCCGCATGTCACTCGCGTAAAATTATGCTTCACCGAACGTGTCAGCTTCACCGGATTGTCCGTCACTCCCGCGCGTAGCGATCCTCCCGCGCCGCCCATGAAGAGAACCGTCGTAAGCGCCGGTTCACAATTCTCCCGGATTCGCTCGACGGACTCGACCAGCTGATCCGGCAACTCGCGTGCTACGGGCCGCAAGTCTTCGTCGAGCTCGTAGTATGCATATTGTTCGCCTGTCGTACTGACCATCAGCAGCCGCAGCCGCGGCCACGCAATCCTGGGCTTGAATGCATCCAGGATGGACAGCGGATCGCTGATGTCCGTGCCGCCCCAGCCGGTTCCGGGCTCCGCGACTTGAAAATATCTCCCCGGCGTCGAGCGCCGGCCCTTGATCCGAATGCCGGTATCCCGCACGCCTAGAAGTTTTCCGGCCTGATGTTCGGACAGCACGCCGGTGATGTGATCGTCCACGACCACGACTTCGTCCACTTTGCCGAACCACTGCCGCGCGAACATGCCGATCGTCGCCGAGCCGCATCCTACGCGCATACGCGCTTCGAGCATGCCGTTCACGATAGGCGGCTTTCCGGCCTCGACGATCACGCGTGCGCCGTCGTCAATCGCCAATTCCACCGGCTTCTGGTTGCACAAATCGAGCAGCGTCTCGCACGTGACTCGACCTTCCTTCTTCGTGCCGCCCGTGAGATGTTTCACGCCGCCGAGCGAGAGCATTTGCGAGCCGTACTCTCCGGTGGTGACGTGTCCGACCGGCTCGCCTTGTGCCCGCACGAGATTTCTTTCCGGCCCGAGGTGCCGGTCGGTGTCAATTTTTACTTTCACGCCGCAATAACTGAAGATCCCCTCGGTCACGACCGTCACTATATCCACGCCTTCGACTATCGAAGACACAATGAACGGTGCGGGCTTGTAATCGGGATACGTCGTGCCCGCGCCAATGGCGGTCACGAATGTTTCGGGCCCTTTCACGAGCCGCCCGTCCCAGTCCCGATCGGGTCCGAGAAACCGGACGAGCGGCGTGCCGTGCGATCTCGCGCGATCGAGCATCGCCTGCGGGTCCACGCGCACGAGAAGGCCGTCGTGATTTGCGTAGCGATCACACGCTCCGGTCATGCCCCGCTTGATGTAGCAGAGAACGGGGCACGCGTCGCAGCGAATGGTATCCTCAGGCATCGTGCACCTCAGTTTTTGCTGCGACGAGAATCTCCGCGCGCACGCGCTCGGGTGTGGCGGGAATCCTCCGGATGCGGACTCCGGTCGCGTGGCGAATTGCGTTCAGAATCGCAGGCGCCGTGGGAATCAGGGCTTGTTCGCCGACGCCTTTCGCGCCGAACGGGCCGATTGGCGATGGATCTTCGATCAGGATGGAATCGACGGGAGGGACGTCGCCGGCCGACGGAATAAGGTAGTCGTGCAGATTTTCGCCTTTGCCGGGGAAGAACTCTTCCATCAATGCGAAGCCCAGCCCCTGCGCCGCGCCACCTTCGATTTGGCCCTCGACAAGTGTCGGATTAATGGCGCGGCCCACGTCGTGCGCCGCGGCAATTTTCAGCACACGCACTGTGCCCAGCTCGAGATCCACGCTGACTTCCGCCATGTGCGCACCAAAACCATAAACCGCGTACGGGTTTCCCTGGCCGTCGGCATCGAGCGGGCTCGTCGGGGGGTCGAATGTCGCCTCGGCCGACGCCACGTAACCATGCGCATCAACAGGCAGCTCGCGAAGCGAAATCGTTCGCCTTGCGCCGCGCTCTTCAATCCCAATCTCGCTCTTGCCGAATTCGATTCGCGCGCAATCGCGGGCTTTCCCGAGCCGCAATATTGCCTTTCTCAATTCCGTACCGGCGAGGCTCGCCGCTTTGCCCGAGACAAACGTTTGCCGCGATGCCGACGTTTTCCCGCAGTCCGGCGTCAGATCTGTGTCCGCCGGAAGAAGATCGAAGTTCTCCATCGGCGCGCCGGCCGCCTCCGCGCAGATTTGCGTCACTACCGTCGCGGAACCTTGGCCGATGTCCACGGCGCCTTGGTGCAGTGCGATCCGCCCGTCGCGCTTCAGGCCGACGCGCATCGTCGAAGGGTTTGGCAACGATGTGTTTCCGCAGCCGTACCACATTCCCGCGACGCCCACACCGCGGCGAACTGGCCCTTTCGCTGACCTGTTCGCTGCTTTGGCCTCCGCCCGCGCCGCTGCCCATTTTTCGCGTAGCGCTTCGAAGCACTTGCGGATTCCCACGCCACTACCGAAGATTTGCCCCGTCACGGTCGGGCTTTCATTGTCCAGAGCGTTCAGGATTCGGAATTCGAGCGCGTCCATGCCTAGCTTTTCGGCAAGTTCGTCATAGAGCTGTTCCTGCGCTACGGTTCCCTGCGGCACGCCGAATCCGCGGAACGCGCCAGCAGGAACCAGATGCGTGTGAATCGCACGCGTCCGTGCCCGGTAGTTTGGCACCTTGTACGGCCCCGACGCGTGAATCGGGACCCGATACGCCACTGTCGGCCCCCACGATGCATACGCTCCCGTGTTGAAGTCCGCTTGAAAATCCATCGCAAGCAGCGTGCCGTCGTGCTTCGCTCCTGCACAAGCGCGGACGCGCGCCGGGTGCCGCTTCGTCGTCGCCATGATGGACTCCGGCCGCGAGTACGTCATGCGCACCGGTCGCCGCAGGCGCCACGCCGCGACAGCGAGAAATGGCTGCACGGAGAGATCGAGCTTCGTCCCAAATCCGCCGCCGACTGCCGTCGGGAGGATTCGCACCGCGCGTTCGTCAATGCCGAGAATGGCCGCGATATCCTTGCGCGCCATGTACGGCGCCTGCGTGCAAGATTGGACCTCGATCCGTTCGCCCACTCGCCGCGCGAATCCGGCTTCGGGCTCGATGCACGCGTGCTCGACAAAACCGGTTTCGATCTCCAGGCTAGCGACCACGTCCGATTGCCCGAGCGCCGCTTCCACGTCGCCGCGCACCACGCGCCCGCGGACGAGCACGTTGCCTGGACGCTTCTCGTGCACGAGTGGCGCATTCGCGTCCAGCGCGTCTTCAATCGTCCGAAGCGCCGGCAACACTTCCCACGCTACCGGAAAGCTCGCCGAGTCAAATGCGGCGATGGCGCCCGCGTCTCCGGCAATCGCCGCCACGGCTTCTCCTCGAAATCGCGATTCGCCTTCCGCGAACACCGGTTGATCGGCGCAATCTGGAATTACGCCGTAGCAATTTTTGCCCGGCACGTCCTTCGCGGTAAACACCGCATGAATTCCAGGATGATTGGCAACGAACCCCTCGAGATCCCCGAAACGGAATCGCGCGCGATCGTGCGGGCTGCGAACCACCCGCAGCCAGAGCGCGTCGGCGGGCGCTTCGTCTGCGCCGTAGATTTCCGTGCCAGCGATTTTGCGCCCGCCATCCACCCGCGCCACTCGCCCGCCAACCGCGCTGGTCGCGGGCGCCCGGGGCTGCCCGGCCGCTCCGTTCGCGGCATCGAGTACCGCAACGACAATCTTCCGGTAGCCCGTGCAACGACACAGCACGCCGCCGAGCGCATCTAGCACCTGCATTTCGTCAAGCTTCCCGCGCTGCTCACGCGCAGCCGACTCTTTCGCTGCGCTGCCGTTACCGGGATTCGATTCCAGCAGCGCCGTGGCCGCGACGAGCATGCCGGGCGTGCAAATCCCGCACTGCGCAGCGCCGTGCTCGAGAAATGCGCGTTTCAAGCTCTCGAATCTCCGGGAGAAGCGCCCCAGCCCTTCCACCGTCGTGACTTCGGCACCGTCGAGTTGCCCGACGGCGATCAGGCATGAGCACGCGGCCCTCCCGTCAATGAGTACCGTGCACGCGCCGCAATCGCCCGCGTCACAACCGACTTTCGTTCCTGTCAATCCGAGCTCGTCGCGAAGAACTCGCGAAAGCCGGTGAATCGGCGGCGCGTGAATCGCCACCTGATTGCCATTCACCGTGAGAACGGCGGTCGGCGATCCCACTTGCGCGTTCATGCGGCCCCCACGCAAGCTTCCAGCGCGCGTTCGATCAGCGTGAGCGACGCATCGCGGCGATACGCAGCCGTCGCGCGGACGTCGTCAATCGGCGAAAGCGCTTCGACATGCTTCTCCATAACGGTTTTCCCCAGTCCCGGTCGAGCGCTTGCGCCGACGAGCGTTTCTTCGAGCGCCGTCAATCGCATCGCTCGCTCCGAGCATGAGCCGACAGCGACCCGTACTTCAGCCACGCGCTCGCGATCGTCCGCGAGGATCGTCACCGCAACCATCGTGATGGAAATTACCAGATACCGCCGCGCGCCGAGTTTGAGAAATGATGATGCGGCGGCTTCGAGCCGCCGCGGAATTGCGACGCTCGTCAAAATCTCATCCGTGCGCCGCGCCGTTTTTCTGTTGCCTAGGATGAACTCGCCAAGCGTCAGCATCCTCGTGCCCGTCGTCGAAGCAAGCCGCACTTCGGCATCCAGCGCCAGCAACGGTGGCACGCCGTCGGCGGCGGGCGATGCATTGCACAAATTTCCCGCCACGGTGCCGAAATTCTGTATCTGAATCGAGCCGATTTCCCGCGCCGCGGCTTTTAGCCCGGCGAACCCTCGGGGAAGATTGCTCGCAACGATTTCGCTCCACGTCGTCCTGCCGCCGATGACCACGCGATCCGCCTCGACTGACACGCCCTTCAACTCTCGGACGCCAGAAATATCAATGACGGGCTCGGTGATCGGCCTGTCCACGCGGGCGGGAAAGAAATCCGTGCCGCCCGAGAGCACGATGCCGCGCGTTTCCCCGAGTGCGTGCACGGCTTCCTGTAGCGTTGTCGGCCGGATGTACGAATTCATCGGCAAACCCAGTTCTTGTGTTTCAGCGCTGCTCGAGACGGAACTCCAACGCCCCTATCTTCTTCCCTGGTGCAGTCGAGGGAGAGCGGGGAGCGACGCACGTCGGTTACTTGCACCTCGGCCGTCAGCGGATAGCGTGGATTTGCGCAGGCATTCGCCGCCGGTGGGCGTTGGAGTCTTGCCGGACCGGTTAGGTGCGTCCGAACAGGCTTTTTGCCCTTTACTTGCGGCATCGTAACCATTGCGGGCAACCTAAAGCAAGCTCTGCGGCGCACCATTCGTATGACTCATGCGGAGCGATCTTGAGGAGAAAAAAAATCGGTCCTGGCCGTAGGCCGCAATGTGGAGCGCGACGAGAGGACGGTTGCGGAAACTTGCGCCTTCGCCTTCGCCAAGCAAGACACCCTTCCGTCCGGTCTAGCTGAAATGCACAAACCAGACCCCGGCGTACAACTTGTCAAAGCCACCCAACAGAATGCATTAGCGAGAATCAATGAGTTTACAATGAGGCCCTGTGGAGGAGAATCCGTGACTAGTCGTCTCTCGAAGGGCTTGCGCTCGACTTCTTTCGCGTCGATCGCTAGCGTTGTTCCAGCGGAGGCCGTCCCTGATCAAATCCCTGTAATTCCCTGTTCGAATAGTCGGGCAAATTCCCCGTCGTGCTTATAACCGCAGGCACTACAGCAGGATTCCGCCATTCGTCGGGCCCGAGAGCCTCTCGGTGGCGGCATCTTTCCCAGTATTTTTCCCTGATCTTTTGCGCGGAGAATGGTTCGCTCGTGACTGGCTCCTCCGCCATGTAGTCAACACTTGCCTAGGCAGTAGAGCGAACTGGCCCGAAGCCGTCATTTTCGGCTCATTTCTGCGGCCATTTGCGACGCGCTGGATCTCTCAGTTCGCATTCGAGTTACTGCGGGCGGGGAGAGCGGACGACATTCTCTACCGATGAGCAGCCAGTTCCCTTTCGAAGAGCCCTAAAAGTTCGAATCCCGCCCCCAGACTGGAAGGCCTCCGGGATAGAAGCCCCAGCTCGACCGGTAATGACGAATCGAATCCATTAAATTCGACGATCTTGAGCCATCAAGTCGGTCGGTCGGTTCTATAATGGGGCTATGAGGGTTCTCATGTTCACGGGCAAGGGCGGCGTGGGCAAAACCAGCCTCGCTGCGGCCACTGGCGTCAAACTCGCTGAGCTCGGCCGCTCCACGCTCATCATGAGCATTGATCCAGCCCACAGCCTTGCCGATTGCTTTGACCTCGAGAACGATCTTTTCCACGTCCCGACCTCCGATCCGCTGGTAATCAACAATCACCTCTCGATTCTCGAACTGAATATTCAAAAAGAGATCAAGCGCCACTGGCAGGAAATCTCCGCCTACATCAGCGCCGTCCTGCGCACCACCGGCATCAGCGGGGTCGAAGCCGAAGAGCTAGCCATCCTTCCCGGCATGGAAGAACTCAGCGCCATGCTCTATATCAATCAATACCGGCGCGAAAAGCGTTACGACGTCATCGTCCTCGACGCCGCGCCCACCGCCGAATCCCTGCGCTTTATCAGCATGCCCACCACGCTCGACTGGTACATGAAGCACATCTTTCCCTACCAGCGCAATTTGGTGAAAGCCGTGCGCCCCATCGCCAACCGCGTCGGCCCGTTCGAGTTGCCGGCTGACAGCTATTTTTTGAATATCCGCGACTTGTTCGAAAAGCTGGGAGGCATTGACGAGGTGCTCGAGGACCCGCGCACCACGAGCGTCCGCCTGGTCACCAACCCGGAAAAAATGGTGCTCCGTGAAACGCAGCGCGCCTTCGTTTACTTCTCTCTCCACGGCTTGACGGTGGACTCCATCATCGTCAACCGCATCCTGCCCGCCGAAGTCTCGGACGCCTGGTTCAAGGAATGGCACACCTCGCAGGAATGCGTCCTGCGCGAGATCGAAGAGTATTTCGCGCCCGTGCCCGTCAAACGTATCCCGCTCTTCTCGCACGAAGTCCTGGGCCAGCGTCGGCTGCGCGACCTGGCCGCCCTGCTGTATCCTGGAAAAGAAGACCCGGCGGCCGTCACCCGGACGGAGAAGCCGTACTCCTTCGGGAAGCGCAACGGCACGTATGAAATTCGGGTTCTTCTCCCCTTCGCGACGAAAGGCGAAGTCGGCCTATTCAAGAAGGGCGATGAACTAGTCGTCGAGATCGGCACCTTGCGCCGTCACATCGGCTTGCCGCGCTCGATGGCCATGCTTTCCCCGTCTCACGCAAAGCTTGAAAAGGGACTCCTCACGGTCGAAATGAAGGAGGCATCATGAGCCCGCAACGGCAGACGAACAGAAACACTGCACGAAAGAGTGCTTCGGGAGAACGCTGCCCGTGCCTGGAAATCATGGATTTCTTTCGCACGCGCCTCGGCGTTTCATCCGAGGTACGCAAGCACCTGGAGAACTCGCGCGTCGAGTTCCTCAAGGCCATCCGCGTCGTGCTCGACGAGCGCATTGAGAACCTTTCGAAGGCGAGTCAGCGCGGCACGAAAATCGCGGTTGACTAGCGCGCATCCCGAAGTCGGGCCGCTGATGTTGGCTGAGGTCGAGGAAGTTCGTGGCCAGTTCCCTTAGTTTTTACTCTCCCCTTGCGGTGTCCTTAGCACTGTAATTATCACTACTCGGCGTCGCATGCGTCTAATAGCGGGTATGAAAACACTCCTCCAAGATATTCAGTTCGCATGGCGCACGTTTAAGAAAAATCCTGGATTCATCGCCGTGGTAGCGGTATCACTGGCGATCGGAATCGGAGCTTGTACTTCGCTCTTCAGCATCGCCGACGCATTGCTGCTGCGGCCGCTGCCTTATAAGGATTCCGACCGGCTGGTGATCCTGTGGAATCGCTCGCCCGGCTTGAATATCACGCAAGATTGGTTTTCGACCGCGCAGTATTTCGATATCAAGACCAGCCACAGCGGATTCGAAGATGTGGCTATCGCTATCGGCGGGAATGAAACTCTCACTGGTAACGGCGAACCCGAGCGCGAGGGTACGATTCACGTGTCGTCGAACTTGCTGCCGCTGCTGGGCGAAAAAGCGGCGCTGGGACGATTGTTCAATTCGGAAGAGGACAAGCAGGGCGGTCCGCAAACCGCGGTGCTGAGTTACGGAATATGGGTGCGACGATTCGGCAGCGATCCTGAAATTATCGGGAAATCAGTGCGGGTGGACGGAGTGTCCCGCGAGATCCTGGGCGTGCTGCCGCGATCGTTCTCGCTGCCGAAGGAAGTGCTGCCCACGCTGTTTAACGCCGAACAAGCCGACATCTTGCTTCCGTTGCCGCTGCCTGCGGACGCTCCCCGCATCCGATCGCACGAGGACTACAACATCATCGGCCGGTTGAAGCGCGGCGTGACCGTGCAGCAGGCGCAGGCGGAAATGGATGCGATCACGGCGCGGCTGCGCCACGATTTTCCTGAGGTCTATCCGCCGAATGGCGGGCTCACTTTCGGGATTTTTCCACTGCGGGAGCAAGTGGCGGGCGACGCGCGATATTCCCTGATGGTGCTGCTCGGCGCTGTCGCGTTCGTGCTGCTGATCGCCTGCGCCAACGTGGCCAATTTGCAGCTATCGCGCGCGGTGGCGCGGCAAAGAGAAATTGCGGTGCGCGCGGCACTCGGAGCGAGCCGCGGGCGGATCGTGCGCCAACTTTTTACAGAAAGCGTGCTGCTGGCCTTGGGCGGTGGCGCGCTGGGTGTGATTTTTGCGTTTGTGTCCTTGCACTGGGTGCGCGTGCTTGGTCCGAAAAGTGTGCCGCGGATTGATGCCATCAAAGTGGATGGCACGGCGCTGCTTTTCACCGTCGCGTTGTGCGTGGTGTCCGCGATTCTTTTCGGACTGGCGCCGGCTTGGCGCGCCACACAGATCGACTTGCACGGCACGTTGAAAGATGCCGGCCGCGGAGCGGCGGGCGCCGGAAGCGTTTGGGGACGCGGGAAAAATCTGCGGCGCGTGCTGGTAGTGGCGGAAATGGCCCTTTCCGTGGTTCTGTTGATCGGCGCGGGGCTTCTGATTCGCAGTTTCACGCGCCTATTGAGTGTCTCGCCGGGATTCAATCCTCAGAACGTGCTGACGATCGAGCTCTCGATGAACGGGGACAAATACAAAGACGGGCCTTCGGTGCTCGCCGTTTATCGCCAGCTCTGGCAGAGGCTGGAGGCCTTGCCGGGAGTGCAAGCTGCGGGGGCCGTGACTTCCTTGCCTTTAAGCGAAATGTACGCCTGGGGTCCGATCGTGATTGAGAACCGGCAACCGCCTCCCGGCGAGCAGTTCATCAACGCCGATCAAAGAATCGCCGGCGGGGACTATTTTCAGGCTATGGAGATTCCGCTGCGCAGTGGAAGGCTTTTCAACGAGCAGGACACGATTGACAAACCGCCCGTGGCAATCATTGATGACTTCATGGCGCGTGAGTATTGGCCGAAAGAAGACCCATTGGGCAAGAGGATTCGCTTCGGCGGTTTGGATGCCGACGGAAAGTGGATCACCATTGTCGGCGTCGTCGGGCGCGTAAAGCAGTACACGCTCGATTCCGATTCGCGCATCGCGCTGTATTTGCCGCAGACGCAGTATCCTTCGAGGAACATGAACGTGGTATTGCGCAGCCGCACGGATCCAGCGAATTTGACCGCAGCAGTGAAACGCGAGCTACGCGCGCTGGATGCAGACTTGCCGATGTACAACGTGCAGACGATGGAGCGGCGCCTCGATACTTCGCTGGCGCGGAGGAAATTCTCCATGGTGCTGCTCGCCGCGTTCGGGGGATTCGCGTTTGTGCTGGCTACGATTGGCGTGTACGGCGTGATGGCGTATTTGGTGAGCCAGGGGACGCGCGAACTCGGGATTCGCATCGCGCTGGGGGCCTCTCCGGTGAATATTCTGGGGCTTGTGGTGCGGCAAGGGATGGCGCTGGCAATTGCGGGAGTGGGAATTGGCTTGGCGGCGGCGCTGGGCTTGACGCGATTGATCGCGAGTCTGCTGTTCGCCGTGAGGCCAACGGATGCGCTGACGTTTGCGGTGATTCCAGCCGCGTTGACCTTGGTCGCGTTACTTACTTCATTGGTCCCGGCGTGGCGCGCAGCGCGGATCGATCCAATAGTGTCGCTGAGAAGCGAATAGAATATGAGAGACAAGAAGGGCTGCGCCACCCGCCTGCATAGGGGCGGGCAAATGGGGGCCACCAATGCGCGTCCGGAATACAGCCCGGAATTGTCCTGATTTCATCTCGAAGCTTTGCAAACCAGGGATGCGGCTATCCGCGACCAACCCGGCACATATTGAATCCAATCAGCGTTAGGATGCACATTTTAGCTTCGAGTCTCTTCGCCTCATTGAAGGCTATCTATGGCTAAGCCAATACTGCTCAGCGTGGATGATGATACCGATGTGTTGCGGGCGATCGAGCGTGATCTTCGCTCCCAGTACGGCGCCGATTATCGAGTGATTGGAAGCGATTCGCCGGAGAAGGCGCTCGATCTTCTCAAACAGCTAAAGGTGCGCAATGACAGTGTGGCTCTTCTGCTCGCCGACCAGCGGATGCCTCGCGTGAATGGAGTCGAATTTCTTCACCAGGCCATGCATATCTTTCCCGACGCCAAGCGGGCGCTGTTGACTGCCTACGCGGACACCAACGCCGCGATCAGCGCCATAAATGAAGCGGGCATCAACTACTTCTTTATGAAGCCGTGGGATCCGCCGGGTGAGCATTTGTATCCGCAACTGGATGACTTGCTCGATGATTGGAAGGCGTCCTATCGGCCGGCGTTTGAAGGCATACGAGTGCTCGGGACCAGGTGGTCGCCGCGAAGCTACGAAATGCGCGATTTCCTGGCACGAAACCATGTCCCCTATCAGTGGATCGATGTTGAGCTCTCGGTCAACGACCCCGAAACCAAGCGGCTTCTCGAAGTGCTTGGACCGGAGGTGGCCAATCTTCCCATCGTCTTATTTCCAGACGGGACAAAGCTGCTCGAAAGCCTGCCAGCGGACGTTGCGCAGAAAGTAGGGATTGCGCACGCGAGCGCAGACTGATTTCTACGATTTGGCGATCATCGGTGGAGGCCCTGCTGGTTTGGCTGCGGCTGTTTACGGCGCCTCTGAAGGTCTTAAAACGGTCATGATCGAACGCGAAGCTCCCGGCGGGCAAGCGGGGATGAGCTCGCGCATCGAAAATTATCTTGGATTTCCAATGGGGCTGAGCGGGGGTGATCTGGCGCGGCGCGCCGTTGTGCAGGCTCAGCGCTTTGGAGTGGAAATCTTGTCGCCGCAAGAAGCGGTCGGAATCCGTACCGAAGGTTCCTACCGAATCATCAAGCTGGCCGACGGAAACGAGATCTCTTGTCACGCTTTGCTGGTCGCAACCGGAGTGCAGTGGCGGCGATTAGAGGTTCCGGGAGTTGATCGGCTACAAGGGGCCGGAGTCTATTACGGCGGGGGCGCGACGGAGGCGCTTTCTTCTAAAGGCGAAATCGTTTATGTGGTCGGCGGCGCGAACTCCGCAGGCCAGGCGGCCATGAATTTTGCCAAGTATGCCGAGAGGGTGGTGATTCTGGTGCGCGGTGAAGGACTCGCCGCCACCATGTCCCAATATCTGATTGACCAAGTCCAACGAACTCCCAATATCCAAATCTGGACTCGCGCCAGCGTGGCAGAAGCGCACGGAGACAGGAGATTGGAAGAGATCTCGGTACTGTGCACCGATACGAACAAAATTGAACGCGTACCCGCCAGTTCCATGTTCATCTTCATTGGCGCGCTGCCGCGGACCGAGTGGCTGGCCGGCTTGGTCGAGCGCGACGATCGTGGGTTTATCCTGACTGGCCCGGACTTGATACAAGATGGCGAGCGGCCGAAAGAGTGGTCGCTCGAGCGCGATCCCTTCCTGCTGGAAACAAATGTTCCCGGGGTGTTCGCGGTCGGAGACGTGCGTCACGGCTCGGTGAAGAGGGTGGCTTCCGGTGTAGGCGAGGGCTCCGTGGCTGTGCAATTCATTCATCAATATTTGAGCAAGGTCTGATGATTACTCCCTCGCAGCTTCTGGGGTTCCCGACGTTCGCCGATCTGCCTGAGGAGCAGATTGCGTGGTTCCTCAGCCAGTCACAGGAAGTCAGCTTGAAGGCGGGAGAAGTGTACGCGAGGCAAGGCGACCCTCCTGACGCTATGTTCGTCCTAGTGGAAGGCGAATTTGAGTGGCGCGGCGAATTCGCCGGCGATACCACCATAATCGCGGGCAAGGTCGGCGATGTGACCGGAGTATTGCCGTTTTCGCGGATGAAACAGTTCACCGTCACCGGCAGGGCCCTCACCGATGGACGTATCCTTAAATTTCCCGCCGCACGCTTTCCGGATCTCATTCACAAAATGCCGGAGTTGGTGAAACGTCTGGTCGGCCTGATGTCCGATCGCATCCGCGAATTAACACGGATCGAACAACAGGTCGATCGGCTAGCCGGGCTAGGAAAACTCTCCGCGGGACTTGCTCACGAACTCAACAACCCTGCTTCCGCCGCCAAACGCGCGGCCGCGCACTTGCGAGACACTTTGAAGCGCATCAAAGACGCCAGCCACGAACTCGGCCGGCGCGACTTGACCCCCACCCAGAAGGCCGAGATTGAGAAATTGGAAGCTTCGATTACCCAGCGAGACGAGTTGCCTCCCGATTCTTTGACCATCAGTGACCTCGAAGACCAGATTGATTCTCTGCTGCGCAGTCACGGGCAGAACGATTTGTGGCAGCTAGCGGCCGAGTTGGCGCAAAGAGGAATCCAGCCGGCGGCACTCGAGTCCCTATTTGCAAACCTCGATGCCGGCACCGGACGAGCAGCCTTGGTGAGAATTGCTGCTTCTGCTGAAATTGCCAGCCTGTTGAATGAAATTGAAAGCAGCACTTCGCGAATCTCTGATTTGGTTGGCGCCATCAAGGAATACACGTTTATGGACCAAGCGCCCGTACAAAACGTGGATGTAGTGAAGAGCCTGGAAACGACTTTAACGATTTTGAACCACAAGCTTAAACGCGGAGTTACTGTGCGTCGCGATTACCAGCCGATCCCGCTTCTCGTGGACTCGTTCGGAAGCGAGCTCAACCAGGTCTGGACGAACCTCATCGACAACGCGATTGACGCTATGAATGGCCAGGGCGAGCTGCGAGTACGGACCTATCGCGACGACGGCTGCGTTGTGATCGAGATCGGCGATAACGGCTCTGGAATCTCCCCGGAAATAACAGCACATATTTTTGAGCCTTTCTTTACAACCAAGGGTGTTGGCGAAGGCACCGGACTGGGACTCGATACGGTGCAACGGATTGTGAAGAAACACCGTGGCAATATTCACGTCCAATCGAAGCCCGGCGATACGCGTTTTCAGGTTTTTCTTCCGTTAGCGAATGCGACGATTTGACATTCCGCCGGCACTGTCTCAATGGCGAGCTGCTGATCGCGGACGGCATCGTCTCGGCTCTTGGCACGACATTGCAGCAAAGAAGGCTGGCCAGAGAGCCATTTTGATGGAGGTGACAACGTGAAGATTGATCCGGCGGCCGGAAAGCCGGCTGCCCCCTCCATCCTGGTTAATGTTCCGAAGCTGGTCACGGCTTATTACGAGTTGCGCCCCGATCCGAGTGACCCGCGGCAGCAGGTAGTCTTCGGTACGTCCGGTCACCGTGGATCTGCTTTCGACGGGGCGTTCAATGAGTGGCACATTCTCGCGATTACTCAGGCGATTTGTGACTACCGAAAAGCCCAGAACATCGACGGTCCGGTCTTCCTTGGGATGGACACGCACGCGCTGTCCGAGCCTGCATTCGCAAGCGCGCTCGAAGTGCTGGCTGCAAACGGCGTTCAGGTGATGCTTTCGGAAGGAACTGCTTATACGCCGACGCCGGCCGTTTCCCACGCGATTCTGGTTTACAACCGCGGAAGGAAAAGCGGGCTCGCCGACGGTATCGTCATCACTCCGTCTCACAATCCGCCGGACGACGGTGGCTTCAAGTACGATCCTCCACATGCCGGGCCCGCCAATTTGGAAGTCACGTCCTGGATCGAATCGAAAGCCAACGAATTTATTCGGGCCGCACTCGACGGCGTAAAGCGAATGTTATTCGCGCAAGCGCTCCAAGCTTCGACCACCAAGAGATTCGACTACCTGCACTCCTACGTCGCCGATCTTGAGAAAGTGGTCGATATGGCGGCGATCCGCGATTCCAGGATTACGCTTGGCGTTGATCCGCTCGGCGGGGCAGGCGTTGATTACTGGCCTGTGATTGCCGAGCGGTACGGTCTCAATCTGACGGTGGTGAACCAATCTGTTGATCCAACGTTCCGGTTCATGACCGTGGATTGGGACGGCAAGATTCGCATGGATCCTTCCTCACCTTACGCCATGCAGCGGCTGATCGGATTGAAAGACAAATTCGACATCGCTTTTGCCGCCGACACTGACCACGACCGGCACGGCATCGTGACCAAGGCGAGCGGCTTGTTGCCCCCAAACCACTACCTCTCCGTGTGCATTGACTACTTGTTTGCGAATCGGAGCGGTTGGGGTAAAGATGTCGCCGTCGGGAAAACTGTGGTGAGTAGCAGCATGATCAATCGCGTCAGCGCGCGTTTGTCACGGCGGCTGTACGAGGTGCCCGTGGGATTCAGGTGGTTTGTGGAAGGCCTGCTGGCCGGAAAACTGGGCTTTGCCGGCGAAGAGAGCGCGGGCTCCTCGTTTCTGCGGCGCGACGGCAACGTGTGGACCACCGACAAGGATGGCATCATTCCTTGTCTGCTTTCCGCGGAAATCACGGCGCGTCTCGGAAAAGATCCAGGCCAAATCTACGGCGAACTCACTCGCGAACTCGGGAATCCGCTTTACGATCGCATTGAAGCGCCCGCTACGCCAGAACAAAAGGCCGCACTCGAGAAATTGGCGCCGGCCGATATCCATGTGAATGAAATTGCCGGCGAAAAGGTCGAGCAGATTCTGACCGCCGCTCCCGGAGATGGCCAATCGATTGGCGGAATTAAGGTGATCGCAAAAAACGGCTGGTTCGCGGCGCGTCCTTCGGGCACCGAAGATATCTACAAGATTTACGTCGAGAGCTTCCTCGGCCAGGACCATCTGCGACGGATCGAAGAGGAAGCCCAGTCCATAGTCTCCGAGACGCTGGCACGCAGCGCCCGAGCAGCAGCAAGCAGCTAAGCCGAAGGAGCCATTTATGAGCAGCCCTGCTTTCAGCCATCGTCCCCTGGACACCGATGTGTCGGATGCTCTCACTGATCTGGCTTTGGACCTGAGATGGTCTTTCAATCATTCGGCGGATGAACTCTGGGAACGTATTGACCCCGAACTTTGGGAGCAGACTCACAATCCCTGGGTGGTGCTGCAAACTGCATCCCGGGAAAGACTGCAAAGCGTCACCGCTGATCCGATCTTTCAAAAGCTCCTGACTGATCTCCATCGCGAAAAGCAAATGCTCGAGCAGTCAGAAGGCTGGTTTCAAAAGGCATATCCTCATTCCAGTCTTTCGGCGGTTGCGTATTTCTGCATGGAATTCATGTTGAGCGAGGGGCTGCCAATTTATTCGGGCGGACTTGGAAACGTGGCCGGCGACCAGCTCAAGTCGGCGAGCAATCTAAGCGTGCCGGTTATCGGCGTAAGTCTTTTGTACCAACAAGGGTATTTTCGGCAGGAGATCGACGCGCAGGGTCAGCAGCAGGCTTTATATCCGTTCAATGACCCTGGGCAACTGCCAATCCAACCTTTGCGACAGCCGAACGGCCAATGGCTGCGTCTATCAATCGACTTTCCCGGCGCCAAGCTCTGGATTCGCACTTGGCAGGTGCAGGTGGGCAGAGCGAGATTGTATCTCCTCGATACAAACGATCCTGCGAACACCCCGGCGCACCGCGGCATTACCACGGAACTTTATGGAGGGGGCCCGGAGTTGCGCCTAAAGCAGGAATTGGTCCTTGGGATCGGAGGCTGGCGGCTTCTGAGGGCGCTGGGATTGCAGCCCGAAGTGTGCCACCTCAATGAGGGTCATGCCGCGTTCGCCGTGCTGGAGCGAGCTCGCTCATACATGCTAGATAACAAGCAGCCATTCGACCTGTCGCTTACGGTCACGCGTGCCGGCAACCTCTTTACTACCCACACTCCCGTCCCAGCGGGCTTTGACCGTTTCGCTTCCGACCTGATGGAGTGGTATTTCAGGAAATACGCAGAGGAAACTTTGTCGATTTCTCTGCAGGATCTCTTGGCGCTCGGACGGCGCGACCGCAGCGATTCATCCGAGCCATTTAATATGGCCTACTTGGCATTCCGCGGCAGTGGCGCCATTAACGGCGTCAGCCGGTTGCATGGCCAGGTCAGCCGGCGAATCTTTCAGCCGCTATTTCCGAGGTGGCCGGAGATCGAAGTACCGGTGACGTATGTGACAAACGGAGTGAACACGCCGACGTGGGATTCTGCAGGAGCAGACCGCCTGTGGGAAGCCGCATGCGGAAAAGATCGCTGGCGCGAAGCGACCGAAGGAATCGAGCAGGACATTCGCAAGGTCAGCGATTCCGATCTGTGGGAACTCCGCGCCGATGGGCGCAAATCTCTCGTTCAGTACGTTCGCAAACGTTACTTAAGGCAATTGGCTGACGGCGGAGCTTCTTCGGAGGACATTGCGCAGGCTTCCCAGGCGCTCGACACCGACACTTTGACGTTGGGCTTCGCGCGCCGTTTTGCGACGTACAAGCGCCCCAACCTTCTTTTGCATGATCCGGCGCGTCTCCTTCGCATCCTTACGAACAGCGAACGTCCGGTCCAGCTCGTCCTCGCGGGAAAAGCCCATCCACAAGACCTCGCGGGCCAAGAGATGATCCATCAGTGGATTGAGTTCTCCCATCGCCCGGAAGCGAAGTCTCGAGTCGTCTTCCTCAGTGACTACGATCTGCTCATGGCAGAGCAACTGGTTCAGGGCGTCGATTTGTGGGTGAACACACCTCGACGCCCATGGGAAGCGAGCGGCACAAGCGGCATGAAAGTGCTGGTCAATGGCGGACTTAATTTTTCGGAGTTGGATGGCTGGTGGGCGGAAGCGTACTCCCCTGAGGTCGGCTGGGCCATCGGTGACGGACGCGAACACGGCGACGATCCTTCGTGGGACGCGGCGGAAGCCGAAGCCCTATACAGCATTCTCGAACGAGAGATCATTCCCGCATTCTACTCGCGCGACGACCGCGGAATTCCGCGGAGCTGGGTTGCGCGCATGAGAGAAAGCATGGCTCGCTTAACTCCGGTCTTCTCGACGAACCGGGCGGTGCGCCAATATACCGACGAACACTACGTACCCGCTGCAGCTGCGTTTCGCCAGCGCGCCGCAAAGCAAAGTTCGCTGGGAGCTGAATTGCTCAATTGGCAGGCCCAGCTGGAACAGCATTGGTCCGCTCTGCGTTTTGGCAACGCGACAGTTGAACAAAAGGCCGGCCAGTTCGTCTTTCAGGTTCAGGTTTTTCTTGACGATCTCAATCCCGATGCCGTAAGGGTCGAGTTGTACGCGAACGGGCTGAACGGTGATGCGCCGGTGACGCAGCCGCTGAATCGTGGTGAGCACCTCGTAGGCACCACAAATGGCTTTAGTTACATCGCCCAAATTCCCGCGACTCGTCCTGTGGCCGACTACACACCCCGATTGGTTCCCCAACATGCCGGAGCGCTCGTCCCATTGGAGGCCCCATTTATATTGTGGCACGACTCACCTTCGTGGCGATGAAAGGCGCCGTAGGCCGGGTCGCTATCAGTACTCCTAAACCTAAGAAAACTGCATGAATTTCCTTGATTCGTTCGACCTTATCGTTTAAAGTCTAGCGCTTGCGTTTTTACTAGCTTCAGGGGCGTGCACTTAGTGTCTGTCCTGCCACTCGAACTTGGGAGAATCCATGTCCTTTCACCCGGCCCGGTGTGTCTATTCCACTATTTCCTCGACCGAATTTAGAACCGCATCTCGGATACGAACCGCATTGTGTGCGCTCGTGGTCGCATTATCGGCGCTTATCGCCGCGCCTGCTCGCGGCCAGGTTGTAGTCGCTACGCCTTCGGATGGCAACGCTCCGCACGGCATCGCCGTCAATCCCGTTACGAACAAGATCTACCTGGCGGATTTCGACGGCACGCTGACGGTGCTTGATGGTGCGACGAATACAATTACGGCGGCCACAAATGGGAATTTCGCCAGTTACTGGGCCGTGGCCGTGAATCCGGTCACCAACCAAGTGTTTGCCTTGGATCGCGACAATGGCAATGTTGATGTGTATTCTGGCGCCATCGGATCGTCAAGCGCAGAATTCTTGGAATCGGTCTCCACCGGCGGAAACAATACTTTCGCTATCGCAGTGAATCCGGAAACCAACACGGTCTACGTTTGTAACAACGGGTCGGGAACCGTCACCGCAATCCAATTCGGCGGTAGCTCTCCCAGCGTGGCAACAATCCAACTGAATAATCCCAGCACGCCGTCGTCCGTGGCTGTAAACCCAGCTACGAATATGGTCTATGTTCTGGACTCGAACTTCGGCACGGCTTACGTCATCAACGGGAGCACCAACACTCTGGCGACGCTGCCGAGCAACAACCCAAATCCCATTACGGTTGGTTCTTCGCCACAGTCGCTGGCGATCAACTCGGTCACCGACACAATCTACGTGGCCAACCAGAGCTCGAATAACGTCTCGGTCATCAACGGAACAACGGGTTTGGTCACCGCGACGGTGAGTGACCCCAACGCTTCTGAGCCGAGCGGAATCGCCGTGAACCCAGAGACCAATCAGATTTTTGTCGCCAACATGGGCAGCAGCAACACCACGATCATAAACGGCGCCAACAACGCCGTTACGGACGTGCCGACCGCCGGAGGAACTTCCAGTATCGGGATTTCGATCGCCGTGGACGCGGCGACGAACATTGCGTACGTCGCGAACTCAGGAAATGGCTCAGTCACGTTGGTAAATGGTTCAAATCAGAGCACGAACACGATCACTACCCAGGCGTTCACGCGAGCGATCGCCGTCAATCCCGTTACTCACAAAGTCTATGCCGCGCCGTTTGACGCCACGAGCATCGCGAACACACCACCAACTTTCAGCGTTATTGCAAACACGACGAGCAATGTGGCGACGCCAAACTATCCGCAGCATCAGCCGTGGGCCGTCGCCGTGAATCCCGTTACGAATACGATTTTTGTCGCCGACAATGCTTCGAATACGGTTTCGGTGATCGATGGGAATACGAACACGCTTGATCCGAACTCCCCAATACTGGTCGGCACCAATCCAAACGCGCTAGTCGTCGATTCCATCAATAACCTGGTTTACGTTTCGAATTCCGGCAGCAGTTCGGTGAGTGTGATCAACGGGGCGTCGCTAACTACGCCTCCATCCACCGTCACTCTAGTCAACTTCAATACCGACGGGCAGCTTACGCCCAATTTGCTTGCGTTCAATCCGGTCCTCAATCAGGTTTATGGTGCGGACACCACCGACAGTCTGGGGTTTGCGTTTGGGGGCGGCACAGGAGATCAGACGGTTTTCGCAAATTCATTCTTTGCGGGCTCAACGCCCGTCGCCATCGGGACAAATCCGGCTCAGGGATACAGCTACGCGGTTCTTAGCGGCAGTGGTGGCGCCCTTCAAGTTTCAGATGTCCATGGAGGTTTTGGCAGCCCCCTCGCTTGCAGCGGTCCGACCGCAGCCGATGTCAACCCTGTGACGAACACCATCTACGTCGCCTGCGGCGGTTCCTCCGGCACATTGGACGTGATTCAGGGCGCGGATAGCTTCACGCCCGGTTCGTCCACACCGATCACCCTGACGAACACTCTCAGCAGTCCAACCAACGTCGTGGTGAACCCGGTCACGAATACGATTTACGTAACCGATGAGCCTTTCGAAGCCGAGGCGTTCCTCTACATAATTAGCGCTTCGAACAACAACGCGGTCACGACCATCAACCTCGCTAATAACAATTGCTTTTCGCCATCTTCATTCGCCGTTAACAGCGTTTCGAACAGATACTACGTGCTGTGCGGTGGCGATGACAACGAACCCGGGCCTCAGGTCGTAGTTTTTGACGGTGCGACAAATACGAGGTTGGGAATCTTGCCCGTCGGAGGTTCCGTTAACACTCTTCCAAACGAAATCGCCGCCAATCCTGTGACTGGAAATGTTTATTCCCTCGCTTACCAGGGTGGGAATCCGGGCGCCCTTTCGGTTTATACCGAGAACACGCTGATAACCGACAGTCTTACTACGAGCATCAGCCTCGCGGCCAACTCGAACAACTCAGGAAACACAACTAACGTCGTCTCACCGGTGTTCACATTTACGGTCACGAACAATTTCACCTCCGCGCCCGTCAACGGCGCCTTTTTCCAGGTGGACTCCCAGCAAGGAACTTGGATTGCCGGTGGACCCACTACCATGGCCAATGTTTTCACAGGGACGGCCGCGAATCTCGCGCCAGGCTTCCACATCATGTACGCGTATGCCACCGACGGCGAAGATGCCACTTCGGCGAACTCCGGGCCCTATAGCATGCAGGCCAGCCCGGTGACCGGCACAATCCAGTCGTACGGCTTCCTGGTTGCGCCGCCGATCGCCACGATCAATTCCACCACGAGCAACAATCCGATGAACTTCGGCACCGTGCCGGTGGGGGGCGCGAGCCCCAGCCCGAATCCGATTCTGATCAACAATGGCGGAGCCGCCTCGACCCTGTCCTACTCGTACGCGATCGGCGGCGCGAACCCCGATGAGTTCGTGATCGACTCGAATCAAAGCAGCTGTTCTCCCAACAACGGCACGCTGACCTCGAATGCGTCCTGCACGATTTACGTTTCGTTCCAGCCGACGGCGACCGGCGTCGCCACAGCCACGCTGACGTGGACAGACAATTCGCTGGGAATCAGCAACAGCACGCAGGTTGTCTACCTCTCGGGTAACGGAGGCACCACGACAGTGCCGATGCCGACGCCCAATGAGGAGGCTTCCAACCCGAGCTACATCACCAGCGACACGTTCTCCTGGTCTGACACGGATTCCAATGTGACCTCGTACCTATGCTCGCTCGCCAGCGGCGCGACACCGCCGGCGCCCTCTTCGGATTACTCGCCATGCGCTACCCCGACGACGATATCCAATCTCCAGGAAAACACTTATTACGCGTACGCCATCGAGGCGGTCGACAACCAGGGCAACGTTAGCCAGCCCTTCGTCGACACATGGGAAGTCGTTCCGGCTTCCGTGAATCTCACGATTACTGGAACAGGAACGGGGTCGGCTAGTTCGTCGCCGGCGGGAATCAACAGCTGTACGAGCAGCTGCAGCGCGAATTTTGACGGCGTACCGGTGGTGCTGACCGCTACCGCGGGCCCGAACTCGACATTTACCGGCTGGAGTGGCGTCGCGGCCGGCATCCCCGGCCAGAATTGCGCCGGGACCGGCACGTGTACTTTAAACACCGCCTACGGCCCGGAATCGCCAACAGCCACGTTCACCGCCAACGTCGTGCAGTACGCCTTGTCCGTGACGCTATCGGGGACTGGCACCGGCACCGTCGGCGACGGCGCGACTCTCAGTTGCAGCGAGACGAATGGCGTGACCCAACCCGGAACCTGCTCGGTGAACTACAACTCGGGGACACAGGTCACCTTGACTGCGATTCCCACCGCTCCCAGCACCTTCGTGATTTGGGGTGGCGCCTGCGCTTCTTCCGGCACCGGCAATTCCTGTGCAGTGCAGATGACCGCGGCGCAAAACGTCACCGCTCAGTTCATGACTGGGCCGCAGGGGCCAATGGCCTACGTCGGCTTGGGCACGGAAAAATTTGGGACCATAGGTCTGACCAACGGGACGTTTACGCAGTCCGGCACAACGACGGCGGGGGGACCGAACGTGCTGCTGTCGGGCCTTGGCGTGTCCGGCGGAGCTCTGTACGGTGGTGGTTTCGGAAGCAGCCAGCTATATCAAGTAAATCCAGCGAATGGGAGCTTGACGGCCATCGGTTCGGCCGCGCCTTTCAACTACTGGGATACAGGTTCGACGACGAGTGGTGTTTTTGCTGTTGATTCGGCTGGGATCCTGTATTCGGTAAACGTGACGACAGGTTCGACGAGCACAATCGGATCGACGGGACTGACGTTCGGTGGCTCTACCTTCACGGGTCTCTCAACAGGATCGCCGACGCTCTATCTGACCGTCAGTTCGACGCCGTCTTCGCCGGCTGTCCTCTATTCGATCAATACGATTACAGGAGCCGCAACCCTGATTGGCAACACCGGCGCTGTTGTCTTGGGCGCGATGGTTTTTGAGAACGGCGTTCTCTATGCGGGCTCGGGCTCGGCGAGCGGTCCATGGTCCATTTACTCGCTCAACACTTCGACGGGTGCGGCCACACTGGTCACCACCACTTCGTCCGGCTCGTTCTGGGCTCTCGCGCCGTTGGGTGTCAACGTCATCACACTCGGCACGGGCACTGGCACTGTGACCGACAACCAGTCGTATATCGACTGTACCGACTCGGCTGGCGCGCAGTCAGGAACTTGCTTTGCCGACTACAGCCCTGGCACGCCAGTCACGCTGACAGCCAATACGACGAATGGCACGTTCGGTGGATGGGGCGGGGACTGCGCTAGCGCCGGCATGTCAACAACTTGCTCGTTGACTCTGAGTTCGTCGATGACTGTCCTCGCGGACTTTGTTGCCCCGCAGGTTGTGACGCCTCTTAATTTCGGGACGAGTACGACACCTGAAACGCAGGAGGCAACGTTCAACTGCACCACGGATCCTTGCACCGATCCGAACGGAAACGCGCTGGCGTTGACAGTGCAGGGAGTTTCGTCAGCCTTCACCGTTTACGTCATCCAAACAGAAGTTTCCTCGCTACAAGCCAACGGCCGCTGCCCATCCACCGGCACTGTGACCACGGACTTCGATTGCCGCTACGTCAGCTTCTTTGGCGACGGCATGGCCCCGAATGGCGACACGATTGTTCCGCTGTGCTATCCCTACGCGAACGGCAACTGTGTGCACTACGAAATCAATAGCACAGGCACGGTTGACGGCGGCGAACCCCCGACAACGTCATACCTCGGTCCCGTCGAGTGGGTAATCACGTGGAACGACGACACTTTCGTGCCGACATCGTATTGGGCGGGCAGCACGCCGCAGCTTTACGACGATCCGGATTACGACAACACCGGCAGCGGCAAGCCGTGGGGAACCGACTGCTCCACTGCGATGCTAACGGAAAGCGGCCCGACGAATCCGCCGATTTTCTGCCAATTCGATTTCAACATCACCACTTACTACAATCCCACGGAACCGATTGACTCCGGAATCGGCGGCACCACCCGCCAGTTCAATGACGTCAACGTCGCGTTCCCACCTACAAGCCAGGGCACAGGAACCGTAACGCAGGGTCCGCCGACGCTGACTGCACCAACGATTAGCGGAGCTTGCACGTCCGGTACCGCATGTACACTCACGGGCACGACGGTCGGCCTCACCAATGGAACCGCAGGAAGCTTTATCGTATCGCCCGCGGGTTTCCCGCCGCCTGCGTTGAGCGAGAGCGGCACGCTGCCTCCGGGAATGATATTGAATCTTTTCTCGGGCGTACTCGGCGGAATTCCCACCACTCCTGGCACGTATCCAGTCACGTTCACGGCCACCAACAGCGTGACGTCCGTCCAGCAGATGTACACCTTCAACGTCACCGGCATCATGACCACCACGAGCATCACCAGCTCGCCGGCGGTTACTTATCCGGCGGCCGAAGTGGTGCAAGTGACCGTCAGCGCCACGTCCGGAACCCCGAGCGGAAACGCAACGTTGAGCGTTGACGGCGGCGCGTCTCTATCGGCGCCGCTGAACGCGAGCGGCGTTGCAACATTCACGATCACCGGCCTCAATGCGGGTTCTCACACCTTGAGCGCCAGCTACGCGGCGCAAGGGAGCTACGGTGCAAGCGGACCGGCAACGGGTACGCTGATGGTCAACCCGGCATCCACGAGCACCAGCATCACCAGTTCGCCGGCAGTTACGTATCCGGCCAATGCCGTGGTGAAAGTGACTGTTAGTTCGGCGTCGGTTACGCCCACCGGTAACGTCACGTTGACTCTGAACGGCGGCTCGCCACTGACTGCGCCGCTGTCCAGCGGCGTCGCAACATTCACCATCTCCAGTCTCAACGCGGCCACCTATACGTTAAGCGCGAGCTATGGGGCGCAAGGGAACTTTGGCGCAAGCGGCCCCGCGGCAGGATCGCTCACAGTGAACCCGGCTGGCACAAGCATCAGCATCAGCGCGCCGGCCGTGACGTATCCCGCGAACGCGACCATCAAGGTAACGGTTAGCTCATCGGCTGGCACGCCGGCAGGAAACGTATCGTTGACGGTTGGCAGTGGAACGCCGATGAACGGCACATTATCAGGCGGCGTCGCTACGTTCACGCTGACGAGTCCGTCTCCCGGCACCTACACCTTGAGCGCGAGCTATGCGGCGCAAGGGAACTTTGGCCCGAGCACCGGTACCGGCAGTCTCACCGTAAACTCGGCCGGCTCGACGCTGAAGTTCACGCCCTCGAGCCTCAACTTCGGTACCGTTTACGTCGGCAACACCAGTTTGTTGTCGATGACCATCACCAACACCGGCACTTCCATGGTCACCTTCACCAGCTTCAGCGTCGGCTCCATTTCCGGCGATGATTCGACGGGCTTCCTCGGCATCGAGTTCTGCCCCAAGACACTCAACGCCGGCAAGAGCTGCCCGATCATCATGAGCTTCACGGCCGACTCGAACGTCACCAAGACGCACGCTGCAAACCTGGTGATCGCTGACAACGCGTCCGGCAGCCCGCAGATGATCCTGATGTCCGCAACGGTGATCAATCCGGTCGCGTCGCTGAGCCCGTCCAGCCTCAATTTCGGCAATCAGAAAACGGGAACAACTAGCGCGGCGAAACCGGTTACGCTGAAGAACACTGGCACAACCACGCTCACTCTCTCAGGCCTGAGCATTAGTGGCAATTTCGCGTTCGCGACCGGCACTACGTGCACGAAGACGACGAGCCTCACGCCGGGTGGAACCTGCATTATGGAAGTGAATTTCACTCCCACATCCAAGGGCTCGAAATCCGGCAGCGTGCAGATTACTGATAACGCGCGGAACAGCCCGCAGAGCGTTCCGCTCTCGGGCAACGGCAACTGATTCGGTTCTTCAATTCTTCGCGGGTTGGCGCGCGGGCTTACGCTCGCGCGCTACTTTGTTCCTAACACCGGAATGCCCGTTCCGACGTGAGTCAGCAATCTTAGATAAGACTGTGCTCTTTGCTCTAGCCGTGTCCGTGTTGAGTGGGAGCGGCGAAGCGGTGCTATAGTCGCGCGGCGGCCAAGCAATGGGATTTTATTCCAGATACGTTCTGCCCTGGCTGATCGATACGGCTTGCAGTAACAAAGACGTTGCAAAGCTGCGCGGGCAGGTGGTTCCTGCGGCAGAAGGAATCGTTCTGGAAGTGGGGATTGGCTCGGCCTTAAACCTTCCCTACTATTCCACCCGGTTGAAACAGCTCTACGGAATCGATTCATCTCCCGAACTCTTGAAAATAGCGCGACAAAGAATTGAAGGAGCGCCGTTTCCGGTTACGCTCCTTAGCCAAACAGCGGAGAAAATCCCTCTTGCAGACCACTCTGTGGACACCGTGGTCATGACTTTCGCGCTCTGTTCTATCGCGGGAGATCAGGCCGCACTACAAGAGATGAGACGAGTGCTCAAGCCCGACGGCCGCCTGCTTTATCTTGAACACGGCCTCGCAGCGGAACCGAACGTGCGTTCATGGCAAAACCGCCTGACTCCGCTGTGGAGGCACATCGGCGGGGGTTGTTGCCTTAACAAGAAGATCGATGCCTTAATCTCCGGCGCCGGCTTTGAAATCGTGGAGCTCCGCAATTTTTATCTGCCCGGCCCTAAACCGATGACGTATGTTTATCGCGGCATCGCGGAACCCGACCGTGACCCCTAGCCCCGCCCTGTCCTCCCTAAGAAAACAATGTGTCTAAGCGTCCGTGAGGAGCATCCAATCGAGGGTTGGGCGGCGCGGTCGCCACGGGACACACAATCAGATTTGCGACCAGGCTCGAAGCGCGGCACTGCCGTTGACTTTCGTTTACGCTTGAGCCAAAGTACCCGCGCCTCGTTTAGTCAGACTATTTCACCGCAGCAACTTCATTCACGGATCCTTGCATCGGCGGACGCCGTTGGGGGAAAAGATGAACACGCTTTGGAAATATAAGTTCTGGATCGGCGGAGCATTTTGCGTTGTGGTCATCGGCCTGATTATCGGAGCGATCCGCCCGAGGCACGTGGCCGGTGCGCAGCCGGGTGCGTCTCCGGACGTGGAAGTCGTGCAGGTTGAGCAGAAGGATGTCCCGATTTATGGCGAGTGGATCGGCACGCTCGACGGATTCACCAATGCCGACGTCCGGGCGCAGGTCACCGGCTACCTCGTGCGTCAGGGCTACCAAGAAGGAGCGTACGTCAGCAAGGGACAGTTGCTTTTCGAGATCGATCCGCGACCCTTCCAAGCGGCGTTGGATCAAGCGAAGGGGCAACTGGCGCAAGCCACCGCCCAGCTCGCCAATGCCGAAGCGGTGCAAAAGAGAACCGAACTGGACGTCAATCGCTACACTCCGCTGGCGCGGGAACAGGCCGCCAGCCAACAGGATCTGGATAACGCCATTCAGAACAATCTAGCGGCCAAGGCTACGGTCGCGACGGCGGAGGCTCAAATCAAGACGGCTGAGGCGGCCGTCGAAACGGCCAAGATCAATCTTGATTTCACGCGACTCGTTGCGCCCATCGACGGCATTGCCGGGCAGGCGCAGTTGCAAGTCGGTGCGCTGGTCAATCCCAGCAGCGGACCTGTGACTTCCGTGTCCACCGTTGATCCCATCAAGGTCTATTTCACGGTAAGCGAGCCGCAGTACCTCGGCTGGAGAAAACGGTTTCCGACGGAGACTTCGCGGGAAGCGGCTGACAAGAATTTGCGCCTGGAGCTAATTTTGGCCGACGGTTCTGTTTATCCACAGGACGGCACGTTCTACTTTGCCGACCGCCAGGTAAACGAGAGTACAGGAGCAATTCGCATCGCCGGGTTGTTCCCCAATCCCGGAAATATCCTGCGTCCTGGAGGTTACGGCAAAGTTCGCGCAGTGATCCGCGTGCAACAGGACGCATTGCTGGTGCCTCAGCGCGCCGTCTCCGAGCTGCAAGGCAGCTATCAAGTAGCCGTCGTGGACGGCGAGAACAAAGTGAACATTCGGACGGTGAATGTGGGCGACCGCGTAGGGAACGACTGGATTATCGCGGACGGGTTGAAACCGAGTGAGCGAGTGGTAGCCGAAGGCATACAGAAGGTTCGTCCCGGGATGCAGGTGAACCCCAAGCCGTTCGCCACAGCAACGCAGGGAAAGTAATCCCATGTCAAAGTTTTTTATCAATCGCCCCATCGTCGCCATGGTGATTTCCATTGTCCTGGTGATTGTCGGCGGCCTCACCATACTGAGTTTGCCCGTCGCGCAATTTCCCAACATCGCTCCGCCCGAGATTCAAATTGTTGCGACCTATATCGGAGCGGATGCGCAAACCCTGGAGCAGTCGGTTGCCACTCCCATCGAGCAACAGATGAACGGCGTGGACAACATGAATTACATGTATTCGCTGAATGCCACCGGCAACTCGACCACCAGCTTGATCGTGGACTTCGACGCGAAAACCGATCCGAATACCGATTACATCCTGGCGCAAAGCCGTGAAACGCTGGCTGCCTCTCAGCTTCCCGCGGACGTCAACAATTATGGAGTGCTGGTTCGAAAGTCCGTTACCGCTCCTCTGGTGCTAATCGCCGTGTACTCGCCGCATGGAACCTACGATTCCAAGTTCCTCGCCAACTATGCCTACATCAATCTTGCAGATCCCGTCTTGCGTTCGCCGGGCATCGGCAACGTCCAAGTGTTCGGCGCGGGCCAATACGCGATGCGCTTGTGGGTAAAACCCGACACTTTGGCAAAGCTGGGCATCACCGTCACGGAAATCGTGAACGCGATTCAAGCGCAGAATACGGTTAACCCGGCCGGTAAGGCTGGCGGCGAACCGGCGCCCAAAGGCACGGAATTTACCTACTCGGTTCTGACGCAAGGCCGGCTTACGTCCCCGGAAGAATTCGGGCAGATCGTCGTGCGCGAGACTCCCGACGGGGGAATTGTCCGGGTTCGCGATGTCGCGCGAATCGAGCTGGGCTCCCAGGACTATAGCGTCGCTGGACGCTACAATGGCAAGCCGAGCGCCGTCATTGCCGCTTATCAACTGCCGGGGTCGAACGCGGTCGATGCTGCCGCCGGGGTCAAGAAGCTCATGGCGCAGATGAAGGAGCGTTTCCCGGAAGACTTGGATTTCGATGTGGCGCTGGATACCACGCGCGCGGTCACGCAAGGAATTAAGGAAATCGTCATAACGCTTTTGATCGCCCTCGCGCTGGTGATCCTCGTGGTGTACATCTTCTTGCAGGGCTGGCGCGCCACGTTGATTCCGCTGCTGGCCGTGCCCGTGTTCGCTCGTCGGCACATTCATTCTCTTTCCGGTGTTCGGTTTTTCCATCAACACGCTTTCTCTCTTCGGTCTTGTGCTGGCCATAGGTCTAGTGGTGGACGACGCCATCGTCGTGGTGGAAGGCGTTGAGCGCCACATCGAAGAGGGCATGACGCCGAAAAACGCGGCGTTGAAAGCGATGGAAGAACTCTCCGGGCCGGTAGTCGGCATCGCTCTGGTTCTCTCCGCCGTGTTTGTGCCAACTGCTTTCATTCCCGGAATCACCGGCAAGCTCTACCAGCAATTCGCCGTCACCATCGCGATTTCCGTTCTGCTTTCCGCGTTTAATGCGCTGACGCTCAGTCCGGCTCTGGCAGCCCTGCTGCTGAAGCCGAAAGAACCGAGCCGCGGGCTCTTGCGAAGATTTTTTGATTGGTTCAACGGCGTCTTTGAAAAAGCGACAGAGGGCTATGTGCGTTGGAGCGCAGTTTTGCTTCAAAAGACCGTCGTAGTGGTTGTACTGCTCGTGGGCTTTTGCGCTGCGGGCTTCTTTTTTGCCAACCGCATTCCGTCGAGCTTCCTTCCGGACGAAGACCAAGGCTACGCCTACGTCAACGTGCAACTGCCGAATGGAGCGTCGCTGGAACGCACCACGGACGTCACTGGCGATGTGGAAAAAATCCTGATGAACACGCCGGGCGTTGAGCACGTGACCACCTTTGTCGGCTTTAGTTTGCTCAGCTTTGTGCGCACCAGTTACAACTCGACCTTTTTTCGTGACTTTCAAGCCCTGGGATGAGCGCACGTCGCGAGCGCAGCAATTTCAAACGCTCAAGGC
The DNA here is from genome assembly GCA_963748865.1 of uncultured Acidobacteriota bacterium. Taxonomy (GTDB): domain Bacteria; phylum Acidobacteriota; class Terriglobia; order Acidiferrales; family UBA7541; genus Palsa-147. The sequence continues at coordinate 149,896 of CAVVLE010000050.1, read as the reverse complement.
GCATCTGAACCAGCAATTAAGCAAATTGCCGGCGGCGGTTGCTTTCGGTTTTTCTCCGCCCGCCATTCCGGGTGTCGGCACTGCAGGCGGCTTCACGTTCATTCTCGAAGACCGTTCGGGCGGCGATCTTCAATTTCTCGCGAAAAACTTGAGCACTTTTCTCGATGCGGCGCGGAAGAGGCCGGAAATCGCCAGCCTCAGCACCACTTTTTTGGCCAGCGTGCCGCAGCAGTTTGTACGAGTGGACCGCGACAAAGTGCTGAAGCAAGGTGTGGCGCTGAGCGATGTGTACCGTACGATTCAGGCCTTCATGGGCGGATATTTCATCAACTACTTCAATCGCTTTGGCCGCCAGTGGCAAGTCTATATCGAAGCGGAAGCCGAAGACCGCGCCAAGTCGGAAAACGTCGGGCGCTTCTACGTGCGCAACAATAAGGGAGAAAACGTTCCCCTATCCACGCTGACCACGGTGGAGTCGCGTCTCGGTCCCGAATTTACGTTGCGCTTCAACGAATACCGTTCAGCGCAAATTAACGGCAGCGCCGCGCCCGGCTACAGTGCGGATCAGGCCACGGCGGCTCTCGAAGACGTTTTCAAGCAGACGATGCCGCGCGAGATGGGCTTCGATTACTCCGGCATCTCCTTTCAGGAGCAGAAAGCGCGGCAAGGAGTTCCCCCCGTCGGTGATCTTCGGGCTTTCGCTGCTGTTCGTCTTCCTGATTCTGGCGGCGCTGTACGAAAGCTGGACGCTGCCGTTCAGCGTGCTCTTGAGCACGCCGGTGGCAATTTTCGGAGCCTTTGGAATCCTGTTGCTGCGTCGCGTACTAATCGCGCTTTTCTTTCCACCGTATTTGAACCAAATAGAGACCGATATCTACTCGCAAATCGGGCTGGTCATGCTGATCGGTTTGGCTGCGAAGAACGCGATCTTGATCGTCGAGTTCGCCAAGGACGAATACGACGGCGGAAAACCTCTGGCAGATGCCGCGCTCGCGGGAGCCAGGCTTCGCCTGCGGCCGATTTTGATGACTTCATTCGCGTTTATTCTCGGATGCGTGCCGCTGTGGATTGCGAGTGGCGCCGGTGCCGTTGCTCGCCAAATCATGGGTACAACGGTGATCGGCGGGATGCTGGCCGCCAGTCTGATCGGAATCTTCTTCGTCCCCGGGATTTTCTACATGGTGGAGAAATGGTCCGGCGCCGGGAAGGAGCATGCTCCAGGATCGTTGCCGGCAACGCCCGCTCCGGCACCGGGGGATTGAGATGAACCGCCGCGACAGGCGCTGGAAAAATCGCAGAGCGACCGATGGAGAAGCTAACTCAATATATTGTCGGCGTGATGGCTATGGCGCTTCTGGCTGGCTGCGCGGTCGGTCCGAACTATCATCGGCCAGACGTTCAAACCCCAACAGCGTACCGCGACCTCAGCGAAAACCCGCAGGTCCAGGCGCAGGCAGTGTCCTATGCTGATCTTCCCTGGTGGCAGGTCTTCCAAGACCCGCAACTTCAAGAGTTAATCCGCACAGCGCTAAAGCAAAACTACGACCTGCAAATAGCGATCGAACGCATCAACGCCGAGCGCGGGCAACTGGCGATCACGCGCTCCAGTCTCTTCCCGCAAGTGCAGATTGGCGGGAATTTCGACGGCGGCAAAGAACAGTTTTATCCGGCGAAATCAAATCTCTTGATGCTCGCGGCAGACGCCACGTTCCAGTTGGACTTCTTCGGCAAGCTGCGAAGAGAGACCGAAGCGGCGCGCGCCGAACTCCTGGCCACCGAGGACGCGCGCCAAACTGTTACGCTGACACTCGTAAGCGACGTGGCCAGCGCCTATTTCGCGCTTTTGCAGACCGATCTAGAGCTTCAAATCACGCAAGAGACCGTCACCACGCAGCAAGATTCCGTGAAGCTCACCAATTTCCGCCTCGAGCACGGCGTGGCCACAAAGCTCGACGTTCTGCAAGCGCAGCAAGTCCTCGATACCGCAAACGCCCAGGTCCCCGATCTGGAACGGCAGATCGCCCAGGAAGAAAACGCCATCAGCATTCTCCTCGGCAACTACCCACAGGCCGTGCCGCGCGGGCGGCCGCTGGTAGAGCAGCCACTGCCTCCCGAAGTGCCGCCGGGCTTGCCTTCCGCGCTCCTCGAGCGCCGCCCCGATATCCGCGAGGCCGAGCAAATTTTAGTCGCTGCCAACGCTGACATCGGAGTCGCCAAGGCCCAGTTCTTTCCGCAATTCGCTCTGACAGGCTCCGGAGGTGGCGCCTTCGGACGCAGCCAACTATTCTCCAGCGCGATGAGCTCTCAAGAGGCCATCTGGTCTTACGGTGCGCAGGTAAGCCAGCCAGTTTTTACGGGTGGAGCTCTTCGGGGAAATCTGCGCCTGGCGGAATCGCAGTATCAACAAGCGCTGATCGCTTACCGGCAATCCATCCAGAAAGCGTTCGGGGACGTCTCCGACGCCTTAATCGGCTATCAGAAATTCCATGAGGTCCGCGTCCGCCAGGAAGATTCCGTCAAGGACTTGCAAGAATCCGTTCGCCTTTCCGATATGCGCTACAAGGGCGGCACCACGACCTATCTCGAGGTCCTCGACGGCCAACGGTCGCTCTTTGCAGCTGAACTCACTCTCGCACAGGCGCGCGGCACCGAGTACCAAAGTCTCGTACAGCTTTACCGAGCACTCGGCGGCGGCTGGAGGCAATAGGCTATTCGGCTTGTGAGGCCCCGCTTTACGCCCGCTCTGATTCAGCCGGAGAACGAACATTCAGCTTGAAAATGTCACTCCAGAGAAACAAGTCTGTGAGCAGTGCGCGGAGATGAATCGATGCGTTGAGATTGTCGATTAATTGAGAGCTGATGGACGGCTGAGCCAGCACCAGCTCAATCGCCGCGAGGGAGTTGCGGGAATCACGATCAATCACCGCAAGAAATGCCTCGTATTTTTCTGCCGGCTCGAGACTTTGCTGCTTTACGGCCATCGCGCCATCCTCTGCGAGTCCCGAGATCGCTCTCACGGCGCGACCCAAATATTCGCGGATCTGTCCGCCGGAATGGCTGCCTTCGTCGCTGGGAAGCCCTTGCGCCGCGTAGGCCAGCATGAACTCGTAGCATTCTTCGATGGTGTCGCAGCGTTCCGCAATATCAGCCAACATCTGTCAGCCCCTCAACCTTCGAGACTTGGGATCTCGATGGCGGCGTGGAAGCATCTACCGGCCATCGTGTTGGATCGTGCTCTTCAAGATAAAAGTCGCGACTCATCCAGCCGAAGATCATTGATTTCGTGATCGGCCGTTTTTCCGGACGCAGCCCGAAATAGACATGCACCATGATCAGCGCGATGAGTCCCACGCCAGCAAGGCCGTGCAGGACGTAGATCATGCCCCAGGTCATATCGCTGAACAGATAGGGATTGCGCGGAAGAAATATCGTCCGTACGCGGAACATCATGAACACACCGGTGATGATCGCCGAGAGGCCCGCGGCGATGATGGCGCCGTGGTAGAGCTTGTTCTCCAGAGGATACTTGGCGAATTTCTCCGGCGGCGGCGCGGGCTTTCCCAGGAAGCGAAGGATTCGTCTCGACGCGTCGCGCAGATCGATTCGATCCGGCCAGATGGACCAGAAATCCAGAAAGAACGACGCGTGGACAATGTGAAAAAGCACTGAAGCCGTGAGAACCACGCCCGCGATCCAATGATAGGTGACCCAGTCAAATTGAATGCCGATCTTCGGCAAGAACGCGGTGAACAATAGCGTGAACATCGCCGCGGCCATCACCCAGTGAAACATCCGGGCGGTCAACGAGTGCCTGGGCACATGCGCGGGAATGCGCGCGGCAGTCAGAGGCGAATCGCTGCTTGCAAACTGCCGGGGTTTGGCGAAATAGCGGACGTAAATGGCGTGCACGATAAGAAAGAGCAATCCCGCTATCGCTGCGACCCAGATCAGAAACCAAGCGATATGGATCGGGACAACTTTCCCCCACGGATCTATTGCCCATTGTAGGGGGTCCATTTCGCCTCCTCCACGCCTCCGATAGCGCGCTTTACCAGGTTTCTCATCAGCGGGATTTTGTAGGCATTGAATTGCAAAGGAACAGCTCCCTGCACCGCCATTTTCCCTGCCATTTCTCCGGTCGCGGCGTTCGGTGCTTTGCCGCGGACCAGCGTCTTCGACGGCCTTCAGACGCAGAGGACGAGCGGCCGCGCCATTTACTGCGATGCGGATCCGCTCGATCGTGCCGTTTGATACGAACATGGCTGAAGCCACGTTCAACAGTGGAAAGTCCCACACATTCCGGTCGCGCACTTTCTCGAAATAAAATTGCGCGCCAGCCCACGCGGATGCGATGCGAATCGACGTCAAGAGATCGCCAGGTTTCAAGATGTGCAGGCGGGTGATGTCGATTTCAGGCCCGATGAAGTAGTCTTCAGCGTCCACGACACGTTCACCCTTGGAAGTGCGGATCACGAATTTGGCATCGAGGGCGATGAGGGCTGGGGCGGAGTCGGAGGGATTCACCGCCACGCAGCGGTCGGCGAGCAGAATGGCGTGCTCGCGATTGCGTCCTTCGGGCGTGTCGGCATAGCAGATGTTTCCACCGGCACGATAGCAAGGCCATCCTGCGCGGTAGTACCAACAGCGAGCGTCCTGCGTTACATTGCCGCCGAGCGTGCCCTGATTCCGGATCTGCGGCGAGGCCACCACTTCGGCGGCGTCCGCGAGCAACTTGTACTTCTCTTTGATCACGGGATGCTCAACCACTTCCGTGAGCGTGGTCATTGCGCCGATTTCGATGCCGTCGGCCGTAGCGCGAACGCCCTTGAGTTCACTGACTCCGCTCAGATCCACCACCACCTTGGGTTTCTTGATGCGATCCTTCAGCCAGTCAAAGCTATCCAAGCCTCCGGCCAGCACCCAGCCGTCGTCGCCCTGCTGCGCGAGCAGTTTCTGGGCGTCCAGCGATCGAGGTCGGCTGAAGGAGTTCAAAAGCCGGCATGACGTCTCGGATTACAGCCATGGACTCTCCTTTCGCGTCGCCACTAGATATGCGCCATTAAGGGAGGTTGCGTGGGATGTCCCGCTTCGAGGGACGTGAGAATGGTGTCCGCATTGACCGGAGCGCGCCGAAAAATTTCATCGCCGAGTGCGTCCGAGAGCGCGTTCAAGATCGAAGCGCACCCGCCTCCCACCGGCGGCTCACCCACGCCGCGAGCTCCGACCGGCGTTTCGGGATCGGGAATATCGAGCGCGCCCCATTGCATGTCGACGGGCACATCCAGAATCGTGGGCGGCTTGGTTTGGTAAAAGCGCCTCGAGAGCATTGCGCCGTAGTGCGGGTCGTACACCCACTTCTGCCCAATGGCATGCCCAATGCCCAGAACCGACCGGCCTAAAACCTGGCCGCCCAGCGCGCGGGGATGAAGCACTGAGCCGACATCGGCGTAGGCGAGGAAATCCACGATGTAATATTTGCCGGTTTCGACGTCCACCTCGACTTCGGCAAAGCTGGCAACGTACGAAAATGTCGAGCCATCACGCGGGTAATTGTCCTTCGCGGCCGCCACCAGACCTTGTCCCGCCAGCGCCGCCACCGATGCTTTCGTGAGCTTGTTTACGTCCGGAGGCGCTTCGTGTCCATCGTAGATGCCGCCCACTTGAATGGCGTACTGTGCGGCTTGCGCGAGAGTCATTCCGGCGCCACTGCCCTTGCGAAACACGCGCTCGTTGGCAACGTCGTAATTCTCCGGCTTGCCGCCGAGTTTCTTCGCGGCAAGCTCCTGCAGCTTCTTCCGCGCATCCATCGCGGTCGCGTATGCGGCGCGCGTCATTGCGTGTGTCGTCTGGCTTCCGCCGGAGACGCAGGTGAAGGGGAGATACTTCGACGAGTCGCCCCAGACGATGTCGCACTTCTCCCACGGCACGCCCAAAATCTCGGCGCCCACGCGGTGAACGTCAATCACCGCCTCGGTTCCCAAGTTGCCGATTCCGGACTGGAAAGTCACGCGGCCATCGGGCTTGATGATCAGAATTCCATCGAAGCCGATGGTGCCACCGACATAGCAACTCAACGAAACGCCTACGCCTCGCACTTTGCTGCCGATGCGCTTCGGCGTACGCGCCACTCGTTCGCTCCATTTGAACTGTTCCGCTCCGCGGTCTAGCGCGTCCTTCAAGAACGCGCTCGTCGCGTACGGTCTTTTGCCCTGCGACTGCCGGTCCGAACGGCGCCTTGCCCTCCGGACAATTAATTCGGCGGATGGCTACCTGGTCGAGGCCGAGTTTACGCGCCGCCTTGGCGATGATCGGCTCCATGATGATGATCCCCTGCAAGCCACCCGGCGAACTCTGCGCGCTGCGCGGCGGTGTGTTCGTCAGTATCGTGGCTCCGCGCCAGCGCATGGCCTGCGGCTGGTAAAGCAGAGACACGATGCGGCCCGACGAAGGGACGTCGCCGTTTGCGTCATAGGGACCATTGTTGGAAATCACGAACATGTCGAGCGCGACGATGCGCCCGTCCTTCGAGAAGCCCACTTTCATCCGCCCAAGTAGGCTGGGCCGCGCCCGGCCGATAAACGTTTCCTCCTCGCGCGTGATGCGCATCATCACCGGCGCATTGGCCTTCTTCGATAAGAGCGCCGGAATCACCAGCGATACGCCGCCGGTGATCTTGCTGCCAAATCCGCCGCCCGTGTACTCACTGACGAAGACCACTTTGCTCGCGTCAATGTTCAGCCACCGCGCGATGGCCGGCACGGTTTGAGCGGTGCTCTGCGTACCGGTGTAAACGTGAACTTTTCCGTTCTGCCAGTAAGCCATCGCGCTGCGCGTCTCGAGCGTCTGGTGGCTCGTGTCGGGAGTGACGAAACGTCTCATCGAGCACCAGCGCCGCGCTGCGGAAGCCCGCTTCGACGTCACCGTACGACCATTCGCCTGGAGTCTTCCCGGTAGGCAGGCGCCCCTCCTTGGCGTCGGCGAAGTCCGCCTCGGTCCACTTCAGTTCTCCGACGGTCGGAGTTGGCGGCGCCGGCGGCGGGGCTCCCGCCACGGCGGGCGGCGCCAGCTGCTGCACCCATATATTTCCGTCTGTTCTCGGGTTGGGTCCGCCGGGCCGCAAAGTGTCGAGCGGATCGATCACAAAGGGCAGCGGCTCAAAATCGATGCGGATCTTTTCAATTGCTTCCGCGGCGGTCAGTTCGTCAACCGCGGCCACGGCGAGAATCGGCTCGCCCTGATAGAGCGGCTCCATGGTCAGCGCCTTCTCGCTCTTTGGATTGGCGCGAATCACCGTGCCATTGTCGGTGAGCGTATCGGCCGGAGGTGGAAGCTCGTCGGCGGTCAGAATCGCTTTCACGCCGGGCATGGCCAGCGCCGCGCGCAAGTCGAGATGCTTCACGCGCGCGTGCGGCAAAGGGCTGATGAGCAGCTTGCAGAACAGCATTCCGTCGGCGTGATAATCCTCGGCGTACTTCGCCTGGCCCGTCACCTTCGCATACAGGTCGGCGGTTTCGTAGTCTTTACCGATTAATTTGTGCCCGGCGCCGTACACGCGTCCGTTTGCTCCGTCAGTTGTCCCGGGCGATTTCGAATCATTGTTAGACACGGTTCGACCTCCTCAAGTTCTCCGCGCCGCGCATCATCGCGGTCAGAATCTTGTCGTAGTCCTGGCAACGGCACAGGTTTCCCGAAAGGCCGTAAGCCATCTCGCTCCGCGTGGGATTGGGATTCGTCTGTAGAAAGGCCACCGCCGACATGATGAAGCCGGGCATGCAGAAGGCGCACTGGAAGCCCTGTTCGTCGATCACGCCTTGCTGGACCGGGTGCAGCGTTCCGTCAGGGTTTGCGAGTCCCTCGATGGTCAGGACTTTGCGATCGCGCACCGTGTGCGTGAGCACCGAACAAGCATAGTGAGGAACGCCATCAATGAGCACGGTGCAGGAGCCACATTCGGCACGATCGCAGCCCAGCTTCGTGCCGGTGAGCCCAATTTGTGGCGAAGTGTCCACGCCAGCGTTTCTTGCTTCATGACATCAGCGCGCCGCAACTGGCCGTTCACGCTGATGGTGAGCAGCCTTTCACCTGTGCCCGTAGTTGACTGGCCGAGCAGTGTGGGAGCGCGGAAAAGATAGCTTGCGGAGGAGACTGCCACACCGCCTGCAATCACTCCCTTTATCAAGTCGCGTCTTGAGAGCTTTTTGGGCGGAGGCTCAATAATCTCGAAATCGTTGATGCCGTTCATCGCCTGGCTCCTCCTCTGATTTCCACACGGGTGCCGCAGCCCACTGATACCACAACGGCGTCATGCCCGAACAGCGTAGCTTCGTCAGAACAGAGGCGGAGGCTGCCTTCTCGTTTCGTGGGCTCGAACTCCTGTGAGAGTCGCGAACTGCGCAAAGGGAACGCTTCGGTGACGCTCACAGACGGGGTAGGCTCCGTCCTCTCGTGTAACTTGTGCCAGAGGTATTCCGGGTTGGCCTTGAATATCAGGCTCGTTTCGGCCCGCAGGGTGTCCCACGCTCCCACGATCACCTCGTTTTGGAGTTGCGCTGGCGCCCACTGGGAGCGCCCCACAAACAGACGCATGTCGAGCATTTTCCCCGGTTCCTTTAGGAGCGCCTTGACGAAATCAGGATCAAAGCTCACGTACAAGTCGCCGAACAAAAGCGACCCTTGTTTCGCGGCTTTGCTCGAGCGGAAGACAACGCCAGGAACCCGGGGGAACACCGGTCCGCCGAAGTAAGCGGCATCGGAACGGTTCTTCAGCGCATCGTCATCTGGAAAAATCTCGCTTAGCGCCACGCGCCCAGGCTTGTTCACGATAAGGCCGACGATCAGCCCTTCTGCCGTCGCTGCGGAAGACGGGAACATCAACACCACGGACTCTTTGAACATGGGGTCCCCGAGCCCAGGGCGGGCGACCAGAAAAACGGCCTTGTTCTCAGTCTCTCCTTCATTCGGTTTGTCTTGTCCCGCGTGCACGGGCGGCTTGCTGAGAAGAAGCAGAAGGCAAGCGGCAAAAGCTGTGCTCGATCTGATTGAGAGTTTCCGATTGAGACCTCTGGCCCGTGCGTCGTAGATGGGACTCTCCAAACCGGGTCGCTCGTCCAACCCGAAACTAATTAGACTACAAGTCGGAGTCATTCGTGACCTTCGTGACAACCTCGGCCACCACTACCTCATTACGGAAGTCCACGCTGCCGCAGAGAACATCGAACCGGCAACGCTAAACATTGTAAACCCGCGCGTGCACCGTGCCCTCTCTTCGCTTCGTTGACCCACGAGTCCCCTCCTCCAACCCACCCTGTGACGATGCACGTCACGTCGAACGGTGATGCGCATCACTGTGTCCTTTTCTCTCGCAGGACTAGGGTTGCGTTGACAGTCGATAAGAACCAGAAATGGAGGTCACCCATGGGCCAGTTATATGCCGTCGAAGTGATTTACCGAGGGGTCTTTCAAAAGACGCTGGCCAAGAACATTACCCGCGGAATTGTCCTGGCCGCGCACGAAGAAGGTAAACGGGGCATTTCGTTCGGGCGATACGGAGACAGCCCGGAACGCAACGGCATCCCTGCAAAGTGTTTTGCCATTGTGGCCAGTGACAACGAGACCTTGCAATTGGGGATGGCGCATTACGAGCCGGAGCTAGTGGACATCACTGTCGTGCTTGACGACACGCTCTGCAAGGGCTTCGAGTCCTGGGCCTGGGGCGGGCTGCAAGCAGTGAACCGCGCTGTCAGGAAAGGCGGAACTCTGATTGTCACCTCGACCCAAGACGCGGAGACGCTGCTGAAGCTGATCCATCGCCGGGAACAATCGTACAAGTTGGGAATTGTGAAGGGAATCGCTAGTTCTTCGGGTATGTGGGTTTACAACAACGACCACACCGATGTGCGCGTGCTGGGCGCGATTGCCAAGGCATTGCCGGAACTGGTCAGCCAAACAGCGGTGGAGACCTATATCAACAGCAAACTGAAGGATGCGCTAAAAGTCACGTCAGCTCGCACGGCCTATGAGCGCTTCAGCGCCATAGAGGTCCAGCCTGGCCAGGGCAATCGCGAAGAGCTACTCCATTTCGATCTGCTGAAGTGGGGCCAGATGGCAATGGGCACAGCGATCAAGGGCCAACCCCAGGGCGGGCCGTTTGAGGACCCGGTGACAAAGAGGACGGGCGGATTCCGGCCGGCGCGAAACGAGAAATTCAAGAAGTACACGACGCGCTCGATGCGCCCAGTGGTGAATTTCGAAACCTGTACGAAGTGCACGCTGTGCTGGCTCAATTGCCCCGACGGATCCTTCGACGTTACCCCCGATGCAACTTACGACGCCAACCTGGAAGCATGCTGCGGCTGCGGGATTTGCGAAGCCGTTTGCCCAATTGAGAATTGCATCACCATGGTGAACGAAGCCCAGTTTCACAATAACGATAGCCAATGGGTCTGGTTCAAGAAGGATAAGGCCGGGTACCTCGACTGGCTGAAGGCAACTATTGCCACAGTCGAGAAGGACAGGACGCACGGCTTCCGCTATCGCGGCCAGTATCAAGAGCAGGCGCGTCAAGCGTTGGAGATCGCGCAAAAGAGCTGACGCCGGGAAGAGGAGACTGCAATGGCAACAGATACAGTGCTCGTCGATGAAGGAAAGAAAATTCACGAACAGGAAGCTTTGATTACGGGAGCGGAAGCCATTGCGGTTGCTTGCAAATTGGCCAACGTGGACGTGGTCACAGCTTATCCCATCCGTCCTTACGACACGGTGATGCAATACATGAGCCAGTTGGTAGCCGACGGCGAAATGGATTGCGAGTTCATCGTGGCGGATGGTGAACACTCTCAATTCGAAATCGTGAAGCACGCGTCGGTCTGCGGCGCACGCGTGTTCAGCGGATCCAGCGGCGTCGGGTGGATGTATGCCATGGAGGTGTTAACCGTTAGCCCGTCGCTGCGCGTGCCTATCGTGGCTCTGGTGGGCAACCGTTCGCTCGACGATCCAGGCGCGTTCGGCGTGGAGCACAACGACGCGCTGGCGGTTCGCGACCTGGGCTGGATGCTGGTCTGGGTGGACAGCGCGCAGGAGGCACTGGACACAGCACTGATAGCTTACCGGGTAGCGGAAGACCGCCGCATGTTTGTGCCCGTGGCGATCAGTTGCGACGGAGCGTTTCTGACCCACTCGCAGGCGCTGGTGAATATCCCTGCGGCGGAGCAAGTAGCAAGGTTCCTGCCCCGCTATGATCGCGGCAACCTGCTGCTCCATCCGGACAATGTCATCTCCGTGGCCCCGCAGTGCAACGAGGACTGGGTCATGGAAATTCGCCGCCAGAATTACGGGGTGACGGAGCGGGCCTGCGACGTGATCCGCGAAGCGTATGCGGATTTCGAGCGAGTTTTCGGACGAAAGTACGGCAACCCGTTCTTCGAAGAGTACATGACCGAGGATGCGGAGGTCGTGCTGTTCGGCATGGGGACGCTTTCCACTCCGGTGGAAGTGGCCATTCGCAAACTGCGCGCGCAAGGCAAGAAGGTGGGATTCGTGCGGCTGCGGTGGTTCCGGCCATTCGCCGGCCCGGAAATCGCCAAGGCGCTGGAACGCTTCCGCGCCATCGGCGTCATTGACCGCGACGTGTCGTTCGGTTCGCCGGACCTGAGCGGCGTGGTGGCGACGGAACTGCGCTCCGCAATGTACACCCACGCCAAGACCCGGCCACCCGTGCTGGACTTCCTGTGTGGACTGGGCGGACGCGAAGTGACCGTGCCAGACGTCGAGAAGATTGCGGAAATTACCTTTCAGGCGGCAAGCGGCAAGGCACAGCCGCTGACGCAATGGATCGGCCTGCGGGAATAACGTGTCGCAAGGCGCGTTGCAAGAGCGGGAAAGGACGGAGAAGCCATGAGCACCTTCGCAGAAATAATGCCAACGCAGAAGTTGGATCCCTTTAAGGGCGTCAAGAAGGTTCCTTGTGAGGAATACTTCACCTCGGGCCACCGCACCTGTGAAGGCTGCGAGTCCGCGGAATTCATGAGGCTCTTGGCCAAGGCTGCTGGTCCTCGAACGATCGTTCTAGGCGCCACCGGGTGCATGTACGTGGCCAATACGTCCTATTACAGCACACCCTGGGGCATACCTTGGATGCATACGCAATTGGGGGCCGCCGGATCAGCCGCTCTAGGAACGGCGGCGGCACTTCGCGCCCTAATGCGCAAGGGTGCCATGAAGGACGAGCCCATCAACGTGATCGCTTTCTGCGGAGACGGCGGCGGAGCGGACATGGGGCTGGGTGCGATCTCGGCCACGCTGACTCACCCGGATTACAACCTGCTCATCGTGATGTACGACAACGAAACCTACGCCAATACGGACATCCAGATTTCCGGGACGTCGCCGTACGGGGCGAACACCTCCTTCAGCACGCCGGGGAAGGTGACGCGGATCATGAATAAGCGCTGGAAAAAGAACGTGGCGCCGCTGATGGTCGCTGGCCATCCCACGTGCAAGTACGTGGCCACCGTCTCCACCTCCTACCCGCTGCAGGCAATGAATTGCGTCCGCCGGGCCCTGAACATTGGAGGCCCCACTTTTATCCACTGCCTCAACCCGTGTCCGAAGGGTTGGGACTACGATCCCATCCTCTCCTATGAGCTCGGCAATTTGGCCGTGACTACCGGGATCTGGCCGCTGTACGAGGTTGAAAAGGGAGTGCTGAAACTCTACGGCAAGACGCGAGAGATTGCCGAGGGCAGATACAAGAGGCTGCCCGTGCAAAACTACCTCCTCAAACAGGGAAGATTCGCGCATTTCATCGATGAGGATGTTCAGTTCTTCCAAGCTCAGATTGATGACATGTGGAACAACTGGATAGTTCCAGGAGTGATTCCGCTGCGAAAACAAACCGCAGACGAAAGCGCTCCCGTCGGAGATGTCCGCTGGCAGTTCGATATCACGGTGCCTGACCCCTGAGTCGGGGATAGTCGAGACGCCGAGGAAGTACATCCAGCAGATACAAAATAGTTCAGCCGGGATTCTTGTTCCGGTTCTAGAAGCTATTCGGAGGCGCGGCGTACACCTTGATCCAGTGATTGCGAATTCGCATTTTCACTTGTTTGCCTTCCACGATTGAAACAATCACATCCGAGTCCTGCACTTGCATATGGCAATCCACGCAATTGCTGACGATATCCGTGCCAAGCTTCGGATACATGCCGCAACTCTCCGGTTTATGACAGCCCAAGCAGCGGTCCGAGTAGGCGGCAGCGGTGCGCTCGGGCGCGTGAACGTCGTGGCACGTGATGCAAGACATTTGCGGGGAGTTTTGAAAGCAGCGGCTTCGTTCCAGCAGCGCGACCTGGTTCCCGTGCACGTCCAGTTTGGCGTTCGGATCGGGAGGCAGGAGCTGCACATAATCTGCTAGCGACCTCCCGGGTACAAACGAGAACGCGCGAGCGCGTTCTTCGCCCAAACCTCCGTGGCACTGCGCGCACACATCCACCCGGCGCTCACGAGACAGCCCCTTTGGATTCACGATATTCAGGCTTACGGCCATCGTTTTACTCGGCGATGCTTCGGGCGGCGAATTCTGCGCATGGGCTGAGTGAGACCTCTCGGCTGCTACATGCTGGCGGCCCGGACCATGGCATCGCTCGCAAGTAATTCCCAGGGTGAATCCGGCCTTTTGGTAACGATTTTCAGGAGGGCCCGATGGGATTGAGGCGAAATAACCGGCATGGCACTCAAGGCATCGCGGATCGATCGGCCGCGTGAAATCGGCGGTGCCATCTGTGTAGCCGGGGCTGTTCACCCACTCGCCCAGAGGAGTCCAGTACGATACCGGCAGCTGAAAGAGTCGGTCGCCTTTCCAATACAAGTAGGACTGACCTCTTTGCCCTGATCCCACGACCACATCAATTCGCTCAGTATGCGTTAGCTCATCGGGAGGCTGGCCGAATACCGCCGATTGATAGAAACTGCCGCTGCGAGTCGTCATGACGAAGTGCAGATTTGGATCAGCAGTCCGCAGAATATTGGAATTAGCTGTGAACTTTCCGGAGATGGAACTTTCGCTGGGAAGCTGCGAGGTCAAGTGATGCCCGGTTCGCACGTATGTTTGGTCGATGCCCGCATGACAGGACCGGCATGCGCCGTCACCAACATAGTCCTCGCGATTCGCTTCGTTCTCCGTGAGTGGAGGCGCAGCCCGACCGGACGGCGATGCTTTGAAGATGAGCAGCAGCGCCAGCAGAATGACACCGTTGAAGAATCGGCCCGCTGGCACGCGACTTTCTCCCGAAGCGGGCACGTTAGCAGATTTGGATGATGCCTTCAATCAAAGGCGCGAAGGAATTTATTTCGATCCGCGAATCTGCCGGAGTATGGCGGCGGCATTGTCGCCGAATGTGGCTTCGTACTTAGGGTACTGGCGAAAATCGGCGAACTGCGGCAGGCTGACTTTTTGGCGGACTTCTTCTTCGCTCGCCCCGGCCGCAGCCAATTTCCGGACTTGCGCATCGAGATCGGCCATGTAGTCGCGAAAGCGCTGAATCGTTTGCCTGCTGCCGACTTCGAAGTGCCCGGGCACAAAATGATCCGCCGGGAGCGCCAGCATCTGATCGAGATCCTCGATCCAATGCTCGGCGCTGCCTTCATCCATCGCGGGCACACTGTTCGTCAGGTAAAGATCGCCCGTAGCAACAGCACGTTGCGTCGGGAAATAAACATAAATGTCCCCCAGCGTGTGGGCCGGCCAGGCAGCAACAATTTCGACAGGGTAATCCCCAACGTAGATTGTCATTTTCTGACTGAAAGTGATCGTCGCGGGCCGAAACGCAAATTCATGCTTGGGCATGGCCGCACGTGACGCGTCCGGCTTGGTCATGGCTGCGGCGAGAGCGATCGTCTTCTCTCTGGTGAACGGCGAAGAAATCACGATGGCGTCGGGACCTACGACGCCGTTTCCGCCCTGATGGTCTGGATGATAGTGCGTGTTGATGATGTAAGCGACGGGTAGCGGCGAAACCTTGCGAATCTCGCGCAGGATTTTGGCGCCTTCCACGCGGTCGATGCCGCAATCAACTACGAGAATGCCGGATGGGCCAACCAAGAATGTAGAGTTTGCGCTGCCGTCGTTATCGGAAATATAGGCGTACAGATTGGGGCCGAGGGATTCCACGCGTGGTCCGGATTGCGCCGCAACGGCCAACACCACCGCGGCAAAAATCACGATCGCCAGAAAGAACGTACGCATCCGCATGTTTCGATGTGAATCTGTCATGGTCAATGGGAGAAATTGCGGTCACGTCGCCGCGTGACCGCAACCATCCAGTTCTTAAAACAAGAATTTGAGCCCAAATTGAATTAACCGCGGGCCGCCGGATCCAAGCCCGACGTTATTTTGCGCAACGTCAGGCGTCTGATACAGCGCGCCGAACGACGGCGAGCTAAGAACATTGTTCGGAAGCGCGAAGTTCGGATGATTCAAGATATTGAAGAACTCCGCGCGGAACTGCACCCGCACGCGTTCGGTGATGTTCGTGTTCTTCATCAGTGCGAAATCAACGTCTGTGAACCCTGGTCCGGTGACGATATTGCGTCCCGAATCTCCGAAAGTGAGTGGCGCATTGAGAGAAAACGCGCTGGTGTTGAAATATTCCGCGACTGTGTGCGGGCCTGAATTTGGATTGCCACTCACATTGGCGCGATCGTCGCCCAGGCCCGTGCTGCTCTGGTTCTCACCAGTCAGCACGGAGAAAGGCTGGCCTGTCTGCGCGGTGATGATGCCGCTGATCTGCCATCCATTCCCTACGGCATTGGGGATTGCCGACCACAGGTTTTTGGCATTGGGGATACTGTAAATGTAATTGAACACAAACCGATGGCGTAGGTCGAAATCGGAGAGGCCCTTCTCCGCGGCCGTATCGTAATTATTCTGCGGAAAGATGGTGCTTCCGTTGGCACCCGACCCGAAGAAGTCGGAAGCGCCATCAATCGATTTCGAGTACGTGTAAGCCGCCCCAAAACTCAGCCCGTGGCTGAGCTGCTTGTCAACTTTGACTTGCAGCGCGTTGTAGTTCGAACTCATCGAGTCTTCGGCCTCGAATATCTGCGCGAAGCCGAAGTACGGCCCTCGCACGATGCTGGGCATCAGGCCGATATTCTGCGAAAGAAACATGGCCACTGGCGGAGGAATTCCAAGGTCTTCCATGCGGGTAATCACATCCGGAGTTAGAGTGTCGATCTGCGCTTGCGTGATGTAGGCCTGATCGATTTGCCGGAAGCGCGGCAAATGCGTGCCGGTGGTACCGACGTAGGCAACGTCCAGCAGAATCTTGTCCGGCAGCTCGTGTTGCACATCGAGATTCCACGCTTGCGAGTAGGGGGTGGGCAGATTCGCGGGCGTGATGGTCAGCACGGGGAATCCGGAAGGACCAAACGAAGCCGGCCACGCCGGAGAAGAGATGAAGTAGTCCGGCAGATATGGCGGATTCAGCATCACGTTGCCGGGGATATTTCCGAAAACCGTGTCGTAGAAGATGCCGTACCCTGCGCGCAGCACGGTGGCTTGCGCGGCGCCCAGCGACCAGGCGAGACCTATACGCGGCGCAAAATTATTGTGATCTCCGTTGTAAAGTCCGCCGAGCTGACTCTGCGTGGCGATGCCTGAAGCCTGCAACTCGGCAAGATTGGTCTGGTCGGCGTTAGGCGCAAGCGGCTGCATAAAGAGATTGGGACGCCAAGTGCTCGAGCGACCGGTGGCGTCGTGCAAGACGGTGTTCAGCTCGTAGCGCAGGCCATAGCTGAGCGTCAAATTCCTTCGTATTTTGAACTTGTCTTGCGCAAAGAAATCGAAGCTCGTAGTGCGGTAGCTGCGCCCGGAGTTTCCGACGAATTGAAGCGAAGAGCTCGGCAAGCCCTCCGCAAAATCCACCAGCGGATTCGGAATTCCTTCGGGGTTTGCCGAGCCCGTAAAGCCGAGCTGCCCGTTAAAGAAGAGATCGTAAACTCGATTGTCGCGGATGTTGCGCACCTCGCCGCCGAACTTCCATTCGTGCCGCGGAGTGACGTGCGAGAAGTTATCTACGAATTCCAGCGTGTTGATCCAGTTGCCGGCGGGATTGTTTCCCGTCGCGCCCAAATTCGATGTCGCTTCGACGCCCGAGACCAAGCCACCAGAAAACGTGATGTTGGGAATATCCCCGAGTCCCATCGGCGATCCTGCCGGCCAGCCGGTGTTGAATCCAAAAGTGGCGGCCTGCGGCCCAGTCTGATTGGAGGTGAAGCCGGTAACTCGCATGTAGCCGAATCGAAACTCATTGAGGTTGGCTGAACTGATGAACCAGTTGTAGCCCAGCGACGCCAGTTGAGTTGACTCCTTGTCATTCACTCCATAACCGGGGATGGCTGTGACGCCCTGTCCTGGCTGGAACGGAAAGAAAATCGTAGCTCCCGTATAGCTGTAGCGCGCCGTCAGCATTCCGTGCTCGAGATGATGGTCGATCTTTAGCATGTATTGATTGGTGCTATTCGTCAGAGTTGGCGAAGAGACAAAGTTTCCGCCAGACTGTGTCGTGTCTGGTTGGGGAAACAATCCGAACAGCTGCGCGCTGACCGGATTGACTGCTACCTGCACGTTCTGCCCGGTCGCGGGATTCAGGAATAAGCCGGTTCTCTGCGCATCTGTGGGAACATTGGTCAAGTTGGTGATACCGGCAACCTGCCGGAATCCCTCGTAGTTGCCGAAGAAGAAGGTCTTGTCTTTTTGAATCGGGCCTCCCAGGGTGGCGCCGAATTGGTTTAGCCGCAGCGCGGGCGCCGGGAATGCCGGATCAGCGAAAAAATTCCGGGCGTCGAGGACATTGTTCCGGAAAAATTCATAGGCGGATCCGTGCAGCTGATTTGTGCCTGACTTCGTTACCAAATTGACGATCGATCCGCTGCTGCGTCCGTACTCCGCGGCGTAATTGTTTGTTTGCACCTGAAATTCTTGTATCGAATCGATGGAGGGAAGCTGCGCCACGCCGCCAGCCTCATAGTTATTGTTGTCAACTCCGTCCACCATGAAATTGTTGGATGTGGACCGCTGTCCATTTGAGGAATAGCCGGAGACGCCGCCTTCACCGCCTTGCTGTCCACCGCCACCACCCGAAGCTGAAACGCCGGCATTGAGCAGCGCCAGTTGCGCGAAATCGCGGCCGTTAAGCGGAAGCGTAGTCACCTGCGATTCTTTGATCACGCTGCCGAGATGCGCCGTCTCCGTGTCCGTCATCGTCACGTTGCTTTCAACGGTTATAGTCTGCGCCGATTGCGCCACGGCCAGCGCCACTGCCACCGTGGCGATTTCGTCCACCAGAACTTCAATACGTTCGACCTTCGCGACCGCGAATCCGCTTTTCTCAGCCGTGAGCGCGTAAACCCCGGCTGGCACCGCGAGGAAGCGGAACGATCCATTGTCCGGAGTGGACGCGGTGCGCACCAGCCCCGTGTCCTTGCTGGTGATCGTCACTTTGGCGCCGGGAACGACGCCGCCTTGCTGATCATGCACCGCGCCCGTGATTTCGCCCGTGTTCGACTGCGCGAATGCCGCGCCCGAGAAGGTCAGCAGCAATATCGTCGAAAACAGAAATCTGCGCATCATTTTCGGACCTCCCATTAAAAGTTCCGCCATCACTAATTTCCTTTGTAAACCACGCCGCCCTTCATCACGAAATCCACATGCTGCAGCACGGTGATATCGCTCAACGGATCGCCGTTCACCGCGACGATGTCCGCGTAATGTCCCGGCTCGATCGCCCCGATCTTGTCGCTCCAACCCATCAAATCGGCGGCGTTAACAGTTCCAGCCTGCAACGACTGCACGGGCGTCAATCCCAATTGCACCATGGACCAGAATTCACCCGCATTCAATCCGTGAGGATATACGCCCGCATCCGTTCCCAGCGCTACTTTCACGCCTTCACGATACGCGCGTGCGACATTCACTTTAGCAGCCGGAATAATCATAGCCACCTTTTCGACCACCCACGGCGGCAAGTGCAAACTGTCCTCGTTTTTTTCATACCAGAAAAGTGGAAAGGTTGTGGCCGAAAGATACGTGCCGTGCTGTTTCATCAGCTGGATCGACTCTTCATCCATGAAAATTCCATGCTCGATGGAATCAACTCCGGCACGCACAGCGTCTTTGATCGAATTTGCAGAATGAGCGTGCGTGGCAACTTTTCGTCCCAAGCGGTGCGCTTCGGAAATCAATGCCTGCATTTCCTCGGGGCTATATTGTTCGAATAGCGGGCTGTCGCCTTTTGAAAATGTCCCGCCCGAGGCCGTGAACTTGATAACGTCAGCGCCATACTTGATGTTCTCGCGCACTTTGGCCATCACCGCTGGCACGCCGTCCGCCACGCCGTCCGCCGAATAATGAAATTCGAACGGAAGCAGATTCATATCCCCGTGCCCGCCGGTGATGCTGATGATGGGCCCCGAAACTTGCATTCTCGGCCCGATCACATCGGCATCGTCAATCGCGTCGCGCAATGCCACGTCCGCGAAGCCCTCAGCCCCGACATTACGCACGGTGGTGAAGCCGGCCAGCAAAGTGATGCGCGCATTGCGCGCCCCAATCAGCGCGTGCCGTGGCGTCGAAATTCCCAGTCCGCTGTAGCCCGCTCCTCCCGTACCCGACGTCAGGTGCGTATGCACGTCGATGAACCCCGGCAGCACGGTAGCCTTGCGCAGATCAACCTCGTGCGCGCCAGAAGGGACTTCAAGATGCGGCCCCACCTTCTCGATGCGTTCGCCGCGGATCAATATGTCCTGATCCTCCAGCATGCGCCCGGCATGTGCGTCGAATAATTTGCCGGCGTGAATCACGGTCACAGTAGGCGGGGTATTTTCCTGCGCCGCTGCCGGAGTCGCATGCATACCCGTGCAAAGGAGTGAAGCCAGCAAGAAAACTGCTGCACGACAAATGCGTTCAACGAGGCTTTTCATAGCAGTTCTCCTCCGCGCAACCGTGAAGCAGGAGGGCGCGGGCCGGCGACCCGCTGGACGAAAAGGCACGGCGAGAAATAGGAATTGTTCGAAAGCCGGCCGCTTGCGTACACCAGTCCAATGAGACGCCCCCGTGACTTACAGGGTTCGGCGGGCAAACTAACGTGGCGATGCATGTATGTCAACTACATTTTGCATACCTTGGGTATTCCGAAATGTTACGTCAACAGATAGAGGAAACGAGAATATTCGTATCGATCTCGCGGATTTCCTACGCCAATGATCGGGCTGGCCCACATTCGGGGGAATAGGGTTCGGCAAACGATCGGTCACTGCTTGACGAGCATCAATCCCTTCAATTCTTTGAACGCTTCGACAAGCGCATCGATGTCTCCGGGCGTGTTGTAGTAGTGGAACGCCACGCGAACGTTGTTATCCCGGCTGGTGGCCACAATACCGCGGCGCGCTAACTCTTCTACGGCTTTCACCGCGTCTTGGGAGCGGATGGCGACCTGCGGCCCGCGCTTTCGTGGATCTAGCGGCGTAGCGGGCACAAATCCCTCCGGCTGCAACCGATCGATTAAGTAAGCGGTGAGAGAATCGATCCAGGCTCCGATTTTCTTCAATCCAATTGCCTCAACGAGCTCAATGCCTGCCAAGCTGTCGTAAACCGACGGAATGGCGGGTGTGCCGTTCTGAAAGCGCGTCGCGTCTTTCGCCTCGTTATGGCGCTCGACTTGAAAATCATTCGGATTTTCCTGTCCGAACCATCCCGTAATCGTCGGGTGAAGCTGATCAAATAGGCCTTCGCGAACATATAGCAGCGCAACTCCTGCGGAGCCGAGAAGGAACTTTACCGTGCCGGTGATCAAGACATCGATGTCGGCGTCTTTCACGTTAAGGGCGCGGCTTCCGCATGATTGATAATCGTCCACGATAAATAACGCGCCGGCCTCGTGACTGCGCTTGGCCAGCGCCGGAAGATCCATGCGATGGCCATTCTTGTAGCAGACGTGCGCTACCGACAGGAATTGCAGGCTTTCGTCAAACACAGAATCGAAGGCTTCCACGGAAATCTCGTTCTCGGCGTTGGCGTGGACTCTTCGAATCTGGGCGCCGCGCATCGCCTGCGCGTGCCAGAGGTAAGTCACAGAAGGGAAACTGAAATCGTCAAATGCCACTGCTGGGCGGTCTTTATAGTCGAAGGACGATGCGACCGTCGCAAGTCCAAGAGTGGCGGAAGGACAGACGGCCACTTCATGAGTGTGCGCGCCGATGAGTCTCGCGAATGCCGCGCGCAGTGCTTCGTGTTTACCGACCCAAAGTCCCCATGGCGCCCCATCGCGCCGCCAACTATCCATATATTCTTGGTGCGCGGCAATTACCGAACGGCTGAGAGCCCCTTTCGAGTTATTGGCCAGGTGAATTTTGTTCTCGAAAATAGGGAACTGCTTTCGAAACTCAAGCACCTCGCGCGGTACTTCTAGGCCATTTGCCACGGCAATGTTATTTTTCATTTCTCACCCATTGGTAACTTGTATCGAAAATGCGCCGTTATCGAGTACGGTCAGGCGGTCATTCGGAAACAACAGCGTAGTTGAATCAGACTCTTCGATGATAGCAGGTCCACAGAGCGCCGCGCGGATAGGCAAGGATTCACGCCGGAGTACGGGCGTGTCCACCAATCCCAAACGAGGGAAGTACACCGGCCGATTGTGTCGTTCCGGGTCGCATGGATTCACGTTTGCGAGCGGCGGAAGCGAGAGCGAAGTCGGACCCACTGCGGTCACTCGGATCGTCACGATTTCGATCACCTGGCCTGCCAAACGATATCCGTAGAAATCGTCGTGAAGCTTCTCAAACCGTTCGTAAGCAGAAGCCAGATCGGCTTCCGTCAAATGATCTCCCGATATTTCTATTTCGTGTTCGTAGTTCTGACCCAGGTACCGCATCGCGAGTTTGGAATTCACGAGGGGCACCCCATCAAATTTCTCGGCAGTCAGTTCAGCGAGAGCGGCCGCCGCGAGTCGCTCTAGATGCGCGTTGATCTCCGCAACGCTGACACGATCCGAGCGCATCGAGGCAGTCTGGATCTGGTCGCTTCGCAGATCCGCGATCAAAGTCCCCAATGCCGAACAAAGACCTGGATGCGGAGGAATCAGCACGTTGCGGATGCCCAATTTGCGGGCGATCGATCCCGCATGTAGTCCCCCGGCGCCACCGAACGCAACTAAACTGAAATCTCGTGGATCGATTCCAATCTCGACGGTAGTCAGGCGCACCGCGTTTGCCATGTTCTCGTCCGCTATCTCGATCACAGCCAGAGCGGCCTCTTCCAATGACGTCTTCAGAATATCGGCGACTGGTCGAAGGGCGACGCAAGCGCTCTCAAGATTCAATTTGAGTCGGCCGGCCAATAAGCCGTTTGCATCGAGACGCCCGAGCACTAAATTGGCATCCGTAACGGTCGCGTCGAATCCTCCCCTCTGGTAGCACGCTGGCCCTGGCTGGGCGCCCGCACTTTGCGGACCCACGCGCAGAAAACCACCCCGGTCCATCCACGCTATCGAGCCGCCTCCCGCGCCGATTGTCGTAACTTCGACCGCAGGAAATATCAGTGACAGACCGAACTCAACGTCGAACTTCTCGGCATAGCGCTCTTCTCCGCTCTTGATCACAGCTACATCGCAACTGGTGCCTCCCATATCGAGCGTAATCATGTCGCGCGCAGTGCCCAGTCCGAAGTGTTTGCCTCCGATTACTCCGCCCGCAAGGCCTGACAGAAGTAATTGGACCGGGGCATGCGCAGCTTCTCGAGCCAGCCGTGTTCCGCCATTGGATCTCATTAACGCCAAGCTCCCACGGAAGCCACGCTCACGAAGGCCGTTTTCCACACCCTCGATGAATCTTTTCAGGAGTGGCTTTAGATAGGCATCCGCGATAGTCGTTAGCCCTCTTTCATACTCTCTCCAGATGGGCGCGACCTGATGCGAGAGTGACACATAGAGCCGTGGAAAATGTTGCGATAGCCATTGACCAAGGACCTCCTCATGCCCGGCATTACGATAGGAAAAAAGCAGACTCACAGCGATCGATTCGATTCCGTCGGAATCGATTAGTCCTTGGATCGTCTGCTCGAGATCGTCGAACCGGCCTGAATCAAGCGGTACAACGACGTTTCCCAGGTAGTCCATCCGCTCATGGATTCCAACACACTGGTGGCGCTCCAAAAAAGGCCGTGGCTTTATCCAGTGAAGATCGTAGTGGAATTTTCTATTTCCGCGTTGAATGAAAGGGATGTCTTCGAATCCCTCGGTTGTTAGAAATGCGACCTTGGCTCCGCGTCGTTGAATAAGAGCGTTCGTGCCGACGGTAGTGCCCAGGATCAAAAGCCCAATCCGCGTGATGTCTAGATTCGCGGCTGCTATCGCATTCAGAACGGCATTTATCGGCTGCGCCGTCGTCGAAGAGACCTTCGACGTCCGCCACTGACCGCCCTCCGTATCCACGGCGACGAGATCGGTAAAAGTTCCTCCCGAGTCTATGCCTACTCGAAGCATCAGGAGAATTGCTGACCATAGCGAGGGAGCCAATAGTCCTGATACAGCCGCTCGCACTCGGGATCGCAAAAAATCAATTCGTGTCCTTCGCGAGTCGAAACCCACGCGCGACGCGGGATCGACTTGCCACAAAACACGCAATCGACGTCACGCTGATTCAGATAATCCGAAGCCTTACCGCGCTCTTGCCACTCACCCATGTTTTGTTGATCCCAACTCACTCGCCGTTGCGCCATAGAGCTCTCTGGCACGCTCGACAGAGACGTATCGGTTTCGCACATCTTCGCGCACTTTGTCGCGCTCGCGGCTTCGCGGATCGCCATAACCGCCGCCTCCGCTGCTTACGATTCGAATTTGGTCTCCCTGTTTAACGATGATGTTCGAAAATTTGGACGGCGAGACAGTATGAAAAACATCCGTGAACAGGCGGAATCCCGTCTCACCTGCTCGACGAATGGCGATTCCGGTCATGCCCCCTGGGTAGCCTCCTTCAAGACCCCAGGGCGGAATCTGCATGCGATCGAACAAGGCACTCACGGTTATTTCCGGCGCACGAATCTCCAGGATTCGCTCGGTACCAAGACCTCCACGAAATCTTCCCGCGCCTCCGCTGTCGGAAACCAGTCGAAAGGATCGCGTCAGCAGCGGGTAACGCGTTTCGAAAATTTCCACCGGGACGTTGCGGCTGATCGCGAGTGGCGCGCACTGCGCATCATTGCCGTCGTGCCACGAGGCGGCGCCCCACCCAACATTTTCGAAATGATAGTTGGCGTAGAATTCGCCGGTATCAGGATGAACTCCACCGAACAGAAAATTGCACCCGGTCGCCCCATCTGCTGCCGCAGCGCGCTCCGGAACTGCTTTTGCCAAAGCTCCCATCACCACGCCGATAATCCGGCAATGCGTTTCCGAATTGCCTCCCACTTCAGCTCCGGGAAGCCGGACATTTACCATCGATCTCGGCGGAGCAACAATGTGGATCGGCCTGTGGCAGCCTGCGTTCCGCGGAATGTTCGGGTCGGTGAGATGAAAGACGGAGTTATACGTTGCCGCCGCCGTGACCGCGTAAGTCGCATTAATCGGACCTCGAGCCTGCGGCGCAGTCCCCGTAAAATCCGCGACAATTTCTCCTCCCTTCACCCACACCGCAACTTTTATTCGCATCGGCTCATTGGTGATGCCGTCGTTCTCCATCCAATCCTCAAATTCGTAGAGGCCATCGGGAATGGCGCCGATTTCACGGCGCATCCACGCTTCCGATCGAGCCATCAGCTCGTCGGTGTTGCGCAGAATGCCGTCCACATCGCGCGATTGGAATAATTCGTCCAGCCGCAACTGCGCCGTGCGAAGAGACCCAAGCATCGCGTGCAGATCGCCCCACGTCAGCTTGGGCGTGCGATGATTGGTCATCAGAATTTTCCACACATCCATCACATGTTCACCGCGATCCATCAATTTGACAGGCGGCAGTCGCAATCCTTCCTGATAAATCTCGGTTGCATCTCCCGCCAATCCGCCCACCGCTTTCCCCCCAATTTCAGCGATGTGCCCAATGGTGGCGGCGAATCCAAACAATCGATCGCCATGGAAAATGCCGCGGATAAGCATGTGTTCCGGCAAGTGACATCCGCCGCGGTACGGATCGTTGTGAATCCAAACATCTCCGGGCCGAAACGATTGCGGTCCTATTTCTTCCAGCAGCCAATGCACCGTATGGTGCGCGGCGCCAAGCATGGATGGGTTGTACTCAGCCTGCGCGATCATTCGCCCTTGCGGGTCGAAGAGCGCGCACACAAAATCAAATCCCTCGTTGAAAACAGGCGAATAGGCGGAAGTCATCATCGTCACGCCCATTTCGCGGCAAATGCTGGTGAGCCGGTTGTGAAGGAGCGTGAGATCCGTAGTACTCGAAGTCATGCGAATTCTCCGTCAGGTCCTGCGGCGGCGCCTCGCATGCGGCCACAAGACGATATCCCCCGCCGCATCCAACGTGCCGCCCCAACTCTTTTGCACGAAGGTAGTTGCCGTAGGCTCTTCCACGATGAATGGCCCCCGCAAATCTTCACTCGCGTGCAGATTTTCTCGGTGGAATACCGGAACCTTTACCCAACCCGCGGCCTTATCGATATAAACGGGGCGGATCGAACTCCGAACGCCGTGCCTGCCTTTTTTCCTCTTATTCGACTGCGATGCCGATTTCGGCACTGCCACTTCCAAAATCGAATCCACAAAAATCGTCACGAATTCCGTCGATCGATCTTCGCGCGCGAATCCATAGCGCTTGCGATGAGCCTCATGAAAAGTCTGTTCGATCTTCTTGAGCGTTGCCGCACCGATCGCTCCGCCAGGAATCGGAACACGGATCTCCCATTCCTGCAGCGCATAGCGCATTGCCGCGCTTCGAACAAATCGGATCTCGCGATGCCGCGCCGCCGATTTCGAGAGGATTCCCGTGCCAACGCGTTCGAGTTTTTGAAACTTTTCCGCCAGGTCGCGCGCCGACACATCCGCCAGCGGCTTCAAATATCCGATTTGGTCATAATAGGCAAGGTCTGCGGCCACCATCCCGACCGCCGAAAACACTCCAGGCTCCCGGGGAATTATCACCTCGGGAATGGCACATGCCTCAGCAACAAGCGTGGCATGCAGCGGCCCGGCGCCGCCAAATGCCACCAGCGAAAATTCGCGCGGATCGATACCTCGATCGATGGTCTGCAGTCGAATCGATTCCGCAATATTCGCAACGGCAATTTGGTTTATAGCGCTGGCGGCCTCCTCGATGCTCCATCGAAATTTGCCGGCGATCTCCCGCATGCTTCTTTCCGCGTCCCGGCGACTCAATGGAATCTGCCCGCCGCAAAATTCCTCCTCCGACAATCGCCCCAGCAATAGGTTCGCGTCGGTCAGAGTAGGGCGCAGGCCTCCAGCTCCGTAACACGCCGGCCCGGGCGAAGCTCCTGCGCTCTCCGGCCCCACGCGCAGAGCCCCTCCGCTGTCGATATACGCAATGCTGCCGCCTCCTGCTCCGATGCACCGTACGTCCACCGTGGGAGTTTTTATCGGCAGATAATTGACGTCCGTTTCATCGACGGCAGGAATTTCGTAATCCACAATCAGGCTTGTGTCCGTGCTGGTTCCGCCAATGTCGCAAGAAATCAACCGATTCCTCTTGAGCTCGCGCCCGAGCTGATTTGTAGCCACCACTCCCGCCACGGGCCCGCTGCGCAGCGTCAATATCGGCTTCTCGTTCAGCACCGCGGGCAGCGCAATGCCGCCATGCGATTGCATCATGTACAGCACGCCGGCAAAGCCGTGCGATCGCAGCTCATTCTCGAGGCCGCAAGCGTATGTTTTCATTAACGGCATAAGCGAAGCGTTCACCGCGGTCGTCACCATCCGTTCATATTCCCTGACCACCGGAGCCACTTCGCTCGAGATGCAAACGTAAACAGAAGGATGCTTCTTCTCGATGACCTCCTTCACTCGCTGCTCATGATCGGGCAAAATTGTGGACCAAAGAAAACAAATCCCGATAGCCTCCACATCGGCGGCGATAAGTTCTTCAGTCACTTTTTGGGCTTCCGGCAAATCCAGCTCTCGAATCACGGTACCGGGGTAAATCACGCGCTCGTCCAATTCCCGGCGCAGGTGGCGGGGAATGAATGCAGGAGGTTTCTTCTGATGCAGATCGTAAATCGACGACCACGCGGTTTTGCCCCATCGCCGCACCATTCGCTGGATGTCGAATTCGTCGGAGAAGCCCTTCGTGGCGATGAATCCGGTGCGCGCATGTTTGCCTTCGATCAACGCATTCGTGCAAATCGTGCTGCCGTGAACGATATGAGCGATCTCGCTCAACTTTATTCCCAGCGTCGCGACACTCTTCAAGATGCCTTCGACATATCGCGCGTGCGTTGTCGGCGCTTTAGCCGTGCGGATTTCTCCAGTCCCGGTATGCAGCGCGATGCTGTCAGTAAACGATCCGCCGATGTCGATTCCCAAAACATAGGGAGCGGCGGCCTGAGGCATCAGGAAGAAACCCCGGAGTCGGAGGGAACACGAGTTTCGCGCAGAATTATAGGCTGTAATTTCCTGTGTCCTGCCGAACGTTTGCGCAACTGCTCCCGCAAAGCCAGAGTCTCAACGTCATTCACCAAATATGTTTGCGGGTCCACCGCCACGCCGTAGTCGCGCCGAGCCGACTCCACGCTCACGATGCGGTCCAGCACATCCATCTGCACCAGCGCGCTCTCCCGTTCGAGGGGGTCGCCGTAACCGCCGCCGCTGGGAGCTTCGATGACAATAATCTCTCCAGCCCGAAGCCGGATGCGGTCCGCTTTCATCATTTTCGGCGCGATGCGCTCCTCTGTCCCGTCATTGCGATAAATCCGGCAACAAGCGCAAGCGCCAGGCTGCCCTCCGAAAACTCCATAAGGCGGGGTAACAGCGCGATCGCCGTTAATCGAGAAAATCACGTCATGCCCAATCGGAGTCAGAGCGAGATAGTTTCCCTTACCACCGCGCCGGCGTCCTGCTCCGCTCGAATCATCACGCAGCCGGTAAGCAATCACGCGCCAGGGATAGCGATATTCAATGGTTTCAACCGGAATGTCCCAGCCATTTGCTTCGATAAAGCACACATTATGCCAACCGTCGCCATCAATTCGCCCTCCCCATCCGCCCTGGGAATTAATGGAATACCAAACGTAAGGTTCTCCGTTTCGGGGATCCGTTCCTCCAAAAAACACGTTGGTCGTCGTTCCGCTGGTGGCCGCGATGACGCGCTCCGGAATCACCGGCGTCAAAGCTTCCATCAACACCTCGACGATGCGATTGCACACATCAGGAAAGCCAACGGCGGGAGATGGGAACGTAGGATTCACGAGAGAACCGGCAGGGGCTCGCACGTGGATCGGCCTGTAAAATCCGTGATTCGGCATGATGGTGGGATCGGTAAGCCCGAGTAATGCGGTCACAACCATCGACGCCGTCGTCGCGAAAACGCTATTGATCGGACCAGCTGCCTGTTTGTCGGTGCCCGCAAAATCCACAAACACATCAGTGCCACGGACCGAGAGCGTGGCGCGAATCTTCTTCGGCGCTTCATTCGTTCCGTCGCCATCCATCCAATCTTCTGCCGTGTAAACCCCTTCCGGCACTTTCAGGCTGGCCCGAAATGATCGCTCGGAATGATCGAGGTATCCTTCAATGCAGCTCAACAAGGTGTCCCGGCCGAATTTCTCGATGAGTTGAATAAAAGCACGCGAGCCGGCCTGGTTCGCCGCGACTTGCGCCTCGAGATCTCCTTCCACTTCGCGCGGGCTGCGCACATTCGCCAGAAGAATTTCCAGAATGCTGTCGGCACGTTTGCCGCCGGCCAGGTATTTCACCGGCGGGAAGCGGATTCCTTCCTCAAAAATCTGTCGGGAGAGAGGGAAGCTCCCGGGGCAGCTTCCACCGACGTCACTGTGGTGTGCGCGATTCCCCGCAAACATCAGCAGCTCGCCACGATGAAAAATCGGCGAGATAAGCGTGATGTCAGGAAGATGCGTGCCGCCTTTGTAAGGATCATTCAGCAAGTACATATCGCCCTCGGAAATTCCCTGACTCCCGAAGGCGTCCAGGCACGAAAGCACCGCAAAATGCATGGATCCGACATGCCCGGGGCAATTGCAAGCCTGCGTCACCAGTTGCGCATCGGCGGTAAACAACGCACACGAAAAATCTTTTCCGATATTAATGATTGGCGAGAGCGAAGCATTGCGAAGCGTCAATTCCATCTCGCGCGCAAGAGAAAGCAGCGCGCCGGCAATCACCGAAAACGTGATCGGGTCCGCTTTCTTCCGGCGTATCTTGAGGCGCGGTATTCCCTTGGCCAGCTCTCCGAGGCAAATGAAATCGCGGTCTGCTGCGTTAACCCAGTCTGTATTCGAAAAGTGTACTATGCTCATACAATCGCGAAGTGCTGCTTCTGGCGCGCAAGAATAACCGCTAGTTCGCTTTTTTTATTGTGCGGGAGAACTCGAATTCCACATATCCCAGGTCGTCCGCCAGCGGCCGTCCGCGCCGCGCTTAAGCACGTTCAAGTACTTCCCTCGATCGGTGATCACCGGGCCGCCGGGAACGCGAATCGTCAACTCAAATTCCCCGGTCTCGAAGCCCAGATCGCCGGAAGAACCAGAAGCAAGTGAACGCGATCGAACTCCCGAGAGCCCTTGAGCCAGCAATTGCTGCCAGCATTGCTTGATCGCAGCGAGACCCCGAATACACTCTCCATTCGGCGGAAGGAGCACTGCGTCCTCGGTGTAAAGAGAAACCGCACGCGCAACATCCTTGGCATTCAACGCGGCGGCAAACTCATCGCCCATTTCAGACACATCGCCTACGCCCCCGGCCGAGGCGCTCTTGCTTCCCTGAACAGCAAGCAAGAAGCCGGGAACGGCAAAAAGCGGAAGAACGGAGAAGATCAATGAAATTGTCATAGGCATGATTTCCTGAAGATCGCGAGCGCAGTGTAGAGCCAAACGCGGCGTCCCGTCAAGGTTTGGGCCTCGCAAAAAGAAATGACGTCCGTGTACGCATATGGTATACCAATGACATTCAAGGCCCTCGGGAGGGCCAGCGGTCTTGTCCAGTTTCTTGAATGATGCGCGTGCGCAATTCCCGGTTCTGCGGGAGAAGATTTTCTTCGATTCCGCGGGCGTAGGCATCGCGCCCCTCGTCGCCGCCGACGCCATCCGCAATTTCCTCGATTCAGTCACGCAAATCCCGTCCCGCTCGATGGTGGATCATCACGTCAAGTTGGAAGAGGCCCGCGAGCGTGCCCGCCCGGAAGCCGCGCGTCTGCTGAACGCATCCGAAGATGAAATTGCCCTGATCGAGAGCACCACCCACGGGCTTTCGATCGCCGCTCGCGCTCTGCCTCTCGAACCCGGCGACAACATTGTCACCACCGACCTTGAGTTTATCGAAGTGCCGCTCGCCTGGCGCCAGGAAGGCACAGGTATATCCCCGGAAATCCGATTGGCTCGCAATCAAGGCGGCACGCTTCCCGTCACCTCCTTCGAGGAGCAGATCGATGATCACACGCGCGCCCTCGTAGTCAGTTCCGTGCAGTGGTGCAACGGATATCGCTGCGATATGGATGCCCTCGGGGAATTATGCGAGCGCCGCGAGATCCTGCTTATCGTCGATGCCATTCAGCAATTGGGCGCGTTTCGCTTGGACGCCAGTCGCCGCCAAGGCGACATCATCATTTGCGGCGGCCACAAGTGGCTGAACGCTCCCTTCGGCGCTGGATTTTTGTACGTCCGGAAAGCCATCTGGGATCGCTTGAAGGCCCCCGTCGCCGGCTACATGTCCATGAATCCGCTACAAGGCGACTGGCGCCAAATGTTCGAGTCTCCCGAAAGCGTGCCATTGCAAAACCTCAAGATCACTCGCGGCGCTCGATTGTTTGAAAATGGCGGCACGTCGAATTACCCGGGCGGCGTTGGCTTGGCAGCCTCTCTCACGATGATCAATGAACTCGGCTTCCAAAATATCGAACGGCATATCCTCCAGATCACCGACCATTTGATCGCGGGCCTGAAATCTCTAGGCATTCGAGTCGTCACGCCGCAGCCTCATTCGAATCGCTCGGGCATCGTGGTATTCGACCTTAACCAGAGCGCCGCCGCCAACATTGCCTGCAAGGAGTATTTGCTCGACAAGAAAATCCTTACATCCGTCAGGTACACGTCCGGTGTCGGCGGTGTCCGCGTCTCTTGCCACTTCTACAACACCACCGAAGATGTCGATCGCCTGTTAAATGCGATTGATGTTTACACCTCGGGCCCGAAGCCAATCGGCGGCGCTAAGAACTAGCGATCTGCCGCATCTTGCGATGGCCCAGTAGTTGCTTCGCCACCATCAGACCCGACGCACCGTGAAGCCCTGGACCAGGATGCGTGGATGCTCCAATGTGATAGAGCCGTTCGATGGGCGTGCGGTGATGCGGCAGACCCGGCAATGGCCGCAAAATGAAGAACTGGCTCGGCGCACATGATCCTGCATAAGGATCGCCGCCAACAAGATTGATATTCGACGCCGCAAGATCCGCCGGCGATAGCACTACCCTCTTGCGAATTGCAGACTCGAGATTGGAAATTTGCTTTGCGAGTTTCCCCATGGCGCGATCCGCGAATTCTTCGCGTAGTTTCTCTGTCCAGGTGCCCGCCGCTTCCAGTTTTCCTGCTGCATCGCCAACAGGATGCGTGGGAAGCTCCTGCAGTTGAATCCAGAAAATCCACTTGCCCTCTGGGGCGCGAGATGGATCCACCGCGATGGGTTGGCCGACAACGACGGTAGGATCGGCCGGTAACAATCCGCGCTCAGCTTCATTGACGGCGCGCGACACTCCGTTTAGTCCCGCGCAAACATGAATCATTGCTGTCTTCAAAAAGCGCTGGTCGTTACCTGGCCATCGCGGAGGTTCTGAGAGAGCCAAGTGAATTTGCATATCGCCGCGTCCATAGCGAAAGCGCTGCGAACTCTTCAACACCCAATCAGGCGTGGCCGCTTTATCGACCAACTCCAGATACAGCTGCTGCGGCGTAACGCAGCACAACACGGCGCGCCTCGCCTGAAATTCCCCGTCCTTCGTGCGCACGCCGACGGCCTTGCCCGAATTCACCAGAACTTTCTCCACATGCGCGCCTGAATGACATTCACCGCCAAGATCACGAATCAATTGCACCAAAGATTCGGCCAGGCGACATCCGCCGCCCTTCGGCACCGGCATTCCTCCCATTTGCAGCGCCACCGCGATGAGTTTGTTCATGAATCCGGAGCCACTCTGGTCCGGCCCCAGTCCGGTGTGCAGCACCCACGGCGCAAACAATCCGTGGATCCGCTCAGAACCAAAACTCTGCGTTAACCAATCACGGCTCGAGCTCAGAAGCTCCGAAGAAAATTCCAGCATTCCTCGAGTTCGCAATCGTCGAAAAGCTTTCCAGATCAGACGCAGCCCATCTCGCGACCACAACTCCGTGCCCAGCAACCCAAACGCGATGTCGGCATTGCTCCCAAAGGAGTTCACAACGTCGTTCCACGCGTCTCCATCGCCCTGCATAAGCGTCTCGAAGTGTTCTCTATTCCTATCGTGCGCGGTCGAAAGAAACGCCGCACTCCCATCGGGGAAAAGCGACGCCGTCGGATATTCGGTGTTTAAATATTCCAGTCCGCGAGAATGCAAATCCTTCTTCAACAGCGCGTACGCCTCGGACCCCGTGAACAAAGGATGCCAGCCGGAAAATAAATCATGCCGAAAACCAGGCTCGGTGATTTCCGCGGTCCTGATATTGCCCCCGAACCACGCATTGCGCTCCAGCACGCAGACTTTCCATCCTGCTCGCGCGAGAACCGCCGCACCCACGAGACTATTGATCCCGCTTCCCACAAAAATTGCCTCATAGGCGCTCATCGATCCTCCAGAATCGTGAGCACCGGCACTGTTGCCGGAAGCCCGCCGGGTTCGACCGTTCTACCAAGATTCATCAGAATGCCTTAGCTGCTTCACTTGGTTCGCGATCCTGAGACATCATCGCCGTGGCACTCTCGAGTGCAGAGAGATAGGAACCATCCAGGAACGCGCCTAGAAATGCTCCGATGATCAACCACAAGCCCACAAATATTTCCGCATAAGAAAGCGGTGCAGGCGGAAGCGGCCAAACAGTGAAAATCAGCGCGATACCCAGAAGAAGATTTGCAGCCAGGGGAATCCAAAGATGGAGTGTCAAATTCCATAAGCCGGAGCCGGCGCGCCGATACACGCGAACGACCGCCATATTTCCCAGCGCGTAAACAACAATCGTCCCAACGCCAAGCAGAACGCCGATGAAATTCAACGCATTTATCGGCCCCAGCCACAATCCCAGTCCGATCGAAAGCACCACGCTTAAAATCGTCTGCGCCGTAATGGCCACATAAGGCGTCCGGTGCAGAGGATGAATATTGCCGACCCAACCAGGCAGGATAGAGGCCCGGCCCAATGCGTACAGCACACGCGACCCCGCGTTTTGTCCCGCGATCGCCGCGGCCAAAGACGAATTCACCAACCCAAATACAACCAGAAGCCAGCCAATTCCCCACACGCTCTGCCCCAGCGAAAAAAATGGATTCTCCGGCGCGTTGATTACTTGCCGCGCGTTCTCGACCCCATACCCAATCACCATCGCATATCCGGATAGCACCCAAATCGCTCCGACAATTAGAAGAGAAATGAGCATCGTTCGCGGAATTGCTCGCTCCGCATCCGCCGTCTCTTCCGCCAGGGGCGCAGCCGATTCAAATCCGGAAAACATGATCACCGTGAACGCAAAGCCGATCGCCAGCGACTGTAGGCCCAGCGAAGGGACATGGAACGGCACCACCGACTGCCCCGCGCGTCCCGCGTGAACGATGATCGAAATACTCAGCAGCACGAGCACCAGCGCCTCGATCAAGCTGAGAATCACATTAAGCCGCGTGGACTGCTTGATTCCCACGTAGGTCGATACGTGTACAACCCCAAGCAACACAAGCGTCGTCGCCCACCACGGTACATTTACCCCTAAATTTTGCTTGAACACTTGTTCCAAAAATCCAGCCGCAATCAGGATGGAAGCGGTCGGCACGATGGGGTCGTACAAAAAATATGTCCACGCCGTGAATAATCCAAAGCGCTTCCCGAGTCCTTGTCCCACATAGCTGACGTATCCGCCCGCCGATGGTATTTGCCGCACCAGCGAAGCCACGCAAATTCCGGTCAAAATGATGGCGCACAAGCACACCATCACGATGAATGGAATCGAGGCCCCGACAAATTGCGTCAAGAAAGGAAAGATGACCACCGCAGATCCGCAAGGTCCTAAATGCGCGACCGATTGGGAGAGAACTTCGACGCGGCCAAGTACGCTGCGGGCGAGCTGTTTTCTTTCATCGAGCATTCGGGTCTGGGTAATGTCTTCCTGCAGCGCGCGGGCAATTTATGACAGAAACTCGATGCCGGGGCAATTAAGAAATACGCGGTGTATACACCGCGCGGCGCAAATTTCTCCCGGGCAGGCGGCGCGTCATATTCTTCTCCTGGCCGCCAAACAACAGCCCGCCGTCCCATGCCCTCCTTTATTTCCCGAAACGCTTCGGTTTTGGGATAATGCCGGATTCTAGTAAGCTCCTCCTTTGCGACTCATGCTCAACCCACTCGAAAAGACCGGCGCCAGGAAGCCGCGGCTGAAAACCAGAGCGAAGCACATCAAACGCCACGTGACCATTCGCGAAGTGGCCAAAGCCGCGGGTGCCTCCGTTTCCACCATTTCCGCGGCATTGAACAACTCCGACTACGTCAGCGCCAAAATGCGCAGCCGCATCGAGGAAGCCACCAAAGCCCTGCGCTATTGCCCCAACGATCTCGCCAGGGGCCTGCGCCTGCAAAAAACTCACTCGATCGCGATCGTCGTCCCCGACCTTTCAAATAATTTCTACATCGAGCTGGTGCGCGGCGCGAAAGATTATTCCGCATCCGCCAATTTCACGGTCCTAATCGGCGATTCCCGCGACAGCTGGGACGAAGAGCGCAACTATCTCGATTCTTTCCACCGGCGCCGTGTGGATGGCGTCGTACGCATCCCCGCCATCAATGCCGCTCCCGGCAAAGCCAAACTCGTCCTGGGAAATCTCCCCGTCGTTTATGCCGATCGTTTCCCCGTTGCGCGTGATCCGTATATCGGAAGAGTCGGAGTGGACAACACCCGCGCAGCCGAAAGCGCCACGCGTTATTTGCTGAGTTTGGGACATCGCGACATCGGAATCATCGCCGGCGATGCCTCAAGCGGGACTTCCGTGGACAGAATGCAAGGGTTCATGAGCGCTCTGCGCAGCGCGAAAATCCGCCCGGATCGCACCATGGTCCACGCCGGCCACAACGACATGGAAAGCGGCCATTTTCACGCCATGCAGTTGTTGACCCGCGGCCAGCGCCCAACCGCAATTTTCTGCACCAACAACATGATGGCACTGGGCGCGCTCTCGGCCATTCAGGAGATCGGCCTCGCCTGTCCCGAAGAAGTCAGCCTGCTCGGCTTCGACGATTTTTATTGGGCCACCCTGCTGCGGCCAAGGCTAACGGTAGTGCGCCAACCGGCCAGAGAAATCGGCATGATTGCCGCCAGGCTGCTAATTGATCACATCGAGGGAAGAGAAAGCATCCAAACACCGGCAGTACTAAAAACGCAGCTGATCGTTCGCGACTCCTGTTGCCCGCCAAGAAAATCCTAAGAGCAGTATGTAGCGCCGTCCTCTTAGGGCGGCATCGCGCGAGCGGCACCGCACTAACCAATTTGCGCCGACCGATTAAGCGACCCCCCAAACGGCCACAAATTCCCAGCCCGCGCCCGCAAAAAATAAGCCCCCAATCCCAACAAGAGCAGAATCACAGCCGTACCAAGGTTTTGCAATTGCTCCGGAACCGAAGCCACATAAATCCACCCCACCAGCGCAATCAAAGCCGGAAAAGGATAAAGCCACATGCCGTAAGGCCTCTCGATTTCCTTGCGATACATCCGCACCGCGAATATGGCGAAGATCTGCGGAATAAATTGGAAAATAATCTGAATAATCATCAAAGCCGAAAGCAATCGCTCCAATGAAAACCAGCACAGCGGAATAGCCATCGCGCTGGTAGCCACCAACGCAAATGTAGGAAATCGTCCCGTGGGATGCACGCGCCCGAACGCCTTAAAGAAATTCCCCTCCGCCCCGGCCGTGTACAAAATTCGCGTCAGTCCCAGAATCATGCTGAAGATGCCGCCCAACGTTGCAACCAGGATCAGGCAAGTCATCACCGCGGCCGCCCGCGATCCGTACAGCTTCCCGATGAACTCGGATACCACCGCATGAGAAACGGCAGCTTCGCGCCACGGAATAGTTCCAATGATCACCACGCTCATCAACAAGTACAGCACCGCGACAATCAGAACCGAGAAAACAATCGCTCTCGGAATGTTTTTCCCGGGATTTTTCACTTCGCCGCCGAGGTAAGTAATATTGTTGTACCCACCGTAGTTGTACATCGCGAATAACGTCGCCCCTCCCAAC
The DNA here is from genome assembly GCA_963748865.1 of uncultured Acidobacteriota bacterium. GTDB lineage: Bacteria > Acidobacteriota > Terriglobia > Acidiferrales > UBA7541 > Palsa-147. Next base: position 113,243 of record CAVVLE010000050.1, on the reverse strand, counting down.
CCGTAGAAAAATGTTTTCGAAAGATGAAATGCTCCAGGCGGAAAATCGAACGCCATCTTGACGTTGATGTGGATAATCCCGGACACGATCACCCAGAACATCGCCAACAGCACCACGCTCAACATCGCCACCGAATAAAATCCCACCACCCGGATGGGCCGGTACAAAAGGAATGCCATGAGCACGCACACGCCCCCGGCTATCGCTCCCACTCCAAAGTGGCTCAATCCCGGCAAGAAATAGTGGGTGTATTCCGCAAAGCCGACACAAGCCGCCGAAATCGCGAGCGGCGCCACAAAAATGGTTTCCCACAAGAAAAGGAAAGAAAACAAATGGCCCCAGGTCCGCGGATTGAAAGCCTCGCGGAAATATATATATGCTCCGCCGGCTCCGGGCATCGCAGCGCCCAATTCCGCATAGACCATTCCATCGCAAACGGAAAATATCGCCCCAAGAAACCAGCCCAGGATGGCCTGCGGCCCGCCCATCGCCGAAAGAATCACCCCGATGGTTATGAACGGCCCGATTCCAATCATCTCCAGCATATTTACGGCCGTGGATTGGACCAGGCCCATGCCGCGGACAAGTTTTTCGGAGGCTCCCGCGATTTCCGGCGGAAGATGCGGCGCAGAGTTTTCGGCCACGTCACGCTTCCCGTAAAAAAATTTCGTTGATTATCGCGCGCGCACTATAGCAGCGCGATTCGGCACCGACAAGAAAAGAACCTCACCACGCCCATCAAAACGCCAACATTTCGAGTTTATCCGCAAGCTGCTAAGGCCCATGCTTTCGCCGGCAGCAAAGATTCGCTACGATGTCGGATGGAACAGGAAAGATCCTTAACTGTGACCACGCGCGGAATCCTCGGCTTTTCAATCTTGTTTATAGTCGTGATCGCGCGCTCATCGTTCGCAATCACTCTCGCCGCTCATCAGAGTAAATCCTCTCCAACAATCCCAGCCGAGTCCTCCGCACCGGTCGCCCAGGCAAAATCGCTTCTCGCCGCCGGACAAACGGATGACGCCATACGAGTCCTTTCCGATTACGTTCAAACCAACCCGAACGACGCGAACGCGCGCCTTCTTCTCGGCCAGGCCTACGCCAGCACAGGAGAAAATGACCAAGCCGCGGAGCAATTCCAAGCCGTGGTACGAATTGCCCCCGACAATTACGTAGCCCTGGCAGCTCTCGGAGAGCTCTACGAGCGCGGAGGCCAACCAGAGAAGGCTGAGCCGCTCCTGGCCCACGCGGCAGAAGCCAGCCACGGCGCTCCGCAAGTTCGCACCGAGTGGGCCCTCGTTCTCGCGCGCCTCCACAAATACGATGCAGCTCAAAGTGCTTTAGAAGGTGTTTCGCCGCCGAGTGACCGCACTCTAAATATCGCCTTTCACCGCCTCAAAGCTTCGGTGGCCTCAGGTTTGGGAAACGCCCCAGCGGCGGCCTCCGAGATGGAGAAAGCCCTGAGCCGCAATCCCGAAGATCCTTCACTCACCCTGGCCACGGCCGTAGCCGAACTGCACGCGCAAAATTGGCGTCGCGCAGCTAGTCTGTCGGAGCCTCTCTTTTCCCGCACCCACAATCCTCAAGTGGGTCTCATCTGTCTGGAAGCGCAACTCGGCAGCCACGCGGATTTTCATCCCACGCTTGAGGCGCTTCGTGCCACCTCGCTCGCTGCGGCCGAACAATTGCCATTTCGCCAACACTTGGCCGAGGTCCTGACCGCGCACGGCGAATTTTCTGATTCCATCACGGATTTTCAGGCCGCAGTCGAGCTCGACCCCAGCCGCGCCGACTCTCAGTTCAACCTCGCGCTCGCACAGTTTCGCGCCGGTCGCTTGGCTGACGCTTCAGCAAGTGCCGAAAAATGCAAAGAGCTTGGTGACAGTGCCGAGCTCGAAGATTTGCTCGGAGACATTCAGGAGGCTCGTCAAGACTATCTGGATGCCGCGAAAAGCTACCAGGCCGCCGTGCTATTGGCGCCCAAGGAGGAGAAGTATCGTCTCGCACTCGCCGTCGAATTCATGCAGCACAGCAACTTCGATGCCGCCAAGATCATCCTCAAAGACGCTCAGGAATCGCAGCCCGATTCATGGCGCATACAATTGGCACTGGGCATGGTCGAGTACCTCGCCGGAGCAGACGATGAAGCCACCCGGCACCTACTGCGCGCTACCGATCTCGCTCCCGAATCCGAGTTGGCGTTCCAATATTTGGGACAGGTTCAGTTTGACCGCCCCACGCCCCCCGATCCGGCGGCAATTGCAAAGCTCTGTGCCTATTCGGATCAGCGTCCAAATGATGGCCACATGCTCTACTACTGCGGCGCTGTGCTTTTCCGCCGCGACTATGTTTCCGGCGACAAAACCCACTCCGGCGATTACGTCCCCCGCTTACATGCGGCCGCGAATCTTCTCCCGAAAGATGCCTCGCCCCGCTGCCAGCTGGGCAAAGCCTACCGCTGGTTGGAGAACTGGCAGGAAGCGTTAGTGGAATCGGAAACCTGCGCGCGCATGGATCCGGATTCAGCGGATGCCCACTACCGCCTGGCGCAGATTTACCGCCACCTGGGCCAACCCGAACGCGCTCAGAAGGAAATGAAACTGTACGAAGCGGCTTCATTGCGCGTCGCCGACGAAAATGCCCGCCGCGAAGCCACCTTGAAGACCTTTCTTTACTCCATTCAAAACCAGCAATCCGACCAGAAGTAGATCTTGTCACCGCATCGGATGGAGCTAGAAGTTGGGTAGAAATTACCCCGCAAGCCAATTTCTAATCGATAATGAAAAACTGTAGAAACGTCTGTAACTCAAAGAAAACAAAGAGCGAGACCCCGTTCTAATCGATAATGACTATAGGGGGTCTCGCCCCACGAAATCACTCTATCGCCCGGGATTCTTAGCCAGGCTGACCATATTGGCGAAAAGACGGTACGCACCCGGAACGCCTTCGGGCATCTGTCGGTAGAACGCATACGCGTTGTAGATATAAATGCCTTTCCCGTATTTGGCATAGAGGAGACCGCCCTTCTGCGGCTCCTGGCCCGGGTCGTGCGTCTCCAGCAACGGCACATACTCTGAATCCCAGCTCTGCAGGAACTTCGAGCCGCGCTCTTCCACCCAATTATCGAAATCTTTAGTGGTGATCTTGTTGGGCCAGGTAAAAACCGGATTCTGCGGGTCCAATATCTCGACTTTGGAGCCCTCGTCCGTCACCTCCTCCGGGTTGTTGCCCATTTTGTAGGGATAAGGGCCGTAGTTGTGGTCGTACTCCTGCGTATTGTATTGCACGATCACCACGCCGCCATTCTTCACGTAGTCGAGGATCCGCCCGTTATTCGACTTAAGGTCCTCGCGCGCGGCATAAGCGCGCACGCCCAGAACGATGGCGTCAAACTTGGAGAGATTCCCGCTGGCCAGGTCCTCCGGCGAGAGGAAATGAACGTTAATGCCCAGATTCACAAGAGATTGCGGCAAATCATCCCCGGCGCCTACGACGTAGCCGATATTCAGCCCCGGAGCCACTTTGACGTCCACGCCCGTGGTGCGGTAAGTGGAAGCACGGTAGAGGTTATAGGGGCGCAAACCGGTATAACCGATCGTGTGGTAGCCCTCTTTGTAATCGTGCCCGTCGTAAGTGGCCACCGCGGTGATTGCGTAAGGCTTTTCCTCCAACTTCGTGGGCGTGACGTGGAAGCTTAGCGACTCATCGTCGCCGTCCTTGGCCGTCGAGAATTCCTCTTGCTGCGCCGTCCAGCCTTCCGGCAAGGCGAGCTTCACTGTTCCTTTTGCCGGACCTTTGACATTGCTATGGATGCCCACGCTAACATCAAAGGACTTGGCGTCTAAAGGAACAATGCCCGCCTGCGGCGAAATCGACACGGAAATTGCAGGACCTGTAATAAGCGGCTCAAGCACCGTTCCGGGACCGGTTAACCTCTTAACGGATTGCACCACCTGGGCTTGCTCGAACGGCACGCCCTCAAATTCGAACTGCACCGTGGCAGATACGGGATACGGCGCCGTGGACAGATTGAGATACTGCGGCGACTGGATGTCGTAGTAGGCCTGCTCGATATTCGGGCGCGTGAAATAAGGACGAGTAAAACCGGCATCGGCGGGAGCGTGAACCGTGAAACGAAGATCGGCGGATCGATTGCCTTTCAAGGTGCTGCCCGTCTGCCGCGCAGGATCAACCGTCCAGTTTTCGTGCGCGGGAGTTCCCAGCGCGGCGCTCTTCACGTCCACCGGAAGATTGGTTGGGTTCGTTACATGTACTTTCACCCAGAATTCCTGTCCGGGGATGGCCACCTGGAAGGTTGGCTGATTTCTCATGAAGCGCGCAAATGGGCCCGTCGGCTCCTTCTCAGGAGCTACCGTCGCCAGCACTGAAATACCGAGCGATTCCGCGAGGGCATTGCTGAACTGCGCCTGCTTCACCTTCAGTTCGTGCGCAAGGTCCTTCTTTGAATCGTCCGTCAAGCCGCTGCTGGCGACTTTATCCAGCAGCGCGTTCGTAGCCTTTAAACCCGCCGCCAGCGTAGAAGCGATTGCCTCCGGATGCGGCGCCGAGAAATCGTTCATGGCTTTCTCGACCAAAGAATTGATCTGCGACAAGCCACCCTTCAGAAACGCGGAATCGCCGCCTTGCGCCAGGCTGGCGATTCCTGCCAGCGAGATATCGATCCCATCGAAGTAGGTCGATTCTTTCTCCGGAACGGAAACCAAAGACGCAAAACGGTGATAGGAGCTCATTTCTGCTTCCGCCGGCGGCAGGCTGGTGCCGCCGCTTTGCGATTTCTGATTGCCCAAGCCCAGGCGGGAAAGCTGCAGGTAAGTCAGTCCGAAGAGCGGATTGTACTCGCCTTCTGGAATTTCGACTGACGCGGAAAGCGCGCCGTTGATGGTAGTTCCGTCGGTGTAGTTGTGGAATTCGGCGGGATAGAACTTGCCGTCGGCGTAATCAAATATCCCCTTGTCAGTGACTTGCGCAAACGGAACCATCGCATAATCTTTCAGCGGCTTCCAGGGGCGCAGCCCCTCTTTAATCTGCTCAGGGAACATGTTGGGATCGCCGGCAGCCTTAAAAGCTTCTTGCGCCATTTGTCCCGCGACCTGGTGATTGCTATGGCCGTCGGTGCGCCCGCCGACGAAAACGGAGGTGATAACCAGGGGACGCGTCATGCGAATGACACGCACAACATCCGCCAGAGTCTGATCGTGCCCCCATTTCTCCAATGATTCCTCTTTGGTCTTGGAAAAACCGAAGTCGATCATGCGCGTCCAGAATTGCTGCACTCCGTAGTAGCGATCGGCCGCCAGGAGCTCTTCGGTGCGAACCAGACCGAGCGCGTCAAAATAATCCGAGGACATTACGTTGGCGCCGCCTTCGCCGCGGTTCAGCGTCAATAACGTGACGCGACTCCCCTGCCCGCGCGATTCATAGGTCAGCATGCCGCCATCTTCGTCGTCGGGATGAGCGGTGACCATAATCAAACTGGCGCGCGTGTGCAGCTTTACGAGGCTCTGCCAGAGGGCGGACGCTCCGCGGTCTACAGGCAGCGGCGCAGCTGCCACGATCGGGTTGGCGGTCACGGCAATCGGCGATTGTGCGCCGGCGGGCGACGTTCTAACTAGGATGGGCAGCGCGCATACCAGTGCGGCGATGACTACAACAAGAATCCTGCTCGATCGTGATGCCATTTCCCCTCCTTATTGCGATGCCAAATATCCAGGGACACGTTCCAAGGCGGTTAAATCACCAGTCCGATCGCCAAAAATGCTCTCGCGAAAGTCCATTCCGGGAAGCGAAACATCTCGGTTACGCCGCAGGCGCGCTGCACCGCGCCGCGTAAAATTTCTCCGAATTGTCCGCGGAGCAACGGCATTTTACGTCGGGGAAGAGTGTTGTCAACAAAAATGCCAAAACGTTTTGGCATTTTGCGGCAAAGCAACGCCAGGGGCGTTCACCGTGCAATAAATATGCAAAACTAGGCACCTGCGGAACGGTTTGTGAAAAATAGGCTTGACAAGAAATTTTCCGGGGTGTTACATGTCCGGCTATTGTACCCGAATCGTTTCGGCACGTGATAGGGGTGGGTTTTGCGGGGTCAGTGTTGAGATGATTGAGTCCTGTTCGTTGCCCCGCCCTCTCCTTCACACCGTGGTTCGGAATACGCGCTGGGAATTCGCAGGCGTTGAGGCCACGCTGTAAAGCGTTCGTCATCCCCTGGGGCTGGGTTTGACGATTGGAAACCAAAAATTAAACGAAATTCACGGCACTGTTGGATTTCTATAGAATCGTTGCGAACGAACTGTGGGTTATTGGGTCTGGGGTCGCGTCGGTATTCGGGGGTCGCTCGTTGAATCTCAAAATCTGGAGGCTGCAATGAATCCGGTGAATTCGCGGAGATTGCTGGGCTGGTCAGTGGCGCTCGTTGTGTTGCTCGCGGTCTGTGCTTTGCCGACATTCGGGCAGATTGACCGCGGCGCCATCGTGGGAAGGGTTCAAGACGCCTCTGGAGCGGTAATCACCAAGGCGGTCGTCACGATCACCAATAAAGCCACGGGGGTCGTGGACACCGAAAAGGTCGATGGCGCCGGTGAGTACCAGGTGCTAACGCTGATCCCGGGAATTTACATCGTTAAGGCGAGTTCTCCAGGCTTCGAGACTTCCGTACGCGACAATATCGAACTGCACGTGCAAGATCGCCTTTCCCTCGATTTTTCTTTGCAAGTCGGCGTGGTGACGCAGGAAGTACAGGTTACTACCGCCGAGCCGCTCTTGGAAACTCAGACAGCCGATCTGGGGGGTGTCGTAAATTCTCAGAGAATCAACGACCTTCCTCTCAATGGACGCCGCTATGCTGATTTGGCCCTATTGGAACCCGGCGTAACGAGGCTTTCGCCCCCGTCGGGTAACAATGCGACAGACCTGTTCAGCGCCAACGGCAACACTCAGCTTCAGAATAATTTCCTGCTGAACGGTATCGACAATAACTCGTTCTCGGAAAACCTACAGGAATTTTCGGTACAGGTTGTGCAGCCTCCTCCCGATGCGCTGGCGGAATTCAAGATTCAGACCCGCAACTACTCCGCGGAATTCGGCAACTCCGCGGGTGCCGTGATCAACGCGACCATCAAGTCCGGAACCAATGGTTACCATGGAGATCTCTACGAGTACTTTCGGAATAAGGTCCTGAATGCGAACTACTGGGTTAACAATGCGAACGGCGCTCCGCGCAGCGGCTTCAACCAGAATCAATTCGGAGGCACGATCGGCGGCCCAATCCTTAAAGACAAGCTGTTTTTCTTTGGCGATCTCACACGCTTCACCAGCAGGGATGGCATTACCGAGCAGAGCACGGTTCCGACACCGCTGATGGATCAAGGCAATTTTACGGAATTGAACATTCCTTTGACCAATCCGATAGGGATCGCCAGCCAAGCCAATTGCTATGTCGGGAACATAGTCCAGCCGGGATGCTTCGATCCCGTCGCGCAGAAGTTTTTGGCCTTGGTCGCGGGCACAGCGGTTCCGAATACCCCCGCGGCGGTGGCCGCCGAAGGAATCCCGGGAAGCTGGACGGGAGCGCCGAACTACCTATTCCCGACCTCGGTTCCCAATGACCAAAATTCCCTGGACGGGCGCATCGACTACAACATGAGCTCGAAGGATCAAATCTTCGGAAGCTACAGCTATCGTCATGTGAACCGCCAGGACCCTGAGTGGACTAGCAATCCCTTGATTGGCAATGGCAATTTCGCAACGCAGTATCGCTGGCACCAGCAATCTCTGGCGTTGGGTTGGACGCACACCATTTCACCCACGCTGACCAATGACGCGCGTTTCGGCTTCAGCCGCGATTACGCCCATAGCGATCCGCTGGGATTGACTCTGGGCACTTCGCAGGCCGAATCCGCTATCGGATTGTCAGGGGTCCCGCCGGGTCCGAACGACGCTGGCCTTCCTGCTTTCCAGTTCAACGGCTTGGAGAATATGGGGTCGGCGGGGTGGCGGCCTCAGTACCAGATTTCGCAAGCCTGGAACTTCATTGACAACGTGAATTGGTTGAAGGGAAGTCATAGTTTCAAGTTCGGGTATCAATACCTCAGGCGGACCGACAATTTCTTCGACATCGAAGCACCTCAAGGTCTTTTTTATGAACTCGGATCTGTCGCCGCCGGTGACTCGTTTGGCCTGCCTGATTTGGTGCTCGGAGACGTGGACTTTGCGGTCTACACGACTCCCCACGTGGTCCATTATTTCCAACCAGGACACTCCTTCTACGGGATGGACACCTGGAGGGTCACTTCGAAATTTACCCTCACTTACGGGCTCCGATATGAACTTTTCGCTCCGCTCATCGATAGAAACAATCAGACGTCGAACTTCTCCCCGGCCAACGGCGGGGAAATAATCACCGCGGCGAGCAACGCTAGCGGTTGGTTTGACCGGGCCCTGATTCACCCGGACCTGATCAATTTCGCGCCGCGTCTTGGCTTTGCTTACCAGATGTTGCCTCGTCTGGTCTGGCGTGGAGGATATGGAGTTTTCTATCAGCACGAGCAACGGATAGGATCGGAGGCCATACTTCAGCTCAATCCGCCGTTCTTTATTGATACCCAGATCGTGGACTTCAGCCCCACCAGCACTGTCTTTCAGCTACAGAATGGGCTGCCCACTTCCATTACTCAGTCGACACAAGTCGATTTGACTTCGCTGGAAGTACGCGCCCAGGATCCGAATCAGCGCACTCCCTACGTCGAGCAGACGAGTTTTGGGCTGGAATACGAAGCTGCCAAGAATACCGTGGTGTCAGCCTTCTACGTTGGCAATTGGGGCCGCAAAGAGGACAGACTGCGTGACTATAATCAGCCGATGATCGTGGGCCACGATACGGGCTGTCCGATTTTGCAGTATCCCTATCCCAATTTGACGACGGCAACCGGCCCAATCGATACTTTTAACGGCACCACTTGCGCTTCGCCTGGTGTAGCTGCTGGAACCCTTGAAACTGCGACCTATGATGGGAACGCGGACTACAACTCACTGGAAGTTTCCTTAAAACAGAGGACGTTCCATGGCTTGACCTTCAACCTGGGATACACACTCGCCCACGGTCTCGCCAATTACGCCGACCACTTGACCCAGGCCGGGAAGTTTCCTCAAAACTCGTATGATTACGCCGCGGAGATGAGCAATTCGATTCTCGACGTTCGTAGCCGTTTTGTGGGCAACTTCCTGTGGGACTTGCCGATCGGTCAAGGCCAGCCGTTCATGAATGGCGATAATTTCGCCGGCCGTTGGTTGGGAGGATGGCAATTCAACGGGATCGTAACGGAACAGACCGGGAGTCCTTTTCAAGTCAGTTCCAGTGGTAGCAATCCGGTTGACGGTAACAACCCGCTTTACGCGGATTGTATAGGGGATGCCTTCGCGGGCGCGACGTCCAATCACAAACTGTACACAACCACCGGCTTTTATATCAATCCCGCGGCGTTTGCGCAGCCGGCCTCCGGACAGTTCGGGACCTGTGCTCCCTACCCGTATCACGGCCCCGGGCTCCAGATGTGGGACCTCAGCCTATTCAAACAGTTTAAGTTTACGGAACGGTATCAGCTGCAGTTCAGGGCTGAATTTTTCAATGCCTTCAATCATCCCAACTTCGCAAATCCAAATGCGAACTTCAACCCTGTCAGTCTAGGTTCGTTTGGAAAGGTCACCAACACGATCACGCCAAGCCTGGGGACCGATTCGGGAGGACCGGGCGATCCTCGTGAAATTCAGTTTGCGCTGAAATTATACTTCTAGCATTTGCGCGGGGGCGGCGAGTGCCGCTCCCGCGTCCTCGTTTGGGCGTGGAATTCAATCACGGAGTGAACGCCCTCTAGGGAGGCTACTCGGCGTCCACGTGTCCAAGTACAGCGTCGCGAACGAGAAGGCAGCTTCGGGAAATGCAGCTTGTGGGACGGGATGGCTCTCTCCCGGGAGGTAGAGATGGCCGAGATTCCCTATGCGCAGGAGGTGTTGATCCACCCGGCTCCGATCGCAAGCGACAAATCCGGAGCGCTCGTTTCCCTCACACGCGAACGCGCCAACTGGAATACGATCGATTTTTCGGCGCGGCGGCTCCTCGCGGGACAATTTTGGCAGAGCGATACGCGGCATGAAGAAGCCGCGCTGGTAATTTTCGGCGGGCGCGCGACGATTGACTGGGGCGACGGCGTACGCGAAATTGGCGCACGGAATAACGTTTTCAGCGGCTATCCCTATGCGGTCTATCTGCCGAGCCGCACTCCATTTGAAATTTCCGCCATCACGGACTGCGAATTCGCCGACTGCCGCACTCCCTCCTCTGCCCGGCTTACTCCGCGCATTATCACTCCGGCGGATTGCCGCGAGGAAATTCGCGGCGGGGGAAACTGCACGCGGCAAATCGTGGATATCATCCGCCCGGAATTTCCCGCCGAGAAACTTTTGATCTGCGAGGTTTACACGCCGAGTGGAAATTGGTCGAGCTATCCTCCGCACAAGCATGATGTACACAATCCTCCGGTGGAAGTGGATCTCGACGAAATTTATTACTACCGGATCAGCAAGCCGGAGGGTTATGCGTTTCAGCGCCTTTACGACGCAGCTGGAACGCGCGACAACACGCTGACGATCGCGGACGGCGACCTGGTGCTGATCAAGGATGGATATCACCCGGTGGTTGCGGCGCACGGATACGACGTCTATTACCTGAATGTGCTGGCCGGCAGCGCGCGCTCCATGGCCGCGAGTGATGATCCGCGCTACGCGCACCTGCGCAAAGCCCGCTTGGAGCGCGATCCCCGGGTGCCGTTGGTGTACGCGAGCGGGTTGGAAAAGAATTCGTAGTCGCGGTTAAGTCGCGCTGTTGCTGTTGCCGGCAGGAAAACAGGAGCCGTGGTATGGCGTTCAAGATCGGAATCATCGGAGCGGGAGGTATCGGAAGCATTCATGCCGCAATCCTGGCGAAAGATCCGCGCGTAACGCTCAGCGCTTTTTTTGACACAGATGCGGCTCGCGCGCAGGCCACGGCCCTGCGTTTTGGTTGCAAGGCGGCGCGCACGCTCGAGGAGCTGTTCAAGGAATCTGACGCGGCTTTTGTTTGCACCCCCAATACCACGCACGAAGAAATAGCCACGCAAGTTCTGGAAGCCGGCAAGCACGTTTTCTCGGAAAAGCCGTTCGCGTTGAACCTTGAATCCGCAACCAGGCTGCGCGATCGCGTGAATCGCTCCAAATTAGTCTTTCAATTGGGCCACAACCGGCGTTTCGCGCCCGTTTATAAAGTCCTGAGGGGCGCGATCGATAAGAATGAACTCCTCCCGCTTTCGGTTCACGCCAAAATGAATCGCGGCGAGTTGGTCAATCCGCCATGGGTGTGGAACGCGAAGCTGACCGGTGGATTCCTGTACGAGACTCCGGTGCACATGTTCGATCTCATGACCTTTTTCTTCGGCAAAGTTGCGTGGGTGGAGGTGGCGGCGCGCGCTCACGAGCATCACGAGCTGGACGATTTTTCCATCTTGCTCAGCTTTCAGTCGGGCTTGCAGGCGACCATGAAGACGTTCGCGCACGCCAGTTGGCAGTTTCCTTTCGAACACTTCGAGGTTTATGGGAAGCATGCGACGTACGAGACCTTTGAAATGGAGAGAATTTCGTTCACCAACGGCCTGGAAACCCGCACCACTACTTATGATTTCTCTCTCGCCAGCATGCATGAAAAATGGGGTTACGTCGAAGAGGACCGCCTGTTTGTGGACGCGCTGGAGGGAAAATCGCCGGCGCCGGTTACCGCCGATGACGGTTACAACGTCGTTGAGCTGATCGAAGCCTGTTATCGCAGCGCCCGAGAAGAAGTGCGCGTGCCGCTGGGCACTCTCGTTACGAAGCACTGAGATGGAGAAGCTTTCGGAGCGGCTGCAATTCGCCTCGGCGCCCGTGAGTTGGGGAGTGCAGGATGAGCGCGGCCCGGCTTGGGAGCAGCCTTACCAACAGATTCTCGGTGAAATTGTTTCCGCAGGCTATAGCGGAACCGAGCTCGGCCCCTACGGTTATTTTCCCACCGATGCTGCGCTCCTGAACGAGACGTTGCGGCGATTCGAACTGACCCTGCTCTCCTCGTTTGTGCCCGTTCCCATCACTGATCCATCGCGGACCGCAAGCGTGATCGAGCATGTTCGCAAGGTCGGCACGCTGCTCGCTGCGCTGGGCGCCAAACTTCTCGTCTTAGCCGACTGCCAGACGCCTGAACGGCAGGCTTTGGCTGGCCGCGTTCCAGCGGACGGAAGCAAGTCGCTGACGCTGGCTCAGTGGAAGCAGGTCGGCACAGTGATTCGCGAAGTCGAGAATGCTGCCGGGGAATTGGGTTTGGCCGTCGTTTTTCATCCGCATGTGGCCACTTTTGTTGAGACTCCCTTGGAAACGGAGCGCCTTTTCGATGTTCTCACCGGGACGCAAGTCGGTCTGTGCCTCGATACCGGGCACTGCATCTACGGCGGAGGCGATCCCGTTGACGAAGCCAAAAAATATCGCTCAGTGCTGAAATATGTCCATATCAAAGATGTGGACGCGCATCTTCTGGGCGAGGCTCGTCGCAACAAACGAAATTTCGAACAAGCGGTAGGCTCCGGCGTGTTCTCCCAGATCGGAAGCGGCTGCATTGACTTCGAAAGCTTCTTCCGCTTCCTGGACGAAAGCGGCTATTCGGGCTGGGCGATCGTGGAACAGGATGTAATTTACGGAAAGACGTTCGTCCCGCCGGTGGAGAGCATGAAGGCCAGCCTGGATTATCTGAAAGGTGTACTGTTCAAGCTTGACTCTGCAAGCCACCGAGCGGAAACGCGCAATTGATCCGGCGCGGAGATTTCGCGATCGCTTAGGCAGCCTGCATTTTCATCTGCGGTCCAAACACACGAAGATATTCCGTCAAAACTTCCTGCGCCGCGGGGCGGCCAACGAGCGGATTCTTCTCCAGCGCAGCGAGCGCCAACGCACGCGAGTGTTCTACCGAGGCGCGCACCGTAAGCCGCTCATACTCCTTTACCTGCAGCAGCAACGGCCGCACAACCTCGGGCGCACGTCCGACAAGAAGTGCTTCCACGCCGCGCGCGGAGACATTGCAGGGAATTTCGACGGCATCATTTGCCTCCAGATCCTGCAAAGCTCCGCCGTTCCGAACCGTCAGAGGGATCAGCGATGGCGTCTCTGCATGCAGCGCCCGCAATACCAGCAGAGCAATTCGTTCGTACCCTGAAAACTCCGAATAGAGCTCCTGATTCTCTTTGCGTTGTTTGCTGGCAGTGGCCTCGATGCTGAAATATGTGGCGTTTCTTTCGCGCAGATAATTCTCGTAGATTTCGATCAGTTCCGAATCGGCGGCGTCGGCGAGCTTTTGAAACAACCGTGCGTTCATAGCTTCGATGGCTTGGCCGCGCGAATGGCCGCTTTGCTTCGTATTCTGATAGGCGGCCTGTGGGAAGTAATAGAAGTAAAGATATTCTGTCGGAAGCAGCCCTAGTTTTTGAATGAATTCCGGCGGGAAAAGGCCGTGCCGATAGCATTTCTGAATGATTTCGGGAGAAGCCAGGACTTCCGGGAGCAGTTCCTTGCCCTGTTCATCGCGGATGGACCTGACCCAACCCAGATGATTCAATCCTAGATAGTCAAATCGCAAATCGAACGGATTGCGATCCAGTGCGTGCGCAATCGATTCAAATGTCTCGAGCGGAGTGTCACAGACCCCAATCACATTCACTTTGGAATAATTCAGAAGCCCTTGGGAGATGATCCCGACCGGATTTGTGAAATTGATGAGCGTAGCGCGCGGAGCAACGCGTTCGATCAGATGCGCGTAATCAAGCATCGCCCCTAGATTGCGCATCGCGCACGCGAAACCCCCGGCGCCGACGGTCTCCTGCCCCACAAGGTGATGAGCCAGCGCTATCGTCTCATCCTTCACGCGCGCATCAATGCCGCCAACCCGAATGCTGCTGATGACGAAGTCCGCGCCTTCCAGCGCTTTTTCGGGATCGGAATACGCTGTGAGCCGCGCGTCAAGTCCATTGCGCTTGGCCATAGCTTCCGCAATCTTCTTGATTGGCTTCAGACGGTCTGCATCGGTGTCCCAAAGCGCCAGTTCATCCAGACGAACAGATCCGCCAAGCCCCGAAAGGCCATGCACGAGAAGTGGCGTCCGAATCCCCGCAGCTCCGATAAGAGCGATCTTCATGGATGCGCCCTATGTTTGAGACTGTTTTCCATGCCGAGCATTCGAAGGCGAGTCTCGACTCCCTCGTTTCCTTCCAAAGAGTTTCAACCCAATCGTTCATCAACTTTCTGAGCTCCTTCCGAGTCGGAAGCACAGATGCGCCGCCGGCAGCGGTCGTAGCCAGTGCCCCGCAGATGTTTCCCGCCCGCATGCAAGCTTCCAGCGGCCAGCCGCCGAGATAGCCATGAAGGAAGCCGCCGTTGAAAGCATCGCCCGCCCCCGTGGCATCCACAGCCCGTACGCGGATTGATTTCGCCCGCAAAATCTTGCCATCGCGAACTGCCAGCGAACCATCCGTGCCGAGCTTGACGACGGGCACTCGTACCGAGCGAGCAAGTTTCCTCGCCGCCGCCTCAACTGTTTTTTCGCCGGTCATCGCCCGCGCTTCCGGCTCATTCGGAAACGTAAACTCGAATTCCCTGAGCAAGGCAGGCAACCGCGGCGATTCGAGCACCTCCGGGTTCCATCCCAAATCCGCCGACAACGTCACGCCCCGTTTTCGCAGCTTGCGCATTGCCAGCGTCCAAGTGCTGGGAGGCCGCATGGCGCAAGCGAGATGCACGTGACGTCCTGCGCTCAGCCGCCTGCGAACGCCCGGCCGCTTCAAAAGGCTCTCCAGTCCTACATTGATGGCGTCGTGCGTGATCATCATCCGATCGCCATTAAAGGCGGCCGAGACGGTCATGGCCGTCGGTAACCGTGGATCGATCTCGCAATTTTCGGTGGAGACGCCGCCGCGTTGCAGTCTTAGCCACTCCGAAGTCGCCAGCGCATCGCGCCCGACCCTGGTGATCACTTCTGTGGGCGTTCCCAGTTTCGCAGCCACCAGCGCGGTGGTCGCCAAGCCGCCACCCGGGAAGCGAGCGACGCTCGTGGTCTTGACCTCTTCACCCATTCTGGGAGCGCGAGGAAGGTTGTAAAAAACGAGGTCGAGAAAAAACTCGCCGAGCACCACCAAGCCTCTGTCGCTGCGAGCGGAGGCGGGTGTCACCATGCTTCGAATCATAACAAAGTCGGATACGCGGGCAAAGCCGGCACTCCAAAACATCGAATCGTTTCGGTCTCGCAGCAACTCGAAAACGGATCTGCACCACTTTGCAATCAGCAAAACACAGTTTTTCTTTGGGAACGCTACCCGAAAAGAAATGCACTTTAGCGTTGGCCGAGCACGTTTTGGATTTAGTACCATATCTGCCCCGGCCCCAGGAGCAAGCCATCAATGGGGACCGTTAGTTATCGCTTTTCCGTCGCGCGAATTTCACTTCTGACGCTGTTCGCAGTACTCACAGCGCTATGCCTTGGAGGGGAAACGATCCGGGCAGATTCGGCGACATTCGATTTGGCCGGGCCGCGACTGGAAATGACCGTCACGCGGGCCGGCAAGATATTGCCGATATCCGCTGTGCCAAATCTGCAGCCGGGTGACCGGCTCTGGATTCTCCCGGATTTTCCGGAAAACCAGTCGGCACGCTACCTGTTGATCGTGGCTTTTCTCCGCGGCTCAACGAATCCACCTCCAGACAACTGGTTCACTCGCGCCGAGACCTGGAGCAAACAAGTGCGCCAGGAGGGAATCGTCGTGACCGTACCTCCCGAGGCGCAACAAACACTGCTGTTTCTTGCGCCGGAGACCGGCGGCGATTTCAGCACCCTGCGCAATGCCGTGCGCGGCAAGCCTGGCGTATTTGTCCGAGCGTCGCAGGACTTGAATCAGGCCAGCCTGGATCGCTTGCGCCTGGAAAAATATCTCGCCGAAGTGAAAGAAACTTCGGAGACGGATCCCAAAGCCCTTCAGGAGCGCTCTTCGTTGCTGGCACGAACACTGAACATCAAACTCGATCCGAAGTGCTTCGACAGGCCGCCCGAGCAACAAGTCTCGTGCCTATCGCAGAACAGCGATCAACTGGTGATGGACGACGGGCACAGTCAGTCCATGGTCACCGCCCTGACCTCGGGACCCTCCTCGGATCTGATCGGCGCGGTGAGCAGCGCCCCCATTGTCGGCGGCGGATTTTACAGCGCGTACGTTGGAGCGATTGTGGACGTGGTGCGTATCATGAGCAGCATCCATACCGCGGAATACCAGTACATCCCCGCGCTGGCGCAGCCGCAGTTGCAAAAATTAAATCTGCGGCTCAACAATCCGCCTTCATTCCATAAACCGATGTCGGTGCTGGTGGTCGGGCTTCCCGCGGTGGAAGCCATGCAGCCGCCTCCGCTCCGCGCGGTGAATGCCAAGGAAGTGTTCTGCTTGCAGAAGTCGCCTATGGCTCTGCCCGTGGAAGGCGCTCCTCTCGTGTTTGCCACCGACATTGCGCGAGACTTCGTTCTGCACATCGACAGCAAGTCCGGAGTGGGCATGGATCTTCCCGCGGCGCCGGATGCAGCGCGCGGCGGATTTGTCATCGATACGCACTCACTTCACGCCGGCCAGTTGGATCCGGAAGCGAAAGGAACACTCCGAGGCCGCTGGGGCTTTGATCCATTTGAAGGTCCCTCGTTCCAATTGCGCTCCGCGCATAGCGCACAATGGAGCATCCCTGAGACGGACCGCAGCGCCGTGATCGTAGGCCGGGACGATTCGATTCACGTGCAATCTACTGCTGCAGCCTGCGTCGAGAAACTGGAGGTCATTAGCGGCAGCGGCGAAGACTTGAAGTCGGCGTGGAAACTGACGAAAGCGGACGAGCTCGAAGTTCAGATCCCGCTCAAGAATCAAGCATCGGGCTACGTCAAATTAAAACTGAAGCAATACGGGATGGCAGAGCCGGATGAGGTCACGTTACACGCGTATTCGGAGATTGCTCATCTGGACCGCTTTACGATAAACGCAGGCGACCAACAAGGCGTTCTGATGGGTACCCGGCTGGACGAAGTGGACGGCTTCGAGCTGAACGGAGTTCATTTCGTGCCCGCAAAATTGTCGCGAGTGGATCAAAACGACGAATTGCGGCTGGCTGCGCTGAACAATACGCCGGCCTGGCTCGCTGGAAGCGAACGAAAAGCTAATGGCCAGCGTCGAGCTGAAGGACGGCCGCGTGCTGAACCTGCAGACCACCGTAGAACCGCCTCGGCCAAGACTTGCGCTTCTCAGCAAGAGCGTTCAGGCTCCCGCAGCGTCCGCACTGCGCCTGGGCAGCGACGATGAATTGGCACAGGGTGGCCGTTTATCGTTTTTTGTGAAATCGGAAGTGCCACAAAAATTTTCACATACTGAAAAGATTGAAGTTGCGACGGAGGACGAATCCTTTCACGTGTTGCTGAGCGAGGCGACGGGCGATCTGATATTGCAGGATGCTCAGACGGCACTCGCTATTTTTGATCCGACTAAGAGCTTTGGGCCGGCAGCGTTTGGGCCATTAAGGTTTCGTCCCGTGGACGCTGACGGCAATAAAGGAGACTGGGTTTCGCTCACCACCCTGGTGCGCGTTCCCGCTCTCAAGGAAATTCACTGCCCGGACAAACCGGACGAACAATGCAAGCTGACCGGCGCGAACCTATTCCTGATTGATTCGGTCGCCTCCGACCCGCAATTCAGCCACACAATTCCGGTGCCCGCGGGGTTTGTGGATTCCACGCTCAGCGTGCCGCGCCCCAACGGCACGCTCTTGTACCTGAAGCTACGAGACGATCCCCCGACGGTAAGCAGGATGGTGCTGCCGGTGCTTCCGGAGGAATAGCGGAGCCGTGAATCTAATTGCGGAGACACCGGGCGCTGGTCGAACGCGGCCCGTCCGGTGCCCCCGCGCATTCGGCTGCGATCTCTTCACGGCTCCCGGACCTAGTTTTTGTGCTGCTAGTTCGTCGCGGTGGCTCTCCGCGGCGCCACTTGAATTTCATTGACGACCTGCTTCACGTTCGGCACTCCGGAAGCAATCCTCTGAGCCTCAGCCCGCTTTGCTTCCGAATTGACCTTTCCACGGAGCGTCACAACGCTATTGTTGACGTCGTATTTCACGCCCCTGCGCATCCGGTGTTGGATAAGAGCTGCGTCGAGGTTCTTCTCAATCCCGTTGTCGAGGTCGGAATTAATCGACTTGGCTTCGCTTTCCTGGCCCGGCGGCGCCACGGTGATTTGATCGGCCACCGTCTGTTGCACAGCGATAGAGCTCGCGATGGACTCGGCCTGCATCTTCTGATCCTCAGAATTTACTTGACCCCTCAGGGTTACCACCGCCAGATCGCGGTCCTGACTCACCTTTACGTCGCGAAGGCCCGCCTGATCGAGCGATTTCCGAATGTTTTCGGATACGTCGGGCGCTTTATCAGACCTGGCCGAACAACCGAAAAGTGCAAAAACGAAGAAAGCCGCAAGAACCGTTCGGTATAGATGTGAGATTTTCATCATCTGTCCTTTCCTCTCGAACCTGGAGCGCAATGTGCTGTCGAGTACACGTGGCACTCAACTGTTTCGAATTATCGAGTGACAGACGACGGTCAGCTATCAGGCATTGGCCCTAGCGGATGCAGATAATCGGTGTATTGGCGTGTCTTTACACACTGGCGCTCTCGAATCGCAATTGCGTTGCGCCGGCAACGGACTAGTGTGCTCGGCCTTGGCAGGCAGTATGGCCGCAGCGGCAGTCGATGTCCGGCGTTGTCTCCATCGCTTCGCATTGCAGACTGCAGTATTTGTCTTCTGTCACGCGGCAGGTGCAATTCGGATGAGCACATTTCCTCGCGTCTGTTGCCATCGTTCCCCCCCATGCAGCACTTCATCGGAGTAGATGAATGTCACGCGCGGAAGGTGCCACGCGACGAAACGCCGCGCTCACTAGTACCCCATTTACGGCAGTCTGGGCCTACCGACTTCACCTTATTGTGCCCGGGAATGGTTTAGAACAAGCTATTCAGGTGATCGGTAGCTACGACCGGTTACAAAAGCGGAGTATTACGATCACATCGCTTTCAAGCGGGCTTCTCCGCTTTGTCGCCTGGGCTCCCAAAGAACTGACTAATTTCCTTACTCTCCGGAGCTATTCGTAATGCCTCATCGCGCGCCGCAGGCGACCTACCGGCTGCAATTCAATTCCAATTTCCGCTTTCGTGATGCCATTCCGATTCTCGATTATCTTCGCGACCTCGGAATCTCCAGCGTCTACGCTTCGCCCATCTTGGCCAGCCGCAGTGGTAGCGGGCATGGCTACGACGTCATCGATCCCACGCACATCGATCCCGATGCCGGAGGCGAAGACGGATTTGCGGCGCTGCAATCCGCTCTGGAGGAACGCGGCATGGGCTTGTTGCTGGACATCGTGCCCAACCACATGGCCGCCAGCCGCGAAAATCGCTGGTGGATGGATGTTCTCGAATATGGGCCGGATTCACCTTACGCTTCGTACTTTGACATTGACTGGAAGCCGGCGTCGCGCAGCCTGGAGAACAAACTGCTGCTTCCGTTTCTCGCCAGGCCGTTCGGCGAGGTTCTGAACGACGGAGAATTGCGCCTTCATTGCCAGGAAGGCCGCTTTGTCCTGGAATACGGGGAGCAGTTATTTCCGATTGCACCAAGCTCTTACGCGGAAATTTTGAGCGCAAGCGACGGAGAGCCGCACAATTTGCCGCCGCCGGATTCGCCCGCCGCGCAGGAATGGCAGGGAATTCTTGCGGTCGCGCAGGCGCTTGCCGCTTCCAACGGAGGAGCTCGCACATTGCCGCCGCGGAACGCCGGACTAAGTTTGAGCAGATGCGCGACCGGCTGCGCCAATTGGTCGTCACATCTCCGGAAATCTCCGCCTTTGTAGAAACCACTCTGCAAACCCTCAACGGCATTCCCGGCAACGCGCACAGTTTTTGCAAGCTCGAGCATCTCCTCTCCGGCCAGCACTACCGCTTGGCTTTCTGGCAATCGGTGAGCGACGCCATCAATTACCGGCGCTTCTTCTCGATTACCGATCTGGTTGGCGTGCGCGTCGAGGATCCGCCGGTTTTTGACGCGACGCACGAGTTGCTGATTCGTATCGCGCTCAGATCCGGCTGTGCCGGATTTCGAATCGACCACATTGATGGCCTGCGCGATCCCCTTGGTTATCTGAAACGCCTGCGTGAGCGCCTGTCGGTGCAGAATTCGTGCGGCGTGCGGTACCTCGTCGTGGAGAAAATTCTCGAGGGAAACGAATCGCTACCGGAGGATTGGCCGGTGCAGGGCACGACCGGGTACGACTACATGAATTTCGTCAACCGTCTTCTGATGGACGAGAAAAACGCGCAAGCAATCGAAGATGTCTATTCGCGGTGGATCGGAATACGCCAGAACTTCGATGATGTTTTATACGATCAGAAAAAGCTGGTGATGCGAACCCTGTTGGGAGTGGAAATGCGCGCGCTCGGCAGGGCCCTTGCTGAGCTTGCTCGCGACGATCGCTACGCCCGCGAATTGCATCCCGCCGAGTTGGGTGAAGCGCTCATCGAAGTAACCGCCTGCCTGTCCGTTTATCGGACTTACATTCAGACCCTCGATGTTTCCGATGTCGCCAGAAACCAGCTGACCCGCGCCATCGAGTCGGCGCGCATCCGTCGTCCGACGCTTGCCCCGGAATATTTCAATTTTCTAGCAGACGTGCTGCTACTCGGCGCGCCAGAACACGTTCGCGCCGATCAACGCGAAGCGCGGATGGCCTTCGTGACACGCTGGCAACAATTTACCGGTTCGATCATGGCCAAGGGGTTGGAGGATACCGCGCTTTATACCTATTTTCCGTTGGCGTCACTAAATGAAGTCGGCAGCGATCCGCGGCCCGCGGGTATCGATCCGCTAGCTTTTCATCAATTCATCGCCGCACGTCGCGAAAAGTGGCCCGATAGCATGAATGCTACGACGACTCACGACACCAAGAGATCAGAAGACGTCCGCGCTCGCATTGCGGTGCTGTCCGAAATGCCTGAACGATGGGAAGCCAGCCTCCAAAGATGGTCACGAATGAACGAGAGGCACACCAGCAAACTTGACGGCGCCGCGGTGCCCGATCGTAACGAGGAATATCTTTTTTATCAGACTCTCATCGGCATGTGGCCGCTGCGCGAAGAGCAATGGCCGGCGATCGTGCCGCGAATTCAAGATTACATGATCAAGGCATCGCGGGAAGCCAAGATACATACGAATTGGGCGCGCCCCGATCAACCGCACGAGACCGCGTTGCGCGAATTTATTGCCGGCACAATGGACCGCCAGCAAAATTCCGAATTCTGCTCCTCTTTCGATCAATTTCAGAAGTGCACCGCCTTCTATGGAATGTTGAACGGCCTAAGTCAAACGCTGCTTAAAACCACGTCGCCGGGAATTCCCGATTTTTATCAGGGATCGGAGTTATGGGACTTGCGATTAGTAGATCCCGATAATCGCGGTCCTGTCGATTTTGAGGAGCGTCGCGCGAAGAACGCTGCGCTGCGTGAATCGTATCAATCGGCCGGCGCACATGGCATCGAGGCGCTGCTCACATCGTGGCGCGATGCGCGCGTAAAACTGCACGTTCTTACGCAAGCTTTGCAAACACGAACAGCAAATCCCGATCTCTTCCAAAATGGCGACTACCAGCCCCTTGAAACTCATGGCGCATATTCAGATCGCATCGTCGCTTTTGCGCGCCAATACCAAGAAGATTGGGCGATTGCAATCGTTCCTCGCCGCGCTGCATCCGTGCATGCTCCCGTGCTGCGCGCTGACGATCGGCGAAAATTCTGGACGGAAACTCACTTGGCGCTGCCGAACAGCGCGCCCGGGAAATGGATAAATATTCTGGCGGGCCAGAATGCGCCGCCGATTCTGTGCGCTGCGCAGCGCCTCAGCCTGGGCGATGCATTCGAGGGCTTCCCTCTTGCCCTTTTGCTGCCTGCATCCTGATTGCGGAGCATCCGCTATAAATCTTTAGATCCGTGCTAGATCGAGAGAACACCACAAAATCCCACGGAGCGACAGCAATCCGCACGATGGCCATCCGATTCCAACACTGCGGGCGCCTTGCTGCCTTCGCCGCACCACTTCTCTTCTGCTGAATCCAACATCTTGTCCCATCGTCCTGCCGGAATCGCTACAGAAAACTCAGTGCACGATTGGCCGAAATAAGACACAAAGATTACTTCGCTGGAATCGCTCCACCTTCGAACCACCAGAATCGGCTGGTCAGGTAACGTCGCGACCTCCAACGTGCGCTTATCCAACTGCTTCAGTGCCGGTAACTCGCGCCGCAGACGAAGCAATTCCTGGTAGAAACGCCGGAGCGTGCCGTGACGTCCTTGCTCGTGCAATTCCCAATTAATCTTGGAGCGCAGAAATGTCTCGGCGCTCTGCGGATCGGGAATTTCTCCCTGCCAGCCGAATTCCGCGAACTCTTCTTTGCGTCCGTGGCGCACTGCTTCCACCAGCCCGCATCGCCATGACTCACGAAATATTGAAACGGCGCGGGCTCGGCGTATTCCTCGCCCATGAAGAGCAAGGGCACGAACGGAGAAAGCAGAAGTGTTCCCGCCGCAAGTTTTAATTGCTCGAACGATACCAGCTTTGTCAGCCGGTCGCCGTCGCGCCGATTGCCGATTTGATCGTGGTTTTGAGCAGAAACGACGAAGCGCTTTGCAGCAACGTCCCTCGACGAAATCCCGTGACGTCTCCGGCGAAATTTGGAATATTGCCCGGAATAGACGAACCCTTCCCGAAAGCTGACGGCAAGGTCTCCAATTCCTCGAAAATCCTCGTAATATCCCTTCTGCTCTCCCGTCAGCAGCACGTGCAAAGAGTGGTGAAAATCATCATTCCAGACTGCATCCAGGCCCCATCCGCCGTTTTCACGGGCGTTGACCACTCGCGTGTCGTTTCGATTGCTTTCCGCGATCAAGAAGATGTTTCTATCCAGCTCCTTCGCTTTTCCATGCACGGCCGCGCCGAGTTCCTCCAAAAATGTCCGCGCCGAGGGATCCACAATCGCGTGAATGGCATCGAGCCGCAGCGCGTCCACATGAAAATCGCTGACCCATTGCAGAGCGTTGTCGATGAAATAGCGGCGGACTTCGTCACTGCCGGCACCATCGAAATTGACCGCTTGGCCCCACGGCGTTTTGTACCGGTCCGTGAAATAGGGGCCGAAATCCGCGAGGTAGCTCCCCTCGGGCCCCAAATGGTTGTAAACCACGTCAAGAATTACTGCGATTCCCTGCTGATGGCACGCACTGACGAATGATTTCAGCGCCGCTGGCCCGCCATACGATTCCTGCACCGCATAGGGGTAAACTCCGTCGTAGCCCCAGTTGCGATTGCCCGGAAATTGCGCGACCGGCATCACCTCGATCGCCGTCACGCCGAGATCTTTGAGCACGGCAATTCGCGGAAGCATCGCTTCGAAAGTTCCCTGCGGCGTGAACGTCCCCACGTGCAGTTCGTAAATCACGTACCTCTCTAACGGGATTCCTTGCCATCCCGAATCTTCCCAGGCGAAGCAATGCTCTACAACCTCAGAGGGGCCGTGTACGCCCTTGGGTTGGTGGCGCGAAGCGGGATCCGGCCGCACTTTGTCGTGGTCCAGGCGATATTGATATAGCGCCCCGGCCGATACTCCTTCCACCAGGGCGCCAAAATATCCGCAATCCCCCGGCTGCAACGCAATTGTGCGCTCGACAGGCTCCGTCACAAGCACTTCCACCCGGCTCGCTCGCGGCGCCCAAACGAGAAAATTACAGCCTTTATCGTCCAGCACCGTGGCCCCGAGACGTTCCATTCCCCCGCTGCTCATTTGCCTGCGCTTTCCTTCATACGCTTCCACTCTAACTGAATGGGTTCAACACGCTACCCCGAAATGATGTTGGGCATCAAAAGATGTTAAACATTAGAGGGAATCTTTGCGCGCCCGGGAGCCTTTGCAAATGCCGGAACTGCCCATTGACGGACGTCGTCGCGTCGCTATCGAGCACGTGTCTCCGGAAATCGATTGCGGCCGCTTCGCCATCAAGCGCGTCGTCGGGGAGAAAGTCGTCGTAGAGGCCGACATCTTTGCCGATGGCCACGATCAAATTGCCTGCCGGCTTGTCTATTGGCGGGATGGCGGAGAACCGCAATTTTCACCCATGCAGCCGCTTTCCAACGATCGCTGGCGCGGCGAATTTACGGTCACCGAGCTGGGACGATATCTCTACGCCCTGGAGGGCTGGATCGATCGCTTCCAAACTTGGCGCAGCGCGTTGGAAAAAAGAATTGCCGCGGGACAAGACATTCATGTCGATTTGCTAATCGGTATCGAATTGATCGAGGCCGCCGCGGCGCGCGCGACGGGCTCCGAGGCAGTGCTCCTCAACCAATGGGCGCAACGCCTGCGTCAGGATAAAGACAAAGGATCGAGCGCCTCATTTGCCTTGGACGAAGATTTGCTCCTCTTGATGCAAAAATATCCCGAGCGACAGCATGCTACCCGCTATGAAAAAGAGCTGGCCGTCATCGTGGACCGCGAGAAAGCGGGCTTCTCCGCGTGGTACGAAGTCTTCCCGCGCTCCTGTTCGCCGCAGGCCGGGCGTCACGGCACCTTTCGCGACTGCGAGACCTGGCTTCCTTACATCGCTTCCCTGGGCTTCGATGTTATTTACCTTCCGCCAGTTCATCCGATCGGGCAATCTTTTCGCAAAGGCAAGAACAACTCCATCGATGTGCAACCGGATGATGTGGGAAGCCCTTGGGCCATCGGTTCACTCGAAGGCGGTCACAAATCCGTTCACCCTGAACTCGGGACTCTCGCCGATTTCAAACATTTCGTCTCCAAAGCCAAAGAGCACGGACTCGAAGTTGCCCTCGATATCGCGTTCCAATGTTCGCCGGACCATCCCTACGCCCGCGAGCACAAAGAATGGTTCCGCACGCGTCCGGACGGCACCATTCAGTACGCCGAGAACCCGCCCAAGAAATATCAGGACATTTATCCCCTCGATTTCGAAAGCGCGCAGTGGCAGTCGTTGTGGGTTGAATTAGAGGGCGTTTTCGAATTCTGGATCGACCAAGGCGTGCGCATCTTTCGTGTGGATAATCCGCATACGAAGCCGTTTGTTTTTTGGGAATGGGTGATCGCCGAAATCAAACAGCGGCACCCCGATGTGCTATTACTCGCGGAGGCGTTTACGCGCCCTCACGTGATGTACCGCCTGGCTAAGGCCGGCTTTTCCGAATCCTATACCTACTTCACCTGGCGCAATACCAAACAGGAGCTCACCGAGTATTTCACCGAGCTCACGCAGGCCGAAGTTCGCGAATATTTCCGCCCCAACCTTTGGCCGAATACGCCGGACATTCTGTCCGAATTCCTGCAGGTCGGTGGGCGGCCCGCATTCATGGTTCGGTTCATCCTGGCGGCAACCTTGGGCGCCAATTACGGAATCTATGGCCCCGCCTTCGAGCTCTGCGAAAATGCCCCTTTCGAGCCCGGCAGCGAAGAATATCTAAACTCGGAAAAATATGAGCTCAAACATCGCGATCTCCAGGCCCCGGGAAGTTTGAAGGACCTCATCACCAGGATGAATCACATTCGCAGGGACAATCCGGCGCTGCACAGCAATCGCAACCTGCACTTTCACGAAACGGATAACTCCTCTTTGATCTGTTACAGCAAGGCCACAGACGACCTGGCCAACGTGATTCTGGTGGTCATCAACCTGGACTGCTTTCATCCGCAAGCAGGCTGGGTGCAACTCGATCTTGCGGCCATTGGACTAGACGCCGATCACGCGTTCCGGGCCCATGATTTGCTTGGCGACGGCAAGTTTCTCTGGCAGGGTTCGAAAAACTATGTGGAGCTCGTTCCGGAAAGTTTGCCCGCTCACATTTTGCATTTGCAGCGGTGGGTGCGCTCAGAGCGGGACTTCGACTATTACCGGTAAACTGTTCCGGCGCAGTGGCTCGGCCGGCGAATCAACACGCGCAGCATGAGGTGCGGGAAGGAACATGGCAAAACGTCTCGGTAGCGCGGGCGATCCGCTCTGGTACAAGGACGCCGTCATCTACGAGCTACACGTGCGCGCTTTTAAAGACAGCAATGGCGACGGAATCGGCGACTTTCCCGGCCTGATTCAGAAACTCGATTACATTCGCGATCTCGGCGCCACCTGCATTTGGCTCTTGCCCTTTTTCCCGTCGCCGCTGAAAGACGATGGCTACGACATCGCCGATTATTTGAACGTCCATTCCATGTACGGCACGCTCGACGATTTCCGCACTTTTCTGGGAGCCGCTCACGATCGCAATCTGCAAGTGCTCATCGAACTGGTCGTGAATCACACTTCCGATCAGCATCCCTGGTTCCAGGCGGCACGCCACGCGCCGGCCGGCTCGCCGGAACGCAACTTCTACGTCTGGGCCGACAACGAGCAGAAATACAAAGACGTACGCATCATTTTCTCCGATACCGAACGCTCCAATTGGACTTGGGATCCGGTCGCCAAGCAATATTACTGGCACCGCTTTTTCTCCCATCAGCCGGACTTGAATTTCGACAATCCCAAAGTCACGGAAGAAATTCTCAAGGTCATGCGTTACTGGCTGGATATGGGCGTGGATGGCCTGCGCATGGACGCCATTCCATATCTAGTCGAGCGCGACGGCACCAGCTGCGAAAATCTTCCCGAGACTCATGCCGTCATCAAAACCCTTCGCCGCGAAATTGACGCCGGATATTCCAGCCGCATGCTCCTCGCCGAAGCCAATCAGTGGCCCACCGACGTGCGCCCTTACTTCGGCGACGGCGACGAATGTCACATGGCTTTCCATTTCCCGCTGATGCCCCGCATTTATATGGCCCTCCGCCAGGAAGACCGCCTCCCGATCACCGACATCATCGCCCAGACGCCGGCGATTCCGGACAATTGCCAATGGGCTCTTTTCCTCCGCAATCACGATGAACTCACCCTCGAAATGGTCACCAGCGACGAGCGCGACTACATGTACATCGCCTACAGCGCCGATCCCCGCATGCGTCTCAATCTCGGCATTCGCCGCCGCCTGGCCCCGCTCGTGGACAACAATCGCCGGCGCATCGAACTGCTCAACAGCCTGCTGCTTTCCTTCCCCGGCACTCCGGTTCTCTATTACGGCGATGAAATCGGTATGGGCGACAACATTTACCTCGGCGATCGCAATGGCGTCCGCACCCCCATGCAATGGAATGGCGATCGCAATGCTGGTTTTTCCAGCGCCACTCCCGCGCGGCTCTACAGCCCGGTGATCATGGATCCGGTGTGGGGTTATGAAGCGGTCAATGTTGAAGCGCAGCAGGGCGATCCATCTTCGCTATTGAACTGGATGCGCAACATGATCGCGCTGCGCAAGCTGTTCGCCGTCTTCGGCCGCGGCTCCATCGAATTTCTCGATCCCGCCAACCGCAAAGTGCTCGCCTATCTTCGCAAATTTCAAGCCGAGCAGGTTTTGTGCGTGGCCAATCTTTCCCGCTTCGCGCAGCCGGTGGATCTCGATCTTTCCAATCTCGAGGGCATGACTCCCGTCGAAATGCTCGGCTACGTCGAGTTCCCGCCCATCGGCCCTGAGCCTTACCGCCTCACTCTTGCGCCGTACAGTTTTCTTTGGCTCGAACTCCAGCGCCGCGCCGCTGACGAGCTCGCGGAAAACAGTGCCAGCCCCACGGATCAACTCCCGCTGAGCACAACCGCCGGCTGGGGCGACATCCTCGAAGGCACGGGCCGCGAAAGTCTCGAAGCGGTGAATCTTTCGGAATATCTTCTCCGCCAGCGTTGGTTTGCCGGCAAGTCGCGTCACATCAAAGCGACGCGCATCGTGGACTGGGCCTCTCTCAATCCCTCCCAGTCGGTTTTGGTCCAGATCGAAGTCGAATTCACCAGCGGGCATCCTGACTGCTACCTGACGCCTCTGGCCATGACCTTCGGCGACCCTGCAGAAGAATTGAAGCGCACCGCTCCCAACGCAATTGTCGCTCCCGTCCTTTCCGAAAGCGGCGAAGGCCTGTTGCACGATGGAATTTTCGACGACCAGACTTGCGCGGCTCTGCTCTCGCTGATTGAAAACGAGCTACAGTTGAATTCTCATCACGGCCGCATCGCCGGCGTTCGCGGCAAAACCTTCGGCGAACTTTTGGGATCCCAGGAAACTCCCCTGCCCGTCCGCCGCGGCTCCGCCGAACAAAGCAATACTTCGGTCCTCTTCGGAGATCGCTTCATCCTCAAATTATTTCGCCGTCAGGAACCCGGCTTGAATCCAGACGCCGAAATTGGCCGCTATCTCACCGAACACACAATTTTCACTCACGTTCCGCCCTTTGCAGGCGTCATTGAATATTCGTCCGGCTCTGGCTCCGAGGCTTCCACTCTGGCCATGCTGCAAGGCCTCGTGGCCAATGAAGGCGACGGCTGGAAATGGACTCTCGAGGAACTCGATCGCTATTACGAAACCTGCGCGCCCCTCGCTTTTTCGGAGGCCGCCGCCGCCGAACTCGCCAACCCCGTCGATCTCTCAGAACGCCCCGCATCGCAGTTAGCCCGTGATCATGTCGGCATTTATCTCGAATCCGCCGCCACGCTCGGGCGCCGAACCGCGGAATTGCATCTGGCTCTGGCTTCCCCAACCAGCGACCCCGCCTTCGCCCCGGAATCTCTCGCCGCGCAAGACGTCGAAAATCTCCTAGAAGAAGTTCGCGAGCATGCCTCCAACGTCTTCGATCTCCTGAAAGAGCGCGTCTCCTATCTGCCCGACGAGGTGGTCGAAATTGCCGCCTCGGTTCTCAGCCAGCGTCGCCGCATGCTCGACAATTTCAAAACCTTTCGCTCCGATAATTTTCACGCCCAGCGCACTCGCATCCACGGCGACTATCATCTCGGCCAGGTTCTCAAGGTCAAAACCGATTTCGTCATCCTCGATTTTGAAGGCGAGCCCGCAAGACCCCTCGCCTATCGCCGCTCCAAGCAATCGCCGCTCAGGGACGTCGCCGGCATGTTGCGCTCTTTCAGCTACGCCTCCTACGCCAGCCTCATCAACTACACAACGCGCCATTCCGAGGATGTCGCGCGCCTCGAACACTGGGGCCAGCTCTGGGAACGCGCCGCCTCCGCTGAATTCTTGCGCGCTTATCGCGATACCGCGCAGGCCGGGCAATTTTTGCCGCCAGACAAAGGCGATTTCCGTAAACTCTTGGATATTTTCCTGCTCGATAAGGCTCTCTACGAGGTGCGTTACGAGCTGAATTCCCGCCCCGCTTGGGTGCGCATCCCGTTATTGGGCATTCTGTCTCTCGCCCTATGAATCTCTGTGTCGGAATCTCCAGTTTGTCAGACAATAGAAGCCGGCGCGGCGCGTCCGCCGAGAGGCTTATAGCGTGGAAGTTGGCGACATCCCACAGCAAGCGCACGAAAAGATCGAACAACTGGATAAAGCCGATTTAGTCGTCGGCGTTCTGGCGGATTTCGATCGCGACGCTATTGCCGCGCTTTGCGCCGATCTTCAATCGCTTTCCGGATCTCCGCGTATCGCAGTTTTGCAGAACGATCATGGCAGTGACTCCGGCCCCGCGGCTTCGGCGCAGGGAGAAAAAAATTCTCTGCCCTTTTTCGTTCCCTGGCCTCTCCTCCCGCCCGACAGCGTCGGCGCTCCCGTCGTCAGCCTCTTCGGAGCGTATCAATCCGTCTTCGCCGCCGGTGAAAAGCTCGGCGCGCGAGCCTGCTGCGTCGTGGGCTCAAGACTTGAGGCTCCAACGCCGCGCTGGGTTTGCCAACTGGCTCAACCCCTGCTCGAAAACGATCTCGATCTGGTCATCCCGCGATATGCGCGCCACAAATTCGAAGGCTTGCTGAATAGCAGCATCATCGCTCCGCTCACGCGCTGCCTCTACGGAAAGCGAATCCACAATCCCATGGGCCCGGATTTGGGCATTTCGCAACGCCTCCGCCAGAAGTTGATTGACCCGGACGGCGTTGCGAAAACCAATGGCGTGCATCCGCTGGCCTCACTCACTCCCACGGCCCTTTGCGCCAATCTGCAAGTTTGCGAAGTGAATGTCGGAGCCCGCGTTTACCCGCCCACGGACTGGACCAATATCAGTTCTCTTCTGGCTCAGCTATTGGGCCCCATTTTCCTGAACATGGAGCAGCACGCCCCTTGTTGGCAGCGCACCCGCGGCTCCGTTGCCGTCCCCTCGATCAGCGAACCCTTATTCGTCTCGCAGGATCCGGGAAATGTGGACATCAGCCACATGGTCGAATCGTTTCAATTGGGCAATCGTGATCTTCAGGAAATCTGGGGTCTGGTGCTGCCGCCTGCTTCGCTCTTCGAGCTCAAAAAATTGTCTCGTCTTCCCGTGGCGCAATTCCACATGGCCGACGACCTATGGGTGCGCATCATCTACGATTTCGCGCTGGCTCATCGGCTGCGCACCATCAATCGCGATCACTTGCTCGGGTCCTTAACGCCTTTGTATCTCGCGTGGGTCGCTTCTTACGCTCACGATTTGGGGGCGGCTGGCGCTGCTGCCGTGGAACAGCGGCTTGAACGCCTCGCCGTCGCTTACGAGGTAAACAAAACGTATTTGGTTTCCCGCTGGCGCTGGCCCGATCGCTTCAATCCGTAGCTCCCCGGGAGCTGCGAAGGAGGTAGTTATGTGGGAACAAGTCAAGCAGGCCTTGGCGCAATCTACCGCGCGATTCCTGACGCGATTTGCCGACCTGCTGCCCGGACTGGTGGCCTTAATTCTCGCCCTGCTCGTCTCCATCGTGCTGGCCTACATCCTCGCCAGTCTGGTGCGCCGCCTGCTCACCAGCTTGCGTTTTGGCGAACGCCTGGTGCGCTGGGGATTTTCCTCACAGGGAGAGTGGTCGCCGATGAGGAATCCGGCGCTGCTCGTCTCGCGCTCCATCGCCGCCTTGGTGATTCTCGTGGGCTTCTTGATCGGCATCTCCGCCTTTGACGCCGACTGGGCCTCGCAGTTGGCCCGCAGCGTCTTCGCCTATCTCCCCAACATCGTCGGTGCCGTGTTAGTTCTCGTCGTCGGCAATATCATCGCTCGCTTCCTGGCCCGCACCGTCCTCATCGGCGCCGTAAATATGAATCTCCAGTACGCGCATCTATTGAGCGCAGGCGTCAAATGGCTCTTGATAGTTTTAACGGTAGCCATGGCCCTCGAACACCTGAAGATAGCTCCAGGCATAGTCGAGTTGGCCTTCGGCATCTTGTTCGGCGGAATCGTATTCGCCCTGGCGATAGCAGTAGGCCTGGGCTCAAAGGAGCTAGTCTCCAAATCCCTGGAGCGCGACGCAAAAAAGGCCCCCACCGAGCCGCTAGAGGACCCACTGCGTCACCTATAAACAGCCCTCAAATCCGCACCAGCGCATCGCCCCCGTAGGGCCCGCGCTTAAGCCGGGCCAGGCACAACGCCAATCAATGCGCGCACACGCCCCGCTCCGCACCGCCACGTTAACGCCAACTCTCTCCGAAATCCGAATCGTCAAAGGCCTCCGCTGAAATCCTGAGCACGCTTTGGCATTTCGGGCGTAGGGGAGGGGCTTGTTTACCCTGAGCCTCGAAGGGCTCCTCCCGTCAGCGTACAAACGGCCACAACTTTGGCCACTCGCCTCCGCGTAAATCCTTTATCGTCCTTTGATACTGCGCCACTCGCGATGTCAACACAGCCAGTTCAAATTTGAATTGCTCTCCCAAATCCTAAGCCGCCCGTGGCAATTCATTCTCCGCACCCGCAATCGGCGCCGCCGCAACCTCTCGCCTCCCACCCCCAGCCCGCAGCGCCAACCCCTCTCTCGCACGCAATCGAGCCACCAACAAAAGCGAAGCAAACGTCGCCACAATCAACCCAGCCTGCCTCCATCCAAAAATCCGCTCCGCATTCCCCATCATCCCGATTCCCAAAAAACAAAACAGAAAGTGCGTGCAGAATACCTGCAATGAAGATTGACCCATCCACACCAAAGGCCGGATCGCCAGCGGCCTGACAACAGAGCGAAAACGAATCAGCAAAGCCGCAATCGCAGCGAAATTAATCAGCCGCACAAATCCCAGACGCCATTTATCGAAAAACCCGGCGAACCATCCCAAATCAAGTCCGTAAATTTGCGCATATCGCAGCGCCAGCAGCCCGGCAACTATAAACGCCGCCGGAGCCCACATCCGCCGCGCCCATTTTTCCGCCGGCAGATCATCTTCAGCCCAGCGCACTCCGCACCAAATCCCCAAAATCCACACCAGTTGCCAAGCCCAGAGGTTGAACGCCCCCATTTCATTCAGCGGAATCCGCAACCCAAAGTGCTGCGCCAGAAAAGCGTAGGAAGCCTCACGGAGCCCGAATTGCGCCAGCAGCCAAAGCGCGAAACTACCAGACAGGATATATTTCCACCCAATTCGTCGCGCCCCGAGGATCACCAACGGCGATAACAGCAGAAAAATAATGTACAGCGGAATGATGTCCAGCAGCGGCGGCCGGTAAACCAGCAGTAGGGCGTCTACGATCGCACGAGAGGGGCCCGCGGCAAAATAGAAATCCAGCAGATTGTAAACACTCTGCGTCTGCGCCCCGATCGCATACCGCGCCATCACCGCGAAGGCAAAGAAGAGCAGCATCACGTGGTATCCGTACAACCGCAGTGTGCGCCCCAGCAGCTTCGCGCTCATCTTCGAAGCGCCGCTGCGCGTCAGCAAGCGGTAATAAATCCGGCCGGTAAACAGCGCCGAAAGAAAAATAAACCCCTCCGACGCGGAAATGTAGCCGAACGGCTGATTGACCCACGGCGAAAGCGCCGTCGGTAAATGCGTGAGCGTCATCCATACCAGCATCAGCCCGCGCGCCGCATCGATTTCGATTTCGCGTTTCGCTGTCGTCACCATCTCATCTCACTCGAACGTTGGACGCACGGCGCGAAGCCGCCGGTTTCACAAATCAACAGCAAGGCTGCAAGCGATGGGCCAAAATTAAGTTGTTGAATTCACGTGCGGTCAGCTAGATGAAAGGAAAAAAGATACTTAGCGGTCAGTAAGATTGCCACGCCAGGTAAATGCTGTAACTCGGCCAAATACACACTGCAGAGCACACAAATCGGTCCAGCGACTAGCTGTCAGCTTTGGAGGGCCATCTCCGCCGGCTCCAGCCATGCAGTCGATTCTTCCACGATCTCATACGTAGTGTGCAAGTGCGCCGTCTGCTTCACCATCGCGCCCACGGAGCAGTACTTTTCTTCCGACAGCCGGATCGCTTCTTCGATCGCGGCAGGCTCAACTTCGTAGCCGGTCACCACATGATGGATCCGCACTTCCGTGAACACTTGCGGCGGGCGCTCCGCTTGGTCGGCCTCAACTCGCACTTCGTAGCCGGTCACCCTTTGGTGGTACTTCTGCCGAAGAACAGTAATGACATCGAAAGCCGTGCAGCCCGCCAGCCCGGCAGCGACCAGCTCGATGGGCTTGGGTCCCGTCGCCCCTGCCGCATCGTCGAGCAGCATGTGATGCCCGCTGCCAGTCTTCGCATCGAACTGCCGCGCCATCTTCAACGGCTGGGTCAGCACTACATTCGCAGTGATCATGGTCAACCTCGCACACGCTCAATTTTTTCTTACGCTATTAGAGCCCGGGGAGGAGACCATCGGCTGTGCGTGCCGTCACAGCCAGCAGTGATTTGAGTCTCACGCGCCGGCCCGTTTCGGCACACTTTCGTGGCTTCAGCAACTAGCGGAGGTAACCCCAATTGTGGAGGCGATCGCTGTCTTCCTCCCAGCGGTCGCCGATATCCGTGCGGTAGTACATGTTGGGAATGAGCACATTTTTGATGCGTGAGTACACCTGCGCCTGGGCCTGCTTCATCGTATGGCCCGTGCCAATAACGATCAGAATGACGCCGGAAGTGCCCGCAATAAGCCACTGGCCGTTGATTTGCTTCACGTCTTCGATGTGGATTTCATCCGCAGGAGGCTTCTTGAAAACGATCGCGGAGTTCTTCGAAAAGGATTCAAAGGTCTCGTCGTCGTCGAATGGAAAAGGCGGCACAACAATGCGTACGCCAATCTGAAAGCCATTGCGCACCTTCAGCTTGGGATCCACTCCGCTCGCCAGATCCACGAAGAACTGGCCAATCGGTGTGACCATCCCGGCCTGCTGGATGCTGATCGTCGGGTACCCGAACCGCGCTGTGAATTCGAGCGGATAAATGCCATTGTTATTCACGATGCAATTCAGATCGATGTATCCGACGTAGCCTTCTTCCGCCAGCTTGGGTTCCATTTTCAAGAGCGTCTGGTTGAACAAGTGATTCGGCCCGCTCCAAAACATGGATGTGCCCATCTCACCGGTCGGCGGCCCGATATCGCCGGGGAAAAGTTTCTTGTGCTCGAAATTGATGTTGATGGGATAAATGAAACTCTTGCCGTTGAAGAAAGCGCCCACGGCGACTTCCACGCCCACGATCCGCCGCTGCAGCTGAAAAACCTTGATCTCGTCGGAGAAGGCTCGCTTGTAGGCTTCCAACATGCGGATCACGTCCTGCCCGTCTTCCTCCTCGCCCACGAAAAGCCGGCGCTTCACGTTCTGAGCTTCGCCGCTCGGTTTGATGACGTACCGCCCGGGATTTTGCGTCACGTGCTCGATCGCATCGTCAAAAGACACGAACTCCCCATAAGGGATGATGTTGACCCCGGCTTTCTTCAATTCCTCCTGCCCGAACGAGCGATCGTCCTCGAGCTTGTCGCTATACGGCGTGCCGCCGATTACCAGCTTTCCCTCTTTGCGCAGCGCCTGCGCCTTTTCTCCCTGTCCCAGCGTGTCGTCAAACACGATGATGTCGGCCCAGTCTTTGTCCTTCTCCCAGTCTTTGGTCTTGGCCACGAAGCCGTCGGCGATATCTTTTTCCTTCTTGTCGCCGATGAAATAGCGAACCTCGTGCCCTTCCTTCGACACCTGCCACGCAATGTCGCTGATGAGCCCGGTCAGCGATACAAATAGAAAGTTCTTCTTATCCATCGAACCTCATTTCGCAGTTTTTTGGGGCTGCTATCTTACACGAGCGACGCGCCGCAAGAATGTTGAGAAACGGTTAAATTCACCGGCGCGCGGCCGATTCGCAAAGCCGCAGTCGAATCAAGCCAGTGGCTGTCGAGTATAATCGCTTGCACAGGGAATCGCCCGAAGGAGGAAGCACATGTCCGAACCAACCTACGAAGAACTCAAAGCCCGCGTAGCAGAACTCGAAAAGCACGGCACAAGAAGCCGCTCAGGCGAGCTGGAATTCAGAATCGGAGAAAAAGGCGGCGTAAGCGTCTACGGCCTGGGCCGCTTCCCGGTAACACTCTATTACGAGCAGTGGACCCGCCTGCTGGACGCCGGCGACAAGCTCCGAGCATTTCTTGAAGAAAGCAAGGCCGGCGGCAGGCTGAAGCTCAAAGAAAAATAATGGCCCTTGTCCGCCACGACCTTTGCCCCGATTCGCGCGGTTTGCCCTCGGTAATCTGAGCTGGAGCTCGACTGGCCTGAACTGGTGGCCGCCGGGCCTGTGCCATGGAAAGGTGCGGGCTAGCAGCCGACGTCACTTCGGGTTGGTCTGGCCCCCCTGTGTCCCGATTAACTCTGGGTGCTAACCTTTGTTTTCAATGGTTTACGGGCAAAGTTAATTATTGGGTGTCCCGATTAGCTTTTTCTTCGCCTATGCCTCCTGGGGCCGGCCCATCCGGCCCGTCCTTTTGCCATAGTTACTCGGAAATTACGATGGGTCAATGGTACGGGGGTACCAAGGGACGCAAACCGCCCATATCTACGGGGGCGGTGTTGCCGTAAACGGCTATGCCTGGCCAGTGTGCGGCAATCGCGGGCGTGGGGAACGATTAAAAACCCCGGGCGCAAATTCGGTGCATGGGGCACCCGGCATGGAGATTGATCTGGAGGTCATTTTGGCCTGCTACGCCGGTGCATTTTGATTGCATGCGACGGCGATATCGTTCGTGATTGTGTTATGAACCAAGCATCTGCTTTTTTGTGGGACAAACGCGTTTGGTCGCGGCGTTGCTTTAAATTTGAGGTCGTCGGATTCCGGAGAAGGGCGATGGAAATTCGGGAATTGCATCCTGGGACTGAGCACGAACGCGTGGTGGAGTGCGTTGACGACGCGGCGCGATATCACGGCATTGTGGCCATTCATAGCACTGTGTTGGGGCCTGCTGTCGGCGGGACTCGCGTTTGGCGTTACTCGACGGTTGACGAAGCGCTTACGGATGTTTTGCGGCTTTCGCGGGGGATGAGTTACAAGGCGGCTGCGGCTGGGCTTTATTTTGGCGGGGGGAAGTGCGTGATTATTGCCGACAACCAGCGCATGGACCGGGAAACGATTTTTCGGGCGCATGGACGGTTCATTAATTATTTTGGCGGGCGATTTATTACTGGCGAGGATGTTGGGACTACGCCTGCGGATATGGAGATTGTGCGTCTGGAGACTGCGCATGTCGCCGGGACTATGCATGGGTCCGGGGATCCTTCGCCGTTTACGGCACGCGGCGTTTTTTTGGCGATGACGGCGGCGGCGGAACGGCGATGGGGATCGAGTAGTTTTAGCGGCCGCACTGTGGCGATACAGGGTTGCGGGCATGTGGGGTATCACCTGGCGCGGGAGTTGCATGCGGCTGGCGCCAAATTGGTGGTTGCGGATATTGATGCGGCGAGTTGTGATCGCGTGGTTCGCGAGATGGGTGCGCGTCGCGTTGGGACAGAGGAAATATTTGATGTTGAGGCTGATGTTTTTGCGCCTTGCGCGCTGGGTGGAATTTTGAATGATGGGACGATTCCGCGGTTGCGGGTTCCGGTCGTTTGCGGGGCGGCTAACAATCAGTTGGCCGAGGCGCGGCACGGGGATGCGCTTGAGGCTCGCGGGATTGTGTATGTGCCCGATTATGTGGCTAATGCCGGCGGGTTGATTCATGGGGCTTCGGAGGTGAATCCTGGAGGGCATGCTGTGCCTTCGGTGGAAGGGATTTATTCTACTGCGCGGGAGGTTTTGGAGTTGGCGCAGCGGGAAGGGATTGCGGCTTCTTTGGCGGCGGACCGCGTGGCGGAGAGGCGGTTGCGGAGGGGATAGCCAAAGCTCTTGCGCGACACGTTCTGAGCATTGGACGGTTAGATCCTTCGAGGCCCTTAAACCGGGCCCTCAGGATGACAGCGTTCGGGACGCTTGGGCCTTGCTTGCATTTTTCGCGGGCGTGCTCCGCTTTTGATTTCGGTTGTGGTGTGAGATTCGGTCGTCGGATGCCGGCAGGGACGCCGGCGCTACTTGAAAGGCATGCTTGTGCAGACTTTAACTCCACCTACTTATGAGGATGTTTCGGCGGCGCGCCAGCTTGTGCGCAGGCATCTGGCTGCTACGCCGCTGGTTTTTTCGGAGGCGCTTTCGGAGCGCTTGGGATGTTCATTTTATTTGAAGCTGGAATTGTTTCAGCCCACCGGGGCTTTCAAGGTGCGCGGCGGGATTAATTTCATGGGTACGCTGGCAGCGGACGAGAAAGCTTTGACGTTTGTTACCGCTAGTGCCGGGAATCATGGGTTGTCGCTGGCTTATGGCGGGCGCGTGTTTGGGACGAAAGTGATCGTTTACATGACGGCGCGGAATCCGAATCTTTTTAAGGTGAAAGCGATTCAGGATTTGGGCGCGGAAGTGCGTTTGCATGGCGAGAACGTGGAGGACGCGGTGAATGAGGCGCAGCGCGTAGGGACGCGAGAGCGGGGTGCGCTACGTTCATCATGCCAACGAGCCGAAATTGATTGCCGGCGTGGGAACGATGGGCTTGGAGATATTTGAGCAATTGCCAGATGTGGATGCGATTGTGGCGCCGATTGGAGCGGGGAGCTGTTGCTGCGGGAATGGGATTGTGGCGCGGCGGATGAATCCGCGGGTGAAGATTTTTGGCGTGCAGTCAGAGCAGGCGCCGGCGATCTGGCATGCCTGGAAGGAGAGGCACCTTAAGGCTCATCCTTTGCTGAACACCGAGCATGAAGGGATTGGCACGAACCGGCCGGCGGAATTGACTACGACTTTGCTTTGGGAATTGCTTTCGGATTTTGTTTTGGCCAGCGATGAGGAGATTAATGAGGCGATTCGGATGTTGGCGCAGCATGCCAAGGTGCTGACCGGAGGGAGCCGGGGCTGCGCCGCTGGCGGGAGCGATGAAATTGCGGGCGGAGTTGAAGGGGAAAAAAGTTGTTGGGATTGTTAGCGGCGGGAATTTGCCGCTGGAGAGAATGGCGCGGGTGCTTGCGGCTGGAGCGCCGCCGGCATAGGGCGAATCGAGAAAAGTTGGCAGCGGCAGCTTAAGGAACGGCGGGCTTTGCAATGACCGACCAATGGCAGTCGCGCAGCTGCCAGCGATTGTCGCGAAAATCGGCGACGGCGCTGAAGAAGCCGGACTCGTCGATCTTGTGCCCGGATTTTTCGACGCGGAATTCGTGGTAGGACGCGCCGACTACGGCGAAATTTGCAGCGAGCGGGTCCACACGCAAGTCGTCTCCCCATTTCAATTCAATCTGTGTGATATCGGATGCGAGCGAACGGATCGCTGCGTCTGCGGCAGCGTAATTGGGGAAGACGAGGCGGCCTTCGTCGGCCATGAAGAAGGCTGGGCTGTCTTCGAAATGTTTGCGCCAAGCAGAGGGGCCATCCTGAGTGATGTCGTGCGCGACGGTTTGCATGAAGGATTGCACGTCTTTGGTGACCGCGGCGGATTGATCGGGAGAGAGCGGGCGCGCGGCGCCGTGTGGGCCGTGGTGATGGCGGCAGCCGGTAACGCAGAGCGCGGCGAGTAAGACGAGGCGTGGCCAGGTTCGCATTTGGGCGTCTCCTAGACGCGTGATGATAGCAAAAGTACGGCGCGGTTCGGGGGTTGAAGACATGCTTGAAGCGGCCTCGCGCATTAATTGCTCATCCGGCTGGTTAAATCCTTAGGCCCCGAAAGGCACGGGGCCGCAGGATGACAACGCCTTGCTTCTGACGTGGGGCGCGGGATGACAGCGCATTCGCGCGCGGGTGCGACCGTAATCTTTTCGCGGTCATGAGTGGCTTCGCGGGAAATGGCGATGGGAGTGTGCGCTAAGCTCGAAGGAAATGGAATCAGCGGCTCATCCCTCTCGCGCGCTGTCCGTGTCGGTGGTCGCGCCTTGGCTGGCGATATGCGTAGGATTTGCGGTGATATCGCTGCTGTTGCCGCGCGGCCATGCGCGGATGACGTTTGGCGACATTTTTTTGTGTTTGCTGCCGCTGGTGGCCAACGCTGCGCTGCTGGCGAATGCCGGGACCCCTTACCGGCGCACCAATTCCTTCTGGATTTTGATGGCGGCGGGATGCGGGCTGTGGCTGGTCGGGTCGCTGATCGGGACGTACTGCGAGCTGGTCCTGCATCGTCCTTCGGGCTACACCTACGCGGGCAACATCGCCTATTTTTTGCATCCCGTGCCGTTCATGGCGGCGCTGGCGCTGCAACCGCACGCGCGCGGACTGCGCGAGACGTTGCGCTACGGAATCATTGATATTTCGCTGCTGGCCACTACCTGGCTTTACATCTACGCGTTTTCGACCTTGCCGTGGATTTACGTGGCGCCGAATCCGCAGCTTTATTTGATTCGTGGATGGCAGGCGTACATCGGCGAAAACATCGTTTACATTTGCGGGCTGGCGTTCCTGATTTTTCAGACGCGCAGCGCGTGGCGCACGATTTACGGGCACTTGCTGGGCATCGCCCTGATGCATACAGCAGGATTTTTGATCATCGCGTGGGCTTCGCTGGCGGGAGCGTATTCGTCGGGAAGCATCTACGATCTGGCTTACGTCATGACATTTCTTTGGCTGGCGATGGTCGGGGTGATGGCGCGGCGCATGACGCTGGCGCCGGATCAGACGCCGGTGTGGCAGGAATTCGGGCGGCACTGGCCGCAGTGGTTTGCGATTGCGGGGGTGTTGTTCATTCCTTTTTTGGCGGCGTGGAATATTTTCCTGAGCCACGCGCCTTCGGCGGTGCGCGAATTTCGTTTATTGCTGACGCTGGCAGCGCTGATCGTGGGCATGGGGCTGGTGTTTTCGCGGCAACAATTGATCAATCGCGAGCGGCAGCGGCTAGTGAAGTCGCTGCAGAACTCCATTGATAATTTGAAGCGCTTGCAGAGCCAATTCGTGCAATCGGAGAAGCTGGCGTCGCTGGGGCAACTGGCCGCGGGGGCGGCGCACGAAATCAACAATCCACTGACAGCGATTCTCGGGTACTCAGATTTGCTGGTGGACGAGGAATCTGCCGGACCGCGGGCGAGAAATCTGGCGGAGAAAATTCGCGACCAGGCGCGGCGCACGCGCGAGCTGGTGACCAATTTGTTGAGTTTTGCGCGGCAGGTGCCGGCCGAAAAGCAGCTGCTGGATCTGAGCGCCACGCTCAACGGCGCGGTGCAATTGCGCACGCTCGATCTGCGCAACAAGAACATCCGCATCGAAGTGCAGACTCGCGGCATTTTGCCGGCGGTGCGTGGCGACCCGAATCAATTGCTGCAGGTCTTCTTTCAAATCATCAGCAACGCCGTGGACGCGATGGAAGGGCGCGGCGGAGTGCTGACCGTGCGCGCGGAACGCGAGCGGGACAACGTGATGATCGAATTTTCGGATACGGGGCCGGGGCTGGCGGAGCCGGAGCGCGTATTCGATCCTTTCTATACGACCAAGCCGATCGGCAA
This sequence comes from uncultured Acidobacteriota bacterium, assembly GCA_963748865.1. Taxonomy (GTDB): domain Bacteria; phylum Acidobacteriota; class Terriglobia; order Acidiferrales; family UBA7541; genus Palsa-147. The sequence goes on along the minus strand of CAVVLE010000050.1, from coordinate 72,285 downwards.
AGGATCGGGACTCGGTTTGAGCATCTGCTACGGGATCATTCAGGAGCACGGCGGCACGATTACGGGATTCAATCGCGTGGACGGCGGCGCGACGTTTCGCATCGAGTTGCCGGCGGTGCTGGCGCTGCTGCCTAAACTGACGCCGCTGATCTCTGCGGCCGGCCGCGCGCGCTGAGTTTCGGGGCTTGTGCTACATTTAGGGGCTTATGTCCGAGCCCGCGATTGCTACCGAGAACCTCACTCGACGATTTGGGCAGTTGCTCGCCGTTGACCGCGTCAATTTGACTGTTGCGCCCGGGCAATTCTTCGGATTTCTTGGGCCCAACGGTGCGGGAAAATCCACCACCATCAAAATGCTTACGGGCCTGCTCGCACCCAGCGAGGGGCGGATGACGATTCTGGGCAGCGATCTGGTCGCAGATCCGGTGACCGTGAAGCGGCAGATCGGGGTCGTGCCGGAGGGCCTGGCGCTTTTTGGACGGCTCACTGGATCGGAGTATCTCAATTTTGTGGGCCGCATGTACGGCCTCGATCGCAGGACGGCTGCGCAGCGCGCCGCGGAATTGCTGGATTTCATGCAGCTGAGCGACCGGCCAAAGGCGCTGGTGACCGACTACTCGCACGGCATGCAGAAAAAATTGGCGATGGCCGCGGCGGTGATTCACGGGCCGAAGATTTTATTTCTCGACGAGCCATTTGAGGGCGTGGACGCGATTGCTTCGGGAACGTTGAAGGCCATGCTGCAGCGGATGATTGCGCATGGCGCGACGATTTTTCTGACTTCGCACGTGCTGGAGATCGTCGAGCGGCTTTGCAGCCACGTGGCCATCATTCATCAGGGACGGCTGGTGGCGCAGGGCTCGATCGACGAGCTGCGCAGCGGTGTGGAAGCGCGGGTGGCGGGAGACGGCTCGAGCGGCGGACCGGCAGGCGCGGCGCCCGGCGAAAAACTTACCCTAGAGCAAATTTTCCTGGAGATTGTGGGAGGCGCGCGCCTTACCGGACAGGAACTCACGTGGCTGGCGTAAGCCCCCTTCCAGCGAGTGTCGCTGAACGTCCGCGGGGCGCTTCGAATCTCGATCTCTTCTCTGCCGTCGCGGAACTACGCTGGAACATGATGGTCAACTCGCTGCGAACGGTGCGCGGGCGGTTGGAGATGCTGTCGCGCTTGCTCGTTGCCTTTACGATGGCGATGGTGGCGTTTGGCGGCGCGGCGTTTCTTGCGCCGGTTTCGTATTTCGCGATTCAAAATCACCGTCCGGAATATATCAGCATCGCATTGTGGGTCATCTTCGCGTTCTGGCAACTGTTTCCATTGATGGCCTCGATCTCCTCGGCTCCCTTTGAATTCGCGACGCTGCTGCGCTTCCCAATGCGATTTTCATCGTTCTGGTGGCTGGCGTTTGTGTATGGGATTGTCGATCCGGTATGCCTCATCAGTCTGATCTGGCTGCTGGCGATATTTGCGGGCGTGGTTGTGGCTTCACCCGTGCTGCTGCCCGGCGCGGGGCTGGTGCTGTTGATTTTCGCGCTGGCGAATTTGTTTCTTTCCCGCGCCGCGTATCTCTGGCTGGAGCGCTGGCTGGCGCAACGCAAAGCGCGGGAGATTTTGGGGGTGGTTTTTCTCTTCTTTATCGTCGGGATGCAATTTGTAGGGTCCGCTCGCGGCGCGGGTGCAGAGAAGGCCGCATGGCGCCGGCAATTCGCTGAGCCTGATCGCGCGGGTCGCCACGGTGCTTCCGCCGGGACTTGCAGGCCTTTCGATGGAAGAACTGGAGCACGGCGATGCGTTCGAATCTCTGTCCGGCTGCGCGGCGCTTGGCGCTTACGCGGCGGTGCTGGCGGCGCTTTTCAATCGGCGCGTGCACATGCAATTCCTGGGCGAAAATCTGAGCGAAGCTGCGGCTCCGGTAGTAGTTCGCACGGCCGGAAAAGTCAGGGAGGGATGGAATCTGCCAGGATTGCCGGGACCCGTTGCGGCGATCGTTGAGAAAGAGACGCGCTACTTGATGCGCAGCGGCCCGGTTTTATTCATGTTCGTGATGCCGATTGTTGTGCTGGCGATATTTCGCATCAATCCGAGCCGGCCCGGGCGAGGGGGCGGGCTGCTGATGAATGCGCCGGATTGGGCGTTTCCGCTGGGCGCGGCTTACGCGCTGCTGATGCTGACGAACATCGTGTACAACTCATTCGGCGCCGATGCCGGCGGGTTGCAATTTTTCTTTTTGTCACCGGTGCGCATGCGCGAAGTGCTGCTGGCAAAAAATATCACCCACACGGCGGTGATGGCGATTAATACGGCGCTGGTGCTGATCGCCGTGACCTTACTGTATCGGGCTCCGCGCTTCGACATTGCCTGCGTCACGCTGTGCGCGCTGCTGTTTGCCTTTCCGCTCAATCTTGCTGCCGGGAACCTAATGTCCGTGTATTCGCCCAAGCGCTACGACCTGGCGTCGTTTGGACGGCAACGCGCCACTGCTGCTACCGGCCTTGTCGGCATGGCCGTGCAGGGGTTGGTGGTAGGAGTGTCGTTGCTGGTGATCGTTCTCGGATATCACACCGGCCAAATCTGGATAGCCGGACTCCTGTTCCTGTTATTTGCTTGCGGCTCATTCTTCGTTTACTGGATCCTCCTCAATAAGAGCGGGCGTGCGGCCATGGATCGCCGCGAAATGCTGATGGCTGAAATCTGCCGCATATCGAGCGATGCGACGGCCGACGGGCGGGCTTCGTGACGCCAGTGCAGGCTCAAGGAGCTGCGCGATGAATCGAACGCCGCTTATTACAATTTTTGTCGCCGTTTTTTTTGCTCGATGCGCGTGCGTCCCGATTGCGCTGGGGCAGTCGGCACAAAAATCGGACGTGGGCGGAGAAATGCTTAGGGATCTTCGCGAGCTTTCTTACACGCCCGCGATTTCCGGGTACGAACAGGAGCTGGGGGCAAAAATCAGCAAGGAACTGGCTTCGCTATCGCCGCATACGGACAACATTGGCGACGTGACCATCACGATTGGCAGCGGGTCACCGCATCGGCTGATCGTTGCGCCGCTCGATGAGCCTGGATTCGTGGTCAGCGGGATTACCGACGAAGGTTATCTTCGGCTACAGCGTTTGCCACAGAACGGAAACATTCCGCTCTTCGAAGAGTTGTACGCGGCGCAACCAGTGGTTGTCAGAACGACGCAAGGGAAATGGATCGATGGCGTTGTTGCGGGGCTTTCCGTGCATCTTCAGCCGGGCCGCAGCGATACGCCGAAGATGAACGACATCGAGAATCTGTATGTTGATCTTGGCGCGGCGTCCGCCGAGGAAGTGCGACGCGCGGGCGTGAATAATCTCAGCCCAATCGCGATTGCTCGCAGCGCCGAAAATGTGAATGGCCATTGGAACGCCGCGGGAATTGGGGATCGCTACGGGGCGGTGGCTGTGATCGAGTCGCTGCGGCGATTGGATCCTTCGAAGTTGAAGGGAACACTGAGCGTCGCGTTTGTGGCGCAGCAATGGACCGGGGCGCGCGGGCTGCAGCGCGTGTTGGAGCGCGAGAAGCCAGATGAAATGCTTTTTGTCGGGCGGCTGATGGCCGGCGGAATCGTTCCGGGCATGCAGACAATCCGGCGGGCTCCGCGGCAGGAAATGGGCAGCGGTGTTTTGCTCGGGCTCACGGAAGTTGGTGAATCGGTGGTCGAGTTTCCTGCGGAGATCAAGCAAATTGCCGAACTGAACAAAATTCCGATTGCCGCAGATTATTCTGCGCCGCTGATTCCGCAGGGTTATTTGCCGTCCTCTGCGTTGCCCGGCCGCTGGGCGCATGTGGGCATTGCTTCCGCCTGGCCTTCCACCCCGGCGGAAATGATTGATGCGAACGATTTGAAATACTTGAGCGAGCTGATAGAGGCCTACATTGGGGCCAAATCGCCAAATAGTACGGGCTGGGGTGCGGCTGACGGCATCGGGCCGAGGCCAACCGGACGCGCAAAAAATTGAGGTGCTGCTGAAAGAACTGGTGGAGACGTACGGCGTCAGCGGGCACGAGGGCGCGGTGCGGCAGGAAATTCAGCGCGAGCTTCCCTCTTGGGCAAAAACGGAGACTGATGACGACGGAAACTTGATTCTGCATCTGGGCGCGGAGTCTGCGAAAGGCCCGCGCGTTCTCGTCGTGGCGCACATGGACGAGATCGGATTTGAAGTTACCGGCGTCGTTAAAGACGGGCATCTCGAAGCGAAATGGAAGGGCGGTGGCGACCTCAGTTTCTTCGCTGGGCATCCCGCAATCGTGCATTCCGATAGCGGAGCGAGCTATCCGGCGGTAGTCGAGTTGCCCGGTAGCTGGGAGCTGCCTGGTTTTCAATGGCCGAAAGGGCCGGACACTACGGTGAAGATTGACGTGGGTGCGCGCAGCGGCGAAGAAGCCGCAAAGATTGGCGTGAAGGTCGGGGATTGGGTGACGATTCCGAAAGCCTATCGCGCGCTGCTTGGGACGCGAGCCAACGGACGCAGCTTCGACGATCGCGTGGGCGATGCGGCGCTGATTTCTGCGGTGTGGCAACTGGGACATGCACTCGAAAATCGCGACGTGACGTTCGCGTGGTCCACCAACGAAGAGGTCGGGCTGAACGGGGCCGCGGCCATCGCCAAACGGCTTGCTGCGCAGGGCCGCGCGCCGGATTACGTGTTTGCCGTGGATACTTTTGTGAGCTCCGATTCGCCGCTCGAATCGAAACGATTTGCCGACGCGCCAATCGGGAAAGGGTTCGTGATTCGTGCGGTGGACAACTCCAATATCGTGCCTTCGGCGCTGGTCGAGCGCGTGCTGCAGATTGCAGGCGCCAACAAAATTCCAGTGCAATTCGGGGTGACGGGCGGCGGAAACGACGGTTCGGCGTTCACGCGTTTTGGAACGGTGGATATCGCGCTGGGCTGGCCGCTGCGCTATTCCCATTCCCCGGCCGAAGTAATCGACACAAGAGACGCCGACGCCCTCTCTCGCGTCGTCGCGGCCATCGCTAAATCGTGGTAGCGGCGCGGCGTTCACGAGCATCGCGCCGGCGTTTGTTATAATCGCGGCCCGTGACCACGCCAGGCTTCAAGCCCCCGCGGCATATCGTCATTGAAGGACCAATCCGCGTGGGCAAATCCACGCTCGCCAAAGTTCTTGCCGAACGATTGCATGCTCGCCGCGTTTTCGACTGCGAAGACAATCCCTTTCTTGCGGACTTTTATAAAGAGAAGCCGGGATCGGCGTTTCGCGCGCAGATGTATTTTCTGAACGAGCGCTTCCGGCGGCTGAACGAGCTGCGCATTGAAGAGGATGCGGCTCCGGTGGTCGCGGATTTCATGTTCGAGAAAGACAAAATCTTCGCTTACATCAATCTGGATAACGAGGAGCTTAAACTTTACGAGCGCTATTTCGCGATGTTTGCGCCGTCGGTGCCCGCGCCGGATCTGGTGATTTATCTGCAGGCCAAACCGGAAGTGCTGCGCAAACGGGTTTCCAAGCGCGGCGTGGCTGCCGAGCATGACATTTCCATCGAATATCTCGAAGCTGTCTCGCAGGCTTACGAGCACTTCTTCTTTCGCTATTCCGCGTCGAATTTATTGGTGGTGGATACCTCGGAAATCGATTTCGTGGAACGCAATCAGGACCTGCAGGAACTTCTGCGGAGATTGCGATCGCCGGTAAAAGGCACGCAATATTTTCTGCCTCTGGGACCAACGTAACGGCAGCCTGCGTACGCGATGAAGGAACCTCGCAGCGGGCGACTCTTGCACAATAAAAAAGGCGAGTGAACTTACGGTTCACCCGCCTTTCTCTTCCCTGTCTAAGGAGAGAGACGAACTTTTCTGCGGCGCGCTACTCGGCGTGCGCTGCGCCCGACAAACGGTGCCGCAATCGCCCCAAGGTGCGGTTCACAGGATGGCTGCGATGCAGGAAGGTCAGCACCGGCGCGCGGCGCATGCCAATGCGTTCCAGCGCGCGGCGGATACGGAAATCACGGCCCGCGGAGATCAGGCCCCGTTCTAAAGTGGCGATCGCTTCGGAGGTGCGTCCTGCCTGATGATAGACCTCTGCGAGGTTCAGGTAGAGCTGGGCGTGATTGCACTTCACGCCGATCGCTTCACGGCAGAGCGTTTCGGCGTCACCGAAGCGCTTTTCGGCTACGGCGGCCAGCAGGCCGGTGTAAGAGAGGTAGAAGGGATTCTTCGGAGCGACACCCAGCGCGCGGCGCGCGTGCATCAGCGCGTCCGTGGCAGCGCCATCACGAAGGCGGCGCAAACATTCCTTGAATTCCACCATCCCTGCATCGGCCGGCGTTGTAGTTCCAATCCAGTGTGACATGGCTTCCTCCCAGCCCGCGGGACATGCGGAGCTATTGCGGGAAGACTACGCCTAGGTCCATACCGGAAACTACCGGGCGTGCGGCCAGTTTTAGTCCATCTTCCGGCACTGTCCGAAGTGGCAGGTCTTGCGCGACCGAAGAGTACTTGGGAGCTGTCCCAGGGGCGGCGTTCACGACGGGGCGCAACCCCTTTTAATGCAAGAGCTTACGCGTTCAAGCCCACTCTTCCCTCGATGCCTGAATCGGCAGCGGCGCGCTAAACGTTAGTGTTGGCTGAACATAATACCCGAGCGGGTTCGAGCACGCTTTGGGCTGGAGTCCTGTGGACTCGAATTCCGCTGGTCTGTAATTTGCGGCGCAGATGTTCGACGCATTGACTGCTTCGGCAAACGAGAACCTCCGTACTATGGTGGAGGGCAATTCGGGCACCCAGAATGGATGACGGAGAGGCCTGGGCTCATGCACCGAAGTTTGCTCCTTTTCATTCTCGCTCCGCTGTGGGGCATCGCCGTTACGGGCGCAAACGCGCAGAGTGCGCCGGCCTCTGCCCCGGTGCAACAACCCGCCGCAGCCCCCAGTCCCCAACAAATTTCACCGCCGGCGAGCGACCAGAAAACAACTCCCAAGCCGCCGCGGCACGCGCACAAAGTCATTACCGACGACGACATCCAGGGCATTGGATGGATCTATAAGGGCAGGCGGAGGCCCAGATCTCAGCGGCATCAACGATTGCGACCGGAACTGCTTCGAGACCGTGCGCGTCGCGGCGCGAATTTATCCCGGGGGAACGCAGTGGGAGCGCGATCTGCTGGACGCCATCGAAAACGTTCGCAACGATGCGCCGTGGCAAAGCCTGCTCGGCGATTTCGGCAAAGTCCGCGGGAAATTCTGCATGCTGGAGCAGGAGCGCAACGAGGAGCTGGCGCGCGTGTCAGACCCGCGCAACGTGACCGCGCCGGAAATTTCGGTGGAGGAGAAATACAACCGTTTATTCAAGTCGGCGCAGGCTGATCTGCTGACGCTTTACGATCGCGCGCATTTTTTGAAGCAGGCGCATGCGACGAGCGGGCTGGAGATGGGGTTTATGGATTTCCAGACGAACCGCATCGTCACAGCGAGTTGCAACTACGTGCGGCAACCATATCGCCCGAATTGGGAAGGCGCCGATGACCCGTGAGCGTGACGGCGAGTTACGCGTGAATAGTTGGCGAGCGTTCCTTGTGCTTGCGGGATTTTTTCTTGTCGCGGCGATGAGCAACAGCGTTGCGGCCCAATCAACAGCTCCGCCGGCGGCCCCAAATCCGTCTGCGCCCGCGACGCTCGCGCCCGCTCAAGATTCGGGAGCACCGCCAGCGAATGCGCAGGCCGCGAAGGGAAATTCCAGCGGGCCCGCGACACCGAAAAAACATAAGGTGTTCACCGACGACGACGTCCCAGCGCTGCGCGCCAAGGGCGGCATCGCCAATGATGATGACGCCGGGGAGGCGATGATTTACGGCACGATGGGCGCTTGCGACGCGGAGTGTGAGCAGGAAGTGAAAGAGCAACTGGGAGTCACGCCGGAACAGGAAGGCGAGTGGAAGCTGCAGATGACGGCGGCGCGGCGGGAAATTGGAGAGGACCGGCAGTGGCGCGAGATTTATGGGAAAGGGCAGCAGGCCATGAAATGGGTCTGCGCGGTGCGCACCCAGGAAGAAACAGTTCCCGCGCCCAGCGGAAACGACTATCAATCGCGGCTTGAGCGCGCCAAACAGCAGAAAATGTTTGCGGATGCGGAGCAGGCCAGCGTGCGGCAATTGCAAAACGTGGTTGCCGGGATGAACCAGTATATCGCGCCGTTTTCGGGGCGCGAGCCGGTCCGCGCGGTAATGATGAGAGATATTGGAGAGCGGTTGGTAAGTGGTTGTCCGGATACGGATCCGTGATAGCTGGAAATGGGTGCGGGTAGCGTGAGTACGCAAAAGAAGCTACTGATCGCTGGTGGCGTGGCGCTCCTGATCGGAGTGCTCGTACTCGTTCTTCGTCCGCATACTAAGGAGGCTCCGGCTTCCGCTTCCGGCCCTGCCGTGGTTTGGGAATATTTCAGCGACCACAATTCGATTGGCGGGCTGGCGCTAGGAAATGACGGCACGATTTATGCGGGGACTGCTGGTTCGGTGATCGCTCTGGGGGCCGACGGAGCTTTGCGCTGGAGCGCGCCTGCGAATTCGCCTCGGCTGGTGGTTGTGGGCAGCGATGGAAAGGCTTATGCGGCTGGCGTGTACGGATTGATCTTTGGATTCTCGAATGACGGGAAAATGGAGTGGAATCCGCGCTACGGGCTGATTGGATTTTCTGTGCCGCCGGCGGTGGGAGACGGAGGAACGCTGTACTACGTCAACACGATTGGGGACATTTATGCCTGGCAGCCGCACGCGGAGGCGCATTCGTGGATGTTGGGAACCGTGCGCGCGGGAATAATGAATGCGTCGTATCTGCTCCCCGGGACGTCGAGAGCGGACGGCTCGAATCGCGCCCCGGCGGTAATCCAGGCCAGCGGAATGATCGTGGTGCCGCGATCGCACTGGCTGCAGGAATTCAGCGCGGAAGGCCATCAGGCATGGACTCTTGAGCTGACGTCGGGCCATTTGGGTGCCGCGGCTTTGGGCAAGGATGGAACGATTTACGTTGGCGATGACCAAAATATGCTTTTCGCGGTGGACAGATCGGGCGAGAAGTTGTGGCAATTCGAAACGTATGGAAGCGTTATCGGCTCGCCGGTGGTGGATGCGGATGGAATCATCTATTTCAACGCGCCGCGCGCGATTTACGCACTGAAGCCGGATGGAGCGTTGAAATGGCAGGCGCGCACGACTCATGACTGCCGCACCTCGCCGACGCTGGCGGCTGACGGGACACTTTATATCGGGGCTGCGGACGGGATGAACGCGTTCAACAGCGATGGAACGGAGAAATGGTGGTTGCGGATGAAGATGATTGATGCGCCTGTGACCATTGGCGCGGATGGGACGATTTATACCGAGTGCGGAATTTTCTGGGTTTGCGCGGTGAAGGATAGCGGCTCGCCATTGATGCAAAGCCCCTGGCCCAAATGGCAGCACGATCCCGCGAACACCGGGCGGGTGACGACGCTTTTCTAAGCCGTTCTTCCGAACGGTAGCATTGCAGACGGCGCGGCAGTGAATTAGCCGAACCATTGTGCAGCGATAGTCCCACCTTGCCGAGGCTCCGTTGTCATCGCGATTCGCGTGAGATATTCTCGACGACTCATGGTTGATATCCATTGCCACGTTCTTCCGGGCCTCGATGACGGTCCGGAATCGCTCGAAATGTCGGTGGCGATGTGCGAGATGGCGATTGCCGACGGAATCACGCACATTATCGCTACGCCGCATGCGGACTCTTCCTACGCGTTTCAGCCCGAATTGATCCGGCGGCGACGCGATGAATTGCAGGCGAAATTCGAAGGGAGATTGCAACTTGCGACCGGCTGCGATTTTCATTTGAGCTTCGAAAATATCGAGGACTTGCGGCAGTACCCGCCGAAATACACTTTGAACCAGAAGCGTTATCTGCTGGTGGAGTTCAACGATTTTTCGATTCCGCCGGCGATGGATCAAACGCTGCATCACCTGCAGCTATTCGGCGCCACGCCCATTATCACGCATCCGGAACGCAATCCGCTGATACGGAACAACACCGAACGGCTGTATCGCTGGATTCGCACGGGGTGCTACGTGCAGATCACGGGACAATCGTTGCTGGGCAAGTTCGGGACGCAGGCGCAGACCATCGCGGAAACCTGGCTCAAGGACGGGGCGGTGCATTTTGTCGCCAGCGACGCGCACAACGTCAGTTCGCGGCCTCTGCAATTGAAAGAAGCGTACGGCAAGGTGGCGGCGAAGAGCGGGCAGGAAGTTGCCGTGGGGCTTTTGGTCGACAACCCGCGAGCGGTTTTTGAGGGAGAATCGCTGCCATTCGTTCCGGAGTTGCCTGAGGACCGCGGGCACGCGCCGGGGGCGCGAAAGAAGCGCAAGCGCTTTTGGTTTTTCTAGTAGCGCCGGCGTCTCTGGCGGCATCCGGCGATCACGAACCATGCCTCAGGCAGCACACATCCGCGGACCCGATCCGCCAAACCAGCGCGTCTAATCAGCCGACTCGATCCACGCATGATTCTAAGCTTCTCCGAGGCTTTTGTTCGTAAGATGCCGGCAGAGACGCCGGCGCTGCTGTTGCCGAGTCGGTGGCTTCGATATGTTCCGTGCTTCTGCCGCGATACAATAGGATTAGGTTGTAATCGCTATGAGTGCTTCAGGGAAACCTCTCGTTTCTGTGGCGGCACGGCGGGCGCTGGATTTGCGTTTTGTCGAGCTGATGGACAAGATGCGCCGGAACCGCGCGGGCGACGACACGGAATTGCTGCGGCGGGCGTACGATTTTGCGGCCGAGCGGCATGCTGATCAGATGCGCGCATCCGGCGATCCTTACCTCTCGCATCCCCTGGAAGTGGCGCACATTCTCGCGGACATGAAGTTTGATTCGACCACGCTTTGCGCGGCGCTTTTGCATGACGTGGTGGAAGATACGAAGGTTCCTCTGGAAAGGCTGGGAGAGCAGTTTGGCACGGAAGTGGCGCGGCTCGTTGAGGGTACGACGAAAATCAGCCGTCTGGATCTGCTTGCTCCGGAGGCGCGCCAGGCCGAGAACGTGCGCAAGATGCTGTTGGCGATGGTCAACGATGTGCGCGTGATCATGATTAAGCTGGCCGACCGGTTGCACAACATGCGCACGCTGCAATTTCTGTCGTCCGAGCGGCAGCAGCGCATCGCGCTGGAGACGCTGGAGATTTATGCGCCGGTGGCCAACCGGCTGGGCATGGGATTGATTCGCGGCGAGCTGGAGGATCTGGCGTTCAGCTACCTGGAGCCGACGTCGTATCTCGAACTCCAAAAACAGGTCGCATCGAAGCAGAAAGTGCACGACAAGTTTTTGAACGAGGTGCAGGGAAACATCCGCGAGCAACTGGTGGCGAATGGGATTCCGGCGGAAGTTGAGGGACGCATCAAGCGGCTCTACTCGCTGCACATCAAGATCGAAAAGCAGCAGCGGCCGCTCGATCAGGTGTACGACCTGCTGGCCGTGCGCGTGATCACCGACACGGTACGCAACTGCTACGCGGCGCTGGGCGTGATTCATCAGATCTGGCGGCCGGTGCCGGGGCGATTCAAGGATTACATCGCCATGCCGCGGCCGAATCTTTATCAGTCGCTGCATACGACGGTGATTCACGCCGGGCAGGCGTTCGAGGTGCAGATTCGCACACAAGAGATGCATCGCATCGCCGACCAAGGCGTGGCGGCGCACTGGAAATACAAAGATGGGCGCGAGGCTTCCGCGGCCGACGATCAGCGCACGGTGTGGATGCGGCAATTGATCGAGTGGGTGCAGGAGATGGAGGAGCCGAGCGATTTTCTTTCGACGCTCAAAGTGGACCTCTATCCCGAGGAAGTTTATACGTTCACGCCGAAGGGCCGCGTGATCGTGCTGCCGCGCGGGGCGACGCCAGTGGATTTTGCTTACGCAGTGCACACGGAAGTGGGACATCAGTGCACCGGCGCGAAAGTGAACGGGCAAATTGTGCCGTTGCGACACCACATCGCGAACGGCGACGTGGTGGAAGTGCTTACGCAGAAGGGGCACGCGCCGAGCCGCGACTGGCTGGCGTTCGTGGAGACATCGCGCGCGCGGAGCAAGATCAAGCACTGGATCAACCTGCACGAGCGCGAAGAAGCGACGGAAGTGGGCCGGCGGCTATTCGAGCGCGAGGCGCGGCAGGCGGGCATCAGCCTGAAGCAGATTTCAGACGAGGCGCTGCAGAAAGTCGCGGGGGAATACGGCTGCGGGCGCGTAGAAGATCTCTACGCGGAGCTCGGGTACGGAAAATGGTCGGCCCGGCAAGTATTGACGAAGGCGACGGGGCAATCGCCCGCGGAGAAGCCGGAGGAAAAAGGGCCGAAGCTGGTCTCCACGTTCAAGCGCATGCTGGGGATCAACGACGGAGCGATCGTGGTGCGCGGGCACGACGATTTGATGGTGTATCGGTCGAAATGCTGCAATCCAATTCCGGGCGATGAGATCGTGGGCTACGTTACGCGCGGACGCGGGATCGCCGTGCACAGCACGGGCTGCCCGAATGTTCAGAAGCTGCTGTACGAAGCCGAGCGGCGCATTCCGGTGGAATGGGGAAGCGCGACCGACGCGACCTTCTCGGTGCGCTTGCGAATTCGCACCGAGGACCGGCCTGGGATGCTGGCCGATATTACGACGGTGATCAGCGACGCGGGCGCAAATATCCGCACGTTTGAAAGTGGCGGGGAAGATTTGCATGCGCGCGTGGAAGTGGCGCTTGATATTCATGACCGCAAACAGCTGGAACGAATCCTGACAAACATCAAGAAAATTCCCGGTATCTTCGGCATAGAACGCCTCTACAACATCTGACAGCCCCCTACGCTACAATTGAGAGAGATGCAGGAGAGCAACCTGAGCTTGGGACATCGGTGCAGGACTGCGCGGCGATTGCGGCTGACGGCGATATTTGCGGCGGCAACGATGGCGCTGATCTGCGCGGCAGGCTGCCAGAATGCGCATTACCTTGATACCAAGCCGCTGGAGCAGGCGGGGATGGATTTTTCATCGGTGCAGACGGTGAAGGCCATGAACCCAACCGACGTGGAGATCGCGGAATTGGCCAAGGCCAAGATGGGCGGTTTGAGCGACAAGACGTGCATCGAGTTATTCAAGATGGCGCGGAGCGAAGGGCAACCGGCGAATTTTGCGGAGGCGGCGGCCGGTCTGCTGCAGGCGGGCATGACCGAGGACGAAATACTGGAACTAGCCAAGATGAAGCAGATGGGCCTCAATTATGGGGAGCTGCTGGCGATGCGATTGACAGGGCTCTCGGATGAAGTGGTGATGGAAGTGGCGCGGCGGCACGCGGCAGGGAGAGATGCGCTGTCGGGCGTTTCGCTGGCGCGGCTGAAGGATACGGGATTGAGCCAGCAGGCGTTATTCGAGCTTGTGCACCGCGGAATTCGCGATGATCAAGTTGGTGGAATTGTGGCGATGAGCCGCAAGAGAGCCAGCGAGAGCGAGATTTTGAGAAGTTATCCGTCGGTGGATGTTACGCCGCGGACGGCTGCTGCCAGCACTCCTACGAGTCATTAAGGCCTAGAAGTCTTCTCGTTTGTCTTCAATTAAAAAAAGCAGATCCCTCACTGCGTTCGGGATGACGACGAAGATATCTCTCGCCCACCGCTGCAGACCGCGGTGACTTTCGAGCGTTATTCATCCACGATAATTTGACCTTTCATGTGCTTGTGGCCCATGCCGCAATCTACGCAGCATTTGAAGGTGTAAGTGCCGGGAGTTTTCGCAACGAATTCGATTGTTGCGGTTTCGTGCTTCTTGATTTTCCAGCAATCCTGGGGATTGGTGAAAATCAGGCCAGGCGCAGCTTTGGGATCGGCGCCATCGGGGACGGTGGGAATCTTGACACCGTGGTCGTGATCCGTTGAGGTCATGCGGAGCTGAACTCGCTGTCCGCTCTTAACGTGCACGGGCGACGGCGGAAATTCGTATTTCTTTGCGGTCACGTCGATGACTTGGACGTTCTGGTCTGAGGACTGCGCGTGAACGCGCCGTGATGGCGACGCGGCCAGGAAGAGCAGTAAAACAACGAAGGCGCCAACGCGTAAATGGAATTCGATGCGAGTCACGGTCCCTCCTGGTTTGAATGAGTTGGCTTATCGCCGCCCCAAGCGATCCTATTCAATGATTCCTTGTTGCGCCAGATGGATGCCGGAGAGCCGAAAATCTTCACCCATCGCCCGCAACACCATGCCATTTTGACCTGTGCCTGGCCACTCGCTAGAATCGACTCGCATTTTACAGGGGCGTAGAGTGGGTGCGAGGAGGAGTGATGCGCGAAATAATTTCAACTGAGCATGGCCCCAAGGCGATCGGCCCGTATTCGCAGGGAGTGAAAGCCAACGGTTTCGTTTTCACCGCAGGGCAGATCGCACTCGATCCGGCGACTGGCGCGATGGTGGGGAATGACATCGCAACACAAACCGAGCGGGTGATGCAGAATTTGAAGGGTATCGTTGAAGCGGCTGGATCGTCGCTGCATAAGGCGGTGAAGACGACTGTGTATTTGAAGGACATGAATGACTTTGCGGCGATGAATGAAGTTTACACGCGATATTTTCCCTCAGCCCCGCCGGGGCGCTCAACGGTGCAAGCGGCGCGGCTGCCCAAAGATGCGCTGGTAGAAATCGAAGTCATCGCTCTGCTCTGACGACCTGGCGTGGCGGACGATATTGAGACCGGCGGCAGAGGCAGCGGTCGATTTCCGCCGACGCACTGGTCCGCAGTTCTTGCCGCGCGCAGCGACGATCCTGCCGAACGGACGCGGGCGCTCGATCTTCTGATCGGCGCTTATTGGAAACCCGTTTACAAATACATTCGCATTCGCTGGAACAAGCCCGGCGAAGAAGCGCAGGACTTGACGCAGGACTTTTTCACGCGCGTGATCGAAAAGGGATTTCTGGAGCGTTACGATCCTGCGCGAGCGCGACTGCGGACTTTTCTGCGTGTATGCGTGGACGGAATGGTTGCGAATGAAGCCAAAGCTGCGCGCCGGATGAAGCGTGGCGGCGATGCGGTGCACCTATCGCTCGATTTTGATGCGGCCGAAATGGAGCTGGGCCGCGCTGGAGCGCCGCTTCGCGAGATCGCCTCTCCGGATTCGATGGAGGACTTTTTCGAGAAGGAATGGGTCCGAAGCCTTTTTTCTTTGGCGGTAACGAGCTTGCGCGCCGAGTGCGAGGGGCGTGGGAAGCAATTACACTTCCGGTTGTTCGAGAAATACGACCTCGACGACAGTGAAGAGAAACGCGCGAGCTACGAAGATATGGCGCTTGAATTCGGAATCGCGGTGACGGACGTGACGAATCATTTGGCCTTTGCACGGAGGGAATTTCGCCGCATCGCGCTGGAGAAGCTGCGGGAAATGTGCGCCAGTGAAGATGAATTCCGCCGCGAGGCGCGCGCGATTCTGGGAGTCGATCGCAGTTGAGCTGGCTTTCGGACAAGACGGTGGCGCACCTTCGCGATGCGGCGAGCGAACCGGACTTATCGGGCACGGCGTACCGGTTTGTTGCTGCGCTGGGACGCGGTGGGATGGGAGCAGTTTTCCTTGTGGAAGACACGCGGCTGGGGCGGCGCGTGGCGATGAAGGTGCTCGATTTAGCGGATCGCGCCGGTGAACTGGAGGCGCGGCTGCTGCGTGAGGCGCGCGTGCTGGCGCAAATCGAGCATCCTGGAATCGTTCCCGTTCACGATGTGGGGGCACTAGCGGACGGCCGCGTCTTTTACACGATGAAATACGTCGAGGGGAAGCGGCTCGATGAATGGGCCGCTCGGGCGGGTGCGCTCGCGGAACGGCTACGGCTTTTCGAAAAAATCTGCGAGCCCGTGGCGTTTGCGCATTCGCGCGGCGTGCTGCATCGCGATCTGAAGCCTGCGAACGTGATGGTGGGCCTGTTCGGCGAAGTGCTGGTAATGGATTGGGGCGTGGCGAAAATTCTAGGCGGAGGCATCGGTCCTGGAGCTGCAGCCGCGAGCGGCCCGTCGCCAGCGGCAGTGCAGCCGGAGCGAGAGCGGAACCAAGGACCGGCGTTCCCGTGACCGCGCACGGCTCGAGTTCTTGGCACGCCGGGATTTATGTCTCCGGAGCAGGCGCGCGGTGAAGTGGCGGGGTTGGATTACCGTGCTGACATTTATTCTCTCGGCGCGATTTTGCAATTCCTCGCTGAGCGGCCCGCCGGGGCGAAAATCCCCCGGCGTCTTGCCGCCATCGTCGGCAAAGCGATGGCGCAGGAAGCGCAGTCCCGATATGCTTCCGCGCAAGAATTAGCGACCGACGTTGCGAACTATCTCGACGGACTTCCCGTGCGCGCATACCCGGAAGGATTTTTCAGGCGTGCCGGGCGCTTGATCGCGCGCAATCGCGTGGCAGTAGTACTGGTGCTCGCTTATCTGGTTATGCGGATTATTCTGTTGTTGTGGCGGCCGGGCTAAAGGAATCGCGCGGGGCGTTGAATAGAAGGTTGGAAGCAGATCGGCCATGGTGAAGATAGGCGGGCCGGCTGCGGAGGAAACTCATGAACAAAATCGTATTCGGCCTAATTCTAGGCGGCGTGCTGGGGATTTTTGACGGCCTCACTGCATGGTTCACGCCCGAAGCGCGAGCCGAGATGGCCAGCATCGTGATTGGCTCGACAGTAAAAGGGATCATTGCCGGGGTGTTGATCGGCTGGTTCGCGCGGAAAGTAAACTCGCTTCCGTGGGGAATCGTTTTCGGGCTCGGCATTGGGCTGCTGCTGGCCTTCGCCGTGGCGGCGACAGAGCCCGGACCCAAACATCATTACTTTCAAATCATGCTGCCGGGCGGAATTGTGGGCTTGATCGTCGGCTATGCGACGCAGAAGTATCAGGCGGCGTCTGCCCCGGCGCGGGCCTGAAGAAACCCGGCGACGCGGAAACATTTCTCGATTCAATTCGTCGAATACAGAACATAGGAGGTTAGCTATGCCCCGAGTGATTCATTTCGAGATCAACGTGGATCATCCTGAGCGCGCCACGAAGTTCTATGCCGACTCTTTCGGCTGGAAATTTCAGAAGTGGGGCGGGCCAAGCGAATACTGGCTGGTGAATACGGGCGACGACTCGCAGCCGGGAATCAATGGAGGCTTGATGAAGCGGCCGCATCCCGGAGCGAGCACGGTGAATACGATCGGCGTTGCCAGCGTGGACGATGCGGTGGCGACGGTTACCAAGAACGGCGGCAAAGTGGTGATGCCGAAGACCGCGATCCCCACCATCGGCTGGTTTGCGTATTGCACAGACACGGAGGGGAACACATTCGGCGTAATGCAATCCGATCCCAATGCGCGGTGAAGTACACATCAATCTCAGCGCACTCTGCGCCTCTGCGGTGGCCTTAGCCTGGTGGTACATTTTGAACGTACGCGCAGGCTAGTCGTGCCCACTGCCGTGATCTCTGGAGGCCAGAATGAAGGCATCTCTGTTTTATCGAATCGCTGCTGTTCTTCTGCTGCTTCTTGACGCCGGACACACATCTGGTTTCCCCTGGTCCGATCCCAAGTGGGGAGTGGATCTTGACTCCCTGCGGTCAACTCACTTTTACATCCTGGGGTTTAGCCGGACGTATTGGGATTTTTATGTTGGATTCGGACTGTCGATCAGCGTGATTCTTCTCCTCGCGGTGGTATTGGCGTGGCAACTCGGCGGCCTTCCGCCAGAGTCTTTGGCGCTCATGCGCGGCACGGCGTGGACCTTCGCCCTTTGCTTTGCCGCCATCACGGTTTTGGACTTGAAATACTTTTTTATCATTCCCATCGTTTTCTCTGCCGTGATCACATTGTGTTTGACTGCGGCCGCATGGCTTTCAGCGAAGCCGGTTTCCAGGCCTCCGTCGCGATAGTCGGGTCCGGGCTGATGACTCAGCCCGGCGATATCAAGTTCGGGCTGTCAGATGCTCTGCGCCTGTAGGTGCAGGCTGCTCAGCCCGGCGAAATAATTAGTATTCAAACTGCGGCAGGGAGTATCCCTAGCCATTGCGCCTTGACCCTCGCTCGCCGCGGCAGCTATCATGTTTGCATCACTCCGCAGTCGTTTTTCTCCGGCGGGCCTGTAGCTCAGGTGGCTAGAGCGCGCCCCTGATAAGGGCGAGGTCGGTTGTTCAAGTCAACCCAGGCCCACCAGTTCTAGTGGCTAGAAACTAGGGAATGGACTCTGTAGAAATCAACTCTTAGCGACTACTATGCGAAATATTGTCGTAATCTTGAGCGGCGTTCTCATGGTGCTGGCGAGTTTTGCGCATGGATTCCTTGGGTGGCCGGCGGAGCGTGCTGAGCTGCTGAGCGAGCACGCCAGAGGCTGATCTCATCAGCGGCTTGGCCGCGGGTTGGCTTTGGGGCACGGCGTGTATGCTGACGTTCGGAGCGATCGTGACGATCTCTGGATTTCAAATGCGCCGGGGCAACCGCTCGGGCGAGATCGCAGTACGAGCCATTTCGGTATGCTTCCTCGTATTCGGGATACTCGCTTTTGTTCTCGAAGGGTTCGACACTCATTTCTTGATCTTCGTTGTGCTTGGCCTCCTCGCCGCCGCGTCATTTTTTCCTTCAAAGACACTGGCGAGCCTCCCAACTGACATCAATTCTTAGTCAGGGTTGGCCGAATTATAAAGATCCAGTCACTGGCATACCGGCCCTCCCCCTTGGACCCTAGCTCGCCTTGCACACGACATTGCTGCCGGGACTACAGCGACCTTCCCTGCGAGAACCCGTCGCACGCTAACCATGCCCGGTCCGCGAACTGCTCGCTGACTTTCTGTGAGATACCTGCTGGACGTGAACTCGCTGCTGGCCCTCGCGTGTAGGGCATGAGTTTCACGATCGTGGCGGTTTGGTTGCGGCGTCTTGCGGCCAAAGAAGTCGGGAACTCGCAACTTGTTCCACACAGAGTTGCTTTGCACGGGTGCTCGGCCAGGCTCAGCAATTCGGCTGCCCGGTGGCACGGCGGCGCTTTTGTCATTCCACAGAGCGACAATAGTAGTGAGCCCCGCACCGATCGCTAAATTCGCCCGGGCGCATCTAATTCGAGCGACGTACTTAGGCGCAGTTCGTAATTAGCTTGGCGATTTTGCGCAGATCCGCGACGAACTTGGTCATTGCTTCGTGGCGAGTGGGTTCATCCGAGGCGTCTGCGACGATCGAGCAGTGTCTGCGCGAGTTCTGAGGCGATCAATTCCGCGGTGCGAGGCACACGGAGTCAACTCAGACTTAGGCCGTGGTCCGGCAGAGATCACTGACCAGCCTGGCATTTCCGCCAGCGCCAGGACGACACGCCAATTTCGGAGGCGCTGGGTTTCTTGTGGATGTGGCGCTTGCCGCGAGGTTCCCAGTTGAAATGCTTCACCGCGGTGGTGTCGTAAGCCTGCATCAATGTCCGCTTCCACGAGAATTTCGATCCAGCACGACTCCGGCAGACCGTCACGAATGGTTTTCTCCACGCGATCTTCGTGATCGCGGGTACTCGCCGACGAACATGACTCTCGAATGCCGCGTTCCTTCGCCGCATACTGTCTGCGTGCCGCGTCTCCACTGGTCAAAGCCTTTCTTCGCCGCAATTTTGGAGATCAGGTCTCTCCTGGTCGGATATGGAACTTCGTCGCGGATGTGCTTCGGAAGGACGATCCGTCCGGCTTTATCGATGGAAAGCTTGGCATTCATAATTCTGTTGGACCATACCATAAACCATTTTGAATGGCATTAAAGTTAGAAGGATCATTCGGTGGACTTGGAACGTCTCCGAGGAAGTTCGCTGCTAATTGCGCTCTATGTGGTCTTTGCGCTGCGGGATTTCTGGCTTAATTCCCAGAAATCGTTTTGATCGATGAATTCGACGCCGATCTGACGGCGGCCGTCGTTGTCGTAGCGACAATAGACGACGCGAGCGCGTGCACGATCACCGGGTCCTCTGCGGCAAAGAACTAGCGTGCTGCCAGGCTCGACCAAATGGCGGCATACGAGTCCAGCACCATGCTCGCTGACCGTGGAAGTCCAGGTTTCTTCTTCCCAATTGCGTCCCGCATCTTCGCGGCGCAGCCAGATGGGCAGCGCGGCTTGCACGCGCGGGCTACGGCGCAAACTTTGGCTCAGATGAGAAGCGCGCAGAACGAGATCGAGCAGGCGAGTGCGGGTGCGCTTGTCAACGGTCTTGTCATCCTGCGAAAGGCGTTGTGCCTGGGAAGTGCAACTGGCGATGAATTCCTTCCAGGCTTGCAGTTCCTGGCCGTCAATGGGCTGCTGCTTGAGGCGGGCGGCGCGATCGTCGAGTTCACGAACGGTAGCCAAAAGGAAATGCTCGACGCAGACGTCGTTTGCTTCAAGTTTCGCAGAAGCCGTGCCTTCACATGCTTCGATGCTGCAGCGCGTTGTCTGCGCCGGTGCTTCCGCGTCGCGAGCTATGGTTTGCTCTTCCATGGCCTAAGTGACTGAGCCTCCACCAATCGCAGATCTTTACGAAGCTTTTCCCAAGCCTCGCGCCAATTCGGAAATTGCGTTGCCGACGGTCTCGAGTCGCTTGCGGCTGTCGGCTACCAGTTTCTCGGCAAATTGTTGCGAAGTCTCCGCGGCGCGAATTCGCAATTCATCGAGCGCCGATTCAGAAACGGGAGCAAGCGCCTGCGCAAGCCTAGCGCGTGCCTCCTGCTCCTCTTGTTGCGAAGCCTGGCTCAGATTTTCAAGGGCCGAATTCACGGCGGCAATCCCGGCATGCTCGAGTTCCTGACGGGCTGCGTCGAGCCGCTTCTGTACGATGTTTTCGAATTCAACTTCGAAGCGCTTGCGCGATTCTTCCATGTGCGCGGTGGTAGCCTGCAGCGATTGCGCAACGATTTTCTTCGCTTCTTCCTTGCCTCTGCTTAAATCGCTGGCCGCGCGTTGCGCCTGATCGAGGAAAGGCACGAGCTGCTCTTTCAGGCGTGCCACGATGCGGTCCATCCCTTCGCGCAGCGTCGATTCGGTGGCGCTGTGCAGGCGCTCGATGGCGCTGGAGGAGGTGCTTTCGACAACCTGATCGAGTTCGCGGCGCCGCGCTTCAATGCGCTCGGAGGCTTTCTGAACATCGGCTTCGATACGCTTCATCCATTGTGCATGCAGGGTTTTCGCGCTTTCCACGCTGGCATGCTTCATTTCCTCGACGGACTGCTTGATCCAGCGTTCGCTTTCGATGGCCGCGGCGGCGGCAATGGCGCGGCGCGCTTCGTCCTGCAACATGTTGCGTGCTTCGGCCAGTGTCGGAGCAGCTTTTTCCTGGATTGCAGCGGCGGCGGCTTCGGAAAGAGTTCGTTCCATCTGGTGCTGGAAATCGGCCATCAATTGCGTGATGGGGCTCGCGGATTGCGAAAGGGAAAAAGCCGGCAAAGTTTCTCGTGGCGCCGGCGTGTGAGCGCGCTGCTCGGGCGCGGCGGCTGGCGCTGAAGCTTCTGGGCGCGGGACGGCGAACGGCTTGGTCTTCGCCGGTTCGGACTCGGCGACTTTTTTCGGATCTACTGGGAACCAATCACTTGGCGTCGGCTTGATGCCCCACACATTTCCTGGAGCGTCGAATTCGATGGCGGTCTGGAAGAGCGCACCAGGATAAGGAGGCCGCTTTGACCACTTCACCCGGCCGCGCGCCGTGCTGTTGGTGCCTGGCTTGCCGCCATTCAACTCCAGAATGACGACGGAATTGTCCACGACCTCATATTTCGATTCGTATTTGCACCCATGGCAACTGACGCTGGAGGTCGAGACGCTCTCACAATAAGGACCGCGCTCGACGTCTACGCCTCTTACGGTGACAGGGATAATCTCTTCCAGCCGGGTGCTGCGTCGTGCAGGACGCGCCGGCGTGCTTGCTGTTGAACTTTGGCCCACGGTTCCCCTCGAATTTTGTCGGTCCCCACAGCTTAATGCCAGGCGATTTGGCTTCCGACGGCGGATTTGGGTGGCTTTGTCAAAAAGTTACTACGTGCCGGCTTGAACCTCCGCGACACGTGGCGTGTTCCGAAACTATTCATTTTCTGGACAACAACGGCTGAAATCGCGTTGACCTGCTCCGAGCTGGCACGCAGCATTAAGTCAGTCCCTTGTAGAGATCCTGCTTCCGGCAGCCGTTTCGGCGGCTACGGGGACTCATCGTCGTTAATCGGCAACACGGCTGAGAAATTCCCGCAAGTGGAGGTTTTAGATGATTCGGAAAGTTGCGGCCGGCGTGCTTGGGATTGCAAGCGTAACAGTGTTCTCTTTGCTTGGGATCAGAATCAGCGCGCACGCCGGTAGCATTGCCTGGCAATCGCGCAGCCTGATCACCGAACGCATCGACGAATCGAAGCGCGTCACTTTGGGCGGCAACACGCGGCCCGAAGCCATCGCGAAAAACGATGTTGGACCTGTTTGGCCGGACTTCAAGCTCGAGCATATGCTTTTGCAGCTCAAGCGCCCGCCGGAAGCCGAGCAAGCGCTCGACGAATACCTCGAGGGTCTGACCGACAAGACATCCGCCAACTATCACCAGTGGCTGAGCGCCGCGGAGCTTGGCGCGCAATACGGTATTTCGCAATCCGACATCGATTTCATCACCGGCTGGCTGGAGTCGCACGGCATCACGGTCAATTACGTCTATCCCAATCACATGGTGATGGACATTTCCGGCACGGCTCTGCAGCTGCGCGAAGCGCTGCGCGTGCAAATTGATTTTCTGGAAGTGGACGGCCAGCGGCACTACGCCAACATGAACGATCCGGAAATTCCCGCGGCGCTCGCGCCGGCCATCAGTGGAATCGTCTCAATGCACGATTTCCGCCCGCGCTCGATGGCCAAGATGCGCACGAATTACACCTTCGGAACGTGCACCGCGTTCGGAAATTGCACCTACGCGATCGTGCCCGGAGACATCGCGACAATCTACAACTTGAATCCGCTGTTCAGCCAGGGGCTCTCTGGGCAGGGGCAAACGATCGTTCTGATCGAAGACTCCGATATTTACAACGGCAACAGCGATTGGAACAGTTTCCGCTCCACGTTTGGCCTGACGGGATATAGCGGTTCGCTGACGACCACGCATCCCGCGCCACCGTCCGGGAGTTTTCAAAACTGTAGCGATCCGGGCGTGCTGCGATCTCCGACCTTCACGGATTTTGAAGTAGCCGTGGACGTGGATTACGCGACGGCCACGGCGCCCAGCGCGGCGCTGCAAGTGGCAGCATGCCAGGACACGGCAACGTTTGGCGGGTTAATCGCAATTCAGAATCTGGTGAACAGCGCGTCGCCGCCTGCCGTGATCAGTCTGAGTTATGGCGAATGCGAGCCGGCGAATGGCGCGGCGGCGAACGCGGCATTCAACACCGCTTACCAAACCGCGGCGGCTGCGGGCACTTCCGTGTTCGTCTCGACCGGAGATGAAGGCGCTGCGAGTTGCGATCCGAACGTCGGTGCGGCGACGCACGGCATATCGGTGAGCGGATTTGCATCCACGCCATACGACGTGGCCATGGGCGGCACAGATTTCATGGACACAGACCTCGAAGAGAACAGCACTTATTGGAGCTCGACGAATAACGGAGCGCTCGAATCCGCCCTCGGCTACATCCCCGAAATACCCTGGAACGATTCGTGCGCGGGAGTTCTGCTAGCGACTTTCGAAGGCCGAAACCCTCCTTATGGTTCGACCGGCTTTTGCAACAGCGGTGGCACTGGTTTCCGCACCACCGGCGCGGGAAGCGGCGGGCCGAGCAGTTGCGCCACTGGAGCAGCATCGACGAGCGAGGTCGTGAGCGGCACGTGCGCTGGCTGGGCCAAGCCCGTGTGGCAATCCGGCCTGTTCGGGAATCCCAACGACGGCGTGCGCGATATCCCGGACGTGTCGCTATTTTCTTCCAACGGGCTTTGGTTCCACTACCTCGTCGTTTGCTATTCCGACACCTCCGGAGGAGGGGCTGCGTGCACGGGCAGCCCGAGTGGATGGGCAGGAGGCGGCGGAACGTCGTTCGCGGCGCCGATGATGGCGGGTATCCAGACGCTGGTGAACCAGCGCGTCGGGGCGCGATCGGGAAATCCGAATCCGACTTACTACGCGATTGCCAACGCCGAGTTCGGCGCAAGCGGAAGCAGCCTGTGCAATTCGAGCGCGCAGCCGTTGCCGCGCCGCGGTGTCAGCTCGACTTGCGTTTTCTATGACGTGACGCAAGGCGACATCGATGTGAATTGCACAGGGGCGAACAATTGCTACCGGCCCAGCGGCACGGATGGCGTGGTGACAACGGGCGCGATCACTTCAATCACCGTTTCCGCCGCGGGTGCGGGTTACACCAGCGCTCCAACGTGCACCATTGGCGCCCCGTACAACTCATCCACCTATAACGGTTACACCGGCGGAGTCCAAGCCACATGCACGGCGACGATTTCGGGTGCGACTCATAAAGTCACAGGGGTAAACGTCACGACGGGCGGAGCCGGTTACATCAACAATGCTACCTGCACGCTTTCTGGAGGTGGCGGCAGCGGCGCAACGTGCGCGCCTGTCGTTTCCACTACTGCTTATCAGCCGGGTTTTCCCGCCACAAGCGGCTGGGACTTCGCCACCGGAATCGGCACGGTAAACGCCTACAACTTGGTTTTCAATTCGCGCTGGTGAGCTCTGCTCGATGCAGTCGTTTTTCAATCGGCTGGGGGACTGACTTTTTTCTTCATGGGAGACAGGTGATGAATAGATCTGGGAATTCTGTCACGCGGCTGCTTCCGCGTATCGCGACTGCAGCTCTCTTACTCTGGTGCGCGCAGCTTACCTCTGGGCAGCAATCGCCCCCAAGATTGAGCGCTCCCGATGATTGGACGCATCATCGCCTGATTTTCTCGAATCCCGGCACTGCAGAAGCCGCCATGCAGCGCGGCGATTACTTCCATTGGATCAAAGTTGTGAACGATCCGCGATTTCAGTTGCAACAGGCCAAGCGCAATGCCGCCGCCCGCTCCGGAATGAACCTTACGAAAGCATTCGCCACTAGCGCTGCACCGATCTCTGCGCTTGAGGCTGAAACGCTAGAAGGCGTGACGCCCGTCTCGGACGCAAAACTTCCGCGCGGCGTCTCCAAAACCACGAGCTCTGGATTCATCGGTTTTGGAGGCGGAATACCCCGCAGCACTTCCTGGCGGCGTGGCGGCCACGCGGTGCATACCGACTGGAGCTTGAACATGGGCAACAACGCCACGGCCGGCCTGGGCGTTTTCCCGGCGAAATATTCCTTCGACATCAGCTCCGCCAATTGCGCGAGCGCCAGCACGCCGGACTTTATGGTCTACAACACCAGCGTGGCTGGTTCAGCGACGCAAGCGAGCATCGTGGCCTACGACAATCTATATTCGGGATGCAGCGGCGGCATGCCGCTGACCTATTGGGGATACAACACCGGCGGAACGATCGTGACGTCTGTCGTCCTTTCGTTCGATGGCATGCAAGTGGCCTTCGCGCAATCGAGCTCTGCCGGCGCGGCAAGTCTCGTGCTCCTGAAATGGAAAGCGAGCAATGGCACAGCGGGCGCGCCGGTCACGCCCACCGCAGCGACGGCGGCGAACTACCGCACTTGCACCGCGCCCTGTTCGCTGACCATCGCCTTCAATGGCGGCGCCAACGATTCCGGTTCATCGGTGTTCGTGGACTACGGCTCGGATTCAATTTACGTCGGGGACGACAGCGGTAAGCTGCACAAATTCTCGGGCGTCTTTTCGGGAGCGACACCCGCAGAAGTCACGTCGGGCGGCTGGCCGGTGACTGTGAGCACCTCGCCGCTCTCCGAGCCCGTCTTTGATTCAACTTCAGGGAAGATATTCGTAGGAGATTATCTCGCCAACGGGCGCACCAATTGCTCGTCGGCCGTGAGTTCCTGCGGCTATCTCTACTCGGTGAATGCCACGTCCGCCGCGGTGATCAAATCTGCGCGGCTGGACTACGTGTTCGGCATCAATGACGCCCCGCTAGTGGATTCCAATGCAGAAATGATTTATACATTCGCCGGCGCCGACAGCCACTCATCTTCCAGCTCCAATCCCTGCGGCGCACCGCATTTCTCTTCCTGCGCGGGCGTGTTTCAACTTCCCACAAGCTTTGCGGCCGCTAGTAGCGGCGCAGAAACCACCATCGGAGCCGGCTATGAATTCCTGATGTCCGGGATGTTCGACAACAACTATTTCAATTCCGCCAACGCGGCCAGCCCTTCGGGCAATCTCTACGTTGTGGGCAACACGGGCGCGGGCAACAACACGCTTTATCAGGTGGCGGTGACGAACAATGCCATGAGCAGCACCGCAACCGCCGGACCGGCTCTCAGCTCCAATTTTACGAATGGCTATTTTCTCGCGGGGCTGCAGGTAACGGAAAGCTTCACGGGAACGAACGACTACATTTTCGTAAGTGTGCTGGCGTTTGGAGGTCCCTCTGGCTGCGGCGCCGCCGGCCTGGCCAACGGCTGCGTGATGGGCTTCAACGTGACGAGCGGCACGATCAACGGCAGCACGGCCACGACCGGGGCAACTGCAGAGGCCGGCGGCACCAGCGGCATCGTTATCGATAACGAGGCAACGAGTCCTGCGGGCACCGCCAACATCTATTACTCCCCGCTGGCAAATCAGACTTGCACGACTTCCGCGACCACCGGCGGTTGCGCCATCCAGATTTCCCAAGCCGCACCATAATTAATCAATCGCGGCTCACTCCACTAAGGCTCACGCATTTCCGGCCGATGTTTCCCGCATGAGTGGAACTGTGCTCGAACTTGCTCGTCCGGAAGTGTGGAGGACCGTTCTTGAACAACTGCCCACAGGAGTTTATCTCCTCGACAGCGATCAAAAGATCGTCTTCTGGAATGCCGGAGCCGAGCGCATCACCGGCCGATTGAGCCAGGATGTCGTGGGCCGCCTGACGCGCGACCAACTGGTCACCCGCGATGAACCAGGCACGTCCTCGGTACCTGCCGGAGGATTCCTCCGGTACTCGCTGCGCTTCGCGACGGGCGCTGTAGTGTGTGCGACGTATTCCTCCATCACAAAGACGGCTATCGCGTGCCAGTTTCACTTCGCACCTTCGCGGTTCGCGACGCCAAGGGCCACGTGATTGGCGCCGCTGAATCCTTCGAAGAAAACATCGCCTCTTCGGAATGGGACCGGCGGCAAAGCAAGCTCGACTCCTACGGCTGCGTAGATAAAGCCACCGGCGCTCTTACCCGGGATTTCACCGAATCCCATGTGCGCGAGTGTCTGACCACGTTCTATACGCATCCGGTTCCATTCGCGATCTTCTGCATACAGGCGGATCAAATGGAAAAGATCCGTGGCAAATACGGCCCGCTGGCGGCGCGCGATCTTCTGCGTGTCCTAGGGCAAACTCTGGAGCATAGCCTGCGGCCAAACGACTTCGTCGGGCATTGGGACGAGGATGAATTCCTTACCCTGGTTGCGGAATGCAGCCGCTCGGAAATCGCAAAGGTCGGTGAGCGGCTAAAAAAAATGATCTCGTGCTCGGATATCAAATGGTGGGGCGATGTCATCCGCATCAGTGTGTCTTTCGGCGGTACGACGGTGTGCCCGGGTGACACGATGGAGTCGCTGTTACAACGCGCGCATCAGGCCATGAACACCAGCATAAATGCCGGCGGAAACCGGCTGACGATTCTCGAAGTCTAGGCCCGCGCGAATTGACGGAGCTTGATTTGCCATGTTCGTGATCATCGGCATCGTTGTCGTGATCGGCGCCATCCTGGGCGGCTACTTGATGGAGCACGGCAATATCAGCGTGCTACTGCAGCCTGCGGAACTGTTGATCATCGGAGGCGCGGCGGCGGGAACTCTGCTGATCGCCAATCCGCTGCACATTCTGAAGAAAATCGCGGGAGGCCTCGGTGGGGTCTTCGGGGCATCGCGGTTCGACAAGCAGAAGTACCTGGACTCGCTGAAGATGATGTTTGAGCTCTTCAGCCGCGCTCGTCGCGAGGGACTGATGGCGCTGGAGGGTGACAGCGACGATCCGGCAAAGAGCGCCATTTTTTCGAAGTATCCGGCCTTTCTGAAGGATCACCACGCGCTGGAATTCGTGTGCGATACCTTGCGCATGGCCGCGAGCGGCGGTGTGGAGCCTTTCGACGCCGACCAAATGATGGAAGCGGATATGGAGGCGCATCACCACGATGCGAGCCAGCCGATCTCGGCGCTGTCCACGGTTGCCGATTCGCTTCCGGGCCTGGGCATCGTCGCCGCGGTCCTCGGTGTCGTCATCACTATGGGAGCGCTGGGCGGTCCGCCCGAGGAAATTGGACGCAAAGTAGCCGCGGCGCTGGTCGGCACATTTCTCGGCATCCTGCTCTGCTACGGCTTCGTCGGTCCTATTGCGGCGAATATGCTGAAATCATCGGAAGACGAGCACGCTTACTATCACGTCCTACGCGTGATTATCATCGCCTTCATGAAAGGCTCCGCGCCGTCGATTGCCGTGGAGATCGGACGGCGCGCGATTCCGGGCCACGTGCGCCCGTCGTTCGAGGAAGCCGAAAAATACTGCAAGGGAAAGACAGCCGCGCCCGAGGCCGTTGCGGCTTAACAGCCTCTGAGGAACTCTGCGCTCTCTGCGTCTCTGTGGTGAATCTGGAAACGATGCCCGCACAAAAACCCATCATCATCATCAAGAAGAAAGGCGGCCATGGCGGCCATCACGGCGGCGCATGGAAAGTCGCCTACGCCGATTTTGTCACCGCGATGATGGCGCTGTTTATCGTTCTCTGGCTGCTGAATCAAAGCCCCAAAATTCAAGAAGCCGTCGGCGGCTATTTTCGCGATCCCAACGGCACTGCCAGCAAGCCCGCGTCCGAGAAGCCCGGCGTCTCCGATCACTACATGCTCACGCCGGACACGATGCAGAAGCTGAAGGAGGGACTCGAAAAATCGCTCCAGAGCATGCCCAATTTCGACAAGCTGAAAGATCACATCGAGATGACCATCACCGCGGAGGGCTTGCGCATCGATCTCTTGGAATCCTCGAAGGGCACATTCTTCGATAGCGGCAGTCCGAAATTGAGCGCCGACGGCCAGGACATGCTAATCAAGCTCGCTCAGGAACTCGGCAATCTGCCCAATTCGATTTGCATCGAAGGCCACACCGACGCCAAGCCCTATGGCGGCGGCAGCGCGTACACGAACTGGGAGCTTTCCGCCGATCGTGCCAATTCGGCGCGGCGCGTGATGCAAGGCAACGGGCTGCGGGCCGATCAAATCTCGCAAGTGCGCGGGTTCGCGGACCAGATGCTGCGGCGGCCAGAGTCTCCACTGGACCCTGCCAACCGGCGAATCTCCGTAATTGTGCAGTACGTACTACCAGCAAACAGCGCGAGTCCCGCCTCGCCCGAGTTGCCGAAGGTTGCACCATCCGGCGCGTCGAAAACCACGTCTCCGTAGCACCCATATTTATCGCACGACGGGCGCGGTCTAGAAACTTCCCCGTAAGCGCACGGCTTTTTGCTTCTGCGTAGATCCGCATCGAGTTGTTGATTAGGTATTTCCGAGTACTACGGCGTACTCCTCCGTACGGGTAACGCGGAGTTCCTGGCCCTAATTTACACCTCAGTACAGTAGTATCCGAAATGTAACGAGTTTAGCGTAGCCAGCCACAGGAGGTCGCGTCACGCCAAGCTAGGGACGACGCGCTCCATCGAATCCGTCTCTTTCTGCCGTGCGCATGACCCTTCGACGAACGGGACCTGCCAACCCAGGCCTCGTCGTGCAGTGGCTATTGGGCGCGAACACGTTGGTTTTGCTCGCCTCGCGTCGCGGTAAGCCTCGGGGAGACGTCTATGAAGCAGCGCATTGAATTCGTCGTTTTGAAGCGGCTACCTCTTTTGTTGTTGGTTCTCGCGATCTGCGTCGCCACATCGGGAGCTCTGGGTCAACAAGGGTCGTCTGATCCTGTTGACCCCGGTCCGCGCGGCGGCTCCATCGGCGCAGGCAGCCCGATTCAATCCATCGTGAACACGCCGGACATGGCATTTTTCACAAATGGCCAGGGGCAGTTCACGGAAGTCGAAGACGTGGTAAACACGAGTCCCGGCAACGGCGGTCTCGGACCGACGTTCAACAGCAATTCCTGCGGCTCCTGCCATTCGCAACCCGCTATCGGCGGAACCTCTCCGAGCGTCAACGCTTATCCAAACGTCGGGCAGAATCCCCAATTCACCGTGGGCCAGTACATGGGCGGCCAGAATTCGATCCCATTCTTTGTCACTGCGAACGGACCGGTGCGCGAAGCACGCTTCAAGTCTGATAGCGGAGTACATGACTTGTTCACGATTGCCGGCCGAACCGATGTGCCGAGTTGTCCGACGGGCGCCATGTCCCAGCCCGATTTCTCAGCCGAGTATGCCAACAACAATCTCAGTTTCCGCATACCTACTCCGGTGTTCGGCGCGGGAATGATCGAGAACATTGACGAAAACACGATCATGGCCAATCTCGCTGCCTCCTCAAATCCGCAGTTGGGAATCCAGGGGGTTCCCAATCGCAGCGGCAATGACGGCTCGATCACCCGATTTGGTTGGAAAGCTCAAAACAAATCGCTGCTGATCTTCGCCGGCGAGGCTTACAACGTCGAGATGGGCGTCACCAACGAACTCTTTCCGGACGAGCGCGGATATCCTCCAAACCCAACGCCGGCTGGCTGCCTGGTGAATTCAACTCCGGAGGATCGCACCGTTTTCGAGCAAACGGACCCGACGCAAGTCTCCTCGGACGTAGCACAGTTCGCAGACTTCATGCGCTTCCTGGACCAGCCGACTCCCGCGTGCACGGGTGCCGGATGCTCGCCGCAAATTCAGAAAGGCACGGCGATCTTCAGCCAAATCGGATGTGCGAGCTGCCACACCCCTTCGATGACTACGACGACGTCGGACATCACGCCGGGTCTCTCACAAGTGCAGGCCAATCTTTTCTCCGATTTAGCCCTGCATCACATGGGTAAAAAATTGGCGGACGGCATCACGCAAGGAAACGCCGGCCCGGACCAGTTCCGCACTTCGCCGTTGTGGGGAGTCGGCCAGCGCGTCTTCTTCCTCCACGATGGACGCACGTCCGATCTGCTGCAAGCCATTCGTGAACACAAGAGCCAGGGCAGCGAGGCCAATCAGGTCATCTCCAATTTCGAAGGCTTGTCGCGCAACGACAAACAAAACCTGCTCCTGTTCCTTCGCTCACTCTAAACGTGCGTCCAGGCGCACGCGCACGCAGCGAAAGAGTTGAGCGGAGGAATAAACGGCCAGCCGCCGTGAGAGTCCGAACGGGCATCGGGGTGATATCTCTCACGGCGGCCCGGTCTCGTACGCCAGCAGTTCTCTCCTCAAGGCCTCAAGGCTTCAGCCGAGGGTGTTCAGCGTTTCCCACCTGACCCCCCGGCTGGAGCCGAGGCGCTTCTGCAGCAGAAGCTATCGCGGCAATTTACCCACCGGACGCATCTTTGCCGTTCGCTTCCCTTCGTTTTTTCTTTTCCTACCAAGTACTCCTCCGCGAGGGTAGCGCCTTGGTCCTGACCTGAATTCACACTGCAGTACAGTAGTATCCAAAATCTCATAGGACTAGCGTAGCCAGCCAGTAGAAGGTCGCGTTCAGCAGAAATTGGGAATGACGCGCTCCCCAGGGCCCGCTCTCCCGCCGCGCGCTCGCGGCTCTTCTCAGTCTCCGAACCCAGGCTCGGCTAGGAAGGTGTCAAAATATGAAGCGAATCATTGCAAGTACGGTGTTGTTTGTCCTCGCCATAGCCCTTGGCGTGTACGCCCAATCAACTGTCTCGGATCCCGGCCCCCGTGGCGCGCCGGTCAGCTCGGGCGGGTTTCTCGCAGTTGTAAACCCAGCCCTGTTGGCGGCAGCGCAGGACGGCCGCAGCCGCTTTCAGGAGCCCGAGACATTCCCAGGGGGCCTGGGGCCTCTCTACAATTCCGGCCCGAATGGCGCCTGCAGCGAGTGCCACGCGCAGCCCGATGTGGGTGGCAGTTCGCCCTCCGCGACCGCATTTCCGAACATCGGCCAAAATCCTCAAGCCACGGTTGATTACAATGCAGGCGGAGCCACGAACACAGTTCCATCCTTCATCAACGCCAACGGGCCAGTGCGTGAGGCCCGCTTCGTCCTCAATCCGGACGGAACACCGGACGGCGGCGTGCACGATCTGTTCAGCGTGACTGGCCGATCTGACGCAACCACGTGCTCGGTGGCGCAACCCAACTTCGCGCAGCAGCTTGCGGCCGGCAACGTCATTTTCCGTGTTCCAACGCCGGTTTATGGCGCCGGACTCATCGAGAACATTGCCGATGAGACCATTCTCGCAAATCAAGCAGCCAATCCTACCGCAAAGGCCAATCTTGGAATCTCGGGACATGCCAATCGAGCCAATGGTGGCGGTGGCGGCGGTGGTGGCCAAGGCGTAGGTGGCGTTCCTAACAGGAGCGGCAACGACGGCACAATTACCCGCTTCGGTTGGAAGGCGCAGAACAAGTCGCTGCTGATGTTCGCCGGTGAGGCCTACAACGTCGAAGTCGGCGTGTCCAACGAGCTGTTCCCGAACCAGCGGGCCGAGCCCGGGCACACGCTTCCACCAGGATGTCTGACCAACGGTACACCGGAGGACCAATCGAATCCAGGACTCAGCGGCCCGGCGGTCAATAGCGACATCACAGCCTTCGCTACGTTTATGCGCATGCTCGCCCCGCCGACCCCCGCGCCACCAACGCCATCGACGACTCGCGGCCAAGCCTTATTTTCCCAGGTCGGTTGCGCGTTGTGCCACACTCCCTCGATGACGACCGCGACTTCCAGCCTCGACCCATCGCTTTCGAATGTGCAGGCCAATCTATTCTCTGACCTCCTCGTTCACAACATGGGTACAGGGCTAGCCGACGGTGTCACACAGGGCGGCGCGAACGGGCAGGAGTTTCGCACTACCCCGCTTTGGGGTCTCGGCCAGAGAGTCTACTTCCTGCACGATGGACGGACGTCTAACCTTCTCCAGGCGATCGAAGCCCACGCTAGCCAGGGCTCCGAGTCGAATGGTTCGATTCATCAGTTCAATCATCTCAATCCATCGCAGCAGCAAGACTTGCTGAATTTCCTGCGTTCGCTGTAATGGAGGAGTGGCAGTTGATTCACCGCATCGGCTCAGCCGGCATGTCTTCGGCACATGCCGGTTGAGCTGATTCGCGTCTACCTTCTTTAACACCAACATCTAGGGCCTCCGCGACGCCTCCGGGATCACAGCATCGCCAGTTGCTTCCTGCAACGTCGGAAGGATGATAAGCGTCTCATCTAGTGGGGAATAGTCCCCATTGGAGGCGCACATGAAACCGCTCAGCCACATCCTAAGACTGCTACTTATACCCTCGGCCCTTATACTCGCTGCAACAGCATTGCCAGCTCAGCAGCAAAATCCTTCGGCCACGGTGCCCATCCGCGCCGT
This sequence comes from uncultured Acidobacteriota bacterium, assembly GCA_963748865.1. Taxonomy (GTDB): domain Bacteria; phylum Acidobacteriota; class Terriglobia; order Acidiferrales; family UBA7541; genus Palsa-147. The sequence goes on along the minus strand of CAVVLE010000050.1, from coordinate 38,776 downwards.
CGTCACTGTCATGGGGAAAAATTTCACCGAGCCCCCGAAAGTCACGCGAGATGACGTGCAAGTCTACGACGGCAAAGACAAGCTAACGGTGTCCGAGTGGACTCCCGCGCAAGGCGATCGCGGTGCTCTTGATTTCGCCGTGGTCATTGACGAAGAAACGAGCACCGATCTCGGCTTGCAGCTCAACGACATCAAGGATTTCATCAAGGAAACGCCTTCTGGCGCGCGCGTGGCGGTGTTTTACGCGTCCAACGGCACGGTTACGATCGCGCACGACTTCACCACGGACCACGAAGCGGCCGCGAATTCGGTGCGCATGCCGCTCGGAATGGTCGGGGCTTACGCCAGCGACTATCTCTCCATGATCGATTTGATGAAGCGCTGGCCCTCGAGCGGCGCGCGCCGTGAGATGCTGCTGGTGGCCGACGGAATCGACCGCTTCCGCGGTGATATTCCCGAAAGCCCCGATCTCGACTCAGCCATCGAGCGGGCGCAAAAGTCGGGCTTCATCATCCACACCATTTATGCGCGTGGCGTCGGCCTCGCCGGGCGCAACTTCTTCCGCGTCAACCTCGGCCAGAGCAATCTTGCCAAGCTCGCGGACGAAACGGGTGGCGAATCCTTCTTTCAGGGCTTCCAAACGCCCATCGCCTTCGCTCCGTTTCTGAAGCAGCTGATCTTTGTGCTCAACAATCAATACCTCGTCACCGCGCTCGACAAGCCGGGGAAGAAACCCAGCTTGCGGCGCATCCGCGTGCGCACGGAAGTCGCCGGCGCGGAAATCTCCGCTCCCGAGAATTGGTTCGTTCCGCTGGCTGGCGGCGAGTAAATCACATCGAAATGTTTGCATCGGAAGGCATCCCGGCATGGCCGGGATGCCTTTTATTACAGCCCGTCCCGAAAGCTATCTCCCCATTTCTATTCTCAAATTGCAGTGCGCCTGCGGTCTTGATATCCCTTCCAAATGACTTTTCGAGCGAAGGCAACTCGATTTTATAATTTGTAACAATCCCGTAAGCTGCGCGTCATACGCTCTCCCTGATTTCATCCGCAATTCATTTTTGCGGAACGACAGATTCACACTTCTACACCATCTTCTGTCCCGCCACATCGGTCCCACCAACTTTAGGAGGCAATCCACATGCATTTGAAAATGAAGTGCTCGCGCACATGGGAAATTGTGCGCCGCGCCGCCGCCACGCTTGCGCTTTTTCAGCTCACCCTCGGCGTTCCGGCTCCCGTCCAGGCCCGCCCGGATCGCGATGGGGATGGCAAAACGCGGACTCCCATCAAGCACGCCATCGTCATCATCGGCGAAAACCGCACCTTCGACCACATTTTCGCCACCTATGAGCCAAAACGGGGGCAGTTCATAAACAACCTCCTGTCCGAGGGGATCGTCAACTCCGATGGCACGCCCGGACCGAATTATTCCCGCGCCACCCAGTTCAACGTCACCGACACCACGCGCACGAAATACGAGCTGAGTCCCGCGGGAAAAACTCCCTTCTCGACGCTCCCGCCTCCACTCGCTGGCGGCCCTGAAAATGTCTGCAAGAACAACGGAATTTGCAGCATGTCGGACGCGACATCCTCCGAGAACGGCCTCGCCCCTGATTACTATCAGTATCTTCTGACCGGAGGCACAGGCCTTGCGTCCGGCACCCCGGACACTCGCATTAACAACGTCATGGACCTCCCGCCCGGGCCGTTCCAGCTGACGCCCGGTATGCCCTACGACGCTTATGCCGCCAGCCCGGTGCACCGCTTCTACCAGATGTGGCAAGAGTTAAATTGCCAGCTCTCGCATGTCAACCTGTTCAATCTCAGCGGCTGCACCTCGGGTCTGTTCGCTTGGGTGGAAGTCTCCGTCGGCGCCGGCGCCAATGGCATTCCTCAGCCGGCAAATTACAGCAACTTGACTACTCGCGAAGGCTCGACTTCGATGGGCTTCTACAACGTCCAGCAGGGTGACGCCCCCTACCTGAAATATCTCGCCGACACCTACTCCATGAGCGACAACTATCACCAGGCGGTCAACGGCGGCACCGGCGCCAACCACATCATGCTCGGCACCGGCGATGCCATCTGGTTCAGCGACGGCAACGGCAATCCGATGCCGCCCCCGGAAAATCAGACCGTTTACGCTGGAACGGCCGACGCCGGGATAGTCAATGAAATCGAAGATCCCGATCCACAGCCGGGCACCGCCAATTGGTATCTCGAAGACGGGTACGGCAGCGGCGGTTTCGGCTCCCCCTTCTTCGGTGGCGGCTCCTACAGCGATTGCTCTGATGCGACGCAACCCGGCGTTTCCGCGGTTCGACAGCACCTGAAGGCCTTGGGCATAAATCCGCATTGCGAGCAGGGCCACTACTATTTGTTGAACAATTACAACCCCGGCTATTTCGGCGACGGCTCGAACGCCTACACCGACAACAACGTCGACAACTACGCTTTTACGGTTCCTCCCTCGAGCCTCCGGAATATCGGCGACGTCATGCTCGCGGCCAACATCTCCTGGAAGTATTACGGCGACCAGTGGAACCAGTATCTGACCGACCCCTACCAACTCAACTACGGAGTAGTGGGCTCGAACAGCGACCAGTACTGCAACATCTGCAACCCCTTCCAGTATTCGACCTCGATCATGACTAACGACGCCGTTCGCACCGCCCATCTCCAAGACACTACAGATCTCTACGACGACATCGCCGCCGGCACGCTCCCTTCAGTTTCCTTCGTGAAACCGAGCGGCTGGGTGGACGGCCATCCGGCGTCTTCAAAGCTCGATCTCTTCGAGGGATTCGTGAAGAAAATCGTGGATGCCGTGCAGGCCAATCCGGATCTGTGGGAGAGCACAGCGATTTTCATTACCTTTGACGAAGGCGGCGGCTACTACGACTCCGGCTACGTGCAATCGCTCGACTTCTTCGGCGATGGCACGCGCATCCCGATGATCGTAGTCTCACCGTTTGCGATGGGTGGCCGCATTTCGCATGTTTACTCCGACCACGTTTCCATCCTGAAATTCATCGAGTACAACTGGAAACTTGGTCCGGTCACCAAGCGCAGTCGTGACAATTTCCCCAACCCGATTACCTTGCGGTTCGATCCCTATGTTCCGTTGAACGGTCCGGCGATTGGCGACCTGACCGATCTGTTCCGTTTCGGCCGCGATAACGACTCTCGCTAGTTCGCTTGTTCGGCATGTGGCTAGCCTGCGCGGAGGACCCAACCCTCCGCGCAGGCGACAACTTTCAGGCGCCCAGTAATCTTCGATGAGGCTCTCGCGGGGCGACCAATGCCTTGACGACAGCTCTGCTTTAACTTGCAATCAATGATGCACGAGACCCCTAGAGACAATCGGTGTTAGAAACTCCCAGGACCCCACAACTAAAAGGACTGCCGCGAATATTCGCCGCATTTGCGCCGCCGGAGTCCGAACGGCGATGCGGCTCCCAATGATTGCTCCAAGAAAAACTCCGGGAATAATCAGCAGCCCCGTGCGCACGTCAACCGCGCCGGCGTGATAGTAAGTCAGGAAGGCCAGCAGTCCCGTAGGCGGCACTAGGGCGATCAGGCTCGTGCCCTGTGCGCGGTGTTGCGAGAAATGGTGGACAACAACCAACAGAGGAACAAGCAAGGCCCCGCCACCGACTCCAAATAGTCCCGCGAAAGCTCCGACTACGCTGGCAGTCGCGAAAATGCCCAAAAGCCTGGCGCGCGATTCAGCCATCCGCTTTTCCGCTGGGGATTGGAGGCTTGGTCTGCTTCCAGAGCACGAGCGCGGAGACGATCATAAATAGACCGAACAGCGAGCGAAGCACGTTCGATGGCAAATCCACAGCGAACAGACCCCCGACGTACCCGCCCAGAATAAAGCCGAGCGCGCACATCAGCCCCGCCGGGAGATCAACATCGCCTTTCTTCCAGTACACCAGCACCGCGCCAAGCCCAATCGGCGGCAAGAGAATGAAAAGCGATGTCCCTTGCGCCAAATGCTGGTCCATTCCCACCAGATGGACGAGCGCCGGAACTACCAAAATTCCTCCGCCGATTCCCAACAATCCGACCAGTACTCCAACCACCAAGCCAATAATGAGAATCAACGCAGTGTGCACAAGCATCCCTTCGCGTCGCGCATGCTTTATTCTCCGAGCCTCCGAAAGCAGTCTTCGGCGATGAATAAATCTTCCACACCGAGCCCCGTGAAATCCGCGACGACGATTCCGCTGGCGTCATATGCAGGACGAAACGTGCAAAACTTCCCGATCTCCAGCGCGCGATCACGCCCCGAGAGCGCGTGCTGCAATTCGCCGAGCCTCTCGCATTGCGCAATCGAATCCACCAGCAGCAGCGACGCGCGCAACACGATTTGCGGGTGCAGTTCCTGCTTGCCGGGCGAGTCCGAGCCGACCGCGGAAATCAGCGTTCCGGCCGTGACGTCTTCGAAGGCAAGAATCGGCTCGCGCGCCGCAGTCACCGTAACGATAAGCTTGGCGTGCCGCGCCACGTCGGCCGGCGAAATCGCCGCGCGCACCTCCACGCCCGGAAATAGCGCGGCAAGTTCGGAGCAGCAATGTTCCACGTGCGCCGGCGTTCTTCCCCAAATCCAGATTTCATGCAACGGCAGCACCTGCGCATGCGCGCGAGCCTGCCAACGCGCCTGTTCTCCCGTTCCCAAAATCCCCAGTGCCGTATCCTGCCGCCCGAGTTCCTTCGCCACCATCGCCGAGACCGCTGCAGTGCGCGCGTGGGTCAGCTCGGCGCCATCGCAAAGAAGCGCAACAGGATCACCGGTTCGCGCGGATGACAAGAGCATCAGGCCGTTGAATTCCGGCAGCCCGGTTCCGGCATTCTGCGGATAACCGCCGGCAAGCTTAACCACAAAGAAGTCCCCGCCTTCGCGATAGCTCGATTTAATATGCACCTCGGCTTCGCGGTCTTTGGCGTAGAGATGCATGGGCAGCGGCGTTTCGCATTCGCCGCGCGATTGCGCCATCAGTGCCTCACGCATCAGGGGAATCGCGTCGCCGAGCGAGAGCACCTTTAGGATTTCATCGCGTTTGGCGATCTTCATGAGCAGAGAATCCTGCGCGCGGTCTCGCTGCTGACGTTGCGCCCGGAAATCACCACCACCGCCGGCGCATCGAGCGCCGCGACCTTGCCCGCCAGACACGCCGCAAGAACGGCCGCGGCCGTAGGCTCGATCAAATACTGATGTTCCTCGACCATCCAGCGCACCGCCTCGCAAATTTCGGCATCATCCACCAGCGGCGTATCATCCACGCGCGTCTTCAAAATTTCAAACGTCTCCGAGCCAATGCCGCCCTCGATCCCCGCAGCAAGCGATTCGCCCGATGGCATCCGCGTCACCGCGCTGCCACGCTCGAGCGAGAGCTTCAGCGCCGGCGTCACCGCCAGCTGGCAGCCGATTAGACGCGCCCCGCGCACTTTTTCCTTCACATAAAGCGCCAGCCCGGCGCTCAATCCTCCCCCACCCACCGGCACGATGAAATTCCTGACATCAGGCAGATCCTCGACAATCTCCATCGCCAGCGAACCTCCGTTCCCAGCCATCACCGGGGCATCATCGAACGCCGAGATAAATGGCCGCCCGCTCTCGCGCGCTTCCTCCAGCGCCAGTTCTTCCGTTTCATCGTAGCTCGGCGACGGCGAGATTTTGACATCCGCCCCGAACGCGACCATGCCGCGATATTTGGCCTGGTCCACGCCCTTCGGCGTATAAATCGTCGCCCGAATTCCAAGCTCATGTGCGGCATACGCCACCGCTTTGCCGTGATTCCCGGCCGAGCAGGTAATAATCCCGTTGCGGCGCTCAGCCTCGCTGGCCCGCGAAAGCCGGAAGAACGCCCCGCGGATTTTGAACGAGCCGGTCAGCTGCTGTGATTCGAGTTTCAACCATGTCGGCACACCGAGTTTCGCCGACAACCCCGGCGAAGCTTCCACCGGCGTGCGCCGTATCCGCGGCCGCAGAAATTCCGCCGCTTCGTGAATCAAGTCGAGAGTGAGCCGCGGCATGGCGGCACATTTTACCGACATTCGTGCGCTCGTTGTAGGGGGCCGATTCGCTACGCTCCGCCATTTTGGTGGCGTCGGCGTCTCTGCCGGCATCCGGCGAGCGGGATCGACGCTAGATTTGAAAATCGCGGGCGGAAGCAGGCGTTGGCAAGACAGGATTCCGCGCCGCCGCCGCTTAACTCGGCCGTCAAATTTTGCCTACATTGAAAAGCGCGCTCGCCGGATGCAGGCAGGGATGCCAGCGTTACCAGACAAACGCAACGCGATTCCACCTACGTACTCCCCAAAATTGACATGGCCCGCCCCCGACCCCTACTCTCGACGCGCTTTCCTCTCGCAAATGGAAACCTGCGAATACGTAGGCTGGATTGCGCTCGCTCTGACGCCAGGTCTAGGGCCGCGTCTGGCCGGCAAGCTCCTCCGCGAATTTGGCAGCCCCGATGCCATCTTTAACGCCTCGCTAACCGCCCTGGAAGCGCAGCATTTGCCCGCAATGGTGGCCCAAGCCATCCATTCGCGCCAGCCACTGAGCGCCGCGGCAAAGGAAATCGCGCAGGCTGAACAACTTGGCTGCAAGATGCTCACCTGGGATGAACGCGAGTATCCGCAGCTCCTGCGCGAAATCTACGATCCCCCACCCCTCCTCTATGTGCGCGGAAACATTGAACTTCTGACCCGGCACTGCCTTTCCATCGTCGGGGCGCGTCGTCCGACGCCTTATGGGAATCAAATAGCAGAGCGGCTGGGCAGGGACCTGGCTGCTAGGGGACTGGTAATCGTCAGCGGCTTGGCGCGAGGAATCGACGCCTGCGCCCATCATGGCGCACTCTCAACCCCAGCAGGGACGACAATCGCGGTCCTCGGCTCTGGAATAGACGTTGTCTATCCCAAAGAAAATAGAAAGCTTTTCGAAGAAATCGAAAAGCGCGGTGCAATCATCAGCGAATTCAGCATGGGCACTTTTCCCGGAGCGCAAAATTTCCCGATTCGGAACCGGGTCATAGCCGGGATGTCTCTGGGGGTTGTCTGCGTCGAAGGCGCGCAGTACTCTGGTTCCTTGATTACCAGCCGGTTGGCCATGGAGTTCGGCAGGGAGGTCTTCGGAGTCCCCGGCAACGTAACGCAGCCCATGAGCTTCGGACCTAACCAGCTCATCAAGCAAGGCGCTAAGCTGGTCACCGGCTGGGAGGATGTGGTCGAGGAGCTGCCCACGCCGGTCCGCGCCGAATTGCTGCCGGTCGAAACGCCCAGCTCCCAGGAGCGAGCGACGCTGGTGCAAGAATCGTTGGGGCCAGCCGAGCGCGTTCTCTACGATCTACTCAACGTCGATGAAGCGCGGCCTGTGGACGATTTAGTGGAGGTTTCAGGACTTAGCTCGTCCGAGGTCCTGGCCACACTATTTGACTTGGAGCTCAAGGGCGTGGTACGCCAGTTGCCAGGGAAGCAATTCCTGAAAGTCCTGTTGTAATAAAACCTCCACTTTCAGGGTTAGGATGGTTGCGGACGCCATTGCACCCATTTGGCGCCTCAAGGAGTCATAGAGTCCAGGGAATATGGGACGTTCATTAGTCATAGTCGAATCGCCCGCGAAGGCGAAGACGATCAACAAGTATCTCGGACGCGACTACACCGTCAAAGCGTCCGTTGGGCACGTCATGGACCTGCCCAAGAAAACGATCGGCATCCGTCTGCCCGGCGAAGATGTAAACGGCCACAAAAAGCGCAAGTCTGCGAAGGGCAAGAAGAAAGCGGCTGACAAGACTCCGAAGACCCTGATTAGTCTGGATGACGCCAAGATCTTCGAGCCGACTCTTCAAATCATTTCCGGCAAGGGCAAGGTCATCAATGACTTGAGGAAAGCGGCCAGTACCGCCGACGCGGTATATCTGGCTGCGGACCCTGACCGCGAAGGCGAAGCGATCTCCGCACATCTCGCCATGGTGCTGACCAAGCCTTCACGCTACACCGAGGCGGAATCAGCCGAAAAGCCGGTCGCCAAGGAAGTGGCGGAAGAAGAGGCTGCGGCCAAGAACGGCAGCAAGAATGGCGCGAAGGGCAGCAAGAAGGCCAAGGCCAAGAAGGACGAAGACGCCGAGATCACCATTCCTCCTACGGATCCCAAGAAGATCTTCCGCGTCGTTTTCAATGAAATTACGCCCAAGGCGATTCGCGCGGCTTTCGAGAAGCCCGGCCACGTGGACACGAATCTGGTGGATGCGCAGCAGGCGCGCCGCGTCCTGGACCGCATCGTCGGTTACAAGATCTCTCCGCTTCTCTGGAATAAAGTCCGCCGCGGCCTTTCCGCCGGCCGCGTGCAAACCGTGGCGTTACGCCTGATCGTGGAGCGCGAGCAGGAAATCCGCGCCTTCGTGCCGGTCGAGTACTGGTCCATTCACGCCATGCTTGACGCTGGCGAGCCGCCCATCTTCGAAGCCAAGCTGAGCAAATACAAAGGCGAGGAAATCGCGGTCGGAAACAAAGAAGCCGCGGACAAAATCGTTGCGGCCGTATCCATGGCCAAGTGGCAGGTGGAGAGCGTCGCGCAGAAAGAAAAGAGACGAAATCCGCCTCCACCATTCACCACTTCGAAGCTACAGCAGGCGGCCTACAATCGCCTGCGCTATACGGCAAAGCGCACCATGGCGCTGGCGCAGCGGCTCTATGAAGGCGTCGAGCTCGGCCCGGAAGGCTCCGTTGCGCTGATCACCTACATGCGTACGGATTCCGTGCACGTTTCGAATGACGCGCTCGCGCAAGTCCGCGAGTTGATCCCCGCGCGCTTCGGCTCCGATTATTTGCCGGAGAAGCCGAACTTCTACAAATCGAAGAAGGACGCGCAGGAAGCCCACGAAGCGGTCCGTCCGACGGATGTTTCGCGTGCGCCCTGAAGACGTTCGCAAGTATCTAGACGACGACCTATTCAAGCTCTATCAGCTCATTTGGCAGCGCTTCGTCGCCTCGCAAATGCTTCCGGCCGTCTTTGATCAGACCACGATTGATATAAACGCCGGCGATTACACGTTTCGCGCCACCGGCTCAGTGCAGAAATTTGACGGCTACCTGCGCGTTTACCAGATTCCCACAGCAAAAGCCGATCGCGACGATGATGAGAAGGAAGATGAAGGCGAGGGCAAGGCTCTGCCGCGCGTGAGCGAAGGCCAAACGCTGCGCCTCGAGCAAATTCGCCCGGATCAGCATTTCACCGAGCCGCCGCCGCGTTACACGGAAGCGACGCTGGTGAAAGATCTCGAGGAAAAGGGTATCGGCCGCCCGTCCACGTACGCTTCGATCATTTCCACGATCGTCGAGCGCGAATATGTGAACAAGCACCAGGGCCGCTTCACGCCCACGATGCTCGGCGAACGCGTCAGCGTTCTGCTGGTCAAAAGTTTCGAAGACGTCTTCGATGTCACGTTTACGGCGCGGCTCGAAGAAGAACTCGACGAAATCGAGGAAGGCAAACTTCCCTGGCGCGAAGCCGTCAAGGAATTCTGGAACAAATTCATCATCGATCTCGATCGCGCCGACGATGAAATGCTTTCCTACAAAGCCGGCATTCCCACGGGCAAGAAATGCGAGAAATGCGGCCAGGGCGAATTGCTGGAACGCATCAGCCGCCACGGCTTTTTCCTGGGCTGCTCGCGCTATCCCGAATGCGATTTCATTCAGGATTTGTCGCCGGAAGTCACCAATGGCGACGGCAATGGCGAAAATAAAATCGAGTACTGCGACAATTGCGGCAAGGAAATGGCGCTGAAGCGCGGCCGCTTCGGAATGTTCCTCGCCTGCACCGGCTACCCGGATTGCAAGACGACGCGCCGTCTCGTCGAAGGCACACGCATCGCGCATGCGCCGGATGAGCAACTCGAAGAAAAGTGCACGCTGTGCGGCAATAATCTTGTGAAAAAGCACGGGCGTTTCGGGCAATTCATCGGCTGCTCCGGCTATCCGAAATGCAAATACACGCGGCCGATCACCCTGGGCATCAAATGTCCGAAGTGCCACGAGGGCGAATTCGTCCGCCGCGGCACCGCGCGCGGCCGTGGACGCGGGCGCATCTTCTACGGCTGCAGCCGCTATCCCGATTGCGATTTCACCACGCCGCACGAGCCCATCAACGAGCCCTGCCCGAAATGCGGCGCGCCGTTCATCGTCGAAAAGCGCACCAAGCAAGGCAATTATCGCGCCTGCCTCAAGGAAGGCTGCGATTGGGAAGCTGAAATTCAGGAATCGCCCGTGCATGCCGCTGCGCCCGAGCCGGTCGGCGCCGGCGCCCCGTCCCAGGCCAAATGATCGCGGCCATTGAAAAATATCTCTACCACATGCGCTATGTGCGCAACGCCTCTCCGAACACTCTGAGCCACTACGCCGGCGACCTGAAGCAATTCGTGGAATTCCTGACACCGCCGGGCGAGCGCACGCTGGCTCTCGAGCAAGTCGATCATCGCGTGATTCGCGAATTCGTGGCGCACTTGCATGACCGTCGCCTAGAGCGCTCCTCGATCGCGCGCAAACTCGCCGCGCTTCGCTCCTTCTATAAATTTTGCGTCGCCCAAAAGCTGGTGGCTCGAAATGTGGCCCGCCTCGTCTCTTCCCCCAAGCTACCCAAGCGCATCCCCGACATCCCCTCGGCCGAGGAAATGGCCCGCCTGCTGGATAATGTCGAACCGGCCGGCACGCACCACATCAAGAAGCAGCGCCGCAATCCGCAATCGAAGCGCACACAAGGCGAGCTGCTGATTCTGCGCCGCGACCTCGCCATTCTCGAGCTTCTCTACGCCGCGGGAATTCGCGTCAGCGAATTGACCGGGCTGAAGCTCTCCGACATTGATGAACGCTCGCAAATCATTCGCGTTTTGGGCAAAGGCCGCAAAGAACGCATCGTCCCGTTCGGCGATAAAGCATTGAAGGCCCTGCAAGGCTATTGGCCGGTCCGCGATCAGATTCGCGCCGAATGGCCCGACGCCGCAGGTCCCGAAGCAGTTTTCCTCGGCGTGCGCGGCACGCGCCTCGATGCGCGCACCATCAATACCATCGTGAAGAAGTACGCGCGCATGACCCAAATGAAATGGAGCCTGCATCCACATTCCTTCCGCCACGCCTTCGCCACGCATCTGCTCTCCGATGGCGCCGACCTGCGCGCGATCCAAGAGCTCCTAGGCCACGCCTCGCTCTCCACCACGCAGCGTTACACGCAAGCCACCATCGATCAGCTGATGACCATCTACGACAAGGCCCATCCGCACTCGTAATTCCGGCTGCCAGCCGGCGCTTTTCTCCGAATTTACCGCGCACAAAATCGCTGGCAAGGCTGCCGGCGCTATCCGCAAATTTTGCGCAATCCAACTCTTCAGTTACCCTGTCAGCGTGGTCGGCAAACGGAGCCCGCAGTTGCTGAAGCCCGCCTTCTCAATCGCTGCATTCCTCCTCGCCGCATTCCTCGCCCCGCGCGCGGCGGCTCAGGACAACTACGAAATCCAGGTGTACGACGCCGAAACCGTCGAGCCCGGCCACACCATGGTCGAACTGCACAGCAATTTCACCATTGATGGCTCGAAGCAAGCCGTCGATGGAGTGCTGCCTACCAATCACGCCGAACACGAAACCGTAGAAATCACGCACGGCTTCAACGACTGGTTCGAAGTCGGCTTCTACATCTTCACTTCCGCCAAAAACGGCCAGGGCTGGCAATGGGTGGGCGATCACATCCGCCCGCGCGTGCGCGTGCCGGAGAAATGGCATTGGCCGGTGGGCGTGAGCATCTCGAATGAAATCGGCTACCAGCGCCGCAAATTTTCTCCGGACACCTGGACCTGGGAAATTCGCCCGATCGTGGATCAGAAAGTGGGCCGCTGGTATTGGGCCTTCAATCCCACCTTCGACCGCTCCTTTCATGGCGCCAGCGTGAATCAAGGCCTGGTCTTCTCGCCCAATTTCAAATTCAGCTACGATTTCACACCGAAAATCGCCGGCGGCCTCGAATATTACGGCTCGCTAGGCCCAGTCACGGGCTTCGATCCGGTCAGCCAGCAGCAGCAACAAGTCTTCCCCGCGATCGATCTAAATCTCGCGCCCCAGTGGGAAATCAATTTCGGCCTAGGCGTAGGCCTCACCGGCGCGACCGATCACCTAATCGCCAAAATGATCCTCGGCTACCGCTTCAATTTTTAGCCGCACGCACGTAACGCCGGCTGCCAGCCGGCGTTTTCGCGAGCCACAATGCGACGCTGACCAAGTAAGTTCATTTTCGCGCGTGCGATGTGGCTCACTCAACAACTCCGTCGATGCGTTTGATCTGCTCCCGCGTCACCTCGAGCAAATCCGATAAATTCACAGCATCGGCTCTTTCGCGTTGACGGAATTCGGTATCAACCAGTATAATGGGGGTTTCCCATTTGCTTCGGAGGGCAGCATGTACGCGGTCATTCGCAGTGGGGGCAAACAATACAAGGTCGCGCCGGGCGAGACCATCGAGGTCGAAAAGCTCGACGGCAAGGTCGGCGGCAAGGTCACTTTCGACGATATCGTCGCCGTCCGCACCGACGAAAACAAATTCCTCTCCGGCGACAAGGCCGCCAAGGCCAAAATTACCGGCAAGATCGTCGCCCACGGGCGCGCCCCAAAGCGCGTGGTCATAAAATTCAAGACCGGCGGGCAATACAAAATCACGCGCGGCCACCGGCAGGGATTCACCGCCGTCGAGGTCAGCGACATTTCGCTTAGCTAGGGGCACAGCATGGCGCACAAAAAAGGTGGCGGCTCATCAACAAACGGCCGCGATTCCCACGGACAAAGGCTCGGCGTAAAGCGCTTCGGCGGCCAGCTCGTCACCGGCGGCAGCATTCTAATCCGCCAGCGCGGCACGCGTTACAAACCCGGCCGCAACGTCGCCCGCGCCAAAGACGACACTCTTTTCGCTCTCATCACCGGCTACGTGAAATTCGAAGACAAGGGCCGCTCCGGCCGCTTCATCAGCGTGCTGCCAGCCGAACAGGCCAAAGCCGACGTCAAGCCCGAGCCCGAACTCGCGACCGCCGCCGCGAATTAAATCTCCAGGCAAAATCATCACTCGCCGCGCGCATCGAGTCCATCAAGCGAAGCGTAGGGTGCCCCATGCGCCGTTCTTGCGCGTGGGGCTTTTGACTCTCGTCGATTCGTCAGCCCGCAGCGGATGCGCAACGCGCAGCAAAGCCTTTCGTTGTCATCCTGAGGCCGCATTCTGGCCCAAGGATCTCAGCGTCCATCGCATGCAAGAATCGCCACACTTTGCCATTTCCCGCGGCGCTATCGTATGCTTTGCGCGTTGATCCCTCTCGTTCGCAAAAGAGCGCACCATGTTCGTTGATGAAGCCAAAATCTGGGTAAAAGGCGGCGACGGCGGAAACGGCTGCATGGCCTTCCGGCGAGAGAAGTACGTCCCGCGCGGCGGTCCATCCGGCGGCGACGGCGGAAACGGCGGCGACGTTTACCTCGAATCCAATCCGCACGACAACACGCTTCTACGCTACCGTTTCAATCGCGAATTCCGCGCCGATCGCGGCCGCCACGGCGAAGGCTCGAATTGCCACGGAAAATCCGGCGGCGATATGCTGCTAGGCGTTCCGGTGGGCACGGTCGTCTTCGATGAAGATTCCGGTGAGAAGATTTTCGATTTCACCGAACCGGGGCAGCGCTTTCGCGTAGCCCGCGGCGGTCGAGGCGGGCGCGGCAATCAGCATTTCGCCAAGCCCTGGCACCAGGCACCGCGCGAGCACGAAGAAGGCCAGCCGGGCGAAGAGCGCCGCTTGCGCCTCGAGCTGAAATTGCTGGCCGATGTGGGCCTGGTCGGCTTCCCGAATGCCGGAAAATCCACGCTCATCTCCGTGATCTCAGCGGCGCGGCCCAAAATTGCCGCCTATCCTTTCACTACTCTCGAGCCGCACCTTGGCGTCGTCTCCGCCGATCCCGACGTGCCGCAGGGCACCGGCCGCACCTTCGTTGTCGCCGATGTGCCCGGCTTGATCGAAGGGGCGCATGAAGGCGTTGGTCTCGGCGTGCGCTTCCTGAAGCATATTGAGCGCACCCGGCTGGTGGCGCATCTTGTAGATACGAGCGATGCCAACGAAAACGATCCCATCAACGAATTCGAAATTATCGAGCGCGAGCTGCGGGCTTTCAGCGAAGAAGTTGCCGAGAAGCCGGTGATTGTCGTGGCCACAAAGCTCGACGCCACCACCGATCGCACCGAACTCGAAAAGCTCGAAGCCTATGCCAAGAAGCGCGGCCTGCCCTTCTTCGCCATCTCCTCGGCCACCGGCGAAGGAGTGCAGAAACTAGTCCGCGGCATGGCCGATGCTCTCGATCGCCTGCCGCGCCCGCTGCCGCCCCCCGTGCCCGATATTTCCGCCGTAACTCCGGATGCGGCTCCTGAGTCTAATCCCCATTCGTCGCGGGAGGGAAATTGACGACGGGGCAATCACACTCGCACGCCCACGGACATGCTCATGGGCACGCACCGGCTCATGCACATCGCGCGCACAGCCATCGCCGCGCCGTGGCGCTTTTTGGCGGCACGTTCGATCCCATCCACGCCGGGCACATCGCTGTCGCCAATGCCGCGCAACGGCGATTCCATCTCGACGCGATCTATTTCGTTCCGTCGTCGCGCCCGCCCCACAAATCGCAGCGTTCGCTCGCTCCGTTCATCCATCGCTACGCCATGGTCGCGCTGGCGTGCACCGATCACGCCGGCTATTTCGCGTCGCTCGCCGAAGCCCCTGCAGACGGCACCGCGCCGCACGTCTTCTACACCATCGACACGGTAAAAAAATTCCGCCGCGAGCATCCCGACGATCACCTCTATTTCATGGTCGGCGCCGATCAATTCCTGGAAATTCCCACGTGGCGCTCCTATGAGCAGCTGCTCGACAGCTGCGATTTCATCATCGCGCACCGCCCCGGCTTCCGCCTCGACGCCCTGCGCCTGGTCATCCCCCCGGAAAAACTAGGCCGCGTTCCCTCCGACGATCCGCAAACGATCAATCTGCGCAAGTCGCGAATTCACTTGCTCTCCACGGTCACCAGCCACGTCTCTTCCACCGAAGTCCGCCAGCGTCTTGAGAAACACCAAAGCATCCACGGTCTTGTGCCCGCACGCGTGGAGGCATACATTCAGGGACAGGCCTTGTACCGGTGACACTGGATAATCTTCGCCCCGAACTGCGCTGGGCGCTCGAAGCGGCCCAGGACAAGAAGGCCCAACACGTGACCGTGCTGGATCTGCGCGAGCTGAGTGCCTTCTCGCAATGGTTCCTGCTCTGCTCGGGAACGAGCACGCCGCAGCTCGAAGCCATCAGCGACGCCATCGAAGAGCGTCTGCGCGAACGTGGCGTGCGCCCGGCGCGCCGTGAGGGCCGCTCCGGCGCCGAATGGGTGCTGCTCGATTACGGCGCCTTCATCGTGCACATCTTCAGCGAGCGGGCGCGGCTTTATTACGATCTCGAGCGGCTTTGGCGCGCCGCTCCCAAGCTGGACTTTCCCGCGCCGGGTGAGAACGCAGCCGAGTCCAATCGCGCGAGTCAAAATTTCGATTTGTCGGATTCGGCCGGCTCCGAAACGACGCAAGCATGACCGAAGTCACGCACGACACTCCAGCACCGGCTGAAGCCAGCAGCACGCAGCCATCCGCGCCCGCGCGTCCCGCCGAGCGTTTGCCCTGGATCGGCGCTAGCGCTGCATCGCAGCGAGTGCTGGAGCTTGCCGCTAAGGTCGCCGCCGCAGCTACCACCGTGCTCATCACCGGAGAAAGCGGCACGGGCAAAGATCAGCTCGCTCGCTGGATTCATGAGCAGGGACCACGTCACGATGCGCCATTCCTGAAAATCGATTGCGCCAGTTTGCCGCCCGAATTAGTCGAATCCGAGCTTTTCGGCCACGAGAAAGGCGCGTTCACCGGCGCCGTGGCGCAAAAGCCGGGCCGCCTGGAGCTCGCACAGGGCGGCACGATTGTCCTCGATGAAGTCGCTGCGCTGGCTCCCGGCGTGCAAGCCAAGCTGCTGCGCGTTCTCGAAGAGCGCAGCTTCGAACGCCTCGGCGGCACCGACTCGCTGCGCATGAACGCGCGAATCATCGCGCTCACCAACGCCGATCTTCAGCGCGCCGTAGCCGCCGGACGCTTCCGCGAAGATCTTTTTTTCCGCCTCAATGTGCTGGCGATTGAAATGCCGCCGCTGCGCGAACGCCGCGAAGATATCCGCGCGCTGGCCGCGCATTTTCTCGAGCGCTTAAGCGCCGTTCACGGCCGCAAGGACCTATCCTTCAGCGAGCCCGCTCTGCAATTGCTCGAAACCTACGACTGGCCCGGCAACGTGCGCGAGCTGCGCAACGCCATCGAGCGCGCCGCCATTTTCGCGCAGAGCGATGAGCTGCAGCCCGAAGATTTCCCTGCGATTCTGCAAGCCACGCATGACGGCCGCACCCCGCTCAGCGGCCTGCGCTCGCTCGAAGAACTCGAGCGCGACGCCATTCACGCCACCCTGGAAGCCACGCGCTACAAAATTGGCCGCACCGCAGAAATTCTAGGCATCAGCCGCAAGACGCTCCTGGATAAGCGCCGCAAGTACGGCCTGCTCAATAAGTAGTCCCGGGCCAAGATGCCCCGCGCATGAAAATCCATCTGGTAATGCTGGGCAAAACGCGCATCCCCGAAATGCGCGCCCTGTTCGAAGATTACCTGCGCCGCATCGAGCGCTACGCGGAAGTGCAAGTGACCGAACTCCGCGACGCCACAGCCTGGCGTAAGCAGAAGTTAGATTCCCACGCGCAAATCGTCGCCCTCGACGCCGCAGGAAAGCAATTCACCTCGCAGCAATTCGCCAAATGGCTGGGCACCCAGCGCGACTCCGGCCTGCGTGAGCTGGTAATCCTCTGTGGCGACGCCGACGGCTTCCCGCCCGAATTACGCGAAGCCGCAAAAACAAAACTCGCCCTATCGACACTAACGATGCCCCACGAGCTAGCAAGGGTGGTAATCGCGGAGCAAATCTACAGAGCCTTCGCCATCCTGGCAGGGCATCCATATCCCAAGTAGCCCGTAACGCCGGCTGCCAGCGTTTCCCCGGCCCCGTCGTTTTCGGCGACCATCCCCATAATTCACATCCGGTATTCTTACCCCGCTCGAGCGCCCGTCGAACAGAGGCCAGCCCCTTTTGTGACCGTGAACTAACCCCTTGGTACCGCCGGCCTCCGTGCCGGCATCCGGCGAGCGACGCCGTGCCACATCCCAAAATCCCCGGCGGACCAAGACCGCATGTACCTCACTCCTTCAGGCGTAAGGCCTTGGCCTTTTCTTGCTTCATTGGCCGAACGCGGCGCCCGAACGTACGAGTGTCCCCGCCGCGCGGGGTTCTTCCCAATCGAAAATTGATACCGCCGTACTATTGACTCCATTTACTTACAGGGTAAGTATGTCAGAGGGACCCGGCCCAATAGCCAGGTCCGGAGGGTAAGGCGAAGAAAAAGCTAATCGGGACACCAAAATATTAACTTTGCCCGTAAATCATTGAAAACAAAGGACAGCACCTGAAGTTAATCGGGACACAAGGGGGGTACATCCAGCCGCAAATCAGTCAGAAATAGCACCCAAAACATAAAAATCGAGGCCCTTTCTACCCCAGGCCCATCCGCTCCACCAATGCCAATCGCGCACCTTGACCTTTGCTGGCGCTCCCGTCAGACTGCACGATTGTCGTCGCCGCCGGTTGAGCGGGCGGCCGCGGGAGCGCACCTGCACATGCCTGAGGGCAAAGGCCTGCTGATCATCTACACCGGGCCAGGCAAGGGCAAAACGACCTGCGCCCTGGGCACCGCGTTCCGCGCCGTAGGCCAGGGGCTACGGGTGCTGATGGTGCAGTTCATCAAAGGCTCGTGGCACTACGGCGAGCTGGACGCTGCCAAGATGCTAGGCGATGACAAATTCGAAATCCGCCCGATGGGCCGAGGCTTCGTCAAAGTCGGCGGCGCCGAAACCGATCCCGAAGACGTCCGCCTGTGCGAACAGGCCTGGGAATTCGGCCGCGAGCAGATTTATAGCGAGAAGTACGATCTCGTCGTTCTCGACGAGCTCAATTACGTAATTAGCTATAAAATGCTGGATGTGGACAAAGTGGTCGCCGCGCTGGCCGGCCGGCCCGAGCGCATCCACGTAATCTGTACGGGGCGCAACGCGCATCCCAAGCTGGTCGAGCTGGCTGACCTGGTCACCGAGATGCGCGAGATCAAGCATCCCTACACGAAAGGCATCCTCGCTCAGCGGGGAATTGATTACTGAAATGGCCTGGTTCAAGCGCGACAAAAAACGAATCGACAGTTCGACGCCGGTGGATGAGCGCCGCGTTCGCACCGAAGGCCTGTGGATCAAGTGCGATACCTGCCGCGCCATCATCTGGAAAAAAGATTTGCAGGCCAATTGGCAGGTCTGCACGAAATGCGATCACCATTTCCGCTTGAACTCCAAGCGGCGCCTGGATCTGCTGCTGGATGACGGGCTGTGGACCGAGCACGACGCGGGGCTGGCATCCAATGATCCGCTCGGTTTCGTGGACACCAAGCCGTACGCCAAGCGCCTAAGAGACGCCCGCGAAAAACTGGGCATGAACGACGCCATCATCACCGCCGAAGGAACGCTGAACGGCAGGCCGGTAATCTGCTGCTCGATGGAATTCGGATTCATCGGCGGCTCGATGGGCGCGGTAGTCGGGGAAAAGGTAGCCCGCGCGATCGAACGCTCGATCGAAGGCAAAATTCCCCTCATCATCGTCTCCTGCTCCGGCGGCGCGCGCATGATGGAAGGCACGGTCAGCCTCATGCAGTTGGCCAAAGTTTCCGCGGCGCTGGCGCATCTGGACGAAGCGAAAATTCCCTATATCTCCGTGCTGACCGATCCGACCACCGGCGGCGTCACCGCCAGCTACGCGATGCTAGGCGATCTCAATATCGCCGAACCCGGCGCGCTGATCGGCTTCGCCGGCCCTCGCGTAATCGAGCAGACCATCCGCCAAAAGCTGCCCGAAGGCTTCCAGCGCGCCGAATTCCTCCTCGAGCACGGCTTCCTCGATGCCGTAGTGCCCCGCAAAGAACTGAAGCCCTACATCGCGCGCTCCCTAGATTTTTTCCTCAATTGAATCGATGCCACGCGCGAAATTTCCCACAGCGATCGCGTCTTTGCCGTCGCCTAGTCAGGGCACGACTTCAGTCGTGCCGAAAGCGCTGGAGACTGCGATGGCTTTAGCCGCTGAGGTCCGCTTTCTTGAATTCGAGCGCTGACTCCTACTCGAGTGCCGTCCGCTACCTCTTTTCTTTGGGCCGCGAACTCGCCTCGCCGCGCCAAGCCCGCGTACAGAAATTCGATCTCCAGAATATTTCCACGCTCGTCGAGATCATGGGCCATCCGGAACGCCGCTCCCCATGCGTGCAAATCGCCGGAACCAACGGCAAAGGCTCAACGGCCGCGATGCTCGAATCCATCCTCCGCGCGAGCGGCCTGCGCACCGGCCTGTACACCTCGCCGCACCTGGAGCGCATCAACGAACGAATCCGCATCGACGGCGAGCCGATTGCCGACGCCGAATTCGCCGCATCCTTCGACCGCGTGCGCCAAGTCATCGAATCCGCCATGGCCTCAGGCGCCCTGGCCGCGCACCCGACATTCTTCGAATGTCTGACCGCTATCGCCCTCGACGCCTTCGCGCAGTCGGAGTTGAATTCGCCGTGTACGAAGTCGGAATGGGCGGCCGTCTGGATGCGACGACAGTGGTCGTGCCCGAGATCGCTGTAATCACGCAGATTGACTTCGATCACGAGGCTTATCTCGGCCACTCGCTGGAGGAAATTGCCGGCGAAAAAGCCGGCATCATCAAGCCCAATGCGACCGTAGTCAGCGCCGCCGAACGCCCGGAAGCCCGCGCCGTCATCGCGCGGCGCTGCGAACAGCAGCACGCTCGTCTCTTCGAACTCGATGGTCTCTGGAAGATTCTCGGAATCGCCGCGACGGACGGCTTCTATCGCGCCCGCGCGGAATGGTTCCGCGACAGCTCCAGCGTGAATCTGAATCTGCCGCTCGCCGGAAGGTTTCAAGTCCGCAACGCTCTTAGCGCCGCGGCAACCGCAGGCATCCTGGCTGAGCGCGGCTTCGCCATAGATTGGAGAACAGTCGAGCGAGGCATCGCCAACGTGCGCTGGCCGGGGCGCCTCGAGCGCATCTCCGAACATCCCGCCATCTATCTCGACGGCGCACACAATCCCGGCGCAGCGCGGGAATTGCGCAAATTCTGGGACGAAAATCTAGCCGATCGCCACATTATCCTGGTTTATGGAGCGATGCGCGACAAAGCCGTGGACGAAATCGCCGGCCAGCTCTTCCCGAGGGCCGCGCGGGTGATTCTGACGCAACCGCACCAGCCGCGCGCCATCTCCATCGAAGTGCTCTCGCAAATGGTCTGCCATCACGCCGAAAAATGCGAGTCCATAGCCGACCCGGCAAAAGCAATAGCGCGCGCGAAAGAGTTGGCGCAGCCGGATGACGCGATCTTCATAACCGGCTCGCTGTATCTCGTAGGCGAAGCGCGGTCGCGGTTTTCGTGACGCCGGCTGCCAGCCGGCGAATTTCGTTTGATGGGGATGAACGTGGATCGCGGGCGCTCGGTTGTAATCGAGAGAGAACGACCATCAGGGGACGGGATTGCCGATCGCTTCCGTCGCGGCATCCGGTTGGAAAGACGCCGGCTGGCAGCCGGCGTTACCGATCGCTCTTATCCACACGGGTGAGGTTGCCGCTTGCGTTGAGGCGGTGATAGGATTGCCTTTCTATGTCTGAATCTACCTCGAATGAGATCCGGCGGCAGGCGGACGATTCTCCTTCGGCGCAGCGCATTGGCGTGCCGTATCGTACTTTGAATGAACAACTTACGAATAAACGCGAGCGGTACGATATGTATCTGGCGGCCATCCGGCGCGCGGGCGCGGACGCTATCGAAATTCCCCTGAATTTGGCCAAGCCCGAACTTGCGCGTCTCCTCGAATCCCTCGACGCCTTTGTGCTCTCGGGCGGACCGGCCGACGTAGATCCGCAGCTCTACAAGGCCGCGCCCAACGTCAAATCCGCGCCGGCCGATGCGCAGCGGGAACAGACCGACTTCGCTATCCTGGGTCACGCCATGACCGAACACAAGCCGGTGCTGGGAATCTGCTATGGCGTGCAAAGCCTCAACGTTTTTTTTGGCGGCTCGCTGATTCAAGACATTGCCAGCGAATACCCAACGAAGATCGAGCACACCTGGCATCACTCGGCCGGCGAGCCTGAGCCGCATCACTTGGCGCGCATCGAACCGAATTCGCGCCTGGCCGAACTCGGCGGCGGCGGCGAAACCGAAATCAACAGCTCGCACCATCAGGCAATTCTGGAGCCCGCAAAGGGCCTGCGAGTCACTGCGCGCGCTCCGGACGGAATCATCGAAGCCGTCGAGTGGACAGGCTCGAGCGATTGGATCACTGGCGTGCAATGGCATCCCGAGCGCATGCCCGAGCACGCGCTCTCGGTCGCGCTCTTTCGCGAGCTGGCCGCTGTAGCGCGAGGAGCGCAGGTCCGCAGCTAAAGGTTTTCGCAGCGATTGCTTTCGTTCGTCGCGCCGGGACAAAAGCCCCACGCGCAAATTCGGCGCATGGGGCACCCCGAAGAAAATACAGATCCATACTTCTTTCGGGATCACGCGGCACATCGCACGCAGTCGGCATCGAAATTCAAAATTTGGGGGATAGATGATTTCTCTAGCCGGCAAAGCGGCTCTAATCACAGGCGGTTCGCGCGGTATCGGCGCGGCCGCGGTCAAAATGTTTGCGCAGGCAGGCGCCGACGTAGTCTTCAATTATTACAAAAGCCCGAAAGCCGCAGCGCAAGTCCAGCAGGAGGCGCGCAAGCACGGCACGCGCGTGGAATCGCTCAAAGCCGACTTAAGCCGCAGCGCCGATAATAAAAAGCTGGTGGAATTCACGAAAGAGCGGCTCGGCCGCATCGACATCCTTGTGGCCAACGCAGGAATCTGGAACGAGAAGGACACCCCGATCGACAAGATCACCGAGCCCGAGTGGCACGAAATGGTGAAGGTGAATCTCGATAGCATCTATTACGCCATCCATTTCACCGTGCCGTACATGAAGGCGCAGAAATCGGGGCGCATCATTGCCATCAGCTCGACAGCCGGGCAGCGCGGCGAAGCCTTCCACACGCATTATGGCGCCACCAAGGGCGCTATCATCAGCCTTGTGAAAGGCCTCTCCAGCGAGCTTGCGCAGCATCATATATTGGTGAATTGCGTCGCACCCGGCTGGGTGGACACGGACATGTCCGCGTCCGTCCTGCGCACCAAGGAAGGCTTCAAATCCGCGACGCGTGCCATTCCTCTCGGCCGTCCGGGCACGGCTGAAGAAATCGCCGGCCCGATCCTCTTTATGGCCTCGGAGCTGTCGAATTTCATTAATGGCGAAGTTTTGAACGTAAACGGAGGTTCAGTTCTGTGCGGTTAAAAATTCATTCAGCCACAGGTGCAATCCTACTGGCCGGGCTCGGTTTGCTGTTAACGTCACCGGCTTTCGCGCAAGAGCAAACGGAAGTTTTGATGCCGGAGCAGAGCGCGGCAAAGGCGAAGGAACTGATTCAGAAAGCGGTGCAGGCTCTGGGCGGACGCGAATATCTGGCAGTCCGCGACGCCACTTGCGAAGGCCGCGTGGGCTCCTTCGGTCACAGCGGCGATCTTTTGGGCTATGAGAAATTCATTGACTACACGAAATTGCCGGACAAGGATCGCAGCGAAAATTTGCCCAAGCGCAACATCATCGAAGTGAAGAACGGCGACAAGGGCTGGGTGCTCGATCGCGGCGGCGTCAGCGAAGCCGATCAGACATCCATCGCCGAATTCCAGGAAGACATCAAGACCGACATTGACAACGTCCTGCGCGATCGCTGGAAAGAGCCGGGCTCGATTCTGCGCTATCTCGGCCCCGACGTGGTGGACCTGAAGGAAGCGGACTGGATCGAATTCGTGGATAACGAGAATCGCTCGATTCGCATCGCCTTTGCGCAAGCGACGCATTTGCCGCTGCGCAAAATCATCGTCACCCGCGACCCCGGAACGCGCATGCGCAGCGAGACGATCGAATACTATTCCAACTATCATCCCATCGGCGGCGTCATTCAGCCCTTTCAAGTGACGCGCGAGCGCAACGGCCAGAAGATTTATCAGGCCTTCATCGAAGAATGCAAGTTCAACACCAATCCCTCCGATTCTCTGTTCAGCCGTGAGTCGCTCGAAGAACGCTGGCAGCAGGTCGGCAAAAAGACCATCAAGAAGCAGGAAAAGCAGAAAGAAAAGCAGGCGCAGTCGGACCGCGACGAAGAAAAGAACGATCAGAAGAGCGGTACCAGCAGCAGCGGCTCCTCGAGCAGCCCAAACTAAGATCTAAACTCTGCTTGTTCACAAGGTCTGGACGGCAGATTACGAACATTGCGGCCAATAACGGCCGCTGGCTTTTCGGCCTTCCTTGCGGTAGCATCCTTCGGGTTTTTTCAGTCCAATTCTTCTTGGGGAGTACTCATGGCATTTAAGCGCAAGGTGAATCCTGTCCTGGCGGGACTCGACCGGCTCGTGGAAAAGCATCATCTGCTGAAGCACCCGTTCTATCGAGCCTGGACCGACGGGACGCTTTCGCACGCAGCCCTGGCGCTTTATGCCGAACAGTATTACCAGCACGTTCGCGCTTTTCCGGAAAATCTGGAGAAGCTGGCAGGCCGCGCCGACGGCGATCTGCGCGCGATCGTAAATGAAAATCTTGCGGAAGAACTTGATCCCGCCGGCCCGCACCCGAAATTGTGGCGGCAATTTGCGGGAGCCGTCGGGGCGCGCGAAGACGAGCTGAATTCGGGCCGGCCGCTGCCTGGAGTTGCAGCGCTGCTTGATGCCTTTGACGAGCTCTGCGAGAACGGATCGAAAGCGCAGGCTGTTGCGGCATTTTATGTTTACGAATCGCAGGTGCCGGAGATCGCCGCACAGAAGATCGCCGGGCTGAAACAGCACTACGGCGTCACGGATGAACCGTCGCTGCGTTATTTCGAGGTGCATGAGGAAGCAGACGTGCGGCATCGCGCGGCCTGGCGCAACTGGCTGGCGGCACAGCCCGAGTCCGAATGTGCACCGATTTTTGCTGCCGGCGAACGCGCGTTGAAAGCGCTCTGGGGCGCGCTCGATGCTGTGTATCCGAAGGCGCCGGCTTGCGCCACATCCAAGAACTGACGCGTCGCCGCTCGATTCAGTACCCGCTAGCGTTTACAAAACTCCCGCTGCCACCTGTTCGGCCGATGGTCGTCCGCGCGTGTTAAGATTCCGGCTACTTCCCTATGTTCAAGAAAATCCTGATTGCCAACCGCGGCGAAATCGCCGTGCGCGTGATTCGCGCGTGCCGCGAGATGGGCATCGCCAGCGTTGCCATCTATAGCGACGTGGACCGCGCTTCGCTGCACGTGCGCATGGCGGATGAAGCTTATCGCGTGGGGCCAGGACCATCGCGCGAAAGTTATCTGGTCATTGAAAATGTGCTGGCAGCCGCGAAGCAATCGGGCTGCGACGCCATTCATCCCGGCTACGGATTCCTGGCTGAAAATGCGGCCTTCGCGCGCGCTTGCAGCGATGCAGGAATCGTTTTCATTGGCCCCTCCGCGGAGGCGATGGGCAAGCTTGGCTCGAAAACTGCAGCGCGCCACTTGGCGCGCGAAGTTGGCGTGCCCACCGTTCCGGGAACACTTGATCCCATCGAAAATCCTGCGGAGGCGCAGCGGATCGCTCGCGAGACCGGCTTTCCCATTGCGCTGAAAGCGGTGGCGGGCGGCGGCGGCAAAGGAATGCGGCGCGTGGAGCGCGAAGCGGATTTGGCGGCGGCTTGGCGCGATGCATCGTCGGAGGCGCTGAATGCCTTTGGCGACGCGCGGCTCTACATCGAAAAATTTCTGGCGCGGCCGCGGCACATCGAAATCCAGGTGCTGGGCGACTCGCGCGGCGCGATGGTCTATGTCGGCGAACGCGAATGTTCGATCCAGCGGCGCTATCAGAAAGTGATCGAAGAAGCGCCCTCGCCGGTCATGAACCCTGAACTACGCCAGAGAATGGGCGAGGCCGCCGTGAAACTGGCGCGTGCGGGCGGCTACACGAATGCTGGTACCTGCGAATTTCTCGTGGATGAAGCGCACAATTTTTATTTTCTGGAGATGAATACACGGCTGCAGGTGGAGCATCCCGTCACGGAATTGGTGACCGGCCTCGATTTGGTGAAGCTGCAGATCCGCATTGCGGCGGGAGAAGGCCTGCCTTTTACGCAGCATGACATCGGATTGAACGGGCGGGCAATCGAATGCCGCATCTACGCCGAGGATCCCGAGAACCACTTTTTCCCGTGCCCCGGCAAGATCACTGACTGCGTTGTTCCGTCGGGGCCGGGCATTCGCTGGGATGGCGGCGTTTATCCAGGCTGGACGGTGCCGAGCGAATACGACCCGCTATTGGCGAAACTGATCGCGTGGGGCACTGACAGGCGGGAGGCAATCGCACGACTTGATCGCGCACTTGGCGAAACTCGTTTTCTCGGAATTCGGACCAACATCGAATTCATGCGCCGCGTGCTTGCAGAAAAAGATTTTGTCCGCGGCGATATTCACACCAAATGGCTCGACGAATACCTCGAACGCGAGATTGACGCAGGCTCGAAGACAGTAGATTCACTCGAAGAAGATGCGGCCGCGATCGCGGCGGCGCTCTGGCAATCCTCGTCGAACGGCGTGGCGCAGAAACTGCCAAGCGACTCTAACGGAAGCGCGCCTGAATCGCGGTGGAAAGCGGAAGGGCGCCGCGAGCAACTCGATCAAGTTCCGCGGCGGGAGATGATTGTGCTGCGCGCTAGTTCACTTGAGAAGAGGATCGCCGCGTGAGGCTTGACGTTGAGATCGCGGGCCGCCTGCGCCACGTTGAAGTCACGCGCGCCGACGGACGGTTCGAGTGCCGCATCGATGGGCGAATCATCGAAGCGGACATCTCCGAAGTCAGTCGTGGAATTTATTCCTTCCTCATCAGCGGGCGCTCGATCGAAGTTCACGTAAACGCGCGCGGCCAAGGCTTGCAGATTTCCAGCGGGCATCGCGAATTCATCGCTAACGTGCGCGATCCCCGCAAATATCACAAAGGCGGAGGCGCGGTTCTGGCCGAAGGACGCCAGAGCGTGACGGCGCCGATGCCGGGAAAAGTGATAAGCGTCCTGGTGAGGACGGGCGATGTAGTTTCGGCGGGACAGGGGATCGTCGTGGTCGAGGCGATGAAGATGCAGAACGAAGTAAAATCGCCGAAGTCCGGAAAAATCGAAAAAATGCTGGCCGGCGTCGGTCAGGCGGTAAATGCGGGCGATGTCCTGGCAGTCGTAGGGTGAAGGCGACGCGAATCAATACGACGGCTAGGCCGCAGGCAGCTTGCCCGCGGATTCGAGCACCTGCCTCGCGAGATAGTTGACGACGTGCGACTCATCGCGCGCCGAGGAGAGATAAGCAACGCGCAGCAACTGTTCCTTGCGATTGCGCAGCGTCTCACGAATCGCGTTCTGCACTTGCGGATCGGACAATTCCCGCTGGCCGGCAGATTCTTTGGCGATCAACTTCAGAATCACGAAGCCGCCTCCGCGCACGGGAATCGGCTTGCTCACTTCGCCAGGCCGCATGGAAAGCACCATCTTCTTCAGCGCCGGATCCGACTGATTGAAAGAGGACTCGCCGTGAAATCCCAAATCCCCGCCGGTTGAGCTGGTGGAATCCTCGGAATAATCCATCGCCAGTTGAAAAAAATCCGCGCCGGCATTCAGCT
Source organism: uncultured Acidobacteriota bacterium (assembly GCA_963748865.1). Lineage (GTDB taxonomy): Bacteria > Acidobacteriota > Terriglobia > Acidiferrales > UBA7541 > Palsa-147. The sequence continues at coordinate 11,807 of CAVVLE010000050.1, read as the reverse complement.
TCTGCTCGAGAATCTGGACCTTGCGCGCCGCATCGGCATCGCTCGCGGCCTTGTCATTCTTGCGATTATGTACGTTGGGATCGGGCCGCGGCGTGACTACGATCTGCGCGATGTGATACTGCGGCTCGACAACATTATATTGCGCGCGGTTTTTGTCGTAGAAGTCCTTGACGTCCTGATCGGTGATGGAAATCTTGGCGACGATCTCGCGATTGACGAGCTTCTGGATCGTAAGCTGCCGCCGCAAATCCGATTTGAGATCGTCAACGGTAAGCCCCGCGTCTTTCAGCTTCTTCTGAAATTCGTCTTCGGTGTAAGGACTCTTCTCTTCCGTGAATTTATCTTCGACTTCCGCGTCGCTGGCCACCAAGCCCTTGTTTGTTGGCGCGCTCCAGCAAAATCTCGTTGTTGATCAGCTCGTCGAGAATGCTCAGTTTCAGCGAGAGGGATTCTTCCTGCGAAGGCGCGGGCGCTTCCGGATTGACACGATTGTGATAATACTTTTCGACTTCCTGCCGGGTGATGTCCTTGCCGTTGACCACCGCCCAAACGTCCGGCCCCGGCGCCACTTCCGAATGTTTGCACGAAGCCGCCAGCATGCCCGCAAGGAGCATCGAAACCAGCGCGGCAATTCTCTTCAAAAGGAAATCCCTCCGCAGGATGCCGGACTTCAGGCGGCCTTCTTGACGCGGCCGGCGCGGATGCAAGCAGTGCAGGCGCGGACGTGTTTGCGCACGCCGCCGACAACGGCTTTCACGCGTCGAAGATTCGGATTCCAGCGCCGCCGCCGGACATTGTTGGCGTGGCTGATGACATTCCCGTAGCGCGGCTTTTTGCCGCAGAAATCACATGCAAGTGCCATGATTGCTCCACCGTGAGAAGTGAACAAATGCCGAATTTTTATGCTACCAGAGAAAGCGCCGCGCCCAAAGCGGATTGCGGCGGCAGGCCACAAAAATCCACGCAGCCGGCCATTCGCGCGGGAGCAAAGGTAAATGGTAATCTCAATGGGACACTTCCTATGCAATTGGCGATACCACTTTCGAAAAGTGGCGGGCCGCTTTTCCGTCAGGTGTATCTCGGGCTGCGGCAGGCCATCCTGGCGGGAAAGTATCATGCCCATGCGCGGCTGCCCTCGACGCGCGATCTGGCCGATCAGCTGGGCGTTTCGCGCACGGTGATACTGACGGCTTACGACCAATTGCTCGCAGAAGGGTTCGTCACCGGCCGCAAGGGATCGGGAACGTACGTTGCGGAGGGACTGCTCCCCACGCGGCTGGCCGCCACGAAAAAAACAAGCAAACTGCGCTTATCGAGATTCGGTGATGCCGCCGCGAACGCTGCCGCTACGCTCGGCTTTCCGACTCCGCGCGCACGCCCGCAGCGCTACGATTTTTTGTCCGGCCACAGCGAGACGGACATTGGCGTTTTTCCGTTTGAGACCTGGCGGCGCATCCTGTTGCGTCGCGCGCGCAAGGCTCCCCTGGTAGAGCTCGACTACGGTCCGGCAACCGGCAGCCTCGATTTGCGAGAGGCCATTTGCATGCACTTGCGCAGATCGCGCGCCGTCGTCTGCGACCCATCGGAGGTGATCGTCGTCAATGGAGCTCAGCAAGCGCTGGATTTGATCGTACGCGTGTTGCTCGACGTCGGCGATGCGGTAGCCATCGAAAATCCCAGCTATCAGGGGATGAGAGGCGTGCTGGCAGCGGCGGGCGCTCGTCTGATTCCGGTGGCGGTGGATCGCGACGGCTTGAATCCCGAAAAACTTCCGCGAACTGCGCGGCTATGTTTCGTGACTCCATCGCATCAGTATCCGACCGGCGCGATTCTTCCTCTCGCCCGGCGACTGGCGCTTCTCGAATGGGCCAAGCGCTGCAATTCGGTGATTGTTGAGGATGATTACGACGGAGAATTTCGCTACGAAGGTCAGCCGCTGGAATCTTTACAAGGATTGGATACCGAAGGCCGCATCATTTATGTCGGGACTTTCTCTCGCACCATATTCCCCTCGCTTCGCGTCGGCTACATGATTGTGCCCAAGTCGCTGGCGGCGTCATTCACAGCGGCCAAGTGGCTCAACGACCAGCATTCCGCCACACTGGAGCAACAAACGCTCGCGGAATTCATCACCAGTGGCGCATACGAACGCCATCTGCGCCGGGTGCGCCGCAGAAACGCAGTGCGCCGCAAAGTGCTGTTGGATTCAATTCGTAAATATTTGGGCGATCGCGTCGAACTAACTGGCGACGCCGCCGGGGCGCACGTGATTCTATGGCCCAAACAGCGCATCTCGGAAGAAAGCGTAATCTCGCGCGCCGCGTCGCGCGAAGTTGGCGTTTACGGAATTTCCCGGAATTTTCTTACGCGCCCCGCGCGCACGGGAATCATGCTCGGCTACTCGAGAATGAAAGAAGACGAAATTCGTGAAGGCATTCGCCGGCTGGGCGAGGTGCTTTAGCCTGGCATTCGCCGCTACATCTCCATTTTGTGCGCCGGAGCGAGGTCCCACACGCGCCAGAATTCCAGCATTTCGGCGGGTTTGCCGAGCGTGACGCGGACGTAATCGTCGAGAGGTGGAAATGGCCGCCCGATTTCCACGCCGTTCTTCTTGAAATGCTCGATCACATCTCTCGCCGGACGCTGCGCGCTGAACATCACGAAATTCGCGTGCGAATCGATGCAGCGGACCATGCGCCCGTTCGCTTGATTGAGAAATTCCTGGCGGGCATCGGCATTGCGCTTGACGCACGAGCGGACGAAGGCTTGATCATCGAGCGCGGCCACAGCGGCCAAATCGGCGATGACGTTCACGCCGGCTGGAACGGAACGTGCTCTAAATCTCTTCACAACCTCCGGCGAAGCGACCGCGTAACCGACGCGAATGCCGGCGAGGCCATAAACCTTCGAGAAGGTGCGCGCGACGATTACGCGATCGTCGTCCACGGGCTCATCGATGAACGAGGCGTAGCTGGCGGTGGGCGCGACGAAGTGATGGTAGGCTTCGTCAATCAGCACCATCGTTGATTTCGGCAGCTTTTGCAGAAAATCTTCGATGTCCGCGCGCGGCGTGATGCTCGCTGTCGGATTATTGGGATTGCAGATGTAGACGAGGCCCGTTGAACTATCGGCTCGCGCGAGCATGGCGCCCAGATCGTGCGCGAAAGTTTTGGCGAGCGGAACCGTGAGGGTCTCTGCGCCGCTGACCTGGGCCACTTTGCCGGCCAACTCGAAAGTGGGGAGCGCGGTGATCAGTTTTTTGCCAGGTCCGGTGAATTCAGCCACCGCTGACATCAAGATCTCGCTCGAGCCGCAGCCCAGTACAATTCGATCGCTCGTGATGCCGTGCAGAGCGGCAACGCGCTCGAGCAGCCGGGTTTCCTGGCCGACGGGATAGCGATTGGTGGAGGTGACCGCGGCGCGCATCGTGGCGAGGACTTTTTCAGAGGGGCCGTAGGCGTTCTCATTGCGGCCCAAAATAATCGGGCCCTTCGTGTGAGCCTCCGCGAAACTCGGCGTCAAATCCCGCAGCGCGCCTTCCGCCAGCGACGGAATGGCGGCGCTAAGGGCAGCGCCGGCGCCAAATTGAAGAAGCACGTCCCTACGTGAAATTCCCATGAGATCCTCCGCATTCGCAGCGCTCCCGTTGATAGCAAGGAATCATTCGCAAGGTCAAGGATTAGGAAGCGCCCGAGCATCGATGACTAACATCGCGGCAAATAGTGTAAATTGGCCCATGCTGAAGATCGGACTACAACAAGGGAAGGCAGCCAGGTGCGTGCGAATTCGATCTGAGCTGCAGCCCACCCTGCGAGGCCTGTCTCTCAAATGAAGGCCGCTGTCCTGCATGAGTTCAAGCAGCCGTTGAAGATCGCGGATGTTCCGCGCCCGCAACTGGCCGGCGACGAAGTCCTGATAAAAGTGGAAGCCTGCGGCGTTTGCCATTCGGATCTGCACGTGGCCGAAGGCGACTGGAAACAATTTGCGGGAATCGTCAAACGCCCGCTGATTCTCGGGCATGAAGTCGCAGGCCGCATCGCGGAACGCGGCTCGGCGGTGAGCGATCTGCAGATCGGCGACCGCGTTGGAGTGCCATGGCTCTACTGGTCGTGCGGCGAATGCGAATTCTGCCGCGAGGGCAATGAGAATCTGTGCGCGAAGCAGGGCATCACCGGCGTCACGGTCGATGGTGGCTTCGCCGAATTCCTGAAAGTGCGCGCCACGCATGCCACGCGAATTCCGGACGGCCTCTCGGCGCTCGAAGCCGCGCCACTGTTCTGCGCGGGTGTCACCGTGCATCGCGCGCTCAAGCATGCCAACATCCGCCCGGGCCAGCGCCTGGCGATTTTCGGCGTCGGAGGTCTCGGGCACGTTGCCATTCAATTGGGGCGCGCGCACGGCGCGGAGATCACTGCAATTGATATTTCCGATAGCAAACTGGAGATGGCGCGCGCGCTGGGCGCGGCGAAGACGCTGAATGCAAAAACGAGCGATGTGGCCAAAGAATTCCGTCGCAACGGCGGCGCGCACGTCGCGCTGGTCACCTCCGGCGCGAAAGCCGCCTACGACGCAGCATTCGCGTCGCTGCGCCCCACGGGTATGCTTCTCGTCGTCGGCCTGCCCGCCGAAGACATCTGTTTCCCGCCGATCATGATGGCTGCACGCGAAGTGCGCATTCGAGCGTCGGCCGTTGGCACGCGCGAAGATTTGCGCGAAGTGCTGGCCTTAGCCGCGGAAGGAAAATTGCGCTGCGAAGTAGCAACGCGCCCGCTCGAAGATGTGAACGCCGTGTTCGATGAAATGCGCCGCGGCGAAATCTCCGGCCGGATAGTCCTCACTCCAAGCGACGGAAAATAGTTCGCGACCCGCGAGCGCCTCAGCCGGGCATAAACTTTGAAGCGCACTCCAGGGCATTTGAAGTATTTCGAAGCCGACATTTATCTTAGAATGGAGAAGCTCACATCGTGGGCGTGTAGCTCAGCTGGGAGAGCACCTGCTTTGCAAGCAGGGGGTCGCCGGTTCGATCCCGGCCACGTCCACCAATTTCTTGTTTATTCTCAGTGGGTTACTTGCTGTTGCGTGGCGGCCGGCAATTGCGGTTGATCGGCAGTGTGCCCAATTTTGTGCCCACCCAGGCGCGACATAGCCGCGAGGACCGCATCCTCAGATGGGTGGACATAGCGGGCCGAAATCGTGATCGAGCTGTGACCCGCGATGCGCGCTAGGGTCCATGCGTCGCAACCGGACTCCCCGAGTCGCGTTAGAAAGGTGTGCCGCAGGGAATACAATACAAACGGGCGCACTGGTTTGACGTTGTTCTTCGCTGCCTGTTCTGCGATCGTCACGAATGTCTTGGCGTGCTGCTTCTTTAGGCTGGAAGATTCGACGTGCCTACTGCGAGTCGGCGCAGACCAGACCCAGCCCTCCAGGGGCTTCCCAGCGGCTTCCCAGCGGGTTTCTAGGATGTGCCTAACCCTGGGCGTCATTGGCAGCACGCGCCGTGCGGCCGCAGTCTTGCCGTGCGTCACAAGTAAGGTGCCGTGTCGCCCATTCGCCCAAGTAATCGCTTCCCAACATAGCCTAAAGCATTCCTCTGGCCGCATGCCGGTGTCGCACAGTACCGCCGCGATCGAGCCAACTGGCTCGGGAGCCGCCGCGAGGTACTTGGCTTCTTCTGCCTGACTAACCACGCGTTCTCGGTGACGCTCGCCCGAAAGTAGTTTAATTCTTGGAGCAACCTCCAATGCGCCCCACTCGGCAGCTAAGCGGAGAACGCGGCGCAACACCCGAAGCGAGCTATTGACCGTGCTCACTTGCAGCCCATGCGTCTGCCGATGCGCCGCAAATGCCGCAATCATCTCGCCCGTGATTTCGTTCAACATCGAATCGGCCAGCGGTTTATAGCCTTTGATCGCTCGCAGCCCCACTCGATACCAATCGAGCCAAGTTTTCGGAGACGACTTTTCAAATGTTGCCTTTGCCCAAGGCTCGAATCTGTCATCTATGAACTTCACGAGTGACAGCACGGGCTTCTTGTCCCGGAGGCCGACTTCGCCCTTCGCAAGCGATGTTCGGTGCGCCGATTCCATATTGCGCGCCACCTTGTCGTTTCCCTGCTTGCTAGACTCGCGCACGAGCTTCCCCTGCCACATGAATTTATACCAGTAAGTCTTGCCCCGCTTGTAAATGGCCATTGTCAGTGCCTCCGATTTGTTTTCGCTCGCTTTTTGGGACCCTTTGGTTTCGGCCTCAATTCATCTTTGTGTGTTTTCCACCACTTCAACTTGTGTTGCCTTTGCCCGTAAGCTGCGCATGTAGGACGGTCGCAGAAACGCTGGGTCTTTCGTCCCTTGAGAAAATACTTCTGTGGGCAATCGGGATTCCCGCAGACAGCCATTTTCGGACTCAACTCGCTTGCTGCTCTCGCAAGTGAAAGAGGAAAAATCGACTCGTTCAGGCTAATCGAATGGGTTCCGTCAGCCCAGGTGCCGACAACCCAGGCTGGGTAAGTACTCTGGCCCGCTTGACCTAGCCAAGAGTGCAACCAAGAGAATCTGAAATAGTCCCGGCGGTGGTCCTGGTAGTTATCGTCACCGCACCAGAACTTTCTCAACTGGTCCCGGAACTGGAGAATTGCCGAATCGTCGGCCCAGGGACCGATCAACCTAAAACGTTCTCGGAAGCGCTTACAAGAATCATTTGGAAGGTTGGCGAGGTCGAGCGCCAATTCCTTGCGCGTCTTCTCCCAGGAGCGCGCTCGGCTTGCCTCAATTGTTTTCTTGACTTGGGCTGTAAGCCGGAGCCGGCTGGGTTGCGTATTCATGCCTTCCGTCCTCGCCACCCTCTCAAAGATATTCCTAGAGTCCACCGAGCCAACATGCTGTGCGACTTTCACTAGAGTTAGTAACACTATTGACTCTAGCACATTCACAGGGATAATGCAAGCCGACAGTTGCTTACGCAGGAGGTGGCCCACATGGAGAACAGACTCAGGTCTATCGCGGAGACTTCCGAACGCCTTGGCGTTTCAACGTTTACGACCAGGCGACTCGTGAAGGCGGGCTTGCTGAAGGCAGTACGCATCTCTAAACGCGTCATGATCCCTGAAAGCGAACTTTTGCGCGTCATTGCTCAAGGTTGCGGGAAACATGCCACAGAAGGCTAACCCGCACCGCTCGTTGCTTTGGGACAGCAAGAAATCAGTCCCTAAGAATCGAGCGAAGACAGGCAATGAGTGCACAGTCTAAACGGGGCTTTGTCGTGCGAATTCCTGCGAGATTCTTCAAAGACACGAGCATTTCCTCCGATGCGAAGGCACTTCGAGGAGTGATTGGGGCGTTCGCAGACGGAAATACGGGGGAAACTTACGTTCAGCCAAAGAAGCTGGATGTGGTTTTAGGCTGGGGTCGCCGACGGCGCGAGCGAGCGCAAGCCGAACTCGTCAAGAGTGGTTGGTTGAAATTGAAGATGAGACGCGGTGCGCGTGGTGTCTGGGCGAGACGAATCTACATTGCGTCCGTTGCACCTTTTGAGCGCAGCGGCGAAACTGCGCAACTTATCAGTCACCACAGTCAAAGTCAGGTCAAGTCATCAATAACCACAAGCCTGACTGAAAACCAAATTCAGGAGAGCCCGTCGAGGTGACGTGACATGACCCTGACCCGCCTTCTAGACATCAATTTGAGGATTCTGAAATCCGATGAAATTGTCTCAGTTCAAGTGGCGGAGCGAGTCTGGAGAGAGCATGGCTCTCCGACCGGGGTGCGTGAGTTGACGGACATTTTGGAGAAAGTGCTCACGCAGTGTGGGCAAGACGGAATTCGTTACGCGCCAATCTTTCTTCAACGCAAGAAGGCGCTTCATCGCGGAACGTGGGCACCTACGATTGAACACGCGACCGCTGTCGTTGGCACGGCCAGAGCAACGGAAGGTCATGGAGGCGCTTGTTCAAGGTGTAGTGGCTCCGGTTACATTTCTATTCGAGGTGGAAGAGCTGCGACGTTTTGCCCCTGTGGCGCATGGAAGACGCAACACAAAGCCAATTAGAAACCGGCGATCGGGTGCGGCAATCGTCACACCATTTGACTGCCTAGCTCTTTGCGGCTTCTTCTTCGAGAATCGCCATCGGAATTTTATTGCGTACATCGATGTAGATGTCTCTAAGAGTTGCCCACGGCGTATAGATCACGATACCGATAATTAGGAAAGGCGAAATGATCAAAAGCAATCCGGGGCTTAGGACTAGTTGGCTCACTATCAACATCGTCGCTCTGGAGTGAAACCACTCCAATTGCCTTCTTGTCTCGGCGTCTTCGATTTTCTTGAGCGCCCGTTCCCAAGCAACCGACCATTCATTCGTCGGATAGCTTGACGTACATTTCCACCGCAGTACCGCCATGGCAGTTCGATAGGGTGTTAGGTTGTGAGCGTAGCGGATCGTTCCATTCATCAGACCACGGAGGAGCTTATATGCCGAGTTGTCGAACGCAATATGTCCGTCAGCCGCGAAATCGAACACTTCGTCTCTCAGCGCAAACATTTGCTGGCGGAAAATGTCTAGTCGTTGCCCCGGCCACCAGACGAAAACAATGAAGGTCAGGACAATCAATGAGAGGGCGGATTCTATGACCGTACTCAATTCTATCGTTGTCATTCGTCCTCCCTTCGCGTCTTCCCTTTCGAAGTTAGATGGCTTGAAGTCCTGGTGCGGTCAATGCGCGTTTCTAATTCCGTGATTCGCTTCGTCAAGCGCTCCCTCGTTTTTTCGTGTTGGTTTCGTTCTTTGAAATACAGTGCAAGGGAAAGTCCGGAAACCGCGACCGTCAAAGACCACTTAACCACAACGTTGGCCAGCACACGCAACGTAAAGCTGGCTACGGTAATTTGGCCCGCAAATCCGCGCAGAGCCGAAGACAGAAGATACACGCATGCTACGATGCATGCTGCAACAATCAGGTATCTGCCTTGAGATCGAAGCAGGTCAAAAACCTGACCCCAAAAGAACCATTTAAATGGCGGTCTGGGAGCAGGAGGATTTCCGGTGGCACTTTCGTTGCCATTTGCCACGGCCCGAATACTAGTCCCAAAACCATTATACGTCAAATGACACCACTACCTTACGTTGTCAGGAAACCGTGCGGCTAAATTCGTCGAAATTTAACTAGTAGCCCAGCGGCGGTGTCGGATGGTTCTGTTGAGGTTCGCCGAATTTAAGACTCAGATTTTGTTTCCGTCGACGTTGCCAAACATCGTCGGGGCATCGGCGGATATTTTGCGGAACCAGATGATCGCGCCAGTGCCAGATCGGTTTTTGCGCTTTTCGTATCGTCGCTTCCCGGACGGCGATAAGCCGATGAAATTGCGCTGCACCAAACCTGCTTTCTCCAGTTTGGTCATCATGGTGGACGTAATTTGGATTCCGAGGCCGGTGGCGTCGGTGATCTCCTCGGTTGTCATACCACGCGGCGGCAGGGCTTCGAGCACCTTCTCGGTGTTCGAGTGCATGTTGGCGGCCGCATGATCGGCGGCATCGTGGGCAGTCTCGGGATCGGTGTGACGGGCGACTGGCACCGGCACCAGATCAAGGTGATTGCGAACATCCTCCGGAGTGCGCTTGATCTCATGGGCGCGATGTCGATCAAGCGGATCGGGCTCTGCCTTTGCGAATTTGTGGCTCATGTTTTCATCTCCGACAAATACAGTTTATGGTTATGAGTACATTTCTTCGACCGTCAAGGTTGCCATGTTGTCGTCAATGACAAGGCCCAATTGCTTTCACCAACTTGCAGCCTAGTTGCCAAGGTTCGCTTGCACCTTCCTACTGCGTGCTAAAATGTGCTCATGCCCACTGAGAACAACGGCGGAAACAGTGGAAGCACGCACGGTGGAATTGAGAATTTGAAACCGTGGCCCAAAGGTGTTTCGGGCAACCCGTCGGGCAGGCCGCGAAAAACGCCTCTAACGGATGCCTGCCGAGATGTACTCGCACAAGCGATTCCGAGCGATCCTACTGGCCGCACATATGCAGAAGCCATCGCACTAACCCTCGCGAAGAAGGCCGTTGAGGGCGACATTCGCGCGGCGCAAGAGATTGCCGATCGCGCCGAGGGCAAACCGCGGCAGAGCCTCGAAGTCGAAAACACAACTCTCGGCCAGGCATTCAAGCGCATGACAAGCAGTGAGTTGCTGGCCTACGCCACAAGCGGGGCGCTACCCGATTGGTTCCCGAAGTCAGAAAATGCAAGCGAGAGCATCCAATAACGGCAGGCCAGAAAATACGCCTCGCCCGAAGGACTTTCCCCAGGGTCTGTCGAGTCCCGTGCCGCAGCGCGAGCGATGGCTGCCCACGAGCCAAGCACGACTATTCGACTCGTAATCGTGCACATCGGCCACAACGGTACGCAGCCTTTGCCTCCTGCGAGTCGCAACGAGTGGGGCGATGGCGTAACAGAGATTGTCCACGTCGCGGGGGAATGAGCGATGAGGCCAGAGGACTTCCCGATTGGCTCGCCCGAATCGCGTGCGGCCGCTAGAATGCTGGCACAACACATATACGATAGCCGCGAGCGAGTCGAGGTCGTTTTTGTGGGTATTTGCCGACACCGAACCGAGGACGGCAAGCCATATGCATCGCCTTGGATCGAGACTTCGGATGGAAAACTCTTTCGCACAATATTCACCGGCGACATGAGCGAAGAAGAAGCACGGCGCATCCTGGATGGTCGAGACAAATCTTAACGGATCGCTACTATTTGGGTCTGTGCTCGCCTCAGTGGGAATTACGGTTCACCTTTAGTTTAAGATGGTAATACGGTTAGTGGAACTTGCGCGAGAAGGTCAACGTCTTTTACTACCCGAGAATGGTCGCCGACCAGGCGACGCTAAAAAAAGCCATACTGCTGTTCGACGAGCTGCACTTCATAGACAGGCCATCATTCACTTTTCGCAAGTTCGGCACGATCGCCACTGCTTCGCCGTTGCGTGCACACGAAGAATCATTTCGCAAGGAAGGCGTGCAGCTTTACGTTCACAGTCCCCGCGATGGACCGGTCCAAGGTCAATTTCTGCACGAAGTGACGAGCGATGTAAACGATATTGAGTTTCTTCGAGGCGATTCCAGAAGGGACTTCAAGAATCAGCCGCCTTTCGCGCGCAGCAAATCGCTCCCGCGGAAACTACGGTGACGTTGGGAATCACGATGATGTGGCAAGAGAACTTTCGCACGTCAACCTTGATGCGGACCTGGAACAGTACGCTAAGCCGATGGACCTATTCTCCGATGATGGCGTCGAGCACTTCAGGTACAGGTCAGAGGCGGAGCGGGCAAAGGGTCTGGTGAGCTACGCATTGATTTGTTCGGCCATGATAAATTTTGCTTTAAGTGTTAGCCAACGCCAGGGAATCACGCCTTTGGCCGACGCGGTTCCATACCAAGGGCTGCTGGGTGCAAAGTATGCAAGAGCAGCGCGAACGCTGGAAAATACCGACTCAAAGATTCAACTGACCGACCTGAGTTTCGCGATATTTGACGAGATACTGCCTGCGGAGCGCCTAGAAAAGTTGACCTTCAAGGAAATTTTCGCATACCGACGGGAGACTGGCGCGGCCAGAGAAGCTTTCTTAGAGCATCTGGCCGCGCTGCGCGCCAAACAGGGAATTGTGAGCAAAGAAGGCGATTACAGCGGAGCCATCAAGGACATCTTGGCCACTCGATAGTTCCTGAAGCCCGTAAGTTTAAGAATCAGATAGACCGCGCTGTATGACAAATTGTTCGGCAACCTCGCCACTAGTGCGATTAGCTTTTTGGG
>CAVVLE010000049.1:0-297665 GCA_963748865.1 uncultured Acidobacteriota bacterium | reverse complement strand
ACGAGGCGCGGTGAAGTTGCTGAATGGCGCTCGGCTATTGAGGCAGCGACTCGCTCGTGAGATTCCGAGATCCCGTGCACTCGTCTCCGGTTGTTCTCGTAGAGGGCGAGCTCAAGTCGAGTCGAAGTTCCTAGCTTGTTAAATATCCGGAATAGGTAGTTTCGCACGGTGTCTCGCTCAGATGCAGTTGATGCGAGATCGCACGATTGGTCAGGCCTTCGCCGACAAGACGAACGACGCCTTCCTCTCGCTTCGTTAAGACGTTCGCAGCAGCCACGCCGACCATCGAAGCGGGGGCAGTTCTGACCAGATAGTCGATGAGATAGAGCATCTGATTGGTGTTAATCCAAACTTGTCCCTGCCGCACGACATCAATGCACTTGCAGAGACTTTCAAATGGGTCATCTTTGGAGATCATGCCATGCGCACCTGTTTGCAAAGTCTCGATAACCATGCCACCGGCGGTGGCGTCAATCAAAATGATCACCTTGGTCTTGGAACCAGAAACGCATAGTTCCCGAGCGGTCTTAAGGCCCGTATGGGGCCCGTCTTGCAAGCTAGATCCGATTACCGCAACGTCTGGTTGGGTCTCCTTAACCGCATTCCGGACTCCTGCCGAGTCAACGGCCAAGGCAGTCACTGTTATGGGATAAGGACTTTGCTTAAACGCGGAAGCCATCAGTTGACAGCCCATTCGGCTTTCGTCGGCGACTAGGACAGTGATGGCCGGGCCACATTTGCGTGAGTGGGCCCGCCTGGCAGATTCGGATGAGGAGTAGTTCCTGGCCATTCGGATATTCCACATTCATCAAACAGTGTGCCCATGGCCCACGCTCAGTTTTTGTTGACTAAATTCGCTCAATCCCGATCGACCGACACTGACCAGGCGGCCTGCGAGACCGAGTGGCTCCGTTTTAACCCAGAGCGTCGTCTCTCCGCCTAGAAACGAATAAAAGGGTCACCGGTCAGCGTTCCGAGCAGAGGCGCTGACTCGTTAGAATGGAATTTCCAGCTATTACGGTGCTCGCCGTTCGGCCGGATAAGTTCACAGATGTTCGAGATTTCTGGCGCTGCACGCGGCTTTTCACTATGCGTGCTTGCGGGACCCAGGACAAGTGTCGACGAATCCAGAGCGCGCCGCACGAAGCGCTCCGAAACCTCGCGCCCCGTGCTCGACGTCACTGAGCAATGATGCTTGCATCCTTCGTTGCCTATTCATGGTACGGCTAAGCTGTCTAGAGGAAGATGCATCATCTGTCAAGTGCATGTGGAAAATTTATCCTCAAGTCGTCGCTCCACAAGTTCAATTGCCAGCGAGTGCGTCCCAATTCCCCACAGAGCCTCATCCGTGTAGGATTGATTAAAGCTCGGTCGTCGCCACACGATCCCAGAGATGCCCGCCGTCGTATATCAGCGTCAGCCATGTCAAGTGGGTGGTAAGCTCCTGGTCCTTTAGTAGAGAGACATCCAACGAGAAGTCCCGCTACCGCCCACGCGGACACGAACGTGTATTGCCTAACTTGATTTCCTGAGTCTCAATGCGGTGACCACCATGATGAAGCGGCAGCCCCAGAAGAAAATGTACACAGTGAGAACGAAGCCAACAAGTTGCCGCAAAATTGAATTGTACGGGCATGCCAGCCAAACGCCCAGACACGCCGCCAACAAAGGCACTACGTCAAAGATGAACTCTTCGGGGCGAGGTTGAATCACGTTGTATCTCCCTAATCGATGAAGATTGGGGCCGGAGAGCCCTGGTCTTGAACCCGAATCCCAGGAGGATTCGCTTAAGGCTGTTTAGCGTAAGCAACATCATCCGTCAAGTACATGTGGAAAACGTTGCCGGACGTGACGTTTAACATTCGTCTGGCAAGCGCGCATTCCGAGCGTCGTGCGAACGTCGGCCAGAGCCTGAGAATCTCGGTTCCGCCGGCTAGTTTTGCCTTTCACCTATCGCGTATGCCGCTCCGATACGTCTTCGCTCCAAAAACATCAGAGTTCCGTCGGCTCCAACTGCCGAGCCAACGCATTCCACAAGGATCGGTTAAGGCACCTCACCGGCCAGGAGACCGAGCCCTGGGAGATCATCTACTTCAAACTATACAAGAGTCAGCTCGCGGTCATTGAGCAAGCGCTGGAGACTGCCGCACTGATGCTCGGGACGGACAAATCGCGCGGCTATTGCCTGGAGATGATCTGCGCCGATTTTCTGGCCGGCGCTAGCTTGGAAGCACGCCAGGAGAATACGCTGTTCCTGGCGCTTGCTCGGCTGATCGGTGCGCTTCCGGCAGAACAGAAATTGCGATTGCTCGGTGCGATGAGGAACGACTATGAAACGGCACCGCCGAAAGCAGCCGCGGTTACGGCTTGAACCCGACGCGTATCGCCGACTCGCCCGCGAAGTGCTCACGCGCGACGGGTGGCGATGCCAGGACTGCGGTACTTCTCAGAATCTGCAGGTTCACCACCTCCGCTCGCGCAGCGAATTGGGAGACGACGCCGAAGGGAATCTGATTACGCTTTGCGCGGGTTGTCACAGAACTAGACATTTTCGCTAGTTTTCAAGTTAACGCAAACAACCCGAAAACCGTTAGACCCTCAAAGGTCTCGTGGGTTCGAATCCCACGCCCTCCGCCACTCAGTCCGGGCGTTTCTTTCTCTTGGTGCTGCCGTTCGCCAAAACTCGGTCCGACTGTGGAATCAATAACATAGCTGCCGCCATCTCCTAAGCGCTCTGTTATAACTCCCGATTATGTTTCGCTTCCTCAAACTCTGTTTTGGAACGCTAGTTCGCCTCTTTCGCGCGCGGCGAACGTCCAGCAGTTGCGCGATGCGTTTCCTTTCGAATCGGCTCCTAGGTTTCGCAAATATCATCTTCAGGGGGTCGTTGACGCTGGTTCGCTTTCTCCGAGCAGAAACTTCGCGTACGATTTTGATGTCTACCAGTTTCTGGTTTGCGACGACTGGCGAGAAGCTCTCGCGCACAGTGAAGAGCCACAGCGCGATTGGAAAATTGCTAGAGACTTTGTGGAACGTTGGAAATGAGAGACCTTGCGGAATTTTTGCGGAGCACAACCTGTGTCCCCACTCCCCCCCCCGATATGCGATTGGCCCAAAGAAATACAAGACGTCTTCAGTTGTCGCTGCCAAGAAGGAGAACGCAAGATGGGTTCCGTTAGACCCCTATCTCTCCTTGCAAATCAGCCTCCTCAACGCTTCCTGATCCGGCGCCAAAAGTTCGGCGACTCGCTCGTGGTCCACGTCGGCGACGATGATTTGACCGACCTCGGTGTTGACCTCGCGGAAGATGCCGTGGGACCTCATCTTTGCGGCCTGGTATTGATTGTCGTCCGTGGGGGTGACGTAGTGAACCGAGTCGGCCCTGAAGCGGTGCACCAGGAATAAGTGGACGAGGGTCATCAGGCGCTTCCGACGCAGCGATTCCGCGAAGGTGTTCTGGTCGCGCACTGAGAGGATGCTGCGGCCATGCCGGTCGTGGATCGGGGCGAAGACGACGTTGGCGACCTTCTCCTCCCCCTTGTCGTAGATTCCCAGCTCGAGCAACTCGGAGCCGGCGCGGTGCGGCCGCAGCTGGACGTGAAGCGCGCCGGGGAGCTCGTAATGCCGCGTCCATATCGCGAGCCACTCCTCGAGCAGCTTCTTGGGGACTTCTGTTTGTACCAGGTGCTGGTGCTGAGTCGAGCCCTTGCCCATGGCCATGGTCGTTGCCGTGCGCCCCGACGTAGCGACCAACGCGGCGTCCGCGCGCGGTCCGCCCACCAGAGTCTGGGGCGTGCGGTAGGGAGACTCGACCATGCGGAGTTTCCTTTGCAGGCGGGCGAGAGCGAGCATGCCGTCTTGCTTGAGGGCGGTGGCGAACTCCTCGGCGGCGAGGCCATCAATCTGGTGGCCGCCGTAAGTGATGAAGTTGAAGACGAAGCCGAGCTTGCCGAGCTCCTCGGGGAAACGTCGCATTTGCTCGTCGCTCATGCCGGTGGTGTCCCAACTGAAGGACGGCGAGAGGTTGTAGGCGAGCATCTTGTCGGGGTACTCGGAGTGGATGGCCTCGGCGAACTGGCGGGCGTCGTCGAGGTCGGCGGTCTTGGTCTCCATCCAGAGGAGGTCGGCGAAGGGCGCGGCGGCCAATGACTTGGCGATGGCATACGCAATGCTGCCGCGCACCTGGAAGTAGCCTTCGGGCGTCTTCGCGGCCTCGCAATCCCACTCGATGTCGAGGCCGAGCTCTCGCACCTTTTCGCGGGCGGCGTAGAGCGAGGCGCGCGCGGCGAAGCGCCGCCATACGTCAGCGCTCGTCTCGAGCGGCTCACCTTCGCTTTTGCGGAACTCGAGCACCTCAGCAACGGCCTCGCCGAAGGTCCGTAGGCGGGCTTCGTCCTCCCACGCCTCGAGGAAACGGGCGGCGACCCGGTCGAACATCCCGTCAATCGAGGTCTCTTTCCCTCCCCGCAGCGACCTCACAGATTCAGCGGCCTGCGCCAAAATGCCCCGACGCTCCAGCCATTCGCGGGCGACGGCGTGCTCTCCGGGCGGGACGGCGTATAGGAGATGGCCGTTAAGTTCGGTGACTCCCACCTCGTGGAAGTGCTGGATCAGTGCCAGGTAGCACGGCTTGTAGGCCGGTACGGCGGGGTTCGTGGCACCAAGCAGGAAGGGTTGATCGCGCTCGTCGCCGCGACCGTCAATCAAGTTGGCGGCTTCGGCGTCGGTGCGGGCAACAATAACGCCCGGAACGCCCATGATGTCGAGCTGGAAGCGGGCCGCGTTCAGGCGTTTGTTCTGCTCGTCCTGTCCCACGAGGACTTTGCCGCCCTGATGGCCGCACTTCTTGGTGCCCGGGCGCTGGTCCTCGATGTGATAGCCGGCCACACCGGCTTCTACGAAGCGACGGATGAGATTGCGAACGTGGGGATCGCCGCCGTGGCCGGTGTCTGCGTCGGCGATGATGAATGGCCGGAAGTCATGTTCCGGCGTCGCAGCGCGCTGCGCCTCGGTCATCCGCAAACGCAGATACTGTTGGTTGCGATCGGCCGTGAGCAGGGCGCGCACGAGCGCCTCGGCCTCGTCGGGGACCTGGCTGAGCGGATAGCTGGCGAGATCAGGTCCGGGATCCTCGCTCGTGCCGCCCTTGGCGGAGGTCGCCCAGCCACCCAGATAGATCCCGTCGATCCCCATGCGCTTAAGCGCCACCGCCTGCCCCGGCGAGTACGGACCAAAGGTCGTGATGCACTTGCGCTCTGCGAAGAGCTGTCGCAGGCGATCGTAGAAGGCCGCCGCGGCCTCGCGCGCCACGATGTAGTCGGAGGCGATGGTGCCGCGCTGCTCGACCACCTGGCGCGCGGAGTAGAGACGCACGATCCCCGCGAATCTGGGGCTGTCGAACCACTGCTGGGTGGCGGCGATATCCTGCTCGAACGATCTCATGAAGGCGCTCCTTGGCGCGAGCAACTGAAGTCGAGGTTCTCGGTGATCCGCGTTCCCTCACGTTTGAAGGCCTCGATGTAAGCATGAATGCGGGACTTGGCGATGGTCAGGTCGTGGTTATTGAGGTTGAGGTTCAGAAGGTCGATGTACCAGGGTAGCTTGGCACGATTGCTGACATAGGTCGCTACGATCTCCCGCGCGATGGGCAGCGTGGTCACCTTCGAGTCGTCGTGGACGTCGCGGTCACGGGCGCGGAGTAGCTTCTCATACTCTTCGGCGAGCAACCGCGCGAAGAGCGCCGCGTCAAAGGTATCGCCGGCGCGGGATCCGGTCGCGCGGTCGTTGTCGGTGAGCGGCGCGCCCTTGTGCAGCCACTCCCAAAGGATGCTGACACGGATCTCACCGGTGGCCATGTCCTCCATTAGGTAGAGCTCGTCGTCGTCGCCGAAAAAGTCCGCCGGCTTGAGCGCCGCAGCCTGGAAACCCTTCTCGAAGGCGTTGCCGTACTGCAGGGCAACGCTCAGCAAATCGCGGGCGCCCCGCACGGTGCGCGGCGCTGGCTCGAGCAACACCAGTCCGTCGGCGTCCTCTTGCGTGTAGGTAAGCGGCGAGAACTTGCGCCCGAGTTGGTTGTCGGCGCCGACCTCCTCCCAAACCGGCCGCACGATGTGCACCATCTTCCAATGCGCTACCCATTTGCCGCTCGCCCCTGCAAGCTGCTCGCGCTGGCCGCCCGCCTTCGCTCTGCGCATACCCGCAGCAACGCCGGCCGCAGAGCCGACCGGGATGTTGGGCTCCATACCGCCCTGCCAGAGGGCGCAGCGGCCGTTCCGATCGGGAGTGTTCACCGCCCGGCGCACGCGGTCCTCATAGTTGCGCATGTACCCATAGGTCATGCCGATGGCGTCGATATTGGGGTTGAGGAAGCCCGGGTCCCATGCCATCGCGTCGGCGACACTATTGATGTAGTCCCACCGCCCAGTATTAAAGCCGACGAAGTGACGGCCGAGAGCGGCGCGTATCTCCATCAACTGGAAGGCCGCCTCGAGCTGCTCGACGAGGACGTAGGCCTTGAGCGTGCCTAGCGACAGCCCGAGGTGCTGCTCTAGCGCGGCGAGCAGGTCGTCCCATAGGGCCGCTTCCTCCGCGGTTTGAATCTTCGGAAGGTAAAAGACGATCGATGCCCCCGAGTCGCGAAGCCGCTGGTGGTTGTTGACCGTGTAGAGCGTGAGGTCGACGATCGAAGCAGAGAAGCCGGTACCGGCCTGCTCGCGCACGTGGCGGTCGTCAAGGTGCAGACCGCGTGCGCGGAAGATCTTGGTGGTGAAGTCTAGCTGTCGGCGCCAGTCGGCGATGATAGGTCGCCCGAAAAAGCCTTGCGCCCACTGGTTCATCTCGGCCGCGACTTCTTCGGCAACGCGTAGAAAGAGTGTGTCATTGGCGATCGCGAGCCGGAGATTGCGCTGGTTGTCGAGCGACATGGTATCCACCTGCCCGAGGGCATCCTCGCCGTCGAACATCCAGCCGTCGGCGCCCGAGAGGAGCGCATAGGCGACGTTGCGCAGGCCGTTCTCGGTGCTCGCTCTCGGCTTGGTGGCAGGCCCGGTGCCCTGGATCCACTGGCGCTTCAGATCGGCCGGGATCTCGCTTCCCTCAAAGTTGCCGTCTCGGGCGTCCTGAACGCGGAGGCCCGTGCGTGGGATCAGTGCCTGGGAGTCGAGAAAAGCGATGCGCTGCCGGTTTTGCTCCAGGGCCAGTCGCCGCGCGATGCGCCTTGTCATCATCTCGCGCCGGTCACGGTTGAGCGGCGCCAGGACCTCCAGCGTTTCAAGCGCTTCCGGGGTGTACACATCGGGGTACGCCTCTAGCAGGCTGTTGCGGTAATCGAGTCCTCGAGTCATCTGCCTCTCGCACTGCAAAACTTGGCTACCGAGGGATCCCTGGAGTAAACACCAATGCTCAGGCACGCGATCAAAAAGGTTGCCAGGCTCCGCCGTCCAGGACCTCGAATGGACGTCGCGTAAGATGCCCTCCGCCAGTAGCAGGCAGCCTCTAGGGTAGAGACGAATGGAAAAATCACTCGCCACCCCGGGCGGTCATGAGCCTCATAAGAAGGGCGGCGAGGTTCTCGTGCTAAATTTCAGTTGTCAGAGGTGCCTCCCACAACTCATACGGATACCGTCCGATGGTCTGCCGAAACGTTGTACCAGCTTCGCTGCGAGAGTCAACCTCTGTGAGACACGAGTCCCAAATAGAATTACTGTAACCAACGACCCGCAGTCAGGGTACTTCGAGCCGAGAGAGCCAGGCCGTGCCCGGTTTTTTGAGCCTGGAGGCGGGCAGGAGAATGCGATGTTTGTGGCGCTCGCGCAGCTGGCCGGTGCGCTTCCCTCCGAACAGAGACTGCGATTGCTAGATTCGATGAGGGACGCCTATCGTAGGCGTGGCCTTGGCGCGCCTAAAACTCCAAGCAGGAATCCCCCAGTAGGTGATCGCACTCATATCGGCAGCAACCAAAGATATTGCCACGGGTACGACACGCATGCTGCGTCCACCGAGAAAGTAATCCGTTGCAGAAGACGTCTTACGGTAGAAGAGGCTACCGATCGTGCTGACCAGAAGTATGTAGCCGGCAACGATGAGCCAATTTAGGGTCCCAAAATTCTGTTCCATAGCTGAAGTGGATGTCTAATTGGGGTCACAACACCGGACAACGAACAGCCGCGGCTACCGCTCTCAGCTTGGCACACGGGCGATGCAATCGATCTCGACTTTGAATCTGGGCAACTGGACGCCGACGGTAGTTCGCGCTGGGTGATAATCCGAAAAGAATTCTCTATAGACCTCATTCATCGCGGGGACGTCGTTGAGATCGTTGAGGAAGACGCCAACTCTGACCACATCTCGCAGAGTGCAGCCCGCCGCTTCGAGAATGATTCGGATATTCGAGAGCGCGCGGCGGACTTCGGACTTGATGTCGCCATACTCGATTTCGTTCGTCTGCAAATTGAGCGGTGCTTGGCCCGATACGAAAAGAAAGCCATCTGACAAAATCCCCATGGAGAAAGGCGGCAAGGGCTTAGCTGTGTTCAGTGGCTGAATGATTTTATTCACGTTTCTCTCCTATAAAAGTAACTGGCCTGCCGCCGGCTTTTGCATCGACTCAGGAATGACCTCAGAAAGATGCACGGCGCGACCGGCTTGCTCTCGGCTTTTGATTCCGGCGATCAATAGCGTTGCAAGCTCGATCGTTTCCTCGATCGGTACTCCGGGTGTACCGCTGCGCAGATATTCAACAAACGCCTCCAGCTGGGCCTTGAAGGCGTGAAAACTGTCAGCAAACTGCCCTCCGATTCGTCCAGCTGTCCCGAATAACTCCACGCAGCCAAAGCCACCAAACATGTCCTCAATGACCGCGAACATGACTTCCACACCGCTCGCGTGGTGGGCATGAAGAATCTCGCGGCCGATGGCACCCGTATTTGCAACAGTGTCCCAGCGTCCGCTCGGTAGCAGCGGGTACACGCCTTCAAGTGCGTGCATGCCGTATCGCTCCCAACTTTTCGCCATAGTCATCGTAATCAGGCGCAGGTCTCCTATATCCGAAAGATTCTTTCGGCATTCGATGAACTCGCGCGCGTAGCGAAATGCACTGCTCGACGTGATGGGCTTGCCTTCGCGCATCCAACGGGCGAACTGTTCGAGATGATCCGCTCTGTCCGTCAAGGGTTTGTCGATGAATACGGGCACGCCCGATTCAATAAACGGTTTGGCTCGCTCGAGGTGCTCGGCGCCGATGTCCGTGGGAATACAAACCGCGTCGACTGTGCCGATTACATCCGTCGGCTCGCTGGCGATGTGGGGGATGAGCGATGCGCGAGCGACGCGGCGGCCGTCTTCTGGGTCATCGCACCAAATATGGGTTACGCGAACGCCTGGGATACCGATTTCGGATCGCGGCTGGGCTCGCAAATACTCGTAGATGGCCGGGTAGGGACAGCACGACATCTCCGCAACGTCGTAACCATTGATGATCGCGGACCAGCTATACGGATGGCCGTTCTCCGCGACCATCCCGATCATGGCCAGTCGAATTTCCTGAGGATTGGAGACGAGTGCCATACGCCGCTCCGAGATGCATCGCTACCAAGCTGTCCATCCCCCGTCAATCACGATGCGAGTCCCGGTGACGAAGCTGGACGCATCGGAAGCAAGATATACCACGGCACCGGCAACTTCAGGCGGCTGGCCGACGCGGCCCATGGGGCACTTGTCGCTCAGTTTCCGCTCGAAATCAGGGTCGGCACCTTGCGTCGTAGGATCTGGGAACGATCCGGGAACGATCGCGTTCACGCGCACTTTGTAGGGAGCCAGCATGACTGCCTGATAGCGCACCATCTGCAGAACGCCGGCTTTCCCAACACCGTAGTCGATAGGATTAACTTTGTGCCGTGGCGGATAGATCCGCGGATCAGGACTTACGAGCCCGTACATGCTGCTAAATTGAATGATGCTGCCGCCGCCTTGAGATTTCATTACCCGCCCACCTTCGCGCCCCAGGACGAAGGCGCCTGTTAGCGTGACACGCAACCCCTCCTCCCATTCGTGGGTCGTCATCTTGTCCATGTCGGTCATTGTATAGAAGTAGGCCATGTTGACCAGAATATGGATGCGACCGCGGCGCTCAACGAGGTCGTCGGTGAGCCTAACGATGGCGGACTCATCCGCAACGTCCAGCGTCGTCGATTCGGCTGATAGGCCGGCGGAGCTCAGCTCGCCAGCGAGCGACTGGCCGCGGTCTCCGCGGATATCCGAAATAATGACGTGAGCGCCATGCTCGGCGAGGGCGCGACACACAGGAGCACCGAGAAGTCCAGCACCGCCTACGACCCACGCAGTCCGCCCGCTCAGGTCAAACCTTGCAACTGCCTGAGGATGAGTTGTCATTTCGTGGCGCCGTTCTGGTCGCGAAACGTTGAAGCGAACTTCATTGCTTCCAGGCCACCAGGGTCTGTCGCGCTTCCCCGAGCCCGTCGATGCCAAGTTCCACAACGTCGCCTGGCTTCAAGTATTTTGGCGGCTTCATTCCGAGCGCGACGCCGGCGGGTGTTCCGGTGCTAAGGACGTCGCCGGGGAGCAGTGTCATGAAATCGCTTAGATAGCTGACTAGGGTGGGAACATTGAAAATCATGTCAGAAGTCGAGCCATTTTGCCTCACTTCGCCGTTGACCTTCAGCCACATACGCAGGCGTCCCGGATCCAGTATCTCGTCGCGAGTGGCTAGGAAGGGACCCAGCGGAGCGAACGTGTCCGCGCTTTTCCCTTTCACCCATTGTCCGCCGCGCTCGAACTGAAAACTCCGCTCGGAGAAGTCATTGTGAAGAGCGTAGCCCGCGACGTAATCGAAGGCGCCCTTCTTCGGGATGTAGCTCGCTCTCTTGGCGATTATGACAGCGAGTTCAACCTCCCAGTCCACTTTTTCGGCACTGCGCGGGATGATCACAGAATCATTTGGACCCGCCAGCGAGGACGTCGCCTTGAAGAAGATGACCGGCTCCGTGGGAATTTCCAGGCCGCTCTCAGCCGCATGCTGATGAAAGTTTAAACCGATGCAGATAATCTTGCTCGGTCGGCAAATTGGTGGTCCGAGGCGAACCGAATCATCGACGCGGGGCGCCCGTGCGCTCTCTTTTTCAGCCCACTTCTTCAGTTCGGCAAGCCCATCGTTCTCGAAAAATGCTTCGTTGTAGTCGGAACCGAAACTAGAAGCGTCGATTCGGCTTCCGTCTCGGAGAAGCAACCCCGGCCTTTCATGTCCCGGCTCGCCGAAACGAATGAGTTTCATGCAGTTCGTGTCCTCTATATGTAGAACGTGCGCGTAAAGTGACTCGCGCGTTTCTCCGGCCCCAAGATTGTATGGGGCGTCTAATCCGACGACCGCATGGAGACCCCGCACGCGATCCCGCTATCGCACAGAACTTCAGATTCACCTGCAAGAACTCCTGAAGCCGCGCGGATGTCCACGACGTGAAAAAGAAGGGCCCCGTGAAATCCGGGGCCCGGGGGTGGGTCGTGGGGAACCTCAAAAGATGAACTTGGCCACTACCTGCCCAATTCGTCCAGGACCCGCAGCGCTGATTAATCCAAACGCCGACGGACCAGCAGTGATGTTCCCGCTCGGATTGAGGAATTGAGCGTGATTGAAGATGTTGAAGAATTCTCCGCGGAATTGGAGGCTCATCCGCTCCGTCAGCCTGACATCTTTCAGCAGCGACATATCGAAATTGTTGAAGCCCGGTCCATGGAAGAAGGCACGATTCGATGTGCCTTCAAATCCGATCGGCGACGGCGCGAACAAAGACGTGTTGAAGTACGGAATACCCGTAGTGATGTTGGCCTTGCGCGGGTTCTGGAAGTTTAAGCTGCCACCCAGGAAATCCGGAGTGTCGGCATTCAATGCGCTTCCCTCGAGCGAATGATCGTCTTCTTCGTACATTACAATCGGGAAGCCTGTGGCGAAACGAGTGACACCTGAAATTCGCCATCCGGAAGTTAGGCGCGGCCAGCGGTTTCCTGCCAATTGGTCGAACGGCAAGGCGTACACGTAGCTGACCACGAAATTGTGCGTGTTGTCGAAGCTCGATAATCCGCGGCTCATCCGCGGATTGAGGGGATTGGGCGGTTTGTCCTGAATGTTGGAGGTGTTGTCGAGCGACTTGCTATAAGTGTATCCCGCGAATATGGTCATCCGGTGCGAAGTATGGCGCACACTCAATTGCAGCGCGTTGTAGCTGGAATTTGCGAGCGTTTCAAAAGCGAAGTTGTCGGTGAAATTGCCACCAAAGGGTTCGCGAGTGCCGTAGTAAACCGTGCCATTCGCGGCCGTGTAGACCTGACTCTCAAGAAATGGTCCGCACGTCGGAGTGCCGGGAGCCACATCACTGGGTTGGCTGAGGCTCAGACACAATTGCGGATTGCCCGGGTTGTTGGCAATTTGGGTCAACAGATGATGTCCCTGGTTCCCCAAGTATCCGAGAGAAACCACAGTGCCCGAACCGAATTGGCGTTGAAGCGTGAGGTTGTAGGACTCCACGTAAGGGACATCTTGTCCGATGGGAACGACCGGATATCCGCCGAGTGGAACTTCCAGCGGCCAAGGAAAATTCTGGGTGGTAAAGGGGAAAGGTGCATGGATGCCACCATCAGGACGGTTCGTGTAGGGAGACGCGAACAATGGAGGGAGTGGGGCCGCATAGAAAACGTCCCAGGGAGCCTCTCCTGTCTCATCGAGAACTTGCTCCCCTTCACCGTTCTGATAGAAAAAGCCCCAGCCGGCACGGACGCTGAACTTATCAGGTCCGCCAAGAATCTTTCCAAGCGCGCCGCTTGCGGAGGGAGACCACGCAATACCGATCCGCGGCCCAAAATCCCGATACTGCATCTTGGCAATTCCACGGGGGATCTTGCCGTAGCCAGGTACGGTATCGCCCGGGAAAACGTAACCCTCCGGAGCTCCGGGATAGACGGTGGACTGCACTCCCGCCACCATCGTCGAAGTCTGGTTTCGAGCTTCATACCACGGCTGAATCAGGTCCCAACGGAGACCATAGTTCACCGTAAAATTGTGTTTGACGCGCCAGCTATCTTCCGCGTAGAGACCGACGTAATTGCGCCGATTCCGATAGTCGAATCCGCCTTCCTGAACAAAGAACGTCGGCGCGCCAATCAAGAAGTCCGCAAAATCGATTCCAGTTTCCGTAGCCGCTGAAACCAAAATCTCCGTTCGCGACGGCCAATGGAATCGGCTCGGGAAAATCATTGAACATGTAGGTGCCGCCGAACTTTATCGTGTGACGACCAATGACCTTTGAAAAATTGTCGGCCACCGAAGGCGTGTTCTCATAACGGTTGTACGCAACAATCGGGTTCCCAATGCTGAAATTGTTAAAACCGATCGTGGGAACGCCCTCTTCCGCCCCAGCTAGCGACACAATGCCGCCGGGCTGATTCTCGTTGAATCCAAGACTTGCCAAAGTCGCGAGCCCTGCCAGAGGCAGACCGTTGTGATATACGGCGCGATCGAAAGCGAGGTGGAATTCGTTCAAAGCGTCGGGACCAAAACTCTTCGTGTCGCTCACGGTATACAACTGGGAGCGGCCACCGCTAAATGTCGGGAATCCCGGCACGTTAGTTGTTTCCAAAAGGTGTGTGGATTGCTTTGTCGTCGAAGAAATAGTAGGCAGAGATCGTGCCCCAAGAGGCTGTGTTGAAATCGACCCGGCCGCTGAACAGATCGTCGCGCGTGTGAACCGTGTTCGCGTTGCTGACAAACAGACCACTCGGGCCTGGCGTCGGGATGTACTTCAGGAGAGCCTGGGCCGGCGCCGAGAACGCCGCCGTCGGAATCATGCCATTCGGGAAACACGCAGGCGGCCGAACTCGTACACCCGGAGGTGTAATACGATTCGCCGCTGGTTACCGGATAGCCCAACTCGCTCGTCAAGATGTCCGCGAAGTATGGGCCGCTGACCTTGCCCGTCATATTCAGCTCGGCCGCAATGGAAGAGAAGTCGCCACCGCGCTCCAACTGTCGAGGGAACCGGTACCGCACCCGCCGACTGGCCGATGTCGCTTCGGGTTCCCTTGGTAGTCGGTGAAGAAGAAAACTTTGTCGCGGCGAATCGGGCCTCCCACCGTGCCGCCAAATTGATTCTGCTGAGAACGCGTTTCGCGCGGCATCGAAAAAGCTGCGTGCATCGAGATCCGTGTTGCGAAGGTAATCGAAGACGTCGCCGTGCAGGATGTTCGTACCTGACTTCGTCACCACCGTTACCAGCCCCCCGCTGTAGTTGCCGTATTCAGCGTCAAAATTGGACGTCAGGATTCGAAACTCGGCGATCGAATCAAGATTCGGGACTACGGTGGTGCCGTTGTTCAACGTATCGTTGACGCTGGTGCCGTTGACAAAAAAACCGTTCGATGTCTCGCGTTGGCCGCTTACGGAAATACTTCCAGTCTCGGTCGTGCCGAAATACTGGTTGTAAGTCGAAGTCTGAGTCGATGCCCCCGGAGCGACTCCGGGTTGGAGGGCCAAAAGATCCGTGTATTGACGGCCATTCAGGGGAATATTTTCCATCTGCGTGCCGCTGATGACGTCGCCGAGTTGCGTGTTGGCCGTCTCCACGTGCAAGGCATCTGCGGCTACCTCGACGGTGCCAGTCACTCCGCCAATCTTAAGTATGACGTCGAACCGCAACTCGTCGTTCGTATTCAGGACGATGTCGGTCCTCTGGAAAGTTCCGAATCCAGATGCCGAAACGGAAAGCTCGTACCGGCCGACCGGCAGAGCGAGAAAGGCGTATGCTCCGACGTCATTCGTGGTCACCGACCGGGTCACTGCGGTGTCCAAATTCTTCACTGTGGCAGTTGCTCTGGGGACGGCGGCACCGCTCGAATCGGTCACTACCCCAGATATCGACCCCACCTCGCTACCCCACGCGACGACGGCCAGAAGCAGGGGAATCGCAAACAACCAAAGCTTTGCACTCCGCATGACGCACCTCCTAAGTGTCCCCACGAGACCTGCCGGCGGGCAGCCAGGCAGGGTTTGTCTGTCGACTGCCGACAGCTATAGCGGAATCTACTTTCCGTGTCAAGCCGTTTCCTGGGGTGTCTTCTCTTACGGGGGCGGCTTATCTCATCGTATCGGGGGTGAAGGGTATCGTCGAGCAAAGCGCTGCCGACGGCCGACTAAATCGTTTAGTAAACCGCGCGCCTGCTGGGCAAGAGCCAGTTACGAGCGACGCCGAACCAAGCTGGCATCAATCTCCGCGGCCCTTGAACAGCCTACGAGTGCCATGGCGGTGTCGAATTCATTGCGCAACATGCTAAGGGCGCGGCTTACGCCTTTCTCTCCGTCAGCGGCTAACGCCCAGGCATAGGGCCGTCCGAGAAGAACAGCCTTCGCACCGAGCGCCAGAGCCACAAGCACGTCGGTGCCTCGACGCACGCCGCTATCCAGGAGTACTTCGATCCGGCCGTCGACCGCCGTTGCAATTTCGCGCAGGACATCGATTGCGGCGGGAGTCCTGGTCCAACTGGCGTCCGCCATGATTGGACACGACGATTCCTCGCATCCCGCTCGAAACAGCGCGGAGCGCGTCATCGGTCGATAAGATGCCTTTCAATAAGATGGGCAACGTAGTGATGCTCTGCAGCCACTCGAGATAGTCCCACGTCAAGGCGACGCGTGAGCTCACGCGCAGAGAAAGCGAGCAATTGCTCGTCGCTCATCTTGAGGGAGAGCCCCTTAAGTCCGAGTCCTTTCAAATTTTCGTAAAGCATCGCTTTGGGATAGAAGTACCTGTTGCGCAGATCCCGCTCCCGCCTGCCGCCAACCGGAACGTCGACCGTCAGGCAGATCGCGGTGTGTCCAGCGACTTCGGCGCGCTGAACGAGTCCTTTCGTAATGCCCTTGTCACGATACGCATAGAGCTGCAGCCAGAAAGGGCCTCGAGACAGCTTTGGCAATTTCGTCGAAGCTGTAGCACGCGCCGGTGCTGACGGTGTAAATCGTTCCGGCGTTTGCTGCCGCGCGGGCGACGGCGAGCTCGCCCTGGGGGTGAAAACGGCGGAGACACGTAACCGGCGCCAGAATCACCGGAAACGATAGTCGAATGTCCAAGAACAGAGGTATCGAGATTTCGATCGGTAACGTCGCGGAGCATGCGCGGGATAATTTGGATTCGCCGAAACGCTTCGAGATTTTCCTGCAGGGCGACCTCGTCGTCGGTCCCACCGGACAGGTGATCAAATACGGGCTTTGGTAATGCCTGTCTGGCAAGCTCTTCAAATTCCGAGAGATTTACGGGAGAGAATTTCGCTTTCTTCTTCATTGGAGAATCAATCCCATTGCCGTCGAGGCATCGGTCTGTTTCATCCGACCATCAAACGCGTTCGAAACAAACCTTGCGATGCCACCACGCAACCTAGATTCCCTCTGAACGTCGAACTTTGTGACCGGTCCTTCAGGAACATTATGGCCGTGAACGAGGCCACGCAGCGTTTCCGGATCCGGCGCAGGGCCGATCAGACTCAATAAATATCCCACAACGTAGGTGACCACGACTCCGATCAACGAGAAGTAATAGAAAGAATAGTGCGACTTCCATCCCACCAGCGCCACTGTCAAGACGCCGATGAATGCTCCACACACAGTTGCTGTGCCTTTGGCCCTGCGAGTTAGCATTCCCAGTAGGAAAATGCCGAGAATCGGGCCGCCGAGATAGCTATTGATCACGTTGAACGCATTGGTTAGCGGTCCGAGTCGATTTGCATACAGCGCGCCGATTGTCGCGGCGACTCCCCATCCCACCGTGCCCAGCCTGCCAACGAGAACGACGCTGGGACCCGTGTGGCCCCTTCGAATTAATCGTTGGTAGAAATCCACCGTGCTCACTGTCGTTAGCGAGTTGATCCCCGCACTCATCACTGCCATGGAAGCGGCGAATATCGAAGCGATCAAAAAACCCGAAAGAACGCCGGGCAGTTCGTGAATTACAAAAAACGGCAAGATGACATCGACATTCGGAAGGCCAGCGAGACGCTCCGGGTGGACGTGATAGAAAACGAAAATGGCGGTCCCCAGCAAAAACAAAAGAAATCCAACGGGCACGACGATCAAACCATCGAGCAAAACGGATTTGCGCCCTTCTTTCAGGGACTTTGTCGCGAAATATCGCTGCAAATAGGCCTGGTCCGTTCCCATCGTGGAGAGTATCAACGTCCCACCGCCGAGGATCATAGGCCAAAATCCGGTCAGCACGGTGGGATCGAGAGTGAAATTAAACGTATGGAAACGCCCGTACTCTGAGGCGATTTGAAAAAAGCCCTGAAGATGACCGGGAATCTTTGCGATCGACAACCAAAAGACAGTGATGATGCCCGACACCAGAATCGTGAATTGCAGCACATCGGTCCAAATGACCGCCTTCATCCCTCCGAGGGTGGTGTAAAGCGTGGTCACCGCTCCCATCACTAGAATGCAAGCGTAGAGCGGAACCCCGGTGAGCAGCGACAGCACCATCGAGGGCGCATAGATTACGATGGCAACGTGCCCTCCGCGCGTGAGTAGGAACAGCGCGCTGCCGAGGAGTCGAGTCTTCAGGTCGAATCGCCGCTCCAGATACTCGTAGCCGGTGTAAAACTTGAAACGCGAATAGAACGGCAGAAAGAGATACATTACGATGGGCACGACCGCGAGGAACACAATGGTCTGCAGAAACAGTTCGAGATCATGCGTAAATCCCCAGGCGGGGATTCCCATATAGCTGATGGCGCTCAAGTCTGCGGCGACCAGGGAGATGGCCACGGGAATGAAGTTCATCGCCCGCCCGCCCAGAAAGTACTCCGATGCGGAGGACTTCTTGCGGTAAAAAAGACTGCCGATGGTACCAACGGCAATGATGTAACCGCCCAGAATGAGCCAGGACGAGAGCGAGAAACCGTGGGTCATATGAGGGTACGCTTATAGCACCTACTCAGTCGACTGTCGACAAAGCGAACCTTCGAAATACAAGACGACGAATTCAACGGACGCCGCTAATAGGCTCAAGCCGCGCCGGCGCTGCCGGTCCTGCACGAGTCGCAATCTGAGCGAGTATACTGCCACGATCGGCACCTGAATGGCGAATGAGCAGTTCGAAAAATCAGAGAAACGGTGCAAGCTTTTGACACGCCGGGTAGAGGCGAGTAATGGTAATATCTGTCGGCAGTCGACAGGAAAACCTCCGGTGATAATCGCTAATATTGACAGTTATTTCAAGCAAATCAGGGGCTACGAATACGAGGAGCGTGTCTTTCGCAAGCTGGGCGCCGCGCTAATCCTTGCGACCACCCAGACCGAAGACGAGATCGTTGAGGCGTGCCGCGGCTGTGAGGTGGTTGTCGTGGAGCACGCCGACACGCCCGTCACGAAGGCAGTGATCGATCAACTGGCTTCTTGCCGCCTGATCGCAAAATACGCCGTCGGGTTTGACAACATTGACGTATCCGCTGCGACCCAGCGCGGAATTATCGTGTGCCATGCGCCAAACTTCTGCGCAGAGGAAGTCTCCGATCACGCGGTCGCGCTCTTGCTGGCCCTGACGCGCCGCGTGGTGCAGTTCAACGACCACGTGCGCCAGGGTGGCTGGTTTGATCTTACCGTTGAGCCTCCGCTTCGACGGATGAAAAACCGGGTTTTGGGTCTCGTCGGATTCGGAAGAATTGCGAGGCTCGTGGCACAAAAGTTGCAGCCGTTCGGCGTCAAGATTCTAGCACACGACCCATTCATCGATCGGAATACTGCGGAAACACGGGGTGTCGCGCTGGTTAGTTTGGAAAAGCTTTTTTCGGAGTCCGACTTTGTTTCGGTCCACACGCCACTCACAAAGGACACGCGTCATTTGATTGGGGCACGTCTTTTGGGCTTGATGAAACCGACGAGCTATCTGGTCAATACCAGTCGCGGGCCGGTGATCGATGAGGCCGCGCTCTTCGAAGCGCTTCGCGAGAACCGTATCGCCGGCGCAGCCCTTGATGTGACTGAGATTGAGCCGCTGCCTGCTTCCAGTCCACTGCGCGGTCTGAAAAATCTGATTCTGACGCCGCACCAAGCCGCGACCTCAGTTGAGTCGCTCGACGATGTTCGATATACGATCGCTGCTTCCATTGAAGCCTACTGCAAAGGATATTGGCCCGAGTTTGTTGCCAACCGTGACGTGAAACCGAGCAGGCCTTTGAAATCGTGGCAGGAATTCACCGAGACAAAAGACCGGCTGGTGCGACTCGACCAAGCCGGGCGACTCGTAGATCCCGATTGAGTCCGTGCGAAGGCTGCGTCACCGCGCGAAACCCGTTTCGCTTAGCGGCGTCGGATTGAGGCAGATCGTATGAAGATTACTTCCGTCGAGCCGGTCCCCCTCACCGCACCTTATCTTCCGTCCAGGCCGCTGGCTCGTCCGCCCGAGAGTACGGTTCGAAATTGTGTGTGGGCACGAATAGAAACCGATCAAGCAGTTACCGGTTGGGGAGAGGCCTATTCAGGATGTTACGCGACAGAAGTCACCGTGGCTGCGATTCGCAGACACAGTCGCAGCATAGTGGGAATGG
Source organism: uncultured Acidobacteriota bacterium (assembly GCA_963748865.1). Lineage (GTDB taxonomy): Bacteria > Acidobacteriota > Terriglobia > Acidiferrales > UBA7541 > Palsa-147. The sequence continues at coordinate 278,072 of CAVVLE010000049.1, read as the reverse complement.
ACGCTACCAATCCTGCCTCGGTGCTCGCGCACATGCGATTCTGCAACCGCTACTGGGCCATGCGCGGGATTGGTGCTCAGGCCACGAGCGCGATCGAGGGCGCGCTCTGGGACATTGCCGGCAAGTTGAAAAATCAGCCTCTGTGGAAATTGCTTGGCGATGGCAAATCGCACCGGGTACTGCTCTATGCCAGTGACGGCGGAAACCCTCGAACACCGGAAGAGATTTTTAACGAGACGCGGTATTACGTTGGGCTCGGCTATCAAGCCTACAAGATGAGTTGCGGTGGTGATCCCGATGAGAATGGCGATCGAGTTTCTTTGGACCGTGAACGCGTCCGGGCCGCACGCGAAGGGCTGGGCGAGAAGCGACTCTTGTTCGTCGATACCTGCGTACCGCAGCGCTCGGTGAATTGGCAGCGCGGACAGGCAGAAGCGTATATGCAAGCTCTCGCTCCGTTCAAGCCGCGATTTATCGAAGAGCCCGCGATGACGTATGAATTGGAGCGGTATCGCGAGCTGCAAGCGCTTGGCTTGATTCCGACCGCCGGAGGAGAGTCGTTCACCTCTCCGGAAGAATTTGAGCCGTTTCTGAAATCAGGCGCCCTGGGCGTAGCACAGCCTGATGCGGCGGTCGTTGGAGGGCCAGCAAGCTGCGTTGAAGTCTGTAAGATGGCGCGATCGTATGGAGTGGCCGTTTGCCTTCACACCTGGTGCGCAGGAGTCGGAATTGCGCAAAACATTCAAGCAGCATGCAGTGTGGATGGTTTGCTGGCAATGGAGTTCCCGCAATACATAAATCCGCTGGCCACCGAACCGCTAAAAAAGATTTGGAGATTTCAAGACGGCTATCTGACGCCACCCGACGATCCGGGGCTCGGCGTGGAGGTATCTGACGATCTTCTCCGGAAGTATGCCTATAAATCAGATAGCGAGAGGGATTATTGATTTAGAATCGTGCCGATCACAGGGGTCAAAGGATTGACGAAGGACCGCTACCTGACACACGAAAAACTCTCCGCATCATTCATATCGCCCGCCCCCATGTATTTCGGTTTCGTTGGATAAGCGCATAGAGGGCGTGTGAACACAACGCGTGAGGAGCGATCCGAACCGTTCTCGTATTTCGTAGCGGTGATTCTCCCTGGCGGATTGCCTGTCTCGTACCAGCGCGCAAGCGCGGCGGAAATACTCCGTCCCGGATCAGTTGTCGCGTCATGGAATTGTCCGAAGACATCTGCCCCGGGACCGCCCTCGCAGTGCTGCATGCCGGGAACCATATACAAGCGCAGGAATGATTCAGCGGAAGGCCCCATGGTCTCGACTACGCTGTTGTAGTAGTCAATCGTATTTTGCGGCGCGATCGCGGCGTCGCTCCATCCATGGTAGAGGATCAGTTTCCCGCCGCTCTTTCGGAAGACATCCAAATTCGGTTCCGTTGCATTGAGAATCGCCGCCATCTTCGCGTCAGCGATGGCAGTGTCACGATCAAAGTCTATTGCTCGATAATCCCAATTCGGATTGTTGAAAATCAAATTCTTGAAAAAGGAGGTGGCATATTCCAGTTGCCTGGCGCCCGGCTTTTCAAGTAGCCAGTGATTCCATCCGCCCGGTCCCAATTCTCCGCCGGGGACGAATCCGGGATAAATCTGGCGCCCGTCCGAGGTATGCGCACCCACATAGATTTTTGTCAAAGCAGTGACCTGCGGCTGCGTCAGACACTGATCCGTCTCAGCTTTCTTGCACAACAGAATGTCCGGATCAAAATGACAGCCCGTCGGATCGCTGAGAATCCCGTCCTTCACTCCTTCCTGTCCATCGCAGACCGCCAACACGCTTTCGCTGATCGCTGGCAATTTGTCCGGTGGAATCACAGATTCTGAAGTGGCAGTCAGAGCGACGGCGTTCCAGGCAAAGCTGACGAAATTGCGAGTCCAGTTGTTTGCGGATGCGCCGGCAATGATCCCGTTGTAATCGGCAGGAAACCTCTGAGCCTCCATAAGAGCCTGCCGCCCTCCATTCGAGCAACTGGCGAAGTAGGATTCCTTTACGGAGCGACCGTAGTAAACAGCGACGATCTGCTTCGCCTTGATGGTCATCTGATGAATTGCGCGGTAGCCGTAGTCGATTACCTTCTCCGGGTGACCGACCGCCCAGCCTGCGTCCGTGTCGCCACCGGAATGTCCCGTATCGGTGGCCGCCGTCGCGTAACCCGCGGTGAGTGCGATGGCCATGGCAAGGTAATCGATCGACCCTCCAAAGCCTCCATTCCCTTGACCCTGAAATTTCCCGTTCCAGCCGGAGGCCGGCATCCAAACTTCGACGTTGATGTCGGAGGTTTTTGTAGGATGCAGGGCCATAGCTACGCGACAGAAGGTCGGCATGCGTGCGAACACGTGGTTTTCGGAATCGAGCACGTTGCGAGCAGGCGACACGAAGGAGCCCTGACCGACAAGTTCAGCGCGCAGAATCGCCGCGTCAGGCAAGGCCACCCTAGAAAGATCCTGACACTTGTCCGGCGCCGCGCGCGCTAGCGTGGCCGTACAAAAAACCAGGATTGCTATAGCAGCAGGCGCGCTGAAATAAGCACAGGATCTCCTCATGATCCTTCGCCTTCATGCAAATCGCTGAAATCACTTCTCGCGGTTCGTTGCATCATCGCGGCTATTAAACCGACCCGCACGCAGGAAAGCGTAAAACGGCGGACTGTAACGCCGGCAAGGTTGTCGCGTCAAGTTCGGATAGTCCGGCGACCGATGCGTCCTCGCGATCAAACTCTGCGTTGTGCGCTTCTGGACCGCCCGCGCCGGAGCCCACGAGCGGCAACGTTGACGGAAAACGCACTAAGACTTATTCTGTCGACAGTAGCCAGAGGAGCCGCAGTCATGGGCAAATCGCGGGCGATGTTCAGCCCAATGCGCGGTTACACAAGTTTCAAAAAGCAGGCGGTCGAGCTGCTCTCCGATCGAATCATCTCCGGGAAAATTCCTCCGGGCGAACGACTGAACGAAAGCTCTCTTTCCGAGCAGTTTCAGATCAGCAGGGCGCCGATTCGAGAAGCGCTCCAGCAATTGCTGGAGCAAGGCCTCGTGGTAAACGTTCCGCGGCGGGGAATGTTCGTCGTCAGCCTGGGAACGGAAGATGTTCAGAAGATCAACAGCCTGCGCCTGGTGCTCGAATCAGAGGCATTGCGCCTCGTGCGCCTCTCGTGGACGCCGCAGGATGCGCAGAAACTATCACGAATCCTCGAGAAAATGGAGAACACTGGCCCGGCGCCGACAAATGAATCGGTTCGGGTGGACATGGAATTTCATCGCGCGATCTGGAGCCTTACGGGAAACGAATATTTGGAGAAAACTCTCACAAGCCTAACCGCGCCTTTATTCGCACACCGGATGGTCCTGCAGCTCCAGGCCGGGACGCAGAGGATGGTGCTCGACTCGCACCTGCCGCTCTACGAATTCCTGGCTGGAAAGTCAAAGCAGACCGCCGAAGCCGTTATGTTGGCACATCTCACGCTGCGATGGTCCGATCCCGCGCGGTATTCGAGCTTCCGTTCGAAAGGCCCTGCGCCAGCTAGCGCTTTAAAGTAGAACCCGTATACGGAAGCGCGTACCGGTCCAGGATCCGATGCACTTTGGTCGTTTCTTCAGGAGTCAGTTTTGAAATGTAAGGCGCGCCGGTCGCACGTTCGGCAATCTTCAAATACCGCAGAGCTTCATCGAACGCGCCCCAAATGCTTCCGTACTGAAATATTTGCCACGCGTCGATGAGATCTCGCTGCCGGTCCTTCGCCACCTCGATTTTCCCTTCCTTAAAAGCTTGATACAGAGCAACGGCGAGATGCGGGCAAACATTGTGCAGCCCCGCGACGAGGCCCGAGCAACCCATTTGCAGCCCGACCACGATCAGGAACTCGCTGCCCGTCAAGACCGAGAACTCTTCATCTCCGCGCATGAGATCGAGCAGATTCTGCAAATTCACACAATCCTGATTGCTCTCCTTGATTCCCACAATTGTGGGAATCCGACGCCGTAGTTCAGCGACGGTTTCAGGAAGAATTGAGTTCTTCGTCATCGTCGGATTGTCATAGAGAAACATCGGCAAATCGACGGCGGAGGCCACCTCCGAGAAGAAAGCAATCAAATGCGGCTGGGTTGCGAAGAAGTAGAACGGGGGCAGAACCGACAGATAAGTTACCCCGCAATCGCGAATCTGCCTGGCCTTTCGAACTGCCCGGCTTGTACTCGTTTCACCCATGCCGCCGATTACGGGAATCGCGTGGTTAACCTCGTCGACGATGATGGAAATGGCCCGGAGCTGCTCCTCATCCGTCATAAAAGCAAAGCCGCTCATCGTGCCGTTCGCAAGAATCGCTGAGACTCCCGCCTGCACGAGATACTGCACCAGACGGCGGAGCCCGGCTTCATCGACACGATCGCCATCCGTCAGCGGAGTGCCAATCGGCGGAACTACGCCTTGTAGCCGTTTGCCCGCCACTGGTACGTCAGACCTCGTCTGCATTTTAAACACCGCCTTGCTCGCATGGAATTGCCGAATTTTTAGATCGACTCATGACGATTCCCAATTGCAAAACTCTTGCGCTCGGGCGCACAGTTCGAGCGCGATCTTGAGTTGAAAACGAGTGGGAGCGATCTCCTGAATCATTTTTTCAATTCGGCCCGCGCCGGACTCATGCAACCTTGATTTTCATCCAGCGAATGTTTGTAATGCAGGCTTCCTGACACCAGAACACCAGCAAAACTTCTCCGCTGCTGGTCTCCTGTAAGCTGGGGTATCCGAACTTAAGTCCGCTGAGCCCATCCGCGGAATTCCCGGTCGCAGTCGTCACCGTTGCCGCGCCTTGCCAGAGCGGGGCCTCTGCCAAGTCGCTCCAATGGGAACCTTGAATCTTCGCGAGTCTGCCCCACAGGCCCGGCATGTCGGTTCGGCGATAGGCGCAAAAAATGCGGCCATCGCGCAGGGCGATCAATTTGCAAGTCTCTGCCTCGAAGCCGGTCTGCTGGGGCTCTGAGAACGATTCCGCATTGTCTTCGCTAATCGAATATTCGCTTGGGAAATTCGTGCAAGTCTTCGCGTCGTGAACCCAGCCGACGGCGAGAATCCTATCGTCCGGAAGTTGAGCGAGAGAAACCTCAAGCCGCGAACGCTGGCTCGTCCGCCCATCGAAGATGCGTCCGAACTTTTCCCACGTGCGTCCGCGATTTTCGCTGATGAACGCGACCGTCTGTTCACCCGATGGGTTTTCGCCGTGCCAGCCTTTCCACGTCGCCGTGGGAATCAGCCAACGGCCGCTTCGGAGAGGGAATATCGGATGGCAAATCTCCCATGATGGTCCAACGAGGGGCGGATCAATTCGTTCCGGGCGCGACCATGACCGGCCGCGGTCGCTTGATCGTATGAGGTACAGATCCATCGGAACAAATCCAAATGTCGCCCGATTCAAAAGACCCGCTTCCGGATTGTCGCGATGAAAGACGGCGACGAGCCCCACCATGGATCCATCGGGTAGCCGGCTGGTTCTGATCGTGTGGCTGGTTCGCGGCGGAGGCGCATCGAGCACACGGCGCTCGAGAGTCCACGACGCGCCTCCGTCAAGCGAGCGGCTCAGCACGGTATGGTAGTCGAGCGATTCGATCGCTTCGCCGAGATCAAACGTGGCGATCAGTTCGTTGCTGTCGCCGAGCGAGAGCGACGGATGGTAGGCGACGACGCTCCGAAGATGCGGCGCGGGGTTCCGATAAACCAATCCTGTTGAGTCGACTGAGATCGTTGCGCTCATGGGGCGGTTAGGTTAGAAGAGCATCGTCGGCACCGGTGTTGGAAACCTCGCGCACCAAGAAAGATGATTGGCGGTCTCGAAAACAGGTTTAGAACTGTCGACGGTCGACAGGATAGCCTCGCCGTGGTAAATTGTCCAGTCCTGAAACGCACTACTTTCCGGAGGTTTTCGCTTCTTACCATGCGGATTACCTCATCTCTCGCTCTCGTCGGAAGTCTTACAACACGCGATTGCCGGGCCACTCGACTGCCATGTCTATGCCCTCCGCGGTCCGCGGGGTTTCATCCTCATCGACGCTGGCGCTGGAACACACTCCGATACGCTGCTGTCAAACCTTCGTTTTGATCTCGGAACCGACAAAGTCGAATCTTTGATCGTGACGCACGGTCACCTGGATCACTGCGGGGGCGCTGCGTCGATTGCATCGATGACCGGCTGCAAGGTGATCGCGACCGAGTATACGAGCCCAATTCTTGAAAACGCCGATGAAGAAGCAAGTGGGCTACGCTTGGCGAGAAACCAGGGAATATATCCACGGGACTTCCGCTTCTCACCTTGCAGAGTAGACAAGTCGGTGCAGGATGGCGAGGAATTTGAAGCAGGAGGATTGGGCTGGAGAGTCATTCGCGTGCGGGGACATAGCGAGGACTCTGCTTGTTTTCTGGTCGATGTCAACGCGCAACCGTATCTGTTTTCGGCCGACGTGATCTTTTATGGCGGAGTTCTCGGCGTAATCAACGCAGAAGGATCGGGCATGAGCGGTTACCGCGCAGACCTAGGAAAGCTCACCAATCTGGGGATCGAAGGTCTATTCCCAGGACACGGCCTCTTTACCTTACGAAACGGACAGCGCCATATCGATATCGCGATCGAGCAAGTCGCGCGCGGGTTTGTGCCCCGTCAGATCGGACAGGGAGATTTGATTTTTTAGCCGCTCGCTGCCCCGACACTTTATGAATTCCCTTGTGAGGCCATGCTCGCGCACGATCACATTCCCATGGAGCATCTACCGGCATGACGGTTGAATCGTTCGGTGCGCACCAACGCGAAGAAAATGTTCGATCCAAGACGCACGGCTCATTCGTGCGGTTCGAGCGAGCGCAACGATCGCTCGCGGGCGGGGTTTCAAGTGGACTTCGCCGCAGCGCCCGCCCGTATCCGCTCTATTTCCAGCGCGGATACGGTTGCCATGCCGTCGACGTCGACGGAAATACGTATCTCGATTATGGGCTCGCCTGGGGCCCTTTGATTCTGGGACAGTCGCCGCCGGAACTGGTCGCGGCGATCTCCGAGCACATAAAAAGTGGCTTCACTTTCGGCGCGCAGCATGATCTCGAATTCGAAGTCGCTGAACTCGTGGCCAGCACTGTGCCCTGCTGTGATTTGGTCTGCTTTGCGAACAGCGGCACAGAGATTGTCCAAGTGGCTCTTCGTTTGGCGCGAGCCGCGACGGGACGCAGCAAATATTTGAAATTTGAAGGTCATTACCACGGCTGGGACGACAGCGTGCTCGTAAGCTATCATCCAACGGCAGCAGAATTACAGACGGCCCACGGCGCGCCTATTGGCGCGGGTGCGGGGCAAAGGCCGCATGACGAAGTATTCGTTGCAATTTGGAATGACCGGGATTCCGTCGAGCGAATCTTTTCGCAACACGCCGGCGAGCTTTCCGCCGTAATCTGCGAACCGATGCTGTGCAACAGCGGTTGCATACCGCCACTTCCTGGATTTCTCGAATTCCTACGCGCGATCACGCAGAAGCACGGCGTCCTGCTCGTGTTCGATGAAGTCATCACCGGGTTTCGATTACATATTGCCGGAGCGCAAGGCCACTACGGCGTCACGCCCGATCTTGCAACTTATGCCAAGGCCCTCGGCGGAGGCGTAGCTGTTAGCGCGCTGGCAGGCAAGCGTGAGTTCATGCAACTCATCGCGACGGGTCAGGTGGTCCATGCGGGGACGCTGAATGGAAATCCAATCGCACTCGCGGCCGCTCGCTCGACACTCGAAACTCTTTCTCGCCATCGCGACACCATTTATGACCGCTTATGGAAGTGCGGTGAACGCTTGAGGCTGGGGCTTCAATCAATCTTTTGTGAGAGTGGATACAAGGTCATCACTTCGGGGGGCGGACCGGTATTCCAACTCTCGTTTATGGAAAATCGGGCGATGAACTACCGCGATACTCTCAGGGCTGATCAAGCTCGCTATAAAGATTTTGCCGTCGCGATGCTGGATGAAGGCATCCTCGTCCTGCCGGACGGCCGCTGGTATATCTCTGCGGCGCACACGGAGAAAGAAATCGACGCGACTTTGGAGGCCGCGAAGAGGATCGCAACCTGATGGGCGCAGCTCCCCCTGCGACATTCTCGACTGTTGATATCGCCGTGCTTTTCGTTTATCTCGTCGGAGTCGTGTGCATCGGCAGCTTCTTCTACAGAAGGAAATCAAACACGGAAGATTTTTTCTTTGCCAGCCACTCGGTTTCGTGGATTCCTATCTCGGTTTCGATCATTGCCACCAATTTCAGCGCCATTGCGTATCTGGGCCTGACGGCGTTTCCTTTCCAGCGCGACCTCGAGCTGTTTCCGATGCTTATGATGGGACCGATCGTGGTGATGCCGATTGTCATTCATTATCTAGTTCCCTTCTACAGCCGCCTTCATTTTTCGACCGCGTACGAATACTTAGAACGCCGTTTTGGATGTGCGCGTTCGGGCGATGACGACTTTGCTCTTCTTAATACTTCGCGGCTTTTACATGGGAATCGTCATTTACGCCCCGTCTTTAGTGCTTTCAACGGTCGTCCGGCTTCCATTGTTCGATAGCATCCTGATCATGGGGCTTTTCACGACTGTTTACACGACGCTCGGAGGCATGCGGGCTGTAATTTGGACCGACATGATCCAGTTTTCGATGGTTGTTCTCGGAATGACAGCGATCATCGTCACTGCCTATTCACACATCGACGGCGGCTGGAGCGCGATCTGGCACACCGCACATGCGCTCGGCAAGACCAAGCTTTTTGACTTCTCTTTCAGCCCAACTCGGGAATTCACGTTCTGGAACGTTCTATTCGGAAGCGGATTTTTCATTCTAAGCACGTTTACGACGGATCAGATCATTGTTCAGCGCTATATGACCGCGCGCTCCGAGACTGAGTGCAAAAAAGCTTTGATCCTCCAGACCGTGCTGCAAGTGATTGTAACCATACCGTTGCAAGTTACAGGACTCATCCTCGCGGTCTACTATTTTCGCCATCCAGACGAGTCGGCGTCCATGGTCTCTTCGGATGCGGTCTTGCCGTTCTTTGTGGTCCGGCATATTGCTTCGGGCTTACGGGCGTTGATCATCGCCTCGATCTTCGCTGCCTCGATGTCCGTCATGAGTGGCGGGATCAATTCACTCACCACCGCCACCGTCGTGGACTTTTATAAGCGGGTTTGGCGTCCTTCCGCGAGCGACTTGAATTGCCTCCGCGTTGCAAGAATCTCAACTCTCGTGTGGGGCGCGCTCGCAACCGTGGCGGCACTTTTCGTTAGCCGTCTGGGTCAACTCGCTTATGCCTACGACAAGGTCAATAGCTTTGTCGGCGGAGTCATGCTGGGGATTTTCCTGCTCGCGATGCTTACAAGCACTACGGATGGCGCTTCGGTCTTGATTGGAGGGGCCGTTGGATTTGCCACCGTCGTCCTCGTCGCAAGCCTGACCCCGCTTTCGTGGGTTTGGTATGCGCTGGTCGGCTGCGGTGTGACCTTTGGCGCTGCGTACTACATTGCGCGAGTCACCAAAGTCCCTCGCGTGCAGCGTTCTGGGCTTACGATGTTCCAAGAATAGGGATCGTGGAGGGCTGTTTCTAGGACAGAGCTGACAGGCGGTTCCCTATTGTAGTGGCAAGTCGATAGCGCGAGAACTTCTCGAGGAGAGCTGGCAAGCCTCACAAACTTCCACGGCTGCTCGTCCGGCAGATCCTCCAACCTTCGGTGCGCGTTTCTCCAAAACGCTATCGACAAACTCTTGCACGACGCCAATATGAGGTTCCAGACGAATCGGCGACTTGGGATCGTTAAGATAATCGAAGCGCTGCGGGACGAAGACGCGCTCCCATTTCTCGCCGCGTGTAATGTCCAGAAACTCATAGTTCTCAAAATCGAGAATGCCCTTCGAACCGACTACCTGAAACCTGACTTCGCTACTGGGCAAGCTCGGCACTGGGAATTCGGACGAGATCCACATGTCACCCATCACGCCTTTCTCAAATCGAATCTGGGCCATGACACTTTGCTCGCGAACGCCCAGATCGCTATAAGTATTCGACTGCGCATAGACCTGCGTCGCTCGCAGCCCGGTCAGCCAGAACAGAAAATCGGCGTTGTGGCACGCTATGCTCATGAAAAGGCCGCCGCTCGCTGGATCCTTATAGAACGGCCGAGTGGTCAGAATGTTGGAACCAAGACTGATTGGGTAGACCGAGACCGTCCGCAGCATGTGAATCTCGCCGACGGCGCCCTCATCAACCAATTGCTTCACGCGCTTCGTTAGGGGCCGATATCGCTCCGTCTTCACAACGGCGAGATTGACTCCCGCTTTCCGGCACGCCTCGATCATCTCGTCGCATTGCTTGACGTTCGGGGCCATGGGCTTCTCCACCAGGACGTGCTTGCCCTTGGCGGCAGCTTGAACCGTTTGCTCACAATGATTTTGGTCGGGTGAAGTGATGATCACCGCATCGACATCCGAGCGTGCTAACAGCGCATCAACGCTGTTCTCCGCCCTCACGCCGTAGCTTTGCGCGAGCTCCGCCGCGCGCGAACCGCCGGCGACCGCCGTCAGCGCGGCTCCCTTGACGTGTTTCGCGATTGCTTCCGAGTATGTTAGTCCCATGTAGCCGGAGCCGATCATTCCTACTCGCAGGGTCGCCATTTTCTTACCTCGCTAAGCAAAACTTACCGACAGGGATGTTCGCACGCAAAGCTTGTGTTCAATGGAGTCCCCAGTGCTTGCAGTGGGACGGTGTCGTTCGCCCTCCGAGCCCGCGATCGGAGCGCATCGAGACGGGATTCGTCAGGGCGCGAGCGGTCGACAGTCGACAAACCGTATACCACTTCCGCGAAGATCGCACAAGCCGGGACCTCCCGTTTATCGACGTGCTGGCGCATAGCGGCGACGGTTTGCTTGGGCTCGCGGCCACTGCAGCTGAGTCCGCCAAGTGATTTTAATTCGCCGTCGAGGGCACAGGAGATCGTGGTATATTCTGCCGACTGTCGACAACATTTGCGGCCTTCGGAGCGCGCTTTCGGACTCGTGAGACAACCATAGGGCCAGCGCCTCACTCGGTGCCGGTGTTCGGGAGACTTTAAGATGATTGAGTACGTCGATGGCCACGTTGCATACGACAACCCCATCCCGCATGTGCATAGCCGCCACGGCTATTTTCCGGGTTTGGCCCGATTGGGCTCCGGAGAACTCATCTGCCTGCTCGTCATCGGCGAAGCCTTCGAGGCTCCGAACTGCACCACCTACATCACTCGGTCCAAAGATCAAGGGCGCACTTGGGTGCTCCAGGGTCCTCTGTACAACAGCTCTCGATTGCCGGTCCTGGCAAGTGACTCCATGAAGCCGACCGTGCTCCGCAACGGCAAATTGATCGCTATCGGATACCGATACTTGCGCCGCGATCCGGAACAAGGCATCGCCATCCCCGAGACGAACGGTTTCCAGCCAGGCGAAAATTGTGCAGCTTTTCCGACGACGAAGGCCGCCACTGGTCTGAGCCAACAGTGATCCAGCGCAAGCGGCCAGAATTGATCGAATCTTCGGGGCCATGCATCGAAAGTCAGTCTGGCGAATCTGCTCGCTGTCGGTGCCTTGTTCAGGCTTCCCGACGGGTCCAATCCCAGCGGGGATTTGGGAATTCTAATGCGCAGCTCCGATCAAGGACGCACGTGGAGCGACGATTCAGTTTTTTACAACTGGCGAAAGATTACGCCGTACGAAGCACGCATCTGCGAAATGCAGCCGGGGCGTCTCGTCGTGATTGTTTGGGCGTACGATTCGGCCAGCGACCGCACACTTGCCAAACCAAATTACGTATTCCACGGACAACGGTCGAACTTGGTCCGAGCCGCAGGATACGGCACACATGGGTCAGGCATCGAACTTGATCTGGCTCGGCGGCGAATACCTAGCGTCGATCCATTCCCACCGCAGTAGCGCTCCAGGGCTTTATGTGAGACTGATCGATTTTTCCAAGAATCGTTGGAAGCCGATCGAGGAAAAGGTCATTTGGGGTCCGACCGCAGGTTATAAGGCCTCCGACGGCGCGTCGATGGCCGAAATGTTCGCAGCACTGAAATTCGGCCAGCCGTCCCTGCTGCACTTGACTGGCGACGAATTTCTGGCTGCCCACTGGAGCATCGAGAGCGGTCAAGGCAGAATACGAGTGCACCGGCTGAGGCTTAGAACATAAATTTGTTCGTTAGGTGCTGGACAGCGACCGCAGAATAAGGATAAGGCATTGAAAGGACATTATGATTAGGAGCAAGGCACTGGAAAAATTGCGCGCGGGCGATTTCGTTCGCACGGCGGTCCTAAGTCGAGTCACTCAACCGTGGTTGGCGGAGTTCATCGGCAAGTTGGGATACGACCTCGTTTGGCTAGACATGGAGCATCGAGATTTCGATTACGGAGTCGTGGCGCCCCTAGCGCTCGCTTGCCGTGCGACCGGAATCGACTTGATGGTGCGAATTCTGAAGACGGGATACTCGAGTCCCATGCGAGTCCTCGAGTCTGGCGCCAACGGAATCATGGTTCCTCACTGCTGCAGCGCCGCGGAAGCGCGTCAATGGGTGAATTGGGCGCGCTTTTTTCCACTGGGTACACGCGGTTACGACGGCTCGGGGCCTGATGCTGATTTCACATTGGTGGAACCGAACGAATACATGAAACACGCTAACGAGCAAACTTTCTTGGTGCTGCAAATCGAAGACCGCGAAGCCGTTGAATGTGTCGAGCAGATCGCCGCTACCGAAGGAGTCGATGCCTTGTTCATTGGCCCTGCCGATCTCACGATGAGCTTCGGTGTTCCTTTTCAATTTTCGCACCCGGATGTGCAGAAGGCGATCGACCGGATCGCCAATGCTGCCGCGAAGGCAGGTAAATGGTGGGGCATGCCGACTGGTACTCCTGAAGCTATTCAGCAAGCGCTCACTCGCGGGGCACGCATCGTTACGAGCGGAAACGACCACATGATTCTTGTGAGAGGTTTTGAACTGAGTTTGAAGCAATTTCCTCAATGACGCACTACGTCAGCAATCTGAGTGGCTCGCAGTCTGCTGTCCAGGGACCAATGCCGTGAAAAGTGCCCACCTGGGTGAGGGCAATACTCCACTTATCCGCAGCGAACACATCGGTCCGTCGCTTGGCCTGTCGAATTTGTTTTTCAAGCTCGAAAATTGTAATCCTTCCGGGTCCTATAAGGATCGCTTCGTCTCGGCCGAGGTATCGCGACTCCTTCGTTTAGGAGCGAAGGGTTGCTTGGCGACGTCGTCGGGCAATGCGGGATCGTCGCTTGCTTCCTATTGCGCCCGCTATCGCATTTCGTGCGCGATCGTCGTCAACGAACACGCTCCCACCGGAAAGCTCGAACAGATGCAGGCGCACGGCGCGCATGTATTTAGGGTTCGTGGCTTCATCACCTCGCCCTCTGTAACGACTGGAGTCTTCGATACTCTGTCGAGGCTCGCAGTGGACCGCGCGCTGCCTCTCGTCGTCTCGGCATATCGTTACTGCCCGGAGGGAATGGCGGGCGTGGAATCATTGGCCGCTGAACTCGTACGGCAGGTCACCCCGCGCGTTGATCACGTCTTGATTCCCATCGGCGGCGGAGGATTGTTCTCCGCAGTTTGCCGCGGCTTCGAACATTCGGCTACCAATCGTCCGCGAGTGCACGCGGTCCAACCGAACGGTTGCTCGACGGTCGTGGCGACCTTCCAGCGCGGCGATAATGAGATCCAGCCCGTCGAGAGCACCACTCGAATCAGCGGTCTCTCGGTGCCTTACGACATTGATGCAGGCCTCGCACTCGGCTTGCTGCGAAAATCGGGCGGGTTGGCGTTCGGAGTGGATGACGAGGAAGTTTATGAGGCGCAGGGACTCATGCTCGGACGCGAAGGAATCTACTGTGAGCCGGCGGCGGCGACAGGCGTTGCGGGATTGATTCGCGCCGTGAGTCAGGGCGTCGTCAATCGCGAAGACAATATCGTTTGCCTGGTTACCGGACACGGTTTCAAGGACCCCGACTCGATTCGGCAAGCCGCAGCCCGAAATGCTGCCGCTCTGATCGATCCCGAGGAAGTCGAAGATGCCATTCTAAGAACCAATCCATCATGCGCGTAGCTGTCGGTCTCATCTATCACGAATCGAATACGTTTTTCTCTCAGGTGATGACTCTTGCGAGGTTTAGAGAGAAGGATTTTCACGAAGGCCAGGAAATTATTGAGCACTGGACAGGCACCGCTTCGGAGATGGGCGGGTTCATCGAAGGCGCAAAGCGCTTCGGATTTGAGCTGATTCCGACAATCTCAGCCTGGGGTATGCCGAGCGGGCCGCTCACCGACGAGACGTTCGAATCTCTCAGCGCTTCCTTGATCACGCGCTTGCACCAGGCTTTGCCGCTCGCCGGCGTGCTGCTGAGCTTGCACGGTGCCATGGTTTCGGAGAAGTATCCGGACGCGGACGGCGAACTTTTGCGGCGAGTTCGCGAAGCCATCGGCCCGATAACGCCTCTCGTTGTGACGCTCGACTATCATGCGAATCTGACGGATGAGATGGTGCGCTGGCCCGATGCGATGGTCGGGTATCGCACGTATCCTCACATCGACCAAGCCGAGCGCGGGATGGAAGCCGCTGAAATTTTGCATCGCATGATTCATCCCGGGATGCGGCCAAAATTGGCGCTGGCCCGGCGTCCGCTCTTTCCTCACATTCTTCGTCAACTGACGGATCAGCCGCCCATGGCAGACGCGATTGCGTTGGCGCGTGAGCTGGAGCACGCGCCGGACATGCTGAGCGTCAGCGTTGCAGCTGGCTTTCCGTACTCCGACGTCCCGGATGCGGGATTCAGCGTGTTCGCGGTGGCGCGCGATGATGCGCGGGTTGCATCGCGAGCGGCCGAACGCGTCGCGGATTTCGTTTGGCAGCGGCGCGCAGATTTCCACGTGACATTGCCCACTCCCGAGGACGCGGTTCGCGAAGCAATTGGTGAAACCAGCGGATTGACCGTTCTTGTCGACGTCGGCGATAACCTCGGCGCTGGAACCCCGGGTGACGGCACCGTTCTTCTTTCCGAACTTCAGAAGCAAGAAGCCCAAGGCGCGCTGGTTTTGCTGTGCGATCCTCAAGCCGTTTCTGCCACTGTGGGAGCGGGCGTTCGTCAACGAGTTCGAGTTACAGTCGGTGGCAAGGTCGATACCTCTTCACGGCAGTCCGGTGGAAATTGAAGGTACGGTACGCACTCTAAGCGACGGCGTATTCAAAAATATCGGGCCCATGCGCGACGGCGTACTCGATGACCAGGGACGTACCGCCGTCGTGGACACAGGCGGCATCCTGGTTGTTCTGACCGAACGCCGGATGCCGATGTGGAATCTCCAACAGCTTCGCGCGATTGGCATCGAACCAAGCAGGCTGAGGATCGTCGTGGTTAAAGCTGCCATCGCTTATCGCGCGGCTTACGTGCCGATCGCGCACCGCATCATCGAAGTCGACACGCCGGGTTTGGCTGCTGCCGATGTCCGCCGATTCTCTTACAAGAGACTGAAGAGGCCCATGTACCCTTTGGACGCATTATGAGTCTGCAAGGAAAGGTCGCCATCATCACGGGCGGTGGGACCGGGATTGGACTCGGCATCGCGCGAAGTCTTGTCCGAGAAGAGGCGTCAAGCTATGTGCTGGCGCAACGTCGTCTGGAACTGGTGCAACGCGCCGCCGAAAGTTTGCAGCCCGCGGAAGTCGCCGCCGAAGGTCTCGACATTCGCGATCCGATCGCAGTTGAAAGCGTCGTGAACGCCGCGATGCGCCGCTTTGGCCGCATCGACATCCTCGTAAACAACGCTAGTGTTACTGGTATGCCCGCGATCGCTCCCATGCTCGACTGTGACGCCGCCACAGTCGACGCAATCGTCGACGCCAATCTGAAAGGGACCTTCTATTGCTCCCAATCCGTGGCGAAGCAAATGATAGCTGCGGGCGGGGGAGGCAGCATCGTCCACATAAGTTCTGTGGGTGCGTATGCGGGGCAAGAATTTGCAAGTCTTTACTGCGCGACGAAAGCCGCGCAGGTCTCGCTGGCCCAAACGATGGCTTTGGAGCTCGCCCCTTACAAAATTCGTGTGAACTCGATTGCGGCAGGCGACATTAACACGGAAGCGAGCGCCAATATCGTCGACAGAGAAAAGTAGACATGGGTGCGTCGAGTCGCTACGTGCGTGCTACCCCGCTGGGGCACCGCGGTTCGCCGCGCGATATCGGTCACGCCGTGGCCTACCTGGTTTCCGATGAGGCAAGTTTTGTGACTGGCGCGACGCTGCTGGTTGATGGCGGATTTCTGACCTACTAGCGGTATTTGTGAGAGGTTATTCCATCGAGAAAATATCCATCGGAAAGTTCGACCCGGCTGAATTTGAACGCGGTCGCAAGCATGCACTCGACCTGTCCCTTGATCCATGGGTTAAGGGAGTGAGCCTGCCAATCCTGCTCGTGCGAGGGCGGAGTGCCGGACGAAACACTCGTTGTAACTGCGGGAGTTCACGGCGATGAGTACGAGGGCGTGCGCACGATTCTAGAAACGTATCAATCTTTGAATCCCGATGACATGACGGGAGACTTCCTAGCGGTCACGGTCGCAAATCCGCCGGCTTTCTGGAATGGCACTCGCGTGAGCCCTCTCGATCAGGCGAATCTCGCGCGGGCGTTCCCCGGAAGATTAGATGACGGTCCGACTTCGGCGATTGCGCATGTGCTGGGAAACTCGATCATCAAGCATGCCGACTTCTTTCTGGACCTCCATAGTGCCGGTGCGAGGCTCCTGATGCCGACGATGGTCGGCTACGATGCCGCGGACACCCGATCGCGCGCGGCTGCGGAGGCATTCGGTGCGTCGGTTATCTGGGGCCACCCGGAGGTGGCTCCCGGCCGAACGATTTCATTCGCAAAACAAAACGGAATTCCTTGGCTATACACCGAGGCTCGCGGCGCAGGAAGAATCCATCCCGATGATTTGCAAATGTTCATGACTGGAGTTCAAAGCCTGATGCGGCATTTGCACATCCTGCCGGGCGAGCCGACGCCCGCCAAAATCGAAACGCACTTGATGGGAAGCGGAGACATTGACGAGTCGCTTGTAGCCACGAAAAAGGGCTTCTTGATTCCCGACGTCGAACTCCTCGAGCCTGTTTGTGCTGGAAAAAGACTTGGACGAATCGTTGATCTTCACTCGGTGACGATCGAAAGCTTTTTCGCGGCTCGTGACGGTGTCGTCACGTTGATTCGGTCGTGGCCCGTGGTGACTCCGGGCGACGGAATGTTCTTGATTACGGGTGTGCTCGGAATGAAGCGCGCTCTGGATCTTTTCCGACTCGACGGAAGGGTCGCGCTCATTTCGGGCGGAACGGGAATTGTCGGCAACCCGATAGCGCGTGCTCTCGGCGAGGCAGGCGCGATCGTCATCGTCGCGTCGCGAGATGCGGATCGGTGCCGCGCCTTTGCGCAAGAACTCTCTAAGCAGGAAGTGAAAGCGGAAGGCGAGCGACTCAATCTCTCCTCAGAACAGGAAATCCGAGACTTGCGCGATCGAATTCTGAAGCGTCATGGGCGGCTCGACATTTTGTTCAACAACGCCGTCGCAAGGGCCGGCGGAGACTTGCGGCACACGACAGCTGCCGATTGGGAAGAGACGATGCGCGTGAATTCCACCGGCGTCTTCCTTGCTTCGCAAATTTTTTCCGAACCAATGCAGGCCCAACGGTCGGGCTCGATCATCAACATCTCCTCCATCTATGGAGTCGTGGGACCCGACTTCTCGATCTATGAGGGAACGGCCATGTCGAATCCCGTGAATTACTCGTTCGCGAAGAGTGGAATCATCGGCCTGACGCGTTACTTGGCGAGTTTCCTGGGCCCGTTCGGTGTCCGCGTGAATTGCTTGTCGCCGGGGGGATTTTGGACAGCCGATACCCCTGAAATCTTTGTAAAGAATTACTCGCGTCGCACGCTTCTTGGGCACATGGCCGTTCCTGACGACATCAAAGGCGCCGCTCTGTTCTTGGCTTCAGATGCCTCAGCTTACGTTACGGGCCAAAATATCCCCGTTGATGGCGGCTGGACTTCAATCTAGGCGCTTGCCGGATGTCCCGGCGAGGCTGTGGACGAATCAGTTGTCGTCATCTTTTGTAACGGCGAGTTCATCGCTTCGAGGCAAACGGCCAGAGTGCCTAACGCTTCTCTTATGGTGCATCGGGGAAGACGGTTCTGTCGGATCGCATCAAGGAAGTCACGAGCCTGATCGGAATGCCACGCGTCGCGCTCGTTGAGCGCTTCGTATCGACGGCTCCGCGCCGTCGGCGCACGTGAGAGAAATTTCCCCGGTCAAGAGATTTGCGGTCAGCGTCGCCTCGCTTCCAGCGACGTGGCATTCACGCCTGAGGCAACGATCGGCGGCATGGAGATGTATTTGTGCTATGAGACCATTTGGGGAGCTTAACAACAGGTCGGCCACTCCCTCGGCAATGATTCCCAACTCCGATACCAACGCCCGACGGCTTGCATCCAGTCTCAGCGCGCCGAATATCCACTCGAGATAGTTCAATTCATGGCTCAGATCGAGGATCACTCCAGCAGCCGTGTCTGCAGAACCGTAGTAAGTCCGGCGGTAATCAGGCCGCGAATCGGGGAGGTAGTGTGTGCACGCGGACTGGACTGAGATTGGCTTGCCAATCGCTCCAGCCTGCACGAGTTCGCGCACTTTTGTGACTGTAGGATGAAACCGCAGCGTGTATCCGACGGCAGCAGTCAATTTCTTTTCTTCGCACAGTGCGATCAAGGACTCGATGCCCGCAAGACTTGCGGACAATGGTTTCTCGATTAAAACGTGCAATCCTGCTCTGGGCGCAGCGAGTGCCTATCGACACATGGGAATCTGCCGGGGTGGCAACAACGGCAGCATCGAATTCGTCGAATCGCACTGCGCGCAGATCGGTGAACCAGTGATCACAATCGTATCGCTCCGCGATTTCTCTCGCCCTGATTTCTTTTGGCTCAACAAGGGAGACTGAAACTCCTTCGATGCGACGAAAGGCACGGATATGCCGTTCCCCGATCGATCCCGCGCCGATCACGAGCACCCGCCTGAAGGGCGTGCCTTGCATTCGACGTTTCACCTGATTCCGCCATTCCCCGCGCATGCAACCAAGAGAACTGGCCCTGGATAATATTCGGTACTTGCGACTCGCCAGCCTAGCTCCAGCAACCGCGCTTATGTTGACGTCGACTGCATCGCCCGAGTGCAAGAATAGGGCGCCAGCGGTAAGATAGCGTTCATCTCCGCCAATGGCTGCAGCTACGGGCGTACGCCCGAAATTTTCAGATCGATGCGATAAACGCTACTGGTTGCCGTGATGTAAAGCGACTTGCCGTCGCTGCCACCCCAATTGAGATTTGCGACCGGCTCAGGGGTAATTATTGTGGCGAGATGCTTGCCCGCCGGCGAGAAAACCCACAAACCACCTGGACCCGAGCCGTACAAATTTCCTGCTTTATCTACCTTAATTCCGTCGGGACCGCCCTCGCGCGTATCAGACGTTTCATCGCAAAAGACCTTAGCATCGGCAAGCGTACCATCAGATTTCACGCGGTAGCGCATCCAGAGTTTCTGCGGTTCGGAATTGTCGACGTAAAGGAATTTTTCATCTGGCGAAAAGGCGATGCCATTTGGCCGCGGCAGATCCTTCACGAGAAGCTGCAATTTATCCCGATGCGGAGGCGTGCCAGGTTCTTGCTCTAAGGCGTCCGCAAGGCGATAAACGCCATTGATCTTCAGTTCCTTGGTCGGATCATCGTCTCCTTGCGTGCGCAAACCGTAGGGAGGGTCTGTGAAGTAGAGCGAACCATCGGATTTATAAACCAGGTCGTTAGGACTGTTGAGGCGTTGGCCCTCATAGGTATCGGCAAGGATCGTAGGGATCGCCGGATCGCCGAGCGATTCAATTCGGTAAACGTCGCGTTGGGCATGTCCAGAGACTGTCAAGCGTCCGCGCACATCGAGCGTCATGCCGTTCGAGCCCGGTTCTGGCCCTCCATATGGCGTTACTCCTTTGTACCCGCTGGGTTGCAGATATATGCTCAACGCTCCCGTAAAAGTCAATTTGCGGATGCTATTGCTGGAAATATCGGCGAATAGCAGGTAGCCTTCGTGAATCCAGATGGGGCCTTCAGTCCAGCCGAATCCAGTGGCTAACTTTTGCAATGTAGCGGCGGGCGAGGAGAATACGCTGATTCTGGCGCTCGCTCGGCTGATCGGCGCGCTTCCCGCGGAATAGAGACTGCGCTTGCTCGGTGCGATAAGGAACGGCCATGAAACGGCTCAACCGGAAACAGCCGCGATTACGGCTTGAACCTGAAGCGTATCGACGACTCGTGCGGCAAGTGCTGGCACGCGACGGCTGGCGCTGCCAGGACTGCGGCACTTCTCAGAATCTCCAGGTTCATCACCTCCAGTCGCGCAGCCGGCCGGGAGGTGACGTGGAAGAGAATCTGATTACGCTCTGCGCCGGCTGCCACGAAGCCAGACACCTTCGCCAGCAATCGACATAGGGAGAGCGGACGTGTTGCCGTCCGTTTTTTGGCCTGTGACCGCGCCAGGAAACCCCAGCGGCGGATGCCGTTCGTAATGGAACGAGGGAACGGTGTTTCCCAAACTGCGCGGCGGGAGTTCTATGCTTTTCGGCGCGCTCAGGGTGAGAATCGAGTAGTATTGTCAGCACTACCAGAACTCGCAAATCGTCTGGCCCTCTTCAACGGGAATCGTGGGTGCGCTTCCATGAATCCGAGGCACCTGATTCTGCTCATTGCAAGCTTTCTACTCCTTTCTTGTCTGTCCAACGATCTCCGTGCGCAAACGACGAGCTCGGGCGCTTTAACTGGAGTCGTAAATGATCCAAGCAATGCGGTGGTGCCCGATACGATTGTTGAAATCAGGGACACCGCCAAGGGGACGGTGCAAACTACGAAGACAGATCGTGACGGGGTATACCACTTCTTCTTCTTGGCGCCAAGCCGCTACACCTTGACCTTCACCCATGACGGGTTTCGCAAACTGAGCCGCGCCGTAACAGTGCTGCTCGGCCCTCCTGGCACAGTGAACGTGATGCTGGAAATTGCGACCGCAAGCACCGCGATAAAGGTGACGGGAGAAGCGCCGCTCCTGCAGGCCGAAAATGGCGACGCTTCGACCACGATGAACGAGAAGCAGATCAGCGAGGTCCCCAATCCTGGCAACGACCTCACCTACATTGTGCAGACTGCCCCTGGCGCAATCATGAATACGGACACATTCGGCATCAGTTACCTGGGCAATGTATCTATTTTGGGGATGCCCGGCACATCCAATTTGTTCACGCTGAACGGAATGAATAACAACAATATTCAAGTCAACACCAACAATAGCGGCGTCCTGGGGATGCTGCTGGGCCAGAATGAGGTGCAAGAAGCGAGTATCGTCAACAACGGATATTCGGCGCAATTCGGCGGAGCTGCCGGCTCGAACATCAACTTCCTGACAAAATCTGGTGGCAATACCTTTCACGGAAATGCGGCCTACTACTGGAATGGAAGGGCTCTGAACGCCAACGACTGGATCGACAATGCGGAAGGAAATCCACGCCCCTTCGACATTGCGAATCAGTGGGCCGGATCGCTGGGTGGCCCCATCATCAAGGACAAGCTGTTCTTCTTTTTTGATTCCGAGGGCGTGCGCCTCGTCCTTCCGGCCCCCACTCCTGTCGTCCTGCCCAGCGCAGCATTCGAATCCGCAACCATGGCCAATATCGATTCGATCTTCGGACCGGCGTCGGCTTCGCACAGTTTCTACCAGCAGATTTTCAATCTGTATAACAACACGCCGGGGGCGAATAAAGAGACTCCCGGCGGTTTTGCCGATCCGCTGGGCTGCAACGGCTGGACGAATCCAAATGATCCAAACGATCCCAATGGCCTGGGCATGGGCCAGCCCTGCGCGGAGCATTTTTTCGAAAATCTGTATCACCCGGCAAGCGAATCAATGCTGTCGGGCCGTGTGGATTGGAACCTGGGAACCAACGACCGCGTCTTCCTCCTGGTGCAATTCGACCACGGCCAGCGCGCCGTTTACCTCGATCCGATCAATTCCGATTTCAATGCCTATATCAATCAGCCGTGGTGGCAAGGTCAACTCAGCGAGACGCACACGATCAGTACCGCAGCGGCAAATCAATTTTTGTTTGCCGTGACGTACATCAATCAGACGACAAGCGACGCAAATCCGACGCAGGCGCAGGCAGTTTTTCCAACTGTACTGAACTGGTTTAATGCGGGCAGTCCGTTCTACGAATTGGGAGGCTGGGGTTTTAACTATGCGTTGCCCACGGGTTCAAAAACCACCACGCACCAGATTTCCGACGATCTGGTGAAGACCCGCGGCAAGCATAAAATCGGGTTTGGAATCAGCTTGCTGCGCAGTTATTTGAAGGGATACGGCTACAATTACGATGGCATCGGGCAACTTTGGCCCCAAACAATCAATGCGTTTTTCTACGGTGGAGTAGCTCCGTCAAATCATACTCAGGATTTCACCGCTCTCAACCAGACTTTCCCGCTCGTAAATTGGGACCGCTACGATTTCTATAGCCTGGGACTGTATGGACAGGAAGAGTGGCACGCCCGCTCCAATTTGACGCTTACCTTCGCGTTGCGAGCCGATCATCAATCCAATCCTGTTTGTGAAAGCCGCTGCATGGCGCGGCTCTCCGGTCCATTCAATTCCATCAGCCATGATCCGAGTCAGCCATACAATGAAGTGATCTTGGTGAATCAGAGGCAAGCTTTCCTACATACGGAGAGTATCGTCTGGTCGCCGCGTCTCAGTTTTGCCTGGCAGCCTCTGGGAGTCGCTCACAATAGCGTCCTGCGCGGCGGCATCGGTATTTTTTATGACCCAGTCCCTGGTTCTATCGGGCAAAGTTCGGTTTACAACGCGCCGCAGTGGAACAATTTCAACGTGACCGGCCACAACCTTGCCCCTGGTGAAACAAACAGTCTTTGGCAGAACGCCGCCGCGTCCAATTCCGCATTGGTGAACGGTTTCTCCTCAGGACAGAGTCTCTCGCAAATCCAAGCAGCCGATCCGAACTTCACTTCTCCACGCTTTCAAAATCAGCCAAATACCCTGCACTCGCCGCAGTACCAAAAATGGAGCCTGCAGGCTCAGCAGAATTTCGGCACTGCGACATCCTTGACGATCGGCTATTTTGGAAATCACGGTCTCCACGAATATGTCTCAGATGCGAATGCCAATGCGCACGGATTCGGGTCCTACCCTGCGGGGCCATGCGGCAGTCCACCCGTTGCTCCTTGTTATGACTCGCGCTTTGGTGAAGTGGTGCAGTATGAGAGCGACGCCATTTCCAATTACAACGGCATGGTCGTTTCGTTTGAGCAGCGGTTTAACCGCTGGGGCAGCGGCCTGCTGCAAATCAACTATACCTACGGACACGCGCTCGACGAGGTATCCAACGGGGGTATCGTAGAATTTAGTGGCGGCAGTTCTCTCCAGTCTCAACCCGCACCACAGGACGCCAACAACCTTCGGGGAAGCTACGGAGCAGCGGATTACGACGTGCGGCATTCGATCAATGCGAACTACGTGTGGGAGGTTCCCTTCACGGAAGCGTTTCGCGGTCACGGGCCGGAATCGCTTATGAAAGGATGGCAAGTTTCAGGGACAGTTTTTGCGCGCACTGGGTTCCCTTACACGGCGTTCGATTTCGCGGAGACTGGCGAATTGGCGGACGACAACATTCGCGGGCCAATTTATTCCGTGCCAGTCGCTGCGCTGGGATCTGCGGGCCCGTGCGGAAAAGATGCGGTCGTTCCTGCTGCGCCGGTTCCTTGCCTGCCCTCGCAGTTGCTCCAGAGCGGTTCGCCCAATCCCTCCGCCTTGTTTGTGCAGACGGGGTGCGAGACGGGATTCAACACCGGGAATTTGCCCGGTCCTGGCGGTCCTTGCAGCGGTCGGAGCGTCACCTTTGCGCAAGGACGCAACCGTTTTCGCGGACCGGGCTACGTGACAACGGACTTGGCGGTAATGAAAAACACGAAAATTCCGCGCTGGGAAAATGGCGTGTTCACCGTCGGCTTGCAATTTTTCAATCTCTTCAACCATGCCAACTTTGGATTTCCCGATAACTTGAGTTCGGATGCGACGTTTGGCCAGATTTCCTATGAGGAGCAGCCTCCCACGAGCGTTTTGGGCTCGGGACTCAACGCGAACGTTTCCGGCCGGATGATTCAGGTGAAGGCGCAAATTCGCTTCTAACTATGTACATCCTAGAAGTTTTCCATCATCCACAAATTAGTTTCGTTGTACCACCGCGCATCGCCAAATGCCGGCCGTCAGGAGAAGGCACAGCGTAAGTTCCGAAGCCGCCACTCTGCTCCCACAGGAGTCGTGTGTTGCCTTGCATATCTATGTGCACGAGGGTGGACCCTCGCGGCGTGTAACTGGAGACAATTAAACCTTCCCCATCCGCCGTCCAAACCGCGCTAGTAAGGATTTTCCATCCCTTCACGGCGATCTCCTGCGGCATTCGGCCGTTCATCGAGAGAATTTGAACTCGTGCGTCACGGTTCTTGAGCAGGGCGATCCGCGTACCGTCGGGCGAAAGGTCCCATCCATAGTCAGCCGCGGCGTCAGTATCCGATTTGGCGATTCCGCGGCCGCGTCCTTTCGTCGGGTCGAACGCCGTGAAGACAAGTTGTTTGCGATCCGCGCTCCTTTCCGCGATGGCGCACAAAGTTGCCGGTGATTTCGCGCATCGCGGCCCTCCTTCACTGGTGGCCGTCAGCACCAATTGCGGAGTTCCTCCCGTTATCGGAACACGCATGATCTTGTTGGGTTCCTGATGACCCTCTTCTTCCACGCCAAGCTCATAAAAAATCCAGGAGCCGTCCGGGCTTACGCACGCGTTGCTCAAGTTTTCCTTCTCTTTGGGGGTGACGAGGAGTTCGGCAGTGTCCTGGCCGAGAGACTGTTTGAAAAGTCCCCTGACTCCCGTGCGGTTGGATACGAAAAGAACCGCTTTGCTATCGGCGGTCCACGCCAAGGGATCATTCCAAGTCTCCTCCAGCGTAAGAGGAGCGGGAGTTGTGATGCGCGTCGCGCCCGATTGAAGGTCCGCCAGAAAGGCCCTGCTACGGGGTTTCCACTCAAAGATTAGAAACCGCTTGCTGTCCGCGGTCGCGTTCACAGGGTTCGCGCACAATTCCGCGAAGTTCGTGAGGCGCTGAGGTTCCCCGATGTATTTAGTGAGTCCCGAATCCATGCGTATCTGCCAGAGATTGCAGGTAATCATTTTGCGTTCCGGGCCTTCCGGCTCATCCAGTCTGTAAATCATCCGTGCATCGGGCGTCCAATTGAAACTGAGCGAATACATTTTTTTCGGGTCGGACGGCGGCAGGATCGTAGTGAGAGGCCCCCCGTTCAGATCGCCGCTTTCGAAAACGAAATTATCGAAGGCATCCGCCCGCAAGAAAATGACCCGCTTCCCATCCTGCGACCAAGTGAGCGCGCCGATGGACACGTTCTCATCGGCGTCAAACACCTTCCGCGCCCCTTCTCCGTCAGGCCGCATCACCCAGATTTCGCGATCGCCGAGCGTCCCTGGCTTCGTTTCAAAAGAAACTGAGGAACCATCCGGCGAAACGGAACGGGCGACGGACTCATCGCGCAGTTTCCGTGGAGGCCCACCCTCCACCGAGACAATCCAAATGCTGCTGCCCTGGGAAGTCACCAATGAGGCGTCGAGTCCCAGGGGATGGCTGTTGGCGAGGAACCTTTTGCCGTCCGGGAACCAGGGGCCGACCTCGTTTAAGTCTTCCCAGGTGCTCTTGAGTTCGGCGGGCTGAGGGATCGTTCGCGTCTCGCCGGTTGCGATGACTTTGAGATGCATCCCCACGCGATCGATGTACGCCAAATATTTCCCATCGGGCGAAATGCCACCACTCTTCACGCTGTTCTCGATGGAGTTAGTGGTCAGTTGCCGCAGCTTGATTTCAGGCAGAGCCGCAGGAGACCGCAGCTGTCGTCGCGCGAACCAAAAAACCGAAGTCGCGAGGAAAACCACGACGACGCCTGCAGCCGCCATGGTCCTCCACCGAGGGCCACGGCTCGGCTCGATCTCCTGTTGCAATAACCGCAGATCATCGCGCACTTCTGAAGCGGACTGATATCTCGCTTCACGGTCTTTTTCGAGTGACTTGCGGATGATCCCGTCGAGCCTCGCCGGGACTTTAGGGTTTGACTTGCGTGCTGATGTAGTCGGTAGATAGAGGATCGCCGCGTGAAGCTCCGGCCCGGTGTCACCGCGAAACGCCCGTTTCCCGGTGGCCATTTCGAAGAGCACCAGTCCCAGAGAAAACAGATCGGTCCGCGCGTCCAATTTCTCCCCGCGCGCCTGCTCAGGCGACATGTAGCCGGCGGTGCCCATCGCCACTCCGGTTCGGCTGAGGGACAAATCGGGGGTTGCGAATTGCTCAATTTGTTCCGGCGCTACTTGCAGTCCTTCGCTGAGTCGATCCCGTTCCGAGTGAACGCCGATTATGGTTCCAGCGGGAGCAAGTTTCGCCAGACCGAAATCCAGAATCTTGGCTTGGCCTTGTCGGGTCACGAAGATATTCGCCGGCTTGATGTCGCGGTGAATGATGCCCTTTCGATGCGCAGCGTGCAGGCCTTCGGCGATTTGAATTCCAAACGTCAGCCATTCCTCCGTTGCCAGCGGCTGTCCCTCGATTCGGGCATCAAGAGTTTGCCCCTCCAGCAGCTCCATGGCGATGAACGGCTGTCTTTCGTACTCGCCAACGTCGTAGATGGTACAGATATTGGGATGGTTCAGAGCGGAGGCCGCATGAGCTTCTCTCTCAAAGCGCTCGAGTGCTGCAGGGTCGCGCGCAAGTCTCTTTGGCAAGAATTTGAGGGCAACGGTGCGATGCAACCGCGTATCTTCGGCCTTATAAACCACTCCCATCCCGCCAACGCCCAATTTCTGCACCACGCGGAAGCGCTGCAGTGTCGCCCCGATGGGCACAGGATCAGCCTGATCCTCATTGGCTTCATCCCCGGCGATTTGCTTCGCGGCCACTTCGAAGGCTGGCTTCTCCATGAATTCCCTCGCCGAGCTTTCATACGCAAGCAGGGACTGCACCTCTTCGCACAGCTTGGCATCTCCGCGACACGCTTGTCTTAGATATTCGGGACGCTCTTCGGCTGGAATTTGCAATGCGGAGTGGTACAGCTCTTCGACGCGGCGCCAGCGCTCAGGCTCCACGAGGTCGTTCTCCGTTGAGCTCTCGCAACAGCCAGACCTTGGCCATCTTCCAGTCGCGCAGGACGGTATCCTGCGAAACTTTCAGCACTTCCGCGGACTCTTGCACGCTGAGGCCACCGAAGAAGCGCATTTCCACCACTCGGCTCTTCCGCTCATCCACGGCCGCCAGCTTTTTCATCGCTTCGCCCAGCGCAGCCAGATCGGTATCCACTTGGGGCGCGGCCCAGAGGGCATCCGTGAACGGCACGCGATTCATTTTGCCGCTGCGTTTCTTGTAACCGCGAGAGCGCGCGAAGTCGGTCAAGATGCGGCGCATCAATTGCGCGCAAATGGCCAGAAAGTGCGCGCGATTCTGCCAGCTGACCTTCTGCACACCGACCAAGCGTAAATACGTCTCGTTAACGAGGGCTGTTGTCTGGAGAAGATGACCGGGCCGCTCTCCGGCCATGTAACGCCGCGCGGCGTGGCGGAGCTCCCGGTGGACCAACGGGACGAGCTTCTGCAGCGCTACTTCGTCACCGTGGGCCCAAGCCTGCAGTAGGCCGGTCACCTCATGAGTATCGCGGGCCATCATGTAACTTGCTCGGACGTCTTAACTTAGGAGTTTGGCTGCGAGCTTATCACGACTCCCTTCTCTGCTCCACCAGCTCCCGCAAAGCAAATCAAACTTCTCATGCCAGTTTCTTCCTCGAATTCGCGCCTTTAGGGATAGTCCCAAAAGGAGGAGACAATGAATCTTAAGAAAATGGCGGTAGCAATTGCAGTGGTCCTGGCGGTCGGGCTCGCGAGTCACTTGCCACTATCTGCGCAACAGTCTGCAAAGCACCACCATTACAAACTCGTTGACGCGGGCACCTTCGGCGGCCCCGAAGGTTCCATCTTCTTTTCAAACCCTTCCTCGCCCGCTCTGAACAACAAGGGCATGCTCGTTGGGGTATCGGACACTTCCGCGCCCGATCCCTTCGCCCCAGATTGCTTCTTCGATTGTTTTGTCGATCTCGGTTTCTTGCTGCAAGACGGAGTCGTCATCCCTCTGGAGCCACTCCCGGGCGCTGCCGGCCTCAGCACCTGGGGTGTTGCAATCAATGTTTCGGGGTGGATCGCTGGACAGTCGCAGACCGGTGCAGTTGATCCCTCCACAGGATGGCCAGAAACATCTGCCGTGATTTGGAAGCATGGCCGCGTTACCAATCTTGGCGCGCTCGGGGGAACTCAGGGCGTCGGGTATGCTATTAATGATCTTGGACAAGTGATTGGCGCTTCCCTAACTGCTACTGCCGATCCTTTCGCGAATAGTCCGCTGAACGCGTGCCTGCTCTGCGGCGGTGAAACATTCTCAGGCAGTACAATTTTTATTCCAGCTACAACTGAGACCCACGCCTTCCTCTGGCAGAACGGCACCATGCGAGACTTGCGCACGCTTGGCGGCCCTGACAGCAACGCATTTTCGATGAACGATCGTGGAGAAGTCGCGGGCTGGTCCTTCACCAGCTTTGTTGCCAATCCGTCCACCGGTGTTCCGACTGTCGACCCTTTCTTTTGGAGTTCTGAGGACGGAATGATTGACCTGGGCGGTTTTGGAGGCACCTATGGATCCGTTGCGTGGATTAACAATGTCGGTAAGGTTGCCGGAGCCTCGAACCTTCCTGGAGACGCGACGGAACACCCGTTCACCTGGAGCAAGTCGGAAGGCATGAAGGATCTCGGCACGTTGGGAGGGACTTTCGGACATCCAGATTGGATCAACGACGCCGGAGAAGTGGTGGGATACGCGACGATCTTGAACGACCAAACCGGCCACGCGTTTCTCTGGCGCAACGGCAAAATGATTGATCTAGGCACTCTGGGAACGGACCCGCAGAGCGAATCGGTGAGCATCAATTCACGGGGGCAAGTGGCTGGCGAGACGTTCACCAACGGCGGCGTTGACCTGCGCGGATTTCTGTGGGAGAACGGCGGACCCATCGTCGATCTAAACACGCTGATTGTGCCTGGCTCGACTACCTACGTCACCGCTGCGTTGCTCATCAACGATCGTGGCGAGATTGGCTGCGTTGGCTTAGATCCGGGCGACACAGCGGAGCACGCCTGCCTGCTGATTCCCTGCGACGAGAATCATCCGGGCATAGAGGGCTGCGACTACAGACTCTTAGATTCGTCCACCGCGGTTGAAGTTCAGCCGGCGCACATCAGCGAGGTGCCAACGGTAAGTCCAACCAAGTTGCCTGCGACTGAACAGCTGCCACGATTTCGATCCTCAATGGCGGGCCGCAATCGCCACTACGGACCGCCGCTAGCCTCGCCCCAGCAATGAGGCCGAAAGAGTGTGAATCGCGTCCCGGACTACTGGACCCAAGCTCGGGGAGGCATCATCAAGAAATCTCTGTTGCCTCCCTTTCGATCCCTCCACGGATTATGACGAGAGCGGTCACGCGGTCCAGAGGATAGAATCACGCTCGCCCGGCTGATCGGCGCGCTTCCCGCGGAACAGAGACTGCGCTTGCTCGGTGCGATGAGGAACGGCCATGAAACGGCTCAACCGGAAACAGCCGCGATTACGGCTTGAACCTGAAGCGTATCAACGACTCGTGCGGAAATACTGGCACGCGACGGCTGGCGCTGCCAAGATTGCGGGAGATCCAACAATCTTCAAGCCCATCACATTCGCTCGCGAAGCCGATTAGGCGATGACGCGGAAGAAAACCTCATCGCGCTCTGTTCGAACTGTCACCGTGCTCGACATCTACGCCTAAAATCGCATTGGTGATCACTGCGTATAAGCACCGTAGTGCTTGACCGCCAGCTGCCCTCGTGAGCCACGACAGGATTCTATCGCTGTGTTGTGCCACTGCGGGTGCGAGACTCTTGCGCGTCGGCGGCGCGTTCTTTTGCATCTGCGACGATTTTGGCGAAGCGCGGGTCACCACGAAGGGATTGGAGGTCGGGGTCCTTCTCCATACCCAACGCTGTGTTCGGAGCAAGCCCGTGCTCGACTGACTGGCGCAACATCGAAAGCGCCTTGTCGCGCTGGCCCCGGCGGAGCGCTATGCAAGCAAGGGTGTACGTGGACAGCGCTGTCTCTGGGTGGTCCGGACCAAGAACGCGGCGCCGGGTGTCAGCCGCCTGCTTGGCCAGCTTCTCGGCCTCGGCATAGTGATCTTCGTGATATAGGACGTAGGCCAAATTATCCATCGACGTTAGTGTATGCGGATGTTCCGGTCCCAGCACTCTGCTGCGAATTTCGAGCGTCTCTCGGTCGATCTTCTCTGCTTCAGCATACTGGCCATCGTCACCCAGAACGTCAGCCAGGTTGCTCATCGACGTTAGTGTGAGCGGATGTTCCGGTCCGAGGACGTGGCGGCGAATGTCGAGGGTCTCTCGGTCGATCTTCTCCGCCTCGGCATACTGGCCTTCCTCCTCCAAATCCGTGGCTAGATTGTTCATCGATACTAGTGTTTCCGGATTCTCTGGTCCGAGGACGCGACGACGAACGTCGAGTATCTCGCGATTGATCTTCTCCGACTCAGCGTAACGGCCCTCGCGACTCAGTACGCTTGCCAAATTGCCCATTGCCGCTAGCGCATTTGGGTTCTCCGGCCCGAGGACGCGGCGGCTAGCGCTGACAGTCTCTTGACCAATCTTTTCCGCTTCAGGGTACTGGCCTTGCTCATACAGGATATAAGTCAAGTCGATCATCAACGATATTGTAATCGGATGTTCCGGTCCGAGGGCGTGGCGGCTAGTGTCTAGAGCCCGCCGGTCGATCTTCTCCGCCTCGGCATACTGGCCTTCCTGCATCAAGGTCCAGGCCAAGTCTGCCGCGTACTTCAGCGTTTCTGGGTTCTCTGATCCGAGATCACGGGTTCGAATTTCCCGTGCTCGTTCCAACAATGATTGTGCTCGGGAATACAAACCCAGCCCGAGATACACTTTTCCCATAACAGCCATCATTTGAGCCTGAAGCTCCGGATCGCTCGTCAGCTCGTTGTCGATATCCTTCGATGCCTTATCCAGTATTTCGCGGGCCGTGATGCTATTGCCGCGTGCTTCGCTGGGGTCCGATACCTTGAACATGTTCGTCATGAAGTCCGCTACCCGCTGCTCCGCTTCCACTTGCCGGTTCGCGCGATCACGCTCGCGGGCGATGCGCCGCGCCTGTATCGCCATCGCGGCAGCAAATACAATCAACAGCATCACTGCCGAAGCTGCTGCCGCCACACCGAAACGGTGACGCCGCACAAATTTACTGGCGCGATATCCGGCGCTGGGCGGGTGCGCGAGCACTGGCTCGTTGCGCAGATAGTGCCCAATATCCGCAGCGAGTTCTGCAGGCGATCCGTAGCGCCGGGCGCGGTCCTTCTCCAGCGCCTTCATGGTGATCCAGTCCAGCTCCCCTTGCAGGTGCCGCGCGAACGACCGCGGCTCCTCCTTCCGTTTCTCCGCCGAAGCGGCAAAATCTGGGCCCAGTGAGCGAATCCGGGTGCTCGGCTTGAGTGGTTCGCGCTCACGAATGGCCCGCAGGACCTCCTCGAGCCCCGAGGCCCGCAAAGCCTTTGCCTCGAACGGGAGCACTCCCGCCAGCAATAGATAGAGGATCACACCCAGCGAATACACGTCTGTGCGCGTGTCGATGCTCTGTTCGCGTTGGTCGGCTTGCTCCGGGCTCATGTACTCCGGCGTGCCCATCATTATGCCCAGCTCGGTGAACATCGTTTTATCTGTGAGCCGCTGCGCCGTGGCTTTGGCCAATCCAAAATCGATGATCTTCGGCACGGCCTTATTGTTCTGCTCTACTATCAGCACGTTGGAGGGTTTCAAATCGCGGTGAATGATGGCCTTTTGATGCGCGTGCTGCACGCCCTCGCACACCTGCATGAATAATTCGAGACGCTCTTTGATGGTTAGGCGGTGCTTGTCGCAATATTCGGTGATAGGTAGGCCGGGCACATATTCCATCACGAAGTACGGGCGTCCTTCGGCGGTGGAGCCCGCGTCGAAGACTCGGGCGATGTTGGGGTGATCCATCAGCGCCAGTGCTTGACGTTCGGACTCGAAGCGCGCCACCACAACTTTGGTGTCCATGCCCGCCTTGATCAGTTTCAGCGCGACCGTTCGGTGAATGGGAGTTTTCTGCTCGGCAAGCCAGACCTCGCCCATGCCGCCTTCCCCAAGCAACTGCAGCAAGCGGTACGGACCAATATGTCCGGCCGCAGCGCCGCCGGGCCCTCCTGCGCTTAACGTGCGATCGGAATAGTCTTCAGGGGATGAATCCTCGTTATGATCTGGCGGGTGGTTCGTACCCATTACCATGTCCCTCCAACAAACAGCTCGTAGGGATGGCCCAGCTTCGTTCCGGGAGTTAGGGTAGTAGGGGCGATTATACGCCAGAGCGGTCTGCTCACTGCCGTAAGGCTGTTCGCCTGCGAGAATTCCTGATGCCCCGAAATCAACATATCGGAAGTGCCGGCGGCGCTTGTCGCTGATGGCGGACGGATGACGGGTAAATCGGAAAGAGCCGGATGAACTTCCTGTTTACCGACAACTCAGGAATTCACTGGCGGCGACCGGGTTCACTGCCCTGTGCTGCCGCAGCCGCCTGCGTCAACTTCTTGGAGCTTGCGAGTGGCCTCGTCGTTAATAGTATGCGATCCTGGTCTTACTCACTCTATCGACGCTGCTGAATGACAAGTCGGACCTGTCAGGCGACATGGCGCTGCGTATCGTCCGAACAGAGACCCTCTGCCGATTCCTACGACCTCGTGCTGGCCCTGCAGTGCCCGAGGAGATCGCGCTTATGCGTTTACTCGTTGCCGGCTGCCAGGGTCGGCAGAATGCGAAGAGCGGGCCTGTGCCGCAAGGAGCCGCTTCTATTTTTTTGGACACAAAAGAAATCTGCGAGGCCAGTCCTCGCAGCCGTGCATATATTCTATTCTCAGGCCCTAGGCAGGCCGGGGTGTCCTTTTTCAATCCCGAGACGGCAACCTCCCGATCGCGCCTGCGCCCATACATGAACGCCCAGAAGTCACGATTTCTGGTCTTGGTTGTTGACGATTCGCCGGTCGCGCGAAAGCTGGTGGAGAACGCTCTCCCGCCGGACGAATATGAGATCCTTCCCGTGGAGACGGGCCGGGAAGCCTTAGAGTTATTCGAAAAACGCCGCCCGGGCTTGGTGATCACCGACTGGCTGATGCCCGATCTAAGCGGCATCGAGCTGTGTGAGCGCCTGCGCAGCGGTTTTGCGAATAGCTTCACCTACATCATCTTGCTCACCAGCGTCACTGAGAAATCCGAGATCGTAAGAGGCCTGCAAGCCGGTGCCGACGAATACCTCACCAAGCCATTTCATGCCGAGGAACTCGCAGCGCGCGTCGCCGTCGGACGGAAGATCGCCAGGCTTCAGCTCGAAATCGAGGCCAAGAATCGGCAGCTCGCACAGCTCGCGCTCACCGACGCGCTTACCGACTTGCCCAACCGTCGGGGAATTGAACAGTGGGCCGAGCGCGAGCTAAGCGGTGCAATGCGGCACTCCTTTTCGTTCTGGGTAGTCATGGCCGACCTGGACAGCTTCAAATCCGTCAACGATACGTACGGGCATGAAGCTGGCGACGGCGTTCTCAAGACGTTTGCGGAAATCATGCAGACGAACACGCGACAGTGCGATATTTGCGGTCGCATCGGTGGCGACGAATTCCTTATGGTCATCACCCACTCGAAGCACGAAGGCGTCGAGGCAGCCGTCGACCGGATTCGCGAACAGATCGAGGCTCTGAATTTTAGGTTTGGCGGACGCCTCGCAAAGGTGACCGCTAGTTTTGGGATTGCCTGCCTGCAGCGCGGGGTGCCGACGAATTTCGATCGCCTGGTGGCCCAAGCTGACGAGGCGCTCTATTGCGCGAAGCATGGCGGCCGCAACCGCATCGCGCTCTCCGCTGTCGGAGTCCGATAAAGCGAGCGCGAAGGCGTCGTCGGGTTTTTGATGGCCGCTCGAAGTGAAATAAATGACCTGCTGTGGGTAGCTCCGCTTTCTCGCGCAGCCGGTTGGGCGACGATATCGAAGAAAATCTCATTACGCTCTGCGCCGGCTGTCACATTGCCAGGCATCTTCATCGACAAACCGGGCGGACAATCGAATGACAATTGAAATAATCTCGCTCTCCACGACGCCCAAAGCCCCCTAGGCGATGCATCCAAACCAAACCGGGCGTACAATTTTCACGGATTAGACGTCTCTCCTAGGAACACGTAATAGGCGCATGGCCGAGCGTTTCCCGCCCACACCGGAACCGCCAGAAAAGAACGGATTCAATCCGAACGCGACGATTCCGTTCGGAGTGACGACCGAGCACTTGTACAAAGCCATGAACGAGTTCACGAGCTTTGTGCAATTCATCGATGCCCAACTGAGAACCCAAGACATGGCCGGCTTCGAGGACATCCTCATGGCGACTAACTTCAGCAGTATGGTCGGTGAATTCATGGCCCGCACGATCCCGAAGTATTGTAGGAGCGTCACGCGAAATAAATATCGCAATGGCCATCCGGATCTTCTCCCCGCTGGTCAATATCCGAACGATTCCGCTAGGCAGGCCGGGAGCGACGGCATTGAAATAAAAGCATCGCGATATCTGAAAAGCTGGCAGGCCCGCAAGGCTGAAGATGTCTGGCTCTTGATGTTCGTATTTCAGAGTGGCCGGGTAAATCCCCGGGTAACCGAGCAGGTCGGATTCAAGTTCCTGATTGTTGCTGGCGGGCTACTCACCAAGGACGATTGGCCGGCCAAAAGTTCCGCATCCACTCAGGCGATGATGGGCGAGAGCGTGAGCAGCACCGGTGCGCAAAAGATAATGGCCAACTGGATTTATAAGTGTAAAGAACTGCGCTAGCCCATGCGCCATGTACGCTCAGAGACCTGCAAGCGACGGACGCCTCCGGTCAGAGAGTCGGATCTACTCGATCCATCGGTAGCAAATGACGTAGAAGACCAGCTCAAGACGGTCGGAAATGCCCAGCTTATCAAAGATGGCGTGCAGATGGTTCTTCACCGTTTGTTCGGAGATTAGGAGCTTCTCGCCAATCTCGCGATTGTGAAAGCCTTGGGCGACCAGCTGCACGATTCCCTTCTCGCGGTTGCTGAGAAGCGCACTTTCCCAGCGCTGCCGTGATTCGGGGGATTTCTTGAACGCGTCGAGTAGTTCGGCGGTGATGCAATTGTCGAGCCAAATCTCGCCACCATGGACTTTGCGGATGCTCTTCAGGAGTACTTCGCTTGCTGACTCTCTGAGCACCGCTCCCCGGGCGCCGAGCCGCATCGCGCGGATTACACCACGTTCATCCCCCGCGTCGGTTAGCACTATGGTGCGCGTCGGTAATAAATCAATGCCTATTTCTGCGAGAACACTCAGCCCGTCCTTGTCGGGCAACCGCAGATTGAGCAAGAGGATGTCCGGTTTGAGCGTCGTAACGATTTTTGCGCACTCGACCCCGTTCGAAGCTTCACCAACGATCGTGATGTCGTTCGCAACTGCAAGAAGTTTTCGAAGGCCCGACCGGAAGATGGCATGGTCATCCGCGACCAGGACTTTGATCAATGACGGTTCTTCTGACATCAGAAGGGTATCTCGCTGAAAAAACGCGCGGATACTAAGCAAAGCACAAATTTGAGAGCGACGCCCGAGCTTCACCCGCACTCAGGTCAGGCACAATAATTAGTTCAAGTACCGTCGCGTCCGCGACGTCGACAGCGTACTCCTCTATTTCCCGGACTGACCCGGACGGGCTGAAGTTCCACTGTTGCCGCACGATCTCCCGGAAAGATCGTCCGCGATCTGGAGACCATCGCAGCAGGAACTCTTGCGTGCGCATGTTTTCGGTGTCGTCGAAAGCCAGCCGGATACGTCTGAGCCTTTGCGGCTCGTCGAATATTAGTCGAATGATCTGGGTGCCGGGGCTAGCTGCACGCCAGCCCCGCTCTTTGTCGGTTAGCAGTGCAGATTCAATTGGGTAACCGTCCTGTTCCGACGTGACTTCAACCGAGGCCACACGTTCTACATTCAGCCACGCTTGATCAGCAGGTCGCGCACTCCGCGGAGTTTCGAAAATCAGTCGCTTGCGCATGTAAATCCAACTTTAGTTCTAATTCCGACATGGCGGGAGACCATCTCAGGAGCTTTGCATCGCGTTCAAATCCATCGGGTGCGATCCAGATGGAACCGATGCGAATGAATTCCCTAGAAATTGTCAGCGCCCAGTGCCCCGGCACGTTTCGACGCGAATTACAATTTCCAACCGCAGCCTTCGCATTTGAATCGTTCTTCAGGCTTCAGCTTGGTTGCCGTGCTCCCGCAGCGTGGACACTTCATGGTGCAAAGGTGTGTCATAGCCTTCTTCCAGAATTTCTAGGTATGCATTTGCGGTTCCACGACGGTAATAGAAAAGCTAGCCCAGCAGAATCAATGAGTTGAAGTCTTACGGAGGTGCCTCGGAAGTCAGAGCGGAGGTCACGGTGTCATGTAATTTTTTCAGCGACACGACCATCGGTAGTACCAGAACCAAGAGACCCAAAGAAAATGCGGGCCTGCCCGTGAACATGGTGAACATCGTGAACGTTCCGAGGGGGAATACCGGGCATGATCGACGGCGGCGGTAACGGGTAAATCCTGTTGCTGCTGCAGAGGATCTTAGCGGGCGGGAGCTGTTCTTGGCGCTCGCCCGGGCGATCGGGGCGCTCCCAGTGGAACAGAGATTGCAATTGCTCGGTGCGATAAGGAACGCCATGAACCGGCTCAGCAGGAAGCAGCCGCGATTGAAATTTGTGTGGGCACTATCCGTGGTAGGTGGCCGATCGTCGAGAAATCTTTGCTCCCGCGTGGACTGCAAAACGGGATATGCTCACCGACATGACTATTGCTGGAACGCGACGAGCATTTCGAATCGGCATTGCGGGGCCCGTGGGCTCGGGAAAAACTGCGCTGGTGGACCGGTTGAGCCAGAGGCTGTGGCCGAGATACAACCTGGCGGTGGTGACCAACGACATTTATACGAAAGAAGATGCGGAGTTTCTGCTGCGGCAAGGTACTTTGCCGGCGGAGCGCATTCGCGGCGTGGAGACCGGGGCTTGTCCGCACTCTGCGATTCGCGAAGATGCCTCGATGAATTTGCAGGCCATTGCTGAACTGGAAAGAAAACTTCCCGGGCTGGAATTGATTTTTGTGGAGAGCGGAGGAGACAACCTTTCGGCGGCGTTCAGCCCGGAGCTTGTGGATGTGTGGATTTACGTGATTGATGTGGCGGAAGGGGACAAAATTCCGCGCAAAGGTGGACCGGGAATTACGCGATCGGATCTACTGGTGATCAATAAGATCGATCTTGCACCGTACGTGGGAGCATCGCTCGAGGTGATGGAGCGCGATTCGCGGCGGATGCGGGGAGAGCTACCGTTCTTTTTTACCAATTTACGGGATGCGGTGGGACTCGATGCCGTGGTTGAGTGGGTGGAGCGGCAGGTGAGTTCGCCGCTGGAATCGCGGCGCGCAGTGATCGACGCGCATGCGCCATACCAGGGCGTTCCGCATACGCATGAGCACGGCCACACGCACGATCATCATCACTGAAGATGAGTGCCGCGGATCACGACCTGCCTGATCCGGGATCACCGTCGGCGGAGCTCGGCTGCCTCCGGCTGCTGCATTTAGCCGATAGCGCGTTTCCGATCGGCGCGTTTGCCCATTCGTTTGGAATCGAATCGCTGGCCGCGGTAGGTTTGCTCACAACGGCCAACCTAGAAGAGTTTCTTTGCGGGTATCTCGAAGAATCGGGAGCGCCAGAGGCGCTGTTCTGCCGGGAGGCGGCGCGGCTTGCGCGCGAGGTGCGGGCGGAGTTTTCTCGGCGGCGTTTGCGCGAGCTCAACGAACTATTCGCCGCGCTCAAGCCGGCACGGGAGGCGCGAGCGGGGAATGCGGCGCTGGGGCTCAACTTCCTGCGAGCTGCGCTGGCACTTTGCGAATCCAATGTTCTGCGCCAAGCACTGGAAGCTATGGAAGGTTGGACGCAACGCGAAGAATCGGGCCATGAAGCGGCGGGCATCGGGCACTGCATCGCATTCGGATTGGTCGGGGGCGCGCTCGAGTTCGATGAAGATTCGATCGTTCTGGCCTACTTGCACCAATGGGTGGCTGCCTCGGTTTCGGCTTTTCAGAGATTGCTGCCGCTGGGGCAGACGCGCGCGACGCGAATCTTGTGGAATCTGAAACCGCTGATAATCGAAACCGCGCGGCGCAGCGCGAAGATATCTCTCGAAAATTTCTCGAACTTTACGCCGGCGCTGGACTGGGGCGCGATGGAACATCCCGCGCTCGCGACACGTTTGTTCATCAGCTGACGGAAGCTCTCGACAGCAACGTTTGCGGATTTATGGCGCTATTAAAGGAAGCCACCTTAGATCCGCAGCGGCCAATTCGCCAGCACGTGGCCGCTGCGCTTGAGCTCGCGTTCGCCTATGATGCTGCCACGCGAAAGACAGTGCTCTCCGAAAGCCGGCACCAGCCGCCGCTACAAGTGGTTCGAGCGTTCACGACGGGTGATGGCGCCGCGCTGAGCCATCTGCATAATGTTTCCGGTGGATTATTGGGAGACGACCGGCTGTCGCTCATTGTGCGGCTCGAGGAAAATTCAAAAGTGCAGCTAACTACGACCGGAGCCACGCGCATCTACCGCGCGCGGGAGAGCGCCGGGCCAGCGATTCAAAGGACTGAAATTTCGCTTGGTGCCAATGCGCTTCTCGAATACTTGCCGGACTCGATCATTCCTTTTGCGCAGGCGCGGTATGCGCAGCGGACAGAATTGCATTTGGCGCGCGGCGCGGGATTGTTTTGGTGGGAGATTTTGGCGCCGGGAAGAGAGGCGAGCGGCGAGCTCTTTGCGTACGATTCAGTTGAAATGAACACGGATTTGTATGCGGAAGAAACGCTGATCGCCGCCGAGCGCGTGAAGATTGAACCGCACCGATATGCGGTCGCCTCGCCGGCGCGGCTTGAAAAGTTTCGCTACTGGGCCACCTTCTATATATGCCGAGTGGGCTTGGAACCCAGCCGGTGGATCGAGCTCGAACAGCGGCTGCGTGCGTTGGCGAGCGAGTTCGCAGATCGCGGGGCGGCGCTTTGGGGCATCAGCACGCTCGTGGCACACGGGCTGGTCTGCCGTTGTGTGGCGATGCGGGGGCGAGATGTGATTTGCGGGCTCAACCAGCTATGGCGGGAGGCGAAGCTTTCACTGTACAACGCCGAAGCGATGCCGCCGCGGAAGGTGGCCTGAAGCGGGTGGTGATAGCGCTTGAAATCTCGGGAGGAGGAAATCCATGCACCTGACTCCGCGCGAACAAGAGAAGCTCATGGTGGCTTTCGCCGCGGAACTGGCGCGGAAACGCCAGGCGCGCGGCTTGAAGCTGAATTACGTCGAGGCGGTTGCCATTCTTTCCGCGGAAGTCATGGAAGCGGCGCGCGACGGAAAAACCGTGGCCGAAATCATGAGTTTCGGGGCGAAGATTCTGGATCGCAACCAGGTTATGGAGGGCGTGCCGGACATGATTCACGAGGTGCAGGTGGAAGCGACATTCCCCGACGGCACGAAGCTGGTGACGATCCACGATCCGATTCGTTGAGGCGGAGGCGCGATGAAGCCGGGCGAATATCTACTCAATGAAGCGCAGGGATTCATCGTTGCGAACGAGGGCCGACGGACGCAGCGGCTCTTGGTGCGCAACACGGGTGACCGCCCGATTCAGGTGGGCAGCCATTACCACTTTTTTGAGACGAATCGCGCTCTGGCATTTGATCGCGCCGCCGCTTTCGGCTTGCGCCTGAATATCCCGGCTGGGACTGCGGTGCGGTTCGAGCCGGGCGAGGAAAAGGAAGTGGAGCTTACGGAGTTTGGGGGCCGCAAGCGGATTCACGGCTTCAATGGGTTGATCGATGAGGCGGCGGGCGGCGACTTGAGCGACCCGGAGACGCGACAGCGCGCGATCGATCGGGCGCGGAAGCTCGGATTTCAGTTCAACCAGGAGGCAGCGCGCTAGTGGCCCTCAGGATTCCTCGCCGAACGTACGCGGACCTCTATGGGCCGACCAAAGGCGACCGCATTCGCCTGGCGGACACCGAACTGTTTATCGAAATCGAGAAAGACTACGCACACTACGGCGACGAAATCACCTTTGGCGGCGGCAAAGTGATTCGCGACGGCATGGGGCAGAGCAGCACGGTGGCGCGCCAAGTACAGCCCGGGGCGCTGGATCTGGTGATCACGAATGCGGTGATCCTCGATCATTGGGGAATCGTGAAGGCCGATATCGGAGTGAAAGGCGGCCGCATTGTAAAGGTGGGCAAGGCGGGAAATCCGGACACTATGGATGGGGTGGATCCGGAGCTGGTGGTGGGCGCAGCGACGGAAGTGATCGCCGGGGAGAACTTGATCGCTACGGCCGGCGGCGTGGACAGTCATATTCACTTCATTTCGCCGCAACAAATATATGAAGCGATCTCGAGCGGCGTAACCACGATGATCGGGGGCGGCACGGGGCCGGCGACAGGAACCGCGGCCACCACGTGCACACCCGGGAGTTGGAATCTTGCGCGAATGTTGCAGTCCGCCGAGGCCTGGCCGCTGAATTTCGGATTTCTCGGGAAAGGTAATGCTGCGACGCGTGTGCCGCTGGCCGAGCAGGTGCAGGGCGGTGCCTGCGGGCTCAAGCTACACGAAGATTGGGGTACAACTCCCGCAGCGATTGACGCTTGCTTGAAGGTGGCCGACGAATTCGATGTGCAAGTGGCGATTCACACGGACACGATCAACGAGGCAGGATTCCTCGAGGCCACGGTGGCCGCCATTGGTGGCCGGACGATTCACACCTACCACACCGAGGGCGCGGGGGGAGGGCACGCTCCGGACATCATTCGCATCGCGTCGTTTCCGAACATTCTCCCGTCTTCCACGAATCCCACGCGGCCTTACACCATCAACACCATCGCCGAGCATCTCGACATGCTGATGGTTTGCCATCACCTGAATCCGCAGGTTCCCGAAGATGTTGCATTCGCGGAGAGCCGCATTCGGCCCGAGACGATCGCAGCTGAGGACATCCTGCACGACATGGGAGTTCTCAGCATGCTTTCGAGCGATTCGCAGGCGATGGGGCGCGTGGGTGAAGTGATTATTCGCACCTGGCAGACGGCGCACAAAATGAAGGTGCAGCGCGGGGCGTTGCCTCAGGACTCGACACGGAACGATAATTACCGCGCCAAGCGCTACGTCGCCAAGTACACCATGAATCCTGCGATCACGCATGGGATGGCGGCGGAGATCGGGTCGATCGAGCCTGGCAAACTTGCGGATCTGGTGTTGTGGAAGCCTGCGTTTTTTGGGGTGAAACCGGAACTAG
This sequence comes from uncultured Acidobacteriota bacterium, assembly GCA_963748865.1. GTDB lineage: Bacteria > Acidobacteriota > Terriglobia > Acidiferrales > UBA7541 > Palsa-147. The sequence goes on along the minus strand of CAVVLE010000049.1, from coordinate 236,210 downwards.
TGCTCAAGGGTGGTTTCATCGCCTGGGCAGCGATGGGAGATCCAAACGCATCCATTCCTACGCCGCAGCCGGTTCTGTACCGGCCCATGTTCGGCAGCTTCGGCGGAGCCACGGCCGCCACGAGCATTACGTTCGTATCGCAGGCGGCGCTGTCGGACGGGTTGCCGGAGAAATTGGGACTGAAGAAGATGGCTCGTGCCGTACGGAATTGCCGGAACATCGGGAAAAAAGATCTACTGCACAACAGCGCGCTGCCGAAAATCGAAGTTGATCCGGAAACGTATGAGGTGCGCGTCGATGGCGCGTCGATTACCTGCGACCCGGCGAGCGTACTGCCATTGGCACAACGCTATTTTTTGTTTTGAGTCTCAATTGGACCTCGAAGTCGTCGGCAGTTTCGAGACCTTGATCACAGCAATCCCTTCCTGTTGATACCGCGGGTGCGCTAGCCACCGCTTGGCAGCCATCGGATTTCTAGTCGCCTCTTTAAGTCATACTCGACGGTGAAAGGAGCGCCTGCACAGGTAGGGTACAAGCGTCGCGACAACAGTCAGGCGTTTGCGGATGAATCCATCTTGCTGAAATCTCATGTGTCAGCGAGTATAGCGGCGCTGTTTGGCATGTGGCTCGCAGGAGATAAGAGATGAATCGCGTTGCAAGCGCGGTTGTGGCGCAGCTAATGATCACCGCTGGAGCGGTACTGATTCTTTGCAACGGTTCCGGAACGCGCGCGGCTGGTGGCGATGGCCCCGATGCGCCTCGATTTGAGGTTGACCCCATGTGGCCCAAGCCTCTTCCGAATCATTGGATTCTGGGAAACGTCAGTGGTGTGGCCGTTGACGCTCATGATCACATATGGATTGTTCACCGTCCGAATACTCTCGAGCCGATGGAAATCTGGGCGGCGTCAAATCCGCCGGCTTCCGAGTGCTGTATCCCGGCGCCGCCGGTGCTCGAGTTCGATGAAGAAGGCGATCTCCTCAACCATTGGGGCGGCCCGGGCGAAGGATACGACTGGCCTGAGTCCATGCATGGAATCGCGATCGACCCTGACGGAAACGTGTGGGTCGGCGGCAACGCTCGTGGCGCTCCGCCTCCGAACGCCGCACCGACCACGCCCGCAAAAGACGCCGACGCGCCCTACCACGACTGTATGGTTTTGAAGTTCACTCCCGACGGCAAGTTTCTGATGCAGATCGGGAAGGCCGGCCGCAGCAAAGGAAGTAACGACCTCGAGAACCTCAAAGGACCGGCCAAAATCTGGTTTGACGCCAGTACAAACGACGTCTACATAGCCGATGGCTACGGCAATCATCGCGTGATCGTGTTCGACTACGAGAGCGGTAAGTACAAACGGCACTGGGGCGCCTACGGCAAAAAGCCGAGCGATGAAGATCTGGGCCCGTATGTAGCCGGCACGAAAAATGCCCCACAGTTCCGCAATCCAGTTCACTGCGCGGTCCTCTCGAACGACAATTTGCTCTATGTCTGCGACCGCCTCAACGATCGCCTGCAGATCTTCAAGCCCGATGGCACCTTCGTTGAGGAGCACTATTACTACACGAACACGCTCGGGGCCGGCTCAGTCTGGGATGTGGCTTTTTCGAAAGATCCGCAGCAGAGGTTTATTTACGTCGCGGATGGGTCGAATGACAAAATTCACATCCTGGATCGCCAGACGATGGAGGTGTTGACCAGCTTTGGCGACGGAGGGCGCCAACCCGGCGAATTCTACGCCGTACATAGTATTGCGAGCGACTCGAAAGGAAATCTGTTCACGGGAGAGACATTTCGCGGCCAACGCGTCCAGAAGTTCGTATTCAAGGGGCTGGCTCCGGTTACATCGAAGGACCAAGGCGTGGTTTGGCCCAGGACAGCAACAAGCCCTCTCGAAAAGTAATTTGTTTCTTCCGATGTGTAAAGGCGTCGGCGTTTACCAAGATCTGCGAGGGGCCGCCATCCGACGACCAAGAAATCACACCGAAGCGCAGTCACGAGCGGAGCACGCTACTAACCTCAATTCAACAGATTCTGAACGTGGCTGGGCTTGCCGTTGATAGAACAGAGACTGCGATTGCTTGGAGCGATGAGGAACAGCCATGAAACGGCGCAGCCGGAGGCAGCCGCGGTTACGGCTTGAACCCGACGCGTACCGCCAACTCACGCGCAAATTGTTGGCGCGCGACGGATGGCGATGCCAGGACTTCGGCACTTCTCAGAATCTCCAGGTTCATCACCTCCAGTCGCGCAGCCGGCTGGGAGGTGACGTGGAAGAGAGGCTGATTACGCTCTGCGCCGGCTGCCACGAAGCCAGACACTTTTGCCAGCAATCGACATAGGGAGAGCGGACGTGTTGCCGTCCGTTTTTTGGCCTGTGACGGCGCCAGGAAACCGCAGCGGCAAATGCCGGTTCGTAATGAATCGAGGGAACGTGGCGGGCAGCACGTGCCATTATTTCGCGGTGCTATTCTCAGTTCTGCCCCCAGCGAAAATATGACCGCGTGGGAACCGCGAATCCTCCAGCCCCACGCCTGAATTGACGGACCTTGTGAAACCACCTTTGTTCGAGTTCTAAGCACGAACGATTAGAACCCAACCCCGAATTGGAAGTACACTTGCGAACCGGTTGGAGGTGGAACTTGAAAGCGTTTGTGCTGGTGAATGTCCGAGCGGGGAAGAGTCCCGAAGTCCTGGCTGCACTCCGACACATTGATGCCGTCCGAATCGCCCATGCGTGCTGGGGACGCCCGGACATTTTCGCGCTCGTCGACGTGCGGAATGAAAGAGCTTTGGGCAACTTAGTGATGGAAGAGGTTCAGTCCATCGTCGGAATTGAGTCCACCGAGACCCACATCGTCATCGATTGAGGCAATGCTCGGCCGTTAGCGCCCGCAATCGCCGATGGCGTTGCCGAGATTGCGGCGTACCGAAAGAGCGAGCTTTCGTCGAGAGCCAGGGAAGGCTGCGCGCTGCGTTCCAACATCGAAGACATTCATACGGAAACGACGCAGCCGGAAGCGGCCGCGATTACGGCTTGAACCCGCGTGCGGAATAGCGTGTGTCTCCGCGCCGCTGCTATGCGGTCGGATGCTCTTCCACAGTCAACTCGTCACGCGTGCCAAGTCCAGCGCCTCCCTCACTTTGTGGCTCAAGCTGCTTCGCGTAAACGGTTTCTCGGCAATCGGAGCGCCGGATCCGAACAGTTTGCTCTCTCTTCCGTTGAAATCCGCGTACCCCGACATATAAAGCACTTTTGTTTCTGGGCGTGAAATGGTGAGTGCTTCCGCGAGCTTCGGGCCGGTCATTCCTGGCATCATTACGTCCGTCAGCAGCAGATGGATCGGACCTTGATGCTGCCTCGCGACCTCCAGGCCCTCAGTACCGTTCTTCGCCGGCAGAACCGTGTATCCACTCTGCACAAGGAGATCGTGAATCATTCCGCGCAACGGTTCTTCGTCTTCCACCAGCAAGATTGTCTCTCCGGCTTCCGACGCTTGGGATGGGCGCTCAGCGAGACTCGGCGCTTCAACCGCACCCTCAAATCGAGGCAGATAAATCCTAAACGTTGTCCCTTTGGAGAGTTCGCTATCGACCCAGACGTAGCCGTGACTTTGCTTCACGATTCCGTAGACCGTTGCGAGACCCAGACCCGTGCCTCTGCCGAGCTCCTTCGTAGTGAAGAACGGCTCGAAGATGCGCGCCTGGGTCTCCGCGTCCATGCCACTTCCAGTATCGCTGACCACCAATTGCACGTACCGTCCGGGTCGAATCTCAGGCGCATGTAAGGCAAACGACTCGTCCAGCTCGACGTTTGCAGCTTCGATCGTGAACTTGCCGCCGTCTGGCATCGCATCCCTCGCATTTGCGGCGAGGTTCATGATGACCTGTTCGATCTGCCCTTGGTCGGCTTTGACCGTTCCCAGCGCGGGATCGCGCACGCACGTGAGTTCAATATTCGAGCCGATCAGGCGGCGCAGCATTTTCTCCATGTCCGCGACCACGATATTTAGGTCGAGAAGCTTGGATTCCATCGTCTGCTGCCGGCTGAAGGCCAGCAGTTGGCGGGTTAGCGCGGCGGCACGCTCTCCAGCCTTCTTGACTTGCTCTACGCTCTTTCGAAGTGGGTCGCTCGGACGGATACCTTCTTCCAAAATCTCGCTGAAACCAATAATCACGCTCAGCAGGTTATTGAAATCATGCGCGATGCCGCTCGACAACCGCCCGACCGCTTCCATCTTCTGAGCTTGATGACGCTGGCTCTCTCGAAGCGTCTTCTCGGCTTGCTTACGCTCGCTGATATCTCGATTTACGATGACGAATTTGCCCGGTTCGCCTCGGGCGTTGCGGATCACGCTGGCGGTGGATTCCAGAATGCGCCAGGTGCCATCCTTGTGGCGGAAGCGATACTCGAGCTTCCGGCCCAGTCCGGTCCGACGCGCCTCCTCGGCAGCTTCCTTCACGAACGGGCGGTCTGCAGGGTGGATCTGTTCAAATGCTCCTGTGCTTTCTAGGTCCTGGACGGAGTATCCCAGAACTCTCTGATACGAGGGGCTGTTGAAAAGCCGCTTGCCGTTCATATCCACGACCGCAATCATGTCTGCAGCATTCTCGCCGATGAGTCGAAACAGCTCTTGTTGGTCGGTCAATTCAGCTTGGATCCGGTGAATCTGGAGTTGCTGGTAAATCACGTAGACATCGAACAACAGAACCAACCCGAGCAACCCGCTCATGGCTTGTCGCAGGTCAAGAAGGTGAAATGCGTTCCCCTGCGCGCGTAGCATCGGGAGCATAAACGAAGCCACGCCCAAGGTCAGGAGTAGGGTGATGAAAATCGCGGAGGCCCAAAGCCACCACTGTCGGCGTGCCACTCGGCGCAGGTGATCATTGAGAATTCTATCGCGGACGTCGGCCGTGACGCCGGAAGGGTCGGAGTCTGAGCGGTTCATAGGTTCCTGAGCTAGGTAAACCTTCCTGACGCTATATCACCGCGTAAGCGAGCCGAGATGCGTGCTTATCTCATTTCGGTGTGCTCAACCCGAAAATTCCGACTTCCGTATTATCGAAGGAGGCAGATCAGGGCCGTGCGCACGCCGCCGATCAATACCTCTTCATCCCCAGGAGCCTCAGTTCGATGACCTAGCGCAGCGATCATGTCATCGGGCCACGGCTTAAACGAACAAAGTGGCAGTCGGCGCTTCCGGCCGAATAGAGACCGCAATTGCTTGGAGCGATGAGGAACAGCCATGAAACGGCGCAGCCGGAGGCAGCCGCGCTTACGGCTTGAACCCGATGCGTACCGCCAACTCACGCGCAAAGTGCTGGCGCGCGACGGATGGCGATGCCAGGACTGCGGCACTTCCCAGAATCTGCAGGTTCACCACCTCCACGCGCGCAGCCGGATGGGAAGAGACGTCGAAGGAAATCTGATTACGCTCTGTGCTGCTGCCATAGAGCGATTCATTGGACGTACCGAGCGCTGAAAAGGCGTGACTGTTGCCTTTCGAAGTGGCCGGGTGTATGTTCCCCCTCGGCCGGAAGTGAAAATGGAAATACTGGCTATCATTCTGCCCCCAGCTGCAGCGGAGCCCCGTAGTCCCCCTCGAGTTCGGAGGTTAGGCATGAAGCCCGCAACGAAGCGAGCAGCGTGGTTCGCCTGGGACAGGATTTTGCCCATCGGCACGGTTTCCTTGGCGGTTTGTGTAGCGAGTTTTATCTCTGACGTTTATCTGGAAATGAAGGGTGCACCTCTGAGGGCGACAATCATCAACAACGTCGCGATCGGGCTGCTCGCCGGCGCAGCTCTTCTCGCGTATGAGATCAAGGTGTCGCGCGATCAGGAATTCGAGCGCGCCAAAGAGAGAATCGCGCTCATCGCCGAATTGAACAATCATGTGCGCCAGAGTCTCACCTTGATCGGCTTGTCCGCCGGCCTCGAAGAGCGCGACGAGCGTCTCCGCCGCATTGACGAAGCCATGGCTCGCATTGACAACGACCTCACCGACCTGCTTCCGCACGCGGCCGCCGGCAGTTCGCGTGCCCGTTCGCGCAAGAAAAAACAGCCTGAGTCGTCGGTGACGCCCGTCCCGGGCCATCACCCAGGCAATTCCGTTCGTATCTCCTAGCGCCATCGCACGCTTTCGTTAAAAGGGCGGGGTCTTAGTTGATTCGCACTGCTTATTGTTAGACGCAATCTGGGCGATGGCAAGACCGGGCCGCGCATCACAACACACAAGAATCGACGGCAGCACCGGAACGGATAACCGCATTGGACGACAAACAGCTGGCTGAACTCATCAAGGCGCTGCTGCGCCTCAGCAACGCGGTGAACGATCTGTCCCAGGACCTGCTGGAGCTATCTGGCGCTGGTGAAGGTGCTGAACTTGGCAAGGATGTAGCTCAGGCGGCGCATTTACTCCGGACCGCGGTGCAAGCACTCGACGCAGCGCTAGAATTCCACAACGCGGCGCACAAACAGATGTAGGCGACGGAGATGATGGCGGCGGATGCGCACAGGGTTAACGACGGCAGCACAAGCGCCCCAACGATTGAAAGGCAGCCCAACCAAAGCATACGACGCAAGAAGCTCTAGCGCGCCGCAACGGACTTCTGAGCTGTAGCGCACCCACTGCCGCCCGAGGAAAACACGCGACCAGCCTGGTCGTACACCCGTTAGCGACTCGGCCGCACGCCCAACTGCACAAACGGCTGACGACGATGGCGACGAAAATCTCATTACGCTGAGCGCCAGCTGCCACCGAGCTCGACATCTTCAAGACAAAAATGGCGGAGGATAAGCAGCGAAGCGCCCTCTTCCTATCCTACGAGCCGATGTGTACTGCGGACGATAGGAAACAAGCCTGAAACGGAAAGAAGAACAGAATCGCGTCACGCTCGAAGAACGGTTTCGGTACAATCCCAGCCGCTTGAACCGAACCGACGGGTGCGCTCAGCCTCGAACCGTAGCTAAGCAATGGCCTGTCTTACTCTCAGGGGCGCTGAACACGAACACTAGAATCGGACGCGTTCTTCTAGTGCGGGAGGATCAAATGATTGATGAACTCTATGACCTCATCGGTGGGAAGCGAACAGTCTCGGATGCCATCGAGACCTTCTACAAAAAGGTCTTAGCGGATAACACCCTGAGCCCTTTTTTTAAAACTATCGATATGGCGCATCTTCGGGCTCGGCAGAGCATGTTTGTCTCGATGCTTCTCGGCGGACGAATCGTGTATACAGGCAAGGGTATCGCAGCCGCCCATGCGCGTGCTCGGGAGCAAGGATTAAACGACGACCATTTCGATAGGTTCTTAAAGCACTTTCGCGAAGCACTGAACGAAGTGGGCGTCCAGGCTGACAAAGTGGAAAAAGTTATGAAACTTCTTGAAAGTAAACGCGGTGTTGTCCTGAATCCCTGAGATTGATACCGGAATGCTCCCGGGTCTTTTCCTGCCCATATCAGCGCGGTCACGTCCAGGTTGCACTGGCAAGTACCCGGCGCGCTACGGATTCACGTCTTGCCGTGGGCCTCTTGTTTTCTAGTCCGCGCGTCTTATCATGATGTCGCAAGGCGATGCGCACGCAATGATCGGCAGGACCATCTCGCACTACCGCATCCTGGAAAAAATCGGAGCAGGCGGCATGGGCGAGGTGTATCGGGCGCACGACGAGCAGCTCGACCGCGACGTCGCGCTCAAAGTTTTGCCGCCCGGAATGCTGGCCGATGAAGCTGCGCGCAAGCGTTTCCGCCACGAAGCCCTCGCGCTGGCCAAGCTGAACCATCCGAACATCGAAACTGTTTTTGAATTCAGCGGCGCCGACGGCGTGGATTTCCTGGCCATGGAGCTGATCCCCGGCGAGCCGCTGAGCGAGATGTTGCTAGATGGGCCGATTCCCGAAAAGGAAATCGTCCGCCTCGGCGTCCAAGCTGCCGAAGGGTTGGTGGCTGCCCACGATCAAGGCATCATCCATCGCGATCTCAAACCCGCCAACCTGATGATCACTCCCGACGGGCGCTTGAAAATTCTGGATTTCGGCCTGGCGAAGTTGGTGCATCCGGAACTCGAGACGGATCTCACTCGTAGCATCTCCTCCGGATCGACGACGATTTCCGGCACGGTTCCGTACATGTCGCCGGAACAATTGCGCGGCCTGCCCGTGGATACCCGCAGCGATATTTACGCCGCCGGGGCCGTGCTCTACCAGATGGCCTCGGGCCGCCGGCCGTTTCCGCAGACGCAAAACGCCGATCTCATCGGCGCGATCCTGCATAAATCGCCGGAGCCGCTGAGCTCCGCGAATCCGGAGATTTCTGCCAGTCTCGAGCGTGTGATCTTCACAGCGCTCGAGAAAGAGCCAGCGCAACGTTTCCAGTCCGCGCGCGAACTTCGCGCTGCGCTCGAGTCCGTTGCCATCGCTAGTGCCGCGGCTCCGCCAGCACAAAAAACGCCCAGCGCCCGGCCAGCTGCACGATCACGCACCGGGCTCTTCGCCGGCAGCGCTGCTTTCGTCGCAGTGTCGCTGGCGTGTCTGGCCCTAGCGATGAACCTGGGCGGAATCCGGAATCGCCTGTTCCCCTCGCGCAGCTCGCCAGGAAACAGCGCCGTTTCCGCGCCTCCGTTGTCGATTCACACTCGGCCGTCCGTAGCCGTTCTCGGCTTCAAAAATATTTCCGGCCAAGCCGACGAGGCCTGGCTATCCACGGCGCTCTCCGAAATGCTCACGACCGAGCTGGCCGCCGGCGAGCAACTCCGCACCGTACCGGGCGAAAATATCGCCCAGATGAAAATCAATCTCTCCCTGGCCGACGAGGAGAGCTATGGCCACGACACGCTGCAGAAAATCCACGCTAATCTCAATGCCGACGACGTCGTCCTCGGCTCCTATCTGCCGCTCGGCAACGGCGAAATCCGTCTCGATCTGCGCCTGCAGGATGCCCTCCGCGGCGAAACCATCGCCGCCGTTTCCGAAAAAGGCAGCGAGAGTCAGATCGACGACCTGGTTGGTCGCATCGGCTCCGAACTGCGCGCCAGACTCGGCGTCGGCGCCGTTACGCAGGAGCAACAAGCCACAGTGAAAGCCACGCTGCCGGAGAATCCCGACGCGGCGCGGCTTTACGCCAACGGCCTCGAAAAATTGCGGCTGCTGGATGCCAAACAATCCGTCGAACTTTTCCAGAAGGCCGTTGCCGCAGCACCCAACTTCGCGCTCGGCCACTCCGCCTTGGCCAATGCCTGGTCGGCCCTGGGCCACGATGCCGATGCACAAGCCGAAGCCAAGAAGGCGTTCGAACTTTCCAGGAATCTGCCGCGCGAGCAGCGCCTGTGGATCGAAGGCAACTACCGCGAATACACTTTCGATTGGCCCAAAGCCATTGAAGCCTACAAATCGCTCGCGGATGTTTTCCCCGACAATCTCGATTACGGCCTGCGATTGGCCACCGCGCAAACTACCGCCGGTCAAGCGTCCGAAGCGCTGAACACCATCGCAGAACTTGGCCAGCTTCCCGCGCCGCTTCGCGATGATCCCCGGATTGGCATTGCCGAAGCGAAGGCAGCGCTCGCCCTGGGAGATTTCAAGCGCGCGCAGGCAGCCGCGGAATCGGCCGAGGCTCAGGGACGCTCCACCGGGGCTCGCTTGCTGACGGCGCGCGCTCTCCTGACGAAGGCCTCCGCCTTGCTCGATTTGGGCAAAACCAAGCAATCCCTGCAGGCCGCAGAAGATTCGAGGCAGCTCTACGCCGCCGCGGGCGATCAGGGCGGAGTCGCTTCGGCTCTCATCAACCGCGGCAATGCGCTCTATCGTCTGGGCGATCCAACTGCTGCTGCACACACCTGGGAAGAATCGCTTTCGATCGCCCGCGACATCGGCTATCAAACCGACATCGAAAATTCGTTGAACAATCTGGGCAACGTCAAATGGCACACCGGCGATCTGCGCGGAGCGAAAAACAATTTCGTTCAAGCCCTGGCTATGGCCAACAAGCTCGGCAATCCGCTCCCGGCAGCGCAGTCCACCACCAATCTCGCCGGCGTACTCTATGACCAGGGCGACCTGGATGGTGCCGCGCGAATGGAGGAGAAAACGCTGGACACGTTCCGCCGAATCGGCGACCGCAGCGGCGTCGCCAATGCCAATTCCAATCTTGGCATGATTCAGACCGATCAGGAGGATTTCGCCGGAGCGTTGACGAGATTCGACGAAGCGATGTCCGTGTATCAGGAACTGGGGGAACAGCCCGGCATGGCTTCCATCGCCAATAAACGTGGCAATGTTTTCTACCTCGAAGGCAAAGCTCCCGAAGCCAAATCCGCTTATGAGCGGGGACTGTCGATGTACACCGCCATCGGCGACAAGAGCGGCATATTCATGAGCGAGGACAATCTCGGGAATGCGCTCTACGATCTCGGAGACTTGGCGCAGGCGCGTAAACTCTATGAGCAAGCCATCGCAGCAGCCCGTGCCACGCAGAATAAAAGTGGGCTGGCTCTGACTCTGAAAAGCCTGGGAGATGTTCTTCTGGCGCAGGCCGAGTTTGACGGTGTCAAGCGCGCCTATGACGAGGTGCTGGCTGTGCGCAAGGAGCTCGGCGACGAAGGTGGCGTTTTGGATTGCCGGCTTGCGCTTGCTGAGTTCGCCATGGAGCAGGGCAACGCTGCGGCCGCAGAATCGCCGGCGCGTGAAATTGCGGCCGCGTATCGCAAGAACAAGTCCGAACTGAATGAGGCTGGCGCTCTCTCGACGCTGGCTTTTTCCCTTCTCAAGCAGGGCAAGATTCGAGAGGCCAGCGCGGCCATGGATCGCGCGGCGCAGCTGGTCGCAAAAACCAAGCAGGTCGAGTTGCGGACGCCGATTCTGATCATGGCCGCGCGGGTGCAGGGAAGAGCCGGAAAAGTGGAGGCTTCCTTGCACGACCTGCAGTCGCTGCTCGACGAGGCGACTGCCCTTGGCAACGTTTGGTTACAATTTCTGGCGCGTCTTGGGCTGGGCGAAGTTGAACTGCACGCGGGCCGTGCCGACTCTGGCGCCGCGCGGCTCCGTGCGCTCGAAGAAGATGCCAACGCCAAGGGGTACGTGCTGATCGCTCGCCACGCTGTGGAGGCTCATCGATACTAGGCTAAGCGCAAATTTGAGAGCGACGCCCGAGCTTCACCGGCACTCAGGTCAGGCACAATAATTAGTTCAAGCATTGTCGCGTCCGCGACGTCGACAGCGTACTCCTCTATTTCCCGGACTGACCCGGACGGGCTGAAGTTCCACTGTTGCCGCACGATCTCCCGGAAAGATCGTCCGCGATCCGGAGACCATCGCAGCAGGAACTCTTGCGTGCGCATGTTTTCGGTGTCCTCGAAAGCCAGCCGGATACGTCTGAGCCTTTGCGGCTCGTCGAATATTAGTCGAATGGTCTGGGTGCCGGGGCTAGCTGCACGCCAACCCCGCTGTCTGTCAAGCTGTCACCGCGCCCGACATGTATGCCCTAAACTGCATTGGTAATCCCTATACGAAGCCAGGTACAACCACACGACGCGACGCAAACAAACTCGCTCACGATGCTCGCACCGGGCATAATTCGGATCAAAATTCTCACGCAAGTGCAAGAAAACCGTTCCCTGGACTGTTGACCACTTCTGATGACCATGGTACAGTAAATTGGTTCAAAGGAGATGCCCGAATGCAGGTAAGCAAGAAATCGGTCCACGTGATCGCGATATCCGAGTTCAAAGCTAAGTGCCTGGCCTTGCTCGAAGAGGTCAACAAAACGAAGATTCCACTTCGAGTCACCAGACGCGGCAAAGCCATAGCGGACGTAATTCCGGCGGCTCCAGAAACGGACGAATCGAACTGGTTGGGCTCAGGGTCCGACAGCATCGAGATCATGGGCGACATAGTTGCACCGGTGATTGAACTTCACGACATTGAGGCCCTGAAGACTTGAGACTCCTGCTCGATACACATATTTGGCTTTGGAGTCTGGCAGAGCCCAGCCGCCTCTCGCAGCAGGTGCAGCGAGAGTTAAGAGGCGTCCACAACGAGTTATGGCTATCTCCTGTCAGTACTTGGGAAGCGCTGCTGTTGCACGCCAAAGGTCGAATACGTTTGCACGGTGACATCCAGGGCTGGGTGGCCGGGGCAACCAGGCACCTGCGCGAAGCTCCGCTGACGCACGAGATCGTTGTCGCGGCATGGCGGTTGCCTCTTGCGCATCCTGATCCTGCGGATCGTTTCTTGGCAGCCACCGCCGAAGTGCTGGGCTTGACGCTGGTGACCGCGGATCAGCGGCTGCTAGGCTTAGGAAAGATAGCCACCCTAGCAAACCGCTGAGCGATCCAGTGGGTTGGACCTTTCGCGAGTATCCATGACAGTCCGCACACCGCGTGATGAAACTGCGCCGAGAGAGGGCTCTTTCTGAGCAGAACACTTCAGCCAAATCCTCGAAATTGTCTTACGATATGCATCGTTTGATAGGGAACTGAGGTCACCCGCATGTCCTCCCAAGCCGAATACGACGCGATTGTTATCGGTTCCGGGATGGGCGGGCTGGCCTTCGCGAGCATCATGGCCCGGCTCCGCAAGTGGCGCGTACTGGTGCTCGAGCGCCACTTCAAGATTGGCGGTTTCACGCACACATTCACACGCCCGGGCGGTTGGTCCTGGGACGTCGGGCTTCATTACGTGGGCGAGATGGGCGAGGGAATGATGGGTCGCCGGCTGTTCGATTTCATCACCGCCAGCGCCGTGAAGTGGAGCCCGCTGCCAGATGTTTATGACGTGTTTGTTTACCCGAATCTTGAACTCAGGGCGTGCAAAGGCAAGGCGAATTTTCAAAGCGCTTTGACCGAAGCCTTCCCAGACGAGCGCTCGAACATCGAGCAGTATTTCCGCGACCTGAAGTCTGCTGCTGGCTGGGCGGCCCGGTCCTTTATGGCGATGGCGACACCCGCCGCGTTGGGCTGGCTGGTGGGGGTGGTAAATCGATTCACAGCAGGCCTTCCCCTGGAAGTTACGCAGCATTATCTCGAGAGGCGTTTCCGCGACCCGCGGCTTCGCGCCGTGGTCACGTCACAGTGGGCCGACTACGGGGTGCCTCCTAGCCGCAGCGCGTTCGCCACTCATGCAGTGATCGCGACTCATTACTTGAACGGAGCGTGGTATCCGGCCGGAGGAGCCGGTCAAATCGCCAAAGCTACGGGCGCTGTAATTCGCGCGGCGGGCGGCGAACTGCTGCCCAACCACGAGGTCACTCGCATTGTTCTGGAAGGCGGCCGTGCCGTGGGCGTCGAGGTCGATATCAGGAAAGGCAAGGAAGGCGCCCGCAGAGAATTTCGTGCGCCGGTTGTCGTATCCGACGCGGGGGCATGGAATACATTTGCACGCATGCTGCCCGCGTCCGTTGTGCCGTTCCATGACCAGCTCAAATCGCGGCCGGAAGGGTTTGAGGTCGTCGAACTTTTTCTTGGTCTGCGACGAGATCCGCGCGAGCTAGGTTTCAACGGCGAGAATTATTGGATCTTTGAGTCCTTCGACCACGACGCGATGTACGCACAGCGCGACGAGCTGCTCAACGGCCGGGCGGCGATGGCCTATCTCTCCTTCCCCTCTTTGAAAGATCCCCGCGCCCAACGGCACACCGCGGAGATTATCGCCCCGCTTTCCTATGGCTCGTTGGAAGCACACCGCGACAAGCCCTGGCGCAGGCGCGGCGAGGACTACGAATCTGCCAAGGGCAGGATGACGCGCGTGCTGTTGGATCTTGTCGAGCGTCGCCACCCGGGATTTCGAGACCTCGTGGAATATTCGGAACTTGGTACGCCCCTGACATTCGAACACTTCACAGCGGCACCCTCGGGGACGATCTATGGTTATCCGGGCACGCCCGATAAGTATTCCCAGGTATGGCTCGGGCCGCGCACGCCGATCCTTAATCTTTATTTGACGGGCAGCGATGTGGCCTTACTCGGCATCATGGGGGCATTGATGGGCGGAGTCATAACCGCGAGCTGCCTTCTCGGGTGGTTCGGCTTTATTGAAGTGATGCGCGCCGCGCATTCCCCTTCATAACCCGATATCTGCACCGACTGTTCGCTATGCGATGATGTCTTATCACGGACTAACTGGAAGTCACTCATAGACACCAAACAACGCAACAGCACCTAAATGGACATCATGCGAAGACCACGATGGCATTAACTGGCAGGCTGCCTGAAAAGCTCAGAAGTCGAAGTTGGGGCAAGGAGTGCGAATTCAGAATTCAGGTGTCATTAGAGAGATAAGGATCATCCGACATTCCCGTCGCCGACCGCTACTACTGTTGCAGCATTTACGTAAACGAAGAACAAGCCAAATACCTACAAGCCGGGCAACCAGTCAGAATCAGGATTGAGCAGGATTAAACCGAATCGGCTCGGGCGGCAACCAACCCGCCTGTGACCGGAACGAGTTTTAGTACAACGGCGAGTGAGTGGGTCTGCTCCATAGCTATGGACTGCAAACCTGGAATCGGTCGCACTGTATTCTCGAATCCCTACAACTCAACTGAGGCTCAAACCATGTCTTCGAATCTACCCTTCGCTAGACACAATCCGCTCGAGCATTACCGGGCACGATTCAATTCGACAAAATCCCGCCCGAAGTAGAGACGATACTTGCCGACTGTCGAAGTGCCGGCTACTTGAAGCGGTACAGGCCTCTTGATTTCCGTGTCCCGTGAAGAATCCACCTGGATTACATCGTGCGCGCCGAGATCCATGACCACGAACCTGCCGCCGTTGAGGAATCCGACGCCATACGCACCAACCGACAGCCGCTGACCTTGGATTTCGAGAACGACCTCGCTCAGCAGATAGCCCTGATATTTCTGCCGAATCTCGGTCGAGTACCCGGAGCTGTCCACAAGCGCCGCTAGACTATAGGAGTCGTCGCTAAAACGAATTCCGCCCGCGTTGCGCAATTGTGCGGTCGCGATCTGTCCCCCGAAGAAAACCTTGTCCGGAAAAAGCTTTGGTCCCACATCATCCGCGTTGAGGACTGATTCCGATTTCGCTCCCGGCGAAAGTCGGACAGCAGCGGCCAATTGAATGCGCAATAACGCAGCCACAGGAAGCAGAACTGCGATGGCGATCAATAGTTTCATGCGGTCCATCCTGCGTTCTCCCTTCGTTCGACGACGCGAATTTGAATTGCGTCCCCCAAATGGCGGGGGCTCCAGCACAGCGACTTCCGAACCTACACCCCATAAGGTTTGACCGTAAATGCGCCGCGCGCATCAGACCGATTCAGCTGGCGGCACGATGGAGGATACACCAGCCTGGCTGTATTCGAGGCGTTACCAGGTCGGGCAGGCTGGACCGCCGACTTGCGTTTTGGCGATTCATTCTCCAAAGCACGCGGACCAATCGTGAGCTACGTCACTTCGATGGGTGAGATTGATCACTGAAGCTGGCTATGGACCTTGCTATAGGCAATCGACCGATCAGAGGCGGACGAGAAAACCTTTGAACCCAAGCAAGAATCCCGCCGGGTCTCCTCCCCAAATTGAGGTGATGTATGCTTCCTGAAGGACAGTCTCTCTCCGGCGCATTGAAGGCTCGCGGAGTTTCTCGCAGGCATTTCGTTGAGTTCTGCAGCGCCATGCTGGCGATCTTGGCTTTGCCGGACCGCTACCTAGCACAGGTTGTCGAAGCCGTTGGCAAGGCGAAGAAGCCGGTACTGGTCTGGGTACAATTCCAGGACTGCGCCGGAAATTCCGAGTCCATCTTACGGGCCAGTCACCCAACCGTGCTGGAAGTCGTCTTGGATTTACTGTCTTGGGAGTATCACGAACTCATCATGGCAGGAGCCGGAAAGTACGCCGAAGCTGCTCTCCAACGAGTCGTCAAGGAAGAGAAGGGAAAGTACTTGGCGGTCGTAGAGGGCGCCATCCCGCTGGCGGACGGTGGAGTTTACTGCACAGTGGGCGGGCGAACCGCGATCGACCTGGCGCGGGAAGTTTGCGGCAATGCCGCCGCATCCATTGCTGTGGGAGCGTGCGCTTGGGACGGCGGGCTGGTAGCTGCCAAACCAAATCCTACGGGCGCCGTGGGGCTTGAGGAGGCTGTGCCCGGAATCAACCTCATCAATATGCCGGGTTGCCCGCAGAACCCAGCGAACACCGTTGCCGTTCTGGTGCACTACCTGACCTTTGGCGAGTTGCCCGCCATGGACCAGTATCATCGGCCTCTTTTCGCTTACGGCCGACTCATCCATGACCAGTGCGAGCGGCGAGCCCATTACGACGCAGGCCGATACGTTGAAGAATGGGGAGACGAAGGACATCGCAGAGGCTGGTGCCTCTATAAGATGGGCTGCAAAGGCCCGCAGGCTACCTTTAACTGCCCGAATGTACGTTGGAATGATCAGACCAGTTGGCCGGTGAAAGCGGGCCACGGCTGTCTGGCATGTGCGTCCCGCCGGTTCTGGGATACCAAGTCACCATTCTATGAACGGCTGCCGCAGGTACCTGGCTTCGGCGTGGATGTCACTGCCGGGGAGATCGGTTTGGTGCTGACAGGTGCTGTCGCCGGCGCAACGATCCTTCACGGAATAGCCAGCGCAGTCCGCGATCGCACTCGAGGGGAAACAAAGCCGACTGAGAACCAGAAACCCGACCCGAGCGACTCCGCCAAGGCATAGGAGGCTGTTATGGCACGCATTGTCGTAGATCCAGTGACCCGGATTGAGGGCCATCTGCGCATCGAGGCCGAGGTGGCAGGCGGCTCGGTTACCGATGCCTGGAGTTCCGGAACTATGTTCCGCGGCATTGAAATAATCCTTCAAGGACGCGACCCCCGCGAAGCATGGATTTGGACGCAACGCATCTGCGGAGTTTGCACTACGGTTCATGCGCTCACATCCGTGCGCGCGGTCGAAGACGCGCTTGGAATTGAAGTTCCCCCCAACGCGGAAATCATCCGCAACATCATTGCATCGACGCAGTACGTGCAGGACCATGTGATCCATTTTTATCACCTGCATGCATTGGATTGGGTAGACGTCACCCTGGCCTTGAAGGCCGACCCAGCGAAGACTTCACAGCTCGCCGAGTCGATCTCCAACTGGCCGAAGTCCAGCCGCACGTACTTCAAGGCGATACAGGATCGCGTGAAGGGGCTCGTTGAAAGCAAGCAGCTCAGCCTCTTCTCCAGCGGGTACTGGGGGCATCCTGCCTATCAGTTGCCGCCGGAGGCAAATCTGCTTGCGGTCGCCCATTACATCGAGGCGCTGGAGTTTCAGCGCGAATTTATCCGCATTCATGCCGTGCTGGGCGGCAAAAACCCGCACTTGCAGACCTATCTCGTCGGCGGAATGGCATCTGCGATGGACCCCAACGAGCCCCATGCACCAATCAATCCGGAGCGCATTACCTTCCTTTCCGAGATCGCCAAGACGGCGCAGACCTTTGTGGAGCAGGTTTACATTCCGGATGTGCTGGCCGTCGCGGGTTTCTATCGCGATTGGTTTGGCCGCGGCGAGGGACTCGGAAACTTCCTCTCCTACGGCGAGTATCCGCAGGGAGGAATCCGCGACACTTCCAAGTACTTCCTGCCGCGCGGAGCGATTCTTGGGCGGGATCTCTCCAAAGTGCATCCCGTGGATCCAGCGCAAGTGAACGAGTATGTTACGCATTCCTGGTATGAGTACTCGGGGGGTGATTCAGTCGGCAAGCACCCGTACGACGGAGAAACGCGTCCGAAATATACGGGACCGAAGCCGCCTTTTGAACACCTGAATGTGGAAGAGAAATACTCGTGGCTGAAATCGCCGCGATTCATGGACACGCCCATGGAGGTGGGTCCGCTGTCTCGCATGCTCGTCGCCTACGCCTCCGGACACGCAGAAGTCAAAGAGCTGGTGAACAGTGTCCTCAGCAAACTAAACGCTCCACCGACAGCACTATTTTCCACGCTTGGGCGTATCGCCGCTCGTGCCATCGAGACGCAACTCATGGCTCGGCAGGTCCCGAAGTGGATCGATGAGCTCGACCAGAATCTCAATCACGGCGACCTCCGCGTGCACAATGGCGAGAAATGGGATCCAGCGACTTGGCCGAAGTCCGCGCAGGGTTGGGGCTTCCACGAAGCGCCGCGCGGCTCGCTGGGCCATTGGGTTCAAATCGAAGACCGCGCCATTAAAAATTACCAGTGCGTAGTTCCGACGACGTGGAACGCGGGTCCGCGAGACGCGAAAGGGCAGAGGGGCGCATATGAGGCGGCTCTCCTGAAGACGCCTATCGCGGACCCCGAACGTCCGGTCGAAATCCTCCGCACCATTCATTCGTTCGATCCTTGCCTGGCCTGCGCCGTGCACGTAACCAATGCGCAAGGACGCCGCTGCGCCGAAGTGCAGGTTCGTTAGAGAGGAGGCGCCAATGAGCGTGCCTGCGCAATCCTGGTCGGAATCCAGAGCACCATATGCGCCGGGGAATTCCGTGCGCACCTACGTGTGGGAACTGCCGGTGCGGGTTTCGCACTGGTTCATTTTCCTCTCGGTTGTGGTGCTCTCCTTCACGGGCTACTACATGCACAACCCGTTCATCATCACCCGGTCGCGTACGGCGTATGTGATGGGGACCATGCGGTTCATCCATTTGGTCGCGGCCTCGGTATTCATCTGCGCGTTTCTGCTGCGCATCTACTGGTTTTTCGTCGGGAACGAATGGTCGCGCTGGGATGCTTTCGTACCAATCCGCCGGGAGCAATGGCGTGGCATGGGGCGGATGGTTTCTTACTACACTTTTTTCCGCAAGAATATCGCGCACTACGTGGGCCACAACGCTCTTGCCGCAATCACGTACATGCTGATGTTCACGTTGATGTTCATCGAAATCCTCACCGGGCTGGCTCTGTACAGTTACACGGTCAGCAGCCGTGTGCTTACTTTTTTCATCGGCTGGCTGCCGCGCCTCATCGACATCTCCCACTTGAGGCTCACTCACTTCTGCATCATGTTTGCGTTCTTCATCTTCGTCATCCACCACGTCTACAGCGCGGTTTTGGTTTCCTGGGAAGAGCGCAACGCCCTGATCGAGAGCATTTTCACCGGATATAAATTTGTCCCGGAGGTGGAAATTCAGGAATCGAAGGCTGCGAAGCGCGCGAGTCAGTGAGATGCAGTGGAGCAGAGTCCGCGGACACTCACGGCGCGCTCCGTTGGAATAGGGCATGAATCAACAAAGCAAAACCCGAACGCTGGTACTGGCACTCGGCAATCCAATCCGTTCTGACGATGGTGTCGGAGTGGCGGCGCTGCGGTGTCTCGAAGCAGATCGCAGAGTGCCGGGCTCTGTGGATTTGGTGGAAGGTGGGACGAAAGGATTGGAGCTTGTCCCTTACATCTCCGGTATGTCCCGGCTCCTGGTGCTTGACGCCGTGGATGTCGGCGCCGTCGCCGGCACGATCCTGTGCATTCGGGATGAGGAACTTCGCTCACTCCCGGGCAACGGCAATGTCCATGATCTCGCGCTTGCGGACATTCTCAATGCGCTGCGCCTGCTCGGGCAAGAGCCACAGGAGATCGTCCTGTTGGGCATCCAACCAGCCACGACGGAGCTTGGGACGTCACTGTCGAAGAGTGTGGAATCCTCTTTGCAGCTTCTCGTAGAGGCTGCCATCGCACAGTTGTCGTTGTGGGCCAATCGTAAAACAGTCCAGCCGCGCGATGCAGGAGAAGCTGCGGAAATCGGTCTCGCCAGCACCGCAACGAAAGGCTGGCTCGATCCAGAATAGCAAGTCGATTTCGGGAGCGTTCTATGTGCCTGGCAATCCCCGGTAAGATTCTCGAAATTTCAAAAAAAGACGGCGTCCGTGCTGCCCGCGTCGAATTCGGTGGAATCGTCAATCAGGTCTGCCTGGACTTTGCCCCCGAAGCGAACGTAGGCGATTACGTCATGGTGCATGTCGGCTTCGCCATTAGCCGGGTGGACCGCGAAGAAGCCGAGCGCACCTATCAGATTCTGGAGGCGATGGGACTCCTTGAAGGTGAGTTACCGCCGTCGGCGCAGGAATCTCCGGAGACGCTGCAGTGAAGTACCTCGACGAGTATCGTGACGAGAAGATTGCGCACGCCCTCGCGCAAGAAATCCACGAGCGGGTCACCCGCACGTGGGTGTTGATGGAGATTTGCGGCGGCCAGACGCACACCATCATGCGGTACGGAATCGACGAGCTTCTGCCCCGGGGAGTGGAACTCGTTCATGGGCCCGGATGTCCAGTCTGCGTCACTCCGCTGGAAACGATCGACAAGGCTCTTGAGCTTGCCGCGCTTCCGGATTTGACGCTCGTTTCTTATGGCGACATGCTGCGCGTTCCCGGGTCGAGCTCCGATCTCTTCCACGCCAAGGCGAACGGGAGCGATGTGCGCGTCGTGTACTCACCTCTCGAAGCGCTCAAGATCGCAAGGGCCAATCCCGACCGGAAGGTGGTTTTTCTGGCGATCGGGTTCGAGACGACTGCTCCCGCAAACGCCATGGCCGTCTGGCAAGCGCGGCGCGAGGCACTCAATAACTTTTCCGTTCTGGCGTCGCACGTCCTGGTTCCGCCTGCTATGCGGCTGCTTTTGGGATCCCCGGATAATCGGGTGCAAGGATTTATTGCCCCCGGTCACGTGTGCACGGTCATGGGCTATCGGCAGTACGAAGAGATGGTGAAAGAGTTCCACGTTCCGATTGTGGTGGGTGGCTTCGAGCCCGTGGATCTCTTAGAGGCCATTCTGATGCTGGTGCGGCAGCTCGAGGAAGGGCGGGCGGTGATGGAAAACCAATATGTGCGCTCGGTGAAGCGTGAAGGGAATCTACCGGCGCAGCAAATCGTCGAAACCGTATTTGAAGTGTGCGACCAGAAGTGGCGCGGGATCGGCACCATCCCGCAGAGCGGCCTGCGCATACGCCCTGAGTTCGCTGCGCACGACGCAGAGAAAATCTTCGGTATGTCAGAGATCAAGGTCGAAGAGCCCACCGAATGCATCAGCGCGCAGGTTCTCAAGGGGCTCAAAAAGCCGCCTGATTGCCCCGCATTTGCTAACGGATGTACACCGGAGAGTCCGCTCGGTGCGCCCATGGTTTCCGCTGAAGGAGCATGTGCAGCGTACTACCGCTATCGAAGGCACAAGGTCTTACAAGAACGAGTCTGCCATGGCTAATCAAGCCCCGTCATTGAGCTCTCTTTCGTGTCCCGTCCCCTTGCCGGCAGTTGACCGTGTGCTGTTGGGTCACGGGAGCGGCGGGAGATTAAGCGCCGATTTGCTTCAGCGTTTTTTCTTACCTGCATTCGAAAATCCGGTGCTTTCTCGTCTCGATGACCAGGCGATTGTGAAAGTGAACGGAGAATGCTTGGCCTTCACGACGGATTCGTTCGTTGTGAAGCCACTGTTTTTCTCGGGGGGCGACATCGGATCGCTGGCCGTACATGGAACAGTCAACGATTTGGCAATGGGGGGAGCGCGCCCACTTTATCTCAGCGCCGCGTTTATCCTCGAGGAGGGACTTCCGTTCGAGACGCTTCGACGCGTCGTGGAGTCATTCCGGAGCGCGGCTGCGGCAGCGCAGGTCGAAGTCGTCACGGGGGATACGAAAGTCGTGGAGAAGGGAAGCTGTGACGGGATGTTCATCAACACCTCCGGAATCGGTTCGGTGAAGCCAGGTTTGCATTTGTCGGCAGATCTGGCCCGGCCGGGCGACCGCATCCTGCTCAGCGGTCCGATCGGTGAACACGGGATCGCCATCCTCGCCGTACGCGAAGGCCTGGAGTTTGAAAATCCGGTACGAAGTGACAGCGCTCCCCTGCATTCGCTCGTCGCCGAGATGTTGAAGACATCCGAGGGCATTCGCTGTATGAGAGATCCGACCCGCGGCGGGTTATCGAGCACGCTCAACGAAATTGCCGGACGATCCGGGGTTGGGATGATGCTCGACGAGCGGCGCATTCCGATTCGCGAGGAAGTGCGCGGTGCATGCGAGATGTTGGGTTTGGATCCGCTCTACGTTGCCAACGAAGGAAAACTCGTGGCCATCGTGGAACCCGGCGCCGCGGAACCGCTATTAGATGCGATGCGGCGTCATCCACTAGGGCGCGAAGCCCAAATCATCGGCACCGTCACATCCGAGGATCCGGGCCTGGTGGTCATGCGCACGACTCTTGGCACTACGAGGATCGTGGACATGCTCGCGGGCGATCAGCTTCCTCGAATTTGTTGATGCCATGCACGAATTCGCCATCGCCAGTTCGGTACTGGACGCCGTGCGAACGGAAGCTCAGCTGCGCCCCGGCATGCGGGTCTCTAAGATCGGCGTGCGCATCGGTGACTTGGCGGGCTTGGACCCCGACGCCTTGAGTTTCTGTTTCGAGGCACTGACCAAAGAAACGGATCTCGAATCCGTGGTTCTCGAGATCGAGCGGAAGCCGCGGCGCCAGCGCTGCTCGCGTTGCGCCAATGAATTTGAGGTGGTGAATTATGAGACGTCGTGCCCGGAATGTGGCGAGGAATTGACCGTTTTTTACAGCGGGGATGAGCTCGAACTTTCCTATCTTGAGATGGAGGATCTATGACCCAGATACCTCTCGAACGAAAGGTCTTGAACGAGAATGGCCGGATCGCTGGCGAACTGCGAGCGCGTTTTGCGCAGCACGGAATTCTCTGCTTGAATCTGGTCAGTTCACCGGGCGCGGGGAAAACGAGCTTGCTGGAGCGCACCTTGGAAGCCTTTGCTCCCACCCAGCGAGTCGCCGTCGTCACCGGCGACATTCAAACGGACAACGACGCGGTGCGTCTCGCTCGTTTTGGTTTCCCTACCCGGCAGATAACTACGGGCGGAACCTGCCATCTCGATGCCCGCATGATCGAAAAAGCGATTGCTGACTGGAATCTCGCGGACTTCGACGTATTGCTGATCGAAAACGTCGGTAACCTTGTCTGTCCCTCCAGTTATGACCTGGGAGAAGCGGCCAAGGTTGTTGTTCTTAGCGTGACCGAAGGGGAAGACAAACCGCTGAAATATCCGGCAATGTTTTTTCGTTCGGAGCTTCTGATCCTGAACAAGATTGATCTGCTGCCCTACGTACCTTTCAGCATGGCGAAGGCTCGCGAGAATGCTCAGAAGGTTCATCCCGGCATGGGAATCATCGAGGTCTCCTGCTTGACGGGAGAAGGATTGCCCCAATGGCGGGGCTGGCTCGAAAGCAAGATCGCGTCCTCGATATACACGATGGCAGCAACCTAGGGCTCTTATGCAGGTTCGGCGGCGCATCCACGTGGCAGGAATTGTGCAGGGCGTTGGATTCCGGCCCTACGTGTATCGCCTCGCGACCGAGCGCCATCTGGCCGGGCAAATCGCCAACACTTCAGCAGGAGTGGTTATTGAAGTAGAGGGAGCGGCGGAGGCGGTGGACGACTTCCTTTCGTCGCTGCCCGCCCAGGCGCCCCCGCTGGCGCTGGTCACCGATATCAGGGTGGTGGAAATTCACCGCACTGAGGAGAGCGATTTCTGCATTCTTCCGAGTAATGCATCCGCGTCGGCTCGGACGCTCATTTCTGCCGACATCGCAACGTGCGCGGATTGCCTGCGCGAATTATTCGATCTCACCGACCGCCGCTATCACTATCCTTTCATCAATTGTACGAACTGCGGCCCGAGATTCTCCATTGTGCGGGGGATTCCATACGATCGTCGGCTGACCTCAATGTCTGTCTTTCCGATGTGCCCGGACTGTCTCGCTGAATACCAGGACCCGCGCAACCGGCGCTTCCACGCCCAACCCAACGCTTGCTGGCACTGCGGCCCGCAGTTGGAGTTCTGTGACTCGCGAGGGCAGCGCCTCTCTCTCGACGATCCAATCGCCGAGACGATTGCGAGACTGCGTGCCGGCGATATCGTCGCCGTAAAAGGGCTGGGCGGGTTCCACTTGGCGGTAGATGCCACAAACGCTACGGCGGTGGGCAGGCTTCGCGGGCGCAAGCGCCGCGTCGAAAAACCCTTCGCCGTGATGGTCTCCAATCTCGAAACGGTCTCGCGCTTCTGCACGCTTGAGGCTGAAGAACGAGAGCTGCTCTGCCTGCCGCAGCGTCCCGTGGTGCTGCTTCCGAGGACGAGCCAATGTCCCGTGGCGGGCAGCGTCGCTCCTTTCAATCCATACTTGGGAGTCTTCCTCCCGTATACGCCCATCCATCATCTGCTATTTAGAGAAAGCGAACTCCAAGCGCTGGTAATGACCAGCGGCAACTTAAGCGAGGAGCCGATTGCTATCGGGAACTCCGAGGCGGTCGCAAGACTCGGCGGCATCGCCGATTGGTTTCTGTTGCACGATCGCGAAATTCTTCTTCGGTGCGATGATTCAGTGCTCCGCCGTAGTGGTGGCCGCACGCGGCAGATACGCCGCTCCCGTGGTTTTGTGCCGGTACCCGTATTTCTGAAAAGAGAATTCCCTTCGACGCTTGCCGTGGGAGGAGAGCTGAAAAATACGATCTGCCTCCTGCGCGGCCGGGAAGCCTTCCTCAGTCAGCACATCGGCGATCTGGAGAACCCTGAGGCACACAGGTTTTTTCAGGAAGCTGTCGAGCATCTCCAAAGAACCCTCGAGATTCGACCAGGTATTGTGGCCTACGACCTGCATCCTGATTACTTCTCGTCGCGCTGGGCGCGGAAACAGCCAGGAATACGGTCTGTCGGCGTGCAGCACCATCATGCGCATATCGCCAGTTGCATGGCCGAAAATCATCTCGAAGGACGCGTCATCGGATTCGCACTGGATGGCACTGGATATGGGACGGATGGGCGCATTTGGGGCGGCGAAGTCTTGTTGGCGGACTACCTGAATTTCGAGCGCGCAGCGCACCTCGGCTATGTTCCCCTGCCTGGTGGCACAGCGGCGATTCGTGAGCCATGGCGCATGGCCGTGAGCTACCTGTGGGCAGCTTTCGGCCCCGATCTGCTTAAACTAGACATCCCTCTCTTCCGGCAGATTCCGCAGACAAGAATTCTAACTGTTCTTCAAATGATTGACCGTCGGGTGAACTCTCCCCTGACCTCCAGTTGCGGACGCCTATTTGATGCTGTGGCTGCCCTCATCAATCTTCGCCTCGAAGTGAATTACGAAGCGCAAGCGGCGGTTGAACTCGAAATGTGTCGAGATGCAGCTGCCGCGGGTCAGCCCTATCCTTTTGGATTGAGCGAAGCAAGTTATCCCTTGCAGATCGACTCGAAGCCTCTTTTTCGGGCGATCGTAGAAGATCTGCTTTACGGTGCCGCGGCGGGGGAAATCAGCCAGCGTTTTCACGACGGACTTGTGGAGGCGCTTTCAGCCATCGCGCGTATTTTGCGCCAACGGACATCCTTGAACACCGTCTGTTTGAGTGGAGGGACCTTCCAGAACTCTTGTCTCGCCAACAGTTTGGAGCACCAACTACAAGGCGAGGGATTTGAAGTCTATACGCATTCTCAAGTGCCCGCTGGAGACGGTGGAATCAGTCTCGGCCAAGCTGTCGTGGCGGCGCATCGCGCAGGCGCGGAGGGTTTGTCCTTATCTATCAGCCGCGGATACGGAAGTGGGCGGCCTGAACAATAACTAGCGACGATTGGAAGACGGCTTTACTCAGACTTTGGATGCAGTGATTGACGCGCTTTCCATCCATTGCGCCGGTTTTATTCCTCGAGATGCGCCACGCAGCTTCGACCATGCAGTTCTCGACTCGACGCCGGATAATCCCTTCTTCAGCGTGCAGCAGGGCGGGCCACTTGGTTGGGATTCGCCGAACCGAGTGGTGTCTTGGAGCGCGCTGCCTTTCAAATTGCCGCGCATCCACGATCTTCCGTTTG
Source organism: uncultured Acidobacteriota bacterium (assembly GCA_963748865.1). Taxonomy (GTDB): domain Bacteria; phylum Acidobacteriota; class Terriglobia; order Acidiferrales; family UBA7541; genus Palsa-147. Next base: position 210,373 of record CAVVLE010000049.1, on the reverse strand, counting down.
CTTACTCGCTCGATTAGCGGACCGGATATCCTCACAGCCTTGTGAACCAGGAGCAGGAACTGGTCGGTCCCCCGGATCGGGCGCGATTTCCCGATTACTTCCTCCTCAATGTTCACGTCGAAAAAAAGGTTCACGCTTTTTGGATTGCAATGGGCTCTCCGCGCCGGCTTCAATGATGTGACCAACCGCCAGAAACCGACGATCATTCACAACAATGTGGATTCGGCGACATTTGGTGCGTTTAGCAGTTTCCAGCGACGCGCGTTCACCGGCCACATTCATTTTCTCGGGAGAAAGTAAAGGCGACTTCGACAGATTTGGTTCGTGAACACACAGCTGCTGAGAATTTTGCGAGGAAGAAAATAACCGGCCGATAGTCGGTAGTCAGCAACGCGGGGTACCTGTCCAATTTTTGCAGCATCTGTTCTCGCGGAGATTGTTCTGTTCCTGCACCTGCTTTGGTGTGGCTGGGTGTTGCTGGGCTGGACGGTGACGCGCTGCCGCGCTCTTCTGCGGACGCTGCACATCGCTTCGCTTGTCTACGCCATCGTCATCGAGCTAATCCCTTGGCCGCCCTGCCCACTCACCGTCGCTGAATCGTGGCTCGAAGCTCGCGCAGGCATCGAACCCGCACGCGGGCCGTTTCTGGTGCACGTTCTCGATGCAATAGTGTATCCCGACCTGCCGGAGTGGCTCGTCGTTGGCTGCGCGGTGCTCTCTTGCGTGACAATCCTATCGGTGTATCTGCGGCGCTATAGTCGCCGGACTGCGTCGGGTCAATGGTGACGGAAACCCTATGGCAACGGGAGGCACGCCACGAGCGAGGTCCTCAACAGCGTCGGAGCAACTGCTCAACAAGACTCCGTAGGTGAATGGGGTGCGGCGAGGTGCCTGTGACGGACGACCTCAAGAATCTCATCTTCGGTGAGGACTCGATTGGATTGTTTGGCCGCCAGCAAAACCGCTTGCACCACCTCCGGGTCACTTTGGAGTCCGCGGCTGCTCAGGTAGTAGTTGACATTCGAAGCGCCGGACATTGGCCCGACTTCAATTTCCTGGGTGCGGCCGATCATTCCCGCCGGCACTCCCGAGTAGACGCGGTCGGCCAGCCAAGTCTCACCTCTCCGTTGGGCCTTGATGACGGCGGCGGCGTGAACTCCCGTGGCGGTCCGAAATGCATCGCGGCCCACGATTGGGGCGTTGGCGGGAACGGCGACACCGGTTGCTCTCGATACGGTTGCAACGTACTCGGGGAGGCGCGTGAGATCGTCGTCACGCAGGCCCATTAGTTTCAGGTTCACCAGGAGTTGCTCCATCGGTGTATTGCCCACGCGCTCACCGATTCCCAAAGCAGTTCCATGCACGCGGGTGGCGCCCCCCTCAACCGCTGCGAGACTGTTGGCGAGATCCAGCCCGCGGTCGCGGTGCCCATGCCAATCGATCCCTATACCACTGCCCAGTTCGTCCGCTAACGATTTGACCCAGGAAACGAGTTTACGGACACCGTCCGGCACGGCAGCGCCGCACGTATCACAGAGGCACAGACGCTTCGCCCCTGCATCCGCAGCCGCTGTGAAGAGGATGCGGAGATGTTCCGGTGATGAGCGCACCGTGTCCTCGGTGACGTACATCACCACCAATCCTTCCCGGATGGCAAATCCGATGGCCTCCCGCGTATGACGCAGGAGGTGCTCCAAATCCCATTCCTCCGCGTATTGCCGGATCAGACTGCTGCCAATGAACAGGCAGGCCTCAATGGGAACGCCGAAGCGCTGGGTAATCTCGGCAATGGGTTCGATGTCCACGCGCAACGTGCGAGCGGCACAATTGGGCCGGATGCGCATCCTTTGAGCGGAAATCTCCTGGCAGAGACGGGAAACCGCTTCGAACTGGCGGACGCCCGCGCCCGGCAGGCCTACGTTGGCTGTTTCTATTCCGAAGCTCTCCATCAGATGGAGAATCTCGACTTTGGTCTCAACCGGCGGATCGATCACTGAGGGGCTTTGCAAGCCGTCGCGCAGGGTCTCGTCGTCGAGCATTACATGAGCCGGCAGATCTTTTAGCCGGCTGCCAGGTTGAGCCCAATCGAAGATCAGCGAGCTATGTTCAGGACCATTCAAGCGCAACCTCCCAGCGCTAGGCGACGGACCTTCATCGGCGACGCACGGAGTTGACCGCTCCAAACTCACGGGCACGCTGGAGAAGCTTCTCGGCGGCCGCCCGGTCACCGCCTGCCTGACGGATCATCGCCAGGTGAAACAGGCTGCTGACCTCGCCGACGCCTTCATCAAGGCTGCGCTGAAACTCGCGCGCGGCAGATTCCATGTCTTTGCGCCGCTCGTGGATCACTCCGATGTGATAGCGGGCCATGAGGTACTCGGGAGTGAGAGTCGTCGAGCGTTCGAAGTGTTCCAGGGCCTCTTCGAGTTCGCCAGCGTGAAACAAAGACAACGCCAGGCGATAGTGGGCCGCATTGTACTGCGGATCAATTTCCAAGCACCGCCGAAATGAGCCGATGGCTTTCGGCATGTTCCCCCGGTGGTACCAGGCCACGCCTAGGTCGTAGTGACCCAAAACGAATGCCGGGGCTGCGGCCACGGCCCGAGCGTAACGTTCGACGGCCCCCTCGAGCAGGCCTTGGTGGAAAAGCAAAGTCCCCAGCAGGTGATTCGCGAGCACATGTTCGGGCTCCGTGTCCAGGATCCTTTCCAGTTCGTTGCGCGCATCCCGGCTACGGCCCTCCCGCTCGTGCTGCAAGGCGAATAGCAGCCGGTGATCCAGGTAAGCGTCACGCAAAAACATTCCGCACTCGGCGCAAAACTTGTCCTTGCTGGTGGCCAAGTGGCCACAGCGCGTGCAACGCATTGCCTCTACGGTCTGATTTGAGGACGACACGGTTCCTCCCTCCCGGCGAATGAAAGATCGCAACGGAGACGACCTTGGCGTTCGCGATCCTCACTCGCTGGATCGCCGAAAATCGCCGCCTCCGAAGCCCAGGTGCTCCTCGACGCTCATCTCGGAACTCGTCGTCGAGCATCCTGGTGTATCGAGCGACGGACGTCTTCAATACACCCCGAGGCTAACGGTCCTTATGGCTCATCTGAACGGATATAAATCAAGCCAGTTGCGGATCTTCTCCGGGAGCGCCGGGATGTCGTCGAAGAAAATTCGCTCACGCGTCTGGGTTGGCGCTTTCAAAGTAACCCGGCAGTGACCAACCGAAGCACGGACACATGCACTCCAATCCTCTTCGATTGGTCGATCGCCGATACATTGTCGAATGACAGCCCCTATCCTCTTCTTGATTTCCAAGTCTGCGATTCCGTTCAGCTCAATAGAAATTGCCAAAGAGTGCGTCCCGTCTCGATACAGCAATCGCTGTCTTGATCGCCGAAAGGTGGACCACAAGATTCCCGCATGCCGCCCTTGCCCTTGGCGCTGCTCGTGAATCTGGCGAACAGACGATTGACGACATTTCCGCGCAGCCCCGCGGTTATTCCCTATATGTCGGTTCTTTCCTATTCTCAGTGATGCAGGTCACACGCGCCATCATTTCCGCCGGACTCATTGTAGTTCTCGATTTTATCCACTGCCGACGTTGTGTATAGCCACTATTGCGCTGGCCCATCATGAAAAAGATCGGAGCGAGCTGTCCCGGAAACTTCGATCGAGCCAACCAGGCCGCGGGCCACTCGGACGAGAGCGTGGTCCACTAGTTTGTACGATCCGGGTACGAGCGGCTTGAGTTCGAGGATGGTTGCGCCTCCCGGTGGCACGACTGTGGTTTGCACATTCGTCAGCGGCGGCGAGGTGAAGGAGCCCTCGTTGTAGACTTGTGTCAAAACCTGCCCGATGATGTGCGGGGACGAAATCATGTTCGGGCCGCCGACGCCGAAGAAAATTCGGATGGTCTCGCCAGTCTTCGCGTGCATGGGGTGCTGCGCGGTGAGAGCGCCGACGGCACCATTGAACACGAAATATTCCGGCCGCTCGTCAAGTAATTTAGTCAGACTGGTCTTCTGATGCCCTTCACCGCCCATATCGTCAACGGTATAGATCTCACCTTGCATCACATAAAACTCGCGGTCCACTGGCGGCAATCCGCCTGGCGGCTCGACAACGATCAGGCCATACATGCCATTGGAAATGTGCTGCGCAGCGAGGTTGGTGCCGCAGTGGTAGACAAAAACGCCGGGCACAAGGGCCTTGAACGTGAAGGTCTTGGTCTCGCCTTGCTTCGCTTCCGTAAGATCCATGCCTCCTCCCGGTCCGAGAGCGGCGTGCAGGTCGATGGAATGAGAAACGAGACGCCCGTCGTTTTTCAGCGTCAGTTCTACAGTGTCTCCTTGCCGGACGCGAATCATTGGGGCCGGCACTTTGCCGTTGAACGTCCAATATTCGTACGTCGTGCCGAGGACCGCATCCAGATTCCCTTCCAGTTCCCGCGCTACGAGTGAAACCTTCACCGCCTGCGGTTCTCGTTTCCCAACGGGCGGCGGGACGTCTGCTGGATCGCGAACGATGTCCACGGCTTGCGGAGCCGGCGCCTGATCGGGATTTTGCGCTCCCGCGGTAACGGTCGGTGCCGGTGTATCGGAAGAAGATTGTCCACGTGCAGCCGGCGTCCCGCCGAGCAGAAGGAGCGCAACGACACAGATTACAAGATCGAGCTCCACTCGAGTCCCCGTGTTTCGCATGATTGCAGCGTCCTTTCTCGATGATTTTTTCCGGTCGTTGGTCTGACTCGATCGGCAAACTCAGCGCGCGGTGTTTCCGATACTCAATTCCGATGTCCCCAGGACGACGGGCTGCGGATGTGCGTGGCTCGGCTGGAGCGCAAACGTCCCCAGAATGTTGAGCGCAAAAATGGCGAGACCGCACAACTCGATCAGCGCAGATACGGGCAACACGGACCAAGCCCAGCCGGCGTAGCCTTGATAGGCAAGCACTTCGCAGGACACACGCAGCGTGCATCCGATGGTTAGGAGAAGCAGGCCTGCGAACATGAGCTTTTCGCTCCACAGCAGCCGCATCCCCGCAAATGCTGGCAGAATCCGCTGGCCAACCGACAGGACCATCATCGCAATGAATCCCACGGTCAGCGCATGGCGCGACGCGCCCCAGATGCCGCCCGAAATATCCCACTGTGCTGCCGCAACGCTGAGAAGCGCCGCCGCGAGTAGCCAGCCGTAAGCCATGCGGACGAAGAATGGAAACGTGCGGTGCACGCCGTTGGTTTTTGCCGGCTGATCACTTCGTTCAAACATACGGATCGCCGCAATCGCCAGGATTGCTCCAGCCACGAGGGTCCACGTCGCCAGCGACGTTTTTCCGGCGATCATCAGAATCACTCCAACCGCGTTGGCCAGAACCGCAGCGACCAAGACGCGCGGGCGCAACGACTGCAAACCTAGGAATACTCGCATCCATTTAGCGCTGAATCCCCACACAAATGGCACCAGAAATCCCCAACCCATGAGCGCAAGATAGCGCTGGTCAAAGGAGTGCGGAAAAGCGGGGCTGGCGCCGTGGAGAGCGACGTAGAAGCATCCCGCCACATTCATGGCTACTACGAACAGGAAGCCGAGCGTCGCGCTCATGACAACCCACGGCTCGAGGCGGCCCTTGCTGGGACCTTGAGGGCGGTGTTGCGACACCACCGCAACGAAGATCAAGAACGCGACCAGCTCCGACACGCTCGACGCCGGAACTAGCACGCGCCAGTCCCACAAGTACACGGTCGCTGCCCAACGAACCGCGGCGCCTACGGTCCAAAGCGCCCAGCAAGCCCACGCCGCACGGATGGCTCCCGTCGCCGTCCCGCGAAGCTTCGGGATCGAGTAGAATCCAATTCCCAATAGAAAGCTCCCGATCCAGCCGAAGACTTGCGCGTGACCGTGCGCTTGCAGCCATGCCGGTGAAACAAGGCCGATGCTCTCCCGTCCACTGATCTGCATGAGATTCCACACGCCCAGCATTGTCCCGGGGAAAACCATGAAGAAAAGACCCGTCGTGATGTATGCCATCAGCAGACGGGAGAGGGCCAGTTCGCGAGCGCGGGCTATGTTAAATATTTCTCCAGCCGATGGCGGACGCGAACCCGACGCCGCCGGCATTTCAAGAAGCCCAGCAGAAGTCTTCATGGCGCACTCGATTCAAAGAACGGCCGCTTCCAGCTCGACGGCGCGGGGGAAGAGGATGTTGTTCTCGAGGTGGATGTGCGTGTGCAAATCCGCCTCGAATTCCTGCAGGCCGCGGTAAAGCTCGCGATAGCTTTCGCAGCCATCTGCGGGCGCCTGATACCCGGAACTCAGTTTCCGCATCGCGCGCAGCGCCTCGCCGGCTGAGTCATGGTCATGCATCATCGAATGAATTGGATTGCGCACGGATTGGAAAAAGGGCGGCTCGAGCTTTCCGTTGCCTGCCGACGCACATTCCAGCGCTTCGATATACGGAAAAAGGATTTGCTCCTCCTTCTGCATATGCATGTACAGCTCCTGGCCCAAATTGAAGAATTGCTTTTCGATCTCCGCCAACTCCCTGTGATTGGGTCCGTGTTGCGCCTTCACTTTGGCTGCCAGAGCGCGAAGGCGGGGCACCGCCTCACGAACATACTTGTGGTGTTTGTCGCGAATGTGCTGCGTCAACGTGCTTAGCGATGCTGCCGCCCAGTTTGCTTCTCCGGGTCCTGCCTGTTTTCGGTTCTCCTCGAGCCGCTTCAGAATTTCCTCGGAAGAGACCCCGGTATGCATGCAGGCCTCATGCAGGGATTTCTCGCCGCCGCAACAGTAATCCACTCCCGCCTGCTCGAGCACTTTTACCGCGCTGGGATTCGCGCTCACGATTTCTCTCACCCGCGTCGCCTTATTAAAGCTCATCGGTTCCTCCCACGGGCGCGAGTCTGAACGCAGGCTGCAGATGACGCAGTGACTAAAGTCACTAGCTCGGACAGCGGTGTCTTATTGGGACTTGGGAGATTTATTCAGGCGAGTTCAGTTCGCGCTTCAAGCCCGAGAGATCTTTTACAACGAGCTTGCGGCCTTCAACTTCCAGAAACCCCTCGGCCTGCAGCCTGCTGAGGTTTCGCGAAATCAGCTCTCGAACGGTGCCGAGTTCCGCCGCGAAGTCCTGATGGCTCTTCGTCAATTCCAATCGCACTCCGCCCTCCGATGCCGTGCCACCGGCCTCCGCGAGTTGCAAGATGAGGGCGATCAGGCGCTGCCGCACCGTCGTGAACGACAGTTCCTCGATGATGCCGACCAAGCGGCGCAGCCGCGTTCCCACCACGGCGATTACTTTCAGCGCCACCTCGGGATGTTCGCGGCAAAAATTCTGAAAGTCTTTGCGCGAAATGAACAGAAGCTCCGCATCTTCCGACGCCGAGGCAGCCGCCGGATAACTGCCGCCGTCAAACACTGGAAGCTCCGCAAAAGAGCTACCGGGCCCCTCAATGGCGAGCACTTGTTCCCGCCCCGTCACCGACAGCTTGAAGATGCGGATTTTCCCCGAGACGACGAAGTAGAGCCCCTTGCAGGGATCACCTTCGCCGAAAAGAAGTTCGCCGCGCTGCAGCTGCTTTTTGCTCACTCTGCCGGTCAACGCTCTAATTTCATCGTCCGTAAGACTCGCAAACAGCGGCGTCTTACGCAGCGCCGTCTTGATCGTTTCAATCATCGGCACATCCTAACGTTCGGTACGAACGCGTTGTCAAGCGGAACCTGAACGCTGCTCGAGGAACCCCAGGTCGTGACTACGCGCTCAGCGAATTTGGTGAGTGATAGTCGGCTCGTCCGCCCTGGCAATGAAAGCCGAGGAATTCGAGCACGAAATTAGCTGGCAGGTAAAGGCCGCGAGGTCGAGCCGCGAGACATCTTCTATTTCTCGGCAACTAGAGATCAGCTCACGGTAATCGACCAGGGCAGGCTGGACCACGAGTCGGCTAAAGTTCAGGCGAACAGTGATCTTAGCGGGGCCGACGCCGCAGGACATCCTCGGCCCAGCTCATTGCGGCCATGGCGCGAGGGAAGCCGATGGTCGTCAGTGTAAGCAGGACCGCGTGGCGGATCTCATCCGCTGAAACGCCGGCGGCTTGGGCAGTTCGTACCGCAGAATGGACGCCGCCCTCGGTCTGGGCTGCCGCGGCGATAGCCACCTTCGCGATGCGCCGCGTTGTTTCGTTTAGAGGACCGGCTTCATGGCAGGCCTCTCCCAATTGCTCAAAATGTTTCCAGACGTCGGGATATAACCTCCGCAGATTTTGAATCGAAGAGGGTAGTTTGGATTTCATCTGGTTTACCTCACTGAATCGCCGCCATTCTACAGGCGGTTTCACGGGGATTTCAGATCAGTTTTTGCCGGCTGGCGTGGATGACGGTTTCGAGGCGGGTTCGAGTGCCTAGCTTTCTTCCGGCGTTGTGGATGTGATTGCGCAGGGTGCGTGCGGTTATATGCAGCGCCCGCGCTACATCAGAGGGGCTCTTTCCTTCGGCGAGCAGCGAGAGCACGCGCTGCTCCTGCTCTGTCAGTGGAGAAACCGGGGGAGAGGGCGGGCGCTCATCGGAGAGTACGGCGAGTTGTTGGGCAGCTCCGAGTACCTTTTGAGCGAGTTCATCTTTCCTTCTTCGGCTGGTGATATCGCGGGCTAGATGCACCACCAGGCGCCGCTTGGTCCGATCGTCGAAGAAAACCAAGATGGAGACATTCACCCATAGGCGTTGCCCGCCGTTCGCTTTCACTTCCAGATCGTAATTGGAAACCTCGCGCTTCGCGTGGGCGCACTCGAGCACCGAACAGGCTTCGCTGCAGACGGTATTGCCCAGCGGGCCTCGGCCTTGAAAAAGCAGGGCGCACGGGTGCTCGAGCACTTTGGCGGAGGAATAGCCAAAGAGCTTTTCTGCTGCGCGGTTCCAGGAACGAATCGTGCCCATCTCGTCCACGCTGAAAGCGGCGTCGGCGGTGCTTTCCAGCAGCGTGAAGAGCTCTCTTTCGAGCATTGGCAGCGCGTGACGATCGCCCCAGAGACTAGGTCAAAGTGACGATTGCCGAAAAATGCGGGGCGAGGAGAATCTCGACATCAAGATATGGAACTCCTTTAGTCATGTCAAACAGCATTTTATCGAAGCCGTGCTCTTACGCGATCCGAGCCATGGCGCATCTTGCGGAGCAGCCGCTGGGGCGGCTCTCGAGCAGCCGCGAGATTTGCGACCAGGAAAATATCCCGCCCGCGTTCCTTGGAAAGGTTTTTCTGCCGCTGTGCCGATGCCGCATGTTGCATTCCGTCCGGGGCACTGGCGGAGGTTATGAGTTAGCCGTGCCGCCCGAGGAGATTCGGCTCCTGGCGATTGTGCAGGCGATCGATGGGTCGCAATTGAATGATTGCATTCTGGAAGATCATCCCTGCGGCAATCCATGCGAGTGCCTGTTGCACCCCATGTGGTCGGTCGTCCGCGAGCAATTTGTGGATTATCTCGATCGCACCACTGTGGCGGATTTGGTACGGATGCGCAGGGCCACCCGGATGCCGATTCCGAAGGCAGCCGATATCCGTGAAGTGATTCGGTCAACGAAGTGAGGAGAGCGACGATGGCGACCACATCTACGATGACTCCGAGCCAGGGTCGTTGGATACCCAGCACCTGCGGCATGTGCCTGCATGGCTGCGGAATCAAAGTGTATGTCGAGAACGGCGTGGCGCTGAAAATCGAAGGCGATCCCTCGAACCCCGACAATCTGGGCAAGCTCTGCCCCAAGGGCAACGCCGGCTTGGCCCGCCTTTACGATTCCACGCGAGTGCTCCATCCCATGAAGCGCACCAACCCGAAGAAGGGTCTGCATGAGGATCCAGGATGGGCGCGAATCAGTTGGGAGGAAGCTTACGAAATCGTGGCGCGGGAGCTAGGAAAGGTTCGGCGCGACGATCCTCGCAAGCTGCTGTGCGCTCTCGGCGACTTCCAGCGAATCCTGTTCTGGGGCTGGCCGGCCGTTTTCGGCTCGCCGAATTTTTTTACCTCACTCGGAAATTACTGCGGCGGCTCCTATCATCCGGTGAATGGGAGCGTGGACGGCTCGTTTGCTTCCATCAACGACTACGAATATTGCAATTACTGGATTCAAATTGGCTCCGGCGATGGATTCTCTTCGCACCTGCATCTTTCCGGAAGCGCCAAGCGCATGGCCGATGCGCGTATGCGCGGGATGAAAGTGGTGTCGCTCGACCCGCGCTGTTCGATCGCTTCGGCAAAAGCAGATGAATGGATCCCGATTATCCCCGGGACGGATCGTGCCTTCGTGCTGGGCATGGCGCATGTACTCGTTCACGAGCTTCGGCGCTATGACCGCGAATTCCTCCGCGACCGCACCAATGCGCCCTATCTGGTGAAGGAAAATGGCGATTTCTTGCGTAATGCTGGGGGTAAGGCCCAGGTCTGGGATTTGAGTGCAAATGCGCCGCGTGCCTGGGATGAAGTTCCGTCCGAGTTCATGGCACTGGAAGGCACCTTTTTCCACGCCGACGTGACGATCCGCACCGGTTTCCAAGTGTGGAAAGACATCCTGCTCGAAAATACACCCGAAAAGATGGCCGAAATCACCACGGTGCCGGCTTCCACGATCCGAAAGATTGCGAAGGAATTTGTGGACGCCGCGCAGATCGGCGCCACGATCAACATCGAGGGCAAGACCTATCCGTATCGTCCCGCCGCTCTCAATTATTACCGCGGCTCACAATCCCACGGCAACGGCCTGTTTGACAACATGACCTTCAAGCTCTTCAACATGCTGGTGGGAAACATCGACGTTCCCGGTGGGCATCTGGGCGTACCTCTCGATCACCGGGGTTTCTTTGTCAGCCCTGGCGAGGATGGCATGGTGAAGCCCGAGCCGCACCAGCTTCATCCCGCACCAGCATTCAAGTACCCGGCGGATTCGAGTCACTTGATGGAGTGGTTCCCCATCGGTTTCGACGCCGGACAGCTCAACGCCGAAACGCTGTTGAACCCGGAGCGCTTCGGATTGAATTACCGCCCGGAGGCCATGCTGATCTACCACTCAAACCCGTGGTGGAACATGCCGGAGACCGACAAGATCGAGCAAATCTTCCAGCAGATGAAATTCGTCGTGGCGATTGAGATTCAAGAGACGGAATCGACGCAGTGGGCCGATGTGTTTCTCCCGGACCAGACGTTCCTCGAATCGACGCTGCTCAATTGCCTCGAGCCGCCCGCTGTGACCGGCCACTCGTTGCGCCAGCCGGTGGTGAAACCTCTTGGCGATACCCGGGACGCCTTCGAGATCCTCACCGAATTATCGGAGCGGATGGGTTTTCGCGATAACTGGAACGATCTTTTGAATATGGTGTGTGGCTTCACGGCCAATCCGAAGTACCTGCTAGATCCGGACAAGCGCTACGGCGTCGAGGAATTTTGGGACGTCTACGCGCGTAGCGTTTACGGCGAAGAGCGGGGACTCGATTGGTTCAAAGAGCACGGGCACGCGGTGCGCTACCGCACTCCAGCAGAAACCTACATGCCCTATGGCAACTTGCGCATCCCTTTCTATTTCGAGTTCATCAAGCGTACCGGTGACGAGATGCGGCAGAAGTTCTCCGAAGTGGGGCTCAAAGACTGGCCGCTCGATAACTACCAGCCGCTTCCATTTTGGAAGAATTCGCAGGTAATCGACGACGGGAAAGACGGCTACGAGTATTTCGCCATTACGTTCAAAGAAAGCCTGCATACTTTCGCCGACACCATGGTCATGCCGTGGCTTTCGGAAGTGAGCGAGAAAGATCCTATACACGGAGGGATCCTGATTAATTCCATGACCGCCCGCAAACTGGGATTCAGGACGGGTGACCGGATTCGATTGACATCACCGGCGGGAAGCATTGAAGGCGGGGTGCAGGTGGTGGAGGGCATCCATCCGCAGGTTTTCGGGGTGAGCAACACCATTACGCGAAACGTCGTGACCAACAAGAGAGTGAAGGCGCGGGGAACACACTTCAACCGCTTGCTTACCGGATCCATGAAATACACCGACAGCGCGACCGGCGGCTTGGAGTCCACCGCACGCGTACGCGTCGAGCGCTTACAGAGGTAGAGGATCATGCCGGTTGCAAACATTGCTGCCTTGGGAGTCACGCGCAAGATGCTGGGATTCAGCCGCAGCACCGTGGAATTCGAGGGCGAAACGATCGCCGACCTGCTGCGCCAGTTGCCCACGCAGGACGGGGGCGCTCTCTACGACACGCTCGTATGCAACGGCAAACTACGGCCCGACTTCGCGATCGTTGTGGATGGGTTGAGTCTGAGGGCAGATCAGTTGGACCGGCAACTGCAAGGCGGCGAACAAGTCGTCACCATGGCGATCATTCGTCACCTGGCCGGCGGTTAACAGATATCGCTCTGTGAGGTGACGCGATGGCTCGATTGGGGATGGTGATTGATCTCAAGCGCTGCATCGGCTGCAACGCCTGCACCCTGGCGTGTAAACAGGAGAACGGCACGCCCGAAGGCATTCACTTCGCGCGCGTCGTGACGCAGGAGGTCGGGACCTATCCCCAGACAAAGCGTACGTTCCTCCCTACTCTCTGCAATCACTGCTCGGATGCGCCTTGCGCCAGCGCCTGCCCGACCGGAGCGACTTACATCCGCCCCGACGGCATCGTGATGGTTGACCACAATTTGTGCATCGGATGCCGCGCCTGCAACGTGGCGTGTCCTTACATGAACCGCCACTTCATTGAGCACGGATTGCTCGAACATGGGTACAGCAGCGACGGAATCAGCCCGCTGGAAGCCATCAAGTTCGCCGATTTCGACGAAGGAACGAACATCAAGTGCACTCTTTGCGCCCACCGCATAGATCAGGGTCTGGAGCCGGCTTGCGTGGTGACTTGCCCCACCGACGCCCGAATTTTCGGCGACTGGGAAGATGAAAATGGCAAATTGCAGCGCCTGGTGAAGGCTCGAGAAGGCTGGGCGTTACTGCCGGAATACGAGACAAAACCGAACGTTTATTATCTCGATGCATAGTCCGCGAGTCTTCTGGGATTGGAACGGAGAAAAAGTATGGCGACACACGAGTTGTTGATTGCTCCACACCGATTCGCAGCTGGGTATCACCGCCAGACGTTTTGGAACTGGCTGATTGGAACCGCGTTCTTCCTTGGCGGCGTCGGGGGAGGATTATTCCTGGTCTCGCTGCTGACTGCGGACGTGGTGGGAATGATCGCCGGATTTCTGATCGTCGTCGTTGGCAAGAATACCGCGCATCTCCTCTTTCTTGGCCGGCCGGAGCGCTTTCTAGCCGCAGCTAGACGACCGGACCGCTCCTGGATCGCCCGCGGAATATGGGCCATGGGAGTTTTTATGTTGAGTGGTTCGGTGAGCATCCTGCTCCGGGCTCACGCACCGTTCATCCACCTTTCGGAGTTGGCCGCCAATTCAATTTTCGGGCTCGCTGCTGCTTCCGCATTGTTTATTGCGTGTTACGACGGCTTTCTCATGAGGTCTTCGGCGGGCGTGGCGTTCTGGCGGACGCTGCTGCTGCCGCTCTTGTTGTTCATGTACGCGTCGCTAGGAGGCGTCACGCTATCATTGACCATTCGACAGATTCGGGGCGAAATTCCTCCAGCAGGTCTCGAATCTCTCGAGCATGGGCTACTAGTCGCCAACTTCTTGCTCTTGGCAATTTATTTTTACCGGATGAGCCGGTCGCTTCCGGCCGCTCGCGCGACCATGGGCGAATGGCTGCGCGGAACGTACGCACGGGCTTTTTTCGGACTCGTCTTGCTGGTAGGGCTGGCGGCCACGTTGCTGCTTTCGCTCTTGCACTCCACTCTGCATTCCTCCCTGTTAATCGTGCCGATTGCAAGCTGTGAGCTGATTGGGGACTTTTCGATGATGATGCTGATGTTGAAGACCGGTCTCTTCAGTCAGCAGATCGCGCCCGCGTATAACCGGGCCACAGCGTTCGACCGCCTGCGTTTCCCGGTTTCTGAGCCTAATTCGTAGGGCGGGTAAGGCGGCCGGGGCGCGGAACGACGGAGCTAAGGTTGGATCACAGTCTCGTCGATTGCTTCGGGCACGGGCTCGGAATAGCCGGGATACTCGCCGACGTTGAGGTGTGACCGGCGGCATTACCATCGTGCCGACAAGAAAGAAGAGTGAAGTTGATCTCGAGGGGATCGCGCGTGCAATTCCGCATCGGTTGACGCAATTTCAGACCCACCTCAGCGTCTTTCTTATCTTTTAGGGTTGACAGGAGGGCTGTTCAAGAACGCCAACAAATGGCTCAGGTCACCCTCGTTCAAAGTGGGCCATCCCAGCCCCAGCGCTTCAGCCTTCGCGTACATGCGAGGTCCGTGAGACCAAAGAGCCAAGGCGAAGCTCACGGGAGTAAAGACCTTGCCGGGCTTCCGCAGCCTCGGGCCGTTTTTTCCGCCACTTGCGTCGTTCCCATGACACTGGCCGCACTTACGGTCGTCGAATAGCTCCTGCCCGATAATCGGAGAGCCTCCCAGCTCGAAGTAGCGCACGCTATAAAGGAAGGCGATTAGATCCGCCATCTCTTGTCCATCAAAAGTGGGGCGCGCGATGCCCTTTTCCTTCATAGCTGCCCACATCTCGGGGGAGTGATTCCACATCCGGCCGGCCATCTCCGTCAGAGTGCGGGGCAACGGCCGATCCGAGCTGAGGTCCGGGCCCACGGTCCCGCCTTCGCCGCGGATGGCGTGACAGGAGATGCATCCTTTTTCGCGAAATAATACCCAACCTCGGCGCGGGTTTGCTGGCAGGACGGAGGACTCGCGCTCGGGACCTGCTCGGACGTAGCGCACAAAGGCCAGCAAATCGTTCATCTCCTCTCCCTCGAATTGCGGCCAAGGCATATTGAGTTCGCGCATGTGGATTTCCATTGCCGGTGCATGGTTCCACATGGCTTGCGACCAGAAAATCGGAGTGTTCACAGGACCGATTTCCCTAAGATTGGGCCCGACGCTGCCTCCCGTGTCGCCGATCGAATGGCAGCGGATGCACCCTTTTTGTGTGAATAGGAACTCCCCGTGAATCCGATCTCCTGATTCATCGTCATAGCAGGTTACGTAGAGGTAGGCAAACAGGTTTGCCATTTCTTCCGGTGAGAACCGAGGATAATTGACTTTGCTGGCTCGTATCTTCTCCCACATGCGCGGTGCGTGATTCCACATCTGAGTAACCAGCTCATTCATGCTGGAACCTGCGGCTCCGCGTAAGCCTAGGTCAGGTGCGAGCGTCCCACCGGCTCCGAGAACAGAATGGCAGTCGCCGCATCCTTTTTGCTTGAAGGTATCCACCCCGGCGTGCGGGTCGCCGGTCAGAAAAGTATTCCATCGATCGGAGCTGCGCTCCGAACGCCACACAAAGATGCCGGCAACGATAACAAGGGCCGCTGCGCCAGCGACAACCCAAGCCACAATGCGGTATCGAACTTTCATCTAACCTCCCGCAAATGCTTGCGCCCCGAAGATTCCGCTGGTCGGAACCCCGTGGTGAACGAGGCTGAGCTTGGCCTGATGGCTTCGCAATGACCTATGTCACGCTCATTCGTGACGGACATCACATCGAGTTGGCCGCTGATCGCAGTCTCGAGCCGATCGTGGCCGGAGCTGCCATCACGTTTCAGTCGCCCGCCGTGAAAACGATTGAAGTGCGCGGTCTCACGGAGTCAGCGAGGAGCGTTTGATCGAAATGCGCGACGGCTGCGGCGGAGTTATTCGACGAGTTGAAGATTCAACGCGATGCGAACGCCGTTGACGAGGACGATGCTCTGATTTACCAAGTCCTGGCTGGTGATCTCGTCGCGGATGAAGGAATCTACAGACTTCGCGGGGCAGATAAATTCGACGGCTTCGGAAGAATCTTTGTCGGAGCCCATGCGGTTTAGGACCGAAAAATCGAACGCGGAGATTGCCGCGTCGGCCGGGAGCTTGGGAACGAGCGCCTTCAATTCCGGCGCCAGAACAAGATCGAGACTTTGGGCCGCGCGCTTGTAGATTGAAGTCGCGCTCTTGTCGAACGAGAGCGGATTCCGTAGCGTGACCTGCAAAACAACGCGCTCGTGGTACACCCCAAACGAGGGCGGCGCATAATCAACCAAATGGAATTTATCGGAACCGTCTTTGGTGAGGCCATCGAGTTGTGACTGGAATTTCGCTTGTAAGCGGTCAGCATCAGCTTGGACGGACGCGGTGTCGGAATCCTCTGGCGAACCGGTTGGCCCAGCCGAAGGTGCCGCGGGCGAAGCCTCCGGAGGCGCGAGCTCGCGACGTTCCGCAGGAACGGATTTGGAAGGCACAGCAGGTCCAGCAGGAGGGCTAACGAGCGGTGGTGGGGAATAGCCCGTAACAGGGGCGCTGGCGGCCGGACTTGGCTGCTCGTTTGTCTCCGCTCGCCCTGCTGCATCCAAGTCCAACGGATCATGGGCCCCCAAGGCGAGAGCGAATTCCTTTCCGTTGGCAAAGATCTGTGACCGATTGAGAATGGACTGGCGTGCGTCGTTTCCCCCCACGGTCAAGAACGCAAAAGCGTCTGGCACGGAGAACACCACGACCAGCATTTCTTTCCCCTCATACTCATAGCTCTGTTTGGCCGCTCGGGTGTGATACGCGATTTCGAAACCGATCCCATCGCAATCCAGGCCACCCGGGAATTGCTGTCGAACAAGCTTCAGTGTCGGCACGATGACATCCTGAAGAACCTGGTCGGCGCGTTGGTTTTGCGTTAATCGCTGCGAATCGAATGCAGCCTTGTACTGCCCGGAAACTTTCAGGAGCATCTGCTCATGAAAGAGCACGAATTCCAAGCCGCGGGTATCTGCCAGGCCTTGCCTCTCGGTGTCGGCAGTGACGTAGCGCGTCAAGACGAAAGCGAAGCGGAATCGCGTTTGATCGATCGTTTGACGTAGCGACTCCAATTGCGGAAGGTACTTTTGTTCTTCTGCTTTCAGCTTCGGATTCAAAATCTCCGCGGGACTGACCTGGCCTAAGAGCGAGACGGGAGTGAGAACCAGCACGACGCACGCAACAAGCCTGAGGGAAGCCACCCGCTTGGTCACCTTTTATTTCTCCGAGTAACTAGAACCAGGGTTGGCAGGGGGTTGATACGGAGGCGTGGCGATTGCACGGATATAGGCGATGACGGAGTGGATCTCATCCTTAGACAGCACTTTGCCATACGGTGGCATCATAGCGGATTTGCCCACAGCGCTACCACCCAGAGCGATCGTGTTCTGCAAGTTCTCGTCGCTCTCGGCGTTCAATACGGAACCGTCGTTCATCAGCGGCGGAGTGGGAGTGACGTTAGAACGATTGGAGGGCCCGGCCGGCGTCGAGTCCGCATGGCACCAGACACATTGCTGATAGAAGATTCGCTTGCCCTGTGCCTGTTCGTAACTCAAAGGGATAGTGCGCTGAGAATCATTCCAGTCAACTTCGGAATCGTAAGCGTTCGCGAGGGGATCGGATTTAGCGACGCTGCTCTTCTGCCGGCAGCCCGTCAATACCAGGCACGCAATCATCGCCAGAACGCGGAGGCGCGGATTCATTTTTGCCCTCCGGCCCCGGCCGCGTGCCCTGTGCGTGAGTTTGCGGGGCTCTGCCTCAGGCTTACCAGATACGCCGTCAGTGCTTTAACTTCGTCGGGCGTAAAGGCACGGCGTGGCTCGATCGTCCCCTGCACCAGACCCTGTGGATTGCGAAGCCACGCCTCGATCCATGCGGCGGTGAGCCAGTTTCCTGCGTCGCCCAGGCTTGGGCCGACGTATCCGCCCGCGGCACCGATCGTATGGCAGGCTTGGCACTGATATTTCACCTCGTAGAGCTGCTTGCCGAGCGCAGCCTGTTGCGACGAAAGGTCCTGGCGATTGACTGAAGCAGGGTTCACTTCCGGGTGCTGCAAGACCATCCCAAAGTAATCGGCAATGGTGCTTGCTTCTTTTTCCGACATATTGAACTGAGGCATGCGCAGCACGAGAGTGGGCCGCAGTGTTTGCGGATTCCGCAGGAACTGGATGAGCCACTGGCGGTTTGCGCGGCTACCTTCAAATGAAAGATCGGGAGCCAGCGTTCCACCGTACCCATTGAATTGGTGGCAGACGTAGCATTTATAGCGTTCGTACACTTCGCCGAATTCGCCCGCAGCCTGGAATTGCGCGTGTCGTTTGGGCACCAGAAGTTTTTCCATTCCGCTGGTGGTCGGCGTTCCCGTCATGCTCAACAGCGCGGTTGTGACGGCGTCAAGATCGGCGGGAGTCAGGTTGTATTGAGGCATACGGGCCGCAGGGTTGACGGAGAGGGGGTTTGTGATCTTCGCCTGAATATAAGAGATGAGGTTTCTCGGGATCTTCGAGGTGCCGAACTCCAGTTGGGAGACATTTTTCCCTCCCAACGTCGCAAGATCTGGCCCGAAGTCTTTTTGCGAGCCAACTCCTTCGATCGCATGGCAGCCGGCGCAGCCTTTTTCCAAGAACAGGCGGCGACCGGATTGGATCTCGGCATCCGTCGGCGCGCCCATTTCCGGAACACTTTTCAGCAAGTCCGGATCCGTCAGCTTCATCTCAATATATTGCGTGACCTGGAAGAGATCTTCGTCGGACCAGGCATACCGTGGCATTTTACTGTGAGGCAAATAGGCCTGCGGATCGCGCAACCACGCTACGAGCCAATCCGGCTTTACCTTAGTGCCGACCTTCGTGAGTTCCGGTCCGATGTCGCCACCGACCAGCTTGGTCTCGCCGCCGCGAGTTACCGCGAGCGAATGGCAAGTGGAGCAGAACATCTGCCGGAAGCGCAATTCGCCCTGGTCAACCAGACCTTGATTTTTCGACCAGGCAGCGACGACGGCCGGACTGATTTTGTACGCTTCGACGGGCCTTGCCCGGAGAGTACTCAAGTAGGCGGAAAGCGCGCGGAGCTCGTCTTCTGTCAGCCGGAATTTCGGCATGCGAGGCTCGTCTAGCGTCTCGACGCCATCCACGGTGACGTTGCCATCGGCATCTGTAAGCGTACGTGGTTCCTTGAGCCATTTGTAAATCCACTCACGGCTCACCTTCGTACCGACATTCGTCAAATCGGGACCGAGCATTTGCGGGCGATCGATGTCCTGAAGGTGATGGCAGCCGGTGCAATTCAGTCGAGCGAGTAACTCACGGCCGCTGTTCAATTGAGGGGCCTGAGCCAATTCATCGCGATGACATGCGCCACAGGCTCCTTGAATGAAATGAATCGGCAGAATGGGCTGCTCCCAGGCGAGGGTCGTTTCATGGGCCTCCGCCACTTCGGTCGCAGGACCCTGGCCGCGATGACACACGACGCAGCCCCACTCCTGAACGTGGTGCGGAATAGGCGGATGCGCACGGAACGGCTGCGGCACGGAGGCGCCAGCCAAGCTCGACTGCGAAATGCCCTGGTGACACGTCGTGCAGCGATCCACTACGCCCATTTCAGGGATCCAGATTTGATCGATACCGGGATGAAAATCGGCCAATAAGCGCTTTGTGTCGGGCCGAGTCTGAGCAAAGCGGCTGTAATCGCGCTTATAGAGTTTCCACTCGCGGCGCAGGTCCTTGATCGGTGAAATCGCCAGCGCGATCACCAAGGCCACACTGCTGACGGCCAACGTCAGCCGGAGCGAGCGCGGAACGCGTCCCATGTTCTCAGCCGGCATGCGACCTCCACGGCCACACCCACGACCAACCTGGACCGCGGAAGAAGGTCCCGACGACAGTGAGCACCACGGCCACAAGAATGAACCAGGTCATCACCCACCACGAAACAGGACGCGTTCGCAGGTACTCAGCCCGCGGCGATCCACCAGGCGGCACGAAGTAGGAGTAGAAGATGATTCCGCCGATCACGACGGTCGGTGCGAGTACAGTCCACGCTTCAAATGCCGCCAGAAAGGCCGCCAATACGATCAGGATCACGGAAAAAGCGCGGAGACGACGTAAACCATTCTTGGCCCACAACGGCTCGCCCTGTACGTTCACATTGAAATAGGGAATGACGACCAGTGCGACGACAACCAAAGTTGGAATGACGATGCCCGCGACAAAAGGTGGGAAGTAATGCAGCAATTCTTGCAGTCCGAGGAAATACCAGGGCGCTTTCGCGGGGTTCGGAGTTAGGAGGGGATTGGCGAGTTGCTCGAGCGGAGCATCCCAGACGAGCGCGACCAGAACCAGAACAATCACCAAAATATAAAACGCGATCGCCTCGCGCATCAACAGATGCGGATACGTCATCACCTGCCCCGAAACTTCGCCTATTACTTTGGCCGAAGTTTTTCGAGTGACGAACACGACGCGCTGTGGATTCCTGAGTGCGTCCGAGGCGATGCCGGTCTCGTGGCTAGTCTTTTTGGGGTCCATCCGGTTCTCGCACAGTCAACCCGCCGTCCTTCTGCACGCGCCAGAAATGGACAGCTACAAAAACAATGGCCACCAACGGCAGCACAACACAATGCAACACGTAGAATCGCAGGAGCGCGTTTTCTCCCACGATGTTCCCGCCCAGAAGCTGAAATCGAACGTATTTTCCCAACACCGGCATGGCTGAGATTATGTTGGTGCCCACGGTGATCGCCCAGAAAGCCAGCTGATCCCAGGGCAACAGATATCCGGTGTAGCTGAGAAACAGCGTCACCAGCAGGAGCACAACGCCGATAACCCAGTTGAACTCGTGGGGTGGTTTGTATCCGCCCCGATAAAAAACGTGGAACATGTGCGCAAAGACGGCCAGAACCATTAACTGTGCTGCCAAACGGTGCAGGTTCCGCAGAAAGACGCCGTTTGAGACGACGAAGCGGAGGTCTTTCATGTCGCGATAAGCCTGCGGCGTGGCGGGGTGGTAGTAAAACATCAAAAGGATGCCAGTAATGGTAAGCATCGCAAACAGCAGGAACGAAATTGAACCCAGATAATACGTTGCGCGTACGCGAAGCGATTTCTCCCGCACTTTGGCGGGCAGGAAGTGCAGGAAAAGATTGCCGAATACCGCGACACTGCGCGTCCGATTGGTAAGTGCCGGTCCTCGCCGAAAAATGGATTTCCAAACGCGCGTGCTCCGTAGATGCGTAAGCGCCTGCTGAAATGATGCGGCCATAGTTTGCCTACGTCCTCAAAACCTGATTGGGGTTAATCGTTTCCAGTTTATCGACCTGCAGCTCTCCATCCGGGGTCAGCCCGATCGAAAAATGTGGCAGGGGCCGCGGCGCCGGCCCTTCGATTTTTCTTCCGTCGGCGTGAAACTTGCTGCCGTGGCATGGACAGGCGATCTGCTCCGCCTCAGGCTTCCACTGCGTGATGCAACCCAGGTGCGTGCATACGGCCGAAACCGCGTAAAACCCTTCGCGGGTGCGGACGATATACACCTGCTGCTCGGGAAGATACGTCACGGTGTTGACCGGGTAGAGATCCGGAGCGCCGGCACGAAAT
This sequence comes from uncultured Acidobacteriota bacterium, assembly GCA_963748865.1. Lineage (GTDB taxonomy): Bacteria > Acidobacteriota > Terriglobia > Acidiferrales > UBA7541 > Palsa-147. The sequence continues at coordinate 188,905 of CAVVLE010000049.1, read as the reverse complement.
TTTGTGGGCGGCTCAAACAGAACATTGGGTTCCAAGTAGCCATAGGTCACAATCGCCGACCCACCGGCTGCGATACCGAGCGCCGCGAAAGTGATTTCGTTCAAGAAATCGCGCCGGCTAACACCCGCTTCGGTCGTCTTTGGCAGGCCTGCGGCGTTTCCCGGTTTGCTGGAGTCAGTCATTGGTGCAGCATGACCTCCTCGATGTGAACCAGATTCGCGGGGCGATCGAAGACCTCAAACGATTCCATCGTGATCGTGTGGGCCGGGCAGCGCTCGGCGCAAAGGCCGCAGCGAATGCAAATCGTCTCGTCCTTCACCATGACCGAGCCTTCGATCGAACCGAGCTCACCGGCCTCGAGATGCTGGAGCGTGCCCGCGTAGTAGGCGCTGCTTTCCCGCAGCTCACCTTTCGTGCCGTCTGAGAATTCGAATTCGCGGAGCGGCACGAGGCGGAGGCAATTCTCCGGACACACATCGACGCATCCGCCGCAGAGAATACATTCGGTACCTTCCGCTTCGTTCCCTTCAAAAATCGTATTAATCCAGCACCGCAGGCAACGCGATGCCTCAAGCCGCGCTTGTTCCTCGGTGAACCCGGATTCGACTTCGGTGACGCCGGTGCGGCGATCGATGGGGATGACGGGCACGGTGAGGCGTGAGTATTCGTCGTAATTCGCGGCCATTTCGTGATGATCGAGAATGGTGACCAGCACATGCTTCGGCTTGGGCCTCCAGTCTTCGCCGCGAAGGTAACGATCAATTCCTTCCGCAGCGCGCTTGCCATCGGCGACAGCACTGATGATCAACCGCGGCCCAAACGCAATGTCGCCCGCGGCGAATATGCCGGGAGCAGTGGTGGAGAGCGTGTCGGGATCCACTTTGAGGATTCCCTGTCGTGTGATCTCTAGACCGAGTTCGGGGGACAAAAAAGAAACGTCGGAAGTCTGGCCGATCGCCAAAATCGCAGTGTCACAGGGGATAATGGACTCCGAACCAGCTTCGAACACCGGATTGAAACGATGATTGGCGTCGAAGACCGAAGTGCACCGAATCGTTTCAAGCCCGGCCAATTTTCCATTCTTTCCCACGAATTGCTTTGGCCCGAGTGAGGGGTGAATTTTCAGTCCTTCTTGCAGGCCTTCTTCCACTTCCTCCCCAAAGGCGGGCATCTCTTCGCGCGATTCGAGACACACCAGATGGACTTCGCGTGCGCCCATGCGCAGTGCGGCGCGGGAAACGTCCATCAGTTCCTTCATGGCCACGCTCATTTCGCTTTCGTTCAGGCTATCGGGCAGCAACGAGCTGCTCAGCGCTTCTAGCGTCAATTTCTGCTGCTGCCGCAGGGCCGACCGCGCCACATCAATCGCGACGTTTCCGCCACCGATTACCACAACTTTTTTGCCGATCGAGAAGCGATAGCCAAGATTCACGTTGAGAAGGAAATCGATGCCCTTCACGACGCCGTCCAGATCGTTGCCGGGAATGGTGAGATCGCGGCTACGGTGCAAACCAAAGGCGAGCAGGATTGCTTTGTAGCCCTGCGCTCGCAGATCGGCGATCGTGAACTCCTTTCCCAGGCGCGCGTTCAATCGCAACTCAGGTCCAAGATCGAGGATTTCCCGGATCTGAGCCTGCAAAACATCGCGCGGCAATCGATATTCGGGAATTCCGAGGTGCAGCATGCCGCCTGGAATCGGTGCGGCCTCAAAAACTGTTACGAGGTAGCCAAGCAAGGACAGATCGTGTGCAGCTGAGAGCCCGGCAGGCCCCGAGCCGATCACGGCAACCTTTTCAGGGCGCGTCGCCTTGGGCTTTTCCGGGAAAACATCAATCGGATTGCGCGATTCCGGACCGAAGCGCTCAGTCAGAAATCGCTTGAGCGCGCGGATGGAAATCGCCGAGTCGAATTTTCCGCGCCGGCAGTCAGTCTCACAGGGATGGCCGCAGACCCGGCCACAGATGGACGCAAAGGGATTCGGCTCGCGCGCGTAGCGATACGCCTGCTCATAGCGCCCTTCGGCGATGAGAGAGACGTAGCGTCCGGCTTGGGTGTGGACGGGACAGGCTTTCATGCACGGGAAATTCGACTCCAGCCAGTCCAAATCCACCAATTTTGTGCGTAACCCCACGCGCGCGATCCCCGATTCCGCTTCGCTACTTCTTCACGGTCAGCTCGACGGTTGTCGCACCGCCAGTGACCGTTATGGATTGCGTCGTGGGTTTGCCGTCTTCGCTCCATGTCTTCAATGTGTAAGTGCCCGGCGGGACGTCTTTCAGCTCGAATGCACCGTCCTTATCGGTGACCGCGAAGTAAGGCGTGGCGACAATTACGACATAGCCTGACATTTCCGGATGAACGTTGCAGAGCAGCGATGCAACGCCGGCATCGTTGAACTGAAACGCTTTTCTTTCGCCTTTAGGCCAAGTACCCAGATTGTGGGCCAGCTTCTTGTTGCCGCTAATCGACGGCCAATACACGTTGTGACCGACGGGGTCGCTATTCAGAAAATCGACGGTAGTGCCCAGTAGCACGACGGTGACGCGAGGAGAGAACGTCATTTTACGCTGGTCGATGGTCACGTGCGCCGACGGTGCATCGAACTTCTTCCCCGGAATAGTGTCAATATAAACGGCGATATTTTCCGCCGAGCGCAAGCCCTGCACCTCGACTTTGCCTTTTACGTCCCCTCCCCATGCCAGGCCGGCCAGAAACAATGCCCCTAGAAAAATCGCCCCCGCTAGTATTGCTCGCTTATAACTGCTCATCCGTTGTCTCCTCTCAGAATAAGTGCCGGCCTTAGGAGACCGGGGTCTCGCCAAAGTTCAGAACAGAAAATCCGTTCCCACAGTGAATCCGTTGGCGCGAAACGAATTGGTCGAATTCGGAATCGGTTGTTCGAATCGCCGTTGATACTCAAATTCAATTTTGAAATTCGCCCGCACGAGCGCCTGGATTCCGGGGCTGAAGCGATTGCGCGTGTTGTTGCTCGAAAGCCCGGCCTGAAAGTCTGTCGGCGAATTTACGACGTCGTAGCGCATCAGGCCGATGAGCCACGGATACGCCCAATATTCGGCTTCCAGGAATCCGCCCGAAAATGTCACCGGAGTAGCGGATACAAACTCTGTTCCGACGGCATTCGGAATGACATTCGTGTCGTGCCCGAACATTCCCAGTCCCCACATCTCGAACTTGCGATACCTGAAACGAAAATCTCCGCCGGCGCGGTAGAACGGCTCGCGAATGGTCGGCAGGCCCGGAAAAAGGCTCTCGCCGACGTTGAGTGCGTTGCGGCCGTAGTAACCAAACGCGCCGATAGTGATCGAGGTGTGGTCGCGCGGACCAGTCGGACCAGACGCCTGGACCTGGCTACGCACGCTGGCGTCGCGCTCCAGGTTAAATCGCTGCGAAATGCGCACGTATACGTCCTTGGAATTGCGCACCGCCGGGCTGTCGTTGTTGCCATTCACGATTGCCACGGACCAGGTAAAGTTCCCGTCATTGGGATACCCGCCGAATTCAATTCCTCGCTGGGGTACGCTAAACATGAACGGGTTATTTGTCGTGCAGGGAGTGGCTGCCGGATTGAGGGCCAGCACACACAGCGCCGGGTTGACGAGCGAGACGCTCGCCTGGTCGTAGATGTCGTAGTCGGTCAGATTGATGGTCCGCGCTTGTGTGAAAGGAAGATCCAATTCAAATTGTCCGAAGCGAACGTTGAGCGCGTCCTTGGGAAGACGCAAGTAGTGCCCGATGTCGTTCGCTTTGATGTACCCGTCTCCCATGCCGCCTGCGGCGTTCGCTCCGCCAACAGATATATCGTCATCGATCCAGAATGAGAGCGATGGCCCAAAGCTCCCCGCAGCGAGTATCGTGAATGTGTTCGGCGCGAAAAGATCGGTTCGCGGCGTGTAACCGACCGCCAAGGGAATTTTGCTGTTGTATTGTGCATAGCCGGAATACCGGAAGGCGATCGGCAAATTCCCAGGCAGCTCCCCCGGATAAAGCGCGTTGGGGAAGGCTTCCTTCTGTGCCTTGGCCCCGAGCAGAACCGGAGGTTCCTTTACGAAGGCATCATCGTCTTTCGGAAACTTGAAGCCGTTCATCTTGAACGCGCGGCCGAAATCATTCAGCTCCGGGAAATTGCTGTGGCAGGTTGCACAGGAAGTCTGGTACTTGCGCGAAAATGCAGGGATCGCCTTGGCCCGCGGCGCCGTAGCCATGAGCCAGATGACTGTCCCTGCTGCGAGAAGTCCGAGGCTCAAGCCCATGTTGGCCTTCCGTCTCTTCATCGCTTCCCCCTATATGCCCTCTCGCTAGGTGTAAGAATCTGAAAGGCCTACAATTCACATGACGCCGATTAAGCGCCTCTCGCCGACACCCCGCCATGACCCAAATCACTCTGTGATGTGACGCTCGTCACACGCATTCTCTCGGGTGCATTTCTTTTGGGCACGCGGTCGCGCCTCGACCACTCGCTCACGCGAAACGGCGAGGGCCGCTGCCCGGTTCTGCGAGAGATGCCGGCCTAGGGAAAACAGCGCGTCCCGTCAGACCTCACCGGCTGAACGCAGAGAGGTAAGATCCACTGAAGCCTCGAGACATAGCCTGGGCGCTGGGGAAAATCCTTCGCTCTTAAAAAACGTAACCAGATCGACGTCATCCCATTCCACTTCCGTGCGCAGTGTTGAAATCTGCAGCGCGCCAAGATTGATTCGCAGCTGACGCATCATGGCTTTGCCGACGCGGTGGCCGCGATAGCGGGCATCGACGCCGATGGCGTCAACCGATGCTGTGGGCTCGACGACACCGTATTCGCCGTAATAGAGCGACCCGATCAGGAAACCGACCACGCGGCCGTCCAGTTCGGCGACGAGCGAAATCTGCAGGCTGGCCTGCTTGATCGCTCTCTGTAGCATGAGCTCGAAGTAGCTCGGCCGGCGTCTGCCCGTGGCTAGAGCGTCTATCGCCACGATGGCGTCTAAGTCGCCCTCACGCATAGTGCGGACCAGAATCGCGTCCGTATCTAGAAACCCTGGTTCCAGTTCATGTTCGGTCGCCATTGTTCTGCCCTCGCGCATCGTATCGACTTCAATTCCGCGGTTCCGCGCGCCGCGAGAGTACGCGATGTCGGAAACCGCCCCAAAGAGCTGCGCCCAATGCGCCCGCAAATATTGAATGCGGATGCGTCAGCACTTTGATCGCTGCCCCGTCTTCGCGCGCCCGTTCCTCGAGCGCCTCCGTCAAACCTACGTCCATCGCCAGGCCGCCCGTAATCGCCACCGGGCTGGTCGCCCCGATGGCGCGCAGCAGCTTGATGTAGCGTCCCGCCATCGAAAGGTGAATGCCCTTCAGGATATCGGCGGTAGAAATGCCGCGGCTGACCATATTAATGACGTCAGTCTCCGCGAGCACGGCGCAGATGCTGCTCACCACTTGAGGATTCTTGGCGCGGCATGACGTTTCGCCGACTTCTTCGAGCGCGATACCGAGATATCGCGCGACGTTTTCTAGGAATTGTCCCGAACCAGAGGCGCACTGGCTGGTCATGCGGTACGCGAGGACGCGGCTCTGCGAATCAATCAGCATCGCGCGGGCGTGCAGTGCACCGATGTCGAGCACCGCGTGGGCTTCTGGCATCAGAAATTTCGCTCCGCGCGCGTGTGTGGTCATCCCGTAAAAATGGCCGCGCCGGAAATCCACCAGCTCGCCTTCGCCCGTGCTGGCGATGTAGGCGAGATCACTCGAGGCGACTTCTGCCTGCTCGAGCGCTACCTCAAAGCCTTCGCGAATCACTTTGCGCAGCTCGCGCCGCCGAACTCGCTCCGAGTGCAGCGCGAGCGATTCAGCAGTGGCGCTGGCGTCCATTCGCACTACTGCAATTTTCACAGCGCTCGAGCCGACGTCCACGCCCGCAGTCACGATCGTCGCGGTGTTCTTCGCCGGGCGGATTGCGATTGTCGCGCTCATGCCGCTTTTCGCTCCGCTCGCTGCGCAAACAGTGCCGATCCCAGCGCCCCGGTGTAGATCGATTCCGTCGAAATGTTGATCCGGCGCTCGCCGTAGTTTTCGCGAATCAGTTCTTCGAGCGCTGCGACGGCGGCCGGATTGCGAGCGACTCCTCCCGTGAATGTGAATTCATCGGAGACGCCGCCGGAGCGCGCCAGCAGCGACATCGCGCGCAGGATAATCGCGCGGTGCAAGCCCGCGAGAATGTCCTCGCGATTTTGGCCGAGAGAGAGCCTTTCGCGCAGCTCTGCTCCCGCAAAGACGGTGCAGGTGCTGTTGATTTTCACGCGGCAGGAACTCTGCTGCGCGAGCGGCCCCAATTCGTGCAGCCCGAGGTTCATCTCGTCGGCGATGTAGCCGAGGTATCGCCCACAACCAGCCGCGCAGCGGTCATTCATCTGAAAGCTGGTCACGATTCCTTGCGGATCCACCTGAATCGCTTTGGTGTCCTGGCCGCCGATGTCGAGGACGGTGCGCGTGAACGGAAACATCGCGTGCGCGCCGAGCCCGTGGCAAAGAATTTCGCTGCGAATCTGTTCCTTCGGAAACGGCAAGCGCTGCCGCCCGTAGCCCGTTCCCACGGTTCCAGCCACGACAAGTTGGGTCGCGCGTGCGGCTTCGACAGCGCGGCGCACCTCCCCGCCATACGCTTGCAGCGTCCTTCCTGCCGTTGCGAGGGTTCGCTCGAGTGCGTTCCCGATATGCTGTGCGAAGGCGTTCCCGCCCGAGGTGTTTTCGACAACGAGTATCGCGGCATCGAACAGCGTGCAAAGCGTGTCGAAAGGAATGTTCCTGGGGTCGCCCAGTTGCTCAGCGAGGTTCATGTAATCGGCGGCTGCGAGATCGCGGAAGAAATCGCTCTTGCGCGTGGCTAGCGGTCCGAAGTGCGCCACGGCGCGCTCTCGCAGTGCACCCAGGATTTTCTCGAGAACTGCGTCCAGCTCTTTCTTGTGCTCCCGGCGGCGTGGCGCTTCCGCCTCTTCTCGCAACACCCGCTCGAGCACATCCAGCCGCTCGAGATGCTGTTGCATGCGGAAGTTGCGCACTAAATCCGACAAAAAACTCTTCTGCACATGAGAGACCGCCGGATTCGATTCTAGCGCTTCGCGCAGCAGCGCGAGCCTTGCTTGGATGAAAGCTTCCTCACGGGCAATCTCGCACGCAACATCGTAATTGCTGCGGCTGTTCGTGATGCCTCTTCCGATGATGGCGCCGGCCTCAGTCAAGACAATGGCCTTCGTCGTGGTTGAGCCTAGATCGATGCCGACGTAAACGAGGATTTCGCTCATGCCGCGCTCCCGGCGGAGCGCTTTTGCTCGATCATTTGCAGATAGCTCTCAATCCGGTTCTTGATGTTGGCCGCCGAGAAGTAACGCGGATCGACGAGGTCGCTTTCGATGAAACCGCCGGGCACGCCGGTGCGCTCCTCGAGTTGGCGAAGCATGAGCAATTGTCCGACGCTGAAGGAATTGCAGCTCTTTACGCTGTTGATCATGAATCCGTCGGCGTGGTAATCGCGGATATATTTCTCGAGAAGGTTGACGCGCGTCGGAAGACCGAGGTTCGTGTAGCAACCCATGCAGTATTCGGCGAGAGTTTCGAGCGGGTGGTCTGGATCGTGCCGGAATCCACGATCGTAGAGGCCGCCGACCTTGGTGTACGAGCTCGCCACGATCACAGCGCCTTCTTCGTAAAACATCTTCCAGAACTCGCGGAAGCTGGTCCAATTCGGTGGCCCTTCGACCACTAGCCGGTAGCGCTCTCGATCCATTTGCCCTTCCGGCACGACGGGACCGAGCCCGGCTCTCAACCGTTCGGCCACTTCCGCGCGCAGCGTGCGGTAATATTCCGCGCCCTCCGGAGTGCCACGAAATGCGGAGAACATCGGGCCGATGTAATAAACGCCGCCAAAATACGCGTCGATGGGCGAAGGAATATTCTTCGCGCTTTCGAGCACCCAGACCAAATCGTCCTCGGCTTGCGCCGAAAGCCGCAATTTCTCGCGCAGGCGGTCTTCGTCGAATCGCCGCCCGGTCACTTCCTCGAGCTTCGGGATCACCTCGGTCCGGAGCTGCTTCACGATGTAGTCGCGGTGGTGCGGCTGAATGACGCCTTCGCTCTGGTAGGGTACGTGGAGCATCGCCACCGGGCAGTCGTATTCCTCGCGCAGCAACTCGAACCACTTCATAAACGTGAAGCAACCGGTGTAGGAGAGAAGCAGCAAGTCGGGCTTCGGCAGTTTTTTGCCGGTCGGCCCGATATTTCCTTTCTTCAACATCCCGATGTCGCACTTCACATACGTGCAGACGTCCTCGCTGTGACCGTATTTTTCCGCCTCGGTGATGTAGTCACCGGAAAGCTTGCGCATTCCGGACTGCAAGGCGTTGATCTCCGGCAGGACCGGCAGAACGTCGAATGCGCGCATCAGTTCCGTCAAGTTGCCGGGCACAAACGTGTAAACAACCTTGCGCCCTCTTTGAGGCGCTTGGGAGAGAGCGTCATAATGCGCGGCGATCATCTCCTTCTGCAATTCCATGCTGCGTTCTTTCTGGACTTCGGCGACGGCGCCCGTTTTCGCGGTGCTCATGCTTCGCTCCATAGCCTGATCGAGTCGGAGAAAGTCCCGGCCTGTTCGCGGATCACGGCGAATTGCCCCGTGTCTTCGGAATATTTGAATTGCGTGTGCGGAATTGCTGCGGCGTCGAGAGCGGCGACGAGCATTGGCTGGTCCAGCAGCGCGGGATCGCAAAAGCTCGCGGCGCAGAAGATCACCCCTTCGGCGCGGTTCCGGCGAACCGATTCAACGAGCCATTTTCCGCGGTGTCCGAGAGGTTCGTATCTCGATGCGTTTGAAACGCTCTGCGTGAGGAACGCGTTGGCCAGCTTTTCAAGCGGGTCGCCATCGAGCGGCACGTCGCCCTTGAGCCAGCGCAGGCCGAGCAGCCAATCGTCGTCCACCACCCAGCATCCGGCGCGTTCGAGCGTGATGAGCAAGCCGAGTGGAGGCTGCTCGCAGAACATCCCGACTATAACGACGCGGCTTTGATCCTGCTCGCGGCGTTCCTCTTCGAGAGGCGCGAGGCGCATGTACTCACGCAACATCTCGGTGTGCGCTTCTACTGGCAGAACATTGCCGGCGCGCAGGACGAGGTATAGCTCGGACGCAGGAAAGAGCCACGGCTCCTGGCTGCGCGCTTCGTAAAGCTCTCGGATCGCGCGGCGATGCTCGTTGTAAAGGCCGATGCTGTGCCGCAGGGCATCGTCGGTGACCGGGCTGCCCGCGAGTCTCGTGAGATCATCACGGAGATTGCTCAGCTCTTGGCGCCAGAACCGGCCTCCAGCTGCGGGATCGTAGTTCTGCGGAACGTCCATGTAGCGAACATAGCGGTCTGGAAACAGCATCATCCACATTCCCGAAAGATTCCGAATCACGTCGCAAATGGAAGGAAACAGCATCCCGTCGAGCGCATCAAGACGGTGCGAAAGAGCCAGTTCGATTGTGCTGCGCGGAATGTGGCAGATGTAGCTCTGGAAATACGCGTCGCCGCGAACAATTTCCAGGCGATCGCCGGCGCCCATAACTCCGACCGGCAACATCCCCGCTGCGTGGATCAGCTCGCGGGGAACGTAGATCGGCATGTGCCCGATTGCTTTGCGGCCGGGCACTTCTTCCTTCCACGCACGCACCGCCTTCAGGCCCAAATCTTCGTAGAGCGCTTCGGCTCTGCCGATGAGTGCACCGAGTTCGGGCCGCAGACCCGCCTTCGGCGTTTGCGGAAGAGAGGGGAGAAAGAAACTCACTTTTCCACCTTCTCGGGCTCCGTCACCCACGGAGCAATTTCGTGCACGAGTGCATCGTTCCAGCGCGCGCCTTCTGCTAAGCGCCGCCGCAGAAGCACGAAATCAACCTCGCGGTGGTCACGCGAGCCATAGTGAAATGCACGGAAGCCGGCATTCGCCTCGGTCATCATGTTCAGAGCGAGCCAGGCACGATTGGTTTCCATGTTGCGGTCCCAGTGTTCGAGTTTGTGCTTGCGTAGGCTTTCGATTGTCTTGGTCAGGCAGTCCGGCATGGTGTAAAGCAGCTTGGTGCAGAGCTGCTCGACCGCTTCGTCGAGCAGTGTAAAATCAACAGTTCCGCGCTTTACGAACTCCTTGCCTCGCTCGAACTCTGTTCCTGTTTTCCATTCTCCCAGAGCGACTCGCCCGTATTCGTCAAGCATTCGGTCCGTGACGACCATCGGGTTGGCCACCCATTTGCCGTCAAGTTTCAGCACAGGCACGATTTGAGTCAGGCCCCCAAGCCAATAAAAGCGGTGCGCCGTCCAGGGTTCGCACAGGGTGCTGCTCATCATGGCGCGCTCGACGCCGACAAACAGCGGAAGGAAATCCGTGCTCCCGCCATCCGGCACCGATCCGTGCTTTGGCCCGGCCTGGCTGAAAATGGCGAGATCGCTCGCAACGGAGAAGTCACAAGCCATCCCGACTTCCTGTCCGCCGCCCACGCGCATGCCATTCACGCGGCAGACCACGGGCTTGTCGCAGTGCAGCACGGCCGAAACCATGTCGTTGAACAGGCGCATGTATTGGCGATACTCAGCGGGCGAGCCGGCGTAATACTCAGCGTACTCACGCGTATTGCCGCCCGCGCAGAAGGATCGCGAGCCAGCGCCAGTCAGCACAACGGCAACGCAAGCACGATCGTTGCTCGCTTCCCGCACGGCCAGAATGACCTCTTTAATCATGTCAGTCGTGTAGGCGTTCAGCTCCGCCGGATTGTTGAGCGTAATCCAAACGTTGTGCAGGCCTTTCACCGCGTGGCTGGCTCGGTCGCACGCGGCACGCCGTTCGACGAGCACTTCGCACGGCTCGAACGACTCTGTGAGGTTGTGATTTTTCATGAGGCTTCTCCTTCGGTCAGGCGCGGCGAGCCGTTTGGGACGAGCACCACCCGGCGCTTCGTTGCGTGCTTTGCGACCGCGTCGAAAATTAGCGGTGCTTCTTGCAGGCGATGCCGCTCGATGAACGGCTCGATAGCTACTTTCCCTTCGAGAACCAGCGCGAGTGCTGCCGGATATTGGTCCGGCGGGCAGCCCCAGTTGCCGCGCGCGGAGGCATCGAATGCCATCAGATTCGATAGCCGCAGTTCAGCTTTTTCCGGAGTGTATCCAACCACGGCCAAATACGCTCCATAATCCAATAGAGCAAATGCTGTTGCCTGGCCTGCAGTCGTGCCACTCATTTCGAAAATTTTGCGGCCGATTCCTCTGCGCCCGCTTTGCTTGACGAAATCTCGCACGGCGGCCTTGAGATCCTTTTCCTGACATTCGCGTGAATTCAGCGCCAACGATGCGCCGTGTTTCATCGCCAGCTCCAGTCGATCTGTATCAACGTCAATCACGATCACGGCAGCACCGTGCGCCGCTGCCAATTGCACGCCAAATCCTCCGATTCCCCCCGCGCCAACAATGATTGCGACGTCATCGCACCCGAGCCCGGATCGCCGGATCGCTTCGAAGGGAGTCGTAACGGCGTCGGCGAGCACGGACAGCGCGTCGAGCGAAATTCCTGCCGGCAGAGTTTCTGGAACGATGCACAAACCGCGCGCCGGAACGCGAACGTGCGTCGCGAAGCCGCCATCGGCGTCATTGCCGGGCATAAACTGCGCGCGGCAAATCGTAGGTCGTCCCGCCATGCACGCGGCACACTTCCCGCAAGGAATGACCGCTGGCACGATCACATTTCGGCCGAGCCAGATTTGTGCGCTTTCTCCCGCTTTCACAACGCGCCCGGCTATTTCGTGCCCAAGAATCAGGGGCAATGGATGCCGCGTCGGAACACTGCCGGAGGCATAGCCCACATCGGTGTGGCAGATTCCGCATCCGGCCACTTGAACGACCACTTCGTCGGAATGCGGTTCGAGCGCGAGAGCGTCGGTGAAATGCAGCGGCCGGTTCGGCTCGGCCAGCTCGTATCCAAATGCGCGGGCTTCTTTTACGACCATTCTCAGCCTTCCATTCAAACCGATTTTGAGCCGGTATGAGAGGGCGCAGCGTTTGCAGACTCGTTTTGCTGGATCGAGTTCTGACTTGCACTCGAGCCGATTGCCGACCAGAGTGGTGGGCGCTTATCCAGAAACGCGCGAAGTCCTTCGACTGCATCCGGCTCGCACATGAGTTCTTCCAGATAGATTTTTTCGAGGAGCGGCAGATCCTGCTCCAAGGCGCGAAGCACCGGCAGTCGGACCGCGGCTGCCCCGTGGCGCAAGGCTGCCGCCGATCGCGGGAGAAAATCCGATTCGAGCCAGCGCTCTAGCTCCGCGTTCAGTTCGCCTGTAGCGGCCAGCCTCGAGACGACCCCTGCCGAGGCAAGGTCTTTCCCGCAGTACGCGCCTCCGGTCAGAACCATCTTGCTCGCCCACCCCAAGCCCGCTCTTACTGGCAGCAGGGCAGACGCCGCCGGAGGGAAGACGCCGAGTTTGATCTCCGGGCATCCGAATTGCGCTGTTTCTTCGGCCGCGATCAGGTCACAGGCCAGCGCCAGCTCGAATCCTCCGCCGAGGCAATGTCCGCGCACCGCGGCGATCGTCGGCGCTGGCGCTCGCGCCAGCGCGATCAGGAGTTCCCGCAACTGGTTCAGCGTCCGTTCAATTTGATCTGGAAGGTGCTCACCCACACTCGCGCCATAGCTAAAGTTCGGTCCTTCGCCGGTGATTACAATCACCTTTGGATTGGAGCTCGAACTCGCGGCACTTAGCAGGCAGCGGATGTCCCCCATCATGTCTTGATCTAGGATGTTTCCCTTGGGAGCGGCCAAGACGATGGTTGCGGTTTGCCTATTATTCGAGAGTTCGAGTCTGGCTCGGCGCAAGTTCATGGGTACGTCTCGTTCCTCGGACGCTGCGTGCAACTATGCTCCAACCACGGTCGTTTTCTGTGACAGAGGTCACAGACCCATGTGACGCCGCACGCAACTCCGTCGTGACCGTGCGCGTGGCGGAAGTACAGGAACCTACGAGTTCTGATGCGGACCAGGGCCGCCGAAACTCGTACGGCACTAATGCTGACGCAGCTGCATCCAAATCGCAGAGTGGGGAATTGCGCGGGGAATGCGAGAAGAGCACATCCATTATTCGACTGCAATCATTGGCGCGGGACCTTACGGACTGGCCATCGCTGCGAGATTGAAAGCGGCCAAGACCGACTTCGTGCTTCTCGGACGGCCGATGGGATTTTGGCGCGAGAGTGTGCCCTGCGGTACCCGCCTGCTTTCGACGCCGGCAAGTTGCTCGCTCTCCGACACGGAGTTTGATTACCGAACGTATGCCAACGGAAGAGGGCGGGCTCGCGAGACGATGGCCGGGAACGATCTAGTTGATTACTGCCTTTGGTTCCAGCGGAAAGCCTGTGGCGACTCCGTCGAGCAGGAGGTCGTGGAGCTTATTCCTCGAAACGGGGCGTATGGAATCCGACTTGCGAATGGATCTGAGATCGTTGCAGGCCGGGTAGTGATCGCTATAGGACTGAAGCCGTTCGCAACTATTCCGACGGGGCTGGCAGGATTACGCGGGCGGGCCATGTTTCACACTTCGGATCTGCGCGACCTGAGCGGTTTTTCCGGAAAGAAAATCATCGTGATAGGTTCTGGGCAAAGCGCAGTGGATTGCGCGGCGCTGTTATTGGAGCAAAATGCCGATGTAGAAGTAGTGGCACGCGCGAACGAACTGAATTGGAAGGGCAGCCCGCTGGCCTCCGCGAACGACCCGCACGTGCGACGGAGATGGACGGCACGCGGAGCGGTGCGGGATTTCTTGTATGAGCCAAGCGTTTTTAACCGTCTTCCGACTTCGCTGCGTGCTCGAATACTGAGACGCGTGTTGGTCCCGAGCGCCGACCGCACACTTATGGCCCGCGTGAATCAGATTCGATTCACGCTGGGCCGGAAGGTGTTGGGGGCCTGCCTGGCGAATGAAAAGGTGAAACTTCACCTGGACGATCAAAGCACGCGAATGGTGGATTACGTGGTGGCCGGGACTGGATATCGAATCAATGTGGACGGTATTTCATTTCTCTCGCGGGAGCTGCGCTCGAAAATCAGGACCCGGGATGGGTTCCCTTTGCTGAACAGCCGGATGGAAACGAGTGCCGCTGGGCTTTATATCACCGGCGCGCCAGCGGCTTGGAATTTTGGGCCATACATGTGGTTTATCCGCGGGGCAGCGATGGCTGCGAAAATCGCTTCGAAGGATTTGGTGCGCGGCACTGCGAACCTAGCGTGAGCTCGAATAAAGAATTCGTGAAGTAGCCGCGAGAATCTCTGCGGATAAGCCTGAACGACTCACGCGACCAGTAACGGTAATGAGAGTTACGGTACGGAACCTATTTTAATTTTTCACAGCTTCGATGATTCCGGTTGACACAACTCGCTGTAGGCAGCTAGTTTCTTGCTGGCCCTCCCAAATACAGACTGGCGCGGTGGATGCATCGCCGCTGCGACAGGGTTCGATAACCCAAACTTTGATCTAGGTCAGGAATGATGAAAAAACGACTTTGCTTGATTGCTGTCCTCGGTTTTATCTGCTATCTGCCGGACGCGCATGCGGCGATCACGAATGTTCAAAACGCCAGCTCGAATCAGTATGTATACAACAGTTCATCGGTTCAATCGGCCGCCTTTCCCAATAGCACGGTGAGCGGCGATACGATTATTGTCTTCGAACAATACGGAGCAGCAGGCGCAACTCCCACGGGTTGTTCCGACGCTCAAGGAAACGTCTACGCGCAGGTACTCGATGTATTCGACCCGGGCATGACTCAGGGAATTGCCCTCTATTACGCCGCAAATATCGTTGGTGGTGCGACGCCGACGGTTACTTGCACTTTCAACAATGCAAACTATCTGTCGATGTCCATACATGAGTATAGCGGCCTCGCCAGCTCGAAAGTCCTGGATACTGCTGCGAGCTTTGACTACAGCGGCGACGCGGTCGGAGCCATACAAACGGCGGTCATCACTCCGACGACAAGCGGCGATCTCATCTTTGCCGGACTGGTGGAAGTGAGAAACGGTGTGGGAGATACCTGTTCCCCGTCAGGCGACTTCATCTCTCGAGTAAATCAATGCGTTGTGGACGGGTTCATTGCCGAGGATTACGTTGAGCCTATCGCCGCTGCGATTTCCGCCAGCGCAACTCTCACGCCGACGTCCGGGCATTATCTGGCGGGCATCGTAGCATTCAGGGCGGCAGCAAGCAGTCCCACCGCCGCTGGTCCCACCGTTCCGACGAATCTCGCTGTGAGCGGCGTCACCACCACCAGCATTTCGCTTACCTGGAGCGCGTCAACTGACAGTGCTGGCGTGACCGGCTATCAGGTTTTCCGCAACGGCAATCAGTTTGCGACTACCACCATGCCCCAATACACGAACGACGGCCTGACGCCCTCGACGACGTACACGTATGCCGTTGACGCCTTTGACGCTGCGGGCAACGTTTCGACGCTATCGGATAGCGTGAGCGCTACGACGGCGGCGCTGCCGGTCACCACACCACCCTCGGTTCCGACTAATCTGACTGCAACCGCGGTAACAAGTTCCAGCGTTTCGCTGGCCTGGACTGCATCGACGGACAGCGCTGGCGTAGCCGGCTATAACGTTTTCAGGAATGGCGCACAAGTGGGGACGACTAGCGGCGTTTCTTATAAGGATACAGGACTGGCCGCGTCGACGTCCTATACATACGCAGTGGACGCATTCGATGCTGCGGGGGACTTTTCGGCGCTCAGTAGTTCGATCAACGTAACGACTGGTGCGGCGTCACCGGTCCAGCCGGTATATCCCCTACAGATAAGCAGCAACGGCCGCTACCTTGTGGATCAAAACAATCACCCTATCTATATAACCGGAGAGCAGGCGTGGTCTCTCATAACCGAGCTATCGAACTCGGACGTCAACGTCTATCTTTCGGACCGGGCGTCGCGGGGATATAACGCGCTCTGGCTTGCGGCGGCGGACAACACTTACCAGTCCGATCCACCTTACGATTATTACGGCGATGCGCCGTTTGACGGTCCGGACTTCACAAACGAAGACGCCGCGTACTGGTCTCACGTGGATTACGTCATTCAGCAAGCCGGAAATTACGGCATGACAGTGATGATCGATCCGGCGTTTGTGGGCTTGAATTCTTCGGACGGATATTTGCAGAGCTATTTGAATAGCCCCGTCACCGTAGTGAGCGCTTACGGAGCGTGGCTTGGCGCGCGCTACAGCAGTTTCCCGAATATTATCTGGGCTCTTGGGGGCGATGCGGATCCCTCGGTCAACGGACTCTATTCAAAACTGTGGGATCTGGCCACGGGTATTCAATCCACAGACAGCGTTCATTTGATGACCTTTGAAGCGACGCGTCTCGTAGATGGAGTTCTTGCGCCGAATGGCGGCGATTCGAGCTTAGACGTATGGCCCGGACCGCCATACTGGCTGAACTTGAACTGGGTATATTTGAACCCGTCTTATATTCCGTCATCCGTGCAGCTCAATTATTCCCGGTCTCCGTGGCTGCCGCCGTTCATGGGCGAAGACTGGTGCGAAGGCGAACATTCCATCACTTCGTTCGGATTGCGGCAGGAGGGGTATGGCGCAGTTTTGGGCGGAGCGTACTTGGGAAGGGTCTTCTGCAATAACGCTATCTGGTCGTTTGGTGCGTCGGACTCCGACACGATGGATGCGACGTGGCAATCCCAACTTGGTTCGCAGGGATCGGTGAGCCAGGAAAGCCTGGGCCAGTTATTACGCTCGAGGGAGAACTGGCTGCTTGTGCCTGATACGAATAACACGGTGCTGACGGCTGGCTATCAATCTGGCTCCACGATTGCCGTAACGTCGCGGACGAGCGACGGGCAAACCATCATCGCTTATATTCCTTCGCAGCGGGCGGTCACCATCGATATGACCAAGATCTCCGATACCTCGGCAAAAGCCTGGTGGTTCAATCCGCAGACTGCTGCTGCCACGTTGATCGGCACATACTCGACATCCGGGCCCCAAAATTTCACGCCCCCAGACCAGAACGACTGGGTGCTCGTGATTGACGCCGCGTCGGCAAAACTGCCTGCTCCCGGCGGCGGCAACCTCTAACCAACAGATACAAGCTAGTCGCTGGGGTTGCGCGCTTGCATCCGCGATGGATTTGCACCCTGCGGCTCTCAACTGCGCGGCGAAGGTGCTGGAGATCGAGTAAGAATTCGTGAAGTAACTCGAGATCCGGTGCTAAGCTTGCGCATTGCTAGCAGTCACCTCACGTTTGCACACTCACAATTATTATTATCAATGTTCTGTGCGCGCACTGCTGGTATCCATTTCGGCCCTTGTGCTTTGCGGAGCCGGAGACGGACCGCATGTCCGCGAAACCACCTACGCGGGAGCGCCTGTGGTCAAGAAAGTGGAGCCGCCCAATTGGTGGGTAGGCTTGACGCAGGATGTCGTTGTCCTGGTGTCCGGCGAGAATTTGCAGGCGACGCAAACATCCTGTGAATTGCCAGGGGTCGTCGTCCCCCGGATGGAATCGTCGCCCAATGGAGATTACCTTTTCATATGGTTGAAATTTTCGCCGCAACTGAAAAGCGGAACAGTCGTCTGCCGCATAACCAGCGACAAGGGCCAAACGTCGTTTGAATTCCCTATTAGTCCGCGCGAACCAAAACTGGGGAGATATCAGGGCCTCGCACCGGGCGACGTGATCTATTTGATCATGCCGGACCGCTTTGCTGATGGTGATCCCAGCAACGACGAACCCGCTGAATTCCCCGGCTCGCACAACAGGTCGAATCCGCGGTCGTATCACGGTGGCGACCTGCGCGGGATCAAAGACCATCTTCCTTACCTAAAGGAATTGGGAATCAACACGTTGTGGTTGACGCCCATCGTCAAGAATGGGGCGGCTGCGGATTATCACGGCTATGGCTCCGTAGATTTGTACGCCGTGGACCCGCACCTAGGAACGCTTCACGACTACCAGGAACTGGTGGAAGCGGCCCACCGGCAGCAGATGAAAGTGTTCTTCGACATCGTGCCGAATCATGTGGGGCCTCTCAATCCCTGGGTGAAGGATCCGCCGATGCCGGACTGGTTTCACGGCACTGCGGCGCAGCATCTGAGCTCGTCTCCACCATTGAATGGCGGATTTTACGGACAGCCGGAGAAAACGGAGACCACGAACGACTTGTTCGAGGCGCTGGTGGACCCGCACACACCGCAACAGATGAGGAGAAATCTGACCGACGGCTGGTTTTTCGGGAAATTGCCGGACATGAATACGGAGAACCCGATGGTGGTTCAATATCTGGTTCAGAATAGCATCTGGTGGGCGGAGACATCGGGGTTAGACGGGTACCGGATCGATACTTTTCCTTATGTGCCGCGGATGTTCTGGTTGGAATGGCACGGAGCATTGCGGGGAATTTACCCACGGCTGTCAACGATCGGAGAAGTGTTTCATCCGGACCCAATAGTGACGTCGTTTTTCGCCGGCGGCCGCAAGGGATGGGATGGAATCGACACACACCTGACTACGGTGTTCGATTATCCGCTCTATTTTGCACTGCGCGATGTTTTGCTGAATGGCGCGCCAGCGGGGCGCATCACCAATATCCTGCGGCAGGACTCGCTCTATCCGCATCCGGAATATCTGGTGCCATTTTTCGGAAATCACGATGTGCCGCGCTTTGCGAGCGCGACCGGCGCAACTCCGGAGAAACTGAAACTGGCAGACGGATTGACGCTGACGCTTCGGGGAATTCCCGAACTCTATTATGGCGATGAGATCGGGATGAGCGGCGGAACGGACCCGGACAATCGGCGCGATTTTCCAGGCGGCTGGCCTGGGGATGATCACAATGCGTTCACGCGCGAGGGGAGAACGCCGGAGCAGCAGGCGATCTTCGAATATGTCCAAACACTGTTGCGGTTGCGACACGAGCACGTGGCGCTGCAGGAAGGACGTCTGTGGCATCTGGCTTCCGATGATTCCAGCTATATTTTCCTTCGGGAATCGCGCGACGAAAAGTTGGTGATCGCCTTCAACAATGGGCCGAGCTCGAAAACCGTGAACGTATCCTTGGAGGACACGCCCGCCGGGGCACCCTCGAGCATCTCCACGATTTTCGGCGACACGAAAGCTGATCTCGCTGGGCAACGACTTACGTTGATTTTGCCACCCCAGAGTCTTTCGATTTTTTCGTTGCAGTAAACCCACGCGCAGCACCGGCCATGGCAGCCCTAAATCATGTGGTCGCCGGATGCCGGCCCTTCGGGCTTCTCAGGGTAAACAGGGATGCCAGCGCTACTTTGCCAGTTTGCGAACGGAGACGAGTTCGGTCTCTACCGGCACGCCTTTGGTGATTTTGACGCGCACCAGCGCTTCGAATGGTTTCACGTCGCTGCTGCTGGAGGCGGAAAGACGGAGCAGAAGCTCTGCCAGGGAGTCCGGCCGGCAAACGTATTCAACAGCGCCTTGAGTGCCGAACGTGGTGGTCCCCGCGATAATCATCTCGGAACGATCGGGGTTCAGGCCGGGCACAAACGCGACTACGGCGTAGTCTTCCGAGAGCGTCGCGGAGGACGGGCTGGCCAAATAAAATTCGGATTCGCCGGCTTGCGGATGAACGTTCGCTACGGCCAAATCACCTTTACGCGGGCCGGAATCCATGCGGCGGAACACGAACTCGCGAGATCCGGGAATCTCCAGTAGGGTCAAATTCTCCGACGGCGAGCCCACAAAAATCAGGTCGTTGTTCTTGGCGTCGTCCAGGGAGAACAGGCTGCCGCGCTTGACACGAAGATTGCGGTGAAGCGCGCTGAATACCTGATCGAGATTATGGACGGCGAGGACTTCGCCGACTCCCGTGTAGTGATCCCAGACGGCGTCGGCCGGATCGCGGGCGGGATTGTAATAGCGAATTCCGGTCTCGGGCCGGCCGAAAAACGCGGCATTGCTGAAGACCACCCAGGGCTCGTCCGGACCGTGAAGAAAGGGCTTCCAAAATACTTGCAGAGATGCCGGGGCGGCTTCCTCGTTGAGCGCGCCGGCCACGGAGGTTTCCCGGCTGGTGACGAAAAGAGCGATCAAGCTGGCTGCGAGAAGAATGGACAGGGTCAAGGTGGTAACGAGCCAAGCGCGCGGCAATGCAGGCCGGACCGGAGGGTGCGCCTCGTGGCCGAGGGCACGATCTACGTCAGGATGGGGCTCTCCGGGTTGGCGGTGATGGAAAGAGAGAGCGTAAGCCCCTTTCGCCAGTTCAATGCGGATAGGATCTTCGGCGCCTTCTCCGGCGTAATACTCGGCTAGCTTGGTCCTCAGGCGGCCGGCCTGAACCCGAACCAGAGAATCTACGGCGGGGTCAAAATCAGGCGGGCGGCCAAACTCCTCGGTCGCAATTTGATACTCCTTGAGAGGTAATCCCGGATGATCCGTAGCGTGGTGCGCCAGATAGCGAAGCAGTTTGCGTAACGACTCGGACCCATGAAGTACAGAGCTGTCCGCTACCTTCTCCACTTGCTTTAGAAACAGCTCGCGTTCGGACATACAGTCCCCGTCGCCCGTATGTAACCGTCGGGTAACAACGTAACAAAGGCGATAAGACTGTGCAAGCGAAGGGTTTCGAGTTGTAACTGTTTCAAACTGCACGAAACTTACAATCCCGCGCTCAATTTGGGTATGAGATGCCCACCAACAGAAATATGAATCGTTCCGGGGTGAACGATTTGCCTTCGCGAGAGCGCCGAACTGCAATGTGCCTTCACGTCGGAGGAGTGTCACTCGAATCGTTAACCCACCAGTTCAAGATTTTCGAAGAAAAGAGGCATAACATGAGCAGCAAGACCTTCCAGTTTGGGGCCACGATTCTCCTGCTGGTTCTCTCGACCGCCGCTCTTTGCTTCGCGCAGAGCGATACCGCACGCTTGCAGGGGACGATTACGGACGCGCAAGGCGCGGCTGTCAGCAGCGCGACGGTGACGGTTACGAGCACCGAAACCGGCCGGCAATCGACTGCGACGACCAACGATCTCGGCTACTACTCGGTAGCGGCGCTTCCGCCGGGAAATTATCACGTAGAAGTGTCGCAAAAAGGCTTCAAGAAAGTAACCAGGGACTTCGAATTGCAGGTGGCGCAATTTGCCGTGGCGGATTTCCAGTTGGAGATCGGCACACAAACGGAAACGGTCGAGGTGAGGGCTGGAGCGCCGGTATTGGACGCTGAAGATTCCGCGATCGGCGCGGTTTTGGAAGCTAAACAAATCGAGGAAATGCCGCTAAACGGCCGCAACTTCACGCAGCTTGCGTTGCTCGTACCGGGGGTTATTCGTGGAAGCGGCAACGCTACGGGTTCGTCTGGCAATGCGGAGACATTCCGTTACGGACAAGAAGGTGGGGCGTCACTGGTGGTGAATGGAATTCGCGCCCAAGCCAACAACTTCATTTTGGACGGAATTGACAACAATGAAGCGCTAGTGAACACGATCGTGATTTTCCCACCCGCCGACGCGATTGATGAATTCAGAGTACAGACCAACATCGCTCCGGCCCAGTACGGGCGAGCCGGCGGAGCCTTAGTGGTGACCTCCATCAAGTCCGGAACCAACGACTACCATGGCAGCGTTTTCTGGTTCAACCGCAACAAGGAGCTGAACGCCAAAAATTTCTTTTCCAGCGGGCCGACTCCGGGTTTCGTGCGCAACCAGTTTGGGGGGTCAGCGGGCGGGCCGATCATCAAGAACAAGCTCTTTATCTTTGGGGATTATCAGGGATTGCGGCAAGCCGTACCCAGCGGACCATCCTACGCGACGGTGCCCACGGACATGATGCGCACGGGGGACTTCTCAGAATTGCTGAACCCTTCGTTGACGACCAACCTCACGCTGCCGACAGCTACGACGCCTGGAGTTGCCCCGATCTATGACCCATCAACCGACGGCACGGTGTGCAATCCTGCGACTCCCGGGGCGTGCCCTTCGACGAATCCCAATGGCGCTCTGCAATTCATGGGCAGTGGTTCGCAGCCCAATGTCATCCCCTCGAACCGCTTAAATCCGGTGGCGCTGGCTTACCTGAAGGCCTACCCCGAGCCAAATTGCGGACCAGGGCGCACCATACAGGACTCGAATTGCCAGTTCCTTTATCACAATTTCAAGCTGGAGAGGTCAGTCATCGAGAATTGGGATGATTGGGACATCCGCGGCGATTACATCGTTGACACCAAGAACGCTTTGTTCGTACGTTTCAGCCACGGCCACACCGACCAGACGAGCACCACTTCCCTAGGTGTTCTCCCTTCGGGCTTCGGCTCCGGGACAAATTTTAACTGGCCCAACGGCGCCTCTGTCGGCCTAACCACGACGATTAGTCCGACAATCGTCAACGAATTTCGGAGCGGATATGTCCGGGATCAGTACGGATATATGCCGCCATTGAATAACGTGGCTTGGTGCACGAAATTTGGCATCGTCAACTGCTACACAGTGACGAATGTGGGCATTGCCTTGATCGGCGCCTACGCTTCGCAGATTGAGTACACTGGAGACTTTGGAGAGTACCTGGTTCCGCAGACGGGCTTCAACTACAACGACACGGTGACTTGGGTCAAGGGTAGGCATACCATCAAAGTGGGTGCAGACCTTCTGCGCCGGCAACTGAATTTGTATCGGCCGCTGGCAGGCAAAGGCGATTTTCGAATGGCAGGTAATGGCAGTAGCCCTTGCTGCAATGGCGGCTCGGGACACGTTGACACCGGCTATGAAGTTTCCGACCTGCTCGCAGGCTTCATGGACGACTACTCACACGGAACACCTTTTGGAACGGTCGGCACCCGCACTTGGGAAAACGGGTTCTTCGCCCAGGACGACTTCCGGGTGACGCGCCGTCTGACCCTGAACCTGGGATTGCGCTGGGACATCCTCACTTGGCCCACGGAGGTTGACAACCGGCAGGCGAATTTCGACCTGACGACCGGAGCGCTAGTCGTGGCCGGAAGCAATGGCACGCTGCGCACCTCGATTCCCAATGACTATCATGACTTAGGCCCACGCCTCGGCTTCGCCTATCAGCTCACCGGCGACGGCAAAACTGTTCTGCGCGGCGGTTACGGGCTCTTTTATTTCATCGACCGTGGCGGTATCAGTAATCAGTTGGCCCAGAATCCCCCCTTCGCCGGCGAACAGACGGTCACCTATGCTGAGGGCTACCGCATCACGCTTTCCGGCGCTCTGCCCTGCTCGCCGAACTGCTCACCGGCAGATCTGATTTCTACCAATGCCACTGCGCCGTTGCCGACGGGAAGTTTCAGCAATTTGAATTTGTCTGCACCGACTTCAGTGAGTGTTGTCGGCGTGCTTTCGCAGAACGTGACACCTCAGGTTTCCGAATGGAACCTTGAGGTGCAGCGACAAATCGGTACGAATCAGTCCATCAGCATCGCCTATGTGGGCACACATGGGGCGCACCTGGATCGGAATTACAATGCCAATCAAGACCTGTATGTCACCGGTGACAAGCTCTTTCCGAATTTGGGCAACATCCAGATCCAGGACACCAGAGGCAAATCGGACTACAACGCCATGCAACTACAGTACGAACACCGTTTGGCTGCGGGCTTAGAGGTTACCGGGGCATTCACATGGTCCAAGACCACCGATGACTCCTGCGGCAATCTGGACGCTTGCGCTCCGCAGCTGTACACGGACTTTGCGATTGAGCACGGTTTGTCCACCCAGGACGTGGATTACGTTTTCAGCCCCAGCGTAATTTATGAACTGCCCTTTGGCCGTGGAAAACGATTTGGCGGAGATGTTTCCAAGTGGGTTGATTACGCCATCGGAGGATGGCAATTCAACGCCATCTACGCGTT
This sequence comes from uncultured Acidobacteriota bacterium, assembly GCA_963748865.1. Lineage (GTDB taxonomy): Bacteria > Acidobacteriota > Terriglobia > Acidiferrales > UBA7541 > Palsa-147. The sequence continues at coordinate 164,996 of CAVVLE010000049.1, read as the reverse complement.
GCAGGGTGGGACGCCTTTCAGCATCACCGCCAGTGGCAATCCCAGCAGCGAGCGCGCAGATCTCGTAGGCAAGCCCGTCATACATCCAGGCAACATCGCCGACTACGTGGATGCGAGCGCCTTCGCAGTGCCAGCCAAGAATGCTGCGGGCGTCTACCTTGCTCCCGGCACTTCAGCCCGCGACCTGATCCGCGGTCCGGGATTCTCGAACTTGGACTTTGCGGTGTTCAAGAACTTCGCAATCACCGAGCGCTTTCGGGCGCAGTTCCGCGCTCAAGCGTACAACCTGACCAACACGCCGCACTTCGCCAATCCGAGTGATACGAACCTTAACGACGGTCACATCGGGCAGATCAACAGCGTTCTAACCAACAGCTGGCGCCAGGTCGAACTGGCCATGCGGTTCACGTTTTAGCCCGGCCACCCCGGGAGGGGCGGGCTTTCGCGGCCTGCCCCTAATCCTCCCGATTCCCTGAAAGGCAATTCGTTGACACGCATAAAATGCCTCCTCGCTGTTTCCCTCCTCTCGGGAATCTTCGCATTGGCCTCGGCAGCCCAGGATGCTCCGCGCGGCCCGGGCGAGCTTCCGACGTGGACCTCCGGCGGCAAAGAGGCCGTGGGTACCTCTACGAGCACCCAATCGAAAGTGTGGTTCACGCTGCAAGGTGGGATCCTCACGGAGGTTTATTATCCGCGGCTGGACACCGCCGATGTCCGCACACTGGAGTTCGCGGTGTGCGATGGGAAAAAGATGTGGGTGGAATCGAAGGATATGGCGCATTCGCTGCGGCGCGTGGACGATGCGGCGCTGCTTTACGAGCAAACCAGCAGCGATCCTGGCGGGACATTTCAACTCACGAAAACATATGTCACGGATCCACAACGCAATGCGTTGCTGATCGACGTATCGTTCAGCGCCGCGCCGGCAGATTCACTGTACGTTTTGTTTGATCCGGCATTGAAGAACAGCGGGTACGGGGACACAGGATTCTCGCAAGGGGATGCACTGGTCACGCGGAAGGGCGATGTGGCCGCGGCGCTGATCAGCGCGCCGAGTTTTGTGGAAATGACCAGTGGTTTTGCGGGGACCAGCGACGGGTACACCGATTTGCTGCGGCATCATGCCCTGACGCAGAAATATGCGCGAGCGGAAAATGGAAACGTCCTGCAGGTGGCGAAGCTGCCCAGTGCGAAGCACTTCGTAATCGCGTTGGGATTCGGCGCCAACGCCGAAGCCGCGGTGGAGACGGCAAAAACGAGTTTGCGGCAGGATTTTGCTAAGGTCAGCTCCGAGTATGTGCGCGGTTGGAAGGAGTACGCGGGGGGCTTGAGGCATGTGGATCCCCGCTACACGCAGATGTTTCAGCTTTCCGCGATGGTGCTGAAGGCCCATGAGGACAAGACCTACCGTGGGGCCATGATCGCTTCGATGAGCATCCCGTGGGGCTTTGCGGTAAAGGCTAGTGAACCCAACGTCGGCGGGTATCATCTTGTATGGGCCCGTGACCTTTATGAGATAGCCACCGGGCTGCTTGCTGCCGGGGATCGCGCTGCAGCCGAGCGCGCGCTGAACTATCTGCTTACGGTGCAGCAGAAACCCGACGGCAGCTTCCCGCAGAACAGCTGGTTGGATGGCAAGCCGTATTGGACCGCGTTGCAGATGGATGAAGTTTCCTATCCTCTCGTCCTTGCCTGGCAACTGGGCCGCACCGATGCGGACACCTGGACGAAGCACTTGCGGCCGGAAGCTGAATTTATAGTTGCGCACGGGCCGGTGACCGAGCAGGAGCGTTGGGAAGAGTTGAAGGGTTACTCGCCCTCGACGCTTGCGGCGGAAATTGCGGGATTGGTCTGCGCGTCGGACATCGCGCGGAAAAACCATGCAACCGACGATGCCGAACATTACCTCCGGGTAGCCGATGATTGGGCCGCCAACCTCGAAAAGTGGACGGCCACGACGACCGGCCATCTGAGTTCGTCAGGATCCGGAACGGGCTACTACATTCGTATCGATGAATCCAGTGACCCCAATGACGGCGCGACGCTGGACGTAAGGAATGGCGGAGGGGTCTGGGACAAGCGCGACGTCGTGGACGCCGGATTTCTCGAGCTGGTGCGCTTGGGAATCCGACCAGCCGATGATCCCATCATCGCACATTCGGTTCGAATCATCGATTCCACGATTCGCGTTGAAACTCCCAACGGCCCGAGCTTCCGCCGCTATAGTCACGACGGATATGGAGAAACCTACTTTGGCGGCCCGTGGCTTGGCGAAGGCATTGGGCGGCTATGGCCCATCTTTACCGGCGAACGCGGAGAATATGAAATTGCGCTGGGGCGTGACCCGACCGAGTACCTCGAATCCATGCAACGCTTCGCTAATGCGGGCGGAATGATCGCGGAGCAGGTCTGGGACCGGGCGGAACCGACGGCGTCACATTTTTCTTTTGGCTCCGGGACGGGAAGCGCCACACCGCTGGCGTGGAGTATGGCGCAATTTCTTCGCCTGGCGGTTTGTGCCGAAGAAAAGCGCATCGTGGAAACCCCCAGCGTCGTGGCCGAGCACTTCCTGCAATTGCGTAGATGAGTTTCTGGGGTAGGTAGACGGCGCCGGCCGAGGATCAACGCCGTCTTGGATCAGTGTCTGCGGCAACCTCCTGCCGGCACGAATTCCCTAGCGTCATGGGCGCTTCGGGAGTCCGGTGACGCTGCTGTACGGAACATGGACCTTTTCGCCTGGGCGGATGTATTCGACGGCGCTTTTCACTGCAATGGCGGCCTCTGCGAAACCTGTGGCAATCAGCTTGATCTTGCCCGGGTAGGTGACGATGTCGCCTGCGGCAAAGACCGCGGGCAGGTTCGTTTCCATCCGCGAGTTCACTACGATCTTCTTGTCTTCAAATTGCAAGCCCCAGCTTTCCAGCGGGCCGAGATTGACATGAAAACCAAGCATCGGAAGCAACGCTTGCGCTTCGACGGTGTGCTCCACTCCCCGCGCGTTTCTCAATGTCACCGCTTCCAATGCCGCGTTGCCGTGCGCGGCGACTAGCAGCGTGGACATGTGCAAAGTGAGGTGGCCGTGGTCGGCGAGCTGCTGCACCTCGCGCAATGTGGAAGCGTGTGCCCTGAATTCCTGCGACCGGTGCACCAGCGTGACTCGCGCTGCAATCTGCCGCAGATGAAGGGCCCAATCGAGGGCAGAGTCTCCTCCGCCCACGATTACCACCTTTTTCCCGCGGAACAACTCGGGATCCACAACATCGTAGAAAACGCCCAAGCCCTCGAAGCGATCGCAGCCTTCCGCGTCGTGCTTGCGCGGCGTAATCAGACCTAGCCCCCCGGCCAGCAAAACCGTTCGCGTCGAGTAGGTGCCTCGATCGGTGCTGACTTCGATTATTTTCTCGCCACCTGTGAAGTGAAGCCCGTGGACGCTTTCTCCCAAGCGAAGTTCCGCTCCGAAATGAAGCGCTTGCTTCCTCAGGTTGTGTACCAGGTCCTTACCCGAGATCTCAGGGAGGCCGAAGACGTCATAGATATTCTTTTCCGGATAGAGCGCCATAACCTGGCCACCGAGTTGCGAAGCAATGTCGATGATGCGGGCCGAAATTTCGTGCATGCCCGCGCGGAAGGCTGCAGCCATGCCCGTTGGGCCGCCTCCGATGATGGTCAGGTCCGCTGTGTCCATAGGCTATGAGAGAAGCACGAACGCGATAACGAATGCTGCTTGGCCGGGTCAGGCTGCGCATCGTTACCGCAGAGGAGGACTCGGTTCAGCCGGTGCGTCCGACTCTTCTTCTAGATGTCTAAATCCTCGGTGGCTTCGAACACCTGGAACTCTTCCTTGACGAATGCGCGCAGAACATCGGTGCGCGACACGATGCCCACCAGTTTTCCACCCGAGAGCACCGGAATGCGGATGATGTGGTGGCGGGTCATCAGCTCGATCGCGTCTTCGACGCTTTGGTCGGCATCCAGGCAGATGGGATTTTCCGTCATGATGTCACGGGCGACTTTGGACATGCCGTCGGTGCCATTGCGAAGAACCTTGAGGATGTCAAATTCGGTGACTACGCCGATGACGTGCCCTTCGTCGTCGGCTACGGGGAGACCGCTGAGGAATCCCGAAATCATCCTCTGGGCGAGGCTCGTGCAACTGGTGTCGGCCTTGGCCGCTACCACGCGGGTTTCCATTATCTGGCTGACTTTCATCGGTACCTCCATTCGAGAATTCTATCCACTATCTTGACGTCACGATGACGACGTAGCGCGATGCACGGCGCGGTATTCGGCGAAGGCGGCCAGGAAGCGGTTCACGTCGTCGCGGAGCAAGTAGTACGGAGTGGAAAGGCGCAGCTTGGAGGGGTCGCCGCCGCGGATGCGAATCTTTTTTGTCTTCCAGAGCCAGTTTTCGAGATCCATGCGGGAATAGGGCGGGACATTGACGGTGACGATAGCACAGCGCAACGCGGAATCGGGCGAGGTCCACGACACAGCGCCGCGGCGAAGCATTTCCACGAGAATGTAATCAGCCATCTCGCGGTGGCGCTTCTCGATGCGATCCATGCCGATTTGATTGGCGAGTTCGAGCGCGGCGCGCAGGCCCGCGAGCGACGGGACGTTTGAGCTGCCAATGCGCTGGAAGCGCTCGGCGCGAATTTTCGGATCGTCCCAGCCGGACGTGGTGATGGTGTTCCACAGGCGATCAATCATTTCATCGCGAACATAGAGGAATCCCGTTCCTTTCGGCGCCTGGAGCCATTTGTGGGGGCTCGAGGAATAGAAATCGCAGCCGATTTCGCGAACGTTTAGTCGCATCATGCCGGTGACGTGCGCGCCGTCCACGGCGGAGATGATGCCTTTTTCGCGCGCCAGAGCGCACAGCTCTTTCGCGGGGAGAACGACGCCGGTAGCGGTGGTGATGTGGCTGAAAAATAGAACGCGGGTGCGCGGAGTAATGGCGTCGCGGAAAAGATTGAGGACGTCGGCGGATTTGGCAACCGGCAAGGGCAGCATAACTTTTTTCAGAGTGACACCGTAGCGCTTGGCGCGGAGCTTCCAGGGTTCCTCGCCGCCGGGATGCTCCTGATCGGTCATGAGGACTTCATCGCCTGGTTTTAGGTCGAGACCGTTGGAGATGTAGTTGTTTGCTTCGGTGGCGTTGCGGACGAGAGCGATTTCATCGCGGGTGCAGCCGACGAAAGCAGCGAGGGGATCGCGAAATTCATTCCAGGCGGCGTAACCCCAGATGGGATAGTCCTCGGGATCGCTTTGCGCCATTCTTTCGGTGTCATTGTAGGCATCGAAAACGGCACGCAGAACGGGCGCGGGAGATGAGCCGACTGTGCCGTTATTGAGATAGACCTCGTCGGAGGGAATGAGGAATTGCTTGCGGAGTTCGGACCAATATTTTTCGGGATCGGCGTCGAAGAGCGAGCGATCCGGCAATTGCGCCGGAGCTTGATTCAGGAGTTCGGGCCAGTGATGGGAAAGCGGAAGCGCGCCGACGGCCGTCGCAATGGTGGTCAGAAAATTACGGCGATCAAGCATCGCGCCCCCCCGGTGCTTCCGGCTGGGCGCATTGTACTCGCATGGCGCTAAATTTGTACGGGCGCTATCCGCGGCAGCACCGAATCTCTGGGGGAGTGCTACATGGCCTGCGACGTCAGCCCGGCAAAGGTCTCAATCGGGCAGTGAAGTGCCGCAGGAACGGAGCGTGATGTTTCAGTTCATATCCGGGGACATTTTCGCGCCGGCGCCAAACATCCAGGATGACCTCGACCACGTATTCGATGTGGCTTTGCGTGTAAACGCGGCGGGGAATAGCCAGGCGGACCAGGTCCATGGTGGCGTGTTCGCCGAACATCAGAGTGCCGATTTCCACGGAGCGAATGCCACCTTCGAGATAAAGCTCGACGGCAAGCGCCACACCCGGAAATTGCGGAACCGGAATATGCGGTAAGAATGCGCGCGCGTCGATGTAAATCGCGTGACCTCCCGGCGGTTGTACGATGGGCACACCCTGGCCGGCGATATGATTTCCGAGAAAGGCCGTGGAGGCGATGCGGTAATGGAGATAGTCTTCATCGAGAGCTTCATTCAGGCCGACCGCGATGGCGTCGAGATCGCGGCCAGCCAGGCCGCCATAGGTGGGGAAGCCTTCGGTGAGAATCAATAGATCCTTTTCTTGCTGAGCCAAGAGATCGTCATTGGTGCAGAGGAAACCGCCGATATTGACGAGACCATCCTTTTTCGCCGACATGGTGCAGCCATCGGCATAAGAAAACATTTCGCGCGCAATTTCGCGCGGAGTTTTGCCGCCGTAGCTGGCCTCCCGCAGCTTAATGAAGTAGGCGTTTTCCGCGTAGCGACAGGCGTCGAGGTACAGCGGGATGCCGTGCTTCTGGCAGATTTGCTTCACCTCGCGAATGTTGGCGAGCGAGACAGGTTGGCCGCCGCCGGAATTGTTAGTCACCGTCAGCATCACCAGTGGAATTTTCTTGGCGCCCTCGCGCTCGATCAATTCCGCGAGGCGAGCGGTGTCCATGTTGCCCTTGAAGGGATGCAGGCGCGCGGGTTCCTTGGCTTCGGGAATGGGAAGGTCCACAGCCTGGGCGCCGACAAATTCGCAATTGGCGCGCGTGGTGTCGAAGTGGGTGTTGTTGGGAACGATGTCGCCCTTCTTGCACATTACGTTGAAAAGGATGCGTTCGGCGGCGCGGCCCTGATGCGTGGGAATCACGTGGCGAAAACCGAAGATGGCCTGAACCGAGTTGCGGAAGCGCGTAAAGCTCGGCGAGCCGGCGTAGGATTCGTCGCCGCGCATCATGGCGGCCCACTGCTCCGTGGACATCGCTGCGGTGCCGGAATCGGTCAGGAGATCAATGAGAATTGCTTCGGAGTCAACAAGGAAGAGGTTGTAGCCGGCATCTTCAATGAATTTTTGACGCTGCTCGCGCGTGGTACTGCGGATGGGCTCGACGCTCTTTATCCGGAAAGGCTCGATGATGGGCCGGTTCGACATTGGCTTTGTGGCTTCCCCGCTGACACTACCACACCTGAGGAGCTCGAAGCCGCGGGATGAATGCACGCAGATCGCTGCTCAAAGAATACTAGAGATTTCGTCCCCGTTTAGTCGCGTGACCTGACAACCGCGTTACAATCACCATTTGGAATTCCTTGGGGACGTGGATTCAGTCGATGTTTTTGCAAAAGGCGCAGTCGCGCTGAAAGGCCTCGAGGCCTAGCAGATCGATCCCCGGAGCCAGATAGGTCTCTTTACAAGGTTCCTCGCGCAGGAGGTCGGTACTCAAATACTTCTTGTTGTCATCCGGAAAAACAGTGACCACCACCGCGCCACCTCCGAGCTGATCCTGCACCTTCACAGCGGCTAAGAAGTTACATCCCGAGGAAACGCCGACAGCAAGGCCCAGTTTTGCCGCCAACTTCTGAGCCATCAAAATCGAGTCCCCATCCGAAACGGCAATAACTTCATCCAGGGTCGAAAGATCCACGATTGCCGGGATAAATTCGTCGGAGATGCCTTGGATGCGGTGTTTGCCGATTTTGAGTCCCGCGGAAAGGGTTGGAGATTCGGCGGGTTCCACGGGGTGAATCATGATGCTGGGATTCTTGCTGCGAAGGAATCGCCCGACCCCCATCACCGTTCCCCCCGTACCAACTCCAGCCACGAAGGCATCCGGGCGAAGAGCGGCGCTGAGCAGTTGGGCGTAAATCTCGGGACCGGTGGTCGTCTCGTGCGCTTCTACGTTGGCATTATTGGAGAATTGGCGCGGCAGGAAAACGCCAGGATGGCTGGCGCCAAATTCCTCCGCCATGCGGATGCTGCCAAGAAATCCGCCCTGTTCCTTGCTCACCGAAACGATGTTGGCACCGTAGCTTCGAATCAAGTCTCGGCGCTCCTGGCTCATCCAATCGGGCATGAAGATAGATACCGGGTGGCCCAGCACGGAGCCGATAGCCGCAAAGGACATCCCGGTGTTGCCGCTCGTGGCTTCCGCGATGATATCGCCGGGCTGGATCTTGCCCTCCTCGTATGCTTTCTTCAGGATGTACAGGGCCATGCGGTCTTTGATGCTGCCCGTCATGTTCAATTGTTCGGACTTGGCGTATATCGAGCGGGTCGTTCCGCGGTGGCGATACTGGATTCCCAACAAGGGAGTGTTGCCCGTTAGCCGCCGCAACGCCCGGAACTTCTGTGCCAGGTATTCAGATGTTTGAGTTTTCTGCATTGCATCGCCCGGTCGCCGAGTCTGTTTCATTCCGCATGTGCTGTCTCCGCCGCATTTCGCGAGTATTAAGATCGATTATAGGCCCGGCTTGCTCGGTTGCGCTGGCAGAATCTGTCGAAATTCCGCGTGGCGTACCGCAACTCGCTCGCGAGGTACTCGCAAGAGACGGATGGCTCACGGAGGGTTTGGGGTCCCGGGACGATTATGACCATGGTATAATGACCATAGGAAAGGATGTTGGCGATGAAGAAGATGGCGGCAGGTTCATTTAAAACGCATTGTCTAGCGGTCATGGGAGAGGTTCAGTCCAAGCGGGAGACAGTTGTAATTACCAAGCACGGGAAGCCGGTGGCCAAACTGGTCCCGGTAAGTAACGACGCGGATGAAATTTACAATTTCCTCGGTGGGAAAGGTACCATTCATGGCGACGTCGTCTCACCAACCCTAAGCGCGAAAGAGTGGGGCGAACTTGCATGATCCTCGTGGATACACATGTCGTGGTCTTCCTGGCATTTCATGCGGACCGAATCTCGCGAAAGGCAACGGCCTCGATCAAAGACGCGCGGAGAGACGGGGGCGGCTTGGCCATCTCGGACATCACCCTCTTCGAGTTGGCCATGCTCGTGAGCAAGGGCAAAATCCGGCTGGACATGAGTCTCGAGTCTTTTCTGCAGGAAATTGAAGCCCACTTCGTTGTTCTCCCTATCAGCGCCCGCATTTGCGTGCGGGCCATCGGACTTCCTGCGCATTATCCTAGGGATCCTGCCGACCGGATTATCGGGGCTACCGCACTGGTCGAGGGATTAACGCTACTCACAGCCGACCGCGCGATTCATCGGTCGAAGGCCCTACGCGCGATTTGGTAAGCGATCAGAACGAGAAGTAATTCCGGCCTGTTCTGATGAAATAATCATCAGTAGGGAAAGCCGTCCGGCTGAGGGGTGTGCTCGTCGGCTAGTTCGTTATCTACGAAGCGCCGGCCGGCTTGCAGTGCTTTGCGATTCATTTCGGCGAGCGCAATCTTCTTGATCTTGTCCGCAATTGTTCCTGTCGCGGTGGCAAAATCCAGGCATCCGGTCTCCTCCAACAGCGCCCCCAGGATCACGATGTTGGCCACTTTTGGCGAGCCGATTTTATCGGCGATTTCCGACGCGGGTACGCACAGTACGCGGCCGGGAAGCGACTCGAGATCTGCCGGAACGGCGTTGCCGTTGTAGATGACCAGGCCTCCCTCGCGGATCTGCGGAGCGAACTTGCGCAAGGAGATTTCGTTCATGGCGATGAGCACGTCGGGGTGCTGCACGAGTGGCGAACCGATGCGCTGCTTGGACAGGCAGACGTGGCAGTGGGCGCTGCCGGAGCGCATTTCGGGTCCATAGGAGGGCAGCCAACTCACTTCGAGAGATTCGCGCATGCCGGCCTCGGTAAGCAATTGACCCAACAGCAAGACGCCCTGGCCGCCAAAGCCCGCAATCTTGATGGTCATCTGCTCGAAAGGATGCTGGTGCTTGACAGCGGTTGCGGGCTTTTGTGCCTCTTCTGTTTGGATTTCCAGCAGGTCGGTGACGGAGCGCTGCGGCGGCGCCTGCTCCGCGGGGGTTTCCGGTTTGCGATCCCGGAATACGTTCAAGGGGAACGCCGGGATCATTTTTTCGGCTACCCACTTGCGCGCCACAACGGGGTCCATATCCCAAATCGTGGGGCAGGGCGAGAGAATTTCGACCAGAGCGAAACCCACGCCATCGCGCTGATATTCCAGAGCTTTGCGAATCGCGCGGCGAGCTTTCATGATGTTCTTGTTGTCGGAAAGCGCGACGCGCTCGATGTACGCCGGAGCTTCCAGAGTAGCGAGCAATTCGCACATGCGCAGAGGGAATCCTTCATTTGATGGACGGCGGCCCCAAGGAGAAGTCGAGCTCTTCTGACCAACCAGCGTGGTCGGCGCCATTTGCCCACCGGTCATGCCATAGATGGCGTTGTTGACGAAGAAAACGGTGATTTTCTCGCCGCGATTGGCGGCGTGCAGGATTTCTGCGGTTCCGATGGCCGCTAAATCGCCGTCGCCCTGATAGGAGATCACAATTTTATCGGGGCACGAACGCTTGATTCCAGTAGCCGCTGCCGGCGCGCGGCCATGCGCTACTTGCACATTCCCGAGGTCGAAATAGTAATAGGCGAATACCGAACAACCCACCGGGCTGACGAAAATCGTGCGGTCCTGCAGGCCCAAGTCCTGGATTGCTTCGGCGACGAGTTTATGAACCACGCCGTGGCCGCATCCGGGGCAATAGTGCGTCTGATGTTGCAGATCGGATTTGCGCTCATACACATCGTAGAACACCGGAGATTTGGAGTGCACAATCTCAAGATCGCTGTCTTTGATCGCCGGCTCGATGGCACACACTGCGGTGTCTTCGCTCATGACTTCCTCGATTCAGGCGAACGCGGCTACACGCGCGCCCAGTAGTGCTTGCAATTCCTCGACGGAGGGGACATTGCCACCAACGCGACTGTAGAATTCGACGGGCACCTTGCCATCCAGCGCGAGGCGCACATCTTCAACCATCTGGCCATTGCTTAGTTCAACCACCAGAACTTTCTGCACTCGAGAGGCAGCCTGCGCCAGTGCCTTCGATGGGAACGGCCAGAGGGTGATGGGGCGGAACAAGCCGGCGCGCACGCCTTCCTTGCGTGCCGCTTCTACCGTTGAGCGCAGCACACGTGAAACGATTCCATATCCCACCAGCAACACGTCGGCATCATCGGCTTGATAGAACTCGTGCCTGGCTTCCTGCTGCTGCGCGACGAGATATTTCTCTTCCATTTTGTGCTGGTGGGCTTCAAGGTCATCAGACTCGAGGTAAATCGAGCTGACGAGGTTCTTACGCGTCTCCGGTGTTCCCTGAACGGCCCAGGGCTTCGCTGGAGCGTGTACCTCGTGATACTCAAGATCCAGAGGCTCGATCATCTGGCCTACGAAGCCATCGCTCATCACGAAGACCGGGTTGCGGTAACGGTCGGCCAAGTCAAAAGCCAGCATGGTGAACTCGGCCATTTCCTGCACGGAGGACGGGGCTAGAACGATGCAGCGATAGTTGCCGTGGCCTCCGCCCTTGACCACGGCGTGATAGTCACTTTGCTCCGGAGCGATGTTGCCCAGCCCGGGTCCGCCGCGGACGATATCAACAATTACGCACGGCAATTCCGAGCCAGCCAGATAGGAGATGCCTTCCTGCATCAAGCTGATTCCCGGCCCCGAGGATGCGCTCATGACGCGCTGCCCCGCAGCTGCGGCTCCGTACACCATGTTGATGGCGGCGACTTCGCTTTCCGCCTGCAAGAAAGTTCCGCCGACTTGCGGCATATACAATGCGGCAGCCTCGGCAATCTCGCTGGCGGGAGTAATCGGATATCCATAGTAGGCGCGGCATCCGGCGAGGATTGCGCCCTTCACAACGGCGACGTTGCCTTTACAAAGCTGGCGCATACTGGCCTCCTTGTGCGGGAATGGCGGCTGCCTTAGGCGGCGCCGCACGGCGGTACACGGTGATAGCGCCGGGCTCCGGGCAGCAATAGAAGCAGATTCCACACGCTGTGCAGTCGCTCCCGGTGTAGCGCGCCGGATGGACGCCGTAAGCGCTCAGCTCAGGCGCCAGCAGAAGACACTTGGGTGGGCAGGAGTCCACGCACAGCCCACAGCCTTTGCACTCTTGATCGTTGATCGTTACCGAACCACGCGCTGTGATTGTCATGTTCACACCATCGCTTCGACCGGAGTTTTCGCCGGCCGCCGAAGCCACTTGGTTCGCTCGCAGTATTCGTACAGCTCGTCACGGAACTTGGGATGAGAAATTTCGATGAGCGCGTTAGCTCGTTCGCGGATGGACTTGCCATGCAGATTGGCCACGCCAAATTCGGTGACAATGTAGCGAACGAGGCCGCGCGAAGTGACAACTCCGGCACCAGGCGTCAACATCGGAACGATGCGGGAGATGGCTCCATCCTTGGCAGTGCTGGGGAGCGCGACGATTGGCTTTCCGCCCTTGGAGTGGGTGGCGCCGCGCAGGAAATCGACCTGGCCGCCGATCCCGCTGTAGAAATGCGTTCCGATGGAATCGGAACAGACCTGGCCGGTCAGATCAATCTGCAACGCGGAGTTGATGGCGACCATGTTGTCGTTCCTGGCGATCAACAGAGGGTCGTTGGTGTAAGCACTAGGATGGAATTCGAAAATCGGATTGTTATCAACGAAATCGAACAGTTTCTTTGTGCCCAGCACGAAACCCAAGATAATCTTGCGCGGCTTAAAAGTCTTGCGCGCACCGGTGATCACCCCAGCATCGATCAGGGGGATCACGCTATCGGAGACCAATTCCGTATGCACGGCCAGATCTTTGCGATCCATCAAGAACGGAAGAACGGCGTCCGGGATTCCTCCGATACCGGTCTGCAGGACGGCGCCGTCTTCGATCAGTCCCGCGACGTTTTTTGCGATGGCGCGATGCAAATCGGTAATTTCGGGATTGGGCAGCGCGCAGAGAGGCCGCGAGGATTCCACGAAGGTTGTGATCTGGCTTACGTGGATAAAGCTGTCGCCGAAGGTACGTGGCATCTGATCGTTAACTTGCGCGATGACGTAGCGCGCGCAATTCGCGGCGGTCAGTGTGGCGTCCACGCCGACGCCGAAGCTGCAATAGCCGTGCGCGTCTGGCGGGGAAACCTGAATGAGCGCGACATCCAGCGGCATCGCACCGCTCTCGAATAGGTCCTCGACTTCGCTTAGATACACGGGAGTGTAATCGGCTCGCCCGTCATTCACGGCGTCGCGGACGTTGGCGCCAATGAAGATTGCGTTGTGGCGGAAATGACCCTCCATTTCGGGCGCTACGTAACCAGCGCAACCGAGGGTGAGCAGGTGCACGACTTCGACGTTGTGAACATACGGAGCGCGCCGCAGGAGCGCTTCGACGAGAGTCTCGGGCTCAGCGCAGCCTGGCTGAATGTACACGCGCATCCCAGATACGACGCAGCGCAGGGCCTCATCGGGAGTCTCGACCTTCATGCGATATTCGACTTGCCAGCGTTTGAGCGTCCCACCGGTGCACGCATCGTTGGTAGAAGACATGTTCGCCTCTCTTGGCAGAGTCTAGTTTCTCGTCAGAGTCTCAGCGGGGCAGTGCCAGGACGCACACCCGGATGTGATGGGCGTCACGCCGTTGGACCATCGGCGCGGAAGGGGTTTGTTTCCAACGGATTGGTGCGGTCGGTTTTACAGCCGCCAAAACCCGCGGCACGCGTCTAGCGAGGTGCGAGGAGACTTGATTCGTTCCGCGTCAATCGGCGGCGACGGGCGTCTGCAGCGTTTTAAGCTCCGGTTGATGCTCATAAGCGCCCTGCGCATCCACCACGGCAATAGACGCGATGTTAACAATGTCCTCGACGTCCGCGCCACGGGGGAGTACGTAAACGGGCTTGCTCATACCCATCAGCAGCGGGCCGATTGCCTCCGCTCCGCCCAGACGCATCAGCAGTTTGTAAGCGGTATTGGCGGATTGGAGATCCGGGAAAATCAAAACATTCGCAGCACCTTTCAGGGTGGAGAAGGGGTAATCCTGCTGCAGCATTTCCGGGGTGACAGCCGTATCGGCCATCATTTCGCCGTCCACCATGAGCAACGGTTCACGAGCCTTAAGCAGCTCGGTAGCCTTCCTGACTTTTTCGCAGTACGGATGCTGCGTGCTGCCAAAATTCGAGAAGGAAAGCATAGCTACGCGCGGCTCGACCTGGAATTGGCGGGCCGCATCGGCGGCGCAGATTGCGATTTCTGCCAAGTCTTCCGCGTTGGGATCAATGTTTACACTGCAATCCGCAAGGAAGAGCAGATCGCCCTTGCGGGTCAGCAGGATATACAGACCCGAGACGCGGTGGATGCCCTCACGAACTCCCACCACTTGCAATGCCGGACGGATCGTTTCCGGATAGTGTTGCGCCACGCCGGAAACCAGCGCGTCCGCGTCACCCATGTGCACCATCATCGAGCCAAAGAGATTGCGGTTGCCAATAAGCTCGTGCGCCTCGGAGGGCGTAACGCCCCGGCGTTGGCGGATCTTGTAGTACTCCTGAGCGTATGCCTCGCGGAGATTGGAATTTTCGGAATCCACCAGAGTCATGCTCTCGAGAGAGACGCCGAGTTTCTCCGCCTTGCAACGAATACTGTCTTCATTGCCAAGCAGAATGGGCTGAGCGATTTTCTCTTCGACGAGAATATGGCAGGCTCGCAGGACCTTTTCGTGATTGCCTTCCGGAAACACCACTCGCTGGGGCGCGGTCTGGGCCTTACGCGTGAATGTGCGCATGATCTCGTGCGACTTGCTAAGCCGCTTTTCAAGCTGCTCGCGGTATTCAGCGAGATCAACGGGTTCCTGCGCAACGCCGGTGCGCATGGCGGCTTCTGCTACGGCGGACGCTTCCCATACCAAAACGCGGGGATCAAAGGGCTTCGGAACGATGTAGTCCGGACCGAAGGCAATGTGCTCCACGCCATAAGCACGGCATACGGAATCCGGGACATCTTCCTTGGCCAGGTCCGCGAGTGCGTGGCTGGCGGCGAGCTTCATTTCTTCGTTGATGGCGGTGGCGCGCACATCGAGGGCGCCGCGGAAAATGAAAGGAAACCCCAACACGTTGTTGATCTGGTTGGGATAGTCGGAACGGCCCGTGGCGGCGAGGACATCGCTGCGGCTCGCCTTCATCTCTTCGTACGTTATCTCGGGATCCGGGTTGGCCATTGCAAAAACGAGAGGCCGCGGAGCCATGGACTGGATCATCGCTGGGGTAAACGCGCCCTTGACGGAGAGCCCTACCAGCACATCCGCACCACGCACGGCATCGGCGAGAGTGCGAAATGGAGTGTCCTGCGCAAACTTTTCTTTGTAGGGGTTCATTCCCGCGGTGCGGCCTTTGTAGATCACGCCCTTGGTGTCGCACATGAAGATATTTTCTCGTTTGACGCCCAGGCAAACGTAGTGTTCGGCGCACGCGATGCCAGACGCGCCTGCTCCGTTAATTACGACTTTGATCTTGCCGACGTCTTTGCCTGCGACCTCGAGCGCGTTAATCAGCGCTGCGCCAGTAATGATGGCGGTGCCGTGCTGGTCGTCATGGATGACGGGAATTTTCATCGTCTTTTTCAGCGTCTCTTCGATATAGAAGCACTCGGGGGCCTTGATGTCTTCGAGGTTGATTCCGCCAAAAGTAGGTTCCAAGAGCTGGCAAACCTTGATGACGTCGTCGGGATTTTTGCTGCCGACTTCGATGTCAAAAACATCGATTCCCGCGAAGCGCTTGAATAGCACCGCTTTGCCTTCCATAACAGGCTTGCCTGCCAGTGCGCCAATGTCTCCGAGGCCGAGCACGGCGGTTCCATTGGTGACGACGGCAACGAGATTGCCGCGGCCCGTATATTTGAATGCGTCATGCGGATTACTCTGGATCGCCAGACATGGTTCGGCGACACCGGGAGTGTACGCGAGACCTAGGTCGCGCTGAGTACGGCAAGGTTTTGTGGGTGTGATCTCGATTTTTCCAGGCCGCGGCGAGGAATGATAATCAAGTGCGTCTTTCTTTGAAATTGGCATCGGATTTCACCTATAGACTTTCTCTCAATTGCGGTTCGATTGTGGTTCGGCCTCGAAGTTTCGTAAGTGATATCGATCACCTGAGCTTGTGACATGAGGCATGTGCGAAAAAGTGCCCTTCTGGGAATGTTTCCTGGGCGAATGAGCGGCGAACGACGACGGAGGGCTTTGAAGGAAACGCTCAGAAGGCACACGGGCCTTTTTCCAGATGCTCACGTTGCCGGCTCTCGCGGCGCGCGCGGATGCGGTTCGGCGCGCCGACTAGGTCCTAGTGCAGGTGATAATTCACGTAGATGATCATTCGAACCGAGACCGGCTGCCCATTTAGCAGCGTCGGTTCGTATTTCCACTTCGTCACCTGGGCCATGGCCGGCTGCAAGAGCAGCGCAGGTCCGTCCACGATGTGCGCCTGAACCACGTTTCCTTCCTCATCGACGATGGCGTCTATCCGCACTGAGCCTTGTACTCCCGCGGAGCGAGCGAGTGGCGGATACGCTATCTCTGGCTGAAAAAGCAGACGGGGCGGCTTAATTTGTCCGCCGATAACCACAATCCTTTTTGCTGGCGGGGGCGGAGCGCTCGGCGTAGCGATGATTTTGTTAGTTCCTCCGATGATTCCGCCCAGCACACCGCCAACCTGCCCTCCAGGAATTCCACCGGGCACTCCGCCAACGACGCCATCCCCGGATGTGTCCGGCGGGAGCGGCGCTTCCTTGACCATGGCGATCTCTCTGGGTATCGCCACGGGCGACATGAGCCGTCCAGACTGCACGAAGTGTTCTTTTGGAAGTGCTTTTACGACTTTAGCGAGCGCCTGGGGGGCAGCAGGCGGCGGTGGAGGCGGTGGCCCAATTAGAAATGTCGTGGTGAAGGCCCGCAGATCGAGCGAATCGGTGAAATACAGCGGGATCAGGAGTATTACCCCGATAATCACAGTGTGTAGCACCAGCGACACCACCCACTCCAGAGGGTTCCGGTGCGTATTCTTACAAAATGGCGTCTCCAGCATCGCGTCTACGAATCGATCGTCCGCGGGCGACCGCATCTCCGAGCCGGTTGCACGTGGTGGCTCCGGCTGTTTCTTGGGAAGCGCTGGCGCTGGCATTGGGAAAGTATGAGTGATCATGATGATTGCCTCCGCTCCGACATCTCGACTCAACGACCATCTAATATCAGGCGGCCGAGCTGAATGCGCTGACACACGTCACCCGACCGAGTGACGTACGTCACCAGCCTGCCAAACGAAGTCCGGCCGCAGATACAGGTGGGTGAAGGATTCCTGGGAGCCGGCAAGCAGCGTCTGCGCGGAGGCACCTACGGGAAGCGATTCCAAGGGAGGCCAACCGGTGGGTTAGCAAATTAGACGGCTCAAGCGACTGTTGCGGATCTCAGTGTGGCTGAAATGGCACCGAAAACAGGCGGTGTCGGGACAACTGTCACGCCAACGGGAGTCGAAGCAAGCTACCGGCCGCACGCCTCGTCTAACAGCCCTGGCTACTCAGCGCGTGAAGCGTCTGCGCTCTGCCGATCGGCGGTGCGCGGAACATACTCGCCAAGAGGGCCGCTCTTCTCCCATTGCCGGAAGACCACCAGATCCGGGTGTTCGCGCACGAACTTTTGAGTCATGTGGCAGCTCCAGCAGACGGGCAGATCCTCCGCGAACGCCCCCGGCAGACTCTCCGCAGGAAACTCCTCCCACTCTGCGGTTTTTTTCTGGCGATCGAGCAGCGCGGGCTTGTGATCGAGGTGGCTGAAGTTTTCGATAGGCTTATGGCAATAAACGCATTTCTTCCCCGCGAACCAGTGCGATGCGATCGTCCACACACGGTGATTTTTGGGATCGCGTTCGACCTGCGGGAGACAGTCCTGATCGCAATCTTCTCGTTCAGGCCAGCGCGAACAGGCGCACAGCTCCAGCTTGTGCCGGCCGACCATGGCGTTTGCCGCAGCACGCCCGACACTCACCTTGACGGCCGCGGGATTGTGCGTTTCCGGGCAAGTCACCAGCATTTGTCCGCGATATCGCAACCCTTCCCACACCCGCCGAGTTACGTACACGGTGGCAATGGCTAGCAACGCGATAACGACATACACTTCGGTGGCCATGGTAGCCTCCCCCGCCATCAAATACTTGTTTCGAGGCGGCCTTACATAGACATGTTCACGGTCGCTGGACGCTGTGTCTGTGAAGCTCATCACTCAGTCCGGTGCCGTGGGTCACAGCATCGCTGCACGATCCACCGACATCCCCCAAAGACTAAGCTGGAACGCAACGCTATTCGGGTTTCTGTATTAAGGTTTCTGTGAAGGCGCCGTTTGTGGCTGCACGGCGGGAGCCTGATCGGATTTGCGCGTCTCGAAGGCGGCTACTCTGAAATTTCCGTTGACGTCGCGCACTTCGGCCGCGTTGGCCTGCTGCGTGCCAGAGCCGCCGTACTTGACGACATATTGAGTTTTGGCGGTTACTTGCAGACCGGAGTGCGGGTCACCCGGAACGGGCTGCTCGACCTGTTGCTCGGTTGTTTTTCCGCCTGAACTTGCATTCTGGACGGACGTAACTCGCCGAACGAGATGCAGGTCGCCATCGGGAGTTAATCCCGGCTGATCTGTAGAATATGTCTCGACGGTTTCGTTTTTCTCCCCAGCGGCGTTTTCTGTCTCATGTCTGACCGTGCGTGAAGTTTCTGACAGCCGGCCTTCGGAATCGGCGCGCGAAATGCGCTCGTCGCTGGTCCGATTTTTGCCATCTTCTGTGATGGTGCTTTCCTTTACTTCGCCGACTTCCCAGTGGTCGCTGGAATCCGGGCGGAGAATTGTCGTCTTCACTTCGACGGTGTGGTCAGCGTTGCGCTTTTGCAGTTCCTGTGTCTGCACGGAGGGAGTCAAGCCGCCGTTGCCGTCCAGACGATAAAACGTGGCTTTCGTTTCCTGCGCGTCCGGGCCTGTCTTGTTGGTGTCCGCGACCTCACGCTGCGTAATCTGGAGATTTCCGCTGGCGTCAGGACTCGAGGTGGTGCGTACCAAGTGGGTTTCGCCACTTGCGGAGCTGTGCGCATCTTCTTCAGTTACCTTCACGAGACTTCTTTGTCCATTTACGTCCCACTGGTAGGTGCGCTCCACGGTACGCTTCGTCGTGGCATTTACTTGGATCGTTTCTTCTTCGGTTTCGGAAGCGGGCTGGTAGGCGCCATTAGCTCCGAGCACGTGCTCTGTTTTCGTATCCACACTGCGGTTACCGGAGGTTTCATGGGTTTCCGTCGTGCGCGACGGTTGCCTGTCGGTGACGGCAGTGTCGGTGGTTGCGGTCGAGGGTTCATTAGGCTTGCTCGGGTGGGCGTATTGCCACTGGGCGGCCATTACTGAGCCGGCGCCAATAATTACCATGATCATTGGTGTTGCCAGAAGCTTAGCTGCAATTGCAGCCAGTCCAGATTCACGTTGCGACCAGGCCATGTTGTTGCTCCTTCGCTTGCTGCCGTGCGCCCGAGCATGAACCAGACGCAGCCGCGTATTTAGGCGTCTATCTTGCTCATCGTATGCTTCCCGCGCGAGCGTTACAACGGATTTGCCATCGGAGCAGGAGCCGCCAAAGTATCAGGAAGCGTGCCCCCCTAAGACGCCTCACGCTAACTTGTTCCCTTTCAAAGATTGCAACGCGGCACTAGAATGCCTCACGTCGCAATAGAGAACGCCCCATCTGATCAGGGTAGAGCATCTCTGGCGCGTTGATGAGCGATTCCCGGCAGAATCAACAAAATCAAGATGAAGGCGGAACGGAAAATGTCCTTTGAGCAAACGGCGATGTTTGAGCCGGCGTGCTCCTGAGTAGTGCTCGTGGATCGGCACAGCGCAATTCAATACCTGCTATTTATGGCCATCGTCACCGTTCTGGTGAAGCCGCTGGGCGGCTACATGGAACGGGTGTTTGCCAGGAAACGGACTCTCCTGGATCGACTATTGCTTCCTGTCGAGCGGCTCATCTACCGCATAACTGCCGTGGATCCGAATGCGAGGATGACTGGAGGGGAGTATGCAACCTGCTTCGTGCTCTTCGGCTTGGCCGGCACGCTTTTGTTGTATGGGATCCTTAGAATGGAACGGATTCTTCCCTGGTTCTTTTCCGAGTACCAGACGACACCACTTTCCCCTGACCTATCGCTGAATACGGCAATCAGCTTCTCGACGACCAGCACCTGGCAGGCCTACTCCGGCGAAAACACGATGAGTTATTTCAGCCAGATGGTGGGACTTTGTGCGCAGAATTTCCTGGCTGGCGCCGCGGGGTTGGCCGTGGGAGTTGCCTTTATTCGCGGTCTTGCGAGCCAACTCTCCGACACGCTAGGGAATTTTTGGGTTGATCTGACGCGCGCGCTACTTTGGATCCTGTTGCCGGGAGCATTTATCGGCGCGTTGCTGCTCGTGTGGCAAGGAGTTCCGATGAACTTCCACCACTATGCGGTCGCAACTACGGTCGAAGGAATGCCCCAGGTGATACCGCAGGGGCCGGTGGCTGCACTCGAGATCATCAAGAATCTGGGGACCAACGGGGGCGGATTTTTTAACGCGAACGGGGCTCATCCCTATGAGAATCCGACGCCGCTTTCGAATTTTATGGAAATGCTGGCTATTGTTCTTCTGCCTGCGGCGTTCACGAACACCTTCGGCAGGATGGTCGGGCGGCCACGGCAGGGATGGTTGTTCTACTGGGTGATGGTGCTTCTTTTCGGCTCCGGACTAATCTTCGTTCATCACTATGAACAACGAGGGGATGCGCGTCTGGCGCGGGTGGATTCCCGAAATAGCCATATGCAATCTGGCGGGAATATGGAAGGCAAGGAGGTGCGCTTCGGCATCGGCGCGTCGACGCTTACAGCTGTGGTGACGTCAAATACGTCGACCGGATCGTACAACTCGATGCACGACAGCTATACCTCGATCGGCGGCATGGTTTTGCTGGTCAACATGCTGCTGGGAGAACTGGTATTCGGAGGCTTGGGGACGGGCCTTTACAGCATGGTGATGGCGGCGGCAATCGCGGTGTTTCTTGCGGGGCTAATGGTGGGGCGTACCCCGCAATTGCTGGGGAAGAAAATCGGACCCGCGGAAAACAAGATGATCATGCTCTACGCGTTGGCTGCGCCGCTGATTATCCTTCCGCTCACGGCGCTGGCGGTGAGCACGAAGATGGGATTGTCCGGATTGACCGTTAACGGCGGGCCGCATGGATTTACGGAGATCCTGTTTGCCTACACTTCATGCTTCGCTAACAACGGCCAAAGCTTTGCCGGCCTGAACGCGAACACTCCGTTTTACAACCTCACCACGGCGCTAGCGATGATGGCGGGTAGATTTGGCCTGGCGATTCCTGCGTTGGCACTGGCGGATTTGTTTGGCCGCCAGCGAAGCACGCCGGCGGGATCCGGAACTCTTCCCACGGATTCTTTTACGTTTGGGGCGCTGCTCACGGCCTGTTTGATAACGATGGTGGCGCTGAGCTATCTTCCGGCCCTGGCGCTGGGTCCCGTGCTGGAGCGATTGCTGTTGGGAAGATAGCAAGCCTCCTTTGCGGGTTTATGCTGGGATTGCAAGTCGAGGCCGCACTACTTCCCCAAGGCTACAGGGTGCTAGCTCGCAATTTCGATTGCGCCAGGATGTTCTTTCGCCTCGACATGATTATCATGTAGAGCCTCGAAGGGAGAAAAACTTTGCACGGTGCATCGGGAACGGTTTTGCGACTCTTCGCTATCTTGGCACTAGCAGCGGCGGATTTCCTGTGCGGACAGCAGGCTTCATTTGCGCAGCAATTTTCTGAAAGCCTCTATTCCGGCCTGCACTGGCGATTGATTGGGCCGTTTCGCGGCGGCCGTTCTAATGCCGTTACAGGTGTGCCCGGGCAGCCTAGCACTTTCTATTTTGGATCCGTCGGCGGCGGAGTGTGGAAATCGGAGAATTCTGGGCGCACCTGGACTCCGATTTTTGACTCGCAGCCAGTGCCATCGATCGGGGCGATTGCTGTCGCTCCGTCGAACGTGAACGTGATTTATGTCGGAACTGGTGAAGCCGACATGCGTTCGCAGATTTCGTTCGGCAACGGCATGTACAAATCCAGCGACGCGGGCAAAACGTGGACGCACATTGGGCTTGATAATACGCGGCAGATCGGACGAATCCTGGTGGATCCGCGGAATCCGGACCTGGTATTTGTCGCAGCGCTTGGCCACGCTTACGGCGCGAACGCGGACCGTGGCGTCTATCGCTCAAGTGATGGCGGGACGAACTGGCAGAAAGTTTTGTACAAGGGTGAAAACGTCGGCGCAATTGATTTGGCGTTTGATCCGCGCGATCCGCGTACGATTTACGCCACGCTGTGGAATACGCGACGCCCGCCCTGGAGCGTTTACCCTCCCTCCTACGGACCTGGCAGCGGGATTTTCAAATCCGTTGATGGCGGCGATACGTGGCAGCAGCTCACGGCAGGCTTGCCGACCGAGCGCGTGGGGCGCGTTGGAATCGCAATTGCGCCCACGAATTCAAATCTCATCTACGCAATTATTGATGCCAAAGAAGGCGGCATGTACCGCTCGGATGATTCCGGCGCTTCGTGGCACAAAATGTCGAACGATCGGCGCATTTGGGGCCGCGGCTGGTATTTCTGCAATGTGGCAGTGGATCCGGAAAATGCGGAGACGCTCTACGTCTCAAACACTTCGGTGTACCGCTCGAATGACGGCGGCAAGACCTGGACGGCGATTCGAGGAGCGCCGGGCGGCGATGATTATCACCAACTGTGGATTTATCCGGGCGACCCGAAGCGCATGATTGTGTCAAGCGATCAGGGCACCGTCGTCAGCGAAGACGGCGCGATCACCTGGAGCTCCTGGTACAACCAGCCGACCGCGCAGCTTTACCATGTGGCGCCGGATTTTCGCTTTCCTTATTGGGCCACCGGCGCGCAGCAGGACAGCGGATCAATGGGCGTTCCTACACGCAGCAGCCACAATGAAATTTCGGATCATGATTGGGCGGGCATGTGCGCGGGCGATGAATCCGGTTACACAGCACCGGATCCGCTGCATCCCGAAATACTGTTTGGCGACAACGTGACCAGATGCAACGTGATCACCGGAGAAACGCGCAACGTTTCGCCGGAGTTGAGCCGCAAGGGGCCGTTTCGCAGGACCTGGACTCTCCCGCTGGTTTTTTCCGAGGGCGATCCTCATGCGCTTTACTTCGGCGATCAGTTTTTATTCAAGACTGTGGATGGCGGGAATAGTTGGGCGCAGATCAGTCCGGATTTAACGCGCGAGGATCCCGGCGTTCCGCCCAATCTCGACGACGCGGCCGCGGCCGACGCACCTTTTAGTAAGCGCCGCGGCGTGGTGTACGCGATTGCGCCTTCGCCGATTCCTGGGCATGCCGACTTGATTTGGATCGGCACCGACGATGGCTACATTCAGAAGACATCGGACGGGGGAAAAACGTGGCAGAACGTAACGCCGCCGGATCTCACGCCATGGAGCAAGATCGTGATGATGCAGGCTTCGCATTTCGACGCGAATGAGGCCTACGCCGCCGTGGACCGCCATCGTTTGGAAGACAACGATCCCTACATTTACCGCACGCGCGACGCCGGCAAGACCTGGCAGCAGATTACGAAGGGTTTGCCCCCAGGTGTTTATATGCAGACCGTAAAGGAAGACCCGATCCGCCAGGGGCTGCTGTTTGCCGGCACGGAGCTTGCCGTGTTCGTTTCGTTTAACGATGGCGATGACTGGCAATCGCTGCAACTGAATCTGCCGCCTGCCTCAATGCGCGATCTGGCGATTCACGGCGATGACTTGATTGTGGCTACGCATGGTCGTAGCTTCTGGGTGCTGGACGACATTACAGCGCTGCGCCAGATGACTGAGCGAGTGGCGCAGTCGGACGCTCACCTGTTCCGCCCGGCCGAGGCCATTCGCATGCATCACGGCAATGACTACGCCTCGCCCATGCCGCGCGATGAAGCGCTAGCTGAAAATCCTCCGGTTGGCGCGATGCTTGATTATTACTTGAAGACCGCTGCCGCAGGCGCGGTGGTGATCGAGATTCTGGATGCGCGCGGCCGAGTCGTCCGCCGGTATTCGAGTGAGGATCGCGAGCCGGCGGTGAAGCCTGAGACGCTGCAATTTCCGGCCTTCTGGAAGACTGCGCCTCCACCCCTGTCGGCGGCTGCGGGAATGCACCGCTGGATTTGGGATCTGCAGTACACGCCGGCCACTGGCGCTATCCGGCTCGACGACGATGAACTTTTTCGTGCCCCAAGCGGAGTTGTCGCGCTGCCCGGGGCTTACACGGTGAAACTGACTGTCGGAGGGCAGAGTTACTCTCAGCCGCTGACGGTTACGATGGACCCACGCATAACGGTTTCCGCGGCGGAGCTGCAGAAACAGTTCGACGTATCTATCGAGATATCACGGCGACAATCGGCAATCAGTGAAGCGCAGCGCGGCGTGCAACAGCTTCTCGCGCAAGCGCGTCCGCTTCGCTCTCAAGTCGAAAGCAATGCTCCGCTGCTTGCGGCCCTGGAAGCGCTCATCGAGAAGTTGGAAGATATCGCTGGACCTCCGCCGGCTCGCTACGGCGTTCCTCCGTCGAAACCACCGAAAGAAACGCCGGACTTCTCTTCACTGGCCGCCAAGTTCGCGAAGATTTTCTCCGCTATCAACAGTGGCGATGCGGCCCCAACTGCTGAGGCTATGGAAGCGATCGGCGCGGCCGAAAGCCAGACGGAGTCCATCATGGCGAAATGGACGGCTCTAACGAGTGAAGACCTACCCGCGGTGAATGCTCAATTGAAACAGGCCGGCCTGGCGCCGATTGTGATCGGCCCGCGCGAGCCAGCACCGGCGGCCGAGCCGACGACAGAAGATTATTGAAGTCAGCTCTCTGAGCCGCCCGGAGCTCAAGCGCGTGCGATCGCCTCTTGGTAACGAGCCGGAGGAGCAGTCAAGTTGTCGCATTGACCTGCTCCCCGCGCACCTTGTGGCTCGCGTTCGTTGCGAAACTTACTTGTGAGTTGGTGACGTTTTGTCGAGCACGTCAATCAGCGGTTTGGCTGCCGCGGTCGCAGATTCGCCGCCCCCGACGATGTCCTTGGCACTGATGGCTTTGCCATATAGAGCTTTGTTGGCATCGTCATCGCCGTCCATCGACGCGCCTTCGAGCGAAACGCCAGCAAACAGTCCCTTGGAACGCGAATAGGTCAGCACGTCCACTTTCATCGCATCGGCGTTGTAACCGTTAGCCTGTGCACCTGTCGGACCGGCCGCCGCGGCAGCATCCGCTCCAAGTTTCGTTTTCCCGTTCAGGATCTGTTGCGCACCCTTTGAATTCATGACCACCAGAACAAAATCCGTCGCCGTGGAGCCGAGTTGAACGCCAATGCTGCCTTGGTCGAGCTTGTACATCGCCGGCGCGCCCCATCCACCATTCATCTTCTCACCCTTACGGCAAATGAGCGCACCCCGGCCGTAACTGCCGCCGATGCCGACAGCTACTTTCTTGACGCTGGGGAAGATCAGGACACAATCAGCCTGGTCGAGAATGCTTTTGGGCAGACCATTGTTTTCGCTGAGGATCGTCTGCATCGCGGTGGCCGCATTAGAGAGACGCTCCTCTTCCTTCTTCTGAGCAAACAACGGTGATGCGACGACGAAACAGAGTGCGAGCATAACCAATCTTTTTGTCATAGATTGTCCTTTCCTAAAAAGGAATAGATTCTGACCCGGGATCCGGAATCTTACTTTCGAGGCCGTACTTTCCACTCGGGCATAAAGCGCAGACGATATCGTACACCGGTTTGCTGCGCTTCGAGCTTCGCCTGCTATGTAAATCTTGATGTATCTCCCGTGACTGTCGGAGACGGGCACTAGCACGACGTCAACTTTCATGCCCACGATCTCAAATCTCTACTTCTAGTTAGAGGCGGCCCTTCCGCGCAGAACCTGTTCTGTAGAGAAATTTTAGAGCCCATAATTGCTAACGTTAGGAAAAGTCCCGATTGACGCGGGAACCGGACAACTCACGACGGTGGCGGGTCCGCTGCTATCGCGGGAGCGGTCGCTTTTTTGCGTCCGTGTCCTCTACCCCTCTGTTTCGTTGACTAGTTGCGGGCAGAGTCCTAACATTCCTTTTCTAAGGACACTCTCTTCCCGATGATTGGCCAAACCATCTCGCATTACCGAATCCTGGAAAAGTTGGGCGCCGGCGGGATGGGTGAAGTGTATAAGGCCGAGGACAGCAAGCTGGGCCGGATGGTGGCGCTGAAATTTCTGCCCGAAAAGCTCGCCAAAGACGCGACTGCGCTGGAACGATTTGAACGCGAAGCGCGCGCTGCTTCCTCGCTGAATCATCCCAACATCTGCACCATCCATGACATTGATACCAAGGATGGCCGCACGTTCATCGTGATGGAATTGATGGAGGGGGAGACGCTGCGGCAGCGCGTCAACGGGCGTCCTATGCGCGTTGACGAGTTGCTCGACGTGGGCATTCAAATTGCCGGGGCTCTCGAGGCCGCGCACGCGAAGGGCGTGGTGCATCGGGACATCAAGCCGGCCAACATATTCATCACCCCGGCCGGGCCGAAGATTCTGGATTTCGGACTGGCCAAGCCCGCCAATTGGCAACTGGGAACGGCCGAGACGATCAACGCTTCCGGCGCGCCCACCGCAAGCATCGGCAGCGATGCGCTGACGAATCCGGGCACGGCTATCGGCACGATCGCCTATATGTCTCCCGAACAGGCCCGCGGAGAAGACATCGACCCCCGCAGCGATCTGTTTTCTTTCGGCGGGGTGTTGTACGAAATGGCTACCGGCCGTCCGGCGTTTAGTGGCAATGCACCCGCGGTAATTTTCGAGGCCATTCTCAATCGCCAGCCCATTTCGCCGAAGCGCTTGAATCCGGCTCTCCCTGCGGAGCTGGAACGCATCATCGGCCGTGCCCTGGAGAAGGACACGCGGCTGCGTTATCAGACGGCCACGGAGATGCGCGCCGACTTGCAGCGCCTCAAGCGCGATTCGCAAACAGGATCGGGCTCGTCCTCCGCTTCCACTTCTACCGCTGTGGCGCGAAGCATGAAATCCGTGGCCGTACTCTATTTCGAAAATCTGAGCGGGGCGCAGGAAGATGAATACTTCCGCGACGGCATGTCCGAGGACATCATCACCGAATTGCTGAAGATCAAGGATCTGCACGTGTTTCCGCGTGCGACTGTGTCTCCCTTCCGCGACACGACGCTGCCCGCTCCGGAAATCGGCGCGCGCCTCAATGCCAATTTCGTTTTGCGTGGAAGCCTGCGCCGCGCCGGGAATCGTTTGCGCATCAATGCGCAACTGGTGGACACGAGCCGGGATTATCCAATCTGGGCGGAGCGCTTCGACCGGGAATTAAAGGACGTGTTCGAGGTGCAAGAGGAGATTGCGCGAAGCATTGCGCAGGCTTTGCGCATCAAGCTTTCGCCGCAGGAAGAGCAAACGATTGCGCGCAAGCCGACGGAAAGCGCCGAAGCATACGATTA
The DNA here is from genome assembly GCA_963748865.1 of uncultured Acidobacteriota bacterium. Taxonomy (GTDB): domain Bacteria; phylum Acidobacteriota; class Terriglobia; order Acidiferrales; family UBA7541; genus Palsa-147. The sequence continues at coordinate 137,547 of CAVVLE010000049.1, read as the reverse complement.
TTTGCTGCGCGGGCGAAAGTACGCGCGCATGGCGAATCTCGAGTTCGCCATGCAGATGTACCAGCATGCCATCCAGCTCGATCCCAATTTTGTGCTCGCGTATGCAGGGGTCGCTCAGGTGTGCGGCGCAATGACCGAATTCCAGGGCGGCGATCCACAGTGGATCGAAAAGGGATTGAAGGCCGTGGAGCGGGCGCTCGCGCTGCAGCCGGACCTGCCGGAAGGGCTTTCCGCTCTAGCCCGATTGTATAGCGTTCAGAAAAACTATTCCGAGGCGGCAAAATTGGCGCGCCGGGCGATCGAATTAAAACCGGATTGCGATGGAGCGTACGCCGTATTGGGCAAAGCGCTCTTCGAATCCGATCGCTGGAAGGAAGCCGCCGGATTGATCGATCGCGCTCTGGCAGTGAGCGGCGACGATTACAATGCCTACGTTCCCTTCGGGAACGTCCTGCGAGCGCTAGGCGACAAGGAGGCCGCGGCGAAGTTCTCGCAACGCCTGATCGCCGCGCTCGAGCATCAACTGGAAATGGTGCCCGAGGATGTGCGCGCGCAGAGTTTGCTGGCGGCCAATTACAGCCGCACCGGCAAAAGAGACGAGGCCGTTGCGGCCGCGGAGAAAGCCGTAGCCATGCGGCCGAATGATTCCCTGGTTCTATTCAATGCCGCATGTACCTTCGGGATATTAAAGATGAAAGCCGAAGCTCTAACCATGTTTCGTCGCGCCATCGAGGCCGGATACCGCAACCCGGATTACGCCGCTCGCGACGACGATCTTTCCTGCCTGCGGGACGATCCCGAGTTCCAGCGCCTGATCAAATCAGGCTCGCGAAAAATCTGACCTGCACGTCGCGTCTTGGAAATTCGTCATGCTCGCGCTTGCCTGCGCTGTCGCAGCCAGCCTCCCATACCGCCCGCGGTCATGAGTTTCTTTGCGGCATCGCCGCCGACCACTTCGACGCCGGCTTCGTGCAACTTAGCCAATACGGGCAGAACCGCGCGGAGTTGAATATGCTTACGCGGGCTTCCGCAGTCCGGGCAAAGACGATCGGCAGAGCGGCTCGTCAAGCCGCATTTAACGCATTGGCTCAGCCGAGCATCCAGATCCTCTGCCATCACGAGCTGGCGGATTCGACCCTCCTGAAGCTGCGCCAAGGTTTCGTCGATTCCGCTCACAGAGCCGTGCTCCGCGCTGAGAAGATCGCCGACGAAGCCTGCTTCCTGAGCGATCTCCCACTGCTGAATGGCAGGCGTCAGGTAGTCTTTCAACTCGCTGAGCGAAAGCCGCGCCAGATCCTTCGGAATCATCGTCGCACGTGGCCGAATTTCCGTCGGGAGAGCCGCGACGATCGGCTCGATGAGACGCGCGGAGCCCACCAGGACTACGCCGGTGAGTTTATATTTCTCGCAGACGATGCGAATTTCGTTCGCGGTCTCGCGGCAGAAATGCAGGTATTGGGCGTCCAGGCGCTTTTTGAAGACGTCACGCTCGGCGCCATGCGGCATCTTCGTATCGCGGCGCGCCATGTGCGCGTGATCCTTCATTTTCCACTGCGATTTGTCGATTTTGAACTCGCGCATCTCGATCTGCGAGAGGCCGCCGAGTTCATAGCGAAAGAATCGGGCTTGGGTCCGATCGATGACTACTACGCAGTGCGATGAATTGCGAGACACCTCGCTCCCCTGATTTCGCGATCCTGAGATGGAGCTAAGAACCGTAGCATTTGTCATGGATGCCTCTCCGCCCCTCGCGTCAGGCCACCTTCGTTTCCGGCTCTTTCCCGAGGAGATCTGAGCTTCGTTTCGTTTATTGCAACGTCAGCCGCGAACCGTCAGAACCGGGCAGTGCGCTTGCGAGACAACCTTGTGCGCCGTCGCGATCGGAAGATGCGTTGCTGCGCCGGCCACGCGGCCCGGCTTGCGCACTCCGAGCACGATCAGGTCCGCCCTGATGCGTCCAGCAACGTCCAGGATTTTTTCCGCAGAGTCGCCGCGCTCCACAACGCACTTCGGTTCGCACCAAAGCTCTGCTTCCGCAGGGATCAGATTGCGCAGCAGTCTTTCGGATGCCGCCTCAAGATCCGTCGGGGCTACGAGCTCGCTGGCTTTGGGATCTCCAATGACGTGCACCATGGTTAGCCGCGCCTGATATTCCTGTGCGAGTGAAATGGCAAATGTGGCCGCCGCCGTGGACTCCGGGCTGAAATCCGTGGCGTAAAGAATATCCGAGATCTCGCCATCGCGGTTCGGCTCGGGGGGCGTGAACGGGCCAACCGTCAAGACCGCGCACGGCGCATTGCGGAAAATTTCCTCGGCGATCGAGCCCAGCATCAATTTCGCTATTCCCGTGCGCCCGCGCGTTCCGATGACTACAAGATCGATGTGTTTGTTTTCGATCTCCGCTCGCAAGGCTGCCAGAAGGTCGCCTTCTGCGATGACCACTTCCTGTTTGATTCCGGGGTAGCGATCGGCCTGTGCCTGCGCTTTCTTGCGGGCGATTTCTTTCTCCGCCTCGGCAACCGCAGTCCATTCCTGAGGAGGTACAAGCGAGTAAAGCTCCGCCGGCCGCACGTGCCACACTTCCACATTGGCGTCGAAGCGCCGCGCCAATTCCGCCGCATAAGGAAAGGCATCTGCCGCTGCCTGTGAGAAATCGGTGCAAACCAGAATGCTCTTCAGACCGACACGGGTCACAGCACGCGTCGCGTTCATGACACACCTCCTGCTAAACCATTAATGCCTCGCAGGCGCGCTCGGCGCTGTGACGCGCATCACGACATGAGGTGATGGAATCGTCTCTCCTGGCGCTCGGACGACGTGGCCTGAATCAAATTCAGTCCGGCCAATGGGAGAAGAGCAGCAGGAAGTTCTCGTTTGATGGCTCAATGAAGTGATGCGTGCCCGATGCGGCAAAATTGGCGCAGGTGCCGCGCCAATCGCAGCCAGCACATCTGACGATGCGAATTCTAGAAGATCAACTTCAGCCCGTATTGCAATTCGCGCGCCGGGAAGGCCGCGATGGATTGCCCAAACTGCGAGCTGCCCATATTCCCGATGGGATTGTAGAGGTTCACGCGATTGAAGAGATTGAAAGCGTCCATTCGAAATTGAACAGTGAGCCGCTCGCCGACCTTGGCGTTCTTCGCAACGGAGAGATCGACGTCTTTGAACGCGGGACCGCGGAAGACGTTGCGGCCCAGATTGCCGTCCTGGCCGACGGGAATGCAGGTGGAGGACGGCCCGAAATCGATGATCGAGTTCAATCCGTTGGGGCAAAAGACCTGGATGGCTTGCGAGGTCAAGCTCTCAAACGTCGGGCCGTAGAACGTCAAACCGGGATTGCCGAAGAGACCATTCACGAATTGCTGATTGCTGAAACCGCTGAGCTTGAGGCCGGGAACCGCGTTCGGGCGGGCGTAAAAATCGCCGTCCATCTGAAAATCGCAGCCCTCAAACCAGCCGAGCGTGCAATCCACGTCGAACGGCCTGCCAGATTGCAGCGTCACGATCGAATCAAGCTGCCACCCGCCCAACACCTTGTTCATCGCCCCGTCTCCCTTGGGCGACGGAATATTCCAAATCCCCGAAAAAACGAAGCGGTTACGCACATCGAATTCCGAAGGCGCATAATCGAGGCGCGGCTTTTCGATGTCCATCACCCCGCTGTAATTGATGGCGTAGGCGTTCACATTGAAATAATCGCCCAATCCGCCTTCGGTCACATTGTCGAGAACTTTGCCGTAGGTGTAATTGGCGATTAGCATCAGCCCGTGGCTGTAATTCATTTTGAATTGCGCGTTAAGTCCGTTGTAGTTCGATGAGCTTTCGTTGGAAACGTAAGTGATATCGCCCCAGCCTGGAGTCCGGCGGGTCGCAAAGAAGTTGCAGACGGTCGGATTGCAGACGTCGCCGTCGAAGCGATTGTAATCCTCGCGCGTATAGCCTTTTACTCCGCGCGTGCCCACATAGTTGATGCTGAAGCCGTAGTTCTTCAGAAATTCGTGCTGCACTCCGAGGAAATACTGCAGTGCGTAAGCGGTCTTCAGGTTGGGGAAAACGCCGCTGGGAGTGATATCGATGCCGTCGATGCCGCCATTCGGCGACGTCGGCGCGGCGTAATTGGAGCTGGGCTGCCACGGGAAAGTGTAATTGATGTCGGTGCCAATGAACGCGCTGGGTTCAACGAGCACGGTGGTGGATTCGGGAGGATTGAAGCGCGACGCGTTGGTGTAAAGATTCGAATAAGGCTCCTCGTAGGCCATGCTGAATCCGCTGCGAATGGCCGTAGTTCCTTTACCGGTGGGATCCCAGGCCACGCCGACTCGCGGCGCGAAATTCTTGTAATCGGTATTCCACATCTTCGAAACGTGGCCGACGCTGGCCGAGGCCAGTTGATCCTGAAACGTGCTTCCCGAGCCCAGGGTGATGTTGCTCAACTCTCCGTTGGTCTCCGAGGGGCCGGGAAAGAGATCCCAGCGCAAACCCAAATTCACAGTAATTCGCGAAGTGACTTTCCAATCGTCCTCAGCGAAAGCAGCCAGGCGATTCCAGCGAAAATGTCGCGGCGTTCCGGTGAAGTTGCCGAAATCCGGACTACCGGGAATCCGATTGACAGTTGCTTCAGTCAAGTAGGGAGCGTCGAAGGCGAAGGCTCCGATACTGCCGAATTCGTAGTAAGGAAAGCCGAGTAGCTCGTAATTACTGTTTTCCTGGATGCGGCGAAATTCGAACCCGACCTTAAGAGAATGCCGCCCGAACATGTGCGTGACCGTATCCGTGAAACCGAAGTTGTTGAAGATGAAGTCACGCGGCGTAAAGAGATTTCCCCCCATCGGGATGGTTCCATCGTCGAAATCGAGATCGCCGAAATAATCGGCTGGAAAGCCGTCAGTTTTGAGGATGGCTGCGGTCTTAGTGTTGGGCGGAATGCTGAAAGCGATTTTGCTGTCGTTGCGGGAAAAGTCAAAGCGAAAGTCGTTCAGCGTTGAAGATGAAAACGTGTGCGTGTAGCCGATGCCGAGATCGGCGAAGAATCCGGTGAAGGGCGCGGAGAAACCCCGCGCCGCCGCACCGCCCAGTTCCTGCGGCCCGACGTTCCCAGAGGCAAGATTATTGTCCCAGCGGGCATAGAAATGATCGGACTTGGAGAAATTTTCGTCGGCACGAAGCAAATATTGATCGGAGCGATTGGGAACCACCTGGGGAATGACGGTCAGGCAAGTCGCCACAGTCGGCGCCGGCGCCGTGCCAAGACAATTCGGCCCCGGAAAATCGCCGAAAAGCAAAGCTGCGATGCTACCCGGGCTGGAACTGATCACCGCAGCGCGGAACGCAGGATTTTCCGTAAGAACTTCAGCGGGCGAACCTGCCGTCAATCGCGAGCCTTCATAATCGGCGAAGAAAAATGACTTGTCCTTGACGATAGGGCCGCCGAACGATCCGCCAAACTGATTTTGCTGCACCGGAGTCTTGTCAACGAAATCGAAGAAATTCCGCGCGTTCAGCGCGGTGTTGCGGCCGCTATAGAAGGCCGAGCCATGAATAACGTTGGTGCCGGATTTGGTGATGATATTCACGATGGCCCCGTCGTTGCGCCCGTATTCCGCCGAGAAATTCAGCGTCTGCACTTGCACTTCCTGCACGGCATCAAGTGACGGGAAAATCAGCGGCTGGCCTCCCAGCCATTCGTTGTTGTTGGAATTGCCGTCGAGGATGAAATTATTGCCGCGCGGATTCGAACCGTTGGCAATGAACCCGTAGAGGAAAGTAACGGACGAGGTCGGCGACGGAACGTTGGAGATCACCGGAGCGTCCGTAGTCGTCACTCCCGGCTCAAGAGTGACGAGCTGATAGACCTGGCGGCCGTCAAGCGGCAGGCTGGTCACTTGATCGGTAGTGATGGTGCTGGAAAGACGCCCCTCCTCGGTTTGCACCAGAGGCGCCGCTTCGGTCACCACCACGTTCTCGGAGAGGCTGCCGATCTGCAGAACCACATCCGCGCGCGTCGTTACGCCCACGCTGACGGAAACACTTTTCACCACCGCCGTTTTGAATCCTGATTTTTCCACGCGCAGTTCGTAAACGCCGGCGGCCAGATGCGGCGCGCGGAAATAACCGATTGAATCCGTGGACTGCTCGACGCCGGCGCCGGTGCCGGTATTCACGATTTTGACTTTGGCATCGGTCACGGCCGCACCGGAAGGATCGGTGACCGTCCCGTCGATGGTGCCCTCGGTGAGTTGAGCTGCGGCGAGTGAAGTGAAAACAGCGCAGAGGAAAACCAGCAGGAACAATCGCAGCGATACGCGGTTTCTACGACGCATAAACACCCCCCGCCTCACGGTCCCCGGCTGTCTGCCGTACGCCAAGCTCGGTTCGCCAGCATCTTCAGACGCCACCCTCTCAGGAAATCCGGAGCATTGTCGTGACCTTATCAACGTTTCAGTAAGGATTGTCAAGTGCTATCTTTGAGGTGGCTCAATCTGCCCGCAATCCTTTGACGCAAGGGTCGCCCGCCGGTGACCCATCGAACCATAGTGTGAGAACCTTACTAGGTCTTCGATAGACCCATGGATGGGAGCTTGACCGCGCACGCAAAGTCGTAAAGAATAGCGCCGCCCAGAGCATTTCGATGAGAAAGCAAGCACTCTACTTCAAGATTTCGCAAGCCTCCAAGATCCTGGGAGTCAGTCCTTCCTCGCTGCGCACGTGGGAACAAGTCGGGCTTATTCGCCCGGCTCGCAGCCAGGGCCGCTATCGCCTGTATAGCTCGGATGACTTGGAAGCGGCCAAGCGCGTCGTGCATCTGCGCAAGAACAAAGGATTCAATCTCGCGAGTGTCGCGCACCTGTTTTCCGCCAAGGACGCCCCCAAAGGAAAGCGTGACCGCTCGGCTCGCAACACGACGCCGGGTTTGAGCGCGCATCTTCTGGAGCTGCGGCGCAAACAAGCCCATACGCTGGCGCAGGCGGCGCGGCAGGCCGGCATATCTATCAGCTTCCTGAGCGCCATCGAACGCGGCCACGCGAAACCCTCCATCGCCACGTTGCAGCGCCTGGCTGTCATCTATAAAACCAACGTGTTATCAATGTTCGGCGCCGAAGATGAAAGCAAAGCCCACCGCCTCGTGCGCCCGTCGGAGCGAAAAGTCCTCCGGCCCGAGCCCGGCGTGCAAATGGAACTGTTGGTCCTGGGCAAATCGCAGCTCGAACCGCACATCTTCCGCATTGCGCCGGGCGTCTCGAGCGGAGGCTCCTATCATCACGAAGGCGAGGAGTTCATTCACGTGCTGAAGGGATCGCTCGAGGTGTGGCTCGACGAAGTTGAGCGCTATGTCCTTTCGCCCGGAGACACGCTGCACTTCGAGAGCAATCATGCGCACCGCTGGAAAAGCCTGAGCGACGAAGAGACCACATTGATTTGGGTAAATACGCCGCCGACATTTTGATTCACGCGGTCTCACGAGGAAGCGGATGGAAATGAATCGGGCAGCATGTTGCTCCGGCGGGATTGCCGCGCTGCTCTGTGCGGCGCTAATCGGATTGTCTCCCACGGCGGGGCATGAACGCAGCACTGCGTCCGCTACCGCTTCGCAATCGGCCAAAGGCGACGGCCACCGGACGATCCTCACTCACAATCAACTGTTCAGCAGTTCTGCGCCCGCGACCCCGGTTGGTGATGTTTCAGCCTTTGCCATGCCGGCAAATGCGGACGCCGCCGCGGAGCCATTTGAAGGCACGCTGACGCTGAATGATTTGCAAAGCAGCGGAAGCTTCGCCGCACTTTCCGACATATTCCAAATTATTCCCGACGGCGACTCGCCCTGGAAACACTTGCCTCCGTTCAGCTATCAGTTTGTGGCCAGCGGCGGCTATCTGATTCCGGCCCAGCAAGGATTGACGATTACCGGCAGCCCGGCCTGGAATTACATTATCGGGCCGGGACGCGTGTGGCGCGAAGCGAGCGACGACAGATACACGCGCGCGTCCCTGCCGTTTGCTCTGGTGCAACGCAACCAGAACTGCGTGCACAACGGCGAGATGACTTTTCTCTACAGCAAGGCGAAGAGCCCGAAAGTTTCCAACGTCTATTTTCAGATCACCCAGGAAACCTGCTATCCCATGAAATTCAACTTGTGGGGCATGGCGCCGGCCGCCTACGAGCCTGCCGAAGTGCCACGAGCCGCGGAGTTGAAGGCCGAATTTGCGGCGGAGATGGCCAACCGCATGCCCACGAAGGCACTCAACGCTTTAACCGCAGATCATCCGGGCGCGGCAATCAATCTGGCGGCAATTCCCGCCGAATATAAGCATCCTTCGGAAATCACCACCTACGGAGTGGTCCTCAACGGCGTCAATTACTCTTCCGGATGCCCAACGCGATCGGGCGAGTATGTCTTCTGCGCGGATATGCGCTTGCCGTCGTACTCCATCGCGAAATCGGTGTTCGCAAGCGTTGCGCTCATGCGCCTGGGCCAACTCTACGGCAACGGTGTTTACAGCGAATTGATCGCGAATTACATCCCGAAAAATTTCATTCGTGGAAATTGGGAGAAAACGACGTTCAACAACGTATCGGACATGGCCACCGGCAACTATAACTCGGACGGCTACGAGGCCGACGAAGACAGCCCGACGATGGACACGTTTATTGTGGACGAGTCTTACGAATCGAAGTTAGCGGACGCATTTGCGTTTACGAAAAACTTTGCGCCGCCGGGAACCAAATGGATTTATCAAAGCTCTGCGACGTTCATCGTCACGCAGGCGATGAACGCTTACCTCAAACAACACAAGGGAGGCGCGGATCTTTTCGATCTCGTGCGCGACGATGTTTATAAGCCGCTGCACTTCAGCACGGGCGGCTTGACCACCATTCGCACCGATAACAGCTCGTCTGGCGCGCCCAGCGGCTATTACGGACTTTTTTTCATCAAGGACGATGTCGCCAAGATCGCAGAATTTCTCAACGATTCGCAGGGCCGCCTTCATGGCGCGCAAATCCTCGAGCCTTCGCGCTTGAACGAGGCATTGTTCCGAGCCAACGCCGGCATCGCCGGAGTCCCCATTCTGGGCGTCAATCCAGCGTCAGCTCTCGGAACGCCGAAGTTGGGAGGCGATACCGCAGTGCCGGAAAACAATCGCCGCTACGCTCACGGATTCTGGGGCCGCCACATCACGCCGCAGGAATTCCCCGAATACAATTGCGATTTCTGGATCTCGTTGATGGCCGGTTACGGCGGAAACATCGTTGTTCTGCTCCCCAACGGCGCGGTCTTTTATGTCTTCAGCGACGGCATGGAATTCCCGTGGGTAGATGCGCTACACGAAGCCACCAAGCTGGCGCCGGTCTGCCACTAACCGTCAACGCCGGGTGAAATAAGCTGAGGTCAAAGAGGGCCAGATCAGAAGCGCCGTCATTCCGAGCGAAGCGAGGAATCTCTCTTAGTTTGCTTGTGCTCGCCCGAACTAATTCCTACCCAGCCGCCCGCTCCCCCAACCCCTCCGCCCGCGTCTTCCCCAACAACTCCAATTTCGCAAACGCCTGCTCCTGCGAACTCAACTGTCACAAACCGCCAGGCGGACCGGCACTATGCGTCAGTGTTTCCACATTCGGTACTATTGCAAGCCACGAATATCGATGCTAGCTTGCGGTGGGAAACTGACCATGAGGATCACCAGAAAGCCACGAGATAGACACCGGTCGAAGGGCAAAATCCACGCGTTTCTAACCGGAACTCAAATTCAAGCAGAAATCATCGTATCTTGCTGAAAACAAACCACGGAGTTCGTTTCTAACCGGGAAAAAATCGACCCCCCTGCAGGCCCCAATTTTACCCTCAAGCAAGCCGCCACCGCCGCTCTCACACTCGCGGGAATAACCCGTACCGCTGGCACCATTCGCGATGCGAGGATCTCTCATGGGCTCGACGCCAGCACAAAGAGGATTCCTTGTCGCTGCACTCCCAGACTCACGCGGCGCTTTCTCTAGAATGTTCATGTTAAGTTGTTTCTGGATTAAATCGTGCGACTGAAGCTGATTGTTCCCGGAGCGTGGCTGTGCGCTTTCGCGCTGATAAGCCCGGGCCGCCTGCTCGCGCAGGGGCGCGGGGCGGCGGCTTGGCATGATTGCGGCGATGGCGCGCGGGTGCGGGTTAGCGCTTCGGCAGCGCGGCAGGGCGATCTGCTCGAAGTGGAGATCAAGACTGTTGGGCAAGGTGCGGATGTGACCGGCTCTTGGGGCGACAAGGGTCTGCAATTCTGGACGGATGGTAGCAACGCGCTGTTAGATCGCGCGCTGGTTGGAATTGATCTGGAGCATAGCTCCGGGAAATTCGAGCTGAAAGCTGTGGGCAAAATCGAGAATGGGGAGGCGTTCAGTTGCGGCTTGGTTGTTAGCGTTGCGCCTGGGCATTTCGCCGTTGAAAAACTGCAGGTGAACAAGAAATTTGTGGAGCTTAGCGCGGAAGACGCGACGCGGGCTGAGGGCGAGCAGCAGCGATTGCGGGAGCTTTTCGCTACGGCGACTCCTGAGCGATTGTGGCGCGGGCGTTTTCGCATGCCGCTCGAGGGCGTGCGGAACGGCACCAATTTTGGGCGGCGGCGGGTGCTGAACGGAAAGCCGGGGTCACCACATTCGGGATTGGACCTTGCGGCGCCGGCGGGTACGCCGGTGCATGCTTCGCAGCGCGGACGCGTGGTGTTTGCCGGAGAATTATTTTTTTCTGGCAATACGGTGATTTTGGATCATGGTTTGGGGCTATACACATTTTATGGGCATTTGGAATCGATTGGGGTTGCGGTGGGACCCATGATGGAGGCTGGAGCTGTGCTTGGGCGCGTGGGAGCTACGGGGCGAGCTACCGGCCCGCATCTTCATTGGGGGATGTATGTGAATGCGGCGCGGGTGAACCCGTTGGGGATTTTGCGATTGCCTATGGAGTAGCGGTTGCGGTCCGCGCGTGAGTTGCGATTGTTGTTAGGTTGCCTTCATTGGAGGGCGGAGCAAGCCCCGCCCCTACGACCGAAATGCCTCTGGCCGCAGCAAGTACTCCAACCGAGGCTTAGGTTAAATTGACAATCGAATGGTGCTTTGCGATAGTTCAAAGCGGTTAGAGGAATGGCGCAGGGGCACTTGAACGCGAGCAGTTTTCTGATCCACTCCGTCAATCTGGGCGAGCAAAAAGCGGGCGAGCTTCTTTCGCTGACTCGTGAGAGCGCGGGATGGGATTGGATGAGTTTGTTTGTACACCGTTTGCAGCCGGGGGATGCTTTGCGCCGGCGAACGGATCACGAGGAAGCGGCATTTGTGCTGCTGGGCGGAAAATGCAGCGTTGATTTCGGGAGTGGCGCGAAGCGGATTGGAAAGCGCAAGGATGTATTTGACGGGTTGCCGTCCGCGCTGTACTTGCCTGCCGGGAACGAGGCTCTCTTCACCGCGGAAACCGTTTGCGAAATCGCGGAGTGCCGCGCGCCATCGGATGCGCGCCTGGAGCCTAAATTAATTACGCCGAGCGACGTGGCCAGTGGCTTGCGCGGGGGCGGGAACGCTTCGCGGCAGATCGTTGATGTGATACCCCCGGCGTTTCCTGCGGATAAGCTGATGGTGATTGAGGTTTATACGCCTGGGGGAAATTGGTCGAGCTACCCTCCACACAAACACGACGTGCACAATCCGCCCGGAGAAGTTGATCTCGATGAAATTTATTACTACCGGATTCGCCAGCCGGAGGGATTTGCGGTGCAACAATTGTACTCGGGGCAGCATGGCGACGATCAGATTTTGAAGACGCGGGACGGCGACTGCGTGTTGGTACGCAGCGGATACCATCCCGTGGTGGCGGGTCCTGGGTACGATGTGTACTACCTGAATTTTCTTGCGGGCTCCGCGCGGGCTTTGGCGGTGACGGAAGACCGAAATCATGTGTGGATTCGTTCGACGTGGAAGGAAACGGATCCACGCTTGCCGCTGGTGAAGGAGTAGTCGCGCCGGAAAGGGAAGGCCCGATGAGGAGGTTGAGCGGCCGGTGCGATGCGCGAACGGACATTCTGACGCGGGACGTGCGGAACGCAGGCGCTACCTTCCGAAAATCCTTCAGAAACGCCTCAGATTATAATCGCTTAGACTCGCTGGCTTGGGGTCGCTACTTTCTTGCGCGCACGCCGGAGCTTCTTGAGATTCCTTCTGGGTGCCGACCCAGACTTTTCTTCGTGCATGGGCGGGAATCCTGTAATAAACATGTCCGCGACGTGGAACTCACTCGAAAGGGCCTGGACTTATGAAGGTACGTTTGACCGCGGCGCAAGCGACGATTGCTTACCTGAAACGGCAATTCTCCGAGAGAGACGGGAAGCAGCAACGGTTCTTCGGAGGATGTTTCGGAATTTTCGGACACGGAAACGTTGCGGGAATCGGACAGGCGCTGGAGCAGGATTCCGGATTGCGTTACTACCTGGTGCGCAACGAGCAGGCCATGGCGCATGCGGCTACGGCTTTTGCGAAGGCTAGTTTTCGTTTGCGGGCGATGGTGTGCACGTCATCGATCGGGCCGGGCGCGACGAATATGTTGACGGGCGCGGCGACGGCAACCATCAACCGGCTGCCGGTGTTGCTGCTGCCGGGAGATATTTTTGCGCGGCGCAATGTGGCTCCGGTGCTGCAACAGCTGGAGTCCGCGGAGACGCAGGATATTTCCGTGAATGATTGTTTCAAGCCGGTTTCGCGATATTGGGACCGGATTCAGCGCGCGGAACAGCTGCTGACTTCGCTGCCTGAGGCGATGCGGGTGCTGACTTCGCCTGCGGCGACGGGCGCGGTGACAATTTCGTTTCCTCAGGATGTACAGGCTGAGGCTTTTGATTTCCCGGAAACTTTCCTGGAGAAGAAGGTGTGGGTGATTCCGCGGAATCGCTGCGACCAGGAACTGGTGCGACGCGCCGGGGGATGGATTCGCGAGGCGAAGAAACCGTTGATCGTGGCGGGCGGTGGGGTTTTGTATTCGCAGGCATCGGAGGCTCTCAGCGCATTTGCTGTAGCGACGGGGATTCCGGTGTGCGAGACGCAGGCGGGTAAAGGCTCGCTGCCGTACAACCATCTGCAGCAGCTGGGCGCGGTGGGAGTTACGGGCACGCCGGGGGCGAACATCGCGGCGCGGGAAGCGGACCTGGTGATCGGCATTGGGACGCGTTATAGCGATTTCACCAGCGCTTCGAAGACGGCGTTTCAGAATCCTTCGGTGCGCTTCATCAATATAAATGTGGCGGAGTTTGATGCGTACAAGCATGCGGCGCTGCCGTTGACTGGCGACGCGCGAATTACGATCGGGGAATTGCAGAGCGCGGCGAGCGGTTATCGCGTGGAGGAGAGTTACCGAGCACAGATTCAGGATTTTCAGGGACGCTGGGAAAAAGAAGTGGATCGCATTTATGCGACGCGGCAGGCGCAGCCCATCACGCAGGGAGAAGTGATCGGCGCGGTTAACAACTTTGCGAAGGAATCGGCGATTGTCCTTTGCGCGGCGGGCAGCCTGCCGGGAGACTTGCACAAACTTTGGCGAACGCGGCAGCCGGGGGGCTACCACCTGGAGTACGGATATTCGTGCATGGGTTACGAAATTGCGGGCGGGTTGGGCGCGAAGATGGCTTGTCCGGAGCGGGATGTGTTTGTTCTTATTGGCGATGGATCTTATTTGATGATGGCTGCGGAGATTGTTACGTCGATTCAGGAGGGAATCAAGCTCAACATTGTGCTGCTGGACAATCACGGATTTTCTAGCATCGGCGGATTGAGCCGGGCTTGCGGAAATGACGGGATGGGTACGAATTACCGTTTTCGGCGCGGGGAGAAATACGACGGCGAGATTTTACCGGTGGATTTTGTGGCGAATGCGGCGAGTTTGGGGGCTTGGGCGGTGCGGGCTCATTCGATCGAGGAGTTAAAGGCAGCGCTGGATTCGGGGCTGAAAGAGCCTCGGACATCGGTGATTGTGGTGGAGACTTCTTACGATGAGCGCGTTCCTGGGTATGAATCTTGGTGGGATGTGGCCATTGCGGAGGTATCGGAGCGGGAAACGGTCAAGACGGCGCGGAAGGAGTATGAGCAGGCGCGGAAGAGGGAGAGATTGTTTTTTTAGAGTGAGAACGCCGAGATTTATTGGTTTGCGTGGTCCGCGGTTGCGGGGATTCGATTTTACCGGGTGGTCATCGGAGGGCGCAGCAAGCGGGCGCCCCTACGAAGACAACTGCCAATTTAGCGTGCGGCGAGATTGAGTTGTGGCTGAGGGCGTTGAGAAAGAGGTTCGGTGGAACCTTCCACTTCGAGTGCACCGGCGGGGGCGGCTTCGCAGCCACATCTCAAGCGCGTATTGAGTCTTTGGGATGTAATTTATTACGGCATTATTTTGACATCGCCGATTGCGGCTGTGCCCTTGTTCGGCGAGGCCCAAGTGCTGTCGCATGGCCACGCCGTGACTACGCTGCTTTTGGCTATGGTGGCGATGTCGGTGACGGCGGTTAGCTTTGGGCGCATGGCTTCGGTTTATCCTTCGGCGGGCTCCGTTTATACCTACATCAGCCGCGGATTGAATCCTAACCTCGGATTTATTATTGGCTGGGCGATGTTCCTCGAATATCTTTTCCAGCCCATTCAGAATGCGCTTTATGCGGTGCTGGCGATTCAGCGCATGGCGCCGCGCGTGCCGTTCTTTGCGCTGGCGGCGCTCGCCGTCGGAATCATCACCATCATTACAGTGCAGGGCATCAAGTTTACGGCGCGGACGGACGAAGCGATGCTGGGGTTTATGGTGTTGGTGACGGTAGTGTTTCTGGTGGAAGCTTTCCGGTACATCATTTTGCACGATCATTTTTCAGGGCTTTTGTCGATGCGGCCGGTGTACAACCCCGATACGTGGAGTTTGCGCGCGGTGGCTTCTGGAACATCGCTGGCAGCGCTGGTGTTCATCGGATTTGACGGGGTTTCGATACTTGCGGAGGAAGTTGAGAATCCGAAACGAAATGTGTTGCTGGCGACGGTGCTGGTGGTGATTTTCACCGGACTTTTCAGCGGGCTGCAGGTTTATCTGGCGCAACGCGTGTTGCCAGATTACACCACGCTGCAAAATCCTGAGACGGCATTTATGGATGTGGCGCGGGTGGCTAGCGGGCATGCGCTGTTTGCTGCTTATGGCGTGATGCTGCTGGTTTCGAGCATTGCTTGCGGGCTGGCCGGGCATGTTGGCGCGGCGCGTTTGCTGTACAGCATGGGACGCGATGACGTACTGCCGAAGAAAATCTTCGGCCATCTCAGCGTTAAAAAGGGCAATCCGAATTACAACATCTGGATCGTGGGAGCGCTGGCGTACGTGGGAGTGTTGACGATTCCGTGGGAGCATGCTGCGGAGATCGTTACATTTGGAGCCTTGCTGGCGTTTATGGGCGTCAACATTTCCGCACTGCGGCATTTTTGGTTTTCTGCGGAGGCGGTGGGGCGACGGAATTTTTTTGTGGACGCTTTTGTGCCGGGATTTGGGTTTGTGTTTTGTTTCGGGTTGCTGCTTAGCTTGCAGACCTGGACTAAATATGCGGGGCTGGCCTGGTTGATTATCGGATTTCTTTGGAGCGCGTATAAGACGCGGGGGTTTACGCGGCGGCCGCAATTAATCGATTTCAGTGCACCCTGAGAAGTTGGCGAGATAATTTCACCGTGAGGAGTCCGCGGTCGAGCATGTCGTCGATTTTGCAGCGAGGTCGTCGGAGGGCGCAGCTAGCGGCGCCCCTACGGGAAAAGGCAATCACAAATTGAGGGATGGGGCTTATTGAAGGTCGCGGATCAGGGATTTTCCCTGCTGGTGCGACTCTGGTTCCGGCGATTTTGCTCGCGAGATCTGGCGCGCGAAACCGCAAGATTCGCGTATGCGCAGTTCGGGCTGCAGTTTTTTCAGTAGCGGCCTTGCTGCGATCGCCCGCGATGCGGCGGATGAGAAGTTCGGCGGATTCGATGCCCAACTCGCGTTTGGGTAACTCCACGGTTGTCAGCTTCGGGCGGAATACTCCCAGCCAGGGATAATCGTCGAAACTGATCAATCCGAAATCGTCGGGGCACTTCAGGCCCATTTCTTCCGCGGCTTTCAACAATCCGATAGTCATCAGATGATTTGCCACATAGATTCCGTCAGGTTGATGCGAGAGAAGGGCGTGTCCGGCGCGATATCCGGATTCGATGCGGTAATCGCCTTCCACGATTAGCTGCGAATCGCACGGAAGACCCGACGCCTTCAGCGCATCGTGAAATCCATCCCAGCGGGCCTGGGCGTTGCTTACTTTTCGCGGGCCGCCGATCAGGCCGATGCGACGGCGGCGGGAACGCGCGAGGTGGCAGACGGCATCGTAGGCGCCCTGATAATCGTCGGTGATGACGGCATCTTTGGTGAGTCTTGGGTACGTGCGCATCACCAGAACGAAGGGGATGTTCACGTCTTTGATCATCTGCCTTAGGCCGGGGCGAAAATCGCCACCTGCCTTGGTCAGCAGGATTCCGTCAACGCGCTTGGCTAGGAGTAATTCGACCGCGGCCTCCTCTTTTTCGAGACTGTCGTCGCTGTTGCAGAGCAACAGATTGTAGCCGTGACGCTGGGCTGCATCTTCGGCGCCGCGTACCACCATGGGGAAAAACGGATTGCCGATGTCCGGGACGATCATGCCGATCGTGTGCGTGCGTTGATTGGCGAGGCTGCGGGCGATCAGGTTGGGGCGGTAATTCAGCTCGTGGATTGCGGCTTCGACGCGTTTGCGCAGCTTTTCGCGCACGTGGCTTTTGTGATTTACGACCGCCGACACCGTGAAAACGGAGACGCGGGCTTTTCGAGCGACATCGTAGATGCTGGCTGACTTTTTGCGTCTCACTTTTCTCACAGAAGCCATCCGCTAATTTTGTTTCCGCTGCAAATCACGCCCCAGCTGCGCTTGCCTGGCTATAGTCAATGACGACTGGTACGCTCCTACTCGCCGATTTATAGACTGCATCGAGAATGATCATATCGCGATGGCCTTGCACACCGTCGCATTTCACCGCGGTGTTATTTTGGATTGCTGCCGCGAACGCGTCCAATTCCGGTGCAAATTCATCTTTGATCGCGAACTTGCGATCGATTTCGCGTTTCCCTATCTCACCGATGAGACGCCGCTCCTGATTGAAATCAAATGCGGGAGCTAAGGAAGCCCAGCCCTTCGTGCCCTGAACGAAGACGAGAGACGAAATGACGGCGGCGTATGAGGCGCTGCCTTGTACGACCAACCCGCTGGGAAAACGCAAGCGGAAGGAAATGCTTTCTTCGACGTCTTGGAATGCTGCGTTGCGCGTCCAAGATTGAGCGATAACCTCGATTGGATCTTCTTCGACGAGCCAGCGCGTGGTGTTCACGCAATAGACGCCTAGATCCATGAGCGGTCCGCCGCCGGCCATTTTGGGATCGAGGAGCCAGGGTAAGGAGGCGCCGGGCGAGTAGAGTTCGCTGAAGGCGGTGTGAATTACGTCGATGCGGCCTAGATCTCCGCTTTGAATCAATTTCTTCAAGTAAACGCAGCTGGGCTCGAAATACTTGCGATAGGCAGTCATTAACCGCACGCGATTGCGGCGGCATGCCTCGACCATTTGCGCGGACTGCTCGACGGTTGCTGCCAAGGGTTTCTCGCATAAGACGTGCTTTCCGGAGGCGGCTGCCTGGATTACGTAGGGAGCATGGGCACCAGGCGGAGTAGCGATGTAGACGGCGGAGATTTGTGGATTAGCCAGACATTTCGAGAATTCGTCAGCAGAGTAGTAGCTGGGCGCCCGAAATTTCCGAGCTACGGTTGCGGCTTCGTTTCTATCGCGGCTGACGACGGCTACAAGCTTGGCCTTCTTGCAGCGTGCAAAGGCAGGCAGAACGGAGCCGCGGGCGATGGCGCCCAGGCCTACTACGGCGAAGCCGATCTTTTTGGGTGCGACCATTGCTTGTGCGTCTCCGGCAACTACAGCTTTTAACTTTCGCGATCCGCGCGGCCGAGCTTTTGATTGCGGATGGCTTTGTGATCGAGGCCGCGCAATTCTTCGCAGTTATCGAGAACTTTGTGGATGGCCTTGGCGACCGATTCGGCATCTTCGGGGCCGCCAAGAAAGAGAAAATGCGGGAACCAGACCGCTTCGTGATACGCGGCGCGCTCGGATTCGGGACATGAGTACATGCTGCGAAGATCGAGGGGGTTTTCGCGTCCCCAACTCAATGCGGGGAAATCGTGGGGATCGAGCGGGAAGAGAGAGCTCTTGTACACGGGTTCGTAGAACAAGCCATCGCAGGGAATTCCTTCGAGTTGAAGTGCGGCTACAAACGCGGCGCGCGGAATGCCTTTGGCCTTGTCTTCGAAATATTTGAGAACGTAACCGTAGGGCGCAATGCGCGTGATGCGCGGTTCAGGCTTCAGAAGCTTGATGGCTGGAGTGTTCTGCATTTTCGATTCGAAATGCTTCATGTTTTTTTCGCGGATTACCGCTTGTTGCGGGAGACGCTCAAGCTGCGGGCCCAAGACGCAGGCTTGCAGCTCGCTCAGGCGATGATTGAAGCCCAGTATGCGGCGGTGAAATTGATCGGTGAGGCTCGCGCGGCCTACGTTTATGTAGCTTTGCACCAATTCCATGTATTCGAGAGTGTTGGTGATTACTGCGCCGCCCTCGCCGCAGGTAATCAGCTTACTGGACTGGAAGCTGAAGGCGCCGAGATCGCCCATCGAGCCGGCGCCTTTGCCGTTCCACATGGCGCCGTGTGCATGAGCGCAGTCTTCGATGACTTTCAGATTGTGTTTTTTGGCGATGCGCAGAATTTCGTCCATGTCCGAAAAGCGCATGCCGAGATGAACGGGAAGAAGGGCCTTCGTTTTCGGAGTGATGGCCTTCTCGATCAGCTTGGCATCGAGACAGTATGTTTCCGGGTCGACATCCACGAAAATTGGGACGGCATTGAGAAGCAATACTGGGCCGACAGTTCCCTCCCAGGTGTAGGCGGGGACGATGACCTCGTCGCCAGGCTTGATCTGAATTGCTTTGAGGCACGCTTCGATGGCGATCGTGCCGGTGCTGACGCACTGGCCGTATTTCGCTGTCTGGAATGCGGCGAATTTCTGTGCGAAGACGTGGCCGTACTTGCCTGGGAACGGTTGTCCGCCCCAGTTCAAGCTAGTGAGGACATCTTCCATATTGGCTTTTTCTTCGCTGGTGAGAACCGGCCAGCGCGTGAAAGGAGTTTTTCGGACGGGCTCACCGCCCGTAATCGCGAGTTTGCCCAAGTGCTAGCCTCCGACTTCGAATTTGCGGGTGGTGCTGGTGCGTCAAGCCACGTCAGGGTTCGGAATCAGGATGTCACGCACGATCGCGTCGAGATCATGGCACGCGGTAATGAACTGGCGCAGCGTGCGCCGGGTCGGGCCGAAGGAATCGAATTCATCGATGGAGAGACCATTTTCTGTGTACGCGCGGCGAAAGTCCGCGAATTTCTTCGAGAGTTCGTCAACGATCTCCGAGCGTACCGGGTCGTCGATTCGCGGACGGACCTCGATGTCGCTGGAATTGAAGCGCAGCTGCCACGCATAGGGCGGCGAAATCACCATGTCGGCGCCGATGAATTCGCTCCAGTGCATGTGGTTTCGGAATGCCGCGGAAAGCAGCCGGAGGCGATAGCCTTTCTCGCGGAATATTCGATAGGCCTTTTTCAGGACGGCTACTCCCGCCCATTCGAGATATCCCGGATCGATGGCGATGTTTTCCTTTTCCATCACGAGTTTCAACCAATCGTCGAGTCGCCCCACCATTAGCGTGCACACGGGACCCATGCTCGCGATTTCCTTGCCTTCTTTTTCGCGCCGGTGCAGACCGCGCTCGACGGCTTCGGCTACGGCGATGCACTGCGGCAAGGAAAAGGAGACGGTCGCGTTTATGCTGACGCCTCGATAGGTGGCCTCTTCGATCGCGGGAATTCCGGCGCGGGTTACGGGGATTTTTACAATCATATTCGGCGCCAGGCTGGCGAATTCCAGCGCCTGCTCCACGATGGCGTCGGTATCACGGAAGAGCCGGGGGTCGGTCTGAATCGAGAGTCTTCCGTTCTTATCGTGCCGCGATTGAAATATCGGCAGGAGCAGCTTGGCGCCGCGGATCGATACTTCGCGGACCAACTGCCAGGCGATTTCGTCTTCGGTGGCCGTGGGGAGCTCTTCGATCAAGGCCTGGATGCGGGGCTTCCAGAAGCTCATCTCTTTTTTGAGAACGGCGTGGACGATCACCGGATTGCAGGTCGCCCCCACCGCGCCGTGCTCGATCGAATACGTCAGCTCGTCGAGAGATGCGGAGTCATTCCACAAACATGTCGGCGTCGTTTGGGTCATTTTGTGCAACGGGCTTTTGAATGTAGTGCTGATTGCGTGAGCCATGGATTGCCTCTATTTATTCCTCGCATCGGCCGACGGTCGAAGCCGGCGGTGTGAAATTACAGTTCCGAATCGATAACCAACGAGAACCGAAAAACAAAACCCACATCGGGCGGGTCGTAAACCCCCGCGCCTACATCTTAGATGGCCGCCTTCGCACCGGCCAGGGCTACCTCGATCGATTTCGATTGCAGATAGGATTCTTCCGCCGCTACGGTGATGGCCAGTGATTTCAACCCGTCCTCGCCAGTCACACGCAACGGACGATCATGCAAAATGTTGTGAACGAAATCGCGCACCTCTGCAAGATAAGCGTCCGCAAACCTGCTTAAGAAATGGTCGGCGAGATTCCGTTCTCCTCCCTTATCCGTGAGAAAAACAGCGGGATGTTGCTCCACGCATCCGACCAGGATCGAGCCTTTTGAGCCGACGATCTCGGTACGGACGTCATAGCCGTAAACTGCCTGAGCGTAAGATTCTATGTTGCCAATAGCGCCATGCACATATTGCAGGTTGACGACGCCGGCGACGATGTCTCCGAATTGAGCGACTTCCGGACGAATTGCTGTCGTTGCGTAAGCGCTGACTCTGGAGACTTCGTCCTGCATCATCCAGCGCGCGAGATCGAAGTCGTGGACCGTGCTGGCGTAGAAGAGCATGCCGTTCAGGTTCGACTGATACGCGGCGAGCGGAGGGCCGAACTGATCGCGGCCGATCGACTTAAAGATTACGGGAACTCCGATTTCGCCATTCTCAATTCGCTTCATAGCCGCGGCGTAAGCCGGGTCGTAACGACGCATAAAACCGACTTGCAAGCGGCGGCCGGTTTGGGCAGCGGTGTCCAGAGCGGCGCGCGCATCGGCGAGATTCAGGGCCAGAGGTTTTTCGCACAGCACATCTTTGCCCGCGCGAACCGCGGTAATCACGGCTTGCGCATGAAATTTATCCGGCGTGGCGATTACAACCGCGGCGATTTCCTCATTCTCAAGCATGGCCTCTAAACTGCCGTACCAATTCTCGACTTCGAGCTCGTCCGCGACTTGGCGGGCACGATCCGCTGAGGCGTCTGCGATGGCCACGAGGCGAGCTTCCGGAACGAGGCGGCGCAGGTTCTCTGCGTGCCGCTTGCCCATCTCTCCGACGCCTAGGACGGCGACTCCGAGCTTACGCATCCGGTCCTCTTAGTGAATTTCGAATCTGTTCAAACACTGAAAACAAGATGGTCTTTCAACCGCTAGTCTGCTCCTGCCGCGAGACCTAGGTCTTTCACTACTCCCTTCAAATATTTCAGGCTGGCGGCGATGCTTTGCGCCGGGGGGATGGGCGTGGCGCCGAATTTCACATCCTGCTCCACCACCGACCAACCGGAGAAACCGTTCTTTACCAGTGTGCGGAAGAAAGCCGGGAAATCGATGCTGCCCTGCCCGATCACCGTGAAAACTTTGTGCTCAATCGCTTCTTCGAAGGTCCACTTATTGCGCCCGGCTTGGTCCAAAATTTTCGTGTCGCAATCTTTGATGTGCACGTAGCGCAACTTGTCCTTATATTTCTCCGCCTCTTTGACGGAATCGCCATGGCCGTAAACGCAGTGTCCAGTATCGAGGCAGAGGCCGACGTTGGTGTGCGAGGTGGCATCGTAGAAACGCTCACACTCCTCAGGCGTTTCAATGTAGGTGGCCACGTGGGGGTGAAACACCAAGTCTAGTCCGAACTCGTTGGCTACTTTTTCGGCGTCGGCGACGATTTTGCCGACGTGCTTCCATTGTTCGGCATTGAGCGTAGGGCAGTCCTTGTCATACGTGCGGCCGGAAAATGCGTTGCGCTCCGGGGATTGGTCATCGGCCATCACCAGGAAGGGTGCTTTCAGTGTCGCGAGGAGATTTCCGACTTTGCGAATTCTCTCGATGACTGCCTGGCTTGCGGCAGGGTCGGTCATTTTCACCGGAACGAACGAGGCGAGTAGCTTCAGTTTCCGCTTTTCGAGTTGCGGCTGAAGGATTTTGGGGTCGGTGGGGAAAAAACCGTAAGGGCCAAGCTCTGAGCCCGTGTATCCAGCGGCTACCATTTCATCCAGCATCGTCTCGTAGGACTGCTCCCAAGAGGGCCCTGGATAATCGAGTACTCCCCAGCTGTCTGGCGCAGAGGCAAATTTAAATCGTTCGCCGTTTGCAGTCATAATTCGGCTTCTCCCAGGGCTTCAAAATTTTATGCATCGCGCACTGCTATTGCCAGGGTTCCAAAACGACTTTCATCGAGTCGAACTGCATTGACTTTTGCATGGCAGCGTCCACATCGCGCAATCTGAATCGGTGCGTGACGAATTCGCGCAACGGGTAGTGCTTCATGTAACGCGCCATCTGCCTCATGCCGGGCCCGTAGGCTGCAGGCTCTTCGCCGCCTACGCCGAGGATGCGGGCGTTTTTGGCGCAGATGTGCCGGTGCGGGCTGAACGATGTTTCGCCCAAATCCGAAAAATTGCCGGCCTCCACCAGCAATCCGCCCACTCGCAGCATCTCCAGCCCTTCGGGCACGGCTTCGGGTACTCCGGCGCATTCGATAACTACATCGGCGCCGCGGCCGTGTGTTTGATCTTTTATTAGCTCTAGGCGTTCGGCTTTTGATCCCGCGCCGGCGTTAACGGCAATGTCGGCGCCCAGCCGTTTGGCATAGTTCAAGCGGTACTCAGATTTATCTACGGCGATGATGGTGCCAGCGCCCAGCATGCGCGCTTTCATCAAGAAGCACATGCCGAGCGGACCCACGCCGAGAACTACGACCGCGTCGTCGAAGCGAAACGATTCGCTAGGAAATACGGACATCTGCTTGGCGCGATCGAGTCCGACTGTGACGGCGAAAATCTCTGTCAGCACCGCCACTTCCGATGGCAGATCGTCCGGGACCTTCACCAGAAAGCTTCCGGGAACGATATAGATGTATTGAGACCAACCGCCAAAAAGGTGCGGCGGGTTTTTGGCGCTGAGGTTGTTGCCGTAATCCGTCGTGTTTTCGCAGCAATAGTAGGGAAAGTCGTGGGTGCAGTAGTAGCACTGGCCGCAAGATACGTTGGCGCCGACGACGACGCGGTCGCCGACTTGTAGCGATTCACCTTCGAAGTCTTTGTACTTTCCGTCGCCGCCGATGGCCGCGATGGTCCCGACGTTTTCGTGGCCCTGGATAATTGGGAACTCAAGCTTGCGGCCGCCGTATTGCGCCGTGTAGCCCTGGTAGGTGTGCTTGTCCGTGCCGCAAATGCCGGACATTTCCATGCGCACCAGAACGCAGCCGGGAGCAGGTTCCGGCAAAGGATATTCGCGGATTTGGTATTCACCGGGCCTGACTAAAGTTGCGGCGAGAACTCCTGAGGACGACATGGTGTCAACCTATTGTAGAACCGCGTTTCGGTGGCACCGAGCGGGCTCTTGGTTACGATTGCTGCAGGGAACCGAGAGGCTCGGTTCCCTGCAGGCCGTGCTTTTATCTTCGATCTTCTGTAGCTCCGCTAGAAGTTCAACTTCAGTGATAGCTGGCCGATGCGCGGGTCGCGCGCGCCCGGTACCTGACCGAAAGCACCCGAAGTCGCCACACCAGACGAGAAGCTGGTGACTCCGCTGGGCGTCAAGAATTGCGCGTGATTGAAAATATTGAAGAACTCCGCACGGAATTGTAGGCCCACGCGTTCCGTAATCGCGGTGTCCTTGAGCAGCGCCATGTCCCAATTGTTGAGACCCGGCCCGTGGAACCACCGCCGCGCAGAATTGCCCTCCTGGCCCAGCGGCGAATTCGTGAAAGCCGCCGGACTAAAAAACTGTTTACCAGTGGAAGTTTTGCGCGGGTTGGTCTTGTCGAGCGGCCCAGCTATTTCCGGCGTATCGACCGATAGAGGAATGGGGCCGCCGAACGAGGTGCCCAGCAGCGATTGATCATCGCCTTCTACAAGTGTGACCGGCAGTCCAGTCGAGAAACGCGTTATTCCGCTAATGGCCCATCCGTTCGTAAGGCGCTTCGGTCCTCCCAGTAAATCGAGCGGCAGCAAGTACGAATAGCTAACGACAAAATTATTCGTCGAGTCAAACGCTGAGAGTCCGCGGCTCAAACGTGGATTGATGGGATTGAACTGCTCGCCGTACCCGGACGAGTCGTCAAGTGACTTGCTATAGGTGTACCCAAGCAGAGTTTGCAGGCGCCCGCTGGTATGGCGGTAATTGAGTTGCAGCGAGTTGTAGGATGAGGCTCCTGCGGTAATGAAATAAGAATCGTTGCCAATCGTAACCGCCGGCGTACCGCCCGGGAGAATCACGCCCGGGAAGTTCAGCCGCGTCCCAACTTGCAGCGCTCCACTCGGTAGCTGATAGACATTGTTTTCTCCGCCAGGGCCGCAGGGCTGCGGCGGGCTGCTGCCTTGAACCACCGCACCCTCGGCTATCAGTTGCAGGCAAAGCTGAGGACTGCCGGGGTTCGCGGACTCGGAAGAAAGTAGCCGATGCCCTTGAGTTCCCACATAACTCACAGTCACCAAGTCATTGCGCGTAACCTGGTGCTCGATCGAAAGCTCATATTCCTCGGCGTACGGCAGTCGATTTTTATAATAGAAAGCCGGCGAGCTTCCGATCGTACCGAACGCGTTAAAGAACTCGGCAAGGGTGTCATACGGCGACCCAGTCCCGGGATGCGAAGCCGTCGGATGCGCCGGCGGTTGCGGCGCCGGGAAAAGTTGGGAGTTAACTTGGCCATTAGATCGAGTAATGAACGGAGCGGCGAACGTAGAACCGAACTGCCCGGTGTAGTTTCCGAACGGAGCATCGCCGATTTCATTGAAGTCCGTGGCTCCCTCGAAGCCCGTATAGAAAATCCCGTAGCCTGCCCGGATGCTGGTGCTTCCGCTCGGCCCGAGAATTTTGCCAAGCACGCCGTCATGGTCGCCAAACGAATACGCCAGTCCTAACCGCGGAGAGAAGTTGTTCCATCTCGTAGGTGCCAGCGTCGAGGGAACATGCGGATCGGTGGGAAAGAGCCAACCGAGCGGCGAGCCCGGAAATACCACGGATTGCTCGCCGGGAATCAAGGTCTGAATCTGGTTGTACTTTTCTTTCCATGGGGCGCTGACGTCGTACCGCAATCCGTAATTGAAGGTCAAATTGTGTTTCACGCGCCAGCTATCTTGCGCAAACAACCCCAAATAGTAGTTGATACCGTAGGAAGGATACGACTGTCCTTGCACGTACGAGCTCGGCGCTCCCAACAGGAAATCGACGAAGTCGACTCCGGTTTCGCTATTTCCGCCGTTGATATTCGTCCCGAAGAAAAAGTTACCGTTCGAAACGTTATCGAGCAAATCCTCTTCCAATTGGTTGTAATGATACTGGCCGCCGAACTTGATGCTATGCGTCCCGATGATTTTGCTGAAGTTGTCCACCACCTGGTAGATGTTTTCCGTAAGTCCATTCGGACGGCTCGGCACTCCAATCACGAAGTTGTTGAAATCAATTTCCGGGACTCCCTCAAACTGCGGCGCCACAGGAAAAATCCCTGGCTGGCCGCTGGCACCGGAGGCAAATCCAAGATCCGAGAGTTTCACGTTTGTTCCGCCGGAGGGTTGGTTGAATCTCGTGTAGAGCCGGAAATAACCGAGACGAAATTCGTTCACAGCAGACGAGCTGAAGGTCTTGGTGTCGCCTAGATTGATGTTGTCCGTATGGCCGAAGCTCTTTACCGTGAACCCGGGGTAAAGCGGCTCGTTTCCGAGCCAATAGGGGTCGATGCGGTTGTATTTGTCAAAATAATAGTAGGCCGTGAGCAACCCAAACGGGGAGTTACCGTCAACGCGTCCGCTGAACTTGTTGTCCGTCAAGTTCGTCGCTTCTTGGCTGTTCGTGTAGGTGCCGGTTCCGAGTGAGCCGATGGTCCCTGGCGCTGCCGGCAAAATGTATTGCAGCAGCTTTTGCGAGATTGGATTGAAGCTCGTCGTCGGCAATTGCGCGTTCGGGAAAACACAGGCGCTCGCGCTCGTACACCCAGCCGTGTAGTAAGGCTCGCCAGAAACAACACTCTGCCCAAGCTGCGAGCTCAACTGCGCGGCCCATGCTGCGCCATTCACAGTGGTGGGAAGACCCTTGGGGGTAACGAATTGACTTGCTAGCGCCGAAAAATCCCCTCCTTCGGCCGCCGCACTGGGCGCTCCGTTGATGATTTCCGTCACCGCTTGGGTGAACCGGTTGCCTTGGTAGTCGGCGAAGAAAAAGATTTTGTCGCGAACGATGGGGCCGCCGAAGGTGCCGCCGAATTGATTCTGGTGATAAACGCCGCGTGAGCCGGCGGCGTAAAAATTCGCGGCGTCGAAATCTGTGTTACGCAAAAATTCAAATGCATTGCCGTGCCACTGGTTGGTTCCGGATTTCGTTACAACGTTGATCTGCCCGCCAGCGTAGTTTCCATATTCCGCGTCAAAATTGTTGGTAAGAATGCGGAACTCCGCGAGCGAATCAAGATTGGGAATCAAGCCCGATCCCGAGAATCCGGTTTCCTGCACTAAGATTCCATTCAATAGAAAACCATTGGCCGCCTCGCGCATGCCATTCACAGACTGCGCGCCCGCATTCAAGCTGCCCGAAACCAGCGGCGCAGGAAATCCTGCAGACTGAAACGATCCCGCGAAGGCTCCAGTCATCCCGGAAGCCGTCGCAGTAACGCCAGGTTGCAAAGCCAGCAGGTCGGTGTAGCTGCGAGTCTCTAAAGGTACGTCGACCATTTCCTTGCCGGTAATCACCTCGCCCATTTGCGTAGCTTCCGTGTCAACGTGCAGAGTCGAACTCGAGACTTCGATCCTCTCCGTCGAAGCGCCGACTTGCAATTTCACATCGACGACCAGCGCAGAGTTTACGTCTAGCACCAGTCCGGTCTGTGTATAGGTCTTGAACCCGGTCTGCTGGACGCCAATCGTGTATTTCCCCAAGGGGAGGGATTGGAATGAATAGAATCCCTGCGCATTGGTCGTCAGGGTGGTGACCACGCCCGTATCCACGTTGGTCGCGGTTACAGTGGCACCCGTGATCACCGCGCCGCTCGCATCGGTGACCGTGCCGGAAATGCTGGCGGTGACTCCGGCCAGTAATTGTCCGCACGTGAACAAAGCTAATGCGAAGATCAACGTGCTGCGATACTTTGCAAGTCTTGTGATTTGCATTCCGACACCCCCCCAATTTGCGACCACGCTCGCCGAAAGCACTCGACGGTTCCTCGACTTTTCAAGTCCACGGCGCCGCCGTCCCCACTGCGACCCGCCGCATCGAAATTGCAAAGTCGTCTAACCGGTTAGTGCGTTTTGAAAGGCTTATAGTGTAGCCCTTGCCCGTTGTCAAGATGTTTCACGGCGAGATAGAGGAGGCGCGCCGAAAACAGCAATGGGACGTGCGGATATAAGCGATTAGACGGGGCGTGTCTGTTTGTTTTTCGTCCGCGTCGCACGGCGCCGGGAACATATCCTCTGCAGATTCGTCGCCGGCTAGCTCACGCTGGAATGTTGCTTTCCGGTGTCCATCCACAGGGGACTGTAGAACTCAGCAGAATCCCTTGTACGTTTTTAGCGGCTCGCTATCTCGCAAGGAATGCGAAAATCAAAGACGCACAATTACAAGCACTACGGGAATCGATTCAGGATATTCGGATGCCCTCTCAGATTGCAGACTACGCGCTCATCGGCGACTGCGAAACCGCGGCGCTGGTAGGCAAGGACGGTTCAATCGACTGGTTGTGTTTGCCGCGATTTGATTCGCCTGCTTGTTTTGCGGCACTTCTGGGAACCAGCGAAAACGGCCGCTGGCAAGTCACGCCCGAAGGCAGAAGCCGTGCGGTGAGGCATTACCGACCGCACACTTTAATCCTCGAGACTGAGTTTCAAACCCCGACGGGCACAGCGACGCTAATTGACTTCATGCCCGGGCGTGAAGCGCATCCGAGGATCATTCGCATGGTTCGCGGCGACAGTGGCACTGTGCGAATGAAGATGGACCTGGTGATTCGTTTCGATTATGGAAATACCATACCGTGGGTTACTCAGAAGAAAGGGATCTTACTCGCCGTCGCCGGGCCAGATCGCTTGGTTTTGCGCTCCTCCGTTCCGCTGCGAGGCAAAGACTGGCACACGATAAGCGAGTTCACGGTCAAAGCCGGCCAGACCGTATATTTTGACATGCAGTACAGCAGTTCTCTCAGCCCCATAAATTCAGTAGCCAATCCGAGTACATCTTTGAAAAAGACCGAACGACTGTGGCGCAAATGGACTTCGCGCTGCACATACAAAGGGGAGTGTAGCGATGACCTCGAGCGTTCCCTCATTCCATTGAAAGCTCTGCTTTATGCGCCCACGGGCGGGATGGTGGCCGCTCCGACGACTTCATTGCCGGAACAATTGGGCGGCGCGCGCAATTGGGATTATCGCTATTGCTGGGTTCGCGATGCAACGTTCACGCTGCTCGGGTTCATTCATGCAGGATTCAAAAATGAGGCGCGGCGCTGGAAGAGCTGGCTGATGCGTTCTGCGGCAGGCAGTCCGGCCCAAATGCAGGTGATGTACGGAGTGAGTGGAGAGCGGCTGTTGCGGGAGTGGGAAGTTCCGTGGCTGAGTGGGTACAAAAAATCAGCACCGGTTCGAGTAGGCAACGCTGCCAGCGAGCAATTACAGCTCGACGTATATGGAGAATTGGCCGACGCCCTCCAGTCAAACCAGGGCAGTAGAAAAAATGCGGAGGGAGGATTTCGATCTTCAAATCGCGCTGTTGGAGCATCTTCAGAAAATTTGGCGCAATCCGGATCACGGTATCTGGGAGATTCGGGGAGCGCCGCGGAATTACACGCACTCGAAAGTCATGGCCTGGGTGGCATTTGACCGGACGATCCGCAGTTTCGAGCACTCCAGAGTGAAGGCGCCCCTCGCAGAGTGGAGATCGACGCGCGACAGAATTCACCGAGATGTTTGTCGGCATGGCTTTAATTCGCGGATCGCAAGTTTCGTCCGGACTTACGGGTCGAAGGAAGTCGATGCGAGCCTGCTTCTGCTGCCGTTGGTAGGATTCTTGCCGCCATTGGACCGGCGAATTGTAGGCACAGTAGAGATGATTGAGAAAATGCTGATGCGCGATGGTTTGGTGATTCGCTACCGAAATGTCGCCGACTCCAGCTACCTGGGTCAGGGAGAGGGGGCATTTCTCCCCTGCAGTTTCTGGCTGGCTGATTACTACGTGCTCGCCGGAAGGCGCGATGCGGCGGAGCAGTTGCTCAAACGGCTTCTAGCTCTCCGCAACGATGTTGGTTTGCTCTCTGAAGTTTACGATCTGGAAAGAAAGCAGCTGGTCGGTAATTTTCCACAAGCCCTGTCGCACGTCGCGATGGTCAACACAATTATAAATCTCTATTCGCAGCGCGGCCCGGTGCGCCAACGCTCTGATCACTCACGGCGCGGCTAATTGAACTGAAAGCGAGCCTCGCTTACGAGGTCGCGCCTTGCGCGGCTTGAGCATCAGAGTTCTTTTGTTTATCGATGTATTTTACGAAGAGAACCTCGTTTTGCGCTTCGTTGTAAACGAGTTCATCTACAAGCTGCTGCGTCATCATCAGACCGAGCCCGCCGGGCCGCAGTCCTTTCAATTCGCGCTCGAGAAAGTGTGCTGCGGGATCGTCGGCGGGATTGGAGATGGCGGCGTGTTTGAGATTTTCGAACCGGAATCCTGGGCCGGGATCGGCGATGCGATAAAGCACGATGCGTTCGGTTTGTACGCAGGAGATTCTGACTTTCCGATTGGGGTCCAGTTGGCCTCCCCACTCCACCGCGTTGGAAAGAAGTTCGTGGAATGCCGTTCCGATGGATCGACGCGTCTCTTCCGGAAGGTCTGCTTTTAAATTCAGGAGGAAGTCTTCGACTCTCTCCGCGACTTCCAAGTCGCAAGGCAACAGCAGCTCGACCCACTGTGGGCGAGCGGAGAGAACCTCGATGGGCAGAGTTTCGGGACGGGCGGAAATCCCGCGCTTAACAATTTCGACTAACGCGGCAGGATCGATCGGCTTCCTCACATAGCGATAGGCCTGCTCGCGGACGGCTTTCAGAACTGTATCAGGCGTGCCGTCGGTGGTCATGATGATGACCTTTGGCGGAGCAGGTCCTTGTCTCATCTGAGCCAGGACTTCGAGGCCGGTCATCTTCGGCATCCAGACGTCCAGAAGCACCAGGTCAAATTTCTCCTTCTTGAGCTTAGCCAGAGCCGCCTTACCGTCGGAGACGACGGATACCGTATATCCGGCCTTCTTGATGACTTCACGCAGGAACAGCCGGATGGTGGGATCATCATCGGCGATCAAAATCTTATTCATCGCTCCTCCGAATAAGGATGGCTTGGCCCAAAACTTTTCATTTCTTGGCCCGTTTTCTAGCTGCGCGAGTCTGGCTCTTGCGCTGCGGTGCACGAGACGGGCGCGAACTTTGAATCAGCTGCGCGCGCAATCGGGCGCTGAGTGCGCGGAATTCATCGTCGAACGAATGTAAAGCCACCTCTATCCCGGCGAAGTCAGCGCTGCGTCCCATAGCTTCGAGCTTGCGCGCCGCGGCAGTGAAAGCCTTGGCGTCGAAGACGCCCGCGGATCCCGCAAGCGAATGCGCCGAGCTTGCCAGAGTTTCAGCGTCGCGTCTAGAAATAGCTCGCCGGATGGCTGCGATTTTTTTTGATGAGTCCGCCAGGAAGACACGCAGCAGTTTAGTGACAAATTTCGGGTCACCGCCAACGTAGGCCAGAGGGGATTTGGCGGTCGAGCTCGAACCCGCTGAAGCGCCGATGATTGCCAGCTTCGCAGAAGGCAGGAAAACGAGGCCTTCGATGGCGGCGTAAAGCTCGTCGACCTGAAACGGCTTGGGGATGCAATCGTCCATCCCTGCGGCCAGGCAGGCATCGCGTCCACCCATCAGCGCGATGCCGGTCACGCCGACGATTGGAATGTGTCCGCCCGTTTGCCGCTCGTTCTCGCGGATGGCTTTGGTGGCTTCTGTGCCGCTCATTTCCGGCATCTCGTGATCCATCACGATCACATCAAAATTTTGCCGCTCCAGTGCCGTCAGGACTTCGCGGCCGTTTTTGACCGGCACACTGGAGTGACCGCGTTTCTGGAGCATGAGGGCCATCAACTCCTGGTTGACCTCGGTATCTTCAGCGAGAAGAATGTGAAGCGGGCGCCACGTCGCTGCAAGTGTCCTTTGCGGTTGGACTGGCGGGGTTGGACTGGCGCTCGCTGACAATGAGGCAGGCTGCGACTCAGACGCTTTGCGCGGGGGTGCTTGCGTCGCTTTCTGTTCGGCCTGGGGAGGAGTCGCCGCCGGCTTCGTTGCAGTCGCAGCCCTTGGAAGTCGAAACCAGAAGCGCGCCCCGCCCTCGGGTCGCTGCTGGCAGCCGATCGTTCCTCCCCATTGCTCGGCAGTGATCCTGCAGAAGTAAAGACCGAGGCCGGCTTTGCCCCCGTGTTCTTTGCCCTTGCCGAACAGAGAAAATTGTGGCGCGGAAGCCGGCCCTCCGGGGAATCCTGGGCCTTCATCGTCTACGTAGGCTCGAACGAAAGGGCCTTCATCGAGGATTCCGAGGACTACCGTTGATCTGGGAGGGCTGACCCGCAAGGCATTCTCCACAAAATTGGCAAATATCCTGCGCAGGCGCGACTCGTCCCCGACTACCTTCCAATCGCGGGAGCGATCGACAGCGTCGTCTAGTTTGATGCGGGCGTCCTTTTCGGCGAAAGCGGCCGCGTAATCTTTCACGACCTCGGCGGCGGTGGATGCAATATCTGGAAGCTCGGAAACTTTCTGCGCGGAGCCCGGCTGGCTGGCGAGTTCTTCGGAGAAAGCTTCGAGGATTCCGCGGATCATCTGCTCTTGCAACTGAGACTGCTTCAAACCGGCTTCGGCCAGTTTGTGAATCGCGTCGAGCGATGTTTCGAAGTCCAGACAGGAGAAGCAGCCGCGCATGGCGCTCAGCGGTTGCGAGAGGTCGTGAATGATGCAATGCAGAAGGATTTCCTTTTTTTGAATCTCACGGCCCAGACGGTCGTGTTTTAGCCGCGACTGCCTAGCAGTTTGCAGCCAGCGGCGCTGCTCCTGATACGACTCCTGAGGATTTTGAAGAAGAAGAATCGGCGTTCCATGGAGAGAAAGGGCCGAGGCTTCGATAGCAATTTCGCGCCCGTCTGCGCTCTTTTCGATCCAGAATCCTGAGTTCTTAGGCTGCGCGGAATTGGCATTCCAGACTTCTTCTGCATCGATGAGGAAATTCTGCAGAAATGGAAATTGCTCGGCTAGCGGCAAAGTGCCGTCGGGCGCGGCTTGCGGCACTGCGATTTCCCGAAACCACGGAGGGAGTTCGCCGATGGGACGAAATTGGCCGTCACCCAGATGCGTGAAGACGGCGTATCCCTGACTGTGCAAGAGCGCTTCGATTACGGGTCCGGTGATCATCGAGTTCGTTGAAACTGGCACTCGCCTGCGGAGATGCGGATTCTAGAATCAGGCCAACATTTTATGGCCTAGCGCTTCAAACGCCGCATCCACAGATTCGCCGGTCTTGGCGCTCGAGCGCAAGACCATCCAGCCGCGCTCGGCCAGGCGATCCTCCGCGTCTTTTTCCACTTCCCATTCATCTTTCAAATCCACTTTATTCAAAAGAAAGACGAAGGGAATTTTCCCGAAGTCTTTCTCGATGCTCTGGGCGATGGAGAGGGCGTCATCTACGGTGTTCTTTCTGGTGCCGTCGGCCACCAGCAGATAGCCGTGCATCCCGCGCAGGTAATCCATCCTAAGGGACTGAAACTCATCCCAACCGTATATATCCCAGAGGACTATGGTCAGTTCTCGATCATTAACGCGAACCATCTTCTTGTCGGTTTTCACGCCTATGCTGGTGAGATACCCCTCGGAGAAGATGCTTTCGACGAATCGGCGAACCAGGCTGGTCTTACCCACCGCGGTCGTTCCGAGCATGCAGACTTTCTTCAGGATCATCGAAGTCGCGCCGTCATGGATGCGGATTGGAAGCTGGGCGGAGGTATCCGCAGCGTGACGCTGCGATTGAGGCGGTCAGGATCGATTGCGCCGGGGCCTGACGGGCTCGGAAGTGGCCACGCCGCGGGGGCTCAGATAACGTCGCCCGACACCTTGCTCCACGAGCTTTTGCGTTACGTATTCGGCGCGTCGTTGGCTTAGGGGTCGATTCGCGGATTCTGTGCCTGATGTATCCGTGTGTCCTATGACTTCGATGGTGAGCGGCTGGTCGAGAGACTCTGCTTTTGCAGTGAGCAGCTTGATCTGATCGGCGACGGTTGCGAACTTGGCCTCTTCGCCGGATTCTACTTCGGCAACGCCCAGTGGAAACATGAAAACCGTCGAGGCGAGCGCGGAACGATCCGAATCGATCCAACTGCGACGTGTCAAGTTTGGTCACGCCGGGCACTAGAAGCGCACGCTCCTCCAAGCCGCGTGTCCAATCGAGTCGCGCAGGCCCTTGCGCGCTAAGGACTCCGCCTTTGAACCGAAAGCAATACCCCATGGGGAGGCTGAAGTATTTGATTGGCGCGGCGTGTGACGATGTCGTCGTCATCCAGGCGTAAAACGGAGCCATAGAAAACTTCACTGATTGCGGATCGATACCAGTCCCCTGGAACAAGGATTCTGGGGTCCGTAGCCAACGGATCACGAAAACCGCGGACAACGTAATGGGTACGATGTCTTTCTACCGAGGTTACAACTATTCCGTGCGTGCCCTCCAATCTTATCGAGATAGCTGCGCCACTTGCTCTCGTACTTCGCGGCAATTGCGGCCCAAATTATGGCCGCGATGACGACTACAGCGATCACCAGCAAGGCCCAATATGGTTTTCGAGTCACTGAGCCCCCCGGTCGGAAGTGCGATTCGAGGCAGGCTTCCAGGCGATTCTCCGCCGCAGCGAACGGGGCCGAATCACCATTGAACTGCTCCAGGGCTTCTCCAAAATCGCGGTGAATATCTTCGATGGTCTTGACGAGCGTCTCGCGGTAAGAGGATGGCGCATGTCCGCGGATTACGGCTGCCAGGATGGCCTGCGGACCTGCTTCGACCCAAACTTCTAAATCACCAACCTGGAGACTGTCGAGACTGTCTTCTTTCGAGGCTTTGAAAGAGTCGCGAACGTAGGACTGAATTGCTGAGAACATGCCAGAAACTAGCGTCGGATCTTTCGTGTAAACGTGCGGGGCCACGCAATGTGCGAGCATCAGCCCGGTCTCTTTGTGGATCAGAAAAACCTGCTCTACTCGATAAATCAGACTGTGGAGAAGAACGATTTCGGCGAAGGGTTTGCCAGTTCGGATGGACTCGAGTCGCCAGCGTACCCTTGGATTGAAAGACTATGCTCCAGAGCCTGATTAAAGGATTCGAGCATCGAGCGAATTGCTTCGGTGATGGATTTGCGTATGGCGGGGCCCATCACGGGGAATAGTGCGCTGGCCAGAACACTCGGATCTTTGCGAACCGATTCGCGCAAGGCCTCCTCGACGGAGGGCGTCAGCGCCTTGTTCAGCTCATTGTTGCCGCCGTGTTTGCGGCGCAACTCAATGGCTTCCGCAACGACCGTGCTTACATCGTTTGTGCGGGCCGCGGGATTTTCTATGCGGCGGCGCAGGCCGGCGATTTCTTTCTGCTCTGGAGCAAGCAGAATGCTGCGGAGATCCTCAAACTTCTGCTTCTTGTCTTCCCGCCCGTCCGGCGAGTTACCTGAACTATTGTCGTTTGCCGGATACTCAGCCATTTTGGCTTAGAGACGCTCCCGTTCCGAATTTGCCTGCCTGGGCGCAGCAGCCCGCTTGCGGCATGACGAACGACTATTTGTTGGGCAGCGTCAATTCGTCATTCAAGCGGAGGGCGAGTTCGTTGAACAGATCGGCAAGCGCGGCGCGATCCGTCTTTTCCGTGCGCAGGGTCTGAACTTCGCGGTCCAATTGGGATGAGAGATCTTTTTTGGCCTTGTCAATGTCGTTGGAAAGGCTTTTGGACTGCTCGAGGATTTTGGCGCGCAGCTCGCCTTGGCCTTCGGCCATCTGCTCTTCGATCTGTGACAGCTTCTTTTCCAATGTTTTGGAGATGCCCCGCAACTCCGCGGTCAATTCTTTCAGGCCTTCGACGCGCTCGCCCTTCTCATTCTTCAGGCGCTGGCTCAACGAGTCGAGCTCCTGCTGGGTGAAATTCTCGAGCGAGTCAATGCGCTTCTTGACGTCCTCGCGAATGCCATCCAGGGACTTGGCGACCTGTTCTTCCAGGCGCGAAAATCGCTTTTCGTACTCGCGCATTTGCGAGCCGAAAAGAATATCGCGGATTTTGTCAACATTTGCGCCTTCGGTGGCCTCGCTGTTTGGTGCCGGATGGCTCTCGTTGACTGCCATTTTGCGCTCCTTGTGGTACCTGGGGATGTGTTTCTTGAAATGCGTTTTTTGCCGTTTGAGTTTAGGCATGCCCGTGGACGTTACACCGATTCAGAGCCAGTGGCAACCGGGCGGAGGCGGGCGGCTAGGGCTGGGAGAAGGAAAAATTGGTCGCTTCGCGTGGCGCGGTGTGAGATATTGTGCGAGTGTCGTTTTGTTTCGGAATATGACCTTTTGTTCCGTTTGATTTCAGGCGATTTCGATGACTCCACGATGCCCTGTTCGGCGTAGACCATTTAACTCGCATTGTTGTTGGCCGGATGTCCTGGCCACTCTGGCGTGTCTCGCCCTTTTTGCAGGCGGTTGTGGAAAACAGGCGACGCTTCGCCCAGGGGCAGCAAGCACACCGATATCGCAGATACGAGCGAGTGCGAATGATGGTGGCGTGATTATCGATACTCCGGCGGCCGAATTCCTGGTTACACCCACGGGTTACGTCAAGGCCAGCTTGATATCAGCTGAGCGAAAACTTTCCCTCGATGACCCCGGAGGCGACCCTGGCATAACGATATCGGCTGCCGAGGAAGCGATTGGCCGATGTGACTTTCGATGTCGCACATCCGCAGATTTCTGAATCTCGCGGCAGGCTCGGAACGAAGGGCAAGCGAGTTGAAGTGAGCAGCAAGAATGTGCAAGCGGGGCTCGCAGGAGTCGCTCGTCGTCGAGGTGTACGACGATTTTCCGAGTATCGCTTTAGTTTCCGCGTCGATCCGCAATACGCGCGACGCAGATGTAAAGCTGGACGCTGTGGAATTGGATCGGCATCGCTTGAACGCTTCTTTTGCGGATTCGGCCGCGGCGCCGAATCAGATGTGGTCGTTTCACGGAGCCAGCATCGAATGGGGCAAAGACAACGTTTTTGAGATTCCGCGAAAATTCTCACAGAAAAATCAGATGGGCTCATTGGTGGAAGTGAAAGGGGATTTGGGACGCGTCGGCGGCGGGATACCCGTCACGGCCTTTTGGACTCGTACCGTGGGCGAGGCGATAGGGCACGTCGAGACCCTTCCGCTAGTGCTCTCGATTCCAGTGGAAACGGAGAGCGACGGGCACGTGGACGCGAGCGTGCATCTCGAGCCGGGCAGCACGTTGAAGCCGGGCGACGTGTATTCGACGCCGCAGACGTTCATCGCTGTCTACGCGGGCGATTATTACGAGCCTTTGCGGATTTATTCCGATGTGATCGATGGAGAGGGTTTGAAGAAGCCTGCGAACAACGATGAAGATTATGCGGCGGCGTGGTGCGGCTGGGCTTACCTGGCAGATGTGACTCCAGCGCAAATGCTCGGGACGATTCCGAAACTGAAAGAATTCGGAATCCATTGGGCTACGTTGGACGACCGTTGGTTTAACAATTACGGCGACTGGCAGCCGCGTAGCGACACTTTTCCCGATGACGAAATCCGCAAGATGGTGCGGGAGTTTCACACGCAGGGAATCAAGGTGCAGTTGTGGTGGCTGCCGCTGGCCGTTGAGGATGGCGGGCCGGGATATGAATCGCATCGTTACGGCGTTTCGGAGGTGGTGAAGCAACATCCGGATTGGTTGATCCTGGATAAGAGTGGCAAGCCCGCGCGGATGACGCGCAATCTGGCAACGTTGTGCCCTGCGGTGCCAGAGGTGCGCGAGTATTACAAGCAGCTCACCGAAAAATTCATTCGTGATTGGGATTTCGACGGGCACAAGCTGGACAATATTTATAGCGTGCCAGCGTGTTACAACCCGAAACATCACCACAAATCGCCATACGATTCGGTTTATGCCATGGGCGAAATTTATAAAACGATTTTTGAGACCACGCGGTCGCTGAAGCCGGAGAGCGTGACGCAAAGCTGTCCTTGCGGCACGCCGCCGAGCATTGCCTGGTTGCGTTACATCGATCAGGCCGTCACCGCTGACCCGGTGGGTTCGGTGCAGGTGCGGCAGCGCGTGAAGATGTATAAGGCGCTGCTGGGGCCGAACGCGGCGGTTTACGGAGATCACGTGGAATTGACGCGAATCGCCAATCCAAACGGGGATGAGAAGGATCTGGGATCGGATTTCGCTTCGACCGTGGGCACCGGTGGCGTGGTGGGGACCAAATTTGCCTGGCCGAACTATGGGAAGAAATTGAGCGATGTTTATCTCACGGCGCAGAAGGAGGAACACTGGAAGAAATGGATCGGGATTTATAACCAGAAGATGCTTTCGCGCGGAACGTTTCGGAATCTTTACGTTTATGGCTATGACGTGCCGGAAGGATATGCGATCGAGAAGGACGGGGCGATGTACTATGCATTTTTTGCTCCGGCGGGCACGCGCGGGGCCGCACCTGGACCCTGGTCAGGGGAGATCGAGCTGCGAGGATTAGCGCCGGGGAATTATCGCGCGGTGGATTACGTCAATGGACGGGATTTGGGGCTTGTGAGTGCACCCAATGCGAAATTGAAGACTAGCTTTGCTGACCATTTGCTAATTGAAGTGACGAAAGAATAGACATTTGCGGAACGGAACGACCGATCGGCGCTCATCGCTTCGTTGGATGAGCGCGAAAAAATTCCTTAAGCTTGCCGCGATCTTTGAATGCCTCGGTGCCGCCTTCGCTCGTCGTTGAAAATGCACCGGCGATGCAGGCGTAGGCCAGACACTCTTCTGGATTTGCTCCCTGCAGGAAGCGGTGAATGTAACCGGCATCGAAGCTATCGCCGGCGCCTACTGGGTCGACTGACGCCACTTCGATCCCGTTGCTGCGCCATTCGCTGGACCCGCTTCGGGCAACTGCGCCTTTTGCACCTCGCTTCACCGCTACGAATCGGCAGATCTGGGCGAGCTTCGTGATGGCTTGATCCAGGTCGGCAGTCGCGGCAATCTTTTTTGCCTCGCGCTCGTTCGGAAACAGAATGTCAACGTGTGGCAGCAGACTTTGCACACTGTCCCATTTATCTTCGGGGTCGTCGTTGGTGTCTAGCGACGTCGAAAGACCACGAGTCTTAGCTTCGCGAAATAAATCTGGAAGTAGGGGACGCAGACATTTTTGCAGGTAGTAGGAAGAGACGTGGAGATGGCGCGCGGAAAAGATGTAGTCGAGACTGAGATCAGCCTTACCCGTTTCCGACATTGTGCCGGGATAGGTGAGGATGAAGCGATGTTCAGGCTTGGCCAGAATCACCGTTAGCCCGGTGGGAGTTCCGCTCGCAATTACAGAAACGTGGCTTACATCTACGCCGGCGCCTGCCAGCCATTCCTGACACATCTTGCCGAAGTAATCCGCACCAATTCTTGAAATCAATCCGACTTTAGTGCCAAGAACCGAAAGATTGTGGGCGAAAATTGCGGATGAACTGCCCAGCGTCAGGCGAAATCCGTCGATGAGTGATTCACGTTCTGGCTGGAGCTGATCGGGAACACCATACAGAATCAAATCCGGATTGATTTCGCCGATCACACAAACTTCAGGCGGCATTTTGGCGGCCTCGATTACTTCGGGTCTTCCAGTAACACGACGCGGGACAAATTGCGAGGCTCATCGGGATTCAGACCTTTTTTAATTCCCGTATAGAAACCGAGCAACTGGCCGGCAATCACGCTCGCCGAGGCGCGAGCGGCTTCCGGGATGTCGAGAGCTAGCTCGACGGCGTAGTCGGCAAAGCTGCGAATCGCGGGATGATCGACATTCGAAATTACCAGCGTTATTCCGCCAAGTTTCTTTATTTCCTCCAGAACTGCCAACTCGGCATCAAATCCTGTTTCGCTGAGAATGAAGGTAACCAAAGTCTGCGGGCTCACGATTGCTTTCGGACCATGTCGGAATTCAAGCGTGTGAAAGCTTTGCGCGTAGGAGCAGGACATTTCCTTCACTTTCAGCATCGATTCCTGGGCGATCCCGAAGAAAGGGCCCTGGCCTAGGAATACGTAGTCGGCAAACGTATTTTTTTTCGACCAGCCCTCTTATTGTGGCGTGAATTGATTCCAAGCGAGGCGCGAACTGATCGGGAAGCCTGTGAAGCCCCTCTACAAACTTGGGACGCGCACCGCGAATCGCCGCCAGCAACTGCAGCGTGATCAGCATCGAGGTGAACGATCGCGTCATGACCGTGCTTTTCTCATCTGCAGCCAACAGCTTTATCAGATAGGACGCGCTCTTCTCGATCGAAGCGTCTGGACTGCAAGTAATCGCCAGAGTTCGGATGTTTAACGCATGCTCCAGATGAGCCGCGGCCTGTAAAACCTCCGAGGTATAACCGGAACGAGTGATGAGCACCGGCTGGCACGGTAGCGGCAGGGACTGCGGAAAAAGATTGATCTCGGACGCTGGAATGGCGCGCGATCTTCCGTCGGTGAGAATAGACCACGTGGCCGCAGCCGCCTGAGCAAGATAAAAACTCGATCCGCACCCGATGAAAACCCATTCCAATTCGCCAGGAAGGTTTGCATTCAGAGCTTGCAGTTCGGCAGTTTCATCAAGGATGCGGAGGCACGACTTCCATGTGGCAGGCTCTGAAAGAATTTCTGCAATTGTGTGTGCGCCGGGTCCCGACATCGATGCGGCCGACCTTTCCTAAACAGGGTTCGATGGGTGCGATCAGACTACGAAAACTTTGACGTTTGCCGCGCGCAGCCCGCGCAAATGTTTGGCCGAGATTTTCTTGTCCGTAATGGTGTGATGCACGGCCGACGTCGGAGCGATGAACGACAGGCTGCGGCGGCCGAATTTGCTGGAATCGCAGACGATGATCGTGCTTTTAGCATTTTCCATCATGACCCGATTCACACGCGCTTCGAGAAGATTCGGAGTCGTGAGTCCATATTCGACGTCGAAGCCGTCGACCGCCAGGAACAGAAGGTCAGCGGTCACGTGGCGCAGCGAATCTTCGGCGAGCGGACCCACTAGTGAAAACGAATTCCGTCGCAGCACGCCGCCGGTTAAGATAACTTCGACGTTGGTGCCCGCGAGCTCTGCCGCAATGTTTACAGCATTGGTTATCACGGTAAGGTCGCGAATGTGTTGAATGGCGCGCGCCACCGCTGTCGTCGTCGTTCCGGAGTCGAGAATTACGACGTGGCCGGGACGAATGATGCGCGCGGCTGCGGCGGCAATTCTGAGTTTTTCCTGACGGTGCAACTGCTCTTTTTCACGCAGCGTGGGATCGCGCAAGGCTGACGCATCGATAGGAAGTGCACCGCCATGCGCGCGTTGAATGCGGCCCATTTGATGCAGCGATTCCAAATCCTTTCGAATGGTGATTAGGGATGTGGAAAAACGGCGAGCCAGGTCTTTGACGACCACGCGGCCATCGCGATGCGTGAGTTCCAGGATTTTTCGACGCCGCTCTTCCGCAAGCATGGCGAAATGTCTTGGTTCCGATTCCTTACTTTTTCTTACTAATTTGAGCTCCAGGATGGTAGCTTGGCACAGATGAGAGCCTGGGGCAAGAAGTTATGAGCGCCGCGACGATCGTTTGCGCCAGCTCCAATCCGGCGATGGATCGCCGGCTGCGCGTGGGACGCCTGTCGCTCGGCGAAATCAATCGCGCCACGACCGCGCACGGGTTCGCAGGCGGCAAAGCGGCGCACGTGGCCATGGCTGCGCGGGAGATCGCCGGCAAGGCCATGTGGGTCGGATTTCTTGGCGGACCGATCGGACAGGAATGCGCCCGGCAGATGGAGAGTTTGAAAATTCAAGTCGTTGCAATTCCCACGGCGGCTGGCACGCGCGTGAATCTCGAGATTATCGATGATTCTGGAGGGATCACGGAGATATTGGAACCAGGCGCCGCGCCTTCCGCGGAAGAACGCGACGATTTTTGGCGGGAATTTGTCCTGCGGTTGAAGGAAGAACCCGGGGGGACCCTGGCTGTCATTTCCGGCAGCCTGCCCACAGGGATCGGGCCGGAATTCTATGCTTCGCTGATAGATGCTGCGCGAGCGGCTGGGGCTAAGGCTTTTCTCGATACAAGCGGAGAGGCTCTCCGCGCTAGCGTACGGGCCAAACCGGATCTCATAAAAACAAATCGCGCCGAGGCAGAGGGCTTGTTGGGCCGCTCCTTGAAGACGACCGGCGATGTAGTCCTCGGGGCAAAAGAAATCATTCGCGGCGGAGCACGGAGCGCGGCGATCACAATGGGCCGCGAAGGTCTCGTGTGGATCGAGGGCGACGGTGAGCCGGTGTGGCTGGCGAGGCCGCCTCGCTTGGATGTGATCTCCACGGTAGGCTGCGGTGATGCGACTCTGGCCGGCTTCGCTTGCGCGGCTGTGCAAGGGATCAACGGTGAGCCGGCCATGCGGCTTGCCGCGGCATGCGGGGCGGCGAATTGTCTTGCGGCCGCTCCGGGCAGGATTCAACGTGCGACGGTCGAATCACTGATGCCGCAAATCGAAGTGCAGAGACTTCATCCGTAGCGGCCGAAATCAGAAAATGGCTCGCGGAAAGATCCGCCGTGGCTACTCCGCAGAGGAAGCGATACCAGGAATCCATTTCACCGCATTGTCGTGAAAGATTCGGCGGAGAACTGGCTGCGGCAAATCGAGGCCCCTGATTTGATGCCCGCGGTACTGCAACACCTGGTCTGTCGCCAGAAACTTCCAGTCCCTTGCATAAGTCTCTTGCCAGTCCTTCAGGGCCTCCGCCGTGGTTTCGTCATTCAAGAATTCCAGATCGGTGCCGTACAGGACTCGATCGCTATACTTGATCAGAAAATCGCGCACCTTCTCTCTGGGTTGAATCATTAGATATTCCATTCGCGCCGCGGTATCAACCGCGAAATTGGGATAGCGATCGAAGCGCTTCGCAATCTCGTCCACATCGGTCTCCATACTCCCCAGGTGCGCGCCGACCACGCGAAGCTTGGGATTTTCAGCGAGCAGGTGATCGCGCGCTGCCAAAATCACTTCCTTGCGAGGATGATCGGGATGCAGATACATGTACCATTGGGGATTTTGATTGTAGTAATCGTAGTCTGGGCTTTCAGGATTGGGGGGCTGCCAGCAGGAGGAAGGCTCGGCTACGTGCGCGATCAAAGTTTTATTTTCTGCGGC
This sequence comes from uncultured Acidobacteriota bacterium, assembly GCA_963748865.1. GTDB lineage: Bacteria > Acidobacteriota > Terriglobia > Acidiferrales > UBA7541 > Palsa-147. The sequence goes on along the minus strand of CAVVLE010000049.1, from coordinate 94,608 downwards.
AATCTCTCGATAGATCGGTTCAAAGACAGGATCGTCGGGCATGACGTAGCGGCCATCCGCCGTCTGTAGTTCCATCCCAATGTTCTTCCAGATTTTCACCGCTACCGCGCCCTCGGCAAATTCCCTGCGGATTTCCTTGGCGGTGGCTCGCGCGAAATTCTTCTGCTGAAATTCATACGGACTGAAAGTGACGCACAGTTTTGCGTGGCTGCGATTGCTCTGGACGAAGCCCTTGGCGCGCGTAAGTTCCGTGGGCAAGTCCCCGTAGATGCCGTGGCGATCGGCAACGCATATATCGAGCACGTGCAGTCGAAGGCGCGCGAGCAGGCTTGAAAATTCCGGGTCGCTCTTGAAAGCGTGGACGTGAACATCGACTGGATCGAAGGCCGCAAAATCGCGCAGCACATCGCTAGAAGTGATCGTTTGCTGCCGAGGCTCTGCTAACACCGCCTGGAACGTGGCGAGTCCGCAAACGAGGACCGCAGTAGCCGTCACGCCCGCGGCAACCAAGGCAAGAACGCATAGTCTTTTCAGTTCGAGTCGCATTCGTCCGCTCAGTGCCTGGCGCCGGATCGCGTGCGAGCCTTCGGCGACTCGCTGCCGTTCGCCGCGACGTCGTGTTCGCGCACGTCAGCGAGAATCAATTCCACCCCGGCTTCGCGCAGCGGCCTCAAATGCTGAGGGTCTGTTGCCGAATCGGTGACCAGGATATCGATATCGGTGGTAGGGCCCACATAAGCAAAGCCTTGATTGCCGAATTTGCTGTGATCCGCGAGTGCGATGCTGACCCTTGCGGCCTTCAGTATCATTTTCTTAATCTGGGCCTCCGCCTGGCTGGCCGTGGAAATTCCGTAACTTGGATCAATCGCGCTGATTCCGAGAACGGCCTTGTCCACACGGATCTCCGAGAGCGCGCGCTGCGCCCATACGCCCGAAAGATAAAAAACATCTTTCTGCAATTCGCCACCCGTGGAAATAACCGATACGTGCTGGCTGCGCTGAAGCTGCTCGACGATGGGGGGAGAGTTCGTGATCACGGTAAGTCTATTGCGATGGAGCAGGCGCCGCGCCAATTCGTAAACGGTTGTGCTTCCCTCGAGAAAAACCGTTTCGCCGTCCAGAATGAGGCGCTCCGCTTCCCGCGCGATGGCTTGTTTCTCGGCCTGATGGCTGCGCCCGAGCGCCTCATACGATGGCTGAAAATTCGTGCTCGAACTGCGGGAGACGGCGCCGCCGTGCGACCGGACCAGCACTCCCTCCTTCTCAAGTACCGCCAGATCCCGCCGAATTGTGGCGGCCGTGACACCGAGAGCGCGGATGAGTTCTGCGGCGGTCACAGTCCTCTCGCGGGACAAAATCTCGCTGATGCGAAATCTGCGCTCTTCTGCCAGCAAGCTCATCGAAACTGCTCCGGCTTGTAACTGTTCCCGATGGAAGGCGGATTGTGCCACAAATTCTATCGAAACGAACTCAAATTTACAAAATACGTCATTTTCGATAAAAATCGTTGACAAACGAGCACGAGGGGGCTAATTACCTGAACGATTAAGAGTGCTGGGGGGCGGGACGCGGGGCCGGCAAACGTCAGGGCCCCAACATTTCTATATTGGGGGTCCGCTTGTGAACGAACATAGGCGCATTTTTTCATCCCGCCAGGAATCCTGCAGCTACGGCGCTCACTCTCCGCGCGCCACAAGATCCGCGTTGCACCTAATACCACTCATGTTGTCATTTCTGCTGGCTTACACCGCTGCGTGGGCACAGAAGGACACGGGGGCTATCGACGGGACCGTTAAAGACTCATCCGGTAGGGTGGTAGTCGGCGCCAAAGTCAAAGTCACAGACGTGGATCGCGGCACCGAATTCGAGACGGTGACGAACGGCGTGGGCGAATACACGGCCAGCCCTCTCAAAGTTGGTCGCTATAAAATTACCGTGGAGAAGTCTGGATTTAAAACAGCGCTCGCCGGTCCGGTTGTCGTGGAGGTTCAAGAACACCCGACAGTAGATGTCACTCTTCAAGTGGGCGACGTCGCCGAAACGGTTTCGGTGGTCGCTCACACTCCTCAACTTGAGACGGAAACATCCGATCTCGGCCAGGTGGTGAGCGGCGAAAGGGCCGTCACGCTTCCACTGAATGGGCGGAACTACGCGCAACTGGCCCTGCTCGGCGCCGGAATTGCTCCGAGCGAACCAGGCTCGCGAGTGGAAACCAGCTACGGCTTCAGCTCCAACGGCGCGCGCTCCCTGCAAAACAACTTTTTGCTTGACGGCGTGGACAACAATTCCAACCTCGGCGATGTATTGACCGGCCAGGCCTACGTCATTCAGCCCTCGGTGGATGCAATCGAGGAATTCAAAGTTCAAACCAACGCCTATAGCGCTGAATTTGGCCGCGGGAACGGCGCAATTCTCAATGCCGTCATCAAATCCGGAACCAACAGCTTTCACGGCGACGTTTACGAATTCTTTCGAAACGACGGACTGGACGGACGAAACGCGTTCGATACAAGCCGTCAGGGATATCACCAGAATCAGTTCGGCGCCACTTTAGGCGGCCCAATCAGGAAAGATCGCACATTTTTCTTCGTGGACTACGAAGGCCTCCGCATCCAACAAGCTTTGCCGCAACTGTCGCTCGTGCCTACGCCGGCGGAAATCGGAGGCGATTTCTCCAGCTTCCTCACCACTACCCCAGCAATGTCCGTGGACGCAATCGGCAATTCCACGAACCAGGTGGCGGTGGACTGCAGCGGGCATCCGACTTTCCTGGGAGAGATTTTCAATGCCCGTCTTGCGCAGGTTTCAAATCTGAATCCCAGCGGCTTCTGCGGCGTGCCGATTGGCGTGGATGGATCCGGCAATCCGACGAACATCTTCCCCTCGGGCCTGATTGATCCACTGGCTGCGCGTCTATCGGCTCTTTTCCCCACTCCCAATGTAAATATAAACGGATCGAATTTCATTGCCGATCCCAATCGCACTGCCAGCCGAAATAATTTTGATGTTCGCATTGACCACAAATTCTCGGATAAGGACAGTCTGTTTGGAAGATTCAGCTACGAAGATCAACCCAGCTTCACGCCGTCGCCCTTTCAAAACCAATTGGACGGCGGAGCTTTTTCGGATGGGATAGAAGACGATTCCTTCCGCAGCGTGGCCCTCAGCGAATCGCACATCTTCACCGGCAACCTGGTCAACGAATTCAGACTAGGCTATAACCGCATCAACTCACATCGCCTGCAACTCAACGCCAACGAGAATGTCTCTCAGGAACTCGACTTTCCGGGCGTTCCATTCGGCCCCGATCTCGGCGGCTTGCCACAGATCAGCATCGATGATGGAACAGCGACGATCGGCAGCGCGGAATTTCTTCCCGCGATCGAAAAGCAGAACAGCTACGTCCTTTCGGATAATCTGACCTGGATTCGTGGCCGGCATTCCCTGAAGTTCGGGACCGAAATCCGCAACGAGGAATTCACGCTTTTTGAACCCTCTGCGCCACGCGGGGATATGGATTTTGCCAGCGGTTTTACCGACAATCCCTCCGCGCCAAACACCGGCGGCGAGGCCTTTGCTACGTTCCTCCTGGGCCTTACGGACGGCGGCTCAATTACGAACACGCATGATGTTGACTATCATCGGCAGATTTATGCGTTTTACGGCCAAGACGACTTTCGCGTGACGCACCGGCTGACACTGAATCTCGGCTTGCGATACGAGCTGTTTACCACCATCAAGGCAAGAGGGAATGAACAAGCCACATTCGACTTTTCAAACGATTCATTGGTGGTGCCGAAAGGACAAAATGCGCAGCTGACGCAGTTCTTGAAGGCCAATATTCCGATCTTGAGGAATGGAACTCCAGGATTGATATCTCCGGATCTGGACAATTTTGCTCCGCGCATCGGATTGGCGTACCAGATCACTGACAAGCTGGTGCTGCGAACGGGCTATGGCATTTTCTACGGCGGGCAGGAAAACGGCCCCTATTCAAATCCAAGCCCGGGCTTCAATCCGCCGTTTTTCGTCACGGAGAACTTTAGCCAACCATGCTTCTCCTCGTCAGCGAATCCAAACCCCGGAGAAGTTGATTGCTCGATCAGTTCGCCGTTGCCGCTGAACCAATTATCGCAAGGATTTCCGGCAGCTTCGCTGACTGATCCCAACACTCCGATTCTGTTTTCGGTAAGCCCGAAGATTCGCACGCCTTACACTCAGCAATGGCATTTTGGATTTCAATATCAGTTGCCGAGCCAAACCGTACTGGAAATCTCCTATGGCGGCTCGCACGGCTCCAAGCTCTACAATTTCTATAACGGCAATCAGGCCCAGCCGAACCCCACGTTTTGCAACACCCCTCCGAATTCTCTAATGAATTGCCCGACGGATGCGAGACGCCCGGCGCAGATGTGCAACGATTCAGTCTTTCCGCCGGCCTGCAACGATGTCTTCGACACGGGAATCGACCTACTGAGAACGGACGGCTTCTCCAATTACAATTCCTTACAAGTCCGCCTGGAAAAGAACTTTTCACATGGGCTGCAATTTGAAGCTTCCTACACCTACGCTCACGCATTGGATGATGCCTCGAGCGCTGCTTTAGGGTCGCTGAACAACGGCGATTTCCGCAATGAGCTTGATCCTTCTCTGGAATACGGCAATTCCGATTTCGATGTGCGGCACCGCTTCGTGGTCAGCTACATCTATCAATTGCCATTTGGACAAGGAAAAAAGTTTGGCGGCGATGCGACCGGCCTGAAGAATCAGATCATCGGGAACTGGCAAGTCGCGGGCATCACGACCGCGTCAACAGGGAACTGGTTCACGGTTACGGATGCCGCCACGAACGTATCCACCAGCGATGGTGGCGGCGGCGTCGGATTCTTTGAAGTGCGTCCCAATGTCGTCAGCAATCCCAACGCATCGCCGTGCGTGCCCGGAACTGTTTTTAATACTTGCGCGTTTGTGGATAACATGATTCCGTCCACATTTGGAAATGCCGGAAGGAACATCGTCCGCGGGCCGGGCTTCCAGAATTGGGACATGTCCATCTTTAAGCTATTTCCCGTACATGAGCAGATACGATTTGAATTCCGCGCTGAGTTCTTCAACATCTGGAATCACGTGAATCCAGTATTCGAGCCCATCGGTGAAATCAGCGAAGAGCCGCAACCGGTGGAGTTCGGCACGCCGCAATTTGGATTTCCGCAGGGCGCGCGCGATCCGCGATTTATCCAGCTTGCGCTGAAGTTTTACTTTTAGGTCGCTCGGCGGCGCCCGCACATCATGGCCAACCTGAACCAGAAGCTGCGAATATTAGTACGGGCGATAGAGGCAGCGACCATTTTCATTCTGTTTTCGCTGCCTTTGCGCGCCCAGGATGTCGCACTCCGCAATTCGAATCTTGTCGTAACGGTTCGATCAGCGGATGGTTCTTATTCGATACAATCCGCAACGGCGCAGCGACCTGCGATTCGAGCGGTTGTTGCTGCGGAGATCGATCACCGCTGGGTGAAGTCATCCGATTTCCCGACGCGGCGCATGTCTGAATCCAAGTTCGAAGATACTCTCGGCACCGGCCATCAAGTCACCGTCGCTTTCACGGGAATTGAAAATAGCCCCAGCCTGACGTACATCGTACGGCTCTACGACGCAAAACCGTATGGAGATATCGAACTGGAAGTGCGAAATGACACGGCGAAAACGTTCGAGGTACAGAGCCTTCGAAGCGCACAGGCGATTGGTGATCGTCCAGTCTACCTGGGCGAAAAAGACACCTCCGACCGCGTCTTGTCCGACAGTTTCAGCGAAGATTGGCCGCCATTGCAGATCTACGATCTCGGGAAAGCGCCGCAAGGACTGCATCTTGGGGTTGGGAGCCAGCTCATTTACAACCGGGACAGCGGGCAAAGCCTGTTTTTCGGCGCTCTCACCTCAGACCGTTTTCTGACGATCCTTCATTTGAAATCTGCCGGGGAATCTACAAATGAGGCGCGCATCGATTCCTACACTGTGGAATCGACCGGCACGACTGAGATTCAATCTACCGATGAAGAATCCGGTTTGCTTAAGGAGCCCGCAGAAAATCGCATCGAGTTGAGCCTTCCGCTCGCTCCAGGCGCCACCATGAACTCCGAACGTTTGATGTTCGCCGCGGGCAACGATTATCACGCCGAACTCGAAGCCTATGGGGAGGTGATACGCAAATTGCATCACGCTCGCGCTGGAGGCGACAATCTGCTGGGCTGGTGGAGCTGGACGGCGTTCTATTACAAAATCACGAGCGGAGACGTGCTAGCCAACGCCCAATGGCTCGCTGAACATTTGAAATCATTTGGCTTTCAATATTTCCACATCGACGAAGGCTATCAATACGCCCGCGGAGAATATGCCACGCCCGACGCAGCGCGCTTTCCGGACGGAATGTTTCACCTGGAGCATAAAATCTCGCATCTCGGCCTGACACCCGGAATTTGGACCGCGCCGTTTGAAGTCACAGATCGCACCTCGGTTTATCAGAATCACAAAGATTGGCTGGTGCACAACGCGCACGGCGAACCGATTGGCGTGGGAGATGTGGATGAGGGCATTCCAGACCATCTCTTCGTGCTCGACGCCACAAATCCCGGCGCCCAGGATTATTTGCGCCAAACGTATCGCACGCTCGTGCACGATTGGGGCATCCGCTACATCAAGCTCGACTTCATGGATACCACTGCCATCGAAGGCTATTACTACCGCCCGCATACGACTGCGCTGGAGGCGCAACGAATCGGCTTGGAGGTGATTCGCAAAGCCGTCGGCGAAGACGTGTTGCTCGATAAAGACGGCAGCCCGATGCTGAACGTCGTTGGAATTTTGAATGAAGGCCGCGTGTCCACGGATACCGGCCACTCCTTCGAACACAGCCTGATCGCGGCCCCGGCGATTTTTGCGCGTTATTACATGCATCGAAATTTTTTCGTTAATGATCCGGACGCGTTTACGGTATCGAAGCAGGTTCTCGACGAGCATCCCAACCCGGTGGCGCTCACTCTCAACGAAGCACAGGTTTCGATCGTGCTCGCAGCGATGTCGGGAGGCATGTATGAAATCGGTGATGACCTTCCCACGTTGGGCGCAGACGCGGATCGCGTCGCGTTAGTCGAAAATGCAGATCTCCTGCAAATCGCAAAGCTGGGCCGCGCCGCGGTTCCCGTCGATCTTTTGAGTTACGGCGCGGAAGATAAGCAGCCTAGCGTCCTGCTTCTGAAAGAAGATAAACGCCAGTCCATGCTGGCGATTTTCAATTGGACCGATCAACCGCGCTCACACAGCTTTACTCTTTCCGAATTGAAATCCAGTGCCGGTCATCCATACGAGTTGTACGACGTACTGAATGGCAATCAGCGCATAAAACTGGAAGGCGAGACGCTCCGGCTCGACAACCAACCTCCCCGCTCCGTGAAATTGATTAAGATCATCGATGCCTCGGAGGCCGCAGCAGCGCCGCAGATAACCTTGAATTCTCCTGGGCAGGCTAAAGTTGGAGAGACGCTTCATTTTTCAGCAACCGCAGCGAACGATGGCGTTCCAGCGACCGAATACCTATGGGATTTCGGCGACGGAATTACCGATCAGGGAAGCAGCGTTGTGCATTCGTACACACGTGAAGGCACCTTCTCGGTGCGCGTACGCGCTGAAGGCGTAGACGGCACCTCCACTGAAAAGAGCGCGTCCTATCGCAGTCGGCGGCGAAACGCAAATGTCGCCCCCGCGCCGCTACGAGGATCGCGACAATTGAAAGTCAGATTCGTAAAGTTTCCGATTCGGGCAGCGAAAGGCAGACTCCGTGAGTGATTTCGGAAAAAAAATCCGGCTGAACCGAATCGTCCGGCCCGGCCGAAGATCCTTGGTCGTGGCCTTCGATCACGCGCTAGTCCTCGGCCCGATTTCGGGCACCGAAAATCCCGCCGATCAAATCAGGCGCTTCACAGACGCCGGCGTTGATGCAGTACTGCTGAACCTCGGCCTCATTCGCGGGTGCGTAGATTCGCTGCTGGGTAATTCGATGCCAGGAATCATCGCGCGAATCGATTGGACCACGCTGTGGGGCGCGCCGGGTGGCGACGCATCCGGCGAACTGCGCAGTTGCCTCGTGGCGCGGCCCGAGGACGCCATGCGCAATGGCGCGGACGCCGTAGCGACATACCTCGCCGTCGGCACCGGCGATTCTGATTTTGAAACCAAAGAAGTCGCTCGCAATGCGGAAGTGGCCCGCGAATGCGAGCGCATCGGCATGCCCTTGATCATCGAATCGCTGGCGCGCGGCAAAAACGTCAAGAACCCGTCCGATCCAAAGTGGTTGAAGCTGCATACCAGAATGGCCGCCGAACTTGGCGCCGATCTTGTAAAAACGGATTACGCCGGCGATCCTCAATCCATGCGCGACGTCGTCGAGAATTGCCCCATTCCGATTCTCGTTCTCGGAGGCAGCCGCTATTCGTCGGATTCCGAGGCGCTCGCGCTGATTCATGATGTGGCAGTGGCCGGCGCCGCAGGCGTGCTCTTCGGACGAAACGTATTTCAGGCCAATAACATGGATGCATTCTTACAGAATGCCCGCGCAGCTCTGAATGAAATTGAACCGTCTCCAGCCAGGCGATGAAAGCGAAAAGCCTCCGGGCTGGGCCGCGTGCGCGTAAGATTGGCAATCGCGCGCAGAAATCCCACTAATAGCCTCGCATGAGCCTCCTCGCCATCGACATCGGTTCAAGCCAATGCAAAGCAGTCGCATTTACGCTTGCAGGCGAGGCGATTGCGCGAAGCGTCCGCTCCTATTCTCCCGATCTCCCGCAGCCAACCTTCGCGGAAATGGATCCCGCAAAATACTGGCAAGCTGTGTGCGAGACGTCTCGAGAGGTAACACGCGATCTAAACCGCGATCCAGTGCAAGCTCTCTGTCTCAGTTCGCATGGCGAAACTTTCATTCCGGTTAACGGAAAGGGCGACCCAGTTGCCGCTGCAATACTGAATATCGATAACCGCGCCACCGCCGAAGCAAATTGGTGTGTAAGAGCGATCGGCGCGCGACGTATCTTCGACCTCACCGGACTGGTCGCTCATCCGATGTACCCGATACCCAAAATCCTCTGGTTGCGCCAACATCGGCCCGAAGTCTATTGCAATTCCACTCGCTTCCTCAGCGTAACGGATTTCATTCACGTCAAACTGGGGCTTCCTCCGTACGTCGGAAGTTCGCTGGCATCGCGATTTCTTGCCTTCGACGTGATCGAAAATCGTTGGTCCTCCAAAATCCTGGAAGCGGCCGGGCTGGCGGATACTCAGCTTCCGCTTCCAGTTCCCGCGGGCACAATCGGAGGAAAGTTGAACTCTGAAGCCGCCAGCGCCCTCGGATTGACCCAAGGCACGCCCGTCGTTGTTGGCGGCCACGATCAAGCGTGCGGTGCTTTGGGTGTCGGCGTAATCAAATCCGGCCGCGTCTCCGACTCGATGGGAACGTACGAATGTCTCGCGGCGGCATCCGATGAGCCGAGGCTGGGCGATGAAGCGTTTGCCGCCAATTTGAACTCGTACTGCCACGTTGTCCCCGCGAAATTCCTTACGCTCGCATACTTCCCTTCGGGGATCATGGTGCAATGGTTCCGCGAGTTGATCTACGGCGACAGCTCGCGTTCGAAAGATGCCACGTCCGAAACGCACGCTGCGAACGAATATGCGCGACTGGAAGCAGAATGCACGAACGCTCCATCCGGACTCTTCGTCACTCCGCATCTGATTGGAACATGCAATCCGGATTTTGATCCGCGCGCCCGCGCGACGATTTTCGGCCTGGCTTCAAAGAGCAACCGCAGCCAGATTTATCAAGGCATCCTCGAAGGAATTGCCTGCGAGCTCGCGCACATGATGGAAATTCTGGCAAGCGTAAACGGGAATTTCAGCGATCTCTACGTCACCGGCGGCGGGGCACGCTCACCTCTGGGACTGAAACTTCGCGCTGCCATCACCGGCTGCCGTCTGCACGTCATGCAATGCGATGAAGCCGTCTGCCAGGGCGCCGCAATTCTCGCTGGCGTCGCCATCGGCGTCTATTCCAGCGTCGCGGAAGCTGTGGAGCACGTTGTCCGCGAAAAAGACGTGGTCGAGCCGGACGCGCAGCTCGCCGCGTCATATGCGCCTCAATTGCAGCAGTATCGCTGCCTCTGCGCAACTTTGAAAGCTTTTCGGAATTCGATTACCGATATGCCGGCAGAGAGGGAGAAACCGTGATTCAGCCAACGGTGGGATTCATCGTGTACGGCGTTCACAAAGACGGCTTGAAAGATCCGATGGGCACGCCGTTCATTGACGCCGCAATCGTTCGACACTCGAAGAAAGCTCTGATCGCCGCAGGGCTAAAAGTCGTCGAGCACAAGATCATAGTATCCACCAAAGAAGAAGCCAAAGCCGCCCTGAAGGAGATGAAGTCCAACGACGCGGTGGACGCCGTGATCCTCTTTTCCGGGACCTGGGTCTGGGCCGCTCATCTTGTAGGCGCGATCCGCGATTTTGCCGCGACCGGCAAGGCGGTCTTGCTCTGGACGCATGACGGCTCGCAAGGCTGGCGGCCCGTGGGCGGCCTGGTGATTCACGGCGGCCTGCTCGAAATTGGCGTGACGCATAAATTCGTGTACGGCAGCGCGGACGATCGCGAGACGCTCGACAGCATCGTCAGCTACGCGCGCGCGGCGCATCTGAAAAATATCCTCAACATGTCCACGGTCGGAGCCTTCGGCGGGCGCGGCATGGGCCAAACCTGCGGTGCCGCCGATCCATCGCAATGGATGCGAATGTTTGGCATCGATATCGACTCGCGCGACACGACGCAGCTCATCCAAACGGCCGAGCGCATCTCAGCCCAGAAAATCTCGAGACTCCAGCCGCGCCTCAAGAAGCTGTTCGGCGCCGCGCCGGAGAAAACGGTGGTCAACGAACGATCCATCCGTCTATATCTGGCTCTCAAAGAAGTCGTCGAAGCGGAGAAATTCGATTTCTACACCATCCAATCATTTCCCGGCCTGGGCGACGATTACGCGGCGACATGCTTCGCGCAAAGCATGATGCTCGAAGACGGCCACGGCACTTCAACCCTCGGCGATTTGAACACGGCGCTGACCGTTTTCCTGCTCACGAAGCTTAGCAAAGAGCGCGTTTACTACGGCGATCTGCAGCACATCGACAAGCGCACGAAAGAAATAAAAATCATCGGCGACGGGGCCTGCCCTCCCTCGCTGGCTGGCAAACTGGGCCCGGCAGGGTTCGCCACACACGGAATCCCCACAGAAGGCAAAGCCGGCGGCGTGGCCGTGAAGCTGATCTGCAAAGTCGGTGAAGGAGTGCTCGCGCGACTCGGCCGCGTCAATGGAATATTTCAGATGGCCATCGCGCGTTGCAGCATTTTTGAGCCGCCGGCAAGCCAGATCGCCAAGCGCCTCAACGAATGTGGGATTCCCTTCTGGCCGCACGGCTTCGTCACCGCACATTGCGATATCGATGCGCTAATTCAAAATTGGACCAACGAATATGCCTGCCTCGGCTACGGAACGGATCTCTATCCCGCGTTGCGCGATTTCTGTGAGCTTACAGGCATAAAACCGATTCTGCTATAACGGGAAAATTGGGATCGTCGATTTGAACGCGCAAATCCGAATCTGACGATCAAGCGTACACCAGCGCTCACGCAGCTATTTCAGGTAGGTGCGCACCACATCGATAATATCGTCGGCAGCTTCCTCGGCAGATTTCGTATTGCGCGGCATGTGGTAACGGATGTGATCCTCCATCAATTCGCCCATCAGGCTGTTGATGGCCCCGCGCGCCGCAGCCAATCGTTGCAGCAAATCCGCGCAGGGAGCATCCTCATTCAATGCGCGCAATACCGACTCTAATTGGCCGATAACTTTCTTGGTGCGGCTCACCAGGTCCAATTTCTCGCGCGAAGTGTGGGACATTTCCGCTTGACTACCCTATGGGGGTATGGTATCAAACAGCGCCCAGAAAGCAAGTGGATCAAACCGCTTTATTAGACAAGCACTGCGACCCGGATTGAATCTCGCTGGGCGGAGATTTGTAAACAATCTGTAACATCGCCGCCGAATAATATCCCGCTTTCGCGGACCGGCATCACATTGCACTTCCTGCGCGGTCGGCCACGCAGGCTCGCGGTTGCATGTACTGAGTTCCAGCGATCCGGGGTGAGGTTTTGTCATGAATCGTACTTTCCTGCCAAAAGTCGCGCTGTGTTCGTTGCTGTGCGCGCTGTTGTCCGGATGCGGCGGTGACAAAGATCCCAATGCCGGCGCACCCCCGCCCCTCAAACTCGAGCGCGTCGAAGCAGCAAACGTCTTCGCCGTCGATCACCCTGATCATTTCCCACTGACAACGGCCGTCGAGCACACGGTCGCTTCAGAGCTCCGCGTCACTGGCACCGTAACTCCCGACGTGGCCAGGTCCGTCCCGGTGATTTCCATTGCGACGGGTCGCGTTGTGGAAATTGCCGCGCGCCTCGGCGACACCGTAAAGAAGGGCCAATTGCTTCTGCGCGTGCAGAGCTCGGATATCGCCGCAGCCTATTCCGATTATCAAAAAGCTGTCGCCGACGAAACTCTCGCTCATACCCAACTCGAGCGCGCCAAGCTTCTCTACGATAAAGGCGCGATCTCGCTCAATGATCTACAAGTCGCACAGGATGCCGACGCCAAAGCCAAAGTCGATCTGAAAACAACCGCCGACAAACTCCGTGTGCTCGGCAATTCCGATCTCGATAATCCTTCCGCCATCGTCGATATCCGCGCCCCCATATCCGGTGTGATCACGGACCAGCAGGTTACCAACGCTGCGGGAGTGGCCGGCCTGGGCTCGCCCAATCCTTTCACGATCTCCGACCTCAGCAGTGTTTGGATCCTCTGCGACGTTTTCGAAAACGATCTCTCCAGTGTCCACCTCGGTGAAAAAGCCGACATCCGTCTCAACGCCTATCCGGACAAAGCCTTCTCCGGAATAATCAACAATATCGGTTCCGTCCTCGATCCCAATATCCGCACCGCAAAAGTGCGCATCGAGGTCGCCAATCCCGGCATCATGCGCCCGGGAATGTTTGCCACCGCCACATTCCACGGCCAGAAAAAGGAAACGCACGCTGCCGTTCCCGCCACCGCGATTCTCCACCTTCACGATCGCGATTGGGTTTACATGCCTGCCGGCACAAACAAATTTCATCGCGTCGAGGTGAGAGCTGGAGAAATGCTTCCCGGCAACCTTCAAGAAATCTTGTCAGGAATCACTCCAGGCCAGCAGGTCGTGACTAACGCGCTCGAATTCCAGAACACAGCGGAACAGTAATGATTCGCGCCCTCGTCGATTTCGCTCTTAATAGCCGCTTCATCGTTCTGGGCATTGCTCTTCTACTTTTCCTATGGGGCATCGTCGCCTTCAAGGCGCTGCCCGTCGAAGCCTACCCCGACGTCGCCAACACCTGGGTGCAAGTAATCACGCAGTGGCCCGGCCGCGCGGCGGAGGAGGTCGAACAGCAAGTCACCATCCCCATCGAAATTCAAATGAACGGCATCCCTCATCTTCAACATCTGCGTTCGGCGTCGCTCGCAGGCCTATCGGTGGTCAATCTCATATTCGACGACGCGTCCGACAATGACTGGGATCGCCAGAAAGTCCTGGAACATCTCGCGCAGGTGACTCTGCCCAACAACGTTTCTGCATCCATCGGGCCGGACTTCAGCCCCATCGGCTCGATCTATTGGTACACGCTGAAGAGCACCAATCCCTCCTACGACATCATGGAGCTCAAGTCCATCCAGGATTGGGTCATCAGCAAGTACATGAAATCCGTCCCGGATGTCGTGGACGATTCATCCTTCGGAGGCGTCACGCGCGAGTATCAAGTGCGCCTCGATCCCGACAAACTCATCGCCTACAGCCTCGGCCTGGCGCAAGTCGAGCAACAACTGACCAACGCCAACGCCAATGCCGGCGGCAGTTTCATCGAACAGGGCGCGCAGCAAATTAACGTGCGCGCAGTGGGCTTGATCCGCAACGTACAAGACATCGAAAAAACCGTGCTCAAGATTCAGAACGGCGCGGCGTTGCGTGTGAAAGACATCGGAGTCGTCACGCAGGGACCCAAGATACGTCTCGGACAAATCGGCAAGGCCATCCATCGCAAGGACGGAGTCGTCGTTGACGATGACGACGTGGTCGAAGGCATCGTTTTCATGCGCAAGGGCGCCGACACCGCCACCACGCTCGAGGGCATCCACGCCGTCGTTGACCGCCTGAACAAAAATATTCTGCCGCCCGGCGTGCAGATCGTTCCCTATCTCGATCGCGACGATCTCGTCCATTACACCACGCACACGGTGCTGCACAATCTCGCCGAGGGCATGATCCTGGTTGTTATCATTCTCTTCCTTTTCCTCGGCAACGCACGCGGCGCGCTCATCGTTGCATTGACCATTCCTTTCGCTCTGCTGTTCGCGTCCATCTGCCTCAACCTGCGGCATATCTCCGCGAACCTGCTCTCCCTCGGTGCCCTGGATTTCGGCATGGTCGTGGACGGCGCGGTAGTCATGGTCGAAAACATCGTCCGTCATCTCCAGCGCCGCGAAACCACTCCCATTACGCCCCTCGAACAAATCCGCCAGGCTGCGCACGAAGTGCAGCGGCCCGTCTTTTACGCCATCGCCATCATCATCACCGCGTATTTGCCCATCTTTACGCTGCAACAGGTGGAAGGAAAATTATTCAAACCCATGGCCTGGACGGTCGCTTTCGCGCTCGTCGGCGCCCTGATTTTCTCGATGCTCATCGCTCCGGCTCTCGCCAGCATCCTCCTGCGCTCCGGCGTGAAGGAATGGAAGAATCCGGTCATGGAATTCTTGACCGTCCACTACCGAAAGGCAGTCAGGTGGGCGGTTCGCAATCGCCCCATCACGGTTGGCGCCGCATTAGCTCTCTTTGCGTTCGCGATATTTCTGGCCTTTGGAGGGATGATTGGCTCGGAGTTCCTCCCTCATCTGGATGAAGGCGCGATTTGGGTGCGCGGAACTCTCGCGCCCAGCACCGGGCCCACGGAAAGCGCGCAAGTCGCCGATAGAGCCCGTCAGGTGTTGTGCTCTTTTCCCGAAGTCCCTCAAGTAGTTGACCAAATCGGACGTCCCGACGATGGCACCGACACCACTGGATTTTTCAACACCGAATACTTCGTTGACCTTCTCCCCAAGGATCAATGGCGGCCGGTCTTCCATCAGAACAAGGAAAAGCTGATTGAGGCCATGAACCGGGAACTCGAAAAAATCCCCGGCGTGATCTGGAACTTCTCCCAGCCGATTTCAGACAATCTGGAAGAAGCGGTCAGCGGCGTAAAGGGCGCACTGGCGGTGAAGTTGTACGGCGACGATCTGAAAACGCTCGAGGCGTTGGGCGATCAGGTTGTAGGCGTCATGCGCGATATTCAAGGCGTTCAGGATCTGGGCCTGTTCCGCGTTCTCGGCCAACCCAATCTCAATTTCGAAGTGGATCGAGACCAAGCGGCGCGCTTCGGCGTCAATGTCTCCGACGTGCAGGACGCCATTCAAACCGCCGTCGGCGGCAACGCTTTAACTCAGGTGCTGATCGGCGAACAACGTTACGACCTCGTGCTGCGTTACCTGCCCGAATACCGAGACACCACCGAAGCCATCAACAGGATCCGTCTGTTGGCGCCCACCGGCGAGCGTGTCTCTCTCGCGCAACTTACCAAAGCCAGCGTCTCGGACGGCGGCTCGGAAATCTATCGCGAAGCAAACTCCCGCTATGTAGCCATCAAATATAGCGTCCGCGATCGCGATCTCGGCAGCACCGTCGAAGAGGCGATGAAAAAAGTTCGCGCCGGCGTCAAGCTGCCGACCGGCTACACCATCGATTGGGCCGGCGAATACGAAAATCAAAAGCGTTCCGAGCGCCGCTTGCTCCTGGTTCTTCCGCTCACGATTCTCGTAATCTTCGTCATCCTTTACACCATGTTTGCATCATTGAAGTGGGCCTTCCTGATTCTTACCAACGTGGCTATGGCCCGCATCGGAGGCTTGCTCGCGCTCTTCATCACCGGTACGCACTTCAGCGTCTCCTCGGGCGTCGGCTTTCTCGCGCTCTTTGGCGTCTCCGTGCAAACCGGCGTGATCATGCTCGAATACATCAATCAGCTCCGCGCGCGCGGCTACTCCAGCGAAGAATCGGCCGTCGAAGGCGCTGTCCTCCGCCTGCGGCCAATCATGATGACCATGTTGGTGGCAACTCTCGGTCTTCTTCCTGCCGCTCTCTCGCACGGTATTGGATCGGATTCGCAGCGTCCATTCGCGATCGTGATCGTCGGCGGCCTGATCTCTGATCTCCTAATGAGCATCTTCCTGCTGCCGACGCTTTACGCCTGGTTTGCGCGCGACGGTGATAAGCTGCCCGAGCCGGACACCGACAGTATCGTGTAAGATTCGACCGATCGTTCAGCGGCATTGATGAGTGTGTCTGGGCATTACAAGGGCGCGCGAGCATGAATAAAACCGAGGTCTGCGATCGCATCAAAGAGATTGGCATCATCCCGGCCATTCGCGTCTCCTCTGCAGAAGACGCGCATTTCGCCGCGGATTCCGTCGCCAAGGGCGGCATACCCATTGTCGAGATCACCATGACCGTTCCCGGGGCGGTCGAGTTGATCACTCACATGGTGAAGCATCACCAAAAGATGCTCGTCGGCGCCGGCACCGTGCTCGATATCGAAACCGCGCACCGCTGCCTGGATGCAGGCGCCAGTTTTTTGACCGCGCCCGGCTTCGATCCACAAATTCTGGAGTTTGCCACCAAGCAAAATCTCGCGATCCTGCCCGGCGCCCTTACGCCCACCGAGGTAATCACCGCCTGGCAAGCCGGAGCAGATTTCGTCAAAGTTTTTCCCTGCGCCCAGGTTGGCGGCGACAAATACATCAAGTCGTTGAAGGTCGCAGTCCCGCAGATCCCACTGATTGCTTCCGGAGGAGTGACGCAGCAAACCGCCAGCAACTTCATAATTGCGGGCGCCAGCGCGCTCGGCATCGGCACCGACTTGATTCCACTGGAAGCCATCGAGCGTCGCCAGTCAGAGCGAATCAAGGAGCTCGCCCATCGTTTCCTGGGCTTCGTGAAGGAAGCCCGCAATCGCTTAGCCCCACTAAAAGAAGTCCCCATCGCGCCCAACATCGATTTCACCAAGCTCGACAAGCGCACCCGCACTGCGTGACGATATAGGCCGCAAAAGGAGGAGTCATGAAATCATTAAAGATTCCGCCGCTAAGCGTCGCAGTGCTTGCCGCGTCGCTTTTGATGTTCCCGGGAGCTCGCAGTGCCCTATCTGGTCCCGCTGTCGGAAAACTCAACGTCAAAATCGTGGAATGGGATGTTCCTACCGCTAAGGCGCGGCCTCACGATCCTGCGGTTGGCCCGGATGGCGCGCTTTGGTTCACTGAGCAACTCGCGAATAAACTCGGCCGGCTCGACCCGGCAACCGGCAAAATTCGCGAATATCCGCTTAAGACACCGAACTCCGGGCCGCACGGCCTGGTGCCCGATCGCGACGGCAATATCTGGTACACCGGTAATTATGCCGGGTTGATCGGGAAGCTCGATCCGCGGACGGGAGCGGTGACGGAATACAAAATGCCCGACCCTCTCGCCAGCGATCCGCATACCCCGGTTTTCGATGCGCAGGGGACGCTGTGGTTCACGGTGCAGGGAGGAAACTTCGTCGGACGGCTCGACCCGCGCAGCGGAAAGATTGATCTGAAGAGAGTCGCAACGAAGGACGCCCTGCCTTACGGGATGGGAGTCAACAGCAAAGGCATTCCATTCTTCTGCGAATTTGGCTCCAATAAAATTGGGGAAATTGATCCGCACACGATGGACATCAAGGAGTTCCTTCTGCCCGAAGGCACGCGCCCGCGCCGCATGGCCATCGCCGCGGACGACAAAGTGTACTTCACAGATTTTGAGCAAGGACACCTGGGCAGGCTTGATCCCGCGACCGGATTCGTGAAGCTATGGCCTTCACCCGCCGGCGAAAAGGCCAGCCCCTATGGCATGGCCATCACGCCTGACGGAATGGTCTGGTTCAGCGAAGCGGGCGTGGAACCGAATACGATCGTACGCTTCGATCCGAAGACGGAGACTTTCGCCGTCGCCAAAATTCCGTCTGGCGGCGGCGTGGTCCGCAATATTGCCGCGACGCCGGATGGCCGCCTCTATATCGCCTGCAGCGGCGTGAATAAGGTCGGACTTGTGGAAATGAATACAAAAACCGTCGCTCGGAGTCAATTCACCGGAAAGTCGCGCTCGGCAGACTGAACTGCAGCTGGGACTCAGCAACAAGAGTTCTCGCGATTCAATCGCGCGATCGGAGACAGAAAACCGGCCAGCCTTTTCATGTCCACAACTAAACAGACTCCCCATCTCGCTGGTCAAAATCGGATGTCGAAGGGCGGCTTGGCCTGCTGCCTGATTGCGTATTTGATTTCCGGCTTTTTTGCAGCGCGCAATGTGTCTTCGTGGTCTGCGCGCATTCGCTATCCCGGCGAAGAAAGCTACGAAGGATGCGCCCTGGTGGAAACCGCGAGCCTTGCTCGCGGCGTTCCCATCTACGCTCCGCCAAGCCCGCAAGGCTTTGCCGGCGCTACTTATGGCCCGCTGTACTACTTGCTGGGTGCGCGGTTGGTCAATCCCGAAGCGCCATCGTACTTCCCGCTGCGGCTTCTTTCGGCGATCTCCATGTTGGGCTGCGCGCTGGGCTGCGGCCTTTTGGCATTTTGGCTCACCCACAGTCAAATTGCCGCGTGGCTTAGTCCCTTGGTGTTTCTATCCTACGGCATCGTGACGTATCACGGCGTGTCGGCGCTTTCCGATAACGTTGCACTGCTGCTTTTCTTTTCGGCCTTTCTGATTGCCTACCGTCTTCGCAACAGCCCAGCTCTCTTGCTCGCGGCTCCCATCATGGTGCTGGGGTTCTACTACAAACCGCAGTTCATCGCCGGGCCGCTCGCGGTCTTCGCGTTTCTGCTGCTGGAAAAGAGATACGCGCGAGCCACGCAATTCGCTGGCGTCCTTGCTGCCTGCGGGCTGGGGCTATTTGCAATTTTTCAGTGGGTGGCATTTCCGGGGCAGCAGTTCTGGCGTCACTTCCTGACGTATCAGGCGACCCTGTTCTCCTGGCATCAATTCAAGCTGGGAATGATGGTGTGGACGATCATGCTAGCGCCTCTGCTTCTGCTTTCATTCGAGTTTCTCCGCCGCCATCCGGATCGCATGATCATGTGTTACCTCGCGTTCGCAGTTCTTCTAGGCATCGTCACGATCGGCAAGGAATCCGCCTTCATCCAGTACTTTTACGAGTCGCTACTGCTGGTGAGCGCTTTGGTGCCCGCGCTTCTCGCGAATCGCGTCCGGCAGCACGCGGCCCCTATAGAAGTGGTGCTGTTGCTCGCCGTCGGACTAATCGCCGGCCAGTGGTACACGCCGCCGCCACCTTCGCGCGCAGCTTTTGCAGAAAACACCGCGCTTCAATCGTTACTTCAGCGAAGCTTTCCGCCTCACACCCGCGCGCTGGGATTCCGCGGGGGCGACTTGGCGCAAGCGGGCTTCGATCAGCCTTTCACCGATCTCTTTCAAACCGAACTTCTGGCGCGCCACGGTGTGGTATCCGATAGCGGGATGATCGCGCAGATTCGCGCGCGATGGTTTTCCGTGATCCTTCTGGATTTAGATCTTGCAACGGAGACGGATCCATACCGGCGGAATTTTTATCTGACGGAAGCGGCCCGGCAGGCCATCTTGGATAACTATGTGATCCGTACGAGGACTCAAACGCCTACGCCGGAGAAGCTCTGGGATGGAGACGAGTTTTACATCTACGTGCCGCGCGCTACGCCTGCGAATTAATCCTGCGGCGGCTCAGCATAGAAAAAAATAGCCAGCACCGATCCTGCGGCCACGGCCACAAGCAAAAAGAACACGACGGAAAGCGCTTGCCCAGAGTGCGTGCCGCGCACCCCCGAAATCCCGGAGATTCGCCCTAGAACAAACGCGACGGCGAAGGACGCAAGTGCAACGCCCACGTAACCGGGAACGTGCAAGCGTCCCCGCGCCGCAGCGAAGGGAACCGCCAGTGCGATGAGCACGCAGACGAACACCAACACGAGCACTACCGGAGATCGGGAGGCATATTCCAGCCATATTAGGGTGGCGGCCATAAGGTCTAGATAGATGATAGCGAAAAGTAGGCTAGCCTCGACCCGCCGGCTCGGCGTCGTGTGCCCTTGCGGTCAGAAGTCGCTGACAGCGGTCTGAGGCGGGCTTTCACCAATTGAGCACACTTGAAGCACGCATTTTGTTGCGGACAAAAAAGAAATCTGCCCTTTGTTTTCAATGAGTTGCGAAGATTTTTGTGCGTCGCTGTTGCGATTAAAAAACGCATCACCTGACAGCATGTAGCAGCCTTCCGGTGAAGGGAAAAGCCCGCAGAATTGAGGCGGCTAGGAGCGGGCCCCGTTGGAGCTGGCGCGGCTATCGTTCAACATGCGCCGCAGTTGATCTTGAATGGAGTCGTACGTGTCAACCTCTTCCTCGCTGCGGCCCAGCGTGGCCAGGAGAGCGGCTTTGTTCTGCAGGGCGCGGGCAACCTCGGCCTGCAAGGACGGTTCGGAGGCGCCCGTAAACTTATCGAGCAGCAGATCATAGGAGCGGATGGCCTCTTCGGTACGATTCAGCTGCGCCAGAGCGGCGCCTTTGCTGACCAGTGCACGGGCTACTTGTTCGCGGAGAGACGGTTCCGCAGAAGCGCCGAAACGTTTGACAACCGCCTCATAACACGGCAGCGCTTCTTCGGCGCGGTGCAAACGCGTGAGAGCCACGCCTTTGCTTACCAAAGCGCGCGCGGCCTGCTCCTGAAGAGGAAGCTTGTCGGATTCGCCGTGCCGCTTGATTACGGCGTCGTAGGACTGCACGGCCTCCTCGCGGCGATTGAGCCGCCCCAGCACGACACCTTTGTTGACCTGAGCCCGCGCGGATTGTTGCTGAAGGACTAAATCCGTGGAGGCCCCAAAGCGCTTTACGACCAGATCGTAATCCTGGATGGCCTCTTCATTGCGATTGAGGTGCGAGAGCGCCACACCTTTGCTTACCAGCGCGCTGGCCACCTGTTCCTGAAGCTGCGGTTCGGCGGCGTTGCCAATGCGCTTGACGGCCTGATCGTAGGCAGCTATGGATTCTTCGCGGCGATTCACGCGATCCAGCACGATGCCTTTGCCCACCAGCGCTTGTGCCACGTGTTCCTGCAACGGGAGCTCGGGGGCGGCACCGAATCGCTCTACGATCGCATCGTAGGTGTCGAGCTCTTCGCCCACGCGATTGAGCGGAGCGAGCGCTGCAGCCTTGCTGGCCAGCGCTTCCGCCACGGCTTTGCGGGAGGCCAAGTCACTGGACGCGCCGCGTTGCTCGATCACCTGATTGAAGCTCTGAATTTCGCGCGGATCGAAATGCGATTCGGGAAGCGTTACCCCGGCTGCGGCAAGCCGCTCGAGCGATTTGGGGCGATTGCCGGTGGGCACGAACTCGCCCAGCACCGTTTCATCTTCGGCGATCCCCGTTTTGTTGAAGACGAAAATTTCCTGCAGCACGATGTCATCGCCGTCCATGCCCACAATTTCGGAAATGTTGACGATTTTGCGCGTGCCGTCCGTAAGGCGGCTGACCTGAACGACGAGATTGATAGCGGAAGCGATCTGAGCGCGGATGACGGGCAGTGGAATCTCCAGGCCGCCCATGGTGACCATGGTTTCCAGGCGGCTGATGGCGTCGTAGCCGGCGCGCGCGTGGATGGTGGTGAGCGAACCATCGTGACCCGTGTTCATGGCCTGCAGCATGTCCAGCGCTTCTTCGCCGCGCACTTCACCGACGATAATGCGGTCGGGGCGCATACGCAGGGCGTTGATAACCAGACGTCGCGGAGGAATGGCGCCGGAACCTTCGAGGTTGGCCGGGCGCGTTTCCAGCCGCACGACGTGATCCTGCTGGAAGCGAAGCTCAGTAGCGTCTTCGATAGTGACGATGCGCTCGCGCGGGGAAATATACGAAGAGAGAAGATTGAGAAGCGTGGTCTTGCCCGCACCTGGGCCGCCGGAGACGAGAATGTTCATGCGCGCGAACACGCTGGCTTTCAGGAAATCCAGCATCGGCGTGGTGAGAGTCTGATTCTGGATCAGATCCTCGGCGGTGAGCAGATCGCGCGCGAAGCGGCGGATGCAAAGGCACGGGCCGTCGAGAGAAAGTGGAGGGATGATGGCGTTGCAGCGCGAACCGTCGGCGAGGCGAGCGTCCACAATGGGAGAAGTTTCGTCCACACGCCGGCCAACGGCGGAAACGATGCGGGTAATGATGCCCATGAGATGGGCGTCGTCGCGAAAGGAGACATCGCTGCGTTCCAAGCGGCCGCGGCGCTCGACATAAACTTCGTTGTAGTTGTTGACGAGAATGTCGGAGATGGAGTTGTCTTTGAGGAGCTGCTCGAGCGGGCCCAGCCCGAAAACTTCATCGAGGACTTCTTTGGAGAGGCGCTCGCGCTCCTGCAGAGTGATGGGCGTGCGTTCGTAAGTGGCGAGGCTTTCGACAATGTCGGTGACTTCGATGCGGACGGCTTCGCGGCTGAGTTTGGTGATACGCCCAACATCGAGCTTCTCGCGGAGCTTCTTGTGGATGGTTTCTTTGACAGCGCGGTAATCGCGTGAGCTTGTCGGGGTCATGGCCTTGGGCTCCCGATGGAGCGCGAGAGAAGAAAAAACAACATCAGCGGCGCGTCTTTTCTCCCTCAGGGCGCCGCAATCGCTCGTTGCGGCGCAGGATTCTCTGCGGTGAATCCCTTGAAAATCTCAGGCGCGCCGGCACCTGCATCACCAGGCGCCAATCAGGCGCTGGCGGCGCGGACCTGGCGTTCGGTCGCGTTGAGCGACGAAATCTCCAGCAGATCCCCGACCTTCGTGCCGGTGCGATAAATCGTGTGCGCCGGAACCTCGAGGACGCTGTTGGCTTTCAGCGAAACCGCGGAGATGCGGAAAGGCCGCACGAACTCCTCGACGTGCACGACCTCTTTTTCCTTGCTGAGGAAAATGAGATCGATCGGAAAGAGCATGCCGATCGTGTGCACGCCGCGCGAAGGAATGATCCACAATCCGCAGCCAAAGCGCGCCCAGCGTTTCGTTTTGCCCAGCAGGCCTACCAGCCGGCGCAAATAGCTATCGGCGACGGTAGCCTCGGTAGCGACGAAGGTTTCCCGCGTCTTGTTGTAAACATAAACCACGCCCAACCCGTTTCTGTGATCGTTCGTCATCGCCGCCCTGGCGCCCCTCAGTTCAGATGCGTGTGTTAAACCACGTCGTATGCTGCGGTTGCCTTCGCTTTCCTCCTATAGACTTGTTCCCAGCCGGTTGTTATTCGACCAGCACCGCTAACGCGTCAGGTGGAGCAGTGCGCGCCAGCGGTATAGCTCAATGACCCACAAATTGCCGGTATAGTGTGATGAATGCCGGACCCAGGATGACCACCATCAAGGCCGGAAATATAAAGAACACCAGTGCCGGAACCATTTTCACCGAGGTCTTGGCGCTCAATTCTTCAGCGCGCTGCCGGCGCTTGGTGCGCAGGTCCTCGGAATGGATGCGCAACGACTGCGCAATGCTGGTACCGAAACGCTCGGTCTGCACCAGCATGGCCACAAGAGCCTTGATGTCTTCCAGGCCCGTGCGGCGTGCCAAGTTCGCGCAGAGCTTCCGTGCGCGACTTGCCCACGCGCATTTCCAGGTTCACGAGCTGCAATTCCTCGCTCAGCTCGGGATGGACGATGCGCAATTCATTGGCGACACGCAGCAGCGCCTGATCGATGCCCAGTCCGACTTCGACGCAGATCACCAGCAGGTCCAAGCCATCGGGCAGCGACAAACGCAGTCGATTCTGGCGAGCGCGAATTTTGAACGTCAGCCACATCTCCGGGAGCATGTAACCCAGTACGCCGGCGGCCATTATGAAAATCAAAGGATTCGCCTTGTACATGCCGGTGAATATCACCAGCGCGACGAAAAAAATGGGAGAGATGATCTTTAACGCGCGCACAGCCAGAATAACGTCAGGCGTGCGATAGCCGGCGCGCAAGGACATCAATTCGGAGCGAGATAAGGCCTTGCCCTTCAGCGCAGGCAGGAGCTTCCCGAAGTAGGCGAGAATCTGGCGCATCACTCCAGGGCCCTTTTCCTCCTCACTCCGTTCCATCTCCGGGGCCGCATTGGCGGCTTCAAGAACCCGGCTGACGCGCTCCGCCACAGCACTTTCCGCTGGAGAAAACGCGTAGACGACGGCGAGCAGAATGAGGACCGTCACCAGGAACGTCGCCGCTGTTATTGTCCAGACCATTGCTGCTTCTCCTGACTCAAACTTCGATGTGCACAATCTTCCAAATCACCAGCGATCCGAGCACTTGCAAGGCTGCTGCGCCGCCCAGCAGCATAGGGCCGATCGGATCGGTCCAAAGTACCTTCACGTAATCGGGATTCACGAACTCCAGTGCAATCAACATGCCGAAGGGCAGAGCAATAAGAACGGCAGCCGTGAGCCGCCCCTGAGCCGTGCGCACCTTCACTTCGCGGTAGATTCGGAATCGCTCGCGGATCAGACGCGAAAGCTCGTCCAGCAATTCGGCGAGATTGCCGCCGGTTTCCTTCTGCACCAGCAGCGCGGTCACGAAAAATCGCACATCCATCAAGGGAACTCGTTCGGCCATGTTGAGCAGCGCGTCGCGCAACGGAAGCCCGAAGTTCTGCTCCTCAAACGTGGCGCGAAACTCGCCCGCCACCGGTTCGGAGGATTCTTTGGATACCATTTCCAGGCCCGTAGTGAAGGCATGGCCCGCGCGCACCGCGCGGCCGATCAGGTCCAGGGCTTCCGGAAACCGCTCTTCGAACTGCGCGAGACGACGCATACGCTGGAAAGCCACCACAGCAATAGGAACCGCGAGCGCCAGCAGGCCGGCGGCGAATGCCAAAATTCCTTGATTCGGATAGATCAGGCTGATCAGTACATACGTGCCCAGGCCCGCAACGGCGGTCCACAGCACGAATTTGCCCGCCTTCATTTT
Organism: uncultured Acidobacteriota bacterium; assembly: GCA_963748865.1. Lineage (GTDB taxonomy): Bacteria > Acidobacteriota > Terriglobia > Acidiferrales > UBA7541 > Palsa-147. The sequence goes on along the minus strand of CAVVLE010000049.1, from coordinate 69,377 downwards.
CAAGCCTGCCTGATTGATGTAATTCTGCAGCGAACCGGACCACGGCAGACGCATCAGAAAGCGATGCAGCACTGGAACGTTGCTGTAGAGTTCGTCGCGAACGAGCTTGAGGTCCAGGGAAACTTCGCCGCGGGTCTCCGCCTTGCGCACTGCTTCCATGCGCCGGCGAACAACTTCTTGCTGGCGGTTATTATCCTTGCCGCCCGCAAGCATCCAGACGATGCCGGCAACGACGGCGACGATCAAGAAAGTGGCTAAAGCTAGAATACCCGCCACGTGAGCCTCCTTTGCATCGAACGCGCGCGCGCACGGCAAGCCAGCGGCTCAGTGTAGGACCCTCGAATTGGCAGCGCTGCGATCATTCTGGATTCCTTAACGAGGACGCTGAACCTCGAACATATTGGCCGGGAGCGGTATGCCGGTGACGGCCAGGCGCTCCGCGAATTTCGGACGAATCCCGACGGGCATGAACTCGCCCATTACTTCGCCGCTCTCGCGCACGCCGCGCTTACGGAAGACGAAGATGTCCTGCATGGTGACGACTTCGCCTTCCATGCCGGTGATTTCGGTCAAGTTGGTGACTTTACGGGTGCCGTCGCTAAGACGCGTGATTTGCACGACGACGTCGATGGCCGAGGCAATCTGGCGGCGCACGGCGCTATCGGGAATATTCAAACCGGACATGGCCACCATCGTCTCGAGGCGGGACAGAGCGTCGCGCGGGGAGTTGGCGTGAATGGTGGTCAACGATCCGTCGTGACCTGTGTTCATGGCCTGCAGCATGTCCAGCGCTTCTTCGCCGCGGACCTCACCGACGATGATGCGGTCGGGACGCATGCGGAGGCAGTTGATGAGAAGCTGGCGCTGATAAATGGCGCCCTTGCCTTCGATGTTCGGCGGGCGCGTTTCGAGGCGCACTACGTGCTCCTGGTGGAGCTGCAATTCGGCGGCGTCTTCGATGGTAACGATGCGCTCGCGATCTGACAGATAGGAGGAGAGCACATTGAGAAGCGTGGTCTTGCCGGCGCCCGTGCCACCCGAAATCAAAATGTTAAGACGCGCTTTCACGCAGCCCTGCAGCAGTTCCAGCATGGGAGCGGTGAACGCATGATTGGCAAGCAGATCATCGGCCGTCAGCGGGTCGCGGCTGAATCGCCGGATCGAAAGACACGGGCCGTCAACGGAAAGCGGAGGGATGATGGCGTTGACGCGCGAGCCATCCGGAAGCCGGGCGTCCACCATGGGCGAGGATTCATCCACGCGGCGGCCGATGGCGGAAACAATGCGATCGATGATGCTCATCAAATGCGCGTCATCGCGGAACTGCACGGGCGTCGCTTCCAGAAGACCTTTGCGCTCGACGTAAACTTTGCTGAAGGTATTGACGAGAATATCGGAGACCGAGGGATCGGCGAGAAGCGGTTCGAGCGGTCCCAGCCCGAAGACTTCATCGAGAACTTCCTGTGACAGGCGCTCGCGCTCCTGCAAGTTCATCGGCGTGGATTCGCCGACAACCAGTTCCTCGAGAATGAGAGAGACTTCCCGGCGGACATCATCGCGGCGCACGTCGTTCACGCGATCCAGGTTCAATTTCTGGATCAGCCGGCGATGAATCGCCGCTTTGACTGCGGTCAAGTCAGAGCGCGTTGAAGTACCTGGAGTCGGAGTCGGTGGCATGGGCCCTTACCTCTTATTCGGAAATGAGAAAAAGTTGCCGATGCCGCCACGCTTTGCTGCGGTCGGCATGGCCTCGACGCCGGAAATCTGCGCGGCGAGCTGACGGTAACGACTGCTGAGCATGTTGTTGTGATTCTCCATCAAGGGAGTCCCCATATTCACCGAGGCATTGGCCTTGGTGAAATCATTGGGGAGGCTGGCGAAGACGGGCCGCTTCAGGTTCTTCTCGATGGTCTTGAGAACTTCTTCGTCGCCCTTGTGCCAACGGTTGATGATGATGCGGATGCGCTCCGGCTCGATGCCCAGGCCATTCAAGGCCCACAGGCGGCGCTCCAATGTCCACAGCGACGGCACATTCGCTTCGGCGACCATCATGATCATGCGCGCGCGCTGCAGAATGGGGCTCCACTCCGACGAGAATTGCGAGCCGAGGTCGGCGAGAATCGTGTCAAATCCTGCCGACGCGACGTTGATGATGCGCTCCAACGGCGCGATGGAAATGGACTGCCATTCCTCAGGCTGCAAAGCCCCGCCCAGGATTTCGAGCTTGGTCTTATGCTGCGTCAATAGGCCGCTGAAAAAATGGCTGTCGAGACGGTCGAGGCTCTCCACCGCGTCGCGCACGCCAAATCGCGGATGAAGATCGAGAAGCAAATGAACATTGCCGAGCGGGCGCGCAAAGTCCAGCAGCACCGTGCGCTTCTGCGCGTGCGTAGCCAATTGGACGCCGAGATTCACAGCCACGGTCGTCGTGCCCACGCCGCCCTTCGAGCCCATTAGCGCGATCAGCTTTTCTGTCGCGCGCTTCTCCGTGGGTTGCATCTCTGGGCCCAGGCGCGTGAGCAGCTCCGCCAGAGAATCCGCATTCACCGGCTTGGCGATGAAATCCTGAACGCCGCTGCGCATGGCGTCGAGGAGAAGTTGCTGATTGGGCGGGAACGTCGAAGAGCACGCAATCAGATGCAAGCCCGGACGCATACGCCGGAGATGAGCCGCCAAAGAGAAATAAGGCTCAGGGTCCCGGGATAGGTCGAGAAAAATGATGTCGGGAATCGTTTCCCCGGCATCGGGAAACTTCTCCATGGGGACGGACCAGTTCTTGACCGAACCTACGAGACCTGTTTGCTCGAGGCTCGCCAGGAGCTGGTTCGACGTATTTTTGTCACCACTCGCAATCGCTGCAGTCAGCATAGGGCCCAAATCCGCTCAGCAAGTTTTCCTTCGTGACGCTGAATCAATATTGCAGCTCCTTATTTATGCGCTGGAGCCAGTGGATTCTCTTCCGAGCGCGTCGGTCCCATCAGCGGCTTGACCATCGTGGGTCCCGCTGGAACCGCATCACCGTTATAGGGCTTGACGATGCGCGGCGTGATAAGAACGAGCAACTCATCGCGGCTCTTCGTAACCGACTTGCTGCGGAAAAGCGCGCCGATAACGGGGAGATTGCCGAGACCCGGGACCTTTTCGAGAATCTCGGTGTCGCGATTGTCGATCAGGCCGGCGATGGCGAAGCTCTGCCCGTCCTTCAAATTCATTTCGGATTCCACGCGGCGCGTAGAAAGGGCCGGAATGACGAAGCCCTGAATCGTGAGCGCATTCGAGAAATCGAGGGCGCTGACTTCCGGCTTCACTTTCAGATGAATCATTCCGTTGTCCAGGATCGTCGGCGTGAAATTCAGACGCACGCCGAATTCCTTGAACTGAATTGTCACCGTCGGAAAGCTCCCCGCGCCAGTCCCCCCCTGAATCACGGGGAAGGGAAACTCGCCACCGGCGAGGAAACTGGCGTCCTTCCCGGACGCGGTCAACAGATTTGGCTCGGCCAAAATCTCAAGAATGTTGTTCTGCTGCAGAGCCTTGATGGTGGCCCCCAGGTCGAGATCCGGCCGAAAGAGAAAGATGTTGAGAAGATCGCTTAGATTAAATCCATTAGTTGTAGACGTCGTTGTGCTGGTGGTTCCCGTCGTCGTGGTCGTGGTGGTCGGAATGTTTGAGCCAAGTGTGCCCTGAAAAGACGGCGGTGCAAATTGTTCCGTGCCCAGTGAGCCTACCGTCTTGGCGCCCGGAAGACTCAGAATGTTCACGCCCAGTTGCGTGACCGCCGTACGTTCAACTTCCGCGAACTTCACTTCCAGCAGGATTTCGCCCGTTGGAGGCGGCGGAACTTCCATGAGGCTCGTCACCTTGGGCGTGACGTTTTTCACCACCTCGAGAATCTTGTCCGCCACCGCAGTCGAAGAGACCCGGCCGGAGAGCATCACTACGTCCTTCGACGTCTCCACCTGAACCGGCTCATTGGGGAAAACGTCGTGGATTTTCTGGCTCAGGCTGAGCGTATCGATATCCACGGAAACTTCGAAGTCCTGGCTTTGATCGGCTTCATCCCACAAAAGCAGGGACACACCGCCCGGAGCCTTGCCGTTGACCAGCACTTGGTTCGGGCTGACAACAATGGCCTCGGCGATCGCCGGATCCGCCAATGACACTCGCTTGATTCTCGTGGGCGAGGTGATCACCAGCGAACGCCCCACCAGAAGATGCAGCGCCTGCGGGACTTCGGACATCTGTTGTGACTGAGACGATGCCGGCACAGCAGTCAGTGAAAGCGTGGACGGAGCGTTCGTCGCCTCTACGGCGGCGCTCGCTGGCCGTACACTGGACTTCTGAGCCGCTGCTCCGGGCGCGTTGAACAGGAACATCGAACCAACTAGGGCAAGTGCGCCGGCACGTATCAGATTTTTGTTTTTGCGTTCTGAGTACATTCGTAACTCCCGTGGATTGCTCAGGGATTTGGAAAATTCTTTACTTCGTGCTTGTCGCCGATAATCACCTCGACCGGGTAGGGCGGCGGTGGCGGCGGCGCAGCATTCTTGTGAGTGCCGTTATGTTTCTCCACTGGGGCAACTGGCGCAGGCGGAGCGCCTCCGGCAAACAGCGCGGACTGCAGCACCGGGGCCGGATTGGTGGCCTTGGTATCGACGGTGTTGCGCAGCGCGAGCTGAATTTTGCCTTCCGTGCTCGCCATCGTCAGCTTCCCAGCGTCTTCGGGCGTTACCAGTAGCGTGATCACCGGAACGTTCTCCGGCTTGCCTTCACGGTCCTGCTCCATCTTCTGGCCGGCGGCGAGAACTTTGATATTTTCCAGAATCGTGCGCGTCACCGAGGTGCCACCGCCGGCGCCGACGGATTGGCCGGTAACAAGCACATCCACCATCGTGCCCGGTGTAACGAAGCCCGCGACGCCCACAACGTCGTTCACGGAAACTGAAATTGCGCGCATCCCTTCGGGAATCGTGGCGGACAAGCCCGCGCCGGATTCTGTCGAAGCGAGATTACTGGCGAGAATCGGCTCATTCTCGGCGATGTTGGTGATCACCGCCCGATTGGCGACTTCCGTAATGTCGCTGAACATCCCGTCCGGCTTTGCCGACGACGGCCACTGGATCGTTTTAAGTTTCGATCCTTCCAGGCGCGTGCCGATCTTGAGCGGCTCGGCGGCCACGACGATGTTCGTCATCCTCAGCGCGGGCGAACCCGCGGCTTTCACTTCGGCGGCTTTGAACGCGTGATAGACATACGCCGACAAGATGAAGGCCAGCAGCACCGCGACAGCCAACCCAACCATTAAGCGATTCCGATTCATGGCCTAATTCTCCTTTGCCTCATCACAATACGTGAGCCGCCAGGAAACAAAGCAACGTGCCTGTCGCGGCCGCGACGCCGAAAGGCAGCTTCAGCAGCGTCGGATTATCCAGTGAAATTTCAGGGTTCGGACGCATGCCGAACGCAAAAAACCCTTGTACGAGAACCACCAGATTGCGCAGCGTGGTTTTCACCCGGTGCGTCACCACCATCATCACGATGGCCATGAGTCCCGACAGAAACACGCTCGCCAGCAGTACGAAAATGAACATCCACGGCCCGAGAAACGCCCCGACCGCGCCCATCAATTTCCAGTCTCCCGCCCCAAGGGCCCGCATCAGCACCAGCGGCAGCAAAATAACCAGTGCCAGGCCGATCCCCTCTAGAGACATCAACATTCCTCGCCATCCCGAAATCACAGAGTGCACCGCGATCCCCAGCACCAGGCTCGGAATCGTTAGCCAGTTGGGGATCCGGCGCGTGCGCCAGTCGATCCAGCCGGCAGAAAACGTCAGAGCCAGCGTGAAAGCCCAGATGGTTTGAGTTGCTGTCATAGTCCCGTCGTGTGCGTCCTTCTTGGCTTTCGCGCCAGCTCCTACCGTTACGTATTCGTAGTCAGATTCGTGCCGGCCGTGGTGAAGACACCGTTGATCGCCGTCGCCAAACTGTTCATCCCGGCAACGGCGGCCAGGGCAAGTAAGACCACTAACAACGCGTACTCGGTCAAGTCCTGCCCTTCTTCATCTCTCCACAGCCTCGAGAGCAGTTCCATTTGCATCCTCCCTCGCCCTTGATGTTGGAAGTGCGTGACACAACTTCGCGAAGGCGGCCTCTGGCCGCTGGATCCATCACCGGCATCTCAGCGGCCAGCTCGCCCACCATCGAACTTCATCGCTCTTGGTACGAAGAGCTTAGGTGTTGGTGGTTAGGTTGGTACCAGCCGTCGTGAATACACCGTTGATCGCTGTTGCCAGGCTCTTCATACCGGTAATAGCAGCCAAGGCGAGCAGAACTACGAGCAACGCGTACTCAGTGAGGTCCTGGCCTTCCTCTTCGTGCCACAACCGAATGAGAAGGTTCTTCATCTGTTCCTCCTGATAGGTTAAAGGTCAGCGGCACGGAAGCCCTCTGCCGCCATCCCGCTTTGTAATGCACCTGAGAAGCCACTCCCGGGAACGAGCGGGAATGTCGTAAAACATTGATTTGTATACAGTTATGAAGCGTTTTGTTTCGGAACTCGCGCAAAACCTCGTTATTAGGGGTCTGAGATGTCGCAAATGAGTGACACATATTCCCCGCGTAAGATACAAATGCGATACGCCCTAGAAGGCGGCCCAGCAGTGCGCGCCGCAACGAGGTTCTAGTAGTTCTATGCGCCATGACCGCAGTTCGACGCAGAAGCACGTGAATCCGCTGGAATCCGCGGGGGTTACGCACGGCCAGCCTCGCCTTTTGGGTTGGCGGAAGCGCTCGGTTTTTCGCCCCAGATCACGATGTTCCACGCCAGCCAGCGCAGGCCGGGTATGCGCGTTAAAGCGCGATCGCAGGCCCGCAGAGGCCGCCACCATCCCAGATTCTCAGGCTTTTCGCGAAGAATGCGCTTCCAGTAGCGGTCGGCGCTGGGGTGGATCCCGTCTTTCAAGTAGTACTTCACGAACAACAGCAGCGTCGCGAGCCAGAATTCGCGATGCCCAACATTAGAAAAATATTTCCGCGCCAGCCTGACGTCGGCTATTCGCAGCGGCAATTCGTCCGGCGTTCGAACACCGGTAGCCATGCGCCGGTACACGTTTACGGCCGGGTTGTAAGCCAGCGGATCGTAGGAAAAGAAAAATCCTCCGGGCTTCAGCGCACGCCTGATCTGTTCGAAAAGTTGTGCCCGGTTATGAACGTGGTGAATCGTATTGGCGAGATAAACCAAATCGTATTCATCCGCGGCCACATTTAATTCTTCGCCGTCCGAAATCCGTCCCCTCGATCTCGACGCCGTATCGTTTGCCCAGGCTCGCGACTTTCTCGATCATCAGCGGCGAAATATCCACCGCCGTAACCTGCGCGCCGCGCAGAGCGAAATACACGGACGATTCTCCGAGCCCCACGCCGATGTCCAGCAGCTTCTTGCCGCGAAGGTCTCCGATGCGGCTCAAAATGAACTGGTTCTCCAACGCCGTAGGCGCCTCGAAGCATTCGCGCACCAGCACATCCTCAAGACGCGTGCTACTCGCCCACGCGTCGTGAAAGGCCACTTCGCGGCTGCGCACGAAGGCTTCCGGCATCTTTGAATCTCGCGTACTCATTCCGTTAAAGGCGCGCTTGCGCCCGCTCCTGGGGCTTCCAATCTTGAGTGCGCCTCAAATTCCTTCCCGCGGCGAAGAACAAACACGCTGCTCAGCTCGTCCGAATAAACTTTTTCCCAATCGGGCGATGTGGCCAGAACGAAAGCCAGGGCTTCATCACGCTGCAGCAGGCAGGACTGGATTCCATACGCCCGTAGCACCGCGAGCGATCCCGGCTCGGTGTGCCGCACGTAAAGATAGTCGGCCAGCACACCGCCGCGCTCGTAGGGATCGGCCCGCCCGTCCACAAAAACTTTGTGCTCCGGCCAGCGCGACCAAATCAGATATCCGCCAAAGTCATAAGTGTTGAACATCGGATCGGGAACCGCATGCTGGCGGATGTATTCCACGGCCTGCACGGGAAAATTTTGCGAATTACGTTCCTCGAGATAGGTTTTCGTCGGGAAGAACCGCACGATGCCGAAGATCACTACAGCGATCAACGCCGCGTTCAAAACGTACTGATCCTTCGCTTTGTTGTACGCGCTCATCCCGCGGGCAAGAATCACCGCCAGCAGAGGCGCGAAGAACGGCACGAAGATCAGGACGAAGCGCAGGTGCAGGCACGCCATCATCGTGCCGAAGAGGAAGAGCGCCAGCTCTTCAATCCGCCAGACAATATCGAACGCCACTTGCGCCAGAATGAATCCCAACAGCAGCACCAGGAAATATTTCCCCACCGGCTCGTTGAACGGCATCGTCCGCCATTCCTGAACGTTTGCCACTCCCATCGGCAACCGGGAGGCAACCTCGAACGGATACATGGCCAGGCGAGTTCCGTACGGAGTGACGGCCATCGCTGAAAGACACGCCAGAAAAACCGCCGAAAGCTGAATTCGCTCTCTGCCGCTCCAGCCGCGGCCCTCGAGATGGCCCGACCGGAAACTCATCAGCCCGCTCGCCCAGTAAACGAAGATCGTTCCCAGCCCAATCGGAAACGATCCATGCGTGTTCACCCACAGCAAAAATATCGGCGGCAGGAACCAAACAGCCCAATGCTTGCCCTGGCGAAAAAGCTCCAGCGCGATTAGCGTCAGGATCAAAAACAAAAGCCCGATCATCTGTGGCCGTAGCGTGAATGCCAGCTTGGAGATGGGCAATAGCGCCGCGGCAGCCAGCACTCCCGCCTTCGAGTTGCCGGATCGCAGCGTTGCCAGAAAATACAGGCCGACCATCGCCGCAGAAGCTAGAATCAGCAGCAATGCGTCCAGTCCGCGCAGACCGCCGATCCGCGCCACGCTGGCGAACAAAACATCACCAAGCCATTCGCAAGCCATCCACGGTTGTCCCGCAACCGTGAACGAGAAGGGATCCGTCACCGGGAAGCGGTGAGTTTGCAGCAGCATCTCGCCATTCTTGATGTGCCACCACAGATCTGGATCCACATCGAATTGACGCAAAGCCACGAAAACAGCACCAACCAGCAGCGCACCCAACATGCACGGGAACGAGAAGAGTGATTGCGCGAATCGCGCCGCACTCGCCCAGTAGTCGCGAAGTCTCCGCACGCGCAACCGCGCCTTCCGACGCTCCCGCCGAAGGCAGAGCCGCCGTGCGCTCCAGTCGCGTGATCGAATTAGTGCCGTTCGCCATTAATCCTCAGACGACCCGTCCGTTCCTGCTTCACGCCCGGCAACCATCGCGTACTGCGCGCCGAGCGGACACCACCGCAAGTGCGGCTCGAAGGGCCGCAACCAAGCCAGGTATCTCGGAAAAAAAACAACGTAGTCGTGCATCAGCACTCGCAGCTTCGCCGCGCGAAGATTGCCCAGCATCTCCCTGGCCCTTAAAAGCACTGCGTCCTGATCGAACACGCATTGCGAAACAGCCCAGCGCGTCAGCGGATTGATCGGATTGTGCTCGAAGATCACCAGTTTCCCGTTTTTAGCCAGACGCGATCGAATTTCGCGGATCAGCTGCAGGCGCTCCGCAGGCTTTACGTGATGCAGGACATTCGACAGCACGATCACGTCGTACGACTTCCCGGTTTCGCTCGGATCGGATGTAAATTTTCCCTGCCGCCGCAAATTGGCGTCGATTTGACCTACGCAATCTTGAGAAATATCGAAGCCGTCAATCTGCGCGTCGGGCAAGCGCAGCTTCAGATGTCGCGCCAGCAATCCGACCCCGCATCCGTAATCCAGCAATTTCCCGCCGCGCGGCGCAATCTTCCGGACGATGTAAGACGCTTTGTACGCGGCAAAATAATCTGACGTATCGCCGGAAATCCGCACGCTGTGATCCAGGTGCTCCTGGTAGCTCGACGCAAACGCGTCGAACTCCACGGCCGGGCGCTCGAATCCCCCGCGCGCTCTAGCGCTTGACGTTGGCATCGACTTTTCCCGCTCCCGTTTGTTGAACCAACGCCAAGGCAATCTCGGATCTCTGGGTCTGGAATCCCATGCGTTCGCGCACCACGTAAAGCGGCCGTCGTTTTGATTCGCCATAAATCCGGCCGACGTACTCGCCGATAATTCCCATGCAAATCAGCTGCACGCCGCCGAGAAAAAGAACTGCGATCACCAGGCTGGCCCAGCCTTTGACCAACCCCGGCGTTCCCAAAATGCGCTCGATGATGGCCACCAGAATTCCGAGGATGGCGACCGCCGACGCGGCGAATCCAACCCATGTCGCGAGCCGCAGCGGCAAAATCGAAAACGACACGATGCCGTCAGTCGCAAAGCGAATCATCTTCATCAGCGAAAATTTCGTAGTTCCCGCATGCCGGGCAGCGCGGTGATACGCAACGGCCGTCTGCGAAAATCCGATCCAACTGACCATCCCGCGCACGAAGCGATCGCGCTCCGGCATGGACAGAAGCGCGTCCACCACGCGCCGATCCATCAAGCGGAAGTCGCCGGTATCCAGCGGAATTTCGGTGTCGGAAAGCTTTCCGATCAAACGATAGAAATACTTGGCCGTCCAAAGTTTGAAGGCCGATTCGCCGTCGCGCTCGGTGCGCACGCCATAGACGACGTCGTAGCCATCCATCCATTTATCGAGGAAATCGAGAATCACTTCCGGCGGATCCTGCAGATCGGCGTCGATAATGGCCACAGCGTCGCCCGAAGCGTGCTCGATCCCCGCGGTGATCGCCATCTGATGCCCGAAATTGCGCGAGAAACGAATGATGCGCACGCGCGGATCGCCGGTTTGCAGCTCGCGAAGAATTTCCGCCGTCGAATCGGTGCTGCCGTCATCCACATAAATAATTTCCAGCTGCATCGGAATCTGATCGAGCGCCAAAAACAAACGGCGATTGGTTTCGCGAAGAACTTCCTCTTCGTTATGGCAAGGAACCACGATGGACAACAGCAAATGGCGGCTTTCCGAGCCGGTGAAACTAAGCTGCTTGCCTGAGCGGTCAATCATTCGCGGTGTCATGTTCAGTCACGTCCAGTCGGCGCAGAGATCTTCTGCATCGTCGCGGGCACTGCAACATCGCGCCGCACAAAAATCTCGCTGCGATTGTCGCTATAAACTTTCTGCCATTCCGGCAACACGTTGACCATGGACACAAGCGGCTCGGAATGTTCCAGAATCAGGCTTCTGATTCCATAAAAGCGCAGCACAGCCAGAGCCGCCGGCTTGCCATCCAACACCTGCATGTGATCGTTGAGCAAACCTCCCGTCTCGTACAGCTCACTGCGCCCATCGATGAAAATTTTGTGCTCCGGTCCGCGCGCCCAGGCCAGATATCCGCCAAATCGATAAGAATTCAGCATCGGTTCCGGCACGTTGTGGGAATTCAAATACTCGACGGCGCCAACGGGAAAGCTTTCAGCGACGCGGTCCTCGAGTTCAGCGCGCGAAGGAAAGTAATGAATCATGCCGACGGCAATCGCAGCCATCAACACGGCATTCAGAATCGGCTGGTCTTTGCCGCGATTGTAAGGCGAAACCCAGCGCGCCAGAATCACCGCCAGCACCGGCGCGAAAAATGGAACGAACAGCAGCAGGAATCGCACATGCAGCGTGGCCATCGCCGTCCCGCCCAGGAAAAGCGCCAGCGTCTCCAACCGCCAAACAAATCGGTACACGATTTGCGCAATCACGAAGCCCAACACGGCCGCGAGGAACAGTTTTCCTCCCGCAAGATCGAACGGCATCGGCTGCCACTCGCGAATGATGGCGTGGCTGATGGGAAATCCGGAAGCAACCTGAAATGGAAAGGCGCACAACTCGGTGCCATACGGCGTGATCGGCAAAGTACAAATGCTCAAGAACAAAACGAAAGAAAGCCGCACGCGATCCGCCCGGCTCCAGCGAACAACTTCCACGCCGCCGGCCTTCCACTCGAATTGCCCGGCCAGCCAATACAACGCCAAGACACCCAGTCCGATGATCCACGACGCATGCGCATTCACCCACATCAGGAACAACAGCGGCAAAAACCAAATCGTCCCGCGCATCCCGTGCCGAAATCGCTCCAGCACGATCAACGTAATCACCAGAAACAAGTAGCCCAGCATCTGCGGGCGCAGCGAAAACGAGGGAATCGCCAGCAAATAAAGAACCGCAGCCGCGACGAATCCGGCCTTGGAATTTCCGGCGCAAAGCGTCGCCAGATAGTAGAGCGCGATCAAAATCGCCCCGGCGATCAGCATGAAAAGCAAATCAAGCCCGCGCAGGCCTCCCCAGCGCGAAGCCAGTGCAAGCAAAACATCGCCGCCCCACTCAAAAGCAAGCCACGGCTGTCCACCAACCGTGAAGGAATAAGGATCTGTATGCGGAAATCGATGCGTGGCGAGAATCAACTCGCCGGTCTTGATATGCCACCAGCAATCCGGATCCACGATGAACGCACGCGCAAACAAATAAACCGCCCCAACGAGAATCGCACCAAGCATCGCCGGGAAGGAAAACACGCGCCGCAAAACTTCCGCGAAGCCGAAGGAGGCGGATTGCTCCGCAGCCAACACCGGCGGGCAATGTTCCGCCGCGGATCCGATACTCATTCCATTTGTCGGCGAAGCCTGGCTCACTGTTACCTCGGACTCGCTCATTTCCTCTCGAGCCGCCCTATCTAAAACTCACGCCGCCGCTTGCCGCAGGTGATCGAACGCCTCGAGCACCGCAAACGGCACGCGCGTGCTCGCCACGCTTTCACCAATCTGGCGAATTTTCTGCGTATCGATATGCCCGAGCAGCGTCGCCGCCCGCGCAATATGATTGATTCGCTCCGGCACCAAGCCCATCACCCGCGCGCACGTGGCATCGACGGCCACCGGATCGTCGCCAACCACCAGAACTCCGGCCGCCTTCGAGACGCCCTGAATCGGCCCGTTTCCTTCCATTCCGGTGATCCCATCCACAATCGCAAAATCCGGACGCACCGCCGCGTTGATATCTAAAATGGCGCGATCGATTCCCGCCCAATGCAGAATATTTTTCGGCCAGCCATAGCAGCTTCCGGGAATCACCCCGAACATGTTTTTCAGCGAAAGCGTGACGCCCGCCCAGTGATGCGTCTTCAGTTTCGGCAGCGACACCAGAAAATCCACGCCGCGCACATGCTTCGGCAGAAACAGCTCGCGCAACCGCGAAGCGCGGGTTCTCAGCAGCACGCGCTCGACATCGTCGAAATTCAGGTCCACAAAAAACGGCGCCAGCGGTCCCGCAAATTCCCGCAGGCGAATCGATTCCAGCACCGCCTGCGTATCGCGATCCATCGCCGGCCCGTCGCCCACGAATACTTCCGCCGCGCCCAACTGCAGAAACGCCTCGCGCGCCGCAGTGATCACCGCCGGATGCGTATTCATCATCCCCAGCGGATCGAGACCCACAAGATTGGGCTTCAGCAAAACGCTTTTGCCCCGCACCGGCAAATCAAACTCCCGCAGCGTTTCAAAAAGCACCGTCGCCAGATCGCCTTGGTAGTTCGCCACGCGGCGAATCGCCACGCGCGACTCAGGTCGCGAGAACGGCGGCAATAGCGATGGCGCACTCCGAGGCACGATTCAGTTCCCCTTTTCCGCCGAAACAGCCCGCAGCCAGAATTTCGCGCCGCTCGCCGCCAGCGCCGCCCATGCGGCAGTCGGAACCGTCCAGGAAATGGCGTCAGGCTCGTAAAGAGCCTGAACAGTGCGAGCAAACGTGCCATTGCCCCGATCGAACGCGTTCAGCGCAATTTGCGCCAACGCCAGCGATGCGGGACTTTGAATGCCGCTCCAATTTTTCTCTAGCCACGCCAGGCTCTGTTGAATCTCGCCATGTTCCGCGTAACCGCGCAGCGCCAGCAACGGCCACACCGTCGTGCTCACCTGCGGCACGCCGGCCACGCCGTAAACCATGGGGTTTCCGCAATTCCATCCGCCTCCAGGACACATGCGATCAAACAACATCCCTTCCGCGCGCATCATTCGCGGCGCAACTCCTGCCGGCAAGAGATCCTCCGGCGCGTCCTGCATCACGATCAGCGCATAAGACGTAGGCTCAACCCAGCTCGCTGTTCCCGAAGTCCAGCTCCAGCCCCACAAAGCCTCATTCTGATTCGCGACTTTTTTGCCGCCGATCAAACGACGCAGCAGTCGCCACCACTTCCCGGAATCTCCTGGCCGCTCGGCAACCAGCCAAGCCAGCCCGCGCTTCAGGCCCTCGCGATTTTCATCCGCCGCCAGAAAAGCCCAGCACGCTAGCGAAGTCACTGAGGATCCCTGCCCTTGTCCGCCGGCAGAAGCCCAAGAACCATCAACAAGCTGCGACCCGCGCAAAAATTCCAAGCCGCGCGCCAGCGCTCCATCAACAGCAGCGTCACGCGAAAAAACCTGCGCCAGCGCAATTGCCGCCCAAGCCGTCGGCTCCGTGCGGCTTTGCGCCCCGCGGCGAAATCCCCAGCCGCCGTCCGCATTCTGCGCCGCCAGAAGATACGGCAAACACACTTCGTCGCAAAAATTCACTGCCGCATCTCCGCTAGCGCAGCAGGACTCCTGCGGAATGGCCTGAACCGGTAGCATCGCAACGCGGCCGCCGCTTCACATCAATTGCTTGGGCGCGGGAAATTTCTCGCGAACAACGGCGTCGTGCGATCCATTTGCTCCGTTCGCGCCATTGCCGTTTCCGTTGTGGTGCTCTTCATCGCGCGGGCTGATTTCCAGCTGATTGATCAACCTATGCAGGTAGCCGCGCGCCACGCCAAGTGTCCGGGCGCTCTCCGCCTTGCGCCAACCGCACTCGCGCAGCGTGCGCAGCAGCAACCGGCGCTTGAACTGCCGCACTTCCTCTTCGTACGAAGTTCGGCTGAACGTCGGCTCCTCGCAAGTGCTGCGAATCGCCGCAGGCAGGTGCCATTGCTCCACGCTCTGCGATTCCGAAAGAACCACCGCGCGCTGCACCGCATTCTCCAGTTCGCGCACGTTGCCCGGCCAGGCGTATTCCTCCAGCGCGTGCAACGCCGGCTGCGAAAATCTCTTCACTCGTTTGTTAAACTGCTGCGCGGATACCTGCAGGAAATGGTGGGCCAGCAAAGGAATGTCATCGCGCCGGTCGCGCAATGGCGGCAGGTGCATCTGCACCACGTTCATGCGGTAGTAAAGGTCCTCGCGAAATTTCCCCTGCTGCACCATTTCGCCGAGATTGCGATTCGTGGCGCAGATCAATCGGATATTCACGTTGATTGTGGCGTTGCTGCCAAGGCGCTCGAACTTGCGCTCCTGCAAAACGCGCAGAAGCTTCGGCTGCAGTCCCAGCGTCAAATCGCCGATTTCGTCCAGGAACAAAGTCCCCTGGTCGGCGCTTTCCATGCGCCCCCGCCGGCTCATCAACGCGCCCGTGAACGCGCCCTTCTCGTGCCCGAACAGCTCATCTTCAATCAGCGTCTCCGGCAAATTCGCGCAGGAAAACGCCACCATCGGCCGCGAATTGCGACCACTCATCTGGTGAATCGCGCGCGCCAGCAATTCTTTGCCGGTTCCCGTCTCGCCGGTAATCAGCACGTTCACGTCGCAGGGCGCAATCTTCTGCGCCAGCGCGAAAAGTTCCTGCATTCCGGTTGAAGTGCCCAGCAGTTCGTGCAGCCGGCCCGCGCCGCGCGCGTCGGAGCGCAATCGATCCAGTTCCTTCTGCGCTACATGAAATTTCACCGCGCGCTTCAGGATCAGCCGCAGCTCGATAATATTCGGCGGGTTGGTGACGCTGTCATACGCGCCGTGTTCCATCACGCCCACCAGCAGCGAGCGGTTTTCTCCGTCGCACAGCACCACCATCGGCGGATGCGATGGAGTCTTGCTCAGCTCATCCATCAACCGCGTGCCCGCCTCGTAATCCATCTGCCCGCTCGTAGTGCGCAGATCGATCAAAATCACATCGCACCACTCCCGCAGTTCGTTCAACCGGCTGCCCTGCAATTCTTCCGTGGTCCGCGTCTCGAATCCTTCTCCTAATGCCCTCCCGATCACCACCGCCAGGCTGGAATCCTGGCTCACGAAACACACACGAACAGTCTGCTCGCTCACTAATAACGCTCCCTCGCGCTAGCGTAGCCGCGGCAATTGGCCCAGGGGCCGATTTACTGGAAACCTGAATCTCAGGGGACCCAATTCAGACAGCTCTTCCGACCAGAAATAAATTTCGCTGCTTCGCTGCCACCCGGTGGGACGCACTCGCTACGATTCGGAATGGCTGCTATCTGAACGGCAAGTCACGTGCCACACGTCCACTTGGTGACACTCATACAGGAAAAACAGTAACCATCTGAGTGTCAGTCACATGCGACTCTCGTTTTTCCACAAGGTCCTCGAACGGAGACGTTGTCACCTCGACATGTGAAAATCTGGTGTCAAATTTAGGAACCTATATATCTTTTTCCGGCCCATTCCCTCGGTTCCACACTCGTCATTTTGCGGTCACACACGCTAACTGCCATTGCCGCCATAGATTACGCTGCAGATGAAACCATCTGAGGACATGTTGAAAACAGCAGCGCGCCCGCATCACGCGCAGTAATCCACAGGCATTGCCTTGTGCAAAACGCATACACGTCCAGCAATGTCGCAAAAATGTGCAGGAAAATGTCCGAGTTATTCCGAAACTACCGCAGGAATTCCAACCAGGATCTCGACTGAAATCGGCTTGCCGTTACGCATGGCAGGCCTGAATTTCCATTGACTTAAGGCCAGCAGCGCAGCTTCATCCATCGCCGGCAGCACGCCTTGATAAATCTGCAGATCCGCGACCGTGCCGTCTTCCTTCAGCGTCCCCTTCAGCACAATCTTCCGGTGCGCTTTCTCTTCAGGAATCGGCAAGCGCTTGAAATCGAATTGCGCTTCGATGTTCGGTGGCAACAGGCCCGCCTGCAGATGAATCACGGTAGAAGGAGTTTCTACCGGACGCGCCGCCGCGGCATCGGTTTTCTGGCAGTACTGCATCGCCCAATTCGTATTCGGCATCGGCAGGTAAATCGTGTAGATCTTCCCGCAGTGCAACACGTTATAGACGTTCAGTCCGCCGCCGCCAATCGATCCCGCCGAAATCACAAGCGAATTCTTACGCAATTGCGTGCTCGTCACCGGCACGGCATAAACCATCGCGGGCGAAAAACCTCCGCCATTCAGCGAACTTGATCCGCCGCCATCGCCGCTGCCGTTGATGCTGATATATCCCGGCGTTCCGCCATTTCCACCGCCTCCGCCGTTGTTGCCGGATCCGACGCCCGTGCTTCCGTCCCCACCTGTTCCATGACCGCCGCTTCCGCCGCCCACAACTCCATTCGGGCTGCCTCCCGGCGATCCCGGTCCATTGCCGCCGGGCGAAACCGAAAATTCGCCATAGCGATTTCCAGGCGGCGCGATCAGCGAAGAACCTGGCGGCGCTGGATCAGTGCTCAAAATCATCAGCCCGTTCGCTTCACCGGGCGAGCCCGTTCCTGAATCCGAAGGCGCGCCCGTATCTCCATGCGCGGAACTGCGCACCGGCGCCGCTGGAACGCTCGTAGGAATCGCCAGTTTCGGCATCGAATTCGAAGGCGGCAAAAATGTCGTCAATTGCGCTTGCGGCGTCACGGCCGCAACCGAGGGTGCGGGATCCGCAGCGATTTGCCGCGTCGCTTGCGCCGGTTTCGCGTCATTCGCTTTGAATTTAAACGCCGCCTTCGGCTGATCCGATGGATTCCCCACCACAATATTCGGCAGCTTCAAATCCTCTTTGATAATTAAATCCGGCGGCGAGTTCGGCTGAATGATCGTCTGGTGAAAATTATCGCGATGCACCGGCTTCGACACGATCGTCAGATCGCCATATTTCGCCGTGCTGCCCAGCGCCGGCGGCGCATCGGGCACGAATCCGCTGCCCGGCTTGCCGCCCGGCCCCGGCGGGGCGATGTGCGGCATGGTCTTCTTCACCACCGGCGGTGGAACCGTGTAATAAATTTTCTCGAAACTGCGCGTGGGTTCTTCGTACGCGAACGCGATCGGCGGAAACAGCCGATGCATCATCACCAGCAGCACGATCATCGAGCAATGCAGCGCAAATGACGCGCTCAACGGCCGGCCCGCAAGCTCGAATCGCGCAGCATTCGAAGTGCGAAACAAATAAACGTGAGTTGGCGAGGAAGACGGCATCGCTTTCTCGTGCCTGAAAATCGCCTTCAGCGATTCCCACCAGCTCGCGGTCGCTCGGTCGCGCGTAACTAGAAACGTTGGGGTCTTCACGGGCATCATTGGCCGGCGCATAACCGCGGCGCCAGCGGCTTCGGGCCTTCTGGAGCTAACCGAAGGAAACATAATCACGGCTGTCTCTCTGCCTTTCGGCTGCACGGCTTCTCTCCGACGCCCGAACGGCAGTTCCACTTCTTTCCAGCAAAGTGCAAACTTTTATCCCGGACACCCGTCCTGCAGGGTGAAAATACGCTGCTATCGCCTAGAGCGTTTGGAAATGGAGCACGCATGGTTCCATCGGTAGCTGTTCCCGCAGATCCCTCAGAATGGGTCAATTTGAGCCATTTTCCCCCTCAAATGTCACCTTTCGTGTACAGGCACCCAGGATCATTGGCTGATTTCGGTCACCCTTCTTCCCTTTTTTCCCCATCCCAAAGTCCGCCCTCGGTATCTTCTTTCTGTCTACAGGGCTGTTACAGCCTCCCGCCGCCTCCGCACGCAATTCACAGCCGTTTGGAACGGCTCCTGCAGTAGCACTACCAAGCTGTTTATCGCGTCTCGGGGTTTGTCTGTTTTTTGACGTTTATTGTCGCTGCGGAACTAGAACTTAGGGAGCCCCAACGGCCCCAGGTTCCCGGAGGAAATTCGATGCAGTGGATGCGCATGGCCACCGTTATTTTGGCGCTGGCGATTGCCCCGCAGATCGCTCGGGCGCAGGCTGCCGCAGAGCAAACAGGTTCGAAGAATTCGTCTTCCGGCGTCGCCGCGGACACGGAAAAAGAAAAAACGCCCGCCGGCAATGACAAGGACGCCGCCGCGAAGCCTCCTGCTCCGATCATGGCGGATGCCAAGAAATCGCCCACGGGAACGAACTCAGCCTACATCGTCGCGCCCGACGGACCTCCTCCCGAAGAAGTAAATCGCAAAGCCCTGGAAGCCAACGCCGGTCCGGATGCTGGCAAATTGCTGCTGCGCTCCTCGCCCGGCGGCGCGCAAGTTTTTATCAACAACGCGTACGTCGGCCACGCACCCATGCTTCTCATCGTGCCCCCGGGAAATTACAAAATCGAAATGCGCGGCGGCCGCCTGGAAACGGGCGCGAAAACCGTCGGCCTGCTTCCGAATCAAACCCAGGAAGTCGCGCTTACTTTGAAGCAGCTCTATCCCGCGTCAGTTCCAATGAAATAATTCACTCAAGAATGCGAGCGTAAATTTATGGACCGCAAAAGCGAAGGCATCGAATTCAATCGGGAAGCGTTTGTAGCCGCTCCGCCCAAAGAAGCTCCGGCAGGGCCGCGTTTGATTCTCGGATTATTGTTGGTCGTGTCCGTCGTGGCCATCGGTCTGATCGCCTACAAGGTGCTGATCCAGAATGCTGGCGCTTCCTCCGGCACCGATCCGCGCATCGTCGCGCAACTCGATCAGCGCCTCTCCATGATCGAAGATCGCCTCGATCAATTGGAGAAGGATCGCAGCCACAAAGCCGCTGCTCCCGCGCCCGCAGCTCCCGCTCCGCAGGCCGCCGCCGCCGAGGCCCCGCGTCCGCACTATCAGATTTCCAATCCCACGCCGCAGCAGCACGCACCCGCCGCCGCGGCCGCTCCAGATCCTGCAACCAACGCCAAGCTGGCCGGCCTGCAGCAGAACATGGGCAACTTGCAGAGCGATGCCACCGCCAACAAGGAAGCCTGGCAGGCCACCACCGATCGTCTCGCCGATGTTGCCGGTCAGATCGGCACGCAGCACAACGCTATGATCAAGAGCCAGGAGCAATTGAATCAATTGCTCGCGCGCACCTCGCTCTCCGCGATTCCTTTCGAGCTGCGCCGCGGCTCCAACAAGCAACCGGTCGGCCCGGTCACGCTGACTCTCAAGACCACCAACATTCGCAGCCACCGCTACACTCTCTGCGTCTGGGTCCAGGGTTCCTGCATCGAGCTGAAAGACAAAACAATGTTCGAGGTGGTCGAGTTCGCCATCTCCAAAGATTCCGCGCCGCTGGAAGTAATCGCCACCAAGGTAGATCGCGACGTAATCATCGGCTACCTGGAAGTCCCCCGCGAAAAGGGCGGCCAGTAAAAAATAGCCCGCGCAATAAGCGCGGGCTGAGGGATCTGATCCTCTCTTCGTAGGGGCGCTGGCTTGCTGCGCCCTCCGGCGACCTCTCGGTAAAATCGCCGCGCCGCACAACCGCGGTCTCCACGGATTGACGCCATCTCGTTTTTTACCGCAACCTCTGTACCCGCTGAGGAATTGTTTCCCGCGCCTCATACCCTCTCCAAAATCATCGCGATCCCCTGACCCACTCCAATGCACATGGTGCACAACGCAAACCGCCGCCCCGTCTCCATCAACTGATAAACCGCCGTCGTAATCAAGCGCGCCCCGCTGGCCCCCAACGGATGCCCGATCGCAATCGCCCCGCCATTCGGGTTCACATGCGCCGCATCATCCCGAATTCCCACATCGCGCAAAACCGCCAAAGCCTGCGCCGCAAACGCCTCATTCAATTCAATCACGTCCATCTGCTCAATTTTCAAATTCGCCTTAGCCAGAACTTTGCGCATCGCCGGCGCCGGCCCCATGCCCATAATCCGCGGCGCAACGCCAGCCGCAGCGGCAGCAACAATCCGCGCCCGAGGCGTCAAACCATGCTGCCGCGCCGCAGCCTCCGAAGCGACCAACATCGCGCAAGCTCCGTCATTGATCCCCGAAGAATTCCCAGCCGTAACGGTCCCGTCAGGCTTCACCACTCCCTTGAGCTTCGCCAACGCTTCCAGCGTCGTATCCGGTCGCGGCTGCTCATCCTGCGCAAACTTCACCGCGTCGCCTTTCTTCTGCGCCACCGTCACCGCCACGATCTCTTTCGCCAACCGCCCGCCGCGCATCGCCGCGGCAGCGCGTTGCTGGCTGCGCAGCGCAAACGCATCCTGATCCGCCCGCGAAACGTGAAACTCCTCTGCCACGATCTCCGCCGTCTCCGGCATCAAGTCCGTTCCATACTTCGCCTTCATAGCCGGATTCACGAAGCGCCAGCCGATAGTCGTGTCTTCGAGCTTCATCCCCCGCGCGAACGCCGCGTCAGCTTTGCCCATCACAAAAGGTGACCGCGACATGCTCTCCACGCCGCCAGCCAGCACCAGCTCCATTTCGCCGCTCTTGATCGCCCGCGCCGCATTAGCCACAGCCTCCATGCTAGAACCGCACAAGCGGTTGACAGTCACGCCCGGCACTTCCTTAGGCAATCCAGCCAGCAGCAAAGCCATGCGCCCCACGTTGCGGTTGTCTTCCCCCGCCTGGTTCGCGCAGCCATAAATCACATCATCGAGCAGCGCCCAATCCACCTTCGCATTGCGCTCGACGAGTGCGCGGATGGGGACCGCCGCAAGATCGTCGGTGCGCACCGTCGATAGCCCGCCGCCGTAGCGTCCAAACGCCGTCCGCACCGCATCGCAAATAAACGCTTGTTCCATCGTTACGTTTCCTTCCGCATCGCGGGTAAAGGGCTGCGGAAAACAGCCGAATCGGCGTTATTCCGAACGCGGGTTCGGGCTGATGATTCTGCCCGGAACGAACGATCAGGAATCGCTCTTGCCGTTTTGCCGCGCAGAAAGAGAGATTCCTCGTCGCTGCGCTCCTCGGAATGACGGCGTTTTTGTTTTTTTCCGCAGCCGCGTAAGGCGTCCATCTTCTCACAATTTTCAGGTGCTCGTTGTCCGCCGCGGGGCCGAGTTTTTGCGCGGAGTAGTACTTTTTTTATTCGCGGATATGGTCGATTAGAAACGGGGGCTGTCGTTTGTTTTGTTGGAGATACGTCGGATTCTAATTTTCGGTTATGGTCGATTAGGTTCTGGAAGTTAGAAGTTGGAGGTTCGAGGTTGGATTCGGAAACCGCGGTTGGGCTTACGCTCCTGCGAATCTGAGAAACGATTGGATTCGTTGCGGCTTGGGCTTCGATCTCGGCTTGCTGGGCGGCGTGGGCGCGCTTGTAACGCTCGGCTAGACGGGGCGGCAGGCCTTCGGTGTAATACGGCACCTTGGTGACCACCGATTCGCGGGGCGGCTCTTCCCATTGGCCGTCGTCGTTGATGTGGCTGTACACGCGGGCGGCGCTGACGATGGCCGCGGCGGTGATGCGGACGCAATAGGCGTGCTCGAGGATGGGCTCGAGTGCGACGCGGAGATTGCGGCGGCGGAGAACGTCGAGGCCGAGGGCCTGGACGTGGCGGTAGAGTGTTTTGTGATCGTAAAGCTGGTATTCGCAGACGATGGAGTGCGGGCGGACCCAGTGGATGAAATCGTATTCGATGGAGTCGCGGTGGGGATGATTGCAGATGGAGCATTTGCGGGAGTGGCGTTCGGGATCGGGCGGGGAGTTGAGATCGATGGTTGCGGGTTCGTCGGGCGGAGTTGGATCGAAAGGGGCGGGAACGGAAGCTGGTTGGACAGAGCTTCGCCTTTTGCTCATTGCTGTACACCTCAAGCTGTTGGAATTTGTACGGAGCCGGTTACTGCAGGACTGCTGCTGTGGTTAACGGTGATGCGGCGGGGCGGGTCTGAGGGCTTTCGCTAGCTCGGCCACCCTTGCTGCTTCACGGCTCCGTACACAGCCTGACCACGCTAGCATAGATTGGCGAGTTAGTCAAGGAGAAGAAAAAGCAAACACGGGGAGGAAAGACCCCACCCTTCCAGACAGCGGAACGATGGGCACCCGAAAAACGCAAATCCGTCGAAAAAGGCTGGGCTACCGTCCTGCGACGGCGCGTGGGGCACCCGGCCTCCGTTTACTTCGTGTGCTCCAGTTGGAGGGAAATGAATTTCATGTGGTTGGTCACGTTCACTACTTCCTTTCTTGTGTGCCAACCCTGACCGAACTGGACTGACACGTACGCGATGTAACGACCAGGGAGCACGTTCTCGAAGGCAAAGTATTTGGTCTTGGGAAGAGGGTATGAGCTTCGGAAGTCGATTGTTTTGCTGTAGGGGGCTGGAAATGGCCCGTCCTCCAAGCGCATTAGGGCGACTTCGACACTGCGCGCGTCGAGCCCTGACTTGTCATTAGTGGAGATGATGCCGCGCACCGAATATGATTTCTGAGTTGGAATTTTGAAGGCTATGTTGGACTGGGTCTGACCCCCGCTGACTTCGACTGTCGTTGCTTGGAAGCGCTCGCTTACGCCTGGATAGTAGACGGCGGAAGCCAAACCCACGTCCGAAAACTTGGTGAAATACAGGTAGTATTTGCCCGGACCCAGAGCGCCCGAGCAAAAAGAGCCGTCTGGGTTAATCACCGCGATTGGGCGTGCAAACGGATAAGAGCCGTTTGTCGAGAGGAAAGAGACGACGCCCATGCTGGCATCGATTGATTTTTCCGGCACAACTTTGCCGCAGATTTTCCCGGTGACGGCTGCATAGCGCTTCTGGAAGTCTTCAAAGTCGCGGTGTCTTTGTGCTTCCTGGGCCGCATTCTCCTTTGGGGTCAATCGCTTGGAAGGCGCGAGGTCGCTCGCGATGGGCCGTTCCTTTCGCAGATACCGCACTTCGGTGGCGACGGTTTTGTCGGCGATCCACCCTCCGGGGCTGCACATACTAACTGCCAAATCGCCGGCGGCCGTTTTACTGGCGAAGACCAGGTAGGTCAGCCCGGGAGCGAAGATCGCTGCGCAATCTCCTCCTCCCAATCCCGTTCTGATCTGAATTTCAGGGCCCAGATCTCCTTTGTAGGCTCGTTGCACTCGAAATGTTAGAAGCACCGCGGGCTGGCCATCGCTTCCTATCCCCGCTGAGGGATAATCCGCAGATATCAACTCGCCGTCCTTGGCCGTCAATAAGTTCCATTGGAAGTCGAAGCGCTCGGGTGTGCCCTCGAAAATCAGCGTCGCCCAATCAGACTCCGACTTTGCCCACTCCCAATCGCTCTTTCCGTACCTGCGAGCGCCGCATTGACAGGCGGAGACGTGAGCGGTCGCGAGAAAAGCTATGCAGGCAATTGCCGCGAGTTTGATCACAGGGAAGCAGAATTTCATAATCTATTAGACACCACGTTCGGGATTCCGGATCGGTCGGCGGGGGACAGCGCGGAAGAGAGGAGAGATTCCTCCTGCGTCGGAATAACGTGCGGGACGTTGGGTAAAAGCTAGCGACACGCCACCTCTAGATTTTACGCTGCGCCTTTTCCTTTAGCGCTGCGCTCTCTTTGTCTTCCGCAAAGCTTGCAACGCAACGCCCATCGACAGTGCGATGCCGGGAAGCAATACCCAAGTAACCGTCATCGCGGCTAGCGCTGTTCCTTTGATCTGCAGCGGGACCTGCCTGTCCACAACAAAAGCGAATGCGAAAAGCAAAAGGAAAATTGCTCCCAGGGCCACGGAGGGAAACGATCCTGCACCGTAAACGCGCCAACCGGCTCCCTGCGCACGGCGGGACAAGTAACCACCGACGGCTCCAATCAATGGCAAGAAGAACAGCCACGGTAGGTAGAAAACCATGGCGCTCGGCTCTCCTGGATGGGAGATCAGGGGTCGCGCGCCGGCCAATTGGAGAAACGCCAAACAAATGTAACTGGAAAGAAGTGTAACCAGACCCGGAACCCAGATTTGCTGCACGCGATCGCGCATCGTTCCCTCCTGATTTGCGGCTGCGATTTCCTTGCGCAGTTCATTCCAATTCCCTACTCGCGCACACGTGCGCGCAAAGGCTTCTTCTTCGGGCATCCCCTGCGCACGCAGAGCCGCGTAGTACTCATCCAAATGGTCGGCCAGTTCGCTGGCCACGTCCTCTTCCTCGGCTCGCGCGCGGCGCAGCGGCGCGAGATGGTTCCGCACGTAAGCGCGCCAGTCAGGCATGGGTCACCTTGGCAACTCGGCGCAGGGCGCGGAAGAGATCGGCCCACTCGGCACGCATCGGCCTTAGCATCTTGCGGCCGCACGGCAAGAGGCGATAAGTGCGACGGCGTTTGCCGTTCTGACCTTTTTCCCACTCTCCGAGCAACCAGCCTCGATTTTCCATGCGGTACAGGAGGGGATAAAGCGCGGCTAGCGTGTAGCGCAGGACGCCGCCCGAGCGCTGTTCGACTTGGCGGCCTATTTCGTAGCCGTGGAGCGGACCGGCTTCGAGAACGCTGAGAATGGCTAGTTCTGCAGTGCCGCGCTTGAGCTCAGTTCGAATCATAAGGCATCCTCTTATACATAAGAGTCTTATATAAGAGACATTTTGTCAACAGCGCCTGTTTTGTATACGGCAACGTTCGCAGGGCTCGGAATGGCGGTGAGGCTGGCGCTGGAGAAAAAGGCAGGATGACAACGAGGAGAACGGGCCGAACGGCGGGAGGAGCAAGCCTCGC
This sequence comes from uncultured Acidobacteriota bacterium, assembly GCA_963748865.1. Lineage (GTDB taxonomy): Bacteria > Acidobacteriota > Terriglobia > Acidiferrales > UBA7541 > Palsa-147. The sequence goes on along the minus strand of CAVVLE010000049.1, from coordinate 43,788 downwards.
GCCGATGATGGGGAGAAGACGGGGCCGCTGCGGAAATTTCAAATCTGAAATTTCAGATGTCGGACGACGAAATGCAAAGCCCGTTCCGGATGGCGGAGGGATAAGGCGAGGAAAAGGCAACGAAGTGCATGATGGGATTTTGTGCGGGGTGATTGGCGCGGTGCGGCCGGGATTGAAGTCGGCGGGAGGAGCAAGCCCCTCCCCTACGACGGAAACGGCAGGGCCGAAAAACGGGAGGAGCCGTTCGAATCTCAGGGTAAACAAGGCCCGCCCTACGACGGAAACGGCAAGGGCGCGGCTGCTACGCGCCTCTCCTTTCGCAAACTCTGCTGCGCTGTTGTAGAATTAGATAGCCGTTGGGGCACTTGCCGCTGGGTTGAGCCGGACCTTCGCCGATTATCTACTCGGCGCGGATTTCTTATCCCATGAGCGTTCAAAACACCTCGATTCCGCTCACCGAAAACGACCATCTCGTGCGCTGGGTGGAGAAGATCGCCGAACTGACCAAGCCCGACGCCATTCACTGGGTGGATGGCTCGAAGGAGGAGTACGACCTCCTTTGCGCGCAGATGGTCTCGAACGGCACATTTACCAAGCTGAATCAAAAGCTGTGGCCCGGCTGTTTCTATGCCCGTTCCGATGCCGGCGATGTGGCGCGCGTGGAAGATCGCACCTTTATCTGCTCGCTCTCGAAGGACAACGCCGGGCCGACGAACAACTGGGTGGACCCTTACGAGATGCGGCGGAAGTTGAAGGGCCTGTTCGACGGCTGCATGCGCGGGCGGACGATGTACGTGCTGGCGTTCAGCATGGGCCCGGTGGGCGGGCCGATGTCGCGGATCGGCGTGGAGCTGACCGATTCGCCGTACGTGGTGGTCAACATGCGCATCATGGCGCGCATCGGCACGGCCGTATTTCGCGAGATAGATAAGGATGAAGGGCGCGTGGTGCCGTGCGTGCACTCGGTGGGCGCGCCGCTGGTGCCGGGGCAAACCGATGTGCCGTGGCCCTGCAATCCGGAGAAATACATCGTTCATTTCCCGGAGACGCGCGAGATTTGGTCATTCGGCTCCGGTTATGGCGGGAACGCGCTGCTGGGGAAGAAATGCTTCGCGCTGCGCATCGCTTCTAACATCGCGCGGGACGAAGGCTGGATGGCCGAGCACATGCTGATCCTCGGCGTCGAGGATCCGCGCGGTGAAAAGACTTACGTCGCCGCGGCATTTCCCAGCGCGTGCGGCAAAACCAATTTCTCGATGATGATTCCGCCGGCCGGATTTGAGGGCTGGAAAATTTGGACCGTTGGCGATGACATTGCCTGGATTCGCCCGGGAAAAGACGGCGTGTTGCACGCCATCAATCCCGAGGCGGGATTTTTCGGCGTCGCGCCGGGAACTTCGCGGGCCACCAATCCCAACGCGATGGCCACGCTTTCGCGCAACACGATTTTTACCAACGTAGCGCTGACTCCCGAAGGCGGGGTGTGGTGGGAAGGCATGACCGAGGAGCCGCCGGCGGAATGTCTCGATTGGCAGGGAAACATTTGGACGCCGGAAATCGCCAAGGAGACTGGAGCGAAGGCCGCGCATCCGAATGCGCGTTTCACCGCGCCGGCTTCGCAGTGCCCGACGATTGATCCGGCGTGGGAACACCCGCACGGCGTGCCCCTCAGCGCGATTATTTTCGGCGGCCGGCGGGCGAGCACGATTCCGCTGGTTTATCAGGCGTTCAATTGGAGCTCGGGCGTGTACATCGGCGCGACCATGGGTTCGGAGACGACCGCGGCGATCGTGGGAAAAGTGGGCGCGGTGCGCCGCGATCCCATGGCCATGCTGCCTTTCTGCGGCTATCACATGGGAGATTATTTCCGGCATTGGCTGAAGATGCAGCGCTCGTTGAGCGTGACGCCGCGAATTTTTCATGTGAATTGGTTCCGCAAAGATGCCGACGGGAAATTTCTGTGGCCTGGGTATCGCGAAAATATGCGCGTGCTGAAATGGATTGTGGACCGCGCGCGCGTCCGAGCACCCGGCGCGGAAACGCCTATCGGCTGGATGCCGCACTACGAAGATATCGACTGGAAGGGTTTGTATTTTCCGAAGGAACAGTTCGAGAAGCTACAGGCCTTCGATCGCGTGGCCTGGCAGCGCGAAGTGATGGACCACGAGGAACTCTTCATCCGCCTGCACGATCACCTGCCGTCCGAAATGGTTTACGAAAGAGAATTGCTGATCTGCCGGCTGTAGCCCGCCTCATTGATTTGGCGTTGGGGCTCGGGGCAACTTCGCCATGCAATCCCTGCTTTGCCCGGCCCGGCTAAAGCGCGGGCCCTATGGGTGCTGCAAAGCCACCTGCCGGCCTGAAAGGCCGGCGCTACATTTACCGCGTGAAAATCAGCAGCGTGAAGCTGTCCGGCAAAATTGTCGGGCGCGGATGCGGATTGTCGGGTGTCGCGGCGGGCGGCGGACCGAAGCCGGCGGTGACCAGGTACACCGTGTGCGTCTTGGGATCGAGAGCCATCGTGCGCGCGCCCTTTTGCGTGGGCACATTTTCGACGACCGTGTACTTGTCCGGGGAATCTTCGTGAGCGACCGTTAGCGTGCCTTCACCGCAGGAGGCGAAGGCGAAGCCGGTGCCGGGATCGAATGCGTCGGCATCCACGCCATCGCCGATCGGAACTGTGGTGACGACTTTTCCGCTATCGGCGTCGACGACGGCCATCATGCGGTTGTCGCAGCCGGCGAAAAGGCGCTTGTGGGCCACATCGAAGGCCAGGCCGGAAGGCTCCTCGCAAGGAGCCAGCGGCCAGGTGTTCATCACCTTGAGCGCGTTCGAATCGATCTCGCTCATCTCGCTCTTGTCTTCGATGTTCACAAAAATGTGGCCGGCGCCATCGGACTGCGGGAATTCCGGTTTGCCCGCCAGCGGAATGTTGCCTACGACTTCGCCGGTCTTGGGGTCGATGGCGGAGGCATCGTGGCTGCGGCCGTTGAAGGTGAAGACGCGGTGCGAGCCGGAGTCATAGAGAATCGCATCGGGATTCTGGCCGTTCACGGGAACTTCGCGGATGGTTTTCAGGGAATCTAGCTCGAACATCGTCACGGTGTTGGCCCGGCCGTTGCTGGTGAAGCCGTGATTGAATTCTTGCGCGAGCGCGATGCCGTGGACGCCCTGGGTGTTGGGGATGTCGCCGACTTTCTTGCCGTCGGCATCGACGACCAGCGTATGCGTGCCGCGCGAAATGAATACGCGGCGGCCTTGTGCGTCGAAGGTCAGATAATCCCAGCCGCCTTCGCCGCCGAGAGGAACCTTTTTCGCCAAGCGATATCCCGAGGCTTGTGGAGAGAAGAATCGCGCGGCGCCTTTCGCGGCCGCGCAGCAAACGATGATTGCCGCAGCGATGGAGAGCAATGTGAGCTTGCGGTTTCTGTTCATGGGAAGCTCCTGCCTTTTGCCAGTTTAGAAGGAACCGATTTTAGCGCCTCCATCATACTCGCGCGCAGGCGGCTTGGCATGTTTTCAGCCTAGGCAGCAGAGCCTACAATATCGCCTCCAGGTTACTGGGGTATGAAAACTTTCTACTTCGCGCTGCCGCTTTTGATCTGCTTTGGACCGGCGGCATTTGGGCAGAGCAATAGCGGCGAATTGCGTCTGCGGGTTACCGATCCCTCGGGACTCGCGGTTCGAACCCGGGTCGAGTTGCTTAGCGAAGCGAATCAATATCGCGCCGAATTCGATACCGATGATTTGGGCGATCTGACGGCGAAGCGCCTGGCCTTCGGTGTCTATCAAATCCGCATCGAGCAGAAGGGATTCGCTCCGGTTTCCGAGGATCTCGAAGTGCGCTCCGCTTTGCCAATGCATCTGCAGATTCAATTGCGACTGGCCGCCGGGAACTCGACGGTCACGGTGAAGGCCGGCGACACGCTCGTCGATCCCTATCAGCCCGGAGCCGTCGAGGAGTTGGGGCAGGACCTGATTGAGAATCGTCCCGCGTCTTTGCCGGGGCGCTCGCTGCAAGATCTGGTGAATTCGCAGCCGGGCTGGTTGTACGAAGGCAACGCCGTTTTGCACCCGCGCGGCTCGGAGTATCAGACGCAATTCGTGGTGGACGGCATTCCGCTGACCGACAATCGCTCGCCCAGTTTCGGCCCGGAAATTGAAGCCGACGACGTGGATTCCCTGGCGATTTATACCGCCGGATTTCCGGCCGAGTACGGACGGAAAATGGGCGGCGTGGTGGAAGTGAATACGGAACGGGATGTGCCGCCGGGAATTCACGGGCAGGCGATCCTTACGGGAGGGAGTTTCAATACCGGCGGGGCATTTGCGGAGACGCAATATGTGTGGGGGCAAAATGCTTTCAGCGTGAGCGCGGACGGAAACATGACCGGACATTATTTGAATCCGGTGGTGCCACAAAATTTCACCAATACCGGCACCACGGGCGATTTTTCCACGCGCTATGATCGCGATTTCAGCAAGAACGATCATTTGAGTTTGCTGGTGCGGCATGAATTGTCGCGCTTCGAGATTCCCAACGAGCAGGTGCAGGAAACCGCGGGGCAACTGCAAAACGGCGACAACTTTGAAACGATGGGCATGGTTTCCTACGAGCACATTTTTTCGCCCGATGTTGTGGCTGATGGGAAAGGAATGGTGCGCGATGCTTCCGAACGGACTTTGGTCTAATCCATTCTCTACGCCGATCATCGCGTTTCAGCAGAATCACTTTCGCGAAGGATATTTCAAAGGAAGTTTTTCGGTTCATCACCGCAGGCAGGAATGGAAAGCGGGCGTTGAATCCGATTCGCTGTTTCTGCACGAACGCTTTAATGACACGATCACCGACTTGACGCAGTTTGATCCCGGAACGCCGGCGATGTTTTCGTTTCTGGGGAGCCACGCGGATCTGGAGCAATCGGGATTTGTGCAAGATTTGATCCGGCTTGGCGCGTGGAGTGTCAGCGCCGGGATTCGCTGGGATCATTATCAACTTCTGGTGAATCACAATGCGGTCAGCCCGCGGCTGGCCGTGTCACGCTATTTCAAAGCGGCGGATGTGGTGCTGCACGCTTCCTACGATCGCGTGTTTCAAACGCCGTCGTTCGAAAATATTCTGCTTGCGAGTTCGCCGGCAGTGCAATCGCTCAATCCCAATGTGCTGCGGCTGCCGGTCGAGCCATCGCATGGGAATTATTTCGAGCTTGGCGCGACAAAAGGGATTAGCGGCAAGCTGCGCTTGGACGCCAATTATTACCGGCGATACGCCAGCAATTACGCTGACGACGATCAGCTTTTGAATACCGCCGTCAGCTTTCCGATCGCGTTTCGGCGTTCGGTGATTTACGGCGCCGAGGGGAGAATTGAAATTCCGGACTGGGGCAGATTTTCGGGCTTCCTCAGTTATTCCTACATGGTCGGAAATGTCTGGCTGCCGGTTACGGGCGGCTTGTTTCTTGGGCAGGACGCGACTAACGCCACTGCGAATCTGACCGGCCACTTTCCGGATTCGCAGGACCAGCGAAACACGGTGCGCGGCCGCTTGCACTACCAGATCAGCAAACGATTTTGGGCGGCTGCAGGCGCGAAGTACGGGAGCGGATTGCCGTTCGAGTTCGACGGAACTGAGGCGGAAGCGCTGGCTCAATATGGCCAGGAGGTGGTGGATCGCATTAATTTCGCGCGCGGACGGGTGAAGCCTTCGTTGTCTGTGGATGCGTCGTTTAGCGCGGAGATTTATCAGCGTGAGCGCGTGAAAGTGCGCATGCAGGCGGATGTCGAGAATTTGAATGATCGGTTGAATGTGATTGATTTTGGCGGGCTTTTCTCGGGGAATGCGATCGGGCCTCCGAGGAGTTATTCGCTGCGGTTGGCGACGGAATTTTAGAACCCGGGTGGATGAAGCGAAAGACTGAAACGCAATTTCAAATCTCAAATTTGAAATTTGAAATGGCCATGTCGACATCGCCGGTGTCGCAGAACTACAGCACGAGGGCAATCGAGTTGCGCAGGGGTAAGTGGGCGGCTTTGCGGCTGTTTTTACGCTGGCGGGCGGAGCAAGCCCCGCCCTTACGTCCGAAAGCCCAAAGCGCGCGAGGCTGCGCGGTCCCCGGAATGACGCCTCGCATGCAGGCTCAGGAGGCTTCGTTCTTTAATTTCATCGAGATTTGACGCTTTGCTTGTTGATGGGAAAAACGCCGGCTGGCAGCCGGCGTTACGCGGCGCTAGCGGGCGGTCCAGCCTAGGTCCATGTCTATGGCGGCGCCTGTGATTCCGGAGGCTTGCTCGCCGCAGAGATAGAGGGCTAGCGACGCTACCTCTTCGGGCTCTAGCAGGCGGTGGATTGCGGCGGGCTCGGTCATGATTTTGCGGACTACATCTTCGCGGGAAATTCCGTGGCGATGCGCTTGCTCGTCGATCTGTTTGTCCACTAGCGGCGTGCGCACGTAGGCGGGGCAGATGGCGTTGGCGGTGATGTTGTGCTCGGCGACTTCGAGGGCGATTACTTTCGTGAGCCCTAGCACGCCGTGTTTGGCCGAGATGTAGGCGGCTTTGAACGGGGATGCGACTTTGCCGTGCAGCGAGGCGATGTTGATTACGCGGCCCCATTTTTGGCGAATCATGTGCGGTAACGCGTATTTGCAGCAGAGGAATGTGCCGGTGAGCATCACGCCGATCAGATAGTTCCAGCGATCTTCGGGAAAATCGATGATGGGAGAGACGTGTTGTAAGCCGGCGTTGTTGACGAGGATATCGATTCTGCCGAAGCATTTGACGGCGGATTCGATCAGGCGCTGCACATCGGCGGATTTGGAGACATCGGTGGCGACGAACTCGCCTGCTACGCCTTGCTTTTGCAGCTCGGCTTTCGCGCGCTCGCCTGAGGGCGGATCTACATCCGCGATTACGAAATTCGCGCCGGCCGCGGCGAAGGATTTGGCGATGGCGTAGCCGATGCCGCTGGCGGCGCCGGTGATTACTGCGACTTTGCCTTTCACGTTGCCTCCTTGGCTTTGCAGGCTTGCCATCATCTGATTATGTTGCGAAAACCAAAAGCCAAATCGGGCGGGTCGTAAACCCCCGCCCCTACCGCGATTGCCTCCTGGGCAACGAGGACTCCGCGGTTGCGCGGTGCGGTCATTTTCCGTGAGCTCGCCGGAGGGCGCAGCAAGCCAGCGCCCCTACGAAGAGAAAACCAAATGCAGATCCCTCCCCCTTAAAGGGGATTCGGGATGACAGCTTGGATTTTTTCCGCCAACTGTCAAGTCGTGCCCTTACATATCTCCGTGTTGTCAGACAGCGGACGAAAACCAAGAGCCACACCTTGCGGGTGGTGAACCCCCGCCCCTACTAAGAAAGAGCAGATCCCTCGCTTCGCTCGGGATGACGACGGAGGCTTTTTTCAGCCAGCGGTCATCACCCGCCCGAACAATTTTGCTTGACAAGCCCTTGCTACGAGGATAAATCTGTTCTTAATCAAAGCGAGCGCTCGCTCTCTTTGGTGGAGTGATACTAACTAACAACCGAGGCGCGGGGCAAGCAGAAATGCCCAAACTTCTGCACGGGACGATCGAGAAGAACAAGCGGAAGATCGAGCAGGCCGCGCTGCAGCTGTTCACGCGCAAAGGATTTCACGGCACGACGGTGCGGGAAATCGCCAAGAAGGCCGGCGTGTCCATGGGCAAGCTGTACATCTACTACGACACGAAGGAAGACATCTTCATCGACCTGGTGAATCACCTGGGGCAGAAGATGGAAACGATCCGGCAGAAGCAGTTGGTGCCGCTGATGCGCTCGCTGGATGCCGATTCGCTTAAGAAGATGGCCATGGCCATCGGGCGCATCGTTCGCGAGAACCTCGACTACTGGCGGCTGATGTACATCGACGTGGTGGAATTCCGGCACAAGCATTTCATTCACAGCTTCCGGGAAATTTCGGGGGGCCTGCGCACGTTTTCGACGGCGCTGGTGCAACGGTCGAACGTCCCATTTCCTGCTCGCGTCGATCCCGGACTGGCTTATACGTCGATCTACCTGCACTTTTTCACCTACTTTTTGGTCGAGGAGCTGTTTGGAGCGAAGCGGCACTTGGGAGTGAGCGACGAAGAGGCCATCGATCAGCTTGTTCTTCTGTATACGGGCGGGAAGAAAGGCTCGGGCCGATGAGTTTAATTGCCGGGAAAAAGGAGAAAGTCATGCACGAACTGCGGAGGACGATGGCAGTTTTGATTTGGGGAGCGCTCCTCTTATTTTCGGCCAGCGGCGCGCGAGCACAAACGCCCACAACCGGCGAGGTGGACGGGGTGGTGAAAGATCCGAGCGGTGCGGTGATCGCGGGAGCGAAAGTTACGCTCACGAGCGACGCCGGCGTGGATCGCCAGATCACTACGGATTCCAATGGCCGCTACGTCTTCGCGCTGCTCCCTCCCGGCATGTATCGCGTGCGGGTGGAGGCGAAGAGCTTCAAGCCCTTCGTGATCGAAAAAATCGAGGTGAGCATCACGGAGTATTCCGTGGTCAATGCCGATTTGTCCGTGCAGGGAGGCGCTCAATCTATCACCGTCACATCGCAAGCGCCGCTGGTGCAGACGGAAAGCTCGACGCGCGGCACGGTGATCGATGAGAACGAGGTGGGTAACTTGCCACTGCCTACCCGCAATTTCACGCAATTGCTGAGCCTGACTACGGGAAGTTCCGGCTCTCTGGCGAACTCTTCGGATCTGGGACGAGGCGATGCCGCTATCTACGTTAACGGGCAGCGGGCGCTTTCCAACGATGTGGTGATCAATGGCGTGGATGCGAATTCCATCGGCACGGGATCGATGCCCAATCTTGCCGTGCCCTCGATCGATTCGATACAGGAATTCATCGTGCAGACCAGCCTGTACGATGCTTCGACGGGCCGCAACGCGGGAGGCGTAGTAGCGGCGGTGACGAAATCGGGCACGAATAATTTCCATGGCGATCTGTACGAGTTCGTGCGCAATACCAGCCTGGATGGGAACAATTTCTTCCTGAACGCAATCGGCACCGCGCGGCCTACTTACAACCGCAATCAGTTTGGAGGGGTGTTGGGCGGGCCGGTTATCAAGGATCGCGCCTGGTTTTTTGTTTCCTATCAGGGCACGCGCGAAACGAATGGAACCTCACTCACTAACTCGCTTTCCACCGTGTTTCTGCCGGCGTTTTTGGGACAGCAGCGTGATCCCGCATCTTTGGCGGCCCTTTCGGTTTGTTACGGCTTAGGTGGATTTATCGATCCCGTTGCCGCCGCGGTTTTGACGGCCAAGCTGCCCAACGGGCAGTTCATGGTTCCTGGAGTGCCGGGCGTTACTACCGGAGTTGGTTGCACGCCTGGGAATCCCGGCAATCCTGTGCTGCAGACGATTCCTTCGAACTCGACTTTTTCGGAGGACCAGTTCAACACCAATTTGGATGTGAAATTGAATGATGCGAACCGCTTCTTCGGTAAGTTCTTCTACGCCACCAACCGCACGAATGAGGCGCTTTACGATACGTTTGGCGACGGCAACCCATTGCAGGCGCCCGGCTGGCCGACTGAGGAAGACGTCACGCAAGCCGTGCTGTCGGTCGGCGTGTCGTCGGTTATCTCGAGTCATTGGCTGAACGAAGCGAAATTCGGCTGGAGCACGATTTACGGCCCCGGCAAGCCGTCACAACCCATCACCGACGCGCAATTGGGAATCGCATCGCCTTTGAGCAACTTGTTCCCCGGAATGCCGACGATGATCTTCCCGAACATGTTCACGTTGGGGCCGTCGCCGCTGGGGATCAACTACGCGCAGACTCATACTTTCGGGCCCAGCGACATGATGACCTGGACGAAGGGCGCGCACACGATTCGATTCGGGGCTGAATACAAACGGCAGGAAGTGGATGCACCTTACTTCGATGTGTTCCCCAATGGCGAAATGGCTTACCTGGGATTTAGCGGCAATGTCTTCGAGGATTTTCTATCCGGGCTTTCAGGCGTGTCTGTGATTGGCTCGGGCACTAACAGCCTGCACAATCGCGCTAACGATTTTTCGGCGTTCGTTCAGGACGATTGGAAGGTTACTCCGCGGCTTACGCTGAACCTGGGGTTGCGTTGGGATTACTTTGGCCCTACGACGGAGACTGATGGAAATTTTGTGGGCTTCGATCCGTCGAAGGCCACCACGATTCCTCTGGCGATTGCAGGGCTCGGGACCGATTGCCCGACTGTGATTAGCACTTGCGGCTCGGTGGTCACCGGCGGGTTCGTTCAGGCCGGCAATGGACATCTGGCGGGAATTCCGAAAGTGAGCGACGGCTTGGTGAATTCTGATTACAAGAATTTTGGGCCGAGAGTGGGCTTTGCGTATCAATTGACGGGTTCCGGGAAGATTGTGCTGCGCGGCGGTTACGGGATTTTTTACGACCGGCCCAACATGCGGCTGTTTAACAGCCAATTGTTCAACATGCCTTACGAAATGCTGGCCACCGCGATAGCGACTCCGAACGAGAGTCCGTTCGTGCAAGTTCCGCAGCCTAGCGCTTTCCCGCTGAGCCTCAGCAATACCTCCATCTTTCCATTTGGAGGATATCCGGCCATCCTGCCGGTGACATTGCTCACTTCAACTGGGCCATTCGCCACGGTGACTCCGGTTCCAGCCAGCGGGATTTATCCGGATTTGAAGGATTGGAACATCCCCTACGTGCAGGCGTTTAATCTCGGAGTGCAGTGGAGTTTCTCGAACAACTGGTTGCTGGACGTGGGCTACGTCGGTTCGCTCGGGCGCAGGTTCCCGCAGTTGGTTTCGTTCAACCAGGCGGCTACTCCGGAAATCGCGGGGCAATACACCTTTGGAAGTTTGGGTGGTCCTTTTTTCCCGGCCTTCGGGAATTTGCCGGCGCCGGGATTGGGCAGCTTCCTGATGGAGAGCAACTCGGACTCCAATTACCACTCGCTGCAGGTGACTGTGAACAAGCGTCTCTCGAAAGGGCTGCAAATGCTGCTCAGCTACACTTACTCGCATTCGCTGGATGATTATTCCGGCAGCGATGTGAGCGATATTTCGCTGACCCCGGGGGACATGGCCAACGAGCACAATTATGCTTCATCGGATTTCGACCGGCGGCAGCGCTTTGTTGCGAGTTACGTATATAACCTCCCGAATTTTTACCGCGGGGAATCGGGCTTCGCGAAAAAACTGTTGAACTCCTGGAGCGTATCGGGAATCGAGACTTTACAATCCGGGACGCCGTTCACCATTTATGGCCAAGTTGCCTTGTTTGAAGCGACGCGAGCCGACTTGGCGCCCGGGCGATCGCTGGCATCTGCGATCAAGGGCGGCTCCGTGGCTGGCCGCTTGAACGCCTATTTCGATCCGACCGCTTTCGTGCAGCCCACGGCGTTCGGCGACTTCGGACAGCTGGGAAGAAATATTCTGCGAGGACCGAAACAGACCAATACGGATTTCTCCATCATTAAGGCTGTACCGGTCACGGAGAGCAAACAGTTGGAGTTCCGGGCGGAATTCTTCAATCTGTTCAACAACGTGAATTTCGCGAACCCCATCAGCACGGTTGCATCGGGAAACTTTGGGCAGGTTGCCGCAACCACAACGGGACCTCGAGTGATTCAGTTTGCGGTGAAGTTCGCTTTCTGATTTTGCGACGAGCCGGTCTCGCGAACACGGGACCGGCTCGCATTACATCTTTTTGTGCGCCCCGGCGCGGACTGCGCAATAATGCCCCGCAACGAAAACAGCCTTTGCTCCGATGCTGTGTTCCAGTTGTTTCCCAGGGGATTCCAATGAGTGTTGAGAAACGCGGGGCGGTGAAAGTTGTTCGCGAGGCGCGCGGGCGCGTGCCGGGCGACGGCATCGAAATGGCGTTCGGCTATTGGCCCGGACACGGCGAGCCGGTGGTCGCGTTGCACGGGCTGACCGCCTCTTACCTGAATTTCATCGGCATTGCCGAAAAACTCGAAGGGCGATGCCCGCTATTTGGACTCGATCTGCGAGGCCGCGGCGATTCCGACAAGCCCGCAGGCCCGTATGGATTCGTGCAACACGCGCGCGATGTGGCTGCGGCGATGCGCGCGATGGGAATTGGGCCGAGCGTTGTGGTAGGCCACTCGATGGGCGGATTTGTGGCTGCAGCTCTCGCGGCGCAGGAGCCGGCGCTTGTTTCTGGACTGGTCTTGATTGATGGCGGATACCTTCCGGCCATCAGCGGGGCCGCGCCGAACGAAGCAGTTAATGCGGCGCTCGCTGAACGCGTGATGCAATTGACGCAGACTTATCCTTCGCGGCAGGCGTATCGCGATTATTGGCGCGCCAAGCCTCATTTTCCTGCGGCAGATTGGGGTCCGTGGGCGGAGGCGTTTCTCGATTACGAAGTCGGCGGAGAATCGCCCGTGCAGCCGAAGGCTTTTCAAGCCGGCGTGATGGCCGATCTTGCGGAGGGATTTCGCCGCGAGGAAATGGCGGAGCGGCTGCGCTCGATTCGCGTGCCGGCGATGCTAATTCGCGCGGAGAGCGGTTTCTTGCCGGACCAACCACCACTTTTCCCGGATGCCTTGGCTGCCCAGATTCGCGAGCTTATGCCGCAGGTGGAAGACCACAAGATTCCCGGCACGACTCACTACACGATTGTTCTCGGGCAGCGCGGTGCGTCCGTCGTCGCCGATCTCATCGTTGAGATGGTGGAGCGGTTGGCGTCGTCGAGTTCCATCCACCCCTGATTCTGGCGGTGTTTTTTTAGATTTCGCTACTTCTTTTTCAGCGCGCCGAACTGCGCGGTCGGCCCGGGCGTGAGCGATCCGTCGCTTTGCTTGGTGAAGACGACCGTTAGCCCTTCGCATGTGACCGGCACTTTATCGCCATCAACTTTGTAGGTGCAGTTCGAGCCTTGGCCGTTCATGGTGAACGTCCCTTTACCGCCTGAATCGAGTTGCAGCTGGATGGCACCAGTCTCGTCCGTGTATTTGCCTTCGACTCCGCAGGCAGCTAGAACCAAGCAGGAACTGGTGGCAACCAATGCGAGCAACATGCCGCGAAAATTCGAACCCTTCATAGCGCCCTCCAATAGGTGATTGAACAGCCACGGGATTATAAATGGCGGCGCCGCGATTTACCCGCGCGAAGATTTTGAGGCCCCTTGCTTGCGGCCGCCGCTTGAAAGTTGTAGCAGAGGCATACAAACCCAATTCCACTGCGGGAGGGTGCTGCGGCCCGGCCCCTACGGTTTGTTGATTTTCGCCGGCTACTTCAGGGCTGCGGCGAGTGCCTCGACGCCGCGGCGGATTTCGCGCGCGTCAATGGCCGCGAAGCCCAACTGCAATCCGTGGCGGGTTGTTCTCCCGTGGGTGTAGCGGCTGAGCGGGAAGACTTCCACGTTGTGTGCTGCCGCCGCCCTGGTGGCGGATTCGCCATCGATACCTTCGTGCAGCCATCCGACGGTTTGCAGACCGGCTTCGATTTCGGAAATTTGCAGCAGGCCGGCGAGACTTTTTCGCGCGCTGCTTCGAGCAATACGGACAGCCGTTCGGCATAAATTTCGCGCATGCGCCGCAAGTGGCGGCCGAAATGGCCTTCGGTGATGAAGTCGCAGAGCACGGCTTGTTCGGGCAGCGGCGAATGGCGAGTTGCCAGCGATATCGTTGCGGCGAAAAGAGCGAGCAGACGCTGCGGAAGCACCATATATCCCAGACGCAGCGACGGAAACAGCACTTTGCTGAAGCTTCCCGCAAATATCACTGTGCCGTGGCGATCGAAACCTTGCAATGCCGGAATCGGCGGCCCGGAATAGCGGTACTCGCTGTCATAGTCATCTTCGAAAATCAGCGCGCCGGATTTGCGCGCCCATTCCAGTAGATCCAACTTGCGCGCGAGGCTCATCGCGGTTCCGAGAGGAAACTGATGCGCGGGCGTGACGTAAACCAGCCGCGCGCCACGCGAGGGCTGCCCGTGGAGATTGATTCCCTGATCATCGAGGCGCACGTCTGAGACATTCGCGCCGCAGGCTTCGAAGACCATGCGTGCGCCGATGTATCCGGGGTTTTCCATCAGCACGCGATCTCCGCGATTCACGAATAGACGCGCGGTGAGATCGAGGGCTTCTTGCACGCCAGAGACGATCACGATCTGCTCGGCGGTGCAATTCACGCCACGCGATGTATTGAGATAGTTGGAGACAGCATCGCGCAGCGGTTTGTATCCCAGCGGATCGCAGCCCAACAAGAACAGCATCGAGGCGCGGCGAAAGCGGCGAGCGGTGATCTGCGCCCACAAGGACGTTGGAAATAAATCGAGCGCCGGAACGTTGGCGCGGAATGCGCGGCTCGGGCGCTCTTCAAAGCCGTGAAATAGCCGGACACGCCGCGCATAGTCCGAGATTTTCGATTTCTTGGTGCGCCGAGGCGATGCGGCCCCGGCGGGCGCGCGTTTTACCTGCAGCATTGTGTCAGGCAGAACATTGCTCACGTAGGTGCCGGAGCCGATCGTACCCCGCAGGTAGCCTTCGGACTTCAGCAGCTCAAACGCGTTCACGATGGTGCCGCGCGACAACTGATATTGACGCGCCAGATCGCGCGTGGCAGGAAGCCTGGCGCCGGAGCGCAATCTCCCTTCCAGGATCTCCCCGCGCAGCGACGCATAAAGCCAACGATACGCAGAAGATCCCTGCTGGCGCGGCGGCAAGACCAACTCAAAGGCTGTGGCCCGTTTGGTCATAGAAGTGGTACAGCCGAAATAGTGTAAGTGGACCTTTCCAGAAGGTCCACTTCAGCTTATCGTTTCCTGCGAACGGAGGCAATCATGATTGGGAAGCGAGATTGGCTCAGCCTGACGCTGTTCATTTCCTACGCCGCGCTCACCGGTAGCGGCGCTGCGGCCGGACGTAGCGGAAATCTTCCAGCCCGAGAGAAAGCTGAGAGAGCTCGCGTCGCTTTCAGCCACGATTTGCCGCACATGCAGGGTGACAAACTGGCTGTGACGGTAGTAGAGGTTCGTTATGGTCCCGGCGAGTTTTCCACTCCTCACAGTCATCCGTGTCCGGTCGTCGGTTACGTCCTTGAAGGGGCGATACGTACGCAGGTGAAAGGCGAGCCGCTCGCGACCTACAAAGCCGGCGAGAGTTTCTATGAAGCTCCCAACGGAATTCATCAAGTATCGGCGAACGCCAGCGACAAGGAGCCGGCGAAGTTTCTTGCCTATTTCGTTTGCGATCACGAAACCGCGCTGAGCGTCGATGCTCCGGACAGCGCGGGTTCAGGAGGGAATTAGTCATGGACAAAGCGTCGCAGCAGCAATCGGAAGTAACCCTGAACAACACAGGTGCGGGCTGGCGGAAGTGCAATTGGCAGCGCTTGGGGATTCTTTATGCTCGCGTCGCGCTCGGGGCGGCATTTCTCTCCGGTATCGCCGATCGCTTCGGACTCTATCGAGGCCGCAATGTGGGTTACGGAGACTTTGCGGGATTCGAGCGCTATACGGCGCAAGTGAATTCTTTCATGCCCGCCGCGACGATTCCGTTTCTTGCCTGGGCCGCGACCGCGGCCGAATTTTTTCTAGGAGTGGCGTTGATCATCGGCATCTGGCCGCGCTGGGTGGCGCTAGGCAGCGCATTCCTGCTGGTGTTGTTTGGCGTGGCGATGGCCATTTCTTTCGGAATTAAATCACCGATGGATTATTCCGTGTTTTCCGCGTCAGCGTGTGCGGTTTTGCTGGCGCTTTACCAGGGTCGCAAATCTGAAGTTCAATCCTGAAATACTTCGAGGAGGAAACATGCGTCGCGCAATTTGGATGACCGTAGCAATGGCAATCGCAGTCGTACTGGCAATCTTGGTCGTACCTGGATGGGCCGCCCGGCCGGACGACCGTACCGAATTACTCAAGGCCCGCGAGGCGGTGTGGCGAGCGTGGTTCGACAACGACGCGAAAAAACTGGCGGAGTTGGTGCCGGCGGACACGATCGTCATCAGTTCGGGCGACGAGAATTGGGGCAATCAGGCGGTAGTGTTCAAGGCTGCTGCCAAATTTCACGAAGATGGCGGCAAGCTGATTCGCCTGGAATTTCCGCGCACCGAAGTGCAGCGCTTCGGCGATGTGGCCGTCACATATAGCAAGTATTTGTACGAGACGGAAATGAACGGCAAGCGCGAAGTGACTTCCGGGCGCGTGACTGAAGTTTTCGTCCTGCGCGATGGCAAGTGGACGAATCCCGGCTGGCACACCGACACGGAGAAATGAATCGGTGGCGCTGGCCGCATTGTCGTTGCCGGCGCTAGCGGAGACGGCGGGCGCGGAACTCGCCTTCGAGTTTCCACGTCTCGCCGTCGGCTTCGAGGGCTTCGCCAAGCCAGCGGAATGAGTCAGCCGTAATTTCAATGAAGCGCCAGCGCGTCGGGGTGCCGTCCGCACGCGCGCCAACTTGCACGATCTCGTCGCCAATTCTGCGGCCGGTCTGGCGCTCCTCGTGGCCGCTTACGGGATTCATCCAACGGATCCGCCACGCCTGAATCAGGGGATCCCAGACGCGCAGAGTGGTTCCGTACATATTATTTGCACGATCAGAATTCGGGCCGCGATCGGAAGCGCGAGGCATGATCCAGACATCCTGGATGGCGCGGCCTTCGAGAACCCAGCCGAAATGAGCTTCTCCGATAATATTTTGCGAAGAAAGTGCCACGGCTCGATAGTGCAGGACTTCCAGTTCCCAGCTTCCCACCAGCCAACCATAAGCATCAGCGGATTCGGGAATTTCCGGCGAACGTCCGGCGGCGTGCAGTAGCGTCACAAAATTCTCATTCGTTGCTTGCTGCGCTTGCGTTGCGCACATCACTCACCTCGCAGAAGTTATGTTGAGCGCGCACATTCGGAAGATCCGGCCGTCCACTTTCAGCCGCGGGAGGCTGGCGGCGTTATTGCGTTCAATCGCGCATACACGACCAGTTGGCCATAATGCTCACAATTATGTTCGAGAAAGCTGATGAGCGTTTCAGCGATCTCGGGGCTCATTCCGGAAGCGTGCTCTTTCAATGCCTCCGCGGCGTCCTTCGTGGTGCGGTCCAGCGCGCCGACAATCTGCGCTTTGGTAGAAAACTTATCCTTTGCGAGTTCATTCGATGAATCGTCGGCTTTTTTGCCGCGCACTGAATCCGCGACGTACTGATTCCAGAAAGCCACGTGCCGAAGAACCTCGGCAATCGTGCGCACGCCGTCTGCGGGCTTGTATTCAAACTTGCTGGCGGGGAATTCTTGCGCCAGAGCGCTGAGTTTTTGGCCCACTTGCTCCCAGCGTTCGATCAATTTCGTGGAAATCGTCCCCTGTTGAACCGCTTTCGTGGTCATAGTTCGCTCCTGGTGGTTCAGTTTCGACGCCGGCATGGCTCTGCCGAAATCAATAGCCAGCCTGCCGGAACTCTGCTTTCCTGTGCCTTCCGTAGTGTTGTATCGTTCTAGAGGGAGAGTTTCTTGGCGAAAATTGCGGTCAAATCCGAATCTGGTGCGCCACACACCGAGCTTGATCCTTCGGGCCGATCCGCGTCGCGCAAAATCGCGCAGGGCAACGGCTGGAGCGTTTCGGAGTTGATTTGCAGCGCGGGGCCGCGCGACCGGCCATTTGAAGAGCAGCACTCGGAAGTGTGCATCGCCATCGTCATCTCCGGGAGCTTTCAGTACCGCTCCAGCGCCGGACGCGAGCTGATGACTTGCGGATCGCTTCTGCTCGGAAATGCCGGGCAATATTTCGAATGCGGACACGAGCACGCCGTGGGAGATCGCTGCCTCTCCTTCTCGTACGACCGCCAATACTTTGAAGAACTTGCCACCGACGCACGCCTGCGAAGCCGGAGAGTACAGTTTTCAGCTTTGCGAGTGCCGCCGACGCGGGAACTCTCACCGCTGGTGGCTCGAGCGTGCGCAGGACTGGATGCGTGCGACGCCAATCCAGATTGGGAAGCCCTGGGCATCGAACTCGCCGGACGGGCGCTCGGATTCGCGAGCAGCGAGCCGTATCACGGTAGCTCCCTGGCTGCCGAAGCGCGCGTCACGCGCGTCGTGCGTAGGATCGAGAACCGCCCGGAATTGAATCACGGACTCCTCGAGCTGGCGCAAGAGGCGAAACTCAGCCGCTTTCATTTCCTGCGGATTTTTCAGCAGCTCACGCGATTGACCCCACACCAATATATTCGCCGCGCCCGGTTGCGCCGCGCAGCGACGCGACTCCTGTTGGAACCAGCGAAGGTGCTGGACATCGCTCTCGATTGCGGCTTCGGCGACATTTCCAACTTTAATCACGCCTTTCGCGCGGAATTCGGGGCCAGCCCGCGGTCCTATCGAAGGAAACCTGCTAGCGACGCTTGAGGGCTTCGAGTTCTTCGAGCGTGCGCGGCCAGTCCGATCGCAATAGCCGGGACAAACTGCGATCCGCGAGAAGTTTTCCGCCTGTTTGACATCGCGCGCAGTAGTTCGTTTCGTTGTCCGCGTAGCGAATTCGCTGAATTTTTTCACCGCACCTCGGACAGGGCTTTCCATAGCGGCCGTGAACTGCCATGTCATTGCGAAACGCGGTCACCTTTTCGGGAAATGCGGACCCCGCCTGTGCGCGTAGCCGGTCTATCCAGAGAGTTAAAGTTTGGCGCGTCGCGGCGAATAGCCTTTCCCATTCTTCCGGCTTCAATTTGTGCGTCAGCGCAATCGGCGAGAGTTGCGCCGCGTGCAGGATCTCATCGGAATATGCGTTGCCGATGCCACTGAGCAGGCGGGGATCGGTGAGAGCTCTTTTCAGTGTGCGATTTTCGGCCGTTAGTGCCGCGCGAAACGTGCTGAGGTCGCTCGCGAAGACGTCGATTCCTCCGGGATCAATCGAGCGCAGGCCTTCTTCGCCGGC
Organism: uncultured Acidobacteriota bacterium; assembly: GCA_963748865.1. Lineage (GTDB taxonomy): Bacteria > Acidobacteriota > Terriglobia > Acidiferrales > UBA7541 > Palsa-147. The sequence goes on along the minus strand of CAVVLE010000049.1, from coordinate 24,906 downwards.
GAGGACGTGCAGCGATGCGCGGCGCTTTGCACCGGCTTCAGTCAGCACCAGAGAGCCGTTGGGAAAATCGAACGCGGCGAGATTCTGCCGGCCCGACAGTTTTGCCACTGGAGGCCTCCAGTGCAACCGACCGGCGATCATCAAGTGCAGCACCAACCAGAGATCGCCCTCCACGCCGATGGCGATGCGCTTGCCGATGCGTCGCAATTCGCGCACAGCGCGGCCCTCGACATTCGCAAGTGGTGGTTGCACGGTGCGAAGCAGAAAAGGGCTCGCGAGTCGCACGCGCTCGAGCGGTTGGCCTACGATGCGTGATTCAAGTGCGCTGATGTAGGCGGTGATATCCGGCAGTTCGGGCATACGGTTGAATCTCGCCGAACGCGACGCGACGTGTGTGGCGTTTAAGTCTTACGGTTTACACGCATCGGCGGCCGCATAGGCACCCGGCTCCTGGTTTTTCTCCGCCCCTGCTGCGGCAATGGGCACGTGGCCGGAGCCAGGTGTGGAAGCATCGCCGGCGGGCGCGTCGGCTGTGGCCGGTGCAGCGGCCGGGAGCGGCGCTAACTTGTACTTGTCGAGGAGCGCGTTCACCGGTGGCAGTTTTTGCGACTGCAGCTCATGCCAGGCGGCGAGTTGCTTGGAAAGGCCGGAGCACGAATCGGCGATGGCCTCGAGGGCGGATTCTGACGGCGCCGCGTCGCCAACTTCGATCATGAAGTCGATGCGAGCAAGATCGCGGTTGATGGGACCGATGCCCGGATCCCTCATCGAGCCCTGGACTATCATTTCGAGCTGCTTGTTCAACGCCTTCACCGCGTCGGCGGCCTCTTTTGTTTCCGGATGATCCTTCAGGCTGGCGTCGAGAATTTTCGAGCGGTCTTCGATGGCTTTGCGAAGAGGCGTGGCGGAATTGTAGGCCTCGAAGCTGGACTTCAGTCCCGCGTCGATGCGCAGCGCGGATTCCAACTGCAGCGCGAGATCGGCTTGCGAAACATGGACGCGCGGATCGAGCGTGATAGTGAAAGGTTGCGTCAGCTTTTGCTCGCCGGCCACTAGCGTCGCAGTGTACTGGCCCGGAATGGCGAGCGGCCCGAGCGTCTGTTCGCGCGGAGTTTCGCCGGGGATGGCGTGATCGGAGAGCGTGTATTCGAGATAGTCGAGAGTATTGCCGTAGTAGCTGTATTGCAGCGCCGGCGGCGGATCGTAGTGCAAATCCCAGACGAAGCGATTCAGCCCGGCATTCGTCGTGAGTTGCGCCGGCGGGCCAAACCAATAGTCGGGAACATTCTTGATCACTGTGTCGGGCGGAGGCGCCTGGCTCGAAATGCGCTTCACCAGATTGCCCTGCGCATCGCGGATTTCCAGCGCGATGGGTTGTGACGGCGCGGATTTCAGATAGTAGTAGAACATCGCGCCGTCGGGCGGATTTGGTGAGGCGGGTATTTCGGGCGGCAGCGGAGTTTCCTGATCGTTGTCCCAGCGCGTGCGAATGGCGCTTGCCGGCCGCAGCAAATGGGCATCGGAAGCAGCAATCGAGGCGCCGGCCTGGCGAAGCGGTGAAATGTCGTCGAGCACCCAGAGCGCGCGGCCGTAGGTAGCGACGACCAGATCATTGTCATGGACAACGAGATCGCGCATGTCGGAAGTGGGAAGATTGAGCTGGAGAGACTGCCAGCGGTCGCCATCGTCAAACGAGACGTACACGGCGTCCGTGGTTCCGGCGTAGAGCAGGCCCTTGCGCAGGGGATCTTCTCGGACCACTCGAGCGACCCAGCCCGATTGCAGGCCTTCCGTGATTTTCTGCCAGGATTTTCCAGCGTCGCGAGTGCGATAGATGTACGGCGTATCGTCGCGGCGATTTTCGATGCTGATGTAAGCGGAGTTCACATCGAAGTGCGACGCTTCGATATTTATAACAGTACTCTCGGGCTTCAGTTCGGCCGGCGATACGTTTTGCCAGGTTAGACCGCCATCCTGCGTGGATTGAATGATGCCGTTGCCGGTTCCGGCCCAGATGGTTCCCGCGGCGATGGGCGAGAGCGCGATCGTAGTGATGGCGGCGCGGCCGCGCGGGCCTTGCGCGTCTCGCAGGGCTTCGTCCTTTTCGTCATCTTGCGCTTCGACGGCCATATCGTCGGAATCGGCTTCGAGCTCGTGGCCGCCGGGATTCGCGCGGTTGCCCGACGCGGCGGAACCTGGTCGCTGCGCCAGGTCCGGGCTAATGGCTTGCCAGCTCTGGCCGCCGTCAGTAGTTTTCATCACGTATTGCGTGCCCAGATAGAGCGAGTGGGGATCAAGCGGCGAGAAAAGCAGCGGCGCCATTTGCGATGTGCGGTATTTTTCGCTGCGAACAAAAACGTGGGAGATTTGCCCGGTGGTTTTGTCGAAGCGCACCACGCTGCCGTACCAGCCGCCTGAATAAACAATGTTGGGATTCAATGGATCGGGAGCGATGAAACAAAATTCGAAGCCGCCGATGGAGAACCAATCGCGATAAGTGATTTCCCCGAAGTCGCTGCGATCTGGGACCGCCGCAGTGCCGCTATCCTGCTGCGGCGCGTAGGCGACGTAGGGAAATTGGTTGTCGGTGATCACGTGATAGAACTGCCCGGTGGCCTGGTTGTACCAGGAATTCCAACGTTTTGCCGCCGTCAACGCTGATCGTGGCGCCTTGATCGACACCCAAAATCATGCGCTGCGGATTTTGCGGATCGATCCACATGACGTGATAGTCGTCGCCGCCGGGCGCGCCTTTGAAGGCGGAAAAATGCTCGCCACCGTCGGTCGAGCGATAGCTGCTGGTCTGCATGACGTAAACAATGTCGGCATTGCGCGGGTCCACGAAAATGCGGCTGAAATATAAATTGCCTTCGATGCGCGGGTCCGTGGTGATCTTGCGCCAGGATTCGCCGGCGTCGTCGGAGCGGTAGAGACCTTGGCCCGTGATCGCAAAAACGCGTCGGCCGCGATCGCCGGGAGCTACGGCCAGGCCGCTGCGGTCGAGCGGCGCAGTTGGCAGTCCCTTGCCCGCGACTTGCGTCCACGTCGAGCCTTCGTCCACGGATTTGTAAACCCAGCCGTCTGCACTCGTAGAAGCGCCGAAGCCGTCGCGAAATTCGCGCGGGTGCCAAACCGCGGCATAGAGAACGCGAGGATTGCCGGGATCGGCGACCATGTCTGCGACGCCGGCGACGTCATCCTTATACAAGGTTTTCGCCCAAGTTTTGCCGCCATCGCTGGTCTTGAAAACACCGCGAGCGGGGCTGGCAGGCGCGACCCCGAGAATAGGATTGCCGAGCGCACCGACGATGATGACGTCAGGATTGCGGGGATCGACGATGATCGAATTGATGTAGTGGACGTCGTCGAGGCCGATGTGAATCCAGGTAGCGCCGCCGTCGGCGGATTTGTACATGCCGTTGCCGGGGGTTTGCTCGCCCGTGCCAACGTAAACGATTTTGGAATTTGAAGGCGCAACGGCGACGGCGCCGATCGAAGCGACGCGTTCGGAATCAAAAATCGGTTCCCAGACCTCGCCGCTGTCGGTGGTTTTCCAAACGCCGCCTCCGGGCGTGCCCATGTAATAAGTCGAGGGGTCTCCAGGTATTCCGGCCACGGCTGAAACGCGTCCGCCGCGATGCGGGCCAAGCAGTCGCCAGCGCATGGCGGAATAAAGGCTAGGGTCAACCGCGGTGGAACCTGGAGCGCCAGCTGAACCGGACGGAGCGGCGGATTGTTGGGCGAAAACCGGCGCGATAGCAGGGCCGCCGAGCAAAATCAGGACCAACGATGCCAGAATGAATCGAGTGCGGATCACGGAGCCTCCAGCCAAAGTAAATAAATAGTTTATCACCGCCAGCGAGCGTTCGAAGTAGAGCAGCGAGGTTGGCTCAACGGTTGTTCGGTATAATCCACCTCGCGATAACAGGCCGGCGGTGCAGTCCCGAAAATCATGAGCGAAAAACAGCGCGACCGTGAACTGGGAATGGGACGCCGCATTACTCGCCGCGATTTTCTGAACGGTGTGGCGGTGAGCATCGGTGCGCTGGGCAGCAGCGCGACTCTACCGGATGGACTTCGGCGGCCGGCAGAGTCGCGGACACTGCCCATTCGTCAGCCGGGTCGTATCCCCCTGCGCTCAACGGCATGAGAGGCAGCCAACCGGGTGCATTCGATGTTGCGCACTCGCTGCGCGACGCAACTTTTTGGGATTCCGCAGGAACTCCCGAAGACACGCGCGAAACGTATGACCTGATCGTGGTAGGAGGCGGCATCAGCGGTTTAGCCGCCGCATACTTCTTCCGCAAGCAAGCCGGCGCCAATTCCCGCATTCTCATTCTCGAAAATCATGACGATTTCGGCGGACACGCGCGGCGCAACGAATTCCGCGTCGGCAAACGGCTGCTGCTGAGCAACGGCGGGACGCAATCGATTGAAAGTCCCTCTGCGTACAGCGCAGTCGCCAAAAGTCTGCTCCACGACATGGGAATCGAGCCCAAGGTCTTCTACAAAGCCTACGACCAAAAGCTCTATTCGCATCTCGGCACCGCCTGCTTTTTCGACAAAGAAACCTTCGGCGAAGATCGCTTCGTGCCCGGCATGGGAACCCTCCCGTGGCCCGAATTCCTAAGCAAGTCTCCGCTACCGGAAAAAGTGCAGCGCGAAATCGCCCGCCTTTACACCGAGAAAGAAAGATTATTTGCCGGGACTTTCGCGCGAAGAAAAAGTCGCTCGCCTAAGCAAGATCAGCTACGCCGCTTTCCTCACGGAAATATGTCAAGCCGATCCTGCCGTCCTCCCGTTCTTCCAGACCTACACTCACGATTTGTTCGCCGTTGGAATTGAAGCGATCTCGGCCCTGGCTTGTTATCGCAATCCCGACGATTACGGGTCCTACAGCTACGCGGGATTCGATGGCCTGGGCTTGGCCGCCGGCGAAGAAGAAGCAGAAGAGGAACCTTATATATTTCATTTTCCCGATGGCAACGCCTCCGTTGCCCGCCTGCTGGTCCGCTCGCTGGTGCCAGGATCAATCCCCGGCAACACGATGGAAGATGTGGTCACCGCGCGCGCCGATTATGCCCAGCTCGATCAGCCCGCCTCCCGCATCCGCATTCGCCTGAACAGCACCGCGGTGCGCGCCCGCCATCTCGGCGCGCCGGACGCCAAAGAAGTGGAAGTCGCCTACATGCAAGAAGGAAAGTTCCGCAGCGCGAAAGCCGGCGCCTGCGTGCTAGCCGGCTACAACGGCATGATTCCCTACATTTGCCCGGAATTGCCGGAAGCGCAGAAGGAAGCTCTGCATTACGGTGTTAAGGAACCTTTCATCTACACTCATGTGGCCATTCGCAACTGGCAAGCCTTCCACAAACTCGGCGTGCGGCAGGCAATTTCTCCCGGCAGCTATCACTGTTTCACAATGCTGGATTTTCCCGTGAGCCTGGGCGCATACAAATTCCCAAGCTCTCCTCAGGAGCCAATGGTGCTATTCATGCTGCGCACGCCGTGCAGTCCCGGCTCCGCGCGCCGCGATCAGTACAGACTCGGGCGATCCGAACTTCTGGACACGCCGTTTTCCACCTTCGAGCGCAACATCCGCGATCAACTCAACCGCATGCTCTCGGGCGGCGGATTCGATTCCGCTCGCGATATTGCCGCCATCACCGTAAACCGCTGGGCCCACGGCTATGCCTACGAATACGATTCCCTCTCCGATCCGCACTGGGCCGACGACGAGCGTCCGTGCGTGATCGCGCGCAAGCAATTTGGGCGAATCTCCATTGCAAATTCCGACGCCGGCGCCAGCGCGTACACCAACGCCGCCATCGATCAGGCGTATCGCGCAGTCCAGGAGCAGCTGAAGGCTCTGTAGAGAAACGAAAGAACATTCTCAGCAAACCGATGTATGTCGGATCGCTTTTCGCTAGGGCGCTCTCGCCGCTTTCTCTTGCCCTGGAAACACGCGCACTTGCCGCCGCTTGGTCAAAAACGCAACGCCCCATTCCAGAATGACGAAGAAGCGGTTCGCGAATCCAATCAGAAAATAAATGTGCACAACGGCCCAGAGAATCCACGCCCAAAAACCCGCGAAGCGCACGAAGCGAAGGTCGGCCAGCGCATAAGTTCGCCCCACGATAGCGAGGTCACCTTTGTCCCAATACCAAAACGGCGCCGGGTCTGGTTTCCCGGCGATGCGCCGCCGGATCAGCCGCGCTACATACTGCCCCTCCTGGATTGCCGGTTGCGCCACGCCGGGCATCGTCAGCGGCTGCTTCGCCTTCATACCCAGCAGATTGCGCGCCTCGGCCACCACATGCGCCGTGTCACCAATCGCAAAAATCTCAGGATGGCCCGGCACCGACAGATCGGCATTCACGATAATTTTGCCCGAGCGGTCCATCGCCGCGCCCAACCAGCGCGCCGCTGGTGAAGCCAGCACTCCTGCGCTCCACAATACCGTGCTGGCCGCAATGCGCTTTCCATCGGCGACGATTCCGCCGCCATCCACTGCGGTCACCCGCGTATTCGTAAATACCTGCACGCCCAAGCTTTCGAGGTGCCGTTGCGCTTTGGCCGATAAGACTTCGGGAAACGTGGGCAGGATGCGCGGCGCCGCTTCGTACAACAGAATGCGCGCCGAGCGTGGATCGATATGCCGAAAGTCATGCGCCAGAGCCATGCGCGACATCTCCGCCAGCGTGCTGGCCATCTCCACGCCGACCGTTCCTGCGCCGACCAAAACAAACGTCAGCAGTTGCTCGATTTCGGCGCGATCGCGGTGATCGAGCGCGGCGGTCTCTTCGGCCCGCTCGAACGCAGTTAGCACCTTCCCGCGAATCAGGTCCGCGTCGTCCAGCGATTCGAGCCCCGGGGCGACGCGTTGCCACTCATCATGTCCAAAATAGTTGTATTGAATGCCGGTGGCGAGGATCAGGTAATCGTAAGAGAGTTGATGTTGTGTCAGGCGAACCAGTCGCTGGGCCGCGTCAATCCCGGTCACTTCGTCCTGCAGCACTTCCACATTGCGCTGCCGGCTCACGATGGAGCGCAGCGGCGCAGCAATCTGGTCCGCAGACAACAGGCCCGTAGCCACCTGATACAGCATGGGACGAAACAGGTGGTAGTTGCGCTTGTCGATCAGCACGACGCTCGCGGCAGCCCCAGCCAGCGCTTGCGTCGCGAACAACCCGCCGAATCCACCGCCGACGATGATCACCCGAGGTACAGCCACGCTTGAGGCGTCCACAATTCTTAGATGCTCTACTTATCTGAATCGGACCACGTGGTAGAAGCCTCCAAAAAGCAAGGCGTCCTGGCTAGAAATCTTCGACCATCCAAACCTCGCGTTCCTGGTTGCAGCCGTTGATCGCGATGTGGTGCCCATCGGGCGAAGGTATGGCCCAAGTGGAAAATCCGCAGTCGACCGGCTGGTGCCAGACTGGTTCCATATGACCATCGCGATCGATGTGCAAAAGATTTGTCAGCCCGTCAGCCGCGATGCCCATGGCGAAGAATCCTTTCGAATCGAAGGTCCAGTCTCCGCCATTTAGTCCTTGATATCCCTTGATAGGAACGACGCGAGGCTTACCTCCGTGCAAAGGGAAGAAATCGATTTCGTTCATTTTCCAATCGCTTCTCACGACCACCACTTCGGAGCCGTCTGGAGCCATGCTCCATTGCGGGATCATCCCTGGTCCGTAGTGCCCCGGCTCGGTGGGGACCCGAAGCAATTCCTTGGGGTGGCCGTTTTCTGGATCGAATCCCAGAATAATCAATTCTCTGTCGTCCCCTGAAGCAGAACCTACTGCGCAGAAATTGGCGGACCGGGTCGTACACTGTAAATTTGCCGGCTTGGAGACCTCAAACAGCAGCTGCGGCGCCCCGCCGTCCGCCGAAATGCGCGAAATTTGCGTGTTCTTTTTTGCCCCGCCGCTCTCCGCAGGCGAAGCGGAGAAAATCAGCGACCCTCCGTCTGGGCTCAGCCGCACCACTCCCAGAGCGTCGGCCGAAGACATGACTAGCGCTGCAGGAGCTCCGTCAACCGGTTGCTTGAAAAACGCATAGCGCTCTTGGTATGAAGAAGAAGTAATTACGTAACGCGAATCCGCGGTCCAGGTGAAAGGTTGGGCGCCATTCAAACTGATCGGATGTACGTTGGCAACAGTTCCGTTGCTGGCTAAGTCCCCGGCCAGCACCTTGGGATGACCGGACGTGCGCAGATAGGCGAGATGTTTGCCATCGGCGGTACCTGTGGGATTGGCCGAATAAAATCCGGTCCAATCTGTCAGTTGGCTGGGTCGCCCTCGCGCCTTGCCGCTCTGCGGATCTACGCGCACGATCCAAAAATCTGCACCTCGCGAATAGACCAATCGGTTCGGAGCTATCCACCGCAAGTCAGATCCAATATTGTCATCAGTTACGATGTTGGTTTTGTTGCCGCCACTTTCGTCGCAGCTCTCAATGGAAACGTGAATAGTGTCATGCTGACGGGATGCCAGTGTGTACGCAAGCCGCCGTCCTTTGGGCGACCAGGTGACGGCGTTGTACTCAAGAGAAGAATCAGGCGGAGTATCCAGTATCTTGTGCGGGGCTTCGCCTTCTGCTCCCATCACCCAAAGTTCAGTCGGCCCCGCCAAACCATGGCCTGTCTGAAATGCGATGAATCCGCCATCCGCGGAAATGGAGGGCACTCCGCCCACGTCTCCTTCATATAGCCTTCGGGCTGTTCCTCCGAGTATGGGGACCGACCACAGACTGCCAGTCTGTCCCTCCAGGCCCTCCACTACCGCGACAAAACTCGTCGAATCGGGATACCAGTCGCCGAAGCCCCAGTTTGCCGCCCTGCCGACGGGAAGCGATACGTTCCGGATCTCGCCGGTGGAAACGATCTGTAGATGGATCCCTTGTAGGTCGTCGTAGCCGAGATACTTGCCGTCGGGTGAAATTACCGCATAATTTACCGGTATATCCTGACTGCTGAGCTGGCGCTGCTGGTAGTGTCGCAGTTGCTCCGGTCGGTTCGTCAGCCACCATCCAACTCCCGCGACTGCAATCACAACTACGGTTGCGAGTACGCCGCCGGCAACCAGCCATCGCCGGCGTTTCGGCTCCGCGGCGGCCACGGCTCTTGCTTTTGAGCTCGAGGCTTTCGTCGTTTCCGGCTCTGCAACGGACGCTTCGGCGACCGCCGCCCGGCTGGAGGTTGTGCTTTTCAAAAGCCGCTTCAGTTCACTGCGCAAATCGGCTGCGCTCTGGTACCGCAGTTCAGGATCTTTCTCCAGCAACCGATCGATAATCCTTTCCAGGTCCGGGGCCAGGTCCGGATTCACGCGCGTGGGCGGCGTCGGATCTCGATCCAGAATCGCTCGGAAAATTACCGCCGAAGTGTCTCCAAGGAACGGCAGACGTCCTGTGGCCATTTCGTACAGCACCGTCCCAAACGAGAACAGATCTGTGCGTGCATCCACTTCTTTGCCCATCGCTTGTTCCGGCGACATGTATGCCACCGTGCCTAGGGCTGCGCCCGGACTGGTGAGGTGTTCCGCGCTCACTCCGGCCGTCGCGTCTGTGGCAAGCGTGGCCTCTGAGGCCACCGCTCCTCTCTTCGGTGTCAGCTTTGCCAAACCAAAGTCGAGGATTTTGGCGTGTCCCCGCTTGGTGACGAAAATGTTGGCGGGCTTGATATCGCGGTGAACGATGCCTTCTCCATGGGCCGCATCGAGCGCATCCGCAATCTCGATCGACAGGTCCAGAGTGTCATCAAGCGGCAGAGGCTTGCCGGCAATGCGATGCTTCAGCGTCTCGCCATCCAGAAACTCCATCGCAATGAAGGCTTGTCCGTCATGTTCATCAATCTCGTAAATCGTGCAGATGTTCGGATGATTCAGCGCAGAAGCAGCCTTGGCTTCGCGCTGAAAACGGCTCAAGGCTTGCGGGTCTTTGGCCACCTCGTCAGGCAGGAACTTGAGAGCCGCGAACCGGCCGAGCTTGGTGTCCTCGGCCTTATAAACCACACCCATGCCCCCGCCACCAAGCTTCCCGATGATGCGGAAGTGGGAAATCGTCCGCCCGGAAAGTGGAGAGGTCTCGGGCATTGACGCGAATTCTATGTCCGCGCCAAACGGCAAGTCAACGCACGCCGGTCAGCCCCAAAGGGTTCTCGCAGATTTGCGGCGAAGCGAGTCCGGTACGTCAAGAATCATCACTATTGTCGAACGTTAGGTGGCGCAGCCTCTTCAAATGGTCGCGCGTTTGAGTGGCGGGTGGACGAAGGTGCGGAAACACAAAGGCGTGGCCGAAAGCCCGCCCTTCCCAGAATACACCCGCGCAAAAAAGTACTACACCAAATTAGTACAAATGTTCTAGTACGTCTAAGTAAATTATTGCCGCTCCGGAAGTTACCACCCCATGTTAAAGCATTACTTTAAATGTTCCACGTGGAACATTTTGTCGCATTTTTTTTGCCGCGCCGAATTACCGGCAACTCGTTGTTCACACCTGAATCGAAGCGAAGAGCCTGTCCCAAGTGCTCCGAGGGAGCATGCCACGTCCGCGGAAGCCTGCTAACTGACGGAAGGTGCCAGCTTGACTGGCGGAAGGAATTTGGCTCCCCGGGCTAGATTCGAACTAGCAACCCTTCGGTTAACAGTTGCGGCGTGTGGTTTTACGACTGAGTGCGAATGCTTGCTATCACATTGGTTTTCCTGGCCAATAGCGGCCACTCCGTTTGTTATCCGACTGTGGCCACCGACGACGATTTGTGACGGAGATAGGGCACAAAACTGGGCACAGTCCAGTGGGGTGAACCCCTCTGTTGAGACAATCTGCGATTGGCACACTTGCCGTTCATTGGATTCTCTTACTCAAACAGCCTCTTCTCCTTCAGGATGGCGCTCGGCTGGTGAAGCGGAGGCGAGCTCTGCTGGAGAGCAACTCGCCGAGGAATAGCCGGCTGGAGACTCATCGGGACGATGAGCCGAGGGGCAACTCTGGGGTCGCTCCCCGCCATTGTAACTTCCCTCATCGGACTGATAGATCTCCTCGTGCCTGAAAAAACTCAGGGTCGCTCCAACCGAATTCACCCCTGTACTCGCATCCCGCTCGAACTGTTCCGGCGGCCGATAGCCCAGCGCCGAATGCAAACGGCACCGATTGTAGTACTGCTCGATGAACCCTTCGATGTTCGCAAATAGGTGCTCCAGGTCGCGGTAATCGTTCGCGTAAATCTCCTCCCGCTTGAGCGTCTTCAGAAAGCTTTCGCAACTGGCGTTGTCATACGGATTGGCTGGCCGGCTCATGCTGGGGATCATCTGGTGCTGTTGCAGAACCTTTCCGTAATCTCCGCAAGCGTACTGCACACCACGATCCGAATGATGCACCAGCCCGGGCGGCGGCTGTCGTTGCGCGAGAGCCTGCTCCAGCGCCGCGATCGGCAACCGAGCCGCGAGGGTGCGATCCAACGCCCAGCCCACCACCTTCCGTGAGAACGCGTCAAGAACCACCGCCAGGTAGACAAACTCCTGGTGCAACCGGACGTAGGTGATGTCCGCGACCCAGAGTTGATTGATCCCGGTCAGCTTCATACGACTGGCGAGGTTCAGATAGACCTCGAACTCGTGATCAGAATCTGTGGTCACCACGAACGCCCGCGGCTGCACGGCCAGCAGGTTATCTTCGCGCAGGATCCGCAACACACGCTTGTGATTGACCAGCATCCCGCTCCGCCGCAGCTCGGCGCTGATCCGCCGATACCCGTATCGGCGCCGATGCTCGACAGCGATCTGATGAATCACGCTCCGCACCTCCATGTCTTCCTCGACCGGTGCTCGGCCCTGCAGAGAACGATAAAAACCGGCTCGGCTGACCCCGGCCAGCTGACACATGCGCTCGATGCTTAAGCTGCCTTGCAAAGGCATCACTTCTTGGATTTCGTCGTAGATGCCCTCTCGCCACTGATGCCGTTCTTCTGGCGTCGAGCCTCGACTTTTTGCAAGGCACCTTTGAAAAAATCCAGTTCCAACGTTTTGTCAACCAGCACCCGCTTCAACTGGTTGACTTCCTTGCGGATCGTGGACTCACGCGAGTTCCCCGGCGGCGGCTACTCGCTGTGGCCGAAGGGATCAAATTGATCCCGCCACTTGTACAAAAGCTGCCGATGTACATCAAGTTCCTGTGACAATTCCACGATGTTGTCGCAGGCCTTCAATCGCTCGACAGCCATCCGGCGGAATTCTTTCGGGTATCTTCCCACTCGTCTCTTTGCCACTTGCAGTCCCTTTCCCTGCAAAGTGTGCCTTATCCGAGTGTCTCAAGTTAAGGCTTCAGACCAAAATTTGGCCAACAGGATCGTCTTTTGCCCCGCTTGCCGGCGAGGGCCGTGGACGCCAGCCGGTCAAAACGGCCAGGCGTTAGGCGATTCATCAAGGGAGCTATGTGCTCTAGCCTGATGCCAGTGGTTTGAAAACTGCCACGGCCTTCGTAACCACTCACACCGGCCGGCGTACGCAACACCCAGAGAACCTTTCAAGATCCGGAGGGCCGACCCCGACCGTCATTGCGTTCCAAACCAGTTAGGTATATGTTTGGCCAGCCCCGTACACCATTAGGAAATCTAAACTCCGCAGAGACTAGGAGGATCTGGCCATGCTCCTCTCCAAGCTCCGCTTTGCCATTCTGATTCTCGCCTCAATCGGTCTTGCTCATCGCGGCGACGCCAATCTGCGTTCCGCTGCGGCTCTCCAGAATATTTCTGGCGATCAGTTATCAGCCTCTAATGCCCAGACGAATTCCATCACGTTTCCATCTGGCGCAGCAATCACAGTGCGCATGATCGATCGTGTGGACTCGTCCCGCAACAAAGTTGGAGATACCTTTCACGCCAGTCTCGAAAATCCGGTCGTCGTAAACGACACCGTCGTCGCGGCAAAAGGAACAGATGTATTCGGCAAGTTAGTCCGCGTCGATAAGAACGGAAAAATTGCGGGCGCAGGCAGATTAAGCCTAGCGCTGACTGGAATCCAAATAAGAAGTCAGCTGGTGCCGATCAGCACCGCTACTTTCGAAGTCGTGGGCAAAGGTCGCGGCAAGCAAAGCGCTGCGGTGATAGGCGGTGGTGCCGCAGGCGGTGCGGCCATTGGGGCGGCGGCGGGCGGAGGTGTAGGAGCAGCCATCGGAGCGGCTGCTGGTGCAGAAGCAGGCGCGTTTACGCAGTTAGTCCGAGGGAATCGCATACGCGTTCCAAGCGAAACTCTGCTCGAATTCACGATTGAGCAAGCAGCAGATATTCCGACGGCGACCGCGGTACCTGCTGTGACAGCAGTTGCCACGCCGGGTCCGGCTCCGTCTGCGCCAAGCGTCGCGACGAACGCTGTGGACTCTACGCCCGAAACCGCGACCGCGGCCACCGATCCCGCTGATGACACCGAGCCCCCATCTGAAACAGCAGAGCCGCAGGCTGGTGACGGTTTAGTTTTCGTTTCGCTCTTCGTCAGGGGCAGCAAGACGTTTGCTCCGGGTTTTTCCGCTCAGGGAGCCTTCTCCATGGGCGACGACCGCGTCGTTCTCGATGCTGGCGGAACAGCCGAATTTGCATTCACTGTGCCTCCCGGAGAAACGCTCACTGTTGCTTTCGGCACTCCTATCGGAGGTTTTGTAAATTCGGTGAACACCGAAATTTCCTTGAATGGAGTAGCCATCGCCACGCTCCCCGGGGTGGCCAACGGAATTGGAGTGAAGAGTCCTGTTCGAACTCTGGTATGGCACAGGGCATTTGGGCCGGGCAGCTACGTGCTCTCATTCAGATCGGGAGGATGGGGCATCAACTTCTATGGCCTATGGTTGAGCCGACCAGAGTTCGCAGGTTCTGCCCATCGGCTAGGCCGGACTTCAACCGAGACACATATTCCCGACCCGCTGGGTACAAGGTGGGACGAGAACCAGGCAGGATCGTCGGCAATTTGGACGCGCCGAGGTACAAGCAATATATTCGATGCAAATTGGGAAAATGGCGTGGTCACGGCCGTGGTCACGGTATGGGTGCAGGACTCCAATTTGAGAATGGAGCGGCGCAACAGCAGCGATGGAAACGATTGCGATTACACCGGAAGTTTTGCTCCCGACTGGGTTACGGCTTCTGGAACCTTCGACTGCTTGAGATGGGTCCATGGTGGCCACTGGAGCGCCAAGATCGAAAGGGCCTTGCCGTTGAAACAACCAGCCAGCATGGGAAACAGTGGCATTCATAGCGTCGATTTTCAAAACTTTGACTATTCAGCCAACTGTTTCAAGGAAAATGGCAGTACTGAGATCGTTCGTCTCTCAAACGGCCAGCAAAACACTCAAAACGAAGAATTCTGGGCTGACAAACCGGTCTTCGGCGATCTCAAAGGTGACGGCCAAGAAGAAGCTATAGTCGTGCTGAGCTGCCACCCATCGGGGGTCAGCCCGAATGTTGTGTCTTCCGAGGTATTCGTTTTCGAGATGTCAGCGAACGGTCCCAAAGTTCTCGCGACGCTTCCATCATCGAGCTGGGGAGGTCACCGACTAGATAGTACCAGAGTCAGCGATCAACACCTCGATGTCAGTTATACGGAGGGCGAATGTAACGCGTGTAGGGACTGGATCGTTACGGTGAGATTTCGCTGGAATGGCACCCAGTTCGTCCAAGCCGGGCAAACCCGAAAACCGTACAAACCCTCGTGACGCGACCTCATTGGTCAGCTCTCGCCGCAAGACTGGGGAAAAGGAGGAAGGTAATGGGAGTGATTATCAGGTCGAAAGCGTCAAAGTAGAGAATTCCGAATCGGCGGTCAGTTTTTATGCGGGAGGATCACATGCTGAACCGGCGTGGGTGGTCACTTCGAAGTTCCGTTGGACAGGCTCTCAATTCACCCGCATAGGGATCGAACGCAAACGGTTCACGGGTTGGCCGAAGCGGTCATAGCTTAAATAGTCGAGCGGGTGTGAGGAACAAATTTATGGCTGGCGTCAACGAAATTCGCATGATTGCAGGCGCACTCGCGTTGATGATTTTGCTTCCGCTATATTTCGTTCCCACTATTATCGGGTGGAAAAAAGAAACCGTTTGGGAATTCTTGTGCTCAATCTGCTGGCTGGGTGGTCGATCGTCGGATGGATTGCAGCGCTCATTTGGGCTCTATCAAACGAAGCTCAAGTCTCTAAAGGCACCGTCCAGAAGGTGGCCACAGGGTCTCTTCAGCCGGCATGGCTCTGTGCCCATTGTGGGAAATACTCGGCGGTAGAATCGAGATTCTGCAGCAGTTGGGGGTTCAAGTCCCTGTAGTGAATAGCGCTAGTCCGTCCGTTGTCGCAGGAGGCTCTTGAGAACGCAAGTCTAATCGTAAGTCCGCGTCTCGAACGGTTATGTGGCTCGCGGTTAAGCCCTCAAACGCCGCTGCAACATGATTCTTGTCGAATGACTGGCCGCACCATCTCGCACTACCGAGTCCACGAACCCATCGGTAGCGGTGGAATGGGAGTGGTGTATCGAGCTCACGACATCCGGCTCGACCGCGTCGTAGCTTTGAAATTCCTCTCGACCGAATGCGCAAATGATGCGCGTGCAGTCGAGCGCTTCCAGCGCGAGGCCCGCGCCGCCTCTGCGCTGAATCATCCGAATATCTGCACGATACACGACATTGGTGAGGAAGATGGCGAGCACTTCATCGCCATGGAATTCCTCGAAGGCGAGACGCTCAAGAGCTACATGCACAACAAGCCGATGCCTATCATTCTGGTGCTCAACCTCGCCATCGAAATCGCTGAAGGCCTCGAAGCGGCGCATGGCGCGGGCGTTGTCCACCGCGACCTCAAGCCCACAAACATTTTTGTCACCAAGTGGGGGCACGCAAAGATTTTGGATTTCGGGCTGGCGAAGCTTATGCCCGCGCGTCCGACTGATCTCACCGAAATCGACTCCTCGACCGCACCCGTCATGCTCACTAGTGCCGGAGTAGTAGTCGGTACAATGGCTTACATGTCGCCCGAACAGATTCGCGGTGAGCCTGTGGACGCACGCACCGACCTGTTCTCCTTTGGTGCCGTTCTGTACGAGATGTCGAAAGGTAGGATGGCATTTATCAAGAGGGCGTCCAGCGCGATTATGGCGCGGGATCTGAGTTCAGCTCCGTCTTTGGAGGATATCGCGGAGGATCTTCCTCTAGAGTTCGAACGGATCATCGGAAAGGCCTTGGAGCGCGAGCGTGAGCTTCGCTACGAGAGCGCAGCAAAAATGCGCTTCGACCTGGCAAAGCTAAAGCGCGACCTCGAGTGGGATCGCCGCCAGTCCGAGGCCGCCAATACCTCATCGCCTGATCAATCCGTTCTCGGTCCAAGCGGAACAACATCACTTCCGCCTCATCTGCTGTTTTCAGAACCAGCGCGAGCCGAAGTACAGGCGGAGAGCCCTGCCGTTGAACGGACAGCGAGACCGTCATCAGCTCCAGCTGTGAAAACTAAAAAGAGCGCCTGGATTGAGCGGGCGGCAAGAGCGAAAAAGAGGATTTCGTTCTACGTTGCCATCGGTGCAGCAGTGGCTCTCGTTGTCGCTTTTTTTGTCTTTCTGTACCTGCGCCCCGCCTCCTGGCCCGCTGCCAACGTCAATCATTTGAAAATTACGCGCCAAGAAGAATCACCCGCTCCCGAGCAAGCGGGCAGACCGCCGGAACGAGAAGTTCAGAGTGCAGAGGCGTCGTCTCTGGGCGCAATTGTGCCGACAGCTGGCGAAGAGAGAAGAATCGTGCTTAAAGGGACCGAGCCCTGGGTCGACACAGGGCTCGACCTGGCGACGGAAGACTCCGTAACGGTGATCTCGTCGGGAGCAATTAAATTTTCGCTTGATCACTCGGGCTACGAAGGTCCAAACGGAAGCGGTGTCGCGTGCAATGCGGACGGCAGCATCCCTCGGCAGCCGTATATCGCTCCGAGTCTGGCGTGCCACTCGCTGCTCGGACGAATCGGGCTGTCAGGCAAGATATTTGAAATCGGAGCTCGGCGTGAGTTCCGCCCAACCGCGTTCGGGAGGTTCTACCTCGGCATTAACGATAATTTCTTCCCGGACAATTCTGGCAGCTGGACTGCGCACATCACCCTGGTCCCCGCCGAATCACGACAGCCCTCGGGAGACGGCGCAGGTGACCAAACTCGATCCAATTTCGTCGAGAACAATTTCACTGCAATTCCAGTCCTCGACGCAACACAGTGGCACACCAACACGCCTTTGCTCGCCGCGTTAGCGCGGTCTGAGGCCTCCAGATTCGTCGATCCACAATTGAGTTTTGATGCATCGGGGATGAAGATGGTCGGGGTCAATGGAACGTACCAGCTGACGGGGATCCAATCGACAACAAGCCTTTCGCCGCCATTCATGGCGGTCGTTACGGTTATGGGAAGAGTCGCGCACGGGGACGCGTTCGCGTTTTATGTGGTAAGCAACGACCTCAGCCAAGGCGTGAGAATCGAAGGTAATCTCAATCCCGGCAACGGCGAGTATCGCGGTCTGTGGATCGCGTATGGGAGCGTCCCCGGAGAAAATGTCTTCCCTGAAACTGCTCTCAACCAATGGTATACGGTCGTAGTAAGCGTGGACCAAAGCGGAATTGGTACCGTGACTCTCTCCGGTTCTCGCGGATTCATGCTCGCGAATCGAACGGGGCTGAAAGTCGGTAGCGGGCCGTTCTTCGTGGTCCTAGCTCAACGAGAAGGGGCCCCGTTTACCGTCGGGCCGAACGAAGCGATTTGGGAATCCGTAACCTGGACCAGCATCAGCGTGCAGGGCAACTGAGAACCTTCACTGTTGCCGGAAGAGCACGCGCCCTGCGTTGTTACTCCGAGCTGGCCCCAGAGAAGAGGTCCGGGTGTCGGACCGCAGTTCCGAATTGGCTGAATACAACCTCGACTACGGGGTGCGCTGCGTCAGGATTCTCGTCCCGCCCGATGATGAAAATAGGGCTTGTCCGCACGTAATTCGCTGGCCGCTCTGATCTCCGCCAGTGCCGAGCATCTTCGAAAATCGGTTGATTGTCGAACGCGTCGGCGCGCCACTTTCGGCCACGTCGAATCAATCGTTTACGGGAGCGGTTGCAGAGGAGATTTTTGAACGCGCTTGAACGGCGGCGTGAACCGTACCGACCGAAACACCCAGCGTCTTGGCGATCGCGTTCTCGCGTGGCTTGATCTCCGACTCAGGAATTCCCTTCGCCGCGAATCCCTGGTAAATCGCGGGAAAGTTACTGAGCGATTGGCCGGAGACTGCGCGCGTGAGTGCTTCGCGTCGATACTGCGATTCCTTGCCTTGGGGATGGTGCGTTGATAGATTCGCGTTAGCTTCCATGGTGACTCACCTCACTTTGGGAGTTAGGCTCTGTCCGATGCGCTAACATCTGGCAGAGCCGTTTTGTTTATGGCGCTACATATGCCACAATCGTAAAAGTGTGTCAAACGAAAAGTGGATGTGACGCCGATTTTCTTGCGATTTTGCGCAGAATTGCGATGGATTTTGCGGCAGTGGATTAACGGAATTTTCGCGGGCACCCCATCATCCGAACGCCGAGCCGCGCACCCTCACTCAACAAACGAGGGAGTTGAGTACGCTGGGTAGATGCGCGCGGTGATTTTGGAATACTCTCTAAGCGAGCTTTGGGGAAAGACGAGCCGCGGAATCACTGTATCTTGGTTTTGGCGGCGATGAAATTGGAGATTTCAATCGTCGAAACTGTTGGAGCACCAGTAATCAGTCTAGTGGACTCGATGACCGAACCTCGATTCCGTTCCGCTTCAATTCAGCTGATTCAGTTGAAAAAATGCCAAGGACGAGAACCCATTTGATGGTGGTACCTTAATTTTTGCTTTGCTCGTTCTGACTCGCTCCTTACCATTCGCCAAATGGCCCCATGACCAAGGGACTACAGTCATCCACCAAGGGAGACCTCTAGAGTTCGAGCACGGCTGAAGTTCGATTGGTGACGCGGCGGGACACGGTTCCAGGAAAGTTAGATGTCCCAAGTCGTGTTGTCGATCACTTTCACTTTAGAAGATTTTGTAGCCTTTTGACGTCGCTATCGATCTGCCTGCACACCTCCCTAGCGTCAGCTCCGTTCGAACCCGTGCGAAGCTTTAGCTGGTCGCAGTCTTTTTCAATCTCGTGCAGCACGCCTTCTAGGCCGCCCCCTGTGCCAACTATGATCGTGGGGTCGTCAACATACAAATTACCAGTATCTGGATCATACAAGCCAATACTGTACTCGTATGCTATGCCCCGAAAGGCGTTCTTGTCGACCATTCCGCCGGCCGGCTGTCCGGCCTTGCCATGATGCCAAGAGGTTGGGGTGTTGCTGGTCGCATCGTCGAGAAGAGGTTGTTTAAAAAATATAGTCAGTGTGGCCTTTGTGCTGGGCTTGGCTACCCAATTGACTATGTCCTTCGGACAGACATACAGGTACTCTGCGGATGACGGTGAGATAGGGTTTGTTCCGGCGCAATTGGGGGCATTCGCGGGGTTCGATGAAAAAGAGTATTTGGGCCGGTCGGTTACGTTCGTCACGTCAACTGTGATTGTCCAAGTTGTTTGCGCTTTCACCGTGCAGGCTGATGCGAGAACAAGACTGGCGATAGCTAGAGCATAAGCCAGTAGTCTCGTGCGACCCGGGCCTGAAATTGACAGGATGGACATAACTATCTCCTTGAATGTGGATTCAGATGCATCAGTCCGTGGGCCGAAATCCAGGTTCGAAAATTACAACGGGGGCCGAAAAGATACTCTCGCCATTAGCAAATGATTCGAAAGGCCTCGAATATCTACTGGTAAGACTTTGCTTGCTTTGTGAGACGGTCGAATTGAGGGTCTGAGTGTAAGCTTGCCAGCTCAGGATTCGCAAGAAGTTGTTCTCGAACATAGCCAGCAGTGACGGCTTTCTGAAGGGACTGCAAGGCCTCCTGCCGTTCGCCCAGCTCGAGATGAACCAGGCATGCGATACGCAAAACATCGATGTCTTGAGAGTTAGCCTTCAGAGCTTGTCGCAGATAAGTTCGAGCGCGCGCTGAATCATTTGTTCGCGCGTAATAGAGGGCGAGAGAACTGAGCACGGCAGCATCGAGCGGATTAACTTTCAATTGCAGTTCCGCGAGATGTATCGCGTGCTGGTAGGCCTCCATGGCTTTGCTGGACTGGCCGGGGATCATTCGTAACGCGTCGCCTAAGTTCCCCCAGTAATCGTACCGCTGAGGATTCAGCTCAATGGCTTTCTTGCAATAGGCCGCATCCTCCTGAAAGTTTCCCAGGAAAAAGCTGACGGTGCCAACGTTCGCATAAAGATCGGCATCATCGGGAGCGACCCGGAGACCACGGCGAAAGTATTCGTCCGCTTTTCCAAACTGCCCGAGGTTGAAATAAACCGCCCCGAGATTCAAATAACCCCATTCGTTGTCCGGAGTAATCTCTGTCATTCTCTGCCATGCTTCTACGGCTTCGTCGTAACGTCCGTGCTTATTGAGGAAAGCACCGAGCAGGTTGTAGCAGCTCCAACATTGCGGACTGATGTCGGCGGCATGATGGAGGGCCTGCTCCGCCTCCGGTATGCGACCTAGCAAGTCGTAGCTGCGGCCAAGTCCTAAGTATGCATTTACGTTTTCTGGATCCAGTTCAAGGGCGCGTTGAAATCCCGCGACAGCTTCTGCATATGCTCCTGTACGGAGATTGAAGCCGGCAATGGCCAGCTGCACGTCGGGCAACTGACTATTGAGTTCACGGGCCACCTTGACTGCGGTCTTCGCCGCTTCAGCCCATTTGGGATCGTTGGTTGCAGTGTATTTGTACCAATAGGCCCGAGCGAGTGCGGCTTGCGCTTGCGCGTAGGTTGGGTCTTCCTCGATTGCATGCCGGAACAGGTCGATCGAGGCATCTACGTTTTCCGGCCGCTCGTAGCGCTGCAGGTACCCAATTCCCTGAACGTAGAAATCGTAAGCTGCTAGCACCGTTGTGCCGTGAGTGGTTAACGAAGAAGTGTTATTAGCCGATAACTGAAGTTCCAGCATATGCGAAGCCTTAAGGACGACCTGATCTTGGAGACGGAACAAATCACTCGCTGGCTCGGTGATCGTGTCGGTTCGAAGCTGCTTTCCGGTTTTGGCATCAACAAGACTTAGGTTTATGCGGGCAGAGTTTCCTGTTTGTTGCCAACTAGCGGCGAGTACAAGGTTTGCACCGAACTGGTTTCTCGCTTTTTCGATGCTCGTGACGCCGCGACCGCGTACGTCAAGCGCCGAGGGCACTTGCAGCGCTGCCACATGCGCTAGTTTCGCAGTGACGGTCTCAGTGAGTCCGTCACAGAAGACTTGCTCGTTTGGCTGGCCATCAATGGCGGTAAAGGGGAGTACCACGAGGTTTTTCTGGTGGGGAATGGCTGGGCCAAAAATTCTTTGCCACGGCTCGCTGTTTTTAGACAACACGACCGCAAGCACAATCAGCAGCAGCGCACAGCCTGCCCCGATCCAAATGTATTTGTGGCGCGCCAATGGCCCGACGGCAGGCCGCACTGATGTTGTAGTTGTCGCGCTGCTCCTGGTTCGCGGTCTTAGCGTCTCCGACACCGTATTACGAGGACCTGATTCGATGTCGCGCCTCAAACATTTCAGGTCGCTGCATATTTCCGAAGCGTGCTGGTAGCGGCGCTTCCGGTCTTTCTCCAGGGCCTTGTTGATAATGCGCTCGAGTTCCGGGGACGTCTGAGGATTTACTTGACCCAGAGGTAGGGGCGCCCGGTTCAGAATCGCATCGTGAATGATCGCCGCGGTGTTACCTGAAAAGGCCATCAATCCCGAGGCCATTTCGTAGAGCACTGCGCCGAAGGAGAATAAGTCCGTTCGTGCATCTAGTTCTTCGCCACGCGCTTGCTCTGGAGACATGTAAACGATAGTGCCCACCGTGGCGCCACGCCTGGTCAGCGGATCTTCCACGGCTGTAGCGGTTGGCATATCCGAAATGCCAACACCTCTGATGTCGGCCGTTAGCTTCGCCAGCCCGAAGTCAAGAATCTTGGGGTGCTTGCGCTCGGTCACAAAAATGTTGGCTGGCTTGATGTCGCGATGAACGATCCCTTTTGAGTGGGCGGCATCCAGCGCGTCGGCGATCTCAATTGCCAGACCGAGTAACACATCGGTCTCCATGGGCTTTCCGGCGATGCGGTGTTTCAGGGTCGCACCGTCCAGAAACTCCATGGCTATGAAGGCCTGCCCGTTTTGCTCGCCGATGTCATGAATCGTGCAGATGTTGGGATGATTGAGTGCGGACGCGGCCTGGGCTTCGCGGTGAAAGCGGGCCAGAGCTTGGGGATCATGGGCAACCTCTTCAGGCAAGAATTTAAGAGCGACGAAACGGTGCAGCCGGGTGTCCTCGGCCTTGTAAACCACACCCATCCCGCCACCCCCGAGTTTGTCGACGATGCGGTAGTGCGAAATCGTCTGGCCGATCATGGCTGGAACAACGCTCTTGGCGAGGCATCTTAGGTCGCGTCCGGCGGCAAGTCAACGAAGCCCGCTTAGTGGGCGGCCCGGGTTCCAGCAGTCGCGTTTGCTCTCGGTGCTAAAATCACCACATGCGAATTGACGGCCTAAAAAAATATCGCGGTCGCAACCCGCGCGGTTACTTCGAGGATCTGCCGTGGGAGGTTCAGCGGCGCGCCTACGACTGGTTGCACCACCTCATGAAAAAGGGCCGGGCAGAACGCGGAATCGTCCCCCGGTGGTTGTTCCCAATCTATGTGGGCCAAGCGAGGCGGCGCTCCGATCTTTTCTTGAAGCGTCAGAACACGAAAGCAAGGTGATGGGGCTTGGGCCGGCCCACCCGACTGTTGTTCTAGTGGCTTGGCTGCACACCGACAGACTCGCGCAGCGACTAGCGACGAACGCCGCTGGGCCCGATACGCTAGGTCTGGCAATCGGCTTGTGGCTTGAGCAAGCCGAACCGCAATCAATCCGTCGTGCTACCGCGCACGTTATCGAACATGCGTCATACAGCCAGCTCGCGTGCCTCAAACCAGGGCTAAAGGGCAGAAAACCAGAAATTAGGGCTTCGTTGGGTCTAACGAGTCTCGAAGAAGCATTGGAATGGGTGATCTGGAACAGCTACTGGTTGAAGAATCCCCTAATGTTCTGCAGAGAGTGTCACAGGGCTTTCCGTCCGGAGACGGCTCATCGGCGCAAGTATGACACACCCGGATGCGCCCACCGTGCGACGGCGCGGACTTAGCGAAGGAAAGACTTACGGCGAAAGAAATTCTCATCTCGAAAAAGGGGGTGACACAATGAGTGTTGTTCGGCGAGGCAGAACTTACTGGTCTGATTTTTGGTGGAACAAAAGGCGCTACCAACTGAGCACGCTCCAAACCGACAAGCGTGAAGCGGGAAAGGTGGAAGCCGCATTCAAGGCGAAGCTTCTGCGAGGCGAACCGCTCAAGCCCGAGGCTATGCTGACACTTCGGCAGTTCATCAGCGAGCGGATCGAGCCGTGGGCGAAAAACACATTTGCACGAACCTCTCCGCAAACACTCCGGCGCTGGTACGCGCCAAACCTTAAGGCTATTCGCGGGTATGATCCTCTCGCGACGCGCCGACTGGACGAAATTACCTCCGAGCATATTGCAGGGTTCGCGGCGCATCGGCAGAGTGGAGCTTTGAAGGTGTCGAGCGTCAACTCTACATTGCGAGTGTTGCGCCGTTGCATGGGATTGGCCGTCGAGTGGGGCTTGCTTAAGGCTGTCCCGAAAGTACGTTTGCTCAAGGGAGAGAAGTCGCGGGACCGGGTGGTGTCTTCGGCAGAAGAGCAATTGTATCTCGCGGCGGCCCGCGAGCCCCTCTTCTCACTCGCTACGGTGCTCTTCGACACGGGCCTCAGAATCGGGGAAGCTCTCGCGCTCGAATGGCGGCACGTCCATTTTGCAAACGGCCGTAGCGGAGTAATTCAGATTACCGGTGGGAAAAGCGCAGCGGCGCGGAGGCTCATTCCGATGACAGCCCGTTGTCGCTCCACGCCCGAGCGTCTCTATGCCGAACAAGGCCAGCCCGAAGAGGGGCATGTCTGGCAGATCGCCTCAGAGACCTTGCGCCGGACGCACTTATACACACTCGCATCGGCAAAGGTAAGGCACTTCGTTTTGCACTCTATCAGGCACACCTTCCTGACGCGGTTAGGAGCTTCCGGGTGTGACGCATGGACGCTGGCAAAGGTCGCGGGGCACTCCAATATTCTCGTGAGTGCTCATTACGTCCATCCGCAGGAATCGGCGCTCGAAGCGGCACTCTTGCGCCTCGATCCGCCCGCTCCGCAACTCCTGCCGGTTCCGCAGGTGCAGCCAGAAACTGAAACCCGAGCGGTGCAATAGGAATGCGCCGGAGAAAGTACTCCCATTGATCCGCTACGATGCTCATCGCGAGCCACGGCCTTCGCATCCCGGCACCCCAGGACCGAGGCTCCTTTCTTCCAAGCCACGCTTGACACGAACAAATTTTGACGCATACGCTTGCCACCATGTAATTTTGCTGTAGGGACTTTCGCACCGGGATGCGTTTTCAACTGGCGACATACGGTTGCTTAGCTGGGGTCGTCTGCTTTTGTTTGCCACCACTTACCAGCACCCACCACCACCTGCAAACCGGCTGAAAATTCTAGGATGGATTACCGCAGAGACGCTGAGGGCGCAGTGGCAGGAGGTCGAGGAGATTTTGAAGAAAAAGTCTTGAGGTCCCGCATCATCGCCTTCGCTTGAGCAGGAGACATCGTCTCTTCCATATGCCCGATCAATAGATCAGCCAGTCTTTCGACAGCTAGCTTCCGTTTTGATCTCTTTTGCCGCATAGTGAGATTCTACACTCTCTCATGAGCGAAAAACTTCCCTC
>CAVVLE010000048.1:0-637755 GCA_963748865.1 uncultured Acidobacteriota bacterium | reverse complement strand
GCGCTACTTGCGAACTCTTTGGGCGCGACCTAAGATGGCCGCGCATGCCGGAATCAGATCCGCTCATCGGCCGCACCATCTCGCACTATCGCGTGATCGAAAAACTCGGTGGCGGCGGCATGGGCGTGGTGTACAAGGCCGAAGACACAACACTTCATCGTTTCGTCGCTCTCAAATTCCTGCCCACGGATTTGACCAAAGATCCGCAAGCCCTGTCGCGCTTCCAGCGCGAAGCGCAATCCGCTTCGGCCCTCAGCCATCCCAATATCTGCATGGTCTTCGAGATCGCCGAACACGAAGGCCGGCCGTTCATCGCCATGGAATTCCTGGATGGCGTGACGCTCAAGCACCGCATCGGCGGCCAGCCGCTAGATTTGGAGACGCTGCTGGCAGTGGCGATCGAAGTCGCCGATGCGCTCGATGCCGCACATTCCGAAGGCATCGTCCATCGCGACATCAAACCCGCGAACATTTTCATCACCAAGCGCGGCCACGTGAAGATTCTCGATTTCGGACTGGCCAAGCAGACCAGGCTGGCGTCCTCGGCGTCGGATGTGACGCTCTCGACGGGCGCAGCCGACATAACCAAGGATCAACTGACCAGCCCCGGAACGGCTGTCGGCACCATCGCTTACATGTCCCCGGAGCAAGTACGCGGCAAAGATCTGGATGCGCGCACCGATCTTTTTAGCTTTGGCGTGGTGCTCTACGAAATGGCCACTGGCAATCTGCCCTTCCGTGGCGAGACTTCCGGCGTGATCATCGAAGCCATTTTGACGCGCGCGCCGCTCGCGCCCGTGCGCCTGAATCCGGATTTGCCGCTCGATCTCGAGCGCATCATCAACAAGGCCCTGGAAAAGGACCGCCAACTGCGTTTCCAGCACGCCGCCGATATTCGCGCGGATTTGCGCCGTGTTAAGCGCGATGTTTCATCCGGGGTCCAAAGCGGTTCACAGGACACGTCGCTGGCCTCGGCCGATTCGTCGCCCGTCGATGCTTCTGCGGCGACGGCTTCCGTTTCCGTTGCGGCCGCGCGGCCATCGGCGCAAAAGCAGCTGGTTCATCCTTCCGGCAGTTCGGCGGTCGTGGAGGTAGCGAAGCAGCACAAATTGGGGCTAACGGCGGGCTTGCTGATCGCGTTGGTCGTGCTGGCGGCAGCGGCCTACGGCGTGTTCTCCATTTTTCGCGGCAAAGCCGAAGTGCCGTTCCAGAATTACAAGATTTCGCAGGTTACGGACAACGGCAAGTCCGTGAGCGTGGCGATCTCCGCCGACGGGAAATATGTGCTGAGTGAGATGTTGGATGCGGGCAAAGCCAGCGTGTGGCTGCGTCACATTGCCACGGGCAGCGACACGCAAATCATCGCGCCGGTGGACGTGCCTGTTTCCTATCGCGATTTCAATCTTTCACCCGGCGGAGACTATTTCTATTTTCGCAAAGCGCGGACCGCGACGCAGGATACCTGGGATGTTTACCGCGCGGCAGCTCTCGGCGGCAAACCGGAAATCGTTGTGCGCAATGTGGATTCCAACGTCGCGATTTCACCGGATGGCAAGCATCTCGCTTATGGGCGCTACAACGATCCGGAAGTCGGCAAGTTTCAATTACTCGAGGCGAATCCCGACGGCACCGACGAAAAAGTGATCGAGTCGGGGCCCGAGGCATCCGGGCGCACCTGGATTTCCTGGTCGCCGGACGGCGAGCGCCTGGCGTTGGCAAGCGTCACGGGCACGCCGACGCCCATTCAAGTGATGGACCTGGCCTCCGGAAAAACTCAGGAATTGCCCGGATTGGCCGGCATCGGCTTTGACCAGTGCCTGTGGGCGCCGGATGGCCGCGGCTTGTTCGTTGAATATCGCGACGTCACGGCGGGATTTCACCACTCGCAGATCGGATTCGTTTCCTACCCCAGCGGCGAATTTCGCACCATTACCAAAGATACTTCCAGCTATTACAGCGTTGCCCTTTCGGCAGACGGGAAGACGCTCGCCACCATACAGTACAAGGGGTTTTACACATTCTTCGTGATTCCAGCCACCGGCACTAACGCGAATCTTCCTGCTCCCACGATTCCTCAGGAAGAGAAGAGCTACATGGCGTTCGCGTGGCTGAACAGCGAACAGCTGGCGCTGGTGGAGGACAATCGCGTCGTCCTTGCGTCCGCGGATGGGAGCAATCAGACCACGCTTTTGCGTGATTCTTCCATCGAGAATGTCGCCACTTGTCCGGATGGGCGCACGATTCTTCTCAATATCACTGGCAAAGATGCCATCGAGAACGCCAACACCTGGCGAATCGGCGCGGATGGCTCGAATTTGAAACAACTCTCCAAGGGGCGGTTGGAGTTGGCGATGTATTGTTCGCGCGATTCCAAATGGGCTTTCGTGGCCGACAATAACGCCAATCAAGTCGAACGGGTTTCCGTTGACGGCGGCACGCCTGAAGTACTTCCCGGCTCGGCCGTGCCCCATGCTGTAATCGCTTCGCATTATCTTGATGTTTCGCCCGATGGGAAAATTCTGACTTTCCTGGTGGATGTTGGCGAGGCTAATCCAGTGCCGAAGATCGTCCTGCTGCCGCTCGATGCCGGGCCGCAGCCGCAAGTGCGTTACCTTGACCCCAACCGCGCCATTTCCGATCTCGGCCCGCAGTTCACGCCTGACGGCAAGGCTCTCGTTTATCCCATTCGCCAAAATGGCGTGGACAATTTGTGGCTGCAGCCGCTTGACGGCTCCTCGGGTCGTCCCCTCACGAATTTCAACTCCGGGTGGATTCAATCGTTCCGCTGGTCGCCTGATGGCAAGTCAATCGGCGTGCTGAACGAGCGCCGCCAATACGACGTAGTTCTGCTTCGCGACACAAGGTAGCGCTGGCGTCCCCGCCCGGCATCCGACGATTGCAAGCGTAACCAGGGAAGTAGCCGTGCGCGGAGCTTGAGTTAGGCTGCAGGTTGCGTTTTTTGCCGTCGCGCGCCGCGGATGACTGGTGCTCCTGGGTTACCGCTGTGCTCGCTAGATGCCGGCGGGGACGCGAGCGGTACTTGGCGCTACTTGCGTCCTCTTTGCGTGCGGCCTAAGATGGCGTCCTTATGGCGGACGCTCAGTCGCTTATCGGCCGCACCATATCCCATTATCGCGTCGTCGAAAAACTTGGCGGCGGCGGCATGGGTGTGGTCTTCAAGGCCGAAGATACGCGGCTGGATCGGGCGGTGGCGCTGAAATTCCTTCCCGATGCGCTGGCGCACGATCAACTGGCGCTGGAACGATTCAAGCGCGAGGCCAAGGCTGCCTCGGCACTCAATCATCCCAACATCTGCACCATCTACGACATCGGCGAAGAAAACGGCAAAGCGTACATCGTCATGGAGTATCTGGACGGCGAGACGCTGAAGCATCGCATCGGCGGCCGGCCCCTGGACCTCGAGACGCTGCTGAATCTGGCCATTCAGATCGCCGAAGGGCTGGACGCGGCGCACGGCGAAAACATCGTGCACCGCGACATCAAGCCCGCGAATATTTTTGTCACCAAGCGCGGGCATATCAAGATCCTCGACTTTGGATTGGCGAAGCTGACTGCCAAGCCGCAAAGCGCGGGCGCTGAAGATACCTTGCCAACAAAAGGGCCGGAATTGAGCGCGGACCTCACCAGTCCGGGGACGGCCGTGGGCACGGTGGCATATATGTCGCCGGAACAGTTGGGCGCGAAAGACCTGGATGCGCGCACGGACATATTTTCGTTTGGTGTGGTGCTGTACGAGATGGCCACGGGCACGCAGCCGTTTCGCGGCGACAGTCCCGCAGTGATTACCGGCGCGATTCTGCACAGCACGCCCGTTGAGGCGATCACGCTCAATCCGGCGCTGCCGCCGAAGCTGGAAGAGCTGATTACGCGCGCGCTGGAGAAGGACCGCAATCTGCGCTATCAGCACGCCGCGGATATGCGCGCCGAGTTGCAGCGGATGAAACGCGACGCAGATTCGAGCCGTTCGGCTGCGCAGGGGCCGAGCGCATCAGCCCTCGGCGTGCGTTCGGGTACGGCGGCGGCGCCGGAGCGAATCTGCGGCGACGCACGGCAGCGGCAGCTCAACCGTCGTTGCAGCGGCGAAGCAGCACAAAATCGGATTGATCGCAGGCGCGGTCATCGCGCTGGTCGTCCTGGCGGCTGCGGGCTACGGAATCTTCTCCATCTTCCGCGGTAAGACTGAAGTGCCCTTTCAGAATTACAAAATCAGCCAGATCACTGACAACGGCAAGTCGCAGCTCGCGGCGATCTCCCCGGACGGGAAATACATTCTGAGCATGGTGTCGGAGGGAGGGAATGAGAGCGTGTGGCTGCGGCATGTGGCTACCAACAGCGATACGCAGATCATCGCGCCGGCGGTAGCGTTTTATCTGGATTTCGATTTTTCGCCCGACGGGAACTATTTTTATTTTCGCAAGGCGCGCACGGCCGCACGCGATGCTTATGATGTGTTCCGCGCGCCGGCGCTCGGCGGGAATCCGCAGATGGTGGCGCGGGACGTTGATACGAGCCTGGCATTTTCGCCGGACGGCAAGCGCATGGCCTACGAGCGATTCAACGATCCAGAGATTGGCAAGTACCAGTTGCTTGAGTGCAACCTGGACGGCAGCGCGGAGAAGATGATCTTTAGCGGGCCGGCGGATACGGGACACCGCTATGTGTCATGGTCGCCGGATGGGAAGCACATTGCGATGACCGATGTGAATGAAGCGCCAGGGCCGGTGCAAGTGATCGATGTTTCGTCCGGCAAAGTCGAGGACCTGGCGACGCCGAAAGGCCAGACGTTCTACAGGTCGCGATGGATGCCGGATGGGAGCGGGCTGGTGGTGCAGTATCAGGACCCGAGCGCCGGGCTGAACCACAATCAAATCGGTTTCGTGGCGTATCCCAGCGGCGCGGTGCACAGCATAACGAAAGACACCAACAATTATGTAACGGCTACGCTCTCGACGGATGGCAAGACGCTCGCGACGGTGCAGCAGAAACGATGGTTCACGCTTTTTGCCATTCCGGCGGGCGGAACGGGAGCGAATCCTCCTAGCCCCGCGATTCCGGCGCAGCAAAAAGGAGTGATGGGATTTGCCTGGGCCGGGAGCCAGGCATTTTATCTCACGGAAGATGATCGGCTGATGCGCGTTGGGCTGGACGGCACAAATGAGTCGGTGATCGCAAGTATTGGATCCGGGTGGCTCGCTGGACGCTTGTCCGGATGGACAAACCGTGGTTTTGCAGTCAACCGGCCAGGGAGGCGGCGCGGGACAAAACATCTGGCGGGTGAACGCGGATGGCAGCAATCTGAAGCAGGTTACGACCGGGGTGAACGATGTAGGTCCGGTGTGTTCGCGCGACTCGAAGTGGGTCTATTACACGGATAACGCTGCGAATCGAATTAATCGCGTGTCGATCGACGGCGGCAAACCCGACAACGTGCCCGGATCTGTAATCCCTCACGCGTTTCTGTCCGCCCTGACCATAGGCCTCGCACCGGACGATAAGTCCATTGCTTTTCTCGTGGAGATGGGCGAGACCAACCCGGTGCATAAAATTGTGGTGCTTCCTCTCGACGCGGGTGCGCAACCGCAAGCACGCCTTCTCGATCCGAATCCAGCGATATCGCCGTTTGGAGTGCGATTCGCGCCCGATGGGAAGGCGCTGGTGTATCCGATCACGCAGAATGGGGTGGACAATCTGTGGCTGCAGCCGCTGGACGGTTCCGCGGGGCGGCAGTTGACGAATTTTAAGTCGGAGCAGTTCGTGATGGTTTCCTGGTCGCCGGATGGGAAGATGATCGGCGTATTGCAGCGGCGGATTGATGGGGATGTGGTGCTGTTGCGGGAGTCGCAGTAGCGCCGGCGTCGGCGGTGCTTAATTCTCGAAAATTACCTGCGCTAACGCGAAATTGCCGCTGTGGGTGATTGTTAGCGAGACGTGCTTCACGCCTAGCTTTGTCGCAAATTCTTTTGCTACGCCGCTGATTTGCAGAATGGGCTTGCCACCGGGCTGATTGGTGATTTCGAAATCCTGCCAGCGGACGCCGTGGCGCCAGCCTGTGCCCAGGGCTTTCATGGCGGCTTCCTTTACGGCGAAGCGGCCGGCGTAGCGCTCGAATTTGTTGCGATGGCGCGCGCAGTATTCGATCTCGGCGGGCGTGAACAGGCGCCGCAAGAACGGTTCGCCATGGCGCTCGATGGCCGCCTGCATGCGGTCAACTTCCGCGATGTCCAATCCCAAGCCAACGATCACGCGCAGCCTCGCACTTTGCGCAGTCGGTTCAGCGCGGCGAAATTATAGCAAGGGTTGTGTCGCGCCGTGCTTTCAACGCGGCTTGCGCGGTTGGCTCGATCGTGCCTGTGCCACCCTGAAAGGATGGCGCTACATAAACCTGCCTCTATAATTGACGCCTAGGAGTTGGGCCAAGGTTGATGAATGTCTAAGACTACGATGCGGGCGCATCGAAAGCGGGCGTTCGCGCCAAACGGGGCCGGCGCCTGGCGGGAGCGCCGTTCTGCGGGCTTAATCGTTATCGAAGCGGCGGGGCTGGCGCGTGAGAAATGGCTCGCCCACGGGTTCAGCACGCGTGTGGGCGGGACGAGCCGGCTCCCTGCGGCGCGCTCACATTCGAAGCCGCCCGAACCCATCCTGAATCTTGGGTTCGCCGAATGGGATGAACGCGAGCGCGTGAAAGAGAATCGGTGTCGCTTCCAGAAATCTCTCGGCGCCGAATCGATGCAACTGGTGGCGTTGAGTCAAATTCATTCGGACATCATTCACGCGATTGATGCAACTCCGGTGCGGGCGCTACGAGGCGATGCACTCATCACTGCCACGCCGAATTTGCTGCTTGCCGTGCAAACTGCGGATTGCATTCCGATTCTCCTTGCTGATCCGGAGCACCGCGTGGTTGCGGCAATTCATGCCGGTTGGCGCGGGACGCTTAAACGCATCGCGGAAAAGACCGTCGGGCGGATGCGCATGCTTTATGGGACGCGGCCCGAGAAAATCATCGCGGCGATTGGGCCGGGCATCGGGCGGTGCTGCTACGAAGTTGGGCCGGAAGTGGTGAAGGAATTTGGGAGCCAGTTCGAGGAGGCGCGGGCGTGGTTTGACGGGCCCTACGATGTTTTGGTCTCGGGCGAAGATCCGAATCCGCTTCCGTGGCTCACGATGATGCCGCCGGGACATCATCCGCCGGAGCCTCGCGCGCAACTCGATCTCTTTGCCGCGAATCGTGCCATCCTGGAAAACGCCGGCGTGAGCGCGACGAATATTTCGGCGAGCGATCTCTGCACTGCTTGCCGAACGGATCTGCTCTTCAGCTATCGGCGAGAAAAAATTACGGGCAGGTTGATGGCTGCGATTGGTGTTAAGTAGTGCCGGCTTGCCGGCGCTACTTATCTTGTCAGGACCTGGGTTTGATTTATGGAGATTAGGCGGTAGCGGATGCCGCGCCAGCGAATCTTGTTGGTCGCCAGCGAGGCGCAGAAATTTATGAAGAACAGGAATGGAATTACGGGAGCGAACACAATCCAAATCCAAGCCCAATCGCGCATCTGCGGCTTCCATTCGGGCAACAAATCGGCAATGGCTATCGTGCGAAATGCGCCTTTGATGGCCGCGAATACCGGAATCGCCAGCGCCAGAATTAAAGGCTCGCCCCAAACGTCGCCGGCCAGCATCTGCCTGAGCAAAACGATGAAAGTGACCAGGGCGGTGAGCACGTAAGTTGCGTTGGTGATCGCTGCCATCGTCCACATGGAGGGCGAATAGACGCGCGTCAAAATAATCTGTCGATTGGTGAATTCCAGCAACTCGTCCCAAGTGGTGGCGTAGGGAGTGGGCGCGATGCATTCGGGCACGAATTCGATCTGCCGGCCATCGTGGCGCAGGGCATTTGTCAGCGCTAGATCATCGCTCACGGCGCCCTGCCAGTAGGCCAGGCCGCCAATTTCCTGAAACGTTTGCCGGCGGATGGCCGTGCCGCCGCCCCAGCAGAAATTGCGCGAATGCTCTCCGAGCATCGTCGCGATGCTGGCGTTCCAAACGGAGCCGATGGCGCTGGCGAGGCCGCTCCGTCCATGGCGGCGAATAGGAATCAGCCAGCGGTAGGTGGTGGTTGCGCCGACGCGGTCATCGTTCAGCGGCGTCACCAGCTTGGTCAGCCAGCCTCGGCTAGGCGCAATATCCGAATCGGTGAAGACAAAAACGTCGTAAGCCTCGGTGAGCCCCTCGACGGCTTTGCTTAAGTTGCTTACTTTTTCGCCCGAGTCCGTAGGAGGGCCGGCGACAACGAGATGAATCTTGCGCTGGCTTAGGGATTTGACCTGCTCGATGATCTTCACCGAAGAATCGGAGCTCTTTGCCACTACGAAGACGAGCTCGTAATTGGGGTAGTCGAAATGCGTGAGCGCCTGCAAATTCGACTGCAGTCCCGGGTCTGCGCCTTTGCACGGACAGATGACCGCCACGCGCGGGCTATAGAATCCCGCGTGCGTTGCCAGCCGCCGCCGCACGAAGCGCAGCCATCGCGCGCCTTGTATGGCCGAGTAAATTCCCTGCAAAAGCTGCTGAATCGCCAGAATATAAAAGATAACCAACATTCTTATGCGAGCGTAGCAGATCGATCGGGGCCTGGCACTGCGCGCGTAACTTCCGTGTGGCGTCAGCGTTACGCCTCCGTAGCGCCGGCCGAGACGCCTTTCGAAACTCAGGGCAAGCCGGTGCTACTTGCGTTGACACATTATTCGCTGCTGCTTAGACTCTCTGAACTGTTTCTGGGACCAGCCCACATCACATCAGGAGGTGTTTCGAATGGCTACTCCAGCTCAACTGCCGGTCGATGAAGCGAAGTTGCACGCTTTTCTCGGGCAGGCTATCACCGAAATGGGCGCGGCCATGAACGCGGCGCTGATCGTTCTCGGCGAAAGGCTTGGTCTTTATAAAGCCATGGCGGGCGCCGGCCCGCTCACGTCGGCGCAAGTCGCGGAGAAAACCAAGCTGAACGAGCGGTACGTGCGCGAATGGCTTTCGGCGCAGGCCGCCGGCGGATTTCTGACTTACGACGCGGACGCGAAAACGTTTACGCTTCCTCCCGAGCAGGCTTTTGCCCTCGCCATGGAAGATAGCCCCGTTTATCTGCCTGGATTTTTCTACATCGTGTCGGCGGTGATGAAGGACGTGCCGAAAATCGAAGAGGGCTTTCGCACTGGCAAAGGTGTTGGCTGGCACGAGCATGACCACGAGCTTTTTCATGGCACGGAGAAATTTTTCCGGCCGAATTACCGCGCGCATCTGGTGAGCGAATGGATTCCAGCGTTGGAGGGCGTCGACGCAAAATTGAAAGCGGGGGCGAAAGTGGCCGACGTGGGCTGCGGCTTGGGCACCTCGACGATTTTGATGGCCCAGGCTTATCCAAAATCAACTTTCGTCGGCTTTGATTATCACGATCGCTCGATCGAATTGGCTCGCGAAGCTGCCAAGCGCGCGGGTTTGAGCGATCGCGTCAAATTCGAAGTGGCCATGGCAAAAAATTATCCCGGCAATGGTTACGATTTCGTGGCTTTTTTCGATTGCTTGCACGATATGGGCGATCCCGAGGGCGCGGCGGGCCACGTGTTGCGCTCGCTGGGCCGCGATGGGACTTGGATGATCGTCGAGCCGTTCGCCAACGACCGGCTGGAGGACAATCTGAATCCCATCGGGCGCGTTTTTTATTCGGCGTCCACTACGTTGTGCACGCCTGCGTCGCTTTCGCAGGAAGTGGGATTGGCGCTGGGGGCGCAGGCGGGTGAAGCGCGGTTGACGAAGGTGCTGCAGGATGCGGGTTTCACGCGCGTGCGGCGGGCGGCGCAGACGCCGTTCAATATTATCTTGGAAGCGAAACCGTAGCGCTCGCTCGACTACTCACCCCAAGTAGCGCCGGCGTCTCTGCCGGCATCTGACGAGCGGGGATGTCGGCGGCGCGATAGTCGTGCGCGGATCGAATCGACAGATTGCAGCGGTCTTGTTTTGTCGGGCTGGGTTGGGCGTCGTTGGTTGCGCAATCGCGCTCCGCGGTTGTTTGGAGTCGTGGCGGGACACTCGCTCGTCGGATGCCGGCAGAGACGCCGGCGCTACTTAATTCTCCCTGCGCGTGGCGAATACTCGCTTCAGTGCTTGCAGAGTGGCGGCGCGCAATTGCGTTTCGAATTTGCCGGCGGCTCGCCGCGCTTGCTCCAGCATCGAAGGATCGATCAACAGGCCGCAGCGATCTACGAATGGTCCCGACGCAGCGCCTCTGGCCGCTCGCGTGGAGTTGTTGCCTTGCGCGCCTGCGATTTCATAGAGTTCGTAGTCGCGAGCGAATTCCTCAAAATCTGCCTGCGTCCAGCGCAGCGCCTGGCCCAGCGCGGCGAAAAATTCCTGCCGGAATAGATTGAGGGCCTCGATTTCGGCGGCGCGCTGCCGCGCGATTTCGGTGCCGCGTTTTGGAGTTGGTTCGCGATTGACGCCAGCTTGGCTCTTCTTCGCGCTTGTCGATTTTGTTCGTCCCGGCTTTTTCTCCGCCGAGCCGGCGGACGGTGCCTCAGGGCCAACGCGTCTCGGCCAATCCCAGAAATTGCGGCGCCAGTTCGTCCACGTGCGTGGCCATGGCCAGCAAGGCTTCGCGCCGCACGGAGCCCATCAGCTCGCGATGAAAAATGGGCTGCGTGATGATCGCCGGCCGGTCATTATCGTTGGCATAGGCGCGCAGAAAGCGCTCGACGTAGGCCTCGCGATCGAGCGTCGCCACCAGCAGCCCCGCCGCCTCCCGGCCGCGCACCGCAATTTGCCTTTGCGAGTATCGCATCCTTGGATTTCCCGTCGTCCGTATGTGTAGCGGCAACGCGCCCACCGGGGAAATTTCTACTCCTACGCGATTGATGCATTGAGAGCAAGGACAATCGCGCTCGGCCGCGGCCAGGATGCCACCCTGAGAGAAGAAGCAGCCACCCAAGAAAAAAGGCCCGCCGAGATGGCGGGCCTTTTGTTTGCTTACTGATGGGCCGTTCTATGCTGGCCCTGCGATTAGTGAACCGGCACGATCGTTGGGCGCTCTTCGCCGCGACGGCCGCCACCGCTGGCTGGGCGCAGCGGCTTCTCGAGTTTGCCGAGGGCTAGTTCGAGGGCTTGATCGGCCGTGCGCACGAAGTGGATCGTTAGGCCTTCGGTCAACTCCGGCGGCAGATCTTCCTTCACGTTGGGCTCGTTCTCGCTGGGCAGAATCACTTCGCGGATGCCGGCGCGCTTGGCGCCCAGCACCTTCTCTTTGATTCCGCCTACCGGCAGGACTACGCCGGAAAGCGAGATTTCGCCGGTCATCGCTACGCGCGGCCGCACCGGCCTTCCGCTAAGCAAACTCACCAACGCAGTCACCATTGCGACGCCGGCCGATGGACCGTCTTTCGGGATCGCGCCCGAAGGAACGTGCACGTGCAAGTCTTGCTTGCGGAAGAAATCGGGATCGATTCCGAATTCTTCAGCGTGAGCACGCACCCAAGTCAACGCGGCGCGCATGGATTCCTGCATCACTTCGCCGAGATGGCCCGTCATCGTGAATTGCTTGCCACCGCGCATCGCCGAGGCTTCGATGAACACGATGTCTCCGCCGGCGGGCGTCCAAACCAGGCCGACAGAAACGCCGGGCTGCTTTACGCGCTCCTCGACTTCCTTTTCGAGGCGGACCTTCGGCACGCCGAGAGTGTCGTGTACTACTTCGGGCGTGACGATGTGCTTTTCGGTTTTGCCTTCAGCCATGCGCCGCGCCTGCTTGCGCACCAGATTAGCGATTTCGCGCTCCAGATTGCGGACGCCGGCCTCGCGCGTGTAGCTGTGAATGATTTCGTGAATCGCTTCGTCGGTGAATTCGATTTGCTCGCCGAGCTTGATGCCGTGCTCAGTGGTCTGGCGCGGAATCAGAAAGCGCTTGGCGATATGGACTTTTTCTTCCTCGGTGTAGCCGGGGAGTTCGAGTATCTCCATGCGATCGCGCAGCGGTTCGGGGATGGGATCCATCCAGTTGGCCGTGGCGATGAAGATGACCTTCGAAAGATCGAACGGCACATCGAGATAATGATCGCGGAAGTTGACGTTTTGCTCGGGATCGAGCACTTCCATCAACGCCGCTGCCGGATCGCCGCGGAAATCGCGGCCGAGCTTGTCCACTTCATCGAGCATCAACACCGGGTCCATCGTTTCGGCGCGGCGAATGTGCTGGATGACCTGTCCGGGCAGCGCGCCGATGTAGGTGCGGCGATGGCCGCGGATTTCGGCTTCATCGTGCATGCCACCCAACGAGACGCGCACGAATTTGCGTCCCATGGCGCGGGCGATGGATTTGCCGAGCGAAGTCTTGCCCACTCCCGGAGGCCCGAGGAAGCACAGGATCGGACCCTTCATGCCGGGCTGCAGCTTCTTCACCGCCAGATAATCGAGGATGCGCTCTTTGACTTTTTCGAGATCGTAGTGATCTTCGTTGAGGATGGCTTCGGCTTTGGTGATGTCGATGTCATCGGTGCCGGAAGTCTTGTTCCATGGCAGCGAGGTCATCCACTCGAGATAGGTGCGCGAAACCATGTACTCGGCTGAGGCCGGAGTCATGCGCGCAAGACGCTTCAACTCGCGGTCGCATTCCTTCTTGGCCTCAGCAGACATGCCCGACTCTTCGACTTTTTTGCGCAGTTCTTCAACTTCGGCTTGGGTGTCGTCGGAGTCGCCGAGCTCCTTCTGAATGGCCTTCATCTGCTCGCGCAGCAGGAATTCCTTCTGGCCTTGGTTGACCTGCTCCTGCACCTGCTCTTGAATGCGATTGCGCAGATCGAGAACTTCGCGCTCTTTGGCCAGCTCGCGAACCAGAATTTCGAGGCGCGCGCGAACGCTGGCGGTCTCGAGTAATTCCTGGCGAAGCATGGTGGTGAGTGACGGGAGCGTGCCGGCGATGAAATCCGTCAGGCGCGCCGGCGACTCGATGGTATTGATGGCGCTCTGCAGATCGTCGGAGAGCTGCGGCGAGCGCGCGACCACATCGCGGAACAGTTCCTGTGCGTTGCGTTCGAGAGCCGTGATGCCGGAATCGCGCTCGCCGTCCACGTCGGGTTGCGGCTCGACTTGCGCGCGCAGGAACGGCTTCAGGCCGAGGATCTCGGTAATGCGAATGCGGTGCAAGCCTTCGAGGAAGGCCACGACGTTGCCGTTCGGCATGCGCACCATCTTGTGGACCTTGGCGGCTGTACCGACGCTGTGCAGGTCGGTGCCGGACGGGTCTTCGGTGCGCGGGTCGAGCTGGGCGACTACGCCCAGAACCTTATCGTTCCCTTCGAGCGAATCGAGCAGGGCCAGCGAGCTTTCGCGCCCTACTGTTAGAGGCATAACTGCGCCGGGAAACAGAACCGTGTCCCGGACAGGGAGAATAGGCAGCTCTTGTGAGCTAGCTTTAGGGTTCGGTGTCACTGGGTCCCCCTTTGAGAACCACTATCACATATCGGCGTGCTAGTCGTTAGATGCATTCCGTCGGGAAAAGTGTCGGGCGATTTCAGTATCGTTATAAAGCTATGTGAGTGTATAGCACTAAGCTATCGATGTCAAGGACGCAATCTACTGTAATATAAGGACTTGAAAGATTTATTGCTGCCCTTCCGATGCGTCGCCAGAAGTTCCAGGCCCGTGACTAGTTCGTCGCTGGCCGGGATTTATCTGCCAGAGCCTTCCTGGCGTGACCCAGAGCCTCCTCCCGAGTTCTGATGCGGCCTTCCAGCTGGGCGTCTTCCAGGTTACTCAAAATTTGTTTGAACTCGGGCCCGGGTTTCAGGCCGAGGGCAATCAGGTCGTCGCCGCTGATCAGCCGGGCAGGACGAACCTCGGCGGGCGGGGTTTCGGCCAGGAAGCGGCGGACGAAGTCGTAGTTTTCCAGGTTGCGGTGGCTGGAGAGGCAATCGAGGCGGTGCAGCTCGAGATGCTCTTCGAAACGCGGCAGGCGCAGGAAGCGTTTCAGCGTGGATTGCTTCATCTGCAGAACGTCCTTAAAGCGCAGATGATTGGCTACCAGCGCGGCAATCTGCTCGGTGTCATCATTCGAGAAACGAAAGCGACGGCAAATCTCCTCCGCCATTTTGGTGCCCACTTCTACGTGGCCATCGAAGCGGATGCGGCCTTCGGGGCCGTTGGGCGGCGCGAACGTCGGCGGCTTGCCCACATCGTGCAGAAGAGTGCCCCAAGCCAGAGTGGGCGAAACGCCGGCGGGAAGCATTTCCAGCATCATCAGGGTGTGAATCCAGACGTCGCCTTCGGGATGGAATTGCGGCGGCTGCTCGACGCCCTTCATGCGCGCGATTTCCGGAAGCACCTGCCGCAGTAGCCCAAGCTCATCGAGGAGTTCGAAGCCGCGGCGTGCGGCGCCTTCGGTGAGGATTTTAGTGAGCTCGTCCCGCAGGCGCTCGGCGGAAACGACGCCGATCTCCGGAGCAAGCTTGCGAATGGCCGCGGCGGTTGCCGGCTCGATGGCGAAATGGAAACGCGCAGCAAAGCGCACGGCGCGAATCAGGCGCAACTTGTCCTCGCGGAAGCGCTGCTCGGGATCGCCGATGGCGCGGATGACGCGGGCGCGGAGATCGGCGCGGCCTCCGACGTAGTCTAGAACTTCGTTGGTGAAGGGATCGAGGAGCAGGCCATTGATAGTGAAGTCGCGGCGCAGCACATCTTCCTGCGCTGAATTCGTGTAAACCACGGTATCGGGATGGCGGCCGTCGGAATAGCCGATGTCGGAGCGGAACGTGGCGACTTCAACGTCAATGCCGCCTTCGCTGACCAGGATGACACCGAACTGTGCGCCGATGGCGAGCGAATCGGGGAACAGCTCCTGCACGCGCTCCGGGCGAGCATCAGTCGAGACATCGTAATCGACCGGCTCGCGGCCCAATTCCAAATCGCGCACGCAGCCGCCGACAAAGTAGGCCTGATGGCCCCCATCACGCAGTGTGCGAGCGATTTTGTCGGCCAGTTCGCGCGCGTTCATAGCGCGATTATGCGGGAATTCACGGCACGGTGCTAGGTCGGGTAAGGATCGTTTCCCGCGGAAGGCTGCTGGGCTAAAAGCCCAACGCTACACACTTCGCGGATGCTGGGCTACCGAAAGGATATTGCCGTCGGGATCCTTGAACCACGCCACTTTGTCGCCGTTGGGAGTGGTCCAGATGCCGAGTTCCTTGTCTTGAACGAACGGGAATTTTTCGGTGGCCACGCCGCGCTCTGCGAGCCAGCGCACGACGGGTTCAATGTCCACCACCTCCCAGCCCAGGATGGTGCCTTGTAGCGGCGTGAAATTCGGCACTTTCGAGACGCGAAATTTGTGGCCGCCGAGGCTCAGCACCAGCGCGAATTGATCGAGGCTCACGAAATCGAAGCCGAGCTGGTCCACGTAAAACGCGCGCGCCTTGTCGTAGTCGTTGGTGGGAATGAAGCCTGTCAGTTTTCCCGCAGCGAGCATCGGTGCCTCCTTGGCGTCGTCGTTTCCGCGCTCAGGAATAGCACTTGCGATGGCTAATTTCTCTCGCTATTGTGACAAGGAATGTCGCATAAGTGCCATAGCATACTGCTTGGCCGCAATGGCCGTAGGCTCGCCCAAATTGCCAGCGTCTCCGCCGAACTGAACGATGGGCACGTCATCCCCGAGCACTCCCATCCGGAAGATCAGCTGCTGTTCGCGTCGAAAGGAGTGATGACGCTGCGGACCAGGCAGGGTGTCTGGGTTGTGCCGCCGCTGCGCGCCGTGTGGATTCCCGCGAATACGCCGCATTCGGTGACAATCTCGGGACAAGTTTCGATGCGAACGCTTTACTTTCTGCCGCGGCTCTGCCGTGCGCTCGGCGGGAAATGCCTGGTGATGAATGTGTCGCCGCTGCTGAAAGAGCTGATTCTTCATGCCTGCAAATTTCAGAGATTGAATAAGAAAGTTTCAGCGGAGCGACGCCTGGTGGAAATCATCGTCGATCAACTGAGCGGAATCGAATCGATCCCGTTGCAGTTGCCGCATCCCGCCGATTCCCGAGCGATGAGAGTTGCGGAAACCTTGTCTGCAAATCCGGGAGAGCAGAGAACACTCGAAAAATTGTGTAAGGACTGCGGCGCGAGCAAGCGAACGATCCAGCGGCTCTTTCTAGAAGAAACGAAAATGACTTTTGGCAAATGGCGCCAGCAGTTGCGGCTGCTGCACGCGATGCAGGCGCTTGCCTCTGGAGAAAAAGTGACGGCCGCAGCGCTGGAAGCCGGATACAACAGCACCAGCGCGTTCATTTCGATGTTTCGCAAACAACTAGGGACAACGCCGATGCGCTATTTGAAGAATAGCGTGGACCGAAGCCAGAGTCCAGCGCACTGACCGGCACTGATCTGCGTTTGTAGGGGCCGGTCCGCCAGGGCGGAGGCCCCGGTTTTGGTTTGATTTTTTTGCTGCGAAATCCAAACCCATTGCCAAATCGGCGGCGTGGTGAACCCGCCCCCTACGTTAGCTTCAAAACCAGACAAGTTACGTCATCATGCTGGCGCGTTTGCCCTACGAAGCGATCTACGTCGCTCATGAGTTGCCTGAGGATTGAGTCGGCATTGGATTGCCCGACGGATTGAATGCAGGCGATCATGCGCGTCTCGCCGTATTCGCTTCCTTTTTGATCCAGGGCTTCGACCACGCCGTCCGTGAAGATAATCAGCGCGTCGCCCGCGGCAATCGCGATATTCGTGCAGCTGTAGCTGGGCGCAGCGCCATCCGAAGGAATGCCGAGCGGCGGGCCGCCTTCGGTCAGGCGCTCGATGCGGCCATCGGCGCGGCGCAGCACGGGCGCATTGTGCCCCGCGCCCACGTAAGTCAGCGCGCGGCGCGTGGCGTCGAGTTCGGCGAAGAACGCGGTGGTGAAGCGCAGGCCATCGAGGCTGTGCGCGGTGGAGTATTGATTGAGCGCACGCACGAGTTGATCGAGCGGGCCGGGCGAAGCGGCCAGCGTGTGCAGGCTGGCCTGAAACGTAGCCATGAGCAGCGCGGCGGGGACGCTTTTCCCGGCGACATCGGCAACGACGAGGAGCAGCGGACCAGGCTCGTTGCTTCCGGGCGCGGGCGGGCGCTCAAACGCGTCATAATAGTCGCCCGCGACAGTATTCGCAGGCCGCGTAGCGAAGGCAATATCCACGCCGGGAATCGCGGGCGGAGCGTTGGGAACGAGCCAGCGCTGAATCTCCCGCGCGATTTCCAGATCGCGTTTCATGATCACGCGGTCGGCAAGTTCCAGCGCGAGAAGAATGAACAGCGCGATCGCTGCAAACTCGTAGAAGTTGGCATCTTCCTCGGGCTTCATGTGCGGCAGAAAAATCGCCACCACCGGAAAGAAAAACAGGCCCACGGCGATCAGCAGAAGAATGCGCCGCGCCGGCGCCAGCTTCATCAACATCACTTTGAACAGCGCCCAGGCCGAGCGGAAAAAGCGCTTGAGGCCTTTCTTTCCCGGGATCGCGCCCCAATCCACTTCGCGGGAGTAAAGCCCGTAGGATTCGCTCGCTTCGTTTCTGAATTGGCGCCAGAGTTGATCCAGCGCCAGGCCGTTGGTTACCTGCGTCCAGAAGCCGGCGACGCTATTGCCGGAATCGACCACGCGCTCGCCGAAGCTTTTTTTCTCGCTCGATGGTGCTGTTGCCGGCATGGAGGAAGATTATAGGACGGATGTGCGATTGGCGACCGCCGACCCTCTACGAAGGCTTTGTTGGCAGCGAGCCGCCGAGCTGGATTTTTCCAAATCCGAAAGCGATCGCGCAGTTTGTCGGCGGCGCGCGCCAGGCGCTCGAGCTTCGCTTTTTGCTCGCTGTCGAGCAGGCCTAATTGAGTCGTCGCGCCGGAAATGGATTCGAGCGAGACGCCGACGAGCCGCAATTTCGCGCGGCCATCCCAATTTCGCGCAAAGAGCGATTTCGCAGTCGCGGTGATCGCGCCGTCGAGATCGGTTGGCTCCGGCAAGGTTTTGCTGCGCGTAATCGTACGGAAATCGGCGTAGCGAATCGTCACGCTGATGGTACGCGCGTAGAGGCCGGAATCGCGCAGACGCTTGGCGGCTTTTTGTGCCAGATAGCTAAGCGTGGATTCGAGGTGCCCACGATCGTTGGTGTCCTCGCCGAAAGTTTCGTTGTGCGAAATGGACTTCGCTTCGGCGTCAAGAAAAAATTCGAAGGAATCCTGGCCGAGGGCCTTGCGATACAACGCCGTGCCCCAGCGCCCGAAGCCCTCTTCGAGTTTTTCCTGCGAGATGGCAGCAAGCTGGCCGACGGTGCGGATGCCCAGCGCGTGCAGCGCCGCTTCCGTGGTGCGGCCGATGCCCGGAATTTTGCGCACATCGAGCGGCGCCAAAAATTCCGCTTCGATTCCCGCCGGCACCCAGACCAAGCCCTGCGGCTTGGCTTGCTCGGAAGCGACTTTCGCCACCAGGCGCGTGGCAGCCAGGCCGCCGGAACAGGGCAGGCCCGTCGTCTTGCGAATTTCGCGCAGCAATTTATCAGCGGCGAGCAGCGGCGGTCCGTGCAGGCGCTCGGTGCCGCTGAAATCGAGATAGGCTTCATCCACCGAAGCCATTTCGACGCGCGGCGCATGGCGCGCCAGTATCGCGGCGAGACGATCACTCCATTGCGAATAGAGGTCGTGGCGATTATCGAGGAAGATGCCATCGGGACAGAGCCGGCCGGCCGTGCGCAACGGCATCGCCGAATGAATGCCGAAGCGCCGCGCTTCGTAGCTGGCGGAAGTAACCACGCCGCGCTGATCTTTCTGCCCGCCGACGATCACCGGCAGCCCGCGCAATTCCGGCCGCGAGAGCAATTCGACGGAGACGAAGAACGCGTCCATGTCGATATGCAGAATCGGCGTCAGCGCGCTGGCGGAAGCAGAGGTGAATTGCAATTCCGCTGCAGGCGATGCTGGCGGCGCAGCGGAATTTTTAGCGCGGAAGCGGGCAAGTTTCGGCATGGCCAACTGGAGAGAAGAATATACACCTTGCGGTGCGTCTAGCTTTCGTCTATCACTTCGGCGCCGCGTGCACCGAAAATTCGACCGCCTTGGCATTGCGAGTTTCGCCGGGCGCATGCGCGCAATCCATTTCCGGATGCGCGCCCGGCCAGTACCGCATTTGCAGGCGCAAGTTGCCGGTCGCGGGCGGCCAGAATGGAAAATCGAGAGACTTTTTCGGCTCCAATACGACGGGTTTTCCGGAGCCGCCGCCTTCCGGGCTGACCATCAGCGGCATCCATTTTTCGCGCATGCTGCGTTTCTCGATGGCGAACGGCACCGGCGTGCTCACCGCGGCCTGCCCACTCTTCGAAATCTGCCCGGACTCCACGCAAATCGTGACCCACTCGCCGCCATCATTCTCGACGGTCGCCACGATTTTTTTGTCGGCCACGAATTTCTTCCCCGGCACCG
Source organism: uncultured Acidobacteriota bacterium (assembly GCA_963748865.1). Lineage (GTDB taxonomy): Bacteria > Acidobacteriota > Terriglobia > Acidiferrales > UBA7541 > Palsa-147. Next base: position 618,275 of record CAVVLE010000048.1, on the reverse strand, counting down.
TGACGCGCACTTGCGCGGAAAGGCGAGGCACGAAGGCAAAGCAGAGCATCAGCGAAGTCGCGACAGCGCGAAGCATGGTCACAAGGTAGATGCTAATTCAGGATAGCGTTGAAATGCATTCCCAATTATTGACGGGCTGGGAGCGCAGGAGGTTTCTAAAGATCCGCCGACACTGCGGAAATTACCCGGGGGATGCCGGCGAGATCGTTGGTGACGCGAATCTCGGCCCACGCGTAGGATTGATCGAGAATTTGCCTTACGCCGGAAAGGGAACCGTGGCCAAGCTCGAGGACAAGCAATCCGCCGGGCGTCAGGAAATCGCGCGCGTCGCGGATCAGCGGAGCATAGATCGCCATGCCGTCATCACCGGCGAAAAGCGCCGTGGGAGGCTCATGGCCGCGGACTTCGCTCTGCAGTTGCGGCGCCTCGCCCAGCGGGATGTAAGGCGGATTGCTGACGATGACGTCAAATTTCGGACGTAACGCCGGCTGCCAGCCGGCGTTTTTCTCCGGCGAATCTGGTTCGCGCCAACGTTCATCGCGTGGATTCGAGGTGCTTTCTTCCCGCCGGAGCGTCGCAAAGAGATCGCTCTCGACCAACCGGATGCGTTCCGCGAAGCCGTGCGTCGCCGAGTTGCGCCGTGCGACAACGAGTGCCTCGCGCGAAATGTCCGTAGCTACGATTTCGGCGTGCGGGAGTTCCCGCGCCAGCGCGATAGCAATGCAGCCGGAGCCTGTGCCGATGTCGGCGATTCGCAGGCGGGCGTTTTTGCGCGAGGAGCCGAGGCGTTCGAGCGCAACTTCGACGACATGCTCGGTCTCAGGCCGGGGAATCAACACCGCGGGCGTGACTTCGAATTGCAGCCCCCAAAATTCCTGCTTGCCGGTCAAATATTGCGTCGGGATGCCGCTTGAGCGCTGGACGATCAGCGAATGGAATTTCTCAAGCGCTGCCGGCTCGATTTCCTCTTCCGGATGCGAATAAAGCCAGGTGCGATCGCGGCCCAGCGCGTGCATCAGTAGCAATTCGGCGGCGAGCGCATGCGAAGGCACGGAAGCGGATTCCAGGTGCGCCATCGCTTCTCTTAATGCGCCGCGTACATTCATCGCATTTGTGATTGCATCGCGCATGCAGTGAAGTTTTGAATCAGCAAAAGCCGAGGATAAATAAAACCTCAGCGCCTAAAGCCATACTGAGCCTGCCGAGCTTACGGCACGGTCGAATAGGCTGCGGAACAAAGCATATACGCCGTCATCCCGAGCGCAGCGAGGGATCTGCTCTTTCTTGATTTCGAGCCAAAGAGCAGATTCCTCGTCGCTGCGCTCCTCGGAATGACGCCGCTTTCGCTTTTTTCGGCAGCCTCTGAAATCGTGCCCTGACAAATCGTCGAATCACGCTTCGCCCAATTCTTCATTCAAACGCTCGGATTCGTAATGCGTCACCAGCGCATCAACGATCGGCGCGAGCTTGCCTTCCATCACTTGATCCAGTTGATGCAGCGTCAAACCAATGCGGTGATCGCTGACGCGATTCTGCGGGAAATTATACGTGCGGATTTTCTCCGAACGATCGCCGGTCTTGATCTGCCCGCGGCGCTCGGCCGCAATCTGCGCGTGCTGCTTTTCCTGTTCCATCTCGTAAAGCCGCGCTCGAAGAACGCGCATAGCCTTGGCGCGATTCTTGATCTGCGATTTCTCATCCTGCTGCGAAACCACTAGCCCCGAAGGAATGTGCGTGATGCGCACCGCAGAATAAGTCGTGTTCACCGATTGCCCGCCGGGCCCCGAGGAACAAAACGTATCGATGCGCAGATCCTTGGCCTCGATCTTGATATCAATTTCATCTGCCTCAGGCAGCACGGCCACGGTCGCGGCGGAAGTGTGAATGCGCCCCTGCTGTTCGGTAGCCGGCACGCGCTGCACGCGATGCACTCCGCTTTCATATTTCAGCTTGGAGTAAACCTTGTTGCCCTGAATCGCCGCGACGATTTCCTTCACTCCGCCGATTGACGAAGCCGAGCTCTCCAACACTTCCACGCGCCAACCCTGCGATTCCGCGTAGCGCGAGTACATGCGGAAAAGTTCCCCGGCAAAAAGCGAAGCCTCGTCTCCGCCGGTGCCCGCGCGGATTTCAACGATCACGTTTTTCTCGTCGTTGGGATCTCTCGGCAGGAGCAGAAGTTTCAGCTCGCGCTCCGCCGTCTGCAGCTTCTCTTCCAGCAGGCGCTGCTCGTCGTGACCCATCTGCTTCATTTCCGGGTCGTCCGTTTCCGCGAGGATCTGTTTCACCCCGGTAAGATTCTTATCGATTTCTTTCCATTCTCGATACTTCGATACCACAGCCGAAAGCTCGGCGTGAGTTTTCGCCAGCTTCTGGTAGCGCGCGGAATCGGCCAGGACTTCGGGCGACGAGAGCTGATTGGTCAGCTCCTCGTACTTCGTTTCGATTTGATTCAGCTTGTCGTAAAGCTTGTCTTTTGACATGACCGTGCCTCATGCAATGCCGAAAAAAGAAAAGGAAAATAGGAATTGGGAAAAACTGCCTGGACGGTGCAAACGCCGGCTTGGCGGCGTGAGGAGTTCGGCTAATAAAACGCGGTGGTCATCACTGAAGACCTGAATTCAGCATAGGCGCAAAGTCCCCACCTGTCAAACCAGCGCACAAACATGCACTCACCGCGTCATCACGGGCATACAGGACTTCCCAGCTTGACACCCGCTCTGCGACGTTCCTATACTCCGGCCCGCCACGAATCGTTTCCGGGGGGACTTCCATGAAAAAATCTTTGCTCGTCGTTTTCCTGCTGGCCATCTCCGCAAGCCACACCTTTGCGGGAGACCACGGCCAAATGCATCAACCCAAACTCACGCCGCAGAATAGCGGCACAACGCAGTTGCTGATTTGCGTCAGCCCGGTGAATTCCCGCGTGGTCTGGGCCGCCGGAACGGGCGGCACCTTCGTAGTAACAACGGACGGCGGCAACACCTGGACGTCCGGCGTCGTTCCCGGCGCCGAAAACGATCAATTCCGCGATGTGCAAGGCGTGAGCGACAAAATCGCCTACCTGATGTCCATCGGCAACAACACAACGGATTTCAAAATCTACAAAACCCTCGACGGCGGCGCCACCTGGACAATCGAGTTCACCAACGAGACCGTCAATGCCTTTTATGATTGCTTCGCATTTTGGACTCCGCGCCGCGGCATCACTCACAGCGATTCGGTGAACGGCGTATTTCCCGACATCCGCACCACCGATGGAATTAACTGGGAGTCGATCGCTGGCAACATGCCGCCCGCATTGGCGGGCGAAGCCTCGTTTTCCGCAAGCGGAACGTGCATTACGACCGAAGGTGAAAGGAACGCCTGGATCACCACCGGCGGCGCAAGCATTGCGAGAATTCTCGCCACCAGAGATGGCGGCAACACGTGGAACGCGTATGACACTCCGCTGATCAGCTCGCCCAGCGCCGGCGGAATTTCCGTGGCCTTCCGCGATGACCGCCACGGGATTCTGGGCGGCGGCGACTTGTCTTCCAACACCAGCGCCGATGCCGCAACATCCGACGACGGCGGAAAAACCTGGACGCTTACGAACGCGCCGCCCGTGCAGGGAGCGATTTTCTGTCTCGCTTACATTCGCGGCAACGGCCAAGGCGATGGCGGCCGCGATAGAGATGACCACGAACATGACCGCACAGTTGTGATCACCACCGAAACGCAGCCGGATTTCAGTTCTGGCGAAGCGGCCTGGACACCCGATGAAGGGCAAACGTGGTTCACGATGCCCAGTGTGAGCGGCTACTGGGCCGTGGCGTTCGCAAATTCGGAAGCGGGCTGGTTCGTCGGCAACAATGGCCAGATCCTGAAGATCAGCTTCTAACTGGCTCACCGCAAGCTGCTCTTGTACGGTCAGGGTGCCCCATGCGCCGAATTTGCGCGTGGGGCTTTTGACCGCTTCCCAAGCTCACCCTTTGCTGCGCGCGTGAGCGTGTAATACGATACGTCCGTGATCAGCCATGAAGCTGCGACGCAGCCCGCCGCCGCGCGCGATAGCGCCGATATGCTTTTCGGCTTCTGGTATCCGGCGGCGCGCGCCACGCAAGTTGCTCGCAATCGCATGGCCACCGCGTTGCTGCTCGAAATTCCCCTCGTCCTCGGACGCGACCGCCACGGCAAGCCCTTCGCGATGCACGATGCTTGCCCGCACCGCGGCATGCCGCTTTCATTCGGCCGGCTCGAGGCCGGCAACGTGGAATGCAGCTATCACGGCTGGCAATTTGACGTGCACTCCGGCCAATGCACCGTCATTCCTTCGCTGACCGCTGATTCGAAGCTGAAATGCGATCGCATTTTCGCGGATGCGTATCCCTGCGAAGAGCGCGACGGCTACATCTGGGTCTTCGTTCCGGACGCGGATACGCGCGCGCAGGCTTCGGCAGAAGTGCCGCCAGCTCCCGAACTGCCCAAGTTCAGCGAGCGCTTCCACATCGCGCATCTCTCGGCCGAAATGCCGGTCAGCGTGGATCACGGAATTATCGGGCTGATGGACCCCGCTCACGGGCCGTTCGTTCACCAGGCATGGTGGTGGCGCAGCCGCCACAGCATTCATGAAAAGCAGAAAGCCTTCGAGCCGATTCCGAATGGATTTCGCATGAGCACGCACACGCCATCGTCGAACAGCGCGCCCTACAAATTATTGCGCGGACTTTATGGCGCGCCAGTCACCACGACAATCGATTTCGTCCTGCCCAACATGCGCTTCGAGCAGACGCGCTGCGGCCGCGCCTGGTTTTCAAGCCGCGCCACGGTAACGCCCGTGCGCCGCGATCTCTGCCGCTTGGATTTCTGCGCGGCATGGAATGTGCCGCCGTGGGGACCACTGATGGGCGCGGGATTGCGCATCTTCGGCCCGCGTTTCATTCGCCAGGATACCCAGACGATGGCCAAGCAATCGATCGGATTGAAGCACCAGCCGAAATTGATGCTCATTGATGATGCTGACCGCCCGGCGAAATGGTATTTCGCGCTGAAAGCCGCGCATCTCGAATCAAAGCGCACTGGCGCGCCGATGGTGCACCCGATGGAAGGCCCGGTCGTTCTTCGCTGGCGCTCCTAACGCGCGCTCTTCGCAATTCATTCCGCTAGATGAAAAACCACCGCGGCCCGGTCGTCGGATTGGTTGTTGGGGTCGGCTTCCTCGGCTGCGGCGAAAACGATATCGAGCAGCTTGGCTGGCTCCTCGGTATAAAGCCGCGCGCAGATATCGATCAAGTGCTCGACGCCCAAAATTCCTGAGTCGCTTTTGCGCATCTCCGCAATCCCGTCGGTGATGAACAGAACCGACTCGCCCGGTTCGATCGCCACGGTGGAAACGTCGTACTGCGCGTTGGCGAACAATCCCGGCGGCATGCCGGAAAGCCGCAGATTCACGCAGCCCCGCCGCGTCAGAAGCAACGGGCCGTACATTCCTGCGCTCGAAATGTGCATTTGCCTGCTGCTCGGATCAAACACCGCGTACGAAACGGCCGAGTAGCGCGAGGGAATGGCGCGCACACAGAGCCGCCGGTTGAGCAGGGAAAGCACCGCGGCCGGCGATTGGCCGGTTTTGTGCACGCCGCGCAATGTGCCGACGACGAGCGCAGCGTAGAGCGCGCCGGGGAGGCCCTTGCCGGCAACATCGCCGAGATAGAGACCAATGGTCTGGTCGCTGAGAGCGAAATAGTCGAGGAAATCGCCGCCGACTTCGTGCACGGGCTGCAGGCGATGCGTCACGCCGAGTTTGCCGATCTGCAGAGATTCCGTAGGAACCAGAGAGTTCTGGATCATGCGGGCTTCATCGAGCTCCTGCTCGCGAAGAACTTCCAAAGTCGGCATGACCAGGACCGGAATCGTTGCGCGCATGCACACTTTCGCTGCTGGGATTTGGCAAATAGGAAGGGGAACTGCTCTTGTAGTTTAGCAAGAAATGGGCGTATGCAACGGAAATCAATCGCTGATGCTGCTAAGAAAAGGATAGTGGTCGGCGGCGCCCATGAAGAAAAGCATCGGAAACGAAAGCCAAAAGGCGACTCGGGCAGCGAAGAGCGACCATTGGCGCAGGCGTTCGGCTTCCGGCGGGATCGGCGTGCCATTCTCGGCGTTGGCCCGGTTCCACTGGATCAGCCGCTTCTGCGCGCGCCAGACAATTCCCCAGGCGTTCAGCAACATCACCAAGCCCAGCCCGCCGCCGATACTGATCGAAAGGTGGCTGTTGGAAGAGAACTGGCTGCCGTTCACAACCAGCGCCGCATAGGATGCCGCGATCACGACGATGGCGATCAGCACGCCGCGCAGCGCGCGTTGATTGATCGCGCCGCCCCAGGGCATTTGCAGGGCGTAGAGAATTGCGTAGGCAACCAGCCAGATTGCAAACCACTCTCCAAACCACGTCCACAGCAGCGAAGGCTTGCCCGCATTGATCGCGTCGGCTTTCAAGATGATGGTGAAATAACGCAGGCCAACGAGCACTGTAACCATCGCCGACCAGCGAAACCACGACATGGCTCGCGACATCAGCGGCGCATAGATTTTCGTGCGCACTGATGCTTCCAGCGAGCCCATCGTTGGCACGCCCACAAGATTGAAGAAATAGAGCAAGCCAATCCAGATGATGCCGAAGACGATGTGCAGCCAGCGGAGAACAATTTCCTCGTTTGCGGTGCCGCCCATTGGAAAACTGAAATGCGGTTGCTGCGCGAAATGAAGTAGAAGCCCGAATATTGCTGCGCTCATCTCGAATACCTCGGCGCTACGCTATCGAGCCTCGGCGAGTGTGTCAATCGGCGCCCGTGAGGCGCGCGAGCGCCCAGCGCGCATGCTCGCTGATCACCGCGTCGAGTGATGCCGCAAGGCGGTGCAGCAATGTGATGATGCGCTCGTGTTGCGGCGTACGACGCGCGAGGGAGGAGTTTCCGAGAGCCACGCAAGCATTGCGAATCAGGCCGCGCCATTTCGTGCGTTTGATGGCGCTGCCGCGGAAGATCTGGCGGAATTCGGTTTCGCTCAAAGACGCGAGCGTCTCCAGCGGCGGGAAGAACAGCGACTCGCCCTCTGCGTTTTCAACCGTCGCACTTTTATCGGTTGCGCCGTTACTCGTTTCTGGGAGACGCCGCGGCAAAAACTCGGCGAGGCCGGTGAGCGGCGCAGTGCGATTCCACGGGCAAACGTCCTGGCAAATATCGCAGCCGAAAACCATGCGGCCCATCGCGGGGCGCAATTCTTCGGGAATCGCGCCACGAAGCTCGATGGAGAGATAGGAGATGCAAAGTCGCGCGTCGAGCAGATAGGGCTCGACGATCGCGCCCGTCGGGCACGCATCGATGCACAAACGGCACTGGCCGCACATATCAGCCGGCAACTCGCTTGCTGAACCGGCCGTAGGCTCGAGTTCGAGTGTAGTGATAATTACGCCGAGGAAGAGCCACGAGCCCAGCTTCTCGTTGATGAGCATCGTGTTTTTCGCCAGCCAGCCGAGGCCGGCGTGATGGGCGGCGACGCGCTCAACGATCGGGCCGGTGTCCACGTAAGCGCGAGCGTCGAAGCGTTCGCGGAATTCGCTGCGCATGGCCGCGCTGAGCACCTCGAGCTTCTCGCGGAGCACATCGTGATAATCGTCGCCCCAGGCGTAACGCGAGATCCAGCCGCGCGGCGCTTCATCGGGACGCGTCGGCGGAACTTCGGTTGAATAGCCTTGATTCGTGCGGTAGTTCAATGCAACTACAATGAGGCTGCGCGCGTCTGTCACGACTCGCCCCGGATCAGCGCGGCGCGCGTCGTGCAGATAATTCATTTCTCCGGCGTAGCCGCGCGAAAGCCATTCCGGCAGACGCTGCAACTCCTCGAAGGCTTCGGCGCGAACTACGCCGCAAAGATCGAACCCGAGCTCGCGGGCTTTTTCGGTGATCCAGCGCGTTCGTGCGGCGGCGTTCATGAAAGCATGATGCACGATTCCAAAGCTTACGGCGGCAAAATCACCGGAGCGGCCCGGCGCTACTGGGCTGCTGGCTTCCGGGCGCATTTGACTGATACAATCCGGCGACATGGCAAACTGGCGGCAGATTCAGGCCCGCATCCGCAAGGTCAAGGACACTCCTGAGGCGGCAACGAAGCTCGGCGAGCTGTATGCCAAGACCCGCGACGCCATGGTTGCGTTCGAGCTCGCTGCGGTGGAAGAGCGCGCCGCGCACAACGACGAAGCCATTCGCTGGTACACCACCGCGCATCAACGATTTCGCCGTCAGGATTGGAAGCACCGCGTAGAAGAGGCGCTCACGCGCCTTGGCGCGCCTTTGCCACCAGCGCGCGCAGGCCAAAGCGAAATTCCTTCGCAAGGCGCGGATGCAGAAACGGATTCGGAGCGCGAGGCCGAGATTTCTGTTTCTTCCGAGATCGAGGCGGCGCAAGAATCCGGCGCACAGGGCGAAGACCGCGGCGATTCCGTTGGCGGAGCTGAAGCGCAAAGCCCAACGCTAGCCGGTTCGGATAGCGAAGCGGATGGCAAGCGCAGACGCCGCCGCGGAAGGCGAGGCGGCCGAGGTCGCAGGCGCACCCCGGCTGCTCCCGCATTGCCGGCTGATCGATTTGCGCCGTCCAGCGGAACTCCTCGCGCGCCTCAGCGAACTTTTGTCGTGTCGCAAGAATCTCCGGCGGAGGAAAGCGCGCCGAGTGCGCGTGAAGTTGCTTCATCGCGCGTGCGGGAGCCGGAAGTCGCGCGTGAAGCACCGATGCTGCCTTCCGAGCGCGTGGCGCACGGGCGCGGCGGAGACCCGGCGATTGCGTCCAGGTTGGCGCATCTCGAATCGATGTTGCGGCGCTTGCTAGGCAGCCAACTCCACAGCATGGAGCAGTCCGATGAAGCTCCGGCGGGACCGGGCGTTTTCATCATTTCGGACTCGGATCTGGTGACGTCGTATTACGTTGAATCCTGCAAGACGCTGCGCATCGCCCTCGGTCAGCTGTTGCGCGGCGGAAGAGGCCGGCGCGAAGGCTCGGGCAGCTCATTCAAATCGCAGCTCGCCGAGCATCTGGAAATCAGCGAGAGCAAAGTTACCGACTATCTCAAGAAGCATTGCGTGGTGCGCTGGATACAGCTCGACGAGGACGCGCCGCACTTCGCACATTTCGCCGTTGCCGTCCTGCGCACGCCTCTGAACGCCGAGTAGCTTCCGCCAAAATCACAACCGCAATTTAAAAAAAGAGGGCAGGATCGCATTTCGCGGTCCTGCCCCGATCGTATCTGCGGTGCTCCGTCTTGCAGATCAGAAGATCAGATGCACGGCCATCTGAATGACGCGCGGCCCACCCAACGTATCCGAAATCACGCCCGCGAACTCCGAAGCAGGCGGCGGATTCTGATACACGGGCTGCGGGAAAAAGGAGCCGTTTTGGAGCAGCGTGATGTTGTTGCTTGGAGCGTCGAAGCTCGGATGGTTGAAGGCGTTGTAGAAATCCGCTTCGTACTTCAAATTGATTCGCTCGGTGATTTTAAAGTTCTTGAAAACGGAAAAGTCGAAGCGGGTCTGGAACGGGGCCCGGAACGTATTGCGGCCTGTATTGCCGAAGCCCGTTTCGATGGTGTCGCAAAACGACCCTGTTCCGAAGCTGGTCGGTTCATTGCACGGGATGCCATTCGACGCCGACGGCGCGACAAACGGAATGGTGAAGTCGTTCGGATTCACGTAGGGCTTGCCGGCGCTGTATCCGATCGTGCTCTGCTGCGCCTGTTTGGGAGTGACGCCCGGAGCGAGCGGCAGGATTGGGTTAGTGATGAAATCATCGCCACTGTAATACAAGCTCCCTACCGAACCGGAGTAATCGTACATCACGAAGGGCTGGCCGCTTTCCGCCACGGTGACGCCGCTGATGCCCCAGCCGTTGGCGATTAAATCCACGGCGCGCGAGGCGTTGGCGATCTTCGGGAAATTGTAGTAGTAGCTGATGTTCAGCACGTGAGTGCGATCGAAGTCCGACGATGCATAGGACGACCTCGGATCGAGAGGGTTGTTGCCGTTGAAGAACAGACCCAGGGCGCTCTGCTCATCAAGCGCGTGAGAGTAGGTGTAGGCCCCGGTAATTTGCAGGCCATGGCTCATGCGCTTGGTCACACCGAGTTGCAGAGCGTTGTAGTGCGAAATTCCCTCGGCCTCCCAGAAACTTGAGTTGGGATTTAAGCCGACGAAGGGCGCGCGCAGGGCCGTATTCCCGTCCTCAACGAAGTTGCCGATGATCGTCTGAATCTGTTCGTTCACCAAGGGAGCGCACGTCGGGGTGATGTCGTTGAAGGAGTCGCAATTGCCTCCAAACAGCGGCTGAGCTCCGTACGAAACGTTTTGACCGTTGATTGGGTTGGCTGCTGTGGCGATGCCGGGAGTATTGAAGGGTATGGGCATTACCTCGTGGATTCCATGGTTTCCAACGTAACCGAGCGTCAGCAACAGGGTGTTTATGGGCTGCCACTGCAAGTCTAAGCTCCAATTTTCTGAATAGGGCAGCTTGTTACGCGGATCGTACCCGGCGAAGAGGAACGGCCGGGTAGGGCTGGCGAAGGGGAAGCCGGGAGGCGTGCACGTGGGGACAACCGGTTCCGGGCAGCCGCCGCTCAACGCCGAAAGATTTGGGAACTCGCTTTGAATCTGGGATAGCGACGGAGGAGTGGGCAGCGGCGACGGGAACGGCGTGCTGCTCAGGCACATCTCCGGCGAAGCACAGCTCGCGTTCACTGGAAGAGCGAACGGCTCCTGCGTCGTGACCCCGAATGGGCCGCTGATGCCGAGGCCGGCGCTGTTCGAGAATTCCGTGAAGTATTCGCCGCGATCAGCGTAGAGACCGAAGCCGGCGCGCACCACGACGTTTTTCAGGAACGTGGGGCTCCAGGCCACGCCGATGCGCGGCTGGAACATCCACTGGCGTCCCGTCAGCGTTGATGCATTCACGCCTTTTGTGCCGAACTCTTTGTTGTTGCCGGCGACGACCAATCCGTCGTTGACAATCGTGTCTGTGGACAAATCAAAGTCATAGTCCTTAGGTTGGAAATTCGTAAACTGCCCGTGCGCCTCATACAACGGGCCGTCCCAGTCCCAGCGTATGCCCAGGTCAATGGTCAGGTTGGGTTTGAGCTTGAAGTCGTCCTGGGCGTAGAGGCCGGCCTGCTTAGCACGAAAATAGCGGTTGGTTTCACCGCTGATGACGGTGCCGTTGCTGTGTGAAGCGCCAAGGATCCCCTGGAGAAAATCGGTCATATCTTCGAACTCAAAAATAGCCACATCGTTCTCGCGGTTGATCACATTGAGCTGGCCGTAATCCCCGCTGAACCCAAAGGAGAAGGTGTGGTGGCCGCGCACCCAACTCAGACTGGAGCCGACCTCGAACTGATTCTGAAAAACTCCCGCGTTAGCGAAGTTGAGAGTTGGACCGACGAACAACTCGTGGAACGAGCCATCCGAATTGTCGATGGTGATGCCCGGGAAGAAATTGGGATTGGGCAGATTGAGGCCGGGAATATCGCTGGCCTTCAGAGCCTGTGAAGTTTTTCCGTTGACCGCTTGTCGCGTAAATCCAATGCGCTGGAGCCAACTGACATTGGGAGTCAGAACGCTCGTATTATTCAAGGAAAAAACCTGGCTTCCCGCTTGGAGCGACGCCGGGAATCCGAAAACGCTGGAGATGGCGAACGGGCTCGTCGTGGGATTGCGTTGATAGTAGTACTTTCCTGAAAGCCGGTCCGAGGTCGAGACGTTGTAGTCCACGTCGGCGTTGACCTGGTCGGCATTGAACGTGCTTGCCGGCCCGTGCAGGACCGTGTTCCCGTTAACTGTTGGTGTCGTCAGGTTCTGCGATGGAATGATGAACTGGCCGCTGGGAGTTTTGGCCTGAAAAATTGCTAAAGCCACGGGGTCGATATTGGCGTCCGTAAGACTGGATCCAAAGGCGGCATTGGCGAGCTTGGCCAGGTCCCCGGGGTCACGGTTGCCGTCGGTCAATCCGGGAAGAGTGAAGTCATTCTGAAGGGAGCCGCTCAAGGCGTCGCTGACTCGCTGGCCCTGGTAGGACCCAAAGAAAAACAATTTGTCCTTGATGATCGGCCCGCCGATGTTGCCGCCAAAAACGTTGCGCGACAGATACGGCGTGTTTATGCCGTTAGCTTTGACGAAAACCGGATCGGCGTCCCAGGCGTTGGTACCGTGATACTCGTAGGCTTGACCGTGAAACTGGTTGGTGCCGGACTTGGTGGTGAGCTCGATGTGCGCGCCGCTGTGGGCGCCTTGCGAGGCATCGTACATGGAGGTAGTCACGTGCAACTCTTCGATCGTTTCGGGCGGAGGAGTCGGCAGGCCCTGCCCGATCGCGTCATATACGGATGTATTCGACTGCGTTTGGCCAGACGAAGTGGTGAACCCGCCCGTATTCGAAAGAAAGCGGGCGGTGTTCTCGTAACTCGTGGATTTGCCGTTGAACAGGTTTGTTGTGTCCACCGAATTGAAAGTGAAGTCGTTGCTAGTATCGCGCTGCCCGTTGGCCCAGATGGCTTGATTGCCAAGACCTTCGTTCGTGCCGGTGCCGCCGAGAAGATCTTCACTGACGCCCGGAGCAAGAATCGCGAGTTGCGTGAAGCTGCCGGTGCCGAGGGGGATGCTTTCGACCAGGTCGGCGCCCAGCGTATATCCGTTCGAGGTGTCGGTCTGATTCATCAGGGGTGTGGCTTCGACGTTTACCGTGGCAGTGACTTGTCCGACTTCGAGGGAGGCGTTTACTGTGGTCGTCAATCCGCCGCGGACGAGAATTTCCCGGTACACCTCAGTCTTGAATCCTTCTTTGGAAATCGAGACGCTGTAGGTGCCGATGGGCAGATCAACGACGCTGAACGAGCCGTCGTTCTTCGTTGTGGCGGTTTGCTCCAGGTTGGTGCTCACGTTGCGCACCTTTACGGCGGCGCCTTGAACTACCGCTCCGGTTTTGTCCGTGACTGTGCCATTGACTGCGCCGAGCGTTGCTTGCGCTTGAGCTGTGGCGCTGAAAATGAACGCAAAGCAGAACGCCAGCACGACGAAACGACTCACCAATCGATTCATCGCCAACACCCCTTCCCTCGTTAGAGGAGCAGATTGTCGAAAGTGGCGGCTTCGAAGTGCGGACACCCCGTTTCCGTTTGAAGCCGTGCGGACACGTTGATAGCGCCTGAAAATAGAGTCTGTCAAGCGCCCGCCTGTGGAAAATGGCCAGGCAAACACCTACCGTTGCTCCGCTGCAGAGCTTCTACATTCCAGTCGGTGAATGCTTGATGAATTGCGGGTAGAATTGGCGTAACGAAGCTGCCAGACACCGCCGCAGCGCATAGGGCTCGCTGCTCCGCTTCGGCACAGCCCCCACTGGCGCTGAAAAGAGTTCACATCCGTCATTGAATCGGTCTGAGGGGCGCTGATTCGGCAGCTGGCCTCCTGGGTATCCACGAGCCAACCTGGTGAGCCGCAATCGCAACCGCCCGGACAGACTGACTGGCAGATGTTGCAACTGGGCACTGTACGTAGAATTTCTGGAAGTACCCCCCCCCCCACCTACCCCTATTTACCGTTGATTAGGATTACACTCGATCGTGTGTTTTCATAGGGTTACGCCGATTTCTAATCATTTTGACCGGCGATTAGAAATGGCCGAATTGCGCAGGCGCAATTGTGTGCTCCACCGCATGAGCCTGGCTAATGAATCGTCATACGCGTTTCCAGGCGAACGGTAGAGTAGAGAACAGAGTGGAGTCAATCCTACCGAGTGCGGAAGTACTTAGGCGTCCGAAAGGCCATGCGGAACAAGCCGTAGGCTGCACCAGGCTGCCGTTTAACCCCGATTCGGAACCATTGGGCACATGAGGCTAGACGGGGCGTGCCGAAAGCGGCAAACTCAGGTAGGGTAAGCATTTAGGGCGCAGTGTCGGTTTCCGTGGGGGATCCGCTTAGGCGATTCTTGTGGCCCGGGGGCCAGGTCTTTCATCTCATTTAGTAAAGACATTTATTGAGGAGGGCTGGAATCATGCCCGCGATTCGGAGCAGGAAAATTGCCAAGTCGTTCGATTGGGTACTTTGCCGAGCGGCTGGAATAACTTTCGATGCTGTCCAATTCTTTAACAAGCGCAATCCGAACCCGTCGTTCACGCCGAAGTGGTCCGACAAGCCGCTGCTGAAATCCTGGGAGAAGAGCAAGCCGACGCTGGGCTGGCCGCGGACGACTGACTCACTGTGTCCCGGATGCGTACATGAGGCGCGCGAAGCCATATTCAATGGCAAGAAGGACTGGACCGATCTGGTGCACGAAAAGGTCGGCGAAGTGAAGGCGCAGATTATCGAGCGCGACGGCCAGGTGTGGATGGTGAAGGAATGCCCGATTCACGGCCGCTGCGAAGATTTGATGGCCATTGATTCGAAGTTTCTCTCGTGGATTGAGAAGAACTTCCCGGGGCGCGATATTCCGGCGCATAACGACGAAAAGCTGCACCGCCATGGTTCGAGCACGGTGCGGTATGGCCGCGGGTCGGTTTTGACTGTGGACCTTACCAATCGCTGCAACATGATGTGCGATCCGTGCTTCATGGACGCCAACCAAGTGGGCTACGTTCATGAGCTGAGCTGGGAAGAGATTCAGGAAATTCTGGACAACGCGCTGATGATCAAGCCGCGCCGGCAGATGTCGGTGCAATTTTCGGGCGGCGAGCCGACCATGCATCCTTATTTCCTGGATGCGGTGCGTTACGCGCGCAAGGTGGGCTACAACAGCGTGCAGGCCGCGACCAACGGCATCGAGTTTGCCAAGAGCAAGGACTTCAGCAAGAAGGCGTTCGAAGCGGGACTGCGTTACGCTTATCTGCAATTCGACGGCATCGGCAACGACGCGAACAGCCATCGCCAGGTCGGCAACTTGTTTGATGTGAAGCTGCGGGCGATCGAGAACATGCACGAGGCGGGAATCGAGATCGTGCTGGTGACCACCATCGTCAACAATGTGAACAACGATCAGGTCGGCCCGATCGTGAAGTTCGCGATGGAGAATCCGAAGAAAATCGCGTTCGTTTCCTTCCAGCCGGTTTCTTTCACTGGCCGCGATGAGGAAATCACTCCGGAACGGCGCATGCGGCAGCGCTATACGCTTTCGCATCTGGCGCAGGACGTCAGCAATCAGGTCGGCAAGATCGAGCCTACGCGCGATTGGTTCCCGATTTCGCTCGTTAGCGTTTTCGCGGGCTTTTCGGACCTGGCGCATGGCCCGGATTCGCAATGGGGCTCGTTGAGCTGCGGCTGCCACCCGAATTGCGGCGTGGGCACCGCGATCATGATTAACAAGGAAACGAAAGAATGGGCGCCAGTGCCGCGTTTTCTGGATACCCCGCAATTGGTAAAGGACGTTACCTCGATTACCGACGCGGCGCGCGGCAAGGGCTTCTCGAATTTCATGATGGCCATGGCGCTGCTGAAGAATTACAAGCCGTTTGAGGCGCCGCCGAGCTTGGCGCTTTACGACCTCTTCAAGAAATTCGACAAGACCTGGGCGCTCACGAAAGGCGCGGATACGAAATACGGCCGGACCAGTCCGGACCGCACTTACGAAGACGCTATGAAGAGGCGCGCTAGCGATCCGTGGAATTTCCTGTTCATCGCTGGAATGTGGTTCCAGGATCTTTTCAATTACGATTTCCGCCGCACGGAAATGTGCATCATTCCCTACGCGACGCAGCAGGGCGAAATTTCTTTCTGCGCCTATAACACGGGCATCGGCTGGCGGAAAATTATCGAGAACATGTACAAGAACGCGACTGTCGCGCAGTGGTACAAGACGCACGGCAAGCATGAAATTTATGCCAAGGGCAAGAAGGTCGATCTCAATAGCTACGAACATTCGTTGAGGATCGACGGTGAAGACGCCGCCCGCGTGCGCCATCTTGAGCATGACATTCCATTGACTGCGGCCGAGGAAGATCGCATGCGACGGCGTCAGGCCATGGAAGAAGCTGCCAAGGTGCGCAAGATTTACGAGGAGCTGGTGCTGAAGAAGCAGCCGGAAACCGTTGTGCAGATTGGCAGCGTTGCGGCCATTAAGGCGGCGACGCCCGGCGTGCAGGTTGGTTTGACCAGCATCGCGCCGGCTAACGGCAATGGCCATGCGAACGGCAACGGTCACTCCAATGGCAACGGAAACGGGAACGGTGCGAAAGCAGCTTCCGAGGCTGCGAAGCCGGAAGCCGAGGCCGCTGTCGCCGGCGATTAACCCGAGCAGGAAAGATGAAGTTTGAACCAGCCCCGCCTTTAGAGCGGGGCTGTTTCATTTTATGGGCCTCAACTTGCGGCGCAGAACATCTTGTCGGGCGCTGATTGACGGGCTAACATAAACATATGAACCCGTGGTTTCCCATTGAGACGGAGCGGCTGATTCTCCGCGAATTTCGTGCCGGCGATGAACCGGACATCCACGAATACGCGGGTGATCCCGAAGTGGTGCGCTTCATGGAATGGGGCCCGAATTCGCGCGATACAACGCGCCTCGTACTGCGCAATTGGCTCCGCGAGCAGGAAGTAGGCATCGAACACTCCGTGACGCTGGGCATCGAACTGAAAAGCGAACAGCGGCTGATTGGCGCCATTCGTGTGACCGTCAAGGACGAACGCAACCGCACCGCCGATTTCGGGTACAGCTTGAATCGCCGTTACTGGGGCCGGGGCTACGCGACGGAAGCGGCGCACGCCATGCTCGATACGGGATTCCGGCGGCTTGGAATTCATCGCATCTTCGCGATGTGCGACACGCGCAATATCGCGTCGTTTCGGGTGATGGAGAAATTGGGCATGCGGCGCGAGGCGACTTTTGAAAAGGACGTGATTCAGAAGGGCGAATGGCGCGATTCGTATCTTTACGCCATTCTTGCGGATGAATGGATCGCGCGCGAAGAGGTGCGCGCGGCCAGTGCGGAGGCATTTGAATCGCGCGCGGCTGGAGCTTAGGTCTTTTCGAGGGGAAATTCAGCGATGCCGATTTACGAATATGTTTGCGATGAATGCCAGACGCGTCACGAGCGCATTGTGATGTCGAACGGGTCTAAGGTGCAATGTCCGAAGTGCGGCAGCCGGCGGCAGACGGTGCAATTTTCGGTTTTCGCCGCGCATAATGGCGGCAATGGCTCGAGCGCTTCGTCGAGTTCCAGCAGGTCGGCCTCATCAGCAGGATCGTGCGGCTGCACGCCCCGCAGTTGCGGTTGCCACTGAGTAGCGCCGGTTTACCCCGAGCGTTTACGAGGGGCGTCTCTGCCGGCATCTGACGATCGCCCCGCAGCACCACTTGCAACTAGCGTCCGCGGACCTCAGCGTCAAATCGGATTCTTAATTTACAGCGTGCCCGTGCCGGCCTAAACGACCGGCGCTACATAAACCCGCTAGCGATTGTCTGCAGCGCGCGAATAAGTTTTCAAAATTGCCGGCATCACCGCTTCATCGGGCAGTTTCGCATCCGCAATTGGATCTCCCGCCTTCAACGCTAGCGGCAGGACTCCGGCCCAAATCGGCAATTCGTAATCCTCCGGCTCATCCTTCGGCGGGCCGGTGCGAATCTTGGCCGACATTTCTTTGAGTGGAAGTTTCAGCACAGTCGTTGCTTTCACTTCCGCATCGCGGACCGGGCGCACGGCGTCCCAGCGCCCCGGCATGATGTGATTGGTGAAGGCTTCGAGCGCGCGCGTTTTTTCCGCGGGATCTTCGATGGCGTGGGCGGTGCCTAGAATCACCACGGAGCGATAGTTCATCGAGTGATGAAATGCCGAGCGTGCGAGCACGAGGCCATCAACGAGCGTCACGGTGACGCAAACCTGAACGCCGCCCGCGAGCGTTCGCAACATGCGGCTGGCTGCGGAGCCGTGCAGATAGATGGCGTCGCCGACGCGCGCGTATCCGGTGGGAATGACGAAGGGCTGGCCGTCAACGACGAAGCCCACATGGCACAAAAATCCCTCGTCGAGAATTTTGTAGATCGTTTCGGAATCGTAGCGGCCGCGATCGGGCAGCCGGCGCACTTGCGTTCGGGCTGTTGGCGTGGTTTGGGTCATGACAAAAGCCTACGGGCGGGCCCGCCTGTGCACAAGAGCCAATCTGGGCGGCGCCGAAGAGACTACTTCGCTTTCGGCGCGCCCCGCGCGACGCGAAAACCTGTGTATTCGATATCGGCCGCGCGATAACGCGCTTTCGAATCCGACGGCCGATCGGCACTGCCGCCCAGCGTTTTGCCTGAGCCATCGGCCGCGATCACCCACTCCGCTACATTTCCGCCGAGATCGAAAACCAATTCTTCTTTTTCATCGCCCTGCGGGGCAAAACTACCGACTTCCTTCAGGAGTGGCGCGTTTCCCTGCAACTGCTTGATTTTTTCTTCCAGCCGCTCTGCGTCCTCAGGATTGATCGCGTATCCTGCCCAATAGTCGAGCGTGTTTTCGCCCGGGCGATCCTTATAGAGGTCCGCGACTTCATTCTCATTCGGCAAGCGGTACGTTTGGCCGGAAATTCCGCTGAGCCAGAGGCAATAAGCTTTGGCACGATCGAAGGAGATGGCGTTCGCCGGATAATTCTCGGTGCCTGGCTCGACTTTGTAGCTGGTATCGAAGGCGGCGTACTGCGCGCGGGTCACTTCGAAGCGGCCGATTTCCAGGTCGTTGCGCTTCACCACTTCTGGAATCACCGTTGGAGGCGCGGGAGCGGCGGCGGTTGTTTTCGCCACGGGCAACTCCACTCCGTAGAGGGTTCCGGTTTTAGCCACGAATCGCCGGCGCAGCGCTGTCGAGAGCGGCGAATCTTTCTTGAAGGCTTCGTTCTCCGGCGGATTGGCGTTGAAGAGATATTTATCGAACCAGGCCATTTCTTCGGTCACTTTGCGGAGTTGATGCGAAAGTTTTTGCGGTCCGTGCGGCTCTCCGGGGAACAGCAAGAATCGCACGGGGACTTTGCCCAGCGAATACAGTGTGCGGTAGTGCGTCCAACCTTCTTCGGTGGGCACGTTGCGATCCACCGTGCCGAAGAAAATCAGGGTGGGCGTCTTGACCCGATCCATTTTGAAGACCGGGGATTTGCGAATGTATAGTTCGGGATCGCGGAGCGGCGAATTTCCGAAATAGTAGTCGTCAAAGGCCTCGCCGAAATCGACATTGGCCCAATCGCTGATCCATTCCACATCGCCGGCGCCGACGGCGGCAGCTTTGTAGCGATCCGGATCGGTAACCATGAGCTGAATCGAAAGGATCGAGCCATTGGACCAGCCGAGCGCGCCGATGCGATCGGGATCCACGAGGCCTCTGGCGATGAGATTGTCCACGCCCTTTTCGATATCCGGAATTTCCAGCTCGTAATATTTCCCGCAGCAGATGGATTCCACCCATTTGAGGCCGTAACTGTTGCTGCCGTGATAATTCGTTTTGAGGATGAAAGCGCCGCGCTGGTTCAGCAAATTTTGCGAATAGGCCCAGCTGTCGCTCCAGGCATCATGGTCGGCGCCCGCGGGGCCGCCGTGCGTCGCGGTGATCAGCGGATATTTTTTGCCAAGCTCGTAGTTGTGTGGGTAATAGAGAATTCCTTCCACGTCATCATCGTTGGCGCCCTTCCAATGCAGCACTTCGGTTTTCGCGATGGTTCTTTCTTTATATCGCGGATTCAGGTCGGTGAATTGCACGGCGCCACTGACTTTCGCGCCATCCAGCCGCGCACGGAACCACTGCGTGGGCGTGCTTGCCGTCGAAAACGCATAGGCGAAAGAATGATCGTCGTCGCCAATTGCGAAGCTGAACCAATTCTTCGGCTCGATTCCGCTTAGCCATTCGCGGGACCACGAATTGCCGTGACGCGTGTAGCGAGCCGGCTTCGAGTACACGCCATCGGCCAAAAATGTGATGAAGCCGTCGCCGGTAGGCTCAAAACCTGAACCAAGCGAACGCTCCCAATCGAGATTCACTTCGGTGTTCGTTGCGGAGACCACATCGTAGAAATAAACCTTGGTGATCGTCGCGGTGAAAAAGCGCGTGTCCGTGGAATAGGGCGCGAGCGCATAGAATCCGGAATTATCGCGCGCCCAGCGGACTTCGTAGGGGCGAATCTTTCCGTCCGGGTAGATTTCAGTTCGCTTGCCACTGGCAAGTTCGACGAGATACGTCGCCGGGGCAATTTTCTGATCCCATTCATAGCTCAATTCCCGCGCCGCTACAGCCACGGCCCATTTTCCGTCGCGGGAAACATCGAAATTTTCGATCCAATCGTTGTTGTCGGTGATACGCGAAACTTTCTTATCTTTGATTGTGAATTTATATAGGCGCACCGGCGATTGGTGCGCGGAATCATCGACGACGGTCGTGTCGTCCTTGCGTTCTTTGTTCTCGCTCTGATACAGGGAAGCGTCTTCCTCCGCGCTGAAAAGGATCGTGTCGTTGTCGAGCCACTCAAACGATTTGATCCCTTTTTCGAATTCGGTGACCGGCCAGGGCTCGCCACCGCGCGAATCAATCAGCCAAAGCTGCTCGGGCGCTAATTCGCGCGTGGGTTGGGCTCCAGGTCCGGGAGCGGGCCGCGGCACCGTGCGGCTGCTGACGAACGCGATTGTCTCTCCGGATGGCGACCAGCGCGGCTGCGAAACGTTGTCAGTGCCGCGCGTGAGTTGAATTTCTTTTTTCTCGGTCAGGCTGGAAAGAAAAAGATTGCTGACACGCGCATCTTTGTCTTTGTCGGCTGTGCCCTTGACCCATACGGCCCATTTTCCGTCTGGCGAAATGCGGAATCCGCTGGCCGTTTCGGTGAACACCACGTCTTCCGGTTTCCACGGTGATTTTTTCCCGGGCGTCGGGGACGCAGTGGCAGATTTTTCATCCGGCGACTGCGCGAACTGGCACGGCGCGCAGACGAAAATGCCCGCGGCCAAAATAGCGGCGAAAGCTGCCTTGCCTCGATTGTTCATCTTGCAATCCTCGTTAAAAACGCCGAACGAAGCTATCACAGCGCCTGGAATTCGCAAATGAAGGGCCGCGATTGCTTCTTCGAGAAAGCCGCGCACTCGCGTGCGATTCGAGTACAATCGCGCTTCGGCCGGGGCGATACCGAGTGGGAGACATTGTAATGGCTGAAAACGCAAAAGGACTGACCGCGGAGACATTCAAATTTTTCCGCGACCTGGCGCGCAACAACAGCACTTCGTGGATGAATGAAAATCGCGAGAGATATAAGGCCCGCGTCGTCCAGCCATTTCGTGAGTTGCTCGATGAGTTGGCGCCGGCGGCCACCAAGCTCGACCGCGAGATTCTGGTCACCGGTCGCAGCGGCGATAATTTTTCCAGGATCAATCGCGATATTCGCTTTGCCAAAGACAAGACGCCTTATCGCGCGCAAATGTACGCTGTTTTCCGCACGCGTCCGGCGCGGGAGAACGGCGGCTCCAATTTTTACGTGGGAGCTTCGGCGGATGGCGCGACGGTTGGATTCCGCAGCTACGATGAAGGCAAGGAGAGCGCGCTTGCACGCGTGGGAAGGCCGCGTGGCGCGAATCAGGCCGCGTGGGTGGCGAAGCAAAAGAAACGGTTCGGGCGCAAGTACGAGAGCTACTGGTATTCGAGCGAGAAGAAAAATTGGATCAAGCACTCCGGCTGGCCGGTGAAGCCGGAAGAATGGGAGAAGCTGGAAGCGTGGATCGTGCGGCGCAAGTTTTCAGCGGCCGCTGCGGCGCGTCCCGGCTTCGTAAGTGAGGCGGCAAAAATATTTCGCGAACTCGCCCCGCTGTATCATTTCGCGGGATCGCCAAAATGGAAGCCGTAAATGTAGCGCCGGCCTTTCAGGCCGGCATCTGCGCAACGTAAGACCAACCGCATATGAACAAACTCTTGAAGGCCATCCTCTGGCTCGCGATTTCGCTGGCGGGCGCCACAGCCTTGGCCACCATTGCTTTCGCGCGCAAAGAACCGCTCAACGCCGTCTGGTTCGTCGTCGCGGCTGTAGCCACTTACGTCGTCGCCTACCGCTTCTATTCCTCGTTTATCGCTGCCAAAGTTCTCGCGCTGGACGATTCGCGAGCCACGCCGGCGGAACGCCTGGATGACGGCAAGGATTTCGTGCCCACGAACAAATGGGTGCTTATCGGCCATCACTTCGCCGCGATTGCGGGGCCTGGCCCGCTCGTCGGCCCTACGCTTGCCGCTCAATTTGGTTATCTGCCTGGCACGCTCTGGCTGATTCTTGGCGCCGTTCTCGGCGGCTGCGTGCAGGATTTCACCACTCTGTTTTTCTCGATGCGCCGCAACGGAAAATCTCTGGGCCAAATGGCGCGCGAGGAAGTCGGCAAGCGCGGCGGGATGCTGGCGCTTCTAGCGGTGCTGGCCATCATGGTGATTTTGCTCGCCGCTGTGGCGCTGATTGTTGTGAAGGCACTGAAGGATTCGCCGTGGGGCACCTTCACGCTCGCGATGACGATTCCCATCGCCGTGCTGATGGGAATTTATCTGCGTTTTCTTCGGCCCGGCCGCATTCTGGAAGCGTCGATCATCGGCGTGGCGCTGGTGCTGGCCGCGGTAGTGGCCGGACAATGGGTGAATGCCTCGGCGGCGTGGTCGCGCGCGTTCACGCTGTCGGGGCCGGCGCTGGCAATCGCCATCATCATCTACGGCTTCGCGGCTTCGGCGCTGCCTGTTTGGCTGCTGCTTGCGCCGCGCGATTATCTCAGCGCCTTCATCAAGGTTGGCGCCATCCTCGCGCTCGCCGGCGGAATACTCTTCGTTCGACCGACGCTGCAGATGCCGGCGCTCACGCGTTTCGTTGACGGCTCGGGCCCCGTCTTCGCGGGCAAAATCTTTCCATTCTGTTTCATCACCATCGCGTGCGGCGCTGTGAGCGGATTCCACGCGCTGATTTCATCGGGCACGACGCCCAAGATGATCCTGCACGAATCGCACGCGCGCATGGTGGGCTACGGCGCAATGCTGATGGAATCCTTCGTCGGCGTGATGGCCATGATCGCGGCGTGCGTGCTTTCGCCGGGCGTCTATTTTGCGATCAACGCGCCTGCAGGAATCGTGGGCAAGACGCCGGAAGCCGCCGCGAACGTGATCAATTCCTGGGGCTTCGCGCTCGATCCGCATACCATCGTCACGCTGGCGCAACGCGTCGGCGAACGCACGCTGCTCGATCGCACTGGCGGCGCGCCATCGCTCGCTGTCGGCATGGCGCAAATCTTCAGCGGCACCATCGGCGGCGACCGCCTGCTCAGCATCTGGTATCACTTCGCGATTATGTTCGAGGCGCTATTCATTCTCACCGTGCTCGATGCCGGCACGCGCGTGGGCCGCTTCATGGTGCAGGAACTCGGCGGCCGCGTCTGGAAGCCGCTGGGCCAGCGCGGCTGGACACCGGGAATTTTAATTTCCAGCGGCCTGATTTGCGGTGCGTGGGGATATTTTCTCTGGCAAGGAGTGCAGGATCCGCTTGGCGGCATCAACACCGTCTGGCCGCTTTTCGGAATCGCGAATCAGTTGCTCGCGACCGTCGCGCTGGTTGTCGGCACCACCATCCTGCTGAAAATGGGCAAGCTGAAATATATCTGGGTGACCGTCGCGCCGATGGCCATGCTCGTTGCCGTTACGATGACCGCGAGTTACCAGAAAATCTTCGACGCCAATCCGCGCGTGGGATTCCTGGCGCAAGCGCGCGTGCTCGCGTCCCAGATCGCGATGGGTGCGATTTCGCCGGATCGCATTGCGGCGACGCAGCGTCTAGTTTTCAACAATCGCCTTGATGCGGTAGTGACGGGAGTGCTGGCCGCGATGGTCTGCGCGCTCTTGTTCGAGGCGGTCACCGTCTGGGCTGGAATTCTGTTCGCCGGCAAGCAAGCCACGCTAAACGAAGCACCGTACGTCGCGACGCGCTGGGCTGAAGGAGACTGAGAAAATGCAACGAGTGAGCCGCACATTGAGAACGGCCTGGCGCTGGCTGCGCCAAGTAACGGGCGATGCAGCCTACGAGAATTATTTGCTCCATACCGCCGCCAAGTCCGGCGCGCCGCTAAGCAAAATGAGCCGCGCCGAATTTTATGCCGATTCGCTGCGCAGAAAATATTCGACGATTAATCGGTGCTGTTAAGTAGCGCCGGCGTCCCTGCCGGCATCTTGCGAGCGAGACTCAGCCACGAGCAGAAATCGAGCACGGACCACGCGACTGCCAGCACTCGACGATTTTCCAGGCACTCCGCGCTCGACTTCCTTCGTAGCAAGCGTTGTTGTTCGCCAGATGCCGGCAGAGACGCCGGCGCTACCAGTTCGATCATCCTTGAGCATCGGGTATAATTCGCCCGCTTCTTCGGAGGACTCCATGCCATCACGCACTTTGGCGGTCATTCTCCTGCTGCTTACGCTTCCATTCACCGCGCGCGCTCAATCTCCCGATCTATCGCCGGCGGTGAAGGAATTTGTCCGCGTCCGTGCTCCCCGCGTTGTGCTTACACACGTGCGTGTAATCGATGGCACCGGCGGGCCCGCGGCCGAAGACCGGAACGTAACCATCGAAGGCGGCAAAATCGCCTCGATCCAGGCTGGCGCCGACGTGCCCGCTACCGATGGCGCGACGGTTCTCGATCTTCGCGGCTACTCCGTGATGCCCGGCATCGTCGGCATGCACAATCACCTCTACTACATCGCGCACCCGAACCTGAGCGCCAGCCGCAAGTCCGATCCGCCGTTGATTGTTCCGCAGATGCTTTTCTCCTCGCCGCGTCTCTATCTTGCCGGCGGCGTCACCACGATGCGCACCACCGGCAGCGTCGAACCCTACGCCGATCTGAACCTGAAGCACGACATCGATGCCGGCATCCTGCCCGGGCCGCACATTGACGTCACCGGACCGTATCTCGAAGGCAGCCAGAGTTATTTCATCCAGATGGCGCGCCTGTCCACTCCCGAGGATGCGCGCCAATTAGTCGAATACTGGGCCGACCGCGGCGTCACATCTTTCAAAGCCTATATGAACATCACGCGCGCCGAATTGAAGGCCGCGATCGATGCGGCTCACAAGCGCGGAATCAAAATCACCGGCCATCTTTGCTCGGTCACTTATAAGGAAGCGGCGGAACTCGGGATCGACGACCTCGAGCACGGTTTCTTTGTAAATACGCAGCTCGATTCGGACAAGAAGCCCGACGTTTGCAGCGAAAGCAAAGGCTTCGAGACGCTCGCGCGCATGGATCCCGACAGCGCTGAGGCCAAGGATTTGATCGCTACGCTCGTCAGTCACCACGTGGCGGTTACATCGACGCTTCCGGTCTTCGAAGGATTCCTGGGCAATCAACCGTTGCGCCAGCAAGTTCTGGACTCCATGACTCCAGAAGCGCGCGAGGATTTCTTTCTTCTTCGGCAGCGCCCCGCCGGAGCGCCCGCTCCCAAATACGATTTCGCGCTGCTTTGGAAGCATGACCTCGGCTTGGAGCGCGCCTTCGTCGCCGCGGGTGGACTGCTTCTCTCCGGCCCCGATCCCACCGGCGCCGGCAACGTTCTGCCAGGATTCGGCGATCAGCGTGGGATCGAGCTGTTGGTCGAAGCCGGATTTTCTCCGGCCGAGGCCATCAAAATTGCCACGCTGAACGGCGCGGTTTATATGGGCAGGGAGAAGGAGATCGGTTCCGTCGCGGCCGGCAAGAACGCCGACTTGGTGGTTATCAAGGGCGATCCATCGAAACAAATCTCCGATATCGAAAACGTCGAAATCGTTTTCAAGGACGGCATCGGCTACGATTCACAGAAACTGATCAATTCTGTAAAAGGCCGCTACGGCCAGTACTGAAAACGCTCGCAACGCTAAAAGTAGCGCTGGCGTCCCCGCCGGCATCTTACGAGCGAGAATGCCCGCGAAAAGTCTGGTCATCCGCGGAGCACCTTGAAAATCGCCTTGTGCTCGTCGCAGTGTGGTCCGCGCGGGGTTCTTGGCGATGAACTAAATTGCGCTCGTCGGATGCCGGCAGAGACGCCGGCGCTACTTTATTGACTTGCTTTAGCTCGCTCCATACTATGATTGGGAAAATTCCTACATCCGGGGAGACTCCTAATGGACTCGAAGCGCAGCAATCTGCCCGTTGTTATCGCTGTGACGCTGTTTCTGTGTCTCTCGGCGCTTTACATGGTGCAGCGCAGCAGCCAGCAGATTGCCGCTTCGGTTGCGGCGGCGGGACGGACTGGAGCCAACGACCCGCGTCTTAACGGCGCTTATCGCTTCGAGCGCGGCAAATGGTCGTACGTTCATCTGCAGGGCACTCCCGATCAAGTCGGATTTCAGCACGGTTACCTTCTCGCTCCGGAAATCGCCGACGCCCTCGCCGCCGTGAAACTCGAGGACACTCACGAGACCAAGCGCGACTGGTCTTTCTTCCGCAGCGCCGCACACGACATGCTCTGGCCTCACATTGACGCCGAATATCAGCAAGAGCTGAACGGAATCGTCGCCGGCGCGCAAGCCCGCGGCGTGAAAATCGATATCGACGATCTTGTGGCGATCAACGCCTTCATGGAATTGCCCGGCTATTACACGCCGTGGTTCAACGAAAAAGAAAAAGTCGCCAATGCGCCGCATTTGCAAAGCCCCGGGAATTGCAGCGCGTTCGTCGCCGCCGGAAGCTGGACCAAAGACGGGAAGATCGTCATGGCCCACAACAATTGGACGAGCTATTTGCAAGGCGAGCGCTGGCGCGTCATCTTCGACATCGTTCCGGAGCACGGCTACCGCATGATCACCGACGGTTTTCCCGGCGTAATCGTCAGCGATGACGATTTCGGAGTGAATTCCGGTGGCCTGATGGTCACCGAGACAACCATCTCCGGCTTCAAAGGCTGGGATCCCGATGGCAAACCCGAATTCGTGCGCGCGCGCAAAGCCATTCAGTACGCGGACAACATTGACGACTACGTGAAAATCATGCTCGATGGGAACAACGGCGGCTACGCCAATGACTGGCTGCTAGGTGATCGCAAGACGGGCGAAATCGCGCAATTCGAGCTGGGATTGAAAGCGCATCGCGTCTGGCGCACCAAAGACGGCGTTTACGTCAGCTCGAATTTCGTCAGCGATCCCGAAGTGCAAATGAAGGATACGGTGTGGGATAACAACGACGCCGATGCTTCGCCGAATGCGCGGCACAAGCGCTGGGATGAATTGATGGCGCAATCGAAGGGCAAAATCGATGTCGCGATGGCCGAAATTATGCTCTCGGATCACCACGACACCTTCACCGGCAACGATGGGCCCAGCGGACGCACGCTCTGCGGGCACATGGATGCCGATCCCGCCGGCTCCAAAGCATGGGAGCTCGCGCCGTTCGATCCCATGGGCGCGGTGCAAGGAAAAGTTGCCGACAGCACAATGGCAGCAAACATGAGCATCGTCGCTCGCGCGGGGCATCCTTGCGGCGGTGATTTCAAAGCCGCAGCATTCCTGAAAGCGCACCCCGAGTATTCCTGGGAAGCCCCGTCGCTACGCGATATGGACGCAGGCCCGTGGACTGAATTTAGGTCGGGCGACAAGTAGCGCTGGCGCTACAAAAAAAGCGGAGAGGCTTGCGCCTCTCCGCTCGACCTCTACCTATCAGCCCTTAAACGCTCAACTCCCGGCGACGACTGCCAGATTATTCGTCACCGAGAAAACGTTCGGCACGCCGTTCGCGCGCAGATAAGCAGTATCTTTATCCGCCTGATTTGCGACCGCGCCTTCCAGGGTCACATTCCCGTTCTTCACGACAATGTGAATCGAAGGCACCGGCTCGATGGAATAGCGCCCCAGCGACGGAAAGCTGAAAATCGCGCGGTATTCCTGCCGGCGAATCTGCTCATCCATCGGAGAAGGCGGCAGCACCTCGATGTTGTTGACCACATTCGTGACGCCTTCGATGTGCTTCACCACGCCGGCCGCATCCGGCTTGAGCACCGGATTGCGCACCTGGCCCTGCAGCACCACCGTCGAACCGTCAACGCTGTACTGCAGGTTATCGAACACGGACAAATAAGGCAGCATCGCCAATTGATGGCGAACCTGCTCTTTTAGCCGCGCATCGCTGCGCGCCCTGATCGGCAGCCGTCATTGTATTATTGCCATCATTGGATGGATTTATTGCTGCACTGCCGTTCGAACTGGCGGCCAACCCGAGAACGATTGCCAGCACGCCTAAAGAGAGAATTCGTCCTACATGATTGATTTTCATTTTTCTTCTCCTCTCCACTGCAAGCTTCTGCAGCAAAATTCGACTTCAGGAAATTAGACGGATACGCAGGTCGGCGCGTTGCGAAAATCGGTGGCCTGAAGTGATTGCAAATGCAGAGGTTTGCGGAATGACCGCGCGCTACTTGGTGGATGCTTTCGGCGCGCTCAGCGACCTGACGTAATGCACCAGGTCCCAGATTTCGTTGTCGCTTTGCACTTTGCCAAACGCCGGCATGCCCGAGAACCTGACGCCATTCTTCACAATCCAGAATAGCTCCGCGTTCGACCACTCCTGCACCGCCGGCGAGCCCAGGTCCGGAACACGCGGATACATTCCCCTGCCGGTCTCCGTCGGGTGCCGGCCATCTTTGCCGTGACACGAATCGCAGTCCATGCCGTAGAGCATGTCGCCGTTCTCGCTGCTAGCGGCGTTCGCCGCCGGTTCGGGCGGCACGGTCTTGTGAGCGGCACGCGCGATCAGCCAGCGCTTGGAAGCCGTAGCCATTCGAGTTTCGAGCGATCCCGGCTCCGGCAGCGCGCTCAGATTGATTTGCGAGGCAATGAGGAATGCCAGCACCAGAACCAGAAGAACGGAAATCAATACCTTAAACAAACGCGTAGGCATCAGCGAGAGCGCCTCCCGTCTTAATAGATGCTTGAGACTGACGAATTATTCCTCGTCTTCGGGATGCTTCAAGGGAATCATCTTCAGCGAGATGCGGATATCGCGCGAGCGGGCATCCGCGACGATGGCCCGGCGCACCTCTACCGGCAACATTTCCGGTGGATAAACGCCGGCATCGCGGGGCATATGGCGCACGAAAAGCGCGGCCAGATGCGCGGTAGCGTAGGAAATCGGCGTCGAGTGCACGCCGCGCCGCAGGATTTGAAACAGGCTCAGGAATCCCGCGTCCCAGCGGATTTGCATGGGCTGCCCGGCTTTTACGCCGCGCACCAGCACCGCCGCGGCAAAGCGCGCGTTCTCGAGAATCTTCTTGCGGAAAAGCCGCGCCACCACTTTCGGCGTTAGCGTCTTCGGAAATCGCTTGCGCACTAAGCCGCGCGATTTCGATAGCTTTCCTTGCCGGTACCATCGCCTCACGCGCTCGAAATCATTGCCGCCGATCTTGGCGTCGAATTCCTTCATGGCCACGAAGTAGGGCAGTGTGGCCACTTCGTCCTGCGCGGCCAGATAAACGGTGGCTTCGCCAATCGGCTTGGGGAAGCGGAACTTCTCCGGCTCGCCGAAGCGCTTGCCCTTGTGAAATCGGCCATTGCGGTAGTAAACCGGCTTGGAGACCGCCTCATCAAACGCTACTTCCGGCGACCACGTCGAAACCGGGCTTTCGCTCTCGGTGCTCTCGAACAGGCGTATGTACACCGCCTCGGTGGAATCCAGCAATTCGGCCGCGCGCTTGGCCAGCAAATTCGTCAGCCCCGGCGCGACGCCGGCGTTGATCACCGCAATGCGGTTCTTGGCCACGAAGCGCTTGTGATAATGAAGCTGCTCGGCCTTAAAGTGATTACGCGTGAGACGGGAATTCAGATCTAAATAATGTGCGCGTAAACGCAGCGCGGCGCGAAGAATGATTTCGTTGAAGACCGCGGGCGAAGCGTTTACCAGGAGATGACAGCCGCGGCCGGCGCGGATGATGGACCAGATATTGCGCGCGTTTACTTCGAAGACTTCGATGTCGCACTTCTTGCCGAGGAAGCGATGGGCGCGCTCGACGTCGCGGTCGCCGCACCAGACTGTATGCCCTTGGCGCACCAGCAACTTAGCCAGCAGCGAGCCGGTGCCGCCCACCCCCAGCACGAAGATGCGCATCGGGTCAAAACTCTATCACAACCTGGTGGCGCTGGCGTTTCTGGCGGTATGCGGCGAGGGAAGTTTTTCGTGAGACTCGAGCAGAATGTCCTGATGGCTCTGAGATCGCTTATGGTAAGGTGCTACGTTGTTTTTTGGCTTTTCTTCGCTTATTCGGCGAGATTGCTCCGCGGATGAGTGCAGTGGTTGCTGACGATTGCGGTCGCCGGATGCCGGCAGAGACGCCGGCGCTACCTTTCGCTTCCGGCGGTTTTTGGCTTCCGAGACCCCCCTGAAGTCATTATCGATTAGAACGGGCATCCGTCGTTTGTTTTCAGTAAGTTACGGCGATTTCTACAGTTTTCCATTATCGATTAAAAATTTCATAGGCCTGTGTTCACATTGCGCGTTGCAAAGCTGGGTTCAGGGCTATTGCGGAGGGGGAGTCTCCGGCAATCCTAAGGTAGTGAAATCCTCTTGCGAATGTACCCAGCCGATGTCGCCGTGGACACGGACGCGGATCCACATATCTTCGAAGGTGCAGGAGACGCGGTCGTTGAGGTCTCGCCAATTCACTACTGCTCGCGCGTCCAGGACCTCGACCGGAGTTCCGGTTTCTACCTCAACTTGCTGTCCGTGATATTTGTCTTCGACCGGGGCCTCGTAGAGCATCACGGCTCCGCCGTGGCTGCCTGAAGGCCTGGCGATGGCGCTGCTGCGCATGTTGCATCCGGTCTTGCGCAACGTGCCGCTGTCCAGCGTGAAGCACTGCTCGCCTTCGCCCCACTGGCCCTCGGCCCAATCGACGCGAATGGGCACGAAGACGAAGAAGTTTCCGCTCCAGGCGCGAAATTCCAGGGCTTCGGCTTTGGAAGCCAGCGGCATCACGTTGACGCCGCCGCTCACCATCACGCCGGTCAGCACGCCTCCTACGGCTAAATTGGTGCTTCCTCCGGGCGGCAACGGCGCGCCCAAAAGCGCGAGCTTGCCGTTCGCCGGCACGAACACTTGCCAGGATTCGGCGCGTCCTGCGGGGGCAGGGTCCTCGAGATAGCGGATGGCCAGCGCGCTTCCGCCGCCGCCGGTGAATACGGACGCGGATGCCAAGAGCGTGCGCGCGAAACGCCCGTTCTGCGGCTCGAAGGGGAAGCCCTTCTGGTAAACGGCAGTCTGATGCGCGTCGCGGATTTCGATTTCCCCCAGCGTGGCTGCGAATTTCAGATCGCTGGCGTGAGTCAGCGCTTTCACGTGCGCCAGCACCGAATATCTTTGCCCGCCGACGTTGAATTCGCCCAGAAATTGCTCGGTGTCGAATACCTTGGAGGCGTCGGTATTCGCTTGCTGCGGCGCAGGCGCCTTCGTAGCTTGCCCAGAGGCGATCGGCGGCAGCAACGCGGCTGCGCCGAGAAGCGCGGCAACTACAATTAGAAAGGGCAACCGGGAGCGTTGGGTTCTCATAATCCTTCGATGCAGTTGGCGGCTTGGCGACACATTCTTACCTTAGCAGGAATGGAATCTCGATAAAGGAGAAATGGAAGAGGTTGTAACGCAAATGATTGCAGCAGCAGTGGGAGAAATTCTTAACTCGGCGGTGCCTGGTCCGGCTGAAGACCTGACCCTACTGGGGCAACGCTTGCGCGTCTCCGTTTTTCGCACGCAGCTCTCAGCCGAGAATTTTCATATCGCCTATACGACTTTATGCGTTTAGAACCGTTCATACGGCACCCATTGCTTTGGTTTGCCGACTTCTTCCCCTGGATATAGAATGCCCTTGCTCCGACCTCCTGTTGCTACCGGAGAGACATCCCAGGCGACTAGAGGCGAATCCCGCGAGTTGCGGGGTGACGGTTTGGGCGGAAACGCCTGAGCCACCCGTGTTTGGAAAGGAGACTTGGCGGCATCGCTTGGGCGGTGGCGTCTTTGGCCCGATTCCGGATACGGATTCGGGCTTTTTGATTTTTGCGGTTGAGTGCGATGGAAAGTCGAAGGCCGGGCGCTTATCGGGGCGGTCTTCCGCGGTTGGTTTCGGTTCGATTGGGATTGGGATCGTAAGATGCCGGCAGGGACGCCAGCGCTACTCGCGTCTTTGACCCGGTTGAAGGAATCCAATCTGCAGATGGCGCTGATTGACAAATTCGGACGGCCGATTACCGACTTGCGCATCTCGGTCACGGATCGGTGCAATTTCCGCTGTGTGTATTGCCGCTCGGCTGATCCGGAAAATCATATGGCCGGGCACGAATTGCTGCGCTGGGACGAACTGGAGCGCTTGGCCAAAATTTTGATCGGCCTCGGCATACGCAAAGTGCGCGTTACCGGCGGAGAGCCGCTGGTGCGCGAGGGCGTGGAGGATTTCATTGCGGCGCTGAAAAAAATGGGCGTCGCCGATCTCTCCATCACCACCAACGGGCATCTGCTTCCCGATCGCCTGGAAAAACTCCTGGCTGCGGGCCTGAATCGCATCAATATCAGTCTCGATTCGCTGGACCAAACCAAGTTCGAAGAAATCACGCGCACGAAATCCTTCGGCAAAGTGATGGCCGGCATCGATGCGGCACAGTCTTCGCGGCTCAAGCCGGTAAAAGTAAACGCGGTGCTGGTTCGCGGCATCAACGATAATGAAGTAGAATGCTTCGCCGAATTTGCGCGCGAGCGCGATTTGATCATGCGCTTCATCGAATTCATGCCGCTGGATGCCGACCGGCACTGGTCCCGCGATTTGGTGGTTACCGCGGCGGAAATCAAGCGGCGCATCGAGGCGCGCTGGCCGCTAGTGCCGATCGCCCATGAACGCAGCGAAACCGCGCGCAAGTACCGCTTTGCCGATGGGCGCGGGGAAATCGGGTTGGTCGCGCCGGTTTCGCAGCCTTTCTGCGGGCACTGCTCGCGCATCCGCATCACCGCCGACGGTAAACTGCGCACCTGCCTTTTCAGCAAGGAAGATCACGATTTGAAATCGCTGTTGCGCAACGGCCACAGCGACGCGCAAATTGCCGACGATATTCGCAACGCCGTCTATGAAAAAGAAAAGGGCCATCGCATCAATGAGCCCGATTTCCATCCGCCTTCGCGCACCATGGTTTTTATCGGCGGCTGAGGAAGAGATAACGCCATGCCTGAAGAAAACGACGAGCAAGAGAAATTATTTTCGCTTAGCGAAGCGGAACGCGCGCGCGTCGAGCTCGAGCCGGTGCTGATCGAAGCCATGGAAATTCGCAAGAAGATGGCCGAACTGGAATCGCAAATCATGGCGCTTGCGGAACGGATCATGCGCCAGGGCGGAGTGATCATTCCCTACGAGCACGCCGCCAATACGCGGCTGGAACGCGATCGCGTGGCGGCCAATCTGCAAGCTTCTCTTGACCGGATCCATTCCACCGGTTGTGTGGTCAAAGATCTTGATGTCGGCCTGCTCGATTTTCCTGCACGCATTCACGGCGAGCCTGTCTATCTGTGCTGGCGACTGGGTGAAGATCGCATTCGCTTTTATCATCGCCAGGATGAAGGCTTTGCCGGACGCAAGCCCATCGATCCGCGCGATTCGGGCTACAAGAATCCCATCCAGTGAGTGACGCGCCGCACGAATCCGCCGGCAACAGCCTGAAAGATTCCGCCAGCCCTTACTTGCGCTCCGCCGCGCATCAGCCGATTGCGTGGCACGAATGGGGCGACGCCGCTTTCGCGCGCGCGCGGGCTGAAGGCAAGCCGATTCTTCTCGATATCGGCGCGGTTTGGTGCCACTGGTGCCACGTGATCGATCGCGAGAGCTATGAGAATCCTGCGCTGGCGGCGATCATCAACGAACACTACGTACCGGTGAAAGTGGATCGCGACGAGCGGCCTGATGTGGATTCCCGCTATCAAGCCGCGGTCAGCGCCATGACCGGGCAGGGCGGCTGGCCGCTGACGGCTTTTCTCACGCCCGAAGGCAAGCCGTTTTTCGGCGGCACTTATTTCCCGCCGGAAGATGCCATGGGCCGGCCCGGATTCCGGCGCATCCTGCTGGGCGTGGCCGAAGCTTTTCGCACGCGCCGCGATGAAGTGGACAAAACCGCCAAAGCCATCGAGGAGGCCGTATCACAAGCCGAAGCGTTTCGCGGAGCGCGCGCTGATTTTGATGCCGGCGCGGTGGACGAAATGGTCGGCTCTATCGTGCGCATGTTTGATATCCGCAACGGCGGATTCGGGCAATCCCCGAAGTTCCCGCACGCTGCGGCGATTGATTTGCTGCTGGAGCGCTATCAATCAACCAAAGAGCAGGCGTTGCTGACGGTGGTTGAAAAGACGCTGGAGAAAATGGCGCTGGGCGGCGTTTACGATCAATTGGGCGGCGGGTTTCACCGTTATTCGGTGGACGAGCGCTGGCTGGTGCCGCATTTCGAGAAAATGTCTTACGACAATTCGGAGCTGCTGCGGAATTATCTTCACGGCTATCAAGTGACTGGGCGGGCGCTTTTCCGTGAAACTGCCGAAGGCATCATTTCCTGGGTGAACGAAGTTCTCTCCGATCAGGCGCGCGGCGGTTTTTATGGCAGCCAGGATGCCGATCAGACTTTGGATGATGACGGCGATTATTTTACCTGGACGCTGGAGGAAGTTCGCTCGGCGCTGACGGCGGAAGAGGCTCGTGCGATCGAGCTTTATTACGACGTCGAGGCGCACGGCGAAATGCATCACAATCCAGCGAAAAATGTGTTGTGGGTGGCGCGCAGTGCTGAGGATGTGGCGCGCGATCTGAAGCTTGATGAATCTGGCGCGCGCCTGCTGATTGCCCGCGCTAAAGGCAAGCTCTTGGAAGCTCGCCGCAAGCGGCAGACTCCGGCGATTGATACGACCAGCTACGTCAGTTGGAACGCGATGTTCGCTTCGGCGTATCTCGAGGCTGCGCGCGTTCTGGATCGTCCCGATTGCAAAGATTTCGCGCTGAAAACAATCGACCGCATCTTGAGCGAGGCCTGGGACGGGCAAACGCGGCTTCCTGCATCGCATCGGTGGCCCCAGGCTCGAGGGCACGCTGGACGATCAGATTTTTATGGGCTTGGCACTGCTCGATGCTTACGAATCCACGCTGGATGGCAGATATTTCGAGGCTGCCGAACGGACGCTGAAATTTGCGATCGAAAAATTTGCCGATACTGAATCCGGTGGTTTCTTCGATCGCCCTCGCGATGCGGCCGCGCTTGCCGGGCTCGATCTTGCGCGCAAGCCGTTTCAAGATTCGCCGACGCCGGGAACGAATTCGATGGCTGCTATTCTCTGCGATCGCATGTACGCGCTGACGGGTAATCGCCTGTATCACGACTGGGCGGAAAAAACGTTGGAGGCCTTCGCAAAAATCGCTCCGCAATTCGGGCTTTTTGCCGCGAGCTACGCTTTGGCCGCGTTGCTGCACTCCCGGCATGTTCTGCAGGTGGTGATCACGGGCGCCGCCGGCGATTCGAGTGCAAACGACTTGGAGCGCGCTGCGAACGGAATCTATCGATATGCGAAATCCGTTTTGCGGGTGACGCCGGCGCAGGCCGCGGATGCCACTCTTGCTCCTGCGCTTCGCGAAACTATTCCGAATCTGCCGGCGGGAGTGTCGCAGGCTTTGGTGTGCGTGGAAACCAGTTGCCGGGCGCCGATTAAGTCTTCTGCGGAACTGATCGCGATACTGACCGAGACGACGACTGAATCACGAACGTCTTCCGCTTCTTCCGGGCCGTAGTTGGCTGTTTTGCGGCAGGCAAGTAGGCAAATGGATTTTCGTGGGTTTCGCGGGGCTACTTCCCTGCTAAAGCGCATTGATAAAAGGCTACCTTTTCCGGAGCGCTGAAGCGCTCCTCCTCCGCATAAATGCGGAGGCCCCCCCGGACAGGCAAAACCTGAGTGGCTCACGCGAGCCGCCTTTTCATTTCCGAGGTGCATCGCTCGTAGTTCCGGACGCCATTCAACCGACTCGCTTTTGTCTTCCTTGCATGACCAGAATCATTGGCCGGCCGCTTGCGCTTAGTTCCAGTTTGTAGGTGGCCAAGTTTCGGGAAACTTCCTTGACGGTCATGCGCGTGCGCACCGGTTTGCCATTCAGCAGCCTCTTGCCGGCATTTTTCCACGTCCAAGTCGCGCCACGCGCGGTTCCGCGGGAATAAATCACTTCTCCGGTGGAATTAATTTCGAAGTATGCGTAGGCCTTTTCCGCGGCATTCCAGCTGATGAGGCTCAAGCCCGTCATCCGGCCTTCGGGCACCTTGCCCTTGGAACGGCAGACCAGCGCATGCCTGCCCGCAAACCAATCGCATCTTTCTGTGTAGGTGAACTTTCCAGCCGGCCCGAATGAACTTGCCTTGATTTCGCCCTCATGCGCCCACTTGCCGACAAAATAGCCGAGCTTCCGGTCTTCCTGCATGTTGCGCTTACTTCTTCCTTACGAAATCGAATTTCTCCGAGAACGCTTTCTCGTCTCCGGCGTGCGCCGAGGCAAAATCGCGCAATTCCGCGGTTGAGGCTATCAGCACCGCCGTGTCGCTATCGATCATGTTGTGCTTGATCGCGGCCGGATTGGCCTTCAGCGCTTCGGAGATCCAGTCATCGTCGAGAAAGCGCATGGAGAGTTTGTCGCCGGCCAACTTGACCGTGCCCACGAAATGGCCGGGAATGAAAAGCTCGATCGTGTCCACGTCCTTGTACTTGGTTTGCAGCTGCACGGCATCAATGAAGAGCTGTCCGTTCACGCGAAACAATCGTGCTTCCCAGGAGGCTTGTATTTCCGGTTCCGTAGCGTCGTCCAATGTAACGGTGTAGCCGTTGGTTATGTTCTGCGCGATTGTGAATACGCCATCCTCGTCCGGCTGGCCTTTGTCATCCAAGGTCAGCCACGTGCCCGCTAATCCTGGCTCGAGCACTAGATCCTTTTCGTTGTACCAGGAATGCAACGCCAGTTGCGGCTGGCAAGAGGCCAGGGGAAGCAGCAGCAGAATCGTCAGCACGACAAAACTTTTTTTGGATTTCATCGTCGGAGCCCCCTAGTTTTTCACACGCTACTCCTCTCGCGGCGGAAGCGCAACGTCTGGGGACGGAGAGGCGAATGGGCCGAGTTGCGGCCGTTTTTGCGCTGGCGGGCGCAGCAAGCGGCGCCCCTACGGCCGAAGTCCCAGAGCGCCAGGAGCGCTCTGCGTATGATGGATGATCGCGCGGATTAGTGCGCCGAGGAATTCGCGGCAGCCTGGATTCTCTGCTGGTCTGCCATTAAGGCGGCATTTTGGGGATAAAATTTCAACATTTCCTGC
Organism: uncultured Acidobacteriota bacterium; assembly: GCA_963748865.1. GTDB lineage: Bacteria > Acidobacteriota > Terriglobia > Acidiferrales > UBA7541 > Palsa-147. The sequence continues at coordinate 580,950 of CAVVLE010000048.1, read as the reverse complement.
ACCAAGGCTAGCGCGCCGGCATAATTCCCCTGCTTGTAATACTGCGCCACATGCTCCTTGTACACCTTGATGATCGAATCCTCCATGGCCTTGCCGCCGGGATTGCCGGCCTTGCGCGCTTCGATGGCCCAGTGCAGCGCGGAATCATTCATCGGCTCGAAAATGCGTCCCTGGCTGTAGGCGAGCTGGGCCCGCTGCATCAACTGCGCGCCATTAGGCGCCGCTGCGACAGGCTGGGTGGCCGAAGTCTGCGCCTGAGACGTAACCTGAGAAGGCGGCGGATTTGTCTTTGGCGCCGGGCGCTCCGCCTTCGGCGAGCTGCTAGCCGGCGGCTGGGTTGGGGCGGGCTGCGGCGTCGCGGTGGGAGGGGGTGCGTCGTTCGTCTCCTCCGCGATCAAGGGTGCCGCGGCACTGGGTGCAGCGGCAGCAGCGGCTGGAGCGCGTCCTGGCGTGGGCGAGAGGGCCTGGTAAGCAGCCACACCGCCGATACCGAGAACCAGCACCGCGCAAATGCCGATGAGGATCCACTTTTTCTGTCCGCCAGCAGGCGCGGGTACAGCTACCGTTGGCGCGGCGACAGGCGGCTGCGTTTGCGCGATAGTCGCTGAGACGCGAGTGGGGCCAACGCCGGACGGAGCATAAACCGGAGTCCCGGGCGCGGGCACCGTGGGCGCCATGGGCGGAGCGGCAGACGCGGCCGCTGGATAAGACACGCGCGGCGCTGATGGTGCTGATGGCACTGTCGGCGGTGAAGGCACGGTGCGCACCGAAGGCATTGAGGGCGCGCGGGGCGCTGATGGTGGCGCGTAAATGGGAGGCGCGGGCGCCATTAACGAGGCCGTAGCCGCATCTTCCGGCGCCACAGGCGGCTCGTACTTTTGCGCTAGTGATTCTGGATGCTGCAGCGCCGCGCCGAATTGCTCCACCGTCTGAAAGCGTGAATCCGGATCCTTCTCGACTGACTTCAGCACCACCGCTTCAATTCCCTGATCAATGTACGGATAAAGTTTGCGCGGCGGAGGTGGCGCCTTGAAGACCTGGTCCTGCATGATCTGAAATTCGCTGTCGCCTTCGAAGGGCAAATGCCCGGTCAACATTTCGTACAGCGTGATCCCCAACTCGTAAATATCCGAGCGGATGTCCACATTGCGATTTTGAATCTGTTCCGGCGACATGTAGGCCAGCGTGCCCAACTGCGCGCCAGTGCGCGTCAACCCGCGAGCGCCCACTACTTTGGCGATTCCGAAATCCATCACCTTCACGATGCCGTTTTTGTTCAGCATCAGATTGCTGGGCTTGATATCGCGATGGATGATTCCCGCGCGGTGAGCGTAGCCGATGCCGAGCAGCGCTTGCATGAACATGGGGATGGCTTCGCGTTCGGGAATTGGCCCGCGCCGGCGAATCATCTGCGAAAACGTTTCGCCCTCGACGAACTCCATCACCATGATGGCCGTGCCCTGATGCACCATGAAGGCGTACAGCGTCGCCAGATTGGTGTGATTCAGATTGGCCTGCGCCTTGGCCTCCGCCTGGAAGCGGCTCACCAATTCAGGATTCGAGGAAAGATCGGGATTGAGGACCTTCATCGCCACGATGCGGTCGAGTCCCGTATCAACCGCCTTGTACACCACACCCATCCCGCCCTGTCCCAGCTTATCCAGGATTTTGTAACAGCCGATCTCCATTCCAATCATGGTGCTTTACCTAACTTCCCGCGCCGGCGGAATCTTCCCGGGCATTCGCCGACGCTCCCTCAATGCGCACGATTTGAACCGTGATGTTGTCGTAGCCGCCGCGTTGCTTGGCCATGTCCACCAATTTTTTGCAGGCCTCGCGCGGCGAATTCTGCGAACTCACTGCCAGCATTTCCTCATCGCTGACCAAGCCGTGCAGGCCATCGGTGCACAGCAATAAAATATCGCTCGATTGCAAAGGAATCGGAGATTCCGCGAAATCCGCTTGCACGGTGGATTCCGAGCCAAGCGCCGAGGTGAGAATATTCCGCGAAGGGTGGGTCTTTGCTTCTTCAGCGCTGATCACGCCGCTTTCCACCATCTGCTGCACATAGCTTTGGTCCCGGGTTACGCGGGTGATCTTGCCATCGCGCAGCAAATACAAGCGTGAATCCCCAACGTGCCCGTAAGTCAATTGCCCGTCGCGCACCACCGCGGCCGTGCACGTGGTGCCCATCCCCAGCAGCTCGGGATGCTCGTGCGCAAAATTTTGAATCGCAGAATGTGCTGATTGGTAGGCATTTACTAGCGCCGCCGCGGGATCGCTTTCGTCGCCGTAGAGGAAGACTTCGCGCACCGTGTCCACCGCCAGCCTGCTGGCGATCTGCCCGCCCTCCTGGCCGCCCATACCGTCGGCGATTACCGCCAGGCGTCCCCGCTTGATCAACTCCTCGTCGCTATCGGGCTCTGCGTAGCAGTAATTGTCTTCGTTATCGGTGCGTTCACAACCAACATCCGTTAAATTCGCTAACTCAATTCCGGGCCGGATATTCATATTCAGGGAATCGCTCTATAGCCTCTTGAATTTCACGATCACTTCGCCAAAGCGAATCACATCATTATCCTTCAGCTCTTCGCGCACGATCTTCTTATCGTTGATAAATGTTCCATTGGAGGAATCCAGGTCGGTCAGCAGGAATTTCCCGTCCTCGAAGCGCACGCTGGCGTGTTGGCCGGATACCGTCGAATCGCGCAGCGGAATCTGCGCATCGCCCGCGGAGCCCACGGTGTTCTTGCCATCGTGCAAGCGGAAATCTTCGCCCTTCTGATCGCCGCTCATGGCCACAAACCATCCCACTACGGCCGGCTTGCGCTTGTCGGAGATCAGCACGGTGCGGCGTCCCGCCCCTGCGCCCGCTCCGCCACCGAGATCCCTGGGCGGTTCGGACTCCAGCCGCGTTTTCGCTACTCCCGCGCTAGGCCCCGTGCCTCCCTGCGATACGTATCCGGTCGTCTGGCACGTCGGGCAAATGTCCCAGGAATCCTCCATCTGATGCCCTTTGGCGCAGAATTTCGACATGCGAACCTCCTCGCTTGGCCGCTGCTACGAAGTGAAATAAGTGAAAACCGCCACGCCTTTCTTGCCCAGATAAATCCGGTCGCCGTTGCGCAATCCGATCTTGCTCACCTTCGGCGAATCCACCGAATTCACGTACGTGCCGTTCGACGAGCCCTTGTCAATCACCACGACTTCATTGCCCGTCGGCACAATCCACGCATGTTCGCCTGAAATCGTATCATCCTGCAGCACCACCTGGCATTTTGGCGAACGCCCGATCAGCAGTCCTTCTTTGGTTATCTTAAATGTTTTGCCGGATAGCGCTCCCGCGGTCGCCTGGATGTTTCCATAGGATTGAAGCGTCGTGGGCGCCGGCAAAGCCGTTGGTGAAGGCGCCACATCCACGCGTACCTGCGCCGCCGCTCCCGCGGGTAACGCAACCGCAACTTTGGCGACCTGCTGCCGCCGCGAGAACAGGATCACCGCCAGCAGCGCCAGCACAATCAACCCCACAGCCGCATACACGGCCCACGCCGACGTCTCCATGAATTTCTGGAAACCGGATTTGCTCTCCCAGCACTTAGAGGCCATGTTGCGATACTGCGAAGCATCCGGCAGCCCCGGCATCATCTGCAGCGCGTTATCGAATTCCGAAATCGAAGCCTTGCACTTTCCCTCATCGTACAAATCGAGTGCCCGTGACCACAGCGGATCGAACGGCCCGGCTTCCGGAGCCACTCCGGTCTCGCGCACGAATTCCATCGCCGTATTGATGGGCACCAGGAAATTGAATCCCGCTGCTTCGGTTCCGAAGGTGGCGATCCCGATCACTTCGCCATTTTCATTGAAAGCGGGCCCGCCGCTGTTGCCATGGGTAATGGCCACGTCGGTCTGCAGCACCGGCGAGCCGTTGGCGGTAGCCTTGATCGCGGAAATGTGTCCGTTGGTCGCACTGGGCACCAAATCGGATTCGCTGCTGATGAATGGGTTGTCACCCAAAGTCGCCGAAGCCGTTGCCGGATAACCGATCACCAGCACCGTATCCTGCACGCGCACCGTGTCGGAATTTCCCAGCGGCACGGTCGGTAGATCCGACGCGGGAATCTTGATCACCGCAACGTCCTTGCCCTTGCCTTCCGTGATTGGCGGGCTGTACTGCAAAATGTCGCCGTCGTAAGACTTCCCATTGGCCAGCACTACCTTCAAGGTCGGCGTGCTCGGCGTAATCTCGAATCCGCGCTTGATCACTTCCATCTTCTGGGCATCGTTCAGCGACATGTGCAGGCAATTCTCGATGGGGACAAACGCTGCGCCGCTCTTCAGCTTGGCGATCAAATCGTCCTGGAGGCTCTTCTTCCACACTTCGATTGCGCGCGGGTCTTTCAAGTTCGCGTGCTCCACCACGTGCCCGTTGGTGATGATGTAGCCGTCCGGGCGGTACACGAATCCCGTGCCGAACACGTAGTGCCCGATGCGGATCGGCTGCGGGCAGACGTTGAACGCCACCGTGCCCATCACCGCCAATTCCACCAGCACCACGCCGGGCTTCAATTCCAGCGCGCGCTTCTCATCTTTCGTCAGCTGCTGCCCGAAAGCGCTCGAGTAGGTCAATAGCACGGCCACGAACAGAGCGATCTTCTTCAAAGCTCACCTCCGATTAATGAAACGGAACGCGGGCGAGAATTCCACACCGCCGGACAGCAAAACAAGCTCGTAGCGAACCTCATTCCAGGAAAAGGACTTCCGGTTGGACGCAAACCCCATTAGGACCCGGCGAACCATGCTAACTCAGCGACCACTCTTCTGGCACACCTTCTTTAGTTCGTATGCGCCGCTTTTCGGTCCGGGAACGCAATACACCCCAGAAATCGCATTCCGGCGGCAACTTCCTGCGCGCTTACCCCGCGGCGACGAAGGGAACGTCCGCTTTATATATAACTCTTCGGGAAAGCTGTCAACGAATCCGCTGTTCATGTGCAGCCCTAATCTGAAATCAACAACTCCCTAAGCGGGTCGGAGTCTTGGCTTCGACATAAGAGCGCTTTGGGATCGTGGGATTTTAGCCCCCGAGAACACCCCCTGTGGGTTTACGTTCGTCCGCAGCATCCCGAGACCAAAGAAACTACGCACGCTTTCAAAAAAGCGTGTTTTTGGCGATTAGAAACGAAGTTTGGCTTTTATTTTCAATAAGTTAGGTGGATTTCTAATCGTTTTCGTTGGCGATTAGACCCCGCTTTATGGAGTGCACTAACTGCCAGCAAACATGACGTAGTTCATTCGCGGGGATCTCGCCTGAATCTTCCTCGATATGCTACTGTGTCGCAACGTCGATCGCCGCAATTCCGCCGGACGCCGAGCGACGCAAGCCATGCTGGCGCTTATTTCGCGAATTCTTACCATCGGCCTTGCGCTTTATTCTTATCTTTCGTTGCGCGGCAATTTCGCCGGCAACGTTGCCGGCGGTCCCTCGGCGGCCGCGGCGAAACTTCTGTTCGCCATTCAGATCCTCATGAGCATCGTATTCTTCCTTATTCCCTCGTTCCCCGAGTCCATCCACTTCGGCACGCGCCGGCTCTCGGATTACACGCCGCAACAACTGCAGCGCATCGCCCCGCTCCTGCGCGACATGCTGGCCCTGATGGGCCTCTTCTTTGCCCTGTACTTCACGGTGAACATCCAGTTGCTGGCTCACCAAGCCCGCGCGCTCTCCCCGCGCGAAGCGGCCCGCGCCATCGTAGCCGTAGAACCGTGGCTGGTCGGCGGCCTGCTGATCGGCCAAGGCGCCATCGTCTTCTATTACTTGCGCCGTTTCGACGCCGCCATCAGCTCCGACACCTCGCCAAGCGACACAATTGAAGATTGAATTTTCGTACGCAGTCCGGCGCGCCAGTAAAATCGGGGATGGGCAAATTCGCTGGAACTTGAACAGATCCCGCGGCTGAAGCCTATCTTAAGAGCGCAGTTTTTTCGCTGGACTAAAGTCCAGCTCCCCCTGCTGAAGCAGGAGGCTCCCACCAAAGCGCTCCGCACATGAGAGCGCTGCTCTTAGGCACGAAAATGCTTCGCCTTCAAACTGGCGCTTCAGCGCCGGGCTTCTCCTCTTCGTTCGGCGAGCGGTTGCTGCGCTCTGACTGCGGTGCGATAATGCAGCCTCACAGCGATCGTCGCGCCGCGCGCGGAGCTTATTCGCGCAAATGCCGTTGGCGCGCAGGGGGGAAAAGATGTCTCTCAGAGACGCGTGGATCGAAAAACGCCGGGCCGGCATGAACGGCCACGGGCACAATTTTTCGCAGATGCATTTCGCTCGGCGCGGCGTGGTCACCGAGGAAATGGAATTTGTCGCGCGGCGCGAGAAGCTTGATCCCGAGCTGGTGCGCAGCGAAATCGCACGCGGACGCGCCATCATTCCCGCCAACATCCATCACTTGAATCTCGAGCCCATGGGCATCGGCGTGGCCTTCCGGTGCAAAATCAATGCCAACATCGGCAATTCCGCCACCACTTCGAAAATCGAAGATGAACTCGAAAAGCTGCACCGCGCCGTGCACTACGGCTCCGATACGGTGATGGACCTATCCACCGGCGGCGATATCCCCACCATCCGCAAAGCCATCATTGACGCTTCGCCCGTGCCCATCGGCACGGTGCCGATTTACGAAGCCATCTCCCGCGTGCGGCGGCCCGAGGATCTCACCATCGAGCTGATGCTCGAAGTGATCGAAGAGCAGGCCGAGCAGGGCGTCGATTACATGACCATTCATGCCGGCGTGATGCGCGAGGCGCTGCCGCTGGTGCGCAATCGCATCACCGGAATCGTCAGCCGCGGCGGCGCGCTGCTGGCGCAATGGATGGCCTTCCACAAAAAGGAAAATTTCCTGTACGAAAATTTCGACGCCATTTGCAAAATTTTCGTTAAGCACGACGTCAGTTTTTCGCTCGGCGACGGATTGCGTCCCGGTTGCCTGGCCGACGCCAGCGACGAAGCGCAATTCTCCGAACTGAAGGTGCTCGGAGAGCTGACCAAGAAAGCCTGGGAGCACGACGTGCAAGTGATGATCGAAGGCCCCGGCCACATCCCGATGGATCAGATCGAGCTGCAGGTGAAGAAAGAGAACGAGCTGTGCTACGAAGCTCCATTCTACACGCTAGGTCCGCTGGTGACGGACATCGCGCCCGGCTACGACCACATCACCAGCGCGATTGGCGCGGCGATGATCGGCTGGCACGGCGCGTCGATGCTCTGCTACGTCACGCCGAAAGAGCACCTGGGGCTGCCCAACGCCGACGATGTCCGCCAGGGCGTAATCGCGTACAAAATTGCGGCTCACGCCGCGGATGTGGCGCGCCACCGTCCTGGCGCGCGCGATCGCGACGACGCGCTTAGTTATGCGAGATTTTTGTTTGATTGGAATAAACAGTTCGATTTGTCGCTCGATCCCGCTACCGCGCGCGCGATGCATGATGAAAGTTTGCCGGATGATTTTTACAAGGAAGCTAAGTTTTGCTCGATGTGCGGACCTAAATTTTGCTCGATGAATACTACGCAGATTGCGGAGATCTATCAGGGCCTCGATCAGAAGGACCGCGAGAAGAAGTTTGTGGAGCTGCTGACGAAAGTCGAAAACGAGGCCTCACAGTAGCGCCGGTTTACGCTGAGCGAAGCCGAAGTGCGTCTCGGCTGGCATCCGCGAGCGCAGGGCCGGCGAAGAGATGCAATCATCCGCGGAGCGCGGCGGTCAACAAAATTCGTAGTTTGGAGTTTATATGGTCCGCGCTTGAATCTTGCCTTTGGCTGCGCTTTTGTTCGTCAGACGCCGGCAGAGACGCACTTCGGCTTCGCTCGCGTAAACCGGCGCTACTCAGAAGCGACCGACTTGCGGCGTAGCCGGATACGCCCTTGAACCCACATTCACATTTGTCGACTGGCCTTCTGCGCGCTTCTCTCGATTGCGGCCGTGGTGTGCGTGCTCACGCCGGGCTTGCTGCGGACGATGGCTACAAGACCTCTGTCGAGAAATGGCGGCGTGCTTACGAAACCGCGCTGCGCGCCGATGATGGCTGGCTCACCGTTGCAGGGCTTTTCTGGCTGCATGAGGGTGAGAATCGGTTTGGGTCGGATCCGCTGAACGATATTGTTCTTAATGAGCCGGGCGTGCCGGCTGAAGTTGGCTCGTTTGATATGCATGACGGCAAGATTTCCGTGCGCATTGATGCCGGCGTGCAGATCCGGCTCAAGGGCCAGACGGTGCAATCGGCGCAGATTCTTCCTGATTCCGATGACCGGCTGGTGCTTGGCGATCTTTCGCTTCTGGTGCACCGCAGCGGCGAACGCTACGCGGTGCGTTTGAAGGACAAGAACAGCAAATACCGGCGCGAATTCGCAGGCTTGCGCTGGTTTCCGATTGATGAGTCCTATCGCGCGACGGCGAAATTTGTCGCGTACGATTCGCCTCGCGATGTGACGATTCAGAATGAGGCGGGCGATACGCTGAAAATTCCGTCACCGGGTTACGCGGCATTTTTAAGCTGGCTGGCGAAGAGTACCGCCTGCAGGCTTTGGACGAGGGGAATGGCGTGCTTTCGTTCGTCTTTCGCGATCTGACCAGCGGCAAGGAAACTTATGCGGCAGCGCGATTTCTCGATGCGCCGCTGCCGAAGGATGGGCGCGTGGTACTCGATTTCAATGAGGCTTACAATCCTCCTTGCGCGTATGACCCTTATACGACTTGCCCGTTGCCCACGCCGGAAAATCGTTTGCGCGTGAGAATTGAGGCGGGGGAGATGATGTATCGGGGAAAGCATGGGCCGTAGAGTGGCTGGGGAGCATTGCTCCTGGAAACCGGTCGGGCCCCGCGCGCAACACCGGCGCATGGGGCACCCTGTGCTTTGCTATGAAGCGGACACTTGGAACCAATTTACGTGCTCTGACGTAGATTCAGGTTAGGGAGAATTGCGATGACATTCATGGTTCTAGCCGCGCTGCTGTACTTTTTGCCGGCGATTATCGGGCACAACAAGCGGCATGCCGGGGCGATCTTTCTGGTCAATCTGCTGGCAGGTTGGACGATTGTGGGCTGGTTTGTGGCTTTGATTTGGGCTTGCGTGGCCGAGCCGGCGCCGGTGTTGGTCTACGCTGGCGGCGCTGTGCATTATTGCAGTTGGTGCGGGACGCCGCAATTTGCAGGGGGTCGATTTTGTACGCGATGCGGCCGGGGAATTTGAAGTTCGGGGTTGCCTGTGCTTTACGCGGTCGGGAAGAAGCAACCACGGCTCCTGGAAATCGGTCGCTCCCCACGCGCAAAATCGGCGCATGGGGCACCCCGCTGTGGCTCTGGTGCTTGTTGCTACCGGCTACGGCAACTTTTTTGCATCTAGGGGACGGCTAACCCGGCCCTCCCTACAACGTCTTTTATCGTGCACAATGTGAGGGCAAAAATCGCCCTTGACACCAGGCGAAGAAAAAGCGAAACTCTCGCACCTTCTGTCAAATCCGCAAAGGAGCAATGACCATGCCGATGAATCAAGCTTTACTGCCCGAGTTTGACCAGGAAATGAAAAATACCCGCGAATGTCTTTCGCGCGTGCCGGACGGGAAATTCGATTTCAAGCCGCACCCGAAATCGGGAACGATGGGATGGCTCGCCAATCACATCGCGCAGATGACTGGCTGGCTGGCCGATATGTTGACCTCTGAATCTTTCGACGTCGCGCCGAGCGGGAAGAACGTGGAATTTCCCACGGCGAAGACGCGCGAACAGCTGCTGGCGATGTTTGACAAGAGCTCGGCCGCGGCGCGGGCGGCGCTGGCCAAGACGACCGACGAGCAGCTCATGAAGACTTGGACGCTGCTGCAGAACGGGCAGACCATTTTCGCCATGCCGCGCATTGCTGTGTATCGCAGCATGATTTTGAACCACATCATCCATCATCGCGGGCAGCTGACGGTTTACCTGCGCTTGAACGATGTCGCCGTGCCGGCGATTTATGGGCCTTCGGCGGACGAGAATCCGTTCGCGGCAGCATCGGCGGGATGACCGAGCGGGCTTCCAGCAGTCAACTACGCGAGGAATTCAATCGCTGGGCCGACGCCGGCAAGGGCGAGTCGATGGAGCACGAGCATTGGCCCATCACTCGCCCGGTCCTCGAGCGCATGGGCATCGCCTCCAGCGACAATCTGCTCGATGCCGGATGCGGGGCGGGCTGGCTCTCGCGCGTGCTGGCGCGGCTGGCCGGCGAAGGCCGCGTTGTGGGCATGGACATCTCCGATGAGATGATTCGCCACGCGCGGCAGGCCAGCGCGGAATTTGGCAATTTGATTTTCGTGACCGGCGCGATCGAGGAAATTCCCTGGGAAGCGAATTTCTTCGATAAGGCCATTTCAGTCGAGTCGGCGTATTACTGGCCCGATCCGGCGGCGGGGCTGCGCGAATTGCATCGCGTGCTGCGCGATGGCGGCTCGGCCTGGATCCTCATCAATTTTTATCTCGATAATCCGTATTGCCATCAGTGGGCGCAGAAGTTACAAGTGCCGGTGCACCTGTATTCCGCCGAGGATTGGAAGAAGCTGTTCAGCGACGCAGGATTTGCGGACGTAGCGCACGATATGATTCCCGACCCGACACCAGCTCCAGCAGAGTACGCCGGGCGATGGTTCCGCGACGCCGAGGAGTTGCGCAAGTTTCGGGAAATTGGGGCGTTATTGGTTCATGGTACGAAGTAGTTGGGCGTCAAGCAAGGATTCGAAGGCGTTCAGTTGCTCCTGATTTGGGATAGGGACGCGGTGGAAGGCACGAACGCTGTCTGTTTGTGAGAGCGGCTTTTCTCGTCTTTCTCTGGTACCAAAATCAGTCTATCGCGTGGCGCAATTCCTTCCGTTCAACCGTTGTAATCTCTCGCATCGGTGATCATTTTTTTCGGCGGCGGGATTTGTTTGCCAGGAGTACGCTTGCTGCCAAGGCTGCTGATTTTTGATCTGTGGTCCACGGAGGGCCGATTTTGCGGCCTTGCGTCGAGATTTGGAGCTGGACGCGCTTGGCTGCTTTGCCGAAAGTTTGCCGGGCTTGCGCCTCCAGCTCGCGCTCGCGGATTTTGGTTACGGCCAGGCCCAGGGTCTCGCAGGCTTTTGCGAATGCTTCGCGGAAGAATTGGCCTTCGGCGGCGTGAAGGAGGGGATGCGCTGCCAGGATTTTTTGCAGGGGCGGGAGCGGGCGGCTTGCGGATTGCAGGACTGCGGCGCCTGCTACTTGATATTGCCTGGCGCTGAGTTCGGCTAGTAGCTCGCGGATGGCTGAGGTGGCTTGGCGTTTGGAGTTTGCGAAGCTTTTGGCGATGAATTTTTTCGCCTCGGGGAGTTTGAGATTTGCGGCGTGGTGGTAGGGTTGATTCACGCCTGGGGTTGCGGGAGCGGTTACGGATATGCGGCGGCGTTCAATTACTTCTACGCTGCCGGCGGAGTTGGAGACGGCTACCAGCGCGCCCCATCCGGAATGCATGCGAACGCCGATGGCGACTTGCTGCATGGTTATAGGCTCGAATGCGTTTCTACTGCGTTGAGAGTATAAGGTGATTTGCCGCGCGCCCAGCGCGGCGATTTGGACTTTGACGGTTGTTCCGGAATCGACGGGTCACAAATTCGGGCGGAGGTTGAGCGTGCGCGACTGGAGGAATTTCCGGCGCGGTGGGTTGCTGCTGATTATTGCGCTTACGCTTGGGACGGCTTCGCGGCCGGCGAAGTTGCGGATGATGACGGTGCCGCGGTCGAAACTTTGCGTTACGGAGGGAGCGCTAGAGGAATTGGCTGGCGGGAAATTGGCGGTGAGGGTGCCGAAGATGCGGGCTTATGTGAATGAGATTACGCCGCAGGTTGTGGAGGCGGAGTTTACTTATCTCGGCTCGACGGGGAATGAGGCGCGGCTTGGGTCGGGAGAATTGCGGCGGCAGTTTGGGTTGAAGCTGCGGGCGCAGGATGCTTGCAATTTGGTCTATGCGATGTGGCGGATTGAGCCGGAATCGAAATTGGTGGTGTCGGTGAAAAGCAATCCTGGACAGCACAGCAGCGCGGAATGCGGCAATCGCGGATATCGGAATATCAAGGCGCGGCGAAGTTCTCCGGTGGCGGTGTTGCGTCCGGGGACTGCGCATGTATTGCGCGCGGAGATGAATGGGGCGGAGATGAAAGTTTTTGCGGATGGGTCGCTGGCATGGGAGGGATCGCTGGGTGCGGAGGCGATGGTGTTTGATGGGCCGGTGGGGATGCGCTCGGATAATGCGCGATTAGAGATTGCGTTGCGCGCTGGTGAGGTTGATGCGGCGCATGCGGGGCGGGCCCCGGGTTGCCGATCGGGAGCCGACGAAGCGGAGTGAATTGAGGACCGTGCGCTTATAAGCGTCAACGGCAATTTCAAATCTTAAATTTGAAATTTAAGATTTCGGATGAAAGCGACGGTCGTTTTGGGCAAAAATCGCCGGGTGGCAAGTTTTGGCGCCTGGCGACTTGCGGCGCTGGGGATTAAATCTTGGAACTTTCTGCTGGGGCGAGTGGAATTCTCACAGGGGATTCGTTTGCCTCAGCGGAATTTCATTTCTAATCGTTTCGGTGTTGGCGACTCATCGACCTTTGTCCGCGCGATTGCGCTGCTGACTTCGGTGATGCTGGTTGGCGCTCCCGCGCCGCTGGTTTTTGGCCAACAAGAGCCGAAGATATCCGTGCAGTCGAATATTGTTACTGTATTTGCGATTGTGCATGACAAGAAGGGGCAGGTGGTGCCGGATCTGAGCAAGGATGACTTTGCGATTGACGAAGATGGGCGGGCGGAGACGATCAGCTATTTTGCGCGGCAGAATGATTTGCCGCTGGCGGTGGGTTTGCTGGTGGATACGAGTTTGAGCCAGAGGAAAGTGCTGGATGACGAGCGGACGGCCAGCGGGACTTTTGTGAATCACACGCTGCGGGAGGAGAAGAAGGACCAGGCGTTTTTGATTCACTTCGATCGTGAGGTGGAATTGCTGCAGGATTTTACGACTTCGCGATCGAAGATGGAGTCGGCGCTGAATGAATTGAAGACGCCAGACCAGGAGGATGAAAGCAGCAGCGGCGGAGGTGGCAGTGGAGGAGGCGGAGGACGTGGCGGCGGCGGCGGCGGCGGCGGCGGCGGGTACCACCATCATGGCGGCGGGACTTTGCTTTACGATGCGGTTTATTTGGCGGCCAACGACATGATGAAGCCGCAGCAGGGGCGCAAGGCGGTGATCGTGCTTTCGGATGGCGTGGACCGCGGGAGCAAGGAGACTTTGTTGAGCGCGATTGAGGCGGCGCAACGCGCGAATACCGTGGTGTATTCGATTTTGTTCAAGGGCTCGGAACCGTACGATTCGCACGGCGGGGGCTATGGCGGCGGGCATGGCGGGATGCATGGGGGCGGAGGCGGCCATCGGTTCCCGCAGGAGGAGCAGCGGCCTGACGGGAAGAAAATTTTGGAGCAGATTTCGCGCGAGACTGGCGGGCGGATGTTTGAGGTGTCGAAGAAGCAGACAGTGGATCAGATTTATGATTCGATCGCGCAGGAATTGCGGGATCAATATATTTTGGGATATGTGCCGGATAAATCGCCGAATGGATCGGGGTATCGCAAGATTCACGTTGTGGTGACGAAGGAGAAGGATTTGGCGGTTCAAGCGCGGGATGGTTATTACGCGGATTAGGGCAAGAGTGCCGACGGAGCAATTTCAAATTTGAAATTTCAGATTTCATAAAATCTGGCGAAGACGTCGTGGTTGGCGATAATGCGTGGGTTAGGTCGCAACGACGACCGGTTGAATTATGATACTAGTAATACTGAGCGTACCGGTGCTAGTTAGGCTTCGGAGGTAGCGTCAGAAATCCACAAGCCTTCCAATTTCAGAATCTTGCCTGTGTAAAAGCCTCAACTAAGCGGTTTACTTTCGATATAACGTTCCGGTATAAACGTGCTGAAATTTTGGCGCTGGGCGCGCCTGAATTTTTTGCGCGTTGCGCGTTCCCAAAATTTGGCGCGCGTTTTGTCTGCGTTTTTCCGGGGGTCCTTTCTACTTTTGAATCGAATTGCTTTGTGAGGGATTTGTGCGGGCTTGCCTGACAGAAATATTCAGGGCTCCTGGCGCAGAGGTTGGCTGCGTTGCAGATTTGCGTTGCGCTGCGTCGCTGCTGCGGCGAGCCGCTACGCTTGCTGGAGTAGCCGCGCTTTGTCTGGCTTCTTTCGCTGCGCCAGCGCATGCGCAGTTGCCTAGCGCCGTCGGCTGGACCGCGCTGCCGGCTGCGACTTCGTTGGAGGGCAGCGGGCAGTGTCCGCCGAATGGATTCGGCGGCGATCCTTATCCGTTTGCCACCAATTGCCAGAATGTGATCCGAACCTGGAACGGGGCGATTGCGGACACGACCGCCAACCGGCTGATCATCTGGGGCGGTGGGCACGACAATTACTTTGGGAATGAAATTTATACGCTGAATTTGACTGCTAATCCGATCACGCTTACGCGTGTGAAGGATCCTACCATTCCTACGAACTACGCTAATGCCGCGAATTGCGTGGATGGCATTCCTCCTAGTGACGCTGACGCGCCGAATTCGCGGGAGAGTTATGGAGGGCTGGCGTTTTTGCCCGGGCCTTACCGCATGATGATTCTGGATGGCTCGCTGGCGTGCATCAACGGGGATGGCAGCAATAACACCTGGACGATTCCGTTGAGCGGGCTTTCGAATGCGAGCGCGTGGGTGCATGAAGACCCGACGCTCACTGGAACAAAACCCAATAACGATGGGAATGGGCCTTACGGGAATGTGGCGGCTTACGATCCTAATAGCGGGTTGGTGTTTGTCTCCGATAGCGAAGCGATTTACACCTACAACTATGCTACGAACACTTACAACCGCATCACCAGCGCTAAGGGATTTACTACCGGAATTTATTTGAGCGGGGCGATCGATCCCACGCGGAAATTGTTTGTGCTGGTGGGTGCTTGCTCAGGGAGTTCCTGCGCATCAGGCAACGGCGTGTTTGTCGCGGATATCAGCAATCCCGCGTCAACCACGCAGCAAAACTGGACGGCGGCGACGATGGCTGATCCGGATTGCGCGGAATTTCTGGATGGCGGCGTGAATCCCATCAATGCCTCGAACCCGGGATTTACTTTTGACAGCGTGGCCAATGATTTCGTTGGCTGGCCGAACCAGGGGAACAGCGTTTACATTTTGACGCCGGATGTAGCCAACCAGCGGCTGACTTGCACGAAGGAAACGTTTGCGAACGGGCCGCCGAATTCTTCGCACGCCAGCAACATGCCGAATACCAGCTATGGGACCTTTGGGCGCTTTCAATATTTTCCGGGGCCGGATGTTTTTGTGCTGGTGAATGACTGGAATATTCCTGCCTACATACTTCGATTGCGCGGCGCGACGTCGGATTTCACGTTGTCGGCCACGCCGGCTAGCGCTTCGGTGACGCAGGGAAACAGCACGACGTATACGGTTAGCGTTGGGGCTGTGGGAAGTTTCACCGGTACGGTGAGTTTGAGCGTGAGCGGATTGCCTTCGGGGGCTACAGGTACTTTTAATCCTCGCTCGGTGGGGGCTGGGGCTAGCTCGACCTTGACTGTCACTACGGCGGCGAGCACGCCGGTGGGAAGTTCGACGCTTACGGTTACGGGCACTAGCGGATCGCTTACGCATACGGCGACGGTGACGCTGGACGTTTCGGGAACGCCGAGCTTTACGTTGAGTGCGTCGCCGAGCAGCGCGTCGGTTACTGCGGGGAACGAAGTTTCTTATACCGTGACCGTGAACTCGGTGAACGGATTCAACGGGACTGTGAATTTGAGTGTCAGCGGATTGCCGAGCGATGCTACGGACACATTCTCACCGAGTGCGGTCGCGGCGGGAGCCAGTTCGACGCTTACGATTACGACTTCATCGAGCACGCCCGTGGGAAGTTCCACGCTGAAGATTAGTGGCAGCAGCGGCTCGCTGACGGGGACAGCGTCGGTGACGCTCAGCGTGACAGGGGCGCAGGGATTTACGCTGGCGGCTTCGCCGAATAGCGCCTCGGTGACGGCGGGTAGCGGCACTTCGTACACGATTAGCGTGGCGGCGGTGAATGGCTTTCAGCGGGTCGGTGAGTTTGAGCTTGAGCGGACTGCCGTCTGGCGCGACGGGGAGTTTCAATCCTACCGCGGTGGGAGCGGGGGCGAGTTCTGCGCTTAGCGTCACGACTGGCTCGAGCACAGCTGCGGGGAGTTATGCGCTGACGATTACTGGCACTAGCGGCTCACTGAGCGCGAAGACCAGCGCGACACTGGTGGTGACCAGCGCGATTTCGCCGCCGGGCAGCATTACGTTTGTGCAGGGCAATTACAACGATCCGCAGAGCGCGGTGAATCCGGTTTCGGCTACGTTCCTTGCGCAGCAGACCTCTGGGGACATGAACGTGGTGTTTATCGGATGGAACGATACAGTCGCTACGATCAGCTCGGTGACGGATACGGCGGGAAATACGTACAGCCTGGCTGCGGGACCGACGACGCAGAGCACTAACGCGACACAAGCTGTTTACTACGCCAAGAATATTTTTGGGGCTGCGGCCGGCGTGAATGCTGTCACGGTGGTGTTTGACGCTGCGGCTTCGTTTCCGGATTTGCGCATTCTGGAATATGCCGGGGCGGATCAGACGAACCCGCTGGATGTGGGAGCAGGAGCTTCGGGGGCCAGCGCGGATGCGAGCGCGTTTGTGGAAACGGCGAACGCCAACGATCTGATCGTGGCGGGGGACTTCATTCAGAACAGCACGCCTGGCGCGGGCGCGGGATTTATCAGCCGCATGATTACTTCGCCAAATTCGGACATTGTAGAAGATGAGAGCGTGACGGCAACGGGAATGTATGTGGGCAGCGCGCCTTTGGCGCGCTCGGGCTGGTGGGTGATGAGCGTGGCTGCTTTCCGCGTGGCCAGCTCTGCACCGCCGCCTCCCCCTCCTCCGCCGCCTTCGGGTATAAATTTCGTGCAGGGGGCTTTCAGCGAGCCGCAGGGGAGCGTGGCTTCAGCGACGGCGACATTTGCTGGGGCGCAGACAAGCGGGGATTTGAACATTGTGGTGGTGGGTTGGAATGATACGACCGCTACGGTGCGGAGCGTTGAGGACGCTAAGGGGAATGCTTATACGCTGGCGGTGGGGCCTGCGCAGTTGGATGGTTTGGCGACGCAATCGATCTACTATGCCAAGAATATTGTGGGAGGGGCGGCGGGAGCTACTACGGTTCGGGTGAGTTTTAACGGCTCGGCTACTTCGCCCAACGTGCGGATTGTGGAATATGCGGGGGCTTCTACGACGGTGCCGATTGATGGCGTTGGCGGGGCTAGCGGGTCAGGGGTTACGGCCAGCGCTAGTTTGGGCGCGGCTACTACGAATGCGGATGATTTGATATTTGCCAGCGATTTTGTGGAGACGAATACTACTGGGGCTGGGGCAGGGTTTACTTCGCGGATGATTACTTCGCCGGTGGCAGATATTGTGGAAGATGAGGCCGTAGGGGCGGTTGGGACTTATAGCGCTACCGCGGCGCTGGAATCCGGGTGGTGGTTGATGCAGGTTTTGGCTATTAAGTAGATGTTGTTTGCTATTTTTGTCCGCGGTTGATTTTCTTCTTGGTTGATTTTTCTTCGTTGGATGCCGGCGGGGACGCCCTTCGTAACTCAGGGTAAACCGGCGCTATTTAAATTCTCGCGGTCGCTTTCCTGATAACATTCGCAGGCTTATTAGGAGCTTATATGGGCTTGCGGTGTGTGGTTACGGGGCAGAATGATTCCGGCAAGTCGGTGTTCGTGCGCGATGGAGGAGTCGAGGCGGTTACGGTGGGGTTGCTGCCTGGGTATGAGTTTTATCGGGTTTGGGGTGGTGATTCGGCGCCGTCGCTGCCTTCGGATGGCGCGCCTCCGTCGCAGGCTCGATATTTTCCGCCTCGGGATGGATTTCGGTTTGCGGTTTTTGTTGTGCCGCCGGGGATGACGCGGGTGGCGGAGCAATTCGAAATGGGCGCGGTGGAGGAGATGCAGGCTAAGTTGCCGGGGTTGTTGGATGTTGTGGAGATGGATCATCCCGGAATGCATACGACGGATACCATCGATTTCGATGTGATTGTATTTGGCGAAGTTTTCTTGGAGTTGGATGATGGCGCGGAGGTGTTGCTTAAGGCTGGGGAGTGCGTGATTCAGAATGGGACGCGGCATGCTTGGCATAACCGATCGGGAGAGAAATGCGTGATTGCGGTTACGTTGTTGGGGGCGCACAGGCAGCGCGGGTCGTAGTCTGAATCGGGGTTTTGACTTACGTTGGCGCGGGAATGCCGGTCTGAAAGCCCGGCGCTACATGCGGCGTGGCAAAAAGCCTCTTGACAAATATATATATCCAGCGATATATATATTTTCATGACTGACTCACAGAACCTGATTCCTGATGTGCAGGCTTTTATCCCTCTGAAAACACAGTGGTTCCACATTCTGCTTTCGCTGGCTGGCGAGGAGCAGCATGGGTATGGAATCATGCAAGACGTGCTCAATCGGACTACCGGCAAGGTTCGGCTTTGGCCTGCGACCTTGTATGGATCGATTAAGCGGTTGATCGAGGCTGGGTTGATTGAAGAATCGGATGAGCGGCCGGCGCCGGAATTGGATGATGCGCGGCGGCGTTATTACCGGCTGACGGACCTTGGACGGCGCGTGTTGAACGCGGAATGCGAGCGGTTGAAGGAGTTGGTGCGGGCTATTCAAGTGAAGCAGGCGATGGTGACGGAATGAAACTCGCTTGGCGGGTGTACCGGCGATTGGCGGACGCGTTTCCACACGAATTCAAGCTGGCCTATGGCGAGGATGTGACGCAACTTGGCGCGGACATGGTGGAAGAGACCGCGCGGAGACAGGGAGTGGCCGGGCTGATCCGATTGATCGTGGACGTTGCGATCCGCGTGCCGCTCGAGTACTTGAGCGAGATGCGCGGGGATCTGCGCTATGCGTGGCGAGCGCTGCGCAAATCGCCCGGATTTGCACTGGTGGGAATTGTTTCGATGGGGCTGGGAATCGGGCTGACGACGAATGTGTACAGCTCGAAGTGGAAGATGATGTTTCGTGAGCTGCCCGCGGCGGCAAATGCGAAAAGGCTGGTGATGGCGCAGGAATCGCAGGATGGCGATCTTGCTGCAACATCGTATTACTACATCGAGCAGTACCGGCAGCAGAAGAGTTTGTTCTCTGGAGTCGCCGCATTTCAAATTGGCGTACCGTTCAATGTGACTTATCAAGGCAATTTCAATGCGCGACCAGAGCGCGTGTTCGGGCAGCTTGTGTCTGCGGATTATTTTTCGGTGATGGGCGTGGAGCCGCAGCGCGGAAGAGTGTTGAGTCCAGAGCTTGACAAGCGTGGCGACGCGCCGGTGGTGGTGATCAGCGATCGATTCTGGCGCAACCGTTTGAACACGTCTCCCGATGCTGTGGGGCAGGCGTTGGAGCTGAACGGGCAACTGGCGACCATCGTGGGAATCACGCCGAAAGATTTCAATGGCGCGTTGGGCGTCCATCCCTCCGAGCTATTCGTGCCGATCACGGTGCCGGCGGCGCTGGCGCCGGAACTGGGCAATGACGTATTGCAGCAACACAACGCGAAGGATTTTTTGGCGCTGATGTGCCTGGCGCCGGGCGTGACGATTGACACTGCGGAAGCGGGGCTGGATACGATTACGCGGCGGCTTGATGATGAGGATACATCAGCGCTGACGCGGCATGACAACGGGAGACGGGTCACGTTGCTGGAAGCGGGAACGAGCGTGCCGATGCCGCGGAAAATCAAGCCCGCGCTGCGGGGCTTTTTTGTGGCATTGATGGGGCTAGTGGTGGCGCTGGCGTGCATGAACCTAGCGAATATGCTGATGGCGCGCGGGGCGAACCGCCGAAAAGAATTGGCGATACGCCTGGCGGTGGGAGCCAGCCGGTTTCGGTTGATCCGGCAGATGACGACCGAGGGGATCTTGCTCTCGCTGCTGGGAGGAGTTGCGGGATTCGCGCTGGCGTACGGGCTGGCGACGTTGAGTGCGCACTTCAGCACGCCGATGGCGGTGCCGGTGGAATCCGATTTCCATTTGGATTGGCATGCCGGCGTGTTTGCATTTGGGCTGGCGATCGTTTGCGGCATCGCGTTCAGCCTGGCGCCGGCGTGGCAAGCTACGAAAGCGGATTTGACGCCGGCACTGAAAGAAAGCTCGGCGCTGCAGTTGCCGGGTTACCGGAAGTTGGGCTTGCGCAACGTGCTGATGGTGGCGCAGGTGGCCGCGTCGCTGATGTTGCTGCTGATGACGGGATTTCTGGTCATCGGATTCAGCAGATCCAGCAGCATCGAAACTAAATTCGATCCGCGCACGATGTACCTGTTGAGCCTCGATCCCGTGCGTGACGGCTATAGTCCGGAGAAGGCGCAAGCTCTGTTCGCGAAACTTCCCGAGCAGCTTAAGAACAGCGGGTTGGTGCAAAGCATGGCGCTAGCGGCTCAGCCGCCTTTTTCTCCGGATATTGAACCCGCGCAAATGACCGCGGAAGGCTCTCCGGACTCCGCGCGCGTACAGCAGCCTGTGGGCGAGGAAACTGTCGGCGCGGGTTACTTCGCGACGCTGGGCGAGACGATGCTGGCGGGCCGGGAGTTTGAGGAGCGCGATGAGCACGGCCCGGATGGATCAGCGAATTATTCTTTGCCCGCGGTGGTGAACGAGAGCGCGGCACGGAAGCTTTTCGGAAGTGAAAACGCCATCGGCAAGACCGTGAGAGATAACAAGCAGACGTACGAGGTGGTTGGCGTGGTCAAGGATATGAAGGATCTGCTGGGCTTCGCGCAAGCGAGGCTTTATTTGCCGCTGACGCCGCGGGACTTCGCACGGCCGCCGGCCGGTGGCATTGAGATTCTGGTGCGGTCGAATGCGGGAACGGAGACATTGGAAGAGATTCGGAAAGAGATCGCACTCATCGATCCGAATTTGAATTTGTTCAATGTGGAGACGCTCAGCGCTTATCTGGATCGCGCGCGGTCAGCGTTGCAGTTCTCTATCCGGACGTACGGGGCAATTGGCGTGTTCGGGCTGGTGCTGGCGGCGATTGGGCTTGCAGGAGTGACGGCTTACGCGGTCGCGCAACGGCGCAAGGAGATCGCGATTCGCACGGCGCTGGGGGCGAGCAAGGCGCAAGTGGTGCGGTTGGTGCTGCGCGAGGGCGTGGGGTTGGTGTGCGTTGGGACGGCGCTGGGATTTTTGGGGGCGCTGGGACTGGCGCGCGTCGTCGCCGCGCTGACGAACTTGTTTGCGGAAGCGCTGAAATTTGGCACTAATGATCCGCTTCTGTTGATTGGAGCGCCGTTGATATTGGCGGCGGTGGCCATGCTGGCTTGCTACTTGCCGGCGCGGCGGTCGGCGCAGATTGATCCTCTGCAGGCGCTGCGCGAAGAGTAGGGCGTGCAGTTGGCGTTGCGGCGGGGGTTACATCGGCGAGCGCGTCGGTTGCTTTGCAATCGCATAGCGATTAAGCCAGACCTCTATGACGAAAGACGCGATTCGGGACGTTGGCCACTCTAAAGGCGCACTGTAGTAATGCAGTTTTCGTCCGCATTTGATTTTCTTTGTGGTTGATTTTTCGGTTGCCAGATGTCGGCCCCTCGCGGCTCGGGGTAAACGCCGACGCCGGCGCTACTTAGGCAGAGAACGGTTTCCGTTCAGGCGAATTTGGGGGCGCGGCGCGCAGGTATTGCGCGGGCCAGCTCATCGGTTGCTTCAGTTCGCGGGCGGCGTGTAGCGGCCAGTAGGGGTCGCGCAGGAATTCCCTCGCCATGAAAACCAGGTCGGCTTTTTCGTTGGCCAGAATTTCCGCTGCTTGCTCCTTCGTTTCGATCAAGCCTACGGCTGCGGTCTTCACTTTTGCTTCGCGGCGAATGCGCTCCGCGAATGGAACCTGGAAGCCAGGGCCTGCTGCGATTTTCTGGTCGTGGGCTAGCCCTGCGGAAGAGCAGTCCACGACATCTACGCCTAGTGGGGCTAGCTGTTTTGCCAGCTCGACGGATTGATCCACGTCCCAGCCTCCTTCTTTCCAGTCTGTGGCGGAGATGCGAATGAAGAGCGGAAGTAGTTCGGGCATTTGCCTGCGAATGGCGGAGACGATTTCGCGGGCCAGGCGCGTGCGATTTTCGAATGAGCCGCCGTATTCGTCGTTGCGCTGATTGCTTAGCGGCGAAAAGAATTCGTGGATTAGGTATCCATGGGCGGCGTGAATCTCGAGGACGCGAAAACCTGCCGCGAGCGCGCGGCGGGCTGCGTGCGGCAAACGCTTCGACCACGCCGGCGATCTCGTCCTTCGACAACGCGCGGGGCATGGGATAGGTTTCGGAGTAGGCGATGGCGCTTGGAGCCACCGGAACCCAGCCGCCGGCATTGAGCGGGATCGCGCCAGTGCCGCTCCAGGGCCTGTGGGTGCTGCCTTTGCGTCCCGCGTGGGCTAGCTGCATGCCGGGGACAGCGCCCTGATCTTTAAGGAAGCGCACGATTCGAGCTAGGAATTCGATGTGATCGTCGCTCCAGATTCCTAGATCCTCGGGACTGATGCGTCCTTCCGGGGTAACGGCCGTAGCCTCGGTGAAGATTAGGCCTGCGCCTCCTACGGCGCGGCTGCCGAGGTGAACCAGGTGCCAATCGTTAGCGAAGCCGTTTTCGCTCGAGTATTCGCACATGGGCGAAACGACTATGCGATTGGGGATGGTGATGCCGCGAACAATTAGGGGATCGAATGGGTGGGGCATGTCTTCCTGTTGCACAGCCGTATTGGCTGTGCCGGGATTCGTCTCTCACGCACCGACAATGATAAAGGCAATCAGGAAATTGACGCGCGGGATTTGCAGACTGTGCCACTGGAGGCGGCGGTTTGACTCGCGCGGTTGGCGGCGACTATACTGCGATGTTTTCTGGTCGTGTGTGTCGTGTGTTTGGGCCATTGGTTTGGAGGAGTGATGGGAGTTCTTGAGAACCGGTTTGAGCGCAGCTATGTGCTTTCTACCGTGGACTATGTTTTTAATTGGGCGCGGAAGAGCGCCATTTGGCCGCTTACATTCGGGTTGGCTTGCTGTGCTATCGAGATGATTGCTTCGACTACCTCGCGATTTGATATTGCGCGATTTGGGGCTGAGGTTTTTCGGCCTTCGCCGCGGCAGGCGGATTTGATGATTGTGGCGGGCACCGTTACTTTGAAGATGTCGCCGGTTTTGAAGCGGGTTTGGGATCAGATGCCTGATCCGAAATGGTGCATTTCTATGGGGGCTTGTTCGAGCGTGGGCGGGCCTTTTAATGTTTATTCGGTTTTGCAGGGCGTAGACCGGATTGTCCCTGTTGACGTTTATGTGATCGGGTGTCCGCCTCGGCCTGAGGGGTTGTTTTATGCGCTTTTGAAGTTGCAGGACAAGATTGATCAGATGTCTTTGGCGAAGCGGCCTACTGCGGTGAGGTTGCGGCCGGAGATGGTGGATGAGTTCAAGCAGGGCGTGATGGTGGCGCAGTCGCCTGCGCCCCGGTGAGTTTTCGGGAATAGAAGCTAACGACTGCGGCTGCGGATCGTTCAAGAGCCCCTCGCGCAAATTCGGCGCAGGGGGCGCCCTTTGTCCCGCTGGAGCGGGGTTTTAGCGAATTCAAATTTACATTGTAGGGTACCGGGGGGTTTGGATGGCGCTTTTGCGTGCGGCTAAGACTGAAGATGTGCCTGCGGGGACGATTCGCGAGTTTCAGGTTAATGGGACGACCGTGGCTATCGCGAACGTGGACGGGAAGTTGTACGCCATCAATAACACTTGTTTGCATCGCGGGGGGCCGCTCGGCGAGGGTGAGTTGTCGGGGAAGGTGGTTACTTGTCCCTGGCATGGGTGGCAGTATGACGTTACGACCGGCAAGACTTTGATGAATCCCGCAGTGGGTGTGGCTTGTTATCCTCTTGAAATTAAAGGGGATGACGTTTATGTTGAGGTGCACTAGGTTTCGATGTTAAGAGACAAATCCACGGTTACAGCGGGGGCGTTGTAAACCCGCCCCCTTACGATCCACTCGAAAATCTCCTTGCCTTAGCGTCCAAACTTGTTTTCGTTTGGCGCGCTTGCGTGTATAGTGCGCGCGACAAAACTCGATGACACAAACTGCCTCGAAACCACGCCGTTGGCTCCTGGCTGTTGATCCGCGGATTTATCACTGGGACACGCTGTTCGTGAAGGGTAAGGAGATGTGGCGGCACGCCGGCCACAAGCCCGACGCGCTGCGGCAATTGAAACAGGTGCGCAAAGGCGATCGCGCGCTGTGTTATCACGGCAAGCCGGATTTTGCGTTGTACGCGCTGGCGGAAGTGAGCCGCGATCCTTATCCCGATCCGCATCATCCGGATTCGAAACATTTGGTGGTGGATTTGCGGGCGGTGGAGCGCTTGCCGCGACAGGTCTCGTTGGTGGAATTGCGCGAGAATAAATTGCTGCGGAAAATTAAGTTCATGAAGAATACGCGCTTGACGATCGCGGCGCTGACGGACGAGGAATACACCGAGATTTTGCGCATGGCTGGGATTGTGGCTTCGCCGGGGATTCCGCTTCCGTAAGTCGCGCCGGCTAGCCCTGAGTCTCGAAGGGCGTCTCTGCCGGCATCTTGCGATTACGCGCGTTGTTGGAAGTCGCAATCGTTCGCGGACTCCAGGATTAAATTAAGATTGGTGGATTGCGTCGCGGTCCGCTCGCGGCTGCTGCCTTTGGTTGGATTGTCTTCGTCGGATGCCGGCAGAGACGCCGGCGGTACTTATGCCGGAACTTCCTGAAGTTGAGACTGTGGTGCGCGGGTTACGCGATGTTTTGCCTGGGCGGCGCATTGTGGAGGTGCGCTTTGGCAAGACGGATTTTGTGGATGACGCGGCGGCGATTTTTGAGCGCGTGCCGGGATCGCGGATTCAGGCGGTGCGGCGGCATGGGAAATTTTTGGTTTTCGATCTATTGCGCAACAGCGACGGCGCGAAAGATTCTCTGCTGCTGGTGATACATCTGGGGATGACCGGGCAGTTGATGGTGGTCGCTCCGGAAACGGAAATCCGCGCGCATACGCATGCATTTTTTGCTTTGGACGATGGGCGGGAATTGCGTTTTCGTGATCCGCGGCGCTTTGGGCGCATGCTGGTGGCGACGGAAAAGGCGGGAGAGAAAATTCTTGGAATAGCTGGGCGCGGATCCGCTGGAAGTTAACGCAGAGGAATTCCGGCGCGTGATTTCGTCGCGGCGGGCGCGGATCAAGGCGCTGTTGATGGATCAGCGCGTGTTTCGCGGGATGGGGAATATTTATACGGACGAGAGTCTGTGGCGGGCGAAGATTCATCCGGCGCGGTTAGGGGCGAATTTGACGCCGCGGGAGATCGCGAAGCTTTTCCGGGCCATGCGCGAGATTCTGAATGCGGCGATTGCCATGGGCGGGTCTTCGATTTCGGATTTCGTGCGGGCTAATGGACTGCCGGGGGAATTCCAGATTCGGCATCGGGCGTATGACCGCGAGGGAGAAAAGTGTTTTCGTTGCAGGACGAAGATTCGCCGCAGCATCATTGCCGGGCGCAGCAGTTTTTTTTGTCCGAAGTGCCAGAAGCCCCGACCGGCGTGGGCGACGCCGACGGGACGCTTAGATGCCTCCGAGGGACCCAGGGCAAGCTCGTCGGCCATAAAACGGCCTCAGGACTGACGACGCGTTTGATGCGGGGCGAACGTGTAGATCTCCTTCGAGTCCCGGCGAAGCCGGGACTCGAAGGATGGCGACGAGTGAAATTAGTAGCGGGTCATGCTGGCACTCGAGTAGTTCGTGATCCAGACGCTGGCCCCGTCATACATGACGTTTAGAGGCTGCGAGCCGGTTGGATAAGTCCCGAGGACTGCGCCGTCACTCACGCGCACCTTGGAAACAGTATTGGAGTTGTAATTCGCGACCCAAATGTTGGCGCCGTCAAAGGCCATACCGTACGGGGCAGCTCCGACCGTGACGGTGTTGAGAACCGCGCCGTTACTCGGGTTCATCTCCACGACGCTGTTCGTGCCGTAACTGGCGATCCAGATGTTGGTGCCATCGAAGGCGATGCCGTACGGATAGGAGCCAACGCTGTACGTCCCCACAGTGGTGCCCGTGCTGGCTTGTATTACGGAGACGTTGCTGCTGCCGGCGTTAAGCACCCAGATGTTGGCGCCATCGAAGAGCACACCGTTCGGTGAAGCTCCAACGGAGAAGGTTCCCAGATTTGTGCCGTCGCTGGCGCGCAGCTTGGTGACGCTGCTGGCGCCGTTGTTGGTCACCCAGATGTTCAAGCCGTCGAAGGCGAGACAGCTAGGATTCGCGCCGACGGGGTAGGTGCCCAAGGTTGTACCGTCGCTGACGCGAATCTCCGTAACCGTATTGCTGCCGTTGTTCGCCGTCCAGACGTTCGCGCCGTCAAAAACGACAGCATTGGGAAGCGACACCCACGGGATAGGTGGCCAACGTGGCGCCGTCGGTGGCGCGTAGCTCGCTGACGCTGTTCGAATGGGGATTTGTGACCCATACGTTCACGCCATCGAAGGCTACGCTCCAAGGGTTGGTGCCGGCAGAAATGTCCTGGCGATACCAGCGCATCATGGCAGCCTTATAGGACATCAGGCTTGAGGGGCCGACGAGACCTTGCACGCCTTGCAATCCCTGTGGTCCTTGCGGGCCACCCGGGCCGACGGGTCCTTGCGGACCCACTGAGCCGGTTGCTGCCTTGTGATCCTGCGGGGCCTGCCGGACCTTGACCGCCGGCCGGGCCAGCGGGACCGATCGGGCCTGCTGGGCCCTGCGGACCTTGCGGAAATTGGTAGAAGGATTCGGCCGTCTGATGCGTAGGTGCCTGACACACTGCCACCGGCGATGTAAATCACGCCACCTATGGTGGCAGCGGCCGGTTGATTGCGTGCCACATCCAGCGAGGAGAGATTGGTCCAAGAGTCCGTGGCGGGATTGTAGGCTTGCACAGTGCTGATGACGCCGGAGAGATTGCCGCCGCCGATGAGGTACGCCAGGCCGTTCATGGCTACGACGGCGGGGCCGCACCACGTGGGCGAGGGGATCGGATTGACACCCTGCGACCAGGTGTTGGTGGTGGGGTTATAGATGGAGACGGGGACAGTGGCGTCCTGAATGGTTGGCGTAACGCCAAGACCACCGACGGTGACACCGCCTAGAACATAGAAGTTGCCATTGAGGGCCACGCCGCCGCCGCCCATGAGATTCGTGGGCATGGAGGGCAAGGAGGTCCACGAGTTGGTGGTGGGATTGTAAACTTGGAATGTGTTCGTAGGCGTGTAGTTATAGGTCATGCCGCCGGCGACGTAGAGCAGGCCGTTGATGACGGCGCTGGAGGCGAAAGCAACGGCGCTGGGCATCGCTGGCCCAGAGGTCCAGGAGTTGGACGTTGGATTGTAGATGTACATCTGGTTGGTTTCGCCGATGCGGCAATCGGAACTGACGCAACCGCCGACGAGATAGAGTTGGCCGTTGATGACGGCGCCGGTGGCGGCGTTTAGATTCAAGGGCGTATTCGTGAGCGTGGACCAAGTGTTGGTGGTGGAGTTGTAGGAGTACACGCTGGTGCTGGGATATCCGCCAGCGACGATGAAATTGCCATTGAGCACGGCGCCCACACCGCTGCTGCTGGCAGAGGGCAAGGAAGCGACATAGCTCCAACTGCCAGGAGGAAGACCGGAAGTGCCCGCGGCACCTGCTGGACCGGGGACACCCTGTGGGCCTTGCGCTCCGGCGCCTGCTGAACCGCCCCCTGCGGCCTTGTGCCCAGTTGGGCCTTGCGGCCCCTGAGGTCCAATTGCACCGGTTGCCCCATTTGTTCCATTGAGCCCGTTTGCGCCAGGCAATCCGGCTGGGCCTTGAGCACCTGCGGCACCCGCCTGCGCCATCAACGTCCAATCCGTTGAATTTTGATCTGGGGTTTGTGCGGCGGGACCGTTGACCACGATTGCGACATAGGTCGAGCCATTGTAAGTCACAACATCGTTGACTGCGTAAGTGGCAGTTGGGCTAAAGGCGCTGCGGAAATTGAATCCTGTTCCATTCGTTCCATTGGTTCCGTTGGCGCCCGCTGGGCCGGCGGGTCCCTGTGGGCCTGTTGCGCCTGCTACTCCCTGCGTTCCTTGCGGACCTGTGGCGCCGGGTGTTCCAGCGGGACCGATTGGACCTGCTGGACCCTGCGGCCCTTGCGGAAATTGGTAGAAGGATTCAGCGGTTGACGCGTAGGAGCCTGATACGCTGCCTCCGGCGATATAAATTACGCCGCCTACAGCGGCAGCGGCCGGTTGATTTCGTGCTACGTCCAGCGGGGACAGGTTTGTCCAAGAGTCCGTGGCGGGATTGTAGGCTTGCACGGTGCTGATCACACCCGAGAGATTGCCGCCGCCGATGAGGTAAGCCAAGCCGTTCATGGCCACGACGGCGGGACCAGTCCACGTGGGTGCAGGGATCGGATTGACGCCTTGCGACCAGGTGTTGGTAGTGGGGTTATAGACGGATACGGGAACGGTGGCCTGTTGAATGGTTGGGGTCTCGTCGATGCCGCCGACCGTGACACCGCCTAGGACATATAAGTTGCCATTGAGAGCTGCCCCGCCACCTCCCATCAAGGGAGTCGGCATGGACGGCAAGGAGGTCCAGGCGTTGGTGGTGGGATTGTAGACTTGGAACGTGTTCGTAGGCGTGTAGTTATAGGTCATGCCGCCGGCGACGTAGAGGAGTCCGTTGATGACGGCGCTGGAGGCGAAAGCGACGGCGCTGGGCATGGCAGGTCCAGCGGACCAGGAGTTGGAAGTGGGGTTGTAGATGAACATCTGATTGGTTTCGCCGATGCGGCAATCGGAACTGACGCAACCGCCAACGAGGTAGAGCAGGCCGTTGATGACGGCGCCGGTGGGGGCGTTGACATTCAAGGGCGTATTCGTAAGCGTGGACCAAGTGTTG
Source organism: uncultured Acidobacteriota bacterium (assembly GCA_963748865.1). Lineage (GTDB taxonomy): Bacteria > Acidobacteriota > Terriglobia > Acidiferrales > UBA7541 > Palsa-147. The sequence continues at coordinate 551,862 of CAVVLE010000048.1, read as the reverse complement.
GTGGTGGAGTTATAGGAATAAACGCTCGTGCTGGGGTAGCCGCCTGCGACGATGAAATTACCGTTGAGCACCGCGCCCACACCGCTGCTGCTGGCAGAGGGCAAGGAAGCGACATAGCTCCAGCTGCCGGGAGGCAGGCCGGAAGTGCCTGCAACACCCGCTGGACCGGGGACGCCCTGAGGTCCTTGCGCTCCAGTTGCGCCTGCGGAACCTTGCGGACCTGTCGCGCCAGCCGGTCCGGTTGCACCCGCGACACCCGCGGGTCCCTGAGATCCGGCCGCTCCCGGAGTTCCTTGAGGGCCAGCGGCGCCTTGCGGACCCTGTGCGCCTGTAAGGCCAATCGGGCCTTGCGGACCTGTGGCACCCGCGGCTCCGGTTGCGCCTGCGGCACCAGCCTGCGCCATAACGTTCCAATAGAGACCTGAGGAAGAAATTACTAGCGTCGAAGCTGAGCCGGCGGTGCCTAGATGGAAGTTGTTCACTCCATCTTCGTCCGTCATTTGATAGGTACCGGGGACGAACGTGGGCGCGGCAAACGTGCCTGTCCAGACTTGAGCGCCTGCCTCAGTTACGGAAATGCCGTTGTTGCTGGGATCGGCGCTGTAGGACATAGATACGCCGCCCTCGATCGTCGGATTGTAGAAGTTAACCACTAATTCTGCCGAGCCCGCTGGCCAGGTGCCCTCAAGCGCAGACGCGGGACTCCCGCCGGTATTCGCCGCCACATTGAAGGCGAAGCCTTGGCCTATGACGTAATAGCTGGACGCTGGTGGCTGGGCCCAAGTCCATGTGCCGATCACGGGATCGGTCAAGGTGAAGGTTACGTTCCCAGACGCCACGGAAGTCAAATCGGGCTCCTGGTTTGAGCCGGCTTGGACGGCTACATAGGTGGTGCCGTTGAAGGAGACAGCGTCGTTCACGTTATAAGAGTTCGAGGAATTCCAGGTGCCGCGCCAATTGATGCCTGCGCCGTTAGCTCCTGCCGGGCCGGCAACACCTTGGGGACCTTGCGGCCCTGCCGGACCGGCGGCGCCAGTTGCGCCTGCTGCGCCTGTCGCACCGACTGGCCCCGCGGGGCCAACTTGGCCTGTCGCACCGGCTGGGCCTGCTGGCCCTTGAGCGCCCGCTGCGCCTGTTGCACCAACTGGTCCTGCCGGGCCGACTTGGCCTGTCGCACCGGCTGAGCCTGCTGGCCCTTGAGCGCCCGCTGCGCCCGTTGCACCAACTGGTCCTGCCGGGCCGACTTGGCCTGTTGCACCGACCGGGCCTGCGGGACCAGCCTGCCCCGTCGCTCCTGCAGGACCTGCTGGGCCAACTTGACCTGTTGTGCCAGCGGGACCGGCCGGACCTGCTGGACCGATCGCGCCCGCTTGGCCGGCGGCACCTGCTGGGCCTGTCGCTCCTTGAGGGCCTGCGGGGCCGGCTGGGCCTTGTGGACCCTGAGCGCCTGCTGCACCCGTGGCACCAGTGGCGCCCTTCGCGCCCGCGGCACCTGCGGGGCCCGCCGGGCCATCAGCGCCGAAAGTTACGTCGAAGGTCGCGGATCCAACGGTGCTATTTGTGATTACGAGTGTGTACGTCGCAGCGGTCGTTCCCGTAGGCAGCTTGGCGACGACGGTGGTAGCGGCGAAGGAGACAAGCGTCAGTTTGGTGCCGTTGAAGGTAACGGTTGGAGCCGTGCCAGCAGGATCGAAGCCGGTTCCGTGAACCGTGATTTCGTTCGTCGTGTAATTAATTGATGCGTTTTCGATCGTGACTGGAGTGGCCGCGGGCGTGGCTGGCTGTGCAGACCGCGCGGCGAGCATGCCAGCGAAAAGAAGAGCGATTGCGAGGGAAAGCCTTGCAAGGCGCGACGAAATCACGGTTCCTCCTAGAATTTTGACCCCTTAAGCAAAACTCTAGGATTGCGTTTGACGTGGCGGTAGAAGCGGTGCTGGATGCCCGCGAGAGAATCTACCGAAGCCGTTTCGCCTGCTACGCCTAGAGAAACTCGCTCAAAAAAGGGCGCTACGATGGGCCCCGCCGGTATCCACCTGATTTCATACGCGCGTCAGCCGTTGAGCTAAGTTTCCGCACCAACTAAACGTCAGAAAGAACGGCCGTGGCATCCGGATTGGGAAGATTCTGGGGTCCAAGCTTGTGTACCGAAATGGTACAGAAGGCCAGATGTTCCAGTCCTTAAGTACTACTCATGTAACACAGTCGCGGCTCACCTTTGGCCAGGCGCATTCCGTGTTTCTAGTTGAGAGCGCTAAATCGCAGCGGATTTTGTTGCGGCGTGCTGGCCGTCGAGATGCGGCACGGCGGCGGCGAAAATGCGTTCGCCCCAGACGCGGCGATCGCGGGCTTCCAGCCAATTGACACGCGGTCGGATGCGCTGGAACGGTTCTGTCGAGAGGAGATCGTTGAGAATGTTTTCGATCTGCTGTTGGAAAACGCGATCCTCGGAACGGAAGCCGTCAGGCGTGATGCCATCGGCTAATGTGGGAACGCCGATCAGGATCGCGTAGCTATCCATCCACCAGGTCAGCCAGGGCTCGAGCTGCGGCTGGCGGCCGAATTTGTTTACGAGATAACAATAATTATCGAGGACCGAGCGATCGCAGATGACATGCGGGGCGCGGCGGGCGGCCTCGAGTTCGGCGGCGATTTGCGCGTGGAGGATCCAGAGCTGACCTTCTAGAGTTGTTGCGGCGTTTACCGGGAAGGGAGATTGGCGGGCTACTTCGGTTACTAGCTCTACGTTGTAGTCGGCTTTTTTTAGTAGCGAGCAGGTTTCGAAGGCCAGGGTTGTTTTGCCTACGCCGTGGGTGCCGATTAGGGCTAGCTTCAATTTGGCCTCTTAGGTTTGGACCGTCTTCTTCTAGCACAGAATTGCGGATTGGGGAACATTGTGAGACGTGACGGAGATGGACCGAAGCCGTTTGCAGTCCGCGTTCGATTGTTGCTTATGGTTGCTGATTCACTCGTCGGATGCCAGCAGGGACGCCCTTCGATGCTCAGGGCGAGCCGGCGGTACTTGTTGCGGATTGGGTCGGGCGTTTAGAATCGGTCGGCTTTTTACGGGGGATTGAAAATGAAGATGCGGGTGATTTGGGTTGGCGTGATTTTCTTTTTGGCGGCTGGGGCATCGCGCTTGACGGCGCAGATGTATTCGCAGGCTCAGAAGTCCATGATTGATGACGCTACGGTTGCTGCTGACGACAAGATCATGGCGGAAGTTAAGGACCACAACGAAATCATGAGCAATCTCGAATACTTGTCGGACATGATCGGGCAGCGGTTGACTGGCTCGGAGAATTTGAAGAAGGCCAATGATTGGACGAAGGAACGCTTTGCCGCTTACGGATTGGAGAATCCGCACCTGGAATCGTGGCAGATCGCGCATTCGTGGACGCGCGGAACGGCGCGAGGCCGGATTGTCAGCCCCGCGGAGCACCCGTTATCGCTAGCTTCTTACGGATGGGCACCAAGCACGAATGGAACAGTTCGCGGGCCGATTGTATACGTGAATGCGCAGTCAGAGGACGAGTTGCAGGCCTATAAGGGAAAGCTGAAAGATGCGATTGTGATTAGCGCCGAACCGACATTGCTGCCTGCGCCCGACGAGCCGGCGATCAATCCCATGCTGGTGCCTTACGGCGATCGGATTGCGCTGGTGGCCCCGCAGCGTCCGGGCGCGCGGCCGATTCGTTATGGGCCGGAATACATGAAATTCGTTCAAGCGCGGAACGCATTTTTCAAAGAGGAGGGTGTCAACGCGCTGCTGACGGATTCGGGCAAACCGGATGCCTTGCTGAACATGACTGGCATGGGCGGGCGGAACTATTCGATCTCGCCGCTGCCTGCCGCGTTTGTGACTTCGGAAAATTATTCGCTGATTTGGAGATTGCTAAAGCGCGGGCCGGTGGAAGCGGAAATCGAAATCACCAATACGATTGGCGATGCTCCGGTGGACGTTTACAACACCGTGGCGGAAATTCGCGGAAGTGAGAAGCCGGATGAAGTCGTGGTGCTGGGCGCGCATTTGGATTCCTGGGATTTGGGAACTGGCTCTACCGACAATGGGACGGGATCGATGGTGGTGCTGGAGGCGGCGCGTGCGCTGGAGAAATTGGGATTGAAGCCGAAGCGCACCATTCGATTCATTCTTTTCAGCGGCGAGGAACAGGGACTGAATGGATCGCGGGCTTACGTCGAGGCGCACAAGGCTGAATTGCCGAAATTTTCAGCGGCATTGATTCATGATATTGGCACAGGCAAGACGATCAGCATCGGCATGATGGAAAATTTCCAGGATGCCGAGATCATGTATCAGGTGGTGAGGCCGTTGAAGGCGCTGGGATTCCTGGAACCGAGCGAAAAGTTAGAAAACGGAAGCGATCATGCATCGTTCAATCAGGCCGGCGTGCCGGGATTTTATGGAATTCAGGAGCCGGAGCAGTATTTTCAAACGCATCATACGCAGGCAGATACGTTCGATCAGGTGAAAGAGGCGGGAGTTGTGGAAGGCGCGCAGGTATTGGCGGTTTGGGCTTACAACGTGGCGCAGTTGGCGGATTTGTTGCCGCGCAAACCGGCCGTTGCAGCGGCGGCGCATTAAAAGAGAATGCACCGCAGAAACGCAGAGGGCGCAGAGAGGGCGGGGAGATGAGGGCGGTGGTGCAGCGCGTCGCCGCGGCGAAGGTCTCGGTTGAAGGGGAAACTGCCGGAGCGATCGGGGCTGGGCTGGTGGTTTTGCTTGGAGTTGGGGCGAATGATTCGGCGGAGATCGCGGCGCCGTTCGCGGACAAGATTGCTAATTTGCGAATTTTCAACGACGACGCGGGGAAGATGAATCGCTCCTTGTTGGAGACTGGCGGGGAGATGCTGGTCGTATCGCAATTTACGTTGTATGGGGATGCGCGCGGTGGGTCGGCGTCCTAGCTTTATTCAGGCCGCGGCGGCGGGGAAAGGCAAGGCGTTGTATGAGGAATTTGTGCGCGCCGTCGAAAGGCTGGGCGTGCGCGCTGCTACCGGCGTTTTCCAGGCGCACATGGCGGTGGAATTGGTGAACGACGGGCCGGTGACGATTTTGCTCGATTCCGACAAGCTGTTTTGAATTTGGGGGCGGAAAGACAACGATGGCAACTCCGGAACGATCGGCGGAAATTCAGGTGCGGCGAGCGCGCGTGGGGGATCTCGCGCAACTGACAGGATTGTGCGGGCAATTGGGCTATCCGTCGAGAATTTGAAGACGTGGCGCGGCGGCTACAGGGAATCGAATCGGCGTCGGAGCACGTTGTATTCGTTGCCGAAGCCGGCGGAGCGCTGGCGGGATTTGTTTCGGCGTTCGTGATGCGCACGTTGGAATCGGATGCGCATGTGGAGGTTGGCGCGCTGATTGTGGACGAGACGCGACGATCGCTCGGAGTGGGCGAATTGCTGATGAAGCAGACGGAGAATTGGGCGCGCGAAAATAGTTGCGCTCTGGTGCGATTGCGATCGAACGTGATTCGCGACAGGGCTCACCGATTCTACGAGCGCATTGGATACGAGAATTACAAGACGCAGAAGGCATTTCGAAAGAAAGTGTAGCTCCCGATCTAGAAGCGCAAAGTGGGGCCGGCCGGCAATCGCGCCATTGGCTGAAACATTCGCGATCGCGAGGGCGTAAAAACGGGCATGAGATACGAATTTGCCCTTCCGAACGCAGTGGGGTTTCTGGCCACGATGGCTATGTGGGTGGTGTGGGTAGCCATTTTCATTTTCAAGAAGAAGCCGGCCGAGACGGGCGAAAAAGTAAAAGAAAGCCGGAGAGAGAGCGCGTCGTTTGTGGGGATTGGATTTCAGGGCCTGGCGTTTGCGGGGATCTGGACCGTGCAGAGAATTCCGAAGGGGCCGATCGTGCCGATGCCGGACTGGGCTGCATGGAGCGTCGCGGCTTCGCAGATACTGCTGGCCGGCTTTTCGGTGTGGATTTCAGCGACGGCGGTGCGCACATTGGGGAGACAGTGGACCTACGTGGCGCGGACGATTGAGGGGCACAAGTTGATTACCGAGGGGCCTTACCGGTTGGTGCGCAATCCGATTTATCTGGGCATGTTTGGGATGATGGTGGCGACAGGCGTATCGATTACCGTGTGGCCGGTGTTATTGGCGGCGATTGCGGTGTTTTTGATCGGGACGTGGATACGAGTTCGGAGTGAGGAGAAATTGCTGCGCGCGACGTTTGGCGCAGAATTTGAGGACTACGCCCGGCGCGTGCCGGCCTTTCTGCCCGGGGTGTTCTAAGTAGCGCCGGCGTCCCCGCCGGCATCCTACGATCTCCATTTCAACTACGTGCAAGGTCTTGCGCGGAGTTCAACCGATTAATTCACGGCGGTGATTGACGCATCGCTGCGCGGCCGATCGCTCGCCTGGCGGTCGCTGTTGCTCGGCAGATGCCGGCGGGGACGCCGGCGCTACTTTTACATCGGAATACGATATAATCGTGGTGGGATATGTCTCGAACCGGATCCAAGCCGCTTGATTACGAAGCCCTGGCGGATTTCCGCTACGCCATACGGCGCTATTTGAATTTTAGCGAGCGTAATGCGCGCAAGGCGGGGCTCGAGCCGCAGCAGTATCAGGCGTTATTGGCGATTAAGGGTTTGGAGGATTGGCAAAGCGCCACGATCGGAGTGCTGGCGGAGCGGCTGCAGATCCAGCATCACAGCGCCGTGGAATTGATGGACCGGCTGGAGAAGCGCGGGATGATCCGCCGCCATCGCAGCCGTGGCGACCGGCGAAAAGTGCTGGTGGAGTTGACCAAGAGGGGTAACGCGAAATTAAAGCGGATTTCGCTGCCGCACCAGAATGAGTTGCAGAGCGCGGGCCGGCGTTTGCTTTGGGCGTTGGAACGATTTATTTCGCACGACGGAAAGCGAGCGCGCCGCAAAGGCGCTGGGAAAAAATAAAATGCAGGCGAGATTGCTGCGCGGAGAATTCCTTGAGTAATGCGATGCCGGGATTGGCGGGGCCGGGCAGGCCTGCGCCGATTTCGGGTTACCGAATCGGATTAATCTCGCTGCTGGCCGCGGCGATTGGTTGCGCAGCGGGCGTGATCGCGTTCGTCCTCTACGATTTGATCGGATTGTTTACCAATCTCGCTTTCTATCACGAATGGTCATTCCACTTTCGCAGCCCGGAGCATACGCAGATTGGGGCGTGGGTGATCCTGGTTCCGGTGATCGGCGGGCTGATTGTCGGATTGATGGCGAAATATGGGTCCGACAAAATCAAGGGGCACGGAATTCCGGAAGCTATGGAAGCGGTGCTGACTTCGCGAAGCCGGATCGAAGCAAAGGTAGCGATCCTGAAGCCAATTTCGGCGGCGATTGCGATTGGAACCGGCGGACCGTTCGGAGCCGAAGGGCCGATCATTCAGACCGGCGGGGCATTCGGCTCGGTGATCGGGCAGATTATTTCTACGACAGCCGCGGAGAGAAAGGCGCTGTTGGCCGCGGGCGCTGCAGCGGGAATGGCAGCGACTTTCAATACGCCGATTGCCGGTGTGATTCTGGCGATCGAGTTGCTGCTGTTTGAATTTCGGGCGCGCTCGTTCATTCCTCTGGTGATTGCCAGCACTTTGGCCACCAGCGTCCGGTATTTGCTGCTGGGGCAGCATTCGATGTTTTCGATCGGCAATACGGATTTTCGCGTGCCGTACGGGCTGCCTTTTTATTTGCTGCTGGGTCTTGTTTGCGGAGCGGCGGCGATTGGATTTACGAAGCTGCTGTATTGGGTGGAGGATCAGTTTGATCGATTGCCAATCGATGATTTGTGGCATCCCGCGATTGGCGCGCTGGGATTGGGAATTATCGGATTCTTCGTGCCGCGCGTTCTGGGCGTGGGATACGACACGATTTCCGATATTTTGAATAACAGTCTGACCTTGAAGTTGCTGATATTGATTGCGGTCTTCAAATCCATCGCGCTGGTGATTTCTTTAGGCTCGGGAACTTCGGGCGGATTGCTAGCGCCGATGTTCATGTCCAGCGCGGCGATGGGCGGCGTATTCGCGATTGTGGTGAACCACATTGTGCCTTCGGCACATCTTTCACCGGGAGCGTTTGCACTGGTGGCCATGGGCGCAGTGTTTGGGGCGGCGTCGCGGGCTACTTTTACTTTCATCGTCTTTGCGTTCGAGATCACACACGATTTCAATTCCATACTGCCCCTAATGCTGGTGTGCGTGATCGCGGATTTGATCGCGCTGCGCTTTTTGCCGAGCTCGATCATGACCGAGAAACTTTCACGGCGCGGGCTGGATGTGCACCAGGAATTTGAGGCCGATTGGCTGAAGCAGGTGCGCGTGCGCGACATCATGCTCAAGGAAGTCGATGCGCTGCGGCCGGAAATGACCTTGCGCGAACTGGGAGACACCCTGGCCAAGGACAACCTGGGCGCCAGCCTGACGCGCGGATTGCCGATCGTCGCAAACAACGCGGAGCTGCTGGGAATTTTGACACAGAGTGACATGCTGCGCACTCTAGAGAAAGATCCCGCCGGGGATGCCACCGTTCTGGACGCTGCTACCAAGAGATTGCTGGTTGCGTTTCCCGATGAGCGAGTGTTCGACGCGCTTTTTCGCATGATTCAGAATGATGTGGGCCGATTGCCAGTGGTCGAGCGGACCGATCCCAAGAAGATGGTTGGATTTCTGAATCGCTCGAGCGTGCTTAACGCTTGGACTCGGCAGTTTGAAGAAGAGAATTTGCGAGAGAAGGGTTGGTTCGGGAAATTCTTTCCCGCCGAGCAGAGTCGGTGAGGTGTGCTCGTTGGTTTCTGCCAGCCTGTGCCGCCCTTAGAGGGCGGTGCTACATTTTCGGAGTGCTTCGGCTAGAAGCCGCCACCACCGCCCCCTCCGAAACCGCCGCCGGAGAAGCCGCCGCCACCGCCTCCGCCGAAGCCTGAACCGCTGGCGCTGCTGCGCGGAGCGGAGGTCATTACAGACCCGGCGGAACTGGACATCACATTCAGATCGCTTACCAGCAGATACGGAACGAAGCCGCCGCTGTAGTTGCCTTGATACCACTGCGGCGGTTGCATGGCGATATTCGCAAACGCTTCCACCCATTTTTTCTCCACGTGCAGGGCCATGGCGAAGGGCAGGAACTTCTCGAATAACTCAGGCGTTTTCACGATGCGATCCAGGCGATCGCCTTCTACGTGGCTCAGGAAATTTTCGAAGCCTAGGGCTTTTTCGTAGGCGCGTGCCCCGGTGATGGTTCGCGCGGGCATGAACAAGCCGCCCACGGCAACTACCAGTCCAGTGAGAATCCCGCTGAGAATGCCGGAAAGCGGAGCGATGCCGTGCGAACCCGCCCACCAGACGCCGAAAGCCACGGTAAGTATGCCGATGACGACTCCTCCTCCGACATAAGAAGCGCGCACCGCATCGGGACGATGGAGGTAATAGCCGTCGGTGACCAACCCATCGAAAATGCAATTACGAATCTGCGGCAGGCTTGTATAGAAATGATTTTGAAGGTCGGAAAGCTTGACAGTGTCGCGCTCGCCGCTGCTAAAAAGCGCATCGAGCATCACGATTTCGTGGGGACGCGCAGTGTTCCATTCGGTTGCCGGTTTCTTGAGGTGGAAAACGTAATTCTTGTGATGCAGCAGGCCGAAGAGCTGATCTTCCTCGGACTGCTCGATGAGGATATAGCCTTTCACCGCCAGATCGACGAGCGTGGCGGTGATATCGCGCATGGCGGCTTCGTTATCAACGAGCGTGCCGACTTCGCCGGGAGTGAGATTGTCGGGCGGGTCGTATTGCACGGTGATGGGCTGGTGGCGCGGATCGCGGCCGCGCGTCCACCAGAGATAGAACATGATGGCGACGGCCAGGACAGGAAGAATCAGAATCCAATCGCTGCGCAGGTAAAGCAGAAAAAGCTCGAAGCTGGTGGGCTCGTGAACGAAGCCCTTGTCCCAGCCGATTACGGCGGTTAGGCCTTCATGAAAGCGCAGCGGATTGGTGGCGCGAATCAAAACACGGTTGGAGTTGACGGTGATGTCTGCGTCTTGCGCCTTCGAGCCGTAAGCGCCAGTAAAACCCAGATCGCGGATTCCGGTCACGCCCGGCGGCAATTCGATTTCGGCGCTCACCGCTTGCAGGGGAACATCCCAGGAATTCCCGGTGACGTTCCAATACAGCTCGTCGTGATCGGGGAAAAAGCGCAGGGCGTCGGTGACGCGATAGTGCAGAGTAACTTCATGGCTCGCGTCCACAGCGTCGGGGACGTAAATTTTGAATTGCTCGTTGCGCCCCTGGCGACTGGTTTCGATTTTGAGGCGCGTGCCGCTTTCGTCGGTGGCCAGCACATCGGTGACGAAGAGCGAATAGTTCAGGCCTGCGGAGGTCGCGTACTCGACCGGGATGGTGCGATAGATGCCATGCCACTCGCCCATGAACTGCACGGCGATGGTTTCGGAGACATCGATCGTGCCGTCGGTGTTTACGGTGATCAGCGATTCGAAATTGCGGATGCGCAGCTCGCGGGCGGCGGCCGCATGTGCGACCAGGAGCGCTGCGAACAGAAAGGCGACGAGCCGGCGTGAGCGTTTGATCATGTGCGGCTCCGTTCGGCGATTCGTGCTATTGCGCGGCGCCGGTGCCGAAGCTGACTTTGGGAGCTTCGCGTTCGGCCGGCGCGGCGATCTCGAAGAATTCGCGCGGCTTGAAATTGAACATGCCGGCGATGATGTTGGACGGGAATTCCTGGATTTTGGTGTTGAGATCGCGGACCACGGCGTTGTAGTAGCGCCGCGCGTTCTGGATGGTGTCTTCGATCTGGCTCAGCGAGGCCTGCAGCTGGTTAAAGCTCTCTACGGCGCGCAACTGCGGATACGCCTCGGCCAGTGCGAACACTTGGCGAAGGGCTTGCGTCAACATGCCTTCGGTTTCGGCTTTTGCGGCGGGTCCTTGCGAACTCATGGCTGCATTGCGGGCCGCGACTACGCCTTCGAGGGTGCTTTTCTCGTGGCCGGCGTAGCCCTTTCACCGTTTCGACCAGATTGGGAATCAGGTCGTAGCGGCGCTTAAGTTGCACGTCGATATCGGCCCAGGCGTTATCGCATTGCACTTTCAGGCGGACTAAGCTGTTGTACATCCCGACTACGAAGAGAATCGCGAGCAGTATGACTGCTCCGATTATCACCAGCGCCATGGACACCTCCGATGCGGCGAGCAGGGACTGTTCGGGCCAAGGATACGGTGAGGAAGCGCAAGAGTAAAGCGCGGGGGTAAAGTAGCGCCGGTCAGACCGGCGCTACTTTTCGAACCCTTTTGGCGGTGTCAATGACGAATCTAGTTTGCTGGCTTGGGCGAATTCGGCTTTGGCGGCTTTCAGGTCGCGCTGGCCGATCAGGGCCATGCCGAGATTGTAGTGGGCGCGGGCCAGATCGGGCTTCAGGCGAATGGCTTCGCGGTAAGCGTCAATGGCGGGAGCATAGTCACCGTGATTGTAGAGGGCGTTGCCTAGATTGAAGTGCGCCTCGGCGTCTTCGGGACGAAGCGCCAGATACTTCAGGAACGTACTGGTCGCGGGCTCCAGTTCGCCTTTGGAATACTGCGCACTGGCGAGGCTGAGTAAAAGATCAGGGTATTTTGGTTTCAGCGCGACGGCCTTTTCGTACTCGGCGATGGCTTCGTCCAGTTTGTTTTGGCGAAAGTAGGCGTTTCCCAGTCCGTAGCGCGCGTCGGCGTCGCCGGGATTCATCGCTAATTCCTTCTCATAGCTGGCGGCGGCTTCGGGATAACGGCCGAGTTGATAGTAGGCGCTGGCCAGACTGAAATCGGCGTCGGGCTGCTTGGGGTTGATCTGCAAAGTTTTTTCGAAACTGGTTACGGCCTCGCCGTAGTGTCCCTGCGCGAATTGCAGCTGGCCGAGCTGGTGCCAGGCGATGGCGTCGCCAGGATCGTATTCCACCGCGCGTTCGTAGGCGGCGCGAGCTTCGTCGTTGCGGCCGGCTTCGTGTAGCGCGCTGGCAAGATTGGTCTCGATGTCCTTCGCCTTGGGATGAAGGGCCAGGGCTTTCTGATAAAGATCGATGGCAGCTCCTGGCTGGTGATCGTGCTGCAAGGCGACACCCAGATTATTCATGGCGTCCACGTAGTCGGGACGCAACTCGAGCGCGCGGCGGTAGGCGGCGATTGCGTCTGCAGTCTTCCCCGTGGCCATTAACGCCGCGCCCAGACCGTTATAGGCCTCCGGAAAGTCGGGGCGAAGCTCAAGGGCTTTCTGATATTCGGCGATGGAATCTTCGTATTTGTGCTGGTGAAAATAGGCCAGGCCGAGATTGGAATAGGCCATGGCGTCGCGCGGCCTGAGATTCAGCGATTTCTGCAGATCGGTTATCGCTTCGTCATCGCCGCCTTTGGATTCGAGAGCCAGAGCAAGATTGTCGAGAGCTTCGGGAAAGTTCGGTAGGCGTTCTAGGGCCTGGCGGAATTTGGCGATGGCCTCATCAATCTTGCCGTCTTGGTAGAGCTGCATGCCTTCGGAATTTAGCTGTACGGCTTTGGCGTCGGAGTACATCCCGGTTTCGTAGTCGGGCGTTTTTTTGGATTGGGCCGCGACGCCAGGCGAGAAAAGCGGGAATAGAGCGAGCAAGGCACCGATTGCCATGGCCCGACCTGCGGCGAGTTTCCAATGAGAAGAGGCTCGCTGGAGAGGAATGAGCGGCATGGGCGTTAAACGAATCCGGAAAGTACGGATTGCGCTTTGACTGGCTCAGGATAGCATGGGAACCCGCGTTACAGGCGCTGGCGGGAACGGATGTCGTGGTCGTAACGGGTACGCCTGAGTGAGCCTGGCGCGGATGAAACGCTCTTGTCCTGTATCTAATATCTAATTGCGTTGGCTTGTTGGCCCGTGGCTGGATGTCTCCGATTCTGCTTCGGGCCTACACGAAAGAGCCCAATCGAATGCTGTTCAAAGCGCTCAGCGCCGCAGTATTTGGAATCGATGCGTACCTCGTCGAAGTCGAGGTAGATATCGGCGCAGGGCGCCAGGGCGAGTTCAATGTGGTGGGCCTGCCGGATATTGCCGTCAAAGAAAGCCGTGAGCGCATCAAGTCCGCGCTAAAGAATTGCGGCTTCGATTTTCCCGCTCCTCTAAGCGTCACCGTCAATTTAGCTCCCGCAGATATTCGCAAAGAAGGCTCGGCGTTCGATCTGCCCATGGCCCTGGGGCTTTTGGGATCGCAAGGGTCATTCCACGGAAAGATGCTGAATTCGCATGTGTTTATGGGCGAGCTGTCGCTGGATGGCAGCGTGCGCCCGGTGCGCGGGGCGCTTTCGGCGGCCATTGTGGCGCGCGATCGCGGGGCGAAAAATGTAGTGGTGCCGACGGCGAACGCCCGAGAGGCGGCCGTCGTCCAGGGCATCGATGTGTTTGCGGTGAATTCGCTGGTGCAGGCCGCGGATCTGGTGAACGCGCCGGAATCGTTCACGCCGGTGCGCGTGGACGCGGCGAAGATGCTCTCGGAAGCTGACGGTTATTCGGTGGATTTGCGCGACGTGCGTGGACAATTGGCGGCCAAGCGGGCGTTGGAAATTGCTTGCGCCGGGAGCCACAACATTTTGTTGATTGGTCCGCCTGGCGCAGGAAAAACGATGCTAGCCAAGCGAATTCCGACAATTTTGCCGCCGATGTCGCTGGACGAGGCGATTGAAACGACGCGGATTCATAGCGTCGCGGGAGTGCTGGACGATTCGCGCGGGCTGGTCGGCACGCGGCCATTTCGCTCGCCGCATCACACCATCAGCGATGCAGGATTGATTGGCGGAGGAGCGATTCCGCGGCCGGGCGAAGTTTCCTTGGGTCACAACGGTGTACTGTTCCTGGATGAGCTGCCGGAATTTCAGCGCAACGTCTTGGAAGTGATGCGGCAACCGCTGGAGGATGGGCAAGTCACGATTTCGCGGGCAGCGCTTTCCGTGAGTTTTCCTTCGCGCTTCATGCTGGCGGCGGCGATGAATCCTTGCCCTTGCGGATTTTTCGGAGATCCTACGCGCGAATGCCATTGCACGCCCGCCTTGATTCAGCGTTACGTGTCGAAGATTTCAGGACCCTTGCTGGACCGGATTGATATTCATATTGAAGTTCCCGCGGTGAAATACAAGGAATTGCGGAGCAACGGCGACGTGGAGCCCTCGGCGGCGGTGCGCGAACGCGTAGTGAATGCGCGGAACGTTCAACTGAAGCGCTACGCAGCCGAAAAGATGGTTTATGCCAATTCGCAAATGCCGCCGAAATTGATTCGCAAGCATTGCCAGATTTCCGCGGATGGAGAGAAGCTGCTCGAGAATGCGATTCAGAGGATGGGTTTGTCAGCCAGGGCGCACGACAGAATCCTGAAGGTGGCGCGGACGATTGCGGATCTGGATGAGTGCGCGGAGATTTCCCCACATCATTTAGGCGAAGCTATCCAGTACCGGACATTGGACCGGACTTATTGGGCTTAGAGCTCGCGTGGTCGCTTAGCATCCAGCGATAACTTACCGAGAGAATTGCCAGGTAAATCGCGGCGAAAAATACCCAGCCCGCGTTTACGTGGAATCTGCCCATCGCGTATTGCGGCGCGATCAAGTTGCCGGCCATGATTAATGCCCAGATGCGGACGACATTCGCCAGCAGAACTGCCATGGCACCGCAGATATAAACCACCAACAAGCGCCTGGGATTCAATTCATTCCAATCGAGCAACAGCGATCAGGGCAATCAGTGTGTCAAAGAGCGCCAAAGCCGAATAACCTGAGCACCAGAACACGATCTCCAGTGCGATCTTTGGCCCGAAGATGGTGGGAATCGGCAGCTTGACCAGCGCCAGATCAGCCACAAAGGGTTTCGCGCCATGATAGGCGAGCGAAGCGATGACTTGCGAATATTGCGGCCAGACAGTATGAAACAGGCGGTAAGGAAAAAACGTGCAGAGGACAACTGCGGCAGCCAGGACCTCGAAGCGGTACTTGCGCAGCAGCACACGCCAATCCGTCCGTGAAAAGAGCACTATCACCGGCAAAAGAATCAGCAATTTGGCCGCTGCCAGCAGGGCCGCTGTGAATCCGTCACTTGCGGCGGCGGATGCGAGCAGCGAGCCGGCGTTGCGCCCGATTGCAATCACAACGGCATGAAGCGCCAGAAATAAGGTCAAGCGAGCCATAGAAAACTTTGTTGGCGTGAACTCGGCGCTCGTCGGGATTGCCGCTTGCCCGCGCCGGAAAATCAATAGCAGGAGCGCGGCCGAGGCCCACAGCGTCGAGCCGTTATAAAGCGCGGGAGAAATCAGATAGTCGAGGAGGATTGCCGCCACGCACAAGAGAAGTCTGAAGCAGACATCCAGGTCGGAGCGCGACGGCAGAGTGAGCGAGCGCCCCCAAACGCGAAAAAGCGCCGAATTGTGCGAGAACGACACGCCCGGCCTTCAGCTGCTGCGATTGAGGGTAACATCTCTCGCCGAGATGCAGAGAGCGAGATGCAGCCGGGATGATTCAGTTTGAAACAAACGGCGCGAATGCCGCGGGCAGGCCGGCCGATGTGTCGTAGAATGAGTCGCGCTATCATCGAATGCGACGCCGTCATCGAACGAATCGCGCACTGTCATCGAATGGGGGGCTCCGTCATCCCGAACCCCTTTAGGGGTGAGGGATCTGCATTTGATTGAGATGATTGACAGGATCGTTTTGCCCACTCCGGCGAAATCCAACCTTTCATGCTGACCCCAGCAATCTGCTTCATTTTTTCCGCCGGGCCATGGTTCTACAAATTCAACCATTGGCTCCTGGCCGCGCTGATCCGGCTGTTCCCGTTCACTGACGCGCGAATGGATCTGGCGCAGTTCTTCATGAGCAACCGGCTGGTCAGCGGATTCGCGTTCGCGGCGGCTTGCTATTACTTTTGGAGTCTAAGAGATGACCGGACCGCATGGCGCCGCGCACGGATCATTGAGGCGTCGGCCGCATGCCTTTCGGCGGCGCTGTTAATGCTGGCGATACGCCCGTTTATAGGTGCACTAGCGCCGGCCAGAGCGCCCGAATATCAGCAATTATTCCCCCCGTATTTGTGGGAAATGGGCAGTGGTAATTCGTTTCCGAGCCATTCGACCCTGGTTTATTTCACGATCGCGGCCGGACTTTGGCCAATTCAGCGCAAAATCAGCGCGATCCTTTGCGCCTGGGTTTTGCTGGCGATATCGCTGCCACGCGTCTATATCGGCGGGCACTATCCCACGGATGTGCTTGCATCGGTGGTAATTGCGATCGCGGTTTTATGGCTGATGTGGCGAGTCGGAGAGACGCGTCTAGGCGCGCGAACTCTCAACCATCTCACAGGCGGCGCGATGTGGGTGGAACTGGCGATGTTCTTGTGGCTCTTCGAGCTAGGAGAAAGCTTCCGCTCCGCCCTTGAGATCGCCAAGCTGTTCGTGCACCACGTTCTTCACATGATGTAGTGCCTCTTTTGCGAGCCTTACGGCCAGCTGTACTCCCCCTCAAACAGAACAAAATCAGGTACAGGTCAGGGCAACCGGGGCGCAAGTGACAATTCTTGTCGGGTGAATTCTTGCGCCCATTCGAGTAATAGAATCAATAGCTTGCAGCTAATAACTCCCGTAAAACCCT
This sequence comes from uncultured Acidobacteriota bacterium, assembly GCA_963748865.1. GTDB lineage: Bacteria > Acidobacteriota > Terriglobia > Acidiferrales > UBA7541 > Palsa-147. Next base: position 535,211 of record CAVVLE010000048.1, on the reverse strand, counting down.
CATGACCCTCGGGACAGGAAAGTACCAGTACTGAACCCTGCACCGAATCCCGGCCCCCGACCAGTATTTCCCCTAAACCTAAGCGTCTAGCCTAGTTCCGTGATTGGGGGATGTACGTCGGGGCAGTTCGCTCGACGGCAGGCTTCAGGAACCAGCGCAGATCTTAACTGGGGGGAAGAAATGCAAGCACTTAGGGGATTTCACCTGCAGCGTCGGCTGACGTCGTGGGCTTTATTCGGGGTGTTGTTACTTGTAGCGGGCGTGAACTCGGGCTGCATCGGCTTGGCAAGCTCGAGTACACCTACCAAGGGTGTGAGTGACACCCCACCCGTCGCGACAACGGTCTCGGCGACGAGCACGGCCATCACCTGGGCGACGAATGTCGCCAGCACTTCGCAGGTAATCTATGGCCCAACCACGTCTTACGGGCAGGAGTCGCCGTTTGATTCGACGATGGTCACGAGCCATTCGGTCACGCTGACCAATCTGACTACCGGCGTCGAGTATCACTACATCTGCCAGTCGCGCGATGCCAGCGGCACAACCGTAAGCACCCCGGACGCGACATTTACGGCGGGAGCAAGCTCGAACAACACCGCGCTGACGGTTTCGATCACCGCACCGGCCAGCGGTGCAACGCTTTCCGGTACCGTCACGGTCAGCGCCAACGCCTCCGCCAGTGCAGGGATCGCCAGCGTTCAGTTCCAGGTGGATGGCGCGAATGTGGGTTCGGCGGTTACGGCCGCGCCCTACAATTTCTCGTGGAATACCACCTCAGTCTCGAACGGCAGCCATGCTTTGACAGCCGTGGCAACCGACACGGCGGCGAATTCAACGACCAGCACGCCCGTCAGCGTCACGGTGAATAACGTCAGCGCGACGCCGCCGACGGTTTCGATTGCCTCGCCGGCGAACAGTGCGACAGTGAGCGGATATATAACGGTAATGGCGACGGCTGCGGATAGCTCTGGAATCGCGAGCGTGCAGTTGCAGGTTGACGGCGCAAACGTGGGTCCGGCCGATGCGACCGCCCCATACGACTTTGGATGGAGTACGACTTCAGTATCGAACGGGAGCCACACGCTGACGGCTGTGGCCAAGGACAATTCCGGAAATTCCACGACCAGCGCGGGTGTAAAGGTAACGGTGAATAACACCAGCGCGCCACCACCTCCCACAGTTTCAATTACCTCCCCGGGAAACAACGCTACCGTGAACGGGACGGTGACCGTCACAGCGACGGCTTCGGATAGTGACGGCATCGCCAGCGTGCAGTTCCAACTGGACGGCGCAAACGTCGGTTCCGCGGTCACCAGCGCGCCCTACACCCTCTCGTGGAATACAAAATCGTATTCGAACGGCAGCCACACTCTGACCGCGGTGGCTAAGGATAAGGCGGGAGCCACCACCACCAGCGCTGCGGTGAAGGTATCCGTGAACAACACCAGCACCACACCTCCACCGACGGTTTCGATCACTTCGCCGGTAAACAACGCGACGGTCGGCGGAACGGTGACTGTCAGTGCCAGCGCCTCGAGCAGCGCCGGAATTGCCAGCGTGCAGTTCAAGTTGGACGGCGGGAATCTGGGCGCAGCGGATACCAGTGCGCCGTACAGCGTCTCCTGGAGCACGAGTTCAACTTCCAACGGCAGCCACACGCTGACGGCCGTTGCGCAGGATACCTCGGGCAACACGACGACGAGCGCTGCGGTGAAAGTAACGGTAAGCAACACCAGCTCAACACCGCCACCGACGGTTTCGATCACATCGCCGGGGAGCGGCGCGACTGTCTCTGGAACCGTGTCGGTAGCGGCGTCAGCGTCGGATAGCGCCGGCGTGGCGAGCGTGCAGTTCAAAGTTGATGGCAATGACGTTGGTTCGGCGGATACTTCGTCGCCGTACAGCTTCTCCTGGAACACCGCGAATTATGCCAATGGCAGCCATGCGCTGACGGCGGTCGCGACGGCCGACGGCGGCGGCTCGACGACGAGCGCGGCGGTCAACGTGACGGTAAGCAATTCATCGGGAGGAAGCGGCAGCGGAATTCCTTCGACGCTCGGTTGGTTCGATCTCGCGGGGCAGCAGGTTGCGCCGAATTGCCCGCCGGATCCTTCCTCGACTGGCGCTTGCTATGGCGTGGTGGATGCGTGGAACAGCGCAGTCGTGGACACCAGCCGCAACATTCTGTGGGTCTGGGGTGGCGGGCATAACGACTACTCCGGTAACGAAATTTATGCGTTGAACTTGAATACCTTGAAGTTGACGCGTGCGAACAATCCGGCGGACCCGACGCCGACTTGCACGCCGGCATTCAGCAACGGGACGCCCAGTTCGCGGCACACGTACGGCGGCACGGTGTACATGGCGAACGTGGACAAGATGATGGTGTTCGGCGGCGTGCCGTACTGCCCGGGTGGCGGATTCATCAGCGATACGTGGACGCTGACGATGTCGGAGATCGGCTCGAGCGGCAGCGGCGGCTGGACGCAGCTCAATCCGACAATTTCCGGCAATGGCGGCGTGGGCCCCAACAACCAGTACGGCAACGCGCAACTCGAATATGACCCGAATACGGGACTCGTGTTCCTGAATGAGTCCACGTACGGGCTGTGGAGCTACAACCCGAATACCAACACCTATACGTTCCTCGCCCCGGACAGCGATCTTTCGCTGCATCAGGACACGGTGATCGATCCGCTGCACAAATTGTTCCTGCGGTTTGGCGACGGCACCGGGCAATCCATTAGCATCGCGCCGGGCAGCGACTACTCGGAAACGCAGCTGAAGATGACCAACTGCGACACACTCCCTGCCGGAAACCTGGCGGGAGACAATCCCGGGTTGCAGTGGGATCCAGTGCTGCAGAAGATCGTGGGCTGGCCGAACTTTGGAGGCAGCGTTTACCTCTACGATCCGACCACCGATTCCTGCACCACGCAGACCTATTCGACGAATGCGCCGCCGGATTCGGATATGACCGGCTCGCCTTCCACCACCAACGGTACCTTCAAGCGCTTCGGCTACTTCCCGGCGCTGGGCGTGTATGCGCTGGTGAACGAGTGGAATATCGATGCCCACACGCTGCGTTTGACGGCGAGCAGCGGGAGCGGCGGCGGCAGCGGCACTACGATTTCGAACGTGGCGGCCAGCAACATCACCACGAATTCGGCGACGATCACGTGGACGACGAGCGCGGCGGCTACTTCGCAGGTGCTCTACGGCACGTCATCGAGCCTGGGCTCTTCGACCTCGGAAAATTCCACGATGACGACCAGTCATTCGCAGAATTTGACCGGACTATCGCCGAACACGCTGTATTTCTTCGAAGCGCAGTCGGTGGATGGTGGCGGAAATACCGTGACGAGCAGCGTGCTTTCGTTCGGCACGACGAACACGACCGATAACACCCCGCCGACGGTCTCGATGACTGCGCCGTCGAACGGCGCGAGCGTTTCGGGCACCGTCACGGTTTCGGCTAATGCGAGCGACAACGTGGCGGTGGCCAATGTGCAGTTCCTGCTCGACGGTGCCAATCTTGGTTCAGCCGTGACCACGGCGCCGTACAGCGTTTCTTGGGATACTACGACGGCCACCAACGGAGCGCACACGCTTTCGGCAACCGCGACGGACACTTCGGGCAATACGGCGACTTCGACGGCGGTGAGCGTGACAGTCGCGAATTCTTCGGGCTCGGGCGGCGATTCGAACGCCAACGCCGATTTCCAGGCGCGCTGTTCGGCGGCCGGCGTAATCCGCTGCGTGTCGTTCGATACTGCGGCGTCCGTCAGCGGAAATGCCGCACCGGGAATGCCGCTGATTACCGGCGGCCTGACCACACCAACCGTCGATACCACCACGTTTGCTTCCGGCGGCGGATCGCTGCACTTCAGCGTGCCGGCTGGTGCAACGCAGCCGAATACCTCGGGATCATTCGATATCGACTTCTCCGATGACTTCTCGCAGCAGATCGATTCGTTGATCAACGGCGATCCGGCTTCGAAGACCACCGCTTGCGGCGGCAGCCCTTGCAAGAATGAAGTTTGGATTCAATGGCGGCAACGCTTCGACCAGGGTATGCTGCAGCACTTCGCCAATTCCAACGGCTGGAAGCAGGCCATCGTGGGCGAAGGCGACACGGCCTCCACGCTGTCCTACTCCTGCTCGGATCTCGAGACGGTGGTGGAGAATTCCAACCAGTTTGAAATTCCGCGCATGTACCACAGCTGCGGCCAGAAACTCGACGAGTACGATCCACTCGAGGTCAACACCGGCCGCACCGATAGCTCCGGGAACAGCTTGTTCTCGCCGGAGAATGCGGCGGGCGGCTACCTGAACTGCACCTACACGGTGACCATCAACGTCCCGACGATTCCGCCGTGCGTGCCGTACGTGGCCAATCAGTGGATGACCTTCCAGATGCACATCGTGGTGGGCACGTGGTATCCGGCCGGCGTGAATTCGAGCGGCGGGCCACCGGCGACGTTCAAGCACGACAGCACGATTCAGCTGTACGTCGCGCAGGAAGGGCAGCCGTCGCAACTCGTGATTGACTTCCATCCGGGAGCGACGTCCGCGGCTTGCGATGCGATCCAGCAGGACATTCCTTCGTGCCAGACTGGCTACGACCTGGTGAACCCGACGGCGTACGGACAACCGGACGGCAACGGGAACAATATCCGCGAGAAGTTCGGGAAGATCTGGTTGCTGCCGTATCAGACCAACCTGGATTGCCCGAGCTGCTCGGCGGCCAACACCTGGTACGACGAGCTGATTATTTCCTACAACCAGATTGCGGACCCCAAGTTCTAGGTCCGATCAACGAGCTACCGGCCCCCCAGCCGGTTAAGGAGCGGCGGCGTCCACTTCCCCCCGTGGCGCCGCTGCTTCATTTTGGGCTAAGATTCTCTGCGCTGCATGCGAGGAAGTTGGTGATGCGTGATGGCGCGTAGAAAATTTTTCCTCATTCTTGTCGCCCTCGGGCTTCCTGCGTTTGTAATTCTCCTGAATAATTTCGAGGCCAGCGCAAAATCGAATTGGCGCGCGCAGGAGCAGCAGCCCGCCGCCAAGCCGCAAGAGCCGGCGAATCCGCCCGAGCAGGAGACTCCCCAAGCGGAAGCTACGCCCGGGCCGGCGAAGCAAGGGAACGATGCGGATTACAAGGCGCGCTGCCATGCTCCGGGCGTGGTGCGCTGTCTTGGATTCGACTCGAAGTCTGAAATTGCCGGTCACACCATGCCGGATTCCACCGGGGTCTATTCGCCGGAGATTGATACCACCGTCGCGGCTTCCGGGCGCGGTTCGCTGAAATTTACCGTGCCGGCGTTTTCCGTGGCCAATTCATCCGGGCAATATTGGACCGATTTTACGGACGATTTATCGGTGCAGTTTGATTCGCTGGTGAACGGCGATCCCAGCAGCAAGTTCGACGAATTTTACATTCAGTGGCGGCAACGCTTTTCGCCGGAGATGCTGGTGCCGTTCAAGGGCTCGAATGGCTGGAAGCAGGCGATCATCGGCGAAGGCGACCGGCCGGGGCATACGGCCTGGTCGTGCACCAACATCGATCTCGTTCTCGAGAATACCGGCCAGTTCATGATGCCGCGCATGTATCACAGCTGCGGAGCGAAGGATGACAAGTACGAGGGGCTCGAGATTCAGCGCGGCTACGACATGAATGGCTCCGGGATATTTTTGCCGCAGAACGCCATCGGGAAATGTTTTCTCGCGCATGGCTTCGCGCCGAAGGTGCCGCCGTGCTTTGGATACAAAGCGAATCAGTGGATGACGTTTCAGGTGCACGTAAAGGTCGGGACCTGGTATCTGGACAACTCCCACAAATATCACAAGGACAGCACGGTGCAGCTGTGGGTGGCCGAGGAAGGCAAGCCCGCGGTGCTGGTGATTGATTTCAGTCCGGAGAAAAAGACCGGCTACGACCTGGTGAACACTGAGATCGGAAAAGCCAAGTTTGGCAAGATTTGGTTGCTACCCTATCAGACGAACAAAGACGGAAACGCGCCGCACGATAAGGCTTACACCTGGTACGACGAACTGATTATTTCGCGCGACAGAATTCCGGATCCGAAGTAGCGGCGTTTCCGCGGCACTGCCTGAAAAACTCAAATTAACTCGCGCCGTCCTTCAGATTTCTAATCGAAACACCGATTTTTTAAAATTCGGTCTAAGTCCATGAAAACAAAGGATTGAGGTCAAGTCTAACCGAAACAAAAGCGGGGCCCTATTCATTCGCTTTTGTTTCGCTATGCCGCACTTTTCCTCGAGCCGCGGCTCTCTCAATCATGAGCTGACAATGCAAAACCCGATTCCACGGCGGGAGAGTGCTGAAGCCCTCCCCTACTATGTCGAGCCACTTTTCCCGATTATTTACGAACGGACCGGTTCTGCGGTTTGAGGTTGGACGGCAGTTGCTGCCGAAAATCCTTCGGCGAGGACGGAATCTAAGATCTTCATGGACTCGGGCCAGGAGTGGGCGCGCTCGACTTGGGCGCGGGCGGCAGTGGCGATTTGGGCGCGGCGATTGGGATCGTTCAGGAGACCTGCGACTTCGCGCGCGGTGTCTTGCGCGCCGTCGGCGACCACGATGTGTTCTCCTGCCACAGCTTGAATTCCTTTTGCGGCTTGCGGCGTTGAGACGACCGGGATTCCAGCGGCCATACATTCGAGAATTTTATTTTGCGTGCCGCGAGCAATGCGCAGCGGGGCGATGGCCACGGCTGCTTCGGTCAAGTAGGGGCGGACGTCTTTGACGAAACCTGTGACCGTGACGCCGGCGATGCCGCGCAGGCGCAGAATTTCTTTTGCGGGATCGGCGCCGACGATTTGCAATTCGGCGGAGGGCATGGCGCGGCGGATTTCCGGATAGACTTCGCGCACGAACCAGAGGACGCCATCGATATTCGGGAAATAATCCATGCGCCCGAGGAAGACGATGTTGGGTTTCGTGCCTCCGCCCATTTTTGCGGGCTGGAAGAAATTGCCATCGACGCCGTTGGGAATCACGGTGCACGGCTTGGGCACGCCCATAGTCTGGAATTCGTCTTTTTCGCCTTGCGTGGTAACGGTGATGCGATCGAAGCGCCGGGCCATGGCCTGTTCGTAACGGCGCAACTTGCGCGATTCGATCGCATAGCCGAGCGAGAGTGGAAAGTTGCGATGCTCGGCGTAATCGCTCCATTTGGCGGAGTCCATGTCGCCATAATCGAGGATGCGCAGACCGCCCGTGAGCCCGAGTGTGTATTGCGCGACGAACGCGCAATGGACCATTACCGCGTCGAATTTCTTTGCTTGCCAGGCGGCTTCGACACGCGCGCGCAGGCGATCCGAGCGGAAATAGGCGACGGATGACGGAGTGCTGCCGGGAAGAGCCATGACGGCCTGCGGCCAGCGCGTCGAATTCGGCAAGATTTCGGCGATGATCTCGGAACAGTGCTTGCGCAAGTCCGCGCCGGCGTCCATTTCTTCCTGCGTGAAAGCAAGGCTGGCGACCGTGACTTCGTGTTGCTGTGCGAGATGGCGAATCATCTGGAACGGGCGAATTTTTCCGCCGCGATTGGGAGGGTAGGGGAAGCGGTGACAGATGAAGAGGATGCGCACGTTAGTGTTTCCCGCGGGAGCGCGCGGCGATGAGCGCGGCTAGTGCGATCACGATGTTCGCGCCGCAACGGCTGGAGTTTCCGGAGCACTGCGCCAGTCGTTGCCGTCGAGATAGATACGGCACCAGAGTTCGAGATTGATGAGCGCGAGGAGATGATCGGTGTGATCGCTGGTTTGTGCGTGATGCGCGGCGATGATTTCGTTTACGACCGCGGGATCGAAGAAGCCGCGGCGGCGCACTTGCGATTCGCCGAGAGTGTCGCCGAGCAGGCTTTCGAGATCGCGGCGGAGCCAGGCGCCCATCGGCGCGCCGAAGCCGCGCTTTTTGCGGTGCAGAATTTCGCGCGGGACCAGCGGCTCGAGAACTTTCTTCAGCAGATATTTCATGGTCAGGCCGCGTACTTTCAGATTGGCCGGCATTCGCGCGGTCAGTTCGACGAGCTCGTAATCGACGAGCGGGGCGCGGCATTCGAGCGACGAGGCCATGCTCATGCGATCGGTGAGCGCGAGAAGATCGTCGGCCAGCGATGTTTTCAGATCGACGTAGATAATCTGGTGCAGACTGTCCCAGCCTTGAGCTTTCTCGAAGTAGCGCAGCAGAACGTCGGAAGCCGCGTCGCTGCCTTTGCTGCCGTTTGATTGGCGCAGAAGCCGCGCGCGGACTTCGGGTGCGAACGCGGTTACATAGCTCGAATAGCGCGCGGCGATATCGAGGCCTGCGGTTTTCGCGAAGGCGCTGGCATAGCGGATGTTATTTTTCCACGAGGAGTGGCGGTCTTGCGGAAGTCGCGAAAGCAGGCCGGGCAGCCATTTGTTACGCACGGGGCCGGGCAGCCAGCGATAGTAGCGGCCCAATTCATCGCCTAGATAGCGGCGGTAGCCACCGAAGAGTTCATCGCCTCCGACGCCGGACAGAATCACCGTGACGCTTTCGCGCGCCATTTTCGAGACGAGATACGTGGTGATGAACGCCGAATCGGCGATGGGCTCATCGAGATGCCAGACGAGCTTGGGCAGCAATTCCGCCACTTGCGGGCGGACGATAATTTCGTGGTGATCGGTTTTAAATTTATCGGCAACGACGCGGGCGTAGGGCAGCTCGTTGTAGAAGGAGTCTTCGCCTTCGAAGCCGATCGAGTAGGTTTTTACCGGGCGATCGCTGGCGCGAGCCATGGCCGCTACGATGGCGCTGGAATCTACGCCGCCGCTGAGAAAAGCGCCGAGGGGAACATCGCTAATCATCTGCGCGCGGACGGTTTCGAGCAGCTTGGCGCGGACCCGCTCGATCCATTCCGATTGCGAACAGTTGTCGGCCCGATCGAAGCGCACGTCCCAGTATTCTTCGTCGCGGACGTTGCCCTTCTCGATGATCAGCATGTGGCCGGGCAGCAGCTTTTCGATGCCTTCGAAAATCGTGGCGGGGGCGGGCACGTAGCCCAGCGCGAGATATTCCTTCAGCGCGGCCATGTCCACGCGGCGGGGAACATTTTCGTCTTCGAGTATGGCTTTCATCTCGGAGGCGAAAAGCAGGCGGTGCGGCTCGCGGCGAAAGTAGAGCGGTTTTTCGCCGAGGCGATCGCGGGCCACGATTAGACGCTCGCGATTGGCGTCCCACAGAGCGAGACCAAACATGCCGCGCAGGCTTTTCAGGAAATCGAGGCCTTCTTGCTCGTAAAGGTGAACGATGGCTTCCGTGTCGGTTTTGGTGCGGAAGACGTGGCCGGATTTCTCGAGGCGCTCGCGCAGCTCGGGAAAATTGTAGATCTCACCGTTCAGGACGATCCAGATCGAGCCGTCTTCGTTGGAGATGGGTTGATGGCCGCCGGCGACGTCGATGATGCTGAGGCGGCGCATGCCGAGAGCGACGCCGCGGCCGTAATAGAAGCCGTCGTCGTCGGGACCGCGATGGGTGATGATGCGGCCCATGCGCTCCATCAGCGCGCGGGGGAGATCGCCGCCCGGTTTAAGATTTACGAGACCGAATATTCCGCACATGGCTTATTTTGCGGGCACTGACGCCGCTTCCGCCGCGCTCCTGGGCGATTCATTCACGACCTGTGACAAACATTGTGCAACCGTTCGCGCTTGGCTCCTACGGCTGAATTTTTGCACGCTCACATCATCGGCGAGGGGATGGCGGCCGTGGGCGATGGCATCGAGAAAACCTGGAAGGCCCTGATAAATGCTCTCTTCGCTGGCGATATCGAGAATCGTTGCTCCGCCTGTGGAATTTAGCAGCGCGGCCGTGTCACCCGTCGAGCTGGTCAGCGCCAGGATTGGCCGGCGGAGGCGCAGATATTCGAAAGCCTTCGCGGGGATTTGATGATCGCAATTCGCCGCCTGGAAGATTAGCAATGCGTCAGCTTGCGCCGCGTCGCGCAGGGCATCGCGATAGGGCAGCGGCGGAAGAAGATGGACGATATCTGCCACGCCGAAATCACCGAGCATTTTGGTGTAGAGGTCTTCGTTGCCGCTGGCACGTAGATCGATACGAAGAGTGGCGGCTGAGATGGCGCCTTCTGATTTCAGGCGCGCGACGGCGCGAAAGAACGGGCGCGGGTCGCGTTCGCTGGGATAGAGCAGGCCGAGATGAAGGAGACGCAACGCGCGGCCGGCACCGGCGGCAACAGGCGCGCTAGCAGGCAAATTTTGAAAATCGTCTTCGTCGTAGCCATTGGGCACCAGGACGCATTTGTCTGCGGAGAGTGAAGGGTAGCGCTTGCGGTACATCGCAATCGTCGAAGCCGCGGTGAATAAAATTCGCGAGCTGTCACGCACGGCGCGCGCTTCGAGGCGCCGCAGCGCCTGGCGAACTTTCGGATCGGGCGGGTAGTCGTCTTCGGTCATCGAATCGCGCAGATCGAGAATCCATGGCTTGCCGGTGAGGCGGTGCAGGATGTGGCCGATCATCACCGCCGATGGAATTGGAAACGTGGAATAAATCGCGTCGATGCGCTCGCGGCGAATGGCGCGCAGGCCGGCGGGAACGGCGCTGGCAATCCAGCTCGCCCAGCGATCGGGCAAAGCCATCCAGCGAAAATAGCGGCCTTTCACGGACAAATGGCGCTGCGTATCGAGCGCGAAGGTGCGCAGCACGCGAACATCGCTGGGAATTTCCGCCAACTGGCTCGGGTCCGTTCGTTCATAGGCGCGAGGATTCGCGGTCAGCATTGTCGGCTGCCAGCCATTTTCCGGCAAATAGCGGCAAAGTTTCAGGGCGCGCAGGACGCCGCTGCTTCCCGCGACCGGCGGGAAATGAAACGCGATGATCAGCACCCGGTTCACGTTCTGCTCTTTGTTGTGGCCTCAACACTCTGCGGCTGGTCGGCGAGATAATCGTCGTATTCTCCGCGGCGGCGAATCAGACGCGATTCGCCGCGCTCGACCCAGACTTCCGGCGGCGTCGCATGGCTCAAGAATCCGAGAGGGCTCGCGGCGCGCGCGTAAGCGCCGGATTGAAACACGCCGATCAAATCGCCGGCTTCGGCTTCGGGCAGTTCGACATTGCGCGCGAGGACATCGAGCGGCGTGCACAGAGGCCCGGCTACCTCGACGGCGCTCGCGGCTGGGCGATCGAGCTTGTTGAGAATTGCTACGGGATAGTTGCGCTTTATGGTCTGGCCGAGATTTCCGGAGGCGGCGAGGTGGTGATGCATTCCGCCATCGCAAATGAGGAATTTCTTGCCGCGCGAAACCTTGATCTCGGTGACGCGCGCGACGTACACGCCTGCTTCGCCGACGAGATAGCGGCCCGGTTCGACCATGAATTTCGTGCCGACGAAATCAGTATCCGTCTCGATTTTTCCGAATAGGTCTGCGAGTCCGGCGCGGAGCGCGGCCATGTCGAGTTCCTGCTCATTCGAAAAATAGGGAATTCCGAGGCCGCCGCCGAAATCGAGAGTGGCGATGGGATGGCCGACGCGCTGCGCCACGCGGCGGGCGACTTCGAGGCCATGCGCGTATTGGCTGACCAGGATGGCGTGATCGAGAATCTGCGTGCCGATGTAAAGATGCAAGCCGCGGAAATCGACAGCGTCGGAGCCGAGCAGCGGATCGAGAACGGTATCGAGCGCTTCTTCGTCAACGCCAAAAGGCGCGGGCTTGCCGCCCATGCGCATCGCGCCGCCCTGCACTTCGGATGCGGGATTTACGCGCACGGCGACGCGCGCGCGCTTGCCCAGCGGCGGCTGATGGCGATTACGCGCTCGGCCTCGCGCGGCGATTCGACATGAATTTCGCCGATGCCATGCGCGACGCCGAATTCGAGTTCCGCGTCGGTCTTCCCGGGGCCGGCAAAAAGAATGCGCTCGGCTGGACAGCCAGCGGCAAGAGCTTGATGGAATTCGCCGTGAGAGGCGATTTCGAGACCCGCGCCTTTTTCGAGGAAATATTCGAGGATGGCGCGATTGGGATTGGCTTTCACCGAATAGCTGATGGAAAAACGCGCAGGAAGAGCGGAGCGCAGCTGATTCCATTTGGCATCGAGGACGCTGCGGTCGTAAATGAAAAGCGGCGTGCCGTATTTCTCGGCGAGCGCGCGCACCGAAAGGCCGCCCATACGCAATTCCGCGCGAGAATCGGGGAAATATTTCGCCGTAAGTTCGGCAACGCTTCCCAAGTTCTAGAGTCCTTCGCGCCGGCGCAACGCCGGATAATCCACCTTGCCGCTGGAAGTTTTTGGCATCTCGGTCAAAACTTCGACGGTCTTCGGCAGCATGTAACGCGGCAGGCGCGTGCCGCAATGCTCGATGAGCGCATCGGCATCGAGCTTTTCGCCGTCGCGCGCCACGACGAAGGCCTTGATGATCTGGCCCAAGACTTCATCAGGAATGCCGATCACCGCGGCGTAGCGCAATTTGCCGCTGGAAGTCAGCGCCTCTTCCACTTCCGTCGGGCTGATGCGATAGCCGGACGACTTAATCATCGTATCGCGGCGGCCGACGAAGAAAAGGAATCCATCTTCGTCCATTTTCACCAAGTCGCCGGAATAGCACACGCGTTCGCAATCGCCCATTTCCGGCGGCAGCAGCGGATTGGGGCGCAGCACGCGATTGGTATCGTCGGGGCGATTCCAGTAGCCGAGCGAGACAGTCGGGCCGCGATGAACGAGCTCGCCGATTTCCCCGGGCTTGCAGAGCTTGCCGTGTTCATCGACGACGATAATTTCTGTGTCGGGAATGGCCTTGCCCATCGAAGTCGGGCGGCGATCGAGCTCCTCGGGCGGAAGATACGTGGAGCGAAAAGCTTCGGTGAGGCCGTACATCAAAACGATGCGCGTGGTGGTGAGCGTTTCGCGCAGCACTTTCAGCACGCTCTGCGGCATCGCGCCACCGGTGTTGGTGATGTAACGCAGATCGGGCAGCGGTTGCTTGGCGAGCGTCGAGTTGGGCTGCGTGAGCAAGCTCCACAGCGTGGGCACGCCGGCGAGGCCGGTGATGCGCTCTTTCAGCAGCACCTGCACGATTTCGCGCGCGAAAGTGAAATTGATCAGCACGATCGTGCCGCCTTGCTGAAACGCGGTCATCAATTGATTCATGCCGGCGTCGAAACTGAACGGCAGAACGGCGAGGATGCGCTCGTTTTCGGTGATGCCGAGATAGGTCGAGACGATGGAGCTGCCGGCCATCACGTTGGCGTGGCTCAACATCACGCCTTTGGGCTTGCCGGTGGATCCGGAGGTGTAAAGAATCGCGCCGAGATCTTTGGAGATGGACTTTTCGCGGAACGACGCGTCGGGCTCACGCGTGCACATCGTTTGATAGCTGTGCACGGGCAGCTTCAAGACGGGCGCCGTGCCTTCGTCCACAACGACGATAAATTGCAGCGAGGGAATATCTTTGAGGATGCCTTCGAGAGCGGCGAGCTTGCTGCCCGTGGTGATAAGTCCCTTCATGCCGCAATCTTTGGCGATATGGGAGACCTGCTCGGCGAAGAGCTGCGCGTTGATGGGCACGTAGGCGCCGCCGGCTTCGGAGATGCCGAAGATGCTGATGACTTGCGGGACGGAGGCTTCGAGATAAATGCCGATGCGGTCGCCGCGATGGAGGCCCGCTTCGCGCAGGCCGCGCGCCAGGCCGGCCGTGCGGCGCGCCACTTCGCTGTAGGTCAAGCGCTCGTTGCCGTGAACCATGGCCTCCTTGTTGGGAAGCCGCTGCGCGCTCGTTCGCAGCATGTGGTGAATCAGAAAATCCATGGTGCCAATTTCCGCCTTTCGTTCATCAAGCGCGGGCCGAGATGTGAATCCCGCTCGGCGCTACGCCGTGACATCCGCAAATTGAAAAAGCCATCGAGGATTGGCCTCGAGTGATGCGCGAAGCTGGGAGCCTGGTGCGGCATAGGCCACCACGCGCTCCGCCTCTTCGCGGGCCAAAAATCCCGCGCGGCGAAATCCCTCAGCGAACGGATGCTCATCGGCGAGCAACGCCGTGATGCTCTCCGCCGCCAAATGATTTTCCCTCATGCCTTGGCTCACTGCAGCGAGCAGCGCTGCAAGAACCGTTGCGTCGGGTTCGCCTCCGACTTCCGCGATGTGCGCTTCGCCGCCGCGCGAAAAATAAATCGCATACGCGATGAGTTGGCCATCGCGTCGCGCCAACATGGCATCGTACGCTTGCAGCGGATTATCGCGATAGAGCCAATTCAAATCCGCCGCCGTGCGCCGCGAGCGAATCGTTTCTGCGGGCGTTGCGCGCTGGTCCAACTTCGTAAATTCATCGCCGAAGCGTTCCTGCCAAGCTTCCATCTGGATTCCTGGAATCTGGCTGCTGCTCGCGCCTTTCACGCGCAGCGCGGCATTGGCGATTTTTGCGGCGACCGCGGAGTGCAGTCCGCGTCCCAGGCGCTTCTCGATGCGCGCGTCGGTCTTCAAAATTTGTACATACCTGCGCATCCGGCAATTGGCGCGCATGCCCAGACGCCGGAACGTGGACATTCCCGCTTCGTGCGGCGGACAGTCGTAACAAAAAGCCAGCTCGCCGCGATCAACGGGCTCGAATGTTGCACGCTGCAATTGCACTGCGGGACCCAAGCTGCGATACGCCTTATCGATTCCGAAATCGCCGACTTGCCCGCAAATCTTCACTTCGCCGCCTACCCAGATCGCCCGCGACACCAACGATGCGATTCCCACCGGCTGCGAGCTGGAATCCTCGACGATCACCCACGAGAACGACCGCCCTGCGGGATTGCCGCCGTAAAACCATTCAAAGCGCTGCGCGTGCGGAATTTCCGTCAGATTGCGTTCCAGCACTTCCAGCATCAACGCGCGTTCCGTCGCAGGGTCGATCGGGCGTACCTTCAGAGCCATTGCGCTAGAACCACGCGAAACCGGTTTTCACGCGTGGCCAAGCCTGCACCTAGGCCGCTCCGTTCCGCTTGCGCTCGACGAATTGCGCGATAGCTTCCACCGTCTGAAAATTCTCCGGCAGAAGCTCCTCATCGCTGATATGAACTTGAAAATCGCTTTCAAGAAATGCAACCAGGTCGAGAATCCCGAGCGAATCCACGATGCCGCTTTCCAGCAGCTTGTCGGAATCCCGCAGATTCTTTTTCTTGGCCTGCGGGAATTTCTCCAGCACGAAAGCGCGAATCTGATCGGTCGCGGTGGTTTGCATCTGTCTCGGTTCTCCTGAGTTCTTAGCTTTCGCGGTCGCCTTCCAGGAAAAGCCACGGGCTTTTCTCTGGGGCGACGGTCGGGCTGTGCATCGTCACGACGGGCTGTGCTTCGCGCGGACGGAATCCCAGCCCCTGCAACTCCTTGCGCCAGAGATGCGCTGCGGAGATCGGCAGGCTCACGATCTCGCAGCCGCGTGCGCGCAGGATTTCAACCGCTCCGGCGACCAGGCCGCGCCGAATCTCAGCCGGGTCATCGGCGAACAGATCCACGATGCGGCCATCGCCGCCATCCGTCTGAAAAATTGCGTAGCCCTTCAGATCTTTGCCCTTCCGCGCGGTCAAAACTTCGAAGCGGCTTTGCGGGTGATCCAGGAAGCGCCAGTTTAGATACTTCGCCGAGCGATGCACGTGGATGCTCCCGCCGGCGCTGGCGCGATCCGCAAGCGCTGTGAATTCCGTGCCGAAACGGCCGGTATGAACGTCGATCTTCGCGCTGCTTTTCGTGCGCCGCAGTAAGTCGCGCGCTGCCAGCAGCGTATTCGCCGCGGCAGTGGCCGCGCGAGCCACCGCCTGCGATTTCACCTTTTCCGAAACTTTGCGATTGGCGCGCAACGGCTTGGCCATGCGCACCAGAGATGCGTTCGGAGCGATGCCCAGCCGCTTATAGACGCCGAGCATTGAAGTACTCGGCAAATCGTAGGCGTACCCAAAGCCTGCCTCGTTCATTCCTTTGATCGAGGCTCGTTGCAAGAGCAGCGCCGGGCCCAGAGTGCGATAATTTTGGCTCACGCAAAAATCTCCGAATACACAACCGGTCGCTTCCTGTCCCCGGACTTTCATCCGCCGCGGAAAAATTGCGCTGGCACCCAGCAACATGCGCGGCTGATTTTCGTACGCCAGCCAGACGCGCGCCGGCCCATCCGGGTTTTGCAGATAGAGCCACTCAAAGCGCTTGTCGTCCGCCGCAGGATTTAGAACCGACGCGAGCAACGCCACCAATTGCGGACGATCGGACCGCAAGTCGGCGGGCTCGATGACGATGGCCATCAGCCTGCCAGTTCCTCCTGCATTGACGCACCTCCGGCAATGCCCATTCGACTGCGGCAGCACGCGGCTCGCCAGTCACATTTCTCGACGATGACTTGCCTGCACCGTTGATTATATCCCGCGGCAGGCGAATGACTTTGTTACCCAATTCGCAGCAGGTTCGTGAATAGCAATTGCCCGGCGAGCCCGGCGAGGGAATCAAGCGATGAGAACCGATGCACGCTGTGGAAAACACCTATAAACCTTTCACTTTCATAGCGATACGCATCTCGAAGCAGTGAATTCTCGCCCTGAGACGCGGAGAAAATTTATTTCTCGATTGTGAAATCGGTTTCTCAGCCGAAGAGTAGCGGCAGGGTACTTATTGGAATAATCCGGAAACTACTATCCGTAAGTCTCCGGATATCAACACCGACATGCTAAAATCAACTTACCAATTTCGGGTCCATCTTTGGACGATAACGTGCACCCCTCCTGATGAACCTTTAGGCGGATAGCTCAGTTGGCAGAGCGCCCCCTTTACACGGGGGAGGTCGCAGGTTCAACCCCTGCTCCGCCTACCACGTGGCCGAAAACTGGGTTGGCAACCGAAAATGTCGCGCTTCGCAGCTTGAATAGAATCCTGGGATCGAAATGTTAAAGATCGGCGGTCAAAAAGTCCCCCCGCGCACGCTGTTCCTCATAGCGTCAGACGCCGTCCTCATTGTTGTCGGGCTCATTTTTGCCATCTCCCTGCGATTCCATTCTCCCGTCGCGATTTTCGAGTACTTGCGGCCGGCACATACGATCTGGCGCTTCCTGGTTGTAATCGCGGCTTGCGGCATCGCCCTCTATTACAACGATCTCTACAATCGTGAAGTCATCACCCGGCACTTCGAGATGTTCCTGCGCCTGTTGCAAGTGCTCGGAACGGCTTGCATCGAATTGGCGATTCTCTATTACTTCGCGCCCGACCTTAGCCTGGGCCGCGGCATCGCCGTTTTCGCCGCCCCAGCGATTCTGGTGCTGCTCTTCACCTGGAGAGTTTTCCTCGAAAACAAGGGGATGATTCTCGGTGAGAGCGAGCGCGTCCTGATTTTGGGAACCGGCAAAGAAGGCGTTTCGGTGGTGCGCGATATCCTGGCGCGGCCGGAATTGCACATGAAGGTGGTCGGCTTCCTTGACGAGAAGGGCGAAAACATCGGCAAGTCGCTGGTGAACCCCGGAATTATCGGCGCCGCGATTGACGTGCAATCCATCGTCGCCGCGCAAAAGATCGATCGAGTGATCATCTCGCTGAAAGAGCGCCGCGGGCAATTGCCGATGCGCGATCTGCTGCAGCTGAAGTTCGGCGGCACGCGCGTGGAAGACGCTCACTCGATGCATGAACGCATCACCGGGCGCATCCCGCTGGAGAATCTCTCGCCCAGCTGGCTGGTGCTCTCGGACGGTTTCCGCAAGTCAGCGTTCTTGCTGGCCGCAAAGCGCACTGTGGACATCATCGTTTCCTTCATCGCTCTGGTTCTGACCTTGCCGATCATGGGCCTGGTAGCTGCGGCCATCTGGCTGGAGACCGGCTCTCCAATCTTGTTCCGCCAGGAACGCACCGGCCTGGGCGGCAAGTCGTTCCAAATCTTCAAGTTCCGCTCGATGTATCAGAACGCCGAGGCTAACGGACCATCCTGGGCCGCGAACGATGACAGCCGCATCACCAAGGTCGGAAAGTTCATCCGCAAGGTGCGTTTCGATGAGCTACCTCAGGTTTTCAATGTCTTCCGCGGCGAAATGAGCTTGGTTGGGCCGCGTCCCGAGCGCCCGTTCTTCTGCCGGCAACTGGAAGAAGCCACGACCTATTACGTTTTGCGCCATTCCGTACGCCCGGGAATCACCGGATGGGCGCAGGTCAAATATCAATACGGCTCTTCCATCGAAGAGTCCAAGACAAAACTCGAGTACGACATTTTTTACATCAAGCATCTGTCGCTGTTATTGGATTTGGCAATTCTCTGCGAGACGGCAAAAGTCATTTTGTACGGCCGGGGGGCGAAGTAACCTGCGTCGCGCTGCATCCGAAACGCTTGCTGACTTGCCGCTCTGAGGTTTTCTTTCCAGTCTGATGAGATCCAGACGAACCATCACCGAAACCGTATTGCTGGGAGCGTGGGTTATGTCCTATGCGGCCCTGGTCGGCATTTTCCGGATGCTGCGCCGCTTCGAGACGCGTGGGGCTGCCCAGCCTCACTCCGGCGCGGTTTGAGGCCTGTCTTGCGGTCGAATTCCATCATTCTCGGAACGCTGAGCTTGTGTCTCTGTTTGTATGCCGCGGTGACGATTGAAGCGCAGTCGCCGGGCACCGATCACACGCCGCAGACGACGCAAATTCCTTCCCGGCTTGGGTGGTTTGAAGTCCCTAATTCCAAGCTCCAATCGGTGTGCCCGCCAAATGATTTCAATCACTTGGGTTACGGATTCGCCTCGGCTTGCTCCGGAATTGTTCGAGCCTGGAATAGCGCGGTGGCCGACACGAAACGCAACCGCTTGATTGTCTGGGGCGGCGGGCACAATGACTATGGCGGCAACGAGATTTACGCCTTCGACCTGGCCACCCTGCAGTGGAAGCGGCTCAATGATCCCAGCGCGCCGAACGCATGTGAAGAATCCACAGCCGACCACAAACCCAGCGCCCGGCACACCTACGGCGGCCTCGCCTATCTCGCCGACGATGATCGCTTGTTTTCGTTCGGCGGAGTGCTGTTCTGCCCGCATGGCGTCGGCACCAGCGCTACTTGGACGCTCGGTCTGGATTCGCTCGACTGGACGCGCATGGACCCGGCGCACGGTGGTTCGCCGAATGACGAAAACCATGGCGCGGTTTCTGCGTACGATCCGAATTCGAAGTTGGTCTATGTGTATGACCGCGCGAGCGGATTCTGGTCCTACGACTATCGTCGGAATACATATCACCGGTTAAACAGCGCCACGCCCCTCGATTTGCACTCTAACGCCGTGGTTGATCCGAAATCCGAACTGTTTCTTACCTTCGGCGACGGCCAAATCTGGGCCGTCTCGATAGCCGCAAAAGGGGGTCATGGCCCTCAAGATCGCTCCAAAGCAAAGGGCTGTGAAGGGTTAACGCGCTACGCTTCTCCCGGGCTGGCTTACGATCCCGTTCAGGATCGCGTGGTGGGATGGCCCGATTTTGGTCCGACGGTTTATCTCTATGACTCGCATACGAATTCGTGCTCGACGGTGACCTATGCTGAAGACGCGCCGCCGGATTCCGCGCACACCGGCTCGCAGCATAGTTCGAACGGTACGTTTGGCCGGTTCCAGTATTTTCCGGCCTACGGTGTGTTTGTTCTGGTGAACGATTCAGACCTGAATGTGCGCACGCTGCGTTTGACTGCGAAGGCGCCAGAAAATTCAGCAATGCGCACGAGTGTGCAATGACACTCGACGCATCTAAGCGAATGACGACAGAAAAAGTGAAGCGCTCTTCTCAATTGAGGAACAGTACTACTGTCGTTCTATTGACCGCACACGGAATTGTGTTTAACCCTGTATCAGCAGGAGTTTTAGGTACCATTCTGAATGGTACTACCCGTGCAGGGCAGCCTATACGTAGTGAGCCTCTCGGGGCTCAGAAGGAGAGATGAACCTTGTTCGCCCCCGCGCTCTTCAAATTGACCCGAAACTGGATGGGGATCTCCGCAGCCGTGCTGCTGTTTGGAGCGATGGTCCCCGCTTCGGGCTCACAAGCTTCCTACGCAAACAGCACGGATTCGAGCGCACGGCAATCGGCCGTGCCGGCGTCGAAAGACGACAATCCAAAGAAATCGAACCCCAAGAAAACAGCGGGGAACACGGATTCGACGCACACGACTGCGCCAGACGCCGCCAACGTTCCCGCCGCTTATCGCATTGGGGTTGACGATCAAATTCAGATTTCCGTATGGCGCGAGCATGATCTTTCGCTGTCCGTTGTGGTGCGCCCCGATGGCGTGATTACCATGCCGCTGCTCAACGACCTTCAGGTTGTGGGCATGACTCCCAAAGAGCTGGCCGATTCGCTGACCGAAAAGCTGAAGCCGTTCGTCAACGAACCGCAAGTAACCGTGAGCGTCCAGGCGATCCACAGCCGCAAGGTCTATCTCATCGGCAACGCCTCGCGGCAGGGCGTTTTCGAATTGAACGACAACAAGACCGCCATGGAACTGATCGCCGAGGCCGGCGGTTTGTCGCAGTTCGGCAAGGGCAATTCGATCTATATCCTGCGTGTGGTCAATGGCTCGGAAGTGCGTATCCCGTTCCGTTACAAGGATGCCGTCTCCGGCAAGGCCCAGGACGTTTTATTGATGCCTGGCGATAAGGTAGTGGTCCCCTAAGCGAAATCGAACTCCATGAACTCGATGGTTTCCAATAAGCGGATGGCGACGTATCGCTGGATTGTGCTTGCTGCGGCTTTGTTGTTCTCCACCATGCCGGCAGCGGCGCAGTCGTCTCAGCAGGAGTCATCGTCTCAATCCAATTCTCAAAGCAACCAGTCGGGCACGAGCGGTCAGAACCAGGAGAACGGGAACGCGACAGATTCGAATCAGCCCCCGCCGGAGCCGGCCCCGCTCTCGGGTCTCGTGTCCGTGGCGCCGCCGGAAACGCAAATCAACCAGTTGAATTCCGCCAACCCCCTGTCGGATATCGGACGCTACCACTGGGGGCCGCTGTTTCTCGGCAGCAGTGATACCCGCGAGGCCGTAGATGTCCTCCGGCCTTCAAACGTAGCCCTGGAAGGCCCGGCGCAAACCGATGTGCTCACGCTATTTGAGACCACCATCGCCTTCAACGATCAATTCGGGCGCAATCGCCTCACGTTCCAATACCTTCCCCGCGTGGCGATTACCAATGGCCAGGTGGCCTACGATTATCTGAACCAGAATGTGGGCATCAACACCGTTTTCTTGCTGGGCGACCGTTGGACTCTCGGACTGGCCGACCGCTTTACCGCTACCAGCGATGAGGGCCTGACCGGCGGGGTCTTTGCGGACGCCAACGCTGTGACCTCTACGACGCTTCAAAACGACTTTCTGAACACGAACGCGACATTTTTCAATAACATCGCCTCGGCGTCGTTCACCTACGCCGCCAGCCCGCGCACAATCCTGACTTTGACTCCCAGCCTGGTTTACGAAAAGACCAGCGGCTTGTCGGAAGCTGAAGGTGGAGATGTCTCTTCTCTGAATGTGGGCTTCGATGCGCGAATAAAGTACTTGCTGAACGCGCGCACTTCCGTCGGGGCCTACTCCTCAACCAGTTGGGTGCAATTCACGGGACTGTTACCGACATCCACTTACTACACGCTTGGCGTCAGCGTGGCTCGGCAACTTACCCTGACCACGGGCGTTTCGGTCGATCTAGGGGTTACCGAAACGTCTTTTCAGACCCAGCAATACTGGGGGACGAGCGGCTCGGTCACGCTTTTTAAGGTGTTCCCGCGAGGACGCCTCTCGGTGGTTTATACCCGCGGAGTTCCGTCCTCCGGATACGTTTCCAATTACCTCACCCAGCGCGTTGATATTATCGGGCACTACCTCCTCTCGCGCCGGCTGATGGTAAACGCCAGCTTGGGATATGAATCGCAGGAATCAAACCCTGAAGTGGTGTCCGCGAAGTATGCGACCGGCGAAGTGGACTACATCTTGAGTCGCAGTTTTACGCTGTTTTCGAGCTATGCCTATCAGATTCAGCTCAGTAACAATCCGCAAGTATTTGGCGGAATCACGAACTTTGGATCCGCTGGGATACGGTGGAACCCGAATGGACGCTTGGTCGGCAGGTGAGGCAAATGAACTCAATGACGAAGCGCCTCGGGATGGAAACCGGCAGAAATTTGGACCTGGATTGTCGCAAAACGAGACGCGAAGGGGTCCGGCGCCCAGCGGAAGGAGATGTTCGGTTTGAGAAATAAATTTCCATGCTTCGGCCTGTGTGAGACGGCTTCCCTCGGCACCCCCGGGTGCTTTTTTGTAATCCTCACAAAATAAAAGGCTTAGAAGAGTCTGAAGGTCTTCTGGATCGGCTGGTTTTGGATGCCCAGTTGCTTTACACCTAAGAGAAACAATTATTTGAGCCACCATCGTGTGGGAGGACTGCAGTGAGCGAATACGGACCAGGCGCCACCCCGGAACGCGGGATCTTCGGCGAGTTTGAGCTGAAGGACTATCTGGACATCGCGCGGCGCCGCAAGACCCTAATTATCCTGGCAGCTGCCGCCGTGGCGGTAATGATCGCCGTGATTGCCATGCGCCTGCCCGATTTCTACCGCTCTGAGACCGTAATCATGGTTGACCCGCAGCAGGTGCCCAACACCGTGGTTGCCTCGCCGGTTACTGCCAGCGTGCTGGATCGTTTGTCCACCATTCAGCAGCAGGTGATGTCTCCCTCGCGCCTGACGAAGGTAATCGATTCCCAGGGACTTTATACCGATCTGCGCGGAAAAGTGTCGGATCAAGAGCTTGTCCGCAAGATGCAGAAGGCCACCACGATTGAGGTGGTCAACAGCAACGGAAAAGCCATGGGCACCTTCCGCATCGCCTTCCAGGACCACAATCCGAAGGTGGCCGCCAATGTCGCCAATGAGCTGGCCGACCAGTTTATTGACGAAAACCTGCGAGCTCGCGCCGGCCAATTCGAAGGCACCAGCGACTTCCTGAACAGCGAGTTGCAGGACACCAAGCGGCAACTGGAAGAAAAAGAAACGGAGATGGGCCGCATCAAGTCCACCTACATCATGGAACTGCCGGAATCGAAGCAGTTCCACATGGAAGAGCTCTCCACCCTGCGCGCGCAATTGCGCCAGAGCCAGGATCGCGTTTCCTACGACCAGCAGCAGAAACTGGTGCTGCAAGCCATGCTCTCGACCAGCAATCCGGCCGTGGACGTGGACTCCGACAATTCCGACAACGCCTCGCCGCTGCAAACTCAGATTCAGAAAGTGGAAGGTCAGCTCTCCGAACTGCGCACGCACTATGGCCCCGACTATCCCGACGTGCGCAAGCTGCAGATCGAGCTGGACCGCTTGAAAGCCAAGAAGGCGGTCGAAGACAAAGACAATCCAACCACAACAGCCATCGCGCCGACGCGCAAGTCCGTCAAGAATCCGGTGATCGAAGCGCAGATGCAGAAGCTGGATGACGAAATCGCTACAGAAACGAAGCGCCAGCCGCAGCTGCAGGAACAGATTGATTTTCATTCCTCGAAACTGGAGCGCGAGCCCATCTTCGAGCAGCAAATGACCGGCCTGTCGCGCGATTACGACTCTCTGCGCGCGCATTACAACTCTTTGCTCGACAAGAAACTCAACGCCGAAATGGCCACGCAGCTCGACAGCAAGCAGGAAGGCGAGCGCTTTGTGGTTCTCGACAAGGCGCAAGTTCCGGATTCTCCGGCGGGTCCGAATCGCGGACTGCTGATGACCGTCGGACTGGTCCTCGGCCTGTTGGTCGGCTTCGGATTGGCCATGGCCGCAGAGATGTCGGATGAGTCCGTGCGCAACGAACGCGAAGCCGAAAGCATTATCGGCAAGGGCGTGCTGGCGGGCATCCCGCGCATCTTCACGCGCCAGCAGCGCACGCTCAATCACCTGCGCACGGCCGCGGCGCTGGCCATTACCGTCGTCGCAGCCTCGGGCCTCGGCTACCTGTTGTCAGGCTTCGCCAAGAGGTTCCTCTGAGATGTATCTCGCTTACTACCAGCTGAAAGAACCGCCCTTCCGGTTGACGCCGGATCCCCGGTTCCTGCACCTCGCGGAGCCCCACCGCGTGGTGTTGACCTCTCTGGTGGAAGGCGTGCTGTTGCGCAAGGGCATCATCGTGGCGACCGGCCCGATTGGCACCGGGAAAACGACGCTGCTGCACGCCGCGCTGCAGCTGCTCTCCGGCCCGGCCATCGCCAAATCGCTCATTTCCTCGGCGTTCATTCTGAATCCAGTCCTCTCGCGCGATGAGCTTCTCGAAGCCATCCTCGACGAGTTCAACATCACCGCCACCGGCAGCAGCAAGCCGCGGCGTTTGATGGCCCTGCACCAGATGCTCCTCGAGACGCAATATAAGGGCGGCACCGCCGTCTTGATCATCGACGAAGCGCACCTGTTGACTCCCGAGCTGCTCGAAGAAGTCCGCTTGCTGAACAATACCGACACGTACCACGAGAAGTTGCTGCAAGTGATTCTGTGCGGCCAGCCGGAACTTCAGCCGCTGCTGGCCCGTCCGGAAATGAGCGCGCTGCGCCAGCGGATTGCCAGCCGCTGCGTGCTGCGGCCGTTGAGCGCGGCGGAAACGCGCGCCTACATCGCCGAACGCCTGCACGCCGCGGGATTGCGCAGTGCCTCACCCTTCACGGCCGCGGCGCTCGATGAAATTCACGCGCTCTCCAAAGGAGTGCCGCGCTTGATCAATTTGGTGGCTGACGGTGCGCTCTCGCTTGGTTTTTCGCACCAGCGAAAGCAGATCGCTCCGGATCTGGTTACAGAAGCGGCGGCGGTGCTGGAACTCACCGACGCGCCGGTCGCGCCTCCGGCAAGATCTGCGATTCGCCCGGCCGGCGCGGACGTACCACGGCAAAATTAACTGAACGTGATGCAAGAGTTCGGAAGGTAACCCGGGAGCCAATGAAATGAGCAAATTTTTCGACCAAACACAGCGAGCACAGGATTGGAGCACTCGCGAAGGACTCGCGAAGAAGCTCGAAATCCATCAGGTGCTCGAAAACGTGAAGGACACGGTCAGGGAAGCGGACACGGTCAGCAACGAGATGAGCGATCACCGCCTGGACCGCTGCCGCAAGTTCCTGTTGCCGCGCCTGGAAGACGGACCCGTATTGATGAGCCATGGCGTGGCCAATCATCTTGCGGAAGAATCCTATCGCACGCTGCGCACCCGCTTGCTGCGCGTCCAGGCCACTACGGGCATCCGCTCGGTGCTTTTCACCAGCACAGTGCCCGGCGAAGGCAAGACCCTGACGACCATCAATACCGCGTTGTGCTGCACGCAATTGCACGAAATGCGCACGCTGGTGATTGACGGCGACCTGCGCACTCGCGGCCTTTCCAAGCTCATGGGCGCGCCTTCTGGTCCGGGCCTCGGAGAAATTCTGACCGGCCGCGCGCGTTACGAAGACGCCATCCTGGGCACCGATCATCCCAATCTTTTTGCGCTGGCTGCGGGATCTCCGGCTGGCGCTCCGCCGGAGTTGTTCGCCGGCCCTGCCTGGAAGGAATTCCTCGGCTGGTGCGGCGAGACATTCAAGCTCGTGCTCATCGACGCGCCTCCCATCCTCGGGCTTTCCGATATCGATCTCATGGCCCATGGCTGCGACGGCGTGTTGATGGTGGTGCGCGCCAATCAAACCAAGCGGCAGCTGCTGCGCAAGGCTGTGCAGCAGATCGACCCGAAGAAAAATCTCGGTGTCATCTTCAACGCCACCGATTCCGACATTCACAAGAGCTACTACCACGCGTATTACTCGGGAAACGGCCACAGCAAATGAACGCGTTTCTCCATCTCGGTGCGGTAACAAGCTGGATTGCGGAGCCATCCGCGCCCGGCTTGCATTCTGAGTCCAAGGGGGGCTTTGCGCTCCCGGCGGCAGAACCCGGGGTGCAATTCCCGGGCTCCCGTTAGCGAGCGCAGGAGGACTACTGGTATGTATCCGAATTTAAAACTCGAAATTTTCAAGAAGGGGATTCACCAAAACCAACTCTCACGGGCGGTGGGCATCAATGAAGCCGTCCTCAGCAAGATCATCCGCGGGTACCGCGAGCCTTCCGCCGACGAGCGCAGTCTCCTCGCGGGATATCTGCGCGCCGACGAAAAGTGGCTATTCGAGAAGTTCGACGTCGCCGCAGCAGGCTCGGGCGCCAATGGCAACGGCAATGGCAACGGCATGGGGGGAATGCGGGACGCCAAAGATGGGGAATCCTAGCCTCGAAACACTCCCTCAGATGGACGCAGGGAATCCAGAAGTATCCGCGCCGGTTCGCGTTCGTGTGTTCGAACCTGAGCGCGCCGCGGAATGGGATCGCTTCGTGCTTTCCGCTCCTTCCGGCTCTCCATTTCACCTCACCGCGTGGATGCGCGCTGTGCAGAAAACGTTCGGCTTCGAGCCCCGCTACATTTTCGCCGAACGCGATGGAAAAATTTCCGCCGTGCTGCCGCTGTTCTTCATTTCCAACTGGGTGATTGGACGGGTGCTGAATTCCGTGCCGTTCGGCGTTTACGGCGGAGTTTGTGCTGCCGATGATGCGTCGCGCCGCGCTCTGCTCGAGCACGCCAAAGAATCCGCGCAGGCCGCCGGGGTGGATTTTCTCGAATTGCGCGAGCGCAAGAGCGATCCGCTCGATGGCTTCCTGCAAAATCCGCTGTACGTCACTTTCACCACCGAGCTCTCCGCCAACCACGAAGCCAATCTGAAAAAGCTGCCGCGCGACACGCGCTACATGATCCGCAAAGCCGAAAAAGCCGGCCTGCGCCCCCAGCACGGCTTCGATCAGCTCCCCGAGTTCTACGATCTCTTCGCGGCCAACTACCAGCGCCACGGCACGCCGGTTTTTTCCATGCGCTGGCTCGAAAATTTGCGCGCCGAGTTTGGCGACAAGATGGATTTGCTGATGATCCGCAAGGACGAGCGCGCCGTCGCCGGCGTGATCTCCATCTTTTTCCGCGACACGGTGCTGCCCTTTTACTCCGGTGCTGGTGCGGACGCCCCGCGCCTCGCCGCCAACAACGCGCTCTATTGGGAGCTGATGAAGTTCGCCGCCGATGCGGGTATGCGCAAATTCGATTTCGGCCGCAGCAAGCAGGGCACCGGCTCCTACGATTTCAAGGCCCAGTGGAATATGACCGTCGAGCCGCTCGATTACCAGATCCTGCTGGTGCGCCGCAAAACGCCGCCGAATTTTTCGCCCAAGAACCCGAAATTCGAGCGCGCCGCGCGCGTCTGGAACCGCCTGCCGCTGTGGCTAACGAAACAGATCGGCCCGCGCGTAGTTCGCTGGTTCCCGTAGCGTTTTGTCAGGGCACGGTTTCAACCGTGCCAAACAGCCGGATACGGACACCGGCTTTAGCCGCTGAGGTTTTGTTTTCGTTCCAAGTCTCAACGCAACGATTTCGAATCATGAAAGCAACAGCCCCAACCGAAGCCTCCGCCCTGGCTCCGCCCGCGCGTGACCTCGCGTCCGCCGCGCCCGCGCCCCTGCGCGTCCTCCACGTCATCGATCGCCTGGACATGGGCGGCACCGAATACGTAATCCTGAAAGTAATGGCCGGCCTCGACGGCGGGGAATTCGAGCATCGCGTCTGCGCCGCGCGCGGCTTCAACGAGGACCTGCCCCATCTTCAAAAAATGCGCGAAAAGATTTTTGTTGCCGGCCGCAACGAATCGAAATTTCAGCTCCTCCTGTTCCGCCTCGCGCGCATCATGCGCGAATTCCGCCCGCACGTCGTGCATTCGCGCAATTGGGGCGCGATCGAAGCGATTCCGGCCGCGCGCCTGGCCGGCGTGCCGGTAGCCATTCACAGCGAGCACGGCTACATTCCCTCCACGGCCGCGGGCCTGCCTCTGCGCCAGCGCGTCGTTCGCCGCGCCGCTTACGCCATGGCCGACGCCGTCTTCTGCGTCTCGGAGGAGCTGCGCGTCTACCACGCGCAACAAGCCTGGCTAACGCCCGAAAAAATCTCGATTCTCCACAACGGCGTGGACACCGCCCGCTATTCGCCGCAGCCCGAACTCCGCCGCTCGGCCCGCCAGCGCCTCGCGCTTCCCGAATCCGCGCTGGTCGTTGGCATCGTCAGCCGCCTCGTGCCCATTAAGGACCACGCCACGCTATTTCGCGCCGCCGCGCGCCTTGCCGACCGCAAAATGGATGTGCGCGTGCTCGTCGCGGGCGCGGGGCCGGAGCAGGAGCGTTTGCAAACGCAGGTGCACGCCACGCCCTCGCTCGCCGGACGCGTCGCTTTTCTGGGAGCCAGCGAAAACGTGCCCGAAATTATCAATGCCATGGATATTTTCGTACTTCCCTTCGCTCAGCGAAGGCATGTCCAACACGATTCTCGAAGCCATGGGCTGCGCTCTCCCGGTGATTGCTACTCGCGTCGGCGGCAATCCCGAGCTCGTTCAGGAAGGCCGCAGCGGCCTGCTTTTCGCTCCCGGCGATGACGCCCAACTCGCCGCGCAAATCGAGCTGCTTGGCGCGAGCTACGAACTGCGCCGCGATTATGGCGCCGCCGGACGCCGCCGCGTCCTCGAAGAATTCAGTCTTGAAAAAATGCTCGCCGGGTATCGCCGGCTTTATCGCGATCTTGCGGCGCGCAAAGGCGTTCTGAAAGAGGTTCGCGCGTAATCATGTGCGGCATCTGCGGCATTTTCGAGTACCAACGCCACACGCCCATCGAGCAGGACTTCGTCCATCGCATGAACGAAACCATCGTTCATCGCGGCCCGGATGATGAAGGCATCTTCACCGATGCGGGCCTGGGCTTCGGTTTCCGCCGCCTCAGCATTATCGATCTCGCCGGCGGGCACCAGCCGCTTTCGAACGAAGACGGCAAGCTGTGGGTCATGCTCAACGGCGAAATTTACAATTATCCCGAGCTGCGCAAAGACCTCGAAGGCAAGGGCCACAAATTCGCCACGCATTCCGACACCGAAACCATCGTCCATCTCTACGAGGAATACGGCGAAGATTGTTTTCGCCGCCTGCGCGGCATGTTTGCCATTGCGCTGTGGGATTCGCGCCAACGGAAACTGCTGTTAGCGCGCGATCGCGTGGGCAAGAAGCCGATCTTTTATGCCGCCACGAAAAACCGCATCGTCTTCGGCTCTGAACTGAAATGCATTCTCGCCGCCGGAGATTTTTCGCGCGAGATCGATCGCCAAGCGGTATCCGATTATTTTTCCTTCGGCTATATTCCCGCGCCGAAAACCATCTACAAAGCCGCGCGCAAGCTGCGCCCCGGGCACTATCTCGTCGCTTCGGCTGAAGGCGTCCGCGAAACGGCCTACTGGGATATTTCCTTCGCCGAAGTCGAGCAGCATTCCGAAGCCGAATGGTGCGAGCGTCTGCGTCACGAACTTTGCACCGCCACCCGCGTGCGCTTGATGAGCGATGTTCCGCTCGGCGCGTTTCTGAGCGGCGGCGTGGATTCCTCGTCGGTCGTGGCCATGATGAGCCACCTGATGAAGCGCGCCGTCACCACCTGCTCGATCGGCTTCGAAGAGGAGGAATTCAACGAAGCCGAATACGCCCGCGAGCTCGCGCAATACTTCCACACCGATCATCACGAAGAATTCGTTCGCCCCAGCGCGGTAGAAATTCTCGACAAGTTGGCTTGGCATTTCGATGAGCCCTTCGCCGATTCTTCCGCTATTCCCACTTATTACGTTTCCGCCGTAGCGCGCCGTCACGTCACGGTCGCTCTCGGGGGCGACGGTGGCGATGAGAGTTTCGCAGGCTATCGCCGCTACTATTACGATCAGCTCGAAAATCATATGCGCGGGTTCCTCCCGCTGCCGGTGCGCCGCGGCATTTTCGGCCCGCTCGGCCGCGCCTATCCCGCGATGCCGCGCGCCCCGCGTTTCCTGCGCGCCAAAGCCACGCTGCAGAGCCTGGCGCGCTCGCCCCTCGAAGGCTACTTTCACGAAGTCTCGCTCTTTCGCGAAGATCTCAAATCGCGCCTGTTCACCGGCGATTTCGCGCGCTCGCTCGATGGCTACAACTCGCGCGACGTCCTCCAGCACTACTACGATCGCGCCGGCACCGACGATCTGCTCTCGCGCATCCAGTACGTGGACATCAAAACCTATCTCCCCGACGACATCCTCGCCAAAGTCGATCGCGCCAGCATGGCCGTTTCGCTCGAAGTCCGCGCCCCGCTTCTCGATCACGAACTGATGGAGACAGCCGCGAAAATTCCCTCCGCGCTAAAGCTGCGCGGCCGCGACGGCAAATTTATCTTCAAAAAAGCAGTCGAGCCCGTCCTACCCAAAGGCGTCACCACGCGCACCAAGCAAGGCTTCGCCGTTCCCCTTGGCCGCTGGTTCCGCAGCGAGCTGCGCGACACGGCCTACGACACCATTTTCGGCAGCTCCAATGGCGACGGCATTCTCGACACCGATTCACTTCGCAAAATTTGGGATGAACATCAGCGCGGAACTTACGATCGCTCCCCGCAACTTTGGGCCGTGCTGATGTTCCGCAAATGGAGGCAGGCTTTCGGAGCCTGATCGCGCGATGAGTGGCATCTGCGGCATCCATCAACCCGGCGCCGATTTTTCGCCCTCCAGCCTCGAAGCCATGCTCGCGGCTTTGGCAATGCCTGGCGAGTCCGCACGCGAAACCGCAGCTGGAAAATCCGCCGCGCTCGGCGTGGCCCGCCGCTGGGATTTTCAGCAGGTTGCCTCGGAATATGGCCTGCGCGTCGCGGTGGACGCGGATCTCATCAATCTCCAGGAACTTAGCGCCTCTGAAAAACAATCTGGCGCGCCCGACGGCTCCGCCCCGCTCGCGCATCGGATTGCGCGTCTCTATCGCCAGGAAGGTCCGGCGTTTGTCACGCGCCTTCGCGGCGCGTTTGCCATCGCCATTTTCGACGAGCGCGCCCAGCGCCTCATGCTGGCCATCGATCGCCTCGGCATCAAGAGTCTCTATTGGAGCCGCGAAAACGATCGCTTCCTTTTCGCGGCGCGCGCCCGTGGCATCCTCGCCGCGCAGTCGCATCCCCGCCGAAGTAAATCCAGCGGCGCTGATGCAATTCCTGCTCTTCAGCGTGGTGCCCGCGCCGCTCACCAGCTACCAGGGCATCGAAAAGCTGCGCCCTGGCCATCGCCTGATCCTCGAAAACGGCGAAATCCGCCATGAATGCTATTGGGATCTCAATTACGACGAAGTCGCAGGCGACGAAAGCGATTGGGCCGAGCAAGTCCGCGAAGGCATGCGCGCCGCGGTGCATCGCCATCTCGAAGGCCTGCACGCCGAATCCACCGGCGCCTATCTCAGCGGCGGCACCGACAGCAGCAGCGTCACCGCATTTCTCTCCGAAGTCTTCAAGCCCGCGCGCACTTTTTCGATTTTCTTTTCCGAATCGCGCTACGACGAAATTGGCTACGCCCGCACCACCGCCGAGCGATTTCAGACCCAGCACAACGAGTTGTGCCTGAAACCGGCCGACGCCATCGAAGCCATTCCCAAAATCACCGATTACTACGACGAGCCCTTCGCTAATTCCTCCGCCATCGGCTCCTATCTCTGCGCCAAACTGGCCCGCGAAAAAGGCGTCGAAACGCTGCTGGCAGGCGATGGCGGCGATGAACTCTTCGCCGGCAACGAGCGTTACGCCGCCGACAAACGCTTCCAGATTTATCACCGCATTCCCGGCTTCCTGCGCCGCGGCCTGATCGAGCCGCTGGCCAAGCTGCTCCCCGATAACGAAAGCAAGCTAAGCCTCCCGCGCCGCTACATCCGCCGCGCCAACATTCCCAATCCCGAGCGCATCTTTTCCTACGGGCTATTCCAAAGCCTGCCCGCCCAGGAAATCTTCACCTCCGATTTCCTGGCCGAGGCTCCGTCCAGTTCCTGGATGAACATCATCAACGCCCATTTCCAGCGCACTCGCGCAACCAGCGAACTCAATCGCCTGATGTACATGGATCTCAAACTCATACTCGCCGATAACGATCTCCGCAAAGTCAGCGGCACCGCCGAACTCGCGGGCGTGAATGTCCGCTATCCGCTGCTCGACGATCGCCTAGCCGAACTCTCCAGCCGCATCCCGACGCGCCTGAAAATCAAAGGCAGCGAGAAGCGCTACATCTTCAAGCAAGCCATGAAGCCGATTCTTCCGGAGAAGGTGCTCTACAAGACCAAGCACGGCTTTGGCGTTCCCCTCGCTCTGTGGTTTTTGCAGGAGCCGAAGCTCAACACTCTTATGCAGGACGTTCTGCGCGATCCGCGCACGCGCCAGCGCGGCTATTTCCGCCCCGAATTCATCGATCGCCTAACAGAGATGCACGCTAAAGAGCACGCCGCCTACTACGGCGAAGTGGTCTGGTATCTCGTAGCGCTCGAGCTCTGGCATCGCCAGCATCTCGAAAGCTCGCGCGAAGTGGCAGGAGTGCGCTGAAAAAGCCATGAGCGCGCGCGAAATCATCGCTACGGCGCTGCACCGCACGGGAGGGCTCCGCGTCCTCGATCGCGTGGCGCGCACCTACGAATTCCGCCTCGATCAAGGCTCGCGCCGCCCGCACTGGTCACGCGTCGCCACCGGCAAGTACGTCATCCTTTGTTATCACCGCATCGGCACCGGCGGAATTCCCTACTACTCCGAGCTCGATGCCAAAGAATTCGAAAAGCAGATGCGCTTCCTCCGCGCGCGCTACCGCCTTCTCTCGCTCGAGCAGTTGCTCAGCGAAATCGCCGATCCGACCGCCAAATCGCAAGGCGTTGCGCTGACTTTCGACGACGGCTATCGCGGCCTCTACACCGAGGCTCTGCCGATTCTCACCAAGTACAAGATTCCAGCCACGGTTTATCTAACCGCCGGCGCCATCGAGTCCGGGCAACCGGCCTGGTACGACAAAGTTTTCCTGGCTCTACTCGTTTATCCAAAAGATTCTCTCGAGATACAGCTCGACACTCCGCGCCATTTCTCTCTTTCGTCCCGCGAAGCGCGCATCGCCGCCGCCGTCGAAATAGTCTCCCGCCTGCGCCGCGTCCCCGACGCTGAGCGCCGCGCCCGCTATGTCGAATTGGAAAAACAGGTCGCGCTCCCGCCGGACGGCCTCGCCGACCGGATGCTAAACTGGAATCAGATCCGAGAAATGCAGCGGGCTGGGATCGCCTTCGGCGCTCATACCATGAGCCATCCGGCGATGAGCCGTCTCGAGCTTCCCGACGCCGAACGCGAGCTGCGCCAGTCCAAGCAGCTCATCGAGGAGCGGCTGCAAGCCCCGGTCAGCGATTTTGCATATCCCTTCGGGCAACCGTGGGATTGCAGCGCCGATCTCGAGCGCCTGATCGAACGCTGCGGATTTCGCTCCGCGGTTACGACGTCCTGGGGCATCAACAGGACCGGCGCGAACCGCTTCGCCTTGCGCCGCCCGCAGATTGGGCAGGAAGGCTCTCTTAGCTTGTACGCGTTTTTAATGAACCAGCTTTTTCTTCGGGACGAAGACTCGCAGGGGATGAACCACACTTCCCGGCAGTCTGAGGCGCTGCCCGGCGTGAGCGAACCGCGCGCCGCCCGTCCTGATGCAATGCGCAGTGAGGTCAAGCAAGATGCGTGATTATTTAGTCCTCGCCATTATCTTCGCCGCGATTCCGTTCTGCTTCATCCGGCCCTATTTTGGCCTGCTGATGTGGACCTGGGTCGCTTACTTCAATCCCCACCGCCTCACCTGGGGCATCGCTTACGACTTTCCCGTGGCCATGGCCATCGGCATCCCTACCTTGGCCGGCTTGGTTTTCACGCGCGAAAAAAACATCAATATTTTTACGCGCGAAACAGGATTCATATTGGCCCTATGGGGCTGGTTCGGCGTCACCACCTGGTACGCCACGCGCGAAGTCCTCTTCTCGGCGCACGTCGCCCTGGCCGAAGACATGCTCATGCGCACCAGCAAAATTTTGCTCATGACCATCGTCACCATCGTGCTGGTCACCAGCCAGAAGAAATTGAAGTATCTCTGCTATGTGACCATGCTCAGCATCGGCTTTTACGCCGTCAAGGGCGCCATCTTCGGCATTCGTACTTCCGCCGAGCAGCGCGTCTGGGGCCCTCCCGGTTCGTTCATCGAAGACAACAATTTCCTTGCCGTAGCCAACCTGATGACCTTGCCGTTTCTGTTTTTCCTGGCGCGCGCCGAACCCAACAAGAAGCTGCGCATGCTCTTCTATTTCGTATTCCTCGCCAGCATCGCTTCCGTGGTGCTCTCTTATTCGCGCGGCGGCGTGCTGGGACTGGCCGTCGTTCTCGGCATTTTGATCCTGAAGTCCAAGCACAAACTGGCCGGCGCCATGGCCGCGACGGTCTTGGCCTGCGCGCTCATCGTTTACGCTCCACCGACGTGGTTCTCGCGCATGGATCAGATTGCGCACGGCAACCTCGATAATTCTGCGGAAGAACGGCTCGGCGCCTGGCACTTTTCCCTGGTTCTGGCTTCGCATTATCCGATTACCGGCGGAGGTTTCGAGACCTTCACTCCCGATTTGTACGAGCGCTTCACTCCCGACCGCCAATTCGCCGGGCCGCACAGCATCTATTTCCAGATGCTCGGCGAGCAGGGCTATGTCGGCCTGGTTCTTTTCCTTTCGGTGCTGTTCAGTTGCCATCTCACCTGCTGGCAATTGCGGCGCAAGGCCAGACGCGTGCCGCAACTCGAGTGGATGGTGCCGTACACGGAGATGATTCAGGTTGCTTTGGTGGCTTACATGGTTTCGGGAGCGTTTTTGGCCATGGGCTACTTCGATTATTTCTGGCAGATCGTGGCCATGACGGCGATCCTGCGCATCCTCTATCGCAAGGAAGTGCGCGCGATGGCCACGGAGGAACCGGCGGTGCCGGTGATGGCCCAACCGGAAGTGGTGGAGCTCTCGCTGGCGCCGTAACGCTCGATTCGCGCGGATCTACGAATCCGCATCTCGATATTGGAAGTTCAAGGAGCAAACTGTGGTTGTTCTCAAAACTAGCGCTGCGAAATCCTTCCTCCGCCATTCGCGGCGGCTCTCGTTGCTTTTCGCCGCGGCCTGCCTGTTCTTCGCCTTCTCGGCCAACGCTCAGACCTGGAACTGGAAATACGAAACCGTGGATGATTCCGCGACGGCAACGGCCATCGCCGTGGATAACGAGGGCAACGTACACCTCAGCTACGGCACCGATGGCGCGCAATGGAAATATGCCTTCCGCCCGGCAGGAACGACGCGCTGGGACAAAACCGCGCTATCCGGCGGCTCCGTGAATTACGTCAGCCTGGTTCTCGACAATCAGGGCAATCCGCATCTTTGCAGCACCTTTCGCCGCCTGCAATATGCCGACTTCAACGGCACCAAATGGTCCATCCAGGAAGTGGCTCCGGATGCCGCGGAAATCGGATACTCCTGCACGGTTGGCGTCGGCCCGGATGGCAAGCCGCATCTGGCCTGGTACAAGGAAAAGGATGCCGATCACAATTTCTACGTGCATCTCAAATACGGCTCGCTCGAAAACGGCGTTTGGGTGGCGCGCACCGTCGATTTCGACAAGCAGACCGGCAAGTTTCATTCCATGGTTGTGGATCCTCAGGGAGTGCCGCATCTGACTTACGATGCCTTCGTGGACGGCAAGCTGAAATATGCGGTTCGCGACAAGGACAGCTGGGACATCCACGTGGTGGCTTCGCGCAAAGTGAACGATCCCGAATACAACCTGGGCATGGGCAACAATCTGTTTCTCGACGCCGCAGGCCGCGCGCACGTCAGCTTCTACTCCACCAGCTTGATGCACTATGCCAGCGAGAAGCCGGACGGCACTTTCGAGGTGCAGACGGTGGACAACATCCGCTCCAGCGGCGGCTGGGTTTCCTACCGCAGCGTCGTGCTGCTCGACAAAGCCGGCAATCCGCACATCGTTTATCAGGATGGCGGCACGGTGAAGCATGCCTATTGGAACGGCAAAGACTGGAAGTTGCAGCTGATCGTGCACTCGGGGCCGGATGGAAATCGTTATGTTTCCGCGGCGATGGATAGGAATGATGTGCTCTACGTGGCCTACCGCGATCCGGACGATACCTCGCTGAAGGTCGCGATCGGAACGCCGGGAGCCGCGCAGCCGCAAACGGCTGCGGCTACGGCGAAGCCGGCGCAGACTGCAGCTGTTGCGACGAAGCCGTAAGTTCTCACTTCACTGCCGAAAAGCCATTTGTCGTCATCCCGAACGAAGTGAGGGATCTGCTCTTTCTCGCATTCGGGTAAAGTAGCGCCGGCGTCCCCGCCGGCATCCGACGAGCAAGGATTCAGCGCACAAGAGAATCAACCGCGGAAAGAAATCTACGGCAGGGAGAGGTGAATGCGAATCGCTGCTCCGCGGATGCTTTTCGGCGTTAGTTTGAAGTGCGGTCGTCAGATGCCGGCAGGGACGCCGGCGCTACTTTACGTTTAATTTCACCTTGCTCAGCTTGGCGGGGGATTCGAGTGGGCGGCCTGCGACGCGAGCCAGAACTTCTGCGAATTGCCGGGCTACTGAAGACCAGCTGTAATTTTCTTCCACCAACTTGCGCGCGGCTGTTCCCAATTTCTCGCGCTGCTGCGCGTCTCGGAGCAGCGCGACTACTCGCGCGGCAAAGTCTTCCGGCTTGTCGGCGATGACGATGTTCTGCTCGTGGGTTACGGGCAAGCCTTCGGCGCCGAGTGTGGTGGAGACGACCGCCTTGCCTTCCGCCATGGCTTCAAAAATTTTGATGCGCGTTCCGCCGCCGATGCGCAGCGGCACCACGTAAACGGCGGCTTGATCCATGTACGGGCGAATGTCGTCCACCGTGCCGGTTACCTGGATTCGCGCATCGCGCGCGGCCAATTCGCGGACGCGCGCGGATGGGCTGCGCCCGACGATGATCAGCTGCGCGTCGGCGATTTCGCGGCGGATTAGCGGCAGGACTTCTGCCACGAAATAGAGAATTCCGTCCTCGTTGGGCATCCAGTCCATCGAGCCGGTAAAGACCATCGTGTTCGGCTTTTCCTTGCCGGCAGCGGGATGAAAAAATTCCACGTCCACGCCGGTTTGCACGGTGGTGATTTTTTCGCGCGGCACGAGCTTGGCGAATGTTTCGCGGTCGGTGTCCGAAACCGTCAAGACCGCGTCGGC
Source organism: uncultured Acidobacteriota bacterium (assembly GCA_963748865.1). Lineage (GTDB taxonomy): Bacteria > Acidobacteriota > Terriglobia > Acidiferrales > UBA7541 > Palsa-147. Next base: position 498,075 of record CAVVLE010000048.1, on the reverse strand, counting down.
TTGCTGGAGATAGCGGCGCTCGAGGCGGGCGATGGTTTTGTATTCGCGCCAGGAGACGGCCTTCCAGATGGGATTCTTCGTCACTTCGAAATGGCGCTGCCAGATTTGCGCTTCCACGTTGTGGGTGAAGAGAACTTTGGGGCACGGAAATTCCCAGGGGATCACCGCGCCGGTGAGAAAGAAGTCGCAGATGATTACGTCGTAGCTCTCGCGGCGAAGCAGATCGCGCACTTCGCGCGCGACTTGCGGGCGGCAATACTTGGTCATCGAGTAGGGCTGCAGGGAAAGAAGATTCTTTGCGTAGCCGACGTATTCGCCGAGGCCGTATTTTTTCGGCATCGTGAGCGGGATGCAATAGACTTTGCGGAAATAGCGGTCGAGCGCAGGATGCTGGTCGTTTTCGCGTTTTTCGTAAAAGGTGAAAAAATCCACTTCGTGCTGCTTGGCGAGTTCCTTCAACAGATTGAAGCTGCGGATTTTTCCGCCGGTGTCGAGCGGCACCAGGTCGCCGGACTTCACCCACAGAATTTTCATTCTTACCAGCAGATGCCTTCGTAGCGTTGGTGCTGCGAGAGGCGGCCTTTTTTGTCGAGGTGCACGAGATCGATGAGAATTTGATCGTCGCGCAGCGCGGCGGCCAGGGTTTCCTTGTCGATGGCTTTGGTGCCGAGCAGCACGATTTCGGCGGACTGGATCACTTCGCGCGCGTTTTCGTGCAGCAGGCTGCCCACGTGGGGAATCACGTCAGTGATGAACTGGCGGTTGGAGCCGATCAGGCGGCCGAGCGCGACATTTTGATCCCAGATTTGAATCTGGCAGCCTTCGCCGAGCAGGCGCTTCACCAGATGCACCAGCGGGCTTTCGCGCAGATCGTCGGTGCCGGATTTGAAGCTCAGGCCCAGGACGCCGACTTTCTTTTTTCCCGTGCGCAGGACGGATTCCACTGCGCGCTCGATGTGTTCGTTGTTGCTGGGCAGCAGCGATTCGAGCAGCGGCAGTTTCAAATCGAGTTCTTTGGCGCGATACGTGAGCGCGCGCAGATCTTTAGGCAGGCACGAGCCGCCGAAGGCGAAGCCGGGCTTCAGATACGCAGTCGAAACGTTGAGCTGCGTATCCGAAGTGAAAATCTCCGTGACTGCTTGCGTGTCCACATTGAGTTCCTTGCAGATGGTGCCGATTTCATTCACGAAGCCGACTTTCAGGGCGTGGAACGCGTTGCAGACGTATTTGACCATTTCCGCGGTGGTCGGCGTGGTCAGATAGATGGGCGTCTTGGCCCAATCGAAAAGCTCGCGCACCGGCGCGGCATCGCAGCCCGCAGCTACGCCGATGATGGTGAAGGGCGGCTCGAAAAAATCGCTCACCGCGGTTCCTTCGCGCAGGAATTCGGGCACGAAACAAACGGCGAAATCCGGGCCGACTTTTTTGCCGCTGGCCTTTTCGAGAATCGGGATGCCTACGGATTCGGTGGTGCCGGGGAGAATCGTGCTGCGCAATACGACCCAGTGGTAGGCGCTTTTCTTTTTCAGCGCTTCGCCAATTTCTTTGCAGACGTGTTCGATGCCGCCAAGATCAAGTTTGCCGTTGCGCTGGCTGGGCGTGCCGACGGAGATAAAGGAAATTTCCGTTTCGGCGATGGCGCGTTTGGAATCGCTGGTGGCGTGCAGACGGCAGGCGCGGCTCGATTCGGCCGTCATTTCCTCCATCTTGGGTTCGAGAATGGGGCTCTTGCCTTTTTCGAGGGCCTCGACTTTCGAGGCGTTCACGTCCACGCCGAGGATGCTGTGGCCTTTATGCGCGAGGCATGCGGCGGTGACCGCGCCCACGTAACCGAGGCCGAAAATGCTTACCGAGCGGCTCATCTGCACTCCGGGGAATAGCGAAATGTTAGCACTGTCCAGGTTCAATTTTAGCAACGCGGCGGGCGATGCTTGGCGGGAAAGATGCGGGGTGTGTACAGAATGGCATTTTCAGATTGAGCTACGCGCGGCCGGTGTGGCGTCTAAGGCGGCGATCCGGTGCTCCGCGAGAAGGCCGAGGGGGGGTCGATTTTTTCCCGGTTAGAAATGGATCCTTTCCTTTGTTTTCAATGAGTTAAGGTGGTTTCTGCTTGAATCTGAGTTCCGGTTAGAAATTGGTGTTTCAGGGCGCAAAATAGGGTTCGGCGTTGAGATTTGCCGGGGCGAATTGGTGCTGGAGATTAGCATGAGTGCTCCGGGGCTCACATTAACGTACCGCGTGGAGATGTCAATCCTACGCATGTGGGAGATACGGAGGAAGAGAAGGCGAAGATTCGCCGGGGACGTGGCGTTGACAGTTTTGGGGGCATGACTTAGCGTGAGTTGGTTTCGCGCAGGAAACTGATTCTTGAGTGACGAACGGAGCCGGCTTGGGGAATTTTTTTGTGGTGTTGCCAACTCGGGAGCGGCCGGACGATGCCGGGGGGCTTTTTCGGGTTGGGATTCAGCGGGCGGCTTCGCTGCTGGGCCTGACGCCTAACGGCGAGAGTCACTCCGAATGGTTTTATGCGGCTTCGTTTGCGCGCTTGAATGGAACGGGATCGCCGATTGTCTCGGATGCGGCCACTGGGAGCTGGCTGGCTTCGCTCGGGGTCTGGTTTCACACGGATGGATTTGCGAGTGGCGACGAACGGCGGCTGCTTGATGCTTATCTGCGCGGGGACGCGCGATCATTTGCTCTCTCGCTCGATGGCAGCTTTGTCATCGCGATTGGCGACGGGCGGACACGCGAAGTTTCCATCGTCACCGACATCATCGGCAACAGCCACTGCTACTGGCGGCGTCTCTCGCGCGGGATCGCGATTTCCGGCTCGGCGCTGCTGCTCGCTTCGCTCGAAGACTTCCATCTCGACACGCTCGCCTATCAGGAATTCATCGCCACGGGAATTATTTACGAAGAGCGGACTCTATTTCGCGAAGTGCGGAAATTCGGGCCGGGGGCCATCACGCGATTCGCGGGGGGAGATACCGAGCCGAAGGTAGAGCGCTACTGGTCGATCGCCGGTGTGACGCCGGAATCTCTCGGCGGGCGCGAAGCGGCCGAGCGCACCTGGACGGAAATTGGCGCCGCAGTGCGGCGAATTTCGAAGGCGTTCCCGCGCATCGTCTGCGATCTGACCGGCGGCTACGATTCGCGGCTATCGGCCGCGGCTTATCACGCAGCCGGAACGCACGTGGCGGCTACCGTCTCCGGCCCGCCTTCGAGCGGCGACGTGCGCGTGTCCAAGGGCCTCGCGAAAATGGCAGGCTTCGAGCATTTGTATCTCGAGGCGCCGCGGGGAATCACGCAGGAGCGCATGCGCGGGGCGCTGCGCTTGACGGACGGCGAATACGAATTGGCGGAATACTCGCGCATTGAGTGGGTGCACGAAACGCTGTCACGAAATTCGATGCCAGCGCCAACGGATGCCTTGGCGAAGTGGCGCGCGGAAACTGGTGGGAGATTCTGGCGCCGAATATCGGGGCGCGTATTCCGCTGGACCCATACATCGTGGCGGCGAAACGGTATGTCGCAAAGGCGTACGACGGTTCGGTTTTTCGAGCGAGCGACAAGGTGGATCTGGTAGAGCATTTCGCCGGCGTGATTGGACGCACCATCGCCGATCTTTCCGGCGCAACGAATACGATGCAGCTCGATGCGACTTACATTTTGATGCGCATGCAGTGCTGGCAAGGGCGCATCGCCAGCAGTACGAATCGCATCTGGCCGGCTTTGACGGCATTTCTTTTTCGGCCGGTGCTGGAGACGCTGCTTGCGGTTCAGGCGCGCGATCGCGTTGGTAGCGGCTTGGTGCGGCGGATGCTGGCGGATTTTGCTCCCGCTTGGGCCGATTATCCTTTGGAGACGGGATTGCCGGCTGCGCCTATGACTTGGAAAAATTTTTATCGCTTTGCGCCGCGGCCTAATTATTACGGGAAGCGGATCGCGGCGAAGATTCTGGGCCGGGCGATTTGGGGCGCGCCGGGATGGCTGCCGGCGGAGCGGGTGGGATTGTGGGGGCAGGAGGAGGTGCGGGGGTTGCTGGAGCCGAAATCGATGCGGATTGCTGGGGTTTTGGATGATGTTGCGCTGGGCGAGTTCTTTGCGCGATCACGGGCGGCTGAGTTTGCGTTTGATGAAGAGTGGGCGCGGATTTTGAGTTTGGAGATTTTGGTTAGGGAGTTGGAGAAGAATGGGGCGAAGTTGATTTCGTAAAGCGAGCGAAGACGGCGAACACTTCCGCGCACAGCGTGGAGGAAGAGCGCGTAGAGGAAGAGAACTGCGGATCCCTCACCGCTGAAGCGGTTCGGGATGACAGCGGGGTGGGATTACGGCGGAGCGGGATGACGGTGCGCGGAACTCGGTGACGATCAGAGCGAGGCAACGGCAACTTCAAGAGCGCCGGCTGGCAGCCGGCGTTACGGAATGGAAGTAATCTTCGATTTCTTCGGCTACTTTGTCCCAGGTGCGCTGCGCGGCGTAGGCTACCAGGGCTTCGCGATTCCAATTTTTCTTCAACGTCGCTTCCAGGGCCGCTGTGATTGCCGGCACGTTGCGTTCTACTAGCGTGCCTAGATCTGGGCTGGTGATTACTTCGGCTATGCCGCCGGCGCGCGTGGCGATTACTGGCGTGCCGCAGGCTAGCGATTCGAGCAGAACATTCGGCCAGCCTTCGCGCTCGCTTAGCAGGCAGGAGACGCTGGCGGCGTTGAACCAGAGATTCAGCTCGGCGTGCGGGCGCTTGCCGATCAGCATCACTCGATCGGCGATTTTTTTCTCGCGGATCAGGGCGGTGAGTGCGGATTGATAGGGGCCTTCGCCGGCAATGAAGACTTTCATTGCCGGGTGGCGGCCGATCAACTCCGCTACGGCGGCAATCAGCAATTGATGGCCTTTATTCGGATCGAGTGTGCCCACCGAGAGGATAAATGGCCCGGGGCCTTCGATGCGCAGCTCGCGGCGAGCTTCGGCGCGATCGAGCGGGTGGAATCGATTGGTGTCCACGCCATTGCCGATTACGCGGATCTTTTCCGCGGCTACGCCTGCGGCGGCGGTGGCTTCTTTCAGCGAATTTGAGACGGCCAGAATTCCATTCGCTTCGTTCAGGGCCCAGCGGATTTTAGGGGCGATGCGTTTGAAATTGGGGAAGACGTTTACGTCGGTGCCTAGCGCGGAGAGGACTACCGGGATGCCGAGGCGCTTGGCGATCAGGACGCCGGCGTAGCCGTCCGGGTAGATGTATTGCGCATCGAGGAGATCGTAGGGATTTTCGCGATGCAATTTTTCGACTGTGCTTTGGCTGCCCGCGTACATCAGGCGGCCGTGCCAGGGCATGGAAATTTTGGGGATTAGGACGTAGCGCGGGTGGAAGACGCGGAAGCCATCGATCGTTTCTGCGCTGGGGATGCGAGTGTAGAATTTTCGGTTGCCGCTTGGGAGCCAGCTTGGGACGTGCGGGATTGGGGCTACGAAGTCCACGTGATTGCCGGGCCGGCGGGCCAGGGCGCCCAGGCGTTGGAACGTGAAGATGCCTTGGGTGGGTTGGAGTTGGTTGGGGAGGATGGAGCTGAAGGTCAGGATGCGCATAGGAAGCGGAGGCGTCGTGTTTTTTTGGGCACTGTCGGAAGGATACCGGAAATTTCAAATTTGAAATTTAAAATTTCAGATGAAAGGCCGGGCCTTTGGAGCGGGGTGTCGGCCGATGGCAGTGAAAACCGGGAGGGTCTAAAGCACCCTCCCCTACAGTTTCTCTGGAATATTCGACGGCGCTGCTCCCGTTCGCCCAGCCAGATTGCGGAAGGCCTGGCTTGGGTTTGCATTTTTGGTTCGTGGTGGGCTTCTTGCGGCGACAGAGGTTGGTTGGGGCGATATACTTGTGCATGGCCCGGTTGTTGCATGCCTCGCAGAATTTTCTGCTATGAGAAACGCGCTCAGCTTTGATCTGGAGGACTACTATCACGTCAACGCGTTCGAGAGCGTGAATCGTGAGAAGTGGGGCGAGTACACCAGCCGCGTGGTGCAGAGCACGCAGCGCGTTTTGGCGCTGCTGGATGAGGCTGCCTGCAAGGCTACTTTTTTTACCTTGGGCTGGGTGGCGGAGAATTATCCTGAGCTGATCCGCGAAATTGCCGAGCGCGGGCACGAAGTGGCTTGCCATAGCGATAAGCACCGGCGCATTTTTGAGATGACCGCGGCGGAATTTCGCGAAGATACGCGGGTGGCCAAGTCGCGGCTGGAGCAGATTATCGGCCGGGCGATTATTGGTTATCGCGCGCCTAGTTTTTCGATTACCAAGGATTCGTTGTGGGCCTTTGAGATTTTGGCCGAGGCCGGCTTTCGCTACGATTCCAGCATTTTTCCTGTCGATCATCCGAACTACGGGATGCCGCGCGGGCCGCGCCAGGCGTTTCGCGTGCCGACGGCTTGCGGGCCGATTGTTGAATTTCCGATGCCTACGCTGGAAATCGGGACGGTGCGGTCGCCGATTGGCGGCGGGGCGTATCTGCGGCTGCTGCCGTATTGGTACACGCGCTGGGGGCTGCGTTTTGTGAACGAGAGAGAGGGGCAGCCGGCCTGCGTTTACGTGCATCCGTGGGAGATTGACGCCGAGCAACCGCGGATGAAAGGCAGCGTGACGGCACGGATGCGGCACTATCTTGGATTGCGCGGCCTGGAGAAAAAATTGCGGGGCTTGCTGCACGATTTTGAGTTTCAGACCATGGGATCGCTGATCAGCGAGATCGAAACTGAGTCAGGCTCCAACGGACATGACGCTCTCCCGGAAATAGGTCTCCAGCAACTGGAGCAGATTGCAGAGAATCTGCCGGCGCGGTAAAAGCAAAGCCAATCGCCGTATTTCCCACAGGTGATTCCTAGGATTGCCAGTCGAGGAATGGTATTGTTTCGCGGCTTCAAAGCTTGGATATAGATGGATTTCATTTCATTCTCATTGAACTACTGGGACGACTTGTGGCAGAGCCGGCATCAGGTGATGTCGCTGCTGGCGAAGAAGCATAAGGTGCTGTTCGTCGCGCCGCCATTTTCGCGGTCGCAGGTTTTCGATGCCGAGGAACGCAAACGGCTGCCCGCGAGTGGCGTGGTGCATCGTCAGGATAATTTGTACACGCTGGTTTTTCCCAAATGGCTGTTTGAGATTTATCGCTACCCGCGCATCGGAAAAATTCTGACTTATCTGCGGGAGAGGCATGTCCGGCAGATTATCGAGAAGCTTGGATTTCGCGATGTGGTGCTGTTTATCTGGCATCCGCATTTCGCCGATTTAGTGGGAGGATTTGGCGAAGCGGTGAGCTGCTACTACGCGGATGATGAGTTTGCGAGTTTCGCGGGGTTGAGCGAGCACGCGCGCAATCAGGTTCTGGAGCAGGAAGATACGCTTTTGAGCCACGTGGATATGGTTTTTGTCAGCGGCCCGGCGCTGATGGACAAGAAAAATCGTTACGGCAATGCCATCAATGTGCCGATGGGTGCGGATTTTGAGCTATTCTCGCGCAGCCGTGCGGCGGAAACGCCAGTGCCGGCGGATTTGGAGGTCGTGCCCCATCCGCGCATCGGGCACATCGGAAATCTCAACGATAAAATTGATTTTCGGCTGGTGCTGGAAATGAGTGAGGCGCGGCCGCAGTGGTCATTCGTGCTGGTGGGGCCGGTGAATGTGCGCAGTGCGGGATTTCGCGAGGATGTCGAGCGGCTGCGCAAGCGGCCCAACGTTTACATGCTGGGATCCAAGCCTCGGGATTTGCTGCCAAATTACATCAAGGGGCTGGATGTTTGCATGATGTGTTATCGCACGGATGGTTGGGCTTTTTACATTTATCCCCTCAAGTTGCATGAGTATTTGGCGTCCGGGAAGCCGGTGATTGGTCCTCCGCTGATGAGTCTTCAAGATTTTACCGATGTGGTGCGGATCGCGAATACGCCCGAAAAGTGGGTGGAGGGAATTGAAGCGTCACTCGAAGATCATGACGCGGCGCTGGCGCAAAAGCGGATTCACGTGGCGTACGAGAATCGCCTCGAGAAGCGCATCGAGACCATTGAGGAGGCGTTAGAGCGCAAGCTGCGCGAAAAAAGAAACGGAAACGGCGGCGCAGCTAAGTCCGGCGGATAGCGCGAGAGAGCGGCATCGTGAGATTGTGCGCGTAGGTTTCGCGTTCTTCGTGCGTCAGGCCGATGTACCAGGCGCCCAGGAATGCGACCGGTAGAAGCGCGGCGACCTGCAGGAAGAACATTAAGAGCGATGTCGCAGGCGAAAAACGGCCTACCAGGTAGCTGCAAACTGCGAACGGGAGCAGCGATAGCGTTGGCAGCAGCCATGCAGCGCGTGCGTATTCGCGGATCGGAACGCCGAGCGTCCGGCGAACGTACCAGGGCCAGTAGAACAGGCTTACGGCGATATTCGGGATAGCGGTTCCCCAGGCAACGCCTACGATTCCGATTTTCCTGACGAGAATGATGCTGAGGATCAAGTTACACAATCCCTCGGCGATCTTTACGGGCACTACCTGCTTGTGGCGGCTGATGCCGAGCATCACCGATAACAGCACCGCCGCGCCGGCGGCGAAGAACCAGGGAAGACTCAAGATCCACAGCACATGCCCCGACAAATCGGCGTAGGAAGGGCCCATCCAAAGCCCGATGAACGATCTGCCACGGATGATGAAAGTCAGGAAAACCGGGAGAATGGCTAGAGCGCAGTAACGGGCTGCTTTCAAGGCGGCTTCACGCAACTTAGCGCTGTCGGAATCAACTTCCATCTTGCTGGCCATGGGCGTCATGATGCGGCTGAATCCGCCGACGAGATCGCGGGCGTAAATGGTCAAATTGCCGCCGATGGCGAAGAAGGTGATCATGCTGACCGGCAGGAAAGCTGCCGATGACCAACGCGTCGCTGTAGAAGATCAAGTAGTCCGAAGCCTGCAAAAGCAGCGCGAAGATACCGAATGAAAAGATGAGCGCCACGTGCGTGCGATACATGTGGCCCATGCCGAAATGCAGCTGGGGATATAGCTTGCGCGTGAAGATGTAGCCGAGAATCAGTTCTCCCAGCGTGACCGTCAACTGAATCAGCGCCAGGGTGATGAGGCCCTTGCCGGAACGCAGCGCGACGATGATGGCCGTGGTGCGGATCGCCGTGCTGATCAGGGCTATGGAATTGTGCAGATCGAAGCGCTGCAAGCCTACGAGAACCCCACCGAAGACTCCGCTGATCAGCGATATGGAGACATTGGCTCCGGCGATGAGGACCACCAATTGCGCGGCGCGGAAATACGCTGGGGGAATATCGAAATGGGGAACCGCAAAGAGGGCAAACCCCGCCGAAACCATCAGGGCAGCGATGCCTCCTATCAGAAACAGGCCGGCGGCGGAGGAAACGGTGCGGCTGGATTCCTCGTGGTTGTGTTCGGCGTGAAAACGGGCGATATAGCGGGTAACGGCGCCGCGAATTCCCAAATCGAGGAAGCCCAGATAGCCGGTCAGGGAGACCAGCAGCACCCAAATTCCATAGGCTGAGTTTCCCAGGTGGCGGACGATAAAAGGCGAAAGGAAGAAACTGACTACACCACTGATGATGTAGGTGATCCAATTGGTGAGTACGCTGCGAGCCGCTTGCGGAACGCGCGCCTGAGGCTTTACTCCACCCGCGCTATAGAGATTCGTCGCCGACTGCACCCGGGTATTCCCCCCTGGCAATCCGGGGCTCGTCGTCACTGCCGCCCGTGATTGCAGTCTAAGGGATGGGCGAGTGCGGCGCCAGACACGAGCGAGTAAGTGAGTCGAATGAATCACTTGAGACACCGATTCTTGCGTCGATTTCAGAGTTGTTCGATCTGGAAGCTGCGGGTTACGGAGCCGCGCCTGGCTGGCCGGCGCGGGCGAATCGGGGTATCCCGATAACAAGCACGTAGCACTTGGCCCAGATTCTCGAACCGAACAACTCTGGTTCTCTTATACTGAAACGTTGGGGGAGGCGCAGCGCGGTTGGGGGTACGTGCGTCTCGCGGGCCGAAAAGCCCGCAGAGTGTACCAGAGGCCTGTGGAAAAACGCGCTGAAATCTGCAAACTGGCGGCCGAGCGCGACGAAACGGATTTCCGGAGTTTGCCAGTTTTTTCGATATTTCGGTAGGTTGCGGCGAGTTCGGATTCGGGGCCAAAGCACCGTAATCTGTTAAGTTGTTGAAATATATGCGGTTAGTAGAGCGTCCTGATTTCCCTGATGGAAGACGACCTGCTCGATTTTGAGGTGGTCTTAGGATTTGTGTGCTCCTGGGAACCTGCTAGCGTGGGTCGGACGGCGGCTCTGGTACGGAGTGTTTTACTACCTACAGGGTGGAGAATCGAATGCGAGTACTTGTAACCGGGCACCACGGATATATCGGCGTACTTTTGGTGCAGATTTTGAAGGACGCCGGGCACGACGTCGTTGGCCTGGACACGGATCTGTACGTGAAGAGCTTGTTTCGCGGGACGGTACCGGATGTTCCCAGCGTGCTTAAGGATATCCGCGATGTTGAGGTGTCGGATCTGAAGGGATTCGACGCTGTGGCGCATCTGGCGGCGCTTTCCAATGATCCGCTGGGGGATATCAATCCAGAGCTTACCTACGACATTAATTACCGGGCGTCGGTGCGCTTGGCGCAATTGGCGAAGCAGGCAGGGGTGGCGCGATTTATTTTTTCGTCTTCTTGCAGCACTTATGGAGCGGCGGGACAGGAGTTCTTGACTGAGGAAGCGACCTTCAATCCGGTTACGCCTTACGCGCACTCGAAAGTGCTGGTGGAGAAGGAAGTGTCGCCGCTGGCGGATGCGCGCTTCAGCCCGACTTATTTGCGGAATACGACGGCTTATGGCGTGTCGCCATTTTTGCGCTTCGATATCGTGCTGAACAATCTTGTGGCTTGGGCGATGACTACCGGGCGAGTGATGATCAAGAGCGATGGCACGCCGTGGCGGCCCATGGTGCACATCGAAGACATCTGCCGGGCGTTCTTGGCTGTGCTGGAGGCGCCACGGGAGGCGATTCACAATCAGGCCTTCAACGTGGGAATCACTGAGGAGAACTACCAGATCCGGGATATGGCGGAAATCGTGCGGCAGACGGTGCCGGGTTGCCAGATCGAATATTCGCCGGACGGCGGTCCGGACAAACGCTGCTATCGCGTGGATTTCGGCAAGATCAAGCGCACTCTGCCGAATTTTCAGCCTAAATGGAATGTGCGCATGGGCGCGCAGGAGCTTTATTCGGCTTGCAAGGATGCCGGGCTGAAACTTGAGGATTTTGAAGGGCCGCGTTACAAGCGCATTGACCACATCCGGCGATTGCTGGCAACCGAGCAGCTGGATGCCAACTTGCGCTGGCAGACGCCTAGCCGCGTTTGAGCTTGGGGAGCGTTGAGGGAACTGGAGGCTGGCAGGACTGGGATTGATATTCACCGAGACATTTCTGAAGGGCGCGTATGTGATCGAGCTGGATCGGCGCGAGGACGAACGCGGGTTTTTCGCGCGCAGTTTTTGCGAGAAAGAGTTTGCCGAGCACGGGTTGGAGACGCGCGTCGCGCAGTGCAACGTTTCTTTCAACCGGCGAAAAGGCACGCTGCGCGGGATGCATTACCAGGTTGAGCCGTTTGCCGAGGCCAAGCTGGTGCGCTGCACGATGGGCGGCATATACGACGCGATTGTGGATTTGCGGCGGGGGTCGCCGACATTCAAGAAAAGCTTTGGCGTCGAGCTGACGGCTCTGAACCGGCGGATGCTGTATATCCCGCGCGACTTCGCGCACGGATTTCAGACGCTCGCGGACGATAGCGAAGTTTTCTACCAGATGTCGCAGGTGTATTCAGCGGAACATGCGCGCGGGGTGCGCTGGAACGACCCGGCTTTTGGAATCAACTGGCCTGCGGATGAAAGAATCATCAATGAGCGCGACAAAAACTACCCGGACTTCCACTGAGCCGGGGACGAAGGCCGAATCAATGACGGCGACGAAGGTCTTCGATCTCGCGGCGGGCGTTGATGCGGGCGAGACCGGGCGGCGGATCCACGAATTGATCGCCGAGCTTTATCCCATTTGCCGGAGCATTACTGGCGACGGATTTCGCAAGACGATGGGGCTGCTGCAGAAGCAGATTCCGCTGGCGGTGCACGAAGTTCCGACGCGGACGCAGGTGTTTGACTGGACCGTGCCGCGGGAGTGGAACATTCGCGATGCCTACGTGAAAAATTCGCGGGGCGAGCGGGTGATTGATTTTCAGAAATTGAATCTGCACGTTTTGAATTACAGCGTGCCCATCCATCGCACGATGCCGCTGGCGGAGTTGAAAGAGCATCTTTTTACTTTGCCCGATCGCCCGGATTGGGTGCCTTATCGGACTTCTTATTACGCGGAGAATTGGGGGTTTTGTCTTAGCCACAACGAGCTACTGAAGCTTGCCGATGGCGAATACGAGGTTTGCATTGATTCTTCGCTCGCGGATGGCTCGCTGACTTATGGCGAATATTTTTTGCCGGGCGAGACTGCCGACGAAATTTTGATTTCTTGCCATTCGTGCCATCCCTCGCTTTGTAATGACAATCTTTCGGGCGTTTCGCTTGCGACGTTTTTGGCGAAATTGCTGGGCGGGGCGGCGCGGCGGTATTCGTATCGGTTCTTGTTTATTCCTGGAACGATTGGATCGATTACCTGGCTCAGCCGGAATGAAGAAGTGGCTCGGCAGATCAAGCATGGGCTGGTGCTGGCGTGTCTCGGCGATCGCGGAGGGATGTCTTACAAGCGCAGCCGGCGTGGGGATGCGGAGATCGATCGCGCGGTGGTGCATACGCTGCAACATTCGGGCGCGGCTTATGCGGTGCGTGATTTCTCGCCTTATGGTTATGACGAGCGGCAGTACTGTTCGCCGGCCTTCGATCTGGCCGTGGGATGCATCTCGCGGACGCACCATGGCAAGTTTCCGGAGTATCACACTTCGGCTGACAATTTGGATTTTGTGCGTGCGGAATCGCTGGCTGATTCGTTTGGCAAAATTCTTTCGATTCTTGGCATTCTCGAGGAGAACCATCGTTACATGAATTTGAGTCCTAAGGGCGAGCCGCAATTGGGCCGGCGCGGGTTGTATCGGAATATTGGCGGGCATGTGGATGCTGAGGCGCGGGAGATGGCCATGTTGTGGGTTTTGAATCAGTCGGATGGTGAGCACAGTCTGCTCGATATTGCGGAACGCGCGGCGATGCCATTCGAGCAAATTCGGCGGGCGGTGGGGCAGCTTGAGGAGAGTGGGTTGTTGAAGCGATTGGATTGACCAGCTCGCTCTAATGGATAGATTTTCGGTGGAAATTTACGTTGGCGGGCGGAGCAAGCCCCGCCCCTACGACGGAGATCAGCGAAATCGAAGCTGTGAGTTGAAATCACGGGAGAAGCGAAGTGGCGTCGAGGACGAGTGAAGAAACGCAGATGAAATTTGCGAAGTCGAAGGAGCTGCAACCGAAGGCGCATGCGCGCATTCCTGGAGGCGCGCACACTTACGCCAAGGGCGACGATCAGTATCCGGTGCTCGCGCCGGGATTCATTGCGCGCGGGCAGGGTTGCCACGTTTGGGATGTGGATGGGAACGAGTTCATTGAATACGGCATGGGATTGCGGGCTGTGGGGCTTGGGCATGCTTACCGGCCGGTGATTGAAGCGGCTTACCGGCAGATGTTGCTGGGCAACAATTTCACGCGGCCTGCGCCGATTGAGGTGGAATGCGCTGAAGAATTGGCTGGCGTGATTGAAAGTGCGGAGATGGTGAAATTCGGCAAGAACGGCTCGGACGCGACGAGCGCGGCGGTGAAGCTGTCACGCGCCTACACTGGCCGGGACTTGATCGCGATGTGCGGCGACCAGCCTTTTTTCTCCGTGGATGATTGGTTCATCGGCAGCACGGCCATGAACGCGGGAATTCCCAAAGCCATTCAGGATTTGAGTGTGAAATTCAAGTACAACGACATTGGGAGCTTGCGGAATTTGTTCCAGCAGCATCCGGGGAAAATCGCCTGCGTGATCATGGAAGCGGCGACGGCGATTGAGCCGCAGCCCGGCTATCTTGCCGATGTGAAAAAAACCTGCAAGGAAAATGGCGCGGTTTTCATTCTAGATGAAATGATTACCGGATTTCGCTGGCATCTGGGCGGCGCGCAGAAATATTACGGCGTGACTCCGGATCTTTCGACGTTCGGGAAGTCGATTGGGAATGGCTTTTCGATCGGGGCGCTGGTCGGCAAGCGCGAGATCATGGAGCGTGGGGGAATCGAGCACGCGCACGAACGCGTCTTCCTGCTTTCGCTCACGCATGGCGCCGAAAACCACAGCTTGGCCGCGGCGATCGAGACCATGCGCATCTACAAGCGCGAAAATGTGGTGGAACATTTGCACCGCCAGGGCGATCGCTTGCGCAAGGGCATCAATCAAGCCATTCAGGCGCATGGCGTGGAAGGCCACTTCGAAGTTTTGGGGAAGGCGCCGAACCTGGTTTACGCCACGCGTGACCGGGAGAAAAATCCTTCGCAGGCTTATCGCGCGCTTTTTCTCCAGGAAACAATCCAGCGAGGGTTGCTGGCGCCGTCTTTGGTGGTCAGCTATTCTCATAGCGACGCGGACATTGATCGCTCCATTGAGGCGATCGGCGAAGCCCTGGGGGTTTACCGGAAGGCGCTGGAGGATGGCGCGGAGAAATATTTGGTGGGCCGTCCGGTGAAACCGGTTTTCCGCAAGTTCAATTGAGCGGGCGGAATTTCTGCCGCAATCCATTTCTGATGTTGGGACGAAATTAGCCATGGTTACCAGCAAAACGCGAACTCCTAGCCGCGCTTCGTCTGCGAGGAAGCGTAATGGTGCGAGTTCGGCGGCCGGCGAGGTGAAAGCGTCGGCAGCACGCGCCGGTGGATCGCGCGGCGCGGCGGAAAAGAATTGCTGCCGCTTCTGTGGTGCCGCGCTGACGCATACGTTTGTGGATTTGGGAATGTCGCCGCTGTGCGAGAGTTTCCTGAGCGCCGATCAAGTGAATCAGGGAGAGACTTTTTATCCCCTGCATGCCTATCTTTGCGACAAATGCTTTCTGGTGCAGCTGCAGCAATATGTGAGCGAGGCCGCGATATTCGAGGAATACGCCTACTTTTCATCGTATTCCGATAGCTGGCTGGCGCACGCGAAAAAATATACCGACGACATGATCGCGCGGTTTGGCTTGGGCGCGAAAAGCCACGTCGTCGAGCTGGCCAGCAATGATGGTTACCTACTGCAATATTTTGTGGAGCGCGGCGTGCCGGCGTTGGGCATCGAGCCGGCGGTGAACGTGGCCAAAGCGGCGGTGGCGAAGGGCGTGCCCACGCTGGTGAAATTTTTCAACGAGGGGCTCGCGACGGAATTGGCGGCGGAAGGCAAGCGCGCCGATTTGTTGCTGGGAAATAACGTGCTGGCGCAGGTCCCGGATTTAAACAGCTTTGTGGCGGGTATGAAGATCCTGCTCAAGCCGCGCGGCGTGATCACCATGGAGTTTCCGCATTTGCTGCGGCTGATTGACGAGAATCAGTTCGATACGATTTACCACGAGCATTTCTCTTATTTCTCGTTTTTCACCGCGGAGAAAGTTTTCGCGGCGCATGGCATGCGGTTGTTTGACGTCGAGGAGCTTTCCACGCACGGGGGGTCGCTGCGCATTTATGGCTGCCACGCCGAGGACGGCACGAAAGCGGCGACGGAGCGCGTGAAGGCCCTGCGCAAGCGCGAAGACGCGGCGGGGATCAGCGGATTGAAGCTCTACAGCACGTTCACCGAGCAGGTGAAAGAGACGAAGAGGGCGCTGCTGGAATTTCTGATCGACGCTAAGCGCACGGGAAAAACGATTGTTGGCTATGGCGCACCCGGCAAAGGAAACACGCTGCTGAATTATTGCGGCATCCGCACGGATTTCCTTGATTACACGGTGGACCGCAATCCTTACAAGCACGGCCGCTTCCTGCCCGGCACGCATATTCCCATTCATCTGCCGGAACGCATTCGCGAGACCAAGCCGGATTACGTGCTGATTCTTCCCTGGAATTTGAAAGACGAAATCATGCAATTGAACGCGTATATTCGTGAGTGGGGCGGAAAATTTGTGGTGCCCATTCCGCGCGTGAAGGTTTATTCGTGATGTCGAGGAGAACGTTGTGAAGGTGGTCCTATTTTGCGGAGGCCTCGGACTGCGCATTCGTGATTATTCCGAGAGCATACCGAAACCGCTGGTGCCGATTGGCGCGCGGCCGATTATCTGGCACGTGATGAAGTACTACTCGCATTTTGGGCATCGCGATTTCATTCTGTGCCTCGGCTACCGCGGAGAGGCCATCAAGGAATTCTTTCCTCAACTACGACGAATGCCTCTCGAATGATTTTGTTTTTTCGGACGGCGGCAAAGAAGTGCTGCTGTCGAACAGCGATATACACGACTGGCGGATTACGTTTGCCGATACGGGCATCGAGTCAAACATTGGGCAACGACTGAAGGCCGTGGAGAAATATCTGAAGGGCGAGGACGCTTTTCTGGCGAATTACACGGATGGGCTTACCGATTTGTATCTCCCCGCCATCATTGACCGCTTCCATAAAAATAAAAGCGTGGCGACTTTTCTCAGCGCGCGGCCGAATTTGAGTTTTCACCTTGTGACGGCGTCGAGCAACGGCCTGGTGGAAGAGATGCAGGAGATGACCAAGGCGAACATCCGCATTAATTCGGGTTATTTTGTTTTGAGCCAGGAAATTTTCAAATATATGAAGGATGGCGAAGAATTGGTGCTCGAGCCCTTCCGCCGATTGATCGCGGAGAAACGGTTGATCGCGCACGAATACGACGGTTTTTTCCATGCAATGGATACCTTCAAAGACCGGCAATTGCTGGAGGATCTGGCCGCGTCGGGCCACGCGCCGTGGGAAGTTTGGAAACAGCCGGGAGGATCGGCCGAAAATCCGCAGGCCACGCATGCGAGGCGCCATTCGCCGCGGTCAGGACGGCGGGCTCGAGTGAGGAACCGGCGTGCTTAAACTGGATTTGGCTGGCCGGCAGCCCGAATTGCGGAAGGTTTTGTGCCTGGGAGCGCACTGCGACGATATCGAAATTGGGTGCGGCGGAACGATTTTGCAGCTTGTGGAGCGCAAGCCGGAGCTGGAATTTCTGTGGGTGGTGTTCAGCGGTGATGCGCGACGGGCGGCGGAAGCCAAGCGGTGCGCGCAGCTTTTTCTGAAAGGCGCGGCCAAGAAGAAAATCGTGGTCAAGCGCTTTCGCGATAGTTTTTTTCCTTATCAAGGCGCGGCCATCAAGCAATTCTTCGTTGCGCTGCAGAAACAGTATTCACCGGATTTGGTTTTGACGCATTACCGTCACGACTTGCATCAGGATCACCGGTTGATTTCCGAACTCACCTGGAACGCGTTTCGGAATCATCTGATCCTGGAATACGAAATCCCGAAGTTCGACGGCGATATGGGCGCGCCGAATTGCTTTGTGGCGCTGGACGAGGCAGCTTGCCGGAAAAAAATCCGCCACGTGCTGGAGGCTTTCCCCTCGCAAAAATCGAAGCAGTGGTTTACGGAGGACACGCTGCGGGCCATCCTGCGGCTGCGCGGGATTGAGTGCAATTCGCCCGGGAAATATGCGGAGGCATTCTACGGCCGCAAGATTCTTCTCTAGGGCGCGCCGCGGGGCGAGGAGAGGCCGAGCCGTTGATCTACAGAGGAATCGCGCATGACGCAGTCGCCTCGAGTCAGCATCGGGTTGCCCGTTTACAACGGCGAACGCTATTTGCGCGAGGCGCTCGATTCGCTGCGGGCGCAGACCTTCACGGATTTCGAATTAATTATTTGCGATAACGCTTCGAGCGATTCGACGGAAGAGATTTGCCGCACCTATGCCGCGGCGGACGGACGCATCCGCTATTTCCGCAATCCCGCGAACATCGGCGTGGACCGCAATTTCAACCGCACTTTCGAGCTTTCTTCCGGCCAGTATTTTCGTTGGGCTGCTGCGGACGATATCAGCGCGCCGGCTTACGTGGAGCGTTGCGTGGAAGTTTTGGATCAGCGGCCTGAAGTGGTGCTGTGCTATCCCAAGACGCGCTATGTGGACGAGCATGGCAACGCGATTCTGGATTACGTGGATGGGTTGAATCTCGAATCGCCTGCGCCGAACAAGCGCTTCTCGAAGTGCCTTTGGAATTTGCGCATGTGCAATGCCGTATTCGGATTGATTCGCGCGAGCGCGCTGAAGCAAACCGAGCTGTTCGGCGTCTATTCGAATTCGGACTTGGTGTTTCTCGGCGAGATGGCGTTGTATGGCTGCTTTTACGAAATTCCTGAGACGCTTTTCTTCCGGCGCATTCATGAAGGGATTGCCGGGAAGAAATATGCCAGCCTGCATGACCGCATGATCATGTCCGAGCCGTCGAAGAGCGGAAAGCTCTACTATCCAAACTGGAAAGTATTTGGCGGGTTTCTTTCCGCCATTCACCGCAGCCCGGTGCACGGGAAAGAAGCGCTGCTTTGCTACGCACGCATGCATATCTGGTTTCGTCGCTGGGGCCGCGGGTTGATCGAGGATTTGAAAGTGGCGGCGAAATATTATTGGGGCGGCGGAAACAAAGTCGCTCAGCCGAATGCCGACTTGACGTCGAAGCCTCCGGTGCCGTGATGAAATCGGAAAGTTGCTGCGCTACCCGTCACATGCGGCCGAGCGATTATCGATGACGTACGGGCCTATCTCCGTCGTCATTCCTACGTTCAACCGGGCGCAATATTTGGCCGAATCGATTGATAGCGTGCTGGGACAGACGCTGGCGCCGAGCCAGGTCGTCGTCATCAATGATGGCTCGACGGATAACACGCGCGCGGTGGTGGAGAAATATCGCGGGCGCATTGAGTATCTCGAAGTTCCAAATCGCGGCAAAGCAACGGCGTTGAATACGGTGATGCCGTCGATGACCGGAGAATATTTTTGGATTATGGACGACGACGATGTGGCGCTGCCCGATGCGTTGAGCCGGCACGTCGGTTTGCTCGAAAGCGATCCGGGGCTCGGTTGGACTTATAGCAGCTACATCAAATCCACTTCGCGACCCGAGGACGGGCGCATCAATCCTGAGGGCGAAATGCCGTTGCCGGTTTTTGCGGCGGATGAATTTCTGGTGCGTCTGCTGGAAGAATGTTTTCTGGTGCATCCGACAATTCTGGTGCGCACCGCTTGCTACCGGAAGCTTGGCCCGTTTCGAGTTGATCTGATTCGCAGCCAGGACTATGAAATGGCGATACGCCTGGCGCGAAATTTCCGTTGTGCCCGGGTCGCCGGCCCGACGATTTACCGGCGATATCATCCGGGGCCGCGCGGCACGGCTGCGGCTTCGATTGACGCGCGGCAAGTGGAAGCGAAATGGCTGGAGTACATGAAGCCCACGTTCAAAAGCCTCCGCGTGGAATTGCCTTTGTCCAATTACCTGCCCAAATCCGCCGCCAGCGACGCGGGCGGCGCGCTGGACACTCGGCGAGCGTATCTGGAGCGCATGGTAATCATGGGCAAAAAAGGCTTGTTCGACGAAATGCTGGAGGATTTGCAGAGTGCTGTAGCCGCTTCGACCGATGACAGGCCGCTCTCGGCGCCGGAGCGGGAGATGCTGCACCGCCTGGCCTCTTACACCAGCGGAGATCCGCTGATCGCCGGGCCAAATTTGATCTCCAGAATTCGCGCGGTCAGTCCTGGAGGCACAGGCCTGGCGATTCGCACCGAAATGGCGCGAGGCTTGATTTGGCGTGCAGCCACGGCAAGGCGCGCCGGTGAGTGGCGCGAGTCTCTGCAATTGCTGCAGGCCGCGGTGCGCCTGTGCGGCCTGCGTGGACTTCTCTCCGCGACACTGAAAAAAAGCCCGCGCTCCGCATCCGCTCCCAACGCGTTGAGCGCCACCAGTGGCGGGCGCTAGCTCGCATCCATGTTAATCAGCATCCTGATCTGCACCAAAGACCGGCCCGAAAAGCTAAAAGAAACACTGGAAGCCATCGCTGCGCTCGAAGTTCCTGCGTCCGCCGAGTTCGAAGTCCTGGTCATCGACAATGGCTCGAAGACCGACGCCACCGAAAAACTCTGCCGCGAAATGGAACCCGTCCTCGGCGCGAGGCTGCGCTTCGCGTCGATTCCCGTGGCCGGCAAGAGCCGCGCTGCCAACGAAGGATTCAAACTCTCGCGCGGCGATATCATCGCCTTCCTCGACGACGACATTTTGCCCCGCAAGGACTGGCTAGCAGTAATTTACCGGGAATTCTCAGCGGATGCCTCTCTGGGAGGGCTCACCGGGCGCGTCGAATTGCGCGATCGCGGCGATTTGCAAATCGCCGTTCGCCGCAACGAAGAACGCGCCAGGCTGATCGCGCCAATGGACGCAGTGTCTCTCTTCATCGGCTGCAATTTCGCGGTGCGGCGCGCGCTGATTGAAAAAAATGGATTGTACGATCCGCTTTTCGGTCCCGGTTCGAAGATAAGCAGCGCGGAAGATCTGGATTTTTGCTACCGCGCGTGGAAAGCCGGCGAAGTGATGATTTACGAGCCATCTCTCTTCGTGTTGCACGCGCACGGAAGGCGCAGCGAACAAGATCGAGCGGCCATCACGCGATCCTATGTGGTGGGCAAGGGCGCGTTTTTCGCCAAGTACGTTCTGGCCGGTGACTCGCGGATCGCAAAGGAAATGTACTGGAACATGCGCACGGAAGCGCGCGATGTGTTTCGTCCGGGAGGCGCAGAAAGCTTGCGGCGTCTGGCGTGGCTCGCGTCGGGCTTCTTACGCTACTCGTTCGCCAGGCTGACAGCACGACACAATGTGAAATGAGGCGCGCTTAGAGTATTCATTCGGGCGGCGGGCGCAATAAGCGGCGCCCCTACGGCCGAAAGGCTCTGCGCATGAATCGCGGCTGTAGGGAATTTGTCAGAGGCCTAACCGACGCGCCAATGTTGATCGTTGACGAAGAAACCCAGCGAAGGAATGCGACCGGTGCCGTAGTAGTCGAAATCAACGATGCGCAGACGGCAGGCGGCCTCGACGTAATCGATGCAGCGGTCTTCCACAACGAGCCCGATATCAACGCGATAATCGCCCGGCGTCAGCGAAAGCCGAGGAATGTCGCAGACCAATCGCTGCACGCCAACTCGCTCGCCCCAATCGCGATTAGGCTCAAAGCTGCTCCTTGCGGCAAAAATCACCTGCCCGTAAAGATCAACAAAATTAATGCGCAAATCGAAATTAGGGCTGGCGCTGGGTACCTCGAAATCGATATTTAGGCGCATGGCCCCGCCAATGGGCAGTTCCCCTCGAAAGGGTTGGTCGCCGTCTATGAAGACTTCGAGCTTGCGCAGCCACGTCTTGTAGTGCGGAGCCCGCCCGCGAACATCAGTTAGATCGAAGCTTGAGTCGTGGTTATCGGTTTTTTCGCCGGCCACCGCGTGGGCGTAAAATTCCGCGGCGCTCTTGGCGTCGCTATCGAATGCCAGGCGGCCCTTTTCGAGGACAATTCCGCGCTTGCAGAGATTCAGAATCGCACGCAAATTGTGCGAAACGAACAGAATCGTCCGGCCGCTCTCCCCGAACTCGCCCATTTTCCCGAGACACTTCTTCTGAAAAGCCATGTCGCCGACCGCCAGCACTTCATCCACAATCAAAATTTCAGGATCAAGGTGCGCGGCGACGGCAAATCCCAGCCGAACGTACATGCCGCTCGAATAGCGCTTCACCGGCGTGTCCAGAAATTTCTCCAGCTCGGCAAAAGCCACGATCTCGTCGAATTTCGATTCGACTTCGCTCTTACTCATGCCCAGCATCACGCCATTCAAATAAATATTTTCGCGGCCGGTGAGATCAGGATGGAAGCCGGTGCCCACCTCGAGCAGGCTGGCAACACGCCCGCGCAGGCGGACAAATCCATCGGTGGGATCGGTAATGCGCGAAAGGATTTTGAGCAGCGTGCTCTTGCCCGCGCCGTTCGAGCCGATGATGCCCACGACTTCACCAGGCTCGATGCCGAAATTCACATCTTGGAGCGCCCACATCCAGTCAGAGTTGGCGGCGTTGATGCCGTTGGAAGAGACGTGCCGAATCGCACGCCACGATGCGCGCGCGCTCTCGACGATAAATTCCCGGAAGCTGTCGTCGTGCCGCGACGTTCCCAGCCGGAATTTCTTCGAAAGAGATACAACTTCAATGATGGGAGCCATCAAATAATATCCGCGAAGCGGCGCTCCATCCGGCGGAAAATGAGCAGGCCGCTGACAAACAGAAAAATGCTGGCGATGGCGGAAACTTCCACCAGTTTCCAATCCGCGGGACCGCCAATCATGGCGTTCCGGAATCCCACAATCATCCCGGTCATGGGATTCAAGCCCAGAATCCACTGAAAGCGCGCCGGAACGTCCCGCACCGGATAAATCACCGGGCTGACGAACATGCCCATCTGCAGAAAAAATGGCACGGCGTATTTCACGTCGCGAAAGCGCACGTTCAGCGCGGAGAGAAACAATCCCAGCCCGCTGGCTGCCAGCAAAGTTCCAAAGGCGTAAAGCGGCATCTCGAGCGCGCGAATGCCGAGCGGCCAGTGGTAATAAATCATAATCACCAGCAGCAGCAGCAAGCCGATAAAGAAATCGAGGATCAGGGCTCCAATCGCCGCCAGCGGGATAAATATTCTTGGGAAATAAACCTTCGAAACCAGCACCTGATTGCCCACCAAACTATTGCTCGACATTGCCACGGAATTCGCGAAGAAATTCCACAAAACGAGGCCCGAGTAGGAAAAAAGCGGATACGGCGGCCCATCCGCGCTGATTCCCGCCAGGCGATTGAAAAAGATGGTGAAAATCAGCATGCCCAGCAGCGGCTGAAACACGGCCCAAAGCCCGCCAAAAGCGGTCTGTTTGTAGCGGATTTTGATGTCGCGCCAGACCAGGAAGCGGAACAGCTCGCGCCCGGCGATGATTTCGCGCAGGTCCACGGGCTGCCAGCCTTTGTGTGGCCGCAGAACGAGTTCATAGCGCGGATTGATGGAGGTACCTGCACTCACGGCGCGAGCTCCAGAAGTAACAGTATAGCAAGCTCGTCGGCAAGCTCGTCGGGCGCACAGTAGCGGCTGTGCCGTATGTTGACCCTGTTCGGTCGGCGGTGATGGCGCGATCAGGTGCGAAAAACCTGGTCGTATTGGCTTTGCAGCGCGGTGCGGTATTCCGATACTTTGCTGCGGATTCGTTTCCTTAGCGCGACCTGGTTGGATTCGATGGCGCGAATTCGTTCGGTTAAATGATCTAGTTCGTTGTCGCCGATGCTTACGCAAAATTCCGAGAGGCCCATGTCCGCCATTAGCCAATCGATTTTGCTGGAGTGCGAAAGAGCCAGGACCGGCGTGTTCACCAGCAGCGGCAACACGACACCGTGGAGGCGGGATGTTACGAAGAGATCCATCTGCGAAGCCAGCGAGAGAAAGTCGTCCACGGTTTGAGTCTCGGGCTCCGTAAGCCGCGCAGCGGCTTCCGGAGGAGCGGCTTTCAACACCATTTCCTTTAATTCCCGCAGCGGCGCTCGATCCATGCGAATTTGCGTGATGACCAGCGCGACGCGGTAATTTTCTCGCAGCAGCCATAGCACGAGCTGTGCGAGCGTCTGCAAGTGCTGCTGATAAGCCGTGGGATCCTTCACCGGCCAGACGCGCGGGTCGCAATAAGCCATCGGACTGACGCCCACGAAGCGATTGGGCCTATGCGTGGACGAAATTTCTGCGCCGGGAACGAATTCGAGGCTGAATGCGAGATCGGGAAAAACCAGATTCGCGCCGCCCACTTCCAGCGCTTCGACTTTGCGCTTCGAGCCTTCGTCGCGAAACGAGCGGTAACCGGCGAGGGAGAGCGCGTGCGTGACGAAGAAGCGCGTCAGCGGCGATTCCAGTTTTTCGACGCCAATGCTTAGAAATACAAAGGGCGTCCGGGCGAGTTTCGCGACGACGGCCCATTCGAATATCGAGAAAGCATCGCCCCACGGCCCGTTCCATGCTTCGTCGATCACGCCGCCGAGGCCAACGATGAGAATGCGGAAGCCTCTGGCAAATCGAAAGGCTCGCAGAAGAAACGCGCATTCCTTGAGAATGCTCGTGCACTTCGACCAGATTGATCGCGCCAGCCGATACAGTGGATGAACTAGGGGAATGCGCTTAAGGGCGGACTTCCAATTTTCTTGCGGCGAAGTTTCGGTGCTCGCGGCCGAAGCGGGATGCGGCGCTGACGCAATGTGATCGACGTCGATCTGACGAGTCAGCGGAAAAGGCAGCACGCCGCCGTCTCCACGATTCGTTTGCGGATCGATGCAGCAGCCGTAGATTTCCGAACTCGGGAAGCGCTTGCGGATTTGCTGCACCAGCGCAAGTTGCAGTGCGGCGTTGCCCAGATTGCCGAAGCTGTAGGGCCCCAGAAGCCCGAATTTATTTCTGCGTTCAGGCGGCGTCAAAACCGGCCACCTCGTTTATCCACGCAGCAGCTCAAGGGGACAGCGCGCATAAGCGATTAGTGTCGCCCGGAACCGCACCTCCCGGAATATGGAATTTTGAAGCTGCTGAACGAGTATCAACGCCGAGTGACGGCCTTTCGCGGCGGGTACAAAAATCGGATCGTTCTCCTCGGTGATCCTGGCGATGGCACTCGGATTTCGAATTGCGATCTTGCTTTCCTACATTAGCCTTTAAATCTATAACCCGGTGATTCGGCGCATCTCGCCTTTGGGCTTGCGCTTCGTATCTTCCCACGCCAACATTGGCGCCGGCGCTGCCAATGTCACCGCACAGCCAAATTGAAACTTCGGTCAGCTCGCAGGATCACTCGCGGCGATATCTGCTGCTCCTCCTGCTCCTGGCGCTCGCCGTGCGCGCGTATTTCTGGGCGGGCCATGCGGCGGTAATTGAAAACGAGGGTGCCGGATATGCGCGGCAAGCGGACAACTTGCTTCACGGCCGGCCATTTGTGGGCATCGTCCCGGGCGTCGATGTAGTCGAGACGTGGCTTTATCCGCTGGCCATCGCAGCCGTGACGCTTATCACCAGGAGCTCCGAAACGGGCACACGCCTGGTTTCTCTGCTTGCCGGGACGTGCCTGATTCTGCCGATGTATTTCCTGGCTTTACGGCTCTACGGGCGAAAAACCGCATGGATCGCCGCGATTTTGACGGCCATACATCCGTTGCTAGTTGCGCTGTCGGTGGCCGGTTATACAGAGGGACCCGGCCTTACGCTGATGATGTGCGCGATCTATTGGTCGCTGCGGTTGCTCGATCCTAGCGCGGGCCGAGCCTGGCTTTATGCCGGGATTTTTCTGGGCCTCGCGTATCTGAACCGCACGGAAATGCTCGCGCTTGTGCCGCTTACCATCGCGGCCATTTTTGCCGCGACGATTCTGAACAAAAATGACCTGAAGAAGGCGAGCCTGGAAGCTGCCAAGGTTCTGGCCGTATTCGCGATTCTCGCCGCGCCGTATGTCGCATTCCTATGGAGAAACACGGGGCAGTTCCGATTCGAAGGCAAGAATTTAGTGAATTACACCATCGGCCAGAGAGAGCTTGCGGGAATGAGCCAGGCAGAAGCGTCGCGCGGCATCGATGAAAACCTGATCGTAACCGGCCCGTTGCTGGACCAAAATCATTTCGCGACGTATTCGCCGTATCGCCGGCGTCCCAGTGATGTTGTGCGTTATTTCTTGAAAATGGCGCAACTGAAGAAATATTGGGTTTATCGGGATGTGCTGACATCGTTCGCGCTGGGCTCTCTTATGTTATGGATCGTGGCTGCAATTGGCTTATTTGCGGCCCCCTGGGATCGCCAGCGATTCTTCGGCGAAACATACTTGCTGATCGTCATGGCCTATCTCGTGGTGATTCTCCTGGCCTCCCATGCGCGCTTCGATCGCTATACGTTTGCGCTTGTTCCCATTGGGCTGCTTTGGTTCTCCCGAGGATTAGTCGCCATCTGGGAGTGGGGCGAGAAGACTGTCGCGGCGATTCAGCCCCACCGTATTTTCAATCCGGCGGCGGTTGGCGCCACCCTCGCGGCGCTCGCGGCCGCCAGCATGCTTTTCGCGTCATTTTCGGGAACGCGTGACGTCAACGAGCTCGAAACCGGGTGGGCTCGCTATGTGCCATTGAAAAAGGCCGGTTTGTGGCTTCGCCAAGCCAGTCCGGCGCCGAAGAACATCTTCTCGAGTTCCGTAGTTGCTTACTATGCCGGAGCCGATCAGTGGCTTTATCCCTACGCTGATAGCACGCTGGCACTGCGCTATATCCATGCAAAACATCCTGATTACCTCGTAATTGAACCTGGAACCGGGCTTTCGACACCTTATCTTGCGGATTGGATCCGGGACGGCATCCCAGACCAGCAGGCCAAACTCGTCTATGACGACAGGTCGCCCATCGGAGAAACGCTGATTTACGAGTGGCAGCCATAGCCTCTTGGCGCTTACGGACCATGCCTTCGGGTACTGGGAGTGGCTGTGGAGAATTTGCATCTGGCTGCCTTACTTCGGCAATCGCTTTCCACATGCCTCTGTAAAACGGGACATTGTAAGCTCTAAAGCTTATTAAGTGTTTTACTGTCAGATATATAGATACGACCAAATGGCGGTCCTTTCGGAGCCAGGATTGCAGGAGTTCCCAGCCGTGGAGGACTGCGCCGGGCAAAGGCACGACCTGGAAAAACCAAAAAACCGAAGAACGCCGCGATAAATTTGAGCCACTCACAGCTCCGATACCTCTACTGGAATCTGGCTCAAGTGCTGAGGCTGCCGTAATTTAGCGTTACTCACGAGCGACTCTGTCCCAGCCGCTCTGGCTCCTGCCTTCGCTTTCAGCTCTCGCGTGCATCGGGTTTTGGAACTCGCTTCAACCTGGGAATCCGTTGAAACAGTGGCGGGTCAGACTTTATGCACGACGCGGTGACCCACCGAAACTCGGCGAACGTAGCTCGCCGACGGCTGCTGCAAATCAGGTGCTCTCCGCGCTCGGGATGCAGATCCGAGGACTAGAGAGTGCCGCGCCATACTGGCCGACGGTATGGATGCATTAGGGACGATCTTTTTCGACGAACGGGGTGTGGGATTCGCGTGCATTACCAGCTCAAATGTACGGTCTGTAAATCCGTCTTCGACGACGACGGATTCATGTTGGAGTGTCCTCGGCGGGCACTCGCCGAGCCTTCTGGTTTCAGCGTACCGATCGAGGAAACTCGAGTGCGATGAGCGCGCCGAGGGGATGTACCGGTACAGTTGCTGGTTGCCGGTGAATCGTAAGCTAGCCGGCGTGGGCAAGCCGGCTACTTACCAGAGCGCGCGGCTGAATGCGGCTCTCGGGCTCTCCAATCTATGGATTACCTTCAGCGGCTTCCATCCCGATAAAGGCGCGACGCTCGAAAGCACGACCTTCAAAGAGTTAGAAGCCTACGCCGTGCTCTCCCGCGCCTCGAAAGAACAATCACAAATTCTGGTGCTGGCATCGGCCGGCAATACCGCGGCGGCCTTCGCTCGCACCTGTTCGGAGAATGGCATTCGCTGCGTGATTGTTGTTCCGGCCGCGGGCATGCAACGGATGCGGTTTGCGACGCGGCTAAATTACTGCGTCAAGATCATTTGTTTGACCGGGTCCGCGGACTATGCCGACGCGATTTCCTTTGCTGAACGCATTTCCCGCAGCAACGGATTCTATAGCGAAGGCGGGGTGCGGAATATCGGGCGCCGCGACGGCATCGGAACGGCGATGCTCGGCGCCGCCGAAGCGATCGGACGATTGCCGGACTATTACGTTCAAGGAGTCGGCAGCGGTGCCGGAGCTATCGCTGTGCACGAGGCTGCCACGAGGTTGATTGCCGACGGGCGATTTAAGCAGAGACTGCCGCGGTTGATGCTGGTGCAAAATGCGCCTTTCACACCCATTCATGACGCGTGGAAA
Organism: uncultured Acidobacteriota bacterium; assembly: GCA_963748865.1. Classification (GTDB taxonomy): domain Bacteria; phylum Acidobacteriota; class Terriglobia; order Acidiferrales; family UBA7541; genus Palsa-147. Next base: position 470,055 of record CAVVLE010000048.1, on the reverse strand, counting down.
ACGGGCCGGCGCGAGCTCCTTGATGTGGATCGCAATGAAAGCAGAAGCCGCATCCAGCAAATCGTGGCTCCCGTGCTTTCCAACCAGCGACCACCTTATGCAATCGCAGGGGGAATGTTTGATGTGCTGACCGAGAGCCGTGGGGACATGCTTTCGGTCGAAAACGACGAAGCCCTGGCAGCGATGAAGCTCTTTGAGGACAACGAGGGAATTGATATCGACGCCGCCGCGGGAGTGGCGCTGGCGGGTCTCATCAAAGCCGCGAAGTCCAAACAGATTGAGCGCGAAGCGGTCATTCTGCTGCACATCACCGGCGGCGGATGGCGCAAGCGAGCCGCGCGGAGGGAATTGATTCCCGCCCTGCCAGATTTGGAGCTGGGCCTGCGGGACCTCGCCGCTGACTCGACGATCCGGAAGGTCTGCGAAATAGCGTATCGAACCGACAAGTGCCCGCCATGGTCCGCCCAGAACTCCTTCAATCTGAAAAGCCGCGACCGGCGCTCGCGCAGCGCGTAAAATCAGACACACGACGCACACCGCTTTCTTGGGAGACTGGAATGAACCCAAAGGTTCCCGGGCGACAGCCTTGCGAGCGAACGGATTCGCCGCTGGAATTGAGCCCGGAAGAATTCAGGGCTCTGGGCTACCGGGTTGTGGACCGCATGGCGGAGTTTCTCAAGTCGCTTCCCGAACGGCCTGTGACGCGAGGCGAATCGGCGCAGTCCATTCGTAAGCTGATTGACATTCCTTTTCCGGAGCACGGCGCGCCGGCGGAACAATTGCTCGAGCAAGCGATGGACTTGCTCCTGGATCATTCGACATTCAATGCTCATCCCCGATTCTGGGCTTACATCACCGGAGCCCCTGCGCCCATTGGCGCGCTCGGCGATTTGATCGCGGCGGCGCTCAATCCCAATCTCGGCAAATGGGTCCTTTCCCCCATGGGCACCGAGATCGAAGCGCAAACCGTACGATGGATCGCGCAGCTTCTTGGATATCCAACGGATTGCGGCGGCTTGCTGGTGAGCGGCGGAAGCATGGCAAATTTTGTCGGACTACTCGCCGCCAGAAAATCAAAAGCGAAGTGGGATGTGCGCAGCGAGGGGCTGGCGGGCCCGCACGGCGCGAAGTTGAGAATCTATTCGTCGAGCGAGACGCATATCTGGCTGCAGAAGTCGGCCGATCTGGCGGGATTGGGGACGCAAGCGATCCGCTGGATTCCGAGCGACAGCCAGTTCCGATTGGATGCTGCGGCGTTGCGGAAGGCGATTGCAGAGGATATCAGCAACGGAGACACGCCGTTTCTTGTGGTGGGAACTGCGGGATCGGTCAGCACCGGGGCTGTCGATCCGTTGCCGGAGATGGCGGCGATTTGCCGCGAATTTGGATTGTGGTTTCACGTAGACGGCGCATATGGTGGATTCGCGGCTGCTCTGCCGGAAGCCTCCGGCGATCTTCGCGGATTGACGCAGGCGGATTCAGTGGCCGTCGATCCGCACAAATGGCTGCACGCGCCGCTGGAGGCGGGCTGCGTGCTGGTCCGCGATGCGCAGACGCTGCACGACACGTTTTTTGCCAGCCCGCAGTACTACCATCTGGTGGAAGACGCAGCGGAGAAGACCATCAACTATTTCGAATGGGGACCTCAGAATGCGCGAGGATTTCGGGCGCTGAAGGTGTGGTTGTGCCTGCGGCAGGCCGGGCGCGAAGGTTATCAACGCATGATTCGCGAGAACATCCGCCTGGCCAAGTCACTTTACGAACTGGCGGACGCGCACCCGAAACTGGAGGCGCTAACACAGAGTCTGAGCATTACGACGTTTCGCTACGTGCCGAGCGACCTGAAAAATCAGCCCGAGGCGGAAACTTATTTGAACCGCCTGAATAGCGAGTTGCTTACTAAGATACAGAATAGCGGTGAGGCGTTCATTTCGAACGCGGTGATCCACGGGAAATTCGCGCTGCGGGCGTGCATCGTAAATTTTCGGACGAGGATGGAAGACATCGAGGCACTGCCGTTGCTGGCCGCGCGGCTGGGAGCGGAAGTGGACGCCCAGCTGCGCTAGCAATGGAACGAAAACTCTCGCACTCCGCGAGACTTTCAGCTAGGGAGTAAGTTTCTTGGTAAACGCGATGGCACTCTTCGGGATGTAATCCAGGAGATGCGTCCGAACCAGGAAATGCTTGGCTACTGATTTCACGCTGGGTTTTTCGCGGTGCAATTGTTTGTGCGGATTGATCGGCTCGCGCAGCGTTTCCGGCCACAATTCTTTGATCAGTGCCGTGTGTAACTCATAGAGCGGCGGCAAGCAGTATTCCACGTTTACAGACAGGAGCATGGCGAGCAGGGCGCGGCAGTTGTAAGGCGAGAAATTGGAAATTCCGGTGATGTCCCACTCCGTCTGGCCGACTGCCATCCAATTGCCGCACTTCTGTTCCCAATAGAAGAGATCCAAAATTCCGACAGGCAAATCGCGGGGTATGTCCGCAAGCCAACGTGCAAAAGCAGCAACAGCAAATGGCCGACCCTCCGCGCTGGCATAGTGCGTCAGAATTTCTGGAGTGAGGCCCGCCTCCTCGGGGCGCAACTGCTGGCGGACGGTTTCCGACCCGGTGCTGGAGACGCGCAGCTTTTTTTGCGGGCCGGGTTGATAGAGAGCTTGCGCGATCAATCCCCATTCCTCATGTGCGGCGGCCACATTCTGCATGTAGATTTCGCGGAATTCTTCGTCCATCTTTTCGGGAAGAGGAAGGATGTCCAGCGTTTTTCCTAAGTTCTGCAGGAGCCTCCGCGGAACGCTTACGTCGGCAGTTTCCGGCGTGAAACCTGGGCGAAGAAACGTGAGATAGGAGAAGTTGCCGGAAACTTCTTTGGAAGCGGCCAGGACCAGCCGCGAGTCCCATCCGGCAGTCATCATGATTTGCAGCGCATAGCGATTTGCGGCAGCGGCTAACAGCTCGCGAATGAGGCGGGCGCCATCTTTCACCACGCGGCGAATGGGAAGGGGAGTCAATTTCCGGGAGGGCCAAAAGCGCCGAGGCGCCGCGCCGGCGTACAGCAAATAGTGATTGGGATTCAGGAATTTGATCTCGCGATAGAGCGAGGTGTCGTAGGGCCACCAATATTCGTTGCGGCCGGCTTGCAATTGGGCCTGTACGAATTCCAGCGCGGCGGAGTCCGGCTCCATGTGGAGCAAGCGCGCGAGCATGCCCGGATCTGAGGCGCACCAAACTTCTCCGGCCACGGCCGGGGCTGTGTAGCAGATCTGGCGCTGGCCCAGGGCGTCGCTGAAGAGCCGGATTTGCTCTCCATCGTTGGCAATCAGGATCCAGCGCCCGCCGAGGCGATCGGTGCATTGAGGCGAGTTCGTGTGCGGATCTGCTGAGCAGAGATGTGGCAGCAGTGCGGTGATGATTTCGGAATCGGACGCGGTGACGTTTTCGGGATCGAGGATGTAACCGAGAAGAGTCAGAGATTTATTGCCGGAGACAACCTGGGAAGTATTTAAATCCGAGTGCACCACCAGCCAGACGTTGTTCGCAATGCTGATTTCCCGGCTGGAGGGAATGACTTCGACGGGCCTGGGGCCCAGAATGAATTGGGCTCTGTAGAGAAGCTGATCGCGATTGAGCGTGAGCGGTGAAGCCATCTGGAACGCCACTGGGCGAGGATATATCGGCAGTTCACGGGGCGGCAATAGCTGAAAAATTAAAAATTCGTCGAATCGCCAACGGCCAACTGGGTTTTGCGGGAGGAGGAGCTAAGCGCGTTTTCGCGCGAGCAAAACGAGAGTCTGGCCCCAGCCACAGCGCTCTTTGAAGCTTTGCAGCGCGGATTTGGAGAAGATTATTGAGAGTATGCGGTTTACCTTTTCCGAATTGACGAGGCGAAGAAACCCGGAATCGCCGCCGGGTTGAATCGTGAATGAATTCAGGATTTTAAAATGGGGCTGCACCAGGCTGTGCAGTTCGTTCATGGTTACCCAGTGGCGAATTTGGCCTTCAGCCGGGGGGCGGACGTTTTTTCGGCGCGTATAAACGGTGCGGTTCTGCGTGGTGAGGATGAGATAGCCGCCGGGTTTCAAAACGCGCGCCATTAATTCGACGAAACGAGGCTGGCTGGGCACGTGGGAGAACGTCTCTAATGTCAAGACGGCGTCGAAGGCTGCTGAGGGCAGGTCGAGACTCAGCGAATCTCCGGCGTAGAACGTAGCGTTGGGCACGCGCTTGCGCGCTTCCTGAATCGCTCCGTCGGCGATGTCAACGCCCGTGACCGGACCGAAGGCCATCAACTTTTCGGCCAGCCAGCCGTTGCCGCAGCCCAATTCGAGGATGTGTGGCGTTTCGAGCCGACAAGATTGCAGCAGCGCCAGCACCGTCTCGCCGCGGCGGATCGCATCGTTGCCGATGCTGGAGGCCTGGAGATAGCGCGTGTCCCAGTCGTCCCAGAATTTTCGCTGCGACTCGAGGTCCCAGTTTGTTTTCGAATCCAGACTCAATGCGTGCTCCGCGTTCGCTTGCTACCTGACGAGATGCGCTTGAAAGACTACGATGAATTCTTTCTGAACACGAACACTTCGGTCTTGCCCGGCCATAGGGAAATGAAAAAGTTTCCGGCCAGACGAACTCCGTGACGGGCGAGATTATCGATCAAAAAGCGCTTGGGCATGAGTGTGGGAGTCCAGTCCCACGTTCCCGGGCGCACGGCCAACCATGCGGCGAAGCTGGCCTCATCCATGCAATCTTCGGTGAGGACATCGAAAATGATCCAGCCACCGTCGCGCGCGACGCGGACCATTTCATTCAAATAGTGGCAGGTGATGAGGAAAGGAAGGCCCACGAAAACTTTGTGGGCGTGAACCAGGTCGATGGATTGCGAGGGCGTGGGAGACAGCGAAGCGCCGTCGCACGGTTGCGCGGTTACGGCGTAAGTTTTTACCAGCCATTCGGACCAGTCGCGAGCGGTCTCGTAGATTTCGTAGTAGCCGGGGCGGCATGCTTTGGCGACGCGCTCCAGATAGCGGCCAGAGCCGGGGCCGATCTCGCAGACGCGCGCGATGGGATCCTGGAAAACGCCAAGCTGGGCGATGCGATCGATGGTTTCCTGCGTGGCGCCGATATTGTGGTTTCGCTCGATATAGTCGCCCACGGACATTCCTGCAGCTTTGGCGCCCGCAAGGGTCTCGCGCAGACGAATGAACTGATCGATGGGCTGCTGCGCGTTAGCATTTTTTGGCTCCGCTTGCGCGTCAGAGACCCCGAGCGCGGACGTGACAATTTTGGCCAAGCGCCTTCGGAAGCCGGTATGGATATTCGTATTTGTGCGCGGGGCGTTCACGTTTGGAAGGGCGGAAACACATAGCGATGCTAGCACGGTTCGATTTTCGGCTCGTCACACAGCGTTGCGAGTTGCGACGAATCAATAACGAAAATCGGAGTGAGGTGAATGGTGATTTGGCTACTGCAAGATGTAAGCGGCGCTTACTGATGCAGCCAGAGGACTGCATCGTCGCCGAAGGGCGCGGAGAAGGATTGGCTGGTGCCCACCGTTATGCTGCCGGTGGAGATGACGGCGTGAGTGGATGGGTTGAACCACTCGTAGGTGTAGGTGCCCGCGACAGTCGTCAAACTGAACGATCCCGACGGGCTGTAAACCAGGTACTGCGAGCCGGGGTTGGCCAGACAGAAGCCCTCGCTGGCCAATGAATCGTGCGGGGTCATATCCGCGAGGTCAATTTTCGTATTGCCGTAGGAGAGGATGTCTCCTATAGCGTTTCTGGCCGGATCCCATTGCGTATCGACGGTGGAGCACTGGTTATTAGAGCAGGGAGGCCCGGGATTGTTGTTGTAGCCAGGAAAGCTCGAAGATGGCGCGTTCACCAGATACTGATCCATGAAAAGCGTGCCGTTGCCGCGCGTGAAATTCTCCCAGACCCAGGCCTGCGAGCCGCAAATGCCGCAGTCATGATCCGTATCGTTGATCACAACCTTGCAATTGGGAGAATTGGGATTCGTCGCGCCGCCGTTTCCGGTCGCGGTCGGGCATTGGCCGGTCGCGTCAGAAGGCACATTCAGACCGCCGCCTCCAAATGCCGGGGAGACCCAGTCAGCGGCGCTGTTGTAAAGATTTTGATCCGAGCCACCCTTGTATTGGAAGACCATGCCGACCGGGTGCTGGTTCGGGAGGCCAGCTTCGACGCTGCGCACGTAGCTGATGACGCTGGCTTGCCAGGAATTAGACCCCGGCGCCGGAGATTCATTGGAGACGGCGTAGAGCACGTTGGGCAGATCGTTTACGGTGTTGATGAGCTTGGAGAGGTACTGCTGCTCGTAGGTCCACACTTGCGAGGGAATCTGCGAATTGTCGGTGGGGCAAGTATTCGCGCAATTGACGCCGTTCACGTTGTTACCCGATTCAAACGGATTTCCATCCTGGGAGTTCACATCGAATTGCCACTCGTAGCCGTTGAACAGGTAAATCGAAACGTACATTCCCGACTGGCCCGCCTGAATGATGCGCGAGCGCATGGTGTCGAAATAAGTCTGGTTGAGCTGCGTGAAGTCGAACTGCAGCCCGCCGTCATTTGCTGTGCCGGGGCCCGCGCGCACCCAGACGAAGTTCGGTCCGCTGTATTCGATCGGAGCTTCGTTGGCTGTGCCGCCATTGGGGAAGAACCATTGCCAGAGATGAAAGAAATTGTGGCCGCGGTTCTGCAGAAAGCTGATCCAGCCGGTGTAGTCAAATGTGGCGGGGGCGGGAGTGCCTTGATTTTGCAGATTGGCCCAAGTGTGCGAGCCGCCCAGCAGCACGACTTTGCCCGTGGGATCGCAGAAGTAACGCGGATTTGAAGTGCACACGGAGAGCGGTCCGGGCGTGGTGACGCCGCTCGAATTCGAAACGGTGACGGAAACTGCCGCGGAAGTGGCCTGCGTCCCATTCGTAGCCGTTGCAACGGCGGTAAGGCTGTGCGACGCGTTCGAAAGCCCCGTTGTGTTTAACGAAAAGCTGTAGGGAGAAGTCGTGTCGGGCGAGCCGCTATTCGCGCCATCGACTTGCAATTGCACACTGGAAATCCCGACACTATCGGACGCGGAGACGGAGACTGTGATGGTTCCTGCGACGGTCGCGCCCGAGGTTGGTGAGGTAATCGAGACGCTCGGTGCTGGCGCCGATGAGGTCGTCGCGGTGGCCGTGTTCGAATAGCCGCTGAGGTTCCCGCTCGCGTCCGTTGCGCGCACCCGATAGGAATAGGAAGTTGAGGCCGTCAGCCCCGTGGCGCTATACGTGGTAGTTGTACCGTTTGTCGTGCCAACCTGCGCGAAGTTGGTGCAACCCGCACCCTGGCACTGCTCGACGTGATAACCCGTTATCGTGCCGCCGCTCTCGGTTGACGCGCCCCACGACAGATTGATTTGCGTGGAACTGGCGGCGCTGGCCGTGAGGCTCGATGGAGCCGTCGGCGGCTGCTGGCCGGAGCTGCTCGATGAAGTCAGCGCGACGACGCTGATGACCCACCATCCGGACGAAGCCAGAGGCGCGGTGGCAGTGTACGTCCCTGCGGCGCTGACGGTTTCGTCTTCGACGAGATCGGAATCAGGCTGCGTGAGGACGCGTTGCGTAAAGCCTGTTCCAGGGCCTGTCGTGGTGTTCTGAATGTAGTCGCCGGCAACAATCACATCGTTGGCGTTGACCGTGGTTACCGAAGCGCTCGCTGTCGCGCTGGTTCCGCTGGCTCCAGCGGTGACGTCAATGGGGGTCGTCGTTGAAGCGCCCGAATACTCGACGATGCGGATATCCGGGAACGAAGCTGCGCCGTTGAAAGTTACCGTAACGCTGTTGGCATTAGCCGCGGCCGACGCGATGTTCGGCGCGAAGTAAACGGATTGCGAGGCTGTGCCGCTCAACGCCGTGGGACCGTACGCCAGCGTGTAGGCATTGCCCGCGGAATCGGTGACGTTGCTGACCGCGAAAGTCGTGTCGTTCCATCCGATGAAGACCAGGTTTACATCTCCCGCGGACTGAGCCGAGGCAAACGTCGCTGAAACCGAACTCACGTTGCTCTGCGGTGCGTTAAAGGCGCCCTGCACGAAAGCAATGTTTGCGGTGCTGGCCGGATTGACCGTAAGGCTCGCGGAATTGCTGGTAATGTTGCCCGCAGCGTTCGTCACGACCACGTCGAATGTCGATCCACTATCGGACGTGGAGGTCGCCGGAGTCGTATAGCTCGACGCGACTGCGCCACTGATATTCGCGCCGTTCTCCTGCCACTGGTAACCCAGTGGCGAGCTTCCCGCGGCGACGACGGAGAAAGTGGCTGTCTGGCCCGCCGTCACAGTGGCGTTGGTGGGCTGCGTGGTTATCGTGGGCGGAACAAGCACGGTCAGTGTCGCGGTGTTGCTGGGTTGATTTCCAACCACATCGCCGACAATGACGCGGAACGTCGAGGCGTTGTCCGACGCGGTCGTTGCCGGCGTCGTGTAGCTGGCTGATGTGGCTCCGCTGATGTTGGCGCCGTTTTCTTGCCACTGGTAAGTCAGCGGCTGCGTTCCCGTAGCGACAACGGAGAACGTCGCGGTCTGGCCCACATTCACAATTTGATTCGCCGGCTGAGTCGTAATGCTCGGCAGCACGTTTACGGTCAAGGTAGCGGAGTTGCTGGCGATGTTTCCCGCCGAATTGCTAATCGTCACGCTGAAAGTGGCGCCGTTGTCGGAGGCCGTGGTCGCAGGCGTGGTGTAGCTGGCTGATGTCGCGCCGCTGATTGCGGTCCCACCCCGCAGCCACTGGTAGCTCAGCGGTTGCGTCCCGGCCGCGACAACCGAGAAGGTGGCCGTTTGCCCGGCCGACACTGTCTGGTTCGCAGGTTGAGTGGTAATCGTGGGCGCAGTGGCGGCCGCATTGACCGTCAACGTTGCGGCGTTGCTGGTGACGTTTCCCGCCGAATTGCTGACAGTGACGCTAAAAGTCTCACCGTTATTGCTGGTGGTAGTTGCCGGCGTGGTGTAAGTCGACGAAATCGCGCCGCTGATTGCGGAGCCATTCATCAGCCACTGGTAGCTCAGCGGCGGAGTGCCCGAAGCGGAGACCGAGAAGGTCGCTGTTTGCCCAGCGGTGACAGTCTGATTCGCCGGCTGCGTGTTAATTGTCGGAGCGACCGGAGCGGGAGTGACAGTAAGCGTGGCCGTGGCACTGGGCGTCGAGCCCGCCGAATTGCTGACGATTACGCTGAAGGTCGAGCCGCTGTTGGCTGTCGTAGTTGCCGCGGTGGTGTAGCTGGAGGAAGTTGCGCCGGCGATCATACCGCCGTTCATCAGCCACTGGTAAGTCAACGGTTGCGTTCCGGAAGCCACTACGGAGAACGTAGCAGTTTGCCCGGCCGTGACAGTCTGATTCGCAGGCTGCGTGGTGATAGTTGGGGCCACCGGAGCCGGATTGACCGTTAGTGTGGCGGAGTTGCTTGGCGTGGAGCCTGCCGAATTGCTGACGATGACGTTGAAAGTCGAGCCACTATTCGAAGTGGTCGTCGCCGGCGTAGTGTAACTGGCCGACGTTGCGCCGCTGATGGCCGTGCCATTCCTCTGCCATTGATAGCTCAATGGCTGCGTGCCCGAAGCCGCCACGGAAAACGTAGCAGTCTGTCCCGCGGTTACGGTTTGATTCACCGGCTGCGCCGTGATCGTGGGCGCCACGGGAGCAGGACTGACTGTAAGCGTAGCCCCGGTGCTGGGCGTGGAGCCCGCCGAATTGCTGACAATGACGCTGAACATCTCGCCGCTATTGGCCGTGGTTGTGGCGGGAGTGGTGTAACTCGAGGAAATAGCCCCACTGATCGCTGCGCCATTCATTTGCCACTGATAGCTCAAGGGCTGAGTTCCGGAGGCGACGACGGCGAAGGTGGCCGTTTGTCCTGCGCTTACGGATTGATTCGCCGGCTCAACTGAAATCGAGGGCGCAACAGGCGCCGTGGTCACGGTGAGCGTCGCATTGTTGCTGGCGATGTTTCCGGCCACATCGCTCACCACTACATTGAAAACCGAGCCATTGTTGCCTGTGGTCGTCGGCGGGGTCGTGTAACTCGGCGAATTCGCGCCGCTGATGGCCGCGCCGTTCAACTGCCACTGATAACTCAGCGGCGGGGTTCCCGTCGCTCCGACGGAGAATGTCGCCGATTGACCTGCCGTCACCGTCACGCCGACGGGTTGCGCGGTGATGCTCGGCGGGACTGGGGCGGGATTCACGGTCAGTGTGGCGTTGTTGCTCACAACGTTTCCCGCCACGTCAGTCACAATCACATTGAACACCGAACCGCTGCTGGCGGTGGTTGTTGGCGGCGTTGTGTAAGTAGCCGCGTTCGCGCCGCTCAGCGCGGAACCATTCATCTGCCACTGATAATTCAGCGGCGCCGTGCCAGTCGCGCCAACTGCGAACGTGGCTGTCTGCCCGACCATTACCGTCTGATTGGCCGGCTGGGTCGTGACGGTGGGCGGGACTGGATCGGGATTAACGGTCAGCGTCGCAGGATTGCTCAAGGCACTTCCCGCAGTATTGCTGACCGCGACTTGAAATGTGGAGCCGTTCTGAGCCGTGCTCGTTGCTGGAATAGTGTAGCTGGCCGAGTTCGCACCGCTGATTGCCGAGCCGTTCATCTGCCACTGGTAGGTGAGCGGCTGAGTTCCTGAGCTGGTGACTGAGAAAGTAGCGGTTTGGCCGGCCATGACCGTTTGACTGGCCGGCTGCGAGACGATGCCCGGCGGCACGGGATCGGGACTGACGGTGAGTTTCGCGGCGGTGCTAGTGACTGCGCCCGCGGAGTTGGTCACGACAACCTGGAACATTTCCCCATTGTCGGCGGCCGTAGTCGCAGGCGTGGTGTAACTCGCAGAAGTGGCGCCCATGATGGCCGCGCCATTCTGCTGCCACTGATAAGTGAGCGGCGCGGAACCGTTGGCTACGACGGAAAATGTCGCGGTATTCCCAACCAGGACGGATTGATCTGCAGGCTGCGCCGCTATCGCCGGAACGATAGGATCGGTGCTCGAATTCACGGTCCCGGCACACCCCGCCGTCAGGAGAAGAATGATCCCCAAGACGGCCGCACAGGCGGCGCCAGTAATCCGCACCCGCATTCCACATCCCCCAAGGAAACTTCAGAAGAGAAAGCTATTTAGATCTCGTGTGACGAACATCACCCATTCTTCTAGAGCACCACTAGCCCGCGATACGAGCGCGTTTATTAATGCAGTTTGGAGCTTGGACTTGTGAGTCTCCACCTGTACCAAAGGACAGATTTCGGACAGGTGTTGCTACTGTCCTAGTTCGCCCGGCTGTCGATCCTGCGGGGACAAAAATGCGGTCCCAATTGTAAGGCTTTATGCGAATCTCCCATAGAGTACTAGTATTCACAAAAATGGCTAGCCCACCCTGGTTGATCGAGCCCTTCGGGCTGTGGAAATCCGCAAGCCCGCCTTCAGAACTGCACGTTCTTTGCCGCAACTTGCTCACCCCGGACTAAAGACACGTCATGCTCCGCGCACTTAGATTGGTAAACGCCTCTCCGCGGGTTTGGGGACGGGATGGTGATCCGCGGTCTAAATTTCCGAGGTATACGATGTCTTGAGGCGTTTCAGAGTGACAAATCTCCCGTCAAAATTGTGTAAAAGCACAGGTACTGTGAGTATTACCCGTCGTCGGTTCGAAAGCCCTCTGCGGTCCGACGCCTCACCCCGAGGCAGGACGGCAAAAGATGCTTTCTGACGCGGATGCGTTGCAGGGATGCGCGGGTCGATCCGGAAGATGGCGACACGCACCCGCCAGATTTCCCGATCGATTGCGTCCCCATGCCCGATTCCCGAAACGAGATTTAAGCTCGTCCCGAGATTCAAACTGAAACCACTTACTTTCGTGAACCGCAAGAAGTGGCGGGCCGGTTTCCCAGCCCGCCCGAACCTCTACTTAATCGCGATCACCTGCATGACCCACCAGCCCGAAGTCGTCATGGTCGAGGTCGCCGTATAGGTACCCGTGGCGGAGACGAGTTCGTCTTCGACGAGATCGGAATTGGGCGAGGTGACGATGCGGCTGGTGAAGCCGCTACCGACGGCCTTGGTGCTCGTCGCGATGTAATTCGCGGCGAGGATGAGATCGTTGGCGTTGGTCGTTTTCGAGGACAACGTCGCAGTGGGCGTGGTGCTTGTCCCCGTGCCGCTGCCGCTAGCATCGATCGGACTGCTGGTTGCGGCGCCGGAGTATTCGAGGATGCGCAAGTCGGGATAGGCAGCCGCAACGTTAAAGGTCACTGTGACCGTGTTGCTGTTGGCGGCGGCGGAGGCGATATTTGCCGCGTAATAGATGGATTGCGTGGCGTCGCCGCTCATTTGTGTAGGCCCGACGGCCAGCGTGTAGGTGTTGCCCTTGGAGTCGGTGACGGATTTTACGGTAGCCGTGGTGTCATTCCATCCGATCACGACGATATTCAGATCGCCGGAAGTCTGAGCGCCAGTAAAGGCCACTCCCACGGAACTGACCGTGGACTGCGGATCGTTGTAAGCACCCTGCACGAAGGTCACGGTCGAACTCGATGACGAAGAGGTGGTGGCAGTGGCGGTGTTTGAGTAGGCACTCAAGTTTCCGGCCGCGTCCGTGGCGCGCACGCGATAGCTGTAAGACGTGGACGCCGTTAGCCCCGTGGCGCTGTACATGGTTGTAGAGCCGTTTGTGGTGCCGACTTGCGCGAAGTTGCTGCAGCCGGAACCTTGGCACTGCTCGACCAGGTACCCGGTGACGCCGACGTTGTCTGTCGATGCAGTCCAACCCAGATTAATCTGTGTCGAGTTCACGTCCGTAGCCGTCAGGTTGCTCGGGGCAGTAGGAGGCTGCGTATCCGCCGGCGTCGTCGCGCTGGCGACGTTGGAATAGGCACTGAGGTTCCCGGCCGCATCCGTGGCTCGTACGCGATAGCTGTAGGACGTGGATACCGCCAGCCCTGTGGCACTGTAGGTGGTTGTCGAGCCATTCGTCGTGCCGACTTGCGCAAAATTGCTGCAGCCGGAACCCTGGCATTGCTCGACCTTGTAGCCGGTGACGCCGACGTTGTCGGTCGAAGCGGTCCACGAGAGATTAATCTGCGTGGAGCTTGCCGCAGTGGCCGTTAGATTGGTCGGTGCTGTCGGCGGCTGCGTATCCGGCGGGCCGCTGGCGACCTTAAATGCCGCAGCGTTAATCACCCACCATCCGGAAGTAGAGAGCGGCGACGTGGCCGAATGAGATCCGGTAGTGGTCACCGGTTCGTCTTCAGCACTGTCCGAGTCCGGTTGCGTAATCATACGCAGGGTGAAACCTGTGCCCGCTTTTGGGGTCGCGGTCTGGATGTAATCGCCGGCGACGATCAAGTCGGTGGCATTGGTGGTCGTCAACGAGACTGTCGCCGTGGTGCTCGAGCCCGAGGCTCCGCCGGCCACATCGAGGGCGCTAGTCTGAGCCGCGCCGGAATATTCCAGGATGCGCAGGTCGGGATAAGCCGCCGCGGAGTTGAAGCTCACGGTAACGGTGTTGGTGTCATCGTCGTCCGCCAGAATGCCTGCGGCGTAGTAGATAGCTTGTGTGGCGTTGGAACTCTGCTTTGTTGGTCCAGAGGCCAGCGTGTAAGTGTTTCCTGCCGTGTCCGTGACCGAGCTGATGGTCGCCACCGTGTCATTCCACGCGATGATCACCACGTTCAGGTCTCCGGGCGTTTGCAGCGCTGAATACGTTGCTGCCACGGTGGACGTGTTGGTCTGTGGATCGTTATAAGCGCCCTGCATGAAATTGATGCTGTTGCCCGAGGTACCGCCGGTTACAACCAACGTGGCACTCGTGTTGACGCCTACTCCATTGCTGGTGCCCGTGATCGTCAGCGGATAAGTGCCGGAGGCAACGGAACTGGTCGTCGAGACGTTCATCGTGGTCGTGCCCGAAGTGGTGATGGTTGTGGGGCTGAATGTGGCTGTCGCGCCCGAAGGCAGGCCGCTCGCGCCAAATGACACTGTTCCGCTGAAGCCGCTTCCGCCAGTCACTGTGACCGAGTAGCTGGTGCCGCTGCCTGCTGCCACCGTCTGCGAAGACGGGCTGGCGGCTAAGGTAAACGCGGGCAAGACCGTTACTGTAACGGTTGGAGGATTCGGGTCCGTTCTTCCGGAATTATCGGTAACTGTGAGCGAGGCAATGTACGTTCCGGCCGTGGCATAGGTAACGCTGCCGGGACTGGCTGAGGAACTCGTGCTCGGGCTGCCGCCCGGGAAGACCCAGTCGTACGCGGCGATCGAACCGCCTGGTGCTGTGCCGGTGCCGGAGAAGCTCACGGTTTGGCCGGCGCCGATTGTGACGTTACCCGACGGGCTGGTGATCGAGCCCGTGGGCGGCGTGCCCGGCGTGGTCATCAGTTGCACGAACTGCGCGACCGAGGGAACGCCGGAAGAATTCAGAATGAAGAGCAGGTAGTAGCCCGGGGGCGCCATATTGCCATTAATTGGCGTGGTCGCATTCAGGACGCCGCTACCGGCGGTAAAGTTCAAGCCCACCATGCGCTGATCCATGTCAAATGCATGCGTCACGGAACCCGCGCGCATCAGGACCACCGAGGAAATCGAGCTCGCGTTTGGCGTGGTGATCGTGAAACCGGCGTTGTAGCCGAGAACCGTCGAACTGACGCTCGAAATCGTCGGACGCGTGGCCAGCGCGCCGCTCGAGTTGTAGAGATAGGCAGGCGTGTAGATTTCCATCTGCGGCGTGTAGGTGCCGCGGGCCGGGTTGCTGCCCAGCAGCAATACGGTCGCATCCGGAAGCAGAATCGAGTTCGAATGGTAGAGCCGCGCGTAGGCGTTCTGGCCGCCGGAGCTTAGCGCCTGCGTGGTGGCGTTATAGATATCGGCGTTCAAGCTCTCCGTCGTAGCGTCCTCGTCGTTCACCGAGCCGCCCGTTACCAGGATTTGCCCGCTGGGAAGAAGCGTGGCGTTCATCTCGATGCGCGCTTGCGACATCGGTGTGGAATACGCCCACTTGGGCTTGGACGCGCCCAGGTTGATGATCTCCGTCGTATTCGTCGCCGGGCTGCCGCCGCCGAAAATCATGACTTGCGGATTGAAATTGTTGGCCGGAGTCAAAGGCAACAGCACCGAGCTGCCATAGGTGCGTGTGCCGGCGTATTCCGTGCTGGCCACGTTCTGCGTCCAGGTTTCGGTCGTGGGATTGAATAACGCCGAGCTGGTTGTCGAGCCGGAATAAAAAACGGTGCCATTCGGCAGCACATGCATGCGGGGATAAAGAGGTGGAGTCCACGGAGCGCTGTAGGGACTGCTCCAGCCTTTTCCCGGCGTGAAGAATTCGACCGTTGTATTTGTATTGCCGGTTGCGCCTAAGCCCGAGAACACCATGATGCGCCCATCGCCCAGCACCGTGCCGGTGGGATACCAACGGCCATCCGCCATGCTTTGCTGGTCGGTAAACGTTCCCGTCGTGGGATCGAAGGCCGAGACTCGCGGTTGCCCGTAGAACGGATCGTATTGCAGCGTGCCACCCATCACCAGCTCGCGCCCGTCAGGCATGTCCACCATGCCATTGCAGAACATGTCCCAGGTCACCGGCATCGTCGTTACTGTGTCAGTGGCCGGATCCCAGACCGCGGCCATGTAGTTGGTGTCCGGCGGGTAATTCCCCGAACCGGATACGACCAGAATCTTCCCCGTGTACATCAAGGAGACGTGTACCGGGTTGATGGGCATCTGCGTTGGCAACGTTTGCCAGGTTCCGGTGACGTTGGCTTGGGCACCAGCGTTTGGAGCTGCCACGGACACTAGTGTGACGAGAATGGCGAGCGCGAGGAAAATCCGCGTTCCTGCTTTTATGTTCTGCGCGGTTTTCGTCAGATTTTGGACTGCAGAAGGGATAATTGCTGCAGATCGGGGGGCTGGGTGACCATGCTGCATCTAAAAGTTCCTCCTCGGCCGCTCGCGAAGCGAGCCGTACGAATGCGGCATGAACGTCGTCCGGGAGGCGCCGCACCCGGGCCTGCCTGGATTTTGCAATTTGCGAACCCAACATAAGCCTATTGTTTTCAGTGTTTTCCGTTGGGATGGCGGAGAAAAGTTGCAAACAATGTGAAAAACAATTCAGCATCCCGGCACGCCGAAATTGCGCACTTTGGCGGTACCTTCCCCGGAGCGCTATGCGGTCGCTCTCACCGAGGTAACTTGGCTCATTGCAGGGCGTTAGCGGTGACCACTGCCTGGACGTGGCGCCCGCTTCCAGGTTGCGCTCGTTCTTCGGCATCGCCTCGCTGCACGCGGCGCTATGCTGGCTTGTTCTTTTCGAGTTCTTCTGTAAGTGCGGGCACGATTTCAAAGAGATCGCCTACGATTCCGTAGTCGGCCACTTCGAAAATTGGGGCGTTTTGATCCTTGTTGATGGCGACGATGGTGCGCGAACCTTTCATGCCCACGACGTGCTGGATCGCGCCGCTGATTCCCAGCGCAAGATAGAGCTTGGGCGCGACAGTCTGGCCCGAACTACCGATCTGGCGCTCCATGGGCAGCCAGCCTTCATCGCAAATCGGACGCGAAGCGGCCAGCTCCGCGCCCAGAGCCTTGGCCAGCTTTTCCGCCATAGGGATATTTTCGGGGGCCTTGATGCCGCGGCCGATGGCAACCAGCAGCGGTGCTTGCGTCAAATCTACAGCCTGCTTGGCTTCGCGGAAAAGCTCCAGCGGCTTGGTGCGAATTTGCTCCGGTTTCAGATCGACGTTTACCGGTTTCACCGCCGCTTTCCCGCCCTGGCGCTTGGTGACTTGATCCGCGCGAAATGCGCCTGCCTGGAACGAGGCGATCCACGGAGCTGCGCCTTCGAAAACCACGTCGGCGGCCGTGCGGCCCTGAAACATCTGGCGCACGAAGATGAGCTTGCCGCCTTCGTTGCGATAGCCGATGCAATCGCCGATCATGCCTTTGCCGATCGAAGCCGCCAGCTTCGGCGCGAAATCGCGGACCTGATAGGTATGCGGCAGCACCACCAGCTCGGCTCCGCTCGCTGCCAGAACTTGCTTCAATGCCAACGCGTAACCGTCGGGGGTATATTTTTCAAGCAAATCGTGCTCGACAAGCAGCACTTCCTCGAGCTGGTACTCCGCCAATTGGTCCGCGAGCGCGGCCACACCTTTGCCGATCACCAGCCCGCTTAGTGAACCGCCCGTTTGCGACGCAATCTGTTGCGCGGCGGAAAGCGTCTCGAAGCTGGCGTTATTCCATTTGCCTTCGCGCTGCTCGGTAATCAGTAAGATCTTCATTCTTGCCTTCGTCCGGGCGGGTCCGCCTGGGCGGACGCCCCGTGTGACCGTCGGTTTTCGCCGTCAAATCGATTTCTTGTGTTTCCCACGCGACTGCCGCTACCAAAACCCAACCCGGGGGCGTAGTGAACCCGCCCCCCTACAATACCCTTGCTTCAAATCGCAATTTCTCTACCAGTTTTGCGGCTACTTCTTTCGGTGACCCGGTTAGAAATTCGGTTTTCTTCGATTTCGTGGGGACGTAAATCTTCTGCACCTTCTGCGTCAGCGTATCGGGCACGCCTAACGACGCACGCGGCACTGCGGTGATTTCCTTCTTCTTCGCGGCCATGATGCCTTTCAACGTGGCATAGCGCGGCTTGTTGATGCCCGACTGAATCGAGAGCACGGCCGGCAGCGGCAATTCGACCCACTGAAACCATCCCGCTTCGAGCTCGCGCTTCAACTTCATGCGCCCGTCCATCACTTCAATCTGCATGATGATGGTGGCGTGCGGCAGACCAAGCAGCTCAGCGAGCAATACGCCAGTTTGGCCGAAGCCCTGATCCTCGCTCTGCAGGCCGGTGAGAATGAGATCGAAATTTTCGTTCTTGATGGCCGCGGCGATGGACCGCGACGAGCTGAGCGGATCGAGTTTATAGAATTGATCGTCCACCACGTGAATTCCGCGCTCGGCGCCTTTGGCTAGCGCCTCTTTAATCGTTTGCTTCACGCGCTCCGGGCCCATGGAAATGGCCACGACTTCGCCGCCGTGCTTTTCCTTAAGGCGCAGCGCCTCTTCCAGCGCGTAGCTATCCGGCTCGTTGGTCTCGAAGCCGATGTCGGACTCGCGAATCCAGGCCTCGGAAATGGCCAGCGGCGCATCTTTCGCGGGAACCTGTTTGACGCAAACGCCGATCTTCAACTCATCCTCCGTATGGGTGGGGGTTCACCCGCCCGCCGCAAGCCGTGCTATCTTCCCGCTCATGCCAGCCGTCAAGGCGACGGACACAACCGCCGGTTTTCGGTTTTTCGAATCCCGACAGGCAAAACCCAATTCCACATCGTGGGCGTTGTAAACCCGCCCCTACGATTCCCAGCGCTTAAACAATAGCGACGCGTTCGTGCCGCCAAAGCCAAACGAATTCGACAGAGCATAGCGCACATCCGCCTTGCGCGCGTGGTTCGGAACGTAATCGAGATCGCAGGCCGGATCGGGATTCTCGTAATTGATCGTCGGCGGCAAAATCTGATCGCGCAGCGCCAGCACGCTGATGCCTGCCTCCAGGCCGCCTGCACCGCCAAGCAAATGTCCGGTCATCGATTTCGTCGAGCTGATGGCGACTTTCTTGGCGCGCTCGCCAAAGACGCGCTTCAGCGCCGTCGTTTCGATGGCGTCGCCGATCGGCGTGGAAGTTCCGTGCGCGTTGACGTAGTCCACTTGATCGGCGGAAATCTTCGCGTCTTTGAGTGTCGCCATCGAAACGCGGTAGGCGCCATCGCCATTTTCCGCCGGCTGCGTGATGTGGAAGGCATCGCCGGACATCCCGTAGCCGACAAGCTCCGCCAAAATCCGCGCGCCCCGGCGCTCGGCGCGCTCGAGTGATTCCAAGATGAGTACGCCGGAACCTTCGCCGACGACAAAGCCATCGCGCTGCGCGTCGAATGGCCGGCTGGCGCGCTGCGGCTCGTCATTGCGTGTAGAAAGCGCCTTCATGGCCGCAAACCCGCCTACGCCCATCGGCGTGATCGCTGCTTCCGCGCCGCCCGCGATCATCACCTCCGCATCGCAGCGCTGAATTATTTTCATGGCATCGCCGATCGCATGCGCTGAAGCCGAGCAGGCCGTCGCGGTGGCCGAATTCGGCCCGCGCGCGCCGTAGCGAATGGAGACGAAGCCCGACGCCAAATTGACGATGGAAGCCGGAATGAAAAACGGAGAGATGCGCCCGGGACCGCCTTGCAGATATTTCGAATGTTCGCGCTCGATCACGTCGAATCCGCCGATACCCGACGAAATGTAAACTCCGGTGGCGTCGGCAATATCGGGCGTCACTTCGAGGCCCGCCATTTTCACCGCGAAATCAGTAGCCGCCAAAGCGAGCTGAATGAAGCGGCCCATTTTCTTGATTTCTTTTTTCTCCACCCAGCCCAGCGGATCGAAGTTGCGCACTTCGCCGGCGATGCGGCAGTCGAATAGCGAGGCATCAAAATGGGTAATAGGGCCGATGCCGCTTTTTCCGGCGAGGAGATTCTTCCAGACTTCTTCGGTGCCGATCCCGCAACCGCAGACGAGTCCGACGCCCGTAACGACCACGCGGCGATTCAACGCGACATTTCTCCTGCTGGATGGGTTGGTTATTTCTTCGCCGAGGCGTGTTTCTCGATATACGAGACGGCGTCTTTTACCGTGGTGATTTTTTCGGCGTCCTCGTCAGGGATCTCGATGCCGAAAGCCTCTTCGAAGGCCATCACGAGCTCGACCGTATCGAGTGAATCGGCGCCCAAATCGTCCACGAACGATGCCGTCGGCGTCACTTCGCCTTCGTCCACGCCGAGTTGCTCGACAATAATCTGCTTCACGCGTTCATCAACGCTGGCCATTCTGGTTGTTCCTCCGCTCTCGGAAAGCTGCAACCGCACCCGGAGACTCGGTACGGACGGTCGCGCGCCCACTCAATCCGCTGAAGCCCACCCATTCTATGCGCGGCTCGATATAGGGTCAACCGCGTTTGCCGCCATCACCACTTGCGACTCGGCCCCGCACAGGGGCAAAGGCGCTGTCATCCTAAGGCCGGTTTATGGCCGAGGGATCTGTCACGCCGCGGTCAACAAGATCGGCTCGTCGCGCGTGATCACCAGCGTGTGCTCGAAATGCGCCGCCAGACTGCGGTCGCGCGTCTTCACTGTCCAACCATCGCGCGCGATGTATTCTTCTCCCTCGCCCGCGGCGATCAACGGCTCGATGGTAATCACCAGACCGTTGGTCAAGCGCTGGTCCGCGCTGGGATCGAAATAATTCGGCACGCTGGGCGCTTCATGAATCGTGCGGCCGATCCCGTGCCCGCACAGCTGCTTGACCACCGCGAAGCCGCTGCGTCGCACTTCATCTTCTACCGCGCGGCCAATATCATTAACGCGGCGTCCCGCCTTCGCCACCGCGATCGCTTTTCGAAACGCACGCTCCGCGCAGCGCACCAATCGCCGCGCGTCGTCGGAAACCGGCGGCACGAGCACGGTGATCGCCGCGTCGGCCATGAATCCGTCTTTCTCGATGGTGAGATCGAGTTTGACCAGATCGCCGCGGCAAACGACGCGTTCGCCGGGCACGCCGTGCACGATTTCATCATTCAGGCTGATGCAAATGGATCCCGGAAATCCGTACACCAGCATGGGCGCGGATTGCGCTCCGTTACGGCGCAAAATTTCGGCCGCGCGTTGATCGATTTCGGCAGTGGTAATGCCGGGAGCTACCAGCGCCGACAATTCTTTCAGAGCACGCGCGACGATTCGCCCAGCTTCGCGCAAGCCACGCAGCTCTTCTTCGGATGTGATCGACATAAGTACCGCCGGCGTCTCTGCCGGCATCTTACGACTTCAACTTTGCTCGAAAGCAAAATCGATGGCGGAATACTGCCACAAAAAAGTGATCTTCCGCTCGTAACGGCGACTCGTCTCTATCGATGTGCCAGTCGGCGCCACTTATCCCATGTACATGCCGCCGTTTACATCCAGGACGTGGCCAGTGATGTAAGCGGCTTCATCGCTCGCCAAAAACACTACCGCTGCGGCGCAGTCTGCATCCGTGCCGATGCGCCCCAAGGGAATCCGCGCCATCATCGCATCCTTCACATTTTGCGGCAGGCCCTCCGTCATCGGCGTGGCGATGAATCCCGGCGCAACGGCGTTCACTGTAATTCCGCGCGACGCAATCTCAATCGCCAGCGCGCGCGTCAGACCAATCAATCCGGCCTTGGCCGCCACGTAATTCGCCTGTCCCGCATTCCCGGTCTCAGCCACCACCGATGTCACATTAATGATTCGCCCGGAGCGCTGCTTCAGCATCGCCCCCATGGCCTGCTGCGCGCACAGATGCGCACCGGTCAGATTCGTGCGCAGCACCGCGTCCCAATCGTCCAGCTTCATGCGCAGCGCCAAACCATCGCGCGCCATTCCGGCGTTATTCACCAAAATATCGAGCCGCCCGAATTTCGCCAGCACTTCCTGAAATCCGGTCTTCACCTGCGCCGCGTCGGCCACATCCATCGTCACCGCCAAGGCTTCGCCGCCGGCCGCCGCGATTTCCGAGACAAGCGTCGCAAGCTTCTCCGTGTTCCGCGCCGCAACGGCCACCTTGGCTCCCGCCGCGGCCAGCGCCAGCGAAGTGGCGCGCCCGATGCCCTGGGACGCACCAGTAACCACGGCAACTTTATTTTTCAGGGAGAACATGCGCTCAGGCCTCAGCCGATTCCGCGCGCGACTGCTGAATCTTGTCCAGCGCCGCATGCAAGCTGGCCGAATCTTCCACGCTCACGCAACGAACGGCGCGATCAATCTGCCGCAGCAAGCCGCCGAGAACTTTCCCGGGTCCCACTTCCACAAACATATGCACGCCGCTCTCGATCATCTCGTGCACCGAATCCAGCCAGCGCACCGGCAAACAAACCTGCCGCATCAGAGCGTCGCGCGCCTCTTCGGCTTCGATAATCGGCTCGGCATCCACGTTGGTATAAAGAGGGAATCGCAGCTTGTGAAACGTGGTCGCGCGCAAATCCTCTTCCAGACGCGTCTGCGCAGGCAGCATCATCTGGCAATGAAACGGCGCGGACACCGGCAAAATCACCGCGCGCTTCGCACCTTCCTGCGATGCAACCTCCACCGCGCGCCGCACCGCCGCCGCCGAGCCGGAAATCACCGTCTGCTCCGGCGAATTCAAATTCGCAGCCGTAACAATTTCGCCGTGCGCGGCCTTCTTGGTTATCTCGGCCACTTCCGCCGGTGCCAATCCCAGAATCGCGGCCATCGCTCCCTGGCCCGGCGGCACCGCCTCCTGCATATATCGCCCGCGCTTGCGCACCAATTTCACCGCGTCGGCAAATTCAATTCCGCCCGCCGCGACCAGCGCCGAATATTCCCCCAGGCTATGCCCCGCCACGCAATCCGGCAACACGCCCTTCGCTTCCAACACGCGCTGCGCCGCCACCGATACCGTCAAAATCGCCGGCTGCGTATTCTCCGTCAGCTTCAATTCGTCTTCCGTACCCTCGAAACAAATCTTCGAAAGCGAAAATCCCAGTGTCGCGTCGGCTTCTTCAAAAACACGTCGCGCCTCGGCGAATTTCTCCGCCAGATCGCGCCCCATCCCGGGATACTGCGATGCCTGCCCGGGAAACAAAAATGCCAGCTGAGCCATGTATTCCTTTTTCGCTTGGAATCTACGCGGAGAGCGGGCTGGGACGAGCGCCGCGACGCCGCGCGTGCCTGCGCGCCTAGCCTTTGCCGAAAAAAGCCTTTCGGCTGTCATCCCGAACGCAGTGAGGGATCTGCTCTCTCCGCTCTTCGATTAGAGATTCCCCGGAATGACAATACCTGGCTGCTCTCCGCACTTTCCTAACCCTTCGCCGCCGCTGCCACCGCCGACAGCTCCTGCTCGATCTTCTCGTTGGCCTTGGAGCGGCACAAGCTCACAGCCACGCGAATCGCATTCTTGATAGCGTTGCCATTCGAGCGCCCGTGGCCGATCACTGTGGTTCCGCGCACGCCCAGCAACGGCGCGCCGCCGTATTCGGAGTAATCCGTCTTCTTGCGGAAATCATCGAACGCGCCCTTGGCCAGCACGTAACCAAGCTGCGAGCTGAGGCGGCTCTTGATGGCTTTCTTCAACATGCCGCCCACGTGCTCCACCAATCCTTCGCTGATTTTCAGCGCGATATTGCCGATGAAGCCGTCGCACACAATCACATCCACTACGCCCGCGTAAACATCCCGCCCTTCGACATTCCCAATGAAATTCAGCGAGGTCTGCTTGATCAGCGCGGACGCTTCCCGCGTCAATTCATTGCCCTTCATTTCCTCTTCGCCGATCGAAAGCAAACCAACGCGCGGGCGCTTGGTGCCGAAAACCGCGCGGTAATAAATTTCACCCATCACGGCGAATTGCTCGATCTGCTCGGGCTTCGAATCCACATTAGCGCCCACGTCGAGCAGCACCACCGGCGTGCCCTTGGCCGTCGGCATGGCCGCAGCCAGCGCCGGGCGATCCACCGAAGGGAGTGTGCCGAGCAAAAAACGCGCGATGGTCATCACCGCGCCGGTATTTCCCGCGCTGACCAGCGCATCGGCCTGCCCATTGCGCACCAGCTTCGCCGCCACGTGCACCGAGCTATCCTTTTTCCGGCGGAAAGCCTGCGAGGGCGAATCCTTCATGGTCACCACTTCGGTGGCGTTGACGACCTCAATCGGCAAGCCCTTCGCCTTCTGCCGCGCCAATTCCTGCTTCACGGTCGATTCAATGCCCACCAGCAGCACGCGCACGTCCAGCTCGCGCGCCGCGAGGATCGCACCTTCAACTTCCGCGCGCGGAGCGCTGTCTCCACCCATAGCATCAAGGGCAATGGTGGTCATCTGGGCACCGATTCGGAAGGCGAGGAGAACTTAGGCCGTTTTAGGCCGTCGTGTCAATCACTTCGCGGCCTTTGTAATAGCCGCACTTGAGACACGCCTGGTGGGGCAATTTCCGCTCGTGGCAATTGGGACATTCCGAGAGAGATGGCGCAGTCAGAAAATCATGCGCGCGCCGCTTGTTTTTGCGCGCTTTGGAATGGCGTCGCTTTGGGTTCGGCATTGCAAAACTCCTCTACAGGTATCATCAAAGAAAATTTGAACCGGCAAACCGCTGCCTCCTGCGGCGCCGATGTTGGTGAGTTCGTAGGGGCGGGGCTTGCTCCGCCCGCCAGCGTCCAAACACACTCCCAACCTCACCAATGTTCTCTACGACTATATCTGGCTATTGCTTTTTAGACCAGTCCTGCTTGAGGCGGGCCAACGGCGCCATGCGCGCGTCGGGGGGATGCTTCTCGCAGCGGCATTCTTCGTTATTCAAATTCACGCCGCAGTGGGCGCAAAGCCCGCGGCAATCGCTGCGGCAAATAACTTTCATCGGCAGCGCCAGATTCACCTGCTCAGCCAGCACATCGGCGAGGAACAGACCGTCGCCTTCGAAGAAGCCGATGTCGGTTTCATCCAGGTTCAATTGCGTTTCGTCTTCCTCCGCAATGGTGGTCATCGAGCGGTAGAAGAGATCGAAATCCTTGTTGATTTCCTCGGTAACGGAGTCGAGGCAGCGCGCGCAGACCAATTCGAGCTTCGTGTGCAGATTCCCGGTAACGCGAATCTGCCCGTCTATCAATTCCGCAGTACCGCGCACTTCCAGCGGCTCGACTTGCCGGATTTCCGAGGAATGAAAATCGAGCGTGCCCGGAGCATACGTCTTGCGGATGCGGGCCTTATGCAGCGCGAGTTCGTGGACATCCAGGAACATGTTCTTCCCGCACCTCAGGCGCGAAATTTTATTATAGTTTCGGTGCGAATGCTGTCAAGGAACGCAGAAAAACCAACGTCGCGAGTGACACCAATCAAGTAACGGACAAAATTCGTCGTGAGCTCAGGTAGTCCTGGTACTGCGCTGCTTAATTTGAGACTCCAATCCCAACCCCGCGCAAAACGCTGTCATCCCGAACCCCTTCAGGGGTGAGGGATCTGCATTTTCCGTCTGCATCCACCGGGGACGCCGCAAGCATCACCGAGCCGCCGTTACTCCCGCCCCCTTCACAAACTCCGCGTGCTGCCGCAACAAAAACTGGTCCGTCATTCCCGCGATGTAATCACAAACCACGCGGTAAAGCGGCTCCTCTTTGGCTTGCTCCACATACGATGGCGGCATTTTCTCCGCATGCTCCAGAAAAAAGTGAAACAGCTCGTCCAGGGCCTGCACAGATTTCGCGCGGTCCTCATCGATCGCCGGCAAGGCGTACAAGCGTCCGCGCAAAAACTCCTTCAGTTCCGCATTCTGCACCGCCGCGGCTTTCGAAAATCCCGCCATGCGCATCGGATGCCGGCGGATATCCTCGACTGAGCCGGCGCCGGCCGCCTCGACGCGCTTCTGCGTGCTCTCGATCAAGTCCGTCGCCAGATGATCGATCATGCGCTTCAGCGCTTCATTAAAAATCAGTTTCGCGCGTCCCTGGGGATGCGCGCGCTCGACTTCTGCGTAATACTCGCCGAATAGCGGCACTTTCTCGCGCAGTTCGCCAATATCCACCAGGCGCGCTTCGTAGCCATCATCCAGGTCAGCGCTGTTGTAAGCGATTTCGTCCGCCAGATCGATCAATTGCCCTTCCAGCGTCGGGCGCCTCTCCAGCAAATACTCGGCGAGTTCCGGATGCTCCGCCGCCGAATAGTCGCGCGAGTGCTTGATAATCCCCTCGCGCACTTCGTAGGTCAAATTGAGCCCGGGAAAATCCAGATAGCTCTGTTCGAATTTCTCGACGATGCGCAGCGCGTGCAGATTGTGGTCGAAGCGTTCGCCATGCTCGCGCATGCGCTCATCCAGCTTTTTCTCTCCGGCGTGCCCGAACGGCGGATGCCCGATGTCGTGCACCAGTGCCAGCGCTTCCGCAAGATCTGCATTCAGATGCAGCGCGCCCGCCACAGTGCGCGCAATCTGCGTCACTTCCAAGGTGTGCGTCAGGCGATTGCGAAAATGATCCGAAAATCGCGAGGTGAAAACCTGCGTCTTGGCTTCCAGCCGCCGGAATGCCCGCGAATGAATGACGCGATCGCGGTCCCGTGCGTAATCATTGCGGTAAGGATGCTGCGGCTCGGGATAGCGCCGCCCCCGCGAATGCCGCACATCCATCGCATAACTAGCTAATCTCATGCCGCCATTCTATAGGATTTAAGCACCGCCGGTTTACCCTGAGCCTCGAAGGGCGTCTCTGCCGGCATCCGACGGAGAGAAATCAAGCCAGGGGCAACGTTCACGCGCGGATCAAGTAGTCCAAACCGCACCGGCACTACTGATTTTCGCGACTAAAGCAGCTGTCATCCCGAACCCCTTTAGGGGTGAGGGATCTGCATTCTCTTCTCGACGCGAGCCCACCCAAATCAACGCAATTTAGATTGAGATTTACGTTCCGCGCAGACTGCCGCATATAGCGCGGATTCGAATCGTCGGATGCCGGAAGAGGCGCTACTTACGACTTCGGCGTGATCAAATCCAGTTGCTGGCCGGCCTGCTGTGCGAGGTTGCTGTCGGGAAATTCCGTCTTGATCTCGTTGTAAAGCTTCGCCGCGTCCGCAAAATTCTTCGTCTGCCGGTAATGATCGGCAAAAGCCATCAATGCCACCGGCTTCGACACGAACACCGAAGGGATGCGCGACCAGATCCTGATAAATCTTCTCCGCGTCGGCGGCTTTATTATTCCGGTCATCAAGCTGCGCCAATTCCAGCCGCGCCAATGAAACGAAATCCGGATCGCCGCTGTTGATCACTTGCTCCAGCCATTTCTGCGCTTCCAGATCGCGATTCAAATGCTCCAGGCACAGCGCCGCGTAGTAAGCCGATATCTGCCCGGGCCGCGTGCGTGAATACTGCTTGGCCACGGCTTCAAATTTCTTATCCGCGTCGTCGTATTTGTTTTTATCTTCGGAGTAGGTGATCTCGCTCGGATCGCCGGCCGGCTCGCCCGCGGTGCGAATGCGCGCCTTGAACACCTTCATCGCGTCGTCGTAAGCAGCCGCAGCCTTCACCGTCTGCCGCTCGGCATAAAAGCGCCATCCGAACACGGCCAGCGCCACAATCGCGATCGCCCCAACGACGTACAAAGCCAGCTGCTGGTGCGAAAGAACAGCCTCAGCCCCGTGCGCCAAAGTCTCGCGAAATTCGTCCGTCTTCAGTTCCTTGCGTGAAATATGTTCGGGCAAATCGCTACTCCTCGCCTCTGTTTCAGTTCATTCATGTTATCACAGCGAAGCGTTCCGTTCGTGTCAGTTGTGGGATACTACACGCGCCGCCCGAGCGCAGACTAGGCCATATTCGCAATCCTGGAGGCGAACATGAGGGAAATCCGGCGTGCCGAATCTTCTGCCGTGCGCGGCACCGCCATCGCCGCCGCGGCCATCGGCGCATTTGCAATCGGCGCTCTGGCAGTCGGCGCATTAGCGATTGGCGCGCTAGCCGTCCGCCGCATGGCCATCGGGCGTATCATCGTCCGCAAAGCAAAATTCAAATCCCTGGAAATCGACGAGCTAAAGGTAAACCGTCTGCGCGCCGCCGAGCTGACAGTAAGCGAATCGCTCAAGCTGCCGGGCGAAAAGTAGCGCCGGCGTCTCTGCCGGCATCTTGCGACCGCGATCTCCGCAAGAAGCAACGATCACGCGCGGAGCAAGTATTACCCAGCTGGCGGGATCAGAAGTCGGAAGCAGGAGTCGTGCAGGTGACGAATCGGAGGCCCCAAACGGAGTAATAATGAGCGCCCCGATGGCAACGAACCCCAAAGCCAGCCTGAGCGATTATCTCGCCGCCGAAAGAACCTTTCTCGCCTGGATTCGCACCGGCCTGGCGCTCATGGGATTCGGTTTCGTGGTAGCCCGCTTCGGCCTGTTCCTGCAGCAGATCGAATTCCTCCAGCACTCTCCCGTGGCCCAGTCGTATGGGCTATCACTCTGGTTCGGCACCGCGTTGATCGCCACCGGAGTAGTCGTGAATGTTTATTCCTCATGGCATCATATTCGCTTGGTCCGGGAGTTGGATCGCGGCGATCCCGAACATTCTCGTCCCTCAACGCAAGCGGTAGTGATCGCCCTGTTCCTGGCGCTGGTGGGACTCGCCATGGCCATCTATCTGATTTCCGTGCACGGTTCCGTGAATCCCAACGTTGATACGAATAAGGAGGTATCTATGGCAACGCCGGCGGCAGCAAATCCAGGAATAATCTACAAGCCCAGCAATCACTCGGTGGACGAAACCGTCGAAAAGCTCAAAGGAATTCTGCAAGCCCGAGGAGTCAATCTATTCGCGCTGATTGATCACAGCGGAGAAGCCGAAAAGGTGGGATTGAAAATGCCGCCCACCAAGCTGCTGATCTTCGGCAGCCCCAAAGCCGGGACGCCACTGATGCTGGCAGCTCCCAGCATCGCCCTCGACCTGCCGTTGAAAATTCTAGTCTCGCAAGACGCCCAGGGAAAAGTCTGGGTTTCGTACAACAGCGCCGAATATCTGCGAGACCGCCATGGCCTGCCGCAGGACCTGCTGGCCAATATCGCCGTCGTAGAAACGTTGGCAGCCAAAGCCGCCGAGTAAGGCAGTAAATGTAGCGCCGTCCTTTCAGGGGGGGCATCCGAGAATCAAAATGTCCTCGACCCGATTCAAGATCGCCGAATCGGTAGCGCCGGCCTCCGTGCCGGCATCCGGCGATCGAAACGGTTCGCCAAGGCAACAAACAACCGCGGACGAACTTTCTTGATGCTATAGAATTCATCGACTGCGAAAGGAGACGAATATGAGTGCCCCATCGAAACCGGCTCCGCTCGTCCCGCCTTTCACCCGCGAGACCGCCATCCTGAAAATCCGCGCCGTGGAAGACAACTGGAACACCCGCGACCCTGAGCGCGTGGCCCGCGGCTACTCCCTCGATTGTTACTGGCGCAACCGCTCCGAATTCATCCACGGCCGCGAAGAAGTCATCGCTTTCCTCCAGCGCAAATGGTCCCGCGAACTCGACTATCGCCTCATCAAGGAACTATGGAGCTTCGGCGGCAATCGCATCGCCGTCCGCTTCGCCTACGAGTCCCACGACGCGTTCGGCCAGTGGTATCGCTCCTACGGCAACGAGAACTGGGAGTTCGATGACACCGGCCTCTCAAGAATTCGCCACGCCAGCATCAACGACCTCGCGATCCGGGAACAAGATCGCCTCTATCACTGGCCACTGGGCCGCCGGCCCGACGACCACCCGGGTCTAACCGATCTGGGCCTGTAGAATCAAACAGCAAGGGCATCTGATTTGACGGACGTTGGATGGTTTCGAGGCTTAGCACGTTTCTCGGTGAAGATTTTCTGATCGGAGGCGATCCAATGCACATGCTCACTCTGTCTCGTTCGCGGCACACTCGCAGAGACATCCTTAGATCGGGCGCATTGTCCCTGCTCCCGCTGGCAATTCGCCCGGTGGATATCGCGTTAGATGACCAAAAGCCGATGACCGCGAATGGCGGCAGCGACCCCTACCCAATTCCCTGGCTGGACAAAAATGGGAGCCACAATCAACCCGCCAACCCGGCTCTCGAGCCCTCGCACATCTACCATTTCAAAGGCCGCGTAGCCCGGTGCAGCACGTTCACAGGCATGGGCACCGACAACCAAGGAAATCGTATCGCCTTCGGCAGTCCCACCACGGACTACGGCGTAATGCAGGGAGAATATTGGGCCGCGCGCGCCGCACAGCAAGGCACGTTTACGCACATATGACTCACGCTCTTTAAGGGACCGGCGGTCCCTGCCAACCAGATCCACGATTTTCATCCCCCAATCGCGCCCTCAGGACTCTACTGGGTCGTCCCCGTTCCGGAGCGCGGCCTGACGATCAGCGACGATGGAAAAACATTCACGCTCGAAATGCAAAACGTCGCGGTGGTCGATCAGCCGCGCTGGCCGGCGCTCGATTCAATCGCCACTCCGGCGCGAATCACATTCAAGATGGTTTGGAAATCGACCGGTGAGGCGATCAAGATCGAAGACGCATCGAAGCATTTCCGTTTCACCGGAACTCGCGCCTCGTGCCAACTGGAAGCGCAAGTCGAAGTCCCGTCAATCGGTTTTTCCTGGAAATCCGATCCGCTGAATACATCGCAGAGCGCCTTCGCGATTGTCGGGGATGAAGTCAACGGCCGCTACTACGACAGCTAGATTCGGATCAAAAAAATGGCCCTCTCCATCGCAACGGAGAGGGCCATTTCTTAAAACGGGACTGGCTAGACTTTATTGACGCCCTCAGCTTGGAAGCCCTTCGGTCCCTGGCGAACCTCGAACTCCACAAGCTGACCTTCGTTCAGCGACTTGTAGCCATCCATTTGAATGGCCGAGAAATGAACGAAGACGTCTTCACCCGACTGGCGCTGGATGAAGCCGTAGCCCTTGGACGCGTTGAACCACTTCACCACACCTTGTTCTCTCGCCAACTTGAATGCTCCTCTTTCGGTGATGTTTCGCTTCTCGAGCTTGTAACGCCAGCCGGAGGCTCTCCTGTCCGCTCGACGCGGGCCTGCGCTCCCAGGGAATTACAAGACCGCTAAAACGCGCGGATTCTTGCATAAAAGCGAAATCGTGTCCAGAGTTGCGGGGGCTTGGGTAGTGCCCTAATCTGATCTCGCTTGGAATTTCGTGCAAGAACCTTCGCGTTCTTCGCGGCGGAGCCGCGGTATCCAGGTTTCATTCTGTCAGGGATGCGCCCGGTCTGTACCGGTAGCAGCCCCCTGCTTCAGCAGGGGGAGGAGTGCTTTAGCGCTCCGAAAACGCGTCTTATTTCACACTGCGCTTTAGCGCTGGGAATTTCGATGCTTGCCCGTCGCGCAGCTTCCGAAGGTGCTCCGGAATCCTGTCCCAAAATTAGGACACTACCGGGGCTTGAAATCAAAGCTGGGATCCGTAACAAATGCCGGCAAGGACGCTGGCGCTACTTAAAGCTGTGGATGGCCGTCCATTCTTCGGTCTGGACGTCGAAGACGGTATAGAGCCGCGTGATTTGCAGCAGATCAACTACGCGCTTCGTCAAATTGAGGAGCTTCAGCTCGCCGCCGGCGTTGCGCACGGTAGTGAAGGCGCTGACCAGCTCGCCGATGCCGGCGCTATCGATGTAGTCCACGTCGCCGAGATTCAGCAGTATCTTCTTCTGGCCGCCCTCGGAGAGTTCCTTGACCATATTGCGGATCATGGCGCTGCCCTCGCCGAGGGTAATGCGCCCGCTGAAATCCACGATGGACACGCCGCCGTTTTCCCTGCAAGTCCCGTGTAGTGTCACAGCTTACTGCTCCTTGTCCCGCGCGTTGCGCAAATTGCCGTTGCCGTCGGACACGGCCGGAAGACGCTTGGCCATGATCAGCTCCGCCCCGCCCTGCGGCGGCATATTCACGGCAAATTCATCCATGAACGCGCGCATCAGGAAAATGCCGCGGCCCGAGGTGCGCAGCAAATTTTCTTCCGAGAGCGGATCGGGAACCTCTTCCACCACGAAGCCCGGACCCTGATCGAGGACGCGCACGATGAGCTTTTCCGGGTCCAGCTCGACCGTTAGAAAGATCTTCTTCCTGCGGTCTTCGCGATTGCCGTAGTGGTAGGCGTTGATCACCCCTTCGCGGACCGACATGCCGATTTTGTGGGAGTCTTCTTCGGTGAAGCCGGCGGCATTGCAAATACGCATGACGATACCTTCGGCTAGATCGACGCTTTCAATCATGCTTTCGAGCGTCACTTCAATCCGATTCGACTGGGGCGTCATTCCCGGGCCGGTTTTGTGCCTCTAGAACCCGTTGTATGGGTAGCACAGCGTCTCCGCGGAAGTCAATGGAATGCCGCGCCGCCGCAGCCGCCGATCGCGCGAAGCCGCAGTCTCCTTTTAGTGGTTCGACGCGCCGAACGCGCCCCGGTTTCGTCAACGTCGGCACTCCGCCGCATCGTCAGGTCACGGTTACGCAACGCAGGGAAAAAAGCCTAAACGCTGTCATCCCGAGCGCAGCGAGGAGCCTGTCCCGAGCCCTCCGAGGGAATCTGTTCTTTCTTGATTTCGAGGTTTTCCGCTTTTTATGCTGAATCCGCGAGTTCTCACACAGGTTCTAAGCGTCGCCGAACAGGATTTCCGCATCAGACCTTGGGAGGAGGAGACACTACGTGATCAGAAAAATGGCGGTGCTAACGGGGCTGCTGTTGGCGTTTGGCGTGGCTGCCCACGCGCAGGATTCCGACAAAATCGAGGCCTACGGCGGCTATTCGTTTCTGCACATCAGCAGCAACGGATCTTCCATTAACCAGAACGGCTGGGAGCTCGCGGGACAGTACAAAGTGAACGACTGGCTGGGCGCGGTAGCCGATTTTTCCGGCGACTACGGATCCAACACCAACACCACCTTTTTCCTGTTCGGGCCGCAAGTCTCCTGGCACGCCCGCGTTTCTCCCTTCGCACATTTTCTGATCGGCGGCGTGCACGTCAGCAACTCCAGCACCTTATTTATTGAGCCGCCCGTGGCGCAAAATGTCACGGTCAGCTCGAATTCCTTCGCCTTCGGCTTCGGCGGCGGGCATTGATGCGCAGATCAAAGGGCCATTTTACTGGCGCATCTTCCAGGGCGATTATCTGCATTCCAGCGTCTTCAACAGCGGCCAGAATAACGCCCGCTTTTCCACCGGCATCGTAATTAAATTCTGATCGCGCCGAAAAATCGAAAGCACGGAAAAGGGGGCCTCCCGCCGTCACGACTCCTTGCGAATCCCTGACACGATTTCCCAAACCTGCTTCATGTCAGGCTGAGTCGCAGTTATGGACATCTGGAGTCCGCCCGGCGCGCTACAGTGCCAGGTCTCAGGCTCAGCATCGCAGATCCCCCCGCCCAAGGTATCACCTCCAACGCGCATTCGTATCTCATCCAGCGTAAAGACGGAGCCGGACCTAATGGGACCTCAAGAGGGCGCGGAACTGCTGGGCCAAAGCCCCACCCTTCGCAAATCAGCCGCCCATGCGCCGACCAGGAAGCAAGCTCCCGTAGGGCCCGGTCTTCAGCCGGGCCTCTTCGGGCAAGGTCGCGCACAGAGGCACAGCGTGCGCGTATTAAAAGTGGTATCGGCCCCTGGACGAAAAGTGGATATTCGGAAACCCAGTCCGCGGCGGCACACTCGCTGGCGAATTCACCATGCGAGGAGAAACCATGAACCGACTGGGACAAATCGCCAA
Source organism: uncultured Acidobacteriota bacterium (assembly GCA_963748865.1). Classification (GTDB taxonomy): domain Bacteria; phylum Acidobacteriota; class Terriglobia; order Acidiferrales; family UBA7541; genus Palsa-147. The sequence continues at coordinate 436,763 of CAVVLE010000048.1, read as the reverse complement.
ATACCTGCTGGCCGGCGTTCTGCTGTTGGCGCTACACACTGCGCCAGCGCGCGCGCAACAAGCGGCGCCCGTGCTGCGCGATGGGCAGCACGATTTCGATTTCGAGATCGGCACCTGGAAAACGCACATCCGGCGCCTCCAGAATCCGCTGAGCGGCTCGAATACCTGGGTGGAATATGACGGCACATCGGTGGTGCGCAAAATCTGGGATGGCGCCGCGAACTGGGTGGAGCTGGAAGTCGATGGGCCGGCCGGGCACATCGAAGGACTTTCGCTGCGGCTCTACAATCCGGCCGCGCATCAATGGAGCTTGAATTTCGCCAACAGCAGAATCGGAAGCCTGACGGTGCCAACCGTCGGTGAATTCAAAAACGGCCGCGGCGAATTCTATGACTGGGAGCCGATCAACGGCCGCTCCGTGTTGGTGCGCAACATTTTTTCCGATATCAGCAACGATTCGCTGCACTTCGAGCAGGCCTTCTCCGACGACGGCGGCAAAACCTGGGAAACCAATTGGATCAGCGACGACACGCGCACCAGCGCCGAGCCGGCGAACGATGACGCAGCGCCGGCAAAATCGCCAGCCAGCGGCGATTCCTCCGCCGGGCACGATGGCCAGCGCGATTTCGATTTCGAACTCGGCTCGTGGAACATTCATCTGAAGCGCCTGGTGCACCCGCTGACCGGCTCGAAGGAATGGGTGGACTTTGACGGCACGAGCACGACGCGCAGCGTCTGGGGCGGGCGCGCGGAGTTGGAGCAATTCCACACCGTCGATCCGCTCAGCCACAATGAAATTGTGGGCTTGACGCTGCGGATCTACGACGCGGCGGCGCGGCAGTGGAACCTGTACTGGGCCAGCAAACGCACGGGCGTGGTGACGATACCGACGGTGGGAGAATTTCGCGGCGGCGTAGGCAAGTTCTACGATCAGGAGCCGATCGACGGCAAAGCGGTGCTGGTGCGCTTCGTCTGGTCGAAGATGGATTCGGCGTCGCCGCATTTCGAGCAGTCGTTTTCCAGCGACGGCGGCGAAACCTGGGAGACCAACTGGATCACCGACCAGACGCGCATGAAATGAACCGCGGAGGCCTGGCGCGAATCAAGCGAGGCGCGCGATGGCCTCGCGCGTTTCTTCGTAGGGGAGGGGCTTGCTCCTCCCGCCAGCGTATCGACTCATGCGCGCAAATCAAATTCGAGACAGCCAGGAAATGGTTTCGGCAGTTTCTCTGGCCAGCCGCTGCATCAGCGCCCCGGCGGATTGCCGGCGCGCCAGCCGCGGCGCCTGCCCAGACCAGAGATTGAGGTATTCGGCGCGATTTTGCTTCGCGGCGGCGTTGCGCAGCGGCCGAGTCAGCGCATTGTGAATCGGGAAAGGTGGAATCGCCTCGTCCGGTGTCTGTGAATCGATCGCGCTCATAAAGCGATTGACGATCCCGCGCGCGGGCCGGCCAGAGAAGGCGCGGGTGATGCGCGTTTGGTCTTCGCGCGCGCTGAGGATGGCGTCTTTGTAGCTTTCCGGCACGCCCGATTCGTCGCAAGTCAGAAACGCGGTGCCCATTTGCACCGCGCTTGCGCCGAGCGCCAGGGCGGCGGCGATGCCCCGGCCGTCCATGATGCCGCCGGAAGCGATCACCGGAATTTTGATCGCGTCGGCGACTTGCGGCACCAGCGCGATTGTCCCGATCATGCCCACGGCGAAATCGGCGGCGAACGTGCCGCGATGCCCGCCGGCTTCGCTGCCTTGCGCAACCACCGCGTCCACGCCGGAATTTTCGAGCGCCAGCGCCTCAGTAACCGTGGTAGCTGTCCCGATGAGGTAGAGATTGCGGGACTTGACGGCGGCGATAGCTTCGGCCGGAAGCATCCCGAACGTGAAACTGAAAACTGACGCGCCACAATCGAGCGCTGCGGCGAGCTGCGCGGGGAATGAGCTGGGCGCGGGCTTGGGTGCATCGGGAACCTCGAGGCCGAGTTCGGCGTAGAACGGTGTTACAGCGTCGAGAATCGGGCGCATGTCGTTCAGCGCCGCGGGCGTTGGTTGCGGCGCGAAGAGATTGATGCCGAACGGGACGCGACGTTTTCGCGCGCACCGCCTTGCTATAGGCCGCGATTTGCTCCGGCGTGAGATAGCCCGCACCCATGAAGCCGAGGCCGCCCGCTTCGCCGACAGCGGAAACCAATTCGGGCGTGTCGGCTCCGCCCGCGAGCGGCGCTTGAATGATGGGATGCGCGAGACGCGAGACGCTGCAGGAAATTGTTGGTCATCTTGGTGCGCTCATCGGTTTCGCTTCACGTCAAATTGGATCGTAACGCCTCCGCGCGCGATTCAGGAATAGCGAGACGCAGAAAGGAACTGCGTTAAGATATGCGCATGATCGGACGCCCAGGACGCGACGAAGCAGCGGATTCCTACTTCAACTACATTGATCAAGCGCCCGGAGACGACCCGCTCTCCGTGATCGATGCGCAGATGGAAGATGCGATCATGCTCTTGGATGGCATTTCCGATTCGAAATCGCTGTTCCGTTATGCGCCGGAGAAGTGGTCCATCCGCCAAGTCGTGAATCACATCAGCGATACGGAACGCGCCTTTGCCTTTCGCGCGCTCTGGTTCGCGCGCGGCTTCGCTGATCCGCTCCCGAGTTTTGACCAGAATACCGCCGCAAACGCCGTCAACTCGGATGCCATCGGCTGGGAAAGCCTAATTGAAGACTTCCGCAACGTTCGCCTGGCCACCTTTTCGATGTTCCGGAATATGCCGGAAAACGCCTGGATGAATATCGGCACCGCCAGCGGCAATCGCTTCACGGTGCGCGCGCTGGCCTTCATAATTCCGGGGCATGTGGAACATCACCTCAAGATTCTGCGGGATAAATACCTCTAGCTGGGAAGCTGCAGGCTATCCAGTCGTAGCAAAGACTTCAAGACGGCAGAGTAACGGGTGCGCGGGCTCAAGTGTCGCGAAAAGGAGTTGGAACTGGTGTTGGCGGATTCACGCCTAGGCCCGTTGGGGTTCGTTGAAAGGGCTATACCCCTATGCTAGATTGCGGAATTAGCTCAATTTCCGATGATTGAGACCAAGATACCTGCGTCTGCAAAGCCCAAAATACAGAAGGTAGAGGTGTATTGGCACACGGTCACCTACAAGACCGTGGTGATTTGGGTGCTGATACTGCTGGCAGCTATCGGTTTTGGGGTTTACCTGATATTTCCCGGCGCTTCGGGCAGCGTACTAGGAAAGATTGCGGAAACGCTTACGCGGCCCAGCGCGCCTTCGAGTTCGACGATCGCCAAGCAAGCGCGTTTTGTGAACTTGGACGGCAAGGTGCAGGTGAAAAAAGTGAATTCGGTGCAGTGGGCCAATGCCGATTACCAATTGACCTTGGATAAGGGCGATTTGATTCAGACAGGTTCGGAGGGCGTGGCGCGCTTGCAGTTTGCCGACGGCACGACTTACACGGTGAAGGGCGATACGCTGGTGACCGTGGAAGAGAATATGATCGAGTCCGATAAGGCCTCGCGCGTCGGCGTGCATATCCAGGCCGGGCAAGTGGATTTGGCTACGCCTACCTGGAACACACCGGGTTCAAAGGCCGATATTTCGTTCGAGAACGCGGTGGCTTCGCTGCGGGAAAACAGCCGCGCGGAAGTGCGCAGCGATCCCAAGACGCAGCAGCAGCAGATGACCGTGAACGAAGGCAGCGCCGAAATGAAACGCGGGGCGGAAAAAGTGGAAGTGGCGCAATGGGAGCGCGTTACCTTCCCGACGAATGGCACGATTACCAAGGAGCAGGTGCTGGCGCCCCCAGATCTGCTGGCGCCTTTGAACTTGCAACCCATAATTGTGGCCGACACCAAACGCGAGCCGGTGCATTTTGAGTGGAAGCCGGTGGCCACGGCCAAAGCGTATTTGCTGCAGATCAGCAAGTCCACGCTGTTCAACAAGGTGCTGTATGAGAAACGGACCGCCGACACCAGTCTGGACATCGCGGGACTCGAGCCCGGAGATTACTTTTGGAAAGTGCGCGCGGTGGATAACAAAGACGCGATGAGCGATTTGAGCGACCCGTACAAGTTCACCTTGGTGGTGCAGGGTAAAGAGCAGGAGATGTTGCTCGAAGTCGATGGCACGGAATTGCATGGCAACCTGGTGGAAGTGTCCGGGCGGACGGAACCGGGAGCGACTTTGATCATCAATGGCGAGAAAGTGGCGGATGTCCGCGCGGATGGGACTTTTCATTATTTCACGCCGCCGATGAGCAAGGGCAGCCAGACAATCGTGATTACGGGCCAGAACCGCCGCGGCGGCACGGCGATTAAACGCGTTTCGATTGTGATTCCGTAGCGGCGGGGATTTTTTAGTGCGCGCCCGATGAACAGGAATCGGGCGTTCAGCATGGCGAAGGATTGAGAGCGGCCGTAGGAATACCGCAGACCGCTTCCGGGGGGAGGCGAAAGTTCCAGTGACAAAGAACGGTTACAGCATGAGGTCGGTGTTCAGTCTGTTTTCCTCCGACCTGGCGATCGACCTGGGAACGGCGAACACGCTCGTTTACGCCAAGGGCAAAGGGATCGTGGTCAACGAGCCTTCGATCGTGGCCATCAACAAAAACACCGGCGAAGTCGTAGCCGTAGGCCGCGAAGCAAAAGAGATGCTAGGGCGCACGCCAGGAAACGTGGTGGCCATCAAGCCGATGAAGGATGGCGTGATCGCCGATTTCAAAGTCACCGAGAAGATGCTCACGTATTTCATTCAGAAAGCCCACAACCGCCGCGTCCTGGTGCATCCGCGCATCGTCATCGGCGTACCCAGCGAAATCACGCCGGTAGAAAAGCGCGCCGTGCAGGACTCCGCCTATCGCGCCCGCGCCAGCGAAGTTTACCTGGTAGAACAAGCCATGGCCGCGGCAATCGGCGCCGGTCTGCCGATTGAAGAGCCCTCGGGCAACATGGTCGTGGATATCGGCGGCGGCACCACGGACATCGCCGTGATTTCGATGAGCGGCATCGTCTATTCGCGCTCCGTCCGCGTAGCCGGCAACGAAATGGACGAAGCCGTGATGCACTACTTGAAGCGCAAATACAATCTACTGGTTGGCGAGCGCACCGCCGAAGCCATCAAGATGGAAATCGGCTCAGCATATCCGCTAGAGAAGCCGCTGACGCTGGAAGTAAAGGGCCGCAACCTGATCGAGGGCGTCCCGCGGACGGTAACGATTGATGACAACGAAATCCGCGAAGCCCTTTCGGAATGTATCGCCACGATTTTGAACGCCATTCGCGTAGCCCTGGAGCGCACACCGCCAGAGCTTTCAGCCGACATCAGCGACCGGGGCATCGTACTAACCGGCGGCGGCGCGCTGATCAAGAATTTAGACAAGCGCATCCGCGAAGAGACCGGCTTGCCGGTTTCGATAGCCGATGATCCGCTAGCGTCGGTAGTCTTAGGCACCGGCAAAATGCTAAGCGATTTCCGCCTGCTGCGCCTAGTCTCGATCGACTAGGCCAGTAGCGCCGGCGTCTCTGCCGGCATCTTACGGCCGAGAAATTATGCATGGGCCGCACTCGTCCGCGGAGCACAGCGGTAAATGCACGGCGCGTTTTGAGGCAAATGATCCGCGCGTGAGCCTTGTTCCTGGCGAGATTCGTAATCGTCGGATGCCGGCAGGGACGCCGGCGCTACGGGGGCCGCAAATCACAGCGGCATAGAATTTTTCTGTAACAGAGAACTCAATGCTCGATTTTCCTTCACGCCAAAAGCCTTTCTCCCTCCTCGTCAGCGTGGTGTTGATCCAGGTCCTGCTCCTAGCCTTCCAAATCAAGCGCGAACACGACGTCCGCCTGGTGCGCGTCTGGGCCGTAGAAATTCTCACGCCGCTGCAACGCGCCGCCACTTGGTCGATCTCCACCGTCCGCGGCGGCTGGCGCAATTACATCGATCTGCGCCACACCCGCGCCGACAACGAATTCCTGCGCGCGCAGCTCGAGAAGCTGGAGCTGCAAAACCGCGAACTAGCCAGCCGCGCCGCCGAAGCCGACCGCCTGGCCGCGCTCCTGAATTTCAAGGAAACCCACACGGAAGCGCCCATGCTGGTAGCGCAAGTGATCGGCGCCAGCGCCGACATCGCCAGCCGCACGATTTTCATCAATCGCGGCGAGCACGATAAGCTGCGCCGCAATCTCCCGGTAATCACGCCCGACGGCGTGGTCGGCAAAATCGTCGAAGTGCTGCCGGGTTCGGCCCAAGTGCTGCTGATCAGCGACCAGAACAGCGGCGTGGGCGCCCTGTTCGCCGAAACGCGCACGCATGGCGTCGTCAAAGGCACCAGCGATCCGCTCTTGAAGCTCGAGTACATCGCCAACGAAGAAAAAGTGCACGTCGGCGAGCTGGTGGTGACGTCGGGCGAGGACCGCATCTATCCCAAGGATTTGCCGGTGGGCACGGTTACGGCAGTGAAGCAGGGAAATCCCTTTCAGGTGATTACGGTAAAGTCGGCGGCGCGGCTGGATCGATTGGAGGATGTGATTGTGTTGCTGACGCAGCAGGAAGTGGGCTTGAAGAAGCCGGTGGACGCCAACGAAGCGGCGCCCCCAGCACAGTAAATGCGCAGTGAGTGGCGGGATGAATTGAACAGATGAGTTCGCGGGCACAAGCCGAACAGCACATCGAGGTGCACAAGTTCTACGGCGGCGCCGTAGTAGGCGTAGCTTTTCTCGCGCTCGTGCTGCAGGGCTTCCTCAACAAATTCGGAAGCTGGGCCGGCCTGCTGGAACTGCCGCTTCTGGTGACCATTTATTTTTCGCTGAGCCGGCGAAATCCGGCTACTGGGTTGTTGTTGGGGATGGGGATTGGGATTTTGCAGGATGCCGTAAGCCAGATGCCCATCGGCTTCTACGGCATCGCCAAGACATTCGTAGGCTACGTAGCGTCGTCGTTCGGCGGCCGAATCGACACCGAGCATCCCATCAGCCGCTTCGGCCTGGTGTTCGTCTTCTTCCATTTCCACCAAGCACTGCTGACGCTGATGGATCGCGTCCTGCTGGCCCGCCCCAGCCCCTATTTCAGCTGGAAGATACTGATCGCCTCAGCCGTAAACGCCGCCGTAGCCGTAATCCTATTCCCGCTGCTGGATCACCTCCGAAAACCGTCGTAGGCGCGGGCGTTTTTACCCTGATGCCCGCAGAAGGGCACTCCCGCCCGGCGTCCGGTCAGGTTTTCGCCGTTGTAAGGGAGGGTGCTTCAGACCCTCCCGCCTTTCGGCCAACTACCACCCGTAAATCTCCTGCGGCGTCGTATTCACCGTGATGCGCGTCCCGGAAACCGATCCGGCGAGATGCGCGAGATCGTCCCCGCTTGTGTCGTACTGATCGATCGTAAACGTCCCGCTATACGACTTTCCGTCGCGGCTAAGCGTCACGCTCTCCTGAATATTGGCCGGCCCGACGAAATTCCCGTTCCCATCCCAGGCCAAACCGAAGTGATTCAACTTGTACGTCAGCGGCCCGGTCTGTTGCCACGTTCCCATGCAGAAGTTCCCGGTTCTCGGGTCGCGCAGCGAGTTTAGGATTTCGGTCCCGTCGATGTGCCACGCAGCGAAGCCGTCATCAATCACCGTGTCTCCGGCGGTAAATGTGCTATGCCAAAAGCCCACGATCGTAGGGCCAAACAGGAAAACTGCGGGCTCCGCGGCTTTCGCAGTGCTGGCAGGTGCGGCACTGTGCGCGCCGAGTTTCTCAAGGAACCCGAAGACCGCCGGCGACGGCATGCCGCCCTTCGGCATGGAACACTGCGCTCCCGCGTTCACCGCAAGAATCGTCACCGCTGCGAGTGCTACTGCCGCCACAAACATCGAGCGAATCATAGTCCTCATGAAATTTCTCCTTTGGGTCGAGCTGACCGGGCGCGGAAGTTAGTCGCGCCGCGCGCGCCCGACAATGGATGCCGTGTGAAGCAAAGGTGAAGGTTTTCTGAAGCGCCAACCAGCTGACAAATCGCCGGTTGTTGTCGCCTATTGCCTCAAATGTTACACTCCCGCCCAAGGAACCTCAGGAGCGATGTCCCTGGGCCTCATCCAATTCGAAGATTTTGAGCTGGACCCTGCTCGTTTCGAGCTCCGCCGCCGCGGCCGCGCCCTGAAGTTGGAAAAGTTGCCGATGGATTTGCTCTTGCTTCTCGCCTCGGCGAACGGTCGCCTGGTCACCCGCGAAGAAATCGAAGAGAAACTGTGGGGCAAGGATGTCTTCGTCGATGCCGAGCACGGCATCAACACGGCCATCCGCAAGATTCGCCAGGCTCTCGCCGACGATCCCGAAAAGCCGCGCTACGTACAGACGGTTCCGCGCATGGGCTACCGTTTCATTGCCGCGACAACGCTGCTCGAAGAACCGTCCGCCGCCCCCCGCGTTGGCGCGGACGGACCGAGACCCTCTGCTCATGCCTCCCTCAGCGGCAATGGGTCTGCGGAGCAATCTCGCTCACTCGAACCCTCCGTCACTGAAAAATCGGCCACAAGAGTTTCTGCCACTCGCCGAATCGCGTTGACCGCAGCTATCTTGTTGCTGCTGGCCTTGCCGGCATACAGGCTCGTAACCCGCCGGCTCGAATCCCGCAGCGCCGCGCCGGTCGCGATTCAGTCCATCGCCGTCTTGCCGCTTCAGAATCTTTCGGGCGACTCGGCCCAGGAATATCTCGCCGACGGCATGACCGAGACCTTGACCACCGACCTCGGAAAAATCCGCGCGCTGCGCGTCATTTCCAGAACATCCGTCAATCAATACAAGGACACGAAAAAAACGATGCCCGAGATCGCCCGCGAACTGAACGTGGACGCGCTGATCGAAGGAACCGCCGCCCGCTCCGGCAATCGTCTCCGCGTCACCGTGAATCTTGTGCAGGCCTCCCCTGAGAAACATTTGTGGGCCGAAAGCTACGAAAGCGACATCGGCGATGCCTTCGCATTGCAGAACAAAATCGCTCTCGCCGTCGCCCGCCAAATTCGCATTCGCTTGACGCCGCGCGAACAGAATCTCCTCAGCAGCGGTCCTCCCACGCTCAATTCCGATGCCCAGGACGCCTATCTCCGCGGCTGGTATGTATTCCTGAACGGCGGCACGGCGGATTCATCGCGCAAAGCCGTCCAATACTTTCAGCGCGCCGTTGAATTGGACCCCAATTTCGCCGCGGCCTATGTCGGCTTGGCGGATGTTTACGCGGTATGGCTTCCGGGTCTCACTGGACCTCGCGAGACCATGCCCAAGGCCAAGGAATTTGCGCTCAAGGCCCTCTCGCTCGACGACTCGCGCGCCGACGCGCACTCCGCGCTGGGCAACATCGCTCTTTGCTACGACTGGGATTGGACCGCCGCCCAGAAGGAATTCGAACGAGCCGAGGAATTGGATCCCGGCGATCTTTGGATTCACGAGTGGCATGCGCACGCATTGGTGGCCAGCGGCCATGCCGACGACGCCGTCGCCGAAGCGAAGCGCGCAATCTCTCTCGATCCCATGCCGCCGCGATGGGACTACGTGATCTGGGTTCTATCTCTGGCTCGCCAGACGGACCTGGCCATGCAATACGCGCAAGAATTCTTGCAGGCCGAGCCCAACTCTCCCTGGTTGCACTTTGAGTTGGCACGACTCAACGAGCAGCAGGGAAATCCCGAGGCCGGCGCAAAGGAATCGTTCAAAGCTGACGAGCTATTCGGCGGCGACGCCAAAGAGCTCGACGAACTGCGCGCGGCGTTCGCGAAATCTGGCGCGCGCGGCTACTGGCGCGCGAAAGTCGCGCACTACGAGAAGGCCGCGAAATCGAGCTACGTCTCTTCGGGACTCGTCGCCCAAGCCTGCATCAAAGCCGGCGACAATGAGTGCGCCTTCAAATGGCTCGAAAAAGGCTTCGAAGCCCGCGACGACATAATGATCAATCTCAACGCCGACCAGGAATTCGACCCCATTCGCTCCGACCCGCGCTTCCAGAAGTTGGTCCAACGCGTCGGCATCCCCAGCCCCTCAACGTCGCCCTGAAGTCTCGATCCCGTATGGGCGGAGGTCCACTCCGTCGAATCTAGGGGTGCCCCACTCTTCGCGTCGAATGCGAAGGGAGGGGCCAGGTTTGCACTCGTGCCTTCACATTTCGCTGTCATCCCGAACCCGCTTCAGCGGTGAGGGATCTGCATTTTCCGCATCCGATCACGTCGTCGTAGGGGCAGGGGTCAATCGCTGTGCGATTGCAAAGCAATCGACGCGCCCGGCCTCGGTCCGTGCGTTCGTCAGCTCTCAATATTTCCACGTGGATGCGTGTTCGCCCTTCGGTGCATGCGCCACCACGTAATCCGCCATCACCTTGATCTGTTCCGCCTGCGTCATCGCATGCCAACCATGTCCCTTCATCGGTCGTCCGTACTCAAACGTGCCTTCGTAATGTGGATTTGAAGTTGATTTCAAAAAATCCTGCATCAAGTACACGCCCAGATTCAGGTAGCCATGATCCATATCGCCCACCCCGAAATATAATTTCCCCACGAGCTTGGGCCCCAGCGTCGGCCAATTCCGTGCCATGTAGTCCCGCAAATCGTAGTCATGCTCGCGCCAATAATTCGCCACATCGTGATCGATTTTCCCGCTTTGCTTATCCCAAAGCGGCTTCGGATAGCCGTCCTCGCCCATAGGACTGAAAACCGCCTCAAAAACTTCCAGTTGTTGCGCCGATCGGCCCTTGCTCCCAAGAACTTCCTCAAGCTGGCTCACCTGCCGCACTGTATTTTCATTTTGCCCGTCCGGCGAACGCTCAAACGAACGCTCCGGCACCTGCCATTCATGATCGCCGTAATTCGAATTCTGCTCACGGTGCTCGGTCTGCACCAGAAACGCGTTCTCGTCGTCATAAATGTCAGTCAAACCGTAGCGATGCCAATCGAGCGGATCGGGATAAAGGCTCCACATTCCTCCGAACAAATCGGGATGAAACACCTGCAAAGCCAGCGCCTCCCAACCCCCGGTTGAGCCACCGGTCAACAGCCGCGCGTAAGGCTCCCGAATGATGCGGAAGTGTTCTTCAAGGTAGGGAATCAACTCCGAAACCAGCGCGTCGCCATACGGCCCGTCGTTCACGGAGTTCACCGCATACGAATCATCGAAAAAGGGCGTGGGATGCTGAAAACTCACCGCAATCATTCGCGGGAAATTCTCCGAATTCCAGCTTTGATAAAACTCATATCCCGTTTCCACCCCGCGATGTTCGCGCGAAAATCGCTGCGCCTCGGTCTCCGGCCGATTCTCGGTGGAAAAAGCAATCGGCGGATTCAAACTGAAGTGCCCCTGCACATAAACCACCGGATATTTGACGTCGGGATGGCTGTCATAACCCTTGGGCAGCAAAATCACCGCGCCAAGATAAATCGGCTGCCCCCAGAATTCGCTCAGCATCTTGCTCTGAATCTTGATGTGCTTCACCCACTCCGTATCCGCAGGCACTTCGATCGCAGGAATCACTTTCGAAGCGCTCAATTTGATCGTGTACCCAACCGCTGGATCGAGATGCACGAACTGCACCTCGCTGATCAAATTCCCGGGCGAGCGCACAAAATTCTGCCCTTCCCACTGATCCATATGCGCCCAAATCGCAGGCCCTTTGGCGCGGTGGAATTCGGTATAAACGTTGATGATCGCCTGCACGTAATAATCGCCGGCGGGAATCTCCCGCAAACTGTGCAAGGGATACCCAAGCGTGCCGCCGTTAATTTTCGCCGCATCCCCAGCCTTGAGTTGCTCCACATCCACCCCGAAAAGCGGCGTGCAGCGCTGCCACCCGGCAACCTGCAACCGCGGCTCACTCTCACCATGCCGGGTCAGCGCCACAAACACGCGCCCAGTGATCGGTCCGGCATGCGCCGAAGCCGGAAACGATACCTCGAACTGCTGATCCGCACCCTTCGCCGGAGTGGCCGCCCCACCGCTGCAGACAGCGAACAGAATTGCAAATTGCAACGCGCGGCGGCGCAGAACGCGACAAACAAGTATTCGGGGCATCGGTTTCTCCTAAGGCGGCGCATGATAAGCCCGCGCAAGCCGCAATACAAGCCGCATGCCAAAGGTATGCGCTCGCTTGGGGCGCCCCGATTCGGCATTGGGTTTTCGCGGATTTATGGCCGGAATTTCCTCTGGATGCCGCTGTAGGGGCGGGGGTTCACCACCCGCCCGGGGTGGCTGTGGGTTTTCGAACTCCCGTTGCTTTATCGGGCTTTACCCTTTGAACTCCTTCGGCCCGAGAGTCCTAGCCCGACCGTTCTATTGACAGCTGCATTACGTCATGCGGAAATTATCGTGGAGGAATGTGCAGTTAGAGGCGCAAAGAAAGCCGTGCGGAGCAGAAGGCGACTCGGAGCAAATGAGAACGGGGCAGGGGCGCCGAACCGTGCCCGCCTCGAACTCATCAACGCATTCAAAATTGTCCGGCAAAACGCAAATTACCAGGCCCCAATTTTGTTTCGATTAGACTCGACCCTCAACGATTGTTTTCAATCACTTACGCGAGATTCTAATCGTACGGTGTTTCGATCAGAGCTCGAAGCAAATCGAACGCCAGGCGAAACGAGAAAGGAGCAATCAGGACAACAATCGGGACACTCAAATATTGTTTATGCCCGTAAGTCATTGAAAACAAAGGCCAGCACCCATAAACAATCGGGACACAGGTGGGGTAGGAAAGGGGAAGCGAAAACTGGGTGGGAGCAAAAGCCCGCCCTACGCAACCGGGACAACGCCGCGCTACTGCTCCAACAACTGCGCCAACTGCTTCAGATCGTCGGCGTTTACGTCGGAGGCGGCCCAGTATTGCATGCCATCCTTTTGCCAGTGGAGGAGGTTGTAGCCTTCGCGCGTCTCGAGTTTGGGTTGCGTGGTCCCTGGCGAATTCGTTGGCCAGATGAAGACGTTGATGGTGTGCAGGCGGCGCTGATAGACGAGCGCGGCTACGGCGCGATGGTTGATGTAGTCGAGGCGGCCGCCGGCCAGCGGAAAGCCATCGGCCGCGAAATCGGGAACGTTCGGCGCGAAGTCGATTTTGCCGTCGAACCAGGGTTTGACGGTGTGGCGATCGGACGAGGTTACGTCGGTGAGGTGATTGGCCATCAGCGAGCGGACGTGGCTGGCGGCGACTTCGTCGGCGATTTCTTCCTGCTCGGATTGCCAGCCAAATCTGCCGGAGAGCGTGGCGACGAGAATGATCGCGGCTGCGACTGAGGCAACGGCTCCGGCGGTCCAGCCCCACCACGAGCGGATGGTGCGCGGCTCGGACGCGCGTTGCCCGGCGCTCGGTTCGTGCCGGCTTGAATCTGCGGCGCCGGCTTCGGCGCGCAGGGCTTCGCGGATGCGCGATTTGAGCGCGGGCGGCGCCGCGAAATATGGCGCGGCTTCGCGGATCGCGCTGCGCAGCTTCGAGGCGCGCTCGATTTGCGGCGTACATTCGCCGCAGCCGCGGACGTGCAGCTCGAATTCGGCGGCGCGCAGCGCGTCGAGTTCGCCATCGAGATAGAAGTCGATCAGTTGTCGCGATTCTTCGCAGCGCATTTCAAACCTCCTTTCTTGCCGGCGCGGCCAGCGCGATTTGCAGGCGCTTGCGGGCGCGCGCCAGGCGCGACATGACCGTGCCGATGGGCACGCCGGCGATGTCGCCGATTTCCTTGTAGCTCAGGCCTTCGAGCTCGCGGAGCACGATGGCTTCGCGAAATTCCGCGGGCAATTCTTCCAGAGCTTGCTGCACGCGCTGCTTGTCCTGACCTTCGAAAAGCTGGCGTTCGGGATCCGGTGAGGCAGATTCGCCGGAGTGGACCGCTTCGTCGAACTCGTCGGCTAGTTCCTGGCGGCGATTCTTGCGCAGCCAGGTGAAGCAGGCGTTGCGGACGATGGCGAGGAGCCAGCCGCGTCCGTCACCGCCGCGGAACGTGCCGAAGCCGCGCCAAGCGCGCAGGCTGGCTTCTTGCACGATGTCCTCGGCGTCGGAAGGGCTGCGCAGGAGCCAGCGCGCGAGGTTATGGGCGGCGTCGAGATGCGGCAGGATGAGCTGCTCGAAGCGGCCGAGATCGAGAGTGTTGGCCAATCGTGGCTCCGCTGTTACCCGCTCATTAGACTCACCGAGCGGCGATTTTATTCCCGAAATTTCGACGGGGAATAATTTTGTGCGGGGATGGTCTTGGCGAATGGAGCGCGGCGGTGACGAACCTCAGCGGCTAAAGCCGTTGGCGTAAGGCCGTTGTAAGGCACGGTTGAAACCGTGCCCTGACAAGGCGTCAGAAAGTGCTCTTTCCAAAGCCCCACGCGCAACGGCGGCGCATGGGGCACCCAACGCTTCGCTGTAGAGCACGAAGAGGGCCCGGCTGAAGCGCGGGCCCTACGAACGCAACCGCTGCGCGGTTGCAATTCAGGAGGAGCGAGACGATGGCGCGATATATCAAGCACGATTTCAATAAGGATGGGATTGACCGGCGGGGATTTTTGGAGTGCATGGCTTGGGCCGGGACTGGGCGTGATCTGGACGATGGCTGGAGGCGTGTTGAAGTCGCGGGCGTTTGATGGCGCGCTCGGAAACGGCGCGGCTGGCGGCGCTGGGGGCGAGTTTACGTTTGCGCAGATCAGCGATAGCCATATGGGGTTTAACAAGGCGGCGAATCCCGATGTAACCGGGACGTTTCGTGCGGCGATTGCGAAGATTGATGCGCTGCCCGACGCGCCGGCTTTTTTGCTGCATACCGGGGATGTTTCGCATCTTTCGAAGCCTTCGGAATTTGACGCCGTGGATCAGATTTTGCGCGAGGGGCGGACCAAGGATGTGCATTTTGTGCCCGGCGAACATGACGTGATCGATGATGGCGCGCAGTTTCGCGAGCGGTATGGAAAAGGCGCGAAGGGCGATGGCTGGTACAGCTTTGATTACAAGGGCGCGCATTTTATCGGGCTGGTGAATGTGGTGAATCTGAAAGCGGGCGGGCTGGGGCAGTTGGGTGCGGCGCAGCTTGAGTGGCTGGAGGACGATGTGAAGGGCCTCGGGAGCAGCACGCCGATTGTGGTGTTTGCGCATATTCCGCTGTGGTCGGTTTACCCCGAGTGGGGTTGGGGGACCGACGATGCGGGGCAGGCGCTTGGGTATTTGAAGAGATTTGGGAGCGTTTCGGTTTTGAACGGGCATATTCACCAGGTCTTGCAGAAGGTGGAGGGGAATGTGACGTTTCATACGGCGATGTCCACGGCGTTTCCGCAGCCTGCGCCGGGGACGGCGGCTTCGCCGGGGCCGATGACGGTGCCGGCGGAGAAATTGCGGAGCGTGTTGGGGATTACCGACCTGAGATTTGTGCGCGGGCAGCATACGTTGGCGATTGTGGATTCTTCCTTGGCAGCCTCGGAACCGCATTCGATGGGCGAACACTCGATGATGGCTGCTGGCGCTGGTGCGGCGGGGATTCGGACGGTTGCGGCAAAGGGCGCGCGCGAGGTGAAAGTTGGGATTGATAATTTTAGTTTTGCGCCGAAGGAGTTGGTTGTGGAGCCTGGGGCGACGGTTACCTGGGTGAATCATGACGACGTGCCGCATACCGTGACCAGCGAGGAGAAGAAGTTTGCTTCGAAGGCGCTCGATACCGATGATCAGTTTTCGTGGACGTTTGGGGATGCGGGGACGTTTGGGTATTTTTGCAAGATTCATCCGCGGATGACGGGGACGATTACGGTGAAGGCGTGAATGGGAATGAACAAAGGCGGGCGCGAGCGTGTGTTTGCGTGAGAGGTAGCGCCGGTTCGGCACGGTTGAAACCGTGCCCTGACAAGGCGTCGGAGTATTTAGACTGACTAACGGTGCTTACGCGGGCGGGCGGAGCCCTTCGTGCCTCAGGGTAAACAAGCCCCGCCCCTACGCCGGATTTCGAGTCGTGCGCGTTCGTTCGAGCCGGTGAATTTCTACGTCGGACTGGTGCACGTGGCTTGGCGGTTGCACACGCCGGGGAAACGCGCCGGCTGGCAGCCGGCGTTACAGAAGCTCTAGGATTTCTTCGTAGCGCTTGAATGGGGGGATTAGGTAGACGCCGGCTACTTCGGTGCGGGCCCAGTCGAGCATTACCTTTGCTAGCGCGAAGCCGCGGTCTCTGGCGGAAGTGCCTGCGGCTTCCAGCTCTTTTAGCGTGCGTTCGGGAATCATGATGCCGGGGACTTCGTTGTTGAGGCGCAGGGCTTGCTTGTAGCTGGTGAGCGGCCAAACGCCGACGAGGACCGGGACCGGGCATTTGCCACCCAGGCGCTGGACGAAATTGCGCCAATGTTCGGGATCGAAGATGGGCTGGGTCATGGCGAAGTGCGCGCCGGCGGTTAGCTTCTGCTCGAAGCGACGGATTTCCTCGTCGAGATCCTCGGCTACCGGATTCACGGCTACGCCGATGGTGTAATTTGTGGCGCCGCCGAGGCTCTTGCCTGCCCAGTCGGTGCCTTGATTCAGGCGCGAAATAATTTTCACTACCCCGATCGAATCGACTTCATAGACGCCGGAAGTTTCCGGATGATCGCCTAGCGATGGCGGATCGCCGGTGATGGCGAGAACATTTCTTACGCCGCCGATGGCCCACGCGCCGAGAAGCATGGCTTGCAGGCCGATGATATTGGCGTCGCGCGAAGTGAGATGCGGAATGGTTTCGTAGCCGTGGGCTTCGAGAGCGCCGGCGAGCATCAGCGCGTCCATGCCGACGCGGGCGAGGGTGCCGCTGTTGATGTCGATGGAATCGACTTTGCCGCCGTCCATGATGCGGCCGACCTGCTCGAGGATGCGATCGGTGGAGATGCCCTTGGGCGGATCGATCTCCACGGAGATGACGAATTTGTGGCTCTGCAGCTTCTTCCAGAGTTTGCTTTCGGGCTCGCGTGCGGCGATGCGGCGGGCCTTTTCGACGGGAGTGACGGCCGCGGCTGCCGCCTTTACGTGGGTTCCCGGTTGCAGCGACTTTGGCCACTTCGGCCATGGCGCGAATGTGTTCGGGCGTGGTGCCGCAACAGCCACCGAGGAGGCGTACGCCGAGTTCGGCGGCTTCGCGGGCGAAGAGCGCGAAGTATTCGGGCGAGGATTTGGGATAGACGATGCGGTCGCCCATGCGGACCGGGAAGCCGGCGTTGGGCATGGCGCTGAGCGGGAGATTCGCGGCAGACGAGAGTTCGCGCAGAACGGGAAGAAGAAGCTGCGGGCCAATGGTGCAATTGGCGCCTACGGCTTGAATATCGAGCGACTTCAGTTTTTCCCAAGCTTCGGTCGGACGCGTGCCGCCGAACGTGGTGCCCTCTTCGGAGTAGGTGAGCTGCGCGACGATGGGAAGACGCGAAAAGGAACGGATCGCGGTGATGGCGGCGATCAGCTCGTCGAGATTGCTGAACGTTTCGAGAATGAAAAGATCGACGCCGCGTTCTTCGAGCGCGGCAGCCTGTTCGCGAAAGATCAGCTGCATCTCTTCGGTGGGCGGATGCTCGACTTGCTGGCGAATGCCGAGTGGGCCGATGGAGCCGGCGAGAAGCACTTCGTGGCGCGCGGCTTCGCGGGCTTCGCGGGCGATTTTGACACCGCGATGGATTAATTCGGTGACGCGACTTTCCAGGCCAACCGCGGCGAGCTTATTGCGATTGGCGCCGAAGGTGTTGGTCTCGATAATTTGTGCGCCGGCATCGAGGTAGGCCTGATGGATGCGGAAGACGGCCTCGGGCTCGGTGACGTTCATTTCTTCGAGGCAGCGCTGCGCGCCGGCGAATTCGTAGAGCATCGAGCCCATGGCGCCGTCGGCGACTAGGACGTGGTTTTTTAGGCGGTCGTTGAAGTCTTCAATTTTCATGAGTGATCGAGTTTAGCGTTTTGTAGGCGTTCGCGAGCAAAACCGAACCTCTTATTGGTATGGGCTGATCGGTCCTTTGAGTTGGGTTGAATCATCATCCCAAACCCCGCGGCTAAAGCCGATTGCAGGTGCACGCGTTGTTCCGCCGGACTGAAGTCCGGCTCCCCCTGCTGAAGCAGGGGGCTCCCACCCTAACAAAGCAACCTCAGCGGCTAAAGCCGTTCGTCGCGCGATCGTTCTTCGGCACGGTTGAAACCGTGCCCTGACAAGGCGCCGGAGAATGATCTTTCAAAAGCCCCACGCGCAACTGCGGCGCATGGGGCACCCAACGGTGCGCTGCACGGCGCTTTCGATGCAGAGCTCTGCCCCGACAAATCGCAGCCGTTGGCCGACGAACAAAACAGAACCCCCGCGGCTAAAGCCGACTGCAGGTGCACGCGTTGTTCCGCCGGACTGAAGTCCGGCTTCCCCCTGCTGAAGCAGGGGGCTCCCACCCTAGCAAAGCAACCTCAGCGGCTAAAGCCGTTCGTCGCGCATTCGTTCTTCGGCTACGGTTGAAACCGTGCCCTGACAAGGCTTCGGAAAATGATCTTTCAAAAGCCCCACGCGCAACGGCGGCGCATGGGGCACCCAACGGTGCGCTGCACGGCGCTTTCGATGCGGAGCTCTGCCCCGACAAATCGCAGCCGTTGCCGACGAACAAAACAGAACCCCCGCGGCTAAAGCCGATTCGGGGCGCACGCGTTGTTCCGCCGGACTGAAGTCCGGCTCCCCCTGCTGAAGCAGGGGGCTCCCACCCTAGCAAAGCAACCTCAGCGGCTAAAGCCGTTCGTCGCGCGTTCGTTCTTCGGCACGGTTGAAACCGTGCCCTGACAAGGCGCCGGAGAATGATCTTTCAAAAGCCCCACGCGCAACGGCGGCGCATGGGGCACCCAACGGTGCGCTGCACGGCGCTTTCGATGCGGAGCTCTGCCCCGACAAATCGCAGCCGTTGCCGACGAACAAAACAGAACCCCCGCGGCTAAAGCCGATTCGCGGGCGCACGCGTTGTTCCGCCGGACTGAAGTCCGGCTTCCCCCTGCTGAAGCAGGGGGCTCCCACCCTAGCAAAGCAACCTCAGCGGCTAAAGCCGTTCGTCGCGCGATTCGTTCTTCGGCACGGTTGAAACCTGCCCTGACAAGGCGTCGGAGAATGATCTTTCAAAAGCCCCACGCGCAACTGCGGCGCATGGGGCACCCATCGCTTCGCTCCAGATACTCGTTGCGCGCGTTTCAGCAAATCGGGACTGCTCCTGGGCTGACGATTGCCAGGGCGATCGCTGGGACGTCGAGCAGCGTTGACCATGCAGCGCCTGCGGCTGAGAGGCCTAGCCATTTGCCTGGCTGGCTGGACTGCGAGCCCGCGAAGATTCGGATGATTAGAGACCAGACTATGATTCGTAAGAATACCAGGCCCGCGTAAACCGCGTACGGCGATACGTTATCGCTGAGGCGCGGAAAAGCGTTGGCGATGGAGACCCCGGCAAAAAATACTGCGAGGCCGACGAAGATGCCGAGGAGGAGGCGACTGCCGGCGATTTTCCAGGTGGCGTCGCGGATCACCGGATAAAATTTCTTCAGGGCCAAGCCGGCGAGCATGTAGCCGCCGAATTTTACCGCGGCGAACGCAGTGAATCCCAAGGGGCCTGGAAAGCCCGGCATTGCTTCTCCTTTTAGCGCTTTTGCTCGACTAGGCCGGCAACCGTGTCCATCAAGTCGAACTTGGTCAGGATTTCGGGCTTGCCGTTGTCCATGTTGATGAAGACGGCTGGGCCTTCGTGGCTGAGGATGTGCGTTACGCGCTCGACGGGAGCGTTGCTGGGCAATTGCGGCAGCGGCTGGCCCATGGCTTCGCGGATTACCAGCTTGCGCAGATCTTTGCCTTGCAGCGCTAGATTCAGGATTTGGTCTTCGTAGATGGTGCCGATAGGCGCGTCGCCCTCGAAGACCGGAAGCTGGGAAATATCCTGCTTCTGCATGGTGTTGAGCGCGTGGAAGACGGTCTGATCGGGACGCACGATGATCAGCTCGCGCTTTTTGCCGCTTTCGCGTTTGTGGCGGACGATATCGGCGGCGGTGAGGCGCAGCTCGGCGTCCACGTAGCCGTATTCGCGCATCCAGGCGTCGTTGTAAATCTTGCTGAGATAGCGAGTGCCGGAATCGGGGAGAAACGCGACGATGACATCGCCTTTCTTGCAGCCGCGCGCGATTTTCAGCGCACCGGCCATGCAACCGCCGCCTGAGCCGCCGGTGAAAATGCCTTCCTGCTTGGCGAGGCGGCGGGCCCAGACGAAACATTCTTCGTCGTTGACCTGCACGACGTCATCGAGAACCTTGAAATTCATGGTGCCCGGGAAAATGTCTTCGCCAATGCCTTCGACGACGTAAGTGAGCGCCTTGCCGATTTTTCCGGTCTTGGCGAATTCGTAGTAGAGCGAGCCGTAGGGGTCGACGCCGATGATTTTGACGTCCGGATTTTGCTCTTTGAGATAGCGGCCGACGCCGCTGATCGTTCCGCCCGTCCCCATACCGCAGACGAAATGGGTGATTTTTCCTTCTGTGTCTTTCCAGATTTCCGGGCCGGTGGTGCGGTAGTGGGCCTCGGGATTCATCGGGTTTTCGTATTGATTAGGATAGAAGGAATTCGGAATTTCGCTGGCGAGCTTCTTGGCGACGGAATAGTAGCTGCGTGGATCGTCGGGCTCGACGGCCGTTGGGCAGACGATCACTTCGGCGCCGAAGGCTTTCAGCAGGTCGATTTTTTCGCGCGATTGTTTGTCGGTGATGGTGAAGACAACTTTGTAGCCGCGCACGACGGCGACTAAAGCGAGGCCCATGCCGGTATTGCCAGAGGTGCCTTCGATTATTGTGCCGCCGGGCTTGAGCAGACCGCGTCGCTCGGCGTCGTCAATCATGGCGATGCCGATGCGGTCTTTCACCGAGCCGCCGGGATTCAAGTAATCGGCCTTGACGTAAACTTCGGCGCGCGAATCGCGCGCTACGCGATTCAGGCGGATCAGCGGCGTATTGCCGACGGCTTCAAGGATGTTGTCGCATTTCATGGCTGCAGTCCGTTTTTTCGCTGACTACAACTTAGCTTAGAGAGTTCGCCAATCGGTGTAAAGCGGCAGTTTCCAAAGCGACGCGATGGCTTTACTAGGCGCGCCGCGCGAGAATAGAGCAGAGAGCAATGGCTGTGGTCGACAAATTGGCACCTGCAGCGGGCGAGCCGGCAGCGAGTTTTCCGTCGGCAGACCGAGCGGATTTTTTATGATGGGCATTGCGGATTGTGCCACCGCTCGGTGCGATTTGTGGTCGCGCGGGATCGCGGAGGGCGGCTTTTCCGATATGCGCCGCTGCAGGGAATCACGTTTCGCAAACTTGTGCCGGCCGCGCAGCGGGAGGCGTTGCCGGACAGCATCGTTGTGCTCACGGACGACGGACGGTTGCTTCTGCGCTCTGATGCCTTCATTCATATACTTCGGCGGTTGGGCGGCTTCTGGCGGTTTGCTGCCGGGGCGATCGCGTTGATTCCGCAGGCGCTGCGCGATGGCGTGTACAATTTTATTGCGCGGGTGCGTTACCGCATTTTTGGACGACGCGCCGAAGTTTGCCCGGTGATGCCGGCCGAATTGCGGGCACGATTTGATGATTGATTCCGTAGAGAAACGGGCGCCGAACGGCAGACTTGGAGGACTTGCTATGTCGCGGCAGAATATTTCCAGTGGGACGAAGTGGGAGCCGATTGTTGGCTATTCGCGTGCTGTAAGAATCGGGAATTACGTGCACGTTTCCGGCACCACAGCGACTGGCGCGAACGGCGAGATTGTCGGCAAAGGCGATCCGTACGCACAAACGGTGCAAACGCTGAAGAATATCGAATCAGCGCTGGCGCAGGCGGGAGCGAAGATGCGCGACGTGGTGCGCACGCGCATCTACGTCATCAATATCGCCGATTGGGAGAAAATCGGCCGCGCGCATGGCGAAATTTTCAGCGCCATTCGTCCGGCCACGGCCATGATCGAAATCAAGGCACTCGTTTCGCCGGACATGCTGGTTGAAATTGAGGCCGATGCGTATATCGGCATGCACTAACGCGTCCATCGAGACACATGCTGGCAATCATTGTGTCCGGCCGGACCCGCTAACGCCGATTGTGTGACTGGCAACGCGGCCCGTGATTTACTTTCCGATTTTTCCAGCGGCGATAGAATAAGAGCTTCGTGGAGAATCCTGAACAAACACCGATTCGAATTGCGGGCGGCTCTCTCTTCGGGCGGCTCGCGTTCATGTTTTTGCTGTCGTGCTCGGTGGGCATCGGCGCGGCGGCCGGCTTGCTTTTTGTCTATACCAGCGATCTGCCTGAAATCCGCGCGCTGGAGGACTACCGGCCCGACACCGTCACCGAGCTTTACGCTGATAACGGCGAATCCATCGGCAGCTTCGCGCTGCAGCGCCGCATCCTGCTGACTTACCCGCAAATCCCGAAGGTTTTGAAGGACGCCATTCTTTCCACTGAGGACCAGCACTTCGAAGATCACTGGGGCGTCGATTTCACGCGTGTGGTCGGAGCAGCCTGGCGCGACATCACCAAGCGGCGCATCGCTCAGGGCGCCAGCACGATTACCATGCAGCTGGCCGGCGGGCTTTTCCTCGATCGCTCCAACCGATCTTTCCGCCGCAAAATTCAGGAAATGCTGCTGGCCATTCAGATCGAGCGGCACTACACCAAGCAACAGATTCTCACCATGTACTGCAATCAAATTTATCTCGGGCATGGCAATTACGGGTTCGAAGCAGCGTCGGAATATTATTTCGGCAAGCCCGTCGGCAAACTGACGCTGCCGGAAGCGGCGCTGCTCGCAGGGATCATTCCCGGACCGAAGTATTCGCCCGTGCTGCATGCGCAGCGTGCGCGAGCGCGGCGCAATCTGGTTCTCTCGAATATGGCCGAGGAGCGCAAGATTTCCTCGGCGGAAGCCGAAACTGCAGCTGCCACTCCGATGACCCTGCATCTCACCGCGGCGAAAAACAGTTTTGCGCCGTATTTTGTTGAGGAGATCCGCCAGTATCTTGAGCGCACCTACGGAACGGCCGCGGTGCACGAGCAGGGGCTGCGCGTTTACACCACGCTAAACGTCGCGGCGCAGCGGGCCGCCGATCAGGCTGTGCTCGACGGCTTGCATGAATATGACCGGCGCCACGGCTGGCGCGGCGGATTGCGCAATATCGTGAAGGAAGGCGTCGCTAAGCTCGATAGCTACGATTCCGAAGACTGGCACGGAACGATCGAGAAGGGCAGCTACGTCACTGGGCTCGTTCGTTCGGTGGATAATTCGGCCGCGACAGTGAGAATTGGTCCCTACGCGGCGATGGTTTCAGGCTCGTCGATTTCCTGGACCGGGCACAAATCACCGGGCGATTTGTTGAAGGCCGGGGACGTGGCGCTTTTCAAGATCCTCGACATCACCGGCACGACGGCGCGCGTGGAACTCGAGCAAGCGCTGACGGCCCAGGGCGCGCTTTTGGCGATTGACAACCCCAGCGGCGAAATCAAGGCCATGGTGGGCGGCTCGAGTTTTGATGAATCGAAGTTCAACCGCGCTACGCAGGCGCTGCGCCAGACCGGTAGCTCGTTCAAGGTGTACGTGTATGCGACGGCGCTCGAGCAGGGATTTTCGCCATTCGATACGATCGTGGACGCTCCGGTTACTTTCCGCAGCGGCGGCCAGGACTATTCGCCGAAAAATTACGACGAGAAGTTCGAAGGCCGCATTACTTTGCGGCGCGCGCTCGCAGACTCGCGCAATGTCCCCGCGGTTCGGCTGCTCGACCAGGTCGGGGTGCAAAAGGTGGTGGAAACCACGCGGCGGTTCGGGATTACCAGCCCGCTGCCTCCGTATCTGCCGCTGGCGCTAGGAGCCGCGGATTTGACGCTGATGGAACACGTCTCGGCGTTTACGGTTTTTCCCGACGACGGGATTCACATCGAGCCGCACATGATCCGTCGCGTAACTACCTACGACGGCGCGTTGCTCGAGGAAGCCAAGCCGCAAGTGACCGATGTGATCCCGCCCGACGTGGCGCGGACGATGGTGGCCATGCTCGAAGAAGTCGTACAGTTCGGCACTGGCGTTCGCGCCAAAGAGCTGGGGCGTCCAACCGCCGGCAAAACGGGCACGACCAACGATTTCACCGATGCCTGGTACCTCGGCTTCACGCCTTCGCTGACGGCGGGCGTGTGGGTCGGCAACGACGACAAGCGCGTCTCTTTAGGCAAAAAGGAAACTGGCGCGCGTGCCGCGCTGCCCATCTGGCTGGAATTCATGAAAGGCGCGATGGACAGCAAGCCGATCGAAGAATTTCCAAACGTGGTTCCGCTAGAGAAGTTGGCGCCCGCCGAGTCGTGCAGGTCGATACGCCGGACACCGCCCCGCCCGCCGACGCCGCCGAGCAAGGCCTCACGCACGTTGCAGTGCCACCGGCGAGCACCACACCGAAGCCGAATTAATCAGGTCCTTGCACTCCTAAAGTGGTCCCAGCCGCGAGGCTTGAGCGGGCTTTTTCGGCCCGCGAGGTCAACGAGCACGATATCGCGTCCGCGGGTGATTTCACCGATGCACGTGAAGGGCACACTGCGTGGAGCGCGATATAGCCTTACTGTGTTCCGCTTCGGTACGGTGAAAAGGAGCTCGTAGTCGTCGCCGCCATTCAGGGCGAAGTCTAGGGCGGCGCCTGCGGGCAGCTTCAGCCGCTGCTGCCAATTGGTTGGGATTCGAACTGCCGGGATGCGATCGGCGTTCACTGTCGCGCCGACGCCGCTCGCCTCACAGAGCCGGTCAAGGTCAATCGAGAGGCCGTCGGAGATGTCCATCATGGCCGTGGCGGCGCGGTGACGAGCGAGCCAAGTGCCGAGTTCGAGTCGCGGATTTGGATACAGGTGTGGTCTGAGTAGTGACGCAGCATCGCTACGTTTATCGAACCCTTTGAGTATGACTTCGAGTCCCAGCCGTGCTGCTCCGAGCTTGCCGCTGACATAGAGCAGGTCTCCAGGACGCGCACCGGATCGACGAATGGCGCGGCCGGGCGCGGAATCGCCGATCACAACGATGCAGATCACGACTTCCTCGTTCTTCGCTAAGTCTCCTCCTATCAATGTGATACAAAACATTTGCGCCGCCCGCCTCAAGCCCGCCAAAAATGAATCCAGCCATGCGCCAGTTCGTCGCGAAGGCATCGCCAGGTTTAAGAGAAACCCGATCGGCCGGGCCCCCATCGCCGCCAAGTCGCTGACACCGCGAGCCAGGGCCTTGTATCCAATAGCGTCGGGCGAATGAGAAGAAGTGAAGTGAACGCCTTCAATCAGAAAGTCGCTGCTGACGATCAACTCGCGTCCCTGGAGCGGTTTAAGAATAGCCGCGTCGTCCCCGATACCTAGTCGCACGCTTCCCCCGCCTTTCCCCCCGGCCGAAAGGACGGCTTTCTTGATGCGGTTGAGCAGTGCGCCTTCACTGGTCATCGGGACAGTTGTCTGCAGGAGGTCCGTAGCCTGAAAATAGGGTCAATCCGAGACACAGGTTGCCGATTATAGCTGCGAGTTGGATAAAGGCACGAGTTGAGTGTGCCTACAGGAATTGGAAGAAATGGGTTGACGAATGAGAGGCGAGTCCCTACAATTCGACGGTTTTCGCCCCAGCGCCCTCGTCGCCGGATCCCGACAGCTTCGTCGGGCTGCTGGGTGGTCGCTCCGGTTTCCCCGGATAGCGCGCTTCCTGCAATCTTGGCGAAGAATGAAGAGCAAGTCATATACGCTGTTTATTGCCGCAAACGATTCCGGCGGTGTGCGCCGCCTGCGGGTTCCTCTCTACATCCTACATGTATTCGTGGTTCTGGCAGTCGTAGGTGGCGTGACCGTCATTTTCGCCGCCGGTTCGTATACTCGCATGCTTTGGAAAGTCACCAACTACAATGCACTGCGCCGCCAGCAAGACAGCCTCAAGAAACAGTATCTGGACTTGCAGACGCAGGTTAAAGATACCAACGAGCGTTTGACCTCCCTGCAATCACTGGCCACAGACGTGGCCATGGCTTACGGCATCACCAACCGGCAGCAGACACCCTTTCGCATGAGCGACAGCTTCGGCGAGCCAGAGACCGAGTTCCGCGAGACGGTCGCGAAGTTCAACTACCTCGAGACCAATGTTTCCATGGTCACAGCAGCCAGCCCGCACCTGGGCCTGATGCCTGAGCCGCAATTCGGCAACCGCTTTGCGCCTTCGCTATGGCCGGTCGTCGGAGAGATTACCGGGCGATTCGGCGAACGCCTCGATCCATTCAGTGGCGAGGGTGCATTCCATTCCGGCGTGGATATAGCGTCGCGCCTGGGCGACGCGGTGCGCGCGACGGCCGACGGCGTGGTTACAGTGGTTGATCGCCGGGCCGGCTACGGGCGCCTGGTTGTGATTGATCACGGTTTCGGTGTAACGACTTGGTACGGTCATTTGCTCGAATTCAACACTATCGTGGGCGAGCAAGTGAAGCGCGGCGACATTATCGGCTTTGAAGGCGCCACCGGTCATGCGACGGGGCCCCATGTGCACTACGAAGTACGCCTGGACAACACGCCGGTGAATCCGTGGCGTTATCTGCGCGCCGCCGCCGGAGCCCCGCTCGAGAACGGCGACTAAGCCGCACCGACGTCCCTGCAGTCGGCCTCCGGTGTTTGCAATCCGACCGACGAGAAACCGCTTAAATCGTACCGGCCAAGCGTAGTCGCGTTACTTCGCTTTCGAATTCCCCTGCAAAACCTGTGGAGTGAGCTGCAGTTTCAAGCGTACGAGATTGCTCTCGTGCGAGACGCTGGTAAGACGCAGAAGGGAATCGAGCAGCGCGATGTCGTTGGCATGCATCTGCTCGCGCGCCTGGGGGCTGGCGAGCGCGGCGCGGCCGAACCAGCGCAGCGTGTCGAGCAGGCCGGCGAGCTGCAGGGCGTTCGAGAGCGAATCGCATTCGGCTTCGGCTGCCAATGAGAAATTGTTGCCGTCCGGACGCCCGGAGAGCGTGATGTGGCGGACGCTCTTGAGCAGGCGATTGAGCTGGCCGGACTGTAGTTCATGAGCGCCGATGGCTTTCGGCAAGTCGTCGGTACGGGCGACGGCGAAGAACTCGGCGCCCGAGACGCGGGCGATACGCTGGCGGGTGTCGGAATCCTGCTGCGAGCCCGGTTGGGGATGGAGCACCGAGTCGAGGCTCATTTTCTGAGCGAGAGCGATTCGGTTTGGCTCGAGAAATGTGAAGTAGAAGCCTTGGCCCGGCGTCGTCGGCCCGCTCTCGTAAACGACCGGGCCGTTGCCGTTCGACACGCGGCTGGTGCGGCGCGCATAGCTATCGATCTTCGCGCGATCGAAGCGCCCTTCGGCGATGGCGATCAACTTTATCCGCTCTGCCAGCACCGGGGATGAAGTTTCCGAGTCAGGCCAGATCGCAATCACGAAGCGATCGAGATCTCGCGAGTAGTCGAATCCCGTTTGCTCCACGAAATCTCGATAATTCGGATCTTCCGCTACTCCCGGATTGAACAAAACTGAGCCGTTGGCAAAAGCCGGCGAACTCTTCACCGCAGCGACATCGCCGTACACAACGATCGGCGCGTCAGAAGGCAGCAAACTGAAAAGATCCGGCGGAGCTCCCGGGGCAAGCACCGGACTCTTGCCAAATCCGTGAATGAAATAGAAGCCTACGCCAGCGAGGATCAAAATAAAAATCGCTACAAAGATGAGCGCGCGCTTTCCTGAGGAAGTCATTTTGCGAGTATAAGTGGGCCTCGGAGAGCAAGTAAAGCCAGCGTCCAGAGTGGCTTCTGAGCAGCCGCCAGGCAGTGGTGGTCAGGGCCGATATCAGGGCTTCAGAACGGCGGGCTGGTACCTGCAACGGGGGTTCAATTTTTTGCCCATCAGTGCTATACTGGCGCTTAGGTCGGATGCTGGGATCGAGATTGGCACCGGGCGTGCGGCGAGAGCTTTTTCACTTGCTTGCAATTTCCTTGCCGCTGTGATACTTTCGCTCGGTTTAGCTATGCTGGCGTAGCTCAGCTGGTAGAGCATCTGATTTGTAATCAGAGGGTCGGGGGTTCGATTCCCTCCGCCAGCTGAACTTTACGGGCCGGGAAATTTTGGCGGGATGCGGACGAATTCCTCGCAATAAAAGAGCAGGGGCTGGTGTCTACGGGCACGAGCCCTTTCTGCATTGCGGTTTTTCCCGTTGAGATGCGGCAGCTTTGTCCTGGCAAATCACGCGGGACGGGTGGGTGAGTGGTTAAAACCAGCAGACTGTAAATCTGCCGCTCCTTGCGGGCTACGGAGGTTCGAATCCTCCCCCGTCCACCAGCGTCCCGCACGAGCGAATACTTCCAGCGCGAAGCACAACAACGGCGGTTCCTGACAACCGAGGTGAAAGAAACGAAATTCCCGCTCGCGGCTGGCAGTGTGGCAGCCCAGTGGAGAGGCGGGAAAAGCCGGAATGAGCCTGGGTAGCTCAGTTGGTAGAGCGCGTCCTTGGTAAGGACGAGGTCACCGGTTCAATCCCGGTCCCAGGCTCCAGCATTCGCGAGCAGGAACGTCGTGCGCAGCAGCTTGGGGATGAGCGGGGGTAACTCAGGGGTAGAGTCTCTGCCTTCCAAGCAGATGGTCGCGGGTTCGAATCCCGTCCCCCGCTCCAGAATGCGAAATGGAAGGTAAGGCCCAGCGGTAGGGCCCAGTGCGCTGAACGAAAACAGACGAGCGCGAAGAAGCGACGGACGAAACGCGGCTCTCTGACGAGGATAACCAGCGATGTCGAAGGAGAAATTCGAGCGCAGTAAGCCGCACGTGAACGTAGGGACGATCGGGCACATCGACCACGGCAAGACGACTTTGACGGCGGCGATTACCAAGGTGCTCTCAAAGAACAATCCCAAGGTACAGTTCCGGGCGTTTGATTCGATTGACAACGCTCCCGAAGAGCGCGAGCGCGGCATCACCATCGCGGTGGCGCACGTGGAATACGAGACCGCCAATCGCCATTACGCGCACATCGATTGCCCGGGCCACGCCGACTACATCAAGAACATGATCACCGGCGCGGCGCAGATGGACGGGGCGATTCTGGTGGTAGCGGCGACCGACGGGCCGATGCCGCAGACGCGCGAGCACATTCTGCTGGCGCGGCAAGTGGGCGTGCCCTACATCGTGGTGTTTTTGAACAAGTGCGATGTGGTGGAAGACCCTGAGTTGCTGGAACTCGTGGAACTCGAAGTTCGCGATCTATTGAAGAAGTATCAATTTCCGGGCGACACGGTTCCGGTGATCAAAGGCTCGGCGCTGAAGGCGCTGGAGGGCGACCCGAAGTGGGAGAAGTCGATTCTGGAATTGATGGACGCGGTGGACAAGAACGTGCCTTTGCCGCAGCGCGATGTGGACAAGCCGTTCGCCATGCCGATTGAAGATATTTTTTCGATTTCCGGGCGCGGTACGGTGGTGACGGGAAGAGTGGAGCGCGGCAAGGTGAAGGTAGGCGAAGAAATCGAAATTGTGGGCTTCCGCCCGACGGTGAAGCGCGTAGTGACGGGCGTGGAAATGTTCCGCAAGCTGCTGGATGAAGGGATTGCGGGCGACAACGTGGGGTTGCTGCTGCGCGGCACGGAAAAAGAAGACGTGGAGCGCGGGCAAGTGGTGGCCAAGCCGGGTTCGATCACGCCGCACACCAAGTTCAAGGCCGAAGCGTACGTGCTGACCAAGGAAGAAGGCGGGCGGCACACGCCGTTTTTCACCGGCTACCGGCCGCAGTTTTACTTCCGCACCACGGACGTAACCGGAGACGTGAAGCTGCCGACGGGCGTCGAGATGGTGATGCCGGGCGACAACATATCGGTCGAAGTAGCGCTGATCACGCCGGTAGCGCTGGAGAAGGGCTTGCGCTTCGCGATTCGCGAAGGTGGGCACACCGTCGGCGCTGGCGCCGTAACCGAGATCATCGAGTAAACGAATATGCGAGAAATCATCACATTGCAGTGCGGCGAGTGCAAAAACCGGAACTATACCACCATGAAGAACCGGAAGAAGCATCCCGACCGGATGGAAACACAGAAGTTTTGCAACACGTGCCGCAAGCATACGGCGCACAAAGAGGTCAAGTAAGCATCCGTAGGGGAGTAGGTTCAACGGTAGACCATCGGTCTCCAAAACCGAGAGTGGGGGTTCGAATCCCTCCTCCCCTGCCAGTTTCGTAAGAGGCGCGGCGGGGCAGCGAAAGCAAACGCAAGCGCGACGCGGGGCAAGCGGGGCAGCGATGGGCAAGCGGGCGGGGTCATGGCAGAGGCGGCAAAGAAATTGAGACAAGAAGGCGCAAGCAGCGAAGGGTCGGCACTCCCGGGAGCGGGGCTTCTCGACCGGGTGATGGAGTACCCCAGGCGCGTGCAGAAGTATTTTCATGATGTACGTTCGGAACTGAAGCTGGTGAATTGGCCGAGTTGGGACGACGTGAAGTCCACGACCGTGGTTGTGGTCGTTACCGTGGCGTTCTTTGCGATCTATTTTCTGATCACCGACACGATCTTCAGCCGGATGTGGAGTTATTTCCGGCACAAATGAGGGAATTAGTGATGGCGAAGCAGTGGTACATCGTCCACACCTATTCTGGATTTGAGAAGAAGGTGAAGGAGAGCCTGGAAGGCCGCGTGGCGGCGTTCGGGCTACAGGACAAGATCGGGCAGATCATCATCCCGACGGAATCCGTGATCGAAGTGCGTGGCGGCAAGAAAATCATTTCCTCGCGGATGTGTTATCCCGGCTACGTGCTCGTGGAGATGGATCTGGACGATTACACCTGGCACGTGGTGCGCTCCACGCCGAAAGTCACCGGATTCGTCGGCTCGGGCACCACGCCAACGCCGCTGACGGACGAAGAAGTTCAGAATATCGTCAACCGCGCGTCCAGCACGGCGGAGAAGCCCAAGCCTAAGCTGAGCTTTGACCGCAACGAAAACGTGCGCATCGTGGATGGCCCGTTTGCGAATTTCACCGGGGTGGTCGAGGAAGTGAATTCCGACCGCAGCACCTTGAAAGTCTCGGTCACCATTTTCGGCCGCTCGACGCCCGTGGAACTGGATTTCGCGCAGGTTGAGAAGGTCGCGTAGCAAGGTGCCGGCGCGGGCGATGCATCCCCCGCGCATCTAATTAAGTAAGAGGGTCTGCGAATGGCAAAGAAGGTTCAATCCACAGTCAAGCTGCAATTGCCGGCCATGAAAGCGACGCCGGCGCCGCCCGTCGGGACCGCGCTCGGCCCGCACGGCGTGAACATCATGGATTTCTGCAAGCAGTTCAATGCCAAGACGTCGAAAGAGCCGGACGGCATGATCATCCCGGTGCTGGTCACGATTTACAGCGACCGGACATTCACCTTCATCACCAAAACTCCGCCGGCTTCGGAGCTGCTAAAGCGCGCGGCGGGAATTGTGAAGGGTTCGCCGGAGCCGAATCGCAACAAGGTGGCGAAAGTGACGCGCAAGCAGGTGGAAGACATCGCCAAGGTGAAGATGGTGGACTTGAATACGACCAAGCTGGAATCGGCGGTGCGCACTGTGATGGGCACGGCGCGCAATATGGGCATTGAAGTCGTCGGGTAATCGGAAAGAGGCGAGAAGTCGTCATTCCGGGGAGTCCGCGGTCGAGTAGGGCTTTGATTCTGCAGCGAGGTCGCCGGAGGGCGCAGCAAGCCAGCGCCCCTACGAAGGCAAATGCGGCGTTCGGCACGACTGAAATCGTGCCCTGACAAAACTGGGCGGGGGACGAATCGAGATGGGGAAGAGCAACAGGATCGGCGGCAAGAATATCGACAAGGCGCGCAAGCTCGTCGAAGCGCGGCCTTACAAGCTCGAAGAAGCCGCGGAATTGCTGCGCAAGGCGCACTTCGTGAAATTTGACGAGACCGTCGAGCTGGTTCTCAATCTGGGCGTTGATCCGAAGCAATCCGACCAGATGGTGCGCGGCACGGTAGTCTTGCCGCACGGCTTGGGCAAATCCAAGCGCGTCGTGGTCATCGCCAGTGGCGATAAAGTGCGCGAGGCGCAGGAAGCTGGCGCGGATTTCGTCGGCGGCGACGACATCGTCCAAAAAATCACCGAGGGCTGGACCGATTACGAAGCGGTGATCGCCACGCCGGACATGATGAAGTCCGCCGGAAAGCTCGGCAAGGTTCTTGGGCCGCGCGGCATGATGCCCAATCCAAAGACCGGCACAGTCACCTTCGAAGTGGCGCGCGCGGTGAAGGAAATCAAGGCTGGTAAAGTGGAATTCCGCCTCGATAAGACCGGGATCATTCACTCGCCGGTGGGCAAGATCAGCTTCACTGCGCAAGCGCTGGCAGGCAATGCGCACGCGCTGCTGGCCGCCATCCAGAAGGCCAAGCCCGCTGCGGCCAAGGGCAAATATATCAAGAAAATCACGCTGACTTCGACGATGGGGCCGGGCATTCCCATCGATCACGCCGAATCCGAAGTATCCATATCGGCCGCTGCGTGATTTTGTCTCGTAGAACCGACGTTGAATTGGAGAGCAGGGAATGAAGAAGAAAGCAGAGAAGAAAACGGAATCCGAAGCGCTGCGAGCGGAGTTGGCAAACGTCTCGACTGTAATCCTGACCACGTTTCAGGGCATCACCGTCGAAGCGGACACCAAGCTGCGCCGCGCTGTGGAAGCTGCGGGCGGCAAATATCAAGTGGTGAAGAACACGCTGGCCGAGCGAGCCGGAGAAGGCACGCCGGTCGCGCCGCTGCTAAATGGACTCAAGGGCACGAATTCAATTTCCTACACGCGCCTCGATCCTGTGGCGCTGGCGAAAGTGCTGACCAAAGTCGCCAAGGAAACGCCCGCATTCAAGTTCAAGGCAGGGTGGGTGGAAGGCCGGGTGGTTTCGATCGGTGAAATCCAAAACCTGGCGCAACTGCCTTCGAAGGAAGAGTTGATCAGCAAAGTGATGTTCCTGTTGAACGCGCCGGCGCAGCGCATCGCGATGGCGCTCTCAGCATTGCCGCGCAATCTCGCCGTGGTGACGAGTGAAGCGGTGAAGGCCAACAAGTTTGCCGGCGGAGACGCCGGCGCAGCTCCGGTGGTTGCGGAATCTTAGGAGGGTGGACAACAGCAATGGCTAGCAAAGTGGAAGGAATTCTCGATGAAATCAAGGGCTTGACGCTGCTCGAGGCGTCGGACCTTGTGAAAAAGATGGAAGAGGCCTTCGGCGTCTCCGCCGCAGCGGCAGCCCCGGTGATGGTGGCGGGCGGCGCGGCGGCGGGCGGCGGCGGAGCCGCGGCGGAAGAGAAGACGGAATTCACCGTCGTGCTCACCGACGTGGGCGCCAACAAAATTGGCGTGATCAAGGCGGTCCGCGAAGTCACCAGCCTGGGCTTGAAAGAAGCCAAGGACCTGGTTGACGGCGCGCCCAAGACGGTGAAAGAGGGCGTCAACAAGGACGAAGCCGCCACGATCAAGAAGAAGTTCGAAGAGGCCGGAGCCAAGGTCGAGATCAAGTAGTGGCGGCCGGTTCGCGCTCCGAAACCGGGCGCCGGGGAATTCGCCAACGCACTTGCTCCTTTACGTTCCAACATCCTCGCAACATGTCCTTCCCGGACGCGCAGTACGGGTGTCTCAACCTGCGGCGCGTGCCGGCTGTCCCTGACGGGGAGAGGTAATTCAGAATGCGCAATGGAAACCGTCCGACGAGGGAACGGGAACGCCTGGATTTTGCCAAAATCAAAACCACCGTTCAGATTCCCAATTTGATTGATGTCCAGAAGAAATCTTACGAGCGCTTCCTGCAAATGGATCGCTTGCCGAGCGAGCGCGACGACACGGGCCTGCAGTCCGTCTTCACCTCCGTGTTTCCCATTCAGGATTTTCGCGGGCTCTCGCAGCTCGACTTCGTGGACTACGCCATCGGCAACTGGGAGTGCAAGTGCGGCCATCTGCGCGGCCTGCATCACTTGCGCGCCACGTGCCGCAATTGCGGCGCTTCGGTTGTAACCAATCCCTATCGCACCGGCGACGTGATCTGCTCGAAGTGCGGCACGTTCAACAAGAACACTCCGACGTTCTGCAACAAGTGCGGCGATCCGGTCACGCTGCAGTTGAAATACGACGTGAGCGAGTGCCAGGAGCGCGGCATGACTTATTCCGCGCCGCTCAAGGTCACCATTCGCCTGACCATTTACGACAAGGATCCCGACACCGGCGCGAAGAACATTCGCGATATCAAGGAACAGGAAGTGTTCTTCGGCGACATCCCGTTGATGACCGAGAACGGCACCTTCACCATCAACGGCACCGAGCGCGTGATCGTCAGCCAGTTGCATCGCTCGCCGGGCGTGTTCTACGAAACGGCCAACAATCGCAGCTATTTCCTGGGGAAAATCATTCCCTATCGCGGCTCGTGGGTGGAATTCGAATACGACACCAAGAACATTCTCTACGTGCGCATCGACCGCAAGCGCAAGTTCCTCGGCTCGATTTTCCTGCGCGCGCTGGGCATGAAGTCCAACGAAGATATCCTGCGCACCTTTTACGAAGTCGAGCGCATTTCCCTGCGCGACCACGGTCTGTACTGGAACGTCTCCGAAGGCCTGATCGAGCGCAAGCTCTCGCACGAAATCAAGCATGCTCGCTCCGGTGAAGTCGTGGTCGGCGCACACAAGCGCATCAGCGACGCGCTGTACAAGGAAATCGTGAAGGCCAAGATCACGCAGGCGGAAGTTTCGCCTGCCGATCTCGAAGGCGCCTACACCGTCGCCGAACTCGTCAATCGCCAGACCGGCGAAGTGCTCGTTGATTCCAACAAGGCACTCACGCCCGAAATGTGGACCACGCTGGCCGAATCGGGCATCAGCGAAGTGGATATTTGCTTTCCAGAGCGCGATGAAGTCGGCGTAATCGTCAGCCGCACGCTGGACAAGGACGCGATTAAGAATCCGCGCGAAGCGTTGATCGAAATCTACCGCAAGCTGCGTCCCGGCGATCCTCCCACGCTGGAAACCGCCACGGCGCTCTTTAACGGCATGTTCTTCGATCCGCGCAAATACGATTTCAGCAAAGTCGGCCGGCTGAAATTCAATATCAAGCTGGGTCTTGAGACGCCGCTCGACAAGCGCACGCTCGATCCTGCGGATTTCGTTGCGGCCATCAAATACCTGCTCAAGCTGCGCCGCAATATCGGCACAGTGGACGACATCGATCATTTGGGCAATCGCCGCGTCCGCGCGGTTGGCGAGCTGCTCGAAAATCAGTTCCGCATCGGCTTGGTGCGCATGGAGCGTGCCATCAAGGAAAAGATGTCCGTGTACCAGGAAATGTCCACGGCCATGCCGCACGATTTGGTCAACGCAAAGCCGGTCATGGCGGCCATCCGGGAATTCTTCGGCAGCTCGCAATTAAGCCAGTTCATGGACCAGACCAACCCGCTGAGCGAAATCACGCACAAGCGGCGACTATCGGCTCTCGGTCCCGGCGGCCTATCGCGCGAGCGTGCTGGATTCGAAGTGCGCGACGTGCATCCGACGCACTACGGCCGCATCTGCCCGATTGAAACGCCGGAGGGCCCGAACATCGGCCTGATCAGTTCGCTCTCCAGCTACGCGCGCATCAACGAATTCGGCTTCATCGAATCGCCCTACCGCAAGGTCAAGGGCGGCCGGGTGATCGAATACGTTCAAGTGGTGAATGCTGGTGATAGCGAATTCAAGGCCGGAGACATCGTCGAACGCGAGAAGGTCGAAGAAGCGAACGAAGAGTTGAAGCGCCGGCGCGTGATTGTCGAGCCGTATTGCTTCTATCTCTCCGCGTGGGAAGAGGACCGCTACGTCGTAGCGCAGGCCAACGCAGCGCTCGATGAAAAGGGGCGCATCACCACGGACCTGGTGAACTGCCGCCAAGCCGGGAACTTCGTGCTGAAGTCGCGCGATGAAGTGGATTACATCGACGTTTCGCCGAAGCAACTCGTCTCGGTTGCAGCCAGCTTGATTCCGTTCCTCGAGAATGACGACGCCAACCGCGCGCTGATGGGCTCGAACATGCAGCGCCAGGCTGTGCCGCTGATCAAGGGCGAGGCGCCGCTGGTCGGCACGGGGATGGAACGCGTCACCGCGCGCGATTCCGGTGCAGTCGTCGTCTGCAAGCGCGACGGCATCGTGGACCAAGTCGATTCTGAGCGCATCATCGTGCGCGTTGAATCGGATCAATCCGGCGTGCTCAGCCGCGAAGTGGGTTCCGACATTTACCTTCTGACTAAATTTAAGCGTTCCAACCAGAACACCTGCATCAGCCAGAAGCCGCTGGTTCGCACCGGCGATCGGGTCAAGCAAGGCCACGTCTTGGCCGACGGCCCCTGCACCGATCACGGCGAGCTAGCACTCGGCCGCAACGTGCTGGTCGCCTTCGTTCCCTGGCGCGGGTACAACTTTGAAGACGCCATTCTCGTCAGCGAAAAGCTGGTGCGCGAGGATTACTACACCTCGATTCACATCGAGGAGTACGAAATCGAAGCCCGCGACACCAAGCTCGGGCCCGAGGAAATCACTCGCGACATCCCCAACATCAACGAAGGCTTCCTGCGCAATCTCGACGAAAGCGGCGTAATCCGCATCGGCGCCACCGTCCGTCCGGGCGACATCCTGGTCGGCAAGGTAACGCCCAAGGGCGAAACCACGCTGACTCCGGAAGAAAAACTCTTGCGCGCCATCTTCGGTGAAAAGGCCGGCGACGTTCGCGACGCTTCCCTCTATTGTCCGCCGGGTATCGAGGGCACCATCGTGGACGTCAAGATTTTCTGCCGCAAGGGCGCCGAAAAAGACGAACGCCACAAGGCCATCGAAGCCGGGCAAGTCGCCAAGCTCGAAAAAAACCTCGCCGATGAAATCCGCATTCTCACCGACGAGCGCCTGAAGCGCCTCGCCGATTTGCTGGGCGGGCAAACGCTTCTGGCCGACTTGCACGACGAGCGCACCAACAAGCGCCTGCTGACCAAAGGCACCGAACTCACGCGTGACATTCTCGAAAAAGTCTCAACGCGCAACCTGAAGCGCCTGCGTCTCTCCGACAAAGATCCTCTCCTGATCGAGAAGATCGACGAAATCGAAGAGATGACCTCGCGGCAGATCGATGTGCTGCGCAAGATCACCGACGAGAAAGTCGGCAAGCTCAAGAAGGGCGATGAACTTCCCCCGGGCGTAATCAAGCTCGTCAAGGTTTACATCGCCATGAAGCGCAAGCTCTCCGTCGGCGACAAGATGGCCGGCCGCCACGGCAACAAGGGCGTCATCGCGCGCATCGTTCCCGAAGAAGACATGCCCTACATGCCGGACGGCACACCGGTAGAAATCGTTCTCAATCCGCTCGGCGTTCCTTCGCGTATGAACGTCGGCCAGATTCTCGAAACGCATCTCGGCTGGGCTTCTAAATCTCTCGGCGAGCAAATCACCAAGCTGCTCGACGACGAGACCCGCGCCGAAGGCCTGCGCAAATGGTTCAAGGAAGCTTTCGGCCAGACGTCGGTGTGGAAGACGATCGTCGATCTCGACGACGCCGAAATCATCGATCTGGCGCAAAGTCTCAGCGGCGGAATTCCGGTGGCCACGCCCGTCTTTCGACGGCGCGCGCGAAACCGACATTCATTACATGCTCGCGGCTGCCGGCCTGCCGGAAAGCGGCAAGGTCGTGCTCGCTGACGGCATGACCGGCGAGCCGTTCGCTCAGATTATTACCGTCGGTTACATCTACATGCTCAAACTCTCGCACCTGGTGGACGACAAGATTCACGCGCGCAGCATCGGCCCGTACTCGCTGATCACGCAACAGCCGCTCGGCGGCAAGGCGCAGTTCGGCGGCCAGCGCTTCGGAGAAATGGAAGTGTGGGCGCTCGAAGCCTACGGCGCCGCGCACATTCTCCAGGAGCTGCTGACTGCGAAGTCGGACGACGTGTACGGCCGCGCCAAAATCTACGAAGCCATCGTGAAGGGCGAACCCGGCATCGAGCCAGGCGTGCCCGAATCGTTCAACGTGCTCGTCCGCGAGTTGCAGTCGCTTTGCCTCGACGTCGAGTTGATGAAGAGGCAGAAGCCGCAACTCGAAAAGGTCGCTGACTAACTGACCGCGCCGCTCCCGCATGCGGGACCGCCGCGAAACGGTTTTCGAAAAGGTTTTTGTCCCGGCCAAGCCGGGACGGGAGGACACCCCTTGTATCGATCGAGCCCTTATGATCGCGCCAGTCAGATCGCGGATTTTGATTCCATTCGCATCTCCCTGGCGAGTCCGGAAAAAATCCGTTCTTGGTCGCACGGCGAAGTGACCAAGCCGGAAACCATCAATTACCGCACCTTCAAGCCCGAGCGCGATGGCTTGTTCTGCGCCAAGATTTTCGGTCCGGTGACGGACTGGGAATGCTTGTGCGGCAAGTACAAGCGCATGAAGCACCGCGGCGTGATTTGCGACAAGTGCGGCGTCGAAGTGACGCTCAGCAAAGTCCGCCGCGAGCGTCTCGGCCATATTGAGCTGGCGTCGCCCTGCTCGCACGTCTGGTTCTTCAAAGGCCTGCCCAGCCGCATCGGCTACCTGCTCGACATCACCATGCGCGACCTCGAGCACATTCTCTATTTCGAAGCCTTCGTAGTCATCGACACCGGCGAAACACCCGGCATCAAGGAAAAGGAAATTCTGCAGGAAGAGAAATTCCGCGAACTGCAGAAGGAATTTGCCGGCAAATTCGACGCGCGCATGGGCGCCGAAGCCATCAAGGAACTTCTCCGTCGCGTGGACGTCGAGAAGCTCAGCGAAGAGCTGCGCGAGAAGATGAAAATTGACCCGAGCCTGCAGAAGCGCATCAAGTACGCCAAGCGCCTCAAGGTTCTCGAAGCCTTCCGCAAGAGCGGCAACAAGCCGGAATGGATGATTCTCGATGTAATTCCGGTTCTGCCGCCCGAGTTGCGCCCGTTGGTGCCACTGGACGGCGGACGCTTCGCCACGTCCGACTTGAACGATCTCTATCGCCGCGTCATCAACCGCAACAATCGCTTGAAGAAGCTCATGGAGCTGCACGCGCCCGACGTGATCGTGCGCAACGAAAAGCGCATGTTGCAAGAAGCCGTGGACGCGCTCTTCGATAACGGCCGCCGCGGCCGCGTTCTGCGCGGCACCAACAATCGCCCGCTCAAGTCGCTTTCCGACACGC
Source organism: uncultured Acidobacteriota bacterium (assembly GCA_963748865.1). GTDB lineage: Bacteria > Acidobacteriota > Terriglobia > Acidiferrales > UBA7541 > Palsa-147. Next base: position 397,630 of record CAVVLE010000048.1, on the reverse strand, counting down.
TCAAGGGCAAGCAAGGCCGCTTCCGCCAGAATCTTCTCGGCAAGCGCGTGGACTATTCCGGCCGCTCGGTAATCGTCGTCGGCCCGGAATTGAAACTCCACCAGTGCGGCCTGCCGAAGAAGATGGCGCTCGAGCTATTCAAGCCGTTCATCTATCACCGCCTCGAAGCCGCGGGCCATTGCACCACCATCAAGCAGGCCAAAGAGCTCGTCGAAGCGCAAGAAGCGACGGTCTGGGACATCCTCGAAGACGTGATTCGCGAGCATCCCGTGCTGCTCAACCGCGCCCCCACGCTCCATCGCCTCGGCATCCAGGCCTTCGAACCGTTGCTCGTCGAAGGCAAAGCCATCCGCATCCACCCGCTCGTTTGCACGGCGTTCAACGCCGACTTCGACGGAGACCAGATGGCCGTGCACATTCCGCTTTCGCCCGAAGCGCAGGTTGAAGCCTCGGTGCTGATGCTCAGCTCGCACAATATTCTCTCGCCCGCGAACGGCATGCCTCTGGCCGTTCCGACGCAGGACATGGTGCTCGGCATCTATTACCTGACGAAGAGCAAGCCCGGTGGCAAGGGCGAAGGCCGCGCCTTCGGTTCCACCGAAGAAGTCATCCTGGCTCTCGAAGCCGGCGACGTCGAATTGCTCACGCCCATCCGCCTGCGTTACACCGGCGAAGTGATCGACCTCACCACCGCCTACGACGATCAGGACGTGCCGCACGCCGAGCCTATCCAGCTCAACCGCCAATTCCTGCACACCACCGTAGGCCGCGTGATCTTCAACGATCACCTGCCGTCGGACATGCCCTTCATCAACGGCTTGCTGAAGAAAAAGGGCATCCAGCAGTTGGTGCAGTATTGCTATCTGCGCTTCGGCACGGAGAAGACCGTTGTCTCTCTCGATCAGCTCAAGGAGCTCGGCTTCCTCTACGCCACCAAGGCCGGCATTTCGATCGGCATCACCGACATGGTCATCCCCGGCGATAAATTCAAGCTCGTCGATACCGCCGAACGCGAAGTCGTCAAAGTGCAGCAGCAATATCTCGATGGCGCAATCACCAACGGCGAGCGCTACAACAAAGTCATCGCCATCTGGTCGGACGTCACCGAAAAAGTCGCGGACGAAATGTTCAAGACTCTCGAAGCCCAGGACAAGAGCGGCGTCATAAACCCGATCTTCGTCATGGCCGACTCCGGAGCTCGCGGCTCGAAACAGCAAATCCGCCAGCTTTCCGGCATGCGCGGCTTGATGGCCAAGCCTTCCGGCGAAGTCATCGAGACTCCGATCACTTCGAACTTCCGCGAAGGTCTCAACGTGCTGCACTACTTCATCTCCACGCACGGCGCCCGTAAGGGTCTCGCCGATACGGCGCTGAAGACCGCCGATTCCGGCTATCTGACCCGCCGCCTGGTGGACGTAGCCCAGGACGTGATCATCAGCGAATTCGATTGCGGCACCGCCGACGGCATCTTCGTCGAGCCCATCATCGAAGCCGGAGTCGAAGTCGAGCCGTTGCGCGACCGCGTCGTTGGCCGCGTTTCGCTCGAGAAGATCAAAGACTACGAAGGCAACGTCATCGTCGAGGTCAACCAGGAAATCACCGAGGAACTCGCCAACGCGATTCAAGCGGCCGGCATCGAGCGCGTCAACATCCGCTCCGTGCTCACCTGCGAATCCCGCCGCGGCGCCTGCGCCCGCTGCTATGGCCGCAACTTGGCCACCGGCCGCATGGTCGAACTCGGCGAAGCGGTCGGCGTAATCGGCGCGCAGTCCATCGGCGAACCCGGCACGCAGTTGACGATGCGCACCTTCCACATCGGCGGCACGGCGACCCGCGTCACCGAGCAATCCAAGGTCGAAGCCAAGAATAACGGCTTCGTCCGCTTCATCGATCTCAAGGTGGTCGAGGGCCGCAATAAGCTGCTCATCTCGATGAATCGCTCCGGTCTAATCGCCGTAGTGGACGAAAAGGGCCGCGAGAAAGAACGCTATCACGTGGTTTACGGCGCTCGTCTCAAGGTTGAAGACGGTGAGCCCGTGACGGTAGGCCAGATCATGGCCGAATGGGACCCGTACACTTTCTCGATCCTCACCGAGACCGGCGGCGCCGTGCAGTTTAAGGACTTGCAGTCCGGCGTCACCATCGAAGAACAGGTGGACGAAGTCACCGGCCTATCGCAGCTCGTCGTAACGCTGCCGCCGGGTGACGAAAAGCATCAGCCGACGATTCAAGTCCGCGATTCCGCCGGCCGCGTCCGCAAGAAGTACCTCATGCCTTCCCGCGCGCACTTGATGGTGCAGGACGGCGACGAGGTGCAGCCGGGCGACGTGCTCGCAAAGATCCCGCGCGAGACCACCAAAACGAAAGACATCACCGGAGGTCTCCCGCGCGTCGTTGAGCTTTTCGAAACCCGCAAGCCCAAAGACCCTGCCGTCATTTCCGAAATCGACGGCATCGTCAAGTACGGCGAAATCGCCAAGGGCCAGCGCAAAATCTACGTCGAAAGCGAAGACGGCCGCACGGTCAAGGAATACTCGATTTCCCGCGGCGTGCACATCAACGTCCAGGAAGGCGAGCACGTCCGCGCCGGCGAACCGTTGATCGACGGCCCGCTCAACCCGCACGACTTGCTCGCGGTTCTCGGCGAGAAATACACGCAAGCCTACCTGGTCAATTCGATCCAGGAGGTTTACCGCCTGCAGGGCGTGAATATCAACGACAAGCACATCGAAACGATCGTCCGGCAGATGATGCGCTGGGTGAAAGTCGAAGACGTCGGCGACACGACGTTCCTACTCGAAGAGCAAGTGGACAAGTTCCGCTTCCGCGAGGAAAACGATCGCGTCATCCACGATGGCGGCCGCCCCGCAACGGGCCGTCCGCTGCTCCTCGGCATCACCAAGGCCTCGCTCTCGACCGATTCCTTCATCTCGGCCGCGAGCTTCCAGGAGACCACGCGCGTCCTCACCGAAGCCGCCATCAGCGGCAAGGTGGACTACCTCCGTGGCCTCAAGGAAAACGTCATCATGGGCCGCCTGATTCCCGCGGGCACCGGCCTGGAGCGCTATCGCAATATCCAGCTCCTGACCGAAACGCCGCGCGAAGAACCAGCCGAAATCGAGCCCGAACTGACGCCCGAAGAAGCCGCCGCGCTCGATTTCCTGCGCAAGGACACCGACGCGGTAGCCGAAGGCTAATCGTCAACGTCTGCTTCGAAACCCAAGCGGCGGCAGGCCCGAAAGGACCTGCCGCCGTTTTTGTTTTCCGGTTCATGTAGCGCCGCCCTCTTAGGCCGGCATCAGGCGACCCAGCTCCAACCAAATCCGCAATCAACCGCGGAGCGCCCCGTCCAATAAGCCTACCGGCCTCTGCAGATAGCAAACTTCCGCCGAAGCGCTTCCCGCGGGTGAAAGCGAACACGCCCGTAAGTACAGCTATCCACAAGTACAGGTTTCCACCTGTACTTTCACCATTTAGCAACTGGATATCGCCCCGCCGTTTCAATTTGCTACCACCGCAACCCCTCCGTAAACTCGAACTTAAGGAGACCTGTGGGCTCTCGTTCATGACCGAAGATCCTAATTCCCGCTCGCCGCATACTCCTCCAGACTCGCAGAGATCCGAACCCGCGTCTCACTGGGAGCAAATGGAGAAGCACGAAGGCAAGCTGTGGCATTACATTCTCGTGATTCTGGTCCTGCTGGCGTTGGGCCTGGCAGTCACGTCCTGGGCGTCTTTTCGCGTCTTGCCCATGCGCCTGGAAGCGATTCCGGTGGGCCTTGTCGTTCTGGTAGGTCTCTTCGGCGCCTACGTCTGGCGCCAGCGCAAAGAGGTCATCGAGCTGCGCGCCTTCCTCCGCGGCATGAAACAGCGCGCTGACGCGCCCGTCACCGAAGCGCAAATCGAAAAAATGCTCGAGGTCATGACCCGCTCGCAGCGCGGCTACCGCGATCTGATCGACAGCCTCGACCATCTGGTCTTCAATCTGGGTCTCGACGGCAGCATCAAAACCGTCAACAAGCGCTTCGCAGAAACGCTCAATCTGCCGTTTCCCGGAAATCGTGGGCCATACGCTGCAGGAATTCATCTCCGAGCCGCCGATTGACAGCGTCCAGAGTGGACTATCCACATTTCTCGAGCGGCGCACCTGGTCAGGAGTTGTGCGCACGCGATTTCGCAGGAGCGGTGAGATCCGTTATTACGACACCGTCCTGCAGCCGGTTCTGAAAGACGGCGAAGTCGTCGGCGCCAGCGGCGTCGCCCGCGATATCACCGCCTACCGTGAATCCGAGCTGCGCTTCACCGAGCTGTTCGAATCGCTGCAAGAGGGAGTGTATTTCACCACTCCCGGCGGCACTTTCCTCGAAGCCAATCCCGCGCTGGTACGCATGCTGGGCTTCGAGCACAAGGAAGATCTTCTGGCCGTTCCGGCGACGAGCCTTTACGAAGATCCCTCCCAGCGTGAATGGATGCTCGATGAGCTCGACCGCGTGGGCGCCGTCAAGAATCACGAAATTACTTTGCTGCGCACCGATGGCAAAGCCATCCGTTGCCTCGATTCCTGCTCGGTCATTCGCGATAGTTCCGGCGACGTAGTCCGCCTGCAGGGCACTCTGGTGGACATCACCGAGCGCGTCGAGATCGAGCGCCGCTTGTATCAGGAGCAGGAATTCGGCCGCAGCCTGGTGGAATGTTTCCCGGATTTGATCGTGGTCCTCGACGTCGAAGGCCGCTACACGTTCGTTTCACCGCGCTGCGAGGAATTGATCGGCATCCCGCCGGCGGAGATGATCGGCAAACAGATGGGCGAACGCGCCCATCCCGAGGATGCGCGGCACTTGAGCAAGCAGCTCGATAATCTACTGAACGGCGTCACTCGCTCCGCGCGCATGGAATACCGCGTGCGTCACGAAGACGGCAGCTACCGTGCGATCCGCGTGACCGCCAGCCCGATGATGGATTCTGACGGGCGCATGACCGGCATTGTGGCCTCCGCTCGGGACGTCACCGAAGAAAAGCACATCGAGCAGCAATTGCTGCAAACCGAGAAATTCGCCGCCATGGGCCAGATGCTGGCTGGCGTGGCTCACGAGTTGAATAACCCGCTCACCGCCATTCTCGGCGTCACCGATCTGCTCCACGAGCGCGCCGTTGACGACACCATGCGCCGGCAGACCAGCCTGGTGCACAAACAGGCCCGCCGCGCCGCCGACATCGTCCAGAGCCTGCTGGCATTCTCGCGCCGCACAGCTCCGGTCCGCGCGCGCGTTAGGATCGAGGACATCGTCGAACGAGTTCTCGAGCTGCACGGTAAGTCCTTGCAGGAAAAGAAGATAAAAGTCGAGTTTCACCCCGCTGCGGACTTGCCGGCTATCGAAGGCGATGCCAATCTGCTCCTGCAAGTGTTCCTAAACCTGATCATCAATTCCGAGCAAGCTATCGCCACTCAGAGCGATCACGGCACTATCACCATCACCGCCGAGCCCTTCGAGAACAACGTCTCCATCATCGTCGAAGACGACGGCCCGGGCATCCCCGCGGACATCACCAACCGCGTCTTCGATCCGTTCTTTACCACCAAGCGCCCCGGCGGCGGCACCGGCCTGGGACTGACCATCTGCATGGCCATCATCCGCGAGCATGGCGGCACCATCGAAACGCAATCGATTTTCGGCAGCGGCGCGTCCATTCGCATCGTCCTCCCCGTGGCGCAATCCCTTACGCTGACCGGCATGAGCGAGCCTCCGGCGGCCACGCACACGCCGTCGTTCTCTCCCGCTCTGCAAGGGCATTCCGTTCTGGTGGTTGACGATGAAGACGGTATCCGCGAGCTGGTCTGCGAAGGACTGGCCGCCCGCGGCATGAGTGTGGAGACGGTGACGACATCCGAAGATGCCCTGGCGATGCTCGGTCACCGCCAGTTCGACGCCATTCTGTGCGATTACAATCTCCCCGGCAAGAGCGGCGAGCAGCTTTTCGACATCCTCTGCGAGCAATCGAAGGGCGCTCCGCCGCGCTTCGTTTTCATGACCGGCGACCTGCTTGAAGCACGCGTGGTTGACTCGATCTCCAGCCGCGGCGCCCGCACCATCCAAAAGCCCTTCCAGTTGGCGGGCCTGGCGAATTTACTAGCCGAAGTTCTGGAAGCCCAGCCGGCCAAGACGACGTAAAGTAGCGCCGGTTTACCCTGCCTGCCCTGAACGCAGTGAAGGGGGACTTCGAAGGGCTCAGTGCCGGCATCCGACGAGCAAAGCTTAGCCAAGCAACGCAATCAAGCGCGGACAAAAGCGTGAGTTATACTGTCTTTGTACTTATCTTCAGGAAGGGAATCCTATTTACTGCCCGGCGCCGCATCAATCCCAAAATCCCAAACATAAAGATCTTCTTCGCTCCCGCGCATAATCTCCGCCAGGGCATATTCGCCCGGCGGCAACTTCTGCGAAAGCGTAAATCGCGAAACTCCCTTAACCACCTCCCACCGCTCCATAGGCAAAGTATCGCGCCGGGCCATCTCCTCGCCGAACAAGTGGTCTATATTCTCCAGCCGCCGGTTCCCTCCATGCACCCGCGCGCGAATCAGCACCACGTCGGGCGTCCGCGCATTCTTGGTGCGCATGTAAAACTCCATCTGCCCATTCGTCGAGCGTGTTTTCGCCCGCTCGCCCAGCAATGAAATCGTGTGGCGACTGGGAATAATGGGGATGGGAATCAGGATCTGCTTGGCCACCTGCGACTTACTCAGCTTCACGTCTGTCTCCGCCTGAGACAACGCAAACATTTTGGTACCGTCCAGCGCGAAAATCCCTTCGCCATCGGGCAGAAAAACGCCCGGCGCCACTTCCACGCTGGCGTCCACGTCCACCACCACGGCCTTGCGCGCCGACTCCTCTGCCCCCGCTTTGGCCGCCAGAGCAGCGTCAGTGTGCTGGCGCGCCAATTCGGCCTGCTCGGTTGCCGGCCAATCCACCATATCCGAGGGAATCTCCTCCCATTGCGAGCGTTCCACGCTGTAAAACCGCACCCGCTCGCCTTCGAGGCGGTATTCCCGCACCATTTGGAACGACCCGTCCTTCAGGACAAGCCTCTTCCCGCGCGGCAGGGCTGGATTCGATCCCTCCGGAGGCGCAACCGTACTAGATTGCGCGGCCGATTGGCTTTGCGAGGCATGAAATCGCGCGAACGAAGGCGCCCCCGCGGCGAACAAGACAAGCCCCAACACCAGCGCCAAAGCGCCAGGCCAATTCACGGAAACGGTCCTGAGGCGAATGACAACCCCCCTTGCAAGGCTTCGATGCCGGCGGCCACCCGGGAGTTTGACCGCCCAACGCAAAGAATATCGCGATCAGCCAGGAAGCTCCAAGTATCGCCGGCTTACACTGCCTGCCCTGAACGCAGTGAAGGGAGCCTCGGAAGGCGTCTCTGCCGGCATCCGGCGACCACGGAATAGCGAAGGGCACTCATACCGCGCGGAAAGGAAAAGCTGAACAGCGCCCCGAGACCCGGCCAGCGTAACCGCCCGTCGGAATCAACTCACCAAACGCCACCCCAAAAACAAAAATGGCCGCTCAAAGAGCGGCCATTCTAAATCCTCAGTCGGGGGATTCGGCGAAGCGCGAACTAGTGCTCGCAGCGCTCCACCAAAACTGCCAAAACCAGCAAATCCGAATTCGTGAACAACCACTTGTCGGCTTCGGCGCCAGCAGCTTCGGCCGCGCGCGCGATGAAACCCAGATGACGGCTGCGCGCAAAATTCCGCAAGTGATCGAGGCAAATCCCGGTCAGCCCCGAGACTTCATCTTCGGTGAACAGCTTTTGGCTTGACTTAATCGTCAGCATGGCTGCGCCTCTCATGTACTTCGATGCTGCCCTCATGCTAGAGGCTGCATAATTCCCTAGCAATAGTGCTTCCGTTCCAGTCGAAAAAACTAAAGGACTAGAACTTTCGGCCAGATACGCCGCAAATACCGCTGTTTTTCGCGGTTTTTCTGGCGCGAAAGAGTACCGCCCAAGCGTTCGCGCTTGCCTACGAAGCGGAAAAAAATATCTAGTCTTGGAATTTATCTACTGTTAGGCGGATAGAATTGCCGCAATTTGTTACCGTCAAGTCACAATCGCGCGCAGCGCAAACGCGAAAGGTGTGCACAAATTGATGTATTTAGCGCTAGCCGCGACCCTAAGCCCGCGCGGGAAAATGCTAAACGCGAGAGGGATGTCAACGGAGCCAAAAAAATTTTGGAAAAGGCGAGACGAATTCGATTAAGCAATCCCATGTGATTTGCAGCACACGGGTCCTAGGAACTCAAAACGTAAATTTTAGAGCATGTGATTCTAGACGATTAGAAACCAAGGCAATCGTCTGTTTTTCTTGCACTTACGCTGATTTGTAATCGACTGGGAGACGATTAGAAATTCGCCGGCCGTTATACTTTCGACTGCGGTTTTTCGGCCGCCAGCACGTGCCGCATTCCTACTCTACAACTCAAATCCACCAGCGCGTTCAAAATTTTGCGCGATCTGCAAAATGCGCGCTTCACCAAAGTGTGGTCCGAGGATTTGCATGCCCACCGGCAATTGCTCGGAAGTCTTCCCGCACGGCACCGAGATGCCCGGCAGGCCCGCCAGCGATCCCGTAACTGTATATATATCAGCAAGATACATCTGCAAAGGGTCCGCCGTCCGCTCGCCCAATCGAAACGGCGGCGTCGGCGAAGTCGGCGTCACGATCGCGTCCACGCGCTCAAACGCCTCGGCAAAATCGCGCGCCAGCAAAGTCCGCACCTTTTGTGCCCGCAAATAATAAGCGTCGTAGTAGCCGGATGAGAGCGCGTAAGTCCCCAGCATGATCCGCCGCTTCACTTCCGCGCCGAAGCCTTGGCGTCGCGTTTTCCGGTACATCTCCGTCAAGGTGTTGGCCTCAGCGCGCAATCCGTAACGCACCCCGTCATATCGCGCGAGGTTCGAACTCGCTTCCGCCGTGGCGATGATGTAATAGGTGGCAATGGCAAATTCGGTGTGTGGCAAGCGCAGCGGAACGCGTGTGCAGCCCAGCTTCTCGAGCAACGCAATGCCCGCCTCGACTTTGCGCCGAACCTCCGCATCCAGCCCCGCGGCGAAATACTCTTCCGGCACGCCAATGCGCAATCCGGCGATTGGCTCATCGAGGCCGGCAGTGTAATCGGGAACCGGCACAGCGGCGCAAGTCGAATCATTCGCATCCGCCCCAGCCATCAATCCGAGCACTTCCGCGACGTCTCGCACCGTGCGCCCGAACGGGCCGATGCGATCGAGAGACGAAGCGAAAGCGATCAACCCGTACCGCGAAACGCGCCCGTAGGTCGGCATCATCGCCGGAATTCCACAGCAAGCTCCCGGGCTGGCGAATCGAGCCGCCAGTATCGGTTCCGAGCGACACGACCGCCAGATCAGCCGCCACCGCCGCTGCTGAGCCGCCGCTTGATCCGCCGGGTACGCGTCCCGGCGCGGCCGGATTCTGCACCGGTCCGTAAGCAGAATTCTCGTTCGAGCTTCCCATCGCGAACTCATCGCAATTCGTCTTGCCGAGAAAGATCGCGCCGGCGCGATCAAGCCGTTCGATCGCTGTCCCGTCGTATGGGGGAACGTAGTTTTCGAGAATCTTCGAGCCGCAGGTAGTACGCGTGCCGCGCGTGCTGAGCACATCCTTGATCGCCAGCGGCACGCCCGCGAGACGCGGCAGGCTCTCGCCCTTCGCTACCTGCCTATCGACGTTCGCGGCTTGCTCGTAAGCCCTGTCTTTTGATAGCGATAGGTAGGCGTTAAGTTCGGGATTACGTTTCTCGATACGCGCGAAGTACTCGTCGGCAAGTTCGCGGGCGGAGATCTTGCGAGCCAGCAGCGCGTCGCGCACGGACGCGACGCTCCAGTTTGCGGACGCGCTCATCGCTCGATGACCTTGGGGACGCGAAAGTAGGGCTTCTTGGCTTCGGGCGCCTGCGCCAGAATCGCTGCGCCGTAATCGCAGGGTTGCGCGACGTCGTCGCGCAGCGGCGTGGCCGCGGGCGCGGCGTGCGCGTAGGTGACTTGCGCCATCGGCTCGACTGCGGAAACATCCACGCGGTTCAGCGTGTTGATATATTCGAGGATCGATTCGAGTTGCCCGCGATAGGTCTCGGACTCGGCGTCGGTCAGTTCGAGTTGCGCCAGTTCTGCCACGCGCAGCACTTCTTCGCGCGTGAGCTTCACCGCCGCCCGCCCCGCGAACGCACGAACGGCGTGTGCTCGCCATCAAGGCTTCGCGGAATGCGAGGACCGCTAGGGCGCGCAACGGCGAACTGCACCTGCCGCACCAGCGATCCGCCCCAGGCTTTGTTGACGCGCGAAGCGAATTCCGTCGCTACTGTTTCCAATTGCGTTCGCCAGTCTTTGCCTTTAACGGAAACCTCCAGCACGCCATCGGCAAGCCTCTGCGGCCGAGTACGCTCGCCCAACTGCGCCCCAACGATCGCCGGCCAAGCAGCCGCCAGCCATCCCATCGGCGATCCGCGCCGCGCCGCACGCCGCAAAGCCGGCGCCAAAATTTCCGCAATAGGTTTCATCGCAGCGATCTTAGCACAGCCAAATGAGTCGCAAGGCTGTGCAAGCCTGTGGATCACTGTGGAATTTTCGCGAGCGAATTCACGCGCCCCTCGTAACGCCGGCTGCCAGCCGGCGTTTTTGCGCGGACAAAACTCACAAGCACCCACCGACGCACCGCGCTGTACGGTGTGCAGAAAGGGCAGCACAACTGTCATCCCGAATTCCCTTTCATCGGGTCTCCGCGGCCAATCGCACAAAACTCACTCCTCCCGCCATGAAATGCATTTGCCCCCATTCACCCAACCTGCTAGAGTACCCACGCACATCAAGGGTGCAACCCGTCCGCGGAAAGGGATTATCCCACCTTGCGATCAGGCTCGAAGCAGCAATCACTCTCTTCTGCCCGACGCAGCGGACCACGGGCGCTAAAGAAGGAGTGAGCATGTCTCCACGCGAATTACCAGCTCGCCCGAATCTCGAACACCTCAAAAAGCAAGCCAAGCAGCTGTTGCGCGAGTACGTGCAAGACGAAGGTGCGGCCGTCGATCGCCGTTTTCGCGATGCGGACGTTTCCTTCGCGAAATCCGCCCCTAGGCTCGCCGGAGCGCTGCGAGTTATCGCCCGCGAGTACGGCTTCGACAACTGGACCAAGCTCAAAGCCCACGTCCTGACGCTATGCGATCAACCGATCGCCGCGCTGCAAGCCGCAATCAAAGCCAACGACGCATCCCTAGTGCGCCGGGTGCTGGCGCGTCATCCGGTCCTCAAGAGACAACTCGACGAGCCTTTGCCGAACTACGGCTTCGACACTCCGGCGCTGATTGCCGCCGTGGGCCGGAACAACCGCGACATGATCGATGTTCTGCTCGCGGCGGGAGCGAACGTCAACGCGCGCACCAAATGGTGGGCCGGCAGCTTCGGGGTCTTGGACATGTCCACTCCCGAACTCGCCGCCTATCTCATCGAACGCGGCGCGTACGTGGATGTGCACGCCGCGGCGCGGCTGGGCATGTTCGATCGCGTCAGGGAACTTATCGAGGCCGATCCAGCGCTGGTGCATGCGCGAGGTGGCGACGGGCAGACACCGCTGCACTTTGCCTCGACGACGGAAATCGCCGCGTACCTGCTCGAGCATGGCGCCGAAATCGATGCGCGCTGCCTCGATCACGAATCCACGCCCGCGCAGTACATGGCGGCACACTGCCCGCGCCGGCCCGAGGTGGCTCGCTACCTGATCTCGCGTGGCGCGCAGACCGACATATTGATGGCTGCTGCCGTCGGCGACGCGGAACTCGTGCGACACCATCTCGACAGCGATCCTCGGTCCATCTGGATGAGTGTGACGCAAAAGGACTTTCCGAAGCGCGATCCGCGCAGCGCCGGGGTTATTTATATTTACAGCTTTGGATGGGGCACTACACCGCACATGCTCGCGCGCGAGTTCGGCCACGAGGAAGCTTTCCGCCTGCTGATGGAGCGCAGCCCTCTCGACCTGCGCCTGGCGCAGGCCATCGAATTGGGCGATGAAGTTCTGGCTCGGGAGCTGCTCGCGCAGCATCCCAATCTAATTCGCGCCCTATCACCCAATGTCCGCGGCCGTCTAGTAGGCGCAGCTCGCCGCAACGAAACGCACGCAGTAAACATGATGCTCACACTAGGCTGGCCGGCCCGCGCGCTGGATGAAAATCATCAGACGGCTTTGCATTGGGCCGCCTTCCACGGCAATTCGGAAATGGTACGCGAACTACTCCGCCACTACGCACCGCTCGACGCGCAGGAACTCGAATTCAAAGGCACGCCGGTAGGCTGGGCTCTGTATGGATCAAAAAATGGCTGGCATCGAGCCACGGGCGACTACGTAGGCAGCGTAGAAGCTCTGCTGGCAGCAGGCGCAAAAGCCCCGCAGTTAACGGACGACTTGGAAGCCAGCGAAGAAGTAGTAGCTGCGTTGCGCCGTCAAGTAGCGCCGGCGTCTCTGCCGGCATCCGCCCCTGGGCGCGGCAGTCGTTAAACGGCGGGGCAGTGGCAGCAACCCATCTACTAAATAAATGGAGCTTTGTGATGGCACGACTTCAGCCGTGCCGCAATCCTCGCAATTTCACAATGGCTTTACCCGCTGAAAGCATGTCTTTTCGGTAGCAAGGCTGGCATTTATGCGGAGGAGGAGCGCGTCAGCGCTCCGAAAAAGCCCGCCGTTTACCGACGCGCTTTAGCGCAGGGCACCTTTGAGATGGCTTGTGGCTCGATTGACAGCCTCGGCGCGCTCCGTGTTTTCGGCCGTAGGGGCGCCGCTCGCTGCGCCCGTCAGCGTAAGAGCGGCCACTACTCTGCCCATTCGCCTCCGCGTAAATTGCTCGTCCTCGTGCTGTAATTCTGTGGCACCCACGCCCCAGCACCAAAACGTTGTCACTCTGGCAACCCGATTTGCGCGCCCATTCACCGCGGCCCGTTTCGACGGGATGTCACCATCGCCATGACTAGTTTCTATCCAAGCCCAAGCGAATCCGCAGCTCCCTTCATCGCCTCAATACAAAACGAAATATGCTCCTCGAGCGGCACGCCCAATTCCTCCGCCCCCTTGTAAACATCCTGCCGATTCACCCCGCGCGCAAATGCCTTGTCCTTCAATTTTTTCTTCACCGAAGCCGTTTCCACTTCCGCAATTTTCTTGCTCGGTTTCACCAGCGCGCAGGCCGTCAAAAATCCAGCCAGCTCGTCGCAGGCGAACAGCGTGTGATCGAGTGCTGACACGCGCGGCACGTTGGAATAGTCGGCGTGGCCGAGGATCGCTTGGATCGTCTCTTCCGGATAGCCCTTGCTCGCGCAGGATCTTCGAGCCCTCGTAGGGATGCTCCTGCGTAGGATGGTGCTCGGCGTTGGGCCAGCGCTCGTAATCAAAATCGTGCAGCAGAGCCGTGTTGCCCCATAGTTCCTCGTCCGCGCCATTCTTGCGCGCGTAGGCGCGCACGCAGGCTTCAACGGCCAGCGCGTGTTTACGGAGGCTTTCGCTGGCGGTGTATTCGCAAAGCAGCTTCCAGGCATCATCGCGATTCGGCATCCGTCCTCCCGTTCTGTTACGCGCAAAAAATGTAGCAGAGCGGCGAGCCGCGCCAACAACCCGTACCGCTGGCGTCTCGCCGGCTCTTACGAGCGGACAAGTAGCCACACACAGTACTGACCGCCGGACCCACTTTGTATCGAGTCAGTTTCCGCTCATCTGACTTACATCAAACATTTGAGCGGAATCCGTCGCCACTGCGGATTGAACAGCCTTCTGCATCGCTACTTTCGAGTCTCTCGCAAAACGTTTCTGCAGTAACCTCGTATACGGATAGGCCAATCGAGCAGGCATGCCCGGCCGGGAAATGGCGTACAAGTCGTACCAGACCGTTTGATCGGATTTGAATTCGACGGTGAATCTCTCTTCTCCGCGTTCGGCGTGGTCGGGCAAAGTGCCGTATGCGAAGCCATACTTTTCCGATTGGCCATGTTCGTCGATCACGTAGACGATTCTGCAGGCATTCAAAGACCAGAATCCGACATGTGATATGAGCACTGCAACATCGACGCCCACTTCGACGGGACGGTTTGGCCAACACAAGTCGACCCAACGCATATCAAACATCTTCCAGTTCCTCACGGCTCGTTTTGCGCGTTCGAATGTCTCAACGCCCTTACCCAACTCGATTCGATTGTGGTCGGCGATATATCCCTTCGGCGCGCGTTTTCGCGAACACCCAACATCACTGTAAGAGAACATCTGCTTCCGCTGAGCGGATAGGAACGCCGCAATTGAATTTCGATTCGGTCGGGACAAACAGAACATACGCCTTCCTGGAGCCGGAAATCATTACGCAAGCAGTATTGCAAAAAACGCGGACACACGGCCAACTCGTGATAAATGCGTAAGACCGACAAGGACCGGGCCTATATCTGAAAGTTCCCAATGAGGTTTATCGGACGGAGAGTTGAGGCCGACACTTCGAGCCCTATATTGTCCGTGTGCTCGATTCGTCTCGCGATCGCGCACCACGCTTCTCTTGGCTCGTGATTGCGCTACCTTCAGCGAAATGTTTCCTGCCTGGAATCCTTCCCAACCTGAGATCACGGATCTAATCGTTCAATACGATTCCGGCACTCTTCGACGCTTACCCGTCCGCAAGCGACAAGTCCTGGAGGTTTTCTCGCGATTCCACAATCGCAGAGCATTTCGAGCCGTGCAGCACCTGCCCGAAAAAGCCGGTATCCTCGACGATCGCGAAATCGATGCACTCCTCCTCACCGTTCACTGGGAGATGCAACGTCTCGCCGAGGAGTTCTACCTTGGCGATCGCGTCTGGGCACTTCTTCGCCACGTCGTGGCTGCGGTTCGCAAGGCTGGCATCCGCGAAAATCTTCGTATCCTGGATATAGGCTGCGGCATCGGCCATACCATTCGCTGGATCGCTGCGAACATTCCGCTCGCGGATCACAACATTGAATTAATTGGCATGGACCTTAATGCCACGCTGATTGCCGAAGCCAGCCGACTCGCATCCGCCGAACGCTTGCCGTGCCAGTTTTTGCACGGCGACGCGCTCTCGGATAAGCACTCCAAGCACATACTTCTATCCACCGGTGTGATTCACCATTTCCGCGGCAACGCGCTTCTCGAATTCCTGCGACAGCACGAACAGCCCGCAACTCTGTCGTTCCTTCACTTCGATTTTCAACCCTGGCGTCTCGCTCCTTTCGGGTCAATGTTTTTTCACTTTCTCCGCATGCGTACTGCGATCGCACGCCATGACGGTGTCTTGTCCGCCGCCCGTGCCCACGACGCCGGCACGCTGACCGAAGCCGCTCGTGCTTCAGCTCCTGGTTTTGCCTGCGGAATTTACGGCGCGAAAATCTGGCGGACCCCCGCGCCCCGCGTTTTCCACACGCTACTCGGGCTGCGTCACAAGCTTGTCCCGGAACTGCTCCGCGAGCTGGGCCCGCGAGCTCTTCGACTGGAAGAGCTCCGGTGACGCTGCTTGCTCTCTACGTTCTCGCGTTGCTAGACGGCCTTCTATGTGGACTGCGTACTTCCATGGGCCGCTGTCCACTAATACGAAAACGTGGCTACTACACTAGGGCTCTGGTTCGCGGCCTTGCCGGTGCCCAGGTGGTCAGCATGTTTGCGCTTGGTGCGTTGCTGGTTGTCGGTGCTCTCTCTGGGCATCGAGATGTTCTTCGCGCCGATCTCGAATCTTCGGCTGGCCGCATGCTCCAGGTTTTTCTTCCTTATGCAGCAGCGTTTCGGGCCTTGGATATAATCGCGCGGCTTACCTACGCTTGCGAGGATCCCTATGAAATCCATCACGCGCTTTGGCGCGCCAATCTTGCTCTCGGCTCTGCTTAGGGCACTGCTCTGTGCTGCGCCGTCCCTGGCCCAGAACGCGCTGCCCCCGAAATATCCTGATTATCCGAGCGAGACGCCGCAGAAGCTGATCGTCAAGACTGACAGCTTTGACTATATGCGGCGCGAGGTGATGATTGCGATGCGCGATGGCGTGCGGCTGCACACCGTCATACTCGTGCCCAAGGGCGCGAAGAACGCGCCGATTCTGCTCACCCGCACGCCCTACGACGCTACGGCACTTACATCGCACGCGGCGAGTTCGCATCTTGGTCCGATTCTGGAGGGCTACGACAACGCTACCGACGTGATCGTCGAAGGTGGATACATCCGTGTGGTGCAGGATGTGCGCGGGAAATATGGCTCGGAAGGCGATTACGTGATGAATCGCCCGCTGCACGGCCCGCAGAATCCTACGCCTGTGGATCACGCTACCGATACCTACGACACCATCGACTGGCTGGTGAAAAATATTCCTGAAACGAACGGCAAAGTCGGGATACTGGGCATTTCTTACGATGGTTTCCTGCCGCTGATGGCGTTGGTTAATCCGCATCCGGCGCTGAAAGTCTCGGTGCCGATGAATCCGATGGTGGACGGTTGGATGGGTGACGACTGGTTTCATTACGGCGCGTTTCGGCAGCAAAACGTCGGCTACATCTACGAGCAGGAAGCTACGCGCGATAATTCGGCCAAATGGTGGAGCAGCCACTACGACGATTACGACGAGTACATGGAGGCTGTCTCGATCGGCGAGATGGGGCGACTGCATGGCCTCGAGCAAGTCGGATTCTGGCGCAAGATTCTGGAGCATCCTAGCTACGACGCGTGGTGGCGCGATCAGGCTGTGGATCGCGTGCTTGCCGATCAGCCACTCAAAGTGCCCGTGATGCTGGTGCAAAGCCTTTGGGATCAGGAAGATATCTATGGCGCCATGGCGGTCTACAAAGCCATCAAGCCCAAGGACACCAACAATGACATGGTTTACCTTGTCCTCGGGCCTTGGCATCACGGCCAGGAAATCGGGGATGGGAGTTCACTCGGTCCGCTGCGCTTTGATGCCGACACTGGGCTGCAATTCCGTCGCGAAGTCCTGCGGCCATTCCTCGACCATTATTTGAAGGATGAGGGTCCCAAATCGGGAGTGTCGCCCGTGACCGCGTTCGAAACCGGCACAAATCGGTGGCTGCATCTGCAATCCTGGCCTTCCGGCTGTGAGAGTGGCTGCAAGATTCAGCCGACGCCGCTTTATCTGAACGCAGGCTTGAAAATAAGTTTCGCGGTCCCGAAATCTGGCGATGCCGCGTATGACGAATACATCTCGGACCCTGCCAAGCCGACTCCGTACCGCCCGCGGCCAGTGAAGCCCATGGGCTACACCTCGGATAATACCTGGTCGATTTGGCTGGTCGATGATCAGCGCGAAGCTTCCGGGCGTCCCGATGTGTTGGCGTACAAATCGGAGGTGCTGAAAGCGCCGGTGAAGATCAGCGGACAACCAATCGCGAATCTGATCGCTTCCACCAGCGGCAGCGATTCCGATTGGGTGGTGAAAGTCATCGATGTGTATCCCGATGAAGTGGCCAGCGAGCCGGAAATGGGCGGCTTTGAATTGATGATTTCCGCGGATATTTTCCGCGGACGTTATCGCGAGAGCTTTGAAACCCCGAAGGCGATTGCGCCGGACAAGCCGCTGCTCTATAAATTTGCGCTGCCGACGGCGAATCACGTGTTTCTTCCCGGCCATCGGATCATGGTGCAGATCCAATCCAGTTGGTTTCCGCTTTACGATCGCAACCCGCAGAGTTTCATCCCCAACATATTTTGGGCCAAGCCCTCGGATTTTCGGAAAGCGACGCAACGGGTGTATCACACGCCGGAGCAGAGCAGCTTGATCGAATTGCCGGTGGTCGCGCCCTAGCGAGCGACGCGTCGATTTGACTTTCTCTGCGAGCCCCAAGAGCTACGCAGTTGACAGAAAAAAAGTCTGCGCTAGCGAAATTAAAGCGAAGGCGAGGGGGTATATTTTGTTTCGGTTAGGCCTGACCTCGACCCTTTGTTTCCAGTGACTTAGACTCATTTCTAAAAATTCGGTGTTTCGATTAGAAATCAGCACGCTGGCGCTCCTGAATCGAAGAAAAATCGAACCTCGGCACGAATCTCTCGCTTGCGCTTCGGTGCGCCGAGAAATAAAACGCCGGCTGCCAGCCGGCGCTACTTGGGCTTCCTTTTTTTCAACAGGCATGTGAAAATCTACGCCCCCCAGCCACACAGGTATTAAATAACCGTGATTTTCGGAATTGCTGCCAATTTCGGTTCTGGCGGTAAACGAATTGCTCCTGTGATTTGCGTATTTACGCACTAATCTTTCGCGGTCGGGAGGCCGATTAAGAAACTTCTTGACAAAAAGTGTCAGGCTGTGGAAAAGTCTCGGCCGCGCCAGTTCTCTGCCTTCCCCAGCTAGAAGTCCCTCCCTTCCGCAGCGGCCGAATAGTCTGCGAGGGCATCGGTGTCGGAAAAGAACGTCAACGCATCAAGCACGGAAATGATGGATCGGGAAGTAATCCGCTGTCAGGTCTGCGGATTGGTGCAGTACCGCACGCGTACGGGCAATTGTCGCCGTTGTCTGCGACTCCTGCCGCCGAAGGTGACGTTCGTTATTCCCACACCTTCGCCGCAGGATTTGCCGGGTGACGATCGCCAGCTGTTTGAAAACTGGCCGAATCGCGAAACGGTCGAGAATATCGGGCAAAGGATCCGTCAGCTGCGGGAATCCCGCGGCATGACGCAGAGCCAGCTCCAAGCCCGCTCTCGTGTTTCGCGGTCGTATCTCTCGCGCATCGAGAGCGGCCAGATGACGCCCAGTCTCGGCACGTTGGAGAAGATCGCCGAAGCTCTGGGCGTGGGCTTGAACCGCTTCTTCGTTCCCGAATCGAACGGAGAGACGGTTCTCGAGGATCCGTTCATTCAGGGTCTTCGGCCGTTCCTGCGGCAGCTCGATTGGGCGCAGTGGCAATCCATCCTGAAGAGGCTGCAGGCCATCAGCGACCACGTCAGCACGAATTCTGTGCAGGCGCCACCGCTGCGGCCCGCTGCGCCTCAGACGGAGCGGATGTCGCAGCTGCCGCGGCGCCATCCGGGGCATACGGCCACGGTCATTCACAGGTAGGATTCGGCGCCTTAGGGCGCGGGAATTAAACGGCCCGGCGAGCCACGGTGTGGCTCCCGGGCCGAATTTTGTTCAGTAGCGCTCTGCCGTCATCTCGTGGGCCCGACGTTGGCGCGTTGATTTGGCTTTGTTCGTCCGCGGATGATGCTTCTCGTGAGGCTGGCTTTGCTGGTGAGATGCCGGCACGGAAGCCCTTCGAAGTCTCCCTTCACTGCGTTCAGGGCAGGCAGGGTAAACCGGCGCTACTTACTGCGGCTCGTTCTTGCCAACGCGGACCAGGGTGATTTCTGTGCCATCGCCGCGATGGCCCAGGGCTACTACTCGCGAGCCTTGCGAGTGCTCGCTTACGAAGGCGACATCCGTCGTGTCCACGTTGATCGGCACACCGGGGATTTGTTCGTGCCCGCTCTCGCCCGGCTTGGCGACGGTCATCTTGAAATCCGCGCCGAGGCGCTTGGCGTACCACTCCTGCACCTTATCTGGCGAATCTTCCGAGGTGTATTTCTCAACCGCCAGGCCTGCTGATTTGCCGTTGGCCGAGACATCGAAATTGACGCCCTGCGATTTCTCCAGCGTTGCTCCGGGATAAACCGGCAAGCCGGTGGTGTGCTCGCTATCCTGATTGACTTTCAGGTTCCCGAGTGGCGTTTGGATTTCGACTCGATTGTTCGCCGTGTTTACGTGCATGCGGTGAACTAGAGCCGCAACTACCAGGAGCCCGCCGATGATCACGAGCAGAATGCAGGCGCCGACGACTCCGAGCACCCACCAGATGGCGTTAGATTTCTGCGCCGCGGGCGGCTGCGGCGGCAAAGGCGGTCGCGGCGGCGGAACGGGTGATGCTGCCATTTCACACCTCTCCCTCGAATCTGCTCATTGATACGTTCCTGCGCGCCGGAAAGTTCCTTGCTGCCTGGCGGCGCATTAGGCGAATCTCACCTTTACGTCCGGACGCTTCTCGAGATGCACGGAATCGACGAAGCGCACCTGGCGCTCATCGAGTGTGAGGATCAGCGAGTGGGTGCGCACGCCTTCGCCGAAGAATCGCACGCCGCGCAGCAAAGTTCCTTCGGTGACTCCTGTGCAGGCGAAAATAATGCGCTTGCCGGGGGCCAGATCTTCGGTGTCGTAGATGCGCTTGGCGTCCTTGATGCCCATTTTCGCCAGGCGCTCCTCGTGTTCGGGCTTGCTGACCACCAGGCGGGCCAGAATCTCGCCATTCAAGCAACGGAGGGCCGCAGCGGTCAGGACGCCTTCGGGGGCGCCGCCCGTTCCCATCACGGCATGCACGCCGGTGCCGACGACCGTTGCGGCGATTCCTGCGGAAAGATCGCCATCACCGATCAGGCGTATGCGGGCTCCGGTGGCGCGAATGTCTTCGATCAGCTTTTGGTGGCGGGGGCGGTCGAGAACGATCACTACCAGATCCTCGATATCGCGATCGAGGCGCTTGGCGATGGATTTCAAATTGTCGGACACCGGGGCATCGAGATCTACGGCGCCCTTGCACGTTGGCCCGACGATCATTTTTTCCATGTAGAGATCAGGCGCGTGCAGCAAGCCGCCCTTTTCACTGGCCGCCAGGACGGTGATGGAATTTGGCGCGCCGGTAGCGCATAGATTTGTGCCTTCGAGGGGATCTACAGCGATATCCACCTGGGGATAAAGGCCATTCTTGTCGCGCGCTGCGATGCCTACCTTTTCGCCGATGAAGAGCATGGGGGCTTCATCGCGCTCGCCTTCGCCGATGACGATGGTGCCATCCATGCGCACGTCTTCCATTTCGCGGCGCATGGCTTGCACGGCTACGTCATCGGCTTTGTGGGCGTCGCCGAGACCCATCGTGCGGGCGGAGGCGATCGCGGCTTGTTCTACGACGCGAAGAAATTCGAGGCTGAGTGCGCGTTCCATGTATGCTCCTTAAGTAGCGCCGGCGTCTCTGCCGGCATCTTGCGATTACAACGTTAAATCAGGGGCAAAGCCATGCGCGAATTCCCGATTCAATAACTCGCGTTGCTCGGGGTGCGCAATCCGCCCACGACGATTGCTCATCGCACAATCGCGCTCGTCAGATGCCGGCAGAGACGCCGGCGCTACTGGCGGCTAATCATAATCAAAATTGTTTCTTATTGTTGCGGAATCTGGATTGCTCACGGAAGCGGTCGGAGCATCACATTCACTAAGCGCGGATTGTCGAAGTCGGTACGGTCGCCGGCGTCTTTTCCTGCTATGGGCAGGATGCGGGCTGATAGAGGCTTTTTCCATTTCACCGACAGGCTGGCTACATCGCCTAGAATCTTGATCAATTGATCCGGGCTCACGCGGCCGGGCAGGGGAATGGTGTCTAGGCCGGTGCCGCAGACGGCTGAGTAGGCCAGCAAGCCGTCGATGCTGATTGAACCTTCGCTCCAGCGGCGAGCGATCACGGAATCTTCCAGCACCGGGAGCATCAGACCCGAGTAGCCGACGCGCTTGACAGGGATGGATTGAATCGCGCGGGTGATCATGGCTGCGGCGGCAAGCGTTCCGCTGGAGCCTAGCCAACCGCCGGTGTAGCCCTCGATTGCCGCGCCGATGGAATCGCGTTTCAGCGGGGCAGGAGAGAGATCAATGCCCTCGTAAATCCAACCGGTTTGCTGCGCGACGTCCTTGCCGATTTGCTCGATTTGCGTAGCGAAGGCGCCGAGCTTCTCGCGGATGGCTGCCTCCGCCTCGGCCGGACTTTTCTTTCCTGCTACGGCTTCGGCAATCACGCTGGCGGACTGCAATCCGATGGCGAATTGATGATCGTTGCCGGAATTGAATCCGGCAGGAAAGAAGGGCGTCCCCGGAGGAACCATGGAGATGGCTGCGAAACTGAAATTGCCCTGGCTGCGCGGCGAGTGTTCAGAGAGAAAGGCGATTACGCCTGCCGCGGCGCCTACGGCGTCCCAGTGAATGCCGTCTTCGCCGGCGATTACGACGCTGCCATTCATGTTTTCCGCGGGGGCGAGCGCGTTGGCGAGGAGCGCGGCTTGTTGCGCGTCGTCTCCGGCGTGCTGCATGGCCGGGCCGACGGAAATGAGAACTCCGCTTGAACCCGCGAGATAATCGAGCCTGCGCAGGAACTTGAAGGCCTCGGCGGGTGCGAGATCGCGCGTGTATTCGGGAAAGGGTTGCGTGGCGATACGCAACGTCTGTACTTCGAATCCTGCCTTCTCGAAGCTGGCCTTGGCCTTATTGAGGAAATCTACGGTGTCCTGGATTTGTTGGGGGTAGATGGCGCGATCGAGCTTCAAGAAAGCGGTGATGGTGCGGACTTTCGGCTTCGCCGGCGTTTCCACTTCGGCTGCTGGAGGCGCTGGGGCTTCGGCGGGCTTCGTTTTGTCCTGATCCTTGGAAGCTTGCTGCGGATCTTGCGCTTTCGAGTTTTGGCTGAACGCAACTGGAGCTGAAAGCGAACACAGCAGCGCGATTGCGGCAAGGATGATAAGAACAGACTTCGGCCCACGCTGTCCCTGCATTGCCGCTACCTCAGAAGAACGCCGGAACTCCGGTGATTCGCTCGCCGATGATTAGCTTGTGGATGTCGTTCGTTCCTTCGTAGGTGAAAACCGACTCAAGATTGTTCATGTGGCGCATGACCGGATAATCATCCACGATTCCATTCGCGCCCAGCACATCGCGGGCGCGGCGCGCCGTTTCCAGCGCCATCCACACGTTGTTCATTTTCAGCATGGAGATGTGCGAAGGATGCACGCGCTTCTGATCCTTCAATTTTCCCACTTGCAGCGCCAGGAACTGCGCCTTGGTGATCTCGGTGATCATCCAAACCAGTTTTTCCTGCACGAGCTGGTGCGAAGCAATGGGCTTATTCGCGAACTGTTTCCGCTCTTTCGCATAACGCACGGCCGTGTCATAACACGACATGGCGGCGCCAATCGCGCCCCAGCCGATTCCGTAGCGCGCTTGATCCAGGCACGAAAGCGGCCCGCGCATTCCCACGACTCCGGGCAACAGATTCTCCGCCGGAATTTTGCAATCGCTCATCGCCAGCCCCGACGTTATCGAAGCCCGCAGCGACCATTTCCCGTGCACGTCCCAGGCCTTGAATCCCGGCGTCCCTTTCTCGACGAGAAATCCGCGAACCTTTTCGTCCTCACCCTTGGCCCAGACCACCGACACATCGGCGATTGACCCGCTCGTAATCCACATCTTTTCGCCGTTCAGAATGTAGCTATCGCCCTTCTTCACTGCGCGGGTCAGCATGCCGCCGGGATTCGAACCGAACTGCGGTTCAGTCAATCCAAAGCACCCGATCGCTTTCCCTTGCTGCAAAAGCGGCAGCCATTTGTCTTTCTGCGCGTCCGAGCCGAAGGCATGGATCGGATACATCACCAGTCCGGATTGCACCGACACGAAGCTCCGCAGACCCGAGTCTCCCCGCTCCAATTCCTGCATCACCAATCCATACTCGACATTGGACATTTCCGCGCAGCCGTAGCCTGTCAAATTGGAGCCAAAAAATCCCAGCTCGCCCAGTTGCGGCACGAGCTGCATCGGAAATTTGCCTTCGCGATTGCAGGCTTCGATGATCGGGATGATCTGGTCGTCAACGAACTGCCGGGCTGTTTGCCGCGCCAGCTTTTCTTCATCGCTTAAGAGGGAATCGAACTCGAGAAAATCGACGCCGGAAAACGCGGGCATATTGAGCTCCTTGGGAGTGCGGGCAAACAGTGACGCTTGTAGCGCGCTGTTGAACGGGAAATTGTATCAGGGGCGTATCGGGAACGGTAGCGTTGGAGTCTGTGCTGGCATCTTGAGATTGCTGGGGTTGGCGACTTCGCGGTCTCGCATGGGCTGCGAATTAGAAACAGCGGTCCCCATCCTAGTTCGTGCTCCGCTTGGGATTCTTGCTTGTGGTTAGATTATCTTCGTCGGATGCCGGCCGAGACGCCCTTCGAGGTCTCCCTTCACTGCGTTCAGGGCAGGCAGGGTAAACCGGCGGTACTTAGGCCTTCTCTAGCATTACTTCGGTGGACTTGATTACCGCGGCAACTGTGTCGCCTACGCGCAAGCCCATTTCTTCGGCGCTACGGCGGGTGATTACGCTTTCGACCAGGTTTTCGCCGGCTTTTACGGTCACGTGGGCCATAATGTCGCCAAGTTTGATCTCGATGATGGTGCCTACCAGCCGGTTACGCGCAGAGAGTCTCATGCGCGGGATGATATCTTGCACGCCGCCCCGTGTCGAGTGGCAACTGGCGGTGCACAGCGGCGTTGACGCGGCAGACTGCCGATGCGATAATTACCAGCTTTGTAGCCCGTGATTTGTGTGTCCGGAGCGCAGCCTGCGCTCAATCATCGCAAAATCCAGGAGCTGAGCAGCGCCGCAGTTTGCAGAAAATGGAAATCCTACGCCAACTCGGTGAGCTGTTCATCGAAGCTCTACCCACCGTTTTTATCGTCTTTTTCTTTTATCTTTTTCTGCGCGCTGTCTTTTTCAAGCCGCTCGAGCATGCCATGGCCGAGCGCGTGCGCCGGATCGATGGCGCCAAGGCCGAAGCTGCCGCGGCGCAAGCTGCCGCGCGCGAGGAAACCGATCGTTACAACGAAGCGCTGAGGAAGGCCCGCGCAGAAGTTTATGCCGAGCAGGAATCGGCGCGCCAGGCTGTTCTCGATGAGCGCGCCAAACTGCTTCGCGCCCTGCGCGCTCGCACCCAGGAAATGGTTGCGGAAGCTAAAGCGCGCATTGAGAAGGAATCCGCCGCCGCGCGCACCGAAATCGAGCAGCAAACTCCCGCTCTGGCCGGCCAAATCACGCAGATAATCCTGCAAGGCACGGCCCCCTCCGCAGGAGGCAGCCGTTGAAGGCGGTCCTCTTCCGCAATCCGCGGATCGCATCTATCGCTGCGCTGGCCTTTTCGGCGCTGGTTTTAGCGGCTCCCGCTTTCGCGCAAGAAGAAGGCGCCGCGCCCGAGAATTCCACCACCGGCTGGATATTCCGCTGGCTCAATTTTGCGATCGTCTTCGCGGCGATCATTTGGGCGTTTTCGAAGGCGGGTCCTTATTTCCGAGCGCGCTCCGAGTCCATCGCGACCGCGGTCGCGGAAGGCACGCGCGCGCGCGAAGAAGCCGAGCAGAGAAAACGCGACGCGGAGGCCCGGCTGGCCAATCTCGACAGCGAAATCGCGGAACTGAAGACTCAGGCCCGGCGCGAAGCGGAAGCTGATCGCGAGCGACTGAAAGCCATGACCCGCGAGGAAGCCGCGAAAGTGGAACGTGCCGCGGACGTCGAAATAGCCGCCACCGAACGCGCCGCGCGGCTAGAATTGAAATCGTACGCTGCGCGACTGGCCGTGGAGCGCGCCGAAGCGCTGCTGCGGGAGCAAATTACGCTGCGCGCCGATTCCGGCATCGTCAGCGTTTTCGTCGCCGAACTTTCCCGGAGCGCCAATTGAGCGTCGTCGCGCACCGCTACGCCGTGGCGCTGGCCGAAGTAGCGCTGGAGCGCAAAAGCGTCGATGCCTATCGCCGCGAACTCGCCGCTTTCGCGGAGACCTTCGCGTCGTCTGCCGAACTGGGCGAATTTCTGCATACTCCTGTGGTAACACGGGAGAGCAAGCACGAAGTAATCAACAAGCTGGCCGCGCGACTCGGACTCAGCGAAGCCATCCGTAATTTCATTTACATCCTCGTGGATCATCACCGCGTGGAAGAACTGCCGGAAATCAGCGCTGCATTGGAGGAGGAACTCAATGCTCGCGAAGGCGTCGCGGAGGCGGCGGTGACATCCGCGCGCGAGCTATCCGCAGCGGAAAGAAAGGAAATCGTTGCGGCGCTGGAGCGCCTCACCGGCAAGCGCATCGAAGCCCAATTCGCCTTGAACGCCGCTTTACTTGGCGGCGCCGTGGTGCAGATTGGCGCGACCATCTACGATGGCTCGATTCGCGAGCAGCTCAATCGTTTGCGCACGCAGCTGGAAGCAGAGAGTTTTCGAGTTTAGCGTTCCGGAATCGCGACAGGAGCACGAATGCCAAGCATCAAAGCTGACGAAATTACAAAAATAATTCGCGAGCAGATTGAGAACTACCAGCAAACCATGGCCGTCGAGGAAGTCGGCTCGGTGATCTCCGTCGGCGACGGCATCGCGCGCATACACGGCCTGGACAAGGTCATGGCCGGGGAGATGCTCACGTTTCCGCATGGCGTGACGGGCATCGCGCTGAACCTGGAAGAAGATCAAGTTGGCGCGGTGCTGCTCGGCGAGTACGCGGAGATCAAAGAAGGCGACATCGTCAAGCGCACGGACGCCATCATGTCCGTGCCCGTCGGCGAGGCGCTTATCGGGCGTGTTGTAAATCCGATCGGGACTCCGTTGGACGGCAAGGGCCCGATCATGACCGAGCAGCGCAATCCGGTCGAGCGCCTGGCGCCGGGCGTGGTGGATCGCCAGCCGGTGCGCGAGCCGCTGCAAACCGGAATCAAGGCTATTGACTCGATGATTCCCATCGGCCGCGGCCAGCGCGAACTGATCATTGGCGACCGCCAGACCGGTAAGACCGCCATCATTTTGGACACCATCATCAATCAAAAAGGCGGCGAGCTGATTTGCATTTATTGCGCTATCGGGCAGAAGCGCTCGACGATCGCGCAAGTGGTGAAAATCCTCACCGATGCAGGGGCGATGGATTACACCATCATCGTCGCCGCGTCGGCCACCGAGCCGGCCACGATGCAATATCTGGCGCCCTTCGCCGCGTGCGCCATGGGCGAATATTTTCGCGATTCCAAGCGCCACGCTGTCACTTTCTATGACGATCTTTCCAAGCACGCGCAGGCCTATCGCGAGATTTCGCTGCTGCTGCGCCGTCCGCCAGGCCGCGAGGCTTTCCCCGGCGACGTTTTCTTTTTGCACTCGCGCCTGTTGGAGCGCGCTGCCAAATTGAACGATCAGCTGGGCGCGGGCTCACTGACTTCGCTGCCAGTGATCGAAACGCAGGCGGGCGACGTTTCCGCTTACATTCCGACCAACGTCATTTCCATCACCGACGGTCAGATTTATCTCGAGGCGGATCTCTTCAATGCCGGCATTCGACCGGCGATGAACGTGGGCATTTCCGTCAGCCGCGTGGGCGGCAACGCGCAGATCAAAGCCATGCGTCAGGTAGCAGGCCGTATGCGCCTCGATCTGGCGCAATATCGCGATCTGGCTGCTTTCGCGCAATTCGGGACCGAGCAACTCGATAAGGCCACGCAGGCGCAATTGCTTCGCGGTGCGCGTTTGACGGAGTTGCTGAAACAAGATCAGTACCAGCCGCTTCCGGTGGAGAAGCAAGTCTTCGTGATTTTTGCTGGCACTAACGGGTATCTGGACAAACTGGAAGTAGGCGAATGCCGCCGCTACGAGAAGGAGCTGCTGGAATTTCTCGACAGCAGCTATGGGCCGACGCTGCGCAAACTAGCGGACAAAAAAGCCATTGACGATGCCTTGCGCAAGGAAATGCTGGAGGCGTTGGATTCTTTTAAAGAGCGATTTGTTAGCGCCGCATCTGCCAAGAAGGCCGAAGCCAAGGAAAGAGAAGCGGAAGAGGAGTCGCAGCAAGCGACAGAGGCAAAGCATTAGGTTCTGTGAAGCGATAATCAATGCCAACTTTAATCGACTTCCGCCGCCGCATTCGCTCCGTGAAAAACACGCAGCAAATCACGCGGGCCATGAAATTCATTGCCGCAGCGCGCTTGCGCAAAGCGCAGGAAGGCGTGGTTGCCGCGCGCCCTTACGCCACGGAAATTCTGCGGGTGCTGCGCAGCGCCGTGGCGCGTATGGAGGATCCCTCCACGAATCCGCTGTTGGAGCGCCGTCCCGAACGGCACATCCTGGTAGTTCTGGTGAGCGGCGACAGAGGCTTGGCCGGCCCATTCAACGCCAACGTGATTCGCTACGCTTTGAATTTCCTGCGCGAGCATTCCTCGCTCGAAATCCAAGCCCTGGCCGTGGGCCGCAAAGGCCGCGACGCGCTGCGCAAACGCAACTACCATCTCGTGGGCGAATTCCTCAATGTTTCGCTGAGCGTGGAATTCCGGCACGCCAAAGAAGTCGGGGCGCGCATCATCGAGCTTTATGCCGGCCAGGAAGTGGACGCCGTTTACATGATCTACAACGAATTCAAGACCGTTTTAGTGCAGCGCCTGCGCGCCGAAAAGCTGTTGCCGATCGATCCAGGCGTAATCGGCCAGCCGCAGGAGCACCAATCTCATCAGCGCGATGACCAGCACCAGCAACAAAGTCAAGGACCAGACAGCGAAAATCTGGTGGATTACATTTACGAGCAGCCGCGCGAGCAATTGTTCAAAGCCCTGGTGCTGCGCTATGTGGATTCGGAGATCTATCGCATCCTGTTGGAATCTTCAGCCGCAGAACATGGTGCGCGCATGGCCGCCATGGATTCGGCGACGAACAATGCCGCCGAGCTAATTGACGATTTGACGCTGGAGATGAACAAGATTCGCCAAGCCGGCATCACGCGCGAGTTGATTGAAATCGTAAGCGGCGCAGCCAGCGCCGTCGGCTAGCTCTCTTGGCCGGCTAGCACTTTAGGATTTGTTGCGGCGCAACTTAAATAGCTGTCACGCTGAGGCCTAGCTCAAACGTTGTCATCCTGAGGCCGGTTTTTGGCCGAAGGATCTAAGCGACTCTCGAAAGCAGGAGCACTGCATGTCAGAAAAAGAGCACTCCATCGGACGCGTCGTTCAAATCATCGGCCCGGTAGTGGACGTCGCATTCCCGGAGCATCACCTGCCGTCGATTTACAACGCCGTGCGTATCACTAGCGAGGGCTTTCCAGCGTCCGACCCGATTGACCTCATTTGCGAAGTCGAGCAGCACCTCGGCGAAGGCCGCGTGCGTTGCGTTTCGATGAAGCCCACCGAAGGCCTCGTGCGCGGCATGAAGGCTGAAAATTTGGGGGAGGGAATCTCGGTCCCCGTAGGCCGCGAGACTCTCGGCCGGGTGCTAAATGTACTCGGCGAGCCCGTGGACGGTCTCGGCCCAGTCAAGGCGGAGCTGCGTTATCAAATTCATCGCCCCGCTCCCTCACTCGAAGACCAATCCACCACTCTCGAAATGTTCGAGACCGGCATTAAGGTCGTCGATTTGATGGAGCCGTACCTCAAAGGCGGGAAGATCGGTTTGTTTGGCGGTGCGGGCGTAGGCAAGACCGTTCTGATTCAGGAGCTGATTCACAACGTCGCCATGAAACATGGCGGCGTCTCCGTGTTTGCCGGCGTAGGCGAACGCACGCGCGAGGGAAACGACCTGTGGCTGGAAATGCAGGAATCGAAAGTCATCGTGCCCGGCAATCCCGGCAAATCGCGTTGCGCGCTGATCTACGGCCAGATGACGGAACCGCCCGGTGCGCGCCTCCGCGTAGGGCTGACGGGCCTCACCGTAGCGGAATATTTCCGTGATGAAGAAGGACTGGACGTGCTTCTCTTCATCGACAATATTTTCCGCTTCGTGCAAGCTGGATCGGAAGTTTCCGCGTTGCTCGGCCGCATGCCCAGCGCCGTCGGTTATCAACCGAACCTGAACACCGAAATTGGCGAGCTTCAGGAGCGCATCACCTCCACGAAAAAAGGCTCCGTCACGTCGGTGCAGGCGATTTACGTTCCCGCCGATGACTACACGGACCCGGCGCCGGCCGCCACTTTCGCGCACCTGGACGCCACCACCAACCTAAGCCGCCAGATCGTGGAGCGCGGAATCTATCCGGCCGTCGATCCGCTGGCCAGCTTCTCGCGCATTCTTGACCCGCGCGTCGTCGGCACTGAGCATTACAACGTTGCGCGTTCGGTGAAGTCGATCCTGCAGCGCTACAAAGACCTGCAGGACATCATCGCCATTCTGGGCATCGAAGAACTCTCCGACGAAGACAAGCAGACTGTGGCCCGCGCGCGCAAAATCGAACGCTTCCTGTCGCAGCCCATGTTCGTCGCGGAGCAGTTCACCGGCCTGGAAGGTAAGTACGTGAAAATCGAGGACAGCGTGCGTGGCTTTAAAGAAATCGTGGACGGCAAGCACGACGACCTGCCCGAGCAGGCGTTTTATATGCAGGGAACGATCGAAGAAGTCCGCGCCAATGCCGAGAAAATGGCCGCTAACGCCTAACCGCGATGCCCGAAGCGCAAATCCAACTCGAGGTTGTAACGCCCTCTCGCCGGGTCCTGAGCGAGCGGGTAGATTCCATCGAACTGCCCGCGAAGGATGGTTACCTCGGGATACTTCCGGGCCATGCCCCGCTAATCACCGAGTTGGGCATCGGCGTCTTGGCCTACAGCCAGAATGGCATCCCGCGCTTCGCCACCGTGATCGAAGGCTTCGCCGAAGTGCTGCCCGGCCGCGTAATCGTCCTGGCCGACGCCTCCGAACTGGCCAGCGAAATCGACACGTCCCGCGCCAAAACTGCCGAGCAGCGCGCGCATGCTGAACTTTTCAAATCCAGCCACGAAACCATAGACTGGCAAGCCGCCAGCCTGGCGCTGCAACGCGCCTTGGCGCGCCAGGAAGCTGCCGCCAAATTCGGCTCGCCAGCCGCACACTGACGCCCTACGTCGCTGGACACCCAAGGCACCGCGATCAGGCGCTATTTTCTTCGGCGAAGTACGCCGATTGCGGCTTCAGTCCTTCGAAAATGCGAGCAACGGTGGAGTAGGAACTCCGGTAGGAATCAAACGAACCTTAGATGGCTGGCTCTCAATCAGGAATGCTGATGTTATTCCCAATCGCTGCGTTCATCTGACGCGTGGTGTCCTTATCCAGCTCCGCTACCGGGAACGAAAGGCGCGCGCCTTGCTGCGAAATATACACCACGCGATCGCCGGAAATCGTGAACGCGCTGGGCGTCACAATCTGCCCATCCTTGCGGGCAAGAATGAGCTGTGCGGAATTCGCGATCGTGTTGTCCGCAGGAAGGGCGGTAGAAGCGCTGGGCGCTGTTGCGTACTGCTGGTCGTCAGGGGCCAGCTCAGTTTCCGGCGGCGCGCTGGCGTAGGAATTCTGATCGTAGCCAAAGTTATCGTCATACCCGAAGTCATAGGGATAGTAGTCGAGGTACCCCGGATAGCCTGCGCCGAAGAAGGGATAGATAAACTCGCGATGCAGTCGCCCAAAGCGATCGCGCCTGAAGCGCTCAGGCGCACGCCGCGCGGCTGCGGTTCGCGCTACAGCGGGCCGCGCGACCGCACGGTTAACCGGACGAGTCACTCGCACTGTCGAAACCCGCGGTGCCACGCGCGCCGCCCGTACCGCCGGACCGCGCATCGGCGCACGCGTCGGGACTGAACGCATCGGCGCAGCGTGAACGGCCGCGGCATGACCCCCAGCCACATGGCCTCCGCCGCCTATGCCACCGCCCGAGCGCCCGCGCTGGCCCCATGCCGGCATCGCAGCCGCAATCAACAGAGCCGCGCCCGCTAGCGCAACCAATCCGGATTTGAGAGCTTTCGCCATATCTTCGGATCTGCCCTACCAATCAAGATGCCAGCGGCCGAAAGCCGGTTGCATACATCTCAGCCGGGACTCTGCTCCGCACGTCCCTCGCGCAAATCCTACGCCTTTCCCGCGCGGCCAGGCAAAAAATCGGCGACGTCAAGCTCAGGCCACCGCACCATTCGGCCAATGTCTCATTCTGAAGCATTTAATACCCGTCACCAGCAGCTCCCGTCTCGCACTAATCCTATCGTATTACGATATTTCTGCAAGGCAACACTCCTTCTTTCTATCGCATCACGATACATTGGACCTGCTCACGACCCCGAAGCCATCCCGTAATCCGTAGCCGTGACAGGCCAACTCGAGAAGGGCGGGAAATCTTCCCTAAACCCGCCTGGATCGTGCAGCTTCGAGAACGCAACGAGCAGGTCCGAATCGAAACTTAGGAAGGAGAACTATTGCAATGCGAACGACTTCGTTCGTTCTGTTCGGCCTCGTTCTGTCAGTTTTCGCCTTCTTATGCGTGTCGCCTACATTCGCCCAGAATTCCAATGGGCAAGGGCAATTGAAGATTCACGTCCAACCTAAGCAAGCGTACGTTTTTGTCGATGGCACGGCCGTCCGCGATGGCAGCCAGACCATTGAACTTCCCGCGGGTGATCATACCCTCGGCGTTTATAACTACGGCTTCGTCCCCAAAAACGAAAAAGTGCACATCAACCCCGGTGAAGCGACGTATGTCAGCGTCGCCTTGCAAGCTTCTGGCGCGAAAGTGGAAGGGCCATTCGCAGAAATTGAATTCAAAGGCGATCCTCGCGCTGCGGTGTTGCTCAACGGAGATACTCCTGCGTATTTCGTCGGGCACGTGGATGAATTCGACTGGGATTGGATCTGGCACCAGCGCTTGCTGGTCAAACCCGGCACATATCAAATCAAAGTGACGCGGGAGTCCAACACGATCTGGTCAGGCCCAGTCACCGCCACGGTGGGCAAGCACATAACCATTTATCTCGATCGCAACGGCGCCACAAAAGTGCAGGATTGGAAAGCTGGCCTGACCATGGTGCCGCAGCCGAGGTTCCGCGTCGGTATCGCCAGCGCCACTATTCCCATCGCGCCGGTTTCCGCGCAGTTTTCCGCCCAGCCTGCGGATGTGGGCTGCGGACAATCCACGGATCTCAAATGGAACGCTTCGGACGCGGTTGATACTTCGATCTCAGGCATCGGCACCGTGCCGGAGCAAGGCCAGCGCAGCGTCGCTCCTTCGCACGAAATGACCTACGCGCTCGTCGCCAAGGGACCCGGCGGCGAAGCCCAGAAGACGGTCACGATTAACGTCAAGCCGGAAGTCGCTGCGACTCTTACGCTATCCCCCTCGGAAGTTCGCTTCCACAAGGTGGGCGACAAAGTAGTTGAAGACGATCCTGCGACGCTGAATTGGTCCGCTCCTGGTTCGACATCCGTTAAGATCGAACCATTTGGCAGTGAACCCGGCATCGGCAGCCGAACCATTACCGCCGCTCCCACTCCGGATCATGTCGGGCCTGTGAATCAGGACGTGACCTACACGCTCGTGGCCGCTGACGCCTGCGGCGGGACTACTACCAAGACGGCCGTGTTGCACATCGTGGGCTCGATTGATTCTTCTCCGGCGGTCACTTTGGCGAGCATCTTTTATCCCACGGCTTACCCGACCCGGCATCATCCGAAAGTCGGTTTGGTAACGGCGGAGCAAAGTTCGTTAATGGATCTTGCCACGCAGTTCAAGAACTATGCCAAATTCGACGATA
The DNA here is from genome assembly GCA_963748865.1 of uncultured Acidobacteriota bacterium. GTDB lineage: Bacteria > Acidobacteriota > Terriglobia > Acidiferrales > UBA7541 > Palsa-147. The sequence goes on along the minus strand of CAVVLE010000048.1, from coordinate 364,271 downwards.
ACGCCAGCCTCACGATTGTCGGGCACGCCGATGTGCGCGGCTCCAAGAAATACAATCTGGAGCTCAGCCGCCGGCGCGCCGAGCTGGTGAGGAATTTCCTGGTCTCTCAGGGAATTTCGCCAGAGGCAATCCGGATCCTTGCAGAAGGCAAGAGCGAAGAACTCGACACGAAGAGGGTCGAGTCTCTGCAGTCCAAAGATCCACAGAAGCCACCGCATTGGATGGAGGTTCACATGAAGGGCACGACGCTGGCTTACAATCGCCGCGCGGACGTCCTTCTCGAACCCAAGTCCGTGCAATCTGCCGAGGAGTACCCCAATGACATCCCCGCCGCTCGCATTCTCTGGGAGCAGCCTGAGCCCAAGTTGAGCAAAGTGGAGACGGCCGGAAAATCGCCCACTGCAGCGGGCTCGATCCACGCAAGCTCGATGTCTGATTGACCTGGCCAACGCAACCTGGAGATTCCACGTGCGGCCCGAATATCGAAACGAAAAACAAACGCCGGGAGCCATGGAGGGCTTCCGCCGGGCCGCACTCCAGATTTTCTTAATCGCAGTCGAAGGAGGAACAACATGCGATTTTCAATCACAGCACTGAGTGTGAGTGGAGGTTTAGTTTGGGGCGCAGCGATTCTGTTGGTCGGTTTGCTGAATCTGGCTCGTCCCGGTTACGGCAACGACTTCTTGCAGATGACCAGCTCCGTATATCCTTGGTTTCACGACGCGCACACCTTGCGCAGCGTAATCATGGGCACTATCGACGGATTTGTTGACGGCGTAATCGCCGGCGCCATATTCGGCGTTCTCTACAACGCCCTTGCCGGCATCAGCCACATGGGCACGTCGCAGCGCGCCTCTTAAGATTGGCGTCTCTGAAAGAAGGCCCTCGGCTGCTGTAGCAGCGTCCGTGCACGGACTAGGGGCGGCGTGCCCTCTCGCCCGCAGTTCGACTTCGCGCCCGGGCGTTTGCTCAGAATCTGTGCGTGAAGATGTGCTTCGGCTTTCGACGCTATGCTTCCAAAACTTTTGTCGTCGCCAGTTCGCGGTAACGGCATAGCGCGTTTGCCAATTGCATCTGCCGCGGGGTACGGCAATCGGGTTCGAGCAGCCGTGGACTGCCAACGACAATTACGCAAGACATACCCCGGGAAGTGGCGACGTTAAGGCGATTGAGACTGTAGAGAAACTCCATGCCGCGCGGAGCGTCCTCGGGTGAAGACGTAGTCAGCGAATAGACTACTACCGGGGCTTCCTGGCCCTGAAATTTATCTACGGTTCCTACGCGTGCGCTTGGCAAGCGCGCCAAAATGTCCGCGACCTGCGCGTTGTACGGCGCCACGATCAAGATATCTTCCCATCTTAACGGCTGAGGATTGCCTGCACCTCGAAACCATTTCACATCCGGTCGCAACAAACTCTCCACGATGCTGGCGACAACGGCGACCTCCTGCGGCGACGAATTTCGATTGGCTTCGTGCGCTACGGGCACAAACCATAATCCCGCGCCATTCAGCCAGGAATGTCCCTCTAAAATTCTATTCTGTGTGTGGCTGCGTGCTCCCAACCTGTCGTCGTAAAACATCTCCGAAGTGAACTTACAAATGGCTGGATGCATTCTCCAGGTTTCCGGAAGCAACAGTCCCATCGTGTCGGGAATCGTCTTGCGGTCGCCCAGCAAATGCTCCAGAGCGGAGTTATCGGCTCCGGGGGGATGACTTCCCTTCAGCGGACGTTCTAATTGCTGTGGATCTCCGATCAGAACCAGACTTTTGGCCGCATGAGCGACTGCGAGCACGTCGGCCAGCGCCATCTGGCCAGCTTCATCTATGAACAAAACATCGACGGCCTGAAACGATTCCTCACAAGCCCACAACCAGGATGTGCCGCCGACAACATTAGCTTCGCCGGACCGCAGCGCGGCCCACACCTCAGCGTTGTTTTTCGCGATGGCGATATCTTCATTTGTCTCATCCTCACCTTCACCGTCTTTCGGTTTCTGCATGCATTTCACAGTCTTTGAAATTTCCTTCATGGGCCGCGTCAACCACCTCATCCAGCAACTTGCGGATCACCTTATGACCTAGCGCCGTGATGCCGATCTTCTTGCCCTTCTTGACTAGCCCGCAGATCATTCGCGCGCCGGTGTACGTTTTTCCGGCGCCCGGCGGGCCTTGAATCGCAAACGCTGAATCGTCGAGGGCTTCCGCGAACCTGCGAGCCGTCTCAACAATGTCTTCGGCCGGGCGTTTCGTGATTTGGACGCGGTTCTTGAAGCGTGGGGGCTTTCGCAATAAAAGGTCACGCGCTGCGCGATAACTCCCGCGCGCGTCCATACCGTTATCCCGCACCCACTGGCCAATTCGGAACAGAGCTTCCGCTTGCTTATCGGTGCGGTAGGGTCGGTCCCACATATAGACACTCGTGGGATGGGTCGCGGCAGTGTTTCTGGATTTTCTGATGTCAACAGTTCTGGCTACCAGATCGATGGCAACTACGGACCCAATTTTCTGGCCGCGGTGATACAAGTCCTTGTCAGCGCGCAGTTCCGTTTCCTGCTTTGCGAACTCGTAACGATCGGTGGGAATTTTCCGCTCCACGCTTATCCGCTTCACGAAGCACAATCCGGATAGCGCGACGCGTTCGTCGAGAAGATGGTCGTCATCCAGGGCTGCCAACCGGTATCCTTCCCACCAAGTCGCCTTATTCTCGCGCCTGTGCCAATCCAAAAGTTGCGCCAGAATCCAGCGCGCCGCCTGCTCCCCCGTTCGCGCCGCAGGATCGGCAGGGACGTCCTCCAGAAGCTCCGACGTGAGCGCAGCTACGCGTTTTTGCCTCTCGTCCAGCTCCTCCGAGGGAGTGCCGTCCTTGATGCCCGGCCGCGGAACATGGGTTCCGCTTTCCTCGCGTTTGCGGCGTTCTTCTTCGAGCCAGTTGCGCAGCGACGCTGTTGAGCGGCAATCGTCCTCGTTGTAGCCCTCCATGGTTTTGCGAGCACTGACCGGCAGTTCGCCATCCCACCCCAGCTCGAGCGCATGCTCAACGTAGCGCATGGCCGCACGCGAGTCCGCGAGCGAAGTCTGCCGGAAGAATGAGTGGAAGATTTCTAGCGCTTTCAGCGAGTAGCCTTCGACGCTGGCGCGGATGGCCTGCTTGACGATGGTGTGCAGATCCACGAACAACTCGGCCCGCAGCATTCTGTCAATTGCGTCCTCGCGTGTGGCATATCGCCCCATCAGCCATTTGAACTGCGAAGGCTCGTAAGCGCCGAAATGATAGACGTGCATAGCCGGGTCCTGCTCCCACCGCCGCATGATTTCGTCCACCATCCACTCGAAGGCGGCCTTTTCATCCGCCGGCGTGAGACTCCATCTCTTGCAGTAAGGATCCTCGGGTGCTGCACCGACGAATCCGAAAAGATATTGGCGCCCACCCTCCGCGGCAAAAGGATCGCCCTCCAAATCCACGAACACATCGAAACGCGACGCCTCTGGCATCGCGCAGAACCCTGTTCCTGCCACAACGGGGAGTAATTCGTGCACCGGCGCATTTTTAGTTCGGCCGTCCACTTGCACACGCGCTTGCTCCCGCACCCGTTCATACGCTTCTCGAGATCCATGCAATGGCTTCTGCCGCAAGGGAATGGGCAGTTGCGAAAGTTTAACAACGGTATCCGTTTCCCAGCGGTCGAGTTGTTCCCGTTGAAGGCGCGTGATTCCTGCCACAAGAGAAAGATGGTCGTCCTGTCGCCACTTCGTGTCGCATTCGCGATACCAGCGGCACACGTCGCAATGCTCACATGGCTCCGGATAAGTCCGCGGCTCCTGCCCGTCGTCGCATTCTTTCTCCAACCGAGCTCTTACATACCTGTAGTAAGCGGCGTATTCCGCAAATCGATATCTTTCCGGCTCGAAATTCCTGCCCGGGGGAACGACGTAGAAGAAATCCGGCTCTCCTCCCTGACTGTCCGCCAATAACGCTGCGTACAGGCCCAGTTGCAGGATGGTCGCCCCCTTGGTGTCACGGGAAAGCTTGCAGTCATAAGGCTCGTAAGACCATCGTCCGAGATGGCTAGGCTTCGCTACTTTTCGGATCAAATCCGGGCGGCCAAACCAGCGACCTACTTCCAAGCTACCCTGCGCGATAGCGTCGCAACCCTGCTGCATCGCGGATAGCGTTGCCTCGAGCGCAGCGCGCTCATCTTTTATTTCCCGAAGGTCTGTGATCGCGAGACCCATGGCCCGCAAGTGCTCGAGGTAGGCCGCCTCATGACGCAGGCCTAATTCGCGAATTACGAAAAGATCGGGAGCTTGCCAATCGGGAGCCGGGCAAAGGCCCCTGGCTACAGCCAAGATCGAGCGATGTTACGTGATGACAAGCCAGGTGATTGCTCAGGTCTGTTGCGGACAATCGAATCGCTGTGGGAGACAGCTTCATTGATTTTTGCCCCGGAAGCCTGCCGGTCAGCGGCGTCCCTGCACTTTAACAAATTTTCCCGCTAGATATAGATTTCAATACGTAGGCACTTATTTATAGTTAGCTATCAGTGATTTCGTTGCCCGGCCAAGTAGCGCTGGTTTACTCTGAGCGTCGAAGGGTATCTCTGCCGGCATCTTTCTAGCGAAAGTCGATATCTTAGGCACACGCAAGGGCAAACGAATCTAGTTAGCTATATCAAATTTCCAGTCTCAAGCCTGCAGTCTCCAACCTTCAGAATCGCGTATAATGTTCATAGATGGAGCTGCCGCAAACCGACACCTCGCACGCCACGCGCAAACTCGCCGAATGAAAGCCACCCAAGCCGTCGAAAATCAGGAGCGCGTTTTCTTGGTCGGCGTCAGCCTGCGCAAGAGAGGCGCAGCCCATCACAATGGCGCAGTCGAGCGCGAATCGCTGCTCGAGCTCGAGGAACTAGCGCACAGCGCCGGCGCCACAGTCACAGGTTCCAGCCTTCAAATCCGCGAAGCCATCGATCCCGCGACGCTGGTCGGCAAAGGCAAGCTCGAAGAAGTGAAAATCGAGGCGCGGCTGCATCGCGCGCCGCTGATTATCGTGGATCACAATCTCACGCCCGTGCAGCTCCGCAACATGGAGCGGCTCACCGATTGCCGCGTGATCGATCGCACGCAGCTCATTCTCGATATTTTCGCCCGCCACGCACGCTCGCGCGAAGGCCAACTGCAGGTGGAACTGGCGCAGCTCAATTACCTGATGCCGCGGCTCGCAGGACGCGGTGTCGAGCTCTCCCGCCTCGGTGGCGGCATCGGCACGCGCGGCCCTGGCGAGCAGAAACTTGAAACCGACAAGCGCCGCATCCGCGAGCGCGTCGGAAAAATCCAGAAAGTGATAGACACGGTGCGCCGCCAACGCACCACGCGCCGCGAAGCCCGTCAGGCCATTCCGCTCGGTACCATCGCTCTCGTCGGCTACACCAACGCCGGCAAATCTACGCTCTTCAATGCTCTCACGCACGCCGAAGTCCTCACCTCCTCAAAAATGTTCGCTACGCTCGATCCCACCATTCGCGGCGTGCGGCTTCCCTCGCGCCGCCGCGTGCTGCTCTCCGACACCGTCGGCTTTATCCGCGATTTGCCTCCGGGATTGATCGCCGCGTTTCGCGCCACGCTCGAAGAGGTGCAGGAGGCCGCCCTAATTCTGCACGTGAGCGACTTCTCTGATCCCCGCCACAGCGAGCACGACGAAGAAGTGCAAAAAATCCTGCGCGAACTGGGCGTCGAGAATCGCCCGCGCCTGCGCGTCTTCAACAAAATCGATCGCCTGCCGCCGGAAGAGCTGGCCGCGATGCAGGCCGCGCAGAACGGCAATGGCACCGGCGAGCGCGGCGTGTTCGTCTCCGCTGCCACTGGCGAAGGCCTCGGTAACCTCCTGGCGCAAATTGACGCGGCCCTGCCCGTCGATCCCATCACGCGCGTCAATTTGCGCGTGCCGCTCTCCGACGGTCGGACCTTAGCGATGATCTACGCGGCTGGCCGCGTCCTCAGTTCCGACCCGAGCGACGAGCAGATCGCCCTCGAAGCCGAGGTGCCAGAATCGCTGGCCCGGCGTTTAGCGCCCTACGCACTTTAGGCCCTGCCGAACGCACAAACCTGTGAAAATCTTGTGGAATCTGTAGCTTTCGAATCGCCTGCGGCGCGCCCTCCGTAACGGGTAACTCGACGCCCGCTCTGAGGAGCGAAGCTGTAACGTATTGTAAATAGGCGTCTTAAGAAGGCGTAACGGCGCCAAAAAATGGCTTCTGAAGCAAGCAGCGCACCGCAAAGCCCCATTTGAGATTTGCACAACGGCAGGGCAATTTGTTTCCTAAGCGTTACTAGCTGCTGGATTTGCTCGACCTGTCGCGCGCTCCGAAATCGGCCCCTGATTTCCGCGGCATGTACCGTTGACGCTGCCGTTTTGCAGGACTATAGTGAATTCTCCCCGGCACATAGGGTACTGAAGTCGTGCGAGGGAGTTTTCGCGGGCGCCTGCAATGAACCTGCCGAATAGCCTCACGATTCTGCGCATCTTTTTTGTGCCGCTCCTGGTTGTTGTCCTGCTCACGCGCGAACCGAATTTCGATTTTTGGGGCATGTCCATTCATTTCGAAGTGTGGGGCGTGCTGATTTTGCTCGCCGCCGCTGCCACGGACGCCGCCGACGGATACTTTGCGCGCAAGCGCGGCGAAATCACCACCCTGGGAATTCTGCTCGATCCGATTGCCGACAAACTGCTGATTTCTGCAGCGTTCATTTCGCTGGTGGAAATGGGACTGGTGCAGGGCTGGATGGTGGTGGTAATCATCGGCCGCGAATTCATCGTGATGGGCCTGCGCAACATTGCAACGGCCGAAGGATTGATCATTCCGGCGACGCCGCTGGGCAAAACGAAAATGGTGCTGCAGGTGATCTGCGGCTGCGCGGTGATTTTGGCCGCCAAGCATCCTTCTTTGACGGTGCTCGGCAAGGTCCTGTTGTGGGCCGTGGTGCTAAGCGCCGTCGTTTCCGCCGTGCATTATTTCCAGATGTTCTGGAGCCAGGTGAACCATCGCGTGCAAGAGCGGCGCAAGAGCATGCTCATCCTCGAGCAGCAAAAAAAGCCGCAAAATGTCCCCACTCGATAGCAACGAACGAAAACTGCTTCTTCGCCTTGCGCGTCAAGTCATCCAGACACTGGCTGAGCGTGGCGCTGACGAAAGTATGGGATTGGAGCACCTTCCCGGAAGATTAGGGGAACCAGCGGGAGTGTTTGTGACGCTGCGCCGCGGAAAGCATTTGCGCGGATGCATTGGTCAACTGGATCCCAATACGCGCCTTGCCGCGGCTGTGAAGCATGCGGCGAGGTCGGCGGCGCTCGAAGACCCGCGATTTGACAGCGTGCGCCCAGAGGAAGTGCCGGAATTAACGATTGAGATTTCGGTGCTGACGCCCTTTGAGCCGATTGCGGCCGAAGACGTCGTGATCGGCAAGCATGGCTTGGTGATTCAACAAGGAAACCGGCGCGGGCTGTTGTTGCCGCAAGTAGCGACGGAGCACGGCCTGAGCCGCGAGCGATTTCTGGAAGAAACGTGTGTCAAGGCCGGCCTTCCGCCCGATGCCTGGCGCGATCGCGGCACGCACATCTTCGCCTTCGCCGCAGAGGTGTTTTCAGAAGCCGACTACGCAGAAAATAAAAGCGGCGCGAACGAAATGTCCGCGCCGCAATAACTTCGGGTGGCTGGCCCGGCTATTCGATCTCGACCGTATCGCCTGCGTAGATCTCGCGCAGGGCAAAAGTGAGAATCACAGAAGAAGAATTCTCGGAGGTTCGCACCACGATTCCTTCGCCTAAAACTTCCCGGGGCACATTGTCGCGATTGAACTCCTTGGAGACGGCACCGAAGCCGTAGACATCGAAGGCCATGCGCCGTGTCTGGTAGGCGAATTCGTTCTGATCGCCGGTATAGCGGAAGACGCGGAAGTAATCCCCGACCTTGACGCCCTGCGCGGTCCCTAGATTCACGTAAACCACGTCATCGCCGCTGAAGGTCTGTTGAAAGTGCTTGCCGAACACCACCGTAGCCTTGGGTTTGCCGCTGGGCGCCGCAAAGCGATCAAACTTTTGCTCGGATTTGAGAGGCGGTGCAGGACGCTGTGTAAACGGCAGGGCCACATCGCCGCGCTGCAAGTATTCACAGGAGTTTTCGATCTGCGCAATGGATACGTTGGGCTGCGCGACGACGACTTTCACGCGGCCCTCATCCTCCCAAAGGGTTCCCATAGCGTGCATGATGGAGAATTCCTGGTTGTACCAGGGTGTGCGCGTGGGCTCATCCACCGGGCGAATGATGCTGAATTCGTCACCGACGTGAACGCCTTGCCCTTCGCCCTTGTTGATGTAAACGTAGTCGCCTTCCTGAAAGGTCAGCTTGTAGTCGGAGCCCTCGCCGGTGATCAGCACGGTGTCAGTTGGTGGCGCCTGGCGCGTGACTACGCCGGAGCAATACATGTCGGAAAGGATCGGCGTGCGGACTTGCGGCTGGTCTTGCGCCATCGCCGCGGCGGCTAGGAATGCGACGGCCAATGCGATTAGGACAGCTTTTCCACGCATAATTCTCGCTCCTTCGGACACGGATGCCGCCGGTCGCCCGTGGCGCTGGCGGGCGCGATACCCCACTCAAGCGACCGTAACAAATGCCGCGCCGGAGCGTCAAGACTGTGTCGCGCTTAGCTTTACACATTGTGCACCGCATGGTAGAAGCCCTAGATTCCTCAGCGGATACGGAGCGCACTGGGAATGCCTCGAAGGCACAGAAATGGCGTGATTTGCGCGGTAGTCGCGGCTGCTACCGCTGCGGAGATGGTGCGGGAACTCCGGCAGCTGGTGCGCCGGGAAACAAAAGGCCGCGCCGGGGGAACCGCGAACGCGCTCCCTAGCGTGGAATTGCGTTTCGATTGGCTGCGGAATGTTGGCGAGATCGAGAGGATGATTCGCTGGATTGCGGCGAACCGGAAGAGACTTGGGCTTGCGTCGCGCGCCCGCTTGATTTTTACGTGCCGGCGGCGCGTCGCGGGCGGGAAGTTTCGCGGCAGCGTGGCTGCGGAATTCGATGTGTTGCGATCGGCTGCGACGGCGGGCGCGGGAGCTCGTGGCGGTGTTTTGCTCGAAGAGGCCCCCCTAAAGACCGGGCCCTACGGTGTGCACGAGGCGCCTTTAAGAAATTGGATCGATTTGGAGATTGAGAGCGTCGAGCGGATGCGGCCTGACCAAATTCGTTCGCTGCGGCAATTCGCTCGCTTGCTTGTTTCTTATCACAACTTTCGAATGACGCCGCGCGATCTCAACGGCGTGAAGCAGAGGCTCGAACTCGCTGGAGGAGACGCGATTAAGATCGCGGCCCACGCGCGAGGATTGCAGGATGCGCTGCGCATGTTGAAGGTGGCGCGTGGGAGCACGCGCGTCGTGGCTGTGCCGATGGGAGAGACAGCTACGGCGGCGCGCGTTCTAGCTTTGCGCGAAGGGTCCTTGCTGGCCTATGCGCCGGTGAGTGCGGCTACGGCGCCAGGGCAAATTTCGCTCGAAGAGATGACTTCGCTTTATCGCGCGGACCGGTTGACGCGCCGGACGCGCGTTTATGCCGTGATCGGCGATCCCATTGGACATTCGCTTTCGCCGCGATTGCACAATGCAGGATTTCAGGCGCGGCGCATGGATGCGGTTTATGTGCCGGTGCTGGTGCGCGATTTGCGGGATTTTCTGGGGACGATTGAGCCGCTGGGGATTGCCGGATTCAGCGTAACTTTGCCGCACAAGGAAGCGATTCTGCGGTACCTGGATGATTGCGATCCTTTGGCGGCCGAGATTGGGGCGGTCAATACGGTTGTCGTGCGCGGCGGGGGGAAATTGTATGGATATAACACCGATTACGTCGGCGTTTTGCGGGCGCTGGAGACCTTTGGGACCCTGTCGCACAAAAGCCCCACGCGCAGAACCGGCGCATTGGCCACCCAAGGATCCGCTGCGCGGGGCTTGACCATAGCGGGGAGCCGGGTGTTGGTGCTTGGCGCCGGAGGCTCGGCGCGGGCTGTCGCGTTTGCATTGGCGCGCGGCGGAGCGAACGTTTGCGTTTGCGCGCGACGAATAGCGCGCGGGCGCGCATTGGCACGGGCCGTTGGCGGAGAAGCGTTTGAGCGACGCCAGGTGCGCAGCGAGTATTTCGATGCCATTGTGAACACCACGCCGGTCGGCATGTACCCGCGCGTGGCGCAATCGCCGCTTTCCGTATCGGAGCTGAATTGCCGGCTGGTCTTCGATTTGATCTACCGGCCGCGCCAGACGCGCTCTGTTGCAACTCGCCGCCAAACGCGGCATCGAAACAGTTTCGGGGCTGGAGATGTTCGTAGCCCAGGGCACAGCCCAGTGGGAAATCTGGACAGGCGAACGGGCCCCAGTCGCGGAGATGCTGCGGGCGATCGAGAACGTTGAGTAGCGCCGGCTGCTAGCCGGCGGTTTTGACGTTGCTATCAACGAAGCTTTCCTAGCGGATGATCGAGCCGGAATTCGAATGATACTCCCGGATTACAAGACGTTTCTGAAACTGACGGCGAGCGGCAATCTAGTGCCGGTGTACGACTGCTTCACCGCAGACTTGCTGACACCGGTAGGAGCGTTTTTACGGATTGCCCGTGAGGCGAAATACGCGTTCTTGTTGGAGAGCATCGAAGGAGGCGAGAAAATTGCGCGGCATACGTTTTTGGGCACGGAGCCGGCGGAAGTCTTTCGCTGTCGCGGCCGGAAATGCGTGATCGAAGCCGGCGGCAAGCGCGAAGAATTTGAGGACAACCCGATCGAGGTCTTACGCCGCATGATGCAGCGCTACCGGCCGGTTCGCGTGCCGGGATTGCCACCGCTGATCGGCGGAGCGGTCGGCTATTTTGCCTACGACATGGTGCGCCTGATCGAGCGCATTCCATCCACCGGCAGCGATGAACTGAAACTGGACGATGCGGTCCTCATGTTTTATCGCGGACTGGTGGCCTTCGATCATGTGCGGCATCGCGTTTGGATCGTACAGAACGTGTTCACCGAAGGTCCGGGATCTCTGCGGGAGAAATATCTAGCAGCGGTGGCTGAGATCGAACGCACGCGGCGGAAACTACAGGGGCCCTTGCGGACGGAGCGAGCGCGGCGCTCGGGACGACGCGGGCGGATACTGGTGCGCTCGAATTTTTCGCGCGCGCGTTATATTTCTGCGGTTAAGCGCGCCAAGGCTTACATTCGCGCCGGAGATATTTTTCAAGTAGTGCCCAGCCAGCGCTTGACGGTGAAAACCGATGCCGATCCCTTCGAAATTTATCGCGCGCTGCGAGTGATCAATCCTTCGCCGTACATGTATTTTTTGCGGCTCGATGATGTGGCAGTGGTCGGGGCCTCGCCGGAGATGTTGGTGAAGGTTCAGGGACGCGATGCGTTTTACCGCCCAATTGCGGGCACGTTGCCGCGCGGGCGCAATGAAGAGGAGGACCGCGCGAATGAGGCGCGCCTGCTTGCGGATCCGAAAGAGCGCGCCGAGCACATCATGCTGGTGGATTTAGGCCGCAACGATCTGGGGCGCGTTTGCGAATATGGATCCGTAAAAGTCGATCGCCTCATGTACGTCGAGCGCTATTCGCATGTGATGCATTTAGTTTCCAGTTTGAGCGGCAAATTGCGCGAGGGAGTCGATTGCTTCGATGCGTTGATGGCGTGCTTCCCGGCGGGAACGCTATCGGGCGCGCCGAAGGTGCGTGCCATGGAGATCATTGACGAGCTCGAGCCCACGCGGCGCGGGATTTATGCCGGCGCGATTTTGTATCTCGATTTTTCAGGCAATCTGGATTCGTGCATCGCGCTGAGGACGCTGGTAGCGAAGAATGGTTACGCCCATATTCAAGCGGGAGGTGGAGTGGTGGCGGATTCAGTTCCGGAACGCGAATACGAGGAAAGCATGAACAAAGCGCGCGCAGTGGTAGCGGCGCTCGAAGAAGTGGTCGGTGGGTAGAGGCGAATATAGGAGATCACGGACGCGGGCCGATGCCGGACGTGGCGCGTGAGTGCCCGGTTTTTAACAGTGTGACGATTGATCCGGATTCGAAATGATTCTGCTGCTCGATAACTACGATTCCTTCACCTACAACCTGGCGCAGTATCTCGGCCAAATGGGCGAGACGCTCATCGTGCGGCGGAATGACAAGATTTCGCTGGATGAGATTGCAGACTTGCGTCCGCAGCGCATTGTAATTTCGCCGGGGCCTGGGACACCGCGACAGGCGGGGATTTCAATCGCGCTGATCAAAAGATTCGCGGGGAAAATTCCAATCCTGGGCGTTTGCTTGGGCCATCAGGCCATCGGCGAGGCATTCGGCGGGCGCGTGATCCGCGCAGGGAAGATCATGCACGGTAAAACCAGCGCGATCCATCACGATGCCAAGACGATTTTCCGCGGCCTGCCGCAAGATTTCTCCGCCACGCGCTATCACTCGTTGATCGTGGAAAGAAAATCGTTGCCGCGCGGCCTGGAGATTTCCGCCGAGACAGCCGATGGCACGATTATGGGTTTGCGGCACCGCAAGATGAAAGTCGAAGGCGTGCAGTTTCATCCGGAATCAGTTTTGACAAGCGTGGGATTTCAATTGCTGGAGAATTTCCTCGCAGTGTAAGCCAGTCCGCGGTCGCGGCAAAATCGTAGGGGGGCGGGTTCACTACGCCCCCGGGGTAGCCTTGGGTTTTGTCGTTGATGCCTTCGTAGGGGCGGGCCTTCAGTCCCGCCCGCAGTTCGGCCCCCAACGCGCGCCGTCGGCAGAACGCGCCACCGATTAAATCGGTACTCCCAAAAATCGACTCAGTCGTTCGCACTCCGCGTCGATTTGCGCCGACAAGGCCTTGGGAATTTTGTCGAAAGGCTCCAGCTTGATTGATAGCCGCTTCTTGGCCTGCATCGTGGCTCCAAGTCCCAATCACCCGGCCATCCAGAAGAATCACCGGTGAGATCCAACCTTGGTTGCGATAGATCGCTTTGTAATGGCGATCGTGCACCATGTGGGATTTTTCGGCATGCGCCAGAAGAAATGTATCGAAGCTCGGCAGCAGTCGAAGGATTGGCTTGCTCAGGCGGCTGGCGGCCAGCGCCTCGGCGTCTTCCTTGAGGATGCAGGCTCTGCGATCTTCGAGTTCGACTTCGCTGAATTCATCCGCCAGAGATGTCCAGAGCGGCGCAACTTCTTTCATGCTCATGCCCGACCAGTGCGCGAAATCGCGTGCGGTGGCGGGACCGTAAGCGCGGAGATAGCCCCGCGCGAGAAATTTCTGCGCGGATTCGGGCCTCACCGGCTTTTGCTTTGGTAGCCAACGATCCGTGCGCACCAGAGTGATCTCGTTGCCGGAATCGGGGCCGTAGCAAACCAACCCTTCGACCACCGCCGGCCGCACGATTCCCCACACTCGATCCATCCAAGCGCGGACGTTTTTAGGCATGAGCGGGCGGATTTTGGCCCGCACAGCGGATTGCGTCAGTGGCGCATCGGCCAGCGCGTCGAGGATGGCGTGAATGAGCGCATCGCGCTGCGTCGGCGTGATCTTGAACCGCGCCATGATCCGATAAACTTGTTCAGCTCGCCGCGTCTTCATGGCCGAAATGTACGTAGCGTATTGCGCCGAGGGCAGCAGATGCAGCGTCTGGCGCATGCAGTGCGCCTTGACCAGCGAACGCTTGTCGTAGAGCGCGGCGCGAATTTCTTCGCGCGTCAGTTGCGGCAGGCGCGCATTCAGCGCGAGATGCGCCGCGCCCATGATTTGCGCCTGGATGCCGCAAACGTCGCTGGCGACATCGAGGAGCGTTGCCTTCGTCGCGCGCGTAAGGTGATGGCGCTCCAGGCGAAAAGCGTTGACTTGAGCGGCGGTAATACGCGGCGGCATTTAGGCGCGATTGAAAGCGACGAGCGCGTCGAGTTTGCCGCGCGCGGCGCCGGAATCAATCGAGTGCGCGGCTTGCCGCACGCCATCGGCAAAATCCTGCGCGCGATTGGCAGCTACCAGAGCAGCGCTGGCATTCGCCACGACGATATCGCGGTGCGGGCCATATTCGCGGTCCAGTATGCGGCGGATAATCTGGGCGTTGTGATGTGCGTCGCCGCCGGCAATGGCTTCCAGCGGCGCACGCGGCAACGCGAAATCCTCCGGGCTGATCGTGTACGCGCGCACCAGCCCATCGCGCACTTCGGCTACCTGCGTTTCCGTGGTGATCGAGATTTCATCGAGGCCGTCGTTCCCGTGAACGACAAACGCGCGCTTCACGCCCAGTTCGCCCAGTGCCCGCGCTAGCAGTTCGACGTAGGAGCCGTCGAAAACGCCCGCTACCTGCGCTGATGCCCCGGCGGGATTCGTAAGCGGGCCAAGCAAATTGAACGCAGTGCGAATCTTGAGTTCCCGCCGCGCGTTCATGGCGTGGCGCATGGCCGTGTGCACGGCCGGGGCAAATAGAAACCCGACGCCGATCTCTTCGATGGCGCGGCCCGCCGCTTCGGGCGGCAGATCCATTCGGATGCCGAGCGCTTCCAGAACATCAGCCGCGCCACACCGTGAGCTGATAGAGCGATTGCCATGCTTGGCGACGCGAACACCCGCTCCAGCCACCACAAACGCAGCGGCAGTCGAGATATTAAACGTGCCGCGGGTGTCGCCACCGGTTCCGCAGGTGTCGATCAGCGCTTCATCCACAGCCACTTTGCGGCCGCCGGGAAAGATCGGCGCGGCATGCCGCCGCATGACGGTGGCGAAGCCCACCAACTCATCAACCGTTTCACCTTTCATGCGCAGCGCCGCCAGAAAGCCCGCAATCTGCGCGTCGTTCGCGTGGCCGGTCAGAATGCGCTCCATAACGGCTTCGGCTTCGTGGCGGGTCAAGTCCTCATCGGAGACGATCTTTTCGAGGGCGTGGTGGAGAGTGAAGTCCGAATGCACCGCTGCCGATGGATGGGGCTGAGGAGTGCTCATGGAGCGCTCGTCCGGTACGATGGGGTTATGTTGCAACAATCGCGGCACGCGTTACGCCGGCGGGCGCGGCAAGCGGCGCCATCACGGCCGCGAAAAGATCGAGTGCACCGCCCACTTTGACGCAATGGAGTCGCGCAGTGAGAGCGTCGAATCATGCCTGCGTGGCAGCTTTGCGCCGCGGCCGCGGAACCAATTCGCCGCCGCAAGTCGGGCAGACGTGCTTCAACTCGTCCGCGCAGCGCGCGCAGAACGTACATTCGTAGGCGCAGATGAAGGCTTCGCTATCAGCCGTCAGGAGCACTTCGCACTGCTCGCATTCCGCGCGCATCTCGAGAGCCATCGTCTTGCCCGCCTTTTGCGTTGCGAGTAAACTGACTCGTTTCGCTGTACGGAAATCTTAGCACTAGTGGGAGTTTCATGAAGATACACGAGTATCAGGCCAAAGCCATACTAGCGAAATTTGGCGTCCCGGTGCCCCGCGGCGAGGTGGTCTTCAAGAAAGAGGACGCGGAAGGCGTGGCGCGGAAGCTGGGGACGCCGGTGGTCGTGGTGAAAGCGCAGATCCATGCCGGAGGGCGCGGCAAGGGCGGCGGCGTGAAGCTGGCGCGCTCGCCAGAACAAGCCGCCGAGCTGGCGGGTCAAATTCTGGGCATGAAACTGGTCACGCCGCAGACGGGCCCCGAAGGCAAGCTGGTGCGCCGCTTGCTGATCGAGGAAGGCCTCGACATCAAGCGCGAGCTTTACCTGAGCATTCTGGTGGATCGCGCCGTGGCCGCGCCGGTGTTCATAGCCAGCGCCTCGGGCGGAATGGAAATTGAAGAAGTAGCGAAGGAGCATCCCGAGGCGATTCTGCGCGAGACAATTCCGCCGGCGACGGGCTTGCAGAGTTATCAGGTGCGCAAATTGGTGTTTGGGCTGGGATTGCCGGCGGAAATGTTGAAGGTCGCCGTGCCGTTCTTTCAGGCTCTTTATTGGGCGTTCATGGAGACAGATGCATCCTTGCTGGAAATCAATCCTCTCGTGGTGACTGGCGACGCCCGGTTGGTCGCGCTCGATGCAAAAATGAATTTCGACGACAACGCGATTTTCCGGCATCCCTATCTCGCCGAGCTGCGCGATTTGGATGAAGAGACCCCGCTCGAAGTCGAAGCCTCGAAATTCAAATTGAATTACATCCAGCTCGATGGAAACGTGGCCTGCATGGTGAATGGCGCCGGCTTGGCCATGGCTACGATGGATATCATCAAGCTGAGCGGCGGCAGCCCCGCGAATTTTCTGGATGTGGGCGGCGGCGCATCGGAAGAGCAGGTGCGCAATGCATTCAAAATTCTGCTCAGCGATCCGAATGTGCGCGCGGTGTTCGTGAATATCTTCGGCGGAATTTTGCGCTGCGATGTGCTCGCCGGAGGCGTGGTGAAAGCAGCGCGCGAACTGGGCATTCGCGTGCCGGTGGTCGTGCGCCTGGAAGGAACCAACGTCGAAGCCGGGCAGAAAATTCTGCGCGACTCGGGATTGAACTTCACCGTGGCCGAAGGCATGCGCGATGGCGCGCAGAAAGTGGTGAAGCTGGCCGGGGGTGCGCGATGAGCGTGCTGGTAAACGAAAAGACCCGCGTCATCGTGCAAGGGCTCACCGGGCGCGAGGGGTCGTTTCACGCACAGCAGATGATCGAGTACGGAACCAAGGTGGTCGGCGGCGTCACGCCGGGCAAGGGTGGGACGAAGCATCTCGGCGTCCCAATTTTCGATACCGTCGCGCAAGCTGTCGAAAAGACCAAGGCCAATGCTTCACTGATTTTCGTGCCGCCGCCATTTGCCGCGGACGCAATTCTCGAAGCCATCGACGCGCGCCTTCCGCTCGTGGTCTGCATCACCGAGGGAATTCCGACAATCGATATGGTGCGCGTGGCCGCGGCACTGAAAGACTCCGCGACTCGGCTCATTGGCCCGAATTGTCCCGGAATCATTTCGCCGGGCAAATGCAAAATCGGAATCATGCCCGGGCGCATTCACAAAAAAGGGAACGTGGGATTGGTCAGCCGCAGCGGCACCCTGACGTACGAGGCCGTAGATCAATTGACGAAGCTAGGCATTGGGCAATCCACATGCATCGGCATCGGCGGCGATCCGATCATCGGCACTACTTTCCTCGATTCCATTCAGCTGTTCAATGAAGATCCCGGAACGAACGCCATCGTGATGATTGGCGAGATTGGCGGCAACGCCGAAGAAACCGCCGCTGCTTACATCAAAAAGCATGTGCGCAAGCCGGTGGTAGGATTCGTCGCCGGCCAAACCGCGCCTCCCGGCCGCAGAATGGGCCACGCCGGCGCGATCATCAGCGGCGGTCAAGGCACCGCAGCTGACAAATATCGCGCGATGAAAGCCGCGGGAATTCACACCGTGCAAAGCCCCGCCGAAATCGGCGAAACCATGGCGCGAATATTGAAAAAAGGCGGCTCAAAGAAATCAAAGCGCCGCTAGCAACGTGCGGCGTGCCAGCGTTCGTAGGGGCGGGGCTTGCTCCGCACTCTTCTACGCACGAAATTCAAGGAGATGAAAGCGAATGCCCATTGAACGCACCCTGGCGATCATCAAACCCGACGCGGTCAAGCGCGGCTTGACCGGCGATATCTTAAGCCGCATTCACGCGGCGAAATTCCAAATCGTAGCCATCAAATCGCTGCAACTTTCCCGAACCGAGGCCGAGGGATTCTACGCCGTCCACCGCGCAAGGCCATTTTTCGGGGAGCTAGTAGACTTCATGAGCTCAGGAAAATCCGTGGTCATGGTGCTGGAAGCCGAAGGCGCCATCGCCAAATGGCGCGAGACTATGGGCGCCACCGATCCCGCCAAAGCCGCTCCGGGAACGATCCGCAAGGAACTGGGCACCAGCATCCAATACAACTGCACGCACGGCTCCGATGCCCCGCAAACCGCCGCCTTCGAAATCGCATATTTCTTCGCCGGCAGCGAGTTAGGTTAGCCGAAAAAAGGCCGGGCCTGTCCCGCGCCAGCTTAGTGTTCTCTCCGCCTTTTCGTTACAATCTGACAAATGGAGCCGGTGCGGGAACTCGGTCGCGTCGTACTGATAGTCGGCGTAGTGCTCGTTGGCGCCGGCGCGCTGCTCTATTTTGGCGGCAAGATGCCACTTCGCCTGGGACGCCTGCCCGGAGATATTTTTTATCAGGGCAAGCATGGAACATTTTATTTCCCGCTAGTCACCTGCATCATCCTCAGCGTCGCGCTGACCCTGCTATTTTGGGTGATTGGCCACTTCCGCCGGTGATTCGATGAGCCAATTTCTCTTCGATCTCACGCCTGAAAATCTGGTGCCCAAGCGGCGCGTTTGGAAAGTCAGCGAGCTGACCACGCGGATTCGCGATTTGCTCGAAGGCGAATTCCCGGAAATTTGGGTGGAAGGCGAGGTCTCCAATTTCCACGCCGCGCAATCGGGGCATCTCTATTTCACGCTGAAAGATCCCAAGGCCCAGCTCAAGTGCGTCTGCTTCCGCGACCAACTCCGCGGCCTCAAATTCCGCCCCGAAGACGGCCTGCAAGTCACCGTGCGCGGCGGCTTAAGCATTTACGATGTGCGCGGCGAATATCAGCTCTACGTCACACAGATCGAGCCTGTCGGACTGGGTGCTCTGCAACTAGCGTTCGAGCAATTGAAAAAGCGGCTCGAGGCCGAAGGCCTCTTCGACGCCGCCCGCAAGAAGCCTCTGCCGATGTTGCCGCGGCGCATCGGCGTGGTCACTTCGCCAACCGGCGCAGCAGTGCGCGATATCGTGCGCGTCCTGCGCCGCCGTTTTCCGAACGCCTGCGTGCAGATCTTCCCGGTGAAAGTGCAAGGCGACGGCGCCGCAAAGGAAATCGTGAGCGGGCTGAAATATTTCAATCGCGTGGAAGCCGTGGATGTTCTGATTCTAGCCCGCGGCGGTGGTTCGCTCGAAGATTTGTGGGCTTTCAACGAGGAAATCGTAGCCCGCGAAATCGCCGCCTCGCTGATTCCGGTAATCACCGGAGTGGGCCACGAGACCGATTTCACCATCGCCGATTTCGTCGCCGACCTGCGCGCGCCAACGCCCTCCGCCGCCGCGGAAATCGTGGTGCGCACGCGCCAGGAACTGGAAAGCCGCATAGCTGAGTTGCAGCGCAGCGTCATCCAGCGCACGCGCTATCTGATGAGCCAATGGCGCCACCGCGTGCGCGATCTCGAAGTCCATCGCGGCTTCCGCCAGGTGGAATTGATTCTGCGTCGGCGCCGCCAGGAACTGGATGAGCTAACCAGTGCGATGGCAGACGACTTGCGCGAGCGCCTCAAGATCGCGCACCGCCGCCTGACGCATTCCACCGCGCGCGTCGCGTCTTTCGATTTGCGCCGCCACGCCGAAGCCTTCCGCCTGCGTCTGGCGAGGCGCGCCGCGGATTTGCGCGGCGCCCTCGAGCGCGCTGTAGCCCGCAAGCGCCGCAGATTCACGATCGCGCAAGTGCGCGTAGCTTCGCTGGATTTGCGCGCCCGCGTAGGACGCCTGCGCCGCCACCTGGAGCGTTCTGTAGATGATTTGCGCGCGCGAATCGACCGCGTAGTGACAGCAAAGCGGCGGCGCTGGGAGTCGGCAGACGTGCAACTGCGCGAGCGCAGCCCCTTCGCACTACTAGAGCGCGGCTACGCCATAGCCTACGACGCAAGTGGCCGCGTCCTCCGCTCCCCAGATCAGGTAGAGTTAGGCGAAGACATAGCCGTCCGCCTGGCCCGCGGCGAAATAGCCGCTCGCGTCACGAAAAAGCCTTAACTTCGATAAACATCGCGATGATGTCCGATGTGCAAGATAGCTTGATCGAAGGGGATTGCAGACTCACCGGAAGCTTTTGCTGGGTCGAAGGCGCGGGATGGACTCGAGTTCCTCGAGCTCTTTCTAGATGCTGCTCGCGATTTTCGTCTGGGCGATCGAAGTCCATTCGTTGGATGGATATTTTGACGAGCTGCCATTCCTGATTTATGGCGCCGGAGTCTATGCCGTGATGAGTTGGAAGGGCAGGCGAACAAATAGGATGAATCGTCGAACGAGAAAAAGCGGGACCGAAAAGCGCGCGCGGCTGAAGGTTCGCCCCTACCACAGCGCAGAACTTCTTCGCTACTTGCGCGCGCGCGAGCAAGCCATGCTCGCCCTGCTGCGATCTCTCGTAGAAATCGAGTCGCCAAGCAACGACAAGGCCGGCGTCGATCGCTGCGCCGCGCGCGTGGCGGCCGAGTGGAAGCGTCGCGACGCCCACGCACAGATTTTGCGCCATGCCCAGCGCGGAAATCGAGTGCGCGTTGAATTCAACGCGAACGCCCCCGAGCCAGGCCAAATTCTGGTCCTCGGCCATCTCGACACCGTCTATCCCCTCGGCACTCTGCGCCGCATGCCCTTCCGGCAAGCGCAAGGCCGCGCCTGGGGCCCCGGCACCTTCGACATGAAAGGCGGCCTGGTTCTCGCGCTCTTCGCCGCAGAAGCCCTGCGAGCCGCTCGCATCGAGCCGCGACGCAAAATCGTCTTCCTTTGGACCAGCGACGAAGAGATCGGCAGCCAAGCCTCGCGCACTCTGATCGAGCAAGAAGCGCGCCGCAGCAAAGCGGTTCTGGTGCTGGAACCCCCGCTGGGCACCGCAGGCCGCGCCAAAACGCAACGCAAAGGCATCGGCGAAATCGAAATCATCGTGCACGGGCGCGCCGCGCACGCAGGTGTAGATCCCGAACGCGGCGTAAATGCCACCCACGAATTAGCGCTGCAGATCGCGCGCCTGACACAGATGAATGACCGCCGCCGCGGAATCACGGTGCAGGCCAACGTAATCGCCGGCGGCACCGCCACGAACGTAGTCCCGGAATTAGCCCGTGCACAGGTGGATGTCCGCTTCGCCCGCGCCCGCGACGCGCAAGCACTCGAGCATCGCCTGCTCGGCCTGCGCCCGATTTTGAAAGGTGCAGGTATCGAAATTCACGGTGGCATTAACCGCCGCCCGCTGGAGCGCACCGCAGCAGTGGTGCGGCTGTTTCACCATGCTCAGCGCATCGCGCAAGAAGTCGGATTCAAATTGGAAGAAGGCTCCACAGGAGGCGGCTCCGACGGAAATTTGACCGCCGCACTCGGCGTGCCCACGCTCGACGGGATCGGCGCCGTAGGCGATGGCGCCCACAGCTCGCGCGAGCACGTAGTAATCCGCGAACTGCCGCGCCGTGCCGCAATGCTAGCAGGCCTATTCGCGACGCTCTGACCAGTCAGGGCAATATACGCTGTCTCAGCGCATCTTGTAGGGCCCGCGCTTAAGCCGGGCCGCTTCGTGCAAGGCCGCGCAATCAGGCGCAACTCTCGCTGTCTCGCAGGGTAACGCTCTCAAGCTGTCTGGCGAGACAATGCCCTTCACACTGTCTCGTGCGATAAGCCCTGAATCTGTATTGCGAGAATAGGCTCGTCAGGGCATGGCTTCAGCCATGCCGCAAGCCGCGATAATTTCAATCGGCTTTAGCCGCTGTGGTTTTGCTTTCCGCCCGACTCGTGCAGAACGAGACTACGGTTTCTTCTCGAAGTGATACACGTCGTAAACCTCGTAACTCTTCGCATCCAGCAAAACCGCATGCCCGCCGATAAAAACGTACTCGCAACCCTCCGGCACCGGCGGCACGCGCCCCAAAAAATCTGCCGATACAGCATGCACTCGCGCCCGCAAATCCTCGCTCAGCACTTCGTGAATGACGAGCTGCTTCTCCATATCCCCGGGCAAGCGATCTTGACGCCGAACTCCCACCGGAAGCTCACTGCGATGCAAGACATACCAAGCCCGCATCGAAGTCCGATCCTCGTCAGTAAAATGCCGCCGATCAGGCCCCTCAGCGCTCTGCTGTGAGCGCGCCACTGGGAGAATCAGGAGAGTCGTGCCGATGAAGAGACAGGCAAAAGCGCTTTTCAATTTCACCCGTTCAGTTTACCACTGCTAATTGCGCGACGATTCGAGGTAGCGCCGGTTTACCCGGAGACCTCGAAGGGCGTCTCTGCCGGCATCCGACGAGCGAACGTTGGGAGCGAACTCGGAATCGTGCGCGGACAGGGGCCGCTAATTAGAGGCGCTGGTTTGGCGAACTGATCCGCGGGTGAGTGCTGCTTGTGATGCGACTTGCGATCGTCGGATGCCAGCCGAGACGCCGGCGCCACTTGCTAAGGCTTCTTCGCCTCGGCGGGCATAATATGCGCCGCGTATTTCTTCCCGTCGCGAGTGTGATAATCCACCGTAGCCTGAATCCCAGGCTTGATATCTCCATCCGTCTTGGTGTTGGAATCAATCACGAAATCCATATCGTCGGACTTGCCGTCCGCCTGCACCGTCAGCGTAAGTTGGGTGCTCGAAATAGCCACCACTTTCCCATTCACCGATTGAATAGGCGTTTCATGCTGATTAGGCGCAGGCTCCTGAACCTCCGGGATCTGCCGGCCCTCCGCAAGAACAGAATTATGCATGCTATTACACGCGCCAAGCGGCGCCAGAATCATTGCCAACCACGCGAATAGAGTGACGCGCCTCATGGTGCTTTCTCGTCCGGTGCAAAGTCCGCACGACGAAAATCCTCTATGTGGTTTGATGCGAGTTACCGCCTCCGGGTGTCAGCGGGCGTAATTGCGGCGAAGAAATGCGGCAGTTTGATGCGAAAGCTCGGCGTAATCAAGGCGCAGCGAGGCGATCAGCGCCGCTTCGGTGGAAGTATCCGTCGCAACATGATCCAGCAGGCGTGAGATATCCGACATGCCGCCGCCGTTAACGATCCCTTCGACGGCGGCGAGAGCCCACGCATACGCGAACGCCGCGGATTCCCCCGAGAATCCCATCCACGAGCCTTCCATCTGCGCGAACGGTGGCGCGGAATTATGATCGTAAGCGTCCAACAGCGCTGCAGCGGCATCGCGGCTGCGGCGCCCCTCCATAAATTGCGCCACGCCCTCTTGCAACCAAGTCGGCGCGCGCCCGTGCGTCTTCTGCGTAATAAAGCTGTGCGTCAATTCATGCTTCAAAATGTGGCTGAGTTCGCCGGTAACGGAAGTAAGCCCCTGCACCGGTATGCGAATTCGCCCGTCATTTAGCGCCCCGGCCCAGCCAGGAGCCCGCGTGATGTCCGCAAAGGCTTGATTGGTATAAAGAATCACCGCGATGGGCTCAGGCGGCGAGAAATCCAGCTGCGATTCCAGATCGCGATAATGCTCCTCAAGAGTCCGCAATATCCCGCGCGCCAGATCAGGAGCTGCCCCGCCGGAATATTTCACCGCAAAATGCGCCGTCTCGCCCTCGCGATAACTGGCCTCTTCGTCGCGATCCTGCTGCACTTTCGCCAGCGCGCTGGCCACTTCCGGGTCGGGCCGCAATTTCAGAGCCCGCTTCCACTCCTCCACCGCCAAATCAAGCTTATTCGCCCCCGAATAAGCCCATCCCAGCAGCTTGGCCACATCCGCAGAATCCGGCTCCAGCCGCCGCGCCCGCGCCAAAGGATCAAGCGCCGCCGTAAATAGGCTCTGCCGCAAATCCAGCACCGCCAGATTCAAAAGCAGCGGCACGCTATCAGGCGCGAAAATCAGCGCGCGTTTGTATTGATTGGCAGCGGCATCCAGCTGCCCTTTAGCCACCAGGAATTGCGCAGCGGCGTGATGCGCGGCGGCAACTTTCCCGATAGCGTCGGCGCTTCCGCCGCGCGCCTCATTCTCCAGATTGGCAAGCAGCACCGCGTCAATTGAACCATCGCGCACCACCCGCCCGGCGATCTCCGCATAGCCTTCGCCAACATCCAGCCGCGGCGCACTGACCGGTGGCGCTTCGGAAGCCCCAAACCCAGAAGGCGAGAGATCATCGCGAACGATTTTTTCAACAATGGATCGAGGCAGGCTCAGCGTTCCGGCAGAAGTCTCATAGCTCACGCGATCGGCAGTTTCCGTAACATTCGAAGCGATGATGTGCCGGCCGTTCTTGAGCACAATCGTATCGGCCGCAGCCGAAGACACGGCCAGCAGGAGGAGAAACGCGGTTGGCGCTGCGCGTCGCACACAAAAATTCTAGCAGAGCCGCATCGCCGCGACCCCATCGGCTTGCCGCTCGGATGCTCTACTTGTTACAGTCGGACGTATGCGGAGTGGGGTACGTTGGCAGATCGTCGTGGTGTTGGTGTCGGCGCTGGTCGCAGCGCGACTACTCGGGCAATCAAAGCGACCGAAGCCAGCAGACCTACCGGCCAGATCCAGCCGCGGCGCCAGCTCATTCCACCTCCCAAACCAGGCGCGGCGAAGCCACTCTCGACCCGCACCCGCTCTTCGACGCGCTCAACGCCGTGCGGCCCGACCCTGAGCATGTGTACGACATCCACGAGATCAACCTCCGCCGCAGCTCGATCGACATCACCCTAATTGAAGGCAAGCTCGCCTTCCTTGCGCCCATCAACGGCCTCATCACCGGCGCTGTCTTCACCGGCCGCGCGCACATCATCGCGACCCCCCGCGATGCCGCGGAGCGCCGCTCGCTCGTAAACTTCGTCGGCGTCCCACTCATCGATCAGGCCTTCTCGCGCGCCTATCTGCGCTTCACCGATGACACCGCTGAAGAACTCCTGCGCGGCTTCGCCGCAGCCGGCATCACCGCTCAGGCCGACGAGGACTTCGCCGAAGACTGGAACTCCACAGTGGGAAACCTGAATTCCTCCCATTCCCTGCGCATCATGACGGACCTGCTATCCGACGATCCCCAGCCCTATTTTTCCGCCGCACTGGCCGGTTCTCAAGTCGGTCCCTTCGACGTGCTGGTGGATCGCCGCCGCGAAGAACCCGTGCTGATCGGCTCCGTCCGCAGCGCCCCCGGCGGGCCAATTTACGAAGTTTGGGCGTCATTCGCCGCCCCCGACGCTCCTCCCGTGCGGGAAAGCGTCCTGCCCGTGGACTATCGCCTCGATACCACAATCGGCGACGACCTTGCCCTCGCCGGCGACGATCACATGCACCTCAAAGGCGCGCGCACCGGCGATCGCGTCATCGCCGTCGAGCTTTCCCGCCTGCTCAGCGTGGACAGTGTGACCGCGGAAGGCGGCCCGCCGCTGGCCTTTTTCCACAACGAAGACCTCAGCCGGCAGGAATTAAGCCAGCGCGGCAACGATCTCGTTTACATCGTTCTGGCGCACCCCATCAAGCAAGACGAAGAGCTGCGCCTCGCCATCCGCTATCACGGCAGCGTCATCGGCGACGCCGGCAATGGCGTCTATTTCGTTGGCGACCGCGGCAGTTGGTATCCGCATGCCCTCGGCATGGGACACTTCGCGAGCTTCGATATGACCTTTCACTGGCCCCGCCGCCTTACTCTCGTCGCCACCGGAACTCCCAGCGATCTGCCGGAAGAGGGCGGCCGCCGCAGCGGGCGCTGGGTCAGTTCCTCGCCGATGTCCGTTGTGGGCTTCAATCTCGGCGAATACGTGAAGGAAACCGCCGGTACCGCAAACCCGGTCGTCGAAATCTACGCCAATAAACAAATCGAAGAGGCCATTCTCGACCGCCTGCACGATCGCGCCGCGGCATACGTCCCCAACATCGAGGAGTCGCCCGAGGGCACGCGCGGGCCTCCGCTTCTGGGTGGTTTCTCATCCGGCAACCTTCCGCCCAATCCTGCAGCCGTGCTGAAGCATCTCGGTGCGCAGATCCTCGATTCCATTCACTTCTACGAAGGCATCAACGGTCTCTTTTCCGTTCGATCATCTCGCCGTTTCTCCCATTCCCGGCAGTTTCGGGCAGGGATGGCCCGGGCTAATCTATCTGTCCACGTTCGCGTATCTGCCGCGCGAGACGCAGGAGGAAGCCGGGCTGAAAAAAGGCGAGCGCGATGAACTGGCCCAGCTTCTACCGTTCCACGAAATCGCCCATCAATGGTGGGGAAATCTGGTCGGCACCGCCAATTATCGCGATGCCTGGATTCAGGAGGCTATGGCCAACTATCTCTCGCTGATGTACGCCGATAACCGCAAGCCCGCCGCGCATCTTCTCGCCAACTGGCTGGGCCGTTACCGCGCGCAACTACTCGAGCCGGTGCCAAACAGGGATGAGATTGCCGATGATGCCGGCCCGCTGACGCTCGGCTACCGCCTGCGCTCTTCGAAAACGCCGGACGCCTACGAGCGCATTATCTACGGCAAAGGCACCTGGGTGATTCACATGTTGCGCGAAATGATGCGCGATCCCGCCGCGAAATCACCGGATGCCAAATTCGAAGCCATGCTGCGCGCAGTATTGGAAGCGCATCGCTTCCAGCCAGTAAGCGCCGAAGATCTCCAGCAAGCGGCGGAAAAGCAGCTGACTCCGGCGATGGATCTGGAAGGCAACAAGAAGTTGGCCTGGTTTTTCGATGAGTGGGTGCGCCAAACCGGCATCCCGCGCTACAGCCTGGAATTTCAGGCGCGCCCGCACGGCCAGGAATTCGCCATAACCGGCAAGCTAAGGCAGGAAAATGTCCCCGATTACTTCATAGAGTCGGTCCCGATCTACGGCACCACATCAGGCGCAAAGCCGGTCTTGCTAGGCACCGTCCTGGCCATCGGCCCGCAGACTACGTTTCATTTCACAGCCCACTTCCGCCCCTCCAAGCTACTCATCGACCCGCAGAACACAATCCTCTGCAAGCCAAACTAGCTCCCGCCAAGACCGCAACGGCCCAATTTCTAATCGCAACAGCGACGCACAAAAATCGTCGTAACTCACAGAAAACAAAGGGCCGGTCTCATTTTTGTCCGCAACAAAATGGCCGCTTTTGAGATCTGTTTGCGGTTTGTTGACAGCTGTTGAGCCAGACCGAAACGTGCCTTCACCCGTACGCTCCGCGGTCGTAGGGGCGCGGCTTGCTTGCTGCGCCGCCAGTCGAGCCGCACCTCCGCCTCCTCAATTCACCGTCACTCTGCCTCTTCGAGCTTCTCCGCCATCTCCAACAGCTTGATAACGGTGTTCCAATTCCGACCGGTGCCCGCGACCCGGAGCTTCCTCTCAACCGCAGCCCAGGAAAGCTTAGGTCGAGCCATGCCGTTCGGAAAATAGGTGTAAATCTCCAGACCGCTAATCTTCAATTCTTCCGGCTCCGCCTTAATCCGAAGCACCTCGGCCCGAGCCTGCGTTCCAGGATCGGAAGCAAGAAACGTGACCAGCAGCTTGTTCGGCTCAACGTCGCGCCGCTTAGCAAAAGGATTCCGCCGGATGGCATCCCGCATCTCGGCAGTCGTACGCAGGATCACCTCCGGGCAACAACCAAACCGCCGCTCGATCCCCTTCTGAATGCGCTCAACAAGCCCCGCAAGATCGCGTTCGTCGGTTCGAAACACGACGTTGCCGCTCTGCACGTAAGTCTGCACGTCGCGCAGTTTCAGCGATTGATAAAGCGCCCGCAGCCCTTCCATCGGCACCTTGTTGTGCCCACCAACATTCACGGCCCGCAATAGAGAGATAACCACGGCCATAATCGCGCCAGTATAAAGCATATCCGCCGTCATCCCGAGCGAAGCGAGGGATCTGCTCTTTCTTAATTTGGAGGCAAAGAGCGAATTTCACTCGGGGTTTGTCTTTTGGCAGCAAGCACATTCTCAACGCTGGCTTGCCCTCTCTCCCTCATGCACACTTTCAAACAGGGGCATACATCATGGCAGACACATTCAATCCATCTATCGATCCAACAGCAACATGCCGAGCCAAGCGCATGGTGCCGCGCTATTCGTTCATCGCCACAACCGAGCTAACCGATTCCGCCAACGCCACGCGCCTTTCCGGCCGCGTGACGGAAATCAGCCGCAAAGGCTGCTACGTGGACATCATGAACGCGCTCCCCGTCGGCGATACGCTGAACCTGCGCATTTCCAACGACCACGGCACCTTCGCGGCCAAGGGCAAGATCATCTACGTGCACGAGCGCATCGGCATGGGAGTAGTGTTCGTCGATCCGCCGAAAGAGCAACTGGACGTGCTCGATTCCTGGCTAGTCGAGTTGCCGCCCACCGCGGAAATTCACTAACTCGCATATTTCCAAGCTCTGAAAGATACCGGTCTAAACTGCGGTGCCACGCGCGAGGCTTGCCTTAGAATAGGCGCGCTTGCCTACCGCCGCTGAACTCGACCGTCTGCGCGTCGTACTGGTTTCCTCGCGCAATCCCCTCAACATCGGTGCCGCCGCGCGAGCCATGAGCAATTTCGGCTTCAAGCACCTGCGCGTCGTAAATCCATTCGATCCCGGCTACCGCGAAGCGCGCTCCGCAGTCGGCGGAGCCCCAGTGCTGGCCAACGCCCAGCAATTTTCAAGCGTCGCGGAAGCAGTCGCCGATTGCACGCTCGTAGTCGGAACGACGGCAGGACGCCGCCCGAATCCGCAGCTCGAAGTGCGGCGCCTCGAAGAAGGCGCGCGCCTGATCCGCAGGCGCATGGCGACAAGCCGCGTCGCATTGCTTTTCGGCTCCGAAAAATTTGGCCTCTCCAATGCGGATTTGAGCCATTGCCACTGGCTGATGCGCGCTCCGACAAGCGAGTCGAATATCTCAATGAATTTAGGTCAAGCCGTGGCCGTCTGCCTCTACGAACTGATTCGCGATCCGAAGGCCGCGCGGCGCACAGAAAAAGTACCGCAAGCCAGCGCGGTCGAAATCGAACGCATCACCGCGATGCTGCTCGAAGCTCTGCTCGAAAGCGGCTTCCTCGTCCGTCGCCGCGTCGCCGATGCCGAACTGCGCATTCGCCGCCTAGTCCGCCGCCTAAATCTGCCCGCCCGCGACGCCGTAGTTTGGCTCGGCATCTGGCGCCAAATCCTCTGGAAGTTGCGCTCGAAGGACGAAAACGCCGGCGCTGAGCCCTGATCTGCAAGTTCCGCGAGAACAAGACCGAAAATCGCTCGCGGTTTGCAGGGCTGCGAGAAAACCCGCTATAATCAATTGGATTTGGTGAAATTGGCGAAACGCAAGAGGCCGCAGCCGCGGAAGCGACGACCGAAGATGCCTGATATTGCCGACAGAATTAGGAAAAAGCTGCAGGACGAAATCAAAACGCTCGAACACGAGCTGCACAGCGAGCTGCCGAAGGAAATCATGACGGCCCGCGCTCACGGCGATCTCTCTGAAAACGCGGAATATAAGTACGCCAAAGAGCGCCAGTCCTACGTCTCCGCCCGCCTCGGACAATTGCACCAACGCATGGCCGATATCGCCATGTTGAATCTAAACAGCTTGCCCAAAGACCGTGCCGCTTACGGCTCAACCGTGTGGGTCCTAGACTTGAAGAAGTCCGAAGAGGTGGAGTATAAACTCGTAACGACGGAAGAAGCGGACGCATCGAAAGGTATGATCTCGACCACTTCGCCGATTGGCCGGGCGCTGCTGGGGAAAAAAGTGGGGGATGAGGTCAAAGTCGTCACTCCGGCTGGTACCAAGGATTTCGAAGTAGTTCGCCTCCAAACGATTTATGACGCGGAGTAGCTGCGCAGGCCCATGTTGACGCGCTCCATCGCGCGACCCTTCGAATGGCTCCGTGAGCGAGCCGCCGCAGGAATTGCCTCCACCGGAGTCCCGCCCAACGTTCTCACCTGGTACAGCTTGATTTTGAATTTGTGGGCTGGAATTTTATTTGCAGCCGGAAGATTCGCGGCCGCTGGCGGCGTGATGATTGCCGCGGGATTTTTCGATGTGGTGGATGGGCCGGTGGCGCGCAAGCAGGGCCGCGTCACGATATTCGGCGGATTTCTTGATTCCATTCTCGATCGCTACTCGGACCTGATTCTCTTTCTCGGATTGCTCGTTTACTTCGCACAGGTAAACCGCTTCCTCTACGCCGTTCTGGTGGGCGTATCCATGGCCGGCGCGGTGATGGTGAGTTACTCGAGGGCGCGCGCGGAATCGTTGATCGGACGATGCGAAGTGGGCTTCTGGGAGCGACCGGAGCGCATCGTGCTGATGATTATTGCCGCGCTATCGAATCGCATGCCTTTAGCGCTGTGGCTGCTGGCCATTGGGCCCAATATCACCGTCATTCACCGCATTATCTACACCTGGCAGCGCACCAAGAAAGCGCCGGGCGTGGACGAGGCGGCCCTCGAGCAGGCCAAAGCGCAGCGGGAAGCGCCCACTACTTCCCGGGATTTGCGCGAGGCGCCGGCACTGCTCAGCCGCACCGCGCATCGTGGTGGCTGACGGAATGAGGCCAGTGATCTTTGCCGAAGAGTTAAAACTTCCTCTGATTCCGTTCGAGTCGTAGGCTCCACGGATCCCAATTGAAACCATCTCTCATCGTTCACGGTGGCGCCTGGAATATCCCTGACGTTGCGGTCGAAGACTGCCGCGAGGGTTGCCGGCGCGCCCTGCAAGCGGGCTGGAGCGTGCTAGCCCGCGGCGGTGCGGCGATTGATGCAGTAGAAGCCGCGATCATCGTGCTGGAAGATGATCCCACTTTCGATGCGGGGATCGGCTCGCATCTGAATCTCGATGGGCGAGTGGAGCTCGATGCGATTGTGATGGATGGCGCGACGCTGAAAGCCGGCGCCGTCGCCGCGGTGCAGAGAATTCGCAATCCGATTCGCCTGGCGCGGAAAGTGATGGAAGAAAGCGAGCACATGATGCTCGTCGCCGCCGGCGCGGAGGAGTTTGCGGAAGAGCACGGCCTGCCTTTGTGCGATCCCGAGGAATTGGTGCTGGATCGCGAGCGCATGGCGTGGGGACGATGCCGCGAAGATAAGCACGCCGCGGAGCATCACGTGGATCACGCGATGGGGACCGTCGGAGCGGTGGCGATGGATTCGCAGGGGCGGCTGATCGCGGGAACTTCGACTGGTGGCACATGCTGCAAGCACGCGGGGCGCGTTGGCGATTCGCCGCTAATTGGCTGCGGCTGCTATGTGGATGCCGAAGCCGGCGGCGTTTCGTGCACGGGGCTGGGCGAAGCCATCATGCGCGTGGTGATGGCGAAGACGGCGGTGGAGTTTCTACGCGCAGGTCAGACGCCCGACGCCGCGGCGAAAGCAGCTGCGAAAATCCTGCATCAGCGAGGGCGCGGCACCGGTGGCTTAATCCTGCTCGATAGGAATGGCAAGCCAGGGTTCGCATTCAACACGCCGCGCATGGCATTCGGTTATGTCGCGCCGGACGGTTCGTTTGTGGTGAATCCCTAGCCAAGACTTGGCCTCGTGCGGACGGTCTTGATCTTAGTTCCCGCCTACGGGGAGGCGCCGTTATTCGAATCCTCTTATCGTCAATCACTACGATGCAGCCGTCGTCAAGGAATTCCTTGAGGTGCGGGATATGGTCAACAAGAATCTGAACTTGCGATGAAGGAGTGCGCGGTCCGCGCCGGAACAAAATGATCGAGGGTCGGGATTTGCGGCGCAGCACCAGAAGCGTCCCGAAATCTGTATCCGCGGAAATCAGTATTCGGTATTCGGCCTCTGCTCTTGCAAATATGATTTCGTCGAGGGCCGAAGCAAGGCCGTACTCTCGAACATGCTTTGCGTCGAGTCCCGCAGAGCGCAGTCCTTCGGCTACACCAGGAGAAAGTGCATTATCAACGAGGAATTTCAAGAACCACCGGTGACAGGAAGTGCCCGCTCCCGTACCGCTTCAGCAGCAAACCGAAGCGATTCTCGGATATCCTCCGGCTCGAGGTCTGGAAAAGCGGCGAGGATGTCGGACTCTGGCATGCCCTCGCCAATCATGCCGATAATTGTTGCAACGGGAATTCGGAGGCCTCGAATGCACGGGACTCCGCCCATCTGTTGGGGATCTACGGTGATTCTCTGGAACCCGGGCATATTTCGCTCGAAAACCGCTAGGTCGGTGATCTCTGGTAAAGATAGCACAGTACAGAACTACAGGCTGATGGCATCCGTCCTGAAAGCCTGGAGGTATCGAGATTCCCCCAGCGCGGGGCCAATGGCCTTGGGTTCCGTTACATTGGTCGCCCGTTCGTTGTAGGCCTCCGGGTGTAACATTTGATGCTTGCGGGCATCCTATAGCGGAAAGGGTGGTGCGCGTCGATGATTCGACGAGAGTTTCTGTTTGGCGCGGCGGCATTTGGGTTGATTGGGGCGATTGCCTGGCGGCATGGGAATTGGCTTGGGCTGGGACCTGGCCCCGGCCCTGTTTCTTCGCCTCCTACTCCTCTCCCAGCCGACGGCAAGCCGGTGATGGTTTCGATCGTGAAGTTCAGCGATGCTGGCGAGCGCCTCGACACCGTCACGGTCCCGAAAGTGGTGAAGAGCGACGCCGAGTGGCGAAAATTGCTTACGCCGAATCAGTATGACATCACCCGCCAGGCTGACACCGAGATGGCATTCAGCG
Organism: uncultured Acidobacteriota bacterium; assembly: GCA_963748865.1. Taxonomy (GTDB): domain Bacteria; phylum Acidobacteriota; class Terriglobia; order Acidiferrales; family UBA7541; genus Palsa-147. The sequence goes on along the minus strand of CAVVLE010000048.1, from coordinate 331,923 downwards.
GTGAAGGCTACAACCGGCATGACAAGGGGCTTTATCGCTGCGTGTGCTGCGCCAACGCGCTTTACAGCTCGGACACGAAATACGATTCGGGGACCGGTTGGCCTAGCTTCTGGGCGCCGATTGCCAAAGAAAACATCGTCGAGCGCAGTGATAACAGCTACATGATGGAGCGCACGGAAGTGACTTGCAGGCTCTGCGATGCGCATCTGGGGCACGTTTTTGACGATGGGCCGAAGCCGACGGGCTTGCGTTATTGCATGAACGCCGCGGCGATGAAGTTCATTCCGGCGGCTAAAAGCTAAATTCCGAGCTTCACATTCAATTTCTGCGTTAGCTCGGAATTGCCTTCGTTCAAATACCCCACGCGCAAATTCGGCGCATGGGGCACCCTGAGCTTCCCTTCGCTGGCTCTAATTCTTTTCTACTACTGCCTCGAATGGCGCTCTGTAGGATAATTCCGCGAATTTACGGGAGGCTCCAAAGATGGAACCGTTGTTTCTGCGCGAGGTGCAGGAAAAATTGAGCGGGCCGCGCGCGAAAATGATCGAGATGATGCGCGGCATGGGCGCGAATGTTCCGCAGATACTCTACCTGTTTGCGTTCAAGTCGAAGGCTACCGATCACCTGTCGCGCTTCACGCAGGAAGTGATGCGCGGACCTTCGCCGCTCTCGCCCGGGATGCGCGAATTGATTGCCGCGTTTACTTCGGCACGCAATCACTGCCCGTTTTGAACCGGCGCACACTCCGCGGTCGCGGGGGAACTGCTGGGCGATAAGGAAATGGTGAAAGCGGTGGTGCGGGATTTTCGCTCCGCGCCGATCTCCGATGCCGAGAAGGCGCTGTTTGCCTTCATCGAGAAGGTCAATGCGCGCGCGCACGAGATCCGGTTAGCGGACGTGGAGGAAGTCCAGAGCGCGGGCTGGTCTGATGAGGCCATCTACGACGCCATCACAGTTTGCTCGCTATTCAATTTCTACAATCGCTGGAATGACGCCAATGGGACGCACGATATGACGCCCGAGGATTATGAGGAGCAGGGGCGGCGGATGGCGAAACACGGGTACATCATGGAGTAACGAAGCGCGGGAGTCGGAATGGCTGCTTCTGGGAAACGGTAGCGCCCCACGTGCAAAACGGGCGCATGGGGCACCCGGCGCTTCGCGGGAGAGCGAACGCGAAAATTCAGGACAAGGCTTTGCGGGCGGTGTCTACTGCGTCGTAGGTCGGGAACAAGGCCTCAACGTTGCTCATCTTCAGCAGTGCGCGGCACTTCTCGTTCAACGTGGTAAGCACGATCTTACGTCCCGTCTGCTTGAAGTGCAGGAACACCGAGATCATGGCGCCCAGCCCCGAGGAATCAATGAACGGGACATCCCCGAAATCGAGAACGACCGTTTTGGCCGGCTCGGCGCGCAGCCACTTCTGAAAATCCGCGGTAGTGGACATCACCAGCGGGCCACTCAGGCGCAGAACTTGCGGGCCGTTGGAATCTGGCTCGTCCTTCGCAATGGATAGATGCGGTGTATTCATAACCGCGAATTATCCGCAATTCGGGCCGGAAACCAAATTACAATCCCGTTACAGCCGGGTTAAAGAATTATGAGAGACTAGATGCATGGCGTGCAGCCACCTTGCGGGCCGGCTGCCTGGTACGCCGCATTCCTGGATGAACGATTCGAACCGATGGCTAAGCTGAGAATTTATCTCACCCACTGGTGTCCCGATTGCCGCAAGGCTCTGAAGTTCCTCGATTCGCAGGGCATCGCTTATGACGTCGTTGACGTGGATGAATCGGAAGAGGGTGAGGAATTGGTCCTGCGCGTGAATGATGGGCGGCGCAAGGTGCCGACGATTGAGGTGGATGGGCGATATTTTGCCGTTAGTCCTTACGATCGGGAATTGCTAGCGAAGGAATTGAAGGATTTGCAAGTAGCACCACCGCCCCCGATGGCGTCCGACGAGCGAGTCGATAACTAGAACCCACAAACGATCGCGGATACCGATGAACCGCGACGGCAAGAATCCCTTAGCTCCGCGCTTGATTGTGCCTACTGGCTTAGCTTTTGCTCGTCGGATGCCGGCACGGAGGTCCTTCGAAGTCTCCCTTCACTGCGTTCAGGGCAGGCAGGGTAAACCGGCGGTACTTTACTCCGGGCCGATCCCTCTGGTCATTACCCCCGCTACCGTTAGGTCCTGGCGCAGGAACACCAGATCCGCATCGGCGCCTACCGCGATCACGCCCTTTTTGCCTGCCAGGCCCAGGCGGCGGGCTGGGCATAGCGTGGCCATGCGCACAGCGTCCAGCAGGGGGATATTCAGTTTGACCATGTTGCGGACGGCCAGGTCGAGAGTCAGCGTACTGCCTGCCAGTCTGCCTTCCGCGTTGCGCGCTACGCCTTTACTGACGTGCACGTCGATATTCCCCAGGCGATAGTCCCCGTCGCGCATGCCGGTGGCGGCGATGCCGTCGCTCACCAGGATGACGCGATCCGGGCCTTTGCTGGCCAGCAGGATCTCGACCGCAGGTGAATCTACGTGTACCCCATCGGCGATGATCTCCGCGGTCACGTCGGGGTGTGTCAGAACAGCGCCGATGACGCCGGTGTCACGATGCGAGAAGGGGCGCATGGCATTGAACACGTGCACGGCGTGTCTGGCGCCGCGCTCGATAGCCTCCTGGGCTTGCTCGTAGGTGGCGTCGGTGTGGCCTAACGCGACCACTAGTTGTTCTCTCACCGCTTTATCGATCAGCTTCAGCGCTCCCGGCAACTCCGGCGCGAGAGTGAGAATGCGAGCCGTGCCGGAGGAGGCGGCCAGGAAGCGTTCGAATAGCGGAATGGAAGGCGCCGCGAGGACTGATTCGGGATGCACCCCGCGGCGGGCCGGACTAATGAAAGGACCTTCGAGGTGAATGCCGAGAATTTCGGCGGCAGTGCGGTGCGGCGACGGCCGATTTTCCGGGCTAGCGATGTAGCCGGCGATGCCTGCCAGGCTGCGGCAGGTTTCATCGGGGTCTGCGGAGACGGTAGTCGCTAACAGGGACGTGGTGCCGTGGCGCGCCACGCGCTCCGTGATGGTGCTGAGGGCCTTGGGCGTGGCCTCCATAAAGTCATGGCCGCCCGCGCCGTGGATGTGGATGTCCACGAAGCCCGGAACGACGATAGTGTCGCGGGCAACAATGTCACGCGCGTCCGGAGCCACCTGGATTTCATCGCGGTGGCCGATGGCGGTGATGCGCCCGTCCTGGATGAGGATCACGCGGTCGTGCAGCTCTTCGTGCGGCGTCAGGATGCGGTGCGCGTGGACGACTTGCGAAATCATGACCGAACATCGTACTCGAACTGGCGGGAAGAAAAACAGGGAAGGCTTGCGTCTGTGTGCCGGTTCGTTACAATTTAGGAGTCAATTTTGCGGAGGACATGAATGGCGAACGAAAAGAACTTTCTGGCCTGGAAGCGGCAGCACCGGCGGCGTAAGGCGGCCAAGGCCAAGGTGAAATTGTACGAGCAGGGGAAGTTGAAGCACGATGATTTGCCGGCGTTGGCGAAAGAATTTTTGAGCCGCAAGTTGAGATTTCTGACGAAGTCGGCGTAAGGCTTGCTGCCAGCCGGCGTCTTTGCGCGATTCCACTGCGGCTGCGAATTGCCAGCACGGTCCTCGCTACCGAAACCATCGGACTATCGTACTTACTCGGCGCCACCTGCTTGGAAAAACGCCGGCTGGCAGCCGGCGTTACGCGCGTTTAAATACAAAAAGGGCGGCTGCTTTCGCGGCCGCCCTTTTTGTTTGCTGTCTCGGGTTGTCAGGTCTTCCCTATCAGGGTGAACTTAGTTGCCCGAAGAGTTGTTCGTCGCAGTTGCGGGCACGGACTTGGGAACGCTGAGGTAACCGGAGATCTTCGTCGGGGTAACCGAATTCACGACGAACTCGACCGGCTTCCGTGATCCGCCTTCGAAGAAGTACATGGGCTCGTTGGTGGAGCGGTTCTTCTTCTCATAGCGCTTGTCGTCTGCATAGAGCACGACGGAGTAAAGGTTCTTCTTCGGGTTAGTGCCCTTGAGCTCGACCATCACATCGCCGACCTTCTCACGCGTGCCCTTCTTGTCGATCGTGAACTCGTAATAGTCACGCTCACCAAGGCGGCGGAGGGTCTCGACGTCATCATGGTTGCGGGCGATCAAAGTGCCGAATTCGCCGCGGGTCATCTGCAAGTTGTTCTTGGTGGTCTCGAGGTCGGTCTTCACGCCGCCGACATCGCCGCTGACCTTGTTCAAATCATCCACGCTGGCTTTGGTGGCGAGCTGGCCATTGACGTTGTTCTGCATGTCGGAAAGATCCTTGGCGTCTTGATCCTGGATCTTCTTGGCCTGCGAGCGTGCGCGGTTGACGTCCTGCTGCGTAAGCTTCAGCTTGTCGGTGACGACGCTGAGCTCGCCCTCGACCTGGGCGTTCGTCTCTTCGGCCTTGGCCAGGCGCTGGCTCAACACGTCTTCGTTCTGCTTGGCGGTCTGCAACTGCGCGCCGAATGACTGGGCCAAATCGTGGGAGTGCGATGAGGCGCTCCAGCCGATGCCCAGCGATACGATGGAAATAATCCCTAGGATGACGACAGCCAAACCAACCCAGCGCGGAGCCGTGGCTTCCGTCGTTTGTTGCTGGTGTAGGTTCAGATCCTCGCTCATTTGTTTTTCTCCTCTGTGAATCCCTTGCGGCGGAGTATAGGGCACGCCGCAAGCCAAACTCGGGGTTGGCCCGATAGGGGTTGAAGTATTTGAAAATAAGTCGCTTAGGCAGTTTATTGGGGCAGGGAACTGGCAAAGTGCAGGCCTTTGGGCGTGCAATCTTTACGTGCCCGCAATATTTTCTTCGTGTGGATGCTGTAGAAGGGTTGGCGAAGTACTGTACCGCAAAAGCGCATCCTGATTCGCCTCGGTCAGGTGCGTGTAATGGTCATGTTTCTCAGTGCGGCGATTCGCTCGGGGAGCGGCGGGTGCGTGCTGAATAAGCCGGAGAGCATCTGCCCGGGGCTTAGGGGCGCGACGATGAACAGTGACGCCGTTGTGGGCGGTACGTTCATGGGGATGCGCTGGTTATAGGCTCCCAGCTTTTGCAGCGCGCGGATTAAACCATCCGGGTAGCCGACCATGCGGGCGCCGGAGGCGTCCGCTTGGTATTCGCGCGAGCGCGAGACTCCAAGCTGGAGCAGGAGGGCTGCGATCGGGGCGACGATCAGCATCAGCAGTGCGACCAGGCCCCCGCCGCGGCGATCGTCACCGCGGCCGCCATAGCCGCCGAAGAGAAAGCCAAAGCGGCCGATTTGGGCCAAATAGGTGATCGCGCCGGCTAGGGTTGCGGCGATTGATGAGGTAAGGATGTCGTAGTTGCGGACGTGCGAGAGTTCGTGGGCGATTACGCCTTCTAGCTCTTCGTCGTCCATTAGCTCCATCAGGCCTTGCGTGACAGCTACTGAGGCGTGATGAGGATTGCGGCCTGTGGCGAAGGCATTCGGGGCAGCTTCGGGAATCAAGTACAGCTTAGGCACTGGAATATTGGCCTTAGCGGACAGGCGCTCCATTACCTGATAGAGGCGCGGGGATTCTTCGCGGCTGATCGGCTTGGCGCCTGCGGAGGCGAGCGCAATTTTGTCGGAGAAGAAATAGGCGATGCCGTTCATCGCTACGGCAATGACTAGGGCGATGGTTAGGCCGCCGCGTCCGCCGAAGACGCCGCCGATGGCTAGGAGTAGCAGCGTTAGGGCTGTTAGTAAGAAGGCTGTTTTGATGGTATTCATTTTTGCCGGGCCTTTTCCCCGGCGGAGGAGGGAGCTAACCCAGCCCTCCCCTACAACTGATTACGCAACTCCAGCCTTGGCTGTTTCACGACTGAATTTCATGGCTTCGCCGCTGGGATCGGCATCGACTACGACCTCGTCGCCGGGGCGGACCTTGGCGTCGAGAATCTGCAGCGCTAGTGGATCCTGAATCAGGCGCTGGATGGCCCGCTTTAGCGGGCGCGCGCCGTATACCGGATCGTAGCCTTCGCGGAGCAGCAGGTCGCGGGCGGACTTCGTGAGCTTCAGCGTGATCTTTCGTTCCGCGAGCAGGCCGACTACCTGCGCGAGTTGGAGATCGATGATCTTCTCGATCTCCTTCTTCGCCAGCGGATGGAACAGGATGATGTCGTCCACGCGATTCAGGAATTCGGGACGGAAGATGGCGCGCAGAGCTTCGAGCGCCTCTTCGCGGGCGCGCTTGGGATCCTTATCCACGAGCTCAAAGATAGCGGCTGAGCCGACGTTGGAAGTCATGATGATTACCGTGTTGCGGAAATCCACGGTGCGGCCTTTGCCGTCGGTCAGCCGGCCGTCTTCGAGAATTTGCAGCAGGATGTTGAAGACATCCGGATGCGCCTTCTCGATTTCATCGAGGAGAACGACCGTGTAGGGGCGGCGGCGGACCTGCTCGGTCAGTTGGCCGCCTTCTTCGTAGCCGACGTAGCCCGGAGGCGCGCCGATGAGCCGCGCTACCGAATGCTTTTCCATGTATTCGGACATGTCCAGGCGGACCATGGATTGCTCGTCGTCGAAAAGGAATTCGGCGAGCGCGCGGGCCAATTCGGTTTTGCCGACGCCCGTCGGGCCCATGAAAATGAACGAGCCGATGGGCCGCTTGGGATCGGACAGGCCGGAGCGGCTGCGGCGAATGGCGTTGGCCACATGCGTGAGCGCATCATCCTGGCCGACCACGCGCATGCGCAGGCGATCTTCCATGTGCACCAGTTTGTGGACTTCGCCTTCCAGCAGGCGGCCGGCGGGAATGCCCGTCCATTTGCTGACCACGCGGGCGATTTCTTCTTCGCCGACTTCTTCCTTCAACATCGGGTGATCTTTTTGCAGCGCGGCGAGCTTGTCGTGCGCAGCCTGCAAGCGCTTTTCGGCGGCGGACAATTTGCCGTAGCGAATCTCGGCTACTTTGGCGAGTTCGCCGGCGCGCTCCAGGCGCTGCTCTTCGGCCTTTAGTTGCTCGATTTCTTCCTTCAGCTTGCGAATGCCCTGGATGGCTTCCTTCTCGCCTTGCCAGCGCGCTTTCAAAGCGCTCGATTTCTCTTTGAGAGCGCCCAGTTCCTTTTCGATTTGGCCGAGACGATCCTTGGAATGCGCGTCGGATTCCTTGCGCAGCGCCTGGCGCTCGATTTCGAGCTGCATGATGCGGCGCTCGAGTTCGTCGATTTCCGTAGGCATGGAATCGATTTCCATGCGTAGGCCAGCGGCGGCTTCGTCAACGAGGTCAATGGCTTTGTCCGGAAGAAAGCGATCGGAGATGTAGCGATTCGAAAGCATCGCGGCGGCTACGATGGCGGCATCCTTGATGCGCACGCCGTGATGCAGTTCGTAGCGTTCCTTCAGGCCACGCAGGATCGCGATGGTGTCTTCCACGGTAGGTTCGCCAACGAAGACGGGCTGGAAGCGGCGCTCAAGAGCGGGATCCTTCTCGATGTACTTGCGATATTCGTTGATGGTCGTAGCGCCGATGGCCCGCAATTCGCCGCGGGCCAGAGCGGGCTTGAGCATGTTGGAGGCGTCCATCGATCCCTCCGCTGCGCCTGCGCCCACCAGCGTGTGCAGCTCATCAATGAAAAGAATGATCTGGCCTTCGGCGTCGGTGATTTCCTTCAACACAGCCTTCAGGCGATCTTCAAATTCGCCGCGGTATTTTGCGCCGGCAACGAGCGCCGCGAGATCCAGCGCGACGATGCGCTTAGGCTTGAGCACTTCCGGTGCATCGCCCGCGACAATGCGCTGGGCCAGACCTTCGACGATGGCGGTTTTGCCCACGCCCGGCTCGCCAATGAGCACAGGATTATTTTTCGTGCGCCGCGCCAGGATTTGCATTACGCGGCGAATTTCTTCATCGCGGCCGATAACGGGATCAAGCTTGCCGCGGCGCGCCAATTCGGTCAGATCGCGGGCATATTGCTCCAGCGCCCGATAAGTCGCCTCAGGATTCTGGGTGGTAACGCGATGGCTGCCGCGCACGCTGGTCAGAGCCTGCAGAATGGCGTCATGACTCGCCCCGCTCTTGTTCAGGATTTCAGCGGCGGCATCTTTGCCGCCCGAAGCCAGCGCCAAAAGCAGATGCTCGGTCGAAACGTATTCGTCTTTGAAGCGCGTAGCTTCATCGAAAGCCCGCGAGACAACATCGTTCAGCGCCTGGCTGAGGTACTGCTGCGAAACACCGGATACTTTCGGCAGGCGCTCGACTTGCCGCTCCACTTCTTTCGCAATCGTTTCCGGCGCCACGCCGAGCTTGGCGAGCAGCGGCGGAACTACACCATCGCCTTGGGCCACCAGCGCCCACAGCAGGTGCAGAGGCTCAATCTGCTGCTGTCCCGAGCGCGCGCCCATTTCCTGCGCCGCCTGCAGAGCTTCCTGAGCTTTTACGGTTAATTTGTCGAATCGCAGCATTGCAATACCTCGCGTAACGGTTTTCCAGTGGGACTAGAGTATAGATTCATTTTGACCCGCTGAAGACACAAACGGGGCCGAATCCGTCGAACGGCCGGCCCCGTCTGGAATAACGCTTACTTGGTGCCGTTCGTCGCTTCCACGTTGACCTTAACTTGCTTGGGCTTCGATTCCGCCCGCTTCGGCAGCTGCACGGTCAGCACGCCGTTCTTGTATTCGGCGTGGATGGCCTCGGTGTTGATCGAATTCGGCAGAGTGAAGCTGCGGCTGAACGAGCCATAGGAGCGCTCGACGCGCAGGTAATTGTCCTCATTGACCTGCTTCTCGAACTTGCGCTCGCCGCGGACGGTGAGCGTGTTGTTCTCGATGCGGACGTCAATGTCCTTCTCGTCCAGGCCCGGCAAATCGGCCTTCAGGACCAGCTCGTTCTCGGTCTCCTGAATGTCCACGGCTGGCGCCCAAGTCGTAACGGCAGACTCGGAGCTGCGGCCGGGGAAGCTGGACTCGAACAAGCGATTGAAATGTTCTTGCAAGCTGTTGGTGTTGCTGAATGGGTCCCATCGAATCACAGAATTCATAGGTAAGTTCCTCCGGAGAATTTTCGCTTTATTAAGCGCAGAAAGAGCATATTATATGAGTGCATCAGTGTCAAGTATTTTCAGAACACTCTGGTTCGCCCGGTTCTATGGAATGCTGGTTCTACAAAACCCGTAGAATCAAACACTTGAGATAATGCGTTTCGGGCAAGGTCAGCAAAATGGGATGATCGCGGGATTGCGTTCGGCGTTCGACGACCACAATCGTGCGGTGGGCGTCGTTGGCAGCCTCGGCGACGATCTGAAGGAAGAGTGCCTCGGAAATGTGGTGAGAGCAGGAGCACGTCACCAGGCAGCCGCCGGGCTTAAGGATTTTCATGGCCCGGAGGTTGATTTCCTTGTAGCCGCGCTGGGCGGCGGGGATGCTTTCGCGGTTCTTGGCGAAGGCCGGCGGGTCGAGGATGACCATGTCGTAGCGGCGGTCTTCGTCGTCGAACTGCTTGAGCAAATCGAAGGAATTGGCCTCGCGGAAGGTCACATTGGTGATCTGGTTCAGTTCCTGATTGCGGCGAGCGGCGGCTACGGCCGCGGCGGAAAGATCGATGGCTTCGACGCGTTCGGCGCGGCGTGCCACGCTGAGGGCAAAGCCGCCGTGATAGCAGAAGCAATCGAGCACTTCGCCGCGGGCGAAGTTCGCGGCAGCTATATGGTTCTCGCGCTGATCGAGAAAACCTCCGGTTTTCTGTCCGTGATGCAGATCGTAGCTGAGGAGCAATCCATCTTCGTGCGCGCGGACTTCCTCAGGGACTTCGCCGCGAAGCACGGATACGCGCTGCTCGAGTCCTTCCAGCAAGCGGACTTTAGGATCGTTGCGCTCGATGATTCCTTTGGGAGCGAAGAGCTCCATCAGAAGATCGACGAATACAGGCTGGAGTTGGTCAGCGGTCTGGCAGAGATTCTGCATGGCCAGATAGTCGCCATAGCGATCGACGACCAGCGAAGGGATTTGATCCGCCTCGCCGTAGATCAGGCGGAAGACTTCGGAGTTCCCCACGGTGCGCTTGCGGAAATCGGCGGCGGCGCAGATGCGGTCGCGCAGGAATCCTCGGTCAATTTCCACATCGTCGTGCGTGACCAGGCGGATGGAAATCTGCGAGCGGTCGCTGTAGAAGGCCCGGCCAACGAAGCGGCCGCGCTCATCGAACACCCGGACGACTGCGCCCGGATCAGCATCCGCGGAGCGGACATCGCTGCGATAGACCCAGAGATGGCCCGAGCGCAGGCGTTCGACACCTCGCGGGCCTATGACTACACGGTTTTCCGCCACTGTGACGACCTCGCTGGCGAAACTTGTACTCTGCTTCGATACAATGACGGCCAGCTCGCCATCACGGGGGCGGACCGGCGACGCGAAGGGACGCCGGAGATGTGAGCAGCGAGCCGTTTCATTAGCACAGATTCAGAGAGAATGCCAGAGCGTTTGGGCCTGCCTAGTACGGCTAGAAGGGCATGGAATGCTGCTGCGTGAACTGGATTACGAGCTGCCGGCGGAGCGCATCGCGCAGCGGCCACTGCAGGAGCGCGATGCTTCGCGGATGATGCTGCTCGAGCGCGCCTCCGGGACGTGGGAGGATCGCGCATTTCGGGAGTTTCCTTCGCTGCTGCGCGGCGATGAATTGCTGGTGGTGAATAATGCGCGGGTGATTCCGGCGAGGCTGCTGGGGCGGCGCGCAGGAGTGCGCTCCGGGCCGCAGGCGCATTCGGGGAAGGCGAGGAAGGAATTTCTGCAGTCGCCGATTGAAGTATTGCTGCTCCGCCGACTCGGAGATGAGTCGTGGGAAGCGCTGGTGCGGCCGGGGCGGAAAGTGGGCATCAGCGAAAAGATTGTCTTCGGCGACGGCGGAGAACTGGAAGCGGAAGTCGAATGGCGCGGCGAATTTGGTTTGCGGCGGCTGCGGCTTCACGCGCAAGGCGATGTGATTGAAGCCATCGAGCGGCTGGGACATGTGCCATTGCCGCCGTACATCCGCCGCAGCGATGATCCCGCGGATCGCGAACGCTACCAGACGATATTCGCGAGCCATAGCGGCGCTGTGGCGGCGCCGACGGCGGGTCTGCATTTCACGCCCGCGATTCTCGAAGAGGTTCGTGCGCGCGGGATTCAGATTGTGGAGATCACGCTGGAAGTCGGGCTGGGCACATTCGAACCGATTCGCAGTGAACGTCTCGAGGAGCATCACATCCATCGCGAGGTGTATGAAATTCCCGAAGCAACCGCTGAAGCGATTAATCACGCGAAGCGTGAGCGTCGCCCGATTCTTGCCATCGGTACAACGGTAGTTCGCGCCTTGGAGGATGCCGCCGAGAAAAGCCTGGGGAGAAACGCGACGGAACCGATGCTAGTCAATTCAGGACGCGCTGAAGCGGAAATATTTCTCTATCCTGGCAAGGTCTTCACGAGTCGTCGATCAACTGCTCACGAATTTTCACCTGCCGCGCTCAAGTCTACTGGCGATGGTTGCGGCATTTGCCGGGAGCGCGAACATATTCTGCGCGCCTACGCTCACGCCGTATAAGCAGGCTACCGCTTCTATAGCTATGGCGACTGCATGCTGATCCGTTGAGGTTAGCGATAGGGCCGTGCGGCACGAGGAGGCTGCGCTAAAAGCCCGGCGCTGCGCGCGGCTGAGCGGCTTGCTGGTTTGAGTGCAATTGCGGCGCGTGTCGTCTATAATGCGCAACCCGGTATCCAATGAGCCCGATGCAATGAGATATCTGATTCTTAGCGACATTCATGCCAACGTGACCGGCCTCGAAGCCGCGCTGGCGGCGGTCGAAGGCAAATGGGATCGCGCCGTGTGTCTCGGAGATGTGGTTGGCTACGGACCTGATCCCAATGAGGTCGTGGACAAGATTCGCGCCCTCGACGCCATCACCATTCGCGGCAACCACGACAAAGCGGGCAGCGGCCTGGAAGACGCCACCGATTTCAATCCGGTGGCGCGCGCCGTGGCCATCTGGACGCGCCAAACGCTGCGCCCCGAAAATCTGGATTATCTGCAGAAGCTTCCTACGGGCCCGGTGCAACTCGACGGAATGGCGCTGGTTCACGGCGCGCTGCGCGATGAAGACGAGTACGTCTTCACTCAGGCGCAGGCGCTGGAAGGGCTGCTCGAGGCGCCGCTGCCGGTGACTTTCTTTGGGCACACCCATTTGCAGGGCGGCTTCGTGTTGGATGAAACCAATGTGGAAGTCCTGCGCTTTAAGGTGCCCCCAGGTGCGGGATCGGCCAAGATTGATATTGTGGACAGCAAGACCTATCTGCTGAATCCCGGCTCGGTGGGCCAGCCGCGCGACGGCGATCCGCGCGCCGGCTTTGCCATCGCCGAGCTGAGCCAGCACTCCGTAGAATTCTGGCGAGTACCATATGATGTGGAAGCCGTTCAGGAGAGAATGACGCGCGCCGGGCTGCCCGAGCCCTTGATCGCGCGACTCGCCTTCGGTCGCTGAAGTTCTTCAAGGACCGCCATGCCCAGCGATTTCGAAAGAGAAGAAAAAAGCGCATTTCCCGTTGCGTTCGGGATCGGCATCGTTGTGGTGATTCTGCTCGTGGCCGGTTTCGTTTTGGCGACGCGCCTGTCGCGATCGAAAGCCCCGGCTGCGCAGCCTCTGCCGTTTGGCCCCGCGGAACAGGCTGCGGCGGAGCGAATTCATTTTCTCGATCCGCAAATGGCGCAGGCTTCGAATTATTTGAATCAGACCATCACTTACGTCGCGGGGACGATTTCGAATGACGGCGTAGCAACGGTTCGCGAGATGGAAGTGGCGATCGAATTTCACGATCCGTTCAATCAAGTGATCCTGCGGGAAACGCGGCGCCTGCTGGGGCCGAACGCCAAGCCGATCGGCGGCGGCGCGCGGCGCGATTTCGAGGTTACGCTCGATTACGTCCCAGCGGAATGGAACCAGCAATATCCCTCGATTCGCATTACGGGCCTGCAGCTGGAATAGCGCCGGAGATGCGCGCGGAGTGAATGCCAATGGCTTCGCGAGCGGCAACACAACGAGCAGCAACACAGCACGAAGCGACTCCATCACCAAGTTGGGCGGAAGTCGAAAGTGCACTGGCGGTGATGGTGGCAGCCGGCTGCGTGGAAGTGCATGAAGACGGCAAATGGCTGGCGGAACTTTCTCATCTGCGGTACGAACTGAAAACCGCCGGTAAAAATCCTCTCATTCATCTTTGGTCTGAGCAGCGCAATCTGGTGCGGCGCATCGTGCGCGTTGCCGAATGTTCGCCGCTAAGAATCGCGCTGGAAGTGCGGCGATTTGGGCGCGAACGGCCGTCGCGGCTCGAATTTGTCCGCACCGAGGGCGCGCGCAGCCCCGGGCGCGTAAGTACCGAGACATTCCGGGCTCGTTTCGCACGCACCCTCGCCGAAAATTTTCCGGACGCCAATGTTGAATCGCTGACGACCTCCCCGGATTTGGAACATTCCTTCTCAGGGCTCTATGTTCGCGGCGTGATGACGGAAGGACGTAAAGCTTGGGCGATTTTGGCAGCGCCGCCGGAAAGCAACGCCGCGGCGATCAGCGGGGCGCTGACGTTTGGTTTGTTGTGGCTGGATTGGTCGCGCGAACATGCGGCGCGGCGACCCGTGGAAGGGCTGCGGCTGTTTCTGCCGGGATCAGCGGTGCGAGAGACGCGGCTGCGCGCGCGAGCGCTCGCTACCTTCACTCGTCTGCAGGTCTTCGAGTTTATCGAAGATGCAGCGCGGGTGCGCGCGGTTGATCTTGCCGATACCGGAAATATGGAGAGCTGGCTCACGCCACGGCGCGAGATTGACGGCGCATTGACAGCCGCGGGCGCGGTGATTGAAAGCGTGCGCGGCGCAAGCGATCGCGCTGCGGAGAATATTGCCGCCGCGGTCCGGCCCGGCGCGAAGGAAGTTGCACTGCGATTTCGAGGTCTCGAATTCGCGCGCTGGGCCGAGGGCCAGCTGGCCATCGGAGTCGGCGATGCGCGCCGCGAGTTGGGGCCTTTATCCGCCGAGAAAATTGCGGTTTTGTTGCGCGAGCTCGATCTGCGTCGCAATCCCCTAGCGCATGAACGGAATCATCCGTTCTATCGTGCCGCGCCGGAACGATGGATCGAGACGCTCATCCAAAAGGACCCTGCGCAACTCGACGCGCAACTGGACCCGCGGTTTCTCTATTCGCAGGTACCTGCGTTTGCGGCGGCCGACCGCGGCGTGATTGATCTGCTCGGAGTCACCCTGCACCGGCGGCTGGCGGTGATCGAGCTGAAAGCTTCCGAAGATATTCAACTGCCGATGCAGGCCGTAGATTACTGGCTGCGCGTGCGGCATCATCTCGAGCGCGGCGATTTTCAGCGCTATGGTTATTTCCCCGGAGTCGAGCTTGACACGCGCGAGCCTCTGGCCTGGCTGGTGGCTCCGGGGCTTCGATTTCACCCGGCAACCGAGATCGTTTTGAAATACTTGGCGCCGGAAATTCAGATCACGCGGATTGGCTTGAATGAAGAATGGCGCCGCGGTTTGCGTGTAGTCTTCCGCCAGTAAAAAAAGACATACTATAAAACCATTAGTTAAGGTTGTTCCGCGAAGCTACGCCCCGTTTATTGCCAGCCCTCGCTCTCGTTGTCGTCCTGAGCGAAGCGAAGGATCTGCTCTTTCTTCCTCCGAAAGCGCCGAAAAACCATATAGAAAAGAAGAAGGGAAGCAGCTTAGGTTGCCCTGTTGCCGCTTCCCGGGGTGTGTCCTAGAAGTGTTTGATTATATAGACGCGACTTTCTTCGGAAAGGTTGCAAGAAAATCGAAAGGCTGAAAATCTCAGTAGAACAGATACTTACGCCACTTCTCGTCTTTGTGACCGATGAGGCGCATCAACTGCCGGGAGGTATGCAGCGTAAAAGGCCGCGGTCGCCGCGCGAGCTTCAAGCCAGCTTCTTCGGGCGTGCGATCCCCTTTGCGGTTGTTGCATTCATAGCAGCAAGCCACCAGGTTCTCCCACGAGGAATGCCCACCCCGCGAACGCGGCATCACGTGATCCAGCGTCAGTTCCGAGGCCGGCAGCGCTCGGCTGCAGAACTGGCAAGTATTGCGGTCCCGCAGCAAAATATTCTTCCGCGAGAGCGCCCGGCTCTGCTGCGGGATGTGCCGGTACGTCAACAACCGAATCACACTTGGAACGGAAACGGCACGGGAGCTGGAATGCACTTCCGAAGCATGACATTCCTCGGCTTGCGCCACGCCCTTTAGCATCAGGACTAGCGCGCGGCGCACGGCCGTTACGTTGATGGGCTCGAAAGTGGCGTTCAGCACCAGGACTGGCGCCTGCATTACCGATGGCCGGCTGCCTGGCGCTGTCGCAGGTCTAGGGACAGACCCATCGGCAGGGCTCGCGGGAATGCTCAGCCGCGGCCTGGGTCGCAATCCGTTCTTGAGCCGGTTATCGATGGCGCGCTCGCTTTCCTGCGCTATCTTCAACTACGCACAGACCGTGAGTTCGGTTTCAGGCCTTGCCAGCCGTTACCTCTTCTGGGTCCCGTAGGGTATTAGACGCTCGAATCACCCTGGCGACGCGCGGATGAACCAGTTCTGGTACCACGCGCGCAACGGTTACGCCGTGGACGCTCGCCGCTCCGGCCGCGCGAAGGGCTTTGGCGCAGGCATCGAGGGTCGCCCCGGTCGTAAATACATCATCTACCAGTAGAATGCGGAGCTTGTCAACTTTTGCACCTGCCCGGGTTTCGTACGCACCACGTACGGTCTCCCAGCGCTCGCGGAGCGAGAGCAGCGTTTGGGCTGGCCGGGGCCGCGTGCGAACGAGCAGGTAGGTGGCCATTTTGAGCTTGAGGCGCTTGGCCAGGGGTCGAGCTATCAGTTCAGCCTGATTGTAGCCGCGCTCGCGTTGCCGCGAGGCGTGCAGGGGAACCGGTACGATTGCATCGAAGGCGACGCCTTTGAATTCCTCGCGCACTACCGGCGCGAGCAACGTGGCAAACCATCCGCCGAGACGTGCCAGCGACTCGTATTTCAGCAGCAGGATGGCGCCGCTGAGCGCATCGTTGTAGAGGCCGAAGCTTCTGGCCTGGTCGAAAGAGTAAGCTCCGCGCCGGCACATGTAGCAGATTCGGTGGATCGCTTCCATTGCTATCGGCGACGCGAATGGGCGTCCGCATTGCTCGCATTGGGGGCCTTCGAAGCACTGGATTTCTGAGATGCACAGATCGCAAATCGGAAGGAGCGAAGCGCTCGTTAGGGGTTCATCGCAAATCCGGCAGGGTGCAGGGAAGAGGATCGAAGCTAGAGCGTCGAGCGTGTGTTTAATGATCAAATGCGGCAACCGGCCGAAGCGGAGACGCGGCAGAAGCTACCGCAGATTGGCGCGCGCGTGTGATCCGATTAATACGTACGTAGGTTTACGCCAGCCGAATGAAGGCGACACACTGCGATTGAGAGCGTTAGTCCGCGGTTGGTTACGTTCCTTGGATGAGTTCGCGATCGCCGGATGCCGGCACAGACGCCCGTCGAATCTCAGGGCACGCGGGCGCTACTTACAGAATTCCCTGTTCCTGCTTTTCCTGGCAAGTAATGCAGTAGCGCGTCCAGGGCACCGCTTCGAGACGCTTCTGCTGCAATTCCTGATGGCACGAGGAGCACTCGCCGAACTCTTCGTCCTTGATGCGCTCGAGTGCATCTTCCACCAGTTGAAGCAGGGAACGGTCGTTGTGCGTCTGGCCGAAGAGGAATTCCTTGGTATAGGAATTGGCTGCCTTATCGGCGAGGTCCACCGTGGGATCGTCGTCGGCTTCGCGGCCTTCTTGTTCGGTTCGCGCGATGGCTTTCAAGAGTTCATCGCGCCGGGACTGCAATCGTTTTTTATAGTAATCGAGACGTTTCTTATCCATGGTTTGCATACCTAAGGGTTGCGTGCCTAAGCGAGCTCCAATGGGCCGCCCAAATCAAGCGATTGTACGGGTTCGCTGCGGGGCTGTCAAATCGCCTCGTGCGCCCCGTTCCTACAGATAAGCCAAGATGAGATGCTATTCGGGCTTTGCGGGATGCAGGAAATGGAAAATGAGGAACATCAGCGCGACCATCACGAAGCAGAAAACGCTGCCTTCGGGGCCGACGCTGCCGCCGGTGAGCCAGCGCGCACCATGCATAGTGGCGTGGGAAAGAGAGCCAGGAGAAACAGTGCCGCTATTGGGCACCGAGTAGAGAAACGTCTCGCCCCAATCGAAGCTGCAATGCAAGCCAATCGCAAACCAGAGATTTCCGGTGCGCCGCAGCGTCAAGCAAAAGAACATCGCAATCATGAACACACTCGCGGCGCCCACTAGCCCTTCTCCCGGGTTGAAGAGGTGAACTCCACCAAAAAGTCCCGAGAGAATTCCCGCCGCTGGCCAGAATCCCATTCCGGATGCGAGCGTATATTGCGTGTAGCCGCGGAACGCGAATTCTTCGAAGAATCCGACGAGCAGGAATCCGACGAAGAAAAGAATCCCGTCGATCCAGATATCTGCCCGCGTCTGCGCGATGGTGCCGAATGAATAGCCTTTGAACGCGGCAATCGCGCCCACAAGCGCTGAAACCGACACGAGCCCCCACAGCATTCCTTCCCAGAAGCGCGCGCCGAAAGCCTGATTCGCCGGAATTCCATAGACACCAAGTTTGCGTCCCTCGATTAAAGACATCACCCACGCTGCGAAGAAAACAACTATGAAAGTAACGGTTTCGCCGATGATCAGATTGACGGCCGAAAGCTCGCCGGCGTTCAGGGCCGTTACTGATCTCATGAAGGGGCCCACGGGCCGCAATACGAGGCCTGCGATGAAGCCGATAGTCACGACCAGAGCTATGTAAATCGTGAAACGCCAACCGGCACGGATGCCTTGTGGGCCCACGAAAATGGTCTTGGGATCGAATGGGGCGCCCTGCCCGGAGCCGCCGTCGTCCGGTGTTGGCTGAGTGTCACCCGTGGCGTTCATCGTTTGCGTCCTGGATTTCGGAGTTACCGCGCTTCGCGAACAGCGCGGCGTATCATAGGCCAACGCCTCAAGAAACCCTAGCGCAAGTTGGCGAAGGCCACCCGGTGAGGATACGACTCGCGAGGCTCTGGCCGAGATTACGGATAGATTGACAGAGAAGATCCCTCGCGGTGAGCGCGCACGGCGAGCGAAGCCACCTGTTATTCGTATCGCAGGGCGTTCATGGGATCGAGCCTCGCAGCGCGCCACGCCGGGAAGACGCACGCCGCGCACGCGACAATAGCCATCGCCAGCGCAACGCCGGCCAGCACCACTGCATCGAGCGGCTGAGCGTCAAACAACATGGCGCGGATCAAGCGTCCGCAGATTGCTCCGCCGACCAGCCCCGCAAAAATCCCGATCAGCACGGGACGCAATCCATCGGAGAGCATGAGCTGAAGGATAGAAAGCCGCTGCGCGCCGAGCGCGATGCGAATGCCGATTTCGTTGGTACGCTGCGCAACATCGAAGGCAATCACGCCGTAAATCCCGAGCACCGACAGCAGAAGCGCGAGGCCGGCGAAGACACCCAGCAGCGTGACACCAAGCTTGCGGCGTGCCACCGAAATTTCCATGACTTCGCGCATGGTGCGCACGCGATAGACCGGCTGGTCGGGATCGATAGCCTGGATTTCTTTCTCTACCGCGGGAGCCAGGGCCTTGGGATCGCCGGAGGTATGGACCATGACGTTTAGAGTCGAAATGGGTTGCTGCTCGAACGGAGCATAGACTTCGGCGCGTGATTTCATTTCGAGCGAGCGGTAACGGACATGTCCCACTTCCCCGATGATGGTCATCCACGGCATCTTGGACGCGTTGTCGCCGAACTTAATGCGCTTGCCGATGGGATCATCGCCGGGCCAGTAGAGTTCTGCCATGCTTTCGTCGATGATGGCCACGGGCTGCGAGGTGGCGTTATCCGCGGCGGTGAAATCGCGGCCGCGAAGGAAGCGAACACCGAGCGTCTTGAAAAGACCGGGCGAGCTGATGCGGCCGTCGGCTTCGAAGGAACGCTTGTCGGGCGGAACAGCCTGTGTGTCCACCGTCACGGTGCCGGAATTATTGGTCCCGCTCAGCGGGATCAGATCCACGTAGCCCGCGGAATCCACGCCGGGCAGATTTTGGATGCGCTCGAGGAGTTGGCGGTAGAAAGCCGCGACTTGCTCGGGCTTGGGATATTTTTCGTCCGGTAGCGTAGTGGCCATCTTCAACACACCATCGGGACGGAAGCCAGGGTTCACTTCCAGCACGCGCACGAAGCTCTTAAGAAGCAGGCTGGCGCTCACAAGCAGAATCAGCGCCACTCCCGTTTCGGCGGCGACGAGCAGGCGGCGCACCTTGCGGGAAGAGGCGCCCACAGTCTGCGAGCGGCCGCCCTCGCGCAGCGCGGTGCAGTTAACGTCGCGGGTGACTTGCAGCGCGGGAAGAATGCCGAAGAGCACGCCAGTAATCAGCGAAAGTGAAATCGTGAACAGCAGCACCGGAAGATCGATTTTTGTGCCCACCACGCGCGGTAACGCCACGGCATTTGATTGCGCGAGCAGCTTTAGCGCCAGCGGCGCCAGGATCGTCCCAATTACGCCTCCGATGACCGAGAGCAGCAGACTTTCCGTGAGCAGCTGGCGAATGATGCGGCGCCCGCCGGCGCCCAGCGCGATGCGAATGGCGATTTCACGGTCGCGCGTGGCGGCGCGAACCAGCAGAAGCGCCGCGAGATTGGCGCACGCGATCAACAGCACCAGCGCAACCGCACCCATCAGTATCCACAGCGGCTGCTTCACGTCCCCCGCGATATCCTGAATCAATGGCATGGCCGTGACTGTGAAATCGAACTGCTTGTAGGGATACTCCTGATGCTGCCGCATCATCTCGCTTCCAACCAAATTGAGATCGGCGCTCGCCTCTTTCAACCCGACGCCGGGCTTAAGGCGAGCGATCAATTCGTAGCCGTGGCTGCCGCGATTGTCGGGCGTGAGGTCGCTGGGGGCGAACGCCAGCGGGACCCACAGCTCGGATTCATTGGGATAGTCGAAGCCCGGCGGAAGAATGCCAACCACGGTCAGCGACCGCTTGTTAGCGAAAATAGATTTGCCTAGAACGCTGGGATCGCTTCCAAAGCGGCGTTCCCACAGCCCGTAGCTGAGCAGTACCACATTGTCGTGGCCCTTCTGGCCTTCCTCAGGCAGAAAAACCCGACCGGCCTTGGCGTTGATCCCGAGAATGGAGAAAAAGCTGGGAGTAACGACGCCACCGAGATAGCGATTGGCAACTCCGTTGGTGGTGATATTGAAACTTCCGTTGTTGAAGAGCGCGGTGTCGGAGAAGCTCCTATTCAGCTGCGAAATATCGACGTATTCCGGCGCGGAAATCCAGTTCTGATCGTCGGGGAGGCCGATGTTGCGGAAGCGCGTCCAGACTTTCACCAGCCGTTCCGGCTGCGAATAGGGCAACGGACGGAGCAGCACGGAATTGACGATGCTGAACATCGCTGTGTTTGCGCCGATGCCGAGCGCCAGCGCCAAAATGGCGACCAGCGTGAAGCCGGGATTTCTGAGCAACATGCGCGCGCCGTAGCGAATATCCTGCAGCAGCACATCCAGCCATGCGCCGGCGCGGCCACTGCGAACTTCTTCCTTTACTTGCTCGATTCCACCGGCTTCCATGCGCGCCTCGCGCCGGGCTTTCTCCGGGTCGATTCCGCTCGCCATTTTTTCCTCCGCAAGCAATTCCACGTGGGCGCGGATCTCGTTGTCGAGATCGCGGCTGGTCTTCGAAGCGGTCAGTAGATTGCGGATTGCGCTGCGCATTCGGTTGAGCCATCGCATGATTCGTCTCGCCTCGCGATCGCCATTGGCGGGCCAAGGTTCAGGCCGATTCGAGAGCCCGCGCGATGGCCAGGGAAATCCGGCCCCAACGCTCGGATTCGGTTTCGAGTTGTTTGCGGCCGGCCTTCGTCAGCAGGTAATACTTGGCGCGCCGCCGCGATTCGGATTCGCCCCACGACGACGACAGCCAGCCTTCTTCTTCCATGCGGTGCAGAGCCGGGAACAGCGAGCCCGGCTTTACATGAAACGTGCCGCGCGTGACCTGCTCGATGCGCCGCGAAATGGCGAGCCCGTGCAAGGGACCCAGCGCCAGCGCCTTTAGAATCAGCATATCCAGCGTTCCTTGCAGCAATTCGGTTCGATCCGCCCCCAATTCGCCCCTCCTATAGACAGCCGATAGGAGATTACCTACTTCCTATAGCCTGTCAATACGTAGCCTGCCTGGGATTTGTTCCGGACAATTGCAAGGGCGAAGTTGCTCCCGTCCGGAGCGGCTGATAGAATTCTTAATTCGAGTTCGTAGCACGCCTTGCATTGGGGGAATAAGGCTCGCGCAGGTTTTTGTAGCGCCGTCCTTCGGCTGGGGCGGCATTCGCGGCAAGCCAGGTTGATGTCGCACGCGGCGCCAGCCCGCCGGGAGGTCCAGTTTGGCCAAGTATGATCTGGTGATTATCGGCAGCGGCCCGGGCGGGTACGTGGCCGCGATTCGCGCCGGGCAGTATGGATTGAAAACGGCCGTCGTCGAGAAAGACCCCTACGTCGGCGGCACCTGCCTGCACATCGGCTGCATTCCTACGAAGGTGCTTCTGCACCACGCGGAGATCTACGACAACTTTCAGCGCGCCGCGGAATTCGGTTTCGAAGTGAAAGAAGTGAAGGTGAATTGGCCCGCGATGCTGGTGCGCAAACAGAAAATAGTGGACAAGCACACCAAAGGCATCGAATTCCTCTTTCGCAAAAGCAAAGTGGAAACGATTACTGGCTGGGGACGTATTGCCGGGCCGGGCCGCGTTTCGGTTGAAAAAGACGGCAAGAAAACTGAGATCGAAACCAATTACACGATGTTGGCTACCGGCTCCGATGCCCGCTCGCTGCCCGGCGTTGAGATTGATGGCAAGACGATTCTGACGAATAAAGAAATTCTGGAACTGCCGGCAATTCCCAAATCGCTTGTGATTGTTGGCGCGGGCGCGGTGGGAGTGGAATTCGCCTCCATCTTCAAGACCTTCGGCACGGACGTCACCATTCTCGAAATGCTGCCGCGCGCCGTGCCGCTCGAGGACGAAGAAATTTCCGCCGAGCTGCAGCGCGTATTTAAGAAGCGCGGCATCCGCATCGAGACCGAAGCGAAAGTGCAGACGGTGAAGAAGGATGCCAAGGGCGCGACGGTGACTTTTACCGATAAGACTGGCAAATCCGAATCGCTCAGCGCCGAGAAGGTGCTAATCGCTGTTGGGCGGCGTCCGATGACCGAAAATACCGGCGTGGACAAGACCGCGGCGAAACTGGAGCGCGGCTTCGTGCACACCAATGGCTACATGGAAACCGCGGAGCCGAAGCTGTATGCCATCGGCGATATCGTCGCCGGGTTGCCGCAGTTGGCGCATGCTGCTTCGATGGAGGGATTGATTGCGCTGGGCCGCATGGCTGGAAAGGAAGTGCAGCCGTTCGATCGCTTGCGCTGCCCCAATTGCACTTATTGCGAGCCGCAAATTGGGTCGATTGGGCTGACCGAAAAGGCTGCGCGCGATGCGGGCTTCAAAGTGAAGACTGGGAAGTTTCCTTTCGTCGGCAACAGCAAGGCCACGATTCTTGGCCATCATGATGGCTTCATCAAGGTAGTGGCCGAAGAAAAGTACGGCGAAATTTTGGGCGTGCACGCGATTGGGCCTCTGGCGACGGAGATTATCGCCGAGCCGGTCGCGGCCATCGGCCTCGAAGCCACGCTGGATGACATGGCCGCGACGATTCACGCGCATCCAACAGTATCGGAAGCCATGGGCGACGCGTTCAATGCCGTCCGCGGCCTGAGCATCAACGCGTAGCGCGTCGCCGCAGTGCCTTTTGTAGCGCCGGGCTTTTAGCCCGGCATCTGTCAGTCAAATATGGAACGGCATCCACCGACATTTTCGAGCAGCGAGTGCTGGGTCATCGACGTGGGCCGCATGGCCTACGCCACCTCGTGCGAATTACAGCAGCGCGCTGTGGTGGCCCGCAAGGACCGTGCAATCCCCGATGTCTTGCTCTTGTGCGAGCACCCGCACGTAATCACCCTCGGCCGCAACGGCAAGCCGGAAAATCTTCGCGCCAATGAGGGCGTGCTGCGGCAGATGAACGTCGAATTTCATCCCACCGATCGCGGCGGCGACATCACCTATCACGGCCCCGGTCAAATCGTCGGCTATCCGATTCTCGATTTGACTGCACATCGCCGCGATGTCCGCTGGTACGTGCATCAACTCGAAGAAACCATGATTCGCGCCACGCGCGACTTCGGCATCGAAGCGCGCCGCATCGCAGGCCTTCACGGCATCTGGCTCGATTCGCCGGCGGGCCCCGAAAAGCTGGGCGCGCTCGGTGTCCATTTGAGCCGCTGGGTCACTTCGCACGGTTTCGCCTACAACGTCTCGACCGATCTGCGCTATTTCGATCTGATCGTCCCCTGCGGCATCACAGACAAGCGTGCCACATCGCTCGAGCACGTGCTGGGCAGGTCAGTTAACGCGAGCAAAGTTTCTGCGGCGCTAACGCGTCATTTCGCTGCAGTCTTCGATCGCCAAATGAAGAGCATCGCGCGCGACGAATTCGAAGCCATTTTGGACGGAAACGTTAAAACATCCGCAGCACAGGAGCACTCGTTTGTTCGTGTCTAGAAGCGCACGATTGCAAGATCGTAGGAGCGCCGCCTGCCGCGCCCGCGGCTTACAATGGAGCCCGGCATGAGCTCAGCAACCTCGGCAACCAAACCAAAGAACTCCGGCTCCGCTCCATTGACGCGCGATACCTATCTCGGCCTCTACTACTACATGCGCCTGAATCGCGCGGTCGAAGAGCAAATGGTCAAACTCTTCCGCCAAAACAAAATCGTCGGCGGCCTCTATTCCAGCCTCGGCCAGGAAGCGATTTCGGTGGGCACAGCCTACGCGCTGGAAAAGCGCGACTGGCTCGCTCCCATGATCCGCAATATCGGCGCGCTGCTGGTGAAAGGCGTCAAGCCGCGCGACATTTTCACGCAGCATATGGCGAAATACACTTCGCCGACGCTCGGCAAAGACGGCACCAGCCATTTCGGCGATCTGCAAAATCTGCACATCGTCTCGCCCATCTCCATGCTCGGCGATTTGATTCCGGTGATGACCGGCGTGGCCATGGCTGGCCGCTATCTGGGTCAGAATATCGTCACGATGACGTGGATCGGCGATGGCGGCAGCTCCACCGGCGCGTTCCACGA
This sequence comes from uncultured Acidobacteriota bacterium, assembly GCA_963748865.1. Taxonomy (GTDB): domain Bacteria; phylum Acidobacteriota; class Terriglobia; order Acidiferrales; family UBA7541; genus Palsa-147. The sequence continues at coordinate 307,591 of CAVVLE010000048.1, read as the reverse complement.
GGGCCTGAATCTCGCCGCCGCGCAGCACGCTTCGCTCGTTTTGATTCTCGAAAATAACCAGTGGGCGTATTCGACGCCCGTATCAAAGCAAGTCCCACTGCGCGATCTCGCCGAACGCGGCCGCGCCTACGGCATCACCAGCGTGATCGTGGATGGCAACGACGCAGTCGCCGTCTATCGCACCGCCAAGGCCGCCGTCGAACAATGCCGCGCGGGCAATGGGCCGGTGCTGATCGAAGCGAAAACCCACCGCATGCGCGGGCACGCACAGCACGATCCCGCCGAATATGTCCCCAAGAAAATGCGCGAATATTGGGAAGCGCGCGACCCCATCGCGCGTTACGAGAAATATCTCACCGAAAACAAACTCTGGAACGCCGCGGATAAAAAAGAAATCGAAGCGCGCATTGATAAGATTCTGAACGAAGACCGCGAATTCGCGGAAAACTCGCCGATGCCGCCGCCCGAACTGGCCGAGCAGGGCGTCTATTGCGAAGGCTGCCACACCATCGAAGCCCAATGGCAGCGCGACAAATCGGAAGTCATGCCGCCGAAATCGAGCTTCGACACGGCCATTCACGTGAAAGACTTCGGCGGAATCGATCAGGGCTTCAACCTCCCCACCGAATCCGCAGCGGAAGCCCCCGCGGCCGACAAGAGAGCCGCAAAAGCATCGGAACCCAGCGGCAACGGCGCTTCAGCCCGCACCGGCTGCGAAATCAAAATCGGCAGCTAAATCCGCCGCCCGCAAAGGACGCCGCTAGCCATGGCTCCCGTCACCATGCTGGAAGCCATCCGCCAGGCCATCTTCGAAGAGATGGATCGCGATCCCGCCGTCGTGGCTATGGGCGAAGACATTGGCGCGTATGGTGGCGCCTTCAAAGTCACCGAAGGCCTGCTGGCGCGCTTCGGTCCCGAGCGCGTGATCGAGACGCCCATCAGCGAAACCGCCATCGTGGGCGCCGCTTGCGGCATGAGCTATCTCGGCCTGCGCCCCATCGCCGAAATGCAGTTCATCGATTTCATCGCCTGCTGCTTCAATCAGGTCACCAATTTCGTAGCCAAGGGCCACTATCTTTGGGGCGCGCCCGCTCCGATGGTGATTCGCGGCCCGTCCGGGGGAGGCGTGCATGGCGGCCCGTTCCACTCCGCCAATCCGGAAATGTATTTCGTGCACACCCCGGGCCTGAAAATGATTTATCCCTCGACGCCGTCTGACGCCAAGGGCCTGCTCAAATCCGCAGTGCGCGACAACAATCCGGTTCTTTTCTTCGAGCACAAGTTCCTCTATCGCCGCATCAAGGAAGAATTACCCGAGGGCGATTACACCGTGCCCATCGGCAAAGCGGTAACGCGCCGCGAAGGTCGCGATCTGACGATTCTCACTTACGCCGCCATGGCGCACACCTGCATAGACGCCGCCGCGGAGCTAGAGAAAGAAGGAATCGAAGCCGAGGTCATCGACCTGCGCACGCTGCTGCCGCTCGACAAAGACGCCATTCTGGCCTCGGTGAAAAAAACGAATAAGCTGCTCATCGTCCACGAAGACACGCGCACCGGCGGCATTGCCGGTGAAATCGCATCCCTCGTCTGCGAAGGCGCCTTCGACGATCTCGACGGCCCCATCCAGCGCGTAACGTCGCTCGACACGCCGGTGCCCTACGCGCCGACGCTCGAGGAGCACTTTTTGCCCAATGTAACCAAGGTGGTTGACGCCGCCCGCGAACTGGCACGATATTAGAAGTTAGAGGTTAGAGGTTGTAAGAGAAGTTGGAGCGAATTGATCTTGAGCTGGAAGTTAGTGGCGAGACCGGATTGGTCTTGTGGTTCGGTTCCAAATTTGAAATGGCCGGTTCGCGTCCGGCGCGGTTCGTAGTTTTTCGGCGGTAGGGGAGGGGCTTGCTCCTCCCGCCAGCGTAAGAATGGCTACAAATTCAGCCATTCACCCGCTGGTGAATTTGAAATTTCAAATTTGAAATCTGAAATTCCGCTGTTCCTATAGGCTGTCATTCTGAGCCCGCAGTTGGCGAAGAATCTGCTCTTGCAAGGCGCATAGAATCGCGCGCCACCGGCTCATGTTTTTGAGGAGACGCAAATGTCCGTCGACGTGGTAATGCCCCAGATGGGCGAAAGCATTTTCGAAGGCACCATCACCAAGTGGTTGAAGAAGCCCGGCGAAAAAGTCGAGCGCGATGAGCCGCTCTTCGAAATCTCCACCGACAAAGTGGACGCGGAAATCCCCGCCCCCTCGGCCGGGGTGCTGAAAGAAATCAAAATCAACGAAGGCGAAACCGTGCCGGTGCAAACCGTCGTCGCGGTCATCGATGCCGACGGCGCCGCAGCCGCAACCGCTGCGCCGGCAAAAGCGGAAGCGCCGAAAACCGCCGCGCCCGCTGCAAAATCCGCGCCCGCTCCCGCGCCTGGCAAGACCGTGGTCGCGCCACCGCCCCCAGCCCAGCCTGCGGCACGTTCCGGCGCCCCAACAGCAGGAGACGGGCAAGCCGGGCGTCTAGCAGGTGAAAAAGTCCGCAGCTCGCCGCTCGTCCGCCGCTTGGCGAAAGAACATGAAATCGATCTGACCCAGGTTCCCGGCAGCGGCGCCGGAGGCCGCGTCAGCAAGAAAGACATCCTGGGCGCTATCGAAGGCGGCGGCGCCCGCGCCGGCGCGGCGCCATCCGGCGCCCCGGCCGCAGCAGCGGCAAGGCCATCAGCTCCGCCGCCGGCGTCGGGAGTCACACAGGCCCACGCCGGCTTCGAGTCCGCCGTCCCGCGCGAAAAAATGTATTTCGGCAATTACGAAGTGCAGCCCATGTCGGTGATGCGCCAGCGTATCGCCGAGCACATGGTGCTCTCGAAGCGCGTCTCCGCGCACGTCTATTCCATCGACGAGGCGGACATGACCGCGATCGCCAAGCTGCGCGCCAGCACCAAGGCCAAATTCGAAGAAACCACCGGCACCAAACTCACTTTCATGCCCTTCTTCGTGCGCGCCGCGGTCGAAGCCCTGCGAGCGTTTCCGACCGTGAATGCCTCCGTAGACGGCACGAACATCATCCTCCACCGCGAATGCAACATCGGCATCGCCGTAGCTCTCGATTGGGGCCTGATCGTTCCGGTGATCAAGAATGCCGAAGAGAAAAATTTCCTGGGCCTGGCGCGCGCCATGAATGACTTAGCCGAGCGCGCCCGCACCAAAAAACTCAAGCCCGAGGAAGTAGCCGAGGGCACCTTCTCGATCACCAATCCCGGCGTTTTCGGCGGCCTGATGGGCCTGCCGGTAATCAATCAGCCCAACGTCGCGATTCTCGGCCTGGGCACCATCGAAAAGCGCCCGGTGGTAATCGACGACGCCATCGCCATCCGCTCCATGGTCTATCTCACGCTCAGCTACGATCACCGGGTCGTCGACGGCGCCATAGCCCATCAATTCATGGGCAAGATCAAGCACACGCTCGAAAACTGGACCGAAAGCATTCTTTAACCGGTAACGGCCGGATGCGGTAGCGCCGGCCTCCGCGCTGGCATCTTACGAGCGCGGTGCAAAACAAGGGCGAACATCGACGCCGGCTCCCGATTTTAAAAACGAACGCCGCTGGTTAGTCCGCGTGCTCCGCCAGTGCTTAAGAATCCTGGCTCACTTCTCGCTCGCAAGATGCCGGCAGAGACGCCGGCGCTACCAAGCACGAACCCAGCAACCGCAGGAGCCATCCCATTCCGAAACGCACGCCATCGCTGAAAACTGTTCGCTGGGGAGATCCTCCGTGGCGCGTCGCCTACCGCCCGACTGCCAGGTCCCTGCCGAAATCGGTGGACGTGGCCATCCTCGGCGGCGGTTTTACCGGGCTGGCCGCAGCTTCGGAACTGCGCCGGATCGATCCGTCATTATCGGTCGCGGTCTTTGAAGCCGGACGCATCGGCCACGGCGCCAGCGGCCGCACCGGAGGCATCGTTCTCGGTGAAACCGCGGCAGGCGACCAGCCCGGCCTCGGCGATGTCCTCGCCGCGTTCCCCAAAATTCTCGACGCGCTCAAAGTGCGCTGCGATTTGGAGCTCGGCGGCGCCTGGGAAATCGCACGCCGCCAAGGCCTCCCGCATTCACCCATCGCCTGGGAAGATTCCGGCACGCTGCGCGTGGTGAAGGAAGTCCCGGGCGGTTCGCTCGATCCCGGCAAAATGGTCGCGGGCCTCGCGCGCGCCGCGATCCGCCACGGCGCGGCCATTCACGAAAACCGCCGCGCCGAATCGATCGTCTGGAAATCGCCCGCGGAGATCACGCTCTCGCGCGGCGGATTGCGCGGAGCCGTCCGCGAAGTGATTCGCGCCGAAAAAATCCTCTTCGCCACCAACGCCCTGTCGCTGGCGCTGGCCGGCTATGAAGGGCAAGGCTCGCCGCGCCTCACGCTCGCCGCACTGACCGCCCCACTGCCCGAAAAAACGCTGCGCGAGATCGGCTACTCCAAAGGCCGCCCGTTCTACACCGTCGATTTCCCCTATCTGTGGGGCCGCCTCCGCCGCGACCGCTCGATCGTCTGGGGCGCAGGCCTGGTCGCTGCCCCCGGCTCGCGCGATCTCGCAACGCTCGACATCGCCAGCGAAGAAGCCAACGCGCGCCTTCGCCACTCTCGAAGGGCGCCTCCGCCAATTGCACCCCGCACTGTCCAATCTGCAGGTAACGCACCGCTGGGGCGGGCCCATCTTATTCCGCGAAAATTGGACCCCAGTCTTCCAGCACCATCCGGCGAGCCGCAACGCCATCGTGCTAGGCGCCTACGCCGGTCACGGCGTAGCCCTCTCGGTGTACCTAGGCACCTGGGCCGCCGAAGCGCTTCTGGGCAAACGCGACCCTCCAATTTGGGGCGCGCTGTAGGTTCGGTTTCTCTGCGTTCTCAGCTTCTCTGCGGTAAGCCGTTGCAAGGTGGATCCCAACTAAAGGCCGCCGTCAATTCACCCGAACGCGCAATTCTTCCGCGAATTTCTCGATACGATTGAGCGGCACCATCGCAATCCGCTGTTCCTCGAACAGCCGCGCCACGAACTGGTGCCGCATATTCTCCCGCGCCGGCTCCATCTCCAGCACGGCCGTAAATTCCGATCTTCGCCACACGCGCGCGAATGCACTCGGCGGTATAAGCCAGCACCTTGGCCTGCGCCGGATCGCGCGCCAGCGAAATGGCATGCAGGAACCCGCGGGTGCCATTCGACCGGTAGCTGTAATCAATGCGCAGCGGATCGCCGGGCTGGGTGAACTCCTCGACCCGCACGCGCCGCTCCATCTTTTTCAGAATCCCGCGGCGCCGGAACGCATCGATCATGCGCTCCTGGATCATCCTCCGCGAATTCTCGGTCAATCCGCCGCGCGCCCCGCGCGGCGGCGACACCTGCGCCTGGTAGATCCGTTCGAGTTCGGTGTCAAAATCCTCGGCCAGCACGGCCTTCTGCGGCGCGAACTGCACAGCGTTCGAAAGCGAATCCTCCAGCCGCCGCAGATACTCGCCCGGCCCGCCGTTTCCGCCGGCGCCGTGCAGCCGCGTATCGAAATCTGCAGCCAGCGCCCGCAGCAGCGCCTCATCCGCGGCAGGATGCAGCCGCCGCACGCGCGCAAACTCCGCAGGCTCATCGATCCAGCGGGCTTCCCTTCGGGCGCCTCCTCCAGCGCCGTACAACTCTTCCAGCAGCACGCCGATATTCACCCACTCATCGCGCACCAGGTTGGGCATATAGCGAATCACGCGGTAATGCAGCTCGCGCAGATTGTCAGTGTCCATAATTCACGTCCAGTTGGGAAAGGGATTGCGAGAGGATTTCCAGCACATGCGGATCAATTCGGGTACCAGCTTGCGCCGGCGCGCGAGCTGCGCGAGCATACCTTCGAGCGCGTCCATATCGCCGTCATACCATTCATCTGGCAAGTCCTCGGCCATCTCGCCCAGCAGCACATCATCGAATTTCTCAAGCCGCGCGAGCCAGGGCTCAAACGCCTCCATCCCGCGCACGCCCTCATACACCATCCCGCGCGCATAAATCCCGCGCAGCGGAGCGTCCGGGAAATTCCACTCCGCGGCATTGAAGCAGAATCCATGATCGATCATGGTGGCGTGATAATGGCCGCCGGAAGCGCCGGCCACATCGCCCGGCGGCGAAGGACCCTGATTGCGCTGAGTCCCCGGTAAGGGGCCGCGGTCTTTTTCCCAGCGCGTCTCACCGCCGCGACAAAACACCGCCTGCCGCCCGTTGGTATTGCAAGTCCACTTGTCGAACACTAAAACGCCGGCAAAGGCCTCGAGATTCCCGACTTCGCGCAACTGCTCATCCGGCAGGAAATCATAAACAACGGTAGCCGCGGGATCCCCTGGATAGCGCGAACCAAACTGCAATCCCGCCGAGCAAGGTTCCCGTCCCCGCCCCAACTGGATCACCAGATCATCGGTGCGCTCGATCAAGCCGCGGCGGACTTCCACCGTCTCCGCGCCTGCCACGGGCAATCCCATCCGCGCCGCCAATCTCGAACCCAGCAACTCATTCGCCAGTATTCTCCGCCCTTGCGGATTATTCTGAAACTTCACCACGTAGTAGTTATCATCCGCGCAGCGCATCAAATGCGCCTGTGCCCCGCCGCGCATTCGCCGGATTTCTTCCACCGCCAACGGCATCGCCGCGTATGCTAGCGAGCGCCCGCGCCGGCGGCAAGAGAAAGATTCTCAGTTCGGGAACGTAACGAAGTGGCACACCCAGGACCGCCACGAGCGGCTACCATCGGCGAGGGGGACTTGAAAAATCGCGCGGAGAAACAAATCCGCCGGAACTCCGCTCCAGCGGCGCTCCGGCGGCCATCGAAAATGACGGGCTAGCGGCGGCGCTTCTTGCCCTTGGCTTTCTTGGCCGGGCGCTTCTTCGCGGCCTTCTTTTTGGGCGCCTTCTTGGCCGCTTTCTTGGCCGGCTTCCTCGCGGCCGCCTTGCGGGCTTTCGGCTTGGCCGCGCTCTTCTTCGCCGGCACGGCGCGTGGAGCGGGCGGCGCCGGCGCCCGGGCCGGCTCTTCCGCGATCACAATCTCTTCCACTTCCTCTTCCACTACCTCGTCCTGCGGCCCGCCAAGCTCCGCTTCTTCTTCCTCTTCCTCGTAGCGGGGCAGATCCTCGGCGTCGTCATCGTTCATTTTTGCTCGGAACATTGCTTCCTCCCTCGGGGGCTTCGCTTGCGGACCGCGCTCCCATTTGCTTCGCGCTTAATTATCGGAGTCTCTTGGGTTTGTCAAGGCGCAAGGCACGGTAGAGTGGAGATTTCCTGCAGAAATCTTAGCGCCACAACAGAAAAGCCGCGCGCCGGCGAAGGCAGCCATCAGCGCTGCCGCCGCGCGAGCCTAAGCCATTTAATATCAATAAATTAAGTGCGATTCTGAGAGCCGAAGGGACCTCTAGCGTGAGGCTTCTACAGTCAGAACATCACCGGCCTCGAGCGCCCGGCTGTTCAAAACCGGATTGGAATCCTTCAGCGCCTCAACCGTCGTGCCGTACTGCCGGGCAATCGAATACAGCGTCTCGCCCGGTTTTACATGGTGGTGAATTTCCTCCGCCGACGGACCGGCCGGTTGCGCCACGCCCTGCACGTGCCCCGCAGCCGCCTTACTCTTGGCATGCCCGGCGGGCGGCTCGCCGCCGGCATAAATCCGCAGACGCGCGCCCCGCGGCGTCGCATTTCCGTGCAGCCCGTTCCAGCGCTTGATGTCTTCCACGCTTACCGAGAACTGCTCCGCAATTCCATCCAGCGTGTCGCCGCGGTGCACGCGGTAATGTACCAGCTTGAGTTGCGTCACGGCCGCCGCCGGAACGATCAGCCGGTCGCCGGACTTGATGGCCGCCGCGGATTCCAGATGATTGACGTCCGCAATGGAAGCGGGCGTCACCTTGTAACTCTTGGCGATCACCGCCAGCGTCTCGCCTTCGGTCACGTCATGAATCCGCCAGCTCTTCCATTTCTCAGGGGGAATGGGCGCAATGGCCGCCGAGAATTTCGCCGCCGTGCCCACCGGCAGCCGCAGCGTAAAATTGGCATCATCGGGGGTTACAAATCGCAGCAATTCCGGATTCATCAGCCGCAGATCATCAAGATCCGCGCCGATGGCGTCCGCCACCAAGCGCAAATCAATGGGATGCCCGGGCTTCACGAAATCCATCACCGGCGCCTTGTCCGGATCGACTTGCACTCCATATAGTGGCGGATCTTTGGCAACCAGCGCTAGCGCCAGAATGATGGGCACGTAGTTCTTGGTCTGCGTCGGCAGGACATTGCGCTTCTGCAATTCCCAGAAATCCGCGTAGCCGGTGCGCTCCACGGCCTTGGCCACGTTGCCCGGCCCCGAGTTGTACGCCGCCATCACGAGGTACCAATCGCCGAACATGCCGTACAAATCCCGCAAATGGTGCGCGGCCGCGCGCGTGGCCTTCTCCGGATCGGAGCGCTCATCAACCCACCAGCTGCGATCCAGTCCATATTCCTGCCCGCGAAAGGGCATGAACTGCCAGATTCCGCGCGCTCCCGCGCGCGAAACTGCCTGCGGCTGAAAGGCCGACTCGGCCTGCGCCAGATAAATCAAATCTTGCGGCATGCCTTCTTCTTTCAGCACCCGCCGGATCATCTCGCGGTAACGCCCCGCCCGCCGCAAACCAGTCTCAACGATTAAGCGCCCCCGCTCGGTCTGAAAGTAGCTGAGGTATTGCAGCACCGAATCATTCACGCACAACGGCATGTCGTGCGGGACTTTCATCAGCTCGGCGACGGCTTTCTGCGCCAGGCGTGGGTCGCCGGCAGGAAGCGTAGTCAAATCCGCTATCTCATCAATCGGCGCCGGCTCGGACATTCCGTCCTGGGTGTTATCCGTCTCGTCCGCCTCCGTGTTATCGAGGTCGTAGTGGCGCATGGTGTCCAGAATCTGGTCAAAAAGCTCCGCCAGTTGGACGTCGCTGTCCACCTCGATGCCGCTATCCTGCACCATATCCACGGCGCGATTGAACAGTTTGCGCGCCTCTTCAATATCCCCGGCCGCATAACTGCGCTGCGCCGCGGTGTAGTTCGCCTGCATGCGCGCCATCAATATGGTCACTGGCGAGCGGCGGTCAACAAGGTTGTAAGCGCTAAAGTCGCTATGTTCGGGGAAGGGCAGGCTCTCGTTCGCGGTCTGGGTCTGCGCCGGGACAGTCGCCGCCGGCCGCACCCGCACAGTATTCTTCGACGAATCCTCGCAACCGCCCAGCAGCAGCGCCGCTGCCGCCGCCAAGGCCATCGCCGCTTTCATATCCTCTCGCATCGGTCGCTCAAGCCCTCTGCATTAGCGCGATCGCAAGGACCGCCGAACGGAATTTCGGCCCAATTTGGGGCGCACTCGACCCTAATCATTTCCAACCAGTCAAAGATTGAGCGTCCCCAACCAGCTCGCCAGCGGGATCGAACAAGGTCAGAACCGCTGGCAACCGGATACTAGAAATTCTATGTTTTCAAAGGAAGCGCGGTCAATGGCTCGCTGGAACAAGCATTGACTGAAAGGGGACAAGCGTAAAGCGAAGCAAAGGGTGCCCCATGCGCCGATTTTGCGCGTGGGGTCGTTGAACGGTAGGCAGCATGTAGTAGAAACGAACCGCAATGCGGAAGCAGAAGCCGTAGGGCCCGCGCTTCAGCCGGGCCGGGCACGGTGCGAATTAATGTCGTGACTGCCCCGATGCGCGGCGCTGCATTCACGAGACGCGTTGCAGGCACAAAGTCTAAGCCAGCGCCTGCCGCAAATCCTCGATCAAATCGCCGGCATCTTCCAGGCCAATGGACACCCGGATCGTTCCCGGCTCAACGCTCGAAGCCCGCAATTCCTCGAGGGACATATTGTAGTGCGAAGTATAAATGGGCAGCACCACCAGCGATTCCACTCCGCCCAGGCTGGCCGCCATCAGGAAAATCCGCACGCGATCGCACACGCGCCGCGCCGCCTTCAATCCGCCCTTCATATCGAAGGCCATCATGGCCCCAAACCCGCGCATCTGCTTCTTCGCCAGCTGGTGATCCGGATGTGAAGGCAGCCCGGGATAATGCACCCTCGCGACTTTGGGATGCTTGGCCAAGAACTTAGCCACGGCCATGGCCGTCTCGCACTGCTGCCGCATGCGCACGCCGAGCGTCTTCATCCCGCGAATCAGCAAGAATGCCGCGCCCGGGTCCATCGATCCGCCCAGATAAATCACATTGCTGCGTACACGGTCGATCAATTTCCGGCTTCCGGCCACCGCCCCGGCAATAATGTCCGAATGCCCGCCCAAATATTTCGTAGCGCTGTGCGCCACCATGTCGAATCCGATCTCGATGGGCTTCTGCAGCGCCGGCGAGGCAAAGGTGTTGTCAACCAACGTGACCAGATTATGCTTGCGGGCGAAGGCCACGCACTTCTCGAGATTCACTAGCCGCAAGGTCGGATTCGTGGGCGTTTCGACATACAGCATCTTGGTCGCCGGACCGACTAGATTTTCGATTCCTGCGAGGTCAGCCTCCACGTGCCGCACGCCAATCCCGAATCGCGGGAACATATCGCGTAGCAGCCGGTAACTGCCGCCATATACCTGATGCGAGGCGATCAGGTCGTCCCCGGAACGAAGTACGGCCAGCAGCGCGCTGGTAATCGCCGCCATCCCCGAAGCCGTCATCACCGCGGCCTCCGCCCCTTCCAGCGCCGCCAGCTTTTCCTCGGCCACGGTCAGCGTGGGATTTCCGTAGCGCGTATAGATGTAGGCCTTGTTCTTCCCCTCCGCCCAACCCTTCATTTGCGCCGTACTGGCAAAGGTAAAATTGGAGGTCCGCGAAATCGTAGTGCCTACGCCGGCATTCACGCCGTGATGGTTCTCGCCTGCACGAATCGCCAGCGTAGAATCTCCCCACCGACCGGTTGTTTTTTTCATAGTCCCGCCAGAATCCGATGCCAAGCCCCGCCAAAGCAAGAGCCAATTTGGGGCGACGCCTCGTGTAGCATCATCTCCCGTAGAGGCGCCGCTTGCTTCGCCCGCGGCGCGGTCCTGCCAACACCCCGCCCGCAAATGAGCCGCGAAACGACTCACCCTGTCTCCCTACGCTGCCTGTTGACATCACTCATTGCGATTAGTACAATTCTGACACAATCATGAATGACCTATTAATCTTAGCCACGCTCCTCGACGGCCCACAACACGGTTACGCCCTCAAAGCCCGCGCCGGCCTGATCACCGGCCAACCGAACCTGCACAACAATCTTGTCTATCCGCTCCTCCGCCGCTTCGTAGCCAACGGCTGGGTCACCCAACGCCAATCCCCAGGCGAACGCGGCCAGACTCGCCAGGTCTATTCACTCACGGCAAAAGGCCGCTCCGCCTTGGTTGAGCGATTGCAGCGGTTCGGTGTAAAAGAATCCCGCGCTGCCGACGAGTTCCGCATGCGCATCGGCTTTTTCAGCTTGCTCAGCGCCGCAGACCGCGACCGTATCCTCAGCGCCCGCAGGTTCTACCTCGAATCCCGGCGCCAAAATCTCGAAACGCTGCAGACGCGCATGGAACTCGGCCGCTACGGCGAAGAAGTCGTCCGCTTCCTCTGCGCCGAAATCCGCGCCGAGTTGAACTGGATCAAGCACCTCGAATGTATACCCTCAAAGAAGCAAACGAGAGCAGCCCGACCGGCAAGGAGGAAGCGATGAACGGCACCGAATTCACAATATTCGACAAAATCAACGCCCTGATCTGGGCCGCGCTCGGCCTCTACTGGCTCATCGCCGCCTTCGGCCGCAAGAGCGCCACCAAACGCGAGCCCGCCCTCGAGCGCCTCGTGCACATCCTCTTCATGTTCGGAGGCTTCGCACTCATTTACTCTCCTGATCCGCGTTTCGGCGTGCTCAACCAGCGCTTCCTACCGCACTCGCAGGCCATCAGCATCTTCGGCGTTGCAATCACCGCGGCGGGCGCCGCTGTTGCCATCTGGGCGCGCGTGCACCTGGGCAAAAACTGGAGCGGCGTGGTGACCATCCGGCAAGAACACCAGCTAATCCGCAGCGGCCCGTATAAATATGTACGCCATCCGATTTACACCGGCATGTTGCTGGCGCTGATCGGTACAGCTCTGGTCATCGGGGAATGGCGCGCGCTCTTGGGCTTCGCAGTAATTCTCGTTGGCTTCGTCAAGAAAGCCCGCAAGGAAGAATCCTTCCTGCAAACTCAATTCGGCGCCGATTTCGAAGATCACAAGCGCCACACCGGCTTCTTCGTCCCGCGCTTCACGTGAGGCCTAGCGAATACAAACGCAATTTCCTTTCTGGACTTAGGGCGCGGGTTATTATGAAATGACGCGGCCCGACGGTGGGAGCCTCTGCATTTATGCGGGGGGAAGGAGCGCTTCAGCGCTCCGAAAAAAACTTCGCCCTTGATCCTGCGCTTTAGCGCTGGGGTTTTGAAGTGCCAGCACTAAAAGGAGCGTTTGTGGGCTACATCGAAAAAAATCTGGTGCCCGGCGAAAAGATCGTTTACAAAACCGGCTACCACTGGATCGTAATGATCGGCGCGCTGATCGTGTCGCTAGTCATGGATGCCGGAGGAATTTTCCTGATCTACTACGGCGTCAACCAGAAGACCAACAGCAATTCATTCAACAACTACACAATTGCCGGCATCGCGGTATTGGTGCTGAGCGCGATAATCCTGCTGCAAGGCATCATCCGCAAGAATTCCACCGAAGTCGCCGTCACCAACAAGCGCGTGCTGATCAAGACTGGCCTGGCCTCGCGCAGAAGCATCGAAGTGCTGCTCACCAAAGTCGAAAGCATCGGCGTCGAAGAGTCCATGTCCGGTCGCATGCTCGGCTACGGTACGGTAATCGTGCGCGGCACCGGCGGCACCAACGAAACCTTCGACCGCATCAGCCACCCCGACGAGCTGCGCCGCCAAGTGCAAGCCCAGATCGGCACCTCCGAGTAGCGCCATCATTCACTCTTGATTGAATGTACGCTCCGCGTTGTCATCCCGAACGAAGTGAGGGATCTGCTCTAGGTGTCGGGCACGATTGAAAATTCGTCGTTGGCTTCCTCGAGTGCGCGAATTTACTTCAGCGCGACGGCTTCGGCCTTCGCCGTGCGGTAAACAGGAATGTCCGCGTCGGCATCCTTCCACTGCGTGAGGAACGCCTGATACTCGCTGCGTGCCTTGGTGCGCGCCGCATCGGCGTCCGCGCCCTGCGACGATTGCGCGACCGAGTACGGAAGCGCGTGCGACGCCGAGTTGCGCGAGAACTCCAATGGGTCCAGCTATCACCACGCCGCGATGGTCTAAAATCTTCTGATACTCGGCTGCCGCTTCACGCGCGCGCCCCTGCGCGCGATAAGCCTCGCCGCGCAGGTAGACGTTGGTCATGCTGGCTAGTATTACGCCGGTGCTGGTAATTGCAAAATCAAGCGGCCGCACCGGTTCGAGCGCTTCAATCGCTCGCGCGTTGTCCTTGGCGTTGAATTCCAGCTGCGCATTGATGCCCGGCAGCCAGTAGGACTGCACCTGCGTGTCGAGCGGAAAGCGCTTGTTTAGATCCTGCTGCAACGAGCGGGCCCGCGCCGATTCGCCAACCAGCGCCAATACGAAAGCCGAAAGAACCTCTGCGTCGTGACTGCCCGGCGCAAGCGCAAGGGCGGCCTCAGCTTGCTGCTTGCCGTCGGCAGTATTCCCGAAGACGGCCTCGCGATAGCCGCTATTGGCCTGAATCATGGCCGCCAATTCTTTGTTGTCTGATCGCACCGCCGCCGAAACCGATTGGCGCGTCAGCTCACGTGCCTTTTGCAAATGGCCGGCATAAGCCTGCACGTCACTTTCGACTGCAAGTATCTGATATTGCAGTTCAGGCCTATGATCGAACCACGCAGCCTGTTCGGCCATCGCCTGCGCGTCATTTTTCAGAAATGCGGCCTGGTAGTAGAGCACTCGCAGCGTTTCGTCTTCCAGCTTGCGTGATAATGCGCTCTTCGCGTCTGCCTCTGCTTCATCGAACCGTCCGAGCGCCATATAGGCTTGAATCGTGTTATCCACGGCGATCACGTCCGCGGGATCGAGCGTCTCGCTCTGCCGCGATATTTCCAGGGCTTTATCGTCCTCGCCCATCCCGATATAGGCGCTAGCCAGATCGAGGTACCCAATCGGATCGCGCGGATAACTCGCAATCCATTCCTGATACGTCGCCACGGCCTTGGGGTAGTCGCCGATTGCGCCGTTGTAATACAGTCCCGCGATGTGCAGTTTTTCCCGCTCGCTGGCATGTTCGCGCAATTGAAATGCTTTGGTCAGGTATTCAGTTGCTCGCGCAGGCTCGCCCAAGTTGCTGTACGCGACACCGGTGGCCATATACGCGCTGGCGAAGTTGGGATCGAGTTCGATGGCGCGCTGATAATACGGTAAGCCCGCGGAAGTGCCTTTCTCGATTCCCGTAGTGTAGCCAATGCTGAACTGCTTTAACGCTTCCAGCGATGGAGTAGTCGCTTGCTCCAGCGGTATGTCGAACTTCTGCACTGAGGCGAGAGATTCGCCCAGTTCGCTGCGCAGTTTCGCCGTTGCTGCGCCCAGCGCATCGAGCACTTTCTCTTTGCCCGCCGCAGTCTCTTGCTCTTGCGCCAGGATTTCGCCGGAATTGCAATTCACGGCTTTCAGCCCGATCACGTACTGACTGCCGAGGGGCGCAATCGAACCGGCAATGTCGGCCTTGCTGCCAGCGCGAGCGCACACTTCGCGTGCCACGTCGGCGGTCAGCGGGGTGTTGGAGGGACGAGTCATCAGCTCGAGAGTCGAGCGCACCTTTTCATCGGAGAGCACGCTCAGAAATGGCGACTGGCGGAGCGAAACGCTGAGCGCCTGCTTGAGCGTGTCGTCGAAGACAGGATCGCCGGTGGAATTCGCGAAGTCGGCGATTACCACGGTGTCTTTGTCGGTCAGTACTTTGGCGCCGCCGCGTCCTTTGAACCACCAGACACCTGCCGCAACGGCGAGCAGGACTACTGCGGCGACAGCGATCTTCGCCGTGTTGCTGAAGGCGCCGCGCTTCTCGCTTTCGGGTTCCTCGTCGGCGATGGCCGTCGCGCTTTTCGTTTTCCCTGAGCTGCTAGCCGCGGTCGAGGATTTTCCAGCGGTGCCGCTTGACGATTGCATCGCGAGGCGGCTGGTATCCGTGTCGCGCTTCAGCCGCTGCAAATCGGCCCGCAGGTCGGCGGCGTGCTGGTAACGCAGCGCGGGCTCTTTCTCGAGTGATTTGCCGATGATTTCGTCGAGCTTGGCGGGAATCTTGGTATTCAGTTCCGCGGGCGAGGCTGGCGCGCGATTCAGAATGCCGTCGAAGATTTCCGCCGAGGTGTTTCCCCCGAAGGCCACTCTGCCGGTGCACATCTCATACAGCACAACGCCGAAGCTGAACAGATCGGAGCGCGCATCGAGCGCCCGGCCGCGGGCCTGCTCGGGAGACATATAGGCGATGGTGCCGATGGCGGTGCCGGGGCTGGTGAGATGCTCCTCGCTTAGCAGCACGGCATCAGCGGTTGCGCTGGCTTCGACGCCAACGCGGCCTGGCTCGATCGTCTTGGCCAGGCCGAAATCGAGAATCTTGGATTGCCCGCGCTCCGTGACGAAAATGTTTGCGGGTTTGATGTCGCGATGGATGATGCCTTTGGAATGCGCAGCGTCGAGCGCGTCGGCGATCTGAATGGCGCTATTCAGCGCCTCATCGAGCGGAATGGGCTTGCCCGCAATGCGGTGCTTCAGGGTCTGGCCTTCAAGCAGCTCCATGGCGATCACGGGCTGGCCCAAGTGTTCCGTGATTTCATAAATCGTACAGATGTTGGGGTGATTCAGGGCGGACGCGGCGCGCGCTTCGCGGCGGAATCGTTCGAGCGCATTGGAATCACGGGTAACTTCCGCAGGCAGGAATTTCAGCGCGACAAAGCGGCCGAGATTGGTGTCTTCCGCTTTGTAAACGACTCCCATTCCGCCGCCGCCGAGCCGTTCGATGATGCGGAAATGGGCGATGATCTGGCCGGGATTGCGTTCGGACTCAGGCATCGGTCGCGTATGTTAGGACGCGTGCGCGGGCAAGTCAACGCACGAGCACCTCACTTTGGAGGAGTGTGTTCAAGGGGCAGCTTCGTGTATCGCTGCTTTTCAATTTCGATCACCAGGGCCACGCGCCCTTCGAAGTCGCGAAACGGAAATGGCTTGCCAATGTATTTGATGGAATTGGGATCTCCATACCGGAAATCGGCGTCAGGACGGCGCTCGACCACGCGGCCGCGTAGTTGGGCTTCCTTGTAGGGATCATGAAAATCGATGATGGAGAGCGCGACACGCGGGTCACGCCGGGTGTTCTTGGCCTTGAGCGTACGTTCAGATGTACAGATCAAGATGCGGTCGCCTTCGCGTGTAACCCAAACGGGGTCGCATTGCGGCGAGCCGTCGGCCATGATCGTGGCAAGATGTGCAAAATTCGGGGCATCGAGCAAAGCCTTAATTTCATTCGAGAGCGCCAGCGCCATGGGAATTCTCCCTCGCGTTGCAGAGTTCATCGATCCGCCGCAGGCTCAGCCTGTGAAGATGCCGCCATTCGGCGAAAACCATTGACCGGTAAAGTACGAGCTTTCATCGGACGCAAGGAATGCGGCAGTCGCGGCGACTTCCTCCGGGCGTCCCCAGCGCAGCAGAGGAACGCGCGCCGTCAGCGACATGCGCAGCAGCGGAGAGAAATTCTGGGTCATGGGCGTATCAATCCAGCCCGGGCAGATGGCGTTCACACGGATATTGCGGGAAGCCATCTCCAGCGCGACGGAGCGCGTAAAGCCCAAAATGCCGCCCTTTGCCGCGCCGTAGTGCGGCGCGACTGGAATTCCACTCAGTCCCGCGACGCTGGACATATTGATGATTGAGCCAGCGTTTTTGGGCGCCATCAGTTTTAGAGCCTCGCGGGTGCAGAAGAAAGTGCCGTTCAAGTGCACCCCGATCATTCTGTGCCATTCTTCGTCGCTGAGCGAAGCGGTGATGTCCCAATGAGACTGGATCTTGCCTCCCGACATTAATTCCCCTAATTGAGCCTCGCCCTTGCGGTTGATTTCGTCGCGGCGGTCGCCGGTCTCGGCGATTCCGGCGTTGTTGACCAGGACATCGAGACCGCCGAAGCGCTGAGCGACTTCGGCAAACATCGCGCGGACTGCTGCGCTGTCAGAGACATCGGCTTGATAAGCGCAGCCACGCTCGCGCGCGGAATCCATGGCTTCTACGGTGGCTTGTGCGGCTTCGCGGTCCAAGTCGTTGACGATGACGCGCGCGCCTTCGCTGGCAAATCGCAGGGCAATGGCGCGGCCGATTCCGGAACCTGCGCCGGTGATTAACGCGATTCGTCCTTCGAGCTTCATGAGAGATTGGTCCTCCACAGCACGTGGCCACGCGAAAGAACGAGCGGCGGCTCGGCGTTCGGAAAAAGAAAATGCAGATCCCTCACCCCTGAAGGGGGTTCGGGATGACAACTTAAGAAAAAGCTAGGCGGAGGCGGCGTCGCCTTCTTCTTCATGGTGCGGCTTGTGGGCGGCGATCACCTTCTCGGCGATTTCGCCGGGGACGAAATCGTAGTGCGAAAATTCCATAGTGTAGCTGCCGCGGCCTTGCGTCATGGAGGTGAGTTCGTTCGCGTAGCTGAGCATCTCGGCCAATGGCACCAGCGCTTTTATCGCCACGTTGGAGGCGCGCGATTCACTGCCGCTGATTCTGCCGCGCCGCGAGCTGAGATTGCCCATCAGATCGCCCGAATAAATATCCGGCGCATAGACTTCCACGTGCATGATGGGCTCGAGCAACGCGGGACGGGCTTGCTTCATACATTCCTTGAAGGCCAGCGAGCCGGCGATTTTGAAGGCCATGTCGGAGGAATCGACGTCGTGATACTTGCCGTCGTAGAGACTGGCGCGGAAATCCACGACCGGGAATCCGGCGAGGAAGCCGCGCTCGGCCGAATCGCGGATGCCTTTTTCGACCGAGGGGATCCAGTTTTTCGGGAATGGCGCCGCCGAAAATATCGTCCACAAATTCCACTCCGGCGCCGCGCTGCAGCGGTTCCATCTTGATGCGGCAGACGCCGAATTGGCCGTGGCCGCCGGTTTGCTTTTTATGCTTGCCTTCGGCGTCGGCTTTGCCGCGAATTGTTTCGCGGTAGGGAACCTTGGGCGGCTTGAGAGTCAGCTCGACGTGATAGCGCTTGCGCAGCTTGGCGACGACCACTTCGATGTGCTGCTGGCCCGAGCCAGAGAGAAGGAATTCTTTGGTTTGCGGGTCGCGGCTGAAGCGCAGCGCGGGATCTTCTTCGAGAATTCTGTGGATGGCGGTGCCGATTTTGTCCTCATCGGCGCGGGTCTTCGGCTCGATGGCAAAAGTGATCAGCGGTTCGGGTAGCCGCGCCGGCGGATAGAAGATCGTGCCGTTCTTGTCGCCGAGAGTGTCGGCGGTGAGAGTGTCTTTCAGTTTGGCGACGGCGCCGATGTCGCCGGCTTGCAGATCGTTGACGGCGGTGGCGGTTTTTCCCTGCATCACCTGCACGTGCTGCAGGCGCTCTTCGGAGCTGCGATTGAAATTCGATAGGTGCGCGTCGTTCTTCAGAACGCCGGACATCACTTTGAAATAGGAGATGCGTCCGGCAAAGGGATCGGCGAGGGTCTTGAAGACGAAGATGGAGCAGGGCTCGCTGGCGGCGATTTTGCGATCGATGGTCTCGCCCTTGTGATCCGGGGTTTTGTGGCCGGTGAAGACTTTGCGGGCTGCCGGCGATGGGAAAATATCCACGATGAAATTCAGAATGGCATCGCTGCCGATGCTGTGCAGCGCCGAGCTGAGCATGACCGGCAGGATTCGTTTCGCGAGCACCGCTTCGCGCAGGCCTTTCTTCAAATCCGCGATGGGCAATGTGCCTTCGTCGAAAAATTCCTGCATCAAGGCGTCATCGCCCTCGGCGACCATTTCGACCAGCGTTTCGTGCGCGGTCTTGGCTTCTTCCGCCATTTCAGCCGGAATCTCGCCGGCTTTGGCTTTGCCGTCGCCGTCTGGCGTGTAAGTGAGCGCCTGCATGGTGATCAGATCGATCACGCCTTTGAAGCTTTTCTCCTGGCCGATGGGCAACTGAATCGGCACGACGCCGCGGCCGAAGACATCCTGCAGCGATTTCAGCGAGCGTTCGAAGCTGGCCAGCTCGCGGTCCATCCAGTTCATTACAAAGGCGCGCGGAATGTCGTATTCGGTGGCGAAATCCCAGACTTTTTCCGTGACCACCTGTACGCCGGTCGCAGCGTCGATCAGGATCAGTGCGGCATCGGCGGCGATGAGCGAGGCTTTGGTTTCGTTGACGAAAGTGCTGTAGCCGGGGGTATCGAGGAAATTGATTTTGGTTTTATCCGCGGCGCCGGCGGCCTGCCATTCGGCGTAGGCGATGCCGGTTTGAATCGAGATCTTGCGAGCGATTTCTTCCTCGTCCCAGTCAGTGACGGTGGAGCCTTCGTTGACTTTGCCGAAGCGCGGCGTCATGCCCGCAGTGAACAGCAACGACGATACGAGCTGCGTCTTCCCCGTATCGCCGTGACCTACAATGCCAACGTTACGGATTGCATCGGTGCTGTAAGTTTTCATGATTGACCTCGGATGGCTGACGGCGGTAGGAAGCGCCCCGCCACAGTGCTGGGTGCGGACCGGATATGCCTGCGTGCCCCACGGGAAAACCGGGATGCTAACACACGGCGAGCGGGGAGTTCAACTTGGCTGGAGGCCGGGTGGGTGTCTGGAGGGGGGTCGATTTTTTCCCGGTTAGAAATGGGCTCGGTTCTTTGTTTTCAGTGGGTTAGGACAGATTCTGCTTGAATCTCAGTTCCGGTTAGAAATTGGTGCGCGAGCGGTGAAAATCGTGACGGATTCTCATTTTGAATTGCGCAACGTGATGTTTGGGCGTGCATACGTGGCGACGATAGATTGCGAAATAAGCGTGTGTCAATAGAACGCGACGCGATTATACGGATGGGACGGGCCGACGGCGAATGCGGGTCCGCGCGTGATTGTGGACGTTGTTGGGTTGCGGTCGTCGGAGCGGGCGGAGCAAGCCCCGCCCCTTCGACCGACGCGCGGCGCGTGACCGATAGCGGTTATTAGGTTTAGGCATCATGCGTGGGAGGGATGGGAGCGTTTGAGAGTGGGAAGGGCCATGATGGATTTTCCGGCCTTTTCTTGGGCGAGACGAAGTTCGTAGAGGCTCTGCAGGTTGAGCCAAAACTGGGCGCTGGTGCCGAAGAAATGGGCGAGGCGCAGGGCGGTATCACCCGTGATTGCGCGCGTCCCGTGGAGGATTTGCGTGACGCGGTTCGTTGGCACACGGAGTTTACGCGCGAGTTCCGCTGCGCTCATCTGGAGCGCTTCGAGTTCTTCGGCGAGGTGTTCGCCTGGATGGATCGCGGCAGACGCCATATCGATTCTCCTAGTGATAATCAACAATCTGCACAAGCAGAATGTCTGGAGTTATGCGTTACGTCAAGCGTAATGAAAGGGCGAGGCGGATTTTTATTTTCGTTTATGCGTTGGCGGATTTGCGGGCTACGTTCATTACGGATTTTTGCATGCGCTTGGGGCCGGCCCAGTAGAGGCTGATTTCGTGGCCGTCGGGGTCGTTCAGGTAGGCGTGGCGCCAGCCCCAGGGCATCATCTGCGGCATTTTCGTGATGTAAAAACCTTTTTGTTGCAGCTTGCGGCAGAAATCGTCCACGCCTTCGACTTCGAAATAGAGGCGCACGCCATCGCTGGCTATGGAATCGTTGGGGCCGGCTTGATGGAGGGCTAAGGTGCCGTCATTGCCCGGGGCGCGCAGGCGGGCGTAAACGGATTTGCCTTCGTGGCGGAAGTCTTCGATTAATTTGAAGCCGAGGAGGTCGTGGTAGAACTGCAGGGCGCGGGCTACGTCTTTGGCGTAGATCATGGCGTGATTGAAGGTTAGCTTGCCTTCGGTTGCGGCGGGTTTGGTTTGCTTGGCGGCGGAGCGCTTTGCGGGGGTGGATTTTTTTGCGCGGGATTTCTTGGCGTTTTTTTTCATGGTTTTCTCAGGTGAACGGGATTGGACTTGCGGGGCTAGTATCGTTCTCCGGGTTAGCCGTTGTCAATTCTTGCTGACTTCGGCGCTGCTAGACGATCGATTTACGTTGAGGTGAGTGGGGAACGATGTGGCTGTTTTTACGCTGGCGGGAGGAGCCCTTCGAAGCTCAGGGTAAACAAGCCCCTCCCCTACGACGGAGATGGCACTGCGTGGCTCGCGCTTGTGGCTTGATGGTGGTTCGCCTTGGAAAAACGCCGGCTGGCAGCCGGCGTTACGCTAGTAAGGCTAGGCTGCGCTTTAAGGCTGCGGGGTCGTCGCCGAAATTTGGTAGCCAGTGGACATTTGTTTCGCGGGCGAACCAGGTTAGTTGGCGTTTGGCGAAGTGGCGGGTGGATTTGCGGATTGCGTGGATGGTGGCTTCGCTGGGCGGCTCGAATTGGCGGGCTATGATTTCGCGATAGCCTATGAAGGAGAAGGGCTTGGCGCTCTTCTCTACGCCGCTCTTCAGGATTTTGCGGATTTCGTCTTGCCAGCCTGCGGCTAGCATGGCATCCACTCTTTGTTCGATTCTGGCGTAAAGGGCTGGGCGCGGCGGCTTCAGGCCGATTTTTATTGGCGCGAAGCCTTCCAGCGGGGCGCGGCCTGCGGCGTGAATTTCGTTTACGGATTTCTTGGCGAGGACGCGCATTTCGATGGCGCGGATTATTTTTTGCGAATCGCGCGGGGCGATGCGCGCGGCGGTGCTGGGATCGAGGCGGCGCAGGAGGCGATGGAGATATTCGGGGCCGCGGCCTGCGGAACGTTCGCGCAGGCGGGCGCGCAGTTCTTCGGAGCGCGTGGGGGCGTCGGCGAGGCCCTCTAGCAACGCACGGAGATAGAGGCCTGTGCCCGCTGTGACTATGGGCAGGCTTCCGCGAGCGTGAATTTCGCGCAGGGTCGCTTCGGCTTGGCGGCGGTAATCGCCGGCAGTGAAAACTTCGTGCGGCTCGACCAGATCCATCATCCAGTGCGGAATTCCTTTTTGCTCCGCAGGCGGAACTTTGGCGGTGCCGATATTGAAGCGGCGATAGACCTGCGTGGAATCGCAGACGACCACTTCGCCTTTGAGTTGTTGCGCGAGCGCTATGGCCAGCGCGGATTTTCCGGAGGCTGTGGGGCCGAGAATTACGGCCAGGCGTGCAGGCGTGCTCATCGGTGCCAGGCCCAATAGCGATAGATCAGGATGGCCAGCAACACGGCGGCTAAGAGCAATGCGCCAACTACCTGATTCCGGTCGAGCTTCACTGGTAGTAATCGAGCGGGAGATTGTAGAGGAAGATGAAGCGCAATTCGATTTGCTGCTCGGGGAATTGCGAGGGCAGCGGCTCGAAGGGATTGGAGGCGCGGATTGCGGACATTGCGGCGCGGTCGAGCGGCTCTTTTCCCGAGGTGCGCATCAGGCGCGGGTCGGGATCGGGAACGCTGCCGTCGCGCTGGATTTTGAATTGAATGACGACGATGCCTTTGTCGCCCATGCGCGCGGATTCGGGAATGATGGCGTACCAGTTGCGACGCACGGAATCGAGCACGCGGCGGAGATATTCGGAAAAGTCTATGCCGTGCGTCGGCGTCAGCATCTGAATGCCGCTGCTTTCGCCTCCGCCCCCGCCTCCTCCTCCGCCACCACCACCGCCGCCGTAGCTTTGACCGTCGGAATAGATCTTGCCTCCGCCGCGATTGATGGCGTCGCCCAGCGAATTCTGCAGCGCCTTGCCGGGAGACGAATTGGGAATCGCGAGATTGAGTTTGCCCGGCGTCGGCTGAGACGGAGTGATGGGCACGACCGGCGCAGTGGTGTTGGGATTGGTCTGTGGTTGCGTCGGTGTGGGGCGTGGAGTTACCGCCGCGGGCAAATCATTCCGCGGCGGCTGCGGCGTTGGTCTAGAAATGGCAGGAGCCGGAGCCGGTTCGGGTGCTGGAATCGAAGGCGGCGCGATTTTGCGGATTACGTCGGGATTGATGTGCATCTTTGGGCCCGGAGGCGCGGCGGGCCGGCGCGGAATCGCGTCGGTGGGAATGTAGATGGAATTGAACATCTGCCGGGCCGTGTCGATGTCGGCTTGGGTGGGAGTGCGCTTAAAGATTTCAGGTGAAGATAGCGCAAGTAAAATGACGCCGACGTGGACGGCGAGAGAAACCATGCGCGAGACATTGTTCCATTTGTCGTCGCGTTCTTCGTGCGGCTGGATGAGGAGATTTACATCGCCGGTGGTCATCAGGTCGGGCTCGATGACTTCGAGGAGATCGGCGGTGAGAGCGGGAAGAGTCTCGAGCTTCTGGCGCTCCTCGAGCGTCGTGGGCTCTACGATCGCCGGGACTACGGAGCGTTCATCGAGCGACGTTTCGATGCGGCGCGCGGGCGCGGAATTGCTGTTGCGCGGATCGAGGTGCCAGCTTTTGTCCACGATTTGACGGCCGACGATTACGTCGAAGGGCACGTGGGAAGGGACCGTGGAAACTTCGCCATCCATTGGTTTTATGGGCAAATCGCGCGGGACGATGGTGCGCAAATCGAGCGTGGAAGAGAGGCGGCGGGGCGCAGGTTTGGCGGCGCCGTCTTTGTCGGCGTGCAGGCGAGCGTCAACCGGAACCAGGGTGCGCGGGATCATCGAATGTCCTGGGGAGCGTAAGCACCGAGTTGGACGCGGCGGGCGTGTTCGAGGATGCCTGCCATTACGCGGTCGGCTAGTTCGAGGGCGCGGCGGGCGGCGGGGCCGTCCACGAGTGGTTGGCGGCGGGTTTTGACACTATCGAGGAAGGCGCGGAGTTCGGCGCGCAGCGGTTCTTCGGGCGTGGTGGGCAGCCTCTCGAAATTTACGCGCGGGTCGTTTGTAGGTGAACCGGAATCGAGGCCGCCGTTGAGATTTGCCGGGTCGAACGGATTGCCTTGTGGCGCTGCACCTGCGCCATTATTCGCCGCTACGCGAATGCGCAGGGCATCCTGGCGCGTGAAATCGAGCGAGATGTATTCGTGCTCCTGGAAGAAACGCATTTTGCGGACTTTTTCGGTGGAGACTCGGCTGGCGGTGAGATTCGCTACCGCGCCGGAGGCGAATTCCAGGCGGGCGTGGGCGATGTCCACTTTGTCGGTGATTACCGGGATGCCTACCGAGCGGATATCCGTGACCGGTGAATCTAGCAGGGCTAACAAGATATCGAGATCGTGGATCATCAGATCGTAGATTACGTCCACGTCTAGGCTGCGCGGGGAGAAAACTCCCAGGCGATGCACTTCGAAGAAGAGCGGGCGCGTGACTACCTTTTCGGCGGCTACTACCGCGGGATTGAAGCGCTCGAGATGGCCGGCTTGCAGGATGCGATTGTTGCGGCGGGCGGCGGAGATCAAGGCGTCGGCTTCTTCGAGCGAGGCGGCTATGGGTTTTTCTACCAGCACGTCGATGCCTTGCTCGAGGAGTTGGCAGCCGATTTTCGCGTGCTCGATCGTTGGGACGGCCACGCTGACGGCGTCGGCTCGGCCTTTCAGCGACGCGATATCAGCGATGGTTTCGGTGCCGAATTCGGCGGCGACTTTGTGGGCGCGGTCCTGATTGGTGTCGACCACTGCTACCAGCTTCGCGCCATCCAGATTGCGCCAGACGCGAGCGTGATTGCGGCCGAAATCGCCCACGCCGATTACCGCTACGCGGATTGGGTTTGCGGCGCTCACGCTGGGCGCTCCTGCGCGGTTGGGGGAAAGGCTTCGATCGCGATTCCGGCGTCGTCGGCTGCGGCGATCAGGGCATCGCGATCGAAGAGCAGCGTTTTGCCGGCGTCTAGAGCTAGCGCGGTGGCATTTGATTTGCGCATTACCTCAATGGTGCGCAGGCCGATTACCGGGACATCGAAGCGCATGTCTTGCGACGGTTTGCTAACTTTCACGACCACCAGGCGCTGGCCTGCGGTGATGCGCGCGGCGCGCTCGATGGTTTCGTCGGTGCCTTCCATGGCTTCGATGGCTACGCAGGCGCGGTCGCGGACTACTACCGTCTGGCCCAGATCGAGCGCGGCGATTTGTTGGGCGATGTAGCGGCCGTAATTGATGTCCGCGGATTCGGTTTGATCGGGGCCGCGGCGGGTGAGGATTCCTGCGGTTGGAAGGAGCGCACCTAGGAATTTCGTGGAATCAACCAGTTCGATGCCTTCGTCGGCCAGGACTCGGGCTACTGCGCCGATTAGCGAGTCGGTGTTCTTCGCCGGTAACGCCAGCAGCAGCTTGGCCAGTTTCCAGTCGGGGCGGATGGAGCTGAAGATTTTGTTGTGTTTTACCTGGCCAGCCATTACGGCGCGCTTTACGCCTTCCTGGTGCAGCAGATCGATTGTGCGGCTTAATTCGCCGAGGCTTACCCAGTGCAGGCGCGTCGCGCGGCGCTCCAGATCGGGCGAGGCTTCTTCTTTGATGGCGATTACGGCCATGTCTATGCCGCGGCTGCGCGCGCCTTCGAGCACCAGGAACGGAAAATCGCCGTTGCCGGCGATCAGGCCCCAGTTCTCGACACCCGTTGTTCCTGCAACTTGATTCATCTATTTCGTGAGCCCGCGCTCGGCCGACTCGATGAAGCTTATTAATTGTAAGACGTCTTCGGACCCGTTTAGGGTTTCGCGCATTGCGGCTAGGGCCTGGGTGGTGTTGAGCTTGGAGCGGAGCAGGAGGCGATAGGCTTTTTCTAGAGCGGCTATGCGATCGGGGCTGAAGCCGTGGCGCTCGAGGCCCACGGCATTTAGGCCGTAACAACGCGTTTCGCGCGGGGCCACGATTTTCGAGAACGGCGGAACGTCCTGGGTGATTACCGTGTTCGCGGCGATGTAGGCGTGGCGGCCTATGCGGCAGAATTGATGCACGGGGCAGAAGGCGCCGATGGTGGCGTAGTCTTCTACCGTTACGTGGCCGGCCAGCGTGGCGCCGTTGACGAATTCCGTGTGGTTGCCGATCTGGTCGTCGTGGCCGATGTGCGCGTAATTCATGATCAGATTGTGGTTGCCGACGCGGGTGACGCCGCCGCCTTTGGCTGTGCCGCGATTTACGGTGCTGAATTCGCGGAAAGTGTTTTCGTCGCCGACTTCTAGCGAGACGCGCTCGCCGGCAAAAGTGCGATCCTGCGGATCGCCGCCGATTACTGCGAACGGAAAAATGCGATTTTTGCGGCCGAGGCGCGTCGGGCCGTGTACTACGGCGTGGTGCTGCAGAACGCAGCCCTCGCCCAGCTCGACATCATCGCCGACAACCGCATAGGCGCCGATTTGCACACCAGTGCCGAGCCGCGCCCGCGGCGAGATGATCGCGTGTGGATGAATCTCGGACATGAATCTCTTTGCGCTCAGCTTGCCGGCGGGTTACTTCCTGTTAGCGGCGCTGGTTTCCGCCGGCTCGGTGGCGGTTGGCACACGATCCACCATTTTGCACATCAGCGTGGCCTCGGCTGCCAGTTCGTTGCCTACGCTGGCGCGGCCCGCTAGCTTGCAGAAATCGCCGCGGAAGGCTTCGACGACGACTTCGACGCGCAATTGATCGCCGGGAACTACCGGGCGGCGGAAACGCGCGCCATCAATGGCCACGAAGTAGAGCAGCTTCTTCTCGCGATCGGGAATTTCCAGCAGCAACAGGAGGCCGCCGGTTTGGGCCATGGATTCGATGATCAGCACGCCGGGCATGATGGGCTTGCCGGGAAAATGGCCGGCGAAGAAGTCCTCATTGATGGTCACGTTCTTGATTCCCACGATGCGCTTCAGGCGTTCCATTTCCACGATGGT
Source organism: uncultured Acidobacteriota bacterium (assembly GCA_963748865.1). Taxonomy (GTDB): domain Bacteria; phylum Acidobacteriota; class Terriglobia; order Acidiferrales; family UBA7541; genus Palsa-147. The sequence continues at coordinate 280,690 of CAVVLE010000048.1, read as the reverse complement.
GTCCACCATCAGAAAGGGATAGCGATGGGGCAAGATGGCCTGAATGGCGTTGGTGTCGAGGATCATGTTTGCCTCAGCGTGGCGTGCGCGCCGGAAAGGCGCGACGGACAATCTTTAGAATTCTATATGAATAGGGCACAGGAGCGAAATAAGCGGAGGTCGGCGTCGCCCTTATCGGTCGCGAGATCCGGCAAGAGGCGACGAACGTGTCGATTTACGCGGCGGTTGTGGCGACCGTTTCGGCGGGGGTTACGCGGGCGGGCGGAGCAAGCCCCGCCCCTACGAAGAACCGCTAATCTTCGGGTTCGCTGGCTACCTTTAATACTGCTAGGAAGGCTTCTTGCGGGATATCGACTTTTCCTACGCGCTTCATGCGCTTTTTGCCTTCCTTTTGCTTCTCTAGGAGCTTGCGCTTTGCGCGTGATGTCGCCGCCGTAGCACTTGGCGATTACGTTTTTGCGGATGGCGCTGATGGTTTCGCGAGCGATTACGCGGCTGCCGATGGCAGCTTGTAGCGCGACTTCGAACATTTGGCGCGGGATGAGTTTGCGCAGGCGCGTGACTAGCTCGCGGCCGCGTTCGAAGCTTTGATCGCGATGGCAGATCAGCGTCAGAGCATCCACCGGCTCGCCGCCTACCAGAATATCCAGCTTCACCAGGTCTGCCTCGCGATAGCCGGCGAGGTGGTAATCGAGTGAGGCGTAGCCTCGGGAGACGCTTTTCAGGCGATCGTAGAAATCGAGGACGATTTCGTTCAGCGGAAGTTCGTAGCTGAGCATCACGCGCGTGGGCGAGAGGTATTCGAAATTCTTCTGGATGCCGCGCTTCTCTTCGCAGAGGGCCAGGACGCCGCCGAGAGATTCGTCCGAGGTGATAATCATGGCCGTCAGGATCGGCTCTTCGATCTTGGCGATCGCGGCTGGCGGCGGAAATTTCGTCGGGTTGTCCACTTCTACTACGTCGCCCACCGTGGTGGTGATTCTGTAGCGCACGCTGGGTGCGGTGGTGATCAGATCAATGTTGAATTCGCGTTCCAGGCGCTCTTGCACGATTTCCATGTGCAGCAGGCCGAGAAAGCCGCAGCGGAAGCCAAAGCCCAGGGCTACCGAGTTTTCCGGCTCGTAGAAGAAGGCGGCGTCATTCAATTGCAGCTTGCCGAGAGCGTCGCGCAGGAGTTCGTAATCGCTGGCGTTCACCGGAAAGAGGCCGGCGAAGACCATCGGCTTGATGGCTTCGAAGCCGGGCAACGCCGGGGCACTGCGGTCGGCTTCGACGATGGTGTCGCCGACGCGGGCATCGGCTACGCGCTTAATCCCGGCGATGATGAAGCCGACATCGCCGGCGGCCAATTCGGGCAAGGCGACGGGCTTGGGTGTCAGGACGCCGAGATCTTCCACTTCATAGACCTCATTATTGGACAGCAGGCGGATTTTCATGTGCGGCGCGATGCGGCCTTCCATCACGCGGACGAGAATTACAGCGCCGCGAAAGGAATCGAACCAAGAGTCGAAAATCAGCGCTTGCAGCGGGGAATCGGCCGAGCCTTTGGGGGCTGGGACTTTCGCTACGATCGCCTCCAGGACATCCGCGACACCCAGGCCGCTTTTCGCGCTGATCAGCAGAGCGTCGTCGGCGGGGATGGCCAGGACATTCTCGATCTGCTCCTTGGCGAAATCGGGCCGGGCGGCGGGAAGATCGATCTTGTTGATTACGGGAATGATGGTGAGGTTGTGGCGCGAGGCCAGGAAGGCGTTAGCGACCGTTTGGGCTTCGACGCCCTGGCTGGCGTCCACCACGAGCAGAGCGCCTTCGCAGGCCGATAGGGCGCGGCTGACTTCATAGGAGAAATCCACATGGCCGGGGGTATCGATGAGATTTAGACGGTACTCGTGGCCGTCCTTGGCAGCGTAATGGAGGCGGATACTTTTGGCTTTGATGGTGATGCCGCGCTCGCGCTCCAGGTCCATGGAATCGAGGAATTGCTCGTGCATTTCGCGCTGGGTTAGGGCCCCGGTGAGCTCGAGCAGGCGGTCGGCTAATGTGGATTTGCCGTGGTCAATGTGCGCGATGATGCAAAAATTGCGGATGTATTGGGGATCCATCAGTTCCTGAGTGGTTGGTGCGCTTCGCTCGCGCTCTGGAAACAATTGAGTTTGCCATAGATTAGGAGAAGCGGCCAGCGCAGCCGCAGAGCTTCGTAGCGCCGGTTTATCCTGAGCCCCGAAGGGCTGCTTGCCCGCGTTTTTGTGAAGCGAGGGAGGAGAGGCTGGAGTCGGGAGCGAAGTGAATTGGTTGAAGGTTGGTTTGGAGGCCGAACTGACTAGCCCCGTCTTGACCGAGATCAGTGGAGCAGGACTCGGAACGGCCGTGGAAAGTCAGAAACGCCGGCAGGCTGCCGGCGTTACGTGACGTTGCGCGCCGGGCGCGCTTTGGGGCTTTCTGGGATTGCTCCCCTCAGGCGGATATCGTAGGCTATGGCGGGTTTACCGCCCGGTCAGGCGCGGCGGTGTCTCTGGGGGAATGGGGTTCTGGGAGAGACCACACAGATCGTAACTCGGTCGAGGCCGCGCGCCTTGGTCCTGGTCGGGTACGGACTGGCGCTCATCTCGCTGGTTTACGTTTTCCGCGATTTTCACCTACGTCGCACCATCCGCGAATATTCCAATCTCAGTTGGAAATGGGTGTTTCTGGGCATGCTCTTCGACGTGTTGAGCTACGTCGTGCAGAGCATACGCTGGAAATTCTTGCTGACGCCCTTCCGGCGAACGCCGCTGGAGAAGGCGGCACGCGCAGTGTTTGCAGGGTTGTTCACCAACATCCTATTTCCGTTGCGGCCGGGCGAGCTGCTGCGCAGTTATCTGATTTCCGCCTGGGAGGACATCAAGTTCGGGCGGGTGCTGGGGTCGGTCGGCGTCGAGCGCTTGGTGGATTTGGTGGTGGCCACAGCGGCGCTGGCCGTGGCGTCGCTGTTCGTGGAACTGCCGCGGCGGTTCAAGAGCGTGGCGGACACTTTGGGCGTGGCGGCGCTGGTCTTACTGGCGATTGTGGTGGGAATCATTTTGTACTTGGAATACAAGATGGCGGGGAATCCGGAACTTTTCAAGGATCCGGCCAAGTCGAAGCATCACTTTCCCAGCCGCTGGATGCGGGCGCTTTATGCCCTGCACGCCATGGGTACCGCGCCGAGTTTCTATCCTGCCGTGATTTTCTCGTTGCTGATGCCGTTTTGCCAGGTTTTGGCGCTGTGGTGCCTGATGCAGGCTTACGGCTTGCCGCTGTCGTTTCTCGCCGCGGTGGTTGTTTTGCTGGTAATCAATCTGGGAGTTTCGCTGCCTAACGCGCCGGCTAATGTGGGGTCTTATCAATTCTTCTGTGTGTTGGGCTTGAGTGTGTTTCAGGTGGACAAGTCCTCGGCGGCTGGATTTTCGATCTTTGCCTTTTTGGCGCTGACTGTGCCGATTTTGTTTGTTGGCTTCGGGGCGTTTTTGAGGAGTGGGCTCTCGCTGGGGACGATTCGGGAGCAGATTACGCGGTTTCCCTCCGAACCGCAGAAGCGGCCTGCCTAAGTCGCGTTTCCGGCGCTACTTGACTGCGCAACATGCGTGAATTTCGTTGCCAGACGCCACCAAAGCCGGGGTTATATTCGAGTATTGCGACGGCAGAGCGTCGGAGTGTCCCTTGCGGGGGCAGGATCGAGCGCTCGCGCGACGCATTCCGGAACACCTGCGAACGATGGCTCCAGAACTTACCAAGCAACTCGAGAGGGCGCGGCGCAGCCTTGAGAAGAACAAGCTGCGCGACGCCGTCGAAGAATATCAAGCGATTTTCGACGAGTCGCCCTCCAATCAGGAAGCAATTCTCGCGCTCGGCGATCTCTACGTTCGCCTGAATGAGCCGGTGCGCGCCGCGCATTACTACGGCTTGCAATTTGACCGCCTGCTGGATTCCAGTGACACCGCCAAAGCTTCCGCGATTTATGCGCGATTCCTCCGCGGCGTTCCGCAGCCGGCCGAGCGATTGATTCGTTACGCCGTGCAACTGCAAAAGCAGAATCGCGTGGCCGAAGCTGTGGAGCAGTACAACGCCGCAGCCGAGCGTTATCACGAAATGAATCAGGAGCAAGAGGCGCTGGGCTGCTACGAGAAAATCGCTCAGCTCGATTCTGAAAATCCCAACCGCCATCTCAGCGTCGCGGAACTGGCCGAAAAACTCGGCCAGAAGGAAATGGCGTCGCACAGCTACTTGCGCGCCGGGCAGCTTTGCCAGTCGCTGGGCGAAATCGATCTGGCGCTCGAGTATTTCCGGCACGCGCATGAATTGGCGCCTAACGATCGCACCATCGCGCTGTTTTTTGCGGAAGCCAAATTGCGCCACGGCGATCCGGCGGGCGCAGTGGAATTGCTCGATCCCTTCGCCGCCGGAGAGACGGATACCACATTTTTGGCACTATTCGGCGAAGGCCTGTTACGCACCGGGCAACTGGATCGCGCCCGCGATGCCTTCGTCGCGTTTTACCGCCAGAAGCAGGAAGGCTTCACGAAAATGTTCGAGCTGGCCGGCGCTTACATCCGCACCGGACAGGACGAGAAGGGCGCGGACGTCCTGATGGTAACCAAAGAATGGATGAAGTCCATCCGCCGCGAAAATGAATTCGCCGCGCAAGTGGACCGCATGACCACGGTCTATCCGAATTCGCTGGACTTGGCCAGGCTGGTGGCGGCGCTTTACGAGGAATTGAATCGCGAGACCAAGTATTTCGATTCCCTCGTGCATCTCTTCGATTTGTATTTCGAAGCCGGGAATATCAAGGCGGCCTGCGACGTTCTCGACCGCCTGGTGGACATCGATCCCTACGACTATCGCAATCACCAGCGCATCGCCAAACTGCAGGGCAAAGCCGACGCCGCCTTCTTGAAGAATATTTTGGCGCGCGCGGCAAAAGCCGCTTCGGTGATCACCCGCCCCGAAGGCTTCAATTCCGGCGGCACGCGCGGCGAGCGGCCGGCGCCGCAACAAGAGGAACACAAGGCGCAACAGGCGCTTGATGACTTGATCGTGCAAGTGGAAATCTTCCTGCAGTATTCGCTGCATGCTAAAGCTGTTGAGCGTTTGGAAAAAATTGCCGAGATTTTTCCCGATGAAGAAGAGAAGAACGAGCGCCTGCACGATCTTTTCGAGCGCGCCAATTGGTGGCCCAAGGGCAAGAAGAAACCCACGCCTAAAGCGGCGGCGCCGGTTGCTCCAGGAGTTCCTGCTGCTTCTCCCGCACCGCCCGTCGCGGGGATTCTGGGTTTCGACGTGGATACGCAGCGCGATCTCTCGCAGATTTCCGAATTCACGCGCTTGATGTACCGCCAGGCTTCGCCGCGGGAAGTGGTTACCGCGGCGGCGCAGGAAATCGGCAAATATCTGAACGTTTCGCGGTGCATCGTGGAGGTGCTCGGCGGGAAGGATGAAGAGCCGCTGGCGGCGGAATTCACCGGGCCGGGAATTGTGCCCGCGGGCAGCGCGCAGATTGCCTCGCTGGTCTCCATGCTGGCGACATCCGCGCCGGATACGCTGGGCGGAATCGAATTGAGTGGCCCCGGAATTCCGGCACTGCGCGAATTGAAATTGGAGACCGTGCTGGGCGTTCGCTTGGTGGATAAAGAAACGCGCGCACCTTCCGGCGCCGTGCTGGTGGGCAGCGAACGCATGCGCCAGTGGCGGCCGAACGACAGCTTCTTTTTGCAGGCCGTCGGCGATCAGATTTTGATTTCTGCGAATCATACGCGCACGCAGGCGGTGGTGCGCACCATGGCATTTGCGGACGAAAAGACCGGGCTGGTGAGCCGCGGCGCTTATGTGGCCTGTCTGCTAGCCGAATCTTCGCGGGCGCGGGCGCAGAACACGCCGGTCTCGCTGGTGATTTTGCACATTCACAGCGGCGGCGAATTGCTCCGCCAGCATGGCGATGCCGCGTTTGAGAAATATATCGAGCAGTTGGCGCGTTCGTTGCGCGGCGCGGTGCGGCAGACGGACTTGGCGGTGAAATACACGGCCTGGTCGCTGGCGTTCATTTTGCCGGATACAAATGCGGGAAGCGCGAAGCTGCTTGCGGAGAAATTGCGGCAAACGGCGTCGGCCGTGCCCGCGCCGTGGAATGGCGGCGAAGGGCTTTCGTTGAGCGCGGTCATTGCCGAAGCTGCTTATCGTCCTTCGGATGACAATGAAGACCGCGTAACCGAATGGATCAATCGCGCCGAAGCGGGCCTCGATGAAATTCGCCAAAAGACTGACGAAAAAATTCTGGTCCTGGCCTCTCCCTGATTCCCCTGGCGTTCGCGTTCTCGCGGTGTTTGCCGGGTCCCTCTCGTAGTACCATCCTTGGGTTCACTTCGGTCATTCGGGAGGAAATGGAATGCCCATCGAGAAAGTTGGAGTGGTGGGGTGCGGCCTGATGGGTTCGGGCATTGCGCAGGTGGCGGCGCAAGCGGGCTGCGATGTCATCGTTCGCGAAGTGTCGCAGCAGTTGGTGGACAAAGGGCTGCAGGCGATTGACAAAAATCTGGCGCGGCAGGTGGAGAAGGGAACGCTGACCGCCGCGGAGCGCGACAAAATCCGCGGCCGCTTGCGCGGGACCACCAATCTCGACGATTTCAAGGACCGCGACATCGTCATCGAAGCCATCATCGAGCAACTGCCTGCCAAGAAGGAGCTTTATCGCGCGCTCGATAATATCTGCTCGAAGGCGGCCATCTTCGCCAGCAATACCTCCTCGATTTCCATTACGGAAATGGCTACGGCTACGGCCAGGCCCGATCGTTTTGTGGGCATGCACTTCTTCAATCCTGTGCCGGTGATGAAATTGGTGGAAGTGATACGCACCATCGCCACCGATCCGAAAGTATTCGAGGAAGTTGCGGCACTGGGCGCGCGCTTTGGAAAAACTGTGGTGCGCACCACGGATCGCAGCGGCTTCATTGTGAATCGGCTGCTTGTTCCTTATTTGCTCGATGCGGTGCGTGCTCTGGAGGAAGGCGTTGCTTCGGTTGAGGACATTGATAATTCCATGAAGCTTGGCTGCGGGCATCCGATGGGGCCGCTGACTTTGCTCGATTTTGTGGGCCTCGATACCACCTACTACATTTCCAACATCATGTTTGACGAATTCAAGGAGAAGCGCTTCGCCTCGCCGCCGCTGCTCAAGCGCATGGTGCTGGCCGGTTGGAACGGGCGCAAAGCCGGACGCGGATTTTACGATTATTCCGATCCGGCTAAGCCCAAGGCGATGGATCTGCGATGAGCTACCAAAATTTGCTTTACGAAGTGAAGGATCAGATCGCGCGCATTACCGTGAATCGGCCGCAAGTCTTGAATGCGCTGAATCGCGCCACGGTCAATGAATTGAGCGAGGCTTTCGATGTGGCGCGCGCGGATTCTGCGGTGCGTGTGCTGGTCATTACCGGAGCGGGCGAAAAATCGTTTGTGGCCGGCGCGGATATCAATGAGCTGGCCAAGCTCTCGCCGGTAGAAGGCCGAGAGTACTCGCTGTATGGACAGAGCGTTTTCCGCAAGCTCGAAACGATGGGGAAGCCTTCGATTGCGGCGATCAATGGCTTCGCTCTCGGAGGCGGCTGCGAGCTCGCCCTATCCTGCTCGATTCGCATCGCCAGCAAAAATGCGCGCTTGGGCCAGCCCGAAGTGAAGCTGGGAATTTTGCCGGGCTATGGCGGAACGCCGCGGCTGGCGCGTCTTTGCGGAAAAGGCGTGGCGCATGAGATGTTGCTGACCGGTGAGATGATTTCCGCGGATGAGGCGCTGCGCGTCGGGCTGGTGAATCACGTCGTCGAATCCGCCGAGTTGATTCCGGCGACGGAGAAAATAGCGCAGAAAATCATTGCCAATGCGCCGCTGGCAGTGAAATACGCCATGGACGCGATTCAGCACGGCATGGACATGACCCAGGAAGAAGGTTTGTTCCTGGAGGCCACGCTGTTCGGTCTTTGTTGCGCCACCGAGGACAAACAGGAAGGGACGAAAGCGTTTCTGGAGAAGCGGCCGGCGAAGTTTCAGGGCCGCTGAGGATGCACGCGCGGATTGTTGATGGCCGATAAATTCAAGCCGAAGTCGCTTGCAGGAAATTTGAACGCGGGCGATCTGCGTTTTGGAATTGTTGTGAGCCGCTTTAATAGCTTCATCACCGATCGGTTGCTGGCGGGTGCGCTGGACGCGCTGCAGCGCGCCGGTGCCGCGGAAGACAGGATCGAAATCGTGCGCGTGCCGGGTTCATTCGAAGTGCCGGTGGCGGCAAAGAAGCTGGCGGAATCGCGCCGGCCTGACGCGATCGTTTGCATCGGTTGCGTTCTGCGCGGCGAGACTTCGCACTACGATCATGTCGCGAGTGAAGTGGCGCGCGGAATTCAGCTCGCGCAGATGGATTCGGGCGTGCCCATGGCGTTTTGCGTGCTCACTTGCGACACGCTGGAGCAGGCCATTGACCGCGCCGGGCTGAAGAGCGGCAACAAGGGATTCGAGTCCGGTCTTGCGGCCATCGAGATGGGCAATCTTTTGCGGCAACTTCGATCTAATTCCTCCACCCCTTCCGCGCCTGCGCGCGCCGCGGCTTCCAAATCCCGCCGGCGACGTTAGATGACGCTGCGGCGCAAATCTCGGGAATTCGCCTTGCAGATGCTATTCGAGTGGGATGTCGGGCAGCAAAAAACCGGGCAAATCGCAAAACATTTCTGGAAATCGGCGCGCGCGGCGGAATCTACTCGCGAATTTGCGACGCAGCTCTTCGAGGGAGCGGTAGCACAGGCGGAATCCAACGACAAAATTATCGCCAAGCTGGCCAAAAATTGGAAATTCGATCGCCTGGCCGCGGTAGATCGCAATATTTTGCGGCTGGCAATTTACGAGCTGCGCAATGGGACGGCGCCGGTGAAAGTGGTGCTCGACGAAGCGATCGAACTAGCCAAGAAATTTTCGTCGGCGGAAGCCCCGGCGTTTCTCAATGGAGTTCTCGACGCCGCAGCCAAACAGATCGAGGCCGCCGAAGTGTAATGCGCGAATCCGACGCCGCGGAGGTGTAACCTGCCGATTCGACGCCGCGGAGATATGAACCACCGATTCGAGACCGCGCAGTTGTAACCTGCCGATTCACACTGCGGCAGCGCTCCTAGGATCTGTCAGGGCACGGTTTCAACCGTGCCGCAACGCCGCCAATGGGCACCGGCTTTAGCCGCTGAGGTGCTGTTTTCTAACTCGTCGCGCACCCAAATCTGCACTTCGTTCAAGCCTCGATGTGTCCTTCCAGGATGCACACCGCCGAGCCGCTGACGCGCGGCGTCAGCTTCCCCCGCGCTTCATCCACTTGCACTTCGATGTGGCTCGGGCGCTTCATCTCCACGCCCTGCAAAATCTTCAATTGCTCGCCCGCACGCAATTTCCCATGCCGCACCAAGTAAGCGCCGCACGAACCCGCCGCGGAGCCCGTCGCAGGATCCTCGATGATGCCCCAGGGCAACATGCCGCGCGCGAAGGCGTGACCCGCGCTGCCCAGCGTGAAGCAATAAGCCATCGTGGAGTTGCTGCCCAGCAGCTTGGCCGTTGCCGATAGATTCATGTCGATCTTGCTGAGCGCTTTGCGCGACGCGATTGGCACCATCAAATTAAAAATTCCCGTGGAGACGGATTCGATCGGCAAGTCGGACGATAAATCGCCCGGCTTCAGCCCCAGCGCGGCAGCCAGCGCAGCGCGCGGGATTTTGGTGGCGCGAAATTGCGCCGGCTTTTGCGTCATCGTCACCCGCACCGGCCGGCCGTCATGGAACGAAAATTCGACGGGAAGAATGCCGGCGCCGGTTTGCTGCAGCACACGGACCTGCCCTTCGGAAGCTGGAACCACGCCGAGTTGCGCGAGCAGGAACCAGGTGCCGATGACGGGATGGCCGGCGAGCGGCAGTTCGGTTTGCGTCGTAAAGATGCGCAGGCGAGCCAGCGCGCGATTATTCGTGGGGCGCTGCACGAAAACCGTTTCGGCCAAGTTCATTTCGCGGGCCACGGCTTGCATCCGCTCTTTCGAGATTTCGTCGCCGTCGGTGATGACCGCCAGGGGATTTCCTTCGTACGGCTTCGTGGTGAACACGTCGAGTTGATAGAGTCGTCGCTTCAAGAGAGATTCCTCACTTCCTTCGAAATGACGAACGCACAGATTTCCGCATTGCTAGAGCGCGCGGACAGTAGACCGTAGGGCCCGCGCTTCAGCCGGGCTGGGCACCGCCCAAATTAATGCCGGAATTGCCTCGATCCGCCGCGCTAGTTTAAGAGACGGTTTGCGCGTGCAAGGATGTGCCTGTGTGCACAGCCGTGCCCGAAGTGGCCCGGCTGAAGACCGGGCCCTACAGGTGCTCGATTTCACGCTCGTGGCGTGAGGTGACTGGTCGCGGGTTTTCACACACACTCTCTGGCAGCGCTTCCGCGAACTCTCAGAGCGCGCGGACGGTGGCGCAGACTTCGTCAAGAACGCGTTTGGTCGTTTCGGGCCTGGTTGTTTCGGAATAGACGCGCAGCATGTTCTCCGTGCCCGAGGCGCGTAACATGACCCAGCCGATGTCGCCGAGATAAATCTTGATGCCATCAAGATCTTCGCGTTTGGTCACCGGCCAATCGAGGAGGCGCGTAAGCTTCGCGTCGGAAAATCGCGCGATAGCTTTTTCTTTCTGCCCCGCGCGCAGTTCGAGATCCACGCGGCCGTAATGATGCTCGCCGAATTCACGGTGGAGCATGCCCACCAGTTCCCCGAGATGTTTGCCGTGCCAGGCCATCACTTCCGCGAGCAGCAGGGCATTCACGGTCGCATCGCGTTCCGGAAGATGCAGCTTCGTGCCGATGCCGCCGCTTTCTTCTCCGCCGATCAAGATGTCGCTTTCCAGCATGCGGTCGCAGATGTATTTGAAGCCGATGGGCGTTTCCCAGAGCTTGCGGCCGAACTTGGCAGCCAGCTTGTCGATCATTTTGGTGGTGGAGAAAGTTTTGGCCACATCGCCGGCGATTTTTCGCGTGCCGGCCAGATGCCAGAGAAGAATCGAGAAAATCTGATGCGGCGTGATGAAGGTGCCGTCGCGATCGATCGCCCCGATGCGATCCGCATCGCCATCACAGGCCATCCCGGCGTCATACTTGCCGTGCAGCACGGCGCGCCGGAGAGCCTCGATGTGCGGCTCGATTGGCTCAGGATTGACGCCACCGAAAAGCGGATCGCGATTGCCGCGAATTTCATCGCACGCCACGCCGTGGCGCGTGAATAGTTCACGCAGCAGTCCGCGCCCCGCGCCATGCATCGGATCCGCAACGAAACGAAAATTGGCGGCCCGCAGGCGATCCCAATCCACCAGCTTCGCCAGCGTCTCCAGATAAGGCGTGCGCACGTCGAGCGAATGAATTAATTCTTTGCGCGGCGGCAAAGGCGGCACGCCGGCAGCGAGCACGGATTCCAATTCATTTTCGATACGCGACACAATGGCGGGCGAAGCCGAGCTGCCGTAGCTCGCCTTGTATTTCACCCCGCTCCAACGCGCGGGATTGTGGCTCGCGGTAATCTGAATTCCGCCGGCAGCCCCGCGCAGTTTCACAAGCAGCGAAATTGCGGGAGTAGGACACGCGTCGGTCGCAAGCCAAACCGGAGTGCCGGTCATGGCCACAGTTTCCGCAGCCACGCGCGCGAAGCGTTCCGAAGCAAAGCGCGTGTCGTAACCGACCAGCACGCCGTTCTGCGGCTGCTCGGAACGCACCACGTAGCGCGCGATGGCGTAAGCCACTTTGCGCACGTTTTCGTGCGTAACTTCCTCGGCGATCACGCCGCGCCAACCGTCGGTGCCGAACTGAATAGCGCTCACGGTTGGTCAGTATACGTGAATCGGCAATGTCAGGTAGGGCCGCATTGGACCACAAGTAGCGCCGGCGTCCCTGCCGGCATCCGACGAAGGCAACTCACGCCAAATCCTCAAATCATCCGCGGAATTCACAACACGAGCCGGGTATAGCCGAGTCTCACGAGAGGAAAAGCCAGAGAAGCCCTTACAAAAGCTTGCGCAATTTTTGCTCTTCAATCCATTTCACGATTTTGCCCACATCCTGAGCCCGATCCCGCGGGCAAAGCAAAATCGCGTCAGGCGTATCCACAAGCACAAGATCGCGCACGCCGACCGCAGCCACGAGCTTCGAGGGACTCCAGAAAAAATTCCCGCTGGCCTCAAGCGCCACATAAGGCCCCGCCGAAACATTGGCGTCCAATTTCGGCGCCAGCAATTCGTAAACCGCCGCCCACGAGCCAATATCGCTCCATCCCACCTTCGCCGGAATGACGAAAACGCGCTGCGGGCCAGCCTCGAGCGTCGCCGGCTCCATAATCGCGTAATCCACAGAAATATTTTCAAGGCGCGGATAAATTCGCCGCAGCGCCGCGCCGTAGCGGCTCGTACCGATCGTCCTCGCCAATTTGCTTAGCGCATCGTGCGTATCGGGCAGGTAGTGTCGCAGATTGTCTAGATACGTCGAGACGCGCCAGAAAAACATTCCCGCATTCCACAAATAGCGGCCCGACGCGACGTACTTCCGCGCCTTCACGGAATCGGGCTTCTCCGTGAATCGCTCCACCACATAAGCCGATGCACCGCGCGGCCGCAAGGCCATTGCCCCGCGCTCAATGTAGCCGTACCCGGTTTCCGGGCGCGTCGGCGGAATTCCCATCACGATCAAATCGCCAGGAGTGCCGGCAAGTTCCAGCGCGGCGCGGACCAGCGTGCGATATTGCGCAGCGTCAGCGATGTAGCTATCGGCGGGCAACACGGCCATAAGCGCGTCGCCATGCTGATGCGCGAGGTGGAACGCAGCCAGTCCGATCGCGGCGGCGGTATTGCGTCCGATTGGTTCAGCCAGAATGTGCGCTTTGGGAACGCCGGAAAGCTCGCGACGAACCGCGGCAGCTTGCTCCGCGTTAGTCACCGCCCAGAGATTTTTCGCCGGAAAAAGTGGCGCCAGGCGCGCGGCAGTCTCGCGAAGCATCGTGTCTTCGCCGGTGATATTGAGCAATTGTTTCGGCGAGCGCATGCGACTGCGTGGCCAGAAGCGCGTGCCGCGTCCGCCGGCAAGCAACACCGCGCAGGCAGGCAGCGGCTGCACCTTCGCCCGTCCGGCGCTCATAGGTGCACCAATTTGGAAAGCAGCGATCGCGGCATGATTTGCGTTTCGAGATGGCTGGCGAAGTCTTCAGGATTTAGAGGCACGTAAGCCCGCAGAATTTTCGAACGCCCCGCTGGCTGAAATCGGAATTCGCCTTTTCCGGCAGGCAGAAACCACGCCTGGCCGCGCGAATATTCGAGCGGCTCGAGGCCAAATTCGATTTTGCCCCGGCCTTCGAGAACAATCAGCAGCTCAAAATGCGTTGGCGCCATCTGGATTTCAAAAGGCATGCGCGACTCAACCAGGACAACGGCGAAATGGCGGCACGCGACGACGTAAGTCTCGTCCGCAGCGCCGGCTTTCACGCGAATCGGCACAACCTTGCCGCCGCGCGCTTCGTCGAAGCAAATCACATCGAAGGCTTTGTCAAGATGCAAGGCTCGCGGCTTTCCGCCCGCATCGGTGCGATTGAAATCAAAAATGCGGTAGGTGATATCCGAATATTCCTGAATTTCGCAGAGCGTGAGTCCCGGACCAATATAATGTACGGTCCCCGCCGGGCAATAAATCGCATCGCCGGCTTTTACTGGCACGCGCTCGATCAATTCATCCGCGTTGCCATCATCAATCGCCCGGCGAAATGATTCGCGTGTAACGCCGGAACGCAAGCCGATCCACACCGCAGCATCGCGTTCGGCTGCGACCACATACCACATTTCCGTTTTGCCGCGCCCGCCCGCAGCGATTTCGTTCGTCCTCGCGTAGGAATCCTCGGGATGAACTTGCACGGAGAGCTTGTCATTGGGAAAAAGAAATTTCACCAATAGCGGAAATTCCTCTTGCTTAGCAGCGCTCTCGCCGCGCCATTCGGCCGGCATTTGCTTCCACGCGTGCGCCAGCGTTTCGCCCGCGAACGGCCCGTTGACGAAGCGGCTTTCGCGCGCCGTCAGCCAGGCTTCGCCGATCGGCTCTGAAAGCTCCGACATATCCGGATAAAGCGGCGCGAGCGATCGAGCGCCCCAGATGCGCGGCGTGAAGATGGGCTCGAGGCGTGCCGGCGCGGCATCCATGCTCGAATTACGCCGCGGCGAAGAAATGCGTCAGGCGGCGCAGCCCTTCCTCAATGCGCTCCAGTGAAGTTGCGTAAGAAAGGCGCAGATGCCCCGGCGCGCCAAATGCATCGCCGGGCACGACGGCCACATGCTCCTGCTCAAGAAGCTCGCGCGCGATCTGCGAAGAATCGCCAACGCCTTTTCCACCGCGCCCCGGAACTTTCGGAAACGCGTAGAAAGCGCCCTGCGGCTCGGTGCAAGTCACGCCGGGAATCGCGCGCAATCCGGCGATGATGCGCGCGCGCCGCCGTTCGTATTCCGCCAGCATCACCGCGACCGAATCCATCGGCCCGCGCATCGCCTCCAGCGCCGCGTACTGCGCGATCGAAGTCGGATTCGAAATCGTCTGGCTCTGCACTTTGATCATCGCGGCACCAGAGGCTCGGGCGCCAGCGCGTAACCCATGCGCCAGCCGGTCATCGCAAACGTTTTCGAGAGCGACCCCGCGATGATCACGCCATCTTTCGCGCCGCCGATGCTGGCAATCGAAAACGGCTTGCCGCTGCCATACACAAAATGCGAATAGCACTCATCCGAGAGCAGCCACACCCCGCGCCGCTGGCAAACTTCCAGAATGCGCATGAATTCATCCCGCGGAATCACTGCGCCGGTCGGATTATTGGGCGAATTGGCGATCAGCAGCCGCGTCTTCGGCGTGATGGCCTTCTCGACTTCCGCGGCCCGCAGGCAGAAGCTATCCTCTGCACGCGTGGCAATAAATTTCGGCGTGCCGCCCGGCAATTTCACGATATCCGGATAACTCACCCAATAAGGCGCGGCGATCAACACCTCATCGCCGGGATTGATTAGCGCCGTGACGGCGTTAAATATCGCCAATTTCCCGCCGGAAGTAACCACGCATTCCTTCGACTGATACGACGATCCAAGATTCTTCGCGTGCCATTCGCACACCGCTTCGCGCAACGGCGCAATTCCACCGGTGGGCGTGTACTTGGTGCGATTCTCATCCAGCGCACGAATCGCGGCGCGCTTGATATGCTCCGGCGTCGGAAAATCCGGCTCGCCCGGTCCGAAATCCACCACGTCGATGCCGCGCGCCTTCAACTTCTCCGCCTCCATGAGCACCGCCATGGTCGGCGAGATATGAATTCGATTGACGGCGTCCGCCAGATGCACGCTAACTTCGGGTACCGTGGGCATTGATTCTTATCGCTCCTGAGAATTAATTGCCTCTCGCTCGCCTTCGGGAATTGCGGCCGTCATCCCGAGCAAAGCGAGGGATCTGCTCCTTCTTGCCTTCACTCAGCCAATCTTCACGCGCAATCGCTCTTCCACCGTCGCGGGGACTAATCCCTTCAGCGAGCCACCAAGCCGCGCAACTTCCCGAACCAGCCGCGAACTCAGATAGCTGTAAGCCTCGCCCGGCAACATAAAAACGGTCTCCACTTGCGGTTCAAGCTTGCGATTCATCAATGCCATCTGCAATTCGTACTCATAGTCCGAAACCGCCCGAATGCCGCGCAGAATCACACGCGCCTGCTTTTGCCGCGCGTAATCCATCAACAAGCCGGCAAAGCTATCCACCTCTACGTTCGCAAACGGTCGCGTCACTTCCCGCAGCATTTCCAGCCGTTCTTCTACTCCAAACAGCGGCTCTTTTTCCTGATTGCGCAGCACCGACACGATAAGCTTGTCGAAAATCTTCGCCGCCCGCTCGATCAAATCGAGGTGGCCGTTGGTCACCGGGTCAAACGAGCCCGGGCAGATGGCAATCACAGGTTTCATGCGCGAGCTTCCGCCGCAATCTTAACCTAGAACCGCGCTTGCCGCGGTGCCAAAAACCCTAGCCGCCGCGCCGATGTTATTCGCGAGCGAGCCAATTTGTCGCCCGTAACGCCGGCTGCCAGCCGGCGTTTTTCTGATGAACAACTCCGCTCGTGCCATTCGCCGCCATCGCGGTCAGCTTTCACTCCCGCGCTTCCGTCGGCAATCGCGGTAATTTCGACTGCTCGGCGCTCAGGGCAGCCGGCGCTACCGATCCGCGGCACTCCGCTGCGCGAGTGTGCAGATTGCGATACGATGGATACGAGTGCGGGGGCGCACTACAGGATCAACCAGAATGACTCGCCGCATTGCCTTGACCGCGATCGCCTCGCTGCTCCTTACATTTCGCCTGCGCTCCACGCGTTTCAAACCTCCACCGCCCACGCCGCAACGGGCAAATCCAAATCCACCCACGCCTCCAAAACTTTCGAACCGTTAAACCAATGGAAAGCCGCAGTTCTCGAAGGCAATAATTCCGCCCTGCAATCGCTCTATTCCGCCACCACCCAAACGCGCACTCCCCAGGGCGATTCCGCCGGCCCCGACGAAGAGGTCAATTTCTGGACGGGAGTCCACAACGCCGGCCTCAGCGGTCTCGACCCCAAAATCCTTGAGCGCCAGACTACGGCATCCGGCCAAGTCGCGCTGTTAATGCGCGTCTATCTAACCATGCAGTCAAACGGCAAATCCCAGGATTACGTCATCGCGCTCTCGCAAATCTGGTCGCACGACGAAGGCGGCTGGAAAGTCGCCGCCTCGCAGCGCAGCAACCCCGGCCTCCGCCCCGAAATGCGCCTGCCGGAGCCCGCCGTCCCCAACCCGGATCTCTATCCGGATCCCGGCGAAGCGCAGAAGGACCTCGATGCGGCTCTGGCAGCCGCCGCGAAAGATCACAAGAATGTGCTCGTGGTTTTCGGCGGCAATTGGTGCTACGACTGCCACGTCCTCGATGCCGCGTTCCATTCGGCCGCGATCGCCCCTCTGATCACCGCCAACTATCACGTAGTCCACATCAACATAGGCAGCTACGACCAAAATCTGACCATAGCCGCGCGCCTGCAGACGGTTTTGACCAAAGGCGTTCCAGCCGTAGCCGTCCTGGACAGCAAGGGCAATATCCTAACCAGCCAAAAGAACGGCGAATTCGAATCCACCGTGAAACTAGCCCCAAGCGACGTCACCGATTTCCTGAAGCGCTGGAAACCGAAAACCCCTTCGTAACGCCGGCAGCCTGCCGGCGTTTTTGACTTTGGCAAGGCCCAACAAACTGCCGCGACTCCGAGAATAACCTCATGCGTTAAATCGATGCCGTTTAGCTGTAAATACTCACGGTTTAACGCGCAAAATCTCCATTTGGACTAAATTGGTCGGGGTTTAAACCTGTGCAAATGAAGGGCTTGGTCAAACGCAAGCCCCTTGACAAACACGCTCTCAAAGCCTAAAATTCAATTGCGACTGAAAGAGTCGCATATAGTACCGTGCTGAAACTATCGAAGAAAGCGGACTACGGACTAATCGCTCTGAAGCATCTAGCGATGCACAATGGCGAGGCCTCGGCCAGCGCCTCCGACATCGCCGAATTCTACGGCATCTCGGCGACGCTAATGGCCAAGGTGCTCCAAAAGCTGGCACGAGGCGGCCTCGTAGCAGCGCGACACGGCTCCGCAGGCGGCTATACGCTGGCTCGCGATCCATCGCGGATCACCGCGCTCGATGCCATCAACGCGATTGAAGGGCCGCTTTTCATTACGTCCTGCGTAACGCATCGCGGGGAATGCGACCAGACTTCCACTTGCATCGTGCGAGCGCCCCTGCGGCGCGTGAACGACAGCATTCTGGACGTCCTGAACAAAGTAACGATTTCGCAGATGACCGAAGACTCGCCGTCCTCGGAAGTCGTCGAACTCAGGATTTGAACGAATTTTGGGGGAACTGAGGAGATAAGAATGGCAATCAAGCTTCCAATTTACATGGACAATCACGCGACCACTCCGGTGGACCCGCGCGTCCTCGACGCCATGCTGCCCTATTTCACCGAGAAATTCGGCAATGCCGCCAGCCGCAACCACGCGTTCGGCTGGGCCGGCGAAGAGGCCGTCGAAATCGCGCGCGGGCAGGTGGCCAAGCTCATCAACGCCTCGCCCAAGGAAATCATCTTCACCAGCGGCGCGACGGAATCGGACAATTTGGCCATCAAGGGCGCCGCGGAGATGTACCGCGAGAAGGGCAATCACATCATCACCCAGGTCACCGAGCATAAGGCCGTGCTCGATACCTGCAAGCGCCTCGAGAAATACGGCTACGAGGTCACCTATCTGCCGGTCCAGAAAGATGGCCGCATCAATCTCGATGATCTGCGCAACGCCATTACCCCGAAGACGATCTTGATTTCGATTATGTACGCTAACAACGAGATCGGCGTAGTGCAGCCCATCGAGGAAATCGGCAAGATTGCCAAGGAAAAGGGCGTTCTCTTCCATGTGGACGGCGTGCAGGCCGTTGGGAAAATTCCCGTGGACGTGATTCGCGACGGCATCGACCTGCTCTCCATCTCGGCGCACAAGTTCTACGGTCCCAAGGGCGTTGGCGCACTCTACGTTCGCCGCAAGAATCCACGCGTGCAGCTCTCCGCCATCATTGATGGCGGCGGACACGAGCGCGGCATGCGTTCCGGCACTCTGAACGTCACCGGCATCGTTGGTCTTGGCAAGGCCTGCGAACTTTGTCAGCAGGAAATGGTGCAGGAAACCGCCAAGCTCAGCCGTCTGCGCGACCGCCTGAAAGACGGCATCATGTCCAAGCTCGACGAATGCTACATCAACGGCTCGATGGAGCATCGTCTGCCGCACAACATCAATATCAGCTTCGCCTTTGTAGAAGGCGAATCGCTGCTGATGGGCATCAACGACGTCGCCGTTTCCAGCGGCTCAGCGTGCACTTCGGCAACTCTTGAACCAAGCTACGTGCTGAAGGCGCTGGGTGTAGGCGAAGACTTGGCCCACACCTCGATCCGCTTCGGCATCGGGCGCTTCAACACCGAAGAAGAGGTGGATTACGTAGTAGGCCGCGTAGTAGAAACCGTGAACCGTCTGCGCGAGCTATCGCCGCTATACGAAATGGCGAAAGAAGGCGTGGACCTAAGCAAAATGAAGTGGACCGCCGCCGGCGAGTAATTCGCCGTTTAGTTTTTCCTGTGTTCTGCGGTTTGGTTTTGGTTGTCATCCTGAGCCCGCAGTTGGCGAAGGATCTGCTCTTCTGAGGCGTGGCAATCAGTGGAGCGAACTTGAAAGCTCAGTCATCTAAAGGTTTGTAGCACCCTAAGGAGCGCAACAAATGTCCTATTCAGACAAAGTAATCGAGCACTACAACAACCCGCGCAACGTGGGCTCCCTCGACAAGAAGGACCCCAACGTAGGCACAGGCCTGGTAGGCGCCCCGGAGTGCGGCGACGTCATGAAGCTGCAGATGAAGGTGAACCCGGCAACTCGAGTAATCGAGGAAGCCAAGTTCAAGACCTTCGGCTGCGGCTCGGCCATCGCCAGCTCCTCGCTAGCCACCGAATGGGTGAAGGGCAAGACCGTCGAAGAGGCCCTAGCCATCAAGAACACGGACATCGTCCGCGAACTGGCGCTGCCTCCGGTCAAGATCCACTGCTCGGTACTAGCCGAAGACGCGATCAAAGCCGCGCTTTCGGACTGGAAGACCAAGCAGGGCGAGACGCTCAACGCCGCCGAGACGAAGTCGTCCGCGCACTAATTTTGACCGCGGGCAAACGCCGCTTCGTGCGGGTTTGGATTTGTTTCGATTAGAACTTGCCTCGCTCCTTTGTTTTGAGGCACTTAGGGCATTTTCTAATCGTACGGTGTTTCGGTTAGGCCTCGACGACGGAGCGAACCTCCAGCGAAGCCGGCAGCCCGAAACAAGCGCTGTGGAAGGACAGTGAAAGTTGTGGCAAACATGATCCACGTAACCGAAAAAGCGGCCGTCAAAATTCGCGAGCTTCTCGCGAAAGAGGGAGTATCCGCCGAAAACGGCGGCTTGCGGGTGGGTGTGCAGGGGGGCGGCTGCTCCGGTCTCAGTTATGCCATGCGCCTGGAGACCGAGGCACGCAGCCGCGATAAAGTGATCGAAGAGAACGGCGCGCGCATCTTCGTAGATCCCAAAAGCTTTCTCTACCTCGATAACACCACCCTCGATTATCACGAAGACCTGATGCGCCGCGGCTTCGTGTTCCAGAATCCGCAGGCGACGCGCAGCTGCGGCTGCGGCAGTTCGTTCACGGCCTAGGCCGCGCCTGCCAGTCCCCACCCCGCGCGCCCTGCAATGGAGATTTTGGTTTTATGTACCGCTGGCCTTTCAGGCCGGCACAGGCAGCGCGTCTGAGTAAGTGGTGGAACCGAACCGAGATGAGCGTGACGCAAACAAGCCCGAACAAAAGCACCGCCACAGCATGCTGGAGTTGCGGCGCCGCCGGCGGCGGCGCGCATTTCTGCCCCGCCTGCGGCAAAATCCAGCCGCTGCCGCGCGGGACCAGCTACTTTGCCTTCTTCGGCTTGCCGGAAAAGCTGCAAATCGATCCCGAAGCCCTCGAGCAGCAATTCCACAAGCTGAGCTGGAAGTTGCATCCGGACAATTTCATGCGCGCCGAAGAATTCGAGCGCAATCTTTCGCTTGAGCGCTCGTCAGAGCTGAACGACGCCTATCGCGCGCTGCGCGATCCACTGGCGCGCGTCGAATATTTGCTGGCGCATCGCGGCGCGCGCAAGGAAGGCACGACGAAGCAGCAAGCCCCGCCGGAACTGCTCGAAGAAGTCTTCGAGCTGAACGAATCGCTCGACGAGCTGCGCGAGGCGCGCGCTTCCGGCGAAGATCTCGCCGCACTGCGCGCCAAACTCGAAGCCGCCGAGCAGGATTTTCAGGAAAAGCTTGGCCAAGTGGATGCGGAACTCGATCGTGCGAGAAGTGATTGGGATGCGGCGCTCGACAGCGGGAAGGGCGATGTGGAGCGCGAGAAGTTAACGGCGAGGATGAATGAAATTTTGAATCGGCGTTCCTACATTCGCAATCTTAGTGGCGAACGTGGCGAAGGAACTGGCGGAAGCCTGAAGCAAACATGGGACGAATCGTCGGAATTGATCTTGGGACAACGTATAGCCTGGTCGCGTTCATGGACGCGCCTAGCGGGACGGGCAAGCCGCAGTGCATTGTCGGACCGTATGGATCTGCGCTGTGTCCATCGATTGTCAGCGTTGACGCGGATGGCAACATCGTTGCCGGTGAGGCCGCGCGGAGACGTTTGCTCACGCAAGCGGAGCGCACGATTTACTCGGTCAAGCGCCTGATGGGCCGCGCGCCCGACGATGTGAAGGGCGAGCTGAAGATTTTTCCCTTCCGCATCGAGCCATCGAGCACGAACGTAATCCGCGTGCGCCTCGGCGATAAGAAGTTCACACCCTCCGAAATTTCCGCGTTCATCCTGCGCGAGCTGAAATCCTGGGCCGAAGACTTCTTCGGCGAAACAGTCGATCGCGCGGTGATCACCGTTCCCGCCTATTTCAACGACGCGCAGCGGCAAGCCACGAAAGATGCCGGGAGGCTGGCCGGCCTCGAAGTCCTGCGCCTCGTGAATGAACCCACCGCCGCAGCGCTGGCCTACGGCCTGCACAAGCAGCGGCGCGGCAAAGTCGCCGTCTACGATTTCGGCGGCGGCACGTTCGACATCTCAATCCTGAAACTGATCTCCACCGACGAAGGCGACATCTACCAGGTTCTCGCGACTAACGGAGACACGCACCTGGGCGGCGACGACATTGACAACGAATTGCTGGCCCTGGCGCGCGGCGAAATCCAGAAGCAATACTCGCTCGATCTCGCCCATCATCCGGAAACCGTGCAGGAATTGCGCAAGGCGCTCATCCGCGCCAAGCACGATCTCTCCAGCGCTGCGAAGACATCGGTCCAGCTCGCGCTTCCGGGCGGGCTGATCTATTCGCGCGAGATAACTATCGGCGAGTTCGAGAAGTTAATTCAACCGATCGTCGCGCGCACCATGGAGCCGGTGCGCAAAGCCCTCGCCGACGCCAAGCTCGCCGCCGAAAGAGATGGACGAAGTAGTCCTCGTAGGCGGCTCAACGCGCATTCCGCTCGTGCGCAAAACCGTAGGCGATTATTTCGGCCGCGCCCCGCACTGCGAGCTGAATCCCGATGAAGTCGTAGCCCTCGGCGCCGCGGTGCAAGCCGACATCCTCGATTCCGGCGTTAAAACCATGCTGCTGCTCGACGTCACGCCGCTATCGCTGGGCATCGAAACCATGGGCGGCGTAGTAGCCAAAATCATCCCGCGCAATTCCACGATTCCGGCGAGCGCGCAGGAAATGTTCACGACCGGCGTAGAAAATCAAACCGCCATCGATCTGCACGTCCTGCAAGGCGAAAGGGAACTGGCCAAAGATTGCCGCTCGCTCGCGCGCTTCCAACTCAAAGTTCCGCCCGGCCCCGCAGGACTGGCGCGCATCGAAGTGAAATTCCTGATCGATGCCAACGGAATCCTGCAAGTAGCCGCACGCGATCTGCGCACCGGCCAGGAACATTCCATCGAAGTGCAACCCAGCTACGGTCTGAATGACGCCGAAGTCGAGCGCATGCTCGAAGAATCGATCGAATTCGCCGAACAGGATTTCGCCGAGCGCCAGCTGATCGAAGCCCGCAACGAAGCCGACACAATCCTGAAAGCGACGGAGCGAACGCTGCAGCGCGAAGACCTCTCGCAACTCGCGCCCCAAGAGCGCCGCGCCATAGACGAAAGCGTAGCCCATCTGCGCGCCGCTACAGTTGGCACCGACTACAAAGAAGTCCGCGCCCGCATTGATATTCTGAACCAGGCCACCACGCATCTCGCCGAGCTGGTAATGAACGGCGCGCTGCAAACCGCGCTGGAAGGCAAGCGCATCGACGAAGTCTAAGAAGGAGCAAACATGGGCGGCATCAACCCCTACATCGAAGAGACCAAGTACACGCCCGCGACGAAAAAGTTCAAAGTAACTTTCGTCAAGGAAGGCAAAACCATCGAAGTGGACCCGGAGAAAATTCCCTACGGCCACGATGGCATTCCCGGGAGCATTCTCGATATCTCCCAGGGCTATCACATGGGCCTCGATCACGCCTGCGGCGGAGTCTGCGCCTGCTCCACCTGCCACGTGATCGTTCACGAAGGCCTGGAAACCTGCAACGAAGCGACGGACGCCGAACTCGATCAACTCGACGAAGCCCCTGGCGTAACTCCCAAATCGCGTTTGGGATGCCAATGTGTCCCTGACGGCACAAAAGATATCGTTGTAGAAATTCCCGAGTGGAATAAGAATTACGCCAAGGAAGCGGAGCACTGATTTCGCCTGCATCCCAGCGCAGAGACCCAGGAGCATTCAGAATGGAACAGACTTTCGGATGGGATGACGCGGAAGAAATCGGCATCCAGCTCTCCGAGAAATTTCCCAAGATCGATCCGCTCACCGTGCGCTTCACGGATTTGCACAAATACGTGATCGAACTGCCGGGTTTCAACGGCGACGCTAAAGGCTCCAACGAAGGCAAGCTCGAAGCCATCCAGATGGCCTGGCACGAGGAATACCAAGAGCGCACGCATTAAAAATTCGTAGGGGCGGGCCTTTTTGTCCTGAGGCACCTTGCCGGGGCCAAAGGGCAGTCCGCCCGCTTTTCGGCCCCGGTTTTTTCCGCTGGCAATCAGCAGTGCGAAAGGAAAAGCCAATGGAGCAAGACCCGCGCTACCCGATCGGAAAATTCAGCGCGCCCGCAAGCCTAAGCGAAGCCGATCGCGCCAAATTGATCGAAGACGTTGCCGCCGCCCCGGCCCGCCTGCGCGCCGCCGTCTCCGGCCTGTCAGCCGAGCAACTTTCCACGCCCTATCGCGAAGGCGGCTGGACCGTCCGCCAGCTCGCCCATCACGTCCCCGACAGCCACATGAACGCCTACATTCGCTTCAAGCTGGCGCTAACTGAAGAAGAGCCGACGATCAAGCCGTACGAAGAAGCCCGCTGGGCCGAGCTAGCCGACACCGCCGCGACGCCGATAGAAACGTCGCTAGCGCTGCTCGACGCCCTGCACACCCGCTGGGTAAATCTTCTGCGTTCGCTGAAAGGCCCTGATTGGTCGCGCAAATTCCGCCATCCGGAAATGGGCGCAATGTCGCTGGACAAAACGCTGGCCCTCTACGCCTGGCACGGCAAACATCACGTAGCCCACATCACCGCGTTGCGCCAGCGCAAAGGCTGGTAGCGCCGGCTGCCAGCCGGCGTTTTTCTAACGCGCCACCGAGCTGTTTACCATTTCCTCGCAGTCGCACCCGCGCCCGCTGACGAGCTCGCCGCAAAATTCAACCGCAATCAACCGCGGCACCCGCATCGCAATCCTGCCTCGCCCACCGGGCCCGCAAAATGTCCTCCCCGCTTGTGAATTCCCCACGGTTCTTCGATAATGTTCCCAGCGGCTGCGGGCCGTTTCCATTCTTCACGCTCCCACCGTGGCGCCATGGTGCAACGGTTAGCACATCGCCCTTTCAAGGCGGTAATACGGGTTCGATTCCCGTTGGCGCTACCAACTCTCACCGCCCGCGCGTGAGCGGCAATCCGCAAACAGAATTATCCAGGAGACTGCCATGCCGAACCTGCTGAGAACCTCCAACCCGGCGTTGAATCCCAAAGCCTTTCAAGGCGCCGTAGCCGCCGGCGAAGCCATGACTCTGCAAGGCACGGTAAACAAGACCGGCATCCTGCTGATTCTCACCGTCGCCAGCGCGGCCTGGACCTGGGAGCGCTTTCTCGTCGGCGGCCCGCAAGCCACAATGCCGCTGCTGATCGGCGGCGCCATCGGCGGGCTAGTCGTAGCCCTGGTCACCATTTTCAAGAAAGAGTGGTCGCCAATCACCGCGCCACTCTATGCGCTCTTGGAAGGCCTCGTTCTCGGCGGCATTTCCGCCGCCGTAAATGCCTCGGCGCCCGGCCTGGCGCTCGAAGCCGTCAGCCTCACGTTCGGCACCCTGTTCGTTCTGCTGGCCGCCTATAGTTCCGGACTGATTCCGGTAACCAATACATTCCGGCTAGGCGTGGTCGCCGCCACCGGCGGAATCGCCGTGATTTATCTCGTCACCATGGTGCTCGGCTTTTTCGGCGTACACACGTTCTCGATCTACGGCAACGGCGCGATCGGCATCGCCTTCAGCGCCTTCGTGGTAATCATCGCGGCGCTGAATCTCGTACTCGATTTCGATTTCATCGCCAGCGCCGCGCGCATGGGCGTGCCGAAATATATGGAGTGGTACAGCGCGTTCGGCCTGATGGTCACGCTAATCTGGCTGTACCTGGAAGTCCTGCGCCTGCTCGGAAAGCTGCGCAACCGCAATTAACGATTAGACCCGCCGCTGGTGTTGGATCTGAAGAAACTGTGTGAGAACTTGAGAACCCGTCGGGCGAGCACGGTCTGAACGTTAGGGCCCGCGCTCCGGCCGGCCGGGCGCAAGTTCATGGCGAGATTGGGCCGCAACACAAACGACATTAACGGGACGCTTTTCACGCGCGGGGTGTGTCACTTTGCACGATCTTGCCCGAAGAGGCCCGGCTGAAGCGCGGGCCCTACGTAGGCTTGCGACGCTTCCTCGACCTCCACCGGCACCAAATCATCTGCAATTGGCCCTGCGACACCCCGCCATACAGTATTTCCTCTACGTATGCTTATGTAACGTTTCTACCCCGCCCATTCCCCGAGCCGGAATCCCTTCCCACAATGAGACTCCTAGGCCTCCTAAATTCAATGACTTAGCCAGACCTTCGCTTGGCCGCACGAATGCACCAACAATGCCACCAAGTTCGAATTTCGCCCTGCACCCGGGGCCGTGTCCGAGGATGCTTTGACAGAAAATCAGCCAAGATCTGTGTGCCAGACTGCAAGCCGCCAACGCGGCTTTTCGATGATCGAGGCCCTGGTGGTGGTCGCGATGGCCATGACCATAGCCGGCATGGCCGTGGTGTTCTTGACCCCGACGATGCAGGAATTTCGCGCCAATTCGGGGGCCTCGCAGGTCGTGGATGCCTTCCGCCAGGCGCGCGAATACGCCATCACCTATCGCCGTTACGTGCAGGTTTCGTTTCCGAACTACTCTGCGACCGGGGCGAATAATCAGATTGCGATCACGGTCAAGAACAGCATGACTCCCAATGCCGGCGCTGACGTTGTTCTTACCACCTTGACCCTCACCGGCCACGTCAGCTTTCAGCTGGAGAAGGCTGTGCCCGATACCCCGGATGCCTTTGGCAACACCACCGCGGTGAACTTCGCCGGTGTGGACGGCGGGCCGCCGGCGGGCATGTTCTTCCAGGCCGACGGAACATTCGTCAACGCCACCGGCGGCTACATCAACGGGACCGTGTTCATGGGCGATACCAATATCGTCGCCAGTGCGCGCGCCGTCACCGTTCTGGGCCCCACCGGCCGCGTCCGCGCCTATCACATCAACGGCAACGCCACCAACTGGTTCGAGACGCGCTAATGAGAGCGCCCGAGGAGATGCTCATGGGACGACCGCGCAACGGCGCAGCACACAAGGGTTTCACTTTGCTGGAGACCATGGTGGCCCTTGTCATTCTCGGCATTGGCATGGTGGCTCTGGCGGCCATGCTCTCCACCAGCATCGCCTACATGAACTCGGCGCAGGCCGATTTCATCGCCCAGCAAAAAGCCTCGGAGGCCGTCGAGAGCATCTTTACAGCCCGCGACGCACAGGCCATCACCTTCTCGCAGATTCAGAACGTCAGTTCCGGCGGAATTTTCCTCGATGGCCCGGCTAATCTCGTCGATCCCGGGCCGGATGGAATTGTTGACACCGCGGACGACAACGCCGCGCTTCCCGACACCATCATCAAGCCCGGCCCCGACGGCATACTCGGCACCGCCGACGACATCCTGATCGTGCTTTCGGTGTACTACAAAATGCAGCGCACGATTGTGATTACGAACATCGCCGGCGAGAACAACGTGCGCATGATCACCGTCACCGTCACCTATACCACCGGTACGTTTAACCGTGCCTATACGGTGACCAGCTACATCTCGCAGTATTCATAAAGCGCCAAGGGCAGAGGCAAGGAGCCATGACTACCATGCGGAGAGATAAAACGACGATGAGGCGCAAAGCGGGATTTACGCTGCTGGAATTGATGGTCTCGGTTTCCATCCTGGTGACCGTGGTGGGCGTGGCGCTGACCATGCTCGTGGATGCGCAGCACGCTTACGAAGCCGTCACCGACATGGCCGATCTGCAACAGAACTTGCGCGCCGCGATGCTGAACATGCAGCGCGATATCATTCAGACTGCCGAGGCGCTTCCGGCCACCGGTCTGCCGTATCCGCAGGGCGGAACGGCTAAGTCCATCGCCCGCCCGTCGCCTACAAGCCTGACCTACAACTTTCCCGGGCCAGCGGCTTCCTCCACCCTGAACGATATCGTCCCGGGCACCGCCGGCGCGCCATCCGCCGAGCCGGGACTTACCATCAACGGCGCGGTGACCGATTTCGTTACCATGATTTATGTCGATAACTCTTTGATTGACGGCAACACGCACCAGCTGAATACCTTTCCGATTTATCAGGTGGCCACCAAGGCCAATCCCCAGGCCTGCGCCGGCAACATCGCTACCGACGGCAGCACCACGACGTTTGACGCCAATTGCATCAACATCACCGGAACCAATGGCATTCAGCCGGGCGATTTGATCATGTACTTCAACGGCACGAGCTACGCCATCCAGACCGTATCCAGCGTCGCGGGACAAGTCGTCACCTTCACCAAAGGCGACGCGTTCAATTTCAATGGCATGACCGCGGCGGCTACGGCAGGTACGCTCAAGCAGTTGCAGAACGGCATGGCCAGCCCCGGCGGGCCTTACCCGCCCACGACAGCCGCGCGGGTGAAGATGGTCACCTATTGGGCGGACAATAAATTGAATCCCAATTTCCCGCAGTTGATGCGCCAGGTGAACTTCAACACCGCGCAGCCCGTCGCCGACGGCATCGAAGACCTGCAAATCAGCTACGTGATCTCCAATTCCGTAAATGCCGCTCTGTATGGCGCTGCCGGCGTTGGCAACGCCAAGCAGCCGCTGGGCGGAGACACTCCGGCACAGATCCGCGAGGTCAATCTGTTCGTCGCGGCGCGCTCCGATAACGCCTATAGCGTGACCGGGCAGTTTTTCCGCGACAACATGATCAACAAGGTTTGTGTGCGCAGTCTTTCCTTCGTGAACCGGTACAACTAATTGCGGTTTCCGCAGATTTTCCGCAGGTGTCCTGCAAGGAGGACGTACGTGAATAGCAATCGCGAAAAGGGCATGGCGCTGATCACTTCGCTTCTGATGTTGCTGCTGGTGTCTTCGATCATCGTGGGCCTTTCATGGATGGTGATGACCAACCAGCGGCTGAGCGGCAACAACGCCAACCGCCAGTCGGCTTTCTACGCTGCCGAAGCGGGCATGGAGAAAATGACCGCGGACCTCGGCACCCAGTACGGCGCCACCAACGCACTCAGCACCGCGGACATCACCACAGTGATGGGCAAGGCCCCGGTGATCAATGGCGTGTCTTATACCAAGACACCGACGAGCTACAACATCACCTACACGCCTGATCCGAATAACGGCGGAAATCCCCTGGCCGAGAATCACACCATTCTCACTGGATCGTACGCCGGCCTGCAGGGCCTGATTACCCCATTCACTTTGACCGTCGAGGCCGATCTGGCGGACGGTTCGGAAGCGCGGCTGGTTCGCACCGTGCAGACCGTGGGCATTCCGGTATTCCAGTTCGGAATCTTCTCGCAGGTGGATTTGAGCTATTTCCCCGGCCCGGTCTTTAATTTCGGCGGGCGCGTGCACAGCAACGGAAATATCTGGCTGGCCTCCGGCAACACCCTGACTCTCGCGGATAAGGTCACTTCGGCAGGACAGATCGTCGTGAACAATTTGTCCAATGGCTACGCCACATTCTGGCTGGCCGGCACGCAAACGCCGCAGACCGATACGTGCAGCACGACTTGGACGAGTACTTTGCCGTCGAATCCGTCAGGCAATCCCTATCCCGGCGCCATCATGGTCGCCGTGGTTCCGGAGTCAAGCTGCCTGCAATTGACGCAGGGCACTGTGACGGGCAGCGTTTCCATTGCCAACGTCGCGACCGCGCCGGTTAACAAGAATTGGTACACGCTTTCCACAGGAACGTCAGCGGGTGACTATGCCGGCAACATTCTCGGCGGCACCACCGCAGTCGCGCCTCTTTCTCTTTCCATCGCTGCGCCGGCTGTGGGCGGAACTCCCATCGAGCTGATCCGCCGCCCGGTAACCGGCGAGAACAGCCAATTGACCGCAGAGCGCTATTTCACGCTGTCATCGATCAACATTCTCCTCGACGACTCCTCCGCTTTGCTCTTGGGCACCCCCGGTACCTGCGGCACGCCGGTTGATCTCTCCACGCTGGCCGTAGATGCTCGCAGGACCTTCCGGGCCCACCAGTCTTTCCCCGCCTGGTTCACCGGCGGTTCGGAAGGCAAGCTTCCGCTGCCGACTTCCGGCGCAACCTCCTCAGGAGCGACCTATACCTCGCAGACGGCTACTGGATTGAAGCCTACAATCCGATCATTTATGGCTACATCTTGATCAACAGCACAACGCCGCGGGCGCCTGCGTGGACGTCACTCAGGAAATCATTAATCTCGGCTACATCGGCCGGAACCTCAATCCGATGGCGAAAACCAACTTGAAGACCAGCGGCCGTTGCTCGGTGGCATCGTGATGAAGGGCGCGTCAATACGCTGTCCGGCATGGCGCCTGGCCCGCGTCAACGGCCTCGGTCGGTCGCTCGCTTTCACGTGCCCGGACCCCAGCGCCAACGCGGTCATTCGCCTGGCGCGCCTGCGCGACAATCCATCCAACGTTTATAGCCCAGCATCGACGGCGGCTGCGGCAGGCCATTGCCTACGGTTCGGCCGAATTACAGGCCTCCGACTACTGGCCCAACGTGCTCTACGACACGCGCGAAGGCGTGATCCGCGACCAGGCCCCGCCTAACCCGAGCTACGACCCTTAATTCCCCAACGGCGCGCTAACCGGTGCGGGCGTGATGAACTATATCGAACTGGACGTCAACAACTTAACCCGCTGGTTCACTGGCGCAATCGGCACCAGCGGTAAGAGCGCCGAGAACGTCACCGGCTACGCCGTCTATTTCTCCGACCGCCGCGGCGAAGCCACCGATCCGACCGTGGCTCGTAAGACGGGAGCGTATGGATACAACGACAATGTGAATCGCACCGACGCCGCGAATGGCTGTCCCGACGGCAAGCTCGACACCGGCGAGGACTATGCTCAAACCGGCTTGCTGGTGAACTATGCCAACACGCCGCACCCTTTGAGAAGTGCCGACAACGTCGGACACCGGCACCTCTGCCCCTCGACACTTAACTCCAACCTCCACCGCTCCTTCCACTGGAGTGCTTCGTGGCCAACACCGCGGACGCGGGCTGCACGACGTTGAGTACCAACTGGCCTGGCGCGCTTTACAACCAGAGCGTGGAGGCGCGGGAAAATCCGCCGCTCTTCTTCCGCCACGCGCTCAAGCTGGTCAACGGCAGCACCATTTCCATCGGCACTTGCGACTCGGTGCCCTGCGGACTGACCATCGCTGCCGAGAATCCGGTCTACATTCTTGACAATTACAACTGCATGCCCTCCAGCTGCGGCACCACCAGCATGGTCACCACCGGCAACGCACCGGCATCGGTCGTAGCCGACGCTGTCACGCTCCTCTCCAGTCAATGGAACGACGTCAACTCCTTCGCCTACCCGTACAATCCCAGCCGGTGGACGTCACGGCAACACCACCACCTACCGCACCGCGGTTGCGGCCGGAAAGGGCGTCGAATTCGTGCAGGTTGCCGGCACGGCGCAGGACTATGGCACCGACGGCGGCGTGCACAACTACCTCCGCTATCTCGAATCCTGGAGCGGCACGCTCTATTACAAGGGCTCGCTGGTCAGCTTCTTCTATAACGAGCAGGCCATCGGCGTGTTCAAGTGCTGCACCACGGTTTACGGGCCGCCGACCCGCGGTTACAGCTTCGATTCGGAGTTCCTGACTCCCTCGCTGCTGCCGCCGCGAACGCCTATGCTGCGCGACGTCAACAACATCGGCTTCACCCAGGACGTGAGCCCCAACCAGTAAGCGGCTCTCGATCCGCCGAGTCAACGAAGCGGCTCCCGCAATGCGCGGGAGCCGCTTTTGTTTTAGGTGGGGCGAAATCGCGGCCAAAGCACTTATTGCGGCTTGATTCGGGTTGTGAAGTTGGTGTTCACCGGCGGGGCGGTGCAGGCGTTCGTCTGCGCTGCGCTGCAGAGGCCGTTCGACGCTTCGTAGAAACTCGAGCCGGTGGCCAGGCCGTCGAGCGGTTCGGCGTACACGATGTAATTCGCTCCCACCGGCAGGCGGTCGATTTCGTACGAGCCGTCGAAGACTACCGCGGGATTGGCGTTATCGCAGCTCCACCCGCCGAGCGTAGCGGCAACCACCGCGCCGGTGTCGGCGTTGAGTGCTACAACCTGCGTGCCGAAAATTCCGGTGACGTTTTCTCCGGGTGCACTGGGCGGGAAAATCGCAAGGGCGAAGGGATTGGCCGGGAGAACGTGGCCGCGGATCGTGCCGAGGTAAAGCGTTTCCGCCGGATTGGGATACAGGACACGCAGGCCGGTGCGGTCGTCGTCGGAGAGCTGGCTGTCGGGTGAAGAGGCGCTTGGCGGAGTGCCGATCATCGTGCCGGGAGGCGGGGCGAAAGGAAACATGATGGCGCGGCGGACGGCGGAATGATCGAGGCCGAAGTAGTGCCCCAGTTCGTGCGTCAGTAGCGAGGCCAGATCGTAGGAGCCTACGCCTTGCGGTGTGGCGATTACTCCCGGTGTGGCGAAAGTTACTTGACCGGTGTTGTTGAAGAGCGTATCGGAATCGAGCAGCTGGCCGGCGAAGGCTGCCGGGCCACCGGCGCCTACCGAAACTCCCGGCGCATTCGCGGTGATCGTGCGCGTGAAGGCCAGGACGCCAATCGTGAAGTCTTCGCTGGATTGGTCGAAGCAGACGGTGTTTACACCGTCGGCGTTCGAGCCGTCGTCGTTTGTGCAGGCGTTTTGCGTGCTGGTGGTGCCGATCGGGCCTACCACTCCTGGGGTAATCGTAGGATTCGCTGCAGTGCTGGCTACGCCGGTCCAGGCATTTAGCGCGGTTTGAATTACGGATTGGATTTCTTGCAGCTGGGCCGGCGACCCTAGAGGAGCTACGGTGAGAATTTGCTGATCGCTGGCGAGCGAGGTGCTCCATTGCAGTTGCGTCGGGGAGGAGCTTGATAGATTCCAGCGGTCGGGGGCGGGGCAGGCCGTGGCTGCTGGCACCGTCGTTTCCACGACGTAGCTGCGAGCTGCGGGCCAGGCGGTCGCTGCGGCGAGCGCGGTGAGGGCCGCGATTCTGGTGCAACGCGATTGGAATTTGCTCATCTCATTTTCCTTTCTCGCTGCGGTTCGGCCGTAAGTAGCGCCGGCGTCCCCGCCGGCATCCGACGAGCGATATCAAGCTTGTCACGGGAGTCATGCGCGGCTCGTGATTCCCCGGCAGCTCTCTTGATTCATGGCTTTGCTCCGCGCTTGATTGCTGCCCTTATTTGTTGCGGCGGTCGTCAGATGCCGGCGGGGACGCCGGCGCTACTTGGACTCTTCGCCGGAATTCTGCTAGCGGCATGCTTTGTACTGGGCCGCTCGCTGCTTCTTGCGCGGAGGCGCTGCGCGCCAATGTGGCGCGCGCGAATGCTGCGGTATCTTCCGTCACTACCAACTGCGCGCCTGGCCCCGCCTTGTGAATGCGAAAGGTGCCTTGCACCCAGCTTGTGACCGAATAACTTCCGTCGCGACGCGGCTCGAGGAATAGCACTACTTCTTCGCCGGGGCGGAAGCGGGGGACGCCTTCGACGTGCGAAGTCAGCTGGGCGGTGCGGCCGCCTAGGAGGCGCACGCGGATTACCTGCGGAGCGCTGCCTTTCCACGTTTCGCGGACTTCGAAGGAGGTGATGGTGCGGATTTCGCCTTGCTGGGTGACCACGATGTTGCCTTGGCAACGGGCGCGAACGATTAGCGGAGCTGCGTTGACGAGCTGCTCGAGAGACAGCTTCGCGAAAGTTGTGGCCGAGGCGCTCAGTGCTGCGGCTAGAAATATTGCCAGCGCGGACAGCAGACAGCGCCGGCGGCCGAGCTTGCGTGCGGTGCGGTTGGCGCTGACTTGGTCCGCGCGCGGACTCGATTTGTGTTGCTGCGTAAGTGAACGCATCACTGCACCTCAATTAGTCCTGTGGCTACCGCCTGGTCGTTGTTGGGCGTGGTGATGAAGAGCGAGCGCACGCCCGGCAACGTCGCGCTGGAGATGGTCAGGTCGAGCTCGATGGTGTTGGGAAAGAGTCCAGCGAGCTCCGACGGGGCGATGGAAATGTCGGGCGCGGGAGGGCCGCTGAATTGATAGAAATAGCCGGAATCAAGGGTGTTGCCATGAATGCACATGCTGGCTGTCGCGGTGCCGCTCGGGGGACGTTGCAGAGTGATGGGCGACGAATCGAAATTGCAAGTCGGCCCGGCGGTGATTGGGCCGGCAAAATCGACGTTGAGTTGCGAAGGGCCGGAGCCGGCAGTGGTGGGCTCGAAGACGACGATATCGTTGCCATCGCTTTCGGTTTGTGCAGTGCTGAGCGAAATTATGGATTCGGACAGTGTGAATGGAACGATTACGAACAACACCGTATTCGAGAGCATCGCGGGTTGGCCGGGATTTTGAATTTGAATGGTGATGACGCCGGGATTGGCGACATTCTGCGCTGCAAGCGCGGTCGTGCAATTCGCTTCGGAATTGCAGATGGTGGTTTGCGGATTGCCGTTGACGAGAATTGCTGAGGCGCCCGAGCCTCGGCCGGCGACGAAGCCTGCTCCGTTCACTGCCAGCGTGAAATCGGATGCGACGCCGGCCATGACGCTGGATGGCAGGATTTGCTCGATGGTTGGGCCCGCGGTGATGGAGACGGACGCCGAACCGGATTCCGATAAGTCCGCCACATTCGCTGCGGTGATGGAAATCGAATTCGGCGAAGGTGCGATAGTCGGAGCGGTGTAGAGGCCGGTGGCGTCGATCGTGCCGCAGGCTGTGCCGCTGCAGCCTGAGCCGGGTGCGCCACTGCTGACGCTCCAGGTGAAGGTGGAATTATTCGAGGCGCTTACGGCGGCGGTAAATCGCAATTGGCTTGGGACGGAACTGGATGGCGGCAGGAATGCGTTAGCCGGCGAGATCACGATGTTGGTAGAGGAGCCGCCGGTTCCCACGATTTTGATTTGCGCGCTGGCGCTTTTGGATGAATCGGCGTTACTGGTGGCCGTGAGCAGCGCGGGATTTGTGGAAGGCACGACGGAGGGAGCGAGAAAGTCAACCGTGGCCGTTCCCGGCCCGACGGGAGGCACGCACGGATTGGAATTTGTGATGCAGACCGTTCCGATTTGCGCGTTGCCATTGACTATGCCGTTTACGGACCACACCACGGATTGATCGGGCGAGTTGCTTACGGAGGCGGCGAAGCTGGCGCGTTGCTGTACGACTAACGTGCCGCTGGCCGGCGCGACGCTGATGGTGACGTTGCTGCTGATGGTTACAGTGGCGGACGCGGAGACGCCGTCGGCTGCGGCGTGAATTGTTATCGAAGCCGGCGTGGGAAGATCCGCGGGCGCGGAGTAGGTGGTGGTCACTGCTCCGGTGTTGGTCACCGTTCCGAGAGCCACGCTTCCGCCTACGACACCGTTCACATCCCACGTGACTGCTGAACCAGCGGGAATGCAGAGCGACGCAGTAAAGTTTTGCGCTTGTGC
Organism: uncultured Acidobacteriota bacterium; assembly: GCA_963748865.1. Lineage (GTDB taxonomy): Bacteria > Acidobacteriota > Terriglobia > Acidiferrales > UBA7541 > Palsa-147. The sequence goes on along the minus strand of CAVVLE010000048.1, from coordinate 245,637 downwards.
CAGCGTGAGATTTGCCGACGCCGGAGAGATCTGGTTGGCGCTGGCGCAGCCGATGCCTACGCTCGCGGATGCGGATTTCGACGGATCGGCTACGCTGGTGGCGGTGATGGTGACGGCGGGAGGCGAGGGCGGAGCTGTGGGCGCGGTGTAGGTCGCGGAATCAGCGCCAGTCGCGGCGATTGTCCCGGTGGTGGCGTCGCCGGTGCTGGATTGATTTACGCTCCAGGTGACGTTGGGGGCCGGCTTTCCGGAGCTGGTGACGCTGGCGGTGAACAGTTGCGCGGCTCCGGGTAGAACGCCGGCTGCTGCGGGGGCGATTTGGATGGCGATGTCGCTGGTGATGGTGATGGTTGCGGAAGCGGTGGCGCTGGTGGAGGCCTGGCTTGTAGCCGTGATCTTGATGTTGACCTTTGCCGGCAGAATGGCCGGGGCGGTGTATTGGCCGCTGGCGGAGATGGTTCCCGATTGCGAATTGCCGCCGGCTGCGCCGTTTACGCTCCAGGTTACTTGTGTGTTGGTTGCGCCCGTGACGGTGGCCTGGAAATTTGTGGTCGCGCCAAGAATGGCGGATGCGCTTTGAGGGGAGATGTTTACGGCGACGACTTGCGGTTTGCCTCCATTTCCACCGCCGGTGCCGTTGCCTCCGCTGACCGTTGCTGTGCATCCGGCTGCGGACAAACTTAGGAGTAGCAGCAGAGTGATTCGCGGGGCGTTTGTTCGTTGCGAGTTTGACTTGCTTGCCATCGCAGGACAGGCTCGCATTCGATGTGCCACTCTGAAGCGCGATCGGCGGAACGAATATTGAATCGTGCCGTTCGGACGAGGCCCGGCGCTAAATGATTACTGTTCAGGGGATTGCGTTTCTGCGGTTTGTTCCTGGGCGCACGAAAAATGAGCTTTCGATTCGGGGAGTGCGGTAATCGCTGCCGAAACGCGACGACGCGGTTTCACAGCGGTACGGATTTATCCTGAATTGGGATTGCGCTCGGGTGATTGTAACGCGTCTCACTATTATGGAGCCGCGGTTTGGGGCAAATTTGGCGTGAATCTGCGCCGTGCCTGGCCCGGCTAAAGCGCGGGCCCTACGGGTGCTTGTTTTGACGCTTACTTCTACGTGGGCAGATTGCAGGTTTACATGCACACACACTAAGACTCCGACGCGTTAAATAATGTTTGTGGGACGGGTTAATTCCGAACGAGGGGGCGCGCGCTCAGCAAGGAGCGAAAGCAGAACTCTCAACGGCTAAAGCCGTTGTGATTCTGCTGCGGGGTACGGTACGACTGAAGTCATGCCCTGACAAGTCGTCGTGAGGATTCAGGAATCGACGTGGGCGTCCCAGGTGCGGGAGTCTGCGGCTAGCTTTTCGAAGGCTATGCAGCGGGAGAAGCGGGTGAAACCCAGCTTCTCGTCGGGCTGTGCGAAGCGGGGATGCACGGCGCGGCGGAATTTAGCGCTGCGGGCGGCGGCGGCTTTCAGGATGCGCGCGGCGAGGGACGCGGGGTGCGGGACGTCGCATTCGCAGACAGCGCGGACGCAATAGGCGCGATTGGTGGCGATGTAGCGGCAGACGGCGTGGACGCTGGAGAAGAAGCAATCATCCACGGCGACGATGCCGCCTACGTTGAGCATGAGGTCCACGTAAAAGAAATCGAGGAGGGCGTAATCGAAGGTGTGCCAGCCGTCAATGTAGGCGAAATCGACGCGCAGGCCTTCGGCGGCGAGTTCGGGGAGGGCCACGTGCGAGGGCTTTTCGCGCAGCTCGAGGAGATCGGTGAAACCGGCGCGTTTCAAATTCTCGAGGCCGATGCCTTTCCATTGCGTGGATTGATTGGGGTCGATGGCGATGTGGCCTTCGCCGCCGATTTGCTGCAGGCCTTCGCAGATGGACATGGCGGAAAGGCCGAATGCCAGGCCGACTTCGAGGGTCATCTTGGCGTTGGTTTCGATGACCAGGTTTTTTAGAAATTCGCAGACTTCGCGGGGAGTTTCGGCGCCGACGGGGATGCTCTCGCGGCCGTCCACAGATGTGACCATTCCAGTTTTGAAGATTTCGTCGGCCAGTGGAACCAATACACGCCCCTGTGTGTGCGAGTCGCGGGTTAAAGCGAACTATTCTACTGCATTTGCGTAGCGAGATTCGCCGGTGGTGTAGTTGACATGGTTCCAGGCGGGCCGAATAATGCGGACGTGGCTAAGCCTGAAATTGTGCGGCGGGTGAAGAGCTATTCCTCGGAGAGCGGATTCGTTTATCAGTATCAATTTCATGATGTGACGCCCGCTACGCGGAATGGGGAGCCGGGGAACGAATACGTTTATTACGTCTCGGCCGATCGCAAGACGATGTTTCCGCTGCGGATTTTCGTGGGCCGCGCTACGCGCGAGGATTGCGCGCGGCGATTGGGCCGTGAATTGAACGGCACTGAGGAATATGCCGTGGCCAAAATGCGATTGTTTCAGGCTTTTGATGAAACCGAGGATCTCGCCAAGACTCGCCCTGAGCTCATTGTGGACGCATCTAACCTTGCGGCCTTGCTGGGGCGGCTGGACCTTTAGAATGCGTGCGAGAGCCGAGGAGACTGAACCTCAGCGGCTAAAGCCGGGATGGTTCGGCGGCGGTTGCGGCACGGCTGAAGCCGTGCCCTGACAAATATTCTATTCGGCACTCAAACTCTCACGCACACTTCTGTAGCTGCTTCGAGCCGCCTTCAACATCTAGTGAACCTGAAAACCACGAGCGGCGTCTTGCGCATTGGGACGGCTATGGATGCATTTGCGGGAACTTGCGCAGGATCATTCGTGAGCGTGGACGCGGGGCTTGCGCGCGAGTTTGAGGAGCGGCTGGCGGATTGCCCGGCGCTGGCATTTCGCGTGGCGCTGGGGGTTTTGCGCAATCGTGGGGAAGCGGAAGACGTGGCGCAGGACGCGTTGGTGCGGGCGTATCGCAATTTTCACCGTTTGCGCGAGCGCGAGAAATTTCGATCGTGGCTGGTGCGCACGGCTTGGCGGCTGGCGCTGGATCGCATTCGAGCGCGGGGGAGGCGCCAGCGCTATGAGGACGCCGCGGCATCGAGCGCGATTGCGGTTGGTGCGGCTGCGGCGACGGCTGAAGATATTGCGGCTTCGCGGGAGTTCGAACGCAAGGTTAATCGGGCGCTTGATGAGCTGCCGGAGAAATTGCGATTGGTGATGGTGCTTGCGGCGATGGAAGGCTATGACACGCGCGAAGTCGCGGTGCTTCTTGAGATTCCTGAGGGCACGGTGAAATCGCGGCTGTTTCTGGCTCGCAAGCAGATGGCGGAGAAACTTCAATGGACTGCCGGCAATATCAAGACGCGTTGAGCGCCGCTGCGCTCGGCGGGGAATCGGAAAGCGACGCGCAGGCGTTTCACTTGCATCTGGAGATTTGCGAGGGCTGCCGCGGTGAGTTGGCTCGCCGGCGGGAGTTTTTTGGCGCTGTCGAGCGTCAGATGCAGGCGCAATTCGAAGCGGCGCCTTCGGCCGATTTCAATGCGCGCCTGCGCCGACGCATTGCCGAGACGGAGATCTCGCGGCTGCCAATTTTCAATTGGCTGCCGGTGTTTGCTGGAGCAACTGCTGTTGCGGTGCTGCTTGGCCTCATTTACATCCGCCATCGGCCGATTACGGATGTGAGTCCGGCGCGCGCGGCGTTGTCTGCTTCATCGCAGGGCGCTGGGGCTGAAGAAGCCCACGCACCAAAGAATCCTGCCGCTGCTACGCATGCAAATTCTTCGCGCGAGGCGAGCGCCCCGGGAACGAGCTTTCTCCATCCCGTCATGGCGGCTCGCTCGGCAGCGACTGACTTGAAAGTTCGCGTCGATCGCCGCGAGCTTTACGCTACGGTGCGGTTCACGCGGGAGATCGCGGAAGGGCGCGATTGATGCTAGGCCTCTGGTGAGTGCTTCACAGGCTGCCGATGCGAGCTGTCGGGGCTGGGCCATTGCAAATTCCCGTACTTGAAGTGGTTCCTCTGAAGCCGCCATCAATGGACGAGGTTGACTATTTGCGGGGCGATGGCGGCGCTGCTCAGAACTGAACGATCGCGGCGCGGTAGGCGTCTTTATCTCGCACGCTGATGTACAGGCAAGACGTGAGAGGAGCAGAAAATGAAATTGTGGCAAAAGCTTGCGGGTCTCGCCGGCGCGGCGCTGATTTTAGCCATATCAGTGTATGCCCAGGAGAGTTCTAACCCTACTGCTGACCAACGCACGCCTTTGAAAATCACAATTATTCTTCATGAATTTAACGACAAGCAGGAGATTGCGACTTTGCCCTACGATGTCGTCGTAACCGCCAAAGGGAATGAGAAATCAAAAGGCAGCGGCCGGGTGGGAACGCGAGTGCCGATAATGACCGAGAAAGGCAGCTACACGTACCTGGATATTGGCACGAGCTACGATTGCTTCGTCTCGGCGGCCGGCGACGGGCGCTTTCGCGTGGAGACCACGCTTGACCGCTCTTCGGTCTCGGACGCCAAAGACATCCGTGCAAAGGGTACGTCCGGGGAGACCACGGGTCCAACAATCAATTCGCTGCGATTGGCGTTCGACGTGATTCTGCGCGACGGCGAAAGTCAGGAAGCGAGCATGGCGACGGACCCGCTGACGGGGCATGTTTGGAAGGTTGAGATTCGGCTGAAGGTACTGAAGTAGCGATCTCGCTTTACGGCTCGAGCGCGCGGCGCAGCGCGGGCTCAAGTTCCGCGAAGCGAAATTGAAAGCCTCGGTGCGCAAGCTTCTCTGGTGCGACGCGCTGGCTCGATAAGAGCAGCGCGTCGGCCATTTCGCCTAGAGCTAGGCGCAGCGCGAATGCTGGAGCTGGGAAGATCGCCGGCCGGCGCAGAACTCGCGCTAGGATTTTCGTAAACTCGGCGTTGCGGGCTGGATTCGGGGCGACTACATTTACTGGGCCGCGTAACGCCTGATCGCTGACTGCAACGCGAACCGCGTTTGCTGCATCGTCTAACGCTACCCAGGACATCCATTGTTTCCCTGATCCGATTCTTCCGCCGGCCCCGAACTTGAACGGCATCATCATTTGCGGCAACGCGCCGCCGTTCTTCGCGAGCACTATACCGAAACGCACGATTATGACGCGCGCGCCGAATTGCTCTGCTTTCATTGCTGCCGCTTCCCAATCGCGGCATATCGCTGCCAGGAAATCCTGGCCGCTGGGGCTGGCTTCGGTCAGCGATTCCTCGCCGCGATCTGCCGTAGAAGCCGATCGCTGAGGCCGAGACGAAAACCTTTGGCGGAGCTTGTAAGCGAACTAGCACGGCAATCAGGCGCTCGGTGAGATCCACGCGGCTGGAGCGCAGCAGCGCTTTGCGTTTGGAGGTCCAGCGCCCGCCGCCGATCGATGCTCCTGCTAGATTGACGATCACGTCGGCGCCTTCGGCGGCCTGGGAATTCATCTCGCCGGTCTCCGGGTTCCAGGCCACATCTCCGGCTGCGCAGGCTGTTCCGGGCCGCGTGAAGCGGTTTACGGTCCCGCCATCGGCACGCAGTGTGGCTCCGACCGCTCTGCCGATCAGGCCTGAGCCGCCGGTCATCAGAATTCGCATGTTCAATTCCTTCCTCGCTGCGCCGAGATCTGGCAGTCACGCCGCGTACCTCAAAACTAAGGCGCGCTCTTTTGCGCGTCAAGGATGCGTGTCGGACATCTAAGATTCCCAACGGTTCAGCGGAAACGTCGGCGCTGAAGCGGCGGAATTGCGCGCCGTTCCGCGTCCGTGCGACGCACGACTTGCGCTAGAATGACCAACTTCGTGCCAAAGGGCCCTACGAGACTCGGCATCACTCCCGGCCGCCGCGAATTCGCGCTGCTTACCGCAATCATCATCGTCTGTGGCATCGCTTTGAGCGTTCCTGCGCCTCTACTCGAAGCGCAGTCGGGAATCCGCGGCTTCTCCGCGGCGCATGCCGACGTCGAGCGGCAACTGGAGCAATGGTTTCGCGAGCTGCCGGACGCCGAGCACGCCAAAGACAATCTGCGGCACATCACCGCGGAGCCACACATGGCGGGGACTGAAGGCAGTCACCGTGTGGCGGATTGGCTGCGGTTGCAGTACGAGAATTATGGGTTTGACGCGAAGATCGTGTCCTACAGCGTGTGGCTGCCCTTGCCCGTCGAAGTGAAACTTGAGTTGGTCGCGCCGCAAAAGAAAGGCCTGGGGACGCAAGAAGAGCGCTACGAGTGGGACAAGAGCACGTACGATTCGCGCGCGGCTATTGGGTTTAATACTTATTCGCCGTCGGGTGAAGTTACCGCTCCGGTTGTTTATGCGAATTACGGCTCGGCAGATGATTACCACCAGCTGGAATCGCTGGGTGTGAACGTCGCCGGAAAAATCGTGCTGGTGCGCTATGGCACAGCCTATCGCGGAATCAAAGCCAAACTCGCCGAAGAGCGAAAAGCGGCGGCGCTACTGATTTATTCCGATCCCGCGGATGATGGTTACGATGCCGGCGACGTTTATCCGCGCGGCCCCTGGCGTCCCATGAGCGGCATCCAACGCGGGTCAATTCTCTACACCGAGATTTATCCCGGCGATCCGCTTACGCCCGGTGTCGCAGCCACGACAGATGCGGTGCGCATCTCGCCTGCAGACGCGCGCAGTTTGCCGCACATTCCCGTGATGCCGATCAATGCGCAGGATGCGGCCGCGATTCTCGGCCATCTGACGGGGCCGAAAGTTCCACGCGCGTGGCAAGCGGGCCTGCCGGTGACGTATCACGCTGGCCCAGGCGAATCCGCGGTGCACTTGAAACTTGTGATGGATTACCAGCAGCGAAAAATCTATGACGTGGTAGCGCGGCTTCCCGGAACAGACGATTCCGAATGGGTGGTGCTGGGCAATCACCACGATGCGTGGGTATTTGGGGCTGTGGATCCCGGCAGCGGCACGGCGGTGATGCTGGAGACCGCTCGTGCTCTCGGGGAACTTGTGCACGGAGGCTGGAAGCCTCGGCGCTCGATCGTTATTTGCGAGTGGGATGGCGAGGAGCCGGGCCTGCTGGGTTCGACGGAGTGGGTGGAAGACAACGTCAAGGAGCTGCAAGCGAAAGCGGTGGTGTATATGAACACCGACGTGGGCGTGGCCGGGCCGAATTTCAGCGCCTCGGCTACCCCGTCGCTGCAAGAGCTGATCCGCGAAGTCACGCGCGAAGTTTCCGATCCCACCACCGGCCGCAGCGTGTATGAGGCTTGGAAAGAGCACAGCGAGCGTGCCGTGGGCGAACCTACGGGCGTGGCGCGTGAGCAGCCGCAGCGGACCAATAACGATGCGCCGCTCGGCAGCCTCGGCGCAGGCTCGGATTTTTGCCCGTTTTTTGATTTCGCCGGAATTCCTTCGCTGGATCTGGGATTCAATGGCGATTACGGCGTCTATCATTCGCTTTACGACGATTATTTCTGGATGACACGATTCGGCGATCCGGATTTCGCTTATCACGCTGCGCTGGCGAAAATTCTCGGCACGCTGGTGCTGCGGCTTGATGAAGCGGATGTGCTGCCGTTTGATTACACGGCGTACGCAGAGAGCATCCAGCACGAAGCCGGGGTTTTAATTGGTGCGGCGAAGCGTGCCGGCTCGTCTGACGCCGATCTTGCGCCGCTTGCCGACGCTGCGGCGCAGTTTCGCGATTCGGCGCAGAGGGCCGCACCAATTCTTCACGCGCTGGAGTCTTCGGCGCCGAGCGTGGCGCAGGAAGAGCGAGTAAATTTGGGGCTCGCTGACGTCGAGCAAATGTTTCTTTCTGCGCAAGGGCTTCCCGGCAGACCCTGGTACAAGCACACGCTGTGGGCTCCTGGAAGCTATGCCGGCTACACCGCCGTGATGATGCCTAGTCTGGCGGAGGCCGTGGAGCACAAGGACCTCGGGCTTATTCGCCGCGAAACCGCGGAACTTGCGGCGCGGTGAACCGAGCCAAAACGAAACTCGACGAAATTTCGCGTCTGGCGCAGCCGGCTCCAGAACATAGCGCCAATTAACGCCGCGGCGGCGGATCAGATGCGCCGCTGAGGCGATACTTCGTACCCGTTCCGCGTGCTACTTGGGCTCGAGAATGAGCGGCAGCCCATTGCGCGTGTTGCCGATCAACACCACTTTTGCGTTATTGCTATTCGCCAACCTCTCGGTCGCCTCGATTCCTTTCCATTCGAGCAACTGCTCGCTGATGCCCTGCGCGACAGTCTGCTGAAAATCGTGGATGCCTTGCGCCTCGATGCGCTTGCGATCCGCTTCTTGTTTTTCTTTCTGCAGCACGAAGGCCATGCGCAAGGCGTCCTGCTCGGCTTGCTGTTTGGCCTCGATGGACGTTTTCAACATCTGTGGCAACTGCACATCGCGCAGCAAAATGCTTTGTACCTCCACTCCGCGCGATCCCAATTGCTTTACCAGCTCATCGTAAATTTTTTGCGCGACTTCCTCGCGTCCGCCGGTGTATAGCGCATTCGCGCTGTGCATCGCCGTCACCGCACGGATGGCCGACCGGAGTGTAGGCTCCACTACGACTTCGACGTAGTTCGGCCCGATCTTCTGAAAGACGTCCGCGGCACGCTCGGGACTGAGGCGGAAGAGCAGGGAAGTGTCGAGGGTCATGACCAGACCTTCGTTCGACGGCACGCTCGCTGTCTCTTTCTGCTCCTGCGTGCGAATTGACATCGTGTTGTTGACCTTGAACGGATTCACCAGGTGGGTTCCTTCCGGCAGTACATCGCCGGTTACGCGGCCGAACAACGTGAGCACGCCGACATGCCCTGCCGGCACGTAGGCAATCGAGGCGTACAGTGCGATCGCAATCACCACTCCAATCAGCACGAATTTAATGCGCGAGGCAATCGCCTGTCGCATTTGTGCCTGGTACTTGCGAAACGCTTCGTTTGCATCAGGATCTTGTGAAAACGCAGTCATCGTCCCCTCCCAAAGAATTTGTGTGCGAGCACTGAATCGAGCAGTGCCATTCTACATGGGTGCGCCGGTCTACTCTTCAATGCAGCTCATTCCGCATTCACATCGCTGCAGGTGCGACGCGCGTGGAAATCAGTCGGCTGCCCGGCTACAATCAATCCGTGCGCGTGCGAGTTCTGTTTTTCGGGCAACTGCGCGAGATCGTCGGCGTTGATGAGGATTTCGCCGAGCTTTCGGAGGGGTCTCGCGTGGAAGATCTCTATGAACGCTATGGGCGGCGTTTCCCGCGGCTGATTGAATTTCGCGCGAGCGTCGCTGCCTCGATCAATCAGGAATATGCGGCTTTTCGTTCGCAGCTTTCGACTGGGGACGAAGTTGCTTTCCTGCCGCCGGTGAGCGGCGGCCAGCAAGTTGCGGTGCGCGCCACTGATCTCTTCGAACTGACGCGCAGAGCTATTCCCATTGATGAAATTTCACGCAGCCTGCGTGCGCCTGAAGATGGGGCGCTAGTCGTCTTCGACGGCTTTGCGCGCAACAATTTTCGCGGCCGGACTACGCTTTATCTGGAATACGAAGCCTATGAGGAAATGGCGCTGGCCAAAATCCGCGAAATCGGCGCGCACATGCACGAAAAATTTGCCATTCATCGCATCGCTATCGTCCATCGCCTGGGGCGCGTCGAGATTGGCGAGAGCTCCGTGCTCATCGCGGTCAGCTCGCCGCACCGTGCGGCGGCGTTTGATGCTTGCCGCTACGCCATTGACACGCTCAAGCGCACCGTGCCCATCTGGAAGAAGGAATTCTTTGCAGATGGCGCGATTTGGGCCGATGGTGAGGTTCCTCCCGCGACAGCCAATTCCGCGTCGAGTGAATCTATCTCCTAGATGAATTCACATTCGAACCCAGCCGCGAAGTCGTTCGCAATCGCATCTGTTTGCGTGGCGCTCGTTGGCGCCGCCGCTTTTACGAGTCGGTCGCCGGCAGCCGCGCAATCCGGCACACCGCAGAAGAAAACCGGCACGATCCGCGTACAAACGAATCTTGTCAACGTCATCACCAGCGTGCTCGGACCTGACGGGCACCCGCTTCTCGACCTGCCCAAGGAGAGCTTCCAAATTCTCGAAGAGGGCGTGCCGCAGGAGGTTTCGCGCTTTGAGGCGGAGACGAGCCAGCCTCTCGATTTGGCATTGATGCTGGACACCAGCCTGAGTACGACCAAAGAACTGAAATTCGAGGCGGAGACAGCGGCACATTTCGTGCGGCAAATTGTGCGTCCCACGGATCGCGTGGGAATATTTGAATTCTCGGATACGGTGACGCAGCTTTCAACTTTTTCTGCGGACGTGGATTATCTGGAATCGAGGTCGCGCGCCATGTCGTCGGGCGCCGGGACGGTGTTGTACGACGCGCTTGTGCTTGGCTCGCATGCGCTGGAGCGCTTGCCGTACGATCGCCGGCGCGTGATTGTGCTGGTCACTGACGCGGGAGAAACCACCAGCACATCGAAATTCGAGGATGCGCGGCGAGCCGCGATTGCTTCGGGCGCGCTGCTCTATTCCATCGTGGTGCGTCCGGTGCCGAACGAGAGCGGGCGCAACACCGCCGGAGAGCACGCGCTGATTACGATTACCGACAGCACCGGGGGGGCTTTGTTCTACCTGGATGATTTCAACCAGTTGCAGGGATTGTTCGATCAGATCAATCGCGAGCTTCGCACGCAGTATCTTCTGAGCTACTATCCCAAGCCGGAGCCGCCGCCGAACGTGTATCGACACATCGAACTGCACGTGAAGGGCGGCACGCCGCTGCATTATCGCAAGGAGTATCTTTCGATCGGATTCGCGAAATGACGGAAACAAAATCGGACGCGGGGCATTATCTGGAAGTGGCCGTGGAAGCCGCGCGCGAGGCCGGCGCGATTTTGCTTAGCGAATTCGATCGCCCGAAGAAAATCTCCTACAAGGGCGAAGTGGATATCGTCACGGAATCCGACAAGCGCTCGGAAGCCGCTATTGTAGCGCGCTTGCAGACGCGCTTTCCGCAGCATGCCATCGTGGCTGAAGAAGGCGGCGGCGACGCCGAAAAAGCTGCGCGCTATCGCTGGCATGTTGATCCGCTGGATGGCACCACGAATTTCGCGCACGGCTTTCCGATGTTTGCCGTTTCCATAGGCTTGCTGGAAGATGGCGAGCCGCTGGTTGGCGCGGTGTTCAATCCGATCGCCAATGAGCTATTCACCGCGGTGCGCAATCAGGGAGCGCAGCTCAATCACAAGGCGATCCGCGTTTCCGAAATTCCTACGCTATCGAAAAGCCTGCTGTCCACGGGTTTTCCGGCGCACAAGAGAATGTCCAATCCCAATATTCACTATTACTGGGAATTTACATTGAGGTCGCACGGGGTGCGGCGCGCCGGCTCCGCGGCTCTGGATCTTTGCTGCGTGGCTTCCGGGCGCTTCGATGGTTTTTGGGAATTCGGATTGAAATCGTGGGACTCGGCCGCAGGGACATTGATCGTGCGCGAAGCCGGGGGAATGGTCACTGATTTTAACGGCCGTCCGTATCATCCGGGCGACCGCGAGCTGTTCGCGTCGAATGGCGCTATCCACCGGGAGATGCTGGCGATCGCTGCGGAAGTGGCAGCCAAGCCGTCCCGCTAACTTAGTTCTGCTCGGCTTCACGCCCGATTCCAGCTCCGTTTCTCGCGGATTTTACGCCGAGGTGCGCGAGGAACTGGACGCTCGCTCGTGTGAGCGAACGCCCTTTCAGCGTGACGGCGCCAATCGTGCGTTCGGCGCGCGCATCCAGAAGCGGAATGAAACGGCAGCCCGGCCGCTTTTCGACGGCCATCGCCGGCACCACTGACACACCCAAGCCGGCGCTCACCATGCTCAAGATGCTGCTGAACTGGCCGCTCTCAAACACGATCTGCGGGCATAGTTTCGCGCGTTTGCAGGCTTCTACCGCGGTTTCGCGAAAGCAGTGTCCGTCACGTAACAACAAAAACGGCTCGCCTTGCAACTCGCCTAGAGCGACTTCGCGTCGACCGGCGAGTTCGTGCCGCTTCGGCAACACCGCAAACATTTTTTCTGTCATCAGCAGAAACGATTCGAATTCCTGATTGCGCACCTGCACCGGCAGCGCCGCGATTGCGATATCAACCGCGCCGGCTCGCAATTTTTCAAGCAGCACTGGAGTGATCTCTTCTATCACGGTTACGCGCGCCTTCGGCCACTTGCGCGAAAACGTCGTGAGCAGCGACGGCAGCAAATAAGGGCCGATGGTCGGGATCACACCGACCGAAATCAGGCCAATGATGGCCGCCTTCCTCTCCACCAGATCATTCCGCGCCGACTCCAAATCGCGCAAGACCGCTCGCGCGCGCGGAAGAAACGTGCGTCCGAGCTCTGTCAGCTTTACGGAGCGGCCCAGTCGGTCGAAGAGCCGCGTTCCGAGTTCATCTTCAAGCTTCAGAATTTGCTGGGAGAGCGAGGGCTGCGAAACATGCGCCTGTTGCGCAGCGCGACTGAATGATCCTGTTTCGGCGATGGCGCAAAAGTACCTAAGCTGGTGCAGTTCCATAGTTTCTGCCTATTCGTGAGATGTGAAACAAGTATTGGATGCGGCGAAACGCGAACCGTACGCTGCCAAGTGCAGGGAAACTTCATGTTTATTGCAATTCTTGGCGCGGCCTGAAGTTAATTCTCTGAATCTTGAGGGCTACAGATTCACTGAACTGTAATCCTCCCAAAAATAGGAGAAATACAATGGACCGTCCCGAAAATACGTTGAAAGGGAAGTCGAATCGCCGTTCGTTTATCAAAAATGGAATCGCTGCGGCTGGGATGGCAGCTGTCGGCGCCGGACTCGGCGTCACCAGCATGCCGGCGTTCGGAGGCCAAAGCTCAGGCCCGCTGCCTCCGGGAGATATCGCCATCCTGCGTTTGCTGGCTGCGGCCGAATTGGTTGAAGCCGATCTTTGGCAGCAATATGCCGAACTTGGTGGCCTCACTCCGGGCCAACTCCCGGTCGAGACTGCGCCGTTCATGCCGATGAACGCTTATCAAAATGCTTTCATGCAGCTCGATTCCGACGGCCCGCAATATATTTCCAGCAACACGCTCGATGAGCAGAGCCACGCCAAATTCCTGAATAAATATCTGGCTTCGAAGGGCGTCGAGCCAGTCAATCTCGATCACTTCCGTCGCCTGCCGAGCAGCAAAGCGGGCAACGCGCAACAAATTGGCCGCCTCACCAATCTCACCCAGCTCAGCGTGGACACCAGTTGGTACACGCGTTACCGCAGCGCCACCAATCCCGACCTCGGCGCCACGTTCGCTCCGGCGCTGCCCGCATTGCTCGAAGGTCAGTTCACCGCGATTCCATTGACCAACGCTGATTTCAACAACACCGATCACATTCAGGCCATCGCCAACACCGCTGCCTTTCACTTCGGCTTTATCGAGCAGGGTGGAACGAGCCTCTACGCCTACTTGAGCCAGAAAGTCTCGAGCCCCGAAGTCCTGAAAATCACGCTCAGCATCGGCGGCGATGAAATCGCTCATTTTCTCGAGTGGGTCGATTTCTCCGGCAACGGAGTGCAACCTCCTGTTGCGCCGGTCACCGATCCGAACACCGGCCTCACGTTCCCCAATTTCGACGTCACCGTCAATCCGCTGCTGCAAACGAACCTCATCTTCCCGGTTCCCGCCGAATTCATTCCTGGCCTTCCAATCGTCGCGGTAATTCGTCCAGTGACGGCTGAAGGAATCACAGCAGTCGGCGCAATTCAGGGGTTCATTAATGATGGTTTGTTCATCGGCCAGCCAGCGGCATTCACCGACAAGCTGCTCGATCTGGCGCAACAGGCGGATGAAGCGCAGCGGGAGTCTTAATCAGCGGTAACAATCGAGGCTCGGCGATCCGCGTTGCGAAAATCGGCCCGAGTCAAACGGCCAGGGGAGGCCGTATTGGAGGCATCCCCTGGCTGGAGATGGCTGCGTGCAGTGCTATTCGTCTGCCGGGGTGTTCGATTTTATCTAATGGCGAAATTCGCGTTCGGCACCGGCAAATAACGCTCGCATGGCGCGCCACACCAACCGAATCGTCAGCGCGACGACCAGGAGCCCCACCAACACAATCGCTGCTGCGGCGTAGGGATGCTCGGTCGCGAACCAGACCAGAAAAATCGCGAGGGCGTCTTCGCCCAGGCTCAAGCCGATATTCGAAAGCGGCTCAGGCGACGGCGTTACAGCCACTCGGGCCGCTGTTTTTCCGCCGTGGGCCGCCAGAGCGATCGCGCCACCGGCCAACGCGCACAGAGTTTGTTCGCCGGGCGAGAGTTGCGAAGTCGCTAAATACGCGATCAGAGCTGCCACGGGGACGCGCACAAATGTATGCAGCGCGTTCCAGATCAGATCGAACGCCGGAATTTTGTCGCCGAAGAACTCCACGAGAAACAACACTGCGCTAGCTCCGATGATCCACCAGTTTTCCAGAGCGTGCAGAGGCGTGGGCAGCGCAATCGCGCCCGCGCGCGCCAGCAATCCCAGCGACGCCACCGTCGCGTACACGTTCAGGCCCGCGGCGAAGCAAATCGCCGCCAGAATTGCGAAATATCGCCCGCTAATCGGCTGAATGGGCATTAGGAGGTAGCAATTTTATTCTTATTTGGAGCTATCGGGCAGACGAAGGTGAAATTGAAAGGCCGATTACTGTGTGGTCTGCGTGGGCGTCGGCGCCGGCTGGAGGTGATCCGGACGGGGAAATGCGAAGATGCCATACGGATCTGCGGCCATCACCAGGCGATCCGGTTCAACCACAATCACATTGGGTTTGATCGAAGCTTGCTCCGTGGAATAGAGCGAATAGGCGGCGAGTTGGTTTCCGTCTTTGTCAAAATGAAATAGCAGATTTCCAACCGCGGCCCATACTTCCTGCGTGGCGGGATCAATGCCCATGGCGCTGAATTGCGGTGTCCTTTCAGATTGTTTAACTCGCGTCTGGATTTTTACGCTGGCGCGAACGCCGGTTTCGTCGCGGCGCCCGTACTGGCCATGTGATTCGCCCTCTCCTCCTCCGCCGTAACCTCCTCCGCCGCCTCCTTCGCCACCGTCGTGATGCATTCCGCCAAAACCGCCGCCGAGTTCATGGCCGATTCCCGCGCCGCCATAGGCCCCGATTCCTTGATCGGTTGAATCCGCCTGGCGCTCGCCCGGCCCGGATGGCCGCAGCGCAAATTTAATCGTGGTGCCGTCCTCTTTGGCGATGAATTCATTCGCGGGAAGCGCAATTTCGTAGGCGGCGTAGCCGTATTCGTCGTATTTGCGGATGGTTGGATCGGGAAGATAGGTCAACGAATAATAAAAATGCCCGCTGCCGTCGTCGGTGAAATAACCACGGCTAATAATTGCGTTGGTGGTGGAGATATCGGTCGAGTCGGAAATCCCGCCAATGCTGCGCGTGCGCCGGCCGGTTGTATCGTAAACATCCACGAATCTCTTGGAAGCGAGGCTCGCCACGGCTACTTCTCCGTCCGCCAAGGCGGCTACGGAAATCGGCGACACGACGGGAAATTTCCTCGCCAAGGTGCCATCGGCGGCATAGATCTTGATTTCGTTGGCTCCTCCATCGGCGACATAAACGCGTCCTGAAGGGTCGAGATAGAAATCCTCACCAAATGCGATCGAGGAGTCCGGCGTTGGCTTGGCGGGAATCTGGCCGACCTTGGTGCCCGCAGGCGAATAAATATCAATGGTGGAACTGGGAGCTGCGAGCACGTAGTAGCGCCCCGCGGCATCGCGGCGGATTTCACGGATACCGGGGCCTGCATTGGGCAGCAGGCGCATGCGGGCGTTTAGATGTTCGGCGTCGTCCAGGCTGCGCACGGTCACGGCTTCGCGCTGCGTGGGAATTCGCAGCTGAACCGTTACGTGGGATTCTTTCCCGGCCGCAACTTGAATATCTTTCTGTTCGAATGTATCGAAACCGCTGACCAAAACCTGCAGCCGGTAGCTCCCGGGCGTGACGCCGGTAAATACGTACTGGCCTTTGTCATCCGTTGTCGTCAATCGCTCAGCTGCGTTGGCATCAATCAAATGAACGCTAGCCTTGGCCACCACAGCGCGGCTGGGATCAGTCACGGTGCCGCGAACGGATGAAATGGATTGGGCGTAAGCAGTCTGCGCGCCGGCGAGAGACGCGCTTAGAACGACGAGCACACAGCAAACCCCGCGTCGGATCTTCACAGCCCGAACCTCCCTAAGAATCTCGCAGAAGATGAACAGGAAGTTGTGTGCGAGCTAATCAGCGATTAGCGACAAGTCTATCAGAGGGACTCATACGGCCAGCAGAGCCTTCTGCCCACACTCCCTATTAGTTTTCGACGCTCCGCGATTAAAGTTCCAGAAAATCTGCTCCGTGCCGAGTTAGAGGGCGCGCATGGCAATTCGGTTGCTCCGGTATGTGCCGCTGGCAAGACCCGGCAGCAGGCTGTTCCGCATCGAATTTATGCCGAAGATGCAACCGAGGAAACTCTAGTACTGAGGTTACGTTGACGCTGTCGGTTTCGGTTGTTACGGTCGATTGATAACCCTGACGATATGCAAAAGCGACATACCCACGATCGCCGTCGCCGGCCTCGGCTGGCAGACCCGTTGCACCGGATTACAACGCGGTGGCGCAGTGGCGGCGTCGAGCAATATCCGCTCAGCAAGGACGAGACGCACCGCGCGCTGCAACGTATGGGTAGTGGGTTCGAGATTACGCATCACCGCATACGTCTCGACTCGCTGCCGGAGGCGTTTCGCGGTTTCCGCATTATCCAGCTGACGGATATTCATCACGGTGTTTTTTTGCCGGGTGAGATTCTGCGCCATGTAGTTGAAACGGTGAACGATCTCAAGCCCGATCTTGTTGCGGTTACGGGTGACTTCGTCACTTATTCGCGGGCTTACATCGAGCCGGTCTCGGAGATTCTCGCGAGCGTGAAGGCGAATCATGGGGTTTTCGCGGTGCTGGGAAATCACGATTTTCGCGTAGGCGCCGACGAAATATCACAGTCGCTGGAAAGCGCGGGCATCGAGGTATTGCGAAACACGCACACGCGGCTTCGGCGACGCGGGCAATCCCTGTATCTCGCTGGAATCGACGATTGGCACTATCGCCCGGATTTGCCGCGCGCGATTCATGGTATTCCCAAGGATGCGTCCACGATTCTGCTGTCGCACAATCCCGCGATTATTCGCGCGGCGGCAAAAGAGAACATCGGATTAGTGCTCGCAGGACACACTCACGGTGGGCAGGTGAATTTGCCGTTCCTGGGTTCGATCTGGGGACGCACGCCCGAAAAGCTGCAATTTAAGATTGGCTGGGGGCGCCTTGGCCACACGCAGATTTACGTCAGCCGCGGTATTGGGACGATCGTATTGCCGCTCCGCTATCGCTGCCCGGCCGAGATACCGCACTTGGCCCTCGATTCCATTCATTCCGCCGCTTAATCGGGACAATACAGCCTGCGTTACCGGGATACGTGGGTGGTCATCCTCGGGTGAGGCGGGATTATGGCTCGTTTGGCGGTCGTCGGATGCCGGCACGGAGGCCGGCGCTACCGCGGTCGTGGGCCGCGGATGAGGCGAGACGATGGCTTGGTCTGTGATCGTCGGAGGGCGGAACCCTTCGAAGCTCAGGGTAAACAAGCCCCGCCCATACGAACTGCGCGCCTGCGATTGAAATTGTTGCGCTCGCTAGTTCGGGTATTTGACCGAGCAGCCGTAGGGGCGCGTGCTGGAGACCGTTAACGGCTTCCCCGCTAGCGCTTCTTGCAGGGCCTGCTGCACGAAATTCTTGGCGCCGGCGATGTCGGCTTGGTCGGTGGTGGCTTTGTCGTCGATGGCGCCGTTGTAGAGTAGGACGCCTTGCGGGTTGATGATGAACATTTGCGGCGTGGTTTTGGCGTCGTAGAGATGGCCGATCGCGCCCGTGGGATCGAGCAGAACCGCGGTGGGATCGGCGTTCATTTGCTTGACGTAGGCGTTTTCATCCTCGGCGGTTATGTACCCTTGCTTGCCGGGCGCGGAGGAAATGACGGTGAACCAGACCACGCCGCGCGCGGTCCATTCGCGCTGCAGGCGTTCCATATTGCCACTGTTGTAGTGCTTCTGGGTGTAGGGGCAGCCGCGATTGTGCCATTCGAGCACGACATACTTCCCGGCATAATCGGAGAGCTTGTGGGTCTGGCCATTGGTATCCGTGCCGGTGAAATCCGGGGCCTTATCGCCGACGCGCACGGCCCAGGCGGGAGAAAGCCAGGCGACCAAGCCGAGCGCCACCAGCAACAGCGCGATACCTATCATAGATACGAGATTACGCTTCATCGTCTCCCCCTTGCTGGATTGCCTGGGATTCCTGCGATCCCTATTTTTGTTTTTCTGGGCTTGAGCGCGCGTTGAGCGGAACCACGATCTGGTATGCGTTGTTGCCTTCCGTTACTAAGACGCCGCGCAGCCGAATGGGTTGCACGGAAAGTTGCTCTGATCTCTTCAGGGTTAGATGAAAGCCGTGGGCATCGGATGCCAGGGATTGCGGGGAGGAGTTTTCGATGATGCTGGGGTCTTCGGGGAAGAAGGTGGCGGATTTCGGAGGTGCGGCGCCGGCAATATTGAGGATGAAATTGCCGCCTTCGGAGCTGGCGGATATTTTCCATTGCGGCGGAGCGGGCTTTGGCAATTGCGCGCGGGCTTGGGCGAAGAGATCGTGCCATTGCTTGGCCAGCGCTGCGTCAGTGTCGGAAAGCACGAGGAAGAGATGCTGCTTGCCGGGAATGCAGATTTCCCGGCAGACGATGTACTTTACGTCGGCGACGAATTGGACGGGCGCGGTGAGCGAAGCGACGGCGGTGGGGGACGTGATGGGCACTATTAAAAGGACTTGGTATTCGTAGCCGTAATCGATGATGGAGCCGGAGCCAATGCGCTTGGGAGCCGGCCATTCGATCGCGCCGGCGCGGAAACCGGGCGGCAGGTGCCATTCGACTTTCGGCGGTTCGCCGGAATCGCCCGCGTTTTGCCAGTAGATGTGCCAGCCGGGGTCGAGATGGAAGAGCAGGCCGGCATCGAGACGGGGGGATTGCACGGATGGGCGATCTCCGATGAGCTCGATGGTGGCGTGCGAGGGTAGCGACTGCTGGCCGGCTGCGCGTATGGTGGAGACAGACGTGAACGCTAACGCTGCAAGCAGTGAGTGCCGGAATACATTGCCTATCGAAAACCGATTGCGCCAGGCGTATCGCACAAGAGATTAGACGACTCGGCGCGGCGTGGCGTTGCTGGAGCAGTGCGGAGCTGCAAAGGAGGCCAGCAAACCGCACGACTTCGATTCTAGCTTACCGAGCCGCTTCAAACCCCTCGTACAATTTGGCGATTGTGGGTCCGATGCAAAATCCCCAGGCAAAAACCGGGAAATTCTTGAATTTCTCGGGTGCTGTGTAGCGCCTGGCAGCTTCTTCCGCGTTCACTCCCTGCTTGTGCATCTTCTCGGCATAATCGGCGAGGTTATCGAAGACGGCGCGCTCGTTTGCTATGCCTTCCTGTCCGCAGACTAGGCCATGCCCTGGAACGAAGAGTGTGTCCTTATCAAATTGCGCAAGCTTTGCGAGAGTTCTGCGCCAGCCTTTGATGTCGGCGTCGAATGTGACCGGATACCACGCGTCGAAGAGCAAGTCGCCGGTAAAGACGATGTTTTGAGCCGGGATGCGCGCAATGACGTCCGTGCCGCTGTGGCCGGGGTAAGTTTCGAGAATGACTTTGACTCCACCCAAATCGATCGTCTTCGGAAAATCGTAGGGGTGAAGCGGCTGGTTGGGGAAGGCGATGACGGTGCCTAGCGCAGACTGAGCTACGCCCGTAAACGCGGCGAGATCTCCCTGGGCGTGCTGTTTGTCGGTCTCGTCGACGGCTGCTTCGACACGCTTCTTGAACGGCGCGAGAATCGCGTCGAGATCTAGGCCTTGCAGGGAGACGTAGTTTTTCTGCATCAGCGAGGGCACATCGGCGTGCGCCCAAATCGGTATGCCGTGCGCGCCATAAGCGGCATTTCCGAGGGAGTGATCGAAATGGTAGTGCGTGTCGAGGGCAGCGACGATGGGAAGTTTGCTGAGTGAATGGTAAGTCTCGAGCTGCAGTATGGCGCCCTTGGGAGTGTGAAATCCCTCGATCAGCAGTGCGGACTCGCTGCCGATGATGAAGCCGCCGTTGGAGAGCGTGTCGTAGCCCTTGGAGGGATCGGAGATTGTAGCGTAAACGCCGTCGCCAATTTTGCGGACGGAAGCGTAGCCCTTATCGACCAGCGGAGTTGTGGCGATGCGCTTGTCCTGCGCGATGTTTGCAGCCAGGGCCGGTTGCGGGATGCAGTGCAAAAAAGCTGCAGCCGCGCCGAAGCAGGACGTTGCGGCGAGAAAGTCGCGGCGGCTGCACGGTGATTTTATGGCGCTGGCGGAGTCCGGCGGAATCATGGCTGTCCTCCCGCATATTTCGTAGCGCTGCGAGCGAATCAGCGCGACGGCTGTTGCAGGGAAAGCCTATGCTGCCAACCCCGGGTTGTCAATTTCTAGTGACCCCAGGGCCCAAGTCGTTCGATCACAATAGTTACAGGGAATCGGCGCTCGGCTAGGTTCGAGGGCCATTTGCACCGGTAATGGTATTCCTAGCAGCGGCATTCGTAAGCTTTGTTGCGCGAGCAGATGGTTCTTGAAGCGTTTATGTTAAAATCTCCGGCAACTCGCGGGTGGTGCGAACGCTAGGAAAAGATTCGATCCACTTTCAAGATTGCCGTTCAGGATTATCCGCGTCTCCAGGCGATCGTTTCGGTCAATGCGCACGCGAGCCGCTCTAAACTTATCGAACCCTGTCTAAGGTAGGGACCATGAAAGCCAGCCGCCCGGCCTGCACCAAAATCGCATTTTTCATCGCCGTCTTTGTTCTGCTCGGTGGGAGTGCGGTTGCGCAGACCACGCCGGCTCGTATTACGCAGAAAATCGACGAGAGCAAACTCGTGATTTTGAAAGGCAACACGCTGGCATTGACGCGCGCTGCCTTTGATCGCGGCAAGGTGGCCGATAATTTGCCACTAGAACGTCTGCAACTCGTATTGCAGCGCAGCCCGCAACAGGAAGCGGCGCTGCGAATGCTGCTCGATCAGCAGCAGGACAAGACTTCGCCGAATTATCACAAGTGGCTGACGCCGGAACAGTTCGGGCAGCAGTTCGGACCGGCGGAAGCGGATGTGCAGACGTTGGTGAATTGGCTCGAGGCGCGAGGTTTCCGCGTGACGAACATGACCAAAGGCCGGACGGCGATTGAATTTTCGGGCGATGCGGGATTGATTCGAAAGACGTTCCACACGGAGATTCATAATTTCCTGGTGAACGGCGAAACGCACATCGCCAACACGAGTGAGCTGCAGATTCCCGCTGCGCTTTCGCGCGTCGTCGTGGGAATCGCGTCGCTGCACGATTTCTTTCCCAAGCCGCAATTTGTGCGCGTGAACACAAACGCGACGCTGGTGCACCAGGACGGGGCGCCGATCCGCAGCATCACTTTGTCGGACGGGAGCCACGCTCTTGGCCCCGACGACTATGCGACGATCTACAACATTCAGCCCGTGTATGCGGCCAATATCAACGGCGCGGGGAAAACCATCGCGGTATTGGGCGTGACTGATATCGTCGACACGGATGTATCGGACTTCGACGCAGTATTTGGCCTGGCGGGAGGCAACTTTACGGTCGTGCACAATGGCACCGACCCCGGAATTCTCGATCCAGGCGACCAATTTGAATCCACGCTGGACAACGAATGGGCGGGCGCTACGGGACGCGGGGCGCAAATTGATTTTGTGGTCTCGGCATCAACGCTGACGGAATTCGGGACGGATTTGTCGGCACAGTATGTGGTGGAAAATAATCTGGCCGACGTGATGACGGTGAGCTACGGCGCATGCGAAGTGCAATTCACCACAGCTGGGGCGCAATTCGAGGAATCAATTTCCGAGCAGGCGGCCGCGCAAGGTATTACATACATGGCGTCCACAGGCGACGGAGGTGCAGAGGGTTGTGACAGTCCGGATTTCGAAACGGTGGCGGTCGGACCGATCAACGTGAATCTGCCGGCATCCACACCGTTTAACGTTGCAGTGGGTGGGACGGAATTCAACGAGGGCGCGGGAAATTTCTGGAATACCACGAATAGCGGCACGAACGAATCTGCTATTTCTTACATCCCCGAAGACGCTTGGAATGAAAGCTGCTCGCAGGGAGAGGTAGGGTGCACGAATCCCAACATCTCGGCAGGCAGTGGCGGCGTCAGCCAATTCTTCGGCTTGCCGACTTGGCAAAAGGGAGTCGGCGTTCCGCTCGGGCCAAACAATCAGCCGGGCCGCGGTTTGCCAGACGTTTCGCTGAGCGCCGCAGGACACGACCCTTATTTCATCTGCTTTGAAGGAAGCTGCCAGACTCCACAGAATCCCGGCGTTGTGCTGGTCAGCGGGACTTCAGCTTCCGCGCCTTCTTTTGCCGGCATCATGTCGCTCGTTGATCAAGGAACAAATTCGCGGCAAGGGCAGGCGGATTACGTTCTTTATAAGCTCGCGGCGACCGAGACGCTGTCGTCGTGCAATGCTTCGAGCCAGTCCGGCTTGCCCGCGGGAAGTTGCATCTTCAACGACGTGACCGTGGGAAACAATTCCGTGCCCGGCGAGGCTGGATTCGGAAACGCGAATTCGGATTATCAGGCATCCGTCGGCTGGGACGCGGTCACGGGGTTGGGCTCGGTGAACGTGAATAATCTGGTGAGCCAGTGGACTAGCGTCAGTTTCAACTCGACGACGACGAAAATGCAGGTATCGGCGATGAGCGTGGAGCCGAATCAGACGATCAGCGCGCAGGTGGCGGTGACTTCGGGGTCGGGCGCGCCGACTGGTGATGTATCGGTAGTGGCAACGGGCGACGATGGCTCGGCGCTCGGCCTCGGATTCGCCACATTGTCAAATGGAAGCGCGAGTATTTCCTTTACGCTTGTCGCGACCCAAAATTATAGTTTGACCGCGGAATATGCTGGGAACGGGACGTTTGGCGCGAGCAATTCTGCGTCTTCTATGATCGCGGTTGAATCGTTCTCCGTGGGCGCGAGTCCGCAGCAGGAAGCCATCGCGGTCGGCGGCACGGCGACCTCGACAGTGACGGTAACGGGCGCAAACTTCACCGGCGCGGTGGTGCTGACATGCGTCGTATCCGGCACGAAGTCGACGGATGCTGAAATTCCCACCTGCTCGTTCGGTTCCTCGGCGGGCAACGCAACGATTAACCTGAGTGCGCCCGGCACGGAGACCGGCACGGCGATGCTGAATATTTCCACCACGGCAAAATCCACAGTGCACTACGTCCCGTGGAATTTCCCGAGGACACCGGCATGGATCGCCGCGGCCGCTGTTTCCGCGATGGCGCTTATCTTTTTCCTCGTGATGCCCGGACAACGGCGTCGTCGGCGCGCGGTCTTCGCAGCGATGGCGTTAGCTGCGATGACCGGCTTGGCAGGTTGTGGCAATTCAGGCGGCAATCCTGGCACGACTCCCGATACTTATACGGTTGCGGTGATGGCCGCCAGCGGCGGCACGACTCAACCTGCAACGTTCACGCTGACGGTGCAGTAGCAAATAATCTTGGCAGCACGCTATACGCTTGAGCTTGCAGTTCGATCCAGTGTTTAGTCGAGAGTGCCGGACGAGTTCTTGTAACTTCCCAGTAATGGGCTTGACACTTCTTATCCGCCGGTCTACTGTTTCGCGCGCTGAAGCACAATCTTCAAATTCCCGGAGGAAATTTATGAAATTTCACAAGGCCCTTGCAGGCATTGGTGTGATTTTGTTGTGCGCGGTGGCGGCTTTTGCGCAGGAGCCGGGCAACATCGCGGCGATCGAATTTCAGAAACCGAAAAACAGCATGGTGAAACAATACGAAGATGGCCGCAAAACCAAGGCCGCGTGGCACAAGCAGCAGAACGATACGCAGCCGCTGCTGGTTTGGGAAGTTATGACCGGCAGATTCACAGGGACTTACCTCGTCGCGCGCGTCGGGCAACATTGGGCGGATTTCGATCATCCGTCGGTGTCGGATGCCGCGGATCTCGAGGAATTCAACAAGGTAATCGGGAACGCTGTCGAGTCGCTCACCACGAGCTACTACGAGTTCCTGCCGAAGATCAGCAATCCCGAAAGCTCGATGACGCCGGCGAAGTTCAACGAAGTGATCGCATTTCACGTGCGCCCCGGGCACGAAGCCGATTTCCGCAGCGCGATTACCATGATTCATGAGGCCGGCGTGAAGACCAATTGGCCGGCGCACTATAGTTGGTTTGCACTGGCGAACGGAGGAGAGGACGGCGAATACGTGCTGGTCTTTGGGCACCCGAACTATGCGGATTTTGCAGAGAAGCCTGGTGAGAAGTCGTATCGCGACGTGATCAAGGAAGCGTTCGGACAGGCCGAAGCGGATTCGATCATGAGGCGGCTGGACAGCTCGATCGAGCGCAGCGAGTCGCTCATCGAGCGCTTCCGCGATGATTTGAGCTACATGCCGTCGAAGTAGCATTTGGTAGCGCCGCGTCCCTGCCGGTATCTGGCAAGCGTGAACGAACAGCAACGGCGAGGCCCGTGTGCGGATGCTGACCGTGAATGTACGTGGTGGTGCACGTCTAAAACGCTCGCTAGCAGCCGGCGCCACATAACCTCGGACCACATGGCGTCGCAGAGAGCCCGGGTAACTCCGGGCTCTCTGCGTCTCTAGCGGCAAAGCAGCATGCGCTAAACGACTGGATGGGAGGCCGATCGTGACAAAAGCGATTTATTTAGTGATCGGGATAATGCTCGGTGCGCTGGGTTCGTTCGGAGCACGCCTTCTGATGGCTCAGGATCCCGTAAAGCTCTCGCCCAACAATTACAAGGTGCGAATCGATAACGATCGCGTCCGCGTGCTCGAATTTCACCTCAAACCCGGCGAAAGCGAACCGATGCATTCGCACCCGCCCGGATTCGTCTATTCCTTCGACGATGCCACGCTGCGGATGACGTTTCCCGACGGATCGAAGTCCGACCTCCAGCTACACGCCGGGGGAGTGTTTTGGCGCGAAGCGACTACGCACGCGGCCGAGAACATCGGGAATACCGAGGCGCATGCGCTGGCCCTCGAGTTGAAGCCCTGTAAACCCTGAGCTTGAACTCTATGCCGTCGAAGTAGGGGGTTACCGCTTTTTGCAGCGCCGGCGTCCCTGCCGGCGTCCGACGACCTCGACGTCAACCAACTGCGGGGTTCGCACGCGGAAGTCGCCCGTGAATTTGCGCAGTGCCAGGTCAAAATCGCCGGCTAGCAGCCGGCGTTACGTAGCGCTGCGATTGATTGACGAGGCTAGCGCTGGGTGCTAGCCTCGCTCACTCTTTCCGCATGCGCGCCGTTGATATCATTCGCAAGAAGCGTGACGCCGGGGAACTGACCGGCGAAGAAATTGAATTTCTCATTCGCGGCGCTACGGACAATTCAGTCCCGGATTACCAGCTCGCTGCGTGGTTGATGGCCGTAGTCTGGCGCGGCATGAAGCAAGCAGAGCTGGCTGCGCTGACCGAAGCGATGCTGCACTCCGGGCAGGTGCTCGATCTCTCCCAGGTGCCCGGCGTCAAGGTGGATAAACACTCCACCGGCGGCGTCGGAGATAAGACTTCACTAGTGATCGCGCCGGTTGTCACCGCCGCGGGCTTGCCCGTGCCGATGATCAGTGGCCGCGGGCTGGGCCACACCGGCGGCACGCTGGACAAGCTCGAATCCATCCCCGGCTTCAACGTTAATCTTTCGCTTGCCGATTTCCGGCGCGTGTTGAAGCAATGTGGCTGCGCCCTAATTGGACAGACCCCGGAAATTGCTCCGGCCGACAAGAAGCTGTACTCGCTCCGCGATGTCACCGCGACGGTCGAAAGTCCTTACCTGATTTGCGCTTCCATCATGAGCAAGAAATTGGCGGAAGGCATCGATGCGCTGGTGCTGGATGTAAAAACGGGCGACGGCGCTTTTATGAAAAAGCAGGCAGACGCGGTTTATTTGGCCGAATTGATGGTGGAGACGGGCAAGCGCATGGGCAAGAAAGTCATAGCGCTCATCACCGACATGGAGCAACCGCTGGGCCGCAAAGTAGGCAATGCGCTGGAAGTGGACGAGTGCCTCGAAGTGCTGGCCGGTGGCGGGCCGGAGGATTTGCGGGAATTGTGCCTCGATTTATCAGCGTGGATGCTGCTGCTCGGCGGAAAGTGCAAGAAAGTCGGCGAAGGGCGCAAAATCGCGCAGCAAATGATCGCCAGTGGCCACGCTCGTGATAAATTCCGCGAAATCATCCGCCTGCAGGGCGGCGATGCCGGAGTGGTGGACGATCCGGGACGATTGCCGAAAGCCAGGCACGTGGCGAAAGCCGTGACCATGAAAGGCGGCTACGTCCGCGCGATTCACTGCGAGCAGGTGGGCATCGCCAGCATGCTGCTCGGCGGCGGGCGCGAGAAAAAAGAAGATTCGATCGATCCCGCGGTGGGCGTGGTCCTGGAAAAGAAAGTGGGAGATGCAGTGAAGCCGGGCAGCGTGCTGTGCACGATTCACTTCAACTCGGAACAACACAAGGGCGAGGTACTGGCGATGTTAGGGACGTGTTTTGAAATCGGGCCGAAGAAGCCGGCGGCGCGGCCGTTGGTGCACAGAATCATCGGAGCGAAAGAGTTCGCATAAACGCGGAGGATTCGAATGCACCGATTCGTAGGCGTCCTCGGCATGCTGACAATGATGGTGCTCGCGTGGATTTTCTCCACAAACCGCAACGCCATTCGCGTCAAAACTGTGGCGTGGGGTGTCGCGCTTCAGATCGCCTTCGCATTTCTCGTTATGAAATGGAAGTATGGGGTCTTGGTTTTCGAGTTTTTGGGAGCGAAAGTAAAGTGGCTCCTTGATTTCACTTTTTACGGCTCTGCGTTCGTCTTCGGTAGTTTGGGGAAGCAAGGCTCGCCACAGGGATTCATCTTTGCCTTTCAGGTGCTGCCGACGATCATTTTCATTGCTGCTTTTTTCGCGTTGCTCTATCACTGGGGAATCATGCAGTTGATCATCCGCATAGCCGCGTGGGTAATGACGCGATTGATGGGGGCAAGCGGGGCGGAATCCTTGAATGTGGCGGCGAGCATTTTCATGGGGCAGACCGAGGCGCCCTTGACGATCCGGCCGTTTCTTCCGGATGTTACGCGTTCCGAACTGATGACTATCATGACCAGCGGGATGGCGCACGTCTCCGGCGGAATGATGGCCGCCTACATGGCTTTCGGAGTCGAAGCCAAACATGTACTGGCCGCGGTGATCATGACGGCGCCCGGTACGATTTTGCTGGCGAAGATGCTCGTGCCCGAAACCGAGACGCCGAAAACCGGGGGCAAGGTGGAAATGGCGGAGATCGAGCGCGATCCCAATACTCTTGGGGCCATTGCCCGGGGTACGGGCGACGGATTGAATCTGGCGATCAACGTGGCGGCCATGCTGATTTCGTTCATCGCGCTGCTGTATCTTGTGGACGGAATCTTCGGCGCGGTTCACTCGCACTTAGCCTGGTTCCCGTCGAGCCTCGAACAAATCCTTGGCTGGGTTTTCGCACCGATCGCTTGGTTGATCGGTATCCCGTGGCACGATAGCGCGGCGATCGGGAACTTACTCGGCTTGCGGATGGTTACAAACGAGCTGATTGCATTTCAGCGGCTTGGCCCGATGAAGGAAGTGCTCGATCCGCGATCTTTCACCATTGCCACGTTTGCGCTTTGCGGCTTTGCGAATTTCAGCTCGATCGGGATTCAAATCGGCGGAATTGGCGCGCTGGCGCCGAATCGCAAAGGTGATCTCGCGAGGCTTGGGATTCGCGCCATGCTCTGCGGGACGATGGCGAACCTGATGTCGGCTTCGATCGTTGGAATCATGCTGAAATGATGGCGCCCGCGGCGAAAGGGAAGAACGACGCGGCGAGCGAGTTTGCGCGAGCCTCGCGCGCGGCGAAATACATTCTCGGCAAGACACGCTTGCGCCCGCACGTGGCAGTTGTACTTGGCTCGGGACTCGGCTCGTTCGCTGATGAATTGACGTCCGCGACGCGCATTCCTTACGAGAAGATTCCGGGATTCCCACGCTCGACGGTGGAAGGGCACGCCGGGCGCCTCGTCATTGGAAACGCGGCCGGAGTCACTGTGGCCGCGATGCAGGGCCGCGTGCATTTCTATGAAGGCCATCCGCTTCGCGATCGTCATTTTTCCCATGCGCGTTCTGGGCCGACTCGGGATTCGCGCGGCGATCCTCACCAACGCCGCGGGCGGAATTAACACGGACTTCAAACAGGGCGCGCTGGTCTTGATTCGCGATCACATCAATCTGCAAGGGTCGAATCCGCTGATTGGCCCGAATGACGAGCGCTTCGGCCCGCGCTTTCCGGATATGACGCAGGCTTACTGTAAAGATTACCGGCGGTTTGCGTACGAAGAATCGCGGCAGCTTGGTTTCGAGATCTACGAGGGCGTGTACGGCGCGATGTCCGGCCCGAGCTACGAGACGCCCGCGGAAATTCGTTACATGCGGACGATCGGCGCGGACTTGGCGGGGATGTCCACGGTGCCGGAAGTGATTGCGGCGAGCCAGATGGGAATTCGCGTGCTGGGAATTTCGTGCGTAACGAATATGGCCGCGGGGATTTTGGACCAGCCCATCAATCACGCCGAAGTGATGGAAACTGGTGAGCGCGTGAAAACGCATTTCGTGGCGCTCCTACGCGCCGTGCTTCCGCGCATCGCTGCCGACGTGGCGGCCATTTAGAGATGGACGAGATGCAACGATGACCGACGAACAAACGTTGATTGATGCGGCGCGTGCGGCGCGCGAGAAGGCGCACGCGCCTTATTCCAATTTTCGTGTGGGCGCTGCCGTACGAACAAAGTCCGGCAAGATTTATGATGGCTGCAACATCGAAAATGCAACCTACGGCTTGACGCTATGCGCCGAGCGCGTGGCCATTTTCAAAGCCATGTCGGAAGGCGAACGCGAGTTCGATGCGATTGCCGTCGTCACCGACACGGAAAAGCTGACGCCGCCCTGCGGTTCGTGCCGCCAAATCATTTGGGAATGTTGCGGCGACGTGCCGGTAATTTTGGCGAATCTTAAGGGCAAGGTCGAGCACGAAACAGCGGCGAAGCTCCTACCGCGGCCCTTCGACCGGTCTTTTTTGAAGTAGCACCAACGTCCCGCGGCTCTGTTGCGGAGTAAACTCAACTCGCGCTCGCCAATGATGCGAATCTCTGACTTGAGGACGACAAATGAATAAGCCTAGCGACACATACTGCCTGCGACTCGCCGTGATCGTGTCTCTGGCCCTCGCATTCGTCGCTGGCTCCCTTGCCGCGAGGCCGCAGAAGGATCGCGCGGATCTGCTCGTCGTAGGCGGCACAGTCGTCACCATGGACTCCGCGAAGCGAGTAATCGAGGACGGGGCAGTAGCTGTGACCGGCGATGAAATTGTCGCCGTCGGCAAACGCGAAGAAATCAATTCACGCTACGACGCGGCGCACACGATAGAAGCCCGCAGCCGAATCATCATGCCCGGCCTGATCAACAGCCACGCCCACGCAGCTATGAGCCTGTTTCGCGGAATCGCCGACGATCTTTCGCTCGACGATTGGCTAAAAAAGTACATTTTCCCGGCGGAAGCGCGAAACGTGACCGCAGATTTCGTCGCCTGGGGCACGCGTCTGGGCATACTGGAAATGCTCCGCGGGGGCATTACCGACTACGCCGACATGTATTACTTCGAGGATGACGTCGCGCGCGTGACCAAGGAAGCCGGAATGCGCGGCGTGCTGGGCGAAACGATCATCGATTTTCCCGCGCCGGACAACAAAACGCTCGATGCCGCGTTCGCCTACTCGCAGAAATATCTCGATCACTGGAAAGGCGATCCATTGATTGTAGCGGCCGTGGCGCCGCACTCGATATACACGTGCTCGGAGAAAACGCTGCAGGATTCCGCGGCTCTCGCGCGCAAAAATGGCGCGCCAATCTTGATACACATCGCGGAAGCCCCCTTCGAACTCGATCAAAGCCGCGCCAAGCATGGCCTGACGCCGGTAGCTTATCTCGGAAAAATCGGACTGCTGGGGCCGGACGTCCTCGGCGCGCATTGCATCTGGACCGACGCTGCGGATATCGCCACACTCGCGCACTACGGCGTCGGCTGCTCACACAATCCATCGAGCAATATGAAGACCGCCGCAGGCGTGATGCCGGTGATCGAAATGCGCGAAGCCGGCGTCGCGGTAGGCCTGGCAACTGATGGCGCGGCCAGCAACAACAACCTGGATTTGTTTGAAGAAATGGATATGGCCGCCAAACTGCAAAAGATATCTCGGATGGATCCCCGCGCACTGCCGGCGCAGCAAGTGGTCGAAATGGCGACGATCGATGGCGCGCGTGCGCTGCACCTCGAGAAGCAAATCGGCTCGCTCGAAACGGGCAAGAAAGCAGACCTGATTATCGTGGATGCGAACGCTCCGCACGCCACGCCGAT
Organism: uncultured Acidobacteriota bacterium; assembly: GCA_963748865.1. Classification (GTDB taxonomy): domain Bacteria; phylum Acidobacteriota; class Terriglobia; order Acidiferrales; family UBA7541; genus Palsa-147. Next base: position 215,046 of record CAVVLE010000048.1, on the reverse strand, counting down.
GTACAGCGTCTATTCGGAGATCGTCTTTGCATTGAAAGCGACGGATGTGCGCACAGTCATAATCGCCGGCCGCGTCATCATGGACGAGCGAAAGATGCTGACGCTCAACGAAGAGGAAATCCTGCAAACCGCGAAGGACTACCAGAAGAAAATTCTAGCCTCGCTGGCCGCTCCCGGAGGAAATTGATGCGCGGTTCCCGCGCGCCGCTCACTCGCCTTCGATTTTAGCTGTGCGCGCGCGAATCAGCTTCACGGCGGAGGTCCGCAAAGTCTCAGGGATGTTTTTGTTCCCGCTGAGCACCTTTAGATCATTGGGCGTCAGCCGCACCAGCAAGCGAAGAGAAATATCAAGCGGCGTTTTCGGATTATTCGCCAGATTTTTCACGATCACGTAATTCTTCATGAAGTTGCGGTTCATCGAAATCAGCCGCAAAACCTCCACGGCGAGATTCGTCTGCGCCGCAAAATTCTCAACATCCGGCTCCGTCAACCGCGGCGACTGCAGCACCGCTCGCTGCACGATCTTGTTCGAGTCGCGGATCAAAGCCGTGCGTGCCTCGCGCGGGCCCTTGATGGCCAGCTGAATCCGTTGCACTACCGTCATGCTGGCGATTTTCTGAATCAGCGTGCGGCGCCGGTTGGCTTCCGCGTCGCTGACTTTTGTCGGATCCTCAACGGGTTTCGGATCCGGAACACCAGAGTTCAACTCTGAGATCAGCTCGCGCTGCTCCGCACTCGCGTGAGGGCAGCTCGCCAGCGCTTCTGCTAAATCCGATGAAAGCGAAAGTCCATGAAGATCATCGAGAATTGCCTGCACGCCTGTCGAAGTGAGGTACTGCGCCGCGCGCGCAATCAAATCTTTCGGGCACTTCGGATTTCTTGCCAGCGCATCGGCAATCCCCGGCTGGTCCGCGATTTCTGAGGAGCAATAATCAAACAGCCGCTCGTCAGTATCGGCGCGCGCGAGCGCCGCACAGAGAGTTTGTGGCGTGACGCCCATCAGCGCGCGCGCGGCGCGTTCGGCGATGTCACCGTCCGCATCCTCGGCTAGAATCACCATTAATTCAGCGCGGTCTTCGGGCGATAGCGAGAGACTTCCCGAGCACACGGCAAGCTTCCGCTCTTTGCGAGCGCGATTCGCGCGAACTTCCGCGCGGACATCGTCACCAGCAACGGTGCTAATGCACTCCTCCGGTGCTATCTCCCAAGTCCTTGCGAGTTATTGTGGCATGCCCAGGGCGTCCCGGCATACCAAGAGGTGCGATGGTTTTTCCATTTAGTTCAATGAAGACGGCAGAAGAATCGCTGGCGAAAACCTGGAAGGTATCGCGGGCGGAATACTCTCGCGTCTCTCCCGCAGCGATCCAGCCGGCGAACTGCGAATGGCCGTCGGCGGCCACGCGAATGCGAGCTTTTCTGCCAGCTTGGATTCGCAGTTCGAGCTTTTCTGCTCTGGGAGCAACTGCGTCAGCAGCGGGCACCACCGTCGCAGCGGCTTGATCCGCCCCCGCGGCCGGCGGAGCGGTATCTTGGATCATTTTGCCGTCGGCCATTTCGGCGTGATCTCGTGAGGGTTCCGCAGCGGCGCTCGCAGCAGTATCGCTCGGCAAAGAATCTCCGGGAATCATCGGAGCAGCCTCGGAGACCTTGACCGGCCGCGCTTCCACGTGCGCCACGCCGCCCCAACGCTTAGCGGCAAGCCATCCGCCGGCCACCACAATCGCCACGATCAGAGCCACGATGCCGACCGAAACCCATGGCTTGCGGCGCTTTTCAAGGTCCTGGACCCATACCGTCACCGTAGGGTGATCCTTGGTAACCAAGGCATACTCAGACATCAGCCCATCTTCATTCAAACCCAGATACCGCGCGATCGTGCGGATAAATCCGCGATTGAAAAAGCCGCCCGGAAGCCGGTCCCACTGTTCCGTTTCGAGCGCTTCAAGATATTTTGTATTTATTTTTGTGGCGCCGGAAACTTCGCCGAGGGAAACACCTCTTAACTCACGCTCGCGTTTCAGGCGCTCGCCGAAAGGTGTAGGTGGCATCCGGTAAAATATGTGCTCTGGAGAAATATAGGCGCGCGCCGCCAGCGTGTCAATGCGCAGAAGGTAGAGAAACCGGCCAACGCAGGACTGTCCCAAAGGACAGGGCAGTCTCCCAAGCTCCAATCGAATGTAGTCTTTACGGCAAGATGCTGCGCGTAGTCGTTGCGCGCGTTCCGACGGCTTCTCTATAATGGAAAAGTTCAGCCGAAACGCCCGTCCCTTCAGGGCTTTCTAATCTCTGCGGTCGTGTGCAAATAGTGAGCGAGTCGAAAACTTTTACCGGTATCGAACGTCGGCGTAATCCGGGAGCCGAGGTCGAGCTTCCCAACGCGACAGAAGTTTCGATTTTTCACGAACTGGGCAAAGCGCTCACTTCCTCCCTGCAGCTCGATCAAGTCCTGCGCACGATCATGGAGAAGATCAACGAATTTCTCCGTCCGGACACCTGGTCGCTGCTGCTGATGGATCAGGATAAAAACGAACTTTATTTCCAGATCGCCACTGGCGCCGGCGCCGAAGCCTTGCGCGATGTGCGCATCAAAGTCGGGCAGGGAATTGCCGGATGGGTGGCGCAAAGCGGCGAAGTGATCGTCGTGCCGGACACCAGCAAGGATTCCCGTTTCTTCGCCAAAGTGGACGAGAAGACCAAGATGGAGACTCGCTCCATCGTCGCCGTTCCGGTGCGTTTCCGCGATCAATGTCTCGGCGTGATTGAGCTGATCAATTGCGTAGGCGAAGAAGGATTCAGTCCGCGCGACCTGGCTTTGCTCGAAGCGCTCGCGGATTACGCGGCCATTGCCATCGAGAATGCGCGCCACGTCCATCGCATCCACGAGCTAACAATCAAAGACGATTGCACCTGCCTCTATAACGCGCGCCACCTGAATTTTATTCTCGACACCGAAATCTATCGCTCCAATCGCTACGCCTTCGAATTCTCGCTGCTCTTCATTGATCTCGATCACTTCAAGGCCGTCAACGATACTCACGGCCACCTGATGGGCTCGCGCCTGCTCAGCGAAATCGGGGAAATGATCAAGGGCAGCTGCCGCCAGATTGATATGGCCTTCCGCTACGGTGGCGATGAATTTGTAGTGCTGCTGCCGCAAACCTCGAAAGAGAACGCCATCCGCGTAGCGCATCGCCTGCACAAGCGCATTCGCGATGCAGTCTGGCTGGAGAGCGCCGGCCTGCAAGTCAAAATCACCGCCAGCGTCGGCGTCGCCGCCTATCCGGGCGATTCGAAGACCAAAGCCGATCTCCTGCACCTCGCCGACGAAGCCATGTACGGTGTAAAGAATTCAACGCGCGACGCCGTCGCCGCCGCCACCGTCGGCATTCTGCCGAAAGCGTGATCGCCCCGCGTCTAAGCCGTCTCACTCGATTCCGCGGATTCCGCGTCCCAGCATTTTCCTCATCTCCTTGATTCGACTTGGGGAGCGTGCTAGTCTGCGCTGGATTCCGCATAAGTCACTTTCCAGTTTTTCGCGCGGGCTGCAAGAACGCTTCCCGTGCGGCTGTTGGCGCGATACAGTGTACGTGCGTGAGCGAGTGAGGACGAATGGCCAATGATGCGCTGGGAATGATCGAGACGAAGGGCCTCATCGGCTCGATCGAAGCCGCCGACGCCATGGTTAAAGCCGCCAATGTCGTTCTCATTGGCAAAGAATATATCGGCTCGGGCTACGTCACCGTAATGGTTCGCGGCGATGTCGGCGCTGTGAAAGCCGCGACGGACGCCGGAGCCGCCGCCGCGCGTCGCGTCGGTGAATTAGTCGCCGTACACGTAATCCCGCGCCCGCACGAACACGTCGAGCAAATTCTGCCCGGCGGTTCGCACGCCGGCGGCAAGAAATAGTGAGTGGTCGGAGCGTTAGCTCCGGCCAAGGCATCGCAAGCAAAAACGTCGTCATTCCGAGGAGCGAAGCGACGAGGAATTCGCTCTTGTCCCGAGCGCGAACTGATTGAGTCCCGCGAGGTTTGGCCTTTTGAGTTTGCACGACACCGACCTCATCTCCATCCAGGAAGCCCGCGCCGCCGTCGAACGGGCGCACCAAGCCCAGCAACGATTCGCGCAATTTTCCCAGGTCGAAGTGGACGCCATCGTGGACGCCTGCGCCGCGGCCGCCACTGAAGCCGGCGAACAACTGGCCCGCATCGCCGTCGAAGAAACCGGCTACGGCAACGTCACCGATAAGACCGCCAAGAACCGCCTCGCCTCGGTGGATGTCCATCGCGCCATTCGCGGTATGAAAACCGTCGGCATCATCCGCGAAGATCGCGAGAAAGCCATCGCCGAAGTCGCGGAGCCCTTCGGCGTAGTCGCGGCCGTCATTCCCTGTACCAATCCGACGTCCACCGCGATTTACAAAACGCTGATCGCGCTGAAATCGCGCAATGCTATCGTCCTCAGCCCGCACCCCAGCGCGATGCGTTGCATATGCGATAGCGCAGCCGTGCTCGAGCGCGCAGCCCTGAAAGCCGGCGCCCCCGAAGGAATCATCGTCTGCTTGAACCATCCGACGATGCAGGGCACGCAAGAGTTGATGAAGCATCGCCTGACCGGTGTAATCCTGGCCACCGGCGGAATCGGACTCGTTCGCGCCGCTTACAGTTCCGGCAAACCGGCCTACGGCGTCGGTCCGGGCAACGTCCCCGCCATGATCGAGCGCACCGCGGATATCAAAAAAGCCGTCGCCGACATTTTCGCCGGCAAGACTTTCGACTACGGCACGATTTGCTCCTCCGAGCAGGCCGTCGTCACCGAAGATGCCATTCGCGACCGCGTGCTCGAAGAATGCCGCAATCAGGGCGCGTATTTTCTTTCTGAGGAAGAGATCCGCAAGCTCAGCGAGCTGGTCTTTCGCTACGGCCACGTTCCCGACGCGAAAGTTGTCGGCAAGCACGCCACGGTGCTGGCCGAGCTGGCCGGCATCAAAGTGCCAGCCAACACGCGCGTCCTGATCGCGCGCTTGGAAGGCGTCGGCCGTGAATACCCTCTCTCAGCGGAAAAGCTCTCTCCCATTCTCGCGTTTTATTCCGCTGCGAGTTTCCCCGCCGCCATCGAAATCTGCCAGAAGCTTCTGCGCCACGGCGGCGCGGGCCACACCGCCTCAGTGCACACGCAGAGCGAAGCCGCCGCCCGTGAGTACGGCCAGAAAGTGCCGGCTTCGCGCGTCTGCGTGAATACCTCAGCCGTACACGGCTCGATCGGCTATTCGACGAATCTTTTCCCCGCAATGACCCTCGGTTGCGGCTCGGCAGGCGGCAACATTACCTCCGACAACATCGGCCCGCATCACCTGATGAACCTGAAGCGCATCGCCTGGGAGTCGCGCGCCGTCGAGCACAAAACAGTTCCCGCGGAGCAAAGACTGGCGGGCACCGGCGCATCGATTTCAGCAGCTCCAACAGCCGCGCCGGGCAAAGCTGCCGCGGCGGCCGCACAGACCACGACATCCCAAGTTTCTTCGGCCAAGCCACAAGCCGCCGCATCGCCAATCGTCCCCGATCGCCAAACCATCCAGAAGATTGTCGAGCAAGTTTTCACCGCACGCGGAATCCCGCGCGGCTCAGCAGTCAAGCCGGAAACATCGAATCCCGTCGCCGCTAATCAGCCGACGCCCGCCGAAGTCGCCGCCGCAGCGGTAGCCGAGCATGTCGCTGGCACCCTGAACGCAACCGGGTCAGCTCAGCCTCCGCCACCAGCGAATCCCACTGAGCCACGCGCTGTCGCGGAAGCAAAATCAGATGCGGCGAAAACTCCAGCTTCAAAGCCCCCCGTTTCCGACATCAAAGTGATGGAATTCGTAAGCGAGAACGACATTCGCGTGGCAATGACCAAGCAGCAAAAAATCTACATCGGCCCAAAAACAATCGTAACTCCAGCCGCCCGCGACCTGGGCGATTCCCACGAAGTCCTGGTAATGACCGCCGCAACTCCTGCACCAGCGGATCGCCCGCGCGCATAGCGAAGGCGGTAGGACCGGCGCTTCAGCCGGGCCTCTTCGTGCACGATCGACCCACAATTCGTTCGTACTTCGAACCTCCAACCTCTAGCCCCAAGCATCCAGAACCGCCTATACTCAGCTTCTAACTAGCTAGGGATCTCTGAATGAGAAATGCCGAAGCCGCGCGCTATGCCCGCTGGGCCGCCGCAATCGCCCTGGTGATTGCCGCGACCGTCGCCGGCGTCTTCATCGCACGATCCATGAAGACGGCCCGCGCCCGGCGCGACGCTCCCAAACCCGTCCCCGTCACCGTGCAGCAGGAATCCGCCGAATTCTCCTTCTCGAAAGTCGAGCAGGAACGCACCATCTATACCGTAAAAGCGTCGCGCGCCACGCAATTCAAGGATCAAGATGCCAGCGAACTCGAGAACGTAACCATCATCGCCTATGGCCGCGATTCCAGCCGCAACGATAAGCTAGTCACAAAGAAATGTACGTACGAAACCGGGTCAGGACGCATCCGCTGCCTCGGTCCGGCGCAAATCGAGATCGAATCAGCGGCAACGCCGGGTCATGAAATCATCGACCACACCATTCACGTCCAGACCAGTGATGTAACTTTCGATCGCGATTCCGGCGAAGCCTCCACTGCCGCTCCTGCCGTATTCCAGTTCCCCAATGGCGACGGCCGCGCCACCGGACTGACCTATAAATCGAATCCAGGGCTTCTTCGTCTCGAGCACGACGTCCAACTGCATTTTCACAACGCACGAAATCCCAAAAGCCTACCCACCGAAATAATCGGCACGCGCCTCGACTACTATCGCGAGACGCACACCGCCCGCCTGCAAGGCCCTGCGCTCGCTCGCCAGGGCGACCGCGAAATCTCCGCGCAGGAAATGAATCTTGAGCTCGATAAGGACCTGCACACGCGCCGAGCATGGGCCCGCGGCACGCCCGAGTATCACGCCGCCACCAGCACAGAATCCGAATTCGTCGCCGCCGACGAAATCGATACGAACCTCAACCCCGCCGGATGGGTGGAAGAGGCCACCGCCAAGGGCAACGTCCGCGGCACGAAAACTTCCCCCGCGGGAACCGACGAATTCTCCGCCCAACAGGCGCAAGTGATCATGGATCCCAAGCTTAATCAGCCGCACAGTATGAAGTTGACTGGCGCTCCAGTCGAAATTCGCACCAAGACCAAGGACACTGCGCAGCAAGTTGATAGCGCAGCTATCGCCATCCAGTTCGCCCCCGGCTCGCTTCCGACGCAACGTCGCATCGAATCGGCCACCACGCTCGCACCTGCCGCGATAAAGCTGACCAATCCCGACGGCACCACCACGCTGCGCACCACCAAAGCCCGCGGCGAATTCGACGCCGCCAACCGCATGCGCAAGCTCTATGGCGATTCCGGCGTGGAAATCGATCGCCAACTCGGCTCCGCCCCGCCGCAAAAAACCACAGCCCGCGACTTGATCGCGTCATTCGCGAAAGGCGGCGATTGGGAAACCATCGACCTGGACGAGAAAGTCCATTTCACGCAAGTAGATCGCGCGGCCGACGCGCGCCACGCCACCATGGTCAAATCGACCGACGCCATTACCCTGACCGGCGCGCCACTCGTCTCGGATTCCGAGACGCGCACGACCGCAACTAAAATTGAAATTCAGCAGGACACCGGCGCTATCGCCGCCAACGGCAACGTGCGCACCACGTATCTCTCCACCTCGACTCCCTCGCCGCAATCCGCGAATCCCAGCATCGGCCCAGGCCCCGCGCACATTTCCTCCGACAATCTCACCGGCTCAGGCAAGGAAGGCCACCTCATCTACACCGGGCGCGCCAGGATGTGGCAAGGCGATTCGGTAGTAGTAGCCCAGGTCATCGAACTCTGGCGCGAGCAGCAGAAGATCGAAGCCCGCGAAAACGTAGTCGCGGTCTTCCCGCAAGCTCCGGCCGCCAGCGATGGCCCTGCCGCGCCGGTACTTTGGAAAGTGCGCGCGCCGGTGCTTACCTACTGGAGCGACGCTGGTCGCGCCCATCTGGAAGGCGGCGTGCATGCGGATTCACCCGACGAATCGATTCAAGCTCACACCCTCGATCTCTTTCTGACTCCTCCCCGGCCAGCCCCAGCCCTGGCGCCGGCAGCCGCTCCCGCCAAAATAAGCGCCCCCGTAAGCCAGTCCGGCCGCCAACTAGACCACGCCATCGCCCTCGGCGACGTCCACGTTCACGATCGCGACCGCACCGGCACCTCCGAGCGCGCCGATTACACCGCCGCCGACGAGAAATTCGTCCTTTCCGGCGGACAACCCACGCTTACAGACGCCTCCAACGACACCACTACAGGCCGAAGTTTGACCTTCTATCGGGCCAGTGATACGATTTTGATTGATTCTGACGCGGGTTCGCGCACGTTGACCAGGCACCGGGTTGAGAAATGAATAGGCATGTTGAAACTCCAGGCCGCCGACTTAAGTAAGTCGTATCGAGGTCGGAAGGTTGTTGACGACGTCAGTTTGGAGATTCAGCAGGGCGAAGTGGTTGGGCTACTCGGGCCGAACGGCGCAGGCAAGACGACTACCTTTTACATCCTCGTCGGCCTCGCCCGTCCGGATCTAGGCCATGTTCTCCTCGACGGCGAGGACATCACTGACCTCCCCATGTACCTTCGGGCTCGCAGTGGCATCAGCTACCTGCCCCAAGAACCTTCTGTCTTCCGCAAACTGACTGCCGAAGAGAACCTGCTGGCCGTGCTGGAGACCCTGCCGATATCGCCGGAGCAGCGGCGCGACCGTGTGGAGGAGCTTCTGGCACAAATGGGACTGGAAGGAGTCCGAAATAGCCCGGCGCACGTCTTGTCAGGCGGCGAACGCCGAAGGCTGGAAATTGCCCGCTCGCTGGTCCTGTCGCCATCGTTTGTGCTGCTCGATGAGCCTTTTTCGGGCATTGATCCGCTAACCGTCGTGGACCTCCAAAAGATCATTGCCGATCTATCCACGGCCGGGATTGGGGTGCTGGTTACGGACCACAACGTAAGAGAGACCCTCGCGGTCACCGACAGGGCGTATATCATCAATAACGGAAAGATTTTCCGCGCGGGCACGCCCGCCGAGCTAAGCGGCGACGCTGAAGTCCGCCGAGTCTATCTGGGGGAAAGCTTCCGGCTGAATTAACGGAACTTTCTTTGTAGGGGCGGGGGTTCACCACCCGCCCGGTTTGGCCGTGGGTTTTATTCGAACAGGAACGCACAGGCAATAATGAACTGGCTGCAACCAAAGCTGAATCTCCGCGTCGCGCAGAAACAAATTCTGACGCCCGGCCTTGTCCAAATGGTCAGCGTCCTGGCGCTAAACCGCCTCGAACTGCGCGAAATGATCAATCAGGAGATCATGGCCAACCCAGTCCTTGAAGAACTGGGCGAAGACGGCGTAATCGCCGAAAGCTACACCGACGAAGCCTTCCTCAAAGCCGAGACCGAGAAAGTCCCCGAAAACAAAGCCGAAGAATCCAATCCCTTCGACGAATTCGATTTCGGCTCTTTCTACACCCAATATCTCGACACCGGCGCCGCCAAAACCGGCGAACACGAAGAAATCGAGCGTCCCAGCTTCGACAAGTTTCTATCTTCGCCGCAAAGCCTGACCGACCATCTCAACTGGCAGCTAAGCGTAAGCATCTCCAACGAAACCGTCCGCAAAATCGCCGGCGATATCGTTGGCAATCTCGACGAGAACGGCTATCTAACCAGTACGATGGAAGAGCTGGCCCAGGCAGGAGACTACTCGATGGAGGACGTCGAGGAAGCCCTGGCCATGGTGCAAGAATTCGATCCGCCAGGAGTAGGAGCCCGCGACCTGCCGGAATGTCTGCTGCTGCAACTAAAAGTGATTGATCCGCAAAATCAATTAGCTAAGCAAATCATCACCGAGCATCTCAAGCTCCTGCAAAACAATCAGCTAAAGGAGCTAGCCCGCGCCGTAAATCGCCCGCCCGAGCTCGTAAAACGCGCCATAGACGTAATCAAACGCCTCGATCCCAAGCCCGGCCTGCGTTACAACAAAACCGAGCCGCGCCTGGTCGAGCCCGACGTGCAATTCGTAAAAGTAGAAGGCGAGTGGCAAGCCATAATGAACGATGACGATCTGCCGCAATTGCGTCTGAGCCCAATCTATCGCCGCCTGCTGGCACGCGACGCCGCCGATCGCGACGTCCGCAACTACGTCAAAGAGCGTTTCACCGCCGCCATCCAGCTGATGAAAAATATCGAGCAGCGCAAACACACCATCATCCGTGTCTGCCAATCCATCTTGCGCCGCCAAAAAGATTATCTCGATTACGGTCCCGATCACCTGAAGCCCATGATGATCAAAGAGGTCGCCGAAGAAGTAGGCGTCCATCCCTCAACGGTAAGCCGCGCGGTAGCTAACAAATACGCGCACATGCCCCAAGGCGTTGTGGAGCTAAGAGAATTCTTCTCCGAATCGGTAAACGGCCCGCAAGGCAGCGAGATGTCGCTCCTCTCGCTCAAGCGCCGCGTCAAAAAAATGATCGAAGAAGAAGACGCCACGCATCCGCTAACCGACGATCAAATTACCAAGCGCCTTCAGGATGAAGGCATCCAGGTCACCCGGCGGACGGTAGCCAAATACCGCGAAGATTTGCGCATCCCCAGCACCCATCGCCGGCGACTAAAGGAGTAATCCAGCTCATCGTGACGCGGCACGCGACTTCGCGCGATTCGCGCCAACTGGTCATCATCACCGGCCTTTCCGGTTCCGGCAAAGGCTCGGTTCTCAACACCCTCGAAGACCTCGGCTACTATTGCGTAGATAATCTGCCCGTCTCTTTTATCCCCACCTTCAGCGAACTTTACGTGCAAGGCAGCGGCGAAATCGCCCGCGCCGCGCTGGGTGTGGATGCCCGCGAAGGCGAGCAGATCGAAAAGCTCCCCGAAATCTACCGCCAGCTAAGCAAGCAAACGAACACGACACTAATCTTCGTGGAAGCCAGTGACGACGTTCTAATGCGCCGCTTCAGCGAAACTCGCCGCCCTCATCCGATCGGCCGCAATCTCTCCGTTCGCGAAGGCATCCGCGAAGAACGCCGCAAAATGGCTCCTATCCGCCGCCTCGCCGACGTAATCATCGACACCACCAAATTAAACGTCCACGAACTCCAGCACATGATCGCCGAGCGTTTCCAAAATCCCGACCGCAAGCCGCTGGTAGTCTCGGTAGTAAGTTTCGGTTATCGCCACGGCATCCCCAGCGACGCTGACCTGGTCTTCGACGTCCGCTTCCTCCCCAATCCGCACTTCGTCCCCAAGCTCCGCCGCTTCAGCGGCAAAGATCCGCGCGTAGCCCGCTACATCCGCTCTTTCGCGCAAACCAAGGTCTTCCTGAAAAAGCTGGAAAACATGCTGGCCTATCTGATCCCCCACTACATAGCCGAAGGAAAAAGCTATCTAACAATAGCCTTCGGCTGCACAGGCGGCCGCCACCGCTCCGTAATGATGGCTGAAGTAATCCGCCGCGCCCTCGCAAAAAAAGGCTACACCGTGAAGGTAGTCCACCGCGACATCGACAAATCCTAAGTAGCGCCGGCGTCCCCGCCGGCATCCGACGACGCAAAATCCAGCCAAAACCAACCCTCACGAGCGGATCACCCACTCAAACGCGCCATTCTTGACTTTTCCGCAATCCCTAACTAGCGTTTCGCCTTTGCGTGGTATCGTAAAGCAACGGGGAATCATTGACCTTCTCGCAAGAACTCCGGCGCTTACTCGGATACGTGCGGCCTCATCTCGCCCGCTTCCTGGCCGGCGTAGTGCTAATGGCCTTCGTAGGCGCAGCCGAAGGCCTGATCGCCCTGATGATCATCCCCGCCGTGGACGTAGTCTTGAATCCGCACTCCACCGCCACAACCCTAACGCTGCTCCACCTGCGCAACGGCCAAACTCTCGATCTAAATCAATTCTTCCCGCACTCCATCCATCACGTCTGGACGATTTTCGCCCTCTCGCTCTTCGCCATTTTCTTCACCAAAGCCCTGGCCGAATTCCTCGGCAGCACCGCCATTCAATACGTAGGCCACGCCGGCGTAATGGACCTCCGCAACCGCGTCTATAGCAAGCTAGTCCAGCAACCCATCGGCTTCTTCCAGCACAATCCCGCCGGCCGCCTGATGTCCGCCGTAATTAACGACGTCGAGCAAGTCCGCAGCGCCTTCTCCGAATTCCTGGCCGATTTTTTCCGCCAGATCTTCGCGCTAATGGCCTTCATTCTCGTCCTGCTCAGCATTAATTGGAAATTAGCGTTAGGCTCGGCGATATTCATCCCGCTCGTAGTAGTCCCGGTAAGCAAACTAGGCCGCAAAATCCGCCGCTCCTCAGAAACCAGCCGAGTCCGCCTGGCCGATCTAAGCCACATCCTGCAAGAAACGATTACCGGCAACCGCGTAGTAAAAGCCTTCGGCATGGAAGGCTTCGAAATCCGCCGTTTCCGCGAAGCCGCCCGCCATCTCCTGCGCGAAAACATGCGCTGGGTGCGCGCCTACGTAGCCACCTCTCCGATCATGGACGTAGTCGCCGCCGTAGTCTTCTCTCTGCTGATTCTCTACGCCCGCGATCAAATCAAACACAATCTGATGACCCAAGGCATGTTCTTCGCCTTCGTCTATTCGCTATTCAAAGTCTACGAGCCGGTAAAACGCCTGGGCGGCATCTATCAACTCTTCCAGCAAGCCTTCGGTGCCTCCACAGTAGTTTTCCAATTTCTGGATCTCCCCGAGGAAACCTCGGAAGCTCCCGGAGCCGCGGCTCTGCCGTCCTTCTCACGCGAAGTAAAATTCGAAAATCTAAGTTTCGCCTACGACAGCGGCCCCACCATCCTCCACGACATCAATCTCACAGTACCCGCAGGCTGCGTAGTAGCCATAGTCGGCTCTAGCGGCGCAGGAAAAACAACGCTCGTAAATCTTCTCCCGCGCTTCCACGCGCCCACCTCCGGCAATCTGCATGTCGATGGCTGGGACGTCCGCGAAGTAACTTTGCGCTCCCTCCGCGAACAAATGGCCATCGTCACCCAGGAAACCATCCTCTTCAACGACACGGTCTGGAACAATCTCTGCTACGGCCGCCCCGATCTCCCCGAAGCCCGCGTGGTAGCGGCCGCAAAAGCCGCCCTGGCCCACGATTTCATCACCCAGCTCCCGCAAGGCTACCAAACGCGCATCGGCGATCGCGGCCAGCGCCTCTCTGGCGGCCAACGCCAGCGCCTGGCCATAGCGCGCGCTCTGCTGAAAGACGCGCCAATCCTGATACTCGACGAAGCCACCAGCGAACTCGATTCCGAATCCGAGCATTTAGTCCAGCGCGCCCTGAACAATCTAATGACCGGCCGCACCGTCTTCGTAATCGCCCATCGCCTCTCCACCATCCGCCGCGCCGACATGATCGCCGTCCTCGATGGCGGCACCATCCGCGAACTGGGCACCCACGAAGAGCTCTTGAGCAACGGCGCGATCTACCGCCGCCTCTACGAAATGCAATTTCTCGACGCCGACATGCCTCCCGCCGCTCCAGGACCGATGTGAATATGCCCGACTCCGCCGCAGGAATGAGCCCCGTGAAATCCACCGGCCTTAAATCCATGACTGGCTTCGCCCAAGCCCGTCGCGAAGAATCGGGCCGCGTCATGCGCGTAACCCTGCGCAGCGTCAATCACCGCTTCCTCGATATTCACGTGAAAGCGCCCGAAGGATTTGAAGCGCTGGAGAATGGGATCCGTCAGGCCGTGCGCGCGCATCTTCGCCGCGGGCATGTGGACGTAATTCTCCACTACGAGGCCAGTGGCCCAGCCGCCGTATCCGTAAATCGTGAAATCGCCGCCGCGTATCTCGCCGCCGCGCAAAGCCTGCGCAAAGAATTCGGCCTCACCGCCGAGCCGGATCTCGCCAACATTCTTCGTCTCCCCGGCGTCGTCTCGCCGCCCGAGAGCTTGGCCATAGGTGAAGACGATCAGCTCGCTAACATTGTCCAGGCCTGTCTCACCGAAGCCCTGAACAAGCTCGACGACATGCGCAAATCCGAGGGCCGCATTCTCAGCGAAGAACTCTCCAATCGCCTGCGCAACATCCGCGAGCTGGCAACCCGCATCGAGCCGCTGGCTGAGCGCACGCGCCCTGCCTATAGCCGCCGCATCGAATCGCGCCTGAAAGAATTGTTAGCCGCCGTCCCGATTGATCAAGCCCGCCTGGCGCAAGAAGCCGCCATAGCCGCCGAGCGCAGCGACACCGCCGAAGAAATCGCCCGCCTGCGCAGCCACGTGCAGCAATTCGAATCGCTGCTCGCCTCCGGCGGCGAAATCGGCAAAAAACTCGATTTCCTGCTGCAGGAAATGCAGCGCGAAGCCAACACGCTGCTCTCCAAAACTCCCGGCACCGAAGCCGAAGGTCTGGAAATCACGCGTCTCGCTCTCGAAGTCAAATCCGAGATCGAGAAACTGCGGGAACAGGTTCAAAATCTCGAATAGCGATGGCCGCCAACGCCGAGCCGCTGGTCTTCATCGTCTCCGGCCCGTCGGGCTCCGGAAAATCCACCCTCGTCCAGGGCATCCTCGCTCTGCCGGGCACCATGCTTTCTGTTTCTTGCACCACCCGCCCTCCTCGCCAGACGGAAAGCGGCGGCAAGTGGTACAATTTTGTTTCCGAACAAGAATTCGAGAGAATGAAGCAGGCGGACGAGTTTCTCGAGTACGCCCAGGTCTTCGGCAAGAATTGGTACGCGACGCCGCGCCGCTGGCTGGATGAAGCGCGCAAGGCGGGCAAAAATCTCGTCCTGGAAATTGATGTGCAGGGCGCGCGGCAGGTAAAGCAGAAGCTGCCCGCGGCCATCGCGATTTTCATCGTTCCGCCGTCGCGTGCCGAGGTCGAGAAAAGAATTCGCGCCCGCGGCCAGGATTCCGAGGATGAAATCGCAAGGCGCCTCGAGCGCGCCCGTCAGGAGCTCGAGCAGTACACGGATTACGACTACATCGTGATCAACGATGATCGCGAGCGCGCCACCGCAGAAGTCCAGGGCATCGTTCTGGCAGCGCGCTGCGGCGTAAAACGCAACGAGAATCGCATCAAAGAAATTTTGAAATCATTCGGAGGATAAAGCCACCATGCCGGTTTCGACGGTTGCACCGGAGAGCCAGTTCGCCTACGTAGTAGTGGTAGCCCGCCGCGCCCGCCAGCTAATGCTGGGCGGCCGCCCGCTGGTAGATAATCCGAAAGCGAGAAAGTACACGCGCGTAGCCGAGGAAGAGCTGCGCCAGGGCCTACTCGAGTTCGAAGCCCCCGAAACCCCGCACGGCGAAGAAGAAGCCGACAAGCGCAAGTGAGCTAAGTCGGCCGGCCAACGGCGAGGAGCCATGAGCGCAACGCCAAAAGTCACAGCGCAAAACGGAACGGCGGGGCTTCAGAGTCCGCTTGAATACTCCGGCGCACTGTCGTTTTGCGGTCGTAGGGGCGGGGCTTGCTCCGTCCTACGGTGTAATGACTCAACCGCAGCGTTAAATATCGAAACTCCGTCATCTCAAATCTCAAATCTGAAATTTGAAATTTCTTCGCGTAACGCCGGCTGCCAGCCGGCGTTTTTCCGTGCGACCACAGCCCCCGAGTTCACAATCGCGTTAGCGCGGTTCTTGCGCGTGGGGGGGCGACCGCATTGCAGGAGCCACGAAGACTTTGCTTTGTCTTAATAGCGAGACGAACGAGACGATACACGTATGAGAATCGCCCTAGGCGTAACCGGTGGGGTCGCCGCGTACAAAGCCGCCGAACTAGTCCGCCGCCTCCAGCAAGAAAAGCTAGACGTTCAAGTAATCATGACCCGCAGCGCCCGCGAATTCATAACTCCACTAACCTTCGCCGCCCTAACCGGCCAAAAAGTAATCACCGAGATGTTCGGCGCCGAAGCCAACGCCACTCCCAACGTAGAGAGCGCCATCGAACACATAGCCGTAGCCCAACGCATCGATCTGCTGGTAGTAGCCCCAGCGACAGCCGACATCCTAGCCAAATTCGCCCACGGCATAGCCGACGATTTCCTAACCACGCTGTTCCTGGCAACAAAAGCCCCGGTGGTAGTAGCCCCGGCAATGAACGTAAACATGTGGGAAAACGCCGCCACGCAAGCAAATCTGACAACCCTAAAATCCCGCGGCGTCAACGTAGTTGACCCGGACGAAGGCTACCTAGCCTGCGGCATGACCGGCGCAGGCCGCCTGGCCGGAATCGAAACCATCACCAAAACCGTCCGCAAAGTCCTGGGCATCAAACACGACCTGGACGGCGAAACCATCCTGATCACTGCCGGCCCAACCTGCGAAGACCTCGATCCAGTTCGCTATCTGACCAATCGCTCCTCAGGCAAAATGGGCTACGCGCTGGCAGCAACGGCCCAGCGCCGCGGCGCCCACGTAATCCTGGTGAGCGGCCCAACCGATCTGCCGGCTCCCGAAGGCGTGGATTGGGTCCCAGTCCGTACCACATCGCAAATGCGCGACGCCGTAATCGAGCGAGCCCCACAAGCCACGATCATAATCAAAGCCGCAGCCGTAGCCGATTACCGGCCGGTAGCGCCGAATCAACAAAAAATGAAGCGAGGAAACGAGCGCCTGACGCTGGAGCTGGAACCTACGCCGGACATTTTGGCCGAGCTAGGCCGCGCCAAGCGCAAGCAAATCCTGATAGGCTTCGCCGCCGAAACCGAAAACGTAGCCCAAAGCGCCCGCGCCAAACTATCCCGCAAAAATGCCGACATGATAGTAGCCAACGACGTAACCCAGGAAGGCGCCGGATTCGACACCGACACCAACGTAGTGACGCTCTATCTCCGCGACAACAGCGAAGTCGCGTTGCCAAAGCTGAGCAAGCAACAGGTAGCCGAAAAAATCCTGGACCAAGCCCTCGAATTGCGCCACCAAACCAAGTAAACTCTCCCCGGCGCAAACAAAAACTGAGCAGCGCGAAGCATCCGAACGTAGGGCCCGCGCTTTATGCCGGGCCTCTTCGGCAAGATCGCGATTCGATCTCAGGATATCCAATGGACGCAAATTCCCGAACTCGCATAGAAAACTGGCTAGCCTACGCAGAAGAACTAGGCCTAACTCCGTTCTATCGCGATCGCGCCACAATCGAAGCCCCCAATCCCGAAGCCGTGGTAGCCAAGGCGGCAGAAAATCCCGAACCAATGCGAAGGTCAGCACCATCCCGATCGCCATTCCCATCAACTCCAATCCCCGCCGCAACCCCAGCCGCGTTCTTCCCCGTAACCGTGGGCCCAACCCTGTTCGAAGCCGCCGAGCGCAAAGAAAACGACACCCTGGAAATAATCCGCGCCGACCTGGGCGAATGCACGCGCTGCAAACTCCACAAAACCCGCAACAAGATAGTCTTCGGCGACGGTAACCCCAAAGCCGAGCTGGTGTTCATCGGCGAAGGCCCAGGCCACGACGAAGACGTCCAAGGCCTACCGTTCGTAGGCCGCGCCGGCAAGCTCCTAACGCAAATGATCGAAGCCATGGGCCTGCAACGCAGCGATGTGTACATCTGCAACGTAGTCAAATGCCGCCCGCCGGAAAATCGCCAACCCGAACGCGACGAAATCGCCGCCTGCTCTCCATTCCTGGTGCGCCAAATCGACGCCATCCGCCCCAAAGTAATCGTCTGCCTGGGCGCAACCGCCGCCCAAATGCTACTGAACACCAATCGCGGAATCTCGGCCTACCGAGGCGAATGGCTGGACTACCGAGGCACGCGCCTGTTAGCCACGTATCATCCCGCCTACCTACTCCGCAACCCAGCAGCAAAATCCGAAGTCTGGAAGGATCTACAAAAGGTTATGCAAGCCCTGGGCCTCCAACCCAAGCGCGCAGCAGCAACGCGCTAGGTTCTCCTCCTCCGAAACTCTGCGCCCTCTGCGTCTCTGCGGTAATCTTTCCGTCGCCTGATAAACTATTCGGTCGCCATGCCTCCCCGCTTCTGCGAAGTAGCGCTGCCAGTCCCTCTCCGCTCGCTCTTCACCTACTCGATCCCCGAACGCTTTGCCAGCGAAGAACTAATCGGCCGTCGAGTCTTAGTCCCATTCCGCAATCGCAAAATGACCGGCGTAATCGCCGCCGCAGCCGAAAACGCCATCGAACTCGAGCGAGTAAAAGAAATCGCCGAACTCCTCGATCCCATCCCAGCCCTGACGCCAAATCTGCTCGAACTGGGCCAATGGATCAGCCGCTACTACGTAGCGCCAATCGGCGAAGCACTGAACGCGTTGCTCCCGCCGCAACCCGATCTTCGCCAGGAGCGCGAATACGCGCTAACCGAATCCGGCGCCGAATATCTCGATCAACTGATCGCCCGAGGCCCGGCCAACGAGAAAGAAATCGCCGAGCTGGCAATCCTCGACGCCGTCAAAGACTCGCGCAAGCCCTTTACCGCCGCACGCAGCAAGCGAATCAAAGGCGGCGAACCGGCAGCCGAAAAGCTGATCCGCGCCGGCCGCCTGGCGTGGAGCGAAATCACTCTCCGCATTCGCGCGCGCACGCAGAAGATCGTGGCGTGGAAGAATTCCAGCCGCGACAACGCCACATCGCCGGCCACGGCCCTCGACGAGAAATCCGCGCGCGTTCGCGATGCGCTGGCGGAAGCCGGCGCGCCGCTGCAGCTGCCGATCCTCCTCGAACGCGCCAAAGTCACCAAGCGCGTCATTGAGAAACTTGAAGCTGCGGGCCAGCTCGTCATCTGGGAAGAGCCGCTGATTCCCGAAGATGATCCGTGGGAATCCGACTACGTTCCGCCGAACAACATCCTCAACTCCGAGCAATCCGCCGCGCTCGGTGAAATCCGCAACTGGCTCGATGCCGGCAAATTCCAAGCCGCGTTGCTGCACGGCGTAACCGGCAGTGGCAAGAGCGAGGTCTATCTGTGCGCCATCGAAGCCGCGCTCGCGCAAGGCAAAAGCGCGCTCGTGCTCGTACCCGAAATCGCGCTCACGCTGTGGATGGGCCGCCATGTGCGCGCGCGATTCGGGCCGCGTGTCGCGGTGCTGCACAGCGCTCTGCCCGACGCGGAACGCGCCCGCGAATGGTGGCGCGTGCGCCGCGGCGACGCTCGCATCGTAGTCGGCACGCGCTCTGCCGTCTTCGCGCCGCTGCAGAATCTCGGCCTCATCCTCGTCGATGAGGAGCAGGAGGCCAGCTACAAGCAGGAAGAAGTCCCGCGCTACAACGGCCGCGACACGGCCATCTATCGCGCGCGCCTCGAAGGCGCTGTCGCGGTTCTCGGTTCGGCCACGCCTTCGCTCGAGAGCTACCACAACGCTCGCAGCGGCAAATACAAGCTGCTGGAGCTCAAGACGCGCGTCGAGAATCGCCCGATGGCCAAAGTGACCATCGTCGATCTGCGCGAAGACTTTCGCACGTATCACAAAGCCGAGCCGGTCAGCGAAGCGTTGCGCCAAGCCATCGCGCAGCGCCTTGAATCCGGGACGCAGGCGATGATCCTGATCAATCGCCGCGGCTATTCCTGGTTTCTCCTCTGCCGCAGTTGCGGCGCCTACTTGCAGTGCCAGAATTGCAGCATCGGCCTGACGTACCACAAATCGCGCCAGCGCCTCGAATGTCATTACTGCGGTTTCGCCATGCGCGTGCCGAAGGCGTGCCCGAAATGCGCGAAGGAGTATTTGTATTTCGTCGGCGAAGGTGCTGAGCGCATCGAAGAATATCTGCGCGAGCAGTTTCCGAAGGCGCGCATCGCTCGCTTGGACCGCGATACGGTGCGCACCAAGCAGCAATTTCAAAAAGTGCTCGGCGCGTTCGCCAAGGGCGAAATTGATGTCCTCGTCGGCACCCAGATGGTGGCGAAGGGCCACGATTTCGAGCGCGTCACGCTGGTCGGCGTGGTGGCCGCCGACCTGGCGCTCGGCCGTCCCGACTTCCGCGCCGCCGAAAAAACATTTCAGCTGCTGACCCAAGTTGCGGGCCGGGCCGGCCGCGGGCGCTTGCCCGGCGAAGTGCTCGTGGAAACGTATTATCCCGAGCACTACGCTATTCAATACGCTGCCAAGCAGGACTACGCGGGCTTCTACGAAAAAGAAGCTCACTTCCGGCGCATGCTGCACTATCCGCCTTTCACGGCGCTGGCCAGCATCCTGATCCGCGACAAAAAAATCGAGCACGCCATTCAGTGGTCGCGCGCCCTGGAAGGCGTCCTCAAGCCATTCGAGAGCCAGGGGCTCAAGCTGCTGGGGCCAGCCCCGGCGCCGCTTTCGCGTCTGCGGCAGGAATTCCGCTTCCAATTTCTGCTGAAGACGCCGAAACGGTCGATCCTGGCGAAGGCTCTGGGCGCCTGCATTGACTGGTGCGAAGCCCACAAGATCCCCGAGACCGCAGTGATCGTGGACGTCGATCCGACCAGCCTGTCGTAGGTGCCGCGTCGCCATTCGCGGTCGTAGGTGCCGATCCGCCCACGCGGAGGCCCGGTGGCGTAGTGAACCCGCCACCCTACGCGGCACGTCCGTACCCCGAATTTGGGTCAATTTTCGCTTTGGCATACCCCCTATCTGTCCCGATTAACATTGGCACCCGTCCTTTGTTTTGTTTGGGTTGCGGGCGAACTTAATCGTACGGTGTCCCGATTAGCTTTTTCTTCGCCTTTCTGGAGGCTGGAGGTTTGAAGTTGGAGGTTTGAGGGGGTGGAATTCGACGCGGGATCGTCTTGGACGCTGCAACTGGCCGGGGCTGCGGGCGCGGCAGGGCTCGGTTCGGACCCGAATTCTGCAGAGGCGAGAGGTTTTGGGCGAAGCCATTTTGGCGCGGACTTTGTTGTCATCGGATTGTCCGTTCGGCGCGGGGGCGCGGGGTAGGTCTGAGGCTTCGACGCAGTTGGTGAAGCGAGGCTTACGGCGCGACTTCTGGTGCGCTCCTTCCGCGCGGCACCCGGGGTGCCAAATTTTGTCATCTGCTCAACAGCAGAGCGCACGTACTCTAGCATAGATTAACGGATAAGTCAACAGGAAACAGCAGAGAAAAACCGGAAGAATCGGCTGAGGCGCGACGTCCAAGCCGGGCCGAAATCCCCACCCTTCCCAAACATCAGGAAGGACGGGCACCCTCAGCATCTCAAGACCCCGGAAAGGGCAGGCTACCCGCCAAACCTGCTGCGGGGCCGAACGGCGGGCGCAGTAAGCGGCGCCTTACGACCGACAATGCGACGGGCAGCACTGTGGCGCGGGCGAGGATGGGCCAGCCACAAGCGCCGGCAGGCTGCCGGCGGTACAGTGTCGGACAGCCAACGCGACGGCTTGTCTAGTTCCCACGCTGCTCATTTGCTTTTCTCCTTGACAGCTTAGGAGAGAGCGGTGTAGCCTCCTAACCATCTTAGGAGGGATTGTGACTGACCAAGCTCAGCTGCTTCCTGGCACTCTTGATCTGCTGATTCTGCGGGCGGTCTCGTTGGGGCCGCTGCATGGCTACGGCGTTTTGCTGCGCATTGGGCAGATTTCCGGGAATGCGCTGTTGATCGAGCAGGGGGCGCTTTATCCCGGGTTGTTTCGGTTGGTGCGGCAGGGGTTGTTGAAGGCCAGTTGGGGGACTTCGGAGAATAATCGGCGGGCGAAATTTTATGAATTGACGGCGGCGGGGCGCAAGCGTTTGCGGGAGGAGACGGAGAATTGGAACCGGTTGGCGGCGGCGATTGGTGCGGCTCTTGGGGCGCAGGTGGCTTCGGATGAGGGGGTGTGATGCGTGGCATTAGGTTTGCGCGACGACGGGCCTCAGCGGGTGAAGAGATTGCGGAGAGAAGACGACATGTCGTTATTCCGGGGAGTCCGCGGTTTTGCGGGGCTTGATTTTACGGGGAGGTCGCCGGAGGGCGCAGCAAGCCAGCGCCCCTACGAAGAGAAGAGCGAATGCGGAACCCTGGAAGCCGTGCCCGGACAAAGCGTAGAGGTGAGGTTGTGGAG
Source organism: uncultured Acidobacteriota bacterium (assembly GCA_963748865.1). Classification (GTDB taxonomy): domain Bacteria; phylum Acidobacteriota; class Terriglobia; order Acidiferrales; family UBA7541; genus Palsa-147. The sequence goes on along the minus strand of CAVVLE010000048.1, from coordinate 193,036 downwards.
ATGACGTACAGATGAAACTGCTGGACTCGCTTCGGTTTCGGATTGCGGCGCTCTTTCATCGCTCGCGGATTTCTGCGGAGCTGGAGGACGAGCTGCGCTCGCACATCCAGCTTCGTGCGGACGATCTCGAACGCTCCGGGCTTTCGCGGGCGGAGGCGGAGCGGCGGGCACACATCGAATTTGGCGGACATGTGCGCTTCAAAGAGCAAAGCCTGGAAGCGGCTGGCGGCACGCTGATCGAATCGATTTTACAGGACGTGCGCTACGCGCTGCGGCTGCTGCGCAAATCTCCCGGCTTCACGGCGGTGGCGGCGCTCACGCTGGCCTTGGGAATTGGCGCGAATGCCGTGGTTTTCAGCATGATGAATGCGCTGATCCTGAATCCGCCGCTGAATCTGCCGCAGCAGCAGAGCCTGTACACCATCCAGCGCAGCGGCACCGATGAACTGGTGCGGGATGATCCGTCGCAGTCGTATCCCAATTACATCGATCTGCGCGATCGCAACCAGAGCTTTGATGGGCTGGCGGCGTTCAACATCGAGCAGGCGGCTTTGGACACGGGTGAATACCCGGCCAGCGCGTGGATTTTCGAAGTCAGCGGAAATTATTTCGATGTATTGCGGATTCAGCCGTATCTGGGGCGATTTTTTCACGCCGCGGATGAGCATGGCCCGAACAGCGCACCCTATATCGTATTGAGCTACGCCTATTGGCATGCGCATTTTCAGGATGACCGCGGCGTGGTGAACCGCACCGTTCAACTCAACAAGCACCCGTTCACGATTCTCGGCGTGGCGCCGTCGGGCTTCCACGGAAACATCCTGATGGTGTTTCCCGATTTTTTTGTGCCCATGGTGAATTACCAGCAGATGCAGGGGACGAGCAAAGATGAATTGAACGCGCGCGGGACTGCTTGGGTGTTCATGACCGTCGGGCATCTGAAACCCGGAGTCACGCCGGCGAAGGCCGTCGCCGATCTGAATTCCGTGGGCGCGTATTTGGAAAAAACTTATCCCCAAGATGATGCGCACATGAATTTTTCACTGGCGCGCCCGAATCTTTACGGCGATTACATGGGCAGACCGGTGCGCGCGTTCATGACCGGATTGATGCTGCTGGCGGGATTAATTCTGCTGGCGGCGTGCGCGAATCTGGGCAGCTTGTTTGCGGCGCGTGCGGCGGATCGTTCGCGGGAGATTGCTTTGCGCATGGCGCTGGGATCCACGCGGCTGCGCGTGCTGCGGCAACTTTTCACCGAAGCGCTTTTGATTTCGTTGCTGGGAGGCGCGGTGGGAATCTGGGCCAGCGTGGTGGTGCTGCAATGGTTGAGCGTGTGGCAGCCATTTCCTAAAGCGCCGGTGACGGTGCCGGTGAATCCAGATGTACATGTTTACGCTGTGGCCTTACTACTCACGCTGGTTAGCGGATTTTTGTTTGGCGCGTTCCCGGTGAAGCAGGTTTTGGGCACCGATCCGCATCAGATCATCAAATCGGGATCGACGCGCAGGGCCGGGCGGCGCATTACCGTGCGCGATCTTTCGTTGGTCGCGCAAATCGCCATCTGCGCGGTGCTGGTGACTTCCTCGCTGGTTGCGGTGCGCGGAATGCTGCGCTCGCTGCATAGCAATTTCGGATTTGAGCCGCGCGGCGCCATGTTGGTGGACACGCCTTTGAGTATGGCGGGTTACAGCGGCGATGCCGTGCCGCCGATGCAGAAGCGAATCATCGAAGCGCTGCAGACGATTCCGGGCGTGACGTCCGTGGGAGGCATCGATTCGCGGCCATTGGATGGCGGCTGGAACGATAGCGACGTTTTTACCGACGAAACGGCTGATCTGCGGCCGGCCAACGCTACGGCGGACGTTGTAACTTACAAGGCTTCTCCAGAATATTTTCAGGCAGCCGGGACGGCACTGTTGGCGGGGCGGAGTTTTTCCTGGAGTGACGATAAAAACTCGCCGCGGGTCGCCGTGGTCAATCGCGAGTTTGCCGCCAGGATTTTTGGCTCCGCGACGAATGCTACCGGCCGCTATTTCAAATTGGCGGATGGGACGCGCGTGCAAGTGGTGGGCATCGTCGAAGACGGAAAGCATAAGAACATCAACGAAGATCCGCAGCCGGCGATGTTTTTCTCCATACTGCAGGCGCCTTCGACCTTTATGTCGTTGGTGGTGCGCTCGAATCGCGATCCGGGGCAATTGGCTGCGGCTATCACCGGCACGCTGCGGAATTTGGATTCGGGCCTGCCGTTAACCATCCAGAGTTGGAATGAAGCGCTCGAGATTGCGCTATTTTCCGTGCGCGTGGCGACGGTTTCGCTCGGCGTGTTGGGAGTGATGGGCGCGATCCTCTCGATCACCGGGATTTTTGGTTTGGCGGCGTACGCGGTGAGCAAGCGCAAGCGCGAGTTGGGAATTCGCATCGCGCTGGGAGCGCAGCGTCGCGAAGTGCTGCAGGCGGCTTTGGGGCACGCATTCAAATTGCTGGCGATTGGTTCGGCGGGTGGATTGGTGCTGGGGCTTCTGGCGACGAAGGTGCTCGCTGTGATCGTGTATCAAGCCACGCCGCGCGATCCGCTGGTATTGGCCGGCGTGGTTTTGGCGATGTTCCTGCTGGGATTGCTGGCGACTTGGATTCCGGCGCGGCGCGCGCTTTCGATCGATCCGCTGATCCTGCTGCGCGAAGAGTGACGCGGCTCCGTCCGGACCTCAAAGCGGGGATTGAAACCTTTTCTCGGCGCTGATCGTAACTAGGGCGAGGTCGCCTGCATGCGCTATTCGCCGCTATTGATCTTTCATATCTGCGCTGGGACGGTCGGGTTTTTATCCGGCGTCCCCGCCGTAATTTTCCGCAAAGGCTCGCGGCAGCATGCGCTTGCGGGCAAGGTCTTCGTCGTCTCCATGCTCAGCTTAGCCGCCAGCGGCGTTTACCTGGCAATCGTAAAATCGCAGGCGGGAAATATTTTCGGCGGCGTCCTGACATTTTATCTGGTGGCCACGGCATGGATCACCGCGCGACGCAGGGAAGGGCAACCCGGCATTCTGGATTGGGGCGCGCTTCTTTTTTCTTCGACTCTGACCGCTTTCACGGCGGCTTCTGCATTTGCCGCTGCGAACAGTCCTACCGGTGAAAAATTTGGATATCCTCCCGGTGTTTACATTTTCCTCGGCTCCATCGCGCTGCTTGCGGCCATAGGAGACTTCCGCGTGTTGCGGCGCCGCGGCATTTCCGGGCCGCAGCGCATCGCTCGCCATCTATGGCGCATGTGCTTTGCGTTTTTCATCGCTGCAGCGTCCATCTTTTTGGCGCGGCAGCATTTGTTCCCGGCGATCATGCGCAGGACCGGTGTGCTGACGCTCCTGAGCGTCATGCCGCTGCTGGTGATGATTTTCTGGCTGATTCGCGTGCGCTTCACGAATCGGGGCCGGCGGGCGTTCGGCAGCCAATTATTGGCGCCGCCGGTAAAAGCCTAGCGACGTCGCGCGTAAGCGGCCGTCTGTTTCCGCTCGTGGCGCCCAATTTCCCTAAAATATTTCAGCCGCTCATTCGTCTTCATATATAGATGGAAAAAGCGGCTACCATCGAGTGGATGACCACGGAGCAAGATCGGCGCATTTCTGCGGTAGTTGCCGGGGAAAGCGCGCGGCTGCGCAATTTTATTCGCCGGCACGTGGCCGATCGCAGCGACGCGGAAGACATCCTACAAGACGTCTTCTACGAGCTGGTGGAAGCCTATCGGCTGATGAAGCCGGTGGAACAGGTTACCGCGTGGATGTTCCGCGTGGCGCGCAATCGCATCATTGATCTGTTTCGCAAAAACAAACGCCAGGCGCAGAGAATTGAATCGGAGCCGTACTTCGAAGATGGGCAACCGCGCTTACTCGAAGAGTTGCTGCCCTCCAGCGATGCCGGGCCCGATTCGCTCTACTTGCGAAATTTCGTGCTGGAAGCGCTCGGCGATGCGCTCGAAGAATTGCCGGCCGAGCAACGCGACGTCTTCATCGCCCATGAATTGATGGGCTACACATTTAAAGAGCTGGCCGAGCAACAAGGCGTCGGCGTGAACACTTTGATTTCGCGCAAGCACTATGCCGTGCAGCATCTGCGCGCGCGGCTGCAAGCCATCTACGATGAATTCAAAGAAAGATAGGACGCAACCATGAGAATGAACCGCATTCTGAAAATCGCGTTGTTCGCGCCATTGTTTCTGATTCTCTTCGCGCTGTTCACCTACCTGGTGATGCGCCTGTGGAATTGGCTCATGCCGCCGTTGTTCGGCTTGCATCTGGTCACCTATTGGCAGGCGCTGGGGATCATGGTGTTGAGCAGAATTCTCTTCGGTGGATTTCGTGGCGGCTCGCGGCGTTCCCGCGACTGGACCTGGCGGCGCGGGATGTTCGAGCGCTGGGAGCAGATGACCCCCGAAGAGCGCGAGAAGTTCCGCGAAGGGATGCGCAATCGCTGCGGCCCGTTCGGCACCACGGAGGCCAAGCCAAGCGTGTGAGCCAGCAATTCAGCTCTCACATTTCAAAGCGTCGCAGCTCATTTCAATCTCGATGTCCCCCGTCCGCTCCAGGACCCCTAGGTGCCCCGTCGCGCGAAAGCCGGCGTGTTCATAGCAACGCCGCGCGCGGCCATTGTTCTCCACCACCATGAGCCGCACCTCCCGCGCGCCCGCTTCGGCGGCCCAGCCCTTCACCGCCGCAATCAACGCATGTGCTGCGCCGCTGCCGCGCATCTCCGGATGCACCCACATCGCCCGCAAATGCACGACTGCCGGATCATTTTCATCGCGCATGCCGGCCGCCAGCCCGCGTGCTGAGCCATCGGCTTCGAGAAGGAACGTCGCCGCGGGCGAGAGCCATCGCCGCCAGTCTTCCAGCGTGCGTGCCGCCTCGCGCTCGTAGGTCGAACCGAAAGCCCCTGGCGCATCGCTGAGCGCCTGCAGCCGCACTGCGCGCAACGCCTCTTCGTCCCCGTTCACTGCGCGCCTCACCGCATATTGCATTTCGCTCCCGCTCCCTCGCCTCGGCTTTGCCCCATTATTAAAGTTTACGCTCCGGCTGCCGATTTATTTCCTCGCAGGGCGCGCCTCATCAGCCCCGCGTCGAGGACCCGGCCAATCGGCCAGTTACTCCTGTGCGCTAGTTCCATTGCCCCCTCCGGCGCCGAATGTTTTCCTTGAGAGGTCGCACCCGTACGTGCGAAAGGTGCCCGGAACTATTGCCATGCAGCGCGCAAAGACCAGCTTCGAATGGCACAAGCAGCGAGCTACCACGCTCGCCGTAATCCTGGCATGCGTCTGCCTTGGCGCACTTTTGCCTGCCGCAATGCAATCAGCGGCATTTGCGGAAGACGCCGCGCCCGCCTCGCGCCTGCTCAGCGAAAAGGAAGGCCGCGCCATCGTCAAAATCGCATGGAAATTGCAGCCGGTCGCGAGCGCGCAAGATTGCTCGCACCTGATTCATCAAATTTATCAAAGCGCCGGCTTCGATTATCCGTATCAGAATTCTTTCGATCTTTATTCCGGCGGAGAGAAATTTGCGCGCGTGAAATCGCCGCACGCCGGCGACTTGGTCGTTTGGCCGGGACACGTGGGCCTTGTCGTCAATCCCTCGCAGCACAGTTTTTACAGTCTGGTGCGCACCGGACTCGAAGAGCAGGATTACGAGGGCCCCTACTGGCGCTCGCGAGGCACGCCGCGCTTTTATCGCTATCGCATTGATTCCAGCGCTGTAATGAACGTGGCGGCGAAACATGCAACGGCGACAGATCCTGAAGAGCGCAGCGCGCCTGACGCGGCCCCGACTGCAGCAGCGCCGCCTGCAACCGTACCGCGCGCCGAGTCTGCGGCCCCCGCTTATCCAGCAAGCATCGTCATCTCTGCAGCAAAAAAGCTGCCCACCCGCGACGAAGTGGCCGCCAGCATTTCCGCATTGGCCGCCGCAAACGCCAATGCCGTCGCCGCCGATGAGCCGTCGAAGATTCAGATGCCCGTGGTGATCGTCGCGCAGATCGCCGTGAATCGCCTGGAACTCAAGCGCGACCATGGCTGGGCGTACGTGCAAATTTCTTCCGTAGGCTCAATTTCCGGCGGCCAATTTCACCCCGATCGCCGCGACGAAGAAGTGCGTTGGCAATTGCATCGCAGCAAATCGAGCTGGGAAGCGCTTCGCGCCAACCGATCGTGCCTTCGTGCAGCAAGATGCCGCAATCAAAAATCTAGCCGCGCAGCTCGCGCACCTAACCGCCACGGCGCCGCCGCTCGCGACCGCAAAGTGATACAGCAGGAATCCCAACTGGCCAATCTGCTAGCAGCGTTGCTAGCCGGGAAGTAAGCGGCGGAAATATCCGCATCTTAGGCAAGCCGCGCGCCACCGTTCCGAACGTAGGGGCCGGTCTTGAGCCGGCCATCTTCGAGCACAACCGCCCCAAAGTCTGCGCTTGAAGTTACTCAGCTACATTGCACTGCGGTAACACCTGTACATCTGTACAGCTATCTAACAACGCCAACCCACCGCAAACTGAGATCGCAGCTCAGGCCCGGGGCCAAGTTCCAAAATCAAGTGATTGCAACGACGCAGCACCAGCGGAACGTGTAATACGCCGCGCCAGCTAACAGCGCCGGCGATTCGAATCGACATCCATAGGAGACGTCATGAAGAAACTGCTTCTGTTGTTCGTTTTTGCCGCTACTCCGGTTTTCGCCCAAAATGCGCCGGCCGACCAGCAGCCCGCGCCGGCTCCTCAGCAACAGCCTGCGCAGAATGCCCCGGCCGCCAACGCTCAGCCGCGCGTCTTCCTGCAGGCAGCCAGCAAGGGCAACAGTTGGAACGCGCAGCGCGATCAATCCATGGAAATGGCCAAGGATTTCCAAAAGGTCTGTCCCAGCGTAAAAATTACGATCAATCAGCAGAACGCCGATTACACCGTCATCCTCAATCACATTGAAGTCGGCCTGTTTAATCGCGACAACCAGGTGCAAGTAGCCGACAAGAACGGTGATCTAATGAAAACCAAGGAAGGCGGCGGCATCAAGGGTAACGTGAAGAGCGCCTGCAACCTGATCATGACCGACTGGAAGACGCAGCACGCCAGCGATCAAGCTCCGCAGTAGTAAGCACGGTAGCACAGCCACTGATGGCTGTATGACTTTGCGCGCATGGAAGCCCCATCCTTTCCACAGCGAAAGGGTGGGGCCGCCGGCCTCGTTCCTCCGAACGTAGGGGCCGGTCTTTAGCCGGCCCTCTTCGAGCACAACCGTTCGAAATCCGAAAAGCGTACGTTCGAGAACTGTAAGGGTGTGCGTCCTCCGCGGTGCGAGGAGAGCGGGAAACGGGATCGGAAACGGAAACGACAACGACTGGAACGCGCCTACGGATTGGTCGTCGGCCAAGGGGTGAAACACAGCAGAAAAATAATCAGCGCATAGACGGCCCACATACGGCGCTTGGGATCGAGCGGCTCCCAACGATTCAGCAGCGGCGGATGCCGGAAACGCCACGACAAAATCAGCAGCAGCCCGCCCCACATCACCCAGCCATCCCAGAAAAGATTGCGCCAGATGCCCAGCAGGCCCATCGCGAGCGTCACGCCGCCGACGGCCAGCGAAATGCGCCGGTGCAGCCGGCTAGTCAGGCAATAGAGGATGTGGCCGCCATCGAGTTGCCACGCGGGAAGCAAATTGAGCGCGGTGACCAGCAGCCCGACCCACGCCGCGCGCCCCACCGGATGGATCAAAATATCCTGCTGCGGCACGTGCGGATGCAGCATGGCGTTGAGCAAATAGACCAGCGGCGGATTTCCGAAATGCAGCGCCCCGCTCGTATCGGCGCCGAGGCCCGGAACGATCTTCGAATTGGCGATGGCGAAAATCAGCGCTGGCACCGCGAAGATGAATCCCACCACGGGGCCCGAAAGCCCCACATCGAAAAGCGCCCGCCGCGTGGGAATTGGCGAGCGAATGCGAATGAACGCGCCGAATGTGCCGAGAATTGTCGGCGCAGGAATGAAATACGGATAGGTGACGTCAATGCCGTAGCGCAAGCAAGTGAAGTAATGTCCCAGCTCATGCGCGAGGAGAATACCCAGCAGCGTGAACGCGAACGGAATGCCCAGCACGAACATTTCGGGATGCGCGAAGGGCCGCGCCATGGTGACAAATGGATCCGGCTCCGCGGAAAAAGGCTCGCGATTCTGCGAATAGGAAATCGAATATTCCGCGCCGACGGCCAGCGTCGATACCACCGTCAGCACAAGAAGAATGAGCGGCCACCAAATCGGCCGGCGTCGCGGCTTTCGCAAAACCTCTTCAGCGATGGGAGGATATTGGAATTCGACGACTTCGGCGGGCACGTGCGCATGCCCGTTTCCGGTGCTCATGGGGGTGAGATGATCAATGGACGCGCCGCGATGGCACTAGGCCTAAGATGCCTTGCCGCCGGCGCCGTTCTCGAGCGATTGCAGTTCCTTCCCGGGCTTGAAGCGCACCGCTTTGCCGGGCGGGATGTTCACTTGTTGGCCGGTGCGCGGATTGCGGCCGATGCCGGTCTTGCGCGGCTTGACGTTGAAGACCCCGAAACGCCGCAGCTCGATGCGCTCGCCCTTGCCGAGCGCGTTCTTCATGGCCTCGAAGACGGTCTCGACGGCCTGCTCGGCCTTATTGCGGGTAATGCTGGTCTTCTGCACCACGGCGTTGACGATGTCGAGCTTAATCACGAGGACCTCCCGGCTGCGCCGAAATCTATGCTAGACAGGGGGTTGCGGGTTGTCAAGCTAACTACCGACATACTAAGATGCCCTGCCATTTTTGAGATGAGGCGAACGACGGTTTGGTCTGGAGTCAAACGCCAGTTTGTGACGGGCAAGAGAATGCAGATTCCTCGCTACGCTCGGAATGACAATCCTGGAGGAGGCTGCCCTGGCGATGACAGCTGCGGGGAAAGTCTGCGGGGATAGACGATGGCCACGGCGGCGAGCAGACTCGACAATGAGGGACGGGAAGAGAGGGGACCGATGAGCGTGAAGTCGGACAAGTGGATTCGCCGCATGGCGATCGAACAGAAAATGATAGAACCGTTCGCTGACCGGCAGGTGCGCGATGGCGTGATCAGCTATGGCGTGTCGTCTTATGGCTACGACATGCGCGTGGCCGATGAATTCCGGATCTTCACCAACGTGAATTCTTCGATCGTGGACCCCAAACATTTCGACGCGAAATCATTTGTCGAGTTTCAAGGGCCGGTGTGCATTGTGCCGCCGAATTCCTTCGCACTAGGTCGCTCGGTGGAATATTTCCGCATTCCGCGCCAGGTGCTGACCATCTGCGTGGGCAAATCGACCTACGCACGCTGCGGCATCATCGTGAACGTCACGCCGTTCGAGCCGGAGTGGGAGGGATTCGTTACGCTGGAAATCAGCAACACCACGCCGCTACCCGCGAAAATTTACGCCAACGAAGGTCTCTGCCAGGTGATTTTCTTCGAGTCGGATGAAATGTGCGAAATTTCCTACAAAGATAAGAAAGGAAAATATCAGGCGCAGCAGGGCATCGTCCTGCCGCGGATGTGAGGCCGGGTCATGTTCTCAACGAGGATCGCCGCTCCGACTGCCGGGCTGATCCTGTTTCTCGTCGCCCATCCACAGGCTTCCTCGCCCGACGCCGCGGGAGTCCTCGCCAATGTTCGCGAAGCGTACACCAGCTTGAAAACCTACGATTTCAACGGTGTCGCCGCCGGGACATTTGAGCTGGATGGCGTGAAGTATCGCATGACTCTTACCGAGGGGCTGGCGCAAGGGGACAACGCGGATGAATCCATGTCCCTGCTGCTCAATCTGTTCACGGTTGAAAAACTCGACGGCAGCGAAAAAAACATAATTCCGAAGTCTGGTCTTCTCAGCCCTCCGGAACCGTCCTTCTACGAGGTCGCGCGCGTCGGGCGCGACGTGAAGTATGCGAAGTTTGTCCGCGAGGAAAACGCTGTGGCCAACGGCAATCATGCCCTGCGACGGAATCGAAATGCTCAAGAATCCTGCCCGCTTGCCTCCGCGCACGCGCGGCGCCGTGCCGCAAACTTTGTGGGTTGACAAGGGCACGCACCTCGTTCTCCGAGAGATGTTTCAGACCGTGGAGCCGCCGCAAAGCGGGCGACCCGCATTGCCGATCGATTGGGATGTGAAATTTACTTCCTATACGCTCAATGGACCGGTGCCTGAATGGCTGGTCAACAGGAAGAAGAGCATCGACGAGCAGCTGGCCAAACTGACCGCCAAGATGGTCGGCATCGAGGCTCCCTCATTCAAATTGCGCGACCTTGAGGGTCATGCTGTGTCGCTAATGGATTTGCGTAGCAAGGTCGTGCTGATCGACTTCTGGGCCACCTGGTGCGGTCCTTGCCGGACGGAGCTGCCGATTCTGGCGTCGCTGGAAAAAACTTGGGGCGCGAAAGGGCTGGTCGTCGTGCGCATCACCGACGAACCGCCCGAGGATGTGCAGTTCTTTGTGCTCCAGACTCACGAACCTGTCGCGACGCTGGTGAACGGCGGAGAAGTTTCGAAGCAATACAGTGTGGGGGGCATTCCGACACTCGTCTTGATTGATAAGACGGGAAAAATTGTTGCGTATGACCCCAGGCCTGTGAGCGAGATCGAGTTGACGGCCCGGCTTGCCAAGGCGGACTGAATTGATCGGCACGGCTCATTCCCGGATCGCCGATGGCGGCCCTGCTGCAACAGCGCGAGTCGCCACGTGTCACTCCTTGCCGTTCAGCAGCGGCGACGGTTCGTTCCAGTGGCGCGAGAAAACGAATTGCTCGAATGGCTTGCGCGAGCGCGGAGCCAGTTCACGTTTGCGCAGTTCTTCGGGGAGGATTTCGGGATCGCCGGGATAGCCGATGGCGATAGCGGTTTCGGGAGTGAACTCGTCGGGAATGCCGTAAGTTTCGCGGACTTTTTCGATTTCGATGCCGGCCATTTGGTGCACAAACAGGCCCAGCGAAGTAGCTTGCATCACCAAGTTCGCCGCGGCTTGGCCGAGATCGTAAACGGCTACGCGATTGGGCTTATTATTTTGCGAAAAGTTTTTCTTGGCGATGGCGAAAATCAGCGCAGGCGCATTTCCGGCCCAGGCTCGATTGCTGGGAACGAGGCACGCAGCGGCTCTTTCGAAATCTTCAGCGCTGCTGCTGCGGCAGGCGAGGATAAAGTACCACGGTTGCTCGTTCATCGACGAGGCGGTCCAGCGCACGGCTTCGAACAGGCTGCGCAGCTTTTCGGGTTCGATGGGGCGCGGGTCGAAGGCGCGCGGGCTCCAGCGGCGTTCCAGGACGTTGTGGATCGGGTAGATTGTTTGTGCTGGCTTTTCCATCTTGTGCTCCTGATTGCTTGACGTCTTGCTTCGCTCCCGTAGGGGAGGGCCGGGTTCGCCCTCCCGCGCCGCCGCATATTAAGACGGTGACATCCTGAGGCCGGCTTTTGGCCGAAGAGCCCGCCCTGAGTCCCTCGAAGGGATCTAAGCGCCAGCGCAACGGCGTCGCGCCCGCGTGTCCTTCCGTCCTTGATTGCCGCTCCGCTTTGCCAATCGCTCGCCGGATGCCGGCCGGGAAGCTACTTCGTGATCACGCCGCAGGCTACTCTTGCTCCGGAATTTCCGGCTGGATCGGTCATTTCGTCATCCGTGCCGGCGTGAATTACGATCGCGGTGCCTGCCGATTGGAACAGCGAGTTGGCGCCTTCGCCTAGCGTGACGTGTGCATCTACCAACGTCGCTTTGGCTTTGCCGTTTGCTTCTACCGTGATATTCCCAAGATCGCCGTTGTGCGCGCCGTCCGGATTTTTCGCGCCGTGCTTTTTGTTGTCGGGGTTGAAGTGCCCGCCGGCGGTTTTGAAATCAGGGCCTTCGCACTTGCCTACCGCGTGGATGTGGATGCCGTGCGTGCCGGGCGAGAGTTGACTGACTTCGAGCGAAATTTTCACGCCCGTGGAGGTTTGTTTGAATTTGGCTTCGCCGATTTTTTGGCCTGAAGCGTTCTGAATGTCGGCGTGCGCGGATTGGGCGGCTGCCGGGAATGCGGCGGCTAGCAGGATTGCCAGGCCTAGAATCCATTTGCTGATTTGCATCGAGAATTCCTCCGTTGGGATTTTGAGTCGGGCCGATGTTAGCTCAGATGCTGGCGCGGTTCAGCCGGATTCGGCGGCGCAAAGGATTCACCCGTGAGCCGTTTCGCGGCGTTGCGGGAGGGCTAATTCGGCCCTCCCTACACCACCACTGCAACATTTCTTGCTCACGCCAGATCGAAGAAAAGGACTTCGGACGGCTTGGTGGCTTCGAATGTCACCTCTGGCTCATCCGAGATCGCTATCCCGTCGCCGGCGTTCACTTTTTTGCCGTTCAGCTTGCCTTCTCCTCGGGCTAGTTGAATCCAAGCGTGACGTCCTTTGCCTAGCTTGCGCGTGTCCTGTTCGCCGGCGGCAAATTTTCCGGCTAGCAACTCAACATCCTGGTGGATGCTAACCGCGCCGTTCTTCCCGCCGATCGGCTGGAATTTTCCATCCAGCTCGCCGGGCGTGAACTTGTGCTCTTCGTAGGCCGGCTTCAGTCCCTGCTCGTTCGGCAGAATCCAGATTTGCAGCAGATGGACTTCCTTATCCTTCGACGGATTGAATTCGCTGTGCAGGATGCCGGTGCCCGCGCTCATTTTCTGGATTTCGCCCGGGCGAATCACGCCGCGATTGCCCATGCTGTCGCGGTGCTCGATCGAGCCATCAAGGACGTAGGTGATGATTTCCATGTCGCGGTGCGGGTGCATGCCGAAGCCGCCGCTAGGAGCGATGTGGTCTTCGTTGATCACGCGCAGCGAGCGGAAATGGACGTGCTTGGGATCGTAGTAATCAGCGAACGAGAACGAGAAACGCGAATCGAGCCAATCCATTTGGCCGCGGCCGCGTTCTTCGCTTGGTCGGATTTGAATCATGGTAGTTCTCCTTAATCGTAGGGGCGGGGGTTCACTACCCGCCCGCTGTAGGTTTGGGTTTTCGTACGCGTGCGCCGCGTCCGAGTTTGCGGCAAAGCGCGCGCAACTCCTCTTGCTCCGAACCGCTCAGCGCAGACATCGCAATGGTGATCGCGGCGACATGAGGGGGCAGCACTTGCGCGATGCGGCGGCGGCCGGCGGGCGTCAACTCGATGCGCAGCATGCGCCGATCGTTTGCCACGCGCCGCCGCTTCACCCAGCCGCGCTTCTCCAGGTTGTCGATCACCATCGTGATGTTGCCCCCGGATTTCAGCAGCTTGTCGCCGATCTCGTGCTGGCAAAGCGGTCCGAGATGATAAAGCGCCTCGAGTGTGCCGAACTGGCTTACCGTGAGGCCTTGGGCTTGGAGCTCGTTCGCCAGCGCCGAATCCAGTGTGTTCACCGCGCGCGTTAAGTTGATGTAGGCGTTCAGCGCGCGAAGTTCAGATTCGGTGCCTTGGTAGTGCGACGGCATTTGCTGGCCTCGGCTGCAATCGTTTAATGTCAAACGATTGGATGCGTCCGGAATGGGAAAGATTCACGCGGCTGGAAGTTATTGACTGAATGTGAGTTATGGCGTTAGTGGATTGAATGGGAGTTAGATCCGGCCTTGATTGGGTGTTACGTTGTTGAGCCGGATTTCCGCGCCGAGTTCACCTCGGTTGCCGGCCCCGAAGCCGGCGCCACGTGCAAGATTCGGAGGATTTGGCGTTCTATTGGGGAGGCTGCTTTGTCGGAATCTTTTTGCGCTCCAATTGACCTGCATCGTCCAAACAATATTTACGGGAGGCTTGCTATGTGGCGTTTTCGCTTACTCGCGTGTCTCGTTGTTGGCTTGCTGGTGTTTTCGCAGAATGCGTTTCCCTCGTCAGACGCTACGGACTTACCTCAGGAATTGCCGAAGACTGTGGCTGTTGCGGCGTTCAAAAATGGGCTCACGTTCGTGGTGCGGCAGGGTAGCGTGCGGTTGCAAGCCGGCGTCGGGCGGATCACGCCGATTCCCAATGCTACGCTGGGCACGCTTTGGCTTGCCCCTGGCGAGCCTGGCGCTTCCGTGGATGAAGTGATCGCTTATCACTACAACGTGAGCGGCGAGCGCAATCTCGCTTCGCTGGCGGAGGTGCTGCAGGCAAATGCGGGGAAGACCGTCACGGTCACCTACAGCATGAATATGAAGGAATACACCGGCGAGATTGTTGGCCTGAGTGCGCCTGAACCGATTGCTGCCATGCTTGCGCCGGGAATCAATACCGAAGGCGGAGCCGGCGTAGCCGCAGCTGCGCCGGTTGCGAATCCGCAATACCTGTTGATGCGCATCGACAAGAAACTTGTCGCCTTGCCGCTTTCCTCGATCGCCAACGCGACTCTTCCGGACGATACCGTCTTTCGCGAGAAGTTCGAGCAGCAGCGGGCCGCGCTGCGATTCAAGATTAAAGGTGGCGGCGAGAAAACCAATCTCACGCTCGGATACCTAGAGCATGGGCTTGGCTGGACGCCGTCGTATCTGATTTCACTCACGGATGACAAGACCGCGCAAATCACCATGCAGGCCGTCGTAGTGGACGACGCGGAGGATTTGAAGGATGCGGATGTTTTCTTCGTCGTAGGCGTCCCGAATTTTGCTTACTCGGACACATTGTCGCCCATGAGTTTGCAGCAGAATTTGCTGGCGTTCATGAAAGACGCGGAGCGCCGCGATACCGGCAACTCTCGTGCGTTCTCGAATGCCATCGGCGGGCAGGTGGTCGTCGCAGATGAGATGAGCGACTTTCGATCTCAGCCGTCGTTTTCCCAGGCTGTTGCAGAGCTTTCCGGCGCACCTGAGGAGGATCTCTTTCTTTATACGCGATCGGGAGTCACGCTGGCGCGCGACGAACGGGCGACTTACAACGTGTTTTCCACCGCCGTGGAGTACGAGCACCTCTATGAGTGGGACGTGCAGGACCAGCCTCGCGTGGATGGATTCGGGAACGTGATTCAGCCGAATCCGCAGGTCGCCCGATGCTGCGGCGCTGAACAGCATATGGCACTCGATTCGGCTAAAGAATTCCAGCAAGTTTCCGTGGACCAGCGCGCCGGCCATGGTGATTTCAGGGACCAAGCCGGTTTCGCAGGATACGCTGCCGTACACGCCCAAGGCCGCTTCGTCGAACCTGAAAATCACGATTGCAACGGATATCCGCTCGAGTCATGAGGAACGAGAAGTGGCCCGCGAGCAAAACGTCGAGCGGCGGCGGAACTACAACTAC
Organism: uncultured Acidobacteriota bacterium; assembly: GCA_963748865.1. Classification (GTDB taxonomy): domain Bacteria; phylum Acidobacteriota; class Terriglobia; order Acidiferrales; family UBA7541; genus Palsa-147. The sequence goes on along the minus strand of CAVVLE010000048.1, from coordinate 177,777 downwards.
GATCGCGTCACCGTCGAAGGCACGATGAAGGTGAAGAATTACAAATCAAAAGACGTGCGGTTGAATATTCGCAAGACCTTACGCGGAGAGGTGCTTTCGCAGTCCGATGGAGGCGAGGCGGTGAAGTTGGGTGAGGCGATACAGACCGATAATCCAATGTCGCGGCTGAATTGGGAGATTACGCTGAAAGCCGGCGAAGAGCGCGTGATTAGTTATCGCTATAAAGTTTGGGTCCGAGTGTGAGCTTGGATCGGGGACGCTGTTGCGCGGCAGAGCGGAGCCGCATTTCAAATGTGCTTTTTCTTTTGCAGAGCGAAGAGCGAAAGCGCGTAGCAGAAGGCTGACAGCGTTAAGACGTAGGCGAAGGAATAGAGGAGATATTTCCATTGGCCGTGCGCGACGCGCAGACTGGCGTAAACGGTTTCGGTCTCTTTTCCGAAGGCAAAGAACATCGGCAGCAGCAGATAGAGAAGGTGAAAGAGCTTCTCGAGGGCGTGCAGGGTGAATGATGAATTGCCGGAGCGAATGGCGCCTTGCGTCCAAACCTGAACACTGTAAAACAACTCGGCGTTAAAGATCAGCGCAAAGGTCACGGCGATTGCCGGATGAGCCAGGGATGCGAGCAGCATCAAGTACGCGATGAGGCCCACCGAGGCAATAAATGTATCGAGGGACAGAAAAACCAAGCCGGGACGTACGGGCAAATGCCAGAACAGCGATAACACCGTGGCGCTGAGCAGAAGCACGCAGTTGAGGAAAAACGATACGGCTATGGCCGAAAGGAATGCGGAACCCAGCCAAATGCTTGGAGGACACGGCTTGGTGAATACCATCTTGAGGCTGCGGCTGCGCAAGTGTGACGAGACCACGAAAAGGCCAACAGCAGCCGCCAAGATGATGGCGAAGGTGTTGAGGTTGGAGAAAATCTGATGCAAGGCGTTGAAAGATTGAATGCCGGAGCCGGTGTATAGAGCCGGCAAGGAGCTTAGGCAGGTCAGCAGCAGAGACACCAGCAGGAAGGCCAATAGCAAGCGGCTGCGACGGTAGTAAGCAAAATTCGCAAGAACGTTTGCTTTTATCAGTTCGAGCATGGCTTTTCCTGCTTCCTCTTATTTTGCTGCGGCACTTTCATTCTCCTCGCTGTTTCCCTTGACTAGCTTGAAAAATGAGTCCTCCAGGGAATTTTTCTTCAGCGAGCACTCGTGCACGGTCAGATTGGCGGCTTGCGTGTACTGCATGAATTCGTAGAGTTTCGCCTTCGGGACATTGCCTTTCACCAGGCCGCCGAGGCGTTCGACCGCGGTTAGATAGACGGGCAGGTCGCCGTCGGGTTCAAAAGCCACACTGTAAAGTTCGCGATCGAGGGTCAAGAAATTGTGCAGGTCGTCTTGAGCGATGACTTTGCCGCCCTCAATGACCGCGACACGGTTGGCGAGCATTTCGATTTCCGAGAGCACGTGGTGTTCATGACAATCGTTGCGCCGCGCTGGTGAATCTCGCGCAGAGTCTCGCGAAACTCGCGCACCAGCAGGGGATCGAGTCCACGAGTGGGTTCATCGAGGAAAAGCAGCTGGGTCTCGTGGATCAGGCATTGGGCGATGCCGACTTTTTGCTTCATGCCCTTGGAGCATTTGGAGAGAGGCAACGACTTGAACGCGCCAGGCCCATTCGTTCGAGGACGTTGTCGATTTCGCGGGCCGATACGCGCTTGCCATAGAGCGAGGCGTAGTAGCGCGTGGCTTCTTCTACAGTCAGGTACAAATGATAGTGAGGCTCTTCGGGCAAATAAGCGACCTTGGTGTAGAGCCGCGAACCGAGGTGCGGCGTGGCGCCCATCACTTCCACTTTTCCCGCGGTGGGTTTCAGGAGTCCCAGAAAACAATACATCGCCGTGGATCTGCCTGCGCCGTTTTGCCCGACCAGAGTGAAGAAGTCGCCGTCGCGGATTTCGAGGCTGAGACCGTTGAGCGCGCGAATCTTCTTGCGGAAGAGGCCGCGGCGGAAGTGCACGTGGATATTTTCGGCGACGATCACATCGCCTCCCCGCAGAAGCGCTTGTTGAGGGACTTGATGACGTCGTCGTCGGATTTGCCCTGAAGGTCGTCCGTGGCCAGGGCGTTTTTGATCTTGGTTGACGTGTTGCAGGTGCAAGCGTGAACTTTCTTATCGCAGCCGCAGGGACAGTCCATGCGCGCAGCGATTTGCTTGGCGCGCGGGCTGAGTTTGTTTTCCGGGTCGTAGGAACTCGTTTCGTCCGTCTGTCGCAGGGGCAAGGCCGGCTGCTTTTGCGCTTGCAGTCGATATTCATCCGCTGAAATGACTTCGCCTTTCTGAATTGCCTGAAGGTTCTTGGTACGTAGATTGTCGAAGGCCACTTCTGCGTTTGCCAATTCTCCTGTCTCATAGAGTTGGACCTTGCCATCCACGCCAATTACGACGGTAGTGGGCAGGCCGCTTACGCCGTATTGCTTGCGAATGGGGCCAGCGTCGATGCCAATGGGAAAGTCGATTTTTATTTCGTCCAGGAACGCATTTACGGTCTCGCGGCTTTCTTCCGCGTCGATGCCCAGCAGAAGAAACGACTCGTTTTTGTGCTCGTCGAAGTAACGATTTAGCTCCGGCATCTCGGCGCGGCAGGGATCACACCAGGTGGCGAAGAAGTTCAAGACGATGGTTTTTTTGCCGACATTGTCGGCCAGATGAAAGTGCTCGCCGCCAACGGTTTGGAGCTCGAAATCAGGAGCGACTTGGCCTTGCCATAGCGTGCGGCTGCTTAAGTCATTGGCGAGTTCTCGGAGCTCTTTTTCGCTCGGAGCGGGTTTCAGTTTGTAGTGAAAGGCGCCGAGAAGTATCGCCGAAATCAAAATGGCCAGATTGAGGTAATGTTTGCTCACTTTTTCCTGCTCAACTACGGCTGTCCATTACCATTCGAACATATTATAAGGTGTGAGCGTCCTGCACCTAGGGACAGGTGTTACGGTGGAGTTAAGACCGGAGTAAGCCACTCGCGCTTGCCGGACCACCACACTTCGTCCAATGTGGACGGTTTGCCGATCGGACGAGATTCACGAGCGCTGCGAGATCGGGCAGCGGAATTGATACAGTGATCGTCGAACTAATTCCTATGCGCGACTCACGACAGCCGCCGGCTTGGAAGATCTTGCTGGCTTTCGCCATCATTTATTTCGTCTGGGGATCCACGTTTCTGGCTATTCGCGTGGGAGTGCGCGAAGTGCCGCCGCTTTTGTTCGCGGCTTTGCGATTTTTCGCGGCTGGATTGCTCCTTTATGTCTGGTTGATCGCGCGCGGAGAACGCTCGCCCAATTTGCGGCAGTGGATGTCGGCGTTTCTGTTGGGGTTTGTGATTTTCGTGCTCGATTACGGGCTTTTGTTTTGGTCGGAGAAGAGAATTGCGTCGGGGCTTGCGGCGGTGATGCTGGCTACCATTCCCGCGTTTATGTCGCTGGCGGAGATATTCATTTTGCGCACTCAGAAACTGACGGCGCGTTTGGCGCTGGCGTTTTTGATTGGAACCGGAGGCGTGGCAGTTTTGATGAGCCGGTCATTGAATTTAGGCGGAGCGCCAGTCGATCGCTTGAGCGCGCTGGCGTTGCTCGTTGCTGCGATCAGTTGGTCGGTGGCTTCGGCGCTGACGCGCAAGCTGCCTTTGCCGGAGTCGAAAGTGATGAGCTCGGCGGCGCAGATGCTGGCGGGCGGGGTTTTGCTGGTCATCGCTGCGTTTGTGTTCGGGGATTTGCGCGGCTTCCAGCCCTGGAAGGTGCCGCCAAAAGTCTGGCTTTCGTTGGCTTATCTGATTGTATTTGGCTCGATTATCGCGTTTACGGCGTATGTCTGGCTCATTCATCACGAGTCTCCGACGAAGGTAGGCACATACGGCTACGTCAATCCGGTCGTGGCTGTCTTGGTTGGCTATTTCTTCGGCGGCGAGGCGTTGGGGCTGCGAACGATTCTCGGCACGCTGTTGGTGCTGGTAAGCGTGGTGGTCATTACGACCGCAAGCGCAAAGAAGTCCGTGAGTTTGCGCCAGGTGGAGGACGCCGCAGATTAGCTGGCTGAAGGCCCGCAGGGCGACCGTAGGGCCCGCGCTTTAGCTGGGCGGCGTAACGCCGGCTGCCAGCCGGCGCTTTTCCCAGGTGCCGAGCGAAACCGGGCCACGTCCTCAAATCGGTACCAACGCTCCATTGACTTCGTTTACTTTCTATATAAGTATGCCCAAAGGACCTGGCCGCAAGGCCAGCTCCGGAAAGGAGCAGGCGAAGAACGGGTCCGGGCTGATGATTCAGCCCAGGCGAAGAACGGGTCTGGGCTGATGATTCAGCCCAGGCGAAGAAAAAGTAAATCGAGACACCAAATTATTAACTTTGCCCGTAAGTCGCTGAAAACAAATGACGGGACCAAGAGTTAATCGCGACACAGTAGGGGGTATCCCAGCCGAAAAATCACCTGTTTCAGGCCCTCCGCCCGGTTATGTTAGGCGCCGGTTCCTGGACCTGGCCGCCTTTCGGCCCGGTTGCAACGGGCCAAGGTCAATCCCACGCCCTACAAATCCGCCTGCCAAATGGTACAAAACACGCCGATATTTATGGCCCTGCAGCGTCTAAAGCAAATGTCGGAGCCAATTCCGCTGGGCTTTCGCGAGCCCGTCCTATGCCGGGAGGTTCGAAGCTATGTCGGCTGACTTGATTTTGCGCGACTTACGCGTGGCGCTGCGCTCGTTGGCGCGCACCAAGGGCCTGGCGCTTACGGTCGTACTCACCTTGGCGCTGGGAATTGGCGCGAATGCCGCGATCTTTAGCGTGGTGCGCGGCGTGCTCCTCCGGCCGCTGGTGAATCGCGATGAGAACCGCTTGATTTATATCCGCCAGAGCGCGCGGGGGATCGGGATTCAGAACACTACGTTCTCGGTGCCGGAGATTCAGGATTTGAAGGCCAGCGTCAAGACGATTTCGGAGTTTGGGGATTTCTCGACGATTCCCTTCACGATGGTGGGATTGGGCGAGCCGCGCGAGGTGCGCGCTGGAGTAGTCGGCGGAACTTATTTTGAAGTGATGGGATTGCATCCGGTGCTGGGGCGGCTGCTCGACGAGCATGATGACGGGCCGAAAGCCGCCGGGGCTGCGGTCTTAACTTACCGGTTTTGGACTTCGGTGCTGAAGGGCGATCCTTCGGTTATTGGGAAGACGGTGCGGCTCGATACGCGCATGGCGACCATCGTTGGCGTGCTGGAGCCTTGCGTTCCGTATCCGGCGGAGACGGAAATTATCGCCAACATCGTGACTTCGCCGCATCACCTTTCGGCCACGATGGTGACCGGGCGCGTGCATCGGATGACCGAGCTGTTTGGACGCTTGGCGCCGGGCGTGGATTTGGAGACGGCGCGGGCGGATTTGAAAACCGCGTATGGGGCGATGATTCACGATCATCCGGAAACTTATTCGCCGCATGCGGAATACGCGATTAGCGCGGTGAAATTGCGCGATCAGATTACTTCGCGGGCCAAGACTGTGCTGTGGGTTTTGCTGGCGGCTTCGGGATTGGTTTTTATTATTGCTTGCTCCAACGCGGCGAATTTGATTCTGGCGCGGACAGTGCGGCGCGAAGGCGAACTGGCGATTCGGGCGGCTTTGGGGGCCGGCACTGCGTCGTTGCGGCGGATTTTGCTGATGGATTCGCTGCTCCTTTGCGGGGCTGGGGCGCTGCTGGGCGTTTTGAGCGCGCGGCCTTTGGTCGCGATTCTGGCGCGCTATGCTTCGCGATTTTCGGTGCGGGCGCTGGATTTGACCGTGGATTCGAGCATGCTTTGGGTTGGGGCTGGGCTGGCTGTTGTTGCGGCCGTGCTTCTGGCTTTTGTGCCACGGTTGCCGTCGGCCGAGGCTGCTAATGGGCTGAGTGTGGCGAACATGAGCCTGCGGATTACCGGCAGCACGGGGCGCAGATTGCGGATTTTTGCGGTTACGCAGATTGCGGCGTCGTTCATGTTGCTGGCCGGGGCTGGGGCCCTGCTGAAAACTTTGCTTTCGCTGCAGGATGTGCGCACCGGCTTCGATACGCGGCACGTGCTGGCGTTGAATGTGCCGGTGGTTTCTTACGGCCGCACGCCGGATCAGATCCAGGGATTTTACAAAGAGGCGATGCGGCAGATTGCGGTTCTCCCGGGCGTCGATAACGTCGCGGTGGGAACGGTTGTGCCCTGGCGCGATGCCGGTTTATTCGGTCCGGGATTTGAGTTTTCGGCGGACGGGCACGTCCGCGAACCCGGCGAAGAGGATCCGCGAGCGCAATTCCGGACCGTTTCGCCGGGATTTTTTGCGGCGCTGGGCGTGCCGATCATGGCGGGGCGCGATTTCAACGATTCCGACCGGCGCGACAGCGAGAAAGTCGTGATTATCAGCCAGAGTTTGGCTTCAAAAATGTTTCCGAATGTGGACGCCGTGAATCGGCACATTATGTGGACCGATCCGGTGATGAAGTTTATTGATGTCAGCCCGGAGCCGCGGCGGATCGTGGGCGTCACGGCGGATATTGATGATGAGCATGTGGTGCCGGGACCCTTGCTGACAATTTATCACCCGTTCGACCAGGAGATTGGCGGCGGGCGGATGTTCGTGCATACGCGGACTGATCCTTACGCGTTGGTGCCGCCGATTACGCGCATCATTCGCGATTTGGCCTCGGATGAGCCGGTCGAGAGGGCTGCCACGCTCGAGGATGTGCGCGCGGAGGTCTTGACCCCGGACCGTTTGAACGCGCTAGTGTTTGGCGTGTTTGCCGGCGTAGCTTTGGCGATTGCCGTGATTGGCGTTGCCGGCGTGCTGGTGTTTTCGGTCAGCGGGCGGACGCGCGAGTTTGGCATCCGCCTGGCGTTGGGCGCGCAGCCGAAGAATTTGCTCGCCAGCGTGATTTCGCAGGGCGCGGTTATGGCTGCGGTTGGGATTGTCGCCGGGGCGGTGTTTGGCTATGTGATAGCACGGTTGGCCAGCAGCTATTTTGTGGACATGAAAATGCCGGGGCTAACGCCGGTAGTTGGCTCGGCGTTCGTCTTGTTGGCTGCCGCCGTGGTGGCGTCAGTGTTGCCGGCAGTGCGCGCCGCGCGGATTGATGTCACCGAGGCGCTGAGGTCGGAGTAGCTACTCGTGGCGGAGCGCGACCATCGGATCGACTTTCATCGCCCGGCGGGCGGGGATATAGCCGGCGATGGCGGCGACCGCGGCTAGGCCGGCGATGACCGACGCGAGCGTGAGTGGATCGGCCGCGGAGACGCCGAAGAGCATGTGATTGAGTAGGCGCGCGGCGATCAGGGCACAGGGCACGCCTACCGCGAGGCCGGCGAAGGCCAGCGTGAGCGTTTCGCGCAGGATCATGCGCAGGATGTCGGGGCGCGTGGCGCCTAACGCGACGCGAATGCCGATTTCGTTGGTGCGGCAGGAAACCGAGTAAGAGATCACGCCCAAAATTCCCGTGGCCGCGAGGACCAGGGCCATGGCCGCGAACAAGCTGAGCAGCAGCGTGCGGAAGCGCGGCTGCGCGGTGGAAGATTGAATTTGATCCGCCCACACGGCGATGCCGGTCACCGGCAAGTCCTTGTCAACCCTTTGAACTTCTCCGCGAATGGCGGACGCGACGCTGGCCGGCGCGAGCGAAGTTTTCACCACGAAGTTCGCGCCCCAGAACGTTGCTTGCGAGTAGGGAACGTAGATCATCGGCGAAGGAGCCTTGCCGAGCGAGACATCGCGAACATCGCCGACGACCCCGATGATCTGCCGCGGCATCGGGCCATCAGGCGGCAGGCCGACGACAATCGACTTGCCGACAGGATCTTGATTGGCGAAGAAAACATGGGCGAGAGCCTGGCTGATGATGGTGACGCGCGGCGCGGTGTCCGTGTCGCGCTGGTCGAAGCTGCGGCCGAAGAGCAGCGGAATGGACATCACGCGAAAATACTCGGGGCTGATCGAGACAAAGTCGGCGGTGCGCGAAGTGCCGGGCGAAAGCGGCGGATTGCCTTCGATCTCGAATTCGAGATTGACCTGTCCGTCGGTAATCGGTCGCGGCAAGACGATCGCGGCGTTCTGCATTCCCGGCTGAGCTTGCACGCCGGCGAGCAGCCTCGAGGAGGCGTCCCACCACTGCTTCGGCGTGGAATATTGGCTGAGCGGAAAATCGATGTTGGCGACGACGGTGTGCTGCGCGTCGAAGCCGGGATTCACCGCGGTCAGCTTCGAAAAGCTGCGCAGCAGCAGGCCCGCGCCGACCAGCAGAATCATCGCCAGGGCAATTTCCGCGGCGGCCAACGCATTGCGCGCGTGACGCCGGAAGCCCGACTCGCCCGCGCGCGCCCCGCCTTCGCGCAGATTGGCCTGCAGATTCGACCGGGCAGCGAAAAGGGCAGGCGCGAGACCAAAGGCGCAGCTCGCTGCGATGGCCAGCAGAAACGCGAAGGCGAGCACCAGGTAGTCCACGCGGATCGCGTTCACGTGCGGGAAATCGTGCGGCAGAGAAGAGACCAGCGCCTGCACGCCCCAGTAGGCGAGCGCGATGCCGGCGAGGCCGCCGAGAACGCCGAGTACTGCGGTTTCCGTGAGCAATTGCCGCACGATGCGCACGCGGCCCGCGCCAAGCGTGGCGCGCACGGCCATTTCGCGCGCACGAGAGGTGGCGCGCGTGAGCAGCAGGTTGGCGATATTGGCGCAGGCGATCAGCAGCACCAGCCCGACCGCTGCGAGCAGGACCAGCAGCGCGGACCGTACGTTGCCGACCTGCATATCGCGCATCGGCTCCATGTGGATCTGCCAGCCGCTGTCATCCGCCGGATCTTCGCTGGACTCCCGCGCGCTGATCGTGTCGAGTTCCGCCTGTGCTTGCGCCACCGAAACTCCGGGCTTCAATCGCGCGGTGATGCGCAGATAGTGTCCGCCGCGGCGGTCCATCCACTGGCCGAAGACCGGGTCATCCACCAGCGGAATCCAAATCTGGTCGGTCATGTTGATCGCCGGAAAGCGGAAGGAAGCCGGCATGATGCCGACGACGGTGAAGGCGCGCTTGTCGAGCTCGATGGTGCGGCCAACGATGGTGGGATCGCCGTGGAACAGGTCGCGCCAGATATTTTCGCCGAGCATCACCACCGGCGCGGCGCCATGTTTGCCGTCTTCAGAATAGAAGATGCGCCCGGCGAGCGGCTGCACCTGAAACATCGAGAAAAGCTCGGGCGTGGCGATGGATGTTTCGACGATGGTCGGTTCGCCATAACCGAGGAGCGTGAGTTGATGATGCTGCGTTCCGGCCACTTCGGCGAACTACGGAGTCTTGCGCGCGCAACTCCTCGAGATTCGGATAGGACATGCCGGTAAAGGCGACGCCTTCGCTCGGCAAAGATTCGAAAATGGTGTAGAGCTGGTCGGGTTGAGGATACGGAAGCGGCTTGAGCAGCACGGCGTAAACGACGCTGAAAATCGCGGTGTTTGCGCCGATGCCCAGCGCCAGCGTAAGCACCGCCACGGCGGTGAAGCCGGGATTCTTGCGCAGGATGCGCAGGCCATAGCGCATGTCTTGGAGCAGCTGCTCGAGCCAGACCCAGGTCCACACGCCGCGCGTGTCTTCCATCACGCGCGTGACGTTGCCGAATTTGCGGACGGCGGCAAAATGGGCTTCCTCGGGAGGCATGCCGCGCTCGATGTTCTCGCGCGTTTCGATCTCGATGTGGGTGCGGATGTCCTGATCAAGATCATCGAGCAGGTGCTTGCGGCGGCTCATGATTTGCTCTCTTGGCCTGCGGGACGAAGGATGCGGGCGATGGCCGCGGCGAGGGTGTCCCACTTGCTGGTTTCGGCGGCGAGTTGCCGGCGTCCTTTGGCGGTGAGGCGGTAGAACTTGGCGCGGCGATTATTTTCGGAGGTGCCTTCTTCGACGCTGATCCACTGGCGTTTGATCAGGCGATGGAGAGCGGGGTACAGAGAGCCTTGTTCTACTTGCAGGACATCGTCGGAATTGAATTCGATGGCTTTGGCGATGGCATGGCCGTGAGCCGGGCCGCGGAGCAGGGTGCGCAGGATGAGCAGATCCAGGGTGCCCTGCAAAAGTTCGATGCGTTGGCTTTGGTCTTTGGTAGACATTCTAGGTGAGGATACTGTTGTTCCAGTAGAATGTCAAGGGGAGTGCGCTGGGGGTAGTGTCCTAATTTGATCTCGCTCGGAGTTTGGAAGAGGAAGCTCCGCGTTTTTCGCGGCGGGAGCCGCGGTATCGAGGTAACAGCCCCCTCATTTATGAGGGGGAGGAGCGCTTTAGCGCTCCGAAAACCCGTCGTATTTCCAAGGCGCTTTAGCGCTGGGAATTTCGATGCCCGTCCGTCACACGGCTCCCGAGGGTGCTTCGGAATCCTATCTCGGAATTAGGACAGTACCGAGTTGGGGATAGCGACTCAGTTTCCGACAATCCGACTCATCAGGCGCCTACTCCCATTCGTGCTAAATTCGCAGTTAGAAACTTGGGCTAGAGTCGCAAATGCCGAACGACGAAGTGCTGGTTACTGGGTTTTTAGTGGCGGCCTTTGCTTGGACGCTCTGGTGGAACCTCGACTGGCGGCGGTTCATAAAATTCTACGGCATCAGTGGTCCTCCCTATCGTCCTTGGGTCGCTATAGCGTTTCGGATTTTCTTTGCATTGTGCTCGCTGGGAGCAGCGGAAGATTTAGGACGACGACTACTTGAGGGGCGCCGTCCCGTCCGGTTCTATTCAGAATGCCTTCTGGTGGCCGCAGCCTGGTTCACAGCTATCATCTTGATGGTCAGAACAGTTGAGTGGCTAGGCAGAAAGCGAAAAAAAAGAGTCACTGTACCCCGATGACCGAGATAAACGTGGGGTATCAGCGCCCGGTAACCGCGCAATGCGGAAACTGAGTCATTACTGTGTTGGTTTATAGATCAGTGAGTGGGGAATTCGGCGGCTTGATTTGTCGCCTTGCTGCGACCGTGATTGCGGTCCTTGCTACCCTTACCGTCGTCGGATGCCGGCAGAGACGCCCTTCAGCTCCGTTCAGGACAAGCCGGCGGTACTTACGGTGTGGCGGAATTGTTGGCTGGGTCGTGGTTGGGTAGCCTGGGCGTTATTTTGCGGACTATGAATTCCTGCACGATGTTGGCGGCGGCGGTGGAGGCGATGCCGATGCCGGCGTTTATGAACGTCAGGCCTGCACCGTTGCGATCGGCGGGCGGATAATAGAGATTGGAAATGCCGCCGGAAGCCAGGTTTCCAATAATATTCGAATAGTTGGGCTGCCAGCGTTTGTTGTCGCCTTTGCAGATTACGGAATTGGCCACGGCATAGAGGATCCGCGAACGCGTGCTTCCCGTGCCTTTGTAGAAGTAGCGCGGGTCCTGTTTCAGCAGCGACGGCAAGATGGCGGCGCCAATAAATGTGGCTGTGACCCCGTCGGTGTAGTTTGCGCCATAGCGTTTGGCGTAGCCTTGCGCGCCTTGTCCGTAGCCATTGAAGACATCGTCGGCCTGCTCTAGCCCCGCGGTGATGCCGGTGATCAGAAAGTTGACCGGATCGATGGTTGTCTTCCAGGCCAGTTCGAACTTTTGCTTGGAATTGAGCGGGGCGGCGTCGGGAATATAGGTGACGTAGAAATTGGGGATGAAGCCGAGGACGCGCTGCTGCTCTTCTTCTTTGATCTGCACTTCGGCGATTTCAGTTTGCGTGAGTGAAGTGACTTTCAGCACTGTGCTCTCGCCGGCGAGGGGCAAGGCGACTTGCTGGGCGACATAGATTTCACCCGGATGAAGCGTTCCGGGGAATACTTCCGTCGTGAAGCCAGCGGCCGTGACGGTGAGCTGGAAGGGCCCCGGAGGCACATTGCTGAACATGAATTGCCCATCGTCTCCGGCGGTCAATTCCTGGTCTGGTGGGATGATCTGCGCGCGTCAGCGTTACATGCGCGCCGGGGATAGCCGCGCCGCTGGGGTCCACGACCGTTCCGCTGATGCTGCCGGGAGTCTGTTCAACGGCCGTTGGTAGGTCCGTTGACGGTGCTGATCCGGAAGAAGAAGGCTGAGATTGAGCTAGAACGGGAACGCTGCAGAGAAACAGAATCAGGATTGAGGCGAATAATGTCCGAGATCCAGGAATCAGCTGCGAGAGGTACCGGAATAGCGAATGCTCGGATACTTGCACTTTCGCGAAATTCACTGTCACCCACCTTGTTGCCCTTTCTAGTCCCTTACTTCCTCACTGTTTGACTATGCGACGTGGGTTGAGGTTGTCCCGGGCTGCGAGAATCTTGGAAACTTTGAGTTTTGCCCCTGGGCGCAGTCCGGATGATGGAGCTGTGCGCGGAAGTCGAGTTCCTTTCTTAATGTACCTGCCATCGTGGCTTCTGACTTAGCGAGTTTGTTTCGTGTGCTTCCTCGATAATGGGTGGAGATTGGCTGCGGCTCTGCGACGAGCGATTCGCTGGCGCTACTTACGGCTTTTGGGTGGGGCGGAGATCGATTTCGCTTATGAAACTTTGCGGGGCTTGGGTTACTAGCGTGGCTACGGCGTGGGCTACATCTGCGGGCTGCAGCAGCTTTGAGGTGTCGCGGCCGGTGTGGGGCGAGAAATCGGTGGCTACGCTGCCGGGGCAGACGGCGGAGACGCGGATGTTGTGGGCGCGGAGATCTTCGGCCATGCAGGCAGTCAGGCCCATGAGGCCCCATTTCGAGGCGCAATAGATGCCACCGCCGGCAAAGGCATTTTTCCCCGCCAGCGAGCTGATATTCACGATGTGGCCGCGCTTGCGCTCGATCATCTGCGGCACGACCGCGCGCGTAACCAGGAACACGGATTTCAGATTGGTGTCTAATACCGCGTCCCAATCCGCTTCGGCGAATTGATGCGCAGGGCCGAAGCGGCCGATACCTGCATTGTTGATGAGAATATCGATGGGAGCGAGCTGGCGCTGCGTCTTATCGACGAGTTTTTGAATCTCATCCGCGTGGGTGACATCCGCGACCGTGGCGAGAACTTCGAAGCCGTCCTTGCGCAGGCTGGAAGCGGCCGCTTCGAGCCGAGTGGTGTCTTTTGCGCAGAGACTGAGGCGTGAGCCGAGCTCGCCTAGCTTGCGCGCGATGGCCAGGCCTATGCCGCGGCTCGCGCCAGTGACCAGCGCGGTGGATCCGGCTAGAGGTTTGTTCGTGGCGTCTGCGCTTCCCATTGGTGAACTCCCTGCAGGCGACATTCGCCGCGGAGTCACCATCTTATCATCTGGGTGCGAAAGTCACGGTGCGCGCAGGGAATTTGCAAAGGCGCTGCAGGGCGGCGCGAATAGCCTTGCACGGCCGAAATGCTTTTCCTATAATCCCGTAGCTTTTCTAAACCGCGTCCCTGCAGGGGTCGTAATTCCTTTGTCTCGACCACTTGCCTAGACTGAATGCGTATAAGAAGGAGGCAGGTAAAACAATGAAGCGAGAGCGTATGGCCGCAAGAGGAATGGTGCTGGCGGTGCTGATGTTCCTCTGCTGGCAAGCGAAGCCGGCGGCCGCTCAGGATGCGCAACAAGGGCAGCCATCTTATACGATCCCGGAATACAACGCGTTTCAAGCCTGCCGCGCGGAAACCAACGCGCAAACGCGCTTGAAGTGCCTGGACGATTTCGTCGGGAAATTTCCGAAGTCCACTTTGATGAAGTACATCGATCAGATGTACTGGGGCACGTACAACGAGCTCAAGAACTACGCCAAGGTGACCGAGTACGCCGACAAATACATCGCGGAGAGCGACCCCAAGGCGGATATTGCGGCGCGCGTGCAGGCGTTCTATACGCGTTGCGCGGTGTTCGAGTTCGCTTACAATCCCAAAGCTGCAGACTCGTCTGACCAGCTGAATAAAGCCAAGACCGCGTGCCAGCAGGGGCTGGACACTCTCAACAGCCTGCCCAAGCCGGATAACATGAACGACCAGCAGTTTGCGGATCAGAAGAAACCGGTCGCGGCGCTTTTCTACAACACAGTCGGATTTGCGGAATTGCAGTTGAAGGATTATCCGAACGCGGCTACGGCGTTTAAGAGTGCGCTCACGAATGCGCCGACGGACGGAGTGGCGGAATACCGCTTGGGCGTCGCTTATTTGCAGGAAAATCCGCCGATGTTCTTGGATGGATTCTGGGCTTTGGCGCGGGCGATTGCTTTGAAGGCGCCCGGGGACGCGCAGATCAAAGATTATTTGCGGAAGCAGTTGGTTCGCTATCAGCAGTCGGGCTGCGATAACTTGATCGATTCGCAGATGGCTGAATTGCTGCAACTGGCGGCGGGCGCGGCGGATCGGCCCGCGACCTACAACATTCCCAGCGCCGCCGACCTTGATAAGGTGCGGCAGGGGTTGAACATTCTCAGCGTGATCACCGACCTCAGCGGCGGCGGCGATAAGGCCAAGACGACCTGGCTGGCTGTTTGCGGATCGGACTTTCCGGAAGTTGTGGGCAAGGTGATTGATGTTACGGCGGGCACGGACAATGTTGAGTTGCACGTTTACACCGGCGCGACTTCAGAGGACATGGAGAAGGCCACCACCGCGAATATGGATGTGAAGATTGTTGGGCAGCCGGAAGCCAGCCGCTTGCAGAAAGATGACGGCGTGCGCTTCTCGGGTACGCTCTCGGGATATGACCCCAATCCTTTCATGCTGCATTGGGACAAGGGCAAGGTGAATCCGGAAGACATTCCGCCGGAGAAGAAGGAAGGGCAGACGCGGAAGCCACATAAAGTGGGGAAGCCTTCGGGACAGTAGTTCGCTGGCAGACAACCACTAGAATTCAGAATTGAACTGATGGCCGCCGGGAAACCGGCGGCCATTTTTTTCGTTTGTGTCTCAAGTAGCGCCGGCGTCTCTGCCGGCATCTTACGATTCCGGGTTTTGGCGAGGGATGTGATCGCCCGCGGAGCGCGGCGCTGAATGCGTCGAGTTGGCTCGACTAAGCGCTCCGCGCATGAATTTGCTGACGAACGCGATATTGCGATCGTTACAAGCCGGCAGAGACGCCGGCGCTACTACCGGCGGCGGTGAGCGCTGGGGCTGATTTTGTATTCGCCCACTTTGCGGCTCAGGGTGTTGCGGTGAATGCCGAGGAATTTCGCGGCGCGGGATTGATTGCCGTTGGCGCGCTCCAGGGCGCGCTTGATGAATTTTTTCTCGAACTCGACTACAGCTTCTTCGAGCAAGATTCCGCGATCGACCATTTGCCCGACGAGGGTCTCGAGTTGTTCTTTCACGGCCGCACGCTCCAGAATGACGCTTCGACGTACTCCCTTCGTGGCCCGGCGTTCAATCGAGTGGGCGGCCGGTGAGCCGCTCGTAGGCTTCGCGGTAGCGCGCGCGAGTGGCCGTAACAACTTCAGAAGGTAGCGCAGGAGCGGGCGGCTGCTTATTCCAACCGATGCGCTCGAGATAATCGCGGACGTATTGCTTATCGAACGAAGGTTGCGCGCGGCCGGCTTCGTAATCGTCGGCGGGCCAGAAGCGCGAAGAATCGGGAGTGAGAGCTTCGTCGATCCAGATGAGATCGTTGTTGGCCAGGCCGAACTCGAATTTGGTGTCGGCAATGATGATGCCGCGGGCCGAGGCGTAGGCGGCGGCGCGGCTGTAGATTTCGATGGAGACGTCGCGCAGCCGCAAGGCGAGGGAGGCGCCGATGCGCTCGGCGGCTTCTTCGAAGGAAATGTTTTCGTCGTGGCCGGTGGTCGCTTTTGTCGAGGGCGTGAAGATTGGCTCGGGAAGCTGCGAGGACTCGACTAGGCCTGCCGGCAGCGGTATGCCGCAGACGCGGCCGGTCCGTTGGTAGTCCTTCCAACCGGAGCCGGAGAGATAGCCGCGCACGACACATTCGATGGGGATCGGCTCGGTGCGTTTTACGAGCATGGCGCGGCCCGCCAGTTCGGACGCGTACGGCGCGAGGTCTCCGGTGAAGTCGGAGGCGGTGATGACGTGATTCGGAACGATGCCGTGCAGCTTATCGAACCAGAAAAGCGAGAGCTGCGTGAGGACTTTACCTTTGTCCGGAATCGGCGTGGGGAGAACAACGTCGAAGGCGGAGAGGCGGTCGGTGGCTACGATTAAAAGATTTTCGCCGACTTCGTAGATATCGCGGACTTTTCCGCGGCCGCGGAGTTTCAGTCCGGCGAAAGACGTTTCTGAAATAGCTGCTGCCATTTGTGATGACGCCAAGGTGATTCAATCCTTTCGGGGAGCCGTATTCTAGCGCAGCAAGATGGGATGTCAACCGGTAGAAAAATCAAAGCTGTGCAAATCGCGGCGCGCGTCGTGAGCTGAAACTACCTCACGACGAAGGCGTCATCGAAAGCATGCAGTCTTCGCTTGCGAATACCCGCGGCAATTCCGATCAGCTACGCGGCGTTGGTGGCGGCGCGGGCTTCGGGTTTTTCGGCTTGCGCGGCGGCTTCTTCCCACTTTACGGAGACGAGCTTGGAGACGCCGGGCTCCTGCATGGTCACGCCGTAGAGCACCGAGCCCATTTCCATAGTTTTGCGATTGTGGGTTACCACGATGAATTGGGTTTGCGCGCCCATTTCCTGCAGCATTTTGTTGAAGCGGCCGACGTTGGCTTCGTCGAGCGGCGCGTCCACTTCGTCGAGAATGCAGAATGGGCTGGGCTGGTAGTGGAAAACGGCAATGAGCAAGGCCAGCGCGGTGAGCGCTTTTTCGCCGCCGGAAAGAAGCAGGATATTTTGCAGGCGCTTGCCCGGTGGCTGCGCGACGATGTCGATGCCGCATTCGCCAGAGCTGTCCGGCTCGGTGAGGCGCATTTCGCCGGTGCCACCGCCGAAAAGATTTTTGAAGGCTACGGCGAACTGGGCGTTGATTGCCGCGAAGGCATGTTCGAATTTCTCCCGCGAGACTTGATCGAGTTCGGCGATAGCCTGCTGCGTATTCTGGATGGATTCGACGAGATCGTCGCGCTCGCGGCGCAGGAACGTGTCGCGCTGCTCACACTCCTGGTATTCCTCGAGAGCCATCATGTTGACCGGGCCCATGGCTTCGACGCGGGCTTTCATGTCGTTGTAGGTCGTCTCCGCGGTGGTGAGTTCTTCGCCGGTCAGCAGATTCGGCTCCAGGCCGATCAATTCCTCGGGTTGCGCGTTCAGTTCGGCGACGCAGGTCTGGCGCAGATATTCGCGGTCGGAATCGTTGCGGGCCTTTTCGATTTCGCAATGATTGCGCTGCGCGCGCTGGTCATCGAGTGATTGGCGCTGGCCGCGCAATGAGTCGTCGAGTTGCGCAGTGCGCGTGCGGGCCGACTCCCACTCGGCTTCGAGTGCAGTTTGCGATTCTTCAATGCGGAATTTTTCGGAGCGCAGGCTTTCCACTTGGCGAGCGAGTTCGGCAGTGCCGGCGTCAAGCTGAGTGCGCTCGAGATCGAGCGCGGCGTGCTGCTCGCGGAATTGCGCGACGCGGGTTGCCGTTTGCGCGGCCTCGTCGCCGATACGCTGGGCCAGCGATTCGGCGCTGGCCAAACGCTCGGAAGTGGCGGCCAGAGCTTCGCGCTTGCAGATGAGCTCTTCCTGTTGGGTCTGGAGGCTCTGGCGCATCTGCGCGAGGCGCTCGGTCGCGGCAACCGATTCTGACTGTGCGGCGGCGCGGGATTCCTTCGCGGCGATGCTACGAGTTTCGGCTTCCAGAGCGCGGCGGCGCATGTCGTCAATTTCGACGCGCAGAGCGGTGAGTTCAATGGCTGTCGCCTGGCGCTGATCCTCGGCGCGCTGCAGTTCGATACGCGCTTGCGCCAACTGATGCGTGGCGGCCACTACTTCCTTTTCCGCTTCGACGTGCTGCGCCAGCCTCATCGACAGCAATTCGTCGGCCCGGGCGATTTCCGTTTCCAGCGCGCCAATTTTGCCCCGTGCGGCGGACGCCTCTTCTTCGAGCCGCGTTTCCTCCAGCTCCCGCATACGCAACTCGCGCTTCAGCGCCAGCGGACCGGCATCGCTGGCTCGGCCGCCGCTGACCATACGGCCGTGATAGCAAGTGCCGTCCGCCGTGAGGAATTGGAAATGCGGGAAGGCGCTGGCAAGGTTTTCGGCGATACCTGCGTTTTCGACAACGTAAGCGGTCTGAAGTTTCGCGAGAAACTGATTCATCGCCGGGCCCAGCGGCTCGCGGAATCGCACCAGGCGATCGAGGCGCGCAAGAACACCAGGGCGTTCGTGCAGCGCATCCGCTGCTTCGTTCGCCGCAAGGTTCAGCGTATTCAGCGAATCGACAAAGAATGTGGCGCGCCCGCCCATTTCTTCGCGCAATAGGGATACGCCGGCGCGCGCGTGATCGAAGGACTCGACCACGACGTATTCGAGTTCATCGCGAAGGAATTGCTCGATGGCGCTTTCAAATTGCTCTTCGACTTCGGCGTAATCGGCCAACAAGCCCACCGCGCGAAATCCTTTAGGCGCTGAGCCATTTGTGGCGAACAACTTCTGCACCGCATCGGCGGAGTAAGCGCGGTCTTCGAGAATTTGCGAGAGCGAAGCGCGGCGAGCCCGTGCGGCGGAAAGCGACTCGCGCGTCGTTTCGGAAGTTTGCTTCAATTCCTGGTACGCGCGGCGAAGATCGGCGAGCCGCGCTTGCGATTCGCGCGCGGCCTGGCCGAGCTCCTGCGAGCGATTGAGAGCATCCTGCGAGCGCGCGTCGGTGGCGTGAGCGCGCTGCGATTGCGCGGCGCAATCGGCTTCGATGCTGGCCAGCAATCCAGCGCGCTGCGATTCGGCGCCGGCAAGCCGGGCAACGGCTTCCTGGCTTTGCAAAGCTTCGGCGTGGCTGCGGACGGACTCTTCGCCGAGATGCGTAGCCGTGAAGCGCAGTTCCTCGATCCGTGATTCCAGCGACTGTTGCTCGGTGGCGTCGCGTGCGGCCGAGTCCATGGCGTCGCGCAACGCGGTTTCGAGAGCGGCGGTACTCGTGCGCAGCTCCGCGACAGATTCATTGTGCGCGGCGATGCGATTCTGCAAATCGGCGGCATCGCGCTCGGCGTGCTCGATTTCGACCAGGACTTTGGCGGCGCGCATCTCCAACTGCCGGGCCTGCTCCTGATTGAACAGGATGCGATTTTCGGCGCGATCGAGATCGAGCGCCGTTTGGCTGAGCAGGTTCTGCGTGCGGCGCAACTCGGCTTCCATCTCGTAGTTGCGCGCGCTCAGACGCTCCTGCTCGGACTCGAGTTCGCGGAGTGAACGAGTTGCGTCGGCTTCCGCCGCGGCCATTTCATGCAGCGATTTTTCCAGCCGCTCAGCTTCGGAATCGAGATGCAGCGCTTTGCTGGCCAGCACCTTGCGCAACGATCCGCGCATCTGCTCGCGCAATTCGGCATAGCGGCGCGCTTTGGAGGCCTGGCGCTTTAGGGAAGCCAGTTGCTTCTCGACTTCGACCAGGATGTCGTTGACGCGAGAGAGATTGATGCGTGCGCCTTCGAGCTTGGCTTCCGCCAGGCGGCGCTTGGTCTTGTACATCGTCACGCCCGCGGCTTCTTCGATGATCGCGCGGCGATCCATCGGGCGCGAATTCAGAATTTGCCCGATGCGGCCCTGCTCGATGATGGCGTAGGAATCGGGGCCCAGATCCCAAGCCCATAAAGAGTTCTTGGATGTCGCGGAGACGCGCGACGCGGCCGTTCAAAAGATATTCGCTCTGCCCGGAGCGATAGAGACGCCGGCCAATCACCACTTCGCCGGGCTTGGGTGCGTGCAGGGGCTTTTGCTGCGCGCGCTTCTTGCGGAATTTTCCTGCGAAGGTTGATTCATCGGGTGCGGATTTGGCTCCCTCGATCGCGCCGGCTTCTGCGACGTCGATGGCTGTCGTCTCTTCAGCGGCTTCGGCTACAGCGGTTTCTTCCGCTGGCTCCTGCGCCACTCCGTCCAGAATTTTCGCCGCGGCGTCAGCGAGATCGGGGTCAACCAGGGTCAAAGTGACTTCAGAGAGGCCTAGCGGCGGGCGCTTCGCGGTGCCGTTGAAGATGCAATCGGACATGCGCTCGGCGCGCAGCAGCTTATGGCTCTGCTCGCCAAGGACCCAGGAAATGGCGTCCACGATATTGGATTTGCCGCAGCCATTGGGGCCCACGATGCACGTTATCCCGTTGCCGCTAAAGGTGATATGCGTCTTTTCGCAGAACGATTTGAAGCCTAACAGATCGACCTTACGGAGTTTGAGCACGCTTACCCTCGAACTAGATTTTTGTCTCCGCGCGGGGACGCGAGGAGAAACGACCGCATCAATTTTGAAAGGAAGATGTTCCGAGACAAAAAGCTTGGAGGGTCGATAGTCCTTGGCCCTGCCGCCTGGCGCGTGCGTATCGGCGGTTACGGAAAACGAAGATAGCACCCACAGTAGAGGATGTAAAGCGATTGTGCGCGCGGCGTAACGCCGGCTTGTCCTGAGCTTCGAAGGGCTGCCAGCCGGCGCTCTTCTGATGGGCTACTCAACGCACGCCAAGAAGCCACCTGCACGGCCCACCACGGTCCTACTCTTTTCTCAACTGCCAGCGTCGCGCCAGACCGCTCAGTCTTGTCGGCCTTGGTCTTAGACTTTCCTCAACGCCTTCACCACCACAATCAAAAGCAGCGACCCGATAATGGCCGCAACTAACCTCGCCACCAAACTCCCCAACACCGCCAGCCCATAAAGCTCCAGCACATTAAACAGCAGCCAGCCGCCAAGCAGTGAGCCAAGAATCCCTACGATGATGTCCACGACAATGCCGAATCCGCGTCCTCGCACGATCAAGCCCGCAATCCAGCCGGCCAACGCGCCGATTACGATCAGCCACAGCAATCGCAGCATATTTCTCCAAGGCAGGCGCGCTTTGCGCCGGCGGGGTCGCGGAACCGCAGCGTTCGAAGGTTCGATGAAACATGAAAACGAACGGTGACGCCTGGGCAGAGATATCCGCCTGCACCGGCGAGAGGCAAGTTAGCAGTCGATTTCAGACTTTCTTAATCGCCTTGATGATCAGCAGCAATATCACTGCGCCCACCGTGGCGGCTGCGAGTGTCCCGATCAGTCCGTAGCCGGCAATGCCGAGAAGGCCGAAAACCCAGCCGCCGATGATCGCGCCGACGATCCCCACGATGATGTCCACAATCAACCCGAAACCGCGTCCTTTCACCAGCGTTCCTGCCAGCCAGCCGGCGATAGCTCCAATGATTAGCATCCATAGCCAGTTCATGTTCGTTCCTCCGAAGAGAATCGACGTGCTCTAGCAACCGCGTATTCGTTGAACCGATGTCCTGGGTATTGAGAGAGCGCGGATTCTAACACCAGATTCCAAAATCCATAGATATTTCTGGGTCGCGCACCGTTTGACTCCACGGCGCGGGGCACGTAGCATCGCGGGCGTTGTCGGAGGCGCGCATGCCGCATTTGCCTCGTCGCTCAAGCCGCGGGCTGCTGATCTCGTTGTTGCTTCTCGCTGTGGTGTTCGTTCTGACGGTAACGCGAAGCCGCGCTCCTGCGCCGAAGCCGCCGGATGCGCCTGCGACGGAATTCTCAGCGGGCCGCGCGCGCGCGAATCCTGCAGCAACTGGTCGGCGATGGCGTTCCGCATCCGGTCGGCAGTGCCGCCGATGCCGTGGTGCGCGACAAGATCGTCAAAATTCTCTCCGATCTTGGCTATCAGCCGCAGATTCAGACCGGCTTCGCCTGCGATGAATGGGGCGATTGCGGCGCGGTGAAAAATGTCGTCGCGCGCATCGATGGCTCCGGCATTCCGGGCGCGGTATTGCTCTCCGCGCACTACGATTCGGTCCCCGCCGGGCCGGGAGCCTCCGACGACGGCGCCGGCACGGTCGAAGTTCTCGAAATCGCGCGTGTCCTCAAAGCTCACACGCCGCTGCGCCATCCCGTCATCATTCTGCTCAACGAAGGTGAAGAAGCGGGGCTGCTCGGTGCCAAAGCGTTCGTCGAAGCGCATCCTTGGGCGCGCGAAGTAAAGGCCGCCGTGAACCTTGATAATCGCGGCACCTCAGGTGCCGCGGTCATGTTCGAGACCGGCGAAGCCAACGACTGGGCCGTGCGCATTTACGACACAGCGATGTCGCGCCCGTCCTCGGATTCCATCACCTATCTCGCCTACAAGCTGCTCCCGAACGACACCGATTTCACCGTTTACAAAGCCGCCGGTTACCAGGGCCTCAATTTCGCTTTCATCGGCAGCGTTAAGAACTACCACACGCCTCACGATAATTTTGCGAACGCCGATCCCGGCAGCATTCAAAGTGAAGGCGATAACGGCCTAGCCTCCGTCCTCGCTCTCGGCGACGAAGTGCTCACCAATCCTCCGCCGGGTGAAGCCGTTTATTTCGACATTTTCGGCTGGCTGATGGTGCGCTGGAAAGCCGCCCGCTCGTTTCCAGCCTCCCTCGCCATCGCCGTTTTCCTGCTGCTCGAAATTTTTATCCTGATGAAAAAATTCGGCGTACGCGTGAAAGCAATCGCGCTCGGGAAAATCGGTTGGGTCGGCGCGGTCGCATTTGCCGGCGGCTTGGGCTACTTGCTCTTCCTTTTGCTGCGTGCCGCACATCGCTTTCCGCCGGCGCCCGCCGAATATCCCTGGATCGCGCATCCGCTCCCGGCGCAGATCGCGTTTTTCGCGCTCGGCTTCGTCGCCGTCGGCCTCATCGCGCTCCTCGCCGCCAAACGCGCCGGCTTTTGGGGATTTTGGATCGCCAATAATGTCGTCATTTGCTTCTTCGCCATCATCACCGCGAAATACGCCACCGGCGCATGCTATCCGTTCCTCGTTCCGGCGCTAGGTGCTGTAATCGCGGCTATCCCGGCGTTGCTTGCGAAGGAAGATTCCGCCGGCAATCGCGAATTCGCCGCAATTCTTCCCGCGGCCCTCACGTTCGTCGTTTTCGTCCCGATGCTCTGGCAGCTCTATGACGCGCTTGGCGCCGGTTTTCTGCCGATTATCGCTGCGCTCTTCGCTCTGGCTCTCGCCAGCATCCTGCCGCTGCTGGCCCTCGACGACGATCGCGAGCGACGCGCCTTCGCCGAAGATTCCGCAGGCGTCGCGCTGGTCGCCGCTATCGTGGCGTTCTTCATGGCGCCTTACGGGGTGGCATCCCCGCAACGCCTCAATGTCGAATATTGGTTCGACGCCGATGCCCACGCCGCGAAATGGCTCGCCACTCCTGACTCCCTCCGCCTCCCTGGATCGCTGGCCGCCGCAGCCTCATTCACCAGCAAGCCTGAAGCAATCTTTCCCTGGAATAGCGCACGCGTTTTCTGGGCCGACGCGCCGGACCTCAAGCTCCCCTCGCCGGAGCTAGCCCTGATCAGCGCCGACTCCGCGGGAGCAGCAGTTCATTACACCGTTCGCGTATCCTCGCCGCGCGAGGCGCCGGATATCTCCGTCTTGTTTCCTCCCGAGACCAAGGTCCGCAACATCACGGCCGAAGGCCACGCCGTCGCCGAGCCTGCAGGCCGCGTCCGCGAATACATCGAAGGCTCCATGCGCGGCTGGCGTTTCTGCGAACTCCCCGCGGTCACGACGGAAGGAATCAAAATGACCTTCGACCTCGACGCCGCCGCCCCGCCCTTAATCTACATAGTCGATCGTTCCTACGCGCTCCCACCGGAAGCGCAATCGTTGCTCAACGCAGTCCCAGCAGACACAGTCCGGTCTCAAGACGGCAACGTAACCTTCGTAAGCCGCAAACTCCGCCTAGAGACCACGGTCGCTCCCCGGCCACCAAAGGAGTAGTCCCCCCCCGCACCCCCCTATATTGGCGTTGATTAGAAATGGGGTCGGTTGTTTGTTTTCATGGGGTTACGACGATTTCTAATCGTTTTGGGCGTCGATTAGAATTGCTCCTCCTTTTGTCTGGAAAAACTCGAGATCGGTGTTTGCATGGGACAGGGAAGACCGTTTTAGCATTTTGTCTGTCTCGACCGGCGCGATTGCGGGCGGATTTTGGCATGGGTTAATCGAGAGCACAATAGTACGGATGGGTGATTACGAAATGGAATTATACGGATAGTGCGAGAGGGACTAGTCGGACCGATTTGCTTCTGGGTGTGGCGGCGGAGTGGTGGGCGAAAGCGGACAAACCCAATTCCACTGCGGGAGGGTACTGAAGCCCCTCCCTACGACCGCAGAGCGACCAGGTCGCCGGTTTGACTCGTTATACTTCGCCTGTAAAATGATTCGCTTACGCCGGCGCTGCTGGGGCACGCCGGCAGGACGGCTATGGGCGAAATCCTGCTGCACAACACGCTGAGCAACCGCAAAGAGCCGCTCGCGCCTCTGCATCCGGGCGAAGTGCGCATGTACACTTGCGGGCCCACGGTTTACGATTTCGCGCACATCGGAAATTTTCGAACCTTCGTTTTTCAGGATGTCCTGCGGCGATTTTTGCTATCGCGCGGCTATAGGCTGAATCACGTCATGAATTTGACCGACGTGGACGACCGTATCATCCAAAATGCGGCTGCTGCCGGTGTGGGAATTCGCGAATATACCGAGAAATACGCCAACGCGTTTCTCGAAGACATGGCTGCCCTCAACATTGAAAGGCCGGAGAAAATCGTACGCGCCACGGACCACATCCCGGAGATGGTCGCGCTAATCCAGAAATTGCAGGGCAAGACTTACACCTACGACAGCGAAGGCTCGATCTACTACCGCATCGCCAAATTCCCTGAGTACGGCAAGCTCTCGAAAATCGATATGGGTGGGATTCAGGCCGGGGCGCGTGTGGATGTGGATCGCTACGAAAAGGCCGATGCGCGCGATTTTGCGCTGTGGAAAGCGCCGAAACCCGGCGAGCATTTCTGGGAAACGCCCATCGGCAAAGGCCGACCTGGCTGGCACATCGAGTGCTCGGCGATGGCGATGAAGTACCTCGGCGAGACGCTGGATATTCATACTGGCGGCGTCGATCTCGCGTTTCCGCACCACGAGAACGAAATCGCGCAGAGCGAGGCAGCCACCGGAAAGCCGTTCGTCAAAATCTGGCTGCACGCCGAGCACCTGATTATTGAAGGCGAAAAGATGTCCAAGTCGCTCGGCAATTTTTATACGCTGCGCGATCTCTTTGCCAAGGGCTACAAGCCATCGACGATCCGCTTCTTGCTGCTTTCGGTGCCGTACCGCCGCCAGCTCAATTTCACGATGGATGGCTTGCGGCAAGCGGCGAGCTCGGTGGAACGGCTGCGGAATTTTGTCACGCGGCTGGAGACCGAGAAATTCCCGGCTGGAGAAACAGCCCCGATTGCCGACTTAATTCGCGGTGCGGAAGAGACGTTCGAGAAGGGCCTAGAGGACGATTTGAATACCGCCCAGGCCCTTGCCGCTGTTTTCGATCTAGTGCGCGATGTAAATACGGCCATCGATCGTGGTGGTTTTGGGCAGAACGATATTCCCGCTGTTCTGGCGTCGCTGCGAAAATTCGACCGCATTCTGGCCGTTCTTAACGATGACGACGACGAAAAACTGCGCAACCTCGGATTCGGTGCGCAGCAGCAGGGAATCAGTGATTCTGAGATCGAAGCGCTGGTGAATCAGCGGCAGGAGGCCCGCCGGTCACGTAATTACCAACGCGCCGACGAGATCCGCAACCAGCTTGCCGACAATGGTATAATTCTTGAGGATACCCGCGACGGCGGGCTCCGATGGAAGCGCAAGTGAATACATATATTTGCAAGCCACAGCCGCTGCACAGTTTGCCTTCGAGCGAACGCCCCAGTCTTTTCAGCGTCGATTAATTCCTCCCCAATCTGACTCAGCACAGCCCCGAGCGTGCGCGGTGGCCCGTTTGCACGAGCGGAAAATTCTTTCGGGAGGAAGTCATGACGGATACCCAAGTTTTGGAAAAGAATCTGCCGCACCTCGTGACCGCTCTGCCGGGTCCCAAAGCGAAGAAAGTCGTCGAACTGGATAGCCACGTCGTCTCGCCTTCCTACACGCGTGATTATCCGCTGGTAGCCAAGCGCGGGCGCGGCGCGATCGTGGAAGACGTTGACGGCAACACCTTCCTCGATTTCGCCGCCGGCATCGCCGTGGTCGCCACCGGCCATTGCCATCCCGACGTCGTCGCGGCCATCCAAAAGCAAGCCGCGGAATTGATCCACATGTCCGGCACCGATTTTTACTATCCCTCGCTGGTCGAATTGGGCGAACGACTCGCCGCGATCGCGCCCGGGAAAAGCGCCAAGCGCGTTTACTTCGGGAATTCGGGGGCCGAGGCCATCGAAGCAGCCATCAAGCTGGTGAAATATCACACCAAGCGCGACAAGCTGATCGCTTTTCATGGCGCGTTTCACGGACGCACGATGGGTGCGCTATCGCTGACGGCCAGCCGTGCGGTGCAGCGTAAAGGATTCGGAACGCTGCTCTCGGGCGTTTTTCATACTCCGTATCCAGATACGTATCGTGGAACCTACGGCGTGCGGCCGGACCATGCTTCCGACGACTGTCTGGGCTACTTGGTGAACGAATTATTCCGGCGTCGCGTTGATCCGGAGGAAGTGGCAGGAATATTCATCGAGCCGATTCAGGGCGAGGGCGGTTATTTGCCCGCGCCGCCGGAATTTCTGCAGGGCTTGCACAAGATTTGCCAGCAATACGGAATCTTGCTTGTTGCCGATGAAGTGCAGTCGGGAATGGGCCGCACGGGAAAATGGTGGGCCGTTGATTACGCGGGAATCGAGCCGGACATTATCTGCACGGCGAAGGGAATCGCGTCGGGCATGCCGTTGAGCGCCATGATCGCGCGTGCGGAGGTGATGGATTGGACGCGAGGCGCGCACGCTTCGACGTTTGGTGGCAATCCAGTTTGCATCGCGGCATCGCTGGCCACGCTCGATTTGCTCGAGAAGAAGTACATCGCTAATGCTGCGCGCATGGGCGACTACATCATGAAGCGCACTGCGGACTGGACGAAGCGACACAAAATCGTCGGGGAAGTTCGCGGGCGCGGCCTGATGATCGGAATCGAATTCGTCCGCAATCAAGCTACCAGGGAGAAGGCGCCGGATCTGCGTAACCAGATCGTGCAAGACGCGTTCCACAAGGGCCTGCTGGTACTGGGCTCGGGCGATACCACGTTGCGGCTTTGCCCCCCACTGCTGATTGATGAGGCGCAAGCGGACTTCGCGTTGAAGACGTTGGACGGAATTATCAGCGAAGTCGAGCGCGGGCTGTAAAATCCGGCAACGATACCCGTGGCCCTAAGGAGAAAAGAGTCCCAGTCGAAACGTCCGCACATAGGATGTCTGTTGCTCGAAAGCGGAACAGATCCTTCACTTCGTTCAGGATGACGTCAAGAAAGCGCGATTTCGCTCGAGGGGTCGCGCTACACGTTATTCCGCAATATCCGTAGTTGCCGCTGCTCGTCCGCGCGCAGCAACCTGCTAGAATACCGCCGCGATTGGTGAGTTGCGCGACGAGTGGCTCGTTCCACTCAAACGAATGCAACGCCCACGGAGGCGCGATTGGGGCGTGTTCTGGACGTAGGCTGCGGCCCGTCGAAATATCCCGGCGCGATCGGCGTGGACATGAATCCGCAGACCGCAGCGGACGTGCTGTGCCATCTCGATCGCGGACGACTGCCGTTCGCCGACAATTCGTTTGATGAAGTGCGAGCAGTGCATTTGATCGAGCACGTTGAGGATTCCATCGCAACGATGGAGGAACTACACCGCGTCGCGCGGGCCGGCGGGACGATTTTCATCGTCACGCCGCATTACAGCGATCTCTCTTCCTACACCGATCCCACGCACCGCCGGCATCTGAGCAGCGAATCGTTTCACTATTTTTACGCCGAGGGGCTACACGGGCGGGAAATGTGGTACACGCGTGCGCGTCTGCGCGAATTGCGTTTGCGTATCAAATTGCTGCGGCTTTGGCGGCTGCTTGGATTCGAATTGCTGGTCAATCATGCGCGCTGGTTCCGGCGCTTCTGGGAGTTTTACCTGAGTTTCGTAATTCGCGGGAAGGTGATGGAATTTACTTTCGAGGTGGTGAAGTAGAAATGCCGGTGCTAGCTCGAGTGATGTTTGGCCTGGTGAGTTTCGCGGCGCGCAAGGGGATTCACGACGCAAATTCCGATGGCGCGGGGGCGGCAATCAGGAAGGCCCGCGCGCGGTCCACGGGCATTCGTGGCGAGACTTTCGCCTACTGGTATTTGCGACGTCACGGCTACATCATCGTCGCGCGGAATTACAAGGTGCCGGGGATGAAGGGCGAAATCGATCTGATCGGCTACGACGGCGAGATTCTGGCGTTCATCGAGGTGAAGACCCGGTCTAGCGACGATGAAAACGCGGGACTGCCCGAAGATGCGGTCAATATGGCCAAGCGCCGCGTAATCTCGAGGATGGCGCGCGCTTTCTTGAGGAGCACCCGTAGATATCAAAGACAGTCTATCGCTTCGATATTCTGGCCATCGAAGCGCGCGGCGGGCGGCCGCCGGTAGTGCGTTTGCACAAAGACGCGTTTGCGGAGGGCCATTGATCGGGCGCTGAGAACATTTCCTGCGCGGGAGAGCTTCAAATCTTGCCTTGCGTAGTAAGATGGTGTTTTCGTCTGATGCCAAAGCGCCTCTCTGCGTACCCGCCGCTGAGACGCGCTAAATCGATTTGTCTGTGGGGAGGTCGCTTTGCCTGAGTTGCGCAAAGATCCGATTACCGGCCGGTGGGTGATCATTTCCACCGAGCGCGGGAAGCGGCCGAGCGATTTTGTTCGCGAGAGCGTGGAGATCAAGGGCAAGGGCATCTGCCCGTTTTGCCCCGGAAACGAAGGAAAGACCCCGCCTGAAATTCTGGCGTACGGCCGCAACGGCACGGGTCGCGATACGCCTGGATGGACTGTTCGTGTCGTGCCCAACAAATTTCCCGCGCTCGGAATCGAAGGCGGCTTGGATCGAGAGGGCGAGGGGCTTTTCGATCGCATGAACGGCGTCGGCGCTCACGAAGTAATTATCGAGACGCCGGATCACAATCTTACGATGGCCACGATGCCGGATCGCGCGGTTGAGGAAGTGCTGTGGGCTTACCGCGATCGCGTGGTGGATTTGAAGAATGACCGGCGTTTCCGCTACGTGCTGCTATTCAAAAATCACGGTGAGCCGGCTGGAGCATCGCTCGAACATACGCATTCGCAGCTCATCGCTTTGCCCATCGTTCCCAAGCGCGTGCGCGAGGAAGTGGACAATTCCAAGCGCTATTTCGATGAAAAAGAGCGCTGCATTTTCTGCGACATGATCCGCCAAGAAATCGAAACCGAGAAGCGCGTGATTTTGGAGAACGATCAATTTATCGCCCTCGCTCCCTACGCTCCGCGGTTTCCGTTCGAGACTTGGATTTTGCCTCGGCAGCACAGCTCGGCCTTCGAGAATATGCCGAGTCCTCTCTATGGTGGCCTGGCGCGACTGCTGCGCGAATTTCTTGGCCGGCTCGATACCGTGTTGGCCAAGCCTTCCTACAATTACGTCGTGCACACTTCGCCCATCGGCGAGGAAATGAACGACCACTATCACTGGCACATCGAGATGATGCCCAAGCTCAC
Organism: uncultured Acidobacteriota bacterium; assembly: GCA_963748865.1. Classification (GTDB taxonomy): domain Bacteria; phylum Acidobacteriota; class Terriglobia; order Acidiferrales; family UBA7541; genus Palsa-147. The sequence goes on along the minus strand of CAVVLE010000048.1, from coordinate 148,211 downwards.
CAAAGTAGCGGGCTTTGAATGGGGCACGGGTTTTTACATCAATCCGACGCCGCCTGAAGAAGCCGCGCGCTTCCTGCGCGAAGCCGCCGTCGAAGCCAAGAGTTGATCCAATACCCCCGCGAAGCTAGCGTCGTGGCCAGATCAATTGCGGCCTCGTAGCCTTTTCGACGGTAGTTGTTCATTAAGCTAAGTAAACCTCTTCTGCATTTGAATTACCGCGGTTCAGGCATCACTCTGGGACTATGATCTGCCGCAATTGTGGAGCCGCTTGGCGAGACGACGCGCAAGTGTGCGCCAAATGTGGACTGAACTTGCCCTCGACGGAGCAACACAAGCTCATCAGCGTCGGACTTCCAGTCGCGGGAGCGTTTGTGATCGTAATCGTCGTGTGTGGCTTGGCCTGGCTGATCAACCGGGAGAGACAAGGCCTGCCATGGCCCTGGGAGGATCCTGCGATAATTGCGGCCGAAGCGTGCGATCAGGCGCGCACGATTGCCAAGGCTTCGCCCGAGGTAAAAGCGGCGCTCGGCGAGCCCATTAATCGTGCCGGCCGAATCCTCGGCAGTGCCAAAGAGACTGGGAATTCTGCCTTCGCGGAATGGAGCGAAGACGTTTTTGGTCCAAAAGGCATGGGAATGATATACGCCGTGGCGAACCGTGTTGGCGAGCGTTGGATTTTCTCGCGACTGGTTTTCTCGCCGCCTTCAAACGGCGCGGATATCGACCTGACTCCGGCGCCTGAACGAGAACGACTGCTTCCTCCCGCTCACGCCAGAGTTTATCTGGTCCCGCTCGACTTGCCAGCGAACTATTCGCTCGATTGGGCACCCGAATACTACAAGGCCAGGCTGGGGATCGAGGTCAAGGTTCTGCCGCCAATTCCGCTCGACGATTGGGTAACTGAAGCGTCGCGCCATCAGGCCGTAGCCGAACGAATCACTGCAGTCATGGCGCAAGCGGAGAAGGAGATCTCCCGCGACCCTTCGGCCATTTTGATCGGGATAACCAACCGGGACATGTTTATCGGCGCACAGGATTGGAAGTTCGTTGTGAATTATCGAGCCGATGGCCGACGAGGAATTGTGTCTCTGGCGCGATTGAGCCTAATACCTGAACCTACCGGCAGACTTCGCGTGTTACTGGAATCGAGGCTGCGAAAGATTCTGACGAAGAACATTCTAATCCTCGCGTTCGACCTTCCCCTGAGCAACGATCCCACCAGCATTCTGTGCTTGACCATGAACCCTGGTCCGGACTTGGACCTCATGAGCGAAAGTATTATCGGAGCTTCCGGCACGTGGTCACCCACATCCGCCGATGCCACAGTGACTGTCGCAGCGGCTGTCGATGAGCCTGAAAGTTGGGGCATCTATAAGGCGTCTCTGCCGCCAGGCGATTTGACCTCCGAAGTGTTCGAGACAGACATGGAAGTTGGGCTCTTTATTCAACGGCGAACGGATTTTTTCGACCCGGGATGGCCTCCATTTCAATTTGTGCGCGTGTTCAGGACGAAAGATAACGCCTCACGCACCTTCGGCGTTGGAGCGAACGATTCGCTTGATATTTTTTTGGTCGGACAAATGGGCAACTGGATCGACTTGACTAACGAAGGCGGAAGCAGGATTCATTTCAAGAGAGACTTGAACAAGGTAGGAGCGCTGCAATTGTATAGGTCTGATGAGGGCACCGAGGCCTTCTTCAATCCGCGTCTCGAATATGATGCCGACGTCTGGCATCTTCGTACCAGCGACGGTTGGGATTACGTGTTCCCGTACGAGTCCTCCTGGCCGGGGACTAAAGTTACGGTGCTTACCGGCTACTCTGACAGCAGTGGCGGTCATTACGCCATGACGCGCGATTCTAGGGGGAACCTGTTGAGCCTGAAGACGCCGTCGGGCTATGCACTGACGTTTGCGTGCGATTCTGCGGGGCGCTATCAGAAAATCGTAGATTCGCGTGGCCGCTGGGTTGGATACACATATGATTCGAAGGGAAGGCTCAGTCGTTTTGTGGATTCTGGTGGCAACGCGGAAACTTACACCTACGACGACGGAAATGACTTGTTGCTGGTAATCGACGGTACGGGACGGCAAATTCTGAAGAACGAATATGACGGAGATGATGTAGTCGAACAGACCCTGTCGGACGGACGACAGCTTAAATATCGCTATAGTCGCCGTCCGGATAATTCGCTAGCGCAGAGCTTTTTCACCGATCCGAGCGGATTCACGACCACCTTCAATTTCGCCAAGGACGACATAACGCAGTCTCTCCCGCGAGCAACCACCCAGTAGTACCATCTAGTTGTGAACAGGGAAAGTTTCTCAGCGCCAGAACTGCATACCGTGATGACTGGGCTTTTTTTCGTCGAGTCGCCGCGCTGGCGTGATGGGCGACTTTGGTTCTCGGACTGGGGGACGCAGGAGATCATTGCGCTTGATCCGAATGGGAGGAGTGAGGTCATCCTCCGCGTGCCGACTTCTATCGAGCGGAATAATCCTGTGGCGCGCGGCCCCTTTTGCATTGACTGGCTGCCTGATGGCCGGCTGCTCATTGTCTCGGGGCGTGATGGCTTACTGCTGCGGCGCGAACAGGATGGCTCGCTCGGCACGCATGCCGATCTGGGTGCGCTCTCTCATCATCCTTGGAACGACATCGCCGTGGACGGGCGCGGCAACGCTTTCATCGGGAATTCCGGTTTCGACTTTCCGGGCGGTGAGTTTGCCCCGGGAATCCTCGCAGTGGTTACCGCGGATGGCTCGGCGCGCCAGGCCGCTGATGGCGTGGCGTTCCCCAACGGCATGGTGGTGACGCCCGACGACTCGACGCTGATTCTTGCCGAATCGTACGGGAAAAAGCTGACGGCGTTTGACATCGCTGCCGATGGGAGTCTTTCGAACCGGCGCGTTTGGGCGGAAGTTGACGGCTATCCCGACGGGATTTGTCTAGACGCGGAAGACGCTGTTTGGTTCGGGGATGTTCCGAACAAGCGCTGCGTGCGCGTCCGCGAAGGCGGAGAAGTGCTGCAGACGATCAATCTGGATCGTGGCTGCTTCGCTTGCGCGCTGGGAGGCGCGGACAGGAAGACGCTGTTCATGCTGGCTGCGAAGTGGCGCTCTTCAACAAGCTCAGTTGAAACTGAGCCTACGGGACAGGTGCTCAGCGCCAAGGTATCCGTGGCAGGAGTAACGCAAGTATAGGCGCTAAAAAACTGAGCGCCGAGTTTGGGCCAGCGAGAGACGAGGCAGCGTTACTTCCCGACAGCACCCTTGGTGTGAAACATCGACTGCGCCAGTTCTTTTACGTCCAATTCGCCGGTCTTCTGTTTGTCGAGCCTTTCGAACTCTGCTTGCGCAAATTTAAGGAATTCTTCCTTGGAAATCTTTCCGCGGCCTTCCGTATCCATGGCCAGGAGAAATTGCTTGAACTCGTTCTCCGCGATGGCCAGCTTGTCTTGTGGTCGCGGCGTCGCCTTCTGGGCTGCTGCAGTCCTCACCAGAAGGCCGGCAGAGACTAAAACCCCAGCGATTGCCATCACCCATAACCTTTGAATTGGCCTCGACACGTCCGGCTCCTTTGCCCGGCAGAGCGAAACTACTTCGGTTGCCGGGCCGTATAGGAATAGTCCGGACGGCGCGTTGCGAACCGCCCGGATTCCATTAGTGTAAATGGGGCTCTGGCCGGGCGTTCATTCAAAATATGGATGGATTAAATCCAAAAACTGAGGAAAAGCGCAGTTGGAAGGCCAGGACGCGCCACGGTTGGAGTTTTTTTCATCCGGATGCTATCTTGTGACGCAATCAATCATGTGACCTACGGAGGACGCAATCATGACCTGGGGCAAGCGTCGCGCACTTGTGATTTTGCTGGTGATCGTAGCTGTAATTGTGGCCATCGTCATCGCGTCCTCGCCCGCGCGGGTGGCTTCGAATTCCGTGCTGCTGCTCGAGGTAAGCGGCGAAATCAATGAGCAACGCGCGGTGGATTTGTTCTCGGCGATCGGCGGGGAATTCATTCCCGTGCAACACGATTTCATTGACGCCCTGGATACGGCGAAAATAGATCCGCATATCGAGGCGTTGATCGTCAAGATTGGGCCGCTGGACACGGGCTGGGCCAAGCTGGAAGAGATCCACTCGCATATTCTTGCCTTTCGTGCCAGTGGGAAGCCGAGCATCTGCTATCTCGGCGGCGATGGAATCGGCAACCTCGAATACTACGTGGCCAGCGCCTGCGACAAAATTTGGCTGGTGCCGACCGCGCCTGTTTCCATCCATGGAATGATGGCGCAGGCGCTGTTTCTGCGCGGCACGTTGGACAAGCTGAAAATCTATCCGGACTATTACCACATCGCCGAATACAAGACGGCTTCCAATCAATTGACCGAGAAGAAATTTACACCGGCACACCGCGAGGAAGTGGACTCGCTGCTGCATGGCATCTACAACCAATACCTGACGGAGACATCGCAGGCCCGCAATATGGATCGCGCGGCGTTCGAAAAACTGGTGGAGGCCGGACCGCTCTCGGCCGAGGATGCGCTCAACGGCAAGCTGGTCGATCGCTTGGCTTATTGGGACGAAGTGCAGAGCTTCGTTCGCGACAAAACGCACGATTGGAATCCGGTGAAATTGGGCCGCTATCGCGGGCAAATCAAGAATGACGGCGGGCCGCACATTGCCGTTGTGCACGCCACGGGACTGATTGTTTCCGGTGAATCCGGCAATGCGCCAGGCGGCGGCTTCATCATGGGCAGCGAATCAGTGGCGTCGGATTTGCGCAAGGCGCGCGAAAATTCCAGCATCAAGGCGATTGTGCTGCGTATTGATTCCGGCGGCGGTTCGGCCGTGGCCAGTGAAGTTATACGGCGCGAGGTGGTGCTGGCGAAGGAAAAGAAGCCGGTCGTGGTGTCGATGTCGGATGTTGCAGCTTCGGGCGGCTATTGGATCGCCATGTCTGCGAATAAGATCGTGGCCGATCCGGACACGATCACCGCCTCGATCGGCGTGTTGGGCGGCAAGCTAAACGTCTCAGGGCTTTACAGCATGCTCGGCCTGAGCACCGATTCCATCGCGACCAGCGAGAACGCGTCGATTTTCTCGGCGCAGCAGAATTTTACGCCGGCGCAGCAGAAGCTTATCCAGAAGCAATTGCAGGACGTTTACACCGATTTCACCAAGGGCGTTGCTGACGGGCGACACATGACCGTCGAGGCCGTAGATAAGATCGGCAAGGGCCGCGTTTGGACCGGCGCGCAGGGAAAAGATTTGGGCCTAGTGGACGAATTGGGCGATCTCGATCACGCGGTCGAGGTCGCCAAGCAGCTTGCCGGCGTTCCCGCCAGCGAGCGCGTGCACATTGTTCGCTATCCCGAGGAAAAGACCTTCCTGCAGATGTGGTTGGAGCGGCAGAAGGAAGATTCCGCGCAGCTATCGTCGATTCAAGCCGCGGTGGAACGGCTGACGGGCGCCTACGACACGCCGCAAGCGCGTCTGCCATTTGAATTGCAGATTCGTTGAGCGCAGCGCGCGGGCTAGCAACAACGCAAAGCTCGCTGTGCTTTGCGGTGGTTCGCGACTCGCGGCTTCCGTTATACTGGTTATCCCAAATCAGGGCGCGGTACCCAAGAGGCCTAAGGGAGAGGTCTGCAAAACCTCCATTCGTGGGTTCGAATCCCACCCGCGCCTCCAATCTTAATCGCAAGAAATTCCAGTAAAGTTGCATGTTTTCAAGCTGTCCGAATTTTTTGTACCTGTTTTGTACCGCGATTCCGGCCTGGAGAGCTTGCTTTTGCACCCACCCACGCCCTTCGAATCTCTGTGTCTAACCGCGCCTGACGAGACTTGACCCAAGGCGCATAGCTCTTTTGCGTGGTCTTTAAGTTCGAGTGGCCCAAGAGCACGCCAACGTCCTCAAGACTCACCCCGGCCGATAAGAGAGCGACGGCGAAGGTATCGCGCAGGCGATGGCTGTGCGCCTGTTCAATCTTCGCGGCCGTAAAGACCTTTGCGAGCCGCTTTCGCCAAAGGGATGTCGCAGCCTGAGTCTTCGAATGCCCACTCCAAAAGAAGTAATTGGGGTTCTTGTGCGGCACCGTATGCAGAACCTTTGCCGCAAACTCGGGCAGGAGGACAGACACATGCTCTCCTGTTTTCGCGGTATAAAGCCGCAAACGGTTTCCTTCGAGGCTAGAAACAGCGAGCAACGTCACATCCGAGATTCGAAGTCCGCTGTATCGCATGGTCAGGATGAAGGCATAGACCCTTACATCTGTGTCTTCAGCAGCCGTGAGTATTTTGTCCATCTCTAGATCTGTGAACGGCAGTGTAGGCGTTGCCTTCATCTTCGGTGGTTTCAATTGCAATGCCGGATTGTCGGGGATCCACTTGTTGCCCATCGCGAACGCGAAAACACTTCGAAGGCGTTCCAGCTTCTTGCTGGCACTCAGCGGGGCATCGTTCCACGTAGCCCTGAACTCACGCAAGGCATCGGCATCCAACTCATTTATGAAGCGATGACCTTTGTTCTGGCAAAACGCAGACATCTGTTTGAATAGCAGTCGATATTTACGAAGCGTCTCAGAAGCCAGGTTCCGAGTGGTAGCGTCTTGCATGAACTTGGTGTCAAGATCTGTGAGGAGTACACGCACCAACGCTTTGGGCTGCTGGCCAGTTGTGTCCCACTCCCGCGCAATGTTCTGAGCCCTGAGCCAATCCCGAGTTTTAAGGCTCTCTCGAACTTTGTGCCCATCAGCATCCGTTCCGGCCACCCAAATTGGACACTTGCACTTGATGTCAGTTCGAGCACGCAGCTTGCAGCGAACGGGATTATGGCGGCGGTACGTGGTCAGCATTACTTATTGCTTCCGTTCAAACGCGAAGCCCGGCGAACTTCCCAGAGAAACCCGATAGCAAAGCAGAGCGACACGATCAGCCAGTGATAGGGCATGTTTTTGAAGACCGACACTAGGTCGATGCCCCAAGCACCGCCCTCGGGAGGTGGGATGTTGCGAAAGAGCCAAGCCGCCCAGATAGTGGCACACGCGAAAATGACCGCAATCGAAGAGATTGAGGCTACTATGCCCGCGCCAATGGCTTTTAGGTAGTTCATTACGAACTCATCCGACGTTTGACGCGCTCAGCTACGTCCTTAGGAATCCGCAGAGTCTTGTATGGCCGCTTGCCTTTACGCTTCCGAGCTAACTTCAGTACGCCCGGTTCGTTCTCGAACTCTTTCCGAATGACATCTTCTGACAGGTTCCATTGCTGAGCGAGTTGCGCCGCGGTGAAGAATCCCGACTGGACAACCTCAGCGGAGTCGCTTCTAGGTTTTCGCTTGCCCTGAGCGGCGGCAAAAGCCACCAATCTAGCAACGTCTTCCTCGGTGAAAAAATAAGATGGCTCGCTGAGACATGCCGGTTGGGATCGCGACCAATTGTTTGTTTTGAATTTACCTGTTTGAAGCCACAATTTGAGTTGCGCGGGTTTTACGTCCGCCAGTTCGGCGGCTTCATCAGGAGAGAAAAGAGCGGTAGACACTTCAACCTTTTGCCGCCCGGATCTTGGCCCAGCGAGCTTTCTGTCCGGCCGCAATCTTGTTCCTAGCCGCCTTTGATAACTTCCTGCGGCGTTTCCTAGAACCAATTGGAGTGCGATCGAACAAGCGAAGACTCGTAACTAACTTCTTGATTTGGCGAAGCCGGCTCTGAATTTTCTTTTGCTCGCGGAGTAGTACTTTCTTTTCCTGACCGATTTTCCTGATTACGGAACTAAGATCAAAGGGTGTCATGCGGCGCAGCGTATTATGATATGCCGCCTGTAGTCAAGGCTGTGTCTGAACACCGCCGAACCGTGCTAAGCTCAATCTAATGGCTGAGTCGATTGACATGCTCGCGATAGTCCTAGGGGCGCTTGATCGAGGATAAAACCTGGGTCAGGCGGTGATACATCTTCTGCTTGAACACGGCTATATGCGAAAGCTTATTATTATTGCTGGTGCGGTTCTAGCCTTTGTCGCAGTCGCATTCATTTACTTGCATAAACCATACGCAGGAATTCCGCTCACTCACAAATGGAGGAAAAGCCAGGAATGCGAAACCTATGCCAAGAAATCAGGAGGCACTTTTAAACTTGGCTCGCACGAACCGATTGACACGAAAAATTTCTTCAGCGAACGACTAGGCACATGCATTCAGGCGCAGACTTTCTCTCCCGGTGATTACTCCATTGTTGACCTGTCTAAAAATTATTCGGATAACGACTGGCTATTCATCTGCGGGCCGCAAGGTCTATACGAAACGTCTTTTGTTGACCGAACAGGTGGAAAGTGGATAGAGCAAGGAATGCGCCCCGGACGACCGTGCGAATCACTTTTTAGACAGACTCTATCTGAAATCCCGTAGAGGCTCAGGCAGAATTGGCAGAGTCGGTACAAAATCCGATACGCCGGGGTGCTTTGAGCCGAACTTCATTTGGGCTCTTCGGCCGTAGCTCACAAGCTGCCGTAGGTAGCTAAATCCCGAACCGTTTTCTCAGGTCCTCGATTTCTTTGGCCTCTCTGGGAGCGTTTCGCTCTTTCCAAACGAGCTTGATATGTTCCTGAACCTTCTCTGCGAAGTCGGTTACCTCAGGAATCCACGGCCCCTCAATAAACTGAACGACCTCTCCGAGGCTGTTGTGAAAGGTCGGCATTTCGGGGCCGTATTCGGTGGTCTCTGTCACTTCGAACTCGAACACAGACCGCTCATCCAGTTTCAAGGTCAACACGCAATCGGAAGTCGCGAAATCTATTTTTCCAAAACTATCATGCGACTCCTTATTTTCTTTATACCGAAGTTCGCAATTGGAAAGCCCGAGCGAGAATCGAGCGCCATCCTGAAGCAGTTCTACGCCTGGGTAAGTCAATTTAGCCCCGAATGAGGGGTCCGCTTTTAAAAACTCTCTATCTAGCAGATGAGTTTGTTGTGTATACGACCGAACATGGTCAAACGACTTCTTGAGTTCCCAGAGTATTTCCCTGACCTTCAGGTCCTTCGCACGTTGTATCTTCCGTGCGACCTCTGCGCGGACATCTTCGGGCGTCATACTCATGTCATTTGGCGGTTTTAATCCCACAGAAAGGTATCTCTTGAGCCCGCTAAAAGCAAATGACTAAGAAAGTTGGCGCGTCCGAAGAGATTCGAAAAACGGTGCCTGCCGTTTGCCTGTCGTAGAATGCGCCACATGAGCGAAGCCCTTCTCAATAAAGAGTGGCGTCAATTTATAAATTGAGAATACGATGAAAAAGTATGCTCGTCTGGATATGGATGTCGCCCCGCCCGTAGCTTCACCGATCAGAGTCTCGCGCCTGCCGCCAGAATCTACCTTTCTTCGGTGTTTCGATCATCTTCTGACGTGCGGCCCCTACCACGCCGGCCTGCGCCATAATCAAAGCGCGAGCCGCTTCTTGCTTCTCGCGATCTTCCCGGAGAGCCTTCGCAACTACCGCGGCTTTATGCAAATCGGCATGTTCGCGTTCTTTGGCGACGAGTACATCGTCAGGAAGCAGATCTGCGATCCTTCTGGCGTGTCCTGTTAGACGAGATCGAAGCCATCTGGCGTGGATGCGGATTTGACGTTCTCCGGTATCGTTTGTCTTCATCATTTTGTTTTCCTTATATGAATCATGCGGCTGCCGACAACGCATCCTCATACAACTTTTTCGGCGGCGAAGCTGATGCACCAGCGGGTGGAAGAGGTAGTCCCGCATCAATGAAAAATGCGGAGGTGTCGGAACACAACAGTAGGATTGTCATGGCTTCGATATCGCTGACACGACGCGCACGGTCAATGTCCGATACCCAAGAATTTTCGCCTAACCAAAGATCAGGATTTCGAAAAATTATCCACACTTGGCACTCCTCCTTATTCGTGTCTTCTATTTGTCCTTCGGATGAAAAAATGCGTAGAAAATCACAGCCGTTAGAGTAATAGCGGCGAGAATAAAGTAGCGGCAGTTGTCGTTCATCGCCGCGCCTTTATCGCAGAGTGGAAACGATCTGCGTCTGCGATCTCACCGTCTGTGAAGCCCGCCCACCGTGCATGTGATTCAGCGACTTTCGCCTGTATCGCCTCAACGCTCAGACCGACAACGGGAAGAGCACAAGTGCCCCCGTGCGAGTTTGAGAAAAGTGCGAGTGTGGGAAGGTTAGGAGCCAAAGATTTCTGCACGCCCGAGTACCTGACTTCAGCACGGGCACACATCTCCGCTACTAATAGCTCTAATGGGTTAGAAATCTGACGGCGATCGTAACAACGTTTTTTGGAATTGCCTGACGGACTCGAATTTGATACGAAGACTGGAGCCGACATTGGAGCGTATTCTCCTTTTCGGTTAGGGAGTCTCGCCGCTTCGATCGGCTGAGGCTCCCGCATTTTATTCGTACGATCAAATCATCGTCTCGCGTACTAAGGCACTAATGCTTTCGGACTGCTAATGAGTTAAAACTGTCATGCTATTTTCCTTTTCTCCTCGAATGGACTTCCGGGCATTCGATGTCGTTGCGCCATGGCCGAGAACGCATCCAGTAAATTTGAGAACATCACGTCTCGCGGTATAGGCCGCGATCGCTCTTTCTTTATCCGTCGCAATTGAATCGCAGCGTGTCGCTGACTGATCCAAGCATTTGCGCCGGCTAGTTCCGCTCGAATCGTGGCTGCGCGTTGCCGTCTGTACCAACGAAAACAAGCATCACAATAACTACTCCCGCGCTTCAAAATAGATGGCCTCGAATTTTCTGGCGTGAGAATAGCTTTACACCTACTGCATTTCCCTGATTTCATTGAGCCTCGGATAATGTTTCTTTGAATTTTACCGGCGACATACTGTCAGACTTCCTCCTTGATTCGTGCTGCGCGTAAGAACGACGAATCATCCTGGATGAACAGATGGTCGCAGCGTGAATTTCCACACTTGCGGACGCCGAAAAACTGGACATCGCCGTTGTTATCGTCTTCAGGTGTGAAGAAAAACGGGTGGTTCTCCGTGCTTCCGCAATGTGGGCAGGTAAACTTCTCAAAAGCCATCAATTCTTCTCGCCGATACGCGCGCTCGACCTGTTCTTCCAACATATTCTGCGTACAATCCTCGCAGTAGTAATGTTCGCGGTAGATATCGAAATAGTGCGCTCGCTTACCGCATGTAAAGCATTTGATATCGGCGATGTTCATTACCATTTCACCTGGATATGGTGCAGAGACGTTTTATCATTCGCGTTTATCTTTGAATCCTTCACTTTCAAATCGACGCGAAACATTGAGTGCGCGGGCAAAATAAATTTACGACTCATTGGATCCTCCCCGGAATCGGTTCTACCCCATGAACCTGTCGAAGCCCCGCGAACAATTTCTCTACTCGCGCCCAGGAAAGATCGGCGTCGGGCTCGCACTTCACTCCATCGGTTTCGTGAACAAAACGCGAGCGACCGAAGCAGAAACTTCCTCGTAGGCGTATTCCATGGCGGCACAACATGACATCCTCCATTTTGGCTCTCCGTTGATCGTCGCCTGAATCTGAGCAGTACACCCCTGAGCCATAACGCAGCGGCTTGTGCGCGTGAGTAAAAGTTTTGTTGCCGCGGCCATTGAATGTCGCGAGTATGATTTTTCTCCCACAGTTGGCGCAGATCATGATTGCATCACCCGCTTTTTGAACTCCTCGCGCGTGGCCACTAAATGAGTACCCGTGAGCCATTTACCCCACATGTGCATTCCCGGTACGCCATCTTTGAAATTCTGGTCGCATTGGGCGATCGTTTCTTTCAAAAACATGATCTCTTCCCGCAGTTCGCTCAAACTCATCGCGGCCCGTTTTTCCTGACCGCTCATTCCGGCCCATTTTTCATAGCGATTCATCGGGCTCCGCATAACCGCCACCAAAATACTCGTGACACTTGATTCCCAACCCACTCTCGGGCGCGTGGATCCACCACGACCACGTAGCCTTGTCGTCCGTAATGGACCGCAGAACGATCTCCACGCCACACCATTTGCAGGCCGGCGCAGATAGAATGATCTCCGCGTTCGATAGTTTGGGTTTGGTTACTACTCCCATGCGCTGCTCACGTCTCCGCTCATAAACCCTCCAAATATTTTGCTTTCCTATTTTGCATCTCGTGGAACAACCTCTCTTCCTCGTGTGGGTCTAGTTCCTCCACGGTGAGTTGAAAGGCCTCAAGAACTAAAAGGCCGGTGTTCTCTTCGCCCAAGTCCACTAGGCTAATAACCGTATTCGGTTTTCTACTGCTCATCGATGTGAACGCGATTCGACTGTTGGAATCGAGCACAAATTCACCAGCGCCTAATCGGATCTTAAAGATGTACTTCATTCGCTTTCCTCATCGTCTGATTCATCTTCCTCAGCTCGCCATTCCGGAAGCTGCGCCCACGATGGGAACCCAGACTCTACTTCGGGATCGATCGACTGGGGCGGCTTTCCCAGGTAATTCACCTGCAAATAATTCTCGCGGGTTAGCGGCACTTTGTTCTCCACCATCCAGGCTTCAACGGGATCCACGCTCATATAGTCGAATTAGCTCTGATTAGATTTGCTGTACAAACAATGTCGAACTCCAACTGCGGCTCCTCAGGTGGAAGTTGATGAGCGTGAAGGTCTACTAAGGCATCCGAATCGCACCGCTCGCAACGGCCGTGTTGATTTAGAGAAGTGTGCTGGCCGTTTCCGTCGCGGCAGTTGAGGCAGAAAAAATCGGGCTCGATTTCGGGAATGTAAGCAAGATTTCTCACGTAGTCTTCTCCTGTGTGTGGATGTGAACGCGCTTAACCTTGTAGGGATCAGGCTTGTACTGCTGTTCGGGAATTCCTTTCTCGATCCATTGGCGCAAGGTATCGAGCGGAATACAGGGAAGTGAGGGATCAGACGCCGGCAAACAATCCGCGGGTGGATTCACATGCGGATTGGGCGGAAGTGCGGGGGCTTCGCGAACGGAGCCACTAAACATCGCGAAGAGACAGACACCTACAGCGATTCGAAGGACTGGGATTTTCATACTGGTTTTTGCTCCGCTCAGGAGCCGCATTGGTTCTAGGCCACCGCGCTCCGAAATTGCTTCGGAATCGGTTGGCAACCCTTGCGGGTTTCTTAATGCGTTTGAACAGTCTACTACAAAAAGATGAAAAACGGTACTGAGATTTACCGCTTGGCGGGATGCCGAGGTTATGTTAGAAACTTCGCGGCCAACGGGGTACATCGGAAATATACCTTCCTTTGTGCTTCGGCTCGCCGGCGCTAACCGGCGAGTGGCCTAGCTTATTGCGACTGCGCGTGCTTCTGTTCCTTTACCGCTTCTAAAATCACACTAAAATGCAAAACCCACGCCGGCTTTTTCAACTTCGGCGCGAACCCAATCGAGATCATGTGCCGCGCGACTATACCGTGAGGTTATGTCGCCGCCCATTGAGTGGCCGGCAATACGCTTTAGGATCTCTTCAGGCATACCCATGCGCCGGCGATGCGAGACAAAGAATCGGCGATAGGAGTGCGGTGCTGGAGCGTTTATTTTCTCTAATGAGCGGCGGATACTTAGTTGGGATTTGACAAACAGCTTTCCACTTATGCATGTACTGCGACCGCGCAGCCAAACAACAAAAGCAACCGGCACAGGAATTGTTCGAGCGGCCGATTTGGTCTTCAAAGTTTTCCGGATGTGGATTAAACCGGCATCTAAATCGATGCAGTCGCGATCGTGCACGTCGCCGATTTCCAACGCCGTCAGTTCAGAGACCCGAAGTCCTGATACAGCAGCCAAGGCCACGAAGAGGGCTGTTTGTCTATCCGCGGATTGAATTGCCGATTCAATCTGTTCGCGAGTCGCGCAAGGTGTAGTCTGACTCGCGGGATCAACGATCGGCGCAGCGATAAATTCCGAGTCATAATTGAAATTATGGATGCACTCGCCTTCTTCCGTTTTAACGGAGCGCACGATCATTTTCAATGTGACTAAGAAACTGCTGATTGAGGCTGGGCTGTAGTCTTCCTCGCGCAGCGACGTGACGAACCCTTTGACGGCAGCGTTGCGGACTTGCTCAAGCGGAAGATGTCCTAGATGTTCGACAATCTTTCGAGCGTTGTAGCGGTGAAGTTTTATTGTGTTCGGCGCCCGCGATCCCCGGCGAGTAGGATTATGCAGAGAATTTTGAAAAGACTCGGCGGCTTCTCCGAACGTCATGGCGGAGGAAATCTGCTTGCGAAGAGGAATTACGTTTTGTAGTGTGTTGCAAGCCTGCGACATCGAAGTGTGCCTCCGATTGATTGTGGGTTAGCGGGGCTGAAAGGTTCGTGCCTCTCGGCTCCGCGTTTACTTTACTGCGATTTCTTTAATCGCTCCTGAACTTCTGCCGGCAATGCTGCGACCAGAATCTTTCGCGCCCATTTAGCTACTGTCAATCCCTCAGATCTTGCCGTATCAATTGCTGCAAGCTGTTCTTCTGTACTACAAACAGCGGTTATGCGGCCTTCCAATTTTCTACCCGATGCTATCGGGCCGCGGGTTCCTACTCCCTTTGGACGTTTCGGTTTCATCTGAGTTAGTCTCTCACAGTTCTCGGTAGTTGTCAACTAGTTTGTAGCAATTTCTTCGGGCCCTCCTGCAAGCCTAACAACGAATCCGATCAACGAAACCGATCGGCTGACCACCCCGAAATAAGACTGATAAAATTTTGCTCCTCCTCCGCCTTGTGCCGGCCGAAAGATTTTTATTTCTCGGCTTTGCTGAAGCAAAGGACGAATCAAAACCCAATGAAGAAAGAAACAAACGCACGGGGGAGTCTTCAAGCCGCAATAAAGTTGATGAAACAAAAAGGGGTAGGGGGTAAAAGAATTCTGGACTGGAAAATTTTCCGGCTCTCCCCGCAGCCCAACGGGGACGAAAAGTTTGCCGGCTCAGATTTTCTCCGGGGAGTACAAAATAAAATCCAAACGGACCCCCCGCGCCGAAACGTACCCCTAATTTTGCGCGTACGATTCCATGTAGCTTTTTCCCAAATCCCGAAAACACTTTTTGCCCCTCGCGATCCGGGGGGTACCCAGGAATGCGCCCAAGTCGATTTTGAATTCTCATTTTGAAAAGCCCAAAACTTTTTCGGATGCCACGGGCTCGACTCCGTACTAGGCAGATTGTGGCGCGATCGTTTAACTTCCCGCGTGCTTTTACACGCGTTTTATACAATGGGTTCGCGTGCATTCTAGTCTCGCCTCCCATCGTCACCCGGATCGAATGGCGCAACGTTAGGGGGTTGCGTGTCGCCCTCCTCCTCGCGCGTCGCGTCGATCCTTGCACGGTACAGTGACGCTTCGTCTTCTCGGAGTATTCGGCTGGACTGCAAACGCGACACTGCCGACCGTAGCGCCTCATATTCACTTTGCCGCATGTGACACCTCTTTTCTAGGCGGACTCCCGCACGATCCTAGACGGGCTCTCGCGCTAGGCGGACTGCGCCCTACGATTCGCCTAGAGCACGGGCAGACTACTCCGGACGATCCGCGAACCTCGAACTGCGCGACTCGAACGATTGGACCTAGACCACTGGCCTAGTCCGCCGTGTCGCGCCTTGCGCCTGTAGTACTCTTCTAGACTCGCCTAAGCGAATCCCGGAGTACGGCGGACAATCCGCCGTCTACCGGCATCGGCCTAGTTAGGCCGTTTGTTTGTGGCCTAGCACGTCCATCCATGCGTGATCTTCGACATTTTGCCCGCGTGCCTTGCCTAACGCGAGCAAAGCCGTCTTAAATTCCGGAACGCAATAGGGATTGCGCCCGCAATTTTCGCGCGTGTAGATTGCCAGTGCTTCCAGTGCGGCCATCAAATCCGGCACCGCTCCGCAAGCCCGCAAGTTTTCATCCCGTTCAACAGGCGACGTGTGCAGTGAGCGGTCCACATCTCGACGCGCTATCACGTCGCCATTCTCCGCGTACACTTCGCCATACTGATAAGTCCAGTTTCCTTTGGTCATTAGATTGATTCTCCCGAGTCGGAATGTACGGAGGAGTCCGCACAATCGCAGATTTGAATTTCGCAATACTCCGCTCCGAAGGAATGCTCTTGCGCCTCCTCGATTGGAGTCAGAGTCAATTCCAAGTAGCGGTTAGCGATTAAACGTTCGCGACGTGTCCGGCCCAGCTCGAATAGCTGCGTCAAATCATTGACAGCATCTTCGAGTGTGGCGAACACTTCACAGTGATCTGGTAGACATCCATGACTGCCGGACATCGCAATAAAATGTTGAGGCATGATTAGTTTTTCTCCTCTGCGTCTAATTTGGCTTGCTCCTCTGCCTCGAATTCTGCCGCGCGTGTCGCACAACGTTCGCCGCAGGATTCGAGCCCGTCCCAGTCATTCGCGGTCCAACGTTCGCGTTTCTCCGGTAGAGGTTCGCCACAACCCGCGCATTTCGGGAGCGATTCCCATACTTTTTTCGCCCATGCACGCGCATGTGCGAATGTTTCCGGACTAAATGGGAGTGTCATTCCGTGCGTACTTCCGACACCTATTGAGACTTTTGAGCGGGAATCCTTACGCCATGCGCGGACTATCTCGATTGCTTTTTCGACTGCCTCGCGTGGATCTGCAAACTCCTCGAATTCTCCCGCATACTTGGCGCCGAGTGCATCGGGGTTGGTGTAATCCAATCCGCCAGATGAAACCTCTACCACTTGCTCGCCATCGGGAAATTGACGTTGCCTTGTGACTGTATACATTGCTTTTGCTCCTCTAAATCTGGTCTATGAATCTACTTCCCGAGACTCACCGCAATGAGTCTCAGGCGATAGACTCGCTAGACTTGCGCTTGCTCCTGTATGTCTTCGCTCTTCGGGGTGTACGCGTCGATTTGGCTTGCGACTAGAGAGATTGCAACCCAAGGCACGATATGACATCCGGCATAAACGGTGCCGTCTGCCGTGATCTTCGAAATGGAATAGAGCCCAAGCTTGCAAGTATGTCCGTTGCTCTGCCAGTCTTCACCGCGAGCCATAACAGAGCGGACCAAAGCTAGGCCGCGTTTCGCGTGAGCTATCGGGAATGTAGCGTGTCGCGAGGTTTCTACTTCGTCGCCAACGATCCGAAGCAAGGTAGGAATTTCGGCTAACTTCGGGATGCCGTTAGTGTCGCCGTAGTAGGAACTATAGAAAACGTCCGGGCGATTGAGTGAACCTCCCGCAAGCCATTCGGCGATATGCGTATCCGCGTTTGCGTTCCATTCGTTGACTAGTGCGGTATCGCGAGCAATGCGCTCCGCGTTCTCTTGCGCCCAGCGTGCGGCTTGGGCTTCGCGTTCGATTCTCCGTGCTTCATCCCGTTTTGCTTCTAATTCCTGTTCGCGTTTCTGCCGGGCTGCAAAATCGGCCGGCAGTTTCAGAACCTTGGGGAATGTGGGGGTTTTGATTTTCCAGAACCGACAATATGCGCGACACTCCACGATAAGTGAAACGGCCTCGCTTCGATAGTTCGAGATATTGCGAGTACTCCGCGACTTGCTTTGCTTCTCGATTGCGGATTGAATCCGACTGAGATAGTCGGCTAGATTGTTTCCGCCTCCCGTATCCGTAGCGTGGTAGACATGGAAAACAGGCACATCGTTTCCGTGGATCGAATCGCGGACAACGGACATGTGGCCGGAAGTCGTACTCGAATAGGTACGGGTTGTTACTTGGACAGCTTGCTTCTTGCCTACTCGAATGAAAGAGGCGCACGGAAAGTGACTGCCATAGCTGTAGATTGTCGCGCCGTCGAAGTAGAAGTTACGTGAAGGATTGCGTGCTTCGCTCTGTCCGTTTCCGGAAAGATTGTGGCCAATCCAGAGGTGAGCGATTGCGCTGTTATCTGTGAATACGTATTTGACTCGTTTTGCCATTGGAGATATACCCTCCGTTGAATTTTTGAATCTACGTCGTCCCGTTCGCTAAAACGGGGTTAAGGGCTATTAGCTGCGCTCCGTTTCCCGCGCGGTGACACGATCAGAGGTTTCTACATCGATGACTAACTCACCCGCGAAAAGCCGGCCAAAACAACCGCAAGCCATTGACTCGGGATGGCCACAGCGGACGTATTTGCCATCCTTGACCCAGGCTTGACGGGTATAGTCGAAACCGTTCCAAAGAAGACCACCGCGGTACTGATCGTTGGATTGACGCATCGATTTTTTCTCCTCAAATGGTGTGACGATCCTCGAACCCGTCCAAAACAAAACCGCTGGAGCGTTACCGCCGATAATCACGGACAGGCACCGGATCGAATTCTCGTTTGTGTTTGGTGCGACCATATAAGAATACTAAACTAGTTATCGCTAGTTGTCAACGTGTTTCTCACTTGTTTCAAAACTTTTTGACGGAAAATAAGGACTTAGCCGAGGCAGAAAATAAAGGGGTTATGAGAGCCAAGAACGGACGGGAATTCGAAGCGAATAGGCGATTATGGCGTCAACCGTCTGCCGAGCAAGGGTGCCGAGTTTCGAGTCGCTCTACAGGCGCCGGCCGGATCCTGGCGAAGTCTAATAGCTGTCTCTGATAGCTGTTTGGCGACGGAATCCGCGGCGAGTGGTGACATCATCGAGCCCGATAATAATGGCGAGAAGATGCGGATATCGTTTGCAACTAGTTTGCAACTCGTTGGCAACTCGTTTGCATGCAAACGGATGTGGATCGATGGGCCGAGTGATCCCTCGATCCCTTTACCGTGAAAACTTTCTAGAGAAGTCTATCCGGTCGCACACATTTTTCTGCAATTTTTCAGGCATTTTGCAACAAAACATGGGCTTTCAAAGGCTTACGGATGGTGACACTTTGCGCTCGCCCTTGATTGAGTGTGTCACACATTTTCCGTCGGGTGAGTGTTCGATAATGGGAAAAACGGGGTAATTTCGTTACATTTTCGATACCTCGTTTATTATAAACAAGTTGGCGGTGTAATGCGTGACGAGTGGGGGGTGATAATCAACAGTCCGTTGATTATCAAATGTTGCAAGGAAAGGACTTAGCTGCAATAAATCAGCAATAACCGCAGATCGGGATTCTGAGGCAAACAAACGAAATACCCGGGTTACAGGGGAGAATACGAGGCAGACGGCGGAGATTATATCTATATCTTACTGATTGTATAGGACTTAGAGAAAGTTCTTCTGGAGTCCCTTTTTTGGCTTTTCGGCCGGACGCGCCCGCACCCACCGTAGCTCGCCCGCGATATTGTCGATAGCGACACGAAAAGAGGGTAGGCGGGATCCGCCCGCGGCATCTGCCCCGTGGCTAGAGTACGTGGCCACGGCACCTGCCAGCATCCAGGACGCCCCGTACGGTGGGTTCGGGCCTAGTGGCTGACGCCCATGGACCGACTCCCAAATCGACTGCCAAATCAAGATCCCACCCCCTCGGAGCCGCCCGTGCCGGCCGCCCCGTGAACCTGTTTACCCCGCTTGGGCGACTGATTTTTGTCGCACTAGGTTTTGTCGCACTCCGTTTTTTGATCCTAGGGGGTTTTGTCGCACCCTATTTTTGGACCCCAAGGGGTTTTGTCGCACTCCGTTTTTGGACCCAACCCATCATGGAGCATCGAGTGGAGGGAAAATCTGGCGGTTTTGTCGCACTCGAAAAGTGTCCGATAATGGGATTTCGGTTTTCGGCAAAATCGGAAAAAAGAGACAGTTTTGAGGTTTTGTCGCAGGGGTACACCCTCATTCACGTAGGGGTGGGTCTATGAAAATAAAAGACTTAGTAAAAAAAGCTGTGAAGGCTATTACTATAGTGCGACAAAACTAAAACGGTGTTTTTTCCCTCTTGTACGAATGAGGGTGGGGGGGTGTGACAAAACCGAAACCCTCGTTCTTTGTTGGCAAAGTAGGATCGAGCGTCGGCACCCCTTAATGGGTGGGCGGTTTTCGCCTACCCCTTAATGGGTGGGGAAGCTTGGGCGGCACGATGGTCTTGTTCGCCGGCCGCGGGATCTCCCAACTCGGCGCCTCCACTGCCCACGGCGATCTTGCCGCCGTACTCCGCCACGCGTGGTCAGCGCCGGTTGTCGGGATCCTTGAGTTCGGCGCCACCGGATCATCCCGGCCGGCGATCGGCGCCATCCTTGGCCGGCAGCTCAGACTCGATTCCGGCCGATTTCCCGAGTCCTTTTCGTCCGGATGTCCCTTTCCTCGATTTTGGCCCTACGTCTTCGCCTTGCCAGTCCTATTAGCACCCGCCCCTATCCTAAACAGCTTCTCTAACCTCCTATGGTGTATTTTTTATCTCAATTTTAAGGCAAGCACTCGAAAAGCCACTAGGTGCCATTTTGTGTCACCCGTAATATGAACTGAATGTATCTTTTTGAGAATTTTGCATAGTATGATTATAAACTTGACAAATACGAAAAACTATGAGACGATATCCTTGGAGGTAAGGAACGATGCCTATCGAGTTCATTCCCATAGCGAAGATGCCCGCCGCAAAGCGTAACCGCAAATCCAAGATTGAGGCGAGTCCTGAATGGCAAGAAGTCGCCAAGGCGATTCAGAAGGGGCTACCCAAAGACACCAGCATCCGCCTAACCCTTTCCGACGCCACCAAGAAGTTGTTCAAGACCGACCGTGCTGCGTCTTCCTTCCTGCTTCGTTTAAGGAAGCAGTTTAAGGACTATCAAATTCGCATGATTCAAGGCGAGATTTACATCACGAAACTCGCCACACATATCGGCAGACCTTCGCTTCGTGCCGCCCAGTCCGAGGATTCAGTCATATCGCCGATCGTCAATAAGTCGGGGAAGCCGCCCGAGGAGCCCAAATGACGACAGGCTTAATCGGCTCATCTACACGGCGCCCCAGTGAGCGGGAGTATCGAGATGAGCCCCTCGACTCCTTACTCCCCCATCCACTCAATCAAAAGTTGTACGGATTGGAGAAGCCCGATCCAGATTTGATCGCTTCGATCCGGACCGACGGCATATTGGAACCCATCCTTGTTACTCGACTCTCCTTCAACAAAGGCAAGAGTTACGAAGACTATATCGTGGCGGGGCATCGCCGTTGGGCGGCGGCAAAAAGCATCGCCGAAACCGATGGTATAAAGAGACCCCGAGTTCCAGTTCGATGGCTATCGACTACAAATCGAGGCAAGAGCGAACCCGAGTTACTGGAAATAGAACGCTCACTGATCGAGTCCAACCGCCAGCGTGTAAAAACCAAAGGACAGCTTGCACGAGAAGTTTTCGAATTACTGCGCATTGAAAAAGCTCTAGCGAAAGAGCGCATGATCGAGACACAGAACAACGAAGCAGCTAGAATTGCGGCGGAGACAAAGGCGCTCGCCGAGGTTGGGGCACACAAGAAAAAAATTCAGCAAGTGTTAGACAACTTAGATAAGTTGAGAGATGCTGCCGCCAATGGTGACGGCAAGGCAAAAGTCGAGATCGTTAAACTAAGGAAGGTGTTGTTCGCAGGTAAGGAAAAACTTCCTAAGCAGCGCAAGGGGCAAGCTCGTGATCTTGTTGGTAAAGCGATAGGAGCAAGTGGCAAGACCGTCGAGAAGATGGCGGCAGTAGTTGAGAAAGCAAATGATGGCGATGCCGTAGCCAAAGAACAGTTGGTTTTGCTGGATCGTAATGAAACTAGTTTCGAGAAAGCATACACGGCGGTAACTCCCTCGCCGTCAAAAAACCCCACTCTTCAAGTCCAAGAGAATACTGCCCGAGAACTAACGAAGGAACTAAATGCCAAGGGGTGGGATTGTACTGTCGCTCGCAGCAAGATCGAAGATAAGTTTCATTTGACAATTCGGGATTTAACTGCCGAACAAATTCGAGCAGTAGAAATTGGGAAGTAGATCGAGCCGGCGCAGCCCGAACAAGCGTTGCCTCGAAAAGGAGGAGTCATGGCGATTCAAAGTGTCTGTCCAGTATGCGGACTAGGTCACGGTGCAAATCCCTGTCCGCGTTCTGGTATTAAATCCCCGAGACGTGTAAATCCGGGAGCATCAGGTGATGGAGAAGCCAAGGGCATGTTACCTACGCCAGCAAATGCTGGTAGTCCGCGCATTAAAGCGGCGTATGAGTCAACGGGATCTGCAACCAAAGAAGAAGCAGTTAGCGGTGCTTTGCGCGTACTTACCGAGTCCGGTTTGCTCCAATGGTGTGTGCCGCGGATTCATGGATCTGATGCAGTAGCTTATTTGGAAGTTCGTTTGTGTTTGGAAGATGAGGGCGCGTCCGACGATGAGCCGGTCTTTAACATCGTCATGAGTGACAACTGCCTTGGGGCTATCGACATCGCAAAGAAAGATCAGCAATTGTTTCTAGGTGTTCTTGGCGGTCAAGTCGAAAGCTGTGTTGAATTAGTAGAGAAGAAGAAGTAGTTCGGCGTAACCCGCCGCGGAGATTTAATGGTTATTTTTCGCCAACAGATTATTGAGTACTGGTCATCGGGACCTACGGTCAAGCCGATTCCCAAGGGTTATATTTGTTTGGCGAATCGTCTGTATTTTCCTGATGTGGTTACGCTGTCGCCAGCCGAGAAAGAGATCCTTCGCCCGGTGATCGAACGGCACCCCGAGTACTTGGAGCACGAGATCGATTGTCTAGATTTGATTCAGTAGGCCGGCCCACCGGCAGAGGAGAATGAAATGGGATTATTTGCGGGACTTATTCGCAATGAGAGCAAAGCAGGCGGCAGTAATGACGCGCGATACAGTCATGTTGTTATCGTTTCCGCAGAAGATCAAGACGAGGCCCATTCGAAGATAGATGGTTATGCACGAAGGTCAGGGTTTGTATTGGAAAACCATCATACTGGTTCTCCGATTTATGAAGCAGTTCAGCCCCCTGAACCTGCTCTTACTACATTGATGATGCTTCGTCGTTTCATGGAGAGATTTACGGGTAATAAATGAGCACATGACCATTGCCCAGTGCGCTGGCAGATGAGGAGCAAATGTCTGAAACAGATATCGCACTATTCACCGTCGATGATCTAGCCGCGTTCAAGAAACGTGCCGCGGCAGTTCGCAAGAGACACGACTTGACCGTCACCGCACTTCGTTCCTGGGCGGGAGAGATATTGGGCCGAACTATATCCAAAGTAGATACGATCCAAAAAGCCGAGTGGGAAACGATGCTGGGTGCAATGGAGAGTAAGGATCCGCCCCCACAACCTAATATTTTCCGCTTCAATTTGAATGACTGGAGACGAGCCGCGAATCTACCCCAAGATTTCGTTCCGCCTCCGGCTGCTCCTATCGAACTTGTTCTCGATCCTAGCTACACCGCGAAAAGTCACAGCGACCGCAGCGGACTAATCGTTGGTTTTGCAGAATCTTATCGGGAAGAAGATGGTTTTAATCAGTGGATTCTTCTCCATGCCGCTTCAGATCGTTGGCCTGGTATTAAGTTGGCCGAAGTCGTAGTAGAAACCGCAGAGCATTGGAAAGTAAAAAATATCCGTGTGGAGTACACGTCCAATGGTGCGTGTGATCTTTTGGTGGCCAACATCACATCTCGTACAAAAATACCTGTCTCTACGTATGAGCCTAACAAAAAGAAGCACGCCAAAGCTCACCGTATAATGAAACTCCAGACATTACTTGACGCAACCACATCTTTACCCCGACTTCGATTTTCCTACTACGCTCCGTTCTTGAACGCATTGTTCGAGCAGGTGGAGAACTTTTTGTACGAACCCAATAAGAAACGCGATCGTAGTAGAGAAGACGGGATACTCGACGCCCTGGCGATTTTTATATTTGGATCAAAGTAGGCAGCATTGAAGAAAAAGAAGATTCCGTTTCCGGATTTGAAGAAGCTGAAACGCGACGGCGCCCTGCTTTACGTTTATCAGACGCCGCTTCCGGAGGCGTATCGAGACAAACACCCGTCAACATCCTGTTTGGTTCACTGGCATTATTTTGGTGTGGACAAAGATGGGGGAGAATTGAGTAGCGGCACGATCGCAAACTTCTACGACAAGAAGCATTGTGTCTCACGCCTAGTTCGGGAGATTGCGAATTCTGTCGAGTTTGCGGAGTGGATGAGTGCCAATGAACGAAGTTGGAGAGAGCATTGGGCGAAGAAGTTTGGTTCGGAAAAATAATAAAGGAAGCAGAAGGATGGATTGACTGATGTTCGTCAAGATCAAAAAGCGTGGGCAGAAAACATACTATGAGTTGGCGCATTCCGTTCGAAACGGTGCTAGGGTCGTGCAGCATTCCGTGTACCTGGGCGCCAACCTGAACAAGACCGGGCGCGAGTGGCTTGATGTGTTGGCCGCTACTCCGGGATTCACGATCTCGATCCGCCAAGTTTTTCCTGTGGTTGAGTCGTTCATTCGCCAGCACAATCTACCCGCCGACATGATTCATGGATTAAAGGATGCAGCCCGCCTCCAGTTCCAGCTACGAAAGCCCTCGGGCGCACACGCCGTACTGGGTTTGCAGGCCGGTGCCACCATCGCCCAGGTTCGAGCAGCATTTCGCCGGCTATCTTTGATTCACCACCCGGACCAAGGTGGGGATCCCGAGGCCTTTAAGCGTCTGTTGGCGGCGCGGGATAGTTTGCTGGGATCTACCCCTACAAAGCGGTAAAGGGGCGGTCTCAAGTTGAGAAAATGGGTATTTTTGATGAAAAACCTCGTCGAGGTGTCTTCTTGGCGGGGCTAAAGTCTTTGTTATCAGTGCGAGAAGGAGTTGGCGATCCGGCAAAGGCGACACCCAACTCGATATAATTGAGGGACCATGAAAGAGCCCAGAAAACAAACGGGCGTCTACGTACCGCCGCCGCAACAGCGAATCCGCCCACTGGATGAGCGGATCGCAAGGGTGCGCGGACGTGTGCCCACGTACGATTTTCTGGACGCCGAACCAGTCCCGGATCCCGCGGCGATCGAGCGCCAACGAGCCACTGAAAAAGAGGCCGCAGATTGGGAACGACACCGGCGAGAGCATATCGCGTTCTTGAGCGGCGACGTGGACGATTACTTGATTCGGTTTTACATCCAGGAACAGCCCCACAGGTGTTGCGGGGCATGGCACGAGGCATACGTTGACGAGGAAGGGAACACATATCCCGCGGGCTGGTCTAACGCACCTTGGTACGAGGGGCCTGAAGTTTACGATCCCATTATCCAAAAGATCCGCCAGCACATCATCGATGTGTTTCGCGAATATTTGAAGGATGCTGTTTGCCCTCACGGTGAGCCTTGGGACGTTTGGGAGCCGAAGCACAAATGGGATCCCCATCCGGGCGCTGGGTGTGAGCGTTGCAGGGTTGAGCACGAGTTGCGGGGGCGGGGATACAAACAAGATCTCGCGGCCTTCTTTGCCCAGGATGCCAAGAATGTGAAGACTGGGAACACGCGCAGCGCAAACACGGTCCTGGCGATGTTGGGACATAGCCTGTGGGCCGGCGTAAATCGAGAAGAATGTTCAGGCGGAAATGATCCCAATAAACTGACACTGATTGAGGGCGCGAGCCAACCTGGAAAGAAAAGCAAGCCCACGGGCAACGGGCCTGACAGTTACGATCGGCGGGGTGATGATCTATCCGCGGGCAGTCAGATCTCAAGCCGTGAGCCCAACTATCTGGGAGAGCGCCAGCCCAGTGATGATGAGCGTAAGTTGCCGATGTTGCCGGCGTTCGATTCCACAGCAGTCACCGAAGAAATCGAGCCCGGAGTTGAAGTGATCGAAACCGAAGAGATTGAAACCGAAGAGATTGAAACCGAGGAGCAGATCACGGATCCTGAAAATTATGAGCCTCGCGAGGATCCAGACTTGCAGCCCGATATTGAGAAGGATAACGAGGAAGAGTTATGACGTTTATTGTGCAAATTGATAGCTCGCCCATGTTCTTGACTGGGCTGCGTTCGGGAAAGCCATTCGGATCTGCGTATCCCACGCAAGCAATTCAAATGAGTTTCGATGCCGCCAACGAGATCGTGGAGCGACTACGCCGCCAAAGTTACGATGCGGTTGTTACGGATCGGTTCGGTCAGCCGCCATCTGTAGCGGATCTTGCCGCCGTGAAGCGGGCCGTGCAATACCAAGTCGTTTTTCATGGGAGATATTTTTGCGGACAGAATGCGCAAAGCCTTGATCTCGGCAGTACCGATCGAAGCAACGCAGTCGATATGAGCCAGGATGCGGCGCTCGTGGTAGTGAAACGTTTGAAGCGGATGGGGTTCAGCGATGCTGTAGCCGTCGAGAGTTCTAGCCCCGTTGTGAATTCGGACGTGCAGGAAGAGTTGAAGAAGATTTGGCCGGCAGAGTTCGCAGGAAAATAATAGTCATACGCAGTTCCACAGTTTGTCCAAATCTGAACCGCGGGCTAATCCCGTTTAGGGGAGGAAAATTCGAGGCTAGAAGCCGAGGTAACTTCAAATGAAAGTCGGAGCGGTAAGAATCGAGTACGGGTACAGCCCCGTGATCGATGATCTGATTTATCAGCTAAGGATGCAAGTTGCGGAACTGAAAGAAACGATTGCCGCGCTGGAGACGCAGAACAAGGAACTGACCGCCGCGGTGAACGAGCTTGACGGCCAAGACTGAAAAGTTTCAGTGGTGGCAACACAATAAAGCGGTACGGGAGAATAACAATGGTTGAACAAGAGGGCGTACGTTTCGTAATGCCGTCGTTAGCCGGTCTGATCGGCGACGACTTCCTGATCGGAGTGAGGGTTGAAAGCATCCCGCAGATTGTGGCGGGCCTGAACAAAGTGAAGGAGCTTCAACCTGGCCCCACGATGGCCGATGAAGCCACTCGAATCATTTACGACTTGCAGGATGCGCCACCCAATGGGTGGAACCGCGTGGGCGACGTGGCCCGAAACCTTCGAATCCATCGAATCGTGGATCATGTCACGCACAAGTTACCCAAGGTGATGGACTGTGACCGCACCCGAATCCTCACCTGGATGATGGCGATCGTGTTGTCCGCGACGGAAGAGATGCCCCTGCACTTCCAGATGATCCGCGAATCCGGCATCCCCCTCAAGATGAGAACCGAGGGCGATGGGATCCGGATTTCTTTGTTCGGTGATTCGGTGCTGGCCGCAATGCCGGCGAAGGAAATCCAATGAGCGAACAACTTGAAAATACTGTAGTAGCAAACCAACCCCAGGTGCTGGCCAACGGCAACGTGTACGCCGTGAAGGTGGGGCCGTACTTCTACGGAAGTCTGGATGAAGACGGCTAGTCCAAGCAGTGGGCATCGTCTAAGAACCTTGGCATCACAGGTAAAAAGACTCCTCGCCCCTCAGTAGTCCCGCGGTAGATTCAAAAATTACGAACGAACGAGGAGATTTCAATGGAGCGTTTACAAGCAACTATGGCTGTATGGCTGGCCCTACGAGGCTTCGGCTTTGCAGTAGTAACGAGTCCCAATGGAAGGGACGTGCAGAAATACTTTATCCATGTATCGCAGTTCACCGATCCCAATTATGTGAACACAATCGAAGTGGGACACAAGATTGAGTTCGGCGTATCGCCGATCCGGGAAGGAAAGAATCCCACCGCGGTCAATATCACTCGCGTCGATGAGGTGGGCCAATGAGCGCGATACAACCCACGCCCGAGAATTTTTTCGGTGATGATTATTCGAAATTAAGTCGAAAACAATTTTTTGAGATGCTGAAAGAAGAACAAGAGATGGAGCGAGCCGGCATGGATGAATTTTACAGTGATCCCTCGAACTTCGTGTCCGCGATCGCCACAGCTGCGGCTGCTCAGGTGATCGAGATTGATCTCTTCGATGGACCGGAGAAGATCACAGCCCACGAGGGTGCGCTACGTACGGCGTGGAAGGGGATCCCGGTTGCGCCTGTCGCGGCCAATGCAAAATATCCACCGATCATGGACTTCCAAAATCTAGCCACCGTAAACGAGGTGCAAATCAACGCCTGGGCCCAGGACAGGCCCAACTGTAACTGGCTCGCGCTGGCCCGACCCGATGGTGTGTGCTTCATCGATAAGGATGACGTGGCCAAACTCCATGCACTCTATTTTGAGAAATACGGAGAGACTTGGCCTCTGGAGTATCGCACGAGATCCCAGGCCAACCACGAACAGGAGTATTGGAAGCAAACGGATCGTACTCGTGCGTTGGGAAACCAAGCCCAGGGCAATTTTCGAGATCGCTTGCTCTCTTTCCGGCAGAATAATCAGTACTGCATGGCCGAGGGCTCACACTTGGAGCCCTCATCAGATAATGGTCCTGTAGCCCGCGATTACGAACTGGTGGACGGCTCCACGATCACGGAGATGCCGGATCGGCTGATGGACTTCATCGAATCGCTGTTGGTCGCGAAAGAAAAGAAGAGTCGCACCCGGAAGCGCGAGCCCGAGATGTACATCAACGGAAGGCCAGTCGATCCGCCTCCGCCTGATCCGGGATTCAAGAAGTTGTTCGATGCACTGGGCTGGAAGCCTTTGCAGGATCGTTTGAACAAGCACGTGGATACTCGCTTCCACGATTTCACGGTGGGCGAGCATGAGCCCAACACCTACTGCCCCATCCCTTCGCACGGCCCGCAGGATGTGAACATGCCGTACCGCGCGTGCTTCGGCGTTGTGGCCTCTGAGCCCGCGGTGCTGCACTGCTTTGGATGCGACTGGTCCGGAGATATGGTTTCGGCGTGCCGCGCTGTCGATGGCGACGAAAAGAAAAATATGTACGACGTGGCTCGCGCAATATGTATAGAAAATAGCCTGCGCTTCGAAGATTACTTTCCGCCCTTGAGTACGCCCGCTGCTAATCCGGCTGCTACTGCTGCCGCTGTTCCGGCTACGGCTGTGCCGCAGGAGTGGGGAGAGCCCGAACCCTTCAACAGTTTTTTGTTGCCGGTTCTGCCTTTCCAAGCAGATTATTTGCCTCAATCACTTCGTCCTTGGACCCAAGATGTCTCACAACGGATGTCCGTGCCCTTGGACTTTCCCGCTATCTGCCTGCTCGTGGGACTAGCCGGCGTTGTTAACCGCCGCGCGTTCATGTACCCCAAAGAGTTCGACAAAAGTTGGAAAGAGGCCATAGCCATTTCGGGATCCATCGTCGCAGAGTCGGGGAAAACAAAGACGCCGACATGGAAGACCGTCGTCATCAACATGATCGAGGAGTTGGCCGGGGACTGGCGGGAAGAGTATGAAACTCTGATGGCCAAATACAATCAGAGTCTCCAGGACTGGGAGAAAGCCCAGAAAGAGAATGAGAAGAACAAGGCCAAGGGTGGATCGAATATCGAGACACCACCGCCCGTAGAACCTCCGCCGCTTCGAACATTGATTATCAATGACGCCACGCCGGAAAAATTGCACGAAGTGATGCAAGACAATCCCGAAGGCGTATTGGTGTTCCGTGATGAACTGACGGGTTTGATCAGTGAGTTGGATCGAGAGGGGAGAGAAGCCCAAAGAGAGATCATCCTTTGTGCCATGAATGGAAATGATCACTTCGCCGTAAGTCGAATAGGACGCGGGAACATCCACGCCATCATGTGTGCCTCGATCTTTGGAAGCTTCCAACCCGATCTGCTCCGTGCCTTCTTGGGCGATAAGCGGAACGTGTCGGATGGTTTGTTCGCTCGCTTCGGACTGTTCTCTTGGCCCAACGACGCCAAGATCCCAATCCATGACCTAGCCGTGGATGAGAATGCCAAACAAAGAGTGAAGGGGATCATTCGAATACTGGCCACCATGATTGCCGAGGATGTCAATCTTCACTTTTCTCCTGAGGCCCAGCCGCTCTTCAATGCGTGGCTGCAAAAGCATGCCGACAAGACGGAGGCTGAGGAGCATGAGGGGATTAAGGCCCACCTGAACAAGTACAAGGGGCTGATGCCCAAGCTGTGCGCCCTTTATCATCTGATCGATCTGGTGTCGGCCACGGGGGTGGCGCCCAAAGGGAGTTACACGGTGGGTCCGGAGCACGTCGCCCAGGTTATTCGCTTCCTGGCTTACCTGGAGTCACACGTACGACGGGCCTATGCCAGTGCCCGCGGACCGCTGGAACAGGTTGAGGCCGAGTTGGTACGAAGGCTCCAGAACGGTGACTTGAGGGACGGCTTTACGGGCCGGCAGATCCAGCGTAAATGGGGCCGGGACTACCGCGCTGACTGGATCGAGCAGGCATTGGAGAACCGAGCCGAGGCCGGCTGGATTCGACAGTTGCCGAGCCAAGCGCCGGGAGCGCAGGGCGGGCGCCCATCCTCACGAGCGTGGGAAATTAATCCTCGGATTCGTGCGTAAGAATTAATCCGTAGTGCAATCTAAATTTGCAGTCCGAGCCGGCATTTTGCCGGCTTTTTTATTGGAGCATACATGTCCGAGCAACAAACCGTCGTAAAGGAATGCATTTCCGAGGGCTGCAACAACACCTTCGAATGCGACCCCACAGCCACCGTTCCCCGTAGTTTTTGTGATGACTGCCGCGCCCGCCGTGCCGATGCCAGCCGGCAGCAAGTTGCGGAAACTCGACGCGCAAAGATTCAGGAAACGAAGGCGATCGTTAAGAAAAATAAGTTGACTAAGGCTGAACAAAAAGAAGCCGCCTTCAACAATCCAAATCCTGTCAAAGAAGAAGATGATATTCGAGCCATTCTTATCGAGGAACGAGGTCTTCAAAATAAGCACGTCATTGAAACAGTCATGGATTTGGGTAGAGCGGCCGCGGAATTAAACAAGATCGTTCCGAATCGGTTCTATTGGTTGAATGGCCATGGAAAGATGAGTGAGGCTTTGAAGACAGGAGAACCCACGCTATTAGATCCTGTTTCGAACGACCAAGCTAAGGGGATGGTGATTTCTACCTCCGAACTGTTTGCGTTGTACGACTATGGGATCTCCTGGCGAGATATTCGATGGCCCTTGAATGCATTCGAAGAGTTTCGCGACTTGCCTTGGGATTTTTCCGCTCTCATCGAACGGTTTACAGAGAAGAAAAGGAAGCGAATCACATTCGAGGAGTTTCATGGGCTTCGTTATTGTTCGATAGTCGATTCTCTTTGGGCCGGCAGGTGGGTCCACGAGAAAGACTTTTGGCCTAAGCCTCACGGTGAGTGGAAGGATTTCTTTATTAAGAAGATTCCGTCGTTGCCGATGGATTACGGAATGGAGGACATCAAAAAGTGGTTCAAAGGATTGACCGATGGTCCGCGTCGTTTTCTTTTGGTAGCTTCTAGGAACTCCTATAAATCCTCTTGGCAGGTTGTTGCAGAAGCGATTCCGTTTGTTTTGGCGTGCCCGGATGTGACGATTTTGGAGATTTCGGCTGTAAAAAATCTCTCGAAGAAGTTCATTAAATCTTTTCGCAAGTACTGGACCATCGAAGATAGCCGCAAGCCATCGATCTTCGCACAGTTGTGGCCCGAGATGATGATTCACGCCGACGATCAGTCCGATTCGAATACCTTCATTTCTCCAATGTCCAAAGGTTTGTACCCGCAACCAACGATGGCGAGTTCATCCGTAGATAGCAGTCAGGTGGGTGAGCGTTGCTGGGTCCTCGTTCTAGACGATTGTGCAGACGAAGAGAACGAAGCTACTCCAGAGTTGCGGGAAAAGCTCGTCGAAAAAGTAGAGTTAATTGAGAAGCTGAAAGAGCCTCAAGGGATAGAACTTATTTTTGGGACACCGCAAGCCGCCGAAGGTGATCTTTACAAGACTATTCAAGACCGTAGCGCGAAGACCGGCCACAAGTATCTGGATTATCGGATAGATCCGGCCTGGACGCTGAAACCAGAAGCCGTCTCTAAAAATATCCACGATGTAGTCGAAGATGATGTGCAGTCGCTACTTTTTCCGTCTCGAATGAATTTCGAATTTCTGAAAGCCGAATTGGAGAATGGGAGCGAGAAAACGTTTCGCCGCCAAAATCTGTGTCAATGGATTGATGATTCCGATCCATCCTTGGTGCTTCATTTTGATCGCGCGATGCTGGAATCAGCCCGCGTAACTTCTAGGCAAGTACCCGAGGAAGGGAACGTATGTATCGTCGGCGATTTGGCCTTCACGATGAGCCCCTATCGAGATGCCAGCTCATTTACCATCACGAAATCAGTTGGTGATGTTCTCTATGTGCTGCTCCAAAGCACAGGTCACTGGAGTGAGGGCGGTAAAGCCGAGGAAATCGTTCGACTGGCCCGCACGTATCCCGCCGTGTTTGATAGGTGTTTTCTGGAAAAGTATTCGGGATTCGAGGGGCTTGAAAAAGAAATTCGACTTGTTTCTGCTCGGTATGGGATGAAGGTCCCTGTATTTTGGGTAGAACCATCTCACGGAGCAGAAAATAAATTTCGGAGATTGAAAAACAACGTTGAATTGGCTATCTCTCAAGGGAAAATTAAATTTGTCATTCCAAATGAGGGCGAGCCTGACTGGATCGAGGCGCTCATTTTGGAGTTATTAAAATTGGACGGCAGTGGCCCCAAACGTAGATCTTCGTCCATCAAAGACGATCGAGGCGATTCTCTTTCACTGGCGGTGAGATTTCTTTTGAAATCCGCTGGCGATCAGGATACGGAGGAGTTACGGCGGTTGGCAGAAAAAGCCGAGGAAGACGCAGCTCGCCGCCGCTTATATAAGACGATTCATGGTGTGGAGCAGAATTCATGGATGTTTCCCACGCCGCCATCAACACCCGAGGCGGCGGATTTCCAGCAGAGCCCCAACGACAATCCCGTGTATCGGATTCTTCAGCAGGGCGGCTTGGTCACGGATCCCGACAAGAAAACCTATGGTTTTGATTTCATGCGCAAAATTCCGCATGATCTGAAACGATAACAGACAAGTTCGCGATGGCCCGAGGCATCGGGCTCCTGGCCGTCTGATGGCGAGCAATCACTCGTCGAGACGATAAGCGCCAGCATCGCGTTGGCATCGGAAGTGGACCATACAAAGCCGGCCTAATCCGCTGGTCGAGTGTGGAGGCGTCCCACTTCCGATGTTCTATTTTTTGAAGGAGAAAGAACGTGAAAAAGGACATTGAAGAAGATCGCGAGGGGTGGTGTCCGTCATGCCGGCTCTGTTTTTGCATCGACGATCCCGATGTGCAAATTGTGCAGCACCCCCGAAATGGCAACTGTTTGATAGTAGTCGAAGGTAGAGCCCATTCGCTGCTGATGGGAAAGTCGTGGGAAAAAATTAAACGGCGTATGGGCGACGAGGATCACGCGCGAGCAATCAGTCGATGCCTTAGTCCGGCTGATGATGAAGCACCCACCGGCGAACTCACGAGCGGCGAGGAGCCTCGATGATTCACGAAGGGGTCATCTCCAAAAAATTGGCGAGCTACAGGAAGCCCTGGCAACCCGCCTAGCGGCGGTTAGGAAGTCCAAAACAACCGCTTTAATCGCCTAAACCCCCCCCCTGTAGAAAGGCACCTTTTGCCCTAAAACTCGCCCTTTAGCCCTGTTTTTGACCTGGGAGATGTATTTAGGCCCAAACCCCGTTTTTGGGGCTAGGACAGTTTTAACCCGCCGCCCCAAGCGACGGGGTAACAACTTCCGATCTAGCCGAACACCGCTAGACGGTTGGTAACAACTTCGTCGGCTTCCCGCCGTCGATGGTAAGGAGCAGTCATGCCAGAAAAGGAACTAACGCAAGCTGAGAAGGACCAGCGAGGCGTGGATTTTTTGCGAGGCAGGAACGAGTCGCTTATTTTCCTGCGCAAGAATCCGCGGTTCGCTCAGACCCAGGAGAATATTGCCAAGATCAAGGAGTTGCTGGGCCGCGAGAAAGGCGAGGCCTCGGAGTGGTACGAGGAGAATTTATCGCGCGTATTTCGAGCAAACCCGGACGAGTTCACTTTGGCCGATGAACCCAAAGAGGAGTCTGAGCCCGCACCCCAACCCGAGGTTGTCAAAGAGAAGTTGTATCCAGAGCAAGGCTCATTGACCGCCGAGGACGTAGAAATGATGGACCGTGAGACGTACAGGAAGCGGATGAAGATAGCCGCGTTCCAGGCTGAAGTTAATGCTTTGCGGATTGGGGGTGGACGATGAGCGATCTAAAAACAATTCAACGTAAGGCTCTGGTCAATGAGGGGCTTTTGCACTTCACGCGAGCCCGTCGATACTTTTTCGATTGCGAGGCGAACATCAGCCTCATGGCCTCCGCAATAGAAAAAGAAAATCTTCTGCTCAACGCGCTCTCCAGTTGGGAAAAGGTTTTCGAGGCCCAGAAGGATAATCTCGCAACCCGAATCGTGGAGCGTCCCGCACCCCCACGGACGCCCGAAGAAGAGTGGCCCTACAAATTTCCGGATTTTCGCGTGAACGGAAAGCCGGATTTCAAAGCCATGAACCGTCTACTTCCCGGCAAAATGTATTCCGATTTTTATTTTGACCGGAAGGGCGGGGAACTTTCACAAACCGCGCTCGACTTCCGGCGTTTGGCGCAGGAAGCGATCGATGCCGAGAACCAAAAAAGGAGCCGATCATGACCGAAGAATTCACAATAAGCGATGAACTAGGCAATTGGCTGGTGGCTGAGTATTCGGCTGCGCTCGAAGCATACAAGGCTTCGAACAGTCTTGTTCGCGACGGGTCCAAAAACTTCTACGCCGCGTGCGAGGTTCTGAAGGCTGGTGGATTGCAGCCCAATCAGTTTCACAGGACTGCGTTCCTCAGCGCTTTGGCCCAACTGGCCGCAAACGGCACGCTGGATCGTGAGCGTAGCGACGAGGAGAAAAGAATCCTCTTCGAAAAGAAGGTTCGGGTCAATGAGGCCAAGGATCGTTACGATGGAAATATTCACACCCATCGTGGCCATGCGCTGGCCGCCGACTCCAAGCCCATCGATCCCGAGGACGTAAAGGCCGAGGTTCAGCAGTTGATTAAAGCAGCCACACAGTACCGTGAGGCCGAGCAGTCGATCTCGCAGGAGCAGGCCCCGACGGCTGGGGATGCACTGGTGGCCCTACAAGCCATCCTGGATCCGGTTTCCGTATCCGGTGCAACGCGCGAAACGCAGCGTCAAATCGAGCGTTGGATCCGGACTTCCGACACCAAGCACTATCGATCTGTTCGCCAAACACATCCCGATCTGGCTACGAAGATGGATCGGGTCATGTCGCGGAATATTATCGAGGACTAAAAATGCCAAACCCAACGAAGAAACCCACAACCCCACAGACGCCGGCGGCAACCCCGCCGGCACCACCCAAACCCAAGGCACCAGCGTTCGGCGTCGAACCCGGAACACTTCGGGGATCAGCCATGCAGTACTCATCCGCGCCGGCTCAAGATCCCGACGTGACCCTGGTGGACGATGTGAACAAGATGGGCGCGAAGGAATATAGAAATTTCCTGCGCGTTCCAGGAAATAGAGAACGAGTGAATGCGGCATTTGCTGCTGCTAAAGGAAAGAAATAATGCTCACTGCTAAGGACCGCCGAAGAATTGAACACTATTTAGCCGGCCTTCATGCATCAGAATTTGAAGGTGACCCTGAAATTCCCAGCGACCAGTCGCTTAAGGATTTCGTGATCGTGGCGCATAACCGGGTCCGGGAGCTTCATAAGGGGCCACATGGAGAAAGAGTTCGTCCGATCTTGGAGGCCGCGGTCCTTCGGGCCGGTCAGGCCGACCTGGAGCGGCTGCGCCAGCAGGAACTAGAACGAAGAAAGCAGTAAGACTATTCGGCTATGGCCGAAAGGAGAGGTTTGATGTCTAAGGTAAAAATAGAACGGCCCGCCTCGGAGCGGTTCAAATCAGAAAAGGTTTGCACCGCGAAAGAAGTTAAGGGCGCGACTCTCAAAGCAATTCGTGCGCAATCTGGCAAGAACATGGACAGCCTGGCGCAGCCCAACAGCGGCATGAACGACGACTCTGATAAGTAAAACAAGCTCCGCTGACCCTTCCTCAGCCGTTGGCGGTAGTAGGGTGGGCGATCTGTGAGGTGTTCACCCTACTTTAATTTTGAACAGGGAACTGCGGCTCAAGCAATCACCGCAGTAGGGGCGCTTTCGAGCGCCCTTTTATATTTTAGGAGAAAATTTCATGACTTTATTTCCCGTAGGAACGAAAGTTCGCGTCATCCAGAACCCGGCGCAAGTCGGAATTGTAGCGAGATCGCCGATCGATCCCTGGTCGCAAGCAACTGTCGAAGGCATCACAAACCGTCCTAACAGCGAAATGATTGCCGTCCAGTGGAGCACGGTTGGTGATTCCTGTACGAATCTTATCCCGTATCCGACGTTGATTTGGAACGGTGCAGTGGAGGCAGCATGAGCGGCGCGTTCGGGACTTGCGAATATTGCGGCGTAATCCACATGACGCCGTGCCCCAAGCGGGCGGTGATGCAGGCCAACAATAAAATCGATCCCACATGCGAGTTTTGTCACCGCTCGTTGCTCCGCAGTTGCGTGGGCAATCGCATGTGCGAAGCGCAAAAATCGAAGCAACAGTTCAAGGAAAAAATTCATGACTAGCAAAATCAAGCAACCGCAACCGAAGGTCCGTGTCGGTGCAGCAAAAGCAGCGGAAGCCAAACAAGCGAAAGACACACGCCCTCGTCCAACTGGCGGATAAAAAACCAAGCAAGGACCCGCCGCCAAGCTTCAGCACCGCGAGCGGGGCGGACTGCTAACGGAATCGAAAGCGATCCGCCCGCAATCTTGTCGTGCCCCGAAAGGGGAAAGGACTAAAAATGAAGCATCTAAAAAGTGACCACAACATTTCGCCATCTATCAGCGAAGGAGCGAAAGTCGTCAACGGTTTGCAGCGAAGTATTAGGCGGCCACACCATTCCGTCCGAAAGGCTCGGCCAAAAAGGAATAGTCGGGAAGTTGTCCTCTATGACCACACGCCAAATTCCGCATTCCCTGTGGCAAACGATTTGAATCACCAAGTGTTCCACGGCATACGTGCAAACATAAATCTCAAGAGCAGTATCGGAGGTTGGGCTTCCTTCATGATAATTCGTGATGACTGCTCCCCTGCTCCGCGGCGCAAACTTCGTTAGCCACATGCTTACGTTGGTCGGGATAGTTAGAGATTTACGAAATTCATGTCTCACGGAACGTTCGAAGAAAGGTTCTCGATTTCTAGCAACGTGATTGAAAACAACCGCTGTTTTGAAGGCAAAGAGGGCAATAGAACGTGCACGCGACGTGTCAATTGGAACGTTTGGTTTTCCAATAATGAGATCACTGAGTGCGGGCTTTGCATGCTGGTACTCTATATCGCTCATCCACTCGTTATTACAGGTTTCACAGACGACGTTGGCTTTCCAATCGAGTTTAGGCGCATTCCAATTCTTAGTTTTTTGTCGTCTTTCATCTTTGAATGAGAGTTTCTTTTCGCCTGGTATCAGCTCGTTCATCCAATCGCTCCACAGGTGTTCGCCAGATCGATTGGCTGTTTCTGGACAAAAAGCACATTCTCTCGCCATGATTAGAATTGTACGATTTTTGTGAGATTGTAGGGATGCCATCATTGCTTTGTTGATTGCGGACGAAAATGAATTTTAGGGCGGGATGTTATTTTCACCCGCCCCTAACGGCGAGTTCATCCCTTGTGGGGAATTCCCCTCCGACAACGATTGTCAGTAGGTCGAGAACAGCATTTAGCTCTCCCTTGTCCATCGCATCGGGGATTGTGTCCCTTAGCGCAGGGATGCGTA
The DNA here is from genome assembly GCA_963748865.1 of uncultured Acidobacteriota bacterium. Lineage (GTDB taxonomy): Bacteria > Acidobacteriota > Terriglobia > Acidiferrales > UBA7541 > Palsa-147. The sequence goes on along the minus strand of CAVVLE010000048.1, from coordinate 110,588 downwards.
GTCTCTTTGAGCAAAGGCCACCTACGGCAAAGCAGCGATTATGTCCTATCGTCGCGGGACCAGCGAAGTCCCGACACTGCCCGCACTACTGACTCCGGGACGCATCAAAAGTGCTTTCAAAGGCACCTCCTACCGCGCCACGCGGTTCGTCCCGGAGTTTAGTAACTTAGTGACTCCTCGTAAAGTATATAAAGCCCCGTTAGCGAGCGATCGCCGACTGGCGGGGCTTTTCTCGTTTGTCCGTCTGAAGCAACTACATCTCCATTGCGGAATTCTGTGTAGTCGGCTGCGATCGAACACCCAGAGTCCGTTAGATAACCGCTTGGAAACTTGCCATTGAGACGGACAAAGCCTCAACCGAAATCTCAGATAGAATTTCAGTATGTTGTCTGTGGGGATCGGGGAGTGAGTGGAATCAAGCCCAACAGAATTGCACTCTGCATTCCTATTTTGTACGCTGTGCTGACTATCTGGATTGGCACGGCCATCCACGCACAGACGCAGCGTCAGGGAAGTCCCAACTTAAAAGAGACACTGCGCTGGATGCAAACCACTCTGGAAAACGGCGGCGGAGAGTACGAAGTACACCACGAGGTGCGTTTTGTAAGACTAGATGATTTTGACGGATGCAGGGTGCATTTTTCGTATTCAACGCACCAAGTGCCGTACGCGAACGGCGAACCCGCCCCGGAACCCAACAAGACCTTCCACGCAGACTACTACTTCGGCCTCGGCGACATTGACCCCACTAACATCACCTTTTCAAAAGGATCGGGTATACACGCAGACGACGACGGATTATTCGAAGTGCCATCTTTTATTACCATATATACGCGAAATGACGAGAAAAAGATAGCGAGTAAGTTCGCTTGGTCTGAAGCCAGCGCTAAACCCGACGACACTTGGCTCATGTTTCAATTGGACTCGATTGATGCTGATTATATCGGCAGATTCGCGGAAGCATTCACACACGCTGTAAAAATGTGCGGCGGCAAGCCATCGCTTTTTACAGACTCCGATGGGCGAGCCCCGGATACGAAACCGCCCCGCAAGCTTGACATGAGTAAAGCCATACCCCTCGAACCCCTCACCCCAAGTGCCAGTGCGTCCGCGACACCGGTTCTGCCAGTTGCAAACGATACGGCGCGAAAACAAACCCCGCTAACGACAGCCCATCGAAAAGACATACCGACGATTGCTAAAGATGCGGTTGGGGCGATCGTTTCCATCGTCATGTCGGACAAGGATGGTCAACCTATCGCCAAAGGCACAGGCTTCCTTGTCAGCAAGGATGGCCACATCGTGACCAACTATCACGTCATCGAAAACGGAAGCTCCGCGATCGTTAAGCTGCCTGACGGGGCACTCTTTTCTGTCGATGGGGTGCTTGCATTCGACAAGGCCCGCGATGTTGCCGTCATCAAGGCGCACGGCGAAAACTTCCGGACGCTCCCACTTGGAAACTCCGACAAACTCCAAGTGGGGGAAGACGTTGTGGCGATCGGCAATCCGCTTTCTCTCGAATCAACAGTATCAAACGGCATACTCAGCGGAATCCGAACATCTGAGGCGAAAGGTGGCAAATTCTTGCAAGTCACGACGCCGATCTCTCCCGGTAGCAGCGGCGGGCCGTTGTTCAACATGGCTGGAGAGGTAGTTGGGATCACGACGATGTATCTTGAGGGCGGAGAAAATCTGAATTTTGCAATCCCTATCAATGATGCGAAACGCTTACTTCTGGCCCAATCCTCTGCAATTCGGAAGTTGCCCAATGAACCTGATGAGGAAGCTCCGAAGGAAACACACAATGTACCGAGATCTTATACCCCACCGGAAACACGCAACATACCAAGACCGATTCCGATTGCAAGGATTCCGATTCCAAAGGAAACAGATGTGGAGGAAGCGAACGCGCAAAAAAGGCAACTGGCTTTTACTTATTGCTATCAAAACCCAACTAGCAGCGTGCTATTTGAAGCAGGCGGCGCGGTGCGTAGTTGCTCAGGTGTCAACGAAAACAGGGAAGCGTGGAAGGGATGTATGTATAGTGTCCCAATTTGCGAGAGTTTTTTAAAAATGAACAGAGATCTCGAAAGCGGTATCCTAACGACGAACAAAGATCCCGAAACGGGCGTCCTCGCGATGCAGTATATTCCTCCGCCGAAGGGAATCCTGCCTTCAAATACGAGAATCGCGAAATGTTTTTGGACTGGACCGCCATGCCCGGCAGAACAAACGTGGTCGGACATTAAGTATTGCTATCAAAACCCAGCAAATTACCTACAGCTCTCAGATGACACGGTAATGAGTTGCGCAGAGACTAATCGCGCAAGAGAGGCACGCGTGGCAGAGTGTGAGAGTAAAGGCAAGAAAACCGCAGAAACCAAGAACTGTAAGGATTTCTTAAATCTCGACAAAGCCCTCAAAGCGGGTTTGCTACGCGCAGATTTGTGATTCCTAGCCGTCGGGGTCTTTTGCAACGACGAACATTTGTTTTATCGCCATTAGTTCGACTCCTCGCCGGGAACCCCAGTTATCTGGTGAAATTTCTTGAGTGCTGCTAACAACTGCCACAGCTTTGCGAACGTGAGATTAGAATTGACGGGACATTCTTTGCCTTCTTCGATGTGACGATAGACGTAGCGCCGACAAGTCGCGGTTGCGACTAGCCGTCGCTTAACCTGATACGCGTGGCGGCAAAGATAAACCATTATTCCCACACCAACGGTACGCTTCGGGTAGGATGTTAAGGATTCACTGAGGCCCCATGCGGTTTGCCATCCGTTGAATCCTCGGAGTTCACACCTAGGCAAAGGGGAATATGAAATACGCCGTTGAGTTTGAAATGCAGTCAGACCTTGGCGGCACCGTTGGTAAAACAGTTCAGGAGGCCCTTCAGTCCGCGTTCGGTCGCATCGACAGGCTAAGAATCGTGCCCGTTAGAACGTACGTTTGCAACATTCAGGAAAACCAGCAGACTATGTGGACTGAGGTTCACGCTCGTGGACGAGCAGACGAGTAAGTTATGACCGAGGCAGAAGCGATATCGGAATCAGTTCAGATCGCGCGAAAGAACTGGAGCGATTGGCGCGATGTGTTCGAGCACGTCGATCCCCCACGAACGAATCCGCTTCTTGCGAAACCGGATAGGTTCAAGCGTTTCTGTGTTGAGTACAGCGTGCAGCGGACGATTCGGCGCGGAACCCACGACGATTTCCGGCGCGAACTGGCAAAGTCGGAGTTTTCGGCGGCCATTCGTGATCCCACCGGGCAGCTTCTCGACAAGCTCGAAGGCAAATTGCGAAGACGATTTGGGACTCAGAAGGGTAGGAACAGCATTCGTTCGGTACTGTCGAAAGTGGCGGCATTCACAAGGCCACAACGATTCGTAGCGTGGGACACGTACGGGAAGAGAGGAGTTAACATTGCCCTTGGTCGGAAAGCCTCCCATCGGTTTAACACGTATGCTGAGTATCTCGCCGCATTTGATGATGTTTGGAACGGACGGATCGGACAGCAGATCAAAGATTATGTTGCGGCAAGTGGCGCACAGAGCGCGGTCGAAAATGAGCCGCGCTTCCAACGCCGAGTCCTCGATATGTACCTCATGAAATCCGCAGGTCGCAAGCTGTAAGGCGCTGGTATGCGACAGCCCGCAAACCTAGCGGGCGTTCAGTTCTTCGTTCAATTGGACGGTTTCGTCATACCCCTTGATTTTTTGCACGCCGATTACAATGGTTTTCATTCCGCATCGCAAATTTGCCGTCTTCTGTGAGAAGTCCGGCACCTCCCCGCTTTCCGTCTGAACAATACAATGGGTGTCTCCCTCAAGCTCCAAGTCGCGCATTGCAAAGTAAAGCTGTCTTCCGAACTCAACGGCGTCTCCATCGTCTGACAGCAAAGGCTTAGAGACAGAATGGAGTTTTCCAGAGGCGAAAAACATGGTTCCAAGCAGCGCGTTATTTTTACCTTTCTCCTGCACGATCCACATCGTTGTGACGCCCATCGCACGCAAGCCTGCCGGCGGCTCCGCTTTTCGCAAGTTGTAGGATTCGGTGAGCGTCGTGACAACGGTTTCCTCGGACATGCCTAATGTCAAGTCCGAACCTAGCCAGATCGTTTCACGCTGCTTGTTTGATTGCGGCATGGCGAACAACAGGGAGGCAAAAAGAGAACCGAGAAGGAGGCCGAATATAAGGGTTCGCCCAGAGCCAAATCCAAGCAACCAGAACTTAATTGCGAGCCGGAATTTTATGCTCATTATCTCCTCGCGCTGATTGGTCATGTCCCGACGCTCATAGAGTACTCCTAACATCGTCGCCCACGCCGCGGAAAAGCTTTATACTTTCGCCGAAATCGGTAACCAAGTAACCTAGTTTCCGCAAGTAAGCCGCATCCAGGCAGCAGGGGCCGCTCGCATGAAATGGAAATTCTGGCGCAAGGACAACCCGCTCAAACGGCTTAACCCCCACATGCTTGCGGTCATTATGGCCCAAAGAATGATGGACCGCGCATTTCCGTTCAACACATGGCGGGAGAGGGTTCTGATGTTCCGGATTGGTGCGCCCATCCACGCTCCAGAAGAGGAATGAGTGGATGAGGAACTTCTACACCCAACTGACGGGGGTGTGCAAACGACAAGGCCGTTTCTGGAACGGATTGCTTTACAAAATTCAAGAACTAGCGGTATGAGCCAACCCGAAGAAGTGTGAAACCTGCTTTGCCGACGCGGCCGCGCTCGACATGCGCCCGGGAATCAAGGTACATCGGCCTGTCGTTGTGATGTCAGCTTCCGCGCACTAACTTTCTTCAGTTGGCGCTGGTGTCTTCAGATGCCGGCGTTTCCATTCCTGCCGACACAATTCATATTTCGTGGCATTTTCCGTTCGTGTCAGTGGATCACTAGCAGGGGCGGCACCAGGAGCGCAGGCTTTGCCCATTTGGATTAACTCTGAATCGCTGAATTCTATGAGGCGGCGCCGGAAGGTTTCAGCATCGAATCTCGCGAACCCGATCATAGGCGGATTTTACTAGGATTGCCCACCAGAGTCGCGCTCTTAAGTTCTGCACGTGGTAGATTTCTTGGATGCCGACCCCTGTTCTCGTTACGCTCATCGTGGGGTTACTTGCCTTTACGGTCTCGCTGGTGACGTTTCTCTATAACGTCTCGCGAAACCGCGTCGTTCTCGTAATCAGCCAGAGCGGGGGCGACATTACAAACTGGGTTATGAACACAAGCGATGGCGCGGTCGGGTATATGCTGGATCTCAAGATTATCAACGACTCGCTCAGGCCGGTGACGCTTCGTGGCTTTGAGTTGACACTTCTCTGGAACGATCCCGACTTTCGCTGGCTCTACGACCCTGCCGATGCAAGTCCACGAGACATGAAGTACAAAATGCCGGGTACGTTCCTTGAGTATTCCCGCGACATGGTTATCAATCATCGGACATTTACTGAGGGCATGATGCAGCCAGGCGCAATGATGGAGGGGCTGCTTCTCGGACGCGGGTTGACGCCGATTCCGTCCTGTTTCCCGCACGGTTCGGAGATCGAGATGACTCTCACCGTCTACACCCAGCGTGGAAAACCCCACAAAGTGCCATTCACGTTTTTCGTATGGGCTGATCGCCCGCAAATTGACCGTCAATAATACCGCGTGGTAATTTCTGAACTGTCCTATGGCTAAGATCATTTTGACGCGACGACGTGCCGCAATACGCTCGCGCCCACCCGAGCACACTGACACTGGCGGGATAAGCGCAGATGTTTTTGACTGGGCGTGCACGACTTGCACCCATGCGACGTATCTCGCCGCCAGCGTGCAAAAGCAGGTAGATCGGAAAGTTTTCCGTATGGCGTATGTCGGAATTAGACCGGCAATGGAAGCCGCTCTGAAATGCCTGTGGGCAATGGGAAAGATCAAAAAGAAACGTATGCCACGGGGCGTACACCGACTCGTGGCTGATGTTGAGGGCGCATTCCCCGAGTTTCACAACGTTTTTTCGGTTCAAATGAAACGAAAGGACAGTTTCGGCAACGACGGATACTGCAAAGTCAACGGATGGGGACACTCTGATCCTGAGATGTGGAGTCTATACCGGGACGGTCAGGAAGTTGACCTCGTCCTTACCCCGTTGCACAATATGGTCGCCTTCGCGCAAACCGAGTTGCTCCGTTACGACCCTACGCTGCTCGACGGTCAGCGATACTGGTCGCGCAAGTACGAATGAGCTTTGGTGCGAGGAAAAGGAAAAGCATCAGTTCGAGGGCAAAGTGGAACGGCTATCGAGCCGAACGCTCACACGAAACAGTCTGCTTGGATTTGATCTCTGTCGGACTATCATTTTGGCTAGATTACGGAAAGCAGTCGCCGATAACAATGGTATTTTTGTACCAAATTGTACCGACTCTAGCAGTTTTGACGATTGTGACTGTTCTAGCGGCCGATCAAACCGTGCAAATCCAGTGGATATAGTACGGGCTATGGGTTCGAATCCCACCCGCGCCTCCAACATTTCTCCCGATCAAAATTACGGAAGCAAGCGCTGAAAGGCCTGAATGGCTAAGTTTCTGTTTACCATGCTTCCTGCGAACGACCTCGGCTTGCCGACGCGCCTCGTGCCCATCGCGCGAGTGCTGGCCGATCGTGGCCACGACGTCGCTGTCTTCAATCCCGCGCCGGCACCCGCAAAACTGATCGAAGATGCGGGCTTGAAGAATCTGCCGGTGCCGCCGCGTCCTATGCCGGAATATGCGATGGACCTTGCGCAAGTGAGCTTGGCCTGGGACGTCGAGGAAATGTATGCCGGAGCCTTCGGCGATGAGGAATATGCGCGGGCGGCGACGGCCATGCATGTCGATTTGATGCGCGATTTCGCTCCTGACGTCGTGGTCGATTCTTTTGGATTGTTCACCTGTCTGGCCGCGCGCATTCTCCGCATGCCGCTGGCCAGCGTGCTGCAGGGAAATTTTCATCCGGCTAGCGATGGGTTTCTGTGGTGGAAAGGCGCACGGCCGGCGGGATTGCCCAGCGCGGCGCCGATCATCAATAAGGTGGCGGCGGAATACGGCTTAGCGCCCGTGGAGCGCTGCGTGGATTTGCTGGCGGGTGATATTGCGCTGATCGTCGGCACGCCCGAAACCGATCCGCTGCCTGCTAGCGCAAATGTCGATTATGTCGGGCCAATTCTCTGGCAGCGCGGCAATGCGTTATTGCCGGAGTGGGTTTCGGCACTGAGTCGCGAGAAGCCTGTGATCTGGGTTTACTGCGGCAATCCGCGCTATGCCAACTCTCCCACTCCGATTGATTCCATCGTCGTGATTCGCGCGGCCATCTCGGCCTTGGCTGATGCGCCGGTGCAAGTTGTGCTTACCACCGGCTACCAGGACGTGCCGGCGGAGCTTGGCACTTTGCCATCGAATTTTCACCACGCTGCCTATCTGCCTGGCCGCGCGATGGCCGAGCGCTGCGATCTCATGGTGCATCATGGCGGCCATGGCTCGTCCATGACTGGATTGGCGGCGGGAACACCGGCGGTGATCATCCCGACCATCACGGAGCGCGAGAGCAATGCCCGTCGGGTTGTGGCGCTAGGCGCGGGCGAGATTGTCTTGCCTGTTGATGGGCGCGGATGGTGAAAAGCAAATCGTCGTGGAGGAATTCGGCGCGAAGGTGCAGCGCGTGTTGAACGAGCCCGGCTATCGCAAGGCGGCTCGCCGCGTCGCCGATTCGATCCGCAAGTTCGGCGGGGCAACACAGGCTGCCGATCGAATCGAGCAACTCGTAGGGCCCGCGCTTTAGCCGGGCCTCTTCATTGCTGGCATCGAGCCCAAGAGAGATCCCTCGCTTCGCTCGGGATGACGGCGCGCGGGTGTTTCTACGCAAACTGGCTAGGCGCATCCGCCTTTACTTTGCGCTGTGCCTGGCCCGGCTGAAGACCGGGCCCTACGATCGGATTACGCTTGCGCGTCTGGTTTTCTTGTCACTGCGGTGCATCTGCTAGCCGCGTGCGCACCGTGTGAAGCGTCTCGGCGTCGCTGGCTGCTGCTGCCATTGCGAGCATCTTGCGCCAGATTGGCAGCGCCTCCTCCGGCTTCCCGGCGCGATCTAGAGCTTTGGCGAGCTGCAACGTCGCGCCATAGTGCTCTGGATTCCGAGCCAGCACCTCCCGGAACTCTGCGGCCGCGCGCGTTGGATCCGCTTGTTTGTAGAGCGCATCCAGGCCCGTCTGCATCAGTGTCTGAATTTCTTTGGCCTTGATCAGTGCTGTGAAATGCCGCGGGAGAACCTCGCCTGCGCCCGGGCTCGACATGATGTCCTCAAAGTTGGGCACCAATTCCAACACTTGGAAACCATCGGCGCCAAGGTCCTTATATCCGCGCAGGTACGCATCCGGAAAACCGAGGATGTGTCCGAACTCATGCGCGAGCGTGCGTTGCGCGACGTCGTGCGGCCCGAGCACGATGGCCCGACCGGCGGTGACTTGCAGCGATTCTGCGCCGGTGGTGAGTACAGCGCCGTCGGGCGGAAATCGCGCCACGTGCGCGCCCAAGTTGATGTGCTCGCCTTGGGCCGGCGGTGCACATTCCGCGGCCGGTGCTTTGCCGTCGTCCGTAGGTCCGCAGTACAAGCGCTGCGGTGAAATCGCCATGATCGTTAGGTGCACGCGATACTCGTCCTGGCCATCGAAGACATGCCAATGCGTCTCGATCGCGTGTCGGAACGCCTCGACCTCAGCGGCATCCGTGATATCCGTATAGACCGGGACGTTGACGATGTGTAGTCGGCCCGCTCGTGCATCGATACGCACAAAGTCGGGAGGGTCTAAATCAATCGCCGCTTCGGGTTCTGGCTGTAGGGATGGAGAGTGCTCCAATTTGTCAGCTACGGCATTCAGGCGCGCTGTGAGACGATCGAAAAGCGGCCGGCCGTTCGCAATTTGCCGCTGCCAGAGCCAGTTGTAGTCGATATCCGCGTCGATCAGCCGACGGCCATCTACGGCTTTCTTGTAGTCGGCGACGATTGCTTCATACGCCGCGTGCCGGCTCGGCACTGGCTTTTGGGAAGCCGCCGCAAGATCCGAATCCAACCGATCGAGCTTTGTCATTTCGCGCGAAATCAGCGTGTCGCTCCACGGCCAACTGAATCTCACAACGTGAGGCTTTTCCTGCGGGCCTGGCGGCACATCTGCGGTGATGCGTGGGAGAATCTGGTAGCCGTACGCAATGGGCGGCGGAGGTTCGAGCGCGGGCAGGAGATCGGGCGCGTCGCGCTGCAATTGCGCCGCAGCCTCGTCGTGGAAACGGTCGAGCCGATCCTTGAGCGCGTGCTGGTGCAACTCCGCCTGATGCCCGCGCACGACATAGGCGGGTTCCGGCGCAGGAGCCTGCGCACGAATTGCCACGGTAGCGCCCGTCAGCAAAATTGCGAAAGAAAGCGCGGCAGGCCTTCGCATTTAAAAAGTATAGCGTCTGACCGGCAGTTCGCCACACCGCAGCCCGTCGCGATTTCTACTTCAGGATCCAATCATTCGGTGGGCCAATGAATTGGAAGCCGTAGAGCTGGCCGGGCGTGTTGGGCCATTCGACGCGGACGATCAGGGCTTTGCCCGCAAATTTTCCGTTGGGCGAAGGAAAGTAAACATCAACGGTGGAATTCATGGCCAGAGTTTCGGGAAAGGCGCAGCAGAAGCCGTGTCCGCTGACATTCTCGGTGACGGCCAGAGTCTCGAAGGAATTACCTTTGGCGTCGAGGCCGCTGAGCTTAAGCATCACGCGCATTCGCACGCGCGCTTCGCAGCGGCGATTGGAGCGTTCGGCGCCTATTTCCTGCGCCAGGCGCGCCCGCAGAGCCGCGAAATCGACGGGCTTCTGGAAATAACCTTTGGCGCCGAGCGTTTCGGAAAACTCCTTGTAGCGTGAAGCCGGTTCGCCGCAAACAATGAAGATAGGAATGAGTTGGGTGAAACTGAGGGTGGAGAGAGTCTTGCAGATTTCAAAGCCGGCGAAATTGGGCATCACGAAATCGAGGAGAATCGCGTCAGGCTTGTGTGTAAGCGCGAGAGCGAGACCTTCTTCCGGAGCGCCGGTGTCGATGATGTCGTAGGAATCCTGCAAGCGCAAACGCAGGAGTTTGCGTGCGGATTCATCATCGTCAACGAGCAGCAAGCGCGGCATCACGCCTCCTTCGCAGATAATGAAAATGCCGTCATGCGCGGAGAGTACAAGGAATCCCTCACCGCAGCTTGGCGAATTCGGCCTTGGCTTGTTTCAGGATGGCGAGGTCCGGGTCGGCGTCTTTCCAGATGCCGAAGAAATCCTGGTAGGCGGTGCGGGCTTTGGCGTTGTCGCCGGCGAGGGCGTAGGCGCGGCCGATGTGAAGATGTGCGAGGGCGCCGGCGATCGTATTTTCGGTCGCGCCGCGGTGATCGAGGATTTTTTGAAATTCGGCGGCGGCCTCGGCGCCTTTGTGCTGCTGCAAGTATGCCCGGCCGCGTGTTTCGGCAATTCTCGCGTAAGCGGCGAGATCGTACGGCGACGCGGGCTGGAGGATTTCAATCGCCTTGGCTGAATCGTTATGTACCATGGCGATCTCGGCGCGGGCTAGCGGCACACGGATGTTGCTGATCACGGTGTCGTCGGGATAGTCCTTGGCGAGCTTGTCGGCGAGCGTTTGGGCGCGAGCCACATCGCCATATTTCGCGAACATAACAGCCGCGATGCTCAATTCTTCTTTGGATTGAGATAGCTCGAGAGCTTCTCCGACCGCTTTCCGCGCGGCGGCACTGTCTCCCGTATCGCCAGTGATCCACCCGAGTCCGAGTAGACCGCCCGCCGCCGCTTCCTTTCTGCCAGCGCCCTTAGTGTCCTCGACAACGCGGCGGAATAATTCCTGCGCCTTGCGGATACGGCCAAAGTAGGCTTCCGTGTCGGCCTGCCGGGCCAGAATCATGCTAGCGGCGGCTGGCGAGACCTGCGTCAGGTAATCGACTTCACGGGCCATGGTCGACGTGTCGTTTTGGAGGAAAGCCAGCTGATAGGAATAGAGGTGGAGGGGTGGAACGTCAATCTTATTCGTCATGCCTTGATCGATGATCGCTTTGGCTTCGTCGAAGCGGTCATTGTGAATGTAAGCGTCAGCCATAGCGGCATTGGAAAGACCATCCATGGGGTCGAGCCGGTGCGCTTCTTGGGATTTCGCGAGAGCTTTATCGAACTGGCCTAAAATAGCGTAGCTAACCGCCAGATTGTTGGGAGGAATGGAGTCGCGCGGATAAGTCTGCGCCCACAATTCGTACACTTGCGTTGCTTTCTGGGTGTCGCCCACTACATTTTCGTAATAGTGGGATTCGATGTAGAAGCGCTCCAGTTCGCTGGCGCGGTCGCGTAGATCAAATGCTTTCTTCATGTATTCAGCGCCCTGCTCGCGTTCGCCCCAGTTGATTTTGATTTGACCCAGCATGGCGTTGGCGATGGCGAAATTGGGATCGAGGGTCACGGCTTGCTGGAGGAACGGCTCGGCGAAGGCATCGCCTTTGTCGCGACGAGCCTGGACGCCGGCGCTGTAGGCTTTCAGAGCGTCGAGAGATGAGGTGGTGGCTTGCTCGATGGGCGTGTTGAATTTTTGGATGGAGGCGAGGGATTCGCCGAGCTTGCCGCGGATGTCCGATGCGACTGTGCCTAGCGCGGCGAGCACCTGGTTTTTGTCCGCGGCTTCGGCTTGGGAAGTGGCGATGCGTTCGCCGTTGGCGCAATTCACGGCGTTCAAAACAAGGTTGTAGGTCGTGCCGATTTGCGCGATCGAGCCATCGAGCATCGCCGCGCTCTGCGTGCGCTGGCAGACTTGGCGGGCGAGGTCGTTGGTGAGGCGCGCGGTGGGCTGCTGGTTCATGTAGCGCAGCGTTTGCTGGATTTGCTGATCGGAGAGGATGTTCAGGAATGGCGATTGCGCGAGCTGCGCGGCGAGGCCCTGGCGCAACGCGCCGTCGAATACGTTATCGCCGGTCGTATTGGTGAATTCGGCGAGGACTATCGAATCTTTTTCGGTGAGCTTTGGCCCGCGGTGCAGGAAGAAATAGCCACCGAGCAGCAAGAGCACTAGAAGGGCTGCGCCAGCGCCGACCAGTTTCCACGGCACGGCTTTCCTTACCGGCGGCGAGGTGGGAGCAACTGCGGGCGAGGGCTCAACTGCGGGCATCGCGATACTCGAAACGCGCGTCGAGCTGGACACTGCTGCAACCGGCGCGCTGGGCGAGGATGGTTGCTCGACGGAGGCCATCGCGGGGGCCATGCGCGCGGAGCCGGAGCGCTGTTCGGCGGGCGGAGCGTCCGCGGAAATCACGCGGCTGGTGGAATCGGTGTCGCGCTTGAGGCGGCGAAGCTCGGAGCGCATGTCGGCGGCGTGCTGGTAGCGAAGCGTGCGATCTTTTTCGAGCGCGCGATGGATGATGTCCTCGAGCTTCGCGGGAATGTCGGGATTGAGGCGCACGGGTGCGACCGGCGCGCGATGCAGAATCGCGTCGGAGATCATCGCCGCGCTATCGCCGCGGAAGGGCAGCGTGCCGGTAGCCATCTCGTACAGCACCACGCCGAACGAAAATAAATCCGTACGCGCGTCGAGGTCCTTGGCCGCCAGCTGCTCCGGCGACATGTACGCCACTGTGCCGATGGCCGTGCCCGGGCTGGTGAGGTATTCGGGATTCACCTCGCGCGTGGCGTTGGCGTCGCGTGTGGCATCGGCGACGGTTTCACTCTTCGGCGTCAGCTTGGCCAGGCCGAAATCGAGAACTTTGGCGTGCCCGCGCTTGGTGATGAAGATGTTCGCGGGCTTAATGTCGCGGTGCACGATCCCTTCGCCATGTGCGCCGTCGAGCGCATCGGCAATCTCGATCGCTAATTCGAGGATTGACTCGAGCTCCATCGGACGGCCGCCGATGCGATGCTTGAGCGTTTGGCCGTCGAGGAATTCCATGACGATGTAGGCTTTGCCGCCTTCTTCGCCGATGTCGTAAATGGTGCAGATGTTGGGATGATTGAGCGCGGAGGTGGCTTTAGCTTCGCGCTTGAAGCGCTCCAGCGCCTGCGCGTCGTGCGCCACGTCATCGGGCAGGAATTTCAAAGCCACAGCGCGGTCAAGCCGCGTGTCCTCGGCCTTGTAAACCACACCCATCCCGCCGCCGCCCAGCTTTTCAATAATGCGGTAGTGCGAAATCGTCCGGCCAATCATAGGCTGCGATTCAGGCATGTGTGGCGAATCTTAGGATGTGCCCACAGTCAAGTCAACGAGACACGAACACATCTGATAAATGCTAGTTTGGGGTCCGAACTGGCCCCCCTGTGTCCCGATTAACTCTGGGTGTCGGCCTTTGTTTTCAATGACTTACGGGCAAAGTTAATTATTTGGTGTCCCGATTAACTTTTTCTTCGCCTTTTTGCCTTTCTATGTCTTTATTTTCAATGGTTTACGGGCGAATCGAAACGCTCCTGCCCGGATTGCTGTCCCGATGACCCTCCTTTTAGGGATCGGTTGCTGGGTGGAGGATAAATTACGCCGCGAAGAGGGAGGGTCTAAAAGCACCCTCCCCAACAACTGCGCTACATCCGCTGAGCCCCAGTCCGAATCGCAGATTTTTTGGCTAGTTGCGGCTTTTCTACCCCTCCCCACTCCTGTTGCGATTAGAGCGGAGTCGCCTCCTTTGTTTTCAGGGGCTTACGACGATTTCTAATGTTTTTGAGTTGCGATTAGGATTCTATTCGCCGAAGCCTCCGGGAGCTGGCCTTCTGGCCAGTTCCCCTTGCGATATTGACGCCAAAAATACGGTAGTTCAATGGTACGGAGGTACCAAACTGCGTCGAACTGAGCCCGTGGCATTGGTTTATCTCGGAGGAGCTCAGGTGTTTTGCCGTGCTGGTATTTGTGAGATGAGTTGATGTCAGCGCGATTGCGGGCGGCGGAAGTTGATGCTGATGAGGCTCAGTTTCAGGTTAATGCCCCGCGGCTAGAACCTCTCTTTATTCTCAATGCGAGATGCCCTTGGCATCTGCGGCGCGGCTAGCGATGTACGGTGCGCGAATGCTCCAATTGCGCCTTTACCGCCACGCTCAAGCGGCGGATGCCTTCGCGGATTCTGTCCGGTTGGGCATTGGAGAAGTTCAAGCGGAAATGGCGATTGCCCTCATGGTTTTGCCCGGTCGGAGCGAAGAAAGAATCTCCCGGGACGAAGGCGACGTTTTGCTTTATCGCTTCCTGGAAGAGCTCGGTCGCGTCCATTCCCTCGGGCAGCGTCACCCAAAGGAACAGGCCGCCTTGGGGGTGCGTCCAGGTGACTTCTGAGGGGAAATATTGATCGAGGGCGGCGAGCATGACGTCGCGGCGCTCACGGTACACCTGACGAATCTTTTTTATGTGCTCGTCAAGGAAATTGCCGCGGGCGACTTCGTGGGCTACGACCTGGGTGAATGTGGGCGTGTGCAGGTCAGCGCCCTGCTTCAGTTCCACCAGCTTGGAAATGACTTGCGGAGGCGCAACGATCCAACCAAGCCTGAGGCCGGGCGCCAGCGTCTTGGAGAAGCTGCTGAGGTAAATGACGTTGCCGAGGGTATAGCCATCGTCGCGCTTGATGTTCTCGCGATCGAGCAGCACCAACGGAGGGAGATGCTCGCCCTCGTAACGCAGCTGGCCGTAGGGATCATCCTCGACAATGGGAATTCCATATTTGTCCGCCAGAGCCACCAGCGCGTGGCGGCGATCCTCGGAGAGCGTCGTCCCTCCCGGATTCTGGAAATTCGGGAGGACGTACATAAATTTGGGTCCCAAGCGCAGGTGCGCTTCGAGTAGCTCGGTGCGCATTCCGTGTTCATCACAGGGCACGCTGGCATATTCGGCGCCATAGACGTTGAAGGCCTGCAAGGCTCCCAGATACGTAGGCGCTTCGACTAGAAGCTTGTCACCGGGATTGATCAGCAATTTGCCGATTAGATCCAAGGCCTGTTGCGAGCCGGTAGTGATCAGGACGTTATCAACCTGAGCTTTGACGCCGTAGCGCGCGGTGTGCCGGGCGATCATTTCGCGCAGTGGCCGGTAGCCTTCGGTCTCGCCGTACTGCAGCGCCATTACCGCGTGCTGTTCGAAGACTCTTTGGGTGGCTTCCTTGAGACGTTCGATGGGAAACAAGTCGTTGGCGGGCAGGCCGCCGCCGAAAGAGATCACCTCGGGCTGCTGAGTAATTTTCAGCAGTTCGCGGATGGCGGAACTCTTGACCGCTTTGGTGCGCAGAGCGTACCGCGAGGTCCAGGCGATAGACATGGCGTCCTTTCTATCTCAGCGGGTGGATTCCAGAACGTCGTGGCGGCGATTGGATTCACCTGCGGCGTGAGCAGAGCATCGTTTGTACGCTCGTCGCGCGGAAATATCTAGCTAAGGCTGCAAACACGCTCGCCCAGCCGGGTAAGTTGCAGTATAATGCAGTCGATGCTTAGAAGTAGAGGAATAATGCATGCGCGCCGGGCAGCGACGGCGAACCAGCGGATACGAGCCTCTGCGTCCGCGATGTTGTCCGCCACGCAGGGAGACGGAAATTATTTGGCGCTGCTCGGTAATCGTGTGCGGGAACTGCGTGCGCGGCGGGGCATGACGCGCAAAATCCTGGCGCGGGATTCGCGGGTTTCGGAACGCTATTTGGCGCAGCTAGAGTCTGGGGAAGGGAACATTTCGATTTTACTGCTGCGGCAAATTGCGCGAGCGCTGGATACGCCCATCGAGTCGCTGGTGCTGGCTGGCGACGAGCCGCCTGTGGAATTGGTGCGCGCTACCGAATTTCTGCGCAGCTTGAGCGGGGAGGAACTACATCGTGCACGCGAATTGCTCTCGAGAGAATTTGGTGGCGTAAATGCGGACGCGCGGAAATCGCGCATCGCGCTGATCGGGCTGCGCGGGGCGGGAAAATCAACGCTGGGAGCGATGCTGGCGGAGAAACTGGACGTTCCCTTTATCGAATTGGATCGCCTAATTGAAAGCGAAGCTGGTGTGCCGCTGGGAGTGATCTTCGATCTATATGGCCAGAGCGGTTTCCGACGCCTCGAGCGGCGCTGCCTGGATCAAGTCATTGATCACTACCCGAAATTTGTGCTCGCGACGGGTGGCAGCCTGGTTTCCGAGCCGGGCACTTTCGACCGGTTGCTTACGGCGTGTTTGACCGTTTGGCTGCGGGCCGCGCCGGAAGATCACATGCAGCGCGTGATCGCGCAAGGCGACAAGCGACCCATGGCCGACAACCGCGAGGCCATGAGCGACCTGCAGCGAATTCTTTCCGGGCGCGAGAAGCTTTACGGACAGGCGGACGTTAGGCTCGATACCAGCGGTTATTCCCTCACGGAAAATCTGGCGCGAGTAATGAAAGGCATCAACGAGACGGGAAAGAGCAGCAAGAACGGCCGCAACCAGCGCGCGGCGGATTGAGGACACCAAGCGATGCTTAATGTAAAAGAGAAAGAATTGATCACCTTCGATGTGCGTCCCGAGGAGCGCAAGCATTGGCGCCTCTCGATCGATGGCCGCGTCGCGACGCTGGCGATGGACGTCAACGAAGAGAAATCACTCAAGCCGGGCTACAAGCTGAAGCTCAATTCCTACGATCTGGGCGTGGATATCGAACTTCACGATGCGCTGCAGCGCATCCGCTTCGAACATCCGGAAGTTGCCTGTGTGGTGATCACCAGCGCGAAGGAGCGCATTTTTTGCGCCGGCGCGAATATCTACATGCTGGGTACTTCCTCGCACGCCTGGAAAGTGAATTTCTGTAAGTTCACCAACGAAACCCGCGACGGGATGGAAGACTCAAGCCGCCACGATGGCTTGAAGTTTATCGCCGCGCTGAATGGCACTACGGCCGGCGGCGGCTACGAATTGGCGCTCGCCTGCGACGAAATTCTGATGGCCGACGATCGCTCCAGCGCCGTCAGCTTGCCCGAAGTTCCGCTGCTCGGCGTTCTGCCAGGCACCGGTGGCTTGACGCGCGTGGTGGACAAGCGCAAAGTGCGCCGCGATTTAGCCGATATGTTCTGCACGAATCCCGACGGCGCGCGCGCCGATCGGGCCAAGGAGTGGGGCCTAGTGGATGAAATCGCGTCGCCCGCGAGATTTGCAGAACTGGTGAAATCGCGCGCGCAGGCCCTGGTGGCGAAATCTTCGCGTCCGGCGAACGCCAAGGGCATCACGCTCAATCCCCTCGACCGCTCGATCGACGAGAAGGGAATTCACTACCCGCACGTGGATGTGGCCTTCGACCGTGCGGCTCGCGTCGCGATGCTTACTGTTCGCGCGCCCGAAGGCGATCAGCCGCAAACCGTCGAAGCGATTCACGCGCTCGGCGATCGCTGGTGGCCGCTGGCCATGGCGCGGGAGCTGGACGACGCTATCCTGCTGCTGCGCACGAATGAGCTCGATCTCGGCCTCGTGCTCATTAAGACCACCGGCTCCGCGGACGCCGTGCTTGCCTCAGACGCCGTGATGCTGAAGCATCGCAACGACTGGCTGGTGCGCGAAACGATCGGCATGTTGCGCCGAACTTTTTCTCGGCTTGGAAGTCACGTCGCGCAGCCTTTACGCCATCATCGACCCCGGCTCATGCTTCGCAGGCCTATTATTCGAGCTCGCTTTGGCCACGGACCGCAGTTATATGCTCAGCCTGGAAGATGGCGACGCTGATTGCCCCAGGATCGCGTTGGACGGAATTAACTTCGGGCTCCTTCCGACCGTCGCGGGCCATGGACGTTTGGAAACGCGCTTCGCCGGAAACAAGGAAAAAATCGCGGCGCTCGAAAAGCTGTCCGGGAAAATGTTGGGCCCTGCAGAAGCCCTGGACGCAGGACTCGTCACCGTGACGCCCGACGAACTCGACTGGGACGACGAAATCCGCATGGCCATCGAAGAGCGCACCTGCCTTTCGCCAGATGCTCTCACAGGGATGGAAGCGAGCCTCCGATTTCCTGGCGCGGAATCGCTGGAGACCAAAGTCTTCGGCCGCTTGTCGGCCTGGCAGAACTGGGTTTTCATACGTCCCAACTCCACCGGGGAGCACGGCGCACTGAAACTATTTGGCAGCGGAACCAAGCCGAAATTCAATTGGGAGAGAGTCTAATGTCACTGAACTATCAGGATCGCATTCCGAATAACGTGGACCTCGGTTCCAATCGCATTTTGCAGCGCGCGCTGGAGCACTGGCAGCCGGAATTCATGCGTTGGTGGCAGGATCTGGGTCCCACCGATTTTCAAGCCGCCGACGTGTATCTGCGCACCGCCATCTCCGTGGACACCAAGGGCTGGGCGACATTCGGCTACGTGCGCATGCCCGAATATCGCTGGGGAATTTTTCTGGCAGAGCCCGAAAAGGATCGTCAGATCGGCTTCGGCGATAATTTCGGCCAGCCTGCGTGGCAACAAGTGCCCGGCGAGCATCGCGCCAATCTACGGCGCTTGATTGTGACGCAAGGCGACACCGAGCCCGCCTCGGTCGAGCAGCAACGGCTGCTGGGGCACACCGCACCGTCTCTCTACGATCTTCGCAATCTGTTTCAGGTAAACGTCGAAGAAGGCCGCCATCTTTGGGCCATGGTTTATCTGTTGCACGCCTATTTCGGTCGCGATGGCCGCGAAGAAGCCGAAGAATTGCTGGAGCGCCACTCCGGCGACGCAGATAAGCCGCGCATTCTCGGCACCTTCAACGAGCCCATTCGAGATTGGCTCAGCTTCTATATGTTCACCTATTTCACTGATCGCGACGGCAAATTCCAATTGAAGTGCCTGGCCGAATCCGGCTTCGATCCGCTCTCGCGCACTTGCCGCTTCATGCTCACCGAAGAGGCGCATCACATGTTCGTCGGTGACACGGGAATCTCGCGGGTAATCAAGCGTTGCCTTGAGGTGATGAAGGAAATCGGCAGCGACGATCCGGTAGCCATTCGCAAGGCTGGAGCGATCGATCTGCCGACCATTCAGAAGTACTTGAACTTCTGGTTTAGCACGTCCATTGATTTATTCGGAGGCGACAGCTCCTCGAACGCCGCATCCTATTTCGCCAGCGGCCTGAAAGGGCGGCCGGATGAAGCCAAATTCGAGGATCACGTCGCGTCCGGGCAATCGTTCACGCTGGAATTGCCAGATGGAAAGGGCGGGGCGCGCAACGAGGAAATTCCCATGCGCAACGCCATGAACGAAGTCGCGCGCGACGCCTACTTCAAAGACTGCGAGCTGGGTATGGCGCGCTGGAATCGCGTAATCGAGAAATTCGGCTACGATTTCCGCATGACACTGCCCAGCGCCCGCTTCCGTCGCAATGTGGGCAGTTGGGCTGGCGTCCCGACCGACACGACTGGCACGCCCATCAGCCGCGAAGAATTCAATGCACGACAGAGCGAGTGGTTGCCGACTGACGATGACCGCGCCTACGTTTACAGCCGCATGCACGGCGTCTTCGAGCCCGGCAAAATCGCGTCGTGGATTGCGCCGCCGGAACGCGGGATTAATGGGCTGCCGTTTGAGTATGAGTATGTGCGGTTGCAGTAGATGGGTCGGCGTTGAAACGATTTGCGTGGGATGGCTTTTGGTCCGTCCGTGATTATCTCTCGAGCGTGATTCTGCGTCGTCGGATACCGGCGGGGACGCCGGCGCTACTTGCACCGAATCCGCTTCGCTGTTTTCATCATCTCAAGCGATAGATTTGCTGACGGGGGCGAGCTATGAAACTGGAATGGAGAAAACTTGGCGACGAGGGCCCTGAAATTACTACCGTTGGCTTCGGAGCGTGGGCCATCGGTGGCGGAGGCTGGGCTTGGGGCTGGGGACCGCAAGATGATGTGGCTTCGATCGCCGCGATCCGACATGCGATTGAGCTGGGCGTGAACTGGATCGATACGGCGCCCGAATATGGCTTCGGGCATTCCGAGGAGATTGTCGGCCGGTCGCTGAAAGACCTTCCTGCCAGCGAGCGACCCTACATCTTCACGAAATGTGGATTGATTTTTGACCGCACGCGGCCCTTCGAGGAATCGAAGCGAAATCTGCAGCCGGTGTCAATTCGGCGCGAGTTGGAGAGTTCGCTGCAGCGGCTGGGCGTCGAGCACATCGACCTCTATCAATTTCACTTTCCTGACGACACGGGAACCGCGGTGGAAGATTCCTGGGGAGAGATGGTGCGGTTCGTCGAGGAAGGCAAGGTGCGCTGGATCGGCGTCTCGAATTTCGATGTGGAAATGCTGGAACGCTGCGAGCGCATTCGCCACGTGGATTCGCTGCAGCCGCCGTTTTCGCTCATTCGCCGCAATTCCGCGGCCGATGTGATCCCCTGGTGCGCGGCGCACGGAACGGGCGTGATCGTCTATAGCCCCATGCATTCCGGGCTGCTCACCGATTCGTTCAGCTCGGAAAAGGTGGAGCGCCTGTCCGATGATGACTGGCGCAAGCACGACGCCGAATTTCAGCCGCCGATCCTGGACCGCAATATCAAGCTGCGAAACTCGCTGCGGCCCATTGCGAGGAGCCACGGTTTCAACGTGTCCTCGATCGCCGTGGCTTGGACGCTGGCGTGGCCGGGCGTTACCGGCGCGATCGTGGGCGCACGCTCGCCGGAGCAGGTGGACGGATGGATTCGCGCCGCGCAAATCACGCTTGATCCGAAGGAACTGGAGCAGATCGCCGCGAGCATTCGCGAGACTGGCGCCGGTGCCGGTCCGGAACAGCCTAGGCGCGCGACTGCGGCAAGTCGGTGAAGGGCTCGAGCGCTGCGTTACCCGCAAAGTGCCGTTCACTCGGAAATTTGAAACTCCGGAGAACGCGCTGCGTCTAAATTCGAAGGCCATAGTGTCGCTTCCGCCGGCCGTTTTCCGCCGCCCGACACGGCTTTAACAAATTATGTGGATTGTTCGACTCGCACTCAGCCGCCCCTACACCTTTGTCGTGGCCTCGATGCTGATCATCATCCTCAGCGTCGTAGCCATTCAGCAAACGCCCACGGACATTTTCCCGAACATCAATATTCCGGTCGTGAGCGTGATTTGGAATTACACCGGGCTGGCACCTCAGGAAATGGCCGATCGCCTCACCGGAAATTCGGAGCGCGCCGCGACCACAACGGTCAATGATATCCAGCACATTGAATCCACCTCGCTGAACGGCATCGCCATCGTTAAACTTTTCTTTCAGCCCAACGTAAGGATCGAAGGAGCCGTGGCGCAAGTTACGGCAATCTGCCAGACGATTCTGCGCCAGGCGCCCCCGGGGACGACTCCGCCGCTGGTAATCGCCTACAACGCATCGAGCGTGCCGATTCTGCAGTTGGGTCTCGGGAGCGCGACGCTATCGGAGCAACAGCTTTTCGATTTCGGAACGAACTTTATCCGCACGCAACTCGTAACCATTCCCGGCGCCGCGGTTCCCTGGCCTTACGGCGGCAAGCAGCGGCAAGTCGACGTGGACCTCGACCCCCAGGCGCTCTTCGAAAAGGGAATATCGGGCGCCGAAGTTGTCAATGCCATCAGCACGCAGAACCTAGTTTTGCCACAAGGGACATCGAAGATCGGGGATCGCGAGTACGACGTCGAGCTGAACAGCAGCCCCAAAAACATCCCGGAGCTGAACGATCTCCCGATCAAAGAGGTAAACGGCGCCACGATTTACGTGCGCGATGTTGCATTCGTGCACGATGGCAGCTCGTTCCAAACCAACATCGTGCGCCAGGATGGCCGCCGCGGAGTTCTACTGACAGTGCTGAAAAACGGGAATGCTTCGACGCTGTCGGTAGTCAACGGCATCAATCGAAAACTCCCCGAGATTCAGGCGGGACTTCCGCCGGAATTGACAATCAAGAAAACCATCGATCAGTCGCTATTCGTGCGCGCGGCAGTCAACGGGGTACTGAAGGAAGCGATCATCGCGGCCTGCCTCACGGCGCTGATGATTTTGCTGTTCCTGGGCAGTTGGCGCAGCACCGTCGTTGTTGCAGTTTCCATCCCGCTTTCCATTCTGACTTCGCTGCTCACTCTCAGCGCGCTGGGCGAGACGATCAATATCATGACCCTGGGGGGCCTGGCGCTCGCCGTTGGCATCCTCGTGGACGACGCCACGGTCGAAATTGAAAACATCAACCGCCTGATGCCCCTGGGCAAGGCACTGCACGATACGATTTTGCTCGGTGCGCAACAGATTGCCGTACCTGCTTTCGTTGCGACATTGAGCATTTGCATCGTTTTCGTCCCCATCTTTTTCCTGCATGGAATCGCCGGCTACCTCTTCCGTCCGCTGGCCGAGGCGGTGGTTTTTGCCATGCTCGCGTCGTACATCTTGTCGCGAACCATCGTTCCGACGCTGGTCTTGTTCTTCTTCCGCGCTGAGCGCCGCAAGCAGCGAGAACACCCCGAAGGCGATCCGCATCCGGGATGGTTTCGCAGACTGCATCTTCACTTTGAAGAAGGATTCGAGAACCTGCGAGATAAGTATGTGGGCTGGCTCGAATGGTGTTTACATCACCGCCTGGTGTTCAGCGCGCTGTTTCTCACTTTCTGCGCCGTGAGCATGCTGCTGGTGCCATTCTTGGGCTCTGACCTGTTTCCCACTGTAGATGCCGGCCAGATCCGCTTGCACGTGCGCGCTCCTACTGGAATGCGCGTGGAAGAAACAGCGGCGATGTGCGACCGGATCGAGGACTCGATTCGCCAGCAGATTCCCGCGCGCGAGCTGC
This sequence comes from uncultured Acidobacteriota bacterium, assembly GCA_963748865.1. GTDB lineage: Bacteria > Acidobacteriota > Terriglobia > Acidiferrales > UBA7541 > Palsa-147. The sequence continues at coordinate 87,855 of CAVVLE010000048.1, read as the reverse complement.
AAGGGATTCTTGACAATATCGGTCTGCCTTACAGCGGAATTAATCTGAGCTACAGCACTTCCGGCACGATTGGCACCTCCGACGCGGAAATCTTAATCTCGCTGAATGAAGGTCATCATCCAACGGCCGACTATATTCGCAGCCTGCGGAAAATCTTGCCGGGAGAATTTCCAGGGACATCGTTCTTCTTTCAGCCTGCGGACATCGTCAGCCAGATCTTGAATTTCGGGTTGCCGTCGCCGATTGACGTACAACTGGTGGGCCAGAACTTCGCAGCCAATTTCGACGTCGCGCGCAAAATGCTGCCGCGAATCCAGCAAGTGGGCGGCGCGGTGGATGTACACATCCAGCAGACGGTGGATCTGCCCAAGTTGCACGTGGATGTGGACCGCACTCGCGCGCAAACGATCGGATTCACGCAGCAGGACGTGGCCAACAACGCGCTGGTTGCGCTGACCACCAGCTTCCAAACGGCGCCCAATTTCTGGATCAGCCCGCAGGGCGTGCCCTATACCGTCGCGACGCTGACGCCGCAGTACCGCGTCGATACCATGCGCGCAGTGCAGGCGATTCCGGTAATCGGTAGAACTGGCCAGCCGCAGATTCTCGACAACGTCGCCAGCATCAATCGCGAGACCGGCCCCGCTGTCGTGAATCACTACGACATTCAACCCGTGATTGATATCTATGCCAGCGCGCAGGACCGCGATTTGGGCGGCGTGGCGGCGGACATTTCGCGCGTGGTGAACGATTTCAAAAGCCAGCTTCCCCGCGGAACAACGGTGGTGATGCGCGGGCAAGTGGCTACGATGCGCACCTCATTCAGCGGCTTGGCGATCGGTTTATTCTTCTCCATCGTGCTGGTGTACTTGTTAATGGTGGTAAATTTCCAATCCTGGACGGACCCGTTTATCATCATTACAGCTCTAACCGGCACATTCGCGGGCATCGTCTGGATGCTCTTCGTGACCCATACAACGATGAGTGTGCCTTCGTTGATGGGCGCGATCATGAGCATCGGAGTGGCCACGTCCAACAGCATTTTGCTCGTGACTTTTGCGGGCGCGCAGATGCGTGATGAAGGGGCGGATTCGCTCACGGCGGCGAAAAATGCCGGGCACGTTCGTTTGCGGCCGATCGTGATGACGGCGCTGGCAATGATTATCGGCATGCTTCCGATGTCCTTGGGGTTCGGCGAAGGCGGAGAACAGAACGCGCCTCTCGGGCGGGCGGTAATTGGCGGTCTGATGTTTGCCACGGTTGGCACTCTGTTTTTCGTGCCCGTCGTTTACAGCTTCATTCGCAAGAAGGGCTACACGCAGGCCCTCGCGGAGGACTGATTTCGGAATGGCCTACGACCAGAATCTGGCGGAAGTCGAGAGGGAACCGCAACGCGGGAAGGAGCACCGGCCGTGGCGTATTGTTTTGCCGGCTATCGCGCTTCTCGTGTTTGCGGGCTTGGCGCTGTGGGGAATTCAATCGCGCCTAGGAGTACGAGCGGAGCTTAGCGCCGCGGGCGAGCAGTCAACGCGCATTCCCGTCGCGGTTGTCCATCCGAGCCCCGCTATTTCCGCGAACGACATCGTTCTTCCGGGCAACGTCCAGGCATTTTTGGAGACGCCAATTTACGCGCGGACCAACGGTTATCTGCGCAAGTGGTATGTGGACATCGGAGGCCGCGTCAAAGAAGGCCAGCTGCTGGCGGAAATCGACACGCCCGAAATTGATCAAGAGCTCCGGCAAGCCCAAGCGGCGGAATTGCAGGCGCAGGCCAATCTTGATTTGGCCAAGACCACTGCTGATCGCTGGCAGTTGCTGCTGAAATCCGATGGCGTCTCGCAGCAGGAAGTGGATCAGAACGTTTCCGCCTATCACGCGCGCGAAGCCGATGTGCTGGCGGCCAAAGCCAATGTGCAGCGCCTGAAGGATCTGCAATCGTTTCAACGCGTGGTCGCGCCGTTTGACGGAATCGTCACCGCGCGCACAGTGGATGTTGGCGCACTGATCGCCAATGGAAATTCGGTGCAGCTCTTCCGCATGGCGCAGACCAACATCCTGCGAATTTATGTGAGTGTCCCGCAATCCTACAGCCGTGCTATGGTGCCCGGCGTTCAAGCGACGCTGAATATTCCTGAATTCCCGCACGCGGAATTCCCGGGCAAAGTCATCCGCACTTCCGGCGCCATCGATCCCACTTCGCGCACGCTGCTCACCGAAGTGCAGATTCCAAACCCGACCGGCCAAATTCTTCCGGGTGCGTACGCCACGGTGCATTTCAAGGTCACTTTGGTCGAGCCGCCGCTCTCGATTCCGCCCAACGCGCTTTTGTTCCGCTCGCAGGGGCCGCAGGTGGCGGTCGTCACTCCGCAAGGCAAGATTCATCTTCAGAACGTGACCATGGGACGCGATCTCGGAACCAGCCTCGAAGTTCTCGATGGCGTTAAGGCCGGCGATAATGTCGTCGTCAATCCGCCGGATTCCATCGCCGAGGGCGCGGAAGTGACTGTGGCGCAGCCTCGCAGTTCCGCGGGCAACTCAAAGTAAGTCTCGTCACGATGCGAACGCTTTGCAAATTCGGAAAATGACCGCAACGTTCTCAGCTACCAACCTGCGCCCTCGCGCTCTTGGTGTCGCCGGCGCCCTCGTCGCGCTGTGCGTTTCGGGCTGCACCGTTGGGCCAAATTACAAGCGCCCCGCCGTCGAAGTGCCGGCAGCCTACAAGGAACCGCCTCCTCCGGGATGGAAGGAAGCCACGCCGCACGATGAGATCGCCAAAGGGAACTGGTGGCAGGTATTTGGCGACGCGGAGCTGAACGATCTCGAGACCCAAGCATTGGCCGCGAGTCCCACGCTGCAAGCGGCGGTGGCGCGCGTCACCCAGGCGCGCGCTTCGGCGCGCATCACTCGTGCCGGACTTTTTCCGATGGTCAACGTTAATCCCTCGGCCTCGCGCGAGCGCGAATCGAGCATCGGCTCGGTTGCGCCGCATACTTCCGTCACGCCGTTCACGACCGATACGATCACGCTTCCGCTCGACGTGAGTTACGAGGTGGATCTTTGGGGCCGGATTCGCCGCTCCGTGGAATCCGCACGAGCCCAGGCACAAGCGAGTCAGGCCGATTATGAAAATGTATTGCTGACGTTGAAATCCGATGTCGCGCAGAATTATTTTTCGCTGCGCTACGTGGATGTGGACCGCCAGATTCTGAACGACAACATCGACTTGCTGAAGCGCGCCCTGGATCTGACGCAGACGCGCCATTCCGGCGGCGTGGCCAGCGGCCTCGATGTTTCCGAAGCCGAAACTCTACTGGCCACCACACAGGCAACCTACGTCGGCCTCGGCGTGCAGCGGGCGCAGTTTGAGCACGCGCTCGCCGTGCTGGTCGGCAAACCCGCGTCGGAATTTTCAATTCCAGAAAAATCGCTGGTTCTTGAGCCGCCGGTAATTCCCGCAGGCTTGCCTTCCGATCTACTCGAGCGGCGGCCGGACATCGCTGAGGCCGAACGCCAGATGGCTTCGGCGAATGCGCAAGTCGGCGTGGCACGCGCGGCATTTTTTCCCTCGCTGAACCTGACCGGCAGTGCAGGATTCTTGAGCGACGACCTCACAAAGCTGTTCAATGCTTCAAGCACTGTCTGGTCGCTTGCCGCGGGTGCCTCGCAGCCACTCTACGCCGGCGGAAGCATATCTGCGAATTATGCCCGTGCACGCGCGGCCTACGACGAATCCGTAGCCAATTATCGCCAGCAGGTCTTGGTGGCCTTTCGCGAAGTGGAAGATGGCCTGTCGGGCCTGCGCATTCTCGAAGAGCAGGAAGCCGCGCAGAACACTGCGGTGGCATCGTCGAGAAAGACCGTCAATATTTCCACGGCGCGCTACAAAGAAGGACTCGCGAATTTTCTGGAAGTCATTGATGCAGAGCGCAACGTTCTCGAGAACGAGCAGGAATCCGCGCAGTTGCACGAACTGCGCCTGCTCACCACCGTACAATTCATCCAGGCCCTCGGCGGCGGATGGCAGGAATCTAAAATCTACAGCGACTCGCAAACTCCCGCCAAATCGAGCCAACCGGCGCAATAAATTTTCCTGCCGAGTTCTTCCGAATTAGTTTCCGCGAAACGCCGCGACTTGCTTAGAATACTCATCGCGGACGCGCGCGTTATTTTGAGCGTCCAAGGACTCTATACAGGCCATCATGGCGGAAGATTCAATCGTCATCATAGGGGGAACGGGAGATCTCGGCTACGGGCTGGCGCTGCGCTGGGCCAAAGCCGGACGAAAGGTATTCATAGGTTCGCGCTCCACCGAACGCGCGGCAAAAGCCGCCGCCGACGTTCGCGAAGCCGCCGGCGAGCAATCGCAAGTGGAGGGGTTGGCGAACAGCGACGCGGTTCTTCGCGCATGGATCGTCGTGCTCGCTGTTCCTTTCGCAGCGCAGTCGGAGACAATCGCTTCTGTACGCGAGAAGTTTCGTGCCGGCCAGACGGTCGTGATCTGCACTGTGCCGCTGGAAGCAGCGATTGGCGGGGCGCCGACGCGCACGCTGGGCCTTTGGGCTGGCTCTGCCTCGGAACAGGCGGCGCGGAATCTCCCGGACACCGTGCATGTGGTGGCTGCGTTTCAGAATGTGTCTGCTCACGCGATGCAGGAACTCGACCAAGCAGTGGACTGCGACGTGATTGTCTGCGCTGATGACGCCGAAGTTCGCGTCAGACTGCGTCCCTGGATTGAGGCCATTCCGGGCTGCCGCTATGTGGACGGCGGAAAACTCGAGAACGCGCGCATTGTCGAATCGCTGACGGCCTTTTTAATCGGCGTGAATCGCCGCCACAAAGTTCAAGCGTCCGGCATTCGCATCACGGGTATCGGTTCGGCGCGATGAGCGCGTCGCGGTCCGGCCGGCCCGCGCATTCGGCCCGAATTGAGTTGTTGGGTATTCGCTCGCTGCCCGAAGTCAAACCTGGCAATGACCTTGCCAGATTGATTTCGGATGCGCTGCGTCGCGAAGACTTGCCACTGCGAGACGGCGACATTGTCGTCGTTGCTCAGAAGGTGGTATCAAAGGCAGAAGGACGCATCGTGCGATTGCGCGATGTGAGCCCTTCGGAGTTGGCGCAGAGCTGGGCGCGCTCGCTGCGCGAGGACCCGTGCTTCGTGGAAGTCGTGCTGCGCGAGTCACATCGCGTGATTCGCATGACGGAGCGGGCGCTGATCGTCGAGACGCGTCACGGCTTCGTCTGCGCCAACGCCGGCGTGGATCGGTCGAATGTGTCGCACGCCGGCAGCGTGACGTGCTTGCCGCTCGATCCCGATCGCTCAGCGGCCCGCATCGCCAAGCGCTTGCGAGCCCTAGCTGGCGCGCGCGTCGGCGTCATCATCTCGGATACCTTCGGCCGCCCCTGGCGGCTAGGTCTGACAAATGTCGCGATTGGCGCAGCGAGTCTCGCGGTGCTGGAGGATTTGCGCGGTACTCGCGATGCCGCAGGGCGCAAGTTGAAGGGCACGATCCTGGCCCTCGCAGATGAATTGGCTGCCGCTGCCGGTCTGGTCATGAAGAAAGCAGCGCAGATTCCTGCGGTGATCATCCGCGGCGCTGGCTTGGCTGCTGGGCCAGGAAACGCTCGAGAGTTGATTCGTCCGCCCAGCGAGGATATGTTTCGATAGGAGAAAAGCGGTCGCGTTGCAGCACCATAAGCCGGGTTCCGAATCGAATACGCATGATTTCAACTTCAGTGAGAAGCACTTCGACACGCGAAATTTGCGAGACCCGCGCGATTAACGCAGCCTTGGCCCGCGCTGAGGCTGGCGCGCGCATCGAACGCGAAGAGGCTCTGGCGCTGATGGAACGCGCCCAAACGGCGGCCCTGCTCGAAGCGGCTTCATCACTGCGCAATCGCGTCAAAGGCCACACCATCAGTTATTCGCGCAAGGTATTCATTCCGCTCACGACGTTCTGCCGCGATCGCTGCGGCTATTGCACCTTCCGCCGCGATCCCGGCGATCCGGGCGGCCGCTACATGACGCCCGACGAAGTTTTGTCCGTGGCCGCGCGCGCGCGCGAAGCCGGATGCAAGGAAGCGCTGTTCAGTCTCGGCGATCAACCCGAGAGAGTTTTTCCCGAAGCTCGCGAATTTCTGCACGCGCGCGGCTTCGAGAGCACGCTCGACTATCTCGCCGCAGTTTCGCAACTTACGCTAGAGAATTCTGGCCTGCTGCCGCACGCCAATCCCGGCGTGATGAGCGCTAACGCTCTTTCGACACTGAAGAATTCGAATGCCAGCATGGGCCTGATGCTGGAGAATATCAGCCCGCGCCTGATGCGCCGCGGCGAAGCGCACGCAGACGCACCTGATAAAGTTCCCAGCGTGCGCATGCGCACCATCGAGGAAGCCGGCCGCCAGCGCATCGCGTTCACCACCGGAATCCTGATCGGGATCGGCGAAACTCGCCAAGAGCGTGTGGATTCTTTGCTCGCCATTCGCGGCCTGCACGAGCGTTTCGGCCACGTTCAGGAAGTCATCGTTCAGAATTTTCGCGCCAAAGCCGCCACGCCCATGGCGCTGCACGCCGAGCCGGACATGGACGAAATGCTGCGCACGGTAGCCGTGGCGCGCTTGATACTGGGCGGGGAAATGAATCTGCAAGCTCCGCCGAATCTCAGCGCGCCGGATTACACGCGCCTTCTCGATGGTGGAATCAACGATTGGGGCGGCATTTCGCCGGTCACCCCTGATTTCATAAATCCCGAAGCCGCCTGGCCGCACATTGATGCGCTCGGCGAGCGAACCGCCGGCGCGGGCTTCGTTCTTCGCGAGCGCCTTTCGATTTATCCGGAATTCACCGAACGCCCCGGATTTGTGCATGACAACGTGCGTCCGTATTTGCACAATCTCAAAGATGCCGATGGTTACGCGCGAGCAGGAGTTTAGGTGAAAACCGAAAACCCGAGCGTCGTTTGAATCTGCGGGAGACTCTGCATCAAGCGCTGTGCGCCGCTCGGCCGGAAATCGCGGGCGCACTGGAACGTAGTCTGGAAGGCCGCGAGCTTGGCTTCGACGAAGGGCTGCTCCTCGCGCGAGCCGACGGCGATGACCTCACCGCGATGGTCGCCGCGGCCGACGAGCTTCGTCGCCGCCAAGTCGGCGACGCTATCACTTACGTCGTCAATCGCAACATCAACTTCACGAACGTCTGCATGGTCGGATGCGCTTTCTGCGGTTTCGCGCGGGGTCCAAACGCAACCGACGCCTACTCGCTCTCCCTCGAGCAGATCGTCGAAAAAGCCACGCAAGCCTGGAACGCCGGCGCAACCGAAGTCTGCATTCAGGGCGGCCTGCCCAAGGATTTCGATGGCTTCTTCTACCGTGACATTCTCCGCGCCATCAAATCCGCCCTTCCAAACATGCACATCCACGCATTTTCGCCAATGGAGATCTGCTACGGCGTCGAACGCACCGGACTGAATCTCCGCGAGTATCTTTCCATGCTGAAGGAGAACGGCCTCGGCACAATTCCGGGCACAGCTGCCGAAATTCTCGATGATGAAGTCCGCAGCGCTCTAAGCCCCAATAAGCTGAAAGCCGCGCAATGGGCCGAAATTGTTCGCACTGCCCACGCCCTGGGAATTCGCAGTACCTCCACCATGATGTACGGCCACGTGGAAACCCCCGAGCACTGGGTACGCCATATTCTTCTGCTCCGCGAAATTCAGAAAGAAACGGGTGGATTCACGGAATTTGTTCCGCTGGGTTTCGTGCACGAAAAGACGCGCCTCTTCCGCAAAGACGGCGCGAGGCCAGGCAGCACGCGCCGCGAAAATCTTGCCGTACATGCCCTCGCCCGTATTCTCTTTAACGGCTTGATCCCGAATATTCAGGTCTCCTGGGTAAAGATGGGCTTCGAGCAATCGCTCGCGTGCCTCGAGGCCGGCGCCAACGATTTCAGCGGCACACTGATGGAGGAACACATCTCCAAGTCAGCCGGCGCCAACTTCGGTGAGTATGTTTCGCCCGAACAGTTCCGCGCGCTGATCCGCCGCATTGGCCGCATTCCGGCAGAGCGCACCACGACCTACGAACTGCGCCGTGTTTACAACGCCAGCGAAGACGAGCCGATCGCCCAAGTGAATGCAAACCTTGCGCCGCGGCTAGCGCTTCTCGAACAGAATCACTACGCCGGAACGGGCTACTAATGAAAATCGCCGCACTAGCAGGCGGTGTGGGCGCTTCAAAATTACTCGTAGGCCTCGCGCACGCGACGGCGCCCGAAAATCTGACCATCGTCGTAAACACCGGCGACGATCTCGAGATGCATGGGCTCACCATCTGCCCCGATCTCGACATCGTCACTTACACGCTGGCCGGCATTGTCAATCGCGCCACCGGCTGGGGCATCGATGGCGACACATTCGCGACGCTGCATTCTCTCGCCCGTTACGAGCGCGAAACCTGGTTCAACCTCGGCGATCGCGATCTAGCCACGCACATTCATCGCAGCGACATGCTGCATCGCGGCGCGACACTCTCCGAATGTGCGGACTCGATTCGCCGCTCGCTCGGAGTCCGCGCGCGCATCCTTCCCATGAGCGACCAGACTGTTCGCACCAAGATCGCAACCGCCAGCGGAGTTCTGCCGTTCCAGCACTATCTGGTAAAGCATCGCGCCGAGCCGGTGGTCAAGGCGATTCACTTCGACGGTGCAGACCAATCCGAGCCAGCGCCGGGAGTACTGCAAGCCATCAGCGAAGCGCGCGGGATTATCATTTGTCCCAGCAATCCGCTGATCAGCATCGGTCCGATTCTCGCGGTGCCCGGCATTCGCGATGCATTGGCCGCGCGTCGCGCCGATGTAATCGCGGTTTGTCCCATCGTGCGAGGAATGTCGCTGAAGGGACCCACGGCAAAAATGATGCGCGAGTTGGGTCTCGAAGTTTCGGCGCGAAGGGTGGCCGAAATGTACAAAGATATCGCCGCGCGCATCGTGATTGACGAAAGCGACGCAAACTCGCGGCCGGAAATCGAAGCGGCCGGCGTCGGCGTGGAAATCACGAGAACGGTGATGGAAGCCGAAGAAGATAAATGGTGGCTCGGGCATTTTCTCCTGAATCTTTTTCAGGCAAAGGAATTGCAAGCGAGCAGTTAAGAGCTTGCGCACAGGGAGATCTCGAAAGAGGAAAACACGGTTGAAGGCGATACTGATTCCGGTCAAGAATTTGCGCAACGCGAAGCAAAGGCTCGCGCCCGTGCTCTCGCAAGCCGAACGCACCGCTCTGGCCGCAGCAATGTTTGACGATTTTTGCGCCAGCGTCGCGCAAATTCGCTGCGCCGACCAAATTTTCGTAGCCACCAATTACGAGCCGGCGATTGACCGCGCCTGCGAGCTCGGCTGGGAAGTGCTGCGCGAGACCTCGCAGGAATCCGAGAGTGCTTCGGTAGATGCCGCTTCGCGAATCTGTGCAGCGCGCGGCGTAACTTCGCTGGCGCGTCTGCCTATCGACTTGCCGCTCGTCACGCCCGCGGATATCGCGCAAATGTTCGCCGCCGCACTAGCTGGCCCCTCAACTGTGATCGTCCCATCGCGCAGTGGCACCGGAACCAACGCGCTCCTACGCACGCCTCCCACGCTATTTCCATCATTCTTCGGTCCGAACAGTTTTCCAAAACATTCGCAAGCGGCGCGCCGAAACGGGGCTCAGCTAATCGTGCTGCGCAACGAACGCCTCGAACTCGACGTGGACGATTGGGATGATTTACAGTTCCTGGCGTCGAAGCCCGATCTGCCTCCGGCAACGCAAGCGTGGTTAGCTCGCGCGGGCTTGCTGCCACAGTCTCAGCCGGCAGCCGCAGCAACTTATTCCCTGCGCACTTACGCGGGTGACAGTATTGAAGAATAAGATTTATTTCAGCGCGGACGCCGCAGTAGCCGATGTTCAGGACGGCGCCACCATCATGTTCGGCGGTTTTGGCGGCGCCGGCTTTCCCCACGAATTGATTCGCGCCGTAGGTCGCAAAGGCACCCGAAACCTTTTCGCGATCAGCAATAATTGCGGCACGGGCGATTCCGAGCTTGGCGTGCTCTTCAAGAATAAGCAAATCGCAAAAGTGATCGCGGCATTCCCCGGACCGCAATCCACGTATTTCCAGCAGCAAGTGGAATCCGGCGACGTGGAATATGAACTCGTTCCGCAAGGAATTCTCTGCGAGCGCATGCGCGCCTATGGCGCGGGGATTCCCGCGTTTTTTTCGCCGGTAGGTGTCGGCACCGAAATCGCGCAAGGAAAAGAAGAGCGCGCCATACGCGGCCGCCGCTGCATCCTGGAATCCGCGCTGGGCGCCGACTACGCGCTAATTCGCGCGCAAAAAGCCGACCCGCTCGGCAATCTCGTCTATCGCAAAGCAGCCAGGAATTTCAATCCCGTCATGGCCACGGCAGCGAAGATAACGATCGTCGAAGTTGCAGAAATCGTGCCCGTCGGCGCGCTCGATCCGGAAGTGATTGTCACGCCGTCTGTCTTCGTCGATCGCATTGTCGCCGTAGGAGATGATCGTGACTCTTGAGCGCAGGCTTTCGCGCGAACAGATCGCCGAGCGCGCTGCACAGGAACTGCCACCTGGCGCCTACGTCAATCTCGGTTGGGGCATCCCCAATCTCATCGCTGCCTACGTCCCGGAAAACGCCGGCGTAATTTTCCACAGCGAAAACGGAATCCTGGGCATGGGCCCGCGCGCCCGTCCGGGCGAAGAGGACTTCGATCTGGTGGATGCGATGAAGGCCCCGGTCACGATAATTCCCGGCGCGGCGTACTTTTCACAAGTCGATGCGCACATGATGACGCGCGGCGGCCACCTGGATCTCGCCGTTCTCGGTGGCCTTCAAGTCTCCGAGCGCGGCGATCTGGCCAACTGGAAAATTCCCGGCGCGAAATTTTCGGGCGGAATCGGCGGGGCAATGGACATCGCCGTTGGAGCGCGCCGTTTGATCGTCACCATGGAACACGTAACCAAGACGGGCGAGCCGAAAATTGTGAAGACCTGCACCTATCCGCTTACCGCGCTCGAATGCGTTACGACGGTCATCACCGATCTCGCGGTCATTGATGTTGTCCCCAACGGCCTGCAACTCCGCGAACTCGCGCCCGCGGTAACGCCGGAAGAAGTGCAAAGCGTCACAGAACCAAAGCTGATTATTCCGCTGAATGTTTCCGAAATGCGGCTGCGCTAGAACAAATACGCGCCAATGGATGCGTAGGTTAGCGTCGGTCGGGTCCTGCAGCAACAGGCGAAGATTCCAGTGCTGACTGCACCAACTTCGCCAGGGCATCAAGCCCAAACGGTTTCTGAATATACAGCGCGCCATCTCCACTCTGCAGATGCGCCGAGGCGTTGAATTCCAAATACCCGGACATATAAATAACTTTGATCTCCGGTCGCAGTGCGCCAATCGCTCGCACCAATTCGTGGCCGGTCATTTTCGGCATCACTGTATCCGTCAGCAGCAGATGAACCGGTCCGTCGTGCTTTGAAACCAACGCGTGCGCCTCGATTCCTCCGCCGGCCGTTAGCACCGTGTATCCGCATCCCTGAAGATACTCGGCCGCCAAATCGCGGATAGCGGTCTCGTCATCCACCACCAAAATGGTTTCGGCCCCACGCTGCGCAATCGCCGGCGGCTGCGCCGGTTCCTCCACCGTTTCCGCAGCCTCCACGCGCGGCAAATAAATCGTGAACGTCGTTCCAAGTCCCGGCGCGCTCTCCACTACGATGAATCCGCCGCTCTGCTTCACGATTCCGTACACGGTCGCGAGGCCAAGTCCGGTTCCGCGCCCTTTTTCCTTGGTGGTGAAGAACGGCTCAAAGATCCGCGCCTGCGTTCGAGCATCCATTCCCTCACCAGTATCGCGAACGATCAGCGCGGTGTATTTTCCGTCGCCGATGATCGGCAATGGCCGCGGATCGCCGGGAACGAACGTCACGTTTTCCGTGCGAATCGTGAGGCGCCCGCCGGCAGGCATGGCATCCCGCGCGTTGACGGCGAGGTTCAGCAACACTTGCTCGATCTGCCCGGCATCCGCGCGCACAGGCCACAACTTCGGCTCGGTTTCGAAGGCCAGCTCGATATTCGAACCAAACAGCCGTTCAATCATGGCGGCCATGTCACCCACCACGCGATTCAAATCCAGCACTTCCGGCTGCAGCACTTGCATTCGGCTGAAAGCTAGCAATTGCTTTGTCAGTGATGCCGCCCGGTCCGCGGCCCTTTGAATCTGCGCGATATTTTCCAGCGGCTGTGGCGCCCGCGAATTTAAGAGCAGATCCGTATGCCCGCGAATCACCATCAAAAGATTATTGAAATCATGCGCGATGCCGCCCGCTAGTTGTCCGACGGCCTCCATCTTTTGCGATTGCCGGAACTGCGCTTCCAGCAGCTTGGTCTCCGTAATGTCGGTCATCACCCCTTGCAGCGACTCCACTCCGTGCATATCGCGCACCACTGTCGCGATATCCGTGAACCACCGGTACGTCCCGTTGCGCGCCTGCAACCGGTACTCCGCACGATACGGCTGCCCTGACGCCCGCGATCCCTCCTCCAGCCCAATCACTGCGGTAACGTCGTCGGGATGTAGCCGCTTGAACCACAGATGCGGATCGGCCATCCATTCCGTCGGCGTAAATCCGAGAATGGGCTCAATCTGCGGGCTGACGTACGACCACACTCCCTCAGCCCCAAATCCCGCCATGTAAGTAATCGCGGGAAGCTGCTCGACCAGCAGCCGGAAGCGCGTCTCCGCCGCCAGTAATTCGCGCTCCACGCGCTTGCGTCCCGTAAGATCATGGACGATTACCTGCGACGCGGAGTCTCGCCCCACTTTGAAAGACGCCGCCGCAACTTCCACATCTACGGGCTGTCCATCCAGCCGTATGAATTTCTCTTCCAGAAACGGCACCGTCTGCCCTGGCGATGCAAGCGAAGCCATGCGGCGCGCCGCGACTTCGCGGTCGTCGGGATGAATAAAATCAATGGCCGCTTTGCCGATAATCTGCTCTGCCGATGTCCCGCCCAGCAGCTTCACCCCTGCGGAATTGATGAACACGATTTTTTCGCCCCGCCGCACCCACACCGCATCAGGAGACAGCTCCACCAGCCGCCGGTATCTCTCCTCGCTCTCGCGCAACTCTTCTTCCGCTCGCTTCCTCCGCGTGATGTCGCGATAGATGCAGTACACCGCGATTTGATTCTCCGCGACATTCACCGGCGAAACCAGCAGCGACACCTCGATCCGCGTTCCGTCCTTTCGGCAACGCACCGTCTCGATGCTGGTTATCGCACCGCGTTCGGCCTCATCATCCAGCCACCTGCCCTCGTCTTTCTTCTCTGCCGGAACCACCAGATCGTCCAGATTCCGCCCCACGGATTCCGCCGCGTCATACCCGAACATCCGCGTAAACTCGCGATTGATCCGCAGCACGACGTTCTTCGTATCCACGAAAGCGATCGCTTCCGGCGCCGATTCCACCAGTTGCTCCAGATAGGCCTTCTGAATCGTGAGATTGCGCTCGGTTTGTTTGCGGCTGCTGATGTCCAGCATCACCACGGTCACGCCGCGAATTTCCCCGCGCTTCAAGCGCAGCGGCAGAAAGCTCACCAGCCAGTCGCGCTTCTCGCTCGGCATCGCCTGCGTCGCCCCGCTGATTTCCAGTTCCGACACCGGCACGCCGGATTCAAATACGTTCTTGACCACGGCTTCGAGCTCCGTCGCCATCTGCGGAACGATTTCCGAGAATGTCTTGCCGATGTGTTCTGCTGCGGAATATCCGAGGAACTGCGCCAGCTTGTCGTTCACGCGCACGAAGCGCATCGAGCGGTCCACCAGCGCGAGACCGATCGGCGCAGTGCGGTAGAGAAGCGCCAACTCGGCAAACTGCTCGGTCGTTGTGGCTAGAGCCATTCGTAGATCGTAGTACTAGAACTACGCTACAAGCCTAGTTTGTACCTCAGCTTCGGAAGGGTCAAGAGTCCATTGATTTCGCTTGGCCTCGCAAACAACAGCATCGTCGCAATGGGATTTCAGAGGGGAAAAGGTCAGACAGCTCCCTATCCCCTGAATTGGAAGGGGTTATCGGTTCCAGGGGACAATTTATATGCTGAGGTAGGTAACTGAGCTAAGCGGGAAAGGGCGGCTCAGCGCCGCGTTTTACTTGCAACTCCGCTATTCAGAGTTCCGCAGCTCGCGGCAGGCTGCGGTCCACTAGCCACCGCACCAACCGTCCCAGTGCTGCACGTGGGTGTCCTACTCAAGCTCCGAACCAGCACAACCGGCACAGCCACTCCAACCGCCAGCATGGTCCCCAGCAGGAAACCATGGCCCGCCAAGCTGCCACCCGAAGTTCCGCCGCCCGCGCCGGCTCCCTGCAATGCTGTCGATTGCCCGGCGTCCATCACATCAGAATTCGGCGCAATTGCCGGAGCATCGGGCGCCTGATCTCCGCGAATCGTCGAGCTCTGCCCCTGATCCACTTCCACGCAAACTCCGGCAAGATTGCAGAAACGCACTTTCCCTTCGAAAACGATGATGCGCGTCACGTAATTCTCAAATGCCAAGAAAAAATCCGTGCCCACAACTCCCGCAACCCCGGTAGGGGTGCGAATTTGAAAACTCGCTCCCGGCTTGGTCTGTTTCACCGCATTCGCTCGCACGCGTCCATATCCCAACTCGAGATCCGTCTGCTGTGCAGCCGCATCGTGCTTGGTCACGCGCAAACTCGAATCCGATCCCACGTTCAGCACCGATCCGTCATCCAACGCCACGCGCGCCCGCGCCAGATGTCCCGTCGCCACCGTGTCCTCCCAGAAAACAGGAATCTCCGGACTGGCCGCAAGCGACTGTCCCGCTCGCACGAGATTTACCGCCGGAATCATGGCCGAAACTTTCCCTGCATGCTGCTGCGGTGCCTGTGGCCATACCTGCACCGGGAACACGAGAAGCAGGGTCAGAGCGATGGCCAGCGACGGCCGTACGATCGACGACTTGCGCATCGGACACGACCTCCGGTCTCCGGGACAAACCCCGGGTAACACTGGCCATCTCGAGGGACGAGTATGCAGCGCCGCCCTTTTAGGGCGGCAGCTTCCTGCTTGATTGTTGCTGCGTTGCTCCGGCGAGCAAGGGCGAAAAATAGTGCCCCAACACACCCATCAGCACCCCGCAGGCGGACTGGCACTATACCGCAAGCCCGCCATGCGGAGGCACAGATTTTTCAGCTCGCAGCGCTGCTTTTCTTCGCCGCTTCTGCCGCGCCGGCGCGCATTCGCCCCAACACCTGGCGCATATGCTCGTTGGATCCCGGCGCGCGCTTCTCCCGCCACGCTTCGTAGCGCCGGGCGTGCTCTTCAAGATACCCGAATTGCTGAGGATTCTTGAAGGCCTCCCGCCACTGCGCGATGACGGGCTTCAGACGCTCCCAGATAATCCATTGCTCGCCGCTGGTCTCGAATAGGAATTCCTCATCCACCAGCCCGCGGTTTGCATAGTTCGCCACCATATCCCAGTAGCTGGCAACCATGCGGATGTAGGCGCCTTCTTCCCCAGGCCCCATGAAATATTTCACCACTTCGTCAAAGCTCGTGGGATTAAAATTCGAGAAAACCCACTTACGGGCTTCGCGCAGCTTCGGCTCCCGCCTCGCCTCATACAACTTCAACATCAAATCGCCTTGCTCGTGCGTAGCTTGTCCCATTGCAATTGCCTCCTCGGTCATGCCTTTCGGCTGAATTAAAACGCCACTCCAAAATCTGTCATCCGCCAGCAGCCGCAGCCCCGCTGATCAACTCCACGCGCTGCGTATTGGCCACCAGAATATGCGCCTGCTCCAACGCCAATTTTATCCGCCGCCGCAATTCGCGCGCCACATCGTCCTGCCGCAGCGCCGCACTCTTCAGGATCATCCGCAGGACCGTCCCATCCAGCGACAGCGACTCGATCCCCAACACTCGCGGCCCATCCACCAGCGCCGGCGACCAATCCGGATCAATGCGAAAATCGCCGCAAACTTTCTCCAGAATCGCCAGCGCCCGTCCGACCGCCTCCGCCGATGGAATAGTCACATCCACCAGCGTCTGCGACCAATCGCGGCTCAAATTCGCCACCTGTCCGATCAACCCGTTGGGAATCGACACGCGCTCACCATTGCCGTTGCGAATCACAGTGCGCCGCAACGTAATGTGCTCCACGCGCCCAATTTCGTTGTTCACCCGAATCACGTCCCCAACCACGAACTGATCTTCAATCACGATGAAAAACCCGTTGATCAGATCCTTTACCAGGTGCTGCGCGCCAAATCCCACCGACAGGCTGGCCAGCGTAGCCACCGCTGCAATCGGCGTTATCGCAAATCCTAATTCGTTTAGCACTTCCAGCACCGCAAGCGAAACAATCAGCGCGATCCCGATGCCGTAAACCAGCCCGGCCATCGTCCGCGTTTGCGCCTCACGCATCTGCGCCACGCGCGTTTGCGTTTTTGCCATCTCCACCAGCCGCGAAGTCAGCATCCGCAGCAGCCGGATGGCCACCACCGCCAGCACCACCGTAAGCAAAATTCGCGGGCCGCGTGTGCCCGCAAACTGCATCCAATGGTTAAGGGATTCGAACATGGAAGAATAGGCCGTGAATTATACCACCCGGCTTTCAGGCCGTTTCTGTTGAAGTTTGCAGCAAGGAGGTCAACTCATGCCCACAGCCCGGCGCAAGTTCCTCGGAATGATACTGCCGGCAGGCGTAGCTCTTTTCGCCATTCCGCGCTGGCAACACAGTGCTCCAAGAGTCCCAGGTCAAGGACCAAGCACGCCAAGTCCGTCGCAGAATCCCCCGGACATGGATCCAAACGCGGCGCCAACGGATCCCAAGAAACTCCTGAAAGGTAATCAGCAGAAGATTGCAGACGACGTAGAGAAGCTCTACGCCCTAGCCACCGAACTCCGCGACCAAGTCAAGAACACCGATTCGACAACAGTCCTATCGCTAGCCCTGCTACAAAAAGCCGAAGAGGTAGAAAAGCTAGCCCACCAAATCCGCACCCTAGCAAAAGCGTGACGGCTGCGTAACGCCGGCAGCCTGCCGGCGTTTTTCCGCGGCAAACCGCCGCGTAAATTCGCCCTGCGCCACAGCGCATATCCGATTGCTGCGCCGGCCCGAAGCGTTAAATTCAACTCCCGCTCTACCCCTCCAAAGCCCCGCCAACCCCAGCCGGCAATTCAATCGAATATTTCGTCCGAGCCTTCTGCGCATGCAATTCCAAAGCCAGCTGAATCAATCGATCGATCAATTTAGTATAAGAAAGTCCGGAAGCCTCCCACATCTTCGGATACATGCTGATCGAAGTAAATCCAGGAATGGTATTCAATTCATTCACAAAAATCCGCCCAGTCTTCTTCTCCAAAAAGAAATCCGCCCGCGCCATTCCAGTACAATCAATAGCCCGATAGGCCCGCACCGCATACTCCCGAATTTTCGCGATCTGCGCCTTAGTCAATCGAGCCGGTATTTCAATCGCAGTCCCGGATTCCAGGTATTTCGCCGTGTAATCATAAAATTCCCGGTGCGGAATCAATTCCCCCGGCACGGAAGCCTCAGGATTCTCATTCCCCAGCACCGAAACCTCAATCTCCCGCGCCGATACCGCCTTCTCCACCAAGATCTTCAGCGCAAACTCCGCGGCCGCATCAATCGCCGCCGGCAAATCCGCCGCCTTAGCCACGCGCGTCATCCCCACCGACGATCCCAGCGTAGCCGGCTTCACAAACATCGGATACTTCAGCTTCTTCTGAATCGCTGCAATCGTCTTCTTCCGGTCTGCCTCCCAATCCGCCCGCGCAAACGCCACGTACGGCACAATCGGTATCTTGGCGTAGTCGAAAAGCCGCTTCTGCACGTCCTTATCCATGCCCAGCGCAGATCCCAGCACTCCCGCGCCAACGTAGGGCAGTCCCGCCAACTCGAGCAACCCCTGCACGGTCCCGTCCTCTCCGAAAGTTCCGTGCAGCACCGGAAACACCACATCCACCCGTAAATTAGGCCGCGAATCCGAAGGTCCGAAGGGAATCAATGCCCCAGAAGTCGGATCCGCCGGCAACATCACGCGCTCCCCGCGCTTCAGAACATCGGGCAACATCTTCTGCGCCCCAGTCCCAACCAACCACTGCCCCTCTTTCGTAATTCCGATAGGCACGGCTTCATACTTCTCTGGGTCCAGCGCCCGAATCACAGAAGCCGCCGAAACCAGCGAAACCTCATGCTCACCGGATCGCCCGCCGAACAGGATGCCAACTCGCAATTTCTTTTGGGAATTCATTCCCATCGGCTCCAGAAACTATCAAGAAGGGCTCGTAGGGGCGCCGCTTGCTGCGCCCGCCGGCGTCAATCCTTACGAACCGTTCGCCATATTGCTCAGCCGCTGCTTTAAAGAATCTTCTTCCCCAAACCAGAAAGCAGAAGTTCCACGCCCAGCAGCGCCGTAATATTGTGCTCGTCAATCACAGGATTGATCTCCACGATTTCATACGAGACCGCCGCCTTGCTATCCGCAATCATCTCCATGGCCAGATGGGCCTCGCGGTACGTCACTCCGCCGCGCACCGGCGTTCCCACTCCGGGCGCATCAATCGGATCCACGAAATCCATGTCGAGGCTCACCGCCACTCCGCCCGTATCATCCGCTGCAAATCGCATCGCTTCGGCCATCACGTCGCGCATCCCGCGCTCGTCAATATCCCGCATGGTAAAAACATGCACGCCCGTCTCTTTGATCAACCGCCGCTCTTTGGAATCCAAATCGCGAATCCCCACCAGTGACACATTCCGCGGCTCGACCATCGGCTTCGCGCCCGCCAATTCCGTCAATTCCTTCGGCCCATGCCCCATCACCGCCGCCAGCGGCATTCCGTGCACGTTTCCCGAAGGCGAGCTCTCCGGCGTATTCATGTCCCCGTGCGCATCGAGCCAAATCAAGCCGATGCTCTTCGATTTCTTTTTATAATGTGCCGCCACGCCCGCCACGGTGCCCACGGCAATGGAATGATCCCCGCCGAGTACCAGCGGCACCTCATCGTCATCGAGCGCCTTCTTCACAATATCGGCAAGCCCCTTGCACGTTTCAGCGATTTCATCGAGATATTTCGCGTTTCTCTCCCCGAAAGGCTGCGCTTCGGGCTGTTTCACCGAAATGTTGCCGACATCCTCCACGTGTCTCCCCAAATGCTTCAAACGCGTCTGTAACCCCGCCACGCGCAATGCCGATGGCCCCATATCCACACCACGCCGGCTAGCCCCCAGGTCCATCGGCACACCGATGATGCGGATTTTTTCAGCCATAGTTTCGTAGGGGCGGGCCTTTTTACCGTGAGGCGCCTTACCGGCGCCGAAGGGCAGTCCCGCCCGCAGTTCGGCCCATCATCGCGGCTTTACAGGTCGCGCAAAAAAGCGCGACCGCTGTCATCCCGAATCCCTTTAGGGGTGAGGGATCTGCATTTGCCGCCTACTCAATCTGAAATTTCAAATCTGAAATGGCTCTGTTGAAATCCTGGGCACGCGTTGGCTTTTCGGCCGTAGGGGAGGGGCTTGCTCCTCCCGCCAGCGTAAGAACGGCCACAACTGTCCCCACTCGCCTCTGCGTAAGCCGACTGTCTTCGTGCTGTAATTCTGCGGCGCCCATGATGTCAACGAAGCCATCTGAAATCTGAAACTGACGTGCCGTTGCCTTCCTCTTTGCCCCGTCTCAAACGATCGAGTCCGAACCGTCTCACCAAGGAATCGCCAACGAGCGCTGTTAAGGATAAACGCGATAAAGCATGCGCGGGAAGGGAATTACCTCCCGAATGTGCTCGGTCCCGCAAATCCAAGCCACGGTCCGCTCCAACCCCAATCCAAATCCCGCATGCGGCACGCTGCCATAAAGCCGCAAATCCAAATACCACTGGAACGATTCCGCCGGCAGCCCATGCTGCTTCAGACGTTCAATCAAAGTGTTGTAGTCCGCCAAACGTTCCCCGCCACCAATGATCTCGCCGTATCCCTCGGGCGCAATCATGTCGAAATTTAAAGCCAAATCCGGCCGGGCCGGATCTGCAGCCATATAAAACGCCTTCATCGCCGAAGGATAACGGTGAATCATCACCGGCTTCTCAAACGATTTCGAGATAATCGTCTCTTCATCCCCGCCAAAATCATCGCCAAACTTCGCCGGGTTCCCGGCCTTCTGCAAAGTGTGAATGGCCTCTTCGTACGTAATCCGCGGAAATGGCGGCGTAATCTTTTCCAGGGCCTTTACGTCGCGCTTCAAAGCCTCCAAATCCGCCGCGCGATTCTTCACCACTCCTTGAACAATCGCCGCCACCAATCCCTCGCCCAGCGCCATCATGTCGTCCAGATGCGCGTAAGCCGCCTCCGGCTCCAGCATCCAGAACTCGGTCAAATGCCGCCGCGTCTTCGATTTCTCCGCGCGAAACGTCGGTCCGAAGCAATACACTTTCCCGAGCGCCGCCGCCGTAGCCTCCACGTAAAGCTGCCCCGACTGCGTCAAATAAGCCTTCTGATCGTCAATGTAATCGACTTCAAATAAGGTAGTAGTCCCTTCACAAGCCGCGGGCGTAAAAATCGGCGCATCCGTCAGCGTATAACCCTGCGAATCCATATAATTCCGCGCCGAACGAATCGCTTCCGCTCGAATCCGCAAAATCGCGGCTTGCCGCGGCGTGCGAATCCACAGATGCCGCTTATCCAGCAAGAAAATCGACGCCGTGCTCCTTCAACTGGATCGGATAAGGATCGCTCTCCGGCACGCGCTGCACCACGTGAATCCCCGAGATATGAATCTCAAATCCCCCAGGCGCCCGCGGCTCCGCCTGAATCGTTCCCGTCACCTCGACGCTGGATTCCTGCGTCAAGCCCTTCAACGCCTCAAACGCCTCCGGCTGTCCCTTCAACGACACCACGCCCTGAATCACGCCAGTCCCATCGCGGAAAATCGGAAACAAAAGCTTCCCGGCTTCGCGCAGGTTGTAAAGCCACCCCTGCAACTTAACCGTCCGGCCAACAAACTGCCCGGCCTTATCAATCGTAGTAACCGGCACCGCCACCTGAGCCTCTTGAGTCATCGCCCAATCCTGTCCGATTTGTGCTGCAAGTCGTATGTGAGATCTTAGGCCGTAGGGGCGCCGCTTGCTGCGCCCATTCCGCGTATACGCCACCCAGAACGTTTGCCAGAACCTCGGCGCCAATTAATCGCTACGGGGGGTTCGGCCTTTCATTGACAATCGTTTGTTAAATTCTTCTACGGCTGCGCCACCCGCGCCCGCTTCGACTCCAACTCATTCTCGATGCGATCGAAAACCGCCCGTGCCCGCCCCAACACATCCGCCTGAGTAGCATGTTCCTTTAATTCCATCACCATCGGCAAAGCTACCGGTGCCTCCGCAATCATCTGCAGTCCCGCATCCCAATCAATCGTTCCCTCAAACGGCAACAAGTGCTCATCCTCATCGCCATGATTATCGTGCACATGCGTAGTCACCACGCGCTCGCGCATCACTTCAAACGCCGCCGCAACCCCCGGCTCGATATGCGCGTGCCCCGTATCAAAGCAAAACCGCAAATCATGCAAATGCGTTTCCTTGACGAAATTAAGTAGCGCCAGCGGAGCCCCCAACTCATGCGTGGTGTTCTCCAGCGCAATGGTCACGCCCGCGCTGCTTAGCAAACAGCGCCAGATGCTCCAGTGAATTGAAAGCCGCATCGATAGAGCGCTCATCCGCCGCCTGCCGGCTGCTACCCAAATGCTGCACCAGATACTTGAACGGAATGCGCTCGGCCACGTCAATCGCCCGTTTCACCTCGTCCACAGCATCCAACCGCCGCACTCGCTCTCCATCCGAAATCGAAATCGGCACGCCGCTCTCATGCCGCCCGGCCGTATCTCGTTGCGTTGGCGAGTGCAGCGAATGTAATTCCAATCGGTGCTCCTCCAGCCACCCAGCCAAATCCTTCAGCGCCTCGGCCGACGCATAATCAAAATGCGCCGCGCTGCAAAACACCTCAATTTTCGAAATCCCCGCCCCGCGAATGGCCCCGAGCACCCCCGCAGAAAGCGGCTGCCCCACATACCGGTAAGTTGAGAAAACCCGTTCCATAAATCACGCCTTCGTAGGGGCCGTCGTCGGGGCTTTCGTCGGGGCGGGCCTTTTTACCCTGAAGGACGACGGGCAGTCGCCGCCCGCCGTTCGGCCCCGCAGCCACCAATCCGGCTAAAATTCCAGCCGCAGACGGTAACAACCATCGTCCGCGCCAAATCGCAATCAATCCATGGTCAACGGAATCCGAAAGGACGTCAATAGCGGCAAACCGCAAAAGATACGAGGCATAAATTAAAAGCCGTCATCCCGAGTCCGCCGAGGCGGAAGGAATCTCTCTGCGTCTCAGTCGGTCGTTGAGATTCACCAGACACGCAGGCCGAGCTTGGGCTTTTCGGCCGTAGGGGAGGGGCTTGCTCCTCCCGCCAGCGTAAGAATGGCTACAACTCCAACCACTCGCTCCCCGTAAATCCCTCTCGCCGGATCAATCGTTCCCAGCCGCTCTCTCTCCCAACACTTCCGCCCGCGTCTTCCCCAACAACTCCAATTTCGCAAAGGCCTGCTTCTGCGAAAGCATCGCCAATCCACAGGAAGTACTCAAATGCGCCCGCCCGCCGTCAATCTTCGCCACAATCTGCTCCACCACCTTAGCCATCTCCGCCGGGCTCTCCAAATCCGCCCTCAACCCATTCACCAATCCCAGCACGAGAGGCTTCGGCGATCCCACCTCGGCAATATGCGCCGCCAACCCCGGGCTCGAAGCAAAATCCAGCGCCACCGCATCCACCGGCATTTGAATCAACTCGTCATAAAACGGCGTGCAATCCCGGAAATAAACGCTCAACACCAGTTCCACGCCGCGTCCAGCCTTGCGCGCCGCATCGCGATGTTCCACCAGCACATCCACCAAATCCTGCAGCAACATGAAGTCCCGCGGCGAATCCAAAATCGCCGGCTCGTCAATCTGAATCAATTCCGCGCCCGTCTCCGCCAGCGCCTCAATCTCCTCGCCAATGGCCTTGGCGTATGCATCCGCGCGTGCATCAATCGTCTGCTCCGCCGCTGCCATCGTCTCTTCAACCGCCGTAAATCGCGCCAAGGTGTAAGGCCCGGTCAGCACCGCCTTCACAAAAAGTTTCCCGCCCTTCCCCTCCGGCGTAGCCAACGTCCCCAGGGCATTCCGCGCAAAAAGATACTCATCCACGATCAACGGCGTCCGCCGCGCCGGCAGCGAGAGCAACACTGGCTGCCAGATCTGCGCTCCCGAGCGCAAATAATCCACCATCCCGCCGGGCCGCACGCCCTCCATCTTCCCCGCAAGATGCGAAATCGGATCGGGCCAGCGAATCAACCCATCGGTGAAAACGTCCAGCCCCGCGCGAATCTGATCGCCCACCGCCAGCCGCGTAACTTCATCCTGCGCGTCCACAACATCCGCAATCGAGCGCTCCCCGCGCTCCGCCGCCTTGATTGTCTCTTCCAGGAATGTCAGGGGAGGGGAATCTCCCGAGCGCGCATAACTCCCAGCGCTCGCGAGCATCAGCTGCGAAGAAAAAGTCGTGCCGTTCGGCATTCCCACCTAAGCGGCTTCGGAAAGAAACTCCACTCGAAACGCCGGAGGAACCAAGCCCACCTCGGCGCCGCGCCCCAACAGCTCATTCACCGCGCGCCGTCCTTCCTCGCCGTAATCGAGCGTCCAGCGATTCACGTACATGCCCACGAACCGGTCCGCCAGCACCGGGTCCATCTCCCGCGCAAATTGCAGCGCATAATCGAGCGCCGCTTCGCGATGCTCCAGCGCGTAAGCCACGCTCTCGCGAATCACGCGCTCTACTTGCCGCCCCAGCGTCGCATTCAGGCTCCGCCGAATCGCATTCGCGCCCAGCGGCAAAGGCAGTCCCGTCTCTTCCTGCCACCACTGTCCCAAATCCACCACGCGGCTGAGCCCCAGCTCCGCATAAAGCAGCTGCCCTTCATGAATCAGAAGTCCCGCGTCAACTTCGCGCGCCGCCACCGCATTCAAAATCCGGTCAAACGGCATCGTCACCGTCTCCACGCCAGGCTCAAACAGCTTCAACGCCAAATAACTCGTGGTCCGCTCGCCAGGCACCGCAATCCGCCGCCCCTTCAAATCATCTTTCTTGAACGGATGCGCCGAAACCACAATCGGCCCATAGCCTTCGCCAAAGCTGGCTCCGCAATCCAGCAGTACATATTTGTCGGCGATGAACGAATACCCGTAGAAACTGACGGCGGTAATGTCGTAGACCTCTTTTTCCGCCGCACGGTTCAGCGATTCAATGTCCGAAAGAACGTGGTTGAATTTCACCCCGGGCAAACGCACTTTTCCCGTAGCCAACGCATAAAACATGAAGGCATCATCGCTGTCCGGGGAGTGCGCTAGCTGGAGTTCCGCCGTCTGAATCGCCGCTGGCTGAGTAGACATGGCTGTTCAGCTCCTGCAGTCCAGGAAAATATTCTGTGGCCTTTTGTAGCGCCGGGCCTTTAGCCCGGCATCCGTTGCGGCGTTAGCACAGGTAGTTCTCGACCCAATCGCCGCCAAATCAATCATTGAAACCGGCAGAAACCATCCGGAAAAAATCGTCGAGACCCGCAAAAAGCATATCACAGGAAACCAGCGCCAACCACGCACGCTGTGGAAAACTTTCCCGGAAACTACGTAACTCGCTGAGCCAAAAATATTTCCCCCAACATTAAATTCTCAAAAATCTTCCGTCCAGCCGGCGCCCAGCAAGCCCGAACGATGACATTTCATGTCACTTCAAGCCCCCCACACCCACCGGCTGTAATCTTGAGCCATCCGGAACGGATGGCCGAAGGATCGAAGCGAGGTTTTTCGCCCGTAGGGGAGGGGCGTGCTCCTCCCGCCAGCATAAGAATGGCTACAAATTCAGCCATTCACCCTAACCCGCACGCCACCAACAATCCGGCACGTTGTCATTTCGGCTTTTCAACTTTTTTAACCCAATCCGCAATATCCGCAACCGCTTCCGGCGCCACATGCCCCACCTTATCGTATTCAGCCGGCACCGCTTTCCCCGCGCCGGTCTGAAATATATGATTCAAATCCGGATAAAGCTTGAAAGTAGCGTTGGCATGCCCGTCGAGCGCCTTTTTCCAGGCATCAAAATCCTCGCTCGTCACCTGATAGTCCCGCCCACCCTGCAAAACCAGGATTCGAATACTAAGTTTCGCCGCCGTAGCAGCCGGATCGTACCCGCGCAGGTCCAGGAAGTAAGACGCAGGCATATCAGCGCCCAAAAAACTGACCTTGTCCGTTTTCTTCAGATCGGGATTCTCCGCCGCCTTCGCCGACTGCTCCGCCATGGCGATCTGTTTCTGCGCTTCCTCCGGCGCAACCCCAGGAAAGCCCGCGAGATAGTGAATCTGCTCGAGCACCAGTTTCTCCAGCGGCCGCTCCGACCCTGCCAGCAGAATAATTCCCGCAATCTGCGCATCGCCGTCGGCAATCCGCGGCGCGACATACCCGCCTTCGCTATGGCCCAGCACGTAAATGCGCTTGGCATCAATCTTCGGCTGCTTGGCCGCCAATTCCACCGCCGCGCGCGCATCGTTCACGATCTCGTCATTCACCGTGAACGTGTCAGGATCGTCCGCCGACTTCATCCCATATCGCGCCGTGCGCTTCATATACCGCAGCACCGCCACGCCATTGCTCGCCAATCCCCAGGCCAGATCCTTGAACGGCTTGTTGGGCCCAATCGTTTCGTCCGGGTCATGCGGCCCCGAACCATGCACCAGCACAACCACCGGAAACGGTCCGTCACCATTAGGCGTGCTCAAAGTCCCCGGCAGACTGAAGCGCCCAAACGTGACCGTGATCGGATCCTCGTGAAAACTCTCAGGCTTGGCGTAAGCAGGCGCAGCCCACGGTGTCGTGTCGTGGTGCGCCCGAAAGCGTATGCCGCCAATTGTGCCGTCCGCGTTGATGGTGATCACCGCGTCCAGCGTCGCGCGCTCAAAGGAACACACCAGAGTGGTCACCTGCAGGTCACGAATCGTCGCCGAGGACTCCGCAGTCACGCTTTTGAATCCGCCCGTCTGCCCCAGCAATTGCGTCCAATCAGTGGCCAGCTTCCCCTTCGGCAACGCCGCCGTCATCGCCTCATCAAACTGCGCCTCGACCTTTTCGTACTGCCCGGCGACGATCGCGTTCAAAATCTCGCGCGCACTGAGCCGCAGGATCGCTAGCCGCCGGAGCAATCTGTGCGACCAAGCTGGGCGCCAGCACCAAGCCGCAAACCAAAATCCCAACAGCCATCCCCATCAACCTGATTTTCATCAAGCCTCTTTCCGATAATTCCGCGGACCATTTTACCGCATCCCCGAAGGCCGAATCGGGCCGCGTGTTGCCGTCTCCAATGTAGAGGAGGGCCGGGTTCGCCCTTCCGCGAGCGGTGTCCGCGAGCCGGACCGCTGCGCGGGAGGGCGAACCCAGCCCTCCCCTGCAAAATCTCTCCTCCTCGTGCGCCTCAGCCTCCAATGCTGAACGTGTGCAAACTTCCTTGGCTCAATCCGACGCCTTGGCCGGCTTGGCGTTCTTGTCGCCCTCCGTCGGCTTGGCTGGCTCGGCCGGCTTCGCCGCTTTCAGCCGCTCCAGGGATGCCTCCACGCGGGTCTTGAAATCACCCTGATCGTTGTGCTCCCAGCCGCTGTAGTTCGAGACCACCTGCATCTCGCAGCCATTGTCCATCGTCACCAATTTCACTTTATTGTTCCGCTGCAGCAGTGCGCCGCTGACGTTCACGTGCACGGAATGTTTCACTTTGTACGTAGCGGCCATCTGCGCGTCATCCATCTTCAGCACCTGGTAGTTGTCTGCATTGCCGAGCGTGTCTTTCACCGCGGGCCACAAATCGCTGCAAGCCATGGGATAAGTATTCTTGTAAGTCTCGCCCCAGGCCGGCAGCGCCACCCCCAACGCCAGCAAAGCCAACAACAAAATTCGAGTCATCTTCATGGGAATTCCTCCCACCGTCCCGCCGCTCGCAACGGCAAAAGCGCCCAGCAGGCCCGGCTACCAACAACACAACGCTAGCCCCGCAAATCAGCATAGTCGGTGCCCCCAGTCACCAAGGCACGTGACCGCCAACGCGCTGCCCGGCCCGGTTGCCATGGGTTTTCCACAGAATGAGGTGGGAGCCCCCTGCTTGAGCAGGGGGAAGCTGGACTTCAGTCCAGCGGAACAGCGCGGGCGCCTAGAATCGGCTTCAGCCGCGGGCCTTACGCTAAATTTGAAGCGGCGCAACTCGAACCTCCGACTTGCACTTCCCGCTCCAGATCGCGGCTACTTCCAGGGCTTCCTGGTTCTGGTAGGGGGCGAGGAAGCTGGCCATGCGGTCGTAGGGAGAGGTGCACGCCGTCGGGGCGCTCAGAGCGGGACAGAGGATGCGAACGGGAATTTCGAAGATAGCGGGTCGTGCGGGGCTCCGGCGCTAAAGCGCTTTGTTAATGGCGAGGCTTTTTGCGGAGCGCTGAAGCGCTCCTCTCCTCCGCATGAATGCGGAGGCTCCCACCCAACGTCCACTGCGCTCCCGCACCGCGCGAATTCCCCGGCGCTAAAGCGCTTTATTCATGGGGAGGGCTTTTTTGCGGAGCGCTGAAGCGCTCCTTCCTCCGCATGAATGCGGAGGCTCCCACCCAACGTCCACTGCGCTCCAGCGGCGCGCGAGAATTCTCCGGCGCTAAAGCGCGTCGTTTATGGCGAGGCTTTTTGCGGAGCGCTGAAGCGCTCCTCTCCTCCGCATGAATGCGGAGGCTCCCACCCAACAACAGAAGCTTTCCGGCTTAGATGCGCAGGCTTATTCCTAGCGTCTGCGGCATCCTCGCGCACGCACGTCAGCGCAGTAATCAGGTGGGAGCCCCCTGCTTGAGCAGGGGGAAGCTGGACTTCAGTCCAGCGTTATGGTGCGGGCGCCTAGAATCGGCTTTAGCCGCGGGCCTTTAAGATGAAATTGCAGCGGGGCGGAATCAACCTCGTCTCGCAATCGCGCTGAAGAGTACAAATACTCTTCAGGCCGCTCGACCAGCCCTGCTTTGACGGGATTCATCCACACATACTCGACGTGCTGTTCGTATTCCCCGGCGTCTTTGATTCTGGTTTCGTTGTAGCCCTTCTGCCAGATTTCACCGTTGAAGAGTTGCTCCTTCTTGGCGCGGAAAGAGAAGCCTCCCTTGACGAATTGCATCGCTTTCTCGAGCGATATTTGCGGGGCGGGCGTGAGGATGAGATGAACGTGATCGCGCATGAAGACAAACTCGTGCAGATGAAATCTTTGTTTGGCTCGATTTTCACGGATTATGCTCAGCAGCAGTTCGCAGAGCGAGTGGGATTGCAGGATTGATCGTCGCTCCCACGTCGCGGAGGAGATGAAAAAAGTGCGGGTTTCTTGCGGCGCGAGCATGAACACCTCCGGCAGAGGCAATCATGCAGCAGAGCGGGACAAATGGGGCGAGCGGAAACTACGTAGATGGGGGTCGCTAAATTCCCGGCGCTAAAGCGCGTCGTCAGTGGCGAAGCTTTTTCCGGACCGCTGAAGCGCTCCTTCCTCCGCATGAATGCGGAGGCTCCCACCCAACGGCAAAGGCTCCCGGACTTTGATGCGCGAGTTCTCTCACAACTGCGAGGACATTCTCGTGCAGATGCGCGGGCCCGATCACAACTGCTAGGGCTTTCTCGCGTAGATGTGGATCCCTGCGAGCTGCTACAAGTTGCTGGCGTACCTTCGTCAGCGTAGCAACCAGGTGGGAGCCCCCTGCTTGAGCAGGGGGAAGCTGGACTTCAGTCCAGCGGAACAATGCGGGCTCATAGAATCGGCTTCAGCCGCGGGCCTTACCCTGAAATTGAAGCCGAACGTCAACAACAAAGTCCGCTCTCTTCGCTTCTCATCTCAAATCTGAAATTTGAGATTCTCTTCTCCCCTTACAATCCATTCACCATGGTGCGCACGGCATGCTCGAAATCTGTGCGCCCATCCAGATACGGCTGCCAATATTTTTCCAGCACGCGCAGATAATCATCCCAGCCGCGGGAATAAATATTATTGCGATAGGCGTATGGCGTGTAGGCCGCCGACTTCGTCCCGGCGCCTGGCAACTGCAAGCGGCCTTCTGCCGCGGCGCGGCGCACCACCTCGCCCGTGGTGTAAAACACGAGCGCGTGCCACAGATCGCGCGGGATGGGAATGTCGCGCTGGCGGCAGGCTTCGGCGATGGCATCCTGCACCGGCAGAGCCAGCGCGTGCGACGCTTCGTGAAACAAAATTTCGAAGCCGGCGAGGCCATCGTTGCGCGGGTCGCCGCTCGCCACCGTGATGTGCGTAGGATCGAGCGAAGTGTAGGCGCCGAACGGCCCGGCATAAATCACCACGTCCACGCGAATGGGCTCGCGCTGCCACGGCTTTTCGTACACCGCCGAAAGCTCCTCGGCCAGCGGCAAGCCGATGCGGCGAATCAGCGGCGCATCGCCGTCGATCCATTGGCGATTGGTGCGATCGTGCTCGCTCCAAAATTTCGCGCGGTAAATCGGCGCCGCGCCTTCCAGCGCGGCGATCAGATTTTCCTGCAGCCCCGAGGCGCAGGAACTGTTGGCGCGGCCGGAAAGATCGGGGCACGTTTCGAGATCCGCCAGGCGGTTGTTGATCAGCACCATGCCTTGATCGAAGAGCAGATCGCGGTGCGCCATATTTTTGCGGTAATACTCGACCGCCGCTTGCCAGGCCGGCGCGGGATCGCTGCGCAGACTCGAGCTGGCTTTCGCGCCGCCGCCTTCGGATGTTTGCAACTGCTCGGCGACGCGCGCTTGTTCGTACAGCACGTGATGGAGATTGAGCCAGAAGCCACTGTGAAATTCGAAAATCGGGCGGGGTCCGCCCTCGGCTTCCTGCGCTTCGAGGCGTCGCGTGGAGCCTTGCTGCGGCTGAGGGACTTGCGCCGCCGCCGGCGAAGCCATCGCCGCGCAGATCAGGGCGGCAACCGTTCCGGCCAACCCGAGGCGGCCTCGCGCAACGAGCGCGGCGGCCGATGCGAGCGGCCAGCGCGTCGCGCAACGCATTGAATTTTCGCGGAGAGGCACTGTAAGAAAGCTGACGCGGGGCCGCGTGAAATTCATTTTCACTGCGACTATTGTACCGTGGTCTCGCGCGCGGGCGGCAGAGGCGAGCCGTGATGCGCGACGAGTTTCCATTCGCCTTCGCGCTTCACAAAAATATTCGTCGCTTGCACCAGCGCGTCATCGAAACCTTCGGCGAAGGCGCTGGTCACCTGCTCGGTGCAGGCCACCCAGCCGACATCGCCTTCCACGCGAACCCACACCGCGCCCAGGGCGATTTTCATGCGCCTTGTGTTTGAAAATATGCGCGCGTAGCTGTCGCGCACTTCGTCCCAGCCGAGCAGCAGCTCCCAGCCGGGATGCACGCACTGCGCCCATTCTTCGTGGGCCCAGATTTCGTCGAGCGCGGCGAGATCCATGGCTTCGAACGCGGCGTAGAAGCGGCGGTTCGCTTCGCGCAGCGCTTGTTCGGGTGTTGCGAGTGCTAGGCCAGTTTCGGCGGGCATGGTCGTTGGGCACGATTCTATAACGGAGATGGCTGGCGGCGAACCGATTTCGCAGGCCGTGCTACTTGGTCTCGACTATCGGATCCTCGGCGGTGGCTAGGTCGCCGTGCTTGTCGGCGCCGTGTAGCTTCTTGCTCGAATCCAGGAGGAACGAGCGGCGGCCGGTTTTGCCGTATTGCTCGGGCGTGGCGGCTAGCTCGTAGCTAGTTGCGTTGCCGTCGGCGTCGTCGATTACCCGGTATTTGTAACGGTAGCCGCCGCGCTGGCCGCTGGCTACGTCGGCAGGGATTAGATTGGCTAGGTCGGGCGAGACTTCGTTTTTCGGCGCGGGGCCTAGCTGGGCCAGCTTCTCGGGGAGCTGGCCGTAGGCGTCGTGGTAGCGATCGATGGCGTCGCCTAGATCGAGGAGGATGTTGGCGGCGGAATCTTCGTGGCTCTGGAGGTCCTGCTCGGCCCAGCGCTCGGCTAGTTGGGCGACGTCAAACATCAGAATGCCTACCGAGAGCAGGCGCCAGCCGCCGGATTCGCGGACGAGGCCGAATTCTGTCGGCTCGGTGTTGCCGGAACGGATGGGGATGAAGGCTAGATTTTCGCGCACGCGCGTGGCGCCGAAGCGCAGCTCTGCGGTTCCCGCGGCGGCTTCGCAGCGGACTACGGCATGGCCGTCTGCATCATTCGAGAGTAGCGGTTTGCCGGGGCTGTCTACTAGCGCGAAGCGGTGGAGGACGGTGGTGCGCTGGTCGGCGGACAGATTTTTGAATGCAGCGGCGTTGTCGGCGGTTAGATAGATCGCGAACTGAAGTTCATTTTGCTTGCAGGCGGCGGTGAGCGCTGAGGTCAGAGCTGCTGCGGGGTCGGCTTCTTTGCCATCTTGCGCGCGCGATGGCGCAGGCACCGTGAGCGTGGCAATTAGTGCGAGCAGAGCGCTGGCGGTTCGGATGCGGTTGAGAATCGATTTACGTAGATATGAATGGAGAGAATTATCGCGGTTGTTACGCTGGAGGGCGGAGCAAGCCCCGCCCCTACGGCCGAAAAGCTGGAGCGTGGCGAGCGCGTCGAGGATGTTCGCTGAGCGTGCTTTGGTCATTGGGGTTTTGCGGTTGCTAGGATTGCGGCTAGGTTCATGCTGAATTTTGAGCGCGGCATTACTTCGCGGCAGCCAGCGGCTTTGGCGCGTTCGGCTAGTTCGGTTTGCACATGAGAGAGATAGCCGATTACCGGCACCTGGTTGCCTGTGGAGCGCAGGCGGGCGATGGCTTCTAGCGGGGTGTTGCGGGCGTTGAGATCGACTATTGCCAGGGATGGCGCGGATTTTGCTATTTCGGATAGGAAGGCTTCGGTTGTGCTGCAGAGCTTTAGTTCGATGCCGACGTGGCGGGCCGTTTCTATGATTTTTGATTGGAAGAAGAGATCGTCTATTAGGACTACTATGTCAGCCACATGGTTCTCCGCGATGATTTCTGCACTCGAGCGCGGGGCCCATTTTACATGGCTCGCTCTTCGGTGGGCCCGGGGAAAAGCGCCGGCTGGCAGCCGGCGTTACTTTGGCTTCTGCTTGGTTGTGCGTTATAAACGATGCTTCGGTTTGGGGGTGAGTATGGGCTTGTCGGCTTCGCGGGTCGAGTATGCTTTGCCGGGGTTGGCGGTGTTGGAGCAGACGCCCATCATCATTGAGAAGATTGTGCATCTGGCTAACGACGACCAGATGCAGTGGAAGCCTTCGGCGGAACGGTGGTCGATCAGCGAGGTTTTGGCGCATTTGGCGGATGTGGAGGTTAAGGGATTTCGCTCGCGGGTGGAGAAGATGGTCGAGAGCGAATCGCCGGCGCTGGAGGCTTACGATCAGAATGCGGCTTACGCCGCGGGGCATTATTCGAGCAAGAAAGCCATCGAAAACCTGCATACTTTTTGCCACGAGCGCGACCGGTCGCTTTCTTTTCTGCGCTATCTTCCCGCTACGGCGCTTTCGCGCAGCGGCAAGCACGCCAAACTGGGGGCTATCACCGTCGGGCAGTTGATGAATGAATGGGCCTTTCACGATCTGGGGCACATCCGGCAGATATCGGAATTGCTGCGCTCGCGGGCTTTTTTTCCGTATATCGGACCATTTCAGCAGTACTACACGATCCGGCCGTAAGCTGTCGCCGGCGCGACCGAACGGCTTGGGAATGAATCGAATGCGTGGCGTTGGTGGGTTCTCGGGGAGCCGCTGATGATCCATGATCTCGCCGCGAGGGTGTTGAAGATTTACGACGAACTGGGGCGCGACTCGCTCGATTTGCATGCCATGTTTGAGATTACCGAGTCGCATTCGCCGGAACAGCAGGAGGAAATCCTCAACGCGGTGGCGGAGCTGGTCGGCGTGGGATTGCTGCGCCCCGGTGAGGGTGGCGATTTTTATTCGCGCACCGAAGACGGACGCATCCGCGTAGCTGGGCCGCGCGACGTTACGCTTTATACGCGCGACGGTTGCCATCTTTGCGATGCGGCGAAATTGGCGATGGCGCCGGCGATAAAGGAATTCGGGGCGCGGCTGCGCGAGGTGGATATTGATGATGATCCTGTGTTGCGGCAGCGCTATAACGACGATGTGCCGGTGATTTTCATTGGTTCGCGGGAAGTGGCGCGGCATAAAGTGGATGCTGCAGCGTTTCGGGGCGAGTTGCAGTCTGCCAAGTAGTTCTTCCGTTCTTCCTGGTGCGAATTCCACGCGGCTTGGTGATTGGGAGGGCGTTCTTATGTCTCGATTAGAACGGTGGTGCGTTGTTTGTTTTGTAGGAGTTGCAGCGGTTTCTAATAATTCGATGTGACGATTAGATTTCGATTGTTGAGATGCGAATCGGGGTTGATTTTTGTTTTTCCGGGCGTGCGGAAATTGGGATGGGACGAGTTTGTATCGATTAGAAATTGGTTGGGTCGTTTGTTTTGTGGGGGTTAGGAGGAATTCTAATTTTGGAATTGTATCGATTAAAAAAATGGAAGATTTTTGGTTGCTTCTGTTGCAAAGGCCTATCGTCGCGGCTTGTGGGCCACGGTGCACTTTGGATCCTGCCTTGTCGTGTTTTGGCGCGGACGTACGGCTAGCGTTTGGTGGCTAGCCCCGCGGTTCGGGACTTCTTACTACCTCGCTTCTTATATCATAGATAGTAAACTTTGTCAAGAGGTATGGGCGGGTTTTTTGTAGGGGAGGGCCGGGTTAGCCCTCCCGGGCCGCCAGGCTTGCCGAAGGGCACAAGAGCCTTTGGCTTGCGGTGTCGTCTGCGAACGGGCCACGCGCGCGGCGCGTGGGAGGGGCGCTTTCGGGCTATGTGGTTACCGCGTGGTGGTTCAAAAGCCCCACGCGCAACACTGGCGCATGGGGCACCCTGTCTCACGCCGGCTTTGCCGGCTCTTGGTTTTATCTCCGTAGAAGTACGGATGTTTTTCTGGTTGCTTGTTCCTAGAATCGCTTTCGGCACGTATGAGTCGGAATCTTCGGCGCTCCTATGGCCTTGGCCATCTGCATTTTGTCACTTTCAGTTGCTACCATCGCTTGCCGCTTCTTGGCACTGCTGCGTCTCGGAATCTCTTCTGTGAAGTCCTTGAAGAACTGCGGGTCCGGCATGAGTTTTTGGTCGTGGGATACGTAATCATGCCTGAGCATGTGCACCTTTTGATTAGCGAGACGGGACGGGTGTCCCCTTCGCTGGTGCTGTTGGCTTTGAAGCAGCGCGTCTCGAGGGACACGGAGATCGGTGCGGTCCGCAGGAGAGAGCCGCCTTATTCGCAGTTGGGCCGGGGCAAGTTCTGGCAGGCGCGGTTTCATGATTTTAATGTGCATAGTTCTTGGAAGCGACAAGAGAAATTGGATTACATGCATGCGAATCCGGTGAAGAGAGGATTGGTTCAGAGTCCTGCGGACTGGGCTTGGAGCAGTTACTTGTATTATCAGAGTGGGTCGCAGGGGTTGGTTACGATCACGGCTGTGCCTTGAATTTTGGGAAGACTTTGGCCCCATGTGGTTACCGCGGGGTTGTTCAAAAGCCCCACGCGCAACACCGGCGCATGGGGCACCCTACTGCTGCGCTGAGCGCTTGCGGGATTGTTCGGCGGCTTGTAGTTGGAACAGGACTGCGGCTGTTTGGGGGCTGAAATTGTTGGCGGCCTACGATCACGGTTGTGCCTTGAATTTGTGGTGAGACTTAGGGCCTATGTGGTTACCGCGGGGTGGTTCAAAAGCCCCACGCGCAACACCGGCGCATGGGGCACCCTACTGCTGCGCTGAGCGCTTGCGGGATTGTTCGGCGGCTTGTAGTTGGAACAGGACTGCGGCTGTTTGGGGGCTGAAATTGTTGGCGGCCTACGATCACGGTTGTGCCTTGAATTTGTGGTGAGACTTAGGGCCTATGTGGTTACCGCGGGGTGGTTCAAAAGCCCCACGCGCAACACCGGCGCATGGGGCACCCTACTGCTGTGCTGAGCGCTTGCGGGCTTCTTCTTCGCGGCGGGATTTTTCGGCGGCTTGTAGTTGGAACAGGATGGCGGCTGTTTGGGGGCTGAAATTGTTGGCGGTCCAGTTGTGGACTAGCCAGACTTCGTCTTCGTGGGCGGCGGCTTGGAATTGGGATTTGGCTAGGTCTTTTTTGTCGGTGCGCCAGGAGATTACGGCGCGTAGGGCTGACTGGGTGGAGACGAATTCGGAATTGTTGTCCAGGCCGGAGTTGATCGAGAGTGCTACGTCGTTTTCGGCGTCGGCTTGATGGGCATAGTCGGAATCGACCCAGGCTTTCCACATGATTGCGGGGCCGAAGTTTGGGTAGGATTGGTGCGCGGCTTCCAGTTCGGCTAAAGCGTCCTTCAGATTTCCTGCGCGGTACATCCACCAGGCCATCTCGGTGCGCAGCGTTGCCACCCATTGCGGTATGTGCGAGACGTCTGCGAGCAACTGCTGGTAATCGGCTGAGCCGTAGGGTTTCGGAGAGAAGCCCATGGCGTCGAGCTCGAGGCGGGCGAATTGGTCCAATGATTTTTTCTGCGCGGAATGATTTGGCACGGCGATGAGGGCTTCGATGGCTTGCTGGTGATCTGAGACGGAACCGGCGCGAGCGAGGATGCGGATCGAGCCTTCGGTGGGGTTGTTTTCGACGGCGCTGATGGCGGCTTTTTCGGCGGAGGGTGCGTCGCCGGAGCGCCAATAGGCTAGGGCCAGGCCGTCGAGTGCGGGTTGGTAGGTGGAATCGAGTTGGATTGCGTTTTCGTAGGTGGCTATGCTTTTTGCCCATTTGCCTTGCTTGTCCAGGGCTGCGGCTTCCTCGGCCAGGAAGATTGGGCGGAGGCTGTAGGGACGGGTTGGGGCTTCGCTGTTCCAGCGGCGCGTGGCTATGACTTGCTCGAGGGCTTGGCGGCGTTCGGCGGCTGGCGGATGCGAGCGGAAATATTCTTGCAGGGATTGCAGCGGGATGCTGGCGAATTCTTCGATGGGCGAACCTGCAGCGGATTGCAGCTCGGTGTCTATTTTTTCGAAGCGGCGCATGGCGTCTGTGGCGCCTTTGGGCGAATAGCCGGCTTGGAAGGCGAGATTGATGCCATCGCGATCAGCTTCCTGCTCTTGTTCTTTGCTGTAGCCGGCTTCGTAGAGAAGTTGGACTGGCGAGCCAAGGCGGTAGATGCTCTCGAGGCCCAGTTTGCGGCTGGCTAGCTTGTATTGGACGCGCTCGATGGCGTGGCGATCATCCACGTGGGCGATTTCGTGGCCGAGGATGAAGGCTAGTTCGTCTTCGGATTCGAGGAGTGCGAGAAGGCCGCGGCCGATTACCACGTAGCCGCCTGGCAACGCGTACGCGTTTACGAAGTAGGGGCTTTCATCCACGCAGAACGTGTATTGAATCCCTTTGCGTTGGACGTTTTTAGCTACGTTTGTGCCTACGAGGGTGACGTAGGTTTGAATGCGGGCGTCGTCGGTGAGTTGACGGTTTGGGGGGATTCTGCGGCATGGGCCGCGGCTCATTTGTTCGCCTACGCGCATTTCTTCGGCGTCGCTTACGCTGGTGGCTTCGAGGGGTAGGCGCTCGGCTTCGCGCTCGGCGTCGGCTACCAGATAGAGCGCTGGGCGCGGAGTGATGGGCGTGGTGACTTTGTGGCGCTGGATCAGGAAAAGAACGGCGCCGCCGGCGATTAGAAGCGCTGCGAGTGTCAGGCGGCGCAGCATCAGAGTACCTTCCTTAGTAATTCGCGATGGCGCGCGTAGAGGAAGCTGACGATTAGGAGCGCGGCGCCGAGGCCCATGAAGGAGACGATGCGGCCTAGTTGGTCTAGCGTCCAGACGTCGATTAGGACGATGCGGCCTACGCAGAGTAGAAGTAGCAACAGGGCGCACCAGCGGTAGGAACGCTCTTTTACTTTCAGCGCAATCAGGAAAACTACCAGGGCTTCGGCGCCCCATGCGGCGGTTAGGTAGCCGCGATGGATTTCGATGCTTAGCAGGCGGGTGATCAGAATTGCGGCAGTGAAGAAGAAGAGATGGTAGGGATGACGATCGAGCTGCGGCGATCCAGTTTTGGAGGCGCGGGAATTTTGATTTGGCCGTGGCCGGCGCGGTTGCGAGTGGTGGCGCGGCGTTTTTGATTTGGCGGCTGATCATTGCCAGGACCAGGAAGATGATGGAGACGGCGGTGACGGTGGCTATGCGGACGTTGGTGAAATGCCAGGGAACGCGCTGGTAGAAATTGTCGAAAGCGCAGCGGATGGCGGTTAGGACGGTGAAGGCGTAGCACTGCAGGCGCAGGGTGCGGAGATTCCAGCGCCAGCTTAAGGCGAATACGGCTGCGGCCAGGATGGCCCAGGCTACTGCTACCCAGGATAGCGGCAGTTCGAAGCGGGCTAGAGCGGCGATGGAGATCGTGCCAAACCAGAGAAACGTTGGGCGCCAGCGCGTTTGGGGAGATTGTGTGGCGGCCCAGTAAAAGATTGCGGCCAGGACTGTGACGGTTAGCGTGCGCGAGGTTATGGGGCCTACGAGAGTGGTGGCGTTTAGATCGGCGAAGAAAATTCTGGCGAACGCGGCGATTAGGAGCAGGCGGCCTTGACCGATCAGGCCTAGGCCTTCGAATTGTTCGCCGGATTCGATTAGCACTGCCGCTAGGATGCCCCAGGCCAGGGCTACTCCGGCGTTGGCTACTTCTTCCCACAGCAGCAGCGAGAACAGAAGATGTGGCGGAGCCGGCGAAGAGCATGGGGAAGCCGCCGAGGCGGAGGAATGTTTGCCAGGGGTTGGAGTGGCGAAAATCGCGGAGCTTGGATTGAGTTGACGCTGCCGGCGGGACTGGGTTGCTTGCGGCTCGCGGGGCTAGTAGATAGAAAATTGCGGCGCTGGCGGCTACCGTCATTAGGCGGACGCTGTAGCCGTAGTAGGTGGTTGTGCCGGGGATGTTGATGAAGGTTAAGCGGATTACGGCGGCGGCTGCGGTGGCGTACGCGCAGTAACGGAGAATGACATCGCGGCGGTAACGCGCGATTTCCAGAAGAATTCCTGCGGAGACGGTCCAGGCGAAGCCCGCTAGCATCCAGTGCAGGCCTATCCATGCAGCGGCTAAGAGGAAAAGTGTGGCGGCGGCAGAGGAAATTTTCAGCGCGGCGTCTTCGAAGGTGTCGATTTTTTCGCGGAGCAGCGGGCGCCATTCGGCATTGAGATAGAAGGCTATGGCGATTATTAGCAGCAGCCAGCCCAGGCTGTGATTGGGCGGATGCCAGCGATCGAAGCGGGGGGTGATGTCGTTGAGGAAGACGTAGATGCTTAGGACGATTGAGGCGGCCCAGCCTAGGCGGCGGAGATGGCGATCGGCAAGTTTCCAGCCTGCGGCGAAGAGGGCTTCGATTTCGACTAGCCAGAGAATTTCGAGGCGGGCGCCGGAATATTTGTAGGGGATTGCAGTTACCAGCAGGCCTGCGCCGAGAGTCGTGGCTAGCACGTAGCCGAGTTGGCGGCTTTGGCGGCGGGCCAGGAATGCGACTACTAGATAGACGGCGCCGGCGAATAGCAGAAAGCGGAAGCGCCATTCGGGATGGAAGGATTGTTGATGGAGGACAGCGAGATAGCCTAGAGCGTTTAGGAGGAATGAGGCGGTCAGCCAGCGCTTTTCTGTGGTGCCTGCGTCGGGGCGTAGGAAATAGGAGGCTATGAAGATTAGCCAGTAGAGCGTTAGCAAGGCGGCGCTGGCGGTGAATTCGGGGAAAGGTTTGTGGCCGCCGAGGCGTTGGTAGATTTGCGTTAGCCAGATCCAGTGGACTACGTAGGCGGCGATTACGGCGAAGGGCTCGATGGCGTACCAGCGGCGCTGGCGGAGGATGAAGACGAGAGCGGCGCTGAGCAGGGCGCTGGCGATTAGCGCGCCGAAGGGGATTGCGCTGACGGCTACGCTGAGATAGGCGAGCAGGAAGGCGAAGCCGGTGGTGACTTCGGAGTGGTAGCGAAGCGAGTGGGCTACCATTGCTACCGCTACGAGGAAGAGAAGCGCGAAGCCTAGGGCGGGATCGGCGATTAGTTGGACGCTGGCGATATTGTGCAGGGCGTAAGTGGTGAAATAGGCTAGCGCCCAACCGCCTCCTAGGACGGCTCGGGCGCCTATGCGGTAACGCTCGCTGCGTTCGCCGATGACGCCGAGGGCCAGGAAGAATACGGCGATGCCGTACCCTAGAGCGATTTTTCCTGCTGGGCCGAAATAGCGCAGCGAATAATTGATCAGCAGGGCTACGCCGATTACGAAGGCGGCGGTACCGATTTTGTTCAGCCAGTTGGCGCCCAGTTTTTCTTCGAGATTGGCGAGGCGCTCGGGATCGGCGGGTTTGGCGGCGGTGCGTACCGAGGCGAAGACTGGAGGCCTGGCGGCTGGCGCTGGCGGGACTGTTTGCGCGGGCGCGATGGGTTCTTGCGGTTCGAGTGGCTTCGTGGGAATTGTGGTGGGAGAGAGCCCGACTGGCGGCGAGGGTGCGGTCGGCGCGGTAATTGTTTCTTTTTGCTGGACGCTGCTCGCGGGTTCTTCCGCTGCCGCTGGGCTGGATGCAGCGCGCTGGCGGAGATCCTTTACGGCTTGCTCGAGCGCGTAGATGCGGGCGATTAGTCTTTGAATTTCTGTCTTGCTTGCGGAATCGCGAGCGATGCGTGAGGTGCGCTTCCAGGTGATGATCGGAAGAATGAAGCCGCAAAATATGAGGGCGAGGACGAACAGGAGCAGCAAAGAAATCCAGAAGGAGTCGCCCAAGTCGATTGTCCTCGAAATTGCGCGGAGTATAACAGATTAGAGGCGGGGCGAGGTGACGGGCGATCTCGCGAGGTGGCGCAACGCGAGACATTTGCGCGACGGTGCGCGAAGAAGCCCGGCTTAAGCGCGGGCCCTACGACGGCTAGATCGGCAACCTTGGTCCGGCTGTGCTGGGGAGTTCTGGTTGACGCATCCGTCGTAAGAGCCGGCGGGGACGCCCTTCGAAGCTCAGGACGAGTCGGCGCTAGTTAGTCTTCGTCGGATTCTACTATGCCTAAGGATTGGTCGGGGTCGGCGCCTGGTAGGCCTTTTAGGCGATCGTAAACGCTGAAGTGGCAGGTGGAGCCTAGAGCTTCGTTGTAATAGGTGGGCACGCCTAGCGTTGTGCGAAGTTCTTCGTTGAATTTGCGGAGATTGCTCAGTTGCTCGCGGTGGGCTGGGAATTTGTGTTCTTCGTGAGTGATCAGGAATTTTTGATAGCCGGCGTCCCAGAGCAGAGTGAATTGGCCGTTTAGCATGATCGTCGGGAGTTCGGTCATCTTGTAGGTATTGTCGGCGGAGCGGCGGAGTTCGGCGCCACAGCCGTATTTTTCGACGCGGGCTACGCCGCGCGTGTTGCTGACGGTGAAGCCTGCGTGCGGAAGTTTCGCGAGGTCTTCTTCGCTGAAGATTTTTTCTACGTACCACATGGTTACAGAATAGGGATTTGAGCGGCTGGATGTAAAGGGCTAAGTCCTCGGGCAGGGGGTGAATCGCGGCGTGGTTTGGTGGTGTAGTCGTCGTGAGTTGGCGTCCGGGTGGCGAACAGCCCAGCGCTAAAGCGCGCGGTTGTAGATCATGCCGTTTCGGAGCGCTGAAGTGCTCCTCCCCCGCATGAATGCGGTGGCTCCCACCGAAAGGCAAAGGCAAAGGCTAACGCTAACGGCTAAAAATAGGGACTCCCGGCGAGAAGCACGACTCCCATAGAAATGCCGATGGTCCCGCAGAACGGTTGGTTCGTCTGTTACACTTTCGGCAGAGCTTGAAGCGTAGGACTTCCGGGCGCATCCAATCTACGAGAGATGCATCAACTACAGCTACGACTTGTGCAGTAGCGTCGCTATTGTTGATGCAAGCTTGCGCGAGGGTATCTTTGGGTGCGACGAAGAATGTGGTTGTGATCGATTCCCCGGGCGTGTTGCAGCACGCGGCAGCGCGGGAAAATCTGCTCGATTGCATTGGGAACACGCCGCTGCTGCGGTTGGAGCGCGTTGGGCGCGAATTTCCGTGGGTGGAAATTTATGGCAAGGCGGAGTGGTTCAATCCCGGCGGCTCGGTTAAGGATCGCGCGGCGCTGCGGATGATTTTGGAAGGAGAACGCAGCGGGGAATTGCGACCCGGCAAAACGATTCTCGATGCGACCAGCGGGAATACGGGAATCGCTTACGCGATGATTGGGGCGGCGCGGGGATATGGCGTGAAATTGTGCTTGCCGGCCAGCGCTTCAGAAGAACGAAAGAAGACGTTGCGGGCTTACGGCGCGGAATTGGTGATTACGCCGGGAGATGAAGGATCGGATGGGGCGATCCGGCGGGTGCGCGAGGTTTTTGCGGCTGAGCCCGGGAAATATTTTTATCCCGATCAGTACAGCAACCCGGCGAATGTCGAGGCGCATATGTTCACGACTGCGCCGGAGATTTGGGAGCAGACGCGCGGACGCGTCACGCACTTTGTGGCGGGGTTGGGCACCAGCGGGACGTTCGTGGGAACGGCGCGGAGA
The DNA here is from genome assembly GCA_963748865.1 of uncultured Acidobacteriota bacterium. Taxonomy (GTDB): domain Bacteria; phylum Acidobacteriota; class Terriglobia; order Acidiferrales; family UBA7541; genus Palsa-147. Next base: position 46,142 of record CAVVLE010000048.1, on the reverse strand, counting down.
TTGAAACAATACAGCGCGCAAATTCGGGCGATTTCGGTGCAGCCGGATTCGGCGTTTCATGGGCTTGAGGGCATGAAGCATATGGCTTCGGCGATCGTGCCGAGAATTTACGATTCTGCGCTGGCGGATGAGGATTTAACCGTGCGGACGGAAGATGCTTACGCGATGGTGCGGCGATTGGCGCGCGAGGAAGGATTGTTGGTGGGGATTAGTTCGGGGGCGGTGATTTGCGGGTGTTTGGAAGTTGCGCGGCAATTGGCGAGAGGCGAGCGGGCGGTGATTGTTACTGTGTTTCCGGATTCGGGCGACAAGTACTTGTCGGAAAGATTTTGGGACGAGGATTAGGTTGCGCTTGTTGAGAATTCGCCAGGACCTTGTGGAACGCATTCGCGCGCATGGAGCGGAGACTTATCCGCACGAATGCTGCGGGGCGCTGCTGGGCAGCGATGGCGATGGCGGACGCGAGGTTGTGGAGATCATGCCGTTGGTGAATCAACGGGAGGATTCGCCGCGCAACCGCTTTGCGATTACGGCCGAGGATGTGCGCGATGCGGAAGCGGCGGCGCGCAAGTCCGGGCTTGATTTGATTGGCTGGTATCATTCGCATCCGGATGCGCCGGCGCGGCCTAGTGAGTTTGACCGCGAACATGCCTGGCCGTGGTACAGCTATGTGATTGTGAGCGTGCAGGCGCGGGCGCCGCGGGAGATGAATTCCTGGCGGTTGTCGGATGACCGCAGTCACTACGACGCGGAAGAAATTGAGATTGATGCGCGCGTTGGGAGCGCGAAATTCGGGGTTTGAAGGAGAGAAGATGGCCATCAAGGTGATGATTCCTACGCCGTTGCGGGCTTATACGGGCAAGAAAGACAGCGTGGAATTGCAGGCTGGGACTGTGGGCGAGGCGCTGGCGGCGTTGACTTCGCAATTTTCGGAGTTGCGGAAGCATCTTTATGCCGAAGATGGGCGATTGCGGAGTTTTGTTAATGTTTATTTGAATGATGAAGATATTCGTTATTTGCAGAAGGACAAGACGCAATTGAATGATGGGGACACGATTAGCATTGTGCCTTCGATTGCCGGCGGGTCGGGTCGCATATGGCGGCAGCAAGGGTAGGGCCTCAGTTGGCGGGCGCAGCCCTTCGAACCTCAGGGTAAACAAGCGGCGCCCCTACGAACCTAGCTTGCTGGTGCGTGGACGAGTAACGGGCGGGACGAACCTAGGGAGAAATGGAAATGGCGACGAAGACAGGTCTTACGGCGCGCGTGGGCGGTGTGCAAGCGCCTACGACGCTATCGAACGATGAGATTTTGCGCTATAGCCGCCATCTGATCATGCCCGAAATTGGAATGGAGGGGCAGCTCAAGCTGAAGCGCGCGAAAGTGTTGCTTGTTGGGACTGGCGGCTTGGGGGCGCCATTGGGGCTTTATCTGGCGGCCGCGGGAGTGGGGCGCATCGGAGTGGTGGATTTCGATAAGGTGGATTTCACGAATCTGCAGCGGCAGATCATGTTTGGAACCAGTGACGTGGGGCGGCCGAAGATCGAGGCTGCCGGCGAGCGTCTTGGCAATTTGAATCCGGAGATTCGCCTGGACCGGTACGAAACGGCGCTGACCAGCGAAAATGCGCTGGAGATTATTCGCGAGTACGACATCGTGGCGGACGGCAGCGACAATTTCCCCACGCGCTACCTGGTGAATGATGCTTGCGTGCTGCTCGGCAAGCCGAATATTTACGGCTCTATTTTTCGCTTTGAGGGGCAAGCGAGCATTTTCGGCGCGCCGGGCGGGCCTTGCTATCGTTGCCTTTATCCCGAACCGCCTCCGCCGGGGCTGGTGCCATCGTGCGCCGAGGGAGGCGTGCTGGGCGTGTTGCCCGGAATTATCGGTTCGATTCAAGCGATGGAAACGCTGAAGCTGATTCTCGGCAAGGGCGAGCCGTTGATCGGGCGCCTATTGCTTTTCGATGCGCTGGGGATGAAATTTCGCGAATTAAAATTGCGGAAAAATGCGCATTGCCCGATATGCGGCGAGCATCCCACGATTACGAAGCTGCTTGATTACGCTGAATTCTGCGGCATTCGCGGCGAAGAAGCTCCGGCGGCTCATTCGACGGTGCCGGAAATGACGCCGCGAGAGCTGAAGGCCCGGCTTGATAGCGGCGATGATTTGTACGTGCTCGACGTGCGCGAACCGCACGAATACCAGATTTGCAATATCGGCGGGCATCTGATTCCTCTGGGCGATCTTCCGCAGCGCGTGAATGAACTGGACAGCTCGCGGGAAATCGTTGCACACTGCCGCAGCGGCAAACGCTCGGCCGAAGCCGCGGAATTTTTGCGTAAGGCGGGATTCAAGAAGTTGTGGAATCTGCGCGGCGGGATTTTGGGTTGGTCGGATGAGGTTGATCCACGGGTTCCGAAGTATTAGGGCTGGCGATTGGCGGCGTTCAGGCCGGAGATGCCGGGCTGGAGAACTGGCGCGGTGCGATGGATCGCCACAGAAAAACGCCGGCTGGCAGGCGGCGCTACGAAAGCGAAAGGCCTCGGGCTGAAGGCCCGGCGCTACAATGCGGAGGATGGCGATGGCGGATGTGAAGATTACGGTGCGGCGGAACGGGCCGTTGCGCGTTGAGGCACCTGAAGGTGCGGTGGAGTTGGTGGACGCGGACGGCAACAAGTATGATCTGACCGGGAAGACGGCCTTTTCGCTGTGCCGGTGCGGAGGCAGCGTCTCGAAGCCGTTCTGCGACGGAACCCACAGCAAGATCGGGTTTCAAGGGGCCGAAGCGGCCGTTCGCCAGGCGGACACGAACAAGCCGATTAGCTAGCCAGGGGCTAGCGTGGCCCGGATTAGACTGGGAAGGTTTTGGCCGTCCACAGGGATGTGGAAAACGGCGATATGTATGTAACTTTTCTACACGATATGAGTGACCCGCGGACACACTCCAAGTTGACAATATCCAGCTGAAAACATAAACCCTGATAGAAGTTGACTTTAGGTAGTACTATAAGTACTATAACCTTGGCATTTGGCGTGCTGAGGTTTTAGGTCAGGTGCAGGTGTAGGGGTTTATTCGTGAAGCGGCCGGGGACATTCTGGGGTGGCTTGCACAAGTTCCAGGTGCTGATTGTCTGGACGATTTGTGCTGCGGCATTTCTCTGCGTGGTCTGGACCCTGCGGTTTTCCAACTATACGACCGATCCGATTTTTGACACCTACCTGCAAATGGCTGGCGGGCTGGTGGCGTTTACGTTCGCGGCGAATGCGCTGGTGCGCTTCCGCGGCACGCACGATCGCGTCTGTCTGATTCTGGCGTTTGGATTCGTGCTGGCGGCGCTGGTCGAGGCCGGAACGGCGATGACGGCTTATCGGGACGTCGCCAAGGTAGTAGCGGGACCCGAACACGTTTCACTGGCCTGGATGGCCGGGCGGACGATTCTTGCGGTGCTGTTGCTTGCGGCACTGGGCGTGGAGCGGCGACGGCCGATTGCGCGCGATCCGGGACGAGATATCGCCACGGCGACGTTGTTGGTGGGAGGCGTAGCGTATCTGACCAGCGTGATTTATTTCAGCGTTCCGCCGATGCGCATTCACGCGAATTCGGTGATTCCGCGGCCGTGGGATTTGATGCTCGCGGCGCTTTTCCTTTTCGCGGCGATTGGGTTTGGATGGCGCTTGCGGCGGGCGGAATCAGCGTTTGATCGGTCGCTATATATTGCGGCGGTATTTAATGTGGGCTGCCATCTGGCGGCGAGCCAGTCGGCGCGCATGTTGGACGCGCCTTATCTTCTGTCGCATTTCCTGATGGTTGCGAGTTACACGATTGTGTTGGGCGGGACGCTGCTGGATAACGCGCATCTGTTTGATGAAGTGAGCCGGCTGGCGAAAAGCGATTCTTTGACCGGGCTGGCGAATCATCGCCGCTTGATTGAGGTTCTTGAGTCCGAATTGCAGCGGTCGGGCCGCACCGGGCGGCGATTTTCAGTGCTGCTGCTGGATCTCGATGGGTTGAAGAAGATTAATGATCGGCTAGGGCATTTGGTTGGCAGCCGTGCGATTCAGCGCGTGGGACAGGTGCTGCGAAACAACTGCCGTTCGTCGGATACCGCGGCGCGCTATGGCGGAGATGAATTCGCGCTGGTGCTGCCGGAAGCTGGCGAAGACGAAGCGCTACAGGCCGCGGCGCGCATCTGCGACCGCGTTTCCGAAGATGGCGAGCGTCCGCAGCTTTCCGTGAGCGTGGGAGTAGCGGTATATCCGCAGGATGGCACCACGATTGAACGATTGCTGTCGACAGCCGATAAGAACTTGTACGAGATGAAGTCGCGTGAGCACCGAGGTGTGCGGCAGATGCGTATCGTCGCGGGGCATTACTCAACCTAACCCAGCCCGCGAGGAGGCATGTATGCCACTGGGAATCGGAGGCAAGAAAGCATTCAGCGCGCCACGAGTGGAACGGCGCATCCCGATGGAGGTGGGCGTGCAGATTTCGGGGCACGCGGAACTTCCCGGTGTGGAGACTACGTTCACCGAGAATGTGAGTTCGCGGGGCGCGCGCGTTTTGACTTCGCGGCGGTGGCAATTGAACGACCGGTTGACGATCGCCACGCTGACAGGCGCGTTTCAGGCTATTGCGCGCGTGGCTTACTGCGAATCGGTGCCTAGCGTGGGATTTGTTGTGGGGCTGGAATTCGTTCAGCCCGAGGGCCGCTGGGTGGTGGGGAACGCCTTCTGAGGCGCGGTTGTTCGCGGCGGGGAACTAACACCAGAACCCAAGACTGCACCGGGGGTGTTGTGATCCCGACCCCCTACTGGACGAATCCTACCGTGGTTGGCGGAGTGGGTCCCGGATTCTCGCGAATGGGGCCGAATTGCGCTTCGTAACCGGTGATGTTGTCATTTAGCGCGCGAACCAGGCGCTTAAGATGCCCGGGGCTGAGGATTAGGCTGGCGACGAGCTTGCCCTGCGGTACGCTGGGGAACACGTAGACGAAATTCAGCGTGAATTCCTCGGCGTTGTGGTGAACCATCACGAGATTCGAATACTGGCCGAGTAGTTCTTTTTCATCGGCTTTGATTTGCACCTGCTGTTGTTTTGCCTCTTCCGCCATTCGATCCTCCCGGATTTGAGAACGCTAAGCATAGCAGAGCATGGAACGGGCTGCAGGACAGAGTCATTGACGCGTCGCGGCGTGACGCAAGAACGTTGACAGGTGTGGATGTTAAGTGTAGTTTATATGGGAAGTTTAGCGTAGTTAACTCAATGACTGCTTCCCGCTCCACTGATGCTACGAGTGACGCGCTTCCCGCCGCCGCGGGCGCGCGCGTTGGCGCTGTGGCCAAGAGCACCCGTCCGCGCGAAGCCTGGTGGTTTCTGGGACCGGCGTTCGTCGCTTCCGTGGCCTACATGGATCCCGGGAATTTCGCGACGAACATCGAGGGTGGAGCGCGCTTCGGCTATCAGCTTTTGTGGGTCTTGCTGTGGTCGAACGCTATGGCGATTCTGGTGCAGTATCTTGCGGCGAAACTTGGAATCGCCACGGGCAAGACGCTGCCGGAAAATTGCCGTGAGCTTTATTCGCGGCCGGTGACGGTGATGCTGTGGGTCGCGGCCGAAATCGCTGCGATGGCAACCGACCTCGCAGAGTTTCTTGGCGCAGCCCTGGGATTTTACCTGCTATTTGGAATGCCGATGCTGCCGGCGGCGATTGTCACGGGCGTGGTGGTGATGTTGATTTTGATGATCGAGCAGGCGGGATTTCAGTGGCTCGAGCGCGTGATCATGGCCTTCGTGGCCGTTATCGGAATTGCGTACGCTTGGGAAGTGTTCATCAGCAAGCCGCAGTGGGGCGCGATTGCGAACAACGTGATCATACCGCGCGCTACTTCATCGTCCATTTACATCGCGGTTTCAATGCTGGGCGCCACGGTGATGCCGCACGTGATCTATCTGCACTCGGCGTTGGTGCTGCCGCGGCGAGAGGAGCGCGACCGCCACGAGCATCATCATCGAAAAATGGAATTGTTCGATGTTCTGCTGGCGATGAACGGGGCTTGGCTGATCAATTCCGCGATGCTGATCATGGCTGCAGCGGTATTTTTCGGGCATGGGCTGGCGGTTTATTCGATCCAAGCGGCGCATGAGACGCTGGGGCCGCTGCTGGGGCGCTTTGCGGGGATCGCGTTCGCGGTGGCGTTGCTGGCGTCGGGAATTTCGTCATCGAGCGTGGGCACGATGGCCGGGCAGGTGATCCTGCAGGGATTTCTTCAAGTGCGCATTAGCATATTCACGCGGCGTATCGTGACCATGATTCCCGCGATCCTGGTAATCGCCTGGGGGCTCGATCCGCTGAAGACGCTGGTGCTCAGCCAGGCGGTGCTAAGTTTTTGTCTGCCATTCGCGATGATTCCGCTGCTGCTGATGACGCGGCGGCGCGACCTGATGGGCAGCCACGTGAATCGCACCGTTTACAACAGTGTTGGCGGTGGTGACGACAGCGATTGTGCTGGCGCTGAACGGCTGGCTGCTTTTCTCGCTCGTCGGCGGGAATGCCTGAACTTGGCGAATCGAACTGGAGCGACAATCGGGCTGTTCATTCTTCTCGTAGCGATCGTTGTAGCGGTAATTTTCTTCGCGACGAGCGAAGGAAGTTGGAACGCGCCGCCCGACGCGATCGCCCAGCCCAATCCGATTCCGCCAACATTAACCGCACTGGCTGCCGGCAAAGCGATTTACACGGCGAGATGCGCCGGTTGCCACGGCGAAAGCGGAGACGGGAAGGGAACTGAGGCTGCGCGCTACGCGACGAAGCCGGCGGACTTTCGCGATGCGAAATTGATGCAGGCGATGAGCGACGGCGAGCTCTTCTGGAAAATAACCAGCGGACATCGCCCGATGCCCAGCTTTAGAAAAAGATTGAGCGAAGAAGAGCGCTGGGAAGTGATTGATTTCATCCGCACGTTTTCCGAGCCGCAGCTGTGGTCTCCCGTGAATCCGCCGGGAGCGCCGACGCAACCGCGCTAGCTCCGGAGCGAAAGTATCCTGGTTTAGTTCACTTTTGAGAGCGCTTGTGTGACTTCGTTGATGTCCGGGACTGTGGGGATGTCGTACTGCTTGAACCAGGCGACTTTGCCGTCGGTGCCGATGATGGCGATGGCGCGTCCGGTGATTCCTTTGTCGGCCAGAAAAACGCCGAATTTATCGGCGGCGGCTCCACGCGGCTGGAAATCGGCGAGCAGAGGATAGCGGATGCCCATTTTTTCTGCGAAGGCTTTGTGCGACCACGGGCTATCCACGGAAATTCCGAGCACCTGCGCGTCGAGCTGCTCGAAGCGCTTCATGTCGTTTACCAAGCAGACGTGTTCGTTGGTGCAGACCGGGCTCCAGTCGAGCGGGTAGAAAATAATCACGACTTTCTTGCCGCGAAAATCGGCGAGCTTGACCTCTTTTTGATTCTGATCCTTCAGCGCGAAGTCCGGCGCCGGCGAACCCACTTGAATGGCCATGATGCCTCCTCAAATCCTCGCACGCAGCGAGCGATGATTATTCTTTCAACGCGACGCTCATTCTAGCCGATGCGGCGAAAGGTGACAAACCGCCGCGCCGGACCGCGCGTACTGAAGTTGGGGCGAAACGATTCTGCTACACTACCGCGGGCCGTGGAGCCGGAGATTGGGCATGCCACTCGGAGAGATGGTTGAGAAATACCTGCAGCTTGGCGGCGGCTACGGGCGTCCAGTCGCGCTGGCTGCTTTTGGATTGCCGCGCGCGGAAGTTGAGAAATTATTTGACGTGCTCGACGAGGACTACCACATCAGCCGGTTCTTTCATTTCTCGCGCGAGCTGGGCGAGAGCTTCGATATCAATGGATTTCTTCAGACGCATGTCAAGATCGATGCTGAGATTCAGGAGATACTCTGAGATTCTGTATCCGGCGGTTTGCGCGGTATTAGATACGAATTCAGCAACTCCTGATGTCAGGCGATATAGAATATTGCCCTGGCCGACTCTCCAAAATTACCAATGCTCGTCTAAGAAGTTCGGGAGGATAGCTGCATGAGAGGATTTGTTCTTGCCGCCTGCGTGTGCGGGCTTCTGGCGTCGGCCGGCGACTGTTGGGCACAAGCGTGGACGCCACCAACAGCAATGAAAAAGCTGCAGAACGGACTGACTGTCGTTGTTTCGGAAGATCATTCGGCGCCGACGTTTGGATTGTGCATCAGTTACGGCATTGGCTTCCGGCTGGAGCCTGAAGGCCGCACGGGTTTCGCGCACCTTTTCGAGCACATGATGTTCGAGGGCACGCCGGATGCGCCAAAAGGGGTTTTCGATCGCGTGATCGAAGGCGGCGGCGGATTCAATAATGGCGACACGCGCTATGATTTTACGGAGTACATCGAATCGGGACCGATTTCCACGCTCGAGCCGGTGCTGTGGCTTGAAGCGGACCGCATGAAGACGCTCGATTTTTCCACTAAGAACCTGGATAACCAGCGCAACGTGGTGGAAGAGGAAGTTCGCGTCAATGTTCTGAACCAGCCTTACGGATCGTTTGAGTGGCTGGATTTGCCGGAAAAAGCTTTCGACAAATTTCCCAACTCGCACAACTTCTATGGTGATTTCAAAGACCTCGATGCCGCGCGCATCGAAGATGTGAGGAAATTCTACGAGCAATACTACTCCCCAAATAATTCGGTTCTGGCCATCGTCGGCGACGTCAAAGCCGATGAAGTTTTCGCCAAGGTGGAAAAGTATTTCGAGGATGTTCACTCGCGGCCGACGCCGGCGAGGCCGGATGTTGTGGAAGCGCCCCAAACCGCTGAGCGGCGCGGGGAGGAAACCGACAAGCTGGCGCGAATTCCCGCTATCGCCATTGGTTACCGAATGCCGCCGCGGACTTCGCCTGAGGCCATCGCGGCAGCAGTAGCCGGCGAGTTGCTACACAACGGTGAGGCTTCAATTCTCTACCAGTCGCTCGTAAAGGATAAGCAAGTCGCCGTGCAGATTGCGGGCGGTGACAACTGGCCGCTCGGGAATGCGTTCGAATACAACGGGCCCACGCTGATGACTTCCTTCATCCTCTACCCGCCGAATGTCACCGAAGAGCAGGTGCTTTCTGCCTACGATTCGGCGATAGCCAATTTGGCGAAGCAGGGGCCCTCGCGGGAAGCGGTCGAGCGGATTGCCGCGAAGATGCGTTCCGATTGGTACGACCAACTTGAGATCCCGGTCAATCGAGCCATGGCGCTCTCTCATGCGGTGCTGCTCGAAGGGAGCTACGCCAGCGTTTATGACACTCCAGACCGCGTGGCTAAAGTCACGCCCGAGCAAATTCGCGACTTTGCCGCGAAGTATCTGGTTTCCACGAATCGGACGGTCATCAATCGCGTCCCTGCGCCGCCTGAGAAGGCAACTGCGCCTTCGGGAGGTGCACAATGAAATCGCTACTCATCGCAATCTGCGTGCTCTTGCTCGCCGCTAGCGCCAGCGCCCAAAGAGAACAACCGCTGCCGAAAGATTTGCCTCCCTACGGACCGCAGAATCCTTTGGAGCCGCCAAATGTAAAAACGATGAAGCTCGATAACGGGTTGACAGTGTGGCTCGTTGCGAAGCCGGGTTTTCCAAAGGTCGCCTTCTCGATATCCGTGGAAGGCGGGCTGGCGGCTGATCCGAGCGATCGGCCAGGTTTGTCGGAGCTTCTTTCCAAGGTGATTACTGAAGGTACGGCGAAGCGTAGTGCCAAGCAGGTTGCCGAAGAGATCGAGGGTGTGGGCGGGGATCTGGAAGCGGACTCGACGCGCGACAGAAGCTCGGTGGCGACGAATGTGCTTGCTTCGAAAACGGAAGCCGCGCTTGGCCTACTCGCCGACGTGGTGGAGAACGCGTCATTCCCTGACAGCGAAGTGGCCGTTGCCAAGAAGAATGCAAGCGATGAGCTGCGGCAGAATGAAGCGCAGCCCACCTTTCAGGCCAATCGCGCGCTGGCGCGAATTGTCTTTGCGGGCAGTCCCTACAGCGTGGTCGCGCCGACGCAGGAGTCGTTGTCGCAAACGACGCCTGCGGAACTTCGCGCCGAGTTCGCACGGCGATTCCGGCCGGACCATGCTGTGCTGGTAGCTGTGGGCGATTTCGATTTGGCGAAGATGACCGCGATGATTAAAGAAAATTTTGGCGCATGGAAAGCACCTGCATCGGCGCCGGTGGTGATTGCCGCAAAGCCGACCACAGCGCCGCCCCATGGGATCTACTTCATCGCGCGTCCGAATTCAGTGCAGACCACGCTTGTGTTTGCAGGAACTGGTCCACTGCGCAGCGATGCGGATTATGAGGCCGCGGAAGTTGCGAACGCGGTTTATGGCGGAACGTTTAGTTCGCGGTTGCTCCTGAATATTCGCGAGGACAAGGGCTATACCTATAGCCCGTATTCGTTTATACAAACATTGCGCTCTGCGGGTCTGGTGCGCACGCAGGCCGATGTGCGAAATGCCGTCACAGGCGCGAGCTTCAACGAGATCAGTTACGAAATGAATCGGCTGGCGACCACCGATCCCACCGAGGAAGAGCTCAGCAAAGCGCGGCGCTTCCTGCTGGGCATTGAGGCAATTCAATTGCAATCCCGAGAAGCTGTCGCCGGCGAACTCGCGGGCTTGTGGATCAGTGGTCTGCCCCCCGACGAGATTGGAAATTATGGGAAGAAGATCGAGAAGGTCTCGGCAGAGGACGTGGACGCGGCCGCGAAGGCGTATTTCCCCGCGTCGCGGATGACTATCGTCGCGGTCGGCGAAGAAAAAGTGATTCGCGACTCGCTGGCGCCCTTTGGACTGCCGATTCAGCCGGCACCCTGAGCTGTCTCAGCGCGTGATGGCGACACGGCGCGAGCCGTCACATTGTTCAAGGAAGGCTTCTTTCTTGCGCTGAGCCTGGGCTTGGCAGAATTCCGTCATGATTTTGACTCCGTCCACCAGCGCCGGGCGGCCACGATCGCCCAGATCGCCTCGACGATTCCGAACGGCCAGGCGCCTTGCAAAAATCCATAGATTGAGCCCAACGCACACGCAGCGGCGAAGGCGACGATGAACCACCGGCTGCGCTTTTCCATAGAGTAGAAGACGAGCATGGCCGTCACGCTGAACAGGCCGAAGGCGGAGAGCAGGCTCAAGGCGTAATCATCGCATTTCCAGGCAATTCGCTAAACCCCGGCTTACAAAATCCTTACGACTCGCTTATCCCTTTCTAACGCCCGAAGCGTACCGTGATACTCACGGCTGCTGCGCCCGGCGCGGGTGTAGGGCCGGAGTCTGTGGCGGTGCGAAGGAGTTAAGTCGGTGAAATATGTGATTGCCATTCCTGCTTTCCTTGCCTGCATTTTCTACGTCTATGTGCTGGTGCAATTGCGCCGGGACGAAAAGCACCACCGAGCGCCGGCAAATCCGGAGCCGAAGCCGGAGCGCCGCGGCGAAAAACTGGTCTCCTTCGCGGCGGTCAGACCGCTGGGTGGCTCTTTTGCACAGTGGTCGCGGTTGGCGAAGAAGCGGGGACAGCCCGGGCACAAACCTGCGGTTTCGAAAGAGCACGGACCTGACAATTGGTCGCCGAAATCACGGTCGATCGGGTATGTCGAAATTGGCCTGCCACTATCAGCGGGAGTCGCACCAATCACGGATATCGGTGACGAGGGTCAGACCCGCCTCTCCCCGAAAAAGATAGCCTGACGCAAGCAATTCTGAGGTGATGATATGAATCTAATTTCTGTACGGCGAACTGCGGTCTGCTCCCGGCCCGACACGCAACCGCGAGTTGTGGCCAGGCGTCGCTGGTGGCTCGGAGCCTGCTCCTTGGTCTTGTTTATGGCGCCGACGGCGGCATACGGGCAAAGCTCGAGCCAAGCGTCCGCTACTGGTGGCGGAGGTGACGGCCAGCCCTCTCCGACGGAGATTGTGAAGGAACTCGAGGCCATGAAGCAGCGCATTGCGGAGCTCGAGGCCGAAGTGAAGAGTTTGAAATCGCAGACGAATTCTGCACCTTCTGGGGCCCAAGTGCCGCCTGCGCCCGCCGGGACCGCGAACGCGAGCTATGCCTCAGCGGCTCCGGCAGGAACGGCAGCTCCCGCCGACTTCAAGAATCTGCCAGCTTCTGCTTTTCCTCAGGGCACATCGGAAAAGCCCAAGAAGATAGATCCGTTCTCGGACGCCGACTGGACATGGCTAAACGGCAATCCGCGGACGAAGGACATCTATTGGGACTCGAAATTCTTTACACCGGAAATCCGAGCGGATGTCGTTTACGTGAACGATTTTAACCATCCGACGGATCACTCGATGGGCGGCTCTAGCGAGCTCTTCCGCACGCAGGAAGTGCAATTAGAGCAGTTGGGCGTGGGCGGGGACTTCCACTATGACAATGTCCGCGCCCGGTTAATGACACAATTCGGTATGTATTCAGCGACTACGCCGCGCAATGATCCAAGTCCTGGTCACGGTCAATGGGATCTCGACACCGCCTACCGGTACCTGACGGAAGCCTATGGCGGATACCACTTCAATGCTCTGGATGGCGTCAACGTCGATGCGGGAATCTTTTTGTCCTACATCGGTTTGTTCAGCTACTACAACTTCGACAATTGGGCGTATCAGCCCTCTTACGTTTCCTCGAACACGCCCTGGTTCTTTGAGGGCGTGCGCGTACAGATTTTTCCAAACCCACATCTGAAGATTGAACCGTGGTTTATCAATGGATGGCAATCCTACGCTTCGGCAAACCATCGGCCAGGGCTGGGAGGCCAGATCAAATGGACTCCGAAGCCTTGGATGAACATCATCTCCAACAATTACGGTTTGGGTCAGGATGACCTGTTCATACCCGGCCGCAAGCGCATCCACACCGACGACAGTATCGAGATCAAGTACTTCGACCGGCCCGATAATGCGCTGGATAAGATGGCATTCAGTTTTACCGGCGATCTGGGTTGTGAATACGGCGGCGGCGTCAGCTGCTACGGCGATAGAAAGGGCGGTCCCAAGCAAAGCTTCGTGGGCTATATGTTTTACAACCGCTTCTGGTTCCATCACGACTTGTTCGGCATGACGCTGGGCGGGGGCCAAATCAACAATCCTGGGCGATATCTGGTGTTGCTGCCACCGATCAACGGAGAGGGCGCAATATCAGCCGCGACGAATTCGCCCTACTTCACGGAAAATCCGGGCGACCCTTACAAGGCGTGGGATTCGTCCTTTACGTTCGACTACATGCCCAAGCAATACATCACCTTCCGCTGGGAATATGATTATCGCCACGCGAACGTGCCTTACTGGACTGGCCGCGGCGGAATTACGCCCCCGGGCGGGAACAATGGCTCTCCGCAGTTCTTTACCTGCAGCAGCGGAGCAACGTCTGGGCAGACGACCCTGGTGGCAGCGGAGGCATCCTGTGGCGGTGGTATCAGTAGCGTATGGTTCCCGGACCTGCGCCGCGATGAATCGTTCATCGATCTCTCGATCCTGGTGAAGTTTTAAGTACCGCCGGCGTCTCTGCCGGCATCTGACGAGTGCAAGTTTTGGCGAGTGGCTGAGTCGCGCGCGGATCGGATTGTCGCTGGGAATCCTCCGATTCTACTGCACCATCCGCGCACGACCATCGCCTTTCGCGAAGATCGTGATCGCCGGATGCCGGCAGAGACGCCAGCGCCACTGGCCCTGCTATACTTTCTTCAATGTTTGCTCGGAAGCTTCACGTCGATATCGTTCAGGATGGCGAAGCTCGCCCTTGCCCGCTCGATTGGCTGGATAGCTTCGCGATGCGCAATTTCACGGGCTCGGCCGAATTCGACGATACCCTGCCCATCGCCGATGGCGAGATGGAAGCCGGTTTGGCCATTGACCCGGCGCGTTTAGCGCACGCCTTCGAGGAATTTCTCAACAAGCGAGGCAAGGGAAACGGGCGACAACTCCAAGTCAAAATCCGCGAATCCTAGGCTCCGGCTACCTATTGAATAGACTTACCTCAAAATTTCAATTTTAACAGGATTGCATATTCAGCTTGGAAGGAGTATGAGAAATCGTAGAGAAGGGGGGACCCGAACCGAAAAGGATGATGACTGGGGCGTAGCAGCGGTCATCTCCCTGGGAGTTCGATTCCCCCTTCCTTATTGACGCGCGGTGGGGCAATGCGGTTAGCAACAACGATTAACGCCGCGAGTTTCTTCGTTATTAAAACAATTCCTTCGGGATTGCCGCTTAGCGGGATTCTTCTTGGTGCAGGTCCACTCTTGCGGGAGTGGTGCGTCGTTCTATAGCTGCCCTGATTTTGGGCAACGCCTCGCGGGCAGCCGCTGCCCCGGCCGCCACCAAGTGCGGGGTGAGCGCGAATCCGTCCCATAACACTTGGTGCACGTCGGGCTCAATAACCACATCCGATACTTTGCGCCACGGCTGCTCGTAAGTGCCCTGAATGATCGAAAACGAACGCCCGATCACTTCGATCGTGTTGCGCGGCCGTTCTTTCAGCTCGCCGGGCTCGAGATACACTGCGATGACCACGGACGCTCCCATGCGGCGCGCAGCTTCGCTGGGTACCGCTTCGGTCAGGAAGCCATCCACCAGAATGCGCCCGCGATATTCGACCGGCAGAAATAGCCCGGGATACGCGCAGGAGGCCCGCAGCGCCGGCCCAATTTCGCCATCCGTGAAGTAGACGGTCTCGCCTTTAATCAGGTCGGTGGCCACGATGCTCAACGGTATCTTTAGCTCCTCGAAATAGCGGGCAGTGGTGAATTTGTGCAGGAAGTTCTCCAGGCGTTCATTGGAGGCCATGCCCATTCTCGAAAGCGTCCACCGTCCGAAATCGCGAAAGTGCGTGCCGGAGCCCTGCGCCTCCATTTGGTCGAGCGTGGCGCCGCTGGCGTAGCCGGCGGCAATCAAAGCGCCCACACTCGTGCCGGCAATGTAATCGACGGGGACGCCTTCCTCCTCGAACACGCGCAGCACGCCAATGTGCGAAATTCCGCGCGCGAAGCCTCCGCCAAGCGCGAGCCCCACACGCGGGCGACCGTCGCCAGGTCCATAGGCGAAAGAACGCAGGCCGCGCACAGCGCTACCAATCCATTTCATAGCGTTTCCCATGACCCGAGGTCTCTATTTGACAGAGTACCGCAAACCGGGGATGCTTGGGGTTTGCCATTCACCTTCCAGTACAGGACTTGTAACGTCCTGCCGTTTCGGAGCGCAAAACGTGACACGAAGAATTGAAAAGGCGGCGGTTCTAGGCGCGGGTACGATGGGCGCGCGAATTGCGGCGCACTTTGCCAACGCGGGCATTTCTTGTTTCTTGCTGGATATTGCGCCTCGCGAGTTGAGCGCGGAAGAGAGGGCTAAAGGCCTATCGCTCGAGCATCCCGCTGTAAGAAATCGAATCGTGCGCGCGGGATTGGAAGCGGCGAAGAAAGCGCGCCCCGCCGCGTTTTTCACCGCTGAGACGCCGCAGCTGATTACCATCGGGAATTTCGAAGACAATCTTGGTTGGTGCGGCGAAGTGGATTGGATTATCGAAGCCGTCGCTGAGAATCTCGAAATCAAACGCAATCTGTGGGCGCGCGTTGAGCAACATCGCAAGCCCGGCACCATCGTCACCACCAACACCTCCGGCCTGCCGATCCATCTTGTCTCCGAGGGGCGTTCGGCGGATTTCGAGCAGCATTGGGCCGGAACGCACTTCTTCAATCCGCCGCGGTACATGAAGCTGGTTGAGCTGATTCCGGGCCCGAAGACACGCCCGGACGTGATTGCGGCGCTCGATGAAATCTGCGATCGGCGCCTCGGCAAAGGCGTGGTCGTTGCCAAAGATACACCGAACTTCATCGCCAATCGCATCGGCACTTATTCGATGCTGAATGTTCTGCGGCTGATGAATGAGTTGGGATTGACCATCGAAGAGGTGGACGCGTGCACGGGCCCGGCCGTCGGCTGGCCAAAATCGGCTACGTTTCGCACTGCGGATATTGTTGGCCTCGATATTCTCGTCAACGTGGTGCGCAACATTTACGAAAACGCGACCAACGATGAATCGCGCGAAGCCTACAAGGTACCGCCGCTCGTTGAGGAAATGATCAAGCGCGGCTGGCTGGGCGAGAAAACCGGCTCGGGCTTCTATCGCCAAGTGCGCAAAGGCGGCGGCAAGGAAATCGAAACGCTCGACTGGCAGAAGATGGACTACCGGCCGCGCCAGAAAGCGAGATTGGGTTCCATCGAAGCCGGCAAGCAGATTGAGGGCACGCGCGAACGCATGCAGGCGCTGATCGGTCCGATCCTTGAAGGTAAGGCTGGCGACAAGGGCGCGCAATTCTTGTGGTTGAGTCTGAGCGAGATGTGCTCGTACGCCGCGCGGCGTATTCCCGAGATAGCCGATCGCATTGTGGACGTGGATCGCGCCATGCGCTGGGGCTTCGCGTGGGAGTTGGGCCCGTTTGAAATCTGGGATGCCGTCGGCGTTGAGCGCATGGCCAAGGCGCTGGAGCGACGAAAAAAGGCCCGTGCCGCTTCTCGTGGAACGCTTGCTATCGGCGGGTAAGAAGTCCTTTTACGAATCGTCGCAGGGCGAGCTGCGTTATTTCGATCTTCCCACAGCCGCAATGCAATCTGCGCCCGAGCCGCCCGGCATCATCATTCTGAAATCGCTGAAGGATCGCTCCAAGACCGTGCAAACAAATGCCGGCGCGAGCCTCATTGATCTCGGCGACGGCATTGTTTGCTGCGAATTTCACGCCAAGATGAACGCCATAGGCGGCGATATCGTCGCCATGATTTACGCGGGATTGAAGCGACTGGAAACTGATTTTGAAGCCATGGTGATTGCCAATCAGGCCGCGAATTTCTCGGTGGGCGCGAACATCATGTTGCTGCTGGTCAGCGCCCAGGAAGAGGAATGGGACGATCTGCACATGGCCGTGCGCCAATTCCAGCGCTGCAATATGGCCATCAAATATTCACCGCGACCCGTCGTGGTGGCGCCGCACGGAATGTCGCTCGGTGGCGGCTGCGAGATTCCGATGCACGGCGCGCGCATCCACGCCGCGGCGGAGACATACATTGGTCTGGTTGAGACCGGCGTGGGCCTGATCCCCGGTGGCGGCGGCACAAAAGAGATGCTGATTCGTGCCAACGAGAATTCGGCGGGCGGCGAATCGCTGGATTTGATGCACGCTCTGAAGCCTGTTTTCGAAGCGATTGCCATGTCCAAAGTCTCGACCAGCGCCGAAGAGGGCCGCTCCTACGGTTTTCTGCGCCGCGCTGATTTAATCGCCATGAATCGCGACCGCCTCGTCGCCGACGCCAAAGAAACCGCGCTCGCGCTCATACGCGCCGAATACCATCCTCCGGCTCCTGCGCAAATTCGGGTGCTCGGCGAGCAATTCATAGCCGGCGCGAAGCTCGCTCTGCACATGATGCTGCGCGGCGAATACATCAGCGAATACGACGCGCACGTAGGCCGCAAGCTAGCCAATGTGCTAGCTGGCGGTCCGCTCTCGTCGCCGCAAACCGTCTCGGAGCAATACATTCTCGATTTGGAGCGCGAGGCTTTCGTAAGCCTTTGCGGCGAGCGCAAAACACAAGAGCGCATCGCCCACACACTGAAAACCGGCAAGCCGCTCCGCAATTAGCGCTGGCTCTGGCGCCCCCGTAGGGCCCGCGCTTCAGCCGGGCCTCTTCATGCACGATCGCGCCATTCAGTCACATCCAGCCCAACTCCGATTCATCCAAAGCTAGCCCCTACGGAATCACACGCCCGTGCTCACCCTCGCGCATCGACGCAGTCTATTTCGACGAACCGTCAGCGAGGCCGCTTGACAGTCGCGGAACCTCCTTCTAGCATCGCGCGTCCCCCACCATTCATCACGAACGGGGCCGCAGGCTAACGATCGGGCGCGAGTTCAAGGGGTGTGGAATGAAATTGAATTTATCCGGCAAGTTGCCGTGTGCTCTTATCGCGATTCTCTCGCTCGTTCTGCTTGTGCTGCCTCGGACATCGCTACTCCGAGCCGAAGGCGGCGAGCCGCGCTACTTCGCCATCACCAACGTGCGCATCGTCCCAGTTTCCGGTCCAACACTCGATAACGGTACGGTAGTGATCGCCAATGGCCTAATTCAAGGCGTCGGCGCGAGCGTCACGATTCCCGCAGAGGCTTGGGTCATCGATGGGAAAGGAATGACCGTTTATCCCGGCCTGATCGACGCCGGCGACGATCTCGGCATCTCGAAACCCGAAGTCCCGCAAGCCGCAACTCCCAGCCGTGGTCGTCGGCGCCCCGGCCCGGTGCCCGAGCACATCTCCGCGGGACCCGAAGATCGTCCGGAAACGTCGCCGTGGAAAGTGGCCGCTGACGAAATTAATCCCGACGACAAGCGCATCGAATCCTGGCGCAACGCTGGTTTCACCACCGCGCTCGTTCTCCCTCCCGACGCGATCATCGCGGGCCAAGGATCACTCGTCGATCTCAGCGGTGATCGCCCGAGCAAGATGGTAATTCGAGCGCATGCCGCGTTGCGCATCGAGTTGCGGCCCGGGACATATGGCTTCCCGGATTCGCTCATGGGGGTGATCGCCTACTTGCGGCAAGTGGTGGACGACACGGATTGGTACGCCGCTGCCGCGCCCACATACGCCGCGCATCCGAACGGAATCGAGCGCCCCAATGTTGACCGCACCGAAGAAGCGATGAGCCAGATTCTCAGCCGCAAAGAACTGGTGCTCTTCCCCGCAAACCAGCTCGTCGACATCCCGCGAGCTATGCGCCTGGCGCAAGAGTGGAAGTTCGATGCCGTTCTTTACGGCGGGCAGCAAAGCTATGCGCTAGCCGATCAAATTGCCGCGCAAAAGTTTTCAGTAATCGTCAATTCGAAATGGCCCGAAGCCGCGAAGGACCCCGATCCCGAAAATATTCCCTCGCTACGCGAGCTCCGTTTCCGCGATCGCGCACCGGGTTCGCCCGCAGCGCTGGCCAAAGCCGGCGTGAGATTTGCATTTTCATCCGGCGGTGTAGCGGATCCGAAAGACATTTTCAAAAATCTCCGCAAGGCAACTTCCGCGGGTCTCTCCTCGGATGCCGCGCTGCGCGCGCTCACGCTGGATGCCGCTGAAATCCTCGGCGTTTCGGATCGCCTGGGCAGCATCGAGCCGGGCAAGATTGCCAACCTGGTCGTCGCCGATGGAGATTTATTCGCCGATAAGACAAAGGTGAAGCACGTATTTGTCGATGGCCGCCATTTCGAGGTGCATGAAATCAAAAAGCCGCATGCTCCCGGCGCCGCGGACGGCGAGAAGCCTGATGAACCCTCGCAAGTATTGGGCGGTGACGCCGAGGTGGGCCGATGATTCGGAAAGTCGCGCTTTTTGCACTTCTCGTTTCAATCGTGCCGAGCATCGCGCGCCCTGTTGAATCGGACTCCAAGGTCACGCTGATAAAGAACGCCACGATTCTGACCATCACTCACGGCAACATCGAGCACGGCTCGATCCTGATCCGCGACGGCAAAATCGCCGAAGTCGGCACGGACATTAAGACTCCTGATGGCGCTACGGTGATCGATGCCAGCGGTGAATATGTCCTCCCCGGCATCATTGATTGCCACTCGCACATCGCCGTCAGCGGCAGCGTGAACGAAGGCAGCCTCTCCGTCACTTCGATGGTAAATATCGGCGACGTCCTCAATTCCGAGGACCCGGCGATTTTCTACGATCTTGCCGGCGGCACGACCGTCGCGAACGTGCTTCACGGCAGCGCCAATCCCATCGGCGGCCAGACTATCGTGATCAAGCTGCGCTGGGGCAAGCCCTCGAGCGAGCTGCCTTTCGAAGGCGCACTGCCAGGAATCAAATTCGCTCTTGGCGAAAATCCGAAGTGGTCGAATTACCGCCCGCCTCCAGGGATTCCGCAGCGCTATCCGGCCACGCGTATGGGCGTCGAAGAAACGATTCGCCAGGCGTTCACCGAGGCCAAGGAATACAAGAAGCAATGGGATGATTATGATCGCCGCAAAGCCGCGGGCGAAGCCAATCTGATTCCTCCGCGACGCGATCTGAAACTCGATCCGCTCGTCGAAGTCCTCGAAGGCAAGCGCTACATCCACTGCCATTCCTACCGCGCAGATGAAATTCTCATGCTCATGCGCGTGGCCAAGGAGTTCGGTTTCAAAGTACGTACGTTCCAGCACGTTCTCGAAGGCTACAAAATCGCCGACGAACTCGCAGCCAGCCGGCGTCGGCGCTTCCACATTTTCCGACTGGTGGGCCTACAAGATGGAAGCGTATGACGCGATTCCCTACAACTCCGCGCTGATGACAGAACGCGGCGTCGTCGTTTCCGTGAACTCCGACGATAGCGAAGAGGCCCGGCACCTCAATCAAGAAGCGGCGAAGGCGGTCAAATACGGCGGCCTCTCGGATAACGAAGCGCTAAAGCTGGTCACCTTGAATCCTGCGATTCAGCTCGGCATCGACAACCGAGTCGGATCAATCGATGTGGGTAAAGACGCCGATCTGGTCATCTTCAATCACGATCCACTGAGCGTTTACGCCGTCGCGCAGAAAACGCTGATCGATGGCCACGTCTATTTCGATCGAGATCGCGACATCGCCGGCCGGGCCGCGCTGGAAAGCGAGAAAAAAGCCCTGCTCGATAAAGAAAAGAAATCGCGCGAGGAAGAAAGGAAAAAAGCGGAGGAAATGAAGAAGGAAGAGGAATCGAAGGAAAAAGCGAAACCGCCGAAGGCGGAAGGCAATGATGCGGAAGGTGCGCGATGACGCGCGCCGCCGTCATTCAGCCTGCGATGAGGCGATCGGCCCGTATCGTCACGCGCTCCGCAAGTATCGGCGCGGCGATTTTGCTGACTCTGCTATGGAGCATCGCCGCAGTAGCCCGGCCTCAGAGTTCGCCGCTCAACCAAGGCCATCGAGCGACCGCAGATGCCGAGCCCAGCGTGTACGCGATCAAGGGCGCAAAGATCTTCACACTATCTGGCGCCCCGATCGAAAGCGGCATCGTCCTGATCCGCGACGGAAAAATCGCCGCGGCCGGCGCCAATGTCAACGTCCCCGCCGATGCCAAAGTGATCGACGCCAAAGGGCTCGAAGTCTATCCAGGATTTTTCGATCCCGTCACACAACTCGGGTTAACAGAAGTCAGCGCGGTGCGCGCCACGGATGACGTGTCCGAGCTAGGCGAATTCAATCCCGATGTCGTGGCCATGACCGCCGTGAATCCCGCCAGCGCGCACATCGGCGTCACGCGCGCCAGCGGCATTACCGAAGTCCTGGTCACGCCCGGCGTGCGTGGTTTCGACTCGTTCGGTGAAAACTCAATCCTCGGCGGGCAGGCCTCGTTGTTGAATCTAGCCGGCTGGACGAACGAAGAAATGACCCTGCGCGCCTCAGCGGCGATGGTGGTGAACTGGCCGTCAATCGAAAGCAGAATTTACGATTTCGAAGCCGACAAATTCGTCGAGCGGCCCTATTCCGAAGTTAAGGCGGAATACGATAAGAACGTGAATGCCCTCGGCGATCTTCTCGAGCAGGCGCGGCACTATGCGCAAGCAGTCGCGAAAGGCTCAACGCAAAACTTCGAGCGGGATCTCAAGCTCGAAGCGCTAATTCCTGTCGTCGAAGGAAAGCTTCCAGTGCTCGTCGTGGCGGAATCGGCGCGCGACATCCGCAATTCCGTCGAATTCTGCGGCAAGCAAAATCTGAAAATGATTCTCGCCGGCGGCGCCGAGGCCTGGCGCGAGAAGGATCTCCTCAAGCAGAAAAATATCCCCGTGATTTTAGGTCCCACGATGCGCGAGCCAAATGAGGAAGATTATCCCTACGACAAGCCGATGACCCAGCCCTCGGAACTCGCCGCCGCCGGAATCCCGATAGCATTTGCCAGCTTCGATACGTCATTCTCGCGCCGCCTTTCGCAGCAAGCAGGCAACGCGGTTGCTTACGGCCTCTCGCACGACGAAGCTCTGCGCGCAGTCACAGTGAACGCCGCGAAAATGCTAGGCCTCGACGATCAATTCGGTACCATCGAAGCCGGCAAGCTCGCCAACATAATCGTAACCGATGGCGACCCGCTGGAAATCCGCACGCAGGTCCGCTATCTCTTCATCAAAGGCCGCCTGACGAGTCTCGAAAACCGCCACCTCGATCTCTACGAGCAATACCGCAAGCGCCCGTAGTTCGTAGGGGCGGGCCTTCAGTCCCGCCCGCAGTTCGGCCCTCTTTTCTTCTGGCGCTGAAAACTGACGCGTGTCTCTCACATCCCGAACTAAGAAAAGCCGCGCATCACAGAGAATTCTTCCGCCTGCTCGCCCGATTCGCTATACTTTCGCCAAGTTCTTGGGGCAGGAACTCGAATCCAAATCCGTGTGAGGGCGTCTTAATTGTGATTCCTGAAAAGGGTGTACTCCAACTTTGCGTCGATTCGGTCACACAAACTTTTGGTCGGAGGCCCATGATTCGCTCTCGATATAGCACCACAGCGCGCGCCGCACTATGCGCTTGCGCCGTCCTACTGTCGTCGGCATGTGGGACGCGGCCGCTCAAAGAAGCTCCAGCGCAGCCTGCCGCGGCGCATCCGACAATCGTCTTCATGACCGATTTCGGCACGGCCAACGACGCCGTGGCCATCTGCAAGGCCGTCATCATCCAGATTCTTCCCGACGTGCGCATCATGGACATCACCCACCAGGTGACGCCATTTTCGATCGAAGAGGGCGCCCGCTTTCTCGCCGGCGTGACTCCCTACTATCCAGCGAATACGGTTTTTCTCGTGGTCGTCGATCCGGGCGTGGGAACCTACGCGCAAAGCCGTGATCGTGAAATCGAAGAAAGGCCAATATTTCGTTTTGCCCGATAACGGCCTGATCACGCCGGTGATGGAGCGCGACGGCATCGTCGGCGCACGCGAGATCACCAACCGCTCCTGGATGATCGGCGAGGGAATTTCCTCCACGTTTCACGGCCGGGATATTTTCTCGCCCGCTGCGGCGCACCTCGCAGCCGGCGAAGACTGGAAGCTCGCCGGCCCCGACGTCCCCGAGCTAGTTCGCCTGAAACCGATTGTCGCCACAGTGAATGTCGATGGAATCTCCGGAGATGTGATCGGCCTCGACGATCCATTTGGCAGCCTCATCACCGATATTCGCGGCGAAGATTTCAAAACGCTGGGCTACGATCTGGGCGACAAAGTGACCGTCAAAATCGGCGGCAAGCCCTACACCATGCCGTACGTGAAGACCTTCATGGATGTGCCCGTGGGACAAATGCTGCTTTACGTCGATTCACGCGGGCGCATCGGCTTCGCGCTGAACGAGAGAGATTTCTCGAAAACCTACAACGTCACGCCGCCAGTGGCGGTGATTATTCCGCGAAAGGCGCAATAAGGGTGCTGGGTATGCAAGCCTTGAGATTTGGGCGCGAGAACGCGCTGCGTTTCATTTTTACATTCGGGCTGATATCGCTTGCCATCGCGATAACAACAGGCGCCGCTGCAGCACAAACGTATCGCGGCAGCATTCATGGACAAGTGACCGATCAGTCGGGCGCAGTTGTCGTCGCCGCAACAATCACTGCGCGAAATACTGCCAACGGCGAATCTCGCACCGTAAAAACGATTGGCGACGGCTCCTACATCATTCCCGAACTTGAAGCCGGCCAATATTCGGTCACCTTCGCAGCAACTGGATTCACGACCGGAGTTGAAAACGCCATCGTCGAAGTCGGCTTGGATACGCGGCTCGATTTCGTATTGGAAGTTGGAATGGTGGAACGCATAACCACCGTGACCGCCGCGGCCCCACTTGTTGATACCGAACGCGACGTTCTCGGCGAAGTCGTGGACAACACCATGGTCGAAGAGCTGCCCCTGAACGGCCGCGATTTCGGCAAGCTCGTCGCTCTTGTTCCCGGTGTTACGGTCGAAGGCTCAGGCGTCGCCGGCACTGAAAAAGGCTTCGGCCAGTTCAATATGAACGGCAATCGTGACCGCTCCAACAATTACACTCTCGATGGCACCGACAACAACGACCCGTGGTTCAACAACTCGGCTTTAAATCAGGTAGGCATCAGCGGCGCGCCAGCGACGCTTCTTCCTATCGACGCCATTCAAGAGTTCAACGTGCAGTCGCAATTCCCGGCGGAATACGGCCGCAACAGCGGTTCAGTAGTGAATATCCTCACCAAATCCGGAACCAATCAACTTCACGGCTCGGCCTACGAATATCACCGCAATTCCGCCTTCGACGCGCGCAACTACTTCAACGTAGTCCCGGACCCGCAAACGCTCTTCATCAACAATCAATTCGGCGGCTCCGTAGGCGGGCCCATCGTGAAGGACCGCACATTCTTCTTCGGCGCCTACGAAGGCCAACGCGAGCGCGTCGGCTCCGATTTCCTATTCCAAGTCCCGACGCAAACCGAAATCGCCACAGCCCGCAGCGCCGCTCTCGCGCAGGACCCCAACATCGTCACCGCGCCGCTCGACGCCATCCTGGCTCTCTTCCCGCAAAGCGCCACGAATGAATTGCCCGGCGTAGTGAACGACATCAACAACAACGACAATCTCATCGTAAAGCTCGATCACAAAATCACCGGCAACGAGAGCTTCGCCGTCCGCTACGCCTTCGGCAACGATAACCAGACATTTCCGTTCGGCTCGCTGGGTGGCTCCGGCAGCGGTTCGCGCCTGGCGCCATTCGCACAGATTTCGCCCACGCGCGTGAACGTCGTCTCAGCCAGCTTGCTCTCGACCCTCGGCGCATCGCGCGTAAACGAGCTCCGTTTCGGCTACACCCGCTTTTCAAATTCCTTCACCTCAGCGGACGCCAAGGCCGATCTCACGATACCCGGACTTAATTTCGGCACGAATCATGCTGGCCTTCCCGAGTTCGATTTTGCCGGCGCGATTGAAAATCTGGGCGCCACCGCGTTCAGCGTTCCCCGCGCGCGCACCAGCCAGAGCTACCAGATCCTCGACAATTTCACGTGGATTCACGGCGTACACACCTTCAAATTCGGCGGCGAATATCGGCGAGTGTCAGTCTCCGCGTTCAACGACAATCTCGAGCGCGGCCTGCTTGGTTTTGCGCCCACCAACAACGACACCACGCTCGACGCCACAATCATCGACGTCCTAACCAACTTCTATCTCGGAAACGCCGAATGCGATTCGTGCTTCACCACCGCCAACACCGGGAATACGCAGCGCACCACCTACAACAACGGAACGGCGTTCTTCGCCCAGGACGATTATCGCCTGCGGCCAAATCTCACACTCAACCTCGGAGTTCGCTGGGAATATTTTGGCCCCATCAGCGAGAAGAACGGCCTCCTGTACAACATCGCCACCAACGCGCCAACGGCGACGCTTGAGCATGTCGGCTCCGGTGGCCTCGCCAATGCCTACCCGCGTGACTTAAATAATTTTGGCCCGCGGCTCGGCTTGGCCTGGAGTCCGTGGACGAGGACGACAGTCCGCGCAGGCTACGGCGTCTTTTACGATTACATTCCGCAGCACCTGATGATCGCCAACTTCACCAATGTTGCCGGCATCGCTACGAATCCGGTCGGCCCGGTCCCGGTTCTGCCGCTGGGATTCAATCAAGGAGCGTTCACCGGCGAAACGCCGGGACCTGTATTCACCATTTCCCCTCCGCCCTACGAAATTTTTGCCGTAGATCCGCATCTGCGCACGCCCTACGTCGGCAGTTGGAATTTGAATATCGAACAGCAAGCCGGCGATCACACATCGTTTGAAATTGCCTACGTTGGCAGCAAGGGAACGCGCTTGACGCGTCTGTGGGATATCAATCAAGACGGGACCAATCCAACCTATTCCACGATGGACGAATTCAGCACCATCGCCAATTCGACCTACAACGCGCTACAGCTAAATGGCCGCCTGCGCAACTTCCATGGCCTCACGGGATTTTACGGCTACGTCTTCTCAAAATCCCTGGATGACGCGTCCGATGGCATCGATTTCAATTTTGCCACTGCCGCCTTCCCGCAAAACTCCGACGACTTGCGCGCGGAGAAAGGTCCTTCGACTTTCGATACCAAGCATCGCTTCACCGGCGCGCTGAACTACGCCGTGCCGGTCTGGGGCAGCTTACCGCCGCGGCTGGCCGCGGGCTGGGCGCTCAATACCATCGTCACGATTCAATCCGGCCGCCCGATCCCAATCATTGACGATCAATTCGGAATTAACGGCCACCTGCGACCGGACGTAGTTCCGGGCGTGAATCCGATTCTCCCCAATTGGACGCCCGCGACGGGCTATCTGAATCCCAACGCATTCGCCGAGCCTGCGGGAGAATTCGGCACGCTCGGCCGCGATCAAATCTACGGTCCAAAATTTTGGAATGCTGATTTCTCGGTGACCAAGGATACGAAGCTCACGGAAAAACTAGTCGCTCAATTCCGCGCCGAGTTTTTCAACATCTTCAATCACCCCAACTTCGCGCTGCCAAACAACGTGGTAACTCCAGGGGTAGCTCCGGAAGGGGCCATATCAGCAACGCCAGACGTAGCCCAAGGCAACCCAGGCCTAGGCGGCGGAGGCCCCCGCGTACTCCAATTTGCACTCAGGTTTACGTTTTAAGTACCGCCGGCGTCTCTGCCGGCATCCGACGAGCAAGAAGTAAGCGAAGCTCGATATCCAATCGCGGAAAGAGAAAGCCAGAACCAAGCGACACGAACCACAGCCGCGCGCCGCGAATGATCGAGTCGACAGGTGACCTTAGCGAACGTCAGTTGCCGGCCGAGACGCCGCGCTATTGACCGAACCCATGCCTCGCGCCCCTGTTGCTTTTTCCCACGATAAAGCATCCAATAAACCCTACGAACCGAACCGGAAGGTGAATCATGCACGAAGCCGTAATCGTAAGTTCTGTGCGCACAGCAGTTGGCAAGGCCCCGAAGGGCTCGCTGCGCACCAGTCGGCCCGATGATCTGGCCGCCGCAGCCATTAAAGAAGCCGTCGCGCGTGTCAAAGGCCTCGATGTCAAAGACATCGAAGACGTAATCCTCGGATGCGCGATGCCGGAAGCCGAGGCGGGAATGAACGTCGCGCGCATCGCCTCCCTGCGCGCCGGGCTGCCCGTGGAATGCTCGGCGATGACTATCAATCGCTTCTGCTCTTCAGGCTTGCAGTCGATCGCACTGGCCGCCGAGCGGATCATGGCCGGCCACGCCAATGTAATCATCGCGGGCGGCGCCGAATCCATGAGCTTCGTGCCGATGGGCGGTAACAAAGTCGCACCGAATCCCTGGCTGATGGATCACTATCCCGATGCATATCTCGGCATGGGCCTTACCGCGGAAAATCTGGCAAAGAAATACGGCATCACCCGCGAGCAAGCGGATGAATTCTCGCTGCGCAGCCACAAAAACGCGATCGCAGCGATTGGCGCAGGGAAATTCAAGGATGAAATCGTGCCGGTGGAAGTGAGCTTCACCGAAATTCCTCCTAACAATGGCAATCGCGCGAAGACCACGAAATTGGTCTTCGACACGGACGAAGGCCCGCGCGCCGACACCTCGATGGAAGCGCTCGCCAAGCTCAAGCCCGCGTTTCATGCGCGCGGCACTGTGACAGCGGGGAACAGCTCGCAAACCAGTGACGGCGCTGCGATTTCGATCGTGATGAGCGCGGAGAAGGCGCGCGAATTGAAGGTTGAACCGCTGGCGCGATTCCTCGCCTTTGCGACCGCCGGATGTCTGCCCGAGGAAATGGGCATCGGTCCCGCCTACGCCATTCCGAAGGCGCTGAAGCTTGCGGGGCTGCGTCTGGAAGACATTGACGTGATCGAGCTAAACGAAGCGTTCGCTACCCAAGCGCTTTCGGTGATCAAGCTCGCCGGGCTCGATCTCAATCGTGTAAATCCCAACGGCGGCGCGATCGCTCTCGGCCACCCGCTCGGCTGCACCGGCGCGAAACTAACTGCTTCGATTCTGCGCGAACTAGAGCGTCGCAACGAACGCTACGGCATGGTCACCATGTGTGTTGGAGGCGGCATGGGTGCGGCAGGAATCCTCGAGCGCGTAGCCTAAGTCCTGCCGAAATGTAGCGCCGGCCTTTAAGGCCGGCATCCGTTCGCATCGGGTGGCAAGCAACAACCTAAGGTGCGCTCCCAGCGGTGCTCTCTGTCTTCGATTCAACCAGCGTCTTAAGCCGCATCAAATCGCGCTGCACTTTCTTTCGTGCCGCCCGCGTAATCAGCGGCTCAAACGCCCGTGGTAGCCTGCCGTAATAATCGGTCTGAATCTCCAATTTTAGGTTGCTGCCGTCCGGCGTCGGAGCCAAGCGATACTCCGCATTCTCGATGAATCCTTCCCCCGGATCTCCAACCGAACGTATCTGGACGCCGAGCTTTTCGCTCGGGACGTATTCCGTCACGGTCATCTCCATCTCGATGCGCGCGTTTTCTTCCTTGTCGAGCTCGGTCATATGAAAGCGCGTGCCGTTCCCGCCGCCGTTTGGTCCGGGCGCAACGAGCGAAATTTCGCTCAACCCGCCGACCCACTGCTTAATCAATTCTTCTTGCGAAATCCAACGGAACACTTGCGCTGCCGGGCGATGTATTTCGACTTCCGCTTGAATGTGCCCGCGGTTGGGACGGAAGCGCGCCAGCATAAGCAGTCCGATGAACAGCGAGGGAATTCCAACGGTGAGCACGCCGATGCGGATGATCCACTTCACGCGACGAATTCTAGCGTGGATCGCCGCGGCGGATTACTGCTTCTTCGCGCGCGTGGTGAACGACAGCGCTAGCGGCGCATCGCCGACGCCGATGTAAGTTTCGATCACCAGGGAGTCCGGGCGCACTTCGGTATAAACGAAGCGCATGCGCACGGTTTTGCCCCGCGCGCTGATTTCCCGCGTAAAGACGAGTTGATCTTTCTCCCAGTTTCCCGTGCGTGTGAAGCATCCTGAAACGTCGGAGACGAACGCGTACCCGGCGTAGGCGCTCTTCTCCGCGTCCCAGGTAAACACTTCGTGCGCGGAAACGCTCCCCATCGGCCCGGTTTTTTCATCGAACTCGGTCAGGATTGAATGACCGCCCGGCCCGATCGTCGCGCGGTAGGTGCCTTCGCTCGCACCGCCTTCGGGCATCATGGCGCTCTTCTCGTACTTTTCCGTGTAGTGCCACTCGCCAATCAGAAAACCAAGTTTCTGCATCTCCGGTGCCAATTCCGTCGATTTCGTTGCAGCTGGCGTTTCCTTCGTTTGCGCTGCGCCCGTGCGGGGAAGCGCGACGAAAACTAACGCGACTATCGCCATTCGAATCGCAGTGCGCATCGCAACCATCTCCTCGGCTCTCGCTCTGTTTTATTCTCCGCCTTTGTTGTCCGCAAAAATCGCAGCGTACTGGCGATTCCACGCCGTTGCAAGCGCGGCGTGCTGCGCTTCCGGCAAGCCGTAGGTGTAGAGCCAGAGTGTAGTATCGACTTTGCCGGCTTCGCCGAAAATCTCGACCCACAGCAGTGCGTTGTTCAGATTCTCGACGCTCAAACAAAAGCCGCGCGGCGGGCGCACGAACTCGACTTTGCCTTCAAGAGCATTGCCAGTGGCCGCGGCAGTCAGCGAAAAGCGGCTGCCTGCCTCGATCTCGCCAGGGAGGGCTTGGCGGAAAATCCCGCCCGCGGCGATGAGGCGCGCATAGGCTTGCTCGCGCGTCCCGGCAAATTTATGGCGCGGTCCGATATGCTGCCGTGCGACGCCCGGATGTTTCTCGAGCGCATACTTCAGGCTGAGCAGCATAAACGTCCAGCCGTAATCGGTGGCGTCGTAATATTCATTCTCCCAATCGCTCGCGCTGCCGAATCCGGAATTCACCAGCCGCAGAATCGTTTTGCCGCCGCGAGATTCCAGCGTCCATTCCACCGCAAGATGCGCCGGAGCGCCCGCGTCACCCGCTCCCGGCAACGGCTCGAGCCAGCGCAGCCGCTTGTTCGGCTCCCAGACGTCAATTTTCCCGGTGCCCTGGCACCAATCACCCCACGAGAGAAAAACCTCGCCGCCCACGCCGGGCTTTACGCGCGCTTCGAGCGGAAACCACCGCGCGAGCTCTTGGCCGTCAGTCAGCGCCTTCCACACAGCCTCGATCGGGGCATTCAACTCAATCACTTTTTCGACGGCGCGCGAGCGCTTCGTGGCCGACGTAGCAGAATCGGGATTCGAACCAGCCATATCCATTTCTCCTTCGTGAATTTTTCCTGGGCAACGCAAGGTACCGGTCAAGCTCCTGCCTGTGACGCGCTCTCGCTCTGCAGTGCCGCAGCCAGGCGTGCCACCGCTTCGGTCATCTGCGTCTCTAGTTCCGGCGCGCGCTTGGCGTCCATATTCCAACCGGATATGCGAATCGCCAGAATTCGTTGCGGCCCCATCGAGAAGGATTTCAATTCCAGAGCTGCGCGCTCCGCGGGCCAGCTCAGCGTGACTTCGTGTTGCGTGCGTGCAAGCACGCCACCGGTGACGGCCTCGCCGTCACGCAGTATCAGCTTGCACGCGTCGCCTTCTTCTCCGATCGCGCCGGATTTGGTCAGCCACTTCGCCAGCAATTCCGGCTCGCGAAAATAGCGTGCGACTCGCGCATATTCAAACTGTGCGGGCTGCATCACCAGAACGCTGGTGCGTGGCTGCCCAAAGTAATTCTCGAGGTACTCGCGCAGCAACGCGAGCGAAGTATGCCAGCCGGAAGCGACGCCTTCGTATTCCTCATCAAATTCCGCGCCCTCGCGGAAGCCCGATTGCACCAGCCGGATCAGCGTCTGGCCGGCGTCGCGCTCGATGATTACCTCCAGAATGCCTGACGGGGGCATGGGTCCTGGCCACAAGATGGAATAGCGCTCGCCGGGCACGGCCTCGAGAACTTTGTAATGCAATTCCAAATGGAAATTGTCGAAGAACCAGGCGATGTCGGCGCCTGCTTCGGCCTTGCCCTCGGCGCGATCCACAAACCACTGCGAAATCTTCGCGGGATCAGCCCAGGCTTCCCAGGCTTGCTGCGGCGAGACCTTGGTCTTGATTTCGTCGCGGATGATGCGGCGTTCGTGCTTTTGGTGTTCTTCTTTGCGCATGACTACGCCTCGTTAGTGGATTCAGGTGATTTTTCCTGGTCTTTCTCAGCAGAGGGAGGAATGGGATAGCAGCCTGCGACGAAGCGGAACGGACGCCCGCGCCCAGCCGTTCCATCGGCTGCGCGATACGGGGACGAGTGGCGCGCGATTAGGCCGGCGATGGCGCGCTGCAACTCTTTGGCGAATTCGGCGCGTTGCTCGGCAGTTTCAAAGCGCAGCTCGGAAACGAGCGAGAGCGTTGCCAGGCGTTTGCCTTGCGCTTCGGCTTCGGCGCGGGCGCGCCCTAGTTCCGACTGCACCTGGGCGCTCACGGCCAGCAGGTAGCTTGCGCTGAAAACGTCTTCGATCCTGCTGCGATCGGCCTGCAAGTGGCCGAGAAGTTCTGGTGAAAGTACGTAACCGCGGGCGCGCGCTACGTAACGCTGCTCGGTCATGTTGCGGCGGCGGCGCCGGCCGGCGCGCTCGAGGAAGCGTTCGCGCGCCAGTTCGCGCACATGATAGTTCACTTTTTGGCGGGGAAGGCGCAGACGCCGGGCCAGCCCGGCGGCGGAATCCGGCTCGCGCAGAGCTTCGAGGATGCGGCGGCGCAGAGGATTCAGGAGCGCTGCGGCGCGGGCATCGTCGCGAATCATCTCTACAGCTTCCGTGCTCATGGGCCGGACTGTATCTCGGACAATATATCTTGTCAAGAAAAATTATTTTGTCCATACGGCCAATGTATATTTGCTCGACAACCAAGCAAGAGGGATTCCTCACTTCGTTCGGAATGACGCCGAATAGGCCTTTTTCCGCTGGCTCTAAAGCCGCGGTGATTTTGTCTGCTTTGCGGCATGACTGGAGAGGTTGCGGAAAAAAGGCGACATACTTTCATTCTCGGGAGTCCGCGGTTGTGCGGGGCGGTCATTTTCCGTGAGGTCGTCGGAGGGCGCAGCCCTTCGGGGGCTCAGGGTAAAGAAGCAGCGCCCCTAGAAAGACTAGATCAAATGCAGATCCCTCGCTGCGCTCGGGATGACGGCTTTTTTGCTTTTTTCCGCAAGCCGCAAAGTCATGCCCAGCCGGCCCCCGGTGTTCTCGCACAGTCTCTCAAGGCCCTCGGCGGCTGCTCCGCCGGGGTGCGAAACGGGGTTCCAGGGGGGTCGATTTTTTCCCGGTTAGAAATGACCTCCGTGGTTTGTTTTCAGCAGGTTACGATCGTTTCTGCTTAAATCTGAGTTCCGGTTAGAATCGCGATGATGGAGCCCCCTAAAGTGAGTTCGTTCTCGACCTTTGGTGATGTTCATGGCCAGTTTCCAGCGGCAAGCTAGCACTGATTTTTATCGTTTTCAATGGTACGGAATGCGGAAACACGGAGTTCTGGGCGCTGGAGGAATATTCAACGTCGCCGACGATCGGCGCGGGGCTTAGGTTTGGGTTTCGCCGCGTCAAGGGCTGAGTGTGGCCGGCGCGTGGGTTGCGGATGTTGTGATGAGTGCGCGCGCGAGGCGGACCAGGCGTCGGAGTTCGCACACAGAGATTGAATGTGGCCGCGGATGGGTTGGGAGGGTGCGGCCCTTCGAAGCTCACGGCAAGCAGGGTATACAAGTGGCGCCCCTACGAGCGGAGGACGGACGTGGGTTGGTTGTGCTCCGCGGGTGATCTGTGGTGGTTGTTGCGTTGTGGTCGTCGGAGGGCGCAGCAAGCCAGCGCCCCTACGAAGAGAAGTGCAAATGCCGATCCCTTGCTGCGCTCGAGAGTCCGCGGGTGATCTGTGGTGGTTGTTGCGTTGTGGTCGTCGGAGGGCGCAGCAAGCCAGCGCCCCTACGAAGAGAAGTGCAAGTGCCGATCCCTTGCTGCGCTCGAGAGTCCGCGGGTGATCTGTGGTGGTTGTTGCGTTGTGGTCGTCGGAGGGCGCAGCAAGCCAGCGCCCCTACGAAGAGAAGTGCAAGTGCCGATCCCTTGCTGCGCTCGAGAGTCCGCGGGTGATCTGTGGTGGTTGTTGCGTTGGGGTCGTCGGAGGGCGCAGCAAGCCAGCGCCCCTACGAAGAGAAGTGCAAATGCCGATCCCCGCTGCGCTCGGGAGTCCGCGGATGTGCGGCAGCGTGAATTTGCGGGTGGGTCGTCGGAGGGCGCAGCAAGCCAGCGCCCCTACGGAGAGAAGTGCAAGTGCGGCAGCGTGATGTTGCGGGTAGGTCGTCGGAGGGCACAGCGAGCGAGCGCCCCTACGGCCGGAAATGTTCAGCGGCGATTGACACTGTATTAGCATTGAGGTACGTTGCTGCAACGTTACGCCGCACCGGGAGAAACCATGACGCGCCGAGCTGCTCGTGCCATTTTGCTTGCTGCCAGCTTGCTCTTGTCGCTTGCCGCCGTGCATCTGCTGATGGCCCAAGAGCAAAAACTGAATAAGTTCGATCGTGACACCACAAAAGAGATGCTGCGCGTGATGGAAGGCGATATCAAGAAAAACTATTACGATCCGAAGTTTCACGGGCTGGACCTCGACGCGCGCTTCCGAGAAGCCGAGCAAAAAATCGACAACGCGACCTCGATGAACTACGCGCTTGCGGACATTGCCGGTGCACTGGATGCCCTGAACGATTCACACACCTTCTTTTTTCCACCATCGCGCCCCTATTCACATAGTTACGGCTGGCAGATTACGGCAGTGGGAGACGACAAATGCTTCATCACCGCGGTCCGGCCGGGCAGCGATGCGGAGAAGAAGGGAGTGAAGGTCGGAGATCAGGTTGTGCAAATCAACGGCCATGATGCTGT
This sequence comes from uncultured Acidobacteriota bacterium, assembly GCA_963748865.1. Lineage (GTDB taxonomy): Bacteria > Acidobacteriota > Terriglobia > Acidiferrales > UBA7541 > Palsa-147. Next base: position 12,276 of record CAVVLE010000048.1, on the reverse strand, counting down.
TCGCGATGATCTTTGGAAAATGGAATACGTTTACGACGTGCTCCGGCCGCAGACAGCCTTGCGCGTCGTTATTCGTTCGCCGGACGGCAATACACGTCAGGTAGACGTGCAGTCAAAGATGGTGCCCAAGAAACGAGTAGTTGAGAATCTCGACGACATATTTCAGATTGTCCGCGATTCAGAGAATGCTGAATGGCTGAGCCGATCGCGATATGTTGAGGTCGGAAAGGGAGTACTCATCTGGAAGCTGCCGGATTTTGAGTTCTCGCTCGAACATGCCGACACCATGCTGGGCAAGCTCCGCTCGTCGGAGGCGCTGATCCTGGACCTGCGCGGAAATCCTGGGGGCATCGTTGAGGTCTTGGAACGAATACTGGGAGGGATGTTTGAGCACGATGTGAAAGTGGCCGACCGGATCGGAAGAAAACCGTTGAAACCCGAAGTGGCGAAAACCCACGGGAAAGCGTTCACGGGACAGCTTATCGTTCTGATCGACAGCGGTTCGGCGTCGGCGGCGGAAATCTTCGCCCGCGTGATTCAACTGGAAAAACGCGGTGTCATTTTGGGCGATCGATCCTCGGGCAGCGTGATGGAAGCGCGAGGCTACGGACATCAATTCGGCACAGAAACGGTAATCACCTACGGAGCCTCGATCACCGAAGCCGACATGATCATGGCTGACGGCAAGAGCCTCGAACACGTAGGTGTGACGCCGGATCAGCGAATCTTGCCGACGGCGCAGGATCTCGCGGCGGGACGCGATCCCGCGCTGGCGCGGGCGGCCGAGCTGGCGGGAATACCCATGACTCCCGAACAGGCGGGCAAGCTCTTTCCTCCGGAATGGATGCCGGATTAGCCTGGGCGGGAGATTTGCTCTTTCTCGAGAGCGGCGCGGGCCTGTCCTTCCGTCCATTTGCTCGCCTCATCGCTTCGCTGTAGAATTCAAGTGCTACCAGATGCCTCCTGACTACCGCAGGCGGCGAAATCCGAAGGAGTTCATGACATGGCCACTTCCACTGTTTCTCAGAATCTTCTGCGCGGCGGGAGCTTTCTGATCACTGCGTGCCAGCCGGAAGACGTATTTACGCCTGCGGATTTGACAGACGATCAGCGTCTGATCGGGCAGACGGCGGAAGAATTCGTCACCAAGGAAGTGATGCCGGTGGTTCCCGAGCTGGAATTGCACAAAGACAACTTGATGGCCGACATTCTGAAGAAGGCCGGAGAGATCGGCATTCTGGGCGGAGCGATTCCGGAGGCTTACGGCGGCGCTGGCCTGGATAAAGTTTCGGCCACCGTGCTGGCGGAAAAGGTTTCCGGCTACGGTTCCTTCGCGGTTTCGCATGGCGGGCACGCGGGCATCGGCACGATTCCCATCGTCTATTTCGGCACCGAAGAGCAGAAGAAAAAGTACCTGCCGAAGATTGCCACCGGCGAGTTGCTCTCCTGCTACTGCCTTTCCGAGCCGCAAGCGGGCTCGGATGCTCTGGCCGCGCGCACTCGCGCTGTGCTTTCTCCGGACGGCAAGAATTACATTTTGAACGGGCAGAAGATGTGGATCACCAACGGCGGCTTTGCTGACATTTTCGTAGTATTCGCCAAGATTGACGGCGAGAAATTTTCCTGCTTCATCGTCGAGAAAGGCTATCCCGGATTTTCGGTGGGCGCGGAAGAAAAGAAGATGGGCATCAAGGGCAGCTCGACGGTGCCAATCTTTTTCGAGAATTGTCCCGTGCCGAAGGAAAATCTGCTGCATGAAGTCGGGCGCGGGCACGTGGTGGCTTTCAACACGCTCAATGCCGGGCGCTTTTCGCTGGGGGCGCACTGCGTGGGTGGCGCGAAGAAAGTTCTGGAAGCCTCCTCGAAATATTCGAAGGAGCGCACCGCGTTTGGCAAGCAACTACGCGAGTTCGGTTTGATTCGCGCCAAGCTGGCGGAGATGGCCATCCGCATTTTTGCGGTTGAGTCCATGATTTATCGCTCGGCGGGGATGATCGAGCAGGCCGTGGCGGCGCAATCGGCGGGCGCGGACAAGTCGCAGCAGGCTATGGCGGTGCTCGAGGAATACGCCATCGAGAGTTCCATCAGCAAGGTGTTGGGCAGCGAGATGGTGGATTTCTGCGTGGACGAAGGCGTGCAGATTTTCGGCGGTTACGGCTTCCACGAAGATTATCCGGTGGCGCGCGCTTATCGCGACAGCCGCGTCAACCGCATCTTCGAAGGCACCAATGAAATCAACCGCATGCTCATCATTCAGATGCTGATGAAGCGTGCGATGAGCGGGACGCTGCCGCTGATTCCGGCGGCAATGAAGCTTGCGGAAGAAGTGCTGGCTGGGCCGTCGTTCGAGGAAGGACCGAGCGGCGCCTTCGCGGAAGAGGAACGCACGCTGGCGCAGGCGAAAAAGACGTTCTTGCTCGCGGCGGGGACGGCAGTGCAGAAGTTCCGCGACAAGCTGGCCGAGGAACAGGAAATCGTCGCGGCGCTTTCCAATGTGGTGATGGAAATCTACGGAATGGAATCGGTGCTGCGCCGCACGCAGAAAGCCGCGGCCGCGCGCGGCGAAGCAGCCACGTCGGTGATGACCGACGCGGCGCGCGCGTTTATTTACGGCGCCGCGGATCGCGTGGAAAAGGAAGCGCGCACGGCGCTGGTCGGGACGCTGGAAGGCGACATGCTGCGCACGCAGCTGGCGGTTTTGAAACGCTTCTCTAAGCGTGAGCCTGTTGACGGTATCGCGCTGCGGCGTCGCGTTGCCGATGCGGTGCTGGCGCAGGATCGCTACCCGTTTGAGGGGCGCTGAGTGAAATTGGGCTCTCTCGTCCGCGCTTGTTTGCGGATCCAGGTTTAGTCCGAGTTGGTCGGATGCCGGCCCCTCGCAGATCGGGGTAAACGGGGACGCCCTTCGGCAATCCTCAGGATAAACCAGCGGAACTTTCTCATTTTGACGTGTTCGCGTTTGCTCCAGCTCGTTTCAGTGCGGTAGTCCTACAACTTTTGTACTAAAACTCATCCACGGCACCTGCGTATCCCTCGCCGGAATTCCTTTTCATTAGACTTTTCCACAATCCAATAGTTCGGGTGAGCCTGCCCACGTATTTGCAATGACTTACAGATGATTCTTTTGGGCCTGCGCGTGCATCTATAGAAGTGGAGTAGGAAAGGGACCATGAACCTGATTTCGCGATTGTTTACAAATGAACCAGCGAAGCAGCAGAAGCTAAACCGCGCAATTTGGTGGACCCTGGGTGTAATTTTCGTTCTGCAGCTCTATTTCGTACGGGAACTGCTGGCGGCAGAACTCCTGTTCGGAATTGTTTTCGCGATTCTGTTCTCAATCGGCTTCGTTATTTATCTGCTTGGGCGAGCCGGTGAGCGTGGCTTCAGTTTGGCGGAGCACGCAACCCGTCGCGGGTTGAGTGCGGTGCAAGAAATCAGTAGAAGGCCATTCCGCCATCCACGTTCAGAATCTGCCCAGTAATCGCGCTGGACTCTTCGGAAACGAGGAACACGGCCGCAGCGGCGATCTCTCCCGCCGTCTGCGGCCGTCCTTGTAATATCCCCTCGAGCATCTGTTTAAACATGACGTCGCGGTCGGCGTGGAAGCGCTCGGCGAGCGCGCGGCCCAATTCCTGCGACAATTTCGTTTCGGGGACTGGGCCGGGACTGATTCCGTTTACGCGCACGCCTTTGCGGGCCGCTTCGGCGGCGAGCGTGCGCGTCAAGCCGTTCATTCCCGCTTTTGATGCTGCGTACGGCGCGTTCAGGCCAAATGCGGCCTTCCCTGCTACGCTTGAAATATTTAGAATTGCGCCGGAGCCTCGGGCGTACATTTCCGGTAGCACCAGGCGCGACATCAAGAACGCCGAGCGCAGATTCGCTGCTACGGCTTCGTCCCATTCCGACGGCGTAATTTCTTCGAGAGGTTTCACGGGGCCATAAATTCCGGCATTGTTCACGAGAATGTGCACGCCGCCGAATTTGTCGTGGGCTGTGCGCGCGATGGCTTCGCAGCCTCGCTCCGTCGCAACGTCTGCCGCGATGAACGCGGCCTTGCCCCCTGCTTTCGAAATTTCACCGACAACGCCCCGAATTTCCGGTTCCGTGCGCGCTGTCACAATTACGGGGGCGCCCTCCGCAGCAAAGCGCAGTGCAATGGCGCGCCCAATGCCACGCCCGCTGCCGGTTATTATTGCTACTTGATCTCCCAATCGCATCGCAGTTCCTCGGTGTGAAGTTGCTGACATTCCTGCCGGAATCAAGATACATCATCGCGGCGTAAAGTAGCGGCGGCGTCTCTGCCGCCATCTGACTCGCACGAATTTCGTTTGGTTCTCGGTCGACCGCGGACCAGAGGGTGAGTTCAGAATAGGGGTTGCGCGCCGCCATAGACCTGGGTGTCTAATGGAATCGAGGTCGTCAGATGCCGGCAGGGACGCCGGCGGTACTTTACGCCTCGGAAAACGCGGTGGCGGTTCGCGGGCGCATCGGTTAAGATATTCAATTCAGGGGGTTAGGCTTGGGTTTGACACAGATTTACGGGACCAATAACGGCGCGAAGACTCTGGTACGGGTACGCCCTCGTGGATTCTGTGCTGGCGTGGTGCGTGCGGTGGATATCGTCGAACTGGCCCTGGAAGCCTACGGCGCCCCGGTCTACGTCCATCACGAAATTGTGCACAATCGCTATGTGGTGGACCAACTGCGCCGCCGCGGCGCGATTTTCGTCGAATCCATCGAGGAAGTGCCTGTGGGCGCGGTTTTGGTGTTCAGTGCGCATGGCGTGCCGCCGCGCGTCCGCGATGAGGCCAAAGAGCGCCAATTGCGCGTGATTGATGCGACCTGCCCGCTGGTCACCAAAGTTCACCTGGAGGCCCTGAAATTCGCTCGCGAAGGGCGCACACTGATCCTCATCGGCCACAAAGACCATCAGGAAATCGTGGGCACCTCGGGCGAAGCGCCGGAGCAAACGCTGGTAGTGGGCAGTGTCGAAGAAGCCGATGTTCTCGAGGTGCCCGACCCGAACCGGCTGGCGTTCCTCACGCAGACGACTCTTTCGCTCTATGACACGCAGGAAATCGTGGCCCGCCTGCGCGAACGCTTTCCCTCGATCGCCGGGCCGGCCTCCGACGACATCTGCTATGCCACGCAGAATCGCCAGGAGGCGGTGGAAGCGCTGACGCGGGAAGTGGGCTTGATTCTCGTGGTCGGCTCGGCCAATAGCTCGAATTCGAATCGCCTTGTTGAAGTTGCCAAGCGCGCCGGAGTTGCCGCGCGCCTGATCGAAGACGCCAATGACATCCAGCCCGAATGGCTGGACGGAGTCAAAGACCTGGGACTCACCGCCGGTGCCTCCGCTCCCGAAGTTCTGGTCGAGCAGGTCAGCCAGCGGCTGGCGAGCCTCGGTTACACCAATCAGCGCGATCTCGATTTGATTCGCGAAGATGTTCGTTTTACCCTGCCTCCGGAGCTGACAGTGAGGCAGGGAACGGCGCGCTAGCTCGGGGGCGCGGCCGAATTACCTCCGATAGGAGCCTCCACGTGGCCGTCAAGGTCACTCGCCAGCCGGACAAGATTGCCCTCTTGGGCGCGCCGACCAGCGCCGCCGCAATGTCTCCAGGAAATGAGCGCGCACCAGTCGCTTTGCGAGCCGCGGGCCTGAGCGATCGACTGCGCGCCGCTGGTTTTGAAGTAATCGATCACGGCGACGATCCCGTGCAGCTTTCGCAGCCCGATGAGGAAAGCCCGCGGGCCCGAAATCTCGCGCGCGTGGTGAAGTCGCTCGAAGCGCTGCGCCCGCGCGTCGAGATCGCAGTGAAATCGGGCGCCCTGCCCATTATTCTGACCGGCGACTGCACAATAGCCCTCGCCACCGTGGCCGGCGTGCGCCGCTACTATCACAACGTCAGCATGATTTACATGGATCGCGACGCCGATTTGAATATTCCCGCGACGACGCCGTCAGGCTGCGTGGATGGCATGGTGGTCGCGCACCTTACCGGGCGCGGCGCCGCGGAACTGGTGCGCTTCTGGGGCGAACCGCCTTTGGTGCGCGATCCCGATATCGCGCTGTTTGGCGTGGATCGTCTCGATCCGCCGGAAGAGGAGATGCTTCGCCGCGCGCCGATTCGTGTTTTTTCCGCGAGCGATATCCGCAGGCAAGGCGCCGCCGCGGCGGCTCGCACCGCGCTCGATCGCGTCCACGCCGCGCGCAACGAATTCATCGTGCATCTCGATGTGGACGTGATTGAAAACTTTCAGGGCACGAATTATCCCGGGTTGGGCGGCTTGACGCTGGATGATGTGCGCCAGGCTCTCGAAGTATTTATCGTGGAGCCGCGCCTGGTGGCTATCAACGTCGCTGCTTACAATCCCCAGAAGGACGCGGACGGCAATGGGGCGAAGCAGATTATTGAGCTTCTGGCGTCGGTGCTGGCCCTGCGTCGCGCGGCGCTGGCCAAGCCCAGTGCGGAACCCGTGGCTGTCGCTGCTGCGGCGGGCGCGACTGCGCAACGCGAGCCCGAATTGACGCCTGAGCCTCCGGCTCCCGCGCCGGAGGTGCGCGGTGTTGCGGCATCATTCACGGCGGGCGAAGCGTGGACTTCTGATTCCCTGGAGCCCGAATCTGATACGCCTGAAGGGCAAGCAGCTGAAGCTTCCGAATCCGCCGAATCCCCCGAAGCCGCCGACGCTGCCGAAGCTGCGTCCGAATCCAACGAATCGATCCATGATCTGACTCCCTCAGAGGGTTCTTCCGACGGGTCCGAGAATTCGCATTCCTGAAGGTTCTAAAGTAGCGCCGGCTTGTCTTGAGGCTCGAAAGGCGTCCTCGCCGGCATCTTACGATTATTTCGTTCGGCTTAGGGCAAGACCATCCGCGGCGCGCGGTGCGCGGGAAACTAAACTCCTTCGGATTCGCGTGTCTCTTCCGTTTGTGATCAGCGCCGGTGGTGAATTCGCGATCGCCGTGTGCCGGCAGAGACGCCCTTCGAACCTCAGGGCAAGCCGGCGCTACTTGTGATTCCTGCGATCATCATTTTCGACGTGGACGGCGTGTTGGTTGATGTTCGCGGTTCGTTCCATCGGACCTTGATTGAAACTCTGCGATTCTTCACTGGGAAGCGCGTTACCTCCGCCGAAGTGCACGCTTGGAAAAATCGAGGCGGCTTCAACGACGACTGGAAGCTATCTCACGCCTGGATCCAATCGCTTGGCTTCGATAATTCCTACGAGGAAATTAAGCGTAAATTTCAGGAAATCTATTGGGGCGACGGCAGCTCAGGCAACGTGCGGCACGAGCGTTGGCTGCTGCCCAAGCCGACACTCAAGCGCCTGGCAAAGAATTCTGAGCTAGCCATTTTCACGGGGCGCGTCTTGCAGGAACTGGATTACACGCTGGATCGCAACGGGCTGCGTTCGTTCTTCAAGACCATCGTCACCGTGGAAAGCGTCAAAGCAGGGAAGCCCGATCCCGAGGGCCTGCAGCTCATTCTCAATGGTCGCGATCCCGCCTCAGCAATCTATGTGGGAGACAACATCGATGATGCCCGGTCCGCGCAGGCCGCGCGCGTGCCTTTCGTTGGCGTTCTACCCTATCGCAGCGAAGCGCGGCGGCACCGCGCCGCCAGCCTCGAGCAGCTGGGCGCGCGAACGATTCTCGGCAGCGTCCGCCAATTGGAGTCCTGGCTGGCGAAAAGCAGCCGCCGTCGTCGTCCTTAATCACATTTGGCTCTGTTGACCCTAGACAGAAAAAAGTCAAAACCCGACCGAGGTTTCCGCCGTTCCGGCGCCGAGATTCTTCGTCGCGCGCCAAAACACCCGATTTCCGCGCTAAACACGGTGAATGGGCGCGGAAATCCGGCTGCGCGCTCCTCAGAATGACGACGTTTTGGGATCAGCGCGACAGGATGTCAAGGGAGCTATCTCATTTTTTAACAGCGCCGCGCGAGTGGGACTTTTCCGGCTGTGAGTAGTGCTGGCCTTTTAGGCTAGCATCCGCCCGAGAGCCGTAAGTTGCTTGCTTTGAACACATAAGTACGGTCGTACCATTGTCGTTTTAGCTCGTTCCCGCCAAACTCCACTTCGCAGCAATTCGGCTCAGGCTCACAATAGTTTTTTGGGGTAGTCCTATGCCTACGAGCACACGATCAACCGCCGCTCGCGCCTTCGTGCGCAGTCTCAATATTCTGCTCAAGTTCTCGCGCATGTACGATTTTAGCCATCCGCGTACGAAAGCCCAGTACGCGACCGCCTGGACAGAGCTGAAAACCGCCCTGGGGCACGATGATGAGGCCGGCCTTCTACTCTCCGTTTCCGGAGAACAATTGCTACTCGATGGCGTGGCCCTCGAATCGGCCGCCGCGGAGAAAAGCTTTGCGCGGCTGCTTTCTGCCGCGGGAATCGCCAGCATTCATTTTTCGCCGAAAGTGACGCAGGCATCGCTGGCGCGCATGGTGAAAGCCTTCCCCACGGGAGTCGGAGCGAAGCCTACAGCCCTCGCCGAGCAATTAAAAAACGCACTCGAGGGCGACAGTTCGATCACCGTCAACGAAGTTTGCTACGTACCTGCAGACTCCGCGGTTGCCAAGGGCACGCTGGCTGCGACTCTGGCCGCGCACACCCTGGGCATGGAAGCGGGTAAGTACAACGAACTCTTCAACGATCCCCAAAAGCTGCTTCAGATGATTACCGCCGCGGAAGGTTCGCGCGGTGGCAGCGGTGAGGGCAGTGGCGAGGGAACAGGCTCGGGCGGTGGCTCGGATTTCGGAGGATCGGAGAACGGCGGCAGCTCAGGAGCAGGTGGCGGCTTTCACGGCGCAGGTGGCTCGGGCGGTGAAGGCGTCGGTCTCGGAGCTCCCGGTCTGCCGAGTTTCGGCTTCTCATGGCTGGAATCCGGCGGCGCATCCTCCTCGGATTCTCAGGGCCAGGGCGGGCAGGGATTTCCCGGAGGCTTTCCGGGAGGCGTGGGCGGTGGGGCAGGTTCGAGTGAGGGAAGCGGCTGGAGCGGCCCCTTGGACCCGGCCAGCGGTTCTGGACGCGGTCCTGGGCTTGGTCCAGGACTCGGCCCCGGGCTCGGTCCCGGTTTGGGCCCCGGCCCCGGTGGAGGCGCAGGAGGAGATCGAGGCCCCGGACTTGGTCCGGGTTTAGGCCCCGGGTTGGGCCCCGGCTTAGGTCCCGGACCGGGTCGAGGCACGCGCGGCTCGCGCGGCGGCTCTGGCACGATCCTGATGGAATCCGGCCTGGTGGGCCTGCAGGAAGACGAACTGCGCGGCATCTTGAAGATGCTGTCGCAAATCGCCGCTCTGGGCACGGAAACGGATGCAGATACGGCATCTACGGCATTTCAATCGCGCATTTCGACCTTGCCGCGTCGCGCTCGTTTCAGTTTGACTCAGGCGCTTTCCGCCATCGCGCAGCAAGTTCCCGCTGAAGGCGCGGATCAATCCACGCTATTGCGGCTGGCCGAACATGTGGCCATTCGCTTCGCCATCGAGAGCTACCAGCGCGGCGACGTGCAAGTGGATTCCGTGCGTCAGATGCTCGACGGCATGGGTCGCGAGATCGACGGCCTGCGCAAGGTTCTCTCCAGGCATGAAGAGAAGTTGCTCCGCGCGGGCGTCAGTTTCGAGACGCATTCAGAGGTTTTGGCGCGGCAGTTCTGGTCTGAAATTCCCCACGACCGGCGCATGAAAGTTCTTCTTTCGCCGGAGGCCTGGTGCATTCCCATCGCCAACGTCAGCCAGTCGGTGGAAGAGCTGCTCAGTAAAGGCGAAAAAGCTCAGGCACAGGACATTCTCGAGAGTTACGCCAAGTGCATTCGCAGCGACAAACCGGAAGCGCGCCGCACCGTGGCCATGGGCATCGTCGAACTTGCCGGCCACTATGGCGAATGTGAAGAACGCGTATTCCTTGGCGTGATCCGCGAAGCTGGACTGCAGCTTAGCGAAGAAAAAGTCCCGGAATTGCAAAGCCTGGTAGGCGCAGCGTTCGTGCGGTTGGCGCAGGAAGCCGGCCAGCGCCGTTCGTACACGGCCATGCAGCGCGCCGTGGAGATGGTGGATTACATCGAGGGCGAGCGCAAATCCGTGGGCAAGAATATTCGCCCGCGCATTGAAGTGGAAAATCGCCTGGCGGAATTCATCGACGAATCGGTGAAGGGCGGCAATATTCCGAACGGCCTCACTGCGTTCATGCGCCGCATTCCCAGTGAAGCCGCCGAAGTGCTCGCGCAGCGTTTCAGTCGCAGCGGATTCCGCGAAGATTCCGAATTACTGCTGGGCGCGCTGAAGACACTGGGTCCCGAAGCTGTGAATCATCTCCGCGAGACGCTGCATAACGCTCCCGCCGCGCAAGCGGTGGATACCGTCGCCGCGCTGGCGCGCCTCGATTTGGGCGCGCTGGAAATCATGCTGCCCGGGCGCATGAAGGAATGGAAACGCTCGACGCACGATCGGGTGATACGCCAGCTCGCTGCGAGCGGTGCTCCCGAGCGCGGTCGGCTGATGCTCAGCACCCTCGATTCTCTCGATCCGCTCGTGCAGCCGCTGGCGATAGATGAAATTGGCCTCGCCGGCGAACACGAAGCTGAGACGCGGCTGCTGCGCATCGCCGAAGGCGATCTGCCTCCCGGCACGACGGCGTACTTGCAGCTCAAAGCCATCGAAGCTCTGGGCCGCTTGCGCACTGCTTCCGCGCAAAAAACTCTGCGCCGCATCGTGGAAGGCAAGCAAGTCTGGCGCTGGACGTTCCCCAGCGAGCTGCGCATCGTTGCCGCCCAAGCACTGGAGAAAATCGATCCCGACTGGGCCAAGAGCTTCCTGCCCAAGAGCGGCCTAAGCGTCGCGGAACTCGCGATCCAGCCTCTCGATATCGACGCGAATTCCAGCTGCATCCGCCAGCGGCGCTACCCGCGCATGAAACTCGATCACACGCTCTCCGGCGAAACCATGAATCTCAAGGAGAATTGCGAGATTGTGGTTCCGGAAATGAATCTCGGCGGTGGCGTCAGTCTCAGCGAACAGAATTTGCATCCCGGCACGATCGTGGCTTTGCGCCTTAATCCCGCGAATCAGAAGCCGGTGAAGGCGCAGGCCATCGTTCGCGACGCCAATACGCAGGCACGCGCCTTCGAAGTGGTGGATATCGATCTTGAGGACCGCGCCAAGCTGCGCCGCCTGCTGGTGCAAATCGGCAAAATCCTGACCGCGGCTTCGCCCGAAAAGCGCAGCCGCAAGCGCGGACGCACCATCGTACCGACATCGGGAGATTAAGAGCGGCTGGCCGTTTGGCCAATCGCGGGTCAGTCACTTTTTGAGAAACGGAATGGCTGCTGGAACTTGCTTGGGATACCAAGAATCGCTAGCATGAATTGGAGTTAGTGGAAATTCTATGCCTTCTGATCCACTCAACCAGTCTGGTGGAACGCAGGCCCCGACGGCCAGCGGCCGCGAACGCCGCCGCGATCCGCGTTATCCGCTGATTGCCGAGGCTCGCGTGATTGACATCGGCTCGGGCACGGAATTCAAGGTGCGCATCTCTGAGCTGAGCATCAGTGGCTGCTATCTCGATTTCCTGAACCCCATTCCCGATGGCACCGACATTGTGGTGAAAATTTCCCGCGATAACGGCGTATTTGAGACTAACGCCAAGGTGGTTTACAACCATCCTGGCATGGGCCTAGGCATCCGCTTTGTGGACACCAAGCCGACGCAGCAAGCCATTCTCGCCCGTTGGATCGCCGAAATCGCCGCAGCTTCGGAAGGTTAAACGTTTCGCGGTCTTCCGCTGACTTGCCTTTGAAATTCGGGAGAATCCGCTCTTTTCGAGCCTCAATCGGCTCGCGCCGCGCCGTACTTACTTCGAACTCGCTCCCGCACTGCTCCGAATAAAAGCCCCGACGTTATCGTGAATCTCCTTCAAAGAAGCCTCATGCGCATACACCATGTGCCCCGATTCATAAAACCTGAATTCGATATTCTTTTGCAGCTTCGCGGGTATCGGCAGATGCGCCATCTCGTAGATGCCTTCATAAAACGGGGTGGCCAGATCGAAATATCCCGCATGCATCGAACGCATCTCCAGTGACCGATTTAGTCGAGACTAACTAAAATGAATTAAGTGAGCAGCCGAACCTGACACCGGACAATCACGGAACGCAATTTTCCGGAGCGGCGAGATGCGGGCCAACCAGTTCTATTGCGGTAATTTCGCGGGATTCGTACACTTACACGAATTGCGCCCGGGTGGCGGAATGGCATACGCGGGGGACTTAAAATC
>CAVVLE010000047.1:0-5165 GCA_963748865.1 uncultured Acidobacteriota bacterium | reverse complement strand
TGCAGGATGGTTTTTTTAATCGGGCGAGCGGGTTGTGCCGGGTCGCGGCCCCTCTCACTCAGCGAAGCGGAAAGGAAGTCGTGCTGTAAGGCGATCGATTTCCGCGCGGCTTCGCGGTCTGCGCAAAGCTGGCCACAGCACGGCAGGGGCTCAGAGCGTGCGTTAAAACCGGAGAAACAAAACCTCAGCGGCTAAAGCCGCATGCATATCGCGGCATTTTCGGCACGACTGAAGTCGTGCCCTGACAAATCTCGGGGTTCCTACGCAGAGTCGGCAGCGCGCTGCAAAGACAGACTATTGATTCGGGCTCCAGCGCCTGAAGTACAGATCATCCTTGTGGCAGTCCCGACGCGCCGCGGCGGCCGAGCGTCTCTAATTCCCAGAGCCCTTCTTCTTCGTCGGACGCTTCCCGACGGTCGTATCTACGCCCTGGTCCAGTTGATCCAGGCCCGCGAGCGATTCCTTGGCCTGCGCCGCATACGGGCCGCTGGGATTCGCGTCAATGCACTTCTGATAGGCTTCCTTGGTTCCGGGCGGAATGATGTAAATCATCTTCTCGCCCTGTTGCTTGCTGTCGATCATTGCCGCGAGCGAATTCCCGAGCAGATACCACGCCTGGGCATCTTTGGGATCTGCAGTGGTGGCCTTCTGGAGAAAGTCGACCGCTTCCTTGAATTTTCCCGCGTTCGACAGCACGATGCCGAGATTCTTCCAGCACATGGCCGCGAGGGTCGGGTCGGCCGCCACCGCCTTATCGCAGACGGCCGGCGCGTCATCGTATTTTGCCGCCTTGGCCAGGTCCGTCGCTTCCGCCACGTAGTAGCCCGGCGTCGGTTTTAGTTCCGCCGCTTTGCCGAAAGCGTTGGCGGCGTCGCCCCATTGCGCTGTGCCTTCCTCGGCCACGCCCAACTGCGCCCAGATTACAGCGTGATTGCCGGCATCCTTGGCGGTCACAAGTTGCTCGGCCTGCTTGAGTTCAGTGATCGCCGTCTGATAATCCACGGCCAGCTTGTCCTTCAGTCCCTGGTCCGTCGGCGCGGCTTGCAATTGCGTCTTCACCGCCTTTGCGTCATTCATCGCCGTCATCCCGGCGTCGAAATGAGCCTTCATTCCCTCGGTCTTCTGGGCTTCTTCCTGCCGCTTCTTCACCTCTTCGGCATTCACCATGCCGGGCTTGTTCATCTGCTCTTTGAAACTGAACTTGTAATTATTGTCGCCCGTCTCGACGACGTGAAACTGATCCTGAAATGACAGTTTGTCCCTCTCGATAGTAAGCGTGATGTTGTAAACCGCAGTGCGCAAACCCAGCACCGTAAACTTCCCGGACTTATCGGTCTTGGTGGTCAAGGTTTGACCGGTATCCGGATTCTTGATGACTACCGTAACGTCGGGATAGGGATTGCCCTGCATATCCCGAATATCGCCGTCCAAGCGCCCAAGTCCTTGCGCCGTGGCGCTCGCGGCTGCCAGCAGGACCAACGCAAACATTCCACAGAAGCGCATCAAATTTTTCTTCATAGCTGCCTCCTTCCAAACTGCCTGCGAATTCCCAATATTTTGTCCGGGCCACCCTGCCGGCTCATTCCAAGCGTATTATGACCCAACTCGCGTCCGGTAAGCGATAGGGTCGGGCACTCCGGCCTCGCTGCACGCGCGCAGGCGCAGCCGGCAACTATCGCACGCGCCGCAAGCCGCTTCGTCGAATTGATAGCAGGACCACGTCAACTCGAGCGGAGCGCCGAGATCCAGACCTCGCCGCACGATTTCATTTTTGCGCATGCCGATCACCGGCGCGGCGATTTCGATGTGCGTCTCCGGACGAGTTCCCGCGCGAATCACTTTCTCGAATGCTCGATAGTATTCCGGGCGGCAATCCGGATAGTCGGAGCTGTCTTCCGCCACGGCGCCCACGAAGATCGCCGACGCTCCGATCACTTCCGCCCAGCTTACCGCGGCTGAAAGAAAATGCGCGTTGCGGAAAGGAACATAGGTGATCGGAATTGCGCGCGGATTGATGCCTTCTTCCGGCACTTCGATACTGGGATCGGTTAGGGCGGAGCCGCCTATTTGGGAGAGGGCATCGAGACGAATTACGAGCCGCTCGCTTACTCCGTAAAAATCCGCAATCTCGTCGAAGGCGCGCCTCTCGCGCCCCTCGGTGCGCTGGCCGTAGCTCGCATGCAGCAGCGCGAGCTGATGCGTTTCGCGCGCGATCGCCGCCGTGACGCACGAATCCATCCCGCCACTGAGAAGTACAACCGCCTTCTGGTTTTCCGCCGTTGCCATGGCGCGGAGTATAGCCCCAACCGCGCTTTCACCAAAACCCGAAACCGTTGGAGGTAGGTAAGTTCCACCGTTTCTGTGAGATCAGGAAAGCAGGGCTTTATATTAACAGCTAAAAGCTCCATGGAAATTAATAAAATCAATTTAGTACTTGACTTTAATTATTCTATTGACCATAATTCTCGTGGAAGTGGAGATTCTTATGGAAGTTTCAAAGGCAATTTGCCCCGACTGTAACAAGCCTCTCAAGATCGCGAAGATGGCCTGCCCAACCTGCAATCTCGTCATGGAGGGCAGCTTCGAGCTGTCGCCACTCAGCAGCCTGAGTGTTGACGATCAGGCCTTCGTCATCGCCTTCGTCCGCCACCACGGCTCGCTGAAGAAAATGGAAAGCGTGTTCGATATCAGCTATCCCACGGTCAAGAATCGCCTCAACTCAATCGCCGCCGCGCTCGACAAGAATTTTCAAGCCCCGTCGCCGAATCTGTTTGTACTCGAGCAACTGGCGCAAGGCGAATTGACCGTCGATGAAGCTCTGGAAAAACTCAGTTAAATCCAACCAAGGAGGAACGAAAATGTCCGCTGAAACGAAAAGGATCCTGGAGTTGCTGGCCGAAGGGAAGATTTCCAAGGAAGATGCCGAGAAGCTATTGGACAAACTGAGCGCTTCCGCCAGCGGCGATGCGTCGCAGAAAGAAAAGGCGTCCGAAAGCGGCGCCGCGGCCGCGTGCAAGCCCCGCGTTATGCGCATCATCGTCGAGCGCCCCGGCCAGGAGCAAGTCAACATCCGCATGCCGCTAGCCCTAACCCGCACGGGCGCGAACATCATGGCCGTGCTTCCGTTGGGCGTGACTCAGAAGCTAGCGGAACTCGGCATAGACGTCGCCAATCTAAATTCTATGTCCGGCGCCATCGAAGACATGCATATAGATGTGGACAAGGGAAACGGCAAACGGGTTCAAATTTTCTGCGAGTAGTTGTAGGGGAGGGTCTTCAGACCCTCCCGCCTTTCGGCCATCTTTTCAGTTGATTTTTTCGGCCGTCTGGCAGGTTCACCCTTTCGGCCGAACCTCTATGTCTGCGACGAAGCGCGCTTTTCCCGTCGCCGCAAAAACAAAATCACGCCCGCTGCGACCGCCAACTCCGCGATGGTCCCCAGAATCGCCGCGCGCAGGCTGTAACCTTCATATAGCCAATAAAAGGACGTCGCAATCGCCGGAATCCAAATTACAAGGAAGGCTTTATTCATGGCTTCGCTGCAGCCGCCTAAGGCCGGTAAGTCGCCGAGGTCACATCCGTCTCCCACACCGTAATGCTCGAAATCGCCGCGCCATTTTCCACCGGCTTCATCTGCTGGCTGACTTCGTCAAAAATATGCCGCGCAATATTTTCCGCTGAAGGATTAGTGGTATCGAACGGCGCGAAATCGTTCAGAAAGCGGTGATCGAGAGAGCGAATCACGCCCTGAATCACCTGCTTCAAATGCACGAAATCATAAAGCAGGCCCACCGAATCGAGTTCCGCGCCCGCCAAAGTGACGCGCACCTTGTAATTGTGCCCGTGCACGTTCTCGCATTTGCCCTTGTAGCCGCGCAGCGCGTGCCCGGCGGAAAAAGTTTCATCCACGCTAACTTCAAACATGAATCCTACCAGTCTTAAGTAGCGCCGGCGTCCCCGCCGGCATCCGACGATCACCAAGTAATCAATCGTCGCAAATCATTCGCGGACCACAATCAATAAACGAAGAGCGGTTCACCCCAAAACGAACTCACGAACCCTGCATGAAGCGCTCGACGGCGGCGAGATCGAACGTGGTCGTATAATCCGGCAACGACTCGAAGAAAATTCTACCATAGCGCATGCGGCGAATCCGGTTGTCCAGAATTGCCAGCACGCCGCGATCGCTGCGCGAACGAATCAGCCGCCCGAATCCCTGCTTCAACGCCAACACCGCTTCCGGCACTTGGTATTCCGCGAACGCATCGCGCCCGTCTTCCTTCAGCGCCCGCACGCGCGCCGCCACTACGGGATCGCTCGGCACCGCAAACGGCAGGCGATCAATGATCACGCACGATAGCTGTGCGCCCGGGACATCCACGCCCTGCCAAAAACTTGCCGTGGCAAAAAGCACCGCGTTCGGCGTGGTCTTGAATCGTTCGAGCAGCACCGAGCGCGGCGCCGTCCCTTGCAGCATCAACGGAAAATCCACTTTCTTTTTCACGCGCTCGAATGCATCGCGCATCTGCACGTAGCTGGTGAAAAGGCAGAACGCGCGCCCCTCAGTTATCTCGAGCAGCCCAGCAATTTCATCGGCCGCGCGCGCCTGGAATGACGCGTCGCGCACGTCCGGCAAGCGCTCCGGAATGTAAAGCACCGCCTGCTCGCGGAAATCGAATTCCTGCGGCAGCACTCGCTCGCGCACCGTATCGAGCCCCAGCCGCTGCTTCAAATAATCGAAATGCCCGGCCACCGCGAGCGTCGCGGAAGTCAGCACCACCGTATCGAACTGCTCGAACAATTTCTCGCGCAGGATCGCACTCACGTCGATCGGCGTGGCCGCCAGAAAAACGCCGCGCCCGCGCCGCTCGAACCAATAAACGTAGTTTTTCTCATCCGTCTCAAGCAAAAAAGTCAGCTCGCGCCGCGCCTCTGAAGCACGCCGCGCCAGCGACACGATTTCCTCGGGCTTCGCCGGCAGCGCCGCCATCTCCGCCTCCATGCGCTTAAGCGCCGACGTAAATTCCTCGTAAGTCTCGCGGTGATTCTCGACGAACGACGCCCGCTCGGCCGGCTCAAACGGATGCCGCCCTTCGCGCGCCCCGAAGAGCTCGAAGAAGCCGTGCGCCCGCTCGCGCATCCGCGTCACCGCTCGCCGCAGCGTC
>CAVVLE010000046.1:0-8033 GCA_963748865.1 uncultured Acidobacteriota bacterium | reverse complement strand
GGTGACGGCATCGATCAACTCGGGATCGCGAGTGTGCAGTTCGAGGTAGTCATCATCTGAGAGGATCTTCAGCGAGCTGAGGTATCCGGGCGGAATTAATCTTCCACCACCGCGCGGGGGAAGCCTGTAGTATGCGCCTGCGCAATCCGCCAGGGCAGCCAGGAAACCCAGTATGACCAAGATTCCGGTCATCTTAACGGCATCGAGATGCTCCATAAATGCGCGGATGGCAAAGGGAAGCAGGAGGGTGCAGGCAGCAAGCCCGGGAATAAAGTAGTTGATTTGGCCTCCCAGTTGTAGAATCGTGGCAAAGCCAGCAAAAATGTTTACGGCGGCGAAGGCGGCAAGCATTTGGCCTTGCTCGCCCTCGGTTAGGGCTCGCTGGAAACCAACTACTCCGACCGCAAAAAGAATGATTACTGTGGGCCGATTGAGATGGCCTTCCGCAACCCAGCTAGCCCCGCCTGCTATCGACCAAACGGTTCTCCCGGCAGACAAGAAATGTTCCAAGAATGGCTCGTGATGCCAGAGCAAAAGTGCCGCCGCCGTCGCAACTGGGACCGCAGCGCTGAGAAAAAGAACCAGAATCTGCTTGTATCTCCTGTTAAATAGGTACGCCAGGGCAATCGCGATGCCGCCCGCGGCGGCTGATTGCTTTAAGAGGAAACCAATTCCAACGAGCGAGCCGGCCAGAACGCAGGCCGTGAATCCTAATTCCTGAGTGCGCAGGGCAAAATACAAGGCCAGTAACATCAGAAGCAGAGCCGGAACGTCGGGTCGCATTGTTGCGCCCCAGCCCCAGCGGTAGAAGACCGGCTGCGCCAGGAAGGTCATGGCGGCCAGAGGCGATATGCTGTTTGGGAAGCCCATCTGCCGGCAGAGCAGCCAAACCGTCACGGCGCACAACAATAGGCAAACAAAATTAAGGGTGCGGCCGAGGCGAAACGTGGCGTCGATATCTAAGCCCGATAGGCGCGCGATCCCCGCTCCGGCCAGGTAAAAGAGCGGACCAAACGGCTGCGCCACGTAGGGCGGCGCGGAGAGCGGATGATAGAGATGTCCGGTCCGCGCGGCCAAAATGCTGACAAATGGATTCACCGATTCGCTTCCAGTCAGGTCTCCGTGAAAGGAAATGATCTTCGACGCTCCCGCGATTGTCAGCGCCGAACCGACGGTGCAATAAAGCAGGAGAGAATACAACGCTAGGAGTGTCCAGAGCTTGGGCGAAGGCGCCGCCCAGAAATCCTTCGCGCCCAGGCCGGGAGTTGGGGCGGCGGAGTTACTCACGAAGCGAAGCTCGGGAAAGGAACTGCACCGCTGAGGTCAAGTAAAGTGTCTGCCATGGCGCCCGGTCGTGCTCGAACATACACCCGACCCCATCGGTACGCAACGAGGCCCCGGGCTAGCATCACGGCCGAGACTAAAGAAAAGTCAGTCAGGCTAGTTCCTGGCGGGCGCGATGCGAGTTGCTGGTTCACAAAGTGTGGTAATTTCATTCCCCGCCTTGCACGAATCAAGCGTTATGTGATCAATCGCCAGAGCGAGGACGAGGATGCGCGGAGCGGTGACGGTGGATAACTCTACCGGAAGAGTCGCGGTAAGTTTAGCTCAAGCAAAAGGATTCCGATGAATAAACAGGCACATTCACCTGCAGAGCTACAGGGGCTTTATCGAACGCGATTTGCGAATCGAGGCGAGTACCGGCAACAAGTGTGGGCGGTTCTTACTGCATACTTTTCGCGCTGGATTCCTGAGCAGGCTACCGTGCTCGATCTCGGGTGCGGGTGGTGCGAATTCATCAATGCGATGAAATGCGCGCGCAAGTATGCGATGGATATGAATCCGGACTCACGCCGCCACGCCAATGCGGATGTGACCGTATTGGAGCAGGACTGCTCGCAAGATTGGGACCTAGCGGAAGCGAGCCTGGACGCGGTATTCACGAGCAATTTCTTCGAGCATTTGCCGTCCAAGGGCCAATTGCGCGAAACGATTCTGCAGGCGCGCCGCGCTCTTAAGCCGGGTGGTTACTTGATCGCGATGGGTCCAAACGTCAAATACCTCGCCGGCGCGTATTGGGACTTTCTTGACCATTATTTGCCGCTAACGGAACTTTCGATGTCCGAATTCTTGAAGAATAGCGGGTTTGAAATCAAAGTCTGCTGTGCGCGGTTTCTGCCGTACACGATGCTGAACGGAATTCAGTACCCCGTGTGGATGCTGCGTGCTTACCTTTCTCTGCCGTTCGCCTGGCGATTTTTCGGGAAGCAGTTTTTGATTGTGGCGGAGAAGAAGGCTTCTTAGATCGCGCGTGAATGAGTCCGCCGGCGATCGCGGTTATTTGCGGCGATAGCGGCCGTCGGAGGGCGGAGCAAGCCCCGCCCCTACGGAAGAAAAGTCAACGGTGATAAACCGGAAACCCACGGCGAGTTTGGCGATAAATCATACGGCAATTTCAAATTTGAGATAGCTCTGTTGACATTTTCGGCAAACGTATGAATTTTGGCCGCGCCGAGTGCGAGCGGTTGGTGTTTTCTACTGGGGCAGGAGGTGGGATGCCCGAGATCGGACTCCTGCCGTTCGCCCGCGTGGCTTTGGACAGCGCTGCGGCGATTCTGCCGCGCTACCGCAGTCGTTTCAGCGAATATCAAATCACCCAACTGCAGTTGCTGGCGGTGCTTTGCCTGATGCGCTCGGAAGATTGAACCTTCCGCGAAACTGAGGTGCGCTTGCGCGAGCATCGCGAACTGCGCGCCGTGCTGCAGCTGACCGCTGTGCCGGATTACACCACGCTGTACCGCTTCCTGCGGCGCCTCGATGGCACCGGGCTGTCGCTCAACGCCACCAGCAGCTTCTTTATTCGCCGCATCGAGCAGCATTCGCGCGGCATGACGCGCTGGAGCCATTGGTTGAAGTACCTCATCGCCGGCGATCTCGACGATCAAATCATTCTGGCGCAGCGCACGCGCCAGGCTCCCTAGTGCGACTGTCGCGCGTTGCCGGGCCTGGCCGATGCGGCGGCTCGCGTAACGCCCATCGGCCTGCTGCTGGCCGACGCAGAATTCGACACCGAAGCCAACCACCAGCACATTCGCCAGCGGCTGGGAGCCCGCAGCATCATCCTTGCGAAGCGAGGGCGCAGCAGTCGCGTGGGAATTCGCGGACAAATGCGCCGGCACTTTCCGCGACGCATCTATGCCCAGCGCGCCAAGGTCGAGAAGATCTTCTCGATCATCAAGCGCAAGCTCTCGGCGCGAGCGCCAGGGCGCAGCCTGCCCACGCAAACCCGCCAAGCGTTGCTTCTCGGACTGACTTTCAACTTCTACCGCTTGAGGCATCCCTTCGTTCCTCGAGGATGTCAACAGAGCCATTTCAGATTTGAAATTTCAGAGAAGAGGAAGACGAGGACGCGAATTGATTGGACCTGTCGCGCCGCGCTGATTTTTGCGATTGTTGAGGCGGTATCGGTCGTCGGATGCCGGCAGGGACGCCAGCGTTACGATTGCTTTTTGTAGTCGCCGCGGCTGAAGAATTTTTCTAGCCAGACGTATAAGCAGATGAATAGGTAGCGGCTGCCCATTTCGCGTAGTTCTAGTTTGGCTTTGCCGGTGCGGCGATTTCTCCAGGTGATTGGGATTACCGTCCAGGTGTATCCACGGACAATCGTTTTCAGCGGCAGCTCGACCGTTAGATTGAAATGCGGCGAGAGGATGGGGCGGCAGCCTTCGATTACTATGGCGCGGTAGGCTTTGAAGGCGTTGGTGGTGTCGTTTAATTTGACGCCGAACATCAGGCGGATGAAAAGATTTGCCAGGCGATTCATGCGCAGCTTGAGCCACGGATAGTCGATTACACCGCCGCCCTTCATGAAGCGGGAACCGAAGACGGCGTCCCAGCCCTGATTTAGAAGCTGCCAGTAACGCACCACGTCGCGGCAATCGTCGGATTCGTCGGCCATCATTATGACTACGGCATCTCCATGAATCTGATCAAGGCCGCAGGTGATGGCTCGGCCGAAACCATGGAGGCCGGAATTCTGCAGAGGCCGCAGAGTGGGGACGCGTTCGCGGGATTCGAGCAATTTCTGCCAGGTGGAATCCGAACTGCCATCGTCCACAACGACGATTTCGTGAGGCACGCCGCGGAGCCGCAGTTCCAGATGCAGATGTTCTACGGTGGAAGAAATGCAGCCTTCTTCATTGCGAGCGGGAATTACGATGCTCAGGAGATGGAGAGGTTCTTTGGTCAGGTCAGGCAATTTCTTTGCGCCCCGTTTGGAAGCCGTCAAAAATTTGCGCGCCTCAAGGCGATGCCTGAGGGTGAGTTACCAAATATATGGTGCGCTGGTGGTCGACGGCGAGGACATTTAGAGCATAGCCATCGCGAAAAAGCCGCTCGGGCCACCAGTCGTGCGGATCGCGGCCGGAACCGTTCGATGAATACAGAAGAAAAGTGGGGTGCTGCAAGGCGAAAGCCGAGTAATCGTACACGCGCAGAGCAGCAAATGGGCGAAGGACGATGAGTCCTCTGTCAAGGCTATCGTTACCCGCGAAAATGAGCGCTGCCGGCGGATCCACAAGAGTTACGAAGCGCTCCGACCAGGGAGGCGTGGCGTAGTGGACGATGGGGAGATATTCGAGACCGTCGGAGATTACGACGGGCAAATCCGGATGGCCTGCGGAAGTAACGAGGCCGGCGAGGGAATCGGCGGGGGAATCGAAGCCGGTGAGCTGATGCGCGTGGGCCACCCAGAACGCCGCTTCTTGAACGGCCATTAGCGCGGCGAGAAAGCTGACGGCGAGAATCACGCTCTTGCGGTCGAGAAGCGGAAGGATGCAGCCGGCGGCGAGCGACATGCCGAGCACGGCTGCGAGGACATAGCGTTCCGTCATGCCGGAGTGCGTGAGCTTCGCGGCGGCATATCCAATGAACGGCAGACCGAGCAGCGCGAGCACTAGAACATACTCGTGAGCCGGAGCGCTATTCGGGGCCGCCGCAGCCTTGGAGTTCAGCGCGAAGACGACGAGGCCCGCCATGGCGAGCACAGCCGCTGCGGCGACGGCCGCGCCCCAAGGCGGAGAGGTCATAAATAACGTTGCGTAGATGAAGGCGAGTCCGCTCAGACTTGCTTTGGCCCAAAAGTGAGCGCTGAAATTGTGTCGTATCGCCAACAGTAACGGCCAGAATGCAGCCATGGGTACGACGCCGAGCGAGAAGGCAATCCAAACGGGCCATCGAATCTGGCGGCAGACGAGGAGAACGTAAAGCTCAGCGAGGCCGAAGGGAACCATGGCAAGCCCCGCGTAGTAATTGAAGCTGACGGACGCTGCCAATGCCAGGGCCATGACGCACATCCAACGGAGTGAAGGAGCGCGCTGGTAGGCCACCAATGCAATGGCGATACAGCCGACGAGCAAGCTATACGCGCGGGCCTCGATCGCGTACCAAGTAAAGAGGCTCGTGGTGAAAGGAATCGCGGCGCAAACGAGGGCATAGGCGCTGCCGGCGCGCCTGCGTGTAAACACAAATAGACAAATCGTGATGCAACAGAAAGCGAGAATCGAGGGAAGCCGGAGGGCTATCTCTTGGTTGCGAAGCAGCGCTGCAGACATTCGTTCGATGAGACAGAAGCCCGGACCTTGAGAATCTGCGGCGTGTGCAAGGGCGTTCCAAATGCCGGAAACGGATGGTTGGCGCGCGACGATGATGGTGCAGATCTCGTCGTACCAGAAGGGCCGCGTGGCGGCGCCGACGAGGCTTCGGACCACGGCGTAGGCGATGAATAGCATAAGGAGGCGAACGGCGAACTTGTCGATATTCAAATCTTGAAGTGCGGCGGGGAACTTGGCGGAGGCGGTGGGTGCAGGATCGAGATTGTGCATCGGAGGAGGCCCCCACCTACGGCTCGCGCCGCAAAATGCCGCACCAGGGTCGGGATAGGCGGAGCGAGAATAACACACTAAAGAAAGGCGGGCCTCGTTCGCGCAACGGCCGGGCTGCCATTTACTCCAAGCACCTATCCGTCAGAACTATCTTTGCGGCCTGCTGCGGCGCGGCGATCGAAGAAACGCTCGCCGCAGTCCTGGCAGCGATAAGGATGCAGGCCAAGTATGCGGTAGAAGATGTTCTCGACGATACCGCTGCGAAGCGAGCGCCTGACGGATTCGCTGCTGCACTTCGGACAGGAATGCTTCCGGTTATCGGAGTCTTCGGTCATCACCGCGAAGTCTAACACGGTGGGCATCAACGGGGTTTCCGGTGACGCGTTGCAAAATAAATCGACGGATATCTAGCAAAATCGTTGTGTTCGGTGCAGTGGGGGCGTACGATGTGCGAGCCAGGGGCCAAATCGCAAATTCCAGCCAAGATGCTGACTCGCCTTTCGTTCTACTCCCTGCTGCTGTATTGCCTGGTTGGGTCCTTTCTCACTGTGGTTGGGGCGGCTAGGGTGATCCCAAGTTCGGGAGACCTGACGGGCGGGGAAGCAGTAAATCCATTTCTCGGCACCTTGGCGGCGCGGACAGGACAACTGTATCACCCGATGTCCGCCCCGCCCTATACGCCGCAGCCGTTTGGGCCGCTCTTCTATGTCGCGAGTACGGGAGTGGCGAAATGGGCGAGCCTCGACATCGATGCGACGTTGCGACTCGGGCGCACATTGGATTTTGTTTGTTTGCTTCTGTGCGGCGTTACCGCGTGGCTGGTGGTCCGGAAGATAGGTTTTTCGCGCGGAGAGGCAGCGCTTGCGGCGATGTTACTCCTGGCGCAGCCAGTCTTCGATCGCTGGGGAGCGACGATGCGCCCGGACGTGCCAGCGCTGCTCGCGATGCTGTTGGCGTTATTTTTCGCGCTGGAAGTTCAAAGGATGGCCTTCACGGCCTCCGCGCTTTCTGGGTTTCTCGTCGGGATTGGGTTTCTTGTAAAGCAGTCTGCCGCTGCAGCGGGTTTAGCGATTGTCTTGGTCTTGCTCCTGAACAAGCGCTTCAGGAACTCCGTTGTATTCTGCATCGCAGCTGGCCTGCCGGTTGTTATTGCGCTAGTCCTTCTGATGATGCATCACGAGCAGTTCCTGGAGCATTTCCTTGTCGCCGGAAGGACATCGTGGTCGCTGCGCGGAGCGGCGGGTTGGCTTGCTGAACCTCATCTGTTGCGGCCGACAGCTGTTCTGCTGTTTGCCGTGGCGGCGATAGGAATCCCGAGGGCGGTTGAGAGCGGCGAGCAGGGACAGATGATCGTCTCGTTCGCTCTCGTGAATCTTTTTACAGGTTTCGCGACGGTAGCGCAGCTGGGCGGCCAGACGAACTATTTCATTCCTGGATTCGCCGGCTGTGCGCTGCTGCTTCCATTTGCCATGGGGGCGTTCACCAAAAATCTGCGGGCCATCGAAGTGACCGGGGTCATCGCCTTTTTGGCCTGCATGGCTGCTTTCGCCGACTGCGCGGGGACGTTCGTGGGCCTCCCTTCGAGCCGGAGTGGAAAGATCGCCTCACTCAGGTATGTCAGCTCTTTGAAGATCTTTACCGATAACGACTATTTTCTCGTGCATACTCGAGATCCGGTCTTAGTCGATCCGTTCACAACGCATTCACTCGAGCTAAGAGGCCGGTGGAATTCCTCCGGGATCGTCAAAGAGATTGAAATGGGAAACTATGACTTGGCGATTCTCGGTGGCGGACACGCGATTCAGGCCTATCGCGGCGTCTCACTTTTCGGGCCGGAAATTGTTAAGGCCCTCAATGAAAACTATGAAATCGCATTCGAGTGTGGCGCCGTGATCGTGTTGAAACCACGCCCGAGAGAGTTTTCAATAGCGCCCGAAATGCTGGGCTTTGCTCCACATTCCTGCGTGGTCAAGCCGCCAGGACCAGATCTCATCATCAGCCCTTTTGCCCGTTAGATAGGTCTCAAATTCACGTCTGCGGCAGGGGTTGCTCGCGGTCGAGCAAACCTGCTGTTGCCTGCGCGGCCATTTTTGCATCGGGGAGCGAGACGATCACAGTGAATAAGGCGCGCAGCGAACGGTTAAGGACGCG
>CAVVLE010000045.1:0-8057 GCA_963748865.1 uncultured Acidobacteriota bacterium | reverse complement strand
AAATTCTGGTCTCGGTGCCAGCCGTTTCCATCGCCGGAGGCACCGACGAAATCCAGCGCAACATCATCGCCGAGCGTGTGCTTGAGCTACCGAAAGAGCCCCGGTTCGACACCGGCCCATTCCGGAACGTGCGAAAGAACTAGGTTGCTAAGGGTGCAATCCCTGTGGCTAACCGAAAATTCAATCTGAACCCGACTTTGAGTCGTGATTTTGGGGGCTGGCTCACTTTGAAGTGCTGAAGATATCGAGGGTGTACAACTAGAGGATGGGAATTCTGATCATCATCGGCGTCGTCGTACATACTCGGCGCGCGATCGAGGCGTGACTCACGGCACGCGTCGAGTAGGCTCCGTCCTTGGCGGCTCAAGGAGAGCGTCGGATAACCGTTCTGGGGCCGCTCTTCCGATACGAAGTCCGGCGCATGAAGCTTGGGTATCGCCATACTTGCGTCCGCGGGCGATTCAAGACTGTCGCGTTAGTGCGGAGTCGCTCGAATTTTATCACGCCGGTCCATGACAGGACTCACGTCGAACTCATCCACGCGGCGCCGCGAGCCGAGCGGACCACCGTTTGCGCCTCCGTGCGCGCGGATTAGGTTTTGAGAGGTGCTTGGATCACACTATTGTGTTGCAAAGCGCATCGGCGTGGGGTTCTCCGCAAATACTCAGCTGCTTACCATAGTGAAGACTTCCACAGCGTAACGCGTCAGTAGAATTGGAGGATCATGGAAACGCTTCAAGATTTAGATCCTGAAGAAACCGCCGAATGGCTCGACTCGCTGGAAGCTGTAATCGACGCGGAAGGCGTCGATCGCGCTCATTTCCTGCTGAAGAATCTCATCGACAAAGCGCGCGAGAAGGGCAGCTACCTGCCGTACAATGCCAATACGCCGTACGTCAACACGATCCCGACCGACCGCCAGCCGCGCTATCCGGGCGATCGCGAGATCGAGCGGCGTATCAGCTCGATCGTTCGATGGAACGCAGTCGCGATGGTGGTGCGCGCCAATAAAGAATCCTCGGAGCTGGGCGGGCATATCGCGACCTTCCAATCGGCCGCGACCCTCTACGACATCGGCTTCAATCACTTCTGGCGGGCGCCGACTGAACACCACAGCGGCGACGTAATTTATATCCAAGGCCATTCATCGCCGGGCATCTACGCCAGGGCCTTCGTCGAAGGCCGCCTGACTGAGGAGCAGTTGCTCCACTTTCGCCGCGAGGTCGACCGCAAGGGCTTGTCGTCGTATCCGCACCCGTGGCTGATGCCGGATTTCTGGCAATTCCCCACCGTATCGATGGGACTCGGGCCGATGATGGCGATCTACCAGGCTCGTTTCATGAAGTACTTGCAGGGGCGCGGCCTCGACCAAACGGGCGACCGAAAAGTTTGGTGCTTCGTGGGCGACGGCGAGATGGACGAGCCCGAATCGCTGGGTGCGATCTCGCTCGCGTCGCGGGAGCGCCTCGACAACCTGATCTTCGTCGTAAACTGCAATCTTCAGCGCCTCGACGGTCCGGTGCGCGGCAACGGCAAGATCATCCAGGAACTCGAAGCGGTTTTCCGCGGCGCCGGATGGAACGTCATCAAGGTCATATGGGGCAGCAACTGGGACGCGCTGCTGGCGCGAGACAAGCTCGGATTGCTCCGCAAGCGGATGGAAGAGTGTGTCGACGGCGAATATCAGGCTTTCAAAGCGCGTGATGGCGCCTACGTGCGCAAGGAATTCTTCGCCAAGTATCCCGAACTGCTCGACATGGTATCCGGTATGACCGACCAGGAAGTCTGGCAGCTCAGGCGCGGCGGCCACGATCCTCTGAAGGTTTACGCCGCCTACGCGGCCGCCGCCAGTCATCGCGGAGAGCCCACCGTGATTCTCGCCAAAACCATCAAGGGCTATGGAATGGGCGCGGCCGGCGAAGGCATGAACATCACCCATCAGCAGAAGAAGATGGGTCTTGAGGAGCTGAAAGCTTTTCGCGATCGCTTCAAGATCCCGGTGCCCGACGACCAGATCGCCGAAGTTCCGATCTATCGGCCGCCCGACGACAGCATCGAAATCAGTTACATCAGGGAGCGCCGCGCAGCGCTTGGCGGAGGCATTCCTCAGCGACGCCGCCGCTCGGCTTCGCTTGAGGTGCCGCCGCTTTCCGCTTTCGAAACACAGCTCAAGAGCACCGAAAACCGGGAGATTTCGACTACCATGGCGTTCGTGCGTATCCTGTCCACGCTGGTGCGCGACAAGGATATCGGCAACCGCATCGTGCCGATCGTTCCCGACGAGTCGCGCACCTTCGGGATGGAAGGAATGTTCCGCCAGCTCGGAATCTTTTCGCAGGTCGGCCAGCTCTACAAACCCGAAGACGCCGGCCAGCTCATGTTCTACCGCGAGCATCAGCAAGGGCAGATCATCCAAGAAGGCATCAACGAGGCCGGCGCGATGTCGTCATGGATGGCGGCGGCGACGTCCTACAGCACTCATAACCTGCCGGTGATCCCGTTCTACATCTTCTATTCGATGTTCGGGTTCCAGCGCGTCGGCGATTTGGCCTGGGCGGCCGGCGACATGCGATGCCGTGGCTTCCTGCTTGGCGGAACTTCCGGCCGCACCACGCTCAACGGCGAAGGGCTACAGCACGCTGACGGCCACAGCCACATCCTAGCGTCGGTCATCCCCAACTGTGTCGCTTACGATCCGACATTCGCATATGAAGTCGCAGTGATCATTCAGGAAGGTTTGCGCCGAATGCTCAAGGAGCAGGAGGACGTCTTCTATTACGTCACCCTGATGAACGAAAACTACAGCCATCCCGCGATGCCTGAAGGCTCGCGCGAAGGGATTCTCAAGGGGATGTACCTGTTCCAGCAGGGCGGCGACTCGAAGTCTCCGCGGGTTCAACTGCTCGGCTCGGGAACCATCCTGCGCGAGGCGATCGCCGCGGCCGATCTCCTCAAGAACGATTTTGGCGTCGACGCCGACGTATGGAGCGTCCCGAGCTTCACCGAGCTCAGGCGCGAGGGGCTCGAGGTCGAACGCTGGAACATGCTGCATCCCACCAGCCCGCAAAGACGCAGCTACGTCGAGACCTGCCTGGCGGACCGGCGCGGCCCCGCGGTCGCGGTTACCGATTACATCAAGGCATTCGCCGATCAGATTCGCCCCTACGTCCCGAGGCGCTATCGCGTGCTCGGCACCGACGGCTTCGGGCGCAGCGACTACCGCAAGCGCTTACGAAGCTTCTTCGAAGTCGATCGCTACTACGTCGCGCTCGCGGCGCTCAAGGCCCTGGCCGACGAAGAGCAGATTCCAGCGTCCAAGGTTGACGCCGCAATCAAGAAGTACAACATCGATCCTGAGAAGCCCAATCCTGTAGCGGTCTGACTCGAGACCATGGCAACCCTGGTTGATATCAAGGTTCCGGACATCGGCGACTTCAAGGACGTCGAGGTCGTCGAAGTGATGGTGAAGCCCGGAGACAAGATCCGCGTCGACGACCCATTGGTGGCGATCGAATCCGACAAGGCGACGATGGAAGTGCCGGCGCCTCAGGCCGGCGTGGTCAGGGAGCTCAAGGTAAAAGTCGGCGACAAGGTCTCGGAAGGCTCGCCGATCATAGTGCTCGAGGCCGAAGCCGCCGCTCCGGATGGCGACGCCAAGCGGCTTGTACCTGCCGGCGAGACCAAGGAGCCAGTGCCTGATGGCGAGGCGGCCCCTGCGACCGGCGCCGTGTCGCCGTCACCGATTTCAGCAGCGCCGGAATCTACTGTGAAGCCGCATGCAAGCCCGTCAGTCCGGAAGTTCGCCCGCCAACTAGGTGTCGATCTCAGCCACATTAAGGGTAGCGGTCCCAAGGGCCGCATCTTCCGAGACGACGTGCAGAGGTTCGTCAAGGACGCCATCTCGAATCCGGCGGCGATGGCGCGAAGGTCAGGCGCGCCGTTCGATCTGCTCTCGTGGCCCAAGATCGATTTCTCGAAGTTTGGGGCGATCGAGACCAAGGCGCTTTCGCGCATCAGAAAGATCTCCAAGGCAAACCTCGCACGCAATTGGGTGATGATCCCCCACGTCACCCAGTTCGACGAGGCCGACGTCACCGAGCTCGAAGCGTTCCGCAAGGAAGTCAACGAGGCGCATTCGAACGAGGGAATCAAAGTGACGATACTCGCCTTCATCCTGAAGGCGCTGGTCCCCGCGCTGACCGAGTTCCCCGAGTTCAACTCGTCGCTCGACGGCGACAATCTGATCCTCAAGAAGTATTTTCATCTGGGCTTTGCTGCCGACACGCCGGACGGTCTCGTGGTTCCCGTGGTGCACGACGTTGACAAGAAGGGCGTGCTCCAGGTCGCGCGCGAAATGGGCGATCTGTCGGCGCGCGCGCGCGAAGGGAAGCTCAAGCCCACCGACATCCAGGGCGGATGCTTCACCGTTTCGAGTCTGGGAGGCATCGGCGGCACCGCTTTCACGCCCATCATCAACGCGCCGGAGGTGGCGATTCTTGGCGTGTCGAAGCTGGCACACAAACCGGTCTTTCGCGCCGACGCGTTCGCGCCGCGCCTGATGCTCCCGCTTTCCCTGTCCTACGATCACCGCGTGATCGATGGCGCCGCAGCAGCGCGGTTCATCACTTTCATCGGTAAGGAGCTCGCCGACATGCGCCGCGCTCTCCTATGACGGGCTGTTGTTAGCGAAAGTTAGATCCGGACATAAGCGGCATCTACGGAACTTTCCACAACCGTCAGAAGAAAACACCTGCATCTGTATGCCTGTCCCTCAAAATGTTCTCGCGGGGGACACTTTACCCGCAAGAGAACGCGAAAATCGAGTCGCGGCTGCCATCCGAGAAATGCACGATGGTTTCCAATGCAATTGAAGCGGCGCGGAGTTGAGTTGCGGTTGATCGTAGGCGACTACAATCGTTCAGCGGCCATTGTGGATCTGTCGCTATTGAAGGCTGTCGCTCGGGCACATCGCTGGTTCAGCGCCGGCAAGGCAAGATCTCTTGCTGCGATCGCTGCGCGCGAGAGACTATCCGTCCGGTACGTAGGCCGCTTGATCCGCCTGGCTTTCCTGGCGCCGGAAATCGTTGAGTCCAAGGGCGGAGCAGGGAAGTTCATCTAGCGGGCGGCGCGGCGCGAAACTCCTGTATTTTCGGGGTGGATGGAGTTTTGAGGAGGTCCGAAGCCATCTCTCACTAGATAAAGATGCTCCGGATTTTCGCGGGACGCAGAAGTTCGGCCGTATCGCAGTGATTCCAATCCTCGGCGAACTGCATCATCAATACGTCCGGTCCGGGTTTAGATTTTGAGTAGGCATACGACCAACCGTCAGTCTTTCGATGCGGAACCTCATCAACGAAGCTATAGTCCATCAGTTCAGACGCGAGCAAAGTTTTGAGGAATGAGAGGCGACAACGCGACCGTTTATGCAGACTCCGACGGATTGAGCGTCGGCCTGGAAGCGCTTCTACTATCTCGCAAAACCCTGGCCTCTGAGCCACTCTTCAAAAACGACCAGGCTAAACAAAATCTTGTGGTTGTCGTCGTGCCCTGTGCGGTGGCGCTCGAGCATCTCCCGCACCGCCGACGAGCGCAGGTACCTATAGATAGGAGATCCGTGGTCCAGCAAAATTGTCGTCTATCTTCTGCGGCCTCGCGGTGCGAAACCAGTCATCCACGACATTCGTGGTGAATCCGCGTTTCTTTCTTCTCAGAATCTTCGCGGGAAGCAGATTTTGGCACACCTGGCGATGCAACCACTTTTGCGATCCATTTCGCACCTTTAAATTTGCGGGCAGTCTTTCCGCATATTCCACGATCTCTTTATCCAGATAAGGTACTCGAGCCTCGAGACTATGCGCCATGGAGAGCTTGTCGACGTACATTAAAAGTTCATCAGGAAGAGTGGATCGCAATTCCAGAAACTGAAACCCACCAAGCTCGTCGGTCTCGCTCATAAGCGGCGTGAATTGTTGCCAGCACGTAAGGATTTCGTCGCCTGTGGCAGGACCGATGATTCCCTCCTGAAATAGTCCATAGATCTGGTGACCGGGCAGAAGCGACAAAACGTGCTGATACCTTCTTAGCCGATCGGTAATATCAAGCGACTCAATGCCTCTCCTGAGTGTCTCATTGCGCGGCAACCCGCGGATGGCCGAGGCAACGGAGGCGCGCACCAGTCCGGGCAAACCTCTCCACAATCGGCCATACCGTATGCCAAGATGACGGCTATAACCACCGAAAAGCTCATCCGCGCCTTGGCCGATTAATGCAACCTTCACGTCTTCCCGGGCGCGCTCACAGACGAAATACATAGGAACAATCGACGATGTTGCGACCGGTTCTTCCATGCAGGAAACAATTCTGGGAAGCGTTTCCTCGAAAGTTTTTCTATCCAGCAGGACGGCCGTATGTTGCGATGACAATCCCGCGGCTGTTTCCGCCGCATCCGCAAGCTCATCATCGACGAAGCTCTTCCCATAGCCAACCGTATACGTCCGCCAGGATTCTCCGTTCAGATTCATGAGCGCAAGCAACAATGCGGAGTCGACGCCGCCGCTCAGCAACAATCCAATAGGCACGTCGCCTAGCAGGTGTCTTTTTACAGATCGTTTGTACAGTTCGAGCAACTCTTCGCGGGCTTCGTCGACGGACTTTGCGGGCGAAAAAGGCACGGGCTTAAAGCGGTACCAGAGACGCAGCGACAAGGCGCCCTTTTCAAAGGTCAGCATGCTTCCCGGGGCCAGCTTCTTCACGCCCGCAAACAGAGTGTGCGGCGAGGGCGTAAAGCGATATCGGAGAAACAAATTTAGAGCAACGGGATTGACCTCAGGCCTCTTGTCTGCCGTCGCGATAACAGCGCGGATCTCCGAGCCAAAATAGAGCTGGCCTTTGTCGACCCTGTAGTACACCGGCTTGATGCCGAACCGATCCCGGGCAATCACCAATCTCTTTTGCCTCGTATCCCAGATCGCCAATCCAAACATGCCGTTCATCCGATTCAGCACTTCGTCGCCCCATTGTTTATACCCGAGGACGATGACTTCCGTGTCACATCGAGTTTGGAATACACGCCCTAAGTCTTCGAGCTCGCGCTTGAGTTCCGGAAAATTGTAAATTTCGCCGTTGAACACCACCCAGACGGTTTTTTCCCGATCCGACATCGGCTGATGACCGCCCTCAAGGTCGATAATTGAGAGACGCCGGAATCCGAAACCCAGCGCTCCTTCCAGGTAATAACCTTCATCATCGGGTCCCCGGTGGACCATGGTCTTGGTCATCTTCTCGAGGTCATGCCGCTCGACCGGAGCCTGACTTACAAAGTTGTATCGTCCGCAAATCCCGCACATAAACTCGCCTAGATCGGTTTCAGGTATTCCAAGCCTGAGTGTTCCGATAAAGAATAAGGCAGAGACTTCTAAACAGTTGCGAGGAAGCCCAACGATGCATGGGGGTGTTGTCCCAGCCTAAATAGAGTTGACGGCTTCGGAAGGAGCCATCCGGCTTCTGCCACAGGGTCAGGATCTGCTCAAGAGCGATCGACAACAGATCGTCCAGTCTTGGGAATCGGCCCCAGCAATATGCCGTAAGTTGATGCACTCGGCATAATCGTATGATTCTCGCCGGTAAGACTTTCAGGCGAGGCGCATGGGAGAACGGTCTGGGCACGCCTTTTTCATCAAATAAATTCTCGGTATAGTAACTAACGCCGCGTTCAATCGCCTTGGTACACCCGGGGTGTCCCGTGAGTGCTTCGATTTTTGCAAGTGCTTTGAGAACGAAACAGGTATGAAAATGATCGACAAAAGTTCTCTCGCCATCCTTGGCATAGTACCAAGAGCCGTCTGCATTTTGAGATTCGAGGACAAAATTCAGATTTCTTTCAGCAACTCTCCAGTACCGTTGTTCCGAGAAGTCCAATGACGCGCTCGTTAACAGGAACGCTCGGTAGGCGTTCGCGTTGATGACACTGACGGAGCTTTCAGGGAAAGGCGTATAGGAACAGGAAGAGGCGTTACCCGACGTTTCAAAATCCTTGTAGTCCAGAAGAACATGCTGGG
>CAVVLE010000044.1:0-327756 GCA_963748865.1 uncultured Acidobacteriota bacterium | reverse complement strand
GCCGAATACGCTAACCGATCTTTTTGGCCAGATTCGCAACGCCATCATGGTGGGTACGGAGCTTGCCAGCCATGGATCGGTTCCGCCGCGGAATCCAACGCCTTAGACAGCGCACGAAAGGCGAGAAACTGACTTCGTTGGATTTGACTTTTCCGGTACGGATTTCTGCGCGGCCCTCGCAGCACCGCATGACCCGCAGGAAATAAAGCTCAGCGGCCATCAGGCATTTGGACAGTTCGTCAACGTGCCGGGGTGGGGAGGACATCGAGAAAATAAGAATGGAGCAGCAGCCTAGGGAGTAAGCAGGCGTGACGAGACATCCCGACGGGAACTGAAGTCGAGTCATCTGCAGGCCGATGAACCATCGTGCGCCGGTCGAGCGATGCTGCTCGATCCGCCGGCAATCGGCACCTTTCCGCGCGGAAGAACTGGTGCCATGTGATGCATGCGGCAGAGGTCAACTTCCCTCGAGCAAGAGGTCGTGACGAGAAGTCAAAGCGGAAATCCCTACTGAACATCGCGCATTCTTCGCGTAACCAAAATCAAGAACCGGGCGGACCTGAAGATGTCCCTGAGTGGGGCCGCAAAACCCCTTGAGCGCGCTGAGGCCAGGTGTGCTGCCGCCCCGAGGCGATGAAAAATTGCCCCCTTTACAAATCCTCGGATCGCTCCCATTTCCGCGGGAAACAGATCCGATAATGAAAAATAAATCATCTACCAGAACCTCTCTATATAAGGGCACAAACAAAGCTGTCCTTATCTGGAGGTGGGAAATGTCCCACAATACAAACGAAACGAATGGAATCAATCCGGAAACGACTGGGGAGGTCGCCGCCCCATCACCTGGGTCTACGTCCCAGCAATCCGAGAGCAGTCAGGTCAAGTCGGTCTCCCCGCGGAGGATCGCGGCCAACCGAGCTAACGCCCAGCACTCGACCGGACCGAAGACTCCCGCGGGAAAGGAGAAGAGCAAGCAAAATAGCCGCAAGCACGGGTTTTTCGCTCGCCAACCGCTCCCGTCCGGTGAGGAGGGGGACAAACTGTGGGAGGAATACCGCGACTTAGTTGCCGGCATCTGGGAATACTACCAACCCTCGGGGTATATGGAAGAGCTCCTCACCGAGAAAATCGCAGCCGAGTCCATCCGCTACTCGCGCTTCTTAAGCTTTGAGTCTACATCCATTGGCGAAAAGCGCGCATTCCATTGGGACGGCGTCGACCGCATTCTGCGATTCCAAAGTGCCATTAACCGCCAGCTTTTCCAAGCCATGCATGAGTTGGAGCATCTGCAAGAAAAACGCAAAGCCAACCCAAACCAATCGAATCGCTCCGCGCGAGAGCCAGGCGACGGAGAAGTTGGGCGCGCAGGATTCGATGTGCAAAACGACGGACCGCCGAGTGGGAGTACACATGTCGAAGCGCCGGGGAACGAAATGATCGAGGTAGTGGCAGCCGCGGAAGCGAGCGGGCCTCACAGCTCGTCTCAAGGTCGTCCGGTGGCGACGGGCAGTCAGCCAGCGACGGGCGACCGCGGCCTAACCTCCTGACCCAGTTCGCGGACTGCAAATTACGGAACGAACCCAACTGGTTCCCGGCTAAGACCCGCGGAGGACGGCACCCAACCGGCTCATCACCCCTCCAGTAGAGCCCGCTGCCGCCAACCCGACGTCCATGGCGTACTTGGCGATGGCGTACTTTCAAGCCAAAAGAACGCCCATGAATCCGTCGCGTCGGGTTCTGGAGATCAGGCAGACCTCAACCAGCGCCTGCTAAGACTTCGCGGACCTCGCTGGAATTCAAAAACGTTGAGCGCAGCTCCTCGGTGGGTGCGTTGCGCGCAATATTTTGAATAATCGCGGCTGAACAAGAAAATGCATCGCGCGCGGCGGTGGCATCATTTCGGGCGGAATGCAAGCGAGCCAGTGCAGCCAAAACTCTCCATTCCACGACAGGCACGGGATAGTTGCGCAGGACTTCCATGGAAGACATCAGCCGCGCTTGCCCTTCGTCGTGAGCGCCTCTGGCGACGGCGATTTGCGCGAGCAGTTTGTGCGCTACAGCAACGTACTTCCGCGCCGCATAGCGATTGGCCACTTCCAGTAAACCGTTGGCGTACTCGGTAGCCTGATGGAGATTCCCTTGCGAGAGCCAGTGCTCGGTGCGGGCCGCCTGGTGGCGAATGTTGTAACGCCAGCGGAACCAGGAATCGCGATGAAAGATGTCTTCCACGCGCTGAAAGGCGTCAACGGATTTGGCATTGTCGCGAGCGCGAGTGTAATCGATGCCCATATTGATGAGGGAATTCGCTTCCGCCTCCAGCACATTGTGCTGCCGTGCGACCTCTACGCCATGCTGATCGTAGTCGAAGGCGCGGTTGAAGTCGCCGAGTTCGCGGTAGAGCCATCCGATGGAATTGGGCAAGCGCGGAAACCAGAAGGCGTCACCGTTTCGGCGGGCCATGGCGATGGCTTCCTCCAAGGTAGCCAGGGCCTCCTTCATTCGTCCCAGATTTCCGCGCAGAAGGCCGAGAAAAAACAGGGATATCAGCACGGAGAATCCGTCACGGAGCTCCGAAGCGAGCTCGCGCGTTTCGCTGAGCGCCTCCTCGGCGCGGGCATATTCGGACTGAAAGAAATGCAGCGATCCTCGCCAGGTAAGGGCACCCAGCAGCGCGGGTTTGTTGCCCAGGGAACGGGAGCTGCGGATGATTTCCTCCATGCGGAGCTTGGCTTCGTCGAGTTCGCCATAACACAAATGCTTGAGGGCAATGAGGACAGAAGTAACGTCACGAAGCATCGGGCTGGCGGCGCGATCGGCGGCCTGCAAAGCCTCCTCCGCGCGCAGGGGCATTTCATCCATGCGGTGAGACCAGAAGAGCGTAGTTGCCAGCGCTGTTAGCGCCGTGCACTCGAGCGCGGCCGAACTTTTTTCACGGGCGCGTGCGAGCATCTGACGATAGTCGTTGGCCGAGTTCTCGAAGCGACTAAGACCGAAATTGACGGTGCCGCGCTTCTCATACAGTGTCAAAAACCGATCCAACTGTTCTTCATGGGGGAGCTTTTCTACCAGTGTCAGGGCGTGCGTAAACAGTGTCTCCGCTTCAAAATTACCGTATACGTGGGTCGCGTTATCGCCGGCTTCAAGGAGATAGGCCACTGCACGCGCGAAGTCGCGGCCGCGCTCGAAATGCATGGCCAACTGCGCGGCTATGCGCCCGGCTTGATCGCGGTAATGTCCGAGGAGTCGTTCGCCCACTTGGCGATGGAGGGCGATACGGCGCTTGCTGACTAGTTCGGCGTACAACACATTTTGGTAGAGGGCATGAGCAAAGCGATAGCGCGTGGCCAGCGAGCCATCGGGAAATTCTTCTTCACCACGGGTATGGATCCAGTGATGCACCTTATCGAGGCGGTCAAGACGTTCCTCGAGGGCCAGTTCCTCGACGCCGAGAAGATTGGCCAATACGGTGGAAGTGAATTCCTCCCCTTCGATGCTGGCATATTGCAGAGCGCGCCGATCTTCTTCGCTGAGGGCCTGCATTTTCTTCAAGATCATGCTGCGCACACTTTCCGGCACTTCGAGGCCCATCTCGGAAAGTGGACGCGCCAATGTCCAATGGCTGTTTACTTGACGGATGTCGCCGCGCTCGTTCAAGAATTGCAGCAGGCCGGTTACAAACAGCGGGTGACCCTCCGTTTTGCGGTGCAAAAGCAGGGCGAGTTCGTGCGGGAAATCGTTGGGAGCAAAGCGGGTGTTCAGATATCCGGAGACGTGCTGTTCCTCCAAAAGCCCCAGCGCAATTTCCTCGCACATCTGATGTGCGCGCATCTCCAGCCGGTAGCCTTTCAGCGCATGATTGCTGCTTTCGATTTCTCCCGGGCGGAAGGTGCCGACGATCAGAAGACGTTGCTGTTCGATACGCTGGCAAAGATGGCGAAGGAGATCGATGCTGGAGGGATCAGCCCAGTGAAGGTCCTCGAGGAGCAAGACGACCGGCGAGGCGGAAGCCAGCGCGCCAAGGGCATCTCCTAATTCGCGGAGCATGCGCTCCTTGGTTGCGCCGATGGTTTCACGCTGCAATTGTTCGAGCGTTCCGCTGGAGGCAAAAACGGCCGGAAATTGCAGCGACCAAGTGGGCGCATGAGTTCGCAACGCTGCGATGACTCGCTCCCGTCCGGGACGGTTGAGCAATCTGCCGAGCGCGTCGAGAAACGGAAGATAGGCCTCGCCGGGACCGTACTGTTCGACGCAGCGCCCGCGGCTGATGATCAGACCCGGGTGCTCGCGGACCGCGCGCACCAGGAATGCGTCTCCGAGCGCGGTCTTCCCGATGCCGGGCTCTCCGGTTATGAATACCACCCTTCCGCTGCCCGCAACGGCCTTTCGCAGCGATTCTTCCAACCAGGCGAGCTGCGCTTCTCTTCCTACGAAGGCTTCCGGTTCGGCAGCCGCCTCAACCGCGGCGAGAGATACGACGCTGCTCAGCAGACCCGAACTTGTCGGGCCGTATATTTCCCGCAGCGCCGCGAAAAGCTCGGCGGCCGAGAAATAGCGGCGATCTTTGTCCTTCGCCAAGGCACGCTCGATCAGCAGGTCGAACTCTTGAGGGAGTTCAGGACGCAACACGGACGGCGCGGGCGGATTCGCTGTGACGATCTCATGCATGATGCTCAGCGCACTGGCGCCTTGAAAGGGGCGCCGTTGCGTAAATACTTCGTAGAGGACAATACCGAGCGAGAAGACATCGGAACGCGAGTCTAATGTTTCCGCGCGCGTCTGTTCCGGCGACATGTAAGCGACGGTTCCCAGAACCGTGCCCGTCTGCGTGAAGGGAACTGTGGACATGCCGGCGGTCGGCGATTCCGCGGCCAGTTGCGTTTCCATCTTGGCCAGCCCGAAATCGAGGAGTTTGACGTGTCCGCGGTGGGTGACGAAGATGTTCGCCGGTTTCAAATCGCGATGGATAATGCGCTGGGAATGCGCGGCGGCCAGTGCGTCGGAGATTTCGAGGCTGATCTGTATGCCCTTGGACAATTCCAGCGGACATTCCGCGATCACGCTCGCCAGCGTCAAGCCGTCGAGAAACTCCATGGCGATGAAGGGCTGCCCGTCGAATTCATCGATCTCATAAATGGTGCAAATGTTGGGATGATTCAAGGCCGAAGCGGCACGCGCCTCGCGCCGGAAACGCTCGAGCGCCTGGCGATCTCTGGAGGACTCCTCAGGGAGAAATTTGAGAGCAACGAAGCGCCCCAGCTTGGTGTCTTCCGCTTTGTACACGACACCCATGCCACCGCCGCCCAACCTCTCGATGATGCGGTAGTGAGAAATGCTGAGGCCAATAAGAGTGTCGGGGGCACTCATAGTGTCGCCATCTTAGGTCGCGGAGCTAAGGGCAGGTCAACACTGGCGCCCGCCCGTTATTTTTCTCGGGATAGATCAACCTTGCTGCCGGGTGTTCAAAATTCCTGCTTGACTCCATTTGCCATTGTGGGTAGCCTTGCGCAATTTTAGTAACGTTGCGTTTCTGCTCTTTTTAACGGCCTGAAAAAAACTCGAATCTGTCAGTGGAGGATAGCTCATGTTCCGGACCCCACAGCTGGCAGGCCATTTCCATTTGCAACTTGAGAAGCGCGCGGCGAGAACAAAGCTCTGGGCTTTGGCTCTGGCGCTGCAGCTCGCGCTGCTCGCCGGGAGACCGGCCTGGAGCCAGGCGACGACTTCTTTGCGCGGCACCGTGAGTGATCCTTCGGGCGCTTACATTGCCGGAGCTACGGTGACGTTGACGAATCCGCTCTCAAAAATCGTGCGCACCACGGTGACGGGAGATAACGACGGAGGTTATCAATTTCAATTTCTGCCGCCGGGAACTTACACCCTGGAGGTGGAGGCCAAGGGCTTCCAGAATTACGAGCAGAAGGGACTGGAGTTACTGGTGAACACGCCGGTGACCATCAACGTGCAGCTGAAGGTTGGCGGCGGGCAGGAGACGGTGACGGTGACCGCGGAAGAGCCGGTGCTGAATCTGGTGGATGCGTCAATCGGGAATTCGTTTAACGAAGAGCAGGTGTCCGATATACCGCTGGAGGGGCGCAACGTTCCGGATTTGCTCAGCCTGCAAGCCGGAGTGGTTTATACCGGGAACCGCATCGCCGATCAGGATCAGGACACACGCAACGGAGCGGTGAACGGGGCGCGGAGCGATCAGAGCAATATCACACTGGATGGCGTGGACGTGAACAACCAGTCCACCGGATACGCCTTCACTTCCGTGCTGCCGGTGACACAGGATTCGGTGCAGGAATTCCGCGTAACTACGACGAACTATGGCGCGGATCAGGGGCAGGGTTCGGGAGCGCAAGTGGCGTTGATTACCAAGAGCGGCACCAATAATTTTCATGGCGCGCTGTATGAGAATCTGCGCAACACGATCACCAGCGCCAACGACTATCTCGTGAAACTTTCCGAGGGGAATATTGGCGCGCCTAACAAGCCGCTGCAATTGAACCGCAACATCTTCGGCGCCGCGGTGGGCGGGCCGATAAAGAAGGACCGCTTTTTCTTCTTCACCAATTACGAAGGAACGCGCGAGCGCGAGCAGCAACGCGCCGAGCGCGTGATTCCCACGCCGTCCATGTGCCAGGGAATATTTCAATATCAGAATGTGAATGGCGGAATCACCACGTTTACGCCCACGGACCTGAAGAATCTTGATCCGCTGCACATCGGGATCGATCCCAACATGCTCGATCTGGTGAATCACACTGGGTATCTGGACAAGACTTTCTGCTCCGGAAATACGGTGACGAATGATCCTTCGGCCGGCGATGGATTGAATTATGCCGGATTCGTTTTCCGGGCGCCGACGGCTCTCGATAACGACGTGTTCATTGCACGGGCGGATTACCGGCTGACTGCGAATGGCAAGCACATGATTTTTTGGCGCGGGGCTTTGCAGGATCTACGCAATCCCGGTGCGCCTTTTCTGCCGGGGGATGCGCCTGAGGAAACGACGATCGATCACAGTAAGGGTTTTGCCGTCGGATACACGGCGATTTTGAGCTCCTCGCTCGCAAATTCGTTTCACTGGGGATTCACGCGGCAGAGTTTCGGGATCATCGGCGATACCGACCAGCCGTGGAACACGTTTCTGGGGCTGGATCAGGGATTAGTGTACAGCCACAGTTTCATCGTGGATTTACACAACCTGCTGGACGATGTGTCGTGGACGAAGAGAAATCACACGCTGCAATTCGGAACGGCCATCGGATTGGCGCGCGATCCGCGGACCAGCTATCAACATTCGCAGAGCCTGGGGCTGGGAACCACGAACTGGACTTCGCCGATCGGATTTGCCGGGACTACCAGCACCCTCGATCCCACCAACGTCACGGCACATCCGTTGATTGACGCGCCGGAACCGGTTACAGCGACGCAGTACGACCGGCCACTGCTGGCGCTCTACGGAATGATTTCCGATGTGGTGGCGAACTATAACCTCGATCGAAATGGCGATGTGATGCCGCAAGGCGCGCCGGTAAAACGGAACTATGGGCTGGACTGGTATGAGTTCTACGGCCAGGACACCTGGCGAATCAAACCCAACATCACGCTCACGTATGGATTGCGATATTCGCTTTTCCCCGCGCCGTGGGAGACGAACGGATTGCAGACGGCGCCGACTTTCGGGCTCGGGACCGCGTTCTATGACAACGTGGCGAATATGAAGAAGGGCTTGGGATATACCTCCGAGCCGCCGATCGAATTTCAGTTGGGAGGGCCGGTGAATCACGGGCCGGGTCTTTACAACCTGGAGAAAACGGATTTCTCGCCGCGCGTTTCCATCGCCTATTCGCCGCGATTTGCAAATGGATTGCTGCGATCGATCTTCGGCGACAACGATAAGACCGTCATTCGCGCCGGGTACAGCCGCGTTTACGACCGGGCGGGATTTGCGCTGCTGAATTCTTTCGATCAGATCGGCGCGGCCGGCTTGACGACGACGCTGCAGAATACTTGCTGCACGGTGGGCGTGACCAGCGCGGAGGATTTGCCGCGCATTGCGCCGATGGGCGGCTTGCCGGCAATCAACTCGATCCCCATCTACAACCAGAACGGGGTGCAATTTTTCCAGTCGCCGCCTCCTCCGGGATTTCCGCAGGAGCCCAATCTGGCTGCGGAAGCCAATTTGTGGGCGACCGACGACACTCTGAAGACGCCGCATGCCGATGCGGTGGATTTTTCCATCGGCCGCGAGCTGCCGCAGAGATTTTCACTGCAGCTTTCGTATGTCGGGCGTTTCGGGCACCGTTTGCTGACCCAACGCGATTTGATGCAGCCGCTGGATATTGTCGATCCGAAGTCGGGGATCGATTACTACGCCGCGGCGGATGCGCTGTCATTGCTGGCACGGAAGTTCGCGCTGCAGAACCAAGGGGCGCCCAACAACTTTTATCAGGGCTCCGTTACCCCGGCGCAGATCGCGAGTGTTACCGCCTCGATGCTTGGCCCTACCTCGCAGTATTGGGTAGATATGCTGCCGGCGCTGCGTCCCGGCGCCGCGTATTATGAGGACATCCTCCCTGTTACAGGCCCCGTCCCATTCCCCGCAGGGAACCCCACGGATAGCCTGCTTCGCGCCGTTTTCGACAACTATTACAATCCGGCGCTTTCCGTGATCGGCGACGAAATCGTCGGGCTCGCAGACATTGACCTCTACGGCGGATTGGGGGACAACATCGGATCCGGCTCCTACTACTTCAAGGGGCCGCCGGGATTGCTGGGGAATTCATCTGGCGATTTCCTGGGCAATCAGGCCATTTCGATGTACGGCTGGAGTTCGATCGGAAGCTCGAGCTATCACGCGCTGCAGGCCACGCTGCGGAAGCAGATCAGCCACGGTGTGCAGTTCGATTTCAATTACACCCTATCGAAATCGCTGGACATCACTTCCTCGGCTTCGCGCGTGGGCTTTTCCGTATATGGCTACCAGAATATCGGACTGGTGGGAACGCGGCTGGCCAATGACTTTTCGCCGAATCTGGCTCGCGCGCCTTCCGATTTTGATCTCACTCATCAATTCAATTTCGACTTCGTGGCGAATTTGCCGTTCGGACGAAATCAGCCCATTGCCGGGCATGCTAGCGGAGTGCTGAACGCGTTTATCGGCGACTGGCAGCTTTCCGGGCTCGCGCGTTGGACCAGTGGATTCCCGTTCAGCGTGGATGGCGGGCAGCGCTGGCCTACCGATTGGTTCTTGACCGCGATTACGCAGATGACGGCCAGGCCGAAGACCGGAGTTTTCAAGGGCAATGGCAGCGTCAGCGTTTTTGCCAATCCAACTGCGGCGCAGGCAGATTTTACGCTGCCCTTGCCAGGGCAGGTTGGGTCGCGCAATGTGCTGCGCGGCGATGGCTTCGCGGGGCTGGATATGAGCTTGCAAAAGGCCTGGAGATTGCCGTGGGAAAGTCAGGCGGTGAAGTTTACCTGGCAGGTGTTCAATGTGCCGAACTTGACGCGCTTCAACGCGCAGGGGACGGGTTCGTCGCTGCTGACTTCGTTGACGCAAACACCGAGCAGTTTCGGCACTTACAATAGCTTGTTGACTCAGCCGCGCGTGATGCAATTCGAGCTGCGCTACGAATTTTGATTCTACTTTGATTCAGCCGGCCTGTGGCGCTTGCAGTTTGTCAGCGTCGCTACGACTTCTGGGGGGTAGCTGGATGCAGGCAATCCAAATGTACCGCTCCCATCTGCGTCTCGCCGGCGAAGTTACTGTTTCCAACAATATCTTCGTCTGTCACCCAAACATGAGCAATCGCATAAGTCGCGTCGCTGACGGCGGCAGCGACTGGCTGTGCGGCTGCGGGTTCAGCGACCTATGTCTCTGGCGCGGTGTCACTGAGCGTGAACCCCAGGGGTAACCGTATGTTCTGCAGTGGTCCACGTGGATCCCACGGGCGGCGCAGCACCGGCAACCGATACGGCCTGCGAAGGTCTGGCATCGTTGCAGTGCAAACTTTACTCGGAAAGGGGAGAAAGCCTGGACTTTCGCCCCTTCTTTTTGGTATTAAATCGAACCCATTTTTTGCGGCTACGATTGCGCTGATCCTGCTGGCGGAGACTTTTACGGGGTTTTAGTAACCTCACAGGGCGATCCGTCGTATCCCTGATACTTTTTTTCAACCGTGATGTACGCAACGCCGCACCTGAAGCCCTCCTTAATTTCTTTCACGTGGGCGATTCGGGCTCGCGAAAAGATATTTCCACTTCCCTCTACATAAGAAACGGCGACCTCTATTTCGTCGCCTTGTGCGTAAGGATTTCGGCTCCTGAAGCACAGTCCCCCACGCGAAAGATTCTCACACGCGACAATCTCATCCTCACGGCCCAGCTTTCGAACACACGCCGACACGGTAGTTCGGACCCGATTGTGCTTACGTTTTTCATGTGAACTATTGGATTCGCCTTTCTCCTGGAATGTGTGACGTTCCTGCAGAGGTGATGAATCGCTTTTTGCCTTGCTGGATGTCTGTCTCCAAGACGTCATTGTGGAACACGATTTGCAAAATCGGCCGATCTGCTGGTTACGCTCGAATACCTGAACATCAACTTCATCGAGGTGGACGACTTCTAGTCCACCGCACACCTCGCAGCGCAGCAACATTCGAGCAAGCGGTTCTTCCAGTCCGGATAGCTGTGGGAATTCGACATTCCACAAATTCGCAGCGGGATTGATGAAGGCGATGCCATAAATCGTTTCTCGACCTTGCCCGCCCATGGGGTTTAAAACGCGAACCTTTGTTTCTTTTCCAGTGTCGAGGCGACGGATGGTGATCTCTTGACCCTCGATCAGTTGGTGGTTCAATAC
This sequence comes from uncultured Acidobacteriota bacterium, assembly GCA_963748865.1. GTDB lineage: Bacteria > Acidobacteriota > Terriglobia > Acidiferrales > UBA7541 > Palsa-147. Next base: position 316,886 of record CAVVLE010000044.1, on the reverse strand, counting down.
AATTGCGGCGCCATTTCGACTGATCGCTACCGTGCGGCCCGCCGCTTCGAAGCGGCTGCCGTCCGTATCCGAACCGATCCCGCGGATAGGAAAAACGACGCGAACACGGTCACTGTTTCGTGGAGTCATCGTGAACGCCAATTCGAGCTAGGACTAAATACAGGCTATTCCTGCGTGAAGGAAGGGTCAAACATCAGATGAGCAGATGATAGCGATTCGTTATCTGCGGGCCGTTACATCAGATGCAAGTACGTCCCTGCTTCGCCTCGGCTGATGTGAGGTCGCCGCGCTGCGGACGTATGCCTCAATTATTGAGCGCAGACCAGAGTTTCGGCTGGATACGGATAAAATATTCCTGGAGTCCAGACCGGAACAACCTGGCATTGCGGCTGGGCAAAGCCACTGTAACCGTAGCTATAATCGTTGTAGCCGTAGTTGTCTATATCGCTAAGCAGCGATCCGAACAGGTTCAAGCCCAAGCCAATCGGCCCAAAGGCGCCGAATCCGCGAGCGCCGAAGCTTCCTATCGTCAATGCCAGGTTCAACAAGTCCGGGATGAATGAAAATGGATCCCAGCCGAATGATGATTCCGGATTGAAGCTTGTCCCGCCGAAACCAAATCCGCGGCGGCCGTCGAATCCCTCATTTCCGAAGCGCGAGAAATCCGATCCGAACTGCGAATTGCCAAATGAACGGCGGCCCGCGAAAGAATTGTTAAAGCGAGTGTGCTCAAAATTGGCTAGCACGCGGTTGGCGGACATTGCTGATGATCCGCCGGCTCGCGTGGAATTTTCGCCAAATCCGCGGTCGGGATTGGAGAGACCGCGGTTCGGCATTTCTGAGTTCGCTGCACCGCGCGAAAACGTGTTCCATTCGCGATTCGCCGCCATTTCGTGGCTGTCGCCATTCCCACTTCTCGCGGAACCTCCTTGCCACGAATTCATCGACCCACGTTCCGTGGCGCCGAAAGAGTTGTTGCGATTTCCGAAGGATCGCCACTGCGTATCGCGGCTGGCGGCAGACGATTCCCGCCCAGTGCCAACGCTATTCTCGCGGTTCCCAAATGAGTGCCATGGGGAGTTGGCGCTGAGGGCGGATGAGCCGCGGCCGGTGCTGAAGGAAGTGTTCGTTCGATTTCCGAAAGAGCGGAAATTATCATTGCCGGAGGAAATGCTTTGCGACCGCGTAACGCTCGAGGGCGAGCGACTTGGCGAGCGCTCGAAGCTGGACGGCGCTTTCGCCGAGCTTTTCGGCGCGCGCGCGGACTTTGCCTCGGAACTGGAACTGCGGCTGTGCGAGTGTCCGCTGCTGCCGCGGGAAGCTCCGCTACGGTGCGAGCTGTGTCCACCGCCGCTGGATCGCGAATGGCTGATTCCGCGAGATCCGCCGCCGTGGGAGCCTCCGCTGGCATGCGAATGATGCGAGCCGCCACTGGCGTGAGCGTGGCCTCCACCGTGCGAACCGCCGCCGTGGGAGCCGCCGTGTGAACTATGCCCGCCGTGTTGACCGTGGGCCGCGACCGCAGGGGTGCAGCAAAGCGACAGCAACAAAATTGCGCCGAACAAGAGACTTAAATAAGAGGACCTTGTCATTGGATTATCCTTCCTGCAGCACGCGATCGGGCAGGGTCGGGATCGCGAAGATTGACGTATGAATGCCGGAACTAGCATAGATTCCGTGCACAGGCTGAGCGGATGCCTGCGCGAATTGTACTCCCGAGTGCAATCTCGCGGTATCAGAGCAAGCTTGTGGCCGCCGGCGTCCATAAATCGCTGCTGAAATCAGGGCGGATGCAGGCCGGGTGAATCCTAAGACCGGCATAAGGTGCCAGATCAAGCCGACAGTGGCGCCCGTGGCTGACGGTCTCGTCCGAACTGAGTTCTGCTTCGCGCCAGGGCGATTGTCAGCCGGATGACGTGAGCCGGAAATGACAATTGACTTTCGGGAACGCTCATTTAGAATTTGAGCGTTCGTCAGAATTAGCAAGGATTTGACGCTTACGGTGATGACGGTGCTTCGACCGCATGAATTCCTCTTTAGTTGGCGCTTCTCCTTCGGGAGAGGCGGCGCGGTGGAAGCGTATCGGCGCACGATGTTCTGACGAGATTTAAAAGCGATACGGATTCAACCGGCCAGCTGCTCCCGAAAGGGAAGTGGCTGGCTTTTTTGTTTTTCGGATAAGAAAAATCCATTGGGGCGAGGAGAGAGGAAATGATCGTGAATATGCAGCCGGGAGCCAGTCATGAACAAATCGAGCATGTCATCGAGCGCGTGAAGGAGTGCGGATTCCAGGCGCACGTGATTCGTGGCGCGGAGCGGACGGTGATCGGCTGCGTGGGCAGCGGTGGTCGGCGGACGGAATTGGAGGCGCTGCTGGCGGCGCCGGGAGTGGAGGCGCTGGTACCGATCGCGCATCCGTTCAAGCTGGTCAGCCGGCAATTGCGGCCTGCGCCCAGTGAGATTGTGGTGCGCGGCGTGCGCATCGGTGGCGCGCGGCCGGTGGTGATTGCCGGGCCCTGCTCGGTGGAATCGCGCGAGCAGATACTGGAGACGGCGCGAGGGGTGCGCGCGGCGGGAGCGGACATGCTGCGTGGCGGAGCTTATAAACCGCGCACGTCGCCGTACGACTTTCAGGGATTGGGCGAGGAGGCTTTGCGTTTGCTGATCGAGGCGCGTGAGGAGACTGGGCTGCCTATCGTTACCGAAGTGATGAGCACCGAAGATGTGGACGCGGTTTCGGAGGCTGCGGACATTTTGCAAGTGGGCGCGCGCAATATGCAGAATTTTCCGCTGCTGCGGCGGTTGGCGCGCGCGAGCCGGCCGATTCTTTTGAAGCGCGGGCCTTCGGCCACGGTGAAGGAATGGCTGCTGGCTGCGGAATATCTGCTCGATGGCGGAAATGCGAATGTGATTCTTTGCGAGCGCGGGATCAAAACGTTTGAGACAGAGCTGCGCAATACCTTTGATATCGCCGCAATCGCCCTGGCGAAGGAATTGACGCATTTGCCGGTGGTCGCCGATCCATCGCATGGCACGGGCCGGCGCAGCTTGATTCCAGCGATGAGCCGCGCGGCCCTGGCTGCCGGCGCGGATGGCTTGATGATCGAAGTGCATCCGTGCCCCGAGCGGGCGCTTTCCGACGGGCCGCAATCGATGGATATTGCCGGATTCGCGCGGATGATGGCGGAGCTACGACCGGCGTCAGCCACCGCCGCCGCGCAGGCTTGATGCTGTGTGGTCAGTCAAAGCCGCTGTCGAGCGGGCCGTGTAGCGCTGAATGACCCGTCAGCGAACTACTTCAATGAGTTTTCGCTAGGTGCCCAGCGCTGCTTCTCCCGGGGGAGGGATGCCTGGAATTTGTCAGCGTGGGCAGCCCGCAACGCAACGGAAATATAGCTATAGGTTATGATAGTCGCAAACAGCAATGAAGAAAAAGCTTCTGATTCTCGTCGCCCTTCCGACTCTCGACAATGACTTTCAAGTAGAGCAGGCTTGCGCCGCGGAGGAGGCCGCTCAGAAGCTAAAGGTCGATATCCACATTGTGTACGCGGATAACGACGCCGTGACTCAGAGCACCCAAGTTCTAAAATCAATCCAGGCGGTGCCTGATTTAAGGCCCGACGCGGTCGTGCTTGGACCCGTTGGGAGTGACGCTCTTCCGCGGGTCGCACGCGCGGCGTGCGAGGCCGGGATCGGATGGGCCGTTCTGAATCGCTCCCCATCGTACGTCGCGGAGCTCCGAGGCCACCGGACTGCACCGATATTTTCGATTACTTCCGATCATAGGGAAATTGGCCGGATTCAAGGACGGCAGTTTGCGGCGCTACTGCCTGAGGGCGGTTGGGTGCTATATATCGAGGGACCGGCTCACAGCACATCTGCCAGGATGCGCACAGACGGGATGCTTGAAACCAAACCATTAAACATCAACGTCCGGACATTACGGGGACAATGGACGGAAGAAAGTGCAGAGCGAACGGTTCGTTCCTGGTTGAATCTTGCGACCTCGAAAAAAGCCACCGTTGATCTTATCGGCGCGCAAGACGACTCGATGGCTATGGGTGCGCGTAAGGCGCTTGAAGGTATCGTAGATGCGAGCAACCGCGAGGCATGGATGAAATTACCGTTTACGGGTTGCGACGGAGTTCCTAAAACCGGGCAGACGTGGGTACGAAATGGCCTGCTTGCCGCCACTATTTACAATCCTCCGCTCGCCGGAGCTGCGGTGGAAGCACTTGTCCGCGCGATTCGAGAAGGCTACGAACCGCCCGAGCAATCAAAGACTTTGCCGTTCTCGATTCCAGCGCTGACAGCTCTTAGGCCGTGGAATCCCCCGACGGGTGGCGGATCCTGACGTCTCGTTGCTCCTGCATGCTTGGCCTGCATCAGTGGCTGATTAGAGTGGATTGGCTTGCCACGCAGAGCCATGCATGCGGTCTAGAGATTTTCGGGGGCCAGAATTCTGCCCTCGTCGCTCGATTGCTGTCTCGCCTGCCGCTGTGAGATAACGCCGCATCTATCGGCCACTAGCTGTGATATAAGCGCCCTCACTTACCGTTTACAAGAGCTCGATCCCATCAGCTACGGATGCAGACTGGGAGTCTGCTAAGGAGGAATTGAAATGAACAAGTACGCGATGGAGCTTGTGGGGACATTCTTCCTGGTGTTCACGATTGGGTGCACGGTAGTGGGGAACGGAGCGGGGGCCTTGGCGCCACTGGCGATTGGAGCGGTGCTGATGGTGATGGTCTTTGCCGGCGGGCACATCTCCGGAGCGCATTACAACCCGGCGATAACACTCGGAGTTTGGATGAGGGGCAAGTGCGAGACGAAAGACGTCGCGCCGTACATAATTTCTCAACTGATCGGTTCCGTGCTTGCGGCGTTGGCGGTGAAGTATTTGAAGGCCGGAGCGCCGGTTACTCCGATGACTCTGGCAACTGTGCCGGCTCTGCTGGCAGAGTTTTTGTTTACATTCGCTTTGGTATTTGTGGTGCTGAACACAGCCACTTCGAAAGGCACTGCGGGGAACTCTTTCTACGGACTGGCTATTGGGTTTACGGTGTTGGCCGGAGCCTTCGCGGTCGGCAATATTTCCGGTGGCGCGTTTAACCCGGCGGTCGCTGTGGGCATCACTACGATGGGATTGGCGGCGTGGCCGAGCATATGGATTTATTGGTTGGCTGAGTTTGCGGCGGGGGCTGCGGCGGCGCTTGGCATTTCAAGGCGCTGAGTTCAGAGGACAACTGATTCGAGTAACGTGCCGCAGCGTGCCCAATCGTAATTCGGCAGCGGCTTCGAAGCGGCCGTGCATATGGATGACCGCTGCCAGGCTTGCCAGAGATCACTCGATCAGCTTCGCTGTCTGTCGCGGCGTCTGCGCCCGGGCGAACGATGGTTATTTGCCGCGGCAAATTTCAGCGACGAAGCTCCGCGCCATGGTCAAGCTACAGGAGAAAGTACCCAATCGAAGCGCAGAATCCGCAGCAGTTTTGTTTTCGAGGCTTTCCCATGCCAGCCGCAGTGGGGATTATCGCAGGAAAGCGTTTCGTTTCCAAACATCTTCATCGCCTCGGCCTCTGAGAGCGACGTGTTTTTACATTTCTTCTGCAGATTGATGTTATGACCCTTAGGGCATGCAAAAACGATTCGATAGGCTAAGCTCATAACCCATTGTAGCGTTTAATTACCGTCTTGTCGAAACTGATGGCGATCGCGTTTCCATTACGGGGTGAATTGTGGGAACTGGCGATTCCGCGGCTGCACGAGCGGAATCGCGAAATGCCGCTGTCAGATTGGCCGTCGTGCGAATGAAAACTGCAGTGGCTGACTATCGCCCGGGATAAAATTGGCCTAGCGCCTCGTGGCGCGGGCATTCGATGACCACGACATTTACGCTGGACCTGGAAGACCATCACCGTCCGCCGAACCCTGCGCCGCGATATCCGGAGATTACCTACAAGATTCTCGATTTTCTGAGCGCTCGCGGGGTGCTGGGCACGTTTTTCGTACTGGGTGAGCTTGCCGAGCGGCATCCCGAGCTGATTCGCACCATTCATGCGCGCGGCCACGAAATCGGATTTCACACCTATGCGCACGTGCCCTTGAATCGCGAAAATCCGGAGCGATTTCGCGAGCAGACGCGGCGCTCCAAGGCGTTTCTCGAAGATCTGACCGGAGCCGAAGTGATCGGCTTCCGCGCGCCGATTTTTTCGCTCACGCCTGCGACGATGTGGGCTTTGCCGATTCTGGAGGAGTTGGGGTTTCGTTACACATCCAGCGTGCTGCCGCTGCGGCATCCGCTTTACGGATTCCCCGGCGCTCCACAACACCCATTCCGATGGAAGGATTCGCTCGTGGAACTTCCCGTTCCGATCGCGCGCGTGGGGCCTTTGTTTATGCCTTTCCTGGGCGGTGTGTATATGCGCTATTTGCCGGATTTTTTGCTGGTGAGCTTATTGCGGCGGCAGAATTCCGGCACGGCTTTGTGGACCTATTGCCATCCTTACGATTTCGATCCAGAAGAAAAATTTGTGGTCATGCGCGAAGCCACGGCGCTGGTTAGCTTCGTGCTGTGGCTCAATCGCCGGAATACTTTCAGGAAAGTATCGAAAATCCTGAATGAGGGCGTGGGGCTGCCGTTTCGCGATTATTTGAAAAACGGCACGTATAAGTCTCTGCCGGTCTTTGACCCTGCCGCCGGGCCTCAGCCGCGAGTCGCGGCGTCATAGGTCGAACTTCTCGCGGGGATCTCTTTCAGTTCGTCGGCCAGGCTTTGGTAACTGTTGAATTCGTGCGACGCCGGGCGTCGTTTGCCGGAAATTTTCTTTAAAAACAGGAAGCCACCTCGTTGCGCGGCTTCGCCGTCACGATCGTCGCGATCGCCGATGATCAGGCAGCGCGACGGAGTTACTCCCAGCAGTTCGGCGACTTTGAGAAAGCCGGCGGGATTGGGCTTGAGCCGCGCAATTTCGGGTGAGCCGGCATCGCGTACAACCTCCATGGATAGTCCCAGCGCTTTCAGCTTGTCATCGGCGGGATAGTCTGAAAATACGCCGGTGCGAATGCCGCGCTCTCTTAGCCGCGCGAGAAAGTTATCTGCGCCGGAAAAAGCATGACGGCGGATGATGGAGAGCGGCTCCTGGAAGAGCCAGCGCGTTACGCTCTCTTTTACATCGGAAACTGGCGCTCCGGTAGCCTGCGCCGTGACTTCGAAATCGTGCTGGCCGATTTTTTCAGCCTCGGCCAGCGCGAGGCGCGTGCGCAGGCGCCGGAATTTCCAGACTACATAGAGATCATGCCAGCCATGCCTTCGCGTCAGCGCGTGACGGATCAAAGCCGCCGCGATCGCTGGGCGCAAGGCGAGGTGATCGAATAGCGTGCCATCCACGTCGAAGATCACCGCATCAATGTTCGCCCATTCGATACCCGTTCGTTGAACCGTAGGCGCGGTCATCGCGAGAGGAATTTCCAGTACTTGGGCTGCAGCACCGCCAATCCCTGGCAAACGACGCAGGCGGCGGTGCCGGAAAGATCCTGGGGATCCCATTCCTCGGCTTGGCGAGGCAAGCCGCGCAAGAACGTGCCCAGCGATTCTCTTTTTCCGGGCCGCGCGGTGAGCCAGCGCAGAATATCGCCAGGAATCAACCAGCGGCAGCGCACGCCCTCGATGGGATGGGGGTAAGCAGTATTTCCGCCGGCGGCGGCTTCTGCATACAACAGCGGAAAATTGACGCCGGAACGCACGGCTAATTCGAGGCTGCCCCAGAAACGCGGATTGATTTCCAGCAACCGGGGCGTGGCATCGCGCGGATCAACTTTCCACTCGGCCATGGCGATGCCCTTCCAGTTCAGGGCGCGCAGCAGAGTTATGGATTTTTCCAGCAAATCGGGGGCGTCAATACTGATTCTGTCGCTGCTGGGGCCTCCGGAGTTCGGGTATTGCTGCAGCCTCTTGTGGCAAAAATGCGCGAGGCACGCGCCGTCAGCGCCGAATAGCAGCGAAACGCCGATGGCATCGCCTTCCGGGGGAATGCGATCCTGCACTAGGGCCGGGCCGTAGGTCTGCCGGTATGCTTCGGCAGACGTCGAATCGAAGGTTGGGTTGTAACGCACGCCGCTCGAGCCCAGCCCGCGCAGAGGTTTTACTACGAATTCGGATCCGGCAAATTCCGCGGCGATCTTCGCGAGATCGCTCACCGACTCGGCAACTTTCGTGCGCGGATGCGGGATTCTCAGGCGTGCGGCCAGCGCCATGGTCGCGGCTTTGTTAAGGCAGACCTCGAGGGAATCCGGTTCAGGCACGAGGAAGTCGGCGTAAGTGCGCAGCGCATCGCTGTGATTCACGACGTAGCGAAGCGAATCCTCTTCCATCGGCAACAGCACGGGCTTGACGCCCGGCGGCATCGCGGCTGCTAACGAGCGAAGATGCGACGAGAGCATGTTGCCGAACTCCGCCGCATCATCTTTCGCGTCTGGCGCTGCTACTCGCCGCTCGGTGAAGCGCGACCAGAAACCGACGGTCAAAATGCTGTCCCCAACAACCTGAACGCGGAAGCCGGCCTTGCCCAGTGCGCGAATAGCCGAAAGGCTCTTGCGCCACATGCCATCGGTGACGACTGCGACGCGCACTTCCGGCCGTGCGGCGGTAATCGCAGCCGCCGGCGACGCATCAGGCGCGCCGGCCTCACGTGGTTGTGTCATCCGCGATCTCGCATGTGCATTCGGATAGACCTGCCCGCGCCGCGCCCTGGAAATACGTTCACATAGAGTCCGGATTTTGGTAAAGGTCGAATCCTTGGCGCGGTTCCAGAGGAACGCGATGCATACGATGGCTACCGCTGCAGGAAGCGCCTCCGAGGGCGATTGTATACTCGCCGCCTGGCGATCTGAGATCCTGCAACAATTCTTCGAATAGCAGTCTCAATTACCCAGCAACACGCCCTTAGAACCTAAGTACTAAAACTTACGTACCCCATGGCTACTACGACGGGTCTATTTGAGGCTGCCGAGTGCGCAACTAGCATTGTGACTGCTCACAATACTGGGCATGGATGCGATGAACGCGATTACAACCAAAACGACGCGGCAAGCCCTGCGGGATCGAACGGTCCGCGAAGTGACGATTCTCGACCAGGAAAAGCCGGACACCCTCGCAAATTTTCCGGACGACGTGCTCGTTCGCATTCCGTCGCGCTATCAAATCTTGTCCCAGCTCGGCATGGGCGGCAGCGGCATCGTTTTCAAAGTTCGGGACCTTGAAGCCGACGAAATAGTTGCGCTTAAAGTTTTGAAGCCGGGGATGGCTTCCAGTCATGCAATGCAAGAAGCATTGCGAAAAGAAGTACGCCTGGCCAGAAAAGTTACCCACAGGAACGTCTGCCGCATCCATGAGTTCAATCGCGCAGACGGGACTGCATGCATCTCCATGGAGCTCGTGGAAGGCGAGAGCCTGCTATCGAAATTGAATCGGGTTGGGCCTCTTCCCCTCAATGAATCGCTGAATATCACGCGACAAATCTGCGCCGGACTTCGCGAAGCGCATGCCCAGAATATCGTTCATCGAGATCTGAAGCCGGCGAACATCATGTTGGATCCACAGGGCAACGTAAAAATCATGGATTTCGGCATTGCGCGCGTGGCGGAAGACGACGGGCAAATGACGGGTACGATCGCCGGCACGCCAGCCTATATGGCGCCCGAGCAGCTAGAGTTGACGGCCATGAGCCCGCGCACCGATATTTACGCTCTCGGCCTGTTGCTCTACGAAATGGTCACGGGATCGCCGGCGTTTGATGGCGATACGCCGATCGCTATAGCGCTCAGGCAGGTTCGCGAAGCGCCCCGGCGCCCGCGCGAGGCACGCCCCGATCTGCCGGCCCGGCTCGAAGCTGTCATTCTTAAGTGTCTCGAAAAGGATCCCGACAAGCGCTTTCGTTCCGCGGATGAAGTCGATGCCGCGATAAAAAGTGCGATGAACCCTCGGGATGTTTCCTGGTTGAACGCTCTCGAGCGTCGGCTCGCTCAAATCTCTGAGCATCACTTCGCAGTCCGCAGCCGGGAAAGTATCAAAGCGGCCGGCCCCAAATTGATTTTCCTGGCGCGCGAAACTCGGCATGTGAGCGTTCAGGCTACCCACGAGGTCACGCGCGCCCTGGAAAACGCCTTTGCTTTCCTACGATCACAAGATTGGCGAGCAATTTCACGAAAGCGCATCGCGCAGGTTACTGCGCTGGTCGCGACGAGTTTGGTTATCGTCGCAATCGCAGCTGCAAGGAAAAGCCACCAGGGACTGATGTCGAACCCGGTCAACGACCCCACAGCGCTTGCTAGCACCGCCGCCCCAGAGGCAATGTCTGCCGCGCGCGACGTTACGACTGCGCGTGTTGAGCTCAACGGAGCGTTTGTAGGCGGCGTGGCCCGATCTTCCCGCGAGAGCGCCACAAATAAGCCGAAAGCCGCGTCGCCGGGAGCTTCGAAAGCTGGCTCACACAAGCCTTCAGTTTCTCAAGCAGGACCTTCGCAACGGCATATTGCTGCGGTTGCTTCGGCCACAACGGCGGAGAAAGTAGAAAGTGAAACAACGCTCGATCCTGAACTGGGACCGCCAGCAATTGTGCTGCCGAGCGCGGATGCGAAACCAAAAGTGGACGGCAATAGCGCCCTGCAAGCAAAAACGCCGCTCACGGCAGCGATGTACCTCGAGGTAGGTTCATTCAAGGATTCGACTTGGGCTTCGAACGCCGTAGAACAACTGACAAATCTGGGCTACCACGCAATCTCCGTCCGCCAATCTCGTCTGTGGATTCAATCCTTTCACGTTCAAGTGGGTCCTTTCTCAGATTCGAAAGCCGTTGCCGAGGCACAGCAGAGCCTCGCTGCAAAGGGCTTCAAATCTCATCTCGTGAAGTAACAGCGCGAGGCCAGCCGCTCGGCTCAGTTCTCGTTATGCTGGGATCTTACGGGAGAAACCACCAGCTGCAAGAGTGTCGATCCGATTCGGAACTTGGATTTGTCGCTTAGCCGGCCGGCGAGAACGCGGGTCTCTCCAACATAGGTTCCGTTCGTCGAACTTAGATCATGTAGCAGAACAACGCTTTCTCTCACCTCAATCGCGCAGTGCGTTCGAGATATTTCCAGGTCATCGATTTCGATATCGGCGCCGCCGCCCAGGCGTCCGATGGTTACCAGCGGCCGGGAAAGTTCCCATTCCACTCCCCGAGATAGCCCATTCAGTGCGCGAATCTTGATCGCTTCGTTTGGCGGAAGAGCGAGAGTTGTGGGTTCCGAAGTCTGCGAATTCTCTAGCCTCAAGGCACTCGATCTTTCCCGTGGGCCCGACGGCACAGCGATCGTTGGCGGACCTGATTCCGCAGAAGATGAATCCCGATAGACCAGCTTGCGAGTACACATCCAGCATCTGACTGGTAAAGATTCGGCGGCCTGACCTCGAAGCTGGGTTTCGTCCAAATCCAGCTTTGCACCGCAATCGGGACAAACAACTCGCATTTATTAACTCATCTTAATGCGCGAACGTGGACAGCGCACTGGACTTCCGCGTTGTTGTTTCAGGTTTGCCAATCCCGCGCGAATTTACAGCCCCTTATCGTCGACACTGATAAGGTAAGTATCTCGAATCTTTCTGCCGCAACGCTACCGCGATAAGCATCAGTGCCAGTATCGTTCTTCATTCTTGCCAGCCTTCCGAGAGCGCGCAGATCCTCACGTTCGGTTGGCCAACAGCTGAACTTTCATTGGAGTGCTGCCACAAACCTTCGACGAAGTTGCCCCAATTACTTAGAGATTCGCGTGTTCGGCTTGGGCCGGCTTCAGAATTTGCATGTCCAGGTCCGCATCTTTCCAGAGCGTAAGGAAATCCTGATAAGCGGATCTCGCTTCAACCGCGCGCTTGGGTGCTAAGAAACAACGGTCATTGAGCGTGGCGCGTCTACCGGAGTGGATTTAATCGAAGAATGCTAAATGTATCCTTTGGAGGAGAAATTGAAGCGCAGAGCCACTCGCCCGCGCGCGAGAACGACGCGGGATTACTCCATCGACGACCAGATCGGCTTCTTATTCGCCTGGCGGTGCAACGCAACACCGCGATTTTTACCGAGCGCATGGTCGAAGAATTGACTCCGACGCAATTCGCGGCGCTGGCGCAACTCTACGAAGTCGGCCCGTGCTCGCAGAACCGCTTGGGGCGCTTGACGGCCATGGACGCCGCGACGATCAAGGGCGTCATCGACCGGCTCACCAAGCGCGAATTCACGGAACTGCGCGCGGATTCGAAAGACGCGCGGCTGCTGATGGTTCACCTGACACGCAAGGGCCGCGACACGACCAAACGCGCCATCGAGCAGGGATTGCGCATCACGGCGGAGACGCTGCGGCCGCGGTCCTGCACGGAAGAGACAACTCTGCTGAAGATCTTGAGGAAACTGTGCTGATTCTGAGGCTTCCCCCGCGGTGGCGCGCCCGAGCGTTCTACCATCATGCTGGAGTGGCAATTCCGCGTCTGAAGAGAGTCTCGCGTACCCGGTCCATGAAAGATCTTCATTTTCTCATCCCTCCAATTGAGTTCATTCGTCACATCGTCGTGTGACCCAGATCACCGAATATTTTTGTATCAGAGCGTATTCGCAAAGGGCTGAGTTTTTGTGTGGCGTCCACGCGAGGCGCGACCTCTGGACGACTGCGCTTCACAAGGTGACGCGAAGGGCAGCCCGAAGCCAGCTGGGTTAACCGCTTTGGAGTGAGACTTAATCGACTTTGAAGACAAACGCTATCTAAGGAGCAAGAAGCAGAATGTCCATCAATCGAATTTCTCTGGTAACGCTGGTACTTCTTTCAATCACCGCCATCTCCGCTGCCGCGCCCGGTTCCGGAACAATTCAAGGAAACGTTACTTACACCGGGACGCCCGCGAAACCGAAGGTCATTGACATGTCCAAGGAGCCGAGCTGCGCGAAGATGCACTCGACACCGGCGACGACGGCAAATGCTGTAACGGGACCCGGCAATTCTCTCGAGTACGTGGTCGTTTACATCTCTGCTGGGGCCGCCGCAGAAACGACCGCGCCCGTGGGAACTGTGACTTTTGATCAGAAAGGCTGCGAGTACCTGCCTCACATCGCGGCACTCCAGGTAGGTCAGGAACTGAAGATTACCAATAGCGACCAGACCTCTCACAACGTTCACGCCATCGCCAAGGTGAACCGCGAGTGGAACAAATCGCAGACGCCCGGAGCCCCTCCGATCACGGAAAAATTCGACAGGGAAGAATTCATCCCCGTGAAGTGCAACGTTCACCCCTGGATGCACGGCTACTTCGCCGTGCTCAACACTTCACACTTCGCCGTGAGCGGTGCGGACGGTGGATACAAGCTGCCGAATCTGCCGCCCGGCAAATACACCGTGACCGCCTGGCAAGAGAGCTACGGTACACAGACGCAAGAAATCACCATTGGCGCAGGTGAAACGAAGACGGTGAATTTCGTTTTCCAGGCGAAGCCCTACTAGAGAGGCATTCGTAGTCCGGCCATGGGCCAGTTCTCTGAAGAGCTGGCCTGTGCCGATTATTGGTGCATCTTGGACGGACGAGGAGAAGCCGCATGGGTAAGATCTTCGCGGTTGTAGTAGTCGCTGTGGCGATTGCTACGGCCTACTTCGTAGCCGCCCACGTGTATTGGATGCCCGAGGACATATCCGTTCACGGTCACTTTATTGATGAACAGATCGTCGAGACTACAGCCGGTGCGGGAGTTCTGTTTCTGCTAGGCCAGTTCGTTCTGGCGGCTTTCGTCTTCCTTTACGGGGATAGTAAGGGCAGGCGGAAGTTGAAAGCGTGGCCCGGCGGTGCGAAACCGCTCATTTGGGCGGCGATTGTCTTGATTGGTATCGAGATCCTGACCCTGTCCTTTATCGGGTCGAAGGCCTGGGGCGCGGTGTATTTTTCACCCGTTGAACCGGGCGCACTGCCTGTAGATGTCCAAGCCGAGCAGTTCGCGTTTTACTTTCGGTACGCTGGGCCGGACGGCCGATTCGGCGCTACTCATCCCGAGCTAATCGATGAGGGCAGTCAGAATTACTTCGGCCTGGACCCAGCCAATGACGTTGCAGCGCGCGACGACATCGTGGTGGGATCGCTGACAATCCCTGTAAATAAGCCCATTCTGCTTACTTTGCATTCCAAAGATGTCGGCCACTCGTTCTATGTCCGGGAGCTCCGCATCCAGCAGGATTTCGTTCCAGGGATCACAATCCCGATCCACTTCACGGCGACTAAGACAGGAAAATACGAGATCGTGTGTACGCAGCTCTGCGGGCTTGGTCACTACATCATGAGGGCTTATCTCAATGTCGTGTCGCAGGACGAATTCGACCAGTGGTTGAAAGCTCAATCAAGCGGACAGTAATCCAGCTGCCCGGAGTCCGCTGCGCGCAGGTGCTGCGGGCCGGCGGCTTTAATAAGTGAGGATCGCTTATGGGTCTTGCTTCGACTCAAACGGTTGTTCCCCATCACGCGCCGCCGCATGGCTTTATCCGCAAGTACGTATTCAGCCTAGACCACAAGGTGATCGGAAAGCAATACCTCGGTCTGGCGCTGCTCGCCGCGTTGGTCGGGATGGCGCTTTCCTGGGCGATGCGCATTCACCTGGGCTGGCCGGACGCATCGATCCCGCTCCTCGGCAAATTTTCGCCCAATGGTGCGCCGGGTGGCGTGATGACGCCGGAATACTATCTCTCGCTGATGACAATGCATGGCACGATCATGGCTTTCTTCGTGTTGACCGCGGCTCCGCTCTCCGGGTTCGGTAACTATTTTCTGCCGATCCAGGTCGGCGCGGAGGACATGGCATTCCCCCGTATGAACATGTCGTCGTTCTGGATCACCTTTCTCGGATTCATCCTAGCGGCGGCGACATTTGTGATTCCCGATGGTCCGCCGATTTCCGGCTGGACGGCGTATCCGCCGCTCAGTGCCGTGGGGCAGGATGCCGGACCCGGTCAAGGCTGGGGCCAAAACCTCTGGGGGCTTTCCATCGCCTGCTTCACCATCGCATCTCTGCTTGGTTCGCTGAACTTTCTGGCGACAACTCTCGATATGCGCACGAAAGGCATGACGCTTTCGCGATTGCCACTTTCGGTCTGGGGATGGTTCATCACCGCAGCGCTCGGCCTACTGGCTTTTGCAGTGTTGCTGCCGTGTGCCCTTTTGCTAATGCTCGATCGCCTCGCGGGCACGAGCTTCTATATTCCCGGAGGGCTGGTGCTCAGCGATAAATTGCAGCCACATACCGGGGGCTCACCGCTACTCTTCCAGCATCTATTCTGGTTCTTCGGTCACCCCGAGGTGTACCTCATCATTCTTCCTGCATTTGGAATCATCGGGCATGTCCTGCCGACGTTTATCAGGAAGCCGCTCATCGGAGGCTGGCGCGTATTGACGGCGTGCATGGTATTGATCGCCTTTCTGAGCCTGGTTGTCTGGGGCCACCACATGTTTGTGAGCGGGATGAGCCCGTATTCGGCGATGTTGTTCTCTGTGCCGACGATGTTCATCACCATTCCCTCAATCATCGCGATGCTCATCTGGATATTCTCGCTCTATGGCGCGGACATCCGCTTCTCGACGCCGGCGCTTTTTGCTCTCGGCTTTCTCTCCCTTTTTATCAGCGGGGGAATTGGAGGCTTTTTCCTGGCGCAGCCGTCCATCGATTCCTATCTACACGCGACGTACTTTGTTGTCGGCCACTTCCACTTCACCATGGGTATCTCCGCCGTGTTTGCGATCTTCGCTGGCTTTTACTATTGGTTCCCGAAGATGACGGGCCGCATGATGAACGAGACCCTAGGGAAAATTCACTTCTGGTTGAGCTTTATCGGCATGTACGGAATTTTCATGCCGATGCACTTCCTCGGCTTCGCCGGACAAGTTCGCCGCTATTCGGGGCTCGTGGACGATTACCTAATTCCCTTGATTCCCACCCAACGTTTCATTTCGATCGCTGCCTTGATCGTTGGCGCGGTGCAGTTGGTGTTTTTCTTCAACTTCATCTGGAGCTATTTCAAGGGCAAGAAGGCTCCGGAAAATCCTTGGGAAGCCACGACGCTTGAGTGGGATACGGCCTCGCCGCCACCCTATGACAATTTTGGCGGCCGTCACCTGACCGTTCACCACGGGCCAATGGAATACAACGTCGCGGGCTCGAAGGGCGACTACGTGATGCAGACCTCGCCCGAAACAGTCGTCCAGAGAGCGTAACGCCAATGGTGGAGGGTCAGTAGCATGTCTTCGGTAACATATCCGCAAACCAAGGCGAGAACGGACGCAGCCTTCGAGCGGGTTGCAGCCTCTCGCCGCCTCACACCAAAAGCCGTGCCCTCACAAACTGCCATCTGGCTGGCCGTTGGTGCGATTGCGATGTCGTTCGCGGCTCTAACAAGCGCCCTCATCGTCCGGCAGGGCACGGGCACGGATTGGAAGCCGTTCGTTTTGCCGCCGATCCTCTACCTCAATACTGTTCTTCTTCTAACCAGCAGTTTCACGCTCGAGTTCGCGCGCAAACAAATCGCGGCTGCGTCTGCGAACAGCCAACTCGAAGCGCGCCGCCTGGGACATGCTCGGAAGTGGCTCTATGTGACTCTCGGGCTTGCCCTGCTCTTTGTCCTGGGTCAGACACTCGCATGGCGCAATCTGGCCGAGCAAGGCCTGTTCCTCGCCACCAACCCGAGCTGCTCTTTTTTTTATGTGTTCACGGCACTGCACGGCCTGCACGTTCTTGGTGGGGTGCTGGGATTGCTCTACGCGATTCGCCGGTTGACGCGAGGGATTCCATTTTTTTCCGCTAGCCCTCTAAGCGTGGTCGCGGTGTACTGGCATTTCATGGGGATACTGTGGCTGTACCTGCTGTTGATTCTTCGAATTCGCATGTGAGAACTCTGATGGAGGCACTGTGAGCGACGATCTGGCCATTGGAGCTGGACATAACACGTTGACGGAAGCGCCGGTATTCGGGATCCAGGTGAAGAAGCTGACGATGTGGTTCTTCATCATGTCCGACGCGCTCACCTTCGGCGGATTCCTCTTCGCTTACGGTTACACGCGTGTCAGTAGCCCGAATTGGGGTACGCCGTTCGAGTTCCCAACGATCTTGAACGGCATCTTCATGACGGTTGTGCTTCTTACCAGCGGTTTGACGATGCTAGCCGCCGTCGCCGTCGCAAAGAGCGGAGACAAACCGCGGGCGATGCGCTGGCTCGGTGCGACAATGCTTCTTGGCGCCCTCTTCGCGGCGCTTCACCTGCGTGAGTGGTTCAAGATGTTCGGCGAAGGCTGGCGAATGTTCCGGAATCCAACGGGCGGCGCGCCGCAATTCGGTGCGGCATTCTTCAGTATTACGGGCCTGCACATGGCGCATGTCATCATCGGCGTCATCGTGATCGCCTTCATCACTCTGGGCTTCCGCAGTGGACGGTTCGATTCGAATCACGTTGAAACAACCGGTCTGTACTGGCACTTCGTTGATGTGGTCTGGATGTTCGTCTTTCCTCTGATGTATCTGATGAACGCCCGATGAAGGGAATTCGAGAGAAAGGGAGCGATTGACTGCCATGTCACCGAACCGCGAGCCGGGAATGGGCTTCTATGTAGCGGTGTGGATCGGGCTGCTGATCATCGTCGCCATCGAAGTCGTTCTCACGTATCAGCATCCGTCGGCGAAAACGCTGCTCGCCTGGCTTCTCTGCCTGTCCTTCATTGAGGCAAGTGTGGCGGCGCTCTACATGATGCATTTGAAGTACGAGAACCCGAAGCTGTTCTGGTCCTTGATCCCGATCACGTTATTTTGTCTGGCGATCTTGGACTACGTTTGGCCAGATGCTTATCGCATCGTAATGTTGGGCGCCTTGAGGTGAAGTTTCCGGGTTGCATGCTTCGGACCCGGCTTGATTTGCGGGAAGCGTATGAAACGAGCCAAGGCCAAAAGTCTCGCTGGTGGAGAGTCATTAACGTCCCGGCCTTTTTAGCAATAGCCGCGGGTATCGCGTTCGGTGCTGCGACTGCGAGAAAATTCCCATCTTCCATCTCAAGTTTTCTGACCGGATCATGTGTCTATATGCTGCTCGCAAACACAATGAGCAGAGCCAAGGCGGCAGAGTTCAAAGCCTAAGAGGGCAGCAAGCATTGCGATTCCCGTCGCGAAGTGCTAATCGTTTCCAGGGTTACTGTGAGCTGAGGCGGGAACAAAGCTTATCGGCGCACTTGTCGCGGCTCTAATCGCCGCGCCGATGAACTGCTGGATTATTCCGGCAGCGCAGATTTCTTCGCGGGCATACGGACGCCGCCCACGTAACCAATGTTCAATCCTTCGTATTCTGCTGTCAGGTCCGTACACTTCGCTTTAAACGTGCTCTGAGGATTTTCGTCAGTGAGATGTTGTGCCCGCTGATCCGAAGCTTCTTTTGAATCAACTCGACTGCTACGCGTACCGGCGGATTCAAGCATCACAACCCGCGTTGCGAGCAGATCGCCGGACGATAATTTGTTATCTCGCATCGCTGCACGTTCCCATCAACCAGCCTGCACCGGAACTCTGAAAACAAGCGCGCCGCCCAAAGCATCTGGCCGCGCAAGTTCCGAAAGACCAATTTCGAAATTCACATTCCGCATATCCAGCAACGGCATGCTCGTGGCACCGTGGCTCCCTCGACGCTCGGTAGCCAGGCCCTCGAATATAGACCGCTCCTGATGCCAAACGCGATGATAGCAAGATGCATGTTCAACGGACCACTGCTCAAAGGTCGGAATACTTGACTCCGGCGCACAGATCGCCGAAACTATATTGAGCAAGCTGAGTTCTGTTTCTTGATGAGGACGGTGGACTGCCGCAAAGGCGCGGCGCTTCCCGTCCTTTTTTTTGCGGCGGGAAATTGGAGACGCCGATGCGAAAGAGACAGCAATCGATTGAATTATCACGCGGCCGCGTATTCGTGGAAACCGCCGGCGAGATTTTTCCAGGAGGCGTGGTGCTCGACTTAATACAGGGTGGGGAACCCCTGGAACCGCCGCAGCTCGTTGTTTGGGACGGTAAAAGTACTCAGGTCGGTAGCCGGTACGATTCCAACGGCACAAGCTACGTGCCCATCGATGTACACCCCACCGTTGCGTCGGCGGTGCGCTTTCCATCAGGCGTTATAAGCTACCGATCCACTTCTGAGCTCTTTGGCGAAATGCTACGGGTCGTATCATGGATCCCTGGCGTTTATGAAAACGATGCGCGGCTGATCGGCCACTTTTTACTGTCCAACTGGCTCTCCGAGCGAGTCGATCCACCACCGTTTCTGTGGATCATCGCTCCGCCCGGGGTTTCGACCTGCTTGCTGTTTCGAATTTTGCACCTCTTGTGCCGCCGCGCCATCGTCGTAACTGACCCCACGTCAAGCGTGCTGCGCACGCTCCCGATGCAGTTGCGGCCGACGCTTGTGATCGAACTCTCGAGCATCACGCGCGCGGTCGTTCGAATGCTGCGCACCACGAATCGAAAGCAGGCCAGCATATCTGCCGGCGCCAAGCTGCTGGACCCGTCGTGCCCGAAGATTGTCGTCGCCAGTGCGCCTCCTCCCGATTCTGCGATGGTCGGATTTCCACTCGAGATTGCCCTCGTTCCGGAAGAGGGGCACACGCCGCCGTTGGACCTGGCCGAAGTTGAGCGGATCTGCACAGAGCTCAGGAACAAGCTGCAGTCCTACCGACTGGCAAATCTACATGCTGCGCCGGCCGCAGACCTTGATGTTGACCGCCTGACGCCTTCGATGCGGGAGCTCGCGCGCAATTTCGCAGCGTGCGTCATAGGCGACGAAGAATTGCGCGGTGGAATCGTCGCGCTTCTGGAATCACGCGACCGCGAAATTCGTGTTGATGGCTCAATGCGTCTTGAGGCCATCACCCTCGAAGCCTTGCTCGTGCACTGTCACGACGCGTCGGGAGTTATTCCGGTGATGCTGCTGACTGGGAAGGTGAACTCGATTCTGATGGGTCGTAGCCCGTCTGAGCAGGTCTCGCCGGAGAAGGTTGGCTGGGTCCTGCGCTCTCTAGACCTGCGAACCGAGTACATCGATCGGGGAATGAAAGGGCTGGTCCTCAACGATGGAACGAAATTGAAGATTCACCGGCTTGCGCGAGAGTACGGAGTGCGCCTGCTGCAGTTGGGTGTGCCCGACGCCACTTGTCCGCTCTGCGCGGAGCTCGGGTTGGGTGTGCAAGGAGAGGTGCAATCTTTCGGGCTCGAAGGTGGAGGACGTTGAGGTGTTGAGGATTTTTTGAAATTTTATGGCGTCGAAAAACATTCCGGTCTACGCCGCCTCGTACGAATGCGGCCGAGCGCTTGCAGCCGCAGGCTGCCCGATCGATTACCTCGACCAACTCCCCCGCAATCCCGCAAAGTACCGCAAGAAATTGCGCATGCGGGAAATCGGCGGATACGCCGAAAGCCGCGCCCTCGACACAGCTCCGCACCGTGGGACTACCTACCTGCTGCCCATTCGCCTCGGTACCGATCTTCCCAGTGGGGTGATTGTGGCAGACTGGTTTTTCGAGCCGCCTTGGCCCGACCACCAGATTAGCTGGGACTTTGACCCCGAGACTGTCCTCGCGGATAACGAGCGGCCTGCCTACCAGAGGTATTTCCGCTCGCGCCTCCTCGAGGTATTGGATGATCACCGTTTATTACGGCGTGGGCAAGCAGTAGAAGGGCTCTTATGTGGCCACGCAGTGCAATCCATCCCCGCCGAGAACCCGAAGCGTGCCGTTGCCGAATCAAGGCTCATCGTGACGCTGGACTCTGGCGAGGTATATACGCTTCGCATACAGCTGGCCGTTATTCGCGTGAGGAGGCCACCGCGGCGGTTCAGGCGAATTCAACTCCCTGATGGCTTCGAAGTAACCGCGGACACGCTCGTGAAGGATTTAATCGAAAAATGCTAAATGTATCCTTTGGAGGAGAAATTGAAGCGCAGAGCCACTCGCCCGCGCGCGGGAGTGACGCGGGATTACTCCATCGACGACCAGATCGGCTTCTTATTTCGCCTCGCTGTGCAACGCAACACCGCGATTTTTACCGAGCGCATGATCGAAGAATTGACGCCGACGCAATTCGCGGCGCTGGCGCGGCTTTATGAAGTCGGTCCGTGCTCGCAGAACCGCCTGGGGCGCTTGACGGCCATGGATGCCGCGACGATCAAGGGCGTGATCGACCGGCTCACCAAGCGCGAATTCACGGAACTGCGCGCGGATTTGAAAGACGCGCGGCTGCTGATGGTTCACCTGACGCGCAAGGGGCGCGACACGACCAAACGCGCCATCGAGCAGGGACTGCGCATCACGGCGGAGACGCTGCGGCCGTTGTCCCGCGCGGAACAACAAGCTCTGATAAAAACCCTGAGGAAACTTTGCTTATGACACAACCGGCCTCAGGCGATTGGCGCAAAGCCCTCGCCTCGCTGAAACTACGGACATCTAGACGGACCAGTGTCGCAGCGGGGCATTTTTTGTCGACAATAAACGTCACTTTCGCCACGCCGAAAAAGTGCAAACGGCGGCCTGTCTTGTTGAGTTTGTAACGCATAGAGCACGCTGGGTTTATTGAGGAAACAGTGAGCCTCTAAAAGGGGGACTTTGGCATTGTGGTTGCGTCTAGTAAAGCATAACGCCAGCGAACCGCCCGACATGCGACCGCTGAAGGCTCCAGTTGGGAATCTGCTGCGTGTTCAAGTTCAGAATCCAAGGAGAGAAGATGAAGAAGAGTCAGAAGGGTTTCTCGCTGATCGAGCTTTTGATCGTCGTGGCGATCATCTTGATTATCGCCGCGATCGCTATTCCGAACCTGTTGAAAGCCCGCATCGCGGCCAATGAAGCTTCGGCCGTGGGCACGCTGCGTACCATGAATACGGCAGCGGTCACCTATCAATCGACCTACAACAACGGTTTCCCGCAGACGTTCGCTATTTTCGGTGGCGCACCTCCGGGAAGCTGCGCGGCTGCGAACCTGCTCGACACCACCTTGACCACCACCGGGCAGAAGAGCGGCTACACCCTCACCTACACGCAAGTTAAGGCCCTGACTGCGGCAGCGACTGGCTGCGCGGCTCCGGGTTCGGCCACCTACGTTACGGGTGCGGTGCCACTGAGCGTGAACGCCACGGGCAACCGTACGTTCTGCAGCGACGAATCCGGCGTGATCCATGTGGATCCCACGGGCGGCGCGGCACCGGCAACCGATACGGCCTGCGAAGGTCTGGCATCGTTGCAGTAAGAGTTTCACGCGGGAATGGGGAGAAAGCCTGGACTTTCTCCCCTTTTCTTTTTTTAATCGTATCGAATCGTTTTTTTTGGAAGTGTGTACCGCAGGCAACTGCAGTGGCTCGACGCAAGGACGAATCCCCAGCAGATCATTCCCCGATATTAGTTAGCGACATCGAAGCGCCTCACGCCAGTACCACTCAAACGTACTGCTCGGCCAGCATCTGCGCGGCGCTCTCGTCCAGTTGTTCGGCGCGACGGACATCTTCGAAGCGCGCCAGCAAATCATCGGGGCGCAGGCGGCGTTTTTCGGGGCCCTGAAAATCGTGGATGATCTGGCCGCGGTGCATCATGATCAGGCGGTCGCCCAGGTTGGCCGCCTGGTGCATCGAGTGCGTCACCATCAAAGTTGTGAGTTTGTCGCGCGTCACCACCTGCTCGGTCAGCGCGATCACCAGATCTGCGCTCTTGGGATCGAGGGCTGCGGTGTGTTCGTCCAACAGAAGCAATTCCGGCCGCAACCAGGTGGCCATGAGAAGCGTAAGGGCCTGGCGCTGTCCTCCGGAAAGGCTCCCGATGGCGTTCTCCAGGCGGTCTTCGAGGCCCATGTTCAGGCGGCTGACCTCATCGCGCATTCTTGCCACCAGCGATCCTTTCAATCCCCAGCCGAGACCTCGGGCGATGCCGCGGCGCGCGGCGAGACTCAGATTCTCTTGGATGGTGAGGCTCGGAGATGTGCCACTGAACGGATTTTGAAAGACGCGGCCGATTAGGGAAGCGCGGGCGTGCTCGGGCCAGCGCGTAACCTCGCGGCCCGCCAGCCGAATGGTCCCTTCGTCCACCAGAAACGTGCCGGCGACGGCATTCAGCAGCGTGGACTTCCCCGAGCCGTTGGTTCCGATGATGATCACCCAGGAACCAGCAGCGAGTGCGAGATTCACGCCGCGCAGGGAACGAACCTCATTGAGGGTGCCGGGATGAAACGTCTTGGAAACGGATTGGAGCTCAAGCATGGGCGCTCCGCAGGCGCTTTTTGCGCAGGAATTGCGGCACGACCAGGGCGCAAAAAACGAATACGGCGGTGATCAGTTTCAGATCGTTGGGACTGAGGCCCCAGCGCAAAGCAACAGCGACCAGTAAACGAAAAAGCACGGAACCCATCACCGCGCCGACAATCGTCATGCCCAACGAATTCGTTCCCACCAGCGCTTCGCCAATGATGACGCTGGCTAGTCCCCACACCACCATCCCGATTCCCATGCCTACGTCCGCGAATCCCTGATATTGCGCCAGCAAAGCACCGGAAAGCGCCACGAAGCCATTGGAAATCGCCACGCCGAAGACAATCATGTTCGCGTCATTGACTCCCAGCGCGCGAATCATCTGCACGTTGTCGCCTGTTGCGCGCATGGCCATGCCGATGTCGGTGCGGAAAAAGAGATAGAGCAACGCGCCGGTGAGCGCAACCACCAGAAAGACAGCAACGAGCACTGCGGCGTCGCGCACGCTGACTTCCCAGCCCAGCAAGCCGAATGTGCTGGCGCCGCGCATCATCTTCAGCCCCACGTGCTCGGACTGCGTCGCCAGCGTGGTCACCGTCAAAAGCGGTACATTGCTTTTGCCCATGATGTGCAGGTTGATCGAGTACAGCGCGGTCATCACCAGAATCCCTGCAAGCAGCGGGTTGATCTTGAAGCGAGTGTAAAGCGTGCCGGTGCAAGCTCCCGCGAGCATTCCGGCACCGAAGCCAGCGAGGGAAGCCAGCGCCGGGCTAGTGCCATGCACCAACAGCGTCGCTGCTACGGCTGCACCGAGGGTGATCGATCCATCGGCGGTGATATCCGGGAACGCGAAAATGCGAAAGCTAATGAAAACGCCCAAGGCCAGCAATGACAGGATGAATCCAATGGTGAAAGTGCCAATGAGCAGATTCATCTCGTTGCGACTCTCATCGAATCTCCGACGCCGCGCCGATCCAGCAAGCGCCGCGAACGAACTCGCTCTGCTGCGGCCCGGCCGCCTCGCGATGATCGGTGAGCAGATGCAGCACGCCTTGCAAAGTCTCGGTCTCGAATAGTGTGGTGACCGTGTCTTTCAAATCGATGCTGCCCTTCTTGAGCGGACAATAGGAAAAAGCCGCGGCGTGAAAATGTCCCTGCGGCCAAGCTTCAATTCCCAGCGGCCGAAGCAGGGGAGCCAGCGGCGCGCATGCGGAGCCTGCTGCTACGCCGGAGATCAAGGCCAGTGAGCGCGAGTAGAGGCGCTCCGTGGAAAACGAGAGCCAGGAGCGCACTTCGGGATATTGGAACGGGGCGTGCTCCATTCCTGCAGCCGCAGCAGGGGAGCGGCGAAGAGCGGCGCCCACCAACCCAGCCGATTCGGCCACAATCACCATTCCAATTACTGGCGCGTTCGAAACCTCAAGCACAGTGCGCACCAATTCGGCGAGCGCTATCGGATTATCGGCGCTGGCGGTTTCGAAGCGCACCAGGTGCGAGTATCCACCGTCCCATCGCAACCCATAGAGGACCTTCATCTCCGGCACCAGGTCGCCGCTGGAGACCATGAAATCCGGCACGTTGGTTCCATCCGTCGGCAGATAAGCAGCCGATCCATCCACTGCCAGGAATTCGCCAAAACGTGTTTGAGCGTCCTCGAAACCTTCGCCGAAAGCTCCCAAGCCGAGGCCGAAAGTAGCCGCCGGGAACTTGACGCTGCGGCAATCTTGCGGACCGAAGTGGCAGCCGTTCAGCAAGCGCGGATCGCCGATCGTTTGATAGACCAACGGCTTTGGCGGAGCGCACGCCATTACTTCGAACGACGCGGCCGGCGTCGAAAAACGCCGCACTTCAATCTTCTGCACCGGAGGCGCGACGGCAGTCCCGCTGGAAAGCAAAATGGGCGAAAGCTTGCAGAGGTCCAACACCTCTTTCACCCGGTCCGAAGGGCTGGTGATGACGAAGCTGCCGCCGATGGCTTTCAACTTTTTGTGATACAGCACCAGCAAACCAACCCCGGCGGAGCTGAGGAAGGAAATTTCGGACAGATTCAGACGAATGCCGTGCGCCCCATCGCGGATTACGCCGTCGAGGTTGCGGCGCAAATGCTCGGTCCAATAATTGTCGAGCCTGCCCCTCACTTTTACTTCGAGTGCATCACCAAGCTGTTGTGTGATGATTTCCGTGGCAGGCCTCTAGGGACGCAGCTTATCGGAGAATTCGCGAGGAATTGCAACACCAAACTGCGCCGCTTCGGCGCGACTGATCCAAGTCTGCTCGATCACCACCTCCTCCAAAGGAATGTCGCGCGGATTCGCTCCCAGCAGAATTTTTCCGGCCAGCCTTCCGGACGCCATTCCCGCTGGCTGATAACCTACTCCAACGCAAGCCAGCCCGCCGCGGGGCAACGAATCGCAGTCATCCGTGATCAACGGCAGACGCGCATCCCTCGCGCCCTTCACTGCGCCTTCATATCCTTCGATCGCCGTGTTATCTGACGGCACCCATATGGCCTGAATCTCGCGCCCCGCCAGAATTTGCACCGCCTGCAGCACCTCATTGGATCCGGCAATGGCCACTTCCTCGAGCCGCACATCGCGGCTGCGGAATATTTCGCGTGCCACCGAAAACTCCTTCACCGAGTTGGCTTCCGCCGGGTTATACATCGTGCCCACCGCCCGTAATCCGGGAATCAGCTTCTGCATCAAGTCCAGCATGTGCGCCACGGGAGGAAAACTGCCCACGCCGGTAACAAAAGCCAGGTGCTCCGTTTTGCTCGTACCCGCTCCGGCAGCGATCGGATCGGTGACGCAGGTAAAAACCACCGGCTTGTGCTTCACTTTGCTGCACGCGCCGGAAAGGCAAGGCGTAGTTACGGTCATAATGATGTCAACGTCAGAATTGTCGTAGTTCTGCAGGATCGCAGGGATGTTGATCATCTCGCCTTGCGAATCCGCAATGCGCACTTCCAGATTCTTACCTTGTTCGAATCCGCTCGCTTTGAGGCCGTCGATCAATCCCTGCACGCACAAATCTGTACCGACATCACGAGCGAAATACACGATCGCCGCTTTGACGGTCCGGGCGGCAGCTCCGGTCCCAGCGCGGGCCAGCGCGGAAGCCGATCTTCGATGGCCCAAGTCAGAAAGCAGCAGGATCGTCGAAAAAAAAACGATGAGCCCGAGCCCCATGGCCAGCTTTTTCAGCGTCGTCCAAAGCGCTGCTTGTCCGAAATTACGCATATCGCCTGCGTTCAGCCTCGTTCGTGGCGCGCTAGTATACACACCCCGCACGTTAACGCGACCCGAAAGAGTCGCTCTGTCGGCCTGGATAACTAAGGCCGGCGTTTTCTGCCAACCAACAGCATTCTTCCGGATCGACATCGTTGCGAGCCGCGTCCCTTCTATCGAACTTCGTGGCATCGGGATTATGATTTGCCAATGCGGGTATTGCTGGTGGAGGACGATTCTCGAATCGCGCGTTTCGTGGCAAAAGGGCTGCGCGAGCACGCCTATGCCGTAGATGTGGCTGTCTCGGGCGAAGAGGCGCTCTACCAGGCGGCCATCAATACGTATGATCTGATCGTGTTGGACGTGATGATTCCCGAACCCGACGGATTCAAGGTATGCAACGAACTGCGCAGCGCGGGTCAGCGCATGCCGATTCTGATGCTCACGGCGCGCGACGCGGTTGAAGATCGCATTGAAGGACTGGACCAGGGCGCGGACGATTACCTGACGAAGCCGTTCGCATTTCGCGAACTACTGGCCCGCCTGCGCGCCTTGCTGCGAAGGCCGAGCGGCCTGCAACCGCCAAGACTGACGGTGGCCGATCTGGTCGTGGACACCGCGGGCCAGACGGTCTCGCGCGGCGGCAAGGCCATCTCCGATGACCGCAAAGGAATACGCGCTGGTGGAATTTCTGGCCCGCAATGCCGGTCGTGTCGTGGGCCGCGCGGAAATAGCGGAGCACGTGTGGAATGAAACCTACGATCCGTTTTCGAATCTGATCGAGGTATACGTCAATCGCGTGCGGCGGAAAATCGACGGCAGCGCCACCAAGCCCTTGCTGCACACCAGGCGCGGCGCCGGATATGTGCTTGCCCTAGAGGGAAGTAACGCGGAATCGAAACGCCACAGCAATGCTTAACTCCGTCCGTCTTCGTTTAACCTTGTGGTACACCGCTGCGATGACTCTGATTTTAATTGCCATCGCCGCGTCAACGTACTTCGTCATCCGCCAAAACATCGTGCGCCGTGCGGACGGCCAGGCCATCGAACTTGCGGATTCGTTTCTCAGCACGGTAAATGCGGAAATGCGCGACTCGGCGAATCCCGAAAGCATTGACGCAGGAGTTTCGGCCGCGATTTCCGAACACAGGTTTCGCGATGTCGTTTTCCTGGTGTTCGATGAAAAAGGCGACTTGCTGGGGGCTCCGCAAAACTACCAGCCGGCGGACAGCGCGATACACGAATCCAGTGAAACATTGGCGGCTGCGCTGCGTCCCTTACGCTCGCCGGCCGATAAATCCGGTTTTGTGCGCGTAGCAGGCCATCGCTACCGCAGCTACGTGCGGCACTTCTCCGGGGCCCAGCGATCAGCAACTCTGGTCGTATTGCAATCGCTTCGCGAGCAAAACGACTTTCTCGCCACGCTGGCTGGCGCCTTCGGCATCGTCATACCTCTCGCGATTGTGCTCTCCAGCATCGGCGGATATTTCCTGGCGCGGCAAAGCCTTTCGCCCGTAGTGGCCATGAGCGCGCAGGCCAGCCGCATCGGCGCCGAAAATCTGCACGAGCGCCTGGAGGTGGAAAATCCTCGTGACGAACTGGGGCAACTCGCCAGTTCTTTCAACGAGCTGCTCGACCGCCTCAATCGGTCCTTCGAGAGGCAAAGGCGCTTCGTAGCGGATGCCTCGCACGAGTTGCGAACTCCCGTCGCGATTCTCTGCGGCGAAGCCGAAGTCACTCTCGGGCAACAGAAGCGTACAGAGCAGGAATACCGCGATTCTCTCGCGATACTGCATGACGAGGCCATTCGGCTGAAACACATCGTGGAAGATTTGTTCACCCTGGCGCGAGCTGACGCGGGGCAGTATCCATTGGCGCCCGCCGATTTCTATCTGGACGAGCTCGCCGCCGAGTGCGCAAGGAGCGTCAGAACGCTGGCCGCGGCAAAAACCATCGCCATCTCCTGCGAGTCTCAAAGCGAACTTCCGGTGCATGCCGATGAAGCGCTGTTACGCCGGATGCTGCTGAATCTGTTGGACAACGCGATCAAATACACCCCCGACGGAGGGCAAGTATCAATCCATTGTCGCGCGGAAAACGGCGCATACCTCTTGGAGGTTGAGGACTCCGGAACAGGCATTCCCGCCGATCTGCAGTCCAGGATTTTCGAACGGTTTTTCCGCGGAGACAAAATGCGTTCGCGCCGCGAGAGTGACGCCCGCGGAGCAGGACTGGGCCTGGCTATCGCCTCGTGGATTGCCAGCGCCCACGGCGGAAAAATCGAGCTTACCCGATCCAGCGCACAGGGAAGTGTGTTCACCGTATTTCTACCGAAAACCAGCTCCTAGCCGTTAATCCTGCGTTTATCTTCCCTTTCCTAGCATGTGTCTCGAAGCGGCTGACTCCGGTTGCCTGGCCGCGGAGAGGCACATGGGCACGCAACCGCGCAAATCTCTCGTCTGCTTTTCAAAGGCCGTGTTTCTATTCGTATTGCTGGCGGGCTCTCTCCCTGCGCAGCAGGACTCCACACCGTCCGCCTCAAACCCAATCCGTCTGACCCTGGAAGATGCGCTGCAACGCGCTCGCCAGAACAGCGTGAATTACCAGGCCGCGGTAACGGATGCCCGCTTGGCTCACGAAGACAAGAAACAAGCAGTCGCGGCTTTGCTGCCCAGCGTGAACTACAACAATTCCGCGATTTATACGCAAGGCAATGGCATCGGCAACCCGGTAAGGTTCATCGCCAACAATGCCGTCCACGAGTACATCAGCCAGGGCAACGTGCATCAGGCCGTGGATATCGCGGGCTTCGCCGATGCACGCCGTGCCTGGGCCACGGCCGCTGCGGCACGCGCGCGACAGGAAATTGCTTCGCGCGGTCTGGTAGTGACCGTTGTGCAGAACTATTACGCCGTGGCAGCGGCACAGAAAAAACTGGAGTCAGCCCAAAAAGTGGGAGCTGAGGGGGAGCAGTTTCTGCAACTGGCCAAGGATCTGGAGCACGGCGGCGAAGTCGCGCATTCCGATGTAATCAAAGCCGAGCTGCAAGCCAACGACCGCCGCCGCCAACTGCAGGAATCCAAGCTCGCGCTTCTAAACGCGCGGCTCGATTTGGCCGTGCTGCTTTTCCCGGATTTCAACGACAATTTTGAGCTCGCCGACGATCTGCATGCCAGCACGCCCCTTCCCACGTTTGCCGAAATCGAGGCGCGCGCCGCACGCGACAACCCGGACATCCGCGCCGCTCTCGAAACGGTGAATGCCGCCGGGCACGGCGTTCTTGCGGCGCGCGCCGGTTACCTGCCGGCCCTCAGCTTCGATTATTTCTACGGTATCGATGCCACGCATTTCGCGACGAAATCAGATGGCGTTTCCAATCTCGGTTCTTCCGCTGTCGCGACTCTCAATATTCCCGTCTGGAACTGGGGCGCTACGCAAAGCAAGATCAAGCAAGCCGAGCTGCACCGCGATCAAGCCAAGCGTGAACTATCCCTCGCGCAACGGAAATTGCTCGCGGAATTGCGGTCCCTTTATGGTGAAGCGCAAGCCTCCGCCGATGAGCTTACGAATCTTGAACAATCCGCACACCTGGGCCAGGAAAGCCTGCGCCTGACTACGCTGCGTTACAAAAATGGCGAATCGACCGTTCTCGAAGTCGTGGACGCGCAGAACACCGCGATGATTTCCGACGCTGCGTACGAGGATGGAGCTGTGCGTTACCGCGTCGCCTTAGCCAATCTGCAAACCTTGACTGGAGTGCTGACGACTCCATGAGAAAACATGCGCGAAAGTGCCGGCCCAAACGGAATTCCCTCTCGATCAGTTTGATTTCTCTGCTTCCGCTTTGTGCTCTTTTCGGGTGCGGTGGCGCCGAAAAGGAAAAAGAGCCCGTTGTCAGCGTGCAGGTCACGCCCGCCGAATTGGCTACACTCTCACAGTTTGTAACCGCTGAAGCCGTCCTCTTTCCGCTGAAGCAGGCCACAATTTCGCCAAAGATCACTTCCACCATCTCGGAATTCAAAGTTCAGCGGGGGAGCCGGGTAAAGAAGGGCGAATTGCTCGCGTTGCTCGAGAACAAGGACCTGGCAGCGCAGGCCGAGGCGAGCAAAGGCGATTTCGAGCAGGCCGACGCGAACTACACCATTACGGTGAACGCCAGTCTTCCGCAGCAGATCCAGAAGGCGAGCTTGGATGCTGCGGCGGCAAAGTCCGCGTTTGATGCGGCTCAGAAGGTGTTCGATAGCAGGCAGGAGTTGTACCGCCAGGGCGCGATTCCTCGCCGCGACCTGGATTCGGCGGAAGTCGCTCTGGCGCAAGCGCGCAGCCAGAACGAACAGGCGCAGAAACAGCTTGCCGACTTGCAGCGAATGGAAAAGGACCAATTGCTGAAGGCCGCGCAAGGAAGCAAGGAATCCGCCGAAGGACACTATCGCGCCGCGGCCGCCCAACTGAGTTATTCGGAAATTCGCAGCCCCATAGACGGTGTCGTAACGGACCGCCCTCTCTACGTAGGCGATCTCGCGGTGGCCGATCAACCGATTCTCACGATCATGGATTTGTCGAGCTTGGTGGCCAAAGCGCACATTCCCCAGGCGCAGGCTATGCAATTAAAGGTGGGCGATTCCGCCGCGGTAAATGTCTCCGCCACGGACCAGCCGGCAAAAGGACAGGTCAGTCTGGTAAGTCCCGCTCTCGACCCGGGAAGCACGACGATCGAAGTGTGGGTCGAAGTGCGCACACCGCCTGCCACATTAAAACCGGGAATGACCGCAACCATTGAGGTCACGGCGAAAACGGTGAAGGATGCCGTGGCTGTTCCGACCAACGCCATCTTCAAGAACGAGAACGGGGACAACTATGTGCTGATTGCGGGAGCTGATCACAAGGCACACCAGAAAGTCGTCCAGATAGGCGTGCAGAACACGGAGCGGACGCAGATCGTGAACGGCGTCGCAGCAGGAGAGATGGTGATCACTTCCGGAGGCTACGCCGTTCCGGACGGCACCGATATCAAAATTGAAAAGCGGGGAGACGGTTCAAGTCGTGCAGCGGAAACTCCCGACGCCGCACCAGAAAAAGAACCTTCCGCAGCTCCGGCGAAGGACAAGGAGTAGTGTTTGTGGGCGGACTTCCTCTGTCCAGCACCGAGAAAGCTGCGGCTCCATGGTTTGACCGCTTTTCGCGTCCGCTTCTGTTCTTCACCACGGCGCTCGCCCTGGTGGGCGCCTATCTCGCTTTTTCGATTCCGATCTCCGTTTTTCCCAATACCGATTTCCCGCGCATCGTCATCGGTGTGGACAATGGCGTCACCCCCATCGACCAAATGCTCGTGACCATCACGCGCCCCATCGAAGAGGCGGTAAACAGCGTGCCGGGCCTGCAGAGCGTGCGCTCCATCACCAGCCGAGGCTCAGCGGAAGTTGATCTGTTCTTTGACTGGAATTCCGACATGGTGCTGACGCTGCAACGCGTTGACGCCGTCGTCGCCCGGCTGCAGTCGGACCTTCCGCCCACGGCGAAAATTGAGACGCACCGGTTGACCTTTGCGGCGTTTCCCATCATCGGCTACAGCTTAACCTCGGACTCAGTCCCGCCGGATCGTCTCTGGGAAATCGCGACCTACGACATCAAGCCGCGCATGAACCGTCTGGACGGTGTCGCCACGGTCATCGTCCAAGGCGGGCGGGTGCCGGAATTCCAGGTGACTCCGGACCCGGCCCGGCTTCCAGTGGCAGGCGTGACCGTCTCGGACATCCTCGATTCTATTCGCCGGACCAACCTGATCGATTCGCCGGGGCTGATCGAAAGCGATCACAACCTGGTTTTGGGCCTCGTAAGCGGCCAGGTGCGCTCCGCAGCGCAATTGGGAGAAATCGTAGTGAAGACGTCGAACGCGGGCGTGCCCATCCGCATTGCAGATATCGCCATAGTCACACCATCGGTCGCTCCTGTGTACACGATTGTGACTGCCAACGGTAAACCGGCTGTCCTCTTGAATGTGAATCGCCAGCCCGACAGCAACACTTTGCAAGTAGCCAACGAAGTCCACGGCCTGATTCGCCAGATTGCACCAACGCTTCCTCCCGGCGTGCGGCTTGAGCCGTTCTACGATCAGTCCACAATCGTCAAGGATTCGATTTCGAGCGTGCGCGATGCGGTGCTTATAGGAATTCTTCTTTCTTCCGCGGTCCTGGTTCTATTCCTCCGCGATTGGGGAACTTCGTTTGTCGCCGGGCTCGTCATTCCTGTCACGCTACTGATCACTTTCATCGTGCTGAGGGCCACGGGACAAAGTTTCAATCTGATGACCCTGGGCGGACTCGCTGCGGCAGTCGGCCTCGTCATTGACGATGCCATCGTCGTGCTCGAGAATATTGTCCTCCACCGCGACGCCGGGCAGAATCGCATCGACGCTATCCGCAGCGCATTGCGCGAACTGACCGCTCCGTTGATCGGCTCCACTGTTACTCCCATCGTCGTCTTTCTTCCCTTGGTCGCCATGACCGGTATCAACGGCGCTTTCTTCCGGGCTCTCGCCATCACCATGACCGTCGCGCTCGTTACGTCGCTCTTTCTCGCGCTCACCTGGACTCCCACGCTCAGCCAATACCTGGTGCGGCGAAAAGAGCCGTCCGGCAGTGAGTCCCAAGCCGGGCCGGATGCCGCCGCACTATTGGCCGCGGAGGAAGCGCATCTGACCGGATTCTTCGGCAGGATCGTTCATTTTTACGGTCGGGCGATGCAATCCATTCTGAAGCGGCCGGTAGTCTTGTTCGCCAGTTTGCTGGGCATCATTGCGCTGTCAATCGTCTGTTACAACTTCCTCGGCAGTGATCTCCTGCCGGAAATGGACGAGGGCGGATTCATCCTCGACTACTTCACGCCGCCGGGAAGTTCACTCGCCGAGTCCAACCGCATTCTCTTGCGAATCGAAGAAATTCTTCACGCGACTCCCGAAGTCGAGAACACCTCCCGCCGCACCGGCCTGCAATTGGGCCTCGCCGCCGTCACGGAAGCAAACCGCGGCGATTTTACGGTGAAGCTGAAAGCAAAACGCAAGCGTTCAATCGATGAAATAACCGAGGACCTGCGCGAACAGATCGAAGCATCCGAGCCGGCAACGAAAGTCGAATTCGTCCAGATCCTCCAGGACATGATCGGAGACTTGAGCAACCAGCCCGAGCCGATTGTGATCCAGCTCTATTCGCAAGATGGCAAGCTCTTGAATGAAACTGGCCCTCGCGTAGCCACAGCGATCGGCAAGATCAAAGGAGTTGTGGATGTGCTGAACGGCGTCGAGGATGCCATCAGCGGCCCGGCGGTCACTTTTCAAATCAATCCAGCGGTGTCCAGCCGGGCGGGTTTCACTCCCGAGGAAATCGCGGTAGATGCGAGTGCGATTCTCGAGGGCGAACCTGCGGCTACGCCCGTCATCCTGAATGATCGCTCCTACACCATCCGCATCCGCTTTCCGGAAGAGAATCGCGCCACGCTCGATCGCATGAGCAACACACTACTCGTTAGCACCACGGGAAAAACCGCTACGCTCGGCTCTCTCGCGACCATCGTCAGCGCTCCGGGTGAAACCGAGATTCGTCGCGAAAATCTGCAGCGGCTTGTCCAGGTGACGGCGCATCTTGAAGGCATCGACCTCGGCAGCGGAATCGCGGCCGTGCAGAAGGCGGTCAACGACCTGCACCTTCCGAACTCCATTCGGGTGGAATACGGCGGGCAGTATCAGGAACAGCAGAGGTCGTTCCACGACCTGCTGATGGTGTTGCTGCTCGCACTGTTGCTGTTGTTTACAGTTCTGCTGTTCGAGTTCCGGACTTTTTCCGCGCCCATCGCCATTTTGGCGTCCGCTCTGCTCTCCACCTTCGGCGCGTTCGTGGCCCTCCTCATTACCGGAACGACGTTCAACGTCGCTTCCTTTATGGGCATGATCATGGTCATCGGCATCGTCGCAAAAAACGGCATTTTGCTTCTCGATGCCGATCACCGCTTTCGGAAACTGGGATTTTCGCTGGAGGATTCCATGATCCAGGCGGGACGCCGGCGCCTTCGGCCTATCGCCATGACCGCACTTGCGACAATTGCCGGCATGTTGCCGCTCGCCTTGGCCATCGGCTCGGGATCGCAGATGCTTCAGCCTCTCGCGATCGCCGTGATCGGTGGGCTTCTCAGTTCTATGGTCCTCTCCCTGGTGTTCACGCCGGCGATCCACTATTACTTGCAAGCCGTTCGTCGTTCCCCAGCGCAATAGCGGTCCCGATCTAACTCCCGCATTTGCGCGCGTTTAAGTCTCCCGTGAAAGTAGGGTCTAATCGCCAACGAAAACGATTAGAAATCCACCTAACTTGCAGAAAACAAAGGCCAAACCTCTTTTCTAATCGCCAAAAAACGCACTTTTCCTGCTTCCCAATACCAACACCCGTGAGATTAGCTCGCCGAGAATTAGTTTCCCCCCAACTCCAGGCTTGATGTATGTACGATACGCACTTCGGGGGAGGGCACGCAGATGCGCGAATTTCCCGTCGTAGATATTTCAGAATTCACAGAGGCGCGAGGGGGAGGCAGGTCCACCGAGCCGAAGCTCGCGATTGCCCGCGCCGTTGATGAAGTCTGCCGCGAAACAGGCTTCCTCGCGATATCGGGGCACGGCGTTCCACCCGAAACGATCGAGCGAGCCTGGATGGCGGCGCGCGCATTTTTTGAATTGCCAGTAGAGAAAAAGTTGGCAGTGAAGATGCCCTACGACGGATACCCGTACGGCTATTCGCCCTTGCAGGCCGAGGCCCTCGCAAAATCGAAAGGCAACGACACTCCTCCCGATCTAAAAGAAAGCTTCAATATCGGGCCGCTGGAACAAGCAACTCCGGAGGAGAACGACGCGAACGCCGACTTTCGTTACGCTCAAAACATCTGGCCTGCCGAGCCCGCCGGATTTCGAGAGGCCGCGACGGCCTACTACCATGCGCTAAGCGGGCTGGCGTCGAAAATCATGCGTATTTTCGCCCTGGCACTCGATTTGCCGGAAAATTACTTCGACAAAATGATCAACGACCCGATCAGCGCTCTGCGCATGTTGAATTACCCGCATTCGGGCACCGCGCCGCAGCCCAACCAACTGCGCGCCGGCGCGCATTCCGATTACGGCAGCTTGACGATATTGCGCGCCGACGCTGCTCCGGGCGGGCTCGAGATTCGCTCCCCCGAGGGCCACTGGGTCGCAGTCCCCGCTTTGCCCGGCGCCTTCATTGTGAATATCGGCGATCTGATGGCGCTGTGGACCAACGATCGCTGGGTCTCCACGCTGCATCGCGTTGTGAACCCGCCCGCCGATCACAGCGGCTCGACGCGCCGCCAATCGTTCGCGTTTTTTCACCAGCCCAATTGGGACGCGGAAATCTCCTGCATTCCCACGTGCCTCGCCGCCGGAGAAAAACCGAAGTATGCTCCCGTGCGCTCGGGCGAATACCTGATGAACAAATTCCGGCGCACCACCGTGAAAGCCGATCATTCCGCGGCCGGAATCTGAGCGGCCCCGGTGCATTGGATTTCTCAGCGCGTTCAGGAAGCTTGCCGCAACGCGGAGTAAGCTGCGGCGATGCGCGCCGCCACGCGCGCATTGTTCACAAGAAGCTCGATGTTGGCTCTTAGCGTCGCTCCGCCGCTGGCTTTGGACAAGTATTCAAGCAAGTAAGGCGTCACCGCTTTTCCGCGGATTCCCTGCGTATGTGCCGAGGCAAGCGCAGACTGAATCAGCGCCTCCGTTTGCGCGCCATCGAGCGCACTCGCAACGGGCGGCGGATTGCAGAACACAATCCCTGAAGACAGCCCCAGTTCCAATTGAATCGAGATCAATCGCGCCGCCTCCTCGGGCGTATCGACGCGAGCGTCCAAGCTCAATCCTGATTCGCGAACGTAGAACGCGGGGAACTGGCTGGTCTGGTAGCCCACCACCGGCACGCCCAGCGTTTCCAGCAATTCCAGCGTGCGCGGCAGATCCAATATGATTTTTGCCCCGGAGCAGACCACCGCCGTGCGCGTTCGCGCCAGTTCCGCGAGATCGGCAGATATGTCGAGAGTTTCTTCCGCGCCGCGATGTACACCGCCGATTCCGCCCGTGGCGAACACGGAAATGTTGGCCTGCGCAGCAATCCAGGCCGTGGCCGCGACAGTTGTCGCGCCCGGCTTCCCGCTACGCAGCACGCTGGAGATGTCGCGCCGGCTGACTTTATGAACCTGCTCGGCATTCGCGAGTGACTCAATTTCGTGCTGCGCGAGCCCGACGATCAGACGGCCATTTAATATTCCCACCGTCGCCGCGACGGCGCCCTCTTCACGCACAGCGTTTTCCATGCGCCGCGCCGTTTCCAGATTGTGCGGGCGAGGCAGTCCGTGCGAGATCACCGTAGATTCAAGCGCAACCACCGGGCCGCCGCGAGCGAGAGTCGCCGCAACTTCCGGGCGGACGTCCAGATATGTATTCATGATGTGACCGCGCCAGTTCGCGCCAGATGCGATTCGATGCGCCGCAACACCGCATCACGGCTCAGTCCCGGCGCGATCGATTCTTCCGTTTCGACCGTCAGACTCGCCGCGGCGAGTCCCCACAATTCTGGTTCGTACGGCGCTCCCGAAATCATGGCGTAAGCGTATCCGGCTACCAGCGCGTCTCCCGCTCCGGTAACGTCGCGCACGCGCTCGGCCGGAATCGCCGCAACAAATCGCCCGCGCCTGCCGTCGTCCACATAGATTCCATCTTCGCCCAGAGTCGCGATCACCGTGCTGGTGCCGCGCCGCCGAAGTTCCGCGGCGGCTTCGGCCACGTCCTCCCGCGTCGCGACGTCGCGACCGCTCAGAACTGCCAGTTCCTTCGTATTAGGAAATAAAACATCAATGGCATCGAGCACCGTGCGAATGCGCGCCGACTTCGCAACGGAAATGGGATCGACCAGGATTTTCGCGTCTTTCTTGTGCGTGTGCAGGAGTCGCTCGATGGTTTCCGCGGGAAGGTTCGCGTCCAGAATCCAGAACCGGTATTCCTTGAGCGCCGGCGCCACTGCATCGGCCCACGATGCATCCAACTCCTCAAATATCTCCATGTCCGCCAGGCCGATAAATAACTGTCCATTCTCGTCGAGCACCGCGGTGTAATTCGCCGTGGCACGCGCAGGGGATCGAGTTACGCCGGACAGAATCAAGCCGGAGGAATTCAGTTCTTCGAGGACACGATCTCCCGCGGCATCTCGACCGACCGCGGAGAAAATCGCCGCCGGGCAACCGAGCTTCGCCAGATTTCGAGCGATGTTGCAGACCACGCCACCGGGACACGAATTTACAGTCACTGGATTCGATGTTCCCGGGTGCAGCCGCTCGACCACTCGAGCCTTGCGATCCTGGACGATGCCGCCAATGCAGGCAATTTTGTGCAGACCGTTCATCTCGCTCAGCCGCGGCTTTATGCCGAAGCGTGCGAGATCATATCAAGGCAAGCCCTCGATGTGCTGGAGCGCGGCAGAAAAAGCGTTTGATATGAAAAAGGGTCCTCGCCGACAATCTGCGAGGACCCAAGCCGCCGAGGATCGCGGCGCGCTTATTTCTCGAAGACCTTCTCGACTTGCCCGACCTTCTTCTGGACTCTTCCCGCAACCTTTTCATCGGCGCCTTCTTCTTCCAGACGGGGATTTTTGGTCGCACGGCCGACCTTTTCCTTGATCTTCCCCTTTACCTCGTGAAACTTTCCCTGTGCCTGGTCTTTAGAGCTGTTTTTCATCGCCAATCTCCTTTGCTGGTGTGCTTGGTATGCATCTGTCGCTGCCAAAACTTTGCGCGCGTCAGTTCCTTCAACGGAACAGCCCGAGCAAGTACAAAATCAATACGATCAATAGCACCGTGCCGAATATTCCGAGGCCCCCGCCGTATCCCCACCGCGAGTAGCCGTAATAGCCGCCGCCTCCGCCGAGCAACAAAATGACGAGAATCAACAGGATCAATAACATTGCGAGAGCCTCCTTTGCGATCGTTTGAAAGTGCTAGCGTTTTGCGCTACGTGCCACATCGACCGTCGTCGCTTGCGCGCTGCCCGACTCGCCCGTCGAGGAAACGTCCTCCGCGCCGGTGCCTTCCAGAATTACCTTTGCGCGTTTAACTTCCTCCGCTGTATCGCAATGCACCGAGAATAGAATCCCCCCCTTCTTCACCCGCCCTTCGTATCGCTTGGCCTCGTATTCCGGCATGCCCATTCCGATCAACGCGCCGGTGAATCCGCCGACGGCGCCGCCTGCTCCCAGTCCCGCCAAACCGGCGACGATCGGCCCTGCGGCGATAAAGGGCCCCAGCCCCGGAATAGCAAGAAGACCGAGGCCGGTAAGCACTCCAAGAGTTCCGCCGATTACGCCTCCCGCTGTAGCGCCTGCTGCCGCACCTTCGGGAGCTTTGCTGGCTTTTTCCGTACCCAGATCCCTTGGTCCCAGGCTTTCGGGCAAAAGCACGGAAATGGACGTCGCGGGAAAGCCAATGCCTGCCAGAGTGTTGGCGGCATTCTCGATTGCGGAACGCGTGGAGTAAATTCCGAAGACTGCTACTCGTTTCGTGGACATCAGCACCTCTCCGGTTTCTGTCAACTCGCTGGCGGTCTCGACCAAAGCTGCGTCGTGAATCGCCATTCCTCACACTAGCTATAAACAACGTTTGAGAATTTCAAGCTATACGCTGAAGTACGCAGCGGTGGGGATTAAAGCGTGTATCCAAACGTAAGACGGGCGGACGAAAACGTTTAAGCGTGATGCGGAATGTGGACGCGCTGCCGAAGCGCCGGTGAAAAGTTCGGAATGCGAGTCTTCTATGTCACCTCGATGAAGTCTCTGAGTCAAACTTTCGGGTGTATTGATGAAATTCTCAGGCCCCCGACATGCGCTCCCATCATTGATAGCTGTCGTTTCATTTTTCAATTTGTGTGCAGCGAGGCCCGCGCGTGCGCAGCATCATGATTCTTCTCCGATAAAAGTGGCCGGCGATTTTGTCCCGGCCAATTCGAATGCGGATCTGCCGGATTCGCCTCGGCCGCGGATTCCGGCGGAACGACTGACGTTCGATCGTCGGGTCCATCTGTACGTTCATTCGTTCACGAATGTGGAAGCTTTGCTCGGCCCGCCCTTCGGCGCAGCCATGGGCCAGTGGACCGATAGCCCTCCGGAGTGGGGTCAAGGCGCGACCGGATATGGCCGGCGCCTCGTTTCCGGCTATGCACGTATGTTCATCTCCCAGACGATTCGATTCGGCGTAGCGGCTGCCGACGGGGAAGATCCCCGATCCGAACCTTCCAATGAGTCGGGAATTTGGCGCCGTACCAGGCATGCTGTCCTGGGTAACTTTGTCGCGCATTCCACCCGAGGCGCAGGAATGCCGGCGATTTCGCGCATTGCCGGGCCATACGGCGCTGCGTTTGTGTCCAACGCCTGGTATCCGGCGAGCCACGCCGATACGCCTCACGCATTAGAACGCGGCACTTCAGCGTTCGGCTCGAGTATCGGATGGAGCGTGTTTCGCGAATTCTGGCCCGACATTCACCGCAAATTGCATTTTGGTCACTCATCAAACTAAAGGAGGCAATTCAAATGCATGATCAGTTCAAGTTGAAATTCATGGGAAAGGCCGTGCTCGTCTCCGGGGTCTTGCTGGGATTTCTCGCCGCACCGGGTACCACGCTGTTGCGCGCCGATGACGATTGCCAGCGCGTCACTGCCAATTACGATCACAAATTGCACGAAGCCATCGAGCATCATGGCGCCAACAGCAAACAGGCCGATCACTGGCGCCACGAACTGAGTGCGGAGCGAGAACGCTGCTGGAATGCCAACCATCGCTGGTGGGACGAAGACGGTCATCGTTGGCACACCGATCGCGATTGGGATGATCACGATCATGACCACTGATCGCTGACCGTTTCGGCGATAGAGTTCGCAATTGCCGCCGCCCTGCCTTTTCTTCGGGGGGCGCTGGCTTGCTGCGCCCTCCGGCGACCTCGCGTGAAAAACATCGCCGCGCACAACCGCGGGCTCCGGTCAATTCACCCTTCCGAGAGTGCATAGCACGGATCGGCTCTTGCGCCGGCGAGTGGCTGGAGCATGCACGTCCAGCCACATGTGTCCTCCGGCGCATTTGCCGCATCGAACGGGTGCCAACACAAAACCG
This sequence comes from uncultured Acidobacteriota bacterium, assembly GCA_963748865.1. Taxonomy (GTDB): domain Bacteria; phylum Acidobacteriota; class Terriglobia; order Acidiferrales; family UBA7541; genus Palsa-147. The sequence continues at coordinate 276,159 of CAVVLE010000044.1, read as the reverse complement.
AGTCGGGAGCGTGCGCAGTGGTGGAGTTCACATGCGCAACGCAAACATAAAGCGAGCAAAATAAAATTTCGCCGGAGGTCGGCCGTGAAATCTGTCGCCGCAGTTTTCAGAACGCGCTTTGATGCCGAGCGCGGCGGAAGCGCCGCTCTGGAGATGGGTATCCCGCGGGACAGACTCAATCTTCTAACGCCGGGATCTTCGATGAAAGAAGTGCAAAAGGTCCCGGTGACGGACGCGGAGCCGCCCGGAATCGGCCCGGCACTAGGAGCGGCCGTAGGCGGTTCGGTCGGAGTCGCGGGAGGATTGTGGCTTGGCGATGCCTTGACGGCCCTCCTAATTCCGGGAATAGGCCCAATCGCAGCCTTGGGAGTACTTGGCGCGGCAATTCTTGGTGTGCTCGGCGCCGCGGGTGGTGGTGTCATCGGCAAAGCGATGGACAGTCATCTCTCCGATGGAATTCCCGCCGACGAGTTATTTGTTTACGAGGATGCTTTGCGGCAGGGACGTTCCGTCGTTATTGCTCAGGCGGAAAATGAAGAACAAGCCGAAGTCGCCCGCGCCGCTTTCAAATCGGCCGGCGCCGAGACCATCGATGAGGCGCGGCACCAATGGTGGATTGGCTTGCGCGACTCAGAGAAGGAGCGCTATAGCGCCGACGGGGGACATTTCGAACGCGACGAATCCTTCTTCCGCAGCGGCTTCGAAGCTGCTCTCCACGTCAATCACCGCGGCCAGACTTACGAGGAATCGCTCGACCAGCTCCGCTATCTCTATCCGGATGAGTTCAATCATCCGGCTTTTCGCACTGGTTTTGAGCGTGGCCGTCAGTATCTGCTCGCTACGAGGGGAGCTCCGCAGCAAAGCCGCCGTAAATCCGCTTGATGGGTTGGAACCCCCGTCGGGTTAGTAGGACTGCATCTCGGCTACGGCCAAGCGGTTGCGCTGTAGGCGCTCTTCGACCACCACCGCGGCGTACCGCGCGCAGGCGACCATCTCGCTATGCGACCACTCGCCCGCCGGAGCCAGGATGCGGCTCATGGCCGCGACGCCGCGCAGCGCAGCGTAATAGGCTCGCACGGTCCACAGGCGGCGATCCTCGCCAGCCAGGTTAGGGCTAAGGTCCAGCCACTTGGTGGCGCCGCTGAAATCGCCGTCTTGTACGGCCGATCCGGCAGCGCCCAGGGCCACACGCGTCTCCTCGGAGACCTCACGGGCAGCCACGCCAAGGAAAGCGGCGCGCCAAGCGAACAGGCCAAACTGGGCCAGGGCCGCTACCGAGATCACGAAGATGAGCGCTGAGATCATGTTGACAGAAGCCATTGTGCCGTTGGCGAACGCCGGGCGCAAGAGAACCTCCGTACTATTCGTTGTATCTGGTTTATTATAAAGGAGTTACGAAGTAAATTTTGCCCCGAAAGGCTGCCCCAGATGGCTGCTACTTCGTGAGCGACAGCAAGGCGCGCTTGACGAGCACCTTCACCATTTCCCGCCGGTATTCCGGCGTCAGAGCCGACGTCGTAAGTGGTTTAGAGGCGTTCGCTGCCAGATCGCCGGCGGTTGTGGCGGCGGCTTCGTCCAGGGCGTGCCCGGAGAGAAGTTGGTGAGCATCCGGAACGAGCAATGGGGCCGGATTGACGGCTGTTATGGCCACTTGGGCGTCCTCAATGTGCCCGTTATTGGTGCGAAACGAGACGGCTACGCCCGCTAGCGGGTAATCGATGGAGCCGCGCACGCGCAGTTTCCGGTAGGCGCCGCGATGGCCCGCAGCCGTGCGCGGCAGATAGACGCGCGTGACCAGCTCGTTGCGCTCCAGCTTCATGCGCGCATCCCCTTCATTTGTATAGAAGTGCTTAAGCAACACGCGGCGGATGCCGTTGGGCCCGGCGATTTCGATTCCGGCACCGAGGCAGAGCAGCGCCGGCGGCGTATCGGCGGAAAACGCCGCCCAACATTTCGTTCCTCCGGGCGCTACATGGCAGAGATCGCCGTCCTTCTTGATGCAGAAGCCGCAAGATTGGCGCCAGGTGAGTGACTGGTTGTACCACAAACAGCGCGTATCCAGGCAGATGTTGCCCCCAAGCGTGCCCATATTGCGCAGGATTGGCGAGGCAACCGTGGCGGCAGCTTCGGTCAGGACCGGGTAGTCGCGGCGGAGTTCGGGATTGCGTTCGATGGCTGTTAGGGTGGTGAGCGCGCCGATGACCGTGGAATCGTGGTCGTGATCGATGCCGCGCAGCTCGGCTATGCCGCGAATGTCCATTACATACCCGGGGGTGAATAGGCGCTGACGCATGGAGGGGATTAGATCGGTGCCGCCGGCGAGGATTTCGAGGTTGCCGGCGTGGCGGGCGAGATAGCCAACCGCTTCCTCGATGGTGCGCGGGCGGAGATATTGGAATTCGGCCAGGCTCAAGCGTGGTCTCCGTTGCCGCCGCCGTTGCCACTGCCTCCGCCATTGCCGGATTTAGGGGCGCCGCTGGCGTTGGTGCGGCGATGCGCGATAGCCAAGTTGCTGGCGTGGCGCTTCGGGCCTTTGCCGCGGAATACGAGCGAGCCGCCGTGCTCGCGGAAAGTTTTTGGGTCCGTCGGATCGACGCCGCCCGTCATCTGGATTTTCTTGGTGCCGGCTTTCTTGGCGCGCAGCGCGGCGAGCACGCGCTCGGGTGTAAACGGCGATTCGCGCAGGCGGACGCCGACCGCGTCGTAGATGGCGTTGGCGATCGCGGGAATCGCGGCGGCCAGCGAACCTTCGCTCGCTTCTTTTGCGCCGAACGGGCCTTCGGGATCGATACTTTCGACGATGATGCATTCAATTTCGGGCGATTCGGTGGCCGAAGGCGAGCGGTACTCAAGCATGCCGGGATTCATCAGCAGCCCGTCTTTCCAAACCATTTCTTCCTGCAGCGCCTGGCCCAATCCCATCCACACCGAGCCGATTACCTGGCCTTCGACCGAAACCGGATTGAGCGCGCGGCCGCAATCGTGCGCGGCCCAGATTTTGTGCACCGTGACTTCGCCGGTGTCTTCATCGACGCTGACATCGGCAACTTGCGCGGAATAGGAATAAGCGGGCGAAGGGCCGACGCCCGCGCCTTTATGTTTTCCGCCGCGGGCGGCTGGCGGAGGGGCGTAAGAACCCGTGCCGCTGAGCGCACCGTGGAAATCGATGGCTGAGACAACCGCTTCTTCGAAGGACATCTGATCTTTCGGGGCTTCTTCTTTGCGCTTTTGCTGCACCGAGCCGCGCAGGATTTGGCCTTCGACGTGGCCGCTGACGGTCGGAGCGTTCTGCTCGGCGGCGGCAATCTCCGTCGCGGTGAGCGGGCCGGAGTGCGGATGCGCACTCTTTTTCCAAACGCGATCGCCGCGCATTTCGACATCGTCGTCGGCGCAATTCATGCGCTTGGCGGCGGCTTCAAGGATTTGTTTGCGGATGGCTTGCGCCGCGCGCAGCGTGGCGTTGCCGTTCATGAACGTTACGCGGCTCGAATAGGAGCCGATGTCGATAGGCGTGAGATCGGTGTCCGCGGCGACCACTTTCACGCGCTCGAGCGAGCAGCCGAGACCTTCAGCGGCGATCTGCGCGACCATGGTGTCAGAGCCCTGGCCGATGTCGGAAGCGCCGGTGTAAACCACCACGCCGCCATCGCGATCGATCTTGATATTTACCGTGGAGTGCGGCATGTCCGAGCGAATGATGGAATTCGCCGCGCCGCTGACGTAATGGCTGCAGGCGATGCCCAGGCCGCGGCCGCGACCGAGCTTGCCTTTGCGCTCGCTCCATTTCGAGCGCGAGAAAACCTGGTCGATACATTCCGGCAGGCCGTAGCTTTGCACGCGCAGACCGTTCACGGTGATTGTCGGCGGCTTCAGGAGATTGCGGCGGCGAATTTCGGCGGGATCCATGCCGATCGCCGCGGCCAGTTCATCGAGCTGCGATTCGAAGGCAAAACGCACATTCACCGTGCCGTGGCCGCGCATCGCGCCGCAGGCCGGCTTGTTGGTGAGGACGCGATAGCCGTCGTAGCGGATGTGCGGAATATCGTAGAGCGCGCCTAGAAGCGCGCCGGAATAGAGAATCGTGACGACGCCATAGGAGCAATACGCGCCGCCATCCTGAATCACGCGCGCGGCGACGGCCATGATCCGGCCGTCGTTCTTCACGCCCGTCTTCAAATCCACGATGGTGCGCGGGCGCCCGCGATGCGCCCAGAAAACTTCTTCGCGCGTGTAGGTGATCTTCACCGGCGCTTGGGCTTTGCGCGCTGCGACGGCGGCGATGATTTCGATGGGAATTACTTCACTCTTGCCGCCGAATCCCCCGCCGACCAGCGGCTTGATCACGCGAATCTGCGACATGGGCATTTCGAGAACGATGCTGAGCTTGTGCTGCAGGTAATAGGGCACCTGCGTCGAAGACCAGACGGTCAGGCGTCCCTGATGGCCAGTTTGCGGATCGAATTCGAAAGCGGCCAGCGTGGAGTGCGGCTCCATCGCCGCGTGCGTCACTTCGTTGGCGATGTAGCGCCCCTCGATGATTTTGTCGGATTCGGCGAAACCCTTGTCCGGATCGCCGAAAACGTGGTGGTAGTCCTTCTCAATGTTGTGCGGACGCTGCTCGTGAATCAGCTCGGCTTCCGCCTTCATGGAATCTTCGGGATCGAACCAGGCGGGCAGCGGCTCGTATTCAACGTCAATGAACTCGAGGGCTTTTTCTGCGATAGCTTCGGTTTCGGCGACGACGCAGGCGACGTTGTCGCCGATGTAGCGGACTTTGTCCACGGCCAGCGCGGTCTCGTCGTGGCCGACGGGAAGAATTCCATATTGATTGGGGGCGTCTTCGCCGGTTACGACGGTGATGACGCCGTCGAGCGCCAGCGCGCGGCTGGCGTCGATTTTCTTGATGCGCGCGTGCGGATACGGCGAATGCAGAATCTTGCCGATCAACATTCCGGGAACGCTGAGATCGTCGGTGTACTTTCCCTGCCCGGTGGTTTTTCCGGCGGAATCGATCAGGGCGATGGATTTTCCGATGACGGAGAATTCACTCATTTCGCTGCAACCACTCCTTTTTTCTCCGCATCAATCGCCGCTTTGATGGCCTCATACATCTGCGAATAGCCGGTGCAGCGGCAAAGATTGCCGCTCAGCGCGTGGCGAATTTCCTCTTCGGTAGGATTGGGATTTTGCTCGAGCAGCCAATGGACGGTGATCATGAATCCCGGCGTGCAATAGCCGCACTGCGCGCCGCCCCAATCGCCATAGGCTTTCTGAATGGCGGCGAGGCTGCCGTGATCGGCGAGCCCTTCGACTGTCAAAATCTTCTGCCCTTCGCAACTGGCTGCCAGCATGGTGCAGGAATACATCGGCATGCCGTCCACCTGCACGGTGCAGGCGCCGCAGGAGGAATCGTCGCAGCCGCGTTTTGAGCCGGTCAGACTGAGATCCTGACGCAAGGCATCGAGCAGCAGTTTGCTCGGCTCGCAAGCGAATTCGTGATCGCGGCCGTTGACATTGAGCGTGAGCAGAACTTTCTTCATTAATACCCCAGCGCGAAAGCGGTCAGGTATCAGCCGAGAAAATTCTTCGGAGATTCCCTACATCCATTCTAGCGCAAGCGGAGATGCAATTCCGGATTGTAGGGGCGGGGGTTCACCACCCGCCCAGTTTGGCTTTTGGTTCGGTTTAACGTAGGGCCCGGTCTTTAGCCGGGCCGGGCAAGGCGCAAATTTATGGTGAGATTGTCCCGCACACGGAATTGTATTAACGAGCCGGGTTGCACGCGCGACCGTGCCTCTGTGCGTGGCGTTGCCCGAAGAGGCCCGGCTGAAGACCGGGCCCTACGAGTGCTTGCTCGACTGCCTGGTTGCTCCAAAATGGCTCTTTCGCGTGATGCGGATTGGCGGCAGAGTGTTGAAGCTAGAGCGGGACGATGGGCGCAAACACACTTTCGGCGACGAGAATCGTTCATGCTAACAGCCGCGCAATGGTGGATGCGGTGCGCGGCCTGATGCGGGAATATGGCGACTCGCTAGGCGTCGATCTCTCGTTTCAGGATTTCGAGCGCGAACTCTTCTCGCTGCCCGGCGATTACGCGCCGCCTCGCGGAACGCTGCTGCTTGCACTCGCCGCTGACGAGCCCATCGGATGCGTGGCCATGCGCCCGCTGGAGCAGGGTTTCTGCGAAATGAAACGGCTGTACGTGCGTCCGGAGTGGCGCGCCACCGGCCTCGGCCGGCGGCTGGCTGAAGCGATAATCGAAGAAGCGCGGCGCGCCGGTCATCGCTTCATGCGGCTCGATACGTTGCCGACGATGAGCGCGGCGCGGAAGCTTTACGCCGCGCTGGGCTTTCTTCCCATCGCGCCTTACTGCGACAATCCCATTGCCGGAACCGCGTTTCTGCAGCTCGACCTCACCAAATCGCGGTGATCGGCCTGCCTCGGGGTGCTCAGACGGCGCTCGATGGCGAGTGCGGGGCTTCGCTCGATGGTCGGCCCGGCTCAAGACCGGGCCCTACGGGTGCTATCTTCGCGGCTTGCTGTCCTCGCTACACTTGCGGCGCTTCTTGCATCTGAGTTCTCGGTGCGTTTACTCTTTTTGCGATTTGTTATTCCGGGGGCGTTCGATGTCTCAATTCCTAAATTGTGGGCGGCAGCAGCCCCGCACGGCGTGGTTGTGGCTGAGAGTTGCGGGAGTCGTCGCAGCGCTTGCGATGGTGCTTGCTGGGGCTTTGACTGCGGACGATTCGAAAATTTCTACCGAGGAGAAAGCTCGCTTCGAAGACGCTGTTTCAAAATTCATGGCGGCGAACCACGCGCCGGGGATTTCGGCGGCCATCGTCGAGAATGGCGAGCTGGTTTGGTCCGAGGGATTTGGCTTTGCCGATCTGGAGAACTCGGTTCCGGCTACTTCGCGGACTCTTTACCGCCTCGGTTCGGTCTCGAAGACAATCACGGCAACCGCGGCGATGCAGCTCTGGGAGCGCGGCAAGATTGATCTCGATGCACCGGTGCAAAAGTATTGTCCGGCGTTTCCGCAGAAGGAATGGCCCATCACCACGCGCGAGCTTCTCGGCCATCTCGGAGGGATTCGGCACTACAAATCGGAGTCGCAGGATGATCCTGAAATAGGCAACACCAAGCATTTCGAATCGCTGGCTGATGGCATCAAATTTTTCGCCGACGATCCGCTGGTGGCCAAGCCCGGAACTGAATTTCATTATTCGACGCAGGGCTACACGCTGGTGGGCTGCGCGATCGAAGGGGCTACGAGCGAGAAATTCACGGATTATCTTCGCGAGAATATCTTTCAGACTGCGGGGATGAGCGAGACACAAGACGACGATTTGATCAAAATCATTCCCTATCGCACGCGCTACTACTCCAAGGACAAATCAGGCGCGGTGGTGAATGCCGATCTCCTTGATTCGAGCTACAAAATTCCCGGCGGCGGACTGATTTCTTCGGCCGACGATATGGCACGATTCGAAATTGCGGTACTGAACGACACGTTGATTAAGCGTGCCACGCGCGACATCATGTGGACGCCGCAAAAGACCGTTGACGGGAAGCAGAACGGTTACGCTCTGGGCTGGGGAACAGGGACGGAAAACGGCGTGTTTCACATCGGGCACACCGGCAGCCAGCAAGGAACGAGCACGGCCATCATTCTCTCTCCGGAAAAGCGCGACGCGGCCGTGGTGCTGATTAACGCGGACGAAGTGGACGCCGGCGCGCTCGATGATCAATTGTTCAAGCTGGTTATGACTGCGACGCCGGCTACAAAGCATTGACGCCGACCTGTTGCGAAGTTGACTGGCGCTCAGTTGCCGATGCCGGAGAGATCGGCGCCGCGCCCGGGTTTGAGTTGAGCGGCAATTTTGTTTAATTGCGCCACGTTCTTCGCTACGAACGCATGGCCCACGTCCTGCAGTGCCGCGATGTTGCCGGAACTCGCGTCATCCATCGCACCGGATGCCGGACTTAAATCTTCGGGCTGCAGGCGGAAATACGCGCAGTCGCGAATGCACTCCAGTTCGTAGTCCACGGCTTCAGAAACGCCATCCATCAGCACCGGGACGATTTGCCGCGCCCAGCCGATCAAGCCCCAGCCTTTCGACTGCTCGTAGGTGATGTGATCCTGCACGTTGCCAGTGCCCACAGAAACCACCAGGTATTTTGGCGCCTGACCATAGACGTGGCAGGCTTCGGCATAGGCAGCCATGGCCGGATTGTTGACGTAAACGCCTCCGTCCACTAGAGCGTAGCTTTCGTTGCCGCGCACCAATTGATTCGGAGGAAAGTACGTGGGCGCGGCGGAGGTGGAGCGGGCGATGTCGGTGACGTTCCAGTCGTAGCTCGAGTTTTGCGCAATTTTGTGGCTCTTGAAGAAGAACGGGAGCTGCGATTGCAGATCGTAGCTGGAGATCAGCAGAGGAGTGAGCGCCGAGGAGAATTTTGTCGCGCCGAAGAATTTCAGGAGGCAAGCTTCGAGAGGCTCAGGCGAATATTTGGGGCCGTTCAGGTCGTGTATCAGCGGCACGAGAGACTTGTGAAAGATCGCCGCGCCGTTTTGTACGTAGAGATTCAATAGCTCGGCAGGGGCGTACGGGGCGCCAGCTTTGCACGCGGTGCCGATGCCCAGGGCGATGATTCCGCCGGTGGAAGTGCCGGAGATCAGATCGAAGACGGTGTGCAGATCAGCGCCGATTTGCTGCTGCAAAGCGTCAAGAATGATGGCCGGAATGATCCCGCGGATTCCGCCGCCATCGATCGAGAGAATCTTGATTGTGCCTGAAGCGTCGGTTGCCATGGGCGATCCTTGCCCTGTCTCCGCGGGCGACTTTGATGAGAGATTACTTGATACAGAACTATTGTCAATTAGTATCTCAGCGGGAGTTTCTAGGTAGCGCCGGTTTATCCTGAGCCCGAAGGGCGTCTCTGCTGGCATCTGGCGAGCACAAGCGTTGGCGAAGAGCGATGTCGTGCGCGGAGCGTGAGGCTGAAGGACGAAGACAGTATTAGGCTCTGCGGTCCGCTTGTGCCCCACTTCGTCGCGAAATTACGAATCGTCAGATGCCGGCAGAGACGCCGGCGCTACTGGTGTGTATGATGTCGGCCCGGAGGAGGGATCAGCATGAAGAAGCGAGGGATCGAAATCGTCGTGCTGCTGTTTGCGGTTGCCGGCGCGATTCCGGCGGCGTTCGCGCAGGCTGGCGGGACGGACGCGATGCACGTCGTGCAGTATCACGCCACGATCGACAACGTGAAGTACGTTTACGGCACGATGCCGCCCGCGGCGCATCTGCGCCCCGGCGAAATTCTCGAAACCAACACGCTCGATTGTTTCGGCGACGCGATTCGCAAGCCCGGCGATACGCTAGCGATGGCCAAGGGCGATAATCCGCTGACGGGGCCGTTCTACATCGACGGCGCCGAGCCCGGCGACACGCTCGCAGTGCACATTCTATCGCTGGAGGTGAACGGCAATCAGGGCGTGGGCGCTTTTGCGCCTGGCTTTGGCGCGCTCAGCAGCTCGGACTACACGCCCATGCTGAATGCGCCGATTCCCGAGCGCGTGTATTTCTATCCCATCGATCACGCCGCGCACACCGGCACGTATCATGCGCAGGATTCCGATTTCTCGGTGAATCTGCCGTTGCATGAGTTTCTTGGGTGCATCGGCGTGGCGCCGAAGGATGGCGAAGCGCGCAGCTCGGTTGTGCCGGCGGAATTCGGCGGGAATATGGATTCCTCGGAAGTGAGCGTGGGCAACACGCTGTACTTGCCCGTGAATGTGGCGGGCGCGCTGCTGTTTTTCGGCGATGGACATGCGGCCATGGGCGATGGCGAAGTCGCGGGCAGCGCCATCGAAGTGCCGATGAAAGTGCGCTTGCAGGTTGAGGTGATCAAGCACAAAGCCATCAAGTGGCCGCGCTACGAGAACGACCACGAAATTATGGCCGCGGGAATTTACCGGCCGCTGGATGATTGTTTGCGAATCGCGTTTACGGAGTTGGTGGCGTGGATGCATGAGGATTATGGATTGTCGGAGCTGGATTCGTACGAACTGCTGTCAAAGGTCGCGACGATTCATTTGGCGGAAATGGTCGATCCCAATTACGTGGTCATCGCGAAAATTGATAAGAAATTCCTGCCGCCGAAGAAGAAGTGAGTTGCGAGAGTCAGTGCCAGCAAAACTCAAATTCAGGAGCGCCAGCGCACAATTTCTAATCGAAACACCGAATTTTTAGAAATCGGTCCAAGTTCATGAAAACAAAGGATCGGGCTCAAATCTAACCGAAACAAAATTGAGGCACTAAGCTTCTCTTTTGTTTCGCTAGCCCGGACTTTTCCCCGAGCACAGAGCGACGCAGCTTATCCTCAGAAAAACGCCGGCCGGCAGCCCTTCTCTGGCTCAGGGCAAACCGGCGCTGCCCACGGAACGGCTACCTTTGCGAGGCGCGGCCGGCGGCCACATCGGCGGTGAATTGTGCGGACTTTTTCTTTGGGACTGTGAGTGTGTTCCAGTTAGTGCCGGCGAAATGCTTGGCCAGCAGAATGATTTGGCCGATGTGCTGCGAGTAGTGCGCCATCTGGCGATTGATCGCTTGCATCACGGAATGAGGCTCGGTGCGGATCAGCACTTTGCGTTCCAGGTCGGCGTTGCCGAGCGGCTCCAGCGCGGCGAATAGCCGGCGCCAGCCATCTTCCCACATGGCCAACAGCTCGGCGCGCGTTTTCGGCGGCTCTTCGAATTCCGAGTCCCGATTACGATTGGGCTTCTCGCCGTCGCTGGTCAGAAAATCCGTCCAGCGCGAGCGCATGTTGCCGGCGATGTGCTTCATGATGACGGCGATGGAGTTCGATTCCGGATCGAGCGTGGCGTAGAGCTGCTCGTCCGTTGCTTGCTCGATGGCGCGATCGGCAAAGCGTTTGTACTGACGGAAAACCGCCAGGGAATCTTTCACATAGTCGGTGCTGAATTCGTGTGCCATGCGCTGATTCTCGGCTGAGCGCCCTGCAAAATCAACTACTGCGGTGAGAACGAATTGCCGCCATCCTCGGTTTCCTCGCTCACGGAAAAATAGGCGCAATCCGGATGATGGAAGACGAGTGCGCTTACGCTGGCTTCCGGCTCCATCATCATCCCTTCAGTGAGACGCACGCCGATTTCTTCCGGATGCAGCAGCTTCCAGAGGCCTTGCTGATCGTCCATATTCGGGCAGGCGCCATAGCCGAAGCTGTAGCGCTTGCCGCGATATTTCGAAGTGAAGCGTTCCTGCATGGTCATGGATGGCGGATCGGGGAAACCCCATTCTTCGCGCAGGCGGCGATGGAGCCATTCGGCGCAAGCTTCGGCAGTTTCGGTGGCGAGCGCCTGCGTGGCATGCGCCTTGAAATATTCACCGGCTTCTTTGGCTTGCTCGACGCGCTCGCGCACGCCTTCGCCCGCGCTGACCACGAAGAGAGCGATGTGGTCGCGGCCGCTCTCTTCCGCATCGAGAACGTAATCGCTTAGGCAAAGGCCATCAGGCTTGGCCTGGCGCCCAAAGCGGAAAGTATGCAGCGCTTCTTTCGCTCCAGGCGCGAAGAGATGAATCGAATTGCCATCGCGCTCCGCTTCGAAGAATTGCCACACGCCGCGCGGCTTCATCCATCGCGCAGCCTCCTGCTTCACCGCTTCCGTATTATGGAATAGCTCGAGTGCGAGCGGATTGCGCTCGTGCAAAGCCTGCGCGAAATTGCCTTTGAAGCCTAGATTGCGCCCGTAAAGCATGTAGGGATTGATGTACGACCAGATTTCGGCGAGCAGCGGCAGCGCGCGGGCTTTGCGATCGAGATAGGGCGCCGGCGGAATGGGGATATTCGTGCGAATTCGCGAGCTGCGCGCTTCGCCCGCGGGCACGCGCGGCTTTTCGCCGGCAGCGGCTGGTTGCGCGGCTCCGCCGTTGGACGCGGCTTTCGCGAGCTTCTCGCGCGATGCCGGATCCATGAGGTCGTTCATCAATCGCAGCCCGGTCATCGCGTCTTTGGCGTAGAGCGTGAGCCCTTCATAGCTCGGCGCGATTTTCGAGCGCGTGAATTTATCGGAGAGCGCAGCGCCGCCAACGAGCAGCGGCAACTCGATTCCGGCATCGCGCAAGTCACCGGCGGTGGTCACCATTTGCTGCGCGCTTTTCACGAGCAAGCCGGATAGACCAACGGCGTCGGGCGAATGTTTGTGGCAAGCGCGAATCAATTCCTCGGGCGGGACCTTGATTCCGAGATTCACGACCTCGTAGCCGTTGTTCGAGAGGATGATCTCGACAAGATTCTTGCCGATGTCATGAACGTCGCCCTTAACCGTGGCGAGAATGATGCGTCCGCGCGCGGCCGAGTCCGATTTTTCCATGAAGCGCTGCAGATGATTCACAGCTTTCTTCATGGCTTCAGCGGATTGCAAAACCTCAGCGACGATCAGCTCGTTGTTGTTGAAAAGACGCCCGACTTCGCTCATCCCGGCCATCAGCGGACCATTGATGATATCGAGGGGCGCGAAGCCTTCTGCGCGCTTACGATCGAGATCGGCGATGAGTCCATCCTGGCTGCCTTCGATGATGTAATTGGCCAGGCGCTGATCGAGCGGCAGATCGGCGGCCAGCTTCTTGCGTTTCGTGGCGCCGCGAAAATGCTCGGCGATGGCTGCGATGTGGAATTGATTGACGGCGATCTTCTGTTCGCGGCTCTGTTCACGCCAATCCTCGGGGACGGCTTCGAGCGTCGTGGCCGCCGGATGCCCCGCCGGAACTGCGGCGGGCGGCGTATTGAATAGGAGATGCTCGGCAAGCCGGCGCTCTTCTTCGGGAATGGAGGCGAAGCGTTCGATTTTCTCGGCGTTGACGATGGCGAGATCAAGCCCGGCCTTGGTGCAGTAGTAGAGAAAAACGGAATTGACCACTTCACGCGCTGCGGCGGGAAGGCCGAAGGAAATATTCGAAATCCCAAGAATCGTTTTTACGCCCGGGATTTTGTCTTTAATTATCCGGATCGCTTCGATGGTCTCGACCGCGCCGCCGATGTAATTCTCATCGCCGGTCGCGCACGGGAAAACAAGAGGGTCGATGATCACGTCCTCGACGGGAATTTCGTATTTTTCAGCGAGCAAGCGGCAGGAGCGCTCCGCCACAGCCAGCTTGCGCTCGCGGGTAAACGCTTGTGCTTGCAATTTGTCTTCGTCGATGCAGCCGACGACCAGCGCTGCGCCGTAGGCGCGCGCCAGGGGGCACACGCGCTCGAATTTTTCTTCGCCGTCTTCGAGATTGATCGAATTGATGATGCTTTTGCCCTGGCAATAAGTGAGCGAAAGCTCGATGGACGCCGCATCGGTGGTGTCAATCATGATGGGCGCCTTGATCTTGCGAATCAGGTTCTCGTAGAACGGCGGGATGTCTTTGGCTTCCTCGCGCTCGCTGCTTTGCAGGCAGACGTCTATCACCTGCGCGCCATTGCGCACCTGCCGCCGCGCGATTTCCGTGGCCTCTTCCCATTTTTCTTCGTTGACCAGCTCCTTGAAGGCGCGCGAGCCGATCACGTTGGTGCGCTCGCCGACCAGAAGCGGGCGGTTCGATTCCTCAGCTTCGACCAGCTCGATTCCCGAGTAATAAGAACGGCGCGGAGGCGTGGGAACGGTTCGCGGTTTGCGGCCCTTCACCATTTCTGCGAGCGCGCGGATGTGCGCCGGAGTGGTGCCGCAGCAGCCGCCGACCATGTTCAGCCAGCCGTGCTCGACGAAACGCGCGAGTTGCGCCGTGAGTGTTTCCGGCGTCTCGCCGTAGGAGCCGTCTTCGCGCGGCAGGCCGGCATTCGGATAGCAAGAAATGTGCGTCGAAGCGATTTCGCTGAGCGTGCGAATGTGATCGGTCATGAATTCCGGGCCGGTGGCGCAATTCAGGCCGATGGACAATAGATTCTGCCGCGCGATGGAGGCCCACAACGCATCCGCCGTTTGCCCGGCCAGCATAGAGCCCATAGGCTCAATCGTGCCGGAAACCATCACCGGAATGTCGAAGCCGAGTTCTTTCTTCACGCGCGCTATGCCCAGCAGCGCTGCTTTGATGTTGCGCGTATCCTGGCACGTCTCCACCAGCAGAATATCGGCGCCGCCTTCGGCCAGCGCCTTGGCCTGCTCGTAAAAATTATCGCGCAGCTCTTCGAAAGTGATCCCGCCGGTGACGGAAATGGCCTTGGTCGTGGGCCCCATCGATCCAGCGACAAAGCGCGGCCGGTCGGCGGTGGAAAATTCATCAGCCGCTTGGTGCGCCAATTCGGCCGCACGCCGATTCAACGTTGGCGTCTCGTCGGCAATCTGATATTCGCCGAGAACGATGCGTGTCCCGCCAAACGAGTCAGTTTCGATGATGTCCGCGCCGGCTTGGAGATAAGCCCGGTGGATATCGAGAATCACGTCGGGGCGAGTGCGGACGAGCACTTCATTGCAGCCTTCGAGCGACGGCCCGCCGAAATCTGCGGCTGAGAGATGCTTCTGCTGCACCATGGTGCCCATGGCGCCATCGAGCACGAGGATGCGCGATTCGAGCGCGTCGAAGAGAGCTTGGCGGCGTTTGGCTCTATCAGTCATTGCTAGCAAGTTCCAAGGCTACGAATAAAGTTTAGACGGCAGCGCCGGGTGGAGCCAGCGCAATTCGCCCAATGGTGCCTTTTGACGATTAGATGACGCGCAGAAGCAGTTCGAATGTTCCTGACGGGGAGATACGACGTTGCGAGCACGCCCGGGGCTGAAATCTCTGCGGTTTGCCTGAGTGTACGTTGGAGGGCGGAGCAAGCCCCGCCCCTACGAAAGACGGAGAAGTTGTCTAGTCTCCGGTTGCGGCGGCGGCGTCGGGGGGCGGCAGGATCGCTTCTTTGCGATTGTGGCGCTGCGAAAGGCCTGCTTCGCGGATCTTGTAGATCAAGGCGCGATAGCTGATGGCCAACTGCTGCGCGGCCTTGCGGCGATTCCAATGATTGGCCTGCAGGACCTTCAGAATCAGCTCGCGCTCCATTTCGCGCACCGCCTGTTTGGCGATGCGCTTCAATGGAATCGTCCCATTTTCCGTAATTTCAAACGGCAGCGACACGGGCCGCGGCGGCGCGGCTTCCGTGCGGAAGGCCTCTTCGCTCCCAAGAATCACATAGCGGGCCACGCGGTTTTCCAGTTCGCGGATATTTCCCGGCCAGTCGGAATCCTGAAACATCTGCAGCAATTCGCGCGAAGGCGGCCCCGCACTGCGCTGGAATCGCGTATTGAATTGCGCCAGGAAGTAATCCACCAGCCCCGGAATATCCTCGCGACGATCGCGCAGCCGCGGAAGATGCACGCTGATCACGTTGATGCGGTAGAACAGGTCGGCGCGGAAGCGTCCGGCCTCGATTTCATCCTCCAGGCGGCGATTGGTAGCGCAGATCACGCGCGTTTCGACGTACTTTTCTTCCTGATCGCCGATGGCCGTGAATTGCCCGTCCTGCAAAACTTGCAGCAGCTTGGCCTGCAAAGAAGAATCCAGCTCGCCAATTTCATCCAGGAAAAGAGTGCCGCCATTGGCCATTTCCACGCGGCCGGGCTTGGTATTGTAGGCGCCGGTAAACGCGCCTTTGCGGTAGCCGAAGAGCTCGCTTTCGAGCAGCGTGCCCGGGAATCGCGGCGCAATTCACTTTCACGAACGGGCCTTCCGCGCGTGGCGATAGAAAATGGATCAGCCGCGCCAGAACTTCCTTACCCGTTCCGCTTTCGCCCTGAATCAGCACCGGGACATTTGTCCCGGCAACCTTCTCAACTTTCTGGCGAACCGCGCGCATGATTTCCGATTGGCCGAATACCACGTGGGGAGAAGGTCCGCCCGGGGCCTTGTCGGGTGCAAAGCCATCGACAATGTTGTTTACAGCCATGATCCCAAGTCTCCTGGAAAACCGACCGGCCCCTGACCCGATTCCCCGGGGGCAAGTCCTTGTGTTACCGACACTTCATACCTGCACTCACCCCGCCAAACGAGACCGGGAATGCCGCCCCCAATAGCCTGAACTGCGTCGGAGAAGGGAGGCGCATAAGCCCAACAACGCCATGCGATTAAGACCTAGGTATAGGACTAGGATAGAGTTGCGCAAAGGACTTCTGGTGGTTGTGGAACCCTCGTTAAAAGTAGGAAAACTCTTTCACAGCGGAGAAAGCGGTTACTCGAACGGAAGAGTCAGGGCGGAAGCACAGAAATTAATTTCTGCGGCTGAGAATGTCTGATTCATGTCGTATTCCGTTGCGGGGCAATTTCGCCGTCGGTTTACATCGAGCCCGGCCCGGCTAAAGCGCGGGCCCTACGGTGTGAGGATCCATGCGATCAGCCGTTGCCCGCTCGATGGGTTGTCACACAGACACTATCGCTTCGGAAAGATCAAATCCTCGAGCAGATCCGCACGCGCCTTTTCATCCGAAGCAATTACCGAAAGCAGGTCGGTGACGGAAATCATGCCGTGAAATCGGCCTTTTTCGTCAACGACAAGCAAGTGGTAGATGCCGAATTTCTCCATCAATTGCAGGCACGCATCGAGAGGCGCTTCCGGCGGCACGGTGACCAGTTCGATGGTCATAATCTCCGTCACGCGCATCCAGGCGGGGCACTTGTTTTCGGCAGCGACTTTGTCGGAAACGTCACTCTGCGAAACTACGCCGACGAGTTTTCCGTCTTTGGTGCAAACGCCTGCGGAGCGCACGCCACGATCGCGCAAATAGCGCGCTGCATCGTGGACTGTGGCATCTTCACTGATGGAAAAGATTTCCTTGCGAGAGGCGATGAGGTCCGCGACTTTCATGGAGCCCTCCTCGGGCCAACAGTGGCGCCATCCTAAGACTAGCGGCGGCGTTGTGGCAATGAAAAAGATGCAATCGCAAGCCGAGCCTAAAATGTGATGCACACGGAAGAGCGCCGGACACGTAACCGTAGGGCTTGGTCTTCAGCCGGGCCTCTTTGTGCGTATGTTCGCCAGGACCCGTGTGTGCGCACGCCACCGGATCTCTTGGAGGAATAGCCGGGCGGCGCCGGAATTGAGGCATGGATAGACGCGTTGCTCGGCCCGGCTGAAGACCGGGCCCTACGAAAAGAGGACGACGCTTGCGCGTCGAATTCCAGCAGACTTGACTCAGTAGCGAGAGAAGCCCAGGTGAAGAGAAATGCCGAAGAGAAAACGCGGGGCAGGCGCGTTTTACGCGGTCTTGCCCCGGATGATGTCGTAGCGTTCGATCACGGCGGCGACGCCGATGCTCTCGATGTCATCGCCTTCGCGCTTGTCCACGCGCACGACACGGCCGTGAGCGCGCACGAAAACTTCGGTGCCGCGGGTGATTTCTGCGGGAAGCGTCAGCGTGAAATCCAATTCCGTGCCAGGAACCATCTCCTTGCTCATGATGAAATAAACGCCGCGTGTAGAGATATCGCGGGTCTGGCCGCTGTGCGAACCCGGTTCGCGGTTGATGGGCAGACGGACAAGTACGGGCAACGATAGGTCGTATCGGCGTGCGGTGCGACGCTCCGTCATTCCGGTTGCTCCCTCAAAACGCAAATGGGCGTAAGATTCCCCGCTACAAGGGGTTAGCAATCCTGCTTCCAAATGCCGCTGCGGCAGGTGAAACTCGCCCGCGCCACGGCCGCGCTTGCCACCACCGAATTTTTTGGATCGCCGGCTTGCTTCGGGTCGCCCAAACCCATTGCAAAGACTAGGGAAGCCTGTCCGTGTGACTCGCGGTCAAAAATTCCCCCAATTCCGCGAATCGCGGCTGCGCCTCCAGGCGCTTCCCTTGGCGAGGCATCTTAGCCATCAATGCGTTTAATGAACAGAATTTTTATTCTGTCGTGTGCTCTGAATAGGCAATAGGTTGCAGTGCGTGGTTCCGCGAGTCGTAGTGGTACTACTCGTTTCGCGAAACCGGCGCGGCCGGCACTGGCGGCGCAGTCGCGCGCGAACCGCGTCCGGAATCGAGATTGAATTGCCGCATTTTGTAGAGCAATGCTTTGTAACTGATGCCCAGCATTTTCGCGGCGTCTTTGCGGCACCAACGCGTTTTTTCGAGGGCTTGCGCGATGGCTTCCGCTTCGGCTTCGTCTTTCAGTCCGCGCACGAGGGCTTTCAATCCGCCTTGCTCGCGTGCGGGAGTCGCTTCTGGCTGCGGCGCGAGGCGTTGCTGCGCTGTGGTCATTTCCAGCAATTCGCGGAAGCTTCCTTCTTCGTCTTCGAGGATGACGTAGCGCTTGGTGAAATTTTCCAACTCGCGCAAGTTGCCTGGCCATTGGTAACGCTGTGCGGCCTCGAGAAGATGCGCGGAAGGCTCGGGCGTGTTCTTCTGAAACTTCTCGCTGTATTTTTGCAAGAAGTGCTGGAAGAGCAGCGGGATTTCTCCGGTTCGTTCGCGCAGTGGCGGAATGTGAATGGATAGCACGTTCAAACGGTAGTACAGATCCTCGCGGAAGCGGCCGGATTGCATAGCTTCCTGCACGATCATGTTCGTCGCCGCGAGGACGCGGACATCCACATTGATGACGCTGCGCCCGCCCAACCGCGAGTATTGATTGTCCTGGAGCACATGGAGCAACTTGGCCTGCAAGTGCGGACTCATTTCCGCGATTTCATCGAGGAAGATGGTGCCCTTGTTGGCCTGCTCGAATTTGCCGGGCTTGGCGCGCACGGCGCCGGTGAAAGCGCCTTGCTCGTAGCCGAAGAGTTCGGATTCCAGCAATTCGCCGGGGAGCGCCGCACAATTGACTTTCACGAAGGGCTGATGGCGTCTGGTCGAACGCAGGTGAATCATGCGCGCAACGACTTCTTTGCCCACGCCGCTTTCGCCGCTGATGAACACCGGAACGTCCACTGGCGCGATCTGTAGAATTTGCTGGCGGATCTTCAGCATCTGCGGGCTGGATGCCAGGAAAGACAGGTCCTCGGTTAACTGATCACAGTACTCTCGCAGCGCCTTGTTCTCGGAGGTGAGCTGCATTTTCTGGCGGCATTTCAGCAGCGCCGCATCCAACTCCGGCTTCTCGAAGGGCTTGGTCAGGTAATCGTGCGCGCCCAGGCGAATGGCTTCGACCACCGTTCCCACTTCATTCGAGCAGGAAAGCATGATCACGTTCAAGGAGCGGTCCTGCTGCATTAATGCGCGCAGCGTCTCCAAGCCGTCCATCTCGGGCATCAGCACGTCGAGAATGATGACGTCCGGCTTTTCGCCGGTGGAGACCGCCTCGATCGCGTCCTTGCCATTCGTTACGGCGCTGACTTCGAAGCCGTCCACCTCGAGCAGCGTCTGCAAGTATTTCCGGATGCTCGGCTCATCGTCCACGATCAGAATTTTTTCTTTGGTTGACATGTTCATCCACCCTCGGTGCTAAATACTTTTCCTACCGCAAACCTATTCGAGATTCACCGGCAAGATAAACGAAAACTTGCTTCCGGAACCCGGTACGCTATCCACCCAGATTTTCCCACGGTGCGCTTGAATGAGCCGCTTCGTAATCGCCAGGCCCAGGCCCATTCCGGAAGACGATGGATCGACGCGCACGAATTCTTCGAAAATTTCCTGGTGATATTCGGCGGCAATGCCTACTCCGGTGTCGGCAACGGAAACCAGCACGCTGTTGATGTCGCTCCCGCGCACGCGGCGGCGCTCGCTTCGGGGCGCGACTTCCGCGCTGCGGCGCTCCCAGAAATGCGGCTCGACTCTTACCGTCACGCATCCGCCCGTTGGCGTGTGCTTCAGGGCGTTGTCCACCAGATTCGCGATGCATTGCTGCAGCTTCGGATAGTCGAAGCTTACCGGCGGAAGTACTTTGGCGATGTGCGTCTCCAGACGCACTTTGGACTTTAGAAACGAGTCCTGCCAGCGCAGCACAACATCATTCACGCAGGCGCGAATATCGTTCTCGCGCAGTTGCAATACCAGCTTTCCGCTTTCCAGCGCCGAATAATTCAAGAACATCGAGACCACGCGCACCAGCCGGTCGCAACTGTCCTTGGATTCTTCCAGCATCTCGCGCTGCTTGTCACTCAGCCGTCCCAGCGATCCGGAGAGCAGGAGATCGTAATAACCCTTCATCACCGCCAGCGGCGTTTTCAATTCGTGTGCCGCCGAGGCAAGAAACACGGTTTTCTGCCGGTTCACTTCCTGCAAGCGCAGATAAGCGGCCAGCAGATTGCGATAAGTGATTTCGCGCTCCTGCATCAGGTCCTGCACGGTCTGCCGCATCTCGACTTCACCCGCAGGCGCCGCAGAAGGCGATGCATCGATGAACGTCACCAGCCAGTCCGGTTCCGGCAGCCAGCGCACGCGCACGCGCGTCTCGAATCCCGGCCGTGAAACCTGCAGGCTTACCTCCTGCTCTCCGCTTTCCAGTTGGCCGAAAACTCCGCGCGCCTCTGCGTGCAGGAAATCATGGAAAAGATTCATTCGCTCGGTGGAAGGGAAACCCTGAGCTCGAAGTTGGTCCTGGGCGTGAACGTTGGCGAATAAAATCGTCCCCACGCGATCCGACACCAGCAGCGGCCGGTCCATGGAATCCAGCAGGCTTGCCATCACCCCGAAAACGGTGGTGGCGGCGCTGGGCTGCTCGGTTTGCTGCGTTCCGCTCAAAGCACAGTCTCCCGTTCGCGATTTTCCGACACCAGCACGCCAGAGCTCGAACTTTGACTGAGAGTCATCCAGCTCCAATGGGCTCTAGGGGATGGACACGCTAGCCCGAATGGTCGCAAAGGGGTTGAGGGGTGTCAATGGTAAATGAGTTCTACTTTTCACAAGATGGGAAGGGAATTCTCTTCCGTTACCCCGGCATCCTGGAATGGGCTCGATTGGCACACCCTTATATATAAGGAAACCTTTTATTTACAATGATTTAACGATTACGTAATCTCCGCTGGGGAGTAGCACTGAAATTGCGATAAGGAAAAGTACTACAACTGGGGTACTAACAAGAGTGGCACAAAAGTCTCTAGTTAAGCGGCAGGAGATCGGCGTGGCAACCGCAGAGCGAAGGCAGGCGTACCGTCTTCATCTGCAGGTACCGATGTTCATGCGCGGCACCGACGCCTACGGTGAGGAGTTCGTGGACCTCGCCAAGACGCTCGACATCAGCTCGGGCGGAGCCTACCTGACCTCTCCGCGAGCCCTAGCCAAGGCCGCGTTGATCACTCTGACGGTGCCGGCTCCGTCGGTTTCCAATTCCGGCCTGGTTCCGGCCTCCATGGCTCCCATCCACGCGCGCGTCCTGCGCCAGAAGGAAGTGGGAGACGTGCACCTCATCGGCGTCCAGTTTCTCAAGCCCCTAGATTAAAACGAAACTCCTAGTACGCTTTTTTCTGGAATTTTTCTCAGCCAATCCGCAAGTGGAAGCAATTTGCTCTTCACCGCCGCCCTTGCCCTCCCAGTTTGCGAAGGCTGAGGAAATCGCCCCTGAATCCACCGGATTTCAAGCACTTAGCGGCAGCCTCGCCTTTGCATATCTTCCGCACGATGGACTCAGTCGTGCTGATATGGCTGTGCGCCCCCGCGCGGTTCGAGCAGGTGTCCTAGAAGTTCGGAGCGATCCGAATTATGCCCCAGCCCGGCGAGCCGGTGCGGCCGCAGACGTCGGCAGAAGACAGCTTCCTCGATTTATTGATCGAGACTCTCGCAGATCTCGAGGAAAGCGTCCGCGGCCCGTTCCTGCAGCGATTTTTCAAGACCTTCACGCAGCTTGATCTGACCGAAGCGCAAAGCCTCGATGCCTGGAGCAAGATCCTCGCACGGCAGCGGGAATTCTCCGAAGCGCTCGGCCGGCGCATCGCGCTCAAGACTGCTCTGGTTGATGTACTCGGCGCCACGCACTTCATGCGCGTCCCTGTCGTTCTCGAATACGAAGAATATAAGAAGCTGCAAAGCTACGCCGCCACCGACGGATTGACCGGTCTCTACAATCGCCGCCTCTTCGATGAGACTTGCGAGCGCGAGCTCACCCGTTCCAAACGTTATAACCAGCAATTGGCCGTGGTGATCTTCGATCTGCGCTACTTGAAAGTGGTGAATGACCAGTATGGCCACTTGAAGGGCGACGACGTGCTGCGGCTGGCAGCCAATAACCTGCGCAAGACCCTGCGCGCTTCGGACTTTGCTTTCCGCATCGGCGGCGACGAGTTCGCTCTGCTGCTTCCGCAAACGGATCCCGAACAGGCCGCCACACTCTGCCGCCGCGTGCGCAGCAATTTCGAAGCGGAAGTAGCGCCGCTACAAATGAAGGTGGGAGTGACGTTGGACTTCGGGCTCGCCGTTCACCCGCGCGATGCGGAAACAAAGGAAAGTCTGATCGACGCCGCTGACAAACAGCTCTACGCTTCGCGCAACGCGGCCACGACCTCACGCGTGATTCCTATGGAACCGCCAGTGACTGCGCGTCCTGCAGCGCCGCGCGAAACCCCAGTCGCGCCCTCGACCACGGCTCCGCCTGTAACGCCCCCGCCGTCAGCGGCTAGTGCTGCTGCAGCGCCAGGCGTCGCCCAAGCCAAACAGGTCACGCATCCACGCAAATGGGAGCGCGTGTCTCTCTCGGGAACCAAGTCGTACGCCGTGATCGATGGCTCGCTGAAAACCGCAACTGTCGTTGACCTCAGCTACGGCGGCGTGGCGCTAATATTTGATAAAGGCGACGACCTCCCAACCCAATTCACGGCCGTCCTGCACGTCCCAATTCTCCCGCCGCTGCGCGTGAGCCTGCGCAAGGCTTACGCCAACAGCGCCGAGGGCGGCCGCGTGCGAATGGGCTGCGCGTTCGTCGCCTGATCCCGCGTTTCTTCAATCGAATCCAGAACTTCTCCGATCGAACTAGGTTCCCAAGTACATCACGTGCACGTACGTCCCGAGCCTCACGTTGTAAGCCAGATACCAGCCGACGTGATCCGGATCTTCATAAATCACGATATCGTCTGAATCCCACAGCCAATCGCCGCAGAAGCCGACGTCGTAAGGCGCGACGCTAAAGTAAAACCCGCCAAACCAGAAACGACCCGGGCCGCCGCCCACAAGCCGGTAAGTATGCCCGCGTCCGAAGGCGCCCGGAAAGTGGCCGTGTTCCCACGGATGATCCACATGATAGTGCGGGTCATCTTTTCCGGTATCGTGCCCGATCCACTTGCCATTCGAGTGCACGTGCGGAGCGTTGGGATGACCGTTCTTGTCCGCATAGTTGGGATGCTCCGGCGCCGGATGTGGCGATTTGACCGGCGCGGGACCGTGCGCGGGAATGTGCTGCGCACCCCCGCCGTGCGCGGCTGGTTTTCCTTGCGCGAATACAGGGGCCCAGAAGATCAACAGCGCGAACAGCAGTCCAGCAAGTTTCTTCATCTCTCCCTCCAAAATGAAATGACGAACATGGTATGGCCGTTGCAAATTAGCAGCTAAGAACGGGCTGGTGCGAACCGAAACGCGACTGCCTACGACAATTGAGACGTAGCATCATCTCACGAAGTTGCCATTTGAGGTTTCTAAGCGGAGCCGGAACGGGAGTTTGACCGCACGGACGTCGGTCAATCGCTCTTCGATTACAAAGTTGAATGCCCAAATTAGTCAATCGAGCAATTTTTTCGGGTATTCAGAAGAGTCAAAACAGCCGACCTCGTCATCTCGTTTGAAATCTGAAATTTCGAATTTGAAATCTCTTCGCGCCTCGTAAATCTGCGTATCATCACGCTAACTGGACAATAGGAGACCAATGCCGAGCCAGCAGCGCGATCGATCGGTCCACGATTCCTCCGTGCTCGAGTGGATTCCATCGGTCGCACTTATCGCCGTAGCGGCATCACTGCGCGCCAGGCTACAGCCGTGGGTATTCATGTGGGTGCTGGCTGCCGCAATTTTTTACGGCTTGAAGTGGAGCACCTGGTGGCGCGCTCGCGGCGATGTCGTTCATTCGAGCGCACGATCTCTGGCCTATCTTCTCGCCTGGCCCGGCATGGACGCCGTGAATTTCCTCGGAAGCAGCCGCCCAACTCGTCCGACAGTTAGCCAATGGCTCAGGGCAGCATCGAAAACCACCGCAGGAATTATCCTTCTCTGGGGCTTCGTCCGCGAAGTGCCGGAGAATTTGCCCTTGCTGCGCGGATGGCTCGGACTGGTCGCGCTGATCCTGATCCTGCATTTCGGCAGCTTCGAGCTGATCGCCTTAAGCTGGCGAGCCTTGGGAGTGAACGCCGAGCCCATCATGCAAGCTCCGGCTTTCTCGCACTCCTTGAGCGAATTTTGGGGCAAGCGCTGGAATCTGGGCTTCCGCCAGCTCTCCTATGATTTGCTCTTCCATCCGCTGCATCGCGTGATCGGAACTGGCGGAGCAACGATGCTGGTCTTCTTATGCTCCGGCTTGATCCACGAATCGGTGATCTCGCTGCCCGCTCGCGGAGGCTATGGCCTGCCAACAGCCTACTTCCTGCTTCAAGGCGCAGGCGTGCTCATCGAAAGATCGCCAATCGGTCGCGTTCTCGTGCTGCAGCGCGGATTTTCAGGTTGGGCATTCATGGCCATATTCACAGCCGGCCCAGCGTTCTGGCTTTTCCATCCGCCATTCATTCAACGCGTAGCGCTTCCATTCATGCACGCGATAAGGGCCATATGACTCACGCCACGATCTATCGCTTCTTCGATATCGCCCTGTGGCTGGCGGGCGCCGGCCATTTCGTGATCCTCTGCGCCAGCTTCCAGGTGCCGATCAGACTGCAGTGGCGCCGCGATCTCGCGCAACTCCTGCCCTTCAATCGCAAACTCCTGTGGGTGCAAAGCGGCTTCACGGTATTGACCATCATCGCCTTCGGCACTTTGACGCTGCTATTTCATGCCGAGTTTCTTCGAGGCGACCCGGTCGCGCTCGGACTGGCCAGCTTCATCGCCATCTATTGGATCGCAAGAATCTCCGTGGATGCCTTCTACTTCTCCCACAAAGATTGGCCACAAGGCCGAATTTTCGTAATCGGCCATCTCTTGCTAACCTCGCTCTTCGTCGCTCTCGCCGCCACGTACGCCTCGCTGGTTCTGTGGCATCTATCGCGGTAAAAATTTATTCGGGCGGATGCGGAGTCGAGGAACCCACGATTTTGCTAACATCAGCTTCCGTGATTCTTCGCCGCTTCTCCGCGCGCGCCATTCTCCTCGATTGGGATGGCACCATCCTGAATTCCTACGCCGCCGATTCCCGCGCGTACTTGCAAATGTTCCGCGCTCTCGGCATCAATTGGGGACTGCGCGAACTCGCGCGCCACTATTCCCCCAATTGGTACAAAGTCTATCGCGCCGCAAAATTGCCGCGCCGCGCATGGCCCGATGCCGATCGTCTTTGGAACGAAGCCTACGACAAGGAAGCGCCCGAATTGCTAGCCGGCGCTCGCGCTGCAATCGAACGAATGGCCAAAAGTTTCCAGCTCGGCGTGGTAACCAGCGGCAACCGCCATCGCGTCCAAAGGCAGCTGCGCGATTTCAAGCTACACGAACATTTCGCAGTCTGCGTCTGCGCCGAAGACGCGACCCACCGCAAACCGCATCCAGCCCCACTGAAGCTCGCGCTGCAAAAGCTGCAGCTCACCGCCGAAATGTGCATCTACGTAGGCGACTCGCCGGAAGATGTGCAGATGGCGCGCCGCGCACGCGTGCGCGTCATTGGAGTCCGCGGCCCGTTTCCGACGGCCGCAAGAGTCCGCGCAGCCGGGCCCGATCTGATGCTGAAATCAATAGCAGATGTCCCGGGGCGAGTGATCGCCATCCCGCAGCTTTTGTAGGGGAGGGCCGAGTTAGCCCTCCCGCGATGTCCGTACTCTGCACGAGCTGGTCTGCCGCAGTATGGCCGTCCCAAACCGTCAGAATTTTAGCGATGAGCTCTAGTTAGGCTTTGCAGGAGCACCACTTGCAGGATTAGCAGGCGAGGCGGAAACCGCGATCGGATTAGGCTGAAAATTGCTCGATCGCACCACCAGCTTCAAAGGAATACTCTCACTCTTCGGCGGCGTGATCGTATCTTCCGAGCTGATGAAGGTAGGAAACCAATATTGCCCGGCAATGTTCTCACGATAAGTGTCAAACATCGTAAAAGGCAATTGTGTCCCCTCCGCCTCCACTTCGCGCACAAATCTCCCGGAGCTCTTCACAATCACAAAATCGCGCTGCTCCACCCAGATCACGCCATCAAAGAACCGCTGCTTGCGCGATAGCTGCTTCGGCTGGACGCGGAACACATACGTATCCAGCTCATCCATTTTCTCGGTGCCCTGATACTTGAATTTGTAATTGCCCACGTCATCCGAGGTCAGATAAAAAAGCGGCAGGTTGGCAATCGTTTTCACGTCCTCGAGGGTGAACGCCGTCTGCTTCAAAGTCGAGACCGGCTGTTTGGTGATGCGCTCGTAACGCTGCCCGTCGGACTTCATGTACATGTCGCCAATCACGACGAATTCGCCGCCCGGATTGCTCTGTTCCTGCACTTTCACGGTCTGCGTAAAAGAATATTGATCGTAGGCCTTCTTCATCCGATTTTCATTTGCCGCGAAACGCATCACCATTTCATCCATGGGCATCGGAGGCGTCGCTGTCACATTCGGGGCGGGCGCCGCTTTTTTCACTTCGGCTTTCTCGGACGGCGTAATGGGCCCCTGTGACTGGGCCCAGGCAAGCCTGCCTGTAGCCAGTACGATCACTCCCGCCGCGAAAAAGACTGCCAATCGCTTCACACGAAAACCTCAAGTCGTTGGATGCTTCAAACCGGATTGGCGCTGGCCCGGGCTGCCATGGAACGCCGCACCAGCCAGCCTAGGCCCGAAGAAAATCTCCCTGCCAATTCCGCACCATCATCTTAATGGCCTTCTGGTCCGTTAATTTATCATCCAAGACCTTGCGCGCCAGTTGCGGTAACTCCGCATCGCTCGCGAATCGCAGCGCGATCAACTGCCCGGGCTGAAATTCCAGAATTCGCCCCTGCAAATCGGCCGGCAGCAATTGCTGCATGCGCAGCCGCATTTCCAGACGAATCACGCGGTTCTGCACGGTCAAGGCAAATATGCGCCCGAAAAGCACGCCCATCAGGATCGCCAACGCCGCGAAAGCCGCCATCACTGCATTCGCCGAAAAGTGGCGCACGGCGTGCACGATCGACCACACGAGATTCACCACTAGGACCGGCAACACGAACAAGTGGAATAGCGGCACGAAGCGCGCATGATTTTTGAAATTCTGCTCCATCGCAGTTCCTCCTCGAATGTCTATACGTTTAAGCGCGCCCCAATCTAACAGAAGATGCGTGAACTCAACATCCGTGCGGCATTCACTCGGGCGCGAGCAAATGAAAACGAATAGAAAAGCGCTCCTCGTCCCCGGCCTTCAAAACGCCAGAGCGCAACTCCAGCAGCGCCGAATATCGTTTCGGCTCGATCACCAGGTTTCCGGAATCCCATTCGACCGCAAGACCCGGCCGCCCAGACGTGCGAACTTCAAGATGTTTCGCCTCGGAGGGAATTTCGATCGCCTCTCCACCCGGTGTAAAATCCTGGCAATGGGGCGGTTCGTCCCCAGGTTTTGGCGCCAGCGCCGAACTTTCCGCCGGAGCCGGCGTGGCGGCTGCATGTTGTTGCGAAATCTGGTCCGATGAGTCCTTCTGCGAATTTGTCGCCGAATTTGTGAGCGGCGCGGCCGACCAGCAGAACTTTGTCAAACGCCCGGGCTCGTCCAGCGCCGGAACCGATTGGCTGGCGATGAACACCTGCGCATCCGTCCCCGGCGAGCTCGCCGCCTTGGCATCTTGCGCCGCGGATGAATTGCTCAGCGCGACGCGATAGCTAACTTTCACCTCGTCGCCATCCAGTTGCACTCTTTTCTCGACGTCAGCGCCGCCCGGAAGCGCGTCAGCCGCGTGATAGTGCAGGCCCAACGCGGCATTCTTGCCGTCTCCAATCCACGCGGCTTCGTAAGCGCGACCCACAAAATCTTCCACGCCGGGCGCACTCTCAGGTGCAATAGCAGCAGCGCGCGATGAAAACGAAAACGCATCCCGCAGCGCTCCCACGCTGCTAAGCAGATCGAATCCCGTGCTCTTATCCACCAGTGCCAGCGCCCGCCCTCCGCCCGTCGGAGACACAATCAAACGCGCGCTGGCATTTTCCAGCACCCACTCCGGCGCCCCATCTCCATCGAAATCGTATTTGTAAGCCGTAACCCCATCCGCCTTGAGTGGCACATAAAATATCGCTAGGCGCCTACGGTCATGTCCTTCGCGCGCTTCGATACCTCCGTGCAGCAGCCCATTTTCATCCGGCGCGCTCGCGTCTCCCCCAGCATCCTTATCCTTAGGCCCCGCAGGTTTCAACTTCGCGGTATCGGCCGTCACTTGTCCCGGCAGTATGCGCAAGCTCGCCGAGCCTTTGTACGCTCCGACGAGGTTCACCTCGATATCGCCCTTGTAGTCGCGGTCCGTATTGGCCGCTTCGAGCGTAACGTGCGCTGACCGCGGATCATCAATCAGCACCAGCGGTGGCGAAGTACCCAAATAAGCCGTCGGCCCCAGCGGCAGCCGCACCGCGTTCACAACGGACAGCTCCGTCCACCCCCGCCCGCGATCGGATTCGCGCTTCACCTCCGGCACATGCGGCACATAGGGCAATTGCACTTTCACCTTGCGCAGGAATCCCGGCGAAGCGCCGCGTGAGATACTCACCGAAAGCTCGCGCCGCTCCACCGTCCATTTCGTCTCCGGAGTCGAATCCTCCACTTCCGCATGCGCGGGCGCTTGTTCCAGCTTCAATCGAATTTCGGCGCGCGCCGCGGCGTAAAACGTCAGCTCCAGAGTCTTGCCCTCACGAGCAGCGCTCACCAGCTCCGCGCCAGAAGCCAAAACCTCATCGCTGCAACTGGCCGGTGGTTTTGCCTCCGTACAGAGTGAAATTCCCAACGGCAGCAGCAGCGACTCACGCGCCGGAACGCTGAGGTCCAGCTTGATCCGGTCCTGCGATTCACCCGTCGCTGACACCCACGGCGCCAGAATCGTCAGCGACGCGTCCACTGCTTCTTCGGTATTCAAGTTTGTGGCGCTCAACCAGCCGTATCCTCCCGTGCGTCCCCCCAGCACGCCGCTGCCTTCATTGCTTACCAGCTCAGTCAGAATCAGGCTGCTCGCTTCCGCGGGATTGCTCTCCACAATCGCTGCCGGATGCACTCCGGCAAGAATCACCGTCTCTCGCAGCGCCCGCATCGCCCAGACCGAACTCTCCTGTTCGCGGTTCTGGTTGAAGCTTTGCCGGAGATCGATCCATGAGAAAAAATCCTTCGCTCGATTCGATCACGCGGCCCTCCCCGAAATGCCAATCTCCCGAAACAAATTGTGAAGGCTCGGCGCCGCTTTCCGGCGCTCCCTTCCAGAGTTCCGCGATCAAATCACCGGCAGGGCGCTTGGGAAATACCACCAGCGTTCCCCCGCGCCGTACATACTCGACCAGCGCCCGCTGGCTCTTCTCCGACAATTGCATGGGAGTGCGATCACTCCTGCCCGTCGCATCGGCCGCGCGTTCGAAAACCGGCAGCAGCAGCAAACGATCGCGCAGCAATCGATCCACCGGCTGATTTTCGGGATCGAGCAACTCGCTCGACAAATGGTCAAGCTGCGCCAAGCGCTCGATTTTCTGCACTCCCTCGGAAACACGATGAAATTCGGCGTCACTGAGCCAATTTTTCGCGTCGCCGCTCATCGCCAACGCGATGCCAAAATCCGCACGCTTGTGCGTGGCCGCGAGCTGTGCTCCCCAGCGCATGATAATTTCGCCATTGCGCGCCACTGCATCCGCCAACCGCCGCGAATGTCCGTTCGCGTCCAGCGCCGCGTTCCATAAATAGTCCGGATTTGCCCCCGGCGCTGACCAGCCCGCGGGCGTCACGCTGTCCTGCAGCGGAAAATAGCTGATGGCATGCAGCCCATGCGCGAGAAATAGCCGCGAGCTGTCGAGCGTGTTTTCAGCCGCGCTTTCCTCCGGCCGGTCATCGTCGGCAGGCGCGAACCATCCCGCCTGGTATTCGATAAGTCCTGGCGGAAACTTCGCCTGCATCGAAAGCTCTTCGGTCAGAAATTCGATCGTCGAAGAATCCTCGGCCGCGAGTGCCCGTTCTTTTGTCTCATTGACCGCGCCCGGTCGCATAAACCAGTGGCCCATCACGCCGATCGAATCGCTGAGGCTCGCGCTGGCAGCTGCAACGCGTGCATCCGTCGAATTCACGAAAACAGGCGCTACGACTCCGGCGCCCCTCAGTGTCTCCCGCAAAGATTCCAGATAGCGGCACATCGAGGAGCCGCCCGCGTCTCCCATCGCAAAATTTTCGTCCAATTGAACGAAGAGCAGCGGCAAATTGGAACTATCCGATGCGCCAGTCCGGTCCGGAGCCGGCGCCGCATTCTTGTCCCCGGGCGAGGTAGCGGCCGCACTCGCCGCCAGTTTCTCCGTCTGCCGCGCGCCGAACGGCGCCAATTCATGCCCCACCGCCGCCATCCATTTCCGCGCGTAATCCATGAACGCCGGGTTTGCAAGCCAAGCCCGCGCCGCGGCGTCCGCATCGCGCGAACTCAGTTCCGCCAGCGGTGGATACCCTCCATCAATCCACTCGCGCGGGCTCATGCGATATTCCGCAGACCAGGCCGACTGCACATCCGCCTTCTCCAAAAGCCAATCGGGATACCCGCCATGCCGCCATTCATTCAAAATCAGCGGCCCCGGCCGCGCGATCAGCTTCAAATTCTTACCGGCAATGAATTTCAACAAACGCCGCAAATCGCGCCGCGGATTCGAATGCCCATCAAAATCGAACTCCCCCTCCTTCAACTCATGCCAATTCCACGGAATGTAAAGATCAATCGTATTGATCCCCAGCGATCGATATCGCTCCAGCGAGACCTCCCAAAGATCAGCAGGAACGCGGTAATAAAAAAACGCCGCGGAGTGAACAAAGAAAGGCTCGCCGTCAACACGCAGCTCCGGATACCCGCCATCCAACACAATCTCAGCGCCCCGCGATTTGACCGTGAGAGGAGATGACTGGGAAGCAGGCGCGCCGCTGGCAGACTCTTGCGCTCTCAGTGTCTCCGCAGGCACCGAAGGCACAATCGAAAGCGGAGCGTTCGGGCGGTCAGCCATTACGATCGAGGCGATCAAAAGCAGCCCAAACGGGAGGACAAATCCAACTCGGCGTAAGCGTGGAAGGACAATCATCTCAGCTCGAACAGTCCGGACAGAGTCAGGAAAAAGATTCTGACACGTCTCCGCGCCAATGTCAGCGCCAGGAACAAGCACCCGTAGGCTCCGGCTTTAGCCGGACCACCCATCAACAGAAGCCGCAAGCCCCGTCACTAGCCACAGCCCGACTCTGGTAAAATCGCGCGTTTGCGGCGAGCAAGCCGCGCACTCAGTGGCCGAAAAGCTCCAAGCGAAGCTCTTCCTAATCTCCGGAATGGTGCAAGGCGTGGGCTATCGCTATTTCGCCATGCGCGAAGCGGAACAACTCGGAATCAGCGGCTACGCCAAAAATCTGCCCGACGGTCGCGTGGAAGTTTACGCTATCGGCAAACACGAAGCTGTCGAAGCCCTACGCGCCGCCCTGGCACGCGGCCCGAAGTTCGCCGAAGTTTCCGGAGTAGAAGCCCAGAATCGCCCGGTAGATAAGAATTACGCCCAAGGGTTCACGATAGAACACGACTGGTAAAGCGTTTGTCGTCTCAAGCCGTTGTAGGGGAAGGCCGGGTTAGCCCTCTCCAGGCGAGATCGAACTTAAAAGGACAACGAATGGACAGCCTAAAGAAGTTAATCCGCGAAATCCCCGATTACCCCAAGCCAGGCATTCTCTTCTACGACATCACCACGCTGCTGCAAAACAAGGATGGCTTCCACCAGTTGGTGGACAGTCTGTGCGAACACTACAACGGCCGCCAAGTGGACAAAGTAGCCGGAATCGAAGCCCGCGGCTTCATCTTCGGTCCCGCGCTAGCCTATCGCCTGCACGCCGGCTTCATCCCCATCCGCAAGCCCAACAAGCTACCGTGGAAGCGTAGCGAAGTCGTCTATCAACTCGAATACGGAATCGACAAACTCGAAATGCACCAGGACGCGGTAAAGCCAGGCGAGCGCATATTGATCTGCGACGATCTGCTCGCCACAGGTGGCACAGCCGCAGCCGCAACAAAGCTGGTAACTCAGCAAGGCGGAGAAGTAGTAGGGGCCGCCTTCGCCGTCGAATTAAACTTCCTGAAAGGCCGCGCAAAGCTCCCAGACGTCGATGTATTCGCCCTGCTGCAGTACGAAAAGTAGCGTCGGCGTCTCGGCGGGCATCTCGACGAGCGCGCGCGGATAGAGGCGAATAAGAACCGTCCGCCACTTCGATCAAATTAAGCCGCACAGATATGTCGAGGAGCTCCGCGGAGGATCACGGCTTTCGATCACGATTGTGGTCGTAAGATGCCGGCGGGGACGCCAGTGCTACAACAGCTTCTCTTCTGGCGAAAGCTTGCCGTATTCGCTGGAGTAGTGCAGAGGGACGTCGGAATAGACGCCTTTATCCAGCGAATAGATTTCGCAGCTCGAATAAGGATGGGAATAAATGTGCAGGGTTGTGGCGCGGGCCTTAAATTCCGGGAGATTCAGGACTTGATGCACCGGTTCTTCGGGGCGCACCACGCCGGGATGCGTTGCATCCATATCGTAGTGCTCGGTGGGGACCAGCTTACATTTGCCGTGTGCGGAGTCGCGCTGCTCGACGCGAAAATTCTGCACCCGCAGCTTGCCGATGGGCACGGCCATCCAGCAATTCTGGTCGCGGTGATTGTGAATGCGGCTTACCTGTCCGGATTCCCAGCAGATGGCGATGACTTCAAAGAGCTCGTTTTTGAATATCAAATTCCGCGTGTAGTGACTCCGCGCATAGAATAGGTAAGGCTTGAGCGTTTCCGCCTCGACCAAGTTTTCCTGGACGAATTTCTCGACGCGCGGGATGGTGAACTCGCGCTCGGGAATGGTGCAGAGCTTTTTCACCCACTCATCGATGGACATCGTTTGCGCTGAAATTTGAGGCATCGCCGAATCTCCCTGTTGATGCGGCTGTTTGCGGCGATTATAGCTCCGCAACATGCGGGCGGCACGGAAAAGTTCCCGAGGCAGCGCGTGCTATCATTTCGAAGAGATGTAGCTATGGCGTCCGCCGTGCAAAACGAACAAGCGAATCTCCTGGGCAAATCAAAGGAAGAATTGTCGGCGCTGGCGGTGTCGCTCGGCGAGCACGCCTATCGCGGCGCACAGCTGTATCACGCGCTGTATGCGGAGAAGAATTTCAACGTGGCGGCCATGACCAATTTGCCGGCCGCGTTTCGCCAGCGCGTTGGCGAGCAGACGACCATCGCGCTGCCGGAAATTGTGCGGCGCTACGATTCGGCCGACGGCACGATTCGCTACGTGCTGGCGCTTGAGCCGCGCGCGGGGGATGTTGCGGCGCGCCGAACCACGATTGAAGCGGTGTTCATGCCCGAAGAAAGCCGCCAGACGATCTGCGTTTCCACGCA
The DNA here is from genome assembly GCA_963748865.1 of uncultured Acidobacteriota bacterium. GTDB lineage: Bacteria > Acidobacteriota > Terriglobia > Acidiferrales > UBA7541 > Palsa-147. Next base: position 242,563 of record CAVVLE010000044.1, on the reverse strand, counting down.
GGCAGGCTGCGCCGTGGATTGCCACTTCTGCTTGACCGCCACTCTGGGATTGATTCGCAATCTCTCCGCCGGCGAGGTTTTGGGCCAGGTGCTGGTGGCGTTGGAAGATAATCGCGAGGCGCTTAAGCCGCAGACGAATGTCGTATTGATGGGGCAGGGCGAGCCGCTGCTGAATTACGACGCGGTCATGACCGCGCTGCGCATTTTGCTCGACCCCGAAGGAATGGGAATTTCGCCGAAGCATGTGACCCTTTCGACCAGCGGAATTATTCCCGGCATCGAGCGAATGGCCAGGGAGCGTGTGCGGCCGAAACTGGCGATTTCGCTGAACGCGTCGAACGACAAGCAGCGCGACACCATCATGCCCATCAATCGCAAGTATCCGATTGCAGATTTGATTGCGGCTTGCCGGCGTTATCCGCTGCGGACCTGGGAGCGCATCACCTTCGAGTATGTACTGCTGGGCGGATTCAACGATGCCGCCGAGGATGCCCGGCGCGTGGCGAAGCTGCTGGCGAATTTGCCCGCCAAGGTGAATTTGATTCCCTGGAATCCGGGCGATTTGCCGTACAAGCCGCCGGATGCGGCGCGCATAGAGGAATTCCGCCGCATCTTGACGGAAAAGGGGCTGCCGACGTTCGTGCGTTATTCGCGTGGCCAGGATGTGATGGCCGCCTGCGGCCAATTAGCGCTCCTGGAAGCCAACGGCGCGCCGCCGCTCGCGCAGCTAAAGTAGCGCCGGCGTCTCTGCCGGCATCTTGCGAACAAAACCTAACAACGATATCTCAATCACGCGCGGCGCAAGATGCTCGTAGTTCGCGGACTTGTCGATTTGAAATCTGGTCGAAACGAGCGATCGTAGCGTTGCAAAATGCCCCGCGCGAGATTCCGGCTTGTGGCGCGCACTCTGCTCGCAAGATGCCCGCATCGTCGCCGGCGCTGCTTGACGATCATTGCGGCTGCAGCTGATGGAACCCGGCGCCGGGTGAAAGATTCGAATTCACCACTGTCCCCTGGCCGTTGATCCAATAGCCGCTATTGGGGCCGATCCAATCCAGGCGCTTGCTCCCATTCAGGGGATCAATCGTCGGAGTCAGCCCCGTGAGCGTGTTGGTGAAGGATTCGACTTGCGCGGCCTGCGCTGCCTGACGGCGCTCGAAGGCGTTCACTTGGTCGCGCATCCCCTGCATCTTGGCTTCGAATTGCTGCACTTGCTGGCCTAACTCGGCCAGGCGCTGTTTCTGGCGGGCGACCTGATATTGATAACCCTCCTGGTCCATCTGATTCTGGTATTGCACCCACTTCTGGCTGACCTGAAACGTTTCGGAGAGATGGCGAATAATGTCGCGCGCGAGCTGCACCTGATCGGCCGGAGCGATGTAGCTGATCAGCGCTTTCACTTGCCAGAGATTGGAAGAGAGCACGGTGCGCGCATAGACGTAAGCGTCGCGAGATTTGCCATTTGCGTCGCAGGCGTAGCCGATGGCGCCGGCGGTGTTTTGCGCGGAATCCGCCGCGGCGTTGGGATCTTTCTTGCCCGGCGGCGTCTGGTCGACTTCCATGGGCGTGAGCGTGTGGCAGACGGATTTGAAATGCGAGAGGGCATAGAGCCCGGCGTACTCTTTGCCGCTGCGGTAACGCGCGTAGATTCCCTGCGCTTGCGCGCCGAGATCGGCGAGTTCGCCTTCGCGGTGATTTTGCGTGGGGAGGAAGTAGGTCGGAACGGCGACGTCACCCGAACGAATGTTGATGCTACCGTCGGGCGAGATGAGATCGATCATCGGGCGATAATCGGAGTAGCCGAGGCGGTAAAGGCCGCCGTGGACGGTCCAGCCTTGCGGGACCTCGACGGTGAAGGCTTGCTCAGACGGATCCTCAAATTTTGTCCAGGTGAGGGCTGGGGTTGCTTTGTGGGACGAGGAGGAGAGGGATGTCGCGTAAATGAGTGCGATTAGAAAAATGATTATGACGGCGGCACGACGACATGGCGCTATCGGCCGCATCTTTGCGCTCCTCCTTGGCGGGGGTGCAAAATCTTGAATTCGTTCGGCGGTGATTCTAGCGCGTTTGGCATTTTGCTCGTAGGATGCCGGCGAGGCCGCCCTCCAGCCCTCAGGATAAACCGCCGCTACTTGATTGGCTGCAGATCGAGGTTTGATTTGCCGAAGGCGCGATCGACGCGGAAAAGGATCAGCGCCGCCAGCGCGCCAACCGGAATCGCCAGCCACCAGCCGGAATCGAGAATCACGCAGCCGGCCTGCCCGAACGCGTATTGAAACGCGGACGCGAGCTTCGACGTGGACGTCTGTAGCGCGCGGCCCACGGATCCGAACGCCAGCACGATTGCCGGAGCGAGGACCGCGCCTGCAATCATCCAGGCCTGCGTGGAGCGCAGGTGCAGCGCCTTCGCCAGCCGCCGCATGATGAACCCGCCCACCAGGCTGATGCCGAATCCAAAAATCCAGCCCACGAAACTGAACAGCCAGAAATTATCTACCGCCCCGTGCAGCGAAAGCGGAACGTCGCGATGCGGATCGAGCGTAAAGCGCAGGAAGATCGCGGTGCTCATGAAGAAGCAGCCGCAAACCCACGCGGCCAGGTAATAGGCGAGAGTGCCGTGGCGCGTCATGACGATTCAAATCCTCCGCTCGACATTGGGGAAATCGACCCAGACTTTTACGCCGCAGAAATGCGAGCCTTCCGTGCAAATGGGCGTGGAAATCCCGGCGCGCAGCACGCAGGGCGGGCCGATATAGCGCGCGAGTTGTGGGAAAACTTCGCGGACCTGCGCGACTTCATCCATCGAAGCTTGATAAATCTCTTCTTGCGCGTTGAAGCAAGTGCGCATGGTCCATTTGTGCAGCAGATGCAGGAGCGACCCGGTTTCGACCAGCCGGATCGCTTTCGCGTTGGGCAAGAGATATACCGCGAATTCGCGCGGAACGCCGCGATCGAGAAGCTCATTCTTCGCCTGCCAGGCTGTAGCCATGGCCTCCTCATAGATTTCGCGCGCACGCGCGTTGCCGGCAATCAGCATGGGCGTCAGGAAATCGGGCGCGCGCGTGTCGGCCAGCGTCAGCAGCGGCCGCGAGCCGGGAACCAAGCGATGGCGCTGGTCCTGGCTGTCGGCCGTATGGCTGATTTTTTTCGCGAAGGTGAAATTGGCGTGCTGCAGCGCGCGCAGAATCGGTGCATGCACCCCGATATTTAGCGTTTCCCGGCGATACGGATTGCGCGCCGGATTGAGAAGCAGATCAATGGCTTCAGCGTCAGAGCAGGCCGCTTCGGTCAGGCCCAGAACCGCGCGATAAGATTCCGCCATCACTCGCAGTGCGCGTGGGGAATGATCCACCAGCACGGAAGTGCGCCCGGCAAGCCGCGCGTCGAACTCGCGTGCGCAGGCTTCGCCATCGGTCACCGGCTGCGCGAATTCGATTGGCTCATCGAGCGGCTCGTTGTCGAAACGATCGAAAAATCCGGCGTCAACTTCGCGCACCGCGCCAACCATCGCGCCAATCACTTCGCGCGCTTCACTCGGCGTGTCGCAAGCGGCCTGCATGCGCCAAAGGCGATGCAGCACGATGCCCGAAAGCGTGTGCACCATCGTGGTGAATGCGGCGACAGGCAGCACGTAGCGTGCTACTTCGATCGCGCGCTTCTCCGATTGCCGCGCCACTTTCTGCACACGCTTGGGATGCGACATCTCGCCCACATGCCAGATGTCGCCCAAGAATCTCGCGCGCTTCGGGCTCAAGGAGCTGCGAAAGCTCGCGGTAGTAATCCCAGGCGCGTGCGACAGCGCGTTCGTAAATGGCGCGTTCTTCGGTGCCGAAATTCGGTCCCGGCGGCGGCACGTAAGCCTGCGCACGATCCAGCCGCACGTAGCGCTGGCTCTGCTGCTCGGAATTGTAAAAAGGGTGTGCGTGCAGCAACGACCAAACAAATTGCCGGCTGACGTTTTCAAGCCCGAATTCAAAATGTGCGTGCTGATAAACCGTGTGATGCCCGCCGTAGTACGTCGCCGAGCCAATGTTCACGCGCTGCTTTTCGGTTATTTCTTCTGGACCAATCAAGCGCGGCGAATAGCAAGTGCGCGCCGCGGCAATCGCCGAATCGAAAGGATGCGCGAAAGCATTGCGCAGCGTGACGCGTGGCGCCGCAGTTTCGATGATGGAATCGGGCGATGCGCCGGAAGAAATGGGCACGTGTGCAGCCATTGACCCGGACATTCTATACCGGCGCGACGAATCACGCCAAAAAGTGAGCAGAGCCAGCGCCAGGATTGCCGCAAAATTACGGAGCTAACGCCTGGCGGAAATTTCAATTCGCCGGAAGATCGCATGCGATTGGGAATCGCCGCATCTCGTCAAGGCAACGTCGTCGCACACGCGCTCGACAGTCTCCAGGGGATTATCCAAGCTGGCCGAAATGATCCGGCCATCGTCGAGGCTCAAATGAATTTCGACGTCAAAGGTTTCCTTGCCGGCCGCGCCCAGAAATTTCCCTCCCTGAGTCTTCTCGATCTGCACCCAGTTGTTGCGCGTTCCGGCCACCGGCTTCTCCATCCACTCCGCCGGAGTTGTGATCTCAGGCGTCTCAGGAGGCACGTGATGCACAACCAGCGTCGCCATAAGAATGGTTCGGTCGATGTTCTTGAGCAAAAAATCAAAGTCGATGGAATCTTCACCCAGCAGAATATAGCTGCCATCGGCCCAGGAATTCGGCGTGCCGCGCTTGAGATAGTAATGATCGCCGGCGTGCACCAGCTTGCCCGATTTGGCAGCCATCCAATCATCCACGTAGAAGGTCATGAGATCGGTAACGGGCCCGATCAGTCGCGGATCAACTTTGCTGAGGTCCGGAAGCGCAGGGCGCCGGTTCGGATCGAGCGAGAGCTGCTCTCGAAAATTCAGCGTCGCCGGCGACAGCTCCACCGGTTGATTATCCGAAACAAAATCCGACCACCGGAATTCTTCAAAGAAACTGCCGTCCGCTTCCTTCTTCACGATCCCATCAGCTTGCAGCGAATAATGCCGGCCCTCGTTCGCGCCTTTCATGACGTAGGTCAACTTCTCGCCCTCGCGATAATGGCGCACCAATACTCCTTGATTATTTTCAGGAGCTTGCCCAGCAAGCAAGCTGAAGCCGGAGAAAATCACGACGATCACCGACGCGATTCTCATCGTGGTTTTGGCGATCGAGACAGGCTGGCTGTCAACGCGTTTGAGGAGAACATCGATCTCGACAGAGGACTCGAGTCGCTGGCAGTTTCGCTGCCCCCAGTAGCACGAGACTACTTCTTTGCGGCCTTCTCGTATTTCTTGTTGAAGCGTTCCACGCGGCCTGCCGTGTCCAGCAACTTCTGCTTGCCGGTAAAAAACGGATGGCAATTCGAGCAGATTTCCACGCGCATCAGTTCGCCCTTAATCGTCGAGCGCGTCTTGAAGGTGCTGCCGCAAGCGCAGTGTACGGTCACTTCGTGGTAGTCAGGATGAATGCCGGCTTTCATGGTGATACTCCCATCGGTCCGGGCCGGTCTGCGCGGCTATTCCGCAACAGCGGAGACCACAGCCGCGTCGCTAGGCCCGCGGACAATCTTCAATAATACGCGAAAAGCGGCGCACCGCCAAACGCGGGCTCTTAAGATGCTGGGACTCTACCGAAAGATTCAACTCCTAATCCCCAGCGGTTTTCTCGCGCGAATGAACGCGCTCGCGAATTTGCCTTCCACTTGCGGCGCGATGGATGCGGCGTCGATTCCCGCCGATTTCAGGAATTCCCCGGCATCTTCCACCTTGTAAATCCTCGTAGGCTCGATATCGATCGCTTCGAATCCTGCCGCGCCAAGCTTCTGCCGGTATTCGACGTCGCTCAACGCCCCGGCCACGCAGCCAACCCACAATTCGATGCTGCGGCGAATTTCGCGCGGCACTTCGCCCCGCACCACCACATCGGAAACAGCAAAGCGCCCGCCAGGCTTCAGCACGCGAAAAGCCTCGCGCAGCACGCGGTCTTTATCAGCCGAGAGATTGATCACGCAATTCGACAAGATCACATCCACGGAATTCTCAGGCAAAGGAATATTCTCGATTTCGCCCCGCAGAAATTCCACATTGGTGAGCCCGGACTTGCGCTTGTTCTCTTCCGCCAGCGCAAGCATTTCACCGGTCATATCCAGTCCAAACGCTTTGCCGCTAGGTCCCACGCGCCGCGCGGAAAGCAGCACATCAATGCCGCCGCCGGAGCCAAGATCGAGCACGATTTCACCAGCCTGCAATTGCGCCAGAGCCGTGGGATTTCCGCAGCCCAGCGAAGCCCGTAGCGCCGCATCAGGAACGACGGCCGCTTCCGCATCACCATAGAGATTCGAAGTGATCGGATCACAGCAACCGTTGCTCGATGCCGGAGATGAGCCGCAGCAAGAGGAACGCGCGCCCAAACTGGCGCGCTTGGCCGCCTCGCCGTATTTTTCCTTCACAATGTCCTTGATGTTCTCTGAACTCATGCGAGTTTCCTTTCCCGATGGTAATAGATTTAACGCACTTCACTTTTCTCTGCGAAAGGCGATTCGACCGAATTCACTCCTACGCCTACGGGAACGTTGGCCGGCGTTTCGCGGCTTCGACGGGGAACAAGCCAGCGAAAAAGCAGCGTCGCGCTGATCGCCCCGAAGAGCTGTGCGACGACAAAAAACGGCGCATCGGCCGGACGAATGCCCGCGAACGTGTCACTAAGAGACCTGGCAATCGTGACCGCTGGATTCGCAAACGAGGTGGAAGAGGTGAACCAATAAGCCGCGGTAATGTACGCGCCCACGGCGTAAGCAACGGCGTTCGGCCGGGAGCGCGAGCATCCCCCGATTACGCACACTAACCCAAACGTAGCGATGAATTCGCTCAGGAATTGAGATGGGCCGCTGCGAGCGTGATGCGAGAGAGAAACCAGCGACAGGCCAAACATCAGGTGCGCCAGGATCGCGCCGCTGATGCCGCCAAGGATCTGCACCAACGCGTACTCGGAGCATTCCTGCCAGGAAAGCTCATTCTCGAGCGCCAAGGACAGACTGACCACAGGATTGAGATGCGCGCCGGAAATGGGCCCAAAAGCGAGAATCAAAGCAACCAGCGCGGCCCCCGTGGCAATGGTGTTTGCAAGAAGCGCTACGGCCACATTCCCGCCCGCAAGCCGCTCACCCATGATTCCCGAGCCCACCACGGCGGCGACGAGAAATGCCGTGCCCAGGAACTCGGCCGTCAGGCGGCGTGACTTCGTCATTGCCGGCCGATCCTGTCGATTTCTTTCTGCAGCGCCAGTTTGCCCAGGTTTTCAAGAGGCAGGCAGAGCAGCAGGCTGATCCTGCGATCAAGGATCACGAAGGCTTCGCGATAGGCTCGCTCGATTTCTTCCGCGGTGCCGGCCACGGCGGCGGGATCGGGAACTCCCCAATGCGCCGTCATAGGCTGGCCGGGCCAAAACGGACACGCTTCGCGCGCGGCGTTGTCGCACACCGTAAACACGAAATCCATCTTCGGTGCATCGGGCATTGCGCATATTCGTCCCAGCTCTTGCTGCGCAATCCTTGCGCGGGCAAGTGTGCCAGTTCGAGCTGGCGCAACGCCTCGGGGCGAACTGTGCCCGAAGGATGGCTGCCGGCGCTGTAAGCGGCGAAGTTAGGCCTGCCCTTAGTATTCATGATCGCCTCAGCCATGATCGAGCGCGCCGAATTTCCGGTGCAAAGGAAGAGCACGTTGTATCGCGACGCCATGCGGTCACCTCTTCCGCGCGGCTTGACCCGTCCGCGTGGGCGCGGGATCGCAGCCGCCCGTCGCAGCGCAGCAGTTTTCCATTAAGAATTGCGCCAGATCGTTGATCGAATCGAGCGCCGGCGAATAGCGGATCGAGCGGCCGTTCTTGTGCGGGCGAATCAGCTCGGCAGCGGCGAGGATATTGAGATGAAAAGAAAGAGTAGGCCCCGGAACGTGCAGGCGTTGCGCTACTTCCCCAGCCGGAAGGCCGTGAGGGGCATGACGCACGAGCAGCCGGAAAATGTTCAGGCGTGTTTCCTGAGCCAGAGCAGCGAGCGCATCGACGGCTTGTGATGTTTTCATATTTCCGGAACAATGGAAATATTAGCACTCACCTGTGACGGCGTCAACTCCCGGACCGGAGTGGAAGTCTCGGCAACGGGGAACCGCAGGAACGGTTACGGCAGGTACGGCCAGGTCTCCGGAAGGTCCATGAGCCGGTTGAATATAATCGGGACCGGCGGCGGATCGAGCTTCCCCGCAGGCGTGTTGGCAGCCGGTTTCAACGCGGCCATCCCCGCCAGGGCGCGCGTATCCGTAGCGCGGCGCGCCAGCATCTTGGCATAAATGGCGCGGGCATCCTCCGCGCGGCCCAGCTCCAGATTCGCGTGGGCTTGCGCCAAATCCAGCATGTCAACATACGTCGCCGAGGGCGAGGGCACCACTTTCTTGAAGTGATCCAGCGCCGCGTCGGGATGTCCGAGGCCGTCCTCAGCCAGGCCCTGAATCAATTCGTGGGCGCCAGGATCGTCCTGCCCTGCAGCTTTAATAATTTCGCTCTCAGCGCCCTGAAAGTCGCCCACGCCCAGATCGGCGATGGCGAGATTGTGATGCGTGCTCGTGCTGCGCGGGTCGAGCGCCAGGGCTTTTTGCAATGGCGCGACGGCGGAGCGCGGGTCGTCAGCAAACAGGTACTCTTCGCCCAGAAGCGCTAAGCCGGCTGAATCTTGGGGATTCTTCTGAATCCTTCCCTGCAGCACGGGAATAAGCTCCGAAGTGTCATTCTCGAACGCGTTGAGCATCTCAGTGCGGACGGCGCGCATTTTGGGAATGGAATAGCGCGCGGTGGCGTAAGCACCGAGCCCAAGCACGACAACGGTCGCCGCAGCCACCAGCTTGAAGCGAGCCTGCGCCTCGCTTGACGCTCCGAGGGCCGGCGGCGGCAAATTCGACGCTGCAACCGAGCCCACATCAGTCCCGGCCGAATCGCGCACAGCATCCAAGAGCATCGAAGGAATCACCGCGCCGAGAGCCAGCCCGGCAATCACGCCGCCCACGTGCGCCGCATTGTCCACGCCCGCCTTCAATCCGTAGATGAGATTGTAGGCGATGAACACCCACAAGCTTTTCAAGCGCTGCTTGGCGTATTGCAAATCGATGGGCGCTTTCTTCAGGTAGAGGAATGCGACCAGGCCGCCGGCAGCTCCAAAAACAGCGCCGGAAGCGCCGGCGCTCACGCGCATCGGATTCCACAGCTCGCTGGTAAGGCTCGCGGCGAGGCCGGAGGCGAAATAGAGAAATGCGAAAGCCGCGCGGCCCATGAATCGCTCTCCAAGAATGCCGAGCGACCAGAGGCACCACATGTTGAGCGCGAGATGGATAATTCCGAAGTGCACGAACATGCAGGTGAACAGGCGCCACCACTGGCCGGTCAGGGTTAGAGGCCCAAAATCGGCGCCGAAGCGCAACGCGTCCTGAATGCTCGGCTCGATCCACGAGGCTCCCGAGACCAGCATGAGGAGATAAACCGCAACATTCGCGCCTATCACCGCGTAGGTGAAGATGGGCTTGCCGCTAAGTTCCGCCAGGCGCGCGAGCGACTCCGCCGATGCGTTTTTCTGGCAATTGCTGCACAGCGGCTCAGAGGCGCGCTCGGGCGCACGCTCGTAGGTCTTGCCACACTTGGGGCAGGTGAATTGGGCCATGCTCGAGACTCCTGATGCAACGACGAGCGCGCGCCATTGCCGGCGCTTCGGGATTTCTGAAAGTACCGCGAGAGAGCGCTATTTGCAATGTGGCTAGTAAATTATTTTGGAACTTCTCGGTTCGTCGGACGCGCTGGATGTACCGCGCTTCGGGTTAAACGGACCGCAGCTACCCAGCCGGGACGGCGCGGGTCTTCGCCCACGCTCGCAGCGCTGCGATGTCTTCACCGCGCGTAACGCTCAAAGGCTGCGTGGACTTCAACTCCGCCAGCAGTATGGCGGTGGAGAGCTGCTGCTTCGCGTTAAACGCCGTATACAGGCTCGAAACGATGGCTTGCTCGATTTCGGCCCCGGAGAATCCTTCGCTGGCACTGGCGAGTTGCGCCAGGTTGAAGCTCGCCGCGTCGCGATTGCGCTTCTTCAGGTGCAGGGCGAAAAGCGCCGCGCGCGCCTGCGCATCCGGCAGATCCACGAAGAAAATCTCATCGAAGCGCCCTTTGCGCAGCATCTCCGGCGGCAGCGATTCGATGTTGTTAGAGGTCGCCGCCAGGAAAACGCCGCCTTGCCGGTCCTGCATCCACGTGAGCAGCGTGCCGACCATGCGCTGCGAGAGGCCGGCGTCAGATTCCGAATTTGCCCCGGACGACGCCAGCGCCTTCTCGATTTCGTCGATCCACAGGACCAATGGCGCCAGCTTTTGCGCCGTCTCTAGGACTTTGCGGAGATTTTTGTCTGTCTCGCCGACGTATTTGTCGTAGAGCGCGCTCACGTCCAGGCGCGCCAGCTCGAAATTCCACTCGCCGGCGATGGCGCGCGCCGCCAGGCTCTTGCCACAGCCTTGTACGCCGACGATCATCACTCCTTTGGGCGCCGCGAGGCCGAAGCGCGTGCCTTCCGGAGTCAGCGCGCTGCGGCGCTTGGCAATCCATTCGCGCAGATGATCGAGTCCCACCACGTCGTTGAACGAAGCGTCGCGCGGCACGCATTCGAGCATGCTGTTTTCCCGCAACGCCGCACGGCGGGCTTCCAGCACCGCTGTAATTACGCCCGCGTCGGCTCTGCCTCGCTCCAAGACCGCTCGGCGCAACGTGCGCAACGCTTCTTCTTGGGGCAGCCCAGCCAGGTTTTTGACGATTTGCGCGATTTCCGTAGCATCCAGCGAGACCTCTGTTTTTTGCTCGCGCGCCAGTTCCGCCAGCGTGGCATTGATTTTCGGTGCCAGATCGTCCGCTGTCGGCAAGCCGAAATCGAACGGCAGCGTCTCGGCCGCAATTTCGGGCGGTAGGTTCATTTCCGCGGACGAAATCACGATGCTGCGCCGCGCAGTGCGAAAACTTTCAGCCAGGTCGCGCAAGCGCCGGCAGACCTTGTCGTTGTGACAGTACTGCGCAAAATCCTTGAGAAAGAATATGGCGTCACCTTGAATCACGCTGATGCTGGAAAGCGCGCTCTCCGGATTTTCGGTGTTGTACATCGCCGCGCCGTACAGGCGGCGCAGTCCCGTCGTGCAGGCCCATTCAAAAAGTGGGATGTTCATTTCGTTGGCCACTTCGGCCAGCAGTTGCTCCAGGCGAGTTTCCTCAGAAGTCTCCACGGAGATGATGGGATGGCGGGAATTGACCAGAATGCGAAGCTCTTCGTGTCTTTTGTCCTGTGTATTCGTCGTTGTCATTTCGGGTCCGCCTGGGCGGACGAGTGTTCTGTATTTGGTCTTGCCTTCGTAGGGGCGCCCGCTCGCTGCGCCCTCCGTCGACCCTCCCGTGAAATGACAGTGTCGCACAACCGCGGACTCCTCGGAATGACTGCATGTCCGTGTTTTTCCGCAACGCTCTCTAGCCGTGCCGCAACCGCCGCAGCATTCTCCACTCGCCGCGCCACATGCCGTAGGGGCGGGGCTTGCTCGGCCCCCAGGCAACGCCAACCCCACCACCGCGGCGTCAGTCCGTGAAATCAATTCGCATTCACGGCGCTGGCTGCAGGAACTTTGCTCATCAGAACTTCCGCAGTCGGTACCATTGCAATCGCAAAATTCCGGCGCTAGATTTGGCGCGAAAATGCCAATGAAAGCCACCCACAGCGGAGGAAAAATACAATCTCGTTCAGCCCGCCAACAAATTTCTAATCAACGGTCAAAATGATTAGAAATCGCCCTAACCCTCTGAAAACAAAGCACCGCGGTCATTTCTAATCGACGCTAAATAGAGGGGGTGGGGGGGAGGGGGTACGAACACGGCAATCCCTTAAACCCAAGTGCCGTGAGGCGATTCCGGGTGCGATCACGAACCATCGCTTCCCGCGGGCATAGCGGACACTGAAACTACTGCACGCGCTGGATGTAGCGGGCTTCTGTCGTGTCCACTTTGATTTTGTCGCCGTTGCTGACGAACGGGGGTACGTTCACTACCAAGCCAGTCTCTAATTTGGCTTGCTTCATTACGGCGCTGGCTGTGGCTTTTTGGATGCTCGGCTCGGTTTCTACCACTGTTAGATCAACGGTGTCAGGCAGCAGCACGCCGATGGGTTTGTTTTCGTAGAATTCCAGTTTTACGGGCAGATTGGGAATCAAGTAGTCGGTCGTATCGCCCAGCAACTCTTTCTGCAGGGTCATTTGCTCGTAGGTTTGCGAATTCATGAAATGAAAGCCTTCGGCGTCGCCGTAAAGGAATTCGTATTCAATTTCATCGAACACCGCGCGCTCCACAAATTCTTCGGCGCGGAAGCGGTAATCAATAATCGAGCCGCTGCGGAGATTGCGCATTTTCGTCTGCATCTGCCCGCGCTTATTGCCGGGCGTGCGATGATCCACGCTGAAAACGGTGTAAAGTTCGCCGTCGTGGCGGATAACCATTCCGGGGCGCAGTTGTGTGGCCTTGACCATGAGGTGCTGGCTCCTGTTACGTTCGTTGGATTGATTCCGCTTGCAGCGGGTTTCGCTACTGACCGGCGTTGGCCGGGCCGTCGGCGAGCGTTCAGTGCCCGAATCCGGGCTGAACGGAATTTTCTATTATAAGGAGCGCGCCCAGGGTGGTCAAACCTCCCTCCCGCAAATGTGCGGGAACCCTAAGCTTCCGCCGCTACAGTGCCGCTTCAGTCCGAAAACGTCTGCAACCACCGTCGAGGAACTAGAAATACAAGCATCTTTTCTTTATCCCCAAGAGTCAAACGCACAGTGCTTTTCTGTCTGCGCGCTGGAACAAATTGCCGCGGCGGAAATGTTGGATAGGGGCCGGGGCTTGCGTATAATTTCTGCGTCCCGGAAGAGCACGGCCATTCCCCGGCCGCCGGAGGCGTGGGTAGCGGAGCAAGATAGATGAAATTCGGATTTTGGCTGGGTGTGCTTGCGCTTTGCGGGACGTTTTGCCAGCCAGTAAAGGCCCAAAGCAGTGGAAGTAGCGCGGCCAGCGAACCTTTGAATCTGAATCCTCCAGGCATGACCCTGCATTTCGCCGACCGCTACAGCCTTTTCGCCGGGCATGCTGATCTTGACGAAAGCGCTGACGCCGATGCGAACCCTGCTGTCTCCAATGAAGCGAATTCATCCGCGAGAAGCGAAGAAGCCCGCCCGCTAAGCATCCGCGACGTGCCGCCCTGGGAAGTTAGCGAGCTTTGCCAATCAGGCAAGCTCACTCACAAGGATTGCCGCTTTCACTGGCTGCCGGCGTTGCGCGAGCAGACCCAGTATCTGTTCATCGAAACGGGCTGGAATCTCGGCACGAATGTGCACGTCTGGTACCAGACCACTCACGGCCATTGGTTTCAGGACTGGATTAACTCCGTGGATGGTTTTACCTTCACGCGCTGGAATGATTCCAATCCCATTTCGGATGATTATGTGGGACACCCGATCATGGGCGCGATCTCGATGGACATCTTCCTGCAAAATGATCCGCGCGGGATGTCCTTTGAAGCGGAGAATTCCAAGCGCTACTGGCACAGCCGTCTGTGGGCGCTGTTGTGGGCCACGGTTTATAGCACGGAGTGGAAGCTGGGTCCGATCAGCGAGGCTTCCTTCGGCAACACCGGACTAATCCAGGCCTTCGACAAGAACGCGGGCAAAAAGACCAACGGAACGGGAGTGGTCGGGCTGGTGGTAACTCCGCTGGGCGGCTGGGTCTGGGCACTGGGCGAAGATTTCGTAGATCTGCACCTGCTCAAGCCTGGTGACCAGAGAACGAGCAACCCGTTGCTTCTTTTCGGGATGGGATTTGCGAACCCGTGCCGAAGCTTTGCAAACTTGATGCGCTTCAAGGCGCCGTGGTACCGCGATAGCCGGCCTGTCCGGCCGCACCGGACCTGGCCCACATTTACGGACAGCCAAGCGTCAGCGTCACCGTAGGCGAACGCTTTTCTGCAATACTACAGTCTGTCGAGCGGCTCTTGTCCCACGCCAAGCGCCGCGCACTACGATTGGCTTGCGATGGGGGTCGCGGCCAAGCGCGAAAAGTTGGCGAATCCGAAGCACAGGCGACGCTGCGCGTTGGCCAGCCGCGTGTGCATATGCTATAAGTAGCGGTCTTTTGAATTTCTGAGGAAATCGTGCCGTTTATAAATTTTCCTGCACGCGAAATTAACTGCAAGCTTGTTTACTACGGACCCGGCCTCGGCGGAAAAACCGCCAATCTGCAGTGGATCTACGAGCACACCGGAGCGAACCAGAAAGGCAAGATGGTGTCGCTGGCCACAGAGACCGATCGCACCCTGTTTTTCGACTTCCTGCCTCTCGATCTCGGCACCGTGCGCGGGTTCAAGACCCGATTCCACCTCTATACCGTGCCCGGGCAGGTGTTTTACGAGGCCAGCCGGCGTCTGATTCTGAAGAGCGCCGATGGCGTGGTTTTCGTCGCGGATTCGCAGGAAGAGCGCCTGGACGCGAACCTCGAGACGATTGATAACCTCCGCGAGCATCTCCGCGATCACAATCTCGATTTCAACACCATTCCCTACGTCCTGCAGCTCAACAAGCGCGATCTGCCCAATGTGATGTCCGTGGATGAATTGAAGAAGCAGTTGCAGCTCAAAGGCGAGCCGACGCTAGAGGCTGTAGCGATTACCGGCCAGGGAGTCTTTGATACGCTGAAGGAAGTCGCGAAACTAGTTCTCGCCGAATTGAAGAAAAACGCCTAAAACGCTAGTAGAGTCGAAATGTCATTTCCACGGCTTGATAGACGTCCACTGGATTTCCTTTCGCGTCCGTCGCCGGTTTGAAACGCCACCCTTGGATTGCTTCGGCTGCCTTCTCACCCAGTCCAAAAAAGGCGCCCCGGATTAATTGAATGTCAGTAGCCTTCCCGTCCGCGCCGACAACTACCAGCAATGTAACAGTACCGGACGCCTTGCGATGCGTGGCCTCATCACTAAATGCAGGCTGGGGACAATATTCACATCCGGGAATGCCGTAGCCGTGTGTACCCGCCTTGGGTAGACGCGACTGCTTTTCAAGCGCTTCGTGCGGATCCTCGCCTGTAGCAACGAGGACGCGCTTGTTTAGCGCCCGCAATTCGTCAGTCTCCGCCAGGGTTGTTTTAATGTTGGCTACCCTCTTAGATTTCGGCGACTCATAGATGGTCACGTCAAGGGCGAGCTCGGTCGGATTTTCATCGAAAATCCCGACAACGAAAGCCTTTGCGGAGACCTGGCGCGCCATCCATTCTGCCGGCTCAGGTTCCACTGCCTCGGGGATAAAAAGGGCTTCTCGCGATTGAAAATCGATCAGTGCTTTGCGATCGACCAGATTAGTTTGATTGTCGGCCGCGAGGGCTGCCTGAAGATCGTCGGCGAGCTTTCTACCAAGCAAGGAATAATGATTCGAGTGCAGCTCGAAAAAGTCCATTACCACTACGTTCTCAAGATGAGCTTTACGAATTGCGGTGGAAAGCGAGCCCGCCAACTGCTTCATCGCTATCGCTTCCGCGTCGGATGGACTTGCAGCGGTCTCCGATTGGCCTGCGAGGAGCGACGGCCAGATTAGCGCCAGAGCGCAGACCGCGACCCCGGCGCGCAAGGCGAACGACCGAACCCTTGGTGGCTTCCGATCAGACCACGACGACATTCTGCGCCTTCAGTTAAAGCTCGCTAACGCTGCGGCTTCGTCGTTGAAACTGGGGATGGTTTGCAGCAGGCGGGTCAGCTCAAGGACTTCGTAAACGTGGCCGCTCGGGTGCAGCAGCTTCAGCGTACCGCCAAGGCGGCGGACGGTGACGAAGTTGCGTACGATGGTGCTGATTCCAGAGCTATCGACTTGGCTCACGCCGGTTAGATTGACGAGTATTTTGCGGTTCCCGCCGTCGATGGCCTTGCGCAACTCCGCGCTCAACTCGTCGCTGCTGCGGCCAATCGTGGCGCGCCCCTGCAAATCGAAAATCACCACATCGCCAGACTTGCGGCTGGATATCTGCAGTCCCAAGTGCTGCTCCTTCTTCGAACTGCGGCCGATCGCCGATCACATGCTGCGGCGCATTATACCCCCGCCAGCGGGTGTGAGCAGCGATCTTCTCCAGCCACGTGTCCTAATGCGATGCCGGTTTGAATCCCCCGTAAGTCAGCGCAACGCCCAGCACGAGCGTAATTGCCACGTACAGGTAAAACATTTGCCCGTAGTGGGCTGCTTCGAAGAATCCCACGGTCGCTTGCGGCGTCAGAAATAATAACAACAGGCCTTTGATCAGCGTGATCCACCCAACCAACGTGACCAGAACTGCAGGCACGCCTCCGGACCACACATTGTGGCCGATCACAATCGCGAGGCCGGCAGCGAGCGCAAAGATGCTGCTGAGCAACACCGCCGGTGCGTGATGAACAGTTTCGGTGATGGATTCAACGGTCGTTTGCTTGTGCACGATCATCGACAATCCGACGAGGAGGCAATACAGGCCGATTAGCCGGCTGAGGTATCGGGTGCGTGGCGACACGGTGCCCTCCGATAAAGCGTTTTAGGTCCGGCTATGCCGAAACCTTTCGATACATTCTTCTGGATGTAGCGAATGAACGCTGTGACGCAGCGCACCCTCTGTGTTCCAGCCCGAAACGTCACGGCAATTGCGGCGTGGCTGCAATCCCGGGAAATAAAAAAGGGAGGTAATTGCCGTGAGGCAACCACCTCCCGGGGTGGGGTGTTGCTGGTGGATCCCTTTCGAAACTGGGTCTCTGTCTCCCGGGGATCCGGCCCCGGCGGAGCGGCCGGGGCAGTGATGCATCGGAAATAGCACGGGCGGGGGGAAGTGTCAACCCGATTGTTCGTTGGTCATTTGCGCGCGGGATTCGTCCAGCATCTCGCGTACTTTGCGAGCCAGCTCACGCGGCGAAAATGGCTTGTGCAGCACGTTGAAAGCGTTGGCCTGAATTTTCTGTTCGAACTCGGCGTCGGCGCTGTAGCCGGTGACGAAGATGACCGGCGGGCCGCCGCTGTGTGCGCGCATGCGAGTGTAGGCATCGGGGCCGGTCAATTTCGGAAGCATGACATCAAGAACTACGAGATCAATGGAATGGACGCGCTCGGCGTAAAGTGCGACGGCAGCTTCGCCATCCGCAACCAGCAGAACGGTGTAGCCAAGTGAGGACAGCGTTTCCAGAGCGAGCTGGCGAAGACCTTCGTGATCTTCGGCGACGAGAATCGTTTCCATGCCGCCGCGCACCGCAGCAGACACTTCCGGCTTTTTGGAGATTTCTGCGGCGCCCTGGGCGGCAGGAAGATAAACGCGGAAACAAGTACCTTTACCAAGCTCGCTGTCCACGAACACGACCCCGCCGTGCTGCTTGGTGACGCCGTACACAGTGGCCAAACCTAGCCCGGTGCCCTTCGATGGTCCTTTGGTGGTGAAGAAAGGTTCGAAGATGCGGTCAAGCGTGGCCGAATCCATCCCTTGCCCATTGTCCGAAACGGACAAAAGTATCTGAGGGCCGGGATGAACGTGAGGATTTTGGCGGCAGAACTGCGCGTCGAAGGTCACATTGCGCGTCTCGATGCGCAGAATGCCGCCGGCGGGCATGGCGTCGCGCGCATTCAAGCAAAGATTCATTAGCACCTGTTCGATCTGGGCGGGATCGGCGCGGACGCTGGCCAGATCGGAAGCGAGATTCCGTTGGATTTCGATGTTGCTGCCAATGACTTTTTCCAGAAGGCTGAGAGTTTCGGTAACAGCCTGATTCAGATTGATATGACGCGGCTCGAGCGCCTGACGGCGGGCGAAGGCGAGGAGCTGGCGCGTGAGGGATGCGGCGCGTTCGGCCTGCAGGCGGATTTTATCGAAGCGCGTGTGGAGCGTGGTTTCGGCGGGCGTTTCATCAAGACCCAGCTCAGCCCAGCCGAGAATGGCGCCGATCATGTTGTTGAAATCGTGGGCGATGCCTCCCGCCAACTGGCCGAAGGCTTCGAATTTCTGGGCCTGGCGAAGCTGTTTTTCGAGAGCCATCCGCTCGGTCACATCCTCGACAACGATCTGATTCCGTTCCACGCCGGACTTCGATTCCTGAACGCGGTGCGCGGCGATGCGCACTTTGATGCTGCAGCCGTCCTTGCGCACCCAATCGGCGACGGCATCCACTTTGCCGTCGCGCATCAACTGCCCCGCAAGGCGATGACGCTCGACAGGGTCGCGGTAAAAATTCTCGGTGTGGCCGAGAGACAGGACTTCCTCGACCGAGTCGTAGCCCAGCATCGAGACGAGCGCAGGATTGACGTCGAGAATTTCGCCTTCCAGAGTGGTGCGATAGACCCCGTACATCGCGGATTCGAAGAGGCTGCGATAGCGGGCCTCGCTGTCACGCAATGCGGCTTCGGCGCGTTTGCGCTCGGTGATATCCACGATGCTGCCGCGGACCAGATTCCGCGAGCCCAAGGGGATCGAGGAGAGGAACACCTCGCACGGGATGTCTTCGCCTATGGCGTTTCTGTGAATCCATTCGAAGTGGAGGGTTTCCCCTTTCAACGCCCGCTGGGTATAGGCGTGAGCTGCCTCGAAGGACGAGCGGCCGTCCGGCTGTTTTTCGGGGCTTAGTTTCACGGGCGCGCAACGCAACAAATCCGCGCGGGAGAGGCCGAAAAGAACTTCGGCGCGGTGATTCGCGTCCACGAAGGCAAGCTTCTCGGCGTCGAGAACGACGATGGCTTCGGGAGCATTTTCGACCAGCGAGCGATAGTGCACTTCGCTCTCATAGAGCGCTTTTTGAGCGCGGGCTTGCCCTTCGCGCAGGGCCTTTTCCTCCAGCGTGCGGCGGATGGCGAGGCCCAGGCGGGCCAGTTGGTGCTTCAGCACGTAGTCGTTGATGCCGCGCTTGATGCATTCGACGGCCAGTTCTTCGCCGAGCGTACCAGTGACGAGAATAAACGGGATGTCGAGACCCAGTTCGCGGGCGAAATTGAGGACGTCAATTCCCGTCCAATTAGGGAGGCGGTAATCGGCGAGAATGATGTCGAATTCGCCGGCGCGCGCTGCGGCCGCGAACTCGGATCGCGACCCGGCGAACTTGGGATCGATGGCAAGACCATCGCGCTTCAATTCGCGCAGGCATAGCTCGATGTCGTCCTGATCGTGCTCGACGATGAGAACCCGGATCGGCGTTGATGCCGGTAGTACAGTGGCCGTGTCCGGGAGAGTTTGAGACATTTTCCTCCTCACTCCGAAGAAAAAGCGCTCGCCGGCGGGGCGGCGTTGACGGTCAGCCAGTAAAGCCCGAGATGCTTCGCGGTTTCGCGGAACTCCATGAAGTCGAGAGGTTTTTGAATGTAACTGTTCGCCCCGTACTTGTAGCCGGCGACGAGATCGCGCTCTTCGCGCGAGGAGGTGAGCATGACTATAGGGATGGCGCGGGTCCGCGGATCCTCTTTCACCTTCTGGAGAACCTCGAGTCCATTTACTTTCGGGAGCTTCACGTCGAGAAGAACGAGCCGCGGCGGGGATTCAAACATGCGAGCGGAATAGCTTCCGCGGCAGAACAGGAAGTCGAGCGCTTCTTCGCCGTCATGTACCGTGTGGACATTTTGTCGCACTCCGCTGCGAGCCAGTGCGTTCAGCGTCAGTTCCGCGTCTCCGGGATTGTCTTCCACCAGCAAAATTTCCGCCGGCTTGCCATCAGACATTGCTCACCTCGGATGGAGATTCCTCAACTCGAGCTGGCACCCGAGGAGATCCCAGAGTGAAATAGAACGTGGCGCCGTACCCTGGTTGCGAATCGGCCCAGATGCGGCCTCCGTGATTGCGAATGATGCGATGCACGGTGGCTAAGCCGATCCCGGTGCCTTCGAATTCCTCCGCGCGGTGCAGGCGCTGGAAGACGCCGAATAGCTTATCGGCATATTGAGGGTCGAAGCCCACTCCATTGTCGCGAACGAAAATGGCTTCTTCGCCCTCCTCAACGCATGTGGCGATTTCAATTCTTGCGGTATCGCACTGGCGGGTGAACTTCAGAGCGTTGGAGAGAAGATTGGTGAAGACGATGCGAATAAGGCCACTGTCGCAGTTTGCCTCGGGAAGGAGCGCGATGTTCCAGGAGATCTTCCTGCCGTCGAGATCGGCGGAAAGCTCGGTGGCGATGCGGCGCAGAAGCTCGTTGAGATTCACGCTTTGAAGTTTCGGCCCAGTGCGCCCGACGCGGGCGAGGTCTAACAGGTCCTCGACGAGGCGGCCCATTTGCGCTGCGCCGTCCACCACTTTCTGGACGTAGCGCATGGCGTCAGGGCCGAGGCGCTCGCCGTGTTCCTCCATAAGGATTCGTGCGAAGCCGTCAATATGACGAAGCGGCGCGCGCAGGTCGTGGGAGACGGAATAGCTGAAGGATTCGAGTTCATGATTGGAGGTCTCCAGTTCGGCAGTACGCCGCGTCAGGTCGTCATTTAACTGGCGGATGCTGGCCTCATTGCTTCGCGCGATCTCCTCGGCGCGCTTGCGCGCAGTGATGTCGTTGTTGATTTCGAGGATCGCCACCGGCACGCCCTGCTCGTCGCGCTGAAGGGACCAGTGCGAGGCCACCGTGAGCCAAATTCCGTCCTTGCGGCGGTGCACCAGTTCGCCTTCCCATTTTCCTTCGCGCAACAGATCAGCCTGTAGGTCGTCAAAGCTCTTGGGATACTTCGGGGAGAGGAGCTCCTGCTTGACCCGGCCAATGGCGTCTTCACGGGTCCAGCCGTAAAGCTTCTCAGCGCCACGGTTCCAATAGGTCACGCGCCCGCTCATGTCGCGGACGAGAATGGCGTCGTCCGCGAGTTCGAGGAGGGCCGCAAGGTCGCGGAGCTTGGCAGTCTGATCCTTCAGCGTCCTTTCCGCGCGGCTGCGTTCGGCCATCTCCAGGGCGAGTTCCTGTACGGCCGCCTGGAGCTCGGCGGTGCGAATGCGCACCCTATTTTCGAGATCCTGATTGAGATGGCGGACTTCCTCCTCGGCGCGCTCCTGCTGCGCAATCACCATCTCGAGTTTTTGCTTCGCGGTCTCAAGATTCGCGGTCCGTTCGACAACGCGCGATTCCAACTCAAGGTTGGCGCTGCGGAGAAGTTGCTGCGTTTTCTTCTGCTCGGTGACGTCTCGAATTGCGCTGGCTACGAGAATTCCTTCGGGGCTTTCAATAGGGCTCAGGCTGATTTCGACTGGAAATTCGGTTCCGTCCCGGCACAAGCCGTAAAGTTCCAGCCCTGCGCCCATGGCACGCGCGCGTGGATGCACAGAATAATCGGCGCGGTGAGAAGGGTGAGCGTTACGGAAACGATGAGGCACCAAGATTTCGACGGCCTGTCCGATTAATTCTTCGCGGTGGTAGCGGAAGAGCTTTTCGGTTTCGGCATTGACCAGAACAATGCGGCCTTGGGCGTCGGCGATGACCATAGCGTCGGGCGCGGACTCGAGGAAACCCCGGAACTTGGCTTCCTGCGCAGAAATCTCGGCCGCTTGACGGGACATCGCCTCATTGGCTTTCCGCAAATCGGAGAAACTCGGCAGCGCGATCGCAATCGGAGCCAGCCGTACCAAGAGGACGGCGGTCCCGATTGAAGCGACCGCCGTAACGGCTTTGATGACTCCCGCCAGCCAGTAGGCAGCATGCCAAAGGTTCCAGACTTCCATGGCGTGGGTGAAACCGCAGGCCACGACGAAAACTCCAACACACACAAACGCCCAACTGAAAGGCAAGTCATTGCGGCGCCGCACCACGCGCAGCAGGGTGACGGGAATGGTCATGTAGGCGATAAAAATGAAGGTGTCGGAGAGCAAGTGCAGCCAGACGAGTCCAGCGTTCCACAGGTAGCAGTAACCGTGGGGCATGAAATCGCCGGATGAAAAGAGCCGTTTCAGGAATTCCATTGAACGACTTCGGAGCAGCCAGCGCAGAAATCGCGCGTAGCCGCACCACGCCTTTCACTCACGGGAAAACACTTACCTTGCTGTTCCGCCGCGAGACATACCTGTCAGCGTGGATATCGGCTGATTGAAAGGCGACTTGAGGGAAGAGCTCCGGGGAGGCTCAAAGTGGAATCAATGAAGAGCCGGCGAAGAATATACGAGCAGTTATTGTGCCGGATGGCTCGCGAAGTATTGGGTGATCGAGCTGGTGACCTGTTGCAATCCGGCACGCACGTTGGTTTGCAGCGCCTCGACTACCGCGGTCGTAGCTTTGCCGTTTACGGGCTCGTCGTGAGCGTAGGGCGGAGCCGTCCACACCACCGCGCCGGTCTTCGGCTGATAGAGCTCAAATTCGATCACGAAGCGAGCGGCGACGTTGCCGCCGTTGTCCACTTCATTGAACGCGGAGAGGCGGCCGCGGACGATGTAGTCGGCCTTGGCATTGCTGGATTGCAGCTGCACGGAGCGAAACGCACCGGTGGCGCGCAAATTATCGAGCAACATCGATTCGATCATCGACGCGGGCGTCTCCGCCCAGCGATTGTAAAAGTCCGCGCCGAGTTCGACCGTGCCATTGCCGAAGACCAGGCGATCGTCGCGATAAAGCAGCGGAGTGGTGATATGCCCAACAACCAGCGTGATGGGATAAATCGTCTGGGCCTGCGCCGGCGCTGAGGGCATGGTTTCCAGGGTGTAGTAATGAACGGGATGCGTCGCGCCGCAGTTTGCCAGAAAGACGCACAGACCAAGAGCTAGCAGCGTGGTGGCGGCGGAAGCGCCGCGACGCAGATTTGTATTGCTGGATTGTGAAAGGAATCTCATTGCGGAGGTGCCTCGCCCGGCTTACGCGGCTTGGGCTCTGAACTGCGAATCAGAGTGTAAGGCCGCGTCTTGATTGTTTCCGTGAATTCCTTCATGTTCTCGCTGATCTGGCGGAGATTTTCGATGATCTCATCGAGATTGCCGCTATTGACGTTGAGCGTGCGATCGAGTTGATCGGAAAGCGATGCCATCGAATTCAAAGTGTCATGGAGCTTTTCGAGGTCGGTGTGCACCAGCGGTTCGTCATTCTTGATCATCTTGTCGGCATCTTCGATCGCCTGATCGGCTTTGGCCAAAGTGTTCTTCATATTGTCGATGAGCGGCTTAACCTTTTCGGTCAAGTCGTTCACGTTCTTGAGCGCGGAATTCAGCGGCTTGCGATCTTCCTCCAGCATGCCATTTACGTTTTTTAACGCCCGAGCAATGTTCGCGCGATTTTCCTCGTCGAGTAGCGCGTTCACGTTGGCGATGGTGATTTTCAGATCGGCGAGCCGCTTATTCATATTGCCTATGAGTTCTTTGGCGTCCGGGGCGAGGTCATTCATCTTGGCTTCGAGATCGTCGAAGCCGACGTACTCGACGCTATCGAGGATTTTGCCCTCTTCGGCTCTGGGAGCGGCCTTCGTGCCCGGCACGATCGCCAGGAAATTCTCGCCCAGCGGGCTGAGGCTGGAAATTTTCACTTTGCTGTCGGTTTTCACCGGCACCTGAGGCTCGACGCGAAATTCGATTTCCATGCGCGTGGGATCCTGCGGATCGGGCTTGACTTCTGTGATCCGCCCAATCGGCGGACCGCCGGCATAGCGTACCTGGCCGCCCTTTTGCAGCCCGCCGGCATTATTGAAATAGCCCTTATAAAGAGGCCCGCTTCCGCGAAACGTTCCCGAAATATACAGCATCGTGAACAGCAGAATGCCTGCAGCCACAATCACGAAAATTCCGACGAATGTCTGTTCGCGCTTCGATTCCATCCCAACCTCAGGCTTTAATCCGAGCCCCATGCGGCCTGCAAACGGCCGCAGAAGGGCGCGAGTATATCACGTCCGTTTATGACTCCAGCCCAGCCTACTTCCTCGCCGTCGATTCGTCGCCGATGAGCATCTGCAAATAACTCAGTTCGTCTTTTAGTTCCGGCTCGGCGATGCGATCCAGAAACTGGCGGACGCGCGGTTGCATGCTGGCCTTAATCTCTTCCTTGGTCCCGTCGGCGACAATGACGCCGCGATCCAGAAGAATCATGCGGTCGCCGATTAAAAATGCGCTCGGCAGTTCGTGAGTCACCACCACGCAGGTGATTCCGAAGGCCTTCTTCAATTTCAGGATCAGCTCATCGATTCCCGCCGCGATGATGGGATCCAGGCCGGCCGAGGGTTCGTCGAAAAACAGGATCTGCGGGTCCATGGACATCGCGCGTGCGACCGCAGCACGTTTCTTCATGCCGCCGCTCAATTGCGCGGGCATGTAATTCTCGTAGCCGGCCAGGCCCACTTGATCGAGCTTCAGCCGCACCATGATTTCAATGGTGGAGGCGTCGAGAGGACTGTGCTCGCGCAATGGCAGCGACACATTCTCTCCCACGGTCATCGAGCCAAATAGCGCCGCTCCCTGGAACGACATGCCGATGGTCTTGCGCAGATCGTCGAGTTCTTTGGGCGAGATCGTTGCCAGATTCTTGCCGCCGATCCAAATTTCGCCGCTAGTGGGGCGCTCGAGACCCACGAGCGTCCGGAGCAGGGTGCTCTTTCCCGAGCCCGAGCCGCCGAGGATGACCAGCGTGTCGCCGGCGAGCACGTCAAAGCTGATGCCGTGCAGGATTTCGCGCTCTCCATAGCTAACGCGCAGATTTCGTACCGAAATCGCGGAAGCGCGTGCGTGCGTCGAAGTGTCTGAGCTGGGCGTCATGGGTCTATCTAAATCATAGTACCGGCAAAAACTAAGCCGGCCCGGTTAAATAAAAAAGCGTCGTAAATGCCAAGTCAACCACGATCACCAGAATGATCGAATTCACCACCGCCTTGGTCGTCGAACGGCCCACTTGCTCCGAGCCAAGCCCGGTAAGGAATCCCTCCTGGCAGCCTACCGCGGTGATCACCAGCCCGAACATGAAGCTCTTGATTAACCCGGAGACGATGTCGTCTTTCAACAGGGCGTCCAGAGTGGCGTGGAAATAAGAACCCAGCGTGAAACCCGCGCCGATGATGCCAAACGTCGCGCCGCCAATGATGCCCATGAAATCCGACCACATCGTCAGACAGGGCATCATGATCAGCATGGCCACGAGTTTGGGAGCGACCAGAAAACGCACCGGATCGAGCGCCATCGTCTCCAGCGCGTCGATTTCTTCGCTCACCTTCATCGTTCCGATTTCTGCGGCGAACGCCGAGCCCGACCGGCCAATCACCATGATCGCCGTCATCAACGGACCTAATTCGCGCGTCAGCGAGAGCGCCACGGCATTGGGCACAAACTCCATGGCCCCGAAGCGCTTGAGTTCGTGCGCCGACTGCAGCGCCAGAATCATGCCCACGAAATATGTGATCAGGGAAATTACGGGGAGAGCTTCGACGCCCACGGCCATCGCCTGATGCAACGCGCGGCGATAACGCTCACCCTGGCCCTGCCTCGGCCCGGTAACCACCGCGACCGTCGCCCGCCCGACCAGCCGTGCCAGCTGTCCGACGTATGCGAGGACATCAAGGGTGGTGCTTCCTAAGGTGTCAGTGATTGCCATCGTGGGGGAGATTTCAGGCCACCGTTGGCCGCAAATCCTCCTTAGGTTTTCGCCGGCTTGCTCTCGACTGCGTCCGCTTCGTTCTCGTAAACCTCGAAGACTTTCAGCAGGCGCGTCAGCTCCAGAACTTCCCGGGCCACGCGGCTAAGTCCGAAAAGAGAGAAGCGGCTCTTGAGATCGCGCGAAGCCTTCAGACCCTCGATCAGCGAAGCAACTCCGGCGCTATCGATATACTTCACCGCCGTGAGATTCACGATCACGTAGGGAATGTGCTGCGTCTTGATCAGATCCAGCAGCGTCTTCCGCAGGTCCGGAGAATGATAGAGAGTAATATCCCCCGTAACGTCCACGATCGCGATATCGCCTTGCCGCCGAGTTGCAATCAGCATTTAGAGGGCCTCCGCCCGGGGGTGCACGCCTTTTTGCCAGAGTTTTCGGCGACTTGCAACCGATTTGAGTGGTCGGATTGCCAGGGAAGTGCAGCAATTTATTTCTGCTTGGGAAGCACTTGCTGGGAGAGCACTTAGAGGGCCGCCAAACGCAGGCATGATCCGCAAACTAGGACCGCTTCTCAATCCCAACGTAGCTGCGCCGCGCTGCGCCGAGATAGACCTGCCGCGGGCGAGAAATCTTTTGCTCGGGATCGAGAAGCATTTCCTCCCATTGTGCAATCCATCCAGCCGTTCGCGGAATCGCGAAAAGAACGGGAAACATCGTTACCGGAAATCCCATGGATTGGTAAATCAGGCCGGTATAAAAGTCCACATTTGGATACAGCCTGCGCGAAACAAAGTAATCATCTTCGAGCGCAATGCGCTCGACTTCCAGGGCGATATCAATCATCGGATTGCGGCCCATCACGTCGAAAACTTCGTAGGCAATGTGCTTGCAGATGCGCGCGCGAGGATCGTAATTTTTGTAAACGCGGTGCCCGAAGCCCATCAACTTTCGCTCGCCGGCTTTCACGCCCTTGATGTAGGCCGGCACCTTGTCCACCGAGCCGATGTCTACGAGCATGCGCAATACGGCTTCGTTGGCCCCGCCGTGCAGCGGGCCATACAGCGCTGCCGTCGCCGCGGCGGTCGCTGAGTACGGATCTACATGCGAGCTGCCGACGCCGCGCATCGCCGTCGAGGAGCAGTTCTGCTCGTGTTCGGCGTGGAGTATGAACAGAATGTCGAGCGCGCGTTCCAGCGTGGGATTCGCGTGGTATTTCAATTCCGTGGTGCGGAACAACATATTCAGGAAATTCGCCGCGTAAGTCAGGTCATTATCCGGATAGGCGTACGGCATGCCCAGGCTGTGTCGGTAAGCGAACGCCGAAAGCGTAGGCATCTTCCCGATCAAGCGGTAGGTCTGCTTGCGCCGTGAATCAGGATTGAAAATGTCTTTGGCGTCCGGATAGAAAGTCGAGAGCGCCGCGACGGTCGAAATCAACATGCCCATCGGATGGGCATCGTAGTGAAATCCATCCAGAAACTTCTTGATGCTTTCGTGGATGAACGTGTGATGGATTACGTGATACGTCCAATCCTCGAGTTGCGCGCGCGTGGGTAATTCGCCGTGCAGAATCAGGTAGGCCGTCTCGAGATAGGTGCTTTTCTCCGCTAACTCCTCGATGGGATAGCCGCGATATTCGAGGATGCCTTTGTCGCCGTCAATAAACGTGATGCGGCTGATGCAGGAAGCCGTGTTGGTGAACGCCGGATCGTAACTGATCATCCCGAAATCCCCGTCCTTCACCTTGATCTGGCGCAGGTCCATGGCGCGAATGGTGTCGTTCTTGATCGGGATTTCGTATTTTCGGCCGGTGCGATTGTCGGTGATGCTCAAGGAATCCCGGCTGGCCGTAGGAGATACGTCCGGGGCGGCTGCGGCAGCTGGCTTAATTGGATTCACGGAAAAACCTCCCGCAACTCTCCCGCACAGCGTCCGTAGCAGGTGAGAACGGAACCAACAATCTACACCAATTGATGCGCTTAGCGGGAGTGCTTTTGCCCAAACGGGCCTGTACGGTGCCCGAACTGCCATCCGGCGGGCCTGAAATGGCTGCAAGAAATTGGGGCCTTCGCGTTCTCCGTAGCGAGGACAGGTCGGCTTTGCGTTCAGCAACCGACGCGAGGGAGGAATTATATGAACTTTATGAGAAGTTTCGATTGGGCGATCAGTGCGCTTGCGGCCGTGGCCATGCTCGGTGGTTCCGTAACGCCGGTGACGCCGAGCGGAAACGCGGCGACCGGCAATGGCGCCACGGGCAAGCAGTCCGGGCCGGAAAGTTGGAGGCTCGGCGAGCCGGTGCGGTATGAAAACTTGACGGTAATTCCGGTGATCGCGAAATCTGATGCTGATACGGCTGGATTTGAAACGCTCGATGAAGGGTTGGCTTCCGGCGACGTCATTGTCAGCGAACACGGCAGCAGCGATTATCTGCGCCGCTCGCGGGATGGCGACGTGCTGCCTGCGCCGCAGCAGTCCGGTGGCGCCGAAGTCAATCGCCTGGTGCTGATTAATCGCGGAAAAAAGCCTGTGATTCTCCTGGCCGGCGAAATCGTCTCCGGCGGTAAGCAGGATCGCATCGTTGGCAAAGACCGCATCGTGCCGGTGGGCGGTGCGCCGTTGCCGCTCGATGTCTTCTGCGTCGAGGAAGGCCGCTGGACGGGCGGCTCCGCGAAGTTCGCCGCGGCGAATACGATGGTGCATCCCAGCGTTCGCGAGAAGGCCGCCGTGGATGCGGATCAGAGTCAAGTCTGGGCCGCGGTGCGTTCGGGCAGCACTTCGACTCAAGCGCGAGCGAGCGGCGGAGGAGGTGGGGCGCACGCCGGTACGGTAGGCGGAACGGCGAGCGAATCGGTGGTCGTCACGGCCCCCGCCGCGCCGGCCCCCAGAATCTCTGCCGGTTCCGTTTCCAGCCTGATAACCCGGGAAGCGCCCAGCCAGTCCTATCGCAAGATCTACCAATCGACGCAGATCGGCCGCGACGTGGACGGCTTCGCCGATGAATTGGAGCGAAAATTCGCCAGCGCCACTTCGGGATTGAAAGGTGAGTCGGTCGTGGGCGTTGTGGTCGCCTATGGTGGAGAAGTCGCCTGGAGCGACGTCTTTGCATCGCATCAGCTGTTTCAGGCCTATTGGCCGAAGCTGCTGCGCAGCTACATCGTCGAAGCTTTGGCGCGTCCGGCCTCTGTCGAGAAAGTCTCGCTGGACGATGCCAATTCGTTTCTGAATCGCTTGAAGGGCCACGTGCGCGAGGATTCCGAACCGGGCGTATATACCTGGCGCGAAATCGCGCAGGGGCACTACGCCGAAATCGAGCTCGAAGCGCTCGCGCCTTCAACTCTGACGCTGCACTGGATGAAAGTGCTGCGCAACAGCTGATCCTGCGCGGCTCTTTCGCGCGCCAGGATCGCATCCTTCGTGCGACTTGTCCCTCGATCGCACGGCGCCATGGGCTTCGCCGGAATCACGTACCCGGCGGAGCCCAGCGGCGCACTTCACTTTGATCCGTGCATTCCGCCAGCAGTTCCGCGACACTCTTGCGCAGCACGGGATGCTTTGCTTCAGGAGCAATCTCCGCGAGCGGCACGAGCACGAAGCGCCGCTCCGCCATCTTCGGATGCGGGATCACAAGCTCGGGGGTTTTTACGATGCTCGAGCCGAGCAGCAGAATATCGAGATCAATCACTCGCGGGCCGTATTTGATTCTGCGGCGCCGGCCCAAATCGCGTTCGATCTCCAGCAGCGCGTTCATCAATTGCCGCGGCATTAGCTCCGTTTCCGCTTCGAGCGCGCAGTTCAGGAACCAGCCCTGGTCGCGAATCTCCACTGGCTCCGTTTCGTAGATGGCTGAACGGCGCGCGATTTTCAGTCCGCGATCCTGGAGCTCTTCCATCGCGCGCGCGAGATTGTTTTCACGGTCTCCGAGATTGGATCCCAGCGAGAGATATGCTTTCTTCATGAACCGCCATGGTTGTGCGCCGCTTGCCGCGTCATGGCGAAGCGATGATAACTTAGGTGTTTGGCGCTGGCGAACAGCGTTGAGGGGCGCAACGTTTTGAATCTGCTTGAATGGATCGCTGCAGTTTGCGGCGTCGCGGTGCTCGCTGCCGCCTCGTTGCGCTATTTCGCCGCGCGGTGGAAGGCGCGAACATTGGCCGGACTGCGTGCCGCCAGCCGCATCGCGCAAACGCGCTGCGGCGAAATCGAGTACGCCACCCCGCCCTCAGGCTCGCCGGTGCTGATCTCTCATGGCACGCTGGGCGGCTTCGATCAAGGCACGGTCGCGGCTGCGTTGATTCTGGGGCCGAAATTTCGGCCCATCGCCGTCTCGCGCCCGGGTTATTTGCGCACGCCGCTAGCCGCAGGCGCGACGCCGGAGCAGCAAGCGGATGCCTTCGCTGCGCTTCTCGATACTTTGGCGATCGATCGCGTGCCCGTCATCGGAATTTCCGGCGGCGGCCCGCCCGCGCTGCAATTCGCTCTGCGCCATCCGCAACGATGCACGGCAATCGTGCTGATTTGCGCCGTGACGCAGCGCATCAAGCTGCCGCGCCGTGCCCTTGTTGCCACGAAATTTCCGCGAATTGCCGTATCCACGACTGCCAATTGGCTGGTTTCTCTGCTGTACAGCCGGGTTCCGGCGCCGATCGAACGGTTCGGTTTTACCGCATCCGAGCGCGCATCGCGCTCGCCATCATTCAATCGTCGTGACGCGCTGCGCCTGATGGCCACATCGCTGCCGGTAAAGCCGCGTTTCCCCGGCGTGATGAACGACGTCGGCTATCTCACCACTCTTGATCTCTACCCTCTCGAGCGCATCCAGCAGCCCGCTCTGATCGTCCATGGCGATGCCGACGCCGTAGTTCCCTTCGCCAATGCCGAATTCGCGGCAGCCAAAATCCCCCGCAGCCGGTTGCTCCGGCTCGAACACGGCAGCCATTTCGCAGCATTCATCCGCGCCAAAGAAACGCGCACCGCAATTGACGAGTTCTTGGTGTAGCGGCTACCTTTTAGCCGCCGGTTTGGGGGCTCACAGCGGGCTGCGGTTAGAGGAAAAGTGTGGCTTAGCGAAACAAAAGCGTAGACAAGGGTCCCTGATTTTGTTTCGGTTAGACTTGACCCCGATCCTTTGTTTTCAATGACTTAGACCGAATTCTAAACGTACGGTGTTTCGATTAGCGATCTGCGCGTTTTTCTGTGGACTGGGAAGCCGTGCGGGCAGCGAATCCTAAAACATGGCGGCTTGTCGGCGAGGTTCATCCATTCCGAAATACTTGTACGCCAAAGCTGTAGCCACACGCCCGCGCTGCGTGCGATCCAGGAGCCCGAGCTGCATCAAATACGGCTCGTAAATTTCCTCGATGGCATCTTCTTCTTCGCTCAAAGATGCGGCGATCGTATTCAGCCCCACCGGCCCGCCGGAATATTTTTGGATGATGGTGAGTAGCAGATTGCGATCAACTTCATCCAGCCCATGGTCGTCCACGCCGAGCATCGCCAGCGCCTCGCGCGCCACGTCGCGGTTGATATGCCCCGAAGCTCGGACTTCGGCGTAATCACGCACTCGCCGCAGCAACCGGTTCGCCACGCGCGGCGTGCCGCGGCTGCGCCGGGCAATCTCTTCAGCTCCTGCATCGTCCGTTTGAATTCCGAGAATCTTCGCCGAGCGCTTCACGATCAGAAACAAATCCTCCGGCGTATAAAAATCGAGCCGGTGCACGATTCCGAATCGCGAACGCAACGGCGCCATCAACAAGCCGGCGCGCGTCGTGGCGCCCACCAGCGTGAAGCGATTGAGCTGATAAGGATGAATCCGCGCGCCCGGTCCCTGGCCGATCACCAAATCAATCCGAAAATCCTCCATCGCCGGATACAGAATTTCCTCCAGGGCCGGCTGCAGCCGGTGAATCTCATCCAGGAAGAAAAAATCGCTCGCGTCGAGCGAAGTCAAAATCGCGGTTAGATCGCCTTTTTTCTCCAGCAGCGGCCCTGAGCTGACTTTGATGGCCACGCCCATTTCATTCGCCAAAATCTGCGCCAGCGTAGTCTTGCCCAATCCCGGTGGGCCGTACAGCAGCACGTGATCGAGCGATTCTTTGCGCGTCCGCGCCGCTTCCACCGCGATGGAGAGATTTTCTTTTACGCGCGTCTGCCCGATGTAATCCTCGAGCCTCTTCGGGCGCACGCTGGCCTCGACGCGCGCGTCTTCGTCAAACGCGCGTCCCGATACCAGCCGATGGCGAGTGTCGCTTAATTCCATGGACTGCTTACTCTACCTCGAAATCGCCGAGATGCGTCTCGCGCTCCGTGAATTCTTCGCACCTGCGGTCGAGCTCTTCGTAATCGCGAGAGAACTTTTCTCGCATGGCGTGATGCGCGTCCAGGCTCTCCCACGAATCCACCGCGAGATAACGGTGGGGTTTCTGCGTATCGCGGAGCAGCGCCGTGCCCAAGAATCCCGCGCTTCGCCGGAAGAGCTGCTCCCAGGTACCACCGGTCGAATAATGATGCTCGAATTCAGCGATCTTGTCTTCGCGCGCCACGAATTCCCAGACGAGTTGTATCACCGGCGCCTCCACAAAATTTCGCCAGGTCACTCGCCGTGACCTGCGTGAGCGCTACGTTGCATCTTCGCGCCGCCAAGCTGCTGCAATGCCGAGCGGAGCAGCGCGTTGAAATCATTCTCCACGGCGCCAGTCTTGCGGATGTGCTCGAGCGTGCGCTCGACGGCGCGCGCCTCGTAGCCCAGATTCTGCAGCGCCGACGCCACATCCGATTCCAGGGGCGAACGCGCCGCCGGCTTGCCTGCCTCAGCCGGCTCCAGAGCCGCGGCTTTATCGCGCAGCTCGACGACAATCCGTTCGGCGGTCTTTTTGCCGATGCCCGGAATGCGCTCCAGCAGCGCCAAATCGCTGTTGCGGATTGCGGGCAACAATTCGCTGATGCGCATTCCTGAAAGGATTTTCAACGCCAGTGACGGGCCAACGCCACTCACGGAAATCAGCAGCTCAAAAATCTGCTTCTCGCGCCCGGTCAGGAATCCGTAGAGGCTCAACTGATCCTCGCGCACATGCGTGTGGATCAACAGCGTGACTTCAGAATTCACCGCGCCGATGGCCGAGAACGTGGAAAGCGGAATCTGCACCACGTAGCCGACGCCGCCGACGTCCACCAATACCTGATTCGGCTTGCGCTCGGTCAATTTTCCGCGCAACTGTCCAATCATTGTGCAGCGATTATTGAATAGCGGTGGAAGGGTGTCAACGCGCGGCGTCTCAAAATTAGCCACAATTCTTACAGCAATTTAACGAAACATTTTTCGCGCACTTCGCGTAATTCGAAGTGACGCGCCACTTCGTGGACCGGGGGCGATCTCACGATTGTTCGCTTGTGGGAACGGGTGTGTCCGAATCCGGGAACGATGAATAATGGATTAGTAAAAAATATGCGCCAAGAAAACTAACATTTGCTTTCCTGGCGTACCACCAATCGTCTAACTGGGTGACTGGGGCTAAACCAAAGGAGAAACTAAATGTCACAACGTCGTATCGCGCAATTCGCCGCCGTGGCCGTCATCGTGGCGATGCTCCTTCCAGCCCTTGCCGCACCTTCCAGCGCCAAGGAGCTCAAAGCAACGCTTAAAGCCCAGATCTCCGTGGTGAACGAGGTGACGCTCGGCGGAAAACAGCTCAAGGCCGGCACTTATTGGTTTGTCGGCGACGACACGAAAGTTCAAGTCTTGTCCGGCAGCAAGGTAATCGCGGAAGTCCCCGTGCAGTGGCAAGACACGAAAGAGAAATCCAACAGCAGCGCACTGGTTGTCGAGGGCACTGCAGTAAAAGAAATTCGTTTCAGCGGCAAGACACGCACAGCAATCGTCCAGGAGTAACCGAAGCACCCACAGGGACGACAGCGGGCGGCGCATCCCACGTCGCTCGCTGCATCTTTTTCTGAAATCTCTTTTGGAATTGAATCAGGTCAGCGGGTGTCTTCGTTCAGCTCGACTTCGTCGATGACGCCGACAACTGCGGAATCGATGGGCGAGTTCGGCCGGCCAACCGCGGTCATCGCCGAATAGCCTTCGGTGGAAAGCAGAACGCGATCGCCCTCGCCGGCGTCCACGGCATCGAGCGCCAGCACGGGCTCGCCGCGATTCGATCCGTCGAGATTCAGCGGCTGCACGACGAGGATCTTGCGTCCTTCGTGCGACGCAGCCTTGCGCGTAGCCACCACATCGCCGATCACGCGTCCAATCAGCACTCGCAGCTATCCTTTTGCGTCGCTTGCCGCATCCACGACATTGATCTCGTCAACGATTCCGACGATCGTCGCCTCGATCGGTACTTCTGCGGGAAGAAACGGAAAGCTGGCTTCGCGCCCGCGACACCAATAGACCATCTCGCCGGCTCCAGCGCCGACAGAATCAAGCGCCACTAGCGGGCGTCCCTTGGCGATGCCGTCGCGTCCAACCGGCTGCACGATCAGCATCTTGATTCCCACAAGCGCGGGATCTTTTGCTGTGGCAACAACGTTTCCG
This sequence comes from uncultured Acidobacteriota bacterium, assembly GCA_963748865.1. GTDB lineage: Bacteria > Acidobacteriota > Terriglobia > Acidiferrales > UBA7541 > Palsa-147. The sequence goes on along the minus strand of CAVVLE010000044.1, from coordinate 208,424 downwards.
ATCACGCGGCCTAGGATCATGAATTCCTCGGCTGGTCGATCGCAGTGTGGTGATAGGCGGAATTTCCGTTTCGTCGCGGCCTCATTGCTTGGCCTGTACGCGCTGCAGATCGCGCAGCAATTCATCGCGATCTTTTTTGGCGGTTTCAATCTTGCGCACTTTGTCGGTGAGATAGCGAGTGCCCTTGATCGACGTATTTTGTAGCGAATCAGCCCAACCACGAAGCTGGCGCGAAGTATTCTCCGCAAGAGATTTCAAATTTGAAATTTCAGATTTGAAATTTCCGAAAGAAGGCAACCGCTCAAGCAAGCACAACATTGAGCGCACTTCGCCAGCAGATCCTCGAGCGATATAAAGAAATGTCAGCAACTCTTGTGTTGTTCCTCGCTCAAATCCTTCGGCAATGTTGTTAGAAACCGACACTGCCGCTCGCTCCAATTGATCTCGCAACGTGCCCTGCTTCTCAAACGCACCTTCCCGCGTGAAGGTGTAGGTCCGCACCGCCAGCTCAATCGCCGCGTTCCACGCGGGTAGTTCTTCAAAACGCGTGTATCTCATTTATTTCATCCAGCCGGCGGTAGGCGGCCACCGATACCCCGAGGTTGATGGCAAAAAGGTTCTCTTGGCGCGACCGGCGGGCGCAGCAAGCGGCGCCCCTACGAAGAAACACATTCTGCTCGGCGTCATCCGGACTAGGCCTCGGCGCCTCATTTGTTTTTCGCCGCGGCGAGTTCCGCCTCGTGCGCTTCGTCGAGCTTCACCTCGTCCACAATCCCGACTATGGCCGCATCTACGGGCCGCTCTTTGCACTCTGCGGCCATGCGCGCTGAACTGCCGGACACGACTAACACAGTTTCGCGATAGCCAGCTCCCACGGCGTCCACCGCTATCAGGTAGCCGGATTCATCGCGCCCGTCGGGCGAAATCGGCTTCACGATCAGGAGCTTTTTTCCTTCCAGGCGAGGATCTTTGCGGGTGGAAACTACAGTGCCAACGATGCGGGCCAGAATCATATCTTGTGAGGGTTTGCCTTTACCGAAAACCGAAGAAACTTCGCCGCCGCATTTCCTTGCGTTCGCCCTGCAACGCTCGCGGCGCCGCTCCCGCCGTTACTTCGCCGCCGCCAAGGCCGACTTGCCGATGGGCAGCACATCTTCGAGCGATGCGTGCGGCCGCGGAATCACGTGCACAGCGATCAACTCGCCCACGCGCCGCGCGGCTGCCGCGCCTGCGTCCGTGGCGGCCTTCACCGCCGCCACGTCGCCGCGCACCATCGCCGTCACGTAGCCCGAGCCGATCTTTTCCCATCCTACGAGCGTGACCTTCGCCGCCTTGACCATAGCGTCCGACGCTTCAATCATCGCCACGAGGCCGCGTGTCTCGATCATTCCGAGTGCTTCACCCATTCTTCATCCTCCGCACACCCGATTCCCGCTGGCTACCAAGGCTCGAAAAATTCACCGCCGAGCTCGAAGAACTCACCGCCCGTCTCGAAGAAATTTAACGCCGGCCTCGAAGACGCTAACGCCTGATCCGATCTTTGCGCACCGCGTCTTCCACCAGCGCTTCCAGTTCCCGCCGGCTCAACGTGATGCGATCCGTCACCGCGGCTTCGTCCGCCTCTGCTGTAACCGGGCGGGGAGTGCCTGCCGGCGCGCCTTGAATGCCGTAACGCGCGCGCGCCGCGAGCAATTTTTCCACATCTTCGCTGGAAAGCAAGACTTGTTTGCCGAGCAGCACGGTCACCAGCGAGACGCGCGCGAAATGCTCGGTGGTCTCCATGCGGAAAAATGCTGTCAGCAAATCCTGCCCGTAAGTGACCACTCCGTGATTTGCCATCAGGATTGCGTCGTGGCGCTGGACCATCGGTTCGAGCGCGTCGGTGAGTTCCGGCGTTCCGGGCGTTCCATAGCGCGCGAGTGGAATCGAACCCAGCGAAATCACGCACTCACTTAGCAGCGCGCGATCGAGCGCCACTCCCGCCGCGGCATAGCCCGTAGCCACGGGCGGATGTGCGTGGCAAACGGCGTAAACATCGGGCCGCCGGCGGTAAATCAGCAGGTGCATCTGCAATTCTGAGGATGCATTGCGTCGCCCGCTGATTTTGTTTCCTTCCAAGTCGGTGACGACAAGATCGTCCGGGGTCATCATCCCTTTGCTGATGCCGGTGGGCGAGGTGAGAACGCGCCGCGAATCCAGGCGCACGGATATGTTGCCGTCGGTGGAAGGCACGTAGCCGCGCTCGCGAATCCAGCGCCCGGCCGTGCAAACTTCCCGGCGGTGCTCGTCTTCGGTTTTTACCGCGCCGGGAGTGATCGTGTCAGCGAGCATGTCCCTCGGATTTCGTCGGTTCCCAATCGCAGCGAATCATAAACGCGCGCCATGATACACCACCGCAAATCAAGTCGAGCAGCAAAGTAGCGCCGGCCTCTGTGCCGGCATCCGACGAGCAAGAAGGAAAAAGAGGCAGGGGCCGTTCGCGGAGCGTTAAGCCGACAAGGAACTTCCGTTGGGAGGATTCAGGGACGTTCCCTAGAACGGGAAGAAAATTGCGAATCGCGGGACGCCGTTAGCGACGTCAGCGCTATATGCTAAGCGTAAAGCCCGCGCAATTTGAGCGCGAAGGCAACGCGATCAATCGCCACCATATACGCCGCGATGCGATTATTCACCCCGTGTGATTCCGCATAGCGCACGATTTCATCGAAGCTGCGCTCCATCACGTCCTTCAGCCGCTCGTTTACTTCGCTTTCGCGCCAGAAGAAGCCCTGCCGGTCCTGTACCCATTCGAAATAGCTGACGGTCACGCCGCCGGCGTTGGCCAGGATGTCTGGCAAGATGAACACATTCTTTTCGCGCAGGATGTCGTCCGCCGGAGGAGTCGTCGGTCCGTTCGCGCCTTCGCAGAGGATGCGCGTTTGCACCCGGTGCGCGTTCGCACTGGTAATCTGATTTTCGATTGCTGCGGGAATCAAAATTTCGCACGGCTGGAAGAGCAAATCGTGTCCCGACATTTTCGCGCCGCCGCCCGGGAAATCGGGCAGCGGCTTGTGCTTCACGTGCACCCAATCAATCAGCGCCGGGATATCGAAGCCGTTCTCGTTGAAGAGCGCTCCATGAATATCCGACACGCCCGTAATCTTATAGCCCGCTTCGGCTAACAGCATCGCCGCCATCGAACCCACGTTGCCGAATCCCTGAATCACCACACGGCAGCCCTCGCGCTTCATCTTCAGCTTTTCGATGGCCTTGTCGCACACGAAATGCACGCCGCGCCCGGTGGCCTCTTTTCGACCGCGCGATCCGCCCAGATCGAGCGGCTTGCCGGTGACCACGGCCGTCACCGTATGGCGCATGTGCATCGAATACGTATCCATAACCCAAGCCATCACCTTTTCGTTTGTGCCCAGGTCCGGGGCCGGCACGTCTCTTTCCGGTCCGATCCAGTCCGTTAGCTCGGCCGTATAACGCCGGGTCATGCGTTCGACTTCCCGGATCGACATCTTTTCTGGATCGCAGATGATTCCACCCTTGGCGCCACCAAATGGGATATTCACCACCGCGCATTTCCAAGTCATCCAAGAAGCCAGCGCCCGCACTTCATCCAGCGTCACATTCGGTGCATAGCGGATTCCGCCTTTGCCCGGCCCGCGCACCAACGAGTGCTGCACGCGATAACCCGTGAACACCTGCAGCCTCCCGTCATCCATCGTAACGGGGATGTAAATCGTGATTTCTTTGTTCGGATAGCGCAGATAGTTATACAGACCCTCTTCCAGCCCCAGCTTAGCTGCCGCAGCTTCGAAGCGTGCCTCCGCGCATTCGTACACATTCAATTCATTCTTGACGAGAGTCGGCATGGAATCCTCCGCGAAGGGGTCTGACGGGATGCATCTCCAGATCGTACCGGCGCAAGGCCCATCATCGCCCCACTGCGATGCAGGCCTCCGATTCGACAGCGCGCGACAGTATACGAGCACGCGAATTGGGGCGCAAGGAAAGCGTGCCCGCGAAGTGCCTCAGTTGGCCGGAAAATCAGGAACGCGTCGTCGTTCTAATTGTCTTGAGTCTTTGCGGTGAACCTACCTGGTGCGCGATCGCTTCACAAACTCATCGAGGATCAACCGCGTCAAGCGATTCTGATCGTGCCGCACCACATTCCCCTCCTGCAGCAGATCGCCATAAACGCAGCCAAGCCCCAACTGATGCAATTCATGCAAAGCCCCGCGCACCGGCTCCGCGCCTTTCAGCGCATAGCGCCGCCGCACGCGCGCCGGGATGGGTGTCCGGTTCACCACCGCCCAATCAAAAAGTCCCGCGCGCGTGTGCGCATAAATTGCGCGCACGTGATCGGCCACCGTGAAGTGATCTGTCTCGCCCGGCTGCGTCATCAAATTTGAAATGTAAACGCGCGTAGCCTTCGCATGCGCCAGCACTTCGGTGACTTGCTTCAAGAGCAGATTCGGAATCAAGCTGGTGTAAAGCGAGCCGGGCCCCACAAGAATCAGGTCCGCCTCGCGCAGCGCCTGCAAGACTTCCGCCAGCGGCCGCGCATTCGACGGCACCAAACGGATGCGGTGAATCGGCCGCGTGGAGCGCGAAATATTCGATTCGCCGCGCACGATGCGCCCATCCTCTAATTCCGCCTCGAGCGTGACGTTCTGCGCCGTGGAGGGATAAATGCGCCCGCGAATCGCCAGCACCTGCCCCGAAAGCCGCACCGCCTCCGGAAAATCGCCGGTTACGTGCGTCAGCGCGGTAAGAAAAATATTCCCGAAGCTGTGCCCGCCGAGCCCTTTCGCCCCACCGAAACGATACTGAAACAAATGGCTGAGCAGCGCCTCATCCTTCGAAAGCGCCACCATGCAATTGCGGATATCGCCTGGAGGTAATACACGCTGTTCGCGCCGCAACCGCCCGCTACTTCCGCCGTCATCCGTCACCGTGACGATCGCGGCCAAATCCGCGATCGGCAAACGCCGGCGCTCCGCGCGCCTCCGCGCCACATATTCCTTCAATCCGCGAAGTAACGTGGAAAGACCAGTGCCTCCGCCCAGAGCGACGACGCGCACGGGCCGCCCGCGATTCTGATGGTTCTTTTTCACCTTGGGAAACTACCCTGCGGAACCTTCGCGCTCCGGATACAGCAGTTCGGTAAATCGGGGATCTTCTTGGAGAAATGCGAAGTCTTCATCGTTGCGCGCATGGTAGCGATTTTCAGGACGCAGCTGAATGGCAAATTTGAGCCGTTCCATGGCCGATTCTGCTTCGCCCGTCAGGCAATCGAGAGCCGCCATGGCATAGACGATGTGATCGGCCTTGGGAGCCACTTTGAGCGCGCGATCTAGGTGTTCCCGCGCTTCGTCCCAGCGCCCCAGATTCATCATCGCCACGCCCTGCGTGTAGTGGTCCTCGGCCGTCTTGGGCGTCGGGGCTGGAACGCGGCTAAGCCGCTGTTCAACGCCGCGCAAGTGCACCCGCGCGCGATCTGCCAGTTCGGTACTGGGACCAGCCAACACTCTCTCCAGCGACTGCTTGGCTTTCAAGAACTTCTGTTCCTGCACCAACTTAAGCCCTTCTTCGTAGAGCTTCAGTTGCAGCAAAGTGGCTGGATCCGGAGCGTGCACGGCCATGGAGCGGGCTCGTGCGGCCTTACTTAAACCCTTATCTTTCATTGGTTTAGAGCCATTGCGCGAAGCGCTTCGGGTTCGTGAGGAAGACTTTCGGGCGGATTTTCCACGTGCTGCCATCTCCCCTCAACATAGCAGAGATGTAAAACACCGTCAATCCGCTAGTTACGATGCCCAAATTGAACCATTCCGGGGGCTTACGACGACTGTAGCTGTCAATCCTTCTTTCCCTCGGCCATCACTTTCTCAATTTCATCCACATTTCGCGGCAAACGCCCCGAAAGCAGTTCGTGCCCGTCCTTCGTAACCAGCACATCATCTTCAATTCGGACACCAATTTTTTCTTCTGGAATGTAAATCCCCGGCTCGATCGTGAATACCATTCCCGCTTCCAGAGGCCGCGTCACGGTGCCCGGATCGTGCACATCGAGTCCCAGATGATGGCTCAATCCATGAATGAAGTATTTTCCGAGCGGATCGCCGTGCAGATCCTTTCCATGGGTGTTTATGTATTCGCGCGCGATAGCGTTCAGATTCACCGCGCCACCGTAGATTGTCGCGCCCGGCTTGGTGGCGTCGAGCGCGGCGTTCTGCGCGCCGAGCACAATCTCGTAAATTTCGCGCTGCCGCGCTGTGAATTTCCCGTTGGCGGGAAAAGTTCGCGTGATGTCCGCTGCGTAGCCGCCGTATTCGCCGCCGACATCCGCCAGAACGACGTCTCCATCCTTGATCTGCGCGTCCAGCGTCGCGTAGTGCAGCACCGTGGAATCAAATCCCGTTCCCACGATGGGCGCGTAGGCTTCGCGCGAACAGCCTTCGAAATCGTGAATCTCCACCATCCGTGCAGCCACCTGGTATTCGAACAATCCGGGCCGCGTGCGCTTCATGGCGTCCAATTGCGCATCCACCGACGCATCAATCGCCTTGCGCATCAACGCCAGCTCACCGGCCGATTTCACTTGCCGCAGCGCGCTGATCGCCGGCGTGATATCGCGCACGTTGGCCGACGGCACCGTATGCTTCAGCCATTCGCTCCAGTTTCTCAGGTGCGGATAGCCCTCTTCGTGCTGGCCGGGAAGAAGCGTGTAGAACGTCGAATAGGTTTTCGCCAGGTCCTCGAGCTTGCCGCGCAAATTAGGGAATGCTTCTACGTCCGCGAATCCCGTTTTCTCGTGAATGTCCGGATCGTCCGGCCCCATCTTGGGGCCTTCCCATTTTTCCTGCGCGTAGTCGCGCGCCGGCAAATAAAGGATCTCGCGCGCGCCCTCGATTTTTTTGCCGTCCGGCGGATCGGGAATCAGCAGCACGGCACCGCCGGGCTCGTCGTCGCCGGTCAAGTAATAGAAATTCTTTTCTTGAAAGAACAGCGCAAACTCCGAAAGGTCCTCGCGCCCGGTATAGCCAAAAACGACAATCGGCCCATCCACCTGCGCGACCAACTTCGCCCGCCGCGCCGCATACTCATCATTCGCCTGCCGAAACCGCGCCGTCGTAACGCTAGCCCCGAGAAGCAGTGCCGCAACGACCACCAATCCTCCGGCCCAACGCATCCGTTCGGCTTTTCGCAATGACATTTTCTCTCCTAGACGCACCACGCGCTCCCAGCAAACCAATCCCAAGAAGCAGCGAATTCCTAGTGGAATTTGACGTAGGAAACTAGTTTTTGGCGTTCGAGTAGCGCCGACGCCTGGGCCGGCATCTGACGACCTAAACCGCCAGCTAGGTATCGACTCACGAACTGAACGTCGCGTGAACAGCGATGCGGTATGAATCTGAGGCGCTGGACAAGATCCTAAAATCCCGGGGCGCCGGTCGAAGCCGCCCGTACTTCGCTGGCTTCGACTCCAAACCGCAATTTCTCAAGGTAAACCTGCGCTAGCGACATGAACCCGGTATAGAGGTAGCCCCAAACAAACAGCAGCAAAAACGGAATCGTAGCGTAATTCTCGTTCTGGATTGCGTATAAAACCGCCGCCGCAAAATAAATCCCCAAAAACACTTCCGCAAATGGCATCCAACCCGCGCTCTTGCGATATTTGTTCCGCAGCCAAGTTCCCTGCCGCCGTCCTTCAATCTTATATTTCGGCGTGCGCACAAATTCCGTCTTGACGCCGAAAATCGCTTCCAGCACCGCGACCGCATTGCGAATCGAAATTCCAATCCCCACAGCCATCACAAACGGCAAATACTTAATCGACCGCTTCCAGGTCTTCGGATACAGCACGCGCTGCGCCGCCAGATAAAAACTCGAAATCGAGCAAGTCGAAGCCACAAACAGCGGCAAATCAATGATCAAAACCTGAAACCAGCCCTGATAAAACCGCACAATCATCGCCGGCAGCAAAATAATCGAGAGCAGCACCATCAACGGGTAGCTGATATTGGCGGTCAAATGAAACACCGCTTCCGATTTCACATAACCGGGCTCATTCGATCGCAGCACGCGCGGCAAAATCTTAATCGCCGTCTGCATCAGGCCTTTCGCCCAACGCGCTTGTTGCGATTTGAATCCGTTCATCTCCACCGGCAATTCCGAGGGGCAATCAATCTCCGGCAAATAGAGAAACTGCCAGCCGCGCAGCTGCGCGCGATAGGAAAGATCGGTGTCTTCGGTCAGGGTGTCGTGCTCCCAGCCGCCGGCATCTTCAATCGCCGTCCGCCGCCACACGCCCGCCGTGCCGTTGAAATTGAAGAAATTCCCGCGCCGGTATCGCGACGTGTGCTCGATCACAAAATGCCCATCGAGCAGAATTGCTTCGATCTCCGTAAGCGCTGAGAAATGCCGGTTGATGTAACTCCAGCGCGTTTGCACCATGCCCAATTTCGCATCCGCGAAATAAGGCACCGTGCGCCGCAGAAAATCCGCCGGCGGCAGAAAATCCGCATCGAATATGGCGATGAATTCCCCGGTCGCCGATTTCATGCCCTCTTGCAGCGCCCCGGCTTTGAATCCCTCGCGGTTGTCGCGATGAATGTAGGAAATCGGCAAGCCCAGCTCCCGGTGCCGCTCGACGCAATTGCGCGCCACTTCCTGCGTCTCATCGGTGGAATCGTCCAGCACCTGGATATCGAGTTGCTCGCGAGGATAATCGAATTGCGCCACGCAATTCACCAGCCGCTCGATTACGTAGCGCTCGTTGAAGATGGGAAGCTGTATGGTAACCTTTGGCCACTCGCTGACGGCCGGCGGCGGGCCGGGAGCGTGATCGCGATATTTGAAGAAATTATAGACGAGTGCATAGCGATGAATTCCGTACGCCGCCAGAACCACCAGCACAATGAAGTACGGCAGCATTACGGCCAGGTCGAAAGTGTTCGCGTGATACTGCCCGACGAAAGTACGGTCCGTCAGACGCCGCCAATAGTTGGCGAATGTCGAACCGGGACTCACGATCGCCAGCAAATGGATCTGCCAACTCAATTCCCGATTCCCTCCTGATGCCCAAGCTGCGAAGCTTCTTTACCCGCTCGCCGAATTCTCAAATCGCCATCCTGATCGCCGCCGCCGTCATCCTCGAAGCCATGTATGCCTGGCTGCATCGCTGCGGCAACCTGGAATTCTTCGTCGTCGAGACCATCGCCGTCGGATTGCTCGGCGGCGTAGTTTATCTCCTCGTTATTTTCGCCCTAGAGCATACACCGGAATCGCGAAATTCCCTCTGGTTGCTTCTTGCGGCCGGGATTCTTTTCCGCGTCACGCTTTGGCCGCTGGTTCCCACGCTTTCCAGCGATCTCTACCGCTATCGCTGGGATGGCGAGGCCCAGCTTCGCGGCCTCAATCCCTATCTCGCCCAGCCCGACGATCCCAATCTCGACGACATGCTCAATTCCAACGACATCTACGAGCTGCACATGCCCGCGATGGACATGCCCACCATCTATCCGCCGCTCGCCGAGGAGGTTTTCAAGTTCACCGCGCGCTATCTTCCCACGACCGCTTTATTCAAGCTGCCCATGGAACTCTGCGATATCTGTGTGATGGTTTTGCTGGCCTTTTGGCTTCGTGCGGAGGGGGGACGCGCGTATCAACTAGCCATCTATGCCTGGAATCCGCTGGTTATCGTGGAATTCGCTGGAAGCGGCCACAGCGACGCGTTGGCGCTCGCCGCTCTCGTCGGCGCCTTCGTAATAATAAAATCGCGCCGCACGCTGTCAACGCTGCTCTTGGCCGTAGCGACGCTCCTGAAATCGTTCCCGGTTCTTTTATTTCCGCTATGGCTGCGCCGCAATGGCTGGCCGCGCTCGCTGCGCGCATGGCTCGAAGGTACAGCCGCAGCGGCTTTGGCCGCGATCTGCGCCTGGCCTTATCGCGCAGCCCTGCATCAGATTCCGATTACGATGGCGACATTTGAGGCGAATTGGCAGGACAACAACGCCAGTCTCTACACCATCCTGAAAATCTTCAGCGGCTCCCACGAATTCGCCGCAGGCATCGGCGTGGGCGTAGCGGTAGGCTTGGCAATCTGGACCGCATTACGCAAAGTCGAACCAACCAAGGCGGCATTCCTGATCTTGGGCTCGGTCTTGCTTTTCTCGCCCAACGCCTATCCGTGGTACTTCACCTGGGTAATTCCTTTCCTCTGCTTCCATCCCAATCCCGCGTGGCTGATGCTGACGATTCTGCAGTTTCTTTCTTACAAGGTGCTGATCGAATATCAGGACTACGGCATCTTCAATTTCGATCCGCACTATATGGCCGCGACGTACATCCCGTTCTACGCCGTCCTGCTGTGGCAAGTGCTACGCAAGAAGCCCGACGCCGGCGCTACTTCAGAACTCACTTAAGGCGCGACTCCTAAGATGGCCTCTCAATTTCCTGCCACCGCGCATCGCCCGTGGCCGCTGCCAACTTCGCCATGGATCATGCGCCAGAAATGGCACGACCTGCTCTTCATGCACTGGCGCATACCGGCGCAAACGCTGCGGCCGCTGATTCCGGCGGCGCTTGAGCTCGACAATTTCGAAGGCAGCGCCTGGCTAGGAATCGTCCCGTTCCGCATGACGGGCGTGCGCCTGCGCGCGACGCCGAACATTCCGGGCCTTTCTGCATTCCCTGAATTGAATGTGCGGACGTACGTGAGCCTCGGCGGCAAACCTGGCGTCTGGTTCTTCAGCCTCGACGCGGCGAGCGCCATCGCTGTTGCCGCCGCGCGCGCGTGGTTTCATTTGCCCTATTTCCGCGCGCGGATGTCACTCGAGGCGCGCGGCGACGAGATTCGTTACCAAAGTCACCGCACGCACAGCCAAGCTCCCGCAGCCGACCTGCGCGTCAACTACGAGCCGGCCGGCAAATCCTTCCAAGCGCGGCCAGGCACGCTCGAATATTTTCTCACCGAGCGATATTGCCTCTACGCCGCGGCGGGCGACAAGATTTACCGCGGCGAAATCCATCATCCGCCGTGGCCGTTGCAACCAGCGCGCGCCGAAATCGCGCTGAACACGATGGCCGCATCGCATGGGCTCGAGCTTCCGCCCGCGCCGCCGCTGCTGCATTTCGCCCGCTTCCAAGAAGTCTGGATCTGGGCGCCGGCGAGGCTCAGGTAGGGTCTTAGCTTATTGCGGCTTGGCGTCGCGACACGCGGCTTCCAGCGCTGCGGCGTTTGGATTTGGCGTACTCGGATTTTTGCCGGGGTCCAGCGCTTCGCAGACTGTGGCCAGATCTTGCCGCAAGCGCCGCCAGTCTTCCCACATCTTGCCGGCCACGCGCAGGGCTTCTTCGTGATCGGCTTTGGCCTCCGCGAGATTTTGAGTCGCGGCGGCCAATTCAGTTTCCAGAGTTTGCACTTTCTCGTTCGCGGCGATGAACGCGTCGTGTCCCTGCTGGACTTGCAGATTCACGTCGTTTAATTCCTGCTGAAGATTGGCAGCCTCGTGACGGCTGGCGTAGAGCTGCACGCCGGCCATGTTAACGGCGTCGCCAGCACCCATGCTGGACGCGTGCTCGACGCCGGGCGGCGGCGCCGGGGGAACTTTGTCGATATTCGCGCCGTCGGCATTTTCGTAGCCTAATTCCCAGATCACACCGGAGACGATCAGGGCGACTGCGAACAAGGGAACGATCAGGCTGATCCAATAGCGCCTGTGGGGAATTTCGGAGCGTCGTCGCCATCCATAGTGCATGGTAGGAGCCTTTCGTATTGAGATTGCTCCGAGGGGTGCGTCGCGATGCTGGCCTTGAAAGGAGAGCTGGGCGCGGCGAACGATCTTGGAGTTGGGGTGTGAACGCTACGCGCGCGATTGGAACGCGTCAATTCGCAGGATTACGTACGTGCTTTTCGTGCGCGCGTTTACTGCGCGCTTGCGGTGAGGCTAGAGCGAGGAATGAAGTTATCGGCGGGTTTGCGCGGGGCGCGCATCGGCGGAAGTTGCGAGCGATCCACTTTGCGATAGAGCGTGTCGCGCTCGACAGGTACGCGACCCGCGGCGCGAATCAGGCGCTCGAGATCGGCATGCGTCAAACCTTGCGGCGTGCTGGCACCGGCATCGTGATAAATTTTTTCTTCCACCACGGTGCCGTCGAGATCGTTGGCGCCGAAACGCAGAGCGACTTGCGCTACGCGCGGCGTCATCATGATCCAATAGGCTTTGATGTGCTCGAAATTATCGAGCAACAAGCGCGAGACGGCGATGGCTTTCAAATCGTCGAAGGCCGTCGGCTTGGGGATGTGGCTCAGTGCCGTATGTTCCGGATGGAACGCGAGCGGGATGAAGGCTACGAACCCGTGCGTTTCATCCTGCAGCGCGCGCAGATGCAGCAAATGATCGACGCGCTCTTCGGGCGTTTCGATGTGGCCATAGAGCATGGTGGCATTCGAGCGCAATCCGACTTGATGCGCGGTGCGCGCGATGCTCAACCACATCTGGCCGCTCACTTTGTGGTCGCAGATCACTTTGCGCACGCGCGGAGCGAAAATTTCGGCGCCGCCGCCGGGCAGGGAATCAACGCCGGCCTCTTTCATGGCCACCAGCGTCTCGCGAATCGATAGCTTGGTGATGCGCGCGTAGTAGCCGACCTCAACCATCGTGAACGCTTTCAGATGTACGTGGGGAAAGCGCGACTTCAAGCCGCGAATCAGATCGAGATACCACTCGAACGGTAAATCGGGATGCAATCCGCCGACAATGTGAAATTCCGTGGCACCTTCCGCAACCCCTTCCGAGGCCCGCTCCCAGATTTCATCGAGTGAGAACGCATACGCGCCCGGCGCATTGATATCGCGCCCGAAGGCGCACAAACGGCAATGCGCCACGCAGATGTTGGTGGGATTGATGTGCCGGTTGACGTTGTAATAGCAAACGTCGCCGTGCTTCTTCTCGCGCACCCAATTGGCGAGCCAGCCAACGGCCATCAGGTCGTTCGATTCGTAAAGCCGCAGGCCGTCTTCGGCATCGAGGCGCGCTCCGGCCAGCACTTTATCGGCGATGGGCCTCAACCGCGTGTCGGTGATTTGAAGTTCGGCAGCCATTCCGTTTGGGCTTTTTTTCAGGGACGAGACACAAATGTCGCCGCGCCCCAGAAAAGAAGGAACAACAAACTAATATAGCCGTTCACCGTGAAAAAGGCAGCATTCATTTTGGAGAGATCGTTGGGCTTGACCAGCGAATGTTCGTACGCCAGCAGCGAGGCCACAACGACGATTCCGACCCATGCCGGCCAGGCGAGAGCGAAGCTCCAGGCTAGCCATGCCAGCAGCAGGACGACTGCGACGTGCATCGCGCGCGCGATCATGAGCGCGTTCGCAATCCCGAATTTCTTTGGAATCGAGTACAGCCCAGCGGATTTGTCGAATTCGACATCCTGGCAGGCGTAGAGAACATCGAAGCCGCCCACCCACAGCGTGACCGCGGCGCACAGAATTAAAATGCGCCAATCGAGCGAGCCGCGAATCGCTATCCACGCCGCCGCGGGCGACATGCCGAGGCAGAAGCCGAGCACGAAGTGCGACCAGGAGGTGAATCGCTTGGTGTAGGAATAAAGGAACAGCACCGCCAGCGCGACAGGCGAAAGTTCGAACGCCAACCGGTTCAATCGCCATGCCGCCAGCACGAGAACAGCCGCCGCAACAATCGTAAATCCCCAGGCGAAGCCAAGCGAAAGCGCGCCGGTAGCCAGCGCGCGATTTTGCGTCCGCGGATTGCGGCGATCGTATTCAATATCGGCGATACGGTTCATCGTCATGGCCGCGGAGCGGGCTCCGACCATCGCCACGATGATCCACGCGAGCTGCATCCACGTGGGCCACCGATCGGCAGATCGCGCCGCGAGCAGCGCGCCAACGAGCGCAAACGGCAGCGCGAAGACCGAGTGCTCGATTTTGATCATTTCCAGTACGGTGCGAATGCGGCTCATCTAAGTAGCGCCGGCGTCTCTGCCGGCATCCGACGACTAAAAATTTTGCCACAGGGAATTCTCATGCGCGGCCTTTAGATTCCAGAACCTGCTCCTTTTATCATGCTGCGCTCCGCGCACGATTGACGCCTTCGAATTCAATCGTGCTCGCCAGATGCCGGCAGAGGCGCCGGCGCTACTTTTTGCCCTTCCAGCGATATTGTGTTTCTTGCGGCAAGCCGATTTGCGCCAAGACTCGGCAACAGAACTGCTCCACGACATCCTCGAGCTTCTCTGGACCGAAATAAAATGCGGGCATCGCGGGCATGATCACCGCGCCGGCGTCGTTGGCGCGCAGCATATTCTCGATGTGGATGCGATTGAGCGGGGTCTCGCGCAGGCAGAGCACGAGCTGGCGGCGCTCCTTGAGGCAAACATCGGCGGCGCGCGCGAGCAGATCGTCCGCCAGTCCCGCGGCAATCGACGCCAGCGCCCCGGCCGAGCAGGGAATCACCACCATGGCGTCCACAGGCGCGCTTCCCGAAGCGATCGTCGCGCCGACATCCTTATTCGGCAAGTACTCGATTTTCGCGGCCGCCGTGCCAGTGAGCAGCGACGGCAATTTCTTGACATCGGCCGCGACGATGCCAAGCTCGGTCGAGATCAACCGCAGGCCGGTTTCCGTGACCACCAGCGCCACACGCGCCACGCGCTGATCGGCGTCTAGTAAGCGCAGCAGCGTTTGTGCATAAACCGCCCCGCTCGCGCCGGTGACGCCGACCGTGATGACTTTTCGCTCGCTGCGATCTTGTCTCATTCCAGGAGGTTCTATGAAATTTCCGCGACGCCCTGACTGCTTCGATTTCTCGGGATGCTTGCAATGTTACAATTTGCTACGGATATGCGCCAATGAATGAATCGGACGCCAAAAAGTTCCTGCGCGATGTGCGCGCGGGGCGGATTTCGCCGCGGCGGGCGCTCGAGCACCTGCGCCATCTGCCCTACGAAGACATCGGTTTCGCGAAAATTGACCATCATCGCGCGCTTCGGCAGGGCTATCCCGAGGTCATCTACGCGCGAGGCAAAACTTCCGAGCAAGTGGCGGAAATCGCGCGCGGGATGCTGCGGGCCAAAGGCTCGCACAATATTTTGATTACGCGCGCGAATGCGGAGACTTTCGCGGCGGTGCGGCGTCTCGAACGCCGCGCGGAGTTCCATCCACTTTCCGGTGTGATCGCTATTCGGCGCGAGAAAGAAGTTCGCGGCAAGGGCCTCGTGCTGGTTGTAACAGCGGGCACGAGCGACATCCCGGTAGCCGAAGAAGCGCTGGTCACGGCGCAAATGATGGGCAATCGCGCCGAGTCGATTTACGACGTGGGCGTCGCAGGACTGCACCGTTTGATCGAACATCGCGCGAAATTGAATGAAGCGCGCGTGATTGTTTGCGTGGCGGGCATGGAAGGCGCGCTGCCGAGCGTCGTGGCCGGCATGGTGGCTTCGCCCGTGATTGCGGTGCCAACGAGCACCGGCTACGGCGCAAGTTTCGGCGGCGTGGCGGCGCTGCTAGCGATGTTGAACAGCTGCGCGTCTAATGTCAGCGTGGTGAATATTGATAATGGGTTCGGCGCGGCGTGCGTGGCGACGGTGATCAATCGCCTCTAACGGCGGAAATTGCAGAATTGAAAAAAGGGAAATAGGGCTGTGCTGTGGCGCGCTCACCGAGACCGGAAAACTGGCGTTGTCACCGCAGCGGCTTGAATTCGGAGCGGACCGCAAAGCCGAGTGCGCTTCAAAATCGAGCGAACGAGCTACGATGATAGCGAAAGCCTTCCGTTATTCTCTCCTCGCGCTGATTCTGGTGTCGTTCGCTTTCAATTTGCGCACGGCAGTCAGCGGTGCCGCGATTTCCGCTTCGAAACGAGCCCATGATGTCGTGGTCGGTGTGGGCTTTGTATTTGCACCCTACAAGCTGCCGCCTGCAGAGCAAGAGACCATTCTGGCGCAAATGCAGCACGCTGGCGTACGGGTTGTTCGCTGTTCCATGTCTGACGATGACCAAGGAGTGGAATTCGCACAACGTGTTTACGCCCACGGAATCAAAATAATTTGGATGGTCGGCTTGACGCCTGCGGCAGGAACGCCGTGGCCCCGCGCGCCGGAAGGATTCAAAGGTTTGTGGCGAGGATATCCGCTGTCCGCGATAGATCCTGACCGTTTTCGGACAAATTTTGAGCCGATGCTTGCCAAACTAGAGGCCAAAGGAATTGTGTTGGAGGCCTTTGAGCCAGGTAACGAGATTAACTGGGCGGGATTCAACGCTGATTTTTCATTGCCTGGTGAGGGAAGAGCTTTGGGAGCGGATGATCTAACGAAAGATCCCGAAGGAAAGCGCGTGGCCAGAGGTTATCTCCAATACATAAAGCTTCTCGAGGCGCTGAAGGATGTTCGCGATCATTCGAAGCTGAATCAGCACACGGCTATCATCACGGCAGGGCTGGCTGATGTGGGAGGCTCGACCTGGCCGCAGAAGAGAAGAGCAGATGCCGTAGACATCTCCGCCACACTCGACTTTATGCGAGCCCATGGTCTCGACCAGTTGGTGGATGGATACGGCATTCACAGCTATCCTCCGTCAAGCGAACCAGGAACGAGCGCCGGTGCAGCCCAACGACGCGCTCACGTGGAACAAAATGGCATCGCCGAGTGCCAGGCTCCTGGCAAAGCAGCCGGAAAACCTTGCTGGATCACCGAATGGGGAGTCGGCGGCGCCAATCGTACTTGCCCTGTCGTCGATAAAGATAAGGTCACGCTGGTTCGCGAGATGCGCGCCTATTACGCCGAGCTGGCCCGTCAGGGACGACTAGATGCTTTAATCTTCTACGTCTGGCATGGCGACTGGCACTCCGAACAAGAGAACGCCGCGAGCGCCTTCCGCTGTGGTGCTTTGACGGCGAGCGGACGGCTGGCATTGGCACCGATGTAACGCCGTGTTTGGTCGTTTCTGCGATGAGACTTATGTTTTCAGAAATTCGTCGCAGAAGAACGGAAGCGAAGAATCAAGGGATGTCGCTAGGATTATTCATCGTGCGCCTAGGTGGGCAAATTCAAAGGCGTCGCCGCGTTTTGCGCTTTGCGTTCTTGGCTATATCGCCATACCTATTTTCATCTGCCTCAGCAGCCCAAGAATTGTTTAACCCGGTCGGCCCGTTAGTTGTGGACAACGACAGCCGTGTCGTCGTCCTGGAATATGAGGCGTGGTTCGGTCCCAATGCCGTGACGTTTCAAGGCACGGCTGCCCAGCCGCTGCTGCAATCCGACGACATGCAAGCCGTTGGCGGCGGCTATGACAGCGCCGATCCGGCCATCATCAAACAACACGTCGAATGGATGGAATTCATGGGCTTCGATGCGGCTCTGATCGAAGTCACGAATAATGTGAGCTGCATCTTTGATAGCAAGGCGTTTGCCGAGAAGTATCTCCCAAACTGCACGGATGCTTTCCGTTCTGCAAATCAAACGATTCGCAACAATACCGGCAATCTTTACCCCGCGTGGTCGAAACTCGGCACGCGCTTGAAGCTGATTCCCTTGATGGGCGGCTTCGATAGCGACGTGTTATTCAAGGATACGGATGGCAAGACCGCCTTCGAAAAAGAAGTGGATTACTTCGGCGCCCTGATGCAGCAATACCCCGATCGCAATGTGATCTACCAGGGCAAACCGCTCATGTTAATTTTCCTGGGCGCGGCACAGGATCCCGATGCCGAAGACGATCCCATGTGGTTTCAGCTGCGGCAATTTTTGAAAAGCCATCCGGAGATCGGCGAAAAATACACTTTCAAGATGATGGCGGGATATCTCGATAGTCAGCCCGCGCTTTGGGTGCAGCAAGGCATACCCACCGGACCGGTAGAAATAAAACGGCAATATGACTTCTGGAGCTGGGTTGACCGGCTGAATACCACTCTCTGTGGCCCCGCCCTATGCCCGTTTCCAACTTACAACAGAGCCGGCGACAGGGTGGAGAATTTCACGGCTTCCATCGCCACGGCGGGCCAAAACGGATGGGGCTGTCCGAACGAGGACTCTTTGCCGTATTGCCCCGACGACGCCCTGCGCTTCGGAGAAAACGATTCCTACGCCACGCTCGATTCCTTCATGACTTACGCGCGCCAACTCGATCCCGTCTTCCTGATCATTCATCAGTTCAATGAATATGTGCCGCCCGACGAGGGATTTGACGCGAACACCATTGACGACATCGACCGTACAAATCTTTGGGGCGATAGCGCTATTGAGGCAGTTCGTCAGCAGATCGAGATCTACCGACGTTGGCCCAAGCGCGATCAACTGCACAATTGATGTTTGGCCCCTACAGCACGCCCGAGATAGCTGAATCTAAATCGGATTCTTCATCGGGAGAGACTGTGCGGAGGTCCAGGAGCAGGCGATTGCGTTCGACTCGCGCGATTACGGGTGGGCCGGATTTGGGCTCGCGGAGTTGCGCTTCTAAAGTTGCGACTGGGTGACGCCGGCTGGTGATGGCGACTAAGGATGTGGGCAGCGATTGATCCGGCGTGGAGCCGCCGCCGATTACCGAATTGCCTTTCATGATTTCGGCGGTCGCGTCCTTCGGCAATGCCGGGCGCAAACGATCTACAAACGCTTGCGCGCGTTGCGTGATTTCCGCGGCTGTTGTGCGGATCATGCGCAGCGCGGGGATTTCGTCGAGCGCGCCGCGACGATAAGCTAGAAGCGTCGCTTCGAGCGCGGCGATCGTCAGTTTGTCCACTCTTAGCGCGCGGAACAACGGATTGCGCCGCACTCTTTCGATCAGGTCTTTTTTGCCGGCGATGATTCCTGCTTGAGGACCGCCCAGCAGCTTGTCTCCGCTGAAGGTGATGATGCCCGCGCCGGCTATGAAGCTTTCGCGGGCGACCGGCTCGTTCACGCCGCTGGGCGCTAGATCGGCCAGGCAGCCCGAGCCGAGGTCTTCACACACCGGGATTTTGTGCTTTTTACCCAGGGCTGCCAATTCTTCCAGAGTTGGGCGCGCGGTGAAACCTGTGATTCGGAAATTTGACGGATGGACGCGCAGCAGCAGTCGCGTGTTTTTGTTTATCGCGCGAGCGTAGTCGGCTATGCGGGTACGGTTCGTGGTGCCTACTTCCCGCAGGATCGCGCCGCTTTCGTTCAAAATGTCGGGTATGCGAAAGCCGTCGCCGATTTCGATCAGCTCGCCGCGCGAGACGATCACTTCGGCATTTTTCGCGAATGTATTCAGCACCAGGAAAATGGCGGCGGCGTTGTTGTTGACGACGATGGCGGATTCTGCGCCGGCGGCTTCGGCCAGGAGTTGCGCGGTGTGCGTGTCGCGCTTGCCCCGTTTGCCGCTGGCGAGGTCGTATTCGAGATTGCTGTAATGGCCGGCGGTGGCGGCTATGTGATTGATCGCGGCTGGCGAGAGCGGGGCGCGGCCTAAATTGGTATGCAGGACTACGCCGGTGGCGTTGATTACGCGGCGCAGCGACGGCGTAAGTGAGCGCGCGACTGCAACTAGGATTTCGGATTCGAGGGCGGCGGTATCCGGCGGGGGCGTGGAACTGTTGGCCTGTTTCAGATCGGCTCGCACCTTGGCGAGAACTTTGCGGATTACGGAGGTGACCAGCTGGCGTCCGGATTTGGCGGCTTCGGCTTCAATCTTTGGGCGCGTCAGCAGATCGTCGACGGAGGGAATTTGACGTAGCGCGGCGCGGTCCGGCGTCGTGGATTTCGATGGCATGGAACGCACATTGGAACACAGCGGTGAGGAAGGGTGCAATCTCCTGCATGGAGTGGCGCTGCAAAAAACCGCCGGCTGGCAGCCGGCGTTACGCGGTGTGATTGCGATTTGCGGCACGTGGTCTCACGCCGGCGTTGATTCTGGGGCCGCGCGACTTTAGGCTCAAAGTGCGGACTCTTATGGCCCTACCCCTGCCTCCACACGACAGCGTTGACGAAGATCTGGCGCAGATCGAGAAGGACATCCGCCAGCTCAAGATCGAGTATGAAATGTATTTCGCCGGAGGACGCAAGCGCCCGCCGGCGGATACGCAGTGGCGCGTCGATAGCATGATCAAGCGCTACAACGACCGCAGCGCGGAGATGAATTCCGGACAGCGCTTTCACCTGACCAATCTGACTTCGACTTACGCGAAGTATCAGGAAATGTGGCGTAAAAAGCTCCTGCAGAAGGAGACGGGCTCGACGCAGCGGCACTTTGGCTCCGCGGCGCGGGCCATTGCGGCGGAACGCGCGCGGGTGCAGTCCGAAGTGCAGCGCAATTTGCGCGAACGAGAAACGCTGCGCAATCCGCGGGCGACGCAGCCCGAGCCGCAGCCCGAGATCGAGATTGACTCGGTGCCGGCCGGAGCACCGATTTCGGCCGAAGCGAGAGCTGCCGAGTTGCGCGCGCAGCGCCGGGCCATGAATCTTTCCGATCCAGTCCGCGAAGTGGGAAAAGTGCGCGAATTGTATGACGTTCTGGTGGAGACACGCATCAAGAATGGCGAAGGAACGAACAATCCCAGCCTCGCGGATTTCGAGAGATTCGTGAAGAAGAAGACCGAAGAGCTGCAGAAAAAGGGCGGGCGGGAAATCGAGTACTCGGTAGGAATTGAAAACGGCAAGGTAAAGCTGAAGGCCCGCGTAAAGTAGTGCCGGTTCACCCTGAGGTGTCGAAGAGCGTCGCTGCCGGCATCTGACGACTGCAAGCGCGCTACGCCGTAAACATCCGCAGGACAGATGTTCGCACCAATCCCACCTGTTGTCGATTTCTTTCCGCAATTGATCTTTCTATCTGGTGAATTCTTGCTCGCCGCATGCCGGCAGAGACACCCTTCGCAACCTCAGGGTGAACCGGCGCTACTTGCAGATTTCCTGGATGCGCTTAGACTAGCCCTTCTCCTTTCGCGCTGGATTTTATTCCTCGGAGGGTTTCTTGCCGATTGAGCGGGCGCTGCTGAGTGTCTTTGACAAGACTGGATTGGTCGAGTTCGCGCGGCGGCTGGCGGCGGCGAAAATCGAAATCGTTTCCACCGGCGGCACCGCGCGTCTTCTTCGCGAAGCCGGCGTGCCGGTGCGCGACGTCTCGGAATTGACCGGTTGGCCGGAAATGCTGGGCGGGCGCGTCAAGACGCTGCATCCCAAAGTCCACGGTGGAATTTTGTTTCAGCGCGGCAAGGAAAGCGATCGCCAGGAAGCCGCGGCGCAAGGTATCGCTCCGATCGATCTCGTAGTCGTGAATCTCTATCCTTTTTCAGCCACGGCGCGCAAGCCCGGCGTCACGCCCGAAGAGCTAATCGAGAACATTGATATCGGCGGCCCCGCGATGGTGCGCTCAGCGGCAAAAAATTTCGAAAGCGTGGCGGTGGTTACCGATCCCGCCGATTACGAAGCAACCGCAAAAGAAATCGAAGAGACCCGCGGCGTAAGCCTGGCGACGCGACTGTCGCTCGCCCGTAAAGCCTACGCGCGAACAGCCCGCTACGATGGCGAAATCGCCACCGAACTCGAGCGCCTCGTCGCCGATGGCCAAGTCACCATGCAGGACGCGCCGGCATTGCCGCAACGTCTGCACATAGCCCTCGAACGCCGCCAGGCCATGCGTTACGGCGAAAATCCGCACCAATCGGCCGCGCTCTACATCCCCGCAGGCCGCCAGGCGACCGGCCTGGCTGGAGCGAAGCAGCTGCAGGGCAAGGAACTCTCCTACAACAATCTGGTCGATCTCGACGCCGCCTGGGCGCTGGCAAAGGAATTCGCCCACCCCGCCACGGCCATCATCAAGCACAACAATCCCTGCGGCGCCGCCGAACAGAAAAATCTGCGCGATTCCTATCTGAAAGCGCTGGCGTGCGATCCGGTCTCAGCCTTCGGTGGCGTGCTGGCCTTCAATCGCAAACTGGATGCGGCCACGGCCGAAGAAGTAGCAAAGCTCTTCGTAGAATGTATCGCCGCGCTGGGTTACGAGCCGGACGCGCTCGAAAAACTGGCCGCTAAGAAAAACGCCCGCCTGCTCGAAATCGCCGCCGAGCCCGCTGCACCCGAGCTCGAATTGAAACGCATCTCCGGCGGCGTCCTGGTGCAGGATCCCGACCGCCACGAGTTAAGCGAGAGCGAAATCAAAAGCGTAGGCCAGCGCCCGCCAACGACGCAAGAAATGCGCGCCCTGCAATTCGCCTGGAAAGTTTGCAAGCATGTGAAATCCAACGCCATCGTTTTCGCCCGCGCAGGCGAAACCATCGGCATCGGCGCGGGACAAATGAGCCGCGTAGATTCCGTGAAAATCGCCGTGATGAAGGCGCAGTCGCCGCTGCAAGGCACCGTAGTCGCCTCCGACGCCTTTTTCCCCTTCCCCGATGGCGTCGAAGAAGCAGGCAAAGCTGGCGCCACCGCCGTAATCCAACCGGGCGGTTCCGTCCGCGACAACGAAGTAATCGCCGCCGCAAACAAACTAGGCATGGCCATGGTATTCACAGGTGTAAGGCATTTCCGCCACTAGCCCCGAAATTCTTCGAACGAAACCCCGCGCCATACGTCAAATACCTTGTCGCTATCCGCGCGCTTACGAACGAAAAACCGGCGAATCGGGCACCTAATCAAACGCTCCGCGCATCATTCTTTTGAGCGCCTGAACCGCAGGCCAAATGCCAGCTGAAGCCCACGATCTCGCGGCAGCGAGTGACTAAATCGCTCTAGCGGCGGCGAGTACCTATACCGAACGACAGTGGCGGAATATTTTGACGGCTTCGCAAGGGTAAACGATAATGAAAGTTTCCGGTGTCCCTATGACCACAACCCGTATCAGCGCGACCCTCGCAGCGCTTGCCCTACTGGCAGGCCCGTCGTTTGCCCAAGCCCCCACGCCGCCGCAGAGCCCGGCCGCAGCCAGCCCCGCCGCGCAAGATTCCAAGCCGCCCGCCGCGCAAAATAGCCCAGCTCCGGCGCAGCAATCGGAAAGCGATCGCACAGCCGACGCTTACTTTTATTTCGCCCAGGGCCACGCCGCCGAAGACGAATACGAAGTCACCGGCCGCAACGAATCCGCCGATCGCGCGGTGGAATACTACAAAAAAGCCCTGGCACTCGATCCCGGCTCCTCGGTAATCATCGAGCGCCTCGCGGAAACCTACGCCAAATCGCAGCGTACTCCCGAAGCCATCGCCGAAGCCGAGCAAGCCATCAAAGCTAATCCCGACAATCCCGGCCCGCACCGTCTGCTCGCACGCATTTACGTGCGCAATCTCAGTGAAGTAAACGCCGGCTCCGGACAGCGCGAAACGATCGACAAAGCCATCGAGCAATTCCTCGAAATCCTGCGCCTCGATCCCAAAGACAGCCAATCGGCCCTGTGGCTCGCGCGCCTCTACCGTTTCGAAAACGAGCACGACAAAGCGGAAGAAACGTTGAAGTCCATCCTCAGCCGCGATCCCCAGAACGAAGGCGCGCTCGAGCAGATGAGCCAGTTGCTGATCGACGAAGGCCGCACGCCCGAAGCCATCGAACTGCTCAGCAAGGCCGCCGCGATTTCCACCTCGCCGACGCTCTACGACCTTCTCGGCGATGCCTATTCGCAATCGCACGAGTACGCCAAAGCCGAAGAGGCCTACAAAAAAGCCGTCGAAGGCGATCCCGACGAAATTTCGCACCGCAAAGAACTGGCGCAAACGCTGCTAACCGAAGAAAAGTTTCCCCAAGCCCTCGAGGAGTTCAAGCGCCTGGCCATCATCGAGCCGGAAAACGCCGAAAATTATCTGCGTCTCTCGCAGATTTACCGGCACATGAACCAGTTCGATCAGGCTGAGGAAAGCATCATCAAAGCCAAGCAACTCGGCCCCGGCAATCTCGAAATCGTTTATAACGAAGCACTGGTGTACGACGCGCAGGCCCGCTACGACGATGCCGCGCACGTGCTGGCCGATGCCATTGCCGGCGTGCGCTCTTCCAACGATTCCAATGGCAGCCCCAACGCCCTGGCCATTCTCTACGAAGAACTGGGCCGCATCTATCGCGAGAAGCGCGATTACTCCTCCGCCGAGCGCTCTTACGAAGAACTCGCCAAGCTCGGCCCCGAATCCGCCAAGCGCGCGCAGATGCTGCTGATTGATACCTATCGCGAAAGCCACGAAATCGATCGCGCCGTTTCCGAAACGCAAAAAGCTATGAAGGATTCGCCGCAAGATCGCGGCCTGACCGTCACTTACGCGATCCTGCTTGGCGAAAAAGGCCAGTCCGAAGAAGCCGAAAAAGTACTGCGCGGGCTGCTCAAGGGCGGCGATGATGACGAAGATGTCTATCTCGATCTCGCGCAGGTGCAGGAACGCGGCCGGCGCTACGATGACGCCGAAAAATCCGCGCTGAAAGCTCAGGAATTGGCGGGCGAACCAGGCGAAAAAGAAACCGCCCTGTTCATGCTCGGCGCGATTTACGAGCGCCAGAAGAAATACGATCTGGCCGAGACCGAATTCAAGAAAGCACTGGAGATCGATCCCAAAAATGCCGCCGCGCTGAATTATTACGGCTACATGCTGGCCGACCGCGGCGTGCGTCTCGACGAAGCCACCACGCTGATTCGCAAGGCCCTCGAACTCGAGCCCGCCAACGGCGCCTATCTCGACAGCCTCGGCTGGGCGTATTACAAGCAGAACAAGCTCGCCGAAGCCGAAGAATGTTTGACCAAGGCCGTGGACCGCACCGGCGACGACCCCACAATTCTCGGACATCTCGGCGACGTCTATGCGAAGATGGGCCGGATGCAGCGGGCCGAAGCGCTATGGGAAAAGGCGCTCGCGGAATGGCAGAAGGCTTTGCCGGCCGATTACGAAGCCGACAAAGTGACCGAGCTCGACCAGAGATTGAAGGACGCCAAGAAGCGCGTCGCGCAAAAGCCCGCACCGGATAATTCGCAACCGCAATAAACGAAATCAGCGATCCGCATGAAAAATTCAGTGCGCCTCCCGGCGTTCGCCAAAGTGAACCTCTGCCTGCAAGTAGTTGGCGCGGCGCTCAGACGGCTATCACGAACTCCGCACGATATTCCAGTCGATCAGCCTGCACGACGTCCTAGAGCTGTCAAAGCTACGAGGCAATAGGATCGAGCTCCAAGTAGCGCCGGCGTCCCCGCCGGCATCCGACGAGCAAGCCGTGACCGAAGTCCGCCAAACAAAAGCGGACCACGAACTTAAATACAGATACATCCGTTCCAATCCAACTCACGAATCCGCGATCGATTCTGCCCGTAACCGAAATCAAGCTCGCCCGATGTCGGCAGAGAAGCCCTTCGCAACTCAGGGTGAACCGGCGCTACTTGGCCGCGCAAATCTAGTCTGGCGCGCGATAGAAGCCATGCGCCGCGAGCTGAACTACCGCGGCGGAATCCACGCCCATCTCACCAAGCAAATCCCGGTAGCCCGAGGCCTGGGCGGCGGCTCAAGCGATGCCGCCGCAACGATAATCGGAATGCAGCGGCTAACCGGCCGAAAGCTACCCCTAGCGCGAGCCATCGAAATCGGCTCCAGCCTCGGCGCCGATGTGCCGTTCTTTCTGTTCGGCGGCCGCGCCCTGGGAGTAAGCCGCGGCGACGAGATATATCCGCTGCCTGATGGCCCGAAATACTCGGTGGTCGTAGTATCGCCAAACGGAATAGCCGTAAGCACCCGCGACGCCTACGCCTGGGTCTCTTCGCAATTGACAAAGCGCAAACCGCCCCGTAACATCTTTAACTTCTGCGCTCTGTGTTGGAGCCGGCAGCAAACCCCGCTCGAGAATGATTTCGAAGGGCCGGTTTTCCGCCGTCACCCGCGCTTGGCAGCCATCAAGCGTAGGTTGCTTCAACGAGGAGCAACAGAGGCCGCGCTGGCCGGTAGCGGATCGGCGGTGTTCGGATTATTCCGGAGCCCAGCGCAGGCGCGCCGAGCCGCATTTGGTTTCCCGGAAGACCAAGCTTTCGTAGTAGAGACCCTAGGGCGGAGCGATTACGCCCGAATCTTGCGCCCGCGGTTTGTGTAGCGCCGGCCTTTTAGGCCGGCATCCGACGAGCTCAGACGTAATCGAAGGCTGCACTCAAACGCGGTGCGCAGCTTAGAAACAATCGCGCAGTGTGGGCACGGCCCCCAAACGCCAATCGCAATGGTGAATTTCGTTGATTGACGAGAAATTCAAAATCTTCTGCGGCAGCGCCAATCCCGCGCTCGCACAAGCCATCTGCAACTACCTGGGCGTAACCCTGGGCAAGGCCGAACACGGCCGCTTCAGCGACGGCGAATCGCGCTTCCAGATCCTCGAGAACGTCCGCGGCGCCGACGTCTTCGTCGTGCAACCGTGCTCGCAACCAGTCGATTTCCACCTGATGCAACTCCTGCTGATGATCGACGCCTTCAAGCGCGCCTCCGCCTGGCGCATCACCGCGGTAATTCCCTATTACGCCTACGCCCGCCAGGACCGCAAAGACAAACCGCGCGTAGCCATCTCCGCAAAGCTCGTAGCCGACCTGCTGGAAACCGCCGGCGCCAGCCGCGCTCTCACCCTCGATCTGCACGCTCCGCAAATTCAGGGCTATTTCAACGTCCCGGTAGATCACTTGTTCGCCGCTCCGGTACTGGTCGAATACTTCAAGAAGAAAGTCATGGGCGAGTTGACCGTAGTTTCACCAGATGCCGGCGGAGTTGAGCGCGCCCGTTACTTCGCTAAGAAAATGGACGCCCCGCTGGCCATCGTAGACAAGCGCCGCATCGACGTGAACGTAAGCGAAGTCATGCATCTGATCGGCGACGTCAAAGGCCGTCCCGCGCTGATCATCGACGACATCATCGACACCGCCGGCACGCTGGTGAAAACCGCCGAAGCCCTGATCGAAAACGGTGCGACCAAAGTAATCGCCGGCTGCACGCATCCAATACTATCGGGCCCGGCCGTCGAGCGCCTGACGAAGTCCGTAATCGAAGAAGTCGTCGTAACCGACTCCGTGCCGCTCTCGGCCGAAGCCAAGAAGCTTTCGAAAATCACGGTGCTCAGCGTCGCCGAATTGCTGGCCCGCGGCATCCGCAACATTCACGAAGAAACATCCATCAGCGAGCTATTCATCTAGCGCCTAAATGGAAAAGTTGCTCAACACTCGCTCGCTTTGTCAGGGCACGGCTTCAGCCGTGCCAGAGGGCAAAATATCCTCATCGGCTTTAGCCGCTGAGGTTTTGTGTTTCCGTTTGTCTTAAAGACTTGACTTAATTTCAACTAAGGGAAGGACGTATGCAGACATTCGTAGTCGAAGGCAGCGATCGCGAAACGCGCGGCAAGGGACCCGCGCGCCGCACGCGCCGCACCGGCATGATTCCCGCCGTTCTCTATGGCGGCAAGCAGGAACCGATTTCACTGGCCGTCAACGCCAAGCAAGTCACGCGTATCCTGAAATCGGAGACCGGCCACAACACCATCTTCAAAGTGAAGCTCTCCAGCGGCAAAGAAGAGCAAGCCATGGTGAAGGATTGGCAGCTTGATCCGGTCAAGGGCTCACTCATCCACGTAGATCTGTTCCGCGTGGCCATGGACGTGCGCATGCGCGTGAAAGTCCCCGTGCATCCGGTGGGCGAAGCGCAAGGCGTGAAGATGCAGGGCGGCATCTTCGAAATCGTCACGCGCGAAATTGAAATCGAATGTCTCCCCTCGGACATTCCCGAAGAATTCAAGGTGGACGTAAGCGAGCTGCTCATCGGCAAGCAGATTCGCGCCAGCGACGTGCCCATCGACGCCGCGAAACTCAAGCTGCTGACCGATCCGCAACGCGTGCTCTTCCACGTAGTAACGCTGAAGGCCGAAGCCGAGCCCACGCCGGAAGCCGCTGCCGCCGTAACCGAAGCAGCCCCGGCCGAGCCCGAAGTAATCAAGAAGGGCAAGAAGGAAGCAGAAGAAGGCGAAGAAGGCGCCCCCGAAGCCAAGGCCGAAAAGCCCGAGAAGCCCGAAAAGAAGGGCAAAGAAAAGTAAGGCGGGGATTCATCACCCGCCCGATGTGGCATTTGTTTTTCGGTGTTGTCAGGGCACGGTTTCAACCGTGCCGGCAAGCGGCGCGAGAAAAACGGCTTTAGCCGCTGAGGTTTGTTCTTAGGGGTGGCCCATCCTTCCCGCCGTTTGGGAAGGGTGGGGCTTTTCGGCCCCGATTTGAATGTTTGCCGTGCGCAGATGAAGTGCACCGCTAAAGTGCAAGCATGAAATTGATCGTCGGCCTCGGCAACGCGGGCAAAGAATACGAGCAGACGCCGCACAACCAGGGTTTCCGCACGATCGACGCGCTGGCGGAGCGAACCGCCATCCGCGTCACGCGCCCGGAAGCAAAATCGTTCATCGGGCGCGGCGCGATCGCGGGGCAAGAAGTAGTGCTCGCCAAGCCGCAAACGATGATGAATCTGAGCGGCATCGCCGTGCGCGAAATGCTCGAGCGTTACGAATGCACCGCAGCCGATTTGATCGTGCTCAGCGACGAAGCCGCACTGCCCTGGGGCATGATTCGCATCAACGAGCGCGGCAGCGGCGGCGGCAACAACGGCCTGAAGTCGGTGGTCTCGGCCGCAGGCACTGAGTTTATTCGCGTGCGCATGGGCGTTATGCCCGAGCACCCGATCGGCGACATGGCCGAGTACGTCCTCTGCCCGATGAATCGCGAGCATCGCGAAATCGCGCAGCAGATGGCCCAGGACGCAGCCGAAGCCGTCGAAATAATTCTGAGCGATGGCCCGGCTAAAGCGATGACGAAATTCAATCGCAAAGTAGAGCCCGAAGCCGGCATAGACGCCTGAGATGGCACGGATGCGAGGTATGCGGTTTTAACGATGTCATTCTGAGGGCGCAGTCGGCCCGAAGGATCTAACCGATCAGCCGTAAAGAAACCGAGGAACCATGGAAGACAGACTCTACGAAGTAATCTTCATCAGCCGCCCGGACACCCCGGAGGCCGAAATCGACAAAGTCATCGCCACGCTGCAGCACGCCGCAGAAGAAAAGCAGGCCAAGCTCGAGAAAGTCGAGAAATGGGGCCGCAAGCGCATGGCCTACAAAGTGCACAAGCTGCGCGAGGGCTTCTACGTCTACATCTTGCTGCGCAGCAATCACGGCGAGCTGCTCAAAGAACTCGAGCGCCGCCTGAAAGTCGCCGATCCGGTCATCAAGTACATGACCATTCGCGTTGACGAAGACATCAAGCGCCAGCAAAAACTGGCACGCCACCGCGAGCGCCGCGCCGCTCGCCGTCCGCGCAAGACCGCGCCGGCCGCAGCCCCAACCCCGGCAGCAGCAAGCGGCGGCGGCGAGCAATCCGCGCCCGCGGGCGACTAGGATTCGGTGAACGCTGTCGTTGGGCCGGCGGAGAATTCGAGCGGGCGGCAAATTTCGGCGAAGCGCAGGGTGCCCCATGCGCCGGTGTTGCGCGTGGGGGGCGACCGGTGTCCAGGAGCCGCCAAAGATCTTGGTTCTCTCGCTCCGAGGTTTTGTCAGGGCAGGGCTTTAACCCTGCCGGAAGCGCAGCAATTTTTTACGGCTTTAGCCGCTGAGGTCCTGTTTTTCCTCGGCGTCGCAAATAACATTCATCAGGAATCGATCGGAGAATTTGAAAATGGCTGATCAAGACGAAGCAAAACAAAATCCACCAGCGGCCGCGCCCAGCGAACCCGCGCCGGCATCATCCGACGCGCCTGCAGCAGCACCGGCAAGCGCCGGCGCACCAGCCAGTCCCGCACCCAGCGGCGGCCCAGGCGGCGGGCAAAGTGGCGGCGGACAAAGTGGCGGAGGCCACAGCGGCGGCGGCCACGGCGGCGGAGGCGGACGCGGCCCAGGAGGCGGCGGTCGCGGTCCCGGCGGTCCCGGAGGCCGAGGCCCAGGCGGACCCGGCGGCCCCGGAGGCGGCGGACGCGGCGGCTTCGGCGGCCCGCACAAACGCGGCAAGCGCAGTTTCGTGCGCAAGAAGAAGGTCTGCCGCTTCTGCGTCGATCGCGTCGATTACATCGATTACAAAAAAGCCGAGACGCTAGCGCCATTCATCCAGGAGCGCGGCAAAATCCTGCCGCGCCGCATGACCGGCACCTGCGCCCGCCACCAGCGCTGGCTGACGGTAGCGATAAAGCGCGCCCAAAACATAGCGCTATTGCCGTTCGCAGCCGAGCTGTAAGGAATGCGCAGCACAGGGTGCCCCATGCGCCGCCGTCGCGCGTGGGGATTTTGAACGATCGTCGCTCGCACGCCGAGCGATGTCGCGCTAGATAGGTTTTGGTAGTCATCCTGAGGCCGCCGTAAGGCCGAAGAGCTTGCCCTGAGTCCCTCGAAGGGATCTCAAGACACAACACAAGCAACAATTCACAGGAACCGAGGACGAAATGCAAATCATCCTGCAAGAAGACGTAGAAAAACTAGGCAACCGCGGCGAAGTAGTAGAAGTAGCCGAAGGCTACGCCCGCAATTTCCTGCTGCCGAAAAAACTGGCCATGCCGGCCACGCCCGGCAATCTCAAGCGCCTCGAGCGCATGCGCGCCACCTTCGCCAAACGCGAAGCCGACGACCGCGCCTCCGCCCAAACGCTGGCCGAGCTGCTAGCCGGCGTAACGCTCTCGCTCACCCGCAAAGCCGGCGAAAACGATCAGCTCTTCGGCTCCGTAACCACCGCCGACATCTCCGAAGCCCTGGCCGCCCAGAACTACAACATCGACAAGCGCAAAATCCAGCTCACCGACCCGATCAAGCTGATCGGTGAATACCAGGTCCCCATCAAGCTGCACCGCGACATAGTAGCCACAGTAAAGCTGGTGGTCACGCGCGAAGCGTAATCGCCGCCATATGGTCGTGGTGGGAGCCCCCTCATTCATGAGGGGGAAGGAGCGCTTCAGCGCTCCTGAGAAGAGTCGCCACTAACAATGCGCTTTAGCGCTGGGCCGTGTGCGGGCTGGCGTTCACCATCGGCCCGGTGTGGCATCGGGTTTTTCCCGCGCAGAATCGTTGTCACCCTGAGCGCAGCGAAGGATCGGCTCCTTCTCATTCCCGCGTCTCGTCAGGGCACGACTTCACAGGTCGCGGAAAAATGCTTCACCGTTGCCAGCTGTCGTCCCCAATCCCCTTAAACAACCGTCATCCCGACTCGCTTTAGCGGTGAGGGATCTGCATTTGCCTTCGTAGGGGCGCTGCTTGCTGCGCCCTCCGTCGTCCTCAATGCAAAATCAATGCCGCGCGCGACGCCGGACTCCGCCGGTGACAAGATTTTCGATTTTTTCCGCAGCCTCTTTAGCCGCTGAGGCACGACCCTCCGCCAAATCACATCTTCACGTCAGAAACATGGCTGGCCACACATTGCCACTTCCCGCCAGGCATCTTCACCCAAGTATCCGTCCAACGATTGTTGATCGTCGTAGTCTTCCCCGAAGCATCCGTCTGCTTGCCTCTGCTGCCGCCCGTTGCGATGGCCGCGTTGCCATACACAGCAACCTTCAAATCGACGTAAGAAAAATCAATATATTTGGTCGATTTCGCATCCGCAATCGTCTCCGCCTTGTTTTCCACCTTGCCGGTCTCCAACGTCCCCACGAAACCGTCGGCCAGCAGCGTCTCCAGCGGCGCCGGATCGTTCGTCTGCTGCGACTTCATCCACTGATGCTCCAACCCTTCGACAGCCTTAGCGGTAGCGTCGCTATTCTGCCCCGGCAACCGCCCCGCGCTAAGAAACAAAACCGCCCCAAGCAATCCCCAAATCAAAATTCGCTTAGTCATATGTCTCCTCGAAATCCAAACGATGGGTAGTAAAAATTGGAAAGCGACCGCCGCGGTTTTATACCGAACCCAGAATGATGTCAATTCGCGCCTCGAGCGCCAACCATAGAATTCAACGCCCTAGTTCTAAATCGCTGGCCGCCTCCGTCCATCCTTTCAGTCCCTTCTTCGACAACTGAGTCAACAGTGAGCATTGTCCTAGACTTTCACACATGGTAACTAAGCACCTAGGGTCATCCGACTGAATGGAAAGGCGCCTCTCTCCGTGTCGACACAAGGCCCCTTCAACCAGCTGCTCAAACTGTCGCGGGCGAGTATTGAATGCGACGGTAACGTCTGCCGAATTGTATTCCATTCTCAAGTAATACCAATTAAGGACGGCCTCGATCTCGCCAAATACGTAGCCGACAGGGCGCCGCTGTTCTATCGTGAACCCCAAAAAATTTCCGAGCAGCTAGCCGATGGTTATTTCCTTTCCACAGTAAAGGCAGCTCTCGGCAGACTGCCGACTGCGGATTCGTTCCAAAATTCCCACTTCGCTGAGATTGCCAGCGGCATTTTTGCCGAAGAGGTGATGGACTTATCACTTCTATACAGTAAACTGTCCCTCCTGACCGCCGAAAACGCCAATGCGTTCAAAATGGACCTTGTACTTTTTGACCCGAAGCCCGACCCTATCGAATTTGTTTTCGGCGAAGTAAAATCAAGCACGAAATCGTCTGCACCGGCCCGCCACGATCGCGGTTGCTACGCCGATCTCTTCAACACGTTTTCGGAATACGGAGAAAGAGACTTGGAATTTGACTTGGCCGCCGCAAGGGACCGTATAGCCCAACTCCCTACAGAGCTCCAGGCACGCTTGCGCGCCGCGCTATTGCCCTATTCCGGGACTAAGATTCGCTACGCCGGATTCGTGGTCGTTGACTCCGCCACTTATTCACAATCCGAAGTTAAGATGCTCTCCACGCGCCAACACTCTAAGACGTTCGACGTAGACCTGATCTGCGTCGAGAGCCTTGGAAGCGTCTCTCAACAGACCTACCAGATCCTTGAAAGGGTGCGAACCGCATGTTCTCAATAGGAGAACTTGAAGCAGTCACCAAATCTCTGCAATTCGCCGGTGACCTCGGGCTCGTGCGGCAGACGCTCGTAAAGACTCGGTTGGGACAAGGAGACCTCTTCGACGATGAGGCGGCCGGGCGTCTCCAGCACTTTGTGGAGTGCGCCCTCACCAGTGCGCCAAATTGGGAAAAAAACGCAGGAACTCGCCTGTGCCTCGTTGCAGCCGAGGTTGCAGAAGCCCTATCACTGCGACTCGAAAGCACGAGCGCCTCGTCGCGTCACATGCGGGTGAGGTCGGCGCTGCTTTTTGAACTCGGAGAGGCACCGGCAATTTCTTCCGCCATTCTCGCGCATGGCGATCTTTGGTCACCACTTGCAGAGCTGTTTGCGCGCACCGGAGTCTTCGGACTCCTTTCCAGCAACGGGCACACCGAGGATGCGAGGCCCACCGTGGCCGATGACGCCCCGGTAGCGGAAGCTGCCCTTGCCTCGGACGCCTTTGCACTCGGAGAGTTTGTGCAGGGTCGAAGGAACGACGCCCCGACTCGAGCCGCCGATTTGTTCGGCCAACTCGCGAAGGATCTAGCGCTAGACCTAACGGCGACCGAAATACAAGCGTTTCGGGCCATCGTCGCGCGCAGAGCTGACGCCGCCACTCGCACGCATGTGCCGCCCCCCCTTTTCGAGTCTCTCCAAAGAATTCAATTCCCTACCGAGCTCTGGGCAGCGCAGTCGGCGGCGATCAAAGGTGGACTGCTTGATCCGGCTCGGGATAGCTGGGGGCTTGCCGCCCCGACCGGGACAGGCAAGTCATTCATTTCGCGCCTACTAATCTTAGACACGCTCTCTCAGTTTCCCGGACAGAAAGTACTCTACATTGTCCCGAGTCGCGCCCTCGTATACGAAGTATCCACCAAGCTCGCACTCGCTCTTAAACCGCTCGAGATTGAAGTCGCGGCAGTCACTCCACAGCTGGTTGAACTACAGAGAGAAGAAAGCGAAGAGATCGCGGACTCCGCAGTCTTGGTCTTGACCCCTGAAAAGGCGGACATGCTCCTCAGACTCGGCGAACAGTTCTTCGCTGATCTCTGCCTCGTCATCGTCGATGAGGCACACCATATTGAGTCCAGCACTCGCGGAATCTTGCTCGAAATGTACCTCTGGAGGCTGAAAAAAGTCGTTGGAAACCGGCCGGTCCGCTTCGTGTTTTTGTCGGCAGTCACCCCAAACATCGTCGAGATTGCAGGTTGGGCGGGGAAAAACCCAGGAGGCGTCGTATTCAACCAGCGCCCGACACGAATGAGAGCGGGCATCTATCGAGTGAAGGGTGCTGGCGCGAGCGGTATGGGCTCGATCAATTATACGGACGGCACGTCAATTACCATTGTCAAAGACCATCTCGAGATCGGTCAGAGAAAGCAGCTGGTTCAGTTGGCCAGTGAGCTCGGAAGAGCAGGCTCGGTGCTAGTGGTCGCGAGCGGGAAGAAAGAGTGCGAAAAACTGGCCTCGACGATGCAAGAGCTCGAAGCAAACCGTCGCAGGAACTCGCTGACGCCCTCGGGCTCGGACTCGGAAGCAATGAGTCGCTTAGATTCACGACTCGAAAGGGAGCTGTATCCCGAAGTCCTCCTGAGAAGCCTGCTACGCAACCGCATCGCATACCACCATGCGGGACTTCCGCCTAGGGTTCGCGTTGCCCTTGAGGACGCAATCAGGGCGGGATATATCGACTACGTTTTCGCAACCACCACTTTAGCGGAAGGCGTTAACTTCCCGTTCGCCACCGTTGTCGTACAGTCCCTTGCCCTACGTGAAGCGCCGCAGCTAGGACGCCCCTCAAGGTATCAACCCGTTACACCGCGGGTTTTCTGGAATCTTGCCGGTCGCGCGGGACGGCCCGGATATGACAAAGAGGGCCAAGTTATCCTGTTCGAGCCGAGCCTTGGGCTCGAGAAAATATCCTTCGTCCTGAACGACTACCTCAATCCTGAAATGACCGCCACCCAGCCCGTTAGGAGCGCGATAGTCCAAGCCGTAAAAGAGATCGCGGAGTGCCAGAGGGCCGGCGAGCTGACGCTGGCCGACCTCGCAGGCCGAGTGCTGCCGCCAAAAGCATCTAGGGGGATTCAGGGCGCTGTCAACCTGCTACGAGTGAGCCTGATACACGCGAAAGCCTCCGGAATCCACGCCTCACCGGAGGAAATTCTCGAAGGGACTTTCGCTGCGAGGTTTCTGGACGCTGGGCTACTACGAATTGCGAGTGAGCTGTTCTTGGAACAGGACGCGGTCGTCGACGAGTTTCTTAGCGACCCAAACAGCCCATCAAAGGAGATCGCCGCCGAGCTCGGCCTGTCGATAGAGACGCTCTCAGACCTCAGAGACTGGGCCGCCAGCCTTAAGAATTGGCAGATCGAAAACGTCCGTCGTCTCTTCTACGGCAGCGGCCTCAACCTTGACCAAGCCCGGTACTTCGTTGGCCCGGTCGCCGCACGTATGGCTGAACTTGAAGGCCCGAAGCTTGGCGGGTTCTTAGCAAATATTATCCTCCTGTGGCTCTCCGGGGCACCATTCGTGTCAATGCGGTCCGAGATCGCAGGATCGAACCGCTTCAGCAGAATCGAGGACCTGGTGGCCGTCGTGTATTCCCGAATCCAATATCTACTGCCATGGGGTCTGTTTGCAGCCGATTGTCTGCTCGAGGCGGAAGCCAAAAAGAGAAGGATTCAATACGACAACGAGTTGATGTCTTTAGCGAACTTGGCGGACGCAGGAGTACCAGGGTTCGACGAACTCCGACTCGTCCACCTAGACTTCGAAAGGACCGACGCGACCCGAATATCAGCCGAGTATCACCGGCAAGGCGGACTGAAGACGGGCGTGAACATCCTCGGCTGGGTCGCAAATACACCGCGGCAGGAGATAGAAAAACTGATTCAAGGCCGCGATAGGCGCAGACTCGACTACGATCTCGAAAACACGCTTGCGCGGCTGAGAGAAAGTGCGGCCGGAACCCAACCATAACGGGCGGCGAAGTTGGGCCACATTCGTCGCGCGGGAATCATTTTAGGATACTTCAGTTCTAGCCCATCCGTACCATTGACACAACCGTAACTCCATGCCCATACTACCCCCAGCAGTCACTCGCAGTTCCGGCGCGAGGGCGGCAATCCTAAGCCGCCTGTTGTGTGCCCGCCAAGGCCCACCGCGCCCAAACTGAAAACGAGGGAGATGCAATGACTGACAATCTTGCCAGCTTGCCCCGGGTGTCTTTGCGGGGCGGCGGCAGCATTTCAAGTAGCGCCGGCTTGCCCCGAGCGTTTGCGAAGGGCGTCCCTGTTTACCCCGATCTGCGAGGGGCCGGCATCCAGCGAACTCGAACCATTCCGGATCTGAAAAACAACCGCGGACCTCAACCAACCAGCCGGAGCGGTTCTCCCTCGCAGTTTACCCGCGAGATCTCTTGCAACCTCCAACCTCAAATTTCCAACGTCCAATTCCTAATCGATACAATTCCAAAATTAGAATCCGCCGCAACTCCAACAAAACAAACCACCGGCATCATTTCTAATCGATACAAACTCGACGTCTCGAGCTTTGCTGAGTTTTTCAACGTGCCGTCGCCGCCACGCGAAATTTCCGCCTCCGCCGCCGATGTGCACCGGCGGGTCGCGGATCGCAACTCTGCGCTCTCTGCATCTCTGCGGTTAATCTCCGAATTTTCTTCCAACGTCCGACCTCAGACCTCCAACCTCCAATTTCTAATCGCCACACCAAAGCGATAAAAGCGATTAGAAATCCACGCAACTCCAACAAAACAAACGGCCGAGCTCTTTTCTAATCGCTACAAAAATCGTGTGCGCTGTTCCGCTGAATTTTTCAACGCGCACTCGCAGCGCCGCCAAATTTTCAACTCCGTCGCCGATTTGCACAGCCGCACTGAAATCCACAAGCGAGTACAAGTTGACGTTGCGCCTTTGCTCGCGCAAACTCCCCGCCGCAATCACAATCCCAGCCACAACAAAATTTGCGGCGAGCGAATTTTTCGCGCAGAAAAATGGTTGCGGCTCGGCGCGTACTGCGCGAAACTATACGGGCGAATAGAAGGCGAAAGCTAACTGATGGCTATTGACGTCAATCTCGAACGGCCGCTGCCGCACAACCTGGACGCGGAGCGCTCCATCCTCGGCGCGATCCTGCTCGACAATCATGCGCTGAATCCGGCGGTCGAGAAGCTCAAGACCGACGACTTCTTTCTCGATCCGCACCGGCGGATTTTCGAGCGCATGATCGCGCTGGCCGAGGCGCAGCAGGCCATCGACCTGGTCACGCTCACGGAAGACTTGCACCGCTGCGGCGGGCTCGAAGCCGCGGGCGGGGCGGCTTACCTGGCGCAGCTTGTTGACGGCGTGCCGCGCATCTCGAACATCGAGCATTACGCGCGCATCGTGAAAGAAAAGTCGATGCTGCGCAATCTGGCGCATACGGCGCTGGCCATTCAGGAACGCGCGCTGGCCGCGGAGGAAGACGCCGACGCGATTCTCGACAACGCCGAGTCGAGCATCTTCGAGCTGGCTGACGATCGCATTCGCGCCGGGTTGATTGGCGTGAAGGATCTGGTGCGCGACAACTGGACGCGCATCGAGAAAGTGTTTACCGGCGGGCGGCAGATTACCGGGTTGGCTACCGGTTATCCAGAGCTGGATTGGGAGACGGCGGGGTTGCAGCCTTCGGAGCTGATTATTTTGGCGGCGCGGCCGTCGATGGGGAAGACGGCGCTGGCTTTGAACATTGCCGAAAACGTGGCGGTGCGCAACCGGCAGACGGTGGCGATCTTCAGCCTGGAAATGTCCAAGGAATCGCTGCTGCTGCGCTTGCTGGCATCGCACGCGCGCGTGGATGCGCACAAATTTCGCACTGGATTTGTGAAGCACGAAGATTGGACTAAGGTTTCGGCTTCGCTGGGGGAATTGGCCGACGCGCCGCTGTGGATTGACGATGCGGCTTCGGCCAGCGTGCTGGAGATGGCGGCCAAGGCTCGGCGCTTGGCGCGCGACAAACAGCTGGCGCTGGTGGTGGTGGATTATTTGCAACTGGTTACGGCGCGCGGGCGATTCGGGAACCGCAATGAGGAAGTTTCCTCGATTTCGCGGTCTTTGAAGGCTATGGCTAAGGAATTGAAGGTGCCGGTGCTGGTGTTGAGCCAGTTGACGCGCGGGCCGGAGAAAGACAAGCGCGATCCGCAGTTGGCCGATTTGCGCGAATCGGGGGCCATCGAGCAGGATGCCGACGTGGTGCTGTTCATCAACCGGCCGAGTTTCTTTGACAAGGAAGCGCCCGAGGAAGAGCGCAACAAGACGAAATTGATTATCGGCAAGCAGCGCAACGGGCCTACGGGCGTGCTGCATTTTGTGTTCAACAGCCGCTGCACAAGATTTGAGGTGGCCGCGCCGGATGATTTTGCGGGGTTTGAGGAGTGACGCGGCATGGGCCATGTCGCGCTCTCTCGATCTCCGGTTGCAGCTACCGCCGGCACGGGCGAGAGTGCCTGTGCCACACGGTTGTGGCTGGGTTCCCACGATGGTTCTTCATTGGCGCTGCGGCGCGGATTTTTGGTTCCTCCGGTTGTCCTTGTAACTTATTCTAAATACGGAGTTAGGAACGCGGTCGCGCGTTTGGCGGCGCGGCCTGCGCTTGGCATCGTTTGTGCTTGGGATTGTTCTGCCATGCCTACACTGTTGACTGACACGCAGACGATTGACGCGCCGGCCGAGAAATCTGGCGGGGCGGCGGGATACTCTCACAAGCCGGATGCCGCGGCGATTGCCATGAGTCGCAAAATCAAATTCGAGGGCCGGCCGGTTTGGGCGGAGATTTCGATCGCCGACATTTTG
Source organism: uncultured Acidobacteriota bacterium (assembly GCA_963748865.1). Lineage (GTDB taxonomy): Bacteria > Acidobacteriota > Terriglobia > Acidiferrales > UBA7541 > Palsa-147. Next base: position 169,737 of record CAVVLE010000044.1, on the reverse strand, counting down.
CACAATTTGCGGGTGATTCGCCGGCAGGTTGGGACGCAGCGGAAGATTTTGGCGGTGGTGAAAGCCAATGCCTATGGGCTGGGGTCGGTGCCGATTTCCCGGGCTTTGGCGCGGGCCGGGACGGAGTGGCTGGGCGTCACCTGCTCACGCGAGGGGATTGAGCTGCGCGAGGCTGGGATTCGCAAGCGGATTCTGGTGCTGACCGGATTTTGGCCTGGCGAAGAGGAAATTTTGCTGCTGCATGGATTGACGCCTACCGTGACGCGGGTGGATCAGCTGCGCCCGCTGGAGAAGGTGGCGGCGCGGGCGGCGGGGCGGAAGCGGAATTTTCGGGCGCCGTTTCATTTGAAAATTAATACCGGGATGAACCGCTTGGGGATCGAGCCCGCCGAAGTGGACGCCTTCGCCGAGGAACTGCGCGCGCTGCCCGCATCTGTTGCTCGAGGGAACGTACACGCATTTTGCGTCGGCCGAGGATTTCACCAGCGAGCAGACTGCGCGGCAGGAGAAGAAATTTTTCGCGGCGCTGGAACGCTTGCGAGAGTTGGGCGTCTCGCCCGGGTTGGTGCATTTGGCGAACAGCGGAGCGATTTGCGCTAGGCCTTCTACTTGGGGCGATTTGGTGCGGCCGGGGGCGATTCTCTACGGGTATCACCAGGGATTTGATCCGCCGGAGAAGAAGGCCGAAGTGATGAAGCAGATGGATTTGCGGCCTTGCCTTTCGCTGCGGGCGCGGATTATTTCGCTGCGGGATGTGCCGGCGGGCGAGGGCGTTGGGTATGGGGCACGATTTGTGACCAAGCGGCCTTCGCGGATTGCGGTGATTGCCGCGGGGTATGCGGATGGGTTGGTGCGGGCGCGGACGAATCGCGGGGACGCTTTGCTGCGCGGCAAGCGCGTGCCGATCGTGGGCACGATTTCGATGGATTTGGCGACGGTGGATGCTACGGCGGTGCCGGACGCGGCCATCGGGGATATCGTGACGATTTATGGCAGCGATGGCGCCGATTCCATCGAAGTTTCGGATGCGGCGCGGGAGATTGGCACGGTTACCTCGGATTTGCTCTGCGCGCTGGGGCGGCGCGTGCGCCGTTTTTATCTTTCCTAGCTAACAAATTGTTGTAGCACAATCGGACAAACTAAACTGGCCGGTCTGTGGCGGGCCTTGTAGCACGATTGAACGCGTGCGGGCGGAGCAAGCCCCGCCCCTACGAAGAGGGTTGCGCGAGGCGGCGATGAGTTGGCGATTTACTGCGGGGCTGTTTTTTCTCGCGATGGCGCTGCCGGTGCGGGCGGGTGAGGTGTGTTCGCGGGAGCGAGTCAAGCAAGCTGCGGAGCAGGTGAAATTGGTTCAGGCGCAGTTGCTGGCTGTGAAAGTCGGGGAGGACGGGACCGACTGGAGCGTCAAAGACGAGACGCAAAAGCGGATTCGCGCACTCAAGGATGCTCTCACCGCGTCTATGGACGCGTTCATGGCCTGCGAGCGTAGCGACACAATCGATGCGAGGGACATTGAGAGCCGGGTTGCTGCTTTGCTTGGGGCCAACCTTCCTGACACCGAGCAAAAACCTATTCCCGATTCTGCGGCGAAAGACCTGGAGTTGGACCACATTTTTGGTGCCGACATAAAGTTGCATGTGCGGACGGAGCAACACAAGCCTGCGCTGGTCGGCATCGTTACACAATTTGCGATTGCTTGCGGAACGGACAATATGCTCTTGCTGTATCAATGGAGCGAGAATGGCTGGAGGCAAGTGCTCCGGTGGCAGAGCGATGTCTACAGCTACAGCTTAAAAGCGTTTGGGGACTTCTTCGAGTATGCGGTGTTTGGTGAACAGCGCGGAGACGATTGGTTTGTCGCGGCAGCTCACGGAAAACCGAGTTGCACGTCGAGTTGGAGTGCGTTTGACCTGGACGTGATTCGGGCGCAGAACGCGAAGACGTCGCAGTCGGTGATTTTTCACAAGGAGGCCGATTATCGCAGAGATGTGCAGCCAAAGATGAACGAGGAGGCGGATGGATTTGAGCTGCGATTAAACGTGAGCACTCTGGACACGAATTCGAATGAACGAGCGGGCGTGTATCACTATCGCTTGCATCAAGGGCAGCTGCACCGCTATCAGCCGGTGGCATTCAATGCGCGGGATTTTCTCGATGAGTGGCTGCAGGCGGATTGGATGGAAGCTACCGAGTGGACCGCGCGCGCGGATTTGGGTTCGCTGGGTAAGGAGCACGACATCATCGCCGAGATCATTCAGCAGCACGGGTCGAGTGAATTTCACTACGGTGCGGTGCGGGCTTGTGCGGGCAGAAAGAAGCTCGTGCAGGTGGAACTCGATGGCGCGCCTACCGGATGGTTCGGGTATTTTCAAATTGAGCAGGACAAGGATATCTTCACGCTGGTTTCCGGGTCGAACAGTTCGGATCCGAAGTGTGCGGGGCCGGATTTGATGGGGAAGCGTTAGGGTAGTCGGCGGGATGGCCGGGCTGCGCTTCGCGGTCCAGGGTAAACGCGGGGCGCAACTACAAAGAACGGCGTTACGTTATTTCCCGCGGTTGTGTGGCACGGCTATCGTGCTGAGAGGTCGCCGGAGGGCGCAGCAAGCGGGCGCCCCTACGCAGAGAAAATCAAATGCGGATTCCCTCGAGGGACTCGGGACAGGCTTCTCGTTGCGCTCGTAATGACGACGTTAAGGCTTTTTTTTTCGCTAGCTCCGAAACCGTCGGGGCGTATCGGCGGTTCGGTTATATCCGTGCCCTGACAAGTTCGTGGCTTCCACCAGATATGAGCTCGTCTCGAAAATCGTGTAGGCGCTGAAAGCTACTGCCCAGCGCTAAAGCGCACTGATGAAAGGCGCTTTTTTCGGAGCGCTGAAGCGCTCCTCCTCCGCATAAATGCGGAGGCTCCCACCTTGCGGAGGCTCCCACCTTGCTCGCGTTGATTTGACGTTGCGCGCGGCGTAGCATCGGCTGGTTCTTTGAGGAGTGCGTCCGTGAATGCAAAGCATGTTCTTGCGTGTACGTTTGGATTTGCGCTGGCGGCTAGCGCTGTGGCGGTGCATTCGCGCGGGCGCGCCGTAGGGATTAATTCCGGGCCGCCTGTGGCTGCGGTGCGGCCGGTGACGGACGACTACTTTGGGACTAAGGTTACCGACCCTTACCGGTACATGGAGAATTTGAAGGATCCCGAAGTGGTTAAATGGTTTAAGGATGAGGACGATTATACGCGGGGCGTTTTGGCTGGTATTCCTGGGCGGGCGGGGTTGTTGGCGCGCATCAAGGAATTGGATCAGGCGGCGCCTTTTCGCGTGAATGACGTGCAGCGCTTGCTGGGCGGAAAATATTTTTATGAGAAGCAGCTGGCTAGCGAGGATGTCTCGAAATTGTATGTGCGCGACGGATTGAATGGCGCGGAGAAATTGCTGGTGGATCCCTCGACGTTTATTCGCGAGCCGGGGACGCATTATTCGCTGAATTACTACGTTCCTTCGCTCGATGGACGCTACGTGGCTTACGGGATTTCGCTTAGCGGGTCGGAAGACGCGGTGATTCATATTCTCGATCTGACTACCGGCAAGGATTTGCCGGAGACGATTCCGCGCAGCTGGTACGGCGGAATTTCCTGGATGCCGGACAACCAGGCGTTTATGCACGTTCAGTTTCAGCCCATGAAGCCGGGTATGGATCCTAGTGAACGGCGATTGAAGAGCCGCGTGCTCTTGCACCGCGTTGGGACTGATGCCGACAGCGACGTTCCGATTTTTGGCTACGGCGTGGATCCGGCGATCAAACTCGAGCCTTCCGACGACAGCTATGTGTTGATTGATCCGCGGACTACTTATGCCATCGCCGACGTTGCTCATGGATTCAGCAACGATCGCACGGCTTACGCTGCGCCTGTGGATACGGTGGGCAAGCCGAATACTCCGTGGCGGAAGCTGTTTGATGTTGCCGACGAAATTACGAATACGGATGCTCACGGCGATGAGTTGTATCTGATGTCGCACAAGGATGCGCCGCGATTGAAGGTGATTCGCACCAGCTTGTTGCATCCCGATATTGCCGGGGCGGAAGTTGTGGTGCCGCCTGGAGAAGCGGTGGTCTCGAGCACATTCGCAGCTAGTGATGCGTTGTACGTGACGGAGCTCGATGGCGGGATCGGCAAATTGATGCGCATTCCTTATTCCAAGGGCGCGGCGGAGAAAGTGGCGCTGCCGATTGAGGGATCGGTTTTTCTGGCCGGCGGCGATCCGCGCATTCCGGGAGCGATTTTGTATTTGACGGGATGGACGCGGGCGTTCCGGATTTATGAGTACCGGCCGGAAGCGAAGAGCGTGGTGGATTTGGGGCTGCAGGCCGCGGGGCCGTTTGACGCGCCTGAGGACTTGACGGCGGTAGAGATGAAGGCGCGCAGCTACGATGGGACGATGGTGCCGCTCTCGATTGTGATGAAGAAGGGAACGAAGCTGGATGGATCTCATCCGACTTTGCTGGACGGTTACGGGGCTTATGCGATCAGTGAGGATCCGTATTTCAGTCCGGTGTCGATTGCGTGGTTGGAGCGCGGTGGCATCTTGGCGTTCGCGCACGTGCGCGGCGGCGGGGAATATGGCGAGGAATGGCATGAAGGCGCGATGCTGGAAAAGAAGCCGAATACCTGGAAGGATTTCATCGCCTGCGCGGAATATCTGGAGCAGAACGGATATACGACTGCTGCGCGGCTTGCCGGGGCCGGCGGAAGTGCTGGCGGGATATTGATTGGGCGGGCGTTTACGGAGCGGCCGGATTTATTTGCTGCGGCTCTTGATGATGTCGGGTTGTCGGACATGATTCGCGATATGTTTTCGCCGGATGGGCCTTTGAATGTGCCGGAGTACGGCAGCTTGGATAATCCGGCGGGATTTCGGAATCTTTATGAGGACAGCGCTTATTACCATGTGAAAGGATGGCGTGCACTATCCGGCGATTTTGCTCACTACCGGGATGAATGATCCGCGGGTGGTGCCGTGGGAGCCGGGGAAGATGGCGGCGCGGTTGCAGGCTGCGAAGGCGGGGCCGCGGCCGATATTGTTGCGCGTGGATTATCAGGGCGGGCATGGAGGGATTGGCGGGACGAAGGAGCAAGTCGAGCAGTTACTGGCGGACCAGTGGAGCTTTTTGTTGTGGCAGTTTGGGGTGGAGGGGTTTCAGCCGGCGGTGCGTTGACATGGAATCCGGCCGATTCTCAGAGCCGGGCTGGCTTAGGAAAAAACGCTGCAGAGTGCTCTTTCAAAAGCCCCACGCGCAACTGCGGCGCATGGGGCACCCCGAGGTGAGGTAGCGCGTCTTCGCGCTCAGATTAGTACGGCTTCCGCTGGACGGCGCGGACTGGCGTGGGCTTGCAGAGTGGGATAGCCCATATAGAAAACGAAAGTCGGCTGCCAAGTCAAATCGCCGGTGATTTCATTCAGCAGGGCAGCGCGGGCGGCGGGCTTTCCCAATGCGTGCTCGTGATCCACCATTTCTACGGCCTCGTTGCAGGGGCGCGCGGCCAGGCCCCGAGCGGTGGCGAAGAGATGTAAGCGCTGCCAGAGCCGGCCGGCACGCAGGCACTGCTCCCGCTCGTAGCGATCGCGCACGGCGATGAAACCGATCAGTGGGGCGGTGAGCATCAGATTTGAATATCCGTTCTTTTCGCTGTGCGACGCTAGCCAATACACCATGCTCTCCGGAACAGTCTTGGTAATTGCGGTTTCAATGGGAAGCAGGCCGAAGGCGTCGATGGTCAGGCCGTCGCGGAATTTCTGCACCGAGTTCCATTGCAGGCGAACCCATTTTTCGCTGCCACGCTCGACGTCGGGATCGGAATAGATTTCGGTGTTCGCAGCGCTACTCACTGCAACGATTTTTTTTCGATCGGCTTCGGCGGTGAACAGGAATAGCTTCACGTCGGAATCGTCGCCGGGGAGATGGCTGAGCGCCTCGAGGAAATCTTGCGGGAGCGGTTTGTTTGGATCGTAAGGGCCGCGATTGGTGTGTCGCCTGGGAATGGCGTTGTAAAGTTCACTTTCTTTGCGCGATCCCGGAGCGAGATCGACGCGCGCCAGGAGTTGCGGCGTGGGCTGGGCGGGAATCGGGCCGAGTTGTCCGGGCAGGAGGGTTGCAGTGGCGGCATAGCCATTGGCCGGGGCGGCGAGCAGCAGATTTTCTAGAGCGCAGCCCATGCCGATGTGCTCTTCGCGCAGATAGGGATCGAGGGCGCCGACGTTTCGCTGCGTGTCAATGTACAGCTCAATCGAGGAATTGGAGGTTTTGAACAGCCAGGGCTGAGTGTTATGCGGGCTGGCGGCGAGAATCGCGGCGCGCACCAAGGCTAGCGGGTCTTCGTTTGCGGCGTTGCGCCAGTTTTTCCATGGCTCGTAGGCGGGTCCCTCACCGGTGCTGAAGACGCCTTGATCGTAGGCGCGCCATACGACACCGCCTACGACGACGATGGTCACAACTCCCGCGCCCTTCAGGAAGGATCTGCGTTGCACGGCGCACCTCCTTGTCGCTTAAGCGGTGCTTCCGTTTCACTCGCATCCTACGGCTCGGGTGTCTTGGAAACAAGGACGCGCTGGAGGCGATTGACGCCCGTGGCGAAAAGTAGTGTTATACTCCCGTTAACGGCGTTCATAATTTTATACACGCAGCCGGGAGATCCTAATTTTCATATTGGTCGGGCAACAGCATCGCGGTATCTCGAATCTCGACTAGTTGGGATTCATAAGCTGTAGCGATTCATAAGGGGCCCGTATGGCACGCCATTCTAATCCGTTGCCTCGAGCAACCTCTTCAGGGCTTTCTGAGCAGGCTTCGCAGCCGACGCAGCGGCCTACCGCGCTTACGCGTTCACCGGAAACGAATGTGGGATCGTTCTGGGACATGCTGGGGATCCGGATCGTCTTCGTGGTCGTTTGCGTTGCGGCGGGATATCACTTCGAGCCGTTCCACTTGTCTAGGCTGTTGGCTTCGCTGGCGGGATTTTTGTTTGCTGTGGCGGTGATTTTGTTTGAGGTGCGTTTGCGGCGGGCTAGCTTGCGGCGGCTGATAGGGGCGGTGATTGGCTCGATTTTGGGGATGCTGGGGGCTTATTTGACTTCGCTGGTGCTGATGAATACCAGCATGCCGGCCGGGGAACGCTCGTTCTTCAGCTTGATTGTGTTTTTGGTGATGACTTACATCGGCTTGATTGTGGGCGCGAATAAGGGCGACATGCTGAATCTGCAGGCGCTGGGCGGGTTGTTTGGCAGCGAGCGGAATTTGCGGCATACATTTAAGGTGCTGGATACCAGCGTGATTATTGACGGGCGGATCGCCGACATCGCCGAGGCGCAATTTTTGGATGGGGCGGTGGTGATTCCGCAGTTTGTTTTGCGGGAATTGCAGCTGGTGGCGGATTCGGCCGATCCTTTGAAGCGGCAGCGCGGGCGGCGCGGGTTGGAAGTGCTGCAGCGCATTCAGAAGATACCGAATTTGGACGTGCAGATTGCCGAGGATGATTTTCAGAATGTTGCCGATGTGGATATGAAATTGATTGAGTTAGCCAAGCGCTACGACGCGAAGATCATCACCAATGATTTTAATTTGAATAAAGTGGCTACTTTGCAGGGGATTGAGATTTTGAATGTCAATCAGCTGGCGAATGCTTTGAAGCCGGTGGTGTTGCCGGGCGAAACGATGCGCGTTTTCGTTTTGCGCGAGGGCAAGGAATACAACCAGGGCGTGGCTTATTTGGATGATGGGACTATGGTGGTGGTGGATGCGGCGCGGAAGATGATTAATAAGACCATCGATATTACTGTGACTTCGGTGCATCAGACTACCGCGGGGAAGATGATTTTTGGGCGCTTTGATGAGCGGGCTGCGGCAGTTGTTACGGCGGGGGAGCGGTCGGCGGAATCGTCGGGCGGGTCGGAGCGGCCTCCGCGGGGTTATTTTCCGGAGCCTGGGAGACCGTAAGAGAGTTGCGGCAGCACCACCCTACGTATTTTCCGGCGTAAATCCTAAACATTTCATTTGATACAACGGACCTGCGCGACGGGCGACGGTTTGGTAGCGCCGGCGTCCCTGCCGGCATCTTCGTGGCACAACTCACGCGGGTACGAAATCGCGGGCACCTGCCTCATTGGGAGACCGATGGAGGAGTTTATTTCGTGACGTTCCGACTGGCGGGATCGCTGCCGCAGCAACTGATAGGCGAGATGCGCGAAAGAGTTCAGCAAAATCATGGCGTACGCGCGAACGCTGGCTCGGGCGTCGCGAGGCTGCCGGTGGTGGAAGTCGAAAAAGCGCTCGATGCGGGACACGGGCCGAAGCACTTGGCGCGGCCCGAGGTTGCGGCGGTTGTTGCATCCGCGCTGCGGGCTTTCGATGGGATCCGCTACAAGCTGTTTGCCTGGTGCATCATGCCGAATCACGTGCACGTTGTGTTTCAGCCGCTGGGAGATCGTGGCCTTGCGGACATTCTTCACTCGTGGAAATCGTTTACAGCGCGAGAGGCACAGAGGAAGTTTGGGATTAACGGGGCGTTTTGGCAGAGGGAGTATTACGATCATTGGATTCGGGACGAGGAGCAATTTCTACGGGCGGTGCGGTACGTCGAGCAGAATCCGGCGAGGGCGGGGTTGGAGGAATGGAGGTGGGTGGAGATTGCGCACAGATGATTTGGGAGTCGTCGAAGGCCGGCAGGGCCAGGCTGAAATTAGCTTTGGTTGGTAGGTCCGGCGTCGTTTGTGAGATGTGGCGGCGAGCGAGGTCGTAAGATGCCGGCAGAGACGCCGGCGCTACCGAAGTGCGCTAATTCGCGGGACATGGGGCGGGTTCGGTCGTAAGAGCCGGCAGGGACGCCAGCGGTACGGGGATTTGATAGACTCGTTGCCCTATTATGAGTCGCATTGCTGCCATTTTGCCTGCTGCTGGGCTTGGGACCCGCATGGGTGTCGAGACTCCTAAGCAATTCTTGGAGCTCGGCGGGGAGCCGCTGGTGATTTTTACTTTGCGGCGGCTGGCGGCTTGCTTGGCGATTACCGATTTTATTTTGGCTACGCGGGCGGAGGAATTGGCGTTTTTGGAGGATCGCGTTGGGCGGGCGCGGATTGGCCGGCCGGCGCGGGTGGTGCATGGCGGGGAGACGCGGCAGCAGTCGGTGGCCAATGCTTTGGCGCAGGTGGCGCCGGAGACTGAGATTGTGATGGTGCATGATGCGGTGCGGCCGTTTGTTACCGTGGAGCAGTTGGAGCGGTTGATTGCGGAGGCGCGCGAACGTGGGGCGGTGATTTTGGGCATTCCGGCGATTGATACGGTGAAGGAAGTGAAGCGCGAGCGTTTGCCGGAGGACGTGGCGCGGATTACGGCGACGATTCCGCGGGAGAGAATTGTATTGGCGCAGACGCCGCAGGCTTTTCGCTATGGGATTTTGCGCGAGGCTTTTGCGCGGGCCGAGGCGGATGGGGTTACGGCTTCGGATGAGGCTTCGTTGGTGGAGCGGTTGGGGAAGGACGTCTATGTGGTATTGGGGTCGGAGCGGAATTTGAAGATTACGCGGCCGGCGGATATGGATTTGGCGCGATTTTATTTGGAGCAGGAATTGGCGAAGCGGGCATGAACGGGACACTCGAGCAGCATTCAGGGAAGGATGCCAAACTGCGCCGCGCAGCGGGCGTCATCATATTTTCGTTTGCTCTTCTGATACTCGCCATTGTGTCATGGCACATGGTGAGCCCAGCCACAGCTCATGAGATAAGTTACGACGACGCGATCAAACAGATCGCAAATGGCAACGTCAAGTCTGCGAGGTTCCGTCGTCTCGAAATCCGATGCGGAAGTCACATTGGCGTTGCGGAATTCTGGAGATATTGCGAAATTAACGATCCCGAGCTCATCGGTTGCAGATCTCACCAGCAAGCTCAACAACGCCGGAGCTTCCATCGTGATCGCGGAGAACTTCTCGCACGGATCGTTTTTAGTTTTGGTTCCGTTGTTTCTTATTCTTGGACTCTGGTTCGCGGTTAGCTTCTGGCTTATGAAGAAGCCCAAACCGGCGACTCCATCATGAGTTCGCGTAGCCCGCGAGTCGGGATTGCCTACGATCTGCATCGTTTGGTGGAAGGGCGGAAGTTGATTTTGGGCGGCGTCGAACTGCCATTTGAGCGCGGCCCGGCGGGGCATTCCGATGGCGATGTTTTGAGCCATGCGATTTGCGATGCACTGCTGGGGGCCGGCGGGCTTGGTGACATTGGGACGCATTTTCCGGATACGGATGCGACGTGGAAAGGGGTTTCGAGCCTGATCTTTTTGGAGCAGACGCGGAAGATGCTCGATGAGCGCGGCTCCCGCATCGCGCACATCGATGCGGTGGTGATTACCGAAAAACCGAAATTGACGCCGCATTTTCCCGCGATGCGCGCGGTGCTGGCCGAAGCGCTGGGCATCGCGCCCGAGCAGATTAATTTGAAGGCTAAGACTAATGAGGGCGTGGATGCGATTGGGCGCGGCGAGGCTATTGCGGCGCATGCAGTGGCTACGATTGAGGCTTAAGAGCGAGTGGACGCGTGGAATTGTAGTTGTGGTGGACATTCGTGCCGGGCGTTACGCTGGCGGGCGGAGCAAGCCCCGCCCCTACGGCCCGCACGTCTCGGGCGTGGCTGCTTAAATCCTTCAAAATATTGTCCGCGCGCGAGCGTTGGCGTTGGCTAGATTTGTGATCGTCGGATGCCGGCAGAGACGCCGGCGCTACTATGAGCTACCTGCTTGGTGTTCATGCTGTGGAGGAGGCGCTGGAGGCTGGGCGGCCTCTGGATCGCATTGTGATTGCCAGCGGGCGGCATGGTAACCGCATGGAGAATATTGTGCGCCGGGCGCGGGAGCGCGGCGTGCCGGTGCGATTTGAGGAGCGCTTGCAGATCGACCGGTTGGCAGGGACTCGCGAGCATCAGGGCGTGATTGCGCTGGCGGCTTCGCGGGCGGCCGTTGAGCTGGAGGATTTGCTGGCGCAGAAGTCGGAGCGCTCGCTTCTGGTGCTGCTGGATGGCGTCGAGGACCCGCAGAATTTGGGCGCTATTGTGCGCACGGCTTTGGCTGCTGGGGCGCAGGGCGTGGTGATTCCCGAGCGGCGAGCGGCGGGTCTGAGCGACAGTGTTTCGCGGGCTTCGGCTGGCGCGCTGGAGCATTTGCCCGTGGCGCGAGTGAAGAATCTGGTGCGGGCTATGGAGGAAATGAAAGAGGCGGGGTTTTGGCTGATTGGGCTCGACGAGCGCGGGGAGCGAAATTACACCGATGCAGATTACAAAGGCGCAATTGGGATTGTGCTTGGCGGCGAGGGGCATGGATTGCATGAATTGACTCGGAAGCGCTGTGATTTTGTGGTTTCGATTCCTACCGTTGGGCCGGTGAAGTCGTTAAATGTTTCCGTGGCGGCGGGTGTGGTTTTGTTCGAGGTGGTGCGGCAGAGGGGAAAGTAGCAGCCGTCCACTTCAGGGCGACTTTCGCCTCTTCGCCGTGTAACAATAGAAGTTCGCCATGTCCGCGACATCGCCCACTATCCATAAGTCCACGCTGCCGAATGGCCTGGTTGTGATTACCGAGCCCATGCCGCACGTGCGCTCCGTCTCCGTCGGCATCTGGCTGCAGCATGGATCGCGGCGCGAACCTGGCGATCTCAACGGCATCTCCCATTTTATCGAGCACATGGTGTTCAAAGGCACCGCGCGGCGGACCGCCGAAGATATCGCCCGCGAAGCCGATCGCATCGGCGGCATGCTCGACGCCTTCACCTCCAAGGAACTCGTTTGCTACAACACCCGCGTCCTCGATGAGCACCTGCCCGCGGCCTTCGACATCATCTCCGACATGGTGCTGTGCCCGGCTTTTCCTCCCGATGAAATCACGCGCGAAAAATCCGTCATCCTCGAAGAAATCAAAGCGGCGCAGGACAATCCTGAAGACCTGGTTCATGAAACTTTCTCCGAGAACTTCTGGCAGGGCCACGCGCTCGGCAAACCCATTCTCGGCACGCGCGAAACAATCAACGCCCTGCAGCGCGCCAGCCTGAGTGACTGGTTCGCGCGCTGGTACGCGCCCAATCACATCGCCATCACCGCCGCCGGAAATCTGACGCATCAACAACTATTGGATTTGGTCGGTGAACACTTCCAGAATCTGAAGCCGTCGGAGAACGGAGTCGCCGGTCCTCCGCCCACGGCCGCGCCCCGCATCACCCTGAAATCGAAGCGCGACCTGGAGCAGATTCATGTCTGCATCGGCGTCGCCGCGTTTCCCATCGCCGACGAGCGCCGCTTTGCCGCCTCGATTCTCAATAATCTCTTCGGCGGCGGAATGTCTTCGCGCCTGTTCCAAAATATTCGCGAGCGCCAGGGTCTTGCCTATTCTATTTTCAGCGAGATGAATCCGTATCAGGATGCCGGCATGCTTTCGGTGTATGGCGCGACGACGCTGAAAAGCGCGCCGCAACTGGTGCGTTCGGTGATGGCGGAAATTCGCAGCCTGAAGGATGATCTGGTCACGGAGGAAGAACTCCGCCGCGCTAAAGATCACTTGAAAGGCGCGTTGCTTCTCTCACTCGAATCCACCGGCTCACGCATGTCGCACATCGCCCGCCAGCATCTTTACTTCAATCGCTTCTTCACTCCCGACGATCTGATCGTGCTGCTGGAAGCCGTTACGCGCGAGGAAGTTCGTGAAGTGGCGCGCGAATTCTTCCGCCCCGGCCAAATCGCCGCCACGGTCCTCGGCCCGTTAAACGGCTTCAAGCTGACCGCAGAAGATCTCTCCGCGTAACACTGGCTCCCACTGAGCTCCGAAGTGCTGCCAGCCGGCGTTTTTCCTAAGCCCAATCGCGCACACAATTCCGTCCCGGCCGCAGGCGTTCCACAAGCCCGCCTAATCCTGCGCCGGCAAAAAACACTTGACATCACAAATTGCTATAGTAGGATAACAAACGTCTGTAGTAGATGAAAACCATGCCGGAACCCAAACTCTCTCGCCTCGAACTCCAAATCATGGACGCCCTCTGGACCCGCGGCGACGCTTCCATCCGTGAAATCCAGGAATCTTTCCCCGAAAAAGATCGCCCGGCCTACACCACGATTCAAACCACCGTCTATCGCCTCGAAGCGAAAAAGGCGGTGCGCCGCGTCAAGAAGGTCGGCAACTTTCACATCTTCGAACCCGCCGTCTCACGCAATGCCGCGCAGCGCCGGCTGATCGACGATCTGCTGGCCCTTTTCGGCGGCCGCACTCAGCCGGTGATGGCGCACCTGATCGAATCCGGCAAATTGACGCTGGAAGACGTCAAGGAAGCCGAAAAGATCGTTCGCAAGCTGGCACGAAAGGAAAAATCAAAATGATCCAGGAATACTTGCAGCGAAGTTTCACCGCCGCAGCCCCCGCGCTGGCCAATCACATCTGGCAGTCCACGCTGTTCGCACTCGCTGCCGGCTTGCTGACGTTGACGCTGCGCAAAAATCGTGCGCGCGCACGCTATTCGCTCTGGCTGGCCGCCTCGCTGAAATTCCTGATTCCCTTTTCGCTGCTCGTCGCCGTGGGCAGCCAACTTGCCTGGACGCGCGCAGCGACGGGACCGCAAGCGGGACTGTACTTCACAATGCAAGAAGTCTCGCAGCCCTTCACGACCGCAACAATCCCCGCTATTTCTGCACCGATTACGCGCACCGTATCGTCAAGCCCCATGCATGCGCTGCCGTCTTTCCTTGCGGCCATCTGGTTGTGCGGATTCATCGCCGTGCTTTTCGTTTGGTACCGGCGCTGGCGGCAAATCTCCGCAGCCATCCGCCAAGCGACGCCCTTACATCAAGGACGCGAGCTCAACGCCCTTCGCCAGTTGGAACGATCCAGCGGAGCGCCTCAAAATATCGAGATGCGTTTGTCGGATTCGTCGCTCGAACCGGGAATTTTCGGAATCGCGCGCCCCGTTCTCGTCTGGCCACAGGGAATTTCCGATCGCCTCGACGATTCGCATCTCCACGCCATCCTCGCGCACGAACTTACGCACGTGCGTCGCCGCGACAATCTGGCCGCCACGATCCACATGCTCGTAGAAGCTATCTTCTGGTTTTATCCTCTGGTTTGGTGGCTGGGAGCGCGCCTGGTGGAAGAGCGCGAACGCGCTTGCGATGAGCAAGTCCTGGAATCCGGCGCCGAAAGCAAAACTTATGCCGAAAGTATTCTACAAATCTGCAAATTCTGCGTGGGCTCGCCGCTCACGTGCGTATCGGGAGTCACCGGCGCGGATCTGAAAAAGCGAATCCAGCGCATCATGGCCGGACGCGTGGCGCGCGAACTCGATCTCGGCAAAAAACTGTTGCTCGCCGCCGCCGGAGTGCTGGCCATCGCGTTGCCGGTCGCGCTCGGCGTGTCGAATGCCACGCCCGGCCGCGCGCAATCGCAAGACGCAGCTCCCACTGCGCCCGCGTACGAATCCGGCTCGATCACGCCCTCGCAAACCGGCGCCGGACCAGCGAACGCCCGCATGATGTTCGGCCCCGGCACTTTCATGGCCTCCGGGGTCCCGCTGCAAGCCATCATCAAAGAGGCCTACGGAATCCAGGATTATCAGATTTCGGGCGCTCCCGACTGGCTCAACTCCGACAAATACGACTTCGAAGCAAAGGCGCCGGGCGCCTTCATGAGTCGTGAAAACAAGGTCAGCCCCGAGCAAATGAAGCTCCAAAATCAGCGCATGCTGCAAGCATTTCTGGCCGATCGTCTCAAGCTCGTCGTTCACCAGGAGACCAAAGACCTCAACGTATATTCACTGGTTGTTGCCGAGGGCGGCGCGAAACTTCAGCCATCGGCCTCTGATGCGCAGCCACACGCAACACAGAATTCGATGGGCGTTGCCGGAGCGGGCCCGCACAGCATGATGAGTTTCAGCAACGGCGAGCTCGGTGGCCGAGGCGTCGCGATGAAAGCCTTAACGGAAATCTTGGCGCGGCAGTTGAACACCGTCGTGCTCGACAAGACCGGGCTCACTGGCAGCTACGATTTCACGCTGCGCTGGACGCCGGTCAATGCTTCGCCTGAAGGCGCTGCACCAATCGCGGCGCAAGAGAACGCCGGCGCAGCTTCGTCCGATTCCGCTGTGGAATCCATCCGCAACGCGGTTCAAGAGCAGCTCGGCCTAAAACTGGAACCGCAGATTGCGCCGGTCGCAACCTACGTGATCGATCACGTCGAAAAGCCCGCGCGGGAATAGCAGCGCCGGTCGGCGCGTTCGGCTAATGAGTTGATGTCGCGCTATCGCGTTCATCCGCGCGGTGCCAGCAATCGTACAAATACTGCCAGTGTTCCTCCGTGCCGTCGCGACGCCGCACGAACGCAGAGCGCTTCAATTCATCGTCGTAACGAATCTTCGGCTTGCCCGCCCCGACGCCGTCATTCAACCACTTGCGCGCGTCCTGCTCTGAAAGAATCTCGACGTTGCCCGAATCAACCGCTGCGTCCGTGCTCCTCAACTGCTGCAACAAACATTCTTCCGTAGCATCACAGCAAGCTTTCGCGGCAGCCCCGCGTCCCGCCGGTCGCCTGCTGAGCCGCGCAATCGTGTTATTCAGCATTTCCTGCTGCTCTGCCGGTGCCGGCAAGGTGGCCCAATACTTCAGCAGCGGCACAGCCCCGGGATCGCGCAGCGTCTGCAAAATCCACCAATTCTGATTGCGCTGCGGCAAGCCGTTAAAAACGCGCAGCACGCGCCGCGTCTCGTCTCCCCAAGTAAATCCCAGCAAGTGATAAATCATGTGATTGCACACCATCGCGTCGCGTGGCCGCGCCCCGGCCTCCAGCCAACCGAGCATCGCATCCAGATCCGCGTCCTTCATTTCCGTCCGGCCCGAAGCTTCGTCCTGCTCCTGCACCACCAAAGTATTCGCTGGAATCCAGATGTCCCAATAATTCCGGTACTCACGCCCCTCCCGCGTCTCCAAATTTCCGTTTAACAATTCCCACTGCACATATTGCGCCCCATCCGTCTTCAACAGCTCCAGCGCCGCCGGCGCAAACTTCACGCCCCAGCGGCCAAACGCGTTGATCACGATCTGATGCCGCTCCCAAACGTTCGTCGTGTGCCGCGCCAACCGCTTCCAGTAATCCACCGTCTCCGCCGAACGCAGCCCCAGCGCTTTTAGCGCGATCACGTGCTCCATCATTTCGCACGTGCCTGTGTTCGTGTGCGTAATGCCTTCGAGCGCCTGCAATTCCGCCGTCTCCTTGCTCGGATCGATGTTCGGCGCAAAAAATCCCAGCCAGTAAGCGGCCATCACGCTGCGCTGGTTGCATTCGCCCTGCACGATCGCGCGCAAATTGTCTTGCGTACGCTGCGCTGGCGGCACCAATTCCCATCGGTCGTGCAGTTCGAACAACACTGGATAATCCTCATCCGCTAGCGTCGCCTCGGCGAGATTGCGGTCCTGCCCCTTCTCGGCGTATTGCTGAATAATGCTCAATGCCCGCGGCGTTCCAATGTTCCGCAGCGCAGAAAGCACCACGCCCTGCTTGTATCTGCTGCCGTTAGATGCGTGCCGCTCCAAAATATCGACGGCGCGCTCCTGGTTTCCGCTCATCACCAGCGCGTACACCATGGTCATCACCGTTTCTTTCCCGCGAAAGCCGGGCAAACTCGCTAGCGGCTGAAACGGCGTGCCGTCGCTCACCAGGTGAGTAAGCAGAGTGTCGAGCAGCTCGTCGTAGGAAATCAGCTTCGCCTCGCTCTGCCCCAGCACCAACAGTGCTGAACGCGCCAGCATCGCGGTGGTGTAATCGGTTTCGTTGCTTTCGGCGATCGTACGGATTTCCGAGACGCTGATATCTTGCGGTGTCCCGATTTGAATGGTGCGCAGAAGACGTCGTGGCAGCGGCTCGTGCGCCGAAGCGCGCAACGGAAAACACAACGCGGCCGCAAAGGCCGCTCCAAAAGCCATCAGGATTGTGGCCCTGGCTTTCCTGCGTCGCGTGGCTGGAAACTTCAAGGCTTCTCGTCTTCGGCGCGGTACGTCAGGTTGATATTTCCTTCCAGGTGCACGGTCAAATTTCCCAGCAGGTCTGCCGGCGGCTGCGCGTGCTGCTGCCGGTTCACATTCCACTGCCACGGCGCGTTCGCTCCATCCGCGCGCATCAGCGATTCTTTCGACCTCACGTAGAATCCTTGCAGCTCCAGATTCGCGGGCGCTGCTCCCTTGGCGCAGGCTTTCGTAGCCAGCGGCGAACTGCACCACTGCTTCCACGCTTCCTCAGTGCAGCGCTGTTGAAATTCATTCATCTTCGCGTCAAAACCGTTGACCCGATAATGAATCACCGCCTGCCGCCGGTTGCTGTAATCGTTCAGCACGTTCTCGCCGAAGCGGTCCATGCCCAGCTCGATTAGCTTCTCCAAAATCGCATCCACCGGCGCGTCCGCGGGCAACGTTGCCTGCATGCGTTGAATCACTTGCACCGGAGGCTCGCTCGATTCTTTGCCCGGCTGCGGATTTTTCACCGTGCGCACGCGCTCCATCAACTCCAGTTCGCCGTGCTTCTCTTTCACGTAGCTGCGCATCAAGCCAAGCTGCTTTTCGAGTTGCTCGATGGCTTCGCTGGGCTTGAATGCGGAACTCGATACTCCGCCAATAATCACCGCCTGATCCGGCGCAATTTCCATCTCGCAGGTTCCGTTGATCTGCCGGATCGGCACGGCACGATATTCGTCATCCTGTGGAGTCGCGCGTGCCCTAGGCGCGCATGCGAAGAACACCGCCAGCGCCGCTCCGAGGGCCAAGTATGTAGCGCAGATTCTCATTCTCTTCATTTTTGCAGCCAAAACCTGGCTGTCAACGCCGGCGTCAACCAGATGTCATCGAACTCCAACGCCGCCCACAAGACCAATTTGCAAGCAATTTAGCCGTAGGGGCGGGGCTTGCTCCGCCCTTGCCGATGGAGATCAGAATCGCAAGGAAAGGCAGCTCAGCCCGCCGTCCATTTTTCGGAATTCGGACATATCCAGTAGCAATACCTGGATTTTCCGCTTTTTCAATTCCGCCGCCAGCCCCGGAAATCCTGCCGCAATCAACACGCGATCATTCACTCGCACGCAATTCGCGGCGTAACTTTCCTCGCGCGGCACGCGAATCAACTCGTAGCCGCGAAACTCCTCGCGCCCGGCCATCTCCTCCATCACCACGAGTTGGCCCTCGCCGATGCAGGCAATCCCGCTCTTCAGATGCAGGATGCTCCGCATCGCGCGAATATCCACCAGCGATGACGTGCATCCTGCCCTTCGCAGAAACTCCGCCAGCTGCTTCGCTCCCTCTTCATTGGTGCGCCGCGAAACGCCGATGAAGAAATGCCTCCCAGCCTCGCAAACATCGCCGCCATCCAGCGTTCCCGGCGGCGCAATTTCCTCCACCACCGGGAAAAATTTCTGAATCGAGTCGCGGATTCCCGCCACTTCGCCGGCCCGGCTCTTGGCTCCCGGGCGCGTCAGCATGGCTCTACCTTGCGCCAACACCGCCACGTCTTCTACGAATGTCGAATCGGGATGCGCGAGGTCTGCTTCCAGGCGCGTGACCTCCAGCCCGCAGCGTCGCAGCGCCGCGCAGTACGCTTCATGCTGCTCGCGGGCCAGCTCAAAATCCGCAGGCGCGCCCTGGAATGAAGTCAATCCCTCGGAGAAATTCTTGCCGGGCTTCCGCACAATCGCGCGCGTGAACAAATTTCGCCTCACTGGTCGAGTTTTGCCGCCGCCTGCTCCGCGGCCCGGTCATAATATCCCGTCCGCGTGCGCACCACGTAATTGTGCCCGCGCACTTTCACCTGAATGCGCCGGAACGATCCGTCGTGGCGCAGATTCAGCGGCGTATAGCCCAGCCGGTACTGCGCGCGCAATTCGCCGGCAATTTGCTGGAATGCCTCGCCGATCTGATCCAGGGATTTCACGCGAATGGTCCGCCCGCCTGTTTCACGCGCCAGCTTGCGCACGCTCGCGCTGCCGTGATACGACGCGCCCAGCAGCGTATAAAATTCCGGATCGCTCACCACAATCGAATAGACGATCACGTCCGCGTTTTCCGCCGCTTCGATCGTCTTCTGCAAGCCCACCTGGCTGCCTTGATCCTCGCCGTCCGTCACCAGCACCAGCACCTTGCGCCCCACGCGCGCCTTCATCAATTCATTCGCCGCCAAATACACCGCATCATAAAGATGCGTCCCTCCTGTCGCGCTTCCGGTATCCGGTAAAATGCTTTTTCCCGTTGCATTGATTGCGGCGGAATCAATGGCGTGCTCCAGCTCCGGCGTCGCATTCGTGAAATCACGCAGCAATTTCACGTCGACATCAAAGCTCATCACAAAGCCCTGATCTCCGCGCTGCAGCACCGAGCCCACAAATCCCTTTGCCGCCTGCTGCTCGGTGCTCAAGAGCCGCTCTTGGCTGATGCTGGTATCCACGGCCACGCCCAAACTCAGCGGCTCGTTGCCATCCTGCGAAAAATACGCGATGGTTTGCGCGCTTCCGTCCTCGCTCAGCTCGAAATCATTTTTCTCCAGACCGGGAATCAAATTGCCGTGGCGCCCCTCGACGATGGCGTACACGTTCACCGCCACCGAAGTCGTCCGGATGGTTTGCCCCGCGGCTCCGCCACCCGCGTTTTGTTGCGAGATTGTCTGTCCCGGCGAGAAAGTCGCAACCAGCGCAGCGGCAAAGGCGATTGGGATTGTGCGTGGGAGCCAACTCAATGGCGCACCGTTATCGGCAGCGCTATCCAGCCCGCGCGGCCAACTTCCTGATTTCACATCCTACGCAGAGCCGCCGGTCAAGTCGAACGAAACGAAAGAAAAGGCCGGCATCCAGGCAACGCCCCTCTCGGGCGTTCGCCCTGGTCCGGCCCTAAGTTCACTGCCCGATTTCAGTCAGAGACTCTTACTCGCTCCGCACTTCCACCGTCACCGTTTCCACCGACTGCGATTTCTGCGCCACCAGGCTTTGCATATCTTTCGGCAGCGCAAAATAGTAAGTGCCGACGTTCGGCAAACGCAGCGCCCGGATGGTTACTTTTCCATCGTGACGCAGGCAAACCAGTTCAGGTTTCTCGCTTTTATTTTCGTGGTCGTTGAATCCCTGCGCGTGTACCACCGCGATCGTAAGCGGTCCTTGAGCGATAAAAATTGCTCCGTCCAAACTGACGTGCTCCACCGAGAAGGAATACTCCCCGGTCGGAAGCACCGATTTCCCCCACCGCGCATCGAACGGCAGATTGAACCTGCCGCCGGCCGGCCGCGCATGCAGGCCCGGTGCGGCCGCTCCCAACGCAATCACGGCTAGCAAGACCGCTCCTGCAATCCAGTTCCGCGAACCTCTCATCGAATTGCTCTCCCTCGTTCTGATTTGCCTTGCGGGCATGGTTTAAGACAGTTGCGCCTACGCCAGACAGATTTCCCGGCGTAGGCGCTCTGTCAATCCCACTCAGTTGAATATCGTGTGCGCAGCCTTAGTTGGTCCGCACGTCGACCGTAATGGTCTCGAGCAAACGCGGCTGTTTCGCCGCCAGATTGCTCAGCTCCTTGGGCAGTGAGAAATAGAAAGTGCCGGCACCCGGCAAACGCAGCGAGCGCACCGAAACCTTCCCGTCGTGGCGCACGCAAACCAATTCCACCTTGTCGGACTTGCTCTCCGTGGTGTCAAACGACTCTGCGTGCGTAATCCCGACCGCCTGGTTATCGTGGTACACATAGATCAGGCCGTTGGCGGAATAGTGATCCACCGAAAACGAGTAATCGCCTGTCGAGAGCGCCATGCGTCCCCAATCGGCATCAAACGGCATCTGGACGTGAAAGTTGGCTGCAGGCTGCGCATGCAAGCCAGGCGCAATCACGATCAATGCGATTACGGCAATCAATGCAATTCCGGAAACCCAAGTCCTAGCACCTTTCATCGAAGTCGTTCTCCTTTAGAATTATTTCCTGTGCGCCCGACTTTCTTGTCCTGGCGATTTTTTCCCCGTGGACGAACTCATTTGCCGGTAGCAGTCCTATTCTGGGGATTGGGTACGCGCTTGGCAGTAGTACGACCGTTCACGCAACGGCCAGTTGTAACCTAAGGATTAGCTGGTCTTTTGTTCTTTGGGACAGGGTGCGGAAATACAGCGCAAGGGCTCACTTTGGACGTTACTTTCGCGTCGCAATTTGCATTGACGCCGTTCGAGCAGTTTGCGAACATCCTCGGCTGCCGGCAGTTTCAGGTCTTGTGGCTTGGCGAGGCTTCGTTATCGGTTTTCGCGTTTCCATTCTGGCGTCGGGAAGCTCGGGCAATTGCACGCTGCTCGAGACCGAGCACACTTGCCTCCTCATCGATGCCGGAATTAATCGCAAAGAACTGGCCCGCCGCCTGGAATCTCTGGGCCTCAAGCCCGATCACCTCGACGGCATCCTCATTTCCCACGAGCACTCCGACCACACTTGCGGCCTGCCGCAAATCAGCCACGAGTGGAGCGCCACCGCCTATCTCACCGAATTCACGCATCGGGAAGTGCGCAAGTTCCTTCCCGAGCCGGCGGCCAAGAAACTCTCGCGTGTGGAGCACATTCGCGCCGGAGACGTTTTCACCATCGGCGATATTGAAGTTTCCGCGTTTGCCATTCCCCACGATGCCGCCGATCCGGTGGGCTACACGTTTCGTACCAACGGCACGAAAGTCGCCATCGTTACCGATCTCGGCTATCTCCCGCAATTGGTGAAACATCATCTGCGCGAAGCCGATTGCCTGATCCTCGAATCGAATCACGATCTGGAAATGCTGAAGGTTGGGCCGTATCCCTGGTACATCAAGCAGCGCGTGATGAGCCGTACCGGCCATCTTTCCAATACAGTCGTCAGCGAATTTCTCGCCGATGCGGAAGTCTTCGACGGCCGCGCGCGCTACCTGGTGCTGGCGCATCTTTCCGAGCAGAACAACACGCCGGATCTGGCGCGCATTTCCGCGGAAGAAGGTTTGAACCGCCGGCCCGTTGAGGCGGCCTTCCGCGGCGAACTGATGCTGGCCTCGCAACACACCCCGCTCGGCCCGCTGGTCCTGTAGGAGCTTGCGGAAAAACGCCCCGGCGCTGTCATCCCGAGCGAAGCGAGGGATCTGCTCTTTCTCGATTCGGCTGGCTCAGTTCTTTGCGGCTGCTTGCGATACTTTCATCTGAAAATATTCCAGCGTCAGCTGCAATCCCTGCTCCAAGTTAACCTTCGGTTCCCAATTCAAAATGCGCCGCGCTTTGGAAATGTCCGGGCAGCGCTGCTTGGGATCATCCTGCGGCAACGGCTTGTAAATAATTTCGGATTTCGTTCCGGTCAACTGACGAATTCGCTCCGCAAATTCCTTGATGGTGATTTCCTGCGGGTTGCCGATATTGGTGGGTTCGTGTTCATTCGATTCCAGAAGCCGCAAGATGCCGTCAACTAAATCAGCGACATAGCAGAAGCTGCGTGTCTGGCTGCCATCGCCATAGACGGTGATGGGTTGCCCGGTCAGCGCTTGATAAAGAAAATTCGGAAGCGCGCGGCCGTCGTTCAATCGCATCCGCGGGCCATAAGTATTGAAAATCCGCACGATGCGCGTATCCACGGCGTGGTAGCGATGATAGGCCATGGTCATGGCCTCGGCAAAGCGCTTGGCCTCGTCATAAACGCCGCGCGGCCCGATCGGGTTCACGTGGCCCCAATAGCTCTCCGGCTGCGGGCTGACTTCAGGATCGCCATAGCACTCCGAGGTGGAAGCCAGCAGGTAGCGGCTTTTCTTCGCCAGCGCCAATCCTAAAGTGTTGTGGGTTCCCAGCGCGCCCACTTTCAGCGTCGGGATGGGCAGCTTCAAATAGTCATCCGGGCTGGCGGGAGAAGCGAAATGCAGCACCGCATCCACGCTGCCGGGTATGTCGATGTAACGCGATACGTCGTGCTGCATGAATTGAAACCGTGGATTGCCCTGCAGGTGCGCGACGTTCACCGCCGCGCCAGTCACCAGATTATCCAGGCACAGTACATCCCAGCCCCGCGCCAGCATTTGGTCGCACAGATGCGAACCTAGAAATCCCGCCCCGCCGGTAATCACGACTCGCAATCGCTTGCTCCTGCTCGAGCATCCTTGCTGACTCGGACGCTTCGGCGACGCCAATTATCCCCGAAAAGTGAATCAGATCTGAAGGATAGCAAGCCGTATGTAGCGCTGGCCTTTTAGGCCAGCACGGGCGCAATCGATCCACTGCCAGATTTCGACCTACTTCCCTGTCTCAACCGGATACGCGGTCGAATGGTCATGAATGACGCGCCAACCCTCCGGGAATTTGCGCACGATCACTGTAAAAACCCCCGAGGGATGGTCCTTCTCGCGCACCAGATGGTATTCGCCCGTAGCGTATGCCGCATCGCTCGATAGCATGCGGATCTCAAGGCCGGAAAAGCTGAGCTGTCCCATTGCTTTGGCATCCGGGTAAACGCGCCGGTAGCGGGCCAAAACCGTATCCCAGCCGCGCATCATTCCCCCGGCGCCCACAAACTCCGTCTCCGGCGACTTCCAATAGCCATCCATAAAAGCCAGGGTGTCCCCCGATTCCACGCCGCCGTCTGCTGGTCAAACACTTCACGAATGGCGGCTTCATCGCTCTGGCCGGCTGAGGTCCTGGCGACGCCCAAGGCCACCCAACTGGCCAAAAGGGCAAGCACGATGCCGCTCATCCTTCCGTAACTCATTGATTTCATGGCGTTTCCTCCTCGGAAGCGCGGCTTGTCCGGCCCCTTTTTCGCCTCCCGAGCTTTCCTCCGGCATTCGCTAACTGATTGAAGTACAAAGGTATATCAGAAGTGGTACGACTGGTCTATTGTCCAGTGCGGTCGCCCGCGGCACAATGGCTCCTGTCAACATGATCTCGGCACTCATCTTCGTGATCTCCATCGCGGCCCTGGCCCAGTTTGGCCTGTACGCTTGGCGCGCCGCTTTCCTCAGCGTGGCTGCGCGCGAGATCTCCCAGGAGACACGCGAGGCCCTGGGTGCTGCCGGATCGGCCGTGCAAGACGGCGATTTCAGCAGTGCCACCAAGTGGCTGGACCTCAGCCCCAACCTGGCCGGCGAAGATCGCCGCCTGTGGACCGTGCGAGCCTACTACGCTGCGCTGCGCGGCGTCGCGGCCATGAGCCGCATCCTGGCTCCGGCCGGGGAGTGGTCGCAGCGCGAGATGGTCGCCTGCTCGCGCTACGCCGCGGTGGTAGTCGAAGAGCGCATGCAGCGCAACCGCCTGGCTGTCGCCGAGATGCAATCCTATTAGTTCGGACCCTGGGCTCTAGAATCCTGGTCCTGCTATCACCTCCCACAGATGAAGAGCTGTGACGCCATACTGACTGCATTTCGCGATGAGTGATCGGTCAATTGAAAGCACGAGAGGCTCGCCCGGATTAAAGCTTGACCCCAGCTTCAGCAGACTCGTATCAACGGCGCCGAACTCGGCCACTATATCTCGGGGCATCTCGAGCAGTTTTATCAATTTCTCGTCCATGCCCATACCTTGAAACTCGCGATAGACAACGGACCAAATGTTCGCGCGGCCTTGTGAATCGGTTCGGAAGACCCATGAGCTGATCTCCGCGACCACCTGAGGGGTTGTGGTTCTGCTCTGAAAACCTGAAATAAATTGAGCGAGCCGATCTCGAGCTGCGTCTGACCGGAGATGAGTCAAATCTGGTGCGAGTCTCTTGAAACCGAGTGTGTGGACGGCTTCGTACAAAATTAGCTCTCGGAGAGGACCGGTATCGAATATTAGAACCTTGCGTTCAATATTCACGGATCGCCTGCAGGACTAGGCTTCGAGCGAGAGTCCGGGGAACGGTGCGGCGGGTACGTCAAATTTTCGGGACAACGACAGACGAAGTTCTTCCAGTTCCTGCTTCAATTCCGACGAAGTATCGCGGAGTTTCCCTCGCGCGTGATGCAAAGGTGCAAATTCTGGCAGATTTCTGAATGGTAGAAGCTGCTTAGCTGCGAAGTTCCAAAAGGGAGCGAATAAATAGTGTGCGGGCAGGCTTTGAATATTATTGACAATGTTCTCCCCCACAATCTTTGGCAATTCAGGACGGCTGTTGTTGAAGGACGGTGCCTGTGGGCCAATCGATGACCTCTCGCGTTCATACCTGTCCAGAAGTTCCCCGACGCTGGTAGAAAACTGATCCCACGACATGAGCCAATCAAACACACGTTGTGCGCGTTCGTTCACCAATGTTAAGTCAGAATCGTGCTGACCAAATGATTTAAGGAATAGACTATGCTCGGCCAGAAAATCCCGAAAGTTTGGCCATTGTCCGGCGTCGACGTATTCTTGAATCGAACGGATGGATTCGCAACGACCGAGATTCGAGCGCCAAGTCAGATTCTCCGCGTCTAAGATCTTGAGTTCGCGGTCGAGGGCGTCGACGATCGGATTGATTACCGCGTAGATCCAAGCGGCCACACGGCGAGATTGACTTTTCGGCGCAGTCGACGAACGGCGGCTCATAGTGCTCTCTAGCGTACAACATTTTCGTCGGTCGCGCAGAAGCTCGTCGACGCCAACCACGAACAATTCTGAGCCGGCTGCGTACTGGAATACTTGCCGCAAGGTCTTTGGCATCGGGTCGTACCCCATTTTATTGTCGGAGAGAGAAGCCGCGGATATTGATGCAAACGTCGTACCGATCTGGAACATCAATAATTCGTTTGAATTCTGTCGTATCGGCGACACTACTTGGAGACTCGCGGGTATGTATTCCCGAAATTTCTGGGGGAGATGAGCCATTTTGGAACAATTCGCCTCAAATCGTAGATCACACTTGAGTTAACACGTTCATTAATGGGAATCGACATAGTGGGCCTAGCAGAGCAATGTTGAAATAGGGGCGCAATCTCCCTTTCCGCCTCAGGCTTTGGGAGAAGCGATGGCGGAGAGGAATGTGCAGGGCCGAAATGCAGATTCCTCGCTGCCTTCGGAATGACACCGTTGGCAATTGCATACGATTAACATCAGAAAGCAAAGACTCAGTAGGCCCAGCGGAGTAGGACTGAGCCGCTGGTGTAGCCTGCGCCTACGGCTACTAACAGGACCAGGTCGCCCTTTTTTAAGCGCTTCTCGCTTAGCGCGTCCATTAGGCCTAGGGGGATTGTGCCTGCTGTGGTGTTGCCGTAGTGATCGATATTCACCATTACCTTGGAATCTTCTACGCCTAGGCGCTCTTGCATGGCGCGGATGATTCTTAGGTTGGCTTGGTGCGGGACTACCAGGGCTAGATCTTTGCTGGTGAAATTGTTGCGCTCCAGCAGCTTGGTGGAGAGCTCGCACATGCGCCGGACGGCGTATTTGAAGACTTGCTGGCCTTCCTGGTGGACATAGTGCATGCGCTTGTCGATGGTTTCGTGGGTGGCAGGATGGAGGGAGCCGCCGCCGGGCATGTAGAGGCAGCAGCCGCCGGAGCCGTCCACGTCGTGCATGAAATCCAGGATGCCTTCGGAATCGGATTCGGCCGGCTCCAGGAGGACTGCGCCGGCGCCGTCGCCGAACAGGACGCAAGTGGCGCGATCGGTGAAGTCCAGGATCGAGGTCATTATATCGCTGCCGATTACCAGCACCTTTTTGTGCGCGCCGGAGCCTACGAATTGCGCGCCTACGGTTAGCGCGTAGGCGAAACCGGAGCAGGCGGCGGAAAGATCGAAGCCCCAGGCGTTTTTGGCGCCCAGGCGATCCTGAATCAGGCAGGCGGTGGCTGGGAAGAACATGTCTGGGGTGACTGTAGCGAGTACGATCAGCTCGATTTCTTCAGGGTTGATATTTTTTTCGGCGAGGAGCTTTCTGGCGGCTTCGGTGCCCAGGTGCGAGGCGGCTACGCCTGGGTCGGCGAAGTGGCGCTCGCGGATGCCGGTGCGCGTGCGAATCCATTCGTCGTTGGTGTCCACGCGCTTTTCGAGTTCGGCGTTGGTGACGACGCGCGGGGGGACGTAGCCGGCTACGCCTGTGATTTTGGCTGCGATCCTTCTCGGCATGCGCTGCTCCTGAGAATAGAAGCGGGGATTGTACGCAATCGTGAAGCGGGGCGGCAAGCGGTTGGGGCGCGGCGGTGAATGTGAATGGCGACGCGTGTGGCTGTATCGCGGCTGGCGGGCGGGTCGATTGCTTTGCAATCGTAGGGCGATTGACCCCCCGCCCCTACGGCGGAACAACGGCCACGCGAGCGCGCCTAGGGGAGGATTTCGTAGCGGAAGGTGATTGGGGCGGTTTTTTTCAGCATGGCGGCTACGGAGCAATATTTGTTTTCGCTTAGCTCGATGGTGTCGCGGACGGCTTTTTCGTCCAGCTGGCCTCGGAGGCGATAGACGATTTCTAGTTTGGTCCAGACGCGCGGGGGTTCTTCGGCGCGCTCGCCCGAGACTTCTACTTCCAGGGATTCCAGCTTCTGGCGTTTTTTGGCCAGGATGATTACCAGGTCGGTGGCGGTGCAGGAGCCTAGCGCGGCCAGGAGGATTTCCATGGAGCCGGCGGCGGAGTTGGGGGTGTGGTCGTTGTCTATGGGGAGCGCGTGGCCTGAGGGTAGGGTGGCTAGGTATTTTTGATCTTGGACCCATTTGACTGTGGCGGTTTGCATTGGCGCTTCCTTTCGCGTTGAAACGTCTCTCAGAATGCGGGTGAGAGGCTTGGCGCGTCAAGGAGGTGAAAGGCCGCGATCGAGAAAGCCCGGCGCTAAAGCGCGGGATCAAAGGCGAAGCTTTTCCCGGAGCGCTGAAGCGCTCCTTCCCCCGCATGAATGCGGGGGCTCCCACCGAAAAACTAAGAACCTTCGGCGAAGATGCGGGGCTCCCTCCAAGATGCGATCGGCCTCGCGGAACGAATGCGGGGACTTCCACGAGTGCGGAGGCCGCGCGCGATTGGTGCATGTGGGGGCGGCGTGGGTTGGTTGGAGGAAAAACGCCGGCTGGCAGCCGGCGCTACGCCGGAAAATATGGGAGCTCGCAGCGCAAGCGCGATGTCCGAGGCTCGCGGGGCGCGGTTGGTGCATGTGGGGGCGGCTGCGGTTGATTGGTAGAAAAACGCCGGCTGGCAGCCGGCGTTACGCGTGCGGATTAGCGGGTGGCGCTTTCTGGGCGCGGTTCTGTAATTTCCAGGTCTGCGATTGGATCGGGGTTGCGGCGAAGGATTTCTATGAAGATCGCTACTAACTTTGGATCGAATTGCATGCCGGCGCAGCGCTGCAGTTCGTCAACGGCGGCTTCGCGGGTGCGCGGTTTTTTGTAGACGCGCTCGGAGGTGATGGTGTCGTAGGCGTCGGCGATGGCGATGATGCGGGCGCCCAAGGGGATTTCCTCGGCGGCCAAGCGCTCGGGATAGCCGGAGCCGTCGAAGTATTCGTGATGGTGCTTGACCATGCGGCGCACGCGTTCCATGGCGCGCAGCGGATCGAGAATTTGCGAGCCCAGCTCGGTGTGGGATTTCATCGTTTCCCACTCGACGGAATCGAGCGGGCCGGATTTATTCAGGATGGCTTCGGGGATGCCGACTTTGCCGACGTCGTGGAGCAGTCCGGCCAAGCGAACTTCTTCGACTTCCAGCGCAGTTAAATTCGTTTGCGCGGCGATTAGCGACGCATAGGCGGCCACTTTCTGCGAGTGGCCATTGGTGAATTGATCTTTGGCATCTACGGCCAGGGCCAGCGAAGTCACCGTTTCGACCACCGAAGGGTGCAATTGATCGGACTCTTCGCCGTCATTTTCTTCCGCCAGCGAGCGGGTGAATTGATCGATGCGGCGGCGAATTTCGTCGAAGGCTTCTGGGCCGGTGACGAATTGACGCTTTAGAGTTACGCCGAGATAGGCCTCGAGAACGTCCTGCTTCCACTTCTTGGTTTCGCCGGAGGCTTTGTCTTCGGTGGTGGAGACGGCGTTGCCGCCTTGATGTTTCGAGAGATACATGGAGGAATCGGCGACCTGGATTAGTTCCTGTGGCGTCGAGCCGTGTAGCGGATAGGCGGCGATGCCGAAGCTGCCGGTAACGTTTTTGTCGCGCAGCAGGGGATCGGAGGCGATCCAGCCGCGCAGTTTGCTGGCCAGAGCGCGGGATTGCTCGATGGTGGTTTCGGGCATCAGGATTACGAATTCGTCGCCGCCGTAACGCGCGACTACGTCGGAGCGGCGGCAATTTTGCTCGAGGATGTGGGCTACGCGCTGCAGCACGACGTCGCCTTCGAGGTGGCCGTAGAAATCGTTGACGAATTTGAAGCGATCGAGGTCGATCAGCACGATGGAGAAGGGGCGATTGGCGCGCGTGGAACGTTTCCATTCGGCGGAGAGCGCTTCCATCAGGAAGCGGTGAGTCTTCACGCCGGTCAGGCCATCGGTGATGGCTTGCTCTTGCGCTTTCTGGAAAGTTTGGGCGTTGTGGAACGCGCCGGCGAAAAGATCGGCGAGGGTGCGAAGCAGTTGCATTTCTTCGGGCTTGAATTCGCAGGGCTCGGAGGATTCGACGTAGAGAACGGCGAGCATTTGATCAGCGTAATTGACGGGCAACGCGGCGGCCGAGACGGACGAGGCCAGAACGGGATGCAGCACGCCGGACTGCACTTCGCGAAGCACTTCGGACTGGCCGGTGCGGGCGACCTGTCCGACCAAGCCATCGCCGAAGGGAATGCGGCGGCCCAGCGCGTCGCGGCGGCGCCCGCCTTCGGCCTGAACCAGGAGCTCCTTGGCGGAATAATCTACGGTGGCGATGCCGATGTGATCGTAGGTCAGGCCGCGCTCCATTTCCGCGGCAATTTTGAAGAGCATCTCGTCGGGATTGAGAGTGGAGATCGCATGGCTGGAGATCGCGTTCACCAACGAGAGCTGGCGGGTCTTGCGCTGCTCCTCGCCAAAGAGATGCGCGTTTTCGATGGCGACAGATGCTTCGCTAGCCAGCACGCGCAGCATTTCCAGGTGGCCTTCGTCGAAGAGACGCTCGCGGCTGCTGTGCACGGCCATTACGCCGATGGCGCGGTCGTGCAGAATCAGCGGGACGCCGCAGAAGCAGCCGGTTTCCTGGAGCACGTCCACGCCGAGGCGCTCGAGTTCTTCGGGAAGATGCTCGCGGATTAGAACCGGTTGGCGATTTTTGACGATGTGTTCGATCAAGTGATTGCCGGCTGGGCGCGTGCGCTTGGGCAGGCGCGCATTGTCGTCGATTTCGAGTTCGAAGGTTACGTTGGGCTGGCCGGGCTCGTAGAAGGCGATGTAGAAGCTGCTGACGTCGAGGAGGCGGCTCATCTCGCTGTAAATGCGCTCGAAGAGCGAATCGGTTTCGAGCGTGGAGCTGAGCACGCGGCCGATTTCATTCAGGATGTGCAGCTCTTCGCTGCGGCGCGAGGTTTGCTGCACGAGGTAGCTATTTTCAACTGCCAGACCGATCTGATGGCCTAGCGCGAGCAGAAGCCGCAGCTCGGCGGTGGTGAATCTGCGGTTGTCGGGCGTGCCGAGGAGCAGGACGCCGAAGACGCGTTCTTTGGCTTGCAGGCTGATGCCTACGACGGTGAGCAGGCCCTGACTGAGCAGCTGCTTGCGGACTTCTTTGAAAGCGGGCTCGCGTTCGAGCGCTTCCCAGTTGGAATCGCGATCGAGTTCGGCGAGAACCATCAGGCCGCCGAGACGCGCGACCATCTTCACGACGTAGGCGTCGAGGCGATTGTTCTGCATGGCGTCGGAGAACGTGCCGCCAAGGCCGGTGGTGACTACTGAGGCCGGGCCTTCGGGATCGCCGTAGTGCAGGCAGAGAGCGCCGGCGGGAATACGCGCGACGTTCAGCACGCGATCCAGCGTTTGCGCCAGCATCTTTTGGATTTCGCCGCCGGCGAAGCTGGAAGTGGCGAGATTGAGGCTGGAGAGAGCGAGCATATTGCGCTCGACGCGGCGGCGCTGCTCTTCGTACACACCCATGACCATCAGCACGCCGGTGAAGAACTGCGGGACGACAACGAACAGTCCGAAATTTTTGCCGGCGAGAACGGGGAGCATGGGTTGAACGGCGTTGAGCGCGACCAGCAAGCCCCAGGCTGCGAAGGCCAGGGCGAGCAGAGTATCGGCGCGTGATTCCTGGTTGCGGCCGACCTTGGCGAAAACTCCGGCGACCAGCAGGAGAAGAAGGCCGGCGCCGAGAGAGACGGGAACGAGCACCCAGCCGCGCGAAAATGCCAGCGCCCAAATGACCGCGCCCAGCGCGGCGACCATCAAGCTCTGCGCCCAGCCTGTGCTGCCGGAATAAAGGCGAGCGGCGCCGAGGAGCGCGAGAATGGCGAGGGTCAACGACCAGTCAGCGAGGGCGACGCTCCAGGCGCCCTGCGTGCCTGCGAAAGTTACTGCCGCGAGCGAGGTGGAGCTAGAGGACACCATGAGCGCGAGATAGTGCACGGCCACCAGCAGCCAGGCCAGCGACCATAGACGCAAATACATCTGCCGCTTTTCGCGAAAAATCGAGGCGAAAAAGATCGACAGGAGCAGCGCGCTCGCGAATAGTACGATTCCAGTCATCGATTATTCTTTCCGGGCTGATTCATCAGCCCGGACCCGGCACGGGCACGGCTAACCGGCTGCCTGAGCCGATTAAAAGACACAACCTCAAGCCGAGCGTAGCAGAAAATGTTGACGCCGCTCGGGGTTGTCTGGCCTTAAGTTACGTTGAGGTAACCACCGCCTGGGACCTGAGGGCGATACCGATTTCTGGCTTTCTGCTACCGCTATCAATGTAGAGGCGTGGGGCTTACGGAGCAAGAGTACTTTAGTACTTGGAGCTATGCCGCAGGCGAGAGGTGTGGCCAAATCGACGGTTGACGGGATCGATGAGATGAGAATTGTGATCATCGGCGCTGGGGTGATCGGCAGTTTTAACGCGCTGCGACTGGCGCAGGCAGGGCACGACGTTACGTTGCTGGCACGCGGGCAACGTCTAGCGGATCTGCGCGAGCACGGCGTGGTCCTCGAGGAATTTCGAAGCGAGCGACGAATAGTAAGACGCGTGGCGGTGGTGGAGCGGCTCGAGCCCGACGACGACTACGAGCTGGCGCTCGTGCCAATGCGGCGAAATCAGATTCCTTCGATACTTCCGGTACTAGCGCAGAACCGGCGCATCCCGAGCATTCTGTTCCTGGGCAACAATGCGGCCGGCGTGGATGACATTGTTGCGGCCGTGGGCCGCGAGCGGGTGTTGCTGGGAATGGGGAATGCCGGCGGTGCGCGAGATGGCTACGTGGTGCGCTACTTGTGGTGGCCGCGGCTGCCACTGCGATTCGGCGAGCTCGACGGGGCGCGTACAGCGCGAACGGAGGCCATCGTGAAGTTGTATCGCAGCGCGGGGTTGCGCGCGCGAGCGGTCAAAAATATTGATGCCTATCTAAAGACGCATGCCGCCGGGCTGCCTGCCCTTGCGGGCGCTGTTTATTTCGCCGGCGGCAATATGCGCCAGCTCGCGGAGTCGCCGGAAGGGCTGCGCTTGTTCATACGCGCGTTTCGCGAGGCGCTGCGTGCCTTGCGCGCGATCGGCGTTCCCCTGAAACCGGGGGGCACCGCGCTGGTGGAGTGGATTCCAGAGAAAGTTTTGGCATTCTGCATACGCCCGCTTTTCAAGAGCCGGCTCGCGGCGATGGGTGCGCAACCGCACTTGGACGCGGCTGTTGACGAGATGAAGGAACTCGCCGACGAACTCCGCGTGATATTGCGCCAAGCAGGCCTGCCGACGCCAGCGAGCGATGTGCTGTTCGCGCGCGTGGACGCGCAATTTGCGACGACGGTGCCGCATTGAGCCGCCGCGGTGCAGTGAGCTGACGTTCATTCAACTGCCAGCAAAGCTGTGCTATTAGTGGCGTAGATCCATGCCCGAAAGAGCTTCCAGGACTTCCAAGCCGCGGTGGAGGCGTGTCGCGCTGTTGGCGTTGGCAGTTGCGTTCGCCACCGCGACCATTCTCTACACCACACTTTGGTTGCTGGCGAATCGCTGGGCGCCGGATGTCGAGCTGGGCTTCGACAATACGCAGGATTCTGTGGTGACGCGCGTCCTGAAGGACAGCCCGGCCGAGAAGGCTGGACTGCGGCCCGGCGATCGAGTCCTGGCAATCGATGGCGCGCGCTTGCAAGGTACGCGGTCTCTGTTCGCGATTTACAAGCTGCACAAGCCGGGAGATGTGGTGCAGTTAAGCGTGGCGCGGCCGGGAGAGACGTCCCCGTTCGAGCTTACGGCGGTATTCCGGGAGCGCGTCGCGCCGCGCGAGCAGAAAGGTTTGGCGGGCGCTGTCAGCGAGTTGCTGCGCAATTCGTATCCCGTGCCGTTCGTGATTGTGGGCCTGGTGGTGCTTTTTCTCCGGGTTGAGGACCGGCGGATTTGGCACCTGGCACTGCTGTTCGCGAGCTTCATACCAGGGCCGGGAGGGCTGGAATTCGGCTTCGTGCCTGCGCGATTGCAGACATTTGCCCTGGTGTACCAGGTGCTGGCGCAGGGGATGCTGGGTCCTCTGTTCTACTGGTTTTTCGCTTTGTTCCCCGTGCGGTCGCCGCTGGACCGCCGCGCGCCGTGGCTGAGATGGGTGTCGCTCGCGTCGCTGCCGGCCGGAATACTCGCGCTGGCAATGCCGGAATTGCGAGTGGTGGGCTTACGCCTGACGCCTGCGTTGCCGGGCCTATTCGGGACACAAAGTCAGATGCAGGTGATTTTCATCTGCTCGATCCTGGGTTCTGTGTCGCTCGGTGTAGTGTCCCTGGCTTCCAATTTTTTCCACACCCGCGACCCGGAAGCGCGGCGGAAGATTCGCGTCATTTTCTGGGGCACAGCGGTCGCTTTTGCGCCGCTGCTGACCGTCGCGACCAGCCATTTCTTCGTGGAATATCAGGATCCGGACTGGCTGGACGCTGCGGTGATCATCATGGTGTTTCTCTTTCCCGTGTCGTTTGCGTATGCGGTGGTGAAGCACCGGGTGCTGGAAATCCCGGTGCTATTGAGGAGAAGCGCGCGCTACCTTTTTGTGCAGCGCGGATTTACGGTGTTGCTTGCGCTGGTGAGCATCGGCGTGACGCTGCTGTTCGCTTCGGCGTTCACACGCTACCTGCGGCCGATGATGGAAGCGGCGCTGCCGGCGGGAATTGCGCTGGGGGCGCTGTTTGGCACGGCGGTGCTGTGGGGCGGAGCGCAATTGCACCGACGCGTGAGCGCCAGGATCGACCGAGCTTTTTTTCGCGGGGCCTATGATGCGCGACTGATTCTCGAGGATCTAGCGGAGAAAACGCGCATGGCGACGGATAGCGGGCAGCTGGCGGCGTTGCTGGAGCGACATCTGCGAGAGGCGCTGCAGCCGAGTTCTCTGGCGATTTATTTTTCGGGAGCGGCGACAGTTTGACAGCTGCTTCGGACGGAGTGCCGGGAGAAATCCGAAGCATTTCTGCGCAATCGTCGATGCTGGCTGATCTGGCAGAGCGCGCTCAGCCGTGGGACTTTCCGGCCATGGCCGAGAATGGCGCCGAAAATTCCGGACTCGCGCTGCTGCATCCCGAGTGCCTTGTGCCGGTGATGGGGCGCGGACGGCGCTTGGCGGGATTGTTCGTTTTGGGGCCGCGGCTTTCGGAAGAGCCGTATTCGGGAGAAGACAAGAGATTGCTGGCGTCGGTGGCGGGGCAGGCGGGGACGGCGCTGGAGAATATTCGCCTGGCTGGAGAAATTGCGGATCGCATTGACGCCGAGCGGCGCGTGGCGCGGGAGATGGAGATTGCGCGGGAGGTGCAGTCGCGGCTTTTGCCGCAAGAGGCGCCGCGGCTGAAAACGCTGGAGATTGCAGCGGAGTGCATCGAGGCGCGCGCGGTGGGCGGCGATTATTTCGATTTTCTCGAACTGGGCGAGGAGCGCGTGGGATTGGTGCTGGCGGATGTATCCGGCAAGGGCGTACATGCGGCGCTGCTGATGGCCAATCTGCAGGCTTACTTGCGCAGCCAGAGCGCGATTGCGCCGCTCGATCCGGCGCGGCTGCTGCAGCAGGTGAATCGCATGTTTTGGAAGACGACGGATGCGCAGCACTTCGCCACGCTGTTCTTTGGCGTTTATGACGACCGCAGCCGCGAGATGGTTTATGTGAATTGCGGGCACAATGCGCCGATTTTGCTGCGTGCGGATGGGGGCGTGCAGCGATTGAGCGCTACGGCGACGGTGGTGGGCGTGTTTGAGCAGTGGGAATGCGAGGTGGAGAAGACGCGTCTCGCGCCTGGGGATTTGCTGGCGATTTTCAGCGATGGCGTGACCGAGGCGGCGCGCGGCGAAGAGGAATACGGCGAGGCGCGATTGATCGGGAGATTGCAGGCGTGCCGCCAGCTCCCGGCGAATGAAATCGTGCGGAGCGTGTTTGCGAGCGTGCAGGAGTTCGGAGCGGGAGTGCAGTCGGATGATCTCACCTTGGTGATCGCAAAGGCGCGGGCATAGGCGCGCTTTTCGCGATGGCCCTTCGCTCGATTTTGCTTCACGCTTCCGATAACATGATTGATTCGCGGCGCGCGAAAATCGCCGACAGGGCTGATGAGCACAACTTCCAATCCACGAGTTCGATTTGCGCCTTCGCCTACTGGGTTTTTGCATGTGGGCGGGGCGCGGACGGCGCTGTTTAATTGGCTTTTTGCGCGTCGGGAGGGTGGCACGCTGCTTTTGCGCGTCGAGGATACCGACGTCGAGAGGAACCGGCCGGAACTGGTGGACGGGATTCTCGACAGTTTGAAGTGGCTGGGAATTGCCTGGGACGAGGGTCCGTACTTTCAATCGCAGCGGCTGCCGATGTACCAGAAAGCTGCGGAAAAGTTGCTGGCTGGTGGGGCGGCGTATGCCTGCTATTGCAAGGCTTCGCAGTATGCGGGAGCGGACGCGGCGCCGCCGGCGGACGAAGTTGATGATGAGGGAGATGCGGAATCCAGCCCGGCGACAGCGAAGGCTGTGCGGCGGACGGCTTGCGAGTGCCGCAATCTTTCCGTTGAGGAGCGCGCGGCGAAAGAACGGGCCGGCGAGGCGCGCGCGATTCGCTGCCTGGTGCCGCGCTCGGGCGTGACGAAATTTGAGGATGCGGTTTTTGGTGCGCGGGAGATTCAGAACGAGGAGATCGAGGATTTTGTTTTGCTGCGCTCGAATGGATTGCCGACTTATCAGCTCAGCGTGGTGGTGGATGACATTGATATGCGCATCACGCACGTGATTCGCGGGGCGGATCATCTTTCGAATACGCCGAAGCAGGTTTTGCTTTATCAGGGCTTGGGCGCGGCGCCGCCGATTTTCGCGCATGTGCCGTTGATTCTGGGGCCGGATCGCACGCGGCTTTCGAAGCGGCACGGGGCGACTAGCGTGGGGTCGTACGTCGAAGAGGGATTTTTGCCCGAGGCGTTCCGGAATTTTCTGGCGCTGCTGGGTTGGTCGCCGGGAGATGATTCGGAATATTTGCCTACGCCGGAATTGGTGAAGCGGTTTTCGCTCGAGGGTGTGAGCCGGACTAATGCGGTGTTTGACCGGCCGAAGCTGGAGTGGTTCAACACGCAATATTTGCAGCAGATGCCGATTGAGGAATTGCTGCCGCATGTTGAGGCGCAACTGCGGGTGGAGGGACTTTGGCGCGAGGAATGGGGAGGGAGCGAGAGCGCGTGGTTTGCGAAGACGGTGAATTTGATTCGCCCGCGGACGCGTTTTCTAAAGGATTTCACTTCCTGGGCGCGGGGTTTCTTCGCTGATGATTTTGGTTACGAGGATGAGGCGCGGGCTAAATTTTGGAAGGATCCGAAACTGGCTGTATGGCTCGCGAAGCTTTCGGATGCGTTGACTGGGCTGCCCGATTGGAATCATGACGCCTGCGATCAGGCTTTGCGGCAGCTTGCGGCGGCGGAGGGTGTGAAGGCCGGGGTTTTGATTAATGCTACGCGCGTGGCCATTGTGGGGCGGGCGGTGGCGCCGCCGCTTTTCGAGACCATGGTGGCGATTGGGCGCGAGCGCGTGGTGGAGCGGATTCGCCGGGCGCTGCCTTTTGTGGAAGGAAGCGCGGCGGCTTCGGCGAATTGATGCGGGGTGATTTAGATCGGCACGACGAAGTTTAAGACCTCGCGTCAATTCCGGTTGTGCTTGTTGCTTGCTTTCGGGTGAGAGTTACACGGAGCGGGAGGAGCAAGCCCCTCCCCTACGGCCGGAATTCTGCTCATCGAAGCAATCGCTCGTCGCGCCAATAAGTCAAAGGCAACGTCAAAGTCAAAGACGCCGGCTGGCAGCCGGCGTTACGGGCTAAATTTTTGGTTCGTTCTTGAAGATTTCCGGGTGCGTGGGACGCGTCTTGGTGTCGGCTGTGGCTATGGAGATGTGCACTGGGACCGCTACTTTTGCCGGCGGCAAGCAGGCTGTGTCGTTGCAGGCTTGGAAGCGAACTACCAGCGGCAGGATGATTTCGCCTTGCGGGGCGTCGTTTTGGGCTTGGAAGCGCAGCCAGATTGTGGCTGTGCCGCTATAGACCGAAAGCTTGTCCTCCGAAAAAGCAAATTTCAGCGTTTGTCCTTCGGGATAGTTTGAGCCTGTTGCCTGGAAGCCGGAGGTATCCGCTAGCGTGACATTCGTGGGAATCAGATAGGATTGCGACGGGGTGTGGGAATTGATGTGGTAGCCCTTGGCGATGTTCAGCACCAGCGCGATGTCAACGGTCTTGCCGCGCGGGACTTGATCGAGCGAGACGTAGGCGATTGGCGTTACGACTGTCGCGCCGTTGGGAGTCGCTGAAGGATTCGCGCCGCCATTTTGCGACAGCACCGGCAGGGCCGGGAAGAATGCCAGGGCTCCGGCGAAGGCTACGGCAACGGCCGCGGCTGTGATTCGAATCGTGGGTTTCGCTTTCATACGCTCACCGCTGCGCCTAGCTGCTGCGTCAGGATGCGACTCATCACTTGATTCAATGTTTCTCCCGTCTTTTCGAGCACGAAGGCTTGCTGCTGCTCCGACCAGGCCAACTTGAAGCTGGTAGTCAGCGCGGAAATCCAGATTTGGCGCACCGGGGAATTGGGGCTGATCACGAAACGCGTCTCATCGTCATCCTCGAATTCGATTTCGAGCTTGCCGCTGCCGCCTTCGACTTCGAAGTCGTGCTCGTCGCCGAGATCCTGCAGGCGCTTTTGCAGGGATTCGAAGGCTTCCTCGCATTTTCGCTGAAATTCGTGCTCGTCCATCATGATGGCAGCTTAGGACGCTGGTGCGGCGTTTGCAAGTGCGTTGCTTGGCGTTCCATTGTGTCCGGTTGCGTTCATGGATGCCGGGCTTGAGGCTGGCGCTGCTGATGGCTAGGCCAGCCTTACAGATTGCTTTGGATGAGGCTCTCCAGGTCGTCGTGGTTTACGAGGCCCATGATGTGCTTGGCGATTTTGCCGTCGCGGGTGACTACGAAACTGGTGGGCAGGCCCAGGATGCCGCCGAATTTTTCGGTGATGTCGTCGTTGCCCAGCACGATGGGATAGTTGATCGGCAGTTTCTGGCCATCTACGTCGAATGTTTCTTTCTGCAGATACGGGCCTACCACCGAGGCGCCTTCATCATCCATGGCTACGCCCAGAACTGTGAATCCCTTGTCGGCGTATTTTTTTTGAAACTCGATCATCCAGGGGATTTCGATTTGGCAGGGCTCGCACCAGGTGGCCCAGAAATTCACGATTACGACCTTGCCTTTCAGGCTGGCGAGCGTGACTTCCTTGCCGTCCAGACCTTTGAAAGTTACATCTGGCGCGGGCTTGAATGTTTTCGGATCGGCCTTTTCGTTAGCCGCTGCTTTATTTCCTAGCGACATGGACCCGCAGCCGGGAATCGCTGCCAGAGCGGCGAGCGCCAAGATTACGAAGAGAATTTTTTTGTTCATGCGCAGCACTCCCATCAGAGCGAAAAGTGATTTAGAAATCCGAGCTTGCCGGATAGCCAGGTCAGGCGATTCAAGAATACCAGGCTGCCTACGGCCAGGAGCAGCACGCCGCTGAGGACTTCTACGACGTGCATGTGGCGGCGAAACTTCTTGTAGAATTTCATGAAGCTGCCGAGGCCGACGGCGGTCAGAAGAAACGGAATCGCCAGCCCCGCCGAGTAAATCGCCAGCAGGAAAACGCCTTGTGAGACCGTTTCGCGCGTTGCCGCCAGCGCTAACACGCCGCCTAGAATCGGGCCGATGCATGGAGTCCAGCCGAAAGCGAACGCGAAGCCCATCAGGAAGCCGCTGAGGGGTCCGGGCTTGCTGCCTAGCGCGCGGAAATGCAGGTCGCGGTTTAGCCAGCGTGTCAGCACGGGTCCTACGAGAAAAATCAAGGAAAGCGCGAAAACGTGTGCGGCGCGGAATTTGGTGCTGGTCAGTTCGGGTTTCAGCAACAGGAAAACGCCGCCGGCGACGAGTATTGCGCCCACAATCAATCCTGCGCGAATCGAAACCTTTGCGAGCGCGCCGATTAGATGCAGGCCGAAGAGCAAGATCAGCGCGCCGGCGATGGGCGCGAGCAGGCTGCGATTTCTGAGCAGGAACGCGCCTACGGCGCTTGCGGAGGCGCCCAGCATTATGAAGACGATCGAGAATCCGAGCACAAACGCGAAGGCTGAACCGAGCAAGCTGGTGATTTTCCCTTCGCCCTCGCTCAGTTCTTCGACGCCGACGCCCGATAGCATGGAGACGTAGCCCGGCACCAGCGGCAGAACGCACGGCGAGAGAAACGAGACGATGCCCGCTACAAACGCCGCGAAAATAGGGACGTCAACCACTCTCTTCCTTTTACTCCCTACGCCCCAATTGGATTCCTGGATCTCGCGAAAGCTCCGGTGCCAACAAACATTTTCTCATATCCCACGGATGCTCGCCCGAGTTGTCGCGCGCGATTCACTGCACGTGTCGCAAAAACCCATCAGCACTTGCGCTGGGCCCTCGACTTCGTGAATGCCGTAAGTTACTTGCTATCTGAGGCTTAAACAGCGTCGGAAGGTTGGCCCGCCGCTTGCCATTCCCGAGCACGAGGCCCGCGGGAAGCACGCCGGGAGCGGCGAGGATTCGTCGCTTGTTCTCGCGGGCCCTTTTGTCTTCGGGAGGGCTCACATGACACCCAATCAAGTTACCAGTGCCCGCGTGGTGGCCGCGTTTGCGGCGGTGGGAATTTTCGCCTGGGCTGGTGGCAGCGTTGCGGCTCAACTTTCAGCGCTGGCATTGATCGTGGCCGCGATTGCGCTGGATGCGCTAGATGGCTATCTAGCGCGGCGCAAAAATCTGGCCAGTGAGATTGGCGCGCAGTTCGACATCCTTGGCGATCGCGTCGTGGAGAATTTGCTTTTCACTTATTTCGCCACCGGCGGGTTGATCACGCTGTGGGTACCCGTGTTTTTCTTTGTGCGGGGCACGATTACCGACTTCTTTCGCGGCATGGCGGCGCGCTCCGGGCGCAGCGGATTTGGGCGCAATTCGATGCTGGAGTCCTGGTGGGGGCGCGCGCTGGTGGCGTCGCGAGCCAGCCGTGCGGCTTACGGGGCGCTGAAGTGCGTTTGCTTCTGTTATCTGGGCGCGGAACGGATGCTATTGCACTCGCCGACCTTCCCGCTTTCGGCGCGGGCCGTCGGGTGGATGGTGATGGGATCGCACGGGCTTGTCGGCGCGACCGTAGCGTTCTGCTTCGTGCGCGCGATTCCGGTTTTGTGGGAAGGGCGCCGCTATTTTGCTCTCGGCGCGTCGCCGTTGCGTGCATTGCCCCCGGTGACGCGTGGTGGGCGAGGACACGCGGCGATGGCGGAGGCGGCGCGATGAGTGCTGACCGCGGCATCGGTGCGTTCTTCGATCTGGACGGCACGCTTCTGGCGCCGCCGTCGGCCGAGCGGCGATTTATTCGCTACCTGCTGCGCCGCCGGTTGTTGCGCGTGAGCTCGCTGGTGGGCTGGTTGGTGGATGTGCTCGAAAATGCGCCTATCGGCGCGCCATTCGCGGAGGCCGATCGATTTTATCTGCGGGGATTGAATTCATCGCTGGCGGAAGAATGGCTGGCTGAATTTGGCGAGGCGGTGCCTTTCTTCCGCGAGGCGCTTGACGCTATCGAATGGCATGCGGCGCGTTCGCATCATGTGGTCATTGTCAGCGGAACTCTTGCGCCGCTGGCGCGCGCGTTGGTGCGGCGATTGCCCGGCGGCGTGACCGTCTGCGCTACGGAATTGAAGACGGAGAAATGCGCTGCGGAAGCGGATTTCGGCACGTCATTCTGGACCGGGCAACTTTCTGGTGAGTTGCTCAACGGGGCGGCGAAGGCCCGCGCTGTTCGTGCCGTCGCGGTTCGATACGAGTTGGATCTTTCGCGCAGCTTTGCTTATGGCGATTCTGCCAGCGATATTCGCATGCTTGCTGCTGTCGGGAACCCTTGTGCTGTGAATGCGGGGTTTGGTTTGCGGCGCGTTGCGCGGGCTTGCGGGTGGCGAATGGAACGCTGGCGTCGAGAAATTCGGGCGAATGGACTGTGCGTTGCGAACGGAGTGGGGGCTGGGCGGTTGGAGCGTGGGCGATGAACTTGGTTGCGCGGGAGTACGCGGATGTGCGCGGTGGTTGGTGGCGTTTGTGGTCGTCGGATGCCGGCCCCTCGCAGATCGGGGAAAACGGAGACGCCCTTCGCCTCCGCTCAGGACAAGCCGGCGCTACCTGCGCTTGCGGAGCTTTCGAGTTTGTGACCTTGTTTTATCTTTCGCTGATTAACACATTGATTGTGGCGTTTCACTCGCATCTGGCTTCTGCGCCTGCCTACGTTTTCATTCATCAGGGCATCGCTGTCGCGATTCTTTCGTTGGCTTACGCTGCGCGGAGGTGGCCTTGCGAATGGCTGCGTTTCATCCGGCACTGGTATCCCTTGCCGCTGTACATCTACTGCTTTGAAGAGCTGCGCGGCCTGGTTCATCTGATTTTTCCTGGCTGGTTTGATGCTTGGCTGATTCGCTTCGACTATTCGCTTGGGCATGTGCATCCTTCGCTGTGGTTGACGCGATTTGCGAGCGCGCCGCTGAACGATTTCATGCAGGCCTGCTACATGACTTACTTCATTTATCTCGTCGCGCTGCCTGCACTGCTTTATTTCCGTAGTGAGTTGCGCGCTTTCTGGACGGTAATGACGGCTACGGCGCTGGCGCACTTCTCGGTGTATGTCATATCGATTCTCTTTCCCGTCGAGAGCCCACATTTTGCGTTGGCGTCGCTGCAGCCACATCTCGCGGGCGGGGCTTCGACGGCACTGATTAATTTGATTGAGCGATTTGGACGCGTGCATGGCGGGGCGTTTCCTTCAGCGCATGTGGCGGGTTCGATGGTGGCGATACTAGCGTCGTGGCGCTATCGGCGCTGGCTTTTCTGGCTGTGCTTGCCGTTTTTCGTTGGGATGATGATAGCTACCGTTTACGGGGGATATCACTACGTTGCGGATGTGCTGGCGGGGATGATGGTCGGAGCGATTGGCTGGATTGGAGCGAATCGGCTCCAAGTAGCGCCGGCTTGCCCTGAGCTTCGAAGGGCGTCTCTGCCGGCATCGGACGAACTCCGACGGAAATCGAAGGCAGGTTCGAGCGCGGAACTCGCCGTGAATTAAGTAGTCGCGCCGCGATAGACCTCGAAGGCTATTTCACGCGAGGTCGTCAGATGCCGGCACGGAGGCCGGCGCTACCTAGGCTTTCTCGTGTGCCACTCGGTTTCGGATTCGTAGAATTTCGCGATCTCTAGCAGCTGCGCTTCGTCCCAATGGCGGCCGATTAGCTGCATGCCTACCGGCAGGCCGTCTGCGGTGAAGCCGCAGGGGATCGAGATTGCGGGATGGCCGGTGAAATTTGCCGGGCGCGAGACGCGCACCAGAGCGGAGCGCACGGTTTCTTCCTCGCCGCGGATCTTCACTACGCTCTCGCCGATGCGCGGAGCCGCGATCGGCGTTGACGGCGCCACGATTGCGTCCACAGTCGTCAGCGCTTCGTCGAATTCGGCTGCAACCTTCGCGCGCGCATCGAGCGCCGCGAGATAATCGGCCGCGCGCACGTTGCTGCCTTGCTCTAGTCGCGTGCGCACGTCATTGCCATAGTCCGCGGCGCGCGCGGGATAATAGCCGGCGCTTTGGTGATAGTGCAGCGCCTCGGCCAGCGCGATTTGCGTTCCGGCATCGGCGGAATCGGCTAGATGCGGCAGCGAGATCGGCCGCACTTTCGCGCCGCGCTTTTCCAATAATTTGACGGCGGCTTCAATCGCCCGCAGCACTTCGTCATCGACGCGATCGAACAGAAATTCACGCGGCCAGCCGAGCGTGACTCGCAGCCGCCGCGATTTGCCTGCGCCTCTGGCATTCGCGCGAAAAGCATGCTCCTTCGCCGCAATCGTTTCCAGCAACAACGCTACATCATCGACTGTGCGCGCCAGCGGCCCCACGTGATCGAGGCTCACCGAAAGCGGAATTACGCCGCGCGTGCTCACGCGCCCAAATGTTGGCTTCAGGCCGACGATGCCGCAAAGCGACGAAGGAATACGGATTGACCCGCCTGTATCCGTGCCCACCGATCCGAAACCCATTCCCGAGGCGAGCGCCACGGCGGAGCCGCCACTCGACCCGCCCGAGACCCGCTTGGTGTCCCAAGGATTTCGCGCCGGGCCGTAATGCGGATTTTCATTTGTGATGCCGTATGCGAATTCGTGCAAATTGGTCTTGCCGATAATCACGGCGCCGGCCTGGCGCAATGCGGTGACGACATCGGCATCCTGCGACGGAACGTAATCGGCGAGAATTTTTGATCCGGCGGTGGTGCGGATGTCCTGCGTCTCGATGTTGTCTTTAAGCGGAATGGGGATGCCGTGCAGCGGGCCGCGATGCCGTCCTCGGGCGCTTGCCTGCTCGGCCTTGCGCGCATCGGCCCTTGCGGATT
Source organism: uncultured Acidobacteriota bacterium (assembly GCA_963748865.1). Classification (GTDB taxonomy): domain Bacteria; phylum Acidobacteriota; class Terriglobia; order Acidiferrales; family UBA7541; genus Palsa-147. The sequence goes on along the minus strand of CAVVLE010000044.1, from coordinate 125,785 downwards.
CGGCGGCGACGGTGATGAAGGCGTTCAGTTCGGGATTGAGCCGCTCGATGCGCGCCAGAATTTCATCCAGCAATTCAACCGGCGAGATTTTCCGCCGCCGCAGGAGCCGCGCGGCTTCGCGAATCGAAAGAAATGGAAGCTCGGTTTTCGAGGGAGATGCCACCGGGACAATGTTAGAACACTTTTTCCTGGCGGCGGAGATTGCCGGCAGAGCCGAGGTTCGCGATCAACAACACGACGCGATATTGATTTTCGGTGCGCACGGTGCCCAATGACAGGCGGCGGTATTCGAAGCCCAGACCGCAGCAGGAGCCGTTATAAGTGACTTGCGCGACTTGATTTTGAAATGCGTGCGCGGCGACGTCGTAGCTGAAGCCCAGCGAAGTGTTCCAGCCGCGGCGATTCATGTCGCCGTAGCCGAATAAGGCGCGCACTTGATCCGACCGCGGCTGAAAGTTCGTAGTCGTCTGGGCCAGCGGCAGATTGATCGCCGAAAAATCGGCCAAGGTGATGAAGGATTCGCGGTAGGGCTTCAACTTCAAAAGCGTGCCGATCGCCGTCATTTGATTGCGTACTGGATCGTAGTCCACGCGAAATTGCACGTCGAAGTGGCCGCCGGGCATGATGCGCAGATCGCTGATAATCGGCGAGAATCGACGAGCCGCGTCGGCGAATGCGAAGGGGGTAAGCGAATCAAGCGTCTGAAAGACGTTTCTGTCGCCCGGGATGAGCGCGCCGCCGAAAGTCGGGTCGAAGAAGTACTTTTCTTTCACGTCCCAGCTGACCAGTTCGTCGCCGCCGGAATCTCCCGAGCGCCGGAACAATCTCTGCTCCACGCCGTATTCGATTTCATTGGTGTCGGTGATGGTGTCGTCATCATCGAAGCGAATGAAGCGGCCGAAATCATTTACGCCCGTCACGTAGCGATAGACGAGTTGCGGCTCGATCGTATGCTTCCACTTCGCTCCCGCCATTTGCCAGATGCGCTCGAAAGACGGCGGGCGGATATCCAGGGTGAACTCGGCGGTGTTGCGAAAAAAATCGTTGCTCAGATATTGGCCGGTTGGCGTGAGTTGCCCGCCATAGGAAGTGGAACGCAGCGTGAAATTCGGCGTCACGCCGAGCCATGGCCCCCAGTGCAGAGGAATGGTGATACTGGGCGCGATCTCGCTGCGTTCGACGAAACTGGGCGTTGCGAATCCGGTGACCGTATCCACACGATGCTCCGCGCCGGTGAACGCATCAAAGGAAAAGTAAACGGGGATGTGCTCGAAGGGGGCTTGCGGCACGGAATCGAATCGCACTTCGGGCGCCGATCGCAATGAAATATAGGTCTGCGGGGAAGCGCTGAAGAAATTTTTGTAGCTTCCGGCGGCCACGTCGAAACTGAATCCTGAAAAATTTTTGGTGGCGAACGTGGTGTTGCGCACTTCGGAATTCACCGCTTGCGAGAATGTCTCCGCGAACGCCAGCCGGAAGGTGAGCGAGGTTAGCTGGTTCAAATCCACCACGGTGCGCCAGCCATCGGGAAGAAACGCATCGAAGCCGAAGTGGGCCTCGTGCCCGCCTTGCTTCTCGATGCCGCCCGGCTCGGGCAGCCCGCGATCGATCACGCCGTAATAAGAGAGATCGAGCTTCACGTTTTCCCACGGAAGCATGCGGATGTCGCCGCGCTGGCTCCAGCCGCGCTTGCTGAGATACGTTGCGCCGACCGTTGCGTCCATCCAGTCCGTGGGCGCCCAGTAGTACGAATCGCCGAAGAAAAATCCCTTGGCCGTGGAATTCCCGGCGTCGGGAATCATGAATCCGGATTGGCGCTCGCGCGAGGCGGGCAGCGTGGCGTAGGGCAGATAAACGATCGGAACGTAAAGCAGCCGGAAATCCGCGTTATACAGCTGGACATTCTTCTCCAGCCGCACCGTGGCTTCGGGTGCATAAAATTTCCAGGTCGGGCGATCGGGGCGGCAGACCGTGATCCAGCCTTTGTGCACTTTGTACGTGGAATCGTCCAGCCGATCGGCTTGCTGCGCTTCGAAGTGAATGGGATTGGAGCTGATCAGCAGCGTGGGATTGGGCCGCCGCTGGATTCCCATGGTGCCGCTGACGTGGTGGAATGTGCCGCGGCCGTCATTTAGATTGTATTTGGCGTCGTCGGCCTCGACGTGCTGGTCCAGGCGATCGAGGAGAATGTGCCCGCGCGCGACGACTTCGCCCGTATCGTCGTTGTATTCCACGTGGTCCGCGCGCAGGCGCAAGTCCTTGTAATGCAGATCGACGTTTCCATCCGCGTAAGCGACATTGCCGACCTGGCTTTGCTTTTCAGCTTCGAGCGTGGCGAGCGGCCCGTGCCGCTGCTGGCCGCTTCGGGCTTTTGCGGCGGGCTTCTGCGCCGGCGCGGGCTGCGTTTCCTGCGCCGCGCACACAGGTGTGGCGGCGAGAAAAATGAAGGCTAGAGATAAGCTTTGACGGAGGATTCTGGCCCCAATCGCGCCGCGCTTGTCAGCGAAAAGAAGTCCGAGACTAACACGCGCTTGGAATTTCAGGCAACGCACGCGCTACTCACTTCGCGCATCCCCAGCTCCGGCGTTTGTGCTACGATACACGCGCCCCAATCACCGGGACATCCGCGGCGCAAAATGCACTGGTGATTAACATATGCTCGAAGTGCGGCGCCATTCTATTCGAAGACGCCTCCCGCTGTTCCTTCTGTGACGCACCCCTGACGGAATCCGTGCGCCAAAACGAATTTGCCGCCATCGCCGCCAACGACGTAGAGACGGATTGGCGCGTCGAGGTTGCCCGCAGGCTGGAAGCCTATCGCGCCAAGCGCCGGCGATATCTGCCGGATGATTCGCAGTCGCCGCTTCCATTCCACGAAGACGCCGAGACGCAACTGGACGAAGAATACTTCGTGGTGGACATTGAGGAGGAGCTCGACATTCCTCCGCGACCCGCGCGCAAACCGGTCCCTCCACGCGCGCCGGAGCGGGTAGAAATCTCCGCGCTGCAGCCGGAGCTTGATTTCTCGGCCTCCGGCGATCCGCGCGCGCATCCGCAGACGGCTCTCGTGCCGGTTGCCGATCTGCGCGAGCGCCGCCAAGCCGGATTGCTGGATTTCATTTTCCTGACGGTCACCTACGTTGGTTTTCTGGGCCTGTTCCGCTCGCTGGGCGGGCATTTTTCCTTCGCGCGGGTGGATGCGGCCGTGTATGCCGCGGTCTTTATGCTCTTCGCGGCGCTCTATTTCGCGATCTTCACCATCTTTGCCGGAGCGACGCCTGGGATGCAGCTTCGCGGCCTTTACGTCGTGCGCCTCGACGGCCATCCCGCCGAGAACCGCCAGCTGCAATGGCGCGCGTTCGCCTATCTGTTTTCGGGCGGCGCGCTGATGCTGGGATTTCTCTGGGCGCTGTGGGACGAGGACCATTTCACCTGGCACGATCGCATCTCGCACTCCTACGTCACAGCCGCCTTGCCGCTGGGTCAGGAGGACTCCTTCGAGGTTGCGCCCAGGCGGCAAACCTTGGCGCACAAGTAGCATCAAATCAACGCCGGGGCCAGGAGCGCCGCGAGGATGTTATACTTGGCTGCCAGGCGAGTAGGCCGAAGCCTTCGCGCGTGAAGGCGGTCCAGGCCGGCGGACCCCGCGCAGTAAGCGGCCCAAGGGAAACTCAATGAGCAGTCTGATGAAGAAGATTATTGTCTCGCTATCCATACTGATTTTGGCGTTCACGGCCGTGGGCTATGTTATGGCCCGCCCGCCCGACGACAAATCGCTACGGTCGCTGATGGTCTATAGCGAGGTGCTGGAGCACATCCAGCGCGATTACGTCGAGGATCCCGATATCCACCAGGTGACCAGCGGGGCCCTGCACGGACTGCTCGATTCACTCGACCCGGATTCCAGCTACTTAAGCCCCCTGGAATATACCGATTACAAAGAGAGGATTCAGAGCAAAGCAGCCGGGACCTCCGGCCTGGCGCTTTCGAAGCGCAACGGCTACATCATCGTGATTTCGGTGCTTCCCGATAGCCCTGGGCTGCAAGCCGGGCTGCATTCCAGCGATTACATCGAATCCATCGCCGGATTCACCACCAGCCAGATGTCCATCGGCCAGGCGCGCGTGTTGCTGACAGGGCAGCCGGGTTCAACCGTGAAGCTTTCGGTGATTCGCCGCGCCAAGGTCGAGCCGGAAGAAGTGGAATTGACGCTGGCAAAGGTCGCTGAGCCGAAGATTCTCGAGGAGCGCTATGAAGGCGACGTGGCCTACTTGCGCCTGCCGGCGCTGGATGCCGGCACGGTTGGCCGCCTGCGCGACAAACTTACGCAGATCGAATCCAAGGGCGCACACAAACTGGTGCTCGATTTGCGTGATTGCGCAATCGGCGAGCCCGCCGATGGCGTTGCCGCCGCTCAGCTTTTTCTTTCCTCCGGCACAATTGCTTCGCTGAAGGGCCAGACCGTTTCCGAACAGACTTTTTCCGCCGACGCGTCGAAACAAGTCTGGAAAGCGCCCGTGGCCCTGCTGATTTCCAACGGCACGGCCGGAGCGGCAGAGGTGTTCGCCGCCGCGATTTCGGATAATCATCGTGGCGATACTGTCGGCGATCGAACGTTCGGCACAGCATCATGGCAGCGCGTGATTCAGATGGACGACGGTTCCGCTTTGATTCTCACCATCGCCAATTACTACACCCCGGCTGGAAAATCGATTCCCGCGGACGGCGTTACGCCGACCGTGCAGGAAACTGCCGACGATGTCGCCGCGCTCAACGATTTGCAGCAGACTACTTCGCCGCCGCCGGGTCAAGTGGCCTCGCAGGACGATCCGCTTCTGAAGAAGGCCATTCAAATCGTCCAGGGCAACGGCGTGGCCAAGAAAGCCGCGTAGTCGGAAGTGTCGCCAGCGCGGCGTTCCAGCGATTTAGGCCAGCCGCAACTCTCCAGTTTCGCGAACTGTGCCGAATCGGCTCTTCGTAGGGGCGTGGCTTGCTGCGCCCGCCGGTCGCGCCATCCAGCACCAACGCCGCCTATTCACCGGGGGGTTTGGCCGCCGCCCAAGCGCGTAAATCGAACTCAATTCACTGGCTCCGCTCTTAGTTCCTTGCGTCGTGCTCGCTCTTTTGCTCTCCGGCTGTTTCACCAAGAAGCGTCCCTCCGCCGACGAAATTCACGGCGTGACGAAAGAATTGGTCGCCGCGGCCCAAAGTGTGATCGGCACGCAAGCCCGCATCACCATTCGTCCCATCAGCGCCACTCTTATGGGCGGCAAGACCTACCTTGCGGAAGATCAAATCGCCATCGTGCTCGAGGACCCGGCAAACAAGCGGCGCTGGAGAGCGCGCTGGATGGCGTCGCGCAGCGTCACCACCTCACTCGCGGTCCGTCTTCTTCTTCGGGCAATGTCGTGGTTATTGCGTACTTCCAGGGCGCGCAACGCACGCACTCGATTCATCTCATCGAACGGCCCGCAACAGCTGCGCCGCAAACCTCAACTCTGCCGCCGGCGCCCCCAACTGGCCATCATCGTGGACGATTTGGGGCACGATCTTCCGCCGCTGCACGAAATTTTGCAGATTGGCTATCCGCTCACAATTTCTGTGATTCCCAATCTTCCCGAATCCGCGGAAACAGCCGAGGAAGCTCATCGTCGCGGCGACGAAGTCCTTCTGCATCTTCCGATGCAGGCCATCGAGCCGGATGCCAAGACCGAAACCGTGGAATTGCGCGTGGGCATGAAATCGAATCAGGTGGATCAAACACTGAGCGCGATGCTGGCGACAGTGCCGCACGCCGCGGGCGTGAACAATCATCAAGGCTCGCGCGCCACTGCCGATCCAGCGCTGATGAATTCGCTGATGTCCGCGCTGAAGCGCCGCGGCCTGTTCTTCGTCGATAGCCGCACGACAAAAGAAACCGTGGCTTACGACATGGCCGAGAAAGACCACGTGCGCGCGGCCTTCCGCAACGCACAATTCCTGGACGACACGCCCACCGAAGCTCGCCATCCGCTCGCAGCTAAACCGTGCGGTAGCCCAGGCGAAGCGCACAGGCTGGGCCATCACCATCGGACACCCGCACGAGGCCACAATCGCAGTGCTGCGCCGAAGAGCTGCCGAAGATGCAAAGCCAAGGCGTGCAGCTGGTATTCGTTTCTGAGGTAGTAAAGTAGCGCCGGCTTGCCCTGAGCCTCGAAGGGCGTTTCTGCGCGGCATCCGACGAGCGCAGGTCAGCCATCTGCACAGCCAACCGCGGACAAAACCCAAGATCAAGCGGACGCATACCCGACGTGTGGCACGGCGAAGCTTGTAACCGGGGAAAAGCGCCGGCTGGCAGCCGGCGTTACTAGGAAACGCTGCCTTAATTCAAAATTTCCTTCGCAATCGTCAACACCTGCTCTGCAATGGCCGGCGCCGAAGTCAGCCCCGGCGATTCAATCCCCATCAATTCGATCACCGCCGGAAAATCCGGATCCCGCTGAATAATGAAATCTGCGATGCCATGTCCGCTCGGCGGCACCAACTTCGCCCGAATCCCCGAATAACCAAGCACCAAATCCTCAGCGTTGAGTTCCGGCACCATCATCTTCGCCCCGCGCGCAAAATCCTCCACCGGCTCGCGATCGCGCTCGTAATCATTCTTGTCTTCGATGTAGCGCGCCGTGGGACCCAGTAACACCGTGCCCCAAAGCGTCTTCGTCAAATGCACGCCGAGGCTCAACCCATCGGCATGCGGCAAGGGATACACCAGCCCGCGAACCAAATCGGCTTTCGCGCGCACCACTTCACAATATTCGCCGCGCACGGGATAAATGCGATGCTTCGACATGCTCGACCCCAGCATCGCAGCAACATCATCGGCAAACAGTCCCGCGGCGTTCACCAGGCAGCGGGCCTCAATTTCTCCCGCCTCGCTCTTTACCCGCACTCTGCCGTCAACGGCCTCGAGCGTTTCCACCTTCGCATGCGTAACGATGTTTGCGCCCTGATCGGCGGCCACGCGCGCGTAAGCCTTCACCAGCTCTTCACTGGAAACAATGCCGGTTGAAGGCACCAAAATCGCATGATCGCCTTCCACGTGCGGCTCGCGCGCGCGAATCCCGGCGCGATCGACGATAGAAAGCCCCTCGACTCCGTTCTTGCGCGCATTTTCCAGCAGCGCTTCGAGCTTCGGTCCTTCCTCTTTCGACGACGCCACAACCAGCTTCCCCGTATTGCGGTGCGGCACGCCGTGCGCGGCGCAAAATTCGTAGGTCAGCGCGTTGCCGCGCACGCAATGCCGCGCCTTTAGCGAGCCTGGCGGATAATAAAGCCCGGCGTGAATCACGCCGCTATTGCGCGTGCTCGCCCCCATCCCGATTTTCGGCATCGCTTCGAGCACGAACACGTCGTCCCAATGCGCAGAGAGCGCACGTGCGATGGCGCACCCAACCACGCCGCCACCAACAATAACGACGTTAGCCTGCTCCATAATTCAATTATCGCGGAAAGCCAATCGCCCGGCAGGATTTTCGAATCTGCAGTTGCCGTTGCAGGGGCGCCGCTTGTTTACCCTGAGTTTCGAAGGGCTGCGCCCGTTTTTTCGCGCGGCAATGCTAGACCACGGGCCGCGCACGTGGCTCGCGAATGTTCTCGCCGTCGCTCTAATAATCCCCGCCCACCGCATCAAAATACCCCGTGCAAGGCACGAGCGTCGCGCCAAGCCCATCATGCACCGCATAATGATGCACGTTGCCATCCGGCCCCTTGTTCCAGAGCGAAGCTCCGCCGTGCTCTCCATCTTTATTTAGCGCATAAAAGAGCAGATGGAATTTCTTCAGCCGCGATTTATCAAGGGCGTAGTTGCGCACCACGCGATCGACCGCTTCCAGGCAAGCATCCTTGGGAGATTTTCCGTGCCGCATGGCCTCGACAATCGTATGCCCGCCCGAAATTTTGATGTTTTCCTCGCCGCGCCCCGTCGCACCTGCGCCTCCCACGTCGCCATCCACAAAAAGCCCGGCGCCAATGATCGGCGAATCTCCGACGCGTCCGGGAATTTTCCAGGCCAGTCCCGACGTCGTGGTAGTCCCAGAAATTTCGCCCTTTGCATTCACCGCCAGGCAATTGATCGTCCCCGTAGGCGGATGCGCCACGACTTCCTCGATATGCGCTGCCCAAGCCTGCCGCTCCGGCGTATCCAGCAACTTCGCCACCGCTCTCCTTCCACTCCGGGCTATCCAGTCCCGGCCGCCAATTTTCCGAGGCCGTGGCTTTCCAGGCCAACCACGCCAGCCGCGAGCGGTCGGTCAGCAAATTCATCGTGGGAAAACCTTCGTCCACGGCGAAGCGCAGCGCACCTTCGCCGACGAGAAACACGTGATTCGTCTTCTCCATCACCGCCTTGGCCACGAGCGAAGGATTCTTCACCTTCTGCAGCGAAGCGACCGCCCCGGCGCGCCGCGTGGGCCCATGCATCACGCTGGCGTCGAGCTCGACAACTCCGTCTTCATTCGGCAAACCGCCATATCCGACGGAATCATCTTCAGGATCGTCCTCAACTTTCGTAACAACCGCGAGCGCCGCGTCGAGCGTATCGCCGCCCGCTTTCAGCACAGCCATGCCATCGTCGAGATGCTTAAATCCGTTCGCCGCGGAAATAATGATGGGCCGCGCCTTAGCTGCAGCCGTCTGCGCCATGCTCTTTGGTTCCGCGAACATATCCGTCAGCGTTGCGCCGAACAAGCGCCGTCCGCTCACTGCCAATCCGCCTATCGCGCCCGCCAGAAAAAATCTACGCCGCGCCCAATCCATCGTCGAATCCTCCAAAACGTCAAACACGCGTGCGCAGCATAAGGCCCGGCACGCCCCTCGGCAACTGCAGATTCCTGGTCGCTGATATCACTGGTGAGCCGTGAAGACGATTACTTCGGAGAAGTGGCCGCCGGTCTTGCCGCGGCCGGCGCACGCGCAGCAGGCCCGGATTCCGCGACCGGCGCGGCGACGACTGCTGTCGCTCTGCCTCGCCCCTGCAGCATTTCGATCGCGGCCTGATTCAGGCGCCGGCGTACCTCGTGCCGTTCGCTGGCGCGGGTGATGTAGCGCACAGTGATTTCGATCCCGGCGCTGGTTGACTTCACGCTTACCGCCGGCTCGGCCGAAAAAGCCTGCAGCCCTTCCGACGACGTCACGCGCTTCCACTCTTCCTCGGCCACGCGCGCATCCTTGGAAGTCTCCGCCGCCACCAGCTTCTGCAACGAATCGGCGATCGGCGCGGGATCGTCGCCTGACGCAACATAGACCTGCAATTCATCCCACAGCCATTGCCCGGTGGTCGAAAAATTGAAGTAGTGGCCTTCTACGGCATAGCTATTGACGAAGGAAACGCGGCGTCCCGGTAGGATGCCCGGCATCGTTCCAATTGCCGGTCTCGAGCAACACGGTATGCAACAATCCGATCTCGACTACTTCGCCGCCAACGCCCTCGATTTCCACCCAATCGCCAAGCTGAATTCCATTCTTGCCCATCAAAACGAACCAGCCCAGAAATCCAACGATGAAGTCTTTGAGCACCACGGTCAAGCCGGCGCCCGCCAACGCCAGCACGGTGGCAAGCTGGCTGGGTGGCCCGAACACCACGAGTAGAATCAGCAGCACGCCAGCCGTCTGCACGCCGATCTCGACCACGTTGCTCACCGTGCGCAGCCGGCGACGCTCCGGAGAAAGCTGCGAAAAATAGCGACGGATGTAGGAGTAGGACGCCAGCATCGCCACACCGATCAACAGGATGATCGCCGTCAAAAGCAGAACGCTGTGCAGTGCCGTACGCTCCCAACCCTCCACGAGCTGAATCCATTTCCAGTAGGTGGCGTCCAGATCCTTGGCCGTCTGGAGTCTCTTGCCCGTCTGCGCGATCGTTTTTTGCTCGTCGGTGAGCTGCAGAATCGAGGCCAGCGCCGAAGACGTGTCTTGCTGCGCGTCCGCCGGCGTCTCGCGCGCCTCGGGCTTCTGCGCGGATTCGCTGCTCACTTGCGACTGAAGCGCAGCTTCGCTCTTCGAAAGATCGTTCTCCAGACCGTACACGGCCTGCTGTGCCGCCTGCAATTGCTTTAGCTTCGAGCGCAACGTCCACCACGTGCGCGTCTCAGCCGTCAAGCTGGAAGAGGTCGAACTGGCGGTGAGAGGAGAGGTTGCGGTCGTGGCGTGCGCCAGCGCGTCCTTGGTGGCCTGCGTGGAGGTGTCGTGCTGTTGCTTCAGTTGCTGCAGCAGCGATTGCTTGTCGCCGCCCGCGTCGATTAAATCGCGCTTCGCTTTGTCGAGATCGTCGTATTCCAGCTCGAGCTGCGCCTGCACCAGATCGAGCTGCTCCTGCAATTTGTCCTGCGCGCTGCCTTTGGCCGCGGCAGTGGCTTTGGTCAGCTTGGCGTTGGTGTCTTCATCGGCATCAATGCGTGATTGCAGAGCGTCAATTTGTGCGTGGAGCTTTTTGATTTCGGGAGTCGGCGGCGCAGGATGCTTGATGGCATTCTGCAGCGCGGCATCGAAGGCCAGGTCCACTTCCTGGTCCGCGATGCTCAACACCTGCTGCAGCAGCGCCAGTTCCTGCGAAGAGGTCGCCAGAGGCGCGAGCTGCTGCGCCGTCTGCAGCGGCCGCTGGTCCACCAGCGCGGCAGCGGCCTTCTCGGCCTTCGTCGCCGCATCATCGGGCGGTGCGGCCGGCGCGCGCCAGTCGCTGGTCCAGAATACGCCCAGCGATGCGGCGATAAGCGCCGCCAGCAATACGATCAGGCCGATTTGTGTCGCTCTTCCCATTTCGTCTTAATTGAATTTTATTTCCGAAATCCAGCGCGGGCGGGAACGAGATTATAACACCGTAGCGCCGGCCTGCCCTGAGCTTCGAAGGGCGCCCCCGCCGGCATCTTACGACCACAAAAGTAAATGAACACATCTCAAAAATGCTAGTTTGGGATCCGTATCTGGCCCCCCTGTGTCCCGATTAACTCTGAGTGTCGGCCTTTGTTTTCAGTAGCTTACGGGCAAAGTTAATTATTTGGTGTCCCGATTAGCTTTTCATTCGCCTTGTGCCTTTCTGAGTCCTTTAGTTTCAATGGATTACGGGCGTACTGTAATGCTCCTGCGGGGATTGCTGTCCCGATTACCCTCCTCTGAGTTGCGGTTAGGATTCTATTCGCCGGTACCTCCGGGGCTGGCCTTCCGGCCAGTTCCCCTTGCGATATTGACGCGAAAACTACGAGGGTTCAATGGTACGGAGGTACCAAATTGCGCCGAACTGAGCCCATGGCCTTGGTTTATCTCCGAGGCGCTCAGATGTCTGCCGTGCTGGCATTTATGAGATGCGTTCATGAAAAGCAATACCGAGGACCGACCCACTGCAAAATAAGCGACTCCGAGACAGCGCTTCTAACGCGGTTGCGTGCTAGTTGCGTTCGCGATCCTGCTCGCGGGATGCCAGCCCCTCGTGGCTCGGGGTAAACAGAGACGCCCTTCGGGGCTCAGGGCAAGCCGGCGTTACTTAAACCCCACGCTCTTCCACAGCGACGCGCTGTTGTACACAACGCCGCCAGCGATCACCAGCTTCACGTTCCGGATGTTGTGAATGTTCTCAAGCGGATTGCCGTCCACCAAAATCAAATCCGCGCGCTTGCCGGCCTCGAGCGTCCCCAGTTCGCCATCGAGCTTCATCACGCGTGCAGGCACAATCGTCGCCGCCTGAATCGCTTCCATCGGCGTGAATCCCGCCTGAACGTAAAGCTCCATCTCGCGATACAGACTGTAGCCCGGCACCGATTGATCAGTGCCGGCAACAATCGGAATTCCCGCGCGATGCAGCGCTCCGGTAATCTCAACGTCCTTCGCGAAGATCTCCCGCACCAGCTCGAGATACTCGCGCGGCGCTCCGGTGCCGGCAAATTGCGCTGCCAATTCGGGTGCCACCTTCGCGACTCCCGGCTCGAGGCTGGACATCGGGCGGTCCGGTCCGGCCGTAAATGTCTCAAACACGACCAGCGTGGGATCGATCACCGTGCCATGAGCCTTCAGAAACTCGATGGCGCGCTTGGCTTCGGGAGATTCAAGATCAACGTGTGCGGCCGCCTCGCGGCGTTCATTTCTGGAGGCATCCGGCGGCAATTCTTTCGTCATCATCGCCGCGACGTACTGGATGTGATTGATTTGATCCATTCCCGCGTTGACGCCGTCGTAGGCCGTCATGCCTTCAGGAATGTGCCCGGTGACGGTCATGCCCAGCTTATGCGCCTCCGCCGCGACGGCTGCAACCTCCTCGCGCTTCACCGAGCTGTAAATTTTCATCTGCTGGAAACCCAGGTCGTGGTAGCGATCCACCCATTCCTTGGCCTGCTCAGGAGTGTTCACGCGCTCGACGCCCAGCGCAAACGTGCTGTCGCCATCCACAATTCCCGCGGCGAGAATTCGCGGCCCCAGCCCCCGCCCATTCGCAATCGCATCACGCACCGCGGTGATGAACTCGAGTTCGTTGCCGCAATCGCGCACCGTCGTGGCGCCCGCAGCAAGATAAATCGGACCCCATTCGACCTGCTCGAAGTGCGCGTGCATGTCCCACAAGCCGGGCAGAATCGTTTTGCCCTTGGCGTTGATCACAGACATTTTCTTCGGGAGGGGGCCATAGGGTCTGTGAACTCCGGGACCGACGGCTATGATTTTGCCGTCCTCTATCACCACGTTTGCATTTTCAATCGGCGGCCCGCCCTTTCCGTCGATCAGCGTCCCACCCTGAATTTCAATGACGTCCGCGTGCACGCCGGAAATTCCATTGCCGATCTGCGCCAGCGCCGCCATCTCATCCACCCCCGCGCGGGCCACAAAAGTTCCCAGCGCCGGTTCGTAGCCCTCGCGAATGGCTTCGAAATGATCGAACTCCGCATCCACGCTGATCTCGGCGATCAGCTGCATCTTCGAATCGAACCACAGCGTCTCGCGGCCCCAGATCAGGCCCTCAATCGTGAAGCGCTGCAGCTGCTCCGTTTTCTCGCCGATTTTGATTTCATCCGTGCCGCGCGGCTCGATCTTCACTTCACCAGTCGGGAACGTTTTTAATGTCGCCGGCGAGCCATGCGCCTTCCAGTACTGCACCAGCAGCATCTGCATGGTCGCCGGCGCATAACCCGCGACCGTGAAAAATTTTTCCGGGCGCGGTTCTTCGTGCCAATCTTTGTCCTCACGCACGCGGAGTTTGTCGCTCGCCACTTCCACCGCTTGATTGATCGCCGCCGTTCGCGCATTCCTGCCGATAATTTGGAACGAAGTCGGCGTCATATCCTCGAGCGCCGAAAACATCGTATGCAGGGGCACTGCCGTTCCGCGGTCGGTGAACTGAAATTCGATCGTAAAGGTGCGAACAAAAACGCCCCCAGCCGTCGCCCCACCTTCGTTGTAAGTCTCTTCGCCGATCGGCTGCTCAAATTTGTGCAGCCTGAACTTCCCGGACGATCCCGCCACCGGCGCTTGCTGGCCGATGAGGGCAATCATCCGCCGCGCCGCTCCGGCCGGCTCTGCGCCGAGCGGGCAGGAATACAAAAAGATGGCCAGCAAAATTGAGATCCACGCACTTCGTCGCAGGAATCGCTTCACCGAGTCGCCTCCGAAATCCTTTTCAATACAGCCCATTCACTTTCAGCAATCTGAGTTGATGAGATTCCACGTCAAGCAAGCAAATGTCATTCCCGGTGGGCCGCGCACGCCAATTGAATCTCCACTTCAGGAAGACCGCGGTTTTTCCGTCGGCGGATACGCGAAGGTCAGTGGCGTAGCCGTCCCCTTGTGTCAAGCGCTGCAGCGACCCAGTTCCTAGATCGACTCGAAAGACATCGTAGTCGTAGGCAGTGTTTCCCGTTATAGCGGCCAAGAACAACACACTCTTCCCGTCGGGCATGAAATTGGGATCCTCAAAAATCGGTCCTGGATCCGGCTCGTTGGGAATACGAGGCCGTATCGCCGTCGACGGTTTGCCGCTAATTGAATAAACGGAGAGTTTGGGCGGATTATCAGCGGCTATCACGATGCTCTGGCCGTCGGGCGAAACCGACGCACGGGATGCCATATAGAAGTTCTCGTTGGTAATTTGCCGCAATTTCGCGCCGTCCAGGTTGCTGGCGAAATAGTTCAATTCGTGAGGGTGAGGCTGCGCGATTGGCGAGTAACTGCCGAAGTAGCCCGCGCGGGAGAAGACAATGGTCTCGTTATCAGGCGTAAACACCGGACATGAATTCCGGGAATCATACTGTGGCCATGCATCGCGCCTCGATCCATCCACGTTGGCGATCGTCAGGAGCGAGGGCTCCTTGTCGCTTGGAGCATAGGTAAAAGCGATTCTCTTCCCGTCCGACAAGAACGACGGACATTCCTCCGATCCATTCTTAGCGTCCGTCAACCGGGTCGCGCTTCCAGTATCCGCGGATACGACGTAGATAAATGAACTGTCGTCGGTTCCAAACTCCACGGCGACGAGCCGGCCATCGGGAGAGATGCTGTCCGACCTCATCATCTTAGATGGCGCGCACCCGCACAAGAAGCCTGCCAAACAGAGTAAGACGAGGCCCTGAATCCAAGCAGCGAAACTCTTGCTTTCGCCGCGCCTGCGCGTCAGTATGTCTCGCCTTGCGGCCTCCATCATATCTGCGCAATCATTCCTGACTATGAATCGTATCGCGATTCTCTTCGCCGTTGTTCTCGCTGCATTTTCGATTTTGCCCTTAGCGATGCCGGATGCATATTCAGCCTCAAGCCGCGCCCAAAGCGTGTCCGCGCAAAATCCCGCGTCCGCCGCCGCACCCGCCTACACTATGAAGGCCACCTTCGGCGTGCGCATCAAAATGCGCGATGGCATCGAGCTTTCCGCCGACGTCTATCGCCCCGACGCGGCGGGAAAATTCCCCACGATTCTTAGACGCACTCCCTACGTTAAAGCAAGCGGCGGCGCTCGTGCCATCGACCGCGTCCGCAAATACGTCTCCCAGGGCTACGTCGTGGTTTACGAAGATGTTCGCGGCCGCGGCGATTCCGACGGCAATTTCATTCCCTATCGCGCCGACGGCTCCGACGGCTATGACACGATCGAATGGTGTGCCGCGCAGCCGTGGTCGGACGGCAAAGTCGGCACCTTCGGCGGCTCCTACGAAGGCATCAATCAATGGCTCGCGGCCGTGCTGCAACCGCCGCATCTGACCACCATGATTGCGCTCGTCTCGCCCTCCGATCCGTTCGTCGAATCTCCCACCGGGATTCCCATTCCGCAGGACATCAGCTGGTATTTTTTCACCTCCGGGCACGTGAACCAGAATATTGATGCCGTGGACTGGGAGCGCGTCTACGAGCACCTGCCCACAGTCGATCTCGATGAGGTGGCGGGCCGCCGCGATCAAAATTGGAAAGACCTCTTCGATCATCCCACGCTCGATTCCTGGTGGGAGCCGCTACGCTACCAAAATAAATTCGATCGCGTGCGCGTCCCCGTGCTGCACATTTCCGGCTGGTACGATGACGAGCAAGTCGGCACGCCGCTCAATTACATCGGCATGACCACCAAAGGCGCCACTCCGGAAATTCGCAAAAATCAAAAGCTGCTGATGGGCGCCTGGCCGCACGCTGTAAATTCCACCAGCAAACTCGGCGATGTCGATTTCGGCCCCAGCGATCAGATCGATCTCGATGGCTACATGCTGCGCTGGTTCGATTACTGGCTGAAAGGCAAGGACACCGGAATCATGGCCGAGCCGCCCGTGCGGATCTTCGTGATGGGCACGAACCAGTGGAGAGACGAGCAAGAGTGGCCGATGGCGCGCACGAAATGGACGAACTACTACATCCACAGCAACGGCCGCGCGAACACACTTTCCGGCGACGGTGTGCTCTCCACTGCAGAGCCGGCCGCCGAGCCGGCGGATAGCTATCGCTACGATCCGAAAAATCCGACGCCTTTCATCACCGCGCCGTCATTCGCGCAGATCGGCGGCCCCGATGATTACCGCTCGGTCGAAGCGCGCGATGATGTTCTTGTCTATTCCACCGAGCCGATGCGGCGCGACACCGAAGTCTGTGGCCCGATTCGCGCCGAGTTATACGCTTCCTCCAGCGCGCCGGACACCGACTTCATGGTCAAGCTCATCGACGTCTGGACCGACGGCTACGCCGAGCGCTTGAGTGACGGCATGGTTCGTGCCCGTTATCGCGAGGGCATGCAGTCGGCCTCGCCCATCGAGCCGGGAAAAATCTACAGCTACTCCGTGGACGTCTGGAACACCTGCGAAGTATTCAAGCCCGGCCATCGCATTCGCGTCGAAATCGCGTCCAGCGCCGTGCCGAAATTCGATCGCAACCAAAATACCGGCGAGCCGCTCGGCAAGACCACGCGCATGCAGCCTGCCGACCAAAAAATCTTTCATGACCGCGAGCATCCCACGCATCTGATTTTGCCGATCGTGCCACCACGTGCGGATGCCGCGAAATAATCATTTGGGAGACAAATCGTGCGCCGATTGATTTTCATCACTGCTGTCATCCTGCTTTCCGCTTTCATCGCCGCTTCTCAGGAGCAGCAGCAGCCCCCGCCGGAAACGCCGCAGCAGGAATCGCCGCAAAAAGCCGCGCCCGCACAAAAGCCGGGCGTCATGCGGCCGAAGACTGGCGCGAAAAGCGTAGTTGTGGGCGCGCCTGCCGCGAAGAAAGCTGTCGATCCGCTGCTCGCGCCGAAAATCGATCCGGATTCGCCGGAAGCGAAAGCCGTTGCAGCGATGTTCGGCGTGCATGAATTTTCGCAAGTGGCGATTTCGCCGGATGGCAAGCAGGTGGCCTGGGTCGAATCGCTCACCGAGAAAAACGGCGCGCCGTCCCCGAATTCCGCGATCTACGTCGCGGACCTGAAGGATCCTAAAGCCGCGCGGCGAATCACCGCTGCCGCCGGCACCGATCATGCCGAAAGCGACCTGGCATGGTCGCCCGACAGCCGGCGTCTCGCGTTTCTCTCCGATGCGGCGAAGGCCGGACAATCGCAGCTCTACGTCGCGAGCGCAGCCGGCGGCGCAGCCCGCCGAATGACCCAGCTCAAAGGCTTTCTCGCCAGCCCCGGCTGGTCGCCCGACGGCAAAACGATCGCCCTGCTCTTCACCGAAAACGCCACGCGCGCCGCCGGCCCGCTCGTCGCCGAGACTCCCGATGAAGGCGTCGTCGGCCAGGAAATTCACGAGCAGCGCCTGACGCTGGTGGACGCGACGAAAGCCACGGTGCGCCAGATTTCCCCGCCCGACATGTACGTTTACGAATTCGATTGGTCGCCCGATGGAACGCGCTTCATCACCACCGCAGCGAACGGCAGCGGCGATGACAATTGGTACGTCGCGGGACTTTACACCGTGGATGCCACAACCGGCGCCACCGCGTTGCTCTACCAGCCCAAGATGCAGATCGCCGTGCCGCACTGGTCCCCGGGCGGCGAAAACATAGCCTTCATCGGCGGGCTGATGAGCGATGAAATTTCCGTCGGCGGCGATCTCTACATTCTTCCCGCCAGCGGCGGCGAGCCGCGCGACATGACTCCCAATATCAATGCGACTCCGGCGTCGCTCGCGTGGGTAAAGGGCGGCCGCGGAATTTTGATCAGCGTTTACGTTGACGGCCGCACCGGAGTCGCGTTGCTCGATCTAACGGCGCAAACCATCAGCGTCGTTTGGACCGACGTCGAGACGATTTCCTCCAGCTGGTTCGGCCCCGGCATGTCGATCGCCAACGACGGCGTTACCACCGCAGTGATTCGCCAGTCGTTCGTCCGCCCGCCGGAAGTTTGGGCCGGCGAGATCGGCGACTGGAAGCAAATCACCACGCGCAACGCCGGCCTCGATCCCGCGTGGGGCCCGGCGCAGAGCATTCATTGGACCAGCGACAATTTCAAAGTGCAGGGCTGGCTACACTTTCCGCCCGACGTCGATACTTCAATGAAGCACCCGCTCGTTGTAGCGGTGCATGGCGGTCCGGCGGCGATGATCTCGCCCATGTGGCCGACGTCGTGGAACTACGAAGACGCTCTGGTCGCTGCAGGATTTTTTGTGCTCGAGCCCAATCCCCGCGGCAGTTTCGGTTCCGGCGAAGAATTCACTCGCGCCAACGTTAAGGATTTCGGCTACGGCGATTTTCGCGACATCCTCGCGGGGATCACCGAATCGCTGGCCGCCGCCCCGATCGATAACAATCGCGTAGGCATCACCGGTTGGAGCTACGGCGGCTACATGACCATGTGGGCCGTGACGCAGACCGACCGCTTTCGCGCCGCGGTAGCCGGTGCCGGGCTCTCGAATTATCAGAGCTATTACGGAGAGAACAGCATCGACCAGTGGATGATCCCGTATTTTGGCGCGACGGTGTACGACGATCCCGCGGTTTACGCGAAAAGCTCGCCGATCACATTCATTAAGAAAGCCAAGACGCCAACGCTAATCGTGGTCGGAGATCGCGACGGAGAATGTCCACCGCCGCAATCCTACGAGTTCTGGCACGCACTACAAGCCAATCACACCCCCACGCAATTCGTGATTTATCCCGGAGAAGGGCACTTGTTCGTCAATCCCGAACACAACCGCGACGTAGTCGCCCGCGCCGTAGCCTGGTTCAAACATTATTTGTGATCTTGGGTACGACCCGCACGGGTACTCAAACGCCGGACGTAGGGCTGGAGCTTGCTCCGCCCTCCGACGAGCAAGATGCCACGACAACCGCAACCAAGCGCGGGCCCCGTTCGCTCAATCAGCGCTCCGCTTTGCAAAACTGCCGGCAAATAGCGTGCGCCACATAACCCGCGGCAGTAGCGAACGCCCGCCCAGGACGATCGACCACCGCCGAAGAGGGATCAAGTCCCTCCGTCATAATCCCGGCATCCCAAGAACTCGCGCGCAATATTTTCAAAGCTTGCTCGCGTCCTCGCGCCAAAACCAGATGGTCCGCGACGCTCCAGGACGTAGTGATCGGCAGGCGATAGCTACCGGGCAATCCGAAATCCTTATCAGAATAAGAGTAAGCGTAGTTCTTCGAATGCAACCATTCGTACGTCCGAACAAACAGGGGATCGTCTTCAGGAATGAACCCCAGCTCCGGCAATCTCATCAAAGAACCCGGCGGAATGTCGGCGAAAGTGGATTTCTTGCCGTCCGTAGTGCAAACAAAGATTGGCGCGGATGCGCCGGGCGCTCCGTCCGCAACAGCGAATTTCATGATCGATTTGCGAAGCGCCTCCGCGCCATCTTTCATCTGTTGCGCTCCAACCGAGTCGTGCAGCCGGTCAAATAGCTCTGCCAGCTCAAGCATTGCCTTCCAGGCCAAGACGTTGTCGTAAGTCAAAAACGGAAGCTTCTGATACTCATCCTGCGGATCTTGCAGTGTCGAATAGAGTCCCGTCTCCGCGTCCAATCGCTGCAACAGCCGCTCGCGCAGGGCAATCAGCGCATTCTTGTGCGCCGACAGAAAGACGTCGTCGCCCGTCTCCTTAACGTACGCCGCAGTGGCCAAAATCGGCGCCACCGCTTCGTCCAGCTCGAATCCATCTTCGAGAACAACTCCGTCGATGAATCGGCTGTGCACGCCGGCGTTTCGCAGTTGCGTCGTCAGCGCGTAATCAAGCGCCTCGCGCGCCAAATCCTTGTCGATATCCAGCAGTCCCGGAAAACTCCACAGCATTGCATCGCGATCCCAATAAGCCGCGGAAACGTAATAGCGCGGGCTGCGCGAAGTCACTCCAACCAGTTGCTCCGTGTCAATCGTCCGGCCCCACGCATAAAGCGCCGTGAACAGGAAATTTCGATTCATCAGGAAATCGAGATCCGGCTGGCCTGTGCTACGCGTGCGCTGCCGGCACCACGCCGCAGTTTGCGCAATCATGCCCTCTGCCCCATGGCGATCGAGCAGCTCTCGAAGTGCCTTAGCATTGTGCGAGGAGCTGAATTCTTCGAGTCCAGCGCCCAGCACGAAATCCGCTTCGCTTGACTCACCTGGCTCAAGATCGGCCCGGTGCCGGGCGTCGAGCCCAGGCGAAACCGAAAGCGGCGCCTCATCGAACTGTGCCTGCGAGCCGGGATAAATCAGCGACCAGGAAAAAAGCGTATCGTGCGCGACAAAGCTGAACACCTGCGCCGAATCCACCCACGGCGCAGCAGCCATGGTGCGGTCCCCGCGCAAAGCCGCCGGCGTATAAGTCACGCGGTTCAGCCCGCCCCAGGAAGACTTCAACCCCAGCACCGCAGAGACTTTTTCAGCCCGGCGGTTGGTGAGAACAATGCGCAGGAACGCAGCCCGCGAGCCGATCGGCGCGCAGTACGTGATCGTCGCTTCGATGCCATCGCCAGAGAACTGCGCCACAGGAATCCAATATTCGATCAATTCCCACGTCAATTTCTGCAGCGGAATCCGCTTGCCGTTAATTTTCAGGTATGGCTCCAGCACCGGCGCTCCCTGGTCGCCGGCAACCTCCAACAATCCGCGATCGTGCATGGAAATCACGTTAAAACTCATCAGCGCCGCATCGGAAGCGCGGATCGTAGGCAAAGCAATCCAATCGTTGCCCGTAGCGATCACCTCATCCGCTTTCACCGGAAGCGGTATATAACGCGGGGCGTCCGAGGCAGCGAGAAGCTGCGGCGCAGCGAAAAAAATCAGCGCCGACAGAAATTTCAGTGAGCGCCGTCGGAGCCGGCCAGGCGGCACGAGCGGCTTAGTCATTGCCGCATGCTCTGGAATTTCCATTTTCCGCCGTTCCGTTTCGCCCAAACATCGCCTCGCTTATCCGGCTCGTCTTCACGGCTTCTTTCGGCGCGCTGCGTACGCGCTCCTGCGCGGATTTATCCGCAACGAAACCAATGCGCGCCAGCATCGGCTGAATTTCCGGATTGGACATAAACAGCTTCCAGATCAGCCCGCTGCGATAATTTTCAATCATCACCGTAATCGGCGCCTGGTTTAGCCCCATATAAATTGGCGCGAACCAGTTCTTATCCAGGTTAAATGCGTCGCGCGGGCCGTAAATTCCCCACAAGCGATCCCCCAAATCGCGATAGAAATGTTTGAAAGCCGCCATCGAAGCCTCTGGCGTATAAGGAAACGATCCCAAAGCTCCGGTAGGAGTCATGGTCCCGGTGTCATCGCCCTCGGTAGGCGCGTGCGCGACGTAGCCCGTCGGCCCATCGCTCGCCGTCAGTCCCCAATCATCCGCTCCGTAACCTTTGTGATGCCCCGGATTTTCGAGGCAATAAGCCAGATTGATTCGCGCCAGATTGCGGTTGTTTTTGAAGTAGTCCGTAAAGGGGTCGCGAATTCCTCGCGGATCAAACCCCATATACGAATAGTGCGCGAAAAACAGAGGATTGCTGTGCGCCCCCACATCCAACTCGATGCCGAAATAAGTTTTGCCGTTCCAGAACTCATTCACCTCATGCTTGTTCGGCGCCGTACTCGCAGCACCTCCCGCAGGCGACGATTGATCGGCCCAGCCCGTGTAATAGAGGCTCGCAGGAACGGAATGCGTCGGCGAAGCGATCGCCAGCAGATAAACGATCATCACCTCATTGAATCCCGTAAGCGGATGATTGATGTGCCAGGCCCAATGCGGCGACCAGTGCCAATAGAGCGCATCGCTTTGCGGCGAGCGTCGGTACCAGTCCCATTCCACCGTTTCCCACAGCCGCGAGATTCGCTCGTAAAGCGATTTTTCTCCCGCGTCCTCCTGGTGCAGATATTGCCGCGCAGTGAGCAAGCCTTCCATCAAAAACGCCGTCTCGACCAGATCGCCGGCGTCATCAAACATGTCAAAAACCGGAAGACTCGCACCGGTGTTATCGTCCATAAAGTGTGACCAAGCCCCGTGATAACGCGGCGCTTTTTCGAGGAAGCTAACGATCTTAGCCAGGCGCGCAATGCCTTCGTCGCGTGTGATGAATCCACGATCGATCCCCACGATGAGAGCCATGATGCCAAAGCCGCTGGCTCCCGTGGCGATGATGCGATCGTCGCCGGGAATGTTCTCGCGAGTCATGCCGGAATTCGGTCCCGCGGAATCCCAGTAATAGTGAAAACATTCTTCCTGCAACATGCTCAGCAGCTCGTCATCAGTCAACTTGTGCGTTGTCGCGCTGGCCGGCAATGACATCTCGGATTTCGCGCCGCCTTTCGAAATAGCCGCGACTTTGTACGCGGCGCTCTCGCCGACCTTGCCGAGGAAGTCCGTATAACGCGACAACCCCGGCTCCTGAATGCCGATGGGATGGAATTCCGGGCCATCGAGCGAGCGATAAATGACGTAATAGTCGAGTCGGGGAGAATCAACCGGCGCCCATGAGATATCGATGTGCCGCTCGTATCCCTTGGCCTGAACTTCTTGCGGCACCTTCAACGGCGTGGACTTAACGGACGGCGTAAAATCGATCGTTATCTGATCCAACAGCAGACTGTGCGGCGTTCCATCATCAGACGACTGCGAAAAAATAATGCTGCGCAACCGGTGCGGGTCGAGAGCGTAGATAGACGCAGCGCGAAAGCTGCGCAGCGGAATATCAACGTGCACCCATTGCCCCGCCGGCAGTGCGCTGACGAAAGTCCCCATTGAAACAGGAGCTGAAAATCCTCTTCGCGTGTCCTCGATGCGAATGAGCGGCAAGTTTTCATTGGGGATTGACTGCGGGGCGTAACACCAGATCGAAATGTCATCGCCGTAAAATAAAATTTCGCGATTGCGATACTCCATCACGTCGATTTCCGCTTCCCAGGCGCCACCTGGCTGCGAATTCCATTCCAGGCGCAAGGCGTTCGGCGGCGTCAAGAACGTCCCCGTGTCCACGGGCAGCTTGTCGTCAATCAGCGTTAGGTAGCTGGGCGCGGAGAATTTGCCGGAGCTGTAGAAATAGGAATCAGGCGTGAGGCTATTGTCGAAAAAAACGCGCCGATGATATTCGGTGTCCGCCCGGGCCGGCGCAAGGCAGCACAGCGCCAACAGCGCAGCGAGAATGCTGCGCCCCGCACGAATGCCGGCCATCAATGAAGAGGCTGGCAAGCAGTCAGATCTGGACTCGGATTGACTCATAACGCGTTTCGATGCCGTCAACTCACCGTCGCATGCTCTAAAACACACGTTTTGCGCCCCAGACAATCCGACGGCTGCAAATTGCACGCTCAATCCAGCCCTCCATGACAATTTGCGTCTATGCACTCCGCGAATGTTTTTGAGAAGATCCGAAACCAGCGCGCACAGCAGCCGCGCACGCAGGGACCCACAACATAACGACAACTGCGACTCACGCGCGCACCCAGATTCGCAATTACTTCCGACGGCTCGCGACCCGACGGCTCGATCAACTCCGCGTAAATAAAATGCCGCGCCTTGGGCGGCTCGAGGGCAAAGCTCAACTACGCGTTCTTCCAGCTTCGCGATCCGCCAGGTAAATCGATTGTGCTGCCGCTCATGTTCTCCCCAGGAATCCACTATAAAACTTTCCAGATAGCGGCCGGGAATTTCCGAATCAAAAAAAATGCCCCAGCGCGAAGCTCCATCGCGTCGGCGAATGCGTTCGAATTTGTGAATGGCCTCCAGAAACCCCGCCGCCTGCTCCGGCTTGATTTTGTACTCCACCGTGACCAGCACCGGTCCCTGCTCGGGCGATGGCTGCACGTACATTGTCGGTTGCAACCAATGATTCCACACATCCAGCTCCGGCCGCGTATCCGACAGCGGCGCCACGAAGCTGCAGCAACACGCAAACCCGGCCACGATTGCGGCGAATAGAGAAGCGAGCATGCGCTCCCGCGTGGTCAGCAGCAAATCCCCACAAGTGCTCCCGAGCGCCACGCTGCCCTGAAAAACCAACAAATACACCGCCAGCACCCGCGCGCGCACCCAATCCGGCGCCAGCGTCTGCACCAGCGTATTAAACATCGACATGAATACCGTCCAGGCCGAGCCACCGACAAGATGAAGCATGCACAGCAGCCACAAACTGTGCAGCGTCGCCACCGCGGCGATAACCAGCGCAAACCCCGCGCTCGCTCCGGACACCAGCGCCTCAACCGAAAACAATCTTTCGCGCGCGCTGAAGAACGACTGCCCCGCCACAGCGCCAGTCCAAAGAATCCCAGCAGCAAGCCGTATCCCAGCGAGCTGCTGCTCAAGACTTTTCGCGATCGTCGGCAACAATGCCCAGAATGCGCTCGCGAAGAAAATCACGCAGGCCGCCGGAACAGCAACGTGCGAATCGCCGGCGAATAACGCACGTAGCGGACCGCCGCCACCGTCGCTCCTCCGAGCGTCTCGGCCGGCAACGTTGGCTCGTCTTGGTATGCCTCTTCCAGCCGAAAATCACCGCGATCACGCCGAGAAACGACACGGCATTGACCACGAAGGCTGTACCGACTCCGCCACGCGGCGATGATCAGCCCGCCAATCCGGGACCGACCGCGCGCGCCAGATTGAACTCAATTCCGTTCAGAGCCAGCGCCGGCGGCAAATCCTCCTTGGGAACTAATTCCGGAAAAATCGCGCGCCACGTCGGCGACTCAATCGCATCTCCCGCGGACAATCGCAAACGTGAGCACCAAAAGAAGCCACGGCGTCATCACTCCGCCAATCGTCGCCGCCGCCAGAATCGTCAGCCGCAATCAACATCCAGATCTCCGTGCCGAGTATCAGCTTCCGCCGGTCGCGATGTCTCCAATCGCGCCGGCTGGAAGCGCCAACACGAAGAACGGCAGCGCCGAAGCGGTCTGGATCAGCGCCACGTAAAGCGTGCTCGTCGTCAGCGTAGTCATCAGCCACGCCGCGCCTACGGTTTGCATGAATGCGCCGATGTCGGAGACCAGATCGGCGATCAGCAAATTTCGAAATATCGGAATCCGCAAAGGCCGCCAGGCGCCTGACGTTTCGGCCGGCAAGTTTTGTTTCGGGAGAGTCATCGCGGATCGGCGGAACGATTCTATTCGCGCGCGAGAACGAAGATGCTACCATGCGGCGGGGGCGGCTGCGTGTTCCCGAACCGCTCGTAAAATAGAATCCACGGCATCCCTGGTGTCATCCAAAATTCGCATGGTCTTTGGTATTTATTGGCATATTCTGTGTGACATGTCCGGCGATATGTCAGGGCACGGCTTTAGCCGCTGAGGTTTTGTTATACCGCTTCCCACAAACGCCCCCACTGGCGAGAGAGGTCCCATGACTAGCTTCTTCGTAAACGGAAAACGAGTGGAAGTGGACGTCGATCCTTCGACGCCGCTTCTATGGGTGCTGCGCGATTCGCTCGGCATGACCGGGACAAAATTCGGCTGCGGCATGGCCCTCTGCGGCGCCTGCACCGTGCATCTCGAGGGCAAGGCCATCCGCTCTTGCGTCTCCCCGGTCTCGCGCGTCGAAGGCAAGCATGTGATGACCATCGAGGGCCTATCTGAAAATCTCACTCATCCGCTGCAGCGCGCCTGGATCGAGCTGGACGTTCCGCAATGCGGCTACTGCCAGTCGGGGCAGATCATGAGCGCGGCAATTCTACTCGCGGCCAAGCCCAAGCCCACGGATGAAGATATTGACGAAGCCATGAGCGGCAATATCTGCCGCTGTGGCACTTATCCGCGCCTGCGCAAGGCCATCCATCGCGCCGCGGAAATCGCCGTCGAGCGGAGGCAGAAATGAGCGCGGGCGCCGCAGTTGGCCGCCGTGAGTTTCTGCGCGCCAGCGCCGCACTCGGCGGCGGCCTGCTGGTGAGCCTGTATGTCCCGCTAGAATCCGGCGCAATCGCCGCACTGGCAGCAGAAGAAAAGGAATTCGCCGTCAACGCCTTCGTGCACATCGGCACCGACGATAGCGTCACGGTAATTTCCGCGCATTCGGAAATGGGCCAGGGAATCTACACCTCGCTTCCGATGCTGCTCAATGAAGAACTGCAGGCGGACTGGGCGAAGGTGCGCGTCGAAGCCGCGCCAGTGGACAAAGTCTACAACCACCCGCTCTTCGGAATGCAAATGACCGGCGGCAGCACCACTTCACCTGCCGAATGGACGCGCTACCGCAAGATGGGCGCGCTCGCCCGCACGATGTTGGTCGAAGCCGCGGCCCAGCGCTGGAGTGTCCCCGTCGCCGATTGCACCGTCGCCAAAGGCGTCGTCTACCACGACGCCTCGCACCGCCGCGCAACATACGGCGAGCTGGCCGATGCCGCCTCGCAATTGAAGCCGCCCGCGGACGTCTCATTGAAGCCCGCCAAGGAATTCACGCTGATAGGCAAGCCGACGCTCAGAATAGACACTCCCTCGAAAATTAACGGCACCGCGCAGTTCGGGCTGGACGTGCATCTCCCCGGAATGTTGACCGCGGTGGTGGCCCGTCCGCCGGTCTTCGGCGGCAAAGTCATCAAATTCGACGCCGGCGAAGCGCTCAAAGTACGCGGCGTGAAGGCGGTGGAGCAGGTCCCCACAGGCGTAGCTGTGATTGCCGACGGATTTTGGCCCGCGAAATTGGGCCGCGACAAGTTGCACATCGATTGGGATCTCGGCCCCAACGCCAATCTCACCAGCGAAGAGATGTTCCGCGAATTTGCCGAGACCTCCAAGAAGCCCGGATTGGTTGCCAGGAAAGTCGGCGATCCGCAAGCGGCACTCGCCGGCGCCGCGAAGACCATCGCAGCCGAATACGACGTTCCTTATCTCGCCCACTGCATGATGGAGCCGCTCAATTGCGTAGTCGATCTGCGCGCCGATAGCTGCGAAATCTGGACCGGGCACGCAATTCCAGACTGGCGATTGCGCCGCCGCAGCCAAGATCGCCGGCTTGCCGTTCGAGAAAGTGCAGGTTCACACCACGTTTCTCGGCGGCGGCTTTGGGCGCCGCGCCAATCCCGCATCGGATTTCGTGAGCGAGGCCGTCAACGTCGCGAAGGTCGCGAAGGCGCCGGTGAAGGTGGTGTGGACGCGCGAGGATGACTTGAAAGGCGGCTGGTATCGTCCGATGTGGCACGATCGCTTCGCCGCCGGCCTCGACGCCAGCGGCAATCCGGTCGCCTGGACTCACACGATCGTCGGCCAATCGATCTTTGAAGGGACCGGATTCGCGTCGTTCGGAATCAAGGATGGCATCGACGCCGCCTCGGTCGAAGGCGCCGCGGATATCCTCTACGGCATCCCTAATCTGCAAGTCGATTTGCACACCCCGAAAATCGGCGTGCCCGTGCAGTGGTGGCGCTCGGTGGGCCACTCGCACACGGGCTTTTCAGTCGAAGCTTTCCTCGATGAAGTCGCGTACGCCGGCGGCAAAGATCCCTACCAATTGCGCCGCACTCTGCTCGCCACCCAGCCGCGCATGTTGGCCGTTCTCGATCTCGCCGCGCAGAAAGCCAATTGGGGTGGCAAGCTGCCGAACGGAGTCGGCCGCGGCATCGCCGGCCATTTCTCCTTCGACAGCTATGTGGCGCAAGTAGTCGAAGCGTCCGTCGAGAAAGACGGCAGGGTGCGCGTGCATCGCGTGGTCTGCGCCGTAGATTGCGGCCGGACCATCAACCCCGACACGGTAAGAGCGCAAATGGAAGGCGGAATCATCTTCGGTCTAACTGCCGCGCTGAAATCCGAAATCACCCTGAAAGACGGCCGCGTGGTGCAGTCGAATTTCTACGATTATCCGATGCTGCGAATGTTCGAATCGCCGGAAATCGAGGTCCATATCGTTCCAAGCGAAACGGATCCGACCGGCGTTGGCGAACCAGGCGTTCCGCCCATAGCGCCAGCATTGGCAAACGCCATATTTGCAGTCACGGGCAAGCGTGTCCGGCGATTACCAATACGTGCCAGCGATCTCGCTGCTGATTCAGGAGCAAAGTCATGATCCGGCGCACCGTGAACGGCAGAAGGAAATCTCGAGCGCGCATCCTCGCGGCTGGTGCGTGGCCGGCGGTTATCGCGTCGGCAGCAGCGGCAATTCTAATCGCATCCGCGATGTGGGCGCGCCCCGCGCAACCGAACGCAGATCCTTCAGCGGAGGCTAAGCCCGATGCAGATGCCTCCCGCGCGGCGTTCCTGCAGGTCTATCGCGTCCTGACGTCGCCGCGGTGCCAGAATTGCCATCCCGCCGGCGATGCCCCGCTGCAAGGCGACGACAGCCACATCCACACCCAAGATGTGAAACGCGGCCCAGGAGGCCACGGCGTTTACGGAATGCAATGCGACACCTGCCACCAAGCCACAAATCTGCCGGGCGAGCACATGCCGCCAGGCAACCCCAAGTGGTCGCTCCCTCCGCCGCAAATGAAGATGGTCTTCGAAGGCCGCTCAGCCAGCGATCTCTGCAAACAAATAAAGGATCCAAAACAAAATGGCGGCCGCTCGCTGGATGCACTGCTGCATCACATAGCCGAAGACGACCTGGTAGGCTGGGGCTGGAATCCAGGCGAAGGCCGCGCGTTGCCGCCGCTAACCCGCGAAGAAACGGTAGCGCAACTAAAAATCTGGATAGCAGGCGGCGCCGCCTGCCCTAAGTAGCGCCGGCTTGCCCTGAGCTTCGAAGGGCGTCTCTGTTTACCCCGAGCCACGAGGGGCCGGCATCCGACGAGCAAAGCTCAAAACAGCGCCGCAATCAAGCGCGGATCTAGAGTCTCGGGCAATATCTCGAGGCAGGCACCTTTTGCCGCCGTAGCCCTGCAAGATTTGCCGCTTTTTCGTGTGCGGGTTCACGAGGCAGCCCTTCGCTTTCCGCCAAATCCCCTCGATGCTGCCGTTTGCGTCTGTGATCGCCAAGCCGTTGTTTTGGCAGCGCACCTGCGATTCCCAGCGTGGCTTCACCACCATTGAAGCTAGACCGCCGGCGTGCCGATAAGTTCCGCTCGGCAATCACCGGCGTAAGGAGGGAAGATGTCAGTTACAGGCATTTCCAGCAGCGCCATTCTGAATGAAAGCTGGCCGGTGCAGAACCGCTTTCAGCAGTTTCAGCAGGACTTCCAGCAGTTGGGCCAGGCTCTACGATCCGGGAACTTGTCTGCCGCGCAATCGGACTTCGCGAAGCTGCAGCAACTCAACCCGCAGCCGGCTTCCTCAGCGCAAACTTCCAGCAACAATCCCGTCGCGCAAGGATTCAACACCCTCGCGCAAGATTTGCAGAACGGAAATCTGACCGCCGCCCAACAGCAATTCGCCACCATCCAGCAGGATTTTCAGAATCAATCAGCCCAGGGCTCCCAAGGCCCGCGAGAACACCACCATCATCACGGCGGCGGTGATTGGAACCAGAACGACGCGAATTCGGCCACCGGCGTATTCGCCCAACTGGGGCAGGAATTGCAATCCGGCAATCTGTCGTCGGCGCAGCAGACCTACAGCGCTCTGCAGCAGGCCTTCCAGCAATTCGGCCAAACCAGCACCGCAGAGCCGCAATCAACAGCCCTGCCAACAACAAACACATTGTCGGTAAGCGCCTAACGACGTTCGGACCGCTCTAATACATAATCGTTCGAGTCAAATGATGTGGCCAAGTCGTTGTGTGGTAATGCGTCCACAGCCGTTCGTTCACTTGCGGGATGATCACCTGCTGATCCGGCGGACGCAGCTTGTTAATCTCCTCGCGCAACAGAGCAGTGGCGTAAATGCTGTGCGCCCGGATTTCAACTTCCTGTGTGGAATCGCGCGGGATCAATTGATAGGAATTGATCGCGTGTTCGAGCCCCGGCGAATAGCTGTTGATGCGCAGCAAGCGCAGCGCCGCCGGAACGATGTAATCGGGAAAGGTAGTCATCTTGGCGACGTCGTTCAACTGCACCGGGCCATTTTTAGGGTAGGTCGAATAGCAAAACCACAGGCCCAGCTGCGCAAGCTTGTAGAACTTGATCTCATGGCCATCGTAAGGGCTGACATCATTAAACCGCGGAAATTCCTTGGCCATGCGCTCGACCAGCCCGTTTCCTCCGTCATACAGCAGCGGCGGACAAGATTTGATGAAATTGTGGAAGCGTCCATCGTATTTTTCAGAGAGCACCGAGCCAATCTGGTGGAGCACTTCCAATTTCTCGTCCAGCATGGGCATTTCAATATTGCCGGCAAAAATTTTGTCCAGCTCCGGCCGAGTCACCTTGGCCAGAAATTTTCCGTCGAATATGGGGATGCCGTTATCCAGGGCGCGATTTAAGCAGGCGAACATAGCATCCGAGTCGGACCAATGCTGCCCGCCGTAATCCACCTGGAATTTGGCGTGCGTAGCAAAGTCGGTAAAAGCTGTGTCGATCGAATTGGCCACCAGCATCAGGTCAACGACGTCATTCGGATCGGTCAATTTCACGCCGCTCGCCACGGAATACACGGGCATGGGAAGCTCTTCGTAACCCATCCATCCAG
Source organism: uncultured Acidobacteriota bacterium (assembly GCA_963748865.1). Lineage (GTDB taxonomy): Bacteria > Acidobacteriota > Terriglobia > Acidiferrales > UBA7541 > Palsa-147. The sequence goes on along the minus strand of CAVVLE010000044.1, from coordinate 95,434 downwards.
CAACTTCCACGATCTTGTCGAAATGCGTGAACACGTCTCGCGAATTTTCGATCGCCGGACGAATACTTTCGAGAACAGGGCTTCCGATTGGCTTGGGCCAGCGAAGCGCAGCCGAGCCATCGACGTGCGCAAGATCGCGAACCACCGCGGGAATACCTCGGAAGGGCGCAACAAGACTCAAAGTAGAGATAGCCTTCAGAAAATCGCGTCGACTCTTCATGGTCTCCTCAGGAGAAGCACAGCGCCGAGGGATGATAGCACCGCGGAGAGCCTCTAAACTTGTAGCGAAAGGGGAGCTGAGTCCTGCCCCACAAATTCAAAACCAGAAGCGACGCAAAAAGAAAAAAGCCCGCCCGGATTTGATCCGGGCGGGCCTTTTCTGCGTTTGATAGCTCTATGACCGCCAAACAATCCTTCTGCTTGGCTTATCGAATGAAACCTGCCAGAACCCGTGGTGAGTGAAGCAAGCAATCGTCGGCCCGTGAGAGCCAACTGGGCAGCCGACGCCTGCAAGTTGACACAGGCCGAACTGCCTTTTCTTTTAGAAAGGAGGTGATCCAGCCGCAGGTTCTCCTACGGCTACCTTGTTACGACTTCACCCCAATCATGAGTCATACCTTGGGCGTCTGCCTCCTTGCGGTTGGCTTGACGACTTCTAGTACAGCCCACTTTCGTGATGTGACGGGCGGTGTGTACAAGGCCCGGGAACGTATTCACGGCGCCGATCTGATGCGCCATTACTAGCGATTCCAGCTTCATGCAGTCGAGTTGCAGACTGCAATCCGAACTGAGCGCGCTTTTTTGCGATTAGCTCCCCCTTGCGGGTTCGCGACGCTTTGTGGCGCGCATTGTAACACGTGTGTAGCCCTGGACATAAAGGCCATGCTGACTTGACCTCATCCCCACCTTCCTCTCCGTTATCCGGAGCAGTCCTCGTAGAGTTCCCCCTTGCGGGTGGCAACTACGAGTAAGGGTTGCGCTCGTTGCGGGACTTAACCCAACACCTCACGGCACGAGCTGACGACAGCCATGCAGCACCTCTACACAGGTCCCTTGCGGGAAGGCCTGATTTCTCAAGCTGGTCCTGTGCGGTTCAAGCCCAGGTAAGGTTCTTCGCGTTGCGTCGAATTGAACCACATGTTCCACCGCTTGTGCGGGCCCCCGTCAATTCCTTTGAGTTTCAGCCTTGCGACCGTACTCCCCAGGCGCAGGACTTAACGCGTTAGCTGCGGCACGAGCCCCGTACAGGGCCCACGCCCAGTCCTGATCGTTTAGGGCTAGGACTACCAGGGTATCTAATCCTGTTTGCTCCCCTAGCTTTCGTCTCTCAGCGTCAGTTGCGATCCAGTGAGCCGCTTTCGCCTCGGATGTTCCTGCAGATATCTACGCATTTCACCGCTACACCTGCAATTCCACTCACCTCTCTCGCACTCGAGCACAGCAGTTTCGGGAGCAGCCTCAGGGTTAAGCCCTGAGATTTCACTTCCGACTTGCCGCACCGCCTACAGACCCTTTACGCCCAGTAATTCCGAGCAACGCTGGCCCCCTACGTTTTACCGCGGCTGCTGGCACGTAGTTAGCCGGGGCTTCTTATACCCGTACTGTCAATCCCTTGCGGGGTTTCATCCGGGTCGAAAGGGGTTTACACTCCGAGAAGCTTCATCCCCCACGCGGCGTTGCTGCGTCAGGCTTTCGCCCATTGCGCAAGATTCCCCACTGCTGCCTCCCGTAGGAGTCTGGACCGTGTCTCAGTTCCAGTGTGGCCGGCCATCCTCTCAGACCGGCTACCGATCATAGCCTTGGTGAGCCATTACCTCGCCAACAAGCTAATCGGGCGCGGGCCCCACCTCCAGCGGCCTTGCGGCCTTTGATTCCAACAGCAGCAGCCATCGGAATGTTATGCGGTATTAGCCCAACTTTCGCTGGGTTATTCCCCACTTGAGGGCAAGTTGCCCACGTGTTACGCACCCGTTCGCCACGCGCCCGCTCCCTGTATTGCTACAGAAAACTGCGCGTTCGACTTGCATGTGTTAAGCACGCCGCCAGCGTTCGCTCTGAGCCAGGATCAAACTCTCATTTGAAACTGGTGTCTTGCGAATCGCGGTTCCACTCACAGATTGCTCTGCTCGCGAAGTTTCGATTCGTAAGAACGAACTTGTTACATCGCTCGGTTTCACTCAAACCCTGCTCCGCTCGCGCGTAAGCAAGGCAAACCAAACGGGTTCTGGCACGTCTCATTCGATTGTCAAAGAGCTGAGTACTTCCTGGCCTGCAGGAAGGATACAGACAATCGCAGAGTCTACCACAGCCCCAGCCCAAGTCAAGCGATATTCCGCCAACCTCCAACCTCTCTCGAAAAACTCCGCTAAACTCCAACTCTCTAAAAAACCAGTAGGGGCGGGGATTGCTCCGCCCGTCCGACGATCTCCTCAGTAATAACACCCTCGACCGACCGCGGATCAACCCCGGTAATTCACGCTGCTCCGTAGTTCCGCAAGAGGTACGATTGACACCTCCGGTTCTCCAATCTACCGTGCGACCGGGATCGGCAATGACGACCAAGAGCATCCCCGAGGGGACCAAAGGACCACTATGCTCGAACGCGATCCCACAATTTCTAACCGCAACACGAAATCAGGTAGAAATCGATTTAACTCGCTGAAAACAAACAACCGAGGTCGTTTCTACCCGCAACAAAATCGCGGTCTCTGAGGACCACCCTCGCCCCCAAACCCCGGCCATCTCTCTAGCCGAAGGTGCAAAATCCCTACCCTCAGGCTGGAGGCCTCGCAGCGCCACTGCTCATAATTCCTGCGAGGTTCGGACGCCCGGCAAAGGCCCGTAAATCGGGCGATTCATCTGTAAACCCATATATGAAAAACGAGAAAAAGGCCTGAGGCTTCACATCAATTTATCTAAATCGCTGCACATAAACCACTTAATTCACCTCAACTATTGGGCGTCTACGTGCACCTCTGCTCGTAACCGGACAGTGTGTGGGTGCACTTCGGGGACTCTTAGTTTTTCAATGGGACACCTAATTTCAGGAGGAGTTCGATGAACTTTAAGCGACTAACCGTCGCACTTGCGCTGCTCGCGCTGATTTGGCTCTCCATCGGGCCGTCAGCCTACGGTCAAGCGACCGTATCAACCGGCAGCATTCAAGGCAACGTTACAGATCCACAGGGCGCAGCTGTCGCGGGCGCGAAAGTGACGATCTCGAACAAGGAAACGGGCCGCACGATCACCCCAACGGTGACTTCTACCGGCTCTTACAGCTCTGGCGCGTTGTCCGCGGGGACATGGGTTGTACGCGTCGAAGCCGCAGGCTTCCAGACCTCCGAGGTGCCGATCGTTGTCGAAGTCGGCGTCACAGCGACCGGCAACGTTACACTTGCCGTGGGCGCTTCCTCCACGGTCATCGAAGTGACTGGAACGCAAGTCGCCGTTAACACCGACGAATCCAAGGTTCAGGGCGTTTTGACGGCTGATCAGATCGAAAACCTGCCTATCAATGGACGCAATTTCCTTGATCTGGCGCAGCTCGAACCCGGCGTCCAGATTCAGGACGGCGGCAACTTCGACCCCACCAAGATCGGCTTCTCCTCGATCTCGTTTGGCGGCCGCTTTGGCCGCACCGCACGCATCTCCGTTGATGGTTTGGACGTCAGCGACGAGAACGTCGGCACCACCACCACCAGCATTCCGGCCAGCTCCATTGCCGAATTCCAGTTGGCGGAATCCTCTCTTGACCTCTCCCAGGATTTGAGCGGCTCCGGCGCGGTGAACGTTGTCACCAAGTCGGGATCGAACAGCTTCCATGGCGAAGGCTACGGTGCCTTCCGCGACAGCAGCATCGCCGCGGGTTTCCCGGGCGGCACCACCTTCCAGCGAGACCAGTACGGCGGTGACATCGGCGGTCCGATCTTCAAGGACAAGCTATTCTTCTTCGTCGATGGCGAGCGCACCCTGCTTCACGAAGCCTCTGGCGTCGTCGTGGGCGCGCCTTTCTCCGATCTGACCGGCAAAGTTGCCACACCATTCCACGAAGGGGAAGAGCTCGGCAAGATTGATTGGCAGGCCACCAAGAGTTTGCATGTGTTTGGCCGCTTTAACTACTTCCAGAATCTTGACGACGGCACCTTCGGTGGTTCCTCGACTTTCTCTCCTTACGCGAACAAGGACCGCACCAAGTCCTTCGTCGGCGGCGCGGATTTCAATACTGGCGCTTACACGCACAGCTTCCGTGTTGAATATCTGAAGTTCGTCAACAACATCACGGATTCGGTAATCGGCAGCAATTTGCTGTTTGCCAACCTTGGCGTTGCCACCGACTTCGTGAACTCCAGCCTGGACACCGGTGCGAGCTTCCTCGCGCCACAGCAAACGATCCAAAGCGATCGCCAGGTAAAGTACGACGGAAGCCGCGTCCTCGGCTCGCACATTATCCGCTACGGTGTGGATTACAACCGCATCATGGGGTGGACGTTCGCGAGCTTCTTCGGCATCGAGCCGCTGGTGGAGAACTTTGGAGGAACCGGCGCACTTGACTTGAGCTGCCCGAACGGCGACAGCGGGGCCATGTGTCCGCTGAACTACACTCCCGACGTGCTGCTCATCGGCAACGGGCAAGGCTCCTTCACGGAACTCCAGCGCTTCGGCAAGTCATCCGGCGGTCTTGGTCCTGACAACCGAATCGGTCTGTACTTGGGAGACAGCTGGAAGATCCGCCGCAATTTGACCTTGTCGGCGGGCTTGCGCTACGACCGCGATACCGGCCGTACCGACAATGATCTCGCTCCCATCACCGCGATCAATAACATCTTTCCGGGCCTCGGCAATACCGTGCGGCAACCGAACCTGAACTTTGCACCGCAGTTCGGCTTTGCATGGGATCCGATGTCCAACGGGAAGACGGTAATTCGCGGCGGCATCGGCATCTATTTCGACAACACGGTGTTTAACGACATCCTGTTCGATCGCTTGCTCAAAATCCCGAACGGGGCGTTTAACGTCGTGCAGGCAGCTTGCTCTGGAGGAACGCCCTTCCCGCTCGCAATTCCGGGTGGCCAGACGATCATTGGCGGCTCGACTGCAGCGGGTGGCGTGGTTTGCTCCACGGCGATCGGCGATACCTTGCCGGCCACCGCAGGAAACTGCGCCGGGATGACGATGGGCGCTTGCGCTAGCGCTTTCCAGACAGGCGTCGAAGCAGCATACGCAGCTAACCCGTCCGGCCCGAACGGCTCCTACGTTCCGTCGCTGATTGCGCGAAGGTGCTCCGATCAGCGCTGGTTTGCTGGCTCCGTCCTACCGCTCGCCTCGCTCGTTACAGATGAATGTCGGCATACAGCACGAGTTGCATCCTGGAACCGTGCTGAGCGTCGATTACGTTCGCAACATCGGCACGCACTATCTCCTGGGCGTTGATGTCAATCACCAGGGCGATGCGCGCTTCCTGAACGTCGCAACTGCCGAGAATGCCATGTCCGTCACCGACGCCTCCGTTGGCTGCGGAACGGGCTTCGATGCAGCCTCAGTCAACTGCGCAATCAGCCGCGGCGCCACGATCACTTCGTACGCCGGCAACGGCCTCGATTCTGCCGGCGACCATGGCGGCGCCCCGTGCCCGACGTGCGCATTCGGCGGAATCAACCCCGCGGTCGGCACGCTGTCGTTCTTCGAGCCGATCGGACGTTCCGTTTACAACGGCATGGACATCAAGCTGGTCCACAACACTCGCAACCCCTTTAAAGGTGTGAAGTACCTGAACTTCCAGGCTACCTACACGCTCTCGAAGATCACCAACTGGGGTTCCGGCGGCACTTCGGGCGGCTCCAACATCAGCAACGGCGACCAGGACTTCGTGAACCCGTCGCTGGATAACGCTGATCCCGGCAAGTACAACGGCTGGAGCTCCCTCGACCGCACCCACCAGTTGAACTTCGGCGGCTATGCCGATCTTCCGGCTGGTTTCCGCTTGGGAATCATTTCGCACTTCTGGTCTCCGCTGGCCCAGACGCCTTTTGTCTTCGGCACGGCGGGTACGGGCGAAATCTTCCTGACGGACTTTGCGGGTGACGGCACAGTGGGCGATCCGCTGCCCAAGAGCGTCAGCTCGAGTGGCGTATTCAATGAATACTCCGTCGGCTCGTTCAGCCGCACGCTGTCGGGAAATGGCCTGCAGAGGGCAATCGCGAACTACAACAACACGATTGCTGGACAGACCATTACGCCGGCAGGTCAGGCGCTCGTGGCTGCCAACTTGTTCTCCGCAGCTCAACTCATCTCTCTCGGCGCGACCCCGCCTGCCATCGGTGCTCCGGCAGACAGCGGCCCGTACGGAGAGCTGGGCTGGCTGAAGGGCTTTGACACAGAAGTCAGCTGGGCGCACAAGTTCTTTAACGAGCGCCTGGAGCTCCGCCCGAGCGTGAGCTTGTTCAACTTGTTCAACTTCTCGAACTTCACTTCGCCGGCCAATGCGCCTTCGGGCAACCTGCTAGGCGGAGGATCGAACATCAACGACCTGTCCCCTCACGGCCGTACGGACCGTATCGGGGCGGGCAGCGGCGTGTTCAGTTTCGGCGCACCGCGCGTTGTTGAGTTCGGTCTGAAGTTGAACTTCTAACTCAATCCGCTGTCTTGCGGTTTCCGCAAGGCAGCAAGAATTCGAAACAAGCCGCTGGCCCCGGACAACCGGGGCCAGTGGTGTTTTTGGCCGTTTTTTTTCCCGACCGGCCACCTCGCCGATTTCTCAGTCCTTCCTACTTGCCGCGGGTGTAAGATTCCTTAAATTCTCCGATTGGCAAGGAGGCTCTATGAGCCGTTCTGCGTTTCGCATTTTCACTCTCACTTCGATTTGCGCCTTCTGCGCGCTGGCCGTGGCCTTCTCAGCACCGCCACAACATCAGATTCCTCCAGGAATCAAGCAGGCGGACAACGCCACAAACAATGGCGCAATCGAAAAGCCGACGGGACAGGGAGACGTGAAGCCGATTGACGCCTCAAAAGTGAGAGCTGACGCTGCACAGCTACAGCAGCTCGCAGCCACGGTGCAAGGCGAGATCGATCAGGTCACCAAAGGCGTAATGCCCAAAGACATGAACGATAACTTGAAGAAGATCGAGAAGCTTTCGAAGAAGCTGCGCTCCGAAATCGCGCCCTGAGCTCGGCGCGTCGCGCGCGGATCGCCGGCTGTCTTCTGGCGCGGGCTGCAGAATTCCCGACGCGCGTCACGAGGTGACCTATGCGCATGGTCTCTCTTCTCGCCGCAGTCGTGTTGCTGAGTGTCTGCATGGCATACGGGCAATCGACGCATCCCATTCCTCCCGGCATCCGCGATGGCGAGCAGAGAATCAACAATCAGCAGACTGATCCTCCGCGCGCGGCTCAGCCCAAGCCGGCCGATCCCGCGAAGCTGCAAGCCGAGGCATCGCAGCTACGCGAACTGGCCGACGGGCTTCCTGCGGCTGTCGATCAGGTGAATAAGGGCGCCATGCCCAAGGACCTCAACGACAATCTGAAGAAGATCGAGAAGCTGGCCAAGCACCTGCGGTCAGAGGTGAGTCCCTGAGCGCAAGCGCGCTGAATCGGCTAGTATTCCTCCAAGCTGAAACTAGTTATCCCCGTCAGAACGTATAATAGGAAGAGACCACTGCATCCCCATGGCAACTAAGACCACTATGGCCTTCGGCGAGGCTGTGCGCATCGCCACAGCCAGCCTCTGGGCGCACAAGCTGCGCAGCGTGCTAACGCTGCTCGGCGTGGTCATTGGCGTCACCTCGGTGATCGCCGTGGTGAGCATCGTGAACGGCTTGAACCGCTATGTTGCGGAGAAAGTCTTTAATCTCGGCGCGGACGTCTTCCTGGTGAACCGCCGCCCGGCAATCATCACCAATATTGACCAGTGGGAGGCCGCGCAGAAGCGCCGCAAGTTTCGCTTCGAGGATTACCAGGCGCTGCGCGATGAATGCCGCTCCTGCGAGGACGTGGGCGCGGTGGTGCCGCACTCCAATGGTGAATTGAAATACGGAATGAATTACATCTCCAACGCCGACGTGCGCGGCTATACGCCACGAATGACGCGCATCTACGACATCAACCTGATCGAAGGCCGGCATATCACCGAGGCCGACATGCTCAGCGCCGCCGGCGTTTGCACCATCGGCTATGACGTGGCGGAGAAGCTGTTCCCGGGCATCGATCCCGTAGGCCGGGAAATGCGCTTGGATGGGCAAAGCTGCGTGGCGATTGGGGTGGGCGAGAAGCGCGGTTCGGTGCTGGGGCAGTCGCGCGATAACTGGGTGATTATTCCGCTGACGCGCTATCAGGCCATTTACGGCACGGATGATTCCATCTGGATCTGGGTCAAAGCCGGCTCGGCCGCCAACCTGGAGCGCTGCATCGACGAAGTTCGCCAGATCATGCGCGGGCGGCGGCATGTGGCCTATGCTGCGCCCGATGATTTTGTAATCGAGACGAACGATTCGTTTCTGTCGCTGTGGGCTGGAATCAGCGGCGCTTTCTTCGGCGTAACCATTGCCATTGCGGGAATCTCGCTAATCGTGGGCGGAATCGTGATCATGAATATCATGTTGGTCTCGGTGAGCGAGCGAACACGGGAGATTGGCCTGCGTAAATCGATCGGCGCCCGCCGTAACGACATTTTGATTCAATTCCTGGTGGAGTCTTCGACGATTGCGGCGATTGGCGGCTTGTGGGGGATTTTCCAGGGCATTTTGCTGGCGAAGCTGGTGTCTTGGATTTCGCCGCTGCCGAGCGCGATTGAGATTTGGTCGATCGTGGCGGGCTTCTTTGTCGCCACGAGCGTTGGTTTGTTTTTCGGCGTGTATCCGGCGTCAAAAGCGGCCAAGCTCAGCCCGGTTGATGCGCTAAGGGCGGAATAAGCGGACGCAGCAAATGCAGAGCAAACAAAACATTGGCCATATCCGCGAGGCGGTGATACTGGCGCTGGACGCGCTGCGGCGAAATCCGCTGCGCTCGTTCTTGACTGTTTTGGGTATCGTCATTGGCGTGAGCACCGTCATCACCATCAGTTCCGTGGTCAGCGGGCTCAACTCTAATGTGCTCGGGTCGGTGCAGAGTCTCGGGTCGAACATCATCATTTGCTACCGCTTCTCGTGGGCCACTCTGGGACGGATGGCGCCTGAAGTTCTGCAGCGCAAGGAACTGAATGGAGATTGGGCTGAGGATCTGGCGAAGCTTCCGCACGTGGAAGCGGCCGCGCCGTCGCTGCGCATCTTTCATCCGGAGCTGGGCGCGGGATCGGCCAATGTCCGCTACGGCAATGTGTGGGCGCAGAATGTAATCCTGCAGGGAAATACGCCGACGATCGAGAAGATTTTTGATTTTAATCTCGAGCGCGGCCGCTGGTTCAACGATACGGACGAAGAGCACCATTCGCCGGTAGGCGTAATAGGACACGACACGGCCGCGACCCTCTTTCCGAGCGGAGAGGATCCGATCGGCAAGCAGATTCTTCTCGAAGGAACGGACGTCACTGTGGTGGGAGTAGCGGCACCGCAGAAACAAGCGCTGGGGGGCGGGAAAAATCCTGAGGACAGCATCGTCATTGTGCCGCTGACGACGATGAAGAAGCTTCACCCGGAATTCCACGATTACGTTTTGTTCGTCAAGGCGACGGATGCGCAGTACGTGCCAGTGGTGGTGGATGAGACGCGGGAAATGCTGCGCCGCTTGCGCCGGCTGCCCTCCGACAAGCCCGATGACTTCGAAATATTCACGCCCGACGCATTCATCGATCTTTGGAAGCAGATTTCGACCGGGATATTTGTGGTGATGTTTGCAGTCGGCTCCGTCGGGCTGCTGGTGGGCGGTATCGGCGTAATGAATATCATGCTGGTTTCCGTTACGGAACGGACCCGCGAGATTGGCGTGCGCAAAGCGATTGGCGCGCGCAAGCAGGATATTCTCTGGCAGTTTCTTCTCGAGGCCACAATTCTTTCGGGTATTGGAGGGGCCATCGGGGTTCTGGTCGGCTCCGCCTTTGGCCTGAGTGTTCGCCTCATTTTTCCGTCTTTACCGACTAGCGTTTCACCGTTCTGGGTGCTAACAGGCCTGACAGTTTCGGCGATGATTGGTATTGGATTTGGTGTTTATCCGGCGTGGAAGGCGGCGCTCATGAGTCCAGTTGAAGCTTTGCGATACGAATGAGCCGTGGCTCGGTGTGGGGTGGCGAAGATGCCGGCCTAAAAGGCCGGCGCTACAAAATTCACTTCTTTGCGAGGCGCTGCAATGATTCTGCAAATGGCGGGCGCGCTACGCCTCGCTCCGTGATAATTGCGGCGATGAACCTTGCGGGAGTTACGTCGAAGGCTGGGTGCGCGGCTTTTACGTCTGGCGCCATGCGCGTGCCGGCTACGTGGGTCACTTCTTCGGCGGAGCGCTCTTCGATGGGGATCGCGTCACCGTTTGGAAGCGAAAGATCGACCGTAGACATCGGTGCGGCGACGTAGAACGGGACTTTGTTTTCGTGTGCCAGCACTGCCATCGAATACGTGCCGATTTTGTTGGCCGTGTCGCCATTTGCGGCGATGCGGTCGGCGCCCACGACTACAGCTCCCACGTTTCCCGTCTTCAGGAAGTGGCCGACCATGTTGTCGGTGATTAGCGTCAGCGGAATGCCGCCCTGATGCAGCTCCCATGCAGTCAGGCGCGAGCCTTGCAGAAACGGCCGCGTCTCGGGCACCAGCACTTCGATTTTGCGGCCGCTCTCGACCGCCATGCGAATCACACCGAGGGCTGTGCCAATTCCGCCGGTGGCCAGCGCGCCGGCGTTGCACTGCGTCATCACGCGGCCGGATTGGGGCATGAATTCGGCGCCGAAACGGCCGATGGCTTCGTCGCCTTCGCGCCGTTCCTGATGGATCTTTTGCGCTTCAGCGATCATCGTTTGGCGCAGATGAATCATTCCGCCAGTGCCATCGCGCTCCGCTTCGCGCGCGGCGGAATCAAAAACGCGCTTGCAGCGCTCGATGGCCCAGAAGAGATCGACCGCCGTGGGCCGCGTCTGTGCGAGCGTCTCGCAGATCGTCGGAAACTCCGCGCGCAGCTCGGCTAGATTGCGTGCGCGCGATTGATCCACGCCCATCGCCACGCCCATGGCCGCCGCGACGCCAATCGCCGGCGCGCCGCGAATCTCCATTTCCTTGATGGCGCGCGCGATTTCGCGGTAGTCCGTGTAGGTGTGATGGATTACCTCGGTGGGCAAGCGGCGCTGATCGAGCATTACGACGCCCTCAGGTGTCCAGCGAATGGGTTCGGCAACGTGCATCTCAACCATCTTACAGGATTCCGATGTTCGTAGCGCCGGGCAGCCTGCCGGCGGCTTGCTGCGGTGTGGCGACGAAGCCAATTTTCGGGCTGGATGACGGCTTCGATCTCGTTATGAAACTTAGGCGCCCGAGATGTCCAAAACTCATTGCTCGATGACCTTCGCGGCGCCATCCGCTTGGAAAAACGCCGGCTGGCAGCCGGCGCTACTGGCCACATTTCTGGGTGGCAACTAGCCAAATGGCGGATGTTCGCCTGCTTGCGTTTTGCGATTCTTTGCGACGGCGGAAGAATCTAATTACTTTTGCCGGAATCTTCAAGGAGACAGGAAATGAGCACTTCAGGTTCATCGAATACCTCGGCGGCGCTGGTGGCGCTGTCGAATGATTTGGCTAATGCCGTCGAGCGTGCGGGAGAGGGTGTGGTGGCGATTCACGCGCGGCATCGCGTGCCTTCGAGCGGCATTCATTGGCAGAAGGGAGTAGCCGTTGCCGCCGAGCACACCATCAAGCGCGACGAGGACATCCAGATTTCGCTGCCGGATGGGCGTAGCGTCGGGGCAACTTTGGCGGGCCGCGATCCGGGGACAGATATCGCCGTGCTGAAATTTGACGCCGGCAATCTGACGCCGCCGGAAACTTCGGATTCGTCCGCGCTGCGCATCGGGCATCTTGTGCTGGCCGTCAGTCGCAGCGAAGGCAACCATCTCGGCGCAAGTTTCGGCGCCATCAGCGCGGTGGGTGGTGCGTGGCGCACGTGGCGCGGAGGGCAGCTGGATCAATTCCTGCGGCTCGATCTGGCCATTTACATCGGTTTCTCAGGCAGCGCGCTGGTGAACGCGCAGGGGCAAGTGGTTGGCCTCAACACTTCCGGGCTGGCCCGCGGCATGGCCATGGCGATTCCGGCTTCGACCGTCAATCGCGTTACCAAGGAACTGCTTGAGAAGGGCCACGTCAGCCGCGGTTTTCTTGGCATCGGCATGCAGCCGGTGATTTTGCCGGCGGCAGTGCGGGAGCGATTGAAACTGACGTCGGAAACCGGCGCGCTGCTCATCAGCGTCGAGCCGGATGGGCCAGCGGCGCAAGCCGGGCTGATGCTCGGGGATGTGCTGCTGGCGCTCGATGGCCAGCCGATTCGCGATACCGACGATATTCAGGGGCATCTGGGCTCGGAAAGCGTCGGCAAGCAGCTGACGACGTCAATTCTGCGCGGCGGGGCGCTGACGCAAGCTGTGATTCGCGTCGGCGAGCGGCCGCGGCGAGGCCGCTAAATGATCCACCACGCGAATGGCGAATCTGCCGCGCGCTTTGATGCAGAGCTTGCTGCCGTCGGCGAGCGCTTGCGGCGCTCGACGGTGCAAGTTTTTGACGGCCGACGCGGCGCAGGCTCGGGCGTCATCTGGCGCGCGGATGGCTGGATCATTACCAACGCGCACGTCGTCGGCCGGAATTCGGCACGCATTCGGCTGGCAGACGGTAGCACGCACGACGCGGAAGTAATCGCGAGAGCGCCGGAGCGGGATCTCGCCGCGTTGTACGTTGATGCGAGCAATCTGCCCGCGGCGGAGATCGGCGCTTCCGCTGCAGTGCGTGTTGGCGAGATCGTGCTCGCTGCGGGAAGTCCGTTCGGCGTGCGCGGCGCAGTCAGCGCGGGCGTGCTTCATGCGGTCGGCGCGGTGCCGCGCATCGGCAAGCAGTGCTGGCTACAAGCCGATCTAGAATTGGCGCCGGGAAATTCCGGCGGTCCGCTTGCGGATGCCAGCGGGCGCGTGATCGGAATCAATTCCATGATCGCCATGGGTCTGGGCCTCGCAATTCCCAGCCACGAGGTCGAGCAATTCCTGCGCCGCGCGATGCAGCGCCGCAAAGCCGCATGATTCGCATCCTGATCGCCGCGGAATCGGAAATTCTGCGCCGCGGGCTGGCGGCCAGTGTTCCTGAGGACGCGGCGATCGAGATTCTCGAGAGTTTCGATCCGTCTTCCGGCCAGCTCGCCGAGAAAATCGAAGAGCTACAGCCCGACGCGATTATTTTCGAGCATCGCGGCGGCGAGGATGGGATCCTCTCGATTCTCGCGGGCCGTGAGGACGCGCGCGTTCCAGGCATCGTTGTGCTTGCGGACTCGCCGACCGGCGATTTTGTGCGCGAAGCGATTGAAAGTGGAATTCGCGCCGTGCTGCCGCGCGACGCGACGTCCGCAGAGATTTTTGCAGCTGCAGAGGCTGCGGCTGCAGGCTTGATCGCACTCGATCCCACATCATTCGACGCAGCTCTATCGGCGCGTATAAACGGCGCACGCGCAGAGTCCGGCGTAGCGACACAAGCGCTAAGCCCGCGCGAAATTGAAGTGCTGCGCATGATGGCGGAAGGACTGGGGAATAAGGAAATCGCCTGGCGGCTAAAGATTTCCGAGCACACGGTGAAGTTTCACATCAGCTCGATTTTTACGAAACTGGATGTGTCGAGTCGCACCGAAGCCGTAACGCTGGGCATGCGCCTGGGGTTGGTTCCGCTTTGAGTGGCGCCGCCCTTCGCGGCGCAGGATAACCGGGGCTACTTGGGAAGATTCTTTAGCAGATGCGTTCCGCCTAAAAACACAACGAAGAGCCAGCCGTTATAGCCTAGATGAAATAAATAGCTCGCGAGAACCGTGCGGCTTTTTGCCCGCACCAGAGTAAGAACGATTCCCACCAGAATTAGAAGCCCGGTCTGAACCCATGCGCCGCCCAATTGCGGACTATGCAGCAGGCCAAACAGGAATCCTGTGAAGATGACGCTGCCACCCACGCCGAGCGTCCGCGCTGCAACCGGATAGAGGAAGCCGCGAAATATCGTCTCCTCGACCAAGGGTGCAAGGGTGATCCCAAGGATCAAGAACAGCGCCGCGGTGAGCCGGTCATGCATGAACATTTCGATGGGCATGCCATGCGGTTCACCGGCAAATTTGGATGCAAAGCCGATTACGACTGCGAAAGCGCAGCCGCCAGCAATGTAGGCGGCCAGTCCGAAACGCAGTTTGCCGTCAACAGCAGGAAGCGGACGCCAGCCGAGCGCCCACCAAAAACTTTCTCTCGCCGCGCGGCTCACATAGAGATAGAAAAACCCAAGCTGAGCGAATGAAACGATCACGGTGGTGATGACGGCAAAGATCGCCTTCTCCCGCACCGAATTCTGCAGTGCTTGCAGCGAATGTCCGGTGGCCACCGAAAAGACCACTGCGGCGAGCCCCACGGCGAAAGTCAGGCCGATCGAGACGACTACGAAAATTAAAATATCCTTCCAGCCCCAGCTGGTGCGGATGTCATCTGGGAATCGCAATTGCCGAGATTCTTCGGGAGAAGGCGGGGGTGGCGCGCTGATGGAAGGCACTTCCGGGCTCGGCGGCGGAGGGGAGTCAGGCGCGGACATTTCAGCGCTTGGCCTTTCCGCTGCGAGCCTCGATTAAAGCGGCAGCGAGCAGTGGCATCATGATTTCGTGGTGGCCCGTGATGGCAAAGCCTTTCGAGCGTGCGCCGCGCGTGCTGCGAGCGGTGGGGCGCTTGACTACATTTTGCAGCGGGCGATAGTGCTGGATGAAATCGAAATTGGCGGTAGTGATAGGCACGAGGGGCGTGCCCAGGTTGCGCGCTACGGTGACCGCCTTTAGGAAGATTTCCGGCAGCATCACCGCCGAGCCCCAGTTCAAATAGACTCCGCCTGGCTGCATGCGCTGCACTAACGCGCAGAAAAGACGGAAATCGCGGTGCGTGGCGGCGCCGAGGGCTTCGCCAGATGCGGCGCGATGCATGTGCGGGATATCGGCGCCAATGGCGAGATGCACGGTTACCGGGATGCGCAGCTTGTATGCGGTCAGCAGCACGCTGGCCTCGGGATGCTGCGCGCGCAGGCGAGCGTTGCTGAGCAGCTTTCCGGTCGCTTCGCCGAGTCCGATTCCACTGCGCTGCGCGCCCACCGCCGCTTCGTTCAAATACAGTCCAGTTTCCTGGGCCATGCCGAATTTTCCGCTGCCGAGGGCGGCTTCGACGTCTTCCGATGTGCCGCCCACAAGCGCGATTTCGAAATCGTGGACCAGCGCGGCGCCGTTCATGGCAATGGCAGTGACGAATCCGCGTCGCATCAGATCGATCAGAATCGGGCCGAGCCCGACTTTGATGACGTGGCCGCCGATGCCCCAGAGAATTGCGCGCCGCTGGCGGCGCGCCGCGAGGATCGCGTCGCGCACCGCGCGAAAATCCTCGGCGGCAAGAATCCGCGGCAGCGACTCGATGAAATTTACGATTGCCACGCCGCGCCGATGTGGCCGCGCAAATTGCCGAGTGGTTACTTTGCTGGGCCGTTCCGCAAGCGAATAGGTGCGCACGCCGCCGAACTCAATCGGCGCGATGGCGTAGCGGCTGTTTGCAACTTGGCGCTTCATTTGCGTGTTTAGATGCTCTGCCAATGCGATGCGAGAGTCCCGGCGACTCTAATGGAGATTGCGCACACGCGCAAGGCGGCGCGCGGCTTCAGGAGTGTTTTAAGGCGGGAGCAAGGACCTGGCCGGTGTAGGACTTTTTCACTTTGGCGACCTGCTCCGGCGTGCCTTGGGCGACGATACGGCCGCCTTCTTCGCCGCCTTCCGGCCCGAGATCGATGATCCAGTCGGCTTGTTTGATCACGTCGAGATGGTGCTCGATGATGAGCACTGTGTTGCCGAGATCCACCAGGCGATTCAGGACATCGAGGAGCTTCTTCACGTCGTCAAAGTGCAGCCCCGTCGTCGGCTCATCGAGAATATAAAGAGTGCGGCCCGTTTGCCTGCGCGATAGCTCGCGCGCGAGTTTGGTGCGCTGCGCTTCGCCGCCTGAAAGCGTCGTGGCCGATTGGCCGAGTTGCACGTAGCCGAGACCGACGTCCACCATGGTCTCGAGCTTCTGCTTGATCTGCGGAATATTCTCGAGCAGCCGCAGCGCTTCTTCGATGGGCATGTCGAGAATGTCGGAAATCGAATAGCCCTTGTAGCGCACCGCCAGTGTTTCGGAATTGTAGCGGCGGCCGCGGCACACTTCGCAGGTGACGTACACATCCGGCAGGAAATTCATTTCGATGCGGCGCAACCCGTCGCCCTGGCATGCTTCGCAGCGGCCGCCCTTTACGTTGAAGCTGAAGCGCCCGGGGCGGTAGCCGCGCTCGCGGGATTCTGGCAGCATGGCGAAAAGCTCGCGAATGGGCGCGAAGACGCCGGTGTAGGTGGCTGGATTGGAGCGCGGCGTGCGGCCGATGGGGTCCTGATCGATCTGGATGACCTTGTCGAGATATTCGAGCCCAAGCATGGCGCGATGCGCGCCGGGTTTTTCCATGGAGCGATAAAATTTTTGCGCGAGCGCTTTGTAAAGAATGTCGTTGATGAGCGTGGATTTTCCGGAGCCGGAAACGCCGGTGACGAGAATCAGCGCACCGAGGGGAAAGGTGACGTCGATATTCTTCAAATTATTCGCGTGCGCGCCAAAAATCGTAAGCGCCGTGCCATTCGAGGGGCGGCGCTTGGCCGGCACGGGGATACTGGTGCGTCCGGCAAGATATTGGCCGGTAAGCGATCGCGGATTGGCCTGGATTTCGGCGGGAGTGCCGATGGCCACGAGTTCGCCGCCGGCCTTGCCCGCGCCAGGGCCGAGATCCACCACGTAATTTGCCCGGCGCACGGTTTCTTCGTCATGTTCGACAACAAGCACGGTATTTCCGAGATCGCGCAGCGTTTCGAGGGTGCCGAGCAGGCGCCCATTGTCGCGCGCATGCAGTCCGATCGACGGTTCGTCCAGCACATACAGCACGCCGCGAAGTCGCGAGCCGATCTGTGTGGCCAGGCGAATGCGCTGCGCCTCGCCGCCGGAAAGCGTCGCTGCCGAACGCTCGAGAGTTAGATAGCCGAGGCCGACGTTGAGAAGAAAATCGAGCCGCTCGGCGACTTCCTTGAGCGGGCGCTCGGCAATGGCGCGCTGGCGAGGCGTGAGCTTCGAAAGGATGCGATTGACGGCGGTGCGTGCGTTGCTGAGCGCTAGCCCCGTGAAGTCGGTGATCGAGAGGCCGGCGATTTTTACCGCCAGGCTTTCCGGACGCAATCGCCGACCCTCGCACGCCGAACAAAGAGAAGGCGACATGTATTGCGTAAGCCATTCGCGATAGGTGTCGGAATTGGAATCCTTGAGATTGCTTTCGAGATGCTGCAGTATGCCCTGGAAATGCAAACTTTTCTCGCTGCCGCCATTGGAGGGATTGCCGTTAAGAATTAGATTCTGAATCTTGCGCGGGAATTTTTCGAAGGGCGTATCGAGATCGAATCCGTAAGCGACGGAAGCGATCTTCAGCGTGCGCTGCAGATATTGCGAGGCCGAGCCAGGGCCGAGACCGCCATCGAACAGAGGCTTCGACCAATCCACGATCACGCGTGCAGGATCGAATTCATATTTCGAGCCCAGGCCGTGACATTCCGGGCATGCGCCATAAGGCGAATTGAAGCTGAAGGAGCGCGGCTCCGGCAGCGGGACGGAGATGCCACAATCGGGACAGGCGAGTTTTTCGGAATAAACATGCTCTTCGCCGCCGACGACGGCGATGGTGACGAGGCCGTCGGTAAGTTTGAGCGCGGTCTCAATCGATTTTTCCAGACGATCAGCGATGCCATTCTTCAACAGCAGGCGATCGACGACGATCTCGATGGTGTGATTCTTGCGGCGATCGAGCGGAATCGGCTCGTCGAGACTCTTCAACTCGCCGTCCACGCGCGCGCGTACGAAGCCGGCCTTCGCAAACTTCTCGAATTCTTTCTTGTATTCACCTTTGCGTCCGCGAACCACTGGCGCGAGAACCATCACGCGATCGTCGGGCTTGAGCGCCATCACAGTCTGCACAATCTGCTCGGTGGATTGCCGCGCGATGGGCTGGCCGCACTTGGGGCAATGGGGCGTGCCGATGGCGCTCCAGATGACGCGCAGATAATCGTAAATTTCAGTGATGGTGCCGACCGTGGAGCGCGGCGAGCGGGTCGTGGTCTTCTGCTCGATGGCAATCGAAGGCGATAGGCCCTCGACGGCATCCACGTCCGGGCGCTCCATCTGGTCGAGGAACTGCCGCGCATAGGCGGAAAGCGATTCGACGTAGCGCCGCTGCCCTTCGGCGTAGAGCGTATCGAAGGCCAGAGACGACTTGCCGGAGCCCGAGAGGCCGGTAATGACCGTCAGCGTGTTTCTCGGGATTTCCAGCGAGATATTCTTCAGGTTGTGCTGCCGCGCGCCGCGGATGACGATGTTCTTGAGGCCCATGGGGAAAGCCGCCCTATACAGCGAGGGCGGATGCACACTGGGTATAATTCACCCAGTGTAATCTTCCACGATATCAGGCGCGTCAAGAAAGGGTCAAGCGAAGCAAGCCATATTCTTCTACTCGCGGATGCAACCTACGCCCTTGGTCTAGCCACACCTCTCGGCCTAGGGCGAGCACTTTGATGTGATATTCTTTGCGCCGAAGCGAGCGGGGTAGCTCCTTGATGCAAACGGGCTTAGGCTGGCTAACAATAGTCTCGGGGCTCGCGCTGGTACCCACATTTTTTTTGTGGCGGAATCGCTACCGAGCCAAAAAGTGGGCTGCTCGTCTATTTTTCGGATTGTTGGCTCTTTTTCTTTTCACGTTTATCCAGTCGGCCTCATGGTACAAATAACGTCAGACTGCGCGCACTTTCAAGAACGCAATTTTAACTAACGCATTAATAATAAACTGACTTACTACCAAAGGCCTGTAAAAATTCAGTTTGAAGATCGAGGCTCTCCGGGACGTGCCTGCGACCGAAATCCTTCCACGATCCAGGTGATTATCCAGCAGAAAGCGCCCACCGCGACGGGGATCAAGATCAACAGACCTAACTCAACTATGCTTCCGTGGCCAAAGATGTAAAACATCGAAAGCCAAAACGCCGCGGCCAATAGCGCGCCGAAGATCATGATGCGTTTGGCGACCAGGTAAATCCTGCGAAAGCCTTCGTTCGCGTCCATTTTTCGTGCTCCTTCGCTCCCAATTATTTTATTCGGGCAATACTCTCCAGTCAATACAAGCACTTACGGTCCTTGGATTCAGGCCAACGGCGTGCGGGTGGCTTCGGCGATTCGGCTGCGGTTGCCGAGAAATCCGTCTTTCTCGCGCTGCTCTAGCCGTCGGCTTTGAGCTGGGCGGCCAGGCGTTTGGGTGCGGTGTTGCGCCAGGCGGCGGTGAGCGCGCGCCAACGTTTCTTTTTGCCGTGGCGAGCTTGACGTAAGTGGCGCCCGGCGTCCCCAGGCGCCGGCTGCCGGAACGAAGACCTTCGGCTCGGCCTCCATGAACGTGGCTTGCTCGTCGGGCCAGAGCTTAACCATGCCCCAGCCCTTATCGGGCGCGCCGAGAGTGGCGAAATATCTTGCCGCCGACGCGAAAATCCGGGATGATTCATATGCGAGCTTTCGATGGCATCCGGGAAAGCTGAGGGCGATGCGACGGAACTCGGCGGCGGTCACAGGCGGCTCCGTAGAAATCCGTGGGGTACCATAACATAATCTCGGCCCGAGGAGCGCGTAGGGCTGCGAGCGGCGACTTTTTACTAGGCGCGTGTCAAAATTTCCCGGCTGTGGATATCTAAGTCACTTGAAAGTAAAGGAGTTGTGTTTGGACTTCGGACTGCATCCCTTAAGCCCGTCAGGGGGAAGGAAAGTCGAGGATCCCTTCGGGGATTGAGGGCTGGGCCGGCTTCCTTCCCCTTGCTTTATCCCGCCGACAGGAAAGATTCCTACCCTCGCGATCGGCGGGATTTCGTGTTTTTGGACGCGTTGCATTCCCTCCTTCGTTCTTACAATCCTTGCAACTAAGGTCTGCTGCATACGCTTTGCTCCGCGATTGCGACGGGTTGTCGATTGAGAGGAGCGGTCGTCGGATGCCGCCAGAGACGGCGGCGCTACTTGTCGGAATATTTGACGGCAGGGCCGGACTCTAAAAGGGCCTGGCCCCGCCGCTGTTTCCAGCGGCGAGGCCAGTGTCAGAGGGAGTTAGGAGGGAGCGTCCCGCGGCCCGCGAGCCGCAACGCATTAAAGGAGATCGATGTAAGCCACAATGTAGTAGTCATCCGGGTAGTACACGATGATATAGCCGTCCCAGAAGCCCACCACGCAGCCTTCCGGAACCGGAGGTATCAGCGCAATTACATCCGCTGGCACAGGCTCGATGTAGGTGACGCTCTCCGCCGGGATGAACCCGCCAACTTGAAAGTGCGGGCGATTCGAGCGATTCACTGAGCGCAGTTGACTCGAGAAATGTTCCTTCAGCTTGCTCTTGTCTTCCGAACGGAAGGAATAGTGAACGTTCTGTTGCGCGTGGGCGCTCTTCTTGTTCTGGTTCGCTGATTTGCCCATTTTGTCCGGCTTTTCCTGCGGCTGCTGCTTCGCGTTCTTTGCCGGGGGATTATCCGGATTCTGCTTGGCGGGCTTGGTGTCGGGCTTTTTGTCCGGCTCGTGCGCCGGAGGGTTGTCCTTCGGCTCTTGTTTTTTGGCGGGAGGCTTCTCGCCTTCCGGCTTTTCGGGCGGTTTGTCCTGCTCCTGAAGAAATGGGGTTGCGCCGGTATGAATTGGAAAAGCTCTCGCGACAGATGGAGTTGCGGCGAATGCTGCCGCGAGAGAAAGTGCAAAGAATGAAGCCAAGCTGTTCTTCGTGTTCATGAGACCTCCCTGTTTCAGCTCGTACTTGAGTTCACCCTGGGCCTCGAACGAGAACGCCGGATATTCGGAATCACGGGATTCGGCTAGTTACGCCTGCCTCGCGGTGCTTGCTTCTTCCCCGGCTTCGCCGGGGTGAACGCTGCGGGGTGGTGGTGGCGTCCTCCTCGTGTCGGGGCGTGACGCGCGATGCAGGCCACATTTTTGCCGACCGCGACCATTTTCCTAAGCACTGCGAATCCCGCCGCGAAGGCGCGCGCTTGATTGCTCGACACGCTGCTGTTTTCGGACTCGATCATCGACCTTCGGAGGGTAACTGCGTGGCGGAAAAGCGTCGATACGGGTGTTCTTGTATCTGGCGAAAGGATTTAACCCGATGAAAAACCGTGCGCAGAACGGAATTTTGAACGCCGAAAATACTTGGCTGGGGCGGGAGGATTCGAACCTCCACCATCTGCATTAACAGTGCAGTGTCCTACCGGTTGGACCACGCCCCAACCCGCTCAAATCTTAGCACGCGCGGCTGCGGCGCCGGAGTGATTGCGGGATGGCTCGCGGTCAGTCTTTTGTGACGGGGAAACCGGATTCAGTCCAGCCGCGCCAGCCGCCATCCATTGAGATTACGTTGGCGTAGCCCATTTTCTGCAAATTGTCGGCGGCCAGCGCAGAGCGAAATCCGCCGCCGCAATACAGAATCAACGGGGCATCGTGGTCCGGAACGGTCTTCTCGATGTCGCGCTCGATCACGCCTTTGCCCAAGTGAATCGCGCCCGGAACGTGGCCTTTAGCCCATTCGAGATCTTCGCGCGTGTCCACCAGAATGAATTTTTCGCCGGCGTCGAGTCGCTTTTTGATTTCGCGGTAGTCCACTTCTTTGACGCGCGTCTTGGCGTCTTTTACGAGTTTTAGAAAGCCTTCCGCATGCTGCACGATGATGTCCTCCGATCTATGAACTCGCTTTGTCTATCATACCGCCAACTCATTCATGGAAGATTTTGATGGTGATCTGGCCGTCGGTGCGCACGGTGGCGCGAATCATTCCGTTGGTATTGAAGGGTGTTGCCACGTGACCCTGGCGATCGAGGCCGATTACGCCGGCTTCACCCTTTTGTTCTGTGAGTGCTTTCACGACATCGTTCGCGGCTTGCTCCAGAGAGACGTGCAAGTAACGCATGCGCGCGCAAATGTCGGAGGCAACGGTATTGCGAATGAAAAACTCGCCCACGCCGGTGCCGGAAATTCCGCAGCTATCGTTATTGGCGTATGTGCCGGCGCCGATGATGGGCGAATCACCAACGCGTCCAGGCATTTTCCAGGTCGTGCCGCCGGTGGAAGTACCGGCCGCGAGATTGCCGGCTTGATCGAGGGCAACGGCGCCGACTGTGCCGAATACTTTGGGGGCAGGGATGTTCGAGGATTTGTTTTCTTCTTTGGATTTGCGCTCCTGATACATCTTCCAGAAGCGCTCATTGTAAAAATAAAACGGGGAGACAAGATCGATGCCCTGCGATTTGGCGAATTCTTCTGCTCCGGTGCTGACGAGAAGAACGTGGGGCGTCTTTTCCATCACCAGGCGGGCGAGGCTGATGGGATTGGCGATGTGTTTTACGGAGGCGACAGCGCCAGCGTTGAGAGTGCGGCCGTCCATGATGGCGGCGTCGAGCTCGGGCACGCCCTCGCGGGTGTAATAGCCGCCGCGGCCGGCGTCGAAGATGCCGGAATCTTCCATGACGCGCAACGTGGCTTCTACAGCATCCAGGCTGGAGCCGCCGCGGGAAAGCGTCTGGTAGCCCGTTTGGGCGGCCTTGTTGATTGCGGCTCGGGCGATGTCCAGCCTCTCATCCGGGGCGTTCCAATCTCCGGCGCCACCATGCACGACGAGGATGAACTTCTCATCCGCTGCGGGCGCGGCGCCGGCGCGAGCGGCAGGATGACCGAGCGCGAGCGCGGCAATTAGGACCAATGCGGCGGAAATGGCCGGGAAGAAATACGATCGGGCGTGCTTCATGTTGTTCTCCTTGACCGATCTTGTCTTTGAGAAATTTTCGGTCGCTCAAAAGCCCCGCGCGCAAAATCGGCGCATGGGGCACCCCGTTCCGCTGCCGCGGCTTGTTACTCCATGTCGCGCCAGTTGGGGCCTACACTGATGTCCACCACTAACGGAACTCGCAACCGTGTGAACTTCTTCCATCGCTTGCTTGACCATCTTCTTCAGGCGCGGCATTTCTTTTTCGGGGCCTTCGAAGAGCAGTTCGTCGTGAACTTGCAGGATCATCTTCGATGCGAATCCTTCCTTGCTAAGGCGGCGATCGATTTCGATCATGGCGATCTTGATCAAGTCGGCGGCGGTGCCTTGCAAGGGGGTGTTCATGGCGGTGCGCTCAGCGAAATTGCGGAGACTCGGCTGCGGCGAAGTGATTTCCGGGATCGGGCGGATGCGGCCGAACAGGGTGCGCGTGGCGCCGGAGATGCGGGTTTCGGCCACCTGGCGATCGAGCCATGCTTTGACTCCGCTGTAGCGATCGAAATAAGCGGCGATGAATTTGGCGGCGTCTTTTTGTTCGATGCTGAGATTGCGGGCCAGGCCGAAGGCGGAGAGGCCGTAAATGATGCCGAAATTGATGACCTTCGCAGCGCGGCGATGCTCGCTGGTTTGCGCGAAGGCCGCCACGCCGAAAACCTCGTGCGCGGTGCGCGAGTGGATGTCCTCGCCGCGGCGGAAGGCGTCGATGAGGACCGCGTCCTCGGAAAAATGAGCGAGGAGCCGTAACTCGATCTGCGAATAATCGGCGGAAAGCAGCAGATTGCCTTCGTCCGCGGCGAAGGCAGCGCGGATTTCGCGGCCCAGCTCGGTGCGAATGGGAATATTTTGCAGATTGGGATTGGACGAGCTGAGGCGGCCGGTGGCCGTGCCGGTCTGGCTGAACCGCGTGTGAATGCGGCCGGAGCGCGGGTCGATCAACTCAGGCAGAACATCGGAGTAAGTGGATTTGAGCTTGGAGATCTCCCGGAACTCCATCACTTTCTTGGGCAGTTCGTGGATGCGCGCGAGTTCTTCGAGAACTTCGGCGGCCGTGGAGCGCGCTTTGGCGCGCACGCGGCGCGGCATGGGGAGATTGAGTTTGTCGAAAAGAATTTCGGCGAGCTGCTGCGGCGAATTGATTTTGAATTCGACGCCGGCCAGCTCGAAGATGCCTTTTTCCAGCGCGGCCAGCTCGCTGGCGGCACGCCGCGACATCGCCGCTAGCGCTTTGGGCTCGATGCGCACGCCGTGGCGCTCCATGCGCGCCAGAACGGCCGCGAGCGGCAGATCGATTTTTTCGTAGAGCTCGAGCAGATTTTGCTTCTCAACTTCGGCGCGCAGCACGGGCGCCAAGCGGAAGAGAAAATCCGCGCGCTCGCCGGGCGCGCCGGAAAGCGTTTGATTCAAATAGCGCAGCACGACTTCAGGAAATTCGTGATTGGCAGTGGTCGGTCGAAGAAGATAGGAATAAAGCGCGGTGGCATCGCGCACGCCGGACAGAGGCCGCACGTTGGAAACGGCGGCCGGCTTCTCCTCGCTCTTCTTTTTTCCCTTAGTGGGTTGCGGGGAAGATTGCTGCGAGGATTCCTGCAGCGTCACCAATTCAAAAACTTTCGGATCGTGAACGATTTTGGGCCGTTGCGGATCGCTGCGCCATTCGGCGATGGCGTCGAAAATTTTTCCGGAATCGTCGAGCGCAGCTGAAACGCTATGACCTTCCTGATCGGAAAATTCGAGTGAGGTGACCGCTGTGCCGTATCCCGGTTCGATTTCTTCTTCCGCGGAAAGCTCCGCCCAAGCGGCCATGGGTTTGTCAGATGAGGCGTGTTCCTGATGGAAGCGACTCAATTCATCTGCCGATGTAAGTACCTTGTAATCAGTATGTTGAAGAGGTTTTGCAGATGTATCGGGAGCAAGGTCGCGCATCATCGATGTGAAGCCGAGATCGGTGAAGAGCGCGCGCAGTGCCGCGTGGTCTGGCTCATTGATCTTCAGCGCGTCGAGATTGAGAGGAACGGGCGCGTCGGTCGGAATAGTCGCCAGTTCTTTGCTCAGGCGCACGAACTGCGCGTTTTTTTCCAGCGCTTCGCGGTAACTGGCGCGCTTCACTTCCGATGCGCGGCGCAAAACTTCCTCGGCGCTGCCGAATTCCTGAATCAACTGGCGCGCGCCAACGTCGCCGATGCCGGGCTTGCGGCGTTCACCGGGCGGCGGCTTGTCATTGGGATCGCGGGCGCCGGGAATGTTGTCAATCGTATCGCCCATGAGCGCCATGACATCGGCAACTTTCGACGGCGGCACGCCCATGATTTCTTCCACTTTTTTTTCGTCGATGATGAGATCGGCTTTGGCGGGATTGAGAAGGCGGACGCGACCGCCGACGAGCTGCATGAGGTCTTTGTCGCTGGTAACGATGAAGACTTCCAGCTTTTTCTCCACGGCTTGGCGAGCGAGCGTGCCAATTACATCATCGGCTTCGTAGCCGGGGCATTCGATGATCGGCAGGCGCATGGCTTCGCAGTAGCGCCGCACGTAAGGAAGCTGCAGCGAGAGATCTTCCGGCATCGGTGCGCGCTGGGCTTTGTATTCAGCAAAGAGCTTGTCGCGAAAAGTGGGCGCTGCGACGTCGTAAACCACGGCGAGATAATCCGGTTTTTGCTCGCGCAGGAGGCGCTTGACCATGTTGGCGAAGAGGAACGGAACGTTGGTCGGCACGCCGGAAGGGCTGCGCAGGCGTTGCGGCATGGGCGCGTAGAAAGCGCGGAAGATGTAGCCCATGGCGTCGATGAGGTAGAGACGCGGCGCGGAAGCCGCGGCGGAAGGAGCAGAAGGAGGCATCGGCTAGTTGGCGAAAAGTCGAGTATAGCAGACGGGGGCCGAAGCCGAGGGAAACGAGGTTTACCGCAGAGACGCAGAGGGAAGGAGAGAGTGCGGCGTGGCTGGCGTGGATTTCAGGGTGTTGAGCTCGGCTTGGACTCTGGCCCAGTCTTTGGGCTTCCTTTTTATGTCGAAGGGCAGCGAGGTGTCGGCGAAGTAGTGGAGGATATCGGCGCGCATTTCATCGGGGATGTTCTTGAAGCCATTTTCGGCGAGTTTGTCGAGGAGATCGGCGTAGGCATCGTCGGCCAGCGTGTATTGGGCTGGAAGAACCGGCCCGCCGGTGTCGAAATTGGTGTTGGGGATGCTGGGCCCGCCGTCCGGGATAGTCTTCAGCTCTCGCGTAAAATTCTCCACCGCGGCATTGAAGCTGGCCATGAACATTGTTTCTGTTTGCGGCGTGGGCGTTTTGAATTGCAGAGTCTTCAGCGGCCCGATTTTGGGAATCAGGCGATAGAGAAACGCCAAGATGACGGAGCCGAAGCCCGGTTTTTGATATTTCTTGCCCCAGTTTTTCTCGAAGCTGGCGCGCGAAAGATGATAGAGAAACTTGCGTTGCGTCATCGTGGGGATGTCTTTCTCAATTTCGTTCTTTTTAAGCTGCCAGGCGATTTTGGTGGCGCGCGGGATCAACTTGCTGACGTCGTAGCGATAGGAGCCGATGGCCCTGTCGAGATCGTTGAAAACGGATTTGAGCGGAACGCCGTAGGTGTCTTGAAAAGCGCGCTCCAGCAGAGGCGTAGCTACATTGAAGCCGATGAAATCGTGGTAAGCGTCGGGGGCGTAGCGTTCTTTGGCGACTTCGAGAACATCGAAGCCGAACTCGGTCTTCAGGTGGGCTGAGGGATTTTCGGCGTAGGTCATGACATCGCCGTATTTGCGGCGCAGGCGCGGATAGAGAATCGGAACGGCGCGATTTACGGCGATGGAGTGGCCGTCGTTGTCGGCGGCGTAGTGAGCCAGCGAGCCTAGCGCGAAGGCATATTCGTTCAGATCCTGGGAGTCGCGGAGCAAGGCGCGGATAAAGTCGGCGGTACGAACGTAATGGACGATATCGCTGAAGAGATGGCTGCCGTGCGGGTAATAGCCAAGGTCCTGGATGATGGCGCCGCCGTAGGCGTAAGCGTGCGCGGTGCGCAGCTCATCGTGGGAGGCGTTGGGGAAGCGCGCCAACAGCAGCGGGCGGATGCCTTGCTCCCAAGTCGAATCGATGATGGCCTCGTGCGCGAGAACGGCGTAGGCCTCGCTGCGAGCCGGGAAGCTTCCCAGCAGGAGCAGTAGCACGGTCAGGCTGGCGGTGAATCGGCGCATCGCGATTTGGACGAGCGAGAATTCGATTCAATGCAGCGGCCCGGCGTTACAGAATCGGAGCACGCGCGTTTCGAGCCATTTATAGGAAGGATAAGCAGAGCAGAATTTCGCACGAAGGGAGGAGTATAGCAAATCGACGCTCGCATGGTTCCAGCAGTGATGACACCGCGAAATCATCTATCTGTTCGCTTGACGTCTACACAGGTGACGATTCAAGATATGTGCCAATTTAGCGGGTCGTTGGTTCATGGCGCGCGGGGAATGGGGGCAGGCGATAGCGCCGGCTGCGCGCCGCCGGTGCTGTTCGCGCCTGTACAAAACTTAGGAGAACAGAATGAGATCGAGTGCGTGTCGGTTTAGGCAGGGCTTGGTGTTTGCAGCGTTGGCGCTTGCGGTGGCGATTTTCGCCGGCAGCGGCTGGGCGCAGACGTTTCGCGGCACGATTTTGGGCACAGTGACGGACTCGAGCGGGGCGGCGATTGTCAGCGCGAAGGTAACCGTGCACAACGTGGACACCGGCGTTGATCGAATCACGGAGACGACCGCGGATGGCAGCTACCTAATGCCAGAGCTGCCGCTAGGGACTTATGACGTCACCGTCGAGATGACGGGCTTTCAGAAAGCCAAGGTCACCGGCGTGGCAGTTTCTGTCGCGGCCGAGCGGCGAGTGGACATCGCGCTGAAGCCCGGCCAGCTGAGCCAACAAGTGGTGGTTTCGGCCGAGTCGGTACCCGTTGTGGAGACCTCCAGCGATACGTTGGGGGGCTCGTTCGAGAGCCAAACGCTGGAGGACTTGCCTGTCAATGGGCGCGATTACACGAAATTGCTGATCTTGATTCCCGGCGCGACGGGTGAGCCGAATGGTGGCGGGGATTCTCCCGGTTCCTACGGGCAGTTCAGCGTGAATGGCAGCCGCGGGCGCGCAAACAATTACCTTCTCGACGGCACGGATATGAACGATGGCTACCGGAACCTCCCGGCAATCAATCAAGGCGGCGTGTTCGGCACGCCGGGAACGATCCTTCCCGAAGATTCCATCCAGGAATTGAACGTGCTTTCGAATACGGAGGCGGAGTACGGGCGGAATTCGGGGTCGGTGGTCAACATCATTACGAAGAGCGGAACCAACCAATTCCACGGCAGCGCATTTGAAGACTTCAGGAACTCGGCGCTGAACGCGCGGAACTTTTTCAACGATGTCGGCACGCCCAAAGACGCATTCAGGAACAACCAGTTCGGTGGGACGCTGGGCGGACCCATCGTCAAGGACAAGCTTTTCTTCTACGGTTCTTACGAAGGCCAGCGTGAAGGGATGGCCATCACTTCACTCAATAGCGTTCCAACATTAAATGATGGAGTTGCCGGCGATCCGAACGATTACACTCAAGCGATCGCGGCTTTGGGCGGCACTGCCTTACCCTGCACAACTACGGTGATTGCTTGCATTACCGCGAATTCCAACGTGATCAATCCCACGATTTTGAATCTCTACAATTTGTGCAGCAGCAATGGGCATTGCTCGGGCTTCAGCAATGTGTGGCCCACGACATCTGCAATCGGCGGTCCCGCGACGAATAATCTGGACAGCGCGATTATGAAGATTGATTACAACCTGAACACGAACAATCAGATTTCCGGGCGCTACTTCTTCGGAAACAGCCATCAGAGCTTTCCGCTGGGGGTGGGAGGGGGCAACAACCTCCCGGATACCAATACAAACGCGCCGATTCGCACGCAGTTGGTGTCTTTAAGCTGGGTGAGAACGATTTCGCCAGAGAAGGTGAACGAAGCGCGGTTCGGTTGGAACCGCTATCGCAACGGATTTTTCCCTCAAGATGCCTCGATTTTTGGCGATCCCAACACGTCGCTGGGAATAAACACCCTGGATCTGCTTGGGTCCAACACGGCGCTGCCCCGGGATTTTGGATTGCCCACCATCGAGGTGAGCGGTCTGGCGCATCTCGGCTCTTCCGGATTTTCCAATCCGCGCAACCGCGTAGACTCCAACTACCAATTTTTCGACAATTTTTCGTGGAAGATAAATCGGCATGACGTGAAGTTTGGCGGTGAGTACCGCGAGACAACGGTGAACTCCTTCAATGATCTCCTGGCGCGGGGCGAGCTCGAATTCAACAGCCTTGCGGAGTTTCTAGGAGGAGGCCTGGACGGCGGGACCGAGAACTTCGGGAATACGACGCGGAATGCTCACCAGAACTTCTTGGCTTTTTACATCCAGGACGGCTATCACGTGACGAATCAGCTGACGGTCAACTTGGGTCTCCGCTGGGACTATTTTGGCGTGATTGGCACGGATGGCAACCAGCTCAGTATTTATAACCCGGCTGTCGGCCTCGTCCAGCCCGGCCAGCTTTATCCCAAGGACTACCATAATTTCAGCCCGCGAGTGAGCCTTGCCTATGATGTGTTCGGCAAGGGCAAGACGGTGATCCGGACTGGATTTGGTGTTTTTTACGACGCTTTCTCGCAAGATTTCTTTACGGGTGAGCTGGCCTACAACACGGACAATACCGGGCCCGCATACAATCCGATCGGTGCCTAATCCCGTCTTCATCACGTACAACCTGAATCCCGCGTTACCTGTGGGAACCGCAGGTCCGCTCACCGGTGATACGATTATTCAACCCAACGTACCCATTTTTGATCCAGCTTCCGTGACACCGGGAACCGCCTCGAGCACGGATGCGTTCACCGTCTCGCAGAAGCTACGCACTCCCTACGTTTACAATTACAATCTGAACATCCAGCAGGAAATTGCTACACAACACCGTATTGGAAGTGGGCTATGTGGGATCGGCAGGCCGAAAGCTTTTCCACTTCCTGGACATTAACCAGCCCAGCCATGCGCAAATAACGGCGATCGATGAATTGTGTGGGATTACCGGTTCAATCTCGCGCGGTACTCCGCAGTGCCCGGGCGCGCCGATTGTTGGCTTTACTACGCTCCTAAGCGCATTGGCACCAAACCCGCCTTTCTTTGTCAATGAACTGCAGACCAGCGCGAATTCGAATTACAACTCGCTGCAGGTATCGTTGACGCAGCGGAATTGGCATCACTTCAATAATCAGGTGGCTTACACGTGGTCCCATTCGATTGATACGGCAAGCGACGGCCAGGACTACGTTCCCAACGCCTCGCAGCCGAATGACAGCACGAATCCGGCGGGAAACAAGGGCAACTCCAATTTTGACACCCGCAACCGCTTCGTGCTGACGTCCACATACGACGTTCCGGCGGCGCGATCGCTGGGGAAGTTGGGGTCCGGGTGGGCATTGAGCGGAGTGGCGACAATCATGAGCGGCCATCCGTTCTCATTGAACTATGCTTACGAAGGCGATTACGATGGAAGCGGCGAAGGGTTCGGCCGCCCCGATGTGGTAGCTCCAATCCAGTACAACTACGGAAATCCGGCAGAGTTTCTGAATCTCTCCTCTTTTGCGATTCCGTGCACTCTCAATGGATTGGGGACCGATACAACGGATTGCGTGCCGGGAACGCGGCATTTCGGCAGCGAGGGGCGCAATTCGCTCCTCGGGCCCAACTACCGCGATCTGGACTTCGCCATCAGCAAGATGACCCCGATTACCGAGCGCTTGAAAGTGCAATTTCGGACGGACTTCTACAACATTTTCAATCATCCGGCCTTTGCCAGCCCTTTGCTGCCAGCTTTTTTTGCCGACGCCGCGCCCAACGGATTCAATCCAAACGGGACGAGCGCCGGATTTTATCCACTCACTGCGACTTCCGACGTCGGCTTGGGCAACCCGGTTCTGGGTGGCGGCGGAGCTCGCAGCATCCAGTTTGCCTTGAAGTTTTTGTTTTAGTAGTCGATCGCGATTCGGCGATTTGAGCGGCTCGGTGGGCCCGCGAGGGCTCGCTGAGCCGCTTTTCTTTCGCCCGAATGCTGACCTGTGCCCGCTGCCTTTGATAGCCTAGAGGCCGGCTTGGCTGGAGCGGAGCCAGGAACCGCGCTGTAACCAGCCTGAAATATTCGAATCGGACCATACGTACCCATCTATGGAGCGACGCAAATCACCCGAGGGCATGAGCGCACAGGACTTGTCAGCCGCTCTGGGCCGGGTCCGTAAAGGCGATCCGGACGCTTGGGGCGAAATCTACCGGGCGTATGCGCCGGCGATTTACCGCTTTTGCCGGCGCGCGCTGCCGTCGCGTGAAGATGCCGAGGACGCTACAACGGAAGTATTCATGAAGGTGCGGCAGAAAATCGGGCAGTACGATGCGACCCGGCCGTTCACGGCCTGGCTCTATAAGGTAGCCGCGAATCACTGCTGGGATTTATTGCGGCGGCGGCGCATCCGCCAGGATTTGGAGACCGAGGACGTGGAGAAGCTGCCCCTCGAACATCCCGATCCGGGGCAACTCGAAAAGCTGGTGGAAGAAACGAGCGGCCGGCAAGTCCGCACGGCTCTTGATAAGCTTCCGGCGCGCGCGCGCATGGCTCTGGTGCTGCGCTATTACTCGGACATGAGCTACGAAGAGATTGCCGACGCGCTCGGCGTGAGGCGCGCCTTCGTGGGCGTGCTCCTGCTGCGCGCGCGGCACAATTTACGCGACGCGTTGGCGGGCACGGAATTGGCCAGGCAGGCAAGTTCGGGGCGAGGATAAGCGTTATGGCAGATCACTACGATGAAATGACCTTGCTGCTGTATCTGGAAGGGCAGCTGGAGGCGCAACGCGCGCGTGATGTCTCCGCGCATATGTCCAGCTGCCCGGCTTGCAGCGAATTGCTGCGATCGCTGCAGCACGAAGGCCTGTGGCTGCGCGACGCGCTCACCAGCGATGAGGAATCCATACCCGCGCGGCTGATGGAAGCGCCCAGCGCGAACGTGCCGTGGGGCTGGGTGGCGTCGCTGGGACTTGGCGCGGCGGGAATTTATGCGCTGTGGAGCGGAATCGTAGAACCCTGGCAGCAGCAATTTTCGCAAGCAGGATTCACGCAAGGAAATCTCTTATCGATGCTGTTCTTCTCCGGCGCGCTGTGGAAAGGATGGGGCGAAATGCGAAATGTAATCGAGATTCTGGCGACGGCAGGTGTGATGGTGATTATCGCGGCGCTGCTGCGCCACAACTGGCGGCGCTGGACGGCGGTAGGTGTCGTGCTGGGCGGCCTGGCGTTCGCGCTGGCAACTCCTCCGCCGGCGATGGCCGGAGAGTTCGAGAAAGGCGAGCCCAACTACACGCTGGAAGCGGGCCAGAAGATCAACACCGATCTTTTCGTGACCGGTCAGGATTTGCGCATTGATGGCGACGTTGACGGCGATGTTTTCGCCTTTGGCCGCAGCGTTACCGTAAATGGCCACATCTCCGGAGATCTTTTTGGATTCGTGCAGAGCGTGGAGATTAACGGCCGTGTGGACGGCAACGTGCGCGCGTGGAGCCAGAATCTCACGATCGTAGGCTCGGTAGACAAGAATGTGCTGGCGGCCGGGGATTCCGTGATGGTCGATCCGAAAGGAACGGTGGGTGGCAGTGTCACGG
Source organism: uncultured Acidobacteriota bacterium (assembly GCA_963748865.1). Lineage (GTDB taxonomy): Bacteria > Acidobacteriota > Terriglobia > Acidiferrales > UBA7541 > Palsa-147. The sequence continues at coordinate 62,686 of CAVVLE010000044.1, read as the reverse complement.
CATTCGCGGGTGAGGTCACGCTGAATGGGCCGGTGGCGCGCGATGTGACTGCGCACACCGGCAACCTCGTTTTGAACAGCAAGGTCGGCGGAAACGTGAAGGTGAGCGCGCAGGATGCCGTGGTGGGTTCCCACGCGACGATCTCCGGAGGGCTAAGTTACCGCGGAGACAAGTCGCCGCGCATCGAATCCGGTGCGACCATTGTCGGCCCGGTGCAATCGATTCATGAAGAACACGTTCCCAAGTACAAAAAGCATTCCTATTACACGCATATCGGATTTAGTTGGGCGGCCTCGTTTTTATTTGGCTTGCTGCTGATTCTGGCCATGCCGGCGTTCTTTGATGACGTGATTCGCGCGCTCAGCACGGTGGGAGTCTCGGGAGGCATCGGCTTCTTCGCCGTGATCGGGATTCCGGTAGCCGCGATCCTTGCGTGCATCACGATTGTCGGGCTGGCAGTGGGCATCGCAACGCTGCTGCTCTATATCATTGGGCTATACAGCGCACATGTGTTCGTTGGCGCCTGGATTGGGCGAAAGATTCTAGGAGCTGGCGTGGGAACCGGAGCGCTTCTCGGCCGGCTGGCGCTGGGTCTGGCGATTCTGTCGCTGTTGAAGCTGGTGCCGTGGGTTGGCGCGATCGTCTCGGCGCTCGCGCTGGTGTGGGGTGCGGGAGCTGTAGCGTTCGTAATTTACCGCCGCGTGCGTCCGGTGCCTGTTCCTGCGGCGGCGTGAGGCGCGCTAGGCAGTTCGTTGGCATTGCGGCCAACCACTGTAGTGGCGACCACGCTCGGAGAGCCGATGCTGGAAATCGTATTAAAAAGCGGTCCCTTCACGCTCACCGGATTCTGCGCCGCCAAGCCCGCCACGCTAGCCGGAGTGAGATTCAAGAAGACCGTCGAGCCGCTCGTGTCTACCGTAAGAGCCTGAATATTCGTCGGCTGAGCATCGGTAAAGAGACTCGGCAGCGCCCCGATCGTAAAATTCGCATTGGTCAGATTGATCAGATTTACATCCGCAGTCCACTCGGATGGGCGCAACACGATTTGACTGGATGAAATTCCCACCGGCGACGTGCTGGTAGTGAGCGAGTCCACGCGCACGAGTACTTCCTGCCCTACCACCAAATCCGCGACGCTGGCGAACGAAAACCCCGACGTCAGGCCCACGAGCTCTTCATCGATAACGAAAGCTGCCGCGGACTCAATCGTCACGGTTGCCTGTTCACCTACGGTGACATTCGCCTCGGTTGGGGCGCTGCCGCGAATGACGATGCCAAAAGTCGGCGGGTTGGTGGCGCTGTTGATGCTGACGATCGTGCCGGAGATTTCTGATTCGCCGGAGGTGTCCTCAAATGCGACAGTGGCGGCCTGAATGGTTCCGTCTCCCATCAAATTTAAATCCGCGGCGATGATCTCGCCGGTCGTGATGCAGGTGAAATTGTTAGCGGAGCAGGTGGCCGAAGGAAAGAAGAACTGCGTGGCGCTACTAGTGGACGCCGTAACGCTGATGCCTTCCAGAGTCGTGAAAGTGAACTGGTTCGACCCCACGGCGGTAACCACGCCGGCGATATCCGTGGCCGTGCCTAGAACCGTGCTGGTGGTTACGGTTTGAAATTGGCTCAGGACAAAGCCGCCCGGTGCCGCCAGATTCAGCGACATATCGAGCTGCAGAAGATTGTTCAAGCTGAAATCGACAAGCATGCCGACCGGCGTCCCGCTTGTCGCCGTGAGCGGAAGCGGACTGGTATTGAAATCAACGGTTGTCGGCGAAATGGATTCGGCGATCTGGCAGATTTCTCCCACCGTGCATGCCCCAAGCGGCAACGCCTGATTCAGAATCGTGACGCTGGGATTCGCAAACGTGAGGATCAGGTCCGTGTAATTTCCCGCGGGAATCGTTGCGTTGGCCAGCAGATCCGTGTCGGTCTGCAGTTGCGTGACTTCGATGGTGACCGGCGTGTTCAGGATCGAAACGTTGTTCGGCTGCAGCACCGCGCCGGTGACTGTGACCGTAAACGAGAGCACCGTGACGCCGCTGGGCGGCTGGTCCGTGACCGCCAGAGTGAAGGGTACGCCACCTCCGCCGCCGGCCGAGCCACCAAGGGGCTTCGTACCGCAACCGCCCAACAGCAAAATTCCAACCAATCCCAAGACCGCCAGGAAGCTGCGAATTCGCATGGAGTTCGCCTCGGCGAATAGTCTAACGCTGCCGCCCTGCGTTCGCTCTGCCGATTGCTTAGAACGATACCAATCTCCGCGCGGTGAAAGTCGTAACGCCGGCAGCTTGCCGGCGATTTTCCATCCAGGTGGCGCCGCAGAAGATCGCCGGCAAGCTGCCGGCGTTACGATTAAATGATGGCCAGCGTTTTGCCCACGCGTTCGAGGATTTCCAAGCCGCGTTCCAGGTCGGCGCGCTTGTGCGTGGCTGTGACGATGGCGCGCAGCCGCGCTTTGCCTTCGGGCACCGTCGGATAGCCAATGGCCGGGGCAAAGAGTCCCGCATCGAAAAGCTGCCGGCCGAATTCAAAAGCTTTGGCAGCTTCACCAACAAGAATCGGCGTTATCGGCGTTTCGCTGACGCCAGTCTTGAAGCCCAACTTCTTCAGTTTGCGTTTGAAGAATTTCGTGTTCGACCACAGTCGCTTGATCAATTTTTCGCCTGTCTCGGAATCAAGCAATTCGAAAGCAGCCCGGCAAGCACCCACCACGGCAGGCGGATGCGAAGTGGAGAAAATAAATGGCCGCGCACGATGGTAAAGAAAATCGATCAGCTCGCGTGAACCGCAAACGTAACCGCCCAGCACGCCGACAGCCTTGCTGAGGGTGCCCACCTGAATATCCACACGCCCATGGCAATTCAGATGGTCGACCGTCCCGCGACCATTGCGCCCGAGAACGCCGGAAGAATGCGCGTCATCCACCATCGTGAGGCAATGATATTTCTCCGCCAGATCGCACAGCGCCGGAAGATCAGCAATATCGCCATCCATGGAAAAAACGCCATCGGTAACCAGCAATTTGCGCCCATTCCAATTTTCTGTTTCCTTCAGGATGCGTTCGCAATCGGCCAGATCCTTGTGCTTAAAAACCTTGATGGTAGCCTTCGAAAGGCGGCTGCCATCAATGATCGAGGCGTGATTGAGCTCATCGGAAATGATCAGATCGTCTTTGCCGAGGACCGCCGACACGGTTCCGGCATTCGCGGCGAAGCCGCTTTGAAAAACGACGCACGCCTCCGTGTGTTTGAAGCGCGCGATTTGCTCTTCCAGCTCCATATGAATTTTCATCGTGCCGGAAATACTGCGCACGGCCCCGGTACCGACGCCGTATTTCCGTGTGTATTCGAGCGAGGTCTTGCGCAACTTAGGATGTGTGGTCAAGCCCAGATAATTATTTGACGCCAGATTGACGACTTCCTTGCCGTCCACCACGCACACCGGTTTCTGTTCGCCGTCTAGAATGCGCAGCCGCGTGTAAACGTGCCTGGCCTTCAAATCTTCAAGCGCATCGTGCAGAAAACTAAGCTGAGGACGTGCAGCGGCGGTAGCCATAATGCCTCCCAAGATCACGAAACATCATTATAGGCACAAGTAGCGCCGGCGTCTCTGCCGGCATCTTCCGAACACATACACCCGCAAAGGCCGCAATCGTGCGCGGACCACAGCGCAAAATGCATTGCGGCTTCGGCCCGCACGAGGCTTCTGCCTTTAGCGACTGTATTTTCGTCAGATGCCGGCGAGGACGCCGGCGCTACTTAGAGCCGTTAGGAATAAAGAGAATCTTACCGGCTTCTCCGGATTCGAGCAGCGAGAAGGCTTCCTTGTAACGATCCAGCGGTAGGCGTTCCTTGAATAAGGGATCGAGATTAAGCCGCCCGGCTTTCAGCAGCTCGGTCATCTGCACCCAGGTTTCAAACATGCGCCGGCCGTAAATTCCATGAACCGTCGCGCCCTTGAAAATAATATCGGCGACGAGATTCAGCTCCACGGGCCGCCCAGGAATCCCTAGCAGCGACGCGCGCCCGCCGGGACGCAGCATCTGAAAGCCCTGATGAATCGCGCTGGGATTGCCGCTCATCTCCAGCAACACGTCCACGCCGGCGCCTTCGGTGGCTTTCTTGACGTGCGCTACGACGTCGCCGGCGGCCGGATCGAGAACTTCATCCGCGCCCATCGTCTTTGCCAGCGCGCGGCGATGGGCCTTCACTTCAATCGCGAAGATTTGCGTCGCGCCGCACGCCCGCGCCACAGCAATGCTCATTAATCCGATCGGGCCCGCGCCTGTCACCGCAACGGTTTGCCCGCTGATCGGCCCCGAAAGCACCGTGTGCACCGCGTTGCCAAGAGGATCGAGAATCGCCGCGTAGTGTTCAGGGATTGAAGGATCAACCTTCCAGATGTTGGATTCGGGAATGCTGACGAACTCGGCAAACGCACCATCCGAATCGATTCCAATAATGCGCACGTTCTGGCAAACATGCGGCTGGCCCATGCGGCACGGCCGGCAATGGCCGCAGGCCACGTGCATTTCCGCGCTGACGAAATCACCGGGCGCGACGCGCGTCACATTCGCGCCGATTTTCTCCACCACGCCGCAGAATTCGTGGCCCGTCGTGACCGGCGGATGCAGGCGCGAGGCTGACCAGCGATCCCAGTGATAAATGTGCAGGTCGGTGCCGCAAATGGACGCGGCTCGCACGCGGACCAGAATTTCGTTCGGGCCGATCTCAGGAATGCCGACGGATTCGACCGCCATGCCCGCGGCGGCATGCATTTTGCGTAGTGCTTTCATCGTTGCTGAGGGCATCGGTCTGCTAGGCGGCTCGGCCATCGCCGCCGGGGAAGCAATCCTAGCACACAGAGGCGGTGCGTAAAACTTCGCTCGGTTGATGCAGCACTCTTCCGCTACAATCGCCGCCTGTCCAGGCAGGCTTCCAGGAAAATGGACGTTGGAGGAAGCGATTGAGTTTCGCTGAGAGGCTGGAGGAAATCCGCACCGGATTTGACCGCCCCTTCTGGGTGGCCAATATCAGCGAACTTTTCGAACGCCTCTCCTACTACGCGGCATTTGCTTCGCTGGCGCGTTACCTGCATGAGACGCTTAGCTTTCCCACCGAGCAGGCCACCAGTCTCACCGGTCTTTTCGGAGGCTTGGTTTGGTTCCTCGCCGCGTTCGGCGGCACTCTCGCTGACCGGCTGGGCTTTCGCCGCTCACTTTCCCTCGCCTATTTCATTCTCAGCTGTTCGTATTTTCTGCTTGGCTCACTGGGCGCGCCGTGGCTGGGGCCGGTACGCGCCGCGGTACCGCTTTTCGCGCTCGTATTTGTCGTATTGATGCTGCCCGCGTTTGGAATTGCCCTGGTGAAGCCCTGCGTGGTCGGTACTACCGCGCGGGCCTCGAAGGAAAATGTGCGCTCCATCGGCTACTCGATTTACTACACGCTGGTGAATATCGGCGGTGCCGCCGGGCCTTACCTGGCTTCCTACGTTCACCAGCATATGCGGGTCGAGAATGTTTTTCGCGTCGCCGCCCTCAGCGTATTTCTGATGTTTTTCGCGGTGTTGTTTTTCTTCAAAGAGCCGCGCCGCGCGGGCGATGTTCAGACGGTGTCGCTCGGCCACGCCGCGCGAAATTTTCTGACCGTGCTCGGGAACCCGCGATTTATGCTTTTCCTGATCATTTTTTCGGGCTACTGGGTGATTTATTGGCAGGAGTTCATCATTTTGCCGCTCTACGTTCACAATTACGTGGATGCGCGCGCCGATACCGAGCTGATGCTGATCACCGGGCCGCTGACCGTGATTTCGCTGCAGCTCGTCGTCAGTTTTCTGACCAAAAAAATTCCTGCCTTTCGCGCCGTGACGCTCGGCACGCTGATTTCAGGACTGGCGTGGTTGCTGCTCGTCATTCACCCCACATTTTGGATGGTGATCGTGACGCTGTTCGTGATTTCGCTCGGCGAAATCACGCAGTCGCCGCGCTACTACGAATATATTTCGCGGCTCGCGCCTGCCGGCCAGCAAGGGACGTACATGGGCTTTGCGTTTATGCCCATTGGCATTGGTTCGCTGATCGGCGGTTGGTTCGGCGGCGTGCTGATACATCGCTACGGCGAAATCGCACACCAACCACAGAAAATATGGTGGGCCGTGTCCGGCGTGGGAGTTTTGACAACCGTGCTGATGGTTCTCTACGATTTATGGTTGAAGCCCAGCGCGCAATCTTCGGCCTGACCGCATGTTCATGAAATTTGCGCCATGTACGCTTGTAATTCTCGCTCTCGCGATTTCCGCGACAGCTTGGCCACAGGCGCAAACCCGCCTCCCTGAAATGCACGCACCCGACAGCAAGGCGATGGTCGAGCACGGCGAGGCTGTCTTCAAAGATCGCTGCGCCATCTGCCACTTCGCGGCCAGTTCGGAGAAAAAGATCGGTCCGGGGCTGCGCGCAATAACGAAGCGCGGAAAGTTCTCCGATGGCACCTGGGCGAACACGCCGAATCTGACGCGCTGGATTCAATCCGGCGGCAAGAATATGCCGGGCTATCGCGGAGAACTGAGCGACGCCCAGATCCACGACTTGCTGGCCTATCTGCGGACGCTCTGACGGATATCTCCCAGCGCGAAAGCATGCTGTGAGAAACTCGCGACCTGCTAGGTCCTCCGCTGGCCCCGCGGGAGTGAGCCTCAGACCTCGTTTTTCGCTCGAAATCGTCGAAACTCTAATCGCAACAGCTACGCACACTTTTTCGTGTAACCCATTGAAAACAAAGGCCAGATTTCATTTCTGTCCGCAACAAAACGCATGCTTACGAGAATGCGTTTTTACCCGGAGTCCGAAAAGTATTCATGAGGTGAATTGGACTCAGATGAGTGCGAGAGCTTCGTCAGTCGTGATTAGGCGGGCGCCGGCGGCGGCTAGCCCATCGAGCGTGCGCTTGCCTTCTTCAGGCTTGAGGGTTTCGATGGCGTCTTTCACGACCGCAACTTTTCGCCCGCGCGCCAGCAATCCGCGGGCGGCCAAACCTACGCAGTATTCCGTCACCACGCCGAAAACGACGTACTGCACATCAGCGCCTAGCTGATCGACGAGAACGGACGCCTGCGGATTTGAGAACACGTCGAGCTGCTGCTTTTCGAGGATGACCTGGTGATGCGCGTTCCAATCTGCCGGCCAGGCATAATCCGGCGAGCTGGGAACGCGAAGGAAGTCGTGAGTCAAGCCTTCGTTCACAATTTCCGCGCCCAGCGTGCCGCGAATACAGTGTGGGCCGAAGGTCTTGAATTCGGGATCGTCCGGGGTGTGCTGGCAGGCGCTGGAAACCAGAAAGACTCGCCCCTCATTTGCGGCGTCCACGAGGCGCTTCAGATTCGGCAGGATCTTTTCTGCTCCGGTCACGTACAGAGCGCCGCCCGGCAGCATGAAATCGCGCTGCGCATCCACTTCCCAGAAGACTACGGATTTTGAAGCCATCGATCTTACCTGGAACGAGTTACTTCGCTTTGGCGCGGCCGACGCGCTTCTTCAGCTTCTCGAGCAGCGATTCGAGCCGCTTGCTGTAGGAAACCGGGTAAACGACCTCGCGGCGCAATTGCCGATAGCGCTCGGGCAGTCTCGCAAGACTGGCGCGGCAGCGTTCGCGAGATTCAAGAGTTGTCGGTGTTTTGACAATCCGCTTCCCGCCGCGCATGACCTCGACGAGTTGAGGCTCGGCATTCGCGACTGATTCCGAAGCCAGCGCGATGCGATCACCGAAGAACTCACCGCGCGCATCGTTGAAGCGATAAACCTGCTTGCGCCCCGGGTACGTCACCTTGGCCTGCGTGAGCTTCGCGGCTTCATGCACGCGGCCGTCGCGCTCCACTTCCACGAGCTTGTACACTAGGTTTAGATGCGGTGCATCGCCCGGAGTCGCAAGAGCTGTGCCTACGCCGAAAGCGTCAATCTGCGCGCCGTTTTTCAGCAGCGCAGTCATGTTGTCTTCGTCGAGATCGCCGCTGGCGAAAATCTTCACGTCGTTCCAGCCCGCGCGATTCAACTCGCGGCGAATCCACTTGCTGTCCTTGACGATGTCGCCGCTATCGAGGCGCACTCCGGCGGGCTTGCGTCCCATGGCCAGGATTTTCTTCAGAGCGGCGTGAACATCGTAGGTATCGAGGAGAAGTACGGCGTGCTCGGGAAACGCGTCGAGAAAGTGGCGGAACGCAGTAGCTTCATCGGCATGGGCCATCACCCAGGAATGGGCCTGCGTGCCGTAAGTTTCCATTCCAAATTGCTGACCGGCCAATGCGTTCGAAGTTCCTTCGCAGCCGCCGATCGAAGCGGCTCGCGCGGCTAAGAGGCTGGCCTGGCTGCCATGCGCACGCCGCGCGCCGAATTCGACCACCGGGCGCCCTCGCGCCGCAGTCACCACGCGAGCGGCCTTGCTGGCGATCATCGTCTGGAAGCTGACGGTGGCCAGCAAATACGTCTCCATGATTTGCGCTTCGATGATCGGCGCGGTCACGCGCACGAGCGGCTCGCCGGGAAACGCGAGCGTGCCTTCGGGCATGGCCCACACTTCGCCGCTGAAGCGGAAACTCTGGAGATAATCGAAGAACGGAGCGCGAATGTTGCGGAACACCGGATGCTGGCGGAGAAAATCGATCTCCTCCGCGGTGAAATTTACGTTCTCGAGGAAATCGAGAACCTGTTCCAGCCCGGCCGCGACGAGATAATTCCGGCGATGAGGGAGATTGCGGACGAACAGTTCAAATGTCGCGCGCGCATCGAAGCCGGTCTGCAGATAGCCGGCGGCCATGGTCAACTCGTAGAGGTCGGTCAGCAGACCCGAGTGCTCCCGCGTTGGCCGTGTATCGCTCAAGTTTGCTTCGCTTGGCGGCAGCGCAGTGCAACGCAGCACGCGCCGTGAATCCGCTTGAAAAGACGAAACCCCCAAGCCGCCGCACCGCGAACGATGCGGCCCGTTCCTGGGGGCTCGTCGATTGAACTTTGCGCCGGGAAAACCCTATTTCAGAACGGCGTCTTTGAAAGCCTTGGCCGCGCGGAGCCGGACAACGGTCTTCGCTTTAATCTTGATTGCTTCGCCGGTAGCGGGATTGCGTCCCATGCGCGCCTTGCGGTGAGCTTTCACCGCCCGGCCCAGTCCGGGAATGACGAATTTGCCGGCGCCCTTCGCTTCTTTGACCGCCAGCTTGAAGAGTTCGTCAAAAAACTCCGCGACCTTCTTCTTCGGCACTTCCAGCTTTTCAGCCAGATGCGCCACAATCTTGGACTTGCTCATTGGGCTTGCCATCGTGATTCGAATTCCTCCTCAGAATTAGGTTGATTACGATTCAGGGCTGTTGAACTGCGCAACGCACTATAGCCGCAGCTTCCGGTTTGCGCAAGCGAAAACGCGAAAAAAGGCCGGAAAAATCGCTATTTTGCGAAACGATGCACGCTAGCCGGCTGGGTGTTTCAATGGCGCGCAAACCGGTCGTAGAAAATCGCCACGGATTTAATGCCACCGAAGTAGTTTTCCAGAGAAATGTGCTCATCCGGCGCATGTGCGTTTTCGTCCGGCAGGCCGAAGCCGAGCAGGACGCACGGCACGTTGAAGGTGTCGTGCATCTGGGTGACGAAGGGAATCGAGCCGCCTTCGCGAATGAATACCGCCTTCTTGCCGAAGCCTTGCTCCAGCGCGTGAATCGCTTTCTGAAAGATCGGATGCGAGTAGGGCGCAACCCACGGCTTGCCCATGCTCAATACTCTAAAATCGCATTTCACGGTTTTGGGGAGCAATTTGCGAATGTACCGTTCGACGAGCTTGGCGATTTTTGGCGGATCCTGATAGGGAACCAGCCGAGTGGAGATTTTGGCGTGCGCCGTGGACGGGATCACCGTCTTGGCGCCTTCACTTTGATAACCGCCCCAGATGCCGTTTAGCTCCAGCGTGGGGCGAACCCAAATCTGCTCAACGATGGAGTAGCCCTTCTCGCCGCATAAGGCGGGGGCGCCGACGTTTTTGCGAAAATCCTTCTCGCGCCAGGGCAGTGAATTCAGCGCCTTGCGCTCCTTACTGGAGATCTTCTCGACATCGTCGTAGAAGCCCGGCACGGTAACGTGCAAATTCTTGTCATGCAACTTGGCGATCATCTCGGCGAGAATCGTGATGGGATTGGGCACCGCGCCGCCGAATACGCCAGAGTGCAAGTCCTGCGCCGGCCCGGTGATGTCCACCTCGTAGTAATTCAGTCCGCGCAGCCCGTAAGTAATGGACGGCACGCCCTTGGCCAACATGCTGGTATCCGAAACGACTAAGGCGTCGGCTTTCAACTGCTCGCGGTGCGTCGAAACGTAATCCCACAGGCTGACGCTGCCGACCTCCTCTTCGCCTTCGATGATTACTTTCACGTTCAGCGGCAGCCCGTTTTCCGTCTGGTTGATTGCTTCGAGCGCCTTCAAATGAATATGAACCTGGCCTTTATCGTCGGCCGTGCCGCGGCCGAAAAGATTTCCGTCGCGCACCGTGGGCTCGAACGCGGGAGATGTCCATAGCTTCAGCGGTTCGGCCGGCTGGACGTCGTAGTGCCCGTAGAAAAGGATCGTCGGCCGTCCGGGGACTTGCTTCGATTCGCCGTAAACCAGGGGGTGCAGCTTGGTGGGGTAGATCTCGATTTTTTCCATCCCCGCGGGTCGCAATTTGTCGGCGACCCATTTGGCGGCGCGTTCGATATCTGCTCTAAATTCGGACCGGGTGCTGACGCTGGGGATGCGCAGAAACTCGGTCAACTCCGTCAGATATTGGTCGTGGTGGTTCTCGATGTATTCGAGAAAGGTCATCAATACGCTCCCAAGGAATTCAGGATGGTGGATGCCGCTGGCGCGAGCTTCGTTAGCAACAGCGCGGGTTTCTCCTCAAAACACAAATCGCCATTTTACGGAACGATAGTGCTCCCCGGCAAGCGTTAAGGCCTTAGAAATCAATATCCTGGTTCCATCGCACTATTTGAGCCTGGCGAACTCCGCGCGGGCCTCTTCAAGCACGGGAATGCCGGGATCGGCCTTCTGCCATAGAGCGAAGAAATCCTGATAAGCCGCGCGCGCTTTGGCGCGGAGGGAATCGGCTTCCCCGCCTTGGGCAGATTTGGCTTGAAGTGCGTAAGCACGGGCTACGCCTAGATGCGACAGAACGCTGATGGGTTCATTGACGATTAGACCGCGATGCTGGAGGATCTTTTGAAACTCCCCGGCGGCGGGGTCGCCCTGCTGGGCCGCAAGATACGATAGACCGCGAAGGTAGATAGTCATCCCAGTCATATCCGCTTGCACTCCTCCCAATTCGTAAGGAAGGGAGGGCTTTAGATCGTCAACGGCCTTGGCTCCGTTCGCGCGGCCGAGATCGATGGCGGCCTGTATCTCCGGAAGATACAGGAATTTCACGAAGGTGGCCTGTGGGGAGCGTGTGTCGAGATCTGCGGCCAGCTTCTGGGCTTGCGCGGAATCACCGGCCAGGGCATATGCAAGAGCCGATACCCCCTCTAAATCGCGGCCTGCCGAGATTTTCAGCGCTTCGTTCGCGTCCTTTGTCGCTTCAGCCTTGTTGCCCAGCAGCGCTTCGGTGACCGCCTCCTGTGCCTGATATGTGCCGGCCAGCTCCTTTTCTTCCGATTGTTCGGACATGGCGATTGCCCGGCGCATGAGCTCTCGCGCCTGTTGAAGGTGGCCGCTGTACAATTCCGTGTCCGCTTCGACGGGAAGAAACTGCTCTTCAATACCTGGCTTCCCGCTGGCCCAAGTCATCTCCCGGGTCATCGCCGCGGCGTCGTTGCGCAGAAACGCCAGGTTGTAGGATTGCGTGTGAAGCACGTAGGAATCAACTTTCTGAGAGCGGGCCTGATCGAGCATGGCCTGGGCTTCATCCAGGCGATCCAATGACGTATAAGCCGCAATGACATTGCCGTAGGCGAGGGCACTGGAAGGTTCAAGCTCCAATGTCTTCTGACCCGCCGCGAGGCCCTTGTTGTAGTCGCCAAGCTGCAAGTAGTCGCTGGACAAGTTGTTGACCGGGACATCATCGCGCGGGTAAGTCTGCGCCCAGATTTCGTATTGCTGGACGGCTTGATCGAAATTTGCGAGTCCCATGTCGTAGTAGTGCGTGGTGATGTAGAGCTTCTCTTTCTGACTGACGCGATCGCTTAAATCAAAGGCCCTTTTTAGATTTTCAGCGGCTAGCTCAGTCTCGCCGAGGTTGTAGTAGTTGGTGCCGAGCGCCGCATAGGCCATGGCGAAATTTGGATCGAGGGAGACAGCGTGGCGCAGGAATTGGATTGCCGCCGGATAATCTGCACGAAAGAGCTGCGCCTGGCGGCCCAGAGTGAAAGACTGCAAAGCCTCGAGAGAAGGCGTGGTGGCCTGCTCGAGCGGCACATCAAATTTCGAGAGCGAGGCGCGCGATTCGCCGAGCTTGCTGCGGATTTCGGTTGCCGCTTTGCCAAGGGCGGTGAGGACGTGCGCTTTGTCATCGGAGGTGACTTGTGACTGTGCCAGCGTCTCACCAGTGCGGCAATTGACGGCTGTGATGCCAACTACGTATTGATTCTCGAGCTTGGCGATCGAGCCTTCGATCACCGCGGCCGTAGAGGAGCGCTGACAGACCTGCCGCGCGAGGTCTTTGGTGAGCCGCGCGTCCGGCGCCTGGCCCATGAACTGCAGCGTTCCGGCGATCTGGTCGTCGGAGACGATATTCAGGAAGGGTGACTGACTGAGCTGGGCGGCGAGGCCTTGCCGCAGCGTGCCGTCGAAGACGGAATCACCGGTGGTGTTGGTGATATCGGCAAGAATGATGGAGTCCTTCTCGGTGAGCTTTTGCGACGGGCGGAAAAAGAAATAGGCGCCGGCTACAATGGCCGCAATTACTACCACTCCTGCGGCGAGAAAAATCGTTTTGTAAGAGCGTGGCCTGCTTCGCTCCGGCGACGATTCGAGCGGTGGCGCATGCACCGGCGCAACGCTCGCGGAAGATGGGCTCGCAGAGCTCGGCGCGGGAATTGACTCCGTCAATCTTGGCGACGCGACGCTCGAAGATGCCGGCTGATCATGCTGCGGAGCTGACGGAGACGACCGCGTAGTATCAGGGTAGGCCGGCGTAACCGAAGAGGAGCTGCCCACGGGCGCGAGGGTGCGGCCCGACTCGGTATCGCGCGCGAGGCGCTTCAAGTCCGTGCGCATCTCTGAGGCGTGCTGGTAGCGCAGTTCGCGGCGCTTCTCCAGCGCTTTATTCAGAATATCTTCGAGCTTGGCGGGAATTCTGGGATTGTAACGGACCGGCGCGATGGGGGCACGCTCGAGGATTTCGTTGAAGATAACGCCGGAAGTTTCGCCGGGAAAAGGCAGAGTGCCGGTGGCCATTTCATAAAGGACGGCGCCGAAGCTGAAGAGGTCGCTGCGCGCATCGAGTTCCTGGCCGCGCACTTGCTCCGGGGACATGTACGCGACCGTGCCAATCGCGGTGCCGGGGCTGGTCAGGTTCGCGGCTTCGAAGGGGGCGGGCTCATCTTGAGTCGCCGAGGCGGAGAGCGAGGCGGAACGCTGTTGCACCTGCTTGGCCAGGCCGAAATCGAGAATTTTGGCGTGGCCACGCCCGGTGACGAAAATGTTTGCGGGCTTGATGTCACGGTGAATGATTCCGGCGGCGTGGGCGGCGTCGAGCGCGTCGGCGATTTCGACGCCCAGTTCGAGCAGCGTCTCCAGTTCCAGGGGCTTGCCGCCGATCCGGTGTTTTAACGTGGCGCCATCGAGATACTCCATGGCGATGAAATTGCGGCCTTCGTGGCTGCCAATTTCGTAGATGGTGCAGATGTTGGGATGATTCAGCGCGGAGGCGCTGCGGGCTTCGCGTTGGAAGCGCTCGAGGGCGTGCGCGTCGCGCGACGTTTCTTCAGGCAGGAATTTCAGGGCTACGAAGCGGCCCAGCGTGGTGTCTTCGGCTTTGTACACCACCCCCATACCGCCGCCGCCGAGTTTTTCGACGATGCGGTAATGGGAGATGGTGCGGCCGATTAGCGACTGGGCTTCCGGCATGAGACTCGCATATTAGGTTGGGTGATGTTGGGAGTCAACGTGGGTTGGGGATGGCTGCGTTGATTGGTGATCCCAGTAGCGCCGGCGTCTCTGCCGGCCTCCTGCAGGCGCGTGGGCCGAAAGGGCGGTAACCTTCCTTGGAGCGCCGCCTCGACTGCGCTCGCCTGCTCGGTCCGCGCGTGATGGCAGACTCTGGCGGAAATCGTGAGCGCCGGATGCCGGCAGAGACGCCCTTCGCAACTCCCTTCACTGCGTTCAGGGCATGCCCGGTAAACCGGCGCTACTTGGACATTTTGGACAACGTGAGGCAAATGTTGGGTTGACCCAGGACCGCTGCGCAGAGGACGATTGGTTTGTGGATACGTCAGCGCCCAGCCAGCCGGCACGTCGCAGCACGCGCGTCTTTACGCGCATTCCGGTGCGGGCTGCCGGCAAATCCGCCACCGGCCGCAAATTCCGAGAGAACAGCCAGACAATCGTGGTGAATGCCCATGGGGCGCTGCTTTACGTGCAGGCCGAACTGGAAATGGGCGCGGATATTGTGTTGATTAATCCGGTTACGGAAGAAGAGCAGGAATGCCGCGTCGTGTTTATGGGCGACGTGTGCGATAAAGGGCAGCGCATTGGCGTCGAATTTCTTTCACCAGCGCCGCATTTCTGGGGCGTGGATTTCACTCCTACCGATTGGCCTGGGCGGGCGCCTGGGGCTCCTGTTCGCTGATTCCTTCCCGCTGAATTCAGGACGAGTTTCACATTGAGGATGTGCCGGCCTAAGAGGCCGGCGCTACATTGTCGGGGAGGCTGCGCGGACTGGCGCGGGGGCGCGGCGACGCTGGAGCCAATCGCCGACGCGCCAGGCTAGAAGAAGGAAGACTAGTGCGCCGTAAAATAGCGGCTTGCGGACATCGGATTTCACCAGCCAATAGTAGTGAATCACTCCCGCGATCGCGCTGATGTAAATGGCGCGATGAATCATCTGCCAGCGACGCCCGCCGAGACGCCTGATCCAACCTGCTGTGGACGTCAGCGCGAGAGGAATCATCAGTACGAAGGCGGTGAAGCCTACGGTGATGAATTTGCGCTTTTGGACGTCTTTCAGCATTTCGGCTACGTCGAAGAATTTGTCGAGCCAGATGTAGGTGGTGAAGTGCAGGCAGCCGTAGAAGAAGGCGAAGAGGCCGAGCATCCTGCGAAAACGAATCAGATCGGGTAGATGCAGGATTTTTCGGAATGGGGTGACGGCGAGGGCGATGATCAGGAAGCGCAGCGTCCAATCACCGGTGGCGTGAGTGATGCGCTCGATGGGATTGGCGCCGAGATCGTTGTGCAGGCCTTGCCAGACGAGCAGGCCGAGCGGCACGAGGCAGAGCGCGAACAGCGCCCCTTTGGTCCATTTGCTGGTGAGAAAAGAATGCACTCGCGGGCGCTCCGGCTTTAGAAGTTTTTCTTCAGGTCCATGCCGCTATAGAGACTGGCGACCTGATCGCCGTAGCCGTTGAACATCAGCGTGGGGCGCTTGAAGAATTCGCCGAGGCGGCGCTCTTTGGCCTGGCTCCAGCGCGGGTGATCTACGTTTGGATTCACATTGGAATAGAAGCCGTATTCGTTGGGGGCCGCGAGGTTCCAGGTGGTCGGCGGCTGCGATCCCACGAAGCGGATTTTCACCAGCGACTTGATGCTTTTGAAGCCGTACTTCCAGGGAAGCACCATGCGCAGCGGCGCGCCGTCCTGATTCGCGAGCGTCTCACCATACATGCCCACGCAGAGCAGCGCGAGGGGATTCATGGCCTCATCGAGGCGCAGCCCTTCAACGTAGGGGAAATCGATTCCCGCCCAGCGGCCTTGCGGCATTTGTTTTGGATCGTAGTAGCTTTGGAAGGCTACGTATTTTGCTTTGGGCGTAGGCTCGACCAACTTCGCGATTGTGCTGAAGGAATAGCCGATCCACGGAACCACAATCGACCAGGCTTCGACGCAGCGATGGCGGTAAATCCGCTCCTCGAGCGGGGCCAGCTTCAGAATATCGTCCATGGAGAATTTACGCGGCGATTTGACTTCTCCTTCAACCGACACGGTCCAGGGCGAGGTGCGGAAATTCACCGCGTTGTGTGAGGGATCTTCCTTGCCGGTGCCGAATTCGTAGAAATTGTTGTAGGTGGTGACGTCTTTGTAGGGCGTCTGCGTCTCGGTGGTGCTGAACGGGCTTCTCGATGCGACGTTCAGCTTCGTCGCGGCAAAAACGGAGTGTTGTGGCGAAAGCAAATCGAGAAACTTCGTTCCTACGAGCGCGGCGGCTCCAGCCACGGTCATGCCTTGCAGGAATCTTCGCCGGTTCAAATAGACGGAGCGCGGCGTTACATCGGAGTATTTTAATTTCGACCGATCGCTACTCAAGTCTTGTCCCTCGTCCCTAATTAATATTACGCGGCCGTCGGGGTAATTGGATGCCTGTGCGGCAGCAAAGTTACGCCTGAGAATCAGTCTTCCGCACGGGCGAACAGGCGGCGCTTGGCGATTTCGACCAGAGCGAGGTACGTCACGGTCGAAATTGCGAGGAAGACGAAGTAAGCAACCGGCAGGCCTGTGAATCCGAGATCTCTCGCGAGGGGAGAGTACGGCAGCCAAATTCCGATGATTACGATGAGAATGGTGGTGATCGCGAGCGGCAAGCTTGGGCGGCTTTTCAGCGGATTGCCCATGGTGCGGATGATGAAAAGCACCAGGGTTTGCGTGGCCAGGGATTCGACGAACCAGCCGGTGTGAAATTCGGCCTCGCCGGCGTGGAAGTAGTGCAGCAGGACGTAAAAGGTGAGGAAATCGTAGATCGAGCTGATTGGTCCGATATAAATCATGAAGTCGCGAATCAGTTTTATGTCCCATTTGCGCGGTCTGCGGAGGTATTGCTCGTCCACGTTGTCCGAGGGAATGGTAATTTGCGAGGTGTCGTAGAGGAAATTGTTGAGCAGGATCTGCGTCGGCAGCATGGGTAGAAATTTCAGAAATGCGGAAGCGCCGGCCATGCTGAACATATTTCCGAAATTCGAGCTGGTGCCCATGAGCAGATACTTCATGACGTTGGCCGAGGCGCGGCGGCCTTCAAGAATGCCGGTGTGGAGAACGTCGAGGCCTGGTTTGAGAAGGATGATGTCGGCCGCTTCGCGGGCTACGTCCACGGCTGCGGGCACGGAAATGCCGACGTCGGCGGCGTGCAGCGAAGGCGCATCGTTGATGCCGTCACCCATATAGCCGACTACGTGGCCGCGGGTTTTCAGCGCGTGAATGATGCGGTGTTTTTGCATCGGCGAGACGCGCGCGAAGACTGTGGCTTCCTCGGCGAGATGTTGCAGCGCGGAATCGGTGGTGCGCTCGAGTTCGTCGCCCAGGACTATCTTTGGGTTTGCCAGGCCAACCTGTTCGCAAACGTGGCGCGCGACGAGCTCGTTGTCGCCGGTGAGGATTTTTACTTCGACGCCATCGCGTTTCAGGGCGGCCAGGGATTCGGCGGCGTCAGGATTCGGGGGATCGGCGAAGGCGAGATAGCCCGCGAGAATCAGAGATTTTTCGTCGTCGAGGGTGTAGCGATCGCGAGGCTCGATTTCGCGATAGGCGGTGGCCAGCAAGCGGAATCCTTTGGCGCTCAAATCGTCGAACGTTTTGCGGCAGCGATGGAGAGAATCGGGATTGAGCGGCAGGATGCGGCCGTCGGCTTCTTCGAAAGAATCGCAGACGGCGAGAATGCCCTCGGGCGCACCCTTAGTTATCAGCAGGCATTTTGCTTCGGCGCTGTCTTTTCTCTGGATGACGACAGAGAGGCGGCGGCGATCGAAATCGAAAGGAAGCTCATCGCGCTTCACGTAAGCATCAGTTTCGGGCCTGTCGATTTTCAGGATGGCTACGTCGAGCGGACTGCGTATGCCGGTTTCGAATTTGCTGTTCAGGTAGGCGAGCGCCAGCGGACGATCTGAATTATTTCCGAGATAGTCCACGGCGGAGTCGAGGGTCATTTGACCGGTGGTGAGCGTGCCGGTTTTGTCGCTGCAGAAAGTGTCGATGGTGCCGAAATTTTGGATTGCGGGAAGGTGCTTGACGACGACCTGCTGGCGAGCCATGCGCACAGCGCCGCGCGCGAGCGTGACGGAAGAAATCATGGGCAGAAATTCCGGGGTGAGCCCGACCGCGAGGGCTACGGCGAAGACGAAGGATTCGAAAGCATCCTTGTGCATCGCCACGCGCACGACGAGGATGAAGAGCACCAGGAAGAAGACTGTGCGGGTGATCAGCAGGCCGAACTGCTTCATGCTGCGTTCGAAGTCGGTTTCGGGCGGGCGCGTCACCAGGCGGTCGGCGATTTCGCCGAAGACTGTGCGCGCGCCGGTGTTGAGGATTTCGGCCGTTGCTATGCCGCTGACTATCGAGGTGCCGAGGAAGACTAGATTGGGTGCGTCGGGCCCTGTGGTGGAATCGCCGGGGCGCGTTTGGGCTTCTTTTTCGGCCGGGAGAGATTCTCCGGTTAGCGCGCCTTGTTGCACGAAGAGATCGCGGCTTTCGATGAGACGCCCATCGGCGGGCACTAGATCGCCGGCGGAGAGGCGCACGAGGTCGCCCGGGACGATTTCGCGGCGCTTGATTTCCTGCCATTGCGCGTCGCGAAGGACGGTCGCGGTTGGCGTGACGTTTTCGCGCAGCTTCTCGATGGCAATTTGCGAGCGGTAGGTCTGGACGAAATTGATGGCCACGCCGAGAGAGATGATGACGAGAATGACGATTGCGTCGGTGGCATCACCGAGGACGAATGAGGCCGCGGCGGCAATGAGCAGGATCACTACCAGCGGATTCAGGAACAGGCGCAGCAATTCGATCAGCTCGCCGCCGTGCTTTCGTGGCGTAGGCTCGTTGGGGCCGAATTGCTTGAGGCGCGCGGCGGCTTCGGCGGAGGAAAGGCCAGCGGGTGCGGTCTGCTTGGTGGAGGCTTCTGGCATCAGAGTTTACGTGAGACGAGCATCAGATTTTCGCCATAGAGAATCGCGGGCGATAGGAGCGTGCGGCGAATTTCTTTGTTGCGCTCGCGCTGGGCTGCAGATTTTTCTTTGCGGAAGGCGATGCGCGTGTAGAGCCACATCCACGGGACGAAGATGGAATAGGCGTAGCTGACGGGTTTTGTGTGCGTGGAGGAGGCATCGAGGAGCTGGAAGCCGCTGGTGTGCAAGAAGTAGCGCAGCTCGGGGAATGTGCGCAGGCCGATGTGATGGAGAGGATGGCGGGCGGATTCATCGAGCGGGCGTGGATCGCAATTGTAGAAGCCGCTGGCGAAGAAGCGCATGCGCGAGCGCAGAGAAATTATATTCGGCGTGGTGATCAGCAGGAGGGCGCCCGGTTTCAGAAGGCGGCGCATTTCGCGAAGGAACGCGAAGGCGTCTTCAAGGTGCTCGATGCCTTCTATGCAGGCAATCAGATCGAAGGTGGCGTCCGGCCAGGGTAGCGGGCGGGTCATGTCTGCCAGGCGGAAGCGGCCGTTTAGCGCGGCGCGGGCTTGCGGCAGCAGTTCGTCCACCATGTCCACGGCGGAGACTTCGAGTCCGAGCTTGGCGAGCTCGATCGAGACTTCGCCATCGCCGCAGGGGGCGTCGAGGACCTTCGCTCCGCGCGGTAGATTTAGCGCCGCAACGCGGCGCAAAATCGCAGCGTAGATTCTGGGGCAGCTTGGCGACTTCATGTCGGCGGCTCCAGGCTTTTGTAAGTGAGTCTCGGGGCTGGGCATATTCCGGTGTGATCGCTGGCCATTAGCTCGATGGGACGCGCGGCAATCGGCGGGAGTGACCGTAGCATGATTTCCGGGAATTTTCACGAGCGAGCGGTTTGCCGAATCTGCGGGGCATACAATTTGACGCGAAAGGTGAAGCCGTGTCCCGCAACTATCTATGTGCCAGCTCGGCGAGCGACGAAAGTCGATCCAACTGTCTCGCTGCGCTACGAGTAGCGGCTGCAGTTTACAAGCGGTTTGGTTACGCTGCGAAGGGCTACCCCTGTCCCATCATTTAGTTTCGTTGCCCGCGGTCGGCATGGGCGTTCGCAAACGTTTTGCTCGTCGGATGCCGGCGGGGACGCCGGCGCTACTTTCGGATCGCGAACGGGGCCAGCGGCCAGAGTAGCGGTACTTTTGAAGCGATGGCTTGGAGGGCTTTTCTTCCCTGCTGGAAACCGGATGGCGTTTGAACGATCAGGCGATTGCGGTCCGCGGACGGCGGTAATTCTAGTTGTGGCTGTGCTTCGTTCAGATCGGTCAGCTTTAGCCGATGAAAGATGTCGAGAGCACGGAGCAATTCGGCAGATTTTCGGCAACGAATCGACTGGGCATCGTAAAACACGCTTACCGGCTCACCGAATCGCGTGGTCACTCGATTGCGGATCCAATTCCAACTGCGCGCCAAGTCGGCTGGTTCGACGAACACGATGTAGGCGATGATTACGTCCCACTCGAACATGGGCAGATTCAACGAGTATTCCAGGAAGAGATGGAATATCAATCCCAGCGCGAGCAGGGTGTAACGGAGTTCCTTGATCCAAATCAGAATTGCTAACGCGAATTCCAGAACTAAGGCCCACCATGTCCCCAGCTTCAGGATTGCCGGCCGCAGAAACCAGGAAGGCACTGGGAAGCGCTGAATTTCGTCGAGATGATAGACGTAGTACAGCGCGGTGCCTTTAATCCAAGTCACGCCCTGCACTTTCCAGCAAAATGAAACGAAATAGAGGAGCGCCAGCTCGAATTGAATCATTCGCTGCGCCCACGGTGCCGACAACGGGACCGCGGCGGTTTCTTTTCCGCGCCATATCCGAGTCAGACGATCAACGGAGAGAGCAGCGCCTGCCGGAGCGAACATGAGGAAGAAGCCGGCGACGCGCAGGAATGTGTCTCCCCCGTGAGTGATTTCAAGATTTCTCTGATGAATCGAGGCGAGGCAAATAAATACGATAATGCTGTTAAGCCGCGTGAGAAATCCGATGGTCAGCAAGAACGCCGAGGTGAAAAAAACCCAGAAGAGCGCGTTGATCCAGGCATTCGATTCCGGGAGGATGACGAACAAATTCAGGCGCGGGCCTGGTTCGAGAGCGCGCATGGTCTGCAGCTTTGTCCATCCATCGGGTCCGAACCACGCCAGCCAGTCCGGACGCAAGAGCAACAGTGTGGCGATCAGCGTGAGGCCGTAGAGAATACGAAATAGGGCGATGGGTGTGGGCGCTTGCGGCGCGAAAAAGAATTCATTCCACGCATCGACGAACGACCTGAGCCTCACTTCAAGTCCTCAGGCTTTACGGCGTAGGTGTAGAAAACATTTACTTGCCAGGGGCCGCGGCCATTGGGGTTGTCGGCCGTGGGCGGAAGGATGTCCGACCATCGCACGACCAGCATGACGGTTTTTGCCGGATGCCCCGCGCTGCTCGTCAGCCGTGCGATGTAACGTGCGGCATCGGGCCAGAGCGGCGCGTTCACGTTATTTTCCAGGTTTTCCTCGTACTTGCGATAGCGCTCTTTCTGGTAGCGCTCGGGCATGTCGAGCAGCTCCATCCTGGGGAAAGACCAGAGCTGCGTGGAACCGTCCTGATAAATTACGACCGCTTCGAGATAACTGTTGATGCCCTTGGGATCCGGCGAAAACATATCCCAGGATTGAAACAGGCCCGAAGCGACGATGTATGGACGCACCGAATCTCTCACGACGCGCACCAAGGGCCCTGCGAATGGCATCGACCAGCAGGTGATGGCCACGAGGTGGAAGACCAAGAAGACGTTAATGGCGATGCGCTTTACATTCTGCAGCCGGGAAGAGTCCTGCGCGCGGTTGCCAGAAGCCCTGGACTCGGGAGTTCTCAACGCCATCGGGTCACCGTTGCCGGAATGAAATGGACACTGGGCACGGCTCGAAGGAATGAGTCTACATCAGAGGCCAAGGCTCGTCGCCAGCCTGCTCCTTTGGCGTGCTCCGGCGAGAAATTCACATGGCTTCATAGCGTTCGACTGAAAATGGCCAAATCAGGTAAAATCACCCAACGCGCCCGTAGCTCAGCTGGATAGAGCATCTGCCTTCGAAGCAGAGGGTCGGGGGTTCGAACCCCTCCGGGCGCGCCACGTTTTTCTGAATTGCGTTCGGCCGCCTTCCGCCGTAGCTTCTTGCCAGCATTTTTCATTCTGAATACCGAACGGCCGGGAATATAAGGAGTTAGCGCTCTCGCTAATTTCACGGAACGAGCTGCTATATCTTTTCTGAAGCTGAGAAATTGACCACACTTGCCCGCAAGCTGCGTTTGACCAACTACTTCACCCTCGGGTGGGGAACGATGGTGGGCGTCGGCTGGCTGGTCGTGATGGATGACTGGCTGACGCGCGGCGGGCCGCTCGGCGGGATTCTCGGATTTGCGCTGGGCGCGCTGCTGTTGCTGCCGATCGCCTACGTTTACGGGCAGCTGGTGCCGCGCATGCCCGATGCCGGGGGCGAAATCGCGTACACCGCCACCGTTTTTCCGGGCTGGATCAGCTTTGCTACCGGCTGGATGATGATGCTGGCGTATTTCATCGTCTGCCCGTGGGAGGCAGTGGCTGCAGGACGCGTCGCGGCGTACATTTTTCCCTCGCTCGACTCGATGGAGCTTTACCGCATCGCGGGCCATCCCGTTTACTTGCCGCATCTCGTCCTGGGGCTTGCCTTGACGCTGCTGCTCACGATTTTGAATTATCGCGGGATTGCGCTGAGCGCGGCGTTCCAAAACTGGACGGCGTTCGGAGTGCTGGCGCTGTTCGCGGTGTTTGCCGGAAGCGGCTTCGCGCGAGGATCGGCGCGCAATTTCGAGCCGCTGTTCAGTCATAGCGGATTTATCTCCGTGCTGCTGGTGATGCAGATCGTGCCGTATTTCATGACTGGATTTGAGGCTGTGTCGAAAAGCTCGGAAGAGGCGCGCACGGACTTTCGCGGCGACGATTTTTTCAAAGCCATGGCGATGGCGATCGGTGTGGCGGCGGCGTTTTATATCGCAGTGATAGCAGCTGTAGCATTTGCGGCGCCGTGGCTACCGCTGACGCACGAACGATTCATGACGGCGGTGGCGCTGGAGCGCGCGATCGGATCGCACTGGGTCGTGCGCGTGATCCTGGCCGCAGCGCTGCTTTCATTGGTGAAATGTTTCAATGGCAATTTCGTTGCAGCCAGCCGGCTATTGTTCGCACTCGGACGGCGAGGCCTGGTGGATGCGCGCCTTGCGCAAGTGCATCCGGTGCGGCAGACACCTGCCGCGGCAGTGATTTGGGTGGGAATTGCGACGGCGATTTGCATGCTCCTTGGCCAGGCGATTCTCGTGCCCATTTCCGAAGTCGGCTCGGTAGCTTCGGCGATGGGATGGGCCGCCGCCTGCGCTGCTTTACTGGCCATGAGAGCGCATTTCCTGGCGAAATTAGCTGCCCTGACTGGCTTGCTGGTGTGTTTCATTTTCACGGCGATGAAAGTCGTGCCGCTTGTCCCCGGACACTTCGACCGCTATGAATGGCTGGCGCTATTTCTTTGGTGTGCGCTGGGGCTGCTGCTTCATGTGGCGAGACGCGGCAACGCCGCGGCAGCGCGATCCTGAGCTATCCGGCAGGCAAACTCATAAGCCAACTTCGTTCATTTCCTTGATTTCTTCCTCGATTTTGGCGCACTCATCGGCCGTAAGGTATTTCGCGCGGCACTCCTCGACGGACGGGGCGCCATCACGGCCGAAAAAAATTG
Source organism: uncultured Acidobacteriota bacterium (assembly GCA_963748865.1). Lineage (GTDB taxonomy): Bacteria > Acidobacteriota > Terriglobia > Acidiferrales > UBA7541 > Palsa-147. Next base: position 38,863 of record CAVVLE010000044.1, on the reverse strand, counting down.
CGTCCAGGCGCTGAATCCAGGTGTCGGTTGCCGGATCGGCAAAGCGGGATTCACCCATGGAGAAGCATATCCAGTTGTGACCGAAGCGCGCCGCGTATTCCTCGGGTGAGTAGCCTTCGGCCATCATTTGTTTGGCTTTTTGTTCGTAACCGGCGTCGGCGGGCCGGCGGTGTCTATCGCTCATTGGGTCCTCGCGATTGCAGGATTATCTGGTGTGCTCGATCTCGTCTGCCGTTACTTAAGAGGATAAAAAGGCATAAGGCACGAGGCAACTTGGGCCGCGGAAAACTGTTCCAAAGCGTTACAGTCGAAGCTTGACGGTGATTGATGGGACAGGTAGCTTCTTATTGAGCGTAAATACGCGCGAAATTTGAACGACAACCGCGTGAGGAGAGCTGAATGCCGCACGAGCGCAGAGGAAATGAGCCGGATATCCGGCGCATCGGGCTTCATCCCGATTTCTGGTATCCGCTCGCGCGATCCAAGGACGTGAAGAAGGGCAAGACGCACCTGGCAATGTTTGGCGGAGAGCCAATCGTTTTGGCGCGCGGGGAAAGCGGAGAAGTTTTTGCGCTCGATGATCGCTGCGCGCACCGGCAATTTCCTTTGCATAAGGGCATCGTGTGCGGCGAAATGCTCAAGTGTGCCTACCACGCGTGGAGCTATCAAAAAGATGGGCGCGTGGCCGGAATTCCTTATCTGCCGAAGGATGCTTGCCGCCCGGAAGGCGTGAAGGGCTATGCCTGCCGCGAGGCCTACGGATACGTCTTCGTTTTCGCTGGCGACCGCGAGAAAGCCGAGCGTGTGAGCTTCCCGGAACTTCCGAATTTCTACTCGAAGAAACGCAAGACCATGCATTTCTGGCGCAAAGTGGAATGCCACTATTCCTTCATGCATGAAAATCTGATGGACATGAATCATCAGTTCCTGCATCGCGGAATCATGGGCACGATCAAGCCTACGCTGCTCGATTACAGCAAAGGCGAAGATTGGGTCGAGGTGAAATACAAGTTCGAGCAGGCCGCGGGCAAGCCGGATCGCGGCGCCGATTTCATGATGGCCGGCCGGAAGAGAAAAGATTCGGAGCGAAAATCCGGCGACGTAATGACCATCCGCACGCAGTATCCGTATCAGACGCTCAACATCGTGCGCAGCGGCGCGGATGAACCGGCGTTTGATTTGTGGGTTGTGTATGTGCCCTACGACAAGGCGCAACGCAGCCACATCAGCTGCGGGATGCTGATGATCGAGAAACCGCCGATCCCCGGATTGATCAACGTAATCTGGCCGCTGATTCGGCGGTTCGCGGAATCGGTTTTCACCGAGGATCGCATGGCCGTGGAAGCCGAGCAAAAAGCCTACGATGAGCAGCGCGGCGACTGGAATCAGGAGATCAATCCGGTGATCATCGCGCTGCGCGAAGTGCTGGTCCGCAACGGCGTTGCGCTAGACCCGGAAATTGCCGGCGCGGCAGCCGCTGGTGAATTCCGAGTGATGCAGAACGCCTGAACCTTGCTGCCGGAATTCGCGGCAGCTGGGACGGCTGCCGCTGCCACACGCACTGTAATTCCCGTGTGCAAGCCGCTCGGTATCCGAAGTGAATGCGATGGATAATGGCGGAACCGTCGATGGGCGCGCTGGATCTCCTTCGAAATTCCGCTACACGCCGCAGTACGCAAAACGTTTTTCAAAGCAGCGATTTAGTGTTACAACCGAGCTAGTACAATCCAGCTTCGTGGATTATCGTCTATTTCACTGGCAGCACTGTTTTACGAACTTCCAAACGCGAATCAGGAGATCTCTCGATCCTGACCAGTTGAGTGGTGGTCCAAGCGCATCCAGCCTGCTTTGACGCGGAGTCAAAACGATTGGACCAGCTATGACTTGGGCTTTCAGGGAGTTGCTGAATATTCTCATAGGGGTGATTTTTGGGTTCCCAGCGTTTTCCTCCATAGGACTCAAGCGGACTCGCTTTTCGGAGCTCGACGACTGGGCCTTACCGTTCGATGCCCGCAATGACGTGCCAATCTTCTGTCGTCCCATTGGTAGCCTTGGCGAAAATCCGGCACTCGCCATGATCTCAGGCTCTGTCTGCTGTCTTGGAATGATGGCTTCTCCGGCCCTTGATGCTGCTGATCAGTGCGACTTTAACTGGAGGAGGATTCGCGAAACCGGCCGGCTGGCAGACCTTGCGACACATGACGCGATGGTTTCCTGCTTTTACGTTCATGATGTCCACCTACGACGCACGATGGGCGCTCTGTTGCTCACACAGTCTTGTGACGATCCTCGTTGCGTTGCGTTTCAAACAAACCGTACGCTTAGTCGCCAAAAGGGCAGTTTCGATCTCTCCAATCTCCATCCCCAGCTCGCGTTGACACCTCTGCAAACGGTCTCTAAACTGCAAGATTCATGTGTTATGAGCGGAATTCGCATAGACTGCGAGGCCTGATTTGCTTGGTTCTGCTGGCAGCGGCGACGGAATTTGCTGGCGGTTGCGCCCACGTCAGCACGCAGAAACACTCTGCCCCCGGCGCAAGTCCCGAAGCTGCTCGATGCATCCAAGGCCGAGCTCATTGACAGGTACAACAAGCAGGCTGCAGCAATTCAGTCGCTCAATGCCACGGTGACGTTAACGCCCACGGCAGGCTCGCAATACAGCGGCGTGATCGAGGAGTACCATGAAGTGAAGGGGTTCATTCTGGCCCAGCGCCCGGCGATGATTCGCGTGATCGGCCAGGCGCCGGTGGTGGCCAAGAATATTTTCGATATGGTCAGCGACGGCCAGACGTTTCACATCTTCATTCCTTCCAAGCACAAGTTCATTACCGGGCCGGCGCAATTCGAAAAGAAAGCCGACAAGCCGATCGAAAATCTGCGGCCACAGCATCTGGTGGATGCGCTGTTCTGGCGGGAAATTCCGAAGGATGCGCCCGTGGTGTTTGAGGAAACGGACGATGCGGCGGGGCGCGCCTACCTGCTGACCGTGCTGCATCGTGGCGAAGGCGAGGAAAATCTGGAAATCGAGAGCACCATTCGTTTCGATCGCAGCGATTTGAATGTTTCGGAGGTCGAGAATTTTGGCGCCGGAGGCAAATTGAATTCCGTGAATCGCTACGCCGATTGGCAGCCCGCAGGCGCCGCGCAATTTCCGCGCAGCATCATCGTGGCGCGGCCTCACGACGATTACCAGCTGGCGATTCAAATCACCAAGCTCACATTGAATGAAACCATCGCGCCCGAGCGCTTTCGCCTTGAGCAGCCCGCGGGGACAGATTTGGTCGAAGTCGGGAAAGAGGACCACGGAGCGCTGCCGTGATCCCGCAGATGATCCTCAACAACGTCATGCACCGGCCGATCCGCACGATCATCACGGTGATTGCAGTGGCCGTCGAAGTGATGCTGGTGATCATCGTCGTCGGGCTGACCAGCGGGCTCGTGGCGGAATCGGCCAAGCGCGTCGAAGGCGTAGGCGCGGACATCATGGTGCAGCCGCCGTCCGCGTCCGTGTTCATGGCTTTCAGTGGGGCGCCCATGCCGATTCGCCTGGGCGACAAGCTGGCCGAAATGAAGTACGTGAAATCCGTCGCGCCAGTACTGCTGCAATTCAATTCCACCAACGGCCTCGACATTATTTACGGCATCGATCCGGAATCATTCCGCGCCGTCTCCGGTGGATTCGTCTTTCACTCCGGCGGCGATCTGGAAATGCCGAACGACATTCTCGTCGATGACGTCTATTCCAGATCAAAACACGTCGTAGCGGGCCAGATGCTGCACATCCTGGACCACGATTTTCACGTGGCGGGCATCGTCGAGCATGGCAAAGGCGCGCGTCTCTTCGTGTTCATTCACACGCTGCAGGATTTGGCCGGCGCGACCGACAAGGCCAGCGTATTTTTCATCAAGTGCGAGCGTCCCGATGACACCGATACGGTGATGGAGGAACTGCGCGAGCTGCTGCCGCGCTACGAAATTCGTCCCCTCAAGGATTTCATTTCGCTGATGACCTCGTCGAATCTACCGGGATTGCAGGCCTTCATCAACACCATGATCGGGATCGCCGTTGCCATCGGCTTCCTGGTGATCTTCCTCTCCATGTACACCACCATCATCGAACGCACTCGCGAAATCGGCGTGCTGAAATCTCTGGGCGCATCAAAGGCCTACATCGTGAAAGTAATTTTGAGCGAGACCACGCTCCTGTGCATCGCCGGAGTTCTATTGGGCATCGCGCTTTCCTACGGCTCTCGCGCCGTGTTCCTGAAGTTGTTCCCGACGCTCACCATCCTGATCACCATCGAATGGATCTTCAAAGCCGCAGTGATCGCCATCCTGGGCGGATTGCTCGGTTCGTCCTATCCGGCATGGCTGGCCAGCCGCAGAGATCCGGTGGAAGCGCTGGCGTATGAGTAAGAATTGGCCTTCGGCAGCCGCAGGAGAAGGCGAAGATTCCGACGATACAGTTCGCGGGCACGTTCGTCATTCCGAACCGCCTCAGCGGTGAGGGATCTGCATTTTTTAACGATTTTGTTTTTGCGGCTTTGAAGCTCAATTCGCGACTCCTCACACACACGCTGAAGCCGCTCCCCTACAGGGTTATGGAGGATTTTTCGTAGCCGTCGCACTGCAGGACCGGAAGGCGCGGGTACTTCGCAAAATTGGGATCGCTGGCCGAAAGCTGGCAGAGGATAAATTCGGAGCCGCGCTCGCTGCGGATTTTCTTGGCGTGGACGCAATCGGCGCAAAGCCCAGCGCGTTTGCGTTCATCTTCGGCATCGGCTGCGGCGGGCCTGAGGTCACCTGGATGAATCACCGGCTCATCCCTCGACGAGCTGTTGTCCGCCGTCGATGTCGTACGTTGCTCCGGTGACCGCCGTGTTCGTCATCAAGTGCACAGCGAGCATGGCGATGTCCCACGGGCCGACCACCCGCCCGATAGGCAGCGTCGTGCGAAGTTGCTCGCGACGCGCGTTCAACTGGTCGCCGAGCAGCGTTGCCGACAGCGGCGTATCCACGAACCCGGCGGCGATGAGGTTGACCCGCACTGGGGCTAGCTCGAGCGCCAGGTTCTTGGTAATAGCTGGAAGCGCCGCGGTGAGAGCCGAGATGAGAGCGAGCCCTGGGGCCGTGCTGCGGCCACCCGTGCCTCCCATGAAGAGCAGGGTGCCTCCCGGGCGGACCTTCTTTGCAGCGAAGCGAGCGACCTGCAAGGGCAGCAGGATATGGGCTTCTATATCGCGTCGCGCTTTTTCGACGTCGAGTTCCGCCAGCGGTGCGTAGTAGGGACCGGGGCCGGTCACCAGCACGTGGTCGATCACTGTCGGGAGCTCGTCGAAGAATCTTTTGAGTTGATCGAAGTCGGTGGCGTCCAACCCCGCGGTGCTTGCCGTGCCGAGTTCGCGTGCGGCCTGTTCCAGGCGTTCCGGGTTGCGTGCCGCCAGAATTAGCTTGGCTCCCTCAGCGCGCGCTCGCCGCGCCGTTTCGAGTCCGATGCCGGCGCTGCCCCCGATCACGACGACAGTTTGTCCGAGGAGTCCCGGTTCGTACTGGATGGGAGAGGCGCTGGTTGCCATGCTCATGATTCCTCCGTTCAGTAGTTTGGAATTGCGTTTGCCCCAACAAAAACCGCCTGCCGGGTGGCAGCACTCAGCTGGCAGTAATCATCACTCTTTCTGTCCTGCAGAGGGCGTCTTCGCCGCGCCACGCTTGTTCCAGCCGTGGAAGCGCGAAAAGTCGCCCGCCTTCCATGACTCGCGCAGTCCAGGCCTGCTCAGGTCCCAGTCGGGACGGATTTCGCTCGTCACCGCGCGCAGATCGTGCCAGAGGTCTGCGACCGACGGGCGGCCCCAAAACCAGTAGCCGTCGTAGATGCTGTAAATCACGAGGCCCGGCTTGAGCACCAGCGTGTGCGGAATCATCGGGTTGTTGTCCGGGTCCGTGTACTCCTGGATGTCCAGGTCTTTCTGAACCTTCCGCTCAGGGTCGGAGAGAAAGGGCCACTGGGCGCCGACCGACGCACGAAACTCCTGAATCGTGTGGTGGTCGTCGGTGGAGATGGTGGCGATTTGGGTGTAAGCCACCGCGATTTTCGGGTAGAACGCAGCGAGCTCCAGATGCTGCTGGTGCTCCTTCGGGCAGTAGTGCCCGCGCGCGAGCGTGAGGATCAACGGATCGTCGCCCTGGAGTTCGCTGAGTTTGCGCAGTGTGCCCGTGTGATCGGGCAGCTCGTAGTCGGGGAAGACACCTCCGGGCACGATGTCAGAGCGCATGGCTGGCCTCCTGTGATGGCGACGGGACCGCCGTAGCGTCTTTCACTTCGGCAGCTCGCTCCCGGCCTGCTCCGCCACCATGTACGCGGCGTACCAGTCGGGCCAGTTCGCATCGGCTGCTCCGATGCGCTTCTCATGCTCGCCGTGGGCGGCCGCGGCGCGCCGCATCGCGCTCGCCAGATCGTTCGCCGAAGCGAAGGTCGTGGCCGCGGGGTCGATCCGGCCGGCCAGCCGCGCGGTGATTTCCTGGAACAGCCAGCCGTTGCCGTCGGGATCACGGAACGAGGCGAACGAACGATAGCTGCGATGCTCAGGGTCCGCACCGCTGACGCGCACGCGTCCAAACAGGAAGGGCTCGTCCTTGCCCGCGTACACGCCGTCGTTGTGGAATACTTCGCTAATCGGGACACCGCGATCGAGCATCGCTTGGCGGGCGGCCTGGATGTCGGAGACGATCAGGTACAGGCCCTGGGCGGAGCCGGGCGCCGCCGGCGTGACGTTCTTCCCGAAGATCACCGAGCAGGGGGAGCCTGGCGGCGTGAACTGGATGATGCGGAAGTCTTTACCGTTGTGGAAGTCGGCGTCGAGCCGCCACCCGAGCTTGGCGTAGAACTCCTTGGCGCGGTCCACATCCGAGACGGGGATGACTACGATCTCGAACTTCATGTCCACTGGCGCCACGCTGGTCTCGATACCTCGGACTGCGTTCGTGCTCATAGCTGCCTCCTGGGTTGCGTCATTTTCTCGCGCCCACGCAACGTGTGCGCTGTTGCTGTTGTGGGTGCATGACCGGTGAGACGAGGTCTCGATCACCGTCGTTACACCGCGTTTGTTACTCCCCGATTAAAGCGCTCACCGCAGGGCGTACGCGCCGCCAATCTCAAAGCCCTGTCAACCTCAGGACCGGCATTGTCGTCCCGAACCCCCTTCAGGGGTGAGGGATCTCCATTTTTTTCCTCCAACCTCCCCGAATCCGCGGAAACCCTAGCCCGGTTTTTCTCGCTTTTCCTACGATGTCAACAAAGCCAATTGAAATCTCCCTGCGATCCGATCTCCCCATCGTAGGGGCGGGGATTTATCACCCGCCCGGTCTGGATTTGGGTTTTCATTTCCACCTCCCGCAAGGGTGAAGCTTTGCAGCCCGTCGTTTGAGATCTGAATTATCTGAAATTTCAAATTTGAAATTTGGGATCTCTTCGTTACCAACGGTCGGCGCCCAAATCTCACCGTCATCCTGAGGACCGCGCAGCCCGAATTGTCTTTACCGCGAGCAGCGAAGGGTCCTGCCAATTCGGGAGGCGCTCGATTCTTTGGGAAAGTCCGGGACCGCTGCGTTGCCCGAATTTTTGCAAGTCGTGGATAAGCCCCCTGTCACCTAGGGCGCCACCCTAACGATCCAAGCGTTGGTGGCGGCAGCTGCAAACAACAGACCACAGCAACCTCCGCCACCCCTCCGGTCCGCACATCGAGCAGATCTCACTTCGCGTAGCTAGCTCTCCCGGCCGCGCAGTATGCGCGCGGCGCGGGCGATGCCCGATTCGCCGGCCGGGCTTGCCGCTCCGGGGGCACTCGCGCTGCCTGACGCGCCGTCACCATCACCGTTGGCGGTTGCATCCGCCGGAACCGCGTCGCCTTCGCCGGGAGCGAGGAAGAGATTCGCTTCCAAGCCGTGCTGCTTGGTGTAAAGGTCGAAGTAGCGGCCGCCCAGCGCGTAAAGCGTCTGATGACCGCCACGCTCGATGATGCGCCCAGCTTCGATTACTAGAATCTGATCGGCGCGGCGAATAGTCGAAAGACGATGCGCGATCACAAACGTAGTGCGCCCGCGCATCAGATACGAAAGCCCCTGCTGAATCATGGCCTCGGATTCGGAATCGAGGCTCGAAGTTGCTTCGTCCAGAATCAGGATGCGCGGATCGGCAAGGATGGCGCGGGCGATGGAGATGCGCTGGCGTTGCCCGCCGGAAAGCTTCACGCCGCGCTCGCCGATCACTGTGTCGTATTTCAGCTCGAACGACTCCGCGAATTCATCCACGCGCGCGATGCGGCACGCCGCAAGAATGTCGGCCTCGCTGGCGTCGGGGCGCGAAAACGAAACGTTGTCGCGGATGGTGCCATCGAAGAGAAACGTGTCCTGCAGCACGATGCCGAGCTGCGTACGATAGGAATCCAGCCGCACCGACGAGAGATCAATGTTGTCAACGAGCACACGTCCGCTCGTCGGCGTGTAAAACGCCGCAATCAAGCCGATGATCGTCGATTTTCCTGCGCCCGACGGACCCACGAGCGCCGTAACCGTGCCCGGCTGCGACGTAAAACTCACATCCGCCAGCACCGGCTTTCCGGGATCGTAGGCAAAATCCACGGCATCGAAGATGACTTCGCCGCGGATCGTCCCGATCGAAATCGTGCGTTTGGGATCGGCGTCTTCAGGCTTCTCCGCCAGGATTTCGCTGGTGCGCTCCAGGCCGGCCATGCCTTCGGTGAGCTGCGAGCCAATGCTCACGATCTGGAAAATCGGCGCAACCAGGAGCGCGAGAAACGCGACGTAAGTGAAAAATGTGCCCAGCGTCATTTCGCCGGCGATGATGCGCCGCGCTCCCATATAAGTGATAAGCGCACTCTCGATGCCGAGCAGCATGGTTGAAGCAAGGCTCATCAGTGAAGTCGCCGTCAGCGTCTTGAGAATATTTTCGAGAAGCCGTCCCACGCCCCCGGCGAAGACGTTCTCCTCGCGATCCTCTGCGCGATAGCCCTTTACCACGCGGACTCCCGCCAGCGATTCTGTCAAGCGTCCGGTGACTTCAGCATTCAATTTCGAGCGCGCGCGATAAATCGGGCGAATGGTCGCGAAGGCCTGATTCAGCGCGACGGCAAAAACAACGAGGATCGAAAGCGCCACGCTGGTCATGAACGCGCTGATTTTCATGAGCACGCAGAAGGCGAAAAGCCCGGTGATCAGGCTGCCCACGAATTCCACCAGGCCCGTGCCGATCAGATTCCGTAAACCTTCGACGTCGCTCATGATGCGCGTGACCAGCGCCCCGGTCTTGCTCGCATCGTGGAAAGAGACCGGCAGCCGCCCGATATGTGCCTGCACCTGCTTGCGCAGATCGGCGATCATGCGCTGCGCGGCTTTGGAGAGAAGCTGCGTCAGCGAGTAGGAGGTGATTCCTTGTACGGCCGCCGCGCCCAGCAGGACGAAGACAATCGGAACGAGATACTGGATCTGGTGCTTGCCGAGAATATTGTCCACCACGAATTTCGTCGAGCCGGGAAGAATAAGGCCCGCCCCGCGATTGATCACCATCAGCAACAGTCCGAGCAGCAGCAGCCAGCGCTGCGGCCGGACATACGGCCACACCTCGGGGAACAGCCGGATCAATGTCCCGGGCGTAGCGGCGAGTTTCGCAGCCGTGCTGCTAGCGCCAGTGCCGGGATCGGACGCCCGCCGCGAGCCAGTGCGTTCGGAATGGAATCCAGTGCGCGCCATACTTCGAGCATCTATTGTCTAACATCTCGCAGCGAATTGCTTGGCGCGGTGCCGCAGCTCGATATGGATTACAATGGCTGTATGGCCAAGGGCGAGAAAGCTTCGGAAACCCTCGACTTGCTGAAGCGTGCGATTCAGGGCGGGCTATCGCGCGCCTACTCGACGGTCCAGATTGATTCCGAGGCTTACCTGCGCCACCTGCGGCGCGCGCACGGGCTACCAATTCTTGCCTATCGCGACATGTTCCGGCTGCCGGTGGCAGCACTCGATCATGTCGCTGACCAGACCATCGGCTCATCGAAAAAAGTAGCTGCGCTTGAAGGCGCGGGCGTGGGCATGGGCGGGTTGCTGACCGTTCTGCCCGATATGAGCTTCCTGGCCATCATCGCCATGCGCATGCTGCAGAAGCTCAGCCTGATCTACGGATTCGAATTCGCCACCGAAGAAGAGATCGTGCACCTGTGGATCGCGGCGGGAACCGCGGCGGGTCTTGATCTCGGCCGCGACATCGTCGAAAAAGAAGTAATCGAGCGGTTCGTGCCGCGCATCATGGAGCGCATGGCCGCGCGCATGGGTGCCGAAGTCGCCGAAAAATGGACCGGTCGCCTGATTCCCGTGTTGAGCGGGGTGATCGGCGGCGCTTTGAACTATTATTTCATCCGCGAATGGGGACGCCGGGCCAAGATTCATTTCCGCGAACGGCACCTGATGCGCCGGCAACTCGAGTTGCCCGAGTTGCCGTACCGCGAACTAAATTCCGGCACTCCACTACTGCCTTCGTGATGCCGGCTTGGCAGTGGGCATTTTTCACTCCCAACGATCCCATTCCGCGTTGCGCAGCCTCAAAGGCGGGAGGGTCTAAAGCACCCTCCCCTACAACGGCCCGGACCCTCTTACCGCGAATTGAGTTCAGGAACGCCACTACTGCCCTCCTAGGCGACTGTCGGCCATAGCCGACAGCGCATTGAAAAGGCTCGCGTCAATATTCGCCAATGCGGCAGAGTCCTGTTCTCGCCAACGCAACTCCCATTTCCTCAGTGGGTTGAAAACGGCTCCCAGGCGCTGCTGTGGCGCGAAACCTGCAATTCACCTAGTCACCGTCAAGAATCGCGTCTAAAATTGAATATTCCCCTTCGGCAGAGAATTGCTGCCGGGAGAGTCTGTTGGAGTCCATACTCAAGACCGAAAATCTCTGGAAGGTCTATCGCCAGGGCAAGGTGGAAGTACCGGCGCTGCGCGGCGTGAACGTGGACGTCCCGCCGGGTGAATTCCTTTCGGTCATGGGGCCATCCGGATGCGGCAAATCAACGCTGCTGCACGTAATCGGCGGCTTGGCCAGTCCCACCCGCGGGCGAGTGTTGCTGGACGGAAACGATCTATCCGCGTTGAGCGATGCCGAACGCACGCGATTGCGCCGCCACAAAGTAGGCTTTGTCTTCCAGCGCTTCAATTTGCTCCCTACGCTCAACGCCCGCGACAATATCGCCCTGGCGCAACATATTCACGGCGACGGTTTCGATCCGCACCGCTTCGAAGTCGTCTCCTCGATGCTGGGGCTCTCCGGCCGCTTAACGCACAAGCCGTCCGAGCTATCCGGCGGCGAGCAACAACGCGTAGCCATCGCCCGCGCCATCATCAACGAGCCAAAAATCGTGCTGGCCGACGAACCTACCGGCAACCTCGATTCCAAGAGTTCGGACAACGTGCTGGCCATGCTGCGACAGCTCAACCGGGATTTAGGCCAGACGATCGTAATGATCACGCACAATCCTGACGCGGCGGCTTACGGCCACCGCGTGATTCACATGCGCGACGGCCTGGTCGTGGACGGATTGCCGGCGGACTAAATGCAAAGGCTTTGGGACGCTATTCGCGGCACGCTCTTTTGGTCCTACGATCGGGGAAGCTGGCCCTATGACGCCATGGTCGTGGCCATCCTGATTTTCGTGCTACTGACGCCGCGAAAGTGGTTCAACGATCAGCCGCAAAGCACCACGCCCGCGGCCCAGATCGAGGCCATGATCCAGCTCGTCGCTCAGGACGATACCGCGCACACGCGCACCTATCGAATAAGCGCCAACGTGCTTCCGCCGAATAAGCGCGCGCAGAAGCCCACCCCGGAACTAGAGGAAGAGACCCACGAAATCCTGGGCCGCACGATCGAGGAGCTGAAGGGCCGCACCTTCCAGGTGCGGCAAATCGATCCCGTGCGCGGCGAGGATGGCTCCGTTCAGTACTACGATGTCGCCGTTAAACTATAGATTCAAATAGGGTTCCTCCCTGTTGCCGTTTCCGCGCGGAACCCAGACGGCAATCCTTGCGTCCAAAATGAGTGTGATATGATTCGTCGATTTTGCGGCCCTCGCACGCGGATTGGGGTGTTGGTGCTGAAACGACTCTGGATGGTTAGTATTCTGGCATGCTGGGCCACTGCGGGATTTGCCGCGCTTCAAGGGCGCGCCGGGATGTCCCTTGAAAGCGCGCTCAACCAGCTCGATGCGCAGTCGCGGGGCTTTCACAGCCTCACCGCCGACGTTGAGCGCACCAAGGTAACGGTCGTCGTCAACGATCACTCCACAGAAACGGGCTCCATACTTGTGCATGGCGAACACATGCGTATGGAAATCAAGAATCCCGACCCGCGCACGATTCTGCGCACCGGCGATTCGCTCTACATTTTCAATCCCAAGCTAAATCGGGTCGAAGAATACAACCTCGGCAAGTACAAAGCCTTCGCGGATCAGTATCTGCTCTTGGGATTTGGAACTCCCGGGCACGAATTGAAGAAGGGTTATCTGGTGACCCTGCGGGGCGAGCCCACTCTCGACGGCAAGAAAACCTGCGAGCTTGAGTTGACGCCGAAATCCGAGGCCATGCGCAATCAGATTTCGAAAATTCAGCTCTGGCTTGACGAAGGCTCATGGCTGCCGGTGCAGCAGCAGTTCTTCGAGACCGGCTCGGACGATTATTTCGTGATTCGCTATACGAACATCGTACGCAACGCACAGATTGACGAGAATGAATTCAAGCCGCACTGGCCGAAGGGCGCCAAGGTAATGAAGCCGCAGGGCGGCGAGTGAGTTTGCGTCGCAGTAGCACAGGCACTCCTGCCTGTGCCTCCTGATTCTGCGTTTGGTTCACAGTCGCTAGCAGCCAACAGCAGACACAGCCAACAGTGGCCGTGCTACCCAGCCGCTCCCCAGCGACCGCCCTCAGATTTTGCAATCCGTTCGCGCACGGCATCCAACGAACGAACAAGCGCCGAGATATCCGTCTCCGTAGTTCGGAAGTTAGTGATACAAGCACGCAAGACGCTTTGATTGGAACCCACACGCGTAGTCGAAATCCAAGCCTCGCCCGACGCAACGATTTCCTGTGCGATTCTCTCCAAGTAGGCAGCTTCGTTCGGGTCCGTACTGCGTCCATCAGTGAAGCAAACAATCGGCAGCGGCGTGCGATTCGCGATTCTCCAGCCGGCCGCAGTGAGCTCGCGCCGCAATGATTCTCCCATCGCGGCCATGTGGCGTAGCGCCTGCGCGTACCCATCCCATCCCGCCACAGCCAGCGACAGAAACACTTTCAATCCGATGAAGCGCCGCGACCATTGCAGAGAATGCGCCAAAGGATCGGCGACACCCTCGGCTTTCGGCGGCACGTACGCGGCCTCAATTCCAAACGTACGGCTGAGAATCTCCGGGTGTCGCGTCAGGTAAATTCCCGCAGCCATCGGCACGGAAAACCATTTATGCGCGTCGAGGGTGATCGAATCACTGCGTTCAATCCCATCGAGAAGCGGACGAAGTTCAGGTACCAGCGCTGCGGCTCCGCCCCACGCAGCGTCAACATGCAGCCACAGATTCTCTTCTGCAGCGAGTTCAGCGATTTCCGGAAGCGGATCGATTGCGCCGGCATTCGTGGTTCCGGCAGTCGCAACTACCAGAAAAGGCGCGTGGCCCGCGAGGCGATCCTCGCGCAGCGCCGATTTCAATTTTGCTACGTCCATGCGCAAATCGCCGTCCACGGGAATTTCGCGCACGGCGCCGAGACCCAGCCCCGTGAGGCGCGCGAACTTGTGAATCGAGTGATGCGATTCCGCCGAGGCATAAACCACCGGCTGCAGCTTGACCGCGCGCATGCCCAGCGTTTGCCATTCGGGAAATTTCGCGGTGATGGCCGTCAGCAGCGCGGTCTGATTGGCCTCCGAGCCGCCGGAAGCGAAAGTCCCGTCGATTTGCCGCGAATCGTAGCCGAATCGCGAGCCGAGTTCACGAATCACAAGTTGCTCGACCTCGACGGCAAACGGGCTGTGCTTCCAAGCCGCAAGTTGGGGATTCATGGCCGCAACGAGGGCATCCGCAGCGATGCCCATGGCTGTGGGCGCGGGATTGAACAACCCGTAGTAGCGTGGGTGGGAAACTTGGACGTGTGTGCGGCTCATTCCTTCGGCGGCTAAGCGCAGCGCCTCTGCCGGTGCCATCGGTTTCGCGAAATCTACACCCGCAAGAAGCTGGCGCACATGCGGAGGCGTCATCTCGTTGACCACGGGCTTCTCAGGGATCGAGGTAATGAAATCCTCGATCGTGCCGAGAAGTTGCGGCCACAAAGCCGCGCGTTCCGCGGCGTCAAGAAGCAACCGATCAAGGGAGGTAATGGCTGAGTGTCCGTCGTTCATATGGGGATCGAACGGTACACGGGCGCTACCTCACGCGCGCAGCGCCGGCCTCATGCTCGATCAAGGCCTGTTTACGCGAAAGCCCCCAGCGGTAACCGGCCAGTTTGCCGTCTCCGCGCACAACGCGATGGCAAGGCACCACAATCGACACCGGATTCGTAGCACAGGCCCGCGCCACCGCGCGCACCGCCGAGGGCTGGCCGATCGCGCGCGCCACTTGCTTGTACGTGCGCGTAGTCCCATAAGGAATGCGCCGCAATTCCTCCCACACGCGCCGCTGAAAAGCAGTAGCCTGCACGTCCGTCGGCAAATCGAGATGCGGCGCGTTCCCGCTCAAATGCTCCACGATTTTCCCTACCCAGTTTTCCAATCCTTTTCGATCGCGGCGAATTTCCGCGTTCGGATATTCGCGCCGCAATTCTGATTCAAGCCTGCCCTCGTTCTCGCCCAGATAAACCGCGCTGATACCACGGCTGGTAGCCGCAACGAGAACGGGCCCAAGCGGCGAAGCCGCAATGGTGTAATGAATTTCCATTCCCGCTCCGCCGCGGCGATAAGTTGCTGGCGTCATGCCCAGCTGTTGCGGCGCGCGTTCGTACAAGCGGCTGCTGGAGCCGAATCCTGCGTCATACAGTGCGGTAGTCACGTCATCTCCTTTTTTGAGGCGAGACTTCAAACGGCGCATGCGTTGCGCGTCAACATATTGCCGTGGCGTAATTCCGGTCACGCGGCGAAAGGCCCGCTCGAGCGCATGCGCGCTCAACCCGGAAAGCGCTGCGAGCGCCCCAAGCGTGAGCGAAGATTCATCGCCGTTGCGATCCGCAAGCGTAGCTTCTATGTGCCGGCAAATACGCGCCACATCGGCCGCGTGAGGATCGACGAGTTTTGCTTCTTGTGGCCGACAGCGTTGGCAAGCACGGAATCCTTTGCGCTCGGCATCCGCAGGGGCGCGAAAGAAAAGCACCTGCTGACGCTGCGGCTTGCGCGACGCGCACGACGGCCGGCAATAAATTCCCGTCGAACGCACGGCGTAAACGAATGCGCCGTCCGCCACGCGATTCCGGGATTGCACGGCCAGCCAGCGTGCATCGATTTCCGCGCCGTTGCCGCTGCTTGCGATTTGGCTTTGCGTTGCGCTCATGGGTTCGACTTCAACGCACCCAAAATACTCTTAGACGCTGATTCAAACTATCCGATTCTTGCGCGCAAATCGTGCGTCACCGAGCTAAATTCCGCGCCGCGATCATTCGCGTAACCCGCCAATTTGGAGGCACTTAGTACCAGGACCATGCCCCGAAAATGTTTACTCTTTGACGCAGCAGTCTCCCAACGTGCGTTGACCACCTCTGCAGTTTCCGCGATATTGCGAAGGCCCGGTATCACCTGCCGGGAGACCTTTGGGGGGTCCAGAAAAATGGCAGCGGCGCGCGACCTATTCGGGCAGCTTGGTGTCAACGCTCCCCGAAAAGAAGCGACGGAACCGAGCGAAGCACCGAAGCGTCTCGAAGTCGTTCGTCCGCACCGGGTCTTCCTGGTCCCCACGCATGCGGTGGGTCTCGCGTTCGAGCGTCGCACGTGCCCGCGCGCGGCGTTGAATCTCCCGTTGCGTCTGATTATGGTAGATGGGCAGACCCAGCCCCTCCCCATCACGCTCGTCACGAAGAATATCAGTTCGAGCGGCGTCTTCTTCCTCGCCCCTTGCGAAATCGAGAACGGTGCGGGGATCGAGATGGAAGTGGGCTTGATTGGCCGGCCACTGGGAATGGGCAGCGTGCAGATGCGCACCGCAGCCCATGTCGTCCGCGTCGAAGAATGTGACACGCCAGGCTGGCGGGGCTACGCAGCAACATTCGATGATATTGATTTCCGCCGCGACGATTCGCTTCCTCCTCGATTTGAACGCGCCTAATCTTCGTCCCCGCTTTCCCCGGTTGCTGTAGCGGAGCCTGGATCGCAGGCCACGACCTCTAGCCTTTTTGTCGAGCCGACGCTGCGCGGTATAATCTTTCGATGCGAATTAGCCAAACAAACTCACTGAGGCGCACCGTCGCAACAACTGCGCTCGATGGCCGGCCACACCGTAGCCGTGCCAAGCATCCTACGGACGTGCGCCTTCACGGCACCACCATCCTCTGCGTTCGCCGCGACAACAAAGTTGTACTCGCCGGCGACGGCCAAGTCACGCTCGGCGAAGGCGTGGTCAAGCACAATGCCAAGAAGACACGACGCCTGTTCAACGACAAAATCATCGCCGGATTCGCCGGCAGCACCGGCGACGCGCTCTCGCTATTTACCCGCTTCGAAAACAAGCTCCAGGAATTTCACGGCAATCTGGCGCGCGCCGCGGTGGAGCTGGCCAAGGAATGGCGCACGGACCGCTCGCTGCGCCATCTCGAAGCCCTGCTGATTGTTGCAGACGCCAAATCCACGTTTCTGCTGTCGGGCAACGGCGACGTGATTGAGCCGGACGACGGTCTCTGCGCGATCGGCTCCGGCGGGCCCTACGCTCTCTCCGCGGCGCGCGCGCTTTTGAAGCATTCGAAGCTCGGCGCCAAGGAGATCGCGCAGGAAGCCATGCGCATCGCCAGCGAAATCTGCATCTTCACCAATGGGAATTTTTCAATCGAGGAGCTGTAAATGCGAATAATGACGGTCGAATCGGCATGACGGGCAAACCGGAGAAGGACATGGTGATCTATTTATCGGGAGAAGCGCCGGCGCCGGCGCCTGAACCTCTTCCGTCGTTCGACGAGCTGACGCCGCGCGAAATCGTCGCCGAACTCGACAAATACATCGTCGGACAAAACGCCGCCAAGCGCGCCGTAGCCGTCGCTCTGCGCAATCGCGTCCGCCGGCAGAAGTTGCAGCCCGAAATGGCCGAAGATGTCCTTCCCAAGAACATTCTAATGATCGGTCCCACCGGCGTCGGCAAAACGGAAATCGCCCGCCGCTTGGCGCGCCTCGCGGGCTGCCCTTTCGTCAAAGTTGAAGCGTCGAAATATACCGAAGTCGGTTACGTCGGCCGCGACGTTGAATCCATGGTTCGCGACCTGGTTGAAACTGGCATCGACATGGTGCGCGAGGAAAAGCTCGACGAAGTCGCGGAGCGCGCCGAACAGGCCGCCGAAGAGCGGCTCCTCGATCTTCTGCTGCCGCCGGCCCTTCCTTCGAATGAGCCTCCCGGATCGCCCGGGGAAGCCACGCGCCGCGAACAAACACAGCGCACGCGCGACAAGCTGCGCGCGCAACTCCGCGAAGGCAAACTCGACCAGCGCATGGTGGAAGTCGAAGTCCGCGAACGCGCCATGCCCGCCTTTGAAATCGTCACCAATCAGGGCATCGAAGAGATGGACATCAACGTCAAGGACATGCTCTCCGGCTTCTTTGGCCAGCAAAAGAAAAAGCGCAAAATGACCGTGGCCGAAGCCTTCGATTACCTGATCCAGGAAGAAGAGAATCGCCTGGTAGATATGGATCACGTCACGCGCATCGCCGTCGAGCGCGTCGAGCAGATGGGCATTCTCTTTATCGATGAGGTGGACAAGATCGCGGGCCGCGAGTCCGGCCATGGCCCGGACGTATCGCGCGAAGGAGTGCAGCGCGACATCCTGCCAATCGTCGAAGGAACCACAGTCAACACGCGCTACGGCATGGTCCGCACCGATCACATTCTTTTCATCGCCGCCGGCGCATTCCACACCACCAAGCCGTCCGACTTGATTCCCGAGCTGCAAGGGCGCTTCCCGATTCGCGTCGAACTAAGCTCCCTAAGCGAAGCCGATTTCGTGCGCATCCTGACTGAACCGAAGAACGCGCTGATTAAGCAGGCCATCGCGCTGCTAGAGACGGAAGGAATGAAGCTCACCTTCACCGACGATGGCGTGGCCGCCATCGCCAAATTCGCCGCGCTCGTGAATGAGCAAACCGAGAACATCGGCGCGCGCCGCCTGCACACTATTCTCGAAAAAGTGCTCGAGGAAATTTCCTTCGATGCGCCGGAGCTGAAGAAAAAGAGTATCAAGATTGACATGGCGTTCGTGCAGAAGCAGCTCGTGGACATCGTCAAGAACCAGGATCTGAGCCGCTACATTCTCTAGGCGGAAATTAGAAAAGGGAAAATGGAAAAGGGAAGAGGGGAAGGCGGCAATCGCCTTCGTCCGGGCGGAAATTCGGCCGCACGTGCGATTTCCCATTTTCTCTTTTCCATTTTCCTCGCAGCGCTGGCCGTCGGTGGTTGCGCCGCACCCAGCGAACCGAAGGCGCGTCATGCGCCAACTCCTGCTGCGGTCAGCGACCTAGCCGCTGTACAACAAGGCCACCATGTCATCCTGAGTTTCACGCTGCCGCGGAAAACCACGGACGCGAAGCCGCTTCCCGCGGAACCATCGGTTGAGATCTACCGGCAGATTCTTCCGGCAAGCGCAAACGCCGCCGCAACGCCAGTATTTTCAGAGCACGATCTCGCGGTGACGGTTCCGTCTGCAATGGTCAGCAACTACTCCGAAGAGGGCCAGTTTCAATTTCCCTTCGATTTGAAGGGTGAAACGGTAGCTGAAGCGCCTGGCGAGCGAACGGCGTTCATAGTGCGCACGCGAGTCAACGAGAAGAAAGATTCAGCAGATTCGAATCCGGTCCTGCTACATCTCAATGAACCATTCCCGGCCGCAACGATCGCAGCCAAGGTCACTCACGACGCCATCATTCTCTCGGGCTGGGGCGTCACGCTCCAGTTGTCAGTGCCCGCAAACGCGGGATCAGGTGAATTCCCCGCCGATGCTCACTACCACATCTACCGCGCCGAAATCACGCCAAGCCCCGAAGGCGCTCAAACGCCAGCGGCAGCCAGCACAATCCCGACTCCAGTCCAGCAGCGACATCTCGAGCAGATAGCCGACCTGCCGTCCACTACTCTGACCTACGAAGACACGAACTTCACCTTCAACCGCACCTACATCTACTCCGTGCGCAGCGCTGCCAAATTCGGCTCCAACTGGATCGAATCCGATGACTCCAATCTCCTCACCGTCACGCCCAAAGACATTTTCCCGCCCGCCGCACCGCAAGGCCTGGTAATCGTTTTCGTCCCCGCGACCTCCGATGTCCCGGCGCATCTTGAAATCTCCTGGTCCATTAGCCCGGAATCTGACCTCGTGGGCTACGATATCTACCGGAAAGAACAGGGCCAGGAGACTGGCCTGAAATTGAACCCTCGGCCGTTGCTTACGCCCTCCTACCGTGATATGAATACTCAGCCCGGCCGCACGTATTCATACACGGTTAGAGCAATCGACCGAGCTGGCAACGAGAGCCTAGCCAGCGAAGAGGCATCCGTAAGCGTTCCCGAGGCCGAGCAGAACGGGAATCCACAGCCATGAGCACCACGCACAAGGGGCCCGGCGGCCTTGCCAGCGCGGTTCACAACCCCGCGTTCTTTACAGGAATACTCACGGGCATTCTGCTTTCCTTCGTGATGTTCGGCTGGTTGTTCGCAGCCAATCGCATGCCGGGTCTTGATCGCCTGGCCTTCTTCCGCAATTGGATTTGTCTGGGCGCCTTCGGCTTCGTAATGACGATTCCGGTTCTGCGCTTTTTCCGCTCGCCTGCGAAGATATTCACGTCCGGCTTGGTCGCTTGGTTGTTGCTCTGCATCGCCTACGTTTCCGCGAATATAGCCTTCGCGAATTTGGCGAACCGCTTTTCAACGGGTCCGTTCAAGCTTCTGGTGATGGGCGCCGTTCTCTACGGCGTGGCCGGCGTTACCGTGTGGACTTTGACCACGGTCGTGACCGTGCTCCACCACAATGTTCCTGCCGCTCCGAGTGCCATCGAGGTGACCACTCATCCGCGATGAAGCTGTGCCGCTTTCAGCCCCTTGAAATTCCCCCGCAGAATCTGAGCCGCGCAGGACACAATTTCCACCCCGAAGCATGCCTGGGAGCGATCGACGGCGACCGCGTTCGCGAAATCAAAAGCCTATTTGGCGCGCCTGAATTCACGGCTCGCTCGTGGCCGCTGGCCGAAGTGCGGCTGCTCGCCCCGGTGGTGCCCTCCAAGGTGGTCTGTATGGGCCGCAACTACGCGGAACATGCCGCTGAGCTTGGCAACGAAGTGCCCAAAGAGCCGCTGATTTTCCTGAAACCGCCAAGCTCCGTGACCGGTCCCGACGAACCAATTCTAATTCCCGCGATCTCCCATCGCGTGGACTATGAAGGCGAGATTGCCGCCGTGATCGGCGCGGAATTATTCATGCCGGAAGAAAACGAAGACTTGAGCCGCTACATTCTCGGCTACACCTGCCTCAATGACGTCACCGCGCGCGACATTCAAAAGCACGATGTGCAATTCACCCGCGGCAAAGGCTTTGACACCTTTTGCCCCATCGGTCCGCTCATCGAAACGCAATTCGATCTTGCCTCCGCCTCCGTAGAAACCCGTGTTAACGGACAACGCAAGCAGTTCGGATACACCAGCCAGATGCTCTTTTCCACCGATGTTATAATTCGCTGGATCGCTCAGGTAATGACGCTAGTTCCGGGCGACGTGATCGCCACGGGAACGCCCCCGGGGGTGGGGGCGCTCGCGGCCGGCGATGTGGTCGAGGTGAGCGTCAGCGGAATCGGCACGCTGCGGAATCCGGTGGCGGCGCGAGGAACGTGATTGTGGCGAACGATGCATCGCAAGCCACGGCCGGACAATTTCGCCGGCAGAGATCGAAACCCGGCCCTTCCAGAGATGGATGGAAAGTGACAGTCGTACGACGCGAAGTTCATAGCATGGCAGTTCACCACCCAGCCGTTTGGCGCGGGAGTCTCCCGTGGTGAAACAATTCCTTGCCCAATGGCACCAATACCTCCCGCTCGCCGGGATCGCTCTCGCCTCCGTCGTTGCCGCCTACTTCCTCTTTCGTAAGCGGGACACCGATCCTTACGAAATCGAGCGTCAGCGCCGCCTCTATCTCAATAAAATCGGCCGCATCGTCGAGGGCCAGATTCTCGAAATCGTGGACAAGCCCACGGAACCAAAGCCCGAGCCGCCCAAGCGCGTCCTTCGCCGCAAACCCGCAGGCAATGGCTCAACTCCGGCCGACACGCGGCTGCTTTACTACACGTACTCGATTTCCGGTGTGACTTACGAAACAGCGCAGGATATTTCCGATATGGAAGAGCGTGCTTGCCTCGGACATGCCGTCGCCGGCCAAGCCGCCAGCGTAAAATACGACCCCTCCAACCCCAGCAATTCGATCCTCATAGCCGACGATTGGTCCGGTTTGCACTAAGCGACGCTCAAAACGATTTTGCCGCGTTCGTGCGGTGCGCCAGCCAGCATTTCATGCGCAGCTCGCGCTTGCTCCAACGGCAGCACGCTGGCAACCTCCGTAGAAAGCTTCCCGCGATCGATCACAGAAATCTCAGCAACGCCTCGGTCGCAATTTGGACGCGCGTTCCACGAAACCTCCCATCCAACGAGCCAATGCGGCAACTCGGAGCGCATATTCTGCTCTTCGGTGTCACCGGCGTCGAGTCTTTCAACGCGTTCGTTCGATTCATCGTGGCGGCTCACGGTTCCCTTGCTGCCAACGGCGCGCTGTGGCACGCTACCGCTGCGTGATTTGCGGAGAAACGCCAAATCGATGAAAGAGCCGCTAAAGCAGCACGACGCGCTGGAGGAATTGCGGCAGCGCAACGCACAAGCCGAAGAAGGCGGAGGCGCGGAACGCCGCGAACGGCAGCACAAAGAAGGAAAGCTAAGCGCCCGCGAGCGCATCGAAATCCTGCTCGATGAAGGCACCTTCGAAGAGCTCGACAAATTCGTCACCCATCACTGCGACGATTTCGGCATGGAAAAGCAGAAACCCGCCGGCGATGGCTTCGTCACCGGATTTGGCCGCATCGATGGGCGCCTGGTATACGTCTTCGCGCAGGACTTCACCGTATTCGGCGGCTCGCTCTCTGAAGCCAACGCGCAAAAAATCACCAAAATCATGGATCACGCCATGCGCGTCGGCGCCCCGGTAATCGGCTTGAACGATTCCGGCGGCGCCCGCATTCAGGAAGGCGTGATGTCCCTGGCCGGCTACGCGGAAATTTTTCTACGCAACACCCTGGCCAGCGGCGTGATTCCGCAGATTAGTGCGGTGATGGGCCCGTGCGCCGGCGGCGCCGTCTATTCCCCAGCTATCACCGACTTCATATTCATGACCCGCGACACCTCCTACATGTTCGTCACCGGCCCGGACGTAATCAAAACCGTGACGCACGAAGAAGTGACCAAGCACGAGCTCGGCGGCGCGATGACCCACAACGAAAAAAGCGGCGTCGCCCATTTCGTAGCCCGCGACGATGCCGAATGTCTGGCCATGATCCGCGAGCTGATCGGCTTCCTTCCCTCGAATAATCTTGACGATCCTCCCCGCCGCGCCCCCAACGATCCGCCGGACCGCCGCGAACCAGCTCTCAATTCGCTGGTCCCGGAAGATCCGATGAAGCCATACGACATCAAAGACGCAATCCACGCGGTAGTGGATGACGCCGACTTCTTCGAGGTCCATGAACACTTCGCGAAAAACATCGTAGTCGGTTTCGCGCGCCTCGATGGCCGCCCCGTCGGTATCGTAGCCAACCAGCCGGCATTCCTAGCCGGCGTGCTGGATATCAATGCCTCGTTAAAGGGCGCCCGCTTCGTCCGTTTCTGCGATGCATTCAACATCCCGCTGATCACCTTCGAAGATGTGCCAGGATTCCTCCCCGGCACGCAGCAGGAATTCGGAGGCATCATCAAACATGGCGCTAAGCTGCTATTCGCCTTTGCCGAAGCCACGGTGCCGAAAATCACGGTAATCACCCGCAAAGCCTACGGTGGCGCCTATTGCGTGATGGCCTCCAAGCACATCCGCACGGACATAAATTACGCCTGGCCCACAGCGGAAATCGCCGTGATGGGCCCCGAAGGCGCCGTCAATATCGTCTATAAGCGCGAAATCGAGAAGGCCCCGGAAGCGCAGCGCGATGCCATACGCCGCGAAAAGATCGCCGAATTCCGCGAACGCCTCGCGAATCCCTACGTCGCCGCGGAGCGCGGCTACATCGACGGCGTGATCGAGCCCGCCGACACCCGCTCGAAATTAATCACCGCTCTGCGCTCCCTCGAAAACAAGCGCGAAGTAAATCCGCGCAAGAAGCACGGCAACATTCCGTTGTAAGCTGTATATCTGCTGATGAGCATGTTTACTCCGAGTGCAAATCAAGTGCACCCCGATGCCCTGCAAGCGCATCCTAATGTCGTGACTCCCACCACGCCGAATCCAAGTCTCACCCCCCGCGAAATTCTCGCCGCTTGGGGACGCATCCTCACCGGCCGAATTCCCATGCTCTCCATCGAGATCACCCGCGAGTGCCCGCTAAGCTGCCCGGGCTGCTACGCCTATGGCGATAAGCACCTCGGCGGCGGCGTCACGCTAAGCGAACTCAATGATTTCCGCGGCGATGCACTGGTAGAAGGCGTGCTGCAATTAGTGCGCAAGCACAAGCCTCTGCACGTCTCGCTGGTGGGCGGCGAACCGCTCGTCCGCCATCGCGAGCTGAGCAAAATTCTGCCGGCACTCAGCGCCTCAGGCGTATTCAGCTTGGTAGTCACCAGCGGTGTAATTCCCATTCCCGCCGAATGGATGAAACTCCCGCGCGTTCGCGTAGCTCTTTCCGTAGATGGCCTGCCCGAGCATCACGACATCCGCCGCAAGCCCGCCACCTACGAACGCATGCTGCAAAATATCGACGGCCGCGAAGTCAACGTCCACTGGGTAATCACGCGCCCAATGCTTGAGCGCCCAGGCTATCTGGAAGACTACGTCGCGTTCTGGAGCAATCGCCCCGAAGTAAATCGCATCTGGGTCAGCGTCTACAGCCCGCAAATCGGCGAGCAAAGCGCCGAGATGCTCACACATGAAGACCGCGTCTCGCTAGCGCGCCAACTACCGCCGCTAGCCAAAAAATATCAGAAGCTCCTGTTCAACGAAGGCCTCGCCCAAGCCTTCCTCCGCCCGCCGCAAAATCCGGCCGATTGCGTCTTCGCGAAAATGTCCGCGAATTATTCCGCCGATCTGGAAACGCGAGTCGAGCCCTGCGTCTTCGGCGGCAATCCCGATTGCTCCCAATGCGGCTGCGCCATCAGCACTGGTCTGCATTGGGTTCGCAACGTCAAAGCCGCGGGTCCGTTCAAAGTCGGTCACTTCATCGCTGGTTCCGTACGCATCGGCCGCGCCATGAATAGCCTGCGCTCCAAGCCGGCCATCTCCTCCCGCTGGAAAAATCCCACCAGCGGAACCGGCAAACCCGACCTGGTCCAAATTCAGCCCTAGTCCTCTGAGTCTCTAACCTTCAATTTTTATTCGCCCCGCAAAGCCCTCAATTCATCGCCCGTTTATGCAGCTTTCAATGAGAATTCACCAAGCCTCCTCCCGAACATGAGATCGTACGCGCTCCCGGGAGGGGCAAAAGAAATGAGCAAAATAAAATTAGCGCTACTTATTATCACGCTAGGCATCATCGCGGCAGCAGGAGTCAAAGCGGGCGCTCCAGACGACGACCGCAACGGCGACGGACGTTTTCGCTTCGTCCCGGACACAATAGTACTCAGCCGCAGCGTTTACCTCGGCACCGCCGACATGATCACCATCGGCGAAACCTTTCCTCCGGGCTGCGCAGGAGGCCCCAACGGCAGCACGAATGTCTCGGTCCCCACCACCACCCCGGGCACTTCTGCCAGCGTGAACGTCCCCTGCGGCATCGCCAGCGACAACGGAGAAGCCCCCAATCTCAACGATTCGCATAACGTCTGGAACAACTCCGGCAGCGACGGCAGTTTCGGTGTAAGCTCGCCGATCTTCCTCGACAACCTCACCGAGGACGGATTCCGTCTCGGCACTCTCCCAGTCCCCAGCGATCTGATCGTCACCAGCTTCAGCTCAAAATCCGAACTGGCCCTGAACCGCTCAGTCGATGGACGTTCCATCACCTTTATGGGATATCAAGGCGGCATCGGCTGCGGCGGCAATCAAGTCTCTCCCACCGCCCCGAATCTGATTGACGTCTCGGCGTCGAATACTCCCGGCGTCTGCGATCCCACCAATCCAGTCATCTCTAGCTTCGTGAGCAATCCGGTAGTTCCCACGGCCTACTATCGCGCAGTCGCAGAGGTTGACGCCCGCGGTCGCGTCCAGGTAACGGATGGAAACGCCTACAGCGGCGATAACGGCCGCGCAGCAATCAAAGGCGCAAACGATCTTTATTACATGGCCGGA
Source organism: uncultured Acidobacteriota bacterium (assembly GCA_963748865.1). Classification (GTDB taxonomy): domain Bacteria; phylum Acidobacteriota; class Terriglobia; order Acidiferrales; family UBA7541; genus Palsa-147. Next base: position 13,130 of record CAVVLE010000044.1, on the reverse strand, counting down.
AACGACAACAGCGGCAACCTCTCCAAGAAGCAGCTTCCCGATCACTCCCGCCGGCATCGCGCTAATCAATGGCACCGGCGCAGAACTCCTGGTCCCCGGCCTCACACCCCCGGTCCCGCCCAACGTCGGCATGATCGGCAGATTGCTCTTCTCCGGCGACAAGCCCGGCAAGGACACCAATTTCCGCGGCCTGACAATTTTTGATAACACCCTTTACGTCAGCAAAGGCAGCGGAGGCAATGGCATCAACACGGTCTATCAAGTCGGCAGCGCAGGCACTTTGCCCACAGGTAGCGCAGCAGATTTGGCGACCGTGCCGATCGCCATCCTCAACGGTTTCCCTAACACCGCAGCCAGCACCAGCACCGCCTTCCCCTTCGGCATGTTCTTCGCCAATGCCAATACTCTCTACGTCTGCGATGAAGGCGACGGTACCTACGTCCCCAATCAGGTCGTCAATGGTGTGACCAACGTCGCCGATACCCAATCCCTGGCCACCGCCGGCCTCCAGAAGTGGGTCCTCCAGAACGGCACTTGGACCATGATCTACGTCCTGCAGAATGGACTCAATATCGGCATTCCCTACAGCCTCGACAACTACCCGTCCTCCATCGATCCCGCCACCGGTGGTTGCCGCAACATCGCCGGCCGCGTCAATCGCGATGGCACCGTCACCATCTGGGCCATCACTTCAACGATCAGCCTCAACGGCGACACCGGCGCCGACCCGAACAAACTGGTCCGCGTCACCGACGTAATTTCCGCCATGACTCCGCCCACAGGCGATGGCGACAACGACGGCGGCGATCGCCTCGGTCAGTTCCGCACCATTCGCAGCGCCCGCGCCGGCGAAGTCTTCCGCGGCGTAGCCCTAGCCCCCGAAGACGACAGAGACGACAACCACTAATCGCCGTCGCTGCGCGTCCTTACGTATCTTAATTTATTCAATTGCTCTACACCTCACCCCTTTTTCTTTCCGTTGTAACCGCTCCGCTGTATAGGCGCCATCGCATTGAAGGCCTTGTAGGGGAGGGCCGAATTAGCCCTCCCCTGACAGCCCGCTCCCAAGGCCCCCCGCTCGGTTGTGTTGCTTGTCAACCTCCCAGAATTAAAAGGGAATGACCGTCCATCGTATTCTGTAGGCAAGGCCTCAAAGTCCGCATCAGAACTCCGAAGCATTGTCAGGGCACAGCCTCATCTGTGCCGTAACGCCGTTGCCGAACGGCGGTCGTGTGGGATCCCTTATCTTGCTCGGATCTGTTCGCGAATTTGCGGATGGTCGTGCAGGAAGGTTTCCAGTTCCGCGTGGTGCTGCAGGTAATCGCGATTATCGACCAGCGAAGGATCTTTGCGCAGCTCGTCGGCGATATCGCGGTGGCTGTCCAGGAAATGATCGAAGCGCGCCAGCTCTTCGCGGTTAATGTCTCCGCCTCGCTGGTCTTCGCGCCGGTCGAAGCGCTCTTCCGCGTGCATGAACGCGTCAGGATGCAGCTTAATCTCTTCGCGCACTCGGGGATGATCTTGCAAAAAGCGTTGCAGCTCGGGATGCTTCTGCAGGTAATCCTGATCGTCGATTAATCGCGGATCCCTGCGAAGCTCCTCGCCGATGGGCCGGTGCTCGTCCAGAAACTGATCGAATCGCGCCAGTTCCTGCCGGGTGAATTCGTTGTCGGGATTTTGCGCTCGAGTCTCATTTTGCATGGGCGCATTGTTTGGCGTGGGCGCAGTCTCTTGCGCATTCGTGGGCGCCGCCACCCACAGCAGCGTTGCCGACGCCAGCAGCGCCGGGATCCTTAACATTCGGATTTTTCTTATGTAGTTCATAACTGCCACGAACCCCCTCTGAGGAGAGTGTCCTCGCGAAGAGAGGTGCAACAACCGTGCCAAACCGCGTACAGGGAAACGAATCTCGCATCGCTTCAATAACTTGAGCCCGCGCCCCGAATCCACGCGCCGCGGCCTCTAGGGAAATTCGACACACCAGGGAAAATTCGCCGTACAGCGATGACCTGAACAACGCCGTTTAAAAATGCTTCGCCTAGTCGCCGGATGTAGAATTACGCGGCGCCTCACACTCGCGTCGAGGGAGGATTTCCGCCGTCCGTCTGCGCCACTCTACTGTTCACAATGTTCTGCGCCGCCCAATTTTTCTCCCCACCAGCCGCGCCAGCGTCTTCAGCGCCGGCCGCGCCGCCACAAAAAACCGAACCAGCGCCGGCGTCCAAGGAAACCGAACTCACCGAATCCAATTGGCAGCAGAGTCCCCAAATCCTAGCCATCCGCGCGATCGTCGCTCCAATCAACGCCGCGTTGAAAAGCCGCACCTACAAAATCTCCGAGCGCGGCTTCAAAAACTGCGAAAACGCATTTCTGGTAGTAAAACGCTTCGCCCGGAATTCCAACGGCGCGGCCGCATGGTACGAAAATTACAGCGAAGGCGAAGACGCCTCCTGGGACTTCCAATACTATTACGACCAATCCGGCCACCTGAGGTTCGTCTTCGCCATAGCCCGCTCCCCCAACGGCACCCGCGAACAGCTCCGCATCTATTTCGACGAAAACGGAAAGCGCCTATGGAAGACGGACAAACTCCTGAAAGGCGAAGGCTGCCCAGGCTGCTTCTCCGCCTACACCGACAGCGACAAAGCCCTGGTGTTCAACCCAACCGACGATTTCGCCAACAAGGAAGGATGCGAAGAAGTAAAGCCCAAGTAGCACAGGCACTCCTGCCTGTGCGTGCGTCCGCAACGCAAGAGCCGAACCTCCTAGCTCGCATTCAAAACCGACACAGCCAGGAGCGTCAGTGCGACCTCAGTGATTCCCAATGCGCGAAAGCAAAAAATCCACAAATCGCCGCGCATCAATTCCAGTCGCCACGTGAACGTTAGGCGTCACCGGCTCCACGCCGATCGATTCCACATGATCGCCGCTAACCGTTTCTTTCTCGATTACATTCTTCCGGTTAGCAACAGTCATCCCCCGCGTAAATTTCCCCTCGGTCTCGATATCCACGCGCATGTCCTGCGTCCTCAAAAATGTGGAATCGATAGCCCCGCCCACCGCCAGCGCATCATGAATCGCCCCGCCGTGAAAAATCCCCGTGCCTTTGTAAGTCCCGATCTGATAACGCAGCACCGTAGCGGCAAAATCCGTTTCCGGACCGCGATGCTGCTCCAGCTTGGCCACATCCTCGTCCGTCACCAGAGTAATCTCAGTAACGTCGAGTCCCACCATCGTGAGCGGCCATCCCGCGTTGAAAACCATCGCCGCAGCTTCCGGGTCGCTATGAACGTTGTATTCCGCAACCGCATTCACATTCCCACCGGTGATCCCGCCGCCCATCAAAATCACTTCTTTCACCAGCGGAACGATGGTCGGGTCCTTCCCGATCGCCAGCGCGATATTTGTCAGCGGCCCGATGGGAACCAGCGTGATCTGGTGCGGATACTTGTGAATCGTCTCGATGATCAGATCGGGGCCAAACGACGCATTCGCGCGGCACGATGGCGCTGGCAATTGCGCTCCACCCACGCCGCCGGGCCCATTCCAGAATAATCCGGTAGCCAAAGGCTCAATCAATGGCCGTGTCGCCCCCTTCGCAATCGGAACATCGCAGCGCCCCACTAGGCTCGCAATCTTCAGCGCATTATCAAGACCCATATCCGCGGTGACATTGCCCGCGACGATTGTCACTGCCTCGACCTTAACTTCCGGCGAATGAAACGCCAGCAGCAGTGCAATCGCGTCATCCGTCCCCGGATCCGTATCAATAATAATTTTCTTCGCCTCGCCCACCGGCCGTCCCTGCGCCGCGGCATAAGCCGGGCAGATAAGCGTCACCGAAGCAGCCAACAAGATCCAATTCACGAACCAACGCCCACAAGTACTTGAAAAATAGCGACCCAAGGAAAGTCTCCTGTTCTGCATGCTGCGATTTGCAAATCCAGCGCGCGCCATCCTAACACGCACCCGCGACTCCGATGTAGCACAGGCACTCCTGCCTGTGCCGGAACCTGCTCGTGACGGTACCTAGGGATCTTGCGGCAAAGACGTTCGATAAATGGCGCGCCCGCAGCCGCCGGAATAGTTCAGTATTAAGGTACTATTATCTAGTGTTAACTCTATGCTATACAGGTCAAGGCAGTGCGCAGTTTCCGAGCGCGGGGCCGGCTCTTCTGAGCCGCCGTTTTTTGCGCCGACGATTGGCACAAAGGAGCCATGCACCATGCGCGGCGTAGCCGCCGACAGGCGGAGCTTTTGTTGGGGTGGGCCTTTAGTCCCGCCCGCAGTTCGGCCCGATCTCGCAGCCCCGCACGACTCACAATCCGAATCTCCTACGAACTCTACAATTCCTAATCGATACAAACTCGCACTTTCAGGATTTCAAGGCGTCAGAAAAATCCACCCTAACTCCACGCTCGCGAACATCTCTGCTCGCCGCCAGCGACATAATCCATGCCGCCGCCGCCAATTTCTAATCGCCACAATAAAGCGATTAGAATCACTCGCATCTCTAACAAAACAAACGACGGATGCCGTTTCTAATCGCCACAAAATCGCAGGTTCACAATTTCGGAGTGTGAGAAAAGCGAAGCTAACTACGCGGTACAGCACTCGAAGATTTCGCCCCAAAAACCCGCCGAAAGATGGCATCCACGCTACGCAGTTGCCGTTGAAGGTCGAACGTGTGCGCCAAAGCCTTGGCATCCAGAAATTTCGCCACTCCGGGATCAGCCGCAACGCGCTCGCGAAAACTGCTCTCATTCTCCCAGGCGGCCATGGCATGAGCCTGCACCGTTTTGTAAGCCTCTTCGTGCGGCATGCCATGCTCCACCAAATCCTGCAGCAGCTGCCCGGAGAAAACCAACCCCTGCGTCGAATCCAGATTGCGCAGCATCCGCGCCGGAAAAACTTTCATGTTCCCAACAATGTCGGCCATGCGCGCCAGCATGTAATCCACCAGAATCGTGGAGTCGGGAAGAATGATGCGCTCGACGGAGCTGTGCGAAATGTCCCGCTCATGCCATAGCGCGATATTTTCCAGCGCCGCCGTAGCGTTGCCGCGCAGCACCCGCGCCAACCCGCAAATCTGCTCGCAGCCCACGGGATTGCGCTTGTGCGGCATCGCCGAGCTGCCGCGCTGCTCGCCGCCGAATGGCTCCTCAGCTTCGCGCACTTCGGTGCGCTGCAAATGGCGGATTTCCGTAGCAATGCGCTCAAGCGAAGCAGCGAGAATCGCCAGCGCCGAGACATATTCAGCATGCCGGTCGCGCTCGATCACCTGCGAAGTAATCGGCGCCACCGCCAGCCCCAGCCGCTTGCAGATTTTCTCCTCAACATCTGTGCCAAGATGCGTAGCCGTCCCCACAGCCCCGGAAATTTTGCCCACTGCCAGCTGTTTCGCCGCCGCCCGGAATCGCTCCGCATCGCGGCGATTCTCGGCCCACCAGTTGGCCACTTTCAGCCCAAAAGTGATCGGCTCAGCATGTACTCCGTGCGTGCGCCCAATTTCCGGCGCATCCTTAAATTCCCAAGCCCGCCGCTCCAGAATCTCGCCCAGACGGTCAAGCCCTTCGGCAATCAGCCGCGAAGCATCGCGAATCACCAGCGCCTGCGCCGAATCCACAATGTCGTTCGAGGTCAGCCCGTAATGCAGCCAGCGCGCCGCATCGGGATCGCCAATCGATTCGCCCACGGCCATGGTGAACGCGATGACGTCGTGCTTGACCTTGGCTTCCAGCTCGTGAATGCGCGCAACGTCCACGCGCGCCCGCTCGCGCAATTTCGCCGCCGCCTCGCGCGGCACCGTACCGGCTTCCGCCAGCGTATCGGTGGCTGCCAGCTCAACTTCCAGCCACTTCTCGAAGCGGTTCTGGTCGCTCCAGACGCGGCCCATTTCTGCGCGTGTGTATCGCGGAATCAAATTTGGCTCCCGCCCGTTTGGCTTATCGATATCGACCGACTGCGTGGGGGAATTCCCTGTTTCATCATAGCTGAAGTGGCGAGCGGAAGGAATCCGGCCGGCGTGATGGCACAAAAAAAGAGTGCAGGCCGAAGGCCTGCACTCTCAAGAGGGAAGCAATTAAGCAGTCATCAACTTCGGACGCAGCTCGACGCTGTGACGCTCGCGCCGATCCAGCGGCGTAACCGCCCGGTTGCGCGTAGCAAACAACGGATCGCCGGCCATCGCAGCCACCGCATTTCCCGCCTGCGAATCGCTGTTGGCGAGCAAGCTCGGCGTCTTGCGCATCAACTCGATGCGGCTGCGCACTTTGAATTTCACGAAAAGCGAAGACACGTGAAATTTCACCGTACGCTCGGAAATGCTCAAACGCGAGGCAATTTCCTTGTTGGCCAGATTCTCAAGCACGCCTTCGAGGACTTCCTTCTCGCGGCGGCTCAAGGCGACCGGGCAGGCGATCGCGCGGCCGGCTTCCAGAAGCTGCCGCGCTTTCATAGTCACGCGCTCGAACAAGCTGCCGCCCGCCCGCACCATCACCTGGTAATCATGCGGAGACTGATTGCGCACCAGGCAGTGCATGGCGAGCAGGCTGGCTGCTTCTTCCAGCGGAAGGGTTCCATCGGCGCCGGCTCGCACTTGAAAACGCGCCGCGCCTGTTTCTTTTTCGCAGAAAATGTAAATCTGAGACGAGCACAGACCAGACTGAAGCTCTCGATGGGTGGGTTCGAGGGATTTGCGTATCTTTTTCAGAGTAGCCTCCCTGCTTCCAGATTGTCATTCGTTCGGGAAAGACGATGGAGCAGCCGAGGCCCCAAGTTCCCCCAAAGTTGCTTCAGCTTGCGGTGGCAAGTGCCGGGCCGCCTGAGTGAGCCCGCGCCTCCCAAGCCCTCCGTCAGCGTCGATACCCCAGGAAGACGCCGCACGGCAGGGGGTACTAGAGCACGTCTAGTACCACAAATATCAAAAAGAGAAACAATTGAAAATAAAATACTTACAGAATCGGCCGTACAGTTTTCCCTTTATTTCTATGTAGGGATTACCTCTAGCTTGAAAATTCTCCTTAGAACTAGGCGCCGGAGTACGCAGCGCGAACAAGCCCCTGGCAACGGGCTCTGGGCGACGGAAATTGCAGAAGGAGCGGGCAGAGCACCGTGCGTCGCGGAGCCATCCGTTCGCCGCGAAAGGTCGGTGTGGCGTCACGCTGGATCGCCTCGCGCCGATTTACTCGGCGCGGAGTGTGGCGGCTGGGTCGATTTTCGCTGCGCGCAAAGCTGGAATCCAGCAGGCCAGCGCCGCAACAAGGAGCAGCAGGACGACCACCGCGAGGTATGCCAGCGGGTCGAGCCGGGAGACGCCATAGATTCTTCATCTTGATTGTCAAGGTATGAATGGCAAGTGCTGGGAACTAGACCAAGCCGTTGACGAGCTTGTGAACTTCTTCGTCGGGGCGGCCCAGGGAGTGGTATTCGAATCCCCGCGCGTTCATTTCCTTCGGGGAAAGCAAATTGCGGCCGTCCAGCAGCAGCGGACGGGCCATCGAATCGCGGATGCGCTCCCAGTCGAGAGTGCGGAATTCGTTCCAGTCGGTGGCGATGACCAAGGCGTCGGCGCTACGAGCGGCTTCGTAAGCCGAAGCAGCGACCGGAATATTCGGATACGCTTCGAGGGCTTTCTCCATGGCTTCAGGATCGTAGGCGCTGATGCGCGCGCCTTCCGCGATCAGGCGCTCGACCAGCGCGATGGCCGGCGAGAAACGGATGTCGTCGGTGTTGGGTTTAAACGCCAAGCCCAGCACGCCGATTTGCTTGCCGCGAATTACCCACAGGGCGCGACGCAGTTTTTCGAGGAAATGGTCGATGCGGCGATTGTTGATGTTTTCGGCTTCCTTCAGAAGTCCGGAATCGACGCCGCAACGCTGCGCCAGGCGCATGAACGCTTGCAAATCCTTCGGAAGGCAGAAGCCGCCAAAGCCGATGCCGGCGCGCAGGAAACTTTCGCCGATGCGCGGATCTTTGCCCACGGCGCGGACGACCTGCTCGATATCGGCGCCGAGTTTTTCGGCCAAATCCGCGAGCATGTTGGCGTAAGAAATCTTCAAAGCAAGGAAGGAATTGGAGGCGTGCTTGATGAGTTCGGCGCTGTTGATGGTCGTGACCATCCAGGCCGGGAGATCGGCCTTGGGGCAGGATGGCGAATGGATCGGGCAAGTGAAGCGCTGCTCGAGAACCGGGCGGTAAATTTCGTGCAATTGCTTTTCGCTGCGCTCGTCATCCACGCCGACGACGATGCGGTCGGGATGGAGAAAATCGTAAACCGCGGTGCCTTCGCGCAGGAATTCAGGATTGGAAGCGACGCGAAATTCGGCGGTGCCATTGCGGCCATAAACGCTGAGCTGGCGCTTGAGCTGCTGGCCGGTTTGCGCGGGAACGGTGCTTTTTTCGATGACCAGCTTGGGGCCGTGGGCTTCCGTGCCTACGAGCCGCGCAACGCTGTCAATGGCTGCCAGATCGGCGTCACCGCTGGGGAGAGGCGGAGTGCCAACGCAGATAAACATCACGTCGGCGGCGTTGACGGCCTTGGCCGGCTCGCGTTCGAAGCGCAGCCGGTTCGCCTGGCGATTGCGCGCGATCACGCCTTCAAGTCCGGGCTCGTAAATGGGGAGGCGTCCCGATTCGAGGATTTCAATCTTGGCAAGATCGCTATCTGTGCACACCACTTCGTGGCCGATTTCCGCGAGGCAACCTCCGGTGACCAGACCCACGTAGCCCGTGCCGACGACTGATATCTTCAATCGCAGCTCCCAAAGTTAAGAAGGCTGAATACGCTGAAATGCGCTTATCATTTTGAACCAACTTACGTTAATTACCCAAACGAATCTTTCTCGTCGGTGCGGTATTCCAGAGACCTGAATTTGTGGTGGCATGCACGTGCAATCCACCATGACGCAGGATCGGGAAGTATCCGGGTATCGATGAGCTTATTCGGCTTCGAAAAACCGTCAAAAATAGCGAAGCCATATTACTGAAACCATTGTAAACATAGGAGATAGCCAGGTTCGTTTTACAGTTTTGTTCTTCCCGGCATGATTAGCGAATATATTCTATATATATATAAATAAATGTTAAATACACTAATAGAAGCGCCGCTCCAGCAAAAATACGCTGAGTGCTTGAGGTCGAGGCTCTCGATGTGGCGGTGGACAATCAGGCTTAAACCGCCCCCGGTGCCATGGAACGAATCTTTGCGTCCGCAGGCACTGTTGGTAGTCTGCCCTGTTATTCTTGGTTGCGGAGGAATCCTTGGCAGATGGCGCGCGAAAAATCTTACTGACGGGCGGTGCCGGATTTATCGGCTCGCACGTCGCCGAGGCGCTCGCGCGCGGCGGCGCGAAGCTCACGATTGTCGATTCACTGGACAATTTCTATTCGCCCGCGTGGAAGCGCGCCAATCTTGAAGATGTCCGCCGCGTTGGCCGCTTCGAATTTTTCGAAGCCGACATCTGCCACGCACCTCGTGTTCGCGAAATCTTTCGCGTTTCCCGGCCGGATACCGTCATCCACTTGGCGGCCCGCACCGGGGTCAGACACTCGATCGAGCAGCCACAACTGTATGAGCGAGTCAACGTCGCCGGCACTCTCAACCTGCTCGAGCTTTGCCGAGAATTTCGGGTGCAACGATTCGTCTTCGGTTCGTGCTGCTCGGTTTATGGTGTCACTCCTGCGGCGCCATTTGTCGAAACTGAAACGAATCTCCAGCCGATCTCGCCGTATGCCGCGACGATGATTGCCGGGGAAACGCTCGGGTGCACCTACGCGCATCTCCATCCTCTGGCTGTCATCTGCCTGCGCTTATTCAATGTTTACGGTCCGCGGCAGCGCCCCGATCTGGCCATTCACAAATTCACCGCGCTGATTGAGGCTGGCAAACCGATTCCCGTTTACGGGGACGGCTCTACGGGTCGCGACTATACGCACGTCGCGGATATCGTGGCAGGAATTATCGGCGCACTCGATTTCACGCCGCCCATTGTCAACGGCGCGCGCTTCGATGTTTTCAATCTGGGAAGCTCACGGCTGATCACACTCGATGAAATGATTGCCGCCCTCGAGCAGTTAACCGGCCGCAAAGCTAAGCGCTCCCCGCAGGCCGTGCAGCCCGGGGACATGCCTCAGGCCTGCGCCGATCTCGCAAAGTCGAAAGCGGCCTTCGGCTACGCTCCCACGACGACGTTTGAAGCGGGCCTAAAGAATTTCGTGGAATGGTATCGCAGCGTCCCGCCCACGCGCCGCGCGTGATGCGCCTCAAAAGTACCCGCGTCGCATCTGAATCTGCCGATGCAGTTCGCCGCGCAGTATTTGAAGGCCCGGTAGGCTCGAGGCCTGAACTGCGTTGAGATCAGGGGCGCGCCGGCGCAAAGTGATGAGCAACACATGTCAGCGGAATCTGTTCACGCACGACCGCGACGCCGAAACCCACATTCGGAATGTATGGCGAGGGTACCTAATTAGACAAATCACACGGCCCCTGGTAGACGCTCGCGGCGTGTGATGAACTTGTAGCGGATGCCCTCGCAAGAATTAAAAAATGAGCAAGGTCGGTCGCCCATATGGTTTGTACGCCATAAAGGTGGTTAATTCCCTGTCGAGGGGCCCAAGAATTACTAAGGCTGCTGGCCCCGAGTACTATTCCCGTCTTTCGTTTACCGAGATATAGTCCGGCCTCGCGAGCCCCGTTCTCGCACCTCATCCTGCAGTTAGCCAGGGAAGCGCATCCTGGAAGGGGAGTCCCATGAAAAGAGCCGGATTTGCGTTGTTCGCCTCGATACTTCTAGTTCTGTTGATTTTGCGCCCGGTTTCCGCCGACAACTCGAACGTTAAAGCAAACATCCTCGTGGACGACGACAAGGTGCAGTGCCCGTCCGCGCAATTTACGACGATTCAGTCCGCGGTGAACGCCGCGAATTCGGGCGACGTGATTCGCGTCTGCGCCGGTACGTACCCTGAGCAAGTGACCATCACTAAATCACTCACGTTGCGCGCCGACAATGGAGTCATCGTGATTCCGAGCAACGTTACGCAGAACTCGAACGGCGCTTCAGGCGGCGATTCAATAGCTGCAGTTTTCCTTGTGGATGGCGCTGGAAAGGTGGATATAAATGGTTTCATCGTAGACGGCTCGAACAACGGCCTATCCGGTTGCTCACCGCGGTTGGTCGGCATCCTCTATGAAAATAGTTCCGGCAGTATTCGGCACAACTCTGTTCGCCACATGAGCCTGGGTACGGCCGACAACGGTTGCCAGAGCGGAAACGGCATCGAAGTTGAGACTGCCAGCGGTTCGGCGTCAAACGTATCGGTGACTGACAACAGCGTCTGGGACTATCAGAAGAATGGCATCACCGGAAACGAGCCAGGCACGCAGCTGTTCGCGGACAGAAACGTTGTCTCCGGCATCGGCCCGACGCCAGGCGCCGCGCAAAATGGAATTCAGATCGGTTTTGGCGCGAGCGGAACACTGAAGAACAATACCGTCACCGACAACATTTGGTCATCTTGTGTCGCCCAATGTGTGCGAAACGAACGCCACCGGAATCCTAGTCTTCGAGTCAAATGGGGTCACAGTTGAGAACAATTCGTTGGCAACGAATCAGGTTGGCATTTTTATCGGGGGCCAAAACTCTACGGTCATCTCGAATGCAGTCTCGAACTCGGTTACGCTGATCGGCATTGCATTCGTAGGCGACGACAATTCCGCCCGTGATAACACGTTATTTCACTCAGATCAGGCAGGAATCTACGTTCAGGGTAATGGTTACGCGGTCACCGGGAATGAGATCACCGATGCCGCGGTGGGAGTGCTAAAGATATCCGGGTCTAGCGGCAATACCATCACTGGCAATCGTTTCTTCGCGACGCTGATCACGGTTCAGGATCCGGGGCCGGCACGGGCGATCGCCGTGTCACCGATCCGTTAGCGGCTCCGCTGGGGGTGCCGGTAGGTTTCCCAGTATCTAGGCTTAAGAAATCTCCCGGGAATGACCATAACGGGAGGTTTCGCCGCGCGTCGAATGTGGAGTACAATCCCGCCACTCTCAAAATCCCCATGAGAGATCGCCCTGGGGGCCAGGGAAGGGCTGGGATATGGACATTTTGTGGGTCGCGCTAGGGGTTTGCGTAATCGTTGGATTCGTATTTGTAATTTTGGCGCGGCATTGGCAAAGGCTTCTCGTTCATCAGGCGTGGTCGATTCGCCGGTTGACGGACCGATTGCATTCCCTCGAAGAAGTTGCTGATCCGAATTTCCGCCGGCGGCTGGATGAATCGGCACCGTCTCCGCTGGAGCAGTTCTACACATTTGGCCTGCAGTTGAGCGATCGGTTCTGGAAAAACACGCTGGAGACGACGGAGGCGCAGCGCGCGTTTATTCGCGAGCACGGGAATTTTCTGGGCTCGGTGAAGATCGAACGCTGGCGGAGCCATACGGTATTGACCGTGAGTGAAGTGCTGCCGCAGAGCAAGTCTGCGAATTGGCAGACGCGCAGTTTCGATATTTTTCCGGACAGCTCGAATGGAGCTCATCCGGTGACGTTGTGGGAGATGCCGCTGGAGGAAGGGAAGGCGACTTCGACGGGGCGAGTGCCGACACTCGAATTGCGCTGGCACGATGAGGCGCTGGAGCTTTGCGTTCTGCAGGATCGCTGCACATCGACCGGCGACGATGTGATCACACTGCGGCCCGAGGAGAGATCCCTACTGATTGTGCCACTGGATGCGGCGCGTCTCGAATCGTTCCGCAAGGCGCAGGAATCGGCAGAGAACGAACCGGCTGCGATTTTCGATAATGGTTCGGGCAATGGATCCGGTTCGAACGGGCACCAATTCGTGATTCTCTACGGAAGCGAAGACGATGAAACGGGGATCGAGTGGCAACTTCGGTTGCGCGATCTGGTGCGGCGATCGGAGTGGGATCGTTGGAAAATTGTGGAAGCCCAACAGATGGCCAAGGTGAGCTAGATCGAACGATTGTTGGCGCCGGCTGGCGATTCGCGCCCAATCAATGCGTCGCTGGCCGGACTGGAAGTCCCGCCCAGGCGTTGAACAGACCCAGCGTTTCTCGCATGACTGACAGCGAGTCTCTCGTTGTTCTCCACCAGTGATCGGCATCGAAT
>CAVVLE010000043.1:147500-313309 GCA_963748865.1 uncultured Acidobacteriota bacterium | reverse complement strand
GCCGGATGTAGGGGAGGGCCGGGTTAGCCCTCCCGCCTCGGCCCTAGCGAAGGTACGCCAAAGGCGTACAATCGCCCTGAGGGCTCGCGAAGCCGCACGCACTCTGAAAACGAGATCAAGGAGCCGACGTTGACCGCCAAACGGAAACTATTCGACGAATTGATCGAAGGCGTGGCCGCGATGAAGAGCCACCGCCAGGGCCGCCTGACGTTGCGAACCTACAAAATCGAGTCCGCGCCTCTGCCCACGGTTGACTCCAAGCTCATTCGCGACACGCGCCGCCGCCTGCGCTGCTCCCGCGCCGTCTTCGCCCGCAGGCTGCGCATCAATGAACGCACCCTGGAAAAATGGGAGCAAGGCCGCGCCAAACCCAATCCCCAAGCCGCCGCTCTGGTTCTGCTCGTCCGCAAATTTCCCGACACCCTCGATCGTCTCGATCGCGTAGCCCAGCGCTAGTTTCACCGGACTGGGCGGGCGACCAGAGTCTGTCTGAAGACTCCAACGCCTTGTCAGGGCACGGTTTCAACCGTGCCGTAAGAGTCGCAGAATCAGTACGGCTTTAGCCGCTGAGGTCCGGGCTGATGATTCACCAGGGGGGATAGAGGTTTTGTTTCTCCACTTTTGTGAGTTCCTTTTGCTTGTTTTCACCCAGACTCACTCGCCAGCACGAAGGCCGGCGCTACCTCCGTAGTCGCGCGGCTTGACTTCGGTTAGAGCCTGATCAACGATCCGACTTGGTTAATACAATTGATGGGTTCCTCTCGCTTGCCGAAACCTGCGGAAAATAAAATTGCCGATGCCAACGGCGCGGCGGTCTCCTCGCCACCAGAGCCGGTTTTCAACGATCCCAAGCATCACATTCGCATTTACCAGGGCGATTGCCTCGATGTTCTGGCGCGGATGCCCGCCGACTGCGTGGATTTGATATTCGCCGACCCGCCATATTTTCTCTCGAACAATGGAATCACCTGCCACGCGGGGCGGATGGTGAGCGTGAACAAGGGCGAATGGGACCGCTCGCGCGGCGCGGACGCGAATCATGAATTCAATCGCGCCTGGCTGGCAGCGTGCCAGCGCGTATTGAAGCCGAACGGGACGATTTGGGTCAGCGGCACGGCGCACGTAATTCATTCAGTCGGCTTCGCGATGCAGCAGCTCGAATTCAAGCTGCTCAATGACATCAGTTGGGTGAAGCCGAATCCGCCGCCGAATCTCTCTTGCCGGTACTTCACGCACGCGACCGAGACGATCATCTGGGCGGCGAAGAACAAGAAAAGCCGGCACAAATTCAATTACGCCCTTATGAAGCAGACGAATGGCGGGAAGCAGATGAAAAGCGTCTGGCAGATACCCCCTCCAGAGCCCTGGGAGAAGCGCTTCGGAAAGCATCCGACACAGAAGCCGGCGGCACTGGTGAAACGCGTCCTGCTGGCGGCTTCGGACGAGGGCGATGTTGTTCTCGATCCGTTCATGGGAAGCGGGGTGACTGCGTTGCTCGCGCTGCGGACGTCGCGACGCGTGATCGGCGTCGAGATGATTGAAGAATGGGTGATGCTAGCGGTGCGGCGCTTATGTGCCGATCTGGCACACGTTTTGTTCTTCGTCGGAATCGTGCAGATCGATCTTGATCTGTGGTCGCGATCTATGGATCGATCGGATCGCGCGACGATGAACGACACTCCGACAATCAGACTGGTCAGCCGCGAGCGCAAATTCAATTTTGTCGGATCGATCCGTCGCGACGTGGTGTTCGCGGTCGTGGCCGAGGACATGGCGGATGCCTGGCGGCAATTTCGCTCGAGCGCAGCCGCGTCAATCGAGATTCTGTTCGTCATAAAGACCGAGACGGAGATTTATGTTGCTCAGTAGCTGTAGCCCGATTCGCGCGTAAGCACGGTGGCCCCGCAGCTCAACTGATCGTAGTCCCACGGGCCCCTCGGGCTAGATACTGAAAGTTTAGAACACCTCCTCTTTTCTCCCCGATCTGTCCGTGATCTAATTCCGAAAATGATCCAGAAGCCTAGATAACTCTTCTGGGTATTCATCTGTGCATAAAGTACGTTTTGGAGGTAGAGCCAAATGGCGACAGACGTCACGCCGAGACAAGCAAAGCCCGATTTTTCGCAATTCTCCGTGGAGTTTGCAGACAGCCTGCAGCGGTGCGCTCAGACGTACCTCGAGGAGTTCGATGAGCACGAAGCATTTAACTACTTAATCGCAGAACTATTCGCCACTACGAATCCGAGCCGCTTTACGTACACCGACGGTCCAAATGATGGCGGAATCGATTTCTACGTCAAGGACGGTCCCGCCTATACAATCTGCCAGTGCAAATGCTCCGAAATAGAGTCCCTAAGCGGAGGCACTGCTGCCCCTACGTTTGACGACACGGCGGTTGACGAGCTTACGTCTGCAGTCCGGATGTTATTAAGTCAAGAAGGCAAATATAAGGTTTCAAACAAGATTCGGATGCTCCGAACCGACTACCAACGGGACCGGCTCGAAGGAGACGAGGTTCGCAATTTGACGGCCATCCTCGCGATCTCAGGCGAACTGACGACGTCCGCAAGAACAAAATTTACTTCCGAGCAAGCGAGTTTGAAACGGGCCGGGGTAAACCTTCGTCTTTTGGGCTGGAGCGAGATATACCATGCGATGCATTTCCAGGAGCTCGACATTGGGGCCATCTCATTCCAGCTGACCTGTGAGGATCTAGATAAGGAGGTGCTGCGGTTTCAGGATTACTGCTATCTCTTGGCCCACGCGCATGACTTTTACGATGCCTTTCGCAAGCATGAGTGGAATTTGTTTGATTCCAACGTACGTTTACAAATCACAAATTCAGCGATCAACGGAAAGATCGTGGCGACGCTCCAGAGGGAAAAAACAAGGAAAAAATTCCACCACTACAACAACGGAATCTTGATCACGTGCCAAAACTACAGATTTGCTGAGAAAGAGAACTGTATCCGCCTGTCTGGCGCGCAGGTCGTCAATGGGTGCCAAACAGTCCGCGCAATCTGCGAGGCATATGAGGATCTCGATCCGGCGGAGCAAGAGAATTTTCGCCGAACCGCCCGAGTGCAGGTGAAGATCATCAAGAACACCGATCCCGAATTCATAAGTCAACTCACAATCACGACGAACGATCAGAATCCAATGAGCCCCCGCAACTTGAAGTCCAACACTGCGGAGCAAAAAGGTATACAAAACGCGTTCCGCCAAGTTCGACCAGCACCGTGGTTTTTCGAACGAAAAGACGGCGAGTTCAAGTCTTACCTGTCGGCGAGCACTAGTGTTCGTTGGTTCAAAAAATCGGATTACGCGACCGCAACGAGCAGATTTCGCAAGATCGAAAACAAAGAACTCGCAAAGGTCTGGTACTCATTTATAGGATTTTCGGACCAATGCGTTCGGGGAGGAATTGATTTTTTCGAAGACGAAGGAATTTACTCTCAGGTATTCAAGCGCTCGCCGAACGAGAAGCTTTGGGTCGAATTCGCCATCAACCCGCATTTTACCCCGAGCGAGGACTGGTACGAGATCGGAACTCCACCGGTTCACACGTACCTGCTTGCATATGTAGTGGCGAAATACATCGATTCCCAAGTCTTAAGTTTTCAACGGAACAAGACAGATGCCATCAGTCGTGGAATGAGAGAGGGCACACTTCGGGCAGATCCGCAAGGTCGATTAATCAGCTCCGAAGATGACCTGAGCAAGTTCCTTGCCGAAGACGGCGAGTATCGCCTTAACATCATGCTGAGTAATATGACGGACATCTTAGTTGAATTGTTCGCGCTGGTGCTTGCTTCGCGGTACTCAAATATCAACGCTCTGCTAGCAAATAAAATACTGAACTCGACCGAGCTCGACTCCTACGTCAAGTCAGGCTGCGCGCCGGAGGCTGCGCCCGGTCCTGAGCAGACTGGAGGAAGTGTAATCGGCCCTACGTTCCAATTCTTGAGGTACTGTACAACCCAGTATTTTTACGCAAATCAGGCGGAAATACGAGCGGCGTCGCGCATGAAGGCCTACCTCTGGCAACGAAAAGTCGTCAACAAGATGAAGGACAACGTGCTGAAGCTAAGCTCACAAATCGCCGGGTATGATGAATCGTGGAAGCCTCGCGGAAAGAAATTTTTTGAAAGTCTCCCAGATTAGCCCGTTCTAGCCCTCCCGCCGCGGCTGGGCCGAGGTGTCATCCACTTCCGAGTCCCTGGTACTAGCCACAAAATGTACCTAAGGTTCCATTGACACCAAACAAACGCCCGTCCCAAAATCTCTCGCCAGTCAGAAGTCCGGCGCAAGGCAACCGCCTCCGCGCCACCCCGACTGACAAGGAGCGCAGTAGCAATGCCTGGCCAAAACGCCAGCAGCGGCAGCATTTCCCAAAACAGGCCCCGCCTGTCTTTTCCAGCCCCAAAATCTCCAGGATCCACATACACGGTTCGATGGCGAGGAAACGGTAAGTCGGGACAACAATCGGGACACCAAAATATTGATTTTTCCGTAAGTCGCAGAAAACAAAGGAGGCGGCCCAAAACAATCGGGACACAGGGGGGGTGCCCATCTCCAACGGGGAAGCAGCCAGACCGAGCCCTGGCGACGGCGAGCCGGCCACGTTGTGCCCAGCCTGTACCAGGTAGCAGCCTCCTGCTTCAGCAGGAGGAGCTGGACTTCAGTCCAGCGCAGGCGCAGCAGCCAGCTGGGAGCCCTCAGGTGGGAGCCTCCTGCTTCAGCAGGGGGGAGCTGGACTTCAGCCCAGCGCAACAGCGCAGGCGCCCAGAATCGGCTTCAGCCGCAGCGCTTTCAGCTGAACAACACGAGATCAGGCCGAAGGGAGGGCACGATACACCCCGGAAACGGTTTCGATTAGAAAGGGGCGCCGGTAAGTGTTCTCAACGACTTACGAGCAATTCTAATCGTACGATGTTTCGATTAGAGATGCGCCCGGCGGGACGGCGAATTCGGCCCTTCCTTACGCTTCTCAGCGATTGCCGCTTCGGGTATCCTTCTGAGCCTATGATTGATCTGGGATATTTTCGAGGACATCTCGAGCTCATCGAGACGATGCTGCGGAACCGTGGGTCGCAGCTGGATCTGGCTTGGTTCGGCGAGATTGATTCGGCTCGGCGCTCGTTGATTACTTCTACTGAGAAGCTTAAGGCTGAGCGCAACTTGGCTTCGGAGGAGATTGCGCGGCTTAAGAAATCGGGTGGCGACGCTTCTCCCATTCTGGCGCGGATGAAGGAGGTGTCCGAAGAGATTAAACGCGCGGACTTGCGGGTTACCGAGCTCGATGAGTCGCTGCGCGAGTTCATGCTTACGGTGCCTAACATTTTGCACTCGTCGGTGCCTGTGGGGCATGGGGCTGAGGGGAACGTCGAGGTGCGGCGGTGGGGCGCGCCGCCGGAGTTTTCGTTTGCGCCGCGGCCGCATTGGGAGATTGGGGAGGCTTGCGGGATTTTGGATTTTGAGGCGGCGGCGAAGATGTCTGGGACGCGGTTTGCGCTGTATCGCGGGTTGGGGTCGCGGCTGGAACGGGCTTTGGCGAATTTCTTTCTCGATGTGCATACGCGGGAGCATGGGTACACGGAAATTTTGCCGCCTTATTTGATTAATTCGGCTTCGCTGATTGCCGATGGGAAATTGCCTAAGTTTGCCGGGGATATGTTTCACGTCGAGGGGCACGATCTTTGGCTTACTACCACGGCGGAGACGCAGCTTACTAACATTCACCGCGATGAAACTCTGGATGCCGACTTGCTGCCGGAAAAACTTTGCGCCTGGACTTCTTGTTTCCGGTCGGAGGCTGGGGCGGCTGGGAAGGATACTCGGGGGATCAAGAGGCAGCACCAGTTTCAGAAAGTGGAGATGTTCAAGTTTACGCGGCCGGAGGAGAGTTACGACGAGCTGGAAAAGCTGGTGCGCGATGCGGAGGATTTGCTGCAGCGCTTGGGATTGCATTACCGGGTGATGCTGCTTTGCAGCGGGGATACGGGATTTGCGTCGTCGAAGACTTATGACATTGAAGTCTGGGTGCCTTCTTCGCGGGAGTTTATGGAGATTTCTTCGTGTTCGAATTGCGAGGCGTTTCAGGCGCGGCGGGCTGGGATTCGTTACAAGCCCAAGGGCGGGAAGAGCGAATTTGCGCATACTTTGAATGGATCGGGATTGCCTGTCGGCCGGACGTGGATTGCCGTGGTGGAAAATTATCAGCAGGCGGATGGGTCGGTGGTGGTGCCGGAGGTTTTGCGGCCTTTTATGGGAGTGGAGAAGATTCCGGCGGGGTGAGGCGCGGACAAAAACCAAGAGATTTCAAATTTCGGATTTGAGATTTCAGAGAAAAAAGGCAAGCCTCAGAGACGTTCAGGGGTAGAGCTCGGAGAAGGAGGAGCCGTTCAAGAGCCCCACGCGCTACACCGGCGCATGGGGCACCCAGCTATTGCGGAAAAAACGAAGGCTGGGCGGTGTGGAGGTCCGCCCGGCCCTCGCTTACTGCTTACAACTACGTCTTACATCTGCGATTTTGCTTCGGTGATGCTTTCTACGTGGATTGAGCCGTCGTCCATTTTGTGGCCGGTGAGCTTCACTTCGTGCCCGAAATTGTCGGCGCTGACGGCATCCTGGTTATGAATTTTGTGTACGGTCTTGGTCTTGGTGTCAACGAACACGTAGGCTGCGCCCTTTTCCTTGACGCACTTTTCGGCACAGGCTTTGTGTTCTGCAGACATACCCTTGGCGCCGCAATGGTCGTCGCTGATCCAGCCAGTCCAGGTCATGGATTTTTCATCGGCTGAAACAGTGGAAACGTACGCGGCCATTGCACATACCAGGGCGAGCACTGCAAGAATTGGGACTACCTTTCGCATCGAATCCTCCTGGGTGACACGGTGATACGCCCCGCCCGGGTATTTTCTCACTCCCGGGCGGAAAGCTCCAATAGAAATACGCTGGAGCCGGGGGATTGGATTGGTGGGGGTGGAAAAAGAGACAAAGAAAAAGATGCGGAGGAAGAGGGGACGATTCGGTACGGCATTGATGGGAGCCAGTGGGTGCGTTGCGGCGGAGGTTACGTTGGCGGGAGGAGCCCTTCGAGGCTCAGGGTAAACAAGCCCCTCCCCTACGGCGGAGAAGAGGAGAACGCAAAGTTACGTTGTGCGTTCAAGAGCCCCACGCGCTAGACCGGCGCATGGGGCACCCTCGGAAAAACCCAATGCCAAACCGGGCGGGTGGTGAACCCCCGCCCCTACGGCTGGAAATCGAGAAACGCGATTTACGTTGCGCCTACTAGGATTTTGGGGCCTGTGGGTTTGTCGCTGCCGCCGGCTGGTTCGATGGTTACGGCGAAAGCTTTGGCGGCGGTGCCCTTCGGGACGCTGGCGAACATTTTTGTGCCTTGGCCTTCGGCAGGGGTCAGCAGGCCAGCGCTGATGGGACTGCCGTCTTCGGCTACCAGCCAAAGCTGGTAGCTTTTGTCGGGCGGCGGCGGAGTAGAGAGCATATCGGAGTAGAAGGCTTTGCCGAGGCGCGCGTTGTAGAGGACGGTGGCGTTGGCGCCGCGATATTCTTTGGTGGGCGCGAGCGCGATGTGAACCGAATCTTTGGCGCTGAAGAGATCGAGCTTGGCTTGCGCGTCGGTGATGCCTGATTGGAAATCGGCCACCTGGTGATACAGCTCTCCTATTTCCCGGTGCAGATTCATATTGCCGATCCAGAGGAACACGGAAGCGCAGGCTAACGCGACCGCGGCGGGGGCCCAGGTCGCGGTCCACCAATTGACTCCGGAACGGCCGGCGCGGCGGGGGGCGTGGCGGAGCGGCTCGCGGGAATATTCGTGGCCTTCTGCGGTGGAGAAAAGCTGGCGGAGGATGGATTCTTTTACGCCGGGCGAAGGCTCGACGGGATCCGCGGCCAGAGCGAGCAGGGCGGTGCGGCCGCGGGCTTCGGCTAGCTTGTGCGCGCATTCGGCGCAATCGGCCACGTGCGCTTCGATGGAAGCGCATTCTTCGCCGCGCAGAGCGCCTAGCGCGTAGAGATCGTAGTCCGCGTCCTGGTATGGATGGCCGTTGCTCATTGTCTGTTGCCGACTCTCAATGATTAGCCCAATTTCTGCTTCAGTGTTTCCACTGCCGAGCGCAGCCTCGTTTTTACTGTGCCCAACGGATCGCCGGTGCGCGCGGCGATTTCGCTGTGGGTCAAGCCTTCGAAATAGGCCAGCTCGACGGCTTGTCTTTGCTCGGTCGATAAATCCTGGAGCGCGCCGCGAACTTTGCCGAGCATTTGATTCTGCGCGGCTTCGGATTCGAGATTGAACGGCAGCGCCACGTTGTTCTCGATCAACTCTTCGGTCTCGCCGAGGCTGCGGTGCCGCAGGCGCGAAATTGCGCGATTGCGGGCGGCGACTACCAGCCATCCGGCAATCGAGCCGCGCGCGGGATCAAATTGCGCGGCGTTGCGCCAGACCTGGAAGAAAACATCCTGCAGGATTTCTTCGGCGGCCTGGGCATCGTGAAGAATGCGATTCATTACGCCGCAGAGCAGGGCCGCATAGCGATCGTAGAGCGCGGCTAGAGCGCTTTCGTCGCGCGCTACCACTCGCTCGATCAGCGACCAATCGGAGCTGCGCTGGTCTGTGGCTGCTACTGCGTTCACGAAGCCTCGGATGCTTCACTCATCAAGTACGCGGCCGGCGTGCTGGCGGATTGCGTGGCCGTGCGGCCGGCGTGCCATGCTGGAACATTGCGCGTTGAGCGGCCGGCGGCAGGGCGCGGCGGAAGAGTAGCGTTTTCGTCGGTGGGGGTCAATTGGGATATCAGCGGAGGTGGGTGGAGACGCGACACGCCGGTCGAGGTGCGCTGGAGTCGCGAGAATTGCTGTTGGGGCGATGCCGGCCTAAAAGGCCGGCGCTACATTTCGTGCTTGTAAGTTACAGATAGCACGTGGCTTACTCTTCGGCCGGGGCACAATTTTGGGCTTACGGAAGTGTTCGGATGGGGCACAAATTTTACGGATTTGGGTGGTTTCCGTTGACATGGGTTTTGGGGCTTGTCTAAACTCCTTTGTCACCGGAGTTTACGACTATCCCACGGACAATCGGTGAGAAACGTGGCTCGCGCAGCGCAAGTACAGGCTGAACGCGAGGAGGACTGAGGATGGCTACTGTCTCGAAACCGGCCCCGCAACCGATACCGCGGATTACGCCGCGCGAGGATTTGAATCCTTACCGGATTGCGCAGATCCAGTTTGATATTGCCGCGGAGCATCTGAAGCTCGATCCCGGCTTGCGCCAAATTCTGCGCACGCCGAAACGCATCATGGAAGTTTCCATCCCGACAAAGATGGATAACGGGCAGGTGAAAGTGTTTACCGGGTATCGCGTGCAACACAATATCGCGCGCGGGCCGGCCAAGGGCGGACTGCGTTATCACCCCAACGTGACGCTGGACGAAGTGAAGGCGCTGGCGATGTGGATGTGCTGGAAGACGGCGACGGTGAATGTGCCGTACGGCGGGGCCAAGGGCGGCGTGATTTGCGATCCGAAGCGCATGAGCAAGGGCGAATTGGAGCGCATGACGCGGCGGTTTACTGCGGAAATTTTGCCGATCATCGGGCCGGAGCAGGATATTCCCGCGCCCGACGTTTATACCGATTCGCAAACGATGGCCTGGATCATGGATACGTATTCGATCACCGTGGGGAAATCGATGCCGGGTGTGGTGACTGGCAAGCCGGTGTCGCTGGGCGGATCGGAAGGACGTGCGGAGGCTACGGCGCGCGGATGCCTCTTTGCGGTGGAAGAGGCTTGCAAGGTGAAGAAGATTAACTTACGCGGGGCCAGCGTGGCGATTCAGGGATTTGGAAATGCTGGCGCTACGGCGGCGAAATTGTTTGCGGAGAAGAAGGCGCGGGTGGTGGCGATTAGCGATTCGCGCGGCGGCGTTTACAATTCGCGCGGGATCGATCCTTTGAAGGCCATGCGCTACAAGGAACGCTCCGGGACTGTTGTGGGCATGCCGGGGACTTCGCGGTTATCGAATGATGATTTGCTGACGATGAAGTGCGACATTTTGATTCCTGCGGCGCTGGAGAATGTGATTACTTTGAACAACGCCGAGCTGATCAAGGCGCGCATTGTGGCTGAGGCTGCGAACGGGCCGACGACGCCTCATGCGGATGAAGTTTTGGCGCGCAAGGGAATCATGTTGGTGCCGGATATTTTGGCGAATGCCGGTGGAGTGACGGTCAGCTATTTTGAATGGGCGCAGGATCGCGAGGGATTCTTCTGGACTGAGGCGGAAGTGAATGGGCGTTTGGAGACGGTGATCAAGAGGGCGTTTAACCAAGTGCATGAGACGGCGCGGAAGCATCATGCGCATATGCGGACTGGGGCTTACATTTTGGCGGTTGGGCGGGTGGCGGATGCGACAGTGGTGCGGGGCTTGTATCCGTGAGCGTGACGCCGGCAGCTTGCCGGCGATTTTGAAATGCGTCGGCACGGAAGCAATTTGATTCACTCGGTCTGAGCTTCAATCGAAAACTCTTCGTTCATTCGTTTCCTCTCCTTATACATCCGACACGTTGAACGGAAAAACGCCGGCTTGCAGCCGGCGTTACGAACGCGCGGAAAGATTGCGCTTGCGCTGCGGTTCATATCGCGCGTACATTTCTCTTTGCCGGCTCACCTTGCTTCCAGGTGCAGCCGGCATTTGTGCCTGTCCTGAAGATTATTGGCGGAGAAGGCAAAGAATTGGGCAGTCAAAACAATCACGGGGCGCACACGCCGCCGATTCTGCTGACCATCGCGGGATTTGATCCTTCGTGCGGCGCAGGCGTTTCGGCCGACCTGAAAACATTTGCGGCGCACAATTGCTATGGCATCGCGGCGATTACGGCGTTGACGGTGCAATCGACGCAGGGCGTGCGATCCGTGCATCCGACGCCGGCGCCCACGCTACGCGCGCAGCTTGATGCGTTGGCCGAGGATTGCGCTATTGCGGCCGTGAAAATCGGCATGTTGGGAACGAAAGCGAATGCCGTGGCCGTTGCGGATTTTATCGACAAGAATAAATTCGCGCATATCGTGCTCGATCCCGTGACCAAGCCCACCGCCGGTTCGCCGGAATTGATTGACGAAGGCGGATTGAAATTCCTGCGCGATGAATTTATTCGCCGCGCTACGGTGATCACGCCAAATATTCCCGAAGCTGAATTTCTGACCAGTATTGCGATTAAAGATGTGAACGATATGAAGACCGCGGCGCTGAAGCTGGTCGAGCAGGGCGCCAAGGCCGTGATCGTTACCGGCGGGCATCTGGAGAGGCCGGTGGATGTGCTTTGGGAGGGCGGCGAGGTCATCGCGCTCGCGGGCGAGCCGGTGAAGAGCGAGAACACCCACGGCTCGGGCTGCACGTTTTCATCGGCGATTGCGGCGCAACTGGCGCTCGGGCTGCAATTACGCGAGGCCACCATTTTAGCGAAGGCGTATGTGACCAAGGCGATCGAAAAGAGTTATCCAGTCGGCAAGGGGCCCGGGCCATTGAATCATTTTTTCCGCTTCTATCAAGAACCGCCTACGCGCGGGGTGCATGAAGTGCCGCAGCATGGGTTGCATCCGGCGGCGGAACCTGCCGCGCATTAGATTTTCTTTTCGGTCATTTTTCATACGCGATCGTTCGTAACGCCGGCTTGCCCTGAGCTTCGAAGGGTAGCCTGCCGGCGATTTTGAATTTTTGTCGGATAAGGTCGCGATGCCACACATTTGGTTTCCGTGCAAGAAAAATCCGGCTTCGTTTGTGATGCTAGTCTGATTTGGCGCTGTGCTTGTTGCGTGGAAAAACGCCGGCTGGCAGCCGGCGTTACCTGAACTGCTCCTCGAATGCTTTGAAGCGGCGATCCAACTCGGAAAGCTGCGCGGCTTTTTCATCTGGCGGCAGAAAGCTGTGCTCGATGCCGGTGCGAACCATTTGCTTCAACTCGAGATAGGTCAATCCATACGTTTCGACGGCGCGGACGTATTCGTGCGTTAGATCGATGCGCGAGACGCCTTCGTCATCGGTGGAGAGCGCTACCGGCACGCCGAACTGCCGATAAATCGGCAACGGATGATCTTTGCCGCTCACGCCGAGGATCACATCGTTGCTGGTGAGATTGATTTCCACCATCACGTGTTTTGCAGCCATTTCCTTCAGCAATTCGTGCGGGTGATTTTCGTACATCACATCCACGCCGTGGCCGATTCTTTCGGCGTGGGCCTCCTCTACCGCCAGGCGAATGTGGCAGCAGAGGCCTTCGTAGGTGACGAGACCCGGCGCTAATTCTCCCGCGTGCAGGCTGATGTGAATTTTCGGGTAGGCGTCGTGCAGGAACGCGAGCATTTTCATGTGCAGCGCGTAATCGTTCATGGAAACGTAGCCATCTTCCGGCATCACCAGATTAATTCCCACCACGCGCGGATCGGCGGAGGCGACTTCGAAGCCGAGCAGGGTTTGCGCGAAGACGATTTCTTTCGGCAAGCCGCGGAGGACTTGATAGAGGTAGCGGATTTCGACGCCGCACGCAGGCGCTGCAGCGGATGCGCCGCAGTGCTCGCGTTCGCGGCGCGCAGCTTCGGCTTGATCGAAGTGCGAGCGGGCGACGGCCACATCATCGCGCAGGCCGTGCGAGAGCAGCGCGTCGCGCAGCTGCGCGAAATCGTCGTTCCATCCCAGGGTGTGAGCGAGCGTTGCAGTGTGCGAAAAGTCCGGCGTCTCCATGATTTCGAGATACTGCTCATTCTGTGCCGCGGCGCGCGTGGCCACTTCGTCGAGCCATTCGCCTTTATGGCGCGGGTCGGTGCCACCGAATTTGGCGAAAGTGTCGAAGAAATGGTCGTGGCCGCTTTCGCCGGCAAACGGGACGAAGCTGCGCATGGAGAAGGAATCAATCAGCGCGTCGTAGAGATGTTGATCCTGGAAGGCGTGCGCAGCCGGAACTTGTCCTTCGGGGCATTTCGGCGGGGCAGTGGACTCGCCTACGATTTTCACGAAGGCTAGCTTGGTGGTGTCCACGCAGAGATTGTCTTCGGCGGCGTCGCGGATGAAAGTTTCGGCGTAGATGGCGCCACTCAAGTGCATGTGCAGGTCGGCGCCTTTAGGCATTTTGTAAAGCCAGGCGCGCAGCGCGAGGGGATTTTGGCGCGCGACTTCGAGACCGCCGGCGGCGCGGGATTCGGCGGTGTTTGCCTGTTTGCCTGCTGCGGACTTTTTTGCGGATTGAGCTGGAAGCATGGCGGCGCCGAGGAGCAGGGCGGCTGCCGCGCTTAAGGCTTTACGGGCGACACGAATTGGGCGATTGGAATGGTTTATTTTCATTTTCGTTTGCGTTGGCGTGGCAATGTTACGGCGGAATTGGGGATTGGGGGAAGATTTTCGAGGAAAAATGCCAGTCAAGGAGCGGCACTACCCTCGAGACTCAAGGGCGAAGGTCTCTTGAAAACATCGGCGCCGTTATAGGCGGCGCAACTTCTACGAAGCCGGCTTTTTCTTGTCCAGCTTCAGGGTCATATCGAGATCCTTGCGCGAGTCGAAGCTGGAGACCTGGCGAATGCCCGACATCATGGCGCCATGCTCGGCGTGAATTTCGTAATCCACGTTGGGATCGAGCCCGCTGAAGCGATATTTCCCGGCGTCGTCGGCGATATAGGTTTTCACCGCTTGGGTCTTGAGATTCTTCAAGTAAACAACGCTGCTGGCCTGTGCATTCTCTTTCCCGTCCACCACGCTGCCGTGAACGGTTTTGAGCTGGGCTTCTTTTTTCTTGTCCTGCGGAGAAGCCCAGGCGGCAAGGGCGAACAACAACACGAGGCACACCACGGCGGTTGCGCTGCGAGAATGTGATTTCACGGGCCCTCCGATGGATCTCACCAAATCAGATGAGCGGAGAAGAGGGAAAGATGCCGGAACTCCGCCCGCGCGGAATTATTCGGCCTCGTCCTCGATCAAGTCACCCGGCTCAGCCACTTTTTCATCGTCGCTCTCGGCGTCTTCTTCTTCCTCTTCGTCATCTTCGTCTTCGGTGAGAGGAATGACGTGCACAGGATGCACCTGCGTCACTTCGAGCTCGACGTCGCACTCCGGGCAACTGAGAATCTCGCCTTCTTCTACTTCATCTTCATCCAGATCCATCTCGGCGTCGCATTCGGGACATTTGACCACGGCCACTGCCTCCTTCTGGCGTCGCTTCGAGACTGCGGGCGTATTATATACCGCGCGTGTCAAGATTTTCCCGTGGAGGAGCGCGGACGTGTCGCTGAAACGTGAATATCCCGGAGCGCCGGTGGTGGGGGTGGGCGGCGTGGTGATTCGCGATGGCCGCGCGCTATTGATCCAGCGCGGCAGCGCGCCGTTGCAGGGACAGTGGTCCATTCCGGGCGGAACTTTGGAGCTGGGGGAATCGTTGCAGGAGGGAGTGCGCCGCGAGTTGCTGGAAGAGACCGGAATCGAGGTCCGGGTTTTGGATTTGATCGAGGTGTTCGACCGAATTTTTCGCGATGATTCCGGAAAAATCCAGTTTCATTTTGTGATCGTGGATTATTTGTGCGAATGGGTGAGTGGCGAAGCGCACGCAGCGAGCGACGTAAAGGATTGCGCGTGGAGCAGCGAAGAAGAACTGCCGAATTACCATCTCACTGAAGCCGCCACGCGCGTGCTCCGCAAAGCGTTTGCGATGAGTGTGGCGCCGGCCGTCAACCTGACACCACCGGCGAATCCGAGATGAGTTGCCCGGCGGATGTATCTCAAGCGGGCAAACGCAAGTAAACCTTTTTGTGCAGCAAACTGTCCTCGCCGCCAATCAAGATTTTGTCGGGCCAAGCGACTCTAGTCTCGATCAGAAGCCGGGGATTTTGCGCGCTCGCGGGCAGATCAAACACGTACATAGAAATGTGAGACTCGCCGGGACGCAGCGGTTGGGTAATCGGCGTGCTCGCCACGCCGGTATCTTGCAACGCACGCAAGGCCGTTTCCGATGGCCGGTACGAATTGCCGTCGGCATCCACCAAAGTCACGATTCGCGGGCCCGGCTCGAGTGGCGCATTCCCGCGACGCGGCGAAATTGTAGTTTCATCGAATCGCGTTCGCACCGCTACGATATAAAAGACCCCCTGCGCGGCCACTTTTGATCCCTCCGCGCCAATCGTTGCAGCTTTCGTCGCGCCGGTCACCGCGTACGCGATGTGGCAGTCAAGGTCGCAGATATATTTTTCCGCGCCCGGCTGGAGATTCCATTCATGGCTTCCGAGCGAGGCCGCGAATAGGGCTCCGGAATAGCCTGCCAACAGAACCAGCGCGACAATCAGGATCTTCCGCGCCAGCCCTTTTCCACCGAATATCCAGCCGGCAGCGCCTTCGGCCCACCCTGACAATCTCTTTTCGCCCACCAGCTTGATCGCCGCAAAAGACACGGCGCATCCCAAAACCACGGCGCACGTCCCGAGGAACGAGAGCACGCCGAGCACTGTGTAAAGCTGCTTCGATTCCATTGCGTTCCTCCCGCCCGAAAATCAATCTCCCGCTACAGCGGAGGGCAATCTGCCGAATCGCCGGTCGCGCGATGAGAATTCCTCGATCGCGGATTCCAGATCCGCGGCCTCAAACTCCGGCCACATCTTGGTGGTAAAGACCAACTCGGCGTACGCGCATTCCCACAGCAGAAAATCGCTCAGGCGGTGCTCGCCTCCGGTGCGAATCAGCAAATCGACATCGCTGCTGGAGCGGCCCGCGTGCGTCACCTCTCCCAGTCGCCGCGCGAATTCCGCCTGGGTGACTTCCAGGCTCGAGAGCATCCAGCAGGCCGCGCGCAAAATGGCATCGCGGCTGGAATAGTCCACCGCGATTCGCAGCTCGAGCGCACGCCCGTGAGACGTCACGGCCTCGGCAGTCTCGATTGCGGCCTTCAGCGTGGGCGGAATGCGGTCGCGGCGGCCAATCACGCGAATGCGCACGCCGTTCTTGGCGCAATTCTCGGCTTCGCCTAGCAGAAAGCCTTCCACCAGTTCGAGCAGCGCCAGAACCTCGCTGGCCGGCCGCTGCCAGTTGTCGCCGGAGAAAGCAAAGAGCGAAAGCGTTCCTATCGCCAGCGCGGGCGCAGCTTGCACCACGCGACGCACCGCCTCCACGCCCGCGCGATGCCCTTCGGATCGCGGCAGGCCGCGCGCCGCAGCCCAGCGTCCATTGCCGTCCATCAGGATGGCTACGTGAAGTTTGGGGAAGTTCTCAATTAGCAAAGTTCTTTTATCTATAAAGTGGAGGGCCAAAATTTTTTCTCCCTAGGCTTCCCGCGTCGCGCGGATGAGCGCTTCCATATGATCGAGATATTTTTCCAGGGCGCGCCGCCCGCTGGCCGTCAGCCGGTATTCGGTTCGCGGCGTGCGCCCGGCAAACGATTTCGTGCAAGCCACGTAACCCGCGTCTTCGAGTTTTCGCGCGTGCACGCTCAAATTGCCGTCGCTGGCCTGCAGCAATTCTTTCAGCTCCGAGAACGTGAGCGATGGATTGGCCGCCAGCGCACTCACAATCGCGAGGCGCGTGCGCTCGTGGATCAAGCGATCCAGTTGCGTTGGAGACAATTCCGTGGATGTTTGGCCGGCACGGGACTTTCCGGCTGTGGCCGCAAGTTTCCTTACGCCTGGCTTTTCCAGTCGCTCCACTCGCGCCGCGCTGGTTTTATCCGCCATAATTTCTCGCTATCACCGCGCCGAAAATCACGTGCAAGCCGCCAAAACCTGCAGCCAGAAAGATGTTTCCCCAACTCGCCGGGCAAAACAGTGCGACCGTGCCGAGGACGATGAAACAAAGGCCCATCAATGGCACCACGCGGATCGAAAACGCGCCGCCGGTGATAACCGCGGTGCCATAGAGCAATAGCCAGACGCCGGGAATCGCCGAGAGCAAGCCTGCGCGGAAAAGAATTACGGTAAGCAGCGCGCCCACGAATACGGGTGGCGCGAAGCTGAGGGCAAATTTCCGTCCGGGACCGGCCAGAATCGGCACATTCGCGCGCCGGGCCTTGGTCAAAGTCGTGAAAGTGGCGATGCCTACTGCGATCAGCGCTTCCGCAATCCAGGTAATCATCCAACTGGTCGAGTCGGGCTGCCGCGAAGCCACGGCCGCCGCGCCCAGCGCGGTAATGCCCATAGCCACGCCGCCCCATCCGGGTACAGCGGTGAAGGAAGAGGCGCGCTCCATGGTCTCGCGGATAAAGCGCAAGTTGTCGCGGGCGCGATCGTCGAGGGCTACGGGCTCGGGGCGCAGCGGGCGATGGGAAGGCAAAGGTTCCATAAATCGAGTTTAGTGAAATCAGGTCTGATTGTCAAGTACTTTGTGATGTAAAGTTAAACACCTTCCCCGGCTTCTGTTATCCTCCGTGGGGCGAATTTTTGCGGAGGATGTACGCATGAAATCAACTTTTTTTGGACTCACTCTCGCGGCTCTCCTGGCCGCAACGCCAGTCTTCGGTCAGCAGGCGGCACCGAAAACGGAATCCAATCCCATCTCCAATCATCTTCGCGAGGACGTTGCGGACAGCGCCAAGGACATGGTCGCGGCTGCCGATGAAATGCCCGCCGACAAATATTCCTTCAGCCCCACGCCGCAGCAAATGACCTTCGCACACTTGATCGTCCACGCCACGCGCTTCAACTACGGAGTCTGTTCGCAGCTTTCCGGTCAGGCGAAACCCGATGTAAAGGTTGCGGACACGGACGCGAAAGACAAACTCGTCGCGGCGCTGAAAGCCTCGTACGATTTCTGCAGCAGCTCGCTCGCCAATGCCGACGATTCGAAACTCGGCGATTCGCTGCCGTTCTTCGGCGGCCGCACCATTTCCCGCGGCGGCCTGATGATGGTTTGCAGCGCCGAATTCGCGGATCATTACTCGATAGCCGCGATGTATCTGCGCCTGAACGGCCTGCTGCCGCCCACAGCCAAAAAGTAACGCCGGTTTACCCTGGGCGGCAGCGAAGGGCACGACCATGCGCGGAGCGAAGTGCTAACTAAGTCTCGTCTTTGAGGATTGGACCGCGGCCGATTTCCGCCCGCGGTGGGGTGTGTGCTCGTCAGGTGCCGGCAGAGACGCCCTTCGCCGCTCAGGGTAAACCGGCGCTACTTCGGATACCGCCCCAAAATCGTGTTCCAGCGAATCACCAGCAAATCCAAAAACATCTGCACGCTGTCGCTATAAACATTCACCTTCGTGGCCGGATCGTGCGCCCAAAGCACCGGCACTTCCACGCTTCGCAATCCGTGGCGCTTGGCGAGAAATAGAATTTCCGGATCGAAACCAAATCGCTCGATGCGCTGCTGCTCGAAAATAATGCGCGCCCGGTCCATCACAAACGCCTTGAAGCCGCACTGCGTATCTTCAAACGGCAATCCGGCAATCACGCGCACGAAGCGATTGAAAATAATTCCGGCAATCTCGCGCAAGCGCGATTGGTGAACAGTGATCAACCGCCGGTCAACCGCCCGCGATCCAAACGCCACTTCCGCGTTGCACAAAGCCGCCAGCAACTTCTCCAATTCTTCGATGGGCGCCGAAAGATCGGCGTCAGTAAAGAGAGCGATGCTGCCGCGAGCCTCGAGCATGCCATGACGCACGCTGTAGCCTTTGCCGCGATTCTCGCCGTTCGAAACCAGCCGTAGCGTCCCAAGCTCGCGCGGCCACTCGGGCGCCGCTTCTTCCACGATCCGCGCGGTTGCGTCGGTCGAGCCGTCGTCCACCACGATCACTTCCGCATTCAGTTTGCGTTCCAACAAATAGGCGCGAATCTTTGCCAGCGCGCGCGGCAAGCGCGCAGCCTCATTGAATGCAGGAATCACGATCGACAGCTTAGGAGGGGGAGGCGTCATTCAGAATCCACGCGGGATCAAGCCGGCTGGAGATGCCGCTCCCACGCGCGCGTCGCTAGGATTTCCTCCATCTGCGCCAGCGCAAAATCAATTTCCTCGTCGCGATTGTAGAAATGCGGCGACAGGCGCACGCCCGCGGCCGGGCGGTAATCCACCAGGATGTCGCGCGCAATCAATTCGCTCTTCACTTCCTTGGCGTGCGGACATTCCACGGAAATTGTGCCGCCACGTTCCTCGGCGTCGCGCGGCGAATTCACTTTCCAGCCGCGCGCCAGCGCCCCGTCCATCAAGCGCTGTGTCTGGCGCGTTGATTTTTCACGGATTCTCTCGATTCCGACTTCCGCCAAAATCTCGAGTCCAGGCTGGCAAGCGTAGAGCGCGGGAATATGCGGCGTGCCATTCAAAAAGCGAAATGAATCGTCGCGCAAGTCAATCGCCCCCACTTCGAATTCGAAAGGCCGCCGGTGCGCGCTCCAACCCGTCAGCGTAGGCGAAAGCTTCTTTCGCAAATCCGGCCGCACGTACAAATATCCGATGCCCGGCCCGCCGCACAGCCATTTCAAGCAGCCGCCCACGGCGAAATCGACATTGAGCGAGCGCAAATCGATCGGAATCGTCCCCGCCGCCTGAAAGCAATCGAGAATGACGGTAGCGCCCACGCGATGCGCCCGCTCGATGATCGCGCGGGCATCCACGATCGTCGCGCTGCGAAACAGCACCAGCGAAATGGGCACCAGCAGGGTCGTTTCGTCGATCGCCGCCAGGAATTTCTCCAGCGGCGCGTGAATTCCATCCTCGCTCTTCAGAATTTCAACGCGCGCCCCGTGCCGCTGCTGCTCCAGATAAAAATAAATGATCGAAGGAAACTCCAAATCCACCATCACGACTTTGTTTCGCGGCCCCGAGAAATCGAAGCAAGAAGAAACAACCGCCTCCGTGATCGTCACATTCTGATGCAGCGAAATCTCGCCCGGCCTCGCGCCGATCAGCCGCCCGATCTTGTCCCCGGCCGTGACCGCCATCTCCCACCAACCCTCTTCCCACGCGCGCACGCCGCGCTCGGCCCACGCATCCGCGTAATCCTTCATCCGCGCATAAACAGCTCGCGGCATGGCCCCAAGCGAATTGCTGATCATGTACGTGGTGCGCTCGAGGATGGGAAATTCCTTGCGCCATTTCAAAAGTTCATCCATTTTCGCGTCCTTCAGCGCCGGTTTCACCGCCGATATCTGCCTTCGTCCTGCGCGCCCACAAAAAATAGCACAGAGTTATCAGCACTAGAAAAGGCAAACCGGCATAAACCGTGATGCGCATTCCCGGCATCCACCAGGTCGAAACCAGCGCGGCCGCAACTGCCACCATTCCCGCCGCCGAAGTCCAGCTGCCGCGCGGAGCAAAGCGCATCGGCAAGGCGCGACCCTCCCGCGCAAGTTTCCGCCGAAATGCCAAATGCGTAAGAAAAATGATGAACCAGCCGAACAGCCCGCCGAAAAATGAGGCCCCCAGCGTATAAAGGAAAGCCGTCTCCTTGAATCGCAGCTCCACCAGCAGCGCGATTACCATCCCGAAGCTCGACACCAGCAGCGCCGCCAGCGGCACGCCCCTTGAATTCAACCGCCCGATAAATCGCGGCGCATATCCTCCGCGCGAAAGCGAAAAAATCATGCGCGAAGTGAGATAAAGATTGGAATTCATGCTCGAAAGCGCCGCGGTCAGCACCACAAAATTCATCAGCGCCGCCGCATGCGGAATCCGCACCGTCTCAAACACGCGCACAAATGGGCTTTCGCTCAATCCCGCCTGCGTCCACGGCATGATGCCCACCAGCACGGCCATGCCGCCGATATAAAAAATCGCCAGCCGCGCCATCGTCGAACGAGTCGCGCGCGGAATCGCTACCTGCGGATCGCTGGCCTCGCCCGCCGCAACCGCAGCCACTTCCACCCCGATAAAACTGAAGATCGCGATCGCCACTCCCATCCACGCGCCCGTCCATCCGTGCGGCAGAAATCCGCCGAACGCGGTGTAGTTCTTTGTCCCGATACGTTCGAATCCGATTCCGAATAACAGCATCGCGCCCAGAATCAAGAATCCCGTAATCACCACCACTTTGATCAACGCGAACCAGTATTCCAGCGTTCCGAAATTTCCCACGCTCGCGGCATTCACGGCGATGATCGACGCAGAAAATATCAGCATCCACACCCACGCCGGCATCTCCGGGAACCAGTAGCGGCAATAAATCGAAATAGCCACCACTTCGCTTCCAATCGCGACCGACGTTGCCAGCCAATAGGCATAGCGAATCGCAAATCCCGCCCAGCGGTTCAGATAAATTTCGGCGAACACGCCGAACGAGCCCGCCACGGGATGCACCAGCGTCATCTCCGCCAGCGCCCACATCAACGCCAGCGCAATCAGCGAAGCCGCGGCATAACTCAAAATCACGCCCGGCCCGGCGAGGCTCACAGAAACCGCGCTGCCGAGGAATAGCCCGGTGCCAATGGCACCGCCCAGCGCAATCATGGAAATCTGCCGCGAGCTGAGCTCGCGATGCAACCCAGCCTCGCGCGCGTCAATTGCCTGCTCAAAAGCCGTGTTCCGCAGCGTATTCAAGCCCATCTCCGCAAGAAGCGCGCCATAGTATCAGCCCAGGGTGCTCCATGCGCCGTATTTGCGGTGGGGCTTTTGACTTTTTCCAAGCCCCATTCCATCGCCGCCGCCTCTGCTATACTCGCGCGAACTCCGGAGTTCTCATGAATCGCAAGAATTCACCAGCGACTCACGCAGCGGATCGCCGTGCTTTTCTCGCGTATTTCTCGAGTGTTGGTCTTTCGTCCACTCTCTTTCCTGGCGTCCTGTGGTCCAAAATCGCAGCCTCACCATCCCAGCAGCAAAATTCCGATGCGCAACAGCCCCCAAGAATCACAAAATCGATGCTTCGCGAAGCCGCCGCCGTCGCAGGCCTCAGCTTCAGCGACCAGCAACTCGATCGCATGCTCGAAGGCGTGAACAATTTCCTTGGCGTTTACAACGACATTCGCAAAGTCCCGCTCGAAAATAGCGTCGCTCCTGCGCTCATCTTCAATCCCATCGTCCCCGGCACAAAAATCG
Source organism: uncultured Acidobacteriota bacterium (assembly GCA_963748865.1). Classification (GTDB taxonomy): domain Bacteria; phylum Acidobacteriota; class Terriglobia; order Acidiferrales; family UBA7541; genus Palsa-147. The sequence continues at coordinate 291,305 of CAVVLE010000043.1, read as the reverse complement.
ATCGCGTCAAGCGGCCCATACGAATGAGCGCGCCCACGAAAGTCACTCGCCCGCGCAATCTCGAAGACGCCGCCTACTGGCCGGTAACGCAGCTCGCCGAACTGATTCGCACCAAGCAAGCTAAATCGAGCGAACTGACGGAAATGTATCTGGCACGCTTGAAACGCCTGAACCCCGAACTGAAATGCGCCGTAACAATCACCGAAGATTTGGCGATGCGTCAGGCGAAGCAAGCCGACCAGGAAATCGCTGCCGGGCGCTATCGCGGACCGCTGCACGGAATTCCGTGGGGAGTAAAAGATCTCTACGCCGCGAAGGGCTATCCCACCACTTGGGGCGCGGCCCCGTTCAAAGATCGCGTGATCGATATGGATGCGACAGTAGTCGAGCTCCTGACCGAAGCCGGCGCCATCCTGATCGCCAAGCTCTCCACCGGCGAACTCGCGCTCGACGACATCTGGTTCGGCGGCCAAACCATGAATCCCTGGGATCTCACTATGGGCTCGCAAGGCTCCTCAGCCGGGCCGGGTTCGGCAACAGCAGCGGGCTGCGTGGGTTTTTCGATGGGCACGGAAACGCACGGCTCGATCGTCGCGCCATCGGGAATTTGCGGCGTCACCGGCCTGCGCCCTACCTTCGGCCGCGTCAGCCGCCACGGCATCATGGCGCTGAGCTGGAGCTGCGACAAAGCCGGCCCGATGTGCCGCAGCGTGGAAGATTGCGCGCTGGTACTCGACGCCATCAACGGCCCTGATGGCCGCGATCTGGCCGTGCAAGACGTCCCGTTCAATTGGGACGCCGGCATAGATATCAAGAAGCTGCGCGTCGGCTATCTCAAAGCCGCCTTCGAAGACACGCGCCAAACGCCGCAAGTGAACGCGAACGACGCCGCCGCGCTGGAAAAAATCCGCAGCCTGGGCATAAATCTGAGCGAAGTAAAACTCCCCGAGCATTCCAATCTAAATTTCGGCACGATCATGTACGCCGAAGCTAACGCCGCGCTGCACGATCCCTTCGAAACGCAACCAGCCACTCTGGTCCGCCAGGACGAAGTCGTCGCGCACAATTCCGCCCGCCTGATTCCCGCCACCGAATACGTCAACGCCAATCGCATCCGCTTCCTGCTCATGCAGGAAATGGCACAATTGATGTCCAGCATCGACGTTTACATCGTTCCCTTCGACTACGGCGACTACACGCCCAATCCCGTCGCCTCGCGCAACACCTCGGTCACGAATTTGACCGGTCATCCGTGCATAGCCGTCCCGCACGGCTTCGACGAAAAGCATCACCCCACCAGCCTCACCTTCATCGGCAAACTCTATGGCGAAGCCGAAATGCTGGCGGTAGCGCGCGCCTATCAGGACGCGACAGACTGGCACCTCCAGCATCCAAACTTGTAGCGCGTGCTCAATCGATTCAACGAAGGAGGTCGAATGAAAGCGTGGCGCCTCGAGCGACTCGGCGGAAAACTCAGCTTAAAGGATGTGCCGAGGCCCGAGCCGCGGCCCGGCAGCGCGCTGATAAAAATCCAGGCGACGTCACTGGTCTCGTATCTGAAATTCTACGTCGCAGGAAAACTGTCGATTTACAATCCGCCTGCCGCCGAATTCACGATTGGCACGAATGCCGTGGGCTTGGTGGAAGCAATCGGCCGCGATGTGTGGCATCTCAAGCCCGGCCAGCGGGTCATCATCTCGCCGCACCTTGGCGCGCGTGAGAATGTCGAAGATCCCGCGCAAATTCTGATCGGCCTCTCGGCCATTGGCGCCAGCGCCGGAGCGGAAAAAGCTCTCGCCGATTGGCCTGACGGCACTCTGGCGGAATACGCCTTGATGCCCGTCGAAGCTGTTACGCCGCGGAATCTACTCGAACAATTCGATGCTGCCCAACTCGCCGTCCTCAGCCGCTTCATCGTGCCATTCGGAGGCCTGTTGCGAGGGCGGCTCGCGCCCGGGGAAACGCTCGTCGTAACCGGCGCCACGGGCGCATTCGGCACAGCCGCGGTCTTACTCGGCGTGACCATGGGCGCGGCCCGCGTGATCGCTGCCGGACGCAACGTGAATTCGCTGGAAGCCGTTGCGCGCGCAGCCGGCCCGCGAGTTTCGACCGTCGCGTTAACCGGCGACGTGCAGGCCGACGCCCGCGCCCTTCGCGCAGCCTCGAACGGCGGCGCGCACATGGCCTTCGACATGGTGGGCCAGGCGAAAGATCCCAACGCGACGCTAGCCGCGCTTCACAGCCTGCATCGCGGCGGCAGGCTCATCTTGATGGGCAGCATGACCCCCGATTTGCCGCTGCCCTACACCCCAGTAATGTTGAACAACCTCGAGATCATCGGGCAATTCATGTATCCAGCAAGCGCGTATCAGCGCCTGCTCGAACTGCTGCGCAACGGCTTGCTAGATATCAGCCCGATCCGCCCGCGCGTCTATCCGCTAGCCGCGCTGCCCGAAGCCATGGAAGCCGCAGCCACAGCAAGCAATCTCGAATGTGTAGTGATGCAGCCGTAGCGCCGCAATAAGCAATACATCGTAACGCCGGCTGCCAGCCGGCGTTTTTCTGCGGCGCTACCACGGCTCATGTTGCTAACTCGCACAGCCACCGAAACGAATCCGGAAATCTTCCGTTCGCGTCACCTCACACGAATTTCACCCGTGACGCCTTCGCACGCCCTGCGCTACGATGTGCCGCGCTTCGCGCCATCACTGAAACCGATGCGCGATGCGCCAACTAGCGCCCATCAATGCTCTACGATCTCTCACCCGTCTGGATCTCCCTCGCGACCAGCATCGTCGCGACCGCCATCACCCTCGTCCTCGGCGTAGCCGCAGCCTTCTGGCGCGAACGCCGCCGCGGCCCCATCTTCGCCCTCTTCGACGGCGTCGCCCTGCTCCCGCTAATCCTCCCGCCCACGGTCGTTGGCTTCCTTCTTCTCCTGCTCTTCGGCCGCCACGGCCCTCTAGGCCAACTTTTCCTCCGCATCGGCATGACCATCGTCTTCTCCTGGCCCGCCACAGTCATCGCCGCCGCCGTAGTTTCCTTTCCGCTGATGTATCTCACCGCCCGCGCCGCGCTCTTGCAAATCGAAGCCCCGCTTTTGCAAGCCGCGCGCACGCTAGGCGCCTCCGAATGGCGCATCTTCCGACGCATCGTAGTCCCGCTAGCCGCGCCAGGTCTGCTCGCCGGCACAATCCTCTCTTTCGCCCGAGCCCTCGGCGAATTCGGCGCCACGCTAATGCTAGCCGGCGACATCCCCGGCCGCACCGAAACCATCCCGCTAGCGATTTATTTCGCAGTAGAAGCCGGCGACATGCGCCGCGCTATAATCTGGTCCGTAATCGACGTCTCGATCTCTCTAGCTCTCCTCTTCGGCCTCTATCACTGGACGCGCCCCCAATCCAACCCGCGCCCCTATTTCAGCCGCAACTAAATGGCCCTCGAAGTCCAAATCGAAAAGCAACTGCAGTCCTACAAGCTCTCCGCTCTCCTTCGCCACCGGAACGAAAACGCTAGCCGTCCTGGGCCCCAGCGGCGCAGGCAAAACCATGACGCTCCGCTGCATAGCCGGTCTCGAGCGCCCCGATAGCGGCCGCATCGCGCTAAACAATCGCGTCCTCTTCGATTCCGCGAAAAATATCAATGTCCCAAGCCGCGATCGCCACGTAGGCCTGCTCTTCCAAAGCTACGCACTGTTCCCGCATCTCACGGTAGCCGAAAACATAGCCTTCGGCCTGGATCGCGCCGCTCCGCACGAACGCCAAGCCCGCATTCGCGAACAACTCAACTCCCTACATCTCGAAGGCCTGGAAAATCGCCTGCCCCGCGAACTCTCCGGCGGCGAACAACAACGCGTAGCCCTGGCCCGCGCCCTAGCCACAAATCCAGAAGCATTATTACTAGACGAACCGCTCTCAGCCCTGGACACCCATCTGCGCTCGCAAATCGAACACCAACTCCAAGAAACGCTAGCCACCTATCGCGGCGCCGCCATGCTAGTCACCCACAACATCGAAGAAGCCTATCGCCTCGGCTCCGATCTCCTGGTCCTCTCCAAAGGCCAAGCCGCCGCCTTCGGCCCGAAACAAGAAGTCTTCCGCCATCCGCCAACAACAGAAGTAGCCCGCCTGACCGGCTGCAAAAATTTCAGCCCCGCCCGCAGCATCAACGCCAACGAAATCGAAGCCACAAACTGGCGCTGCCGCCTGCGCGTAACGCAACAAATCACCGGCGCAATCACGCAAGCAGGCATCCGCGCCCACCAAATCGAATTCCTCGAACGCCACAACCCCAGCCCGTATGACGCCGAAGAAAATATCTTCCCCTGTTGGCCCATCAACGCCAGCGAAACTCCGTTCCGCATCACGCTCTATCTGAAGCTCCACGATCCTCCAACAGCCCACGCCGACGCCGATCTACAAGCCGAAGTCTTCAAGCAAAACTGGCGAAGCTTCAAAGACACACCACCCCCGTGGTACGTCCGCCTGGCGCCCGATTCCCTAATGATTTTTCCGCGGTAAGGTTTGTGTAGCGCCGATCTTTTAGGTCGGCATCTTGATTCGAGGCAAGTCCCTGACTGAAGTCCCGCAGCACAAAGGCGAGAAAACTCTCACTTCAAATGCTTCGTAAACTCCACGCTCAAACTAAAAGTCCCATTGATATCCCGCAACCCAATAATCGTAATGTCGCGGCGCAACGAGTACTCCACCTGAATCACCTGCTCCTGATCCGAAGCCGCATTCGTGCTGTAAGTAATCGTCACATCTTTCCCCAACTGCTCCTCAATCGTCACGCGCGCCGCAGCGTTCTGCTCCGAAGCCGTCCCCGCCAAAAAAGGGTCCACGCGAAATCGCGAAATCCCAAATAACCGCTCGATCTTCCCGCCCAATTCGGTGGAAATCGCCTCGGAAAGCAAGGCCGTGGCGCCATAACCCTGCGTAGTCTGCGCCGAGGAAGACCGCAGCGCGCTCTCCGTACCCGTGCTCCCCAAGGCCAGCAGCGCAATAATGTCGCTATCCGGCAAAGGCGGATCCGACCGATACGAAAGCGAAAGATTGCTGGCCGCCCCGGTAAAATCCAAAGTCACTTCGTACTGGCTGATCGTAGTAGTAGCTTCAACATTCAAAATCGGATCCAGCCGGAACGGATTCGAAAAAATAATATCCCCGCGCGAGAGCTCATATTTATTCCCGCGGAAAGTCATCTCCCCATTCAGCAAATGCACATTGCCCAGCAATATCGGCCGGTCCCAGGTCCCGCGCAGATGCACCGTTCCTTCCAGTTCCACTTGCGCCCCGGCCCATTGCATGCGTGCATTCGGCGCCGTAGTTCCTTCGAGGTCGAATTGCAGATTCCGCAGATATCCCGAAGTCGTGGCCGGCCCCTGCACGCTCCCTTGCGACGAACTCAATAGCGATCCCAGATCCACCCCCGGCGCAAACAGCAACCGGCTCACCTGCACGCTGCCAGACAAAATCGCGCCATCCGTCCCGCCGGCCAGATGCAGCGTCCCGCCAACCAGCCAGCTCATCCCCACCGGATAACGAATGCGCACCTGCGGCGCCACCGCGTCCAGCTGATATCGCAGCGGCCCGTCGCCGTAACTCAACGCTCCATTCAACGTCAAATCCCCGCCGCCCGATTGCGCGTGCATATTCTCAAACGTTGCACGGCTGCGATCGAATACAATCTCGCCTTTCAAGTGGTTCAATCCTGTCGGAAAATCATCGTAGGTAGCCGAAACATCGGCCAGCGTCACGCGCCCGGTAATCAACGGCGTGGACATCGTCCCCTCAATCACCACGCGCACATCCGCTCCGCCGCGCGCATTCAGATCCGGCAAAACTCCCGCCAGCAATTGCAAATTCACTCGGCCCGACAAATCCATGGTAATCGGCCGCGTGCCGTCAAATCGCGCCGACCCCGAAATGTGAAAATCCGAATCCGCGCCCTGCAAATAAGCCTGCGCCACGGAAATCTGCTTGCGCCGGAACGTGATCTTCACCGGCCCCTGATTCTTCAAACTCACAAATTCATAATCGAGCGCGATCGTCGAAATCTCCGCATCCACGGAAAGCGATCCCAGGTCCGCCAATCCGCCGTCCACGGAAAATTTCCCGCTGACGCTGGTATGCCCCGTCAATCCCCTCGCCCGCGCACCCTTCCCCAGCAGCGGATCGAGATCGAAATTCGCCGCCGTCGCGCTCCCGCTCACCGGATAATTTCCGCCCAGCCCCAGATCGAAATTGCCCTGCAAATTTCCACTGGCCATCTGCGACGAAATATCCAGATGTAATTGACGCCCGTCGGCAATCGCATGCGCTTCGAGATTCCCTTCCGCCTCCGCGCCAAATTTCAAAGAGTCGAACCGCAGCGTAGCCTCGCCATGCGGCGCGGCGATAGGCCCTTGCCCATGGGCCTCAAATCCCAGCGTTCCGGTCACCGGCACCAGCCGCGTCTGCAACCACGGAATCGCTTCCATCGAAACTCCCTGCCCGATCAACGCGAACACAATTTCTTTTTCTTCAGGCTTGTACGAAACCTCGCCCGTCACGCGCCCGTTCACGCCCTGAGTCAATTGCGCCTGCGAGAACTGAATCTCGTCGTTGCGCACGTGCATTTCGCCCGTCAAGCGATCGAACTTCACGCCCCAGGCCTCGATCTGCTCCAGCGTAACGTCTCCATCGAATGTCGGCGCCGCCCGCGTTCCTCCTCCCGTAAACTCCCCCGAAAGCACTCCGCTCACCGGCAGATGTGTTCCCGCAAACGCCTGCAAATCCTCCAGCGGATTGCGCTTGAATTGCAATTTCGCGTTCCACGGGCTGCTGGGCGTAAAATCGTAAGCGCCATCCAAAGCAAGCTGCAATTCTCCCGACACGGAAGAGTGCCCGCGTCTCAACTCCAGATTTGTCAGCCGCAAATAATCCGGCGAGTACTCCATCGCCCCGGTCATTTCATCCCACGTCGAGCCCTGATAGTCCGGCTTTTCCACACGCATCTGTCCCACAAATGTCGGCCCTACAATCGGCCCGAGAATTCGCCCCTTCCAATCCGCCGCGCCCGAAATCAGATGCCTTCCCTCCCCTCTGCCGCGAATCGCATCGATAAACTCATCCCACATCTTCAAATCATCGGTGCGGAACCGCACCTCCAGCGACGAATCCTTTCCTCCCAGCGGCCCATCCATCGCCAGATGGCTCTGCGGTGTGGTGATCTCACTCTGCTTCAGCATCACGCTCAACAAATCCTGCGAATAATCGAAATCAATGATCGCCGCCGCCGGAATTTTTCCCGGCGCGATCTGCCCGGGATCGGTCCAGTGCATCAAGCCCTTCGTCTCGAAATGTTCGAAGCCGCCGGTCCACGTATTCACCGCGTCCGCATCCAGCGCCGCGTCCCACTCCAATTCCTGCACCGGAAAATCCGGATTCTCCAGCGCCGCAAAAACCTGTCCCAGGCTCATCCCTTTTAGTTTCGAATCCACGCGGAACGCCAGGTTCTTGAGCTGCATCGTCACGCGCCCTTCCAGCGTTCCTCCCAGCGCTTTGGCATGCAGCTGCGGCACCACCAGTTGCGTCGGCGTAATTTCGTAATCGCCCCACGCTTCCATGCCCTTGGTGTGGAACCACACGTACGGCAAATCCACTTCGTGCCCGTCGAAATGTCCTGCGCCGGTCCATTCCCCGTTGGTCACTTTCGCCGTGCCGCCAAACTCCACATCCGCATCCGGCGTCGTCGATTTCCGTAGAATCGTGCGCACATCCACCAGCCCGAGCCGCCCGCGATAGCGCAGATCCCAATCGTTGCTCGCGCTGCTCAACATCTCCGCCCGCAAATCCACTTCCGAGTGCGGCAGCTTCCATTTCAATTCGTCCAGCGAAAATCCCTCGCGCGACAACGTAAACTTCGCCGCAACATCCGAGCGGAACGGCAGGTATCGCTCCGCCGCAAAATCCACTTTTTCCCAGCTCAGGTTTCCCGCGTAAGTGTCTTTCCCGCCCGCTGCCGCTTCATAATTCAGAGAGAAATTTAAATTGTTGCCCTCCGCCGCCAGCGGCACCTGTGCGTCGTTATAAAAGAGAGTTCCGTTCGTAAGTCTCAGCGCCCCGATCTGCAAGTCGAAAAGTTGCTGCCGCCACGGCCACTCGCCGCCTTTCTCGTGAGGCCGCGCCGGCAGATTGCTTCGTCCTCGCGTGTCGAAGCGAATCCCCACTTCGGGCTTGTCAACAAACAATTCCTCCAACGCATATTTCTGGCTGAAGAATGAAACAATCCGCACGGTTGCTCGAATCTTTTCGGCATGAAACAGCGGCGGCATGCCCTGATCTTCCAGTCCGTGCAGCGTCAGGTTGTCTATTTCCACGTGCAAGCCCCACAGCCGCGCGTGAAATCGCCCCATTTCCACGCGCGCCCCGGTTGTTTTCTCGATCTGCTCCACCGCGTATCGGCGCAGCCAGAGATTTCCCGCGCCGGTGTCCCATAGAAACACCAGCGCGCCGCAAGTCAGCACCGCGCTCACCCACACCACGTGCCATAAATGTTTCCAGCGCAGCTTCATGATTTGTTCGGCAGCGCGACGATCTCCACCCGCAGCCGCGACCTCGCGTCATCCAGCCATTTTCCCGCGCGCTCGTTGATGATCTTTTCCGTCAGCAGCCGCCGGATGTCCCCGTGCACTTCCTCCAGCGGCGGCACCGTCTCTCCCCGCGCTTGCGCCTGCTTGGTGAATTCGCCTTGGTAGTAGTCTTGAATCTCGCTCTCACTTACTTGCGCGGCGGTCCGGAATTTGAAATCGATGAATCGGGTCAGAAAAATCTGCAACTCCAGTTGCCTCCGCACGGCCGCATCCGTGATTCCAGCGTCGGCGATGGCTTTCTGAAACGCCTCGCTGGAGGGATACCTCTTCGCGAGATCGTCATACGCCTGCGTCACGTCCTCGGCTTTCGGCCGCGAAAATCGCGCCGTCTGCGCCTCCGTTTTCACGATCCACTGGTCCGTCAATTCCCGCAGTAAATCCGCCCGGCTTCCGGCCTTGCCATCCACTAAGCGCTGAAATCCAGCCAGCTCGCTGATCTGGCTCTCCGTAACAATGTCGCCCTCAATCCGCGCCGCAATCCCATCAACAGTGATCGCCCCACCCTGGCCTTGACTCGGCCCCGCACTCTGACTCGGCCCCGCATTCTCGCTCCGTCCCGCACTCTGGCTCTGTCCCGCATCGTCACTCGGTCCCGCGTGATTTCTGGATTGGCTCCCTCCGAACGTTGTCATCCTGAGGCTGCCGTCTGGCCGAAGGATCTCGGCGTCCAATCGCCGCGCGCCCGCTGCCCCGGGCGTCGGTGTTGCCCGCCCGAAACACACCCCAACGCTAGCCAAGAGCACAGCCAACCACGCAATAATCCCTAGCCTCATCAAAACACCGGCCCGATATTGAAAAAGAATTGAAAATGCGGCAATCGCTGCGTTTCCGGCTGCATCGTCGTCGAATTGATGAATGAAAACTGCGCCGGATTAATCTGATATGCAAAATCAATGCGCACTGGTCCAATCGGTGTCGCGTACCGCAATCCCGCCCCAATCGTGTGCGACAAATAATTCAAATCCGTCTCCGACGATGGAGTGTAGCGCCACGTAATGTGACTCACGTCCGTGTACACGTTTCCCGCATCGTAGAAAAGCGTTCCGCCAATTTTGTTGCCCGCATAGGGCAGCTTCAATGGAAAGCGCAATTCCTGGTTGAACTCCAGCACCGCCAGTCCGCCAACCGGAAACCCGGTAGTCGGATCGCGCGGCCCAGCCTGATTCAGCCCAAATCCGCGCAGTGATTGCCCGCCGCCGGCAAAGAATCGCTCCGGCAGCGGGATTTCATCCGTCGTAGTATCCGGAAAGGGATGCTCCACGCCGAAGCGCACCGACCGCGCGAACACGAACGACCGCCCGAAGGGAGTGAACGTCGAATTCTGCAGGAACATTCGTAGAAAACTCGCGCTCGAACCGATCTCTTTTCCCGCCACGCTGAAGTCCACTGAGTTGTAGCTTCCCTTCGAAGCGTCCGCCGCGTTGTTCCTCTTATCGCGCGCCCAGCTCACTCCAAAGCCGGAAATCAGCGTCGGTTGGCTGAACAAGGGAATTTCGTCGGGCGAGATTTTCAGCGTGCTGGCGAGCACGATGACGTGCCGGAAGAAATAGCGGAACAGCAGCGATGTCTGCCGCGTCACCGTATCCACTAATTGCACCGCGCCTTCATAGCGCTCGGACGTGAACGTATTCACGTCCTCGGTTTTGTCCGCGTACCCGGTGAGCTGCACGTTGAAATGCGGATTGGCCAGAAAATGCGGCGCCGTGTAGCTCAGCACCGCGCGATATTGCAGCGTGCTGGCGCGCACCTTGAAGGAAATGGACTGCGCGCGGCCAAAAAGATCGCCCTTTCCAAACTCGAAAATCACTCGCGGCGCCGCATTGATCGTTGTACCCGTCGGATTCGTTCCGCTTCCCGGCAGCCTCTGGACTTCAATTCCGCCGCCATAGCCGATGGTGTAGCGCCGCCCTTCTTCCACCGCCACCACGACCGTCTTATCGGCATCGGTTCCGTCCGGATTTTGTGGCGCAATCTGCACTCGATTAAAGATCGCCAAGTTGTAGAGGTTGCGCTGCGATTCAATCACGTCGCCTTCGCGCAGCGGACCGCCGGGCTTCACCTGCACTTCCCGCCTGATCACTCCGTAACGCGTATGCTCGTAACCCGTCAGCAGCACGCGCAGCACGTTTACCCGCGGCCCTTCTGTCACTTTGAACACGACGTTTACTTTGTCCGCCTGGCCCGCTTGCGTCGCCTGCCCCTCCACCTGCACGTCCGGGAATCCGTCGTTGTAATACAGCGCCAGAATATTGTTGCGGTCCGCCGCTACGTTGGATTCCGAGTAAGGCTCGCCCGGCGACGATTCGAGCACGTCCATCAACTCACTCGCCGGGATCGTTTTGTTCCCATCGATTTTCAGATCGGCCACTTTCGTCTGCGGGCCTTCGCTAATGTCGTAGTGGATGGTTAAGTCGCCGGTCTTGCCCTTGACGTCGTCAATCACCTGCGATTTGACGTTCGCTTGCAGGAATCCGTTCGATTGGTACAGGCCCAGAATGGAATCGCTGTCGTCCTTCACCATTCGCTGGCTGAATTTTCCGCGCACCGCGAACGACTGCGTCTGCAGTTGCAAGCGTCCGGACAGCAGTTGGCTGCTGAAATACTTGTTGCCCGAGAAGGTCACCTCCAGCAGCCGGTGCCTCGCGCCGCGCATCACCGTGTAGGTGATCACCCGCTCGTTCTTCGTAGCGTCTTCGGTCGAAGAGTAGTCCGCCTGCGAATCGAAATAGCCCTCTTTCTGTAAATCGTCGCGAATGTTCCGCAACCCCTCCTGCAGCAGGTCTTCGTCCACCGCTCCTTCTTCGTAAATCGGCACCAGCTTGCGCAGTTTCGACTTGCTGAACTTGGCGCCTACCACTTGCACCCGCACGCGCGGGCCTTCGGTCACTTCTAGCGTCAAGGGCAGGCGATTGGCTGCCGCGTCGTAATCCCCGCGTTTCACGTTGACCGTCGCGCCGAGGTATCCATCGGCCACCAGCTTCTTCCGCAGCCGTTCGGTGGCCTTCGAGATGCGCGCCGACGTCGCTTCCTGCTTGCTCTTCAATCGCGTGCGCCCCAGCAATTCCTTGTCCGTAAGCGAACTGTGATTCACCACCGTGATCGTTCCGATGCGTGCCCGCGGACCCGGCGAAATGCGCACGTTCACGTCCATCTGCTGCGTTTCCTTGTGCGGCTCGAGCGCGTAGCCGACGTGCGCGCGATAAAGCCCCTCGTCGCGCAGCGAATCGTTCAGCCGCTGGATTCCCTCGGCCAGCACGCTTTCGCGGAACGGCTGGCCGAGCGGCATGCGCAGCGCCGCCAGCGCGCTCGCTTCCGTCGGCGGCTCTTTCAAGCCTTCGATCCGCAGCACGTTGTTGAAGAGGTTTCTCTGCACCACGAAATCGATTCGCAGCCCATCGGCAACCGGCGTCGCGTCCGTGCGAATTTCCGCGTAGCGGCCCGTCGCGTACAGCGCCTTCAGGCTGGTGCGCTCTTCTTCCATCTCCAGCGGCTTCCCGATTTCCATCGGAATCGGAGGCAGATTGTCGGAGAGCGCGTAGCCGGACTCGTCCACAATGCGGATTTCTGCCACGCGCTTGCCCTCGATCGCGGCCTCGTTCGCCTGCCCGCGCACGCAGACCGCCGCGCACGCGCACAGGGCCGCTGTCAGCGCCGCGCGCGACGCAAACCCCGCTGCCGCACGCACAACGCTCCGATAATTTGGCCCAAAGTTGATCGTTGAACTCCGTGGCGCGCCCGGTGCTGGCTGCCGCTTGGTGAGACGAGCGGCTAGTATAGCCGTGTTGCCCGGCCCTTTTGAATTGGCGTGTTGACGCGGTATAAGTGACGCAATGGACTCGCAGCAGAAGGAGCGCTATTCGCGGCAGATTCTCTTCGCCGGCATCGGCGAAGCGGGGCAGCAGCGGCTGCTCGACTCGTCGGCGGTGCTGGTTGGCTGCGGCGCTACGGGCACCGCCGTTGCGAATCTGCTCGTTCGCGCCGGGCTTGGCGCGCTGCGCATCATCGACCGCGATTTCGTCGAGCCCTCGAATCTGCAGCGCCAGACGCTGTTCGAAGAATCCGACGCGCGCGAGAATCTGCCGAAAGCGGTAGCCGCGGAGAGGCGTCTTCGCGCCATCAATTCCGCTGCGCGCGTTGAAGCCATCGTCGCCGATCTGACGCCGCAGAACGCGCGCGAGCTGCTCAGCGGTTTCCCGCTGATTCTCGACGGCACCGACAATTTCGAGACGCGCCTGCTGCTCAACGACGCCTCTATTGCGCTCGGCATTCCCTGGATTTACGCCGCGGCAGTGGCCGCGAGCGGCGTGACGATGACGATCCTGCCAGGCGAAACGGCTTGCCTCGCCTGTCTCCTCGAAACCGGCGAGACCGCGTCCGGCGCGGCGGGTGCTGCGCCGGCGAATGATGCTACCTGCGATACTGCGGGCATTCTTGGCGCTGCGGTGGCGGCGATCACTTCGATCGAGGCTGCCGAAGCGATCAAGCTGCTGATTGGCGATCGCGGCGCACTGCACCAGCGCCTGATCTCGTTCGACGTCTGGTCCACGGAATATCGCGCGATCCGCGTGGCGCGCAATCCGGATTGCCGGGCTTGCGTGCGGCGCGATTTGCGCTACCTCGACGGTGCGGCGCAGCCGCACATCACCATGTGCGGCCGGGATTCGGTGCAGATCCACGAGCGCGAGCGGCGTCTGGATCTTGGCGCGCTGCAGCGTGCGCTGGTCGCTAGCGCGAGCGACGTGCGCGGCAATGCGTATTTGCTGCGCTTTCGCGTCAATTCCTACGAGCTCACGGTGTTCCCCGATGGCCGCGCGATCATCAAAGGCACGCGCGATCCGGCGGTTGCGCGCTCGCTCTACGCTCGCTACGTCGGTTCTTAGTTGTTGCGGGCTTGCTGCGGAAGTGCTTACGCGAAGCGCTTCATGGCGGCTTGGCGCATGGCGCTGCGGTCCATGTTTTCGCGGGTGTTCATCAGCGTCAGCAGGGTGCTTAGCACTCTGGCTTTCATTTCGTCGGTCATTGGGAAGCCGCTCATGGCCACCTTCACCAGGCGCTCGCCGCGGTCGGCAATCTGTTTGAATAGTTCGACTTGCCGCTCGTGGACGGTGCGGCCGAGCGCCGTTTCGCGGCGGATGGCGGCGCATTCCTCGTCGATGCTCAGCGTGTAATGCAGCAGGCAGAGCTTCACTTCCACCAAGCCCGCGGGCATTGGCGCTTTGCATCCTTTGGAGCTGCAGCTGACTTGTTGGCCAAGCATCGGATGTCTGTTCCAACCTGTAACATCCTATCGGCACAAAATCCACAAGGCTGAACCTGTGGTGGGTGAATGAGTTAGTAGCATTATTGCGCAAGGCCGGAGGGGCGGAGGGCGGGGGTTGGGACGGGCGCGGGGAGGTGGGTGAATTTTGTTTCGATTTGGCGGGCGTGGGTACCAGTGGCGCGATAGTACGAAATGAAATTCTGCGATATGGTCGATTAGAAACGGAGCGGGGCCTTTGTTTTGTTGAAGTTAGGTGGAATTCTAATTTTCGGTTATGGTCGATTAGGATTCTGGAGGTTGGGGGGATCTCGACCCGTGTTTTGCGACCCGCGACGCGTGAAAAGGCGAAGACAGAGCGCTTGAGGCCCGAGGCTGGAAGAGATCTTAGAGTTGAGCCCGGAGGTTCATGGCTTGCGAGTGGGCGGGCGTTACGTTGGCGGGCGCAGCAAGCCAGCGCCCCTACGAACGGAGAAGAGCTTGGAATTGAGCATGGAGATTCATGGCTTGCGGGTTGGCGTGCTTTACGCTGGCGGGCGCAGCCCTTCGGAGGCTTAGGGCAAACAAGCAGCGCGCCTACGGACGGAACTGCGCGTCCGCGCGGGCACACTGCCGCGTGGCGGGGGTGGCTGAGCGCCCCTGCGGGACACATTGCAAACTCCTCTCTCTTTTTTGGTGCGGACTGCGGCTGGCTCAGGAGAGCCCGCCACTCGTACTGCGTCAACCGCTGCCTGCTACCGTACCACTATTACTATTATAGTATCGGTGTCAAGAGGGGCTCGAAATAAAAGATTGGAGGTTAGAGGTTGAACAGAGGGGTCGAAAGGCACGGGGTTCGACCCTGATGGATGGGGGACGCGCGGTTGCGCGATGGCGGCGGGAGTTGCATCTTGCCCTCCCATCACAAAACGGAATTTTGACCGTGCAGCGATCTTACGCGGTGAAAACCGGGAGGGTCTAAAGCACCCTCCCCTACAACGGCTCAGACTGTGCGGTGGGCCGTCGCCGGCGCTAAAGCGCATTGGTAGAGGCGATGCTGTTCCGGAGCGCTGAAGCGCTCCTTCCCCCGCATAAATGCGGAGGCTCCCACCGTATACCTCCACTTCAAATTGGGGGACTTTGGGCCTCTTCGAACAAGAGGCGGTGAAGGTCGGCATTGCGCTTGCAATCCGTCTCGTTGATGGATGCTACGGCTCGGGGCAAACTCGTCCTCGATCTGAGTTGTGCCTGGCCCGGCTGAAGCGCGGGCCCTACGGAGCGCGCGGCCCTTGGTTGTGTCCGAATTTTGTGAAGCGACCGACCGTGGGCGGCCCCCTGCGCTAAAGCGCGTCGGCAGAGGCGATGCTGTTCCGGGGCGCTGAAGCGCTCCTTCCCCCGCATGAATGCGGAGGCTCCCACCTTTCCCTGAATAAGAGCCGAGGTTCCCACCGAACAGACTTCATCAGGATACAAAAAAACGTAGGTTATTGGCAGATATGGAAATCGGAAGAGGCTATGGAATTATCGTTTTGTAATTCTCGGTCTTGTTAACAAGCGATAATTTCTGGGGCTTGACTTTTTGTGGGTGTGCGATAATCGCGGGCAGCGTTTTCGGCTGGCTACACATCTGGTGCTTGGGGCGCACGCAGAGTTTTCCTTCTGAGTTAGGCGAATCTTCTGGAGGTGGGCTATGGCTTCTTTGTCTCCGCTTGGTAACGGCGGCTCGGGGCGCTTGCGCGCGTTTGTTGCGCGACATCGCAATGGATTCACTATCTCCTTGTTTGCGATGGTTGTGCTGGCGTTTGTGGGGCCTGTGATTGGGCGGCAGATATTGGAGCGCGGGGACGCTTCGGAGGAACGCGAGCCGGCAAATTTTGTGCGCAAACGGGCGGAGTGGTTTTTCCGGCCGCGGGCTTCGGCGCACGGGCACGTGCCGAATAGTTTGAGATTAAAGGCGCTGGCGCAGCGGGATGCGTTGATGCGGGAAGAAGGGACGCTTGCGGATCATGCGGCGGCGCGGCCGGAGATCACGGTTTCGTCGTCGGCGTGGACGCCGATTGGGCCGCAGCCTTTGCAGGTGGAGCAGCCGTTTGGGACGACCTCGGGGCGCGTGAATGCGGTGGCGGTGGATCCTTGCGACAGCTCGAATAATACCGTTTACATCGGAGCGGCGGACGGCGGGGTGTGGCGCACGACGGATGGCGGGACGACTTGGACGCCGTTGACGGACGGGCAGCCTTCGCTTTCTACGGGATCGCTGGCGCTGGTGCCTTCGGGGACGAATTGCGCGGCGACGACCGTTTATTACGGGACCGGCGAAGAGAATTTCGCGGGCGACAGTTTGTATGGCGCGGGAGTTTTGAAATCTACGAATGCGGGGACGAGTTGGACGCCGGACTCGACGTTTACGGTGGGGCAGCCGCAGGATGAATTTGAGTCGGCGCCGTATATCGGATCGATTTCGGTTAGCCCGGCGAATAGCAGCGTGCTGTTGGCGGGACTGCAGGGCACGGGAACGATTACGTCGGGGATTTGGCGCTCGACGAATGGGGGCGTGAATTGGACGCTGCATAATCCGACCAGCCCGTCGCTGGATTTTGCTACGGGCGTGACGTTTGATCCGAATGATTCGACGGGGAACACGGCGTTTGCGGCCATGGGATTTCCTGGGCCGGATTCGGAATTGGTGACGGATGGTTTGTGTACGGCTTCGCCGTGCAACGGCGTTTTTAAATCAACGAACGGCGGAACGACGTGGACGCGATTGACCGGGCTAGACACGGCAATCAATACGGCGCTGGGCGCGAACATGGATAAGAATTACGGGCGCATCAGTATTACGACGAGCAGCCCGTTACCGGGAAATGCGGGGAATCCTGCGAACACCGTGATTTTTGCGGCGATTGCGAACAGCACCACGGATTCGAGCACTTTTTTGGCGTTTGCGAAGAGCACCAATGGCGGGACGACCTGGTCAGTGCTGACGAAGGAGCCGTTCTGCGATCGCGGGTCGAGCAACGGGCAGTGCTTTTACGATATGGCGCTGGCGATTCAGCCGGGGAATCCGGCGATGCTGTTTGCTGGCGGCGCGGCGGGGGCGATTGCGGGGAGCTCGCAATCCGGAGCCTACGCTGCTGCGCTCGACGGATGGCGGGACGACATGGGCGGATGTTTCGGCGAACGGATCGGGGAGCGCGACGTTCGCGCAGATTCACGTGGACCATCACGCGATTGCGTTTTCGCCGGACGGGACGAAATTGTATGTGGGGAACGATGGCGGCGTGTGGAGTTCGACGGACGCGATGACGGCGACGGCGGGGTCGCAGCATTGGACGGATTTGAATGCGGCATTGCAGACGGTGCAATTTTATCCGGGGATGTCGGTGCATCCGAGCAATACGAACATCGCGTTTGGCGGAACGCAGGATAACGGGAGCATGGCTTACAGCGGAGTGCTGGGATGGAATTGGGAGCCGACTTGCGGAGACGGCGGATGGACGGCGCTGGGGCCGGTGAGCGGCGGGACGTTTACGGTGTTCGTGGTTTGCGATGCGGTGGGAAATGGGGGCACGATTTTCCGGAGCGAGGATAGCGGAACTGGATTTACGGCGGCGGATACGGGAATCAATTTCAATGCGAACGTGGATTTCATTCCGCCGTTTATCGAGGATCCTTCGACGCAGACGACGGTGTATTTCGAGACGAGCAGCTTGTGGCAATCGACGAATCAGGGGACTTCGTGGACGGCGATGGCCGGCGGGGCAAATTTGACGACGGGTGCGTCGAACGGGGATTTTCTGACGGCGATGGCGGTGGCGCCTTCGGATTCGAATACGGTTTACGTGGGGTCGGCGGGCGCGGAAGTGCGGGTGACCAGGAATGCGCTGAAAGGGGCGACCTCGACGTTTACACCAGTGATGACGGGATTGTCGAATCGCGAGGTGACGAAGATCGCGGTGGACCCGACGACGGCGACGACGGCTTATGTGACGTTTTCGGGATTTTCGGGATTCACGGGCGACACTGCGGCCGGGCACATTTTCAAGACGACGACGGCGGGGACTTCGTGGTCGAGCATCGACGGGGATTTGCCGAACGTGCCGGTGAATGATTTGCTGCTGGATCCGGAGGATCCGGAGAACACGATTTACGCGGGGACGGATATCGGCGTGTTTGTGACGACGAATGGAGGCGGGCATTGGAGCACTTTGGCGCCGGGATTCCCGAATAATGAGGTGCTGTCGCTGGCGCTGCAGGCTTCGAGCCGGCTGCTGTTGGCGGGAACGCATGGGCGCGGGGCTTGGGAATTTGCGGTGCCTTCGGTGGGTACGCCTACGCCGATGATTTCGTCGTTGAATCCGACTTCGGTGCGGCAAGGGTCGGCGGCGTTTACGTTGACGGTGAATGGGTCGAATTTTTCGGCGAATTGCGTGATCAATTTTAACGGGACGGCGCTTTCGCCTACGAATACTACCGGGCAGCCTACGGTGCTGACGGCTACGGTGCCGGCGCCAGATGTGGCGACGGCGGGAACTTTCCCGATTACGGTGACGGATACCGGGACGGGGAAGACTTCTACGGCGGTGAATTTCGTGGTTACGGTGCCGCATATTACTTCGATTTCGCCGACTTCAACTACGGTGGGCTCGGCGCAATTTACGCTGACTGTGAATGGGAGCGGATTTTCGGGCGCGTCCGTGGTGAATTTTAACGGGAGTGCGCTGACTACGACGACTACCGGGGCGCCAACGGTGCTGACGGCTACTGTGCCAGCGGGCGATGTGGCGGCGACGGGAACTTTCCCGATTACGGTGACGGACACCGGGTTGACTTCAAACAGCGTAAATTTTGCGGTGAATCCGCCGCCGCCGACTATCAGCTCGATTTCGCCGACTTCTGCGACCGCGGGGTCGGGACAATTTATGCTGACAGTGAACGGCACGAATTACACGGCGAACTCGATTGTGAATTTCAACGGGAGCCCGCTGACTACGACTACCACCGGCGCGCCGACGGTTTTGACGGCCGCGGTTCCTGCTACGGCGATTGCTACGGCGGGGACTGACCCGGTGACGGTGACGGATAGCGGGCAGACTTCGAACAGCGTGAATTTCGTGGTGAATCCGGCGCCGGATTTCTCGTTTGGGACGATTACTGCTTCGCCTTCGAATGCTACGGTTACGGCGGGTGGGAGCGTGACTTATACGATTCCGATTAATGCTATTGGCGGATTCTCTTCGTCGGTTTCGCTCTCGTGCACTACGGCTTCGCTGCCGTCTAAGTCGAGTTGCAATACGGGATCGGCTACGCCGGGTTCTTCGGGGATGCTGACGGTGATGACCGCGGCGAATTCTTTGGTGCCGGGGGCGCCGCGCGGGCCTCGGAATCCGTTGTGGCCTTTGGCGGCTGCTGCGATGTCCATGATGTTGTTGCTTGGGGGTATGCGCTTCCTGCGGCCTTCTGCTCGCCGGCTGCGGCTGGCGTTTGGATTCTCATTTGCGGCGATCTTGCTTGGGTTTGCGTTGGCGGCTTGCGGTGGCGGCGGGGGTGGAGGCGGCGGTGGCGGCGGCACGGGCGGCACGCCTGCGGGGAGTTACACTATTACGATCAGCGGGACGTCGGGATCGATTACGCATACTACTACTACTTCGCTTACGGTTAGCCAGTAGCGGCGCTCGACATCCGCTCGCGGACT
The DNA here is from genome assembly GCA_963748865.1 of uncultured Acidobacteriota bacterium. Lineage (GTDB taxonomy): Bacteria > Acidobacteriota > Terriglobia > Acidiferrales > UBA7541 > Palsa-147. The sequence goes on along the minus strand of CAVVLE010000043.1, from coordinate 271,739 downwards.
TGCGCGTGCGAGGCTTTGGATACACTCGAGGGAGGGCTAACCCGGCCCTCCCCTACAACTGCATCAACTGCGTACTGTAAACCCGTTAGGACAAACGGAATTCCTGCCGGAAGAAATTGCGCGGTGGAGTGTGTCGTTGCATGCCTGTGTTTCAATCTGCCATTTCAAACAACCTGTTGAAAATACAGCGCTTAACCTAGGGCTTCGGGGCTGGCATGCGCCTTGCACTATGGCAGAGTGTTGGAGGCTGGCACGGCTACACCGTCCTGGAATTGCTCCTGGCCCGCGGGCGGGCGGAGGATTGACTATGAAACGGCAAATTGAAGAGCAGGACCGAATGAGTGATAGCAGCGTTGTTGAGGCCGGACGGAAGACGGAGACCTGGCGGCTGTTGGCCGAGCAGCTTGAGCCGCGCGTGGAGGCATTGACGCGGCAAGTTGAAGGCATGCGCGAAGCTCCTTCCTATGTTTGGGTGTCGGAGCACGATACAGTGGCCGATCCGGCTGAGGATTTGCGGGTGAAAGTCGAGGCGCTGCGGTGGATGATGCGCATTGGGAAGCGGTTGAACGGCGTGGCGCGGGACATGGTGATGGCCACGGTGGCGAAGTCGCTGGCGGATTTGGAGGGAGACCTTGAGGGTCATTTGCACGGGAATGTGGTGAAAGTCGCGGCTTAGGGTGGAAGTTGGAGGTCAGACGGAAAAGAAGAGCGATTGCGGCGCGGTGCGGATCATGGGAGGAGAGGTGCTTCGAGGTTACGAAAATCGCCGGCTGGCAGCCGGCGTTACGATTGGCGCGCTACTTTTTGCGCATTGACGTTGTTAGCGGGTTGGCGCGATCTGCCTTTGCGGCTTCCTTTAGTAGTTGGGCTAGATTGGGGTCGTTCAATTGCGCGGCTTCTGAGATTTTGATGTGACGCAGATTTTTGCCGGTTCCTTCCAGTAAGCCTGCCGAATTCTTCAGCGATGATCCTTGCGTGAAGCCTAAGGTGATGTGATTTTTTCCGATCATTATGTAGGCGATTGGACCGAGGAGATTGAACGTTGGGATGCCCCATGGGTTGATCGACTCTGTGGAGCTGGCGAGCGTCTTTTTAACTAGGCGGCGTAGGGCTGTGGCCAGAGCGCTTAGGGCGGGATTTTTTCTTGCTACATATGTGTCGAAGATTTTTTTGGCTTCGGAGCCGGAGGCGGCGCGCGTAGTGGATTTCGATTTGGCGGGATTGCGTTTTGTGGGCACGCGGGCTCCTTTGCGACCGACAATTCTACCGCAGAGACGCTGAGGGCGCGGAGGAGACCATGCAGAGGAGGCTAAAAGTGGTCTTCGTCCGCGCTTGGGACTGCGCGTGGTTCGATCTAGGTCGGCGGATGCCGGGCTGAAAGCACGGCGCTACATTTGCTTGGCAACGGTTAGCCGCCTCGAGACTTGATTGCGGCGATTTGGGTCCGCGCTTGAGTTTCTTGTGGATTCGAGCTTCTTCGGCGGATGCCGGCGGGGACGCCCTTCACGGCTAAGGGTAAACCGGCGCTACTTAAAGCTCGGAGGTGCGGCGAAATTGCCTATTTCTTGGGATAGCAGGTCGGCGAACTTTATTGGGGTGGCGTCTTCCCAGAACGGGCCCATGATTTGGATTCCTACCGGCAATCCTTCGGTGGTGTGGCCTATTGGGGCTGCTGTTGCTGGGCAGCCGGTTAGCGTTGGTGTGGCAATCCAGTTGAGCAAGTCCATGTATTGGCGCGGGCCGGCGGAGGTTGCGATGATGCGTTTGTCTATGGGCTCGCTGTGGTCGTGCGGGAAGGCTGGAGTGAAGGCTACGGGCGAGAGGAATACATCCACGTCGTTGAAATAATCCTGCCACTGGGCGCGGAAGGCCAGGCGCTGGAAATTGCGGCGCTGCCATTCGGCGACGGGCGCCATGCCTGGGAGAGGCTGGAGCATTTGGATCGGCGGCGGCGGCTTTGCGCTGGGCTTCTTGTGCTTCGGGTGGGGCTACGCTGAAGAAAAATGCGAAGAGCAGAAATTTGTAGGTTTCGAGCAACGACTGGATTTTGAAGCCGCTCGGCCAGCCGGGCTTGAGCTGGGCGCCTGCTCGATCCAGGGCTGTGATTGTTTTTTCGAGCAGCGGCTTCATCTCCGGCGTTGGCGGGGCGATGGGATCGTCAATCACATAGCCGACGCGGAAATTTTTCAGGCTGGTGGCTCGCGGGGCTGGCAATTGCCATTTCCATGCTTTGGCGTCGTAGCCGGATGGCCCGCCGAGAATTTTTAATGCTTCGTGAAGATCGGCGGCGCTGCGGGCCATAGGGCCTGCGACTGCTAATAGAGTATCGAAGCCGGGATTATCGCGGAAGCCTCCCGGCAACTGGCCTAGTGTGCTGACTAGATTGAGCGTCGGCTTGTGGCCGTAGAGGCCGCAGAAGTGCGATGGAATGCGGATTGAGCCGCCGATATCGCTGCCTACACTGAGATAGCCGAGACCCGCGGCGAGCGCTGCCGCAGAGCCGCCTGAAGATCCTCCCGGAGTTCGCTTCACGTCCCAGGGATTATTCGTCGTGCCGTAAATCGGATTGTAGGTCTGCCAGTCGGCGAGATTAACTGGGACATTTGTGGCGCCGAGGAGGACGGCTCCGGCATCGAGCAGGCGAGCGACGGCGTCGGAATTCGATTGGGCTTTGACGTCTTTGACCTGCGGGAAGCCCCACGTGGCCGGATGGCCGGCTACGGCGAAACTTTCTTTGATGTTGAAGGGCACGCCGTGGAAGACGCCTAGGGATTTGCCTTGGGCTTGAGCTTCGTCGGCTTTTTTGGCTTGGGCTGAGGCTTCTTCGCGAGTCTGGTAAACATAGGCGTTGAGCGGCGGGTTGTAGCGGTCGATGCGGGCGAACATGCGCTGGGTGAGCTCTACGGAGGAGATTTGTTTTTTGCGGATGGCTTCGGCGGCTCCGAGAGCGGAAGCGAAATCGAGATCCTGTGTGGCTGGGGCGCTGGGTGAAGGCGAGGACATTGGTTGTTCCCTCGGGGCTGTTAGATTCTGTGGAGTCGCGGCGGCGGCTAGGGCCAGCGCGGATTGTGTTAGGAAGTCGCGGCGATTCATGGACGGGGAATGGTAAATGGATGTGGCGCGTTGAGCAAGGCCAGCGGATGCCGGGCTAAAAGCCCGGCGCTCCATTGGCACGGGGGTCAGGGTTTGATTTGGGCGGGGTGTACGTTGGAGATTTGAGTTTGGAGGTTTGAGGTTGGAGGAGAACAGACTGTTGAATGGTGGCTGCAGTCGAGATTTTTGCTGAAGTTGGGCTTTAGAAGAGCGCCGGCTGGCAGCCGGCGTTACAGAACGAGCGAAGATGTCGCCCTGAAAGGGCGGCGCTACACAAACTACAAAAACCCACGGCTACGGCGGGCGGCTGGTGAACCCCCGCCCCTACTGAGGCAATCCTAATCCGCGCGTGAACTTGCACGTGGAGTGGGCCGGTGGTCGTCAGATGCCGGCAGGGACGCCCTTCGCGACTCAGGATAAACCGGCGCTACTTGGCGCGCTCCGGCGCTCGCGGGAGGGCTAACCCGGCCCTCCCCTACAATGACTGCTTGACGTGTGCTAGACTACGTCGGCAAGAGCATCTTACGCTGCTCCTGCCATCTTTCCTTTACGGGATAACCTTATGTCTGGACACTCTAAGTGGGCCACTATCAAGCACAAGAAGGCGGCTACCGACGCTAAGCGCGGGAAGGCCTTCACGAAAGTCATTCGTGAATTGACCATCGCTGCGCGAGTTGGGGGAGGGGATCCGGACTCGAATCCCCGGCTGCGCACGGCTATTGCCGCGGCTAAGAACGAAAACATGCCCAACGACAATATCGAGCGGGCGATTGCGCGCGGCACCGGGCAGCTTGAGGGCGAGATACTCGAGGAAGCTATGTTTGAGGGTTACGGCCCAGGCGGAGTGGGGATGCTGGTGCAAGTGGTGACCAGCAATCGCAACCGAACGGTGGGCGAGATTCGCCATTTGATGTCGAAGAATGGCGGGAATATGGCCGAATCGGGGGCCGTGGGTTGGATGTTTCATCGCAAGGGCGACATCATTGTGCCTAAGGAAGCGGCGGACGAAGAGAAGATGATGGGGATTGTGCTGGATGCCGGGGCTGAGGATTTGCGGGATGATGGCTCGGCTTGGGAAGTTACTACGCCGCCGGAGGCGCTGGATAAAGTGCGCGATGCTTTGACTTCGGCTGGGATCAAACCGACTACGGCGGAAGTTTCGTTTGTGCCGCAGAATTACGTGAAGCTGGCCGGGCAGCAGGCGCAGCAGATGATACGGCTGATAGAAGCGCTCGAAGAGAGCGACGATGTGCAGCATGTGTATGCGAATTTCGATGTGGATGAGTCGGAGATACATGCGGCGGTGGCGAGTTGATTGGCCGCTGAGCGGGCGGAGCAAGCCCCACCCCTACGAAAAGAACTACAGCATGACAACGTCCGCCGAGAAATTGCTGGCGCTTCTTTAATTTCTGCACTTACACTTGGGCCGTCGTGATTCCTGCTGACGGCAATTCGGCGCATCGAAAAATTTGCGTGCTGGGCGTGGACCCTGCTCTGGCGGGGGCTACCGGCTATGGTGTGATTGAATTGGATTGCGGAGTGGCTCGGATGTTGCGTTATGGGGCTTTGCGCATGCCGGGGCGCACGACTTATGCGACGCGCTTGTGCCGCATTCACCAGGCCATCGCGGAGCTGTTGGCGGAATTTTCGCCTGATGCTGTGGCCGTGGAATCCGTATTTACGGCTTTGAATATGAATACGGCGCTGAAATTGGCGGAGGTGCGTGGCGTGGTGCTGTTGGCTGCGGCTTTGGCCGGTGTGCCTTCGCGAAGTTATTCGCCGCGCGAAGTGAAATCGCGCATTGCAGGATATGGCGCGGCTTCGAAGCAGCAGATGCAGCGGATGGTGTCGATGCAATTGGGAATGCGCGAGACGCCCGAGCCTGAGGATGCGGCGGACGCGTTGGCGGTGGCGTTGTGTCATGCGCATGCGTCGCTGGCGGAAGAGCGTGTGGCCTTGGCGATGAACGCGGGGCGGCGCAGTGCCGCGGTCATGAGCGCGGCGACGAGTGCGGGTTCGCGCAGCCATTCGCGAGCGGCGCGCATCGTATCGGTGCGATGATTCCTTCCGGCTTACCCAGTCGAGGCTTCCTCCGAAGGTTTTTCGCTTTGGGCGGCCTTGCGCTGCTATGTGCAGGCATGGCTTCTGGTGCGGGCGATACCGCAACGGTCACCTTTCGCAAAGTGTTCAAGCAGAGCTTTCCTGAATTCGTGGAAATCAAAGTTGAGGAGAATGGGCAAGCGAGTTACGACATCCGGCAGCTTGATGAGCAGCCGAGCCCGCAGCCGTTTGTGGTCGGCCGACCGCTGGTGGTGAAAATCTTTCAGCTGGCGACGCAGTTGCATCATTTCGATGTGCCGAGCCTGGATATTCACCGAAAGATTGCAAATCTTGGCGAGAAGACCTTCCGCTACGAGAAGGGCAGCGAGGCTCACGAGACTTCGTTTAATTACACGCTGGATGCGAGCGCTTCGCAGTTGCTCGATCTGTTTGAGGGATTGGGACGCGAGCAGATTGATATCAATAGTCTCGAGCGGACGATGCGTTATGACCGCTCTGGGCGTGAATGATGCGGTGATGCGTTTGGAGAGCGATTACAACAATAGACTTATTCCGGAGCCGGAGAGGTTGTTGGCGTCGCTCGACCAGTTGGCAGCCGACGAAAAATATTTAGATATTGCGCGGCAGAGAGCGCGGAATTTGGCGGGGCGGATACGGAATTCGAAGTAGGGAGAGGGTTTTGTAGCGCCGTGCTTTTAGCGCGGCATTCGCTGGTGGCGCGATTGTGCCTGTGCCGCCCTAAAAAGTTGGCGCTACACAATCATGGCGGCGGCGTAGCCTACTGTCCAGTCGTAGTCGCCGCTTACTTCGGCTGAGGTGGCGTAGGCTAAGATTTCGGCTTGCTTGGCGCCCAGGGCGCGCATTGCTGTTAGCATCACTACTGCAGGGCCGTAACCACACATTGAAATTCCCTTTTCGTGAACTGCTTCATAGAGGCCTGCCGGATCCAGGGCTGCTATTCGATCTATCGCTATTCGGTCTTTTACTCGCGTGATGGCGTCGCTTTCGTAGTGATTCATGTCCGAGCTGGTCAGGATCAGAAATGTTTCGCGCTGCGCGGCTTGCACTTTGGCTATGGCGCGTCCCAGGGCTTCGAAAATTTCGAAGCGCTCGGTGCCGAGAACGATCGGGACGAAACGAAAATCGGCTGCGAGGTGCTGCAAGAAAGGAAGTTGGACTTCGAGCGAGTGTTCGGTTTCGTGGGCGACGAAATCTTCGCGCAGCAGAGGGAAAGCTTGCTTCAGTTCGGCGGCTAAGGGGGCGTCGATTTGGGCGTCACCCAAGGGCGTGTGCCACGAGCGATCGGAGAGAATCGCGAGCGACTCGCCGCGGGGAAAATGGCGCGGACCTAGCATCAGGATTCGCGGCGGAATTTCGATGGCGCGATAGACCTTGCCTGCTACGGCGCCCGAATACATGTAGCCGGCATGGGGGACCAAGCAGGCGCGGGCTTTTTGTTTTTGCGTGCTCCCCGCGGTGTACTGGTCGATGTCGCGGCGCAGCTCGTCCGGATCGGACGGATAGAAGCGGCCGGAAACGGCGGGGGCTCGCGGCTTGGTCATATCTAGGAGATGAGTTTAGTACGAAAGAAGTCTTGCGCTGACAAGTAGAAGCCGCGGAAAATCAAAAGCCCCACGCGCAACTCCGGCGCATGGGGCACCCTACCCTACGGCTACCGCAGTCATGCCCCTCCGACTGGCTTTGAGGGGCGGCCTTTGATGGCTAGTGCCTCATCCTTGCCTGGCTCGTGCAAAATCTTGATGTGATCGCCGTGCTGAAATCCGCCGGAGTTCTGCACCTTCTCCATTTGTTCGGCCATCTTGGTGCTGAAGCTGAAGGTGTGCACCATCAGAGGATGGTCAACTTCGCGGACCATGATGGAGGCGCGATCTACATGGAGCACTTCGACTTTGAGCCACACGGGCTTGACTTTCAGGGGTTTCGAAGCCACCACGCCCGATGAATCCATTTGCGCGCTAGCGGGAGGCGCGGCGGCCAGACCGGCGAGAAATATCAAACCGGCGGCCAAGCGCAACAGAGCGATGTGACGCTTATTCATCCAGCGAAATCTTCAGCGAGCGCAGGAACTTGATGTCCTGCGGCGTGATTTCAAATTTGTGCTCGTCGTCCTCATCGTCATCGCGCAGGACTTCATCGTCCACGCGGATGCGCAGGGATTCGAGGAACTGGCGATCCTGAACGGTCATGCGCTGGCCGTCGCCATCGCGCCGGGCGAGACCGATGGTGGCGTCGAGCTTCAGGATGATGTCGTAACCCGCCGAGCGCACGCCGGAGATGGCGTCGGTAATCCGTTCGGATTCCGAGACCGTGTCGTTAATGGCGTGGCCCAATTCGCGTAGCAGATTCTTTAGCCGGTCATCGAGCTGCAAGGTAGCCTCCGACTACAGTGACTTCTAGGCTGATTCTATGGCGGCGCAAGGCGGCGCACAAGTGCGGAATGATGAAGATGATTGAAGAAAGTACCTGTGCTGGAGCACAGGCGGGAGGAGTGCTAGGACTACTTGGCCTGGGTCTTCGGAGGTATGTAGCTCTGGCGGTACGGGGAATCAGAGCCGGTCTTTTGACTGCTTCGCGCCGCGATTGAGTGCGCCTCTTGCGCACGTTGAGGGTCGTAAGATGCCGGCCGGGACGCCGGCGGTACTTGTACGATAAAATGCTTGCATGGGTCCTGGGTGGATTGCGGCGGCTTGGAGGGCGGCCCGTGCCACTATGCGGGCTTGGTGGCGAGTGGCTCGGCAGCTTTTCCATGAGATGACTGGGGCGCTGTTTGGCTTGTTTGCGATTTCGGGTGGGTTGGCGGCTTGGCGGCAGTGGAATCATGTGCGGATTCCGTGGTTGCTGGGCGCGACCGTTGCATATTCGTTGATGATGGCGATATTTTGCTTCGCTTCTTTCCGCAGTGCGCGGCGTATCCGCTAATGGCTGACAATTCCAAGAAGCCTGCGCTTACCGAAGAGCAAAAATTCAAAGAGAAGAAGGCTGCGACTACCAGCGGTTTGCCCATGCCCGTGCTGGCTACGCACGAGGATCTGGGCGATTGGGAATTCGAGCGCGATTTGGGATTTCCAGGGGAGTTTCCGTTCACGCGCGGCGTTTATCCCACGATGTACCGCGGGCGATTGTGGACCATGCGGCAGTACGCGGGATTTGGCACCGCGGCGGAATCGAATGCGCGCTATCGCTATTTGCTGGGCCGCGGGCAGAACGGGCTTTCTGTCGCGTTCGATTTGCCGACTCAGATGGGGATGGATTCGGATCATCCGCTGGCGCTGGGCGAAGTCGGAAAGGTCGGCGTGGCCATTGATTCGCTCGAGGATATGCAGGCGCTGTTCGAGGGAATTCCGCTCGATCGCGTTTCGACTTCGATGACGATTAATTCGACGGCGGCGATTCTGCTGGCCCTTTATGTGGCGGTGGCGAAGAACCAGGGCGCCAATTTGAAGCGGCTTTCGGGCACGGTGCAGAACGACATTTTGAAGGAATACATCGCGCGCGGGACTTACATCTATCCGATTCGGCCGGCGATGCGCCTTGTCACAGATATTTTTGCGTGGTGCCGGACGGAAATTCCGATCTGGAATGCCATTTCGATTTCGGGATATCACATTCGTGAGGCTGGCTCGACGGACGTGCAGGAAGTGGCGTTCACGTTGGCGGACGGAATCGCGTATGTGGAGGCGGCGCTGGCGGCGGGAATGGCGGTGGATGAGTTCGCGCCACAGCTTTCGTTTTTCTTCAACGCGCACAATGAGTTTTTGGCGCAGGTGGCGAAATTCCGGGCAGCGCGGCGCTTATGGGCGCGTTTGATGAAGGAACGGTTCGGGGCGAAGGACCCGCGTTCGATGATGCTGCGATTCCATGCGCAGACGGCGGGGTCTTCGCTAACGGCGCAGCAGCCGGAGAACAATCTTGTGCGCGTGGCGATTCAGGCGCTGAGCGCGGTGCTGGGCGGGTGCCAGTCGCTGCATGCAAATGGGCTCGATGAGGCGCTGGCGTTGCCGACGGAGGAGGCGGCGCTGCTGGCTTTGCGCACCCAGCAGATTATCTCGCAGGAAACGGGTGTGACGAATACCGCCGATCCGTTTGCGGGATCGTACGCGATCGAGTCGCTGACGAACGAGATCGAAGAAGTGCGCGCGGGCGTACATTGCCAAAATTGACGCGCTGGGCGGATTGTTCCGCGCGATCGAGATCGGCTTCGTGCAGCGGGAAATTCAGAAGGCCGCTTATGATTATCAAAGGGCCATCGAAAGCGGCGAGCAAGTGGTTGTGGGTGTGAATCGCTTCACTACCCACGAAGAGCGATCGGTGCCAACCTTGCGGATTGATCCGGCAATTGAGCGCGAGCAAGTGGCGCGAGTTAAGGCGCTGCGGGCGCGGCGCGATGCTGCCAAGACCAGCGCGGCGCTGGGCGAAGTCGAGCGGCGGGCGCGCGGGAGCGAGAATTTGATGCCGGCGATATTGGCGGCGGTTGAGGCGTTGGCTACTGTCGGAGAGATTTCCGACGCGATGCGCGGGGCGTTTGGGGAATATCAGGAGACGGTCGTGATTTGAAATCCGGAAAAATTACCGCAGAGACGCTGAGTGCGCTGAGAAAATCTGGAGTGATTCGCTGACATGAAGCTGATATTGGCGTCGGGGTCGCCGCGGCGCGCGGAAATTTTGCGCGCGGCTGGATTTGACTTTGAGACTTGCGCTCCGGACATTCCCGAGATTCGGCAGGCGGGAGAACTGGCAGGGCCGTATGTGCAGCGGCTGGCCGACGAAAAGGCGCGCGCGGTTGCGGGCAAAATTGGCAACCACGATTCCGGCGCAATCATTCTTGCGGCGGATACTACCGTCGTTGTTGAGGGCGTGATACTCGAAAAGCCGGCCAATATCGCTGAAGCGCGCACGATGATTGAGCAATTAAGCGGACGAACGCACGAGATCCATACAGGCGTGGCGCTTTTGCAATTGCCGGAAGGACGCATGCAGGTATTCGAGGAAGTTACCAGCGTGGATTTTGCGCGGCTCACGCCTGAGGAGATTGCTGCTTATGTCGCCAGCGGCGAATCTTTAGACAAGGCCGGGGCTTACGCGATTCAGGGGCGCGGCGGGAAGTTTGTGAAGCGCATTGATGGCTGTTATTTCAATGTGATGGGATTGCCGATGGGCCGGATTTATCAGGAATTGCGTGCGCTGGGCTGGGAAACGGAAGGCCTGAAAACCAAAACGAACACGGGGAGGGTCTGAAGACCCTCCCCCATGTTTAGGAATTTACGATTTCTGCTCGGTTGACGGCGGCGGCGGGGCATTAGTCGCAGTGGTGGACGGCGACTGCGGCGGATTCGTTGGCGGGTCGTTGCCCTTCATTCCTTCTTTGAATTCGCGGATACCGGTACCCAAGCCGCGCATCACTTCAGGGATTTTTCTCCCGCCGAAGAGGATCACGATAATCAGAAGCAGGATTAATATGTGAGGCAGACTGAATTCCATCGGAACTCCTTTCCGCGCCCCCAAAGCGAAGCTGTTCCCAAGGCGCAGGCTTCCGGGGAAAGACCCTCGCCGAACCTAAAGTATAACACGCTCATCGCCGACGCGTCGCGTAACGCGCTCGCGGTCGAGGTATTCGAGCAGGGGGATGGCGTATTTGCGGGTTACGCCGGTGAGGTCTTTAAATGTGCCAATCGGAAGTTGTGGACCCTTTGTTTTCTTGTAGTTAGCGACCATCTCGCGCAGGCGCGTGACGGCGCTTTGATGGAAGACCAGGTCGTCGGCGATCTTGATCAGCGTCTTTTCGCGCAGCAGCAGCTGCAGGAGTTTCTGGGCGCGCTGCTTTTCCACCGGTAGCTTACCGAGCACCTCCTCGAAGCGCGGAACGGTCAGGCCGGCGTGGTCGAATTCCGAGGCGATTAATTCCTTGGCCTTGGCTTCTTCAGGGAGCAGCGCGATTTCGCGGCCGGCGCTTTGCACCAGATCGCCCGAAAGTGAAATGGCGCGTTGCGCGACAAGCTGCGCCAGCGCCGCACGGAAAATTTCCGGCTTTGCGCCGGCTTTGCCGCGCAGATCTTCCTTCGCGACGCCAAGCACGAGCGGATTGGCGCGATGGAATTTTTCGAGTTCCTGGCGAATGCGCGGCAGAAGCGCGGCAACAGCCGATGCGGATATAACGCTGAGCGGCTCTTCTTCCAGCACGGCGAGAGCGCCTTTCGCGGTCAGGCGCTTGATGGCGTCGCGGGTTTCGGATTCGAGCCAGCCGGTGCGAGCGATAAGACGCGCGAGCGAAACGCCGCACGGCTCGACGGCGGCCAGAAGCGCGACGACGGCATCTTTGTCGCTGCGCTCGAGAGTCACCAGCAATGGAATCGTGTTCGCGTCCTTGCGGCGATGCAACGGAGCCAGCGGGTCAAGGATGGCGCCGCCTCCGATGGTGGTCACCGGCGAAAAGCGGCGAATGATGAAGCGGTCGCCGGGCAGAGCGAGGATCGGCTCAGTGAGACGCAATTGTGCGAAGGCGCGCTGGCCGGGCGCGAGTTTTTCGCCTTCGAGGAGCAAAACATCGGCGATAATCTCTGTCGTTCCATGGTGAAGGTGCACTCGGGAGCGATTCTTTAACGCCGGGGCGGACGGAAGCAGCTCGAGGCGGGCGTCGAGGCGCTTTGTGGGCAAGAATTTCCCGGGCGCGGCGAGCGACATCCCGCGATGCAAATCCTCAAGTTCAACGCCGGCGAGATTCACTGCGGTGCGCTGACCGGCGACAGCTTGCGTGACCGCCGAGCCGCCGGAGTGCAATCCACGGACGCGCACGCGTCGCTGTACTGGAAAGAGCTCGACTTCATCTTCCGTGCGCACCGATCCGGAGACCAGCGTTCCGGTTACTACCGTGCCGAAGCCCTTCATGACAAACGCGCGATCGATGGGCAAACGAAAATGCCGACCAGCATCCTTGCCGGGAACGGATTGCGCGGCGCGTTCGAGTGCCGACTTCAGCGCATCGAGACCCGCGCCCGTCTTCGAGCTGACTTCGATGATAGGCGCGCCTTCCAGGAACGAGCCGCGGACAAGATCTTCGACTTCGAGTTTGGCCAGCCCGCGCATGTCGTCATCAACGAGATCGGATTTTGTCAGCGCGATGATGCCGCCGCGAATGCCAAGCAAGCGGCAGATATCGAAATGCTCGCGCGTTTGCGGCTTTACGCTTTCATCTGCGGCGACCACTAGAAGTACGAGATCGATTCCACCTGCTCCCGCTAACATGTTGCGGACGAAGCGCTCGTGGCCGGGCACATCGACGAACCCGATGCGGATTTCGCCTAAATTAAGAAATGCAAAGCCGATATCAATCGTGATCCCGCGGCGCTTTTCTTCTTCGAGACGATCGGGATGCGTACCGGTGAGTGCGGCTACGAGCGCGGATTTGCCGTGGTCGATGTGACCGGCAGTGCCGACAATGACGTGCTTCATCACGGGATGGGATGTGTGCGCGAAGAGAAAGATACCGGGCCGCCCGGCGTGATGCAGCCAAGTTATTTAACGCCACCCTTTTAGGGTGGCATTCTGTTGGGCGCGCATCGCAATTACATCTCTATGCGCCGGCTTGCGTGCCATAGAGACGCCGCCCTAAAAGGACGGCGCTACAAAAGGCAAAACCTACTGCGCTTTCTCTTGCAGCGGCGTCGCCGTCGTCGAGCCTTTGAAAAGCGGTTTGCCAAGCTTGGCGATCCAAATCCCCGAGTTGATATCGTTGATGTAGATGTAGCCGTTCCACGGTTCCGCGCCCCACGTCAGCGGCATATTGGAGCGATAGCCGTTGGGATCGCCGGTCCAGAAGCGTGCGATTTCACGCCCCTGGCGATATAAATCGCCGCGCAGCTCGCCGGAAATATCCACGACGCGCCCGCCGCCGTTGTAATCGCCGAGGAACAACATGTCATCCAGGCACCAGAAATTATGCGTGCCGCCTTCGGGCACTTCGTAGTAGGCCACTTCCTTGGGATGCTCGATATCGGAAATGTCCATCACGTGCGTGATCGCGCGCGTCGGGACGCGTTCCTTGCTGATGATATTGAAAAATCCGGGAAGAACTTCATCGCCAACGAATAGATAATTCTTCCAGCGATAAACGCTGTGCGTGCCCGCCAGCCAATTGTCGCCATACAGCGCGTAGTGGTTGAACTTGTACTGGCTGATCACTTGCGGATGCTCGGGGCTGCCGCCTTTCATTCCATTGCCCACATCGAGAATCACAAGCCCATCGCGCCAGTAAGCGAGATAGGCGATGCCGTCCTTCACCCACAGATCGTGCAGGTAGCGGCCGCTGGCTTGCGGTCCTTCAGGTCCCATGATCATGGTCGCGCGTGAATTGGGAACTTCGAAGCGGGCCACTTCCTTGGGATGCTTCAGATCCTGGAAATCGATGACGCGCAATGAGCCGGTGGCGTCATCGGTGAGGTAAATGTAGTGTGTATCGATGAACGCGCTGTGCACGCCGCCGGTGACCGTCTCGGTGTATTCCGATGCGGCTTGAAATTTTCCGGGGGTCGAGAGATCGAGCAGCACGATGCCGTTCTTACGATTCGACGCGCCCTCGCGAGTCAGCACTCCGGCTTTCTCATCCGGCGTGGTACTGATGTCATTCACCAGGCGTGCGTCCACTTTGAACATATCGAGTTGCTTGGGCTTGGAAGGATCGGCGACGTCGTAAAGAAAAACGCGATCCGCGATCGTTGAAAAGTAGAGATGCGTGCCCATGAGCCATTCTTCGGCGGCTTGAATCGGCAGGCCATCGTCGCCTTTGGGCTGGATGTGCGCGACGTATTCAATGGCGCGTTCCGCGTTGCGCGGCGTGACCGAAATCGAAGCCGACGCGGCATGCGTGCCGATCTGCGCGGTCATCACAAAAGTACCCGGACGCACCGCGACGAATGCGCCGTCAGCGAAAGCCGAGCCTGCTAAGCCGCTGACCGACCAACGTGCGGCGAGATCCTTGATCACTTTGCCGCCAGCATCGTGCGCCGTAACTTGAAAGTGCACGACATCGCCGGTGCGCGCCGAGGTGGTCTCGGGATCAATCGCCAAATGCTTGACGCTATCGGCCACCACCTTGATCGAAGTCTCTCCCGTCGCTTTGCCCGAGGTCGCTTCGATTTTCGCCGTGCCCGGAGCGACGGCGGTTACCACTCCGGCGGCGTCTATTTTCGCCACGGCCGACGAGAGCGATTTCCAGCTGATCTCGGCACCCGGACGCGGCGTGCCATCTGCTGTGTAGGCCGTGGGCCCAAGCGCGATCGTTCCTCCGACTGCCAGGGCGCCTTTCAATTCGGGGATATCGACGCGCGCGATGGGATCATCCGCGACGATTACATCGGCGAAGCCGATTTGCTCGCCGAAGACAGCGCCGACCGTGATTTTGCCGGGGCTGGTGAAATTCACTACGCCATTCACATCCGCCATGGCGGCATCGAACGGTGATGCGAACCAGACTGTGGGTTTGACGTCGAGCACATTCCCAGCGGCGTCTTTCGCTACCGCTTTGAATTGCAGTTGGTCGCCGAGCTGAGCTTTGGAGTCTTTTGGAGTGACTTCAACGGAGGCTACCGCGGGTCCCTTCTTCTCTTCCGGCTTTTTCTCCTGATCCTGCGCTCGCGACGTTGTGGAGAGCGCCAAGCCCGCCACGACTAACGCGAGCGCCGCAATGCCGAATTTCCGCAGCCACCCGCTCCGAGTATTCATCCGCATCTTTGATTTCTCCTGTATGTGAAATCTGCCGCAGCCTTGCGCGTCGGATTAAGGCTCGCTGGGCGCCATCTTCCAGAAGTCAACTCCCGCGGCTTGCTCGCCGATATCGAGCGCTGCCACGCTCTTGTAGCTGCCTAGATCCATCACTTCCACCGTGCCTGGTTCGGCGCCGACGCCTTCTTCGGTAATGAATGCGTAGCGATTGTCAGGCGTGACCACCGCGCCGTGCACCACTTTGCGTTTTGTCGGTGTGCGCGCCAATTCTTTTCCGCTTTGCGGATCAAAGAACGATACCGACTGGCCGCGCTTGTTCGTGGCCACCAGACGCCCGTCTTTGGTCATCGCTAAGTTATAGACGCCCGTCCCGGCCGGAAAGCGCTTGAGCATGGTCCATTTTTCGGCGTCCACGGCCACGATTTCGCTCGATTTGTTGCAGGCCACGTAGATTACGCTGCCGTCGTTCGAGGGTTGCGCCCAGGTGGGCGTGCAGGTTGCGTTCATCTGGTGCTTCGCGTCGTGGCCTTCCGGTGCACCGGTCATGCCCATTTCTTTGCCGGCTGAAAGCATGAAATAGCGCGAAAGCTGCAAGGTGCCGGTGTCAATCTCCGCCAGCATGTCGTCCATCATGCACACGGAATAATGCTTGGTGCCTTGCGGATTCAGACGCGAGCCGTGCGGCATGGTACAAGTCGTGATGCGCTTGACCTCGACCATGGCATCGGTGGCCACGACCGAGATTGATGACGGCACCATGTCGCCGTGAAAGTTGGCGTTGGCGACGTAGATGAAGCGGCCGCTCTTCGAAATATCGGTGGTCGCCGGGAAAAGGCCGAGCGGCGCGAAGCGAATCACCGCGTCGCTGCCCGTGCTGATCTTCCAGACCGAGCCGAACGGCCGGCCATGCGCCACGGAGACGTAGAGAAATTGCCGGTCGGGCGAGATGGCGATGCCGTGCGGACCATTGATGTCCGCCGGCATCAAGCCGACGTGAATTTCGTGATCGAGCTTGAGGCTCGGCGCATCGCCGCGATGGAATCGCACGCGCTCGATTTTATCCGCCGATTCGCAAACGACATATGCGAGATAGTCCTCGGCGGCATTTTGCGCTCGGTAGATTGGAGAACCAAGCAAAGCGAACAAGCAGAGAACGAGCAGCAGGCGTCTACAAAACAGCGTCAATGGAGATGGAGCCTCCGGAAAGTGCCCAGCGAAAATGAACCGTATTCGCAGCTTTGTCAATAGCCGCAGGCAATTCGAAGGCACGGTCGCGAAAGGAACTGCGGTTATCAGGCTCTGTTCGGCGGATCTGAAAAACTTGTCAGGCGAGGAAACCGCTGCTATACACTTGCCCAACTATGACTCCCCGCAGCGACATCCAGGAATTTTTCGAATCGGCAAAGAGCCAGGGAGCCAGCGACGAAATTATCGTCGAGCTATTGCGCGGCCGGGGATGGCCGGAGGAGGAAGTTTACCGCGCCCTGGCCGATCATTTTGAAGTCCGCAGCGGTCTATCCGTCCCGATCTACAAGCGCTCTGGTTCGGCAAAGGATGCATTTCTCTACCTACTCAGCTTTGCAACCCTGGCCACCTGGACCATCGGTCTCGGCTCGGTCGTTTTCACGCTGATCGAAGCTTGGATCAAGGATCCGCTCAGCCCCAACAACTATTACGCGAACACCTACTACCAAATGGCTGATGCTCTTGCCTGCATCATCATCGCTTTTCCCGTCTACCTTTTTATCATGCGCTACATCACGCGCGAGCTGGACGCTCATCCCGAAAAGCTCGAGTCGCCGGTAAGAAAGTGGCTCACTTACATCGCTCTGCTTATCGCCGCGGGCTGCGTAGTCGGAGACTTGATTACGTTTTTGACCTACTTCCTGCGCGGGGAATTGACGGCTCGCTTCGTCGCCAAAGTTGTTACGACGCTAGTGATCGCCGGCGGCGTCTTCTGGTATTACATGGGATCGTTGGCTCGGCGAGCGCTTCCGCGGAAGAACGCCAATGAGTAGAGACAGGTTGGCAGCTATCGCTGCCACGATTGCCGTGATCTCTGTCGCGGCCGTGGGCTGGCACTTTCTGGGAGGACCTGGAACTCAGCGCCAGATTCAGTCCGACCTACGTATCGTCCACACCCTCGGCGAACTCGCGCAACGTATCAATCTTGAATGGGAAAATTCGAAAAAGGTACTTCCTGCCGATCTGCAGAAGCTTCCTAACGATGTAAAGCAGAATCCCATCACCCATACCGACTTTACTTACCACCGAAAGTCCGACAGCCAATACGAGTTGTGCGCAAACTTCTCCACCGATAGCCGGAATCTTCCCAATCAGAATGGCAGCGACTTTTGGACTCACCCAAAGGGTGATTACTGCTTCCAACTGGACGCTTCGCAACAGCCTCCGCCAATCCCCTATTTTTACTGAAGCGATCCAGGCGAGCTATTGTGGCGCCCGTATTGGCACAGGGTCTCCATCATCGGTGTCTAATGCTGCAGAAGAGGTCCATCCGATTTGCAATCCCGCTTCCATTTAGCCGCACAGCGAATCTCCGTCGCTATCTGTATCTGCGCTGTGATTCAGCTGATCGCGTCTCCCGGCGTGCATTCCCAGGACCGCGGGCCAGTTCATCCCGAGAACTCTTCCATCAAACTGGGGCAGTTCATTAGCGAAGTTCGCGGTGAGACCAAGACCCTCGAAAACAGCAGCGGGATGCGTGTTGGCTTCCGGTCGTTTCTCTCCGCGCATCAGCTATCCGCTGAAAGCGTCAATTACTCCGACTTCGCCGTCGTCCGCCTGTTTTTTGAGGCGACGAGAGACGCCGGATTCTGGAACCTTCATTGGTCCATAACGAATCAACCGCCCAACTCCGACCGAATCTGGAAACAGTGGCAGAGTGTCAAAAAACCTTCGGTGGTGACATCGACAGCCACCGCGGAATGTGATGAGCTCTCAGCGCTCTATGCATTTCTGGTTGAACGTGCCGGAGTCAAGGGCGTGGGATTGTTCTGGCCCGCGGCCAACCACACGGTTGCCGTTTGGGTCGTTCATCCAACCACCGGCCCTGTCATTCGAGTGGTTGTGCCCACCAGCCAGATATTCCTGGAGGAAACGGATTTCTTTGACACCAGGAAATTCGATCCGTGGCGTCAAAAAACAATTTACGAGTACACCCGCCGCGATGTGCCGGACAATTTCGAACTTCCCAAGCCGCTTTCCGATTTCTTTCTCGAGCAGGCGGAAAAGTACGGGGGAGCTACGGACGTCACTTTGCAACAATTGCGCTACTTGCGCGAAGGCGTTCTCCTTGGAAATTGGACTGCCGGAAGACGCCGCTCGCGACGCGCTGAGAAAACGACGCAAGATCGAGGCGACCGGTCCACCTGAAGATTTGGTAGCACTTCAGAATTTCGCGCAAGATATGCTCTCAGGAAATGTTCGCTGAGCGACTGCTGAGCGCTTGCGCAGAATCAGCCAGATAGATCAGTCAATCTTGCTCGTCTCCGGCGGTGTCGGGAAGCGTTCTTGAATCCACGCTTCCCAGCGCGGCGTCTCGCGCGCGACCGTCCCGCTCGCCTGATCGCCGTAAAGGTAGAAGTTTAGCGTAACCATGCTCTGCCCGCCGAAGTTGACGGCGCCAAGCACGGCGGTGCCCGCCCCCGGCTTGTCGAGCCGCACCAGGGCGTTGTACGGACTCTGGCTGACGTGCTCCACCATGCCGCCGAGAACCGGCACGCCCGCCGGCGCGGTCCAACGCTGCCCGGCGCCCACGCCTTTCAACCCCAATGCCGAGGTCAGCGTTCCCCAAGCCTCCGCTTCGGTTCCCGCGGCGGGGGCCATCCACTGCATCGTCGCGGAGCGCTGCCCGCGGAAGTGCGTGAGATAAATCCGCAGGATGCGGAAGAACCCAGGCCAGCCGGATTCGGTCCCTTCCAGCTGGTTGTCCCAGTCGTCCGTGCTGGCGAAGAGGCTATGCACCACGCGTACGACGCAGACGCCTCCCGCCCGCGCTTCGACGCTCCACTCGTCCGCGATCACCGGCGAGCCAGGGGCCCAGCCAGGGGCCTCAGAGACAAACCTCCGCGGCGGATCCCAGACCGTCACGGCGGATTTGGACTCCATTCCCGGACCGAAATTCAACTTCACCGCGACGGGCTTCCCGTCGCGCATTTCGAACTCTGTCGGCACGAACCAGGACGAAATACCCGGCCCGGTGGCGATGGCCTGCCAGACTTCCTCCGGGGTACCGGGGACCTCGACTTCGACCTGGACTGAATGGCGTCCGGAGGGTTCTTTCTTCACACTCATGATGGCTCCTTGGGATGGGATTTCCGCGGCAGAGGATGCGCCACCACCACCAAGCGATGGACGCGGCCGCCGGGGGCGGATTCATCGTGGTATTTCGAAACCAGTTTTGTGATGGCCTCAGTGAGTTCGTTGCTGAAAGCCGCCCGGTCCGTCGGCGAGCGGAAGCGAACCTCGGTATCCACCGCCAAAGTCGCCAGGCGTTTGCCCGCCTCTTTCGCACGACGAACAAGATCGCCCACCTCGCGGACGACCCGTGCGCCCAGGGCAATAAGATAGCTCGCGGATAGCCTATCGATTTCCCGGTTCGGATCCGCGCCGACCGGACCCAGGGCGCTCGGCGATACGACGTAGGACGCCGCTGTCGCCACGAGCAGCCGTTCCGTCAGCCCTCCCCACTTGCGTTCCTGCGCCAGCCGCACTAGCCCGTACGCCTCCAGCGCATGGAGGTGGTAGTTGATTTTCTGCCGAGCTAGGCCAACCCGCGTGGCCAACGTCGCCGCCGAGGCGGGCACGACTAGCTCGGAGAGGAGTCGACTCCGCACGGGCTCCAAAGCCAACGCTGCCGCTGCCGGGTCTTCAATCACTTGAATCTCGAGCACGAGGAAATGCTAGCTTTGACAACTTTTGTTGTCAAGCATAATTCAAGCCTTTTCCTTATGAACTCGCAGAGTCGATGTCCTGCCGCAGAATTGTGGTGTTGCGGCGAGCTGTCCTGCTCGAAAACGCTCTAGTGCTCCAGGCTCACACCGTCAGGGTGAACCCTCCATCGGGTGTGAGCGTGGTGCCGGTGATGTAACTCGCCGCGTCTGAGCACAGGAAGACAATCGCTTCGGCGATTTCCTCGGGCCGTCCGGCGCGCCGCAGATGAACGCGCTGACTCAAAACGTTGTCGTACAGCGCGTCGCCGAGAAGCTCCCGCCCCCGATGATGCATCGGCGTATCGATGATTCCCGGGCACAACAGATTCACCCGGATTCCCCGCGACGCCAGCTCAGCGGAAACACTCGACGACAGCCCGATCAGTCCGTGCTTGGAGGCGACGTACGCTGAGCCGGTGGGGAAGCCAAGAAAAGAATTTACGGAGCCGACGTTCACGATCGCGCCGCAATGCCCGCCCGCAAGCATGGCGCGGGCCTCGTGCTTCAAACACAGAAAGACGCCCTTCAGGTTTACGTCGAGGACGCGATCCCATTCCTCCTCGAGCAGTTCGGTGATTGGCCCGATCTTCCCTTCAATGCCCGCGTTGTTCACTGCGTAGTCGAGCCTTCCAAATTTCTCCAGAGTATGCGCCACCATCCGCTCCACGTCCTTGGCGATGGCAACATCGGTGACCACGGAGCTCGCTGTCCCACCTTTCGCCTCAATTTCTTTCGTGAGTACAGCCAACTCGTCTCCGCGGCGCGCCGCAAGAACCACCTTCGCGCCTCGAGCTGAGAACGCCTCACCCGTCGCCCGGCCGATTCCACTGCTCGCTCCGGTAACGAGAGCGACTTTGCCGTTCATGTCTGCCATCAACGCTCCTGCTGGTGAAATCTACGACGCGGATTTTGCAAATTCGATGCCCTCATCGCCGCTTGGATCGCCGACCGTCATATAGAGCCGGTGCGGCGCTTTCTGATTCAAGAGCAAAAGGCTGGGCAGGGGATACGTCGTGTTGCAGACGTTGTTTGTCGGCGATGTCGAGGAATTAAAATTGTTGAAGACCAACGACCAACCCACGCCGCCATTCTCTTGATCCGAAAGCTGCCATTCCGCGGAGCCCGATAATCTGCAAATCAGGCGCCCGCCGGTCAGATCGAATTTCGGGAAATCAGCGACGACGACTTTGTGATCGGGCATCAGCGTTAAGGTGACGTCTCGCTCGCGCACCGAGCGCGCCAGATCGTTGT
The DNA here is from genome assembly GCA_963748865.1 of uncultured Acidobacteriota bacterium. Classification (GTDB taxonomy): domain Bacteria; phylum Acidobacteriota; class Terriglobia; order Acidiferrales; family UBA7541; genus Palsa-147. The sequence goes on along the minus strand of CAVVLE010000043.1, from coordinate 250,647 downwards.
CGATTTTCAGCTTCGCAAGTTTATAAGTGCCGGCAACATCGGCGTCATCGGGTCTTGCCTTGACGTAATCAGGCCCGCACCCGGAAAGAAACAAGCTCGCGCAGATCACAATCGTGAGGAATTTCATGGCGATCGAGGCGCGTATTATGCACGAAAGTACCGTCGACGTCTCTGCCGGCATCCGGCGAGCGCGAGTGTTGGCTAACTGCGACATCGAGGGCGGATGAGGCGCAAATCCATATCGCCGTTTGTGCGGCAAGCTCGGCGCGCACTCGACTCCGTGGCGGGAGTTTTGCTCGTCAGATGCCGGCCCCTCGCGGCTCGGGGTAAACGCCGACGCTAGCGCTACGTGGATTCGATCTCAGCTGTAATCCTGGCGACGGCTTCGCGAGGGTCTTTCGCGGCCGTTATCGGGCGGCCGATTACCAGGTAATCGGCGCCGGCACGAACGGCTTCGCGTGGAGTGGCAACGCGTGCCTGGTCGTCGCTGCTCGCATCAGCAGGACGAATGCCCGGCACCACGATCAGCATCTTGGGGCCAACAGCCCGCCGAATCGCCCGCACTTCGCGCACCGAGGAGACCACGCCATCAAGCCGCGCTGCCTTCGCCAATTTTGCCAACTTGACGGCGCGCACCGAAACAGGCCCCTTGATTCCTACCTGGCCAATGGAGCTCTCATCGTGGCTGGTGAGCAGAGTTACTCCCAGCAGCTTCGGCGGACGCTTGCAAGCATCCGCAGCCCGTCGAGCCGCCTCGATCACTTCGACCCCGGCCAGCGTGTGCAGCGTCAGCAAACGCACACCCGGCAGACGGCAAGCCGAGGCGACGCCATGGCTCACCGTATTCGGTATGTCGTGAAACTTCAGATCAAGGAAAATGCCGAAACCCATCCGCGCCAGCGCTCGCACCACGGATGGGCCTTCGGCCGTAAACAGCTGATTCCCCACCTTGACCATGCCGACATGGCCGCGGAGCCACCGCGCCAGGGCGCACGCGTCCCTGGCGCTGTCGAGGTCAAGGGCTATGATTATTCGCTGGGAGTTGAGGCGGGGCGTGAGGGAACCTCCAGGAGTTCCAGGCGGACTTTCGCAACTCCGCGCTGGTCGAATCCTAGACGGCGGGCAACTTCGTAGGAAACGTCAAGCCCGCGTCCTTCCACGTATGGGCCTCGGTCATTAATGCGGACGATCTGGCTGCGGTTGTTCTTCGGGTTGATGACCCGGACGATGGAGCCTAGAGGTAGGGTTGGGTGGGCGGCGGTGACCCCGTACATATCATAGGTCTCGCCATTGGCGGTTGGACGGCCGTCAAAGTCTTCGCCGTACCAACTTGAGACGCACTCCCACGTTTTACCCGGCTTCGGAGCAAGAGAAGGGTTGGGGCGGGCAAGCTCTGGGTTCATTGGGACCTGTATTGACTGCGCCAAGAGTCGAGCATCGACTGCCGGCACTGCTGATGGTGCGTTGAGAACGGGAGCCACAAAAAATAGAATGAAGCCTAAAAATACGGCCCCCGCGGTGGCAATGTTTTTGTGTCGCATCGTTTCACCTAACCTTTTTTGATTCAGCGAATTATACCGTTTTTGCGTCTTCATCTGCAATCCGGTTCTTACTGTAAGCTTCCTCGTAATTCGCTCAATCTAAGTGTGTTATCGGCCAAGCACCACTTTTCGAGTCCCTTGACCAACCTCTCGCTAGCCCTGGGATCCACAAAGTGGGCCGTTCCGACTTGCACTACCGAAGCCCCGGCGACCAGATATTCGACTACGTCCTCCGGGGTTTCGATACCTCCGAGGCCGACGATCGGTAGCTTCACCGCTTTCGAGGCCTCGTGTACTAGCCGAACAGTTATAGGTTTTATAGCCGCCCCGGACAATCCGCCTGTAGTACTACCCAGGCGGGACTTCCGGCTGTGTGCATCTAGACACAATGCGGGGTAGGTATTTGCGATGGTGAGCGCCTCGGCTCCAGCCTCCTCGGCAGCTTTCGCCATAAGTCCAATGAATCCAACAGTCGGAGCGAGCTTGACCCAGAGGGGTCGCCTCGCGGCCTTCCTTGCCTCAGAAACCACCCCTCGCAGCAAGGTCGGTTCGCATCCGAACTCGACTCCGCCCCTGTCCACATTGGGACAGGAGACGTTCAGCTCATAGGCGGCGACCCCTTCGGCATCATTCAGGATCCGGATCACCTCGAGATACTCTTCGACGGTATGCCCGAAGACGTTAGCGATGACATGAGTGTGGTAACGGCGCAACAGCGGCAGTTTTTCAGCGACGAACGCCCGGACCCCGATGTTCTGAAGGCCGATGGCGTTGACCATGCCCGAGGGGGTATCCCAGATACGCGGAGCGGGCGCACCGGCCATAGGCTGAGCAGAGAGGCCTTTGACAACGATGCCGCCAAGGCGGTTCAGATCGACGAGCTCGGCGAACTCGACGCCATACCCGAAAGTGCCGCTGGCGGCTATGACAGGATTTTGAAAGGCAAGTGTACCGACGCTGACGCTGAGGTCAACTTCCGCGGGCCCGGTTAGCGCTGTGACCGGCTGCGGGGCGCTCACTGGCGAAAGAGTCTAGCACGCGCGTCAAGATGAGACGCTGTGGATGCCTGTTGAAAACTAGCCGTCCACTTTTTCGAGCCCCCGACGCTAGCTCCCGAAACCGCAAGCCCTATGTTAGGATGTGCCACCAATGCGCGTCGTCGAGAAAAGGCAGCTGCTCTCCGCCGAAGAAATCGATCGCACCCTGCAGCGTTTGGCACATGAAATCGTGGAGAAAAGCGGCGGCACGAAGGATGTAGCGCTGATTGGCGTGCGCCGCCGCGGCGTGCCGCTGGCGCAGCGCCTGGCGAAGAACATTAACGCCTTCCATAAAGTCGAAATTCCGGTCGGCACGCTCGACATCACGCTCTATCGCGATGATCTTTCCACGGTGGCGGCGCACCCTGTGGTGCAATCCACCGAGATTCCCTTCGTGGTGGATAATCAGGATCTCGTTTTAGTGGACGACGTGCTTTACACCGGCCGCACCGCCCGCGCCGCGATGAACGGCCTCTTCGATTTGGGCCGTCCAAAACGCGTGCGCATGTGCGTGCTGATCGATCGCGGCCATCGCGAGCTGCCCATCGAAGCCACGTTTATCGGCCGCAAAATCACCACCGCCGACACCGAGATCGTCGAAGTCCGCCTGCAGGAAATTGACAAGGAGGAGCGCGTGATGCTCGTGGATCGCGTCGATTGACGCCGTCCCGTTTTCACTCAAGCCCGTGCCTCAACGCCTGCGCCATCTGCTCGGCATCGAACCCCTCAACGTCGAGCAAATCAATTTCATCCTCGACCAGGCGAAGCCATTTCAAGAATTCCAGCGTCACCCCCTGAAAAAACTCGCCACGCTGCGCGGTAAAACCGTGGCGCTCGCATTCTTCGAGCCCTCCACGCGCACGCGCATCAGTTTCGCCACTTCCGCCGCGCGCCTCGGCGCAGACACCATGAATCTGCAAGCCGAATCCTCCAGCGTGAAAAAAGGCGAATCCCTGATTGACACCGTCTGGACGCTCGATGCCATGAAGCCCGACGGCATCGTAATCCGCCACTCGGCCTCAGGCGCGGCGGATTTCATCGCGCGCCGCCTCGATATCCCGGTTATAAACGCCGGCGACGGCACGCACGAGCATCCCACGCAGGGCCTTCTAGACGCGCTGACCATTCGCGATCGCAAGGGCCGCCTCGATAATCTCAACGTCACCATTCTCGGCGACATCCTGCACAGCCGCGTGGCTCGCTCGAACATTCATTTGCTCAGTAAATTCGGCTCGCGTATTACTCTCTGCGGCCCGGCCATGTGGGTGCCGCGCGAGCTCGAATGTCTCGCGCCCAATATCCGCCGCGAGGCGCACATCGAAAAAGCGCTCGAAGGCGCCGAAGTGATTATCGTCCTGCGCGTGCAATCCGAGCGCATCCATGAACCGCCGCTGCCCGTGGAAGATTACATTCTGCGCTACCAACTCACGCCCGAGCGCGTGCGCCTGGCCAAGAAAGACGCCATCGTCCTGCATCCCGGCCCGATGATTCGCGGCCTCGAAATCGATCCCGCCGTCGCCGACGGCCCGCAGTCCTGCATCCTCGAGCAGGTCACCAACGGCCTGGCCATCCGCATGGCGCTGCTCTTTCAGCTCATCAGCGGCGCCGGCCCCGACGCGCCGCATCCCGCAAAGGAAAATTTCGCATGATCCTGATTCGCGACGGCCGCGTGATAGACCCCGCCACCGGCACCGACAAGGTACAGGACATTCTTCTGGACGGCGCGGTCATCGAGCGCACCGGCCCCTCCATCTCCGCACCAGATGCAGAAATTCTCGACGCGCGCGATCTGATCGTCGCGCCCGGCTTCATCGACTTGCATTGCCATCTGCGCGAGCCGGGCCAGGAAATTTCCGAAACGATTGAAACCGGCACACGCGCCGCGGCTCGCGGCGGATTTACAGCCGTCTGCTGCATGCCCAATACGCAGCCGGTGAACGACAACGCCTCGGTGACGCGTTCCATCGTCGAGCGCGCCGCGGCCGGTGCCAGCGTGCGCGTCTGGCCTATCGGCGCGATTTCGGTGGGCAGCAAAGGCGAAGGTCTGGCGGAAATTGCGGCCATGCAAGACGCGGGAATCGTAGCTGTAAGCGATGACGGTCGCCCGGTGGCAACCGCCAAGCTCATGCGCCAGGCAATGGATTATTGCCGCTCGCTCGGGCTCCCCGTGATTGACCACTGCGAAGATCCCTCACTGGCCGCCGGCGGGGTAATGCGCGAAGGGCCTCGCTCGGTACGGCTCGGCCTGAAAGGCATTCCGGCAGAGTCCGAGTCCATTTGCGTGGGCCGCGATGTCGAGCTCGCCGCTCTCACCGGCGCGCGCCTGCACATCGCGCATCTCTCGGCGCGCGCATCGCTGGCGCACGTCCGCGACGCAAAAAAGCGCGGCGTCGCGGTCACCTGCGAAGTTACGCCGCATCATTTCACGCTGATCGATGAGGACGTCGTTTACGACACGCGCTACAAAATGAATCCGCCGCTGGCCTCACACGAAGACCGTGAGGCGTTGCTAGCGGGCCTAGCCGATGGCGCAGTAGATGCCATCGCCACGGATCACGCCCCGCATCATCCCGCGAGCAAAGATGTCGAATTTGATCGCGCGCCGTTCGGCATCACCGGCTTCGAGACGGCGTTAGCTCTCGCGTTAGCCGAATTGGTGCATACGAAGAAGATATCGTTGACGCGTCTGGTCGAGCTTTTCAGCACCGGCCCCGCGCGCATTCTGGGCATCGACCGCAAGATTGCCGCCGGAGAGCCCGCCGACCTCACGATTTTCTCCATAGATCACGAATGGACGTTCCAGGCCGCCGAATCCGCCAGCAAATCGCACAACTCGCCATTCGACGGTCGCAAATTCCAGGGCGCCCCAATGGCCACAATAGTAAGCGGCAACGTAGTCTGGCGCCGTTAGGTAGCGGGAGCCAGCACTCGAACGGCTTGCGGCATGATTTCGAACTCTGCGGGCAGTGAGCCGATCAGTTCTCCATCGCCGTGAATGAGCGTGGGAGCGCTTGCACGCAATGTGAAGCGGCGGCAACGGAAGCGCTCGATCTCCGGCCAGCGGATGTCGCCCGAGCGCAGAACGATGGGAAGCGCTTCAAGCACGCGCCCCAGCGGCATTTCGCGAACCAGCGTGATATCGAGCCAGCCATCGTCCATCTGCGCTTGCGGCGCGATACGCACGCCCGAGCCGTACCACGGTCCATTGGCCACCGCTGCGAATAGCACGCGGCCATTCCATGGCGCACCGTCGATCGACGCCTCAACCTCCAGCGCTCGGAAGTCCTTCCACGCCCAAAGCGCCCCTGCGATATAACGCGTCACGCCCGGCCAGCGCTTGAATCGCGTATTCGCCAGCTCCGCCGCTTGCGCGTCGAGACCCGCGCCGCCCGCGCCCATGAAAATAGCCTCAGGAAAAAGTTCGCCCGGCGTGCCGCTTTGCGATTCGGACTCCGCCGCCAGGCTGCGCACCCGCACAACATCGAATGCCCGCGGCGTTCCGTCGATAAGATTGCACGCGGCGGCAATCGGATCGCGCGGCAGGCCGAGTCCCGCGGCGATGTCGTTGCCATTTCCCACGGGCAGAAATCCGAGGACGGTGTTCGAGCCAACTGCCGCTTCGACGATGTGATGGAACGCTCCGTCACCGCCCAGCGCCGCGACGCAGCGATAGCCGCCGCTCATCGCCTCAGCAGCAATGCGTTTCAGATCGGCGGTGCTCGTGGAAACCACGAACTCGGCGGGCCAATTTCGTCGCCGCAAATAGGCAGCGACCGCAGGCTGCACACGCCGTGCCCGCCCGCCGCCGGCGATGGGATTGACGATGATCAATGCGCGCGAGGAGTTCACGAAGAGCGCTCCGCATCGCTGGAAGAACGGGCCGAAGCCAAGCGCGGCGTGCATCGTGCAGCACTCGCGTCAACGTGTCAACGACGATGGAATCTCCGCCAAGTGCGCGCACACCCGCATGTAGAATGTCTTCGCCGGCGGCTCGAGCTAATCGTAACCTTGAGTACGCCCCACGTCATGAGCGCAACTTCGGGTGATCACGCAGCCGTCGTGAACGACGCCGCAGGAGAAGCTTCGCTTCGCGAACTGGCCGCTCTGGCGAAGACACTCGGCTCCGAACGCGTCTTCGAAGAGACGTCCGCGCTCGCCGAACGCATTGGCGAAGGCCGCTTTTATGTCGCGTGCGTGGGGCAGTTCAAACGCGGCAAATCCACGCTGCTGAACGCCCTCATGGGAAATCGCATTTTGCCCGCTGGCGTAGTTCCAGTCACAGCGGTGCCCACCGTTGTGCGTTACGGCAAAATCGAAAATGCGCGAGTGCGCTTCGAAGGCGGAACGTGGCGCGAAATCGCGCCCGACGAGCTCACCCAGTACGTGTCCGAGGATTACAATCCCGAAAATTCGAAAAAAGTAAGCGGCATGGAAGTCTTCTCGCCGAGCGCGCTTCTCGCCGAAGGTATGTGTTTCGTGGACACTCCCGGCCTGGGTTCGATCTTCGCCGGAAACACGGCAGCGACGCAGGCGTTCGTTCCGCACATCGACGCGGCCATCGTCGTTGTAGGCGCGGACCCGCCCATTGCCGGCGAAGAATTGGACCTAGTCGAAGAACTCGCCAAGCACGTGCGCGATCTCGTCATCGTGCTGAACAAAGCCGACCGCACCTCGGAAGCCGAGCGCGAAATCGCGAAATCCTTCACCAGCCGGGTTCTGCAAAAACGCCTGAATCGCCCCGTCGGACCCATTTATGAAATCAGCGCCGAGGAGCAGCTTCAAAACGGCGGCGCGGCACGCGATTGGCCACAATTTGTAGACGTATTGAAAAGTCTCGTCCGCGAGTCGGGTCGCAGCTTGACTTCCTCAGCTGGAGCGAGGGGCTTGCAGCGCTTGAGCGAACAGTTGCTCACTATCACTGCGGCTGAGAAAGTAGCGCTCCTGCGCCCCATCGAGGATTCGGAGCGCCGCATCCAGATACTGCGTCAAACTATTTCGCAAGCCGAGCGCTCGCTCAACGATTTGGGATATCTATTCACCGCAGAACAGCATCGTTTGTCCGACATGTTCCTCGATCAGCGAAAAACGTTTCTTGCCGCGGCCTTCCCGCAAGCCGTCGCCGAATTCGACGAGCAATCACGAAAACTTCCGCGGTCCTACGGTCCAAAATTTCGTCGCGATGCGATGCTCACCGCGCAAACGATCGCCGAACGCCATCTCCTTCCCTGGCTCGAGACCGAACAAACGCGCGCCGAAGAAGCCTACCGTGCCGTTGCGGCTCGCTTCGTGAGCATTGGAAACGATTTCCTCAAAAAGCTGGCAGAATCCGGAATTCCAGAACTTGCCCGCACGCCCGACGCGCTGGATGCAGAGAAGGGCTTTCGCACGCGATCGCGCTTCACCTTCGAGCATCTGTTTCGCATTTCGCTGCCGGCCTCTCCGTTGCGATATCTCGCCGATGTTTTCCTAGGGATAGCTGGCGCTTCGTCAGTGATCGAGCGCGAGGCGCGCGATTTTCTGCATCAGCTGATGGATACGAACAGCTCCCGGGTTCAGTCCGATGTCGTGAACAGGGTCCAGGAAAGCCGCGAGCAACTGGAGGTCGAGATCCGGAAGCTCTTGCACGAGGTCAGCCGCATCTCCGAATCGGCCCTGGCACATGCCCGGGAGGCCAGAGCCCAGGGCATGCCAGCGGTCGAGGCAGCCGTAGCGAGGCTCGATTCCCTCGAAGCTGAAATTCGCGCACTGCAAGCCGCACAACCGTGAGCGTAACCCTCACCGCGGCGCGTCCTCGCAAAATCACCTCTTGCCGCCGACTACCTGCCCGTGAGCAAGCGCCGCCACGAGAGACACCCCGCCTATGACATTCCCAATCAGAGTCGGGAAAAAAAACGCCGTGAAATATCGCGCTAGCGGGAGTTTTCCAAGAGCCACCAGATAAAAAACCGTCGTGGAACCAGCGACTATGTGGCTCAAGCTCGCCAGTCCGATCAAATAAGTAAGAATCACGATGACCACGACGCGCGAACTCGCCGCATCCGGCAACATCCACACCATCAGCGCTATCAGCCAGCCCGCGAATACTGCCCGCAGCAAAACCACCCAGAAACCAGGCCCGATATGCGCTTGAGCGATTTCTAACGCGCTGCGCTGTATCGCGGGATCGAGAAAATTCAAACGCGCAATCGCCAGCGCAAAAAGAAACGTACCCAGGATATTGGCGGAAAGCACGACGCCCCACAGCCGCAAAACCTTCGTCACCGTCGCGCGATCCTTGTGTACCAACAGCGGCAGAATTACAGTCAAAGTGTTTTCCGTGAAAAGTTGCTGCCGGCCCAGCACGACGATCAGAAATCCAACCGAGTACCCAGCACACGCGAGGACGGGGCGCCACGAAGTATCGGGAAGCCTGGATTGCAAGGCGGCCTGTGCCAGAAGTGAAAATCCCATGGAAAGCCCGGCGGCCAATCCTGACCACGCCAAGGCTGCCGCCGGACGCTCCAGTTCGTCCTCGCCTTCGAGCCGAACCGCTTCATAAACCACCCTGGCGCCAATCGCCACGCGCTCTTGTACTTTCTTGGCCTCGTCGATCGTAGAAATCGGACTGTCGGGATCGGCGACGATTGATTTCGCTTTTGTGGAAGCTGTTGGCATCGCAGTTGAGTTGGGCGATTCTACTGGACCGCCGCGCACAAAAATGTACGGAAGATCATGTACGGCGGGTACTTATCGCAGGGGCATCAAGAGGCTTGGTGCCGGCGGTGGGACTCGAACCCACGACCTAGGGATTATGAGACCCTCGCTCTACCTCTGAGCTACACCGGCACAATTCAAAATTACCATGCTACGGAACGGCTTCGTAGCGTGTCAAGAATCGACGTATATTCGCGTTTTGCCTCGTTCTCCAGGCTCCTGTCCGCCCGGCCAGATTCATAACTCACTACTCCTGTACCACGGTCCGATTGTGCGTCCGCGGCCTCACCTCATACTGTCATTAGCATCGCGGGCGGCCGCGTTCCGGAGGACACTATGCGTTCCAAGGTCACGTTTTTCTCTCTTGCGTTGGCGCTAGCCACATGCGCAATCAACCAGAGCGCCTCGGCGCAGGTCACTTCGCCGACTGCAGTCGCTGCGGCAAGTGCCGCTCCGGCCGCCACTGAGGACAAGCCGGCCCCCACGGCCGACGAGATCGTCGCGAAATATGAGGCCGCTATAGGCGGCAAGGAACTGCAGGCTAAGTTCACCACGCGCGCGATCAAAGGCCTCTATCAGACTGAGGACGCTTCCGGCTTCGCCGCCATCGAAGAAGTCAGCGAGACACCCAATAAGCGCTACACCAAAATCTCATTCACCAACGGCCTGACCATCCGCGAAGTCTGCGATGGCAAAACTGTCTGGCTGGAAGACCCCGCTGGCGGAGTCCACCCCTTCACGGGAATCGGCCTCGAAAGCCGTTTGCGAGCCGCCTCATTCAGCAATGGCGCTGGACACCTCAAGCTCGACGCGCCCGGACGCCTCGTAGGGACAGCTCAGATCGCAGGGCACTCGACGTACCAGGTGCAATTCTCGCCAGAGAAGAAATACACGCTCGTCGTGTACTTCGACACAACCACCGGCCTCATTGTTCGCGCGGACGACATTTTTCACCGCGAAGATGGCGAATACGTGGTGCAAACCTACATGGACGACTATCGCTCGGTTGACGGCCTCTTAGTGCCCCATAAGTTTCGCCACGTCGAAAAAGGCAACGTATTCACCGTAAAAGTTCGCGAGATTAAAAACAATCCGCCGCTCGATGACTCCATTTTTGTGAAGCCCGAGACGAACGCCACGAACGCGGAGTAGCGGCTTGTCCTGGCAAAAGGCAAAGAACCATGCGACGCGTTAACCTCGTATTCGTGGCTGGATTGCTCATCATCGCGTTACCCGGCCGCGCGAAAGCGCAGGACAATCCCAAACAGGAGCCGCCCGCACCAGCCGCCAGCTCGCTGCACGCCGACGCGACGCATGATCCCGGCCCACCGGATTCTAAAGTCGCCACGAGCGATACCCCAACGACGCCCGATGCGCCGATGTCCCTAGGCGAAATCGCCAGGCTGGCGCGCGCCAAAAAGGCCAGCCAGGCCAAATCTGTCAAAATCTTCGACGACGACAACATGCCCAGAGCCCCGCTGGCGTCCGGCGAAAAGGCTCCTGGTTTCGAAGCGAGTCATTCCTCTAGCGGCGGCAAAGTCACTCTTATTGACTTCTGGGCTACCTGGTGCGGCCCCTGCCGCCACGCCCTGCCCGGCTTGAAACAACTCGCGGCAATCTATGGCGGAAGCGATTTCGAGCTGGTAAGCGTAAATGAGGACGACGACGAGGGCACTTGGCGCAATTTCGTCTCGCAGAACGGTATGACGTGGACCCAGCGTTATGACGTGGGCCATCAAATGATGCGCCAATATGGAACAGGAACCCTTCCAACGTACATCTTGATCGGGAAAGACGGCACCGTGATCCAGCAGTATGTGGGCGAAGATCCGACTTCCCCGATGGTAGACCGCGCTGGAACAGACATCAAAAAGGCCCTTGAACAGCGCTTGTAAGCCACTGCTACGCCTTCAATTTCACACCCTGTTATTCGGAATCCCAAGCAAAACTCCCGGGACTAGGACCCCGCGGCCACTAGTACCAACGTACTCTTGACCTCGTCGTTTTCCCTTTCTAACCTGCGTGCGGACAACTAAATAGAGGCACTGGCTCCGCCAGCAAGGGTACACGTGTACTCTTACGACACACGTGTGTGAGATTTTCCCCTTGACGGCTTCCCACTGCTCATAGACTCCTCCCGCAGTTTCCCTGTCTCGGAGGAGTAAGATGAGTAAGTGGTTAGTGGTTGCGGTAGTCGCCCTGGTGGTTCTCACCGGCGCGATGGTTCTCCAGAGTGTGGCGACCCAAACCTTCGCCAACACTTCGGGGCCCATGCCGCCGACACCATGGTTCGCCGTGAACACGTCAGGCCCCATGCCACCCACTCCGTGGGTAGCAAACACGTCGGGCCCGATGCCGCCGACGCCCTGGTAGTTCACAGGTCGTCCCAGCGGTAAAACGCGGTATAGAGCCAGGCCTCGCGTTCATGCTAGCTGAATGCTTGGCCGGATCGATTACGCGATTTGGATGTTAGGCTTCGTCGCCGAAGCCGCAGGGTTGGTGTGTCTCTTTCAGCCGCAAACAGTTCATTCGATATATCTGCCTTGGTATCTATCTCTTAGCGGCCCTGCTGGTAACCACCGGACAATATACATTCATTCAGAAGTTCGGCTGGTCGTCCATTGAATACCGTTATTATTACTATTACTCCGAAAGCCTGCTCACCATTCTCCTGTTCTTCGTGATCGTGCAATTTTACGATCGCGTCTTTCAAGAGCTCAGCGCCAGCCGTTATGTCCGCCGCGGCGCTCTTGTGCTCATCGCCGCAACCGCATTGTTCTCCTATCTGGTCATTCGTGCCAATCAGGACCATTTGACCAGCCGCTTCGTCGTCGAGTTGGGCCAAAATCTCTATTTCCTCGGCGTCGTCCTCACGTATTTGCTTTGGGGCGCCATCCTCAAGCTGCACGAGACACGCACCCGATTGATTCAGTTGGTGTTGGCGCTGGGCGTTTACTTCAGCGCGACCGCCGCGGCTTATGCCCTGCGCAACCTGTTCCCCACACTGCAACCGCTCGTGCTTCACTGGATTCCCCCGGTAGCCGGTGTATGGCTGCCCGCCGCGTGGTCCTTCACGATGTTCAAAGTCCCTGAAGATGCGCGCCTGGTCACTTCCCATCTACTGGCGAGGGCCCGTTGATCATTCCCGTCCTCATTTGCGTCATATCCTTCGCCCTGCTATTGCAATTTTTCGTTTCTTATTGCCGCTCGGTGATTGCCGCGGGGAAGAAGAGTGAACTCTCGGAACAGGTGCGCGAGATCGCCGGCATCAGCGACGACAAGCTACCGGAAAGTGAGTTTTCGCGTCTGGTGCAACTGTTGAGGCTCTGCCCAGGCAGTGGCGACGATGGCGGCGAGATTCGCGCCGTCGGCGTGTATTACGCCATGCTCTTCGCGCTGCGTGGCCTCGTTCGCCCCATCTTGCCGCGCATCGCACGCTGGGCAGAAATTGAGCGCGAGAGCTGCTCCTACTTCGCAGCCGTAGTCCTGGACCGCCGCATCACGTATAGCCGCGAGTTGCTCGCGCAGCACATGTCCGGCCAGCTATAAAGCAGATCTCGCCGACGCAAGTTCCCAATCCACGAATTGGCCTAACCCGCCGGGCAGTGTAAAATTTAAAGCATCCCTGCGAAACCGCATAAACCCTTGCGACCAACTCTCCAGCTACGCGTTATCCACACACTCCGCCAGCACCGCATGCTCGTGCCCGGTGATCGCCTCGGAGTCGCCGTCTCGTCCGGCGCAGATTCCGTAGCGCTGCTGCGCCTCTTGATCGATGTACGAGCCGAGCTCGGAATCTCCCTCTGCGTCGTCCACTTGAATCATCAATTGCGCGGCGAAGCTTCCGCTGGCGACCAAGATTTTGCCGCCCAGCTGGCGCGAGAATTTAACCTTCCGTTCTTCTCCGCAACAGAAGACATCGCTGCTCTGGCGCGCCGCAATCATTGGAATCTCGAAGATGCCGGCCGCCGCGCTCGCTACCGATTCTTCGAGCAACTCGTTAGCGAAGGCCGCTGCACCAAAGTCGCCGTCGCGCACACCGCCGACGATCAGGCCGAAACCCTACTAGCGCGAATCGTACGCGGCACCGGGTCACGCGGCCTCGTCGGGATCTATCCGCTGCGCGGCGCCGTAATCCGGCCATTGCTCGATGTCCGTCGCGAGGAGCTGCGCGAATATCTGCGCGCCAAAGGTCAAGCCTGGCGCGAAGACGCCAGCAATCTCGATACATCTCGCCTACGCGCCCGCATCAGGCACCAGCTTCTTCCGCTCCTCGAGCGCGACTTCACTCCCGCAATCGTCGCCCATCTCACAGATCTCGCCACCCTTCTTCGCGACGACGAAAGCTTCTGGATCGCTCTCGTCGCAGAGCGCTTGCAGGCCATCTGCAGCGAATCACATGGCACAATCACAATCGCCATTCCCAATCTCCTGACTCCGCTGCCGCAGAACGCCCGCGACGCAGAAGCCTCGCGCGCGCTTTCCAGCCGCCTGATTCTCGAGTTGCTCCGCAAAATTGCTGGAGGCCAATCCGAATTCGATTCCACTCACGTACATCAAGTGCTGCATCTGGCCAGCGAATCGCAGAGCGGCCGGCGGCTGCAGCTGCCCTGCGGCGTGGAAGTAGTCCGCGTCTTCGACCGCCTGGAATTCAGTGCCCGAGCCCCACGTCGAGCCGGGCGCCAGGCGAAAACCGCCCCCGCTGCCGAGCACCGCTACGAGTACTCCGTCACGCTGCCCGAGAATGGCCCGGCCGCCATCGACGTTCCAGAATTAGGGGTACGCTTCTGCCTGAAACCCATTGACTGCCCTAGTACGGCGAGCGACACTAACCTAGGGACGCAAGCGCTGGATGCCGACCGTCTCCGGCCTCCGCTCGTGCTTCGCAACTGGCGCCCAGGGGACGCTTACCTTTTACCCGGAAAGCGTCAGGCCCAGAAGCTCAAGCAGCTGTTCGCGGAAGCCCGCATCAGCTTGCAGGAACGAAAAAATTGGCCGGTCCTGACCAGCACGGGCCGCATCGCCTGGGTTCGCGGTTGGCCGCCGGCCGCTGACTATTCGGCGCGCAAAGACACGCAGCGCCGGATCGTCGTAAAGCTCGAAGCGCTCTAAGCCGGAAGTTCCTGATTCTCGACAGATTCCGGCCGGGTACTTCTGTCGCTCATTGGCATCTAATACTTAGGACGTTTTGGGTCCAAAGGCTCTGCACTGGCAGGAAAGGACGAGGTAGGCCTGTGAATTCTACGGTTCGGACAATTTTATTCTGGCTGGTGATGATCGTCTTAGCGGTTGTCCTCTGGCATATGGCATCTTCCGGCGGCACGGCGCAGCATGAAGACGAGCCCAGCTACACGACCTTCCTCGCGCAAATCCAGAACGGCAACATCAAGGAAGTCACCATCGCTCTCTCGCAAAACAGCGCGGAAATTTCCGGCGTCTATCGCGAAAACGGAATGAAGTTCCGCAACGTCACCGTGGCCAATTCCTCCATCCCCGACATAACCAAGTCGCTGCAAGAGAAGGGCGTGCTCATCAACATCAAGGAAGTGAAGAACAACGACTGGATCGCCTTCGTCGTCAACTTCGCTCCGCTCATCTTGATTGTCGGTTTCTGGATTTTCATGATGAAGCAGATGCAGGCCGGCGGGAACAAAGCCCTCAGCTTCGGAAAATCCCGCGCGCGTTTGCTTACCGCGCAGCAGAAGAAAGCCACATTCAAAGACGTAGCCGGAATTGATGAAGCCAAGGAAGAGCTCTACGAGATCATCGATTTCCTGAAGGATCCGCAAAAATTCCAGAAACTCGGCGGCCGAATTCCAAAGGGCGTGCTGCTGGTTGGCCCTCCAGGCACGGGAAAGACGCTGCTGGCCCGCGCCATCGCCGGTGAAGCCAACGTCCCGTTCTTCTCCATCTCTGGCTCAGATTTCGTTGAGATGTTCGTAGGCGTAGGCGCCAGCCGCGTTCGCGATCTCTTCGAGCAGGGCAAAAAGAACGCGCCCTGCATCATCTTCATCGACGAAATTGACGCGGTCGGCCGCCATCGCGGCGCCGGACTGGGCGGCGGTCACGATGAGCGCGAGCAAACCCTGAACGCCCTGCTCGTCGAAATGGACGGCTTCGAATCGAACGAAGGCGTCATCCTGATCGCAGCTACAAACCGTCCGGACGTTCTCGATCCAGCATTGCTTCGCCCCGGCCGCTTCGATCGCCGAGTAGTCGTGCCCCGACCCGACGTTAGAGGCCGCGAAGAAATTCTCCGCGTGCACACCAGAAAAGTTCCCATCGCCGACGATGTCGATTTGTCCGTAATCGCCCGCGGCACTCCGGGCTTCTCGGGCGCCGATCTCGCCAATCTGGTCAACGAATCCGCACTCTGGGCCGCGCGCCAGAATCGCAAGACCGTCACCATGGCGGACTTCGAGATGTCCAAGGACAAAGTTCTGATGGGCGTCGAGCGCAAATCCATGATTCTCTCCGACGAGGAGAAGAAAAACACCGCGTATCACGAAGCCGGCCACGCGCTAGTCGCAGCAATGACTCCGGGTGCCGACCCGCTGCACAAAGTCACCATCATCCCGCGCGGCATGGCCCTGGGCGTCACGATGCAATTGCCCATCGACGATAAGCACACATACACGAAGGAATTCCTGGAATCGCAACTAGCCGTTCTGATGGGCGGCCGCGCTGCCGAAGAAATGTTCCTGCAGCATCTCACCACCGGCGCCGGAAACGATATCGAACGCGCCACAGACATCGCGCGCCAAATGGTTTGCGAATGGGGCATGAGCACCCTCGGCCCGCTAACCTTCGGCAAGAAAGAGGAAGCCATCTTCCTCGGCCGCGAGATCGCGCAACACCGCGACTACTCCGAAGACACCGCGATTCGCATTGATAAGGAAGTGCGCTCCATCGTCACCTCCGGTTACGACCGCGCGCACACCATCCTCGACACGTACCGCGATGCGCTAGAGCGCGTGGCTCAAGCCCTGCTGGATCGCGAAGTTCTCGACGCCGTCGAACTCAAGCTGTTAATCGAAGGCAAGCCGCTGCCGGATAAGCCGCAGGCCTCGCCGCCGGCTCCGCCAGTGCCAACTCGCGAGCCGCAGCTGACGTTGCGCCCCGAACCGCGCCCCATGCCGGGCCTGGCCAAAGGCGAAAAACCAGCTCCAGCGTAGCGCCGGCTGCCAGCCGGCGCTTTTCCCAGGGCACTACTCGAGCCCGAGCCAAGGTCTCTGCTTGGTCGTTGATCTTTCTTCCGTCCTCGAGCTCATGACGCGTCGTCCATTCTTTCTTTGCTCGCGCTCTGCGTTGTCACCCGAACAGCTCCAGCGGTGTTTCCGTTCGTAGGGGCGGGGCTTGCTCCGCCCGCTGCGCTAATCATCACTGCGAATCGACCCACGGCCTCGCGCCGCCTCTTATCTCTGTTTTTCTCTTTGCCTGAATCTCAAATCTGAAATCTGAGATTTGAAATTCGCTCCTTCCGTCTTCCCGCGCGGCCTCGGGTGCCCTATGCGCCCGTTTTGCGCGTGGGGCCTTTGTCGCTCCGGCTTTGTAATTCCGCGCTTGCTGTCCGTCATTGCGGCTCCGCCCCCGTATTTTCCCGTCTGGTATGATTTGATCGCCTTCGCTTTGGGCGTAAAATACCCCCATGGCCAAGAAGCCCGACGAAACCATCCGCGTCGAATGCCCCTGCTGCCACGCCACTCTTCACGTGGACGCGAAACTAGCCGTCGTCCTCTCCCACGAAGCCCCGATAAGACCTCCCTCGGTTGATTTCGACGACACAGCTAAGCTCCTGCGCGAGCAAGCCGAGCGCGTAGAAGAAAAATTCCGCCTCTCCGTAGAAGCCGAGAAAATGAAAGAAGACGTCCTGGCCCGCAAATTCGCCGAAGGCCTGAAGAAAGCCAAAGACAAACCGATCGAAAAACCGTTGCGCGACTTTGATCTCGACTGAAGTTCTTCCTACTCTGCCGCCGCTGCGCATATTGTCAAACGCGTTGTCATCCTGAAGGACGCGCAGCCCGATTTTCGCGCCCATTCATCCCGATCCGCGCGAAAATCGGGCGGGGTGGCATCCTGAAGGATCTCGGCGCCGGAACGGCGGAAACCTCGCTCCGGTTTTTCTTGGTTTAAATCTCGCACTCGCTGCAATTCTGACCGTGCCAGTTGCCGCGCAAGCCCCACAGAAACCGAAGCCCCTCAAACCCATCCAACTCGATTCCAACGTCTCCTACACCCGCGACAAATCCTCAGGCGAACTGATCCTTCGCCAGCCTCATACGTCCACCGAACCGCCGGCCGAATCACCAGGCGGCCCACCGGCGTTGCGCGTACAAGTCAATCTCGTCCCCGTAAACTGCAACGTTTTCGCGCCCGACGGCACTTCCGTCACCGGCCTTACCCGCGACGATTTCCGCCTCTTCGAAGACAACATCGAGCAGCGCATCTCCTACTTCGACGCCGGCAACGATCCCGCCAGCGTCGCTCTGGTAATTGACGCCAGCCCCAGCGTCCTACCGGATGCCGGCGACGTGCAAGCCGCCGCCCGCGGCATCGCCGATGCGCTAGCCCCGCGCGATGAAGTAGCCGTCGTGGAATTCTCTGCGCACTCCTACATCCTCTCGCCCTTCACCCGCGATCGCGACGAGTTCGAAAGTGCCATCGCCCGAGTCAACGTCCGCCAACTTTTCGGCGATCAAGGCGGCTCCAATATCTACGAAACGGTTTACCTGGCCGGCCAGCAACTCTTCCGCGGCCGCACCGGACGCAAAGCAATCCTGCTTCTAACCGATGGCCAGGACAATGGCCTCGGCTTGACGCTGGCCGACGAGAAGGACAACGGCAAACCCATCGCCCTTCCTCCAGCGCTGACATTCGACGACGTGGTCCGCGGCCTGGCAGCCGAAGGCGTCGAGGTGTACGCCGTCTCCACGCAGAATCGCCCCAAAGTGATGACCGACGATTGGCTAGCCGCGCATTCCGCGCGCTCCCTGCTCACCGAACAAACCCGCAAGCTCGGCATTCCGGCGTACACTCTGTTCCTCGCGGAACTGGTGCGCCGCGCCGGCGGCGGCCTCTATTTTCTTCGCGAGACGCGCAACGGCCGTGACGCCTTCGCGCGCATCGCCAGCAACATTCGCACGCAATACACGCTAGGCTTCTACCCGGCAGGCGAAAACGCCGCAACCCCAGGCTGGCACCAGTTGCGAGTAGTGCCAGCAAAGGAAGCCCAGCAAAGAGTAGTGAATCGCGCGGCATTTTACGTAGCCGCGCAAAAGTAGCGCCGGTTTATCCTGAGCGGAGCCGAAGGACCTCCGTGCCGGTATCTGACGACCGTAAGCGTTAACAAGCGCCGCAATCGTCCGCGGAGCGAGGCCCAAAGCACGTTGACCTGTTCGACCAAGCCGCTCCGCGAATGAGTGCTGCCGATGGTGAAGTTTTCGATCGTCGGATGCCGGCAGAGACGCCGGCGCTACTGGCCCGGATAGAATTGATGACCCAAAGAAAAAAATTCCGCCTGCAACTCCCCTCGCGAACCCTGCAACTAGGCCCCCGCACGCTAATCATGGCCGTCCTGAACGTAACCCCAGACAGCTTCTCCGACGGCGGCAAATTTCTAGACACAAATTCAGCAGTAAAAGCAGCCCTAACCATGGAAGCCGCCGGCGCCGACATCCTCGACATCGGCGGCGAATCCACGCGCCCAGGCTCGCAAGGAATCTCCGCCGCAGAAGAATTCGCGCGCATAATTCCGGTGCTCAACGCCCTGCGCGGCCGTCTAAAAATTCCCATCTCGATTGACACGCGCAAATCCTCAGTAGCCAGCGCAGCCATAGCCGCAGGCGCCGAAATCATCAACGACGTAACCGGCCTGCGCGCCGACCCGAAGATCGCCGAAGTCGCGAAGCGCAAGCACGTCCCGCTAATCCTGATGCACATGCGTGGCGAGCCAAGCACGATGCAAAAGCAACCGTTCGCCCGCAACGCCGTCCGCGACGTAATCAATGGCCTGAAGCGTTCGATAGCAATCGCCCGCCGCGCCGGCGTGCCGAAATCACAAATCATCGTAGATCCCGGAATCGGCTTCGGCAAAAGCTTCAAGCAAAATTACGAGCTAATCGCCCGCCTGCCACAAATCGCCAAGCTAGGCTACCCAATCGCGATAGGCACCTCGCGAAAGACATTCCTAGGCAAGACGCTAGGAGACAAGCCCCCCGAAGAAAGGATCTGGGGCACAGCCGCAACGGTAGCAGCCAGCATCCTGGCAGGCGCCCACATAGTCCGAGTCCACGACGTAAACGAAATGGCCCAGGTAGCCAAAGTAGCCGACCACGTCCTCGCAGCAACGTAACGCCGGCTGCCAGCCGGCGCACTTCGTCAAATTCAAGCACGACGCCACAGCGAGCAAATCCGCTCGATCGCATGTACCTCACCACTTCACGGGTGACGCCGTCGCCTTCCTTTCCTCGCTCCCCAGGCTTCACAACTTGCCCTTTCTTCCAGATCACGGCGCCGATCCTGCCTGAACGCTGCCCTAAAGGGACAGCGCTACATAGAACCGCTCAAGCCACACGACTCTCGCTGTTCTCTGAAATTTCAAATCTGAAATTTGAAATTTCCCTCTTCTCTCCCCTCCGCGCCCTGCAACCAGGCATATAATTCTCATCGGTGAACACCATGCGACATCAATCGACCCGTCATCTTCCATTCTTTCTCGCCGCATTCGTTCTGTGCGCCATTTCGACGCCGGCCCAACTTCCGCCCGTAAAACCCGCCCCTCTCCAACCCCCCGCAGGCGAAAACACCTGCTCGGTCAATACCACCTGCGCCGACCTCGCCCCAGTCATGATCCGCAGCGCCGAAGGCCCCTCGCCGCTGGAAGAAAACCTGCGCCATCTCACCGACGAAATCGGCGGCCGCGTCTCCGGCTCCCCGGCAGCCGAAAAAGCTGCAGGCTGGGGCGTGGAAGCTTTCCGTCACGCGGGCGTGGACGAAGTTCACACTGAAAAATTCACCATGCCAACCGGCTGGAGCGAAGGCAAAACGCATATCGAAATTCTCGCGCCGGGCGCATTTCCAGTGCGAGCCGTCGCAGTAGGCTGGTCGCCCGCAACGCCGGAAGGCGGCATCACCGCGAACGTAGTCGATGTCGGCGCCGGCGATGAAGCCGGCTTCGCCAAAGCGGGCGCAGCCGCAAAAGGCGCAATCGTCCTGGTGCATCAGAACTTCCTCATCACCTGGAGCGATCTCTCCGAAGAATATAGTCGCGCGCCATCCGTTATCGATCGCGCCATCAACTCCGGCGCCGCAGCCATCTTCTGGATGTCCACGCGCCCGAATCTTCTTCTCTACCGTCACACCAATTCCGCCAACGGCGAAATCGAAAAGCTTCCGCAAGCAACGCTCGCCCGCGAAGACGCCGAGCGCATCGCCCGTTTCCTAGCCAACAACGTCCCGGTGCAAGTCCACTTCGACATGCCCAACAAAGTCACGGGTCCGGTCGAATCCGAAAACGTAGTCGCCGAAATCCGTGGCCGCGAAAAGCCCGACGAATTCGTGCTCCTCGGCGCGCATCTCGATTCCTGGGAATTGGGCACCGGCGCTCTCGACAACGGCTGCAACGCCGCCATGGTCATTGACGCCGCGCGCGTAATTCACTCCACCGGCACAATCCCCCGCCGCAGCATCCGCTTCGTCCTCTTCACCGGCGAAGAACAAGGCATGCTCGGCTCCGCCGCCTACGCCCGCGCGCACCGCAACGAACTCGACAACATGGACGTCGCCATAATCTTTGATTCCGGCGTAGGCCGCGTAACCGGCTATTCCCTCAGCGGCCGCAAAGACATCGCCGCAGCCGTGCAGCAGGCCATCGAGCCCACAAAATCCCTCAACGCCACGGAACTAACCTTCGACGCCGACATCGGCACCGACAATTTCGATTTCCTTCTGGAAGGCGTCCCCACGCTGGTAGCCAATCAAGAGCCTGCCGAATACATGCTCAACTATCACGCCGCCAGCGACACCTTCGACAAAGTCGACATCACCCAGCTGAAAAAGATAGTAGCCATAGCCGCGATAGGCACTTTCGGCATAGCCGATCTCCCGCAGCAACTAGGCAAACGCCAAACCCGCGCCGAAATCGAAGCCCTAATGAAGGAAAACGGCATGGATGAGCAAATGAAGCAATTAGGCTACGACAAGCTATGGGAAGATGGCACCAGGGGCCGCGAAAAGTAACGCCGCAATCGTCGCCCGAAATTTCAACGGACTCTGTTGAAATTCCGACCGCGCTCCGGGTTTTCGGCCGTGTCACTTTGCCTTTTCTCTTGCAATTGCTCTTCGTCTGAAATCTGAAATTTCAAATTTGAAATGCCCTTTTTTGAATTCTCGGCATTCCTTGCTTTGCCGTCGTAGGGGCGGGGCTTGCTCCGCCCGCCAGCGTAACAACAGCCACAACGTCGCCCACTCGCCTCTACGTAAATCAATTGCTCCTGGTTCTGTAATTCTGCGGCACGCACGTTGCCTGCCGCCTCAGCTCTATCGGTTTATCGCCTTCGGTGAATGCTCCTGAAAATCGATGTACACTCGCTGAGATTTAGGAAATAGCGAAAGGCCACGCCCGTGAAACATTTTCAGCCAGAAGGCCGGCACACAATAACTCCGCGCATTATCACCTCGCAGCCGCGAGAATTGGTTCGCTTCGTGAAGGAAGTGTTCCGTGCGCAGGGTGAATTCCAATCCGACCGCCCCGCCGACCTCCGCATCGGCGATTCGTTCGTGATGATCAGCGACGGAGGTGGTCTTCGCGATCCCGCCCCAGCCTTTCTTTACGTCTACGTCGAAAACGTGGATGAGACGTATCAGCGAGCAGTAGCTCTGGGAGCAGAATCACTGGAGGTCCCCACAGATCAACCCTATGGCGACAGGCGCGCGATGGTGAAAGACTCCTGGGGCAACCTCTGGCAAATTGCCTCGCACCTGTAACGCAAGTGTGGCGATTGCGCCAGCTAACTTTGCCTCTGCCTTTGCTGTTGGCTTTGCCTTCGTGTTCACTTTGCCTTTTCTCTTGCAATTGCTCTTCGTCTGAAATCTGAAATTTCAAATTTGAAATGCCCTTTTTGAATTCTCGGCATTCCTTGCTTTGCCGTCCGTAGGGGGCGAGGCTTGTTTACCCTGAGACTCGAAGGGCTCCGCCCGCCAGCGGAACAACCGCTACAATCTAACCATTCACCGCGCACTACTGCTGTGCGCTGGATGAATTGAACTGCACCGCAACCACGCGCACTTCACTCGAGAACGGCGCGGCTGTGGCACGCGAATAGCTCACATAGATGGTCTGTCCGCCGTTGGACTCGTATTCCACGTGGGCCACCGCATCGTAGACATTGCCACTAGCGGGCTGCATGGCCACGAACGCCACAATTTCGCTAGACCACGGGCCCTCGGGATTCATGGATGTGCGCATCACCACATTTTGCGAGAACGGCGGGCTGTATACCGCAAGGTAGCGCTGCAGAAACGCGTTCCACGAGATGCTGAGAATGTTGGCGTCGTTGAAAATCGTAATGGCGTCACCGATCTGCGCCGACCAATTCCCGTTTCCGGCGTAAAAGCTCCAGGCGCTGGGATCTTGCGCGCTGGATGGCGCCACTTTGCCCAGCTGGCATCCGCTGTTGTAACTGCATCCGTAGGCATAAAGAGTTCCGTTGCTAATGAACGAAGCGGAACCAAAACCCGGCTGATTCTGCGTAAACAGCAAATCCGGATGGCCCGGCACGATGGGCGGGTTCAACATCGGCCGCTGCGCCTGTTGTTGCATGTTCTTCCATGTAGCCACGGAGGTGCCAATGCCCTGAAAATTAAAATTGCCCGGCTGCGCACTCACCAGCATGTAAAAAATCAAAGCGCTCCCGTCGCTCGGATTGACGACGATGGACATGGGCCAAAGCGCCCAGCGCGCGCCGCATGGCTGCGCCTGGCAGTTGTTTATGTTGTGGGCCTGATTGAATGCCAGTTCCGCGGGAGTCAAAGGCAAAATCATGGTCGGCGCTCCGGCGGAATCCAGTTGCTCCTGAAATCCCGTGATTCCCGCTTGCGCATTCAGGTCCGTGGTAAACGACCAGGAATCGCTAAGCAACGTTTGGTCTTCGGCGTTCGGCTTGGCAATGAAGGTGTCGCCATAAAGCCACACGGAGTAGCCCTGAAACAGGGCGCTGTAGCCGCCATCCCTTCCCAGAATATCCGGGTTCGTCGGGATGACGCCGAGATCCTGCGCTCCGGCGATCGACAAGCCAGGCGCAGGCCCCGAGGAAGGTGAAGGCCCGCCGCAGCCGGACAGTCCGAAAATCAACAAGCACACCAGCAAAGCCCGCGACAATGTCTCCGAAAACATTCCTGGTTGGAGACCAGTGCGTCGACTGCAGACAAATCGAAATCTTCGAAAAAGAATGGAAGGTCTCATCGAGTCACTGCGTCCATTCGAACTCCCGTCGCAGTTGCCATGCGGCTTCCTATTCTCTGACTGCATAATAAACCCTTTGGTTGTATGCGAGTCACCGTAGGGGCGTGGCTTGTTTACCCTGAGACTCGAAGGGCTCCACCCGCCAGCGAAACAACCGCCACAATCTAACCATTCACCTTTTCTGCCTTCCGCGCAAAAATGTATGCCCTTCGGCTCTGGTATTCGACTTCTGGCGCATAAGGCTCGCGCTCCAGCACCTCGACGATTGCAAACCCGGCATCCAACAGATAGCGTTCAATGATCGCCACCGGAAATAAATAGAAATCCGTGGAAATGGATTCTCCCCAAAGTTCGTTCGGGCGAAGGGTCTCATCACCAATGTGAAACGCCAGCAACAGCAGCCCACCCGCCTGCAGCACTCTTTCCATTTCCCGAAACACCCGTGGCAGCGATTCCCTCGGTATATTAACGATCGCGTAGAACGCGGCGATTCCAGCCACAGCCCCGTCCGGAATATCCAGCGCCATCATGTCGCCTTCGCGGAAGGTTATTTCAGGATTGAGCCGTCGAGCCTGTTCAATCATTCGCGGAGAAAGATCCAAACCGAAAACAGTGGCGCCGGCATCGCGCAAGTAGCGCGCGATGTGGCCGGGACCACAGCCGAGATCGCATACCTCGCCGCGTCCGGCAACTTCGCCGGCCAAACGATCCAGCAATTCCCGGTCAAACGGTTTGTTCCGAAGCTCATCGGAAATATGCTTGGCATACTCGACCGCCAGTCGATCGTAGGCTTCCCGCACCGATTTGTTGTCTTACATTCTTTCCTGCCCAAAAGCGCCTTGCGCGCTCATCACTATTTTGAGATCAGCCGCAGTTGAGCGGTCTCCGCCTCAAAGTAAAAATAATCAGGAGGCCGGGCAATGGCTGGGTATGCTGGTTCGGCGTTAGCGTCGTGATAAAAGTTGAGCGTGCCAGTCACTGCGACGAGTTTCCCCTCCATTTCAGAGTAGGGTTCTCCCCAGGTAAACGACCCCTTGGGAACCAGATAGACGACATGCTGATTGTCGAGAAAGACGCACGCGCCAAACTTACCGTTTAGCGAAAATTTCCCGCGAACAGTGACCTGCATTCCGGTAAGTGTATGCAATTCCTCGAGCGGAGGCCACCGTCGTATCTTCCGGCGTCGACCGCGAACGGTCACAGCCTCCCGCAAGAACAACGATGGCGATCCACAAGAAAGTAGCCGCGCGCAAGCCCTTCGAGAGGCCACCACTCACGGATTTTCCCTCCCCAGCCTCATTGTAAACTCCCTTGTGCAGGACGAAACTCTGGCGAGAAACTGCTGCGATCGGCTTCGAGAGCATATTTGGGTAAGCTCGTGCTACGATTCGCCGCATGAAGTTTCCCGCTGCCGTCTCGGAGATTCCCGCAGACAACGTCGACAAAGCCGCGGCCTACTATGTCAAAGCCCTTGGCTTCACGCTTGATTGGGGCGATGACCAGGGCGGCATCGCCGGCATCTCGCGCGGGAATTGCAGATTGTTCATCACCAATCGCTCCTTCCGAGAGCCCTACGGCAACACGGGCCCGATCCTTTTCTGGCTCAATCTCCAGAGCAAGGCCGAGGTGGACGAACTCTTCGCACAGTGGAAGGCCGCAAGCGCGAAGATCATTTCCGAACCCGAAGACAAGCCGTGGAAGCTGCGCGAGTTTATGGCCGCCGATCTCGATGGCAACCTCATTCGGGTGTTCTATGATTTCCGGCGCGACGTGTAGGAGACTTGCCTCATGATTCGCCGGATCGCGCCCCAATTCCTCACGCCAGACATTCCCAGCACGCTTGCGTACTACGAAACCAAGCTCGGCTTTAAGTGCATGGGCACCTGGCAGGACCCGCCGGTTTACGCCATCGTTGCGCGCGACCACCAGGCGATTCACTTCCGCTGTGCCGAACCTCCCACAGCCAATCCCAACAAATATTCGGACGAACTCCTCGATGCGTACGTAAACATCGAAGATGCGGATGCTCTTTACGCTGAGTATGCAGCGAGAGGCGTGGAATTCACTCGCGGCCTCGCCAACACGCCCTGGCACTCGCGCGAGTTTGTAGTGAAGGATTGCGACGGCCGTCTGCTCGCCTTCGGCGCAAACTTGTAGCCTTGCTCCGCGTCTCATCCCGAATTCCGTACTCGGTCTCGTCCCCCTTCCGCCCTAGTTCGCCGCTGCCGCCCGCGACCCCGACGCTACTCATCGGCACGAAATCGATATCGCCGCCTTTTGCCGATAACCGCGCTCGCTCTATAATTGTCGTGATGGCCACCGCACTGCACGCCAAGGCCGCGAAGAAGCCGCACTCGGCGAAGCCAGCTCCCGCGCGCGCAATCACCACTCTTCCCGGCCGTGTCCTCGGCCTCGACTACGGCCGCCGCCGCATCGGCCTGGCCATCTCCGACGAGCTGCGCATCACCGCGCGTCCCGCCGGCATCCTCGAACGCAAAAACCGTGCCGACATCTTCCGCCAGCTGCGCGAAATCGCGCGCCACTACACCGCGCGCCACATCGTCGTAGGCTATCCACTCAATCTCGACGGCACCGCCGGCGAAATGGCCGAAGAAGCCGCAAAATTCGCCGCCCGCCTGCGCAAAGAGCTTGGCCTCGAAGTCGAGTTGGTAGATGAACGCCTCACCAGCTGGGCCGCGCACCAGGAAATGGCCGCAACCACTCGCGCCTCCAAGCGCGACGACGATCGCGCCAACGCCCCGCAAACCGACGACCTCGCCGCTGCCATCCTCCTCCGCGACTTTCTAGCCCGCGTCACCCCTCAAACGCCCTGCGCCCCGGCCCGAGGAGAAATAGCCGCGCATGCGCCGCCTGGGCCTCCTTCTTCTTCTCTTTATCGCAGCAATCGGCGGCTTTTCCGCCTGGCTCGATCACAACGTCAGCCGCCTCTACAAAGGCTATTCCGGCTCGATCTTTGTGGATATCCCGCGCGGCGCCTCGCGCTGGCGCGTGGCCGAGATCCTTCACGATAACGGCGTCATCCCCAACGCCTTTGCCTTCGACCTGATGAGCCGCTATCACTATCACCGCTCTCTGCAGGCCGGCGAATACCAGTTCGATCACGCCATGAATGCGCGCCAGGTTTTCTGGAAGATTGCCGGCGGCCGCATCTACGTTCACACCATCCTGATCACCGAAGGCTGGAACATGTTCGATATCGCCGACGCCGTCCAGCGCGAAGGCCTGGCCAGCCGCGAAGATTTCCTCAAAGCCGCCCGCGATCCATCGCAGATTCAGGATCTGGATCCAAGCGCGAAGAGCCTGGAAGGCTTTCTGTTCCCTTCCACTTACGAGTTCACGCGCCACGCCACGGCGCAGCAAATCGCCGACAAAATGGTGCAGCACTTCCGCACCGTCTGGGCCAGCCTCAACCCAGATCCCGCCAATCCGGCCGCTTCCACGCAGCAAATCGTCACCATCGCCTCGCTCGTCGAGCGCGAAACGCCGATCGCTTCGGAACGCCCGCTCGTCGCCGGCGTCTTCTACAACCGCCTGAGCAAGAATTACCCGCTGCAATGCGATCCCACGGTGCAATATGCCCTGGCTTTGGCCGGGCGCCCGACGCTCATCGTTCGTCACGCAGACTTGGCGGTCAATTCGCCGTACAATACCTACGCGCACGCAGGCCTGCCGCCCGGGCCGATTGCCAATCCCGGCGAAGCCTCTTTGCGCGCGGCCGTTTCGCCGGCCAAGACGGATTACATGTATTTCGTAGCCAACGATCAAGGCGGCCACTTCTTCAGCAAGACGCTGGAGGAGCACAACCGCAACATCACGCGCTACCGCAAGCGCCTGGAGAATGATTCCACAGGCCCCGGCGCCAATGCCTCGCCGGGAGGCTCGGCCGCCGCGAACCGCCATCGGAGCCCATCGTGAGCCACAAACCACAACCAAACTCGCATCCCATGAAAGAGAGCACCAAGAAGGAGCTGATTCTGGAAGCCGCGCGCGGCCTCGGTAAGGAGCGCTACACGCCCGCGGAAATCGAACAGATTCGCCGGCAGATAATCGTGAATGCCGGACCCGAAGCCAGCACTTCGCCCGAATACATCGTCGCCGTTCTCGAAGACGCCGGCTTGCGTGTGGCTTTTTCCACGCACGTGGATGAGGAAGGCCTGTACGAAGAGGAATTCCACGATCTGCTGCACTTCTCGACGCTCGAGGAAGCCGAGATGTGCCTGATTCGCCTCGACGAATTGCTGCGTAAATTCCGGGCTGATGGCGAGCACTCCGCCGTCGAGCGCACCCGCGAAGTCGGCTTGCTCGGCCGCCGCCGCGCCGAGATGATCGCTCGCAATCACAAAGTGGAGGAAGCCAAGCGCGCGGAAAAAGAAGAAATCGCGCAGTGGTTCGCCATCTGGCTGGAAACTCCGGACGCGTTCTTCGATTGGCTGGAAGTTCGCAAGCAGTCGCCCGATTTCGCGAAACGCTTCGGCGGCGCCGCAGGCCAAGCCGCTGGCGCGTAAAGCACGGCCAAGCCGGGCCCATCCGAAGATGTAGCGCCGCCCTTTTTAGAGCGGCATCCGGAATCGCAATCGCGCGCAAGATCATCCAACGTGCGCGTAGGCACACAAAGATGCCGGGACTGGAAGCCCGGCGCTACAAAAACAATCCCCGCATCATGGACCACGATGAACATCCTCGACGTTGAACCTCTCGATCTGGGGCCCGATGTCCGCGCCATCGGCCTTGAACTCGTCGATTCCAGCATGGATCGCGAACCCATCCGCGGCGAAGAAGCCGCGAAAACATGGGCGCGTGTGCTGCCGGCGCTGTCTGGCACCGAGCCGCTGGCGCTCGATTTCTTCAGCCATCTCGATCGCGTTCGCGATTTCTGCCGCATACATGACATCGCGTTTCGCGAAGCAGCCGAGCGCAGCCTGGTGATTCCCGCGCCCGAGCCGGGACTGCTCGAAGAATTGCTGGCCCGCTTCGAAGCCGAGACGTTCGGCGCGCGTGCCGGCGCCCGCGTAACCGAAGGCGATCCCGCGCTCGAAAACGAACTCTCGCGCCACGGAGCCGACGCCTACCATCACGCCTTCCAGAACTACCTCTTCTGCGCCATTTGCGATTTCGAAAATGGCTCGCTGGTCGTGCTGAGTAACACGCTGTGGGCCAATCAAATCATCCGCCTGGTCAAAGGCGTCCTCGATAGCGCCAGCGTCGAAGTGCGCTTGCCGGCGTAACGCCGGCTTGCCCTCAGCCTCGAAAGGCAGCCTGCCGGTGCCTTCGATTTTGCCTTTCTCTCCGATCTGTTGGCCTCCTCTCGGGTGCATGTACCCCCCCTGTGTCGCGATTAACTATGGGTCCGGTCCTTTGTTTTCAGTGGGTTACGGGCAAAGTTAATTGTGGGCTGTCGCGATTAACTTTTTCTTCGCCTTTTTTGTCGAGCTTCTCTCGCATGTGGCTTATTTCATAATGGGTTGGGAGCACGATGTTCATACCGGTGAGGCGGTAGCTGTGTCCGGGGCTGGTGTCGGGGTGCGGGAAGTCTCGGCCTCCGAGCCACGATGGCGAGGAGTGCAGCTTGGGTCGGGGTCTCATGGTTTTTCCTTGGGCCCGAGGCTGGGGTCAGGGCGCATGACGCGGGGTAGGTCTGGGGCTTCGACGCAGGGTGAAGCGAGGCTTACGGCGCGGCTTGTGGTGCGGTCCTTGGCTAACTTCGGGCCACGCTCCTTATTTTCGGGGGAGCCCTTCGGAGGAGCGCGGGCTGGCCCGGCGGGGCTCGGGCGTCGCGGGCGGCTGGGGAGCCGTCCTCGCGGCAGCGCTGCGAGCGACCGCGCGGTTATGGTGGGGGTATGTTGCGGAGTAGTCAATGGTACAATCGGGCTAGAACTAAGCGCAGAAGGGCGGAGATACGCGGGGGCGAAGGGCCGTGCTCACATAGACCGGGGATGCGCCACCCTGAATTGCGAGGGCGTTCGCGGATCGTGGGCCGCCCGCCCGATTGTTGAGTCGCTTGAGTCCTCTGGACGATTCTCCCAAGAAATTACTCTTCTATACTTGACTCGCCATAGTAATATACCCTGCCTATGCCGAAAAGATTATCTCGCATCGAATTTTATCACTTGCACGGACATGTTGCTGGCGGGCCGCTCGATTACCGCGATTTGCTACGCGCCCTACAGAGTCTCCGTGGGTACGACCTGAAAGAAGGTACTCACCACGCGGCCGTGGGAACGGCGGCTTTCAACAGCCGCGCGGGACAGTTGTTTCTGGTCGTTTATACTGGTTATTCTGAAAGGAGTAGTTTGTTTTTTGATCTGACGACCACCGAGGAACTTACAGAATCCACACTACCGGGCCGATTTCAGGCGCGCAAGACATATGCCATGATTGACGCGGGTGCCAGACTCCTGGCCATAGAGGCCAGGCGCGGTTATTTGGGTCCGTCCTCGTTGGCCCGGTTGATCGAGGAGTACGTGCGGACGTCGGAAAGCTCAGGATTTCGGACGCTTGAGTTGAGCTTTAGTCCAGTTGTTGACGAAGCATTCTTGGACCGGTTGAACGAATTTGAGCGTATCAAATCTGCGACGATTACGATCGTGCGACCAAACGTTGATTGGACGGATCAGCACGATAAACTCACAGAAATTGCCCAGGCATCAGATGCTAAGTCGCTGGGGATCGAGGCGAATTCCAAGCGGGGCAAGAGTCTATCTACTTCGGACGGCATAATTCATTTCATAAAGTCGGGGGCCGCGAGGGCGAGGTCTCTATTCCAGAAGATCAAAATCATTGGCTCGCTCGGCGGGGATTCTGGCTTAATAATCTTGGACCTAAGCAAGCACATCAAATACGCCAGCTTGCCTATTGAGGTGAGCCCACATACCGGTCAGACGAATGATTCAGATGCTCGCTCGAAATTATCGAAGCTCTTAAGAGATGCCAGGCAAGGTTGAACATGCTGAAACCCCTGGCGGAATATTGCAAGGACGAGGCGTTTCGTGACTTGGGAATTTGGAATCGCTCTTCTAACGGCCGCCGTTTTCTTGGGTCTAGGCAATCGCGGCGTTTTCTCCAACCACCCAAGGGTCGGTGACGTGGTTACTGGTGGAATCGCGTACGCTTCGATCGCTTTAGGTTTTTGTATTGCAGGCCTGACGATCTCTCTAACCCTGCCTGATGCGCACTTTACTCGTAGGCTCGCCACTACCGACATAGGACCTGCGAATGCGTACTCCGCCCTACTCTTCGTTTTTTCTTGGACGGCGGTAGTCCACTGGTGTGCGGTGGTCGTGATGTTTGTCGTCGCGCTCTCAGCCGATAGTGGGTTGCCGCTGGTGCCGTTTGGAAGTTCAGCAATTCGTTTGTGCGTTGTTTCGTTTACAGCGGGGCTCTATGCATATTGTCTGTGTCAGTTTCTGATAACAATTATCACGCTTTCGCAGGTCGGCAGGGTCTACATAAAATTTATTAAGGACCAGAAGAGTCCCCAGCGACAAGGCGAATAGTACCTGCGTCCGACCTGGGCCACGGAGTCAGATGAGCAGACCGTAGCGCGCGGCTGGGCAGAGGGCCGCACACCGGGGCCGAAGGGCGGGCGGGGGTGAACGCCCGCCCCTACGAAGACGATGAGAGCGGAAAGTAAGGGGCGGCAAACGTTCGAAAAATCTATTTCAAATCTCAAAATACAGGCGGAGGGCAAAGTCAAAAACGCCGGCAGGCTGCCGGCGTTACGTGGCGCTGCGCGTTGACTCTGCCTGCACCGCGCAATAAGATGCGCGCGTGACTTCTTCCTCACCTGCTGTTGGGCAGACGATTGGGCGCTACCGCATTACTGAGAAGCTTGGCGGCGGTGGCATGGGCATTGTGTATAAGGCTGAGGACACGAAGCTGCACCGGGCTGTGGCGCTGAAGTTCCTCCCTGAATCGGCGGCGAATGATGCGCAGGCGCTGGAGCGATTTCGGCGCGAGGCGCAGGCGGCTTCCGCGCTGAACCATCCGAATATCTGCACTATTCATGACATCAGCGAAGAGAACGGGCGCACTTACATTGTGATGGAGTATCTCGACGGGTTGACTTTGAAGCATAAGCTCGCCGGGAGGGCGCTGGATCTGGAGACGCTGCTCGATCTGGGCGTGGAGATTGCCGATGCGCTGGATGCGGCGCATGCGGAAGGAATCATTCACCGCGACATCAAGCCCGCGAATATTTTTGTGACCAAGCGCGGGCACGCCAAGATTCTCGATTTCGGGCTGGCCAAGCTGGGGACGGCGGAGAAGCGCGTGTCGATGGATTCGGCGGAGACGATGGCCGACGCGGCGGCGGGCATTTCCGCGGAGAATCTGACTTCGCCGGGGACGACCATGGGCACGGTGGCGTATATGTCGCCGGAGCAGGCGCGCGGGAAAGAGCTGGATGCGCGCAGCGATCTATTTTCGTTCGGCGTGGTGCTGTACGAGATGGCCACCGGGCAATTGCCGTTTCGCGGGGATACTTCCGCGGTGATTTACGAGGCGATTCTGAATCGCGTGCCGGCGCCGGTGGGGCGGTTGAATCCGGATATGCCGCTGAAGCTGGAAGACACCATCAATAAGGCGCTGGAGAAAGATCCGAAGATGCGCTGCCAGAGCGCGGCGGAATTGCGCGCGGATTTGCAGCGGTTGCGGAGGGATACGAGTTCAGGGAGAGTGGCGGCGCGGCGTCGGGGGAAGTGCCGGCGGTTACGGCGGAGGAAGAGAAGAGGGATTCCTCGGCGGTGAGGAGCGCGCCTCGGAATGACGTGCCGGGATCGGGGGGCGAGGCGGAGTGACGCCGCGCCTGGAAGCACGGCGGCGGAGTCGGCGGCGCGGGGATCGTCGGGGCGAGTGAGCGCGGTGGGCGGCGCAGGAGAGAAGAGAGACTCCTCGGCGGGGCGAGTGGACGTTGGACATGCGGGTTCTTCCGCCGTTGCGGAGAGCGTTGTTCATCCTGCGAGATCGTCGGACGGGCGCAGCAAGCAGCGCCCCTACGGACTCGTAATTGGTGCGGCGGCGGTTGTAGTGGCGCTCGTCGTTGGTGGATATTTTTATTTTCATCGCGCGCCGAAACTTACCGAAAAAGACACAATTGTGCTTGCGGACTTCACGAATACTACCGGCGACGCGGTGTTTGACGACAGCTTGCGGCAGGCTTTGGCGGCGCGATTGGCAGAATCGCCGTTTCTGAATGTGCTGTCGGATTCGAAGATGCGGGCGACTTTGCAGATGATGGGGCAGCCGGCGAACACGCGCGTTTCGGAGAGCATCGCGCGGGAAATTTGCCAACGCTCGGCGAGCAAGGCGATGCTGGCGGGTTCGATCGCGCAGGTGGGGAACCGCTACAACATTGTGCTGAATGCGGTGAATTGCGCGAACGGCGACATCGTGGCGAGCGCGAGCGGCGACGCGGATAACAAGGACCGCGTGCTGGATACGCTGGGTTCGGTGGGATCGTCCATGCGTGGGAAGCTGGGCGAATCGCTGAGTTCGATCGAAAAATTCAGCGCGCCGATGGCCGACGCGACGACTTCGTCGCTGGAGGCGCTGAAGGCTTACAGCCTGGGAATGAAAACGCGGCAGCAGAGCGGCGATGCCCCGGCGCTGCCGTTGTTCAAGCAGGCGGTGTCGCTCGATCCGAATTTTGCAATTGCCCACGCGGAGATGGCGACGATTTACGGAGACCTGGGGCAATCCGAACTTTCCGCGCAGTCCGCGCAAAAAGCGTTCGAGCTGCGCGACCGCACCAGCGAGCCAGAGAAGCTCTACATCACGGTTCATTACTACCTGAATGTGACCGGCGAATTCGAGAAAAGCATTCAAAGCGCGGAACTATGGCACCAGGAATATCCGCGCGCGGCGCTGCCGCTGGTGATCCTCGATTATCTCCATTCGAATCTGGGCGATTACGAAGACAGCATCCAAGATGAGCACGAAGCGATGGCGATCGATCCCGACCTGGTGCTTGAGTACGGCAATCTGGCGGGCACTTACATCGCTACCAACCGCTTCGACGAAGCGCACAGCGTGCTGCGACAGGGGTTGAACCGCAAGCTGGAAGATCAGGAGATGCATTACGACATGTACGTGCTGGCGTTTCTGGAGAACGATGCGGCGGAGATGCAGAAGAATCTGGATTGGGCGATGGGCAAGCCCGGCGTGGAGGATGGGGCCCTTGGAGCGCAAGCGGATACGGAGGCTTACTACGGGCGGCTGGCCAAGGCGCGGGATTTTTCGCGGCGCGCGGAGGAGTCGGCGCTGCACAATGACGCCAAGGAGACGGCGGCAACGTACACGGGATACGCCGCGTATCGCGAGGCTGAATTTGGGAACGCGGCGGCGGCGCGCGACGGCGTGACGAAAGCGCTGGGGCTTTCAGGCGGGCGCGACGTGCAGATTCTGGCGGCGTTGACGTTGGCGCGCACGGGCGATGCGGCGCGGGCCGGGGCGATCGCCGACAAGCTGGCCAAGGATTATCCGTTGAATACGATCGTGCAAAATTACTGGCTGCCGACGATTCGCGGTGCGATTGAGCTGGGGCGCAACAACGCGGCGAAGGGGATTGAGGCGCTGCAGCCGGCCGCGGCTTATGAGCTGGGTGGCGTTCTGCCGTTTTCGTCGATCGCGCCGGCTTACGTGCGCGGATTGCTCTATTTGCAGGCGCGGCAGGGCGCGCAGGCCGCGGCGGAGTTTCAGAAGCTGATCGATCATCGCGGGATCATGGCGAATTCGCCGCTGGGGGCGCTGGCGCGGCTGGGAGTGGCGCGGGCTGCGGCGGAGCAGGGAGACGCGGCCAAGGCGCGCACGGCGTATCAGGATTTCTTCGCGATTTGGAAGGATGCCGACGCGGATATTCCGGTGTTAGCGGCGGCGAAGAGCGAGTACGCGAAGTTGAAGTAGGATTTAGAGATTCGAGGTCGGAAGTCAGAAGAGAAAGCCGCCACGACTGGCCTTGGGGCCAAATGGCTGATACGCGAACATAGTACGGTCGTACCATTTCCCCCGCCGATAGTCCTAGTACACTATTTCATACTGGACGGTGAATTGCCGATAGGCGAAGTGTCCTATATGCCCAGCGCAACGACCATACCGAACGCGCGCGCTTTTGTCCGTAGCCTCAATGTTTTGTTGAAGTTCGCCCGGCTATATGGCCTGGAACACGTGCGCTCAGCGGCCCAATTTGGGGCGGCTTTCGAGGAGCTTAGCGAGGCTATCTCCGTGGCGGGGCCTACCGGCTTGCTGCTGGGGGCTACCGGATCGCAGCTGCTGCTGGACGGCGTGCCCCTCGAGACTACCCCGGCGGAGCGCAGTTTCGCCAATCTGCTTAGCGCCGCAGGGATTGCCAGCATCTGCTTTGGGCGCGGGCTGGAACGCACGGAGTTTGCGCGCTTTATCCGCGCGTTTATGGAGACGGGATCGAAGGCTTCGGGCTTGGCGGAGAAGCTGAGCGAGTTTACGGGCAAGGAATCTGGCGGCGGGGCGATTCGCGTGAATGAGATTCGCTTCGTGGCCGAGGATTCGGCTTATTCGGAGGCGCGCGTGGCGGCACAGTTGACGGTGCGCACGCTGGGAGGGGATTCCGAGCAGATTCAGGAATGGTTCCGCAGCCCGGAGAAGATGATTCAGTTGATTGCGGCAGCGGAGGGCGCGGCGCATCCCGGCGGCGGTTCAGGCGCGGGGACAGGAACCGGGACCGACGCTAATGCGGGAACGGGCGGCAGCTATTCCGGCTCGGCTAACGCGGGTGCTGGTGGCGCGAGAACCGCCGGATCGGGCGGCGGAAATGGCGCTCCGACTGGCGGCGGCTCTTTCGGATTTTTCGGCGGGCTGGCTACCGGCGGAAGTGGCAGTGGAACTTCCAGCGGCACGGGATCGGGCGCGGGTTCGCCTGAGCCACTGCCGTTGAGCGAAACGGAGATGCACAGCCTGCTGCGGCTGCTGGCGCAATTCGGCGAGGCCACGCAAGGATCTGGCAAGACGCAAACTCTGGACGCCAACGCGTGGAAAGACAAGCTCGCGCATCTGCCGGAGAACGCGCAGGTGACTTTGCGGCAGGCGCTGGCGGGCGTGATGGCTACGGCACCGAAGGCCAAGCTTGACGGCACTACGCTGGTGCGGCTGGCCGAGGATCTTGCCATCCGCTTTGCCTTGGAGCGCTTTCAGCGCGGCGAAGTGCGCGTGAATGCGGTGAGGCAGTTGCTCGACAAGATGGGCCAGGAAGTCGAGACGCTGCGCAAATTGCTGCGCGCGCGCGAAGACAAGATGGCCAAGGCCGGCATCGCCGTGGAATCGCACGCGGATTTGCTGGACCGGCAGTTCTGGGCCAAGGTGCCGGAGTCAGGCAAGAAGCAGGTGCTGCTTTCCACCGAGGCGTGGTGCATTCCGCCGCGCAACGTGCAGCAGTTTGTTGAGGAGCTGCTGGGCCGCGGGGAATCGGATGCCGCGGGCGATATTTTGCTGCATTACGCGGCTTGCGTGCGAAATAAGGATGCGGAAGCGCGGCGCAAAGCGGCGATTGGGCTTGGACAGCTGGCTGAACTCTATAGCCGCGCCGCGAGCCAGCGATTACAAACTGCGCTTGCCGAAATCGGCAAGCAGATGCAGGAAGAGCGCGAGCAGGAATTGCAATCGCTGCTGAGCGCGGCATTCGTGCGGCTGAGCCAGGAAGCGGCTTCGCGGCGTTATTACCGGGCCATGCTGCAGGCGCTCGATTCGTTGAATTTGCTTGAAGCCGTGCGGCCGAGCTGGGTGGAGGGATTGCGGCCACGGCTGGGAATCGAAAATCGCGTCTCGGAATTTATTGATGACGCGGTGCATTCCGATCGCGTGCCGGAAAGTTTGACAGATGTGCTGAAGCGCGTGCCGCAGGCTTCGTCGGAGCAATTGGCGGTGCGGTTGTCGCGCAGCACGCGGAGGAACGAGCGCGAGCGCGTTGTGGATTTGGCGAAAGCCATTGGCGAAGGATGCGCGCAGCCGCTGCGCGCGGTGCTGCGGGCGGAGCCGTTGGCCAAGGCCGCGGCTGTGGTGGGGCTGCTAAGCCGGCTTGATCCGACCGCGCTGGCGGAATATTTGCCTTCGCGGCTGAGCGAAGGGCAGCGCTCGTTTCAGGATGCGGTGGTGCGGCAACTGGCCATCGGCGGGGCGCCGGAACGCGGGCGCATTCTGGGTAGTTCGCTGGAATTGTTCGACTCGCTGGTGATGCCGTTTGCCGTCGACGAAATCGGAATGTGCGGCGATCCGGATACCGCCGAAAAGCTGCTGAAGATTGTCGAGGGCGAAGCGCTGCCGGGAAGCTCCGAATTTTTACGCGTGAAGGCGATCGAGGCGCTGGGGCGCATTCGCGCGCCGGGAACTGCGGAACGGCTGCGCCATTTCCTGGAAGACCGCAAAACATTCGGCTGGACGCATGCGGATGAAATCCGCACGGCCGTGGCGCAGGCGTTGGCGAAGATTGATGCGGATTGGCTGCGCGCGTTCATTCCAAAATCGGGGCTGGATCCGGCAGTGCTGGCGCTGGCACCGCTCGATCCGCGGCCGGAGCGCGATTTCGTGCGGCATCGCCGCTACCGGCGCGTGCGGCTTTCCCATTCTGTGCCGGCGATGGTGAGTTCGGCGCAGGGCAAACAGAATTTATCGATTAATGTGCTGAGCCTGGACGGCGGCATGGTCAGCGGCGATATGCAGCTTACCGTGGGGACATCGGCGTCGTTCCGGATTCCCTCGGGAATGCGCTCGATCAATGCCCAGGCCGTGGTGCGGTTCGTGCGCTCGCACCAGGCTGGATTCGAGTGGGTCGGCATGGGGCTGGAGGATCGCGCGAAACTGCGCCGCCTGCTGGTCTCGCTGGGCGAAGGCGAATCCTCGCACGCTACGTTTTCCCGCAGTGAATAGTCCCACGCACTGACCTGCACCACCTAGTTTCCCACTACACTGGCACGCTACAAATTCACGCCGTGGCTCCCCGACTCTCCCCCGCAGCAGGAACGTACGGAAATGTCTTCGACGGTTTCGAGGTGACGGATTCCTTGCCGATCCCGAGATGAACGGGAGTGTTCGCGGCTATCGAAAACATCACGTCGGGCGCGTTGTCCGTGAGCGAGCGACCATTCCACTCGGCGAAACCGAACGCCGCCGGGGTTCCAACTTCATAGGGGAGCATGTTGGGGAAAAAGCGGTGCGCGACTTTCTCGCCATAGGCGCGAGGATCTTCTGCTGTTCCAATGGCGGCGACGACGCCGGCAATGGCTTTCGTGATGGATGCTCCGTAGGTGGCGAAATCATCGGCGGGGCGCCCGGCATTCAGACGATTGCCGAGATCTTCGTTGAATTGTGCGAACAGTGGAGGAATCATCGGAAGGCCCACACGGTTGATTGAACGCCAACCCCCGGCGTCGGTGGCCAGCGTTGAGAGAGCCCAGACGCCGATTCGGCGCTTGTCGCCTGCACCGGCGAGCAGTTCGCCATCCGGAACTTCCAGAACGATGGAGTAAACGGTCTGGCCTGCGAACAGATTCTTTGCGCGACTGGGATCCCATCCGGAAAGATTTATGGACGTGCCGTCCTGAAATGCGTGGCCGACTGCGTGTAGCACAACGGGCTCAATCCAAAACGGGTCGCCGGCCTTGCCGGCCCAAACGCGCAAACCGCTTGCCGTCCTGACGAATTCGCCGGTGGCTCCCTGTGCGACTACAGTGCCAGACACGCTCGGGTCAATAGCATCCGCGCCGGTGAGACGCTCTACGGTGTAAGCCTGATTTCCGAGCGGGTCGCGTTCCTTGAATTTAAATCGGTACGTGAGATCTTCGACTGCATCGCCATTCAAATCGATTTTGAATTCGTACATGCCCTCCGGGTGGTAGCCCGGCGCAGGGATGGGGCCGAAAATCGAGTGGCAGACATTGATTGCGAATACGGTGCCCGTTTCGCCGCGGAATACATAGAGGTCGGTGATGTCGAGGCGAATGTCCTGGCGAGCGATGGGTGAATCGAGGTGATGGGACATGGCGTTCCTCCTTGGTTAGCTGGGTTGGCCATTCAAGCGTTGGACGAGATCAGCGACAACCTCCCTGGCCAAATCCGCGGAATAATAACACCGTCCCTCTGATGCTGCCCGGCGAGAATCGATGCACACTCGATGGTAGTGAGGCTAGTGGTTCGGCTGGCGATGATTACTTTCCTCGAATGCCGGTCTTTAGCGCGGCTTTACTTCGTAACGCGCATCCATTCCCGCCAGCATGTGATCGCTAATGTGACAGTGGTAGAGCCAGATTCCCGGTGCATCGGGCACCATGTCCGCGGTCACCATTTGCGCTGAGGTCACCACCAAAACGTCGGTGCGTTGGCCGGCGACGAGTACCGTGTTGCCGTGCCAATGCGGGGTGTGCGCGTTGTTGAAGTCTCCGAGTGTCGCCACGTACCAGCGCACGCGCTGGCCTTGCTGCATGGTCATCAGCGGCATATTTCCGTAGAGGTAGCCGTCGATGGACCATTTGATGTTGCCGTCCACGAAGCCCGTCCCGACAATCGTTCCGGCCATTCCAGCAGGAGTAATGAGATGGCTCTGTCCGCGCTCGACGCCCTTTGGATCGGAGGTGTGATCGCGGATGTTGTCTTCGAGATACCAACTCTCGTTCTCGTTGATGGCGATGAACATGTTGACAAACTCGCGGTCCACATCCTTCGGGCGGCCGTCGGGCAGCGCCATTCCGCGGCGGGTAACGATGATTACTCCGAAAAGCCCCGAAGCGACATCGCGCAGCTCGTCGCTGTGCGAATGGTAAAGCCAGAAAACTGAGCTCGGATCGCCAGGCCCGGGTCCAGCGCGTTCCGGAATTTGCCATACATAGGTGTGCGTTGCGCCGGGAGGCACGCCGCCGTCGTTCTTATCCGCGCCGGAGGTGCCGTCGTTGTAGTCCGCACCTTCAGCGTCCTTCCGATACAAAACGCCGTGCGGATGCATGCTGTAAGGATGCGAAGCGTTGTTTTTGAAGACGACTTTGATCGTGTCGCCGACTTCTCCGCGCAGGATGGGGCCGAGCAGGCCGAGATATTGCTCTTCGGGAGGGCGCACTTTGAGCGTCGAAAATGTAGCGTCCGTGTACTCCCGGTAGATCGCTTTTTTGTACACGCGACCGATGCGATGAGGGCCTGATTCGGTATAGAGCTTGGCGATGTCGTCGAAGGGCATCCCCATCGCTTCATCGCGGCCGGAGGGCGCGTAATCCCAATTCACCTCGTCGGCCGCGACATAATAGGTGCGCGTCTTGCCGGCGGGCTCGCGCTGTGCCGCTTGAGCGCGCGTAGCGGGCCCGGAGAAAAGTATTCCAATCAAGATGAGGACAACGAGAAGAACGGATGTGCGAAGTCGCGGAATCATTTTTCTCCAGGGTGCGCGGACGCCGAATCCAGACTGGCGTTTCCGATTGAGACCAAGGTGCGCGAATCCTAATGCTTGCACCATATTCGGTGCAAGGCATTTGTGAGGCGAGTAGCTCCAACGAGATTTCGGGCTATCGGACTGCTTTATCGGATGCTCTCAACATAAGTGGAGGGAAGCCCTAGTCGGCGCGCCAGGTCTCGCAGCTTCGACGCATATTCTGGGTTGGCCTCTTCAGGGCTGGGTGCCACGATTAAGTTGAAGCATAGGGCAGGAACGCGTGAGCCGTCAGCAAGCTCACATAGC
Organism: uncultured Acidobacteriota bacterium; assembly: GCA_963748865.1. GTDB lineage: Bacteria > Acidobacteriota > Terriglobia > Acidiferrales > UBA7541 > Palsa-147. The sequence continues at coordinate 210,213 of CAVVLE010000043.1, read as the reverse complement.
ACGGCCTCCGGTCGATACGCGCGGACGCTTTCTTCCGCGTACAGATGCTCGATATCGGCATGGGTGAGGTCCATTAGAATTCCGAACGCGCGAGCTTCTGAATTCTGAATCAGCGTTGCCCGTTGCCCAATGCGAAGTGCGAAACCGGGGGCGCAAGCGGAACGCACGTTCACGGGGGTCGCACCTTTTGTTCGCAGAAGATCGGCATCCATGAACAATCCGTAGAAGAAGACTGCGACGCGGCGAGAGACCATCGAGGATTTCAATTTAACTCGGCGAAAGGACTGTGGTCAATCGCTGCGCGTGCGCGGAAATTCCGCCATTCGAAGCTGCAAATCATTCGTCGCGCAGGGCGCGCATCGGATCCGTGCGCGTTGCGCGCCAGGCGGGCAAGAAGCAGGCGGCGAGCGTGGCGAGCAGCATCACTGCAAATGCGAAAGCGAACGCGAGCGGGTCACGCGGGCTTACGCGATACAGATAATTGCCTAGCAGACGCGTTAATGCGAGGGCCGCGACTGCGCCCAGCGCTACGCCGCCGAGCGTCAAGGCTAGTCCCCTGGAGATCACCAGGCGCAGAAGATCGGAGGCGCGGGCGCCGAGGGCCATGCGCAATCCGAGTTCGCGGGTGCTTTGCGAGACGGCGTAGGACATCACGCCGTACAGGCCGATGGCTGCTAGCAGCAGGGCCAGACCGCCGAGGACGCCCAGTAGCATGACGGCGGCTTTTTGCGATGCGGTGGAACGGTCGAGTTGTTCTTGTAGCGTGATGACTTCGTAGAGCGCGAGATTGGCGTCGAGCGCGTGAATCTCGCGGCCGAGCGTGATGGCAATTTCTTGCGGCGCGAGCGGCGTGCGGATAATCAGGCTCGCGCCGATGGCGAAATTCTGGCGGCGCGGAACGTAGAAGAACGGCATGGGAAGCTCGCGCATGCTTTGATATTTCGAATCTTTGGCTACGCCTACCACGGTGAGCCAGCGTCCTTTGACTTGCAGACGCTCGCCAATGGGGTTGTTGCCCTTCCAGAATTGGGTGGCCATGGTTTCGTTGACGATGGCGACGGGGGCGGCGGATTCGTCGTCGGCGCGGGTGAATTCGCGGCCGGAGACTAGCGGAATGCCCATGGTGGCGAGATAGCCGGGGCCGACTTCGTTGTACTCGACCGTGGGTTCTTCTTCCGGAAGGACGTTGTAGGCGTCAACTGCTATGGGGCTGGAAGAATAACTGCCGTAGCTTAACGGCGCGAGGCGGGCGAAGGCGGCGGACTCGACGCCAGGAAGCGCCTGGACGTGGTCGAGCAGTTCGTCTTGAAACGTCTTGGCTTGCTCGATGCTATAGCCCGCCGAGACGAGATCCACGGCGGTGGTCAGCACGCGATGCGTGGTGAAGCCGGGACTCGTGTTGCGAATTTTGTCGAGACTTTTTATTACCAGGGCGGTTCCCACCAGTAGAACGAAACTAAGGGATACTTGCACGACGACCAGGCTGGAGCGCGCCCAGGATTTTCCGTGGCCGCCAACTACGCCGCCCATTTCTGTTCTGAGGGCCGTGGCTAAGTTCAACTTGCTGGTTTGAATTGCGGGAACTACGCCGAGCAACAGTGTTGCGAGCAGGCAGACGGCTGAGGTGAGGGCCAGCACGCGCCAATCGAGATCCCCCGGCAGATACATCGAGACACCGCTGCGGGCAGGAAAGAGCAGGACGAGCGCATGGCGGCACCAATGCGCGACTAGCAGCCCGCCGATCGCGCCGAGTAGGGACAATAGCAATCCTTCGGTGAGCAGTTGTTTCAGCAATCTCGCGCGTCCGGCTCCGAGAGCGGAGCGAACGCTCATTTCGTGGCGCCTGGCGAAGGAACGAACGAGGAGCAAGTTGCCGACGTTGGCGCAGGCGATTAGCAGCACGCAGAGCACGACGGCTAGCATGATTCCCAGAGTCGGCAGCAGCGTGCCGGCGTTGTTGAACGGCGTTTCCCAGAGCGGCCAGAGGCGGACGGTGCGTCCGCGGTTCGTCAGCGGATAGTCGTGCTCGAGGCGGGCGGCTAGCGCGGAGATTTCTTGTTGGGCCTGCTGCGGAGTGACGCCCGGCTTCAGACGCGCGTAGGATTCGATCCAGCGGGCGTTGCGATCTTCGAGTTTGTATCCGCCGCTTTCGAAGATTTCTTCCATCGAAGCCGGCACCCAGAATTGCATGGCCCAGCCTACAAACGTTCCGTAAAAGCCTTGCGGGGCGACGCCGACGATGGTGTGCGTGACGCCATTGAGGCGCTGCGTTTTGCCGATGATTTGCGGATCGCCTTTGAAGCGGCCCTGCCAGAGCTGGTAGCTGATCACTGCTACGGGATGCGCGCTGCTGCCTGCATCTTCGCCGGGCAAAAATCCGCGGCCGAGGATGGGGTGCACGCCGATGGCGTCAAAATAATTCGCGGAAACGATGCTTCCGATGGTTCGTTCGGCGCGCTCGCCGATGCTGAGAGTGGTGCCGGTGATTTTGCTGACGAAAAACGTGTCGAATAGCGTGCTGTTCCTTTGTAGATCGAGATAGTCGGGCCAGGAGAGCAGAGTGATTCCGGTTTCGCCGCGCGAGATTCCTGAAAGAGCCATCAGGCGCTCTTGATGCGCGACGGCCGGGTAGGGGCGGAAGAGGATGCCTTCGACCCAACTGAAGACTGCAGCGTTGGCGCCAATGCCGAGCGTGAGACAAAGAACGGCGAGGATAGAAAAGCCGGGGCTGCGCCAGAGCATGCGCAAGCCGACCCGCAGGTCCATGAGTAAATGGTCGAGCCATTGAAATTGCCAGGCTTCGCGAGAATCTTCGCGCGCCAGTTGGACGGAGCCGAATTCGGCGCGAGCGCGGCGCAGGGCTTCGTCTTTGGAAAGGCCTTGATCTTCGAATTCGGCGGAGCGCGCTTCGATGTGGAACTGCAGTTCGTCGTGCATCTCGCGATCGAAGTGGGCGCGGCGACGGAAAAATTGCAGGCGGTTCAGGCATTCGCGGAGTACGGGCATGGCGCGGTCCTCAAACGGTGCGCATAACGAGCTGAATACTTTTCACCAGCTTCTCGAAATCCCTGGCCTCGGCTTGCAGTTGTTTGCGGCCTTCGGGCGTGAGCCGGTAAAAGCGGGCTTTGCGGTTGTTTTCCGATGTACCCCATTCCGCTTGCACCCAGCCTTTGACGAGCAGGCGGTTCAAGGCGGGATAGAGCGAGCCGTCTTCGATTTCGAGGCCGTTGTCCGAGGCGCTTTTGATGCGCTTGGCGATGGCGTAGCCGTGGAGCGGACCGCGCGCGAGCGACTTGAGGATGAGCAGGAAAAGCGTGCCGGGCAAAAGCTGGGTGTCGTTTCTGGGCATATGTTTTCCCGCCGCGTGGCCGACTGCGCTGCGTGGCGGCGTCCCTTGTCGAGTCTAGGGATAGCAATGAAAGGGGAGCGTGTCAAGAGAGTCCTCTGGCGCCGCGAGGATTCCTGCACGGCGCGGGCTGTAATTCGCGTAAAATGCCAGCCGTGGGAAAGACGGGTGTGTGCCGCCGGATAACCTGCCGTGACTTTCCTATCTTGAAAATCTAAACTTAGCCGATTATAGATTCGCGTGGCTTGAACTGACGGGAGGAAGCGTGATTGTCGGGGTGCCGCGAGAGAGTTTTCCCGGAGAGCGGCGTGTGGCGATGACGCCAGCCGTGGTGCCTGTGCTGGCGAAGGCCGGTCTGGAAGTCGTGATAGAGGCCGGGGCGGGGATTGGCGCCGGTTACCCGGACGCGGAGTATGCCGCGAAGGGCGCGAAATTGATTGCCGAGCGCGCGGAGGTGTTTCGCGCGGCGGATATCGTCGTGCAGGTGCTTTGCCACGGCTCGAATGACGTGACGGGCGCGGCGGACGTGCCGCTCTACCACAGCGGGATGGGCCTGGTGGGATTTTTGCGGCCGATGGGAACGCTGAAGCATTTGCAGGAGATCGCCGCGGCGGGCGTGAGTTCGTTCGCGGTGGAATTGATGCCGCGCTCGACGCGGGCGCAGAGCATGGACGCGCTGTCGTCAATGGGGACGATTTGCGGATACAAAGCCGTGCTGGAAGCGGCGGACGCGCTGCCGCGAATTTTCCCGATGCTCACCACTGCGGCCGGAACGATTACCCCGGCACGCGTGCTGGTGATTGGCGCGGGCGTGGCCGGCTTGCAGGCAATCGCCACGGCGCGGCGGCTGGGCGCAGTGACTTCCGCGTACGACATGCGGCCCGCGGCGAAGGAGCAGGTGCAGAGCCTGGGCGGGCGATTCGTGGAACTGGCGATTGAATCGAAGGACGCGCAAGACGCGCAGGGTTACGCCAAGGCGCAGGGCGAGGATTTTTACCGCAAGCAGCGCGAACTTGCTGGGCAACGTGATTGCGGAGAGCGACGTGGTGATTACCGCAGCGGTGATTCCCGGGCAGAAATCGCCGGTGCTGGTGACGCGCGAGATGGTGGAGCGCATGGCGCCGGGGTCGGTGATCGTGGATCTGGCGGCGGAGCGCGGCGGGAATTGCGAGTTGACGAAGTCGGGAGAAACGATTGTCGAGCACGGCGTGACTATCATCGGGCGGTTTAATTTGGCAAGCACCGTGCCCCATGATGCCAGCCAGATGTACGCGCGGAATATTGCGGCGTTTATTTCGCATTTGATCAAGGACGGTAAGCTGCGGCTGGATATGAGCGACGAAATTACCAGCAGCACGCTTTTGACGCATGGGGGAGAGATCGTGAATGCGCGGGTGCGGGAGTTTTTCAAGTTGCCGGCTTTGGTGGCGAAGTAGTGTGTGCTGGCGTGGACGTTTAGATCCTTCGGCCGAAAGACGGCCTCAGGATGACACCTTGCTGTTGAATCGAACCTGGGATCATAGCGGCTTGGGCTGGCGCGGTGAATATGCGGAGGAAGCAATACGATGAAGATGGATCTGATTACTAGTCTTTATGTGTTCATCCTGGCCGGCTTCATTGGATTCGAGGTGATACGGCGGATATCGCCGCTGCTGCATACGCCGCTCATGTCACTTACCAACGCGCTCGACGCTATCGCCGTCGTCGGCGCGATTCTTCTTGTCGGCGAGCACAAGAGCACGCTTTCCACCGTGCTTGGCACCATCGCCATCGTCGCCGCTACCAGCAACGTGGTGGGCGGCTTCATGATTACCGACCGCATGTTGAAGATGTTCAAATCCAGCAAGCCGCAGAAACCGTGAGTTCGATGCCCTTCGGCGAACAGCTCATTGACATCACCTATCTGATCGCGGCAGTTCTCTTCATTCTTTCCCTGAAATTAATGAGTTCGCCGAAGACCGCGCGGCACGGCGTGTGGTTCGGCGAAGCGGGCATGTTGCTGGCCGTGTGCGGAACGCTGCTGGACCGCGGCATCGTGGATTACAAATGGATCGCCATCGCGCTGGTGCTGGGGACGATTATCGGCGTGCCGCTCGGCCGCGTGCACATGACTGCGGTGCCGCAACGGACGGCGCTGAGCCACGCTTTTGGCGCGCTGTGCGTCACGCTGGTGGGCACGTCGGAATTTTATTTGCGCACGCCGGAAATTCCCGCCGTTCATGATGGCGGTGCTGAGCATGGAAGTGATTCTCGGCTCGCTGACGTTTACCGGCAGCTTGATGGCCAGCGGCAAGTTGCAGGAAATTCTGCCGCAGCGCCCGATCACGTATAAGGGGCAGAACGTCGTCAATCTCGGCGTGCTGGCGATTGCCATTGCGATTGCCGTGGTGCTGGTGATGCATCCGGGACGCGCGAATTTGTTTCCGTTCATGGTGGGAATTCCGCTGCTGTTTGGTGTGCTGATGATCATTCCTATCGGCGGCGCGGATATGCCTACGGTGATCTCGCTGCTGAATTCTTACGCGGGACTTTCAGCCGCGGCGATGGGATTTGTGCTGAATAGCAAGCTGCTGATTGTTGCAGGGGCGCTGGATGGTGCTTCCGGATTCATTCTTTCGGTGAATATGTCGAAGGCCATGAATCGCTCGTTCTCGAATGTGCTCTTTGGCGCGTTCGGGCAGGAGCAGGCGGCGCACGCAGAGGGCACCGACACGCGCAGCGTGCGCAGCGCCACGGCCGAAGAAGCTGCCGGAATTTTAGCCGCCGCGAATAAAGTGGTGATCGTTCCCGGCTACGGCATGGCTGTGGCGCAAGCCCAGCACAAGGTGCGCGAGCTATACGATGCGCTGACCAAGCGCGGCGTGGACGTGAAATTCGGCATTCATCCCGTCGCCGGCCGCATGCCCGGGCATATGAATGTGCTGCTGGCCGAGGCCGACATCCCGTACGACAAATTGCTGGACATGGATGAAGTCAACGGCGATTTTCCGCAGACGGATGTGGCGCTGGTGATTGGCGCGAATGACGTGACGAATCCTGCGGCGCGCAGCGATGCATCCAGCCCGATTTACGGCATGCCCATCCTCGACGTGGACAAGGCCCGCACCGTGATGGTGATCAAGCGCAGCATGAACCCCGGCTTCGCCGGAATCGACAACCCGCTCTATTACCTGGACAAGACGCTGATGCTCTTCGGCGACGCCAAATCCTTCGTAGGCGCAATAGTCCGCGAGCTAGCCGGCGGCAACCACAGCTAACTGCAGAAACCGCGACCGTTCGGGTATTCTCTAGGAACGTGCCGATTTACTAGATAGAATGCCTCACATCGTTAGCTAGAGCCTTAGTCGGTGCGGGTGTCTCTTGCCTGGGACTAAAAAACGAATCGCTATTTTCATTAGCCTACTTTTTTTATTAGCGGCACCTCGCTCTCACGCGGACTCAAAACCCTCCGTGCAGGATACGAAAACTGCAGACTATTCGAAGGAGCCGTTCATCTTGGAGCGGGTCCTGACAAATATCGTTTTTGAAAACGACGGGACATATTCGATTGAAATGACAGCACGAGGACGAGTTCAGTCGCAAGCTGGCGTCCAAGAATTCGGATCGCTGCATTTCCAGTACGCGTCGGCCACGTCGAGCATGGAGATTTTGTACGTCCGAGTGATTAAACCTGATGGCCGTGTCGTGGAGACACCTTCCGAAAATATTATAGAGATGCCCAGCGATATCACTCGCGAAGCCCCTTTCTACAGCGATCTTAAGGAAAAACAGGTGGCGGTAAAGGGACTGGAGATCGGGGATACCGTCGAGTACCAATACCGCGAATTGGTGAAAACTCCTCTCGATCCGGGCCAGTTCTGGCTCAACTTCAACTTCGGAACCAGCATCTGCCTGCAAGAGAAATTACAGATCAGCGTACCTCAGGGCCGAACCGTCAAAGTGAAGAGCTCGAAGGCGGAGCCCACGGTGACGGAGAAGGGCTCGTACAAAATCTACACCTGGACAACCGCGAATCTTGAGAGTAACGCCACGAAGAAGGATTCCGAGAGGCTTGAGCCCGAAGAGCCAGCGCGCGCTGCCGTACAGATCACGAGTTTTCAAGACTGGGACATGGTTGGTCAGTGGGTTAAAAGCCTTATTGCCCCGCGGACGGTTCCTACGCCACAAGTTCAGGCGGAAGCGGACGAACTCACGCGCAATGCCAAGACGGATGCTGAGAAAATTCAAGCCATCTACGATTATGTGTCTACGAAGTTCCGATACATCGGGATTTCGCTTGGAATTGGTCGCTATCAGCCGCACGCGGCTGGGGATGTGCTCAGCAATGAGTACGGCGATTGCAAGGACAAGCACACTTTGTTCGCTGCGCTGCTCGCCGCGGAAAATATCAAGGCCTATCCAGCGCTCATAAGCTCTGTCACGAAGATCGATCCGGAGGTGCCGTCGCCGGTGCAGTTCGATCACATCATCACTGCGATACCGCAAGAGAGCGGATTCGTTTTCCTGGACACCACGCCTGAGGTTGCGCCCTTCGGGTACCTTCTTCAAAGCCTGCGGGATAAGGAAGTACTCGTGATTCCCGACAACGCTCCCGCGAAATTTGCGCGGACACCGAAGGACCCTCCGTTCAAGTCCACGTTCAACTTCCAAGCAGATGGCGCGCTGGATGATTCCGGGACATTCGAAAGCAAGATGCGGATTACGATGAGGACCGACGCTGAAGTCTATTACAGGCAGGCCTTCCGTCGCGCAGGCCAGCCGCAATGGAAGAATGTAATGCAGCAGATTTCGTCGAACCTCGGGTTTAGCGGGACGGTGGCCGATGTGAGTGTCTCGCCGCCGGACTCGACGAACGCTCCGTTCCACATCGAATACAACTACACCCGCAAAGAATACGGGGATTGGGAAAATCGACGAATTCTTTCTCCTTTCCCATTCGTGCTTCTGCCCTCCGTTGCGGATGAGAAAGCCAAGAGAGACAAGCCCATAAAGCTCGGCGCTCCAACGCAGTATTCGTTCGAGGGAACGATGAAGCTGCCCCCGAATTCCGACCCGCACGTTCCGGCAGTGGTCGAGCTAAATGAAACATTCGCTGAATACCGCTCATCAAGCACCGTTTCGAACGGCATCATGCATTTTGAGCGGAGGTTTATCACTAAAACTGATGAAATTTTGCCTCCGCAAATTGATGCCTATGGGAAATTCGTGAAAGCGGTCACCGAAGATGAGGGCACCTTCATTTCTCTGGTCGGTGGCGACGATGACAATGCCGAAGGTTCCCTAGACCCTGAAGCTCGCTCTTCCTATGCGCAAGGGATCCAGGCTTGGCAGGCTCGCAATCTGCCCGCGGCGGTGGACGCCTTTGAGCGCGCGGTAGATAAGGACCCGAAGTTTTCTCAAGCGTGGCTGTCACTTGGGGGCGTCCACCTGGCCCTGGGCGATGTCGATCAGGGGATAGCAGAAATGAAGAAGGCGATTGCGCTCAGTCCCAAGCAAGCGGCTAGTTACGAGTACCTCGCCTCTACTCTGATGGGCTTGCACCGCGAGGACGACGCCCTCGAGGTCTGGAAGGAACTGGAAAAAGAAAAGCCCCAGAACGCTGACGCCTCGAAAGCCATTGCGGAAATCCTGATGAAGCAGAAGCGCTACACCGAGGCTGTCGTGGAACTGGAAGCCAGCGTAAAACAGAAATCGGACGATGGGCAACTTCTTGTGGAGCTGGGCGAAGCTTATATTCACACCGGAAGTAAGGACAAAGGAATTGCCACACTTCAGACAGCAGCGGCGAATCCCGCGATGCTCAACGGCGTCGCCTACATTTTGGCCGACAACAATCTTCAATTGGACGATGCTCTGCGATATGCCCAGAAGGCGGTTGCCGATGCCGAGGACGAAACGATTGATATCACGCTCGATGATCTTAGACTCAAGGACGTACAAACCGTCCTAACTTTGGCCGCCCACTGGGATACCCTTGGGTGGGTGAACTTCCGGATGGGGAGACTCGACGAAGCCGAAAAGTATTTGAATGCAGGTTGGAGCCTGACGCAGGATGCGGCGATTGCCGATCATCTTGGGCAGGTGTACGAAAAAGAAGGGAAAAAGCATCAGGCAGCGGTGGCCTACTCCCGCGCCCTTGCGGCAGGTCATGCTCCCCCTGAAACGCAGGGGCGGGTGGACGCGCTTCGATCTGGCGGAAAATCTCAACCGATGGAGAATGCGGATGCTTTTGCGCTGCAGGATCTTCGCATGGTGAAAATCGAAAAGTTCGCCGGCAAGCCCAGCACGCACGCGAGTGGGGAGTTTTTCCTGTTGCTCGCTCCGGGGCCCAAAATTGTTGGCGTAAAATTTGTCAGCGGTTCAGAGGAATTGCGCGACGCGACCCGTGGTCTGGCGGCTGCGAAGGTAGGTGCAGTCTTCCCCGACGACCATCCGACTCGAATTCTTCGCCGAGTAATCCTCGATTGTGAGCCTGAGGTACCTGGTTGTATGTTTGTGATGATCCCGCCGAGTTCCGTTCACTCTATAAAATGAATTGGGCTTATCCGAGAGCGCTGTGATTCGGGCGCATACGCTACACTGCTGCCGATAGAATCAGCGGATGAGCCACCACACCATCGCGGCCGTCAGCATTGTGGGTACTTGCTTTGATGTGCTGGGGAGCCTGTATCTTGCCTATGATCTCCTTGGCGGGCAGCACGGGCCGCTGCGGTTGCTTACGCGGGCGGTAACTTACTCAATTCTTTTCGGCATCGGATACGGCGTCGGCCTGGGGCTTTTCTTTGGCATTGCCTCGGGCCTTGCCACCGGCATCACCTTCTCGATTGAACTCAATCGCGCGGCTCGCGGCTTGAAACACTATGCTTTGCCGTGGGAGGCGTTGTTCGCCGCCGTGCGCGGTTCTGCGTTCGGCGCTGGGCTCTACCGGATTTTGGGCCTGCAATTTGCCCTCGCATTCGGAATTCTCATTACTGTAGGTCAAGTGTTCGCTTATACGCGGGGGATGCGTCCGGAGATTGATTATGCGGCGGCGCGGCGTCCGCGGATTACGCGCCGGCAGTTTTGGGGAACTGTGAACCGCACCTTCGGCTACTTGATCACTGCGCTGTTGTGCAGCGCGCTGGTGCATCACGTGGATCATGCCTGGGCGTTTGCAATCCGTGTGGGCCTGGTCACCGGCCTAGTCACCGGCGTCGGAGTGGCCGTGTATCCCTACATTGAATATTACGCCGACCATCTTCCAGAGCGACGGCTTGGAGCGCTGGGCATCGGACTTATGCTTTGTGGCTTTGCGCTGCAATCGCTGCAGTATTGGCTGGCGCTTTTTGATGTGCGCCTGATGTAAATTCGCGTGCTGCCGCTGCTTATTGCCCCGCTCGCTTCGCTCGGCGGCCGCCGAAGGCGTGAATGGTGCGCGTGCCGGCTGCTGGCTCGCCGCCATGCCACAAGCCTCTGGGAATGAAATACTCTTCGCCGGCTTTGACCGGAATGCGTTGGCCTTCGATGATCAGCGTGTAGCAACCTTGGACGACGAGCACGTATTCGTCGAAGTCGTGTACGTGCGGCTTCGATGTCGCGGCCTCGCGGCAGGTCCAGAAGGCCATTTGGCTGCCGTCGGCGCCGTCGAAGACGTAGCCTTCGACTCCCGAAGTGGCCTGGCTGCTCGTGGCGATTTTATTTGCCGCGCGCTTCATGAATTCCGGGAAATCGTCCATGGCCGCTCCTTCCGCTCCTGATACGTCAATCCACATTCACCGAACAGAGCGGAATTAATGAACCACGTTTCTATCCAGCTCCTCGCGCACCTTCGGCGTGATCCAAATTACTTTTGCTCCCAATTTTTGAATCGTATTGATGGCAAAAACAGCGTCGCCATAATCACTTCTCTCGTCGGCTTCGAAATACACGTCCCAAGTAACGCGTTTCTCGAGTTCCTCGTTCAACTTGGCCTTCAATTCATCGCGAGTCACCGCCTGCCCGTTCACGTAAAAACGGCTTTGCGTATCCAGGTACACACTTAATGTGCTGGGCCACGGATTGTCGTGCGAGAAAACAGCACGAGGCACTGCGAGACTCACCGACACGCCAAGAAGTGTTCGCGGAGTCTCCGCGATCATGAACATGAACATCAGAATATAAAGCAGGCAACCACAAAACAGCCCGAAGTCCGGAAATCCCACAAGTCGCGGCATAGGACCATGGCGCTGCAAGGGAATGACATTTCTCAGCGCCAGATCCGGGAAAACTCTGAGTGTTTTGCTGCTGCCCGACGCGCCCAAGATCCCCGGGCGGATCAGCAGGGCCAATCCAATTCCGACGGACCACAACGAAAGCCAGCCCAAAACCGTAAACGAATCGCTGGCAGGATTGCGGGTACGAATTCTGAGTCTGGGTTTTCGCGCGTTGAGGCATTCAGCGCCCGGAAAGATCTCGGCGTCAAAGCTACAGCGATCGTTGCCACCAACGAACTCGCCTAACTGGAACCCGAAGTACTGTAAAGGACCATTGCCGCGCTCAAGAATTTCTCCGTTGCTTGTTACCGTCCACTGCGTTGCGAGCACTGAAAACGGATTGCAATGGCCTGCGTCGGATCGCGGGCCATCGCCGAATACCAGCTCAATATAGTAGATATCGCCGTTGTTAACGCCGAAGTTGCCCGTAGCAATGTGGCCGGGCGAGAGCGAAATGGGCATGTCCACCGGGACGTACTGGCGCGGCGCGAGCCAAATGATCGAATAAGCCAGCAGAATTGCGCCGGAGGCGAGCAGCGCAATGCCAATCTTTCCCGTCGGGGGAAAGCGCATATCGAATCAGACTCCGAGGAACGTAAATATGTTCCAGGTAGCTTGCACTGCACGTACAAATCTCGTAGCGCCGACGAATTCTCTGTTCGCGGCGGCAGCGCTGACGTAGCATCTCACGTGCTGTCTCGCTCTGTGCGAGGTGGTTATGGCTGATGATCGGGCTAAGAAATCCGAACCGATGGCGGAGATGCCTGTGCTCGAGAAGCTGGAGGAGGAGATCAAGTCGGAGTTTTATGAGCTGCGCAACGGCAAGGTGTGGTTCTCGGAGGAAATCAAGCGCGAGCACCGCAAGCTGAAGACTTCGCTGGCGCGCTACATCGTACATTCGCGCGTGCTCGCCATTCTCACTGCGCCGTTTATTTATGTTTGCTTCATTCCGTTTGTGCTGCTGGATCTCTTCGTTACCGTGTACCAGGCGATTTGCTTTCCAGTGTACGGCATACCGAAGGCGCGGCGGCACGATTACATGGCGATTGACCGCAATAAATTGCGTTATCTGAATGCGCTCGAGGGGCTGAATTGCATGTACTGCTCGTATGCCAACGGGTTGCTGGCCTACGTGGTGGAAGTTGCGGGGCGCACGGAGCAGCACTGGTGCCCGATCAAGCACGCGCGGCGAATTCAGCATGCGCACGACCGCTATTCGCATTTTCTGCCCTACGGCAACGCCACCGCGTATCGCGAACGCATTGACAAGGTGCGCGATGATTTCAAGGATCTGAAGAAGGGGAAATAAAGCGGCCCGGCTGAAGCGCGGGCCCTACGGTGCGTTGTGGGTCGAGCTCACTTTGATTTTTGTTCCGCGATCCATTTGTTGGTGCGGGCTTCGAGTAGATCGAGCGGAAGCGTGCCGCCATCCAGCATCTCATCGTGGAATTTGCGGATGTCGAATTTCGGTCCCAGCTCTTTCTTGGCGCGCTCGCGCAGCTCCAGGATTTTGAGTTGCCCTAGCTTGTAGGCTAACGCTTGCGCCGGCCAGGCGATGTAACGATCCGTTTCGGTTTGGATGAGCGGCTCGTCGCCGGCGCCGGACTTGCGCATGAAATCGACCACCTGATCGCGGCTCCAGCCTTTGGCGTGAATGCCGGTGTCAACCACCAGGCGCACAGCGCGGAAAAGCTCCGACTGCAGCCGGCCGAAATCGGAAGCCGGGTCCTGATAGAAACCCACTTCTTTGCCAAGTTCCTCCGCGTAGAGCGCCCAGCCTTCGATGTAGGCGTTGAAGCCCAGGCTATGCAGGCGGAATTTCGGCAGGCCGGTAAGCTGCTGCTGCACGGAAAGCTGCATGTGATGTCCGGGGATGCCTTCGTGGTAGGCGACGGCTTCGTCCATCAGCAGCGTGCGCTGAGCGAAATTGGACGTCGCGACGACGACGCGGCCGGGGCGCTTGCCGTCGGGCGTGCCGGTGACGTAATGCGTGGCGGCCGCCGCGGCGAAATCGGGGATGGCTTCGACGGTGACGGGAGATTTCGGTAGCAGCGTGAAGAGCTGCGGGAGTTTCGGCTCCATCTGCGCGATGTAGCGGCGGAAATCGTCGAGAATCTGCTCGGCGGATGTGGGCACGTATTTAGGGTTGTTCTTGAGCGAGTCGCGATAGGCGGCCGCGTCGGCGAAGCCCTCGCGCTTGGCAATAGCGGTCATTTCGCCCTGGATGCGGTCCATTTCGCGCAAGCCGATTTCGTGGATTTCATTGGCGCTCAGGTGCGTGGTGGTGCGCGCGTAGATGTTGTTCTCGTAACGTTTCTGGCCATCCGCCAGCGAAGTGATCGAAAGCGTGGTGCGGCCTTTCGGCGCGTATTCGTCGCGAAAGAAGGCGGCGAACGAGCGATAAGCGGGGAGAACTTCATTGTTGACCGTGTCGGTGATCTGCTGCGTCAGCCGCTTCTGGTCTTCGGCGGAAATATCCGTGGGGAATTTCTTGGTGGGCTGCAAGAATGGGTTCGCGTCGATGATGCCCTGGCACTGCACGGGAATCTTCTCCATCAGGAAGCGCACGGGCATCAAATTCTCTTTCATGCCTTCGCGCAGGACTTCGATGGTCTGGCTGAGCGCACGCGGAATCTGGTGCAGGCGCGAGATGTAGTCCTCGTAGTGCTTGACGGAATCGAGCGGGGCGCTGAGGGGCAGATCGGCGAGATTGGTATGGATGCCGTTCTGCTGGTTCACCGGCGTTTCGTATTCTTTGAACCTGAAATCGGCGATGCGCTGTTGCAGCACACGTGCGAGCACGTCGTGTGAAAGCTGATCCTGATCGGAGAATCCGGTGGTGGGGATGGCTTGCAGCCGCTTCAGGAAACTCTCGTCGGTTTCGTGGCGCTCGTTGATAGCTTTGAGCGAGTAGTCGTTGAGCTTGTCGTTGTAGCGATAGTCGCCGAAGGCCGTGGCGCGCTCGGGAAAATTGCGCAGGTCGGTCTGGTACTGCTCTTCGAAGAGAGAATTCTGCGCCGCCAGACGATCGGCGACGGATTGGACGTCCTGATTGAAGTTCGCGCCGGCGATTACGGAACCGGCCAAGGCTGCAATTACGTAGAAGCTGTGATGAATTCGCATGATCTGCGCAGGATACTAGAAGAGAAGGTCGCGCGAAGAAATAGTTAAAAGCGCCTGGGCAGCGCGCTTGGGCACGTGGATGCTTGCCGCTCCTGACTCTGCCAGTGCGACGTAATTTTCTCGCAACAAAGCTGCGCGCGCGGCGATTGTGCGCGCTGATTGGGAATATACTCTTCTCACCCGCCCGCTGACCGTGTGAATTTTCTCGGAGGCATACCATGGCAAAGGGACAGGACCGCACGCAGCTGAAGGGCAGCTCGCGAAAGGCGTTGCCCGGTGGACGAGACGCCGGCCCGGCTGATCTGAAGCAACAGATTGAAGTGAGCGTTTTGCTGCGGCGCGGGTCGAAGCCCACGGAATTTCCGGATGTGACGAAGATGGGCGCGCAGCCTCCGCGACAGCGGAAATATCTGACGCGCGAGGAATTTGCGCGCAAGCATGGAGCGGCGGCAGGCGATCTCGAAAAACTTCGCGCGTTTGCCGCGCAATATGGGCTGAAAGTCGCCAGCGAGGATCGCGCGCGGCGAATCGTGAAGCTCAGCGGCACGGTGGAAGCGTTCAACAACGCGTTCGGCGTGAACTTGCGGCGCTATGAGCATCCTTCGGGCACGTATCGTTGCCGCACTGGCGCGATCACGATTCCTAGCGAACTCGCGTCCATTGTCGAGGGCGTCTTTGGCCTCGACAATCGCCCGCAGGCCAAGACTCATTTTCGATTGCGCGGAGTTGGGCCGCAGGCGCAGGCGGCTGGCGTGTCGTATTCGCCGCTGCAAGTGGCGCAGGCTTACGATTTTCCGTCGGGAGAAAATGGCGCGGGGCAGACCATCGGGATCATCGAGCTGGGCGGCGGCTACAACACTTCCGACCTGAATTCATTTTTCAGCGGGCTGGGAATTACGACGCCGAGCGTCACTGCGGTTTCGGTAGACGGCGCTACCAATTCGCCGACGGGCGATCCGAACGGGCCGGACGGCGAAGTGGAGTTGGATATCGAGATGGCCGGCGCGCTTGCGCCCTCGGCGCAGATCGGCGTGTATTTCGCGCCGAATACCGACCAAGGATTCATCGACGCGGTCACCACGGCCGTGCAGGATGCGACGCTGAAGCCAGCGCTGATTTCCATCAGTTGGGGCGGGCCCGAGGATTCGTGGACGGAGCAATCGCGCGACGCATTGAATTCGGCGTGCCAGGACGCTGCGACGATGGGGATCACGGTGCTCGTTGCTTCAGGAGATGATGGGGCGTCGGATGGAAGTTCGAACGGAGCGCCGACTGTGGATTTTCCAGCGTCGAGCCCTTACGTGGTCGGCTGCGGCGGAACGAAATTGACGATTTCGGGCACGGCAATCAGCAGTGAGCAGGCGTGGAACGAGCTTGCCGCGAACGAGGGTGCGACGGGCGGCGGCGTCAGCGAAGTTTTTGCGTTGCCCAGCTTTCAGCAGGGCGCCAACGTGCCAGCGGCACCGAATGGATTCGTCGGCCGCGGTGTGCCGGATGTCGCGGGCGATGCTGATCCGGAAACGGGCTACAACGTTTTCGTGGATGGCCAGCAGGCGGTGATTGGCGGCACGAGCGCGGTTGCTCCGTTGTGGGCCGGATTGCTGGCGCGGATCAATCAGTCATTGGGGACGAATGTGGGGTATATCAATCCGCTTTTGTACTCGGCTGCAGTAGATACGTCATTTCACGACATCACTTCGGGAAATAACGGAGATTATTCCGCGGGGCCGGGTTGGGATGCGTGCACGGGCCTCGGCACTCCCGATGGCGAAGCGCTCATGGTGGCTTTGAAGGGGGAATAAGCCCAAAGCCCCCGTGCTGGGATCATTTTTCCGCAAAATGTGACGCCGTGCCCTGGCAAGGCGACGGCGTTCTCGCGCAGATCAAACCTTCGACCACCTACAGGAATCTATAAATTCGGAGTTTGGACAAGAGTGGAATGGCCGATCGCGGAGCTATATGGCATCTGTCACAGAGACATGTGTCGCAAATCACTGCCAAAGCGTGATGGCAGTGATACTCCCAGAAGCGTGGAAAGGTCTGGCTGAGTAACCCCTAAGGCGCCAGTGAGCGGTAGCTGGCAGGCTCTGCTTAGGATTGGGCGGACAAGGTAGAACGGGAGAATACTTTATGGCTAAAGAACAATTGAATATCGTTGATCAGCGAACGGACAAGGCTTACGAGCTGCCCATAAATAAAGGCAGCATCCGGGCGACGGATTTGCGGCAAATCAAAACCGGGCCAGAGGATCCCGGCGTGATGAGCTACGACCCCGCATTTTTGAACACGGCGTCGTGCCAAAGCGCGATCACTTTTATTGATGGCGACAAGGGGATTCTGCGCTATCGCGGCTATCCCATCGAACAGTTAGCGGAGAAGTGCACGTTTCTGGAGGTCGCTTACCTGATCATTCACGGGGAGCTGCCGAACGAGAAGCAATTGAAGACGTGGATCGACGACATCAAGCACCACACCATGTTGCACGAAAAAACCAAGGAGCTCTTGCAAGGTTTCAACCATGATGCGCATCCGATGGGGATGTTCATCAGCACGGTGGCGGCGCTTTCGACGGTGTACCCTGATTCGCGGAACGTGCGCGATGCCGAGTCACGCAAGCTGCAGATCCGGCGGTTGATCGCCAAGGTTCCGACGATCGCGGCGTACGCCTACCGGCATGGTCTCGGCTATCCGTACATCTATCCCGATGACGAGCTGAACTATACCGAGAACTTCATGAACATGCTGTGGCGGATGGTGGAGCCGAAGTACCGCGCTAATCCGGCGCTTTCGCGCGCGCTGGACATCCTGTTCATCTTGCATGCCGATCATGAACAGAATTGCAGCGCCAACGTGATGAGGGCGGTGGGCAGTTCGCAGGCTGATCCCTACGTTTGCACTGCCGCAGCGGCAGCGGCGCTTTCCGGCCCGTTGCATGGCGGCGCGAATGAAGAAGTGTTGAAGATGCTGGATGAAATTGGGACGAAAGAGCGGGTTCCGGCGTATATCGAACAAATCAAAGCAGGCCACGGAAAGCTGATGGGATTCGGGCACAGGATCTACAAGAATTACGATCCGCGCGCGCGAATCATCAAGTGGGCGGCCGATCAAGTATTTTTGACCACGGGAAGAAACCCGAAACTGGACATCGCTCTGGAGTTGGAGCGAATTGCGCTGGAGGACGAGTATTTCGTATCACGGAAACTGTACCCCAACGTCGATTTCTACTCCGGAATCATTTACCAGGCGCTGGGATTCAAACCCGATATGTTCACAGTGCTGTTCGCGATTCCGCGAACCGTGGGCTGGCTGGCACAGTGGCAAGAGATGCTGCAGGATCCAGAGCAGAAGATCGCGCGTCCGCGGCAGATCTACACCGGATACGCGGAACGGAACTTCGTGCCGATCGAGAAGCGCAGCGGACTGACGCTGACCGCGGGACGTTCGTCAGCGGGATAGTGTGCCTGCAGCGCGCAACACGTTAGCTGACGCAAAAACACAGAAACCGTCAATTCAGGGCTGAAGCGGTACCTACGATAAACAATTGGGCGGGGCTAAAAGCCCCGCCCTCCTTGCAGCGCACCTTTTGGTACGGAACCTCACGCCGCCTCATTGCGTACCGTACTTCAGAGGTGCGCCATGCAGAACTTGCCTGCCAACTTGCGGTACGCCCTGCGGCAATTTCGGCTCTCGCCGGTTTTCACTGCCGCGGCCGTAATTACTCTCGCCTTAGGAATCGGCGGCACCACGGCCATCTTTACGTTGATCCACGCCGTGATGCTGCGCTCGCTGCCGGTGTCTGATCCCGGCAAGCTCTACCGCGTGGGCGAAGGCGATGATTGCTGCATCGAAGGCTCGCCGCAGGACCGCTGGGGAATGTTTTCCTACACCTTGTACGAGCGGCTAAAAAAAGAGACGCCGGAATTCGAGGATGTGGCGGCGTTCCAGGCGGGACCGGGCATGATGAGCGTGCGGCGCGAAGGCTCCGAGGCGGCGGCCCGTCCGATTCGCGCTGAATACGTAACAGGCAGCTATTTTGCAACGCTCGGAGTGCGCGCCTTCGGGGGACGCCTGCTCACGCCGAGTGACGATGCGCCCGCGGCCGCGCCGGTGGCCGTCATGAGCCACCGCGCCTGGCAGACCAGCTACGGCAGCGATCCAACGGTCGTGGGCTCGAGCTTCGTGGTGCAGGATCATCCCTTCACCGTAATCGGAATTGCTCCTCCCGGATTTTTCGGTGAAACGCTGCGCGACGATCCCCCCGACATCTGGATTCCCGTGCAACAAGAGCTTCTGATTGACGGCGCGGGCTCGCTTCTGCACCAACGCTCCGCCGCATGGCTGCGAATGATCGGCCGCTTGCGTCCCGGCGCTTCGACCAACGGCATGGACGCGCGCCTCACCGGCGTGCTGCGCAATTGGATGCAGAATGATGCCGGTTATCCCGCCAATTGGATGCCGGACGTGATTCGCATGCTTCCCAAACAATTTGTAAATGTAGTGCCTGCGGGCGCAGGCGTCGCGGAGATGAAAGAAGAGTACGGACGCAGCCTGCAGATCCTGCTGGCCGTTTGCGCCATGGTTCTTTTGATCGCCTGCGCCAATGTGGCCAACTTGCTGTTGGCACGCGCGGTCACGCGTCGCGGCCAGACCGCGGTGCGCATGGCCCTGGGCGCGACGCGGTGGCAGATCATCAGCCAAGCTCTGACAGAGAGCGTGGCGCTCGCGATTGCCGGCGGGATCGCCGGACTAATCGTGGCAGTGGCCGCTGCACGGCTGCTGCTGGCGCTGGCGTTTCAGAGCGCACACTTCTTGCCGATCAGTACCACGCCGTCCTTGGCCATGCTCCTTTTTGCCTTCGCGCTGGCGCTTGTGACCGGAGTGATCTTCGGCGCGGCGCCGGCCTGGTTGGCCACGCGCACCGATCCAGCCGATGCTTTGCGCGGCTCGGGGCGCTCAACCGGCGATCGCTCGACTGTGGCGCGCAAAATATTGTTAATCGTACAGGCGGCGGTATCGGTGGTTCTCGTGGCGGGCTCGACGATGCTGGCGCGCAGTTTGAACAAGCTCGAGCATCAAAATTTAGGTTACCAAGTACAAGGCCGCATGGTTGTCTCGATCCTCGAGCCGCCCGCCACCTATAGCGTGCCGAAATTGACGGCGCTATACCGCCAGGTCGAGGAAAGCCTGAATCGCCTGCAAGGCGTGCAAAGCTCAGGGCTCGCGCTTTATAACCCGCTCACCGATAACTGGGGAGAACTGATTTTCGTTGCCGGACATCCTGCGTCGAAGCTGGCGGAGGACGCCGGTTCTTCGTGGGATCGCGTGAGTTCCAACTACCTGCAAAATTTCGGCATGCCGATCGTGCGCGGCCGCAATTTCACCGCCGCTGATAACGAAACTACGGCCCCAGTGGCCATCGTCAACGAATCCTTCGTGAAGCGTTTCTTCAAGAGCGACGAAGACCCACTCGAGCAGCACTTCGGCCTGGATTTGCCGCAAAACACCAACACCTTTCGGATCATCGGAGTGGTGCGCGATTCGAAGTTCACCGGCTGGAGTTTGACGCGGTCCGCGCATCCGATGTTTTTTGTGCCCCTCGCGCAAAATGCAATGTACACGGACGAAATCATGACTCGCGTGGAGCTGCGCTCTCATTTCATCCGCGGAATCATGTTGGTGACGAATGTTTCAAAGGGCGCGCTCGAGCCGCTGCTCACCAAAACACTCGCGGACTTGGATCCCAACCTGACCATCACCTCCATTCGCACCATGCAAGAGCAAGTTGATATGAGGTTTGACCGCGAGCGAGCGGTGGCCAGCGTTGCCGGCTTGTTCGGCGTGGTCGCGTTGATACTGGCGGCGATCGGACTTTACGGCGTCACGGCCTACAGCGTCGCGCAGCGCACCAAGGAGATCGGAATTCGTATGGCGCTGGGCGCGGATCGCACGAAAGTGGTGCGCTTGATTCTGCGCGGGGCATTTCAGCGCGTGTTGATCGGGCTGCTATTGGGAATTCCGCTGGCCATCGGCGCCGGGCGCCTGATCTCATCCGAGCTCTACGGCGTAACCTCATGGGATCCGCTGGCGCTATGCGTCGCTGCGGGCGCGCTGGCGATCTGCGCACTGATCGCGTCGCTGATCCCGGCGAGCCGCGCCGCCTCGATTTCGCCGACTACGGCGCTGCGAATCGAGTAACGCACATCAATCGCGCACTGTAACGCCGGCTGCCAGCCGGCGTTTTTCCCCGGCGCAAGCTCGGTCACGCCACAACTCGAAACGTCGCAAAATCCCTATTACGGAGTTTTTGAACAGGTTTGCTATCGCGACACGCCGGCTAAGTCGCCCTTCGTAAACTCACGGTAAACCGGCGTTACTTGAGGTGCTCGACCAAGAACAAATCGGAGAGGATGCGCGTGTAGCCGAACACGTAATGCTGCTGGTCGTCGGAAAGGAGTGGACACGTATCCGTTACGATTCCGGCGACGTCGGCGGGACTAAATGCTCCTCCAAGGAGTTCGCGCGCCGGTCTGCG
The DNA here is from genome assembly GCA_963748865.1 of uncultured Acidobacteriota bacterium. Taxonomy (GTDB): domain Bacteria; phylum Acidobacteriota; class Terriglobia; order Acidiferrales; family UBA7541; genus Palsa-147. The sequence continues at coordinate 188,981 of CAVVLE010000043.1, read as the reverse complement.
GGTCCAGGCGCGAAACCGTACACGCAGTCTCGATCGTCTTCACCGACGAGCCAGCCCGATCCGTCTTTTGTCCAGGCAACGAAGCGATCCCCGGTCTGAGTGCCTCGCCCAACTGCGGCTGGCCGCCCTCGATGGACACCTCGGAGAGTCCCTCGGCATTCATGACCACGAGGCGCTTGCCGTCGGGCGACACAACCGGTCCTCGCAGCGTATATCCTTCGGGCGTCAAGGGCCGGGGTTGCGCGCTGTCGAGACTCATGATGTAAATGCGCGAGGCATGGCCGGGTTCGTGGCCGTCGAACACGATACCTTTCGAATCCGCCAAAAATTCGCCGCGGTTGGGAGTTACTTTGCCGGTGGATAGCGGTCGCAGCTGGCCGACGCCGACGGGAAGCAGCACAAAATCCGGAGGATTCATATTCTGCCGCAGCACGAGAGCCCATTGGCCATCCGGCGAAAGAGCGCGCGAAGTTCCCTGGCCCAGGCGCACCGCCGGTGCGCCGTTGGTATCGCGGATAAAAACCGCGTATTCGCCGCCACCGGCCTCGCCTGCTTCGGAGAAGAGCATGTGTTTTCCGTCGGCGGAAATGGCGGCCGGGACGGTCCAATCCTGCCAGCTGAGATCGCGCTCTTTGTTTCGCCCGGCGCCAGGCCGATGATCCCGGAGCGCAGGCATCACGGGAAATCAGCGCGCGGCCGTCCGCGCCAACATCGTGCAGCGTAAGCGTCCCGGGTGCGCTCAACAGTTCGCGAACCTTGCCCGACAAACTGACGCCGCGCAGCGAGCGGCTGAATCCCGTGGCCGTAGCGGTGAACCAGATTTCGTCGCCGGAGGGCGCCCAGGCTAGGCCGTAGGCGCTGGCCCAGCGCTCGGTGAGGTCGGACTTTTTGCCATTGAGATCAACGACGCTGACGAGCCCGCCATCGTCGCCCAGCAGCGGGTGATCGATGAAAGCCGATGTCGATCGCCCTTGGGAGAGAATCGCGGATGGCTGATCCAGCCCGCGGTTTCATATAAGACCTTACCCACCGGATATTCGAGGCGGTTCTTCCGCCGACGACGTGGACCACGGCCAAGGCGCTGCCATCCGGCATTCCAATCGGCCTGCTCGACGTTGTCGAGCAAATCACGCGGAGCATCCGCACCGATGGAAAGCTGCGCCAACGTGCCGACGTGATCGAAGGCGTTCATCGGCGATGCGATAATTGCGCAGCACGGCCATTTGCCCGCCCGGTGAAACCGCTAGCACTTCCATCTGCGACAGTCCCAAATCGCGCGATTCGGTGGAATTGGGAGAGCTGATGAAGACGGACTGCGGATTGCCTTCCCAGTTCGCGCTGTAGATCGACGGAGCGCGGATCGGGCGCAAAGCGTGCGGCCACGAGGGCGCCGCGGCGGAAGGTCAGTTCGCGGAACGTAGGCACGGGGCGCGTCGCAGGAGCGCTCGCCGGCGAGGAAGCCGGCCACGCTGCCGACCAGCAATGCGATTGCTGCGGCGCCGATCAGTAAAGGAAGCCACTTGCTTCGCGCCGGACGCTGCGCTCGTCGCCGGCGGCGCGGTCTCGATCGGCGGTGCAGTCGGCGCACTGCCACGGAGGTGGACGAGGAACTGGCGCGGCCGTCGTTGACGCGACTCGTTCGACAAACTGTTTCGTGACGGATGCCGATCGCGGCTGAGGCGCTTGAGATCGGCGCGCATGTCCGCCGCGCTCTGGTAGCGCAGATCGCGTTCCTTCTCCAGCGACTTGTTGATAATGCGCTCGAGTTCCGGCGAAAGCTCGGGATTCAGGCGCACTGGCGGCACCGGAATTTTGTTGAGGATGGCGTTGAAAATGGCTGCCGACGTTAAGCCTTCGAAGGCCAGATGCCCCGTGCACATTTCGTAGAGCACCACGCCGAAAGAAAAAAGATCGGTGCGCGCATCGAGCTCTTCGCCCAGCGCCTGCTCCGGGCTCATGTACGCCACCGTGCCCAGCGCCGAGCCAGGAGACGTCAGTTGCTCAGGGCTGACGGCCGCGCTCGGGCCTGCCGTAGCTTCCGCGTCGCCATTGCCGCGCCCGGATACGACTTTCGCCAGCCCGAAATCAAGAATCTTGGCGTGGCCGCGCTCGGTAACAAAAATGTTCGCGGGTTTGATATCGCGATGAACGATGCCTTTCGCATGCGCGGCATCGAGCGCGTCGGCAATTTCGGCCGCCAGGCTGAGCAGCAAGCCCATCTCCAGAGGGCGGCGCGAGATGCGGTGCTTCAGCGTCGCGCCTTCGAGAAACTCCATGGCAATGAACGACTGATTTTCGTGCTTGCCGATTTCGTAGATGGTGCAGATGTTGGGATGATTCAGCGCGGAAGCCGCACGCGCTTCGCGTCGAAAGCGCTCGAGTGCCTGCGAATCGCGCGCCAGATCCTCGGGCAGAAACTTCAGCGCCACAAAGCGGCCTAGCTGCGTATCTTCGGCTTTGTAAACCACACCCATACCGCCGCCGCCCAATTTCTCGACGATGCGGTAATGCGAGATAGTCTGGTCGATCATGGCCCGCGAAATTTCCAGAGCCGTATGTTAGGGACTCGCCGAATCGAAGTCAAAGCGTTCGTAGATGAGACGCGCGCACTGCAAGTTGATTCCAGGCGGCGCAGGAGAGATTGTAGTCCGCCGGCAAACTAACCGGCGCGGCGAGTCTACCGCTGGCTTTCGAGGACCAGCGTGAAGCGGGCAAAGGCCCAGTCGATTTCGTCGCGGGTGATCACCAGCGGCGGAGCCACGCGAATCACGCGCTCGTGCGTTTCCTTGCAGAGAATTCCCTGCTTTTGCAGCTCTTCGCAGTAGGGTCGCGCCGGAGTATTCAATTCGATGCCGATCCACAGTCCCTTGCCGCGCACTTCTTTGATTTGCGGGCTGCGCAGCGAACGCAACAGGCTGAGAAAATACGCGCCGAGTTCGGCGGACCGCTTCGGCAGATTCTCGTCCACAATCACGCGCAGCGCCGCGCGTGCCACCGCGCACGCCAGTGGATTGCCGCCAAACGTGCTGCCATGATCGCCGGGATGGAAGACTTCGAGAATTTCTTTGGACGCCAGCACCGCAGAAACGGGATAAAAACCGCCGCCCAGCGCCTTGCCCACGATCAACACGTCCGGGCGAATGTTTTCGTGCATATAAGCGAATAGCTTGCCGGTGCGGCCAAGCCCAGATTGAATTTCATCGGCCACCAGCAGCACATTGTTCTTCCGGCAAATTTCAGCAGCCTGCTTCAAATATCCTGCGGGCGGAATAATGATGCCGGCCTCGCCTTGAATCGGCTCCACCAGAAACGCGCAAGTATTCGGCGTGATGGCCTGTTCTAACGCGCGCGCATCACCGAACGGCACCACCTTGAATCCCGGCGTGAATGGCCCGAAGCCATCGCGATATTGCTCGTCGGTGGAGAAACCGATGATCGTCACCGTGCGCCCGTGAAAATTGTTGGCGCAGACGATGATTTCCGCCTGGCCCTCAGGAATGCCCTTAACTTTGTAGCCCCACTTGCGCGCGGTCTTGATGGCGGTCTCTACGGCTTCCGCGCCGGTGTTCATCGGCAAGGCCATATCGAATCCGGTCAGCTCGTGCAGGTCCTCGTAAAGAAGCGGAAGCTGATCGTTGCGAAAGGCGCGCGAAGTAAGCGTGAGGCGGCGGGCCTGCTCGATCAGCGCGTGCAAGATTTTCGGATGGCAATGGCCCTGGTTCACGGCTGAATACGACGCGAGGCAATCGAGATAGCGGTTCGCTTCGTTGTCGTAAACCCATACGCCCTCGCCGCGCTCGATGACCACATCCAGCGGATTGTAGTTATGCGCTCCGAATTGATTTTCGAGGTCAATGTATTCCTGCGTGCTCAATTTTTCGTCGATCATGTTTGCTGTAGTCATGACGCGCTCCTATCCGCCGAGCGATTCCGCCAGTGCCGGAACCTCACGGTCGCCGCGCAGAGAAATCCCGTGCCGCGGCGGCGCTTCCGGCGGCGGCCAATTCACCGGGAGTCACATGCGTTCCAGTGCTTCCTTCGACGGCCGCGCACAGATCATTGCAGGAAGTAATGATCGCTTCCTTTCCTCCTGCTTCCAAAAATTGCAATACGGATTCAACTTTCGGCCCCATGCTGCCGGGCGCGAATTCACCGTCGCGCAAATGCTTTTCAAGTTCGTCGCTCGCGATGTGGCGCAGAGGGCGCTGCGAAGGCTTCTTAAAGTCCACGTAAACGTAGTCGGTGTCCGTGCCAGATGACGAACAAATCGACGCCCAGCTGCGAGGCCAGCAAACTCGAGGCCAGATCTTTGTCAATCACCGCCTCGACCCCATCCAGCTCTCCATTGATCCACGCGACGGGAATTCCGCCGCCGCCGCACGCAATCACCAGCGCGCCGGACTCGAACAGGGTGTGAATCACCGGCAGCTCGATAATTTCCAACGGGCGCGGCGAGGGCACCACGCGGCGATATCCGCGTTGCGCGTCCATCACCATTGTCCAACCCAACTGGCCCTGGCAATTGTCGGCTTCACGTTGCGTGAAAAAGCGGCCGACCGGCTTTTCGGGACGCAGCATGGCAGGATCGTCGATCGCTACCAGGCATTGCGTCAGCACGGTGACCACGGGAATGCGCAAGCCCGCGCAGCGCAATTCGCTATTCAGCGTTTGCTGCAGCAAGTAACCCATTTCGCCTTGCGTGGAAGCATCGCAGACATCCAGCGGACGTCCCGGCACGAAGCCGGCAGCGTGTTCCGAGAGCAAAAGCTCCGCGCCTACCTGTGGGCCATTGCCGTGCGTGAGAACAATGCGCCAACCGTCGCGAAGCAAGCGCACCACCTGCGCTGCCACTTGCCTGGCGTTGACCAGTTGCTCTGGCACGGTCCCTTTCTCGCCGGAGTGGATCAGCGAGTTGCCACCGATGGCAAGGACCATGCTTTTCATGATCTGCACCTGGCTAGACTCTCGCCGGCTCGGCAGCGTACGCCGGGCGTATCGCCTCGACGGGCACATGCCGCATCAGCTCGAACAGGATGGCCTTCTGCGCGTGCAAGCGGTTTTCGGCTTGCTGGAAGACCACCGAACGCTCGGAATCGATCACTTCCGAGGTCACTTCTTCGCCGCGATGCGCGGGGAGGCAATGCATGAAGATGGCATCGGGCTTGGCGAGCGAAAATAGTTCCCAATTCACTTGATAGGGCCGGAAGATTTGCCGGCGCTCGGCGGCTTCCGATTCCTGGCCCATGCTGGTCCACACGTCGGTGTAAACGACGTCGGCGTCCTTCACGGCCAACTGCGGGTCGTTCGTCACCGCGACGTAGCCTTCGTTCATCCTGGCGCGCTCGATGGCCCAGTATTCCGCCTCGGGACGCGGCTCGTAGCCCGGCGGCGTGGCGATGCAAACCTGCGCGCCGAGTTGCGCTCCCGCAAACATCAGCGAATGGGCCACGTTGTTGCCATCGCCGACGTAGGCCAGCTTCAGATTGTTCACGCTGCCTTTGATCTCCCACATGGTCAGGAAATCAGCCAGGGCCTGGCATGGATGGCTGAAATCCGTCAGCCCATTGATCACCGGGATGTCGCAACACGCCGCCATCTCTTCCACGATGGAGTGATCGAAAGTGCGAATTACGATGCCTTGCACCAGGCGCTCCAGCGTTCTGGCCACATCGTGAACGGATTCGCGCTTGCCGAGATTGATTTCCGCGGGCGAAAGATAGAGGGCATGCCCGCCGAGTTGTTGAATGCCGACGTCGAAGCTCACCCGCGTGCGCAGCGACGGTTTCTCGAAAAGGATGGCCAGCGTCTTGCCGTGCAGCTCCTCGCGGTACGCTGCTGGACGAGCTTTAATTTGCCGGCCCAGAAGAAGCAGATACTCCGTCGCTGCGGGAGTCAAATCGCGAATTGAAATAAAGTCTTTGAGTTCCATGGCTACACCCTCGTAGGCGCATATTCCATTGCGAATTCCGCCAGCCGCTCGGCCAGCCCGGGATGCGTGAGTTCCTGCACTTCGTAGGTGACGCGCACTGAGGGCTTACTGAGCTTGATCACTCGCTCCAAGTCGATCGGCGTGGCCACCAGAACGAGATCGCAGGGAACGCGATTGATGGTTTCTTCCAGTTCGTGCCGCTGCATGGGGCTATAGCCCATGGCGGGCAGAAGATTGGTGAGTTGATGGAACTTCGTAAACGTCTCGCGAATGGAGCCGACGGCGTAGGGCCGCGGGTCCACCAGCGTGGCAGCGCCGAACTCGCGCGCCGCAACCACTCCGGCGCCGTAGGGCATTTCGCCGTGCGTCAGCGTTGGGCCATCTTCGACCACCAGCACGTTCCGCCCTTTGATCAGCTCCGGATTCGGCACGGAAACTTTGCTGGCCGCTTCCAGAATCAGCGCGTGCGGATTGTTTTGCCTCACGTTTTCTTTCACCATCTGCACGCTCATGGCCGGCGCGGTATTCACTTTGTTGACGATCACGACGTCGGCGCGGCGCATATTCACTTCGCCGGGGAAATAGAACGATTCGTGGCCGGCGCGGTGCGGGTCGACGACGACGATTTCCAGATCAGAAGCATAGAAGGACGTGTCGTTGTTGCCGCCGTCCCAGAGAACTACGTCGGCTTCCTTCTCCGCCTGGCGCAGGATTCGTTCGTAATCCACGCCGGCGTACACCACCGTTCCTTCGCGCAGGTGCGGCTCGTATTCCTCGCGCTCTTCGATGGTGCATTGCTGCGCGTCGAGATCATCCATCACTGCGAAGCGTTGCACGGCTTGCTTTGCTAGATCACCGTAGGGCATCGGATGCCTTACAACCACCGGGGTCATGCCGTGCCGCCGTAGTTCGCTCGCTACCAGCCGCGACACCGGGCTTTTGCCGCATCCCGTCCTCACGGCGCACACGGAGACTACCGGCACGTTGGATTTCAGCTGAGTATGCTCGGTGCCTAGCAGCCAGAAATCCGCGCCACAAGCCACCGCGCGGGACGCCAAATGCATGAGATTGACGTGCGAAATGTCACTGTAGGAGAAAACGACGGCATCAACCTTCAACTCCGCGATGAGCTTCTCCATCCTTTCCTCGGGAAAAATGGGAATGCCTTCCGGATAGCCGGAGCCGGCCAGCTCCGCCGGATAGCGACGGCTGGCGATGCCGGGAATCTGCGTGGCGGTAAAGCCTACAACCCGGTATTTGGCTTGGTTCCTGAAGACAACATTGAAGTTATGGAAATCTCGACCGGCAGCCCCGAGGATAAGAATATTCGTCATGGCAGCTCTCCAGAAAGCTGGGTTTATGCTGCCTCTCGCGGGCCGAGACTGCGGTGATTGCAGTCACTTGCGCAGGTGACCACCGGCACAATGCGGGGTCCGGGTTACCACTCCTCGATAAGGCTGGATCAAGCCTGTTCGCCAACGTGCCAGGGCGCACTCACCACGAAAATGTGCTCATTGCCTCGCGCCAGCAGCACCCATTCCAAGAGGCGCCCACGCTGATTGTGCAGGAAAGTATTCGTACCATTTATCTTCCACCAGCTCGGGGATGACCACGATGATGTTGCGTCGGGGGTGCTTTTTCGAAAGCTCCAGGATGTACTGCACGATGGGAATGATGACGAAGCGATAAGGCGAAGGCAGCAGATGCAGCTTGGGCGGTTCCTTGCCCGCCGCGCGGAACGGCTGCTTTACGTAGCGGTCCCAATCCGCCAAAAGCAATTCGGAATTTTCGGCCGGGTCGACGTGCAGGGCGATCACTTCCGAGGAAAGCCGCGCCGCAAATTCGATTCCCTGGCGCGTGATTTTGCTCCAGCGATCGACGGCGATGATCGCGATGGGGGGCTTATCCAGACTTTGCGTGCGCACAGGATCGGTGCAGTTCGTGAAGACTTTCACGGTGTGATAGTGCCGGCGGACCACGACGAAGAAGAAAATCGTGAGCGGAATAAAAAGCAGCGTAATCCACGCGCCTTGAAGGAACTTCGCAACCAGCACCACGACAACGGTGATGCCGGTGACGAATGCGCCGAGGCCGTTCACGAACGCGAATTTTTCCCAGTGCAGGCCGCGATTCTTCCACCAGTGCATCACCATCCCGGCCTGCGAAAGTGTGAAAGCCAGAAAAGCGCCCACGGCAAAGAGCGGGATTAAGCGGTCGGTGACCCCGCCAAACAGAATGAGCAACGCTCCGCACAGCACCGCCAAAACCACGATTCCGTAGGTATAGACGAGCCGCCGCCCGCGATAGCCGAAGACATGCGGGAGATAATTATTTTGCGCGATGGCGCGGCAGAGACGCGGGAAATCGGCGAACGCGGTGTTGGCGGAGAGCGACAGGACGATAAGAATCGAAGCGATGGTCACGTAGTAGAAGTAGCCTTTGCCGAAAACCGCCGCGACGAGCATGGAAAGCAGGCTCTGATAACCGGGCTGGCCGGGATCCGTCGCGGCAATGCCGTAAACTTTCACCAGATAGGAAATTCCCGCGAGCAGCACGGCGAGGACGGCGATAATCACGGTCAAAGTGCGTTGCGCATTTTTCACCGCAGGCTCGCGGAAAGCTTTCACTCCGTTGCTCACCGCCTCGACGCCGGTTAACGCCGTGCAGCCGCTGGCGAAAGCCTTCAGCAGCAGCCAGTAGCTGACCGCCGCCGTAATCTGCGGCGCGGGCGGAAGCGCCGCTACCGGCGTGGGATGCCCGCCGCTGAAAATCACGCGGAGAATTCCGCCGACAATGGTGATGAAAAGCGTGCCCACGAAAAGATAAGTAGGCAGCGCGAAGGCCATGCCGGCCTCGCGAACGCCGCGCAGATTGATGATGGTTACGATGACGAGGATACCGATGCAGAGAGAGAGCGTATGCGGCAGCAACGATGGCACCGCCGAGACCAGCGCGCCTACCCCTGCGGAAATTCCCACGGCGGCGGTGAGAATGTAGTCGGCAAGCAGCGCGGCCGCGGCCAGCAGGCTGGCTGATGCGCCGAGATTAAATCGCGCCACGGTGTAAGAACCGCCGCCGCTGGGATAGGCAGCGATCGTCTGGCGATAGGAGAAGTACACGATTACGAGCAGGGTGATGATGGCGATGCTGATGGGAATCAGATAACGAACGCCGACAAGCCCGAGGGGAATCAGCAAACTCAGCGCCGCTTCTGGGCCGTAAGCCGCAGAGCTAAGCGCATCAAGCCCAAAGATCGGAATGCCCTTCGCCGGCCCGATCTCCTCCGCGCGTTCATCGCTGGTCTTGAGCGGCTTGCCGACAACGAAGTCAAGTATGTTCATCTTCGTTTCGTGTTCCCAGCCGGCGAGCTAACGCAAAGAAGACGAGGACGCGCCAAAAGGCGGATACATGCGATCAAACTCCGCCTCGTCGTGAAGGATGTTCAAGTCCGGATCGCGGCGCGCCCACACCGCATCGCGAAATCCCAATTCCCAAGCCTTGCGCAGCGCGTCCAGCGCCTCCTGCTTTTTCTTCAACGTGCAGTAAGCGCAAGCCGCGTTATAAAGAATCGAAGCTTCGTTCGCCCGCAAGGTCACCGCCAGATTCAGTTCGCGCATGGCTTCGGTCTCATGCCCCGTCCGCGCGTAATCGCCGCCGAGCAGTATTCGCGCCCGCGCGTCTTCCGGCACCTGCTTCAAATGATTCTCCAGCGCCGCCGTTCTTCGCCGCACCATCTCGCTGTAGGAATCCGGGGAGCCCACCACGCCCAGCGAATTCAGAATCGGCACGTAAACGTTGTAATCCTCGCCGCTCGCTTCGATGGCCGCGTCGGCCACATCCAAAACTTCCTGATGGCGTCCCGCCGCGAATAGCGAACGGCACAGCAAATAATAAGCGCCTTCGCAATCGCGCTTGCGCTCGATGGCCTTCTTCACCATGCGCACCGCTTCATCATTCAATTCCGCGGCGTACAGCACCCACGCCTGGCTCACCTGCACTTCCGGCAAATCCCAGCGCAGCGCCACAGCTTTGCCGGAAGCCTCGCGCGCCCGCTCCACCCACACCGCCTCGCGGCTGTAATTGCAGTAGAACATCGCGCAAGCGTTGGCGCACGCGGCGTAAGCCAGTGCGAACGTCGGATCCATCGTCACCGCGTTCTCGAACATCTGCAGCGCGAATTCCAAATCCTGGCGAGTTTGCCGCCGCGCATACCGCTTGCCGCGCAAATAAAGATCGTAGGCCTGCAGATTTTCCGTGGGCTTCACCGCCAAAGCTTCGAGTTCCTGCGGCGTGAGCGTCACCCGCAGCGCCTCGGCGATTTTGCGCGCGATTTCGTCCTGCACCTCGAACACATCCTTCATCTCGCGGTCAAAGCGCTCCGACCACAGCGGAAAATCGGTGCGCGTATCAATCAGCTGCGTATTGATGCGCAAGCGCGAGCCGGCGCGCCGCAGCGTGCCGGTCAGAACATAAGCCGCGCCGAGTTGCTGGCCGATCTGCCCCGGCGTCACGGCCTTGTCGCGGAACGCCAGCACCGTAGGCCGCGAAAATGTATTCAGTCCGCGGATCTTCGAAAGCTCGGTGATCACGTCTTCGGTGATGCCGTCGCGCAAGTATTCGTCTTCCTTGGCTCCGCTCTGATTTTCGAAGTAAAGCACGGCCACCGATTTGCCGGCCGGCGCCGCCGCGGCCGCATGCGTCCGCGAGTCGTCGGATTTCTCCGCGGCAGGATGGCGGCTCGAATCAATGTCGCGCTTGATGCGCTTCAAATCCGCGCGCAGCTCTCCGGCGGTCTGATAGCGCAAGTCCGCGTCTTTCTCCAGCGCCTTCGCGAATACATTTTCGAGCGCCGCCGGCAATCGCGTATTCATTTTCGTAGCGGGCGCCGCCGAGGAATGTAGAATGCCGTCGAAAATCATCGCCACCGTCGTGCCCGCAAACGGCACCGTGCCGGTGGCCATCTCGTACAGCACCACGCCCAGCGAAAACAGATCCGAGCGCGCATCCAAATCCTGCCCGCGCGCCTGCTCCGGCGACATATACGCCACCGTGCCCATCGAGCTGCCCGGGCTGGTGATGAATCCGGCGCCCTCGGCAATGTGCGTCTGCGTGCGCATCGAAGCATCGCTAACCGATTCGGCCGCGAGCTGGCGATTGGTGGCCAGCTTCGCCAAGCCGAAATCCAGAATCTTCGCCGGCCCGCGCGTCACCAGGAAAATATTGGCGGGCTTGATGTCGCGATGGACGATGCCTTTGGCATGCGCGGCCTCCAGGCCGTCGGCCACTTGAATGCCAATATCCAGCAGCTCGCCGACCGCCAGCGGCTTCCCGCCGATGCGATGCTTCAGCGTCTGGCCCTCCAGCAGCTCCATGGCGATGTAAGGCCGGCCCTCGTAATCGCCGATGTCGTATATCGTGCAAATATTCGGATGATTGAGCGAAGAAGCAGCCCGCGCCTCGCGGCGAAACCGCTCGACAGCCTGCGAGTCATTGGAAATGTCGTCAGGCAGGAATTTCAAGGCGACGTTGCGGCCAAGCCGATTGTCCTTGGCCTTGTACACCACGCCCATGCCCCCGCCACCCACGCGCTCCAACACGGAGTAGTGGGAAATGGTAAGTCCGACCATGGAAGAAGCATCCGGCACGGGGTCTGGATTTTACGCCACCGATTCAATCCAGGCAACGTGTACGCCGCAGCGTTTGTAGCGCCGGCTTGTCCTGACGGAGGAAGGGCTGCCAGCCGGCGTTTTTCGCCAACGTCGAGTACAGCCTGGACCACTCACCGCATCGTTGCCCGGGCTGATTCGCAAAAACGCCGTCATTCCGAGGAGCACAGCGACGAGCAATCTCTCTTCGTCGCGACCCGCCTCCATCGTCATTCCGAGCGCAGCAAGGAATCTGGCCTCTTGCATTTTCCGCCGTAGGGGCGGGCGTTCACTCCCGCCCATCTTTCGGCCCAGGCCAAAGTAATGGCGCTCCCTCCTCCCCTCTGAGCCTGCTGATCGCCTTCCGTAAACAGGATTTCGCTAAGTACAACTCCCGGCGTGACTTAGGTGCTAGCTGTTCCAATACGGCACGCTTCGGTAGAGTTCCGGGAATTAACCTCGCTCATACGCAAAAATTTCAGCCTTTGAACGGCTGAATTCAGACGGCTTACGCTTCTCGCTTCGGCATCACGTTTGCAAGCCGAACGCTGGCGAATCCCTCTCAGGCGAGCGCGACACGAAGAATGAAGGAAATTCGGAGCGCACATATATGCAACGTTCTCCGGTTTCACTGAGTGTCAGACAGCTTTTCGAATTGGCAACCACTTTTGAATTGATCATGGTTCGCGTGTTGATCCTCCTGATGCTATTGGCTGGCGTCTATCGGATAGCGGTGCGTCTTTTCCCAATAGCCTCCTTCTGCGCTCACCGGTAATCGTCAGCTAGAGATAAGTGATACTTCGGAGAACAAGGCCGTAAAAACAGGATGATTCAGGAGATGTCAGAGGAAATTTCACTTGGGGCGAGATCGCTACGGCTGCCTGGCGACGATTCGCCCTCGCTCGCCCGCGTTGTTAGTCGTTACGTGATCTCGGCACGGACTGGTTCCAACTTGGTTGACAGCGAGCGCTGCGCGAATTCAATCTCACCTCCAACCATAGCTTCGCTTACAGGACTCTCCAGGATAATAGGCACTCTGCAGGGAATTAGCTCCGCTACGCTGCGATAGGCAGCCGCAGCGGCAGTTGAAATCAGACCGTGGACGCTTTGGGCAGTCACTCCGCTTACGTGAACTTCCCGCAAGCGGCCCTTGAATTCCCGAAGCATTTGCACTGCTTCGGTCATGGTAGGGTCAACTTGTCGCGCGTGTGCAATGTCAAAACAAAACCCGGCAGTTGGCAGGGATTCAAAAACTGTTCGCATCTCCGACAATGTGCGGCCGCCGGCCTTGCGCTTGTCCATGTTCTCAATCAAAAGCGAGACTTCAATCGATCGCCACAAAGCTGGAGTCTGAATGGTGTCCGGGTGTACGACAATCGGAAACTTCGCTGAGGCCGCAACCTCCAGCAGAGCGACCACCTCCTTCTCGCGCAGCTCTCTTAGACTCGTCGGAGCGTGCACCGAAACGTACACGAACTCTGACAAATCAATGTCTGGCAATGCTTTTATAAGCGCCGGAAGCTCATGCTCTCGCAGCGCGGAAAGCTCCACAGCCTGAACACGGGCAGACCTAAGGAGTCTCAACGCCGAATGAAAGTCACCTTTGGCGATAGCCCCGGTCGAAAAGCCTATAACTCGCTCAGAAGAGCCCATACTCTTTCACCAATTGGCACAACCGCGTGTCTGGCATATATAACCAATCTAACAGCGCATCGCGAAAGTCGTGACTCTGTGTTCTGATCTTCTGAAAGACAGAGCCTTTCTCCGCCTCTTCACGCGACATCCTTCGCAGCTCGTCTCGTGAAGTTTCATCATCAAGAATCGCAATAAAATTGTCATATGCCGTCAATATCTTAGCGCAAAGTTTCGGTGGTGCTTCTGTCAGCAAAAGCTCATCCGCGAGGATTTCCAGTGGGGGACGCGAAAAATAGGTTTCGAAGTGAGCCACTGCTTCTTCGACTCGGCTGGCTGTGTCTGGTGCTAACGGCTTCTCCCCGCGCAGCCTCCAACTGAAGCAAGCCAACATTCCTGTCAGGAGAATTAATTTTCGTGAGAATCGCAGCTTTGCATTTCGCAAGGCCCACTTCTCACCTTCTTGATCATGAAACTTATCAGCGAAATCCACTGCCATCGTCCGCCAGAAGCGAATTATGTCATTGAGCAGGAAACGCGGCAGCTTCTCCTTCGGAAAAATCCAACTTGGATCGTCGGCCAGATAACGTTTGAGAATAGCTCGAATCACCATCTGTCTAGGCTCGTCTTCTCCGATGGAGATAGACTCTAAAAGCAGGAGCATCCTTAGCGTGAGGTTCTTATTCGTATCGTCCTGCCCGCCAATGAAGTGGACAAGGTCATGACTGAACGCCAATCCGCCAAACGTGCCTGTTGCACCGGGCTCGATCCTGCCAGCATCGTGCAGCTTCTTGCGTACTGTCTGAAATGTCAAGAAATGCTGTGCGTCTACCTCACCGTTGATGAGCAAGGTCCAGTCTAGGTCGCTGCGAGAGGTCTGTTCACCGCGGGCCAAAGACCCGAAGATCACTAAGTCCACGTTTTCTGCCAGCGGACGGCCGGCACCCGGCAATAAGAGCCCCTCCAACGCGATCATCTCCTGGCTCGTTGCCTCTATCGCTTTGCGGATCGCAACCCAGTGCGTACCGAGTTTTTCCTCCAACTCGTTCAATCGCTTGAACTGTCTCTCTCGTGGAAGATTCATCCGCCGGGTAGTTTACGCCATTCCCCTGAAAAGAACTGGCTCCTATTCACCAGCTCACCCAGCGGCCCCGACGGCCATTTAACGTTACAAATCTATATTGACAAATCGGTTATATTATGCTACCGTTCTGTCGTCTCTTCGGTTGAGACAGTGACAAATTTTGGCACCCGCCCCGGGGCCGCGAAAGGATCGCTCCACAGGCCGCGCCGTAAGCCTCGCTTCACCACCAGGAAGCCCAGACCTACCCCGCGTCACCGTGCCCCGACCGAGCCCCGGGCCCAAGGAAAAAACCATGAGATACAGAAAGCCCTTCTCCAAGCCAACTTGGATCGTCGGCCGCGATTTCCCTCACCCCGACACCAGACCCCCTGGCTCAATCCCCGCGCCGATCCCTCACGGCTCAGCAGGGAGCAACCCCTCAATCCCGATTCTGACCCCACCCGCAGCCCCAAGCCCGCACTCCACCGCCGCAGTCGAACCAACCCCCACGGCGAAGCCAGCCGAACCGCAACGTCCACCGCGAAAGCCGCGCACAAAGCAGGCCGCAAGCGCAGTTTCCGAAGCACTTAGTGGCGTCCCATCCTCGGTTTGTGATGTTGGGCCCGTTCCCTCTAAGCCCGACCCCGACTTCCACCGCCGCCGCTGCGTCGTCTGCAATCACGAAGATCGCGCCGATATCGATACCGCCTTCCTCAACTGGCATAGCCCCGACCAAATCGTCCGCGATTACAATCTCCCCAGCCGCTCCGCCCTCTATCGCCACGCCAACGCCACCAACCTCCTCGAGCAGCGCCGCCAGCATATGCGCTCGGCTCTGGATCTCATCATCGAGCAGGCCGGAATTGCCAACGTCAGCGCCGCCGACATAATCCGAGCCGTAGAACTGAGCCTGCGCATGAGCGGCGTGAACGTCGCCCCTCTAAATCGTTACGAAATAACCTACATAGGTCAAAAACCGGGCCAAAAAGGCGAAGAAAAAGTTAATCGGGACACGCAACAATTAACTTCGACCATAACTCACTGAAAACAAAGGACCGAGCCCCGACTTAATCGGGACAGAGGGGGGGTATATTAACGGCAAAGTGAAGACGTCGTTATTCCGAGGAGCGCAGCGACGACGAATCTGCTCCCCAGGGGGGCCGCGCGCCCGCCCGGACATCCCGTGTATGCTAGAATTTAGCCGTCCCCACGGAACTGAGGAAACTTGGCCAAA
Source organism: uncultured Acidobacteriota bacterium (assembly GCA_963748865.1). Taxonomy (GTDB): domain Bacteria; phylum Acidobacteriota; class Terriglobia; order Acidiferrales; family UBA7541; genus Palsa-147. The sequence continues at coordinate 173,478 of CAVVLE010000043.1, read as the reverse complement.
CTGCGAATCTCCATCGTCGAATATCTGAATACTGCGCCGCTGGTTTGGGGCTTTACCAACGGGCCGCTGGCCGGGCGCTACGACCTATCGTTTACGCTGCCTTCGCAATGCGCTGCGGCACTGCGCCAGGGCGAGGCGGACATCGCCATCATTCCGGCGATCGAATACCAGCGCATCGAGAATCTGGTGGTGCTGCCGGGGATGGCTGTGGCGGCGAAACAGCCGGTGCGCAGCATTCTGGTGCTCTCGAAGAAGCCCATCGAGTTGGCCAAGCGCATTGCGCTGGATACCAGCTCGCGCAGTTCGGCCGCGCTGGTGCGCATTCTGGCGGCGGAGAAGTGGGGCATCCAGCCCGAATGGGTTGACGCTGCGCCCGACGCGCCGGCGATGCTCGAGAACGCCGACGCGGCGCTGGTGATTGGCGATCCGGCGCTGCGCATTTCGGTGAAGATGGACCAGCTGGCGGGAAAAGCGCCGAGCGGCAAATCCTGCTGCCAGGGCGATGCGAAAGACATGCCGGTGCCGGGCTACGACACGATTTTCGCGTACGACGTCGCGTACGAATGGCAGGAATTGACCGGCAAGCCTTGCGTGCTGGCAATTTGGGCGGGGCGGCGCGAAGCTGTGACGCCGGAAGTGATTGCCGATTTTCAGGCGTCGAAGGAATTCGGGCTGGCGCATATCGCGGACATTGCCGATGGCGCAGAGGAAGAGCTCGATTTGCCGGAGAAGGATCTCGAGAAGTATTTGACCGACAATATTGATTTTGCGCTGGATGCCGCGAATCTCGAAGGGCTGGAGCTGTATTATCAGAAAGCGGCCGCGCTGGGATTGATTCCGCGCGCGCGGCCGCTGGAAATTGCCGGCGCGGGGGAATTGCGGGAGAGCCGGGCTAGTGCGGCGCGCTGATGCCGGTTTGCGGTTTTGCTTTTCGGCCGTAGGGGAGGGGCTTGCTCCTCCCGTTGGCGTGCGCGTCGATTGTTGCGCAATCGCGCAGCGTTTGACCGGGGCCGCTATAGACGGCGAGGTGCATGGCCGAATTTTGTCGCGGTTTTTTCGCCGGAGGGCGGAGCAAGCCCCGCCCCTACGACGAAGATTTTGGAGTGGACTTTAAATTTCAGATTTGAAATTGGGTTTGGATTAAAAATGGGCATAACGGCACAAGAGGCGCTGGAGCTGTTCAACTCCGACGACATCGTCGGCATCGGCATGGCTGCCAACGCGGTGCGGCGGAAGAAGACCGATCCGCGCGTGGCTACCTATCAGATCGATCGCAACATCAATTACACCAATTTCTGCACGGAATATTGCTCGTTCTGCGCTTTCTATCGCCCGATGGGCTCGAAGGAAGGTTACATCCTTTCGTTCGCGGAAATTTGCGCCAAGATTGACGAGATGCTGGAGCTTGGCGGCACCGGCATTCTGCTGCAGGGCGGACTGAATCCCGATCTGAAGCTCGATTACTACGAAAATCTGCTGCGCTCGCTGAAAGCGAAATATCCGCGCGTGCACCTGCACTGTTTCTCCGCGCCGGAAATTATCTGCATCGCGGAAATTTCCGCGCTGAGCATTCGCGACACCATCGCGCGGCTGCGCGACGCCGGCCTGGAATCGATTCCCGGCGGTGGCGCCGAAATCCTCGATGATGAAATTCGCGCGCGCATTTCACGGTTGAAATGCACTTCCAATGAATGGGAAGAAGTGCACCGCAGCGCCCATTCGCTGGGGTTGCGCACGACGGCGACAATGATGTTCGGCTGCGGCGAAAATTATCAGCATCGCGTGAATCATTTCGAGCGCGTGCGGCGCTTGCAGGAAGATACCGGCGGATTCACCGCCTTCATTCCCTGGATTTTTGCGCCGGAAAATACGCCGCTGGGAAAGAAAGTGCCGGAAGCTACGGCCGTCGATTATCTGAAGACGCTGGCGATCAGCCGGCTGTATCTCGACAACATCGACCACATTCAATCCAGCTGGCTAACGCCGGGCATTAAAATTTGCCAGCTCGGCCTGCAATTTGGCGCCGATGATGTCGGCAGCATTTTGATCGAAGAGAATGTGGTTTACGCCGCAGGCGTGCGCAATCGCACCAACGAATCGGAGTTGCGCCGCATCATCAGCGATGCCGGCTACATCCCCGCGCAGCGCGACACCCTTTACCGCACGTATTTCCTGAAACAGTAGTCCGCGAGCGTACAAGCAATCGATTTACGTGGAGGCGAGTGGGCAAAGTTGTGGCCGTTCTTACGCCGGCGGGCGCAGCAAGCCGCGCGCCCCTTACGGCCGAAAACCCGCGCGCCGGAATTTCAACAGGGCGATTTAGGATTTCAGTGTTCGGAGGAGGGCTTTGACTCAGGCGGTTTGTAGCGGGAAGACGTCGGCGGTAACGTGGACGGCGGGAACATTGATTGTTATTCTTGCGCCTACCGGCGAATTATTCGCCAGAGTGATTTCGCCGCCGCACTCCTGCAGGATGCCGTAGCAGATGCTGAGGCCGAGGCCCGTGCCTTTGCCTACCGGCTTGGTGGTGTAGAAGGGATCGAAGGCGCGATTCAGTTCCGTAAAGCCGGGGCCGCTGTCTTCGACGCGAATGCGCACGCGTTCGTCGCGCGACGTAGCGGAGACGCGGATTCTGCGCTCCTTGCTTTCCTCCACCGCATCCATCGCGTTGGAGAGCAGATTCAGCAGCACCTGCCTTAATTCATCTTCGCCGATGGCGATGGCCGGCAAATCCTCATCGATTTCCAATTCCACGTGAATGCCCAGTTTGCGGAGATGGTATTCGCGCAGTTGAATTACGTCGCGGGCCACGGCGCTCAGATCGCTGGAGCGCGCCGCGGAATTGCTCTGGCGCGCGAAGCGCAGCAATCCATCCACGATGCGCTTCATGCGCCGCGCTTCGTGGCCCAGCTTTCCGATGCGCTTCAGCGTCGATTCCTTCTCGACTTCCTCGCTCAGCAATTCGGCGTAGCCGAGAATGCCGGTGAGCGGATTATTCAGCTCGTGCGCCACGCCGGCGACTAATTGCCCCAGCGCGGCGAGCTTTTCGGTGCGCACCAGTTGATTGTGCAGGCGCGTGTTCTCGATGGTCACGGCGAGATCGCCGGCCATCATTTCGAGCTTGGTGATTTCGCCGGGATCGAGCTCGTCGCCGCGGCGATCGCTGGCCAGCCAGATTCCGCCGACGAGCGAGCCGCGCGGCGAAATCAGCGGCATCAGCACGACGCAACGGTCGGTGATGGACTCCGCCGGAACGCCGCGGCGGCGCGCCAGTTCCCAGGAATCGAGGAGCAGAGAACTGTTGCCTACGCGGAAGCCCGCCGTGCGCTCTTCCTTGTATTTGGTCCAGGTAACTTCGTGGGCGATGACGTTGAGGCGCGATGATTCCGTAACCGGAATGCCGCTGGCGCTGGCCAGCGCGAGGCGCCCGCCCTCGCCGGAGATAAACAGCGCGGCGCGGTTGAAGCTGCTGGTGGAGGTGATGGCCTCGGCAATTTCACCGCAAACGGAGGCGGGATCGCGGCTGGTGAGCAGGCGCGAACTGATCTGCGACATTTTCTGCAGCAGCAGATTTTCAGCGTGTTCGCGGGCGCGCGCTTTCTCCACCTGATTGGATTTATCTTCCAGCAGCTTCAGGATCATGCCCATGGCCACGAAGAATTTGGGCACGTTCCACAATTCCGGATTCACCTGCAAATGCGGCAAGTAGTGCTCCAACGCTGTGGCTACAGGGAAAACTGCGCCCCAGGCTAGAAAGCCGCCCGCCACAACTACCACGCCGGGAGTCCAGCGCTGCACGCGATGCCAAAAAAGCGCGCCGCAGGCGCCAAACGATAGCGTCAGGATCGCATTGACGGCCAGATCAGGATTATTCAGCCATTGATCGCGGATGGCCCAGGCGCCGGTGGCCAGAATCACGGCGGAGAAAAACAATGCGAAGCGCGAGCCGTGGCCTTCCTCCAGAATTGTAAACATCACGCTTCCCAGCGTGAGCGCCGCTAGCGCGCCTACCAGCGCGCCGCGGTCCTGCCACCCAAACGTGACGGCAGTGGCATGAAACGCCGCCGGCACGCACAGGAAAACGAGCAAAGCGCGGCGGCGGAACTTATCTTCCACCGAGCGAGCCATGGAGATGACGAAGACGATCCCGGAAAGCTCCAGCGCGCCGAGGTCAATGGATTCGAAAATGTTCTCGATGGTGCCGCTGCGGCCTTCAAAAAGCTGGATCAGGAAGTGAACGAAGACGAGCGCCCAGGCGTAGGTCCAAAGCCGCACGCGCTCCGAGGTGGAATGCTTGCGGAGCGCCAGGAATATCCCGACCAGCACCGCAAGCGTGAGAATTGTAGGCAGCTTATCCAGCATCGTGCTCCAGAACAATTGTCCTGAGGAGGCACGAGAGTAGCAGCCCGTTCGGACAGGCCTCAATGGCCCGGAAGTACCAGTTTTGTGAAAATCGGGATTTTGTGTAGCGCGGGAGGAGATGCGCTAAGGCACGTCAGCCCAATGGCTTGCGGATGTCCAGAGTGACTTCTGCACCTTCGTCCAGGTCGAGCGGCTCGAAGGGCACCAGCACGCCTTTGAGGTAATGCGCGCGGATGCGCATCGCTTTCGCGGCGGCGGCAGGAGTTGCACCGCCGCTTGCGCGCGCGCCATCGCTGGAGCTTTTCCCGGTGCGATCGAGGGCTTGATTGGCGAGCTTGTCGGCGATCGCGATTGCGCTCGCGGGGGATGTGCTCGATGGCGAAATAATCGAGCGTGCGTGACATTTGCGAGGCGCGTTCGAAAAGCGGGCGCAAATCGACGCTCTTCACTTTGTAGCGGCGCTGCATTTGGCGCACGAGCAGCTCGGAATCGCTGAGGACGCGCAGGCGCGTCAGTTTGTGGCTGGTGGCGTAATCGAGCGCGGTGATCAGGCCGTAGTATTCGGCGACGTTATTCGTTTCGCGGCCCAGATACTTGCCGAGTTCAAGGACGCGCTCGCCATTCGGCGCTTCGATAATCACCGCGTATGACGCGGGCCCAGGATTTCCGCGCGAGGCGCCGTCCACGTACGCGGTGTAAACGCCGCCCGGAGCGGCGGCAGGTTGCGGTTCGCCGAAGAGATGCGCGCTGCGCGGTGGAGATGTGGCGCGTTTCATGTAGGGGCGGGGGTTTACGACCCGCCCGCATTAGGTTTGGGTTTTGTGTGCGCGGGCCCGAAACCCAATGCCCAGACCGCAAAACCCAATGCCAAATCGGGGGCGTTGTGAACCCGCCCCCCTACACCGATGGCGGCCATCACTGGCCCTCGGTGGGTTGCGCGGGCGGCGTGGTTGCGGCATCGGCGGCAGGCGCTGGCGGGGTGGGCGGCTCGAAGTAATAGAGAATGCGCGTGCAGGTCTCGCAGTGATAGAGCTCTTTGTTGCCGTCGCGGCGCATTTCCTGAAACACGTGCGGGCGGACGCGCATGCCGCAGGCGGCGCATTTCTCATCGCGGACTTCCGCCAGGGCGGTGCCGCCGTGCCTGCGCGCGATGCGCTGGTAATGATCGAGCAACTCTTCCGGTACAGCGGCAACCGCGGTGGCGCGTTCGGCTTCGAGAGCAGCGCGTTCCTTATCCACTACCGCGCGCTCGGCCTCGATTTTGGCACGCTCGCCTTTGGCGGACTCTTCGACTTCTTTGAGCACCTTCTCGGAAGCCTTAATGCGCTTGTCGTATTCTTCGCCGGCTACCATTTGTTCGAGGAGGCGATCCTCGGCCTTGGCGGCTTCTTCATCGGCCATCTGCGCTTCGTGCTGGAGGGTCTTGAAGGCGTCGTTGGTCTTGACCTGGTAGGCTTGATCGCGATATTTGCGGCCTTTTTCTTTCCACTGCTCGACGTCCAGTTCGTACTTCTTGCGCTCTTTCAGCGCGGTCAGATGCGCGGCTTTCGACGTTTCCACTTCGGTGCGCGCTGCCGCTACGCGGGCTTCTACTTCGGCTAGTTTTTTGGGAAAGGCGGCGAGCCGCGCGCGGGCTTCGAGCAAGCTCACGTCAACGGTCTGGAGCGCAATCAGGTGCTGAAGGACGGGTTGCACTAGATAGGAATTCTAACATAGCCGCCTGTGGCGCCGGGCGGGTGCGAGTAGCGCCGGCGTCTCTGCCGGCATCTGACGACCTCTCGCGTGCGATAGAAAGAAGACCGTTCGCGGAGCGTTGCGGTGAATAGGACGCACGGGTTGGGTTGCGTGTTCCGCGCTTGATTTTCGTTCGCGGCGCGAACTTCATTCGTCGGATGCCGGCAGAGACGCCGGCGCTACCTTACTGCTGCGCGCGCTTTCGCTTGCACCGGTAGCTCAGAGCCGCCGATTTTCAGGCGGACGCAGGCGTGGCCGTGGCCTAGCGCGTATTTCACTGCGGGGTAGACGCGGGAACTGGCGATTGTCAGAGCCAGCGAGACTAATGCTCGGCGGCCCCAGCGATCGATGATTTTCTCTCGCAGTTGATCCGAGCCGGGGATATCGCGGGCCAGTACGGACTGCGCGAATTGCCAGCCCAACGCCGCATCTTCGGACATTCCCGCTGCATTGCCGCTCACGATCGCGCGGATGGTCTCCGGCTTCACGCCGGAGCGCTCGGCCATGGTGACCACCAGTTGCGTACACGGACCGCAATCTTCCGCCAGCGTGGCGGCAATTTTCGCCGCGTACCAGGCATCCTTCGGGACATCTTCGCGATGCTCGGAAATCTTCAGAATCTTCGAGAATTTCCAGAAAGCGCGCGGGCTTGCGGCGTACATATCGCGCATGTACTCCACGTCGTAATCGAAATCCTTCTCGAACGCCGCGAGTCTCTTATTCACCAGCCAACCCAGCATGGCATTACTCCTTTGCGGCGCGCTTCGGCGGCCACGCCAGCCAAATTATCAGAACGCCCGGAAGAAAAACCGTCGGCAAGTCGCCCAGCAATTGATGCGCGGCTTCGCGGCCGGCGAGTGCGTCGCACAAATGAACGAGAGCGTGCAGGATAAGAAATCCCCCACCGGCCATCGCCGCGGGCCACGCCAATTTCGGCGAAGCCGCCAGCCAGAACAGGCTCAGCGCGACGACGAGATATGCGCAGCCGATATCGCGAATGAAATGCTGATTCGCAGGCCCGGTTGCCGCGACGCCAGGAACCGCGCTGTACCAGCCCAGCGGGCTCGCCAGCATCCACACCGCATTTGCGCCCAGCGCAAGTCCAAGGACGATCATCAACGCGCGCCGCATTGCGTGTGCCCCATCCCGCCAATACTTATTCGACGACCGAACTACGTCAAAGGCTCTGAGGATCGCGCGGCACGTCGTGCGCCTGCATCCGGCCGTCTTTTCATCGGCTTACAGACGCGTCTTTTTCGCGCCCTCAGCCGTATAGCTTATATGATAGCCGCCGTCACGTTCGTTGGGGAGGTTCGGGTGGGGCTCGAAGCCGAGGTCAGCCAACTTCGTCGCGGAGACCTCGACGCGCTTTCGGTTCTCCTCGCGCGCTATCAGAACCGGCTTTACCGTTACCTGCTGCGAATGGTGCGCGACACAGCCGACGCCGATGATTTGTTCCAGCAAACGTGGATTCGCGTGGCCGAGCAGATTCGCAAATATGACCCCAGCCGCAATTTCGATGCCTGGCTTTTTACGCTGGCGCGGAATCTGGCGATCGATCATCTGCGGCGGCGGCGGACCGAGAGCCTGGATGAACCGGCCGCGCATGATCCATCGGGCGCCACGCCCGCCGAGCGGCTGCCGTCCGCGGAGCGCCCGGCCATCGAGGGATTGATCGAGCGCGAGAGAGGCTCGCGCCTGGCGGAATGCGTGATCGAGCTGCCCGTGATATATCGTGAAGTTTTGAGCCTGCGTTTTGAAGAGGAAATGAAGCTGGAGGACATCGCGGTGGTGCTGGATGCGCCGCTCTCGACGGTAAAGACGCGGCTGCGCCGCGGCCTGGAATCGCTGCGGCACAATCTGGAATCGCGCTATCCCGGGGAACGTTGGATATGAGCAACTGCGACGAAATTCGCGATTTGCTGGCACTGGCCGCTTCGGGCGCGCTGGATGCGAAGGCCGAAGAACGCGTGGCCGAGCACGTGCGCATCTGCGCGGTCTGCGCCGCGGAGCTGGACACATTTCAATTGCTGGCCCGCGGCCTGCGCCATTTGCCTACGCCGCAGCCCTCGCCGATGCTGATCGAGCGCGCCCGCGCGAGCGCCGAGTTGCGCATGGCGGAAGAAAGCGAGCAGCGCTCCAATCGTAGGGTTTTGATTCTACTGATCGGCTTCGCCTGGACGATTCTGATCGTGAGCTGGCCGATCGCGCGGCTTTTGAGCGGCGGGATTCAAACGTGGTTGACCACTCGCCTGCCGCAGACCTGGTACGCGTTCGCCGGAGTGACGGGACTGGGATGGATCGCCGCGGGTGCGGCCGCCATTTTCCTGGCCTGGAATAGCCGGCGCGAAAGGGAAACGATATGAGCAATTTCCGCGAACGAATGGGTCTGATTCCGCCGACGGCGAAGATGATCGCCGTGCTGGTCGCCATCGCAATCACCATACTTCTCTTTTATGCGACGTGTCTTCCGCCATCGCACGGCGAAAAGCCGATGCCTCCCGCCGGGAAGGTGATACTGCCGATTCTGGCCGGCGGCCTGGCGCTGGTGTGGGTGCTGCTGATTGGCTTCGTTTACGGCGACGCGAAGCAGCGCGGCATGCGCTATGTAATGTGGACGCTGCTGGCGATTTTTCTGCCCGATGCCATCGGCGTCATTCTTTACTTCATCCTGCGCGATCCGCTGCCGATCCCGTGCCCTGGTTGCGGCACAAAGGTGAATGCGAAATTTTCTTTTTGCCCCAGCTGCGGCGCGCCGGTGAAACCGCGTTGCCCGCAATGCGGCCAGCCCGTCGAGCCAGCCTGGTCGAACTGCGGCCATTGCGGCACGAAGCTGCCGGTGCTGCCACCGCGCACGGCGTAACGCCGGCTGCCAGCCGACGCTGTTCCATGGCGTGGGGCACGTTAAGCGATCATCTCGCTCGCCGCGATTCCACCGGCTTCGCGTATATTCAACGCCGGAGGACATCGCATGCCTTACGTACAAATCACCTGGGTGGCAGGACGCAGCCCGGATCAGAAGCGCCGCATAGTGGAAAAAGTGACCGACACGCTGGTGACCGAAGGCGCCGCCAAGCGCGAGAACATTCAGGTAACCTTCGTTGATTTGCCGCCGACGGATTACGCCGAAGCCGGAGTAACGGTTGCTGACCAGAAGCGCGCAAAGTAACGCCGTAAAGCCGGGCGCGACGGATCGAGACAAGTTTCTTCGTAAGGGCGGGGCTTGCTCCGCCCGCCTCAGAGCAAAGTGTCTAGTAAGCGTTCATTCGAACAAGACGTCAATGCAGTAGATCCCGCTTCTAAGGCAAATTCTGCACTTCCATCGAAGCATCCACGAAATAACTCGTACAAGTCTGCTGCGCCGTAGCCGGACAATGCGCTACAACGCGAAAATCGGTGGAAGAAGCCTCCACCTCGTAGGTATAGCCGCCGCGATCCGATTTCGCCCCGGCAAGCGCCCCGCTGGAAACAAGCTCCACCATTGATGCGTACGTGCCATGCTGCGCCTGATACGCACGCTCCGCCTGCGCGATCGAAATCAAATCATTCTTCACGCCCACAACATCAATCGTCTGCTGCGGCGTGGCAGCACCCTCGGGCGTGCTCCCGGCCTGACGCAAGAAAAACCAATAACCCAACACGCAAATCATCGCCACAACCAAAAGGCCAACGAGGCTTTTCACAATCACCTCCGCGCTATGTCGCCAGCGTCCGAGAGCACCATGTAAATTCATGGCGAAATTGCCCTGCAACGCGACAAGCTATTAACGAGATGTCTTGCGCGCGGGCTGTGCCTCTGTGCGCGAGCGTGCCCGAAGAGGCCCGGCTGAAGACCGGGCCCTACGGTGCTTGCTTCCACGCCGGCACATGGGCGCACGCTCAGTTAATCGCGACAAGTCCCCCGTCGCAAGCAATCCAACCCTCGTCGCACCGGATAAGTTATCCGCGCCCATCACGATTGCACGGCGCTGCGACAATGATAAAGTCACGCGTGCCTAAGCGAAACAAGCGGCGGCGATGAATTCTCCCAAAACCAAAAACGATTCTGCGCCTCAAACCGGGCAGGCACGTCAGCTAGTCGCGCGCCTCGGGCTCTTCGACGCCACCATGATCGTCATGGGCGGCATCATCGGGTCCGGCATTTTTATCAATCCCTACGTCGTGGCGCGCCAGGTGCACACGCCCGCGCTGATTTTGGGCGCGTGGGCCATTGGCGGCGCTGTCGCGATTCTCGGCGCGCTCGTCTATGCCGAACTGGCCGCGCGCATGCCCAGTGCCGGCGGTCAATACGCCTACTTGCGCGAGGCCTATCATCCGGCTATCGCGTTTCTCTACGGCTGGGTTCTGCTGCTGGTGATTCAAACCGGCGGAATGGCCGCGGTCGCCGTGACCTTCGCGAAATATCTGCGCACCATAGCGCCGGTGAATTTGCCGGAAGGATGGATCGCCGCGCTCGTTCTGGCCGGCCTGGCCATCATCAATTGTTTCGGAGTGCGCGCCGGAGGAACGGTGCAGAGCATTTTAATGGCGACGACAATTGCCGCCATTGCCGCGCTAATTTTCGTCGGCCTCTTCTACGCGCCCGCCGATCCTTCGGGCGTGCGATTGCGTCCCGTGCTCGATCAGCCGGTGTCGTTCAATCTTCTCGCCGCGATGGGCGCCGCGCTGATTCCGGTTTTCTTCGCGTATGGCGGCTGGCAAACGGCCAACTTCATCGCCGCGGAAGTCCGCGAGCCGCGCCGGAATCTGCCGCGCGCGCTGATCTACGGCGTGATGGGCGTGATTCTGCTGTATCTCGGGGTGAATCTCGTCTGCGTGCGCGTGCTCGGCCCGGCAAATCTCGCTGCTACCACCACGCCGGCGACCGAGGTGATGAGCCGCGCCTTCGGCCAGAGCGGCACGCGCTTCCTCGCCATCGCCATCAGCGTCTCCACGCTCGGGTTCCTCAGCCAGAGCGTGCTCACCGCGCCGCGCGTTTATTTCGCCATGGCCCGCGACGGCCTTTTCTTTCGCAGTATCGCTTGGCTCAACCCGCGGCATAGCGCGCCCGTGGCCGCGATTTTGGTGCAGGCCGTCTTTGCCATCGTCATCGCGCTTACCGGCAAGTACGAGCAAATTTTGAATTACGTGATTTCCATGGATCTCATTTTCTTCGGTCTTACGGGCACTTGTATTTTCGTGTTTCGCAATCGCGAAGCGCGCGCCGCTGCGGCTGCAGTTTCAGATCGCGACGCGCCGGGCTTTCGCACGCCGGGTCATCCGCTGACAACGCTTATTTTCATCGCCATGTCCTGGTTTGTCGCCGCCACCACCATCGTGAAATATCCTCGCCACACGCTCATCGGAATGGCTATCCTTGCTGCGGGCGTTCCTGTTTATTTTTTCTGGGAACGTCGCAACCAGAAAGAAATCCGGAATAAGAACTGAGTGACGCAGCGGCGCGAAATTCGATCACCTTACATGGAGTGGGCCAAGCTGCGCTCCGGCGCGAAATTCAATTTGGCTGTGAGCGGCATGCCCAATTTGCCGCTCGCGCGCCTGGGTGCCGGCATCGAGGACATCGAAATTTCCGGCCCGGGCGGCTACGGCTACGAGCCGTTGCAGCAAAAGCTGGCGGCCAAATGCGGCGTGGCCACGGAAAATGTTGTCGCGGCAACGGGCACATCCATGGCCAATCATCTCGCGCTGGCCGCGTTGATCGAGCCCGGCGATGAAGTGGTCATCGAGCAGCCCACTTATGAGCTTCTGCTCACCACGGCCGAGTATCTGGGCGCAAAAATTTCGCGCTTTGCGCGCCCGGCCGATGGCGGCTTTCAACTCGATCCGCGCGAAATCGAGCGCTCCATCAGCTCGCGCACACGCGTAATCGTAATCACCAATCTGCACAATCCCAGCAGCGCGCGCGTTGCGGATTCAATTCTGCGCTTGGTGGGAGAAATTGCGGCCAGCCATCGCGCCGTGGTTCTGGTGGACGAAGTCTATCTGGAAGCTTGCTACGACCCCACCATCCGCTCGGCTTTTCATCTCGGCCCGAATTTTGTGATCACCAGCAGCCTGACCAAGGCTTACGGACTCTCCGGCCTGCGTTCCGGCTGGATTTTGGCCGCGCCGCAACTGGCCGAACGCATGTGGCGGCTCAACGATCTTTTTGGCGTGAATCCGGCGCATGCTGCCGAGCGCCTCAGCGTGATCGCGCTCGAGCGCCTTCCCGAAATCGCCGCCGAAGCGAAAGCGCGCTTGCAAACCAATCGCGCCGTCTTGCGAAAATTCCTCGAATCGCGCATCGATCTCGTCGCCGTGCGCCCGGAAGCCGGCACCATCGCTTTTCCGGAGTTGGTCGGCGGCCGCGCGGACGCCTTCTGCCAATTGCTGCGCGACAAATACGAAACCTCGGTAGTTCCCGGCCGCTTTTTCGAAATGCCGAATCATTTCCGCATCGGATACAGTATGGAGACTGAAGTCTTCGAAGAAGGATTACGCAGGATAGGCGCGGCCCTCGACGAGTTTTCTTAGGTAGCGCCGGCTTGCCCTGAGTAGCGAAGGGCGTCTCTGCCGGCATCCGACGAGCTCAATACGCGCCAACACCGCAGCCGCCCGCGGACGAATCCTCTAGCAATCTGTGACGCTTAGATCCTTAGGGCCCCGACGGCGGGCCCCCAGGATGACAACCGCAGTGCCGCCGTCAACGCGCGTGCCCCGACCGCAAAATCCTCATAAATGCTTTCGCCGCATGCGAAAGCGCCCGATCCCTGCGATGCAAAAAAAATAAATGCCGCGGTAAATGCAGCTGCTTAACCTTCAACTCGACTAAAGTTCCCTGCTCCAATTCCATGCGCGCGCACATGCGTGGCACGATAGCCACGCCCATATTCATCTCTACAAATCGCTTGATGCTTTCGATCGTCGGCAACTCCACGTCCATCCGCAAAGGCACATGCAGCCGGGCAAAGAGCTGCAGCACGCGCATACGGTAAGGCGATTCCACGATGTGCGCGACAAACGACTCCTCTCCCAGCTCTTTCACACTGACGCTTTTGCGCTTCGCCAAACGGTGATGCCGCGGCACCACAAAAGCCAACTCGTCTTTATAAAACTCCACGGCCACCAAATTCGGATCCGCCGGCCGGAACGTCACCACCCCAAAATCCAGCCGGTAATTCAGAATCTCATTGGGCACATCGCGCGAAAACACGCGATGAATGCGCACGTGCACGTTGGGATATTTCTTGCGGTAAATCGCCAGCGCCGGCAGCAGCGCGTGAATGGAGCTTTCATTTACGCCGATCGCCAACTGCCCCTGCCGCAAGCTGCGCAAATCCTCGACGCCCTTGCGGATCTCCTCGCGCAGATTCAGCATCCGCTCAGCGTACTCGCGCAGCAAATGCCCCGCTTCGGTGAGTTGTCCCGACCGCGAGCCGCGCACGAACAGCGGCTGGCCCACCCAATCCTCCAGCTTGCGCACCGCGATGCTGATCGCCGGCTGCGTGCGATAGAGCCTCTGCGCCGCCCGCGAGAAGCTCTTCTCCTCGGCAACGGTGAGAAACACTTGTAAGCCAGCCAGATCCACCCGTTCCTCCTGTCAGCCCATTGTGCGCCTAACTGCCCATAAATCTACCTAATGAACCGGCAAAAAACTATAAATTTGACGGTAGCCCCCTGGCGGGTTCCACTATAAACGGGGGAGAAGTATGGACACGGTACACATCTTCGACACCACGCTGCGCGACGGCGAGCAATCGCCGGGCTTCTCGATGAATCGCGACGAAAAGGTGCGCCTGGCGCGCCAGTTGGAGCTTCTCGGCGTCGACGTCATCGAAGCCGGCTTTCCCATCGCCTCGGATGGCGACCTGGAAGGCGTGCGCGCCGTAGCGACCGAACTCAAGGACTGCCGCGTGGCCGCCCTGGCCCGCGCCTTTCAACTCGATATTGACGCCGCCTTGCGCGCCCTCGAACCGGCCGCGCAACCGCGCCTGCACATTTTCCTGGCTACCTCCGATCTGCACTTGAAATACAAACTGCGCATGACGCGCGAATCCGCGCTGGCGCAAATCGGTGAAATGGTGCGCTACGGCCGCGCGCGCACCGACGAAGTGGAATTTTCCGCCGAAGATGCCAGCCGCAGCGACATCGAATATTTAATCCAGGTGGTGGAGGCGGCCGCGGAAGCCGGGGCCACGATTCTGAACATTCCCGATACCGTGGGCTACAGCACTCCGGAAGAATACGGCGCCATCTTTCGCGCCATCGCCAAGCGCCTCGAGCGCTTTCCCGGCGTCACGCTCAGCGCGCATTGCCACAATGACCTCGGCCTGGCCGTAGCCAATTCGCTGGCTGCTATCGCCGCGGGCGCGCGACAAGTCGAATGCACCATCAACGGCATCGGCGAACGCGCCGGAAACGCTTCGCTCGAAGAAATCGCGGTGGCGCTGCAAGTGCGCCGCGCGGCTTTCGACGTGGCCACGAATATCAGCCTGAAAGATATTTACGCAACGAGCCGCTTGCTGAGCGAAATTACCGGGGTCTCCGTGGCGCCGAATAAAGCGGTGGTAGGCGCCAACGCTTTCGCCCACGAAGCCGGGATTCATCAGGACGGCATTTTGAAAAATCCCATGACGTACGAAATTATTTCGCCGCAGGCCGTCGGCGTGCCGTCACGCCGCCTCGTTCTGGGGAAACATTCGGGGCGCAATGCTCTGCGCGCGCATCTACTCGAGTTGGGCTTCATGACCAGCGACGACGAGCTGCGTCTGTGCTACACCGCGGCGATGGCGCTGGCCGACGCGGAAAAACAAGTGACCGATCGCGATCTTCTGACCATCGTCCATCAGGTACGCCGGGCCAACAACGCGAACGCCAAAGATCGCGGCGTCAGCGCCACCGCCCCAAATTAGACGGCAGTTGTAGGGGAGGGTGCTTTAGACCCTCCCGCAGTTTGGTCCGATCAAAGGCCCAGCAACCAGGAATAAAAATGAGCGGTATCCACAAAACAATCGCAGTTCTCCCGGGCGACGGAATCGGCCCCGAAGTTACCCGCGCGGCGACAAGAATTCTCTCCGATTGCGCCGCAGCCTTCGGCCACAGCTTAGAATTGATCGAATATCCTTTCGGCGGCAACGCCATCGATAGCCATGGCGAGCCACTTCCGGCGACGACGCTGGCCGGATGCCGCGCGGCAGATGCGATTTTGCTCGGCGCTGTCGGCGGTCCCAAATGGGATAGCCAACCGCTGGGCAAGCGTCCGGAAAGCGGCCTGCTGGGGCTGCGCAGCAGCCTCGATCTCTACATTAATTTTCGCCCGATTCGCGTGCGCGACTCGCTGCTGGGAATTTCGCCGCTGCGACCGGAACGCGCGCGCGGCTGCAATTTCGAAATCGTCCGCGAATTAGCCGGCGATATTTATTTTGGCGCGCACGAACGCCGCCGCGACAACGGCATCGAAAGCGCCCGCGACGTCGCTACCTATTCGGTGCCTGAAATCGAGCGCGTGGCGCGCTACGCTTTCGAACGCGCGGGCACGCGCCGGCGCCGCCTGGCCAGCGTGGACAAAGCCAACGTGCTGGCCACGTCGGTGCTCTGGCGCGAAACGGTGACGCGCATCGGGAAAGATTATCCAAATGTCGCCGTCGAGCATCTCTACGTGGATAACGCCGCGATGCAAATCGTGTTGAATCCGACGCAATTCGACGTGATCGTCACGGCCAATCTCTTCGGCGATATTCTCAGCGACGAAGCTGCCGCGCTCGCCGGGTCGATCGGCCTGATTCCCTCCATGAGTCGCAGCCGCACGGCAAAAGGCGCGCTCTACGAACCCATCCACGGCTCAGCGCCGACGTTGGCCGGCAAAGACGTAGCCAGCCCGCTAGGCACAATCCTCTGCGCCGCCATGATGCTGCGCGAATCCTTCAATCTAACCGCCGAAGCCGACTGGATCGAAGCCGCGATAGATCACGTCCTGGAGCAAGGCTATCGCACCAACGAAATCGCCGAGCCCGGCAGCCAAGTGGTGGGTTGCACAAAAATGACCGATTGCATCCGCGCCGAAATGGCCGACAGCGCCCTGCACGCCGAGCGCTACGGCTGGGGCGTCTAAGTACCGCCGGCGTCCGACGAAGAAAATCTCAAATCAAAGGCGAAATCAAGCGCGGAAGAGAGTCCAACTAGCGCCGGCGTCCCCGCCGGCATCTTACGATTGGGATTGCGGATTGGGCGCGGACGTGCGCGGAACAGGCTCAGCGATTACGGCTTCGGCTTGGACTTCTAGCTCCGCGTTTGTTTCTGAGCCTTAGTTGCGTTATTGGCCGTGGGATGCCGGCAGGGACGCCAGCGCTACTTAGTTCTTCCGCAACACCAAAGTCCCGGCAATCATATCGTGCAGGGCCTGCTTCTTCGCGGTAATCCCGGCAAGAATGTAGCCGATGAAGAGCGGAACAAGCCCGGTAATGATGCGCGAAAAAAATCGCCCCGTCGCACGCGCGAAAGTGACGCGCCGGCCGTCGAGATCGGTCACGATCAATCCCAGCGCTTTCTTTCCCAACGTTCCCTGCCAGGCTGAGCTTTCCGTAAGCGCGTAGTACAGCCAGATTCCGCCCAGCAGAACGACGACAAGCACAAAAAGAAAGATGCCAAAGCTCGCTCCCGCGAGAGCCTGTTCCGCATTGTCGCTCGAGAGGCTTTGGATCGCGGCGCTGGCGCCAGTGAGCACTGCAAGCGCGATGATAATCGGCACCGCGACGACGCCCATGATCAAGCCGTCGATCAAGTACGCCACGGCGCGCAGCCAAAATCCGGCGTAGGGCACGGGCGGAACGTAAGGCATCGCAACCGCGCCGGGAGGCGTCGCAAATCCTGCGGCCGGTGGATACGCCCCAGCGGGCGCAGCCGGCACACCCGCGACAGGCGCCGACGACAAATTGGAAACTGGCGCGCCGCACGAACTGCAAAACGTGGTCCCTTCCGGAAGCGAAGTCCCGCAACGCGAGCAGAACATCTTTTTCTCCTATTCGGAACGCGAACTTGCGCGACCCGTTCTTATATGGGCGGCCTGCCCGAAGAGGCCCGGCCGAAGACCGGGCCCTACGACCTCCCGCGGTTACACCTAGCCGCGGGCCGCCGGCTTACTCTTGCCGGATCACCAGGCAGCCGGCAATGATGTCATGCAACGCCTGCTTCTTTTCCGTGAATCCCGCCATGATGAAGCCGATCAGCAGCGTCAAGCCGGAAATAATTCGCGCGAAGAATCGCCCGGTGGCGCGCCCGAACGAAATTCGATTGCCCTGCATATCGGTCACGCGCAGCCCCAGGGCTTTTTTGCCGATCGTGCCTTGCCAGGCCGAGCTCTCCGTCAGCGCGTAGTAGAGCCAGTCCAGGATCAGGCTGACGAAAGCCACGCGCGCGATCATTCCGAACAACGGAACGAAATCTTCCGGCTCGGGATGCCCACGCATCAGCATGCGCAACGTGGAGAGGCCAAAGAGCGGGAAAAGCAGGACTCTGGTTACGACGCCAACAATGAGGCGATCGAGAATCCAGGCCACAAATCGCAGCCAGAATCCCGCGTAAACCACGCGCGGCGCCGCTACTACCGCTGCGCCCGCGTACACGGTGCCAGGAACTGCGCCGGTGGGCTGCCCGCAAGACGGGCATACGGCAGCCGCTTCAGGGACCGTGGTGCCGCATTTGGAGCAAAACATTGGCTCACCTCACGTGCTGCAATCGGACTCGAGAAATCCCGCGCTACGTGCTTTTCACAACCAGACAGCCGGCCAGCATGTCGTGGAGCGCCTGCTTCTTCTCCGTGAATCCCGCCATGATGTAGCCGATGTAGAACGTCAAATTCGAAACGATTTTGGCGAAAAACCTGCCAGTGGCCCTGCCGAACGAAACGGGATTGCCGTTCAAATCCGTTACGCGCAAGCCCAGCACTTTCTTTCCAATGGTTCCCTGCCAAGCGGAGCTTTCCAGAATCGCGTAATAGAGCCACACGCCCAGCAACGCGCAGCCGTCAAACAGAAGGAGCCCACCCATCAAAGAGCCTACAGCCATGCCATTCGGACTTTGCGCGATCGAACCCATGCTCAGACCTAAAGCTCCGCCGAGCAGCAGGAAAATCGGGATGGCCACAATGCCGACCACCACGCCGTCGATGATCAAGGCCACGAAACGCAGCCAGAATCCCGCATATTGAACCGGAGGCGAGTATGCGGCGCTACCTGCGTACACTGACCCGCCTGCCATTGGCTGGCCGCATGCGGGACATTGCGCTGCGCCTTCGGCGACGGTCGCACCACACTTCGAGCAGAACATAGCGCCTCCTTACACCCGTGCGGGCCAGTAGGTTGGAGCAGTCTTCACTGGTGCGGGCATCCTACTCAACTCGGTTCGCGCGGGTCAACATGCAAGCGCCGCCGCGCGAGCAACGGCCGACCGCAGGGTCTGGTCTTCAGCCGGGCCGGCTGAGTGTAAATTCATGGCGAATTTAGCGCGCAAGGCAACGGAAGATTAACGATTGCTTCGTGCGCAGTTGTGCTTCGGTGCGCGATCTCGCACGAAGAGGCCCGGCTGAAGGCCGGGCCCTACGATGGCCTGGGCACGCCGTAGGTTTTCACCATCATGCGATCGAGAGCACGATCAGGCAGGACGCGCCTGAGGAATGTTACGATCTTGGCCTCGCGCGTTACGGTGTAACGGGCGCGCGGTGGATTGGCGCGGATGGCGCCTAAAATTACGCGGGCGCAATCTTCGGGTTTGGTTTTGGAATCTTTGGTCATTTTTCCCCAGCCGCGTTGAAATCCCTGGTACACCGCGGCGTAGGGGCTTTTCTGCGCTTCGCGCACGTAGCGGGAGGAGAGTTCGACCGTAGCGCGTTCCATGTCGCTGCGAATGTAGCCGGGCTCGATCAGGATTACCTGCACGCCGAAGGGCTTTAGCTCGATGCGCAGCGAATCGCTCATGGCTTCGACGGCGTGTTTCGAGCTGCTGTACGGCCCCAGCACCGGCGAGGACATTTTCCCCGCCACCGAGCTGAGATTGATGATGCGGCCGCGGCGGCGTTCGCGCATTTCGGGCAGGACGCGCTGGGTGACGCGCACCATGCCGAAGAGATTGGTTTCGAATTGACGGCGGAAATCATCGATGGTGATTTCTTCGATGACCGAGGCGAAGGCAATGCCGGCGTTGTTGATGAGGACGTCCACGGGACCGGCGGTTTCGTGAATGATGCCGATGGCGCGATCCACTGAGGCGTCATCGGTGACGTCCATCTCCAGCGTCTGCAGCGGTAGATTCTTCTGCTTGGCTTCGGTGTCGAGCGCTGCGCGCTTGGCTGCATTGCGACCCGCGGCGAAAACACGGTAGCCTTCGTTGGCCAGCAACAGCGATGTTGCTTTGCCCAGTCCCTCCGTCCCGCCGGTAATCAGAACACATTCCATCGCGCACCTCGTGTGCTGGAGCTGCAGCGGGTACGCTATCGCATATGCGCACGCTTTGGTAGCACCGCGGGGCGGCCGTTTCGGAAATACCCAAAAAGGTGCGCGATGTGCATAGGCGCAATTTGTCAGCTCGCGTTGCAGTGCATTCGCGCGGGGCGACTTTGCGATGCGATGCTGTGATTCGAGGCTGAACGCGGGCCAAGAAATTGTGGCAAAATGTTCGATTAGAAATGACGCCGGTCCTTTGTTTTGTTTGGATTACGGCGATTTTTAATCGTAACTGTATCGATTAGAATCCTCCTCTTTCAGTCGCTGCATTTCGCTCATAATTTCCTTGCGAACCCGCGGCTGTTGGCCACATCGTCTGCACCTCTTCCTTTGGTGCATGCAAATCCGCTTCCCAAACACCCCGAGAACTGTCGTGTACACCTCGACGCCGGCAAGCCTGGAAAAATAATTAGCTACTCCGCTTCGTGTCACCGCTCGTCTCCATCTACCATCAAGAATTAATGCAACGTTCTCCGGAAAGTCACGGAGGACGCGTATTGGTTGGACGGGGCCGTTTCCACATCCTTCAGGAGGAATGCCGAGATGCTTTTGAAGAAGATAGTGCGCCATGCTGCCCACGCCATCCTTGGCTGCGGGCTGCTGATGACCGGGCTGGCCGGGTCCGCTCATGGCCAGTGTCAACTGAACTCTGCCTCGGGCAGGCTCAAGCACGTTGTGTACATTGAATTTGACAACGTGCATTTCACTCGCGACAACCCCAACGTTCCATCCGATCTCGAACAAATGCCGAACCTCCTAAATTTCCTGGAACAGAAGGGCACGCTCGATACCGGCGACCACACCGTGCTGATTTCCCACACCTCGAACGACATCATGACCACCGAAACGGGGCTCTACTCCGATGACCAGGGCATCTTCATCGGCAATAGCTTCGGAGTTTTCGCGCCGAGCGCGACGACGGGTCAGGAAGTCGGCTTGTTCCCCTCCGCGTTCTTCTACTGGACCGACACCGTGGAGTCGATCAACGCGGGCACGGGCGATCCCAACTTCGCTCTAGTCACGCCGACCGGCCAGAATGTGCCGGCGCCGTGGGTCCCGTTCACCCGTGCGGGGTGCACCGTGGGCGCATTCTCGACTGCCAACATCGTTCTGGAACGCGCGCCGTTCGACGTGGACCAGGTCTTCGGCGGTCCGACTTCACCGCAAGGCATGGAGAGTTCCTCGAATCAGAACAACGATTTCATCGGCGCCGCGATCCACTGCGCGCTCAACGATCCGCTCTGCCAGACCAATGCCGCCACCGGCGTTGTGGGAGTGGCGGACGTGCTGCCCGACGAGCCGGGAGGCTACTCCGGATATCAGGCTCTGTTCGGGCTCAAGTACATCCTCCCCGCGCTGGGAGCGCCCAGCGGAATTGTGGATTACCACGGTGCACCGATTACCGGCTTCAGCCAGTTGGATTTTGATCCGACGCCGGCGCAGACGCTGGCGGTGGTCGAGACCATGCTGAAGTCCGGCATTCCTGTGGTGTACGCCTATATCGCCGACGCTCACGACAATCAGGCGCCCCGCAGCGTGGATTCCTCCACCGAGTCCACGTTCGGCCCCGGCGAAAGCGGCTACGTCCAGCAATTGGCGGACTACAACTCCGCTTTCGCTACTTTCTTTCAGCACTTGAAGGAAGCCGGAATCGACGAATCCAACACTCTCTTCATCTTCACGCCCGACGAAGGCGACCACTTTGTGGGCGTCGCTCCTTCTCCGGCGAATTGCGACGGCGCCATAATCGCCAAGAATGGCGAAGTCGTGCCGGATGTTCCCTGCACGTATCCGGCGGCCAATGGCCAGGGCGGGGTGGGTGAGCTGGACATTAATCTTCTCGGCCTAACCGAAGCGGCCGGCAATTCCACCCAATACGCCATTCACTTCGACGATTCCGCCACAACTTATGTCAACGGCGAGCCGGCGCCGAACAGCAGCACGGTTCGCGGCCTCGAGCAGACCATGGCGAACCTGACCGCGGTCAACCCGCATACCGGGCTGAGCGAAAGCCTGCTTGGCAATGGTTTGGGACCGGATTTGCAGGGAGCCATTGCCGATCCCGCGGCCATGCACCTGATTCACATGAACGCGCCGTTCGATCCTGCTCGCGAGCCGACGTTTACTTTCTTCGGGAATCCCAATTTCTTTTACGAGACCGTGGGCTCAACGAGTGCGACGGTTGGCACCGGCTTTGCGTGGAATCACGGCGACATCCAACCGGAAATCGCGCGGACTTTCATTGGCATCGTTGGCCCGGGCGTGAAGAAGCTGGGCGTCACGACACCCAGCGACTTCTATACCGACCACGTCGATGTCCGCCCGACGCTGATGATGCTCACTGGCCTCACCGATGATTATCAGCACGACGGGCGCGTGATCACTGAGCTGCTGGATGAGAGTGCGCTGCCGGGTTCCCTTAAGACGCACAAGGGCACCTTGGAGGCGCTCGGGCAAGTCTATAAACAGATCAACGCGCCATTTGGGCAGCTCGCCAAAAACACTTTGCAAATCTCGACCTACGCGATCACCAGCAATACCCCCGGCGACGCGGTGTACAACCGTCTGGAAAACCTGATTACCGCAACGACCGTCGTGCGGGACGTCTTGGCCTCCCAGATCAAGCAGATCGTCGAGGGTGCGGAGTTCGGCAATCAACCAGTCAACGAACTACAGGCCACGGGCCTTATTGTCGAAGGTGATGTGCTTCTCCAGCTGTCTAACGCGTGCGTGGCGAACCTGGCAAGGTGCGCCAAGTAGCGCGCTGCTACCAGTCGCGCAGTCAATCATCGGCCACGGGAAGGCGCCGCCTAAATTCGGGGTGCCTTCCCGGCGGTTTTTTGCTTCATCCCGCATCAACGCCTTTCGAATAGGGCCCAACCTCGCGGCATACGCCGCGCGCGCGATTTTGGATTGCTTCCTGTAAGAAATTTAACGAAGTAAATTTTGCGCGTATCGCAATCCGCTGGCATTTGCTCGCCGTACTTCGCACGGGAACGAAATCCCAAATCAATCGAATGGAGATGGAGAGAAAAAATGAAGAAATTAATTGCGAATTTGATTCTTGCTTTGTCGCTGGTGGCGCCGGTTGCGGCTTTCGGGCAGAACAACTCGGTGATGGTCGGCGGGCAGGCCATGTATCCCACAAAGGACATCGTCGATAATGCGGTCAACTCGGCAGATCACACTACCCTAGTTGCGGCGGTCAAGGCGGCGGGGCTTGTGGACACTTTGAAGGGTGCTGGGCCGTTCACCGTGTTTGCGCCTACGAATGAGGCTTTCGCGAAGCTTCCTGCCGGGACCGTGGACACTTTGCTCAAGCCTGAGAATCACGACATGTTGGTGAAAATTCTTACCTACCATGTTGTGCCGGGGCGGTTGACTACCGCGGGGCTGAAGAAGCAGATTCGGGCTGGGCATGGCGAGGCTACTTTGAAGACGGTCAGCGGCGGGACATTGACTTTGATGATGAACGGCGAGGACAACATCATCATTAAGGATGAGAAGGGCGATGTGGCGAATTTGACGATCGCTAACGTGCAGCAGTCGAATGGGGTGATTCAGGTTATTGATACGGTTTTGCTGCCTAATTAACGTCGGCTTGACCGGCGGCAAACCAAAACACACTGCGGGAGGGTGGTGAATCCCCTCCCCTACGACGGAGGACGGAGGCAGCGTGGCGCTGCCTCCGTTTTAAGTAGCGCTGGCGTCTCTGCCGGCATCTTACGATTGGGATTGCGGATTGGGCGCGAGCATGTGCGGGGCGGACAGCCCGAGAAAGAGAGTATTTCACGCCTCGCTCCGCGTTTGTTTTGCGTGCTATTTGAGTGTTTCGTCGTCGGATGCCGGCAGAGACGCCGGCGCTACTTGAGTGCTGATGGAGGCGGAGATGATTAAGAAAGTTAAGGGCGGGTATAAGGTGCTTTCTGAGGATGGGAAGAAGAATCTTGGGGGGCCTTATAAGACTCGGGACGAGGCTTTGAAGAGGTTGCGGCAGGTGGAGTATTTCAAGCACCAGAAGTGACGCGGTGGCAGGGCTGCGACGGTGCTTGTGGCCTGGTTCTGCCTGAAGACCGGACACTACGGACTTGCGTGCGCGGGGGTGCTTGTTGCTGTGGAAAAACGCCGGCTGGCAGCCGGCGTTACGGTTTCAGCGGAGGCCGGTGACTACGAATTCGGTGGAATTGTAGCTTACGTATTCGTGGGCGAATTTTTTGCCGTCGCGCGAGACGATCGCGCCGGCTGGGAATGTCGTTGCCGGGGCTTCGCCCGGAGTTATCGAGCGCAGCAGGGTGCGCTGGCCGCTGGGCAGATCGAGGCGCCAGATCTCGTCAGCAAATTGGGATGATTCAGCGCGGCGACCGCGCGCGCTTCCAATTCGAATCGGCGCACGCGATCTTGATCGAGCGCCAGCATGTTGGGAATAATTTTGATCGCCACATCGCGCTGCAGGCGCGTGTCGCGGGCGCGGTAGACTTCGCCCATGCCGCCTGCGCCGATCAGCAATTGAATTTCGTAGGGACCAAGTTTGGTTCCAGACGGTAGAGACATTGAGGTGGGATTATAGTCCACGATAGGCTGGAGCTTGGGAAATTTGAGTTGAGGCGAAGTTTGGGCGGATTTTACTGCGGGGTTTGGGAGCCGAAAAGCGGGCGGGACTGAAGGCCCGCCCCTACATTCGGATTTGGGTGTAACATTCCGGCCATCTTCAGGGCTCCGTTCCGACAATCGGCAAAGCAGATTGCGGTCGGAGGGAGGCACAAATGTGGAAGGCCAGTAGCGTCTTTGTTGCCTTCGTGATGTCGCTTATCGCTGGAGTTCAAGCAATGGCACAAGAGCCGGGAGCGAATCCGTCGGCGACTCCTGAACACAGAAAGCTCGGCGCGTTTGTGGGTACGTGGAAAGAGGACTTGGAGGTGAAAGCATCCCAGGAGGCGCCGGCGCAAAAGATTTCAATTACCGAGAAGTGCGAATGGTTTACCGGTGGTTTTACAGTCGTCTGTCACAATGAAATAGTTGGTTTCGATTTAAAGGGCCTGCAGATAACGACTTATGAGGCCGATGAAAAGGTGTACAAAGATTATGAGTTCGATAGCTCGGGGATTAATTCCTCGGCTACCGGAACCATCGAAGGCGACACTTGGACCTGGCGAGGCACCAACAAGTTTCGCGGGAAGTTGGTGAAGACGCGGGTGACGATGAAAGCGCTCTCGCCAGACTCGATTGCTACGAAAACGGAAATGTTGGACGATAACGACACTTGGAAGCTGCTGTCGGAATCAAAGCGAAACCGGGTGAAATAAACAAGCCGGAACGGTTTCCCCGGGCTTCCAGTTCGAAGCAGCGCACTGGTGAAACAATGACAAAGCCACGCATGTTGGCACTGCTTGTTGTTGCCGCACACTGGCTCGACGCGGTCGGGCACTTGTTCCTTGCGGCAAGGGTCCTTCCACCTCCGAACGACCACGTCAGCGGGCTGGCCGTAACGTTGATTACGTCAGGGCATCTGGTGGTAGCCATTGTTTTGTGGATGCTCAGCGCGAAAATCGGCGGGGTGGTCTCGTTGATTTTCTTTTTGTCGGCCATGGGCGCTGATCTTTACGAGCACTTCCTACACGCGTCCGGGAACAATGTCTTCATGGTTGCGCCCGGTGATTGGACGGCGGGGTTCAACGCCAGCGTCTTCGCGCTTCTTGGGCTCGAGATCGTGGGATGCGTGCTTGGAGTTATCTTGCTTGGCGGCTGGATGCGGCACGACCGACAGCCACAGATCGCGAACCACGGAGCGGGCGCCGCGGCGAAGATTTGAGGCGAAACTTGGCGCCCGAAGACAGTGGCGTAGCGCCGGCCGCCACGAAGCCTTGGTTTTGAGATCGTGGCGCGACCGAGCCACCGCCATGGAAAAACGCCGGCTGGCAGGCAGCGCTACTTTTCCACGGATTCACAGATTGGGCCGCGAAAATTTGTTGCAATGGACTTGACGATTGTGAAGGAACTGTTATACTTTCTGATTGTCAGGGGGGCTGCGTAGGTGCATTGGCCTGCCGACGGCCCGCAAACTGCCTTATCTTCAATGAGGTGAGGTTGGTTACGAATACCGGGTAAAAAATAGTCGAGCTTCGCGCGATTCCGTCACCCGAGGGTTGCATACGGGAATGGACGGACTGGCCCGGCGCTCGACGCCGGGTTTTTTATTTCCCGTGAGATCGGCTCCAAACCGGTCTTACGCTCCGCCAGGCGCGGAGAAGTTCCGGGCAATTGACGGCAACTTGGTTCTTTGACAACTGAAGGAAGCTGGCAATTTACACCTTCTGCTTTGCAGGCGGATGTATCGCTGCGTGGAGTAGAGGGAGTAAACCGCAAAATTTGCTCGAGTAGCGTATTGTGGAAAGGCGAGCTTGCCTTGA
>CAVVLE010000043.1:0-142500 GCA_963748865.1 uncultured Acidobacteriota bacterium | reverse complement strand
TTGCTTGCTGAGGACTCCAGCGAAGAGAGCGCGGAGCGCCACGAAAAATACGAGCGCTTTCGCAATGTCATGCTGCAGGTGCAATCCGTGCAGCGCGCCGCGATACTGCACATGCGCAACCTGCACGAAATCAACGACGAGGTGTTGCGCAAGCTGGAGCGCGAAATCGACATGATCGAGCTCCGCTACTCGCCCTCCGAGGATTCCTAGCAAGGCTGCAGCTTCGCCGCGCTATCGCCCTCCGCATTCTTACGGATGCGGCGGCATCCTTCGCTGTGCTTCAATGCCCTGCGGTTGAACGTATGGAGTTCGATTGGAGGTGCGCGCAGATGCGCTGCGCAGGCTATTCTCGTTGCAAGCTGCTGCCCGTTCTTCTTGTGGCGCTTTGCACACCGCAAATGCGCGCTACCCGCGCCGCGCAGCAAGCGGCGACGGCGCATGCCTCGGCTGCACCGATCGCCTGCCGCGTGATGGAACGGCATGGCGACAAGGAGCGCGGCATCGTGCTCATACTCTTTCATCAGCGGGACAAGCCGGATCAGCCGCGGTTGAAGGACTTCCTGTTGCAGCACGATGGCGGCACAGTCGAAATTCAAGTGGGAGCTGGCGAATGGCAGAAGGTGACTGTCTGGCGCATCCGCAATTGCTTTGGCCGCGGTCTTTTCCTTCTGGCCGAGAACGCTGCCGCACCCAAAGAAAAGGCAACGTTCAAAATTAGGGCCGTACAGTAGTGTCGGCGTTTAGCGCCGCGAGGGGCCGGTATCCGACGAATACGAAGATCGCCAGCACGCATCACTGCGCGCGGACGAGCGGCGCGGCACGCGCGCAGTTAACTCTTCTCGAGTTTCAGTCCCTTCGGCACCAACGGCATTGCGCGCAAGCGCACGCCTGTGGCATCGAAAATCGCGTTGCCGATCGCTGGGGCGACACCTACGATCGGCGTCTCTCCCGCGCCGGCCGACGGCAGATCCTTGCGGTCCACGAGAACCGATTCGATTTTGGGCATATCGCCGAAGCGCGGCACGCGATATTGCGCGAAATGCGGATTCGTAATTTTTCCGTCGGCGAATTCGATGGCTTCGAACAAAGCGCCGCCGAGTCCCATCACCATCGCGCCTTCCACTTGA
The DNA here is from genome assembly GCA_963748865.1 of uncultured Acidobacteriota bacterium. Classification (GTDB taxonomy): domain Bacteria; phylum Acidobacteriota; class Terriglobia; order Acidiferrales; family UBA7541; genus Palsa-147. Next base: position 141,373 of record CAVVLE010000043.1, on the reverse strand, counting down.
TTGCGCAGATGCTCGGGATTCACAATCGCGCCGCATTCAAACGCGCTGACCAGCCGCTCGATTTTCACCTCGCCGGTCGATGGATCGACGCGGACCTCGGCGCACGTGGCGAGATAGCCGCCCTTCTCGATGCCGCCCGCGATTCCATATCCGCGGCCTTGCTCTTGTTTGCGACCACTCCAGCCAAACTTTTCCGCGGCCGCTTCAAACACGGCCAGCAGGCGCGCGTCTTTCAAATTGTGGCGGCGGAATTCGAGAGCGTCCATTTTCACGGCGCGCGCCAGTTCATCCATCTGCGTTTCGCGCGCGAAATGATTCGCTGTCGCTGCAAGCCCGCGATACGACCCCTGCCGCAGCGGCGAATCCGAACCGTGAAATTCGATGTGCTGATTGGCGATGTTGTAGGGCGTGGCGATGCCGGATGTGCCCGAATTGTAATTATGGAATTCCCAGGAGGTCACGCGTCCGTCGCGTGTCGCGCCGCTGGAAACCTCGATGCGCGCGGCCGGGCGGAAGTACGCCCAGGTGAATTCCTCCTCGCGCGTCCATACCAGTTTCACCGGCTTGCCGGCGGCACGCGCGAGGCGCGCTGCTTCGATGGCGCACTCGGGTGTATGCTTTCCGCCGTATCCCGAGCCCATGTCGGGTACGAGCACGCGCACGCGCTCGGCGGGAAGATGGAATGTTTGCGCAAGATCGTCCCGCACTGCAAACGGCCGCTGCGTTCCGGTCCAAACTGTGAGCGCGCCATCTTTCCATTCGGCCACGGCGGCGCGGGGCTCGAGCGGCGTGTGCGCGATGTAGGCAACCGTGTAGGTTTGCTGCAGTTTCAAATCGGCCGCGGCCATGCCGGATTCGATCGAGCCGCTGATGTGCGGCTTGGGCTCGTCGTAATCCTGGCCCTTGCCACGATGTGTTTTGAGATAGTCGAAAATTCCGTCACTTGAGGGCTGCGGCGAGGTTTTCCACTCCGCGCGAATTTTCTTCGCCGCCTGTGCGGCCAAATATTCGCTTGGCGCGGCCACGCCGATGAAATCACCGTCGGTGACGCAAGCGACACCCTCCACGGCTTTCGCATCTTTGGCATCAACGGAAATGAGCGTCGCGCCAAAGGCCGACGGCCTGACAATTTTGCCGAACAGCATCCCGGGCAGCGAAATGTCGGAGGCGTAGCGATGCTGCCCGGTGACAAAATCGCGCCCATCCAGTTTCTCGATAGATTTGCCGGCGATAGTCCATTTGTCGGCGGCAATCAGCGGATCTTCTTCTGGAATTACCTGCGAAAACTGCTGACCTGCTGCCAATTCCGCATAGCTGATCCTGCGGCCGCTGCGCGGATCGCGCACCGTCGCATCTTCAGTCACGAGCGCGTCGCGACTGACGTTCCATTTCTTCGCCGCCAGATCGATCAACACATCCTTCGCCGCATTGGCCGCGCGCCGCAGTTGCAATCCCATGTACGGCGTGGTGCGGCTGCCGAACGTGCCCATGTCGAACGGGACTTTCGCAGTATCGCCCATGGTGAGGCGAATCGCGGCGAGCGGCACGCGAAGTTCTTCGGCCACCGACTGCGACAGCGACGTACGAATGTTCTGGCCAATCTCTACTTTGCCGGTGAAGACGGTCACGGTGCCATCCTCGCCAACATGCAACCAGGCGCCGATGTCTTCGGGAATTTCCTCATTGCTAGCGCGGCGACGTCCACCGGATTCTTGCGCTGCGACCGCGGCGGCGAGTGGAGCGCGCACGGCGACTAGAATGGCGATGCCTCCGCCGAGCGCCTTGAAAAAATCGCGGCGCTGCAATTCAAAATGGTGGAGCGATCTCTCGCGTAGCTCATAGCGTTCAAATTCCATTTCCGCCGCGCTGACGCTCGCATCCCTCGTAGGGTCCGGCTTTAGTCGGACCTCTTTTTCCCGCTCCCTAATTTCAAGATTCATTGGCCCTTACCTCCCATCTCCGCCGCGGCCCGGCGTATCGCAGCTAAAATTCGCGGATACGTTCCGCAACGGCAGATGTTTCCCTGCATAAAATCGACGATCTCCGCGTCCGACGGATTGGCGTTCGTTTGCAGCAGCGCCGTGCCTGCGACAATCATTCCCGAAGTGCAATAGCCGCACTGCAGGGCGTCCTCGGTCAAAAACGCTTGCTGCAGAGGATGCAGCGCGCCATCGTGCTCGATACCTTCGATGGTGGTGATGTCCTTGCCGCTGACGCTCCAAAGTTTGGTGATGCAGGATCGCCGCGGCGAGCCGTCAATCAGAACGGTACAGGCTCCGCATTGCCCTTCGCCGCAGCCGTATTTCGCCCCGGTCAAGCCAATTTCATCGCGCAGGACGCTGAGCAACGAAGCCTCGCCCTCCGAAGTGACAGAGTGCCGCGTGCCATTCACCGTCAATTCGATCGCAGTAGTTCGCATAACCCGGCTCCTTCATTTCAAATATAGCACCGTGCGAATCCCCCGTTTCTAGTTGCGATTTTTAAACCTCCTTGTGTGCCTGTGTGCGCCGACTTTCTCCATCACCTGATTGGATTTGCTGTGCGCGGATGTGGGTTGCCGGAAACTGACGCTGGACTCCGCTATACATATATATGTATACTGGTATAGCGGAACGCGATGAGCCGAAGCCTCTTCGATGGATCGGATCGTCCCGCGAGGACTTGAAAACTTTTCCGGCCGAGGTTCGCCGGGAGTTGGGCTACGCCCTATACGCGGCCCAAATGGGCGAAACCGATCCGGCAGCGAAACCGATGAAGGGCTTTGGCGGAGCGAGGGTAATAGAGATCGTCGCTCCATTCCGCGGCAACACTTGGCGCGCAGTCTATACGGTTCGCTTTCGGAGCACCATCTACGTGCTCCACGCCTTCCAGAAGAAGTCTAAGTCGGGCGTCGCCACCCCGAAGAATGAAATACGTTTGGTTCAGAGACGTCTTGCAGACGCGGCACGAGATTTCGAAGAGAGGCAGAGCCGAGATGATGACTAAGAAAAGAACGGCGAAAAGGGTTGCGGTGAATACTGGCAGCGGCAATGTTTTTGCCGACCTTGGTTTGCCCGGCGCAGAACAGGAGCTAATGAAGGCTCGTCTGACGCTGCAGATCTACCGCATCATCAAAGATCGCGGCCTCACACAGACCGAGGCCGGGAAGATCCTAGGAATATCGCAGCCGCACGTCTCGGCTTTGGTGCGCAATCGTTCTGGGAACTTCTCCGTCGGCCGCTTAATCGAGTTCCTGACAGCTCTCGGGCATGATGTGGAAATCACTGTCACGCCTGCGCGCAAGCATCATGGCGAAATGTCCGTCGTTGTGCCGTGAATTTGGGATCGTGCATCCGGCGAGGCGTTTGCTCTCCGCCGCTCCTCGCGGATTTACCACAGCCCGGCAAACGCGATTAGAAACACTATGAATGCAGCTGCGCCCAGCACGCTGCGGACGGCGTGGAGCCAGCCCCAACGTCGCAAGAGCTGCCCAGCTTGTTCCGAACGTAAGTCGAGCTCCGGATTCTCCAAACGCTTGTTGGTGGGAAAGATCGCGATGAACGTGAAAGGAACGACGAGCAGAAGAAGAATTCCGCCAATAAGCCAACCGACATGCCGTTCAAACCACCACGACAGGAAGGCCGCGAGCGACCCGATCAGCGCCAGAGGGGCTTGCATCGCCGTCCCGCGCTTGTAACTCGGCCTCCACTGGGTGATCGCCGCATCGATGCCACACAAGAGTCGCGCGGGCTGCTCGACGAGATTGACGTAAATTGCTGCCCCGGCAAAAACGCCTGCAGCAAACGTCGCGATCATTTCGAAGACCACGATCTAGTATAGGCCCGCTGCCAGGTTCCGAGCGACCCCCGAGCGACACATCAGGCCGCTGCTGCCAAAACTTTATCCTTGACCTAGAGTGGACTCTAGCTTGTCTAATGATCGTGAAGTGGGGCAAGCACCTCACCAGCAATCGATGCCGCAGAGCTTCCACATCGGTGAACTGGCCGCTCGCACCGGGCGCAGCATTCACGCTCTGCGTTGGTACGAGGCGCAAGGACTGATGCCCGGCGTGATGCGCGATCACGGCGGACGGCGCGTTTATGTCGAACTGCACCTCAGTTGGGTCGATCTCATCGACCGGCTGCGGCGCACGGGCATGTCTATCGCGCAGATTCGTGAATATGCGGCGCTGGTTAAACGCGGCAGTAGCACTCTAAAGCGAAGGCAAGAGCTCCTCAGCGCGCACCGGGCGCGGGTGAAGGCCAGAATCGCAGAATGGAAGCAGGCGTTGCAGCTCATCGATCACAAAATCGATTTCTATGGTCAATGGCTGGCGACGGGAAGGCGGCCAAGAATCGCCCTACCTGCAAAATTCCGTAAGCCGCAGATGAAAAGGAGAAATACATGACGCAAGCGGTCGAGAACAAGAAATTGCTGCAGCAGATTTTTGCGGAGCTATCCAAGGGCAATTCGCGTCCATTTATCGAAAGTATGGCGGAAGAATTTAGCTGGACCATCACGGGCACAACGAAGTGGTCGAAGAAATATGCCGGCAAGCGAGCGGTAGTCGAGGAATTGTTCGGAGCTCTGCGGGCCACGCTGGCGCCTCCGATCGTTGTGAACGCTATTCGCTTTATCGCTGACGAGAATTTCGTCGCCGTAGAAGCTCGCGGCAAGAACACAACAAAAGACGCGAAGGCATACAACAACACCTATTGCTACGTCTTCCGTCTCGCCGATGGAAAATTACAAGAGATGACGGAATATCTCGATACCGAACTCGTAACCAGGGCCCTCGGCGATCCAATGTCGAGCTGATTATGGCGTTTGGCGTTATATAGAAACGACCGATTCTCGGCAGTTAACGCCCGCACCTAACGGGCACACGGTTACAGCTATGGCACAAAAACGCCGGCTGGCAGCCGGCGTTGCGAAAGAAGGCCGAAAGGCGCCACTCGCCTCCGCGGCGTTCCTCTGGTAGTCTCGGGCGGCAGCACAAATTAAATTCGCGGGAATGCATCGAATGAAATTGAGAAACATCGCCGCCGCGGCTTGCGCTCTTCTTCTCACTGCTGTTGTCGCACACGCTTCGCTCGATCCGGAAACGCGGGAGATGGCGCGCAGCATCTTCAAGCAGCTCGTGGAAATCAACACTACCGAATCTGTGGGCAGCACTACGAAAGCTGCGGAGATGCTGGAGGGCTGGCTGCGCGGGGCTGGCTTCAGTGACGCCGACATGCAAATCCTGGGCCCTGATACGCGGCACGGCAATCTCGTGGTGCGCATTCATGGCACAGGCGTGCGGCCGCCGGTGCTCTTTATCTGCCACCTCGATGTGGTCGAAGCGCGGCGCGAGGATTGGTCCACCGATCCATTCAAATTCATCGAGAAGGACGGCTACTTTTACGGCCGCGGCACCGAGGACGTCAAAGACGGCGACGCGATTCTGGTCACCGATTTCATTCGCCTCAAAAAAGAAGGCTATCGCCCCGATCGCGATCTGATCCTTGCGCTCACCGCTGACGAAGAAGCCGGCACCAATAACGGCGTCACATGGCTGCTAGCGAATCATCGCGATTTAATCGATGCGGATTTCGTCGTCAATCCGGACGCTGGAAATTTCGAGATGGCGGACGGCAAGAAATCGCTGGTGGGAATACAGGCCAGCGAAAAGCTGTATCAGGATTTCGAATTCAAAGCGACCAATCGCGGCGGCCACAGCTCGCTGCCCACGCCCGACAATGCCATCTACGAGCTCGCCGAAGGGCTGACGCGCCTGGAGCACTATCAATTCCCGTTCGAGTTGAATGACGTCACACGCGCTTATTTCGCGCGCATGGCCGATCTCATGGGCGGCGATACCGGCGCGGACATGAAAGCCATCATCAAAGTTCCGGCGGATTCGGCGGCTATCGAGCGGCTGGCGAAGACTCCTTATTACAACGCGCGCATGCACACCACCTGCGTTGCCACGCGTCTGGAAGCCGGTCACGCCAACAACGCTTTGCCGCAATCCGCGACGGCCAACGTCAATTGCCGGATTTTGCCCGGCCATACCGCCGATGAAATTCGCGCCACGCTCGTGAAAGTTGCGGACGATCCCGATATCGCCATCACTGCGATCAATGGCGGAGGCGCGGGCAGCGTCGCAAATCCTCCGGCCACGTTGCGCCCCGATGTGATGGGCGCGGTGGAAAAAGTGACCGCGGAGATGTGGCCCGGCGTGCCGGTGGTGCCGGTGATGGATTCGGGCGCGAGCGACAGCTCTACGACGCGCGCCGCGGGCTACGCCAGCTATGGGCTGGCCGGCGTGTTCATCGATATCAATGATGATCGCTCGCACGGCCGCGATGAGCGTTTGCCTGTGGCTTCGTATTACGAAGGCGTGGAGTTTTATTACAAGCTGATGAAGGCGTTCTCGTCAAAGTGATTTTTGAGTTCCGCTGGTGAGTTCTCCCCGATGAGCCTGATGCGCCGCGCACTTCTGGCCGCTTCGCAAAATCGCTGGCTGCGCGAACGCGCGCCGCATTACTCGTTCGTGCGCCGCAACGTCGCGCGCTTTATGCCAGGCGAAACCGCCGAGGACGCATTTGGAGCGGTGCAGCAACTCGCGGCGCAGGGAATCGGGGCGGTGCTCACGGCGCTGGGCGAAAATGTGACTGACCGCGACGAAGCGAGCGCCGAGACTGAGCACTATTGCGGCGTGCTGCGCGAAATTGCCGCGCGCAATCTCAACGCGGAAATTTCCGTCAAGCTCACGCACCTGGGCCTCGACCTCGACAACGTTTTCTGCCTCCACAATCTCGAGAAATTGATCGCGCAGTCGCCGCAAGGCAAGACCGTGTGGATTGACATGGAGCAAAGCGCCTACGTGGATCGCACGCTGGCGATTTACACGCGCGCGCGTCAAGCCGGAGCGAACGTGGGCGTCTGCGTTCAATCGTATTTGCAGCGCACGGAAAGCGATTTGCGCGTCTTGTTGCCCTTGGGCGGAGCGATTCGGCTGGTGAAAGGCGCGTATAACGAACCGGCCGACATTGCCTTTGCGGATAAGCGCGACGTGGATGAGAGTTATTTCCGATTAGCGCAGACACTGCTGAGCGAAGAAGCGCAGCGCGCCGGGATGCGCGCAGCGATCGCCACGCACGACCGCGTGCTGGTCCAGCGCGTCATTGATTTCGCAGCAGCGCGCGGCCTGCAGAAACGCGGCTTTGAATTTCAGATGCTCTATGGCATCCAACGCGCCGAGCAGCAGCGCCTGGCCGCGGAAGGCTTTCGCTCGATTGTGCTAGTGGCCTACGGCGCGTATTGGTTCCCGTGGTATATGCGCCGCCTGGCCGAGCGCCCCGCCAATGTGCTGTTCCTAGCGCGGAATCTTTTCTCTAAGTAGCGCCGGCTTTCTTAGACATGGCTGCGAATGCCGCTTCGGCGCGTTTCGCGATTTCTTCCCGCGATAAATCCTCAACGTGCGCCGCAAGCGACCACTTGTGCCCGAACGGATCGGTAACCTGTCCATAGCGATCGCCCCAGAATTGATTCTGCAAGGGCATGGTAACGGTAGCGCCGGCCTTTACCGCGCGATCAAAGGCTTCATCCACTTTTTCAGTGTAAATGTGGATCGTCACCGGGCTGCCGCCGAGCGATTGCGGCCCGAGGCAGTGCCAGTCCGGAAATTCGTCGGTGAGCATCAGAATGGAATCGCCGATCTTCAAGCTGGCATGGGTGATTTTCCCGTCCGGCCCGTCGGCCGAAGCGTTCAGCAATTCCGCGCCGAAGGCGTTCTTGTAAAATTCAATCGCGCGCGCCGCATCGCGCACTACAATCAGCGGAGAAAGCGTATGAAATCCTTCCGGGATCGCCTTGACAGTACCGGGCATGATTGTTCTCCTTGGCTTCGACGTTTCAAGTTTGCCGGACTAATGCGCTGGTGCGGGCGAGAGCCGGATTCTACGCCACAACCCCATTCGATGCCACCGGCCGCACGCCGGCGCCGCGCCCTTCCGTTTTCGCAATTCAAGTTGCAAAGCGTTCGCCTGCCCCGGATGATGATGCGCGCTGATCATGTCCAACGCCGCTACCGCGCAGCATAAGAGCATCCCGGGCTCTCTCGTGGTGGTTGTCGTCCTCCTGGCGATTTCCGCCTTCATCAATTATGTGGATCGCGGAAATCTCTCCATTGCTGCGCCAATGCTGAAAGACGAGCTTGGGATTTCCGCGGCGAAACTGGGCGTTCTGCTCTCCGCGTTTTTCTGGACCTACGCGTGTATGCAACTCTTCTCCGGCTGGCTGGTGGATCGTCTCAACGTCAACTGGGTATTCGCCGGCGGATTCATTCTCTGGTCCGCGGCCACAGCGATGACGGGACTCGCGCATACATTCGCGGTTCTGCTGGCCTTGCGATTTCTTCTCGGCATGAGCGAATCCGTCGCCTATCCCTCCTACTCCAAGATCATCGCGCTGAACTTCGCGGAAGAGCATCGCGGACTCGCCAACGCGGCGATTTCCGCCGGACTTGTACTGGGACCCGGGTTCGGAATGCTGTTCGGTGGCTTGCTGATGGCCCGATTCGGCTGGCGCCCGTTCTTTATCGTGTTAGGGCTCGCGAGCCTGCTTTGGATTCTTCCGTGGCTACGGTGGATGCCGAAGAAGAGTTACGCCGCGGATTCCGATTCGAAGGACGCGCCAAGTATTCTCGAATTCGTGCGTTTGCGATCCGCTTGGGGAACTTGCGTGGGTCTATTCTGCGGAAATTATTTGAGCTATTTCCTGATCACATGGCTGCCCTACTACCTCGTGCGCGAGCGGCACTTCTCCATGGACAGCATGGCAAAGATCGGAGGGGCCGCCTACCTGGTCGGGGCATCTTTCGCCACGCTCTCCGGATGGATTTCCGATCGCTGGATCGCCTCGGGAGCGACTCCCTCGCTGGTGCGCAAATCGTTTGTCGGAGGTGGTCTAGGCTTGGCGGGAATATTTGTCGGACTCACCGTGGTGAGCGGGGCGAACTATTGCGTAGCCGCGCTGATATTGGGCCTGATATTTTTCGGCGCCTATTCCTCCAATCTCTGGGCCATTACGCAGACTCTCGCCGGACCGAGAGCTGCGGGGCGCTGGACAGGCTTTCAAAACTTTGTCGGCAACCTCGCCGGCGTCGTGGCCCCAGCACTGACCGGATTTGTTCTGCAACGCACAGGACAATTCTACTGGGCGTTCGTAATCATGGCCGGCATCGCCCTGGCAGGCATGACATCGTGGCTTTTTCTGGTCGGACCCGTTGAGCCGGTGATCTGGGAGCGAAAGCTCCGAGCGACGGCAGTTGAGCTATAGCAATTCTGGAAGGCGTTGCGGCGCTACTTTGTTAGCTTGGCCATGGCTAATCCGCCGATTCCCCAGGAGACGGCCCAGCCCCCCATGTCGCCGAGCACGTAGTTCAGCGGGAAGCCGTACCAATTCCAATACGGCAGGATGAAGACAACGCCGGCAAAAATGCTGGCCAGCAACACGATCGTCGCCCGCGTTCCGTAGGACGTCCCGGCCGCGCCGGCAGCCAGAATCCACGCGAGAATTAGCGCGGCGACCAGATTGAATAGAAATTGGTTCAGCAGCGCTTTGCCGAAATTGAAATCCTCACCGCCCGGCGAATAAATCAGGATTCCTGTGGGCCCTTGCCTAAACTTCGACATGTACGCCGCCTGATCCGCTTCCTTCTGCTCCTTGGAACGCCCCGGCGACATATTCGGCGCGGGGAAAATATAAAATCCCGATTGCGTGATCGAAGAGCGCAGCGCCGTCTGCACCGCGTCTTCATTCGGCATAGGCCTGATCCCGATTTCGCCTAAACCCAGAACCGTGTGCCACAGCGAACTCACGATGAACACGACGATCGCGCCGACCACTCCGCCGAGAATAACTTTCCTGGCCATGGGAGCCTCCGCAAGAATTGTGGGGATAGCGATTTCTGGCGGGGGGACTTTACCGCGTTTTCTCGTCTTTTTCGACTTTTCCGTCGCGCAAACGAATGATGCGGTGGGCGTGCGCGGCGATGTCCAATTCGTGGGTGACGAGAATGATGGTGTTCCCCTGTTCGTGCAGGCGCGCGAACAGATTCATGATTTCTTCGCCGGTTTGCGAATCCAAATTCCCGGTGGGCTCATCGGCCAGCAAAATGGAAGGCTGATTCACCAGCGCGCGCGCAATGGCTACGCGCTGGCGTTGCCCGCCGGAAAGTTCATTGGGGCGGTGATGCATGCGTTCGGTGAGATCAACCTGCGCGAGTGCGTTCTTCGCGCGCTCGATGCGCTCTTCGGCCGGCGTGCCGTTGTAAATCAGCGGCAGCTCGACGTTGTGCAGCGAAGTTGCGCGCGGCAACAAATTGAATGTCTGGAAGACGAATCCGATTTCCTTGTTGCGAATGTAAGCCAGCTCATCGTCGTCCAGCTCGCTCACCAATCGCCCGGCGAGATAATAAAGCCCCTTCGATGGCGTATCGAGGCAGCCAATCAAATTCATCAACGTGGATTTGCCCGAACCGGAAGGCCCCATGATGGCGACGTACTCGCCCTTGCGAATCTCGATGTTGATTCCGCGCAGGGCGTGCACCTGCTCGTTGCCCATTTCATACGTCTTCCACAAATCGTCTGTATGAATGACGATCCCGTTGGTAACGAGATCCTCGCGAAACGACAGAGCCGTCGTCTCCGCCTCAACCGCCATGAATCACTCTCTCTCCCTGAACTCGCGGCACCTAACTTGCGGTCTGCCCTTCGCGCTTGGGCTCGGAATTGTCCACTTTCACCGCAGCGCCCGGCTTCAAAGTCCTCAGCGCCTTGTAGCTTCCCGTGACGATCTGATCGCCGTCCTGCAATCCGTTGGTGATCTCGACATCCGTCACGCCGCTGATGCCCGTCTGCACGGGCACGAACTCCGCTTTCCTTCCGCGCAGGACGAACACGCCCTGCACGTCGCTTTTCTCCGCCGAATTATCTCCGGAAGGCGTATCCGTCCTGGAGGCCGCCAGCGTCACGCTGCTTTCGCCGCTCTTACCTTTCGCTGCTTCCTCGAGCGCCTTCTTGGAACGCATGGCCAGAGCCTGAATCGGAATGCTCAGCACATTTTTCTTCGAAGCAGTCTTGATCGTCGCGGTAACCGAAAGTCCCGGACGCAAATTGTCGGGTGGATGATCCAGCGTGACGACAACTTTGAAATCGCGCGCCTCCTGCGTATTCGCCGTCGTCTGTGTGGTCGCCAATCCCGAGGAACGCAGAATGGCCTGATCGCCCACCTCGGTCACGTGTCCCGGGAAGGCTTTGCCCGGAATGGCATCAATCTTTACGTCCACGTCCTGTCCATTGCGCAAATTCACGATGTCCGTCTCATCCACTTTCACTTCCGCAGTCACAACCGACATATCCGAGATCGTCATCAAGTAACTGCCCGTGGCATTCTGAATTCCGGGCACCACATTCTCGCCGACGCGCACCGCGATATAAGTCACGATGCCATCAATCGGCGCCGTGTAGGTGGTCTTGCGCAACACATCTTTCTGATGCAACAACACCGCGCGGTTCTGCTCCAGATTCGAGTGCGCCGATTCTAGATTGGCGCGCGCCTGCGCCATCTGCGATTCGGCCGCATCCACGGCCGCCGCGGCGCTGTCGTAGGCGGCCTTCGAAGCGTCGTAATCCTGCTTGGAAATCAATTGGTCCTTGTAAAGCTTCTGCCCGCGCTCCCAATCAAACTTGGCCTTCTCCAGGTCGGCCTTGCGTTGCGCCAGAGTAGCCTGCGCCATTTTCAATCCGGCGTCCGCCGCCTTGGCCGCAGATTCCGACGACATAATCCCCGCCTCTTGCGCCTGCACGTCCGCCGCGGGCTGAATGCTCTCCAAGTGCATCAAAATGTCGCCTTTGCGGACGTGATCGCCTTCCTTCACCACGATCTGGGTAATCTTGCCAATCCCCTCGCCGAGGATGTTCGAATAGGTCAGCGGCCGGATTTCCCCCGAAGCCGTCACAATACTTGTCAAGTCCTGACGCTTGGCGTTCCCGGTCTGGACGGTGACTACGTCCTTATTCGCCTGGTAGATGCTCGCCCACACGATGGCCGCAAGAACCACCACCGCAGCCGCCCCGATAGCTATTTTCTTACCGCTGCTCATGACACAAGTCCCCGCAAATCTCCCGTCTTGTATAGACGCCGCTCCGCCCTACTTAGTACGGCCCTCACTTCGAAAATGTTTCCGGCAGGCTACCTCGTCGAAACTACGAGACCTCTTTGGCAGGGGAAATCGCGGCCAACCCTCGACGCCCCATCGCGTTCCAGTCGGATGCACTGCTCACTCCCATTGTAATCCGTTTCCAGGCATCTGAGAAGCGTTGAAGGGCTGTTTAGCGGCTAAATCATCTTCCAGAATGGTATCCCGGCTTCCAGTACCAGCCTCCGCCCCGAGTTTCCAACCCCGCCAAGCAACCCACCCTTCATCCCCGGCCTCTCACTCTATACCTAACCCCCAGCACAGGATAAAAATTGACCTGTTCCGGGGGACAGGTTAGAATTCCCCAATCCGGAAGAGGTGTCGGTATGCACAGTCGTTTGCGCCTAATTGTCTTTTCTTTTGTAGTTTTAGGGCTGGCGCTACCCCCTGTTCTTCTCCGGGCACAAGCTCAGCAAGACCAGCAACAGGACGACAACAAGCAGTCGGGCCAAGGCGATCAGCAGCAACAACAAGCTCAACCTGCGAATAAGAGGCCCCAAGAAACCGCCAAAGAGCGCCGCCGCCGGGAAGCCCAGCTCCACAAGGAGTTGGACACGCCCTATAAGAAGTGGCTGGACGAGGACGTGGTTTACATCATCACTCCGGAAGAGCGCAGCGCCTTCCTGCGCCTGCAAACCAACGAAGAGCGCGAGCAATTCATCGAGCAGTTCTGGCTGCGCCGCAATCCCGATCCCGATTCGCCCGAAAACACCTTTAAAGAAGAGCACTATCGCCGCATCGCCTATACCAACGAACACTACGCCTCGGGCATTCCCGGCTGGAAGACCGATCGCGGCCGCATTTACATCATGTGGGGCCCGCCCGATGAGGTCGATTCGCATCCCTCCGGCGGCTCCTACGAACGCCCGGCGGATCAAGGCGGCGGTGAGACTTCCACGTTCCCATTTGAGGACTGGCGCTATCGCTATCTGGAAGGCATCGGCGAAAACGTCGAGATCGAATTCGTCGACCCGACAATGACCGGCGAATACCACCTGACCATGGATCCCAGCGAGAAGGACGCCCTGCTCTACGTTCCTGGCGCCGGTTTGACCATGATGGAACAGATGGGCATGTCCGATAAAACCCAACGCTTCAACAACACCGACGGCACGCACGATGCCCAGTCTCTCGGCGGTCAGCCCGAGAGTATGGAAGAATTTACGCGCCTCGATCTCTACGCCAAGATCCAGCAAGCCCCGCCGGTGAAATTCAAGGATCTAGAGGCGGTGGTCACTTCGCGCTTGGTCCGCAACCAGGTGCAATTCGATCATCGCGAGGATTACCTGCGCATCACCAGCGACACGATCCTCGTACCCATTTCCATTCAGATTCCCAATAAGCAGCTGATGTTCCAGCAAAAAGACGGCATCGAGACTGCCACGATGAACATTTTCGCCCGCATCACCACTCTCAGCGGGCGGCACGTCCAAACCTTCGAGGACACCATCACCCACGACGTCCCGAATTCGCTACTGGAGCAATCGCTGAAAGGCTTTTCGATTTATCAGAAAGCCGTGCCTCTTAGCCCGGGTCTCTATCGCCTGGATATCGTTCTGAAAGACATCAATAGCGGGAACGTCGGCGTGGTCAACACCAATTTGAAAGTGCCGCGCTACGAAGATGACAAGCTGTCTTCCAGCTCGTTGATACTTGCCGATCAGATCCAGCGCGTCTCCGCCAAAGACATCGGCGTCGGGCAATTCGTTCTCGGCGACACCAAAGTCCGCCCGAAAATGGACGGTACTTTTGCCACCAACGACAATCTGGGCATCTTCCTGCAGATTTACAATTTGAAAGTGGACGACAAAACGCACAAAGCCGACGCCTCTGTCGAGTACCGCATCATCAAAGACAAACAGCCGGTCCTGAAATTCGATGAAGGAAGCGCGCAAATCGGCCAGCGCGGCGATGAACTGACTCTGGAAAAAGCGCTGGCGCTGAAATCGCTCACGCCCGGAAAATACAAACTGGAAGTGCAAGTCACAGACAACGTCACGAAGGAATCGATCACGCCCACTGCGGACTTTAGTGTTAAGGCTGCCACTCCATGATTCGGGGGAGGTGACGCGCCGTGAAAGAGAATTTGCTGCGATCGTTGGGCCTGCTGCTTCTCGCCGGCATGGCTGCATCTTCGGTTAGCGCCGCCCCGCGCCCGGGCCGCATCGCCGGCGTGGTGGTCGATCCACAAGGCGCGCCGCAGATGGGCGCCACCGTTTACGTCGTTTCCGAGCAAGCTCCCAATCTCGCGCCCATTCAGCTTCTCACCAACGCGCGCGGCATTTTCTCCACGGACGGTCTCGAAACCGGTTTTTATTCCATTCGCGCCACGCTCGCCGGCTATCTGCCTGCCATCGCTGAGCATGTGCATGTGCTCGATGAGCGCGTCACCAAATTGCAGATCGAGCTCGGCTCGGTCTTTTCCTCGCTCGACAAATTCAAGCGGCCTGCCAATCAGGATTCCGCGCCGGACGAGTGGACCTGGGTGCTGCGCACTTCCGCGGCCACACGTCCGATTCTCCGCTTCGATGAAGGCGATGTGCTCGTTGGCGGCGGCAGCGTCCCGTCCGGAATTGACCAATCGCAGAGCCGCCATGCGCACAGCCTCTTCGAGTTGGCCAGCGGCAGCTTGCATCCCGGCTCGATTTCGAATATTTCCGACTCACCCGGCACCGTTTTTGCCTACAACCTGGACGCCGGCGCTCATGGCAGCCTGATCTTTGCCGGACAGTTCAATTATGAAAGCGGTTCCGGAAGCGGCGGTGTTGTGACGCAATGGATCCCCGGCGGCAATCCCCACACAGGGCCGGTTTCAACGCTGGTGATGCGCGAAGCGCAGATGAATCCTGAAGGGCCTGCATTTCATGGCGCGCGGCTGTCACAAGACAGCCAGCTTGAACTCGGCGACCGCATTCATGCGCGTTATGGTGCCGATTTTCTCGTGGCTTCCTACGGAGGTACCACAGCGAGCCTGCGCCCGCGCGCCCAAGTCGTTGTGCAGCTCTCCCCAAACTGGATGACGAGCTTTACCGTTGCCAGCCATCCCTGGCAGAACTCCGATCCCGCTGGTGGCGAGCTTGAATCCGCCATCGCCGACCTCGATTCCCTGCCCACGGTGCTGCTGCACAACGATCGCCCCGTCTACGAGGACAATCTCCACGAGGAAATCGCCGTTCTTCACAAAATGACCTCCACCGCGACCATCACGGGCGCGATTTTCCATGATCGCTCCTCCAATACCGCCGTAATTGGCCGCGGCAACGTCACCAGTTCCGATTTCCTGCAGGATTTTTATTCCAACGCCTTCGCCTACGACGCAGGAGCCACCGGCTCTTTCGGCGCGCGCCTCGTTTACGAGCAGAAGCTTCCGGATAACATGAGCACATCCGTGATCTATTCCTGGGCGGGCGCTCTGGTTCCCGGAATCGATTCATCGTCCACAGAGTCACTCCGCGACATGCTGGAAACCCGCAATCGCCAGAGCATCGCGGCAAAATTCACCACCACCATCCCTCATCTCGGCACGCAAATTTGCGCCGGTTACAAGTGGATCGACGGCAGCGTGGTCTCCCGCCAAGACATCTTCGGCGAAGCCGCCTATGGCATCGATCCTTACCTCAGCGTGATCGTTCGCCAGCCGCTGCCGAAGTTCATTCCGGGACACCCGGTGGCATCAGCCGACTTCGGAAACCTGCTGGCGGAGGGTTATGTGCCGCTTGAAACGCGGGACGGCCGTGTGTTTCTCGTTTCGGCGTATCGTTCGTTCCGGGGCGCGGTTAGTTTCCAGTTTTAGACGCGAAAAATCGGCAGTACCGGAATTCGTACCGTGTCTCCCAAAAGCCATATTTGCAGGCAGGCCCGCCCATCCAGAAATTGTAACTGCCTCTTTTACAAAGACATAGAATCTGCATCCCGCCACTTTTTCTGGAAGCCTACGTGCACCAGTTCTTACCGGGTCTCTATGCCCGAGGTGTCCTCGTGAACGACAGTCTGCGCATGCGAATCGGGGCCTACGCTCTGGTCGTCGTGACCATCGCAGCTGTCATTTACGCCGGGTTTAACTTCAATCAGCGCCGCAGCTACGCCATGGCGGACGACGGCGTCACCTGGCTTGATACTCCCGCCGGAGTCGAGGCCTGGTATGTTGCCCCCGGTTCGCCCGCGGATAAGAGTGGAATTAAATCCGGGGACTACCTCGAAACCCTTCGTGGTGCCCCCGTTCGCCGCGCTACGCAGGTCACTAAGGTCCTCTTCCGCGCCGGCGAATGGACCGAGCTTACATATGGAATCAAGCGCGGTAATTCGACGTTTGACACCAAGCTGATCACCGTTCGCGCCGAAAATCCCTCGTCGCTCGAGAATTATCTCCGCGTTACCGGCCTCATCTACCTTTTCATCGGGCTGTTTATCTTCGCGCGCCGCTGGAACGCGCCTCGCGCCGTGCATTTCTATCTCTTCTGTCTGGCCTCGTTCATCTTCTACAGCTTTCACTACAGCGGAAAGCTGACGATATTCGATTGGGAGATTTACTGGGGCAACGTCGTCACCATGCTGCTGACGCCGGCGCTGCTCGTCCACTTCGCGCTGGTTTTTCCTGAGCGGCGCGGCCGCCTCTGGCCCAAAATGCTGGCTGTTTACGGCCCAGCCACAATTCTGCTTCTGCTGCATATCTCGGTCGCAGCCGGAGTAATCGACGTTTTCTCGCCCATCGGCTCGCGTATCGTGCTCGATCGCGTCGAGTTAGCCTACGTTGGCGTCTATTTCCTGGCCGCGGCTCTGGTCTTCGCCCTCAGCTACCGGCGTTCCGCCACGGCCATCTTGCGCCAGCAATTGAAGTGGGTCACTGGCGGCACCATCGCCGGAATCGTGCCCTTCTTCTTGTGCTACATCGTGCCCTATTTCTTCGGCGTCGTCCCCGGGCCGTGGATGAAGCTTTCCGTATTCTCGCTGGCCCTGATTCCGCTCTCGTTCGGCTACGCTATTATTCGCTACCGCCTGATGGACGTGGACATCATCTTCAAGCGCGGCCTGGCCTATACCTTCGCCACCGCGGCCATCGTCGCCCTGTATTTCGGCACGGTCGCGGTCATCAGCGAATTCTTCCACACCGCCTGGGCCACTGGTCCGACCGGGGTGGTCATCGCCATAGTCGTTGCTGCATTTCTCTTCGAACCGGTCCGCAACTGGACGCAGGTGCGCCTCGACAAGTTTTTCTATCGCGATCGCCTGGACTATCGCCGCACGTTAATCGAATTCGGGGTCACGCTGACCAACGAAGTGCGTCTCGAGCCGCTTTTGGGCTCCATACTCGACCGCATATCGCAAACCCTTCTCGTTGATCGGCTGGCCATCTTTCTCGAAGACCCCTCCCAGCCCGGGGCCTTCGGGATGACGCGTTCGATGGGTATTCATCCGGATGGCGCGCTCGATTTGAGCTTCCTGAACGCCGAGCGCCCGCAATTCAAGCAGAGCGGTTGCCTCTTCTTTGAATCCTCCCGCGCCGCGCTGGCCGAAAGCGATTCGGTCCGCCACACCCTCGATCAACTCGACCTAAATTATTTCCTTGCTTGTCGTTGCCATGACCGCACCGTAGGCATTTTGGGCCTCGGCAAGACTATGGACGGCGATTACCTCACCAGCGAGGACCTTGAACTTCTCCTCACCATAGGTAATTACGTCGGCATAGCCATCGAGAATGCTCGCCTCTATAACTCGCTCGAGCAGAAAGCCACGCAAATCGAGCGCCTGAAAGACTTTAGCGAGAACATCGTCGAGTCGCTCAACATAGGCGTCCTGACAGTTGATCTCGAAGACCGCATCGAATCCTGGAACCCGCAACTCGTGCGCTTGCTCGAAATCTCGCGCTCGGAAGCCGTTGGCCGCCGCCTGAATGAGACGCTTCCCGCCGATCTGGTCGCCGAGTTGTCCTCGCGATCGAGCGAAGACCGCGTCACGGGCATCTATAAATTTCAGCTACACACCCCGGCCGGGCGACGCGCGGTCATAAATGTCTCGATTGCCCCTCTGGTGGGTAAAACGGGAACGCGAATCGGGCGTCTAATACTGCTGGACGACATCACCCAACGAGTGAGCCTGGAAGAGCAAATGGTGCAGACTGAAAAGCTGACCTCCCTGGGTCTGCTGGCCGCCGGTGTGGCCCATGAAGTCAACACCCCGCTCGCCGTTATCTCCAACTATATTCAGATGTTAGCCAAGCAGATGCCCTCCGACGATCCAAAGCAGAAAACCATCGAGAAGATCGTCAAGCAGACCTTCCGCGCCAGCGAAATCGTAAACAATCTGCTCAATTTCTCGCGTACCGGCGCCGCACAGTTGGTCGAAGTGGATCTGAATACGCTCCTGGAAGACACCCTGACGCTGGTCCAGCACCCGTTTAAGACCGCGCAAGTGAAGGTAGTTCGTTCCTATCAGGACACACTTCCGGCCGTTCTAGGTTCCACCACCCGCCTCCAGCAGGTTTTCCTCAATCTCTTTATGAATGCGCGGGATGCCATGCCTTCCGGCGGCATGCTGGAAGTTCGTACCTTCTCTCAGAATGGCTCGGTCGAAGTCGAGGTCACCGATACCGGCTCCGGCATCTCCACTGAACACCTGAGCCGCATCTTCGACCCATTCTTCACCACCAAGTCGTCCGGGCGCGGAACGGGCTTAGGACTTTCCGTAAGTTACGGTATTATCAAGGAACACGCAGGCAAGGTGGATGTGCGCTCGACCCCGGGCAAGGGTACCTCGTTCCGGTTGGAATTCCCGGTAGCGCGGAAGGCTGTACATGCGTAAAGGATCGATTCTTGTAGTAGACGATGAAGCGGAGATTCGCGAAGGCCTCGAAGCTCTGCTTTCTTCCGAAGGATTCGATGTAACTCCCGCTGACACTGGCGCTGCCGGCTTGGCACGACTCGAAGATCAGCCCTTTGATTTGCTGCTTCTCGATGTCAGCCTGCCCGACCGCAACGGACTCGATCTGCTGCGCGAGATTCGCCGCCGCGATCCCTATCTTTCAATCATCCTGATCACCGCCTTCGGCTCGATCGACATGGCCCGCCAGGCATTCAAGAGCGGGGCGCAGGATTACATCACCAAGCCCTGGTCAAATGACGAGTTGATCGCCCAGGTCTCGCTGGCCATCGAAGGCCGGCGGCTGCGCGAAGAGAACGTACAACTCAAGCGCGCTCTAAAGCAGCGCTACAATTTCCCCAGCATCATAGGCAAGAGCGAAAAGATGCTCTCGGTGCTGGATCTGGTCACGCAGGTCGCACCATCTCGCTCGACAGTTCTGATTAACGGCGAGAGCGGCACCGGCAAAGAGTTAATCGCCAAGGCGATTCATTCCGCCTCCACGCGCGCCGACAAGCCCTTTATCCCCGTCAACACCGGTTCGATTCCCGTCGATCTCCTCGAATCGCAGTTGTTCGGCCACGTACGCGGCGCGTTCACCAGCGCCGTGGCTTCGAAGAAGGGCCTTTTCGAAGTAGCCGATCAGGGTACCATCTTCTTCGACGAAATCAGCACCATCAGCCCCGAGACGCAAGCCAAGCTCCTGCGCGTGATTCAGGAACGCGAATTCATGCGCCTCGGCGGCACCGACACGATCAAAGTTGACGTCCGCATCCTCGCCGCTTCCAACGAAGATCTCACCACGCTGGTCCGCGAAGGCCGCTTCCGCGAAGATCTCTTTCATCGCCTGAACGTCATTTCGCTGAAGCTGCCGCCGTTGCGCGATCGCAAGGAAGATATCCCGCTGCTGGTGGAAAAATTCCTGGATCGCTATCGCACGGAGAACGCCAAGCCCCCGCGCACCTTCACGAATTCCTCGATGAAGTTGATGATGGATTACGAATGGCCGGGCAATGTCCGCGAGTTGGAAAACGTGGTCGAACGCGCCGTGGTTCTCTCCACCCAGGAAACCATGGACGTGGATCTCCTGCCGGAAAGCGTGCGCACCCGCGAAATCGTAAAAGGCGTGCGCCTGCAGCTAGCCGAATTCCTCCCGGCAATCCCCGGCGACGGAATCACACATAGCGGCAATCCATCGCACTCGCTATTTCAAATCATGGAAGAGGTAGAACGTCGCGTAATCGTGGACATGCTCGAGCGCACCAACTGGAACCAAACCGAAGCCGCCGAGCGCTTCCAAATCCCGCTAAGCACGCTGAATCAAAAGATCAAGCGCCTGGGCATAGAGACCCGCCGCAGAAGCGCCACAGCAACAGGCTCCAAAGGCGCCTTCGAAGCCGCACAGTAGCGCCCGGCTTGCCCTGAGCATCGAAGGGCGTCTCTGCCGGCATCCGACGAGCAAAACGTTCGCTACGAATCTCGTCTCGACCGCGGACCAACTACCCGACAATCTCCCTCTTCTGCCGCAATCAAACCTTCGCCTTCCAATTCTTCGGCATCAATGTCGTGCTCAAATCCAATCCCGACAAATCCACTCCTTCGAGATCCGTCTCGCGCAGGACTGTCGTGGTCAAATTCGCCCCCGCAAAATCCGCGCCCTTGACGTTTGTCAATCGCAAATTCGCATTCGTCAAATTAGCCCCGCGCAAGGAAACCCCGCTCATATCCGCCCGGAACAACTCGACCCCGGTAATCTGCGCGCCGGACAAATCCGCCCCGCTGAAATTCGTCTCCGTGCAATCCGACTTGCGCAAATCCGCCCCACGCAAATGGGCCCGGGATAAATCCGCGAACGTAATCTTGGCTTCAAAGAATTTCGCACCCTCCAGATTCGCCCCGCTCAAATTCGCGTAAGCCAGATTCGCCCCCGAAAAATCCGCCCGCCGCAAATCCGCTCCGCTCAAATCCGCACGCACGCCGCCGTCCTGGCCGCGAACGAATTTTTCGTGCGCCTCCAAAATCTCCGACACGCGCCGCCTGCCATGCCGCAAGCTCTTCGGCGCCCGCAAACCGCTCATTCCAAAAAGTCCCTTCAAATCCGTCTCCCTCCGAATTTATGATACTTTGAAACCGCCGTGCATCTCCTCGACACGCTAAAAAATCGCGCCCGCGCGCACCGCAAGCATATCGTACTGCCCGAAGGCGAAGACCCGCGCGTGCAAGCCGCCGCGGCAAAAATCACCGCCGAAGGATTCGCAAAAATCACGCTGCTGGGCCGCCCGGCGATCATTGAAGCCGGCGCGCAGAAAACCGGCCTTTCGCTGCATGGCGTCGCCATCCAGGATCCCGGCAACAGCCCGCGCCTCGATTCCTACGCGCAAATTCTCTACGAACGCCGCCGCGCGCGAGGCGCAACACAGGATGAAACGCAAGCCGCTGCGCGCACCCCACTTTATTTCGCGAATTTAATGGTGGCTGCCGGCGATGCCGATGGCGTCGTAGGCGGCGCCGCCAATTCCACCGCCAACACGGTGCGCGCCGCAATCCAGTGCATCGGCCTGGCGCCTGAATCAAAATTAGTGTCCAGCTTTTTTCTCATGGTCACGCAGCCGGGCCAACGCCAAACCGCTGGGCGAGCGCGGTGCCATGCTCTTCGCCGATTGCGGCGTAGTTCCCGATCCCGCCGCACACGAACTGGCCGAGATCGCTATCGCCACGGCTGACAATGCCCGCGCGTTCCTGGAAGCCGAGCCGCGAGTGGCGTTGCTGTCGTTTTCCACGAAAGGCTCGGCCGCTCATCCGCATGTGGACAAAATCGTCGAAGCCCTGCGGATCGCAAAGGCCCGCCGCCCCGATCTATCGATCGACGGCGAGCTGCAAGTTGACGCCGCCCTAGTGCCGGAAATCGCCGCGACAAAAGCCCCAGGCTCGCCAGTCGCAGGCCGCGCCAATGTCCTGATCTTCCCCGATCTGCAATCCGGTAACATAGCCTACAAACTGGTAGAGCGCACAGCAAACGCGGCAGCTCTAGGTCCGATCCTGCAAGGCCTGGCTCGCCCGTCGAACGATCTCTCCCGAGGCTGCACAATCGAGGACATAGTAAACGTAGCAGCACTCACCGCCATTCAAGCCGCAAGTACCGCCGGTTTACCCTGAGTCTCGAAGGGCGTCTCTGCCGGCATCTGACGATTTCCGGCCCCAAGTCATCCAAGTTCACGCGCGGACCACTCAATCCAAAACAAAAAGGATGTTATCGCAGCGAAAGGACGGAGCCACGAGTAAGCGCAAAGGCAACGCTCATCTGTGCCCGATCTCCATCCACCCTGCGCAAAAATCCAATCATTCGACTATGATTGAGACGCTGAGGATGTCATGCCGCACGCTCGCAAATTAGGGATTTTCATCGCAGCAATCTCACTCCTGGCTGTGGCCGTTCCAGCGCGAGCCCAGGATCCCGACCAACCCACCGAAGAAGTAATCGCCAACCTGGCCGCAGGCCGCGTAATCATCGCCGTTTACAAAGACGCCATCGTAATCGCCACCATCGAAAACAAAATCGAGCCGGGCACGCTGACGCCGCCCATCGTCCCCATCACCGAACAGCGCGCCGGAATCCTACTCGGCGCCACGGTCTGGACGTCGCCCTCGTCGCGCCAAGTGGTCGCCAACCTCGCCAGCGAACTCCCCACCGCGCGGCGCAACGTCACCGGCTCGACCGCACCGCACTTGATCCAGCCCGCCGATTCGGAAAAAACTGCCGGCGACATCGAGCAGACCGGCCTCGGTTTTCTGGTGCCACTCAACGAAGCCGCCGGCAATCTCCACGGCCATCTGGATCTCAGCGCAAGCGAGCCGTTGACCGAATTGATTTTGGCCGATTATCTCCCGAGCTATGGCGCGGAAGTCTGGCAGCTCACTTACGGCATCCATCAAGAACCCGAGCGCGGCGATTATTGGCAAACGCGCGTGCAACGCCCGCGGTACACACAATTCTGGCCGCCGGAGAAAAAGGACCCGCGCACGCTGGTCGAGTTTCACTATCCGCCCGACGACCAGCAAACGCCGCTGCGCGATCTGCTGCTGGCTCACGATGAGCGGCTGGAGAAAATCCGTGCGACGTCGCCCGAGTTGGCCGCTGGCGCCGACGCCATTCAGCAAGCCAGCACCGACAAGATGCTGCTTGCGCAGGGCTTGCCGTTCCTGAAAGCCGCGATCGCAGCGCTAGCCGGGAACAACCGTGTGCAAATGGCAGTGATTCCTGTGGCCGGCAATTTTCAATGGCTGATCGCTCCGCCTCCCGAGGAACGCGTCCCGCCGAACAAGAACCGGCCCGAAGGCGCGCCAACGCTGATGCGCCCACCAGAAGCACCGACGCTACAGAAACCGCAGTAGCCCCAAGTAGCGCCGGCTTGTCCTGAGAACCGAAGGGCGTCTCTGCCGGCATCTGACGAGCACGATTGTAGACAAGGGCCGTGGTCAATCCCGGACTTCAGCTTAATTTGTGCGTGTTGGAAATTACGATTGCGAACGATCGTGGCAAAAGTTCTGAATCCGCGGTCGAGCGCGCTTCGAATCGAAACCCCGCTCGCCGGATGCCGGCACGGAGGCCAGCGCTACTTTAACCCCGCGAACTTGCCTATGCCGCGCATTTTGCCTTTGGCCATGCTTCCATAGCGTTTTAGCATCCGGCGCATATCGGAATACTGCTTCAACACCTGATTTACGTCCTGCACCGCGGTCCCGCTCCCGCGGGCTATGCGCTTGCGCCGCTTGCCGTCGATAATGTCCGCATCGGCGCGTTCGGCCGCGGTCATGGAATTGATGATCGCCTCGATCTGCTTCAATTGCTTTTCATCCACTGAAACATCTTTCGGCAAATTCGCGAACGGCCCGATTTTCGGCAGCATTCCCATCAACTGCTCGAGCGAGCCCATCTTGCGCACCTGCTGCAACTGATCGCGAAAATCACCCAACGTGAAATCGTTCTCACGCAGCTTGCGCTGCATCTCTCGCGCTTTTTTCTCGTCAATCGTTTGCTCGGCTTTTTCGATCAGCGTCAGCACGTCGCCCATGCCGAGAATTCGCGAGACGATGCGATCGGGATAAAACGCCTCGAGCGCATCGTACTTTTCCCCCACGCCCGCAAATTTCACCGGCGCGCCGGTAACTTTGCGAATGGAAAGCGCCGCGCCTCCGCGCGCGTCGCCATCGAGCTTGGTCAGAATCACACCGGTCACGGCCAGGCGCTTGTGAAATTCGCCGGCCGAACGCACCGCGTCCTGCCCGATCATCGCGTCGGCGACAAACAGAATTTCCGAAGGCGAAAGCTCCTGCTTCAATGTCGAAAGCTCTTTCATCAAGTCATCGTCAATGTGCAGGCGGCCCGCGGTGTCCACGAGAATCACGTCGTAAGCCGAGAGCTTCGCCTCGCGCATCGCGCCGCGCACGATTTCGACGGGCTTGTCGGTTCCAGCGCCGGGCCAGATGGGAGTGCCGGTAGCCTTGGCCACTTGCGCCAACTGCTCGCGCGCCGCGGGGCGGTAAACGTCGGTCGAAACGACAATCGGGCGATGCCCATGCTCGCCCAGCCATTTGCCCAGCTTGCCCGTGGTGGTTGTTTTGCCCGAGCCTTGCAGCCCGACGATGAGCCACACCGACGGAGGCCGCGATGAAAACTGCATCTTGGCCTCGCGCCCCAGCAGATCGGACAGTTCATCGCGCACGATCTTGATGACCTGCTGATCCGGCGAAAGGGTGAGCAGGACTTCGGAGCCCAGCGCCTTGGCCTTGATGTGCGCGATCAATTCATCGACAACGCCGATATTGACGTCGCCTTCGAGCAGCGCCTCGCGAATCTCCGCCAGCGCCGAATCGAGATGCTCCTCGGTGAGCTTCCCCTGCCCGCGCAGGTTCTTGAAAGCTCGCTGCAATCTCTCGGTTAGGTTCTCAAACATGGCTCAAATCGGGTCTAATCGCCCCCCCCCGGGTACCCCTATAGTGCCGTCGATTAGAAAGGACTCCGATCCTTTGTTTTCTTTGACTTACGTCGATTTCTAATCATTTTGACCGTTGATTAGAAATCGCCTTCCGAGCGCCGCGGCGTCTCCGCACCGAATGGACGCGGCGCGCATCAACCTCAGTCTAACACTTGAAGCAGAATAGGTAACTAGAACTAAGCGCGGAAACCCTTAGGGATGTCCCTGCGAATCGCAAGATTTCATCGAACCGAGCTGGCGCCCAAGAGTTAAGAGAAACTCAGGGGCTTTGCTGACCGGACCTTCGGGAACGAAGGGCCGAACGAGTGCGGCCGGAGGGCGCTGGAACTGCTAATTCTTGCGGGTGGGGTGCTTTTCGGATTGTTTCTCGCGCATTTTGGCGCTGTGCGCGTTTGCTTTTTGCTGGCGATCCAAGGCTTTATCCCGGTCGTGCTCGGGATGCGTTTGCGGCTTCGACTGGTGATGGAAGGGGTTCTTGAACCAGTTGGCCTGCGCTTGCGGCGCGAGGGACACCAGAAACGCGGCGAAGATCAAGACAGCCTTGGCCCGGTTCATCATTTTCCATCCTCCTGGCACAATCTGGCGCGCAACAGTCCCAATGCGCGAGACCAAACCGGAGAGTTCAGTCGCAGTTTATTGACCAAATCTGGCGGAGAGAGAGATTGAAAATAGGGAGGTTACAAAATCCAAATGGAAGGGTGGCGAGGGAAGTGTCACTCTTTGGTGACATGTCAAGCTCGGACGGCGCTGGCCAGAGGACACTTTCACGAGAAAACTGAAGCGACGCAGTCTGAATCCACGCAAAAGCTACAAAGGACCACAGTCCGGCAAGTTATCGTGCCGACGAGCTCGTGAACCTCTACTGTTTCAAAGTAACCTGCACGAGTCGTCCTTGAAGTCCTACGAACGTCACCCGCTCCGGCTTAATCGAAAGTCGAGTATCACTAGCCCCCGCTTTTTCGTCACGCAGATCAACAACTCGCACAGAATCTTCCCTCGCAATCGCAAAGAACGGAAACTCATAGAAAACCCAACTTGGCGGCACGCCGACTTGCCCCGGCCTAACAAGGTAAGTGACTTCAGCTTCTTCGCGAAAGTCTATCAATAACTCGCCGGTGCGGCTCTTATAAACCCGAGCCGACTTAACGTTTGATTTATCCAGTACCACGCTCGCCCGCCAGACTCTCATCCACGCAACCCGACTGATCAGGAAAACTGCCGCGGCTGCCATAAGAGCGAGGATAATGACGATGGTCTTTTTCATGGTTAAATTTGCGCATTCATCTGCTGCGCAGCTTGGGCCGCCAGGACGCCATTTGAAACGGAAACGACTGTACTCGCTAGGCTGACGGCGTCCGGAAAACGATGCACGACCACCAGCATGATGGCGACGGTCACGACAAAATCGATTGCGGCCCAAGCCCACTTGCGCAGATAAAGGAAGCCCACGCCGGCGATCAAGAAGTTCAGGAGAAACGCGAGCCAGCGGCTTTTCATTCGGTCTCGGCGGAGCTTTAGCTCAGTCGTAGGGCCCGCATTTCAGCCGGGCCTCTTCGGGCAAGGCCGCGCACAACGGTACCGCATTGCGCGTGCTACCCATCTCGCTAATTTAATCCTGCGGCACGGGCGAAATCTGCCGTGAATTTACTTTGTGCCCGGCCCGGCTAAAGCGCGGGCCCTACGGTGAGCTCTCGCTCGCACTGCGCGCCATTTTAATTCGTAACGCTGGCTGCCAGCCGGCGTTTTTCCGTCCAAGCTACGCAGTCTTACCCGTTGCCGTTGCCGTTGCCGTTGCCGTTGCCGTTGCCGTTGCCGTTGCCGTCGCCGCCGTCGCGCCCTACGCGGCTGTCTGAACCTGCAAGCCGTCGATCGCGGTGCCAATCCAGATGCTCGCCGTTGCTTTGGAAAATCGCCGGCTGGCAGCCGGCGTTACAGATGGCTGCGCTCGTCTGCAGCGGCGAGCGCAGCCTCACTGTAAACGATCAGAGCCCGCCGTAGGGACCGAAGTTGCTGCCGCTTACGATGATCTCGTAATCGATCGGCGCATCTCCGCAACGACGCACGGGAAACTTCGCGTCATGCAGCATCGCTTCCATGCGGCGGTTCTGCTCGTCGGGGCCATGGCGCAGCGCGATGACATTGGCCGGCTGCCCGTCGCGGCCCACCAACACGTAATACGCGCTGAACTGTCCCGGAGGGGCCATCGGCGGCCCCGGCAAACCCCAAACGCCCGGCGGATGCGGCCACTTGATGTGGCCCTTCACTTCCGGCGCGGCGCACCAATCGTGCGCTTCGGCTTTCGGTCCCACCGCGAAGATCGAGTCGTCGAAGTTGCTCTGGGCCTCGAGCGTGGCGATGTGAATGTCGATCGTCTCGCCCAGCGCCGTCAGATAAATGTGCCGCGGGAAGCGCTTGCCGCCGAGCGAAACGAAATCGTTGATGCGCAATTGCGAGCGCGCCGCGCGGCCATAAATTCCGCCGTCCGCCGCATCAATCGCATTGGTATTCAGATCGAAGCAAGCCTGCGGCCGCGCATAGCTCACCTCGAATTCCACGCAAGTGCGATAGTCGCTCCCGCTGCTCTTATCCGCGTACACTTTCTTGACATCCGGATCGCGGCCGACGATCTCCGCCACAGGCGAACGCAAAGTCTGCTGAATGCGCCACAACGGCAAAGGAAGCGCCTTCACCGTCCGCTCGATGGACAGTTTGTGCCCGGCGGCGATGTCCGTCTCGACCACATCCCCCATCTTGAAATACTCGCGGAATTTGTCCGGCGCGGCCCAGAAAAGCTCGTAGGTACCGTCAACGGTGTTGTCGTCGAGCGTGTATTTGAAATTCGCAGCCAGATGGAACGGCGCGCCGCCGGAGCGGAGATCCGAATCCGCGGCCGCTTTTTCCAGCCACTGCTTGGCTTCTTTCTTAGGAGGCAACTTCTGCGCGCTCGCGGCCGAAGCCGCAAACGCAATTGCTAATGCGGTACAAGCAATCGATCGAATCGAATAGGGCATAGGTATAAGTCCAGTCTAACCCGCGGATATATAAATAGTAGTAGTGCGGGTTTCATGAAAATGTAGATGCGTCCGCGCCGACCGGGCGTTGCAAGGCCTCGCCCGCCGCCAGCCGTGACATCTACGCAACATACGCCAACAGATTACTGGTGCCAAGCACTCCCGCACTCCAGAATGAACTTAGGGTAACGGCGCGGCGTACAGCCAAGATTAGGACCAGTGTCCTCAGGCGGCCGGGCAGGACTAGGCGATGGCCACGTTAAGTCAAATCGAACTCGATAAACTCGAACGGCGCGAGCGCCACTTGACGATTCTCGCTGCCGTAATCGTCTTGGTGCTAGCCGGAGGCGTGGCGCTGCTGATGTATCCCCTAGTCTTCGTGCACGCCGACGAAGGTACCAAGTGGCCCATGCGCTTCGCGTTCTTCGGCTTTTGCGTCTTATCGCTATTGATCGCCGCCTATTTGCTGGATCGCCAGCGCACCTTCCGCAGCGTGAAGCAACAGCTCGTCTCGGAATTGCAGCGCAATGTCGAGCTGCGCCATCAGGCCGACGCCGATTTGCTGCACACCATCCCGGACCTGAATCACTTCCAGGATCGCCTGGCCATGGAATACCGCCGTGCCGCCGCCATGGAGCGCGCTTTGTCGCTGCTGGCGGTAAAAGTCAGCGTCTCACCGGACATCAGAGATGCGAACGAATCCAGAGCCCTGGTCGGCGAGATCGCGCGCGCCATTGGCAGAAATCTTCGCCCCAGCGACTCGATGTATCAGCTCGCCGCCGGCTTTTTTGGCGTAGTTTTGTCGGACACGGATACCGCGACGGCAAAAAAGCTCACCGCCAAGCTTGAGCCCACGATTCGCGCCATCGCTGCCGAGAGCAAGTTCGAGTTCGAGATGTTCGTTCGCAACTATCCGGACAACGCCAAGAGCGCGCACGAGCTTGAACAAGCCGTAGCCTCGCGCCTCCCCGCCGAGCAGACCTGGGACGAAATTCCCACGCCGCGCTGAGGCTCCGCAGCAACGCACATCGGGCGAATTTCCCCCACGCCATTCTCTCGGATATCCCAAAAACCGTGCGACGCGCTATGATGCAGCACCGGACTGCCGTCCTGGCCATGAAGAACTTCGCATTTCTCTTCGCGCTCTTACTTGGCAGCTACGCTTTGGCGCAAGACACCCCCGCGCAATTGCACGGCTCGTGGACCGCAACCGTCGGGCCGACGCAAGTCTTTCGCGGGAGCTGGACCGCGAGTGTCGTATCGCGCAATCCGAATTCCGGGCGCGGCACCTGGTCGCTTTATATCGATGCGGATCAGTCCGTAATGCAAGGCACTTGGACAGCTCAGAAGTCCGCCGCCGAGTGGAGCGGCACTTGGAGCGCTCGCACCTCGCAGGGACGATCCTTCAACGGCACTTGGAGTTCGGGCGACGCGAATCTGACCGGCAAGACCCTGCAGGACATGTTGCAGCGCGCCATGCAACAAGAAATAGGCGGAAACTGGCGAGGCGGCACCTTGGCAGGCAATTGGTGGCTACGAGGCCCCACTAAGACGAGCAAGTAACTGACCCCACCGCGATAGCGCAACCCGTCTCGTTGATTAATTGCTGGGGCGCGGGAAGGTCCCGCCATCAATCCACGCTGTGCCTGGCCCGGCTTAAGCGCGGGCCCTACGGTGAACAAAAGCCTTGCCCAATGACAAGCTGACTTGACATCCTGCCTTGACTCTGGCTATCATCCTTGACGTAAAGCTGACTTGACACCGTGCCCACCATCCACAATCGCGTTAAAGGAACTCCGCGACTTGCGGGGCTGGAC
Organism: uncultured Acidobacteriota bacterium; assembly: GCA_963748865.1. Classification (GTDB taxonomy): domain Bacteria; phylum Acidobacteriota; class Terriglobia; order Acidiferrales; family UBA7541; genus Palsa-147. The sequence continues at coordinate 111,465 of CAVVLE010000043.1, read as the reverse complement.
CCAGGAGCAACTCGCTCATCTCACGGGTGTTTCGCGCCAGAGCATCAATTCGATCGAACGCAATCGCTACGTGCCCAGCCTGCCGCTGGCGCTTACGTTCGCGAAGGTGTTCGGCTGCACTACGGATGAAATCTTCAAGCTGGAGGACGAAGCATGAGAATTCCCTTCATCGGGCGCGCGGTGGACGAGCGATTTTGGCAGCATCGTCAGAAATCCACGAGCATCGCGGGCGTGATCGGCGGCCTCACGGCCATCTTGTTGTTCGCCTATCGCTTCTACGTGAATCACGTCTGGAGCTGGGATCTTCTGGCGGTGGCGCTGACTTTCGTGGTCGTGAAGATGGCCATGATGGCGTGGTACGTGATCACCGATTAAGTGCAAGGAGAAGAAAAAATGTTAATGGCGAAAAGCACGAAAGCAGCACCGCGGTTGGTGTCGCTCGGCATGCTGTTTCTGGCGTTGGCGCTGACGTGGCCGCGGTTCATTCACCTGGGCGCAGGATTGGGCGCGGATTGGACCGACGGGATTCGGGGTTTGTTTTTCGGTCTCTCGATTGGCTTGAATCTGTGCGCGGTGATCGTGAATGCCAGGGGGCGACGTCTCGGGGTGAGTTAGTGGGCATCGGAAATCGAAGCAGCTTCAATTTTGTAGAATTTCTCGAGAGGAGAACTCGAATGTGCGCCGTAAATTACAGCAAAGTGCCGCGGAATTTGATGGCCATCGGAATGCTTTGCCTGGCCGTGGGCCTCGTGTTGCCAAACGTGATTTCCGTAACCGGCCAGTCGGCGCAGGAGGGCATTCATTTCTGTCGCGGTGTGTTGATCGGCATGGCGCTCAGCTTGAATATAGGCGCGCTGATTAAAGGTGCACGGCTGCGTTCGTAACGCCGGCTGCCAGCCGGCGTTTTTCTCTCACACGAGCACGCTGCTGCTCCATTAAGCGCGACGCACTGATTCCACGACCACTCGGATAAACGCTCCATCAAACGCAGAGTGCACGCCGCGGGGTTCTTTCTCGCCGACGAAAACCGCCGGCTGGCAGCCGGCGTTACGAATTACGCCCGGCATTGCTAGGCGTCGTGAAGCGGACTACAATTTCTCTCCGCGCCGCGAACTACCCGCGATGCGATCGTTCACTCCCTAAAGGAATCCAGCAGGACGCGCAATAACACTCTGAGGAGAATCCAAGATGAAAAAAGCGGCGTTACTGATTTGTGCGGTTTTGTGCTTTCAAATCGCGGCCTTCGGGCAAGCTCTATCCGACGAAGACCGCGCCAAGGGCGTAGCCTATCTCGAAAAAACGCGCCAGGGCGTGATTGACGCGACCAAGGGCCTTTCCGAAGCGCAATGGAAATTCAAATCGGCACCGGACCGCTGGTCGGTGGCGGAATGCATGGAGCACATCGCGCTGGCCGAGGAATACATTCTCGGCGAAGTCACATCGAAAGTGATGACCGCTCCGGCAGGCCCCGCGGATCGCGATTACGCCAAGATCGACGCCGGCGTTTTGGCCATGATTCCGGACCGCAGCCACAAAGCGCAGGCGCCCGAGCCGCTGGTGCCCACGGGCCGCTGGACGCCGCAAGAAGCCCTCGATCATTTCCTGAAGAGCCGCGCGAAAACCATCGAATTCCTGAAGACCACGCCGGATCTGCGCGCCCACGTCACCGACCAAAATCCGCTGGGCATGCCACTCGATGCATACGAGTTCGTGCTGTTAATCAGCGCCCACAGCGAACGCCACACCAAGCAAATGCTGGAAGTAAAAGCCGATCCGAATTTCCCGAAGAAGTAGCGTAGCGCCCGCAGCTTGCCGGCGTTTTTCGATAGCGAGCGAGAAAGCCGCCCTGAGGTCGCGATGCGAGATGGCGTGTGAGTCGTTTGAAATCTCTCACACGCCAATCGCGCTTGACGGAATCACGCGAAGTCGGTTCGATGGCAAATCGCCGGCTGGCAGCCGGCGTTACGAGCGCTAGTTCGCTTTCTTCTCCATCGCCTTCTTCGGCGCGGCCTTTTCAATCGAGTATTCGCCTTCTACTTCCGCGCCGCCGGTGCCATCGTCATTCACTGACGTCGTATACGTGCCCTTTCCCGTGAGCCCCTTCAGCTTCCCAGTTCCGCCCGTGTACGTCCACGTGCCCTTGGCGGCACCGGCCTTGCCGTCTTTTGCCGGGCCCGAGTCGTGGAAGCTGACGAAGAATTTGTCGCCGTTTTCCATGGTCCCGACATAGACCCCGGTGGAGGAAGACCGCGTCGCAGTCGTATCCACAAAAATAGTGGACGTTCCCTCTTTCGCCTTCAATCCCTCCATTTCGATCGGGTTCGTCCATTCGCACGCATCCTTCACCAACGTCATGGTGTGCCCGGCCTTGTCAGCGACTTCGGTTGTGCCCACCACTTCCGCCTTCGCGCATTTGTGCGCCCCCGAAATCTTCGTTTGCGCCCCAACCACCGGCGCAAGCATGAACATCAGCCCCAGTCCCGTGATGCCAACGACATGAAGTTTCATCGAATCCCCCTCAAGAAGTTTGATTTCCGACGCGGAATGACCGCTGCGATCCAGTGAGCGCATAGTACGCTTCCGGCGAGGGATACTCAATGGCGGCTATAGTATGTAACGCTGGCAACTAGGAACCGAGGATGCGCTGCAGAAAATCGCAAGATAGCGACATTCCTGCGATGGCGGAAATTCGCGCCACAGACTGGGGCACGGAGGAATATTGGCGCGAGCGCATTCGGAATTACCTGACGCAGCAACTCCATCCGCGAGAAGCACTGCGGCCGCGCGTGGCCTTTGTTTGCGTCGATGGCAAACGCGTCGCTGGCCTCATCGCGGGGCATCTCACCCGCCGCTTCGGATGCGCCGGAGAGTTGGAGTGGATTTCGGTGCGGCCGGAATACCGCGGGCGCGGCGTCGCGGCGCAGTTGCTTCGCCGCCTAGCAACATGGTTCGCTACGCACGACGCGCTTTACGTCTGCGTTGATGTGGAACCTACGAACGAGATCGCGCGAAAATTCTACGCCCGCCACGGGGCCAAAAATCTGAAACCACACTGGATGGTGTGGGACGACATTCGCGCCGCCATTCGTAACACGGCTGCTAGCCGGCGCTTTTCTTGGGCGAGTGGCAAATCCCGTCCAAGAAACGCGGATGGTAAACAACCTTAAAACGCGTACCCAGTTCGTGGCACGGGACGGGCTGTTTCACAGAAAACCGCCGGCTGGCAGCCGGCGTTACTTTAGCTTTTGCTCTGCGCTGGCTTTAATTGCGTCGCGCCGCTGTTGGGAGTCCACCGTGTCAGTTGCCAGAAGATCGATTGCTTTTTTCGCGTTTTGCCGCGCCAAGTCTTTCTGGCCGAGAGCTTCGTAGCCGTCGCCGAGACTGTCGTAGGCATTCGGCGAATTCGGATACGCCAACACATTGAGCTTGAAATACGCAAGCGCGCCCTGAAAGTCTTCGGCCACGAGATGCTCGTAGCCCATCCGATTTATCACAACTTCCGAGAAGAACTTCGCATTGGGATCGCGCTTGTGCTGTTCTTCATACATCGCAGCAACCTTGTCACCCTCGTCCTGATCCAGCAACTCCAGCAATCGCGACTCCGCCGACATCGACCAACCCGACGCCCGCGTGACCGGCGCGCTCGGCGGTTCCTTCAGCGTTTCCTGAAACCATTCCACGATCATCCCGGGCAAGTCCTTGTGCGCTTCAAACATTTCCACGCCGTGCCCGCCAGACGTATAGTGCACAAACTTGTTTGCAACGTCCGGTGAAAGATCGCTAAGCCATTGCATGATTTCGACCACACCCAGATCGGGATCGTCCTCCGCAGCGGCCCCCAACAGCGGGAGATTCGGCGACTTGCGCAAGAACTTGCGGCCATCGATATTGGTGCCCTCTGAAAGCAGCGCCAGCGATTTCACCTCGGGATGCCGCCGCGCCAACTGCACCGCCTGATTCACGCCGCAACTCGCTCCGCCTGCGCCGATAAAATTGCGGTCAACGCCCTTAGTCGAAACCAGATGCTCGAAAGCCGCATCCACATCGCCCGGCCAGATTTTATCCTGCGTGTCAGCCGCCTGCTGTGGCGTGAGTTTGTCGAGAGGCGTGCCGCCACTCTCGCCAAATCCGCGAAAATCCAAAGTCAAAACATGAATCCCCGAAGCAGCCAAGCTAGCAGCAAGCGGGTCCCAAACTTTGCGCTGCCGGTTGCACTGATGCAGCAAGATCACCCCAGGTCCAGGCGCAGCCGCAGCAAAATAAGTGGCGCGCAACACGATCCCATCGCGAGTAGTAATCTGCACAGGCCAAGGCGCAGGCAAATTCTGAGCCCGACCTCCGTAGCGACCAGCAAGCCAGCAACCAAGAAAAAAGCAACAAGCACCATGCGGAATCTCATCTAAGCTCCAAGTAGCGCCGGCGTCTCTGCCGGCATCCGGCGACCGCAAACTCCCAACAAGAGCCAACATCATCCGCGGACCCGCGACGACTAGTTAGCACAACTTCCATCTCTGCGTATATCCCACATCTTGACGCATTGAAAGCGATCAATATATTTTCTTCATCCAACATGCGCGCAGCGCCTAAAATCATTCAGAGGTCGAAGACGATGTCCCCTGAGGAATACGCCCGCATGCTGGCCAGCGCCCCACCCGACGGCTGGATCGCTCTCTCCGAAGACGAATCAAGGGTAGTAGGTTCTGGCCCGACTATGGAGGAAGCTGTATCCGCCGCCGCAAAACACGGCGTCGCCGAACCCGTGCTCATTAAAGCTCCAAGAGAATGGGGATACAAAGTTCTCTAAGGCCGTAAAGGCAGACCATGGCCTTGCGAGTTCGTTATAAGTCTTATCCGGTCAGCAAACCTTCAAAACCGTTTGGAGAAGAAATTCACTGGTGGCCAGTGCTGCTCGTGCGGCTCGCGGATCCGCACTTAGGAATCACGACCAAGCCGTTTCACGCCGTCGTAGACTCCGGTTCGAGTACCTGTCTGTTTCACGCCGATTTCCTGAAACCCTTCGGACTGAACCTGAGAGACGGGATCGAAGACTCGCTGGGAGGCGTCGGAAGACAATCGTCAATACGCGTCTACTATCACGACATCTCAATACTCTTCGGTGTCGATTGGAACATCGGTGTTTGGGCCGGATTCAGCGCTGAGCTGTCTATCGCTGGCCTGCTAGGGAGGCTCGGCTTCTTCGATGGCTTCCGCGTGACTTTCGACCACTCCGTTCACCCGCCCGTTTTTGAAATCGATAAGATCGAACACAAAGCTATCCGCTGACAATTGCGGGTCAAGCAGCCGTCCGCCCCCAATCCGCCTTTCTTGACCCCGCCTCCCGCCATCGCTAAACTAGTCGTTTCGTTCAAGTCCGCCCAAGCGGACCGAGGAGCCCGCGTTGCCGAAACGCACCTTTCAACCGCACGTGCGCGCCCGTCACAAAAAGCACGGCTTCCGCGCACGGATGAAGAGTAAGGGTGGCAAATCAGTTCTTGCACGACGCCGCAAAAAAGGACGTCACAGCCTCACGCGCGTCTGAACCCGCGCGCCTCGCTTATCCGCGGGCCTGCCGGCTGCTGCGGCGCGCCGAATTTGACGCGGTGTACCGTGAGGGGCGGCGCCGCGCGAGCCCGTCGTTCGTAGTCTTCCTCCGCCCCAATGGCCGCGCGATCAGCCGCTTCGGCCTGAGCGTAAAACGCGCCCAGGGCGGCGCGGTGCGACGCAATCGCATTCGCCGGCGCGTCCGCGAAATCCTGCGCACGCACCGCCATGAAATCGCATCAGGATGGGATATCGTGATTCATCCGCGCAACCAGGCAGCTACGGCCAACTTCGAGTCGCTAACAAGCGAGCTGCTGACCTGCATCCAAAAGGCCGCAGCATGAACACTACTCAGGCACCGCGGCCAACAACGCCGCACGCGGCTCCGTCTGCAAATCCGGGCGCGACTCGATGCGCGATTCCGAACGTAGGGCCCTGCTTTAGCCGGGCCTCTTCGAGCACAACCAACCCAACCGCGAAAACCGAGCCCAACTCCAAACGCACAATCGGCGCCTGGCTACTAATCATCGCCATCCACTTCTACCGCGTCATCCTCTCCCCATTCCTAGGCGGCAATTGCAAATTCTACCCATCCTGCTCGCACTACGCCGAAGAAGCCATCCGCCTCCACGGCCCCCGCCGCGGCATGCTCCTAGCCGCCAAACGCCTGCTCCGCTGCCGCCCCTTCACCAAAGGCGGCTACGATCCCGTCCCCGATTGCAACGATTTCGATTTCCACCATGCGCTGCACGGACAGGAGCCCTCCAGATGAAAGAACTGTCCGATCAGCAGCGCGTAGTAATCGCCTTCGCGCTGATGCTCGTAATCCTTTTCGTCTGGAGCAAATTCTTCAAGCCGCCAGCGCCTCCACCCACGCCCAAGCCGTCGCCAACTGCCACCGCGACGCAAGCCCCCGGCGCGAACCAAGAAGCCGCAGCGCCCGCGCCCCCGGTCGAAACCGTCATCGCGCCTCCCGCCGGCGTCGTCCAAGCCAGCGCAGAACAACGCATCATCATCGATAGCTCGCTCTATCGCGTCGAACTCAGTAACCGCGGCGGCATAGTCCGCAGTTGGAAGCTCAAAAAATACCTCGACGACGAAAAACCCCCGCAACCCCTCGAGCTTGTCAACATTCCCGCCGCCCAGCAGCTCGGCGCCTGGCCGCTCTCCTTCACCTTCGACGATTCAAGCGCCGAACAGAAAGCCAACTCCAACCGCTATGAAGTGACACCATCACCCAGCGTAGGCGAAACCCTAAAAGCTCCCACCGAAATCACCCTGCACTGGAGCGACGGCCACTACGATTTCGTCAAGCGCCTCAAATTCGAAGAAAGCTACATCGTCGAGCTCAATGCCACGGCCAGCGTCGACGGCCATCTTCTCCCCACCGCCATCGGCTGGCGCGGAGGCTTCGGCGACGTTGCCGTCGAGAAACAATCCCAAGCCGTCGGCGTCTTCTACGGCGAAAATGGCAAGCTCAATGTTCTCCCGCTAAAAAAGCTAGGCACGCCCGATCATCAGGAAATCCGCGCCCAGCAGCCCGGCACCTTCACCTACGCCGGCATCGAAGACCAATTCTTCACCGCCGCATTTCTCCCCAATGGCAGCGCCTTGAATCTCTGGCACTGGGTCCAGCAGCACGATTTTGACGACAACGGCAAGCCCGGCCAGGAACCCGAAGTAGAAATGGCCGCCGGCTCCGCCATTCCCCAGCCGCTCAATATGCGCATGTTCGTCGGCCCCAAAGACATCCACATCCTCGCCACCGTCAAACCGCCGCTCGATGATCTCGTCCAGTTCGGCTGGTGGGGCATTATTGCCAAACCGCTCCTCGAAGTCCTGCAATGGACACACAAATACATTCCCGACTGGGGCTGGGCCATCGTCGTTCTCACCATCGTGATCAACACGCTGCTCTTCCCGCTCAAAATTAAAAATTGGCGCTCCACGAAAAATATGCAGCGCGTGGCCCCCGAAATTCGCACCATTCAGGACCGCTACAAAAAATATTCCTTCAACGACCCGCGCAAGCGAAAAATGAACGAAGAAATCATGGCCATCTACAATCGCGAGGGCATCAATCCGCTGGGCAGCTGCCTTCCGATGCTGGTGCAGATGCCGTTTCTCTTCGCCTTTTACCGCGTGCTCGCCGGGACCATCGAGCTGCGCCACGCCACCTGGGGCGGTTCGTGGATCCACGATCTCTCGGCCCGCGATCCCTACTACATTCTGCCCATCGTCATGACCATTACCATGTTCGTCACGCAAAAAATGACGCCCATGCCCACCACCGATCAAGCCCAGCAAAAAATGTTCGCCTACATGCCGCTATTCTTCGGCTTCATCTTCTTCCGCTTGTCCGCGGGCTTGAATCTCTACTATTTCGCGACCAACCTGATTGGCATCTCGCAGCAATACTATCTATTGAAAACTGATCCGATAAATCCCAAGACACCGCCAAACAACAATAAAAAATGAGCCCAACTCATGAACGCGAAATCCCGCGCACCAGAACGCCCATGAAATCGGATTATATTCGTGACGGAAAACTGGATCGCGAAGCCGCGGCGCAGGAACTCCGCCGCTATCTGGATCTGCTGCTGCGCGAAACGCACCTGGACGTGCGTTACGACCTCAAAGTAGCGAACGCCGCAGAATCCGCCGAGCCGCCCATCCAGATCGATTTCCACGGCCCCGACGAACCGCTGCTGATCGAGCGCCAAGCCGATCTGCTGCTGGCCATCGAACACATAGCCCTGCGCTGGCTGCATCTCGAACCCGAATACTTCGAGCAATTCCGCTTCGATTGTTCAGGATTCCGAGCGCTACGCCTGGAAGAACTCAAGCTATCCGCGAGAGTAGCAGCCCAAAGAGTCCGCGAAACCGGCGAAGCCTTCCACTTCAACCCCATGCCAGCCAGAGACCGTCGCCTCATCCATCTGGAGCTAACCAACGCCCAGGGCGTCCGCACAAACAGCGAAGGCGTAGGCGAGCGCCGCCACCTGGTTATCTACTCCACAGCAAAGCCACCCAAACGCTAAGTAGCGCCGGTTTTCCCTGCTTGCCCTGAACAGGGTGAAGGAAGCCTGAAGGGCCTCCGCGCCGGCATCCGACGAAGGCAATCGCAGCGACCAGGCAACTCACCCGCGGAGCAACAAACCCAACAAACTCCAAGCCGTATGTAGTGCCGCGCCTTTCAGGCCGGCATCCCACGGCCAAAATCGATTCCACCACCCGAACCAACTCCCTGCTTTGGAGTTGCCACACGTTACTGCTACCATCGGCCCACAGAAAATGAGCTCCAAAGCGTACGCATTGGCGAATCCGGTGACGACCAAGCGCTCGGTCTTTTGGACTCAATATTTTTATTTTTTCATGTCGCTACTGATTGCGGCGGTGATCGTCTACGGTTTCAGTCACACCATCGATCAGAACCTGATCCATCCGAAAATTCCGCGGCCAAGGTTGCTGTATTTTCATGCAGCTTTGTTCACGGGCTGGCTGCTGTTTTTCATCTTGCAGAGCCTACTGATACGGACGCACAACGTGCGGATTCACCGGACGATCGGATGGTTTGGCGCGGGAATGGGAGCGCTGATTCCGCTGGTGGGAGTGGCAACTGCCGTGACGATGGCCAGATTCGATATGGTGCAATTGCAAATGAACAACGCCGACGCAGACATGATCATTCCCATGTGGGACATGGTGGCCTTCACGCCAGCGTTTGTACTCGCGATTTATTGGAGGAAGAAGCCGGAGTTTCATAGGCGACTGATTTTGATCGCCACCTGTGTCTTGACCGCGGCTGGGTGGGGACGTTTTCCGGAGTGGCTGCTGCCACCGGTGATTTTTTATGCAGGCGTGGATCTACTGATTCTGCTGGGTGTTTTCCGCGATTGGATGGTGAATCGGAAAGTTCACCCGGTCTACCTATACGCGCTTCCAGCGTTGATCGCCGGGCAGACCGTGGTGATGTACGCGAATGTTCATAAGTCGGCGCTTTGGATGAGGGTTGCCCACGCGCTGCTAGGCTGAGTAGATGCGCGACTTCAGCCAGGGCGCACTTCAGCGCGAGCTATCATCGTTGTGGGAACTTCGGCGCCAACATCCCGGCGGTACCGCGCGCCCGAAGCCGATATATTACTAAGAGTGTCGTACACGGAACGCCTTGCAAGGGCGAGACTTTCCCCGCGCGCGCCAACTCCAAGCACTCTACCACCACTAATGTAGTAGGTAGTCGTTTTCCTGCCTTGTCCCCGCATGGAACACAACCAACTCATCGTTCGCTGAAACTCGGTCCAACCCAACGATCCGCGCCCCCAATTCCGGCTTTTCGGGATATCCCTGGGCAGCTAGAACCACGTAACAGCTCGCTCCGGCCTTCCAACGACCAGTCCGCGACCCCAAATCCCCCTGCGCAGCAGCCAAAAGCACCTCCGCAAGGTCAAAATCAGCGCGCAACATGATCGCCTCCGTCTCCGGATCCCCCAAACGGCAGTTATATTCGAGAACTTTGGGCCCTTCGGCCGTAATCATCAACCCAAAATACAAAAAACCCCGATAATCGAGCCCATCAGCCCGCAATCCCGCAATTGTCGGCTGGACGACATCGCGTTTTATGCGCTCCTTCGAGCGCCTCCGGCAGCAAACTATCCTCGGAATAAGCCCCCATTCCGCCAGTATTAGGGCCTTCATCGCCGTCATAAGCCCGTTTGTAGTCCCGCGCAGGTGCCATTGGGATAACGCGATCGCCATCCGTCAGCACGATGTACGACAATTCCTGGCCCCGCAAACCCTCCTCAAGAAGAATTTGTCGCCCTGCAGCTCCGAATTCCCCTCGAGTCAGGGCCTTCTCGATGAATTCCTGCGCCTCGTCGCGCGAAGAAGTGACCAGCACGCCCTTGCCGGCGCACAATCCATCCGCTTTGATCACAACCGGCCATGCAACGCGATCCAATGCCGCGATCGCCTTCTCAGCGGACCCGAAAACGCCATACGTCTTGGCGGTAGGAATTCCGTGCCGCGCCAGGAACTCCTTCGCAAAAATCTTGCTACCCTCGAGCTGCGCCGCCTCCCGCCCCGGTCCCACTACCAGGAAGCCACGCATCCGCAATTCATCCGCAAGCCCCAACACCAGAGGCAGCTCCGGTCCGATGACAGTAAGGTCAGGCCGCAACCGCTCCGCTAAATTAACCATGTCAATAAGTGAAGAAATGCTTAATGGAAGGCACTCCGCCTCCGAAGCGATCCCCCCGTTCCCCGGCGCGCACCAGATCTTCTCGACCACCCCGCTCTGCTTTAACTTCCAAACCAGCGCGTGCTCGCGCCCTCCGCCGCCAATCACCAGTATCTTCACGAGTCTAGTCGCCTCGATTCGTCATGTGAAAACGCAAGATAAGCGCCCAAGCTCACGCTGTCAACTCCATGGCATTTCAAAAAGCGTCCCAATTTGCAGTCGCCCCCTCGAAGCTCCGAGGTTCATTTGAGACGGAGGTACCTTAGCATTCTAAGAAAAGTTCGCTGATGCGCGTTAGAGCGAGCGCAAGACTTACAAAATAATCGGCATGTCCGGCGATAATTTCCCGGTCTTGCCGTCGTTTCCGCACGTGCTGGTGAGGATACCCGCGTGATCTGTGGTCTGCGTGCCGGTTGCGCTCATAGTGTTCCGACTCAGCGGCTTCGCGCCACCGGGATGGTTCCCGAGCTGTCTTTCTTCACTATCGCTTGGTCACCGGGTGGGAGCCTCCGCATTTATGCTCGCTCCGAGACAAACGATTGCACATACCGATGCGCTTTAGCGCTGGGTCTGTAAGCCTTGAGCTCTTCAAGCTGGCGCAGTCCCGTAACGCGCCCGTAGGATCCGTCTTCAGTCTGACCGTTTCAGTCGGCCTCGAGATCAAAGGCAAGATCGAACCGACCATCAATGACGAGCGTGACGAGCGCAACTAAACATATCAATCCACATCACCACTGCGCTTGAATCGAAGTTCACTTCATGCTCTTATCAGATCGTATGCTGATCAGAGCTCCGTTGCCCTGGGACTTCATCGTAATTCTAATCGTGCTCGCCGTCATCGTACCCTGGCGCGGAGCCGTGCGCGTCCGCGCGCTGATGCGCCGCGAATCGCTCTCCAGCGTAGATCGCCTCACGCTTTACGCCTCCACGATCGCCTTCCAGTGGCTGGCCACCGCAATTATTCTCTGGCGCGCGAATGTTCATGGCTATCGGCTCGTCGATCTGGGGCTAGCTCTGCCGTCGCCGTGGCTCGCTGCTATTGTGGCGATTGCCCTGTCGGCGTTGATCACGTTTAACCAAGCCGTGAGCATCCGCCGCTTAGCTACGCTTCCGAGTGAGCGCCAAGGATTCATGCGCTCGCTAACGCTGAAGCTGATGCCGCAGAACGCCCCCGAGCGATTAGCGTTCTTCGCCCTGGTGACCACGGTAGCTCTCTGCGAAGAAATCATCTATCGAGGGTTCATCCAGCGTCTATTTTTCAATCTCTCCGGCGGCGAAACCATGATCGCAATCCTCGGCGCGGCGGTATTCTTCTCGCTGGCGCATCTTTATCAAGGCCGCCGCGGCTTGATCGTTACTTTCTTCGCCGGCGCAATATTCTCCGCCGTCCGCGCCTGGACCGGAACGCTGATCCCCACGATGGCTGCACATTTCGTAGCCGATCTCTCCGTCGGCCTGTTGGCCCCCAAGCTCCTGACGCCGCAGCGAGCGCTGCCAGGCACCCATTCGGTACCAGCAAGCGCCGATTCAAATCCGTGAGCGTTCTCTCGATCGCGAAGATCCAAAGCATCTTTCAATCCTATGACCTTACGCTGTCGGAGGAGGCATCCGAGCATTTTCGAGCTTATCTCGAGTTGCTGCTCCGCTGGAACCAGCGTATTTCGCTAACTGCCCTCGAATCCCCCGACGAAATCGTGAGAATTCACTTCGTAGAGAGCGTTTTAGCGACAAAAACAGGCATCGAGCTGCGTGGTCGGCTCGCCGACGTTGGCACCGGCGCCGGTTTTCCCGGATTGCCGCTTGGTATCTATCTTCCCGAGCTAAAGCTGACACTAATCGAGCCAAACGCGAAAAAGTGCGCGTTTCTGGCAGAAGTTTCGCGCGCACTCGAACTTAGGGACGTAGAAATCGTATCGAAGCGTTACGACGATGTCCGGCCACCCGATCCGCTATTTGATGTCTTGACCTCGCGAGCATTGGGGCAATTCGTCGAATTTCTGGAATGGGCCGAAACGGTGCTGGCTGCCGGGCGGCAATGTTGCGGTGTGGACTGGCCCGGACGGTAAGATCGAGCTGGAACGGCGTAAACCATGGAAATGGCGCGAACCCTACGTAATCCCCGGATCAAAACGTCGGCTAATTTTAGTCGGAAGCCGATAAAACACGACAAAACGTTCCACGTGGAACATTTAAAGTATTACTTGAGATGTTCCACGTGGAACGTTTTGTCGTAATTGTGTCTTCTACGCACAAATTTTCGCACGAAAATCCTTGCACTGTTTGCAATTCTTTTGCTAAATTCTCGGCGGTCGGGGGTCGAAAATTTGGGGCGAGTCATCGCCATTGCCAATCAGAAGGGCGGCGTCGGCAAGACCACCACAACTGTCAACCTCGGAGCCTCCTTAGCGGTAGCAGAACGCAAGACCCTGGTAATCGATTGCGACTCCCAGGGCAACATGACCACAGCCCTCGGATTCGCGAAGGACCCTTCCCGCCGCACGCTTTACAATCTACTGATCTTAAATGAGTCGATGGAGCGGGTCCTGCTGAAGACCCAAGTCGAGGGTCTCGACCTCATCCCCTCGGATAAAAACCTGGTAGGAGCCGCAGTAGAGCTGGTCAACGTTGAGGACCGCGAATACAGGCTAAAGGCCCTGATTGAGCCCCTAAGACCGAACTACGACTACATCCTGCTCGATTGCCCGCCCGCCCTCGATCTCTTAACTTTGAACGCGCTAGCTGCTGCCGACTCGGTCCTAGTTCCGATCCAGACCGAATATCTGGCACTTGAGGGGGTCTCGGAGCTACTCGATACGCTCATGCGACTGCGGCGGACCATTAACCCTACGCTGGCGATCGAGGGGATTGTTCTGACCATGTACGACGACCGGACTACCCTGTCGAAGCAGGTTGCGGCGGACCTGCGGAGCTTCTTTGGGGCGCAAGTATTTGAAACTGTTATACCTCGGAACGTCCGGCTTGCCGAGGCGCCTAGCCATGGCAAGCCTGTGATGTTCTACGACATACATAGTAAAGGAGCTGAGAGCTATCTTCAGCTTGCGAAGGAGGTTGTAGCTTATGGCACGAAACGCTTTGGGGCGGGGGCTTAGCGCATTAATTCGAGAGCCGGGTCTGATGGATCCGGCGGCGGGAGTCGCACCGGCTGGGGTAGCGCCGGCACCGGCGGCAGCACCGCCTGCGACTGGCTCCGACGACGGGCGCCGCGGCGGGTAGCGCTCCGACTGCTGCCGCGGCAACTGCGCCGGCGCTTGCGCCTGGTTCGGAGTTCGTCGTCCAGGTGGACATCGACTTGATTAATCCCAGCCCGCATCAGCCGCGTATGGCGTTCAATGAGACGGCGTTGAGCGAGCTGGCGCAATCGATCATCACCAGCGGCATCATTCAGCCGGTCCTGCTGCGGCGCATGGGGAGCCGCTACCAATTGATTGCTGGAGAGCGACGCTGGCGGGCTGCGCAGAAGGCAGGGTTGCACAGCGTGCCAGCCATCGTGCGCGACGTTCCGGATGAGCAGGCCGTCGAGATGACATTGATTGAGAATCTGCAGCGCGAGGACCTGAATCCGCTGGAGGAAGCGACGGCGTACGATCGCTTGATGCATGAGTTCGGGATGACGCAAGACCAGGTGGCCGAGCGTACCGGCAAGAGCCGCAGCACGATTTCGAATACCTTGAGGATTCTGCGGCTGGAGCCTGAGATCCTGCAGCTTATTGGCGACGGCAAGCTCTCGGGAAGCCACGCTCGGGCCCTGGCTACCGTAAATGATCCGGCTGTGCGACTCGATGCCGCCAAGAAAGCGGGGCGCGGCCACTTTTCGGTCCGGCAGATCGAGCGGCTAAATAATAAAACTCCCAAGACGCCGCACGTTGGATCGGTTGATCCCCATGATCCGAATGTGAAGCATATGCTCAATCTGATGGAGCAGAAGTACGGGACGAAGATTGGTTTGAAGATGTTTATGAGCGGGAACGGCGGGCAGTTGATATTCTATTTTTATGAGAACGAGTATTTGGGGACGCTTTACGATCTGATGATGAATGGACACTAAATACGTAGTAATTAAATGCTACGTGTGTAGTGTTAAAGCATGAATGTAACTCCGGCATTTTGTTGACATCATGCTTTCCGCACTACGAAAACGATCTATTTACACGAAGGCGTGTGGGTGACGCTGTGGCGATTCTTACGCTGGCGGGCGGAGCAAGCCCCGCCCCTACGTCCGAAAGACGGAGACCTGCGCAAGGATCTCAATCGAGCCACTTGGCGTAACTCATGAGCCTAGATTCTGGACCGTCGTGGTGATCGCGGAACTGATTGGCGGTATCGCTGCGTCCGAGGCTGTGTTCTTTCAAGATCCGCTTCTGTTGGGTTTGTCATTTCTGTCTCTGCTGCCCGGCAGCGTGGTAGCCTACGAGCTTGCTTTGCCTTCGCGGATTGCTGCCGGTTGGAATCTCTGGGTGCTTTCTGCGCTGGCGATCGGCGTGAATCTGCTTTTTGCGGTCTTGGCGCATTTTTGTGGCGCGATATCGGCGCACGGCGACAATCGATTTACGCTGAGGCCAGTGGGTAACGTTGCGGCAGTTTTTACGCTGCCGGGCGCAGCAAGCCGGCGCCCTACGTCCGAAAAGCCAGACCGTGCCCATGATCCATTCGTTTTAGTTGCTACGTTTGGGTGAGAGTACGGCGCTTGATTGTGGTCGCGTTAGCTGGGGCGCATTAACGGTGGTGGGTCGATGTTGCCTGTGCCGGTCTAAAAGGCCGGCGCTACATTTTCGGAATGGGAGTTTGTTATGCCTTGGGAATGGTTGGAGCGGAAGATTACTGATCCGGATGAGTGGACCGGGTTTCTGGAGCGCGGGATCCGCGTGGTTGGGGATATCGAGAGCTCGGGGACTTTGCGAGTGAACTCGCGGGTGCAGGGCTCGTTGAAATCGCAGAGCATGTTGATTTTGGGGGAAGAGGCGGAGATTGAAGGGCAGCTGGAGGCGCGGGTGGTGATTGTTGGGGGGAAGTTTAAGGGCATTGTGCGGGCGGCGGATCGCGTGGAGATTCATGAGAAAGGCGTGGTTAGCGGCGAGGTGCATACGCGGTGCTTGTTGATTGAGCCTGGAGCTATTTTTGAGGGGACTTGCCATATGATGCCGGAGGCTTCGAACGGGCGGATTGTGGCGATTCCGATTCGGGCGGCGGGACGGGGTTGAGGTTGGTCTCGGGGTAAACCGGCGCTACTTTGGGCGCTGCGTTGACTTGGTTTTTTGTGGGGAATAAGATGGCGGCCTCATGGCGGATGCACAATCGCTGATTGGCCGCACGTTTTCGCATTACCGCATCGTCGAGAGATTGGGCGGCGGCGGGATGGGTGTGGTCTATAAGGCTGAAGATACCTCGCTGGGCCGCTTCGTGGCGCTGAAGTTCCTGCCTCCGGAGATGATCAAAGACCGCGCGGCGCTGGAACGCTTTCAGCGCGAGGCGCGCGCCGCATCTGCTCTGGACCATCCGAACATCTGCACGATTCACGAGATCAGCGAGCAAGACGGGCAGCCGTTCATCGTGATGCAGTTCCTGGACGGGCAGACGCTGAAGCATCGCATTGCAGGCAAGCCGCTGCAGCTAGATGAGACGCTGGAGCTAGCCATCGAAATTGCCGACGGGTTGGATGCGGCGCACGCGCATGGGATTGTTCACCGCGACATCAAGCCGGCTAACATTTTCATTACGAAGCGCGGGCACGCGAAGATTCTCGATTTCGGGTTGGCAAAGACGTTGGCGCCCGTGGATGAAATGGCGTCTGCGACGCAGGACGCGGTGGTGGATCCGTCGCACCTGACGAGCCCGGGGAGCACGATCGGGACGGTCGCGTATATGTCACCGGAGCAGGCGCGGGGCAAGGAACTGGATGCGCGGACGGATCTATTTTCGTTTGGCGTGGTGCTGTACGAAATGGCCACGGGGACGCTGCCATTTCGCGGCGACACGACGGCGCTGGTCTTTCAGGCGATTTTGGATCGCGCGCCAACGCCGGCGGTGCGGCTGAATCCCGATTTGCCGGCGAAGCTCGAAGATGTGATCGAGAAGGCGCTGGAGAAAGATCGCGAGACGCGTTACCAGCACGCCGCGGACATACGCGCGGACTTGAAGCGGCTGAAGCGCGAGACGGAATCGCGGACGGGCGTGACGGCGAGTACGAGCTCGAGCGCGGCGGTGGTGGCGCAGGAGAGCGGGGCGCAGGCGGTTTCGCCGCAGGCGGGGAGTGGATCGACGTCGGTTTCGGCAGTGGCTGCGGCGGCGCCAGGATCATCCACAGTTATGACGGCGCCGGGATCGTCGGCTGCGGTGCCTGTGACGCCGAGTTCCGTGACGCACGCGGGAAAGATTTGGAAGATTGCGGTGCCTGCGGCCGTTGTGGTGATCGCTGCGATTGTCGCGGCGATTTTTTATTTCCGGCCGCATGCGGCTGCACCGACGGCTTTGACGGAAAAAGATACGGTGGTGATGGCGGATTTCGACAATACGACGGGCGATCCGGTGTTTGATGGCGCGCTGAAGCAGGCGTTGGCGGTGCAGCTGGCGCAATCGCCGTTTCTGAATATTCTGTCGGACCGCAAAGTGACGGAGACGCTGCGGCTGATGGGGCGTCCAACGAGCGATCGGATTACGCGCGACGTGGCGAGCGAATTGTGCGTGCGGACGGGGAGCAAGGCGTTTCTGCTGGGATCGATTTCGAAGTTGGGCGATCAGTACGTGGTGGGCGTGGACGCGATCGGATGCAGCACTGGCGATACGTTGGCGAAAGAGCAGGCGACCGCGGCGAATAAGGAAGAGGTGCTGAAGGCGCTGGGGCAGGCGGCGACGAGCTTGCGGGCGCGGCTGGGGGAATCGCTGGCATCGGTGCAGAAATTCGACGTGCCGGTGGAAGCGACGACTACGTCGCTGGAGGCGCTGAAGTCGTTCAGCATGGGGATCCTGACGCAACGCACGAAAGGCGACGCGGCGGCGATACCGTTCATGAAGCGCGCGATCGAGCTGGATCCGAATTTCGCGGCGGCCTATGCAGCGCTGGGGGTGCAGTACAGCAACCTGGGGCAAGCGAGCCTTTCGGCGGAAAACGTGAAGAAGGCGTATGCGCTGCGCGATCGGGTGAGCGAGCACGAGAAATACCGGATTTCGGCTTTGTACTACGCGCAGGTGACCGGGGAGCTGGACCAGGCGACGCAAGTTTACGAGCTGTGGGCCAAGAGCTATCCGAACGATATGGTGCCGCCGGCAAACCTGGCCGGAATTTACGTGGAGCTTGGACAGTACGACAAGGGCATCGCGGCGACGCTCGATTCGCTGAAGATCGATCCGGATGTGGTGATCGGGTACGGGAACCTAGCGCAGAATTATTTGGCGACCAATCGCCCTGATGACGCGTTCAAGGCGTTGCAAGAAGCGCAGCGGCGGAATCTGGAAGGCGATTATCTGCACTGGATCATGTACCAGGTAGCGTTTTTGAAGAATGACGAAGCGAACATGCAGCAGCAGTTGGCCTGGGCGGCGGGGAAACCGGGGAGCGAGGATTTGCTGCTGTCGTTCCAGTCAGATACCGAGGCGTATTACGGGAGACTGGCGAAGGCGCGAGATTTGTCGCGACGCGCGGTGGATTCAGCGGTGCGAGATGATTCGAAGGAAACCGCGGCGCTGTGGCAGATCAATGCGGCGTTGCGCGAGGCGGAGTTTGGGAATAGCGCGGTGGCGAAGCAGGACGTGGCCGCGGCGCTGGCGCTTTATCCGGGACGCGACGTGAAGCTGTTCGCGGCCTTGACGTCGGCGCGCGACGGAGAGAGCACGCGCGCGAAAGCGATTGTTGATGAACTGGAGAAGGCCTATCCGTCGGATACGATGCTGAAGATTTATTGGCTGCCGACACTCCGGGCGGCGCTGGAACTCGATGCGAATCATCCGGCGCAAACGGTGGTGGCGCTGGAAGCGACGGCGCCCTACGATTTGGGGCAGCCGCCGCAGTTTCAGTTGGGGACGATGTATCCGGTTTACATTCGAGGAATGGCGCAGCTGGCGCAGCACAATGGAGCTGCCGCGGCGACGGAGTTTCAGAAGTATCTGGATCATCGCGGGATTACTTTGAATTATCCCCTGGGGGCTTTGGCGCATTTGGAATTGGCGCGGGCTTACGCGATGGAGGGGGATGCGGCGAAGGCGCGTGCGGCTTATAACGATTTCTTTGCTTTGTGGAAGGATGCGGATTCCGATATTCCGATATTGGTGCAGGCGCGGGCGGAGTTTGGGAAGTTGAAGTAGGTTGCGGTGGGCGTTGTTGGCGCGATTTAGCACGAAGAGGCCCGGCTGAAGCGCGGGCCCTACGGGATCTGTGATTGTTGTCGTCCGCGGTTGATCTCAGAGTTAGCTAGCGTGCGGGTTCGTCGGATGCCGGCGCGGAGGCCGGCGCTACTTGATCGGCCAGCAGCTTGGCCACTATAAAATTCTCGCAAAAATTGGCGCCGGCGGGATGGGCGAGGTCTATCGCGCGCGGGACCTGACGCTTGACCGCGAAGTGGCCTTGAAAGTGTTGCCTGCCGGTTTGCTTGCCGATGAGGCTGCGCGTCGGCAGTTTCGCAAGGAAGCTTTGGCGCTCGCCAAGCTGAATCATCCCAACATCGAAACTATATTTGAATTTGCCAGCCAGGATGGCGTGGACTTTCTGGCTATGGAATTGATTCCTGGCGTGCCGCTCAGCGAAAAAATCAAGGCCGGGGCGCTGCCGCAGCCGGAAATCGCGCGGCTGGCGCTGCAATTGTGCGATGGATTGGCCGCGGCGCACGAGCATGGAATCGTTCATTGCGATTTGAAGCCGCAGAATTTGTTTATCACACCGGAGGGCTGGCTGAAGATTCTGGATTTCGGCTTGGCTCGGCGGGTGCAGTCGGAAACTGCGGGAGGTTCGACGCGCAGTATTACCACCGAGAGTGGAAGCGTGTCGGGGACGGTGCCGTATATGTCGCCGGAACAGTTGAGCGGCGAGCCGACCGACGCGCGGACGGATATTTATTCGAGCGGAGCGGTGCTGTACGAGATGGCTACCGGGCAGCGGGCGTTTCCGGAAACGCAGGGGCCGAAATTGATGGGCGCGATTTTGCATCAGGATCCGCCATCGGCGATTTCGCTGAATCCGCTGACGTCTCCCGGGCTGGACGCGATCATTCGCAAATCGATGGAGAAGAATGCCTCGCAGAGGTATCAGACGGCGCGGGAATTGCGCGTGGCGTTGGAGGGTTTGGCAGCGGGAACGGGATCGGCGGGTTTGGCAGCGGCGGCGCAAGCAGACAGCGCGGGAGCGAGGCTTTCGCAGCGGACGAAGTGGTCGGCGGGAGCTTTTGCTGTGGCGCTGGTGCTGATGATTGGCGCGGCTATCGGTTTGAATATCGGCGGAGTGCGCAGCCGCGTACCGGTGCTGAATCGCGTGCACATCGCTCCGTCGCAGCCACATGCGAATATTCCGCCGCGACCGGCGCAGATTCGGCCGGCGGTGGCTGTGCTGGGATTCAAGAATCTCTCGGGACGCACCGACGAGGTGTGGCTTTCGACGGCGCTTTCGGAAATGTTGACGACGGAAGTGGGCGCGGGCGAAAAGGTGCGCATGATTCCCGGCGAGACGGTGGCGCAGTTGAAGACGAATTTATCGCTGGCGGATGCGGACAGCTACGGAGCGCCGACGCTGCAGAAGATACGCGCGAGTATCGGAAGCGACTACGTGCTGTTGGGATCGTATCTGGCACTGGGCAACGGGCAGGTGCGGCTGGATTTGCGATTGCAGAATACGCAGACGGGCGAGTTGATGAGCTCGATGTCGGCGCAGGGGAGCGAAGCGGAGATTGCGGGGCTGGTGTCGCGGATTGGCGCGACAGTGCGGACGAAGCTGGGCGTCGGCGAAGTGGCCTCGAGCGATGCGGGAATGGTGCAGGCTACGCTGCCGGCGAATCCAGAAGCGGCGAGATTGTATGCCGAGGCGGTCGATCGGCTGAGGAATTACGACAGCCTGGGAGCCAAACCGCTGATCGAGAAATCGCTGGCGCTGGAGCCGAAGTTTGCACTGTCGCATATGGTGCTGTCGCGGGTGTGGACGAACTTGGGATATCAAAACAAAGCGCGGGAGGAAGCCAATACGGCGATGGGGTTGTCGGCGGAATTGTCGCGCAGAGAGCAGTTATCGATCGAAGGGCGTTATCGCGAGACGACCCACGAGTGGGGCAAGGCTATCGAGATTTACAAGGCGCTGTGGAATTTTTATCCCGATGAAGTGGGGCCGGGATTGTCGCTGGTGTCGGCGCAGATTTGGGCGGCGCAATTGAAGGACGCGTCGGAAACGATCGCGGCGCTGCGGAATTTGCACGCCTCGGGCTTCGACGACATTCGCATCGACACGAATGAGGCGCGCGTGGTGATGTCGAGCGGAGATTTCAAGAAGTTGCTGGAGATTTCGCAGCGGACGGCGGCAAAGGCCGAAGCTTTGGGAGCGCGAAGTTTGCAGGCTGATCTGCTGATGATGGAGGGGCGGGCTTACGAGAATTTGGGGGATTTGAAGAAGTCGGAGCAGGTGTCGCAGAAGGCGGTGGATTTGTATGCGACGACCGCGGATATAACGGGCCTGGCGCGCGCACAGAATTCCCTGGCGAATACGCTCGCGGACGAAGGGAATAACAAGGAGGCGCGCCGGCTGTACGAGCAGGCGCTGGCGACATCGCACAAGACCGGAAACAGGCAGGAAGAATCGGTGGAGTTGCACAACATCGCAACTATTTTACGGGATACGGGGGATTTGGCGGCGGCGAAGAAAATGTATGAGGACTCGTTGGTGATCGATCACGAAATTGACGACAAGATTAGTCAGGCACGCACACTGAATAGCTTGGCCAACGTACATTCGAGTATGGGAGACATTTCCGGGGCGGAGAAGATGTACCACGATGGATTGGCGATCGCGCAGGAGATTGGGGATCGCGTGGACGCGGCGCTGCTGGCGAGCGATTTGGGGACTGCGCTGTACGAACGCGGTGATGCGCGCGGGGCGCAGAAGATGTTCGAGGACGCGCAGGGGATTTACCGGGAAATGGGAAATAAAGCCGGAGTGTCGATGACGGCGGTGAATATTGGCGCGGTGCTTGCGGACCAGGGGGATTTGAAGGCGGCGGAGAAGAACATCAATGAGTCGGTTGCGCTGGCGGCGGAAACGGGGACGAAGGATCTAACCGGGACATCGCTGCTGAGTTTGGGGCAAGTGCAGCGGGATGAGGGCGATTTGGACGCGGCGCGGAAAAGTTTGGAGCAATCGCTGGCGGTGCGAAAGGAGATTGGAGAAAAGGTTGAGATGGCGGAGACGGAAGCGATGTTGGCGGTGCTGGCGCTGGATGAGAAGGATGCGGCGCGCGCGAGTGCCCTGGCGAGCAAGGCGGTTGAGGAAGCGCATCGCGGGAAGGCCTCGGATTTGGAGGCT
This sequence comes from uncultured Acidobacteriota bacterium, assembly GCA_963748865.1. Taxonomy (GTDB): domain Bacteria; phylum Acidobacteriota; class Terriglobia; order Acidiferrales; family UBA7541; genus Palsa-147. The sequence goes on along the minus strand of CAVVLE010000043.1, from coordinate 89,182 downwards.
GGGGCGCTGGCTGTGCTTGCCGAGGCCGATCTTGTGCTGAGTAAGCTTGATGCGGCGAGGGACGCTATCGCGAAGGCCAAGGCGTTGACTGGCAAGAGCGAGGAGCGGCATGCGATCACGGCGGTGGAGATTGCGGCGGCGCGCGTGATGGCCTCTTCGGGAAAGCGCGATGAGGCGTTGAAATCGCTGCAGGATATTCTCAGCGAGATGACTCGGCTGGGGTTGGTGGAGTTGCAATTCGATGCGCGGCTGGCGATCGGCGAAATCGAGATGAAGGCGGGAGAGACGGCAGAGGCCCGCGCGGGCCTGGCGGCGTTGGAGAAGGATGCGACCGAGAAGGGTTATTTACTTTACGCGCGCAAAGCACAGCAACGCTGACCGCGCGGCTTGAGGAGGTCCGGCTGAAGCCGGACCCTACGGAGTCTCCTGGCGGCGTTTATTCAATCCGCGCGGTTGGCTGCGCTGGCGAAATTCGTTATGGTCGTCGGATGCTGGGCGGGGACGCCGGCGCTACTTTGCTCTGAAATCTAGTACAATTCGACATCCTTTCTTAGCTGGGGAGGTTTTCGTGGCGGACTGGCATTTTGCGCAGAAGAAGGCCGTCGAGGAACTTGCGCAGCTTTCGTTTTATTCGATGAAGAAGAAGCAAGGGGACCGCGACATCGAGTTTCGGATTACGGTGCGGGAGTACGTGGAGCGTCCGCCGGGCCAGCATTCGCGTTTTTTTGCCGAGGCGGATAAACACGTCAACCAGGGAACGGCGGCGGTTCTGCCTTGCGGTTGGGGGAATTCGTTGCTGGAAGCGCTGGCGGATTGCGCGGAAATGATTCGCCAGTTTCCGTACGAAGATTAGCGCGCGGGCGCGGGGGGTTCCGGCATGAAATATGCGAGAAAGCAGATGGAACCTGGAATTGTGGTGTTGGAGATGACCGGGCGATTCGTGATGGGCGCGGATTGCCAGATGATGAACAGCGAAATCGAGGAGTGCCTGCTGCGCAATGAGACGCGGTGCATCCTGGATCTTACCGCTGTGGATCATATTGATAGCGCGGCGGTGGGACAGATTGTGAAGGCATATTCGAAATTGAAGAAGTCGGGTGGGAGTTTGAAATTGGCTGGGGTTAACGGGATGGTGGAACGGGTCTTGAAGATGACCCAGGTGCATCGGGTGATTCCGATTTTCCCTACGGCGGCGGATGCGGCTAAGGCTTTTGCTGGAAACTAGAGGCTGGAACGTTCGTTGGATTGGTTTCGGTCCGCGGTTGATTTCTCGAGTTTGTTGGGATTTTTCGTCGTCAAATGCCGGCAGAGACGCCGGCGCTACTTGGAGGCTTTTTTGAGTACGGCGGTGCGGCTTACGGCTTCGGCCAAGGCTGCTGGGTGCGCGGCTAAGTTGAGCCCTAGTGTGCTCGAGCAGGTTTTGAAGCGCTTGCCGCGCGGCGATGATCCTAACGTGCTTGTGGGATTTGAGACTGCGGATGACGCCGGGGTTTATCAGCTTACGCCTGAACTGGCCATGGTGCAGACGGTGGATTTTTTCACGCCGATTGTGGATGAGCCGTTTGCATTTGGGCAGGTGGCTGCGGCTAACGCTTTGAGCGACATCTATGCCATGGGTGGGCGGCCGGTTTCGGCGCTCTCGATTGTGGGATTTCCGCCTTCGGCTTCACCGGATTTGCTGGAAGAAATTATGCGCGGCGGGTTGAGCAAGATTAGTGAAGCCGGGGCGACGGTGTTGGGCGGGCATTCGATTCGCGATGAGGAATTGAAATTTGGATATGCGGTTACCGGATTGATCGATCCGCGAAAGATTTGGAAGAACGTAGGGGCACGGCCTGGGGACGCTTTGATTTTGACGAAGGCGATTGGGACCGGCGTGATTGCTACGGGGTTGAAGCAGGGGAAAGTGGGAGAAGCGGCGGTTGCAGCGGCTACCGAATCGATGACGCGATTGAATCGGGCAGCTGCGGAGGGCTTGCACGATCTGATCTCCGGGACTGGAGTTAATGGCTCGCCCGTTCATGCTGTCACGGATGTGACTGGCTTTGGATTGCTGGGACATGCGCGGGAGATGGCGATCGGGAGCGGGGTTTCGTTTCAATTGGATCATGCGGGCGTCGAATATCTGCCTGGGGCTATCGACGCTGCTCGCGCGGGATTCTTATCCGGCGGGTTGCGCAATAATCAGGCCTTTTTGGAGGGATGTGTTTCGTTTGCGGATGACGTGGGCGAGGATTTCCGGAATCTGTTTTTTGATCCGCAGACTTCGGGCGGGTTGTTGGCGGCTGTCGAGGCGGGATTTGTGGATCAGGCGATGCGGAGTTTGGGGCGGCAGGGTGTGCGTGGGGCGGTTGTCGGGCGCGTTGTGGCTAAGCGGTCGCCTTTGATCGAGGTCGTGTAATAGAACGCCAACATCTTGTGCTTGGCGTTCGTTTTGTTTCTCTCGTGATTTCGCCTTTGCTTCTTTCAGGATGACTTCAATTTTCCCTTTAGCAGACTGATGGATTGAAACTCGTTGGCCGCGCCAAGTCCGCGGTTGCTTGCTGGTGTTGGTTGGCGCGGAGTTCGTAAGATGCCGGCGCGGAGGCCGGCGCTACTTGGATCCGATTACTCATGGAATTGCGGGGGCGTTGATCGGCAAGGGATTTTTTGCGGAGCGCGAAGGGAAAGTGGCGGTCTTCGCGGCTACGCTCGGGGCTGTATTTCCCGATGTTGATGTTGTTGCGGTGATTTGGGCGGATATTTTTTCGGACGACCGGCTGGCCACCATTAAATTGCATCGCGGATTCACGCATTCGTTTGCGGGATTGCCTCTGTTTGCGCTGGCGCTGGCCGGGTTGACGCGGTGGTATTGCGGGCGGCGCGGCTGGCGTGCACCTTCATTTTGGATGCTTACGCTGATTTATGGCGTGAGCATATTGAGCCACATCCTTTTCGACGCGGCGACTTCCTACGGGACGCGGCTTTGGAATCCGTTTTCGAGCGAGCGCGTGGCCTGGGATTTCGTGTTTATCATCGATTTTGTGTTTACGGCGATTGCGTTGCTGCCGCAGGTGGCGGCGTTTGTGTTCAGCGATCGGGAAAAAGGCACCGTGCGCGGGGGATCGATGTGGCTGCTGTTCAATGTTGCGGCGGTGGGCGTTTGGTGGATCTCGCGATGGTTTGGATTTCCGTTTCACGTGTGGATTTTGCTGGTTGTGGCCGCGGTGCTGGCGGCGATTTTCCTGTTGCCGCTTGCCGGGGACCGTGGATATCGGATTTCGCGGGCGCGCTGGTGCCAGGTGGGGACGCTGGCGCTGGTGGCATACATCGCGGCTTGCGCCTGGACGCATGATGTGGCGCTGGCGCGCGTGCGCGATTATGCCGAGCGGAATCATATTGATGTGATTCGGCTGGCGGCGATTCCTTCACCGCCTTCGCTGCTCGATTGGAGCGGGAAAATTCGCACGCCGGGCGGCATTTATCAGGCGCGATTTGATTTGCGGCAGCCGCCACCTTCCTCGTTCCAATTTTTGGCGGACTCGCCTCCCGACCAATTCATTGACGCGGCCATGAAGCTCTCCGATGTGCAGGTATATTTGTGGTTTGCGCGCTTTCCGGTAATTCGCTCGCGGGCGGCCGGGGACGAGCATGTGGTGGAGTTCGGGGACTCGCGATTTTCGGAGCCCGGGCGGAGAATGCCGGCGCCTTTTCGTTTTCGGCTGTATTTTGACGCCAACGCAAAATTGATCGAGGAAGATTGGGCGGAAGGAACGGCGGGAATGCGGATGAAGAAATCGCACCCTGGAGACCGCGAGGCGGAACCGTGAAGGTGCTGATTTTCAGCGATATTCACGGAGATACGCGGGCGCTTGAAAAGATCGTGGCGCAGCCGGCGGATATTTATATCGCTGATGGCGATTTATCGACGTTCGGAAAAGGATTGGAGCGATGCGGTGAGATACTGGCGCCGTTGCGGGAAAAGGTTTGGGTACTGCCGGGGAATCATGAATCGCATGAGGAGACGCGTGAATTGTGCGGGCGATTTGGATTTGTGGATTTTCACCGGCAGGTGCGGCGGCTGGGCGCGACGAATTGGGCGGGACTGGGGTATAGCAACATCACGCCTTTTAATACTCCGGGCGAATATAACGAGGAGCAAATTGCCGAGGCCGTGAGCGCGTTTGATGGATTGGCGCCGCTCTATCTTGTGGCACATGTGCCACCGCGAGATTCGAATTTGGATGAATTCGCGGCCGGGAAACATGCCGGCAGCCCGGCTTTGCGCGCGTGGGTGGAGCGGGAGAAGCCTGAGTATTTGTTTTGCGGGCATATTCACGAGTGCGCGGGCCGGACGGATTTGATTGGCGGGACGAAGTGCTTCAACGTTGGCAAAGCGGGGTACGTCGTCGAGATTTGAGTAAAGCATGGAGTACGGAACCAATACGGAGGAGCGCACTAGATGATCGGGATCATTATGGGGTCGGATACGGATTTGCCGGTGATGTCTGAGGCGGCTAAGACACTGGAGAAATTTGGCGTGGCGTTTGAAATGGAAGTGGTTTCGGCGCACCGCGCGCCGATGCGGACGCATGAGTACGCCACTACGGCGGCCGCGCGCGGGATAAAAGCGATCATTGTTGGCGCTGGCGGGGCGGCGCATCTCGCTGGGGTCGTCGCATCGCTTACGACTTTGCCCGTGATCGGCGTGCCTATGGCTACCACCGCGCTCAATGGGATGGACTCGCTTTTGGCTATTGTGCAAATGCCGGCCGGAATACCTGTGGCTACCATGGCGATTGATAAGGCCGGTGCGGTGAACGCCGCGATTTTCGCTCTGCAGATTTTGGGGCTTTCGGATTCGGGTGTGGCTGCGCGGTTGGTCGAGCATAAGCGGGAATTGGCGAAGTCGGTGGCGGAGAAGAATGCGCGGTTGCAGATGGAATTGGGGAAACGGGGCGGATAGAAATTCTTGGTTGGTGACCTTGCGGAGGGTCTCTAATTACAGGATTTGGTCCGCGCTTGGTTTGTGGAGTTAGGTTGCTGCCGTGATCGTCGAATGCCGCCAGAGACGGCGGCGCTACTTGCCGGTGAATTGTTGTGGGCTGGTTGTGGCTGGCGGCGGGGTCGTATCTTCGTAGACGAGCTTGGCGTAGCCTTGGTGGCTTGCCATGTGGGCAGTGGTTGCTACCGCCAACACTAGGCAGGAAGCTGCAAAACCCAGGGCCGCGCCGGCTAGGCCACCTATTAGGAAGCGGCCGCTGTTGCCTGCTTTTGCGTCTCTCGCTGCTCCGATTCCAATCCCGACTGCTGCGCCGGTGCCTGCGCCTATGGCCAGCCATTTATGAAGATTGGGCAAATCGCTTGCTTGGCGATAGCGCACGATTCGGTGGATATCTGGCCGATTCAGGCTGCGCTGCCATTGGGATTGCGGGGCGGTGCGATCGCTGGTGTAAAGGCGCAGATCGGTGTCGGTTACGGCATCCAGCTCGCCGCTGATTTGTTCGCCGCTCCAGAGGATCACTTGCACTGGTGTGCCGGGCTTTAGCTTCTTGGCGTTCTCCCAGTTGCGGATGTTCTTTGCCGGGACATTAGGCGCGATCGTTAGTGCGATTAGCAATAGCATGAGGGCTCGGCGCATGTTCGCTCCTATTTATGTTGGTGCGTTCTAGGCTGGCGGGAGTCTAGCGGCTTAGCTTCGGTGGCGTTTGGCTGGATGTGACACTTTCAAGGGTGTCACAGCGGCAGATTGAGCGGGTTGCGGATGAATTGCTCGCAACGCTTCAGGTCTTCCAGTGAGGATTCGGAAATCAACGGGAATTGAAGCACGAAGGGCTTTTTGGGGAGATCGGCGGCGGTGGCTACATCGCAGATTACTGCTGATACTTCTTTCAGGCCGCGTTGCCAATTGGGTTTGCAGGCGTCGCGGAATAGAAGCGTGTCGGGATGCAAGCCTGCGGCTACCAGCATCGTGCGGGCCATTTTCAGGAAGCCGGGCCAGCGCGATGCGATTCCGATCAAGATGCCTGCGGGAGCCGGAAGCCAGTTGGCCAGCGATGTGGGGACGGAGCGGACTTGCAGAGTAATGGAGTCGGCTCCCTCGGCGGACGCGGCGCGCGTGGATTTGCCTTTGCTCGCCAAGGCCACCGCGATCGCGCCTTCCTTTTGATTCGCTAGTTGCGGGTCTTGCGGCGACGCACTCTTTACCGGGAGAGTTACTGCTTGCCGGATTTCGATTGCCAGGATTTGGCGGAGTTCTTCGTCGGGCTCGATCAGTAGGAAATGATCGGGGGGTTGGAGTTCGAACCAGTGGCGCAGGCGGGCCCGGACGGTGGCCATGGGGATGCCGCGTTGGCGGGCGTTGCTTAGAAGATCGGTTACCAGACGATCCAGGGCGTGTTCCTGGGTTGCTGGGGATTCTGGCTTGGTTTCGCTTACATAGATACCGCTGCCTTTGCGGAATTCTACCCAGCGGTCGCGTTGGAGTTGGCGGTAGCCGGAGCTTACGGTGTTGGGGTGGAGGCGGAAGCGGCGGGCCAGTTCGCGGGTGCTGGGGAGGCGTTGGCCGGGGCGGAGGTCGTCGCTCAGGATGGCTAGGATGATCTGGGTTACCAATTGTTCGCGGAGGGTTACCGGGCTTTTGGGGGAGAACCAGAGTTGCATGGTTGGTGGATTCTAACGCGGGATTGGTTTTTTGGGGTTGCCGGGTGGGTCGAGATTCGAGGCGTGGTCCGCGGTTGAGTTTCGGGGTTGGGTGCACTTTTGGCCGTCGGATGTCGGAGGGGACGCCCTTCGATGCTCAGGGTAAACCGGCGCTACTTTTGCTAGGGGGATTGCTTGAGGTTCGCTATAATCGTTGGATTCACTTTGGAGGAAAATTTTCGTGGTAACTATTCGTTTGGCACGGATCGGGAAGAAGAAGAGGCCGTTCTACCGCTTGGTTGTGACGGAGAAGACGCGGCCGCGGAATGGGCGGTTTGTGGAGATTGTGGGAACGTATGACCCGCTGAAGAAGCCTGCCGAGATCAAGCTCAACGCCGAGCGGATTAAGTATTGGCTTGGAGTCGGGGCCCAGCCTAGCGACACCGTCCGCAGTTTTTTGCGTAACCAGAAGATAGCCTGACGCGTCGTATTTCACAGGGGTAGTCTTTTCAAAATCTAGCTCGAGCGAATTCACCCCGCTCGCCCTTGTGGAGGGGCGCTACTATGAAGGATCTCGTGGAGGCTATCGCGAAAGCACTCGTTGACCACTCCGAGGATGTATCGGTGCGCGCTGTGGATGGCGAGCAAGTGACGGTGTTGGAGTTGAAGGTGCATCCGGAAGACCTTGGGAAGGTAATTGGCCGGCAAGGTCGCACGGCCAAGTCGATTCGCACGATCCTGGGCGCAGCGGGAATGAAGCTCAGGAAGCGCTTCACACTGGAAATACTTGAGTAGTGACTGAAGAGAATACGAAGTACGTGACGCTCGCTCGCATCGTGCGGCCGCAGGGGCGTCGCGGAGAAGTTGCGGCTGAGATCCTCACGGATTTTCCCGAGCGGTTGACCCGCCTTAGTTCTGCTTATCTTTGGGATGAGAAGAGCGCACCTCGCGCTGTTGCCATTCGCAACTGCTGGCTCAGCCAGAGCCATGGCGGGCAGGCTGTTTTTCACTTCGAGGGAATTGATTCCATTGACGATGCCGGAAAGCTGGTGGGATTTGAGGTGCAGGTGCCGATCAGCGAGCGCGTGGAATTGCCTGCGGGGAAATATTTCATTACCGATTTGATTGGATGCGAGGTGCGTGAGCGCGTCAGCGGGAATCGCTTGGGCGTGGTCCGCGATGTGCAGACGGCGGGGGAAGCTACGGCGGGGACGTCCTTGCTCGTCGTGCAGTCGCCGCGCGGAGAACTGCTGATTCCGCTGGCGGTCGAAATCTGCCCGAAGATTGATCTCGTGACGCGCAGCATTGAGATTCTCCCTCCCGAAGGCCTGTTGGACTTGAATGCGTAACCCGCCATCATCGATAGCGCCGGCGTCCCTGCCGGCATCGGGCGACCGCCCCGACGCGAACGCCCAAATCGCCGCCGGAGCAAAATAGTTTCGGCTTTCTTCCGTCTGTGATGTGGTACGTGCCGCCGCTTTCGCTCGCCAGATGCCGCCAGAGACGGCGGCGCTACCAATGCAAGCCAGGGCTCGCTGGCGTAAACTACTGCGCACGAGAATCGCCATGGCCCAGCCACAACCGAGCAAAATCGGCACCGCATTCCTGTTGGTGAAGCTGGCCATTTTCACCTTTTGCGTGCCCGGGACGGTGACGGTGTGGGCGCCGCTGTATTGGATTTTTCCGTGGGTGCGCCATTCGATTACTCGAAACGCCGGGCTGATCGTGCTCGCGGCGATTCTGCTTCCGCTCGGCATCGCTGGCTATTTGTGGTGCGCGCTGGATTTTGCGTTTCGAGGGCGTGGAACGCCTTTCCCGGGCGATCCGCCGAAAGTCCTGGTGGTGAAAGGGCTCTATAAATATGTGCGCAATCCGATGTACATCAGCGTGCTGGCGGTGCTGTTGGGCGAATGCGCGCTGTTCGCGTCGCGGCAGTTGCTGGAATACTCGGCGGCCATCGCGGTGATGTTTCATCTGTTCGTGCTGATTTACGAAGAACCGGAGTTACGTCGGCAAATGGGCGGTGCTTACGAGGATTACAGCCGCGAGGTGCGGCGATGGATTCCGCGGCTCACGCCCCGGCGAGTGAATCATGCGGTTTGACATTGTAACCATATTCCCGGAATTCTTTGCCGGGCCGCTCGATTATGGAATCGTGCGGCGCGCGCGCGAGGCTGGCCTGGTGGAGATCCGAGTGAAGGATTTGCGCGAGTTTGCGCACGACCGTCACCGCACGGTGGATGACCGGCCGTTTGGCGGCGGCGCAGGGATGGTGTTGAAGCCCGAGCCGATTTTCGATGCGGTGGAGTCGATTGTGGGCTCGACGGTGGCGCCGCCGCGGACAGCCATCGTCTTGCTCTCGGCAGCGGGCGAGCTGTTTCGGCAGGAGACGGCGCGCGAGTTTGCCGAGCTGGAGAACACAGTTTTGATTTGCGGGAGATATGAAGGAGTGGATGAACGCGTAGCGGAGCATTTGGCCACGCATGAGATTTCCATTGGCGATTTTGTGCTTTCGGGCGGCGAGTTGGCGGCGGCGTTGATTTTGGATGCGGTGACGCGCTTGATTCCCGGCGCGCTGGGAAATGAGGATTCGACTGTGCAGGAATCATTTTCGCAAATCGGTGACGTGGGCGCAGGCGAGGAACATTCGAAAGCCCCACGCGTAACCGCGGCGCATGGGGCACCCAACACTTCGCGCGGGATTTTGGATTGTCCCCATTACACCCGGCCGCAATCGTTTCGCGGCTGGGAAGTACCCGAGGTGCTGGTAAGCGGAAATCACGAAGAGATTCGCAGATGGAGGCGGCAATCGGCGCTGGAGAAGACGCGGAAGAATCGCCCCGATTTGCTCGCGTAACGTCGGCTTGCCCTGAAACAAGCTGCCAGCCGCCGTTTTTCTGCCGCAAATGTTGCGTGCGATCAAATGTCGAAAGCTTCAGCAACCAAGACCTGGGTCGAGCGGTTAGCGGTCGCATCGGGTAATTGCGGTTAACGCCACAGAAAATCGCCGGCTGCCAGCCGGCGTTACGAAGCGCGTCACGGAGCGCGAATGAAGGATAAGCATCTCTGGATCGTAGTACCGCCTCTGGCAGGAGTGGGAATTCTGTTCGCTCACTTTTGGGGCACGCCATGGTCGGTGATGCGTTGGACGGGATTCGCAATGATCGTCTTCGGATTTGCGATGTGGACGATGGCGCACGTGCAGCTCGGGGCTTCGTTTTCGGCAACGGCGCAGGCCCGCAAGCTGGTCACGCACGGGCTTTATTCGAAGATCCGCAATCCGATTTACGTGTTCGGGTCGATTGCATTGGCCGGCGTGTGTTTGTTCATCGAGATGCCGGTGATTCTGCTGGCTTTCTTGTTTCTGATCCCGATGCAGATTTTGCGCGCGCGGAAGGAAGCGCGGGTTTTGGAGCAAGCGTTCGGCGAGGATTATCGGAAGTATCGGGCGGGCACTTGGTTTTAGATTCGCGGCGGACGGCTCGCGCGGGAGGCATATTGGCCCAAAGGCCTCACCCTTGAAGGCGTGAGGTACATTGCGGAGCGGATTAAAATGATTCGGGGCAATGAATTGTCCGGAGGAATTCGATGAGTGGCGTTGCTGATTTTCCTTATGATACGCGATTGAATATTTTGTGCGGGCCGCTGGAACTGATTGACGCGCAGAAGCTGGCAGATGCTTGCACGCACAAGTGGTTCAACCAGACATTGTGCGCGGTGAATGGCTCAGTGGTGCGGCTGGGCGTCGTCGAGGGCGAATATCACTGGCATAAGCACGACAACGACGACGAGTTCTTCTACGTCATCGACGGCAAGTTCGTGATCGATCTCGAGGGCCGCACCGTGGAACTGCTGCCGCGCCAGGGATTCGTGGTGCCCAAGGGCGTGATGCACCGCACCCGCGCGCCGCAGCGCACCATGATTTTGATGGTCGAGAATGCCGGCATAATCCCGACAGGAAATTGACCGGCCGCAAGGCCTCGCGAAATTTGCGCTCCGCGCGGTTTTTCGAACCCTCGGACTAGCACCCCCACAATTGTCTTAAGGATTGCCGGTCGCCGCGACGGCGGTGGGATACTTCACTTCGCGGAGCCATCGGGCGCATAGCGCCCAGACAATGAGGAACAGCACGGTGCACAGGACGCTGCCTTCAGGGCCTACTGTGCCGCCGGAAAGCCACGCGGGGCCCGACGCGCTGGTAGTCAGCAAATGGCCGGGCAGAACGTTACCGCTATCCGCCACGCCGTAAAAATATGTTTCGCCCCAATCGAAGGCCATATGCACTCCGATCGGCAGCCAGAGATTGCCGGTGCGGCGCAGTATCCTTCTGGCCACAACAGACTGGCGGGAGTCAGGTTAAGGTAGCAAAAACTGTGAAAATTGCGTAAAATTGCTGATTGACACGATAGAGCTGGCCCCACCTGAGCGGGTCTGCCGGGAAATACGACTATGAATCCGACACTTGCGAAAGCTCAACATGCGCAATTGCGCAAAGACCTGCCGCAGTTCAATCCGGGCGATACGGTGCGGGTGCACGTGCGCTTGAAGGAAGCGGAGGGCGAAAAAGAGCGCATCCAGCCGTTTGAGGGCGTGGTGATGCAGCGGCGCGGGGAATTGGCCGGTGCCAGTTTTACGGTGCGCAGGGTCAGTTTCGGGATTGGCGTGGAGAGGATCTTTCCCTTGCATTCGCCGATGATCAGTTCGATTGAGATAGTGCGGCAGGGACGCGTGCGGCGCGCGAAGCTGAATTACTTGCGAGCCAGGAAGGGCAAAGCCGCGAGAATTAAGAGAGTGGAGCGCGTGGAGGAAGTGGCGAAGGTCGAGGCGTAGGGCGCGATTTCGGATTTCACGTAACGCCCGGCTGCCAGCCGTCGTTCTGTCCCGGCCCGTCTCCGCATGACCCAACTCGGCACTCGCGACCCGTCTGATCGCGGTCCGAAGCGCGCAATAAGAACGTCAAGTTCATCGATTAAGTTTCCGCGCACGATCTTCAAATCCAGCAAACACTCCGATCGTCCAACGCCGGCGCTAGCGAGCGTGCGAGCGGCGAAGTTGGTTGCTGCTCAGATGCGCGGGGAAAAACGCCGGCTGGCAGCCGGCGTTACGGATCGCGATTTCGCAGCAAGCACCGTCAATCGCAGCTGAGCCTCGCATTGCGTGTGGTAGAATCTGCGCCGATGGCACGGCTCTGTTCGTCGCGGTACGAGCGGCAGGCGCGACAGCGCGGTTGGCAACGTATCGCAGGACTGGATGAAGCAGGGCGCGGTTCTCTCTTTGGGCCAGTGGTCGCTGCGGCTGTAATTTTGAATCCACGGCGGCGCATTGTCGGGCTCGACGATTCCAAAAAACTTGCAGTTGATCGGCGCCTGGAATTGGCGCCGCGGATTCGCCAGCACGCTTTAGCCTGGGCTGTCGCGGAAGTGGATGCTTCGCGGATTGATGCCTGGAATATCTATCAGGCCAGCCGGCAGGCTATGACTGCGGCGTTTGAGGCATTGGCGATTCCCCCGGACTATCTGCTGATTGATGCGGTACACCTCGATGTTGCTTGCGAGCAGCTTTCCCTGATTCACGGCGATGCGCGGTCGGTGTCGATTGCCGCGGCTTCGATTCTGGCCAAGGTGGAACGCGACCGGATCATGATCGAGTGGGATCAGGTATTTCCGCAGTATGGCCTGGCCAGCAACAAGGGCTATGCGACGCCCGATCATTTGGAGGCTCTGCGGGTCCACGGGCCCACGCGGCTGCATCGGCATTCGTACGCTCCAGTAAGGGAAGCGGGATGTTGGGCTGCCGGAGCGATACAGGAGGCCTTGCCTTTGCGGATAACGCTGGAAGCTGGCGGGTCTGAGTAGCGCAGTTGGGGACTGTTGTCGGCTACCAAACATGGCCTCAGATGGTTCGTTGACCGTGTTTTTCTTCGCGTGCTACGTTTGAGTTTCCGTGCTCCCGCGGGTCTTTCGCGGGCTGCTGGCAGTGTCTGCTGGGAAGGATTGACGCTGCCTCTGTGATTGGCGCGGGAATCGGAATGCGGCCAACGGACCATGGCATTTAACAAGAGCAAAGCACTGGAGTCGGCGCTGAAGTCCCTGAACCAGGGACGCGTGCCCGACGCCATCCGCGAATACCAGCAAATCCTGCGACAGGATGCCAAAGATCAAGTCACCTTGATGACGCTGGGGGATTTGTTCGTGCGTCAAGGGGACATGCATTCGGCGACGCAGTATTTTGAGCGCCTGGCACAGGTTTATCTCAGCGATGGATTCAACAGCAAGGCTATCGCGATCTACAAGAAAATCGCCAAGCTGGCGCCCAATGAGCTCGATCCGCTGGAGAGGCTCGCTGATCTTTATGTGCAGCAAGGCGTGCTGAGCGAGGCCCGGCCGCTCTATCTGCAGATTGCCGAAGGGCATTTGAAAGGCAATCGCGCGCCGCGGGCCGTCGAAGTGCTGCGACGGCTGCTGGAAGTCGAGCCGGAAAATCTGCGCGTGCAGATGCGCCTGGCGGAGCTTTACAACGTCATTGGGCAAAAGGGTGAGGCGGCGAAGACCTATCTGAATTATGCGCAGCGGCTGATCGAGCGCGGCGATTTGACGGAAGTGGAAAAATTGTGCGATCGCGCGCTGGAAGTCGATCCCTCGAATACGGCGGCCGTGGCCATGAAGGCGCAGGCCTTCGGGATGTCCGGAAACACCGGCAAAGCGGTGGAGTTGCTGCGGGCGCAGCCCGATGCCGAGGCCGGCGGCGAGACTACCTCGCAGATTATCAATCATCTGTTGCGCGCTGAGGACTACGCCCAGGCCACGGATTTGGCACGCCGCGTTTTCGAGCGCGGCAACCAGTTTTATCCCTTCCCGCTACACGTGGCCACTGCGCTTTTGCAGGATGCCAGGCCCGCTGAAGCTATCGGTCTGTTGAAAGAGATTCGCGAGGCGATGATTGAGGCCGGCGAGCAGGACAAGTTGCTCGAGGCTTTGACCGCGGTCGTGAATGGCCTGCCGGGCGAGATTGAGCCCCTCGAGGCCTTGGTAGGATTCTGCCGCGAGACAAGCAATTCCTTCCGCTTGCCTGATGCCGTCAGCCACTTGGCCCAGGCTTATGCCGATGCCGGGCAATTCGACCGGGCCGAGGCCCTGCTGCAGGAATTGCTGGAGAAGAAGCCCGACGATGAGAATTTGATCGCGCGACTCGAGCAGGTGCGCGCGCGTGTTTCGGGCAGTCCCGCTGGAAACGTCGCGGCCAGCGCGCCTGCGGTAAGTTCGCCCGTGCAGGCTGTTCCGGAAGCGCCGAAGAGCGATTTCGATGCGCCGGTTGAGCCGCAGAAGGCGGCGCCAGCTTACGTCGAGCCGGTGCTGGATGAAGAAACGCAGAAGTACGTGGCGCAAGCGTTGACGGATGTGGATTTATTTTCGAGCTATGGGCTGACGCAGAAAGCTATGCATCTGCTGGAAAGCGTGTTGCAGCGCGCGCCGAAGCATACACCCGCCCTCGAGCGGCTGCTCGATATCACTCTGGGCACCGGAGATGAATTGCACACCGCGCAGATTGCCGCGCAGCTCGAGCAGATTAATCTGGCGCGCGGAGATCAGGCCGCCGCGGAGAAATTCGCAGAGCTGCGCCAGAGATTTCAGGGCGCGGCGGTGCAGGCGGGTGCGAGGCCTGCCGCCGTTCCGTCTCAGCCGCCCGCAGCAGCTCAGGCACCTGCTCCAGCGGCACCGCAGGCATCCGCGCCGGTCGCAGCGCAACCGGAACCGGAGATCACCGACTTCGATTTGAGCCTGCTCGAATCGGAGGCTGCCGTTACGGCTCCGCTGGAAGCATCTTCGCAAGCAGCCGCACCGGCGGAAAGAAGTCGATTTGTCGGACGAGTGGGAATCGCTCTCGCAGGAAGCCGTGAACGCCGCGGTGCAGCAGCCCGGGCCTGTGCCGGAGCAGGCCGCGCCAGTCGAGGCGGCGACTGATGAGGAAGGCTTCTTCGAGATCGAAGAGCCGGCGGCTAGCGACGTTGCTGAGTTTGCCGTAGTCCCGCCGCCGGTGGAAGTTCATCCCCCCGCACCGCCTGCACCCGCCGTAGAGGTTGCGCCTCCCACTGCCGCGGCGGAAGACGAGATATTGTTCGCTGAAGAAGCGACCGCGCCGCCTGCGGAAGCAGCTCCTGTGGCTGAGGTGCAGTCGCAGCCCGCTTCCGCTGAATCCGTGGTAGCTAGCGAAGCGGCAGAAGAGCATCCCGCCGAAGCTGCGGACGAATTTGAATTCGAATTGGTGCCCGCGGGAGGAGACTCCGAGGAACCCACAGCCGAGCGGCCGAAATCGCCGATGACTTCGGATCAGTTCCTCAGTGAACTGACCGAGGAATTGGCCGGCGATGCCGGCCCCGGAAATCAGCCGATTTCTCCGGCGTTCCACCCTCCGGCTGCTGGCGGAAATCATGCGCCGGCTGGCGTGGAAACGCACTCCGTCAGCGCGCCGCCCGCATATCAAGTTCCTCCGCACGTGCCGCCGGCCGCCCCGATTTCAGCTTTGGGCTCGACGGTGGTTGAAGCCGCGGTGCAAGCCATGCATCAGCAGCCTGCGGTGGCGGCGACGGCCACGCTCGAATCCGGCAACCTCAACGAGCTCGAGGAAGTCTTCCAGGAGTTCCGCAGCGAGCTCGGGGAGATGAACGACGAGGACGAAGATCTCGAAACACACTACAATCTCGGCATTGCTTATCGCGAAATGGGTTTGCTCGACGAGGCCATCGGCGAATTTCAGAAAGTGGCCAAGGCCATCCAGCAAGGCAAGCCGTTCCGCTACGCCATGCAGTGCTCCACTCTTCTCGGACTGACCTTCATTGACAAGGGCGAGCCGCATATCGCCGCCCTATGGTATTCTCGTGCGCTTGAAACACCCGGCATCGACCAGGAAACGGTGCTGGCACTGCGGTATGATCTCGGCCTGGCGCAAGAGCAGGCCGGAGATGCGACTGCGGCGCTGAACAGTTTCCGCCAGGTGTACGCGGTGAATATAGATTACCGAGACGTCGCAGGGCGCATCGCCACACTACAAAAGCGCTGAATCCTTGATGAATCGAGTTTTACGCGTCATCCTGCTACTCCTGTGGCTGGAATTGGGGTTGCTCTTGGTGTTGCTGCCCTGGTCCGACTACTGGGAAATCAACTACTTCCTCATTCGCTTCCCTGAATTGAACCGCTTCCTCTTGAATCCGTATCTGCGCGGGGCCATTTCCGGGCTGGGATTGGTGGATGCCATCCTGGCGGCGGAAACGTTCCGGCGGCGAGCGACAGCCATTGTCGAGCGGCACTGAGCGGCGGGTTCTCTGCTATGTAACTGATCGCATTGGGCTTGGTGCGCCATCCGGAGACGCGGAGGCTGAAACTGCGCGTTTGTCGCGGCTGCTCGCGCGAATTCGTTTGGCCATGGAGTCGGGTGTGGATTGGGTGCAGATTCGCGAGAAGGATCTTAGCGGGCGAATATTGATCGAATTGACGCGGGAAGCCGTGGCGGCTGCTGCGTCTCGGCAGGCGCGAGTGATCGTGAATGACCGGTTGGATGTAGCCGTGGCTGCGGGCGCAGGCGGGGTTCATTTCGGGCACGAGTCGTTGCCCGTGCGGGAAGTGGCGCATTGGCGGGCGAGGGAGAAATCAGCCAAGACGGCGCTGGCGGACTTTTTGATCGGCGCTTCTTGTCACAGCATCGAGGAAGCGCAAGAGGCGGCTGACAATGGCGCAGATTACATAATTTTCGGGCCGGTATTTGCGACGCCGTCAAAGGCGAAATTCGGGCCGCCAGCAGGGATCGAGCGGCTGGGGAAAGTGTGCGCGGCGATTCGGATTCCGGTATTGGCGATAGGCGGGATAAACGAAGCGAATGCGGGAGAATGCTTCGCCGCCGGCGCGGCTGGAATTGCCGCAATTCGGATGTTTCAAGAGCCGGTCGAGCCTTGAGGAGTTGAGCCGACGGATCGAGGCGCTCCGAAAGTAGCGCCGCCGTCTCTGGCGGCATCTGACGATCGCGGACCAGCGATCGACGCTATTTAGCGCGGAGCGAAACGTAAGATCGAAGAGGCGGGCTCAGATTTGCCGCCACGATCCGCGCGTGATTTCGAGCGATTGATCGAACAGGTCGTCGGATGCCGGCAGAGACGCCCTTCGAAGCTCAGGACAAGCCGGGGCGCTGCTTAAGCCCCCAGCCAGCGGCCCACCGGTTGCCAGCTCTCAATGTTGTCACAGAGAACCTTGATCGTTGCGGTGATCGGTATCGCCAGAATCAACCCCGCGCCGCCCCAAATCCAGCCCCAGAAAAGCAACGCCACCGTAACCGCCAAAGCATTCAAATGCACGCGGCGGCCCACCATCGCCGGAAACAAGACATTCGCGGTAACCATGTGCAAGCCCATCAACATCGCGTAGATCCCCAGGTACGGCCCAATCGTATGGAACTTCTTCAGCGCAATCAGCGTCGGCGGAACGAAGGACATCACCACACCCAGGTACGGAACCAGATTAAGAATCCCCGCGACTAACCCGGTGAGAAAAGCATAGTCGAGGCCAATGGCCCAGAAGAAAAGCCAGCTCGTAACCACGAGTGTGACAGCCACCAGTCCCGTGCCGATCACGTAGCTGCGCAAAACGGCGCTGAGATCAGTCAGAGTCTGCTTCACCTGCGTGCGCTGCGTCGCAGGGAACAATTGCATAGTGGCGTGCCAAACCTGCCGTTTGGCCGCAAGCATGAAGAAGAGCAGGAACGGAATGAAGGTGGCGCCGAGGACGACTTCATAGAGGCCGCTCAAGCGCGATACAACGACATTGCGGAACGGATGCTGTTCCGCAATGGTCAGGACTTTCGGACCCCCTTCCTCGGGCGTGATTTCCGAGACGTGCGCCTCGATTCCTTCCACGCGCTTTTCGATCGCCGATGTGGCCGCGTGCAGCGGCTCGCGGTATTTGGGCCAGTCGGCCGCGAAGCTGTCCATTCTGCTGAATAGCACCCAGCCGATGGCGAACATTCCCCCGATTACGAGCATTACGATAATGAACGAGCCCAGCGCGCGCGGAATGTGCCAATCCTCGAGCCAGGTGACCAGCGGATCGAGGAAGTATGCCAGCAACACTGCGACCAACAGCGTAACGACTACGCTCGAGGCGAAGTGCAAAAACGCGATGACGATTCCCGCGGCGATGATTCGCGCGCTGGCAGAATTCGGCAGGCGAAACGTCGCATTCTGCACGGACACGATGGGTGTCTGCGTTTCCATGTGATTGCCATACGATAGCATAGTCCGCGTCCCTCGCCGGATTTCGGGCGCGGCAGCGTTACGAATTCGACTACAGCGCGAGCGGCGCCGGGGTCGCCCGGGTGGCGCTGTGCTAAACTCGAATTTCTTCGCGCTTCCCGCGAATTGCACTCCATGAGCAAACAGCTTTTCGGCACGGATGGAATCCGAGGTGTCCCGGGCGAGTTCCCGCTCGATGACGCGACGTTGGTACGCGTGGGCGCGGCGCTGGGACATTATTTGCGTGGCACGAATGGCGCCGGCGGCGGGGTTTCTAGCCGGGTTTTAATCGGCCGTGATACCCGCGAATCGGGGCCGCACATTGAAGAGTGCATCGCGCGCGGCTTGGCCGCAGCCGACACCCAGGCATTCTCCAGCGGCGTGTTGACCACTCCGGGTGTGGCTTGGGTGGTGCGCAATGAGGGTTTCGCGGCCGGCGTGGTGATTTCCGCTTCACACAATCCTTATCACGATAACGGCGTGAAGCTGGTTTCTTCGAGCGGCATGAAATTTCCGGATGCGATTGAAGCGGAGATCGAAGAAGAAATTCTTTCGCCGGAGACGCACGAGCAAGTAAACGCTCCGGCGCGGATCGAAAGCGATCCCAAACTCGAAGAGGATTATCTGGCGTCGCTGCGGGGATTGATGCCGCGCGGCGTGACCCTTGCGGGCATGAAGATTGTGCTCGACTGCGCCAATGGTGCGGCCAGCGCGTTGGCGCCGCGATTGTTTCGCTCGCTGGGCGCCGATGTAGTGGCCATCAATGATCGGCCGGATGGGCGCAACATCAATGCGGGTTGCGGCTCTCTGCATCCGGAGGTCATGCAGAAAGAAGTTGCAGAGACAGGCGCGAAGCTGGGCGTGGCCTTTGACGGCGATGCCGACCGCGCGATTTTTTCCAGCGCCAGCGGGAAATTGGTGGATGGCGATGGAGTGCTGCTTTCCATGGGACGCTACATGAAGGCGCGCGGGACGTTGAAGGGCTCGACGATCGTCGGGACGACCATGGCGAATCTAGGCCTCGAGCGGGCGCTCGAAAGATCGGGATTGAAATTGGCGCGCGCTGCCGTGGGCGATCGCTACGTGCTCGAAGAGATGCAGCGCATCGGCGCGAATCTTGGCGGCGAGCAATCCGGGCATATTCTTTTTCTTGATGATGCCACGACCGGCGATGGAATGTTGACCGCGGTGAAGATTGCCGCGTTGGTGGCGGCGGAAGGGCCGCTGGATGCGCTGGTGGCAGATTTGAAGATTTTTCCGCAGACGATTGTGAATGTGAAAGTGCGCTCCAAGCCGCCTCTCGATACGCTTGCCGGGCGTGGCCTCCACGCTGGCCGAGGCGCAGAAGACCCTGGGCGATTCCGGCCGCGTAGTGCTGCGCTATTCCGGCACCGAAAAGCTAGCCCGCGTAATGGTGGAAGCCGAGCGCGCAGAAGATGTGCGCCGCTGGGCCGACGCGTTGGCGGGCGCATTGCGCACGGCAATTGGCGCCTAAGAGTCCGCGCCAGAATTCCGCCGCTTTGTCAGGGCACGGTTTCAACCGTGCCGCTAGCGACGCGAATCAGCACGCCTTCAGCCGCCGAGGTTTTGTTTTTGTTGGCGTAGTCCCCACCTGATTTGGTCTTTTCGCGAAGATAAATTTCGAGGGACGGTGTGTCGAGACGGCCTTTGAGCCGGCATCTTACGGGTGTGTCTTTGCTGCGCGTGATTGCCTTCTGATTGAGATGGGACGCGGTTCTTGGCCGACCCTTAATGCTCGATGGGTTCGCGCTCTGTCGGGAGGGGAAAAACGTCGGCTGGCAGCCGGCGCTACGGAACTTTCTGGGCTTTTGTGACATTACAGGTTGTGATGCCAATAGTGGCGACGGGGCAACGAGAGGGTTGCAAGATTGAGCGGCGATGTCGTTCTAACTCCGGGGGCGAATTGACGCCCTACACGGGAGGGTCTAAGGCACCCTTCCCTACGACGGCGGCGGCAAACATATGCGGCGCGATGAAGAATTGATGTTGGAGTTTCAGAAGGGCTCGAACGATAGCTTCGCGGAATTGTTTACGCGCTATCGCGATCCGCTGTTCGGATTTTTCCGCCGAAGGCTTTCCAATGCCACGAGGGCTGAAGAATTGACGCAGGAATGTTTTCTCGCGGTGCTGCAAGGGGCAGAACGCTGGGAGCCGCGGGCTACGTTCCGAACCTACTTGTATGCGATCGCGTTGAAGTTGACGGCGGCGGAATACCGGCAGGGCGGCGAAGGAGCCGCAGAGCGGCGTCGAAGCGGATGGCGTTGCGGGCGCGAATGCCACCGAGGCTGCACTGGGAGTGAAACGGGCGGTGGCGGCTCTCGATCCCGAGCAGCGCGAGATTGTGATGCTGCGCGAGTACGAAGGCTTGAGCTACGAAGAAATTGCCGCGGCTCTGCGCATACCGCTGAACACGGTGCGCTCGCGGCTGTTTCGCGCGCGCATGGCGTTGAGGGAATTGCTCGATCCGCAACCGCAGAAGTTGCGTTGCGAGGCGCAGAGCCCCAGCGCGCAGGAATTGAGGCAAGAGCCATGAATCGCGTGATGCACGAAATCGAACCCGAAGAAGTGATGGCCTATCTCGATGGCGAGTTGGAGGCTTCGCGGGCGAGCGAAGTGTCGGCGCACATCGCGAATTGCGATGAGTGCTCGGCGGTGGCCGCCGATCTTCGCGGTGTCTCGAGTAGGCTCGCAGGCTGGGGCGGCGCGGAACTTCCGGGAACAGCCCTGAAGGCGATAGAGCGAGCCATTGGCTCGGCGGGCAGCGTAAGGCCCCGCGAGAGCACGGCGAGGAATCGCGGCTGGGTGCGTCGCTGGTTCTGGGGCCGGCCTTGGCGCATAGCTGGAGCGTTGGCAACCGCGGGTGTCCTCGCCATCGCGAGCACTACGGTATTTCTCCACGAGCGAGATGCCGGCCAGCGTGCGGTGATCAATTACCTCATTGCCGGCCGGGAGCCCGCTGCTGCGGTTGCTCCGCCGTCGTATTCCGTCGCGGTCGATCAAGGCACCAACGCTGCGCTTCAGCAGCGTCATGCGCAAGAACAGCTCTCGGAGAATCTCGAGAAAGATGGGGATTCGACGCTCGCGACTCCCCCTGCGGCGCCTGCGCCCGTCCCTGGGCCGATGATTGCGCGTACGGCGGAGATGACGCTGGTTATTGTGAAGCTGGATGATTCTCGCGCGGCGCTCGAAAAATTGCTGGCGAGGCATCACGGGTTCGCGAGCGAGATGGCCATCGATAAAAGCAATGCCGATGCGCCTTCGCTCACGGCCACGCTGCAAGTGCCCTCGTCGGAGCTCGATTCCGCGCTCGGAGAATTGCGCACGCTGGGCCGCGTGACCACCGAATCGCAGGGCGGCGAGGACGTCAGTGATCAGCACGTGGATTTGACGGCGCGGCTGCACAACGCGCACGAGACCGAGCAGCGCCTGCTCGAGATCCTGCGCACGCGCACCGGCAAAGTTGGCGATGTGCTGGCCGTCGAACAGCAGATTTCGCAGACCCGCGGCGAGATCGAGCAGATGGAAGCACAGCTCGCCAATCTGGACAAGCGCGTGAGCTACGCCTCGATCAAGCTGCAAATGGGCGAGGAGTACAAGGCGCCGGCGGGCGCATCGAACGGCGTGACGCTGCGGCTGCGCAACGCGATCGTGGGCGGATATCGTGACGCAGTGGATAGCTTGATCGCACTAGTCGCGTTCGTGCTCAGCGCCGGCCCGACCGTGCTGCTCTGGGCCGCGCTCCTCTTCTGGCCCGCCCGTGCGCTTTGGAGGCGGCGCAGAGCCTTCCGGACTGCGTCGGTGAAAAATTAGCAAACTCAGCGCCGTCAGTGCGCACCCAAGGTCCTATTTAGGCGCGCTTGCACATTCAGCCTGCCGAGTACTGGCTCTTTCACGGACTAAGTGGCTGAAACGATCATCAAATATTCCAAAGACTGTAGGCCCGCCTGTCTGAAGTTGTGAGAAAACGTAGTGGGCGAATATCGGTATGGGCATTTTCGTGTGCTCCACCGACGTAAGCCCATTTATTTCAGCGCGGGGGTCGGCATATCGCGGAGATGGGGCTGTGGCATAGGGCGTGCAACACAGCACGGCGGCTGTCTCTTCTTCCCGGGGTGGGCCGGTTCCGCCGCGCCGGAATCGGATACTGGGGGATAGAGCATAGGGGTCCCGTACGCGGGACCCCTTTTTATTTGGCACCGGGAATTCTCACCTTGATACGGCGTTAGTCCTCCCAGGCGGGGTTGGCGCATGAGTCGCAACTCATTTCCGCATGTTGCAGGTGTTTGGCGATCTCAGCAGGTTCGGGGAAATTGTGATCGCCGTTCACTTCCCACATGGCCGCGAGTTCACCGTAGCGATCACTCAGGAACACCGCCGGCCGAACCAAATCCGACGGCCCCAGCGATTGCTTGCCCAGGAACTCCAGCGCGGCGCGACCGCTAGGGTCCACGCCCACTATCACGTCCTCCTTTGCAGACTCGGCTAGCACCCGCGAAGGTTGCGCCAATGTAGCCGCCAGAACCACAGCGTCGTTTTCCCGCCAAGTCATTGAACGTAAAGCCATATGGCGGAGAAATTCGGCGCACAGAGCGCAATCGTTGTGCAGGAACGCGATAATCAGGTTCTTCTTCTGCTTGAAGTCCCAACCCCGGACAATGCGGCCATCGGATACGTGCAGACTGAGAACCGGAAGCATCTGGCGCAATTTCAGCATCGAGAAGATGTTTGTAGCGCTGCCCTTTTAGGGCAGCATCTTTGTGGCCGACAAGGCAACTTCGTAGCCGACGCGCAACCCTGCCGCCCTAAAAGGACGGCGCTACACAAACCTCAGCCATGCAAACCGCTCCGCTACGCCGGCAGCGGAATCCGGTCGCCATAATCGGTATGCCAGGTCTTGCGATAGGCGTACACGTAGGTCACATCACCGACGGAGCTCAGGTCGGCTATATCCGTGCCTACGACTTCGGCGAAGTGCCGCTCGATCAGCCGCGCCATTTCGGCGTTGTCAACTCTGGAAAACACGAAATTGCCGTCTTTCAGATCCACTGCTCTACCCGTCCAGCAGCGCAGCAGCGGCTCGCGACAGACTCCCACGCAAAAATCGCCCGGCTTACCGCCCATTTGGTGCATGAACATTTCAATTCGTGCGCGGATGTCGCGGGCGCGCTTCGCGCCTTGCTCCCCGAGAAGGATATTCCATTTCACCGATTCGATGATGTCGGGCGCGAAGGGAGATTGTCGGTCCGAAGGCCGCAATGTATTTTTAGCTGCACCCCGAAGTACTGCCGCAATTGATGCACTTGTAGCAACTGCCGTTGGGCACCATGAGCATGCCGCATTCCGAGCAAGACGGCGCGTCATCGGTGGTGAAGCGCGTGCGTGCGGTGGCCGCCAATCCCGTGGGATCGGCCGGCGCGACCACCCCTGATGCCAGCGTTGACCCCGCCGACGCTGGCGCTGCCGATGCTTGCGTGCCAAGCATGTTGGCGTCTTCATCCACCGGCGGATTCAGTTTCAGATACGAGGGGGAGATGAATTTGCCGCCCAGCCAGCGCGCGATGTAGTCGAGAACCGAGCTGGCGAAACGAATATCGGCGTTATGCGTGTAGCCGGCGGGCTCGAAGCGCGTGTTCATCAGTTTGTCCACCAGCGCCTTGAGCGGCACGCCATATTGCAGGCCGATGGAAATTGAAAGCGCGATGCCATCCATCAGGCCGGAAAGAGTGGCGCCCTCCTTGGCCATCTTGATGAACAGCTCGCCGGGCGTCCCGTCGTCGTACATCCCCACAGTGATGTAGCCTTCGTGGCCGCCCAGCCAGAATTTGTGGGTGATGGACTTGCGCTCGTCGGGCAGCTTGCGCCGCGAGGTGCGCACGAAAAGTTCGCGCTGTTCCGGCGCGGGAACTTCGGGAGTCTCCGTCGCGGCAGCTGCTTCCTTCTTCCCGCTGGAGGCGGAGAGCGGCTGCGAGCGCTTGGAATTGTCGCGATAAATGGCCACAGCTTTCAGGCCATATTTCCATGATTCGATATAGGCCTGCATGATGTCTTCGACCGTGGATTCCTCGGGCATGTTAATGGTCTTGCTGATGGCGCCGGAGAGGAACGGTTGCGCCGCAGCCATCATGCGCAGATGCCCACGCCAGGCGATCGAACGGCCGCCGCCCGCGGGAGTTAGCGAGCAATCGAAGACCGGGAGATGCTCGGGCTTCAGATTGGGCGCGCCTTCGATCGTGCCGTTGTGATCGATGAAATCAACGATCTGCCCGCCTTCCTCAGGCGTGTAGCCGAGGTGCAGCAGCGCGCGCGGCACGGTGTTGTTCACAATCTTGATCACCCCGCCGCCGACGAGCCTCTTATGCTTGACCAGCGCCAGATCGGGCTCGATGCCGGTAGTATCGCAATCCATCATGAAGCCGATGGTGCCGGTCGGAGCCAGAACCGAAACTTGCGAATTCTTGTAGCCGGACTTTTCCCCGTTCGCCAGCGCGTTGTCCCAGGATTCCTGCGCGGCACGCAGCAGCGAAGGCTGCACGTTGTCTTCTTTGATGGGCCGCAGCGAATCGCGGTGCATGCGAATTACGTCCAGCATGGCTTCGCGATTGCGCGCATAGCCGTTGAACGGCCCCATGCGCTCGGCGATTTTCGCGGATTGATTGTAGGCCTCGCCGGTCATCAGCGCCGTGATAGCGCCGCAAAGATCGCGCCCGGCATCGGAATCGTAGGGCACCGCGAGTGACATCAGCAGCGCGCCAAGATTGGCGTAGCCCAGGCCCAGCGGGCGATAGTCGTGCGAATTCTTCTCGATGCGCTCGGTGGGATAGCTCGCGTTGTCCACCAGGATTTCCTGCGCGGTGATGGTCACGTCCACGGCGTGCCGGAAGCCCTCGACATCGAACTGGTCGTTCGAGCCCAGGAATTTCAGCAGATTGAGCGATGCCAGATTGCAGGCCGTGTCGTCCAGGAACATGTATTCCGAGCAGGGATTCGACGCGTAAATGCGATCCGTGGCCTTGCAGGTGTGCCAGCGATTAACGGTGGTGTCGTACTGCATGCCCGGATCGCCGCACTGCCACGCGGATTCGGACATGCGGTGCAGAAGCTCGCGGGCGCGGAATTTCTCGGCGGCCTTGCCATCGGCGACGTTCTTGGTCCACCAGTCGCGGTCGTCTTCGGCGGCCTGCATGAATTCGTCGGTGACGCGCACCGAGTGATTGGCGTTCTGAAAATAAATCGAGGAATAGGCTTCGCCGTCAATCGAGGGATCGTAGCCGTTCTCGATCAACGTGTGCGCCTTGCGCTCTTCTTTCACTTTGCAGTCGATGAATTCGGCGATGTCCGGGTGATCGACATTCAGAATCACCATCTTGGCAGCGCGGCGCGTCTTTCCGCCGCTCTTGATCACGCCCGCAAAGGCATCGAAGCCCTTCATGAAACTGACCGGTCCGGAAGCGATTCCGCCGCCGGAAAGAGATTCGCGGCTGCCGCGCAGGGTGGAAAAATTCGTGCCCGTGCCGGAGCCCCACTTAAAGAGCATGCCTTCCGTCTTCGCCAGGCCCATGATCGATTCCATGTTGTCCTGGACGGAATTGATGAAGCAGGCCGAGCATTGCGGTTTGGGCTGCACGCCGACGTTGAACCACACCGGAGAATTGAAAGCCACCTTCTGCTCGACCAGAAGATGCGTCAGTTCGTCACGGAAGGCATCGCGCGAAGCCGTGGAAGCGAAGTAACCGCCTTCTTCGCCCCAGCGCACGATGGTGTTGGCCACGCGCCCGATTAACTGGCGAACCGAAGTTTCACGCTCAGGCGTATTCAGTTTGCCGTGAAAATATTTGGAAGCGACTATGTTTGTAGCAGTCTGCGACCAGGACTTGGGTACTTCCACATTCTCCTGACGAAAAATCGTCTGCCCTTTATCATTGCCGATCAGAGCGGTGCGCTTTTCCCATTCCACTTTGTCGTACGGTGAGGCCGTGCCGTCGGTAAACATCCGGCGGAATTCCAGGCCGCGTGAGGAGCCGATCATTTGTTCTGAAGCGAGTTTGCTGTTGAGTGCCATTCGTGCTTCTGCCATGTTGCCTCCGCGCAGGCATCAGAAAAACGGAGCCGAGTTTGGGCTGAGGGAGTCCGCGCGCGAGGTAGTGTCCATTTTACCTCAGTGCGCGTCCCGTTAGTATGGCTACAAAGCCAAAATTAGGGAACGCTCCGCCACTCCGCGAATCACACCGCAATCGCGGTGAGTGGTTGGGGTGGTTCCCCGCAATTTAGTAGATTAAATTCGAGAGGCCCTCGTGAAATCGGAGGTCAGGCGCTGCAGCTTGACCGGAAAAAATTACCGAATCACGCCCTCGAATCTGGGGAGCGAGTATAGGGGATGTGGAAAAGTTGTCAAGAAAAAATTGACCTCTCACCGCAAAATGTTGTGGTGAAAGTGTCGAATGTGTCTATGTGTCGTGGTACGTGCGCGGAAGATACGGAACTGAACCTGCAGACAGTTGACGCGCGCGAGGCCGAGGCCTAACCTGAATTCGTGCGCAAGAAATTCCTGAGACCAACGATTCTCGCGGCCGCCGTGATCTCCGTCGCGGCGTTACTGTTGGCACTCGCCGCCGCTCCGCGTTCAGAGTCCGGCACGAATGACGCCATCTCTCCCGCGCATGCACCCGCAAAAAAAATCGCGATGGACGGCGTCGCAAACGCCGGCGAAGTAACGCCGCTGCTCTATCGCGGCGCGCAACCCAGCCCCGAAGGATTCAGCGCCCTGGCCAAAAACGGAATCGCGATTGACGTGGACTTGCGTTTCGAAGGCAATCGCGCGGGCGAGAAACAAGCAGCCGAAGCTGCGGGCCTGCAATACGTCGCGCTGCCCTGGAGTTGCCACTATCCCAGCGACGCGACGGTGCAGAAATTCCTGACCGTGATTCACGAGAATCCCGACAAGAAAATCTTCGTGCATTGCCAGCACGGCGTGGATCGCACAGGAATGATGATTGCCGCCTATCGCATGGCGGAACAAAATTGGAACGCCGAAGAAGCCCGGCGCGAGATGATCGCTTTCGGCTTCGATCAGGTGCACCGCACCTGGTGCCGCGAGCTGAACAGCTACGAGAATATTTTCCCGCAAAGATTCGCCACCGATCCGATTTTCGCTCCGCTGCGACCCAAGTAGCGCCGGTTAATCCTGAGGTGCGAAGGGCGTCTCGGCCGGGAGCTGATGAACCCTAACCGCAAAGCGAAGCCGCGAACGACCGCGGAGCGTAAAGGCGATGTCGGCCCAGCGACACGTTAGTGCAACAAACCTAGTTAGCTATTAGGCGGAAGAAGTATCGTAGGCATAACACCCCACTTGGCACCCCGCTCCAAGAAGCGGACAATGTTCGAACCAGCCGACGAGGACCCATGGCCGAGGCATGGAAGCGCTGCGAAGGACAAACGGTCAATGGCGCATTTCAGTTGGGCGAGTACCTGGGCGGCTCGCAGCAGAGCGCCGTGTTTCAAGCCCAGTTCGGCGATCAAGACCCGCACCCGGCAGCGATTAAGCTAATTGCTGGAAATTCTCCGCAAGCAGAAAACCGGCTGGCGACTTGGCAATTCGCGTCCAGGTTGTCGCATCCAAATCTGATCCGGATCTATCAGACCGGGCGTTGCCAGATCGACGACGCCAAATTCGTTTACGTCGTGATGGAGTACGCGGAAGAGAACTTATCGCAAATCCTCCCGCACCGGGCGCTCACCGAAGCTGAAGCGACCGAGATGTTGAACCCCGCGCTTAGCGCGCTTGCCTTCCTGCATGCCAACGGCCTGGCGCACGGGCCCATCAAACCCGCCGATATCATGGCCAGCGGCGATCAGCTGAAGCTTTCCACGGACGGGCTCCGCCGCGCCGGCGAACCGATCAGCTTTCCCTCGGAATACGATCCGCCCGAAGCCACTAGCGCTCCCGCTGGAGACATTTGGTCTCTCGGTCTGATGCTCGTCGAAGTCTTGACCCAGCATCTGCCGCCGCGAGATTCGGATTCGCAAGATCCGCTCATTCCGCGAACGATGCCCTCCTCGCTTCGCGACATCGCTCGCCACTGCTTGCGCCGCGACCCCCGGCGCCGCTGGACGATCGCCGACATTGCTGCGCATCTCGGCGGTAGTCCCGTTCCAACGCCGCTCGCGCCGGAGACTCTTCAACAAAAAGCTTCGCCTCGAAGCAATCGTTATTTGATCGCTGCCTTGATTCTCTTTCTGGCATCGGTAGGCTTCGTAGGTTCGAAACTATTGAAGGATTCTCACCAGGGTGCCGCGCAGCTTCCGAAAACCCCCAGTAGTGTCCTCGCGCCTTCACCCCAACCCACACCTGGGCCCCCAACGCAGCCCCGGCCGGTCCAGAGCGCAGCTCCACGAGCAACCAAACCCGCGGCGCCAATCGCGAAGCAAGATTTCAACGGCGATTCGCAGTCGCCCGTTGCGGCCCCACCTGTGGAAGCTCCAACGCGCCCTGCCGCAGTCGCGGCCTCCAGCAGCCACGTAGTTCACCAAGCACTTCCCGATGTCTCGCAAAAAGCCAGAAACACGATTCGCGGGACGGTCAGAGTGGGCATCAACGTCAGCGTCAATTCGTCCGGCGAAGTGACCAATGCCAGCATCGCATCGCGTGGGCCCAGCAGCTATTTCGCGGATCTCGCTCTGCAAGCCGCGCGCCAGTGGAAATTTTCGCCCTCTACCGGCGCCGCGAGCAACTGGACCTTGCGCTTCGAATTTACACCCGAGGGCACCAAAACCTCCGCCGAGCAATCCACTCCCTGAAATCCTCGGCGCGCTCTGGGTTTTCGGCCCGTAGGGGCGGGGGCAATCGCTAGTGTCCTGACGGCGCAGACCTAATTTTGTGGTGGAACCAGCCCGCGCGAGGGCGATTGACTTTCCAGCCCGCGTCCAAAAAAATGTTGTCGTGGGCATTCCTGCCATCGATATCGAAGGCCTGACCAAGGACTACGCCTACGGCTTCTGGCGCAAGCGCACGCGCCGCGCCCTGGACGCTCTAAGCTTCCAGGTGCGCGAGGGCGAAGTCTTCGGCTTTCTCGGCCCCAACGGCGCCGGCAAAACCACCACTCTCAAGCTCCTGATGGGTCTGATTTTCCCCACCAGCGGCACAGCGCACATTCGCGGCCGCTCCATCGAAGATGTCGAAATGCACCGCGAAATCGGCTTTCTGCCGGAGCAGCCCTACTTCTACGATTATTTGACAGCCCGCGAGTTCCTCGATTACTCCGCGCGCTTCTTCAAATTCACCGCCAGCGATCGTCGCGAGCGCGTCACGCGCTTTCTTGAACGCGTCGGTCTCAGCTCCGCTGCCGATGTGCAACTGCGCCGATTCTCGAAAGGCATGCTGCAGCGCGTGGGCATCGCCCAGGCGATTCTGCACGATCCGCAGGTGATTTTTCTCGATGAGCCGACATCCGGTCTCGATCCCGTCGGGCGCCGCGAAGTGCGCGACATCATCCTCGATCTGCAGCGCCAGGGCCGCACCGTTTTCTTCTCCACCCACATCCTGCCCGACGCCGAAATGCTCTGCGATCGCGTTGCAGTCCTCGTCGGTGGGAAGCTGCAAGGGGTTGGCACGCCGCAGGAAATCGTCTCCATCGAAGTACAGGGCATGGAAATTCACTTCGAACTGCCTACTGGCCGCTCTTTGCCCGCAGCGCTGGCCAACCGCGCCACACCTTCCGGCGTCTTCTACCGCATCGAAGTACCGGAGGCGGAACTTTACGACTTGCTCGGCCAATTGCGCGCGATCGACGCACGGATTCTCGGGGTCGCGCAATTGAAGCCGACGCTCGAGGATTATTTCTTCCATCTGGTCGGGCAAGAGAAAGCGGCTTCGTACGCGGTCGAGGTGGCGCAAAAATGAGCAGCGTGCCCCTCTTCGTCGCCGTCAACACCTTCCGCGAATCGGTGCGCGATCGCGTGCTCTACAATCTGATTTTCTTCGCTCTGCTGATGATGGCCGCAGCGGTCTTCGTCGGCCAGATTTCCATCGGCATCGAGCGCCTGGTAATCATCAATCTCGGCCTCAGCGCCATTTCCCTGCTGGGCCTCGTGATGTCGGTCTTCATCGGCGTGGGCCTGGTTTACAAAGAAATCGAACGCCGCACGCTCTACAGCATCCTGGCCAAACCCGTGCGCCGCTGGGAATTTCTGACCGGCAAATATCTCGGCCTGCTTCTCACCCTAGCCATCAACACCGCGCTGATGACTCTCGGCCTCTTCCTGGCGCTGATTTATGTGGATCATGCAGTCACGCGCCCGGACGTCACGATTTTGCTTGCAGTCTATTTCATCCTGCTCGAATTCGCGCTGGTCACCGCCCTCGCTCTTTTCTTTTCCTGCTTCTCGACGCCCATACTCTCAACGCTCTACACCCTGGGCATCTACGTCGCCGGAATTTTCGCATCCGACCTGCGCGATGCGGGAGCATTGAGCCAGAGCGGCGCAGTAAAGGCCCTCACCGCGGTGCTGTATTACGCGCTGCCCAATTTCAGCAATTTCAATGTAATCGGCGCCACAGCTCACGGCGACGCCATTCCATTTTCGTTGGTCTGGCAAAACACCGCCTACGCCGCGATTTACATCCTCGCGCTTCTGCTTGCAGCCTCCGCCGTCTTTTCCAATCGGAACCTGAAATGATCGCTCGGCACAATTTTCGCTCTTCCAACCGTAGGGGCGGGGCTTGCTCCGCCCGGTCCACTGACGAGCCACGCCGGATATCTTGAAATGGAAACCGCCGCACGCATCAAGCAAGCCTGGATCGCTGGCCTCGGCGTGCCGCTCCTTCTGCTCTCCCTCTATCCCGTGCAGCGCAGCATCGTCTCCAATCGCGAGTCCATCGCCGCGCAACGCCAGGAATTGCTGCTCACCTCCGGCAAGTTGCTGAAGAAACTGAGCCTCGGCTACGATTCGCTCCTCGCCGATATTTATTGGACGCGCACAGTGCAATACAACGGCGGCGTTCTCGAGCGCGGCGAAACCGATTTCAGTTTGCTCGCGCCGCTGCTCAATGTGACCACCGATCTCGATCCCCGCCTCGACGTGGCCTACCAGTTCGGCGCGATTTTTCTCTCCGAAAAAATCCCGGCCGGCGCGGGACGCCCCGACGAAGCCATCGCCCTGCTTCGCAAAGGTATCGCCGCGAACCCCACGAATTGGCGCCTCTACTACAACCTCGGCTTTGTCTATTACTGGTACCTGCGCGATTACCGGCAAGCCGCGCAGACATTTTGGGAGGGCAGCAAAGTTCCCGGCGCACTTCCCTGGATGGGTGCGATGGCCGCCCACATAGCCGAAACCGGCGGCTCGCGCGACACCTCGCGCTTCATGTGGTCGCAGATCTACGAATCCACCAAGGACGTAACCGTTCGCGCCAATGCCCTGGCGCATCTGCAAGCCTTGCGCACCCTCGACGACCTCGACCTGCTGAAGCCGATCGTCGAGTCGTACCGAAAGCGAACCGGCCGCTCTCCCAATTCGGTACAAGATCTCGTTAACGCCGGTTTGCTTCTCAGCGTCCCTCAAGATCCGGGCGGATATCCTTATATTCTGGACGCCAACGGCGACCCGGCCGTCGATCCGCAAAGCCCAATGGCAGAGCGCTTGCAAGACTGGGAGGGGCGCAAGTAAGAGGGCCCAAAGTTGGCCCTCGGGGGGCTCCCTAAAACTGTACCCCGGGACGGGTTGCACACATCTTACAGTTGCTAAACTGTTCCACGTTGCGCGGCAACTTGCTTGACAGTTGCAAGAACAGCCCGCTGGTAGTCGCGCGAGCAGCGCGCGCTAAAGGAAAACGAATTATGCCCGCTCGAATCCGCGTCCATCAGTTACTGCCGTTTCTCGCGGCTGCCGCCCTGTCTTCGTGCGGCGGCGTTGGGCCTGGCGGCTCGGCCGGTTCCACTCCGCCATCGGCGCCCACGATTTCCACGCAGCCCGCCAATCAAAGCGTCGCGGCCGGCTTGACGGCGACATTCTCTGTCACCGCCACCGGCAGCATGCCTCTGAATTATCAGTGGCAGGAGAACAGCAGCAACATCACCGGCGCCACAGCCTCCAGTTATACGACGCCCGTAACCACTTCCGCCGATGACGGCGAGGTTTTCGATGTAGTCGTGAGCAATACCGCCGGCAGCGTCACCAGCAGCAACGCCACGCTTACCGTCACCTCAAATACGCCGCCTCCTCCTCCCTCCGGCACCGATGTCACCACCTTCCACAACGACGTAGCCCGAACCGGCTTGAATCCAACGGAAACCACGCTAACCACCAGCAATGTGAATGAACACACCTTCGGGCTGCTGCGCAATTTGAGCGTGGACGGGAAAGTAGATGCCGAGCCGCTTTATCTCTCCGGCTTGATGATCAATGGCACGGCGCACAACACCGTCTTCGTCGCCACGGAAAACGACAGCATGTATGCCTTCGATTCCGATACCGGCTCGATCATCTGGCAGGACGCTGCTTCCAAACTCTTGCCGTCCGGAGAGACAACCAGCGATACACGCAGCTGTGGGCAGGTAAGTCCGCAGATTGGTATCACCGCGACTCCGGTCATCGACCGCAAAGCCGGCGCCCACGGCACGATTTTCTTTGTCGCGATGTCCAAGGACGGCAGCGGCAACTATCACCAGCGGCTGCACGCGCTCGACGTAACCACCGGCGCCGAGTTATTGAACGGCCCGATGGAAATCAAGGCGACGTATCCCGGCGTCGGTGCCGGAAGCTCCAACGGCACGCTGACTTTCGCGCCCGGAAATTACAAGGAACGCGCCGCCCTCCTGCTGCTCAACGGAACGATTTACGTCAGCTTCGCCTCTCATTGCGATATCCCGCCATACTCGGCTTGGATCATGGGCTATAGCGAAAGCGCCTTGCAGCAAACCACGGTGCTCAATCTCACTCCCAATGGTCCCGACTCGGCTGGCGGTTCCTTCGGCGCGGGCTCTATCTGGCAGAGCGGCGGCGGGCCTGCCGCCGATCCGCAGGGAAATATCTACGTCGAAGTTGCCAACGGCGATTTCGAAACCGCCCTCGACTCCAACGGCTTCCCGAATCAACAGGATTTCGGCAATGCCTTCGTGAAGCTATCGGTCAGCAGCGGCAAGCTCGCCGTCGCAGATTATTTCACGATGACCAACACCGTCTCCGAGTCCGATTCCGATACCGATCTGGGCTCAGGCGGGCCGCTGGTTCTTCCGGACATGAGCAACGGCAACAGCACCGTGCAATTGGCCATCGCCGCCGGAAAAGACGGCGCCATCTACGTCGCCAACCGCAACAACATGGGCAAATTCAACGCTTCGAGCGACAACATCTACCAGGAACTGCTGCACGTCCTGCCGGAAGGCGTCTGGGGCGTCCCCGCATATTTCAACAACACCGTCTATTACTGCGACCAGGCGGATGCACTGAAAGCTTTCCCCATCAGCAACGCCAAGCTCAGCGGCCCTTCCACGTCCACGCCCACAAATTTCGAATATCCCGGCGCTCTACCCTCGGTTTCCGCCAACGGAACTTCCAACGGCATCGTCTGGGCCATCGAAAATTCCAATCCCGCCGTACTCCGCGCTTACCCCGCAAGCAATTTGAGCACTGAGCTCTACGACAGCAATCAGGCGGCAAATAGCGCCGATCATCCCGGCAACGGAAACAAATTCATCACGCCGATGATCGCCGACGGGAAAGTCTTTGTCGCCACGGCAAATAGTGTGGCCGTTTACGGATTGCTCGCAACCCAGAGGTAAGCTCGCCGCGCCACCGGGCTATTCGTAGCGCAACGCTTCGACAGGATCCAGCCGCGCCGCCTTCGTCGCCGGCCAAACGCCGAATATCAGCCCAATACTCACCGACACCACAAAGCCCAGCACGATCGCCCAGGGCGTCACCACCGCTTTCAGCGAAGTGACCCTCGGAATCAGTAAAGTAGCCCCGCCGCCGACAATGATCCCAATCACTCCGCCAATGCCCGTCAACGTCATGGCCTCAAACAAAAATTGCCAGGTAATATCCGCGCTTTTCGCTCCGATGGCCTTGCGCACGCCGATTTCCCGTGTCCGCTCCGTAACGGAAACAAGCATGATGTTCATCACGCCCACGCCGCCAATCAGCAATCCGATCGAGCTAAGCACAATGATCGCCACCACCGTGCTCTTGATGATGTCGTTGAACTGCTGCGCCGTCTCGCGATTCGTCTGAATGAAGAAATCGTCGGGCTTGTCGTACGCCACGTTGCGCCGCCGCCGCAGCACATCGCGCACCTGGTCCACAGCCTTCTCCACCTGCCCCGGATACGCCAGGAAGCGAATGAAAATCTCAAACGCTGCCGGATAAATTTTCCGGAAAGTGTAATAAGGCAGAACCACACGCCGATCCTCGTCGTTGGTTCCAAATCCCCCGACCGGCTTTTGTAGCACTCCAATCACCTGAAACGTCGAGCCGTCCACCATGATGTTCTTGCCGATGGCGTCCGGAATCGTCCCGTACAGAGCAGTAGCGACGTTCTCCCCAATCACCGCCACGTTGTCGCGATGCTCGTTCTCCGTATCGGTGAAAAAACGCCCCGCGCCCATGGTCGCGTTCGAATAAACCTCCAGAAACGCCGGAAAGGTCCCGCGGAATTCGATGCCCTGCACTTCGTTGTTCTGATAGCGCACGTTGTGCGCGACTTCCCACTGAAAGATCGACACCGCAACTTGCTTCACCGCCGGACAAGCGGGAAGAATCGCCTCGCCGTCCTCCAGCGTCAGCGGCTTGCGCTCGCGCTCTTCCTTAGGTCGCCGGTTGTTATTATTGAAATTCTCGTCGAAGCGCTGCACCCACGCCGTATCAATCCCCTCCTGCGTGATCTCGTCCTGAATGACGGTGCGGAAGCCGTCCACCAACCCAACCACCAGAATAATCAACCCGACGCCGATCATCACGCCCAGCACAGCAAGAAAACTCCGCAGCTTATGCGTCCGCAAAGTGTCAAATGCCAGCGCCAAATTCTCTTTGTAATCCTGCTTCACTCTCTAGCCTTTTATACCGCCGATCCAAACTCGCAAGTCCGTCGTAGGGGCGGGGCTTGTTTACCCTGAGCCTCGAAGGGCTGCGCCCGTCCGACGACCCCGACGCAACAGCATCCCCCACCAACCGCCGGACGACCAACGAAACTAAGGCCCACCGTAGGGGCCGCGCTTAAGCCGGCCCTCCTACGACCCCGACGCAACAACATCCGCGACCAACCGCGGACCAAAAATCAACCCACAACCTCCTACCCCTCCGCCCGCAAAGCCTCAATCGGATCCAACCGCGCCGCCCGCATAGCCGGATAAATCCCAAAAAAAAGCCCCACAATAGAAGAAAGCGATAGCGCAATCACAATCGTAAAAACCGGCGTAGAGAAAGGAATCGAAGTAGCCGAGCGCACAATCGCCGCCAAGGTTAATGCCAGAATCACTCCCAGGCCACCGCCCAGCGCCGACAGCAGCGACGACTCCACCAAAAACTGCAGCAAAATATGCATGCGCCGCGCACCCAAAGATTTCCGCAAGCCAATCTCCCGCGTCCGCTCCGTAACGCTGGCCAGCATGATATTCATGATCACGATTCCGCCCACCACCAGAAACACCGAAGTAATCCAGATCGCGATTCCAAACGCATTCCCGGTAATGCGATTCCAGATCCCGGTAATGGACGTCGGCGAAACCACGCCGAAATTGTCCTCCGCGTCATAAGGCACGTGCCTCCGCGAGCGCAGCAACACCCGCGCCTCATCCTCCGACGCGGGCATCAAATCCGGCGTCGGCGCCTCAACAAACATCGCCACAGAATCAAGCGGCGCCAGCCAGCCTTTGCGATAGGTCGAAAGCGGCATCATGATGTAATCGTCCAGCGACTGCCCCAGCACCGTGCCCTTGGCCACGGCCAGGCCGACCACTTCGTACTGCTCCGCTCCCGCTCGAATCAGCTTGCCCAAGGGATCGCTGGACGGAAAAAACTGGTTGGCAACGTCCGGCCCGATAATGCACACGTTCGCGCGGTGTTCTTCATCGCTATTGGTCAGCAAACGCCCGCTCGACACCTCCACGTCGCGAATGTCCGCGTAGCTCGGCGAAGTCCCCATGATCGTCACGTTCTCGCGCAGGTCGTTTCCATAGCGCACATCCGCAATCGTCTGCATGAAGCCCGCGATGTTGGTGGCCAATTTCATGTCCGCCTGCAGCGCCTCCAAATCCTCCATCTGCAGCGGCGGCCGTTTCCGCGCTTTGTTCCACTGCTCGAAATTGGTGACGATTCCCACTCGATCGATTACGTAGGCATTCGCGCCCAGGTTCGCGACCTTCTCCGCAACGTACACATTCAGCCCGTTCAGCACCGACATCACCGCCACCAGCGTCGTCACCGCCAGAATCACGCCCAGCAAAGTCAGAAAAGTCCGCAGTTTGTGGGCCCGCAAGGTGTCGATGGCGATCGAAAGCGTCTCGCGCAGCGCTATTCGCGCCGCGGAAACCTGAATCGCCATGCGCTGGGGAGCCATTCACCTAGTATAGACGGTTGGCGGCAAAGAAATATTCTCGGGCGGAATCTGATATTTGTGCCCCGCAAACCGATAAAATAGCTTTGCAGCCGAAGCTGCCGGTTTCGAATCCAATACGGGTCGGCCCGCAGGTTGTCGCACGATGAGACGCTTCGCGATACTGGTAGTTTGCGTACTCGGCATGGCGCTATGCCCCGCCGCGCAGGGCAACCCTCGCCCGCAGCAACCCGCCAAGCCCAAGTCCTTGCCTCAGCCGCAACCTACTCTCAACACCCCTCTAACCGAAGACCAGATTCACGCCCTGGCCGAGCGCGTCATTGCCGCCCAGCACGCCGACGACGTCGCCTACGACGAATTCGAGCGCGTCGAGCACCACATCACCTATTCCGGCCCTAGCCGCAAGGTTACTGACGACAAGGAGTACCGCGTCGTTCCCACCGGCACGGGCACCCTAAAGCTCCTGCTCAGAGAGGGCTCCAAGCCCGTAGATGCCATGGCTTACCGCCGGGAATTGCACGACTGGGAGCAGGTGCTGGAAATCGCCGTGAATCCGAACGACCCGCGCCAGGAAGCGGTCAATGCCAAGCGGCAAAAGAGAGCTGAAGGAGCGCAAAGATCTGGTGGACGCTTCCCGCCGCGCCTTCCACGTCAAGCTCGTCGGGACAGGAGATGTATCGCGGGCGCCTGTGCGACGTCCTGGTGCTCGAGCCCAATCCCGGCTTCGTCTCGCACTCCACAGTCGAGAATGTCTTCACCGGCACGCGCGCCAAAATCTGGATCGACAATGCCACCGCGCAGATCGTTCACGGCGAAGCCGACATCTTCCATGATATCTCCTTCGGCGGAGGCATCTTGGGCAAGCTCTATCGCGGCGGCCATTTCACTCTGGATAATTCCGAAGTCGCGCCGGGGATTTGGCTGCCCACGCGCGTGCAGTTCGACTACTCCGCGCGAAAATTCCTCTTCGCCTTCGAATCCCATGAAGTAACGGAGGCAAGCCGTTATCGCCGTCTCGGTAAGCCCGCCGACGCGCTGGCCGCCGTCAAAGACGAACTCGCGCGCGGCGCTCCGGTTCCCGCCGATCCCTGACCTTTCGGACAGGTCGTGCCTGCAAGAGAACGCCTGTACGAAATCCAGTTTTAGCGATTCCGCACGCAAGCCGATAATGGAATCACTATGAACGCCAGAATCGCAGTCTCGCTCCTGTTCCTGTCGCTATTCGCAACTCCATCGCGCGCGCAAAGCTCAACGCAGCAGCAACCTGCTCCGCCGGCACCAGCGGCCGCGCCAAACGCACAAGCTCCAGCAGACGCGAAGCCCACAGCGCCGCCCGCGAAGCCAACGACAGCGGACGGAAAGCCCGCACCGAAGCCCGCCAAGAAAGTCTGGACCGACGAGGACATGAACTCGCTGAACGGTCCGCCGTACGAATCCGATCCCAGCTCGGCAAGGCGTTCGAATTCTTATCGCCCGCAAAACAATTCTGCGGCAGGAAACGCAACCTACTACCGCAATCAGATCAATTCGCTACGAACAAAAATCGCGGACATCGACCAGAAGATCGACAACTATCAAGCGTTGGCCCACGGCGAAGCCCCGGGCGAGGGACAAAAGCTGTACGGAGAGCGCGTCGGCGACTCAAACGCGAATGTTCAAGCATTACAGAGGCAAAAGGAAGCGTTACAGAAGCAGATCAGCGACCTGGAAGACCAAGCCCGCCACGCCGGAGTAGAGCCAGGCCAGCTAAGATAAGTAGCTCCGAAGTAGCGCCGGTTTATCCTGAGCCGCGAAGGGCGTCCCTGGCGGCATCCCACGAGCGATATCGCAGCAAGCACCGCAATCAACCGCGGAAGCAAACCCAGGTAGCGCCGGTTTATCCTGAGCCGCGAAGGGCGTCCCTGGCGGCATCCGACGAGCGATATCGCAGCAAGCACCGCAATCAACCGCGGAAGCAAACCCAGGTAGCGCCGCCGTCCCTGGCGGCATCCGACGAAAACGATTCCCGCGACGAGCAACGGACACGCGCGGACTCGCGCTGCCAAACAAGCGCAATCCAATCGGCGATAAGCTCCGCGAACGATCGAGGCGCACTCTGACCCCCGAGGTGCGCAGAGACGCCGGCGCTACTTAAACCACAACCAACTACCCCGCAGCCGCCGCAACTTCCTTCTCAATCGGCGCGCGCACTAAATTTCCCCACTCCGTCCACGAGCCGTCGTAATTCTTCACCTGGTCGTACCCGAGCAAATATTTCAGCACGAACCATGTGTGCGAGCTGCGCTCTCCGATGCGGCAATAAGCGATTACTTCGTCTTTGCCGGTGATGCCCTTGCCCTGATAAAGCTGCTTCAAAGCATCCGCCGATTTGAACGTCCCATCCTCCGCCGCGGCCTGCGCCCAGGGAATGCTCGCCGCGCCGGGAATATGCCCGCCGCGCTGCGCCGTCTCCGACATTCCCGGAGGCGCAATCACCTTCCCGGTGAA
Source organism: uncultured Acidobacteriota bacterium (assembly GCA_963748865.1). GTDB lineage: Bacteria > Acidobacteriota > Terriglobia > Acidiferrales > UBA7541 > Palsa-147. The sequence continues at coordinate 50,231 of CAVVLE010000043.1, read as the reverse complement.
TTCATCGGCCGAGCGCACATCCACCAATTGCCCTCTGGCCTTCTTCTCCAGCACCGCCTGCACATCCTCGCGGTAAGCGCGAATCTTTTCGTTGGGTTCAGAAGCGCGATAGCTGGCCTTCGGATAATTCGGCACATCGGTAGTAAGCGGCCGCTTCTCTTCCAGCCACTTCTTACGTCCGCCGTTCATCAGCTTCAGATTCTTGTGCCCGAAATATTCCAGTTGCCACAAGGCGTAAGCGGCGAACCAATTGTTGTTGTCGCCGTAGAGAATCACCGTCGTATCGTTCGAAATCCCGGAACGGCTGAGCAAATCCTCCAGCGCCGCTTTGCTGATCAAATCGCGGCGCACGCCGTCCTGCAGTTGCGTCTGCCAATTCCAGCCCACGGCTCCGGCGATGTGCCCCTGATCGTATGCTGAGGTGTCCACGTCCACTTCTACCAGCCGAATCTTCGGATCGTTCGCATGGCTCGCGACCCACTCGGTTGATACCAATGCTTCCGGATGCGCGTATTCAGACATGCTGGCTCCTTTTCGTGCTGTCGGGTCGCTGCGGAAAACCCGGCGTCGGGCTTGGGGGCATCGGGCAGTCGCTGCGTGCGGCTCTGCGCCTCAATCACCGCTCGAACCCTGAATCGCTCCCAGTTTGGATGTGAGGTCAGCCGCCCGGATTCCTCAAATTTATATGATTTCTCGCTCTCGGCCGTAGGGGCGCCGCTTGCTGCGCCCGCCGACGTAACCCCGCTCTAATGCTCGCCACGACCTCCGACAAACCCTGGAACTCTTAAACCGCAACGAGCTTTCCTGCATCGGATTCGTATTCCACTCGCAAAATCCAGTCGAAATGAAACTTCTCCTTCACTAAGAATTTCTCCAATTCCTCCCGATTCCCAGCCTCAAATTCCACCAGCATCTTGCCGTCCTGTAAGGCAAGCAGCACGCGGTGCGTCCTGACTGCCGACGCCGCGCTCAACCGCGCCGCAAGTTGCTCAGCGCCCTGCCGCGTCAGACATGCGATCGTATGCTGCGAAAGGTAGCGAGGCATTCCTGCGGCTCCTTGGTTTGTGTAGCGCCGGGCTCTCGGTCCCGGCGGGTTTATAGTTTGCGCGCGTGCCGCCCTAAAAGGACGGCGCTACAAACCGCAATTTGCGGTTCACGATTCGCGACTTCCTCGGATACACTGCCCGCGGAGAAAAAGCAAATGCCTGAAACGCGCTCCGCTCATCCCTACTTCCTCTACGACGCGATCGTGGATCAGCCGCAACTGATCGAGCAGGTTTTCTCGAAATCGCGCTCGGCCATCGAACGCGCCGTGCAAGCAGCCGCGGGACGCAAGCGCATCGTCTTCATCGGCATCGGAACTTCCCTGAACGCCGCCAATATCGCCGAACGTTGGATGCGCCATCATTCCGGCGGCCGCGCTCTGGCCCGCGCCGAGCAATCCTTCGAGTTCGCGCACTATCCGCTGGCGCTTGGCGCCGAAGACGTGGCCGTAATCATCACGCACACGGGCACGACGTCGCAGTCGGTAGAAGCCCTGCGCGCCGCCAAAGCCATGGGTGCTCTCACAATCGCGGTTACGGGCTTCAATCCCGGCGAAGGAATTCTCGGCGCCGATTTGCGCATCGAGACCTGCGAGCAGGAAGTGGCCTTCGCTTACACCAAGAGCTATACCACCGCTCTCGCCGCCATCGCCTCGCTCATTCTGGGCGTTCTCGACAAGCGCGGCATGCTGAAAGATGGCGCGAACGCGCACGCCGCGTTGCAGAAAATTCCAGCGTTGCTGCGCCAGGCGCTGAAAACCGAGCAGCAAGTCCGCGATTTTGCGCCGCTGGTTGCGGAGCGCCATCGCATCGTTTTCTTCGGCGCCGGAACCGCCTGGGCCACCGCCTCCGAAGCCGCCTTGAAAATCAAAGAGACCAGCTACATCGCCACTGAAGGCTTCGAGACCGAAGAAATTCTCCACGGCCCGTTCTCGGAGATTGACGACCGTGACGTAATCGTCGGCATGTTGGCCGGCGAACCCGCCGACGAGCGCGCACGCACAATCTCTGCGCGCCGCGGGAGAGTTGGGCATGTTGCGCGTGGCTATCACCACTCCGGCAGCGAATCGCGACGTTGCCGCCGAGCATATCGTCGTCGTGCCGGAAGCGCAGCCCTGGCTCGCGCCTTTCCTGCATTTGGTTCCGCTGCAGCTCCTGACCTACCACATCGCCCTCGCCCGCAAGATCAACCCGGACACCGGCCGCCAGGATCAGGCAGCCCACGCCCGCGCCCACCGGGTTTACAAGCTCTAAGGCCGAAGCAAGCACTCGTAGGGCCCGCGCTTCAGCCGGGCCTCTTCGGGCCAGGCGGCGCACAGAGGCACAGCTCGCACTCGCAACCCCTCTCGCTAATGTCGCGTTGCGGCACGGGGCGAGCCCGGCATTAATTTGCGCCGTGCCTGACCGGCTGAAGCGCGGGCCCTGCGTTCAGCCGACGCTCGCTCGCTGAGTCCTCGCGCGGGTACCTTGGCCCATCGGCCTCGACGGAAGAACAGCTAACCGATACGCTGCGCGTCCACGCCGCGCGCCTCCAGTCGCGCTAAAATTCTGGATACGGGATCCAGGAGACCTCTCATGAAATCGCTTTTCGCAGCCTTGCTTACCGCCATTTTCTTGTTCAGCGCGATTCCGGTGTCCTCCACCGAGCACCTTGGCACTTTGGAGGGCACGGTACTCCGCGATGGCCGGCCGCTTGAAGGCGCGCGCGTCACCGTCGAGGAAGCCGAAGGCGCGCACCCGCATGCCACGCTCACGAATGCCGACGGCCGCTTCTTCTTCCCGCGCCTGAATCCGGGTCTCTACAACTTGCGCGCCTACTACAAAGGCGCCTGGTCGGAATGGGCGAAAAATGCCGAAGTAAAAGTCGGAAAGGGTACTAATGTGACCCTCCATGTGCCCGTAAGTGCAACAAAATAAAGGAATGGCCTAACCCGCCGCAGGGCCCTGGTACTACAACGTCAGTACAACTGAAATGGACCTTCCGAGCCATTGGCACCGCCCATTGCTCTGCCTACTCTAGTAGTGCGGGTTGGGAGCTGCGTTGCGGGGACGACGGTTCCGAGAGGAGCCGGGGCACGCTACCCAATCCGCCCAGCCCTCCCTGTCGGCATAACCCCTCCTGACCCCCAGCTGACAGGGGGGCACGTCTGGACAGCTTTCTTGCATGACCTCCGGCCCGATTCACCTTAAGCTACCCTCCGGCATACACATTGCATCTTCTAATTCGATCGCGCACAAGCTCGAGATCTAATCGCAACAGCGACGCACAGAAATTGCTGTAAGTTGTTGAAAATAAACGCCAGATTTCATTTTTGTGCGCAACAAAACGCGTGCTCTTGCGTTCGTAAGGGTCTTCGACCAGCAAACCCATGAGCTTGGCCGGAAGGCATCGCTGACAGATGAGGTCCAAAGCATCCACACTCGCATTGCGCCTCCGCGCCTCCGCCGCACTCGCGCTGTGCCTATTCACGCTCGTAACGCCTGGGTCGAGCGATGCGGCCCAGCTCCGGCCGGAAACGCTTCGAGCCTTCGATCGCTACGTGCAAGTCTCCGAATCGCAAATGGCGCCCGAAAACGCTGCGGACGGGACATTTCTCTACGTCGAGCGGCTCCCGGCGGACCAACGGGCGGCAGCGCTTGAACAACTGCACCGCGGCGAAGTGGTGATCGAAAAGCTCGAATCGCGCGATGGCGGGAAAACCATCGCTGTTCCCGCGGGCCTGATTCATGACTGGATCGGAACAGTCTTCATCCCCAGCGTCACGCTGGCTCAAACCCTGGCGCTGGAGGAGGATTACGATCATCACCAGGAGATCTTCAAGCCCGATGTGATGCGCTCGAAGATTCTTCGCCGCAACGGCGACGACTTCACCATTTACTACCGCTTGCGCAAGAAGAAGATCATCACTTCGATCCTCGATTCCGACCACGATGTGCACTACCACCTGATCGACGCGACTCATGCCGCCAGCCGCTCGCACACCACGCGCATTCAGGAAGTTGAAAATGCCGGTGAGGCTAGTGAATCGCTCAAACCTGTCGGCGATGATGATGGCTTTCTCTGGCGCATGAATACCTACTGGCGATTTGAGGAAAAGGATGGCGGCGTTTACGTCGAGTGCCGTTCGATTTCGCTGACGCGCGATATTCCCGCCGGCCTGGGCTGGATGATTGGGCCGATCGTGACCAGCATTCCGCGCGAGTCGCTAACCTTTACGTTGGGGACTACGAGATCGGCGCTGCTGAAAGGCAAGTAGCGCTGGCTGCCAGCGGCACTTGAGGCGGTACTTAGAACGACGTGCCGGCCAGGAAGATGTCGCCCAGGCCTGTCGCGAAATTGGGAACTATATTTGTCGCGGGCGAGATGAAGGCTACGGTGTGGCCGTCGCCGCTTACCGCCGGATGCAGCGAGACGTTGTTCGCTTGCGTGCCGCCTAACGAGATGCTGCGCATCGAAGTTCCGGGCGTGCACGTACTTGTCGTCGAAGCCACCGCGCCCTCGCAGGTGTTGCGCACGAAAATATTCTCAAAGCCGTTGGTGATTCCCGGGGCCAGATTCGTCGCAAAAGACGCGAAGGCGATGAATTGCCCGCTCGCCGTAGTGGAAACCTGCGTGCTGATGCTGGGCTGCTCGCTCAAGCCATTTCCCGGCGTAACGTTGTCGTTGGCAATGGAGACGAGCGCGGTTGACGGCGTGCAGCCGGAAACTGCCACGCCGCAAGTGTCGCGCACGAAAATCTGCTGCGTGCCGCTCGAGGCCGTTTGCACCAGGTTGGTCGCCGTAGATGCAAACGCGATGAAACGCCCCTCCTCGGTAATTGCCGACTGCGCGCTGGCTCCGTTCGCCGGCGTTAGCCCATCGTTCGAGGACGAAAGCGTCACCACCTGCACGCAATCCGCAATTCCCGCGATACACGTCGCGGTGCGATAAATCTGCGGCACCGGGGGCGCAACGCCGCTGACCAGATTCGTCGCCGCGGAAGTGAACGAGACGAATGCGCCGCTTCCGGCAGTGGCCGGCTGGCTGGCCGGAGCGTCGGACGGAGTGAAGCCGTCGGGCGAGGACACGAGAATCGTCGTCGGCGTGCAGGTTGTCGTGGTCGAAGTGAAGTTCAGGCAGGTGTCGCGCAGGAAGACTTGTGCGATGCCGTTGGGATTGACGCCCGCAACAAGATTCGTCGCCACGGAGACAAATGATACGTAGCGGCCGTCGGGACTGATGGACGGCTGCGTAGCGTCGGCATTAGCGGCGTTCACGCCGTCGGCCGCGACGGAAACGAGCGCCGTCGCGCTGGTCGCACAATTCGTGGTGCCCGCGCAACCGCTGTGCAGAAAAATCTGCCGCGTGATTCCGGTCAAAGTGGGGAAATTGGGATCGAGATTGGTGGCGTGCGATGAGAAGGCGATGAACCCGCCGCTGGTATCCATGGTGGGTTCGAGGCTGTCCGAATTTCCCTGCGAGCCGGCGACGGTTCCACTGCCGGTAGTGCCGGAAATGCTGGCGAGAGAAGTTGTGGGGGTGCAGGAAGTTTGCGCGAAACAGGTATCGCGGACGAACACGTCGGGCTGGCCGTTGGTATCGTTCTCGATCAGATTGCTGGAGGCCGAGGCGAAGGCCACGAAGCGCCCGTTGGAGCTGATGCGCGGACCGGAGCGGCTGAGATCGCCGATGCCGTTGTTTGCGGCCGTACCCAGGACCGAGTAGTCCACCAGCACGGGCAGACCGGTGTAGAGGAGATTCGTGGAGAGCGGCACGATGCCGTTCACCGCAAAGAGTTGAGGCTGCGAGGATCCGCCGCCAGGCGCGGGATTGAAAGCCACGATTTGCGCCACCTGCGCCGCGCCCAGATCGGACTGCGTCAGCGTCGCGGCAATCGAGGTGCTGGAAGTGTAAGTGGTCGCGCGCGGGCTTCCGTTGTAAAGCACCTGCGTCTGCGGCACAAAGCCGCTGCCGGTCACGGTCAGCGTAGCGTTGTTGCCGCCCGCCACAGCGCTCACCGGAGAGATTTTCGTGAGCACGGGAACCGCGTCGCTCACCGCCAGCGGAAGCGTCCCGGAACTTCCGCCGCCCGGCGCCGGATTCAGGACGCCGATATTCAGCACTACCGCCTGGATCAAATCCTGGCCGGTGATCTCGGTTTCCAATTGCGTGCCATTGACGACGGCCGTCTGGCGATTCTCGCCGTTAACGGTGATCTTGGAGAGGGTTTCGAAGTTTGTGCCGAACACGCTCAGGAGAAACCCGCCGGTACCGGCGAGCGCGGTAGTGGGCGACATGCTGGTGATCGTGGGCGTGGGACTGTTCACCTGCGTGATGGTGAAAGTCAATTGCTGCGAAGTGCCGCCGCCGGGTTGCGGAGTTTCCACTTCGATGGTCGCGTTGCCGGGCGTGGCAATCAGCCCGGAGGAAATATTGGCGGTCAGGGTGCTGCCGCTTTGAAAGATCGAGGCGATGGCGCTGCCGTTGAACAAGATGGCCGACTGCGGCGCGAAGCCCTTGCCGATTACACTCAGCACGAAGCCGGGCGACCCGGCCGCTATGCTGGCAGGACTGAGCGAGAGAAGCTGCGGCGTTGGATTATTGGCGATGCCTTCGCCGCAGGACGCGAGCAGCAGCGCCGCCAGGAGTACCAGCCGATTTTGAAGCGAATTCTTCCCCGTCAACTTCACCGCTCCTTGTCACTTCGAACCCGCGAGAAAGCGTATAGGGCCCGTAGAAGTGCCGTGTGGAATAGGAGAGACTACTAGAGATGAGGGATTGGGGCAATCCGGATGCCTCGGTATGCTGCGGGCGGGGGCGCTGGCCGGTGGCTTCGTGGTTTTTGCGCATCCTGGCGCTTGCCGCATTCGCACTGAGCGTGCCCGCGTTGCGCGCTCAGGAGGAGCCCTGCGGCGCCCGCCAGCCAGGCTTCGCCCGCTGACGCTCCCGCCAGTTCCAACGATTCCCTGCTTACTCTCTTCCCGCACTCCGAATCCAGCCGGTGGTGGATTTCCGGTCAGGGCAACGTCGTCTTCCAATGGCATCCGGCCTTCCCGGCAAAATACAGCGGAACGAACAGCCTCTCGCCGGAGGCGCAGAGTTCCACGACGCACGTCCTGACGCTCTACACCGGTTATCAGCTTACGCAAACGACCGAGGTTCTCGCGGATTTGGAGGACGCAACCGGCGGAGGCATCGGCAACGCATTCGGGCTGGCGGGCTATACCGATCTGGACGCGGTGCGCACGGCGCAGGGCGTCGCCCTCGCGAAGTCGCCGTATCTTGCGCGCTTGATGATTCGGCAAATCATTCCCCTCAGCGACGAGCGCATCGCTGCCGAGCGAGGACCGCTGGGATTGGCGACATCGCTTCCGGCGCGGCGCATTGAGTTTCGCGTCGGGAAATTCGACCTGGTGGATTTCTTTGACCTGAATTCCGCCGGCAGCGATACCCACCTGCAATTTCTTAACTGGACGGTGGACAACAACGGCGTGTACGACTACGCGGCGAACACGCGCGGCTACACGGATGCGGCGATGGTTGAGTACGACGACCACTCCTGGTCACTGCGCTTTGCCGAAGCCATGATGCCGAAAGTGGCCAATGGAATTCACCTCGATGCCGATCTTGCTCGTGCCCGATCGGAAAATCTTGAGGGCGAATGGCGCAGGAATTTTCTGCCGGGACGTGCTGGCGTGATCCGGCTGCTCTCCTATCTCAACCACGCGAACATGGGCAACTACCGCGAGGCCATTGACGAATTTCTCGACGGGCAAACCGCGCAGCCGAATATCGTCGCCACGCGCCGGCAGGGCCGCCACAAATATGGATTCGGTTTGAACGTGGAGCAAGACGTGACCAAGCAATTCGGCTTGTTCGCGCGTCTTGGCTGGGCCGATGGGCGCAACGAATCGTTCGCCTATACCGAAGTGGATCGCACCGTCGAAGTCGGCAGTTATTTTCACGGCGAAAGCTGGCATCGCAAGAACGATCATGCGGGCGCGGTTTTCACTATGAATGGAATCACGGGCGATCATGCGCGCTATCTGGCGCTTGGCGGATTGGGCTTTCTCCTCGGCGATGGTGCGCTGACTTACGGGCACGAGAAAATTTTTGAGGGCTATTACACTCTGCATGCCTGGCGCGGGATCTTCGCCAGTTTCGATTTCCAGCACATCAACAATCCCGGATACAACAAAGTTCGCGGGCCGGTCACAGTGCCCGGCTTGCGGCTCCATGTCGATTTTTAGCATCGTAACGCCGGCTGCCAGCCGGCGTTTTTCCCCCAAACAGGCGTGAGGTAGCTCGCATAGGCGCGATCGCAGCGTGCCGGGCATTTTCCTACCCTCGCCCCATCCAACGTATTCTGCTATTTCGAATTCTTGCCTTCGCCGACGAAAAGCGCCGGCTGGCAGCCGGCGTTACGAACGCTCGCCGAGCTACTTGCTCTTCTGGCGCGTCTAAGAGCACAATCGCGCTCCGTCTTGCGGGGCTCGAATCGAAAACTTCCTCAAGGAGAGCTGCCTTGCGAAAACTTTGCTTCGCCGTTTGCCTCGCTTTGCTGCTTGCGCCATTCGCGGGCGCGCAGGATCAGGAGAAGAAACCTTCGACCGCTGAACAGGAAGCGGCTGCCGCGCCGCCGGTGGCGAATCCCGCCGATGTTTCCTCGCGCGATGCGATTATGGCCGCGACTTACGACGTGATTTCCGGCGATGCCGGCAAGAAACGCGATTGGAATCGTTTTCTCTCGCTGTTTGCTCCGGGTGCGCGGCTGGTGGCTGTGGACAAAAATAAAGAGGGCCAGCTGGTCGCTCATGTTTTCTCCCCCGAGGACTACGTGCGACTTGCCGATCCTTATTTCGCGAAGGAGGGATTTTTCGAGCGCGAGTCTTCGCGAACTTTGGAGAGCTGGGCTAACATCGAGCAGGTTTTCAGCACCTACGAATCGCGCCACGCCGCCACGGATGCCAAGCCGTTCGCGCGCGGGATCAACAGCTTTCAGCTCTTCAATGATGGCAAGCGCTGGTGGGTCGTCACGATTTATTGGCAAGAAGAATCGACGGATACGCCGCTGCCGAAGAAATATTTGGGCAAGAAGCGCTGAAGCGAGCCAGAGAGGCGTCCGTAGCGCCGGCTGCCAGCCGGCGTTTTTGGCCGAAACAGGCACGAGGTTGCTCAAATAGGCGCGATCGCAGCGTGCCGCGCAAGTCCCTGACCCTAGCCCTATCCAACGTCCCTGCTGTTTCGGAGCGTTGCCCTCGCCGACGAAAAACGCCGGCTGGCAGCCGGCGCTACGAATGCTTGCCGAGCCACTTGCTCTTCTGGCGGCTCTAAGAGCACAATCGCGCGCCGGTGAGGACCCAGGAGGTTGGCATGTTCAAGAACGATTTAATGAAGGGGCGCAACATTCTGATCACCGGCGGAGGCACCGGGCTGGGCCGCTCGATGGCGCTGCGCTTCGCGGAACTGGGCGCGAATTTGTTTCTTGTGGCGCGACGGCCTGAGCCGCTTGCGGACACAGTTAAGGAAATTCAGCGCCAAGGGCGTGCGCGCGGGTTTTGCTTCCTGCGACATTCGCGATTTTGCGGCGGTTGAGAAAGCGATGGCCGCGGCGGAGAGCGAGCTTGGCCCCATCGACACGCTAGTGAACAACGCGGCCGGTAATTTCATCGCGCGCACGGAAAAGCTTTCGCCCAATGCCTTCGCCGCGGTCGTGGGGATCGTGCTGGCCGGAACGTTTCATTGCACGCTGGCGCTGGGGCGGCGATGGATTGAGACGAAGAAGCCCGGCAATGTCTTGAATATCGTTACTACCTACGCTTCGACGGGCGCCGGGTCGGGTTATGTCGTGCCGTCGGCTTGCGCCAAGGCTGGGGTGCTGGCGCTGACGCGCTCCCTGGCGGTGGAATGGGCGCGCTACAAAATTCGCTTCGTGGCTATTTCGCCCGGGCCGTTTCCTACCGAAGGGGCTTGGTCACGATTGATGCAGAGTAAGGAATTTGAGGAGACGGCGCTGAAGAATCATCCGATGCATCGTTTCGGGCGGCATGAGGAGCTCGCTGATCTAGCGGTTTATCTGCTAAGCCCGCAGGCGGAGTACATTAACGGCGATTGCGTGACGATTGATGGCGGGCAGTGGTTGGCTGGCGCCGGGGAATTTAATGCGTATCGCAATCTTCCCGATGAAATGTGGGCGATGATTGAAGGAGCGCGGAAGAAATAACTGCGGGCTGGACCTTCCCTCGGGGGCAGATCGGTCCGTAGTTCCGCAGTTGGTTCTATTGCAAATCTAAAATTGCAGCGCTAACTTCAGGCCGGAAACGGCAATGAGAGTCTTGTCCACAACAGAGTCCCATTCGGGCAGCCTTGACATCCTGTCACGCGAGCCGAATTTCGAGGCATTCCGAGAGCGAGATTCTCAATTTTTAACCGGAACTCAAAAACAAGCAGAAACCGACGTAACTCACTGAAAACAAACGGCCGAGTTCGTTTCTAACCGGGAAAAAATTCGACCCCCCCTCTGAGCCCCGGCCGGCCTCCAGGGCGCGTAAGCAGGCGGGGGTTTCCTGGGTCATCACTGCCTTACGAATCGCTCGCAGATGCTTCCCCATGCCTCACGCCCTCCTTGAACGAAGCTAACCTTTACTCCGTCTGTTCGTTGCGCTAGGCTTCTCGCGCTCTGGTATTTTTCCGCGCGGAACGAGGAGGCCCTGATGTACGCGCGTGTGACGCACTTCCGTATTCTTCCCGGCAAACTGGCTGATTTCTCCGTAGCGGTGCAATCCTTGATGCCGGAAGTTCAGAAGCAGAAGGGATTTCGCGGCCTGCTGGTGGTGCATACACAGACGGCTGACCCGATCGAAGTCGAGGTGCTGTCGCTGTGGAATACGCAGGAAGATTTGGACGCCACGGAGAAGAATCTCTCCTTTTATCATGCGCTGGCGCGAGTGCAAGGTTTTGCGCAGGGCTTTCCTTCGATTCATGTTCACCAGGTGCTGATCAGCAAGTTCGCCTGAAGATCAGGCTCATCTCGACGCGCCGTTTCGCGCGCCTTGACCGGGTGCGCGGCGGCCAGTAATCTAATTCTGGTTCGCCCAGCGAAAAGATTATGGACACCATTCAAGTTACGCTGCCGGACGGCGCGAAGCGCGAAGTGCCCAAGGGCACTACGCCTGCGGATATCGCGCGGCAGATTTCACCGCGTCTGGCCGACGCTGCGCTGGTGGCGCGCGTAGCCGCGCCGAATGACGGCGGGGGTGAGTTGATTGACCTGCGCCGCCCGCTCGAGGACGACGCCAAGCTGCAGATTCTTACCGAGAAGGATCCGGACGCGCTTTTTGTCTTCCGGCATTCTGCTGCGCATCTTTTGGCCGCGGCGGTGACTGAGCTGTTTCCGAATGTGAAGCTGGGGATCGGCCCGCCGGTTGAGAATGGCTTCTTCTACGAATTTTTGCGCGCTGAGCCTTTTACTCCCGAGGATCTGGCGAAAATCGAAGCCAAGATGCACGAGCTTGCGGACAAGGACATTCCCAACGAACGCAAGCTGATGCCCAAGCCGGAAGCGGTGGAGCTGTATCGCAAATCGCAGCAGCCGTTCAAGTGCGAATTGGTGGAGGAGAAGGCCATCGAGCCGATGGTTTCCTTCTACACCACCGGTAAGTTCGTCGATTTCTGCCGCGGGCCGCATATTCCTTCCACCAAGCGCATTCAGGCATTCAAGCTGATGAATGTGGCTGGGGCGTACTGGAAGGGCCAAGAGGGCAATCCGCAGCTGCAGCGCATTTATGCGGCCTGCTTTTTCACCAAGAAAGAGCTCGACGAATATCTGCATCGGCTGGAAGAGGCGAAGCGCCGCGATCATCGCCGCTTGGGTGCGGAGCTTGATCTTTTCAGTATTCAGGAGGAAGCCGGGCCCGGGCTGATCTTCTGGCACGCCAAGGGCGGGCTGATCCGCAAGATCATCGAAGACTGGCTGCGCGACGAATTGCTGCGCCGCGGCTACGATCTGGTTTTCACCCCGCATATCATGCGTCTCGATCTTTGGAACACCAGCGGGCATACCAATTTTTATCGCGAGAGCATGTTCGGGCCGATCGAAGTTGAGAAGGCTGAATATCAGCTGAAGCCCATGAATTGCCCGGGGCACATCCTGATTTACAAATCGAAGCTGCGCAGCTATCGCGAATTGCCGGTGAGGCTGGCGGAGCTTGGGACCGTCTATCGCTACGAGCGTTCCGGAGTGCTGCATGGGTTGCTGCGCGTGCGCGGATTCACTCAGGATGACGCGCACATTTTCTGCATGCCGGAGCAGATCGCGAAGGAAGTGGAAGATTGCATCGATTTTGCTTTCGCGGTGATGAAGAAATTCGGATTCGAGAGCTACGCCGTTGAGCTTTCCGATTGGGATCCGATGCATCCCGAGAGTTATGCCGGCAAGGCGGAAGACTGGAGGCACGCCAGCGATACCCTGAAGAATACTCTCGGCCGGTTGAACATTCCATTCAACCGCATTGTGGGCGAGGGGGCTTTTTACGGGCCGAAGATTGATATCAAATTGATCGATGCCATTGGCCGGCCGTGGCAGCTCACTACCGTGCAATTTGATTTCAATTTGCCCAATCGTTTCGGCTTGGAATATGTGGCCGAGGATGGGGCACGGCATCAGCCGTTGATGGTGCATCGTGCGTTGTTGGGCTCGGTCGAGCGTTTCTTCGGAATGCTAATTGAGCATTACGCCGGCGCGTTCCCGCTGTGGCTCGCGCCGGTGCAGGTCTCTGTGTTGCCGCTTAGCGAGAAGATTGCTGATTATGCCCAGCAAGTGACCGAGAAGCTGAAGGCTGCCGGCTTCCGCGTGCATCTCGATAGCCGCAATGAGAAGCTGCAGGCCAAAATTCGTGACGCGCAGATCGAGAAGATTCCTTATATGTTGGTTCTTGGCGGGAAAGAGGCGGAGGCCGGGACTGTGGCTGTCCGCGATCGCAGCAAAGGGGACCAGGGGGCGATTCCGCTGGATCAATTTATCGCCAAATTGCGTAGCGAATTGTCGTAGCGTTACGCGGAGGTTGATGGGTGGACCTCGGCCCTTTTTGCAGCTGGCGGGAGGAGCAAGCCCCTCCCCTACGACCGGAAAAGCTACGGCTGAGGCCTTAGGCCTGCTGGGATTCGTGATAGACTTATAGTGTTATGCTGCAAAACGTAGGACACTTCGTTTGGATCGGCTTGATCATCCTTGGGCTGCTGGCTTTCCGGCTGCTTTTCGGCCATCCTGCGTTCAATGCCATGATGCGATACTTGCCTGAGAGCTGGCAGCGCTGGTTGCTGGATCAGCGGCATACTTCTGCTAATAAACCGCTTTGATGCTGTCTCCGACTGCCTTTCCGCACATCCAATGAGTCGGCTTGGCGCGTTTGGGACGCCTGTGGCCTCATGCTATACTTTTCGCCCCATGCCTCTCGCTGGGTGGCCTGTAGGCAGGGTAATATTGCGGGACTTCTTCTGGAGGTGGGTTTATCGCTGAACGTGGAGCTAGCAGCAATAGCGGTCTGCGAGTGAATGAGCGTATCCGGGCGCGCGAAGTCCGGGTCATAGACGACGCAGGCAATCAGCTGGGCGTGATGTCGCTTTTCGATGCCATGAAGGCGGCGCGCGAGGCGGGGCTCGACGTTGTGGAAATCTCGCCCACGGCTGTTCCCCCGGTTTGCAAGCTCGTTGATTACGGAAAATTCCTCTACGAGCAGAATAAGAAAGCGCACGAGCAGAAGAAGCACCAGAAATCAGCGCACATCAAGGAAGTGAAGTTCCGGCCGGCTACGGCCGAGCATGACTACCAGGTGCGCAAGAACCAGATCATCCGCTTTCTCGGCGAGGGCCATAAGGTCAAGGCCATGATTTTTCATCGTGGCCGCGAAATGGCGCACCAGGATGTGGGCCGCGCGAAGATGTCGCGGCTGCTGAAGGATATCGGCGATCACGCGCAGGTGGAATTCGGGCCGCGCATGGAAGCGAATATCCTGCTGGCTTTGCTGGCGCCGAAAAAAGGCGGCGGGAGCGGGAAGCCGGTTGGCGGCGAAGCGTAATTTTCGAAAGGTGATTTCGTGTCAAAAGCTAAGCCAAAAGTTCGCAAGCTGAAAACTCATCGCGGCGCGGCGAAGCGCTTCCACGTGACCAAGACCGGGAAAATCATGCGCCCGCACGCGTTCAAGCGCCATTTGCTGGGGACGAAGAAGCCGAAGCGCATGCGCCATCTGCGGAGGTCGGTGCAAGTCGATCCGTCCGATGCGCCAAAGATCCGGCGCATGTTGCCGTACGCTTAGGCGTCTCTGGTTTTCTGTTGTCATTCCGAACTCGCGAAACGGGTGAGGAATCTGTTCTTTCCCGCGCCAGGCAGCGCGTAATCCCGCCACGGTGGGCCTGCCGGCCGGATGTTCTGATCCCACGCATTTTGGGATTGGGGCAATTTGCCGCCTTCGAATGCAACACTCGATGAGCGGCCAACGAAACACGCCGTGGAGTTGACTCGCGCGTTTTGCAGCGTTCGCGCCTTTGCGGGCGTCGCCTGCTTTTAGCCCGAGACTCTCCACGTCTGAAATCATTCGCATGCATGCAAACGAGGAGAATCACATATGGCTCGAGTTAAACGCGGGACCAAGCGCCGCGCCAAGCGCAAGAAGCTGCTGAAGCACGCCAAGGGGTTTTTCCTAACCAAGGGCAAGCTGTATCGATCGGCGCGCGAGGCGGTGAATCGCTCGTTGCGCTATTCCTATCGCGACCGGCGCAATCGCAAACGCGATTACCGGACGCTTTGGATTCAGCGCATTGGGGCTGCGGCGCGCAATAACGGGATTTCTTACAGCCAATTGATTCATGGATTGAAGGTCGGCGGCATTGATCTTGACCGCAAGATTCTGGCGGATATGGCTGTGAATGATGCGGTGGGATTTACGGCCTTGGTGGAGTCGGCCAAGTCGCATTTGTCGGCGCCCAAGCCGTAACGCCGGCTGCCAGCCGGCGATTTGTCCGCGCTGACTCTCCGCACCGTTCCGCGGATGAGCACGGTGTTTGTTCGCGATTCTCGATCGCAAGATGCCGCCCTTAAAGGACGGCGCTACCTTGGCTGCGGGCCGCGGTTGCGTTGCGAACTTGGAATGAAATCGGTTCGTAAGAGCCGGCACGGAGGCCGGCGCTACCTTGGGACCTCTCGAAAAGACTGCGCTGCGATTTGATTCGCTTGGGGTGTCTTCGGCTGCTGACGTCGCGGGGCTTTTTGACGAGCTGCGTGCGCTGGCTGCGGCCGAGTCGGGGCAGATTCGCGGCGGCGATTCGCTGGAAGCTTTTCGCGTGAAATGGCTGGGGCGGCGCGATGGAGTTTGCTCGCGCGTTTCGGAGAACTGGCTCAAGCCCGCTGCGCCTGAATACAAGAAAGCTGTCGGGGCTGGGTTGAATGAGCTGCGGGCTTCTCTGGAAGCTGCTATCGAGACTGCGAAGGCTTCGCTTGCCGATTTCACGGCTGGCCCGCCGATTGATCTCTCGCTCCCCGGTGTCGAGCGGCCCGTCGGCACGCATCACCTGATTCGCCAGACCTACCAGGAAATTGAACGCATCTTCATGTCCATTGGGTTCAGCGTGGTGGAAGGGCCGGAGATCGAGACGCCTTACTACAATTTCGAGGCGCTGAACATTCCGGAATTTCATCCCGCGCGCGACAACATGGACACCTTCTACATCGAAGGCTCGGGCGGGCATTTGCTGCGCACGCACACTTCGCCGATGCAGATTCGCACCATGGAGAAGCAGCCGCCGCCGGTGCGCATTGTGGTGCCGGGGAAGGTCTATCGCCGCGACAATCCCGACGCTACCCACGGCTACATGTTTCATCAGATCGAAGGGCTGGCGGTGGACAACGACATCACCTTCTGCGATTTTCGCGGGACGGTGGAGCATTTCGTGCGCGAGTTTCTTGGCGCCAAGGTGAAGACGCGCTTGCGGCCGAGTTATTTTCCGTTCACTGAGCCTTCGGCGGAGGTGGATGCTTCGTGCCACGTTTGCGGCGGCGATGGTTGCCGTACTTGCAAATTTTCCGGGTGGATCGAGATGTTCGGCGCGGGGATGGTGAATCCGGCGGTGTATGGCTTCGTGAATTACGATGCGAAGCGGCTCTCGGGATTCGCGTTTGGAATGGGCGTGGATCGGCTGGCGATGATGCGCTACGGCATCACGGATTTGCAGGCGCTGTTTCAGAACGACGTGCGCTTCCTGAGCCAATTTCCGTGATCGCAGACTGTTCGGCGGTGATTGCGGAAAAGAGGGATCCCTCACTGCGTTCGGGATGACGCGTGCGCCGCACGCCGACGGAAATGACATGTCGAGGGCTCCGCTCTCGTTGAGTGACGATGGCAAGGCCGCGTAAAACCGAAACGCCGTCATCCCGAACGCAGTGAGGGATCTCTCTTATTCTTCGGCTGCGGCACAACATAACTAATGAAAGTCCTCTTCAATTGGCTGAAAGAATTCGTGGAGCTGAAAGCGACGCCGGCCGATCTGCGCGCGCGTCTCTCGATTTCCGGCACAGCTGTTGATGCCATCGAGGATTCGCCTGCGGGGCCGATGCTTGATGCGGAATTGACCGCCAATCGACCGGATTGCCTGGGGCATTACGGCGTGGCGCGCGAAGCTGCCACGTTGTATCGGTTGGCGCTGAAGGCCGTGCAGCCCAAATTCACGGAAGGCGCGACGCCGGTGTCGCAGGCAGCGAGCGTGGTGATTGAGGCGCCGGAGCTTTGCTCTCGGTTTACGGCTCGCGTTGTTCGCGGCGTGAAGGTGCAGCCTTCGCCTGACTGGCTGCGGCAGCGGCTTGAGGCGCTGGGCCACGCTTCGATCAACAACGTCGTGGACATCACCAATTACGTCATGCTGGAGCTTGGGCAGCCGTTGCATGCCTTCGATCTCGACAAAGTGGCGGAGCATCGCTTCATCGTGCGGCGCGCGCGGGCTGGCGAAAAATTGCGCACGCTGGACGGAATCGAGCGAACTCTTGCGGCGGGGACTTGCGTGATTGCTGATGCTGCGCGGGCGATTTCGCTCGCCGGCGTTATGGGCGGCGCCGACACGGAAATCGGCTTCGCTACGCGCAATATTTTGCTCGAAGCGGCGTGGTGGGATCCGATTTCCATTCGGCGCACATCGAAGGCGTTGAATCTGCGCACTGAGGCCTCCATGCGCTTCGAGCGCGGGGCGGATCTCGAAATGGCAGAGCTGGCCGCGCGGCGCGCTACGGAACTGACGCAGCAACTGGCCGGCGGCGAAGTTCTTGCCGGCGGCATCGATGTTTATCCCGGCAAGGAGACGGCGCGGAAACTAGAGCTGACGCGCAAGGAAATTCTGCGGGTGATGGGCGCGGACGTGGCCGATCGCGACATCGAAGAAATTCTGGGCGCGTTGGGCTTTGCGCCGGTGCGCGTGGACGCCAATCGCGGCAGTGCCGGGTCACTGACCGCGGCGTGGGAATGCCGGCAGCCTTCGTGGCGCCGCGACGTTACGCGGGAGATTGATTTGATCGAAGAAGTGGCGCGTATCCACGGCTACGATAAATTTCCGCCGCGCATTCCTGCGTCGAAGCGGCCTGCTTTGCGGCAGCCGCACGCGCAGGCCGAAGATCGCGTGCGCGAGCGGCTCGTCGGGCTCGGGTATCACGAGATCGTCACGATTCCGCTGGTGGATAAGGAGCAGGATGCGCTGTTTCGCGATGCGCGGACGGCACCTGCGATTATCAGTAATCCGCTTTCGGAAGAGGCGTCGGCGATGCGCGGTTCCGGCGCGGTCAACATGCTCTCGACGCTGGAGTGGAATCTCAATCGCGGGCAGCGCAATTTGCGGCTTTTTGAGATTGGGCGGGCTTATGCGCTGGAAGGCGGAAAGCCGGTCGAGACTCGTTTGCTTACTCTCGGGGCCACGGGCTTCGCTCGCGAGAAGACGATTCATGATGAAGCGCGGGAATTCGATTTCGCCGATTTGAAAGGCGATGTCGATCGCATCGGCGAGTTGGCTGGAAATTTTGAGTGGAAGGCTGGCGCGCCGGGTTGGCTTTCGGCTGCGGCTTCGGCGCAGATCGCTGCTTTGAATCGCGGCGGTGCGGTGCTGGGAGTTGCGGGGAAGATTGGGCGCAAGGCTGCGGAAATTTTCAAGCTGCGGCAGGATGTTTTTTATGCGGAATTGAAATTGGATGCGCTGCTTGAGGCTGTCGAGGCTGCGGGCGCGGCGCGGCGTTACGAGCCCTTGCCGCGCTTTCCGGCGGTGGAGCGCGATTTTTCGCTGCTGCTGAAGGAAGCGACTGCGTTTGCGCAGGTTTCGGACGTCATTCGCTCGCTGAATATTCCCGAGTTGCAGAAGGTGGAGGCGGTGGATCTTTACCGCGGGAAGAATGTGCCGGCCGGGAAATTTTCGCTGCTGGTGCGGGTGACGTTTCAGAGCGCGCAGGCTACGCTTACGGATGCGCAGCTTAGTGATTTTTCTGCTCGAATTGTCGGGGCGCTGGAGAAATCGTTGGGCGCTGCTTTGCGGGCGAGTTAGCGAGCGACCGGCGACAATCAGAGGGATTCCTCGCTGCGCTCGGAATGACGCCGCGCAAATAGTGGCGCGTAGTTACTTTACTTCTGCTTCCTCTTCCAGAATTGCGGCGGCTGCGGCTACGCGGTCGCCTTCGTCCAGGCGCAGCAGGCGGACGCCTTGCGTGGAGCGGCCGGCTTCGCGGATTTCGCCGGAGTGGACGCGGATTACTTTGCCCTGGCCGGTGATGATCATTACGTCGGAGTCTTCCTTTACTTGCAGCGCGGCTACTACCGGGCCGTTGCGGTCCGTGGACTTCAGATTGATCACGCCTTTGCCGCCGCGGGAGGTTACGCGATATTCGGCTAGCGGCGTGCGCTTGCCGTAGCCTTTCTCGGCCACCGTCAGCATCAGCGACGTCAGCGATTCGCGGATTTGATCGCTTTCGAGTTCGTCGAGATTCTCCGTGGTCTGCTTGAATTCCTTCTTGATGATTTCGAAATCGGGTTGCGCGGCATCCATGCTCACTACGAAATCATCTTTCGCCAGATCCATGCCATTTACGCCGCCGGCGGCGCGGCCCATGGCGCGGACTTCGGTTTCGCGGAAGAGGATGGCCTGGCCGTCGCGGCTGGCCAGGAAGACCATCTGCTTGCCGTCGGTGAGTTTCGCGCCAATCAATTCATCCTTCTCGTCGAGGCTGATGGCGATGATGCCCGACGGGCGCGGGTTGGAAAATTCCGCCAGCTCGGTCTTCTTCACGGTGCCGTTGCGCGTGGCGAGGAAGACGTAGCGATTGGCTTCCTCCAGATTTCGGGCCGAGACCACTGCGGTTAATTTTTCATTTTCCTGGAAGCGGACCAGGCTCGTTATCGCCTTGCCGCGCGTGGCTGCGGCTGCTTCCGGAATTTCGTACACTTTCAGCCAGTAAACGCGGCCTTTCGACGTAAACAGCAAAATATAGCTGTGCGCCGAGGCCACGAAGAAATGCTCGACGAAATCCTCTTCGCGGGTGCGGGCGCCGATGCGGCCTTTGCCGCCGCGCGACTGGTGGCGATAGACGTCCACCGAGGTGCGCTTCACGTAGCCCGCATGGCTTACGGTGATGGCCATTTCTTCGTCTTTGATCAGGTCTTCGAGCTTGATTTCCTCGACGCGGTCCACGATCTGCGTGCGCCGATCGTCGCCATAGAGCTTCACGACTTCCTTCAATTCGGCGACGATCACGCTGCGCAGCTTTTTCTCGCTGGCCAGGATTTCGCGCAGCTCGGCAATACGCTCGCGAATCTGCCCGAGTTCTTTGAGAATTTCATCCACGGATAGCTGCGTCAGGCGATGCAATTGCAGTTCGAGGATGGCGTCGATCTGGATGAACGTCAGGCCGATGTGCTCGACGCGCGCGGCACCGGTGAGCCCGTACTTCTTGTGATCCAGTTTGACGCCGCGAACTGTGGTTTCTTTCCCGCCGACGAGAACGCGGACCGAGCGGTTCTCGAAGAATTCAAATAAATTCTGGCGGGCATTTGCGCGGCTGGAAGAACCGCGGATGATTTTGATCACTTCATCGATGTAATCGAGCGCGATTTGATAGCCGAGCAAAATATGCTCGCGCTCTTCGGCCTTACGCAGGTCGTACTGCGTGCGGCGGCGCACCACGTCCACGCGGTGCTCGATGAAGAGGCGCAGCAAATCCAAGCAGGCCCAATTCGCGCGGCTGCCCGCCGACGATGGCGAGCAGAATCATGCCGAAGGATTCCTGCATCTGGGTGTGCTTGAAGAGGTGATTGAGAATAATTTCGGGCTCTTCGTCGCGCTTCACTTCGATGACGATGCGCATGCCGTCGCGGTCGCTTTCGTCGCGAATGTCGGCGATGCCGTCGATCTTTTTCAGTTGGACGAGTTCGGCGATGTGCTCGATGAGTCGCGCTTTGTTGACCTGATAGGGCAACTCGGTGACGACGATATCCTGGCGGTCTTTGCCGCGCGCTTCTATGGCCGCTTTCGCGCGCACCTGGAACGTGCCGCGGCCGTTCTTGTAGGCCTGCTCGATGCCGTCGCGTCCGTAGATGTAGCCGCCGGTGGGAAAATCGGGACCGGGAACGAGCTTCATTGCTTGTTTGAGAGTCGTCTCCGGATTCTCGATCAGCAGAATCGCGGCTTCGATGGTCTCCTTCAGATTGTGCGGAGGGATATTGGTGGCCATGCCGACGGCGATGCCGCTCGAACCGTTCACCAGCAAATTCGGGATTTTGGTGGGCAGGACGGTCGGTTCCTGCGTGCTCTCATCAAAATTGGGAACGAAATCTACGGTTTCCTTCTCGATGTCGGCGAGCATTTCTTCGGCGATTTTCGAGAGGCGCGCTTCGGTGTAACGCATGGCCGCGGGTGGATCGCCGTCCACCGAGCCGAAATTTCCCTGGCCGTCGATGAGCGGGTAGCGCATGTTGAAGCCCTGCGCGAGGCGGACTAACGCGTCGTAAACGGGCGTATCACCGTGCGGATGATATTTGCCGAGGACTTCGCCGACGATCTTGGCGCACTTGCGGT
The DNA here is from genome assembly GCA_963748865.1 of uncultured Acidobacteriota bacterium. Taxonomy (GTDB): domain Bacteria; phylum Acidobacteriota; class Terriglobia; order Acidiferrales; family UBA7541; genus Palsa-147. The sequence goes on along the minus strand of CAVVLE010000043.1, from coordinate 29,120 downwards.
AGGGCTTGGTCGAAGTGAGGCCCAGCTCGTACATGCCGAAAAGAATGCGGCGATGAACGGGCTTCAAGCCGTCGCGCACATCGGGCAGCGCGCGGCCGATGATTACGCTCATCGAGTAATCGAGGTACGACTTCCTCATTTCCGCTTCGATATCGACCGGGGTCAATATCGATTGATTGGGTTCGTCAGCCATTTATTCCTCGGATTAGTTTTTGATCGCTACCATGTGGAATGAGGTGTCCAAGCTGGGATCGCAATCCGCCGCGGTGTGAGTCTTGCCCCTCCGCCGCCACTCGGATACGATTTGCGGTATGAACTACCGCTTCTCCGCTCTGATCACCAAAGAAGATGAATGGTACGTAGCGCGTTGCCCAGAGCTCAGCGTTACGTCTCAGGGCAAGGACGTTGAGTCCGCGCGGACCAATCTGCGCGAAGCCATCGAGCTTTATCTTGAAACCTGGGGCGCCCCTGAGACGCCCCCCAACGGCGAAGCTTCCTTCTGGACGGTCGTAGAAATCTCGAAGTGAGATGACAAAGCTGCCCACGCTTTCCGGCGAGCGCGTTGTTCGCGCCCTCAAGAGAGCGGGCTTCGTGGAATTGCGACAAAAGGGCAGCCACGTCTCGCTCGAAAAGCGGAGCGGCGAGAACGTATTTCGTACGGTCGTGCCCATGCACAATTCGCTTGCGAAAGGAACGCTCGCGGACATCTTGAAGCAAGCCGGATTGACCGTCGATGAGTTCCGCGAATTGTTGTAAACGAGGTCGCCGTTCATTTACTGTTCGCTTGCGATTCAACCACCCACGCCTTCACTGCTTCGAAGGCGGATGCGTTGTTCGAAAATCGTTGCGGGCCGAAATGCGCTTCGAGTTGCGCGAGAAACGCGGCGCAATCCGCTTCGCTGGCGCATTCGAACGCCACGCCGCGCTCCATGTCCGGCGCGCTCGTCGGCGAGGCCTTGAAATCCGAGCACGAAAGGCCTCGCAATCCCGGCAGCGTTTGCCAGTTCAACTGATAAATCATTCCCGATTACGCGGCCTGGCTCATCGCACGGCTCAAAATTTCCAGCGCGTGGCTGAGTCCGGAAAATCGCGCTCGTGCCACGCGAAGGCCACGCGCGGCTTCATGGCGACGATGTACAGTTCGCCCGGCGCGGCGGACAGCTTCATCTTGTATTTCTTCTTGTAGGCGACGTCGATTGCCGCGAGTTCATTTTTGTCGGTCACTTCGCGCGGCGTGCACTCGAGGATCACCACATCGTCACCGCTTTCCAGGTGCACCGTCGCCACGGGATTTGCTTGCAGATTGCGGCCTTTGCGCGAGTTGCGATCCGTGCCGAAAACCACCGCGTCACCGGTCCAGACACCCCAGACCGGCATTACGTGCGGACGTCCATCGGGACGCGAAGTGGCGATCCAGTAGTTCTTCGACTTCTCCAGCCGGGCGCAAACGTCGCGCCACGGCACCATGCCCTTGGTGTCGCTCTTGATTGCGTAGCTTTTCCAAAACGACGGCCGGCCAGCCGGTGGTTCCGGCGTCGCGTTTTTTGCGGATGGGCGCGCTGGTTTTTTCTTCGCCATATCGCCTGCCTTACCAAAAGAAAATTCAGATCCCTCACCCTTGAAGGGGATTCGGGATGACAGCGTTACCTCTATAGCCAGAACACGAGCCAAAGCAACGCTCGAATCGCTCCGTCTAAATGTCCAGGTTCACTACGTCGAGGGCGTTGTCCTCGATGAATTTGCGGCGCGCTTCCACGTTTTCACCCATCAGCGTGGTAAAGATTTCCTCCGCAGCTACGGCATCCTCGAGCTTTACTTGCAGCAGCGTGCGCGTGTCCGCGTTCATGGTGGTGTCCCACAGTTGTGACGGATTCATTTCGCCGAGACCCTTGAAGCGCGTGATGGCGAATTCGCGCTTGGCGTCTTCGAGCACATAGGCGAGCACGCCGCCAGAATCGTCCTTGGTGACCTTGTCGCCATTGTGGGTGACGGTAAAAGGCGGGCGATCGAGCGTGTCGATGGCCTGCTTGAGCGTGCGCAGGCGCTTGTAGTCGGCGGTTGCCGCCAAGGCCCAGTTGATGCGGCGCTCGCCGCCGTTGGTAAGAACCAGCTCGTAGAGGCTATGTTCTTCGTCGAACTCGATTTTGGTTTCGAGCTTGAGTTTGGCTTTCTCGATCGCTTTGATCAGTTCGTTCAGCTTTTTCTTGTCGGCGAAGTCGGTCTTCTTCTCGATGTCGCTTTCCGCGAGAATTTCGACGAGCCTGGTCTCCTGCAGGCGACGCTTCAATTTCGCCGCCACCTGGCCGTACTCCTGTACGTTGAGCAGAAACTGCGTGAGAGCGCCGCCTTCGAGGGTCTTGCCGTCTTTGCCCTTCACGGCGTGCTCTTCGGTGGCGCGCTTCATCAGCTCGCGCGAAAATTCACGCTCATCGCGGATGTAGCGGTCCATCTTGCCGCGCTTCACGCGGTAGAGCGGCGGCTGCGCGATGTAGATGTAGCCCTTCTCGATCAGCTCGCGCATGTGGCGGAAGAAAAACGTGAGCAGCAGGGTGCGAATGTGGCTGCCGTCCACGTCCGCGTCGGTCATCAGAATTACTTTGTGATAGCGCAGTTTTGCGGCGTCGAAATCGTCTTTGCCGATGCCGGTGCCGAGCGCCATGATGATCAGGCGCAGTTCTTCGTGCCCGAGCATTTTGTCGTAGCGGGCTTTTTCGACGTTGAGGATTTTGCCCTTAAGCGGCAGGATGGCCTGATAGCGGCGATCGCGGCCTTCCTTGGCCGAGCCGCCGGCCGATGGGCCTTCCACGATAAACAATTCGCAGCGCGACGGATCGCGTTCCTGGCAATCGGCGAGCTTGCCGGGCAGGCCGCCGGAATCGAGCGCGGATTTGCGGCGTGTTAGCTCGCGGGCCTTGCGGGCGGCTTCGCGGGCGCGCGCCGCATCGATGCACTTGCCGATGATTTTTCGGGCGATCGAGGAATGTTTGTCGAAGTATTCGCCGAGGCGGTCGTTCACCATCGCCTCGACGGTGCCCTTGATGTCGCTATTCAGCTTGCCTTTGGTTTGCCCTTCGAATTGCGGCTGGGGCAGCTTCACTGAAACGACGGCGACTAGTCCTTCGCGCACGTCGTCACCGGTGATCGAAATTTCGTCCTTCTGCTCCTTCAACATGCCGAAGGAGCTGGCGTAATAGTTGATGGTGCGCGTCAGCGCCGAGCGGAAGCCGGAGATGTGCGTGCCGCCGTCCACGGTGTTGATGGTGTTGGCGAAAGCGAAGACGTTTTCGGCGTAGCTATCGTTGTACTGCACTGCGATTTCGATTTCGACGTTGTCTTTCTTGCCTTCGAAATAGATTGGCGAGTCGTGCAGTGTCGTCTTGCCGCGATTGAGGTGCTTGACGAATTCGGCGATGCCGCCGGTGAAGCGAAATTCGGTTTTCTTGTTGCTGCGCTCATCATCGAGCGTGATTTTCAGACCTTTGTTGAGAAAGGCCAGTTCGCGCAGGCGCTGCGAGAGCGTGTCGTAGCTGTAATTCAGAGTGGTGAAGATCGACGCGTCGGCGTGAAAGGTGACTTTCGTGCCGGTCTTGCGTGTCTTGCCGGTCACTTTCAGCTTCGAAGTGGGAATGCCTTTCTCGTAGCTTTGCTCCCAGACTTCGCCTTCGCGATAAATCTCAAGGTCAAGCCAATCGGAAAGCGCATTGACGACGGAAACGCCTACGCCGTGCAACCCGCCCGACACTTTGTAAGTGTCGCTGTCGAATTTCCCGCCGGCGTGCAGCACCGTCATCACCACTTCGGCGGCGGGCTTTTTCTCCGTGGCGTGCATGTCCACCGGAATGCCGCGGCCGTTGTCCACGACTGTTACAGAATTATCATCGTGCACCGTCACATTAATTTCATCGCAGAAGCCGGCCAGCGCTTCGTCCACAGAATTGTCCACCACTTCCCAGACGAGATGATGCAGGCCGAGCTCGCCCGTCGAGCCGATATACATCGCCGGACGCTTGCGCACCGCTTCGAGTCCCCCGAGCACCTTAATGGAAGTAGCGTCGTACTTGTGCCCCGGGCCTTTGGCGGCCGCACCATTCTTTTCACCCATGATTGAAAAACTCCTCAGTTGCGTGCAGGAAGGCGTGTGAAGGAACTCGACACTTGCCTTCCCCTATGGCCCTGGCCGCAATGGGCGCGGGCTCGAAGGGTAATCGTTCGCTTCATCCCGCCCCACGCCGGCGAGCCGGAGGGGCGCGGCGAAGACTGTTTCTCCTCGCGGAGAATCGCTGCGGGCTGCGCGGCTCAGCGCCCTGGCGTTGATCCCGAATTGACTCGGGACGGCGCGTAAAACTTGAGCCTGCACATCTCGCAAAAAGTGCCGGTCTGGAGGATCCTCGAGACCAACAGACGAACGCCTAATTTTACCGGAAAGGCGAGCGATTCTCAAGGTGATTCTGGGGGACGGCCGGCGATATTCTACTGTAGATTCAATAACTTACGGGAGGTGTCGGCGGATGTTCGCGCCCTCTTCGGCGGGGGCTCCGCGGTCCGCGATTTTATCCGCTTGGAGCGATTTTAACAGGCCGAAAATATCGCCGAGAACCCAGCCTTCGACGATCTGACCGTCGCAGATTCGGAAGAACGCGGCGCCGGAATATGACATTTTTCGATGCGTCGGCGCGACGCCGAAAATTTCGCCTTCGTGCGTGCCCGAGTAGGTGAGCCGCGCGACCACTTGATCATTTTCGGCGACGATGTTCTCGATCGCGTTGTGAAAATCGGGAAACGCGCCGCGGACTTTGCGCATGTAATCGCAGAAGGCGGCGCGGCCGCGCGTCTCCGTACCCAGCGATCCACGAAACGCAATCTCTGGCGAGAGAATTTCGTTGGTCAGATCGAAGTTCCACGCATTCCACATTTCCGCGTAGTAGCGGCGAACGAGTTCCTTGTTCTTCTCCTCGAGCGAGTCGAGCAGGGCAATCGCATCGCCGGCGTGAATCGTTCCTCCGTTGACGATCTGTGTGCGCAAACCGCAGCGGTGCAGCATTACCTGAATTAAATTCTTGTGCGTCATGCTCGCGAGGTGTTCGCAGGGCTCGCACAAGCGAATGCCGCGCAAGCGCACTTCGCCGACAAGGAATTCGCGGCCGACCAGATGATTGAGCGCAACGCCGCGAGTAACGACGTTGCGACGCATATCGCTCGCAGCGAATTGCGTGCCGAGCTTGGCGTTCAATGCCTCCACAGCTTCGGCTTCGACCATCGTGATTTCGCGGCCGACGCTCTCGTCCGGCGGGTAGGTCCCCATTTTTGCGGCATAACGGTCGCCTTCCAGGCCTTGGCCGGCAATTGCGCGCACCGATCGCACCGATTGCATCGGCACCGAAGCGGTGCTAGCAATATGAATGGACTCAACGAACCCGCGCATTATTCTCCCTCGTGGAAGACCAAAGCATACCGGAGGCGGGAAATTTGAGGCAGCGCCAATTTGGTTTCGCGGTGGAAAAGGAGAGATTCCTCGCTACGCTCGGAATGACGCCGGAAAAGTCGGAACCGCGCAGCAACAGGCGTCAGATGCGCATGGGCATTACGACGTAGCGGTAGCGCATGGTTTCGTCGGCTAACGGGCGCAGCTGGCCGGCGGATTGTTCGTCTTTCAGCTCGAAGGCGATCGGGCCGTCAGCGGCGGCGGCCAGGAAATCGAGGATGTACTGGGCGTTGAAACCGATCGCCAGCGGCTCGCCTTTGTATTCCTTTTCGATCGCTTCCCGGGCTTCGCCGTACTCGGGGCTGGAGGCGGAAATTTCGATGGCTTCTTTCGCTAGCGTGAATTTCACGGCGCGCGAGCGCGCGTCGGCGAGCTGCGAGACGCGCCGCAGCGCGTCATTCAATTCGTTGCGCTCCAGCACCACGGTCTTGTTGGCGTCGCGCGGCAGGACGGCTTCGTAGTTCGGAAACTGGCCGGTGAGTTTGCGAGAAGTGAGCAGGCGGCGCCCGAACTGGAAAAAGAGATGGCTGTCATCCTGAGCGAACTCGGCCACAGCATCATCCGCGGAGCCGTTCGCCAGCCGCTGGATTTCGGTCATGGCTTTCTTCGGGACCAGGACGCGAACTTCGCTGCTCAGCCCATCGAATTTCTGGGAGGTTTCGACCATCGCCAGTCGATGCCCGTCCGTTGCGACCATGGTGATCGAGTCCGGCTTCAACACCAGCAGCGCGCCGTTCAGCGTGTAGCGCGATTCCTCGAGCGAAATCGCGAAGGTTGTTTTCGAAATTAAATCGTTCAACGTTGCGGCGGGGATCTTCACCAGCACGTGCGGAAACGACGGCAGCACCGGAAAATTATCGCGGGACATGCCGACCATCTTGTAGGTCTTGCGGTCGCAGGTAATCTGAATCCAATGATTGTCCAGCAGCTTAAACTTGATCTCTTCATCCGGCAGCAACCGCACCAGATCGAGCAGCTTCTTCGCTGGAATCGTTCCCGATCCGTCTTTCTTCACTTTCGCTTCACAGGAAGTGCGGATGCTTAATTCCAGATCGGTGGCGGTGATGGCGAGGCGATTGCCGTGGGCTTCGAAGAGAATATTGGAGAGGATGGGAATGGTCGTCTTGCGCTCGACGACGCCTTGCGTCAGCTCGAGCTCTTCGACGAGATCGAATTTCTTCACGCTGAATTCCATATCCGCCTGTCCTCGCGCTGCGTGATCTGTAGTTTGCGTGCCGGTTGCGCTCATAGTGTTTGCTTACTCTACAGCTTTTCTCCTTCAGGATAAAGATAAGACCCCGTCGCCGTCGCCGCAACTGTGGAAATTGCGGATATCGCGCGAAGCCGCTGAGTCGAATCGAGTTGAGTGCTTCGTGAAGCTGTGGATGTAAATTTGACGCCGAGGAAGAACCGCTGAAGTGCCGCCACATCCACCTTCATAGCCCACGAAGCCCAGGGAATTCACAGCGCGTCCACAGTCAATCAACAGGCTAAACGCCGACGCGCGAGCCCGCCGCGACCTAAACTCATCCGAACGAGTCGAGTAGCCTGTTGATCGTCTTGTTCAATTCTTTGTCGTTGCGCCGCAGATTCTCGATTTTGTTGATCGAGTGCAGCACCGTGGTGTGATGCTTGCCGCCAAATTGCCGGCCGATTTCCGGCAGCGACGCCGAAGTAAGCTGCTTCACCAGGAACATGGCCACCTGGCGCGGGAAGGCGATCACCTTCGAATTGGAGCGCACTTTCAGGTCCTGCGCGCGCAGCCCGAAATGCTCGCCGACGCGCTTCTGAATCTGCTCGATGGTGACCTTCTTCTCTTGGATCTCGATGATGTTCTTCAGCACCTGCTGCGCGGTGCCCAGATTCACTTCCGCGCCGGTCAGCGAGGCAAAGGCAATCAGGCGGATCAGCGCGCCTTCCAGCTCGCGGATATTCGATTTGATCGAGCGGGCGATGTACTCGGCGACGTCATCGGAAAGGCGCACGCGCTCGTTTTCGGCTTTCTTCTGCAGGATGGCGATCTTGGTTTCGAGATCCGGCGGCTGAATATCGGCAATCAAGCCCCATTCGAAGCGGGAGCGCAAGCGCTCTTCAATTGAGGAGATCTCTTTCGGCGGGCAATCCGACGAAATCACGATCTGCTTCTGCTGATCGTAGAGCGCGTTAAACGTGTGAAAGAATTCTTCCTGCGTCCGCTCGCGCGTGGCGATGAACTGAATGTCGTCCACCATGAGCACGTCCATGGTGCGGAAGCGATCGCGGAAACTGCTCATGCGATCGAAGCGCAGCGAGGCAATCACTTCATTCGTGAATTTCTCGGCACTGACGTAGGTAAGGCGCATCGCCGGATTGCTCTTCTTGAGCGCATGCCCAATGGCCTGCATCAAGTGCGTCTTGCCTAGACCCACTCCGCCGTAGAGGAATAGCGGGTTATAGGACTTGGAGGGCTGCTCGGCTACGGCCCGAGCGGCGGCGTGGGCAAACTGGTTCGAGGCACCGACGATGAAAGTCTCAAAAGTATATCGAGGATTGAGTTGGTGGCTGACGGAATCGAAATCCAGGCGCGCCTGGGTGGAGGGTACGCCATCCACCGATTCCTGCTCGGCACAGATGTATTCGATGCGCGCGTTTTCCAGTCCTACTTCGACGAGCACGCCCTGCAGAATCTGGCCATACGTCTCGGTAAGGCGCTTGCGGAAGAGCCGGGTGGGCACGCGCACGACGATGCGCCCCTCCTCGGCAGCCTCCAGCCGAGTGGGCCGAAACCAGGTATTAAAGCTATGTGGGTTTACCCGGCGCTCCACATGGTGCAGGATCCGATCCCACTGATTCATAACAAAAGCCAACCCTTCCAGCTATTCCCACAGGTGTGGAAATGTTGTGGATATCCCGCATCCATGCGGGAGCGATGTCTCAATCGCTTTTTAGAACAAGGAGCGGCTAGGTCCCCAATACCTTAATCACCCGAGGAGTGCATGGCTCCGAACAACGCCCAATTCGCGAGGCGGGATTGTGCATAAAACGCCGGTGAAGGGCAAGAGAAAATTGAGCGAAGGCCGCTCGCAACTTTCACACAGAATACACAGGATATCCACAGCCCCAATATGGAAGCGGAGCGCCCGTTTTTACGACGGTTTGTTAACAATGTGCACCACGACGCGGCGAAAAAAGGCGCCAAAGTTTTGCACAGGGGCTTGACGCTATGGTTTCTGCGATGTTGACGCAGGCTTCTCGGCGGATTTGCTTCCCGTCTTGTCCGCGGGCTTTTCGTCCTCTGCGGGCGTCAGTTTGTCCGGGCGCGAGAAGACGTAAACGCCGGCGGGATCGGCGGCGAGCACCAGGCGATCGGGCTCGACCAGGATGGAGACGGGTTCGACGCGCGCGCCTTCGGCAGAAAACGTGCGATAGGTGGCGCCTCTGCGATTGCCCAGGCTATCGTAGTGCACCAGCTCATCGCCCACAGCAATCCAGATATCGCTGGATACCGGATCGATTCCCATCGCGTTCACTACGGGCTTGAGATCGACAGGCTTGCCCTTCTCATCTTGATCCGATATCACATGGCGTTTGGCTGTGGCGATGGCCGCGAATTCGATGGTGTTGAGGGCGATCTCGAGATTCGCCTGGCCGGTGAGATCGTAGCGGCGCACGGTCGGCTCGGGATAATGCAGGAAGGCGAGATAGAGATTTTTGTCGCGATCCATCATCAGGCGTCCGCCATTTAGATAACGGTTGAACGCCAAATGATCGGCGAGATCGGCCAGACCGCCGAACTCGCGCACGAGATTGCCGTGCAGATCGTAAATCTGCACCAGGCGGTGTTCGTGGAGGCTGGTGACCGCAATCTGGTTGTCCGGAAGCGCCGCGACCGAGATTGGCGCATTGACTGGAATTTCCGCTACGTCGCGAGCCTCGGTTTCGATGCTGCTGTAAACGCGGATCAGGTTGGCATCGCGATCGGCGACGTAAATTTGCTCGCTGCGGGCGTCCACATCCATATCCGCGCCGTAAGCGATCGCGGTCTCTTTGGTCGGCGCAGAAGGGATCTTGCCGACTAATCTTCCGCCGGGGCTGTACACTTGCACCGAAGCGCCAGGAGCCGTGAGCGCGTAGAAACGCCCCAAGGTATCGCGGCGCAGCGCGCGAAGCCCCGGGCCCAAGTCGGGGAGAAGGTGCGCTGTTGAAGTCAGCTCGAAGTCATAATCAATCTGCGCGCGCGCCCCAAGCCCTACGGAGCTGAAAAGCAGAGGGACGAAAACAGCGAGAAAAGGAAGAAACCAGCGAGCGCAATTTTTCTGGTCGTAGGTGCGGGGCTTGTTTACCCTGAGCCTCGAAGGGCTCCGCCCGCCGGTGCCAACGCAGGCGCGATCGTGCCAAGTCCGAATCTGTACGCGAGATGAACGCATCGCAAAATCTAGCCGCTGAAAGGATGCTGCGCCATCGCGTGCGTGTTGCCCCGCAATCCCGTCAGTCGGCGCGAAAAACGAGCCGCTCAATGGAGCGCGCCCGCCCGGTGGATTCGTCCACATCGATGAGCACGGTATTCATGCGCACGTCGCGCTCGCCGACGGAAAATCGCGCCGGCAGGCCATCGAGAAATCGCTGGATGATACCGGCCTTGTCCATGCCGATGACGGAATCGTGCGGCCCGGTCATGCCCACGTCGGTGATGTACGCGGTGCCGCCGGGGAGCACGCGCTCGTCGGCCGTGGCCACGTGCGTGTGCGTGCCGACGACCACCGATACTTTGCCGTCGAGAAACCAGCCCATGGCGATTTTCTCCGACGTCGCTTCTGCGTGCATATCCACGAAAATCACTTTCGTCGTGGCCGGAATTTTCGCCAGCTCGCGCTCCGCGGTACGGAACGGGCAATCAATAGGCGTCATGAATGTGCGCCCTTGCAGATCTAGCACCGCATACGGCGTGCCATTCTTGGCCGTACTCATATAGAGCCCGCTGCCTGGCACGCCGCACGGAAAATTCGCCGGGCGCAGCAAGCGCGGCTCGTGCGGAAGATATTCGAGGATCTCCTTGCGATCCCAGATGTGATTCCCGCCGGTCAAAACCTCCGCGCCGGCCGCGAAGAGCTCCTCGGCAAGCCGCGGCGTGATTCCAAAGCCGGAGGCAGCGTTTTCCCCGTTAGCGATACACAAGTCCACATGATTCTGCGCGACGGCATCCGCAAGCCGGTCGTGAACGATCTGCCGTCCGGGCGATCCCACAATGTCGCCGACAAAAAGTATCCGCATCTCAGTCCATCAATTCGTAACGCCCGCTGCCAGCCGGCGTTTTTCCCACAAATGCCCTGCATGTGCCATTGCCGCAATCTTCGACACGTTGTTCCCCGTCGCGCATCGAACGCGCCAAACAAAGCGCGCCGTGCAAGTCCCAGCGAAAAACGCCGGCTGGCAGCCGGCGCTACGAAGGCACTCGTCGCTTCACATCCTTCGCCCGAAGGACGATGCACTATTCCAATATTGCCGCTGTGAAATCAAAGCGGAGGAAGTCCACTTCGCCGTGCAGCGCTAGACCCTGAACCCCACGAATAAGTGGGTGCCCTGCGCCTGCTTTCAGGCTTTCCGAACCGGCGGAGCCGGCGAGGACATGCGCAACGGCAGGACGACGGGGGCTCCCGGGGATCCAGTGTTGGTTCAAATAGGCCGTCACACCGGCACCTGCGTCGCAGGCCGCCTCCGCCGTTAATTGTAGCAGGAAAGTAGCGCCCGCCTCCGCGCCAGCCTCCGACGATCCAAAATGTAGCCATCGAGTACAACCAACCGCGGGCCGTGACTCCGAACGTAGGGTCCGGTCTTTAGCCGGACCTCTTCGGGCTACCCAAATTCATGCGAGCATCAGACAAAACAACGCCGCCGGCGTGTCTTACTAGACGACAAGGCGGAACGCGGGATGGACCGTTGCCCGAGCAGAGGCTCAGCGAGGAAGAAATCCGGCGGCTCTACGACCTCCACGGCGCCGCTCTGTTGCTGTATGCGCGTGGGTTCGCAACCGACGCGGCGGCCGCCGAAGATCTCGTGCACGGTGTCTTCGTCAAGTTGCTGCGAGCGCGGCCGGTCGTTACCTGCGCCGCCTCAGCCTATCTGTATCGCGCGGTGAAAAATGCGGGCCTGAACGCGCAGCGCGATCGCTCGCGCGAAGCACCACTGCCGGAGCCCGAGATCTGGTTTACGCATCGAGGCGGCGATCACCTGGCCGCGCTTGCGCTTCAGCAGGCGATGGCAGAGCTACCCGTCGAACAACGAGAGGCCATCATCATGCGGATTTGGGGCGGAATGACGCTTGAAGAGGTAGCCGAGGCCACGGCCGTGCCGCTGAATACAGCGGCCTCGCGTTACCGCTATGCGCTCGCCAAGCTGCGCGAGAAATTGAAGCCGGACGAGAAGCGTCAAGGATGAGATAAACACGATGAATGAGGAAGATCCGAGGTTCGAGACATTCCTGCGCGAATTCGAGCCGCGCCCCCCGCGCCCGCTGCCTGCGACCCGGAGCGTGTGGCGTTCCTGGCCTCGGCTCGCCGCCGCCGCGGCGCTGATTCTAGCTATAGGTAGCATCTCGTTGTGGATTGGCTTGCGGCAGCGCGAATCCAGGCGGGCTGTCGGCCAATCCTCCGCACCGAGCCTTTCAGCTTCCAGTACAAATCGACCGCCCTCCACAATCGCTCTCACACAAGCGGCGATTGACGACGGCCCGGAATTCGAGCAACAGATGGACGCAATGTCGCGGCGCAGCTTGCCGGGCTTCGCGCGCAAAGACAGCACCCTTCGCGTACTCGCTAAGGATTAAAGGAGCCGGAAATGCGACTCGGATTCGTGAAAATTGGCTTCGTAATGACATTGCTTGCAGCGGCCGTGCCAGTCCGCGCGCAAACCAAACTACCGCCGGAAACCCGCAACGCCGCCTTGCGCTACTGGATCGCCTTTGCAGACCTGCAAGATCCGCCGGCAGACAAGGCCACACAGGATCTCCTGGAAAAAACCGCGGCGGGCGAAGCCGCTTGGGATGAGTCAAGGCTCGGCCCGATTCTGGACCAGAACGAAGCGGCCATCGAAGGTATGCAGCGCGCCACGAAGTTGCCGGAATGCGATTGGGGTCTTGAATATAGCCGTGGCCCATTCACTTCGATTGCCTACGTTCCGCGTTCCCGCGTTCTGGCACGACTCAACACGCTTTACGGGATGCGCCAGTTGGCGCGAGGGGATTCGCAAGCCGCAGTTGAGACGTGGCTCGATGGCGTCCGCTTCTCGCAGCACGTCGCGCAGGGCGGCACGTTGATCTTTCAGCTGATCGCGAAGATGGCCTTGCTTTCGAATTTCCGCGCGCTGACGAACGCAGCCGATTCGCGGCGCTTGAACGACCAGGAAAAGGACCAAGTTTTGTCTGCGGTTCGCGCGCTGCCCGCCGATGGATTTGACTGGGCCAATGCGCTCGCGCTCGAGGAGACCACCTTGGAAATCTCGGTCCAGCAGATGGCGCAGGCTGAAAGCCCATCGGCCTTTTACAAGGAGATGATGGGTCGCGACGCGCCTGCGAATTTGACTCTACCGGGCGCCAAAGACATTGCCGATTGCCGCTCGCTCTTTGCTGATGCCGAGGCAGCCTTGCACCTTTCCACGGCGCAGGCGCGCGAGCGATTGCTTGTGATCCAAGCGCGGGTCAGCAGGTTGCACCCGTACTTCCAGGAGACAACGCCTTCGCTAACCAAAGTGAATGATGCGCGCGCTGAAATCGAAGCCTCGCGCCAGAAGCTACTGGCAGTTTTGGCTGGGAGCTGAGCAAGGCCCTGCTCGATGCGCTGGAGCGAGATCCAGCTCTACTCGGCTCGCAGGGTTTTGATGTAGGCGACGATTTGCCAGCGGCGCTGCTCCGGCAGATTCGCCCAGGACGGCATGCCGCGCCAAAGATTGCCGTTGCGCAGAAATTCGACCAACTCGGCCGGCGATTTGGCCTGCACGTGCGGCGACTGCAGATTCGCGGCTTTGCCGATGCCGCGGCCGTCGGCACCATGACATTCGGCGCAATGCTCGCGGAAAAGCTTCTCGCCCGCGCGAATCTGATCGGAGCGCCCGATGTAGATCCGCTCCTTGGCCCCGCCTTGAGCAATCATGTGCGATTCGTGCGCGGGTTCTTGCGCGCGCCCAGCCGCCGCAGCCAGTCCTACAGCGGCACCGGCCAGTACGGCCGCGGCGAAAATCCCGGCGCGTTTCATCGGAACAGGCTCCTCAATTTGCGGCCCAACTCGGGGAACTCATAAGACGCGCCAAAACGCAGCAGAAAGCGGTGACTCGCGTCCGTCAAACCCAATGTCGGCGAAACGCGCAGGTTCCAGCCGCTCGGCAATTGCCACGCGAGTATCGGCGCGACGTAATGCGACGTCCCGCTCAGCGTGAAATTCTGCACCGTGCCCAGCCCGCCGTACATTTCCACTCCCGCCACAAAATTTTCCCGGCAGAAAGCGCAATTCCCCGGCGACGCGTCGAGCCGTAACGGCCGGCTGGCGCCCAGCGCGTAGCCGAATTCCCACGGCTCGTGGCCCAGATTTTTCTCTCCGATGATGTTTTCGGAGACATCCCAGCCCTTGAAATTGCTGCCCAGAATGATTTTCGTTTCGAGCTCGTGGGCGATCGTGCCGCGCAGCGCCGCGTTCGAGGGGACGAAATCTTCCTGCGAGTCGAAGCCCACCACTTCCTTCATGGTCTTGTCGGCGTCGCTGGTGTTCTCGTACTCGACGTACAGAACGGGATTGATCCAGTGCTGCTTCATCAGCGGATGGAAACGGTTCTCCCAGCGGAACCCGGTAAAGATCGTGCTGTCGTGAAATGTGGATTGCGCGTCGAGATAAAACTCCGTGGTCCACCAACCCGTTGCCCCGTACTCAAATTCCGTCCAGTAAGCGATGTAATCGTTCCCGCCGCGCTGCGTGCCATAGGTCCCGTTGAAATTGATTTCCAGGTTTCCCGGCTCTTCCATGGCCTGGCCGTAAGCGACGAAATAAGGCGGCTCTTGCGCCCGCGCGGCGGCCGACGCAGCGGTGATCGCGGCGATCAGGAGAGCGAGCTTCAGCAGCGAATGAGACCAGAAGGAGCGCACTAAATCCCTAGTTGATAATGATTTTCAACTGGCAAGATTAGGCCAGTTGAAAACTTGTGTCAAGTAAATATTCGGCGAGACAGTGGCCTGGTCTAGTTCCGCTGAGCGAGCCGCGGTGAAACAACACAGGCCCGAAGGCGGCTTAAGCGCCGTCTCCGGGCCTGTTGTCAGTCGCGAACTGCCGCTTAGAAGTGGAAGCCTATCTCGCCGCTAAACGTCCGGGGCGTCACATAATGCGTGCCACTGAACGTGGAATAGTAATTGTACAGCGCCACTTTGTTGGCCACGTTGATGGCCGTAAAGCGGACGCTCCATTTATAGCGATCGCCGTTGAACAGGTTGTCGTGGCCGATGGCCATGTCAAACAGGCTCCGCGGCTGGATGCGTTGTGGATTGTGGTCGTCGTTCTCCGTGTTCGGGGCTGGTATTTTCACCAGAGAGGACGTGAACTGGTTCGCGGGGCAGACAGAAGGCAAGGCTACGGTCGGTGTTGCCGCCACCCCATTGCATCTGAATTGGGCCTCGAACTCCTGGTCGGCGGTAAGAGGCAATCCGTTGACGTTGTTCACCATGGCGATATCGCCCGCTGGCGGCACAATGCCGGACGATCCGCCCGTTGACAGGGAGCACGTCGCGGTACTTGCCAGGCAGGGTACCGCGCCGCTTACAAGCCCGCTGTCATACCGCCAACTGAACCCCACCCACGGTCCACGCTTGAACGGTTGATATTGTGCATGAGTGGTCTGCCCGAAATTCTCGTCGTGGTCGATGCGAAAGACGCCCGGTGGCGCGGGCGGCGCGATTCCGCTAACGGTTGGTGGGAAGAAGCGCGCATTGACGTGCGAGAACACGATAAACGCCGTCAAGCCGTGAATATTCGGAACGCTGGCGCGTACGGCATAGCCCGGGATTTTGGAATTGTGCCATTCGATCGGGAGCGTAATGGGGCTGGTACCGAACACATTAAAGTCGTATCCATTGTGTGTGTACTTCCAGATGTACTCGCCACTGAGGACGAAGTATTTGCCAAACGCTTGTTGCAGGCCCGCGTGGAATTCATTACGGAAGCCGGGGGTCAGCGGCGAGGTGGTGCAAGCGAAGCCTTGGGCGATGGTCATGATCGCGTTGACTACAGCGTCGCTGCAACCCGTGCCGGAGAGAATCAGGTTCTCGTTGAACGGGCTCTCCAGCGTACGAGCGTACGAAACGCGCAGCACCGTATTGGTTTTCTTGATGTTGTAGGCCACGCCGAGACGCGGCTCCGGCTGCTTGCTACTGGCTTCCAGGCCATTGTAGAAATCCCCGCGAAGCCCGAGGTTAAAAACCCAAGGCCCCTTGGTGATAGTGTCCTCCGCATAGAGCGCGATCTCCTTGATGTCGGTGTGCCCGCGGTAGTCGAAGAGCGACCCGCCATGCGTCAAATCGAAGGGTTGCAGAGTCGCGCATTGAGGAGGGGGAGTCAGACCCGAGCAGCCGATGCCTGGGAGAAGCGTGGGGTTCACAATTCCGAAGTCGTCGTTCTCGGTCAGGAACGTGTGTTCAAACGTAGCTCCGACTTTGATGTTGTGAATCCCCTTGACGTACGACCAGCCCGCGCGCGCGCCTGCGTTGGTGAGATACCGAAGCTGAGAGACGGTCTCATCCTGAAGCGGCCCCAGGTCGGAAAAAGGATCGTTGCTCGGGTAGTAGTTATATTCATCCCGCCGCACCCAGCCGCCGAAAGTCAATACGGCATTCGAGCCCAACAGGTGAATCCATGTGGGCGCAATGTTAAAGGTGCGAATTTGCGAGCGCTGATCGGTCGGCCCAAGAAGACCGCCGGTGACTGGGTTGAGGACCGTCGTGCCTGCGGCATTACACCCCACTCCCTCGAATGTGTCTATGGTCGAACAGATCTGAAGTTGCTGGTCCCACGTATTTGGAGTCTGAAACCAGGAACGCGTGAATCCTGCGTTCAATTGGAGGGTGTCGTTATGGGAGACTTTGAAATCCAAGCGATCGAAGACGTTCTCCTGATTGCCCTTATCGTGCAGCACTGTGAACTCGGGAGGATCGAGGAAGCGGCCGGTGTTCAATCCGCCCACGGAAATGAAGTCACCCCATTTCTCTCCTCCGTAGGAGGCGTTCATGTTGAGAGTGGAAGTGCCGAATGTGCCGTACGAGGTAATCACTTCGCCGTGTGGTGTGGTCACTCCTAATCCGGACCGCGTCGTCACGTCGATCACAACGCTAGTCTTGCCTCCGTATTCGGCCGGTGGAGCGCCTTCAATCACTTCCATGGACTGAATCGAATCCACGGGAATCTGATTCGAAAACACTTTGCTGACCTGGTCTGTAACCGGCTGGCCATCTATGGAAAAAGAATTCTCCGCGTGGTCGCCGAGCCCGTGAAACAGGCCGTTCGAATCCGCGACGACTCCCGGAGATGCCAACGTGACCAGTGAGCTCAGGGATGACGACTGGCTCTCCAGGGGAAGCTTGTCGAATAGCCCGCGGTCAACATCGGTATGCTCGGTTGGCGTCACTTCAAGCAGGTCCTCGCCGGCCTCAACCGTTACCGTGGCGCTCACCGCGCTCAGGCCCAGACTGATTTTCAAGCTCACCGGAACGGACGATCGAATCAGAACGTCCTGAGCATAAGGAGCGAACCCGGCCGCTGTGACCGTCAGGTGGTAGGGATTGAAAGGAACGTTGGAAAAGGTGAAATTTCCGGAACTGTCGGTCGTGGCGGAACGTTCATAACCGCTCACCGGGTCGTGAATCGTGACAGCCGCTTTGGCCACGATCCCGCCAGACGGATCGACGACCGTACCCGTAATCGTTGACGAATTTCCCGTCTGTGCCTGCGCGACGCCGGCGAATAGCCAGGCGCCAGCCGCCAAAAATGCAAACATCAAAATTCCAAAAAATCTTCGCATTTCTCCTCCGTACCCCTGCCCGGGGCGGTATGTGGTGGTAGATCGTTGAGAGGATTCGCCTCGAAAAAATCAAAGGCGCTGGCGCGTGATTAGGCCAGAGAGCGATCTCCAGAAGACTTTAGTTAGGCAGAAGGGGGCGCGCGCGAGGAGTGATCGGCAACAAAAAGCTGAAGCTCGGGAGTGCGAACTTCACAGCGCACACCGCGAGCCACCGGAACCAAAACCGGCAACTTGACGACGGTCGCCGTTTGAATCGGTGCATTGTGAGCGATGTGGCAAACCGGGCACGTCGCATCGGAGCTGCCCGCGTGGTGGTGGTCGAGAGTCGACCCGGTCACCATGAACAGCAGGGCAAAAATGGCCAGGCAGGCAAATACGACTTGTGTCCGGCTGTGCCGAGAGTTTGCCCAAGTGCTCATCTGCTGCACATTGTACGCGCTAAGACACCATTAGACGCAAGGAATCACGCAAGGGTTTGCATGAATCATTACGGAGTCTATCCATTTTTCATTTAGAAATGCCGCGCTTTCCATTTATACTATACTGCCTTATAGTATAGTCTTATGGCCCATACATCCAAAGACAAAGAGAAGCTCTTAACCCGCGTGCGCAGGATTCGCGGCCAGGTGGACGCCATCGAGCGCGGCCTGGAGAACGAGCAGGAATGCACGGATATCTTGCAACTGATGGCCGCATGCCGAGGGGCCTTGAATGGCTTGATGGCCGAGGTGATGGAGGGGCACGTTCGCTTTCACGTTTTGGCGCCAAAGACCACCGCGGACGCGCCGGAGGCGCGGGCTGCCGAAGAATTGATCGACGTGATCCGAGCTTATTTGAAGTGACGGCCGGCTTGCGCCGGCCGGTTCATGAAGGCGAGGCGACCATGGCAAATCATTCGGCTGTAGAGGATGTGAGAGATGCCGGAAGCGCGCCGCGTTTCCGCCGCGCCGATGCCGCCTGCTAAAGCAGACTCCCGCACAGCGACAGTCATCCACACGCGCCCCACGCGATCGGATGGCGCGACCTGAGTCGTCCGCTCTTCGTAGCCGTCGCCGCGGCCGCTCTTTGGTTTCTGCCGGCGCATCCCAATATTTATTTCACAGCGCTGGGCGTTGCTTGCACGCTCGTGGGCGGCTTTCCGATCTTCCACGAAGCCTACGAAAACATCGTACAGCGGCGCATGACGATGGAATTGTCCATGGCCATCGCCATCGTCGCCGCGCTGGTTATTCGCGAAATCTTTACCGCGCTGGTCATTACGCTATTTGTTTTAGTCGCTGAGATTCTGGAGGGTCTCACCGTGGGCAGGGGCCGCCAAGCCATCCAACGCCTGGTTGATCTCCTGCCGAACCGCGCAACGGTGCGAAAAGGCGGGCAATGGCAAGACGTGGAGCATAGAGGAAATCTCGCTCGGCGATGATGTCCTCGTACGTCCGGGAGCGCGCGTGCCCGTGGATGGCAAAGTCACCGGAGGCCGCTCCTTCGTTGACCAGGCCCCCATCACGGGCGAATCGATGCCCGTGGAGAAACTACCAGGAATGGACGTCTTTGCCGGGACGATCAATCAGAGCGGCGCACTGGAGATACGCGTCGAGCGCTTCGGCCGCGACACCACCTTCGGCAAAATCATTGACGCCGTTGAACGCGCGGAGAAATCGCGCGCCCCCATTCAAGGCATCGCCGACAAGCTTTCGGGATACCTCGTCTATTTCGCTTTGACCGCCGCGGCGATCACATTCTTCATCACCCACAACACACGATCGACAATATCCGTCGTCATCGTCGCGGGCGCCTGCGGAATCGCAGCCGGTACGCCTCTGGCGATTTTGGGCGGCATCGGCAGAGCCGCCCGAGATGGAGCGATCATCAAAGGCGGGCTGTACCTGGAAAAACTGGCCGAGGCCGATAGCATTCTTCTCGACAAGACCGGGACGTTGACTTACGGCACTCCGGAAGTCATGGAAATTCGGCCCGCAAGTGGCGTCAGCGAGGAGGCGCTGCTCGAAGCCGCCGCCATCGCGGAATGCCGCTCAGAGCATCCAGTCGGAAAAGCCATCGTAAAAAAGGCTGCGCAGATGGGAATCTCCGTTCGCCAGCCGGACCGATTCGACTACACGCCCGGAAAAGGCGTTACCGCAGAAATCGATGGCGAAGAGATCGCGGTCGGCAATCGCGTCCACCTGCAAGACGCCGCGCTTCCTGGCATGGATGGCGTGCAGGACACAACCGACGGCTCGGTGCTGGTCACGCGAGCCGGACGCCTCCTGGGCTCCATCCGCGTGGCCGATTTACTTCGGCCGGAAGCGAAGAGCGCCATTCGCAATCTCAAATCCTTGGGCCTGAAAATTATTCTACTCACCGGTGACTCAAAGGCGGTCGCTGCCGCTGTGGGAGTAGGGGCTCGGTGTAGACGAAATATCCGCCGAACTTCTGCCCGAGCAGAAGCTGAAGCGCGTGGAAGACCTGCTCAGTCAGGGCAAGAAGGTCGTGATGGTCGGAGACGGGATCAATGACGCGCCAGCGCTCGCTCAAGCGACCGTGGGCGTGGCAATGGGGTCAGGGACGGACGTAGCTCGCGAAAGCTCCGACGTCGTTCTGATCGGCTCGGACCTATCGAAATTTGTCGAAACGATGCGCATTGCCCGGCGCTGCCGTCGCACCATCATGCAAAATTTTACCGGGACGCTCGTGGTGGACACAGTAGGCGTCGGCCTGGCGGCCTTCGGATTTCTGAATCCGCTGCTGGCGGCATTCATTCATGTTTCGTCGGAAATGATTTTCATCCTCAATTCCGCCCGGCTGCTTCCGCCGCTTTCATCTCCAAAATAACTTTCGAGGCGTCGCGCGTTACACCTGCAGGACATCGCCCTCGCGCGCCACCATCTGGTACAGCACCGGGCTAACAATGCGTCCCAGAAACAGCCGCGAAATCAGCCCCGCAACAATCACGATCGCAAACGGCTTCTGCGAATCCGAACCCACGCCGGTGGAAAGCGCTGCGGGCAGCAGGCCAAGGCAGGCCACCAGTGCCGTCATCATGATGGGCCGCAAGCGGATCAGCGATCCTTCCAGCGTGGCTTCGCGTATGCCCATGCCTTCCAGCCGCAGCTTGTTGATATAGGAGACGTCAATAATCGCCGTTTCCGCCGAGACGCCCATGAGCACCAGAAGCCCGAGAACCGAAGACACGCTGAACGTCGTATGCGTCAGCTTGAGCGCCAGCAGCGCCCCGACCGGCTCCGTCATCACCACGCCGATGACCACCGTAACCGGAAACTTGAAATTGCCATACAGCGCGAACAGAATCATGAAAATCAGCAGCACCGCCAGCGGGCCGATCACCGAGAACTGCTCGCGCGCGGCAAGGTATTCGCTGTATTCCCCGCCCCAATCGAGCCGATAGCCCTGCGGCAATTTCACCGACGACTGCACAGCCTTCCGCGCCTCGTCCACAGCGCGGGCCAGGTCGCGTTCTTCGATGCTGAATTGCACTCCGATGTAGCGCGAATTATTTTCGCGATAGATGAACGACGCCCCGTTGCCCTGATGAATGGTGGCCAGCTCGGAAATGGGAACCTGCTGCCCGGATGGAGTCGGCACCAGCAAATTGGCGATGGCGTGCTCGCTCGAGCGGTATTCGGGCTTCATGCGCACCACCAGATCAAACAGTTGCTCGCCCTGAATCACTTGCGTGGCCGCCTGTCCGCCCACCGCGGCCTGAATCACGCCCTCGACGTCGGAAACATTGATGCCATAGCGCGCGATTTTTTCGCGGTCCACGTCGATCTGCACGCTCGGCTGCCCCAACTCGCGCACTACAGTGAGTTCGGTGAATCCCGGCACCTGTTGCAGCACGCGCTTGATCTCCACGGCTTTGTTCTCGAGCACCTGCAAATCCGGGCCAAATATTTTCACCGCCAAAGCGCTCTTCAATCCCGTCAACGCCTCATCCACGGCGTCTTCTGCCGGCTGCGTGAAATTGAAAATCACGCCGGGATAAGACTCGACTTTTTTCTGGATGTCTTTGGTCAAATCCGCCTTATTGCGGATGGATCCATGTTTCCACACCGCATCGCCGTAAGGCTTCAAGCCAACATAAAATTCGCAATTGAAAAATCCGGTCGGGTCAGTGCCGTCATCGGGGCGCGCCAGCTCCGAGCCCACCTCCGTCACCATCGGATAGGCCATCAGGATTTTGCGGATCTGCGGCGCAAACTTAGCGGCCTCTTCGAAAGAAATGGTGTAAGGCATGGTGGCGCGCACCCACATCGCTCCTTCGTCCAAGTGCGGCATGAACTCCCCGCCGATGAAGGGAATCAGAATGAGTGAGAGCCCAAAAACGATGGCAGCCAGGATCATCGTGATGTTCGGGCGGTCCAGGCACCAGCGCAGTTCCGTGGCGTATTCGTCCTTCAGCCATTCGTAGGCGCGATTGACCTTTTCCTTCACTCCGCTCTTGAACCAATAGGAAGCCAGCACGGGAACAAGCGTCAGCGTGAAAATCAGAGATCCGAGCAGCGCCCACGACATCGTTTCCGCCATGGGGTGAAAGAGTTTTCCGGACGGGCCGGAAAGCGCGTAAATAGGAATGTACCCGGCGAGAATGACGGCGATGGAATAAAAGATGGGCCGGTCCACGTCGTGCGCCGCCGCGATGATCACTTCGTGAAGGCTATATTCCTGCCCGTGGCGCACGGCCAGCTCGCGGTAGATGTTCTCCATCATCACTACCGTGCCGTCGATGATGATCCCGAAATCGATGGCCCCGATGGAAAGCAAATTCGCCGGAATGCCGCGCCCGTGCAGGAAGATGAAAGAGAAAAGCAAGCTCAGTGGAATGGTCAGCGCCACAATGATCGCGGCGCGCACGCTGACCAGGAAGAAAATCAGCACAATCAGCACCAGGGCCATGCCCAGCAGCAGGTTATGTTCGACGGTGTCGATGGTCACCTGCACCAGATCGCTGCGGTCGTAGAAAGGCCGCACTTTTACGTCGTGCGGCAGCAGGTCGCGATTGATCTCCTTGGTCTTCTCTTCCACGCGTTTGAGCACATTCTGCGTCTGCTCGCCGGTGAGCATCAGGATGACGCCCTCAACGCGGTCGTCATCATTCTGGAAGCCGAATTCGCCCAGGCGCGGCGCATGGCCGATGGTGACCTCGCCGACATCGCGGACGCGCACGGGCACGCCGTTGTTGGTTCCCACGACGATGTCGCCAATGTCTTCGGTCTTTTTCACCAGGCCGAGCCCGCGCACGTAGAAGAATTGCGAGCCTTGCGAGTAAAAGCCGCCGCCGGCGTTGGCATTGTTGGCCGACAAAGCGTTCAGGATTTGCGGCAGAGGAACGTGGTAGCTGTAAATTTTGGCGGGATCGAGCAGCACCTGGTATTGCATCACCGTGCCGCCGAAGCCGGAATCATCGGCCACGCCCGGCACCGACTTATACGCCCGCTCAATCACCCAGTCTTCGTAGGTTTTCAGTTCCTGCGGAGAACGATCCGGGCTTTCGATCACATAGCGATAGACCAGATTGGACGGGCTAGAGAGCGGCGCCAGGCTCCCCGAAACTCCTGGAGGCAGCGTGGCGTCCGACAGCCGCTCGAAAACCACCTGGCGCGCGAAGTAATTGTCCGTGCTTTCCTGAAACGTCATGATGACGTCGGACAATCCATACAGCGAAATCGAGCGCATGAACACCATGTGCGGCACGCCGTTCATCTGCAACTCGATCGGCAGCGTGACCAATCGCTCGATTTCCTCCGCCGCATGTCCCGGCCACTGCGTGATCACTTCCACCAGCGGCGGCGAAAGGTCCGGGTAAGCATCCACGGGCATTTGCTGGAACGAAATTGTTCCGGTGACGATCACCAGCGCCGCGATCATCAGAATCAGGAAGCGTTGCCGAAGAGCGAATTGAACGATGCGATGAATCATATTTTTCTAGCGCGCCAATCGCGAAACGATGTCATTCCGAGAAGCGCGCAGTTCGGTCCGACCGTAGGGCCCGCGCTTCAGCCGGGCCAGGCACGGCGCAAATTCATGGCACGCGTGTCCCGCGCCACAGCACGACATTAACGAGACGCGTTGCTTGCACACCGGCGCATAAGCGGTGGATCGCACGTGCCCCCAAGAATCACCGCTGCAGTGAATTCTGGAATTGCAGGAAAAGGCTGCCGTCGCCGACTACGCGGTCGTTCGCCGCCAGGCCCGTAAGCACTTGCGTCTTTCCGTTTACGCTTTCTCCCAGCGTCACCCCGCGCTTGGCGAACTTGTTGTTCGCCGTCTGCAAATAAACGTAGGGCATGTTTTGATCGTCGCGCAGTACCGAGGCATCGGGAATGAACAACGCGTTGGGAATCACGCCGGCCTGCACCACCGCCGTCACGTACATTTCCTTCTTCATTCGCTCGCCGGGATTGGGAGACTCAATGCGCGCCTGCAGCGTGCGCGTGTTGGGATCCAGCGCCGCGGAGATGTATTCGATCTTGCCGTGCACTTCGCCCGGATACGATTCATTTTCAATCGTCACCGCATCGCCCACGTGCACGAAGGCCACATCTTTCTGGTACACGTTCACCAGAATCCACACCGAACTCATGTCCGAAATCGTGAAGCATTGCGTGGCGCCGGGCGTCAGCAATTGCCCGGGAGAGCACTCGCGATCCACCACTTCCCCGGCCACCGGCGAGTACAGCGGAATCTCCGGCGTGGGAGGCTTGGTCACAATTGTTTCGGGATCCGCGATGCCGAGAACCTTGATGGCGTCGGCGCTCGATTCGAAATCCGCTTTGGCCTGCGTGCGGGTCGATTCCGCTTGCTCCAGATCGGCCTCGGCGATGGCGTGGTGCGAGTAAAGGTCCTGCGCGCGCAGGTAAAACTTATCCGCCAACTGGAACGCATCGCGCGCCTTGATGTAAGCAGCGCGCAGCAAGGAATAATCCGGGCTGGCGACATAAAGCATCGGCTGGCCGGCTCGCACGTGCTCTCCCGGCGCAACTACCACGCGGCTTACCGGCCCGCCCACTTGCGTAATCACCGGAGTGGTCTTGAAGTCGTTGTATTCCACCGCGCCCGAGAGGCGCAGCGTGCGCGGCAGCGCTCCGGGCTCGACGCTCACAACCTGAATGTGCGCCATCTGGTCAGCAGGCAGCGAGAAAAGCTCCGCTTTGGCCTCCGCGGTTTCCGTTGTCGAATACGACGTCATCTGATCGGCCCGCTCGCGATCGCCGCTGCTGCATCCGCCCACAACGGCAGCCACAATTAAGGCCAAGCCCACCACCGCACTTCGATTCCATCTCAATCCGCGGTAATCAAAAGCCCTCGTCATGGCAAATTCCTTGTTCCCACCGCTTCGCGCAACTGCTCGACTGCCGTCTCATAACTCGCCAGCGACTGCAGGTAAGCCAATTGCGTCGCGCGAAAGCTCCGCTCCGCATCCAGAAAATCGAGCAGGCTCGCGGCGCCGCGCTTGTAGGCGTATTCGCTGATGTCCAGCGATTGCGCAGCCGCATCCAGATAACCGGAACGGTAGAGCTTGATGATCTGATCGTTGGTCTGCAGGTTCTCGAACGAATTGCCGACGTCGGACATCACCTGCTCTTCCGCGGCCTTCTCCGTCTCCTGCGCCTGCGTGATGGCGAAGCGCGTCCGCGCGATTTCGCCCTGGTTGCGATTGAAGAATGCCAGCGGGATGCTGAAAAACAGCGAGACTGAGTTGACGCCCGCTGTATGCGAATAATCCGCGCCAGCGGTTAAATCCTGTTTTCCAATAGACCTCTGCAACTCATATTGGCTCTGCGCCGCGGTCACGCCCTGCTGCGCGGCCCGCAAGTCCGGCCGCTGCTTGAGCGCCAGCACGTCCAGATCTTCGCGCTTCGATTTCACCGGCTCGTAATCCAGCTCACCGGCGATGTCGTAATCCGGCGAAACGGACTCAAACCCCAACTGTTGCCGCAAGGCAATCAGCGCCTGCACTCGCGCCAACTCCGCCTGCGAATAATCGGTCTCGAACTGCAGCATCTGCAGCTTGATCTTGAGGAAATCTCCTTCGCTCATGTCTCCGGCTTTCAGACGCGCTTCGCTGATATCCACCGTGTCCTGAAAGCTTTTGCGATCTTTCGCTGCCAGCGCCAGGGTGGCTTCGGCCAACTGCACATTCACGAAATCCGACGCCACGGTGAAAATCAGCGTGCGCTCGTTGTCCGTGACCGTAGATGTAGTCTGTGCCGTAACATCTAGCGCCGCTTGCAGACGGTGCTGCCGTTTCTTCCCGCGCTCAAAGAGATAGCTCAGTCCGATATCGAACTGCGCGTTTTGATCGAAGTAATTCGAGTTGGCCTGCGTCGGCTGAAAGAGCGGCAGGAATTGCGCGTCCCAGGCAAGCGTCGGATTCGGCCGCAAATTCGCCGTAATTTCTTCCGCCTGCGACTGTTGAATCGTAGTGCGCTCCGCCTGCAGGGTATGGTTGTGCTGCAGCGCCAGTTTGATGGCGTCATCAAGCGAAATGCGTACGGGCCCCTGCGTTTGCCCCGACGCGGGTATCGCGCCAAGCCCGCAGAACAGGGCCGATAGCAACAGCAAACGATTCAGTCGTATCCACATAAGACCGCCAGTTTAGAAAGCAGATGGAGTTTTCGATCGATACGCCCGAAGCGGCGCAGGACCAGCGCCGGGAAGCGTTGTGTTGCGCTCCGATATCCCAACGGCAGCGGCGGTCCTAAGCCGATTGTTCCAGCGCCTTTTCCACCATGGCCACGCACTTTTCCACGTGCTTGCGCAGCGGGCCTTCGATGGCTTCCTGCCGCTCCTGAATCGTGTGCAGCTCGTCGGCGATATTCAGCGCCGCCAGAACAGCCACGCGCACCGAATCCACCGTGTGCGTCGCTTGCGCCACCGTGCGC
The DNA here is from genome assembly GCA_963748865.1 of uncultured Acidobacteriota bacterium. Lineage (GTDB taxonomy): Bacteria > Acidobacteriota > Terriglobia > Acidiferrales > UBA7541 > Palsa-147. The sequence continues at coordinate 2,714 of CAVVLE010000043.1, read as the reverse complement.
ATCTTCGCGTCCACGAACGCCGCCAGCTCTTTCAGATAATTCTCATTCCCGTCAGCCTGCACATTGTAGGATTGCCCGTAAATTTCAATCTTCACGTGAGCCTTCTCCCGGATGAGCCAGCGCCATTCTCCGGCTCCAGCCTCGTACATACAAGCTTTTTGAGTCTCTCGGCCGTAGGGGCGGGGCTTGCTCCGCCCGTTCCGACGGCAACCGCGTAACAGCAATCTCGGCGCGCGCGCGAACTCACAAAACTACTGCGATGGCTGCCTCTCGGGGGGCGGCAAATAATATCCCGGCCTGGTGCGTACGTGCACGCCCGGCCGCGTGACCGTGACCTTGATCTCATGGAATCCCGAAGACGCCTCGGCGGGCAACTTATAGCCCAGCGTATATTGCGCGTGCAGTTCCGCTCCGATTTCATCCATAACTTTCTCGATCGTGCGATCTTTCATCGTGGCGTAATGCACGCCGCCGGTCGCCGCGGCCGCCACTTCCAATTCATGATTCTTCACCGCATTCGAAGCGTGCTTCACCACCCAGACGGCCAGCCCAAGCAAATCCACATTGCCGCCCAGCTGTGCTTCATTTTGCGGAGTCTCCGCCTCGCCCGGCGGAACCGGCAGAGGAAAAGTTCCCGGCGGCCCAATCTGCGGCGGCGCGTATTGCTTCGGCGGATTGCGCATCTCCGCTCCAAAGGTGCTCAGCCCAATCGTATAGATTGTCACGTTGGCCAGCTCCGCCTCGCGCAACGCTTGGCCCAGCCGCTTCTGGCTGCCGCCATCCTGCGCTTCGCTGACGATCAGCAGAATGCGCCGCTCGCGTTCCGGCAGCTTGGCCAGCATCGCCACGCTTTCGGAAATGGCATCGTAAAGGCGTGCGCCCGAAGAGCCCAACGGCAACTGATGAATGGCGCTCTCCACCGCGTCGGTATCGCCCGTAAAGCTGCGGCGCACCTCGATCGAATCGTCAAACGTAACCACCGCCGCTTCGGCCGTTTGCGCCATCACCGTCTGCGTGAAAATCGTGGCCGAATGGCGCACCGCCGGCAGCAGCGATTCAATCCGCGAGCTGTTCTCGGCGAGAAAAACCACCGCCAACGGATCGCCTCCCAAATCGAAATGCAGGATGCTCTGCTCCGCCCCGTTATCGAAAACATGAAAATCCTGCTGCTCGAGATCGAGAACCAAATCCCCATCGCGATTTTGCACCGTCACCGGCGCAACGATTTCCGTAGTGCGCACAACGATAGGCTTCTGGTCCGCAGGCGGTTTCAAATTGATCGCAGGCTTTTTGTCGTTGGCGCCGGGAGCAGGATGAATCGGTCCGGCGGGCTCTTGGGCATGCGCAATCCCGGCAGTCGCGGCAAAAAGCCCCGCAAGCGCGAGACAGGCGACACTTCGAGCGCGCACTCTCATCGGAATCAGTCTATCTGATTCCGCAGCAATTCCCGGCGTTGTATCCGCGCGTACACGCGGCGGTGGACACGGACTTTTAGAGCCTGTGTGAGGACGCCCAGTTTTGTCAGGGCACGGTTTCAACCGTGCCGTAAGCGGCTCAAAAAATCAAAACGGCTTCAGCCGCTGAGGCTCTGTTTTGTTTGTTCTCACACAGACTCGTTAGCGTGTCGAAACGGTTGAATGCCGAAGTTGTCTGGGTGTGAGGTGCCTTCGGTGGGCGGTGCTCTGCTCCTATTTCTCGCCGACACGGAGCCGCAAATCCAGCGCTATTTCATGGGCGAAAAATCGGTAGGACGCATGTACGTCGAGTCCTCTTTTTCCACCAGCTTATCGGCCTGCTCGGATTTAATTACTTCCTGAAACTCCGGGTCGGCAATAAACGCAGCCCAGTTCTTTTTCGCTTCCTCACGGCTGGGATGATCCAACAGGTACACGAATGTGTTGTCCCAAGAGGGGGCATCCTCGGGTATCCAGTAGCCCACGGCCTTCAGATCGTGTTTGGCGAGCAGCTTGGAAGCCGTGTTGCGAAAGCGCGCCTCGAGCGCCGGGCATTTCCCCGGCACGCAATGGTAAATGCGCAGCTCGAAGACGCGATTGCTGTCGGCCCGCACCTGGCGGATGTGCGCGAAGCGCGCAGATATCACCGCGCCGACAAGAAAGGAGAATAGCGCGACACCGAAAACAGTCCACCCCTGGATATTCCAGCGCTTGAGTGTCATCGCAGATTCATCCCGTCCGAAGCGCAACGCGCCTCCATCCTTAGCTATTCGTATCTCAGCGCCAGCAGGGGATCGACGCCGATCGCCCGCCGCGCCGGAATGTAGCAAGCCAGCAAAGCGACAGCGATGAGAAGCAGCGCAACTCCCGCAAACGTCAGAGGATCCGTCGGCCTAACGCCGTAAAGCAGCCCTGCCATTAAGTGCGACACGATCAGCGCACAAGCAAGCCCAAGCGCAGCGCCAGCAATGGCAAGCTCCAACCCTTGGCGCAGAACCATGTGCAGGATGTCCCGTCTTTGCGCCCCGAGTGCCAGGCGAATCCCGATCTCGTGCGTGCGCTCGCTGACGAGATAGGAAATCACTCCATAAATTCCAAGCCCCGCGAGAAGCAAGGCCGTCAACGCGAACAAACCGACCATTTCCATCGAGAATCGCCTCGCAGAGAGCGACGCGGATACGGCATCATCGAGCGTTTGCGCGCCGAAAACGGGGAGCTCCGGGTCCACGGACTGCACCTGCTCGCGCAGCTCTACGGGAA
>CAVVLE010000042.1:0-111209 GCA_963748865.1 uncultured Acidobacteriota bacterium | reverse complement strand
CATCTCTCCGCTCGGTTCCCTGTAGTGATCAGTTTTGTTTTGGGGCTTCCGTGGGACGCTGCTCGCCGCTACATTCGGATGCAGTTTCAGTTATCATGCCTGTCATGCTAAGCACCCAAGGAATCTTTGCGGCGACGCTCGCATTTATTCTTAGCATGCCAGCCACATCGGCAGACGGCCCGACGCAGCAGCAACCAACCGCTGCACCTCGAACTCCTGCGACGACTCCGCAAAATCTGCCGTCGATGCCCTCCGACCCGGGCGCGATCTTGGAGGCAGGCAGCAAAGTGAACGGGCTGCGCGGCCCCGGCCTAAAGCCTTGGCACGCGAAATTGAGCTACCAGATTTTCGACGACGGCAAACTTCAAAGCGAAGGGACTTACGAGGAATTCTGGATTTCCGACAAGAACTACGAGCAAACTTACACTAGCCCGCGCTTCACGCAGACCGACTACGGCACCAGCAACGGGCTCTTTCGCAGCGGAGCGCAAGACTGGCCCGAGCTTCCGGAAATGCAGGTGCGCCGAAGTCTGATCCTTCCGGTGCCGCTTCCGGTAGCGCTTCAAGATGTGGAGGTGAGGACGAAACAAATCAGGTCCGGAGCATCCCACTTGCAATGTGTGACTTTCACCTCGACGAAGATGTATTTGCTGATGGACTCATATTGCTTCGAACCAGACCATCCTATATTGCGGCTGACGGCATCACCCGACGGCCTCACCCAAGTGCTATATAACGGGATCGTAGAGTTTCAGAGGCGCTTCATCGCTCGCGATGTTCGCACCACCTATAAAGGCAAACCGCGTCTTACAGTTCATATCGATGACATCGGCACCCTCTCCGAAGCCGCTTTCACTCCTCCACCCGATGCCACAAATATTGCACCGGACAAAATCGTCGTGTCTGCACAGGCGATGGCGTCCTTTATCGTCTCCCAACTTGTGCCTGTTTACCCCACTAGCGCAAAGGTGGACCACATAACGGGCACCGTAATCCTCCAAGCGACCGTCGCCAAGGACGGCGCCGTCACGTCTGTCCGGTACGTTAGCGGCCCGCAGGATTTGCGAAAATCGGCGATCGACGCAGTAAGCAAGTGGCGATACGAACCTTTCTTCTTCCTCGGTGAGCCCATCGAATACCAGGGCATGGTGCAGATCATCTACACGCTTAATTAGGAAAGCAGGCGGAGAAACGGGTATGTCGGCTCCAACTCCCGATTAGTCGGCTTACCGGACAGGTCGTGTGCAGAAAGCGGCTCGGCGCGCCGTGCCTGCGCCGATAACCCTAGTTAGACCCTTGCGCGACGAATGCGCGAGACGCATGCGTTTGAACGATTCGAAGAACATCAACGCTTGGGACATGGGCCCCGCCGGGCGGGGGCCCACAGCCGCAAGCTCCTAGGCGCGGGCCGCTTTTTGTCCCTGATAGGCCGGCGCGAAAACTTCGGCTACAAAAGTTTCCAGCGTCGTGGGAGTGGTGTTCCTTGGGGAGCGTAGCTCCAGCGTCTTTAAGTAGCCTGAATTCTGCGCATCCGCCAACTCCAACAACAGATCCGCCATACTCGAAGACATCCCCATCTGCATGAGAGCGGGCTTCAACTGTGCCGCGGGCATTTGCTTATAGGTCAGGTCGGGCTTGCCAATCGCGGCGCCCACGATTTTGGCGGCTTCCGTGTTCGTGACATCGCGAGCCCCTTGCAGTTCGCGCGTGCTCTTTCCTTGAAAATCGAGCTGCAACAGGGCGTCGGCGGCTGCGTCGCCGATATCGCGCGTTGCGATCATGGGTATCGGCAGATCGCCTTTGACAGGGCCGGCCATTGTTCCGAAGGCCTTGATCACGCCAACCTGGGACAGAAGGTTTTCCATGTAGGCGGCGGGTCGCAGGTAGATGGCGTTCAATCCAGGAATCCCGCCAAGTTTCTTTTCAAGATTGTACAGCCCGACCACGGGGCCTGTTTTATCCGGCTTGTCCGCGCCGACGCTGCTCAGCACGACGGCGTATTTTATTCCGCTCTTCTCAATCGCGGCGGCCAAGGCGTCCGCCACGCGCCGATAGTGTGCCAGCACATCCGGTGCGCTCACGTCCGGCGGTATCATCGCGTACACTCCCTTCGCACCCGAAAAAGCCTTCGTGAGCGCCCCTGTGTCGGTGATGTCCGCAACGAAAGCCTCCGCGCCCTTCTTTACGAATGGTTCTAGCCGCTTTGCGTCGCGGCCTACAACACGCACCTGTTCACCTTGTGCGAGCAACTTTTCCGCCACTTTGTTTCCCGTTTGTCCTGTCGCGCCGGTAATGACGTACATAGGCTCCTCCCTATCCGTTTTTCTATCGCGGCACCTCAACGGGCCGGGGATTGGAGAGGCTACTTAAGTGGGATGCCGGTCGCCCTCCCAGGGGTTTTCAAAATCTACTCCGCGGGGATCTCAGCGCTCCCCACGCGGGCAAACTCCCGATTAGTCGGCTTGCCGGACATGTGGAGGGTAGTACCCAAGTCTCCGTTAAGTGCGTTTATCGGGCGCGAGAGAGAGTGTCGGAAGGCAACCCGCGATAATTTCCGGTTGCCGACAATTCGCGAACGGCCCGGCGTAGTCCTCGTGGTGCAATTCTCGATCGTGACCTAATGAAAGACAATACCAGTGGAGAACCCGACCGAGTTGACTCTCTGCGGCGGCAGAGCGCTCGACCCCGCGAACGCTTTTCCGTAATCAACGGATATACGAAAACTAATCCTAGGGACGATGCGAATTTCCAGTCCCCCGCCATAGGACATGGCGAACCCCTTATCCGTGTCGCTGCGGGAGAGAGTGAGAGCCGGGCTGGCAGTCTTGAAAGTCGTAGTCGTGTAGGCCAGGCCGAAAAGCGCGTGCGCAAAAGGCGTCAAGCGCGTCCGGTTGCGCCATTTGAACTCCGGGCCAGCGAGGAAATCGAACAGCCGTGGGTTGAGTTCCGCGTTTTGGGTCAAGGTGCATGGCGGCTGGGAGCAGGGATTGATGTTGAACTTGGTCGGGCCCTGGTCATGACTAAAATGAGCCGAGAAGTCGCCCAGGATGCCGAAGTAGCGGTTCAGATTGCGGGTGGCCCCAGCTTCAAAGCCCCACCCGCTTTCGTCGAAGTCCGTGTTGCTTACATTGAAATTGGGACCGAAGTGAAAGGTGTGGTTGTTGGTTTCGATGGATGAATATGCGCCAAAAAACTCGAACTTCGGGAATTGCGCATCGCTTGCATTCTGCGCGTGAACCAAAGGGGCGCAGACAATTACGAGCAGTGCGCACACAAGCAGCCGCGGCGCAGCTGCTGTGGCGAAGTCGATTTGTCGCATTCGTTCCCCCTAATCGGGCGAACCCGTGCCCAGAAGCGCTAAGCGCGCTCCGCGCCTTAGGGCTCAATTGAATTTAGTAGAACGTCGAACGCTGCTTACCGCGTGGAGCTGGCCGCCTAGTTTCCGGACCTTCTCGGGTTCTTCGGTTTCGTTTTTTCGCGCGGCGCTGGAGCGGCCCGTCTTGATGGGTGCTGCGAGGCCTGCTGCATGATTTGCTGCTGACGCGCGAGCTCTTCGACGAAACCCACTCCTGGATTGAGCGCGACCGGCGGGTGCCCCCAACTGAGATTTAAACGCGGCCGCACTGGCGCCTCGAGTTCAGACGACGAGGAAGAGGTAAAGCGCAGCGTCAGAGGCGGATTCAAGGAGGTCTCCGTGTCGGCGGCGGCTTCGGCAGCCGCTTGATTTCCAGGCGTGGAAGGTGTCACCTCACGCTGAGGCACACTGGGTACATCGTTCCCCTTTTGGTTTCGCGCGCCGCTTACCGCCGAAGAGCGCCGCCTCCCCTCATGATTGGTGCGAAGTGCATTTCCGGGCGTGGCTGATTTCACTTGATCCGCTGCAGGAGTCGCGCTGTCGAACAGCGACGAATCCACTTGCGACAGCGGCACAACCTGGTAACTGACCTCGCGAATTTCATACTGGCGGTCGCGCAGCGAAAGGCGCACCGCAACGGGATGCCAATCCGAAGCGCGGACCACGAATTGTGCCCGGCCGATCTCATCGCCCCGCGGCGTGGGGGTCGCGAGCGTCGTCAGGATCAGCCACAAACCGGGTTGCGAACTATCGCCGCGTCCGCGAGCCACGGAACCGCGTCCCGCGCTCCAGTGCTCGTAAGCCTCCGCGGAAAGCGGGGATTGCCAATCGAGACGATTCACAGCATAGATATGCCGGAGAACGCCAATACGATCATCGGAAGGATTCGCAGGGACAGAAGAGTGCAACCCCGAAGAGATCGATTCGCGAAATTGACCGTTGCCGACGTAACGCCAAGACTCATAGTCCATTGAAGTGCCTGCGCCTGGCACGCCCACATCGCACTGTATGCGGAGCTTTTGATGAACCACAGGCTCGGGGGTGGATCGCAGTATGGCGCTCTGAGCGGCGATGGCGCGGGCGAGGAGTTGCGCAGCGGAGACCGTGGCCTGCCAGGGCTGGAAGATCAGGAAAATAATGGTCAACAACACGGCCGCAGCAGACATGTTATAGCGGAACCCGCGGCAAGCGGAATAGAAGGCGCCGAGCGCCGAATCGAATTTCATTTTCCAGGGGTGGTCGATACGTTCGAATTGCCCGTCCAGGTCTTCCCAGGCATGAAGAGGTGAAGGCAACGCGGGAAGGAAGACTTGGCTGCGGAACTGCAGGAAGGCTTCGACGCCGGTCGTAAGTTCGTCCAGCCGGGCGCGGCAGCTCGAGCAGAATTGCAAATGCGAACACGCGGAGCCGGAATTCGCGTCGTTCAGTTCCCCATCGCTGAGCAACAAAAGCTGCTCGTCGGTGAAGTGAATTTGGGCTGGTCTACTCATGCATCACCTGTTTCAGCCGGACGACGGCGCGTCGCACAAATTCCGCGACGGTGGGCAGTGTGACTCCCAAGATCCGCGCGATCTCGCGATAAGGAAAGCCTTCGGCGCGCAAATGCAGACAGGCCTGCTGTTGGCGGGAAAGGCCGCGAATCGCCTGGCTAAGATGAGCCGCGCGCTCGGTCGCAAGAAGGGCCTGCTCCGGATCGCTGCGGGGATCACACTGTGACTCCAGCCACGCGGCGACCTCCTCTTCCGTAGCGGCGGGGCGGTATCGCCGGGCACGATGCTGGTTGAGGGCGAGATTCGATGCGACGGCGAAAAGCCAAGCTCGCAAATTTTCAAATCGTTGGCCCTTGCGAATTGCGACGTACAGCTTCAGAAAGGCTTCCTGTGCCAGATCCTGAGCTTCTGCCGGATTCGTTCCTAGGGCGATTAGGTACCGGTATATCGCGAGCCGGTTCTCCCTGTATGCGCGGCCGACCAACTCCCGGGCGGTCACAACCAACCCGTCGAGCACCGCACCGCTAGGATGCGCGATGGAAGTTTCGGCACTCGATTCGAGGGCGCGTTCTCGCACTGGCTACCCCTGGCCTTTCCGGAAACGATTTGAACGGCGCCCGCAGGAAGCAAATCTGAACGCCAGCCATTAGAATGACACGGGACGCAAATGGTTTTATGACAGCGAGGCGATTTGGATGTTCCGGGGACCGCGCCCTCACGCGTCTGCGCACGAATATCTGATTCGGAGTTTACTAGGCAGTTGGCATCCAGGAGACGGAGAATTCGGCGCGGAACTAAATGGGCGGCCGATTGTTGTGGCTCATAAGTCGGCTTACCGGAGATTCGAAGTAGCAGTTCACTTTTCCGGTTTGCGCGTTTATCGGGAGTTCCGTCAAACCGTTAGTGTGATGACTTGTTTGCCCTACACATCTGCATGATCGGAACGCTCGCTACCTGTGCGTGCAAGCTGTCGATTTCGCACACAATGGCCTTCACATTCTTCGGCATCCGTTGGCGACTCGGTATCACCGAAGGAGGCCAAGGATTCATCACCGAGAAGGTAACTTCCCCTTGTCTCGCGGTCATATGGATTTGAAGTTCCACGGTCGTATCAACGTAAACGTGATATGGGCCCATCGTGCCATGGACTAGACTCTTGTCGATTGAACCCAGCGTCCGCTGAATCTCGGACACCCTCTCGGCTGTCACAGAGGTATTTTGACGTTCCCACGTGTTTCCTACGGGCTTGTCCCACTCAACTTTGCCGTCGTCTGTCAGACGAACGAGCAGGTATTGTATTTCGTGACCACCGACACCACGCGTTATGCTGGTCGCATCAAGCACAACGACTGGAGTCGAAACTTGCGATTGGGCATTGCTCGCTCTTGCGGAAAAAAAATTAATGCACATCAAGATCGACAGAATGAGCGTAGGAAAAGGCGTCATCGGCAAGTGCAGATTATCATGGTCGATGTCAAACGGTTGATCCTAGTACTTTAATGGACGGTGAGCGTTAATCGGGCATGTGCCTTATTGTCGTCGCGCGACGTTATGGATTTATGTTTACGAACCACGAATCGGCGCTGGCGGCACGACGATCTCAACAAGTCCGGTCGCCACGTCGTACACGAGGCCCGATATAAGCCAAGCGCCCGGCAATGCAGGAATGGCCCGGAGCGCAGCAACGTCGCCGGTGACCGCCGCCCGAGGATCGCTGACGGCTTTTGTCATGACTTCGCCTTCCTGTATTTGAAAATAGTGTGCCAACATGGCGGGGTCGCCAGGAAGGCGAGTGATGCCGCAATCGGTATGCTGCAACACGATAAGGTGAAACTCCCCGCCGCCTCCCGGAATCTCTCCGGCAACCTCACCGATTCGCCCGAGTAGAGCCAACTGCTCCAATAACCCCGGAGTGATTCGACCGCCGATGTTACGCAGCACGACGGCCTCGCCCGGTTTAGTTCCAAAGACATGAGCCGGGTCCACACGCATATCAGCGCAACCGATGATGATCGCCTTTACGTTTGGCAGCGCCCTCGGAAGCCAGGGCATCAGTGTGCCTGCGGCAGACTGCTGAGCCGCAAATTCTTTGTTACGTTGTAATAATTGGTCGAGATTGTTCATGCTGATTCTCCGTGAGGGACTGGACTGTTGAACTGACCTGGGTAAACGGCGCGTTTAATGCGCCACGTAGGACGTCTTCGATGGCTATGCGTGGGCCGCGTATTCCGTTCCGCCCTTGCAGAACGAGCGAGGGCACTTGCAATCTACATCCGGGACTTCTGCAATCGCCTCACTCTCCGGGCTGCAACACCTTTCGGAAGTGAACTGACACGTAGAAACCGGATGTGCATTTTTGCGTTTCGTCGGCTGCTATAGGCCCTCCCTCTTCCGTGGTGAAAAATGGCGAGTGTGGCAGCTTCCTTTGCCGAAACAGACTCCTCTCTAAGAAGGATGCGGCAACGTCCTGGCAGGTGGCATTACCGGAGATTTGAAGTATAAATTCGCCAGCTCCCAGAACTACGGCGTCGAGGAGATCAACGCCCTCTCAAAGTGAGTGCAGGCCGGCGTGCTGGAAGCCCTCGGCCTCACTGCCGACACTAAGTTCCTCAAAGGTAAAGCTGTCGGCTCGGCCTAGGAGAATGAGGATGTCGGGTCCGAATTGTGGGCCGCCCTCTTTTTTACCGCCAACCAATAGACCGGGTAGCTGATCGCGACCAAGACCAATGTAAACAAGCTGTGCTTGATGTCGCTGATCACGGATGCAACCAGAAATCCAACCGACGCCAGCAGCACTCCCGAGGTGGTCCAGGGATAGCCCCATACTTTGAAAGGCCGTGTAAGCCCCGGCTGCCGCGCCCTCAGACTGAACAAGGCAGCGAACCCCGATATGTACAGAGACACGAACAGAAAAGAGGCAATGGCGATCAGGGTCTCAAAACTCCCGCTAAGAACCAGCGCAATAGTCGCGAGCGCGCCGATCAGCAGGGCTACCGCTGGAGTGCCTCCCGAATTGACCGACGCCATCCGCCGCGGAAGCAAGCCATCACGCCCCATGGCAAAAAGAATTCGCGGAGAAATCAGCAGCAAAGCGTTGATCGTGCTGACCACCGTAATCAGGGAAATTACCAGGATAATTTGTTTGCCGTGGCTGCCGAAAACCAGCATCGCGGCGTCCGCGGCTGGCGCTTGGGAAGCAGCCATTTGCGACACCGGCAGGACGTGCAGCATGGCTGCGTTCATTAAGACAAAGACTGCGATGCAAGCCACGATCCCGCCGATTGCCGAGCGCGGCAGGTTTTTCGCCGGGTCGCGGTCCTCCTCCATAAAGTAGATGGCGCTGTACCAACCGTCGTAACTCGCGAGGACTGCCTGCAACGCCACCACCAGCGCCAGAAGAATATTTCCGTTCGATGCCGGGAAGCTGCTGAAGGCGGACGGATCGGCTGCTCCGCTTCGCGGCGAGACCACGAAACAGGCCACCACAAATGCGATCAGCGCGAGTGCTTTGATCAGGCTGGTAAATTCCTGCGCCCGGCTGCCGGCGCGCAGGCCCAGCCAATTCAGAAGGGTCAGAAGAACTACGGCAGCTAAGGCAACCAGCTTGATGTGTGGTCCCAGAGCAGGTTGAAGTCCGGCCGCGAATTCGCCGAAGGCGACGGCCAAATAGGAGACTGCTGTCGTCTGCACCATCCAATCACAGCAGCCCACCACAAAACCGCCATACTCGCCGAAGGCTTTCCGGGAATATACGTACCATCCGCCCTCTTCCGGAAGCATCGTGGCAAGCTCGGCCACGGAAGCGGTGCCGAAAAACGCGTAAACCCCGCCCAAGAGCCAGACCGTGATGACCAGCCCGGGACTTCGGAGTTGCGCTACGACTTCGCCGGGTGTGCGCAGGATGCCTGCGCCGATTGTGCCTCCAATGCCTACGGCGAGCCCAAAACCAACGCCCACGATGCGGAGCAGATGCCCTTTGGTGCGGCTCGGTTCCGGGATGGTTGTCGCCGAGGAGTGTGCCGTGCGGCCTCCTGCTGTGATCTGGTGTGTGGTAGGCCAAGCAGAAGGCCGATGGTCCGCGAGTCTAGGATGCACTCCGATCCAAGTCAATGAGCCGACCTAGATTTGCTAGTCGGCGCCACATTACCCAACTTACCGGGCGTTGACGCCAAGGATTCCGAGACTGTCTTTACTCTTCACCACCATGCTTTCGCCCGACTTTGGCTAGGTCTTCCGCGCGAACGAAATTGCCCTTTAGACTCCGGCGATTCCATCGGGGACACGTACATCAGGAAAACGGAGGTTATTGTTTTTTTTCTGGTGCTGAAGCGCCGACAGATGCGCTTGTGCTGAGTTTCCTGTATTCGGCCTTGGCTTGACGGAGTATCGGGATATCTGGGTCTGCATCCTTCCACATTGCAAAGAAATCATCGTAGGCTTTGCGGGTCTTCTCTCGATCTCCTTGCGCAGAGTAGACATGCGCAAGCCCCAGTTGGCAGAGCGGCGCGTACACCTGCCACCAGCCCGAACCGCGATCATCGAGGAGCATCTGGAACTGCGCCGCAGCCTTCGCGGGCTCCTTTGCAGCCAAGTAGGCCAGCCCGAGACGATAGGGAACGTCCAGCGTGCGGTGGTACTGTCCGGACTGGATCAGCAAATCGACGGCTTCCGTAGGATTTCCTCGCTGGCGAGCTATGATGGAGCGAATCAGCGGCAGATTCACTTTCTGTTCGACGGTATTCTCGGGAGCGATGCGGTTGAGTTTCGCTGCCAGTGCTTCCGCGTGGGTGAGATCGCCGCCGTCTGCGAATGCTTCGCCACAGCGCCACAGCTCGATGGCGCTGTCGGTCTCCTCCGTCACGGAATGGCGGCAGAGGCTGCTGGTGAAGCCGTAGTTTCCGAGAAGCGCTTCGAGCTGTGCGCGCATCGCTCGTGCGTCCGCGGCGTCCTGCGCCGCGCCGCCCTGCATGTTGAGGTTCACAACGCTTTCGCTCATAGAGCGGAACTTTTTCATGTCTCCGCGATAATAAACATACTCCATTTGCAATTCAGTCCAGGCGGCATCATCGGGCGCAGCCTCGCGGTTCATGCGCTCCATCGTGGCGGTATCGTTCTTGATGAAGGCGATGCGGTAGAGCATGTCCTTCTGATAGCCGAAAAGTGAGCCTTTCTGCTGCCATTCAGTGAGCGTGGCCTTGGCCTCATCAATCCGGCCCAGCGACATCAGCGCTGCCGCCTTGTTGGAGTAGGCGTAAGCCGTGGGCTCCGGGGAATGTTCAATGGTCCAGTTGAACTCCTGCAGCGCTTCTTCATATCTGCCCAGCAGCACGTAATTAATTCCCAATAAATTCGTGGCGTTGAAGCTGCGCGGATACACTTGCTGATACAGCGTGAGTACGGCGTTTTCCTTCTCGAGGTTGCCGGTTACGTTCCAGTAGTAAGTGGCGGTGACCAGAAAGTTTTCTTCCTGCGTCAGGCGTTTATCTTTTAGTTCGAAGGCGCGGGCGAAATTCTTCCGCGAAGCCTCCTCATCGCCGACTCCGTGATAGGAGGCCCCGAGCATGACGTATGCAGAACAAAACTCGGGGTCCAGCTCCACGGCGCGTTCGAAGAAAGGAATGGATTCGCTGATCTTTCCCGCGCGACTCCGCGTCACACCCGTCTGGTAGGCTTGCAGCGCCTCGAGGGAGCTGGTGGTGGCCTGAGAGAGCGGCGCATCGTACTTTTGCAGAGAACTGAGGCTTTCGCCCAATTGCCGCCGCAATTGCGAAGCTGCTTTTCCCAGCGCGGCCACGACCTTGTCTTTGTTGTCGGTTTCCTGCTGCTGCCGCGCGATTTGTTTTCCACTGTGCGCATCGATCGCTTCAAGTGTGATCAGGTAGTAGCTGCCGATCGCGTCGATCTCCGGAACTACGACGGCTTTCAAACCCTGCCGTTTACAGATTTCGATTCCCACTTCCTGCGTCACACGCTCATCGGGTTCACGGCGCATCGAGCGCAACGTTTGGCGCACGGCCGTCGACGGAAGTACGCTCAGAAACGGGGACTCGGCGAGCTTGATTTCCAGCGCCTTGTCGAGATTGTCGAAGACGGGGTCGCCTGTCTTATTGACGAAACTGGCCAGCAGGATCACGTCTGTATCGTTCAGTACCGGCCGCGCGATTAAAGTCCGCCAGCCGAGAACGACTGCAAGAACGACAAGCAAAGCTGTGGCACCCGCGAAGACGGCCCAGCGGCGCCACTTCCGCGGTGGTGGGGCCGGCTGCGGCGATGGAACGTGTGCGGCGTTTTCTTCGACCACCGCTGCCGCGGGCGCGTCTCCGTTTTCCACCTGAGCGATGAAGCGGTAGCCGCGCCGAGGCAGCGTCTCGATGTAGCGGGGTTCGTCGGCCGAATCGCTTAAGGCGTCGCGCAGCTTCTTGATGGCGCTGTTCAGGCCGGTATCGAAGTCAACGAAGGTGTCCGCGGGCCAAAGCTTGTGATGCAGTTCCTCGCGTGTAACCACCTCACCCGGATGCTCGAGCAAGAGCGCGAGCACTTGGAAAGGCTGGTCCTGGAGCTTCAGGCGGATGCCGTGCTTGCGCAACTCGCCCGAACGCAAGTCCACCTCGAACGCGCCGAAACGAGCCCCGCGGGTTTGACCGTTGGCCGCCATAGGAAGGTTCGAGCTTGGCGGGAGTTTACCACTAAACAGGCGGCGGAAGGAATATCGGCCGAACGACGTACGAGGTTGCTGCAACTCCCTTGAATTCAGAGAGCTGCACGGTCAGAACAAAATCATCTGCAAACCATACTCCCACCATTGCATCGCACGCCAGTTCGCGGCAGTTTGCCGGACCAATGCTGGTGGAGGTGGCGGAACCGTTCGCGGCAACGCAAATCGCCCGGCAGTTAAATAAGGAGGCTTTAAATGCAAAAGAGATTGGTTTGGGTAGCCCTGATCGGAGTCGCCATCGTGGCGACAGCTCTGTCTCACACTCGAAAGGTCCATGCCACGCCGGTTCACGACGACCCTCACGTCTGTAGCCTCGCAAGTCTCAAGGGAACCTATGCCTTCAGCAGGACGGGCGTGAACATTGCCGCGGGCGGCCCGATCGCCGAGATCGGCCTCGACGTCATCAACGGAGCTGGGACGCGCGGCATCGTTCGCTCAAGCAGGAGCACCAACGGCGTGATCCAAGACTGGACAGATTTCCCGCCGAGCACCGGAACCTACACGATCAATGCGGATTGCACTGGGTCGTTCTTCGACGCGAACGGAAATCAGAACAACATCATCGTTCTCGACGGAGGCGCAAGATTCTTGTTGTTAAGTGCGGAAGCTCAAACGGTTGTTACGTCAGAGGGTACGAGGATCGGAAACTAACTGGGCGTTGGGTTTGGCGAAAAATCACCATCACGCTGAAATTCCGTCAATCGGATGCAGTTCGTGTCCGGCAAATGCGACGGTGGTAACACCGTTTGTAAAGTCGAGTTCAACTGCGAGCTGCTCGCGATCGCAGCAGTGAGGTACAAAGATGCAAAACTCGCGCACCCTCGACCGATCTAGATCATTCACGAATGTGAGATTTCATTTGAGACCCATTGCACTCGCAATCGCCACCGTGATCGGCGTGTGGGGATGCGGAGGCGGCGCGGGCCAGTCCGGCGGCAATCAGCCCCCGTCGTCCGGACCAACGATCACTTCAATTTCGCCGAACAGTGCCGCAGCCGGCGGCGCGGCTTTCACGCTCACGATCAACGGGACCAATTTCGTCGCTGCTTCGGCGGTCAACTTCGGCGGGTCGGCGCCCGCCACTACGTTCATCAGCTCCACGCAGTTGACTGCGGCCGTTTCTACTTCCAGCATCGCCTCAACGGGCACGCTGGCCGTGACAGTGACCAACCCCGGGACCGGCAGCGGCACCTCGAATCCGATAAACTTCTACATCACCAGCGCGCTCCCTAGCTCCGTCCCGACGCTCGATGCTCTCTTTCCCAGTTGCGTTCCGGCAGGAGAACAGTTAGTTGATGCGACAGACAATCTGTTGACGGTAGTGGGGGACAGTTTTGTGGCGGGCTCAGTCGTGCGCTGGAACGGCAGCGACCGGCCGACCAGTAGTAATGGCACCATAAACGGACTGACTGCTCAGATTTCAGCGAGTGATATCGCCGCAGCCGGGACAGCCACGGTCACAGTCTTCAATCCTCCACCCGGCGGTGGTACCTCGAACCCCTTGACCTTTACCATCACGCCAGGAGCAAGTCAGCCGCAGTCCATCGCGATAGATTCTACCGGAAAGTTCGCCTATGCAATGGATGCCGGCTGCGGGGGCGGCGTTGGTGGCTACGTGTCCATGTACACGATCAATTCCGCTACCGGGGCCCTCGCAACCATAGGACCACCGGTGTCAACATACGGCTACGGTATCGAATACGGCGACGGTGTCAACGCCGGGTCCCTGAGCGTAGATCCTTTTGGCAAGTTCGCCTACGTGACAAATTCGGGGAACGTCTACAATTACGACAGCGAGGCTGATGGCACCCTCGCGATGTACACCATCGACGCCACGACCGGGGCCTTAACCTCCACAGGAACGATGATCGGAAATTGCCCGGGCTTGTGCTTTCCCTCGTCGGTGGTCGTGGATCCATCCGGCAAGTTCGCTTATGTGGCGACCGGGAATGACCCCGGGGCGGCCGGCAGCGTGCTCATCTACGCGATCAACGCCGCGACTGGGGCCTTAACATCTACAGGGACGATCGCCTCCGGAACAGGCCCTGTGTACATGGCCGTAGATTCTGCGGGCAAGTTCGCTTATGTGACGAATTCCAACTCGAACGACGTCTCGATGTACACAATTAACGCCACGACTGGGGCCCTAACATCTATAGGGACGATAGCTACCGGAACAGGCCCTGCCGCCGTGGCCGTAGATCCTGCGGGCAAGTTCGCTTATGTAACGAATTCCATCTCGCACGACGTCTCGATGTACACCATCGACGCCACGACTGGGGCCTTAACATCGATAGGGACGATCGCCACCGGAACAGAGCCTGTCGCCGTGGCCGTAGATCCTGCGAGCAAGTTCGCTTATGTGACGAATGCCGTCTCGAACGATGTTTCGATGTACACCATCAACGGCACGACCGGGGTTTTAACGTCCATCGGTACGGTAGCTGCAGGGCAATTTCCTAACTCGATAGCCATCCATCCTTCCGGAAAGTTCGCCTATGTGGCGAATTCCAATTCAAACGATGTCTCCATTTACAGCATCGACGCTGCCACCGGCGCTTTGACGCTCATAGGAACGATAGGCACATGAAAAGGTCCCGTTCCCGCAGCCGTGGATCCATCACGCGAAAAACGGCCGAATACGGACCTACTTCGATTGACGGGCCAAGAGACTGAAGATAAGAAATTCACATACAGTCGGGATAAACGAACTGTCCAGACGGATCCACGACCACCGAGGTCGGAAAGCCTTCTGCGGCGGTGGGGCCTTAACCTCCCTTGGCTCTATAGCCACAGGAACAATGATTGCAGAGTCTAGCTCCAACTCCATAGCCCTGGATCCGACCGGTGCGTTCGCCTATGTGACGAATTCCGGCTCGAACAACGTATCGATGTACAGCATCGATGCCACCACGGGGGTCTTGACGTCAGCTGGGTTGATCGATGCGGGAACAACTCCTGTATCCGTGGCGGTGGATCCTAGCGGTAAGTTCGCTTACGTGGTGAATATCAACTCGAATGACGTTTCCATGTACACCATCAACGCGGCGACAGGGGCCTTGACGTCGACTGGAACAATAGCCGCAGGAATGAATCCCACCTCCATCGCCATCCATCCCTCCGGCAAGTTCGCCTATGTGACGAATTCCAACTCGAACGACGTCTCCATATACAGCATCGATTCTGCCACTGGTGCCTTGACGCTCATAGGAACGATAGGCACATGAAAAGGTCCCACTCCTGTGAGCGGATTTCGAGGCCAAAAGGAATTCCGGGCTGGATAGACGTGCGCAGGAAAAAACGGGGAAAAGGAGAGCACCATGATTTCCAAAACGCTTTGCATCGCTGGAACGATTGTTCTTGCGAGCTTTGCGCTCAGTTCCGCTGTCGGGGCGACGACTTGTTCAAACGCTTCTCTGAGTGGCACCTACGGGTTTCTGCACGACGGCACAGATAGCACCGGCGCCCCTTCCAGCGCCGCCGTGAGCCAGATCACGTTTGACCCATCTGCCGGCACATTTACTGTAGAGACCACTGCATCCCATGACGGGGTAATTGCCACCGAGTCTCTCACGGGAACATACACAATCGCCTCGAACTGCACCGGCACGGGTACACCAACGGGAGCCACCCCCTTCTCGATTGTGGTTACGTCAACAGGGTTCTTGGCCCTTCACGCTTTTTCGGAGGGATTCGCCGTTAAGCAGGGCTCCCCTAGCTGCACCAACGCCGAAGTTCAGGGTAGTTTTGGGTTTGAAACAACCGGCCTCTTCCTCGCCGGCGCGCCCGCCACAGGATGGGTGGGTTTCATCGGTGGGTTGAAGTTCATGGTCGACCCTTCTGGAAAAGGAGTGATAAGCGGACACGTAACGGGCAGCGAGGGCGACACAACTCTAACGTTTGCGCCCGTCACGGGCTCTTATAAGGTCGACACGGACTGCACGGGCACGGCTACCATAAAGTTGAAGGGGCAGCCCGACATGCACTTCAGCTTCGTGGTTGTGGACTGCGGGAAGGAAATGCTAGCCATTGAGACGGACGCGGACACGGTTGTCAGCGGTACTTTGGTGAAGGGCGATTAAGTAACGAAGCCGAGAGCATCGGCCCGGAGTGCAACTATGTCCGTCACGATGCTGATCGTACGGGCTAACGGCGGCGCGCAATCCCTCACGTTGGGAGTCAAAATGCGCGCAATGATGCGAATGGCGGGCTCGCTGCTCAGTTCGCTACATCCGTGGCGGAAAGAGCGCGCTCCCGGATTTGGATCTAGCGAATACGGAAGGTAACTATGGTGTTGTTGCTCGGTCGCTGCTCTTCGCTTGCCGTGCTTGTGTTCCGGCAAAGAGTCGGTTAATCAAAAGGATGCCCACAAGCAGGCAAAACGGGGCGGTGATGAGGCCGGGGAAATATCCGCGGGACGTTGCACTCAAGACCAAGTGTGAGGCGCCGTTCCCCACACCTCCGATGAGCGCGAGAAAAAGAACAATGAGGTAGGCCAACTGCACCCGCCGATAGACACCTAGTCCCGCCAGCACGAACGCCGCAAGCCACAACATATTGAACGTGACGAAGTGCGCGTCGCTCCAATCAGCTCCGAACAGTCTCGGGAACCGATGCTGAAAACCGGTGAGATATTCCTCCATGAAATGCAGGCACTGCACGGCGATGGCGAGCAGGTAGATGGGAAGCACTGTGGCAGCGTCGTTCTTCCACCGAGCTGCTACCCACACCCCGTACGCCAAGACCAGACCGCCACTGAGAAGAATTATGGCGGGACCCATCCAGTGGGTTTGTGCGGCCACCACGATCAACACGAAGGAGGCTCCAACTATTCGGTCACGCCAGGACAGCGCGTTGGCCCGGCCGTGCGCAGCACTGCTTCCCTGCTTGGAACCAGGATGAGCCGTTTCATCCGGCATTTCAGTTTTGACATCCCGTGTAGTCGCCTGATGCGGAATTTCCATTTCTCGTTCCCGGCCAACAATCGATCACTATTCCAGGCCGCATAGCTCCTCCGCGATTGGTCTGCACGAGCAAATAGCTCAAGATGAAGGGATTTTATATCATGGCCCACGCTTAGGTCCCGATAAGTCCCTCTATGCGTTCATCCGGCATGTGAATTCCTTTCCGCGATCCTGACGGATACATCATCGAGGTCGGACAGAGCACCGACCTTAAGTACGGGTGACGGCACACCGACCGGCCCAAAGGATCTTATTCGTCGCGGAGAGCGGCCATGGGATCGAGCCGCGCCGCGCGGTGCGCCGGCAGATAACTGGAGAGAATAGCCACGGCCGCGAGACCAATGGCGGAGAGCGAAATCGTCAGCGGGTCGTAAGGCTTGAGGCCGAAGAGCATCGCGCCCGCGGCTTTGCCCAAAGCCAAGGCCAACCCTGCGCCTATGACCAGACCAGTCGCCAGCATCCCGCCTGCTTCGCCCAGCACCATGCCCAAAATATTCCGCCGCTGTGCGCCGAGCGCCATGCGCAGGCCAATCTCTCCAGTGCGGCTCGCCACGGAATTGGATATCACACCGAACAGCCCCATCATGGCCAGCAAGGTAGCCAGCGCCCCGAAAAACCCGGAAAGCGCGGCCATCAGCCGCTCGCGCAACAGCGAATCGCGGATGTTTGTCTGCATGACGTGGAATTCCTCGCCGATTTCGGGACTGGCCTCGGCCAGCGCGTTTTTCAGTTCCTGTGTCAGCGTTCCCATGGAAAGATTGGAGCGAACCAGCAATCCCGCGTACTCGTCGGGCTCGTCGTCTTGCGCGGTAGTCACGTAGACCTCCGGAGCGAATTCATCGCGCAAGTCGTAATACTTCGTATCGCGAACCAAACCCACGATCTCATAGACCGGCCGCGCGCGGCCCACGGCCTCCTCAATTTGAAAGTGCGCGCCAATGGGATTGGCGCCGTTCAGGATTTCCTTCACGAAACTCTGGTTGACGATGGCCACCTTGGGCGAGTTGGCGGTGTCGCCCTCGTTGAACGCGCGGCCGGCCATGATAGGGACTTCCATTGTGTTGAAAAAATCGGGGCTCACTCGCGTGAAAAGAGAATGCACCTCGGCGCGTTTTGAGGCGCCGGCCAAGATAACGTTCTCGCCCCAACCATAGCCGCTGAGCGGCACGACGCTCGCATCAGCCACTCCATCAACGCCGGGGAGTGCGCGCAAGCGGTCGATCAGACCCAACTTGTAGGCTTGGCGTTGCGGCGCGGGAATTTTCAGCTGGCGAAAATCGAGATCGGCTTCCATGATGCCGGCCGTCTGGAAGCCGGCGTTCACGGAAAGAATGTTTTTCAGGCTGCGCACGAAGAGCATTGCGCCCACCAGCAAGACCAGCGAGAACGCCACCTGCGAAACAACCAAGACCCGCCGGAGACTGAAACGCTCGCGCCCTCCGGCGAGGTTCCGGCCCGCGGATTTGAGCGCTGCTGCCGGAGCGATGCGCGTGGCGCGGAAAGCGGGAGCCATGCCGAAGAGAATTGTAGTCAGCAGCGCGATGGCCAGGGTGAAGCTGAGCACGAGCCAATCCGGATGAAGATCGACGAAGACATCGGGCGCGCTCGTGCCGATGAAGGCCACTAGGAAACGGCTGACCCATTGCGCCAAGACTGCGCCCAAAACGGTGCCGGCAACACCGATCAAAAGACTTTCCACGAGCAGTTGCCGGATGAGGCGCCCGCGGGATGCACCGAGTGAAAGGCGCACGGCGATCTCGCGTCCACGGGCGCTGGCGCGCGCCAGCAACAGATTAGAGATATTGGCGCAGGCAATCAGCAAGACCAGGGCGGCGATGGCCAACAGCGTCCACAGGGGTGTCTCGTAGCGCTGGCGCAAATTCGAGAATCCCGAAGCTGCCGGAAATGCGCCGAACTTGTACTGCAGGTAGCGCTTTTGCCTATCCGCGCCGTATTGCGGCGGTGTGGTCGCTTCCAGGACGCCCCTCGAAAGCGCTGCCATTTCCGCGTTGGCTTGCTCGATAGTCACGCCTGGCTTCAGACGCCCCACGGCGGCCAGCCAATAGCCATTGCGCAGATCAATCAGGGAGAGTTCGCCCCGCATCAGCGGTTCGGAGCACAGCGGAACCGCGGCATCGAACTGTCGGCCAACATCGATGCCCGTGAAACTAGGCGGAGTGATGCCCACGATTTCAAACGGATGGCCTTCCAGTGAAATCTTGCGGCCGAGAACGTCGGGCCGACCGGCGTATTCGCGCTGCCAAAAGGCGTAGCTGATTACGGCCGGCGGGGAGCCGCAGCCGCGGCGGTCATCGTCTGCGGTCAGGGTGCGGCCGCGGAACGCGGGGACTTCCAGCGTCTTGAAAAAATCGCCGCTGACCCAGATGCCCTTGGCGTAGCGTGCTTCGCCACCGCGGGCCAGGTTGAACTCTCCTTCGCCCGCCGCCCATGCAAACATCCTGGAAAAAACTTGCTGGTGATCGCGGATCTGCTCCCATTGTGCGTTGGTGATATCGGCGTAGCGGCCATGGACGCGGCCGGAACTCCAGGAGCGGTCCAGGATGCGCACGTTGGCGAGTTGCTCGGCGTGCGCCACCGGCAGCGTTCGCAGGCAAAGCGAATCGATCAATTGGAAGATCGCGGTGTTTGCGCCGGTGCCCAGCGCCAGGGAAAGCACCACAATAGCCGTGACGCCGCGGTTGAGGCGCAGTAGCCTGAGGCCGTAGCGCAGATCCTGCCAGAGGTTGCTCATGTTTGCTCCCCGCTGGCTGAGATACGCGAGAAGAGGCGTGTATGTTCCCTCGAACTCCAAGTCCTGGTAAGTCGGGTTACCGGACGTCGAGACCGAGTTTCCGATTAGCGTTTACCAGGAACTGAGGTCGTTCCTGGGATTATCGCTGGTGCCATACGGCTTTATTTAGTGGAACGCAAGAGTCCCGTCGGACCAATACGGCACCTCAACCGGCACAGTCCGCAGCGGCGGCAGCTCTTTGTTCAGTGGACTATCCGGTTTGTCAGGGTCCGGAAACCACATAGACGTGGAACCAAGGGGCGCGTTCGGATCATCTTCGCCCAATTCACCAGCTTTGATCGGCAGGAAAAACATCACGTGGCACAAATTGTGTGTTTGCCCCAAATGCGTAAGGTACGCATCCTTGGACATCATATAGCTCATTGCCCCCGGCTCCGCCGGCGGAATCTCTTTCTTCGCGTACGCTTCTTGAATGCCCGCGATACGCTCTTTTACAGAAACGACTCCAGCCAGCGTCATTTCCGTCATCTTCTGATATATCGGCAGGATCGACCGCACAGCCGCTGGATTCAGGCAAATCGCCCCCCTCATCTTCGGATTCCAGATGTCGTAAAAGTCGATGCTGGCCGTCCATGCCGGCCCCGCCATGCATACAAAACCGTTCGTCCCTGTGACCGCTGTTTCCCAGCCTTTGGGCGTCAGCACCAAAACCGACGCATCCTTTGAAATGCCCTCCGGCGCGGCGCTTCGCGCCAGCGCGATTGCCGCATCCCGGTCCATTAGATACTGCGCAAGCGGCAGCATCTTCGGATAAGGCCTCTCTGCCTCCTGTGCCCGCGTGCTCGCACTCATGTTCAGCAAGCCAACGAGCGCAAGCGCCCCCGCCGCAGCTCTGGCTGCAATCTTTTCGATCTTTGCAAATCGCATCATGCTCCTTTTCGTTTCCTTCCCACCGACGCTGTGTCCGCGATTGCTCAAGCCTCTACGCTTAGCTTGCTCTTGCAACCGAAGGTCCAAACTCAAACCCTGTCATTTACAATGGCTTAGGGCGGTATTGATCCGCCGGAATTATGAGTTTCTGGATGACTGTTGGCAGAATAGTGTTTTTGTTTAATTTACCGCTGCAGCGTTGTGTTGGTCGAGAGTTACAGAATTGGCACCCGGCTTCAATTGGATTTGAAAGTCCCACTTGAACATTTGGTTGTTGTAGGCGCCAAGGCAGAAAAAATAGTAAGTGCCCGGAGGCACGCCTGGAAGTTGCGCTTTGCCGCTTGCATCTGCCTTCCCGCCGGAAACGGTTGACGAATTCGTGGCGGCGATTCCTTGCTGGCAAGCAGGTTGTTTGTTCGCGCAAGCTGCGAGGTATCCCTTGACCGGGGACACTCCCGGCGGCGCCTGAATACCCGCACTCGCCAAAACGGCTTCATAGCTCTGGTTCAGCAGGACGAAGGTGTGCCCGGCCAGCGGATTTGCACCACCCGCCTGAGTCCTCCACGCATTGTCCATTTATCACAAGAGACGCTGCCCATCAACGTGCGTAAATGATCTCCGGCTGGTTGTGCCTTTGGTCGTCGGACGGAGCTAAAACCATACAATCGGCGTACTTATGACACGCTGTAGCCCAACGTGAGAGCCTCGCGGCGCTTATGCAGCTCATTTGCACTTCCTCCACAAATTCCGCTTGGACGTATAGTCGGGTAATCGGACATGTGGCGGCTAGTACCCTTGTTTCCGGTAAGTGCGTTTACCAGGAGCTACCGAGAATTTTCTCGGTTCTCCGTGTCGATTCTGCACCTTCTCGTTCGACTTATGGGTAGAGCAACAATTAAGCTCTGAACTTGAGCGTCAGCCCAACTCAACCCGAAAGGACAAACAAAATGCGATTCATGGTCATCGTCAAAGTCACGGAAGACACTGAAAACCAAGGCGCACCCCCCGATCCCCAGCTCTTGGCCGACTTGAACAAATTCAACGACGAGCTCTTGGAAGCCGGAGTCTTGATAGGCTACGACGGTCTTCACCCCTCCTCCAAAGGCGCCCGCGTCCACTTCTCCGGCAAGAACTGCATCGTCACCGACGGCCCCTTCGCCGAAAGCAAGGAACTCATCGCCAGCTTCTGGTTCTGGCAGGTCAAGTCTCTCGAAGAGGCCATCCAGTGGGTCAAGCGCTGCCCCAACGAAGGCGAGACCGACATAGAGATCCGCCAGGTCTTCGAGCCCGAAGACTTCGCATCTGCTTTCAACGACGAAGAAATTCAGAAGGAAAAACAGTTCCGCGCTCGAATGGCAGCGAACGCAGCCAAGAAATAGTCCCAGTTGCACGGTCCAAACTGGTGTGATCGTACCCGATTAGTTGCGTCATCGGAAAAGTTCGTCCCAGTACCGTTTACGTCAGGAGCGCAGTATAAAGGCCCGCGATAGCGCAATGCCGGCAACACAGCACGCCAAAGAAATACTCATACCTATGAGAGGCGCACTGAAGAAATAGACCTTGCAGAGCACAACAATCCCATCAAGCATCGCCAGCCAGACAACAAGCAAGAACGGTGACTGAAAGAGGAGTTGGCCGTGAGCCAATACCAGAAAACCAAATACCAAGCCGAACAAAATAAGTCGGCATGAACGCGGCTGCCAGGCTCATCGAGCTCGCCTTGAGACAGCAACCGCGCGATCTGCCGTCTGGTTTTTCATCGGGTGCTCCTTTCGAGTATCAGCCCTTCAGAAATGCGCTGGATCCGCCTCATTCTTCGGGTCCCACCCCTTCATTTCATTGAGTTCCTCGGGCGTGATCTGAGGCAAGTGCCGGATGAACAAAACCAGGCGCCAGGTTTGCGGCACGGTGTGCGTTCCGTGGAAGGCTGGCATGCCGCTCAAACGAACTCCATTTTCAATTGTGTAGTAGAGCTCGCCATCGCTCTTGTTCTGCGTCCCGGCTGCGCGCAAGTCGGGCGGTTTCGGATAGAGGCCCTTGCCGAATACCGTCTGGCCCCCTCCGTCATTCGCATGGCACTCGGAGCAATGATAGGAGAAATGCTCCATGCCTCCCCGAATGTTCTCCGTTGAAGGCACGATGGGATTGCGAAGTTGGCGATACGAGGATGGCACGGCCAATTTGCGTGCCGTTGTGGCCGCGAACTCCTCAATCGCTGATGGTGTCGCAAGTGCGCTGAAGCCTCGTCGCACGAGAATCAGCCCGTAAACTGCGGCTGCAACCGCAAGCGCAAACAGAATCAGTGAAATTGCTTTCCAGGGTTTCATGGCTGCCTTTCCTGAGCCGGCTCGCTGCCTCGCTGTGTAGCGTTGAATTGGGTTATGGTGTCCTCTTTTGGGCAGTTTCAGATTTTTGAGGATATGAACTTGGGGATTGTTGTCTTCGCGTCGCCCAAGGGTCGGAGCTCCGTCGGTGGATGGCGAGAAATCTAGCACAAATGAAAGTCCGTAGCATTGAGGCTCGGTAAGTCGGCCTGTGGAAAACTCGCGTGGTATGACTTAAGTTGGCTGGTGACGGGCAATTCGGAAGTAATTCCACATGCCCGGTAAGTCGCGCAATCGGAAACTGACACCACTCTCCTTTTTCCCATCGCAAGCCTCGAAACTTAACATGAGATGTATAATGGGAGTGGTAGTCAAGGAGTTAGGATGACGAGTTACGAAGGCGAAAAAAGGGGAAAAGAGGATCCTAATCGCCACACAAAAGCGATTAGAAACGCCCGTAACTCTATGAAAACAAAGAACAGGAGCCATTTCTAATCGCCACAAAAACGAGGTGTGAATTCGTAGCGATTAGACTCGAAAACGCGGAATTCGCCGCGGCGCGGAATCCCCGACCGCTACAAAAAAAATTGAAAATGAGGCAAGGAATCCCAAATTGAACCAGCAGCGCCACAAAACGGTCGGCGTGAAAGTCGGCAAAGTCCAGGTCGGCGGCGGCGCTCCCGTCGTCGTCCAGTCCATGACCAACACCGACACGGTGGACATCGCCTCCACCGCGCGCCAGTGCATCGAGCTCGCCGAAGCCGGCTCCGAACTCGTGCGCATCACCGTGAATATTCCCGAAGCCGCCGCGGCCGTCCCCGAAATCAAGCAGCGCATGCTCGACGCCGGCTGCGAAGCCCCGCTCATCGGCGACTTCCACTACAACGGCCACGTGCTGCTCACCAAATATCCGAAATGCGCCGAGTCGCTCGACAAATACCGCATCAATCCCGGCAACGTCGGACACGGCGAACGCCGCGACGAGCAATTCGCCACCATATGCAAAGTCGCCCGCGATCACGCCAAACCCGTCCGCATCGGCGTCAACGGCGGCTCGCTCAATCAAGAGCTGGTAATGCAGAAAATGCAGGAGAACACTGACCGGGATCTCGGCCGCACTTCCGAAGAAATCATCAACGACTGCATGGTCCTCTCCGCCCTGCAATCCACAGAGCTGGCGATCGAAACCGGCCTGCGCAAAGATCAAATCATCATTTCTTGCAAAGTCTCGCGCCCCAACGATCTCATCGCCATCTACCGCGATCTCGCCTCCAAAACCGATCAGCCTCTGCACCTCGGCCTGACCGAAGCGGGCATGGGCGCCAAAGGCCTGGTCTGGTCGTCGGCAGCGATGGGCATCCTGCTCAGCGAAGGCATCGGCGACACCATCCGCATCTCGCTAACCCCACGGCCCAACGGCGATCGCCGCGACGAAGTTTATGCCGCCTGCGAGCTCCTGCAATCGCTAGGCCTGCGCTCCTTCGCGCCCAGCGTGACCGCCTGCCCCGGCTGCGGCCGCACCACCAGCACCACGTTCCAGGAATTGGCCGAGCGTATCCAAGGCTACGTCCGCGAAAAAATGCCGCAGTGGAAACTGCAATTCGATGGCGTCGAGGAAATGAAGCTGGCCGTGATGGGCTGCATCGTCAACGGCCCCGGCGAATCCAAAGCCGCCAACATCGGCATCAGCCTCCCCGGCACCGGCGAAGCCCCCAGCTGCCCGGTGTACATCGACGGCCAAAAATTCATCACCCTGAAAGGCAACTACAACGAACTAGACGAAGCCTTCCGCAAGCTGATCGACGACTACGTCACCACCAAGTACCCGAAGCGCGATCCCGCCACCCCACACGCCGAATCGAGGACCTCTCATGCCGCCTCGAACCTCCGAGTCATCGCCTAACCCCGCGCCGCAAGAAACCGCACCGCAACCCAGCTCACAATCCCACCCGCTGCCGCCAAACTGGCAACGCGGCTTCTGGGCCCTGATCGCCACGCAATTCCAAGCCGCCTTCAGCGACAACATCCTCAAGTGGGTCGTCAGCTTCATTGTTCTCGACATGGCCATCCCGCAAGACCAGCGCGACCGCCTCTTCGTGCTCATCATCCCGTTGCTCTTTTCGATTCCCTTCCTCCTCTTCTCCATGACCGGCGGGTACTTCGCCGACCACTACAGCAAACGCTCCGTCGCCATCGGCACAAAGTTTTTCGAAATCGCGGTGGCGACCCTGGCCGTCGCGGGCTTGGCGATGCGCAGCCTTCCCGTCGAATGTGCCGCGGTTTTTCTGATCAGCACGCAAGGCGCTCTCTTCGGCCCGACCAAATATGGCCTGCTCCCCGAGCTGCTGCCCGAGCCGAAGCTCTCCTGGGGCAATGGAATCCTGGAACTGGGAACATTTCTGGCGATTCTGATCGGCACACTCGTCGCGGGTGAGTTTTCGGCCGTCTTTCACGGCCGCGAATATTGGTCCGGCGTGATTCTTGTCGGCCTCGCCTGCGTCGGGCTTTTGACCAGCTTGGGAATCTCCCGCGTGCCCGCCGCGCGGCCGACCAGCCGCTTCCGCTGGAATCCTGCCGGCGACTTGCTCGACCAGATCCGATTGATCCGCAAAGACCGGGTGCTCTCGCTGGCGGTCATCGGCAACGTTTATTTCTGGTTCCTCGGCTCCTTGCTTCTCCTCAACGTTGTTCTCTACGCGAAAGATGTACTGCACGCCAGCGACGCGCACACCAGCCTGCTTCTCGGCATTCTTTCCATCGGCATCGGAATTGGCAGCTTCGCCGCGGGCTATCTTTCGGGAAATAAAATCGAGTACGGCCTGATTCCTCTCGGAATGATCGGCATGACGATCGATTCCGCGCTGCTCTTCCGCCACGGGCTTTCCTACACCGGAGTCGGCGTCCTGCTCGGCATTCTCGGCTTCTTCGCCGGATTCTTCGCCGTGCCCATCAACGCGCTGATTCAGCACCGGCCCGACCCATCCCAAAAAGGCGGAATCCTTGCCGCCGCGAATCTGCTGTCGTTCGTGGGAATAGCTGCCCAGCCGATCGCCCAATACGCCATGATCTTCGTGGGCCATCCCAATCCCGCCACCGTTTTTCTGATCTGCTCCGGGATGACGCTGCTGGCCACGATCTACGTCTGCTGGATGCTGCCGGATGCCTTGCTGCGGCTGCTGCTGTGGATGGCCACGCATACGGTTTACCGAATTCGCGTGGAGGGGCGCGAAAATGTTCCCGAACGCGGCGGGGCGCTCTTTGTCGCGAATCACCTCTCGCTGGTGGACGCGTTGCTCTTGATTGCCGCTTGCGACCGGCCGATTCGCTTCCTGATTTTCGAGGACATCTACAATCTGCCCGTGGTCAAGCCGTTCGCGGCGATCCTGCACGCCATTCCGATTTCTTCCACGCAGAGGCCGCGGGAATTGATTCGCGCGCTGCGCACGGCCAGCGACGCGATTCGCAACGGCGAAATCGTCTGCATCTTCGCCGAGGGCGAAATTACACGGCTCGGGCGGCTGCTGCCCTTCCGCCGCGGCTTTGAGCGCATCATGCAGGACCTGGACGCACCGATCGTCCCGGTCTGCCTCGACGGCGTGTGGGGCAGCATTTTCAGCTATGAGGGCGGGCGCTTCTTCTGGAAATTCCCGCGGCAGATTCCCTACTCAGTTTTCGTCGGCTTCGGAGCGGCGCTGCCGCACGATGCCTCACCGTTCCAGGTGCGCCAATCGGTGCAGGACATGCAGAGCCGGGCGTTCGACCACCGGCGTCCGCGGCTGCGCACGCTTCCTGCCTCGCTGATTCACACGGCCCATCGGCATCCCTTCCGCTTTGCGATGGGCGATGCGCGAAGGCCGCGCGTGAAGTGGGGCGAGGTGCTGCTCAGCTCGATTTTTCTGGCGCGGCGAATGAAAGAGACCTGGGCCGGACAGCACATGGTCGGCGTGCTGCTGCCACCGTCGGTTCCCGGCGCGATGCTGAATTTCGCGGCGATGCTGGCCGGGAAGATTCCCGTGAATCTCAATTACACATCGTCGAACGAAACGCTGGCGTCGTGCGCGGAGCAGTGCGATCTGGAGACGACGGTCACCA
The DNA here is from genome assembly GCA_963748865.1 of uncultured Acidobacteriota bacterium. Lineage (GTDB taxonomy): Bacteria > Acidobacteriota > Terriglobia > Acidiferrales > UBA7541 > Palsa-147. Next base: position 84,587 of record CAVVLE010000042.1, on the reverse strand, counting down.
CCAAGCTGCTTCTCGATCGCCTGCCCATCAAACCGCCGGGACGCGTGATCCTTCTCGAAGAGGCCGCCGCGAAACCGAGCTTCAGCGAAAAAATGATCGCGGCGCTGCTCTGGCCGCTGCCGGGGGGATTGCTTGAGCGTGTTTTGAGCGGCAAACGAGAAGCCAAATTGGATGACCTGGCGACGATCGTGTTTTCAAGCGGCAGCACAGGCGAGCCAAAGGGCGTGATGTTGTCGCACTTCAATATCGTCTCGAACGTGGAGCAGATGGCGCAGGCGGTGAAGCTCGACCGGCACGACACGCTGCTCGGCGTGCTGCCCTTCTTCCACTCTTTTGGTTTTTCGGTGACGCTGTGGCTCCCGGCGGTGATCGGCATCGGCGTCGCGTATCACCCCAGCCCGCTCGATTTCGGGGCAATCGGGGCGCTGATTCGCGAATACAAAGTCACCTTCCTGATTTCTACGCCGACTTTCCTGCAGGGATACTTGCGCAAGTGCCAGCCGGAGGATTTCGGCAGCTTGCGGATAGTAATCGTGGGAGCGGAGAAATTGCCGGAGCGCGTGGCCGCGGCTTTCGAAGACCGCTTTGGCATCCGCCCGATGGAAGGATACGGCTGCACGGAATGCTCGCCCGTCGTGGCGGTGAATACCAGCGACTACCGCGCGCCGGGGTTCCGGCAGGTGGGCGCAAAACGCGGTTCGATCGGCCACCCGCTGCCCGGCGTGACCGTGCGCATCGTCGATCCGGAAACGCGCGAGCCCGTGCCGCTCGGTCAGCCGGGATTACTGCTCGTTCGCGGGCCGAATGTGATGCAGGGCTATCTCGGGAAAGAAAAAATCACCAGCGAAGTGCTGCAAGACGGCTGGTACTCCACCGGCGACATCGCCGCGCTCGATGAAGACGGCTTCCTGCGCATCACCGACCGCCTTAGCCGGTTCAGCAAAATCGGCGGCGAAATGGTGCCGCACATCAAAGTCGAAGAGAAGCTGCACGAACTTGCCGGCGCGACCGAGATGAGTTTCGTCGTCACCGGCGTGCCCGATGGGAAGAAAGGAGAACGGCTGGTGGTGCTGCACTCGCTGACCGACGAGGAGCTGAAGAAAGTTCTGGAAGTGCTCCCGCAATCCGGCCTGCCGAACCTCTGGATCCCTCGCGCCAATCAATTCTTCCACGTCGAGGAATTTCCGCACCTCGGCACAGGAAAACTCGATCTGCGCAAACTGCGAGATGAAGCCACCGCGCTATCGAAGCAGGAATGAATGCCGATTGCTACTCGGGACGCAAAATATTTGATCTTCATTTGTGTGGACTACTCCAGCAGTTCGAGAGATATTTTGAGCCTTGTAGCCGAACAAAAGTCCAACGAACCACGACTAGCACGTTGTGTTCGCCGCGGCGAGGGTTACGCTGCCGGGCGGAGCAAGCGCCTCCCCGACGGCCGCAAATCTACATTGGCCACGAGGAGTTTGAATCTTGAGTGCGGAAATTTCGGCTGGGGCGAATGACGCGGGGCGGAAGTTGATTGCGCCGTGGTGGCATACGGCTTCGGTGCTAGGCATCTTTGCGTATTTTGCTTGGCGGGGGGCGATGAATGCGGCGCAGGCTCCGGCGGCGGGAGGCTCGGCTGAACCATCTACGAATGACTACCTTCTCCAGAACCTGATCATCCTCGGCGAAGAAATTGGGATGGTGGTTTGGATTTGGGCTGGGGTGCACTGGCGCAACCATACGTTGCAGGATCTGGTTCGCGGGCGGTGGGCGAGTTGGCGCGATGCAGCGAGGGATTTCGCGATTGCGCTGCCGTTCTGGGTGATCTGGGAGGCGACGGCGCTGTTGTGCGTTCGTTTGCTTTATAGCGCGTCGGCGGCCGATTCGGGAGTTCCCTACCATGTGCCCTCGCATGCGGCGGAGATTATTTCCTGGTTTGTGGTGTGCATCGCTGCCGGAATTTGCGAGGAAATTGTGTTTCGCGGATATCTTTTGCTGCAGTTTCAGGCTATGACCGGGAGCGTGGCCGCGGCTGTGGCGCTGCAAGCGATCGTTTTCGGATTTGCGCATAGCTATAAGGGCTGGAGGCAGGTGCTGACCATCACTGTGCTCGGAGTGTTGTACGGGTTGTTGGTGGTGTGGCGTAAGAATTTGCGGTCGAGCATGATGGCGCACGCTATTTCCGATATGTACGAGGGCTACTTGAAGTTCCTGCTGCCGTGGCATCCGTAGCGCGGCCGCTTCGCGAGCAGGCTGCGGAAGAATCACTCGCAATTCGAAGCCGGACGAATGAAGTTTGCTAAGTCCCCGGCGCTACAGCGCGTCGTTCGTGGGCAGATATTTTCCGGAACGCTAAAGCGCTCCTTCCCCGGCATGAATGCGGGGGCTCCCACTTGGAAACACTCCCACCCCTAAAAACTAACCTCAGCGGCTAAAGCCGTTATTCTCGCGCCGCCTGCCAGCACGGTTGAACCCGAGCCCTGACAAAGCGCCGGAAAATGCTCGTTCAACAGCCCCACGCGCAACGACGGCGCATGGGGCACCCAACGCTTCGCTTCAGGGCCACTCTTTCCGTTCGTCTTTCCGCTGGAAAAACCTGAGCCGGCTAAGGCCCGCCACTGCCGAACTAGGGCGTCTCGCGATGCAGAATTGCACGCGCGGCTATTGGTTCACTGTGAGCTTGAGGTCAACGGCGTAAACCAACGGCAAGAATCGGCTCACCGCTTAAGGCCGCGGCGTTGCGAGCCTACCCGCTAATGCGTGATCGTTAGCGTGACGTTCGCAGTGTGAACCATGCCGCCGTCGGTGGGCGTGCCGGTGATTACCAGGGTGAACATGCCGGTCGGCGCGCCTCCGCTGCTGCCGCATCCCGCGAACAGCACGCAGGCGAGCGTGGCGGCCGCAAAGCCGAGGCGGATGGCGCGGCGGCGCCGGAACGCGAACACCACGACGATGGCCAGCGTCAGAACGGCGAGCGGAATCATGCCGGGGAGGCCAGGAGTTCGCCAGCGGCGCGCGAGCGGCGGAAGCTGCGAGGAGGCGGTCACTGTGACGGTCGAGGTGACGGCATCCACGCCATCGAGCGTGATACTCGTGGGCGAGAGCGTGCAGGTGGCGTCCATGGGCGCTCCGGTGCAGGTGAGATTCACCGTTTGCGTGGACATATCGACCGGGGTCACCGTCACCGAGAAGGTTATCGATTGGCCCTTCGCTACCGATTCCGAGCCGGGGCCGGTGAGTGTGAAGTCGAGAGCGCCCAAACCGGTGATGGGCACGACTTGCGGGCTGCTGGGATCGTCATCGGTAAAGGTGAGGCTCGCCGTGGCAGTTCCTTCCACCGTCGGAAGAAAGCTTACGGTCACCGTGCAAGCGGCGTTTGGGGCGAGAGAAGCGCCGCAATTGGTGGCCGAAGAGTACTCGGCGACTTGCGCTCCCGAGAGCGTCGGTGCCGAAGAAAAATTAAGCGTCGCGGTGGAATTGTTGGTGAAGGTGACCAACTGCGGATTGCTGGGAATCTTCAGCAGCACGCGCCCGAAATCGAGTGAGCTGGGAACGATGCCGATAACTGCGTTGGCCGCAAGCTTGGTGACGAATCCGTTGGAATTGCCGCTCGAGGCGCGGAAATTGGGGAGTAGAGATCCCTGGGTGGTCGGGAAATCCGAAGATGACGCCGCGCCGACCACGTAGGCTGCGCCCGAGGAATCGAGAGCGATGGCCTTTCCGGCGTCGCCTTGTGGGCTGCTACCTCCGAACGTCGAGGAGTACAAGAACACGCTGCCCGCCGGATTCAATCGCGTGATGAAGGCATTGCCACCCGCGCTTTTTGGCGCGGCCTGCATGGCGCCAGGGGTCGCCGGAAAATCGGTTGAGGCTGCGATGCCCGTGACATTGGCGCTGCCGATGGAATCAACGGCAATGCCGGAGCCCTGGTCGTTTCCGTTGCTGCCGCTGAGATAGGTCGAGTAAATCAGATCGCTCTTGCCTTTACCGGCGGGATCAATCTTGGACACGAATGCGTGAAAATTCGAGCCGGAGACAGAAGATTGCGCAGCGCCGCCGGTAACTGGGAAGTCGGACGCGGTGGTCGAACCGGTGAGATAAACTGCGCCCATGGAATCCAGCGCCACAGCCGATCCGTTGCCTCCGTTTGTGCTCGACCCGCCTAGATACGTGGAATAGCTGAAGGCCGAGCCGCCCGAATTTACTTCGGTCAGGAAAGCATTCACGCCCGAGCCGTTCAGCGCCGTTTGAAATGCGCCGGTGGTGGTCGGAAAATCGCCCGAATCCGTGCCGCCAGTTACGAAGGCGTCGTTCGAAGTATCGAGGGCGATCCCAAAGGCCGCGTCGCTCAATCCAGAACCGCCCAGATACGTGGAATAGACCAGCGAAGAACCTGCCGGACTGAATTTGCTGACGAAGGCCGTGACGCCAGAACTCTTGAACGTGCCTTCAATCGGACCTTGCAGCGGAAAATCTTTCGAGGATGTTACGCCGGTGACGTACGCGGAGCCCGAAGAATCCAGGGCCAGGGCATTGGCGAAATCGCCTTGCGCGCCGCTGCCGCCTAGGAATGTGGAATACAGAAGCGCCGTAGCCGAGGGATTGAGTTCGGCGACGAAGGCACTGCCCGTGGCGTTCTTCAATGTCGCCTGGAATGGATTCACGGAGGGAAAATCGGGAGATGAAGTCGTGCCAGCCACGAAGGCGTCGCCTTGCGAATCGACAGCAATGCCGCTTCCGAAGTCGCCGGTGGGGCCGGTACCGCCCAAGTAGGTGGAATAGAGAAGGACCGCGCCGGTGTTATTAAGCTTGGAAATAAAAACGTTGTTGTGTGTGCCGTGGAGGGAGTTTTGCAGCACGCCGGAAGTGGTGGGGAAATCCGTGGACATGGTTTCGCCGGTGATGTAGGCGTTGCCGCTGGAGTCCACGAAGATGGATTCGGCAACGTCGGAGGTCGTGCCGCCGAGGAATGTCGAATACTGAATCACCGGATCGAAAATCAGGGCGCGGTTTTTGTCGTAGGGGCCGAGTTGCAGGGTGATCTCGTTGTTTCCCGCTAGCGCGTAGGCGCCGGCGATTTTTTTGCGGCGATTTCCGGCGCGTTGATAAATTTCGGGACGATTGAGGCGAACTTCGCCGGCGGGAGTGGCGATGAGCACTTCACCTGCGGCTGACTTTTGAAGCGAGTTGGCGCCGGCTACTTTGAGGCGGATTTGCGACGGGTCGGCGTGCGGGGCGATTTCAAAATCGAATTCGAGGTTGCGGCCGGAGCCGTAGTACACCAGATCCACGCCGGGATAGATTTGGTGATACGCGACGCGGGCGAAATTGGGGACGCCGGTGACCCAGCGCGAGGAATCGTTGCCGATGAAGTAGCTCGATGTTCCCGGCAGGGGCTCCCGGCCGGAAATTTGCGCTCTGGGATCTGCGCCTTCGAGAGAGAAGCGCAGAGCGGTGCGTTCACGGCTTGATTCCCCGTAGGGCCCGGTCTTCAGCCGGGCCGGGCAGGGCGTCAATTCATGGCTTGCTTGCCTCGCGGCGAGACACGATGTTAACGAGACGGGTTGCACGGTTACGGCGTCGCTCTTTGCGCGGCCTTGCCCGAAGAGGCCCGGCTGAAGACCGGGCCCTACGGGTGCTTGGTTATCGGCCGCGGACTGTTCTTGCTTGGCCTCGTCCGGGACGCGGAGAACTAGAACAGCTTCGCTGCCGGCCAGGAACAGCTCGGAATCGGCGCCGCGGGCGAGGAAGCGGACGCGCGGATCGGCTTGGCCGCGATTGGCTTCGAAGCGCAGGGGAAGATTTCCATAGGCTGAGGCGATGGCTAATTTTGATGCGGGTGGCGCGGCCTTCGCGACCACGGCGGCGGTGCGAGGATTCGTCACCGGAGCCGGCTTGGACTGGCGCTTTGGCGCGTGGAGAAGAAGCGCGAGCGACGCGGCGGATACGGCAGCTACCAGCAGATACATCCGCGCACGCGCGTTAAGACCGAAATTTCGTGTGATCAATTGCACTCTTCTCCCCCAGTAACGGCCGGAACACACCTTAGGCCCGGAAGTATTCTCCACAGATGCGGCGAAATCGAAAGAAGTTTACTAAGCGCCGAGCCCGGGCGCCAATATTCGGGTCTGGCGCCGGACTCCGCGCGGCGCAGGAATCGGGCTACCGGCGATGAGCAGGAACGAGAGCAGTTGTCTGCCGCGGATCGAGTTTCCGCTAGAAAATCGAAAACTTTACGTGCAGGAATTTCTTGGGGTCCTTTCTGAAATCGGCGATCAGGCCGCGCATATCGCCGGTCACACCGGTGAGATTCTGATAGAGCTGCGGATCGGAGAAAAATTCGCCGGCGGTGCCTTGCGTGGAGTTGAGCTTGGCGGTGGCATCGCGAACGTTGGCGGAAGCATCGCGCAGATTATTGAAAAGCGTTTCGTCGGTGGCCAGCTTGCCGAGCGAGCCTTTGCCGGCGCGCACGTCGGAGAGAACGGAGTTGCCGTTGTCGAGGAATTTGTGGGCGCTGTCGTACACGGCGGGATCGTAAACGAGCTTGCCGAGGGAGCCGCGCTGATCTTTCACGGCGGTGATTACCTCATCCACGTGGCCGACGGTGGAGTTGGCTTTCTGATAGAGCTCGTCGGAGGTCATGAGTTTGCCGAGACTTCCCTGCCCCGCGCGCAAATCGGCGGCCATGGCGTCAATCTTTGCGGCGCTGTCGTTCAGGTGATTGTAGAGCGTGGGATCGGTGAGCAATTTGCCGAGCGTGCCGCGGCCTTTCTTGACATCGTCGATGATATCGCCGACGTCGTTGGCCAGAGTGCCCAGATTTTCTTCCAGCTCCACGCCGCGCGCCACGATTTGCTGAATGGCCTTTTCTTCCTGGCTGGGCACGGTCGAGCCATTTTGCAGCGGCGGGCCGTTGATGCCGCGAGTGATGCTGACGTAGCGATCGCCGAGAAGGCCTTGCGTGACGAGGCTCGCGGTGGAATCGGTGCGGATATTGTCTTGATAGCGCTTGTCAATGCGCATGGTGACGGCAATGTTGTGGGTGCGATCCTGCGGATTCTTATTGAGCGAGATGGACTCGACGTTGCCGATGGGCACGCCGCTGAGGCTGACGCCGGCGCCGGTCTGCAGGTTTTCGACCTCGGGGAAATAGGTGGTGAGGCGATACTTCGGCGAAAACGTGCCGCCGCCGGTGACGTAAAAGATCGCCAGGCCCATGATGAATAGCCCGATCAGCACGAACACGCCCACGCGCAGCTCGGTCCAGGTCAGTTGCTTTCGTTGCGCCATCATTTCCTCCTGAAAATTGGCTTGCTCGCGTTCATGGTTTTTTCATTCCGCAGAGACCAGGAATTGCCGCAAGTATTTGTCTTTGGAGATCAGCAGATTGTCGGCCGCATCCTGATAGTAGATTTTGCCGTCGCGCAGAACCAGGACATTGGTTGGGCCGATGTCGGGACGATCGCCATTGCGTGGCAAATGCACAACGCGATTGCTGCCGGGATCGAAGCGAAAATTGGCGAGACCGAAGGCGTCCTGCAAGCGATGCGTGGCCATGGCGGAGGTGACTCCCAGCGTATCGCGCAAGCGCATGATCAGCGTGATGATCGTTTGCGAAGTGACCGGATCGAGTCCCGCGGTGGGCGAGTCGTAGAAGACGATCGCCGGGCGATCCACCAGGGCGCGGGCGATAGAAACGCGGCGGCGCATGCCCCCTGAAAGCTCCGCCGGAAATTTGTTTATGGCGTCTTCCATTTCGACGAAGCGCAGGGCTTCGCGGACGCGCGGCTCGATTTCGTCATCGGCGATGTGCTCTTCGCGCAAGCGGAAGGCGACATTGTCGTCCACGTTGAGCGAATCGAAAAGCGCGCCCTCCTGAAATACGAAGCCGATACGGCGGCGAAAATCGAGGAGCTCGGCTTCACTCATTTCTCCGAGTTCGTGGCCCATCACCCAGATGCGTCCGGAATCTGGGCGCAGGAGGCCGGCGGCGAGTTTCAGGATAAGAGTTTTGCCGGAACCGCTTTCGCCCAGGAGGACTTTCGTCTCGCGCGGGGCGATTTCGAAGGAGATACCGCGAAGGACCTCGTTGTCCTCGAAGCCGAGGTGCACTTGGTCAAAGACAACGAGCGGTTCGCCCGGCGAGGTTTCAGCCATTCAGACTCCGGCTATCGTTTACCGCGCGAGCACCGGAAGCGGGGTCGGCGCACATGAGGGATTATAAGTCCGAATCGGAAAATGTGGAGGAAAGCCTGCGAGTGGCTTCATTGGTAGAGAAACAGGAAGATTCGCGACAGAAACGTATCCGCGACGATGATGGTGACGGAGGCAACCACGACGGCCGTCGTGGTGGCGCGGCCGACCCCCTGCGTGCCGCCGCGAACGCGCAAACCGAAATAGCAGCCGATGGAGGCCAAAATGAGGCCGAAGACCAGCGGCTTCATCATGCCTTGCATCAGATCGCCGAAGGCCAGGACATTGATGGCGCGGTGCCAGAATTCCGCGGGGCTCAAGCGCAACTGAAAGTAGGACACCAGGAAACCGCCCGTGAGTCCGACGAAATCGGAAACGGCGGTGAGCAGCGGCAACATCAGCAGGCTCGCGACTACCCGCGGGGTGACCAACTTGCGCGATGGATCGGTGCCCAGCGCGCGCATGGCGTCCACTTGCTCGGTTACCACCATGGAGCCGAGCTCCGACGCGATTCCTGAGGCATTGCGGCCGGCGACGAGTAGCGCGGTGATCGTTGGCCCAAGCTCGCGGACCAGCGCGAGTGAAACAGCATCGCCGGTCAGCGCGGTTTCCCCGAAGCGTTGAAATTGCGCCGAGGTTTGTAGCACGAGGACTACGCCGATAAAGAAGCCGGTGGTGATGACAATCGGCAGCGAGCCCACGCCGATATTGTCCATCTGCGCGAGCGTGTCCGCCCAATACCACGGCGGAGTGAACAGGTTGGCGATCGAACCGACAATCAGGTAAACGTAATCTTGCAGCGCGAGAATGCGGCGCTTGAGCGTATCGGTCAGGACGCTGGTGACGCCAGGGCTCTCGGTCGCATCAAGCATGAATGGTCACGATACGCGTTGTGCCGGGCGGGAGAAGCGTATCGTTGGCGGCGCAGGGCGTCAAGCTGCCAGCGAGGAAGAGTTGGTAGTTACCGTGGAAGAATTGACCAGCCATTTCGTCCTCCATGATCCAAGCACCTGTGGCAAATCAAGTCCGCTACAAAAGCCAGCTCAGACATAGTAGGCTTCGTGGTCCCCATGGAATCGAAGACCACCGAAAAAATCCGCACGCTTCTCTCGGCGGGGCAAGTCGCGGCGGCGAGCGAGACGCTGCAACGCCTGGCGCCTGGAGACGCCGCGCGAGTGCTGATTGGTTTGCCGTTCGAGGGCCAGCAATCTCTGTTCCGCGCGCTGGCTCCGGATTTCGCGGCGCGAGTCATCTCTTACCTTCCCTACTATCACGCCTACGTGCTCCTGCAGAGCCTTAGCAACAAGCAAATGCGGGTGGTCATCGACTTGATGGCTCCCGACGAACGCGATGGATTCCTCGACGAGCTCCCGGAAGAAACCTGGCAGTCGTTAATCGAAGAATTGTCGGCGGCCGGGGCCGAAAGCGGGGGGACGGCAAAAACCGGGGTCGCTGAATTGGAAGTGCCTCCCACGGCGGCTGTGCCTGCGGCGGCAGCGCCGATTGTGGAAGCGCGGGGTATCGAGAAGACGTTTCAGCAGCCGGACGGAAGACAGATCGAAGTAATCGCGCCGATGGATTTGTCCATCGAGGCGGACACGGTGATGGCGGTTCTGGGGCCTTCGGGATCGGGCAAGTCCACATTGCTGCGAATTCTTTCGGGGCTGGCCGCGCCTACGAAAGGCGAGGTGTTGTGGCACGGCAGGTCCATTGGCGCTTGCCAGCCGAACGTGGCCATCGTGTTTCAGAGCTTCGCGCTGTTTCCCTGGTTGACCGTGCTCGACAACGTGGAGGCGCCGCTTTTGGCTCGCGGAAAAGAGCACTTGGAACGGCATCAACGCGCGCTGCGGGCTCTGGATTCCGTGGGCCTAAAGGGATTCGAGAGCGCGTTCCCGAAGGAACTTTCCGGAGGCATGAAGCAGCGCGTCGGCTTCGCGCGGGCGCTGGCCGTGGAACCAGAAATTTTGTTTATGGACGAGCCCTTCTCGGCTCTCGACGTGCTGACTGCGGAGAACCTGCGCGGCGAGCTGATGGAATTGTGGCTGGCAAAGAAGATTCCCACGCGCAGCATCTTCATCGTCACGCACAACATTGAAGAGGCAGTGCTGCTGGCTGACCGGATCGTGGTCCTTGGCAGCAATCCGGGAAGAATTCGAGCGGATTTCCGCGTGCCTCTGGCGCGTCCGCGGGAACGCAAATCGGCCGAGTTCCTTCTCTACGTTGACTACATTTATAAAGTAATGACGCAGCCTTCCCTGGAGTTTGAATTGCCCGTGGCGCTGGAAGGCCGCGCGAAGCCGCGATATCTGATGTTGCCTCACGCGCGGCCAGGAAGCGTGGCCGGGCTGCTGGAGTTGCTGCTGGATCGCAGCGGCCAGGAGGACATGTACCACGTGGCCGAGGAGTTGCTGCTGGAACTGGATGATCTGCTGCCGATCATTGAGGCGGCGACGCTGCTCGGCTTCGCAGAATCGCATGAGGGCGATATTCAGATCACGCCGCAGGGAAAAGCGTTCGCCGATGCCAACATCCCTACAAGGAAAGTTTTGTTCCGGCGAGCTCTTCTGGATCGCGTCCCGTTGCTGCAGCAGATGAATTCCTGCCTGGAGAAAAAATCGGATTACACCATGCCGGTGGAATTTTTCCGCGACATTTTGGACGAACATCTATCCGAGGAGGAAGTGCAGCGGCAAATCGAAACGGCGTTGAACTGGGGGCGCTACGCCGAGCTCTTCACCTACAATTCGGAAAAGGACGCCATTAAATTGCATCGCGCTGTTCGGGCGGCGCGCGAAGAGGAGGCGTCGCACTAATGCCGCCGCGAATGCAAACGCCGGTGAAGCTTCCCGCGCTGGACGCAGTGCCGGGGTCGATGTCGTCGCTGCTGCAGGATGTCCCGGTCATCATCGCGGCCTTCGCACTGCTGTACGCGCTGCTGGCGTTGACACATTCCTGGATGGTTCCGGCCAGCGCGCAGCAGCACATCAGCCTCGCTCCGGGCGCTCTGCCGAAATACGCGATGTTTTCTTTGCTGCGCATCGCGATCGCGTATCTCTTCAGCCTCGGGTTTACGCTGATCTATGGATACGTCGCCGCATATAACCGCAAGGCCGAACGCATCATGATTCCCCTGCTCGATACTTGCCAGTCCATTCCCGTGTTGAGCTTTCTGCCGCCAGTGATGGTGGCGATGGTGGCGCTGTTTCCCACGCGGCAGTTCGGCGTGGAGCTCGGATCGATCCTGCTGATCTTTACCGGGCAGGTTTGGAATATGACTTTCAGTTTTTATTCTTCGTTGAAGACGATACCCAAAGAGATGCACGAGGTGGCGCAAGTTTATCGCCTGAGCTGGTGGCAGAAGTTCCGGCAGATTGAATTGCCTTACGCGGTGATCGGGTTGGTCTGGAACTCGATGATGTCGGTGGCGGGCGGATGGTTTTTTCTGATGGCCTGCGAAATGTTTGTTCTGGGTAATCGCGATTTGCGGCTGCCGGGGTTGGGGTCGTATCTGCAGACTGCCGCTGATGCCGGGGATACGCGCGCGATTCTCTGGGGCGTGGGCGTGATGATCGGCGTGATCATCTTGATCGATCAAGCGGTGTGGCGGCCCGTGATTGCCTGGGCGCAGAAATTTAAATTCGAGCAGGTTGAGAGTGCCGAGGAACCGCGCTCGTTCGTGCTGGATTTGCTTAGGCGCTCGCGGATTTTGCCCCTTGTCGCGCAAGTGTCGTTCCGGCCTTGGCGAGAATCACTGGATTTACATTTCGCCAAGCGCGAGGCTGCACGCAGTGAACGGGCCGCTCCGAACACGGCGCGCCGGTGGGTTCTGCGGTCGATTCTAGCGCTGGCCGTAGCAGGCATTGCTTACGCCGCTCTGCGGATGAGCATGCTCGTTGCAGGCCTTGATGCTGCCGAGGTTCGCCGCATTTTTTCGGGCGCTGGCGCGACGTTTCTGCGCGTGGAGTTGACTCTCGTGCTCGCAGGACTGTGGACCATCCCGGTAGGCGTCGCGGTGGGTCTGCGACCGAAGCTTTCCTCGATCGTGCAGCCGATCGCGCAGGTTGCAGCGTCCGTGCCGGCAACCGCGTTGTTTCCGATCATCCTGCTGGTGCTGATTCGTTTGGGCGGAGGTCTCGGCGTGGGCTCGATCGTGCTGCTATTGCTGGGGACGCAGTGGTACATCCTTTTCAACGTCATCGCCGGAGCGATCGCGCTGCCCACCGATCTGAAAGAGGTCTGCAGTGTTTTCGATTTTTCGAAACTGGAGCGCTGGCGCGTTTTATTCCTGCCGGGAATTTTTCCGTACTTGATTACGGGATTTGTGACCGCGTCGGGCGGGGCGTGGAACGCCAGCATTGTGGCGGAATATTTCCGCTTTCACGGCCAGACATTTTCGACGCTGGGGCTGGGCGCCGTAATCAGCCAGGCTACCGACAGTGGAAACTTCCGGCTGTTGATGGGCGCCACGATCGTGATGGCGGCGATCGTGGTTACCATCAACCGACTGCTGTGGCGACGCCTGTATGCCCTGGCTTCGGTGCGATTTAAGCTGGAAAGCTGATCGCTGCGGCGGGGCGATTGCCGCTGCGGGCGCACTGCGAATTTATTTTTGAGGCTTCACCTGGATCGATTGCAAGTACTTCACCAGGTTATCGACTCTGACGTAGCCACGGTCAACATCCTCTTCCACTTGATGAAAGATGGGCCCCCAGACGGGCATCTCGCGGGAACCGTGCGAGGAGATGACGTGGTCGCCAGTGATGATTCGCCGCACGCGGTCTGTGGGGAAACTGCCGCCATTTTTCTGCGCCAGGATGGTGAGATCGGGGACCGTCGCTTTTAACGATGCCGCGACGGGACCATGGCCTTTGGCATCCTTGCCGTGGCAAGAGGCGCAGTAGGCGCGGAAAAGATCGGGGCCTTCGACGGAGCGGATCAGTTTCGTAAATTGTTCGTCGGATTGCGGATTGGATTGGCTTTGCGCAATTGCTGGCGGCGCGGCGAGAAGTGCGAATCCTAAACCCAAGATTATCGACGTCCCGGTAATCAGTCGTTGGCTAACGGTCCGCATGTCCGCGGGCTCTCCTTCTTTGTTGCCTAGTGTGAAATAAGTGGAAGTAGGATTCGTGGACGAAGGTATCACTTCGCATGAACGGAAGCAAAGCCCGCCGGCTGGGCGTCTCGCTTTACGCTTTCGGGGGCGTCCGGTAAGATACCGCGTTTGCGTTGATGCGCGGGGCGCATTTCTACGATGCTGCGATTTTTTACGGCTGGTGAGTCGCACGGGCAGGCGCTGGTGAGTTGGATTTCCGGCTTGCCGGCGGGCGTGCCCGTGGACCTGGCGTTTGTGGATCGCGAGCTGCATCGGCGGCAACTGGGATTTGGCCGCGGCGGGCGGCAACGGATCGAGAAAGATCGGGCCGATGTGCTGGCGGGAGTGCGGCACGGGCGGACCATTGGCGCGCCGATCGCGATGCGCATCGAGAATCGCGATTGGCCGAACTGGGAGAAGGCGCTGCCGATCGAGGACGTCGAAGGCGCGGAGGATTCGCGCAAGCCCCTGACTTCACCGCGGCCGGGGCATGCCGATCTTGCGGGGGCGCTGAAATTCAATTTTCACGATGCTCGGTATGTTTTGGAGCGAGCCTCGGCGCGGGAAACGGCGGCGCGCGTGGCGGCTGGGGCGCTGGCGAAATTGCTGTTGCGGGAATTTGGAGTGCGCGTGCTGAGCCATACCATTGGCGTTGGGCGCGCGAAGCTGGAGCGACGGGCGAGTTGGGAAGACATTGAGCTCGTGTGCGAGAATCTCGAATCGCCTTTGCGCTGCGTGGATGATGAAACGGAAGCAAAGATGAAGGCGGAAGTGGACCACGCGCTGCGGGCCGGCGATTCCGTGGGCGGCGTTTTTGAGGTAGTGGCGCGGGGAGTGCCACCGGGGCTAGGTTCGCACGGGCAGTGGGATGAAAAGCTGGATGGGCGGTTGGCGCAGGCGGTAATGTCCATTCAAGCGGTCAAGGGCGTGGAGATCGGCGACGGCGTCGCCGCGGCGTCCAGCCAAGGCTCGGAAGTGCAGGATGAAATCGGATACGATACCGAAAAAAAGCGCTTTCATCGCAGCGCCAATCGCGCGGGAGGGCTAGAAGGCGGTATCACTAACGGTGAAGACGTGGTGCTGCGCGGATATCTGAAGCCGATTTCGACGCTGCGCCGGCCGCTGCTTAGCGCCGATCTAGTTACAAAAGAACCGGTGAAGGCGGCTTATGAGCGCTCGGATGTTTGCGTGGTGCCGGCGGCGGGCGTCGCGGGGGAAGCAATGGTCGCATTCATTCTTGCGGCAGCGTTCCTGGAGAAATTCGGGGGCGACTCGCTCGACGAAACGCGCCGAAATTACCAGGGATATCAGCAACAACTGGATGAGTTTTGATTTGCGGCGACTTGCGTAGCACAGCACTCTCGGCTGTGCGTATTTTTGATTGCACACGGTTTCGAATCGCCGGGATAGGCCGGCACAGGCAGCAGCGCCAGTGCTACTGAAAATTGCGAGATCATGGTGATGGCTAGATGATTCATCCAATCGTGAAATACGGCAACGCGGTGCTGGAGACGCCCAGCAAGCCGGTAGTGAAATTCGACGCCAAGCTTGAGGAGTTGGTCGTCGACATGTTCGAGTCCATGTACGCCGCATCGGGCGTGGGTCTCGCCGCGCCGCAAATCGGAATTGGGCTGCGGCTGGCGGTGATTGACGTTTCTCAAGGCAAAAACACCGAAGCCAAGATCGTCTGCGCCAATCCGGAGATCATTCACGTGGAAGGCGAGCAGCGCGAGGAAGAAGGCTGCCTCTCGGTTCCCGGATTTCGCGGCTACGTGATGCGGCCGCAGTACGTCACGGTTCGCGCGCAGGATGCCTCGGGCAAAGAATTCGAAATGCGCGGCGAAGGATTGCTGGCGCGCGCCTTTTGCCATGAGATTGACCATCTCAACGGGGTCCTCTTCATCCAGCACCTCAGCATGCTGAAACGCGACCTCATCAAGCGCAAAATCCGCAAATTGAAAAAAGCCGGGGAGTGGTAATCCCTCGTGGCGTTGCGCATTCTTTTTTGCGGCACGCCTGAATTCGCGGTTCCGTCACTGCGCACCCTTCTTGCTGCCCCTGACATTTCCGTCGAAGCGGTGATCACGCAACCGGATCGGCCGCGGGGCGCGGGCAGGAAACCGCCAGCCCGCCGGTGAAGGATGTGGCGCTGGCGGCCGGGCTGCATGTGTTTCAGCCGGAAAAAATTAAATCGGAATCGGCGCAGGAATTTATTGCCAAGATCAAGCCCGATGCGATCGTGATTATCGCCTACGGCCAGATCATTCCCGCGCGCCTGCTGGATATACCGCGGCTGGGATGGATCAACGTACACGCATCGCGATTGCCCAAATATCGCGGCGCTGCGCCGATTCAATGGGCGATCATCAACGGCGAGACGCGCACCGGCGTGACCACGATGCGCATTGACGCGGGCCTGGACACCGGGCCGATGCTGGAAAGAACAGAGGTCGAAATCGGCGCAGATGAAACGGCGCCGGAGCTTTCGCGGCGGCTGGCGGAGGCAGGAGCGCCACTGATCGTCAGCACGCTTGGGAAACTCGAGCGCGGCGAAATTGTCCCTGAGGCGCAGGATTCTTCTCAAGCCACTCTAGCGCGGCCGCTGAAGAAGGAGGATGGCGCGACGGATTGGTCGCTCACTGCGGCTCAAATCTACAATCGCATACGCGGGCTCGAGCCCTGGCCCGGCGCGTACACCACGTTTCGAGGACAAACGATGCAATTCTGGGGCCGGCGATCGCAGAGCGGCGATGCACCCGGCGAGCCCGGTTCGCTGCGCAGCTCGCGCGATGGAATTTTCGTAGCCTGCGGAAGCGGCACGTGGCTGCAGCTCGAAGAAGTGCAGCTCGAGGGACGCAAACGCGTCCGCGCGCGCGATTTTGCCAATGGCGCGCGACTGGGGCCCAGCGAAAAGCTGGGCGCGTGACGCGCAGCCTCCAGTGCTAACCTGATAGCACGACCATGCCCATCAGCATTGCCCGCCGCATCGCCTACGATGTTCTTTCGCGTGTCGAAACGCAGCGCGCCTTTGCGAGCGACCTGCTGCACACCAGCCTGACGCCAAAAATCAGCAGCGCGGATGCGGCGCTGGCGACGCAATTATCGCTGGGAGTACTCCGGCAGCAGCGGCTGCTCGATTTTCTGATCGAGCGGCAAAGCCGCAAGCGCATCGCCTCGCTCGATCGCGAGGTGGTATTGGCGCTGCGGCTCGGCTTGTACCAACTAAGGTTTCTAGATCGCGTTCCGGCCAGAGCAGCAATCTTCGAATCTGTTGAGATCGTCAAGCGCGGCCGCAAGAAATCCGCGGCTACCTTCGTAAATGCCATGCTGCGCGGTGCCAGCGATCTCGCGCGCGCAGATCTTGCCGCGCTGTTACCAGCCAACGCCGCGCTCGCTGAACGCCTCGGAATACTTCACTCGCACCCCACCTGGTTGATCGAGCGCTGGTTGGCGCGATTTGGCGAAGCAAAAACCGTCGCGCTGTTAGAGGCAAATAATCGCGCGCCCGAAGTTACCGGCGCAATCCAAAATCCGGCGGAGCGCGAAGACGTCGTGCGAGCTCTCCAGCGCGACGCCGTGCGGATCGAGCCGGGCCGCTGGCTGCGAGATGCATTCCGCGCAAGCGGAGGCAGCCTTTCGCACACGGCCGCGTATCGCGAGGGCCGCATTTCGATTCAAGATGAAGCGTCGCAGATGGTGCCGTTGCTGCTCGGCGTCCACTCAGGCGATTCGGTGCTGGATCTTTGCGCCGCGCCCGGCGGCAAGACCGCGATTCTCGTGCGAGCCGCAGGTCCGCACGCTCGCAGTCGTGGCCGCGGACCGGCACGCCCATCGTCTCGCGGCGATCCGCGCCAATTGCGCCCGGCTTGGACTCCGCGATGTCGCTATCGTGGAATTGGACGGAACTCAATCGCTTCCCTTCCAGCGACGCTTTGCCCGAATTCTGGTTGATGCGCCGTGCTCCGGCACGGGCACTCTCGGCCGCAATCCGGAAATTCGTTGGACCCTTCAGCAGAAAGATTTGTCGGAGTTTCATGAGCGGCAAGTTGCCTTGCTGCGCTCCGGGCTTGCACAGCTGGAGCCCGGAGGGCGGCTGGTTTATTCCACTTGTTCGCTTGAAGCGGAAGAGAATGAGGATGTGATTGCAGCCGCGCTGGCCGACTCCAGCACTTTCCGGCGCGTAACGCGGGAGGAATTACTTGCAGCTTTGGAACCTCATTTTCGGGACGCAGCGCCAGTCGCACAGGAACGCGGTAAACCGGCGCAACAAAAGCCGGCCCCAACCATGGAGCCGCCATCGGCTTCATTCCTGGATCAGGACGGAGTGTTTCGGACATTCCCTGCGGTTCACTTCACGGATGGATTCTTTGCGGTTGCTATCGAGAGAAACCCGCCCCGTTAATCTCCGCGCGCATCTGCGCGTCGCGCGCTTGCACGACGCCGCGCCGCCGGACAAAATAGACAGCGATGGAATTTCAACAGCGATTACAGTGGCTAGCACGCCTGGCGCTGATGATCTTTATTCTCGCGTCCGCGGCATTCCTGAGCGCCATCACGGTAATCCGCATCGCCATTCAAGGACGCGAAGTAATCGTACCGGACGTCTCCGGCAAGAACCTGAACGATGCGCAAGTGGCATTGCACAGCCGCAGCCTCGGCTTGAAAGTCGAGGATCGTATCTATAGCGGCCAACCAGCCGACGCGGTCGTGCGCCAAAGCCCGCCTCCCGGCGTGCGTGTCAAAGTCGGCCAATACGTGCACGTGGCCCTCAGCCTGGGCCCGCAGCAAGTAAAGATCCCGGATTTGACAGAGAAAAGCCTGCGTGCCGACCGCATTCAACTCCTGCGCAGCGGTCTGCAAGTAGGTGAAGTGTCCAGCGCCCCGATTCCCGGCGAGCCCGCCGATACGGTAGTGCTGCAGTATCCCGCCTCCGGAGCTCCCGACGCATCCAGCTCCCATGTTGACTTGCTGGTGTCACAAGGCCCCCCGCCAGCCCTTTACGTCATGCCGGATTTGCAGGGCATCCCGCTCAGCGACGCAGAAGCCAAGCTTTCATCTTCCGGCCTTCATCTCGGCAAGCTGACGTTCACGACCGGCGACGAATCCACCCACGGCGTGGTCGCAGCTCAAACCCCCGTTCCGGGCGCCCGCGTGGACCCGGCAACCCCCATCGAGCTGCAAGTGTCGGAATAGCCGCCCAAACCCTGTGCTAGAATCGGTAGCGGTTCGCATGCGCAAGCACCCCATCGAAATCGCGCCCTCGATCCTCTCGGCCGACTTGGCCAATCTGGCCTCGGAAGTCCGCAAAGTGGAAGCCGGCGGCGCTGCGGTGATCCACTTCGACGTCATGGACGGCCATTTCGTCCCCAACATCACGATGGGCGTTCCCGTTTTAGCCTCCCTGCGCAAGGCAACCTCTTTACCCCTGGATGTGCATCTGATGATCGAGCGGCCGGGGGAGTACGTCGAGGCCTTTGCGCATGCGGGTGCCGATCGCATCCTTGTGCATCAAGAGGCCACGGTGCATCTTGATCGCGTCCTGGCACAGATTCGCGATCTGAAGGCCGAAGCGGGTGTGGTGATCAATCCTGCGACACCGGTATCCACGCTCGTGGAAGTGCTGGATCGGGTGGACACGGTTCTGGTGATGTCCGTGAATCCCGGATTCGGGGGACAATCCTTCATCCCCGGCGCGCTTAATAAAATTCGCGAATTAAAACTGATGCGTCCACGCTACAATGGCCACTACCGCATAGAGGTGGATGGGGGCGTCAGCACGGAGAACGTCGCCGCACTGGTGCAAGCCGGCGCGGAAACCTTGGTGACGGGGACCTCGATTTACCACTCGCCCGATCCCAGCGCGGCGGTGCGGCAGTTGCGAAGCTTGGCCCTCGACTCTCTGACACAGAAGGTGTGATGAAGCCAAACGTGAGGAAGTCCCGAGCGGTTTTCGTATCCGCAATTCTGATTGCCCTTCTCGCCATCCCCGCATTCGCCGCGGGCGACAAAAACCAAAAGCCCAAGAACGTCAAGAAAGAAAAGCCGTCGGCCGCCGATGCGACTAAAAATTCGGCCGAGCCGGACAAGGTTTTGTACGAGCGCGCGATGACCGAATACAAGAAGGGCAAATACACCGAAGCGCGCCTCGACCTGCAAACGCTGATCAACACCTACCCGGATAGCGAATTTCTCGCCAAGGCCAAGTTGTCTATGGCCGATTCCTTCTACAAGGAAGGCGGCACCTCAAACCTCACCCAGGCAGTGGCCCAGTATAAAGACTTCATCACTTTTTTCCCGTTCCTCGACGAGGCCGCGTACGCGCAGATGCAAGTAGGAATGTCGCACTACCGCATGATGGAAAAATCCGACCGTGATAATTCCGACGCGGAATCTGCCGAGGATGAGTTCCAGGCATTCCTGTTGAAGTATCCGAATAGCCCGTTGGTGCCCAAAGCCGAGCAACACTTGCGCGAAGTGCAGGAGATCATCGCCGATGGCGATTATCGCGTCGCGCAGTTCTACTATCTGAAAGGACCGCGCTCCTATCGTGCTTCTGCGGCGCGCCTGAATGAAATCATCGAACGCTACCCGCTCTATAGCCAGAGCGACAAAGCCCTGTGGATGGCCGGCAACATTTACGACAAATGGGAAAAGCGCGAGATCGCGGAGCAATATTACGCGCGCATCGTGCGCGAATATCCCACCTCGGGTTTCGTAGGTAGCGCCAAGAAGAAGCTGACCTCGGCAGGCGTGCCGATTCCCCAGCCGGACCAGGAAGCTCTGGCGCGCGCAGCGAATCAGAAGAAAGCCGCCATCGATCGGCCCAACATGGTTCGCCGTGGTTTGGGGATTATAAAGTCGAATCCCGATGTGTCTGCCGCTGCTCGCAGCGGCGCGCCCACTTTGACGCCTCCGGTGGAAGCGAATTCCGCTACCGATGTTCTGAAGCCCGGCGCCGTCCCGGCAGTCCTCTCAGCGGGAGGCGGCGGTAGCAGCGGAAATACGGCTGCGGTTCAGATCGTACCGGCGGGTTCCGGGGATTCGACCGTGACTCCTACTCCCGCGGCATCAGGCACTTCCAGCGAGCCGCCCGCTTCGACAGACGTTAGTTCGCTCCCAGCGCCTGTGGAAGCCGTTCCGGTAGCCCCGGAAAACTCAGCGCCACCTGCTGAACAACCCGCCGGCAGCGAGAAACCGGAAGCCACTCCGTCTCCTTCGACCGGCTCCACGGCGCCCGCACCCCCAGCGCCAGCGCCCGCGGCCTCCGGTACAGCGTCTCCTAACGGCACACCAGCGGCGACTGAATCCAGTTCCACCTCCGCGGCTCCAGCGGCTCAGACCGCCCCCGCCGACGGAAAGGGCACCAGCAACGAGCAGACCGCGGCCGCTCCTAATAAGTCGGATCCCAAGGCTGAATCCAGCAGCAAGAAGAAAAAAGGCCTCAAGAAAATCATCCCCTGGTAGGCGCCTGCAGTTCGTACTGCTAATTGGTGCGTCAACCTGTCCTCTAAGCTCGTTGACTCGCGCGAATTGGAGTGCTACCAATGGTGTTTCAGCGCGCGAGTGGGTGTGTCAAATCGCGGCACGCCAAAGGGGATAATCTGGTGCCCAGGATTCTGGTCGCCGACGACAACAGCAATATCCAGAAGATGGTTGCGTTGGCGTTCGAAGAACACGGGATTGACGTCGTAGCCGTCGGCAATGGCGAAGCCGCAGTGCGGCGCATTCCCGATTTGAATCCGGATGTGGTGCTGGCTGACGTGTTCATGCCCGTCCGCAATGGGTACGAAGTTTGCGAGTTCGTTAAGAAGGATCCACGATTTTCGAAAATCCCCGTCATTTTGCTCGTAGGCGCATTCGATCCTTTGGATGAACAGGAAGCCCGCCGAGTCGGCGCTGATGGCGTTCTTAAGAAGCCGTTTGTTCCTCCCGACCCGCTGATCGCGATGGTTACTTCGGCGCTGGAAAAGGCGCCCAAGCCCGAAGTCAAAGCTGCTCCTGAAGCCGGTTGCCGAAATTCCGAAAGTTGCGCCGCCGCCGCAACCGCCGCCCCAGGCTTTTCCGGATCCGACTCCGGAAGAAGAAGCCTACATGTTCGGCACAGGCCGCCGCTCGCTCGATGACGACGACAAAGTCGAAGCCGCTGCCCCGGTCAGTGCCTCGGCCAGTGCGCCGGCTGCCGTTCAGACGGCCGTCGATTCCGATACGGATGAAGACGCCACGTTCGCCGGAACGCGTTCGGATTGGCGCCGCCAAAAGGAAGTCGATTTCGCCGCGGTTCCCAGTTTCTCGGCGGAGCTGGTTGACGCGCCCACCGAAGCGCGCGCCGAATCCAGCATCGCGCATGAAGTCTCTCCACTGGTGGAAGCGCGCGCCGAATCCACCGTAGTGGAAAATCCTTTCGCGACTCTGTCCGAGGCGGAAGCGAAAGTGGAAGCCGTTGTGGAGGCAAACGCGCCCCAGACTTTTGCGCTTTCGCCCGCAGTCGAGCCGATAAATGTGGAGCCTGTAACTGAGGCCCCGCGAGAGTCCGCGATTGAAATAGCTCAGACTGAAGTGCAGGTTGCCGTCGAGCCGCACGCTGTGGCGGACGTTACTGCGCTGAATCCGCCGGTCGTTGAGACTGCCCCTCCCGAGCCGCTCGCTGCGGCTCCCGTGCAGGCGCCGCCTCCGGTCGAGCCCGTCGTAGAAGCTCAAGTTGAAACGCCCGTCGCACACGTCGTGCCACCCGCGGCGCAAGTGGAACCACCGCCGGCCACGGAATCTGGGCCGACCCTGGCCGCAGTCGTCGAAACGGTTACATCGCCGCGAAAGTGGCTCGATTTCCTGATGCCCTCCCGGGCTGCTCGCTCGAGCGAGCCGGCCGCCGAGTCCCCAGCGAGCGCGGTCGAGCCGCCCGCTCCCATCGCATCGGAAGCTTCGCAAGCAACGGTGGTCGCGGACGTACCAATTGCTGAGGTTCAGAAGCCATTGGAGGCCCCCGCACCCGAAGTTGCAGTTTCGGAGGTCGTCACCGCTGCAGAGTCATTGGAATCGTCGCCAGCCGTCGCGGAGTCGGCACCTGCATCGGCGGCTACCGAGGAACCCTCTTCGACTCAGGAAGCGCACGTCGAGCGCGCCGTCGAAGAGTCCGGCCAGCATTGGAGCGAAATTGCTTCGCAGCTCGCCGCCGAAGCCCCGCTGGTAGAAGCCGCGTTGAACGCCGATCGGGCATCCGTAACGGAGCCACCGGGTCCAGCGTTTGCGGCAGCGGACAATCTCCATGTCGCGACGCCGGCTACGGAAGCGCCGGCAACTCCTGTTTCGGCAGTACCCGAAAGCACCGCAGCAGGTCGTCGCGGAGCCATCCGCGGACTCCCTCGCCGCCGTCGTAGAGCGCGCCGCGAGCTACTCGCAAGTTCCACCCGCCCCCGTAAACGTAGATGAAGTAGTCTCCAAGATTCTGGAAAAGCTGGGCCCGCAGATCCAGGAGCTACTGGCCAAGGGCGTAGTCCGGCCGTTAGTAGAAGACATCCTAAAGAATCCCGAAGACAAGAAGAAGGAGTAGCGCCGGCTGCCAGCCGGCGTTTTTCCTCGGCGTTGCACAAGCCGAAGCCACAAGCACGATTCCACGCGCTGAAATTCGCCGGGGTATCCGTGTTTGTGCATCCGGTACCATTCCCAGATATAAAAGCATGTGCTAGCTTCCCTCAGGAAATTGAGAATGAAGACCACGCGCAGCAAGGAAAATCTCGATGTTCGTAGCGCGATTCTCAAATTTCTAATCGCCGGTCAAAATGATTAGAAACGCTCGTAAGTCTATGAAAACAAACAGTCGAGGTCGTTTCTAATCAACGGTAATATAGGGGGTACCCGGGGGGGGTGAATCCTCGATTAACCCGCCAGTTCGTCTCGCAAACCATGGCCGCCACCATATCCGCCTTTCCATTGATTGACGACCGCCGCGTTCGCCCCGTATATTAAAAATTTCGAAAATCGCGATATTGAACTACCGTGCGGGCTGGCCCGCGCGTGAAGATGCATCACAACCGGAAATTCGCATCGGAGAGGCCGCCGCACTGATGACGCGCGAGATTCCCAAAGCCTACGAGCCCCAGGAAATCGAGGAGCGCTGGGCGAAATATTGGTTCGACGAGAAGCTTTTCCACGCTGACGTCAAGGATCCTCGTCCGCACTGGTCCATCTCCATCCCTCCGCCGAATGTGACCGGTTCGCTGCACATCGGGCACATGATGGATCACACCGAAATCGATATCCTCACGCGCTGGCGGCGCATGTCCGGCTTCAACACGCTATGGCTGCCGGGCACGGATCACGCTGGCATTTCCACGCAGCGTGTGGTGGTGCGGCTGCTGGCCAAAGACGGCATCGATTATCGCAAGCTTGGCCGCGCGGAATTCGAGAAGCGCGTTTGGAAATGGAAGGAAGAATCGGGCGGAACGATCACCCAGCAGATGGTGAAGATCGGGGATAGCTGCGATTGGTCTCGCGAGCGTTTTACCCTCGATCCCGGACTTTCGCGCGCGGTGCGCGAAGCCTTTGTGCGTCTCTACGAAGACGGCCTCATTTATCGCGCGCATTACATGGTCAACTGGTGCCCACGCTGCATGACCGCCATCAGCGATCTCGAAACCGTCCACACCGAGCGCGCCGGAAAGCTCTGGTACATCCGCTATCCGGTGATCGGCACGAACGACTACATCGTCGTGGCCACGACGCGGCCGGAAACGATGCTCGGCGACGTGGCCGTGGCTGTGAATCCGGAAGACGAGCGCTATCAGAAGCTGGTCGGGAAAATGTTGCTCCTGCCGCTGGCGAATCGCGAGATTCCCTTGATCGCCGACGAGTACGTGGATCGCGAATTCGGCACCGGAGCCCTGAAAATCACTCCGGCCCACGACATCAACGACTTCGAAGTCGGCCGCCGTCACAAGCTTCCCGAAATCGACGTGATGACCGACGACGGGCATATGAGCTCCGCCGCAGGGAAATATGCCGGCCTCGACCGCTTCGAAGCGCGCGATAAGGCGGTCGAGGATTTGCAGGCCGCGGGATTGCTCGAGAAAGTGGTTGAGCACACTCACGCCATCGGAACCTGCGACCGCTGCGGCACAATCATCGAGCCTCGCGCCTCCACGCAATGGTTTGTGAAGATGAAGCCACTGGCCGAACCGGCCATTGAAGCCGTCGAAAGCGGAAAAATCGCGGTCACGCCGGAAAACTGGAAGGCTGTCTATTTCGAGTGGATGCGCAACATCCGCGACTGGTGCATTTCCCGCCAGTTGTGGTGGGGCCATCGCATTCCCGCATGGCATTGCTCTGACTGCAAGAAAATCACGGTGATGCGCGAAACTCCCACTTGCTGCGCGTACTGCAGCTCATCAAAAATCGAGCAGGACCCGGATGTTCTCGACACCTGGTTCAGTTCCGGCCTCTGGCCATTCTCCACGCTGGGCTGGCCCGACAAGACCCCCGATTACGAGAAATATTATCCGACCAGCACGCTCATCACCGGCCGCGACATTCTCTTTTTCTGGGCCGCGCGCATGATCATGATGGGCCTGCGATTCACCGGCCAGGTTCCCTTCCATCAACTCTATCTACATTCGCTGGTGCTGACCGGCGAAGGCCAGAAGATGTCGAAATCGAAAGGCACCGGCGTCGATCCGTTGGAATTAACGGCGAAATTCGGCACCGATGCGATGCGCTTCACACTCGCCAGCATGGCCGCGCCGGGAAGCGACATCATTCTCGGCGACGACAAAATTCTCAGCGCGCGCGCCTTCGCCAATAAAATCTGGAACGCCTCGCGATTCCTGTTCGTGAATCTCGAAAAATTCGAGGCCACCGGCGCGACGCTGGAAGAGCTGGCAGCGCCGGAAATACGCGAACGCGCGCCATACGCGCCCGGCAACGCTGCGGCTACTTCCCTGCCGCTGATTGATCGCTGGATTTTTTCACGCCTGGCGCATGTCTCGGCTGAAATTCATCGGGCTCTGGAAGATTTCCGTTTTCACGAAGCAGCGCATGTCGTTTATCACTTCTTCTGGGGCGATTTCTGCGACTGGTATATCGAGTGGGTCAAGCCGCTGTTGACTGGCGCGGATCGCGAGGCAGCGATCGCAGCGTGGCGCAACATCTTCGCAGTGATGGAATCCGCGCTGCGCCTGCTGCACCCGTTCATGCCCTTCATCACCGAGGAACTCTGGCATCGCCTGCCACAACGCGAAGGCCAAAAATCAATCGCGCTGCAATCTTTCCCGGTCTCGAAAGCAGAATGGATTGACGACGCAGCCGAGACGCAATTGAGCCTGCTACAGGAAATCGTAAAGTCGGCGCGCGAGATTCGCGCCGAGCTGAAGCTCGACCCGAAAAAGAAAGTGGCGGCCGATTTCGCCACCAGCGACGCTGCCGCCGCCGAACTAGTTCGCCAGAATCTGGATCCGGTGCTGCGTCTTGCTGCGCTCGCATCCCTGAACGTCTCGGTCGGCGCTCTCGATACGAAACCCGGCGTGGTGCGCTCGACCGCGCAGTTCGATGTGCGCATCGCGTATGGCGAAGGCGTGGATCAACAAGCCGAACTCGCGCGGCTGCGCAAGGAAATCGATCGCCTCGCCAAAGACATTGAATCGAAACAGAAGCGGCTGAGCGATGAAGTGTTTCTAAGCCGCGCGCCTGCCGAAATCCGCCGCAACCTGGAAGCCACGCTAGCCGAGCGCCAACAAGAGCATCGAAAACTCACCGAGCGCCTGGCACAGCTCAAGTAGCGCCGCTACTTGCTGCGCGAACCTGCGTCGAGTAATCTGGCACGCGCCGATGGAACCCAAACGCCTCAAAAACATCCGCGGCCTGACCGACCGCCGCATCGACGCCCTGCTCACGCTGCTTTCCGAAAACCCCACGATCGTCGTCAGCGGAGCGAAAATCGCGAAAGAGATCGGCGTAACCCGCGGAACCGTCTGGCGTTGGGTGCAGAAACTGCGCGACCTGGGCGTCAACGTCAAGGGTCACGCGCGCACCGGGTATCACATCACCGGCATTCCCGATATTCTCGCCCCAAAATTAATCAGCCGTCGCCTGCTGAATACGACCTTCTGGAAGCACATCTACCATTTCTTCAAAGTCGAATCGACCAATGACATTGCCATGAAGCTCGGTGAAGAGGACGAAGCGCACGGCGCCGTGGTCATTGCCGAAGAACAAACGCAAGGCCGCGGCCGCTCCGGACGCGTCTGGTCATCGGAGAAATCCACGGGCATCTACTGCACGGTGCTTCTGCGTCCTCCGATATCGCCGGCGCAGGCTTCCCTGCTAACCCTCGTCGCCGGCCTGGCCGCGCGCGATGCGGTTGGCGAAGAACTCGACGCCGCGCCCGATATTCGCTGGCCCAACGACCTGCTCATCCAGGGCAAGAAATTCTGCGGCATTCTCACCGAAATGCATGCCGAACCGGATCGCGTGAATTACGCCGTCGTGGGGATCGGCATCAACGTCAATCAATCGCGTATGCCTGCCGAAATCGCAGGAATTGCAACATCCCTGCGCATAGAAAGCGGCCACATCCATTCGCGCCTGGAAATCCTGATCCGGTTGCTGCGTCACCTCGACCGCTACTACAATCTATTCTTGTCTTCCGGCTCGCAACCGATCGTGCGGCGGTTCGCCGAGGTCTCGAGCTACTTTCAAGGCAAGCGCGTGCGCATCACCACCGCCACTGAGTCTTTCCTCGGCACGACTGCGGGCCTGGAATCCAACGGCGTTCTGCGCGTGGAGCGCGACGATGGCCGCATCGAGCCGGTAATTTCCGGCGACGTAGTGGAGGCGTAATGTTGCTCACCATGGACGTCGGCAACACCAACACCGTCCTGGGTGTGTTTCGCGAAAAGGAATTGCTCGGTCATTGGCGGCTCACCACTGCGCGCGAGCAAACCATCGACGAATACGGAATCCTGGCGCGCGACCTTTTCACACTGGCTTCGCTCGATTCCAGTGCAATCAACGGCGTAATCATCAGTTCGGTCGTGCCACCGTTGAATTCCACGCTTGCCGGAATGTCGGAGCGTTATTTCGGCATGCCCGCGCTCTTCGTTGAGCCGGGAATCAAGACGGGCATGCCCATTCATTACGACAATCCGCTCGAAGTCGGCGCCGATCGCATCGTCAATAGCATCGCCGCCTTCGAAAAGTACGGCGGGCCATGCATTGCGGTGGATTTTGGCACCGCGCTGAATTTCGATGCGGTTTCCGAACACGGCGAATATCTTGGCGGCGTCCTCTGCCCCGGGATCGGAATCTCAGCCGATGCGCTGTTCAATCGCGCCGCGCGGCTCTTTCGCGTGGAAATCAAGGATCCGGGGAAAATTATTGGCACGAACACGGCGGCCTCCATGCAGTCCGGCCTGTATTACGGCTACGTGGACATGGTGGACGGAATTCTCGATCGCATGAAACAAGTGCTAGGACCGAAGACGAAGGTCGTGGCCACCGGCGGGCAAGCATCGCTGATCGGCAAAGGCTCGCGGCACATCGAAGCAATTGATGAATTCCTGACGCTCGAGGGCTTGCGGATCATCTGGGAACGCAACGCCGAACCGGGGCGCGCGGGACGCCGGCACGGAACTGCTTCAGGCCCGGCGATCGTTTCGCGCAAGCAATCGCGCAAATAAAACGCGCCGCGCGATTCGACTCGGTGACAGAAAGCGGCGCAGCGCCAGCCCAGCTTCATTCCGATGAACGACTTCAACTACTTCAATTATTTCACCGAAATCGAAGAATATTTTTGGCGCAAGCGCGGGGCGCATCTGCTCGTCTCGCCGCTGGACTGGGCCATTTTGGAAACGTGGCAAAAATCCGGAATTCCCCTCCCCGCGGTGCTGAAAGGAATTGATCGCGCGTTTGAAAGCTACTCGCGCTCGCGGCGCGCAGCCGGCGGGCGCGAGATGAAAAGTCTCGCCTACTGCGTGGATGCGGTGATTGATGCGGCGTCGGAAGCGCAGGAAGCCGCCGCTGGCGCCGGGCCGTCAGAGAATGGCTCGCGTGCCGCGCGGTCAGCCACAGAAGCATTCTCGCGCGATGAGCTTCGCAATTATTTCGCTCGCAATTCCGCAAGGCTTTCTGCCGCCGCGAAGAATTACTCGGCGGCTAGCCCCGATTTGGCGCTACGCTTCGAAGAGGCGGCGCGACGCCTGAGTGAGCTTCGCGCCGCTTCTCGATTCACCCGCGACGCTCGATCTGGAGGATCTTGAGCGGAGGCTTACGATCCTGGAAGAAAAAATGGCCGCAGCGCTGCACGCCGCCGCAAGCGAGGATACGCTTCTGGGGATTCGCCGCGAACTCGATCGCCAGCTTGCGCCCTACCGGCGGAAGATGTCCGCCGCGCAACTGACTCAGCTCGAGGGCCAATATATTCAGAAGCGCCTATTTGAGCATTTCGCAGTGCCGCGCCTCAGCCTGTTTTATCTGACCTAGCAGCGGGCAGCCGGTTGCAGGAAACACCAACGATGGAAGTTACGATCGAAAAATTGATTTACGGCGGCGACGGGCTTGCGCATCACGACGGCGCGACCGTCTTTGTTCCCTACGTGATTCCCGGCGAAGTCGTCTCCATCGAAGCGACGGAGCGCAAGAAGAAATTCGTTCGTGGTCTGCCCGAGCGGATGATCACGCCGTCGCCGGAGAGGACCGCCGCGCCGTGCCCGCATTTTCTGGCCTGCGGCGGTTGTCACTACCAGCACATCCCTTACGAAGCGCAGCTGCGTTACAAGCAGGAAATCCTGCGCGAGACGCTGCGACGCATCGGTAAAATCGATTGGCGCGGGGAGATCAGAACGCACTCCGCTTCTCCGTTTAACTATCGCAATCGCGCGCAATGGAAAGTGCGCGAAGCGGATGGTAGCGCGCCCCCTCAGATTGGTTATTTTCGCGCGGAATCCTCGGCGTTGATCCCCATCGAAACTTGCCCGGTTCTCTCGCCCCGCCTCGAAGCAACTCTGCAGGCGTTTCGAACCATGCTCGCAAGTGGCGCCTTGCCGCCATCTCTACGTGAGGTGGAGGCCTTCGCCGATTCTAACGACGAGCAGGTCCTGCTGACGATCTCGTTGGCGAAATTGCCTTCAGCTGCCGCTAATCTCGCGGCGGCAATTCGCTCGGCCGTGCCGTGGAATGCGAGCGTGCTATTTCAAACCGTAAGTCAGGGCCGGATGGAATTATTCGGGCCGGGTCACATTGACTACTCCGTCGGCGACTTTACTTTTCGCGTCGGTCATTTTTCGTTCTTTCAGGTGAATCGCTACCTCGTTCCGGAGATGACTGAGGCGATCGTCTCGGCTGCAGGAGACGGCGATCTCGTGCTCGATCTCTTTGCAGGAGTCGGGCTGTTCTCGCTGCCTCTCGCGGAACGATTCGAGCGCGTGACGGCGGTTGAGTCAAATCCCGCTGCGGTCCGCGATTGGGAAGCTAATGCCGCTGCAGATCGGGAGCGCAAAGGGCAAGCTCAGGATGCGCGAAGGCGACTCGCTCGATTATCTCCGGCGGCAACGGGAGTCGCCCGATTGCATCGTTCTCGATCCCCCGCGCGCTGGGCTTTCTCCGGAAGGCGCATTGCGCATCGTCAAACTCGCTCCTCGGCGGATCGTGTACGTTTCGTGCGAGCCTTCGACGCTCGCTCGCGATCTGGCCGCCTTCGTTGCCGGCGGCTACGAAATTGCTTCCGTCGATTTCTTCGATTTATTCCCGCAGACATTTCACATCGAGACGCTCGTTAAACTCGAGAAGCGCTAATGAAGATTCCGGCAGTCTGGATCGCTGCCTCTTTCGCCGTCGGCATCGCGATTCGGGCTTCTGGTTTTTCAAGTGCTGCGCCATGGCTTGTTGCTGCAACCCTCCTAATCTTCGCCGGCGCGCTATCAGCGCGGTTTATTCGCACGCTTTGGCCCGCGGCGATCCTTGCGTTGGCGGCATGGTGCGCGCTCGGCGTTGCGAGCGCTTCGATCGAGCGAGCCGCGGTGCGCAGCGACAATGTCGCGCAGCTGGCCGCAGCGCGCAAATTCGACACGGCCGAGCCGCTGCACTGGCGCGGCCGTTTGCGTGAAGATCCGCTTGTGCTGCCCTGGGGCGCGCGTTACCTCATAAACTTGGAAGAGGTTGAAGCTGCGGGCCGCAGAATTCCCGTCGCCGGCGGGCTGCGCGTCAATTATTTCTGGAAGCGTGACGCGGCAGAGCCTCTACCGCCCCTACGCGCCGGCGACCGCGTCGAAGCGCTAGTGCGCGCTCGGCAGCCGCGAAATTTCATGGATCCGGGTGCGCCGGATACGCGCGCGCTGCTCGCACGCGATGGCGTGGATTTAATCGGCACTCTGCGAAGCCTCGAGCTCTTGCAAAGACTTGCGAGCCCTCCACCGACATTCGCGCAGCGCCTCGCCCGCGCCCGGGGCCAGCTTTTGAAACAGATCGCGGACACATTCCCCGCCTCGCCGGATATTTCTGCGATTCTGCGCGCGATGCTGCTTGGCGATCGCACGTTCGTGGATTCCAACGTCGCGCTTGATTTTCAAAAGACCGGCGCGTTCCACGTGCTGGTTCTCGCCGGGCTGCACGTGGGGGTGCTTTGCGCTTTTCTTCTCTGGCTGGGGCGAAAATTGCGCTCACCGCTGTGGCTCACGGCCAGCGTCACCTTGCTGGCGCTGTTTTTCTTTGCCGCAGTGGTGCAGGATCGGCCGCCGATTCTGCGCGCCACGCTAATGGCTGCTTTTTTTCTTCTGGCACAGCCTCTTTACCGCCGCGTCGCGCTGCTTAACACCGTGGCGATCGCGGCGATTTTGCTTCTCGCCGCGCATCCTTCCATGCTGCGCGACATGAGCTTCGAGCTATCGTTCCTGGCCGCTGCTTCGATCGCGGGACTTGCCCTTCCGTGGATTGGCCGCACGTCGGAGCCATACCTCACGGGTCTCAAGCACCTCGGCGACATCGCTCGCGACGTGTCGTTCCCTGCGAAAGTGGCGCAATTCCGCATCGATCTCCGCGCTGTCGTGGCGCGGCTGATGATGATTCTTCCGCGGCGATTGGCCTCGTTCGCGGAACCGATGCTTATCTTTCCCCTTCGCGCGGGATTGCGGCTCTGGGAGCTCTTTGTATTGTCGTTCGCGCTGCAGGCGGGAATGCTGGCGCTACTGGCCTTCGATTTTCATCGCGTCACGCTGGCGGGACCGCTGAGCAATGTGCCGGCGGTCTTATTGACGGGACTGATCGTTCCGCTCGGTTTTCTCACGCTCGGGGCGGGATTCGTGTCCAAGCATATCGCCGCGCCGATGGCTTGGATCTTGGGATGGCTGGTGAAATTGCTGCTCGCGTCGGTGCAATGGGTCGCAGCGCTTTCGCGATTGTCCTTCCGCGCTCCGGCGCCTTCGCTGCCGCTGTTAGCCGCGACGATTGCAACGCTTGTCATCCTCTGCGTCTTTGCGGGAATGCATAAGCTCCCCGATCCGGTGCGAGTCCTGCGGCCCAGGCCGCGTTATGGCTCGACCTCACTTCGCGTTGGCTTGTTCGAATTCGCGGCCGCGACAGTTTTCATCGGGCTCAGTCTTCTCGCGGCCTTACATCCGCTTCGTGCGCGCTTGCCGCTCGGAAGTCTCGAAGTCACAGTGCTCGACGTAGGGCAAGGCGATTCGATCTTCGCCGCATTTCCAGATGGGCACACGATGCTGATCGACGGCGGCGGTGAGCCAGGATCAACGTGGACGCGGGGATTGCGATCCGGCCCCGATGTTGGGGAAGACGTCGTCGCGCCATATCTGTGGTCGCGAGGACTGAAGCGCATTGACGTCGTGGCGCTGACACACGCACATCACGACCATCTCGACGGGCTGCGCGCGATCTTGAACGACTTCGCGGTCGGTGAATTGTGGATCGGCGCGGATTCCGATGCGCCGGCCTTCCGCGAATTGCTCGATGAGGCAAAAGCGCGCGGCGTCAAAGTTGTTCATCACTACGCGAGCGATCATTTCCAATTCGGAGGAGTTCAAGGCGAAGTCATTTGGCCGCCCGCGCCGAGTGGTGCGCCGCTCACGGCCAATAACGACTCTCTGGTGATTGAGCTGCAGGACGGATCGACGCGCTTTCTGCTGCCCGGCGATATTGAAGCCAAAGCCGAAAATGCGTTGGTCTCCGACGGCGAGAGCTTGGCCGCCGATTTTCTGAAAGTCCCGCATCACGGCAGCAAATCATCTTCGACGGAGGCATTTTTAGAAGGCGTCGCGCCGCGTTTCGCAGTGATTTCAGTAGGTGAAGGCAATCCCTTCGGCCATCCCAACGATTCGGTGGTGGAACGCTACGAGCAGCGCGGCACAAGAATTTTTCGCACCGACCAGAACGGAGCGGTCACGGCGCTGAGCGATGGACGCACGGTCACAGTAACGGCGTATCGCGAGTCGAACGCGGTGAATTAGCCCGGCGACGCGACGGATGATTTGAAATCAGCCCTCGCCGCCGTCTTCGAATCCATGGATCTCCGACTCGCGCTCCGCCTGCTCGGCCAGCTTTCCCGTGCCCAGATGTTCGGCGATAATTTTCTTCGCTTCCTCGGCACGCGACTCGAGAGCGTACACCTCGACGCCGTGAGTTCCTTCGGGAGTTTCGCGCAAAGGAAATGGATCCGTCGAAACCGATCCCGGCGAAGCGATGCCTTCGCTTTCGAGTAACCCGCGAATCACCATCGCTTCATCCGTTGTTCCGGCTGTGTGCACCACGACAACTCGTTGGTTAGCGCTTCGTTCACTCATGGAAACCTGTTCCTCCGTACCATTGCCGTACCGCCTGCCTTATCATAGTAATTGAAGTGGGGGTATTGGGCCACGTATGGAAGACTTCGACATCCGCAAGCCGACGCAAGAGGAAATTGACGATGAAAGCCGGCGCATGCGGCGTTTGCGCATTTTAGTTTATCTGGCACTCGACACGATAGCCTCAGGGAGCCTTTCTCCGGAGGAGGCCGCTTCTATGGCCGCGGCAACTCGAAGGCTAGCCCTGGATATGTTCCCCGGCAAGGAACGTGCCTTCGACCTTATCTACCGGCCTAAATTCCAGCGCGTGATGCACGAAGTTTACCGTTTGCAATAGCCGCCGTCGTTTACCTGGGCAAGTACATTCGCAACCAAAGCACAGACATGGCGAGGATTGCGCCGAGCAGTGCTTGGTACTCGCGATTGCGTTTGTATTGCGCCCATGAAAAACCGTTTCCGGCGGGCGCTGCGACCGCAGTCGCGTGCCGCGGCGGCCGCGGGAAAAACAGCGGCACCTGTTTCGCGTATTCCACGAAGGCCGCGCCGTAGCGCTCGCGCAGCTCGCCTTCCTCTTTCTTCATCACTACAGGATAGAACAAAGCGAAGTACGCGATGATAACGATCGCGGCCCACAGAGAATGTCCCGCCACTGCAAAGCCCGCAGCCATCAGAGCGCTTCCAAAATAGAGCGGATTCCGCATCCACGCGTAGGGGCCTGACGTAGTCAATGTCTGCAGTTTGCGCAAATGCCCAGCGGCCGCGCCGCGCACCATAACACCAGCAACCGCGAGAACCGCGCCCAGCGCAATGGCGCGCGGCGTCGGCGATGCGAGATACAAGAACAGAAGCGCCAGCGGATATCCGGCGCGCACACGCCATCGCGACAAGAAGTTCGCGGCCGCGCTCACCGGCGCTCCAACAGCCGATCGATCGCGTTCATCACATCGCCAACTTCAATTCGCAACATGGCCGGGGAGTAGGATGCGCCGCGTTTATACGTCGTTTCTCCGGCCCCCACTTTTCGCACCACCACCGAAGGCTGACCGTAAGGCCCGTTGCGCGCCGGATCCGTAGGCCCGAAAAGCCCCACGACGGGCGTGCCAAGCGCCGAAGCCAAATGCAGCGGACCCGTATCTGCGGCGACCAGAAATTTAGAGCGCCGCAGCACCGCCATCAATTGCGTCAAATCCATCGCGAGTGGAATGGGCGCGCGCAGCCCCGCCGCATTCACAACTTCCGCGGCAAGCGCCTCCTCTCCCGGCCCAAAGCTGACGATGCCCCGCAGCCCGTAGCGGTTGGCAATCTCGCGCTGCAGCGCTCCATAGCGCTCCGCCGGCCAGCACTTCGATCGCCAGCCACCGCCGGGACTCAACACACAAAACTCGCCCACCTCCAATTCCTTCAATTTGCGCTTGGCCCACTCGTCAGCCTCTGCCGATTCCGGCAGCGAAAATCGCGGCACCGCCGGCGCCGCAGCTCCTGCCGCGACAGCAAGAGCGAGATTATGTTCCACCTTATGCAAGCCCGCCGGGTGAATTCGCCGGGTATAGAGCACGCTTGCCAGTCCTTCGCGAGCATACGCGCGATCGAATCCGAATCTTTCGCGCGCCCCGCAAGCGAAAGCCAGCAGCGCAGATTTGTAAAGCGATTGAAAATCGATCGCGCAAGTATAGTGCCCGCCGCGAAGCTCCTTCACCGTTCCGATCGCCCCCGCGGCTCGGCTGCGGTCCAGCAAAACAACGCGATTTAAATCCCGATTCCCTTCGAGAATCGCGCGCCATCGCGATTCCACCACCCAATCGATTTGCGCGCCGGGAAAGGAATCGCGCAGCGCCGCCGCGGCAGGAAGCGTGTGAACGATGTCGCCGAGAGATCCGAGACGTACGATAAGGAACCGCCGCTCAGGCATTGCAACGTTCGCGAATTCGCGCAATCAGATCGCGTGTCGAGTGATGCTTGGGATCGCCAACGATCGCCACACGCACACCAAGCTTCGCGGCCGTTTCGCGCTCGGGCACGTTTTCCACAGTGTAATCCGTGCCTTTGGCATGCACGTGGGGCCGCAGATCGCGCAAGAGCCCTTCAACATTCGGCTCATCGAAAATCACCACATAGTTCACGGCCTCGATCCCCGCCACCAACGCCGCGCGCGCCGCCTCCGAAAGTATCGGCCGCCCTGCGCCCTTCAATTCCCCCACGCTGGAATCGGCGTTCACGCCAACCACCACCACATCGCCCTCACCGCGCGCCGCATTTAAATAGCGCACATGCCCAACGTGCAGCATATCGAAGCAGCCATTCGTCAGCACAATTCGCTCGCCGCGCCGACGATGCTCCTCCAGCCGTTCGCAAAGCTCGCGTCGCCCCAGAATTTTCTTTGAGGAATCCATCACAAACTCATCCGGCCGAGGTAGCCGCGGATCGCACGGCGTCTTCCAGTTCCACTCGCGTCACTGTCTCCGTGCCGCGCTTCATCACCACAATCCCGCCCGCGAAGTTCGCCAGATGTGCTGCTTCCAAAAAGCTGGCACCTGCCGCCAGCGCCAAAGTAAAAACGGCGATCACGGTGTCACCCGCACCGGTAACATCCATCGCCTCTTGCGATCCGAACACCGGAATTGCGTGCGTCGGCTGGTCCCTCTCAAACAGCGTCATTCCATCTTTGCCGCGCGTTACCAGCAGCGCTCGCAGATGCATATCCTCGAGCGTGCGGCGTCCCAGTGATTCAAGCTTCGCGGTGTCCTGTCCGATTTTTTCCCCGTAAATGGCCTCCAGTTCCGGCTCGTTCGGAGTGGCCGCGGAGATCGAAGTTCTTTTGAAATCAAGCAGCCCGTAGCGTGAATCAACCGTGACCGGTTTTTCTGTCTTGATTGCCGCGAGAACCGCGGGCACGGCGGCGCCAAATCCGTAATCGGAAACTACCAGCGCCCCCGCTCTCCGAATTCTCTCGCGTAACTTTGCCGCAAGGATTTTTCGCACGCGTTCCGGAAGCGTCTCCTCGGGCTCATCATCCACTCGCAACACTTGCTGTTCGCTGGTATGCGTCCAGCCCGCCAGAAAACGCGTTTTCGTCGGCGTTCTCCATCCGCGCACCTTCACGATGCCGCTCGTATTCACCCGCTTCCACCGCAGATATTCGATCAGCGTTCGGCCCGAGGTATCGTCCGCCACCGCTCCCACGGCCAGCACCTTCGCGCCTAGATCGACGAGATTATTCAGCGCGTTGGCGCCTCCGCCCGGCAGCGCCCGCGTTTTGCGGTGCCGCAGAATCAGCACCGGCGCCTCGCGCGAGACACGCGAAATTTCACCGGTAACAAATTGATCCAACACCATGTCACCGAGCAGCGCAATCGTCTGCCGCGGAAATGCCGCGATCAAATCGAGCAGCCGGCTCAGATCCGCGCTGGACGATCGGCTCCCGGCAACCGCCGGCCGCTTGCGACGCGACGCGCTCACTGCTTTCGCCTCAAATCAATTCACCTCGACTTAGCGTATCGCCACCTAGTTGCTGCTCGACTTCTTCAGCCAATCCGCTGCGGCGCTCTCGACGGCCTCGACCGTAATCCGGGTCATGCAGCGATGGTCCACCGGGCAATGCCGCAAAAAACAAGGGCTGCACGACGGCGCTTGCCGCACAATCGTCCGCCGCGCAGTCATCGGCGCCGTCCCTTCCGGATCGGTCGAACCGAAAATTGCCACCACCGGAATCCCCGCGCCTGCAGCCACATGCATTGCTCCCGAATCGTTTCCGATAAATAAATGACAACCGGAAAAGTACGCGGCCAATTCCGCGATGGAAGTCTGTCCGGCGAGATTCACAGGACGCCGCCGCATGCCCGACGCGATGCGCTCGGCAATGTCGCGCTCCGACGGCGCGCCGAAAACTATCACATCGGCGTCGAAGCCGGCAATCAATCGGTCGCCCAGTTCCGCGAAGCGTTCCGGCGCCCAGCATTTCGCCGAGCCATATGCCGCGCCGGGCGCGAAAGCGATTCGTCGCGCGCCACGTCGCACTCCGGCTTCTAGCATTTTTCCTTCGGCTGCGTCGCGAGCCTCCGCCGCTACGTTCAATCGAATTTCGCCGATGCTTGGCAGCTTCTCGATCCAGCCGGCGCGGCGCACCAGCTCCGCGTAGTAATACGCTTCGTGCGCCGGAATTTCGCCGGCCTCCGGCGTCGCGATCGCGCGCGTCAGCAATGCGCCTCGTCCGTCACGCGCGTAGCCGATGCGCTCAGGGATTCCCGCGCGCCAGGCAATCCATGCGGCATGAAAGGCGTTCTGAAACAGAATCGCAGTATCGAATTTTTCTGCGCGCATAGCAGCCGCAGGATCGCGCAACTCCTCAAGCACCGTGAGGCG
Organism: uncultured Acidobacteriota bacterium; assembly: GCA_963748865.1. Classification (GTDB taxonomy): domain Bacteria; phylum Acidobacteriota; class Terriglobia; order Acidiferrales; family UBA7541; genus Palsa-147. Next base: position 47,180 of record CAVVLE010000042.1, on the reverse strand, counting down.
ATTCGCCAGGCCCTGCCCTTCATAGACCGCCGAAACCCAGCGCCGCGCGAGGATAGTGATATCCGCCTCCGGCCAGCGTGCGCGTACGGCCTGCAGCGCCGGAATGCACATAATCGCGTCGCCCACCCAATTCGTGGCGCGCACCAGAATCTTCACAGCGAGATCCCTGGCAGGCGACGCTCCACGATTTCCTCCGCCGCGTTCCAGAAGGCGTCGGCGTTTTGCATTTCCAAAGATACGCGCGCATAGAAGACTGGCAGCTGATTTGTCCAGCCTGCACCCAGGTTGAATGCGTCTTTCTCGGTGCAAAGCAATACGTCCGCGTCGCACGACTTCGCCTGAGCTTCGAGTCGTTGGCGGTCGCTCTTCGAATACACGTGGTGGTCGGCAAATCTCGCGGTTCCCGCGACATTAACGCCCCAACCACGCAGACTCTCGAAAAATGAATTCGGATTGCCGATGCCGCAATAAGCGAAAAACCGCCGCGACTTCCAGTCGGCCTGCGACAAGAATTCGGGCGTCTCTCCAGCGCGCACGATGGCGATCAACTGCAGCACAGCATAAAATATCGGCGCCCCGGAAAATCGCCGCACCACAGTTTCGATGGCCGGAGCATGCAAGCTGCGCGTGATCACCACGATGTCTGCCCGCCGCAGCGCCGATTTCGGCTCGCGCAAGCGGCCCGACGGCAGCAATCTGCCGCCTCCGAACGGATCGGATGCATCAATCAGCACGATATCCAAATCGCGCGCCAGCTTCAGATGCTGAAAACCATCGTCGAGAATAAATCGATCGAAGCCATCCCTCTCGCTTCGCGCCCGCGGGCTACGCGATGCGCGCCGGTTGCGACGCGAACTTGCCCGGCCGCGGTACGCCGCGCGGCAAGACGCTGCTTCAGTAGCTCAGGCTCGTCGCCCGTATTCGCATTCAATGATTCGCTTCCGCTGCCCCGACGGCTCGCTCCTGACCCCTTAAGAAAGCCGCGATAACCCCGAGTCAAAATGGCGACTTGCCTTCCGTCCGACAGCAGTCGCTCCGCAAGCCACAAAACCATCGGCGTCTTTCCTGTACCGCCGACGGTAAGGTTCCCGACGCTGATCACAACTCCACTTAGCTTGTACTGCCGAAAGAGTCCCGCCCGATAGAGGCGAACTCTCAGCCGCGCAGCAATATCGTAGATCACCGAAAACGGCCAAAGCAGCGCCTCGATGAACGTCACGCCGGTCCTCGACCCGCAAGCACCGCATCGATCCGCTCCAACGATCGCGCTGTCGCGCCGCGATTTCTCTCCGCCAGTTCCCGCGCTTTGCGGCCCATTCGCTCGCGCCCGGCGGAATCCTGGATCAAATTGGTCCACGCCTTGCCAAGCTGCTCGCCGCTGCGCACCTGCAACCCCGCGCCTTCGCTGCGAAATTCCTGCGCCATATCTCTGAAATTTTCCATGGATGGCCCGAAAACCGGCACGCGCCCAAACCACGCGGGCTCCAGAATATTGTGCCCGCCCGCCGGAACCAGCGAGCCGCCGACGAAGACCGCATCCGCGAGCGAATAGAGACCCGCCAGTTCGCCGATTGAATCGAGCAGAATCACATCCGCGTCGTCCGGCAGAGACGCTTTCAAATCCAACGTGCTGCGCCGCGCGATTTTCCATCCGCGCTCGCGCGCAATTTCCGCCGCCGCATCAAATCGCTCCGGCTTGCGCGGCGCCAGAATCAGCAGCCCGCGCCGCCAGTGTCGCTGCGCGATATCGAAGCCCGCCAGAACAGCTTCCTCTTCGTCCGCCACAACGCTGCCCGCCACCACAATCGGCCAGCGCTCTTGCGCGCTCGCCTGCTCTGCCAGCCAATCCCCGAATGCCCCCCGTACCGGGGCCTGGCCGTCATATTTGAGATTGCCGGCCACTTCGACTCGCTCCGTAAGCGCGCCCAGTTCACGCAGCCGCTCGGCATCCGCATCGCTTTGCGCCAAAAACAAAGATGCGTCACCCAGCACACGCGTAAAAAATCCGCCGGCCACGCGCATGAATCGGCGCGTGCGCCGAAACGAACGCACCGAGATTCGCGCGTTCACAAAAACCACCGGCACGTTCCGGCGACGCGCTTCCCGCAGAAAGTTCGGCCAAATCTCGGTTTCGACAACGAGGACGAGCCCTGGCCGCAGCGCCTGAAACGCAGGCCGAATCGCTCCGCTCCAATCCAGCGGAAAATAAAACACGCCATCGGCAAACTCGAAGCGCTCGCGCGCCAACAGTTGCCCTGTATCCGTCGTCGTCGAAACGAATAATTTTCGGTCTGGATGCCGCCGTTTCAATTCCCGCGCCAGCGGCAGCACCGCCAACACTTCACCGACCGATACCGCATGAATCCAGATCGCGCCCTCGCCGCCTTGCGCCCGCTTCGCCAGATCGGGAGGCAACTTTCCCAGCCTTTCCCGCAAGTTGTGCCAATATTTTCCCCGCCGCATGCCCTGCACCGCATAGTACGGGGCAAGCAGCAGCATTCCGGCGGCAGTGAGCACGCTATAGAGAAAGTACATGCGTTGGCGTCACGAGAGAATCCGCGCGCGGCCCGGCGCGCAAAGCGGGTATTATAGTGGCTCGGGACTCAGCGGAGAAACTCACATCCCGTGCGCGTGCCTAACAACGCTGCTCTTCACACCGGCATCCTAGAACCGAAATGACCAAGCCGCTGCCGCTTTTGCTGATTGCCCTATCGCTCTCGATTTTGCAGCAGCCCTCGCCGGCGCCGCGGCGCGGTCCGGCGGAAATGCCGGCTCATGACCGGCACGAAGGCCTGGTCGTCGCGGCCGATCCCTGTCTCGACGTAGAGCGCTCCAAATCCATCTTTGGCAAGAAGAATCCCTACGAAGCCGGCATCCTCGCGCTGGATGTTTTTATTAAGAACGAGATGACCGATGCGGTGCGCATCGATCTCTCCTCCGTGCGTCTCGAAGTTTCTCTCCCCGATGGCGGCTCGCAGAAGCTGGAGGCTCTCCAGCCGCGCGAAGTTGCTACGCTCATCGTCTATCCCGCGGGCTCGCCGAATCCTTCCACTGGCCGCCGGCTTCCCGGTGGCATCATTGTTCCGCTGCACGACAAGAAAGTGGATAAGATGTCCGACGAAATCCGCCCGCTGGCGTTCGATGCCGATATCATTCCTCCTATGGCCACAATTCATGGCTACCTGTTTTTCAATTTCGGCCACGATTTCAAGCTCGCTAGAGATTCCACGCTCTATGTGCCGGACCTCAAGATAATTCCCACGAACAAGACGCTGATGTTTTTTGAGGTCGCTCTCGCGCCGGCGGTCCCGCGCGAGCCTGCGAGCCCGTCTGAAAGTTCTCCTTGAGAATTGCCGAGTGGCGTTCACTTCGTTAAACTTTTGACTTTGCAAATGTAGCCGCGCCGAAATCGAAACAGCCGAACCCATAACAGCGCCGACGATGCCTCTCCTCGATCAACTGAACGACCGCCAACGCGAAGCCGTGCAGCATACCGAAGGGCCGCTGCTCGTCCTCGCCGGCGCGGGCACCGGCAAGACCCGCGTCATTACCTATCGCGCGGCCTACCTGGTGGAGAAGGGTGCGGCCCCACAATCCATTCTCTGCGTCACGTTCACAAATAAAGCCGCCGAGCAGATGAAAAATCGAATTGCCGATCTCCTGCGCTCCACCGGCCACGACGCATCGGACATGTGGATCTCCACGTTTCACTCCTTCTCTGCCCGCCTGCTGCGCCGCGAGGCTCCGCGCCTCGGCCTGCCCCGCGATTTCGCCATCTACGACGATGATGCCCAGACCGCGGCCGTGAAGCTCGCGCTGCAACAGTTGCAGTTGAGCGACCGAGATTTTCCTCCGCGCAGCGTCCGCGAGCGCATCAGCTACGCCAAAAATCACGGCCTTTCCAGCGCCGACTTGGCCGAGCAAAGGTACGAGATCGGCGTGCGCGACATCTCCGAGATCTTCGACGCCTACCAATCCATCCTCAATCGCGCGGGCGCCCTTGATTTCGATGACTTGCTGCTGCTGGCCGTGGATGTTCTGGAAGACCATCCCGAAGCGCGCCGCATTTGGAGCGAGCGCTTCCGCTATATCCAGGTGGATGAGTATCAGGACACCAACGCGGCCCAGGAACAACTCATCCGCCTTCTCGCGGGCCCGCAACGAAACGTCGCCATCGTCGGCGATGAGGATCAATCCATCTACAGTTGGCGCGGCGCTCGCGCCGGCAACATGCAGCGCTTTCTCGACCACTTCTCCGGCACGCACATTGTTCGCCTGGAGGAGAACTATCGTTCGACGCAAACGATCCTAGATGCCGCCGCCGGCGTAGTTGCCAACAACCGCTCGCGGCTGGGCAAGACGCTGCGCGCGACGAAAGGCCCTGGTTCAAGCATCCGCTTTTTCGAGGGGCATGACGCGGGAAGCGAGGCGGAGTTCATCAGCGGCGAAATTGCTGCCGCTATCCGCAGCGATCCCAATGCAAAGGTCGCCGTTCTATATCGCACCACTTCGCAATCGCGCGCGCTCGAGGAATGTCTCCGGCGCGTGGCGATTCGCTACCGCGTGGTTGGCGGCTTTAGCTTCTACCAGCGCGCCGAGGTCCGCGACGCCCTGGCCTACGTGCGCCTCGTTTTCCATCCCGAGGATGATGTCGCACTGCTGCGCGTCTTGAATACGCCGCCTCGCGGCATCGGTGACAAAACCGTCGAACTACTCCGCAATGCGGCGCGCGAGCGCTCCACGTCGCTGTGGGACGCCATTCCCGAAGTCGCGCGCCCCGGCATTGCTCGCGGCGGCGCTGCCCTACAGGGCTTCCGCGTTATCATCGAATCCCTGCGCGCTGAAATCGAAGGTCTTACCGCGCCTCAATTGCTACGTCGCATCCTGGACGCCAGCGGTTATCTGGGCTGGATTGAGCAGCAGGACAACCTCGACCACACCTCCCGCGCCGAGAACCTATCCGAACTCCTGAACGCGCTAGCCGAGGCCACAGAAGCCGGTCAGACACTGCAAGACATGCTCGACCAAGCCGCATTGGTAAGCTCTGCTGACGATTTTGAGGAAGATGTGGCTGTAACCCTAATGACCCTCCACAGCGCCAAAGGGCTCGAGTTCGACACGGTGTACCTCTCGGGGCTGGAGGAAGGCTTGCTGCCGCACAGTCGCTCGAAAGAGGACGAAAACGTCGAGGAGGAGCGGCGCCTCTTTTACGTTGGAATGACGCGCGCCAAGCGTTCTCTTACACTTACGCGGGCCCTGTATCGCCGCTCCTGGGGTGAAGAACGCCTGCGCACCTCCATGCCCTCCCGTTTCCTGGCCGAGGTTCCCGGCGAGCTGATTGAATCCGCGCAAGGCTCGCTTGCCGAACCCGGCGAAACACGCCGCTATGAGCCCGATCCCGATTTCTTTGCCAATCGCTCCCGCGGCCAGTCGCGAGGCTTTAGCCGGCCCAGAATTGGCAGCGCCCGCTATTCCGCGCCACGGCCGGGCACGCATCCGCTTGTGGGCACAAGGGTTCGCCATCAAAAATTCGGCTTGGGCACCATCCTTTCGGTGGAAGAGGAAGAAGACGATCGCATGCTGACGATTAGTTTTTCGGACTACGGGACCAAGAAACTCAAAGAGCGCTACGCCAATCTCCAGCTGGCGTGACGGTTAGCGCAAAGGCTTTGCCGTCAATCTGATAATTGGCGACTTCCAGTAATACTTTGGATGTTCCACGTGGAACATTTGGTCGCCGCGCGCTCCCAAATGCATTGCACGTATGGGCCTCTCAGGATACATTTTGGGGTCTTTATCGCGGGAGGATGGTGACGGGTGACGTCGCAGATCTTCCGAAAAAAGAGCATCGACCGCCTCATCTCGGATTCCGAGCAGCCTGACCGGCAGCTGAAAAAGACGCTGGGCTGGCTCAGCCTGACGGCTTTGGGAGTCGGAGCAGTAATCGGCTCGGGCATTTTTACGGTAATTGGTACTGCCATCGCAGGGCAGAAGTTCGACACTTCCTCCATTCTCAACGCCCCGCTGCTTGACTTTTTGATTCATCACAGCGCAACTACCGGCCGTCCCGGGGCGGGGCCGGCGCTAGGCCTTTCGCTGATTCTCGTCGCCATCGTTTGCGCGTTTACGGCGCTCTGCTATGCGGAGCTGGCTTCCATGATTCCGATTGCCGGCAGCGCTTACACCTACACGTACGCGACGATGGGCGAACTCATCGCCTGGATCATCGGCTGGGACTTGATTCTAGAGTACGCCGTCAGCAACATGGCGGTCAGCGTCGGTTTTGCGCAGCACATGGTTAATTTGCTGGACTGGTTTGGCTGGCACCCTCCTTTACGTTGGATTTCTCCTGCTTATCTTCCGGGCGGAATGCAGGATTTCGCTGGGGCGACGCTTTACGACCCCGGCTGGCACTTTGGCTTCGACTTCCCTGCCTTTCTCATTGTGATGATTCTGACCGTGATTCTTGTTCGCGGCATCCGCGAATCCGCAGAAGCCAACAACGTGATGGTCCTGCTGAAAGTGGCCGCCATCCTCGCCTTCGTTATCGTCGGCAGCGAGTACATTCATCCCGACAATTGGCATCCGTTCATTCCCAATGGCTGGTCCGGCGTTCTGACCGGCGGCTCGATCATTTTCTTTACCTACATCGGATTCGATTCTGTCTCGACGGCCGCGGAGGAAGCTAAAAATCCGCAGCGCGATATACCGATTGGCATTTTGCTCACGCTGGCGATTTGCACGGTTCTCTACATCGCCGTGGGCGTGGTGCTAACGGGCATCGTGCCGTGGCAATCGGTGCTCGACGACGCCGCCCCGGTGGTCAACGCGCTGAAACGAATCAGCGATGCTACTGGCAGTCATACGTTGCACTGGACGCGCCTCGCCATTCTCTTTGGCGCCATGCTGGGAATGATTTCTTCGCTGCTGGTGTTTCAGCTTGGCCAGGCACGCGTGTGGTTCGCGATGTCGCGTGACGGGCTGCTGCCGAAATTGTTCGGCCGCGTCCATCCACGTTTCCGGACTCCGGACATCGCCACCTGGATCGCGGGATTTCTAGTTGGCGTTCCGGCGGGGCTATTCGATATAGGCACGCTGGCGAATCTCTCGAATATCGGAACGCTGTTCGCGTTCGTGCTCGTCTCGATCGGCGTGCTAATCCTGCGCTATCGTGATCCGGACCGGCGCCGCGGATTCCGCGCGCCGTTTGGGCCAATTGTGCCGATTCTGAGTATCGTATTCTGCTTCTTGCTGATGATGGGACTCGAAATCGAAACATGGATCCGATTCTTCGTCTGGCTCATCATTGGATTGACGATCTACGCGTTGTACAGCCGGCATCACAGCGAATTTGCCCCAGGCGGCGCTGGATCGGCCTCCAAGGAACCGCGCGCATGATGCTCCAACTTCGCGCCGCTGTGGCTGTCACGCTCGCGGGGATTCTCGCCGCATCGCCTGCGGTGATGGCCTGGGGCGCGAACGGCCACAAACTGATCGCGAATAAAGCTGTCGATGTGCTTCCCGACGAAATCCGCGGATATTTCGAAGTGAATCGCGGCTACTTGATGCAACATTCCTACGATCCCTTCGAAGCCGCGCAGAAAACACCTGTCCTGGCGCGCAATGCTTACATCCGCTTCGAGCATTACGGAACGTTTCCGTTCTCGCAGCTTCCGCGCGTGTACAAGGCAGCGCTCGAGAAATACAGCAAGCGCTCGCTGGATACCTACGGATTGCTTCCCTGGAGCGTGGGCTTATATAGCCAGAAACTCACCGAAGCCATGCGCGCGCACAATTGGGATGAAGTGCGCGATGCGGCCTCCGAACTCGCATACTACGTGGCCGAAGCTCACGATCCCTTCAGCACCACGTTGAACTACGACGGACATTTATCGAACCAGATAGGAGTTGACGATCGCTTCGATACCAGCCTGGTGGATCGTTACTCGCAATTCTTCTACGTGCGCCCGAATGAAGCCGTGTACATTCACGATCCGACCGATCATGCGTTTGAGATGTGCTTGGACGCCCATTCATGGCTGGATAACGTTCTTCTTACGGATCGTCGAGCGCGACAGGGGTTGTCGGACTATACCGACGAGTATTACGATCGTTTCTACAGCCAGGCCGGAGCCGTGCTCATTCGCCAGATCTCCGACGCTTCGACCGATGTCGCCTCCTACTGGATGACGGCCTGGATCAATGCAGGGAGGCCCCAGCTTCCCTCCCGCTGAACGGTGAAATGAAAGACACGCACGACCTGACATCCATTATTGCGGAAGTGCCCAAGGCCGAGCTGCATCTGCATCTCGAGGGCTCCATCAGCCCCGAGACGGTCAGCCTGCTGGGCGCGCGGCGCGGCGTTGCGATCACGCCGGAGGCCGCTGCAGCTCGCTATGCCTACACCGACTTCGTAGGCTTCCTCGAAGCTTTCAAATGGGCGACGGGCTACCTGAAAGCTCCCGAAGACTACGCGTTGATCACACATCGTCTTGCCGATGAGCTGGTGCGGCAACGGGTGATCTACGCCGAGGTTACAGTCTCCGTCGGCGTGTGGGAGCGCTACGGGCAGAATGTGGAAGCCAATTTCGCGGCGATTGATGAAGTGGCGCGGCGCTATCGCGAGAATGGCCAACTGCGCATCGCCTGGATTTTCGACGCCGCGCGCCAATTCGGCGCGAATGCAGCGATGAAAGTGGCCGTTCACGCCGCCAAGCTGCAGAAGCATGGCGTCGTGGCATTCGGGATCGGCGGAGATGAGTTGGCGGTGCCCACGGTGAATTTTCGCGCCGCTTACGACTACGCGCGCAATCAAGGTTTGCACGTCACCATGCACGCGGGCGAAATCGGCGGACCGGAAGTGGTGCGCGATGCGATCGATCATCTCGGCGCCGAGCGCATCGGCCACGGCATCGCGGTGATGCGTGATGCGGCGCTCGCCGATCGCCTGGCTAATCTGCGCGTGCCTCTGGAAATCTGCCTGAGCAGCAACCTGCGCACCGGCGCGCTGGCGCGGCAGACGGCCAAGCCCGACGCGAAGCTAACGGATCATCCGCTGCCGCAATTCGTCGAGCGCGGCGTTACGGTCACGCTCTCGACGGATGATCCTGCGATGTTTCACACCGATTTGCTCGGAGAGTACAATCACGCCGTGGCGCTGGGACTGACGAAGCCGCAAATCGCCAGAATTATCGAGAACGGATTCACTACGTCATTCGTCGCGCCGGAACACAAGCTGCCGTTGCTGAATCAATTTCGCTCCAGCGCCAAAAATCTAGGATTAGTGTGAGCCACGAATGAAAGCACATGTCTGGGTCATGCTGAAGAACACCGTGTTGGATCCCCAAGGCCAGACCATCCAGCACGCGCTCGCGTCGCTTGGCTACGCCAAGGTGCAGGACGTTCGCCAGGGCAAATTTTTCGTCCTGCAGCTGGACGGCCTCAGCAAGCAAGGAAGCCGAGAAGCAAATCGAGAAGATCTCCCGCGAGGTCCTAACCAACCCAGTAATAGAGGAATTCCGCTTCGAAATCGTAGAAAAGTAGCGCCGGCGTCCCCGCCGGCATCCGACGATTGGTCGGTTCGCTACCGGCGACGGTCACGCGTGGAGCCCCCACCGACAACCAGCGCTGGGTTTTTACGCCCCGCGCCGCGCAAGATCACGAACATTAACGGCGCTCGCGCTCGTCAGATGCCGGCAGAGACGCCGGCGCTACTTTCGACGATGGAAATTGCGCTGAACCCGCACGGGCTCGGCCGCCATCTGATGTGTTAGGCTGAAATCCAGGGAGAATTTTACCGTGTGCGGAATTGTCGGTTATATCGGGCCTAAAAAAGTCGTGCCGCTGATCCTTGATGGGCTGCGGCGCCTCGAATATCGCGGATACGACTCCGCGGGCATCGCCGTCGTGGGCGAAAACGGCAAGCTCGAAATCCGCCGCGCTTCCGGGAAGCTCCGCAATCTTGAAGAGGCCCTTCGCGAACATCCGCTCGATGGAGTTTACGGAATTGGCCACACGCGCTGGGCCACGCACGGCCGCCCCACCGAAGAAAACGCGCACCCGCACCGCGATTGCACCGGCGAAATCGTAGTGGTTCACAACGGCATCATTGAGAATTATCTCGAGCTGAAACACGAGCTGGCAGCGGAAGGCCACAAATTCGTCACTGAAACGGACACCGAAGTCGTGGCGCACCTGATCGAAAAATACCTCCACGGCCAGCCGCTGGAAGACGCCGTGCGCCAGGCCGCCAAGCGCTTGAGCGGCGTTTATGCGCTCTCGGTTTTATCGTCGCGAGATCCCAATAAGATCGTCGCTGCGCGGCTCGGCCCTCCCTCGGTCGTGGGCCTCGGCGAAAACGAATTCTTCGTCGCCAGCGATATTCCCGCGCTGCTGCACCACACGCGCAAGATTTTCTTTCTCGCCGACGGCGACGTTGCCGTAATTACGCCACAAGGCGTGCATGTAACCGATCTCGATGGCCGCCCGGTCGAGCGTCCCCCGCAAAACATTTCCTGGGACCCGATCATGGCTGAAAAGGGCGGCTACAAGCATTTCATGCAGAAGGAAATTTTCGAGCAGCCGCGCGCGGTCCGGGACACGATCCTCGGGCGCATCTCGCTCGATACCGGCAAGGCGTTCCTGGACAAGCTCGATATTTCCGAGCAGGAATTCCGCAATTTCACAAATCTGAAAATCGTCGCTTGCGGCACCAGCTGGCATGCCGGCCTGGCCGGGAAATTCATGATCGAGCAGCTCGCCAAAATTCCCGTGGAAGTGGATTACGGCAGCGAGTTTCGCTATCGCGATCCGATCATCGCGCCCAATACCCTGGTCGTCGCCATCAGCCAGTCGGGCGAGACTGCCGACACTCTCGCCGCGCAGCGCGAAGCGCAGCAAAAGGGAGCGAAAATCCTGGGCATTTGCAACGTGGTCGGTTCGATGCTCACGCGCGAAGCCAATGGCACGATTTATACTCACGCCGGACCGGAAATTGGCGTCGCATCAACCAAAGCGTTTACGGGGCAACTTACAGCGCTGGCCATTCTCGCGCTCTATTTGGGACAGGTGCGCGGAAAGCTGGCCACCGATGCCGAGCGCAATTTGATGCAGGAGCTCAATCGCATCCCGCACAAAATGGAAACGATCCTGCAGCACGACGCTGAATGCGAAGAACTCGCGCGGCAATTTTTCCGCACCACAGATTTTCTGTATCTCGGTCGCGGCATTCACTATCCCATCGCTCTCGAAGGCGCTCTGAAGCTGAAGGAAATTTCCTATATTCACGCGGAAGGCTATCCGGCCGGCGAGATGAAGCACGGACCAAACGCGCTGATTGACGAAAATCTTCCGGTGGTGGTGATTGCCACGCGCGATGATTCCGATCCCGCCTCGGTGCAGCGCTACGAGAAAACCGTTTCTAATTTGCAGGAAGTAAAGGCCCGCGACGGCATCGTAATCTCCGTCGTCACCGAAGGCGATCGCCTGGCACGGGAATCGTCAAATCACATTTTCGAAATTCCAGCAGCCCCGGAGATTTTCTCGCCCATCCTCGAGATCGTCCCTCTGCAAATGCTCGCCTATCACATCGCCGTCCGCCGCGGCTGCGACGTGGATCAACCGCGCAATCTCGCCAAATCGGTCACTGTCGAATAGCCCGCGCATCTCGCCGTCGACCCTCTTTACCTTTCCGGTTATGACGTAGGTTGGAATAAAATGCCGGCATGTCCCGTCGCTTTACGCCGGCGAAAACCGCGGCGCTGATAGCCTTCCTGGCGCTCGCAGCACCAACTGCCGTTCACGCGCAGGGCGATCCGTCGTACCGGCCTCGCCTCACCGGCATAATGGTCGATGGGCAACATAAGTTCAGTCAATCTGCGATAGTGGCGGCGAGTGGACTGGCTCTCGGCAAGCCGACCAGCCTTCAAGAATTGGCAGACGCTGCCAATCATTTAGCTTCGATTGGCGTGTTCAAGAAAGTTCGCTATCAATACAGCAACAGCGCTACAGAAATCTCAGTTCAGCTCCACGTCGAAGAAGAGACGGATCTCTTGCCGTGCATTCTGGACAACTTTATTTGGTACTCGGATGACGAACTGACCGCAGATCTCCGCGAGCATGTGCCATTCTTCGACACGGTCTTGCCGCCCGGAGGCGACATCATTGCCCAAGTCGAAGCTGAGCTCTCGCGGCTCGTCGCCGCCAAGACCGATTCTGCGCGCGTCATGCACCTCGCATATTCTCCGGCGCTCGGGCAGGCCGTGTCCGCGCATTTATTCCAGGTGACTGGAATACCTCTACCCATCCGTGCGGTCCACTTTCCCGGCGCCAACGGGAAATTCCTGGGCCCACTCTCCGCAGCATCAAAGGAGTTGTTGCAACAAGACTACAGCCGCTTAAACGTCCGCCTGTACGCGCAACGGATTTACCTGCCGATTTATCAAGAGAAGGGCTACCTGCAAGCGGATTTCCGCGATTCGCAGGTCGAGTCCGTGACTGCGAACAACAAGGTTGGCGGCTTTGATGTCGCCTTAGCGATCCCCATTAAGGAAGGCAGCATCTACAAGTGGAATGGAGCCGAGTGGCATGGGGCGAAAAGCCTTTCGGTTGAACACCTCAATGACGGAGTCGGTCAGAGCGCCGGAGCACCAACGAATTTGGTTGCGTTCGACCGCGGCCTCGATTCGCTTCTTAGGGATTACCAAAAGTCCGGATACATGCGAGCGGCCTTTGACGTAAAGCAGATATTCGACGAACCAAACTCCAGCGTATCTTTCGACATCCATGTGAACGAAGGGGCACGGTTTCGCATGGGCGAACTTGCAATTTCCGGACTCCCGGAGCACGCTGCCGATGCCATCCGACACGCTTGGAAATTGAAAATCGGTGACATATACGATGGAACATATCTATCGGAGTTTCGGCTGAAGGAGCTGACGCAAGTTCTGAATAGCCTGAGGATTAAGGCGGCAAGTGTCGCCGCGACCTCATCGCTGGATGACCAAAAGGATCAGGTCGATGTCACGCTTATTTTCAAGTAAGCGCGCCGGCCCCAAATTCGTGGCCGTTGGGCTGGCTTGTATTTCGTTGCTTCTTTGCGTTGCCTCGCACGGAGAACAAGGCGCAGCGGATTCGGGCACGCTGGCATCGGTCAAAGCGACAGGTTCGGTCCGCTTTTCTTCCGCGAAGATTTCCGAGGCGTCGGGACTCAAGCCAGGCCAGCCCTTGCGCTCCGAAGATCTGCAAGCGGTCGCGAATCGGCTTGCTCAGCTGGGCGTCTTTTCCGATGTGCGTTACCGCTTTTCGATGCAGCAAGGAAAACTGGAAGTCGAATTTCAAGTGGTGGACGGGCCTTCGGTCGCTCCCTTGTTCGATAATTTCCCCTGGTTCACCGATGACGAGATTGAGCAAGGACTGAAATCCGCCGTGCCGCTTTACGACGGCCGCGTTCCGGAAAATGGCGCGATCCTCGACGATATCTCGCAAGCGCTTTCCAAGCTTCTCGAAACGCGTAAAGTCACGGGCACAATTTCGCACCAGATGATACGTCTCGCGACGCGAGGCGAAAACGTACAGCAATTTCGAGTCGAAGGCCCTGAACTAACGATTGAATCCGTCGATTTCACCGACGAGGTGGCGAAAAAAGATCTGGCCGTTCAGCAGAGCCTCGGCGACATCCGCGGCAAGCCATTTTCGCGCGCGGTGATTGACCGCTTTGTGTTTGAGCAAGTTCGCCCCATTTATCTCGCGCATGGAAATCTGAACGTGCAATTCGATACGCCACAAGCGCGCTTCACGGGCGATCCGTCCAAGCCGCTGCCCAGCAGCGTGAAAGCCGTCATCGGCATTCGTCCCGGGCCCGTATTCAAATGGGCGGGCGCAACTTGGAGCGGCAATACCGCGTTTTCCGTCGCGGAGCTCGATGCGTTCACCGGCATGAAAACCGGCGATGCGGCCGACAGCATGAAGTTTGAAGCCGGTTGCCAGGCCATTCTCGAGGCGTATGGCAAGAAGGGATATCTGGACGCTGCGCTCGACAAGTCTCCAGTGCTCGACGCTGCTGCCTCGCGCGCTTCTTTTCGCGTCACCATTACGGAAGGCCCGCAATATCACATGGGCGCGCTGGTGCTTTCCGGGCTGTCGCTCGAAGGCGAGCGGCGGATTCTTGCCGCGTGGAAAATTTCCAATGGCGCGGTTTTCGATGCCAGCTATCTCGATTCGTTCGTGGATGGCGGGGCTCGTGCGGCTTTTGGCGATCTTCCGTGGGGCTACGAAAAAGTCGGTCACTACCTGCAGAAAAATCCAAAGACCGCTACCGTTGATGTGCTTATGGACTTTCAATAGCGCCGCGGCGTTATACTGGAATTCATGGGCGACATCTTCGCAAGTGCTCCCGCGGGCGCGACTGCTCGCGCCGCGCCGGCCGTGAATGAGCCGGAAGCGATCGAGAAGGAAGAGCGTCTGCTGGCGTCGCTAAGGCAGCTCGATTCCCTGCTGATTGCGTTCTCGGGAGGCGCGGATTCGGCCTATCTCGCGTGGGCTGCGGCGCGAGTGCTCGGGGACCGCGCACTAGCTGTTACCGCGCTTTCCGCCAGCTATTCGGCGCATGATCGCAGCGTGGCTGAAGCATTCGTTCGCAATCACGGCATTCGCCACGAATGGATCGAAACGCACGAAACTGAAAATCCTCTCTACATCGCCAACAATGCCGATCGTTGCTACTACTGCAAGGACGAGCTTTTTACTCAGCTCGACGCGCTCGCTGGCGAGCGGCATTTCGCCGCAGTCGCTTACGGCGTCAATTCGGACGATACGCACGACTTCCGCCCCGGCCACCGCGCCGCTTTTGAGCACAAAGTTCTCGCCCCATTGCTCGACGCCGGCCTGAGCAAATCCGAGATTCGCTTTCTCTCCCGCCGCGCGGGCCTCGAGACTTGGGATCGCCCTGCGTCGCCGTGCCTCTCTTCGCGCGTGCCCTATGGCACGCAAGTAACGCCCGAACTGCTCGCGAAAATCGAGCAAGCCGAGCAATCGCTTCGCGTTCTCGGATTTAACCAGTTCCGCGTTCGCGCCCACGGAGACACGGCGCGCGTCGAAATCGCGCAGGATGAGCTTCCGCGCGCCCTCGACGAAGATATGGCTGACCGCATTGACGCCGGCATCAAGCGCGCTGGATTTTTCTATGTGGCTATCGATCTCGAAGGGTATCGCCAGGGTTCGCTGAACGCCGCGCTGCACCAGAAATGAGCCGCGTCTCACGTCAGATATTCCGCGCTGCACCTCTGATCGCGTTCCTTGCCTTGTTCCTTCTCGGCAGTCCGGCAAGTCTCGCTCAAGCCCAAAATTCGCCGGCTAATCCTCCTGCCTCGGCCGCTCCCCCTTCGTCGCCACCCGCCGTGAAAGTACCGCAAGCCGTGACCGAGCCTCCCGAAGCGGCGTCAAAGAAATCCGAAGATGCCAACGCCGCTCTCGATCGCGCCGTGCGCGAGGCCGGCAACGACCGCGCTGCGCTGGTCCGTAAGCTGCAGCAGTATCTCGAACGTTTCCCCGACGCGCCGCGAAAAACAGCCGTTTATCGCGCGCTAGTGGAAAGCTGCGAGCAACTTAACGATTCCGCCTGCGCTCTTGAAAATGCTGAATTGCTCATCGCCAATCGCCCTGATGATTCCGAAATGATGCTCGTAGCCGTCAACCTCCTGGATAAGCGCGGCGATGATGAGAGCCTGGGACGCGCCGGCGGCTACCTGACTCGCGTGATTGATCGCGTCGAAAAAACGAATGCTGCGGAAAAACCCGCGCGTATCTCCGAGGAAGATTGGAAATCACAGCAGAACGATGTGCTTCTCTCGCTCTATATTCTTCGCGGGAAAATTGAGGAAAAAGAGAAAAAGATTCCTGAGGCGGTCAAGGATTTCGCTGCAAGTTACGCGGTTCGCCCCAACGCGCTGGCCGCTCAGCATCTCGCTCAACTTGCCGAGCTGCAAAAAGATTTTTCCAAGGCCATCGAATACTACTTGTACGCCTTTGTGCTTCCCGAAAATGGCCCCGGCGGCGCGGCTGATCGCCATCTGGTCCGCCAAAATCTCGGCAACGTTTGGCGCGAAGTGCACCGCGGCGATGCTGGCCTCGGCGACGCGATCCTCGGCGCCTACGATCATATCCAGCCGCCGCCGGTTTTGCCGCGTGCGCACGACCGCAATCGCGATGTGCGTGATATGTATTACTTCACGCTGCGCCTCGTCGATGGCACGCCGTTCTCACTGGCCGGATATCAAGGAAAAGTGATCGTGCTCAGTTTCTGGGCCACCTGGTGTGGCCCCTGCCGCGAACTCGAGCCTCTTTTCGCGAATGTGGCCGCAAACTATGCGGGAAGAAGCGACGTAGTTTTTCTAGCTGTGAACACGGACGAGGATGAATCGCGCGTGAAGCCCTTCCTGGACGAGCAGAAGTGGAAGGTGCCGGTGATTTTTGCCGACGGACTCGATGAATATCTAAAGGTTCTTTCGCTGCCGACCGTCATTGTCCTGGATCACACGGGCAGAATCTCTTACCGCATCAATGGATACCAATCGGACCAATTCGGCGAGCGGCTGACCAACGCCATCGAGCATTCCTTTGGCCCGGAAGGCCGCCGGCCTTAGCTTTTCAATTTCGCGACCCAAAACTGTTGAGACGTTTTTATGCCGCTCGATGGTCAGGCGGAAGGAGCAATCGCAGCCTTCGCCGCTTCGCGCGCCGCTACAATTGTGCCAACGTGAATCCGCACCGTGTCGGAAACACGGCGGGCATACCCACCAGCCAGGGTTATTGCCACAGGCACGCGATGCCGCCGCGCGTAATCAAATACCAGCGCGTCGCGGCGCGCCAGGCCGTCGAGCGTTAGCGCCAGCCCGCCGAGTTGGTCCTCGTGATAAGGATCTGCCCCGGCGACATAGAAGATAATCCCCGGACTGAATTGCTCGAATGCGTGCAGAAGATTGTACTCAAGCAGCGCCAGGTAATCGTCGTCCGCCACTCCATCCGGCAAATCCACATCAATATTCGATGGCGGCTTGGGATACGGATAATTTCTATACTGGTGAATCGAGAACGTGAACACGGTTGGATCGCCACCGAAAATCGCCGCGGTCCCGTTTCCGTGATGCACGTCCGTATCAATCACCATGGCTTTCTCGACAGCCTGATCGCGCTGCAGCCGGCGAATCGCCACGGCCACATCATGGATAGCGCAAAATCCTTCGCCATGATCGGGATAGGCGTGGTGAAAACCGCCTCCGATATTGGCCGCCCAGCCATCCGCCAGCGCCCGCCGGCCCGCTAAAATCGAACCGCCGGCTGCCAGCCAGCAAGCCTCGATCATTTCCCTCGACCACGGAATCTCCAGCCGTAATTGTTCCTGGTAGCTCAGCGTTCCCGCTTTCAGCTTGTGCACGTATTCCTTGCCGTGCACCAGCAAAATGTCTTCGTCTTTCGCCGGCTCCGGCTTCAGAAAATCCTCGTTGGTCGCAATTCCCTGCGCGAGCAGCGCTTCGTGCACCAGCCGGTATTTCTGCGACGGAAAAACGTGCTCGCCAAGATTCAAATCGTAGCGATCGTCATAAATCAGCTTGAATGGCAGCATCGTGCCCAAAGCCTAGCTTGATTTTCGCCTAAACCGCAATCGCTCTTTGCGAACCAGTGTGGTTTCGGGTGCGCCGCACATTGTGCTAGACTCTCGCGGTGCGTCGGGCCCAAGCCATCATCGTGCTGATTGCAATGCTCGCTTCCCCGCTGGCTCTTTTTGCCCGCAGCGAAGCGTGCGCCGACGCCTGCACGAAGTCCTGCTGCATCGCGCTGCATCATTCCACTCGAACTTCGACGCAGAAAGCCGGCCATTGCCACGGCGCGAATCACACGCCCACAGCGCGCTGTTGCGACGAACCCACATCGAATCACGCTCTCGATTACGGTTTCACGGTACTCATGCCGTTCTCAATCCTTCCGAATGTGGCGAGCATCGAACCTCCTGCGATCTCTCGCACTACTCTGCCGTCCGATACGTTGTTCGCTCCGTTGGCGTTTACCTTCATCCCGTTCGAACCCCCTCGCGCGTAGTCCGCTCCTCCCGCGCGCAGTCCAAATCTAATAGGGGGTATTTCGATGCACAAGCTACGGCTTGGAATTGTCTTTTTCTTGTCTGTGTCAATGGCGCTTATAGTAGTCGTCGCGCACGCCGACGTTTTCGGCACCGTCCGCGGCGTTGTTCACGATCCACAGCACCGGCCTATCCAGAATGCGACGGTCATTCTCAAGTCAAAAACATCGGACTGGAACCGGACTGCAACGACGGATGCAAACGGCGAATTCCAGTTCAACGGTGTGGCCCTTGGCGATTACACGGTGACGGTCTCAGCTCACGGGTTTGCGGACAGCATCCAAGACGTAACCGTCATCTCAGGCTCGGTGGCCGTCACTCACGTGCAGTTGGCCCTGGCATCGGAGCAGCAAACGGTCACGGTGAGCGGAGTTCCCGAAGTTGCGCCGACCGATACCGCAACGCCCACGACTCTAATCGATCGCGCCGATATCCAGCGCACGCCGGGCGCGGATCGCACCAATAGTCTCGCCATGATCACCGATTTCGTGCCGGGCGCATACTTCACACACGACATGCTGCACATCCGCGGCGGGCACCAGACACTTTGGATGCTGGATGGTGTGCCGGTAATCAACACCGCCATCGCCGCCAATGTAGGGCCGCAGTTCGATCCCCAAGACATTGATTACCTCGAGGCTAGCCGCGGCAGCTACGGCGCGGAAAATGGCGATCGCACCTACGGAGTTTTCAACGTGGTTCCGCGCACCGGATTCGAGCGCAACAACGAAGGCGAACTCGTCGTCACGGCGGGCAGCTTCTACCAAACCGACGACTATCTGAGCTTTGGCAGCCACACCCAGCGCTTCGCCTACTTCGTCAGTGTGAACGGGAACCGCAGCGATCTCGGCCTGCAAACTCCAGTTCCCCAAGTGACGCACGACGCTGCCAACGGAATCGGCGGCTTCGGATCGTTTATCTTCAACGCCGATCCCTCGAATCAACTCCGCTTGATCACCACGCTTCGCCGTGATTACTATCAGATTCCGTTCGATCCCAATCCCAACGACATTGAAAACGCGCCCATCGCAGCCAATGGGTTTCAGGCGCAGTTTCCCAGCATCGGCCTGCGGGACGCTCAACGCGAGGCCGATGCCGGCTTAGTCTTTTCATGGGTTCACACTTTCAACTCAAAACTGCTCCTGACCGTTTCGCCGTTCTATCACTACAACAGCGGCGACTATAACAGTCTGACCACGGACGTTCCCGTTGCCTCCACCGAAGACCGCAGCTCAACGTACGCGGGCGCACAAGCCAGCATCACCGCAAACTACGCAAGAAACAATTTACAGGCAGGATTTTTCAGCTTCTACCAGCGCGACAATCAGTTTTTCGGCGCGATTTTCAACGATGGCAGCGGTAACGCTCCGGTTTCCGACTCGGAGCACCCCGACGCAAATCTAGAAACCTTCTTCGTGGACGACAAGTTCCAGCCGTTTTCATGGATGACTTTGTCGGCGGGCATGAGACCTACGCGATTTTCCATCAATGCTCCCGGTGGATTCACCGAAAGCGCCATCAGCCCGCGCTTTGGCGCAACTTTCACCATTCCCCATTTGCGCTGGACCTTCCGGGCGTTCTACGGCCACTTCTACCAGGAGCCGCCGCTCGAAACTGCCTCAGGACCAGCGTTGATTGACTTCGCGCAAGGCCAAGGTCTCGGGTTCATTCCCTTGCACGGCGAGTTCGACGAAGAGCATCAGTTCGGCGTGACTATCCCTTATCGCGGATGGGTGCTCGACGCGGACAACTTCAAAACCAACGTCAACAATTTTCTCGATCACAATAACATCGGCGATTCCAGCATCTTTTTCCCCATCACCGTTTCGCACGCGGTGATCCGCGGCTGGGAATTGACACTTGCGTTCGCCGCGCTTCGCTCACCGCGGCCAGCTGCATTTGGCCTACTCGAATCAAATCGCCGAGGGCAGCGGCACGATCACCGGCGGGCTGACGAATTTCACGGTTTTTCCGGGACTCTCGCCTCTCGATCACGACCAGCGCAATACGCTCAATGTTGGCGGCGACGTTACGCTTCCCTGGCGCAGCTATGCTTCCACCAATGTTTACTATGGCTCGGGCTTCACCAACGGCTTTCCCGGTGCGCCGTATCCGGGCGCTTATTTGCCGTCGCATACGACGTTCGATCTCTCCCTCGGCAAGGATTTCGGCGAGAAGTTCGCAGCATCCATTAACGCGTTAAACGTCGCCAATCGCCGCGTGGAGCTCGACAACAGCCTGACTTTTGGGGGCTTTCACTGGGATAATCCGAGGGAGATTTATGTGCAATTCCGTTATAGATTCCACTATTAGAGGGAGGAATCATGCTGCCACACAAATCATCGAAGGATAGAAAAAGCTCGGGCATTGCTCTGCGAATTTTCTGCGGAACTCTGCTGCTCTGCGGTGCGCTTTCGTCTTGCGGCCATGGCTCCAAGCCGGAAACCAAATTTCCGACGTACAAGATTCATGGAACGATCGTCGCCGTGCACCCGAACGATAAATCCGCGAGCATTGATGCGGATGCGATTCCCGGATTCATGGATGCGATGACGATGGAATACACAATCCGCGACGCGGACGCGTTGGCCAAGCTGAAGCCGCAGGACAAAATCACTGGCGATCTGATCGTCGATCCAAGCGGCGCGCACGTGGAAAATATCAAGATCGAATCTAAGTAGCGCCGGCGTCTCTGCCGGCATCTGGCGATTGCGACTTCGCCAAGGGTAAAAGTCACGCGCGGACGCCGTACGCTTGCCGTTGCTCCGTGATTAGATTCTCCCTCCGCGATTGTTCTTGGTGTTTGCCTACGTTTGCGATCGTCGGAGGCCGGCGCTACTTAATTCTCTCGTTCGAAAATGAAATCGGGGACGGACAGCAAGGCTCTCAGAAATTGCGATTCTTGCCAGCCGTTCAGGCAGGCCTTGGCGCGGCGTACGTAATCGCGGGCCAGGTCGCGGCTGCGTTCGAGCGCACCTGATTCGTTCACCAAGCGCGTGATTTCTTCGGCGCTGACAGTGCGAAAGCCTTTCTCTTCCAGAACTGTGGCTACCAGCCTATGCGCCGCGGCGTGGCCATCGGCGCCGCCGAAGCCGTTCTGCATCGCGAAAATCAGCGGCAGCGTTACCTTGCCCTCTTTTAAATCGCTCAGCACCGGCTTGCCGAGTTGCTCGGACGACGCGGTGAAATCGAGCAAGTCATCCACGAGTTGAAATGCCAGACCCGCATAGCGTCCGTAATCGGCGAGCGATTCCTCGGCCGATTTGTCGAGGCGCCCTAGCACTGCGCCGAGGCGCGTGCAGCCGCTAAACAGGCACGCGGTTTTCCGATACGCCAGATCGGCAGATTCGGCCTCCGTTACATCGATGCGTCCGATGTGCGTCAGTTGCAGCAGCTCGCCTTCCACCATGTTCTGGGTGAGATCGATCAGGATGTCGAGAATTTCGAAACTGCGCTCGGCGAGGGCCATTTCGAACGACTGCATATACAGCCAATCACCGGCCAGGACACTCATGTGATTGCCCCAGCGAGCGTTCGCGCTGGGCTGGCCGCGGCGCGTGTTTGCGCCGTCGATCACGTCGTCGTGAATCAGCGTGGCGCTGTGAATCAGTTCCACCACGGCGCCCAGGCGGATAGCCCCCGGGCCGCGATATCCGGCTGCGCCTGCTGCGAGCAGCAGTAATGCAGGTCGAAGCCTTTTGCCGCCGCCTTCGCGCAGATAACTTGTAATTTCGACTACCGGCTCAATGGTCGAGCCGCTTTGCGCCGCGATTTCACGTTCCACCAGGACGAGATCATCGCGCACCAGATCGAAGATTTCGCGGGCCGAGACGTTAGCGATCGGGCTTCTCCGGGGCTGCGCGGCCGATGACATTACGCGTCCTTTAGGCGAAAGAACTGCCGAAAATTTGCCGCAGTTGCAGCGGCAACTCCTTCTGCTGTTGAGTTTCTCACATTCGCGAGCGTCTGCGCCACTTCCACGACGCAGGCGGGCTCGTTGCGTTTTCCGCGGATGCGCTGCGGCGCCAGGTAGGGCGAATCGGTTTCGGTAAGGATGCGATCGAGTGGGAGTTGGCGCGCCGTTTCGCGCAGCGGCTCGTTTTTAGGATAGGTGATGTTCGCGGCGAAGGAGACGAGAAAGCCCAGCTCGATTCCCTTGTTCGCTTCTTCTAGAGTTCCTGAAAAACAATGGAGAATTCCGCCGAGGCCGCTGCTTCGCCATTCCGATTCGAGTATCGCTAGACAATCCGGCCAGGCTTCGCGGCAATGGATTACGATCGGCAACTTTGCGACGCGCGCGATTTCCAGTTGGCGGCGGAAGACTTGTGTTTGCACGTCGCGCGGAGAATGATCGTAATGATAATCGAGCCCGATTTCGCCAATGGCCAACAGACGCGGATGGCGCGCTAACTCGGCGAGTTGGTCAAAATGTGCGTCGGTGGCCAACTGCGCTTCGTGCGGGTGAACTCCGGCGGTCGCGTAGATCCAATCGTGCGCTTCGGCGTATGGAATCGCGGAGGCCAGATGATCCGGGCCTGCAGCGCCGCCGATCGCCAGGATTTTCTGCACGCCGGCATCGCGCGCGCGTTGCAGCATCGCGTCACGATCGCCGTCATATTGCGGGTATTCAAGGTGCGCGTGCGAGTCGATGATTTGCAAGCTGTTCCTGGTAGCGCCGGCGTCTCTGCCGGCATCTTACGATTGCCAAAACAAATTTGCGTTCGCTCTCGCGCGCGGACCGCAGCGTCAACCAACGCCCTCGGCGTTTTCTCTCTCCGCGCTTGATCTCGTTTCTTGCCGGCGTTTTGTGGTCGGCGGATGCCCAACGAGGACGCCCTTGGTCAAAATTCAGGGTAAACCGGCTCTACTTTAATTTCGCCCCGGCTGGGGCATCCTCCGTGAATGTCGCTAGCACCGGCTTGCCTTCGGCGCCCACCGACGCGGCCACGATCATGCCGTTGGATTCAACGCCGCGCAGTTTGCGTGGGGCCAGGTTCACAACCACTACCACTTTTTTGCCTACAAGCTCTTCGGGCGTGTAGGAAACCGCCAAGCCGGCTACGATTTGGCGCACTTCATCGCCGATATCGACCATCAGCTTCAGAATCTTATCGGCGCCGGCGATGCGCTCGGCGGATTTCACGATGCCTACGCGCATCTGCACCTTGAGGAAATCCTCGATACTGATTTTGGCGTCTGCCGCCGGGGCTGGAGCTGCCGCGGCTGCCGGTGCTCCGGGTGCAGGGCTTGCGGAGCCTGGCGCCGCCGGACTTCCTGCTGGATTGCGAATTTCGTCTTCCATGGCTTCTATCCTCTCTGACATTTCTTTTTTGTCGGCGCGGGGAAAAAGCGGCTCCGGTTCGCTCACATGCGTACCAGGCCGCAACCCTCCCCACGCCAAGTGCTGCAAGTCCTGGGACGCGATATCTGCCGTTTCGCCGAGGAGTCTCCAAATCTTTTCGCTGGCGTGCGGCAACACCGGGTAAGAGAGCGCAACGATGTGCCGAAGGCTTTGGGCCGCGGCAAACAGCACTTCCCCCAGCTCCGCATGTTTCCCGCCTTCTTTCGCTAGAACCCACGGTTTTTTCTCGGTGATGAACTGGTCGGTCGCCGCTACTAGTTCCCAAATGGATTCCAGCGCGTCTGAAAATTTAAACCGCTCGTAGTGTTGAACGGCGACGTCCTGGACCTCGGCCGCCTTGCTCGCGAGTCCTACGGCTAGCCGCGAGACCGCGGGATCCCCAGTGGGAGCCGGAAGAGCGCCGCCGAAATATTGATGGATCATCGCCAGGATGCGGCTGGCCAGATTGCCGAGGCCGTTCGCCAGGTCGGCGTTGTAGCGTGTCAGCAGCGCGTCGCGGCTGAAGTTGCCGTCCTGGCCGAAAACCATTTCGCGCAGCAGGAAATAGCGCAGCGCGTCGATGCCCAGCGTGCGCGCGATGGGTTGCGGATATTGCATGTTGCCGCGCGACTTGGACATCTTTTCGTCGGCGAACAGCCACCAGCCGTGCGCGTGGATGCGCTTTGGCAGCGGCTCTTCGGCGGCCATCAGGAATGCGGGCCAATAGACGGCGTGGAAGCGCAGGATTTCTTTGCCGATCAAATGCAGCTCGGCCGGCCAATATTTCTCCCATTGCACTTCGTCGTCGCCGTAGCCGATGCCGGTCATGTAGCTGGTGAGCGCGTCGTACCAGACGTAGATCACGTGCTTTTCGTCATCGGGCCAGGGAATGCCCCATTTGATGGTGGTGCGGCTGACCGAGAGATCGCGCAGGCCGCCGCGCACGAAAGCCATCACCTCGTTGCGGCGCGTTTCGGGCTGGATGAAATCGGGCTGCGATTCGTAGAGCTGCAGCAGGCGATTTTGAAATTCCGAGAGCTTGAAATAGTAATTTTCTTCGCGGACTTTTTCCGTGGGGCGCTTGCATTCGGGACACAGATTTCCCGGCAGCGGCTCGTCCACGTACATTTCATCGAAGACGCAGTATTGGCCTTCGTAGAAACCTTTGTAGATGTAGCCATTGTCCTTGGCTTGCAGCAGCAGGCGATGGACGGCTCGCTCCTGGCGCGGTTCAGTGGTGCGAATGAAGCGATCAATGCTGAGATCGAGTTCTTTCCAGAGCTGCTCGTACTCGCCGGCGATGCGATCAGCATAGGCCTGCGGCGTGACGCCGGCGGCTTTGGCGGCGCGCTCGACTTTCTGGCCGTGCTCGTCCGTGCCGGTCAGCAGGACTACGTCATAGCCGCACATGCGCTTGAAGCGCGCAATCGTGTCCGCGACGATGGTGGTGTACGTGTGCCCGAGGTGCGGCCGCGCATTCACGTAGTAGATGGGCGTTGTCAGGTAGTACTTGGGCTTGGGCATCGGTTATTTGTCGCGCTGCTTTTGATAATGGAAATTGGCGAGCGCGAGAACCTGCTTCAGCGGAATTCCCTTCTGCGCGGCGATGCGCTGGCAATCTTCGTATTCGGGCGCGGCGTTCAGCATCGTACCGTTTAGGCGCGAGACTTTCATGCGAATTTCGCCGAGCGGCGTGGCCACCGCGACGAATTCGCGCTGCAGCGTGCGGCGGCGGACTTCGTGCGTGCGCACGCCGATGGTGGTTGTCTCCCGAAAGACCAGATCGATCAGCCGATTCAGATTTTCCGGCTCGCTCAGCAGCGTCACGAGCAAGCCGGGGCGATTTTTTTTCATTTGCACCGGCGTCGAGAATACATCGAGGGCGCCGGCGGCCAGGGCTTGTTCGACGAAGTAGCCGTAGATTTGCGGGCTCATATCGTCGAGGTTGGCCTCGATCACGCTGACGGGCGGATCCCAGCGCTCGCCTTTTTCCATCGCGGCGGAGACGCCGACCATTAGGCGCATCACGTTCGGGCGATCCGGTAAATCGGCGCTGCCGGCACCGTAGCCGACCGATTCGAGTTGCATTGGCGGCATTTCGGCGAAACGGGCAGCGAGAGTTGTGGCGATGGCTGCGCCGGTTGGCGTGACCAGCTCGCGCTCGATGCCGCTGGAATAGGTTGGGGCGCCTCTCAGAAGCTCTACCGTCGCGGGCGCGGGAACCGGAAGGATGCCGTGGGCGGTGTTGACCTTTCCAGCGCCGACGTCCAAGGCCGAGCAGGAGAACTCGTCAATGCCCAGCAGCTCGAAGCCGATGGCGGCGCCGACGATATCGATGATGGCGTCGATCGCGCCGACTTCGTGGAAGTGCACTTTCTCGATATCGACCTGGTGGACTTTGGCTTCGGCTTCGCCGAGGCGCCGGAAAATGCGGCTGGCGCGATCCTTGACGCGCGGGGCGAGCTCTGCGCGATCAATGAGCTGCAGGATGTGGCTCAGGCCGCGATGGTGGTGGTGCTCGCTCGATTCGACTTTGACCTGAGTGGCGAAGAGGGCGCCGCGCTTCACCTTCGCGGCGGAGATTTGCCAGCCTTTCAGATCGAGTTTGCGCAGCTCGGATTCCAGTGCGGACAGGTCGGCGCCAGCGTCAACGAGGGCGCCGAGCGTCATGTCGCCGCTGATGCCCGAAAAACAGTCGAAGTGAGCTAATTTCATAGACTTAATCACGTAATCGCAATGAATCAACGCGCGCGAATCGATACTAGACTGCGCTATATGGCCTGTCAAATCGAGCGCCGAGACGGCTCAGCGCCCTTTTTACCCCCTGCCGTGGCCCACACGAATCAAACGCCCCACTCCGTCCCTCCGGTCCGAAATTGATACCGCCGTACTATTGACCCCCGTTACTCTCAGGATAAGTATGGGTGGGGGAACCTGGCCGAAAGGCCGGCCTCGACGGGGGTCAGGCCGCATCTGGGCCGTTGACTCGGATCGGGAGAAAGGAAAGAAATCGGGACGACAATCGGTGCAACAATCGGGACACTGAAATATTGTTGTTGCACGTAAGTCATTGAAAACAAAGAGCGACGCTTCAAACAATCGGGACACAGGGGGGGTACCCAACAAACGACGAAACAAACCGCCGCGAGCGGCTAAAGTAGCGCCGGCGTCTCTGCCGGCATCCGACGACCGCAAGCCCACCACAAGCAGCGTACACGCGCGGATGACGAATCCCGCGACTTTGTCCCAGTTCGCCAAGCTGTCTCCACTCGCATAGCCTATAATCGCTGGATTCTGTTGGGGCTAGGAGGACTGTGTATCTCGATGTCGTGAACCGGATTCGGGCTGCGATTGCCGCGCATATTCGCCTGGCTTACGGGCTTGAGGTGAAAGTCTTGACGGAGAGGCCGCCTCGGTTGGAGATGGGCGAGGTGGCTACACCCGTGTGTTTTGAATTGGCTAAGAAGCTGAAGAAAGCGCCTCGGGTGATTGCTTTGGAGATTGCCGGGGCTATTGGGCCGATTGAGGGCGTGGCGCGGATTGAGGTGGCTGGCGGCGGTTATTTGAATGCGTATTTGGATCGCGGAGCGTTTTTCGTTGCCGTGTTGGGTGCGGCGGGGCGCGAGGAACAGGCAATCGGGGCTGATGCGCCGAAAACAATCGTCGAACATACGGCGATCAATCCGAATAAGGCGGCGCATATCGGGCATTTGCGGAATGCGGTGTTGGGGGATTCGTTTGCGCGGATTTTGCGCTACGCGGGCGAGCGCGTGGAGGTGCAGAACTATATTGACAATACTGGCGTGCAAGTTGCGGACGTGGTGCTGGGATTTTTGTATCTGGAGAAGAGATCGCTGGAGGACGTGCGCCAGGCGATTTTGACGCCGCGTTTTGATTATTACTGCTGGGATTTGTACGCGCGGGTGACCGTGTTTCTGGAAGAGGACAAGAAACGCTTGGAATTGCGCGCGGATGTCTTGAAGAAGATGGAAGAGGGGCACGGCATTGAAGCGGAGATGGCGGAATTGATTTCTGTGGCGATTGTGCGCTGCCATTTGCGGACCATGGATCGTTTGGGGATTGATTACGATCTTTTGCCTCGGGAGAGCGAGATTTTGCATTTGAAGTTTTGGGATGCGGCGTTCGCGATGTTGAAGGAACGCGGGGCCATTCGATTGGCGACGAGCGGGAAGAATGCCGGTTGCTGGGTGATGCCTTTGGAGGAGGCTGGCGGGGCCGTTGGCGACGAGGCGGAGGACATTGATGCGGATCAGAATGTGAAAATTATTGTGCGCTCTACCGGGACCGTAACTTATGTCGGGAAGGATATTGCTTTTCACCTTTGGAAATTTGGATTGCTGGAGCGGGATTTTTATTATCGGCCGTTTTATCGGCATCCTTCGGGGCGGGAGGCCTGGATTACGAGTTCGATGGAATTAAACGTCGAAGAGGGAGGAGCAAGCCCCTCCCCTACGGCCGGAGGGTCGCAGGCGACGCCGGAATTTGGGACAGGCTTCGAGCGTCTACAACGTCATTGATACGCGGCAGACTTATCCGCAGCAAGTTGTGGCGGCGGGATTGCGGGCGGGGGGATTTGCGGCGCAGGCGGAACATCTGCACCATTTGGCTTATGACGTGGTGGCGCTTACGCCTCGGTGTGCGGCGGAGATGGGATATGAGATTCCTCCAGAAGACGCTGGCAAGCAGTACGTGGATATCAGCGGGCGAAAGGGTCAGGGCGTTAAGGCTGACGATTTGATCGATAAGTTGATGGAGGCTACGCGGCGAGAAGTGAATGAGCGGCATCCGGAGACTTCGGCAGCGGAGCGGGAGGAAAATGCGCGGCGGATTGCGGTTGGGGCGCTGCGTTATTTTTTGTTGAAGTTTACGCGCGGGACGATTATTGCGTTTGATTTTGAGGATGCGCTGAGCTTTGAAGGCGAGACTGGGCCTTACTGTTTGTATGCGATTGTGCGCGCGCAGAGTATTTGGAGGAAGGTGCTTGAGGCTTCGGGTGAACGTGAGGAAGCCGGAGCTCGTATTTCCGCTGATACCGCGGGGAGGTTGTTGGCGGAGGGCGACGCTGCCGACATTTGGGAGTTGGTGATGACGGCGTCATCCCTGGGAATGCAGATTGAGGCGGCGATTGCGGCGGAGGAGCCGGCGTTTTTGGCGAAATTCGCGTTTCAGTTGGCGCAGGCTTTCAATTTTTTCTATCACAAGCACCGGATTTTGACGGAGGAGGATGCGGCGAAGAAGGCGCTTTTGATGTTGGCGGCGTCGATGGCGGAAAGGCAGCTGATTGCGGCGTTGGGATTGTTGGGGATCGAGGCGCCGGAGGAGATGTGATTCTGGAGGCTGGAGTCGGGAAGAGAACCTCCTCGAATGGCTAAAGTTGCGGTCGTGCTTTCGTTGGCGGGAGGAGCAAGCCCCTCCCCTACGGCCGAAAAGCGAAAAAAACGACGGCTCGCAGCCCCTCACTGGTATTCGGGACAAGCCGGCGTTACGGGAGCTACGAAAGCTTGGTCGCGAAATCTACTATGGAGCGGATGGCGATTCCCGTCGGGCCTTTGGCTAGCCAGGGTTTGTTGTCGTCGTTCCAGGCTGTGCCTGCTATGTCCAGGTGAATCCACGGGGTGTCTTCGGCGAATTCCTTCAGGAACCACGCGGCCGTTATTGCGCCGCCGCCTTTGCCGCTTCCTGTGTTGCGGATGTCGGCGATGTTGCTTTTGATCATCTCTTGATATTCGTCGTCGATCGGCATCGGCCACATTTTTTCGCCTGCCGACTTTGTGCTTTCCAGGAAGCGATCCAGGTATTCGCGGGGGGAGCCGAAGGCGCCTACGTGGACGTTGGCCAGGGCTACCATGATTGCCCCGGTTAGCGTCGCGGCGTCGATCAGGTGCGTGGCGCCTAGCTTTTTTGCGTAGGCTATGCCGTCGGCTAGGATCAGGCGGCCTTCGGCGTCGGTGTTGATGATTTCGATGGTTTTGCCGGACATGGCGACCTGAACGTCGCCGGGCTTTTGGGCGCGGCCTCCGGGCATGTTTTCGGTGGCAGGGACTACGGCGATGACTTTGATTGGCGGCTTGATTTTGGCGATGGCGCGCATGGCGCCGAGCATCGTGGCGCCGCCGCCCATGTCATATTTCATTTTTTCCATGCCGTCGGCGGGCTTGATGGAGATGCCGCCGGTGTCGAAGGTGACGGCTTTGCCTACCAGGCCGAGGACCGGGGCGCCGGGCTTTACATTGGCTGGCGTGTAGGTGATTACGATTACGCGCGGCGGTTCGACGCTACCTTGGGCTACGCCTAATAGCGCGCCCATCTTTAGTTCCTTGATGTTGTCTTCATCCAGGATTTGGACTGCCAGGCCGGCTTCGTTGGCCATCGCTTCGGCGCGATCGGCTAGCATGCGCGGGGTGAGTTTGTTGGAGGGCTCGTTGATCAGCGAGCGGGCCCAGTTCTGCGATTCGCCGAGGAGCCTGCCGCGCTCGAGTGCTTCGGCGAGACCGGCGCCTTGAAATCCGGCCAAGCCTACCGAATCGATGTTCTTGTTGTTTTCCTTCTTGCTGCGATAGGTGTCGGATTCGAAATCGGCCGCGGTGAGACCTTCGGCTACGGTTTGCAGCGCGGCGGCGTTGTTGTCGCTTTCGCGCGCTAGCCAGACGAATTTTTTCACGCCGCGGGATTTCAGATAGCGGAGAGCTGCGCCTGCGAGGCGCCGCAGATCGGCGGACGAAAACTTGTCAGGCTTCCCTGCCCCGATCAGGAGCAGGCGTTGCGCGGCGAGGCCTTGCGGGTAATGGAGCAGCGTCATTTCGAATAGCTTGCCGTTCAACTCGCCGCTTTTCGCCAGCGGCGCGATCTTGCCGGCGGTGAGTTTATCGAGTTCGCTTACGACCCCTTCGATGCGATCGTCTTTGTCGAAGACATACGTGACGAGAGCATCGGTGGCAATTTTGGCGAACGGCTGGGACTCAATTTGAATCTGCATTTTTCCTTTCACCTCTTATTGGTCAGCGGCGGCGATAGCGAGCAATCGCTTCGCGCGCCTCTCGTTTGGCTTCTTGATCGCGTTCCGCCTGACGGCGGTCGTGGAACTTTTTCCCTTGTGCCAGTGCCAGTTCGACTTTAGCACGGCCGCCGCGGAAATAAATCTTCAAGGGGACGAGAGTGAGGCCTCGTTGCTGGACTTTGCCCGCGAATTTATCGAGCTCGCGGCGATGGAGCAGGAGTTTTCTGGGGCGCAGCGGATTGTGATTCCACGGGCCGCCCGGGCGATATTCGGGAATGTGGCAGTTTTGGAGCCAGATTTCGCCGGCGCGGACTTCGGCGTAGGCTTCGCGGAGCGAGCCTTTGCCTTCACGCAGCGATTTCACCTCGGTGCCGGCGAGGACCATGCCAGCTTCTAGCTTGTCGAGGATGTGGTAGTTGTAGGACGCGGCGCGATTTTGGGCGACGATTTTTACGCCTTCGGCTTCTTTCTTCGCGGCGGATTTCACAAGCAGTTATGATAGCTGTGGCGAGCGCGGGGTCGCAAGGCGACGGCCGGATTTGGTTTACATGGAGGCTTCGGCGTGAACCATCGCTAACATTGGACAAGCCGGTGCGCGAAAAGCCCGGTTCCCGTTTCGAAGCTTGGGTCCGTGTATGGTCGAGATGCCAGGACACTATTGGGTCGCCGGATGCCGGAGGGGACACCAGCGGTACTGTTGCCGAAAAGTAACAATCGAGGTGGAGATTGTTGAGGCACCGGCAACACGGGCTTTCCTTGCCGCATCCTACCCTCGATGCTAGACTCCGAAAGAATGGGTAGAGACACGCCGCGGAGGTTCGAATTGCGCCGTTTTCTTCTATGGTTCACGGTGGGGTGCGTTTGCGTGGTGTTGATGGGATGTCCGAAGGGAGATCCCAGTTACCACGCGGGGCAGAAGGCCGAGCAGATTCAGGACTACGACACGGCGCTGGTGGAGTACCAGCGAGCGCTGCGGGCCGATCCCACTAATCTGGAGTACAAGGTCAAAGTCACCAATTTGAAGTTCGTGGACGCGCAATTCCACGTGGACCAGGGCAAGAAGGCGTTGGAGCGCGCCGATCTGAACATGGCTCTGGCGGAATATCAGAAGGCGCAGACGATCGATCCTTCGAACGCCACGGCCGGGCAGCAAGTGCAGCGCATCATGAAATTGCTGGCCGAAAAGGGCGCGGCCGAGGCGCCCAAGCCGGTTACGCCGCCGGAAGAAAGCGAAATGCTGGCGGGCCCGCCGCAGTTGAAGCCGATTTCGCGCGAACCGATCAACCTGACGATGACCAATGACGCCAAAGTGATTTACGAGACGATCGGGAAATTGGCGGGGTTGAGCGTGATTTTCGACCCGGATTTTTCTTCGCGGCGCATCACCGCGGAATTGCCCAACGTGACCCTGGAAGAGGCGCTGGACGCCGTTGCGCTGGAGAGCAAATCCTTCTGGAAGCCGATTTCCAGCAGCATTATTTTCGTGGCGCCGGATCAGCCGCAGAAGCGCAAGGACGTGGAAGACGAAGTCGTGCGGACTTTTTATTTGTCGAACACTCTGACGCCGCAGGACATCACGGAAATTATTACCGGATTGCGGCAGACTTTAAACCTGACGCGCTTGCAGCAGATCAACGCGCAGAACGCGATCATCATTCGCGACACGCCCGACAAAGTGATGCTGGTGGACAGAATCCTGCGCACGATTGATAAGGCCAAACCGGAAGTTTTGTTGCACTTCCAGGTGTTGGAGACGCGGCTGGACAAGTTGCACGATTTGGGTGTTCTGCCGGGGCAGAGCGCATCTTTGACATTTGCGCCGCAAGGTACGACGGCCAGCACGAGCACCACAAGCACGACGACTACGACGAGCACGACGACCACAACCTCCACGACGACTACGACGTCAACCACGAGCACGACGGGGACGAACTCGCTGCTTTCACTGAATAATTTGAAGCATCTGGGAACGGCGGACTACAGCGTTACGCTGCCGGGCGCGGCAGTGAATGCGGTCTTGACGGATACGTCCACGCGCATCTTGCAGGATCCGGAAGTGCGCATGACCGACGGCGAGCAGACGAAACTGCGCATCGGCGACCGCGTGCCAATTGCCACCGGGAGCTTTCAGGCGGGCGTCGGCGTAGGAGCGACGGCGGGAACCAGTTTGGTGAACCCGTTGGTGAACACGCAGTTTACGTACCTGGACGTCGGCGTGAATATTGACGTGACTCCGCGCGTGCATCCCGACGGAGACGTGAGTTTGAAACTGAGCCTGGAAGTTTCTTCGGTGACCGGCGAAGAGACCATCGGCGGAATTCAGCAGCCAGTGATCAGCCAGCGCAAAATCGAGCATGAGGTGCGGCTGAAAGAGGGCGAATCGAATATCTTGGGCGGGTTGATCAGCCGCAACGAAACCAAGACACTCAATGGCTGGCCCGGCTTCGCGCATATTCCCTTCCTCAGATATTTCACCTCCGACGACAAGTGGGAAAACACGGACGATGAAGTGATGATTGTGATCACGCCGCATATCATCCGGCTGCCGACGATTTCGCCAGACGATATACGGGCGCTGGCAGCGGGGACGGACACGAATGTGCGCGTTTACCGCAATGCGCTTTCGTCGGTACTGCCGGATTCGAAACCGGGAACGGCAGGAGCGGTGGCGCCGGTTTCCGGGCAGCCCGCCGTGCAATTGAAGTTTGAACCATTGAATGTGGCGATGAAGACGGGCGAGACGGCCACCGTGGGATTGACAGTGTCCAATGTGCAGGATCTTTTCGCGATTCCGCTGATGCTGCAATACAACCCGGCGGTGATTCAAGTAGAAGAAGTGCGCAACGGCGGATTCCTTTCGGGCGGAACGCAGGAGATTGCCGTAGTGCAGCGCGTGGACCAGCAGCGCGGGCAGGCGATCATATCGGCCATGCGGCAGCCCAATTCCACCGGGATCAACGGCAGCGGAACGATATTTGGGATCGTGATCCGGGCCATGGGACCGGGGACTTCGCAATTGCAGGTGGTGCAGGTAAATGCGAAGGACTCGCAGCAGAAGGTGATTCCCATGGTTTCCAACGAGGCTACGGTTCAGGTGCAATGATGTGCGCGGCGGAGATGAGCAGGAAGCGGCGAGCGACTGACGCGGGGTTGACGCTGATCGAATTGGTGATCACTTGCGCGATTCTGATAACGCTGGCGACCGCGGCGCTGCCTGTGGCGCGATTTACGATCAGGCGGCAAAGGGAAGCGATGCTGCGGTATGACTTGCGGCAGATGCGGGACGCGATTGACCGTTACAAGGACGTTGCGGACAAGAACATGATTCAGGTGAAGGTGGGAACCGAAGGCTACCCGCCGGATATGGAAACGCTGGTAAAGGGCGTGAACATGATGGGCGCGCCGGACCGAAAGATCCGCTTCTTGCGCTCTATTCCCATCGATCCGATGACCGGTAAAAAAGATTGGGGCCTGCGCTCGGTGCAGGACGATGCGGATTCGAACAGTTGGGGCGGGCAAGACGTTTTCGATGTGTTTTCGAAGGCGCAGGGAACGGCGCTGGATGGGACCAAGTATAGCGACTGGTAGGAGCGGGACATGCTGAGCAACGGGACCTTGGGGACGAAGATGAGCAGGGACGGGATCGGGCGCGCTGCACGCGGCTTCACGATCTTGGAGTTGATGATCGTGATTACGATCATTATGATTCTGGCCACCATTGCGGTGGGGCAATATCAGAAATCACTTTTGCGCTCTCGCGAATCCGTGCTGCATCAGGATTTGTTTGTGATGCGCGACGCGATTGATCAGTTCACCATGGATAAGAATGCGGCGCCGCAGAGTTTGGATGATTTGCAGCAGGCTGGTTATCTCAAGGCGATTCCGAAGGATCCCTTCACCCATTCCGCAGATTGGACCACCGATACTTGCGACACGATCATGAGTCCGGATCAGACTACCACCGGAATTTGCGACGTGCATTCGACCGATGGCGGAACTTCGCCTTTCGAAGGCACTGCCTACTCCAGTTGGTGACCAGCGCGTCGACTTGATCCCAACGCAATATAGCTAAGTTTGTGGTCCGCTTGTGATTGGCGGCTGCAGTGCGAGTTGGTGGCCGTCGGACGACGGCGCGGACGCCCTTCGGCGATGCTCAGGATGAACCGGAGGTACTTGAGGCGGCCAAGGGCTGCTTCCAAGGCGGTCAAACTGCAAAGGCCCGCTCGGGCAACCGTGTGCAGTCACTCCCTCTCGGGACATGGCCGCCTCCGGTCGAAGTCGATGTCGTTCCGCGGCAGATTATACGCTGGCGCGCAGCGGAGCAATGCGGCGAATACCGTATAAATCCAGCGAATCGAATGGAGTGCGATTTTTGCGCGGCTCGCCTGTTTGCGACCTGGTTGCGAATTGCGCGGCTGCGGTTGACTTCCAGAATTCGGCAAGTATGATGGGCGAAGTGGCGAAGGAGTTCGCCCTTAACCGCTGTCCTTCGTAAGCCGGGACAGATGATGACTCCTGACAAGGATCTTGTCGCGGAGTCATGTCGCCGGCAACGATCCTACAACTGAAACAGGAGCGGGAACCGGCATGCAAAATGTCTGGGCACTGGCTTCGCTGTGGGTTGGATTGGCGCTGGTGGCGACGCTGCTGGCGATTTGGTTCAAAATTTCCACGGCGCTGACGGAGATTGTGGTGGGCACCGTCGCGCAATTGATCATCGGGGCGCTCGTTGGCCCGACGGGGCTGGCCGCAAAAACGGAATGGATTACTTTCTTGGCCGGCACTGGCGCGATTGTGCTGACTTTCCTGGCAGGCGCTGAACTGGACCCGGTTATATTTCGGCTGAAATGGAAGGAAGCAACCGTGGTTGGCCTGGTGGGTTTCTTCGGGCCGTTTCTCGGCTGCTCGGCCGTGGCTCGCTTCATCCTGCACTGGTCTGTGAGCTCCAGTTGGCTTGCGGGTGTTGCGCTCTCGACTACCTCTGTTGCGGTGGTCTATGCGGTGATGCTGGAACTCGGATTCAACAAGACCGAGTTTGGGAAAGCGATTCTGGCCGCGTGTTTTATCAATGATCTTGGAACGGTGATTGCGCTGGGGCTGATCTTTTCCCCTTTTACGATCCGGACGCTGATTTTCGTCGTCGTAAGCGCGGTAATGTTCTTCATCCTTCCCTTCCTCACGCCGCGATTCTTCAAGCATTATGGAGGCCGGGTTTCGGAGCTGGAGGCCAAATACCTGCTGTTTTTGCTGTTCGGGATGGGCGGCTTGGCGGTGTGGTCGGGGAGCGAAGCTGTGCTTCCTGCGTATGTCATCGGAATGGTTTTGGCTGGAACCGTTGGCAAGGATCATGTATTGATCCGGCGGCTGCGGACGCTGACTTTTGGATTGCTTACGCCGTTTTATTTCATCCGGGCAGGCTCATTTGTGTCTGTGCCGGCGCTGGTCGCGGCACCGCTTGTGTTTCTAATATTATTTGGGGCCAAGATGGTTTCTAAAATCGTCGGGCTATTTCCGACCGTGAAGGCCTTCAAGTACCAGCGCGAGGAGGGCCTGTATTACACGCTGATGATGTCCACGGGACTGACGTTTGGAACCATCTCGTCATTGTTCGGACTCAGCCACGGAATCATCGACCAGGCGCAATATTCGTATCTGGTTGCGACGGTTATCGGGAGCGCAGTCGTCCCGACGATGTTCGCGAACGCCTGGTTCATGCCTCGACATTTGCTGCCAAAGACGGAGCAGGAATCAGGGCTAAAGGAAGTCAGCGCCACTAGCACGAATTGAGGAGGCGATATGAACGGCCGCAGGCACTCCCAATTTAAGACAATCCTTATCGGATATGATGGCTCGGCTCCGTCGGACAAAGCGACGGAGACGGGACTTGCACTGGCGCAATCACTGGATGCGAAAGTGCTGCTTTTTGCCGTGGCTCGACCGCCGGAGCCTGCCACCATGGTTGAAGTTGATGCCATGCTCGATGATGCGCGCGAGCATTTTGAGGAACAGTTCAAGAGAATCGCGCAGCGAGCGCGGGAGATCGGCGTGGAGATGACCACGGATATCGCCGTGGGTCATCCCGTGGAGCAAATCGTGCATCGCGCGGATTTAGGCCACTTTGATTTGATCGTGCTGGGACGGAGGGGCAAATCGAGATTCGAAAAGATGCTGGTGGGCTCGACCGCGGAAAAAGTGCTGCGCTACGCGAATTGCCCGGTGATGGTCGTGAGATGACCGCGGAGGCCGAGCATCCTATCCCTGATGGCCCGGGATTGAACGAGTTTCAGGCGCGCCGCTTGCGCGTGACGTGTCAATACGTGGACAGGCTGCTCGGCGAAATTGAGGAGATATTGAACATTGCGGCTTCCAAAGCCGCGTTTCCGCGTTACGCCGCGGATGTTTCGCCGGCCCGGCAGCAGATGATCGAGGGGTGCATTCCGCAGATTCGCGCGCAGCTCATTCGCGTTGTCGAAGAGCAGGGGATACCCCACGAGCCGCCGATTCTGGCGTCGCGCGCGATTCAAGCGGCGATCAGCGCGATTGACATCGCTGTCGAGGAACTGAAGCCGCGGTACATGCGAGGGTACGGCGAATTACCCGAGTCGGCAGCGGCGAAACTCAGCGACATTGCCGGAAGTTTGGAGCGCCTGGTATCCCAGCTGGCCGAGAATTCCCCCGCCGGATGAGACGATGGCCCGCGATCGTGTTATGGTGCGTCACGCGGAAAACCGGAGAGGCCGTTCTCTGAAATGAACAAGTACCTGATGGTCGGAATCGGCGGATTTCTGGGAGCCATCGCCCGATTTTGGGTGGGCGGATACATCAGCAACCGCATGGGCACGAAATTTCCTTACGGTACGTTCGCTATCAATTGCTCCGGGTCGTTTTTGATTGGATTCATTATCACACTGCTGGCCGAGAGGACGCACTGGAGTCCGAATTGGAGGTACTTGATACCTGTCGGATTCATTGGGGCGTACACGACTTTTTCGACATTTGAGTATGAGATCTTCCGCAGCCTAGAGGACGGCGAGTGGCTGATCGTGGGATTGAACGTCGGTCTCAGCGTGATTCTGGGATTCGTGTGTGTGTGGCTTGGCGTGATCGCCGGCCGGACTCTATCGTGAAACGTGGCGTTCGCGCGCTTTGCACCGCCAGCGGCGCGAGTTGCTTGAGAATCGCGGCAGGCAGGCACTCGGAGTAGGAGGGAGCATGCTCAAAGCTGGGCCGGCTAAAAAGGTCAGCATCTACGTCGGCGAGGATCATCAGTATCACGGGCACTCGCTCTATTCCGCCATTCTCGATTTTCTGTTTTATCGCGGAATTTCCGGGGCGAACGTGGTGCGCGGCATAGCCGGCTTTGGCGCAGACCATCACATGCACACGATGCGAATCGAGAGGCTCACCGAGAACCTGCCGATAAAGATCGAGTTCATCGAATCACCTGAAAAGGTGGAAGAACTGCTCCCCAAGCTGCATGAGATGGTGGGCACGGGTTTAATCGAGGTTCAGGACACTAATGTATTCAAGGCGTCCGAGGTATCCAAGAAGCAAGGCTCGCAGCCGGCCGTCACGCCGTTGCGCAGCGAAGGTAAGGCCAAGTTGATGCGCATCTTTATCGGTGAAAACGATAAATGGCACGACAAGCCGCTGCACAAGGCGCTGGTCGAAAGCATGCGCGCGAACGACATTGCCGGCGTTACGGTGTATCAGGGCATCCTGGGCTATGGCGCTAACCGGCGAATCCACCGCGACACGGCGCTGCATCTTTCGCACGACCGCCCGATTATGCTTTCGGTGGTCGAGAGCGAAGAAAAACTACGCGCCTTTTCTCGCATTCTGGATGACATGGTGCAGCAGGGGCTGGTCGTTCTGTCCGACGTGGACATCATCAAGTACGCGCACAATCTCCGCAAAGACGAGGCTCCCAAGGAGGTATCGCGATGAAATTATCGGGCAAAGCCAAGATGCTACGGATTCATTTTGGCGAAGACGATAAATGGAAGGGCAAGCCGCTGTATCGCGCCATCGTCGAAAAATGCCGGGAGCTCGACATCGCCGGAGCCACCGTGTTTCGAGGAATTGAAGGGTACGGCGCCAGCACACTGATCCACCGCTCCCATCTTCTTTCGTTCTCATCCGACGCGCCAATTATGGTCAGTGTCATCGATGAAGATCAGAAAATCCAAACGTTGATTCCCTACCTGGACGAAATGGTGGACGAAGGGCTAATTGCCCTCTCCGAAGTAGAGGTGATCAAGTACGTGCACCAGGATGGCGCACGCGCTTAAGCTGTAACGCGCTTGTAAGCGTCGCGTCTTTAGCAATAGCCTCGCGGCCAGACGTATCGAGCGTGACATCCACCCGTCCGCGGAGTTGTTCCGACTTGATACACGGAATTCACTGGCATATAGTCCTAGCCCAGTTGTTGCGGAGCGAATTGAATTGGGGCGCAGTTTCCCGGAGGGGGTGGGTATGTCTGCATTTAGAGGTTTGCGTGTTTATGGCGTAGTGCTGGCACTGGTCTCCCTGTTCTGCATTCTGGGCGTTTCTGCGCCTCTTTTCGCGCAGAGCACGATCGCAACCGGAAGCATTGAAGGCACGATTTCGGATACCAGCGGCGCAGTAATTCCCGGCGCCAAGATAACCATCACGAATAAAGACACGGGCCAGACCCTCAACGTCACCACGACCTCGACGGGCACCTACACCTCAGGAGCTCTAATTCCCGGAAATTATACGGTTCGAGCTGGGTCCAAAGGATTCCAGACCGTCGAGCAGGGAGTGGTGGTTCGCGTTGGAGTGACCCTGGGCGTGAATCTTTCCCTTGCGATCGGGGCGACCACCACTGTGGTCGAGGTGTCCGAGGAGACGGTGACGGTAAACACCGAGCAGGCCAGCGTTCAGGGCGTATTGAACAAGGACCAGATCGAAAACCTGCCGGTGAACGGCCGCAACTTTCTTGATCTGGCGCAATTGGAACCGGGCGTGCAGATTCAGGATGGAGCGGATTTCGATCCCACCAAAGTGGGGTTTTCGTCGATTTCGTTCGGCGGGCGCTTTGGACGCACGGCGCGCATTGAAGTGGACGGCGTGGATGTGAGCGACGAGACGGTCGGCACGACGACCGAGAATATTCCCTCCAGCGCGATCTCCGAATTTCAGCTCAGCCAATCGAGCTTGGACCTTTCGAACGAACTTACATCATCGGGCGCGGTGAACGTCATCACGCGCAGCGGAACGAACCAGTATCACGGCGAAGGATTCGCACTATTCCGTGACAGCAGCTTCTCGGCGCCGCTGCCCGGGCCGCCATCTCCCTACGCGCGCAATCAGGACGGCGGCAATTTTGGCGGGCCGATTGTGAAGGACAAGCTGTTTTTCTTCCTCGACGCCGAACACACCAATCAGAACCTGTCGGCGCCGGTTGTAACGTCGGGGCCATTCAGTTCGTTCACGGGCAGTTCAGGAGCTCCGTTTCGCGAGACGGATTACGATGCGCGGCTTGATTGGCAGTTCAAGAACAGCGTGCGGATGTTCTACCGCTATAGCTATTTCGACAGCCGCGCGGTTTCGGCGGGCGGCGCCATCGGCTACCAGCCTTACGAGGACAAGAACTACACGAAATCGCATGTAATCGGCGCCGACTTCACCACCGGCGGATTCACGCACAGCTTCCGATTCGAATACCTGAAATTCATCAATAACCTCGGGGACGTGGTGCTGGGATCGAACCTTCCGCTGGCCAATTTTCCAGTGAGCATTAATATCTCGACATTCGGGTTTTTCAGCGGGCCGAATTTCCTGGCGCCACAGCAGACATTTCAAACTGACCGGCAGCTGAAATACGACGGCAGCAAGACTCTCGGATCGCACATTATCAGGTACGGCGTAGCGTACAACCGGCTGCGCGGCGGCGGCTTGTTCTCCTTTAGCGCGATTACGCCCAACGTGAGCCCCATCGGCAGCTCTTCAGAAGTTACGGCTGCGGCTGGGTTGCCGGGCGGGTCCGCGAATCCGCTGAACTATCCTTTGGACAACGTGACGTTAGGAAATGGCGAGGCCTGCGACACGGAAATTCCGGCGTTCAACGAACCCTGCAGCGGCGCCCCGCCGGACAATCGTTTGGGCTTGTACGTGGGCGATAGCTGGAAGTTCAGGCCCAACTTTACGATCACTTACGGGGTACGCTATGTGCGCGATACGGGCCGCGCCGATAGCGATCTACCGCCGATCCCGGCGCTGAACGCGCTATTGCCCGGACTGGGCAACCGCGTGAACCAGCCAAATTTGAATTTCGGCCCACAAATTGGGTTTGCTTGGGACCCACGGAAGAACGGCAAAACGGTGATCCGCGCCGGCGGTGGCGTGTTCTATGAAAATGCGATCTGGAACAACGCGGAATTCGACCGGCCGGAGCGCCTTGCCACTGGCGCGTTTCTCGCCAATCCCTCTGCCTGCTTCAGCGGTGCTGGCGCAGGAGTTCCCTTTTCGACCGGCACTGCGTTTCTGGGAGGCAGCCAGGGCGCTGCTAACGTAATCTGCAGCACGCCGATCGGTTCGACACTCGATTCCAGCGGGGGAACTTGCGCCGGCGTTACCGCGGCGCAGTGCGTGGCCACCTTTCAGGCCGCACTGCAGGCTGACGCGAAGTCTGTCGGCTTGAGTGCTCCCAATCCGTTCTACATCCCTAACCTCATCTCTTCGGACTCGGGAATCTTCCTGGGTGCTTTGGCTCCCAAATACCGAACACCGTACTCGGTGCAAATCAACGGGGGAATACAGCACGAGATACGTCCGGGAATGGTGCTGAGCGTCGATTATGTCCGCAATATAAATCTGCACTATCTAATCGGCGTGGACGCCAATCACAGTGGCGATACGAAATTCTTCAACGTTGCGGCAGCGCAGCAGGCCATCGCAACTACCAATGCCCAGTTTGGCTGCGGCATCTCTTTTAGCCAAGCCTCGATAACGTGCGCCACCAATTCGCACGTAATTGACCAATTTACAGGATTACCAGGCGCGTCGATCGCCAGCTATGCCAATAACGGACTCGATGCCGCGGTCGATCTTGGAGTTGGTGGGTGTCAAGGTGCGCTGGGAGTGGCTTGTGCGTTTCAAGGCGTGAATCCGGCGCTTGGCAATGCCGTTTTCCTATATCCCATCGGGCGGTCGGTGTACAACGCGATGGACGTAAAGCTGGTCGATAACGTGAAAGCGCCCTTCCGCGGGGTGAAATATCTGAACTTCCAATTCGCCTATGCCCTGTCGCGGTTCACGAACTGCGGGGCTGCATTGACTACCTCGGCGGGTACATCGCCAGCCGCCGCGGATCAGGACTTCGTCGAATCCGACGATCGACAACCGTGCGCCTTGCGGATTCAGCGGGCCATCGGCGCTCGACCACACACACCAATCTCTCGGCGGAGACGGTGGGAATTGCCTTTAAATTTTCGCCCCTTGCACCATATTCCACTTCGATAGCCCGCTCGCTGCTGCCTTGGCTGTTCCGAAGCAACCAATATCGGGCCGGGCGAGATCTTCCGCACGGATTTCAATGGCGATGGCACGACGGGAGATCCTATCCCCGGGACGAAGCAAGGCTCGTTCATGCGCGGAGTTTCGCTGGGCGACTTGCCGAAGGTGGTCAACAACTACAACAACACAGTGGCCGATCAACTGACGCCTGCTGGCCAAGTGCTCGTGGCAGACGGCTTGTTCACCGCCCGGCGCAGCTTGGCGCGGAAGCAACCCGCTATGCGTGAACAATCCGAACGCCGTCGGTGCTGGTGCGGCCTGCGCCGTGGCGCCGCTAATGACTTGCACCGATCCCAACAGCGGAAATCCCGTACCTGGCGTATTCCCGCGAAATGGGGCTGACTTGGCTCGAAACCCTTCGACATGAGCCTACTTGGGTGGGCAAAGTGAACGTCGGAGAAAAAGCCCTGACGTTCGAGCCGAGCGTGAGCTTCTACAACCTGTTCAATTTTGCGAACTTCAACATTCCCGGAAACGTGCTGAACGGCGTTCCCCTACCGGCGGCTGGGGCTCGTCGAATGCACGACATATAACAGCGCAGAAGCCCAACGCATTCGGCGTGGGAACGGCGATTTTTCGTGGGCGTGCCACGGACTATCGAGTTCGGGATCAAATTGACGTCTAGGCGCATTTTCGTCGCAATCTCGAATAACAGCACCTTGTAGCGCGGTGTATCGGTGTGTCTACTGCGTACTAGCGCAATTCCCTCAATAAAAGACGGCCTTCCCGCACCGGCGCGATATCGAGTCGAGCACGTCCCTCGCGGGTCTTCATGTCCCTCGGGACAGTAAAGTACCCGTAGCCGACGTTGGCCCGGATTCGCCGATACGACCAGTACCCCCTACCAATACACGCCAGTACCTGCTGATGTACGCGGAGTTCCGTCAGCCGGGCTGGCGGGAATTCGACGCAATTACCGGAAGAAAGGCTCGTTGGGGGGGACCGAAGTGAAGACCAAGAATGCATTGAACGTGCGACAGCGGTTGACGTGGTGGGTGGGAGTTGCAGCGCTATTCTCCCCAGCCTTAGCTCGGCATACATCGCAGTAGCGAGTTCGACGGCGCAGAAGACGATAACGGCCTCGGCGCCAGCTGTCAGCGGGGTGACCTGGACCAGCACGACCATCTCGTGGACTACAAGTTTGGCCGGAACCACGCAGGTTCTATATGGCACAACGAACAAATATGGCCAGGCTTCGCCCGCTGAAACGCACGAAGGTGACCAGCCACCAAGTTACGCTGAGCGATCTCACCGCCGGCACCGAGTACTACTTCGAGTGCCAATCCAAGGCCGCAAATGGAACATCGGTCACGACACCCGGCGCGACCTTCACCACCAGCAAGGGCACTACTCCCCCTCCCCCGAACGCCATTGAATTCGTGCAAGTTAATGCGACTGTGCTGCAGACCTCCGAGAATCCGGTGACCGTGGCTTATGCTTCGGCGCAAACGGCCGCAGATTTGAATGTGGTCGTGGTGTCCTGGTATGACTCGGTCACCACGGTGCAATCGGTTACGGATTCGAGCGGCAACGCCTACTCTCTTGC
This sequence comes from uncultured Acidobacteriota bacterium, assembly GCA_963748865.1. GTDB lineage: Bacteria > Acidobacteriota > Terriglobia > Acidiferrales > UBA7541 > Palsa-147. The sequence goes on along the minus strand of CAVVLE010000042.1, from coordinate 3,601 downwards.
CACGGGTCCGACCATTCTCAGCGGCGTGGCGACACAATCCATCTACTACGCCAAGAACATCGCTGCAGCCGCCGCCGGCAAGAATACGGTGACGGTGGAATTCAGCGAATCAGCGCCTTACGTGGAACTGCGAGCTTTGGAATACTCGGGAGCTGATCCGGTAAGCCCGCTGGATGTGGCCGTGGGAGTGACGGGAACGGGCACAACCGCAAGCAGCGGCGCGATAACCACGACGAGCGCCAACGATCTGCTCTTTGGCGCGAACTACGTAGAACGCGAACGACCGGAGCGGGTCGGGCTACACCAGCCGCTTGATCACCAGCCCGGATGGAGACATCGTCGAAGATCAGAATGTGACCGCAACAGGAAGCTACAGCGCGACTGCGCCGCTCGCCTGAGCAGATGGTGCGTGATGCAGATGGCGGCATTTCGCCGCTTCCGGTTCTACGCCGCCAGTGGTCACCATACGCATCTCCGGCGAACAATGCTGCCGTAAGCGGAACGGCCACCGTGAATGCCACCGCTCGGCAATTCGAGAATGCCAGCGTGCAGCTGCAGGTTGATGGCGCGTACGTTGATGCAACGGATACGACCTCGCCGTACAGCTTTCGTGGAACACCAGCGGTGTGCGCGAACGGGAACCATGTGCTGACGGCCGTGGCGAAAGATGATGCGGGAGTCTCGGCTGCCCAGAGCCAGCATCACCGTCGATGTAACCAACGCCGTTAGCGATCCCGTAGGTCCCAGCGTTTACGATCATCTCACCCACAGCCAATTCAACTGTGAGCGGCACCGCTACGATTGCCGCTACGGCCACGGCAGGAAGCGCACCCATCGCTTCCGTGCAACTTGAAGTTGACGGCAGCAGCGTAGGTTTTAGACGGATAGAGCTCGCCTTACAGCTTCTCGTGGAATACGACCACTTACACGAACGGCAGCTATTCGCTGACCGCAGTCGCAACGGACACGGCAGGTAACAGCGCAACCAGTACGGTCCTCAGCGTCACGGTGGACAACCCGTCGTCCGGCGGCGGAAGCGGAAGTGGCGGAGGCAGTGGCAGTGGCAGTGGTAGCGGCAGCGGAAGCGGAGGAAGTGGCAGTGGCACTCCAACCGCGCTGGGCTGGTTCGATGTCGCGGGCCAGCAAATCGCACCGAATTGCCCGCCGGATCCGTCCTCAACTGGCTCCTGCTACGGCGTCGTTGATGCCTGGAACAGCGCCATCGTCGATACCAATCGCAATATTTTGTGGGTTTGGGGCGGCGGTCACAACGACTACTCCAGAAACGAGATCTACGCCTTCAATCTCAACACATTGCAGATGACGCGTGCCAACAATCCGGCCAATCCGACACCGACTTGCACGGACGCTTTCAGCAACGGCACGCCAAGCTCGCGGCACACTTACGGCGGCACCGTGTACATGCCAAATGTGGACAAAATGCTCGTTTTCGGAGGCGTTCCCTTCTGCCCATCGGGCGGATTCATTAGCGACACATGGACGCTGAATCTCTCCCAGTTGGATCGAGCGGCACCGGCGGATGGACGCAGCTCAATCCCACGATTTCGGGCAACGGCGGCAACGGCCCGAGCAACCAGTACGGCAACTCGCAGCTGCAGTACGATCCGAATTCCAGATGGTCTTCCTGAACGAATCCACCTACGGTCTGTGGAGCTACAACACCACAACCAACACCTCCTCCTGGCTCCGGACAGCGATATTTCGCTGCACCAGGGCACCGTGATCAATTCATCGAACTCTTCCTGCGCTTCGGCGATGGCACCGGCCAATCCATCAGCATCGCGCCGGGAAGCAGCTATGCCGACGCAAGCAACATGACCAACTGCAATACTCTGCCCGGCGGCAGCTTTGCCGGTAACAATCCCGGCTTGCAATGGGATCCGGTGCTGCAAGCGGTCGTCGGCTGGCCGAATTTCGGCAACGGCGTTTACATCTACAATCCCGCTACCGACTCCTGCACCACGCAAGCTTCACCGCCAACGCGCCACCGGATTCGGACCAGACTGGCTCTGCCTCGACGACGAACGGCACCTACAAGCGCTTCGGTTACTTCCCTGCTTTCGGAGTGTACGTGCTGGTGAACGAGTGGAACATTGACGTCCACACCCTGCGCCTTACGTCGGGCAGCGGAAGCGGCAGCGGCGGCGCGGAAACCATCCAACGTGGCCGCCGGCAGCATCTCCACTAATTCCGCGATGATCAGCTGGACCACGAGCCCGGCAGCCACGACGCAAGTCATGTACGGAACAACGCCGAGTCTTCGGCTCGTCCACCACGAAAAACTCAACCATGGTATCCAGTCACTCGCAGGCGCTCTCGGGCCTGACGCCGAGCACTCTGTACTACTTCCAGGCACAGTCCGTCGGCAGCGGCGCTGCGGTTAGCAGCAGCGTGATGTCCTTCGGCACGTCGAACAGCACCGACAATACTCCCCCGACGGTGTCGATGACTGCCCCGGCAAACGGCGCCACCCTGTTCCGGAACCGTGACTGTGTCGGCCAACGCCAGTGACAACGTCGCTGTGGCCAGCGTGCAATTCACGCTTGACGGCGCCGATCTCGGCTCGGCCGTTACAGCGTCACCGTACGCCGTTTCCTGGAACACCACAGGCTCAAGCAACGGTTCACATACGCTATCGGCCACGGCTACGGACACTTCCGGGAACACCGCAACAGCTACATCCCGTAACCGTTTCGGTTTCCAATTCCTCCGGGGCCGGCTCAGGCGGCTCGGACACGAATGCCAACGCCGATTTCCAAGCGCGATGCTCGGCGGCTGGCGTGGTGGGCTGCGTAACGTTGACACGCCTCTACCATTAGCGGAATTGCCGCTCCTGGCCTGCCGTTAATCGCGTCGGGTCTGACCACGCCGACCATCGACACCACGACGTATGCCTCGGGCGGTGGATCGCTGCACTTCGTGGTCCCGGCCGGTGCTACGTCACCGAGTACTCCCCAGGATCTTTCAACATTGACTTCTCGGACGATTCTCCAGCAGGTCGATTCGCTGACGAACGGCGATACGGCGTCGCTTACGAATGCTGCGGCGGAAGCCCCTGCAAGAATGAAGTCTGGATTCAATGGCGTCAGCGCTTCGACTGGGGATGCTGCAGCACTTCGCCAATTCGAACGGCTGGAAGCAAATGATCCTGGGCGAAGGCGACACGGCCGGGACTCTGTCTTATTCATGTCCGATCTTGAGACGGTGGTCGAGAACTCGACCAGTTCGAGATTCCGCGCATGATCCACAGCTGCGGCGTGAAGCCTGATGAGTACGATCGACTCGAGGTCAACACCGGTCGCACCGACAGCTCCGCAATGGCATCTTCTCGCCGGAGATGCGGGGGGCGGCTACCTGAATTGCACCTACACCGTCACGGTGAACGTACCGACCATCCGCCGTGCGTGCCGTACGTGGCCAACCAGTCAATGACGTTCCAACTGCATATCGTCGTCGGGACGTGGTATCCGGGCGGCGTATCTCGAGCGGCGGACCACCGGCAACCTTCAAGCATGACGGCGCGATCCAGCTCTACGTGGCACAGAAGGCCGAGCCATCGCAACTGGTGATGGACTTCCAT
>CAVVLE010000041.1:0-1172549 GCA_963748865.1 uncultured Acidobacteriota bacterium | reverse complement strand
GGCTCCCAGGGCAGGCCTTCGGGCTTTTTCTTGGCGCACAGGCCCCAGCCGCAACCGGCTGGAGCCTGTCAATTCTCTGCCAAATGTCTTAGGGACGGCCGGTCAGGGGCAGGTTTTGGGAAACAATTCCGACCGTGGTTCCGATTACATCGCCTGAAACGATCATCTCCACGCGGCGATTCTGCTGACGTCCTTCCGGAGTGTCATTGGACGCAACTGGTTGCGTCTTACCGAATCCTCGTGACGTCATCGACGCCAAGGGAATGTTTTGCTTCGCCAGGTAATCTCGCACTGCTGCGGCACGTCGTTCCGAGAGTTCCTGATTCATGGCGTCGCCACCGACGCTGTCGGTGTTGCCCTCAATGGCTAGTTTTAGGTCTGGGTACACGAGAATGATTCCGGATATTTTGGCTAGCTTCTCTCGCGCCACCGGACGAAGAGTGTATTTGCCGGTGTCGAAAAGTACGTCCGACAAATTCACGACTAGACCACGAGCGGTGTCACGAGTGACGAGAATGGCGTTGAATTGTTGTAGCAATCGGGCGCGAAGTTCTTCACGATCGCGCACCGCTTGCTGGAGTTGCTGATCCGCAGCCGCTGCGGCGGCTCGATTTCGATCCGAATCCGCCTCTGCGTCTTCTTGGCCCTGTTGGGCATTCGCAGCGGCTTGATTGGCGTCAGCGGCGGCGACGCGATTTCGATCCGCGTCCGCTTGAGCGTCCTGTTGTTGCTTAAGTGACGCAGCGGCAGCCCGATCGGCCTCTGCGCGCCGGAGGTCGGCATTGGCGCTTGCTGCTTCCGCGTCCTTACGAGCCTGCATATCCGCGTTGGATTTCGCGGTGGCGTCTGCGAGTTGCGCAGCTGTTGCGTCCCTGTCCCTGTCCACGCGCTCTGCATCGATCCGCTTCACGGCGATTTCTCGGGCGTCGTCCGCCGTCTGCACAACCTCGCGCGATTCCGCAATCAGCGATTTCTTGTCGACGTGTCTCGAAGTTGCCAGATCGTCTACCCGCTTCATCTGACGGACGGCGTTTTCATAGCTGGAGCTCGCATAGGTCTCTGCTCCGGCCGATTTGGCAATCCGCACCGCATTCCGCGCTTCGAAGAATTCGAGAGGGAGTTTTGCATTCATGACCACGGGGTCGAAGTGATAGCCGGTGGGGATGTAGCCGCCTCGATCGATAAGTTCATACTTCGCGTCCACAGCCTCGGTAGCGCCGACGGTATCGGGACGAATCGCGTTCTCGAGCACCACGACGTTGCTGGGACGACGTACGGCATAGTAAGGTTCCGCGGTTACGATCAGTGCAAATGCCTGAAGGTCCGTGGTCACGTCCAGCTTGCTGCGGTGGTTATCGCCCACCAATACTTCGCCGATGTTCACTGGGCGGCCTTCCGGCGAAATCGCCCACAGCGCATACGTCAGGTACTCGTTGCCAAAGCTCGTGGGCCTGTCCAGTCCAGAAAATTCGGCTTCGATTTTCATCGCCCCGCGCTTGCTCTCGACTTTGGCCTCGCCTGTCGCGGCAGGCATCAAATCGGTGCCTCGAAAATTGATGTGTGTGGCCCCACTGCGGTGCTTGTAGCTCACCGCCCGGGTTGTACGGCTGACTACGTTCACTCTGTAGATGGGTGTCTGATTGTTTTCGGACGAAACTGTGGTTTGTGCCTGGACGAGCGGCGGTGCGCACAAAGCGACGAGGACTGCCAACAACACTGCGGGGATCTTCACTGGGAGTCTCCTTGAGAACCTTGAAAGGTGCAGTATCAAACTTCCGGGAGTACCAATACTGTGCGTTATTGCACGTTGTGCGAAGATCGTCAAAACGAGGCCGAGTCCTCGACTGCGGCGATGTCCTCCGAAGATCGGACTCGTGAACCGAATCGAATACCTTCGCGACTCCTGATTAACGCGCAACCGGATATGTGCTTTCAGCCGTCCGGTAATGGCGTGCCAGAGCGCGGCCATTCCTATTAGGTAGTTTCCGGGGATTTCAGTCAGAAGGTGTCGTTAGCTCCCTGGGCGAGCAGAAAGACCTGGTCGAACAGCTGGAGCGCATGAATCCGACCTTCGAGGACTTAACCGCCAATATTCGGCAGAGCCGCAAATGCGAAAAACGGCTCTCGCGTGTTTATTTGATTTGTCTGGATGGTTGAAATTTCGGACTAAAGCCCAGCGCGCGTATCGTGCTGAGCGCCACCCGGATTCACCAGTGACGGTGGCGCCGAAGAGGAAGCCGAAGCCGCCGCGCCCATCGCCTTGGTGTCGGCGGTAGCTGGACTGGCAGGTTCGCCCAGGCTCTGCCGCACCGCATCCGCGATCTGCTCGAAGATCTTCAAGAACGACCCGCGCAGCGCCTGCTCGCCAAACCGCGAAAGCGACGCCACGGCGATCTGCCCATTCTGATTCAGCTTCTGCACTGCCTCATCCGCCCAAGCCTCATGCTTCTGCCGCAGCATGTCCTCATAATCGCGCAGCGCGTCCTCATGCGACCGCGACAGATTCTCGCGCGACGCCGCGTCGCGTCCTTCGCGATCGATTCGTGCCGCCTCTATGGCTGCCGACAATTCCCGCGCGTGCGCGTCCCGCATTTCAACCATTTGCGAAGACGTCTGCGCGGCAAGTTCCGTCCGGTAGCGTTCCAGAAGCGCCCGGGCCGATTCTTCGAAACTCGCGCGCACCTTCTCCGATATCTGCTCGACCTGCGTTTCCTTTTCCGAGAGCGCCTTAGCGCTAGCGTCCTCGAATTGCTTGCTCAGCCCCGCGCCGATTGCAGACACGCGCTCCTCAAACGCCTTCGCAGCCGAATCCGACGCCTGCGCCAGGTTTGTTGCTGCCCGTTCGTGAACGCCCGAAGCCACAGCCTCAAGTCGCGCCTGCGCTCCGTCCGCAAACAGCGCCTTGCGCTGCTCGAGCTCCGCACCAAGTCGCTCTGAAGCCGCCCGCGTCCGCTCCTCAAAAACTTCCTCAGCCCGCCGCAAAGAATCCTGTGTCAAATTCTCGATGTTGGCCTTGGCCTGCTCCTGGTGCCACTCCGCCGATTTCACCAGGCCCTCAATCGCCGCATGCGCCGCGCGCGCTCCGCTCGAATTCAACTCCTCATTCCATTTGGCCAGCGCCTCGGTGCGCGCCGTTTCGAATTCGCTGCGCACACTCGCAAACGCCTGCTCCAGCTGCGCCGCGGCATCGCGCCGGCTGCTCTCCGCCGCCTGGCGCAATCGTTCCCGATGCATCCGCAAGCTCCCTTCCGCCTGCACTTCGTGCGCCGTGAGTTGCCGCAGCAATTCCGGAACGCGCTCCACGTGCGGCGCCAGACGTGCATCGAGTTCCGCCAGCGTCCGCCCCACCAGCATCTGCCCGGCCGCATCCAGCGCCGGCTGAATCCGCTGCGGCATTTCCGCAGCGATCAGATCCGCCTGCCGCCGCAATTCCGTCGCCTGCGATTCCAGCGCCGACTCCAGTCTCCGGTGCAATTGGTTCACCGCATCGTGCGTCGCCGCGTCCATCTGTGACGAAAATTCCGTCATGCGCTCGGCCGCGCCTTCGATCTCCCGCAAGGAAGTCCGCGCCCGGTGCAATTCCTCATCCAGCGAAGACCGAATTTCCAGCAGCGCCGCTCGCGCGTCGGAAACCGCCGAGTTCAGCGGCTGCGCCAATTGCGCAACGCGCTCCGAAAGTTTGCTCTCCGCGCCTTCTAGCGCTGACTGTGAGCCCTCTGCCAACCGCGCCGCCAATCGCTGCGCCGTCCCGTCCAGCGAACTCTGCAGCAGCTCATCCCATTCGCGTCCGGCCGCTTTCATCTGTTCTTCCAGCCGTCCGCGCCAGGCCACGCCCATTTCTTCCAGCAACACCGAATCCTGGATCGCGACGTCGTTCAGTCGCCGCATACGCTGATCGACCGCGGCCTCAGCAGCTTCCAGGCTGATCTTCAGCTGAGCCATCCGTTCCGACGACGAAGCAGCCGCGCCGGCTTCCTCGCGCAAAACTTGTGCGTTCTTTTCCAGGTCGGCCACCAGCATCCGCACTTGATCCAGATGCGACGTGAACTCCTGCTTCAGGTCCGACCGGATTTCTTCACGCGCCCAGGCCATCTGCCCCGTGAAATGCGAGGCGATTTCGTCGCGCGCTCCGGCGATCTGCTCGGCCACGCTCTTCGACGTCTCTTCCCGCGCCGCCTCGCGCTCGTGCTCCACGGCCGCTTTCCAGCGCTCGAACAGCGTTTCCGCCGAAGCCAGATTCTGCTTCTCGGATTCCTCCGCCACGCGCTTCAGCGACTGCGTCGCACTCGACGCCGCTTCCTCCACGGCTTGCTGCGCGTCCCGCTCCAGCTGCGCCCGCAATTCGCGCAACAGCGGGCTTTCCATTGCGCCCGCCTGCGAGCTTTCGTTCGCCGTCGCTTCGCCGAATTCCCCGGCGTTGACGGGCTCGTCCGCGCCGTTCCCTCGGCTGGCTTCGGGCTCGCGCTCAAATATTTTGGACATTGGAATCTCCGATTTCTGGTTGGCCCTGTCCCTGACCGGCGCCTCGGGCACAATGGCTAGAGTTTCAGCCGGCTTTAACCACGAACTTATGACATCGGCAGTCTTGCGATCCTCTTCAACCTCAGCCGCGATTCGCGATACCGCGATCGTCCAATCGTCCGGCGGAGCCTCCACGCTCCAAATGTTTCCCGGCGACTCGAGTTCCACGGACACCTGAAAAAGTTCCTTCACCGATCGCGGCTTTTGAATCCACACCACGCGCGCGCGCACGCGCCGTTTGCCATCGGCCGCTTCGCTGGCGGGAACCTCCAGCGTTACCCAGGTGTTTTTCGGCAGATGATGTCTGGAAGGATAGCGGCACCCAAAGGTGTTGAACGAGAGCGTTGTCGTACGTTCTTCGAATGGCTGGCTCAGAAGATCGACGCCGCGGATAGTGAGAGGGAGGGTTCGCCCGATGCGTGTGCTTCGCCGCCGCTGTACGGCGGGCTCTGTCGTTGCTGGCTCAGCCACGTAGCAGCCTCATCGCGCGAGAGCATAACACTCTCGCCTTTCCAAATCGAGACGCACGATGCATTTTTTTATTCCAAGCGTCGGAGCGACGCCTGACGCAATCACGGAGGGCGGGGAGCCTACCTGCGTCGAATCAAATTTTAGAGCTTGCCGAAAGAAGCCTCAACCTCGTCATCCCGAGCGCAGCGAGGGATCTGCTCTTTCTTAATCCCGCTAGCTTCAGGATCCCTTCTTCTTCGCGCGCTTTCCGACCGTCGTATCCACGCCCTGATCCAGTTGATCCAGCCCGGCAAGCGATTCCTTGGCCTGCGCCGCATAAGGCCCGCTCGGATTCGCGTCAATGCACTTCTGATACGCTTCCTTGGTTCCGGGCGGGATGATGTAGATCATCTTTTCGCCCTCCTGCTTGCTATCAATCATCGCCGCCAGCGCATTCCCCAGCAGGTACCAGGCCTGCGCGTCCTTGGCATCCGCCGCCGTTGCCTTTTGCAGGAACGCCACTGCTTCCTTCGTCTTTCCAGTATTCGATGCCACAATCCCCAGGTTCTTCCAGCACATCGACGCGACTGTCGCATCCGCCGCAGCCCCTTTATCGCAAACTGCCGGCGCCTGGTCGAGCTTGCCAGCCTTGGCCAGATCTGTAGCTTGCGCCACGTAGTAACCCGGCTGCGGTTTCAATTCCAGCGCTTTGCCGAAATCGTCGGCTGCATCGCTCCATTGCCCGATTCCCTCATTGGCAACGCCCAATTGCGCCAACACCACCGCGTGGTTGCCCACGTCCTTCTGTCCCACCAACTGCTCCGCCTGCTTGAGTTCGGTGACCGCGGTCTGATAGTCCGCGGCCAGCTTGTCCTTCAATGACTGGTCCGTCGGCGCGGCTTGCAGTTGCGTTTTCACCGTTTTGGCGTCGTTCATCGCCGCCATCCCCGCGTCAAAATGCGCTTTCATGCCCTCGCGCTTCTGCTCTTCCTCCGCTTTCTTTTTCTCTTCCTCCGGATGCGCGCCAGCCTGCTTGGCCAGCACTTCCTTGAAATTCACCTTGTAGTGATTTTCCTGAGTTTCATCCACGCGGTACTGATCCTGGTAGTTGAGGTGGTCCTTCTCGTTCGTCAGCGTCAGGTTGTACACCGCACTGCGCAAACCGATCACCGTGAATTTCCCGGCCTTGTCCGTCTTGGACGTCAACGTCTGGCCGGTGTCGGGATTTTTTATCGTTACAACTACGTCCGCGTAGGGATTGCCCTGGGCATCGCGCACTTCGCCATCAAGACGCCCAATTCCTTGCGCCGCTGCTGTCGCGGCCGCCAGCAGGAAAAGTGCAAGCACTCCGCAGAAACGCATCAAAGTTTTCGTCATGGCTGCCTCCTTCAATTCCGTGTGCCACTGCCAGAATTGCTCCGGGCCCGATTCATTCCATGAATCCAAGCGTATTATGACCCAACTCGCGTCCGGTAGGCGATAGGGTCGGACACTCCCGCCTCGCTGAAAGCCCGCAACCGCAATCGGCAGCTATCGCACGCCCCGCACGCCGCTTCGTCGAATTGGTAGCACGACCAGGTCAACTCCAGCGGCGCGCCCAGATCCAAACCGCGCCGCACGATTTCATTCTTGCGCATTGCAATCACGGGTGTCTCGATGCGAATGTGCGTCTCTGGCCGCGTCCCCGCACGAATCACTCGCTCGAACGCCGCATAATATGACGGACGGCAATCCGGATAGCCCGAGCTGTCTTCCGCCACCGCGCCAACAAAAATGGACGACGCGCCGATCACTTCCGCCCAACTCACCGCCGCAGAAAGAAAATGCGCATTGCGAAATGGCACGTAAGTGATTGGAATGTCGCGCGGATTGATTCCTTCTTCAGGAACCTCAATCCTTGGGTCCGTCAACGCCGAGCCGCCAATCTGCGAGAGCGCATCCAGTCGTATCACCAGCCGCTCACGCACGCCATAAAAATCCGCGATCTCTTCGAACGCGCGCCGCTCCCGCTCCTCGGTGCGCTGTCCGTAGCTCGCATGCAGCAGCGCAAGCTGATGCGTCTCGCGCGCGATCGCGGCGGTGACGCAGGAGTCCATTCCGCCGCTCAAAAGCACGACCGCCTTCTCCAACTCCGCCGTCGCCATGGCGCGGAGTATAGACCCAACCGGGCCTCTCCCAAAATCGGAAAAGGTACAGGAATCTCCATGAGCTAAGAACGCGGCAGAGGAGTTTGCCGTGCGTGCCAGGGATCTGACGGCGCACAGCTTGGGCGCGCGTCGTTCGCTGCGGAACGTTTCGTGCGAAATATCGAATCTGCGCGTTTTTGTTCGCACAAAAAATCAATCTATCCTTTGTTTTGTGCGACTTACGGTGATTTTTGAGCGACGCGGGTGCGATCATTACGTTCAGTGCACCAAATCGTGACAAAGTTAATAAAATTGATTTCGTACTTGACAAAATCAATCAAATGTTGAAACTTAGTCACAGAAAGGAAGTTTTGTATGGAAGTTTCCAGAGCATTCTGCCCGGACTGCAACAAGCCACTGAAGATCGCCAAGATGGCCTGCCCCCATTGCGACCTGGTTATGGAGGGAAACTTCGAGCTTTCGCCCCTCAGCAGTCTTAACGTGGACGATCAAGCCTTCGTCATCGCCTTCATCCGCCACCACGGCTCGCTCAAAAAGATGGAGAGCGTCTTCAACATCAGCTATCCCACGGTGAAGAATCGCCTGAATGCCATCGCGGCGGCTCTGGACAAGAATTTTCAAGCGCCCTCGCCAAGCCTGTACGTTCTGGAACAGCTCTCGCGCGGCGAACTCTCGGTCGAGGAAGCTCTCGAAAAGCTAAGTTGAATCGTAGGAGGAGGGATATGTCCGCAGAAACAAAGAAAGTCCTGGAAATGCTGGCTCAGGGGAAAATTTCAACGGAGGAAGCAGAACGCCTCCTCGAGAAACTGAGCGGCACATCTGCCTCAGACGCTTCTGCGAAAGAGAAAGCCGCCGAAAGCGGCGCCGCTCCAAATAAGCCGCGGGTGATGCGCATCGTCGTCGAGCGTCCCGGCCAGGAGCAGGTCAACATCCGCCTACCGCTTTCGCTAGCGCGCACAGGAACACGGCTCATGGCCGTTCTGCCGATCGGCGTGACGGAAAAGTTGGCCGATCTGGGCATCGACGCCACCACGTTCGGAACGATGACGGGCGCGATGGAAGATATGCACATCGACGTGGACAAAGGCAACGGCAAGCGCGTCAAAATTTTCTGCGAGTAGTAAGTAGCGCCGGTTTACCCTGAGACCTCGAAGGGTTTACCCTGCCTGCCCTGAACGCATTGAATGGAGCCGAGGAAGCTAGCGAGCCCGCTTGCTGCTCGCTCGGCGGGACTTCGACTTGCTCTTGAACAAGAGATTGACCTCCACTGCAGCGCCGATGAGATCCTTCAAGGCCGCCTCATTGATCTTTTCGCCTTCGTGGATATCGATGGCGCGCCTGACATTCCCGTCGAGGCTGGAGTTGAATAGGCCTGCAGGATCCTTCAACACAGCGCCCTGGGCAAATGTCATCTTGACGACGTTTTTGTACGTCTCTCCGGTGCAGACGATGCCGCCGTGGGAAAAGACGGGAGTCCCCATCCACTTCCACTCTTCGACGATTTCAGGGTCTGCCTGGTGAATGATATCGCGCACTTTCGCGAGCGTCTTCCCGCGCCAGTCGCCAAGGTCCGCGATCTTCTCGTCGATGAATGCGGAGGCAGATTTCACCGGGATGGGTTTCTTCATATGATGCTCCAACTCTCGCACTTAATTTAACTGCGCTGAGCGTAACCTATCCCGACGTCCGCGACGAAGCCCGCCGGTCCCTCCGCCGCATAAACAAAATCACGCCGACGGCAATCGCCAACTCCAAAATCGTCCCCAGAATCGCCACCCGCAAGCTATAACCCATGTACATCCAATAAAACGAAACGGCAATCGCGGGAATCCAGATGATCAGGAAGGCTCGATTCATGAGTCGCTGCGGGGCTGAGGCCGGTAAGTGGCCGAAGTCACATCCGTCTCCCAAACGGTAATGCTCGAAACCATCGCGCCATTCTCGGCCGGCTTCATCTGCTGGCTGAGTTCGTCATAAATATGCCGCGCAATATTTTCCGCCGAAGGGTTCAGCGGTATCGAACGGCGCAAAATCATTCAAAAAGCGGTGATCGAGCGAGCGAATCACACCTTGGATGATCTGCTTCAAATGCACGAAGTCATAAAGCAGCCCGACGGAATCAAGCTCTTCACCGGCCAGCGTAACGCGCACTTTGTAGTTATGCCCGTGCACGTTCTCGCATTTGCCCTTGTAGCCGCGCAAGGCATGCCCGGCCGAAAACGTTTCATCCACGCTAACTTCAAACATGAACCCTACCTTTGTGCTGCGGTTTTACCGGAGAAAAAACAGCGACGCCCTCAGCGGCTAAAGCCGGAGTGACTTGTGGCGCTCGCGGCAGGCTGAAGCCGTGCCCTGACAAAGCATCTCTGCGCCCCCAGCATCTCTCCCCTGACGTCTCGCGGTAATCCCCGACCTACTCCCAAGCCAAGCGAAGCACCGAACAACGCCCGTTCCGCTCTCCAAATCCCTCACGAATTCTGCATGAAACGCTCAACAACAGCAAGATCGCCTGTAGTCGTATAATCCGGCAACGACTCAAAGAAAATCCTACCATAGCGCATGCGCCGAATCCGGTTGTCCAGAATGGCCAGCACGCCGCGATCGCTGCGCGAGCGAATCAAGCGTCCGAATCCCTGCTTCAAAGCCAGCACCGCTTCCGGCACCTGATATTCCGAAAATGCATCGCGCCCATCTTCCTTCAACGCCCGCACCCGCGCCGCGACGATCGGATCATTCGGCACCGCAAAGGGCAACCGGTCAATGATCACGCAAGAAAGCTGCGCCCCGGGTACATCCACGCCCTGCCAGAAGCTGGAGGTAGCGAACAGCACCGCATTCGGCGTGGTCTTGAAGCGTTCGAGCAGCACCGAACGCGGCGCGGTCCCTTGCAGCAGCAGCGGAAAATCCACGCGCGGCTTTACACGCTCGAATGAATCGCGCATCTGCGTATAGCTGGTGAACAGGCAAAACGCGCGCCCTTCGGTAATCTCCAGCAGCCCGATAATTTCCTCCGCCGCGCGCGCCTGAAAGGCCGCATCGCGCACATCCGGCAAGCGCTCCGGAATGTACAGCACGGCCTGCTCGCGAAAATCGAATTCCTGGGGCAACACGCGCTCGCGCACCATATCGAGTCCCAGCCGCTGCTTCAAATAATCGAAATGGCCGGCAACCGCCAAGGTAGCGGACGTCAGCACGACGGTATCGAACGGCTCGAACAATTTCTCGCGCAGGATCGCGCTCACATCAATCGGTGTAGCCGCCAAAAACACGCCGCGCCCGCGCCGCTCGAACCAGTACACGTAATTCTTCTCGTTACTCTCGAGCAGAAACGTTAACTCACGACGCGCTTCCGCCGCCCGCCGCGCCAGCGACACGATTTCCTCGGGCTTTGCCGGCAGCGCCGCCATCTCCGTCTCCACGCGCTTCAACGCCGCCGCAAATTCCTCATAGTTCTCGCGATTCTGCTCGACAAATGTCGCCCGCTCCGCCGGCTCAAACGGATAGCGCCCCTCGCGCGCCGGAAAGATCTCGAAGAAGCCGTGCGAGCGCTCTCTCATGCGCGTGATCGCCCGCCGCAAAGTCGGCGCGTCAATGCTCAGCAGCTTCAGCGTCTGCTCGCTATCGCGCGCCAGTTCGTCGAATTTGTAGCTCGAAACCGCGCGACCAAAATAATCGCTGGCCACGTCTTCGATCTCGTGCGCCTCGTCAAAAATCACCGCGCTGTACTCCGGCAAAATCGCGCCGAAATCATCCTGGCGTATCGCCAAATCGGCGAAAAACAAATGATGATTGACGATGATCACGTCGGCTTCGTGCGCCCGCTGGTGCATCGCGGTGATAAAGCAATTCTGAAATTCCGCGCACTTCTGACCCGTGCAAGTATCGCTGCGTGCGTCGAGCCGATGCCACAAATCCGCATCATCGGGCAAAAAATTCAGTTCCGCGCGATCGCCCGTTTCCGTCAATTTCTCCCAATCGCGAATCTGCGCGAACCAATCCACCTCGTCCATGCCCTTCAATACCGGCTGCCCGGCCATCAAATGCACTTTGTAGCGGCAAAGAAAATTGTTGCGCCCCTTCATCAACGCTACTTTCAGGTCCGGCGCGAAATGTTTCTGCAGGAAAGGAATGTCCTTGTTGAAGAGCTGCTCCTGCAGCGATTTGGTGGCGGTCGAAATCACCACGCGCCGCCCGCTGCGAATCGCCGGTAGCAAATACGCCAGCGTCTTGCCGGTTCCGGTGCCCGCCTCGATCAGGGCGTGCTGGTGCTTGGCAAACGCCTCCTCGACAATCTCCGCCATCTCCAATTGCCCACGGCGAAATTCAAACGATTGATGGCGCTTCGCCAACAATCCGCCATCGCCGAAAATATCGGCCATGGAGACATTACTCGCGTCAGCTTCTTTTGCGCGCTTGGCCACGGGAGTCACAGAAATTTTCTGTAGGGAGCCGCCAAAAACTCTACGATAGCACGGAGCCGCAGAAGTAGTAAGCTGGCGCCTCTGAGGGTAGCGTCTCAACTCCGTGTATGCCTGACAAGTTCAAACACACGAAATCAGAGCTGAACGCAATGTTGCGCCAACTGCGGCGCATTATAGATTTGAAGGACGAACGAGAGCTTATGAAGTTCTTGCGCGAACACGGGATAAAAGACGAGAATCCACGTTTTTCGCAGATCGTGAAGGCTTTCCGCGACGGGAAGATCGAGGAGATTCTAAAGAAAAAGTCTTGAGGTCCCGCATCATTGCTTTTGCTTGTGCAGGAGACATCGTCTCTTCCATATGCCCGATCAAGAGATCAGCCAGTCTTTCGACAGCTAGATTTCGTTTTGATTTCTTTTGCGGCATAGTGAGATTCTACACGCATTCTAAATTCTGCACAATCTTCGGTTCAGTTTTCGTTTCCGGGCCTGCTTTTAGCGAATGTGCTTAAGTTTTTCTTTTGCCTAACGCCTGACTGACGCACCTTTTTGTCCCCGAATATGGGAAACTCTTGACGCAGCCAAAAGCCTCCCCATGACCGAAAAACTTCCCTCCATCGTAATCGTCGGCCGCCCCAACGTCGGCAAATCCACGCTCTTCAATCGCCTAACCGGCACGCGCCGCTCCATCGTCACCAACGAACCCGGCATCACGCGCGATCGCATCTACGGCGCCGCCACTTGGGACGGCAAGCCCTTCGAAATCGTGGACACCGGCGGCATCGTCCCCGATTCGCAAGCCGGAATTCCCGGCGAAATCCTGCGCCAGGCCCGCAAGGCCATCGACGCCGCCACGCTCGTAGTGCAAATCGTCGATGCCCGCACCGGCCCCGTGCCTCTCGATCAGGAACTCGCCGAATTGCTGCGCCGCGCGGGCAAGCCTCCGATCATCGCCGCAAATAAAGTGGACACGCCGCAGCAAGCCTACCTCGCCGCGCCATTCTATGAAATGTCCGACAACGTCTATCCAATTTCCGCCGAGCACGGCTTCGGCCTGGATGAATTGCTCGACGGCATCACCGCATCCTTTGCCAAAGGCGAAGCTCCAGAAGCGCTGCCGGAAATCAATGTAGCCATCATCGGTCGCCCGAATGTGGGCAAGTCGACGCTGCTGAATCGCCTGGTCGAAAGCGAGCGCGCCATCGTTTCACCCGAGCCGGGCACCACGCGCGATGCCGTGGACACCGTAACGATTCGCGATGGCCGCGCCTACCGCTTCCTCGACACCGCGGGAATTCGCCGCAAAGGCAAAACGGAACTCGTCGCCGAAAAACTCAGCGTCATCATGGCCAAGCGCCATCTGGAGCGCGCCGATGTCGCGTTGCTCGTAGTGGACGCCTCGTTCGGCGTCACCGCGCACGACGCAACCATCGCCGGCTACGCCGAAGAATCTGGCCGCTCCGTAATCATCGTGATGAACAAGTGGGATCTGGCGCTGGAATTCGCGCGTAAGAAAGCGTCAACGCCGTCTCCGCGCACGACGCAACCATCGCCGGCTACGCCGAAGAATCTGGCCGCTCCGTAATCATCGTGATGAACAAGTGGGATCTGGCGCTGGAATTCGCGCGTAAGAAAGCGTCAACGCCGCCCAAGCGCGATCCGAAGTCCGCGCGCGAACGGGTAATTTCCGTGCGCGACTCGCGCTCGCGCACGCGCGGCGCCGCGCGATCGAAGAAAGGCGGCGGGCGCGAGGCTGTTGTGGCCGAGACGTTCAATCGCGCCGTGTTAACCGCCGATTCCGCGCGCCGTCAATCACTGCGAGCCCCCGATTCCATCGACGCGGCAAGCCTCGCAAAGGACTACGAGAAATTAGTCCGTGCGAAATTAAAATTCCTCTCCTACGCCCCGATCGTTTTCCTCAGCGCCAAAACCGGCGAGCGCGCCGAAAAACTTTTCCCGCTGATCGACAAGGTGGCCGAAGCCCGCCGCCGCAGAATCTCCACCGGCGAGCTAAATCGCTGGCTAGCCGAGATAGATTTAGAGCGCGGCACATCGCCAGCCAGCCGCAAAATGAAAATCTTTTACATCACCCAAGCCTCCACGTCGCCGCCAACATTCATTCTCTTCACCAACCAAAACAAGCCGCTACACTTCAGCTTCCAGCGCTTCCTGGAAAATCAGCTACGCGAGAAATTTAATTTCGTAGGTACGCCCATCCGCTTCATCCAACGCCTGCGCAAAGTAGGCCAGCGCCGCACATTCCACCCGTAACGCCGGCTGCCTGCCAGCGTTTTTCCGCCGCACCACCTCGCACGAATCCACGTGCGAGCGTCCACACCATCCCGGTTTGATCATTGCGATAGTCCTGCCCATGCTGCGGCCCGCATTGGTGCATGTAGTTTTGCGCCGAGCAGCGCCTCGCAAAAACGCCGGCAAGCTGCCGGCGTTACGGGATTTCCACCGCCAACTTCGATCCGAGTATTGACACCACGCAAAATCAGCCTACGATACGCATGAATGGCAGCCGCCGCTCCAATCCTGAATGCTCTACCGCCGAAAAGCCTATTCCGCATCGGCGAAGTAAGCCGCATCACCGCCACCAAAGCCTTCGTGCTGCGCTACTGGGAATCCGAATTCCCCAGCCTGCAACCGGTAAAAAGCCCCAGTGGCCATCGCCTCTACCGCCGCGAAGACATTGAAACGGTTTTCGAAATCAAGCGCCTGCTCTACGACGAAGGCTTCACCATAGCCGGCGCCCGCAAGCATTTCGCCGATCTAGCGGCAGCCGGCGGCGCAATCGCCAAGGGTGAGCCCACCACCGCAGCTCCGACGCGCGTGCAGCTCAGCGGCCCGCCGCAATCGGCCACCGCCGCCCGCGCCCACCGCAAAGTGCTGCTCGATTTGCGCGAAGAACTCGGCGCCATCTTGACCCTGCTGAAATCCGAGTGATACGCTGGTTTGCGGGCAGTCCCGGTCGGGACGTGGCGCAGCCTGGTAGCGCGCACGCTTGGGGTGCGTGAGGTCGCTGGTTCAAATCCAGTCGTCCCGACCATCTTTCTCTCCACGCTTGGGCGGCAGCAATTTCCGAGCGCGCGCCGGGCGAGTCCCGTTCGAATTCCATGCCACATATCGTCGTAACCAACGATGACGGAATCGCCGCGCCGGGTTTGCGCGCTCTGGTGAAGGAGCTCGAGGCCGTCGGCTCGGTCAGCATCGTAGCGCCCAGCTCCGAACGCAGCGCCGCCGCGCAATCGCTCACTCTGCGCCAGCCGATTTATTGCGATGAAATAGCCCCGCGCGAATGGGCCGTCGAAGGCACGCCCGCCGACGCCATGATCATCGCCCTGCACACGCTGTTTCCCGAGCCTCCAGACCTGGTCGTCTCCGGCATAAATCGTGGCGGCAATCTAGGCGAGAACATCTATTATTCCGGCACAGTAGGCGCAGCTATGGAAGCGGCCATCAATCACATCCCGTCGTTCGCGATCTCGCTGTCGTACCGCGATAAGAACAGCATCGATTTCCAGCCAGCCGCAAAATTCGCCCGCGACCTGGCCCCGCTGATTCTGAAAGAGGGCTTGCCGAAGGGCGTCCTGCTAAATGTGAATGTGCCGCAAGTATGGAAAGGCGAAGTCCGCTTCACGCGGCAATCCTCAAAGATTTCGCGCAATCTGCTGCAACCAGGCAAAGACCCGCGCGGCCGCACCTATTTCTGGCTACACGAGCAAACCATCAAGGAAGGAATCGAGCCAGACACGGATTACGCCGCAATCTTCGCCGGCGCAATCTCGATCACGCCGCTAAAGCTAGATCACACCCACGCCCCGACGCTAAATCACCTAAGCCACTGGGCCAAGCAGCTCTCCAAGTAGCGCCGGCCGGTAGTTTCTGTAATGGAATCTCGACTAGGTCGCGAACTCAAGTTCGCGCGCCAGCCGCCTGAATTCTGGCTGTTCTCGTATACGGTCGTAGGCAGGGAACACCATCAGTGATCCCAAGAATGGGTCACGTTCAGCCAAAGCTGTCTCCAGCCAGTGCAGGGCCTCTGCTGTTTCCGCTAAGCCGAGATAAGTCCACACAATGGGCAAGGCCGGGACATAGCCTTTGTCGCGTCCCGCCTGCAACTTCTCGATTATTTCGCGGGCTTCGACTGTGTGCCCTAGCACTGCAGCAAGGTAGCCGAAATAGCCCTCGCCAAGCGGCATGCCGCCAGCAAGCTCTCTGCCCATGCCGGCCATTTCCCAAGCTTCCTCATTCGAGCCCAATGCCACCAAGGATAAGGCCAGGTAGAAATAGGAGTAGGGCGAGTCTGGGGTCAGCTCGACGGCGATACGTCCAGCACGCACCGCCTCGTCGTACCGGCGCGCATAATAATTGGCCTGTACGAGGCGAAAGTTGGTCATCAAGTCCAACGGGTCGAGTTCGACGGCTTTGGAGGCATGCAACACTGCTTCGTCATGCCGGCCCAGAAAGCTGCAGAGAATGGGATAACACTGGTGCGGAAATGCGTTCGCCGGCTCCAGACTGATCGCTCGCCGGTGCGCCTTTTCCGACTCGGCCCACCGCCACTGAAACATTCGCAGCATTCCCAATGTGCTGTGGAGAATTGCTGAATTCTCGTCGAGTGCCAGCCCCTTCGAAAGCAAGTTTTCCGCCTCGGGCAGGGCAGTACCGGGAGGCATCTCTCCGTAAATCGTCCTCACGATGTAGGACATGGCCGCGCTGTAATAGGGATCGGCCCAATCGGGCTCCAGCCGGATGGCCTCTTGCTGATACTCGAAAGCCCGCTGGAGTCGTCGGGGCGCCGCTTCTTCAGAAGGTGGCTCCCTTCAAGAACTGCATGTAGGCTGTTGCATTGCGCGGGTGCGCTTTCGGAAGCTGAGACGCCAAGCGGATGTGCATTGCTTCAGCTACAGCCGAGCAAACCTCATCTTGGATCGTGAACACGTCGCCTAAATTACTGTCAAAGCGCTGTGCCCAGAGATTGAAGCCATCCTTCACGCCGACGAGGTTGACGCTGATCCGGATACGGTCTCCAGTCCTCCATACCGACCCTTCCAGCACAGCTTCAATCCCCAGTTCGTTGCCGATTTGCCTTGCATCGCAACGCTGGCCTTTGAAGCGAAATACAACGCTGCCCGCAGTGACCCGCAGGCCTTGGACACGGGAGAGCCCGCGAATCAATTCGTCCGTCAATCCATCACTGAAATATTCATCCTTGGGGTCTCCGGTTTGGTTCACGAAAGGCATCACCGCTAGGGCAGGGCGCTTGGGAATGGGGACGACAAACCGATAGCCGCGCTTGGGAATCGTCTCGATGAAGTGGGGAGAATTGGCTGAGTCGCCCAGAGCGTCGCGCAATCGGCTGACTGCGGAATTCAGCGCAACTTCGAAATCGACGAACGTGTCCGACGACCACAGCCGCCGGCGCAACTCTTCGCGCGTCACAATCTCGCCGGGACGCTCCATGAGCGCCGCGAGCACCTGAAACGACTGCTCACGCAGGGTGATGGGCACTCCCCTCTTCAACAGCCGGCGGCCTTCCAGATCGACCTCGAATGCTCCGAAACACACATTCATGGCAGTTCGAACATTCTTGCTTTCAGTCATTTGCCTGTCAATGTTTTGGTCAGGCGCAAACCATTGTCATGTCTGCAGTCGCGGTTACGCTGCAAGACGATACTTATGGCAAGCGTCTCTAGCGTTGTTTCGACCGCGATCGAGGTGGCGACGATCCGGAAGCTCAGGATCCGGCTGTTGCCGTTCCTGTTCCTACTTTTTGTAGTCGCCTTCGTCGACAGAATCAACCTCGGGTTTGCAGCCCTGACGATGAATCGGGAGCTGGTAATCACCAGTCAGCAGTTTGGATTCGCGGCGGGAATTTTCTTCTGGGGCTACTTCTTGTTCGAGATCCCCAGCAACATCATCCTTCACAAGATCGGCGCGCGTGTCTGGATCGCCCGCATCCTGATCACATGGGGCGCGGTTGCCACGCTAACGGGGTTCGTGCAGTCCGTCCATCAGCTTTACTTCGCCCGTTTTGCGCTCGGTCTGGCGGAGTCCGGATACTTTCCCGGCATCGTTCTGTACTTGGGCTATTGGTTCCGGCAAAGAGAAAAGGCGCAGGCAATTGCCCTGATCTTGATGGGCATCCCTCTCGCCAGCGTCCTGGGTGCCCCGATTTCAGGCTTCATTCTGGACCATGAGAATTGGTTCGGTCTTAGCAGCTGGCGATGGCTGCTCATTTTGGAAGGATTCCCCGCCATAGCGTGCGTGCCTTTGGTGAGTTTTCTGCTGCCCAGCAGACCTGTAGAGGCGCGCTTCCTGTCCGTGAATGAAAAAGCATGGGTCACGGATCAATTGGATCGGGAAGATCGTCAAAAGCTTGGCGCGCAGGCGCATTCCCTGTCTGTGGCGCGGACTGTCGTAAACCCCAGAGTTTGGCATCTTGCTTGTATCGGTTTTGGTCACGGCTTTGCCGGCTACACGTTTAGCTTCTGGCTGCCGCAGGTGATGAAGTCAATCTTTGGCGGGCAGTCCAACACTGCAGTCGGCATCGCGGTGATGATCCCCAATTTGCTTGGGCTGATCGCGATGATCGTCGCGTCCCGGCACTCCGACCGCACGCTGGAACGCCGATATCATCTAGCAACCTTGGGCGCTGCAGCCGGAATTGCCTTCCTGCTGCTCGGAGTGCCACGTTCGCCTTTCTTCTCTGTTGTTCTTTTTTCGGCTGTCGCGGTCGGAGCTTACAGCTTTTTGCCCATCTTTTTCTCGTTGCCGGGCGAATTCCTGACCGGCTTCTGAGCGCTGCGGGCATTGCCCTTGTCACATCTGTCGCCAACTTCGGCGGCTTCGTTGGCCCCTACACGACAGGCCTGCTTCGCCAAAAGACGGGCAATTTCTATTCCGGCCTGATCTGTGCAGGAGTTTTCTTTTTGATCTCTGCCAGCCTGTCGTTGCTCTTACCCAGGCACGCGATGCGCATGTCTGAGGACGCGTCCGGACCGGACAACGCGGGCTATAAGACGAATTCTGAAGCACTTCAGGAGGAAGCATGAAACTCATTGCCAACGCGATTCGCATTGAGCCCGCATTCGACGATCGCGAGCAGATTCGCTCCATGTTTGAGCGAAATGCTCCTTATTGCGCGCTCGCTGCTTACGCTCCTGAGGGGATTAAGGACGAAACTCGCGAAGAAGCCAGGAAGCCGGTTCTTCCCTGGTTCCGGGGAGACTGGGCCTTGGATGGTAAGCCCCTCGTCGAGGGCGCCGAAGCCATCCTGCACAACAAGGGTTTTCTGGACGCTGCGAGAGCCGCCTTCGGCACCGCACTCGTCTATCCTGAATTCGTTGCCGTCAACATTAATGGACCTGGTCCAGCTGGCACAACTCACATCGACAACCCTACCTTCTACGGCGCAAGACGCGTCAACTATTCTTTGCCGTTTCTCAGAGTGATGGGTAATTCCGGGCTGTTCGAGCCATGGCGCATCGTTCGCGCCAGCACACTCTGCTGGTTTTATGAAGGCTCTGGCGGTAGCTTCGATTACTGGCCCGAAGGGCTCGATGGGGCAATGCGAAGCGAGGGGCCGCCGTTCGGAAATGTGGCCCTCTGCGCGGATACTGACCGCATGTACCACCGCGTCGGCGCTATCGGTCAGCCTGATGGGGCGTTACCGCGCATGTCCGCCGTGGCGCAGATTCAGCCGGACGGCCATGGAAACTGGTCAATTCTCGAAAATGGCGAAGTCCGCGCCACGTACCCAAGCCACGCCATTCGCTTTTCCATTCTCTGGAAAGCCGGAATCGGTGTTGAAGAATCGAACTCTGAAGATCTAACGCTGGATCGCATCATCGCGATTTTCGCCACGGACCTCCGCCGCCGGCACGTCGATTTCCAAGTCCCCTCCGATCCTGTGACCGACACTCCTTGGATTCTGCTGCTGCAGCAGATTTATTGTGACCCAAGCGCGGCTCTTGCCCGATGACCGGCTACTTGAGCGGCGGCGCAGGATAATCCGGCAGCTTATCTTTCGTAGTATCGGCCCGCTTCACTTCCAACTCATCGAAGAACATCGCGGGAGCTATCACCGCTGTGGGAATTTGCCCTTCGCGATTGCGCACCAGCGGGCTGTCGCCCGTGAGAATCAAATCATTGCGCAATTCGCGCGTATCGAGTTCGTTGAACACCGCGCCGCGTACTAGCTCTTCTTTTCCATCCTTTACCCACACGCGATAAAGCAAGCGCGGCGTCAGTTCTTCGCCGAGCGTCTCGACAAAATATCCGTAAGGCTTGCCTTCCTCCTCGCACATGGCAATCAACTTTTTCTTCAGATCGGCGAGCGGCATGCTCTTCGTCAGATTGCAGGAAAAGATTGCCGATGCTTGGAGTCGCGGGGCCGCCGGGCGTCGCGCGCCCGTGGCCATTCGACGCCGGAAAATCGCGAATCGGGGCACGGCCCACGAGATAGTTGGTCAACTTGCCGTTTGTCACCACCGTCACAGACTCGGTCTTTCACTCCTTCATCGTCGAAGGCGTAGCTGCCCACCAGGCTGTGACCCTGAAACGATTTCTGTGTGGGATCATCCACCACGGTGACGAAATCAGGCAGTACGCGGCTCTTGTAACTCGAAGCGAAGTCTCCGCTCGTGCGCGCGCTGGTGCCGGGCTCGGGCTTCGGACCGTCCACGTTATTGCCGACCAGCTCGGCAAAGACATCGGCCGCAGCGTCGGCATCGAACAGGACCGGGCCGCGATATTCTTCGTCCACGATCGGCGCCACACGCAGCTCTTTGAGCGACGCGAGCGCCGCATCGGCATCCGCCACAAACTTCTCGGGTGTGGGAAGCTCGCCGGCATCAGCCACCATTACGAACGGCGAGCGCGCAAGGCGCATGCCATCATCGGACTGCGTGGATGCCGAAGTCGAACAGAAAATATTGCGTCCAGCCGCGGCGTGCCACGCTTCCTTCGGTGTTCACGTAGTATTCGTTCTCGGCGGAAAAGCGCAGCACCGACGACACGGACTGAATGTCGGGATACTTGGCGTAAAGCGCCGACGCGTCTTCAATCGCCTTTTGCCACTTGGTGGTATCGAGATCGATCTTGGCCGGCGGTTCGAGAGAAATCAGTCGCGGAGCGTTCGCGAAATCATCGGTACTGTGCTCCACCGAAATCTGCTTCGAAAGCGACTGCTTTGCGGCATACGCTTCGCCTGCGGCTTTGTACGCGCGGTCGGTGGCATTCCAGAGCTGCTGCCGCAGTGCCAGGATGTCATTTTCGTATGGCGCGAGATCGGCGACGCCCTGACCATTGCGGAAATAGCTGTCCTGCTTGTAGTCGCCGATGCGTACAACGACGCGCAGAATCCGCACGCGCGATTTCTGATCGGATTCGAGCGCCCCGAAAATCGCGCTAGCCGCTTCGCCGCTGATATCCAGCACGCGATACTCGATGAAATAGGGAGCTTGCACGCCGTCCATTTTCAATTCCGTCTTCGACCGCTCGATTTCCGCGACCATCGCTTGCAGCACCGGATCGGAATCCACCGCCGCGCGCGCTTCAGCGGAGAAAATCGGCGCAGCATTCGCCGGAGCGGCGGCAGCCGTCGAGGCTGGCGCAGCAGACGATTCAGCCGCAGCCGAGGATTGAGCGCGCACCGCCGGAGGCGCGAGCGCGAGAGAAAAAGCAATTGCGAGTGCAGCGAAGGTCGTCGAATGCGCGCTCATGGCTTCACCCCGTTGGCTGCATCCGCTTTCGCCGGAGTCGTCGCCGTAGATTCGAAACCCGGCGGCGCAAGAATGGGCGGCCTCGTGTGCGACTTGGCGCGCTTCTGCACCTCCATTTCCGAGAACAGCATCGCCGGTGCAACGGCGGAAACTGGAACCCAGCCCGATTCCGCGCCGCAAACGCCGTTGAAGACATCCTGTTTATCGCCAGTGATCGTAATGTGCGTCAGCGCCGCGAGCGGCGTGCCGACAATGTCCACGCCGCGAACGAGTTCGTCGGGACGGCCATCGGGATAAACGCGCCAGACCATCACCGGCAGCACTTGAAATGCTTGCGGCAAATTGCGCATTGTGAGCGTGAAACCGCCTTCGATATCTTCGAAGTAGAGACCGTAGGGCTTGCCCGCTTTCTTCACTTCTTCGATCAGTTTCTGGCGCATCTCGTTGTCGGGCACCGTTTTAGTCGAGGTTACGATCAGGTTGCCCTGGCGGCCAGTGGGCATCAATCCCGCTTGGCCGCGGCCGTGGCCGTTGGACTGGCCGAAATCCTTGAAGGGCGCGCGCGACATCAGGAAATTCTTCAGCACGCCATCCTGAATCACGTCGGCGCGCTCGGCTGGTTGTCCTTCGTTGTCATACCGATACCAACCGGCTAACGCTACGCCGTTCAGTTCGTGCTTCGTCGGATCGTCTGAAACGCTCAGGAATTCCGGCAGAACGACCTGATTGACCTTCTTCGTGAAGGTCTGGCCTTCGTTTTCGCCGCGCTGGCGATGGCCCTCCAGTCGATGACCTAGAACTTCGTGGAAGAAGACCGCGGCGGCGCGGCCGGAGAGTAACGCTGGACCATCGAACGGCTCGGCTACCGGCGCCTTGCGCAGCGCCGCTAAATCCGAAGCCATCTTGGGGATGCGCGCGGCGATCTCGGATTCCGACGGAAGCTGATCCGGCGACAGAGCCTGGAACGTCTCGACGCGGAGCAGATCCATTCCATCGTCGGCGCGGGTTTCGGCTTGAATCACCAGTCGAACAGAAG
Source organism: uncultured Acidobacteriota bacterium (assembly GCA_963748865.1). Taxonomy (GTDB): domain Bacteria; phylum Acidobacteriota; class Terriglobia; order Acidiferrales; family UBA7541; genus Palsa-147. The sequence goes on along the minus strand of CAVVLE010000041.1, from coordinate 1,150,244 downwards.
ATGCGGGAGCGACCACGCCGCTGCCTTCAGTGGAAACGTAGGTCATTTCGGACTTGGAGACCGAGAAGACGACCAGCGAAGAGTAGACTTCAGGGTATTTGCGGAATTCGGCAGAGAGGCGGCGGACGCGATCCGTCCAGGTTTTTTCGTCGAGATCGAACTTCGGAACGGTCGTATCCACATGATTCTGCGGCTTCTCGGTGGAGAAGTCGGGGGATTTGTCCTCCTCTTCGGAGCGGACTGCGGTGTTGGTCTTGATCTTCAGGAACGCGGGCGAGGCTTTTTTGTACTCGCGATCGGTCAACTCCCAGAGAACGCGGGAGATAGCGGCGGGATCGTCGTCGAGAGGGATTGGGCCGGAAGTAATGCCCGAGCTGCGGCTTTCGGTGTGGGTGTTATCCAGCGCGGCGGAGCCTACGTGCATGACGACATCGGCTACGCGGCGGTGTCCGCCTCCGGAGGCGAGTAACGCGCCGTAACTGGCGACGATCTGCACTTCGTTCTCGTCGTGAACCGCGTAGCTGATGAAATAGGGCGCGGGATCGGTCTTGGCCAGACCGGATTTGGCGCGGATAAGTTCCTTTTGCATGGTGGTTAGCAGCGGGTCGGGTTTGGGGGTGTCTGGGCCGGCGGCGTTGGCGGCGAGGGCGAGCGATAGGGCTGCTGGAAGCAGGATGCGGTAAAGCGATTTGGGGCTTTTAGTCATGCGCGTCCTAACGGTGCATTAAACCCGGGTAAAACACGAACGCTCGATTATGAGGTATTGGATGAGGTCGAGCCAAGTTGGAGTTGCGAGAGGGTGCTCGATTTGGTCGAAAGCGGTAGGATGATCGCCAGCGAGAGGTCGTTGTAATCGTGTGTACAGTGGTCGACGCGGGGGCAGACGCGTTGCCTACGACCGCAGATTCGTAGAGACAGAATACAGACGGGAGACGGATGAATCAGAGGGTGCATACGCCGGCTGAGTTGCAAGAGATGTATCGGACGCGATTTGCTGAGCGGAGTGAGTACCGGCAGCGCGTTTGGGTGGTGCTTACCTCATTTCTTTCGCGCTGGATTCCGGCGGATGCTGCGGTTTTAGATTTGGGGTGTGGGTGGTGTGAGTTCGTGAACGCGGCTCGTTGTTCGCGGAAGTTTGCGATGGATATGAACCCTGATGCGCGCAACCACGCGAGGGCTGGTGTGACGGTATTGGAACAGGACTGTTCGGAAGAATGGAAAATTGCTGCGGAGAGTTTGGATACGGTATTCACCAGCAATTTTTTTGAGCATTTGCCCTCGAAGGAGCTGTTGCGGAACACCATTTTGCAGGCGCGGCGGGCTTTGAAGCCGGGTGGGCGGTTGATCGCTCTGGGGCCGAATATCAAGTACGTGGGCGGGGCTTATTGGGATTTTTTCGATCACCATTTGGCGTTGACGGAGAAGTCTCTGTGCGAGGTTTTAAGGAATTGTGGGTTTGAAATTCGCGAGTGTTATGCGCGATTTTTGCCTTATAGCATGTCGGATGGGAACGAGTATCCGATTTGGATGTTGCGGGTTTATTTATCCCTGCCGGTGGTTTGGAGGTTTTTTGGAAAGCAGTTTTTGATCGTGGCGGAGCCCTCAGCGACGTAGTTTGGGGGCGAGCAGTTCCGCCTCTGATTTAAGGTTTCGGTTACGATTTTGGTTGTCGGAGGGCGCAGCAAGCGGAGCCCCTACGACCGGCGGGTCACCGGACTGTTATGGAATTTTCCGTTCTCGGGGATTTATCTTTATTGGTTGCGGAATCGTTCGTCGGATGCCGGCAGAGACGCCGGCGCTACTTTTTTGTAGTCCCCGCGGCTGAAGAATTTTTCTAGCCACACATAAAGGCAGATAAACAAGTAGCGGCTGCCCATTTCTCTTAATTCCAGCTTTGCTTTTCCTGTTCTGCGATTGCGCCACGTGATTGGGATTACCGTCCACGAGTAGCCTCTTACTATCGTTTTCAGCGGCAACTCTACCGTTAGATTGAATTGCGGGGAGAGGATGGGGCGGCAGCCTTCGATTACGGTGGCGCGGTAGGCTTTGAAGGCGTTGGTTGTGTCGTTGAGCTTGATGCCAAACATTCCGCGGATGAAGAGATTGGCGAGGCGATTCATGCGCAGCTTGATCCAGGGGTAATCGATTACGCCGCCGCCTTTCATGAAGCGCGAGCCGAAGACGGCATCCCAGCCCTGATTTAGCAGCTCCCAATAGCGGACGACATCGCGGCAATCGTCGGATTCGTCGGCCATCATGATGACTACGGCGTCGCCTTGCATGTGGTCAAGGCCGCGGGTGATGGCGCGGCCGAAGCCGTGCGGGCCTGGGTTCTGGACGGCGCGCAGCGCGAGGACGCGCTGCTGGGATTCGAGTAGTTTTTGCCAGGTGGAGTCGGAGCTGCCGTCATCGACGACGATGATCTCGTGGGGGACGTGTCGCAAGTTTAATTCGAGATGCAGATGTTCGACAGTGGAGGAGATACAGCCTTCTTCGTTGCGGGCAGGGATAACGATGCTGAGAAGGCGGAGTGGCTGAGTGTGTCGATTGGGGAGGTTCCCCGAATTTGCGCTCACGGAATTCGCCCCACGGTCATTCACGAGGGCTTTCTTTGCGGCCGGCTGCACCGTGGCGATCGAAGAAACGCTCGCCACAGGCCTGGCAGCGATAGGGGCGCAGGCCGATCATACGGTAGAAAATGTTCTCGACGATACCGCTGCGAAGCGAACGCCTGATTGCTTCGCTGCCGCAGTTGGGACAGGAATGCTTCCGGCTCTCTGATTCTTCGGACATCATCGCGAAGTCTAGCACGGTGCAAGTCAAAGTTATTCCTCAGCGTGGGTTGTCAAACGAAGTAAACACGCTGGAATTTTCGAATTAACTCGCGGGAATGCGCGCAAAACTCAGGGCTGCATCGTAGCGCGCTGTGGTTACTGGGCGCCGTGCGGTTCGTCGGCGGAAAGCCTTGGAAGCGGCAGGCGGCTAAAGCCGAACCGATCCGGGTTAAGCCCCTCCCACTAGAGCAGATTTTTCGGGCGAGTGTTGTTGCGCTGGACTGAAGTCCAGCTTCCCCCTGCTGAAGCAGAGGGCTCCCACCGAAGTGCGCTGCTGACGCAGGAGCGTCCACCGGGGAGTTTAGCGGGTTCGCAAACTTCTGCGTGGCTGACGACTCGGCCGACGCGGCACGCCTCGAGTATTCATAGTTAAACGGTGCGCTTTCGATCTGCGAGATGCTCGATGGGAGCTAGCTGCGTTTGCTGGCGGATTTGTTTTGCTACTACCTTGCCGCTGGTTTTGTACACCGTGTAGGCGTGCGAATTTTTCTTCGAAGTGATTACTTTGTAGAAGCGGCCGTTTAGGAACTCGATGGCGCAGTTATCTTCGATGGCGATTCCCGTGCCGCCGGTTTTGCGGATCATATGGCGGAAGGCTTTTCTTCTGGAGACTCCTCGCGTTTTGCTGTTGTAGTGGGGGCAGTGAATTCCTCTGATCAGGCCGAGGCCTGGCACGTTGATGTACTTCCATTTTTTCGGGTTGTAGAAGGACATCGAGTCGGAGTGGCCGGAATCGAACCAGCAGATCGAGCCGGCGCTGATTCCGGAGAGGACGGTTCCGTTCTCGTAGGCGGATTTGAGGAGTTTATCTACGCCCAGGCGGCGCCAGATGCGCATCATTTGCAGTGTGTTGCCGCCGCCTACGTAGATGATGTCGGCTGCAAGGATCTTTTTGCGGATTTGAGCTTTCGTTGGGTGCTCGTTCATCAGAAGGAGGTTGTCTGTGCGGCATTTTAAGAATTTGCCGAAATACTTTTGGACATGCTGGCAATATCTTTCGGCATCTGAACTGGCTGTGGGGACGAAGAGCAGCTTGGGGTTCTTTTTGTGCGACAGGCGGATGATTTCGCGGTCGATCGCGGCGGTGCCTCGGGTTCTTATTTCGCCGCCGCCGATGGCTACGATCGATTTTTGCTTTGGCGATTTCATCCGGGAAGAATACCGCAGAGATGCTGAGTGCGCAGAGAGGGGAGGAGAAGAGTTAGGCGGGATTGGGGCGATAAATCCAGGAGGGAGCTACTAGGTTTGGGGCAGAGCTCGCTCCGGCGGCGTGCGTTGCTGGAGAATTGGCGCGATCTACTATTGCTGTGACTATTTCGTGTTTGGGGCTCAGGGAGCAGACTGGATCGGTTAGCGCGGCGTCGCCGGCTAGTAGCAGGGCTTGGCAGCGGCAGCCGCCGAAGTCGATTGTGCGGCGATCGCAGGTGCGGCAGGGATCGGGCATCCAGTCTTCGCCGCGGAATTTTTGGAAGCTTTCGGATTCTTGCCAGATCCGTTCAAGCGTTTGGGATTTCACGTTTTCGAACTTCAGATTGGGGATTACTTTCGCGGCGTGGCATGGGAGGGCTTCGCCTTCGGGGTCGATCAGCATTAGCTTGCGGCCCCAGCCGCCCATGCACGGTTTGGGATAGCGGGCGTAATAATCGGGTACTACGTATTCGACTCTTAGTTTGCCGCGGAGACGGGCTTCGGCGGCCTGGATGATTTCGAGCGAGCGATCCAGTTGGATGCGCGTTGGCAACAGGGCGGCGCGATTTTCTGTGGCCCAGCCGTAATACTGGACGTGGGCGATTTCTACTCGCTGTGCGTCTAGCTTTTCGGCTAGAGAGATCATTTCTTCTAACCGAGCCAGATTTTTGCGATGGACTACGAAATTTAGGGTGAAGCCTAGGCGGTGTTTTTTGATTGCTGCGGCTATCTCTAGCTTTTTTTCGTGGGCTTTGGCGCCGGCGATTTCGTCTCCTTGCGCGGCTTGGGAATCTTGAAAGCTTAGTTGGATGTGATCCAGGCCGGCTTGCAATAGGGCGTTGAGGCGATCTGGCGTGAGGCCTATGCCTGAGGTGATTAGGTTGGTGTAGAGATTGGCGGCCCTTGCTGCGGTGATTAGTTCGGTTAGATCTGTGCGGGCGAGGGGCTCGCCGCCGGTTAGATCCACTTGTAACGTGCCTGTGTCCCCGGCTTGTTGGAAGACTTTGATCCACGTCTCGGTGTTGAGTTCTTGCGCGTGGGGCTTCATTTGTAGCGGGTTTGAGCAATAGACGCAGTGTAGCGGGCAGCGGTGGGTTAGTTCGGCAATTAGGGCTAGCGGGCCTGGCATTCGTTCAACTCAAAGTCGATTCGGCGTTGGACCGATTGTTCATGACGCTCTGTTTAAAGAATACCTCAGCGGCTGAAGCCGTTCTCATTTCGGTGCATTTTCGGCACGACTGAAGTCGTGCCCTGACAATGCTTAAACATCGGAAAGTCAACGGCGCCAGGCGCAAACCCGGCGCATGGGACACCCTATGCTTGCTGCCGATCGGGTCTTTCCGCAAAGTGTAAGCTCCCGCCGTGGCGAAGATATTGTCCTCATTCGAAATCTACCGCGCGGCGGGCGTTTAATTGTTCGAGGAATTCAGCGGTGTCGCTTTCGACCTTTTTTGCGTCGGCTTGCGGGAATTGCTTTTGTAGCTTGGTGACTATTTCGGCTAGGGTGGTTTGGCCGTCGCAGCTGCGAATTATTTGCAGGCCTGGGCCTCGCAGCTTTAGCGCGCCTTCTGGCATTAGTAGCGTGGCTTCTTGGTTGGGGGCGTCGCTTAGGCGGACGCCTGGGGCCAGGCGCGGTTTGGAATCTAGCGAGGGGCGCGGCATTTTACACCGTTGCGTCGTCGGCTTCGGCGATGCGGAACGCGCCTGGCGGCGGCCAGGCTGGTTCCACGTAGGCGAAATATAGGGCGTCCAGCTGGGCCCATAGGATGTCGCATTTGGCGCGCAGGGCGTTGCAGGCTTGATCTTGCTCGGCGGGGGTGCGGGCATGTTGCGTTACCCAGTTGAGGGCGTAGTTGGCGTCTTCGGGGGCTTGCGTGAGGCGGGCTTCGAAATAAGCTAGGCCTGGCGTTAGCCACGGATAATGCTGGCGCAGGCGATCCATGCGCAGCGTGATCAGCGAGCCGGAGAACATTTCGGTTAGAGACGAGGCGATGGCTTCGAGTAGCGATTTTTCACTCACTAGATGCACGTAGGCGTCTACTGCGTAACGCGTGGCGGGCAGGACGCCTTCGCCGCTTAGTGCTTGCTCGCGTTTCAGGCCTGTGGCTTCTACCAGGCGCAGCCATTTTTCTATGCCGCCGGGTTTGGTGGCGTCGCCATCGTGATCGATGATTCGTTTGCGCCAAGCGCGGCGGAGATCGGGGTCTTCGCAGCGGGCGAGAATCGCGGCGTCTTTGATGGGGATGCGGCTTTGGTAGTAGTAGCGATTTAGGGCCCAGGCTTGCAACTGGCCGCGCGTGAGCTGGCCTTCGTGCATGCGGAGATGAAACGGGTGGCGATGGTGATAGCGCTCTTCGCCGATTTGGCGCAGGCGGGTGACTAAATCACCGGCTTGCGCGGTGCTGGATGATGAAGATGCAGGCTGCGCGCTCATGGCTCCATCGATTCGCTCAGAGATCTAGAACCATTCCATCGTACGCGATTTCCCAGCCGGCTTCACGCGCGGCGCGATGCTCGGGGCTGTCTTCGTCGAGGATGGGGTTGGTGTTGTTGATGTGATAATAGATTTTGCGCGGGCGCGTGATTTTGGCGAGGCGCTCGAGCGTGCCGCCGGGGCCGGAAATCGGCAAATGGCCCATGCCGCGGGCGTATTTGCCGCCGCCGCGGGTGCGCGGGAGCTCGTCATCGGACCAGAACGTGCCGTCGATGAGGATCGCGTCGCAGTCGTTCCAATCCGCGAGCCACGAATCCTTGATGTCGGGCAGCGACGGTGCACATAGGAATTTCTTGCCGCGAGGAGTTTCGATATAGACGGCGATGATGGCATCATTTTTTTCGGCGTCCGGAGACGCTTTGAACTTGGCGTAGGCCGGGGCGGTTGACGCAATAGGCATCGCGCGGATTTGGAAACCGAGATCGGTGCCGTCCGGTGCTTGAGCCTGCATCGGTCTGCCGGGTGCGATCAATCTCAGCTCTGCTTGCGGGTGAACCTGATGCAGCGCGTTGAAGATCGAGTTTTCTTCGTGCAGGAGCGATTCGACAGCCGACGTGGCATAGATTTGGAAGGAATGGAATTCGCGGAGATGAAGCAGGCCCATCATTTGATCGACGTCGCCGCCGGTAAGAACTACCGTGGCAATTGGCGAACTACGTGGGGCTGATTGCGGGGCGAAATCGGGATCAGCGAGAATTTGCGAGCGGAGATCGGGCGAGGCGTTGATCAAGCACCACGGTTTGCCTGCCTCGCGGACGGCTAGCTGGGCTTGCGTGCGGGCGCTGCCGTGAAACGTGCCGGCGCGCAGGCGGGCGCAATTCGAGCAGGCGCAATTCCACTGCGGAAAGCCTCCCCCGGCGGCGGAGCCGAGGATTTTTAGCTGCATCGGGTGGAACTAGAGCTCAGCGTTGGCGTAGGAGTTGATTTCGCAGTTGAGGTTGATTTCTTCGAAGCTTGGCGTGGTCCACTCCATGGGTTCCTCCGAAAGTTTGATGATAACTTTGGCTTTGGGGTGGCGCAATGGGTTTTTAGGACAGGGAGGACAGGTGGTACCGCGGTGGCGATTGGGTACGATAGTTGTGGTAGGCTGCGAGCGAATTGTTCGAGAAAATTGCGGGGAAGAATTTCAAATCTCAAATTTAAAATTTGAAATAGGGCCCGAAAGGCTCTACGGACCCATAATTTGATTCGTAAATAGGGATGCTCATGGGACTACTTCAGGCAAAACGAATTCTTTTGCGGGCCGCGTTGCCGGCGGTGTTTGCGGTAGCTGTGATAGTCGTAGCGCGAGGCGCGGGGAATAGCCAAACGAAGGCTCTGTTGCAGCAGCCGACGCAATCGGCACCGGCGCCCGCGCCGGAGCAGAAGCCGCCCCAGGCGCCGGCGCAGACGCCTGCGCCTTCGCGAGCGCCCGCGCTGGCTCCTTTGCCGGAATATCCGGCTGCGCCGATTGTCACTAAGGAGGGCGTGCGGATCGAGAAGACCTGGATTCCTATGTCGGACGGGGTGAAGTTGGCTGTCTCGCTTTATTCGCCTGGCGATGCCAAGGCTGGCGACAAATTTCCTGCGATTCTCGAATACTTGCCTTATCGCAAGGATGATTGGGAAGAGCAGTGGGACTACGAGATGTATTCGTATTTTGTGCCGCACGGATATGTTTGCGCGAAGGTGGACATTCGCGGGACCGGCACCAGCGAAGGTGCGCCGCCGGAGCGGGAATATTCGGAGCAGGAGCAGAAGGATGGGCTCGAGGTGATTGCGTGGCTGGCTTCGCAGCCGTGGTCTAGCGGGACTGTGGGGATGATGGGGATTTCCTGGGGCGGATTCAATGCTTTGCAATTGGCTTCGCGGCGGCCTCCGGCTTTGAAGACTGTGATTGCGGCGCATGCTACCGAGCAGCTTTTTCACGATGACATTCATTACATTGACGGGATTTTGCACGCGGATGAATTTGAATTGGGCATGGATCAGGAATTGATGACGGCGGCTACGCCGGATTTTCCGATGGATGACGCGCATTTGGGGCCGCGATTTGATTCTCCGCCGTGGTTTCTGACTTATTTGAAGCATCAGCGCGATGGGGATTTTTGGCGCGCGCCGTTCGCGCAGCCCGTGTATGACTCGATTCAGATTCCGGTGTTCTTGATTGGCGGGTATTACGACGGTTATCGCGACACGATTCCGCGATTCTTGATGAAGATGAAATCGCCGGTGAAGGCCGTGCTCGGGCCGTGGAATCACACTTATCCGAATGGAGCTGTGCCGGGGCCGGAATTTGAATGGCGCGAGATGGCGGTGCGTTGGTGGGATCGCTGGTTGAAGGGTGCGCAGAACGGGATTGAGAATGAGCCGAAATTGGCGGTTTATCAGCGGCATTGGTATCCGCCGGGATTGGAATTGAACGAAATTCCGGGTGAGTGGCGGAACGAAAATTCCTGGCCGCCGGCGGGGATGAAAGAGAAGACGTTTTATTTGGGCTTGAATCATGAATTGACGGATAAACCCGGCGGCGCTGGCACGGATAAACTGCGCTACATTCCGACGGCTGGCGTGGAAGGCGGATTTTGGTGGGGCGAATTGACCAACGATCAGAGGCCTGCGGATGCATTCAGTTTGGTTTATGACTCGGCGCCGGTGGAGAACGAGACGGCGATTCTTGGACTTTCCGCACGTGGAGTTGAACGTTTCCTCCACTGCGCCTTTGGCGGATTGGGTGGCGCGGCTATCGGATGTAGCGCCGGACGGGACGACTACTTTAATTACGGGCGCGGGGATCAATGGGGCCCAGCGGCGTTCGGCGGATGAGCCGCAGGAACTCGATCCGCGAGTGACCTACCGGATTGGATTCGATTTGCATGTGACATCGTGGGTGTTTCCTGTGGGGCACCGGATTCGTCTGGCGATTTCGAATGGGTTGTGGCCGATGTTGTGGCCGACGCCTTATGCCATGACTACCAAGCTGGAATTGGGCGGCGATGATGCTTCGCGACTGGTATTGCCGATCGTGCCGGTGACGCCGGCTTCGGTGCCGCATTTTCCTTCGTCGGTGGCCGATCCGGAATTGCCGGGATTCAAGCATTCGGGCAGCGCTTGGCCGGGGACTTTTGAGGTAACGCGGGACGAGCAGCATCGCACCGAGCGCGTGCATTGGCATGGGACCGCTACCGCGAAATTTCCGTGGGGCGTTGAGGAATATACCGAAGAGCTGTTTTATCAGGCTTCCGAGGACCATCCGGAATTGAGTTCGGTGCACGGCGTGGCGACCACGAGTATTACGGTGCAGGGGCGCGTGATTTTCTTTCGGTCGGTCATGGATGTTTCCAGTGACGCGAAGGAGTTGAAGTATCAGTATCAGCGGTTGGCGCGGGAGAACGGGAAAGTGGTGCGGCAGAAAATGTGGAAGGAACAGGTGCCGCGGGATTTGCAGTGAGATGTGTTGTAGTCTCGGCTGTTGCCCGCTGGGGTTTGCTGCTGCTGGTTGTGACTTTGTGGTCGTCGGATGCCGGCGGGGACGCCTTCGCAGACTCAGGTAAACCGGCGTTACTTTAATGCGATCAAAAAATAGCGCGATTTTGTTGATTAGCTGCCCGGATCGGAAGGGGCTTAATGCTGCTATTGCGGATTTTATTTTTCGCAATAACGGGAATATTTTGCACGCGGACGAGCACCAGGATGAGGATTCCTGGGACTTTTCCTGATGCGCGTGGAGTGGGACTTGGCGGATTTCGCCATCGAGATGGGCGAATTCGCGCGGCATTTTTCGCCTATCGCTGAGAAATTCGCTATGGATTGGCGCTTGGCTTCTTCTAGCCGGCGGCCTAACGTCGCGCTCTTCGTTTCGAAATACGATCACTGTCTGGCGGATTTGCTTTACCGGCACCGCAGCGGGGAATTGGCCTGCGAGATTCCTTTAATCGTCAGCAATCATCCCGATGTGCAGGCCTTGGCGGATTTTTATCGCGTGCCGCTGGAGGTTGTGCCGGTTACGAAAGAGAACAAGGCCGAGGCTGAACGGCGCGAGTTGGATTTGCTGGCGCCGTTCAAGATTGATTTGATTGTGCTGGCCCGCTATATGCAGGTGCTTTCTTCGGATTTCATCCGGCATTTTCCGCATCGCATCATTAATATTCATCATTCGTTTTTACCGGCGTTTGTGGGAGGCAAGCCGCATCATCAGGCTTATCAGCGCGGGGTGAAATTGATTGGGGCTACCAGTCATTACGTGACAGAAGTTTTGGATGATGGGCCGATTATCGAGCAGGATGTGGTGCGGATTTCGCATCGGGATACTTTGGAGGATTTGATTCAGAAGGGGCGCGATTTGGAGAAGGTGGTGTTATCACGGGCGGTGCGTTGGCACATTGAGAGCCGGATTTTGCTTTATGGGAATAAGACGGTGATTTTTGATTAGGACAGTAGCGCCGGCGTCCCTGCCGGCATTTGGCGATCTTAGATTCCGCCAGAGGCACTACTCTTGCGCGGATCGTATGGTTCGATACCTGCACTATTTTTGAGTTCGCGCTCCGCGGATGATTGCGGACTTCGTTCGTGTTTGCACTCGCCAGATGCCGGCGGGATGCCGGCGCTACTTAATCGAACAGATCCGGCTGAGCCTTGGTGATCATTTGCCATAGCGGTTGGAATTGGAACCAGCCGGCTTCGTGGCTGCCTACTTGATTGCGGGTTAACAGCGCGTTTTCGCGATCGATCGACATTGGCTTGCCTGCGGCTTCGGCTAGCAATTGGGCTTGGCAGCTGCGTTCCATGGTTACGAACCACCAGACGGCTTCGTCTACCGTGCGGCCTACTGTTAGATTCCCGTGATTTTGGAGGATAGCGGCTTTCTTCTCGCCTAGAGTCTTTGCTATGCGCTCGCCTTCGGAGGTTTCGTACACTACGCCGGTGAAATCGGCGAACACGGCGTGATCTTCGAAGAAGGCGCAGGCGTCTTGCGTGATGGGATCCAGCGGGCGGCCTAGCGAGGCCCAGGTTTTGCCGTAGAGCGAATGCGCGTGGGCGGCGGCGATTACGTCGGGGCGGGCGCGATGGATTTGGGAGTGGATGGCGAAGGCGGCGCCGTTGAGCGGGTGCTTGCCTTCGACTACTTCGCCTTTGTGGTTCACCAGCATCAGATTCGAGACGCGGATTTCGCTGTAGTGCACGCCGAACGGGTTGACCCAGAAATGATCGGTTAGTTCCGGATCGCGGGCGGTGATGTGGCCGGTTACGCCTTCGTCGAAGCCGAATTTGGAGAAGATGCGGAAGCCGGCGGCCAGGCGTTCTTTGCGGTGGCGGCGCTCTTCTTCGAGGGTGGCGAATTGCGGCGGGCGGGGGAAATTTAGATTGCGGGTTTGCGTGGCTGACATGGTGGCCTCCGGAGTGATTTCTGCGTGGATTATGACACAGGTGAGTAGCGCCGGCGTCTCTGCCGGCATCTTTCGAATGCGGGTTCAACAGGTACGAGGCTCGTGCGCGGAGCGCGACGTCAATCAACGCCCAATGTTTGGGGTGTGCGTCCGCGCTTGATTGTTGCTTATTGCGCGGATTGTGGTCGTCAGATGCCGGCGGGGACGCCCTTCGAGACTCAGGGTAAACCGGCGCTACTTGCGCCTTTTAGATCGGCTGCTAGCAGGCGATGGAATAGATGTTCGCCGGCTTCTCTTCTTACGCTTAGGCGGCCGGCTACGTAGGCTTGGGAATTTAGGCCTCGCTGGACGGCTTCGCAGATGTCCACGTCCTCTTCTTGGACGCGATGGCTTACGGCTATGCTTTGGCGATTGTAGTTGGCGGCTTGGTCGTCAGTTTTTTCGAAATAGAAATCGAATATTACCAGGCAGCGGTCTTGGGCTAGCGGCAGAACTAGATTGGTATCTAGATAGCCTTCGTACCAGTTCACCATGAAATTCGGGTATTGCCAGAAATAGTAGGCCATGTCGCCTTTGCGCGTGGCGGAGGCGTCGGCATCTTCGTGCGAATCTTTTAGCGGGCTGGACTGCAGGCAGAAGCGTTCTTCGTTCTCGATGGTGTAGTTGACGTATTCGAGGACGCTATTTAGGCCTTTGTGCAGATGCGGGACGTGGTAACCGCCGTCCAGGAAATTATCGACATAGACTTTCCAGTTGCATTTCAGTTCGTAGCTGCGGCGTTCGAAGAATTGCAGCTTGCTGAGTTGCAGCGGCTTGACGCGCTTTACCAGGCCGCCTAGAAATTTCTCGAGTGGTTCGGCTTTGGGATCCAGATTGACGAACACGAAGTTCTCCCAGGTCTCTACGCGGATGGGAACGAGGCCATTCTGCGAGCGCTCGAACTCGCAGACGCCCTCGAATTCGGTCATGCCTTTCAGCGCGCCGTCGAGGCCGTAAGTCCAGCCATGATAGGGGCAGCGGAGATGTTGGGCTTGGCCCTGGGGCTCGGTCATGACTGCGGCGGCGTGATGGCGGCAGACATTAAAGAAGGCTCGCAGAACATTGTCATCGCCGCGCACTACGACGATGGGCTCGCCGGCAACCTGGATGGTGAAAAATTGGCCGGGCTTGGCGACTTGATCTACGCGGCCGACGCCTTGCCAAGTTTTGCCGAAGACGCGGCGGCGTTCTAGATCGGCGATGCGTTCGTCGAAATACCACGGGGCGGGAATCGTGTGCGCGTCGCTGAGTGAGGCCTTGTCGTCGTAGATGGCGAGAATTTCTTGGACGGTTTGATCCATGATGATGTGCTCCGTGTTCGCGGCTCCCCGTCGATCAATCGGGATGATGCGCGCGCGCCGAGCGCGGGCCGATGGCGCCGCGCAGCACCGCGAGAAACTGCTGGATGCGAATTTTATTTTTTTCCTGATCGCCGGGATGCGGGAAGAGGCCCGGATCGAGTTCTTCGGTGAGCAGTGCATCTTGAAAACGTTCGACGGTCCATTCGAGAATCGAGGCAATCAGCGCGGGATCGACGTCGGTGCGCACTTCGCCGCGCGCAAGGGCAAAGCGCACGACCGCGGCGCTGCCGTAGGGATCCTCGGCGATTAGGAAGCGATTGATTTCGCGTTTGAGTGCTAGATCTACGCCGTAATTTCCTACCAGCACTACGCGATAGGGAATCCAATCTTCGTGCAGCATGTGCTCGGTGCGCACGAGCCAGTAGCGCAGAACTTCGAAGAATCCTTTTTCGCGGACGGGCGCGGGGCAATCGAGATACTTCGCGAAAGAGCGAGCGGCCTTTTTGTACACTTCGAGGAACAGGCCGGCTTTGCTGCCGAAATATTGAAAGATCGAGCCTTTCGCGACATTCAATTCATCGGCTAGATCTTCGATGCGCGCGTTGTGATAGCCGTGCTCGGCGAAATGGCGCATGGCGGTTTCGATGATGCGGGCGCGCTTGGCCTCCAGGCGCGGGCGCGCGGGTGGCTCGCTGCGCGGCGGGGGCGGAAACGGAGCGGGTTGCGGTTTGTGAGTCATTGCTGACCTGAAGTCACGCGATAGAAAACGCGTGAAAGGCGCAATGTAATATGATTGTGGGCACATTAGCAACAAGATTCTGACTGAGGGTCAACACGGGATGAGCGCCGCCGGGCAGCAAATTTATGACGTGATTGTGGTCGGCGCGGGACACAACGGGCTGACTGCGGCGGCGTATCTGGCGCGCGCCGGGCTGCGCACGCTGGTGCTGGAGCGGCGCGAAATCGTCGGCGGCTGCTGCGTGACGGAGGAAATCGCGCCGGAGTGTCGCGCTTCTAGGACTTCTTACATTGCCAGCATGTTGCGGCCCACCGTGATCCGCGATTTGAATCTCGGCGCGCATGGATTGCGGATGGTGCCTTGCGATCCGTCGATTCTGGTCGCGTTTCCTGACGATACGGTCTTGCCTTGGTGGGCTGAACGCGAACGCGCTTTGCAGGAATTCCGGAAAATTTCGGTGCGTGACGCAGAGACTTTTGCGCGCGTGGACGACAAGCTGAAAAAACTGGCGCGCTATCTGCAGCCATTTTTTCTGGAGCCGCCGCCGCAAGTGGGCTCGCATGGAATTGGCGGTTGGATGGAATTGCTGCGCGCCGGGCGAAGATTTCGCGGAATTTCCGGGGAGGAGATCGCGGAATTCGTTTCGTTTTTCACCGGAAGCCTGGGCGAGTTTCTCGATCGGAATTATGAAACGGAGAAGATGAAGACACTGATTCTGGCGAACAATGTTTATGGGAAGCATGGCGGGCCTTACGACAATGGATCGGCGCTGGGATTGTTGTTTCATCTTTTGAGCGGCGGTGATGGCGAGATTCAGGGATTTTACGGGCACGTGATTGGAGGCATGGGTTCGATCACGCAGGCGCTGGCCGCCGCGGCGCGGAAATTCGGAGCTGAGATTCGCGTGTCGGCGCCAGTCGCGCGGATTGATACGCGGAATGGGCGTGCGCGCGGCGTCACCCTTGAGGACGGAACGGAGATTCGAGCGAAGCTCGTGCTCTCCAATGCGGATCCGAAGCGCACCTTTTTGCAGTTGGTCGAATCGAGCGAATTGAATGCGGAATTCCGGCGCGCCATCGGTGGAATCAAGATGGCCGGACCTTGCGCGAAAGTGAATTTCGTTTTGAGCGAAGAACCACGCGTAAAGGGCATGCCGCGTGATTGGCCGGCGCCGCAGCGCTCGTTTTTTACTCTAGTGCCTTCGCTGGAATTTGCGCAGCGCTGCTATGACGTCGCGAAGTTCGGAGACTTGCCCGAGGGGTTGTGGGTGGATTGCGTGGTGGCTTCGAATGTGGACGATACGCTCGCGCCGGCGGGAAAGCACATCATGACTTGTTTCGTGCAGTATGTGCCCTACAAGCTGCGCGATGGAAATTGGGACCAGCAGCGCGAGTTATTGGGCGATCGCGTAGTGAAAATAATTGGCCGGTACGCGCCGAATGTACCGGGAGCGATTTTGGCGCGGCAGGTTTTGACGCCGCTGGATCTCGAGCGCACTTATGGATTGACCGAGGGGAACATTTTTCACGGCGACCTTTCGCTGGAGCAGCTTTTCTTTATGCGGCCGGTGCCGGGTTGGGCGCGTTATCGCACGCCGATTGCGGGACTTTATTTGTGCGGGGCTGGCGCGCATCCGGGCGGGGGAGTTACCGGCGCGCCGGGATATAACGCGGCGCAGCAGGTGTTGAAGGACTTGAGGCGTGGCATGGCTTGAGCGAGTTGACGTTTAGATCCTTAGGCCCCGAAATTCGCGGGGCCTCAGGATGACAATGGGCGGGCGCGTTGGCTTTGGAGGGTCGAAATGAAAAAGGGAATTATGCAGAGATTGCAAGAGGGCACTGTGCTTGGCGACGGCGGATATTTGCTGGAGTTGGAGAAGCGTGGTTGGGTACGCGCGGGGCCGTTCACGCCGGAGGTGGCGCTGACTTATCCCGAGGCGCTGCATGAATTGCATGTGGAGTTTCGCGAGGCTGGGGCGGATGTCTTGCAGGCGCTCACCTTTTATGCCAGCCGCGACAAATTGGCTACCGTCGGACTCGAAGATCGGCTGGCGGATTTGAATCGGGCTGCGGTGCGAATTGCGAAGGACGTGGCGGGTGAGCGCTGCGTCGTCGCGGGGAATTTGAGCCTGACTTGGATGTATGAGCCGGGTGATAAAGCCTCGCATGATCGCGTGCGGAAACTTTTTGATGAGCAGTTGGACGTGCAGGTCGGCGAGGGAATCGATTTCATTATCGGCGAGACGTTCTCGTATCTTGGCGAGGCGCTGCTTTGCGTTGAACGCGCCAAGAAAACCGGATTGCCGGTGATGGTAACGATGTGCTTCGAAATGGAACCGAAAACGCCTGAAGGGAAGACGCCGGCGGAGTGTGCCAAGGAGCTGATCGATGCCGGCGCCGATATTACTGGCATCAATTGCTTGCGCAGCCCGCAGCACACGCTGCCGCTCATGGTTGAGATGCGCAAGGCCGTTAGCGCTTATCTTGCTTGCCAGCCTGTGGCTTTCCGCACTAGCGACAAGAATCCGGACTTCACCAGCTTGCCCGCATTTCCAACGCAACTTGATCCCTATCAACTTAGCCGTGGGGAAATGGCGGATTACGCGCTTAAGGCTCGCGAGTTTGGCGTTAATTATATCGGGGCGTGTTGCGGGGCTGTGGCTTCGCATATTCGCGAGATGGCTCGCGTGCTTGGGAAATTGCCGGAGGATACGCGGGTTTGGAAAAGGGGCGGAGAGAAGGCTATGTCGGCTTATGAATATTATGGGCACGATAAAAAGTGAGCTCGGTGCGCGGAAGATGACGACTATGGCTTGATCTTGCCCGAAGAGGTCCGGCTGAAGACCGGACCCTACGTTCGGATTGCGCGCTTTCGCGCTTGGTGAACACTCTCGCATTTCATTGCTTCCCGTTGCATTATGGCGCGGCCGTTTGACTTCGCCTGGTGCGAGGTAGCATGCCGGAAAACGAGGTCTCGAACCGTCCGCGCCGCGTGATGGGTTTTCGAGACCTTCTCTTTTTTTACATCGTCACGGGCATCAGCCTCCGCTGGATTGCCACCGCCGCTACGGCGGGGGCGAGCGCGGTGGTCATTTGGTTGATGGCCTGGTGCGCGTTTTACCTGCCGCTCGCGCTCGCGGTGATCGAGCTCACCTCGCGTTATCCGAATGAGGGCGGGCTTTACGTTTGGAGCAAGAAGGCCTTCGGCGATTTCGGCGGATTCATGTCCGGGTGGATGTATTGGACCAGCAATATTCCCTACTTTCCTTCCATCCTTTACTTTGCGGCGAGCAATGCGTTGTTTATCGGGCCGGCCAGCTGGAACCATCTGCAGAACAGCAAACTCTATTTCATTTTGTTTGCGCTGTTTGGAATTTTGCTCGGCACGGTGACCAATGTCCTCGGGCTTTCCGTTGGGAAATGGGTGCACAACGTGGGCGGAATCGGAACGTGGATTCCCATCGGAATTCTTTATTTCATCGGCATCGTTTGCTGGTGGAAATTTGGCTCGGCGACATCGTTCGCTCCGTCGCAGCTGGTGCCGCACGCGCATTTTCAGGATGTATTGTTCTGGGCGACGATCGTGTTTGCGTTGGGCGGATGTGAATCGGCATCGTTTCTTGGCGATGAGGTGGTAAATCCGCGGCGGAATATGCCGCGCGCACTGATCATCGCCGGCGTGGTGGTCACCACGGGCTACATTCTGGGCAGCGTGGCGATGCTCGTGGCTTTGCCGGCAAGCGAACTGACAGGGCTCGAGGGAATTATGCAAGCGACGTCGCACGCCGCGCGGAAGATTGGGCTCGGCGGTCTTTCCAACGTGACGGCGGTACTCATTACCGTCAGCAATCTCGGAGCGCTGGGCGCATGGTTTGCAGCGTGCGGGCGAATCCCGTTTGTTGCCGGCATCGATCGCTATCTTCCGCCGTCATTCGGAAGGCTGCACCCGCGGTGGAAGAGTCCACACGTCGCGTTGCTCACGCAGGCGGCGTGCGCGATTGTGTTTATTTTTCTCGGGCAGGCGGGCGCGAGCGTTTATGGCGCGTACGAGGTGTTGGTGAGCATGGGCATCATCACTTATTTCATTCCTTATCTGTATCTATTTGCGGCGCTGATTCGCTTGCAGAGGGAGCCGGCCGCGGCGGACGTGATGCGCATTCCGGGTGGGAAGCCGGTCGCGTATTTTGTCGGCGCGCTGGGTTTCATCACTTCGGTGGTGACCATCGCACTCTCGCTCGTGCCGCCTTCCGAAGAGCCGCACAAGATTCTGGCGGTAGCGAAAATTGTGATTGCTACCGTCGCGCTAATCGGGGTTGGAGTGGGACTGTTTTATCTCGGCCGGCAGCGTGTGCAACGCGCGGGAATTTCGGCGTCCTAGCACTAGGTTCTGTGCTTCGGAATAGCAGCCGGAAGCGCAGGGCGCCTTTTAAATGAGTGTTGAAAAATACGAGGGTGAGCGGGCATTGAAGGTATTCGATAGCGCGCCGTGCTTATCCAGCCTGCTGGACGACGCTAAGAAAGCGCGAAGTAAATGACCGTTCGGGCAGGCCGGGCGACGTGCAAGAACTGTGCGTGCGGCTAATCGAAGGTTCGCCAGAAGCTTGCTGAGCGGGATAGGTACGTGGCTATTAGAACTGAGTATTGCGGTTGGCCGGCGGCACTGCTGTTCACGACGCAGACGCCTACTCCGAAACGAGCTGGGATCGTGCTTGCATATGTCTCCGTTGCCAGGTGCTGGGCGGACTCGGGTATTTGCGCTGGATCGGATGTTTCGTAACGGACGATCTTGATCAAGCCAGCCGCGAAGCGCATATCCTGCTTGCAGACTTTTTCGCGAAATTTGTTGCGGCCCATTCTCTCCAAGTTCGGGAGGTGCGCTGACTGACGGGCTTGCACGAACGCTGCTGCGACCGCGTCCGCTGCAACATCCTCCTGATCCGTGGCTACTGTGGGCAGTGCCGCGAGCAAAATGAGCAGGGCGCAGGGGATCAGCTTCTTCATACAGTCCAGGTGCCTCGAAAAAATCTAGGGCCGCCCAGAGATCGAGCGGCCCTTGCAAGCTACAACCAGAGTTTGCGGGGACGAAGTCCGTCAAACTCTGCCGGTGACGATTAATCTTTTGCGCGCGGCAGCAAATCCGCGAGACCCGCATTCAACGGCTTGCTCGACGGATCGACCTCGATGTGGCCTTTGAAATAGGCGCCTTCCTCAATCGAGATGCGGCCGGTGACCAAATCGCCCACGAGCGACCCGCCCTTTTTGACTTCCACGCGGTCGTGCGCGCGCAGATCGCCGCTAAGCTTCCCGTGCAGTACGGCTTCACGCGCGACGATATCGCCTTTCACCACCGAGCTGCGCCCAATGGTCACGCGATTTCCGCCAAAATTCACCGGGCCCTCGACCTGACAATCGAGAAAGACATCTTCCTGGCCGGTGAGTTCGCCGCGCAGCGTGAGCCCCGGGCCGAGACTTGTGCTCCCGTTCGGCGCCTGCTGCTGGTTCTGCGCGGGCTTGAAATCGTCATACGCAGTGTAGCTGCTTTTCGGAGCCGGCGGCTGGTTGCCAGGTGCGTTATTCCACATATTCGTTACCTTTCTGCTCCCACCACTTCGAGCGGTTGGAAGATGTGCCAGAAGTTGCCTTCGGGCTTAAGAAATGCGAGGCCCACTTTCCATTTCCCCTGGCGGTTCGGCCGTACATCGACGACGCAGCATTCCCGTTCTTCCCCTGTAATTCCATGGACGAGAAGAATGGTTTGCCCGGGCGTGAGGAGCTCGCCAAGCTCGACTCGCGCGCCAAATGCATTCACGTGCAACGTTTCTGTATTGTCGCGAAAGGGCCTGTCATCCGCGGTGCGACCGTACACTCGAACTGGAACGCGGAGACCGAGCCTCTTGCTGCGACGTTTTGAGTCGCGGCTATGGGGCATCAGATTCCTAGGCTAGCGTGAGCAAAGAGAACTGAAAATAGTACGAAAGGACAGTGACCTCACCGGCAGGAAAGTTCAGGCTCGCCCGCGATGAAAGATTCCCAGCAGCTTTCGCCGAATCCGCTTTGCACATTTTTTCCACAGCAGCGCGCTTGACAGGAAAACAACAAATGATAGTGTGCGTCGCCGGGTGGTCTAAAATCGTCGGTTGGTAACGCCGTTCGATTCTCTCGCCCAGGATCGCCCACGAACCACGGTTGCAGTTAGTCAGAAAGCTCCAAAATGGAATGTATAGCTTCACGGTGCCACGAGGAGCGCACGTGTGCAATCGCAGTTATTTCCAAGGCTACTGAACGAGATTGTCGGCCCACAGCCTTTCGATAACTCAAAAGTAACTTCGAGAATACTGGACAGAGGAGGGATCATGATTCGAAGACTAAGCACATCCCTGCTGGCAATCGTCGCACTCGTATCGGTCGCGAATGTCGCCGGCCACGCGCAGTCACTACCCCCGTTGACCCATCACGTGCGTGAAGTGACCGTGAATGGGCAGGCTCCACCACTCGGTCGTCTTCCCGCGGAGCAGCGGATGCGGCTTGTAATCGTGCTGCCCCTCCGCAACCAGACCGCGCTGGATAACTTCCTGAAGGAACTCTACGATTCCGCCAGCCCGTCTTACCGCCACTTCCTCACGGTGGAAGAGTTCACCGCGAAATTTGGTCCCACCCAGGAGGACTATGACACTCTCCGTAGTTGGGCGGAAACCAACGGCTTCACTGTAGTCGCCACTTCCCGCAATCGCCTGAATCTGGACGTGACGGGGTCGGTGGCGGCCATCGAATCAGCCTTCCATCTGAATATGGGTCTTTACCAGCACCCCACCGAAAAGCGCACCTTTTATGCTCCGGATCGCGAGCCGACCACAGATCTGCCGTTCCCGCTCTGGCACGTCGCCGGTTTGGACAATTACTCCATCCCGCATCCCCTCTTCGTAAAGAAGACCGACTACGCAAAAGCGAATGGCACCACCCCCGAGGCAGTAGCTTCCCAAGCCACGACGGGCTCCGGCCCAGACGCGTCGTTCCTCGGCAGCGACCTGAGGGCAGCCTACTACCAGGGAACAGCTTTGACCGGCAGCGGTCAGTCGGTCGGAATATTCGAGCTTGCCGGCACTAACTTGCAGGACCTCGACACCTACTATGCCAACGTCAATGAAACCAACACTGTCCCGATTACCCTGCTGTCCACGGACGGGACCGACACCAGTTGCGTCTATCCGGACTGTGATGACACCGAACAGACCATCGACATGACGCAAGTGCTCGGCATGGCCCCGGGCCTAGCGAGCCTCGTGATGTACATCGGGTCGAGCGATGTACCTATTTTCAACGCCATGGCCACGGCCAGTCCGCTGAACGCGCAACTGGGCTGCTCGTGGGGCTGGCTCCCGGCCGACCCCAGCAGCGACGACCCCTACTTCCAAGAGTTCGCGGCGCAGGGTCAGAATTTGTTTCAAGCGGCTGGCGACTCGGGGAAGTGGACAACGTCTGACGTATTCTTCCCAATGGATGACCCGTATCTCACGGTAGTCGGCGGGACGGACTTAGTGACCAGCGGCCCCGCCGGCCCCTGGAGTTCGGAGACGGCTTGGGTTGACGGCGGTGGCGGGATTTCCCCGGAGAAGTTTGCCATTCCCTTCTGGCAGACGACGACAGCCAGCGGCTGCTCCAATTGCTCCAATACCTATCGCAACGGCCCGGACTTCTCGGGCAATGCAAATTTCAGTTTTTACGTCTGCGCCGACCAGCTACCCTGCAGCGCGAACCTTTATGGCGGGACCAGTTTTTCAGCGCAAATGTTGGCCGGCTACATGGCTTTAGTCAATCAACAGGCGGTGTCTAACGGGCAGCCCACGCTGGGCTTCATCAATCCCGCCCTGTATGACATTGGTCTAAGCTCGAGCTATGACACCGCTTTCCACGACATCACCAGCGGCAGCAACGGGATTTCGGCCACCACCGGCTACGATTTGGCCACTGGTTGGGGCACTCCCAACGGAAGCGGCCTGATCAATGCGCTGCTTGGCACAATTAACACGCCTGGCTTTGGCCTGACAGCCTCATCCGCTTCGCTCTCGTTGGTGCAGGGCGGCTCGGGAACTTCCACGATCACCAGCACGGTGACGAACGGCTTTTCTTCGGGCATTTCATTGTCTGCAAGCGGCCAGCCCGCGGGCGTGACCGTAACCTTTAGTCCAAACTCGATTACCGGCGCCGGAGCTTCAACCATGATGATCGATGTAGGCTCATCTACAGCCCTCGGCACCTACAACATTAAGGTCTCGGGAATCTCCGGAAGCATCACCGAAATTGTCACAGTCACGCTGATGGTTAGCAAAGCGCCCCCGAACTACACCATTAGCGCATCGCCCACATCCATTAGCGTTGCCAGGGGCAGCTCCGGCACGTTCACAATCACTTCAACTATTTCTGGCGGTTTTGACTCGCCCGTTTCCCTGTCGGCGACGGGCTACCCAATTGGCGTCACCGTGACCCTCAGCCCTAAAAAAATACCGGCACCGGGCTCGGGGGAATCAACCATGAAAGTCACAGTCGGTAAGAAAGTCGCGCTCGGAAACCACACCATCACCATAAACGCAACGGGCGCCGGACTGCCGAAGGTGATTCAGGTCACTCTCGATGTCCTCAACTAAAGGAGAGTGAACTTGGATCCGCGACACAGAAGTTTCCGTTTGCTAGACCGTCGGGTTGAACGCCCATTCGGATTCTCTGACGGTGGAATCACGCACGATCCCCTCAGGGGGAAACTTACAAGGAGAACAACAATGGTAAGGACCGCACTTTGTTCGATAGCGCTGACGGCTGCCGTGATTCTTGTCGCCCAGCCGGCGGCAGCACAGAACTACAAGCAGACACCACCTAAGCCCACGATCCAGGATTACGGACCGTTTACAAACGTCGAGAAAAACGTGACCAAAGCCGCCACCGAGGCCACAACTAGCACAAGCGCGAAATGCGGCAATCCGGCCGGCAAGTGTTTGTTCTACGGCGGCGACTTTTTCGATAATCCCGTTGGCTCGCCGTTCCTTCCCAATGGCTTGGCCAACGAGAATACGCTGTTAGTACCCGGATCCCCATACGGAGCTGCGACTTGGGTTCCGTTCACCGTGCCAGCGGGCCAGACCTGGGACGTGACCGGACTCTTCACCAATAATTTTGCTTCCTATGGAGTTCTCGACCAAGGAACCGAGCCCACCGCGGTGGCCTTCTGGTCGATCAATGAAGAAGTTTTCCCAGGCAGCGCCGGAACGGTTATCGACTCCGGTACTTCCCCAGCCACCAGTACCCCGACGGGCCGCTCTAATTTTGGACTGAACGAATACACGGTCCAAGTGACAGGACTGAGCGTCACTCTGACGGCTGGCAACTACTGGATGGCCGTGGTTCCCATTTGTTCCAACACGGCCAACCCTTATTGTGACGGCGTGTTTTTCTTGTCTGACGTGGAATACATTAACACCACTCCCACAAACGCTTCCGGACCGGCGGAGCCAGTGTATGACTCGTTCTTCGACTCCCCTGTGTTTGGCCTGATCTTCGATCCAGCCAATGGCCCGCTAGGTGCTGGCGGCGGGGACGGCTGCGACGCGTTCTCGGCCGGCGTGATTGGAAAAGATAAAAAGTAAGCTCGTACGGGACAACATTGACCTGCAGTTGATCGAGACTCGAACGTTTAGAGTGTGAAGAAGGGAGGCTCCACGGTTCAGGCCGTCGGACCTCCCTTTTTCTTATGAGTTGTGCCCCCGCGGCAACCGTTGACCGCGTTCAGCTAGTGCAAACCGGAGTTGAACTCACAGATCTTAGACCGAAGGGCGTCAGCGCGTTTATTGGCAAGGAGACGGTGCTTTTTGGCGAGCCGGTTCTAGTGGGCACGCGACTCTGCGGCTTTGTCGCTTGCCGCCGTTCAAGAGCAACTAACGCGAAGACCAAGGATCGGGTGCGTTGACAAACGATTTTTCGCGGACTAAGTTACGACGATTGCCGCCGCTGCGTTTTGCGTCCAATGCGAAGGAGCCGTTGATGCGGATCGTCCGTGAATTTCGCTTTGCCCTGTGCCTGCTCGCATTTCTCGCTTTGACAGCTTGCGCGAAGTCGCCGGAGCAGATTGCAAAACAGCTGCAGGAGCAGCTGATCAGCGCGAAACCCGGAGACGTGATCGAATTGCCCGAAGGCAAATTTCATTTCGACCGGACGCTTTCGTTGACCGTGGACAAAGTGACCTTGCGCGGGAAGGGCATGGACAAAACGATTCTTTCGTTTGCGGGGCAGAAGGAAGGGGCGCAGGGTGTGCTGGTGAAAGCCAACGATTTCACCATCGAAGACATCGCCATTGAAGATCCGGCGGGCGACGCGCTGACGATTCAGGGCGGTACGAACATCACCGTGCGGCGCGTGCGGACCGAATGGACGCGCGGGCCGAACGAGACCAACGGGCCTTACGGAATTTATCCGGTGGAGTGCAAGAATCTGCTGGTCGAAGGATCGATCGCGCGCGATGCCGCAGACGCGGGGATTTACGTCGGTCAATCGGAGAATGTGGTGATCCGCCGCAATCGCTCGGAATACAACGTGGACGGCTATGAGATCGAGAATTCCGAGAACGTGGACGCGTATGAAAACGTGGCGACGCACAACACCGGCGGGATGGGCGTCTTCAACTTGCCGAATTTGCCGCGGCAAGATGGCAAGCACGTGCGCGTTTTCAATAATCAGATCATCGACAACAACACACCGAACTTTGCGCCCGAAAAGCCTCGGCCCGATTCACGACCTGCCGACCGGCACCGGCATTTATGTCATGGCCATTAAAGAAGTCGAAGCCTTCGGAAACAAAATTCAGGGCAACGGCACCGTCAATGTGTTTCTAATGAACTACAACACCGGCGTTTCGCCCGAGAGCCTGCAGAAAACTGCGGGGTCAGAGATCACGCAGACGGTTTTCAAGCCAGGTGACACGCGCTTTTACCCTTACACGCAGCAGGTTTTCTTCCACGACAACGATATTTCCGGCGGCGGGAAATCTCCCGATGGGCGCATTGAGGTGATTAAAGCGATGGCCGCGGCGCTCGGCGGCACTTTGCCGGACATTCAATATGACGGCGTCCTTGATCCAGCCTGGCCGCGGAAAGGCAACAACCCCGGGCAGATTTGCCTCACGAATAACGGCGCGGCTACATTTCTAAACTTCGATGCCGCCGAAAACATGAAGCATCCGATCACGGACGCAGCGAAATATGGTTGCATGTTGAAAGCTCTCGATGCGGTATCGATCCCGCAGACCTACGACGCCAAATCCGGCGGGCCTCCTGGAACTCCTTGATGATCCAGTTTTTCGCGGCGGATGCGACGAACGCGCCTACGGCGGGCGCTGATCGCTGCGGCGTGTTTGGCAAGCGTGGCTGCCGGTTGCGGTTTTTTGCGGCCCAAAGATGTTCATGCGTATCTCGTGGAGCCTTACCCGAAAAAGCTATCCGAGTGGCACCTGTTCACCAGCGCGCGCGGCGGCCTCAAGCCCAACGCGCGAGTCGTGCCCTACGATCTGAATACGCCGCTGTTTTCCGATTACGCGAGTAAATACCGGTTCGTGTGGATGCCGGAGGGTGAATCGGCCGAGTACCGCGACGATGGTCCCTTCGAATTTCCCGTGGGAACCATTTTTGCGAAGACGTTCGCGTTTCCCGTGGATGGGCGACCCGACAGCGAGCGCTTGATTGAGACCCGCCTTCTGATACACGCGAATGCGGGCTGGATTCCGCTGCCGTACGTCTGGAATAAAGAGGAGGACGAAGCGTACCTGCGACTGGTGCCCGATCCAGTGGAAATTCATTTCACCGATGCCGCTGGTAAGCGCCGCGATTTCACCTACCAGATTCCGAACACGAATGAATGTCACGAATGCCACGACAACAATCGCGTGTTGCTGCCCATTGGCCCCAAGGCACGCAATCTGAATAAGAACTACGCCTACGACGGCGGGGCCGAAAACCAAATTGCTCATCTTGAGAGAATCGGATATCTGCGCGGCGCGCCACCGGCGACTTCGCTCCCGCGCGCGGCCAAATGGAATGATCCCTCAGACGGAACGCTCGCCGACCGAGCCAAGGCCTACCTCGACAGCAACTGTGCGCACTGCCACCAACCAGGCGGCACGGCGGGTTACACAGGCGTCGATTTTCGCTCGACGCATTTCGATCTCGCGCACGCGGGCATTTGCAAGAGGCCAAACTCCGCAGGCACGATGGGCGACCGGCAATTCGATCTCGTTCCCGGCCGGCCCGATGAATCCATCCTGCTCTATCGCCTGGAATCAACCGCGCCAAAAGCGATGATGCCGCAGATCGGCCGCGCTGTAGTTCACGAGGAAGGTGTAGCTCTCATTAGCGAATGGATTGCCTCGCTCGATCCGCAAACGTGCCGTGCTGTGGCCGCTTCCGCGCATTCAATACAGGACAAAAGCAGCGGTTTCTAGCACTTACACCCTACCGCCTGAATCGCCAGCGAATACCGCGAGGCATGTATTTCCTGCCTGCACGCTGTCTGCTATCAATAGAAGTGTCAATTGCGAAGTTCAAATCCGACGCAGGAGGCGGATATGACGGCAGGATACGTGGTCGTTGGCTTGGTTTTGCTGGCGCTGATCGCGTGCGGAATTACCATGGGCCCGGATCTGGTGCGCTATCTGAAAATTCGTTCCATGTAAGATCCCGAGCCACCCAGCTCTTGCTCTCACCAGCCTCGGAGTCTACGTCAGTGCAATACCACGACAGAGTTTCTTCGCAGCGACTGTTCGGCGGGCCTCCGGCCCACCCTCTTGTCTGTTCAAACTCACGATTCGAATCACTCTGGATGCCGATGCAATGGCGTCCCGATACCAAGTCGTCCTCATTTAGTTCAAAGCTCCTAATGAGAGGTGAATGATGCGTGCTGCACGTCTGATGTTTCTGTTCATCCTGCTTGCGGCCGTGCTGGCTATCCCATCTGCCGCACGGGCGCAGATCGGCGTCTCGATCACGATCGCTCCGCCGATCCTTCCTGTCTATGAGCAACCACTCTGTCCAGAAGCCGGCTACATCTGGACTCCCGGCTACTGGGCCTATGGCGACGATGGCTACTACTGGGTTCCTGGCACCTGGGTCGCGGCGCCCGAAGTGGGCCTCCTCTGGACGCCCGGCTATTGGGGCTGGAACGACGGACTTTATGTTGGAACGAAGGATATTGGGGCCCGCACGTCGGTTTTTATGGCGGCGTCGTGTACGGCTTCGGATATGACGGGGTGGGATTCGAAGGCGGCTACTGGCAGGGCGGAAATTATTTCTACAACACTGAAGTGACGCGCGTGAACACCACGGTCATTCGCAACGTTTACACCAAGAACGTCGTGGTGCGAAACGACACGCACGTAAGTTTTAACGGTGGCAACGGTGGCATCCAGGCGCGACCCACGGCACAGCAGGAAGCTTGGGCGCGCGAGCCTCATCGAGCGGCTACTTCGGCACAAGTTCAGAATCGCCACGCCGCCAGCACCAACCGCGAGTTTTTGGCTTCCGTGAATCACGGCCGGCCGGCGGTGGCGGCGACACCAAAACCGGGTGACTTCAAGGGAAGCGGCGTGGTTGCGGCGAGAAACGCGCCAGCACCTCGCGGTGAAACTCGTCCGGTGAGCGAACGTGCGCCGGCGAAAACCAATAACAAGCCCAACGAGACGCGCCCGAATGAGCGTCCCGCGAACAAGTCGGCACCGAAGACGGAAACTCGACCCGAAAGCAGGCCTGCGCCGAAGACGGAAGGCCGACCTGAAACTCGACCAGCGCCCAAGACCGAGAGCCGACCGGCCCCAAGGACGGAGCCCCGACCTGAGAGCAAAATTCCGAAGAGCGAAAGCCGGCCGGCGACGAAATCGGAAAGCAAGCCCGCGCCAAAGACGGAAAGCCGAAGCCGACCTGCACCAAAGACGGAAAGCCGGCCTGAGAGCCGGCCTGCGCCCAAGACCGAAAGCCGACCCGCACCAAAGGCCGAAAGCAAACCGGCGCCGAAGAGCGAGAACCGGCCAATGACCAAGACGGAAAGCAGGCCTGCGCCGAAGGCTGAAAGCCGGCCAGCGCCGAAGACGGAAAGTAGGCCGGCACCGAAGGCGGAGAGCCGACCCGCGCCGAAAGCCGAGAGCCGACCGGCGCCAAAGTCGGAGAGCAAGCCGCCACAACAGAAAGAGGAACACCCACACTAACGACGACTACAGCCAATTCGACGCGGAATGATCGCAATCGCGACTCAGGGTTCCGGCCGAATTGCATCGAGCGGTGAATCGAGGCAGCTCTGACTAGGAATTCTTCACAGGGCTGCCTCTTCAGTTTTCTGTGTAGCTATTCAGTAGACGCCGTGAGCTGAGCCCGCGACCTCGACGCGTCCAGCGTCTACCGCCAGCGAATAATTATCGCCATCAACGCCAGTCCAGGCACGCACGTCGAATTTCGCGCCGGCAGGCACGCGATGCACCACGATCTCCTTCATCGTCAACGGCGTTTTTCGCTTGCAAACCTCGGGCACACCAGCGGCTTTAAGAAAATACGCCGGGCCGCCCACCACGCTGGCGGCGCCATCGGGTTCGAGCAGCACCGCGGCGTTTTCGTCCACCGCAATCGCGCGCACTTCTGGAGCCCAGCCGTCCTCCAGAATGCGCGCCATGAAAACGAGTAGACGTCCCATGCGATCGCGCTTGACGAAATGGGTGTCCGTAATCGTTGCCTGGAGCAGCGGAATGCGCAGGAAATCGCGGGAAAGGGTGACCTTGTTGCCGTAAGGATCGGCGAGCGCTTCGGGCGAATGGATGGTGTCGATCATTGAAGCGAACGAAAACTCGCCGAGTATTGCCAGCCCGGCGCTCGAACCTCCGATCGGTTTCCCCGCAGCGATGTGCCGGTTCAGCGCATCTTCCACGGGCGTGTCCTGCCAGTAGCGCAGGTAATTGGATTGATCCCCGCCGGCAATGAAGATGGATTCGGCTTGCTCGATGATTTGCACCACGCGCGCGTCGGCGGAGTCTTCGCGATCGTTGAAGACAATCGTCGCGGCGGAATTGACCGGACAGAGCCCGCGGATTTTGTCGTCGAGGTGCTTGGAAGTGCCCGCGTCGGTGTCGGCGCGCAAGATCAGAAAGTCCCCGTCATTGGCGCGCTCGCAGAGGAAGCGAAAGGCGTCGTCTTGTTTCGCCCCGCCTCCCATCAAGGCAAATCCGGCGCGCGGGGTGGCATGGCTGTCTTCGGAACGGCCGGAACGGTAATATCGCCACTTGGCCTCAGCCGCGCGCGGCAGGAACAACAGCAGCACAAGCGCTGCGAACCAGAAACGCTTCAGCACGCCGGCGATCATCGGCCCTCCTCGGCCCAGGGAACGAAGTTTGATAGCTGTTTTCCAAGCAGCGGTCAAGAAGGCGCGCAGATTTTCAATCAGGAGCGCTGAAACGGTTTAGACTGCGCTTGACACGCGCTCTCCCGTTCCACATACTTCGCGACATCGCGCCTGCCCGGAGTGGCAGGCAAGCTAATGTCCCTGATTTCGGATTCAGCCGCGCGCCTGGAACAAGTCACCGCGCTCGTAAGCATGGGAGCGCTCGAATCCGGCTTATAAACGCGCTACAGCGATTATCCCGATCCTGTCTCAACGCTCGATCTGGATCACAATTTGCGTTCGCTTCCGGCTTCTCGAGCCGTTGGCGAATCGCCGCACAATCCAATCTGCCTCGGAGGCCCAATGAAATTACGGCACGCGTTCATCATGCTCACATTCTCGATTTCCGCCGCGATTTTTGTTCCTACGGCTCCGGCGCAGAATCCGCAGGGGCAAATCACGGGCCAAGTCACCGATTCGAGCGGCGGCGTAGTCGTCAAAGCGAAAGTGACGATCGAGAACGAGGGCACACAATCCAAGCGCGTGCTGGAAACCAATTCGGCAGGTCAATACGCCGCGCCGAATCTCGACCCGGGCTTTTACACCATCCAGGTGGAAGCGACGGGATTCGCGACTGAAGTAGAGAAGAAGGTGGAGCTCGAAGTCGCCGTGGATCTGCGCGTCGATTTCCGCCTCAAGCCCGGCGATTTCACGCAAGTTATCGAGGTAAAAGGCGAGGCGACGCTGACGGACACGACAGATACGACTCTCAATGGAGAGTTGCCAGGCGATGCCATTACGCAATTGCCAGTGCTGGCGCGCGATTTTCAGAATCTGCTCCCGCTGCATCCTGGAGTGCAGCGCACTCCGGGCGGGGGCTTTCATTCGGTCACGTCCAATGGCATGCGGCCAGACGACAACAATTTCTATATTGATGGCGCCGATGACAACGATGTCTATTACGGCGAGACCGTGGTAAACGATGCCGGAATCTCAGGTACGCCGGCCAGCCACTTGCCGCTCGATTCGATTCAGGAATTCAACACGCAGGAGGATCCCGAAGCCGACTATGGCGTGAAGCCCGGCGTAGTCATGAATATCGACATCAAATCGGGCACGAATCAAGTGCACGGTTCGGCGTACTATTTCCATCGCAATGCGGCATTCGACGCGCGCAACTGGTTTGCCCCTGCGCCCGATCCGGTTCCTGCGCTGTTGTTGCACGAATTCGGAGCCTCGGTGGGCGGGCCGATTCAAAAGGACAAATGGTTTTACTTCGTCAATTACGAAGGCGTGCGCGATAAAGTCGGCAATCCCGGCAACGTGGATAGCCCGGTAACCGTCTCGCTGGTGAATGAGGCCAGCCAATTGCCTGCGGGTTTCGTCCCCGCGGATTTCAGCATCGTGGACGCAATTGCCGGCTGCCAGGCCACTAGCAGCTGCAGCCCGTTGAGTTTGAATCTAGCAAAATTCTTGTCGCCGAATCCGGGATTCACGGCAAGCGCCACTGATCCGGCCCTGATCGACTTCGATTTCAACAATACGAATCGTGAAGACAATGTGCTCGGAAAGACCGACTACGTAATCAATTCCCACAACACTGTTTCTGCGAACATCATCTACGCGAATACGAAGGAAGTTGAAGAGGACGCTCTGCCCGTCGCGCCGGAATGGCTTTCGACCACCAGCCCGATCACGCAAGTTTTTGGCGCCAGTTGGTCGTGGACGCCCAATTCCTCGTGGGTCAATCAATTGCGCTTCAGCTACAATCGTTTCAACGAAGCAATTTTTCCGATCGATCACAATGTCAATCCAGCGACCGGATACGGCATAAACACCGGCGTCACGGATCCACGGCTGTTTGGCTTTCCGCGAATCAATCCCAGCGATTCGCTGATGAATTACATGGGCGGCAATTCCTCCTGGCCGCTTTTCACCACGCCCAGCCAGACGGAGAATTACTCCGACACCGTCTCGTATTCCAGCGGCAGGCACACCCTGAAGTTCGGCGGCGTATTCCGGCACGGAGGAGTGAACTACTACCGCGCAGGATACGGCCGCGGGCGCGTGGATTTCGACAGTTTGGAAGATTTCGTCGCGGGCAATACGTCGGGAATCGACGAATGGCGTTTTCTATATGGCGATCCCAGCCGCAACATCAGCATGAAGTCATTCGGCCTCTTCGTTCAGGATAATTTCAGAATTCGCCCGCGCATTTCGCTCAATTTGGGGCTGCGCTACGACGTCACTTTCCCGATCAAGGATTCGCGCAATCTGCTCGCGAATTTTGTTCCGCCGCAAGGCGTGGTGCAGGTGGGAGACGGCATCAGCCAGCCCTATCAAACCAACTACAACAATATCTCGCCGCGGCTGGGCATAGCCTGGGACGTTTTTGGCTCGGGCAAGACGGTAATTCGCGCCGCCGGTGGCCTGATCTTCGAACAGCCCTCGATTCGCACCTTTGCCTTCAACGGCGGTGGCCTGAATTTGAATCCCACCACCGCGGCGCTGGGAATTACTCCGGGAAATGGCTCAATCAATTCCTTCCTGGTGGAATCGTTCGATGGTTCGCAGATCAACTGGACGCAACAGGGCCCGGTGTTTCCATCTGCTGCGGGAGTGAGTTGCGCCGCCAGCTTCCCGTGCGATATTTTCGGCGTCTCGCAGCATTTGCAAACTCCTTTCATCGTCAATTGGAATTTCAACGTCCAGCAAGCCTTCACGCCCACGACGCTTTTGCAGGTAGCCTACGTGGGCAATCATGGCGCGCGGCTGTACAGCGTCCAGGACGTCAATCAGCCCAATCCGACGATGAGCGCGGCGTGCATTCTGGCCACCAGCGGCGAGACCGGCGTCAACGCCATCTTCGACGGCGATTATTCCGATTGCGAGCAGCAGGCGCGTCCGTACACCACAGCATGTCCGGTTCCAGTTGGAATCGGCACCGGCCTCGCTCCTTGCTTTCCGTACATGGGCATCATCACTTTTCTCGCCAATCATTCAAATTCCGATTACAACAGCCTGCAGGCCACGCTCACAAAGAAATACTCGCACGGGCTCTATCTCGTAGCCGGTTACACCTACGCGCACGCGATTGACACGGCCACAAACAACGTCGCCGCAAGCGCCGGAGTACCGCAAAATAGCACTAACTACGGCGGCGATCGCGGCAACGCCGATTTCGACATTCGCCACCGCTTTACGATTGCAGCCACCTACGTCTTCCCCACGATCAAGACCAAATGGCAGATGCTCGAAGGCTGGCAACTGAGCACAGTGGCAATGCTCGAAGGCGGCGAGCCATTTCACACTCGCCGATTTCGTGGACGATGTCAGCGCCACGGGCGAATTCTCCGACCGTTGGAACATTACCGGCCCGGCGCACAACATCACCTGGTCGAAATCCGCGCCGCTGAACTATATCGATCCATCGAATTTCACGCTTGATGGCAATGGCAACGTCATCGGCGGGCCGCAGCAATGCATCAACGCCGCCGGGGCGAGCAATCAGGCGGCACTGAACATGCTCGGCCTATACGGTTGCTACGTGGTGAAAAATACCGTGCTGACGCCGCCGGCCCTGGGCACCTTCGGAGACATGAGCCGCAACATGTTCCGAGGGCCAACATTCAAAAATTGGGACATGTCGCTCTCGAAGATGTGGAATTTGACCGAGCGCTTCCACCTGCAGCTGCGCGCGGAGTTCTTCAACCTCCTCAATCATCCGAATTTCGACGTCTTCACCATGAATACCGATCTCTCCAGCCCCGCGACCGTCGGAACGGTGGCGTTTACGCCCGACGTGGGCGAATCCAATCCGGTCATGGGCTCGGGCGGCTCGCGGCATATTCAACTCGGCGCGAAGTTTACCTGGTAGCTAGCTCGCGGACGTTGCGCTTTCTACGGATTGACATTTAGGTTAGATAGCGACACCATTTACAGCCGGAGACGATTTCCTTTCCGGCACCAGCGGCCAGACGGTGATTGGCTGTGGCCGGTCTTTTTCCGATGAGCTCTGGGTTCCGGACGTCCCGGCTAGCCTCCTATAAGCAGTTTGTTGCGCAACTGCCTTTCGGAATGGCCATCCTGCGCCGCGGGAAGGACCGCCGCGGCGTTAAGACCTGGCAGCTCGTCGCCGCCAATCCAAAGGCCTGTCACATCGCGGGAAATTCCGCAATGGGTTTCCTGAATCTCCCAACCGCCGGGCGCTTGCCGCAGCGCACGGCCGCGCGGCTCGCGGACCTGTACCTCAACGTGGTCGAATCGCATCGCTCCCATTTCATAGGACATCTTCGCGACGATAAGAACTCGGCTTCTAAACTGGCACTGGTGGCGTCAGCGCATCCTTTTGGAACGGATTGCGTGGCCATCCTCTTCGAGGACGTGTCGGTCCTGAACCAGACCACTCGCAAGCTATTCGAGACGCTCTCTCTGCTGGCACAAATGTGCGATGCCGCGCAAGTGATCGTGTGGCGCGCCGAGCCGGGCACGCTCAAATTCACCAGTGTCACGAAAGAAGCGCGCCAAATTCTGGGCTATTGGATTGAACGCTGGTGCAACGAGAACGATTTTTGGCACCGCCACACATATCCCTCCGATTGGCGGGCCGTGCGTGAGGCCTGCGCCCGCGTGGCAGCGGGAGAGGGCGAACAGCGAATCGATTGCCGCATGATTCACGCCGACGGAAGCACACGCTGGTTTCGCTTCCACGTGAAGAAAGTCACCAGCGCGATGGGAACCGACGAGCTCGCCGGCGTGATGGTGGACGTGACCGATCACAAACTGGTGGAGTCCGCCGCGCGCAGGCTTTCCGCGGAAATCATCAAAGCCCAGGAAGAGGAGCGCCGCCGTATCAGCCGCGACCTGCACGACGGCATCGGCCAGTACCTGACAGGATTGAAGTGCAACATGCGCGCGCTTCTCGGCGAGAATTCCTGCACCCCCGCCATGCGCCAAAAACTGCACGAATGTCTCGAGACCCTCGGAATCTGCATCAATGAAACGCGCTCGATTTCGCAGATGCTGCATCCGCCGATACTCGATTTGCTCGGCCTGGCCCCGGCGCTGCGTTCGCACGCCGAAGACTTCACGCGGCGGACCGGCATTCGCGTCGAGTTGGACCTGCCGCTCGCGAAACGAGCGCTTCGATCCCGAGGTGGAGACCTCCCTTTTCCGCATCGCCCAGGAATGTCTGACCAACATCCAACGCCACGCGCGCACGGATTTCGCCCGTGTGCGTCTGGCTCGCGATTCTGACGATGTGGTAATGGATATCGAAGACCACGGCATCGGTATGGATCCCGCCCTGCTGAAGAAACTGCCACCGCATAACGGCAATCGCGGCATCGGCTTGCTCAAGATGAAGGAGCGCGTCAGCGAGCTGAATGGCACTCTGAGCATCCATTCCAATGGCAGCGGCGCCAAGGTGCGCGTGCAAGTTCCGCGGCAGCCGCCGCCCATCGATATTCGAAGCAGCAACGAACCCGAGATCGCCGCAGCCCGCGGGAGCAGTTCGTGACTGCCGCGCGACTGAAACAGGCCGGCAGCTCTCCGGTTCTTTGTGCTTCACCCGATTGTTGTAGCCACCGGCATTAGGGCATAGAATCGCGGCTGTCCAGCAGTCCACGTACTTGGAAAGGGTGTCCCTCGCGGCCGTTGGTGCGCTCCCGGTGATCGATCGCAGATCGGGGTTCTCCGGCGGTGCGAACCGAGGCGAAAATGAAGAAGTCCACATCCGCGGTGCGCGACAAGCCAAAGAGCTGCCGCGCCGGAAACCGACCAGCCCAAGAACTCCAACCATGATTTCCTGATCGTGGCCATAGGCGCGTCCGCCGGCGGCATCGAAGCCTTCGCGGAATTAATGCGCAACCTTCCGCCGGACACCGGCATGGCCTTCGTCCTGATTCAGCATCTCGATCCCAAGCACCGCAGCATCCTTGCCGAGATAATTGCCAAAGAGACAGCCATGATCGTGGCGGAGGTCACGAACGGCATGACCGTGGAGCCGAATCACGTGTACGTGATTCCTCCTAACGCCTCCATGTCCATCACCAATCACACCCTGCAGCTCGGCCCGCGCAGCGAGTCGCGCGGCGTGCACATGGCCACCGACTACTTCATGCGTTCGCTGGCCGAGGATCACGGCAACCGCGCCATCGGCGTAATTCTTTCCGGATCGGGCTCGGACGGCACTCTAGGCTTGCTGGAAATCCAGGCCCAAGGGGGCATCACGTTTGCGCAGGATGAGACCACCGCGAAGTACGACGGCATGCCGCGCAGCGCAATTGCAGCAGGCTGCGTGGACTACGTGCTTCCGCCGAAAGGCATCGCT
Organism: uncultured Acidobacteriota bacterium; assembly: GCA_963748865.1. Lineage (GTDB taxonomy): Bacteria > Acidobacteriota > Terriglobia > Acidiferrales > UBA7541 > Palsa-147. The sequence goes on along the minus strand of CAVVLE010000041.1, from coordinate 1,114,560 downwards.
CGCGAACTAGCGCGCATCGCCCAACATCCCTACGTCTCCCACGATCGCGCCGCAGATAGCGCCGAGGCGGTGACTGCGGACACTACCAGCCTGGCCACCATCTTTCACATCCTGCGCCGCGCCACAGGTCTCGATTTCACCCACTATCGCCAGACCACCATTCTCCGCCGCATCCAGCGCCGCATGGTGGTGCACAAGATCGACAAGCTCATGCAGTACGTCAAATATCTGCAAGGGAATCCTGCGGAAGTCAAAGCCCTCTATCAGGACATGCTCATCAACGTCACCAGCTTCTTCCGCAATCCGCGCGTTTTCGAAGCCCTCAAAGCCCAGGTTTTCGCCAACATCCTCAAGAACAATGCCGGCCAATCGGCTATTCGCATCTGGACACCCGGCTGCGCCTCGGGCGAAGAAACCTATTCCGTGGCCATCGCCCTGCTCGAATCTCTCGAGGATAAGGGTACTCGCGTCCCCATCCAGATCTTCGGCACGGATGTCAGCGAGGCGGGTATTGCCAAAGCCCGCACCGGCGTCTATCCCCAAAATATAGAAGGCGACGTTTCTTCGGATCGCCTGCGCCGCTATTTTTCCAAAACAGAAGACGGCTATCGCATCAGCAAGACCATTCGCGACATGTGCATCTTCGCCCAGCACAACTTGCTCAGCGACCCGCCCTTCTCGCAAATGGATTTGATCTGCTGCCGCAACCTGCTGATTTACCTCGAGCCCGTCTTGCAGACCAAGATCATCTCTCTGTTCCACTACGCCACGCGCCCCGGCGGTTACCTCGTTCTGGGCACTTCGGAGGGTCTGGGCGGCGCGGCGAATCTTTTTGCCACCGAGGATCGCGCGGACAAGATTTTTTCCAAGAAGAGTTCCGCAGCTCGCCACGTGGTTTCTTTTTCTCTCAATCGTCAGGATGAAGGCGCCGAACCCCTCGCCGCACGCATGATCGGCAAGCCGGTGGAAGCGGCCTGGAACTATATCGAGGTCCAGAAGGAATTCGACCGCAGATTGCTCGCGCAATACTCTCCCGCCGCTGTTTTCCTCAACGAGGATCTCGAAATCCTTCACACCCGCGGTCCCATTAATCGCTACATCGAGCTCGCGCCTGGCCGCGCCAGCCTGAGCATCCTGAAAATGGCTCGCGAGGGCCTTCTTCTCGATCTGCGCAAGATCATTAGCCGCGCCAGAAAGGAAAATGCGCCGGTAAAAAAGCAAGGCGTGCGCATCAAGAGCAGCGATGGGGAGAAAGGAGGCGCCAAGAATGACGGCCGCTTGTTCAGCGTCGAAGTCCTCCCCGTCACCTTGGGCAACCTCAAGGATATCTATTTCATGGTTGTGTTCGAGGAATCGCCTCAGGAGCACGCTAAGGCCGTGCCCAGGGCGCCGGAATCCCTTCGGCGCCGGACTGCCAAGCTCGAACAGGAGCTCTTGGCCACCAAGGAATATCTGCAGTCCGTCATTGAGACCCACGAAGCCACCAACGAAGAGCTGCAGTCGGCTAACGAGGAAGTTCTCTCCACCAACGAAGAACTGCAGAGCACCAACGAGGAGCTTGAAACCGCCAAAGAAGAGCTGCAGTCGGCCAACGAGGAATTGAGCACGGTCAACGATGAGCTGCGCAACCGCAACGTCGAAATTACTCAGATCAACTACGATCTCATCAACCTTCTCGGGAGCATTGACATCGGCGTGGTCATGGTCTCCGGTGATTTCACCATTCGCCGTTTTACCCCCAAGGCCCAAAAGCTTTTAGGATTGATCCCCGCCGACGTCGGGCGTTCCTTGCAACATTTCAAGCCCGCCCTGGAAATCGTGGATTTTCAGAAAGACGTTGAGAAAGTCATGCGCACCTCCGAGCCGGTGATCCGGCAATTGCTGGACGGAAAAGGCGGCGCGCTCCAGTTTCGCATTCTTCCCTACCGCAACGCGGACAACAACATTGACGGCGCGATCATCACCATCGTGGATCTCGCCGCTATCGCGGCGGCCGGAAGCGCCTGAGGCGGAGACCTTCGCCTTGGTCAGGTGCAGCAAAGCGCGCCAGGCACGGCGCCAGCACCGAGCCGCGCTTCCGATATAAGGCAACACGCCCTCCGCCGCGCTAAAACTTCAGCTCGCGCTCGCTATCTGTCATATACTCGATTCCCCCCTTGGAGCGCTCGGTGACTAGCAAGGAAAAAGCTGAGAATAGTGACCGAGCCGATATTCCCAACAGCTCTGGGCACCCCGCGAAAGCAGAACCTCGCCGCGCGTTCAGCGATCTCGTTTCTCGTGAAGTGCTTGACGGGCTTGACGTGGGCATCGCCACTGTGACTCCAGACGGACAGATCCTCTATGCCAACGCCCGCTTCGCAGCAGTTTTAGGAATTCCTCCCTTCCGCGACCCCGTGGGCACTCACCTTCGGGACACGGTATCCGTCAGCAGTTGGGAGGGCTTATCGACCGCTCTCAGCCAGGCCATGCGCGAGCCGGTCGAAGGCGAATTACGCTTGCAGACTGTCGGCGAGGGTGACCGGCTGCTGCGCGCCTCCCTGCGTGCTCTGAATCATGCCCCGGTGCCGACCATCGTCATCGTGGTTGAAGAAGTCACCGAACTCGCCAAGGCCAACCAGGAATTGCAGGAATCGAAGGTCTCGCTGCGCAAGCTCTCCGCGCGAATTCTTCAGGTGCAGGATGAAGAGCGCCGCCGCATGGCGCGCGATCTCCACGACACTACCGGACAGGAGCTTGTGGCCCTCGACTTTATGCTGCAATCGCTGGCCAAAGAGCTCGCGCAGCGCAACGATTCCGGCCACAAAACAATTCTCGAAGCCATTTCCCTCGCCAACAAGGTCAACACCGAGATTCGCACCTTGTCCTACCTTCTCCATCCGCCTCTCCTGGACGAATTGGGCCTGGGTGCGGCGCTGGAGTGGTACGTCGAAGGCCTCGTCCAAGCGCAGCGAACTCGACGTGGATCTCGTACTCCCGGCCAAGCTGCCGCGCCTGGCGGACGAAAAGGAGATCGCCCTTTTCCGCGTCATTCAGGCGGCGCTCACCAACGTCGTGCGCCACTCAGGAAGCCGCAGAGCGCATATTCGCATCGTCGTGCACGGACGGCAAATCCAGGCGATCACCACGGACGAAGGAAAAGGAATTGATCCTGCCGTGCTGGCCCGGCTTATGGATTCCTCCAAGAGCTTGGGAGTCGGCATCTCGGGCATGCGAGAGCGCATGCTGCAATTCGGCGGAGCACTCGATATTTCCTCCGGGAAGGACGGAACGCGGGTGGTCGCCGCACTTCCTTTGGATGTCGAGGAAGCCGAGGCCGTGCTTCAGGAGCCCTCTGGGGCGCGCGTGACGGCGGCATCGTCAAGCGAGCCCGCCGCAGGCTTGTCACGAAAGCGGGTTCTCATTGTTGACGATCATGAAGTGGTTCGCCGCGGGGTTCGCAGTTTATTTGACAACCAGCCCGATCTGGAAGTCTGCGGCGAGGCTTCCAACGGCATTGACGCCGTTAACAAAACCCAGGACCTGCATCCCGATCTCGTCATTCTGGATCTCATTATGCCCGACGCCGGCGGCCTGACTGCTGCTCACCGCATCCGTGAACTTGGTTGTGCGCCAAAGATTCTTGTCTTTACCTCCCATACGTATCGTGGTCTGGAAAAACTGCTGCAATCCTCCGGCTGCGACGGGTACGTGCTGAAGTCTTATGCGGCAAGAGATTTGCTGCGCGGTGTGCGTGAAGTGCTGGGCGGGAGGAAGTTCTACAGCGAAAGACTTCGGCGAACCCATTCCGCCTGAGCGGGCAATTGACGGCGGTGGAAGTCCTTACTGGCTGGTCCCCTCCAATTCTTCAAGCCTCTCCCTGACCTGCATAATCCTTTCTTCGATCTTGACTGCTGTCCGTCGCGGCACATCCGTGTCACCAACGCTCTTGAAATGTAATGCGGAATCGTATGCTTCTCTAGCGAGAGCGGCGTTGCGCCGGGCTCTTCGAGGGTCGTTGGTTGAAGCCGCGATACTGCAAAACGTCGTGGCCAGGTCCAACTCCGAAAGGATGAATTGAGCCTTCACTTTTCCGAAGGTTTTTACGGCCCGCGCATGTTGCGCGAGCAATCTCGAAGTGATTTTCCCGAGACGCCGTCTTTCGCGTTCCGAAACCATCGCGGTATTTGAGCACTTCCTTAGTCGGAAACGTAATCGGAAGATTAATGTATGTCAAGCGCTGAGCTCGACGCGAGCAACTGCCGGTTTAAGGAATCATCCAGGGCGCTAAGGATCCGGAAATGAATGCTTTGGGGGCCATGGGTGCGCTCGTCGGCCCTCGCTGGCTCTCGGCTCAGGAGCTCTTTGCGCCGCCGGCGTCGCCGAGCCGGAATTCCGCGTGCAGCGTGCGCACCGCGCGCTGCATTGCCGCCTCTTCGATTACGCAGGAGATGTTGTACTCCGAAGAACCCTGCGCGATGGCGATGATGCTGATTCCTTCGCGCCCCAGCGCGCTGAAAGTTCGTCCCGCGATGCCCGGAGTTCCGCGCATGTTCTCGCCCACCGCGGCAACAATCGCCACGCTGCGATCGGCGGAAATGTGCTCCACGGTGTGTTCTTCGACTTCCGGCGCAAAAGCTTCGCGCAACGCCACTACCGTGCGCTTTTCTTCCGCCGTCTCGATCACGAAGCAGATGTCGTTCTGCGATGACGATTGCGTCACGAATAGCACGTTGGCGCGCGCCGCTGCCGTGGCCGCAAACGACCGTGCCAGCACGTCGGTGAGTCCCACAATGCCCGGCCCGCCGACGGTCACCAGAGTGACGTCGCGAATGGCCGTCAGCGCCTTCACTCCATTGCGCGCTGATTTACTTCCCGCCGTAATTTTCGTACCCGGTTTCGCCGGCTCGAAACTGTTGCGGATCCACACCGGCACGCCCGCCGCTGTAACTGGCCGCAGCGTGTTTGGATGGAGCACTTTGGCGCCGAAGTACGCCAGCTCTGCCGCTTCGTTATAGGAAATCTCCGGCAGCGTGCGCGCTTCGGGGACCAGCCGCGGATCGGCCGTCTTCACCCCGTCCACGTCGGTCCAGATGATCGTCTCGCTGGCGCCCAGCGCCGCGCCAAGGATGGTCGCTGAATAATCCGAGCCGCCGCGCCCCAGCGTCGTCTGCACGCCACTGGCGGTCGCCGCGATAAACCCAGTCACCACCGGCACCACGCCATCATTCAGCATCGGACGCAGCCGTGCTTCCGCCCGCTCGCGCGTCGGCGCCATCAAAGGCTCCGCTCGGCCATGATGCGCGTCGGTCACAATCACTTCCGTGGCCAATACCGCCGCGCTCTGCAATCCCAACTCTGCAATCGCCCCCGCAACTAGCGGTGCCGATAGCCGCTCCCCGATTCCCGAAATCGCATCCAGCGCCCGGGGCGTCAATTCTCGCAGTAGCGCTGTCCCGCGCAGCAGCCGCTCCAATTCCTCGAGCGTAGCGGCGCGCGCATCGCCCACCGCCTTCCTCCGGCGCGCATCCGTCAGAAGTTCGTCAGCGGCCGTAGCATGTTGCTCCCGCAACCCCTCGACAAGTTGCGGCAAGCTTTCCTCATCCCCAGCCTCCGCCCGCCGCGCCCCGTCAATCAGCCGGTTCGTAACTCCACTCATAGCCGACACCACCACAACGACAGGCCGCCGCCCAGCCTCCGCCTTCACAATCTCCGCCGCACGCCGCATGCAAGAAGCATCGCCGACCGAGGTCCCCCCAAATTTCATCACGCAAAGCGAAGCAGCATTCATAAGCGACATCTCATAGATTGTTAAGACTCGCACATCCGCCGCAATTCAGCACCGCGCGAACTCCGGCAAGTTGCCGCAACATGAACCATAGCGGAGTTAAGGTTTCGTAGGGGCGGGCCTTCAGTCCCGCCCGCAGTTCGGCCCCGCCTTTGCCTCGGCTTTTGGTCTTGGTTTCAGACGTAGAATTTCGGCCGCAGGGGCGGGGCTTGCTCCGCCCACCAACGTAAATCCCACCGCTTCGTTAGCAAAGGGCAACAAACCCTCTTTAAATGAGCTGCCTCTTCCACCGCCCGCGCCGAAACAACAACACCCCCGCCAAAGCAATCACACCTTCCGCAACCACAATCGAAACATACACGCCATTCGACTTCATCCCGAATGGCAAAGCCAGAAAATAAGCCAAGGGAATCTCCACAAACCAAAATCCAAATAAATTCACAATCGTGGGTGTAACCGTATCCCCCGCCCCATTGAACGCCTGCAGCATCACCATCCCATACGCATAACCAATGTTCCCGTAACTGATGATGCGCAAACACGAAGCGGCCAGAGGCACCACCATGGGATCGTGCGTAAACAAACGCACCACCGATTCGGCGAAAATTGCAAAGAAAATCCCGATCCCGCCAAGAAACAGCATGTTGTAGAAGCCGGTACGCCACACCGAACTCTCCGCCCGCTCCGGCTGCTTGGCGCCCAGATTCTGCCCCACCAGCGTCGCCGCGGCATTGCTCAGCCCCCAGCTCGGCAGAATCAGGAACACGACGATGCGAATTGCAATGGTGTAGCCCGCCAGCGCCGCCGATCCGAACAAGCTCACGATGCGCACCAAACCGATCCAACTCGTATGCGCGATCGCAAATTGCAGAATGCCGGTCAGCGAAACGCGCAGCAGCCTCAGCAACACGCCCAGATTGATGCGAATCTGCTGCGCCAGAATACGAATCCGCTCCGTGCCGCGCAGCAGGCGATAAAACTGGTAAATCACCCCGATGCTGCGACCCGTGAACGTAGCCAGCGCCGCGCCGGTAACGCCAAATTTGTGAAACGGCCCCACGCCGAAAATCAAGCAGGGATCGAGGATGAGATTGATGATGTTGGAGACCCACAGCAGCCGCATCGCAATCGCAGCATCGCCCGCCCCGCGAAAGATCGCATTATTGAGAAACAGCATCAGAATCGCGCCGCTGCCTCCCAGCGCAATGCGCGCATAGGCGCCACCAATGGTGACGATTTCCGGCGAAGCGCCCATCAGCTGCAGCAACCGCGGCGCGTAAAAGAAACACGGCACGCCGATCAGCAGCGAGACCGCCAACCCGATGGCGATCGCCTGCACTCCCGCCACCGCTGCTCCCTCCGGATCCTTCTCTCCAATTCGCCTCGCCACCATCGCCGTCGTCGAAAGGCTCAATCCCTAGGCCGACGGCGAACACGATGCTCAACAGCGATTCGGTTAGCCCGACGGTCGCCACCGCATCCGCGCCCAAGCGCCCAACCCAAAACACGTCCACGACCGCGAACAATGATTCCAGCACCATTTCCAGAACCATCGGAATGGCCAGCAACAAAATGGCGCGGTTCAAGCTCCCCGTGGTGAAATCCTGGTGCGACCCGCGCAAGGCTTCGCGGATCGATTCCCACAAAGGAGGAATCCGTGGCGCGATAATCTCCTGCGTCTCCATAGAACCCCGCATGCTTCGGCGCCAAAGCGCTAGTTAGGGCACTACATACGGGCCCGGTTAAAAGGTGAATTTCGAATCGAGGAAAGCGGTCAGATCCGCGCGCCGCGCGGGACTAGAGGATGGCTGAGATCGGCGTAAACATTTTCGTCTTTCCGTACCGTCCGTGCTGCCACAGACCAAAGTAAAAGACCGACTTTCGGACATTGTATCCAAAATCGGCCCCAAGCTGTTAGACGATTGTGAGGGAAATAATCAGATTGCAGACCCGCGACCCGCCCCGTAACCCGAGGCTCGGGGGCACGCGAGCGGTGATTTGCACTCAAATTCTAATCGCAACAGCTACGCACAGAAATTCGCCGTAACTTATTGAAAACAAAGGGCGCGTCTCATTTTTGTCCGCAACAAAACGCGTGCTTTCGAATTGCTGCGCAGGGCTTCGAGCGCCGCAACGAATCGGCCGCTGAACCACTTTCTTAGCCCATTCCGAGCCCCCGAAACGCCAGCGCCGCAGTATAATCCCGCCGCACAAATGGCCCGCAAAACCCAAACACCGCCGCAATCCATCGGCCCCGAGCGCGAACTGCAGGTCTATCAGCAGCGAATGGTGGGCCAATCGCCGGCAGTCCCGATCCCGGTTGCAGCTCTCGAGCAAAAGGCGAAGGAATCAATCTCGCAAGCTGCCTACGATTACGTCGCCGGCGGCGCCGGCGGCGAGCGCACCATGCAAGCCAACCTCGATGCCTTCAATCGCTGGCGGATCGTGCCGAAAATGCTTCGCGACGTTTCCTGCCGCGATCTGAGCGTAAAGATTTTCGGCAAGAAATATCCGTATCCCGTGATATTGGCGCCGGTTGGCGTGCAAGGAATCGTCCGCCCTGAAGGCGAACTCGCCAGCGGCCGCGCCGCCGCGTCTCTGGGGCTGCCGTTCGCCATCAGCACGGTCTCGAGCCATTCCATCGAGAAAGTTGCCGAAGCCATGGGGGATGGCCCGCGCTGGTTTCAACTGTATTGGGGCAAAGATCACGAGCTAGCCGCCAGCATGGTGCAACGCGCCGAGCGCGCCGGCTACAGTGCCGTCATCGTCACGCTCGACACGCGCTATCTGGCCTGGCGCGAGCGCGATCTGCAGAACGGCTATCTGCCGTTCCTGCGCGGCGAAGGCCTCGCCAATTACGTCAGCGATCCCGTCTTTCGCGCGCAACTCGCGCAGCCGCCGGAAGAGAATCCCATCGACGTGGTGCGCCTCTGGGGCCGGGATTTCTCCAATCCCGCGCTGACCTGGAAGGATCTGGCATTTCTGCGCCGCCACACGCGCCTGCCGATCCTGCTGAAGGGAATACTCGATCCCGAAGATGCCGCCAAGGCCCTCGCCGCGAAAGTGGACGGCATCATCGTTTCCAATCACGGCGGCCGGCAGGTAGATGGCGCCATTGGCGCGCTCGATGCGTTGCCGGGAGTCGTGAAAAAAGTAAGAGGTCGCGTCCCGGTGCTTTTCGACAGCGGAGTTCGCTGGGGCGCCGACGCGCTGAAGGCGTTGGCTCTGGGCGCGGACGCGATCATGCTGGGCAGACTCTATATTTGGGGCCTTGGCGTTGCAGGCGAACAAGGTGTTCGCGAAACTCTCCAGAATTTTCTGGCGGATCTCGATCTCACTTTCGCCCTCAGCGGCTACACCGCTTGCGGCCAGCTTCGCTCCTCATCTCTCGTTCGCGCGCCGCACGCAGAATGAAATCGTAGACGCGGTTCTTGCGCTTGTGCGAGACTCGGAGCGCGCTCTCCGATTGAGAGCCGCCGCTGTCGGAGGAATATTTTTGCTGGCCGTTGGTCGGGCACTCGATCGCACAACCGATCAAAGTAAAATTGCAGACCCATTCCTCAAGAGCTCCGAATCCGTTTCGACGGCCTCGATGTTTTCCCCAGAGATCAAGCAATGCCGATAGCCGCCACGGATTTCGTGCCTTTCCATCGCGTGTCAATCGAGAATGACGAGATCGAAGCCGTCGTGGAAGTTCTTCGCAGCGGCTGGCTCACGACAGGCCCGCGCGTTCGAGAATTCGAAACGGCCTTTGCGCGCTACGTCGGAGCGCGCCATGCCGTGGCCGTAAATTCATGCACGGCGGCGCTACATCTGGCGCTGGCGGCGATTGGCGTCAGCGAAGGCGACGAAGTGATTTTGCCCACGATGACCTTCGCCGCCACCGGCGAAGTCGCGCTCTATTTCAAAGCCCGCCCGGTGCTCGTGGATTGCGCGCCGGGCACGCACCATCTCGATCCCTCCGCTGTCGAAAAGGCAATCACCGGCCGCACCAAAGCAATCATTCCAGTTCATTTCGGCGGCTTGGCGTGCGACATGGATGCGATTCTCGAAATCGCGCGCGCCCACAAGATCAAAGTGATCGAAGACGCGGCACACGCCCTGCCCACTCGCTATCGCGAACAAATGGTCGGGAGTCTCGGCGATGTCACCTGCTTTTCGTTCTACGCCACAAAAACCATTACCACGGGCGAAGGCGGCATGGTCACCACCGACGATCCTGAATATGCCGAGAGGGTGCGCGCGCTAAGCCTCCACGGAATCAGCCGCGACACCTGGGATCGTCACGCCGCAGGAAATTCCTGGCGCTACGAAATTCTCGAGCACGGCTTCAAATACAACCTTACCGATATTCAAGCGGCGCTGGGCCTCGCACAGTTGCGAAAGTGCGATGCGATGCGCGCGCGGCGGGCGGCTCTGGCCGAGTTTTACACCGAAGCGCTCGGCGATGTTGACGCGTTTCGGCTGCCGGAGTTCCGCCATGACGACGGCCATGCCTGGCATCTTTACGTCGTTCGCGTGAATCCCACAGCGCTGCGGATCGATCGCGATCAAGTGATTGAGGAATTGCGGCAGCGCGGAATCGGCGCATCGGTGCATTTCGTTCCGCTTCATCTCCACCGGTTGTATCGCGAACGCCTCGGCTATCGCACCGGCCAATTTCCGAATGCCGAGGAGAGCTTCGAGGCCTCCATCTCGTTGCCGATTTATCCCCAAATGACCGGCGAGGATGCGGAGCGCGTGGTGGAAGCGTTGCAGGATGTCGCGCGCGAATTTCGGAGATAAGCGGCAGAAGCTCGAAAGCCAGCCAAATGAATGAGACTTTTTATATTCGCACTGGGAAACGCTGCGTTGACGCCGCATGTTCTCTGGCCGGCATCATCCTGCTCTCCCCGGTGGTGTTGCTCCTCGCCGTCGCGATCAAATTCACCAGCCGCGGTCCAGTTTTCTTTCGCCAGATTCGCGTGGGAAAGAACGGCAAGCCGTTCCGCATCTGGAAATTCCGCACGATGGTAGAAAGCGCGGAACGCACTGGTCCTGCGATCACCGCCGGCGATGATTCCAGAATCACGCCACTCGGCCGCCGGCTGCGCCGCACGAAGCTCGACGAGTTGCCGCAATTGTTCAATGTCCTCGCGGGAGATATGAGTTTCGTCGGGCCGCGCCCGGAAGTGCCCGCATACGGTTCCGCTTACGCGGGACGCTATCAGCGGATACTGCTCGCGAAGCCGGGCATCACGGGACCGGCTCAGAATATGTACGCGCACGAAGAGAGACTGCTCGCTGGGCGCGCCGACAGCGCGGATTTTTATGCTGCAACGATTCTTCCACGCAAATTGACGCTGGACCTTCAGTATTGCGGCGATGTTCGTTTCGCCAGTGATTTGAAGTGGATTGGCCTCACCATCGCAAATCTATTCGCACAATCAACGGCGCTCCGTCAGCCGCCGCAAGCGCCGCCAACGGGCCCGGCTAAAGCCACCCGATTCCGAGAAACTCGCATGGAGGAAATCCTGGGGCGAGAAAGCATCGAAGTCCCAAATTTCGAAAATATTTCCGCTCCGAGTTACCAAGGCAAGCGCGTACTCATCACCGGCGCCGGCGGCTCCATCGGCAGCGAACTGGCGCGGCAATTGCTGCGATTGCAGCCGGAACGAATAGCAATTCTGGATAAGGACGAAAATTCCATTTACGAACTGGAGCAGGAGCTGCGGCAGAGAAAGCCGGCGGCATTCGTCGAGCCGGTGGTCGCCGATGTTCGCGACTTCGCCCGCGTGCGCGCCATCTTCTGTGATTTCCGCCCGGAAATTGTCTTTCACGCCGCGGCGCACAAGCACGTCCCGCTGATGGAACTGCAACCGTGCGAAGCCGTCATCAATAATATTGGCGGCACGCGCAATGTTCTCGATGCCGTCGCAGAATTCGGTGTGGAGCGCTTCGTTTTCATCTCTTCCGACAAAGCTGTCAATCCGGCGAATGTCATGGGCGCAACCAAACGAATCGGCGAGCTGCTGGTCCAGGCCTCGGCGAAAACAAATGCCACTCGGGCCGCCTGCGTGCGCTTCGGGAATGTTATTGGCAGCCGCGGAAGCGTCGTTCCGCTTTTTCAGCAGCAAATCACTAACGGCGGCCCGGTCACGGTAACGCATTCCGATATCGTTCGTTACTTCATGACCGTGCAAGAAGCCGTGCAGCTGATTCTCTGCGCTGGAACTCTCGCGGACGCGGGCGAGATCTTCGTTCTCGAAATGGGCAGCCCGCGAAATATCCTCGAGCTCGCCCGCGAAATGATCCGCCTCTCAGGCCTGGAGCCCGACAAGGATATCGAAATACAAATCACGGGACTGCGGCCGGGCGAAAAACTGCAGGAAGAATTAATCTCCAGCGAAGAGCAGCGCCAGCCCACGCGCTTCGAACAAATCTCCGTCATAGTGCCGGAGGCCGGCGACCTTCGTGAACGAATGGCGGATATCGCGCGCCTGATGCGGCTCGCACACGAACACGATTCGGCCGAGGTGAGCAAGTGCCTCGCGGAGATGCAGCTCGGAGTTCAATCGCCCGAGCTTTCGCAGCAGGCACTCGTATCGGAAGATCGCTAGCCCGCGCGCGATGCGGCTCCATCGAAAAATGAAACGCTTCTTCACCTCGCGATTCCTTGCCGCTTCTGCGGCGACAATCCTGCTCGCCTCCGCGCAAACGCAGTATCCGCAGCGGCAGGCCCCAACCGTGGCAAGACTCGGCGACGCCCAATTCGAGGACATTGCGCGCCAGGCCGGGCTGACGGCGGTTGATATATATGGCGGGGAGAAAAAGAAGGACTTCATCATCGAAACCACCGGCAACGGCGCTGCAATCTTCGACTACGACAACGACGGCTGGCCGGACATTTTTCTTCCCAATGGTTCCACGGTCGAGGGCTTCGCGCCCGGCAGCGCGCCCACCGGCCACCTCTATCACAACAATCACGACGGCACTTTCACCGACGTGACTGAGAAGGCGGGTCTCGCGCGTCCCGGCTGGGGACAAGGCGCCTGCGTCGGCGATTACGACAACGACGGCAATCTCGACATCCTGGAAACATTCTGGGGACAGAACGTTCTGTTTCACAATAATGGCGACGGCACCTTCACCGACGTCACCGAAAAAGCCGGCCTAAAAACTCCCAAGGACGAATGGAGCACGGGCTGCAGTTTCATAGATTACGATCGCGACGGCAAAGCCGATCTGTTCATCTCGCGCTACGTGGACTTTACCTACGATTCCGTTCCGCGGCCGGGCCAGGGCCAATGGTGCCAATGGAAGGGCATCAACGTGATGTGCGGCCCGCGTGGCCTGAAGGTGCCTGTGAACGTGCTGTATCACAATAATGGTGACGGAACGTTCACCGATGTCTCGCGCCAATCGGGAATCACGAAAACCGCCGGCTGCTTCGGACTGACCACGCTGACCGCGGATTTCGACGAGGATGGCTGGTCTGATATTTACGTGGCCTGCGATTCCACGCCGAACATTCTCTATCACAACAATCACGACGGCACGTTCACCGATATCGGTCACACCGCGGGCGTTGCGTTCAACGAAGACGGCACCGAGCAAGCCGGCATGGGCGTCGCCGCCGATGATTACACTCACGCCGGCAGGCAAGACATCATCAAGACAAATTTCAGCGACGACACTCCGACGCTGTACTTGAATCGCGGGAAAAACTTCTTCGACGATGTCACTTTCAGCGCCGGTTTGGGCGCCATCCGGAATTGGCTCGGCTGGGGCGTGGCCTTCTACGATCTCGACAATTCCGGCTGGCCGGGAATTTTCATTGTGAACGGCCACGTTTATCCGGAAGTGGATGGCCGCGATCTCTCCACCAGTTTCCACCAGCCCAGGGTTCTCTACGCCAATCTGCGCAACGGGAAATTTTCCGATATCACCGCGCGGTCCGGAGCCGCGCTCAGCGAACTGCACTCCGGACGAGGCTTGGCGCTCGGCGATCTCTTCAACGATGGCCGCATCGAAGCGCTGGTGAACAACATGAACGAAACGCCATCGCTCTATCGCAACAGCAAGCCGGTCGGCAATTTCATTAGCTTGCAACTCGTGGGCACGAAATCGAATCGCGCCGCGCTGGGCGCTGCGGTCACCTTGGAGCAGGGAAGTGACAAGCGCGAACAGGAAGTTCGCAGTGGCGGCGGGTTCATCTCGCAGAACGATCTGCGCTTGCATTTTGGACTTGGCAATGCCGAGCACGCAGAGAAAATCGTAATTCGCTGGCCGAGCGGCTTGGTGGAAACGTTGAAAGACCTGCAGGCGAATCAATTTTACGTGGTGCGCGAAGGCAGCGGCATCGATCCGAAGCAGACGCACGGGATCAGCGGCGTACAAGTTCCGCCAGCGAGATCGCCTTAAACGCCGACAGCCTCAAAAAGCATCGAAGTTGTTATTGTGGTTCCCGTTCGAGCGCTGCGCCAGCTTGCGTTGCGATATGTTCACGATCCAGGACGCAATGTTTGACTGGGTGACGGGCATGGGCAGCCGCTGGAACATGGATTTCCAGCTGTAAAACTTCAGATACATATCCTGAACGTTCTTCTCCATATCCTCGGCGCTGAAATTCTTCGGCTTGATGTGACAGAACTCCCCAGGGAAGCGCCCGATATCGTCGAGGCGCAGGATGCGGTCGTCCTTCTTCATCTTTTCGTAAAACATCGTGCCTTTTTCGGGGCACAGAATATTGAAATAGGCTACCGGCACTTTTTCCTGATGCAGAAAATCCAAAGTGCCGCGAAAGACGTCGGGAGTCTCGTTGTCCCATCCGAAAATGAAATTCAGGGAATAACTGATGCCGCGTTTGCGCAGGTTCTCGAGCATGAGAGTGTATTTTTCAACTTTGTTGAACTTCTTGTTCATGCCCTTGAGCGTATCCGCGTTGATGCTCTCGATGCCCATGTTGACGTGCAGCAACCCGCTGCGCTGGGCCAAATCCATGTACTCGTCGTCGTAACACAGGAACGAAGTCCATAGCGCCGACCAGCGCAGCTTCAGCGGAATCAGCGCTTCCATCAGCTTCATGGCGTGCACGCGCTTGCCGCCAAAGTCGCTGTCGCCGAAGAAGACGTTTTTCGAGCCGCAGGCTTTGACTTCTTCAACCACATCCTCAACCGGCCGGACGCGGAATCCGCCACCGAGGTAAAGACGCTCGGAACAAAACTCGCATTGCATGGGGCAGCCGCGCGAGGACATCAGCGTAAAGGTCTTGAACGGTCCGTATTTCCTGAGATCCAGCAAGTTCCATTTAGGCACAGGCAAGCCGGCGATGCTCGGCATTTGCGGCGCCTGGTACCTCTTTTTCAGTTGTCCGTTGGCCGCATCCTGCAGCATCTGCGACCAGATCGGCTCGCCCTCGCCGATGCCGATGGCGTCGCAATGCTCGGCGGCTTCGTCTGGATAGAACCAAACGTGCGGCCCGCCCATGATTACCTTGATGCCTTGCTCGCGGAAGCGGCGCGCGATGTCGTAGCCTCGAATGGAGTGCACTGTCCAGCTGGTAATGGCTACCAGATCGGGACGGCAATCGAAGTCGATATCCTGGATCTGCTCATCAATAAGGGTAACGTCCCATTCCGGAGGGGTGAGCGCGGCAAGATACGGCAGCGCTAGCGGCACTAACGAACGTGTGCGCGATTTGAAGACTGTTCGGTCTTTCTTGGAGTTGTAGTGTGAAGGCTGAATGATGAGAAGCTTACCGCTCATTGTCACCCCCGCCCCCTATTGTGCCGCAGAGTAGAAAAACTAGGTAGATGAAAAATATCGCGTGCCCCCTTTGCAAAGGCCTGAGTCCACAGGATTTCCCGCGTAAGCTACTCATAGTGCAGAGCTTCCGTCGGCTGTAGCCTGGCCGCGCGGTTCGCGGGCAGGTACCCGAATATCAGCCCGGTGGAGCAGGAAACAACAAAAGCCACCACAACCGAGGCCCAGGAAATCGGCACGCTGATGTCGCTCGTCGAGCCCATTGCCTCGCTTAGAGAGGCTGCCACGACGGGAAGCCGTAAAATGAAATTTGTGGTCACCGGAACGAGGATACCGATGGCAATTCCAGCGAGCGCGCCGGTTCCGCTAATCAGCAGGGCTTCCGTCAGAAATTGGTACAAGATGGCATCGCGCGGCGCTCCGATGGCCTTCAGGATGCCGATTTCGTGTGTGCGCTCTGTCACAGTCACGAGCATGATGTTCATGATTCCAATGCCGCTTATGATCAGGGCAATCAGCGCTACAGCGATCAGCAGCCCGGTGAGCGCGCGCGAGATGTTGCGGGCCGCGTCCAGTATGCCGGCCAGATTGTACACTCGGTATTTTGCGCCCGTTCGGTGACGGCTCGCCAGTACTTCTTCGACGCGACTTGTGACAATTGCTACATCGCTCGGGCTATCGGCCTGCGCGTAAAACGTCCGGAAATAGTCGCTTCCCGTGTAATTCCTGATCAGCGAAAACGGAATGATCACTGATTCCGGCGTGATCTCAGTCAGTCCAAAGCTGGCCACGCGCTCGCGGAATACGCCGATTACGGTGAAATTCAATTCGCCGATCGCCAGATCCTGCCCGCGCGGGTCGCTACCGGGAAAAATCGTGGAGGCCAGCTGTTCGGTGATCAGGCAGACTTTGCTGCGCGATACCATGTCGTCCTGATCGAAATACCGGCCGCGAACGATCACCAGATGGCGAACTTCATTGAACCCTTCGGTAACGCCCACCAAAGATATCGGGTGCACTTGGCCGCTGGCGATGACGCTCATGCGCAGATCGTGGGTGCCGGCGGCGCGTTGCACTTGCGGTATGTCCTGTTGCACCGCCTGCAGGTCTCCGGGGTTGATCTGGTCTGCGACTACTACATTTGTGGAAGCGGCGGATTTGATGAGTTCGGCGAGCACGAGGTTTGAACCGATCCCTTCGATTTCGGAAATGACGTAGCGCTTGCCCGCCAGCGAAACCGTGACGACCAGAACGATGGACGCGCTGCCGATAATCACCCCGAGCATGGTCAATATGGCGCGCAGCTTATTCGCCCGTAGAGCTTGTGTGGCCAGCCGGATCGTCTCGGGCCAAAATGCCGACGCGTTGCGCATGCCTATAAGCTATCAGATGTTCGCTGTGAAGTTTTGGACGCGTGTGCGACGGGGCTGGCTGCGCCGAAATTGCTCGCTTTGGCCGGTTGCATGGCCCGTCGCGAAACGGACATAGTTCGCGGGAATCGCGGTATCGTGGTATTTTTCCTGAGGATGAACACCCGGCGCACGAGAATCCAGGCGTGACGACGAATTCCGCTTCGCACACGGATGGATTGTGGCGCTATTACGCCGCGGTTGGCCTGATCGCGGCCTCAATTTATCTGGCTTGCATCGTCTCGCCTCCCTCGTTGGTCGATGATGTGGACGCGGTCCACGCGCAAATTGCCAAAACCATGCTGACTAGCGGCGATTGGGTGACCTCGCGAATTGACGGCGTGCTGTATCTCGAAAAAGCACCGCTGATCTACTGGATGATCGCCATCTGTTACAAGATTTTCGGCGTCACGGATTGGGTGGCCAGGCTGCCCGTGGCGCTTTCCGCCATCGCTTTGGCGTTGCTGACCACCGCGTTTGGGATTTGGGCTTTCGGAAAGCGCGCTGGCTTTTACGCGGGGCTGTGCGTGGCAACTTGCGTCGGGCTGTTTTTGTTCACTCGCGTGCAAATTCCCGATGTGATGCTCACGTTTACCATCACGCTCGCGATGTGGGCTTTTCTGCGCGCTCTGGACCCGGAAGAAAAACGCCACTTTCTCTGGGCCACGATTCTCGCAGCCAGCCTGGGCACAGGATTACTGCTGAAAAGTCTGATCGGCATCGTATTTCCGATTGGCGCGGCGCTGATCTACCTGGCGCTCACTCGCCAGTTGTTCCTGCGCGAAACCTGGCGGCGGCTGCATCCTCTGAGTGGTGTGCTCATTGCAGCCGCCATCGCGCTGCCTTGGCACATCCTAGCCACGCTACGCAACCCGCCATATTTTGCCTGGACGCTGCATAGCGGCCCCGGCCAATATCACGGCTTTCTGTGGTTTTATTTTGTGAACGAACAACTGCTGCGATTTCTGAATCGCCGCTATCCGCGCGACTACAATACCGTTCCACGACTATACTTCTGGCTCTTCCACTTCCTCTGGCTTTTCCCGTGGAGCGTTTACCTGCCGGCGGCCGTCAAACTTTCCTACAAACCCGTCGATCGCGCCGGGCAAACCCGCCTGCTGGCGCTCTGCTGGACGGGATTCATCCTGGTTTTCTTCACCTTTTCGACGACCCAGGAATATTATTCGATGCCCTGCTATCCCGCGCTGGCCTTGATCATCGGCTCCGCGATGGCCGCGGGCGGTGCGTGGATTCGGCGAGGCAGCCGCGTTCTAGGCGCGATCGCCGCGGGCAGCGTCATCTGTGCGTTCGCGGTGCTCTACGAGGTCCGTAATCTGCCGACTCCGGGAGATATTTCGGGCGCCCTTTCTTCGCACCCCGGCGCTTATTGCCTGTCGCTCGGGCACGCCTTGGATTTAACGATCAATTCCATGGCGTATATGCGCCTGCCGCTGGCTATCGCAGGCATCGCATTCCTGATCGGCGCGCTCGGGAATTTATGGGGCCGCACGAATGGCGCGCATATCTAATGTCCGCGCTGATGATGGTTATCTTTTTCCAGGCCGCGCGCCTGGCCCTGGTGCGCTTCGATCCCTTTCTCTCCTCCCGGCCGTTGGCCGACGCGTACACAAAATCGCCGCCGGGAGGCTTGATTCTCGACTACCACTACTACACATTTTCTTCCGTGGTTTTTTATACCGGCGTCGAACCGCTGCTCCTGAACGGAAAGAGACAGAATTTGGAGTACGGCGGCAACGCGCCGAATGCCCCACACGTTTTTATCGATGATTCCGAATTCGAGCGCCTGTGGAAGGGCACGCAGCGCTATTACCTGGTGGGGACCGCGGAGGGCATCGAGCGCGACACGGAACTGGTCGGCAGCGATCACGTGGGTGTCGTGGCTGAGAGCGGCGGGAAAATGCTCGTCACCAACGAGCCAATCGCAAGGGCCACGCCCTGAATAGCGAAGGTAAGTCCGCATCAAATTCAATCGTATCGGCGCGCAGGCTCGCTTTTCTCCTGCGGGCGTCACCGCCGCCGTGAGAATATGGAAGCTTACGTAACATGTTGTCGCACAGACATTGCCGTTCTCAGTCTGACGAAGGATGATTTGGAACCAGAGACACAAAAGCCGTAATTATCATCAGATTTCCAAACACGCGTGCGGGGGAACTGCATGAAGATCATGGTTCTGGGTGGCGACGGATACTGCGGCTGGGCAACCGCGCTGTATCTTTCGGCAAAAGGACACGCCGTAACCATTGTGGACAACTTTATTCGCCGCCAGTGGGATTTCGAATTGGGCGCGCAGACGCTTACGCCGATTCAGCCATTGAGCGACAGGGTGCGAGTCTGGTCGCAATTGACCGGCAAAACAATCGACATCCAAGTGGGCGACGTCACCGACTACGATTTTCTTGTCTCCGCCATCAAAGCCGCCGAGCCGCAAGCCATCGTCCACTTCGCCGAACAGCGTTCCGCGCCCTACTCGATGATCGATCGCAAGCACGCCGTCTTCACTCAGGTGAACAACGTGGTCGGCACTCTGAATCTTCTCTTCGCCATGCGCGAAACCCAACCCGACTGCCATCTAGTGAAACTCGGCACCATGGGCGAGTACGGAACTCCCAACATCGACATCGAAGAGGGCTACATCAAGATCGAGCACAACGGCCGCTCGGACGTCCTTCCGTTCCCGAAGCAACCGGGCTCCTTCTACCATCTCAGCAAAGTGCACGACAGCCACAACATCATGTTCACCTGCAAAATCTGGGGCTTGCGCGCCACGGATCTGAATCAAGGCGTCGTCTATGGCACCGTAACGGACGAGACCAATCTTGATGAGGCGCTAATCAATCGCTTCGATTACGACGATGTTTTCGGCACCGTGCTCAACCGCTTCTGCGCGCAGGCAGCCATCGGCGAGCCTTTGACCGTCTATGGCAAGGGTGGGCAAACCCGCGGCTTCCTCGACATTCGCGATACGGTTCGATGCATCGAGCTGGCCTGCATGAATCCTGCAGATAAAGGAGAATGCCGCGTTTACAATCAATTTACGGAGCAGTTCACGGTTCTCGACCTTGCCCAACGAGTGCAAGCAGCCGGAAAACATCTGGGCCTCGACGTCCAAATCGAGCACTTGCCCGATCCCCGCGTCGAAGCGGAGTCGCATTATTACAACGCCAAGCACTCAAGGCTGATCAATCTCGGCCTTCAGCCGCATTTCCTGTCCGAGTCGCTGCTGGATTCTCTGATGAATATCGCCGTGCGCTACCGCGACCGCGTGGATCCCGCGCTGCTCATGCCCTATGTGAACTGGCGCGACACGCAGAACAAGCGCCCAGTGCAGACTCGCGCCGCTGCTCTGCAAACCGTGAGCGGCCGCGGTAAATAGTCCGGTCGGCGCGCGCGGGTCAAGCGCGCCACTAACTGGAGCCCCGGTCGCGCGAAACCAACTGCCCGTTCTCGACCGGATGCTCCACGCTGCGCCAGCGGATCGACTTGCGCGTAAAACTCACCAGCCAAATCCAAAACGCCAGCAAGTCCCACAGCGGAATCAGCCCGAATTTCTTCCATAGCCCGCGCTCTTTCAATCCATAAATCCCGATAATCCCGGTCATGCTGATGCGGCAGAGAAGATACAAACCTAAATAAAGAGCAGCGATGCGCGCGGAAGGCCGCAGGGCCACAGCCAGCAGAGCCCAAGGCAGCCCCCAGGTAAACAGCAATCCAAAATGCCCCCACGGGCGCATCTGCCGCATCACCGTCATCCAGCGAATTCGCTTCGCCAGCAGCCCGCCCATACCGTGAAAATCCGGCACGCACTGCACCGCATACGGCAGCAATTTCATTTCATGGCCGTTATCTGCGATCAAGCGGCCCAGAAGCAAATCATCCGCCGGGCGGTTTTCCAGCATTTGAAACCCGCCAAAATCGCGCACCCGTTGCTTCGTCGTCACCATGGTCGGCCCCAAGGCAAAGCGCACGCCCTCAAAATTCCAGCCGATCATCAGCCCCGCGTAGAAATCCGAAATCATCCCGATGGTCTGGCACTTCTCGCTCAGCGTCTTATCATCGAGCGAGACGTAAAAGCACGTCACGCCTCCTACGCGCGGTTCCCGCAAAGGCGCCAGCACGGTCCGCAAATACCCTGGCGCGACGCGCACATCTGAATCGCTGATCACCAGATGTTCGTAGCGCGCCTGCTCCATCATCAGCCCCAGTTTCGCGACCTTATCGTTGATGGCCGTATGCCCGACGCTGAAGATCAACCGAATTTTCTGTTCGGGGAACTCGCGAATCAGCCGCTGGATAACCGGCACAGAAGGATCAGTCTCGTCGGTAGTGCAAAACAGCAATTCATATTCGGGATAGTTCTGCCTGCAGAAGCTCGCAAAATTTTCGAATGCTTCGGGATCCAACCCGCGCACCGGTTTCAAATTGCTAACCGGCGGCGTAAAGTCTCCGGCAACTCCAGTCCCTCGCGAACTCAAAAAAAATCGCAAGGAGCAATAAATCGCCAGCAGGTAGTAGATGAATGGAAGGGCCGCGACGAACAATAGGGCGCGTTCGAGGAGAATCAAAGAAACGATGTCCCGGTTCCAGCTTGCGCGCAGTCTGTCCGCATGGTGGCCATGGATCTTCCTTCAGCCCTTCGGCGATTTGTCAGGGCACGACTTCGGTCGTGCCGCAGAGGCCGCGAAATCAATACGGCTTTACCCGCTGAGGTTCTGTTCTCCCGATGTTTACAGATTCTCTCAAACCCAAGCCAACTCTTTGTAAGCATGCTAGCACGACTTTTCGTTCACCAACCCGCCGCATCGCGCTCTGTCGCCGTTGCTGTTACGCCGATTTCGCATAAAATAAATGCGTTACTCAATTTGCAAAAACCAAGCCGGCTGGCACAACCCAGCTCGCTCTATCGAGGAGTGTGCCAACGCCCCTATGGACGGAAATCCGCATCATCACTCCCGCAGGCTTCAGCTGAAAACAATTCCCTTCATTCTAATGAGCATCATCCTGGGCCCGCTCGGAAACGTGCTGCTCGGCAAAGGGATGAAAGGCGTAGGATCGCTGCGCTTGATTCGTCCACAGGATCTTCTGAACTTCGTCGAGCGAACTTTTTCTTCGCCCTGGCTATGGCTGGCCATCGGGTGCTTTCTGGTCTTCTTCCTTGTGCACATGCTCCTGCTCACCTGGGCTGACTACAGCTACGTGCAGCCCGCCACGGCCTTGGCCTACGCATCTGTGGCGATTTTGAGCTATTTGGTGCTAGGCGAAGTCGTCTCGCCCCTGCGCTGGGCGGGAATCGCCGTAATTTGCTTCGGCGTTCTCATTGTCGGCCGAACCTCTCCGAAAACAACGGGAGCACACTAGAAATGCTGCAGGCGATTCTCTTTTTCTTCATCGTAGTAGCCGGCACTGGCGGCGAACTTTGCGTAAGCCGCGCCATGAAAAGCATCGGAGAGATGCACGACTTCCGTCCAGCATCTCTGATTCGTTTCGTCTGGCGAGCCTTGCATCTACGCTGGATGTGGGCAGGAATTACGCTTATGGCCCTGGGCTTCTTTTCCCTGGTAGGCATCCTATCGTTTGACGAAGTGAGTTTCGTAGTTCCCTTCAGCGCACTCAGCTACGTAGCCGGCGCCCTCGGTGCGCGTCTCTTCCTAGGCGAACGCATTACCCGCTCGCGCTGGATCGGAATCGCCACAGTAACGCTAGGCGTGACGCTAGTCTGGTGGAGCAAACACTAGCGAAATGTACTGCCCACTCAGCAAAGCAGAATATCGAGCTGGCTTCGAGAGTTCCCTCGTGGCCGCCGTCATCGCGAGGTATTCTTTCGCCGTCGCCGCTCGCTCTCTCTCATCATTTCGCTGATATCCGCCGCTGGACGTATCTCGATTGTTCCACAGTTCAACTTCACTCCCGGACATTGGGAAATGAGCTGAATTGCGTGATTCAGATCTCGCGCTTCAAGCACCTGAATTCCACCCAATTGCTCCTTGGTTTCCGCGTACGGACCGTCTGTCACTGCCACCTTTCCATTCTTCCAACACACGGTCACCGCCGTGTTGGCGGGCTGAAGAGCTTCCTCAGCGACTAGAAGTCCGTTCTTCTGCAGTTCGTCGTTGTAGCTAAAACACTCGTCCAGCACGGTGTTGCGCTCGCTCTCGGACATGTTTTCGAACTTGCCGGGCTCGAGATAGCCCAAACAGATGTATTTCATTGGGTCCTCCGTCAGAGACCGCGTAACACCTCTATGGATACAGTTGCTTGTCGCTAGTAAAGTCAGACTTCGCCGGCTAGCCGGCGGCAAATGCTCGCCGAAGGGCAACTGTCCACGATTCCGTGAATCGCTTCGAAACTGCGGCGTCCGGGACCAGCACATCGAACCCGTGATACGCGCCCGGAATTACATGGAGTTCCGTCGGAACTCCGGCATTGATCAGGCGGCGGGCGTACTCCACATCTTCATCCACAAACAGATCGATAGCGCCGACGCCGATGAATGCGGGAGGAAGTCCGGCGAGATTTTCGACGCGCGCAGGAACCGCGCCTGCCGGAACCGTAGGCGAGCCGGCCGGGACGCCGAGGAAAGAAGTCCAGGCGAAACGATTCGAGGCCGCGTTCCAAAGGAACTGTCCGATATACGGCGGAGCTTGGCGAGTGCTGCCGGTTCGATCGTCGAGCGCCGGATATATCAGCAACTGAAATAGGATGGGAATTTCGCGGCGATCGCGCGCGGCAATGGCGAGTAGCGCAGAATGGCTGCCGCCGGCGCTTTCTCCGCCTATGGCGATGCGTTTGCGATCCACGCCGAGCTCGTCAGCATTTTTGTAAAGCCAGCGCAGCGCGGCGTAATTATCTTCGAGCGATCCCGGGAAATGTGTTTCCGGGGCGAGGCGATAGTCGACCGAAACGACCAGGCATCCGCAATTCTGTGCCACTGCTTGCAGAAACGGATTGAATTGTCCGGCGAAGCCGGTGACATACCCGCCGCCATGAATGTGCAGCAAGTGCAGGACGCCCTTTCGTGCCGGGAGCCGCATCGACAATCACCAGGCGCAAGTCCGGCGCACCCGATGGACCGGGTATGTGCCGTTCAAATGGCTGCGGCGCCGGCGGAGGCAGCGCAGGCACCCCCGGCCATTTGCGTGCTTCAACGAGATTTTCGCTCGTGAAGGTCGGAGTGGGGAATTTCTTGATTGCGTCAAGCAACTCCGGATCGACCATGGCATAAGGGTCCGCCCCCGCTGCAGGCGCAGGCGCCTGCCGGGCGACGGCGGAGCGCAGCAATTCAGGCGCAATGCCGATCCCAATTCCCGCAGTTAAACCGCCGCGAACAAAATCACGCCTCGTGAGCTCATTCATTGTTGACTCCCGTTTCTGAAATCGAAGTGCCTTGCCAGTGTCTCAGACATGTTTTCGATCTTGCCGGGCTCGAGATAGCCCAAGACAGATATATTTCATTGTTCTTCTCCTCGTTTTCCTCTCCTCGGGGGAGAGCCAGCAGCGCACCTGTAGCAGGCTTTTCCGTCACTGTTTCAAGTAACGAAGAGCGACGCATCCTGATTTAAAAATCTTGGACTCAACAAGCTTTAATTGTAATTTCTGCGGCAGGCTAACGCCTTCCAGCAGCCGTCTCCCTTCTCCTGCAATTATTGGCGTCACGACAAAACGATATTCATCAATAAGACCGAGCTCTATAAGTTGTGAAGGGATATCCACACCACCGGCCAAAATATATTTGCCTTGTTCTTGCTTTAATCTGAGCATTTCGTCGCGAAGGTTCGTACGAACAATTTTCGTATTTTTATCTTCAGCGCTCTCCAATGATCGTGAAAAAACAATTTTATTTTTGGAGACAAACATTTTCGCAAATTCGATATCTGCTTTTGTCTCAGAAGGATTTTTGGCGACATCCGGCCAATAAGGAACCATCAACTGATGGGTTTTACGCCCATAGACAAGTAGGTCGGCATCTCGCAGGAGCAGCGCATGGTGTCCGAGCGCTTCTTCATCAACCATTTGTTTGGTGTGATCGCAGCAGCCATCCAGGGTTATGTTGATTGCGTAGATTAGCTTTCTCATTCAGTTACGCCGCTCCCCTTTATGTATAAGTCCTTATCTGATTTTGCGCGTCAGGCCGGCACCGACGGCGGTGTTGGAGCCGGCATAAAAAAAATCGGGCGAACCTCGACCGGCGCACGGCAGGCGATAACAGCCTTGCGTCCCCACGCCAGCGCTTCGTCCATGTCCGCGGCTTCCAGCACCCAAAAACCGGCTATGTGCTCCTTGGTCTCCAGATACGGCCCGTCGGTGACGAGAACCTTGCCGTCGGGCTGCGCCCGCAGCGACTTCGCGATGCTGACCGGGGTTAGGCCGGCGACGAACTTCCTGGCACCGGCCGCAATCATCTCGCGGTTGAGTGCGTGGATCTCCTCGAGAATCGCTTCGGTTTCGACGGACGGATCCCAATCGTCGGGGTGGTGAATAGCAACTAAATACTGCGGCATAATTTCTCCTTTTCCTGCAACGGCTACATAGACGTCGTACGACTCGTCGCGAAATGGAAAAGCGTTGAGGTGTTTTTTTACTGCGGTTTCGTCTCAGCCCAGTCGTCGCCAAACCTCTCTTGGATATACTTTTGGGTCTCGGGTTCGAAGTCGGTCATATCGAACAACCTGCGGACTTCAACCATTTCGTTATCCTGTCCGGGGATGCGCGAGGCCCATTCGAGCGCCTCTTCCACCGACTTCACCTGAATAATCCAGAAGCCGCCGACCACTTCCTTCGCTTCGGTAAACGGGCCGTCGGTAACTTTCGACTTTCCGTCTTTGAAGGTGACGCGCGCGCTCATCGTCGCGGGCGGGGTCAGGCCGTCGAGCGCGAGCAGCACGCCGGCTTTCCCTAGTTCGTCGTTGTACGCGCCCATTTTCTCCATGTTTTTCATATCGGGTACAAAGCCGGCTTTTGCGGTTTCGTAGATTTTCGGATACATGATCATCATGAAACGCATTGTGTTCTCCTTGAATGTTGAGCGGATACCGTATCAGGGCCGCTGCTTCTACCCCGCCTTCACCATCTATTGCAGGGCTGAATCATCAGCCCTTACCCGATAGACGAACGGCCGGACCGGAATTCGACAACTCTACCAAGAAATTTTGGCTTCTT
This sequence comes from uncultured Acidobacteriota bacterium, assembly GCA_963748865.1. Taxonomy (GTDB): domain Bacteria; phylum Acidobacteriota; class Terriglobia; order Acidiferrales; family UBA7541; genus Palsa-147. Next base: position 1,088,469 of record CAVVLE010000041.1, on the reverse strand, counting down.
CCGCGCTTAAGAACGATGCCTTGAGCCGGGTCATCTCAATAAAAGGTAGTGATCAGAGGTCAAGTGGCTCAGCTCTTGCAGGAATTGCCTCTCCGGTTCCTGCGTGCTCACCGCAAGCCAACCAGCTCAGTGGCGGATCGAATCAGTTTCGCAGGATCGAAACCCACGCCATCTTTGAACACCAGCTCAACTTTCTCTATGTTTTCAATCTTCTCCGCCGGGTTGCCGCCCAACACCACCAAATCGGCGGCCTTGCCCGGCGCAATCGATCCGATGCTCGCGTCTCTGCCCATGTAGAGTGCCCCATTCAGTGTGGCAATGCGGATCGCTTCGACCGCTGAGAAGCCGGCCTCGACCAGCAATTCAATGTTGCGCTGGTCGCCGAAGCCCGGCACCACGCCGCCGTAGCCGCTGGGATCGCATCCCGCCATCAGCAGTCCGCCCGCGGCCACAAACTCCCGCTCAAATCTCATCTCTTTTCCCAGCATCGGCCCGCCCAAGTCGTGCTCGGTCACCTGAGCGCGGCCGAGCAGATACTCCTTCGCTGCTTGCGGCGAGAGCGTCTTCAGAGCCGCGCTCTCCCGCTCGATTGGCGGGCGATTCGAGGCGAGACTCTCAAACACCGCCAGCGTTGACGTGATGGCCACATGGTGCGCTACCAGGTCACGGATCATCTCCCGCACCTCAGGTCCCTCCACGTCCACACTTTTTTCGAGATAGGCCAAATTCGCAAGAAGACCGGGACACTCGTCCGGCTTCCTCCCCGGGAAGAACTCGGTATCCACCGACAGGCCATGTTCCAGGTTGTCGATGCCCAGCGCGGCCGCCTGCCTGAATCCGATGGAGCAAAGATGTCCTGTGATTTTGAGCCCGTGGGCGTGAGCGTGGTCGATGGCCGCCTTCAGCTCATCCGCCGTAAGATAGTTGTATGCCTTGAACGAGGTCACGCCCTCGGCGGCCCAATAATCCACCGTGCGCGCAGCGTCGTCCGCATCCGCAAGCGTGTGCATCTGGATCAGGAAATTGCCTTTGCCCTCGAGGTAGGGGCCGGTCACGTCGAGCTTGGGTCCAGGCAGCGACCCTGCGTCGATCTCTCGCTTCAGTTCCAGGTCGGTGTACGGCTCTACGCTGCCCGCTGTCCGCGCCGTCGTCACGCCCCCTGCCAGGTAGAGACGCGGAGCGCTGTCCGCTGCCTCGCCATAGAACGCCACGCCACCTTGGGGTTGCTGCGGCGTGGGATAGAAGAGATGTTCGTGCATGCCGACCAGGCCGGGGATCACTGTCTTTCCCGTCATCTCCAGCACCTTGGCGTTGGGCGGATAAGGGGTGTGCGCACCGGCGGCTTGGACAGCTGTGATCTTGCCGCCAGCGATGTCGATGCGCATATCTTCCTGGGGTGCAGAGCCTGTGCCGTCGATAAGGCGCACATGCTCCAGGACTAGCACCGGTGCATCTTCCTTCACAAAGGGTGAAAGCGGAGAAGGCTTCTGCTGGGCTGCTGCGGTCAGGCTCAACGACAAGGAAATACACAGAATTGTAGTTCGTCTCGCAATCAGCATGGTTGGGACTCCCGAAATGAGAGTGGGTTTTCGAGATTCGGCCGTTGTTTCAACCAAATACTGCGTCATGATTTCTCAATTCTCCTATAACGGTCTTCGCGCTGGGCGGTTGCCCTGCCTTAACTATATATCGCAGGGCTGAGTCATCAGCCCTGACCCGATAGACGAACGGCCGGACCGGAAGTCGACAGATCGTCCCATAAATTTTGCCACTTCCGCGCTTTAGCTTGGATCTACGACATCACCTGGATTAGCAATTCTCGTACGCATGCCTGCGATGTGCGTCGAGAGGTAAAGCGGCACGGGGTTCTCTAAGGCATGTCTTAGGGTTGATCTGGGTTATGGCTGCGGGAATCCGAACATCAACCACGACTGATTGGCTACCCAATGCGGGTACAGCTCCGTCATCTGATCGAACAGCTCCTGGTCGGACGTCGCGGTTTTCTGCAACCGATCGAAGTCCTGCAGGTAACGCTTGGTGTCTTGGATCGTCGAGGGAGAGTCCGGCGCGCCAGGCTTCTTGTGACCGGCGACAACAATCGCCGGGTCCAGCGCCGCTAATCGGTCTAGCGCCGCGATCCAATTCTTTCGGCTCTCGGGGGTGGTGTCGCCGACGTACATGCGGCACTGGTTGTACACCACGTCGCCAGCGACGATCAGGCCGATCGATGGAACGTAAAGAGACGTCGAATCGGGACAATCCGTGCGGCCCTGCTCGATGATGCGCAATTCGTGGCCCTCGAGGAGTGAACGTGTCGTGCTCATAGGGCTCAGGTGGAACCAACTTGGTGGCCACTTGCCCAGGAAAGAGCCGGCGGGCCAACCGCTCCACCACGGGAGAGAAAGACGTCTGCATGGCGTTCACCGTGTTGGGTGTTGCTATCGCCCGAGCGCTCGGGAAACGGTCGAGCAGAATGCTCAGACCGTAGAAGTGGTCGAAATGGGCGTGAGTTATATAGATGGTCTCCAAGTTGCGATTGTGCAGAGCGACCCAATCCGCGAGAGCCTCGGCCTCAGCCACTGTCCCCATTGCGTCCACCAGCACCGCGTCGTACTCGGCGAAGATTAAAGTTGACGTGATCGGGTCAAAGCCGAGCGCTTCGCCGAAGGGCTTTGGCCGCTCGCCTACCATTGCCTTTCCCGGTGCGGTAAAGACGTTGACACCGAGCGTGTTCGACGTGTTGGGGGCCGTCATGTGCGTGGTCTCCCTAAGTTCGTGTGATGCATCACCATTTCCGGCGCCTTTCCAACTAGTGGCAAGCCTCCCTCATGCGCGAGGAAACATTCGCATCGGCGGTTGATGTAGGTTAAGACAGGTTAGTAGCGAAGACTCGATCAATCCGAGGATGCGCCAGCCCCCTTGCTTCTTCTGACGTTGAGTGCCGGTAGAAGAAGTTCCAGAAGCGCTTGGTCCGAGAACGGGTTCTGACCCGAGATCAACTCGCGATCCTGAAGGACGTAGCTCTTCCATGGAGCAACCACACTTACGTCACCGCCCGCCGTACGCAAGGCGAAGTCCGGGTAGAAAAGAACCTTGCCACCAATCTCAAGCGGCTCCCGCTGCTGCTCTTCCGCTGTCGAAAAGATGGTCATCTTATATCCAGCATAGATCCAGCCTTTAGCCTTGGCGTGCGCTCCGGCGACATCGCCCGCCGCCAGCGCAGCGACCACCTCCCAAGAATTGGGAAGAGCCGAGAGAAGTGAAATCGGGCCATGGCAAAGCACTGCCGTAGGCTTGGATGTCTCATGAAAGTGCCTCATCACGGTGCCAGCGTCGGGATCATCGAGAAGATCGATCATCGGGCCGTGACCGCCCGGGACGAAAACTGCGTCATATTGATCCAGGCCCGATGCGATGACATCCGCGATGCGCATTGGATCTCGGAGCCCAGTCAGGCCGTCGCGGAATAGCATATAGTCCTCAAGCTTGGCCGCGTCCCCGCCGAAGAAATCGGCGACCTCTGAATGCACATCCACTTGCGGCGTGTTGCCTTTGGGGTTGGCGAAGGTGATTTCGTAGCCCTCCTTCATCAGGGCGCGAACCGGAACCGTCAGCTCGTTGAGATAGTAGCCAGCGCCCTTATAAACCTTGCCATCTTTCAAGGGCAAACCGCGACCGCTCGAGACTAGCACCACGACTTTTCCTTTTGCCGTCATTTTGTTCTCCTCTCTGAATTCGAATCTGTTTCCCGAGATCTTAGCTTGTGCAGAGCAACCCAGTTTGCGAAAGCCTCGGCCTCAGCTACTGTCCCCATTGCATCCACCAGCACCGCGTCGTACTCGCCGAATATCAAAGTCGAGGTGATCGGGTCAAAGCCGAGCGGCTCGCCCGTAAGCGTTTAAATCCGCATTCCATCCGGGGCCGAGCGTTAACCGTACTTGAGGGAGGTGCTCTGTCCGACCTCGATAATGTAACCGTCAGGATCGCGGATGTAGCAGCGAATCTCGCCGTACTTGGGTATTGGCGGCGTGAGGAACTCGGCTCCTCGACTTTTCCACAATTCATAGCACGCGTGAATATCCGCAACGCGGAAATTCATAAAGCTGTTGATGTGATTCGGGTCGGGGACGCTGAGCGTCACCGTCGGCTTATCCGGGGTCGGCCCGCCTCCGACGTTGAGAATCATCCAGATATTCGCAAGCTGAAGGTACGGAGGCGCGTTGCCGTCGCCCATGGTCAGAATGCGAGCGCCGAAGACCTTTTCGTAGTAGCGAGCCGACCGCTCGACGTCGGCGACCGTGAGAAAATGCGCGATACTGATCCCCTCTCGCGGGGGCATCTCATAGCTCTTCTGGTCGATTTGAACGGCGTTCACTGATGGCTCCTTTCGATGCAATGCTCGTTACAAATATGTTGTCCCGGGAGTTCCGTTTTCAGCTGGAGGTGAAGGGCGGTAGTTGCAGCGCTCATCCGGAATTGGCGATTTGGACTCCGACTCGCGTATCCTAACTCTCCGTCGTCCCTAGACTCAAGAATTTCATGATCACAGCAGCCCCCTGGCGAGGCCTCGGCTTGCGGACGGCTCGTTCTTTGCCCGTCTGCAGCGCCCCGCTTGTTGCCTCGTAATCGATTGGGTTTAGAACCATGCTTCGCGCCTGGTCATCTCAATATGCGCATCGGCTTCTGATTTATTTCAACTGCCGAATCCGCTCTTGCAGGAATTGCCGCTCTGGTTCCTGTTGGGTAAGGGCCAGAGCTTTCTCATAAGCGGACCGAGCCTCCGCCGTCCTCCCGAGCCTGCGGTACATATCTGCACGGGCTGAATGCGCCAGGTAATAATTTGCCAGTTCGCCGTGTTCCAGCACCGCGTCGATATGCGTCAGACCGGCCTCTGGACCATCGCGCATTGCAATTGCCACGGCACGATTTAGCTGTACAACTGGCGAAGGCTGAATTTCTGCCAATCGGTCGTAGAGGGCCACAATCTGTCGCCAGTCGGTCGCCGCGACCGATTCCGCCTCCGCATGAACGGCCGCAATCGCAGCCTGCAGTGTGTAGGAGCCGAAGCGGCGGGACTTCAGGGCGCGCTCCAGCAATGCCACTCCCTCTGCGATCTGTTCCCGATTCCAGAGCGAGCGATCCTGATTCTCCAGCAAAATCAGCTCCCCGGTGGGCGATGCTCTCGCGGCGCGACGGGATTCCTGTAGCAACATCAGGGAAAGGAGCCCAATGACTTCCGGCTCTGGTTGGAGTTCGGTCAGCAACCGGCCCAATCGAATCGCCTCGCCGGTTAGCTCGGCCCGCGTTACTTCCGCTCCGGCCGCAGCCGAATAACCCTCGTTAAAGACGAGGTAGATGACCTGAAGCACCGCGCCCAGTCGCTCCGGCAATTCCTGCGGCGTCGGCACCTCGTACGGAATCCGCGCCTCTCGGATCTTTGCCTTGGCGCGCACAATGCGCTGCGCCAGCGTGCGTGGAGTGGTGAGGAAGGCCTTTGCGATCTCCTCGGTCGTCAGCCCGCACACCTCACGCAAGGTGAGTGCAACGTGCGCTTCCGGCGCGAGAGATGGATGACAGCATGTAAAAATCAGGCGCAGCCGGTCATCCTCAAGGCTGTCCTCTTCATTGGAGTATTCGGCCGAACTCGATTGCGCTTCGAGATATCGCACGAGCTCGTCTTGCGACGCATCAAATCTTGCCCGTCGACGCAGAGTATCAATGGCTTTGAATCGGGCCGTCGAAATCAACCATGGCCGCGGGTTGCTGGGTACTCCACTGCTCGGCCACACGCCCAGCGCAGTTGCAAAGGCTTCGTGCATCGCCTCCTCTGCAAGATCAAAATCACCGAGCAAGCGGATCAGAGTTGCCAGGATCCGTCCCGAATCCACACGGTAAAGGGAGTCGAGCAATTCGCGTATCTGCTCGGTGGAATGCTCGGACATGACGAAGACGTTAGCAAAACCAGCTACGCCGAATCAATTTGGTGGAGTAAATCCCTGATGCTAGAAGAAGTGGTCGGGGCGAGTGGATTTGAACCACCGACCTCCTGGTCCCGAACCAGGCGCTCTAGCCAGGCTGAGCCACGCCCCGACCGAGGGGCACTACGAACCGCAGATCGGAGTTCGTCCAGCGGTTCACATTAGTTTACGATTTCCGGCAGATGGTCGCAACCAATAGCATCACTGTGCTTGCAGTTCTTTGCGGATTTGCGCCATCACGGAGATCGCAGCCTGCTGCACGGCAGGATGGAGTTCTGCGCCCTCCTCGAAATTCGCGCCCGCGATCCCGTAAACGGTGGTGCGAGGCGGCAACTCGCCCAGCGCACGGGCCAATTCGATCGCTGCTGCGGCGCCGAACGAGTGCGACGAGAGGCGAAGAATATCTGCGGGAACCGCGCCAGCCGCAGCATCGAAGCGATGGATGGTGCCCGGGGGCGCGGCCGATTGCGCCGCGTCCACCAGGATTGCGCGACGCACCCCGGCGAGCGCGTCAACGATCGCCGCTGCGTCTCCACCCGTTTCTAAAATCCTGATATCAGCCGAAATCCTATCGCTCAGCCCCCGCGCCACAACCAATCCAACTCCATCATCGCCGCGATCGCAATTCCCGACGCCGATGATCACCGTGCTCGCCGCCATCGCGTCTATTCCTGCTCGATATGCAACTTAAGAAAATGTGTGGCGCACGATATGCACGGGTCGTAATTGCGGATGGCCTGCTCGCACTGCCACTGCAATTTATCGCGCTGCATGTCGAGGTTGGCGGAGACGAAGCGCAGCAAGTCCGCTTCGATGGTTTTTTGATTCTGCGATGTCGGAGGAACAATCTTGGCATCGAGGATCACGCCGCGTTCATCGACGCGGTAGCGGTGAACCAGCATGCCGCGCGGCGCCTCGGTGCAGCCATAGCCCGTTCCGGCGCGCGGCTCGAATTCCACCGCCGGTTTCTCCGGCATCTCGAAATTTTCGATGATGCGCAGGGCTTCGTCGCACGCCTGCACGATTTCTACGCCGCGCACGATAATGCTGCGGAAAGGATTGCGGCAGATCGCGCCGATTCCCGCGGCTCGTGCAGTTTCCTGCGCGAGAGGCGAGAGCTTGTCGAAGTTCAAATTGTAGCGCGCCAGCGGCCCGACGAAATATGCGCCGCGCTCTTTCAGCCGCGAGTGCAGCGAATTGGAATGCGCCACGTGCTCTTCCTCGAAATGCTGATCGTACTCGCGCACCGCGATGTCCAATCCCTTGTTCGAAACCAGCCGGCCTTCGTTGAACGGATATTCCTGCGGATGGCGCAGCGCCACGAATTCGTAATCGCCTTCGAACGGCGGAAACGAAAATTCTGCCACCCAGCGCACCGTTTCGATCGCCGCATCGCGCGCCCACTTCAACTTCTCCGCCAGAGCCGCAAATTCCTGCTGCGAGGGCACTTTGTAAAAGCCCCCGACGCAAACGTTGATCGGATGGATTTCCCGGCCGCCCAGCAAACTTACGATTTCATTCCCGGCTTTCTTCAACTTCAATCCGCGTTTCACTGCATCGGGATGATCCTTGGCCATGCGAATGCTGTCGTCGTATCCCAGAAAATCCGGAGCGTGCAGCATGTAAACGTGCAGCGCGTGGCTTTCAATCCATTCGCCGCAATAGAGCAGCCGCCGCAGCGCTCGCAGCGGCCCACCTACCACAACCCCAAACGCATCCTCAATCGCGTGGCAAGCGCTCATCTGATAAGCCACCGGGCAAATGCCGCAGATGCGCGCGGTAATGTCCGGCGTTTCGATGGCTCTGCGCCCGCGCAGGAAAGCTTCGAAAAAACGCGGCGGCTCGAAGATCTTCAACTTCACTTCGGCCACGCGCTGCCCTTTAATCTTCACGAACAGGCTGCCTTCGCCTTCGACGCGTGCCAGAAAATCTGTCTTGATGATCTTACTTTTCATGCGCCTCGCTCTCGCGCCGGAAGGGCTCGGCATAAGCATTGAAGCTGCGCAACGCGCGAACCAGATTTTCTTCGCTCACTCCCAAGTGGCTCCAGGCCGCGCTGATCGAATGTAGATTCGGCGTTTCCTTCGGCCCGAAACAGGCGTAGCAGCCCCGCGAGTAGGCCGGGCAAATCGCTCCGCAGCCGGCCTGCGTCACGGGTCCCAGGCACGGCGTGCCCTGCGCCACCATCACGCAAACTGTCTCGCGCCGCTTGCATTCCACGCACACGCTGTGCGCCGGCGTGTTTGGCTTGCGGCCGTGCAGAAACGCGCTGATCACTTCCAGCAACTGGTACTTGTTGATGGGGCAGCCGCGCAATTCAAAATCCACGAACGCGTGATCCGAGATTGGCGTGGATTTATTCAGCGTCTCGATGTATTCCGGCCGCGCGTAAACAATCGAAGTGAACTCCCGCACGTCCTTGAAATTTCGCAGCGCCTGAATCCCGCCGGCTGTGGCGCACGCCCCGATCGTAACCAGGAACTTCGAAGCGCGGCGAACGGCGTGAATGCGCTCTTCGTCGTGCGGCGTAGTGATCGAACCTTCCACCAGCGAAAGATCGTACGGGCCTTTCACCACCGCCCGGGAAGCTTCGTAAAAATTTGCGATCTCCACCGCTCCCGCAACCGCCAGCAGTTCATCCTCGCAATCCAGCAGGCTGAGTTGGCAGCCGTCGCACGAAGCGAATTTCCAGACCGCCAGCTTGGGCTTGCGCTTCGTGGCCATTTCAGATCTCCGCCTTGCTGAAAATCATCTCGATGCGGTCGTAACGGAATACCGGGCCATCCTTGCAGATAAAAGCTGGCCCGTACTGGCAATGCCCGCAAAATCCCACGGCGCATTTCATGTTGCGTTCCATCGAGAGGTAGATGTGATTCGTGCGCACGCCGCGCCGCTGCAATTCTGACACCGCAAAGCGCATCATCACTTCCGGGCCGCAAGTAAGCGCCACCGTGTTGGTCGGATCGAATGGCGCTCGGCCGATTAACGTCGTAACCACACCAACGTTCCCGCGCCATCCCGGCGTCCCGCGATCGACAGTCACCTGAATTTCCAGGTCAAACTTCCCGCGCCAGCGCTCCAGTTCTGCGCGAAACAAAATATCTTCCGGCGTTCGCGTTCCGTACAGCAACACGATCTTCCCGTATTTCTCGCGTTCCGCAAGCAGATGCACCAGCGCGGGCCTCAAGGGCGCCAGCCCGATTCCCCCCGCGACGATCACGCAATCGCGCCCCGCCATTTCCTCCACCGGCCAGTTCCCCCCGAACGGCCCGCGAATTCCGATCACGTCTCCGCGCTTCAACTTTCCCATGGCCTTGGTCACCGCGCCGACTTGCCGGGTCGTGTGCCGCAGGATGGGAGAGTTGCGCGGCTCGCTGCTGATCGAAATCGGCACCTCGCCCACGCCGAACACATACAGCATGTTGAATTGCCCCGGCAGAAACGCGAAGCCATCGCACTCTTCCACCGGCGCGACTTCCAGCGTGAACGTGTCGATCGTCTCGGACTTCACGCGCTGAATGCGGAAGGGCCGCGGCACCATCGGATCAAGCTGTGAGGAGGTCGCCACGGATTTCTCAGGCCGGAGCGCCATACAAATCCAAAAGCTGCAATCTCGTCGCTTCCAGGCGTTCCGCGGTCACTCCGGCGAAGCGCCGCAACACTTCGTAGCCAAGATCGTGATCTTCGTCGCACTTGCCCCGCAAACATTTGCCGTCGAAGGCCAGCGCGCGCGTCGGCCGCACCGTCCGCGCGCCGAACCGGCAGCGATACGGCGGGAGCAGCCACGACCATCCCAGGATGTCTCCATCCCCGATCGTCTGCACCGTCGTGAATCCGCGGTTCGGAATCATCAATTCCACGGCCACCAGGCCTTCACGAATCAGATAAAACTGGTCCGCGGGATCTCCTTCGCGCAACACCACGTCTCCAGACTCGAAGCGCACATTTTTCGCGCATCCCACGATGATTCGAATGTAGCGATCGTCCATTCCCTTGAAGAACGGATGCTCGCGGATGATTGGCTCAAGACTCTGAGGCATTTTCCACCCGTCCTGTATTTTTCTTTCCGTTCGAAACACCGCTTTCGCGAATGGCGTGAACTTCTTCTGTAATGTCGATCGCCACGGGGCACCACGTGATGCACCGCCCGCAGCCCACGCATCCCGAACTTCCGAACTGGTCGATCCACGTCGCCAACTTGTGCGTCAGCCACTGCCGGTAGCGCGATTTCGTCGTCGATCGCACGCTGCCGCCGTGAATGTACGAAAAATCCATGGTGAAGCACGAATCCCATTTGCGCCAGCGCTCCGCATGGTCGCCGGAAAGGTCAGTCACATCTTCCACGGTGGTGCAGAAGCACGTCGGGCAAACCATCGTGCAATTCGCGCAAGTCAGGCAGCGCGTCGCCACTTCGTCCCACCGCGGATGCTCGTAATTACTGTAGAGCAGCTCCTTGATTCCCACTGTGTCGAGGCTGCGGCCCATATGCTTCGCCGTTTCCGCCACCACGTTCTCGGCGCGTTTCACGTCTTCAGCGCCAGCGGCCGAATGGGCGACATCGGCGAGCACTTCCGCGCCGCGCTCCGACCCGATCTCCACGACGAAGCGATGCCGCTCCCCATCCAAAATTTCCGTCAGCGCCAAATCGTATCCTGCGCCAACTTTCGGCCCGGTTTTCATCGATACGCAAAAGCACGTTCCCCCGGCCACGCCGCAATTCACCGCGATCACAAAAACACCGTCGCGCCGCGAGTGATAAACCGGATCCACGAATGTCCCTTGCAGAAAAACTTTGTCCTGCACATGGATCGCGTGCAGCTCGCAAGCCCGCACGCCCAGGAACGCGTACTTCGGCACATCCCGTTTTTCTTGAATGATCCGGAACGCGCTCCCGTCTCGCTCCGCCTGCCACAATTTCTGCTCCGGCGGATGCAAAAACTTCTTCCAAGAATGTGGCCCCACGGCGTAGCCGAACATCGCCTCGTCGCCACGCCGCTTCAGCCGGTAGGTTCCGCCGTTTTGCTCGTCCGTCCAGCCGGCTGGCAAGTCCGCCGCCGAACGCAACCGCCCGTAAACGATCGCGCCCTCGCGCACCGTCGGCCCCACCACTTCATATCCGCGTTTGGTCAGCGCTCGGATGAATTCATCGAAATGCCGGGCCTCCACAACTGCAGTGTCGCCCGTTTGGAGGTGGGGTGCGCTCATCGGTCCTCAAAGCTGATACAGGTTATAAATCGGCGCAATCAAGCTGGTAGCAAAAGAGAATCACGCGACGTAGCGTTCCACATCGCCAGAATCTTGTCAATTACCGCCCCTCGTAACGCCGGCTGCCAGCCGGCGCTTTTCTGAGGCGAGTCCTGGCTCTGTTGAAATCCTGGGCACGCGTTGGTTTTTCGGTCGTAGGGGAGGGGCTTGCTCCTCCCGCCAGCGTAAAAACGGCCACAACTGTCACCACTCGCCTCTGCGTAAATCGATTGTCCTCGTGCTGTAATTCTGCGGGACCCAGGATGTAACAGAGCCGCGAGTCCTCGCAGCAAGCCAACAAGCGCCGCCTCTGGGATTTTTCTCTCCCACGGCCGCAATGCTATTATGGAGTTCTTCGCCGTCCGCAGAGTCACCCAGCGGGCAGGAAATCAAATGCACGAACCCGAACTCTCCGAACTCGTCATCAATTCCCCCCTCTCCTGGGCCCACCCTCTCGTCCGCGAATGGTTCATCACAAAATTCGGCACGCCCACCGAGCCGCAAGAGCAAGGCTGGCCGCACATCCTGGCCCGCCGCAACACGCTAATCTGCGCGCCCACGGGCTCGGGCAAAACTCTAGCCGCCTTCCTGGCCTGCATTGACGCCCTAGTCCGCAAAGCCGTAGCCGGCGATCTCCGCGATCAAACCGAAGTCCTCTACGTCTCGCCTCTAAAAGCCCTGGGCAACGACATCCAGAAAAATCTCGAAGTCCCGCTAGGCGAAATTCTGCAGCTGGCCCGCGAGCGCGGCTATCTCATGCCCGAAATCCGCAGCGCCGTGCGCACCGGCGACACGCTCATGCACCAGCGCCGCGCCATGCTCGATCGCCCGCCGCACATTCTCGTCACCACGCCCGAATCGCTTTACATTCTCCTCACCGCCGCGAAAAGCCGCGAAATCCTGCGCACCGTCAGCACGCTAATCGTCGATGAAATTCACGCCGTAGCCGACGACAAGCGCGGCGCTCATCTAGCCCTATCCCTCGAGCGCCTCGAAGCGCTCACGCCGCAACCGCCCGTGCGCATCGGCCTCTCCGCCACGCAAAAGCCCATCGAGCTGGTCGGCCAGTTCCTGGTAGGGAGCGAGCGCCCCGCGCCGGTGATCGTCGAAGTCGCGCGCCGCAGCCAAATGGATCTCGCCATCGAAGTCCCGGCCAGCGAGCTCGGCCCCGTAGCCTCCAACGAAATGTGGGAAGAAATCTACGCGCGCATCGCCAAGCTGGTGCAGGAGCACCGCTCCACGCTGATTTTCGTCAATACCCGCCGCTTGGCCGAACGCGTGGCCCACAATCTCGCCCCGCTGCTGGGCGAAGACGCCGTCGCGTCGCATCACGGCAGCCTCTCGCGCCAGCGCCGCTTGGCCGTCGAAAGCAAACTCAAAGCCGGCGAAATTCGCGCGCTGGTAGCCACTGCTTCGCTCGAGCTGGGCATAGATATCGGCACGGTCGATCTTGTCTGCCAGATCGGCTCGCCGCGCGCGATTTCTGTCGCCCTGCAACGCGCCGGGCGTGCCGGCCACTGGCGCGGCGCCGTTCCCAAATGCCGTTTCTTTGCCACCACGCGCGATGAACTCATCGAATGTGGCGCTCTCATCCGCGCCATGCGCCACGGTGAACTCGACCAACTGCAAATTCCCGAGTCCTCGCTCGATGTCCTGGCGCAGCAAATCGTAGCCGCCTGCGCCGCCGAAGATTGGCAGGAGGATGATCTCTACGCACTGGTCCGTCGCGCGTTTCCATATCGCAATTTAGCCCGCAAAGATTTCGATGAGATTATAGCGATGCTCTCCGACGGCATCGCCGCCCGCCGCGGCCGTTACGGCGCCTATCTGCATCGCGACCAGGTCAATCATCGTCTGCACGCTCGTCGCGGCGCCCGCTTGGCCGCCATCACCAGCGGCGGCGCGATCCCCGATAACGCCCTCTACACAGTCATAGCCGAGCCCGAAGGCACTCCAGTAGGCACGGTGGACGAAGATTTCGCAGTAGAGAGCCTCCGTGGTGACATCATCTTGCTAGGAAACACGTCCTGGCGAATCCGCCGCGTCCAAGCCGGCTCGGTCCGAGTAGAAGACGCCCATGGCGCCGCCCCCAACGTCCCGTTCTGGCGAGGCGAAGCCCCAGCCCGCTCAATGGAGCTCTCCCACCAAGTCGCAACCATCCGCGAACAAGTCAGCAAGCTCAGTAACGCCGGCTGCCAGCCGGCGTCTTTCCCATCGGCCGGCGCGATTCCCGACCCGCAAGGCCACGAACCGATCAAGCTCGCTTCTTCCTGCGGCCCCGCGGACGCCATCAGCTGGCTCGAAAGTAGCGCCGGCGTCCCTGCCGGCATCCGACGACCACCAACGCAACAACCAGCGCACGCAACCGCGGAGCAAGTTCCAAATTCCCCGCCGCCAAGCAATCCCGAACCAAGCACCCAAGAATCCCAGCAATCCGAAGCCGCCGCTTGGCTCGAAAGTAGCGCCGGCGTCCCTGCCGACATCCGACGACCACCAACGCAACAACCCGCGCACGCGGCCGCGGACCGAGTTCCAAATTCCTCTCCGCCGCCAACCAATCCTCAACCAACCGACCAGGATGCCCCCCAATCCGCCGCAGCAACTTGGCTCCGCACCGAATGCGGCATGGACCAATCCGCCGCCGAACAAGCCATCGACTACATCACCGCAGGCCAAGCCGTCCTCCGCACCGTCCCCACTCTGCAAACCATCGTCGCCGAGCGCTTCTTCGACGAAAGCGGCGGCATGCAACTCATCATCCACGCCCCATTCGGCGGCCGCATCAACAAGGCCTGGGGCCTCGCTCTCCGCAAACGTTTCTGCCGCTCCTTCAATTTCGAACTGCAAGCCGCCGCCACCGAAAACGGCATCAACATCTCGCTCGGCGAACAACACAGCTTCCCACTAGCCGACGTTTTCCATTTCCTACACCCAGAAAGCGTAGAAGAAATCCTCGAGCAAGCGGTCCTGGCCTCGCCGATTTTTGGAACGCGCTGGCGCTGGGCCGCCGGCCGCTCTCTCGCCCTGCTGCGCTTCATGGGCGGGAAAAAAGTCCCGCCGCAAATTCAACGCATGCGTTCGGACGACCTTCTCGCCGCGGTTTTTCCCGAAGCCCTAGCCTGTCAGGAAAATATCGAAGGCGACATCGTAATTCCCGATCATCCGCTAGCCCGCGAAACCATGAAAGACGCCCTGCGCGAAGCCATGGACATCGACGGCCTCAAGCAAGTTCTCACCGGCATCGCCAGCGGCGAAATCCGCTGCGTCGCTGTCGAAACTCCCGTCCCCTCGCAGTTCTCCCACGAAATCCTGAATGCCAATCCCTACGCCTATCTCGATGATGCTCCGCTCGAAGAGCGCCGCGCCCGCGCCGTCGAGATGCGCCGCGCTCTGCCCGAAGCGGTGCTGTCGGAAATCGGCCGCCTCGATCCCGCAGCCATCGCCGAAGTCCGCGCCGAAGCCTGGCCCGACGTCCGCGATGCCGACGAACTCCACGACGCGATCCTCGATCTGATTGCGCTGCCGGAAACAAGCGGCGCAAGCTCGCTTCCCTCGGCCACAAGTGGAGGCGCGGCATGGTCGGATTATTTTTCGCAGCTCGTTGATTCGCACCGCGCCGCGCGCGCCGCCGTCGGCGGCAAAGCCTACTGGGTCGTTGCCGAGAAGTCCGAAACTTTCGCCGCGCTCTTCCCGGACGCAAAATTTGAGCCGCCGCTCGCCGCCATCGAGAAATCGCCTCCCTCTCGCGAAGACGCGCTGCTCGCATGTCTCACCGGCTGGTTCGCGCACATCGGCCCGACAACGGCGCAGGCGTTGAGCGAATTGCTGGGTGTCGGAATGTCCGACGTCGAGCGAACGATTTTGCGGATGGAAGCCAGTGGCGCGATTTTGCGCGGCTCATTCACCAGCGAATCGCACGGCGAAATCGAGTGGTGCCATCGCCGCATCCTCGCGCGCATTCACAAGCTCACTCTCGGCGCATTGCGCAAAATGGTCGAGCCCGTCAGCGCCGCGCAATTCATGCGCTGGCTGCTGCGCTGGCAGCACCTCTCGCCGAACTCGCGCCTTCTCGGCGAACACGGCACGCTCGAAATTTTGCAGCAACTCCAAGGCTTCGAAGCTCCGGCGAACGCCTGGGAATCGCAAATCCTCGCGCGCCGCATCGCCAACTACGATCCCAAAATCCTCGACAATCTCTGCCTCACCGGCGCCGTCGGCTGGGGCCGCCTCTCGCCGCATCCTTCCACGCTCGGCGAAACGGCTGACGCGATTCGCCGCGTCATTCCCACCAGCGTCGCGCCGCTCACATTTTTCATCCGCGAAGATTCCGACTGGATGATTCCGCGCCACGCCGAAGGCGACGCCAAGGAAGCGCAGGCGCTGAGCCCGGCGGCCCGCGAAGTGCTCGCGCACCTTCGCCAGCGCGGCGCATCATTTTTCGCCGACATCGTTCGCAGCACCGGCAAGCTGAAATCGGAAGTGGAAACCGCGCTGTGGGAATTGGTGACCGCCGGCATGATCACCGCCGACGGCTTCGACAACATTCGCGCGCTGATCGATCCGAAACGCCGCGCCGGCCAAGGCCGCGGCCACAGCGCGCGCCCGCGGCACAGCGTTGGGCGCTGGTCGCTGCTCTATTCCAGTGAACCAGCCGACCGCGCGCGCGTCGCGGAAGCGACCTGCTGGATGCTGCTGCGCCGCTACGGCGTGGTCTTCCGCGAAATGACCGCGCGCGAAACCATCGTCCCGCGCTGGCGCGAGCTGCTCATCGCCTTCCGCCGCCTCGAAGATCAGGGCCAAATCCGCGGCGGCCGCTTCGTCAGCGGTTTCCTCGGCGAGCAATTCGCGCTGCCGGTCGCGGTCGAATCGCTGCGCGCCAGCGCCCGCGAGCCGAAGCCGGACGCACCGGCAACCGGCGAATCCAACTCCGGCGTGCCGAAGTTCGCCGAATCGGTCACGCTATCCGCCGCCGACCCGTTGAATCTGGTTGGCATCATCATTCCCGGCGAGCGCATTTCTTCCGCCTCCGGCAAATCGTTCACGCTCGTCGACGGCGTCCTGGCCGAAACCGAAGACTCCATCCGCCGCTACTCCATGATTTCCTAATTTTGGGAATTGCTGTCGCTCGGCCGTAGGGGCGGGGCTTGCTCCGCCCTCCGACGATCTCACGCCGCGCCAACGCCTCTCGCATCCGCGTGCCTCACAACCGCATCTCCTCAACTTCCACGATTGACCAACTTGATCGTGCCAAATCCGCGAATTCTCCCAAATCGCGCGTCGCCGCAATTCCCTCGGGCGACTTCCAACCCGACTCCATCGCTTCGCGCCCGTCGAAGTAGAGCTCAACAACCGCATCCCATTCGGGATGTTTGCGCGCCGAATCCGCGGCCGGAAAATTCACTACGTGCCGGCGCAATCCGGGAATCTTCAGCGCCAAGGGCCGGTGCACGTCGCGGAAAAATTTACGGAAATGTTCCTCGGTGAAATCTGCTCGCTTGCGGAGCACGACGACGAATTTAACGATCGTTTCCGTGGTCATGGCAATTTCCGCATCAGGCATTCGGCAACCAAGCCGGCAGGCGAAGCAGGCGCGCTTCGGTGATTGACGGCAACTCGCGGATGCGCGCGGCAACGGAATCATCGACGTCGCCGTCGAGCCGCACGATGGCCACGGCCTGCGCGCCGCGCGTCGGCGCACTGCGGCCCAGCGCGAAGGTCGCGATATTCACGCCCAGCTTTCCCAGCGCCGTGCCGATCGCGCCGATCACGCCGGGCACATCGAGATTGCGCGTCAGCAGCAGCGTGCCTTCAAGCGGCGCTTCCAGCTCGATGCCGTCAAAACGCAGGATGCGCGGCGCGGCGTTTTGCAGCACCGTTCCCTCTGCGGCGAGCTCTTTCGCGCCGCCGAGCGCGACTTCCAGCGTATTTGGGAATCCGCGCTCGCGCCGCCGCGTCGTTTCTTCGACGACCATGCCGCGCGCTGCCGCTGCGGCCCCCGCATTGACCAGGTTCACTTTTTCGTCCAGCACGCGATTCAAAATTCCCACCAGCACCGCGCTGCGCAACACATGCGAGCCCAGCTCCGCGGTTTCGCCGGCATAGCGGATGCGCACGCGCTCACAGCGGCCGTCGGCGGCCTGCGCCACTAGCGAGCCCAACCGCTCGGCCAATTCGAGGTACGGCCGCAGGCGGCGATACTGCTCGCCCGAAAGCGAGGGCAGATTCACGGCGTTGCGGATGATCCCCTCGACGAGATAGTCCTTCACCTGCAGCGCGATTTGGATTCCCACTTCCTCTTGCGCCTCGGCCGTCGTTCCGGCGATATGCGGCGTGGCAACCACATTCGGCAAACCCAACAGCGGAGATTCCTTGGGCGGCTCCTGGGCGAAAGTGTCGATGGCCGCGCCGGCGACTTGACCGGAGCGCAACGCCTCGGCGAGCGCCGCTTCATCCACCAGCTCGCCGCGCGCGCAGTTCACTAGGCGCACGCCGCGCTTCATCTTGGCGATGGCCGCCGCATTGATCATCTTTTCGTTACTGGCGCTCAGCGCGGAGTGCAGCGAAATGTAATCCGCGCGCGCGAAGAGATCGGCAAGCGGCACCAGCTCGACTTCGAGTTCCTTGGCGACTTGTTCGCTGACGTAGGGATCGTGCGCCAGCACAGTCATTTCGAGAGCCTGCGCTCGGCGCGCCACTTCGGTACCGACGCGGCCAAGGCCCACCAGTCCGAGCGTCTTGCCGCGCACTTCGGTGCCCATGGCGCTCGATTTTTCCCAGCGCCCGGCGTGAATGGCGGCGTTGAATTGCGGCACGGAGCGCGCCAGCGAAAGCAGCAGCGCGAGGGTGTGCTCGGCGACGCTGACGGCGTTGCCGCCGGGAGTGTTCATCACCAGCACGCCGCGGCGCGTGGCGGCTTCGACGTCCACGTTGTCCACGCCGACGCCTGCGCGGCCGACGACCTTGAGTTCGGGCGCCGCTGCGAGCAATTCGGCGGTGACTTTCGTCGCGCTGCGCACGATGAGCGCTTCGGCGTGGGCGAGTTCGGCCGGCAGCGAGCCCGCCGAAGATAATTCCTTGGGCGTGACTACCTTCCATCCCGGGGCGCGAAGAATTTCGATTCCGCGCTCGCTGATTTTGTCGGCGACGACGATTTTCATGGCATCGAGCCTACGAGCGGCGTGGCATTGTGTCAAATCCCGCGGAGCTTTCGAATTGTGAGTGCGGCGCGTGTGATACTCTGAATTCCGCGCCGGTATCGGGATTCGGAGAACCAATACCTCAGCGGCTAAAGCCGTCGAAGTTTGCGGCGTTATCGGCACAATTGAAACCGTGCTCTGACAAAGCAGTTCGGGCTGGTTGCACGGGAAGTTTTGATTCGAGGGTAAGCGTTCATTCTGAAGGAGGGTGGCCGGATGCCACTGGTCGATCGAATCCAGGCTGACATCGTGACGGCAATGAAAGCGAAGCAGGAGCTGCGGCTGAGCGTGCTGCGCATGGTGAAGTCCGCGCTGCAGCTCAAGTCCGTCGAGAAGATGCGGCCGCTGGAGGATGCCGAGTCGCTGCAGACTTTGCAGACTCTGCTGAAGCAGCGGCGCGAATCCGTCGAGCAATTTACCAAGGGTGGGCGCACGGATCTCGCCGACAAAGAGACTAAGGAAATCGCCATCATTGAGGAATACTTGCCGGCGGGCGCGACCGACGCGGAGATGTCCGCGGCCATCGACGCGGCGATCGCCGAAACCGGCGCGAATTCGCCGAAGCAGATGGGCGCGGTGGTGAAAGCGGCGAAAGCGAAGCTGGAAGGCAAGACCGTGGACGGCAAGATTTTGAGCGATCGCGTGCGCGAGCGGCTCGCGAAAATGGGCTGAGCGGAAATCCAACGGTTGA
Source organism: uncultured Acidobacteriota bacterium (assembly GCA_963748865.1). Lineage (GTDB taxonomy): Bacteria > Acidobacteriota > Terriglobia > Acidiferrales > UBA7541 > Palsa-147. Next base: position 1,069,360 of record CAVVLE010000041.1, on the reverse strand, counting down.
CGAAAACCTGAGCAACACCGGGCGGATGGTGACTCCCCGCCGCTACCAGATGGGCCTTCCTGAAAACGTTGCGGTTCGCTACACCGAAGACGAAGCCGAATATGTGAGCCTGCGGCCGGTGGTGCGGCAGACGTTTCGCATCGGCGAGCTGGTGGACATGATCGTGACTGTGACCGGGCTCGATGCGCCGCGCGTGGCGCAGATTCTGCATGCAGGCTCGGTGGCCTATCACGGTTATCGCTACTGGTGGACGGGCTTTGAAGCCAGCGCGGCCGAACTTGCCGGCTTGCTTGCGGGGTACCCGGCGGCCGATCCGGCGCGGGCGTTCGATGCTGCGGCGTGCATGGGCGTGATTTTCGAATCGAGCGGTAGTCCGCCGCGGCATGCCATTGAGATTTCGCGCGCGGAGGGCCGGAAGTCGGCGAGTCCTGCGCTGCGAAGCTTTTGGGATGCGCTGATGGAATTGGCGGCGCGGCGGCCTGCTTACGCCGATTATTCCTATGCTCGGCGCGCCGATTTGTTTGCGCTGGAGCTTGGCCGCGAGGATGTCGCGCGGCTTGCTGCTGCGGCTCAGCGGCTCGCGCCGCGGCAGTTGCGAGCGCGATTGGGATTGCTGCCGGAGATGGCGCGCGCGGAGTTTGTGTTGCCGCGGCGGTGACACTCGCGCGATCGATTAATCCCGATTGGTCGAGTTTGTATCGATTAGAAATGAGCTCCGTGGTTTGTTTTCTGTAAGTTGCGGCGGATTCTAATTTTGGAATTGTATCGATTAGAATTCTGGAAGTTGGCGGTATGATTTTGGAAGTTGGAAGAAATGTTTGGCCGTTGGATGCGCTTAGGCTCCGATCGCAGTGGCGGCTGCTCTCCTGATTTAGTCCCGCAATTTCGCATTGCAGATTTGGATCGCTAGAATCCCGCACAGAGACGACAGCACGGGTTGACCGGCGCGAGAGTCTGCTGTTCGCTGCAGAGCCGGGTACAGAGCACTTCGCTCTGGACACCGAGTACGCTCGCGCACAAGTGCGCATCGTCTTGGCGCGGACGCCAAGCATCTTGCTGCTCTCCTTTGGCCCTTTTTCGCGCGCAGCTGCAGCCGGTTCAGGAGAACCAGCCCCGCGCTTAGGGACTGATGACAGCTGTGACCTGTATATCGCTGGAGTAATAGTATGTCAATAGTACTGGGGGTTCAATTTTGCGCTGGTACGCGAATCTGGTTTCAGCGTCCGCTTACATAACTCGATGCGTGCCTTTGGGCTCGCCTTGCACGAAGAGGCCCGGCTGAAGACCGGGCCCTACGAGGGCTTGGCGCGATCGTGCTCCGCGATTGTTTGTGAGTATTTGCTGTCGACTTGCTCGTCGGATGCCACCGGGACACCCTTCCCTGCGCTCAGGGCAGGGTGGCGCTTTTTGACTCTACTGAGACTTGCGCAGCACGGCGGTGGCGCGCTCGTCGGAGGCTACCTGCTCTGAAGAAATCGCGGGCGTCGGCAGTTCCTTGTCAGGACGAAGACCTTCTTCAGCTGTACATGCGCTCGTAGTGCAGCGTGTTGGCGACTATATCGATCTTGCTGCGGTAGTCGCCGTAATCGGATTTGGCGTCCACGGGTGAAGGGAGATCATCGGCGACGTAGCCTTGCGGCAGCGAAATGTCGAAGTCGTCGGTCTGCACTGTTGCGTCGTCGAATTCGACAGGGTACTTGCGCTTCGGATTGAGATCAACCACGCGAATTCGTTGCTGCCGAGCACGCCGGACGCACGCAGGAGCAGATTGCCAGCCGATTGCGCAAGCGATCGCACGCAAATTTGTAGTGGACTACGAAGAGTCTGGTTCGTCAGGTCGAGATTGCCGATGGTGGCGGACTAAGGTGAAAATTGTTGAGAAAATGAGCCGAGAAAACGTCTCGATTACTTTGGAGCGGTTGGCTGGCGTAACCTCAAGAAGCTGGGCGCGCAATTCCACTGCAGGAACACCCCAGCGAATTTCATTCATGTCGCCACCAAATCGCCCTGTGGCGAGAGTGACACTTTTCCGGTGCGTATCAAGCGGTTCGTCGCGGGAGGCAGTAGCGGAAGGGCGATTAATTCGCCGCCGTCGGGAGTGACCAGCAAGCCGTAATTTTCCTGCTCGGAAGAAGGGATATACCCGAGGGGGTGTATGGGTCGGTGGGATCGAAGATTAACAGACGACCCAACTGCGGATGATTCACATACCGCGAAAGAGATGCCTTCCTTTACGTCATCGGGCAGACGAATGGCAAGAATCATGTGATCGAACGACCCAGTGGGGAGGGGAATCCGGCCGGACAATTCCGCGATCGATCTTGCGCCACCACGTAATAGGATTCCACGCCAATTTCATGGAGCATGGTGCTCAAGAGCGTGGCTTTGTCCTTACAATCGCCGTACTTGTACTGGAAAACAGTGGAGGCAGGATGCGGCTGGAATCCGCCGATGCCGATCTCGATGGCGACGTAGCGAATCTGGCGCTGCATGAAATCGGTGATGGCTCTGATCTTTGCGTACGTTGATGGCGCGTTGGCGGTGAGCTCCGCGACCTTCTGCTTGATTTCCGGCGTGGACTGGCGGCTATTGGTTGTGAGGCTCGCGTACCAGAGTGCGATGTCTTTCCACGAATGCGCTGCATCTGATAGCGCTCGTGCCCGATGGAAAATACTTTGACGCCCATTTGACCGGCGATGACGCGCCAAGGTGGCATATGCGGTTCGACTTCGATTGCGGAAACGTTCTCAATTTCCCAGGTGTATGAATTCGTCTCGCGGTCTTCTTCTCCTGATTTCCTCCGTAATTGATCCACTGTGTTTTGAACTCCCAGCCGGGAGGCAGATTGAGCGTAAAGCGCGTCACGGCGGATCGGGACTGCTTCCTGAAAATCCCAATTGTCGTCGAGAGATGTACGGACCGCTGCTTTCTGGACACATTCATAGGCGACGACATTGCCGGGATTCGGCGCCGGAATGATTGAAAACTTTTCTCGCTTTTTCGCTGTAGAGGTCGCGTCGAACATGTTCGTCTCGACAGCGTCTTTTTCTTTCACCTCGAATTCCTTGCCATCGGCCGGAATTGTCCAGGCTTTCAGAGAGGAGAGCTTAGTTTCGTTGTCGAAGGAAACACTACACGACCATAAGTTTCCCGGGCCTCGGGACGAAGGAGTCTTAACACTTGACGATCGAGCTGATCAACCTCACCCGAATCGTGGACGGTGATGACTTCATCGTCGAGAAGAATGACGGCGTTGGCGATCCTTGGGCATGTACACGGGAAAAGCTCTCGCGAGCGGCGGCACGAACCCAATCGGGTGCGGAATCCGCGCCGAGGCGCGGAACCACGCAAGCCACGGCTATGACCGCCGCTAGCGCTAGATATTTAATTGCCCTTGGCTGTCTGCGCCGGTTGTAGAACGATTTGGCCGTCATCATTCGTTTTCACCTTGTTGAAGAAAGCGCGTAAGGCAACGTAATTGGACGACTGGAATATGATTCCGCTGACGGTCAGTGCCGCTCGACTTCACGACGTCGCTGTCCTGGTTCGAAGCTACGGTGTATTCAAATCCAGCGCCGGGCATTGGACTTGCTGCGGCGCGGGTAGAGTTTCGATCTTGTAACCGCTGGGTAGTGAACGGTGATAGTGTCTTTCTCGATTGTGGCTAATGAAAATAAATCGAGTTGACGCGCTTCTCCGGCTGGAACGAGCGCTGCGAAGCCCGGCCGAAAGAACGTGACGGAACAGGACGCGGTGGCCGGCGGAGGCCGCAAAGCCCGAAATACTCACAGTAGCCTTCGATATGGAGGGGATCGGAGATTTTGTCCCAACCGGTCATCTTGGTGACCTCGACAGTGGCGCCGAAGTGAAGCAGCCCTTGATTTCGTCGCTCGTAGGTCCTTTTTCTTGCCGGCGTCATCGTCGTCGCGCTCCTCTTCGCGCTTGTAGCGGCCCCATTCGCGGAGATAGGTGATTTCGAGCTTGCCGGTCAGGTTGCCCTCGTCGTCGAGTTGCACATCGGCGTGGCGTTCACGGATCGTTTCCGACGGGGTCGCTGACGGGGACGGTGACGTCGATGTTGGCTTGCTTATCGAGGCGGTATGCCGACACTCCGTCTTCGTACCAAGGCAAGGATAGGGATAAGGCGAAGAACTTCGACGCCGGATCGAGAAAGAATCCTGATTTCCAAGCTTGACCCAAACCAGCCCTTCGCCGAAAGTTGGTGGGTATCCTCCATGCTGGGATAGAAGAAATTGCGGCTGCGAGGGGCGACATAAGCCATCGACGATTCGAACCCTGCGGCGCGTGCGAGCCGCAAACAGATAATTAATGTCCCCGCCGTCGGCCGTAACCGTGCTTGAGTACGTCTTCGACGTTGTTGTTGCACTTTGAGCTTTTCGCGCTTCTCTTCCTTTTTTGTTTCCGGGAGCGATCGTAGGTCCAGTTGTGAATCTGCTGCGCGCGATCGTAGAGTTTCTGCAGTTTTACTTCGGGAGCGTCGCTGGGCGAAACGGTCTGCGACACGACTTCCCTGCAGAGCTTTTTTCTTGTCGAGAAAACTTCTCCATGCGGTCGTACCAAACCTTGTCCATGCGCTTCCAGAACTGGTCGGGTGTCTCGTTCTGGGGATCTTCGCGGTGGCGATAAATGAAAGCGATGCGCGCGCGGAGGAAATTGGGGGAGGCATGTAGTCTTCTTCCTCGAGGCCGGGAAGATTGTGGACCTCCATGGTGATGGAGCCGTCTTTCTGCGTTTCGGGCTTCACGTTGGGAGGCGTCTTATAGGTGCGCCAGTAGAGAGGGAGTGCGTAGGCGCTGGTGTCCGGCATGATGGAAAATTTTGCGAGGCGAGTGAACATATCGAGCTGCAGGATCCACTCGTTGTCGTAGCGGTAATCTGGGTCCCGTTCCACCTTAAACCTATATTCGATTATGGAGCCGGGCTGAACGTCAGGGAGACTGAAGGTTTTCGCGAGGTATTTGATGCCCCCTGCCTTGGCGAGTTCCTTCTCGTAAACGGTGCCCGAGAAATCGACGATGCTGCCGTCGGCGTGAATGGTCCGTGCATGAATGTCGCGGATAGTTTCCCGACGGCGATCGAATTGAATCTCGACGTCGCCTTCGTGTTTGCCTTCTTCGGTAAAGACTTTGACTCGCAGGTAGTTGCTCGTTACGGCAGCCTTGGCGTCGATGAAACTTTCGCGATAGAGAATCATGGCGTGGGCGCCGGGGCTCATGGGATTGTCTTTGAGGGCGAGATCGGCGGGATCGATGGGCAGCCAGTCGTCTTTGGCGGTGGTGCCGCGCGTGAGGAATAGCGCCGCGGCGAGGAGAGAGATAGTTAACAGCAGAGGCGTCCGAATGCTGGGCTTCATAGGGACTCCGTCAGATAGTGCGGCGCTTGGCCGCTTAAGTTTTGAGCTCCTGCTTGCGTCGCCGCCCGGTACCGCTATTGGCTATACGGTAAAGTTCCGAGCGGAGAATTGAGATAAAGCTATCTTGACGCGGCTGAGTTGTCAACGGCGATTCGTTCGGGAAGGCTGCCCCTGGGATTGCGAGAGCAATTTGCGGTCCACAGGAGTTTCGGGGATTGCGGAGGCGAGACTGGCCACAGAGATTGCCGCCGGCCAGGCTTACGATACGCACTTGCTTCGCGAGCTAGCGCGCTGCCAGATCGTCGGATGCCACGCGAGACGCCCTTCGAGGCTCAGGGCAAGCCGGCGCTACTTGTGCGGAAATGGGTCTGATGCTAACGTGCCCGGGTTTGTGAGCCAAATTGGCGCGGCGGTGAAAACTCGGCGCGCGGAGGTGTGCATTGGCGAATAAGGCTTGGAGTTCGACGGCGCCGCCGGGAGAGTTTCGGCCTTACGTAGATTCTTCGGAATCGCTGGCCGAATTCACGATTCGCGCGATTTTGCTGGGCGCGTTTTTCGGGATTGTGTTCGGCGCGGTGTCGGTTTACGTCGGGCTGCGGGCCGGGTTGACGGTTTCCGCTTCAATTCCGATTGCGGTGCTATCGGTCAGCATTCTGCGCGCATTTGGCCGCGCCACGATTCTCGAAAACAACATCGTGCAGACCACCGGCTCGGCGGGCGAATCGCTGGCCGCGGGCGTGATGTTTACTTTGCCGGCGCTGATTTTCTTGGGATTTGGATCGGAGTTTACGTTCTGGCGGATTTTTCCTCTGGCGCTGCTGGGCGGATGGCTTGGCGTGCTGTTCATGATTCCGCTGCGGCGGCAATTGATTGTGAAGGAGCACGGCAATCTTACGTTTCCCGAGGGAACGGCTTGCGCCGACGTGCTGGTGGCGGGAGAGCGCGGCGGATCGTTTGCAGGGCGCGTGTTTTGGGGATTGGGATTGGGCGGCGTGTACACCTTTTGCATGAATTCGCTGCAGATGTGGAATTCGCAGCCGGAGAACCGGCCGGCGTGGCTGCCGGGGGCGTCATTCCGGATGGCCATCACCAGCGAATATCTCGGCGTGGGCTACATCATCGGGCCCAAAGTCTCGGGGATTTTGTTTGCCGGCGGAGTGGTGTCGTGGCTTTTGCTCATGCCGGCGATCAAATTTTTCGGGCAGCTTTCCGGCAACACGCCGATTTATCCTTCGACGATACCTATTCCATTGATGACGCCCGATGATTTGTGGCGCGCCTACATTCGGCCGATGGGCGCGGGAGCGGTGGCCGCGGCGGGACTGATCACCTTGATCCGCACCATGCCGACAATTATTTCGGCGCTGCGCGCGGGTTTGAAGGATTTTCGTGCGCAATCGGAAGGAGCGGCTGCGCCGAGCCGCATCGATCAGGACATGTCCACGCGCACGCTGGTGCTGGGCTCGATCGTGATCATCATCATGATGTGGGTGATGCTGACGTTCAAGCCGATGCAAGGAGCGGACACCAACTGGTATCAGAATTTGCTCGCGGGAATTTTCGTGGTGGTGTTCGGATTTTTGTTTGTGACCGTGGCCTCGCGCATCAGCGGCTTGCTGGGCAATTCGTCGAATCCGGTCAGCGGGATGAGCATTGCCACGCTGATGGCCACTTGCGGAATTTTCTTCGTGGCCGGATGGACGGCGCCGAATTACGCGGTGTTGGCATTGACCATCGGAGGAGTGGTTTGCATCGCCGCGGCGATTGCCGGAGCGACTTCGCAGGATTTGAAAACCGGATATCTGGTGGGCTCGACGCCCTTCAAGCAGCAGCTCAGTTTGCTGATCGGCGTGACGGTTTCGACGATCGCGATCGGCGGCACGCTCAAATTGATGAATACCGGGCTGGAACGTTACATCCCCACGCAGATTCCGGTGAACATTCAATCGTTGCCGGTCGGCGTGCAAGTCGAGCGCAATACGTTTACGTATCAGGGAAAAGACTACATTTTGATCAATTCGCTCGGCTCGCATCAAATTCCCGACGGCGAATATTTGTACGACCGCAATTCGAAGCAGATTGAAGTGCAGTGGGCGCAGGGAATCGGCAGCGATAAGGCGCCGGCGCCGCAGGCGCGTTTGATGGCCACGGTGATCAATGGGATTTTGAATCAGCGGCTGCCCTGGCGATTGGTGTTCATGGGCGTGGCGATGGTGATTGCGGTGGAAATTTTGGGCGTACGCTCGCTGGCGTTCGCAGTGGGATCGTATCTTTCTATCGGCACTACGGCGGCGATGTTTGCGGGCGGGTTGGTGCGCTGGCTGATCGAATCGAGTACCAAGGACAAATCATCGGAGAGCGAGGCCAGCCCTGGCGCGCTATATGCCAGCGGATTGATTGCCGCCGGCGGCGTGTTTGGCTTGCTGGCGATTGTGATCAATTTGTTTCAGGATCCGGATTTGAGTTCGCACGTGCCGCATTGGCTGGTAGCAGCTCTGCGCTTGCCGTGGAATCCCAAACATCTAGCCATCGGCCCGAATTTTTTCCCGGGGTTAAGCGCGTCGTCGTTCGTCGGCGTAGTGATGTTCGTGCTGCTGGCGGCATCGCTGTTCATCAGCGCACGGAAGAAGTTGAATTAAGTAGCGCCGGCGTCTCTGCCGGCATCCGACGAGCAATGCGCAGCTACAAGTCGTGTTTATGCGCGGACCATGCAGCCCAATCACGAGTCTCGTTTAGAACCCGCACCGCGGACGATCGTGGATGTTGCTCTTACTGACGCAGAGGATGTGTCGGCCTAAAACGCCGCGACATCGGTTCGGTGCCCTTCAATCCTAATTTGAATGGTCGCTAAACAATTGAAAGACACCGAGGATGACAACCCCGGCGCCCAAGAGAGCCCACGAGATACGTTCTGCGGTCTTCATTGGCTTGCCCGCCGAATCTTTGCCCCAGAGAACCGTCGAAGAGGGTTTGGTGCCCCGAACCGCACTTCTGACAAACGCCAGGCCGCCAAGAATGAGCAAAAAGGAGAACAGCTTCATGCGCGCTCCACAGGAAGACGCTAGCATTCCTTAGGAAGCGGCGGAAATTGTTTGGCGGGATTGTTTCCTCGCGCGGTGCTTTGACAGTAGCTCCGTTGTATCGCTAGACTTGTTGAGCCATGGGTGGTTTCCGCAATTACGGCCCGCGATTTGACCTGCGCACCGCATTTCCACGGGGCATTAGGACACTGATTATCGCCTGCGCAGTGGTGTTCTTCGCGCAGACGCTGGTGCGAATGTTTGCCGGCGAGGACGCCTACAACTGGGTGAATCATTATTTCGGGTTGATGCCCGCCGCAATTACGCACTTTGGTTTCATCTGGCAGCTGGTCACCTACCTCTTCCTGCACGGCGGCATCTGGCACATTTTGTTCAATATGCTTTTCCTGTGGATGTTCGGGAAAGATTTGGAAAGGGCCTGGGGAACGCGGAAGTTTTACAGCTACTACTTCACTTGCGGAATTGGCGCGGGCGTCGTGGAAGTAATTGTGAAAACAATTCTCGATCCGCATGCGCTGGGCACGTCCACGATTCCCACGATCGGTGCGTCGGGAGCGATTTATGGTGTTCTGCTCGCGGCGGCGATTGTTTTTCCCGACCAGCAGGTGTGGATCATTCCGTTTCCCGTGACTTTGCCGATGCGCGTTTACGTGCTGATTATGGGCGCGCTCGAATTTTATTTCAGTTTAGGATCCGGAGCCGGCGACAATGTCAGCCACGTTTGCCATTTGGGCGGAATGTTGGCGGGATTTCTCTATTTGCGGCGCGGATCGTACTTCTATGGTTTCCGCAATAAGATTTCCGATTGGCAACGCCAGCGATTGAAGAAGAAGTTCGACGTGTACGTGCGCGAGCAGCGCGATAAGCCGCCTTCGCGCCCGGATAATTGGGTGAATTGACGGGAGTCCGCGGTTGTGCGGGGCGTTGTTTTTGCCGCGCGGCCGTCGGAGGGCGCAGCAAGCCAGCGCCCCTACGAAGAAAGAGGCAGGACGGCGGCAATTGCAATGCCAGCGTTGGAATTTGAAGCCTGGGGCGTGTGCTTAGCCGCCGATGCGGTGCAGGCGCATCATGTTGGTGGTGCCTGTGGCGCCCAACGGCGTCCCCGAAATAATTCCGATCACGTCTCCCCGATGAACCAGCTTTTCTTCCACCAGACGCTTTTCCGCTGATTCCACGAGCAAATCCATATCCGTCAGTCGACTAATCGAGCGCGGCTGCACGCCCCAATACAGGCTGATGCGGCGGCGCGTTCCTTGATTGGGCGAAAAGGCAATGATCGGCGCGCGCGGACGATACTTCGAAACCAGCCGCGCCGACGAGCCGCTTTCAGTGAACACCGCGATAGCTTTCATGTGCAGTTCTTCGGCGGCGTGGCAAATCGCTTCGGCGATGGTCTCGTTGATATGCAGCTCGGTGAAGCGCGCCGGACGCAGCGGCTCAGTGATGCTCGCTTCGGCCACGCGGATGATGCGGTCCATCATTTCCACCGATTCAATGGGATAGCGCCCGACGGCGGTCTCACCGGAAAGCATCAGCGCATCGCTGCCGTCAAAAATGGCGTTGGCCACGTCGGAAGCTTCCGCGCGAGTCGGGCGCGGATTCTGCGTCATGGAATCGAGCATCTGCGTAGCGGTAATCACGGGAACGAGCGCGTTGCGCGCCCGCGAAATAATTTGCTTTTGCACCACGGGCACTTGCTCGGGATTCATCTCCACGCCGAGATCGCCGCGCGCCACCATCACGCCATCCGTGACGCTCAGGATTTCATCAAGATTGTCGATGGCTTCGGGTTTTTCCAGCTTGGCAATCACCGGAGTATTCTTTTTTGGCGCGGGCAATGGCGGCCTTGGCGGCTTTGATGTCGCGGGCGGAGCGCACAAAGCTCAGCGCGATGTAATCGACGCCCAGGCCCAGAGCGACGAGAAGATCTTTGCGGTCTTTCGGAGTGAGCGACGGAATCTTCAGCTTTACGCCGGGAAGATTGATGCCCTGGTGCTCGCCAAGTTCGTCGCCATTCTCGACGCGCGTGATGACCCTGCGGCCCTGCGTGGATTGCACACGAAGAGAGATTTCACCGTCGCTGAGCAAAATGCGATCGCCGCGATGCACGACGTGCGGAAGCTGTTGAAACGTGGTGCTGACGCCATCGCAGTCGCCGAGGATATTTTCCGTGGTGATGACGAATTTCTGTCCGACCTTGAGCGAAATTTTCCCTCCGCCGGCCAGCTTACCGGTGCGAATTTTCGGCCCTTGCAAATCCCCCAGGATGGCAATGGGCTTTTCATGATTTCCGGAAGCGCGGCGGACAGCCGCGACGCGCTGTGCGTGTTCGGCCGGAGTGCCATGCGAGAAATTAAGGCGCGCGACGTCCATTCCGGCGCGCACCAGGCGATCTACTGCGTCGGGTTTTGAAGTGGCCGGGCCGATGGTGCAGACGATTTTGGCTCTGCGATTTCTGGCAGACATGAAATCCTCAAATGTAGGGCCGGGGCCTCAAAGTCTGTGTGCGAACCCTCAGTTTTATCAGGGCACGGTTTCAACCGTGCCGTAAGCGGCCTAAAATCAGCACGGCTTCAGCCGCTGAGCTTTGTTTTTTCTGTCCTCGCACAGACTCTTCACTCCCGCCCGCTGTTCGGCCCCTGAATTTCGTAATGGCCCTGTGCTGCGGGCCCGCCGCCTACGGCGCGACCGAAAATCCCGTAACGATGTGATAGAGAAAATCGACGCCCTTGCGGAATGAATCGATCGGCAGACGTTCGTCGTCCGCGTGCATCCGCAATATCTCCGCTTCTGGCAGCGGAAACGGAAGCAGACCATAAGCCTTCACCGAGCGCAGCCGCAATTGCTGCGAATCGGTAGCCCCCGTGGACATCATCGGAACCACCGTCGTGCCGGGGAATTCGTTCGCGGCCGTGAGCGTGATCTCCGAGAACAAATCCGAGTCCACGGGAGACGACGGAGCGGATTGGCCGGTGCTGGGCAAAGGCTCAAAGTGCACCTGCGGGTCATTCACCAGCGCCGTTAGCTTGCCGAGCAGCGGCTCGAGCAAATTTCCAGGCAGCAGCCGAATGTTCAGCGTGGCGCGCGCGACGGACGGAACCACGTTTGGCCGGATGCCGGCCTGCAGCATCGTCGGCGCAATCGTGTCGCGCATCATGGAATTCCAGATGGGGTTCTGCGCAATGACGCGCGCAGCATGCTCCTGGCGGTCCGCAGTCTCCAGCGCGCGCATCCATTTACCGGTTTCTTCGTCCTCAACTTTCGCCAGGCCTTCGAAGTAAGCGCGGGTGATGGAGCTGAGCTGTATTGGCGCCTGATACCCGCCGATTTTCTCCACTGCGGCGGCCACATGGATGACGGCGTTGTCCGGCCGCGGAACCGACCCGTGGCCCGATGGGCCCGTGGCTACGACCTCGATGTTGACCGCAACTTTCTCACTGGCTTGAATGCCGACGTATTGAACCTTGCCATTGACCATCATCACGCGGCCTTCTTCGTTGATAGCGTAGCCAGCCGCAATTTTGTCCCAGTGCTTTTGCACCGCGAAAATCATCCCGGTCTCGCCGCCGGCCTCTTCGTCGCCTTCGGCCAACAGAATGATGTCGCGATTGAGGTGCGCATTGGTGCGTTTGAGCAGGATGAAAACAGCGAGATTCGCGGCCAGCATGCCCTTATCGTCAATCGCCCCGCGCCCGTAGATGTAGCCGTCCTTGATTACGCCGCCGAACGGATCGACCGTCCATTTCGATTTGTCCACGCCCACCACATCGAGATGCGCCATCAATATCAGCGCCCGCGAGGGATCGGGGAACGGCCCGGCATTGAGGCGCGCAACCAGAAATCCGCGCCCCGGCGTGCTCTCAAAAATATCGAAGGGGATGCCTTCTTTCTGCAACACGCTGCCGACATATTTCGCGGCGACGAGTTCATTGCCCGGAGGATTGGAGGTATTGATGCGAATCAGGTCCTGCAGCCAGACCAGCGCTTCGTCGGTGATGTGCGTGATGTCGGTGGACGGCGCGGCCATCTGGGCGGCCGGTTGCGACTGAGTTTGCGATGCAGAGCGGGAATCGTGGCTCGGCTGAGCGAGCAGCGCCGCGGCTCCCAGCGTCATCCCCAATGCACACGCGCCCACGGCATTGATAAAATTGCGGATCATCAGCACCCCCGAGAAAAAATGGACTTCCGAGCAGATCGCGCGACCGCTTCATCGTAGCATGAGCTTCCCGCAGCCCGAGGGCATCCTGCGCCCGCGTGCTCTGCGAAGCAATTGACCATCCACAACCTGCCGTGGCAGCATCAAAATGCACACGGGGAGATTTGGGCTGGAAGGAGAACTATGAAAACGCAGAGCTGGGTTCGCGCGGCCGCACTGGCCGTCATTGGGATTGGGCTGGCCGTGCCGCCTGATGCCTGGATCGCCTGGGCGCAACAGCAGGACAATGGCCCGATCAAGCCGCCGGGGCAACAGGGCGCGCCTCCCCCGCAGGCTCCCGCGCAGCCGGAGAATCCCCAGGGCCAGTCGCCGCAGGACCAGAACAAGCCCGAAGCTCAGCTCTCCATCACATCGAACCTCGTGAATGTGGACGCGGTAGTGACCGATCAGGACGGCAACATCATCACCGGCTTGAAGCGCGATAATTTCCGCGTGACCGACAATGGCGAGCCGCAGCAGATCACCAATTTTGCTCCGACCGATGCGCCCATCACCATCGTGATGCTGATGGAATTCAGCAGCCTGGGCGGCGGCTGGTTCGCGCAGTACGCGCGCTACTGGTCCACCGGATTTTTGGGCCACCTGAATAAAAATGATTGGATCGCGTTGATCTCCTACGATCTGAACTCCCATATCGAAGTGGATTTCACGCAGAACAAGCAGGAGGTCATGGAAGCGCTGTACAGCATGGTCTTCCCGGGATTTCATGAAGCCAATACGTTCGACGCCCTGCTCGACACCATCGATCGCATTCAGGATGTGAAAGGGAAAAAATCCATCCTGCTGCTCTCCACGGGACTGGATACATTCAGCAAGCACACCCTCGATCAAACACTAAAGCGGCTGAAAAATACCGACGTAACGATATTTTGCGTCGGCACAGCGGATGAGGTCTTAGTGCGCAGCGGCCGCGACACGAGCATGAACAACCTGCAGGCCAAGAATCAGCTCAACACGTTTGCGAAGATGACCGGCGGCTATGCGTGGTTCCCGCGCTTCGACGGCGAATTGCCCGGCATCTTCCAAACGGTCACAAATTTCCTGCGCAATCAATATACGATCGGATTCGTGCCCACCAGCGCGTTGCACGACGGCAAGTATCACAAGCTGAAAGTCGAAGTGCTGGACGACAAGGGCAATCCGCTGACCATAGCCGACAAAAAGGGCAAGCAGAAGAAGATCGTAGTGTACGCCCGCGAAGGCTACACGGCAGTGTCCGGGACAGTCGGCGACTGAGCGCGCTCTCGATATAGCGCGGCTACGCCCGCCGATCGTAACGCCGGCTGCCAGCCGGCGTTCTTGATTTCACGCTGCCTCCTCGGTGTTTCTCAGTCGGACGTTGTCATCCCGAACCCCTTCAGGGGTGAGGGATCTGCACTTTCTTAATTCAACCTCGCGTGTAAGCGACGGCCGCCACCAATCTCAATACCCCCGCGCAAAATCCACGCGATTGATCAATTCCTCGCCTCGAAACCACCGCTCAAGATTCCTCAGCAACAAATCAGTCTGCCGCTGCCAAAGGTGCTCGCTAGCCGCAGCAAGATGCGGCGTGATAAGGATGTTGTCAAGCCGCCACAACGGACTCTCGCGCGGCAAAGGCTCTTCCGCCGCAACATCAATCGCCGCACCGGCGATTTTGCGACGTTCAAGTGCCGATGCCAACGCCGATTCATCAATCAACGAGCCGCGCGCGACATTGATCAAATAGGCCGAAGGCTTCATCGCCGCGAACTGCCGCGGGCCGAGCAATTGGTGCGTAGCCGGCGTCTCCGGCGCAGCCACAACGGCGTAATCGGCCTGCGCCAGTGCCGTATCCAACTCCGTAGCAGGATAAATTTTCGAAGCCAGCGAAGCGTCGCCGCCACCGGAACGCGTCACCGCTTCGATTCGCATTCCGAAAGCCTGCGCCCGCTTCGCGATTTCCTTTCCCACAGCTCCCAAACCAATTAGCAGCAAGGTGGCCCCGTGCAGTTCTCCCGGACGCGGCTTCGAATCCCAGATTTCCTGCTGCGCCCAGTGTCGCTGCTGTTGTTGCCGCAGCGCGTCCGGAAAACGCCGCGCCAGCGCCAACAGCATGCCGATAACATGCTCGGCGATCGGAACGCTGTGCACTCCGCTGGCATTGGTGACGAGAATGCCGCTATCGCGCAGCGCGGGATAAGTAAGTTGCGCGACACCCGCCGCCGTGGAATGAATCCATTTCAATTTCCGCGCCCAGGCCAGTTGGTGCGCCCGAATGGAATAACCGACGAAGATGTCAGCATCGGGCAGCTCAGCATCAAGCCGGTCGTAATTCGGCAAGTGCACAACGTGCATAGCCGGCCAGCGTTCGCGCACCGCATCAGCCATGGCTGCAGGCGGCCGCCAAAGATCGAAAGGATGCCACACGCAAATCAGCAGCTTCGTTTCTTCGGGGGTGGATCGATTCATTTGCTCGGCATCACCCGCAAATCGCGGCCCGTCATTTCAATCGGCTCACTCTGGCCGATGATCCCCAGCAATGTCGGAGCCACATCGCGAAGAGAGCCATTGGCAGTGAGGCGCATCGCGCCGTCTTCGCTGGCGACGATGAACGGCACCGGATTCGTGGTGTGATAGGTATGCGGGCCGCCGGTCTTCGGATCAATCATCGTTTCCGCGTTGCCGTGATCCGCAGTAATAATCCACGCGCCGCCTTTAGGCTTGAGCGCTTGATACAAACGGCCCAGGCATTCATCCACAGTCTCGACCGCCTTGATCGCAGCTTCCAGCTTGCCCGAATGGCCAACCATATCGGCATTGGCGTAATTCATGATGATGGCGTCGAAATCGCCCTTATCGATGGCCTTGACGACAGCGTCGGTGATCCCCGCGGCGGACATTTCCGGCTTGAGATCGTAAGTAGGAACTTTAGGCGAAGGAACCAGAATGCGCTCTTCGCCAGGATAAGGTTTCTCCACGCCGCCATTGAAAAAATAAGTCACGTGCGCGTATTTCTCCGTCTCCGCGACGCGCAGATTCCGGTAATTCAGCTCGCCAAAAACTTGTGCCAGAATGTGCTCCAGTTTTTCCGGCCCTAGAACGTAACGCAGCCACGGCCAAGTCTTCTCGTATTGCGTCAGCGCGACGTACTCCAGATTCTTCGGCCGGTCCGCATCGGCAAATTCCTTGAAATCCGGCTGGGCGATGGCCCGCGTCATCTGCCGCGCGCGATCAGCCCGGAAATTGAAGAAGATAACTGCATCTTCATCGTGGATTACCGCCCGCGGTGTGGCTGGACGCCCAGGCGCCGCCGGCTCGGTGATGGCCACCGGCACGATGAATTCGTCAGTCACGCCCTTTTCGTAGCTGGCGCGCACCGCAGCTATAGGATCGCTGAAACTGACCTCCGACTGGCCATGCACCACAGCGCGATAAGCGAGCTCAATGCGCTCCCAGCGATTATCGCGATCCATCGCGTAATAGCGCCCGCTGACCGAAGCGATGCGGCCAACGCCAAGCTCGCGCATTTTCTGCTCGAGCTGCTGCAGGAAACCAAGCCCGCTTTCGGGTGGCGTGTCGCGCCCGTCCGTAAATGCGTGCACGAAAACGCGCTCGACTTTGTTCTCGCGCGCCATGCGCAGCAGGGCGAATAGCTGATTGATATGCGAATGCACGCCGCCATCGCTAACCAGCCCGAGTAAATGCAACTGCCGCGTGCGCCCGCGCTGCATCGCCTCTAGCAGCAGTGGCTGGCGGTAGAATTCGCCGCTGGCGATCAGCGCGTCAATGCGCGTCACATCCATCTGCACGATGCGTCCCGCGCCCATATTCATGTGCCCTACTTCGCTATTGCCCATCTGCCCTTCCGGCAAACCGACGTAAGGCCCCGAAGTGTGAATCAAAGTATTCGGGAAACTCATCATTAATCTGTCGTAGTTTGGCTTGCGCGCCAGGGCAATGGCGTTGCCTTTTGTCTCCGGAGAATAGCCCCAGCCATCGAGAACGGTGAGCACCACAGGTTTTGGTCGGCGCATAATCGCAGTTAGAATACACGGAACGAGATGACCACAGAAGTCCGGCTTGACCGGACGTAAATACCAATCGGACGAGGGAGGAATTCCGATATGTCAGCCGCAGGCGAAAAGCGCATGCCCACGCCGGACCTTTTCTTTCATACCGCGCGAGCGTATCAGGCTTCGGCGGCGCTCAAATCCGCGATCGATCTGGATGTATTCACGGCCATCGGCGAAGGAGCCAGCAATGCCGCCGCGATCGCCAAACGCTGCGGCGCTTCCGGGCGCGGGACACGCATACTCTGCGATTATCTGGTGATTCTCGGATTCCTGACCAAGTCGGGCCACAGCTACGCGCTCACGCCGGATTCCGCCGCATTCCTCGATCGCACTTCTCCCATGTGTATCGCCTCGGCTGCGGATTTTCTTTGCGACAAGCGCATGGTGAGCATGTACGACCATCTCACCGAATCGGTGCGCAAGGGCGGCTCGGCCGTCCCCGAAGGAGAATCCACCGCGCCGGAGAATCCGATCTGGGTTCAATTTGCGCAATCCATGGCGCCGATGATGGGCAACGTGGCAGCCGCCACTGCCAGCGCCATCGAAGCGCGCGCTGCAAAGGCGAAGAAGGCGCTGGATATCGCCGCCGGGCACGGCATGTTTGGCATCACGCTGGCGCAGCGCAATCCGCAATTGCACTTGGTTGCGGTGGACTGGCCGCAAGTGCTGGGGGTCGCGGAGAGCAATGCGCAAAAAGCCGGAGTGGCGAATCGGTTCCGGAAGATTCCCGGCAGCGCGTTCGAAGTGGAATTCGGGGCAGATTACGATCTCGTGCTGTTGCCGAATTTCCTGCACCACTTTTCCGCCGCTGTCAGCGAGGCGCTGCTGAAGAAAGTGCATGCGTCGCTAGCTCCCGGCGGCGCGGCTGTGATCGTCGAGTGGGTTCCCAACGATGACCGAGTTACGCCGGAAGCGGCGGCGGGCTTCGCGCTCACCATGCTGAGTACGACGCTCGACGGCGATGCTTACACCTACCGTGAATACGAGCAGATGGCCCGCGGAGCCGGCTTTTCGAAGGTGAGCATGCAGCCAATTCCGCCAGCGCCGCAGAGCCTGATCATCGCGGAATAATAAGGCCCCGCTATTTTCTAGTTCCCGCTTCTGAACGTAGCAAAGGCCAGGTTCAGCACCGCGCGCTGCTCCACTTCATGCGCGCCGGCGGAGCCAGTTGCAGGGCTGGCGCTCGCGGAACGCTTCACGCTGAGCACCGGCTTGCCGCGGGCGATGCGTTCCAGACGCGGAAGCATGAAGGCCAGCGCGCCCATGTTGGCCGGTTCTTCCTGCACCCAGACGAGTTCGCGGGCCGAGGAATGGCGTGCGAACTCGGCCGCCAGGTCAGCTTCGGGGAACGGATAGAGCTGCTCTAGAAATACGATGGCGCTTGAGGTGTCCTTCCTTTTCTTTCGTTCGGCTATCAGTTCATGCCCGATTTTTCCCGTGCAAATCAGAACGCGAGTGGCGTCTTGCGTTTCAGCATCGGGAATCACCATTTGGAACTGCCCGCCACTAAACTGGCTGACAGGAGAGGACGCAGCCGGATTTCGCAGCATACTTTTTGGCGTGAAGACTACCAATGGCTTGCGCCAGGTGCGCAGAGCCTGGCGGCGCAGCAGATGAAAGTATTGAGCGGCGGAGGAGGGCTGGCAGATTTGTATATTGTGGCTCGCGGCAAGTTGCAGATAGCGCTCGATGCGCGCGCTGGAATGTTCCGGCCCTTGGCCTTCGTAGCCATGCGGCAGC
This sequence comes from uncultured Acidobacteriota bacterium, assembly GCA_963748865.1. Taxonomy (GTDB): domain Bacteria; phylum Acidobacteriota; class Terriglobia; order Acidiferrales; family UBA7541; genus Palsa-147. Next base: position 1,050,955 of record CAVVLE010000041.1, on the reverse strand, counting down.
AGAAGGACGATGCCGGAGAGAAGATTCCACTTGGTTTCCGCGGCGACGATAAATTGATCGATGATAATCTGCGCGCCGTTGGCGAAATCTCCGAATTGTGCTTCCCACAGGACCAGGGCTTCGGGGTAATCACGGCTGAAGCCGTATTCGAAGCCGAGCACCGAAGCTTCGGACAGCGTGGAATTATAGATTTCGAAGAAGGCATCGCTACGCGCGAGATGCGCCAGCGGCACATAGTTCTCTTCCGTCTCGGTGTCGATCAGCGCGGCGTGGCGTTGATTGAAGGTGCCGCGGCGCGAATCCTGTCCGCTCAGGCGCACCGGCGTGCCCTGACGCAGCAGCGTGCCGAAGGCGAGAGCTTCAGCCATGCCGAAATCAATCGGACGCTTGCCTGCTCCCATTTCGGCGCGCTGCTCCAGCAGTTTCTTCACTTTCGGATGGATGTGAAACCCGTCAGGGTAGCTAGTCAGGGCAGCGCTTACCGCACTCAATTCACCGGCATCGACGGCCGTTTCCACCTCATCGGACGGCTTGTGGCGGCCGCCGTGATACGCATTCCAGTACGGTGGAAGCTCGCGCATCGGCGGGTTCTTCTCTAGTTCCTCAGCAGCCTTCTGCGCCGCGTCGAGATCCTCGCGAACTTTCTGCGCCATCGGCGCGGCATCCACGCCGATTTTCTGGGAATAAATTTGCCACAGCGGCGCGTGCGCCTGGATTTTGCGATAGCGCAACGGCTGCGTGATGGTGGGGTCGTCCACTTCGCTGTGGCCATGCTTGCGATAGCCGATCAGATCGATCACTACCGGGTCGGCGAACTCGTAGCGGTAATCGGCGGCGATTTTGCCGACGCGCACTACCGCATCCGGATCCTCGGCATTCACGTGAAAGATAGGAATCGGCAAGCGCTTGGCCAGGTCAGAGGAGAAGCGCGAGGAACACGCCTCGCATGGGTCCGTGGTGAAGCCGATCAGATTGTTGACGATGATGTGCACTGAACCGCCGATGTGGTAGGCCTCGACTCCGACCATGTTCAGCGTTTCAGCCCAAACGCCCTGGCCGGCGAAGGCGGCATCGCCATGCAGAACGATTCCCAGCACCCGGCGCCGGCCTTCTGCGCCGATGCGCGTTTGCTTGGCGCGAATGCGGCCCATGGCCACCGGATCGACAGCTTCCAGATGGCTGGGATTGGAAACAAGATGCATCGCAATGCGCTGGCCCTCCGGCGTGAGGTATTCTCCGGTCGCGCCGAGGTGATATTTCACATCGCCGCCACCCAGCACGCTGCGCGGATCGACATCTTCGAAGCGGGCAAATACTTCGGCGGCGGCCCGGCCGATGGTATGGACCATGACGTTGAGGCGGCCGCGATGGCTCATGGCCACCACGCCTTGCTCGGCGCCGAGTCCGGCTGCGGTTTCGAGGATCGCGTCGAGCATTGGAATCAGCGAGGAGTTGCCTTCCAGAGAATAGCGCTTGGTGCCCAGATAGCGCGTTTGCAGCACTTGCTCGAAGATATCGGCGCGGACCAGGCGCTCGAGAATCCGCTCGCGATCGGGCGTTGGCGCTTCCGCTTCCAGTCGCTGGGCGATCCAGCGGCGCCGCTCGGCGTCGGGAATGTGCATGAATTCGGCGCCGATGGTGCCGCAGTAGATGGCGCGGGCCACCGCGGCGTCCTTGCCGTTGATTTCAAGTTCCGGCATGGCCACCGGCTGAAGGTCGCCGAGCGGGTCGAGATCGGCTTGCAGGTAGCCCCAGCGGCGGAAGGCGTCAAACGTCAGTTCGCGCTTGCTGGTGCTAATTTCGGGTTCTGCGGTTGCCTGTCCGCGAGCCATGCGTCTTCTCCGAACCGAATAACCATTATAAGCGGAAGTGCGGAGTTCCCGCTGCCCGCCCCGCGACAGGGCGGTGGTACAGCTTGAAATTTCTGGTAGTGACTCGCTAGGGTGTTATGAGAGCGAACTGATTTTTGGAGTGATAAAACGCCACAGTAAATCTATCGAAAAATCCACACTGTCCTAGCAGGCCGTGCCCCCATTGTTCGAGCGCAGGACTGAAACCAATCGGGATCGCATAGCGAGAGATTGCAATGATGTCAATCTCTAGGTCAAAAAAGTATGCGTCCTGTTGTCCGCTAGCGGCTCCGCCAAAAGGATAGTGACGACCAGTCAGATAGTTCAATCCGAGTTGCGCAGCAAAAGACGCGGGGAAAATGCAATCATCTGCACCCGAATCTACCAGTGCGTAACATCGAAAAAAAGACGCTTGGTTAATGAGGTTTAGCGCCAAATAAGGGCGGTGCGCGGTTGTACGTTGTGGGAACGCTGCAGTCGGGGTTACTGGTTGACCGAGATAGTTGAGAACGTAATGCGGCACGGATGATCTTACAGAATCAACGCCGAGTTCTTCTCAGCTACTCGAATAACAAATGCATGCGGCTCGCCGGCCTGACGTGCTTTTTGGAGTACCCCGTCGATGGTTTCGCCTGTGGCTACAACGCGTTCTTGGTCCTCCGAGATGGCGACCCAAGTACCCGGAGGGATACCACGTAGGAGTTCTTCGTTAAGTGTCTTAACGGCTGGCATCGTTCCTCCTTTCAAGACAATTCTCCGCTAACAGTAGTAGCAATCTTGTGGCCTTTCTGGGATACGAGAAACATTGGACTTGCAACTAGTACCATACGGTATAGCGGAGTGTTTTTGTCACAATTTGGGAAGCTGTGTCAACAACTAATCAAGCAGCCTGGCTCTCGTTCCGGTCTACCAGCCCAACAATATTTTGGATGCTCAAAACGCGATCTGCGATGCCGGCCCCATCGCGGGGGGCACACGTGCTCGCCGCTTTTTTTATCACCGAGCCGTCCCAGTGCGACCGCAACAGGATTCAATAATTGCACGGCCAGCCAGAGGATTCAGTCGTTTGGTACTGCTGCCAAGCAGGCCTGGGCGAAGCACGGTAGGGGCCCCCACGTAAGCTGGGCCTCTTCGGGCAACGCTGAGGAAAAGCACACTCCGAACTGCGTTCCTCCGTAGTATCACGGTAGGTACTATTGACACATGCGGTATCAAATGCCATCGTAACCGCATATGCGCCCGCAACCAGCCAATTTCGCCGTTCAAAATGAGACTCCGGCCCGATTTTCGCCCCTCGAACACGGAATTCTAACCGGAACTGAGATTCAAGCAGAATGCGTCCTAACTCACTGAAAACAAAGCACCGAGGTCATTTCTAACCGGGAAAAAATTGACCCCCCAAGAGTACCGCCCAGCAACTCAACCCGGCTTCTCCACACACGAAGCGGGGAGTCACCGTAGGGCCCGCGCTTAAGCCGGGTCAGGCAAGGCGTGCATTGATGGCTAGATCTCCCCGAACCGCGGCACAAAATGAACGCGACGGGCTGCGCGCAAGACGTTGCGCCCCAATGCCCGGCCCTGCCCGAAGAGGCCCGGCTTAAGCGCGGGCCCTACAGTTGGCCGAAAAGCGGGGCAATTCTAGACGCGGGATTAGCTCAGCGCGGAGCCAGCGGCCTGTGTTTGGAATTTTTGCTGCGTTGGGTTGGCTCTGGCGCCGGCGCGGAATTGATTCAGGGCGGCTAGGATTTCCTGGCCGTACACTTCGGTCTTGCGCGCGCCGAAGCCAAAGACGCGGCGCAAGTCGGCGAGAGAGGCCGGTCGCTTCTCGCAGAGATCGTCGAGGGTCGTGTCGTGCATGACTACGAATGCAGCAACGCCCTGCTTCGCGGCCGTTTGGCGCCGCCATTCGCGCAGGTAGGCCCGCAATTCCGCCAGGTCGGGCGCGGGGAAAGAGGTGGCGCGCGCGGGCTGGCGCGGGGGCGGCGGCGCAGGAGCAGGGAAGGCTTGCGGCCCCGTTGGTGCGGGGCGGGCCATCGGCCGCGCCTTCGCGGATTTCGATGGCTTCAGCGGCGGCGGGGAATGCAGCCAGGCGGGATGCAAGCCGCAGGCATCGCATGCTCCGCAGGAGAGCCATTTCGTTTTTTCGCCGAAGTGCGTGCAGATCTGGCGATGGCGGCAGGCCGACGATTTCACGAATCCGCAAATAGCATGGTAGCGCTGCCAGGATCGCTCTTTTTCAGCCTCGTCATTGATTTGATTGATGAAGTGGGCCAGCAGGGCCGTATCGCGTGGTTGCCAAAGCAGCAGGCAATCCGTGGGAAGGCCATCGCGGCCGCCGCGGCCCGCTTCCTGATAATACTGCTCGATGGATTTGGGCAGCGAGAGGTGGATTACGGCGCGGACATCGGCTTTATTGATGCCCAGGCCGAAAGCGATGGTGCCGACAATCACGCGCACGTCGCCGGTCATCCAGGCTTCCTGGTTGCGGCGCCGGGTGGGAGCTTCCATCTTGCCGTGATAGCCGATGGCATCAATTCCGTTGGCTTTGAGAGCCTCCACCGTCTCTTTCACGCGCGCGATGGTCGGTGAATAGACGATGATGCTGCCTTCGGGATGCGCGCGAATGGCATCGAGGAGTTGCGGGAATTGCGTGTCGCCATCTGTCCTGCACACGATGTAGTTCAAATTGGAGCGATGGAAGCTGGCGATGTATTTGTCGGGATCGCGGAGCTTGAGTTGCTCGATGATGTCGTGGCGGACATGCTGCGTGGCGCTGGCGGTGAAAGCGGCGATGGGGCGATCGGGAAAATGAATGCGCAGGCTATTCAACTGGCGGTATTCGGGGCGGAATTCGTGGCCCCATTCGGAGATGCAGTGAGCTTCGTCGATGACGAAGAAGGAAACGGGGACGTGCTGCAGCCAGGCCATCGTCGGGCGCTGCGCGATGCGTTCGGGCGAAAGATAGAGCAGGCGGTAACGGCCTTCGGCGGCGCGGTCCATGATTGCGCTGGCTTCTTTTCTGGCCGACGAAGCTGTTCAGCACCGCGGCTTCAATGCCCATTTGGGCTAACTGCGCGGTTTGATCCTGCATTAGGGCGATTAGCGGCGAGATTACGATGGCGGTTTTTTTCGGGGCCAGCGCGGCTGGCAATTGGTAGCAGAGGGATTTGCCGCCGCCTGTGGGCATGATTACGCAGGTGTCTTTGCCTTCCAGCAGGCTGCGGATTATGCGTTCTTGCATGGGGCGGAAGGAGTCGTAACCCCAGTAGCGGCGGAGCGGTTCGTGGAGATCGGTGGGCGCGGGCATCCCGTCAATATAGGCGATGGGCGATTCCTCGTCTATTGGGGAAAGTACGGATTGAAGTTTGGCCCGAATGCCGTAAATGTAGCGCCGGCCTTTTAGACCGGCAGCTTCAAGCGTCCGTTAGTTTGCTCTTTGCTTACTTTGAGGTCCGCTGGTGATTTGGGCCTTGGGGTGATTGTCGTCGTCGGATGCCGGCCCCTCGCGGCTCGGGGTAAACGCCGACGCCGGCGCTACTTACTGCGTTGGCCAGGCGTCCAAGAGGCGGCGAAGCAGAACGAGCTGGCCCAGGTGATAGGCATTGTGGTCGAGGATCAGCAATGCCTGGCGCAGAATTGTTTGGCCTGAGCCGTGCGGGATTTTGGCGAACAGGTCCGTTTTCGGATCGAGGATGAGTTTGCGCATTTCTTCTACGTCGTGGCGGAAGGATTTGACGCTGTTGTCCCAGGCTGCGTCATCAGGCGGAGCCGGCGTTGGCGGCCAATAGCCTAGCGGAAAATCGGGCGAGACGTGTTTGGGATCGCGGCTGAATTCCAGGATGTCCCATTGCGCGAGGCGCAGGTGTTCGAGCAATTGCCACGGGGTGTGCGGCGAACCTACGAATTTTGAGCCGCGCAATTCGGGCGGCATTTCGGCAAAGGAGTCGCGCCAGGAAGCGTGGGCTTCGCTGGTTTCCAGGAATTTGGCGAGCTGCTTGCGCAGTTCGGCGGTGGGATCGGGATTCGATTGCGGCGCCGATTTTGGCGGCGATTTCGGCTTCGGTGCGGACTTTGCTGAACGATGTTTCGTCTTGGCGGGTTTCCTGCTTGCTCTAGCCATCAGTGCCTCCGGTGTTGCGATTGACGCTTGTAATTGGATGCTACCTGGACGCACGCGTCGCAGCTTAAGAGTGCCCAACGCGCGAGTTCCGGCTGTGATTTTGCGGTGATTGCTTTCTGCTGGGTCGTCGGATGCCGGCAGGGACGCCGGGGGTACCCGGATGGCGTTGGCGCGAGTATGACGCTGGCGACTGGCTAGGCGGAATTTTGTTGGCGCTGCGCTTGAGATTTACGAGAACCGCCGGCTGGCAGCCGGCGTTACGGGGCGCTGCGTTTGGCGATCGGGCGGAACACAACCATAGTTCGCGGTTGAGGAGCGCCGCGATACGCGAGGAAGTAGTGACCCGTCGCCCCGGTTATTGCGTTTGCGACGCTTCCGCTGCTACGCGGACGCGCCGGTTGCGCTGCCACCGGCGCCCATCGTGCGCCGCTGCTGGAAACATTCGCGGCAGTACACTGGACGCCCCTGTGTGGGCTTAAACGGAACCGTAGTTTCCTTCCCGCACTGCGAGCAGACGGTCTTGGTCTCGACGCGCTGGACGCCGCCGTTCGAAGACGCAGTTCCGCCTTGCGCGCGGGTGGCTTTGCAGGCCTTGCACCGCTTGGGCTCGTTCTTGAAGCCCTTGTCGGCGAAAAACATTTGCTCGCCGGCGGTGAAGACGAACTCCGCCCCACAGTCCGCGCACTTCAGGACCTTGTCATGATATTCCATGGGCCGCTCCGTGGCCTGGCTAGGACAGGTCAGGCGGCGCGACAGGCTATGTCATCCGAAACTGGAACGTGGGGAAGGAAACAGTTCCCGTTGCTCGGCTGGCACCGTGTTGCCTGAGGAAACCCAATTACTGGATCACCTAATCCTGCTCACGCCGCTGCTTCTTACGGAGGCGCTTACGCGAAAGGGCGGCCTTGGCACGACGCCGCTCACCGGGCTTCATGAAGTAACTGTGCTTCTTGATTTCCTTGATGATGTCTTCCGACTGCACTTTCCTCTTGAAGCGCCGGAGAGCGTTCTCTAAAGATTCGCCCTCCTGAATGACAACTTCAGCCACGCGTATTCACCCCCATCCCGGATCGAGTATCTTAAATGTTCTGGTAAACGTTTAATTCTAACCGGTTTTCCCCAAAACCGGCAATGCGTGCTGGTTCTATCCCTGCCAGAACCGTAAGTCAAGTGATAAATGAGGAGATAGGGCCGGCGCGAGGGGAATTCGGCTTTTGGTTTACCCTTTCAGTACTGATAGCTCAGAAAAACATGTTTGCGCGATGCGCCGGGGAGCGTCACTGGCCGGAGACGCTGCAGCCGCCGGCGTCCACTTCATGGAGCTGGCGCGCGGCTTCTTCGTTTCCTTTTTGTGAGGCGGCGAGGAGCAAAACGCGGGCTTGCGCGCAGCTCTGCGGGACGCCATCACCCCGAAGGTAGAGATCGGCGAGGAGGAGACTCGCGGAGGTATCGCCTTTGCGCGAGGCGGCCCAGAGCCATTTCGCAGCGGTGGCGGGATCGCGGTGGCCATTGTCTCGGAGATAGCTCAGCGCATTGCGCAGCTCGGGAGTGCTGGAAGCCGGCAAAGTCTGCGTAGGGGCGGAGGCGCGTGGTGTTGTGCGCGAGTTGACGGCAGTGACGCGGGGCGCGGATGAGTGTTTCGCGCGTGAGTGCGCCGCGGGACGATTCGCTGGCGGCGCTGCGCTGTCGTTGGCGGAGGACAACGGAACGTTTAGGGAATGCAATTGATAGGCGTCGTCCGCGGAACTTACGAAGCTGGCGATTTTGTCGCGGTAGCTGAAGCCTGCCAGGGAGACGAGCAACACGCCGGTGATCGCCAGCATGATGCGAAGGTCGCTGGGCGTGGGCTGAACCGGGATTACCGCCTGCAACGCGGCTGAGGAAACTCGCTTGGCGCTTCCCGCTGTGGCTGCGAGGCCTTGTTTCGCGGAGTGCGCCATCGCCGCTGGTCGCAGGAATTGCGGCGGGCGGTAAGAACGCGCGGCGGCGACCCAGCGCCGGGCACGCGAGGTGACCGGCGAGAGGTAGCGAGAGATGTCGAAGCGCGGGATGGTGACCCTGGGCACGCGCAAAGAGTGGAATCGCGCGGCGGCGGCGCGGAAATACTTGGGCAGCAGGTCGCGGCGGATCACGGCTACGTCATCGCGAAGAGAATCGAGCCATTCAGCGAGAAGGCGGAAAATTCGATCCGCATGCTGTTGCTTCGCGGAATGCAGAGCCTGGCGCAGGCTGTTGCTCGTCCGCGCCAGCCAACTTTCACGGGCTGCGGGATTCTCTACGGCACGCCAGGGCGCGCTGGCGGACCATGGCCGAACATCAATCTCTGCTTTGCCGTCAGGCGCTGGATTGGGCGCGGCTGGTTTGGACGCGAGCACTGGCGCGGGCCTCGGCGGAGCAGGTATCCGCGCGGCGATGGGTACGGGCTGCGGTACGAATGGCTTGGGAATCGTTATTGGTGCACTGGGCGCGGCAGCAGGCGGCTTGACCTCGGCTGTGGGGGCGGATGGCATGACTGGCGCGGCAGCGAGCGGCTTAACCGCAGCAGGAGGAGCGACTGCCGGTGCGGCTTGCGCGATTGGCGCCGGCGGGTAATATTCCGGTGCTTCTGTTAGCGGCCAATCGGAATTTTCGGAGACGATGGCGCTGTGCAGCACGGAAAGCAAGCCGCGGACGCGCTCCACCGAGCGAATGAATTCTGACAATCGCCAATCCGAACTCTGCGCGGATTGCTTGGCGACCAGCGCGCCGGCTGGACCTCTTGCGGCCTGGCCGATTGTGGCGGGAATATGTGCAGGCGGAGCGGGCACGCTTGGTGCGGGACGTGGGTGCACGGGAGCTTGAGGAATGCCGCCGGGCACCTCAATTTTTCCTTCGGCGGCTTGGCGCGTGCGCTCCAGGGTTTCGGCGATTTCTGCCTCGCGAAGTTCCACAGCAGAATCTTCCGGCGTTGCCGGAGCCTTGGCGAAAATATCTTCGGGATGGCGGCTTTCGAGAATGGTCATGATCTGCGAGAGAACATTCTCGAGCGGTGCGGGATTGGTGATGGGCAGATTGCGTAGCTGGCCTTCTAAATCGTGCACTATGGGAGGTTCATCGGCCTCAGGCTTGCGTTCGATCGCGGGCTGAGTAGGCGAAATTGGATTTTCGATCGCCTCTGCCGCGTGCTGATTTGAGAGCCAGGTGCGAAGTTGCTCGCGGGCCTGCTTAGAGGCGTGCGTAAGTCTCAAGCCGCCGGTACGCTTGGTTTCATCGGTCCAGGCGACCTCGCCGGAGACTTCGATATGGCTGCCCGGATCGAGTACGAACCAGACTTGGATGCCGCCGCGGTCTTCGACCGGGGCTACCACCTGAAAGCGCAGGCCCGATTCGCAGACATCAACGAGTGTGCCGCCGTTGTCGGGCTCGAATTTGACGTAGGTCAGGCCGGTGGGTCGGGCGCGCGGAGCGCGACGCCGCTCGGGAATGGGGCCATCGGGCGGCTTTCCCGGCTTGGGGGACAGATGTGCTTCTCGTTCGTTAGCAGACACAGAACGTCCCTGACCACCGCAGGCCCGTCGGGCTACTGGCAAAGTTGTTCGGGAATCCGGCGCCCAAGTGGTCGGCGGTTATGCTACTCAAGCGATAGGCTCCTCAGCAACTCCTAAATTCGGCTTTAAAATTTAAGGCCCAAAATGAGACGGAATGATTCGCAGAGATTGAAGCACGAGAGGTGCCAAGTGTTTTGGCCTGAAAACTAGAAAGAATGGGGTATTCTGCAGGGAAGAGAACTAGAATAAATGTCCTGAATTACGCAATTTGTTGGTTGGATGGCATATGTCATCAATGCGTGACGCTTTGGGAGTTTTGCTGGCCGGAGGGCAGGGCGAGAGATTGTGGCCCTTGACGCGCGATCGCGCGAAGCCGGCGGTGCCGTTCGGCGCGGTCTATCGCATCATTGATATAACGCTGTCGAATTGTCTGAACAGCGATCTACGGCGTGTTTTTGTGCTCACGCAATACAAAGCGCTGAGCTTGAACCGGCATGTGCGGCGCGGCTGGTCGGTGCTGATGGGGCACGGCGATTTCATCGAAGTGCTGCCGCCGCAGATGCGCGTTTCGACGCATTGGTATCAGGGCACGGCCGACGCGGTGTATCAGAATATTTATTCGATCGGCAGCGAGACTTCCAACTACGTATTCATTCTTTCCGGCGATCACATTTACAAAATGAATTACCGCAAGATGCTGGACCAGCATCGCGATTCTGGGGCGGAAGTTACGGTTGCTACGCTGGAAGTGGATATCGCCGAAGCGGCGCGGCGATTTGGGGTGCTGGAGACCGACCAGAATTGGCGCATCATTGGATTCGAAGAGAAGCCCGCGAATCCCAAGCCTTCACGCATTCATCCCGGCAAAGTGAACGCCTCGATGGGCGTGTACATATTCAATACGCAGCTTCTGGTGCCGATATTGATTGCGGATGCCGAGGATCCGCAGTCCGCGCATGATTTCGGGAAGGACATTATCCCCAAGATTCTCGGGAAGCATCGCGTGTTCGCTTATAACTTTCGCGACGAAAATAAGAAGGAGACTTCCTATTGGCGCGATGTGGGCACGATTGACGCCTATTACGAAGCGAACATGGATTTGGTGGCGGTGTCGCCGGTGTTCAACCTTTACGACAAGAGTTGGCCGCTGCATACCTGGCAGCAACAATATCCTCCGGCGAAATTTGTTTTTGCCGATCCGGATCGCATGGGCATAGCGCTGGATTCGATTGTGGCCGGGGGCTCGATTGTTTCCGGCGGGCGCGTGAAGGGATCGGTGCTGGGTTACGACGTGCGCGTGAACAGTTATTGCGACATCGAGGATTCCATCGTTTTTAATCACGTGAATGTGGGGCGGCATTCGCGCATCCGGCGAGCCATTATTGACCGGCACGTGAGTTTGCCGGAGGGTACGGTGATTGGTTATGACGCGGAGGCGGATCGCAAGAGATATCAATTGACGGATGATGGGGTGGCGATTGTGGTGCGGCAGGAATCTATGTTGGAAGAGCCCGAGTAGGCGAAGACTTCATCCCGATTTCCCCTTCACATTACAACGCTGTATTTCAGGAGCGACGAATGTCCACCAAAATTAAAGCCGTGCATGGACGCGAGATTCTGGATTCGCGCGGGAATCCTACTGTGGAGGCCGACGTGTTGCTCAAAAGCGGGGCGCGCGGCCGAGCAGCCGTGCCTTCGGGTGCTTCGACGGGCGAGCACGAAGCTCTGGAATTGCGCGACGGCGATAAAGCGCGATTTGGGGGCAAGGGAGTCTTGAAGGCGGTCGCCAACATCAATGGAGCAATCGCCAAGGCGCTGGTTGGCTCGGACGCACGCGATCAGAAGAAGCTCGACCGGACAATGATCGAGCTCGATGGAACGCCGAACAAGGGCAAGCTCGGTGCAAACGCGATTCTGGCGGTGTCGATGGCGGCGGCGCGCGCGGCGGCGGCGGATGCCGAAGAGCCGCTGTACAAATACCTGGCGCGATTTTCAAAAGACTCTTCGGCGAGAAAGCTGCCGGTGCCGATGATGAATATTTTGAACGGCGGGGCGCACGCGGATAATTCCGTGGACGCGCAGGAATTCATGGTGATGCCCATTGGCGCGCCCAGTTTCCGCGAGGCGCTGCGCTGGGGCGTGGAGGTGTTTCACGCGCTCAAGAGCGTGCTCAAGAAGAATGGCTACTCGACGGCGGTGGGCGATGAGGGCGGCTTCGCGCCGAATTTGAAGTCCAATGACGAGGCCATCGAGCGCGTGCTGGAGGCCATCACCGCCGCGGGCTACAAGCCCGGCGCGCAGATTGCTATTGCGCTGGATCCGGCGGCCAGCGAGTTCTACGACAAAGACAAGAAGAAATATGTGTTCAAGAAATCGGATAAGTCCGAGCGCACTTCCGAGGAAATGATTGCGTATTGGGAAAACTGGGTGAAGCAATACCCCATCGTCTCGCTGGAGGATGGATTGTCGGAGGAAGACTGGCCGGGCTGGCAGGCTCTGACGCGCGACCTGGGAAAGAAGCTGCAGCTGGTGGGCGATGACATTTTCGTGACCAATCCGGAAATTTTTGCGCGCGGGATCAAAGAAAAAATCGGCAACGCAATTTTGATCAAGCTGAATCAGATCGGGACCGTAACCGAGACGATTGCGGCGATTGAGATGGCGCGGAAAGCGGGGTATGCATCCATCGTTTCGCACCGATCGGGCGAGACGGAGGATACGTTCATCGCGGATCTCGCGGTCGGCTTGGGGACTGGGCAAATCAAGACGGGTTCGGCTTCGCGCACCGACCGCATTTCGAAATACAATCAGCTCTTGCGAATTGAAGAGGAGTTGGGCTCCAAAGCCAAATTTCCCGGCAAATCGGCGTTGGCGCGCTCGTAACGCCGGCAGCTTGCCGGCGATTTTCCGTGCGGGTGGCGCCGCTCAATCCACGCTTGCATATTGCCGATATTCGTCTGCGGGGTAGTTCTTACACCGGCGGGCGGAGCAAGCGCCGCCCCTACGAAAAGCTAAGAACACTGCGGGCTCCGTTGCCGAGAGATGTCTCTCCGATTTATGGCGGCGCCACTTGGGCGGAAAAGCGCCGGCAGGCTGCCGGCGTTACGCGATTACTTCATTTCGTTCTTGTAAACCACGCCTTCCTTCATCACGAAGCCGACGTGATCCAGGACTGTGATGTCCTTCAGCGGGTCGCCATTTACTGCGATTATGTCGGCGTATTTTCCCGGCTCGATGCTGCCGATTTTGTCGCTCCAGCCCAGCAGCTCCGCGGCGCTGGTGGTGGCCGTGCGAATAGCTTGCATTGGCGTCATGCCGTATTCGACGTAGTAGTGAAATTCCTGCGTTTCGTTCAGTTCGGTCCAAGCAAATCCGCCGGCGTCTGTCCCGAATACGATTTTCACGTTCTTCTTCAGCGCGCGGCCGAAGGCGTCGCGCTCCGTATCCACCATCTTCTGCCAATTGCCGCCGCGTCCCGGGGCAACCGCCGCGCCCACCATTACCGTCGGCACCCAATACGTCCCTTTGCGCGCGATTTCTTCGATTTCGGCGTCGGTCAAGCCATCGCCGTGCTCCACCGAATCCACTCCGGCGCGCAACGCTGCCGCGATTCCATCGGAGCTGATCGCATGCGCCGCGACGCGATGGCGTAGCCGGTGCGTCTCATCGACGATGGCGCGCGCCTCATCGTCGGTGAAATTCACGATGCCGTGCAGAACGCCGTCGGGTCCGTAATAGTAGCCGTGGTCGGAATAATATTTGATCCAGTCGGCGCCGTGCGAAAGCTGCTCGCGCACCGCCAGGCGCGCGCCATCGACGCCATCCACCGGTTGCACGCCATGCGGCAAATCCAGCTCCCATGAAAAGCCCAGCAGCGGATACATCCCGGTCGGCGCCATCGCGCGCGTGGAGACAAAAAGATGCGGCCCCGGCACTTCGCCGCGATTGATGGCCGTCTTCACGTCCACGTCGGCGTACATCGCGCCTTCGGTTTCCAGATCGCGCAGCGCGGTGAAGCCGTGATCGAGCGCGATCTTGGCATTGCGCGCGGCCAAGATGGCGCGATAGGGAATCGATTGCTTCAGCAGTTGGACGTCGTAATCCTCTTCGGTGACGTCGCCTTGCAGCAGAATGTGCGTGTGCGCATCGATCAGGCCGGGCAGCACCGTGGCATTGGAAAGATCGATTACCTCGACGCCCGGCGGCGGAGTGCCTCCGAGCGCCACGCTCGCGATTTTGTTGCCTTCGACGACGATCAGCGCGTTGGCGACGGCGTTGTCGGATTTGGCGTCGATCAATTTGCCGGCGCGGATGGCGATACGCTTCGGCGCGGTTTGAGATGTCGAATTCTGCGCGAACCCTGTGGCGCAGGAAATCAGAATTACAGCAGCGATGGCGGCAAATCCGCGGCCCAAATTCGTACGCATCGTTTTTCACCTCGGCGATGAAACATCTTCAAGTTCGTCCGGAGTTCTTGTAAACGCGGCGGCGGTATTTACGTTGGCGGGCGCAGCCCTTCGAAGCTCAGGGTAAACAAGCCCCGCCCCTACGGCCCTGCTAGCGTCCCTTTTCGCCACGTCCTTCACCATCATCTGCGCCGGCAGGGAAGACGTTGTGCTGCGGCGGCGGCATCGGTCGGTCGCCCATGCGATCGCGCCAGAGAATTTCATTCAGCTTGGCCGCGTCATTTTGATCCGCGTGGCTGAAATCCATCATCTCCGATTGCTTCGCGCCGGGAGACTTCGCCGTATTCATTTGGTAGATGAATCCATTGTCCCGATTACGGAAATTGGCATGAAAGACGGCATGATGGCCGTCGCCCGAGAAAAGCGAGGCAATCACCGGAGCTTCGGCATCGTTGTGATTCATCGGCGGCAGTCCCAGCAGCGCCTCTAGCGTGCGCACCATGCTGACAGTGGTGTAGAAGCCGCTTTCGACCAGGGGCTTGGCCGCCGACGCCGGAGAATACGCGCTGACCAGAAACGCGATGCTGCGATGCGCATCCACGTGATCGGGCCCGTCCTGCGCATCATCTTCCAGAATCAGAATCGCGGTGTCCTGCCAGTACGGGCTATTCGAGACCGCTTCGACGATTCGGCCGACAGCCAGATCGTTATCGGCAACGGCCGCAGCCGGCGTGGCGCGATTCGGCCGCGTGCCGGAGGTGTGATCGTTGGGAATGCGCAGCATCACGTAATTCGGCAGGGTCGTGCCTTTCCCTTCTTTGCGCGCGCGCACGAAGGCGTCGAATTCATTTAGAAATTCATCCACGCGGAGCTGGTCGGGAAAATCCGTCTCGAAATCCGGGAATTTCGGATCGAAGTGATTGCGCAATTCTGGTTTCGTGGCGATGTTGCGCGCAATCAACGGAATGGCCCAAGGCCAGGGGCTGGGCGAGCCGTGCGGCTCTCCGAAATTTGGCGGAAGGGGCTCGCCTTTCGTGATCGCGATTTTCGCGCACGGATGCGCAGCGGCAGCCGCTGATGGCGCTATGCCCGCTCTCGGCGATGCTCCTTGATTGGGATCGGTGCACCACTTGGTGTTCACGAATTCGCCGTAGTGGCGATACGTGAGGTGATGTTGCGCCACGTCGGTCCAGATGTAGCCGGTTTCCGTTTCGTTCACGTCGGGCATGTCGTTCTCGAGGGGAATCAGATTGGCGTTCTCGCCTTCGTAATCGTAGCTGCGCTCTTCGCGATTGCGATAGTCGCCCTGGACGGTCTTTTCGAGATAATCGCTGCCGATGGCCGCGGTGGACCAGTTGTGCCCATCGCCGGAGACTTCGCCGCTATCGTAGAAATTGTCGAGGATGCCGAATTCGCGGGCCAGCGCGTGCTCGTTGGGCGTGATGTCCTCGCCGAACATCGCCAGCGAGGGATCGCCGTTTCCCGGCTTCAGATCGCCGAGCACCTGATCGTACGTGCGATTTTCTTTGATGATGTAGATGACGTGGTGAATCGGGCTCTTGCCATCCGGGAACGGCAGACGTTGGTCGGCGCTGGTGCCGAAATTTGTGGCCACGACCGCGCGCGTCGCTGCCGCCAAATTACTCTCCACATCTTTCAGATTCACCGTGGCCAGCGAGCCGCGCAGTAGTTCAAAAACGTAGGCGTACTTCCCGTTGCCGCCTTGCTCATCGGGGTGGACGATGCTGTTCGTCGGCCCCGCGCCGCGGCCTTTGCCGCACACGATCAGGAGTTCATCGCCGTGCATCGCCAGCGCTTGCGGATACCATTCGGTGGGGAAAAAACCGAGCGGCTCGCGCGGCGCAAGTTTGGCCGGAATTTTCACCGCGTGTACGGTCGCGCTGCGCGCTTCCGAGGCGTCGAGCACCGCGATGGCGTTCGCGCCCGCGTCCGCGACGTACAGCCGGCTGCCGTCGCGATTCAGCGCCAGCGCCACCGGCTCGACGCCCAATAATTTCTGTCCCGGCAATTTTGCCGAAAGATAGGCTTTCACGCCGCCGCTTTGCGTGTCGATTACGGCGACATCGTCCGAATTGGCCAGTGCGACGTACAGGCGCGAATCATCGGCGTTGAGAAGCAGCGCCGTGGGATGCGAGCCCGACGCCGTATGCGAGACCGGCCGGTGCAGCGGGATCATGCGCAGTACCGCATCGTGCTCCAGATCGAGCTCCGCCACGCGCGATGCATTCCACAGGCTGACGTAAGCGCGCTTGGCGTTGCGCGTGACCGCCACCGTGTACGGATATGAGCCGGGCACAACCGGCTGCGTGCTCAGATCGAAGCGGTGCAGGATCGCGCCGGTCGTCGCATCGAGCAGAATCGCTTCATCCGAAAGATTCGCGGCCACCAGCAGCCGATCGCCGCTTGCTGTTTTTATCACCGCGATTCCCGCGGGATACGGAATTACCTGGTCGGGCCTCAGCTTGCGATTCAGCGGCGCGATGATTTTCTGCACGCTGAGCGTTTCGGGCGGGAGCTTAATGAATTTCTCCGGCGCGATGCGTCCGGAATCGAACGAATAAACAATGATGCCGTTGCCGAGGCTGGCTTTTTCGGTCATCGCCGGATCGGTCAGCGAGCCGACCGAGGCGTAGAGATGGTGGCCGTCGGAGCTGAAGGCCAGGCCGAGAAAATAAGTTTGGTGCGCGTCGAGATCGAGCCGCGCATCGGGGAAGTCGGTCAGCTTTTTCGATTCGAGATCGAGAACGGCGAGCGATTGTTGGAAGCCGGATTCGATGCTGCCATAGCCGGCGTTCAGAGTGACCGCGAATTTTCCATCCGGGCTGAGAACTACATTTGATGGAAAGCTGTTCAATCGTTGCGGCAATCCCGGAATGGTCGCGGACAGCCGTTTGCTGGTCGGAATTTGCTGATCATCGTGATCTTTGTCGCGATCCTGGGCGCGCAGATTTGCGGTGCAGATGGTGCTGCTGCCCGCAATCAATGTCGCGATTAGAACTGGGAGAAAGCCGGCGGTGTCGAAGCGCGGCGAGTATGCCGCCGGCCGCCATGCGCAGCTTTCGCGTTGGCAATTTCCTCATGCCGAAGGGGCTTGGTACGCCATCGGTCGCGGCGCCTTGGCGGCCATCCATTCGTCGATTCTGCTCAGGGCCTTCTGCAAAACGTTAGCGTCGCCGCCGAAGCCGATGCGAAAGTAAGAATCCATTCCGAGTTGATCTCCGGGGACGATCAGCACGCCCTTTTGCGTGCGCAGCTCCTCGCCCATCTCGGCCGAACTCCATCCCGTGTGGTAGCCGAACCAGGCGATGGCGCCGGCGCGCGGCGGAATGTGCGTCAGCAAGCCGGAGTGCTTCGCCGCCCAATCGCGCATCATCGGATATTGCCGCCGGACAATTTCGCGCGTGCGGGCGATGATCTTCGCGTTGCGCGCGGGCTCGAGCGCCAGAAACGCAAGGCGCTCGCCGGGCATGGTCGGCGCCATGCTCGCGTAATCGTGGTAGGTCCAGAGTTTTTCGATCAGCGGTGGCGGCCCGATGATCCAGCCGGTGCGCAATCCGGGCAGCCCATACGCTTTCGAAAGCCCGCCGGTGCAGAACAGCCGATCGTAGCTGCCCCAAAGGCTCGGCGTGGTATCGCCTTCAAGTTCCGCGCCGCGATAGACCTCATCGGCGAGAACGTACGCGCCCACTTTTGCAGCGGCCGCGGCAATGGCGCGTATGGCTTCGGGACTCAGCGTTGCTCCGGTGGGATTGTTCGGGTTGCAGACCGCGATCAATTTCGTCTTATTGGTCACCAGCCGCGGAAGTTCATCGAGATCGGGCGCCCAGCGCAAATTTTCGCGCAGCCACAGCGGCTTGATGCTGGCGCCAAACGCTCCCGCCAGGCCTTGAATCTGGACGTAATTCGGCAGCATGTAGACGATCTCGTCGCCGGGTTCGAGCAGCAGCCAGCTCACCAGGAAATTTGCTTCCGCGCAGCCGGCGGTGAGAATGGCATTCTCCATGCGCGCTCCGGGATAAAGAGCCGCGATGCGCGCGCGCAATTCTTCGCTGCCATTGGTCTGCGGATAGCCGAGGCGCAGGCCGAGGAACCTCTCGGTGGCCGCGGGATCGTCGAGCAAATCGCGGATGGCCATCGGCTCGACGCCGCTCTCGGAAATATTCAGCTCGACGCGGTTTTCCCAGACCGACTGCCAGCGTTCCAATTCAAAAGGTGCAATCTGCATAGGGGGCCTCTTCGGTAGCGCCAGCGTGCCAGTTTCTGCGAGACCTGAATTAAACCGCAACGAAAGCAAAATCGAAAGCAAATTTCGCGCGAGGGAGAAGGCGATCGAGCACTTCATGAACGCCATAGCCTTCAGGCCGGCGGCCTTGGCGTCGTGGCCTCCTGATCGTCGTTCTCGCGTTTTTCGGGGTTACAATGCTCGCCGTTTACATCCCGGCGCGTCGCGCAGATCGCGCCCTCCCAGGCCCTGCGCTCTGAATAGCGGCGCGGCGAACGAGAGCACAGGGGACCACACCGTGCCGAACGAAACAAATCGCGAGCGAAACTTGAGCACCGTTTGCGTCTGCTTGATCGTGGACGACATCGTGAAATGCGCCGAATATTATCGGGACATCCTCGGCTTCTCTTTCCAGCGTATTTGGGGCGAGCCGCCCTGCTTCGTCATGCTCCACCGCGATGGCGTTGAATTTTTCTTCAGCAGCGATGGCCGCAAAGGACTCGCGCGCCCCAACCACGTCGCCAATCCCGATTTCACCTGGGACGCTTACGTCCGTTGCCGCGATGTCGCTGCGCTGCTTCAGGAATTCAGATCCAAAGGTGCGGAAATCGCGCGCGAGCCGCAAGTGATGCCCTACGAGATGAAAGAATTCGAAGTAAAGGATTGCAACGGCTACATCCTCTGCTTCGCGCAAGATGTTTCCGCCGAAAGCTGACGCGTGCTCGGCCGTTGCCGCCGCGGTCCGACAAACTGCGAACTGAAATCGCCGTTGCCCTCTGTTGGCGCAAGCGAGAGAATGGCGGCGCTCGTTGGGGCAGACGATGAAAAAACCGTGGAGAACGGCGCGCGCGGCGGTCATTCTGGTTTTCGTTGCAACCTTTGCCGGCGCGCAGGATCGCGCGAAATCCGAGGGCGGCTCAAAGACTAGCTCCGCTGTCGTGCTTCGCTTTGCTGCTTCGGGGGATTCCCGCAATTGCGGCGACGTGGTCATGCCTGGAATCGCCGCAAAAGTTCGCGCGGAGCAGTTGGCTTTTTACTGGCATCTTGGCGATTTTCGCGCGATTTACACGTTCGATGAAGACATGCAGCACGAACCGGAACATCTCGCCAAGCCGATGAGCATTAGCGAATACGAGAGCATCGCCTGGAACGATTTCCTCGAGAACCAAATCGCGCTGTTCGGTCCGGTGCCCGTATTTCTCGGAATTGGAAACCACGAGACCATTGCGCCGAAAACGCGCGAGGAGTTCATCCCGCAATTTGCCGACTGGCTCGACACGCCCGTGCTGCGCGAGCAAAGGCTGCGCGACGATCCGCACGACCATCGTTTGCGCACCTACTACCATTGGGTGATGGCCGGAGCAGATTTCATCAATCTCGACAATGCCACGTTGGATCAGTTCGATAGAGCTCAACTCCGGTGGTTCGACGGCGTTCTTTCCCGCGATGAGGCCAATGCCGAAATCAAAACGATATTCGTGGGCATGCATGAAGCGCTGCCCGACAGCTTTTCCGCAGGACACAGCATGAATGAATCGGTGGCCAGCACGGAAAGCGGCCGGCGCGTTTATCAGCAATTGCTGCACGCGCAAAATGAGGCCCACAAGCACGTTTATGTGTTCGCCAGCCATTCGCACTATTACATGGAAAATATTTTCAACACGGAGGCCTGGCGTGCGCATGGCGGAGTGCTGCCGGGCTGGATCGTGGGGACGGCGGGCGCAGTGCGTTACGCGCTTCCGGAAGATCGCGCCGGCGCGGGAGCAGCGATGACGAATGTTTATGGCTATCTGCTGGTCACGTTGCATGCCGACGGGGAAATCGAGGCGGAATTCCGGAAGCTGGAGGAGAAGGATGTGCCTGCTGCGGTCTCCAGCCGTTTTACGCCGCAATTCGTGCATTGGTGCTTCGCCGAAAATTCCGAAGCCCACAGCGACGCGAAGTCTCACTAGGCTCGCGAAGTGTTCGCGTTTCGGCAATCCTGTGGATAAAAATTCGGTAGGCCGCGCTCTCGCGGTATAATCAAAGCATGGCCAGGGGATGGGAAAGCAAGTCCGTTGACGACCAGATTCAAAACGCAACCGATTCCAACACCAACAAAAAGGGAAGAAACCTTTCTCCCGAACAGATCGATGCGGTTCGGCAGAGGAAGGTCTTGGAACTGTCCCGCGTCCGGGTAACGAGCGACCTCGAGAACAACCAGGATCCGCGCTATCGCGCTTTGCTGCTTCGCGCTCTGGAAGACCTGAACGCGCAGCTCGAGCGATTGAAGTCCGCAGGCTGAAGTATTCCACATGCCGCAGGCCGCGCCTGCCGGCGCGTTCATGGCGACGCACGTCCGTTCGGATCATCCAATTATCGTTTAGCAGACCGCAGTGGCGAGATGCGCCGTTAGAGCGGGCAAACGAGCCCTGTGATGTGATTTAATTCGAGTCTGCATTCTCGAGGTTCCCCCCTATGAGCATCGCTTCTACGATGACCACGCTACCCGCAAAACTGATTCGCATTTCCGGATTTCAATTGAGTATGCGTATTCTGCTGGGTGCGGCGATCATCTGGTTGATCGCCAGCGTCTTTGTTCATCACGATCCGCTGTGGGGCATGATTTCAGTTGTAATCGTGTCGGACACGGAGCTGAACGCTTCACTGACGGCGTTTCGCGGCCGCGTGCTGAATACGTTGACCGGCTGCGCGATCGGGCTGCTGGCACTGTACACACTGGGACCGGAGAGTTGGTCGATCCTGTTGGCGATGGCCGTCGCGGTGCTTGTTTCCAGCAATTTCGCGCTGACCGTGCCGGTGTGGCGCATTGCGCCTGTTACTGTAGCTATCGTGATGATGCCCAGCCTGCTGGCAGGATCGCGGAGCGTGGGAACTCCCATCGCGATCATGCGCACGGTCTGGGTTTTGGTCGGCAGCGCCGTGGCTGTTTGCGTTTCCTTATTATTCGCGCTGATCAAGCGTTCCCATCGCGGCATTCCGCCAGCCGTGGATTGATTCACACTTTGCGGCTCCTCGAACCGACCCGCCTGAATCCCGCCTGGGAATCCGCCATTCGCCGGTAACCAGCCGCCGTTCGCCGAAAAGCGCGCGACGCGGCTGAGCCCTGCGCCTAATCTCGTCCCGTGAACGCCAGAACCACAGTTAGCGGGGAATTCAAGATGGGGGAGATGAGCATGAGCAATATGAGAGCAATCAGCGTACCGGCGGTAGTGGCATCGCTCCTCGCCATTGGCGGTTTGGGGTATGCTCACCTGCGACTGGAGGGCATCGCGTGGGTTTTTCGCGTATTCGCGGGGTCGATCTGGCGAGTTTTGGCGGCAAATTTTGCGGGCTCATTTTTCCATGCTGGAATGTTGCTTTTGCCTCTGGCGGTTGTGACGATTTTCATGGCCGAAGTAGTGAGCCGCAGACCTTGAGAATAATCGTGAAGGCGGATTGCAGAATCGGAGTCAACCATGATTGAAGAGAATCAGCCTAAAGACGAGCGGAAGTATCCAGAAGGCGAAACGATCTTTCGCGCAGGTATGGCAGGCAAAGGGCGCAGCGGAAGCGTCCTCATGGGCATTGTCCTGGTGGCGCTTGGAGTGCTGTTCCTGCTGCAGCACCAGGGCATCGTTCCGGAGGACACTTTTTACCACATCTGGCCCTTGATCTTTGTTCTGGTCGGCGCCGCGCATCTTTTCGGGCCGCGCACGGCCAAAGATCGCGTCTGGGGCGTGCTGCTGATGTTGTTCGGTCTCGTTCTCACCTTTAGCGAGTTCGGGTATTCTCAATTTCGATTTCACCGGATCTGGCCGTTTGCGCTGATCGCCGTTGGGATCTTCGTGTTGTGGTCGGCCCTGCTGGAGCGCGGAGCGGGAACGCTCGGATCGGCAGGAGTCGCTTCAGATGCGCAGCTTGACAGCGTAAACGTGTTTGGCGGCGGGCAGTATCGCGTCAATGCCAAGAATTTTCGCGGCGGAAGAATATTGGCGATTTTCGGCGGGTTTGAACTTGATCTGAGGCAGGCGGACATCGAGGGCCAGGAGGCCGTGGTTGAAGTGAATGCGATGTTCGGCGGAGGAGAAATTCGAATTCCGGAAACGTGGAATCTGGTGGTCTCGGGCACGGGAATCTTCGGCGGTTACGGCGATGAAACGCAACCGCCCTCGCGGAATCCGGCGGTAACGAATCCGAAGACGCTTATCCTCAAAGGAGTCGCCATATTCGGCGGCGTGGGCATCAAGAACTAGCGCGGCGGAGCGCATCCATTGCATCCGATCCTCGGCAATTTGCGGCGATTGACGCTGTATCTCCTCGCGTGGCTTCCGCTCACGGGCTTGGTTGCCTATCTCTTCGTGGCGACGGCCGGCTTTCGCTGGGGCGAAGCTGTCGCGCTGGCTGCGCCGCTGTGCCTGTTCTACGCGTTTGTTTGCCTTTCGGCGTGGTATTCAGCGCGGGGTAATCCGCTCACTACGACAGGTGTGGCATCGCTGGTCTCGGCGCATGGCATCGGTGCCTTAATTGCCGGCGGGATTTGGGATCTTGCGGCGCGTGCGCTCGGCGCAGGCCTGGCGCGCACGAGCAACTATGCGGGTCTCGAGCCCAAGGTCGCGAAAATCTCTCCGCTCGTTTTTGGATTGGGAGTCCTTTTCTATTTGCTCGCGGTCGGGCTCTTCTACGTCCTGCTGGCCATTGAAGCCTCGCAGAAAGCCGAGCAACGCGCGCTGGAAGCGCAATTATTTGCGCGCGATGCCGAGCTGCGGGCGCTGAAGGCTCAGGTCAACCCGCATTTCATTTTCAACAGCCTGCACTCGATCAGCGCGCTGACTGGTTCCGATCCCGCGAAGGCGCGCGAAATGTGTATTTTGCTTGGTGATTTTTTGCGGCGCACGCTGGGCCTTGGAGAAAAGGAAGTGATCCCGCTCGAAGAGGAGCTGGCTTTGGTGCGATCCTTTTTGAACGTGGAAAAAGTGCGTTTTGGCGCGCGGCTGGATATGCGCGAAGAAATCGACAAAACATCGCTGGATTGCCTTGTGCCGCCGTTGCTGCTGCAGCCATTGGTCGAGAATGCGATTGTCCACGGGATTTCGAACCTGGTGGAGGGCGGTTGGGTGCGCGTCACGATCCGGCCCGAACAGGATCGCCTGGCCATCGTGGTCGAAAATCAGTGGGACGCCGAAGCGCCGAAAAAGCGCCGCAATGGGCTGGGCCTCGAAAATGTTCGCCGGCGGCTGGCGACTGCTTTCGGGAATCGTGCGCGCATGGACGCAACGGGCGATTCGGAAAGTTTTCGAGTCAGCATGACTTTACCCGCCGAGAGGAAGGCGAGCCAGGGATGAGCGCCGAAACGCAGAACAAAATCCGCGCTGTCATCGTGGACGATGAGGAACTGGCGCGGCAGATGTTGCGCGAGCTTTTGCGCGCTCACAAGCAAGTTGAAATCGCCGCCGAGTGCGCCAATGGATTCGAAGCCGTGAAGGCGGTCGCGGAATTGAAGCCGGACCTCATGTTTCTGGATGTGCAGATGCCGAAGCTTGACGGCTTCGAAGTGCTGGAGCTTACGGGCACCGACATGGCCATCATTTTCACAACGGCCTACGATCAATATGCAATCCGCGCGTTCGATGCGCACGCCGTGGACTACCTTTTGAAGCCGTTCGGAGCGGAGCGCCTTGAGTCGGCGCTGGCGCGCGTTCGGGAGCGCCTGGGCGGGAAAATTCCGGCATCGCCGACCGAGTTAGCAGCCGAAGCGCGCGCGCCCGAGCAATTTGCCGAGCGCGTGGTAGTGAAAGATGGAACGCGGGTGCAAATTATCCCGGTGGGCAAGCTCGATTACGCGGAAGCGCAGGACGACTACGTGGCTCTCTGCGCTGAAGGAAAGAAGCATCTGAAGCAGCAAACCATCTCGAGCTTGGAGAAAATTCTAGATCCTGCCCGATTCCTGCGCGTGCATCGCTCGTTTATTGTGAATCTGGAGCGGGTGACGAAAATCGAGCCGTATGGAAAAGACACCCATGTAGCAGTGCTTTCGAATGGAGTGAAGATTCCGGTAAGCCGCAACGGCTACGCTAAACTGCGCGAGGTCCTAAAGTAGCGCCGGTTTACCCTGAGCGCAGTCGAAGGGCGATGAGTGCGCGTGCGAGCGAAATCAAAACCTCAGCGGCTAAAGCCGTAGTTATTCCGCGACTGTTACGGCACGGTTGAAACCGTGCCCTGACAAACATTCCCGTCACTCTGCCTTGCCGTCTCTTACCCCATGGTGCTGAAATGCTCCGGCGTGATCTTGTACATCACGCGCACTTCGCCCGGCTGCCGGTAAGGATAGACCGCCTGCCCCAAATATTTCTGCGAGAGCGAATTGATATGCTCGTCCGCGCCTTTTTCGGTGGCCTCGGCCACGCGCCCGCGCACCTCGAGATAGCGATAAGGATTCTCGGGATCGGCAATGGCCAGAGCCACACGCGGATCGCGCTTCATGTTTTTGTCCTTCTGCCGGCCGCGCGCGGTGTTGATGCGCACGTACTGCCCATCGTAGTCCACCCATACAGGAGTAACCTGCGCGCTCCCGTCCGGCATTAGCGTAGCCAGATTGGCGAACGCTTTCTTTTGAAACAAATCGGCATACTTCTCGGGGACTTTCTCTGCCACGATGTTTCTCCTTCCTATCGGATCTAACTAAATTTGCGCGAAGCTGCCGGCTAGTTGGCTTTCGCCGGCGGCGCGGCCGGCATCGCAAACTGCGTATCGTCCACCGGCACATTCTGATGCACTTCCTTCACTTCGATTGTAAAGCGATTGCCGGGCCGCGCGAGCGTCCAGCGGAAGGGAATCTTCACACCGTCCACGTCGCGATAATCGGCAAAATCCACCTGCGAGGGATTGCGGCCGAGTGGCGTTTCCACGTAGCGCAAGGTGCGCAAAAGCTGGCCTGTTTCCGTATCGAAGTAGAAGCGCATCGGCGGCTTTCCCTCGTTCATGCCCACGAGCAAAACCGTTTCGCGGTCGCCGATTTTCTCTCCAGGCCGCACGCGGAAACTCTGGAACAGCTGCTTCATGTCCGCGGCGAGATGCAGGTCGGCGTCAATCTTCGTAATGTCGTTGTCGGCGTCGGACATCGGGCGCGGCGGCCGCCCGGGATTGCCGAGCCAGCCGGCATGTCCATCGAATGCGGTGACATTGTCGCCCTGGCGCATATGCGCGATCGCTATGCGCATCTCGGGAGCCTTGGCGAAAATATCAATGGGAATTTCCGGGCCGCCGGGAATCGTTAGCGACCCCTTCTCGACGCGGCTGGTAATCTTTTCGACCGCGGCGCGCCCGCCGGCAGCTTGCAGATACTTGTCGAGAATCTCGTCGGCGGTCGGAAGCGGTTTGGCCGCAACGGCCGCGTTTCCAGCTTCCGTTTTCGGCGGCTCATCGGAAATGATCGGCGTGCTCACTGGGTCGTTCGAACCGCGGTGGCAGGTAAAGCAGGTGACCTCGCGATGGTCTTTGAAGTTGTCTTTGTTAATGGCCATCATCATCAGCATCATTTCGCGCGCGGTCTTTTTCGGCTGTTTGTCATCTTTATCGAAGGCGCCTTCCACGTGACAAAACTCGCATTCCACTCCTAGCGATGTCGCGATGAATTGCATGGCGGGAATCAGCTGATCGGCCGGAAGATCTTTCAGCACCTGGATATTCTTGAATTGTTCCTGCGTTAATTTCGGCTTGTTTGATGCTGCCGCCGCTTGCGCGGGTGCCGATTGTGCGTTTCCGCTTGCTATCGCCAGCGCGGCTGCCGCCACAAAGCTCGCACTCACCGTTGCTGCTTTGCCCCACTTTCGATTCATCCTTGATCCTCCGAATTTCAGCGGGATGAGTGTATCAAACGCGCCGAGGGATTGAGACGCAACTGATCGCCCGGCCCGGGCATCCGAAGGCTGCTGCGGCGGGATATTTCGCGGGATGCCGTAGAATCGATAGGGAATGAACATCAAGACACGATTCGCGTTGACGGCGTTGGCTCTTTCTGTGCCCCTCGCGGTTCTCGCACCAAAAGAGCTGTGGCCATTGGGGATCGCTGTTGCTGCGGCGCAGCAGTCCGGCTCAGCGGCCCCGGCTAGTCCAGTTTTTTATCGCGATGTTCTGCCCATCTTGCAGAACCGCTGTCAGAATTGCCATCGCTCCGGTGGCATCACTTTTCCCTTGGAGACGCTTGATCAGGTTCAACCTAGGGCCGCCGCCATTGCTGCCGCCGCGGAGGGGCGCACGATGCCGCCCTGGTTCGCTGATCCGAAGATCGGGCGATTTTCGAATGATCCATCTTTAACGCACCAGGAAATCGCGATACTGGCAGCGTGGCCGGCGGCAGGGGCGCCTGCAGGCGATGCGCAGGATGCTCCACCGGCGCGCCGCTGGAACGCGGGCTGGAACATTGCCAAGCCCGACCAAGTGATACAAATGCCGGTGCCGGTGAAAATCCCTGCCTCCGGTGAAGTCGAATACACCTACGAAATTGTTCCCACCGGCTTCAGCGAGGACAAATGGGTGCAAGCCGTGCAGGTTCTGCCTTCCAGCCCCGGGCACGTGCACCACGCTGTTGTTTATATCCGGCCGCCCGATTCGAAATGGATGCGCAGTGCGCCCGTGGGAGTCCCATTCACTGCCGCAACGCTTGCGGACGAGAGGCTGCGCCGCGAGGCGCGCTGGACGGACAGCGACGTCTTGCTGGTTTACGCGCCGGGCAGCTCGCCCGATGATTGGCCGGCGAACATGGCCAAATTCATCCCCGCGGGTTCTGACCTCGTCTTCCAGATTCATTACACCGCGAATGGGAGCCCCGCGGCCGATCAGACCAGCGCCGGGCTGGTATTTGCCAAGTCGCCGCCTGCAATGCGCGTGCTGACGCTGCAACTGACTAACGACAAATTCGTGATCCCGCCCGGCGTGGACGATTTCCGCGTGGAAGTTCATGGCACGCTGCCTAATGATTGCACCCTGTTGAGCTTTTTCCCGCACATGCATCTCCGTGGCGAAACCTTCGAATACAACTTTGTGCGCAAGGACGGGAGCGTCGAGCCTCTTCTTCGCGTGAACTATCATTTTCACTGGCAGATGAGCTATCGGCTGGCCGAGCCGCTGGCGCTAAAAGCCGGGACGATGCTCCAGGCCGTGGCCACCTTCGACAATTCGGCGCACAACCACCACAATCCCGACCCTACGCGATCCGTGACCTGGGGCGACCAGACCTCGGACGAGATGATGGTTGGTTTCTTCGACGTAGCCGTCCCGGCGAACGTCGATAAATGGAAGTTCTTCATCCGCTCCGCCCCGTAGGCCCGCGCTTTAGCCGGGACTCTTTGGGCTGGACCGCGCATCGAGGTCCAGCCTGCGCGTGCAACCCGTCTCTCTAATGACATTTCGCCATGCGGGGCAAGCTCGCCATGAACCAGCGTTGTGCCCGGCCCGGCTGAAGACCGGGCCCTACGGTTAGTCGGAGCTCCCTCGTGTCCCAGCGCAGACGTCCGTACTTGCGCTGACACGGATTCAGCCCGCTAAATCCTCAGAAATCCCTATTTATCGGCGATTTTCGCTGGTCTCCCGCGTGCTCCATGGCACTCGAAGCAGCAGTAATCGAGGTCAGCGCCCATGCACTCGCAGAGCGAGGTCCTAACCAAGCAGTCGCCGTCGCTACCGCCAATCAGAGCGGTCCTTCGCCACCTTCCGACGCTCGCCGTCCTGCTCGTCACTAACGGGCTGGTCATCGCCGCTGCCAGCGGATTCCTCTACCTGTCTTCGCCCACGCGGCTCACTCAGCCCATCCCGCAGCGTAAGGAGATTACAGAAGCTGCGGCTATTGGAACGAGGAGCACTACGGCAAGTCGAAAGAAGCCGGCTACCGCCTCCGCAGTCTGGCACGACCGCTACGGCGACGGCACTCCGGATTTCCTGCGCCTAGATTCCGCCGCCGACCGCGAGTCCTTCCGCCGCTGGTTCACGCTTATCGCCGAGTACCAGGCCTTGAGGCAGCCGGCCGAAATTCCATCCGAAATCAACGACTGCGCGGCGCTGCTGCGCTATTCCTATCGCAACGCTCTCCGCGGCCACGATTCCGCCTGGACGCGAGAAACCGGCATCACGCCGCCCGGCGATCCCGGCACGATTTCCCAATATCGCTATCCGTATACGCCGATAGGCGCGGCTCTCTTTCGCGTCCAAGCGGGACCCGCCGACCCTGCCGACATCCGCAATGGCGCCTTCGCCGAATTCGCCGACGCCAAGACGCTCAAGTTGCTGAACTCCTACTTTATCTCGCGAGATTTGAAAGACGCGCGGCCCGGCGATCTCCTTCTGTACCGCCAACTCGAAACCGACGAGCCCTATCACTCGATGATCTACGTCGGCGAAAGCGCGTGGCTACCCGCGCCCAGTTCCGACTGGCGGCAAGCCATCGTCGTTTATCACACCGGACCGATCCGCCAATCCCCGGGGGAAATGCGCCGCGTGACGCTCGCCGATTTGCTCGAGCACCCATCGCCACGCTGGCGGCCCGTCGCGGGCAACGCCAATTTTCTCGGTGTCTATCGCTGGAACATTTTGAGGGAGGACAACTAACGTGCTGCGCCGCTGCTCATTCCTTCTCGTACTCCCGTTGCTATGTGCCTTTCCCACCGCTGGACGCCGCAATGAGGCTTATTTCTCGCTCTCGACGAACGAAACTTTTCTGCCGGGCGACAAAGTAAGCATCCGCCTCTCCTCGACCGGCGTGAACGCTCTTGAATTCCGCGTGTATAAGGTCAACGACCCCGCGCAGTTTTTTGAACGGCTCGGCGACGCGCACCATTTCGGCGCCGCGACACCCAAAGAGAACGTCACGGCCGCCACGCCTCTCGAGCGCTTCCACGACTGGAAGCACCGCATCTGGGTCTCGATCCGCAATTTCTTCCGCGAGCAGTTTTCCGGAGAATCGCGCGAGAAGATTCGCGAAGCGCAAGAGCGTCGCGAGCATCCGCAAAGCAGCAGCGCCAAAGCGGAAGTACAACCGCCATCAGCCGATATCTTCGCGCAGGTACCACTATTGAATTCTTCGCAACTTTTGTTGCGCTGGCGTCAGGAAGTTCCCTCGCATTTCTATTACGAGCGCGAGACCGTGCCTATCAACTCGCTCGGCAAAGGAATCTATCTGGTGGAAGCGACCAACGGCGAATTGCGCGCCTACACTGTCGTCATCGTCAGTGAAC
Source organism: uncultured Acidobacteriota bacterium (assembly GCA_963748865.1). Classification (GTDB taxonomy): domain Bacteria; phylum Acidobacteriota; class Terriglobia; order Acidiferrales; family UBA7541; genus Palsa-147. The sequence continues at coordinate 1,021,602 of CAVVLE010000041.1, read as the reverse complement.
TCGGCCTCATCACCAAGACTGCTCCGGGGCAAGTTCTTGCTTTCACGGCCGATCGACGCACGGGCGCGCCCGTCGCCGGCGCAGATATTCGAATTTGGTCGGATGACACCGAACATGCCCGGCTGCGCACGGATGCGAACGGCTTGGCCGAAGCGCCCCTTCCCGAGGGCCGGTATCAGGATGTCCGTTTCATCGCCGTCCATGGAGAGGACGTCGCGGTCATCACTCCGTACGCCTGGAATCTCAGCAGCAATGCGGCTCGAGACGTCACTGGTTACGTTTACACCGACCGACCAATCTATCGTCCCGGCCACACCGTTCATTTCAAAGTGATCTTGCGAACTCACGATGGCGATACTTATAAGCTCCCGGACAGCAAGCCGGTCCAGGTCGAGATTCAAGATCCGACCGGCAAGAGCGCCTTGCAGACAAAATTGCCGCTCTCCTCCTTCGGCACGATTCATGGCGATTTCACGGTCGGCGCAAACGCCGCTCTTGGCTACTACTCGATTTTTGTCACCGCGGACGATTTCAATGCGCGCTCGGCGAATGGCGGATTTCACGTTGAGGAATACAAGAAGCCCGAATACGAGGTGAAAGTGACGCCGGCGCAGCCACGTGTGCTGCAAGGCGACGAGATCACTGCGACGATCGAAGCGAAGTACTACTTTGGCGAGCCCGTTTCTGGAGCGAACGTCAAATACGTCGTGCACACCTCCTATTTCTGGTCGCCATACATCGATCGCGACGACGAAGAAGACCCAGGAGCAGAGAACGAAGGCGGCGACGATTCAGAATCGGGCTACCAGGCTGACGATTACTACGATTACGATCGGCAGCAAACTGCCGAGCAGTCCGGCAAGCTCGACGCCGACGGCAGGCTGACCGTTCACATTCCCACGCGGCTTGACGAACACCACCGCGACCGGCGCTATCGCATCGAAGCGCGCGTAACCGATGATGCCAATCGCGAAATCTCCGGCGCCAACTTCGTCGTGGCCACCTACGGCAGCTTCGCGCTGGGCGTCTCGACGGAAAGCTACATCTACAAGCCGGGAGACAAAATCGCCGCGACTGTCGTCGCGCGCGATTACGACGGCCATCCCGTGCGCGCCATGGTTCACGTCGATCTCGTCCGCGAGCGCTGGGTTTATCAGCGCGAGAATGATACCGTCGCGGCCTCGCAAGACGCGCAAACAGGCGACGACGGCGTCGCTCATCTTACATTTGTGGCGAGCGATTCAGGCAGCTTCCTTCTGAAAGCCAAGGCGACGACTCCCGAGAATCGCGAGGTGCAGCAAAGCGGCTGGCTGTGGATACCGGGCGCCGAATTCGGCGGAGGCTGGTGGGGACAGAACAACCGGCAAATCCGCCTGATCGCCGACAAGAAATCCTACAAAGTCGGCGACACCGCGCACGTGCTGATCATGGCTGGCGTGCCTGACGCGCACATTCTGGTTACCACCGAAGGTCGCAACATCCACACCCAGCAAGTGGTCCACGCCAAAGCCGAATCTATCACCGTGGACATTCCGATTCGCAGCAACGATCAGCCTAACGTCTTTGTCGCCGCCGCATTCCTCAATGACAACAAGCTTTACGAATCTACGCGCAATCTGAAAGTCCCCGCGGTGCAGACCAAGCTGCACATCGAAATCCAGCGCACCAAGGATCAATTCGAGCCCGGCCAGAAAGCGGGTTACACAATCATTGCCCGCGACGCCGACGGCAAGCCCGTTTCCGGCGAATTTTCGATTGGTATCGTGGACGAAGCTATTTACGCCATTGCTCCCGAGGAATCCGGCGACATCCACGATTTCTTCTACGCCAACGTGTATGACCGAGTCTCGACCGAAGCCTCGCTCAATTTCAATTTCAACGGAGAAGCGGGCAAGAAACAGATGTTTCTCGCGTGGCAGTCGAAGAGCCGCAGCGCGCTCGCGCAACTGAAGCCCGCGGACGCTCTGGTCGAGCCCAAGGTGCGCAAGGATTTTCCGGATACTGCGTTGTGGCTGGCGGATGTTCGGACCGATGCCCAAGGCGTGGCTCATGCCAACCTCAATTTCCCCGATTCGCTCACCACTTGGCGCGCGACTGTGCGAGGAGTCACCGCCGATACAAAGGTCGGCAGCGCAGTCGATCGCGTAATCGTGCGCAAGAATTTGATGGTGCGCTTGGCTGTGCCCCGTTTCTTCCGCCAGGGCGATGAAGTCGTGGTTTCCACGATCGTCCACAATTATCTGGCGACATCGAAGACCGTACACGTTTCGCTCGCGCTCAAAGGCCTCGATATGCTCGAAGGCCAGACGCGCCAGATTGAAGTTCCCAGTCGCGGTGAAGCCAAGCTCGACTGGCGCGTGCGCGCACAATCGGTTTCTGAAGCCGATCTCTTGGCCAAGGCGCTGACCAATGAGGAATCCGACGCGCTGGAACTGACTCTGCCGGTGATTCCCTTTGGCGTGAAACTTACCGATGCAAAATCCGGATCGATCTTGGCCAACGACGCCGGCGATGACGTGACCATCAATCTTCCCGGCAATCCCGAGCAATCGGCGCCAACTCTCGATATCACTCTCAGCTCTTCCGTTGCCGGAAGCCTCTTCGGCGCTCTCGACTATCTCACCAGCTATCCCTATGGCTGCACGGAACAAACCATGTCCAGCTTTCTGCCCGACATCGTCGTGGCCAAAGCCATGAAGGATCTGCATCTGCAATCCACCGTCGATACGCCTGAGCTGGAAAAGAAGATCGTAGCGGGCATCGAGCGCCTGAAAGGATTTCAGCATCAGGATGGCGGTTGGGGTTGGTGGAAGGATGACGACAGCCGCGTTTTCATGACCGCGTACGTGGTCAGCGGATTCGGCCAGGCGCACGCCGCGGGCTACGATGTGAATCCTGACGTGCTCGCCAACGGGGAACAATATCTCCTCACCGCGCTAGATCGCTACCCCGACATGGAGCCGAATCTTCAGGCGTATGTGGTTTATGCGCTGGCCCTCAATAACGTCTCAAAGCGCGAGGTCACACAGGCCGCTTGGGAAAAGCGCGATTCCATGAACACGCAGGGTCTGGCGATGCTCGGCTTGGCACTGCAAATCACCGGCGACAACGCGCGCGCAAAGGAAATCGCCGACTCCATCGCATCGCAGGTCACGGAAACCGAACTCGAAGCCTACTGGCCGTCGCAGTACGACTATTTCATGGGCTTCGAGTTCAATGACAATGCGGAAACCACGGCCTATGCGGTTCAACTTCTGAGTCGAACAGAACCTTCGAATCGCCTGCTTCCGAAAGCTGCCTTTTGGCTGGTTAATCATCGCGACGGCGGAAATTTCTGGATCAGCACCAAGGAAACCGCGATGGTGATCTTCGGCCTCACCGATTACGTTAAGGCCAGCCACGAACTGGACGCCAATTTCAAAGCCGAGGTTACGGTGGATGGCAAGCCCGCCCTCTCGCACCAATTCACTTCCGCCGATTCCTTCAGTGTGACGCAGCCGAGCATTCATCTCGCTGCGGCACAACTGCAGCCGGGCGCGAACACAATCCACATTCACAAATCCGGCGCCGGCCGTCTCTACTGGTCCTTCAGCGGCCACTATTACTCCAACGAAAAGCGCGTGATTCAGGAAAACAAGCTCTCGCTAAATATCACCCGCGATTACTATCGCCTCGAACCCGAAGAAAAGAACGGCCGCATCGTCTATCGCCTCGATCCGCTCTCGGGCGAATTGCATGTCGGCGATGTAGTCGCCGTGCGCATCGCCGTCGGCGGCTGCGATTGGCACTATCTCCTCGTTGAAGATCCCATTCCCGCCGGCGCCGAAGCGTTGCAGCGCGATGATCTCTACGAATTCGCCGCCCGCCCGAGCTGGTGGGATCGCTGGTGGGTTCGCCGCGAATTCCATGACGATCGCGCTGCTTTCTTTCAAACCGATTTCTGGGGCAGCCGTTATCGCCACGACTACGTGTACCTGCTGAAGATCGTCAATCCCGGGAAATTCAATGTGAGCCCGGCGATGGTGCAGCCGATGTACGAGCCTTCCATTCTGGCCACCACCGACGCGGCCACAATCGAGGTGAAATGATGTCGCGACTTGAAATCATTCATGGCGCAGGATCGAGCTTGCTGCACAGCAAACGCATCTGGCTGATTCATTTCGTTGCCAATCCGATTCTCTTCGCCGGATTCGTGGCTTGGTTGTTTCTTCCGGTGGCCACCGATTTCCACCTGCTCCTGAATGGCTCCGTGATTATTGCTCTGGTGGCGGCCGCATTGGTCCTCCATGCCGGGACGCTCAATTTTTATTCCGAGCGGCAAGCAGCGGGGCATCCGCTGGTTCGCGAAGCCTTCTCACGCGCGATCCGCAACATCCTCGCCATCGCTGCCTGCTCGGCGCTGATCTATGTATTTTGGGCCCTGCTGGATTGCAGCGCGCAATGGCAGCTCGAACTGCCGCTCTACATTCGTTCGCTGCTGCCGGAATTCATCCGCCAGCATCTCGAGCCGTGGTGTTTCCAAATCGCGATCGAAGGGATTGTGTTCGCGGTTAGGTGGGTGCTGATACCAGGCTTGGTTCTCCCGTTGCTTCTGGAAGCTTCGGATTCGGGTTTTCGCGCCTTCGGCAAGTCCGGCATCGCCGCTCTGAAGAATTCGGTGAAGCGAAGCTCCTACTGGCTGCTTCTTCTAATCGCCGCGGTGGCGGGACTGGTCGCGCCATCGTCGCTTCTTGAATGGACGCCGGAGTTCAAAGATCCGACTTTGCGTTTACAGGTATTCAGTCTGATCGCGCGCATTTCGGCGGCCTACATTCTCGCACTCGCATCCTGGCTGCTCGTCTGCGCGTTAGTGGGCAGGCTCGGTCGGCGTGTTGCCATCGGCGGCGATGACGCTGCGCGGAATTCCTCGGCTTAGCCAGCCGAGCACGGTTTCTGTGCCATGCTCCCGCACGAGCGAAGCAACGCGCGCCCGCGCCGCCAAGTAAGCCTTTTCAACTTCCTCACGCTTCTGCGATTGCTGCAAAATCGTTTCCATCTGCGCAGTTGTCATGGCAGCAGCAGCCGCGCCGTCGTGGGATGCTTCCGGCGTGAGGCGATCGGCCGAAGGATTCGAGAGATACAGCACCAGCCCTTCGCGGAACCACACCGGCGTCCCGGCCCGTGCGCGTTCTTCGATCAGCAGATGCAGCAATTCATGCCGCAGCGTGGATTCCAGCACGCCCTTGTTCTTCAGCGTCGCCAGCGGCTGCAAGCGCACGACGTGCCCGCGCGTGCTCGCCGCAACCCATCCGGGCTGCCCGGTTTGATCGCGATATCCATCCATCGTCGCGAAGATTTTCAATTGCACGCGAAACGAGACATCCCAGCCAACGTGTTTTTCCTCTTCGCTCAGAAGTTTCTCGGCCAGCGGCAAAATCGCTTCATCCTGATCCGGTGCCATGCTTTCCAGTTCAAAATGTTCGCTGGATCGTTTCTGCCACTGCGTCGCTGCGTCCTGCTTCGTCAACTGCGTTCCGGGATAATAAAAATCCAAAATGGCGCGATAGTCCTTGCCCTCCACCGCCATTTCTTCCGCGCCGGTCTGGCACATCCCCACGCCATGCCCCGCGCCGCGACCGAAAAATAACGCGCGGGCGCCCTCCGTTCTCACTTCAAACAGATCGCTGCGAATCTTGTTCCATCCCAACGAGCGGGAGACCGCATACCGAAACGACGACGCGGAAATCAGGAAATCGACGGCCGCGCCGCCGGAAAGCCGCAGTCGCTGCGCCCTGCCGCTCGCCGAGCGGCCGGCGATATCAATCTCCGACCAGCCTTTCGGCGGCGCGAGCCCTGCCGCGCGCAGCGCCGCATCCACGTCCGCGAGCGCAATTTCGCTGTGCCACTTCATTTCCCCCGAAACGCCGCAATAAGGATCGGTGTGGCCACGCAAATAGGTCGCGTAAATATCCGGCCACATCTCATTCGACGCCGCGACCATTCCGCCGCAATTCTGGTGGTAGTAAGTGCGTGCGGGTGCTCCTTCGAATTCCAGAATTTCGCCCGTCGTGGCTTCGACAGCTGCGCGCGCCCGGGGATTCCTGGAATTCCAGCGCACCACCTGGCAATGCGTGGTATCGCAGAAATCGAAGCCATCTTTCGCGTGCGCGCCTCGGAATCGCACCGCATAGGTTCGCACCGCCACGGCCAGGGCCTTGAGCGCCTCGTCTTTCCACGAATCGCTGGCTTCGCCCGCCAAAACGTCCGCGACGTATTCTTCCTGCGGCATCGTCACGGAAAGACGCAGACGGTCCTCTCGCGCGTCGATGTGCAATGGGAATCGCAAATTCACTGATGGAAGTTCGCCGGCTTCGAGGCGGTAATTTCCGTTAAGGGTCAATTCGGAGCTACGGCTCGCTCCGTCAACAACCAATTCGTCCCGCGAGGCACGCAGCGACACGCTCGCCCCGGTTTTCTGCTTGCACAACGGGCAGGTTCGCCAGCGCAATTCACCTTCGGCCGCGCGCACCGTGATCGCCGCCGGCGGATGCAGCGTGAACAATCCGACGCGGACGTCCTGCGCCTTCACCGCAACAGGCCAGAGCCAACACGCAGCCATACACGCGGCCAAGGGCCCTACGCGCAACTTCAGCGCATGGGACACCCTGCGCTTCACGCAACGAGCCACGAACGCGCGCGCCACTCTCAAGGCGATCTCGGATGCTTTGCAAATGCTGCCAGCACTGGCTGCGCCAGTCCCGCGGCGTCGCCGCCGCGTCCTCGCTCGACGTACGCCATGATCGCAATCTGCGGCTTCTCCACCGGTGCGTAACCCACAAAAAATCCGTGCGTCTGCGGACGCCCCTGCTCCGCCGACGTCCCTGTCTTGCCCGCTATCTTCATTCCATCCACAAATGCTGCATGCGCCATGCCAAATTCCACCGAGCCTTCGAGTCCAGCAAGCACAGGCGAGTCAGCTGTGGCAATTTCCCCGCGCCTAACGCGCAGCGCTAGCCGCCGGTAAGCTTCCAGCAGCTCGAGCGGCGTGACTTCGACGCCCCAATCCCCAAGCGCCTCGAGTTCCATCTGCTCGCGCGTGCTGGCGCGCTCGACTCGCCCCGCCGTTTCCTCGTCAGCTAATCCCGATGCCGAGTCAAATCCCAGCCGGCGGTAAAGCTGCACGACCTCGTCCGCCTCGAAGCGCACCGCTGCCTGCGCCACGTACGAGTTGCACGAATACGCGATAGCTTCGCTGGCATCGAGCTGGGTGACGTCCTCCGGATGTGAGCAATCCATCCGCACACCGCCGATATACAGTGGCCGGTGGCAAAGGAGTCTCTTCTGCGCATCGAGCCGTCCCGATTCCAGCAGCGCCATTAGTACAAATGGCTTCACGGTCGAGCCCGGTGTTTCCAGCCGGTGCGCCGCCAGCTCCGTTCCGTGCGCCGCGAGTATCTTCCCCGATTCCACGTCTGCCACGATCAACGCGGAAGGCGCCGGAGTTTCTCGATTCAATACCTGCTGCAATTCCGCCGCCAGCGCGTGATCCAGCGAATGTCCATCCGCGAATCGCGCCTGCCCGTGCTGCCCCGTGGCAGACACGGCCAGCCATGCGGCGAGCGTCACAGCGCCAGCAACCATTGCGATCCTCGATTGGGGATACATTCTTCGCCCAGTATCGCGGAGCACCCCAGCGAGGTGAAGCAACTTCATCGCCAGAATTTCTACAGTTGCGCCGGGGAAAGCGCGCTGATCGCGCGGGCGGGAGCGTTGACATGAAATGAAAATAGAAGCGCACTCCCCAATGACCCAAGCTATTCGGGCATTGGGAAGTGCGCGACGTTCGCGGTTGACCCTTCAGGAAGTTCGAGGTCGTCAGACACCGAGCCACTCAGATCACGCCTCAGCTCCCTCAAGCGATCCCGCGCTATTCTCCTGCGGCCTGGGAAGCATATTCCGCCAGACGATCCAGGCTCTGATTCCAGCCTACCGACATGCCTGCAAGATAGGGAGTGGCTTGCGGCGTCATCTGCAGCACTTTGACTTGTACCGTCAGCTTGGTTTTGCCGGCTTGCTCTTCGAAGGTGATGGTGTTGAGGTTTTCGAAGATGGCGTTGCCGTCGGTGTCGATGGCGATGCTGGTGAAGACCAGGCGCTCCGGTGCGACGATTTCTTTGAACTCGCCGGTCATGGGGTGTTTTCCGCCGTCGGGGCGGCGCATGTCGATGCGGATGGCCCCGCCGGGGCGGACATCAATTTCGCAGCGAGGATTGGTGAAGCCTTTGGGGCCCCACCATTGCGCGAGGTGTTTCGGGTTGGTCCAGAGCTTGAAGACCAGCGCGCGCGGCGCGTCGAAGACGCGCGTGAGTGTGAGTTCTTGAGGGACAGCCGCGGCCGCCGAAGGCATCTTCGGCAAATGCTCGGCCAGGCGCGCCAGAGTTTGATTCCCGCCTTCGATGGCGTGATAGGTCTTTTCATTGAGGTCGCGGTCGGCGGCCGTGGGGAAGACCATGCGCAGCGTGACCCTTGTCTTTTCACCTTGCGCTTCGAATAACCAAGTGGATTCGAATTGCGCTTCGGGCGCGCCTTTTTTGCCGCCCGTGTGCGTGTAGCTGAGGCGCTCGGGTCTTACGACTTCGGTGAAAACCATTCTGCTCGGGTAATCGGTGCCGTCCGGGCCGTGCATCACCTGGCGCCAGACGCCGCCGGGCCGCACGTCCATTTCTTCGATGGTGGTGCTGAAGCCGATCGGGCCCCACCAGTGCGCGACGTGATCGAAGCTGGTGATCGCTTGCCAGACTAGATCTCGCGGCGCATCGAAGACACGCGATAGGACGATTTCGCGATCCGCGGTGTCTTCAGCGAGACTTCTTTTTGTTTCGGCCATGCTTTTTCTCCTTGTTTTTTAGCTTACGCAGATATTCATCCAGGCGATCCAGGCGCTGCTCCCAGGCAATTCGGTACTCGTCAAGCCAGTCGGAGGCCAGTTTGAGCGGTGCCGCTTCCAGGCGGCAGGGGCGCCATTGCGCCTCGCGCCCGCGCGCGATCAAGCCGGCGCGCTCGAGAACTTTGAGGTGCTTGGACACCGCAGGCATGCTCATGTCGAACGGGGCGGCGAGTTCGGTGACCGAGGCTTCGCCGGTGATCAAGCGCGCCAGGATGGCGCGGCGCGTAGGGTCGGCCAGCGCAGCGAAAGTGGAGCTGAGATAGTCGTGCGCCATCGTGCTAAACCTCTAGCTTAAATAACCAACAGGTTAAATATGAAGGCCTAGAATGAATCTGTCAAGCACAAAAGAACCGAGAATCGAAATTCCCTGAATTACGCCGCCCGTGTAGAATCACTCGGGATTAAGCGCCCGTGCGGAGAGACAGGAGGTGCGAACTTGACAGCCTACAGTTTGAACGTGAACGGCAAAGTTTTGACCGTGGATGTCAGCCCAGATACGCCGCTGCTGTGGGTCTTGCGCGATACGCTCGAGCTGACCGGCACCAAATTCGGATGCGGGCAAGCCTTCTGCGGCGCCTGCACCGTGCACATTGACGGCGTAGCGGAGCGCTCTTGCACGACAAGGATTTCAACGGTCGGCGACAGCAAGATTCGCACCATTGAGGGGCTTTCCTCCGACGGATCGCATCCGCTGCAGCGCGCCTGGCTGGAAGCGCAGGTTTCGCAATGCGGCTATTGCCAGGCGGGGATGATTATGTCGTGCGCGGCACTTCTCGAGAAAACACCGAATCCCAGCGATGCCGACATTGATGATGCGCTTGCGGGTCATATCTGCCGGTGCGGGACATATCCGCGAATTCGGCGGGCGATACATGCCGCAGCGAAGATAACGACCGAGTCGGGGCCGAAGACGGGCGCGGCAACACTTCCTTCGTCAGGGCAAGGCAGTGCTTCTACGAAGGGCAATTCGCGCCCTCCGCTATCGGGAGGTGCGCAATGACGCGGCCATTCACGCAGCGGGAACGATCGCCTTGGGCGGGAACTTCGTTGAGCGCATGGGCGCGCGGCGGGGTTGGGCGGCGGGAGTTTTTGCGTCGATCGGCGCTTGCCGGCGCGGGCTTGGTGATTGCGTTTCATTTACCTTCGCGTGGGGAGGCTGCTGACGCGAGCGGAAATTTCGCGCCGAATGCCTGGCTGCAAGTAGATCCACACGGAGAGATTTCGCTCTGGGTAGCGCGATCGGAGATGGGCCAGGGCGTGCGGACTTCGATGTCCATGATTTTGGCGGAGGAATTGGAGGCGGATTGGACGCACGTGAAAATCGTCCAGGCCGATTCTGAGGCGAAGTACGGCGACATGGTCACCGGGGGCAGCGCCAGTGTTCGTACCAGCTGGGCGCCGTTGCGGCAGGCCGGAGCAGCTGGGCGGGAAATGCTTATCGCGGCGGCAGCCAAGCAGTGGGGCGTGCCGGTGACGGAATGTTACGCGCGCGATGCGGCGGTGCATCACGAGTCCTCCAAGCGGAGCTTGGGATACGGCGCGCTGGCGGAGGCAGCGGCGAAATTGCCGGTGCCCGAAAAGCCGGCGGTGAAGGAAGCGAAGAAATTTGAAGTTGTCGGGAAGAGCGAGCCGCGCGTGGACGGCCCGCAGATCGTGATGGGCACGGCGAAGTATGGCGTCGATACGAAATTGCCCGGAATGATGTATGCGGTGATCGCCCGCAGCCCGGTTTTTTCAGGCAAGGTGAAAAAGTTCGATGCCAGCAGTGCGATGAATGTGGCAGGCGTAAAGAAAGTGGTCGAAGTGCCGTCCCTGGAAATGACGTCGCCATTCGGGTTTGGCCCAGCGAAACCAGGGAATCAGCATTTCTTGCCGAATGGCGTCGCGGTAATTGCCGATTCAACTTGGCAAGCCCTTGCTGGCCGCAACGCGCTGCAGATCGAATGGGATGATGCCGGCCACGGTGTGGAGAACACAGCCGGACAGCGCGCCACATGCGCGGAAATGGCACAAAGGCCGGGGCAGGAAGTTACGCGAGTGGGAGATGCGGAAGCGGCCTTCGCCAAGGCTGCGACGAAACTCGAGGCAGTTTACGAAGTGCCATTTCTGGCGCACACCCCGATGGAGCCGCCGAACTGCACCGCGCATTTCAAGGATGGACGTTGCACGCTCTGGGCACCCACGCAGAACGCGCAGGGAGTGCTCGCCGCCGTGGCTCACGCGCTGGGCATTCCGAATGATGCGGTGACGGTCCACGTTACTCTCATCGGCGGCGCGTTTGGCCGTCGATTGAACGTGGATTATGGCGTCGAAGCAGCGTTGCTATCCCGCGCAGCCGGGGCGCCGGTGAAAGTTTTCTGGACGCGCGAAGATGATATTCGCTTTGACTACTACCGGCCGATGAGTTTGCACCGGCTGAGAGCTGGACTTGACGGGCAGGGGCACATCGTCGCGTGGATGCACCACATTGTGGCGCCGACAACGGATGGATATTACGAAGGGCCGGAAACGCCCGATGTCGCCGGAAGCGAATTAGCAGGACCGGGCGTTGCAAGCGGATCGGTGCCGAATTATTTGCTGGAGTGCAGCTTCCTGGAGACCGCCGTGCCGCGGGGTTACTTGCGCGCCGTGGATCACATTGCCAACCGCTGGGCCATTGATAGCTTCCTCGACGAGGTCGCCGTCGCTTCGAAGAAGGATCCAGTCGCCTTGCGGCATGAGGTGATTGGCGAATGGCATCAATTGCCCCCGCCAAAAAACGAGGACGATGAGCAGGTGGATGTGCGGCGTCTGCGCCGGGTGCTTGATTTCGCAGCGGAAAAATCGAGTTGGGGAACGCCGCTCGGCGAGGGCCGTGGACGAGGGATTGCCGCAGGTAATGCGTTCTCGAGCTATGTATCGCAAGTGGCGGAAGTGACCGTATCGAAGGACGGCAAAGTATCAATCGATCGTATCGTGCTGGCCATTGATTGCGGCCGCGTGGTGAATCCGGATATCGCTAGAGCGCAGCTCGAGGGTGGAATCATAATGGGGCTTACCGGAGCTCTACGCGGAGAAATTACAGTGGAAAACGGCCGCGTGCAGCAGAGCAATTTCAATAATTACAAAATGCTGCGCATCAGCGAGGTGCCGCCGCAAATCGAAGTGCATTTTGTCCCAAGTGATGAGGCTCCAAGCGGCGTCGGGGAATTGGGCGTGCCCTCAGCGGCCCCGGCAGTAGGAAATGCAATTTTCGCAGCCACAGGGAAAAGATTGCGGCGACTGCCTTTGCAAATGTAGGGGCGGGGGTTCACCGCCCGCCCGCCGCAAAACGCCCAGCATTTTCGATCGCCCTCGCAAACGGTAGAGGCCCAACCGAAGCCGGTTTGTCTCCCCCTACGATCCGCGGCCAAAGCCGATTCTGTGGGCTTCCGGACCCGCGGCTACTACAATCGCGCCTACTACCAGCACGACTGCTGCGAATATGCCCATGGCCTTGGCGTAACCCAAATGGTGAGCCAGACGAGCTTCGATGTAGGCGCTCGACGAGGCAATCAGAACGCCCACTTGATAAGCGAAGCCAGGGAAGAAGCCACGCAGGCGATCAGGCGAAAGTTCGTTGATGTGCGCAGGGATAACGCCCCAAGCGCCTTGCACCATGAATTGCAGCGCAAAGGCGCCGACCAGAATCCATGCCAGGCTCGGCGCAAACACCCACAAAGGCACCAGAGCCGCGCCTCCCAGCAGCACGCTGGCCATCGCGCGGCGCCGTCCTCGGCTATCCGAGAGCCAACCGATGGTCAGCCCGCCGCAAAACGCGCCCACCATCGAAACCACTGTGATGATGGAAGTGAGTTTTGTGCTGAAGCCGCGCTGTTGCTGCAGGAATGTCGGGTAAAGATCCTGTGTGCCGTGGGAAATGAAATTCATCATGGCCATCAGCAGGACGAGATAGAGGAAGCGGCGGCCATTGGAGGAAACGTCTCTCTCGTATTCGCGCCAATCGTGGCGCTCGCGGCGCGAGGCGATCCATGCCCCGCTTTCTTTTACTTTCGCGCGGATGAATAGCGTGAGCAACGCGGGCGCGCCGCCTAGAAAAAAGAGCGCACGCCAGCCCCAATGCGGAAAGACGGTCCAGTAGGCTACAGCCGCGAGCAAATAGCCCAACGCATAACCTTCCTGCAGCAGGCCGGACAGAAACCCACGCCATTTTGCCGGTACGGATTCGAGAGCGAGCGATGCGCCCACGCCCCATTCGCCTCCCATGCCGATCCCGTAGAGCAACCGCAGGATTATGAACACAGTGAAATTCGGGGCGAAGCCCGACAGGAATTCGACTGCGGAATAAAAAAGAATGTCGAGCATGAGCGGGAGGCGCCGGCCGTAGCGATCGGCGAGTAGCCCGAAGATAAAGGCGCCCAGAGGCCGCGTGGCCAGGCTGGCGGTGAGGGCCAGGGCGATGTGCGCTACATCGAGATGGAACTCCTTGGCGATCGGGGCGAGAACGAAGGTGAGGACGAAGAAATCGAAGGCGTCGAGAGTCCAGCCGAGAAAACCGGCAAGCAGGGCATTGCGTTGATTGGCGCGCTCTTCCGCGGAGAATTGGCTCATGCGCGTGCCGGAGCTGGAATCGCGAGCAGCTATCTTGATCCCGTGCCGCTGCGCAGATACGCGTCGCTTTTCGCCAGCCAGTCGGCGCGCGGCGGATTGAAAACGTCGAACTCGATGGTGTCCTCGAGGGCCCAGGCTTCATGCGGCATATTCGGAGGAATGCACAGTCCGTCGCCGGGCCGCAGCTCGATTTCGCGGCCGTCAATGCCGAATTTCATGCCGCCTTCGAGACAATAAGTGAGCTGTTCGTTGAAGTGCTGGTGCATCGGCACGTAGGCGCCTTTCTTCAAAATCACGCGCGCGAGCATCATGTTCACCCCGACCACCAACTGGCGATCAAAGAGCGGATTGAGATGCTCGACTTCGACTTCTTTCCACTTGAAATGCTTGAGGACCGGCTCGGCCATGGCAATTCTCCGCGCGCCTATTGTGCGCGAGGCGATTGTACACGATTGCCGTGGCGGAGAAGTTGCCTGTTGGGCAGGACGAGCCGGAACGCGGGAGAGGATCAGTCGCTGTGCGATTGACCAGCGAGATCAGTTTCGCGAGTTGGGAGCGGATGATACAGGAGCACACTGAAAAAGCGCGCGCGGCAGCCAGGGCATCTGTAAGCGGCAAAGCCGGTAATGCGCTTGAACCATTTAAAATGGCCGTCCAAGGCAAGGCGGCCGGGAATTTTTTCCAGAGCGAAGCCGCCGCATTGAGGGCAGTGCGCGTACCACATCAGCGAAACGGCCACGTTCCAGCCGAAAAACCGATGCTGGCAGGAGCGGCAGCGCCAGGGCCGCAACTGGGAAATGCTCAGGGCGTAGTCCTTCAGGCCCTTGCGGCGCGAGCGAGTGCAGTTCGTCGAATGGCACGCGGGACAAACCACGGTGGCCCCCCACGCCCCGGAATTAACTTCCTAGATACGGACTCTAATATAAACTGACCCGGGCTTCAAGGGAAACGCAAAAAAATCTCCGCGGCGAGTGTAAGATATTGAAAGGAGAGATACATGGCCGACTATACGGCGGAGCATTCGCGCGCCGGAATTAACGCCAAATTGCCGAAACTTGAGACCTGGCCGAATCATTTCCCAGGCTATGAGATTACCATCCGCTTTCCGGAATACACCTCGGTCTGTCCGAAGACCGGATTGCCGGATTACGGAGCGATTACGATCCGGTATGAGCCGCGGAAAGAATGCCTCGAATTGAAGTCGCTCAAGATGTATCTGCTGGCGTACCGGAATCTGGGAATCTTCTACGAGAATGCTGTGAATCGCATGTTGCGGGACATCGTCGCGGCGACGAAGCCGCTACGTTGCACGGTCACCGGGGAATTCACCCCCCGCGGCGGATTGACAACCACTGTGGAGGCGCGCTGGCCGCGCAAGAAATAGCCCATCGCAAAGTCGGGCGACAATCGCGTCTACGCGCGGACGCGGATTCGCCTCGTCCCCCATCCGTATTACCGCATTGAGTGCCATTGACACCTGGGATTTCAACCGCTAACTTCCCGCCGCATGCGCGCTCGAGGATCTCAATTCGCGGTTCGAAACCAGAATTCACCACCGTTTTCACCGCCGCGGTACAAAATTCTACCCGCAACACCAAATCAGGTAGAAATCGGCGCAACTCGCTGAAAACAAAGAACCGAGGTCCGTTCTACCCGCAACAAAATAACGGTTTCTGGAACGCCGTCAGCGACGCAATCCCGATTCAACTGCGCGTGGTCTTCCGGGCCAACCGTAGGGCCCGTGCGTCAGCCGGGCCTCCGCCATCAACTTCGAACCACGCCGCATTGCGATCGCTGCCAATGGGCGATCACAATAGCTCGGCCGAGATAGACTTCGCGACGCGCGTTCGAGATAATGCCTAACGGTTCGGGGGGAGCGTCGTTTATACGGGGCGCTCGAGGAGGAACGATGGCTGCACCATCTCAATTCACCGGCGCAGGCGCCAGTTCGAGTTCGGGTTCGAACGAGCCGCCGCACATCGAAACGTCGGCAACGCCGCGGTGGATTCTGATCCTGTTCGTGATCGCCTTTCTTTTTGTTGCTTACTTGACATACGCCAGCGTGACGGCGAAGCAGGCGATGCAGAAGAACGCTGACGATGAAAGAAATGCCATTCGCGCCGTCGCCGCCGAGCTCGACAAGACCAATTCGCGCATCGCTGAAATAAAAGGCGAGATGGACGTCACCACGCAAAAGCTCGGGCTGACGCAGGATGAACTGGCGCACGCACGCGCGCTGGCGCAGCAGGTACGCAAGGACCAGAAGCAATCCGATGAGCAACTGCGTTCGCAAATTGGCGCGGTGCAGGCCGATACGAGTACCAAAT
This sequence comes from uncultured Acidobacteriota bacterium, assembly GCA_963748865.1. Classification (GTDB taxonomy): domain Bacteria; phylum Acidobacteriota; class Terriglobia; order Acidiferrales; family UBA7541; genus Palsa-147. Next base: position 1,005,759 of record CAVVLE010000041.1, on the reverse strand, counting down.
TCGGCGAGGTGTCCACGGAAATTAGTGGGACCAAGAGCGACGTGGCAGCTACCAAAGCCGATCTCGAGGCCACCAAGGCCAAGCTGCAAAGCACGGTGGGCGACCTGGGAGTGCAGAGCGGCTTGATCGCCCGCAACCACGAAGAAGTGGAAGAGCTCAAGCGCCTCGGCGAGCGCAACATCTTCGAATTCAAGATCAAGAAATCAAATCAAATGCAGCACGTCGGACCGATTCAGGTGACGCTGCGAAAAGTGGACGCGAAGAAGTACAAATACACGATGAACGTGCTGGCGGACGATAAGACCATCGAGAAGAAAGACAAGACCGCCGGCGAGCCCGTGCAGTTTTATGTGCACGGCTCGCGCGCCCCTTATGAAATCGTCGTGTTCGACGTGTCGAAAGATCAGATCAGCGGATATCTGAGCACGCCGAAAGACGTTTCGGCTACCTCCACTCCGCCCGGCAATTGAGCTGCAGGCCAGTGCGCGCGAGCCGGAAGTCCACGTCGATGCGTGACGCAGTGAAGCGCACGGGCGCGCTGGCAATTTGGGCGCTCGCAGCCGCGGCGATTGTATTTGCCGCCGGCGCACGCGTGACATTCGCCGCGCCACAGAAACCCGCGGAATCTTCGCCGTCTGCAATCATATCTCGCTTGCCCGCAAATGTTCGTCTTTACGTTCACTGGCACGGCACCAAATCACTCATCACCGACCAAAACAAAGCCGCACTGATCCACTTTTGGAGCGATCCACAATTCGCGCCGATGCGGCGCACGATGATCGCGCAAATTCTGAAGCAGTCCGCCTCGAAGACTTCCCCGGAGACCGTCGAGGAGAGAATCTCACTGGCGACGTCGCTGCTAGAAAATGAAGCGATTGTGGGCTTGGTTCCGCCAACTGCGCAGAAAAACGCAGGAGGCGCGTCGAAGAATTTGTTCGTGGTGTATGACGCGGCGGGCAAAGCGGAGCAGATGAAAAAGGCCGAGCAGCTATTTGCATCGAAAGAGACGCCCGCCGGGAAGAAATCGTCTTACATGTTCGGTGACGCGAAGATTGAAACCGTCGAGCGGCCAGAAGGGACCGATTTCAACGCGCAGGTCGGCAATTACTACATCAATGCTGAAAAAAAAGAGATCGTCGAAGATCTCGTGACGCGCTTCGGCACCAAGGCGCCGGCTTCAAAGCTTGCAGATGACGCAGTCTGGAAGGCGGCGAGTCAGAACTTCGTGCCGGGCGCGCTCCTGGACGCCTTCGTGCGTTTCTCGCCCAAGGATTTCGAGGCCTTCGGATATAACGAGAAGTTTGACGCGGTAAAGTTCGCCGACGCACTGCACTGGGAGCGCTTACACTCCTGGACGATCAGCGTGGGCTATGCGGACAAGGCGGGGCGGGCGCGCGCCGTCGTGCTCGGTGATACGTCGCCCGGAAGCCTATTTGATATCGCCGGGGATAGCGTGCCGAGCTTCGCGACGCAACCGCTGGCGCGCGAGGACGCGTCGTACCTTGTCTCGCGAATCAATATACAAGCGCTGTTCAAGATTCTGGCGGGCCCGGTGGTCGATTCGCTTTCCGCCAAACAATCGGCCGACGTGAAGAATGGCGAGACCCTGGCTGGCGCGTTTCTGGGACTGCCCCTCCCAGACGTATTTGCGCTCTTCGGAGGAGAAATGGCGGGAATTACGCACCCGCCCAGTGATCCCTCGAACTCCGATCTCTACGCCTTTGCAATCGGCAATCGCGAAGGCCTGCTTAAGTTGCTGCACAAAGTTATCGCGTCATTTATCCGCAGCGAGCAGCCGGACGGCGACGCGACACTCCTTGAAATCGCCACGCCTTATACCGATCCGCTGACGAAACAGCAGCAAACGAAGATTTTCTATCTGGCGCTGACCCCCCAGATGGCGATCTTTGCAAAGAAGAAAGAGGCCATCGACGACGCGCTGGCTCGGTTGCACGGCGGAGCGGATTCACAAGCGGGCGCGCTCACCGGAAACGCCGATTTTCAGCGCGCCCGGGCGCTGTTGCCGGCCAACTTGAGCGGATTTTCATTCATGCAGTGGAACCAGGAGACCTTGCAGCGCTACTTCGCTGCGGCCGCAGGCATCATGGCCCAGGCGAAGGCGATCGAGAAATCGGCGCCGAAACAAGGCGCCTCCGCGCTCCCCGAGAATCCGGATTGGCTGAAAAGCGCCAATCTCGACGCGCTCACGCAGCTCATCCATTTCCAAGCCAGCGGCTGGTGGAAGACCGCCGACGGCGTCTACCTTGATTTCTACTTGCAGTAAGGCCGGCGCGCGGCTTCTGATTTCGCTTGCGGCCGCTGTGCTCATCGCGCGCGCTTTTCCCGCGCAAAACCCCGCGAGCCAGGCGCAGACTCCGATTCAAAGCATCGCCGCGCTGGTCATCGTCGAAGCCAGCGTCGCCGACAAGCACGGCAATTTCCTCGGCGGGCTGGAACGCCCACAATTCCACGTTTTCGATGACGGCACGGAGCAGCCACTCTCGATTTTCCAAACGGTGCAGCAGCCACCCGAAGTTTGCGTGCTGGTGGAGACCAGCCCAGCAGTTTACTTGATTCAACGCGATCACCTTGTGGCAGCTTACGCGCTGCTCGATGGCTTGCCCGCCGATGCGCAGGTGGCGCTGGCGACATATGACACCGGCTCGCGCATCGTGCTCCCGTTCACGCCGGACAAATCGGCGTTGCTTGGCACTTTGAACGGGCTGCAATATTTTCTGGGTATGGGCGATCTGAATTTCTACGATGCAGTGAATGGCGCCCTTTCGTGGCTTGAGCAGCGCCATTCGAAGCAAGCGCTTCTCGTACTGTCCACTGGGCTCGATAGCTCGCCGGCAACGCACTGGCAGGCTCTCGAACGCCACATCGAGACCGGCTATGCCCCGATCTTCACGGTGGCGCTGGGCGGCGAGCTTCGCGACTACAAGGGAAAACAAGCAGCGCGAAAATCCGGCACAAAAGAGAATCCAGAACAAGGTGACAGCGCCGACGGAACCATTGCGGCGATCCCGCAAGGTCTTTCCCCGACGCAACCTGATTTCGCTCGCGCTACGCAGGCTTTGCGCACGATGGCCGACGAATCAGGCGGGCGAGCGTACTTTCCCTCCAAATCAGGCGACTTCGTTCGTTTTTATCAGGAAATTGCGGCGCAGCTTCGCAATGAGTATTTTCTAGCCTACGTGCCGCCGGCGCGCGACGGCAAGACGCATTCCATCGAGATTCGCGTTACGGATGCTCAGGGCAAAATTCTCGGCTCAACGAAAGCGAACAACGCGCTGCGGGTCTATGCGCGTCAAAGCTATCTTGCGCCCGAAAAATGAGGCCGGGATTTTGTACAATCGGGGGCGCTTGCATCGCAACGGGCGGACTGTAAGTCTCTAAATCACGGAGGCGGATGATTTCATGAATGTATCTGGGAAGAGAAATTCACATTCGCGGCTCGGCCTCCTGGTCATCGTGTTGCTGACGGCCGCCACAGCGCGGCTGGGCGCCGGAACTCAAGACGCGCCGCCAGCAGAAGAACGGCATCCTCACCAGCGAGGGAGTGAAGTACCGCTTTGGGTATGCAGGTAACGTGGCGCAGATCCCGCTCGAAAATGCATCCGGACGGCTTCTTCTGCCTGTGCGCGTGAACGCCGGCAAGCCGGGATTTTTCCTGATAGCCACAGGCGATACGCGAACGGAAGTGGACCCCAAGCCCTGGCTGCCGCAAGACGCCGCCAGCGGGACCGTGGTCGATTTCGAGCACACGCTTTTCTCCATGTCGGGGATCGAGATGCAAGTCGCGCAGGTTGTGCCCGCGTCGTTGGTGGACCTGTCGGATCAAGTGGGCGAGCCGATTCGCGGGATTCTCGGCGGGGATGTGTTGCGGCAATTCGTCGTGGAGCTGGAATACGATCGCTCCGCGATTCACCTCTACGATGCAAGCTCGTTTCAATACTCGGGGAAGGGAATCAAGCTTCCGCTGAATATGAGCGGCGGCGTTCCGCACATTCGCATGAAAGTTGCGTTTGCGGGGCACGGGACGTTCGAAGATGATTTTGCGCTGCAGACGGAGTCTGAAGCGGGGGTCGTAATCAGGCCGCTTTACGTGGCCGCGCACCACCTGCGCGTGAAAAAACTGAAGGGATTTTCGCGTCCCGAGCCGAATGGCGGCAAAACGCTGCTGACGCGCATCAAGACCGTTTCCATCGGGCCGTTCAGTCTCGACACGCCGATCGTCGAGTTCCCTCCAGCGGCCGGCCCCGAGACTGCCGGCGGAACGGTGGGAAACGCGCTGCTATCGCACTTTCGCGTTTTTCTTGATGCACCGCACCAACAGATGATTTTGGAGACGAGCGGAACCTACAGGAGCAGTTTCGACGCGGATATGAGCGGCGTGGTCCTTACGGCGAAAGGATCGAACCTGAAAACGTTCGAGGTGGTAGCGGTCGCGCCGAAAACGCCGGGTTCTGAAGCGGGATTGCAGAAAGGCGATGTGATCGCCGGAATTGACGGCCAGCCTGCCGCGGATTTGAATCTCTCCGGAGTTCGGGATCTGTTTCGTGTGTTTGGGCACGAATACCATCTAACCGTGCAACGCGGCGAGCATACCGTAGAAATGAAACTGAAGACGAAGCGGCTGGTCTAGCCGCGTTCCTGCGAGGCCTTGCCTCAAATCTGCGTGCGAGGCGGCGCCGCGAAAAAACGCCGGCTGGCAGCCGGCGCTACGCTCTATTCGAATTCGCGGAGCGTCTCGGCCATTTGACGCAAGCGTGTGTCCGCGCGCGCGAAGAGAGTGCCTTCCGGGAATTTTCCTTCGGCGTCGCGGCTGCCGGCGCACGTGCCGGTAAGAATCTCCAGGCCTTCGGGGATTGTTGACACTGGGTAGATATGGAACTTACCGTTCGCCACGGCATCGATGATTTCCGCACGCAGCATCAGATCATCCACATTCGCGCTGGGAATCAGCACGCCTTGCTTCCCTGTCAAACCCTTCAGACGGCAAACATCGTAGAAGCCTTCGATTTTTTCGTTCACGCCGCCGATAGGCTGAACGTCGCCTTGTTGATTCACCGAGCCGGTTACGGCGAATTCCTGCGAAATAGGCAATTCGGAGAGGGCGGAGAGCAGCGCGAAGACTTCGGTGGCGCTGGCGCTATCGCCATCCACACCCGAATAGGATTGTTCGAAGCAAAGGCTGGCTGCCAGCGAGAGCGGCTTATCTTGCGCGAAAGTACGGCGAATATAGCCGGCGATGATTTGCATGCCCTTGTCGTGAAATCGGCCGCTGAGATTGGATTCCCGCTCGATGTTGATGAGGCCGGTCTTGCCGAGCGATACCGATGCGGTGATTCGGGTAGGCTTGCCGAAAGCGTAGCCGCCGATCTCGAGCACCGCCAGGCCATTCACTTGTCCTACGCGCGCGCCGGAAGTGTCGATGAAAAGGAGGCGCTGCTCGATCATCTCGCGAATTTTGGTTTCGGTGAGATTGTGGCGCTCGATCTTGGCGTCGAGGGCTTTGCGGACATGTTCGCCGGTGACAATCTCATTGCCGTTCTCGTGCTTGGCCACGTAGGCGGCTTCGCGAGCGACATCGGCAATCTCGAAAAATTTCGCGGTGACTTTGCCGCGGCGGCCGGCGCAGCGAACGCCGTGTTCCATCAGCGCAGCGATCGCAGAGCGATCGAACGGGCAAAGAGCCTCATCTTCGGTGAGCTTGCGCAGGCGGCCGCTGAAGTGGCGAATGACTTCGCTGTTCCAGGGCATTTCCTCGTCGAATTCCACGCGCACTTTGAAAATTTTGCGGAAATCCTCTTCGTAGGTGTAGAGAAGCTCGTACATGTCGCGATCGCCGATGAGCAGAATCTTCACGTTGACGCCGATCGGCTCGGGCTTCATGGCCGCGGTGCTGAAGGGGAAGAAGACGTCCACCGGCTGAATTTCGAGTTTGGCGTGATTCAGCGTGCGCTTGAGCGTGCGCCACACGCCGGTCTCGGTGAGCGCATCGAGCGCGTACATGATCAAGTAGCCGCCATCGGCGCGTAGCAGCGAGCCGCCACGCAGATCCATGAAATCAGAGCTCCAGCCGGCGCGATTGTCGTAGCTGCGATGAATTGTGCCGAAAACATTCGCGTAAGTCGGCACCGTCTCGAAAATAACGGGACAAGTTTCCTGCTCACCGTGTGCGAGGATCACGTTGACGCCATAGACGCGGAAGGGATCGCGCTCGCCGCGTTCCAGGCGCGGTCCGCCGGGCGCGCCGTCCGGGGGCGGAGTTTCTTCTTCGCCTTCACGCTCCTTGAAAGGATCGAGATTATCGAGAATGTGGTGGCGCACTTCTTCGAGATACTCGGCGATGTGTTCGTCTGGATATTTTTCCTTAAGCTCCTCGATCACGCCATCCACCAGCACCGACGCCGCTTCCTGCTCGAGATAGCTCATCTCACTGGCCAGCTCGCGCGACAGGGAGAGCGTCTTGCGGTAAACCACGGTGAATTCCTGGCGGAATTGGTCGTACTTGCGCTCGATATCTTCGGCGGCTGCGGTTTCGAGCTTGCCGTCCTGCACCATCTTGGGGATTTCCTCAATGGGCACCATCTGGCCTTCGAGCACCGGGAAGATTTCCGGCAGCGCGACGGCGCCGACCTGCATGCGGCCGAGCGCAAATTGCTCGCGGGCGATGCGGCGCGTGAAATCGTCCATCAGCTCTTTTTCGCGCACGGTGAAACGCTCCACGATGCGCGCCTTTTGCCGCTGGAACGGCTCGCCCTCGAACACTTGCGGAATGCGCCGGCGCAGAAATTCGATGCCCGATTCCATTTCCTTCTTGAAGGCGTTGGCTTGGCCGCGCGGAAGCGTCAGCAACCGTGGGCGATCGGCGTTCTTGAAATTGTTGACGTAGCATCGGTCGGGCGCGGGCTCGCGTCGCGGATTCAGCCCCTCGACCATGCGCGTGACCATGCCGCCGCGGCTCGTTCCCGAAAGCCCGCAGATGAAAAGATTGAATCCCGGGGCGGTCAGCTCCACGCCCATTTGCAGAGCACGCAAGGCGCGATCTTGACCGAGCTCGCCCTCCACCAACGGCGCGTCCTTTGTGGAGGCAAACGGCACACTTGTGGGATCGCAGCGCCAGCGCAGTTTTTCCGGCGGCAGCCCGACAGGTTTTGGCGATGACTTGACGCTCATTCTCTATTCCGAGTGCCGTACTCTAGCACGGCGTCTCATTCAGGGCCTAAACGCTTTGGTCCGCGCGTGCCGTGATAGTTCTGGGTGGGTATAAAGAGCGAGAACGCTGGCGGTGGTCGCGACGATGATGGGGCCCAGCACGATGCCGAGGACTCCAAACGCGGCGATCCCGCCTAGAATGCTGATGAAGATGAGCAGGCCGCTGAGCTGCACGCGTCCGCCAATCAGCCACGGACGCAAAATATTTTCGACCACCGCGATCACGCCGGTGCAGACGCCGGCAAGAACGATGCCGCGGGCCATATGCCCCGACGCAATGAGCCAAATCGCCGCCGGCAGCCAAATAACCGACGAGCCCACCACCGGGAGCATCGAGAAGAAGGCCATCATCACGCCCCAAAAGAGCGCCGCACTGATTCCCACGATGGCGAACATCGTGCCGCCCACGAAGCCGTGAAGCACTGCGGTCGCCAGACTGGAAAGTACGCTGGCAAAGATCAATTCGCGAGCTTCCGACAGGACGCGATCGCGATGCTCTTCTTCGAACGGCAGCGTCCGCCTGAGGCGGTCCATAATCTCGTCGCCATCGCGGAAGAAATAGAACATCGCCAGGATCATCACTACCAGCGAGAACATGAACCGCGCGACGTTCTTCAGGATCACACCGAGTTCCCCGGCCAAAAACGCCGCGGCTTTTTCCGCCCACTGGCGGATCAGGACGTTCAAGTCTTCGGGCGATTCTCCTGGTATGCGCCCTTGTATCCATTCCCACGCGCGATTGGCCCAATCGAACTGGCCCAGCACTAGGTGCTGCTGGACTTTTGCCGCGATTTCGATGGCTTCACGCACGAACGCGGCGCCGACTAGCAGCAGCGGAATTACGATGATCAGCGTGACCCCGGTGGTGCTGAGCGCGGCCGCCCGGATAGGGCCGATTCGCCGTTCCAGCCGTTTGTGCCAGGAGAAAAAGAAAACCACCAGGATTGCAGCCCAGGCTAGCGGCGCAAGGAAAGGAGCGAAAATCAGATAAACGAAATAGAGAAGCAGCAGCACGATGCCGTAAAACAGCACGGCGCCAACTCGCTTTTCTCCTGTGGCCTCTGAACTCAAGACGTTTTCTCCGCGGTATCCAGGGCCGGATGAAATGTGCTGCCGTTGCGAGGCCCCTGCGAGAGATAGATAGATTAGCAGGATTTGTCAACTGCGCGACGGGTGAGGCGCGCAGTGCTAAAATTCACTGAGCATGGAGAAGCAGCGGAAGCCGCAAGATTCGGCGTGCAAACACCTGCGCACGCAAGTGATCGCCGAAGACGCCGACGCGAAGTACGTGGAATGCCTTGATTGCGGCGCGATTCTCGAGGCCGACGAGTTGAAGGAATCGAACGGATTCAACGAGTCGCTCTCGGACGCTTAAGTACTGCCGGTTTATCCTGAGCGCAGCGCAGGGTAAACCGGCGCTACTGGACGGCCAGAGCGTTGATGAGGCGAGTTACGTCGGCCGCTGAGACGTCGTAGAGGGCGTGTTCGTCTTCTTGTTCGAGGCGTTCACTTAGATACTTCGCGGCAATGTAGCTGGCTTCGCGATCGGTGAGATCGCGCCCGGAAGAATCGCGGAATGTCACGAAGGCGGGATGCGCCAGCCCCAGAATCACCTTTTTCCCGTCCACGAAAAATTTGCAGTCCATCGTGTCACTGTGGCGCGTCGCTACACCGTTCCAGCAGTGCGAGAAGCGGCAGTGATAGACGTAATCAGTGACTTTAGACGGGACGTCGAAGGCGCCGATGAAGTCGCTCATCGCTCCGGCGTTAGGGATGGGGTTCGGGGTTTTCGATTCTTTGGTTTCAGAGGTCGTCATGGGATGCGTAGCCGCGCGGAGTGATGGCTTTGGCTTCTGTGAGCGCGGTGATTCTTCCGCTTAGATCCCTCGGCTAAAAAAACCTCAGGATGACAATGCCTTCGTGCCAACTGCGCGGCGGACGCCCTACTTTCCTACGTTTACTTCAACGCGCTGCGACTGGCGGTAGCTCTGTACCGCAGCGCCGACTCCCGCGCCAGAAGGAACGCGCACGCCCTGATCGAGCAGCACTTTTTCGAAAGCCGCGAGGAACAACAGCACATTTTGCCGCTGGCTCGAATAACCCATCAGCCCAACGCGCCAAATCTTTCCCTTCACCGGTCCCAGTCCGCCGGCGATCTCGATATTGAATTCATCGAGCAATTGCCCGCGGACCTTGTGATCGTCCACGCCTTCGGGAATGCGCACGCCAGTCACGGTGACCAGCCGATCGGCGGGATTCTGGACGAAGAGCTCGAGGCCCATGGCCTCAAGGCCCGCGATGAGAGCCTGCTGATTGTGAAGGTGCCGATCCCAGCGCGCTTCGAGCCCTTCTTCGAGCACGCAGCGCAAAGCCTCGCGCAAGCCGTAGATAAGCGTAATTGGAGGGGTGTGATGGTAGAGCCGCTCCTTGCCCCAATAATTCATGGCCGACTCGAGATCGAAATACCAGCTCAGCACTTTCGACTTTCGCTTGCGAATGATTTCTTCAGCCTTGTCGTTCACTGTCAATGGCGACATGCCCGGCGGCGCGCTGATGGCTTTTTGCGAGCCGCTGAAGCAAATGTCGATGCGGTCACGATCAACGGCCAGCGGGCAGCCCGCCAGCGTAGCTACGGTGTCCACAACCAGCAGCGCGCCAAATTCATCGGCCACTTTGCGATATTCCCCAATACGCTGCAGCACGGAAGTGGATGTCTCTCCGTGGGCCAGCCCGATCAGCTTCAGCTTCTTGCCCTTCGCGGCACGACGCACATCTTCGGGATCGACGGTGCGGCCGTAAGGCGCTTCGACGCGGATGACATTGGCCGGAGTGCGCTCCGCGATGACCGCCATGCGCTCGGAGAAAACGCCGTTGACGCAGACGATGCAATCGTCGCCGGCTTCCAGCGGATTCATAACGGAGGCCTCGATGCCGCCGGAACCCGAAGCGGAGAGCGGGAAAGTCACGCGGTTGTCAGTTTGAAAGACGCGGCGCAGCAAAATCTGCACCTCGCCCATCATCTCCATGAACCATGGATCGAGATGGCCTACCAGTGGTGTAGCCATGGCGCGATAAACGCGCGGATCCAGGCAGGAAGGTCCGGGCGTGAGCAGCAGTCTTACGGGCGGAAGCAATTCACCAATGGGTTCGTCTCTCATGGCGTTAACCTCCTCTGCATGCCGGAGACTTCGACGGCCGGGGTACGGCGAAGGAGATCTCCCGCAGCGGCAGAGATTATGAAAAGCAACTCCCGGTCGTGGGCTATAGTCTCTCCAATCGCTGCGCGCGGGTCAACTGCAAAGCCGGGATTGGAAGAGCGCCAAATTGTCTTAGGGAGCAGCGCGAAAGGGATCAGTCGCGGGTGCGGCCGCGCTCTTCATCTTCGACGAAGAGAACGCCGATTCCGGTCTTGAATTTTTCCTGGGCGGCCTCGCTATAAACCACCGTGCCACGGAGAGACAGAACGCTCGGGTGATTATCGGCGGCGTTCGCTTCGATCACCAGCCGCAATTCGGATTGCAGCGGGGGTCGATTGCTCAGCGAAAGATAAGCGCCGTAGAGAGTGATATCCCGCACCACGGCCTTCTCTTCGAACGATTTACCGTCTTCGCCGACGCCCGCTACCGTGGCGGCGAAATGCAGACGGCGGCGCGGCCCGACGCGCGACTCACGCATGGTCACGTCTATGCCTTTAGCGCTGAGCGAAATGCCCATGCCTTCCATGGCGGCCCAGGTGGCGGGGAATTCCTGGCGCGCGGCGAATAGAAAACCGTCCACGGTTTTGTCGTTGGAATCCGGATCGTGATGAAAGAGGAATAGATTGCTGGCCTTAACCTGGCGCGCCAGCTTAACGCATTCGAGCCAACTGGAGTGGCCCCAGCCTTTGCGCGTTGTGGCCAGCTGCTCGGGTGAGCACTGCGCGTCGCAAATCAGCACGTCCGCGCCGGCCGACAATTGCCGGAGATTTTCGTCGAATTCCGGCACGCCCGGCTCATTGTCCGTGGCGAAAACGATCGAGCCTCCGGGCGTGTCCAGGCGATAGCCCAGGCAGCCCTGCGGATGGTTCAACCAGCGCGTGGTAACGCGCGTGCCATGAACTTCAAATTGTTCGCCTCCGCGGACTTCGCGAAATTCGCGGCTGGCAGTCAGCATGCTCAGATCCACCGGAAAGTAAGGGCTGGCCATCTGCGCTTCCAGAACCTTGCGCAAGCTATCGGGCCCCAGATACTTCGATTCGAAGCTGTAAAAATGAAAGCGATTCTGCTGCTGGAAGAAGGGATGAAAGAACGGAATGCCCTGAATGTGATCCCAGTGGTAGTGCGTCACCAGAATGTGCGCTTCAATCGCGCGATGCCCGGCGTCCTCTTCCCAGCGATTGCCGAGCAGGCGCATTCCCGTGCCGCAATCGAGGATAAAGCGCGTGCCGTCGCTGGTGACGACTTCAACGCACGCGGTGTTTCCGCCGTACCGCCACGTGCCGCGGTCGGGAGTGGGCGTCGAGCCGCGCACTCCCCAAAATGTAACTTTCGTCAGGGTTTGTGACATTGCCAAGCGATCTGCCAGCGCGGGACGCGCAACTCCCCCGCTATCCCCCAGTATGCGCGCGCAATTCAGCCCAAGTGAATGGTAGAAGTTAGCCAAGACCTAAGTCAATCCGCATTCGCACCCGGATTGCGTAAGTAGCGCCGTCTTGCCTTGAGTGCCGAAGGGCGTCTAAGAGGACATCCGGCGATGCTCATGTCGCAACGCACATCCACCAGCCGCGGAACGCTCAAGGCGAACATCAAAGTGCTCGACTCCCAACAACGCGCCTGATGCTCGCCACCAAATCATACGTTGGCCGCAAGATACCGGCAGAAACGACGGCGCTACTCAACCCGCTCCTCTATGGTTACAATCGAGCCATGTACGTGCACGCCTCCGACGGAGTGCATCAGCACCACGATCATTCCCACGCCCACACGCATGCGGCGTTCGCATCCTCGCGCATGACCTTTTTTCTCGGCGCTTCTGTCGCCGCCACTTTGCTCCTAGTGGCTGCGGAGTTAGCGGCCGGCTATTTTGGCCATTCGGTAGCGCTCCTCAGTGACGCGGTGCACAATTTGACCGACGTTCCCGCGATGTTCATTTCCTGGCTAGCCGGCCTGTGGGCCTTGCGTCCGCCGACGAAAGAGCACACCTACGGCTTCCACCGCGCCGGGATCCTGGCAGCATTCACCAACTCGCTGTTCCTCGCCGCAGTTGCCGTAGTGATCCTCGTGGAGGCCGTCGAGCGCCTGCGTCACCCGGTGGCGGTGCAAACCGGACTGATGCTGGGAGTCGCGCTGCTGGCCCTTCTCGTGAATGGAGGAATCACAGCCGCACTGGTCTCCGGCCGCCGCGATTTGAACGTGCGCAGCATTCTGCTGCATTCCTTCGGCGACGCAGTGTCAAACATCGCCATCATCGCCGGAGCTCTAGTGATGCGCTGGACGGATGCCCGCTGGGTGGATTCGGTAATTGGCATGGCCATCGGCATTCTGGTGCTCTGGTCCGGCTGGGGGATTCTGCGGGAGAGCACCCACATCCTGCTCGAAGGCCTGCCGCGCCATTTGCGCCTTGAAGATGTGGCCCGCACCATTCTTGGCGTTCCGGGAGTGCAGGAAGTTCACGACATTCACATCTGGACCATTGGCACGGAACTGAACGCGCTCTCCTGCCACATTCAAATTCCCGACATGCACATGGAGGAGAGCTCGAAAATCCTCGAGAACATTCGCAATTGTCTGGCCCGCGATTTTCGCATCAGTCACACCACGATCCAGTTCGAGCGTGCCGGGCTGCCCTCGGAGTCGGGCCTGTACATGCCCGAGCCGTCGCAAGCAAAACAGCATACGTAGCCGGAATCAAATCGAGACAAACCACGAAGGGTGATAGGTATGTGTAGACGCGGTGCGTGCAGAGCCCGCCGTTTAGACAGGCAGCAGTTCGAGCTGTCAAGCCTGACTGACGGTTTTAAATCTCGAGCTTGAGGGGCGTGCCGCGCGCAGCGTTCACCTTGGAAGTTGCATCCGCGTCTATGCTGGCCATATCCATAGTGCGGCGATTTCCTTCCTTGGTGACGTAAATAAGCTGATCGCCTTTGCGCGTGAAAGCCACGGCCGAAACCATCACGCCGTTCTTCAGCACCAGCAAAAAGTCACTCGCATCAGGCAGCGCCGGTCTCGCCGTTTGGAGATCCGCACTCGCCTCGCCTTGACCGTAAGCCTGCGCACCCGGTGCTGCTGCCGGCGTCTGCACAATCACGATTTGAGGCGTGGACTGCGTTTGCGGCTGGGGATCAGAATTGTCGTAAGTTGTCGGCTCGCTCTCGCTATAAGGATAATCCCACAGGAAATATTCCGGAGCGAACGCGCCGCGGTTGAATCGTGCCAGCAACGCCAATTCCGCCTGCGTAGCCGGATCGATCAGCGCCTTCTCGGCCAGATTGCCGCTGATGGCCGCAAGATGCTCGTAGTCAAATCCAAGCCCGGGCACCTGGCCGGTGAGATCCAGTGAGGCCAGCGAGTCTGCATTGAGCACGACCACGTTCGGATTACTGGCCGTGCCGCCCGCAGTGTTCGTCCCGCCATGATTGCCGTTCGGAGACCGCGTAACCGTTCCGCTGCCGCGCGGCACGATGTGATGCGCATGTGCCGCCGCGCCCGACGACGTTGCCGCTGGCGCATGAGAAACTGTTGCCGGCGCAGCCGAACTTGCCGGAGCCGACGGCGCTGCTGCATGTTGCGCCTGCGCCGTAAATGGAAGAGTCAAAGCCAGTAAAGCGAAAAAGCCGAAACATGTGACTTTACCCATGGCCAACTCCCTCTGCTACATGTGACGCCTTTGTGCCCCGCCTGGTTGCAGCCGATTCTACTCTCATTCTTCTCATCAAGATGCACAATTTCCGGGCACTTCGCGGTGGCGTTTGGTGTCCATTCCAAAGAAGAATATCGTCCAGTGCAATGGGACCCGCGGGCAGGCCTAGACTGGCCCAACGGTGCTCGAAAGCCATGGCCCTAGCTTTGCCGTTTGTCCTGAATATGTTATAACCATCGCGCCGCAAGGCACCCGGAATGGAACCTCTGAAATCGGTCGCGAATGTAGGGGAGAAGTCTCCAGGTAACGCGCTTGCCCTGCGGAGGGAAGATCCGTCTGAGTTCTGCCCGAGCTGTTCCGCCCGGCTCGCGGCACGAAGCTGCAAAATGATTTGCGCGGCTTGCGGCTATTATATGTCGTGTTCGGACTTCTACTGACGGCCTCCCTCGTTCCAGGAGCCAGGGGCAGCTTAATCGCAATTGGAAACTAGGTATCTTAGAATCGTCGATTGCCAGGAGGAATAACGTGGCACTGCGAATGACGGATCACGATGTGAATGGAATAACCGTGCTCGATATCGACGGCCGAATCGTTCTCGGCGAGGAGAGCAACGCTTTCCGCGAGCGAGTGAAGGCGCTGATGGCGGCAGGGAAGAAAAAGATTGTACTGAACTTGGCGAACGTCACCTACATCGACAGCGCCGGGCTGGGCACGCTGGTGGCTACGTTCCATAGCGCGCGTTCGCAAGGCGCCACGCTGAAGCTGGCGAATCTGGGCACCAAGTTCAAGGAAGTGCTGCAGGTCACCAAGCTGATGACTGTCTTCGAAGTCTTCGACAGCGATTCCGCCGCCGTAGCCAGCTTCGCCGCCTCGGCCTAAGGGCAAAAAACAACCAGGCTCCGCAGGGTCTGTTCTCAAGGGGCATTCCTCACACGGGGTGCCCCTTTTTTTAGGTTTGCACGTGAAACGCTGTGCGCCACCCATCCGGCTACAGATCTTCATCCAGCTTGTACATTACTAATCCGCTGAGCAGCTTCGGATAGAAATCCGTCGATTTCTGCGGCATCACTTCTCCCGCCAGCGCGATTTCGCGAACTTCCTGCACGCGTACCGGATTCAGCAAGCACGCCATTTGTGCACTTCCGCGGTCCACTTCGGCGATCGCTTCGTGCATATCGCGCACGTAGGTGATGTTCTGTTCAGCAGACACCGCCGCAGCCGTGATGTTCAGGCATTTCTCAAGCAGCAGTTTGTGCAGCAGAATGACGTCGAGTTCTCTCTGTGCCGGGGTGAAATGCGGCAGCATCTGTTCCATGTCCAGCCCGCGATGCAGCAGGAACAGGTAAAACGAGCCGCCGCCGGCGTAAATACCGATGGCATGGCGCGAGTGCTGCCGCTCGAGTTCATGCTTGAATTCGGCGAAGCTCGTTTCTCTCTCCTCGGCCGACGAAAACGGATAGGCGTACCAGTCGAAATATTTTCCGGCTTTCTCTCGAAAGCGCTGGAAATTGAAGTCCGCGACGTTGCGGATCACCCGATGCGTCGGGAGTATCGTCAATCCGCTCCCGTGCGCATTGAAGAGCGCCATCATCGCGAATTCCCAGGGCGCGTCCGGATCGTTCGCCGATGCGCGCGCGCGGTTTTCGTTCCGGTAGGTCAGCGCCGTTTCGTAGCGATGATGCCCGTCGGCAATCACCAGCTTCTGCTTCGCCATTACGCCGCGAATTTTTTCTATCGCCCGTGAATCCTTGATGGCCCATAGCCGGTGCGTGACGTCGTATTCATCTTTCATTTCGACTGCGGGTTGTGTATGACCGGTGGAGTCGAGCATCGCGTCGATCTGCTTTGCCGCATCGTCATACAACATGAATAGCAGCCCGGTCTGCACATGCGTCTGCCGCAGCAGCTCGAGCCGGTCAGCCTTCGGCGCCGCCAGAGTTTGCTCGTGGCGAAAGACCACCCCGGCTTCGTAATCCTCAATGCGTCCCAAGCCAATAAATCCCCGCCGGGTTCGCCGCGTGTTTGTGCCTGGAACGACGTAATCCTGCGCGTAGGCATAAATTGCCGGCTCCGGGTCGCGAACGAGAATCCCCGCGGCGATCCACTCCTTCAGCTTGGCCGCCGCGCGCGTATAGACATCGTCGTTCGGCGAATCTTCCGGCAGCGCGCGGCCCTTCTCGATCGGAATCAGGTTATACGGGCTGGTGGCGTAGTAGCGCTCCTGCATCGCCGGAGTGATTTTGTCGTAAGGCTGCGTCAATACGTCAGCCGCGGCAACTCGTTCCAGATTATAGCGATAGGCGCGAAAGGCCCGGATGTCCGCCATGTGCCCCTCAACCTGCGCTGAAACAGCGAAAGAAAAAGATTCTAGCAGCGCGACTCCACCCGATAAAATGGATTCGCGAATGACCCGGAATTCCAATTGGTGAGCAGCACTCCTCGAAAATTTGACGGTGTCAACGTGCTGATCTTCGATCTCGACGGCACGTTGATCGATTCCAAGCTCGATCTCGCCTTGGCGGTTAACGCTATGCTCGAGCACAGCGGCCGCCGGGCATTCGTCCACGATGAGATCTATAAGCTCGTAGGCAACGGTGCGCCCACTCTGGTTCGCCGCGCGCTAGGCGAAGGTGCCAGCGACGCAGAAGTCGAGGCCGCGCTCGCCTACTTCCTCAGCTACTACCGCGAACATATGCTCGACAACACCGTCCTCTATCCCGGCGTCCGCGAATGCCTAGAAAAACTCGAACATCGCTCGATGGCCATACTGACGAACAAGCCCGTACGCTTTAGCGTGGCGATAATCGAAGGCCTAAGCATTTCGCGTTATTTCCGCTACATCTATGGCGGCAACAGCTTCGAAAAGAAGAAACCCGATCCCGTTGGCGTCGAGAAGCTGCTGCGCGATTTCAAAGCCGAGCCCAGGCAAGCTATGGTGGTAGGCGATTCCGAAGTGGATGTGCAGACCGCGAGAAATGCGGGCACGTGGGCGTGCGGGGTCACCTACGGCCTAGGCAGCGACCGCCTCCCGCAATGCAACCCTGACGTCCTGTTGGACAGCCTGGCGGAATTGCCGGAAATCCTAAAGTAGCGCCGGCGTCTCTGCCGGCATCCGACGATCAAAGTCCCGCAATCATCGGAAGTCAAGCGCGGAGCACAGTGCCCAATCAAGGATGTTCATTCGCCCTAACGCGGCGCAGGATTTTTCGCAATCGAGGACGCTGCGGGGTCTTAAGATACCAGCAGAAACACCAGCGCTAAGACAACTTCAATTCTTTAGCGTAATTTTTCTGATACCAAGCCCAAGTGCGCTTCAACCCTTCCTCAAAATTCACCAGGGGCTTATATCCCAAAATCTTGGCAGCCAGCTGAATGTCCGCCTGAGAATGCAAGATGTCCCCATTACGCGGCGGGTCGTACTTAGCCTTCGCCGGCTTCCCGGAAATCTTCTCCAGCAGCTTCAAAACCTGATTCAAAGTGATGCGCGCTCCCGTTCCGCCATTGAATACCTTGCCGGAAGCTCCCGCAGCCTCGCACGCCCTCAGCGTCTCATCCACGACGTTATCCACGTAAGTGAAATCGCGCGACTGCTCGCCATCGCCAAAAACCACTGGCTGCGCGCCATCGAGCAAAGCCAGCATAAAGCGCGAAAGCACGCCGGAATACTGCGATGTGGGATCCTGTCGCGGCCCGAATACGTTGAAATAGCGGATCGAGACGTTTTCGAGCCCATACACGCGCCCGAAAACCTGCGCGTAAATCTCGCCCACATATTTCGTAACCCCGTAAGGCGAAATCGGCTCGGGGCTCATGCTCTCGACTTTAGGCAACGTCGGCGTCTCGCCGTAAGCCGAAGAGGACGCCGCAAATACCACGCGCCGTGCCTTGGCATCGCGCGCGGCAACCAAAACATTCAGCGTGCCATCGATATTCACGCGATTCGTTTCAATGGGGTCGATCACGGAACGCGGCACCGATGTCCGCGCCGCCAGATGAATAACGTAGTCCACCCCACGCGCCGCCGCCTGCACCTCGGCCAGATCGGTAATGCTGCCGCGGTGAAAGTCAATTTTTCCCTGGACGTCGCGGAGGTTTTCTTCCTTGCCGGAGGAGAGATCGTCGAAAACCACCACGCCGTGTCCCCGGCGTACCAGTTCGTCCACAATATTCGAGCCGATAAATCCGGCGCCGCCCGTCACCAGGTAGCGCATGGCGTCACCATCCATGAAGCGTAGATTCGCGGCAAGATTCGCGGCATGTTACATGCCACCGAGAAGCTCTGGCCCGCGCCATACAATTCGAGTACGCTCGAATATAGCTTGTCCATGAAGGAGCGGGCAACATGCTCCAGCCGAGCGATTTCAATTCCGTCAACGCGCATTCGATGCGGCCTGCACTCCATTGGTCTGCTCCGGCCCGCGCCACGCTATGAGTTCACGCCGCTTTCCGTATCTCCTGATTCTGGTCCCGCTGGCGTTTGCTGCGCTTCTGCTGCTGGCGCGCCCCCGCCGCCACGCCATCGCCAAGCCTGCATCTACGGCACCCTCGGCGAAGCTCGCCTCATCCACCGAACCGCCCGTCAGCGGAGCCGATGACAAAACCAAGAAGCCGCCAAAGGACGCGGCGAAAGAACCTCCCAAAGCTGCCACAGTTCCGTTCGTGGCGGGCGAAGCTCTCGACTACAGTGCTTCCTGGGCCACGTTTTCTACCGCCGCCACCATTCGCCTCGAAGCCGTCGAGCGCCGCAATCTCTACGGCTGGGAAACCTGGCATTTCCGCGCCAAGGGCAGCACCGAAAATCCCGTGCGCAGAATTTTCGAGATTGACGACGAATTCGATTCCTACACTGACGCGATCACGCTGGCCAGCCATCAATACGAAATGTACCTGAACGAAATGGGCAAAACGGAAAAGAACGTAATGGAGCTGACGCCGCAAGGAACGGTAGCGCGCGGTGGAATAGCATCCGTCATCGTTCCGCCCACCACGCGCGATCCCATCGCCCTGCTCGAATCCATGCGCGCCTGGGATTGGGAGCGCTCACCGGAAATGCGCACGCCCGTGTTCGATGGCCACAATCTCTACGACGTGCACGCCAATCGCGAAGCCGCCGACGAGCAAGTCTCCGTGGCCGCTGGGAATTTTCACGCCGCCAAAATTGCCATCCACATCTTCAAAGGCGCCACGGAAATGCAACAAACCCGGTTCACACTGTGGGTAGCCCGCGACACCAAGCGCGAGCCGGTAGCAATGGAAGCGGAGCTTCCGTTCGGCACATTCAGGCTGGAATTAGCGCAGATCGCGCCAGGCAATCCGAAGTAATAGCGGAACGCTGCAAGAGCAGTCGTAGGGGCGGGGTTTGCTCTGCCCGCCGGCGTAACACCCGCCTCGCTGTTCGCGACGACTGCAAACTTAACCCGATCGTCTTCGATGTTGCTGCGAGGCCCTAATTCTCCGGCACAACCCAATCATCAGGCGGGAAATCAATCTGCCAAAATCCCGGCGCGGCCTTCACAAACTCAATCCCCACTTGCGCCTTGCCACCCTGCGGATTCCCAACATAAACTGTCCGGCATTCCAAACTCTGCCGTGTCAATTTATGTGTCAAGGTAAGCGCCTGCCCGGCCCGCAACGGAGAATTCAACGCCAGCAAAGCCCCGTGCGCATTCACCACCAGCGTCCGTGCCTCTTCCTCGAAGCTCTTCCCGTCGGCTAACGTGCCTTTTACAAGCACCGGCACACTCAGAAGAACGCGCGCGCTGCGGCGCTTCTTCTGCTCCGCGACCAGACTGCCGGTAGATGACGACTGTTGCGCCATACCCAATCTTAGCGGGTTTGTACGACGAATGTGGGGGTTTGCGTGGTACAGCAAGCGCGTTTCAGTAAACAGCGTCGAATCTATCGATTCAGCCGCATCGCCGGCGTACTTCGGAGAAGTAGGCGCGCATCCACTAGGGCGTTTTCCGACTTGGAACAGGTCATCAAATCGGGAATTACTTCAATTTCCGTAGGTTTTTGCAGGCTCGAACCAACATGCCCAGCTGTGTCGGAATGAGACACCTAGCTTTGCTCGCTTAACAAAGCACGATTTTCTCGCGGTTCTTGACCACTCGCCGCGTGGCGTTTCGCGAATCCACCACCAATTTCGCGGAACCCACGATCGCCTCGTAGTCATATGACGTATGATCCGTGGCAATCAGCACGCAGTCGTAAGCTCCCAGTGCCGCCGGCGTCAACTCCACCGAACGCTTCTGCGAAAAATCATAATGCCGCATCTTATGCAGCGCCGGGAAATAAGGATCGTTGTAATCCACATTTGCTCCGCGCGCGGTGAGCAACTCCAACAGCTTGAGCGAAGGCGATTCACGCAAATCGTCCACGTCTTTCTTATACGCCACGCCCAGCAGCAAGATCTTCGATCCCTTCAAACTCTTCTGCCGCTCGTTCAACGCATCCGCTACCGAACTGACCACGTGATAGGGCATCGAAGTATTGATCTCGCCCGCCAGTTCGATAAAGCGCGTAGCAAAATCGAATTCCCGCGCCTTCCACGACAAATAATACGGGTCCACTGGAATGCAATGCCCGCCCAGTCCCGGCCCAGGATAAAACGGCATAAAGCCGAAGGGCTTCGTAGCCGCGCTGTCGATCACCTCCCAGATGTCGATGTCCATGCGCAGCCCGAGCAGCTTCAACTCGTTCACCAGTGCGATATTTACGCAGCGGAAGATATTTTCGAGCAGCTTGACCATCTCAGCGGCACGAGTAGAGCTCACCGGCACGACGCGCGAAACAATCTGCGCGTAAAGATTCCCCGCGGCCCGCGCGCTGGGTGGATTCGTCCCGCCGACAACCTTGGGAATCTGCGCCAACCCGAATTGCTTGTTTCCGGGATCCTCACGTTCGGGCGAGAAGGCGAGATAGAAATCGGTGGGTACATTTTCGGAGCCGGCCGCGCGTGTGATCGGGCATTTCAACCCGCCGCGCTCCAGAATTGGCAGTACCAATTCTTCCGTAGTACCCGGATAAGTCGTGCTCTCCAAAACGATCAACTGGCTGCGCTGCAAATTCGGCGCAATCGAAAGCGCCGTCTGCTCCACGTAGCTCAAATCCGGCTCGCGCCGTTCATCCAGCGGCGTCGGCACGCAGATCAGCACTGCATCCATCTCGCGCAGTTTGGTGAAATCAGCAGTCGCGCCGAATCGCCCGGTTTTCACATGCTCGGCAATCTTCGCCGCGGGAATGTGCTGGATGTAGCTCTGCCCCGCGTTCAGCTTCTCCACTTTGGACGGGTCGGTATCAAACCCCATCACGCGCTGTCCGGTCTCTGCGAATCGCAGCGCCAGCGGCAATCCCACGTAACCGCATCCGATGATTCCGATGCGAATGTCCTTCCCCGCAAAAAATTCCGGCTTCCGCTCCACGCCCATCCGGTTTCCGCTCCTGAGTTAAGCTAGGATTTCGCTTCAGATGATATGACCGCTCGAATATAGCAAGTTTTTCGCCGCTCGCAGCCACTAGCGGCCCAGCAGAGTGCAGCAAACGCCAACCCAGCCCAAGTAGCGCCGGCGTCCCCGCCAGCATGCGACGAGCACAAGCCCGCCACCAGCGATCCCCAAGCGCGGACCGTCCAAGCGCAACGAACCCTTGCGCGGCGCGCGTCGCACCCCCCCGTCTCGACTGGCCACGTTGCCTGCTGTAATCTCTGCCCCATGGACATCGATTGGATCCGCGATCTCTGCCTCTCGCTGCCCGGCGCCACCGAGCAAATCCTCTGGGAGATCGATCTGGTCTTCAAAGTAGGCGGCAAAATGTTTGCCGCCGCGCCGCTTGAACCCGCCCGCGTCTGCCTCTCGTTCAAATGCAGCGACGAGGATTTCGCCGAACTAATCGAGCGCCAGGGCATAATCCCTGCCCCGTACGCCGCGCGCGCCCATTGGGTCGCCCTTGAATCCGATTCTGCCCTACGCCGCCCCGAACTCGAGCGCCTACTCCGCCAAGCCCACGCCCTGATCCTCGCCAAGCTACCGAAGAAAACCCAGGCCCGCCTGCGTCAAGCCAACCAGCGCAAAGCAAAATCGCGTCCTCGAAAACGGAGCGAATAAGGTGAACGGCAGAGCTCTCTGAAATTTGAAATGAACAATCTCATAAATGCCAGCTTGGTGTCCGATCTGGCCCCCCCTGTGTCGCGATTAACTCTGGGTGTCGGCTTTTGTTTTCAGTAACTTACGGGCAAAGTTAATTATTTGGTGTCCCGATTAACTTTTTGTTCGCCTTTTGCCTTCTTTTCTCCTTTATTTTCAACGGCTTACGGACGAATCGAACGTCCCTGCTCTGATTGCTGTCCCGATTTATGTCCCGATTAGCCTCCTTCAGGGATCGGTTGCTGGGTGGAGATAATTTACGCCGCTCAGAGGGAGGGTCTAAAGCACCCTTCCCTACAACGGCGCTCCGTCATGTTTTACGTTGGGCTGAATCATCTAGGTTTTGTCGGGCTGATTCATCAGCCCGAACCCGAGCCCAAACCCGCGCCCGAGACCACCAGATTTTTTGGCTGATCGCGGCCTTCTACCCCCTCCCCTCCCTGTTGCGATTAGAGCGCAGGCCGGTCCTTTCTTTTCAGGTGCTTACGGCGATTTCTAATGTTTTAGAGTTGCGATTAGGATTCTATTCGCCGATGCCTCCTGGACCCGGCCTTCTGGCCAGTTCCCCTTGCGATATTGACGCTAAAAGTACGGGAGCTCAATGGTACGGAGGTACCAAATTACGGCGAAGTGAGCCCGTGGCCTTGGTTTACCTCCGAGGCGGTCAGGTGTCTGGCGTGCTGGTATTTATGAGATGAGTTCATTTCAAATTTGAAATTGCTCTGTTGAAGCGGGCAGAAAATTCGTCAGCGCAAGGATTAGGATGGCCTCATTTCACAGCACCGCTTTCACCACGCCGCCATCAGCCCTCACCGATGCGCCATTGAACACCGCCCCGTTCTCACCGGCCACGAACGCCACTACCGCCCCAATCTCCTCCGGCGTCTCGAAGCGCCGCAACAGCGACGTCGGCCGGACTTTCTCGAAGAATTCCCGCTCAACGTCCGCCGCCGTAATGCCTCGCTGCTTCGCCACCGACTCGACGAAATTCGTCGCCCCTTCAGAAGCGGTAGGGCCGACGAGAATCGAGCTGACCGCAATCCCCGTAGCGGCCAGCGATTCGGCCAGCCCGCGCGCCACGGCCACCTGCGCCGTCTTGGTCATCCCATAGTGAATCATCTCCGCCGGAATCTGCACCGCCGATTCGCTGGAGATGTAAATTACCCGTCCCCATTTCTTGCGCTGCATTCCGGGGAGGTAGCTGCGCGCCAGTCGGACTCCACTCATCACATTTACCTCGAAGAATCGCAGCCAATCCTCATCGGAAATCTCCGCGAAGGGCTTCACTTCGAAAATCCCCAGATTGTTCACCAGAATATCGGTCTCCGGCACGCGCTGCACAAAATGCTCGACGCCTCCGCGTGTCCCCAAATCCGCCGCCACGCCCTGCAAGCTCGCTCCGGGCGCAATCTTGCGAATCTTCTCCAGGGCCGCCGCGACGCGCGCTTCGGTGCGCCCATTGATCACCACCGATGCGCCCTCCGCTGCCAGCGCCGCCGCAATCGCAAATCCAATCCCCGCCGTCGATCCAGAGACGACCGCAGTCTTCCCCGCCAGTCCAAGATTCATTCCGCCTCCTCCTAAATCTGCAATGCGCGCACAGCGCGGCAGTTGAGATCACCGCCCAACCGTCGCTCCTGCAAGTTCACTACGAATCTCATTCGATGCCGCGCCCTGCCGCGCAGGCTCAAACATCCGCCTTGCTATCCCACGGGCAGCAACGCGGCGCCACAAAATGAAACTTCGTTCGAAGCCGCGAGCGAAGGTAATATGTATCAGCCGTGGGGCCCGTAGCTCAGCTGGTCAGAGCGATGGACTCATAATCCGTTGGTCCCAGGTTCGAATCCTGGCGGGCCCACCAACAATGCACCATATCAATTGCTTCATCTCCGATCGACGCCGGGCCCGGCAAAGCCGCGTCGAAAAAGGCTCTGAGGCGTTGAATTGCGACCGGTAACAGCTTCCACCTAGCCGACGAATTTGCGCAACCCAATGCCCATAATGTCGCTTCGAGCGGGCTTGTGTCGCCGCTGTGACGGCCGTACCACGTCTGTATTGAGTTGATAAGAATCTACTCCGCGATCCTGATCGATTCAGACGAGAAGAAGGTCAGAGATGGTCACCACGACGTACCCGGTCAGCCAGCAAGTGAAACGAAAGGTTCGCCAGAGCTTGTTCGTTTTCCAAGACCATAGCGATGAAGGTCGCCGTACATTCCTGTGAAAAATGTTGGTGTGCAACCGCGTGCATCGATGCCAACCGCAATGCACTAGGCCCATGTAGCCGCAGCCTCTTATACTCCAACAGTGCCCATCTAACTGGAACGGCTGCATCCAGCACGGCAAGATATCCAGAATCTCCAGACAACTTTGGCCGGATTGACTCAATGTCCTCAATCTTGATTACGTGCCTACCGCTTACCGAATGACTAGCCTCAACTTCCACAAATACCGTGTGGGAATCCAATGTCGCAACGATATCTGGATGGCCTTGCGCATTTAGCTCAATTATCTCCGCGCCCAGTAGCATAAGCACATGAGCAAAAAATCCCTGAATGCGATAGCCATACTCGACGTCGCCAACACGACGACGCAGATCCAACAATAGTTCAGCCACCTTCCGATTCTCACTGCTCAGAGTCAATCGAAGGGCCCCCGATAGGGTCAAATAGGTTCGTAACCATAAGAATCTTCACTTGAGAACTATCAAAAAACTGGGGAATGTGACATCGGAAGCGATCGACTTCGTGGGATGCCACAATGAGTTGGGCGTGCGAGGACACCTTTGCTAGTTCAGCAAGCAGCAGCTCCACTCTTGAAGTGTCAAAGCTTTGCGAGGGGTCATCGATAAGCAACAAATCCAATTCCAAAGCTTCCGCCTTGAAATCAGCGAACACAAAGTAAGGAACTAGACGAAGTGCATTCATAGCTTGCCCGTTCAGCACCTTTTCTGGCTCATAACTGCGCCCGGAAGTCCGGTCGGACCCAACACGGACGAGCAGGGTTCTCTCAGGCTTCGACGTGTCCCTTTCGACATATACCTTCTCAAATGACATTTGTTTGGTGAGACGCTGATATACATCTGTCATCCTTCGGCTGATCACCGGCAATGTCTTATCTAGCTCTTGGTTGAAGATCTCCTGTAGACGCCCTTGTATCTCCGTGACTGTCTCGATCAGCCCCACGAACTCTCGCTGTCTGTTTCGAATCGGTTCTAAGTCTGTTATGAGTCGCTGGCCGATCCTTTCTTCTTCCCGGCGGCAATATTGAAACCGAAGCTCGCTGCGGAGCCCCTTCAACTCTCGATCGCGGTTCGAACGAAGCGTCTGCTGCGATTCCAGCTGATCCCGCACAACGCGAATTGCCACGCGTGTCCCTTCTAGCTGGGATTCGACGAGTACTTCAAGAGGTGTTACGTTTTCTTCAGTATGAAGAAGAAGCCGGATTTCCCTGAGCATATTTGATAACTCAACGGTGTTCTGTTCAATCTTTTTATCGAGATTGATGAGCGCATCGCTCCGCAATTTAAGTTCGCTTATTCTAGCCTGAAGTGTTTCGTAATCACGAACGAGTTCGGTGTGTTCTGGCGTGGCTTGTCCGGTCGTCAGCTTCAATCGTTCAGTTAACTCATTCACTTCAAAATGAGTCGCGCAAACAGGACACTCATCCGGTCGGTAGTCACCACAATAGGCAGCAGCTTCAGTGGCGAGCTTCAACTTACGTGTATGCTCCTGCATTTGCCGCGTCAAAGCAGCAAGCTGATCTTCCAGTTCAGCCAATGTTCGGCCTGCTGCGGAATTCGACACCGCAGCTGACCTGCCCCCCGTTTTTGGTCCAGTCATAATGAAGCTCCCAGGGCTTTAGGTTCCACTGCAAGAGTCGGGACAGGGCCGCCGTCGTGGCTGTGGGAAAGTGGGAAACGCGGAGCGTTTTCCAAGGTGGCACAGCCACCGTCTTTTCCACAGCCGTTGGCCGCTGCAAATTCCTCGGGCGTGAGATACCCCAAGGAGCTGTGTGGCCGCACGGTGTTGTAGTCCACTCGCCAAGCCTCGATCTCCTCGCGCGCGTGTTGCAGATCCACGAACCAGTTCTGGTTCAGGCATTCATCGCGGAACTTTCCGTTGAAGCTCTCGATAAACGCGTTCTGCGTCGGCTTTCCGCGTTCGATAAAGTGCAACGCCACCTGATGCTGATAGGCCCATTGATCCACTACCCGGCTGGTGAACTCCGTCCCGTTATCTACCTGGATCGCTGCCGGAGTCCCGTGGATCTCTCGCAAGCGCTCGAGCACCCGCACCACGCGCAGTCCCGGCAACGACGTGTCCACTTCGATCCGCAGTGCTTTTCTGGTGTAGCCGTCCATCAGGTTCAGCGTCCGAAATTTCCGCCCACTGGCAATTTCATCGTGCGTGTAGTCCATCGTCCACACTTCGTTCGCCGCTTTCGGGAGTGCCAGAGGCACCCGCGCTGCGGCGCGAAAGCGCTTGCGTTTCTTGCTCCGAATCGCCAACCCTTCCTCCCGATAGAGCCGGTATACGCGCTTGGGATTGACCGGCCAACGCCGTTCGCCGCTCGCGGTTTTCTCCCGGCGCAGAAAAATGTGCAGCCGCCGGTAACCGAAGCGCGGGCGCTCGGCTGCTAGTTCGCGCAGCCGCAAGCGCAACCCGGCATCACTCGGCTTCCTCGACTGGTAGCGGCAGCTCCCGCGGTGCATCCCGATCAGCCCACAGGCATGTCGCTCGCTCAGCCCTGCTTGTTCCCGCACGACTCGCACCGCTTCTCGCTCGGCCTGCGGGCCTACCACTTTTTTGACAGCACCATCTTCAAGGCATCCAGGTCCAACGCTTGCTGCGCCACAATCTTCTTCAACCGTCCGTTCTCCTCCTCCAGCTGGCGCAACCGTCGAGCTTCGCTCACCTCCAGGCCCCCGTATTTGGCCTTCCAGTGGTAGATGGTCGCGTCGCTCACCCCGATCCGTCGGCTGAGCTCCTTCACCGAAACTCCCGACTCCGCTTCCTTCAAGGCCGCCACAATCTGCTCTTCACTGAAACGGGTCTTCTTCATCGTGCTTCTCCTTTCGTCGCTTATACCTGGAGAAGCTACATTTTGGCTGGACTAATTTCCGGGGGGCAGGTCACGGACGACTCAAAGAGGCCCAGGATCCCTTGCAAGAAGCGATTGCCCAGTTCGTTTCTTTTGCTAATGCGAGAGGGTTAAGTCCCACACTCCACCTGGTCAGCCGAATTGCGTCTACAAAGCAAAGGTTGGACCGTGAAACCGCACTTCACTATAGCTTGGCTGGAACGGTCATTCACCCTCATGGGTTCGTCTTAAAGCGCCTCGTGGACACCATCCAACAACTCGAAGTGCAGCCCAGAGAATTCGAATATTTGATGAACGAGTTCTGGTCCTCTAATACGAACGTCTTCGGAGTTGCCAGGCGTGCGATCGCCCAATTGGTCAAGGGTGACCAGAGCCGGGAAGCAAGTTTGCTAAAGAGAAATATTGAAACGGTCCGTGACCTCGTTAGACCCTACCTCAAATTGGGATCACCCGGCCATCGTGACGACGCACAGCATGGGCATGAGGGGTTTCGCCGCGCCAACTCGCAAGACTAGAATTGGGCGTAGTAGCCGCTTAAGGGGCGCTCTGAAGTTATTCAATCAATTAGTTATCACTAGTATCTAATCTTGAGAGTACGCGTATCCTGCCAAGTGATTGCAATGGCAAGAAGGATAGGCGATTCAGAAGACGCCATCGTGGCCGTTGACGCCCGTTGATTGTCAAGAACGTGCAAAAACAGCGCCCTGTCGAGCTCGGGGACACCGAGGCGGGTACGTAGCGCAGAAGATTGCGTCAAGCGGATCATCGAGCAACTTGTACCTCACCGATTCAACATACCAGGTGATTTGAACACAGAAGCAGAAGCACGGCCGCGAGTTCCACCACCTGTTGGTCAAGGTGATCTAGACCGCGCCCCGGCAACCTATGCACTAGAAGAAGGCCTTTAATTGACCAAACATCGACGCTATTATCTCCTCTTTAGTCATGCCTACCCTTTACACGGCGTTGAAGGCGCGCTACGGACCGAGGGAGAGAATGCCCGGAGCGAAGGGCCCCGTGACCGGCCTTGCCTTGAAGCCAGAGAAATTGCTGAGCGAAATCTTTGAGACGCGCCTCGAACGCGCAGCAGCAAAGCGCGTTATTGTGGTCGGGGCAGGCCTGGCAGGACTCGCGGCTGCTTATGAGCTCTTCCGAGTTGGATATGACGTCACAGTTCTGGAGGCGCGAAATCGATTGGGCGGCCGTGTTTTGAGTCTCAACGATGTGGTCTCAGGAAAGAACGTCGAGGGCGGAGGAGAACTTATCGGAAGCAATCACCCCACATGGCTCTCGTACAAGCGACACTTCCATCTTCAATTCCTTCCAGTCCGTGATGGCACCAATTCTCCCATAGTTCTTCATGGAAAGCTGCTCACTAAGAAGCAAGCGAAGGATCTCTCGCGCGAGATGGATCTCGCCACGAATGCAATAAGCAGAGACGCCCGGGACGTTCATCCCTTTGAACCATGGAATCAGCCAAGCGCGCGGGAGATGGACAGAATGTCTGTTGGCTTGCGGATTCGACAGCTTAAGGTGTCGCGGCTCTGCAAGATTGCACTTGATGCCCAACTTTCGAACGACAACGGTGTGCCGTGCAATGATCAAAGCTATCTGGGTCTGCTAGCAATGGTACAGGGCGGAGGCGGCGAAAGTTACTGGACCGAGACAGAGGTATACAGATGCAAGGGAGGAAATTATGAACTAATTGGAAGACTAGCTCGTCCCCTCGGCGACAATTTGCGGCTGGAGAGTCCGGTAAAGAGGATAAACATTGATCATTCGACAGCGTCTGTAAAGCTTTACTCGGGGAAGATCCTATCGTGTGATGACGTAATTCTCGCGGTGCCCCCGAGCGCCTGGAACGCTATAACGTTCGATCCGCCTTTGCCTGCCAGACTGCGGCCCAAGCCACAAATGGGTAAGAATGTAAAATTCTTGATACACCTTCAAGATCAGTTCTGGAGGGGAACCGCCATTTCCCCTGATATGAGCTCCGACGGCCCAATTGGCCAAACGTGGCACTCGACTCAAGCACAACCAGGCCCCGGAGCTGCCCTCGTCGCGTTCTCCGGAGCTGCTCGCGCGACTACATGTAGCGCTTGGAAACCTCTAGCACGACCGCGGCGATATGTGATTACTCTTGGCCGTGTGTACCGAGGTTTGAGATCCAGCTATGTTGAAGGTCGCTTCATGAATTGGCCCAGTGAACCGTGGACCAGGGCATCCTATTCGTTTCCCGCCACCGAAGAAGTTGTGAGATGCGGCCCTGTTTTACTAGACGGGATAATGGACCGCTTACACTTTGCAGGTGAACACACTTGCTATGGATTTGTCGGATACATGGAAGGTGCGCTTTATTCCGGAGTACGAGTTGCAAAGCAGCTGGCTCGGCGTGACGAGCTTTATAAGAGTTGATGGCTAGTTTAGAAGTTAGCCCCCTCTCGTCTATGTCGTCAAGTTTACCTTTGGACCGGCAACCTTCACCTTGATATCGACTCCACCGACCTTAACTTCGAGGTCGATCAATTCAACGCCGTTCGGGAAAAAAAGACGATTCCCTTGTTTTGTCCCTCCTGAGGGTGCTGAACCCAAAGTCTTGAGAAGTTTTGACACTAGCTCCTCGATTGCGAGACTAACAGATTGGAATTGATCATAAGGAAGTCGGACAATCTGATCGAGTCTAAGTGACGCGCCGAAGTAATGGACGGCATCTAGATCCGGTCCCGGGATAAACGTATTGCGAATTGAGCTGTTCTTCTGACCGACACCACCAAGCGTGCCCCAGTAGGCCATCGGGAAGCCAGGGTGGCTCGAATCGTCACCTGCGACCACGACTACGACATGGCCATTGTTCCTGGGAGGATGGAATTCGATGCTCCTTAAACCTGCGATGATGAATTGGCCTGCGTCAGCCTGAGCCTCTACTTGGGCTCGATTTGGGATTGAGCTCCAGCCTGGCGCGCCGGCAAGCTTATTGAGGATTGCATCCGCGTTGTCGTTCGGATCAAAGAGCGTCACACCAAGCGCATCCGCGACTGCTTTAACGAAGTGATTACAATCGTCTTTGTTCGCGTCCCAATTAGCTTCGCAGATATCGATTATGTGTTGAGGATCCATGGTTTCTCCCTTCTCTTCAGATGAGTGAGGGTTCCTAGCCAGAATTGCGTTACACGGAGAGCACGTCGGCATAAACAGGCCTTCGTGTCAAATTGTTGCATTAATGTCGGATCCTCCATTGACCGGAGAATCTGCCCAGAGCTGTTCATATTCTCGAATCACGGGACGATATCTCCGTTGTCACGATCTTTGGGTAAATTAATTTGTTTGATCGACACAGAGACGCCTTCTCGTCCGTCTTGCAACGTTATTTCAACGGGATTAACCGGGATTCTCCATTTTGACTTCCCGAACTGCCGAAAATTTACCAGTGATTTCCTCAGTGTGCAACGCCTCAGCCAGCTTCTGGACTGCATGTTTTTTTCGACGGTTGGGGGAAATCCCAAAGCCCCAAATTGGGTATCTTCGAATCCATTTCTCAGACTCTTTTCCCTTCTCCAGTCCCGATTGGCACCGAAATCTCCTTGGGTCTACGGCTTTCTTATCCTGCTGATGATAAACCGACCACAACCGTCGAGATCAGAACATACCTCGTCGCATGAAAATAGCTCCTCGATGGACTTCGTTCATCCAAATTGCTATTTCGACGGATGGCAAACAGAGTCTGCCGATTAGATCGCTCAAGGCGCGACATTTATCACCGTTGTACCGCTCCGTCAACTAGTTCATATATGGTTTCCAATTTTACAACGAACCGAGATTTCCACAGGTGATCCTCTTGACATAGGGCGCCATTCTCAATAACTTGCGCGCAGTTTTTTGCAAGCTATAAAAGGCGTCGTCGATCTTTCAATCCGAAAGCGTAACCAACTGTCTGAACCGATTCCAGGTTTAACACGCTGAACGAGCACTGCTTCTGGCCTGGGGGGTAAAGATGTCGGCTCAGCTGAACATCGACGCACTACGAAATTCCTTCCAAAGTTTAGACACAAATTCACAGTTGAGTGATGAGTTCCGACTCTCTCAGCGGAACTTCATTCTGCTGGGTGGTGCCACGGCTGTTGCTGGTTCTTCTATTCTTCGCTCTCTTGACGCACTGGAGGTTATCGGCGTTTAGAGTCGGACGTCTCCAAGCGTAGAGGGATTTAAGCGTTGGGTAATTGATCGAGAGCGATTTCAGATTTACTACGACTGAGGGATCGAAGGGCGGCGCGATCGACTCGGCTCTCGCCCGGCGGTGAGCGACATCTGGGGACAAGCAACCGACGAGACGGCCTTGAAGGATAGCCGACGTAGCCAACATCAGATTCGGAAGGGAGCCGGGTCGTGAGCGACGAGCGAAGGGATCTTTCTCGGCGTACATTCTTGCGAGCCAGCGCTGGCCTGGTGGCGGTAACTAATCGGCCTCTTAATTGGTTGCATTCGACTTTGCAGTTCAGCTCAGGACCGGGCTGGGTTGCGTTGCATCGCGGAAACCAACTTGTCTATGAACTTCGAACCGAATGGTTCGCAGGCAAAGCATCGCTCTGGGCAGAGCATACACCCCAACAGATCACCTTCGGTCTGGAAAACTCACGGCATTACGGCCTTGATGTGGCTGGCGATTCAACATTTGAGCTTTGGCAGGGCGTGTTCGGGATTGAGACGGCGATTCATCATCACGGTTTAGGGCTACTCTTTCGCGGATATGCTGAAGAGTGGCTCGGCGAGAGCGGTCTTCATTGCTATCTAAGGTCGCCAGTAACGCTTCTCGACATAGAAGGCGCTCGAGCAATCGTGTCTCCAGGCCTCGTGACGTTGAAAGCGGACGGCACATTGAATTTCGCCGGCGAAACCAATCTTAGGCTTCATGGGTTCGGTACTGGGATTGTGTTCAAAAACAGTCGTCTGCGGTGGCCCTTGGTCGAAGATGCGATTTCAACCCGTCGTCGGCAATCGACTATCGCGCTCGAACGTGAGCCTGATCACTGGCCTCTCGATCTTCCCCACGGCAGGTGGACCTACAAAGATGCCGAGGATCTCTTCCACAACGCGTTGATAGAAGCAGACGAAAAGGAGGACGGAACACGGCTCCATCGTGTCGTGTTCTCGTCGCCAAACAGCAGTTCTACGTTCCGTGTCGTGCCGGATATGCCTTTGTATGGAACTGACCGTCGGCATTTCGATCTGATAATGAAGGAGCCCCGCTACACATTGGAGCTTACCGAAGGGACCCGCCTCATGGAGGCGCAGCTGGCGGAAACGCACTCCATCCGACTAGGGCCGCTTCAATTGCTGCTGGCGCCACCCCGATCGCGTTCGGCCCTGCAAGCTGGCGACAAAGGCTGCTGCGTTGTGGCAGAAGGCGCGCTGGCCGGCGAAATTGACAATGCGCTTATTTTACCGACAGACAAGCACGATCCGTGGAACGTCGCCGTACTAGGTGACGACCGTCCTGCCAGCGAGTATTCCGACGCCTCGGTAAAAATGGTGGGCGATAATCCGGTCCTCGACGGCGCTATCAACTTTCGAATTCTTCGCCCCGAGGACGCACTGGACCTTTGCTTTCGTATCACCAACGTAATCCTTCAATTGCAGACGGCGCAAATAGGCCGCCTGGAACTTGCGCATAACGCCCCGGACCCCAGCGACTTTTCGCTGCTCATCGCCGACCTGCCGCCACAGGCGATGATCATGCCAAAGACCTCTTGCTCGAGTACCACGGCCAGCGACGATTGCAGCACGAATTGCACCCCTCCCCCTCCCGAGAGACACATGAGGCGCGTCGCCGCGCCATCACGCGTGAGCATGCAGTTCCTTACGCCGGACGACCCACCTGTCAATCTTGGCATCCGCGAACTTCTTGAATGGGCGCGATACCCCCTTAACATCGCTCCGCTCGCGAAGCAAAGTCCCGACCCGAAATTGCCCTCGCCGGCCCCAATTCCCGCTTTTGCTACCGAAATCGTCGCGCCGGCTGGACTCAGTGTGTCGCCCGACGAATATCACGCCTTTTTCAGTTCTGCGCGAGTTCGTTTCGATGATGGTGTCAGCCAGATATGGACCGCGCGTCTCGCCAAGCGTATTGATCCCTCCGCTGGCACAAGTGCCCAAGGAGCGAAGACACACTTCCCGGTGACGGACGACAGGCGACCTTCGCTGCGGCCGCTTGTCGCGAGGTCGCTGGCTAGCCCGAACGACTATGTTCTGAGCCACCGGATCTCAAGACTATTGTGAACGAACTGTCCCGAAACGCTGCGGACGCGCGCCATTGCGTGCTCAGCCCCGGCCATGGGGCCTGGCTCGACTTCGGCGCGGTCTGGCCGCCGATGACGAACGATACCAGTTCGTTTCACGAAAAGATTGTTCGACTACTTGAAGGCTCAGTCGAGTTCACGTATGAGGGCTGGCTCGTTCCGAGCGGCCATCGCGTCATGATCATTAAGTCAGGGAAACTGCAATGGTGTCGCACAAACCGCGACGGCGTTCCCTTTCTGGTCGCCGACTTCATCGAGCGCTTCAAGATCGTGTACCGCGAACCGAAGTTCATCTCCTATGACCTTATACGCAAAGATCCAGCCAAGCAGAACCAGCTACAGTTTCCCTTCAACTCGATTCGGCTGGTCGGCAAGGAAACCTCGTATCTGAACGCCTGCGAGGCAGATGCTTTTACCCAGAATTGCGTGACCGGTTCTCCGACGATCGCTGACTACTGGACTTGGATATCTCCGGCCGCGGGCACGGCAGTTCCATTCGAGTTTCCTGTTGAGTTGACCGATCGCGCCGGCACCAAGCACCTCACGACCATGCAGATGTTGGTTGCGTGTTTCAAGGAAGTCTGACGACCGGAATATAACAAAAAAATCGGGACGCGTACAACCGCATCGAGGTCGATCGCGATGGCTGCAAGAACGTCAAGGGAGCGGTCGACCCTAGCATCTGTTTGCACGGAGAGCGCGTTGCTTATGCCAAGCCGACTCGGATGGGCAACACTTCCTATCCGACCTTCAAAATGATCTTGAAGGCCGCTCCGTTCTGCGATCTAGCGGCCGCAAAAGCGAACCAGACGTTTCCCTTCTATCCGCAGATGGTGTCAACGAACCTCGCGCTTGAACAGGTGAGTGCATTCAGTGATCCCTCAATACCGGCCCCCGCAACGCAGACGTTCGAGTTCGCCACGCTCTACAGGAATCAACCTTTCGATGACATTACTACGCCACCGTCGACGAACCGCGCGGAAGTGATTCTGAGCCTTAAGAAAGACGCCCAAGGGAAATGCGCCCCTGTTCGGATGAATTTCAACGGCAGCCTCGGCGGCGGACTGGCGATGCCTAGTTCCGACGTGATCGCTCTAGCACGCAAGACTGGCACAGTGTTCTCGAGTGCGCAGAACGCGGTCGACCACCTAGAAGATGTACTTACGGACATCGGGTCTAAAGGAATGAGGGTCGCGGACATATTCGAAGGAATAGGTACCCTCGCCTCGCTGCTCGGAGCTGTGAAGCTATCCGACGTTCTGGACGAAGTGGCGGACGGGATCGCGCAGGCTTCCCAGCTTCCGTTGCTTGCGGTAAAACAGCTTCAGACTCTCGAACAGGAAACCATCGGCCAGCTGCAGCAAATACTTCAGCCTATACTCGACTTCCGGGATGAAGCAGTTACTTTCTATAACGATTTCAGTTCGGAAATTAGCCAACTAAGTGTACAGCTACAACTCGCCATTCGAACTGCGTCTTCACTGGTACGTGTAATAGCGACCGAACAGCGCTCCGACGACATTGACATCCTCAGTCGACAGACACTCGACACCTCTCTCGCCGATATGGCAAAGCAACTGCCGTCAACGCTGAAACTATCTGCGGTCGATCGCATCCAGGCGGCTGCGCAGTGGCCACCCGTCACCTCCGACAACCCGCCGATGCCGATACTCCCCACTCTATACCAAGTGCGCGACTACGCCCTGCATCAGCTTCTTGAGAGTTCCGCGCAAGCCCTTGCACAAGCGCTCGACCAAGCACTCGAAGCAGGCGAGCAGCAACTTCAGCAGGGCCTTGGCCAAGCCTCGACGCTTGCAGGGCAAGCTGTCGGTGATTTAGCGAGTTCGCTTATCTTTCAGTTTGCTGCGGCCGTCGGAGATCTTCTGAATCACGTGCAAAGCGCAGACGTGGTGAACGTTGTGCAGGATTTCGAGACGATTTCCGACATTGTCGCAGCCATCCCCTCGCTCGATAAAAGCGCAAGCGGATTGCGGGATTCAATCAAGGCAAACCTCACGACGACGACAGGTCCTTGTAGTGTCGATAGTCTCCGGCAGCGTGCGGCTGCTGTAAGCGCCGCGCTTACCCAGGCCGGTACTCAACTTCCATCCGATGTCCGCATGACACTGGAAAATATGCTGCAGCAGAACGGCGGTCTCGAGGTCACCTGCAAGAACGTCCTGCAGAACGTCGCCGACCAAGTCAACAATGCAAATGCGCTGGTTACAAAGATGCTTGTCGCGGAAGAAGCGATTCGGCAGCAATTCCTCAGCGTTCAGCCGCAGGTCCTGGAAGCTATTGACAAAGCGAGAGCTCTACTCACCCTACCGATGCATATCAATGCCAGCTACACCTACAAGACCACGATGCACGATTCTCCGCCGTTCGTTGCCTCTTTCAAAGGCAACCGCTCGCAGTTTGATCTGGAATCGAGCGTACTCGTTAACCTCGACGGTACTAAGCCGACGTTCGACATCTCCGCTGAGGTGACAAACTTTAGCCTGAATCTGATTCCGAGTTTCTCGTTCGTCATAATTGGCTTCGACACCGCGCGCCTTACGTCTCATGACGGCGGGTCGCCCACAGTCTACTGCCCATTCAACGCGGATAACGTTCAGCTGGTTGGGCCGCTTGATTTTGTCTCGAACCTTGCGTCCACACTCGGCTTGCCCCCGGAGATGGTTGCCCAAATCACCGGGCTCGGCGTCATCGTTGGCTTGAACATTCTGATTCCAACAAAGCCGTGTGGTGCTTTCAATATCGTAGGATTGAGCGTTTACACCGCGATCAAGCTCGACTTTACCGGCAAGCCGCTGCGGGTCATCTTCGGCTTCGCCAATCCAAACCAACACTTCACGATGACTTACCTGTTCCTGGGGGGCGGGGGGTTCATAAATTTCGAGTTTACACCGAGCGACACAACCACGATGGCTGTGACTGCCGCACTTGAATTTGGTGCCATGGCCGCCCTCGATTTTGGAGTCGCCAGCGGCGAAGTCCACATCTTCGGCGGCTTCTACATGTCGCTGCGTCCCAACGATCTTCTGCTCTCTGGTTATTATCGAGCAGGCGGTGACTTCAATGTGCTCGGCTTGATCTCGGCCTCACTTGAGTTCGTGATGGCGTTGAGCTACGAAGATCGCGGCGGCCAGGCATGGCTCTCAGGTGATTGTGAGTTGGATGTTGATGTTCATGTCCTGTTTTTCAGCGCGTCAGTACCTCTCCACATGCATCACGATTTTTCCGGCACGTCCGGCAGCTAGAGAAAGAGAGGTCGTATGCCCTGTATCCTGACCTTTACGTGCGTGCCCATGGGCCAAAGCGGTCCTGATTCGGCCGGCAACACTCACGCACAGCTTGATGTGCTCGTCACTCCGACGTGCGACGAAAAGCAGCAAATATCAGATTTATTGGACTGGGGAAAGGAAGTCCTCGCGTGTGCAGAAAAGTTCGCGCTCGATCAAGGATCGGGCACACCGATCCCACTCAAACTCCGCGGGGATTATATTCAGCCTGGGCTCTGGACCCCGCTTTTCCAAGACGCT
Organism: uncultured Acidobacteriota bacterium; assembly: GCA_963748865.1. Lineage (GTDB taxonomy): Bacteria > Acidobacteriota > Terriglobia > Acidiferrales > UBA7541 > Palsa-147. Next base: position 968,614 of record CAVVLE010000041.1, on the reverse strand, counting down.
GACGTAGATCCTCCGGGCACTCCTGTTAGCCCAACGCCCATTGCGCCCCATGGAGTTTCGCTCAACATGAGCCACGACCTCGCCCATCAGTTCTATTCATTGGCACATTACGGGCCTATCGATCCGACAAACCATGGGCCAAAACTCGACTTCCTCCGGGCTCTGCACGCAAACGCCGTGACCAACCACGGTCTTTATACTCCATCCTCTGCCGTCACGGGCACTGGTCCAGGTCCCGACGATCAGGATATTGCAGCCGTGCTCGCCTCGATTGCCAATGCCCCCGAGGCCCCCAATGCCGATGCTCTGATTCGCGCTCGCTTCGGTGTCGAACCACCGACGCTGAATCGATCAACCCGCAAGCTGACCGCAATAACGGTCGCACGAGCGGCGGAACGTTAATCCAACCCCCGAAAAAAGCCCTTCATGCGCTGGCACACTTGAAGCTGCATCTAACCAATAGTCTTAAGGTAGCCAAAAGGGCTTCGTTCAATCCACTGTCAGACCATCCGAGACCCGACCATTTTCTCTACCACGTAAATCGTCTGACCGCCTCTGCGAGCCGTCAGCGGTCCGCCGGAGCGGCAAACGTCGCTGAAAGCGTGCTGACTCGTCAGCCCTACAACTTCAATCAGCGCATCACACTACTGCTCAACATGCCCGCCATTCTCGAAGCGCTTGGACTAGTTCTTCATTTCGAACTGCCATGGAGCTCAGCGAAGAATCTCACGTCCGTCAAACTGACGATTCCAGGCGAACTCACAACCTCGCGCACGCCGAAGCCCCGTACTACCGTCTGTACGGCTGATTTCTTACCGAAACCGAAATCCAATGCAATTCTGCCCAGTGGGTGGATCAATCCAAAGGACGGGTATAACTCAGGCTCCCTCCAACTCGATTCCGCAGCGATGCAGATCACGCAATTTGCAAGCCAGGTCGGCCTTCGGCAACCGAGCAACCCAAGCACTCCAGCAACCGTGACCGTTTCCTACGACGAAGACGTCGATCACCCGCTGCTTCCACCTTCGCCAAATACCGGCGGATTCCAGGTGTGGCAGGACGGTCTCCAAGGGAAAGTGAACGATCACCGCAAAGATGCGTCCGAAAATGCCAACAACGAGACAAATCAGCTTTTCGCCGAGGACCTGCGCAACGGCATTGTGGTAGATGTATTGGCGACCAATCCTCAAGTTGACGGTGACCCGGGGAGTTGGATTCCTCTTTGTCTGCGCAACGAAGTCTTCGTGGTCGACCAGTTCACGATCAAAGCAGAACGCGTCGAGAGAGGACTAAAAACGTCCGCTGTCCGCTCCATTGATCCCGGCGTCTCCGCTCACCTGTCTCACGAAGTGGACGAAACGATTTTCACCTGGCGAGTAGGTTCGCTTGTAGTCAAGTCACGCCTTGCTACAGAAGCGATCAAAAGTGGCACGGCCATGTTGCAGTCGCCGAAGGAATCGCAGCGAATCCCTTGGGGTCAATTCGGGAAGCCGGAACTCAAAGAACCTCAGCCTGTGCCTTCGCCGCTTTTCGGCATGAACTACGGCGTGGCGATGCGTGGCGCTTTTGTTACCGGCGGTGTCGTGCCGTTCGACGTAACCGAAGCCACCAGTGCGTTGATGCAGGCGCAGACCTTTCAGCGCTACGAGCTTATCCAGGGACCAGCACTCATTCCAGTCGCCCTCACCGAGCCCTATCTCGAACACCAAAGTCCAACAATGATGTTCGTTGGTAGTAAGGTCGACGACGACCTCTCGCTAAAGGGATTCAGCGAGCTTTCGCAGCGTGTCATCGTCCCGAGCCAAGTGACGCCCGAGGTCGCCCGACGTCATGGCAAATCAGAGGAACTTATTAATCGAGGTGCGATCGTATTTCCTTTGGAGAATGGCTCGTTGCCCAAAGAGATCATCACTCCTTATGCGCCCGAGCAGCCGAACAGCGGGACCTATCTTCCTGACCCTCTCTGCACGGGAGTCATCGCTATACTGACTGATTTGTATGGTAATGTGCTCGCTCGAAAGTCTCTCGATTTCTACGTGGAAGACCAGGTTTCATGGCCCGATTACGTTCCACACATGGTGGAATTGCAGCGGTCCGACAAGCCCGACCCGTCGCTCGACATCGATGATGTTACCAGTGCACCTGGTGCCTTTCCGTTTCTTGAACAAGGTCTGTCGAAGGCGTTTGTCTGTAAGGTACCGGCGGGAAAAACCTGAATACTGGCGCTCCGTCCACAACTCGATCCGACCAATTTGCATAACGTACACGCCTTCAGCTTATCTACGCAGGCCGGAAAAACAGCTGCTCAACTTGACGTCGACAAATTGGCGCTGTCGGATATCTGCCGCCCGACCATTGTGAGACTGACCCATGCCACGAACCGTCCGCTGCTAAAACCCGAGGTCACAATGGATCCGCCACTTCAATCAAACAGTGCGAGTGTGCCAGATCCAACGTCGGTTTACATCGGTGCGGATATAGAGCCCTTTAGTACCTCTAAGGTAGCGATCGTCGCTTCGTGGCAGGAGATGAACGACGACCTAAATCAAAGCTCGTACACCAAGAAAACTCTCCAAGCGCAACTCTCGGAGTTCAGTATTAGTAAGAAGGATTCCGCGTCCGGGGTGATCAAGCCGGTCAAAACACAGTTTCCATTTTCGGACGGCCGTTACCGCAGGCTCATCGTGAATGCACGCGGCACCTCGCGCTACGGCGATGTTTTCGGCAAAGACGACAAGGAGCTGAGAACACTCGACGGCGATCCGATTACCTTGGATGTGCTGGCCACCGCCCCGCCCAAGCTACCGGACATTGAGTACATTCTTCCGAATCTGCGCTGGGAACTTCACGGCGATCGGCGATCGCGCACGATGGGAATGACCGTAGTCTTAAATCGCCGATGGTTCAGCTCAGGCAGCGGCGAGCAATTCGCCCTAATAACGGCTCCTTGCGTCGACCCGAAGACCCCTGTCGACAGTATCGCCGCGTCATTCCCAGATCCGAATGCGGAGGATAATGTTTCGGCTTGGGGTGTTATGGCCGACTGGCTTCCATTTGTTCCGAACGGTGCGGCTGGACAGCGCATTAGAATCCTCCCCGACACCGAGCGCGTTAAAGACGGTGACGCCGCCGCACCTTCCTCCGATCTCGTAAATTCTGCCGTCGTCACGGTCGGAGGGTCTTCCTATTGGGCTCTTCTTTTCACCCCGCGGTTCAATGATTTGGACCTGCAGTGGTTCGTAAATTTGTCGCTTTCCGCGCCTCCCGCATATGGGGCGGTTGTGCGTTTGCTTACGGCGCGCTACCAGCAGCACGCTATCGAATCCGCACATCTCTCTGATGTTTCTATGTGCGATTTCGCGCTTCTCCGGCCAGATCGGGCCGTCAGCATTACGTCTAAGTGGGATGGAATAACCAGGAAAATGCAGATTCAGATTATCGGCGTAGGCCCAGTCATTTCCGCCGCCATGAAGGGTACTGACCTTCCTCGGACCACGATCGAAGTTCGGCACTTTGAGACGGACCAAAAGAAGCCTCACTATTTCGACTGGCGCGCGGGAGACGCGATACCTGGAGATGCAAATTTGCCGGCGACCGGCAATGTCCTATGGCAAGCCACCTTTGATTATCCGTGGCTCGGAGGACACCTTGTCGCTCAGGAATGGGAGATTTGGCCAACCGCCGAAGATCCGTCTAAAACTAGCGCGTTGCCGGTTTACTCGGATATTATCCCCCTTTGACGACAGAGAACATAGCACGCTGCACGCTGCACACTACGAGAAGGAGCGGAGAGAGTGATTCAGATTACGATTCACAACCTGACGTCGTCGATCTCTTCGTTGTGGTGGTCGATGAGCAACAACCCAGAACACCACAGTTTTCAACAAGCGCGTGAATAAAGGCGCGACGTCCGATCCGGTCAGCGTCTAAGAAGATGGAAACGGCAATTTCAGCATCATTACGGCCGCCACGGGGGCAAATGACCCGACTCGCTCCCAAACCCAAGCGCAGAGCGGGAGCGCCGGAAATCCCGTAGATGTCACATGCTCGTAAAGTGCACTACGATCAGATTGTTGTATGCAAAGACGTGATGCGACTGGCAGTTTTAATTTGTCGCGTAACGTAGAGAAGAACGCTGATAAATCAACACCAACTAGATTCAACGACGTTTTTAATCACTCACGGAGGTGATAGCCATGAAGCCCAGAAACCCACGCATCCTCTTGATCTTGGTGGCTTCGATGCTCGGTATGTCGGCTCTTGCGATCAAGAGATTACCGAGTGATGTGAGGGCCTCTCAAGTAGCGGATACTCCCACTCCGCTGCAAGATCCCCTATGCACAAAATCAGGTCAGTTTTGTGTCAATAGAGAAACTTCTTCTGGGACCTGTCATGTGCAAGAAGCTACGGAGCAACCGCAGTTCGGACCGAATTTGAAAGGCCCATTCGGCTCTAGGACCGACGGTAATAAAGCGATGTGCAAGCTGTATGATCCTGCCTCGGATGATCCGGCCAAGTGCGGTGCGGTCGCGCCCCAAGGAGTCTGCGATTCTAAAAGACCCGCGCGATAGGCTCTAAACCAAGAGAGCGATAAGAGCGACATTTGTTGGTTCTCGGATCTGGGAAAGGAGGGGTTTATGGGGGAAATTAGTATTTACCACTGGATTATAGTATTGCTGGTGGTACTTTTCTTCTTCGGCGGACGTAAGATACCTGAACTAATGCGTGGTTTGGGTCAAGGCATTCGCTCCTTCAAGGAAGGGATGAACGGGGCAGACGTAAAAGCGCCACCTGAGGGAGTGGCCGAAAATAAAGATGCTGACAAATAAAACGAGCATTGGCACTGAGATTTCGTCATTGGCTCGCGGCTTAATGAGTCCAACTTGAATCCGGGGAGAACGTGCGAGGATGTCGCACAATAACGATGCAAACTTTCGTGTTAGCTTCCGCGTTCAAGGGTTGTCCTTTGTGGGCGAAGCCCAGCGCTGCAATGTATACCAGGCACTCCGAAAAACCCTGAACGGATTAAAGAATGAATACCGTCTCAACTTTAAAAGCTCGTAGAAGTGGAGCCGGCATGCTCGGCTATGCTGAATTCTGTCGCTAGAATTCGAGAATCGGGCCGGAGAATTCCTGACACCCCAAACCAAATGAATTCTGTGTCCTGTCGTTAAAACAGAAAGGAGGCGATCGAATGTTCCCATCGGTGAAGCCTGTATTTATATTCGGCCTCGCGTGCATTACGATTGCGTCGACCATTTTTTTGCGCGCCTGTCCGCCAGAGGAACCCCAAGCCTGGAGCCCGAGTCCGCCGTACCCATCCATGACAGGGAAAGATTTCGATCTTAGCTGGTCGAACAGCGACGCCAACGGGTCTCCCGCCAATCCGGAGTGGGCACCGCAAGGTCAGTCACCCACAAACTTTCCGCCGGTTAAGAATTCCGCGTGTGCGAAAAGTGGGAAACAGCCCTACGAATCGGAGTGTAGCGACCAGTCTGAGAAGCTCGTGCAAGATGCGGGAACGGGTCTCACCGGATTTGCGTGCGATCTCTTCGGCGACCCGTCTTCTATCAACGGACACATGGATTGGACGGTGGCGGGCGCGCAGGGCTCGCTGGGTTTTCTGAATTTCGCCGACGATTGGGACTACAACCTTTTGCTTTTGCCGAACAATGATACGGGCATTACGGGGAACAACAACTTTGTCTCGGACAGAACCGAGAGATACATCGAGATAGAGTTTGATTCGAATGAACTCGCCGATCGATTTGGGACGCAATGGTGGCAGGATTTCGCGCGGTTGGCAGCAGAGGGAGCGCAAAAAGGAGGAGACTTTACGGACGTAGAGCAGCATATGCACACGGGTTCTGCCTTCCCGTTTGGCGTGGTGTACGGAGTGTTCGGCTTGGACTGCGAACATGGTTGTCGGAGCGAGTTTCATCCGGCGTATGCAGTTGCTATTCAGGTGGACGATGCAAAAGGCAGTAACACGTGGGCGATTTTCGCGCGCGATTGGGGCGATGAGGGGTTTTGCAGTCATCTGGATCATCAGTTCGATTCGGGTGGCGGGGCAATGCAATTGCTGCTTCCCTATAATTCAGTAAATCCTCCTAGCGCGATCACGATTCAGCAAGCTGCCAGTTCGACTGAAAAACTTGAGGGGGCGGGTCCTGGGGGGCAGAGCCAGTGGTGCCCGAGTTTTGCATTTTCAAAGAATCAAGGCGAGATGATCGAAATCCCACTTCCCGCGGCAGTTCAACATGCTTTCACTGAGGTCGTGGTGCAGTTTACATGGCCTGACAGCGCCTCGCCAATGTCATCGAAGTACCTGGAACCGGCGAGTGTTTTGCGCATGTTGCAGCAGAAGCGGCGTGAAGCGCAGAATGGGCCCACGCCTGAAGAATCAGCGGAAGAGCATATCGGCAGGCTATACCGTTCGTTTCAAGGACACGGCATGGCAGAGCAGCAATTCGGGCCAACGGTATTACATCAATATATCAGTAGTCTTCCAGCGGCGAAGCAGCCGGCCGCCCAGATGAGCTACTATTCGAAAAAAAATAACCCGCTCAGTTGTTCAGTCCCGGAGACAACCAAGGTGACACCGCAAGGCGTGGAGAAAATAACAACCGTCAAGTCGAAGCGCAAGCCTCTCCCGACGGACGCAGCCAAGGTCATTCGGGACAAAGCTACCCTGACCGCAATCTGCTCGGCATATGATCAGTCAGGGAAAAAGCTTCCGGCGGGAGAGCCTCCGGAGACGGCGCAAAAGCTGGACAGAATCTGCAGCGACAAACGGCTCAAACAGTGATTATTCGACTAGGATGACAATTCGGCTCGATGCGCTGCGGATCGGGCTGAAATTTGTGCCGTAGATCCTCGAGATCAAGGCAAGGATTGCTCAATCGTATTCGCCGTTGTCGCTGTTGCGGATCGTGGTTCTACGCGCGCGTAAAACACACGATCTACTGTCGGGGAAGGTGCCAACAAGCAAATTTTCGGACGAACTCGAGATTCAAAGCACGTCGACGCACGTACATGCGTGGATACAGATCCGAAGAGAAGGCGCGCAATAAGGAGGCGAAAGAATTAACACGATCCGAAGTTAGAACGCCCAACACCCAAACGCGGAAGCGAGTAAATCATTTCTATTCTCAGTCCTCTGTTATCGAATCGGCGCGGTAGATTGGCCCGTCGGCCCCTCGAGGGTATGCATACTATTCAAAACGCAGAGCTGCCAACCATCGCGTGCCGAGTACATCGAATTCGGTAGCCCAACAATGGGCAGGTCAATCGTGTAGTGCCCCCTCTAAAACTGGACACCTCAGTTAGGTAAGATCAGGGCCTCCAAACAGGAGGCATCATGGGCAGGAAACCACGCGTAGATCGATCCCCGGAAGAAAAGTGGCAGATCGTGCAGGAGGGCATCAAGAGTGGGAACGTGTCGGAGACGTGTCGGCGTCACGGGATCGCTCCGAATCTGTTCTATCGCTGGAAGGGTGAAGCGGAACAGGGAGCGACGGCAGCGCTTGGGGGAGAAGCGCTGCCGCAGCGGAAAGCGAGAAGGACCATCGCATCCGACAGTTGGAACGAACGCTGGGGCGGAAGTCGCTGGAGATCGAAATCCTAAAACGTCGTGGGGGAGTGAGCTGTGGTGTGGCTCACTCCCAGGCGCGAGAAATGGTGGCCGAGGGCTACACGGCCACGCTGGCGGCGGCGACGTTGGCCATCTGCCGGTCGAGTCTGTACTACCGGAAGCGGCCGCGAGGCGGTCGGGCTGACCGAACCTACGATGAGCAGATCGTGGTGGCCTGCGGAGAGAAACTGGCGTACGGCTATCGCCGGGTGACGTGGTGACTGCAGCGGAGGAAAGGGCTACCCGTGAATCGCAAGCGGGTGTTACGGGTGATGCGCGAACGCGGGTTGCTGGTGCGCTCGCGTCGTCTGCGCGCACGACGGAAGAAAGAGTGGGGCCGCGTGGAAGCCGCCGAGCCGAACCAGATCTGGCAGTCGGACATAACCAAGATCTGGGCGGGGCCGGCGGTGGGCTGGACCTATCTGGTATGCGTGATCGACTGCCGCACGCGGGAGATCGTGGAATGGAATCTCTCGCATCGTTGTCGGACCGAAGACGCGCTGGCAGCGGTCGAGCAGGCCGTGCTGAATCGGCTTCCCGCGGGCAGCCGGGAGGCTCGCTTGACGCTGACCACCGACAAGGGGACGCAGTTCACCTCTTCGCGCTTCTTGGAGACGTTGGGGCGGCTCGGCATCACTCATCGGCGGACGGCGTATCATCACCCGGAAGGCAACAGCTACATCGAACGGTTCCATCGCAGCTTGAAGGAAGAGGAAGTCTGGACGGCGGAGTATCGGAGCTTGGAAGAAGCGCGCGCATCGATCGCTCGTTGGATCGGGGAGTACAATCACGACCGGCCTCACCGTGGAGTCCAAAATCGCACTTCGCGTGAGGCCTTCTTGGCTTTCGCAGGTGTACTAAAAAACGAGGCCCTGACTGTCTAAATTAGAGCACTACAATCCAGAAGCATGGGCGTAAGTCCGACCACCACTAGTGACGATCACGGGTTAGTCCTATCGAGTTATCATGCTGTTTAAAAGTGTATCTTTTAACCTTCGTTTCAGACTATCCGCTGCTCGCCCCTGAGCATTCGTCTCGGCCTCTGTCGAAGTGAAACCCACCCCTTTCTCTAAAACGGGAAATTCCTGTCGGGCTGCACCTGAGCGTGCCGGGATAACCCGGACCTGAAGCGACAATTCGTCCGTATACATTCCGTCTATCGTGGGGTCTTTGATCAAATTAGACTGGACTCTTGCGACGATAAATCCATCGCATACTTCACCCAATTTGCGAACGAAAATGGGGTCCGCATCGAAGATCTCATCAAATTTGCCATCCCGAATGATTGAAGGACGAAAGATGGGGTCATCAGAGTAGTCTGCCTCTCTAATCGCTGCAGATGCCGCATTATTTAATTCCGGGAAGCTAGGTTGATTTCCGTCCGAAATTAAAATGGCCCATCGAATTTGTCCGGCCTTCGGCGGGGCACTTGTATCTACGTACTTCCGGATAAAGCTATCCAGTTCGTCAGCCGTCGATCCTGTTGACGCCGGTGGTACGGGCGGTTGTGCTTTTGAGCCCGTTGGTGGCGCGGGAGGCGTTGACCGACTTGGCCGCGTCCCTTTGTAGCCGAATAGCACTGCCAACAGAATACAACAACATACTCCGATGCCAGTGAATCGGCGGCGAGTATCATCGGTCGGCGTCAAAGTTGTAATCGGCTCTTTAGCCAGGGCTTTCCCTTCATACGTTTGGAGATATAAACCTCCGAAGATCGCTGCAAGTACAGCTGACGCCATAAGGGCGTAACTATATGGCGGTTCGACCCGGAGTTGTCCGGTCAATAAAACAGCGAGGATGGTCACCGCGAGTGGCAGTACGGATTTTTCAATAAAAGCACGCATACGATGAAAGCTACTCCTTGATACGCAATGCCAGTGCAGAAAGGCGATGGACGCATTTCATTGCCTTTGTATCAAAACATTCCGTATGACAGCCCTGAACTCAAGTTCTCCATAGCTCGCTCCAGCGAAGATAATCGTAGCGCGCGTGGCTGCTGGATTCACATCCTCCAGCGAAAAAGAAAAGTTAACGGGAAGGTCAGGCTCCAATATCTGGTCCGCGCCTTTGCTGCCGAAAACAAGTTTCTCGTTGGCGACAATATATTGATTACCCAGGTCATCGACAACAGACGCGGGCCGAGTCCAATTAAGTATGATCTGGCGACGTTTTGGAGTCTTATTGCTTACGTAGCCAGAGCACGTGAGCGTCCGCCCAGAGCGCACACAGCCTCGGGCGGCAAAGAGAAGACCGCTTTCCAATGTCGAGCTTTGAGCGGCGACGCCATCATGATTGGATCTCGAAGGAGTGCTCGACCCCGTCGTTCCCACTTCTGTCGGTGCCACATTTTCCGTTTCGTTCAACATGGCGACTATCGCGGGTGTCTTCGGGATGTCCGCAGTTGACGCGGCGATCAATTTCGCCGTTTCGGTGTCTAGCGCCTTCGCGGATAGCCGGATGGTATCCCCTAAGGGTGTGATCGTGCCGGTAACAAGCACGTCGGCTCCGGAAATTTGTCCTAATCTTCTGGCTGTTTGAGGATCAATCAACCCAGTTGCGGAAAGTCGGTGTTCCTGCAGAATGGCTTTCAGATGGGTGCGGTCGATAACCGAATAGCCTTTTGCGATTTGGAATAAGTTTATCGATATCTCCTCAGCGAGAAACCGTCCCAATCTAGTAGGATTACCTTCCAGATCTGTGAAATCCACTACGGCAACAGTCCTGTGACTGGAACTCGATATACCCGCTGACAAAGAAGAGGCTATAGGCCTCAAGTCCTGCGCAGCTGTTGTGCCCGTCGCAAAAGTCGTTAAGACAACCAACAGCCAGAACCCGAGAGACATGCACCAAATTGTCTTTCGCAATCGTACGCGTCTAAAGGCCATGTTTTCTCCTCACTATCGAAGTCAGACCACTATTGGGTCGTTACTTCGCTCAGAAAACCTGTTGCTGCTTGACTGAGTCTCGTCAGCGCCATCTGACGCGCATCCAGCGCCGTAAAGCCCGCACCGACACTGGAGAGGGTCTTTAGGGCGACGAGTTCACCGTGTGGTGTAAAGATTCTGCCTCGCGCCGTGATCGTAGATGAGAGCGTATCAGTTTGTTCTCTGCTGACACGCTCTTGGAAAACCTCCAGTACGAAAACCCAGTCCCAGTTTGGACCATGTCTAGACTTAATACGTTGTAGCGATCGCCCATCGCCGTCTACCAGTGAGACCAGGTCGCGCACCGGGATACCGGGAGCCTGTAATTCCAAATCGGCCTTCATGCCGGCGGTCGAGAAGGTTTCTTGCAACATTCCGGCGAGATCGGGAGCGGCTTCCAGGGTTCCGTTGGTCCTAGATGCCACCACCAAGGCGATCATCGATTGCTTTGAGGTGGCTCGGTAAGAAGAACTACCCCCGGGATGATCTACGGCAGGCTGCGTGTTCGATAATCGGGATATGGTTGCAGATAATTCTTCGATCTGTCTTTCCATTTCGCTATTGTGCTGATTGTCGTTTTGGATTGCATTTCTCAATTCGGCCAGCTCAACGCGCACGGAATCCAGTTCCGCAGACGCATCTTCGCTTTTTTCCTGAGTTCGATCGGGAGCGGCCAACTTCTCCTCTACTTGATCAATTCGCTGTCGCAAAGATTCGAACATCGCTAATGCCTGTGCCGTGAGACCATTCTCCGCCTGAAGCTTGGACCGCAAAGCATCTCGCTCTGTGACGAGCTTCTGCAGCTCTGCATTTGCTGATTCCAGTGCGGCCTGTGCGTTCGCAAGGCGTTCGCTCGAAGAATTCGACACGTGATCAGGGTTGGGCTGCTCCCCCTGCTGCTGCAGTGCAGCGATCTTGGCTTGAAGGTCATGGATCTGACCCTGTCGAGCATCAGAGGGAATAACCGCGGTTCTGACGTATTCCACAATTCGATGGGCAAAAACTTGATTCTGTTCGATTCGGTTCACGTAGCCGCGCGACGCTTGCGGGACACAACGACAGCCATCCACTACCGGCTCCCCTGCGTTATACGCCGCCAGTGTTAGCTGAACATTTCCATTATACTTTTTCAGTAGAAAGGAAAGATGGCGAACAACCGCATCCACGCTTTCCTGAACATTCGTACGGTCCTTTACTCCAAGTGTCACTGCGGTCTGCGGCATGAGTTGTCCCAGACCCACCTCGCCCTTTGAACCTAAGGCGAGCGGATCGTACTTGCTCTCCTCCCAGATGAGCGCCCAGACAAGCTGTTCGTCCACTCCCGGCGAGCGCTGGCACGCAGCCTCAATCACCTGATTAACCTTGAGAAATTCCTCGTCAGGCGGCCATTTGGATTGAGTGTGTTTAGACTGAGGGTATGGGGATAGAGTCACGGCAAAACAGAGGAGGAAAGACGCGAAGTATTGGCAGCGACGCATGGCTTCTTCCGATGGTCTTCTTGCTTTAGGGGGACGTTACCTTGCTACACACTATATATTGGTCATGTTATTGTCAACGTTGACGTGAGAATCGAAAGGTCCCGTATTGGCAGTGAGGATTTGTCTCAAATCCGAATACGGAATACTTTGTGACGGCAATGTGACGAGAGCGCGATTGAAATGGAGGGTCAGGAACGGGAATGCGGGGAATCGCTACCACTCAAGAGCCGCGCCGGACGCATTCAACATCAATAGAGCGATACTTGGGGGAATCGATTTAGTCGGCTCATAATCCGTTGGTCCCAGGTTCGAATCCTGGCGGGCCCACCACTCTCGCTTAAGCACTTAGCACGTTTTCGCATTTTTGTTTTGATCATTGCATTGCGGGGAGTTTTGTGGGGACTTCTCCGCGCTTCGGCGCCGATTTTGTGCCCTTCAGTACTGGGGGAAGCGTTTTCGAGTTTTCGGCGGCATCTGATGCGTCAGACGCTGTGGTGCGAACTCGGTCCAGATCATCGTGACAGCTATCCAATTCCAACGACGGACCGCGCGCGGCGGGCAAGAACGCTCTGCGGCTAGCCCGAGCAAGTCCAGGCTTGCCGGCGAGGCCGCCTCCGTTGACACCAAAGACCCTCAAGCGTACCGTAGCGTCCGAATTCGAACGGCCCTATTTTCTGGATCAGTGAGGTGAATCCCTGTGAACAAGATTTTTGCTTTACTTTTCTTCCTTGCGGCTCCGATCGCGGCTATGGCCCAAAGGCCCGTTTGCGCAGAGCAGACGATCCGCGATGCCGTTCAAAATGGAAAGATCAAGTACACCGACGACAACTTCTTTTGGTCTGGAGCTTATGACAAACCGATAATCGGAAAGGCTGAAAGGGAGGAAGCTAGGAAGAAGGCGGAAGCCGAAGAACCAAGAAAAAAAGAAGTTTCTGCGGATCAGCCCCAGCGAGTCGTTGTTTCGCAGTCCGGTGACATGGCCTACGAATACGGAAGCGGTGAGATGAGTTTCGATGAACAAAAAACGGGCAAACACGTCTCATTCCAGATCGGCTATCTGCGTGTTTGGAAGTCTGCGGATGGTCAGTGCAAAGTAGCAGCCACGATGGTCAAACCTGTAGAAAGCACTATTAAATCGAACTAGCTTCACTGCTCCTTTGACTGCCCAAGCTCACAGTGCGACGCAGTAGAATACGCCGCAGCCGTTGTGGACTCATAATCCGTTGGTCCCAGGTTCGAATCCTGGCGGGCCCACCGATTGTGTTCGGTGATTTCGGTCGAGATTTTGTGCTCTTGCCCTTGAACTCTTACTCCCACCGCTTCGGCACGCCACCGCTCATCAGCTTCAGTTGCAGGGCGCTGGACTGGTTTGCGTTGAATACGGCGAAATGACTACACATTCCTTCGGCTGCGGAGGAATCAAAGGAGGTGCAAACACTTGATCAGCCGGGGTCAATAGCTTCACGGCATCCGGGCCAAAAACATTATTTGTCAAAGTCAGCGGATCGCATCCCTTCCCTTTCCAGAAGCCGGATTTGGTACCGTCGAGCTTGTAGGCCAGCGAGATGTTATTCGAAACGGTTACGGGGCCGCAGCGGCCGGTAGGCTTGGCGCCCTGCCACACGTAGATGCCTTGGTTTCCACCGCCAGGGACAGGAGTACGATTGAGAACTTTGTTGCCATCCACCACGGTGTTAGTTCCCTCGGCTACGCCAATGCCGCACTGGCCGGTATCGAGCAATTTGTTGTTGAGGAATTGGACGTCTTCATTCCCTCGATCCGCGATTAAGCCGCAGCCACTGACGCTGTGTCCGCCGGCGATGTAGTTGTTTTGAGCGAGAACGTGGTTTGTGTATCCAAAATTAATCGAGTCTTCGCTGTCTTCTGGATACGAGTATTTCGATGTGTCCGTGCTTGAGAGAACGTAATTGTTCTCGACGGTCACGTTTTTGCAGCCTGGAGTTGTGCCTCGTGCTGCGCGCGACCAGCACTGAAAGTCCTGGCCGCGAGGATAGGGACCTCGCGGATTCAGAAGAAAATTTCCAATCACCCTAACCGTGTCGCCTCCGAGCACCTCAATATTGGCCTCCCCGTACGCTATGACATTGCCCTGGATGAGAAGGTCCGCGGTTTCCACCGCCAAAATCCCGTCATCGCGATCGCAGCATCCCGGGCTCTGCGTTTCGGGATGTATATAACTGTCGAAAATGCGAATCCCGCTGCCGCCGGTAATCTTGATGCCCTCGCCGTCGCACGGGCCGATTTCGGAATTCTTGATGGTGATATCCCTGGAATCCATCAATTGCACGCAATCACCCGTCGGGGAGGTAACGTGCAAATTCTGTATCACGACGCCGTGCTTGCCATGTATAACAATTGGCCCGGACAACGATCGTGACGGCGGCGCCGCGCGTGCCACTAATGAGAAAAGGGCGGCCGCAATGGCGATTGCACCGAGGGGTTTCCGCGCGTCACCGATATTGCGGTTCTGCTGTTCCATTCCAGGTCTCGACCTGATCCACCATCGCAGGCCATGCTTCATCTATCACCAGCAGTAGCCAGCTCCGATTGCGACCACTCGATACCTGGATAGAGGCTCGGAATGCGAAATCCTCGGTAGGCCAATTGTCCTGAAATGTTCATTTGCCATAAAAGCTGGGGAGTCTGCTCGGGGGTGACTTCCTGGATGTACGAGAGGCCCGGAGTAAACAAATTGAAAGCCACGTCATATTCCAAGTCGCCATTCGAAAGCTGCAAAGCGTCGCCGCAGCAAATGGAATAAGCCGGCGACAAGTTGACCTCTGATTGAACCTGTGCCGTTTTCGTGTCTTCATCGACCTGAAAAACCGGCACGCTGCTATAGCAATCAACGACGCCGGGAGAACTGCAGATCGTATTGCTCTGGTTAACCAGGCGATTGTTGCCGTTATTGAAGAACATCATGTCAAAGACACCGCTACTATTTGTACTTACTATGGTCGGATAGTGCTGGCCGTAGTTCCATTCAAGCGGGGCCTCGCCATTCGGAAGCGTGAAGTCGCCACCATCTCCAAACGTCCACAGGATGCTTCCGTCGCCCGCACCGTTACTATAGTTGATTTTCACGATCCAGTTTTGATTGCGCATCGAAAGGATGATGTTCCCGTCGTCCGGTGAATAGATCACCGCATTCGCATGGGTCCAGTCCGCGAGTCCGTCTGGTGCGTGACTGAGAGGGAGGTGGTCGAATGTGGACCAGGTCCACACCGGACCCTGCTGGGGATCCCAATCCACGAGAGCATCCCCGAGCACCACGGTTCCGTCCGGGATTCCCGGCTGGTTGTTGATAGTTTCTGGGTAATTGAGGAGAAGAATGACGTGGCCGTTGGGCAACGGCAAAACGTCATGATGAAGGGACTCAACCTGAATTGAGACTCCGATGGCGGCGAGGCCGCTGTCGATATCAGCAAGAGTGATTCGATTGATGACATCTCCAGCAAGGTCGATCTCCCGGACTTCATTGGAATTGGCGGAGGTGGGTACGACTTCGCCCAGCGAATTTGTAGCTGGCGAAGCTACTACCAGCATGTGGCCGTTCGGTAAAAGTTTCATTGGAAAGGGCCACTCACCCGGGCCTATATCGTAGTACCAGATAACGTTCCCGGACAGATCTGTAACCACAGCGGTAAGCTGATTTGCTCCGTTTACGGGATCCAGGCAAAGCAATTCAACTCCCGGTGCCAAAGTCATGTCGCCGGGCTGTTGGACCGTGATGCTGGGCAGTTGCGCAGACATCAGCGCCCCTGTGCCGAACGTGTGATCGGAGTCCAACAAATCCGTTCCAGTAGGCAGATGAACGAGAGCCTGCATGTGATAGCTTGAGCTGGCGCGCATTCCCGCCACGTAGATTCCGACGGATCCGCCTCCTTCGGGAACCTCCTGCGCCGAAGTCGTCAGTCCGTAATTGGTGTTGGGACCAAAGTGAACTTGAACAGACGATCCTTCGGGCGCCAAGAATGTGTAGAGGGCCACCAGTGGGTTGTTGGTGGCAGAGACCGTGCCTGCAGTGAAGTTGTTAGGGTCGAAAAATTGCACTGGAACTGGCACCGATGGCGCGAAGACTCCCACGTTGCTTACGCTGACGCCAACTGACTGCCCTGGCAAGGCCGTGGGCGCCGTGTACAGGCCCGTGGGGCTAATCGTTCCTATCACCGAGTTGCCGCCGGCTATTCCGTTGACTTTCCAGACTGGTTGCGTCAGCGGGGTGCCGTTCAAGCTGGCAGTAAACTGCACGGACTGGCCGCTCATCAGGACAGCTTGAGATGGTGTGATCACCGACTGAGGAAAGGTCGCGACGCTGCTACACGCGGAAAGGAAACTTACGACAGTAAGCACAAAGCTCAGGACTAAAAGCGAATTTCTATCGTTGCCCATTGCTCCCCTCTCTTGAAGGAAAGTGAACACAACCAGAGAATTCTCGGATGCGCAAATACATCCCCTCACCAAACACCGATTAGCCTCCCATTAGTAAAAAGTTCCACTAATCCGGAATGCGGCGAAATAGGCTGGGCGATGCCTGCCTAGCCGCCGCGCATAATAGGCCCGAACGGGACTGCAACGCAATCCGAGCGGTTATTTTTCAAAATCCGCGAACGGCTTCAACTCCCCGCGGCGGGGGGCCTGTTTTCGGCAATACGCCACGAGTATCGGAACGCCTTGACCCGTCGCTGTGTACTTGTACGCGGTGTCGCAGTAGCCGGGTTTCTCGTTTCGTTGGAAGTCTTGGCTGATCGAGACCATCAGTAATCTGGACGGCCCAATTGGAATCGCATTCCGTTTCTGGCAGTACAAGACGGTTTGGTCGGCCGGACGGCGATGAACGTTTGCATACCGAACATAAGTATGACCCGCGCCAACCTATCGTTGTCGCAGAGCTTGAGCGCGACCGTGCCGTTCCAAACGAGCTAGGGCAGTTTTCGATACGCCTTGAGCATGGAAACTCCCGTCAGTGCACGTAAAACAGGAATTCTCTCGCAGCTATCCAGAATTGGTCTCAGAAACGAGACCTTGGCTTCCCACGAATCCGCTTGTGCGGCAGCCCGCTCAAATTGCGGCGCCGCATAGCCGGTTCCCAGAAGCTCGGTTCCTTCAGGGATAAAAAGTTGATCCATTTCGGAGGACGAGAACACTCTTGCGAGCGACCATTTCTTGTGTAGCGGGCGGATGTAGGGCAGCAATGGCACCTTGTGGGCGTAAATCCGGTTGCCGATACGCACGCCGTGGTTTTCGAATGGAAACCACACTTGCGGGACCGAGATCACTATCACTCCACCGTGCCGGCACACGCGTACAATCTCGCGCACCGTTGCGTCTAGATCCTCAACATGTTCGAGCACCTCAAAGCTGGTTACCAAGGAGAAGAATTCGTTGGGGAACGCGAGATTGGCTGCGGACATCGACAGGATTTTCCAGTTCGATCGATCGGCCGCGTGCGCGCGGAAATCCTCCAAACGCCCTACCTCGACGTCTATGCCCACCACCTCGTCGAAGTCGGTTGCAACCAGCTCGGTAATGAAGCCGTTTCCGCAACCCACATCTAAGTAGCGCCGCTTTTCGCAGCCGCATTGAATGGAACTAGCGTAGTTAAGCGCGAAGCTGGCCAGTTTCTGCGCCGTTCGCCAGGCATGCCGAGGCGCTGTCCCGCCAAGGACTGGAGCGTTCTCAATTTGCATGGCTAGCGAAGCTCCCCTTCAGATAGATAACCGTCTCCTCAACGGCCCACCGCCAACGACACTTAGAGCGTCCCTCAGTCAAATCTCTTCAGTTTGAGTAGCTCCAGAGTCGCGCAAACGGCAAACTGAGAGCCGTACACCATATACCGCTTCCATAGCCTTCGCGGTTCTTGCAGCAGCCGGAAAAACCACTCGAGCCCATGCTCGCGCATCCATATCGGAGCCTGCTTCTTCACGCCCGCATTGATATCGAACGCAGCGCCGACTCCAATTAACACCGGAACACGCAGTCGCTTGCGGTGCTCGTACATCCACAGCTCCTGTTTCGGCGTGCTCAGGCCTACCCAAACGATGTCGGCCGCAGCATTCTCGATCATTTTCACGACCTGTGAATCTTCTTCCGGCGATAGTTCGCGGAATGGAGGTGAGTAAGTCCCGGCAATAACCGTTCCAGGAACTCGCTGGCGGATATTCTCCGCGAGTAGTTCCGGCACGCCAGACGTTCCACCATATAGGAAATGACGATAACCGCTCCCGGCCGTGGACTCGAAAAACGTCATCATCAACTCTGGTCCGTACACTCGTCGTCGGATCGGGAAACCTTTAACCCGGCCCAGCCACACCAGAGGCATGCCATCCGGCACCACCAAATCCGCTGCGTTCAAGACATCCTTGAATCGCGGAACATGTTGCGCCTCGGTCACCCCGTGCATACCGGTTACCGCCACGTAGCGGCAGCCGTCGCGCTGGCGTATCCACTCTTCAATGCAAGCGATCGCGCCGGGGATCTGCACCGCATCCACGCGCACGCCGAGAACATGGTAAGGCAGTCCCGATTGAGGTCTCATCGCCGATGAATTCTCCGTTGTCACGGCGTACCGATCCTATTGACCGCAGCCAGTGTGTTCGCGCGTCGTTCTCCCACGCCCTCCAGCTTCTCGCCGCGGTCAGGTTCGTAGAGTTCAAGGATCATGTCCACCTGTTGCTTTCTGCATGCGACGCGCAAGCCACCTGCGAGACACCGTGCTACCTTTCGCGGAGTTCCCATTGCCGAGGCCTCATGAGGATTCTCGCAATCATCGGTTACACGGCACGACGTGCCGGCCTATAACAACTGATCGGCCTCGTTCTTCAGGTAGCATTTGTCGTCCCGCTTTTCGATCCAAGAGTGAAGCTCTCCCTTTGAAATTGCGCAGAAGAATTTGTTGCCCTGCACGCGAATTGGCGGAAGTAGATTCAGCAACTTCTGCCCGATGTGAAGTAAAGCGATGAAATTGCGCGGGCCGAGCTTTTCGGCCAACGCCGCGACACGCGTTTCTCTGCGGAGAAGAAGCTCGCTCTCGTTAGCGTAAAAATCCCAGTAGGGATGCGCGCGGACTTGAAGCTGCCGTTCGGGATGGTAGGCATACACCGCCTTTCTCACCTCACGCCCGGTCCAGCGATAGATATAATTCGGTATGGGCCCGTTTCGCATTCCGCCGCGACAGTATTCGTTACCTCTCACGGCCGCGATTTCGTACGGAAAGGAATACCCGAGACGCACCAACATCCTTAGCGCGCTGGAATCGTTCGGTTCCAGAAAGAATACATGTTTCTGCGAGACGCGGGCCATTTCTCCCAGGGCCTTCTGCGGGCTGCGGCAATGATGGAGTACGGCGTGCGCAAAAACCACCGGATAGCTATTGTCCGGCAAACTGATATTTTCTGCGTCAAGAACGATCCCGCTCCCTTCTATATTCGACACCACAATCTGCGTGAACCCACAGGCCGAAAGTATCTCTAGGTCTTCCTGTCCTCCGCCTATCACCAGAATCGGTTCGTCGGTGTTAACCTGGCAGGCCTCCAGGTAGTACCGCAGTACCTTCAGCAAACATGATTTATCCTTACGGCCGTTGACTCCATTGGCGGACATGCATTCTCCTAGTTCAATTCCTGCTGCCCAGCGCCACTTGATAAATTCTCATCAACATTCGGTAATTTTGCTCGGGAGCGTATTTGCTCTCATACTCGCGACGTGCGGCGCGGCCCATCTGTTCCATTTCCGCGGAATGCTTCCACGCCCACCCGACCTTGGCCGCCAAATCCTCCGGGTCGCCCGCACTGAAATGCACGCCTGTGCGCCCATCCTGAACAATTTCCTCCAGCGCACCGAGGCGTGAACACAATACCGGAACACCGCACGCAAACGTCTCGGCAACGGTGAGCGGAAATCCCTCATACCAAATACTCGGAAAGATCAGAAAGCGTGCGCCGCGAATCTGCTTTTGAGTTTCGCGCGCGGGCAACTGACCCAGAAACAAAATGTCCGCTCGTCCGTGCTTGGCCGCTTCTCGTTCAGCTTCCTGACGGAGGGGTCCATCACCGACGATTCGAAGTGGAATCCGTTCGCGGGATCGTTTCCAAGCCTCGATCAAAATGCGCAATCCTTTTTCTTCCGCGTGTCGGCCGACAAAGAGCGCATATTCATCTCCCGTCGTCCTGGTTCCAGCATCGATGTCCACCGAATTCGGCTTCACCACAATCCGCTCCGCCGGTAGTCCCCCCTGAACGAATTTGTTTCTGGCAAATTCAGACAGGGCCACATACACATCCACTTTCCGTTGCCAGGTTCCCAGGGCGCGGTGCACCGTCAGCATGGCAGACACCGCCGCGGTCGCCGGGCGGCTCTCGCGATAACAGGCATGCGCGACGCCGGGCCATGACACCGTCCGTCCCAGACATGCTTCGCAAACTTCGCCATTTCGCAGAAACAACCCGCCGGGGCAGAGAAGACGATAATTGTGCAGTGTTTGGACAACCGGCACGCAGGCCGCTGAACACGCGAAGTACCCCGCGGGCGAAATCAACGGAAGTGTGTTATGAAAGTGAGCTACTGCGGGCTTTTCCCGAAGCAACAGCTTATTCAATGCCTGGTAGGAATCCTGCGCCCAGATCGTTTGAATTCCAGCGGAGAGGGCTCCGAAGGGGCCGAGGTGCCGCAGTTCATTGTTGTTCCGGCGGTAGAGGACAACATCGTGTCCCCGTTGCTCGAGCAGCCGCGCCTCAGTTACCGCGACCGCGTCCTCTCCGCCGCTCTGCTGGTATGCGTTATGAACGATCAGGATTTTCATGGACGCGACCTGCCGACATCCGTTTGGGTGCTGCGTGCCTGATAGATGCTTTGCATTCTGAAATTTCGGACAGGGACCCCAACCCTTCTTCCCGGGCTTTTCCATTCCGAACAAAGAAGCAATTCCCCGCAGACCGGTCACACGTGGCGAAGAGAATCATCCGCCTTTGACTGCAACGCCTAGGAGCGAGCTCTTGCCATGCTCTTTCATGACGAAACAGCACGTAACATCAGGACGGGCTGAGAGTTCGAGAAACGCTGAATTTCCCTCAACGTCGTCGGAGATCAGCGTTCCTCCGGGACGAAGAGCAGCCCAGGCGATGCGAAATTCCTGCGTCATGTTCCGGTAGGTGTGCAAACTGTCGTGCACGAACAGATCAATCGCGCCTCGGTTGGAAAGCAGCGGCTGTAATAGCCTTCCGGATACTCCTCGATGCAAAGTCCATCTCCCGCGAAGCTGTTCAGGCACCAGCCGTCCGACGTAGGCATCCGCGTCCTTACCAAGCGGGGGGAGGTCGATACTCTCCAGCCGCCCTTTTTTGTTAACTTTCATTCCCTGCAGCAGGAAGGCGGAGGTAACTCCATAGCAGACTCCGGTTTCGATGACCGCGTCGGGTTGGACCGCCCTCGTCACCACGTAACAAAGCCGTGCCAGCGTATTATCGCCGTTATGAAAGGTACCGAATGGCCCATTCAGTGATAACGACGCTTGTGCCTCCCCTACTTGCAGCTCGATCTCTTTCAGCGCAGGCTCCGAGAGACTCGCAGCGCAATCGGAGCGTAGTACCCCGGAAAGCGCAAGCAACGCTTGCTCAAAGCTGACCGTTCGGTACTCTACCGGCGCGGCCCACAACAATTCCCAGCGGCTAGAAGCAATAGCGTACACACGATCGCGAAACTCTTGCGAATGCGTGGGCAGCAGTGAGAGCAGTCGAAGCGACTTCATGATCAGCTCGACTCCTGCGGTGATGGACGGGCGAATCGAAGCAGTACCTTCTCGTTGCGGAATGGCTGATCATCGCCGCCAGGCCATTGGTAATAATTGCGTGCAAGAAGAAATCTCATCGTCCGGACTCGAATCAAGAATCGGCCAGATCGCAGGCCACGACCATCGTATTGCGGAAACGTCTCGGCAGTAGAGGGCGAATTCCCATCCATCCGTGGGCAAAGACGCGATAGAAGGAAGAGGAGACCAGCTCCGGTTCAAGATCGTCCACGAACTCTAATTTCTTTATTCTAAAGCCGTATCTCCTCAGTAGCTCTCGAAGCGTTTGCGGACATAGCCAAAGCGCATGTTCGTGGTTAAACGCTTGGTCATAATTTTTCCAATACATCAGATTTAACATCACGCTAAACACGTTTGGAGTGGAGAGAACCAGCCTGCCCCCTGGCTTCAAAGCGCGCCGAGCACCTTCCAGGAACTCTCCCGGATTCTGCAAGTGTTCGATCAACTCGCCGGCTAGAACCGTGTCGAAACAGGCGTTGAACTTGAGATTGTGTGCGTCGCCCCACTCCACGCGAAAGCCCATTTGCCTCATGCGCTCGACGCCGGTTGTGTCGATGTCCAAGCCCAGAACACGGGCATCGGCGAAGGATTGGCAGAGCTGGTTATGCAGGGACTGCGTCTTCTCGGCTTGCGTTTCCGGGACTTTGTGATTTACGCAGCCGACATGGAGGATGTCCGGTCCGTGAACTTCCTGGAGCAACAGCTCGGATGCGTTCATTCGGTGATGTGGCATACAGAGCCTTTCCTGCATTTCGCGATTCGGGAGTGCTGCTGTGAGCGATAGCAGGTGCAGACATTTATGCCCTCTACTTTACCGAGAGTCCCCCGGAATTAGATTCGCAGTCACCTCTGCTTGGCTGCGATCACCTCGACATTCAGGAATTCGCGCTGCCTTCATTTGCCTCCAGAAATCGGGCGCCGTTTCGTCGTTTTTTCGCAATTTTCAACATCAGTCAGTTGTTCTGCCCCTCCGTTGTGCAATCAGGCTGAGTGGGAACCGCAGGTGCGCCCGCCGCAGAATAACTTAACTCGGCTGAGCGCTGCTCAAACCCTGATCCAACCAAATAGCCAGCTAGCAGATAAAACGGGATGGCTCCATAGGGGGCTTCAAAAAATGCCGTAAACATTGCGTAGGTAAGCATCGCAGCCAATAGCACGATTCCGCCGGGCTGACCGGCTTTCCTGCCTGACCGCCAAACCAAACGGGCCATTTCCGCCAAAAACGCAGCAAAGAGTAAGACCCCAATCCAGCCCGTGTATCCGAGCGCATAGAAGAACGCGTTGTGGGGGGTCCGAATAAATTCGCCCAGCTCGATGAGGGGAGACAGCTCGCCAATCGGATATCCGTAACCGAAACCGAATAGAGCAGTTCTGCGGCTTCCATTCACTTCTTGCCAGATGGCAGCCCACCAAATCGTCCGCCAAACTGCTGTGCCCACATCCATTTTGTAGGAGGAGGTATAGTCCGCAGCGAGATCAGAATTGACCGGGGCCAGCGCGCGCCCGACGAGGTCTTGCGCGGAGATATCGCTCCCGCCCCGACTTTCGGGTCCTGGAATCCTGAAATTAACCAGAAACATTAGCACAAGCAGAAGGCCAACCACCCCGGCTCCCGCCAGCATCCGTTTCACGCGCTTGGTTAACACTCCCCAGAAAAAAAGCCCGGCAGCCAGACCAAGCCATTCCCCGCGAACCTGCATTCCCAACATGACAAAGGCGTTCAGTGCGAGAAGGTGCCAGATCCTCTTCAAGTTCGGCTCATAGATCAGCAACGCGAGTAAAATCACGAAGGAATACTCTGGCGGGCCAAAAATTGGCACGTCAGCGACTTGATCGGAAACGCCCGGGAATGTCCAGGTTACGCGATTAAGAAACAAGATATAGGCTATGCCATAAATTCCGTTGAACCACGCGAGGATCCGGAACATATGCGGAAGGGAATTGGGGCTCTGCAACCCGACCCACAGACCGACAAGAAAAAACAAGGGATAATAGTTGAACGCGAGATCGCGAAGAGCAGTAAGAAGCGAGTATCCCTGGGCAACTCCGTGGTAAACCTGAAAAATGCCATAGATGAGAAATAGGAGGTAGATTTTTACAAGAACGCGTAGGTTTTTGATCCGTGGCACTAGTCGTACCCAAGAGCCTCGCACCGTCTCCGGTCCCCCAAAAAGGAAGACCGCAAGGGCGACTTCGCCGATGAAAACGTGCCACGGCGGGATCCCTAAATAGGCAAAACTTCGGCCCATCAGAAAATAGCCGATGATCAGGACGAGCATAATGCGGCCCCATTTGCCTAACTCTATGGGTTGTACGGCCACCTCATTCATTTTTTGGCTGCCTGTTTACCGGTCGTCGCTCGAACCCGTTCGCAAAGCGATTGTTCGCTAAAGAAAGGTCGAATAGCTCGAGTTCCAAGCTAATTTTTCGTTTGTAAAGCCGCAGCTATCTCGCTTCTCTCCACCAGCGAACCCGAGTCCGCCATCGAAGAACGGCTCGCTGCCGTATTCGACTTTTTTTCCTCGCTCAACACTCGTTTTGCGCACACTGCATTTAACGCCAGCCTGGCGCACGCCACGACGAGCAACCCTGCAATCGCGCCAGTCGCTCCGTAATACGGGATGAGGATCGCGGATGGCAAAAGCGCGAGTGCCGTGCTTCCTATACCTGCCCCGAAAGCATCCTTGGACCGGCCAAGACCATATAGGAACCCTGCTACCACGACGGCGAGATAGCCGACCGCATATGCTAAGACGCCCAGCCGGAGGCCCGTCGCGAATTCGGCATAAGGCGACAGCGCGCCGTACACTAACGACAGAGATGCCCGTGGCCACACGAGCAATGCGGAAAAGTAAGGCACGAGAACCGCACCGCCGATGAACCCGTAGTGAATCGAGGCCCGCCAGGCGCCTCCAATGCCTCGCTTTTCACGTGCGCCCGCAACGGCCGGGATGATCAAATTATTTGCACTGAAAAGAACAGGATGGCTCACGCCAAGGAGGTTTACCACCGATTGGAAGGAAGCCGCTTCGGCCGGTCCATATAGAAACGCAAGCGCCCACGGAAATAGTTGGCGCAAGCCTGCGTCGTTCAAACCGGTCAGCAAAACCCATCGGCCTACGGACCAACACCTCCGTGCCAATGCCATGATCTCCTGTGCCGGCATGGAAACCCAGCCCACCTGAACCAATTGCAGCAACCCGGCTGCTGCCGAAGTCCCGGCCAGCACAAAAAAGGCGCGTTCCAACGTCAACGCGCGCTCGTGCGCAAGCAGCCAAAGAACGGCCGCCTGACCTATATAGCCCAGCGCATCGCCCCAAACCGCTTCCCGATGGCGCAAGTGGGCCATCAGCGCGCGCCGGAATATCTCCTGGGCCTGCCAGAGCACCATCGCCAGGAGGGCGGCCCACGTCAGTGAACTCATCTTCAGGGCCAAGGTGGCTCCCAGGACAATTACGGAAAACGGGATTGCCAGCAGCAGTGTCAGAGCCAACGATCCAGAGGCAAGTTTCCGAAGCTCAGTTCTATCAGCGACTGCGCCCTCGAGAGAAAGAGGATATGTGATTAAGCCGAGGTGGCACGTGAAGAGAACCATCAGGATTCCGAAGAGCAGCGCAAAAATGCCATATTCGGATCGAGGTAGGCTGCGAGCCAGCACAATTTGAGTCAAAAAATTTCCAAGGCTGACAGCGCTCTGATCCGCCAGCGTCCAGAATCCCTTGCCGAGCTGGCCCTTCATGGCCGCCATGTCCGCTGTGCTCGCCACGTTCGCTATTGCCCCGTGCCCTTGGAAACCTGCACTGCCGTTTTCAGCAGGATCTGCAAATCGAGTCGCAGAGACCATCGGTCTATATATTCCGTATCGAGACGAAGACCGGTGTCGAAGGAAGGGTCCTGGCGTGCGGTCACCTGCCACAAACCCGTAATACCAGGTTTCACTTCGAGGCGCCGCAGATGGTCCAGATTGTATTGCTTGAAGTCATCCACGGGGTGCGGGCGTGGTCCGACTAGGCTCATATCCCCCTTGAGTACATTCCAGAGCTGCGGCAATTCATCGAGGCTGTACTTGCGCAGAAAACCGCCCACGCGCGTCACCCGTGGATCGTCGGCAATTTTGAAAAACGGGCCCTTCCGTTCGTTGCGGTGGCGCAGCAAATCCTTCATGGCGTCCGCGTTGACCACCATCGTCCGCAGCTTGTAACAAGTAAAGACTCGTCCTTTCTTCCCCGCGCGTCGCGACCCGTAAAACACGGGCCCGGGTGAATCCAGCTGCACCCACAAAGCCAACGCGGCAAAAACGGGAGCGCACACGATCAAACCGAACGCGCTTAGCACGAGATCCATGATGCGCTTCAGGAAAACGCCGAATGTCGGAATGGGCGTCCAGCACAGGTCCATCGCAGGAAAATCGCCAATGTGGCGCACAGGCGCATTCCAGGCGAGGCCGTCATAGAGATCGGGAACAACCTTTACCGCGAAGCGATTCTGATGGGCTTCAAAGGCGATGCGCTTCACCAGCTCCCGTTCGGATGGAATGGTGACAAAGACTTCCTCGACAAATTCGGCTCGCGCCACGCGCGGAAGATCCTCGATCTTTCCGAGCAAGCGCGGATCGTTAGAGTGGTTCCCATCGAGGAAGCCCTTGAACTGATAGCCCAGCAATTTGTTCTCGTCCAGTTGCCGTGCCAGTGCTTGTCCCACTCGGCCGGCGCCGATGATCACCGTGTTGCGTGTCCCAATTCCTTGTCGAGCCCGATGGATCACGAGTTTGCGCTTCGCGTACCGCCACGCGGCCAGCGCGATGGCATTGAGCACGAACGCCACCGCCACCACAAGGCGCGACACAATCTTGACTCCGGAAAGATAAATGAACGCCGACAGCACCAACGTGGCGAAGGAAACGGCTTTGAAGACTGCCAGCCCTTCCTTCTGCGCGGAAAGCGTGCGCGAGGTCCGATAGAGATCCTGCCAGTGGCAGAAAAGCAGTATCAAAGCCACATACAGAAGCAGAAACGCACCGTAGCGCGAAAGAGGCTGCTGGGTGGTCACTCTCCAGTGACCTCCGGACAAATACAAATGGAAATCAGCCGGGGAGAATCGCAGAAAGAATGCCAGCGTGCAGTTGACGGCCACACAGACGATATCGATCAGAGCATAAGAAATCTGAACCCATAGGCCTCCGACTAAATGAGACTCGGGTCGTCTGCCGTTGCGCCTCTTTTCCTGTCCCGGGGGACTAATCCATTCGGCGTCCCCATTTTTTCCCGCCACGCCAATTCCAGGAGCAAGAAGGGGCTCAGTCGCGCGCCCGACTCCGGTGCCCGCGGAGAAAAGCAGCTTGATCCAGCCAGCATGGACTCGAGAGGCCATCAGTCCGCCGTGGCGACCTCCCGATGGGCCTTGCGCTCACTGGGAGTTCTCTCAGTCAACATCTCCTCGAGAATGGCCGCCACTTCTTCTCGTTTCTTTGTACGGAAGTACCAGTCAATGGTGCGATGGAGGCCATCCACAAACTTCATCTTCGGTTCCCAGCCGAGCAGAGTGCGTGCCAGGCTATTGTCGGCAACCCGGTTCAACGGTCCCGTGGGCATTTCCGGGTGCAACTCGATCTTTGCTGTGTGCCCGGTATAGCGCAGCACCTCGTTGACGGCGTCAATCACGCGGGTGCGCTCCATCGTCCCCAGATTCACCGGCGTTCCATCGTCGATCACTTCCGCAGCGAGGATGGTTCCCTCAACGATGTCTCCAACGTATGTCCAATTGCGAATTTGTTCGCCGGTGCCCCAGACCACGAAGGGATCCTGTTTGATGAACGCGCGCGCAATCATGGCAATCACGGCGTGATTCTCATGTCCGCGCTCGCCATAGACCGTGAAATAGCGGCATGACGCTGACTTCATCCCATAATCGCGGTAGTACGCTTGCAGGGTCATCTCCCCCATCAGCTTTGCCCAACCATAAAGATTATCGGCGTCGTAGGGAGGTCCCGATTGCGCCTCGGTCAGATAGAGGATTTGCCGCGTATCGTTCTGCAACAGGTTCGGGTAAACACATCCCGACGAAGCGAAAACAACTTTGCCGACGCCGGCCTCATGGCAGGCTCGAAACAGCAGCCCGTCCACGATTAGGTTCGTTGAGCACGCGGTCTGGTGCAGATCAACGTAACCACGTCCTCCATGATCAGCCGCCAGGTGAAATACAAAATTGCAACCCGCCACTGCCCGGCGGCAAACGGCGGGATCAAGCAAATCGCCTCGAAGAAATTCAATTCTTTGCGCCTCGAGATGCGTTTGCAGGTTGGCAGAGTTTCCGCTCGAAAGATTGTCCACCACCCGGACTTTTGCGCCGCGCTCCACCAAAGCGTCCACCAGCGCGGAACCAATGAACGATGCACCGCCCGTGACCAGCACCTGCTGTTGTTCCCATCGCATTCGTCGGATTGCTCCTTCCGATTTAGAGTTGTCGCGAGCGTCGGCCATCGCACCGTCGCCGTTCTGGGCACCGTTGGAATTCTTCGTATCGGACGATCGGAATTTGCTGGCGAACGCTTCCCATCGGCCGTTCGGTGTGACGCGCGCCAGTTGCGTCTGCAGCGTATTTCCGACGTCAACAAGCAGGAGCCGGCCGGGATCCTCGCTGTCCCACTGTGTCCAGCGCTGCCTGCCGATCACCCAGGTAGCCCCGAGCAGCAGGCCGGTCAGTGATCCCAGCAGCGAAAATAGAATGCGCGGCGGAAAAGACTTCTTCTCCGGAATATCCGGAGGATCCACGATACCTACGGAGGGAATTTCCTTGGCTTCCTCCACCTTGGCCAATTCGTACTGCTTCGTGAGGATCTCGAACACCGCTTCTTGCACCCGCGCGCGGCGATACAAGTCCGCATAAGTCACGCCGAGCAAAGGAAGTTTTCGGATCGACGGATAAATCATGTCGCCGTTTTCGGGTGTTTCGGTGGCTGCCGTAGTGTTCGCCGGTCCGCCGATTTGCTGCAGTTGCCGGCGCAATTCGGCGATGCGCGCTTGTGTGGACCGCACGCGCACGTTCGAATCGCTATAGATTTGCCGCAACCCCTGTAATTGCGTCTCTGCCGCGATCAATTCGCCTTCCACTGTGGCTCCGGCTTCGGCCATCGCGCGGCCTTCATCGCGCAAGTCGAGCGTCTTGTTCTTGCTGGCAAACTCGCTGAATTCTTTCTCGGCGCCCTCCAGGCTCTGCGTCACTTCGCCAAGACGCCCTTCGAGAAACACGCGTTCGCGGTGCGCCGAGGTGGTGTTGAGACCCGCAAGCACGCGATTCAGTGAGGCCACGTACTCTCCGGCCATGGCCGCGGCGCGCTTGGGATCGCGATCGGTCACCTCCAGCGTGATGATCCCGCTCTTTCTGTCTAGAGAGATGTCGGTCTTCTTAGTCAGGATTTTTCGGGCGTCTTCCCACCGTTTTTCCCGGTATTGCTTGCGCAGGTCGAACTTGCCGATCACGTCATCCTGAGCCGTCCGGCTGCCCAGGATGCCCACGAACAGTTCTCCGGTGGATTTCGTTCCCGGCAGTAGTTCGCTAAGCCCGGATAGGCTGTCTCCGGCTTTGCCCATCAACGCGGCGATCATGGCTGAGGCGCCGCCTTGGCTCGGCGGCGACAATCGCGTTGTCGAGACGTACTGACTGGGAATCAGGATGGCGATCACCGCCCCGACAATTAGCCCAATTCCGGCCGCTCGTCCGAGCAGGCGGCGATTTTCCCAGAGCAGCCGCATGCGATTAATGGATCGCTCCCGGGAAGCCCGCGAGACCAACGGGGAAACTTCGATGGTTTTGCTCACCAGTTCGAATTGACCATCGCGAGGCTCCGAATGCGGGCTCATCGAATTCATCCCGTCATCCGCTTTTGTAAAATCATTCGCCATCCGCGCTCCTCAATTCCGCGACGCGTGTCCCCATCGTCCAGGGAAATATGTGATTTGCAGCGATGTGGACAGGTTGCGCTGCACACCTGGGACAATCACTGGAAACAGCCAGCGTTCATCCTGTATGGCGGCGGAAATTCCAAGGGTCGAGCGCACCTGGAAATCGTATTTCACGCCGAAATCCGTCAGGCTGCCGCCATCCTGCAGGAATTGCTGGCTCACTTTTTCGTGCCGGAAATCCACTTGCAGTGAAGTTCGCGGCCCGAAGTGATATGTGCTCCACGCTTGCGCCCCTTGGCCCTGCCGTCCGATCCAGCTTCCCATCAAGTTACCGGCATTGATGTAGCCGTTTCTGTAACGGTCGTTCCAGTAAAAGAAACCGTTACTAAGAGCTCCGCCCACCGGGAGATCTGAGAAAACACCTTCGATGCGGAAGTCGAGCTTGTGAAGTCTCGGAACGCGTGAAAGATAGAGTCCCGCCATCCACGCCGAGCGATCCCAGTAAGCCACGGGAGAGAGCTGATCGCCGGTAAACCCATCGGCATAAAACGTCAGCCAGTTGCGCAACCAGGGAAGTCGGTAGGAAAGATCAAAGGCGGAATGCTCATTCCCCGGTTTCTGCAATGAAAGTGGAGGGAGATTGTGGTACGAAAAAATACTCTTGAAATAGGTATGAAACGTAAATGGGACGTTGGCTCCCGCAAAAATCACCGTTAGTCCGAAGCCGAATTCCAGGTTGGGGGTCGGTTTGAAGCTAAACCTCTCGCCGGACATCATTGGCTGGTGCGAAAGAGTGTTAGTCCAATTGCCCACCAAGCCCAAGTTGGTGAACTCAAAATTTTGCCCGCTAAGCTGGCCAAGAAAAACCTCGACACGCGTCGGGCCCATCCACCCCAAAATGCTCGGTAGCTTAAACGGAGAGACGCGATCGATCCGGAACATATCGATGGGCTGGGCGTTGTTGGTGAGGATCATCGAACCGCCCTCTCCAGGACCCCACCACAGACTTTGTCTGCCGAACGTGAATTGCCAGTTGTCCAGCGTCATGCCCACATACGCGTCGAGCAGTTGAAACTGATTCTGCGCATTGATGGGCGTCGCGGGCGGCACGGGCAATTCCTGGCTGTTGCTGATGAACTGGCGAACCATCTGACTCAACGCCGGAGCCGAAGGCGCGTATTGATATTCTCCTCGGATATAGGCTGTAAAATTGCCTTCTGCGGCCCATCCGGAGAACCCCGTCACATTGTTGTAGCCTTCCTCATACGGCCGTCCAAAATCATTGATGATCGTCTGCCCGAAATCATACTGGTAGCCTTGCGAGAGCGGCTTTCCGGCAATTCCAGTGGAACGCGTGTAAACGGACTCGACCTGCGCTCGTAAATTCTCCCCGCCTTCCAACACCCCCACATCCTGGGAAAATTCCTGCCGAAGCGCGTCATAAGCCTGGAGTGCCTCACGAGGAGCAGCGTCGCGCTCCTCCATCTTCGTTCCCGCTTCGGAAATTAACCGGGCGCATTCGAAACGTGTCCACGGGCGCATGTTCAGAAATGCGGCGTTTACGTAGCCCATGCCAATGAGCCGCTCGAACGCCGGATAGATCCAGCTATCGAGAGGAACGTACGGCGAACCAAGACTTGTCCTCGAACTCGAGTTGCTGTCACGCAACAGCGAACTTATGGACTTCCACGTCGCCCCGCCCAGATCTGGATCGTGATAGCGGCTGTACACGTTCTGCGCAATCATGTTGCCGATAAGCCCGCCGACTAAGACATCCGAGGGAAAGTGTTGACGCGCGCGCAGCCGCGAAACATCCACCAGCGAGGCCAGGCTGTACGCCAAGACCTTGGTGAGCGGCCCGGGATATTCGTGCGCGACGACTCCCGCGACCGACCATGCCAACGCGGCGTGCTCCGATGGAAATGAAGTTCCCCCACTCTGGAAGAACGATCCGCTGCCGTCTCCTTGCATCGGCCGGTCTCGCCGCAGCGAATATTTCAGACTTTCAACCACTACCAGGCTGTTGAACGCTGCTTCACCCGCAAGGAAGCCAGTCTCGCTCCAGTGTTCTTTGTGTTTGACATGACCGAAAAGCCAAAGGCCGGCGGCGCCCCCTGCGAGGGTCGCGACTCCCGCGTTGGAAACCGTGTTGTAGCGAGACGTCGTTTGGGGATTGTGGGATAGGTGCTTGCTGAACTCTGCATCCGTAAGAAAAAGCCCCGTAGTAATGCCCGCAAGCGGCAAAAGCCACTGATGGTCGGAAAACCTCAGCTTCGTTGGGCTGGTCCAGATTTGCCGTTGGTCCTCCAGGAAATCGCCTCCGAGGCTCGTCAGGCTGTGCTGCGAACCTGCCGAGTAATCGTCGTTATCCGGTGTCGTGTGTTTCGTCTCGGGTTTGTTCTGTTGTTCCACTTGTGCGTCACTCTTCGCCGGATCCGCGTTTTGCACCTGATCAGATTCCTGGGGCAGCGGGGCGGCCAGTACGCTGCTGCTCGTCAGAAGAGCAGCAACAACCGACGCCAACGCAAACTTTATGGCCGCAATCCTGGTCAAAGCCATTCCTCGTCACGGATGGATATACGCAACCGTGAGAGCAACGGCCGATGCCAGCTGTGCCGTCTGCAGTATCGCCGTCCAATTCCTTCCTCCAACCTTCGGCGCTACTTCCGGCACGACCACGGTGTCGCCGGCCCGCAAAGTCGTGTTCATCGGATCTCCGCTCCACCATCCGTTTGTATTGTTTTTGGACGCGATCACCGATCCATCCGCTCGGATAACGAAGACGGCTTTCCTGTCCGCAAGCGGCGTGAGGCCGCCCGACTGGCTCAGATACCATCCGGCGCTTCTTCCCGGCTCATAGGCGACCGCGGTGGGATTGAATACTTGGCCGTTCACCATCACGTAGTTCGATTTCTTCGGCACAACGAGGACATCCCCATCGCGTAATGTGGGGTCCGAAGAACTGCCCTTCCACGACTTCTCTTGTGGCGCAATGTGAATCACCACTCGGCCGATGGGCTCGTTGGCTTCTAGTTCATCCAGCGTCGAATCAGTCTTAGCGATGGCTGTCAGCTTCGCGTTCTTTTGATCGATATCGTTTTCCGGTAGGGTCCTCAGCGCCATCTCCTCATCCTTGAGCCGCTCGACGAGTTCGGCGCGATTCTTCTTCTCCACTTCTCGCACATCCTTGCGCATCAACACCGCGCCGAAGGGATATGCTTCCGGGCCGAATCCCCCCGATCTCTCCAGCACGCTGCTCAGCCGTTCTCCCGGACGAATTCCGTAGGAACCCGGATGCTCGACCTCTCCCCGCAGCGTCACGGAAGCCCCGATGTCATTCCATCCGGCCCGTTCGCGGATGGTCAGAACATCGCCGTCGTGCAACAGCAAATTCGCGTTGGGATCCCCGTTCATCGCCGCGGAGAGCGGGATCGGCATGCTTTCTCCAAAGCGATTGTCGGGGTCGGTCTCGCCGATGTGCGTCAAATCCGCAGTGGTAGGATCGGCGCTGCGTTTTAGTCCGCCGGCCACGTCGATCAAGTTGGTGACGTGCATATTCGAGGTCAGTGGATAGAGCCCGGGCTTGGCCACCTCGCCTTTGATCCACACTGTGACTGGATCCATGCTCGCCGTGGTGCGATGGATTAGCAGCCGGTCGCGCGGCTCCAGAGCGATGTTGTCTTCAGAAATGCCTGCGAGAGCTTTGCCGAGGTTCACGCTGATGATCTTCATCGTGCCATCGGGCTGATAGCGGAACACCTGCGCGTTATCCATAGCTGCGTCCTGCGAGGTTCCGCCTGCTAGATAGACGGCGTCCCGAACGTGCGCCTGACCGGACGTGCGGTAATTGCCCGGTGCGTGCACCTCTCCCCCGACCCACACCGTCGGAGGCGGCTCGAAATTAAAGCGGCTATACACCCGAATGGTGTCCAGCCGTTGCAGCACTGGAGCACTTGACGGATTGGCTAGCGCCGCACTGAGGTCGAAGCTCTCGACACTCGGATGAAAATCGGGCGCATTCAAGCGCACAATTTCCGCGTAATGCGCGGGTTCGGGCAGAACGTCCGAGTACGAAGCCAGCAGATCACTCAGCTTCATGCCGTCGCGGTAGGAATAGCGGCCCGGACGCATCACGTGGCCTTGCAAATAAACTGCACTCTCGTTGTAGGGATCGATCGGGAAGATGTGGATCGTATCGCCGTCCTGAATCTTGAACGCCGTAAGTTGCGCCGCTACCCCGGCTGCATCGCTATTTGGAGATACATCCACATTCAGCATCGTGTGCTTCTGATGCGCTTCCAGTCTCTGCACTTCAATGTGCTGCAACGCCGCGGCCGGCAGAATCCCGCCGGCTAGCTCGAGAGCGTCGGCCAGCGAAAGTTCCCCGTGCAATTCATAAATCGCCGGCCTCCGAACCATTCCTTCGATGGTCACTTGCGGACCGACGGGGGGAACCCGGAGTGTGTCGCCATTGTCGAGTCGTTTCAGATCTCCACGAATGCCGTGCAGCAGCAGGTCGTAACAATCGACGGTCTCGACCAATTGTTGACCGTGAAAGTGCTGCAGAGTGCGCAAAGAGCCGTTCGGCGTCACGCCGCCGGCTGCAAACAGTGCGTTGAGCGGCGTCGAAAGCGAGCTGATGTCGTAAGCTCCCGGCGACCCCACTTCGCCCACCACGTACACCCGCACAGTTCTCAGCTTCGCCAGCGATACATCCGCGGATACATCCCGAAATTGCGAGCGCAGCAATTGCTGCACGTTCTCTTGCACGTCACCAAGAGTCCGGCCGCTTACCAATACCGGACCAGCCTCTGGCAGGGATACGCGCCCCGACCGGTCCACGACCCGAAACAACCTCTGCGAGACTCCGCCCCACACGTCAATTGCCAGCGTGTCTCCCGGCCCCACCACGTATTCCGGCCCCACCGGCAAATCCATGGGTATCGCATCCGAGTCGTCGGACTCATGTCGGAACACATTGAGTCCAAATCGCTCGAGAGTCCTCGACCTAGCTGATGCCTGAACGTACATGTCATACAGCGACGGAATATCCGCATAAGGGTTGGCTTTATGCACCATCGCTACCGGTGATATATCTCGCTCGCTGGAATATCTCCGCTCCAAGTTTCTGGTGATGCTCTCTCGACTCGCGGACGTCTTCGCCGAGGCGCCACTATTGCTTTTGCTAGCCTCGCTCAACGCTCCCAGGTCCACCCCGCTGGATAGGTCCAGCGGCAGTGGCAACGGACTCGAACCGATACTTCCGATGCCCCCTGCCGCCCCGAAGCCCTGCGCCATTCGAGCGCCGCTGTTGTCCTTAGGTTCCATGTCGTCGAGAGTTCCCGTTCCGGAAGCACCGCGGCCGGTCTGAAGTCCTGCGAATTGATCTAAAGACGCACTCATGTCTCCCGCATTTTGTGTCTCGAATTCGGAAGTATCCGAACCGCTAGTTCGCAATAGCTGCGGCGAAGGAAACGCAGGTACTTCCGGAACCGGCGCGATGAACCGGTCGGGCGGTTGTTCGCTGGGCTGCGGCGAGGTTGCGCGTCGGTTCTTGCCTGCCGGGGCATTGCCGCAGTCACTGTCCTGGGAGGGGTCGCAACCCTCTTCCGCTGCTCTACGCAGCGCAGACGCCTGTTCGGCCTCGGCTGCTTCTGCGTCCTCCCTTGCCTCAATCTGAACGAGTCGCCTGGCCCGTTCCTTCAACACGAAATCTTGCTCTCGGCCGGCGTCGGATAGCGGATTTACGTTCGGAAGCAGGTAGCCATAGCGTTGCAACAGCTTTGTGGCGATCGCACGAAACCGCACATCGCGGTCCAAACGATCAAATATCGCGGAGTCCGTCATCTCCGAATCGGCCACCACCTGCCCGTTATCGGTGGCCTCCTTGGCCACCCAGCGCTTCAACTCCACCATCAGCCCGGCGTCTTTCGCCAGCACCACTCGGATTTGACCGGCCGAAGCTGCTACGTGGCTGAGGTTGTCTTGCGCCAGGCTAGACGCCGATTGATCGCGATAAACCGATTGCCGCTGATCGTTAGCCGAGTTCTGCCTGTCGCTCTGTGCTTGCGCAATAGCTGGCACAGCGAACAGCAAAGCTAACGCGAGGTATTTCCTCGACAATATTCCGTTATGGTTTTTGCTCATGCCTTCACCTCAGCGCCACAGAAGGGAACTCTCAATTCTCGCCGCCCTCTTCCAGCTTGTTCCGCAATGCATTCAGCACACCCTGTTCCGACGCTTCGACGCTGCTCGAATGGATGTCCAGCGAAGCCCAGTAATAGACGATGTGATTTTTTGCTGGCGCCACCGCGATCACCCGTAATTCCGGATGCTCGCGCAGCAAGTCGTCGCAGATGCGCGGCCTTTGCGCTGGGTCGTCGAGAGATATCACTACAAAATCCGGCTGCGTCCGGCTTACGTTCTCAAATATCTCCGACTCTTCGGCGACCTCGCCCACGATTTCGATGTCTCGCTGGTCCGAACAAATGGTGAGCATCGTGTCACGCATCAGTCGGGGACGATTCGCGACGAGGACCCGGATTGTCTTTTCCATGGCACACTCCATAGCGCGCAAGTATCCAGGAGGCATGCCATGTGCGTAAGAATCGAAAATCAACTATCGGCAGGGACTACTGTGGAGTGGGCCAATGCGAGACGCGCTGTTGGTATGTACTAACCTCGGACTGCTCCATAGCGGTCGATGACCCATCGAATGACCTGTCGGCCAAAGCTGACACTTCGGAACACATCTCCGTCGCCGGGTTACGAGCGTGCCGCAATACCGATTTTTGTAGGGTAAGGCTTAACTTGCGCCTTCTTCTCAGCCGTATTTCCGTTCCGAACTAGTTGAGTACAGTATTAATACTACTTGACAGTCGTACGACCTCAGGCTTACTTTCTTCGGCAGATGTCATCTCAGTGAAATGGCTGTAGTTGGGGCAAACGGACACACGCCATCAGCAGCAAACAGCCGGACAACTGTGGCTGGCCGCTGTGCATCGACTAGATGTGCCGTCGCATAGTTCGAGACCGTTGCTCTTCACAAAATGGCACCCCGGTGTGCAACCGGACGCCTATCACCCGCGACCCCACGCGCTGCGAATACAGGATTCGTAGTATTGCCCGTTGACCGCGATTTTGTCACCGTTCCTTGGTGACAAATGCAAAGCAACCAGCCAGAAATTGACGGATCTCTTGACCGACGATATCTCTCGTTCTGCGGCTCGCGTTTTCTTACAGGTTGAAAATCGCCTGCTTCGGGAAACTCTTGTCAGGCTGTTTCGCAATCGCTCCGATCTGCAGGTCGTTGGCCAAAGTGGCCAGCCGGAGATCTCCATTCCGGAGATTGCCGATTCCAAGTGCGACCTGCTGCTTGTCGCTTCTTTCCAGGGAAAAGGCCTGCCCGCGGCTTCGCTCCTGGAAGGCCTCGAGCAGCTTAGCGTCAAGACCATTCTGATCGGGATGGACGCGGACGAAGAGCAGTTCTTAGCCGCCGTCCGTGCCGGTGTAGTCGGCTATTTGCTGAAAGCTGCTTCCTCCGCCGACGTAGTCGCGGCGGTGCGCGCCGTTTTTCGCGGCGAAGCGGTTTGCCCCCCTCAATACTGCTCCACGCTCTTCCGCCTGGTTGCCCAATTCGCGAAGGAGAGCCGAGTTCTGCTCTCCACCCCGCGGCCCGACCTGACTTTGCGCCAACAGCAGTTGGTCGCCCTGGTCGCCAAGGGCATGACCAATAAAGAAATCGCTTCGTGCCTGAATCTTTCGGAATTTACCGTCAGAAACCACATCCATCGAATTTTGAAGCAAGTAGATGCCGGAACCCGCAGCGAGGCCGTCGAAAATATCAGATCCTACGGCTACGAGATCGGCGCCTAGCGACGTCTAGCCATATCTCTCTGCTGTCCTTCCAATGCCGCGGCGAAGATAATTTCCACGCCACGCAATCGACCCGAGAAATGGCTCCTCTCAAATTTTGAGCTCGCTTTGGCTTTTCGGACGTAGGGGCGCCGCTTGCTGCGCCCGCCAGCGTGAAAACGGCTGCAACTTTGCCCACTCGCCTCTGCGTATATCGATTGTCCTGGTGCTGTAATCCTGTGGCAATTTCGATATCAACAACGCTGTGAGAAACTTCTGCTGCGAATGTTATATTCTGCCGTGGCGTCCGTAGCTCAGCTGGTTATAGCGACGGCCACGTGATCCGTTGGCCCCAGGGTTCGAATCCTGGGAGTCCACCATTCGTATTTGCGCCGGGAGCCCAAAGCATGCCCTATGACTCGCATCAAAGAGCCGCAGAATTCCACGACTTGGCCGCCCACGCTCATCGTGTCGCCGCCACGCATCACGGCAAAGGCGATCATTTGACCGGCCACGAATATTCACGGCAAGCCATGGAACACTCCGCCAAGGCTTATGAACTCGCCCAGGAAGCCTTTCGGAAATCAGAAATCGCCGCGGGCCAGAAAAAATAGCTGCGCTGGCGTAGAATTTCCGCGCCGGTCCCTGAGATAGCGCCGGCACGAGATCGACCATAGGTCAAGCCTGTCAATCACCGGCGCGCGAGAATTGCCCCCGGAATCTTTAAATAAATCGCGGAGGATCCCATGGC
Organism: uncultured Acidobacteriota bacterium; assembly: GCA_963748865.1. Taxonomy (GTDB): domain Bacteria; phylum Acidobacteriota; class Terriglobia; order Acidiferrales; family UBA7541; genus Palsa-147. The sequence continues at coordinate 930,247 of CAVVLE010000041.1, read as the reverse complement.
TCTCAGCTATGCAAAAGACATTCGCCCGCTGTTTCGCGACGATCCCGACGTCTCCGCAATGAAAGACTACGGCCTCGATCTCTCCTCCTACGCCGACGTAAAGAAGAGCGCTCAAGCGATCTACGGCTCTCTCGCGTCCGGCTCCATGCCCTGCGACGGAAAATGGCCCGCCGACCGCGTCGCCCTCTTCAAACAATGGATGGACGAAGGAATGGCGCCCTAAGAGCGATCGCAGCGGGCTCATCATTCCAACCGAAGCCGCCCACACAGCTCGCCGCCGGGCGAGCGCCATCAGTCTGTTTCCACTCGCCGATTCACAAAGTATTAATCTTTCATTCATCGAACGTTTCGTCCCGCGTCGCTAAATAGCGCCAGTTCTTCAGCCTGCTCAACCGCCTATCGGGGTGGATTCACAAGCTCGTTCGCTTGGCGCACTGCGGCTTAGGAGGACGTCGATGAGGCTTAGCATTTGCGGACGCTATTGCTCGGGGCTTGCCGTGACGATTCTGCTGTGCTCGTTCGTCGCTAGCCCCATCGCGCGCGGACAGGCCACTCGAGCCACTATAAGCGGCCACGTCACCGACGCCGGCGGCGGCGTCCTGCAAGGCGCCTCCGTGAAGGTCGAGCCCGGCGGTCTGTCGGTTGTATCTGACAGTCAGGGCCAATTCGCCGTCGGCAATCTATCGGCGGGCACCTACACGGTCATCATTTCGTATTCAGGCTTTTCCCGCTTCAGCAAGACCATCGAATTGGCGGCCGGTCAAGTGGCCTCCGTTGAAGCCATTCTGAAAGTGGCGCCCGCCGACCAGGCTATTTCCGTGCACGCCGATCTCAAGGGCGAAGCTCAAGAGATTCAGGTTCAGAAAACGTCCGACGATGTCGTCAACGTGATCGCTGCCGACGTGATCACCAGCCTTCCCAATGCCAACATTGCCGACGCCGTTGGCCGCCTTCCGGGCGTCACCCTCGAGCGCGATGAAGGCGAGGGCAAATACGTTCAAGTCCGCGGCACCGAGCCGCGTCTCACCAACGTGACTATTGAAGGCATCAACGTCCCTTCGCCCGAGGCCACCGTCCGCCAGGTCAAGTTGGACGTCATCCCCGCAGATCTCGTCGATTCCATCGAGCTGGATAAAACGCTCTCCGCAAACCAGGACGGCGACGCCATCGGTGGCACCGTAAACCTGAAACTCAAGAATGCCGGCGACCAACCCACCCTGATCCTCGATGGTCTGGGCGGCTACACGCCCATTCTCGGCGGCCGCACCGTTGACCAGGTTGGCGCCACCGTTGGACAGCGCTTCGGCCACGATAAGCGCTTCGGCGCGCTTTTCGGCTTCACCTATGACTACAACGGGCGGGGCATCGACGACATCGAGCCTGCTGTGGACCCCTGCTGCGCGGCTCCCTTCTATGACAGCATTGATCTTCGTGAATACAGGTACCAACGCACGCGCTGGGGGCTGGCTGGATCAGCCGACTACCGCCTTACCAATGATTCCGACATCTATTTTCATTACCTCTATTCGGACTTCAAGGATTACGGCAACAAGTGGGTCTATACGCTGACCAACGACGGCGTGTGCGCTCCTAACACAGCCACCCCGTGCAACGATCGTTTTTTCGACCTCCCAACGCGTTCCTGACTACAATATCGGGACTCTCGCACTGGGAGGCAAGCACGTCTTTGGCAATTCCTGGCTCGCCTGGGATGTCTCTGTCTCCAATGGCCGCCAGTTGGAAGCCGCCGGCAACCCCGGCGTGACATTCAATTATGTCGGCGCAGCGAATTGCTTCTACGATCCCCAGGCAACCACAAATCCTCTCCGTCCCCAGTTCAATCCCACATGCGCTGTTGCGGGCTCCGGAATCTTCAACCCCGCTCTCTACCAGATGGTTGAGTTCGACACCACCTACGGCCCAACGGAGCAGATCAACCTTCAAGGATCGGCGTCGTTCGGCAAAAACTACACCTGGGGCTCGCACTCCGGCACTTTGGAATTCGGAGTGAAAATTCGCAATGGCCACAAATATCAGAGCGCGAATTCTCCCATCTGGGACCCGGTAGGAAACTACCCGATGAGCGAGTTCCTAAGCGGCTTCCAGGCCGATAATTATTACGACGGGCAACTTAATTATGGCCCGGTCACGGATTATCATAAACTGACCAACTTCTTTAATTCCAATCCTCAGGACTTCACCGAAGACGTTAGCGACACGCACCTGTCCAACGATCCCAATAACTACAATTTGACCGAGCGCGTCACCGCCGGCTTCATCCAGAACACTCTGCAATTTGGCCGCTTCCGGCTGCAAACCGGATTGCGACTGGAAGCCACGCAGTTATACATTCAGGGTTTTGAGACGCAGACCGATCCGAATACGGGCCTCTGGGCCAGCACCACGCAAACCCATGCCAACCAGTGGTATATCGATCCGCTGCCCAGCGCACAACTCCGCTTTGCAGTGACTCCCAACTCGGACATTCGTGCCGTCTATGGCCGGGGATTGTCCCGGCCCGATCCCTACGACTTGGTCCCTTACATCGTTCTGGACCAGTCCACCAATCCGTTCAACGTGTCCCTCGGCAATCCGAATTTGCGCGCCGAGCACGCCAACGATTTCGACATCCTCTACGAACACTACTTGAAGCCCTATGGGGTGATTCAAGCCGGCTATTTCTACAAGCAGCTAATCGACCCGATCTATTACACCAGCTCTCTTCCTTCTTCCACCGGGCCCTACGCAGGATATGCAATCACTCAAATCATCAATGGGTCCAATGCGCATGTCGGCGGCGTCGAACTCGCCTACCTGCAGCACTTCAGTTTCTTGCCCGGCGCACTGAACGGGCTCGGCTTGGCCGCGAATTATACTTTCACCTATTCCCGCGGATACGGCTTGCCGGGACGCACAGACACTCCCGCGCTGCAACGTCAGGCTCCCAACTCCTTCAACATCGGCCCGAGCTACGACCGCGGACGCCTCGGCATTCACATCGGAATGACCTACAACAGCGCGATGATCTACCAGTACCAATACACCACCGCCTCCGACACGTCCAACCTGGGCCTAAAGGGCCCCGCCGGCGACATTTATCTCTATCCCCACTTCCAACTGGACGGGCAAGCCAGCTTTCGCGTACGTAACGGCCTCACTCTACTGGTCGAGGGTGAGAACATGACCAACGAAGTATTCGGATTCTACAATGGCAGCCCGATTTATGTTGACCAGCGCGAATATTACAAACCCACAATCTCCGCCGGCTTCCGCTGGTATCCTCTGCGAAAGGACTGAGGATTCAAACGCAAAAGGTATTCATGAATGCAGTGAAGCAAAGGGTGCTTCATGGTCCGAACTTGCCTGTGGGGCTTTCAGGAGCCCTAATCCCATGACTAAATTCTTTCTCCGCGCGCTACCATGCTTTGCTCTTATCGTGCTCGGTGCCCACGCTCGCCCACTCCACCGCGCCGCAACAATCCACCGCCGAACCTGCCATCCTCGCCGGCGCAGGCGACATCGCCGACTGCGACGATCTCTCCGGTGCCGAAGCCACCGCCAAGCTCCTCGAGCAAATTCCCGGCACGGTCATGGCCGTAGGCGATCTCGCCTTCCGAGCGGCGCCGCCCAGCAATTCGCCAATTGCTACGACAAGACCTGGGGCCGTCTGAAATCCCGCACTCGTCCCTCCCCGGGCAATCACGAATTCCATTCCTCCGGCGCCGCTCCCTATTTCGATTATTTCGGCGCGGTCGCAGGCGATCCCAAGAAGGGCTACTACAGCTACGAGCTCGGCGCCTGGCACATCATCGTGTTGAACAGCGAGTGTGGAGAGCTGGGGGGATGCGGCGTCGGCTCCCCGCAGGAGAAATGGCTGCGCGCCGATCTCGCCGCCCATCCCGTCGCCTGTACGCTCGCCTATTGGCACAAGCCGCTATTCAGCTCCGGCGCCAAGCACGGCAACGATCCGGAAATAAAGCCGCTATGGCAAGCCCTCTACGAAGCAAACGCCGACGTGGTGGTCAACGGACACGATCACGATTACGAGCGTTTCGCCCCACAAAATCCCGATGGTGTCCGCGACCCCGCTCGCGGCATTCGCGAATTCGTGGTCGGCACTGGCGGCAAGAACACCCGCGCCTTCGCCAAAATCGAATCCACCAGCGAAGCCCACGAAACCGGCACGTTCGGAATCCTCAAGCTGACCCTCCATTCCAATAGCTACGACTGGGAGTTCATCCCCATCCCCGGCAAAACCTTCCGCGATTCCGGCACAGGTACCTGCCACTAACCGTCGCAGCCTCGAACTCCGCGGCTGATCCCGCAGCAATCAATCCGATGAAATTTCCGCAAATCCATGCTACGGTCTAGTCCGTGAACCAAAAAACAAATGGCGCTGTGCAGCAACCGTTCGCCAGTTGGCAGCTCCCATGCGCTGAAAGCGTTCGGTTCGGACGTAGGAACGGGGCTTGCTCCGCCCGCCAACGTAAGCAACGGCTACGAATGCACCCACTCGCCGCCACCGAAATCGAAAGTTCTATGATTTTTTTAATCGATAATGGAAAACTGTAGAAATCGCCGTAACTCAATGAAAACAAAGAACAGCACCCTGTTCTAATCGATAATGACTCTAGGGGGGTCTCGGAACCTGTCCAAGATGCTTCGCATTCCGCCAAGAGCACCAATCGCGGCTTTAGCCGTAGTCTTTCTCGCTCTCGCCCTGGCTACCAGCCCCAATCTCGCCCAAGAGCCGCAGCAAAAGACCGCCACTTCAGGCCTGGGCGGCGTAGGCCCGGTCGTCAAAGGCACCCCCGACGACCCGCTGCGCGATCCAAGCGAAAAGCACCTCCGCCACGTTAAGCAACTCACCTTCGGGGGCCAGAACGCCGAAGCCTACTTCAGCTTCGACGGCCAGCGCCTGATCTTCATGTCCACCCGCGAACCCTACAAATGCGACCAGATCTTCATCATGAACACCGACGGCTCCAATGTTCACTTGGTCTCCACCGGCAAAGGCCGCACTACCTGCGGCTACTTCTATCCCGACGGCAAACACATCCTCTATTCCTCCACGCATCTTTCCGCCGACGCCTGCCCGCCGCGCCCCGATTATTCCCACGGCTACGTCTGGGCCGTCTATTCCGCGTATCAAATGTATTACGCGACGGACGAAGGCAAAATCGAAAAGCCGCTAACAGTAGCACCCGGCTATAACGCCGAAACCACCCTCTCCGCCGACGGCAAGAGAATGGTCTTCACTTCCTCGCGCGAAGGCGATCTCGACATCTACACCATGAACGCCGATGGCACCAATGTTCGCCGTCTAACCAACACGCTCGGCTACGACGGCGGTCCATTCTTCTCCCCCGACGGCAAATGGATCGTCTATCGCGCCCATCATCCGACATCGCCGGAAGAAATCGCCCGTTACAAATCACTCCTGGCGCAAGACCTAGTCGAGCCAAACGAAATGGATCTCTGGCTGATGCGCGACGATGGCTCCGACAACCACCAAATCACCAATCTAGGCGGTGCCAGCTTCGCCCCGGCATTCTTCACCGACAACAAGCGCATAATCTTCTCCTCCAATTACGAACACGCCGGGTCCAGCCAATTCGAGCTGTACGCCATCAACAGCAATGGCAAGAATCTCGAGCGCATCACCTACGCCGGCGGCTTCAGCGCCTTCCCGCAATTCTCCCCAGATGGCAAAAAGCTAGTCTTCATCTCCAACCGCAACGCCAAAGCCCCCCACGAAATCAACGTCTTCATAGCCGACTGGCTCCCGTAGTCCGCGCCGTGCCTCTACTCCGGACTGTACGAATCTTGGCCCTCCGTCCAGTAGTAGCCATCGAAGGCATCGCAGATAATTCTTGGTCCGAGCCACGGAGCGTCTGCACGTAAAGTCCGAGCCTTAGCCGGGACCTGTCTAACCCGAATGGAAATTCTGGGCACAAATCGCAGAGCTAACCTTACTCGACAAGCGGCGCGAGGCTTTTTGGCCCTGTGCGCGTCGCTAGCGTTACTCTCTGCTGTCGGCTGCGGCGCGACGACCAGCGGCAAAACCGGCTCAGGCGGCGGTTCCGGAGGTGGCTCAGGCGGAGGCTCAGGTGGCGGCTCGAATCCCACTCTAACAATCTCCCCCAACGGCGCAAATGTCCGCCTCGGCAACACGCAGCAATTCACCGCTACAGTAACCGGCGAAACGAACAACAACGTAACCTGGTCGGTAAACAACACGACAGACGGCAACTCCACAACCGGCACAATCACCAACTCCGGCCTCTACACCGCCCCGGCAAGCATGCCCAATCCCAATTCCGTAACCATCACCGCCGTAAGCTCCAGCGATTCCTCTCTCAGCGCCAACGTCACAGTTGACGTCTTAAATCCGATTCCCACGCTCGACAGCATTCAGCCAACATCAGTGAATGTCGGCCAATTCTCACTCACCGTAACCGGCAGCGATTTTGTCTCCGGCGCGCAAGTAATGTTCGCCGGCACAGCGCTAACAACATCCTTCGTCTCCGCCACGCAACTGACCGCCACAGGCAACGCTTCATCGACCGGCACATTCGCAATCACGGTAACCAATCCCGATCCAGGCAGCGCCACATCGGGCAGCGTAAATCTGCAAGTAAATCCCGCGGTCAACAACAGCGCCTGCAGCCAGATCAGCCTGGGTCAAGGCGCGAGTCTGAACGGCTTCCTGCCGTTCCCAGCCGGCAACGCCTGGAACACAGATATTTCCAGCTCCCCCGTAGATCCAAATTCCAGCGCCTATATCAATTTCATCGGCCCCAGCGTAATCCTGCATCCCGATTTCGGCTCAGGCGAATATCAAGGCAGCGACATCGGCATACCCTACGTCGTTGTAGGCAGCGGACAATCCTTCGTGCCAATCGATTTCACCGCTTACGGCGACGAAAGCGATCCCGGCCCGATGCCAGTCCCGTCCAACGCACCGATCGAAGGCGATCCCAATCCCGGCAGCGGCGATCGCCACGTCCTCGTTCTCGACAATTCCAATTGCTGGCTTTACGAGCTCTATAGCTCCTATCCCAATAGCGACGGCAGTTGGAACGCCGCGTCAGCAGCCGTCTGGGATCTGCTGAACTACAATCAGCGCCCCTACACCTGGACTTCCGCCGACGCCGCGGGCCTATCAATCTTCGCCGGCCTGGTACGCTACGACGAAGTAGCCGCCGGCCAAATCAATCACGCCATTCGCTTCACGCTGCAAAACAGCCAGGCCGCCTTCGTGCTACCAGCCACACACTGGGCCGCCAATTCCACCAACGCCAATGCCGCGCCCATGGGCATGAGGATGCGCCTGAAGGCCGATTTCGATATCTCAGGTTTCTCAGCAACGAATCAGGTGATACTAACGGCGCTGAAAAAATACGGCATGATCATGGCCGATAACGGCAGCTCCATGTACATAAGCGGCGCGCCCGACTCTCGCTGGAACAACGACGATCTGCACCTGCTAGACGGCGTAACCGCCAGCGATTTTGAAGTCGTGCAAATGGGAACGATCTACACGTCAGCAAACGTCCCGCAAGGCGCCGTCCCCACAATCAGCAGCTTCACAGCGAGCGCCAACAATGTCCCCTCGGGCACGCCCGTAACACTAAATTGGAGCACCAGCTCGGCGTCCTATCTAATCGTCTCTCCGGAAGTTGGCGCCACGCGAGGCACAAGTGTGACCGTATCGCCGACGCAAACCACGACCTACACGCTATACGCCACGAACGCCTTCGGCCGCACCACAGCCACAGTCACCGTGACCGTCAAGTAACGCCGGCTGCCAGCCGGCGTCTTTGGATCACAACAAGCACGGGCTTCAGGCTCCGTGTGAATAGTCCGATAAAAGCGGGAGGGTCTAAAGCACCCTCCCCTACAACTCCGCCTTCATTGCGTAACCCGTGAGATAGCTTCATTTCCAATTCGCCGAATCCAACCCAACGTCGCTACAATCCAATTCCGAAGCAACCAAACAAAAGCGACCAATTCCAAGAGTCCATCCGCCACAAACAGCGGAGGCACCATGCCCGAAAAATCCACCTTCGGCGTAATCGGCGGCTACGGCTCGACAGGCAGCGTAGTAGCCACCGAACTAAGCAAATCCGCGAGCAGCACCATCCTGGTAGGCGGTCGCAACCTAGAAAAAGCCAACGCCCAAGCCGCAAAAATCGCGGGAAAAGTAGTCGCAGCAAAAGTTGACGTGCTAGATGCCAATTCCCTGGACGCCTTCTGCAAGCGCTGCGAAATCATCGTCAATTGCGCCTCGCCACTGATCGTCCTGCAAGATCGCGTAGCCCAAGCCGCCTTGCGCGCCCGCTGCCATTACGTGGATGCCGCGTCCCTGATGATCGTCAAAGACCGCATGCTCCTGCACAACCAGGAAATCAAAGATGCAGGATTGTGCTTCGTAACCTCAGCCGGATGGCTCCCAGGCGTAAGCGAAGTAGCCCCCGCCTACGCCGTGATGCAAGCAAGAGCCAGCATGGACGAAATCGATTCCGTAACGCTGTATTTCGGTGATACCGGCGAGTGGTCCGAAAATGCCTTTCAAGAAGCCGCATACGTAATGCATCGCCTGGGCTTCAGCAAGCGCGGCTATTTCCGCAATGGCCAATGGGTTCCCACCAATATTCGCGAAGCCCAGCGCAAAATAGACCTGGGCAACCGCATCGGCCCGCAAACTTATTACATGTTCTCCTTCCCCGAGATGGACGAACTAGCCGCAGGCCTCGGCGATTGCACCTTCACAGCCTACGCCTGCGTTCCAGGCGCCAGGACCGCAATAAGTTCCGCTCTAGTAGCCCTGCTCCCTCTTCCCGCAAGCGTAGGCGGCCGCATGCTCCACAACGCATTTCGCAAAAATCGTCTACCAGTAGGCGGCTTCATAGTGGTCAAGGTAGCCGGCCGCTCCAAGCAATCGAGCCGAGAGCTAACCGTGCAACTAATCTACGAAGAAGGCCAAGAATACTGGGTCAACGGCGTAGTCCCGGCAACAGTAGCCCGCCTGATCGCCGAAGGCAAAGAAGTAAAACCCGGCATAAATTACGTAGCCAGCGCAATAAACCCAGCAACAATGATGAGCGAGCTCCAAAAAGCAGGACTGGATCTTGCCGTAAAGTAGCGCCGGTTTATCCTGAGCGGAGTCGAAGGACGTCCCCGGCGGCATCCGACGATCACAAACAAAAATTAAAGTGGCTTTGTTGACAGCGTAGGAAAAGCAAGAAAAACCGAACCGAGGTTTTCCGCCGTTCCGGCGCCGAGATGCCCCTCGAGGGACTCGGGGCAGGCTGTTCGGACCGCGCCAAAGCGCCCGATTTTCGCGCAAGCCTCGGTGAATGGGCGCGAAAATCAACAGAGCCGATTAACGTCACATATCAACCGCGCACTACAACGCAAAAACGCACCGTAGCGTCGGCTGCCAGCCGGCGTTTTTGCGCGGCGGGACTGGATGTCTGCAAAGTGCAAGGCACAATAAACAGAGCACGATCTTGGCTATCGCCCGCTGTGCGCTTCCGACGAGCGCGTGGGAAAAACGCCGGCTGGCAGCCGGCGTTACGAAAGAAGTTTTCAATTCCCGATTGGCGGAATCCAACCCAACTCCGTTACAATCCAATCCCCGAGAGCCCAAACAAGGAGACGATCATGGCCGCTACATCGCAAATCACCGCATCAACCATCGACGCCATCAAAGAAAAAGCTCGCCGCCTCAGCGTCTATTCCATGATGTCCACCACCGCTGCTGGCTCCGGCCATCCCACTTCCTGCATGTCCGCCGCGGAACTCGTAGCCGGCGTTTTCTTCCACGCCATGAAACTCGATCCCAAAAATCCAAACTCGAACGACGGCGACAGATTCGTTCTATCAAAAGGTCACGCCGCCCCCGTTCTCTACGCCGCGCTGGCCGAAGCCGGTGTCTTCCCCATCTCGCGCCTGATGACGCTTCGCCAGCTCAATAGCGAACTCGAAGGCCATCCCACGCCGCTGATTCCGGGTGTGGACGCCGCCACCGGCTCACTGGGCGTAGGCGTATCGGTCGGCGTTGGTCTGGCCCTCGGCGCGCGGCTGGACAAGAGCCCCACGCGCGTGTACGTGCTGACGGGCGACGGCGAGTTGGCGGAAGGCCAAGTCTGGGAAGCGGCCGAATTCGCGGGGCACTACAAACTCGAGAATTTCACCGTCATCTGCGACATCAACGCTCTCGGCCAAAGTGACCCCACGATGTATCAGCACGATATGGAGATCTATCGCCGCAAGTTCGAAGCCGAAGGCTTCGACGTTCAGGTGATCGACGGCCACGACGTCGGCGCAGTCCTCGCCGCGCTAGATCACGCCAAATCTGTCGAAGACCGGCCGCAAGCCATCGTCGCCCGCACCATCAAGGGCCACGGCGTCAGTTTCCTAGCGGGCAAAGAGCATTGGCACGGCAAAGCACTCTCGAAGGACCAGCTCGCCAAGGCGCTGCAGGAAGTCGGCACGGTTCCGCCCATTCCGCCCGATGACGGCAAATCCTACGCGCGCAAGACTTTGCCTTCGCCGGCCAGCTTCCCCGCGCCCGAACCTCCCAAGTACGCCGATGGAGACAAGGTTGCCACGCGCGAGGCCTACGGCTTTGCATTGAAGCGCATCGGAGCGGTAAATCCGCATCTGGTGGCCATGAGCGGCGACGTCAAGAACTCCACCTTCTCCGAAACTTTCCAGAACGCTTTCCCCGAGCGGTTTTTCCAGGCCTATATCGCCGAGCAGAATATGGTCAGCGCCGGAGTGGGTCTGGGCGCGCGCGGCAAGACGCCATTCGTCGATACTTTCGCGTGCTTTCTATCGCGCGCCTACGATCAAGTGCGCATGGCGGCCGTAAGCCGCAGCTTCATCAAGCTTTGTGGCTCGCACTGTGGCGTTTCAATTGGCGAAGACGGACCATCGCAAATGGGGCTCGAGGATCTGGCCATGTTCCGCGCCGTGAATGGTTCGCTGGTGCTTTATCCGTCCGATGCGGTCTCGACCGAGCGCCTGGTCGAATCGGCGGCAGCAGCGAACTCGATTTGCTATATCCGCACTTCGCGGCCGAAAACGCCGATTCTTTACACCGTGGACGAAAAATTCCCAATTCCCGGTTTCAAGGTGCTGCGCAAGAGCGACAAAGACCAGGTCACGGTGATCGGCGCGGGCGTCACGCTGCACGAAGCGCTGAAGGCCGCGGATCAATTGAAAGGGCAGGGAATTGCCGTGCGCGTGATAGACCTCTATTGCGTAAAGCCGTTAGATGGCAACGCGATAGCGGCCGAACTCGGTGCGACAGGCGGGAAATTGGTGACAGTAGAAGATCACTTCGAAGAAGGCGGGCTTGGCGAAGCGGTGATCACAGCGCTCAGCGACGTTGGGGTAGCGCCGAAGCGATCGATTCGGCTTGCGGTTCACGGCATGCCTCATTCCGGCAAGCCGGAGGAGCTGCTCGATAAATTCGGCATCTCTGCCAGCCACATAGCCGACGCCGTAAAGAATCTAATCTCGAAGTAGCAGACGAAAGCGAAGCGAAAGGGTGCCCCATGCGCCGATTTGCGCGTGGGGCTTTTGAAAGAGCTCCAAACGTAAGCCAACGAGTTTCTATAAACTTATGTCTGAAAAACTAGTCTTAGTAGGGATGTTTCCAGATATGGTTGTCCTAGATCCGGGCGACCAAATGGTCTGGCACTCGCTCTCCGGCAATCTCCGCGTAGAATTCGACCCCAACCGCTGTCCATTCTCCTCCAACGTATTCCAAGCCCCCGCAGGAACGCGCCTAATGAGCGGCCCGCCGCGCACCGCCGTAAACCCAGGCTCCTACAAGTACCGAGTCTGGCTAAACGACCAGCACATTTCCGATGGCGAAGTCGTCCTGCGCCCGAAGCAGTCATAAGCACGCCACCGAAAGGCCGCGTCCATAACACCGGCTGCTAGCCGGCATTTTTCGCGCGCGTGTCTGGGCGTTTGCGACGAGCAAGAGACGAACACAGTCGATGATTTTGAATTTTGCCTGTGGCACAGCTCCGACTAGCGCGTAAGAAAAACGCCGGCTGGCAGCCGGCGCTACGCACCTGTAGCTACCTCTAAATAGGGGATTTACGTCCAATCGCGTTATGCGCGGAGAGCGGAGCTTCAGCTAGTCGCCGGCCACGGCTACGCGGGCAGCCTCAACCGCCTCAGCCAACGCCCGGCGCACCGGCGCTAGCAGCACGGCCGGAACCGGCTTCTCGCGCGGCACATCGAGCCCCGCGGTCTTGCGCGGAAACTCCGTCCGGCGATCTAGTCGCAAGCCGATATCCACCAGCAAGTCCTCAGCGAAATTAGGATCGTCGCTGCGCTCGCGCCCGAAGAACCAAAGGCGCTCTTCATTGCGCTGCAGGAGTTGCAACGCTTCCTCTAGGCGCTTCATCGCCGTATCGAACGTGGACGCTAGAAAATAAACGGGCAGAACCCAGCCCCTTCGGCCGAACGCGGCTCGTACGCGCACGGTGTATTTGCCATTCTGATTTTTCTCGATGGCACAGCGGTATTCATTGCCCGAGCCATTGTGTTTGCTTGACATGATCGACCTCGAAACTTCCCCGCCAGCGGGCTGGCGGAATTAATTTAAATCGCAATTGCCCATTCGCTGCGACGGATGTGAATGCATGTTGTAAAGCTCGTGAACGGAGATGCGTCAAAAAGTTACAGACTGGAAAAAGCCCGACTAGCATCGAACCTGGCCTAGCCTGCAGCTTGTCGCTGATGGTCCAAATGACGGTGGAGGGACCGTCTCCAAAAGTATGACCCGCAGCAACGGGTTGGGCGCTACAGACAGTAATATTGTAGGCACAGAATCGGCGGCGCGGCAAGTACCCTGTGGAAAACTTTTATGTTATTGAAAACAGGGAATTTACTTACGTAGATTAGCCAGTGATCAGCTTCATATTGTTGGCGTCAATCACTATTTTTCCTTCGCTCTTGAGCCGATTCTGCAGCGCTGTTCTGAAGGAATCGTAAACAGCCTGCTGCTTGGTTTGCAGCAACTGCTGTTCGATTTGGGGTTTTTGGAGGATTAGTTCTTCCATTTTTGGATTTTCGTGCGTCACGATGCGGTACACGGCCCAGTTTCCGGCGATGGAGACGGCGTCGCTGACTTGATCTACGTTCATGTTGAAGGCGGCATTGAACTGCGAGGCTGAGCCGAGGTCGCTGACCTGGCCGATGCGTGCGAAGGGGGCGCTGGTTTTTGTTTCGGCGCCGAGAGACTTGGCGGCCTTAGCTAGCGGCTGGCCGGCTTTGGCGTCTTTGGCGAGCTCCTGGGCTTTGGTTTGCGCCAGAGTCAGCGGAATTATCGCGGCGGTAGTCGGCGAGAACTTTGTCACGAACTTCCGCGAGCGTGCCCTGATGCGCCGGCTGCGTGTCTTTCAGTGCGATGATGACCCAGCCGCGATCCACGCGCATCGGCTGGCTGACCTCGCCGGGCCGCAGAGAGAACAGAGTCTGCTGCACTTCCGGGGCGGCGCCTAAGTCGCCGACCGGATCCGTGGCCGCGACTTGCGGCGTGGTTCCGACGGTCAGATTGAATTTCTTGGCTAAATCATCCAGAGATTGGCGGTTGGACTGGCGGACGGCGCCGGCCATCTTGTCGGAAATGGCGTTGGCGTCGGCGTTTACTTTGGCGTCGAGGACTACCGGCTCGATTTCGGAGCGCACCTCGTCGAAGCTCTTGGTGCGGGCGACTTCTTTATCGAGCACCTTGATGATGTGGAACCCGTATTCGGTTTTGACCAGGTCGGAAATCGCGCCCTTGGGCAGGGAAAATGCGGACTGTTGGAATGCGGCCACCGTCTGGCCTTCGCCGATCCAGCCGATGTCGCCGCCCTTGTCTTTGGAGGTGTCTTCGGAATACTGCTTGGCCAATTCCTCGAAATTGGAGCCGGACTTGGCTTTTTTGAGAACGTCTTCGGCCTTCTTCTGGATTTCGGCTACTTCGGCATCGGTCTTGCCCACGGTTTTGAAGAGAATGTGCTCGACGTGCACGCGGTTCTGCACTTTGTATTCGTCAATGTGCTGCTGATAGTAGGCCTTGAGCTCGTCGTCGGTGACTTTGGTCTGCTGCTTCAACTGATTCAGATCCAGCAGGGCGTAAGAGGCGGAGCGCTTTTCGGGAACCTGATAGCGGCCGATATTTTTTGCGAAGTAGGCTTGCAGTTCGGTGTCGCTGGGATTGATGGTGGCGGCGAGATCGGCGGGCTTGAAGACCGCGTATTCGATGGAGATTTTTTCGTTGCGGCGAATATATTCCTGGGCGATTTCCGTGTCGGAAACGGTGACGCCGTCGGTGAGAATATTGCGGAATTTTTCTTCCAGCAACTGCTGGCGGACGAAGTCTTCGAAGTCCTGCACAGTCATTCCCGTGCGGGTCTCGACTTCCTGGGTATATCTTTCCTTGCCGACCCAGGTATCGCCATTGAAAGCCGTGGGAATGTATCTCTTGATGCGTTCGGTTTGCTCTTCGGGCGTGACTTTCAGGCCCAGGCGTTGGGCTTCGATTTCGAGGGCTTTTTCGAAAACCAATTGATCCACGACTTGTTTGGCGTACATGCCTTTGAGCATGGGCGGGAGAGTTTGGCCGCGCAGCTCGCGATTGAGCATGTTCTCGACGTCGGTGCGGGTGATTTGCTCGTCGCCGACGCGTGCCACAGCGTCGGGGCTAGTGCCGGTGGTTGAGCCCGGTACCAAACCGGGAACAAGGGTAATGACCATGGCGAAGCAGATGATTCCCAGCAGCACGCCCATTACGATTTTTACGCCGGTTTTGCGTTGTTGAATAACGTCTAGCATGATTCTGTGCCAGCCTCAGTATGCGCCCAAACAAGCGATTATAGGGTACGTTGCGCTGAGGCTCAACCGAATTGCGAGGGGGAGTTGTGGCTCGGTTTCCGATAAGAGATTGTCTGAATAGCTTTAGCCCGTCCACAGTCTGTATAAGCAGCTCATCGCCGCGAACGCTCGCCAGCGTTTCGTCGTTCAAGAATCCGTAAGAAGCGAATTTCGTTGGGCGTGGCTCATCGACCTGCCGCGAAAATGTGTTCCAGCTTTTCCCTATTTCCCTGACGAACCATTGTTGTTGTTTTTGAATCTCGGCCAATATCAAACCGTCCGAGTAGAGGAAGTGCCCTGAGGCAAACCGAGTGTCATCCCAGGAATCGATGATCTGGAATGTGGCTGAGTCCAGTAGTTGCGGAGTCCACGCATCGCCGGGACCGAAAACGGACACCAGTAGTGTGCGGCCACTCTGCGAAACGAGCGAAGGAGAAAGCCCGGTTCTATGATGAACATATCTCATAAATGCCGGCTTGGGGTCCCAACCGCCCCCCCTGTGTCGCGATTAACTCTGGGTGCCGGTCTTTGTTTTCAGTAACTTACGGGCAAAGTTAATTATTTGGTGTCCCGATTAGCTTTTTCTTCGCCCTCTTTCTTGCTATCGCTTTATTTTCAATAAATTACGGATGATCGCAACATCCGTTCCCAAACTGCTGTCCCGATTACCCTCCTTTAAGGAGCCCAAAACCCGGACTTTGTGTCATGCGACTCGATTGCGAAACCAACTGCCAAACCGGGCGGGTGGTGAACCCCCGCCCCTACGCTGCCCCTCCCCACGCTGTTGCGATTAGAGCGGAGTTCGGTCCTTTGTTTTGATGGGCTTACGGCCATTTCTAATGTTTTTCAGTTGCGATTAGGGTTTCTATTCGCCCGATGCCTCCCGGAGCTGACCTTCTGGCCAGTCCCCCTTGCGATATTGACGCTAAAACTACGGGAGTTCAATGGTACGGAGGTACCGAATTGCGCCGAACTGAGCCGATGGCCGTGGTTATCTAAGAGGCGCCTCAGCCGTGCTGGTATTTATGAGATGAGTTCATTTTGGAACTCGCTTATCTGTTTGAATGAGGAGGAGTATAGAGTGATCGATTCGTCGCTGAAAGGAGCCATTGGCCAGACCCGGTGTACGCAAGCTTTACTCCGTACGACGTACACGGCCATTCGTGACGCGAGACCTCCGACCGTTCACGAGACCCACGTGCCGTGGTCGTCAACGACACGCCACACACCGTTTAGCTTGCGCATTAGAACGTACTCGCCTCCACCGCACAATCCCCCGCAGAAGTGGTCGACGTACAGTAGCGCCTCGGTCTTGTTCAGATTCAGCCCAATGCGCGAGACGACAAAGTACCCCAAGTTGTTCGGGAATCTCGCTTCAAGCTCGCTCGTCTTAGTCCCTATGTCGCGCGGGTTTACGAAAACCGCCCGAGCAGCGCTTGGAAGACGCAAGTCTGTACTGACGTCCGTCGAAAACACACTGTTCAGGAAGAAGCTGGCTCGCGTTATTCGTGATGATTGTGCAAACCAAGCGTCCGAGAGCAAACTCTCTCGCGATGGCAATGACTGTGCAAACCAAGATGCACCGTCGATTCCACTTCCGCTCCCCGGACACACGCGACAATCTGGATTGCGCTGAATGACAATCTCGATCGTGCGTCCCGCTGCACCCCACTTGTCGATGTCGCGCAGCACTTCTTGCGAGAAAAGCGCCGACAGAACGGGTCCGGTTTCCGCTTGTGTTCGCCTCTGCTCGACAGCAAAGAGTAATCCAACAAACACAAGCAGAAGGCCAATTCCAACAGTCGCGTGTAGGGCAATGCTGTTGAAGCGATTTCGGCTCATGCTCGACTCGAGACAGCTCGGGCTGCCATCTTACCGCTCATGGTGCAGGAAAGGCGAGTGACCGTATAAGTGCCTGTTTAACGCTGCAAGCTGAGCTCTTGCTGGGTTGGGTACCGGTAACAGGGCAATTCATCAGCAGTTCGCTGCAAAGTTACTTGACATCGATCGAGCCTGGCGGTTGTATCATCCACCCTAAGTTCCAATGCCCAAGTCGCTCCACGACCATGCCTGTCAACTATTCGCGATAAGAAGGGGGATCCTCGGATGCCTCATTATCTCAATTCTACTTGCATCTTCTGGATTCAGCTTCAATGCGTTTGACCGTGGGCCTGCGGTAACGGTCACCGTGAGGGCGGCTGGTCAGGGAGGGCCGTTGCAAATCGTCGGGCTCAGGCCGCCACAATTTGGACGGAATCCTAATATCGCAATCCATGTACGGAATACTTCAATTAAGGCCTCTGACGACTATCGGGTGAAACCTCTTGTGCTGGCTCACGGTTCAACAGGTGAAATTTGGGACGGTACAAACGCCCACGCGGCGATACGTCCAGGTCATGGAGTCATCCCTCCCGGAGGAGAGGTTTGGAACGAAGAGATGACTGTGCTTAGCCCACTAACCGTGGTGCATGCTGCAAGAGACTTGCACTCAACCTGCCTGCGAATCACGCCGGTTGTAATGCAGGTGAATTTCGCTGACGGATCGAAATGGAGATTTGATGGCAGCGGGACGGAGGATGCGTTGGACCGTGGCAATCGCGTGGACAACGGTCCTGCATGTAGCGAGTCAGCAAGTTCGAATAATGATTTGGCCCAATTGACAGATATCATCGAGATCGATGGCCGTCATTTCGATCCAGAACATTCACTCTTCAGGTCGGTAGACCCCAGTGGCGTCCAATCCTTCTCATTTTCGTGCTACCTGCATCGAAGGAATGATTCGCAGATAGCCTTGCTCTGTGGAAGGTAATCTGCGCCTTCCAATTGCCTTGAGCCTGATAAATGCGCTTATCGGAAACCGGGATCTCAATGTCCGGTAAGCCGACTAACCAGGACTTGACGCGATGGGAAGCGTCTGCTGACGTGCCCTGCGGCTAATCCAATATGCAATCAAAAGTGCAGCCAAACCTGAAAGGAGTGGAAGGGGCGGCCAGTGATAGGCAGTCGCGACCTGCTTGAGCGTAGCTAACACAAAAAACGTCAACGCCAGTCGGTCGACAAATGTTGTCGGAGCTGGACGCTCGCCTACAAACCTCCAGGTCAACCCAATGACAACGACAAAGTAAACGAGTAGTTCTGCAGCCTCCGACCGAGAGAGTCTATTAGATGAAATCGACGAATGAGGACTGGGGCCAATTAGAAGTACGGTAAGTGTCTTGAAGAGTGCGGGTAAAACGAAGAACGCGGGCACGTAGGGTGCCCACCGGTTGACGGTCCAAAACATCAAGGTTGTCGCAAGGATGAGCATGCTCCACAACGCTAACAGGGCGAACTGGCCAAAAGTGCGAGCACCTGCGGGCAACGAAGAAACTCCCGCGAATGCGAGCGCCACAACGAGAAAGCCAGCGACAAGTCCACCGCCCAGACGCAGTCCACTAACTACTTTTTCGCTGACAGTGCGGCGGTCGTCTCGCCCCGCATATGGGTTGAACGGTGAAGTTGGCGCGGGTTCCCAAAGGCAGCGAAGGAGTCTGCGCATTTGCGGCGAAGATAACACTTTTTCTAATTTCGTCCACAAGGAGAGCATGCCAGTGTCAATTGGTCCTGGTAAACGCGCTTACCGGACATATCGGTTCCAGTACGAACTTACGAGCCAACCGACTGATACCGTGGGTTGTCCCGATGCCTTAGACTTTGATCTTGAGGCGCTCCGTTTGAGTTGATCGGTTTGCTTTTAGCGATGAATAGAATCCATAGCGAAGTCTACCCTGAGCTGGCTTCCGTCTTGCAACGATTCGTCGCCAGCGTACAAAATGCACTGGGAACTAACTTTCTCGGCGCCTATCTTGTCGGCTCGCTCGCAACAGGAGACTTTGATCTCGACAGTGATGTGGATTTCCTGATCCTCACCAACGCCGAGTTGGGCGATGCGGAAGTAAAATCGTTGCGGACAATCCATGTCGACATCCATTCTCTCGGATGCTACCCAGCCGAACATCTGGAAGGTTCTTATCTAAGTACGGATTTGTTGAATCGGGCTGATCTGGTTGGCGTAGAACGCTTCTGGTACGTAGACAACGGAAGCACATCGTTGGAGCGTTCGGTTCACGACAATCAATGGCACGTTCGCTGGATTCTTCGCGAACGAGGCATCACCATCGTCGGGCCTGACCCAAAAACTCTCATGCACCCGATACCTCCGGAAGCCTTGCGCATTGAGGCCGTGAATGCGCTTCAAAGGCTCAAGAGTCATTTTGTCGCTGAGATCGATCAGCCGCTTGGATGGTTCAACATGCGCTTCGGTCAGTCGTTCGCGGTGCTCACTTCTTGCCGAATGCTTCACACCTGTCAGACCGGCACAGTGCAATCGAAGCTTTCTGCTGTGAGATGGGCCGAGCAATCCCTCGATCGCACCTGGTGTGAGCTGATCTGTAAAGCATGGACAGAACGCATCGGTGTCCGCTTTGGCAGTAAGGTTCGTCAGCCCGCGGAGACGAACCTTGTGCACGAAACCGCGAAATTCATAGCGTATGCTCAGAGCCTCGGTGAGACTTTCCTGAGAGGAACCTCGTCAACTCCTGATTAACGCGCTAATCGGACAAGTGGTTGTCAGTCTCCGGCAAGGTGTCTAGATAGGCGGGTGGACTGAGACTGTCGCGATTTCGCACAATGGACGTTGTGACCCTGATTACTTCCGGCTTGCTCGCGACTCGAGAGTAACGCGGCAGGGTTGAGCTTGCACGAAGCGCGAATGAGTGCATTGGCGATTTCGAGTCCCAATCGCCACGGGATGCATCGACAGCCGCCATGAAGCCGCCATGCGACGAGGCCGTAATCGAATCGACGGATGCGGTGATTCCGTGCGCGGCGGAGGCGGGACCTTGGATCCTCGCAGCGACAATTCTCGCTTCCGGCATGGCCTTCATCGACAGCACCGTGGTCACTATAGCTTTGCCGGCGATCCAAGCCAGCCTGCACGCAACGATCGTCGGGGTGCAATGGGTGGTCGAGTCTTACGGGTTGTTTTTGGCAGCGCTGATTCTCGTTGGCGGCTCGCTGGGCGATCTGCTTGGCCGCAGGCGGATGTTCCTGGCCGGCGTGTGGGTTTTCGCGGCTGCTTCCATCGCTTGTGGGCTAAGCGCGAATATTCAACAGTTGGTGATCGCACGGTGTGTTCAAGGTGTAGGAGCGGCCTTTCTCGTGCCCGGGAGTCTTTCGATCATCAGTTCGTCGTTCGACAAGCAAACTCGGGGGCGAGCGATCGGTACGTGGTCGGGGTTCACCGCAATCACGACCGCGGCCGGGCCGGTTCTGGGTGGCTGGCTTATTGAGCATGCCTCCTGGCGCTGGGCATTCTTCATCAATATTCCGGCCGCGGCCGCGGTGATCATAATTTCGCTATGGCGCGTTCCTGAGAGTCGTGAATTGAGCGCCGGGCGTCTCGATTGGATGGGAGCCCTGCTGGCGACTATGGGATTGGGTGGCGTGGTCTATGGGTTCGTTGAATCCACAAGTCTCGGTTGGAACCATCCTGTGATTTTCGGAAGTGTGATTGCCGGCTTCGCATGTTTGCTAGTCTTCGTGCTTGTTGAGGCCAAGGTAAGTTCACCGTTAGTTCCACTGGCGCTTTTTGCGTCGCGCAGTTTCAGCGGCGCGAACCTGCTCACTCTGTTTCTCTACGCCGCTACTGGAATGTTCTTTTTCTTGTTTCCGTTGAACCTTATCCAGGTGCAGGGATATTCAACGACGGCGACCGGCGCTGCCGCGCTGCCCTTAATTCTGCTGATGTTTTTTCTTTCCCGCTGGTCTGGCGGGCTCGACAGACGCTACGGCCCGAGGCTTCCCCTCGTCATCGGACCGCTGATTGCGGCAGCAGGCTTCGTCCTTTTCGCCGTGCCTTCCGTGCGAGCTGGTTACTGGGAGTCATTTTTTCCTGCGTTTGTCGTTCTCGGTCTCGGAATGGCGATCAGTGTTGCCCCCCTCACCACGGTCGTTATGAGCGCGGTAGGCCAGGATCGTGCCGGCACCGCCTCCGGCATAAATAATGCAGTCGCGCGGGTGGCGAGCGTGCTTGCTATCGCCATCTTGGGTGTAGTGATGGTGAGAATGTTCAGGTCTTGCTTGGATCGTAGTCTCAGCAGGCAGGCGCTTCCGCCCGGAATCTTCCAGTATATTCAATCGAACGCGATCAAACTCGCTGGCCTTGACTTACCCTCCGGTGTGGACACCAACACGATAGCCGGAATCCGCGATTCGATTGCCCATGCATTTGTCTTTGGATTCAGAATCGAAATGATCATCTGCGCTGGTCTGTCGCTCGCGAGTGGCGCGGTCGCGTGGCTGTTAGTTCCCGCTAGAGCCGAGTAGTTCACAGGCCATTCAATATCCGTCTATCGCGCCTGCCACGGTTCCGGACGGATTGTCGGCAACTAGGAAGTTATGGCAGAAGTCGCGGTAGGTCCCCGTAAACGCGCTGAGCGGACATGTAGGGTCGGCGTCGGCGCCTTGCGTGGGTCTCGACTGTAAGGCATTGGCGCGGGTCGCGGCGCGGTTCAATAATGCCAAACAGCGGCGTCCTCTCCCTGTGGCGCGTTCTTCGAAATTTGCTCGGCGATGGTCTTGACCAACTCGAAGTTGGTGGTGGGCTGCCAGCCGTGCCCTTTCATCGGCCGGCCATACTGAAATGAGCCGCCGTAATCGGGATCCTTGGTGTTGACCAGGAAATCCTGCATCAAGTAGACCGCCAAGTTCAGGTAATAATTATCCATGTCACCGGAATAAAGATGGATCTTGCCGATCAGGCTGGGCCCCAGCTTTGGCCAATTCGATTCGAGGTAGTAGCGCAGATCATAGCCGTGATCGCGCATGTAGGCTGCCACTGCGTGATCGATCTCGCCGGTGCGCGGATCCCACAGCGGCTTCGGATATCCATCATCGCCGATCGGGCCGTACACCGCTTGCCAGATGGCGAACTGGCCGCCAGAACGCATCTTGGTGCCGAGAACCGTCTCGAGATCGGTGATCTCGTGATTGGTCACGCGCGGCTGGCCGACCGAGGTGCGCTGCACGTAGCGCTGCGGGTGAATCCACTCCTCGGCGGCTTCGTAATAATTTTTGTCGTCGTAAATGTTGACAATGCCCCAGCGGCGAAAATCGATGGGATCGGGATAAAACGTCCAGGTGCCGCCGAAGAAATCGGGATGGTAGAGCTGCAGCGCGAGCGACTCCCAGCCTCCCGTCGAGCCGCCAGTCAAAGCGCGCGCGTAAGGCTCACGAATGATGCGAAAGCGCGTTTCGACTTCGGGAATGAGTTCCTGCATGAGCGCATCGCCGTAAGGGCCGACGTTCACGGAGTTGGCGTCGTAGGAATCGTCGAAGTACGGATTGGGATGCTGAAAGGTGACGGCGATCATTCGCGGGAAATTATCGGAGGTCCACGCTTTCGTAAATTCGTAGGTGGTCTCGGGCATCAGCAGTGCCTCGGAGGCGAGTCGCAGAGGCCTGGGAGGCTCGGCGACATTCAAGTGATCGTGCGCGCGCTGGACTTCATCGTAAGTCGGGTGCGTCTCCGGAGCCGAGGGATCGAAGCCGAAGGGCGCGTCCAGGCTGAAATGGCCCTGCAGATAAATCACCGGATACTTGGATTGCGGATGCTCGGCGTAGCCTTTCGGCAGAGAGCACGATCGCGCCCAAGTAGATAGGGCAGCCCCAGAATTTCGTCAGCGAAGCGCTCTGAAATTTAATGTGCTTTACAAATTCGGTGTCGGGTGGAGCTTCGAGCGGCGGAATGATTTTACTGAGAACGATGGGAATGTCGAAGCCAGCCGCTGGATCGAGATGAACTCGTTTCACTTCGCTGATCAAATTGCCGGGCGAGAGATTGAATTGCTGGCCCTCCCATTGATCGAGATGGACCCACAGATCGTGGCCGTCGGCGCGATGGCACTGTGCGTAAACGTTCAAGACGGCCTGAACGTAGTAATCGCCCGCGGGTAGATCGCGCAGGCTGTGCAACGGAAAGCCGGCGGTGTTCGCGTCGATGATCAGCGGAGCGCCGGGCTTGAGCGCGTTGGCGTCGGCACCGAATATGGGAACGACGACGTTGTCCCAATCGTTGGCTTGAAATCGGGGCTCGACATCATTGTGCCGGGTGATAACGAGGACCACGCGGCCGGTGATCGGCGCGCTGTGGACTGCAGATGGAAACGAGATTTCAAATTTCGATTCCGCGGCCGCAGCATGGGAGCGCCCATGCGCCGCGGGCGAGACGCAAAACGACCCGATTACAAAAACTGCAGTTGCGGCAAAGAAATACTTCAGCGCGGCTCGCGGCCACATGCGGTCACCTCCGGAATCTTCAGCGCTCAGAAGTTGAACTTTAACGCGAATTGCACGATTCGCGGATTCACAGATGTGGACGAGATTTGGCCGAACGTCGAATCGGTGAAGCTGTTGTCGGGATTGGCGAACTGCGGCGTATTGAAGGCGTTGAACATCTCGGCGCGAAATTCGAGGTTATCGCCTTCGATGGGCCAGCCAATGCGCGTGCGCTTGATGATGGCCAGATCGAAATTCTGCTGGCTGGGGCCGCGCACGATGCCGACGCCGCTATCGCCGAAGCCCGTGCCAATGCCGTCGGGGCTGATGACTGCGGGAGTCATGAAGCAAGAGGCGTTGAAATAATCCGCGAGCTTGCTTTGCACCGATCCGGAAGTGCCGAGATGGGTGCAGCCAGGGACGATTGACGCGCGATCTTCCGAGATGCCGAATACGTTGTTGGCATTCACACCCAGAATGCTCATCCACTGGCCGGCTTGAATGGTGACGACACCGGCGGTTTCCCAGCCGCCGAGGAGATGTCCGACGAAGCCCTCCTGAGCGCTGTGCCCGGGGAATTGATAGACATAGCTGAAAACGAAGCGCTGCGGGCGGCTGTAATCGGTGTTGCCGTAACGCTCGCCGGGATCGTTTTGGTTGCCGGTGATGATGGCGTTGCCAGCGGCGGTGAGATTAACGGAGGCGCCGGCGGTGTCGAGCGTTTTGGAGTAGGTGTAGGACGCGAGGAATTGCAGACCGTTGCGGAAGCGCTTGGTGAGGCTGACGTCCAGGCCGTTGTACCAAGCCGAGCCGGTGGATTCCATTTGCACCATACTGTCGGGCGGGAAGCCGGGGATGGGCTGACGCAGCCGAATATTCGCAATCGTATTTTCGGTGATGCCATTAACCGGATTGGACGGGCTGGCGTCGAGGGCTTGATCGGCAGAGCGCTGGAAGAGAAGGTGGGTGCTGCGAGTGCCGACGTAGCCGAATTCGAGGAGGAAATCGCGGGCGATTTCCGTCTGCAGATTCAGCGTGTACTGATTGATGATGCCCGGGCGAAATTCCTGCGCGTCGCCGAACGAGGTGATCGAAGAGGTAGGTGAATAAGCGGGGAAAGCAGGCAGAACGGGCGGCGGCGCGAACGGGTTTTGAAGAGTAGCGCTCGCGTCGGCCGTGCCGACATTGATTCGAGTGACGCTGAAGGGCGCGCCGAAGACGCTCTGCACGAAAGCTTCACCGGTAGGGCGCGAATAGTAAATGCCGTAACCGCCGCGGAGAACGAAGCGGCTGGATTGCGGCAGAACCTGCCAACTGAAACCGAGGCGCGGGCCCCAGGTATTTTGGCCTTTGGTGCTGACGGCGAAGGGATTGCCGAGCTTGGTGACGCCGGAAGGAATGGTGCCCTGGAAATTGGAGGCGACGACATAGCCCTGGATCGTGCCGGAGGCAGGCGGATTGGGATTGGCGAGGGCCTCGTCGAAATTGGAATCGCGGCCGCCGGTGTCGCCGTAGAGGCCGATGTGCTCGAAGCGGAGGCCGACGTTGATGTTGAGGCGAGAGGTAAGTTTGATGTCGTCCTGGAAATAAGCATTGCCCTCCCAGGCGTGGAAATCGCGATTGAAATTGCCAAAAGCGTCGAGAGAAGCAAAGACATTGCTGACTGTGGTGCCATTTTGAGCGGCGCTTTCACCCAGAAGGAAATCGGGCCAGCTCTGGAATTGCAGAGTGCCTCCGGTGAGGACGTTGGTTAGCTCGTTCTGGAGGAAGGTATAGCCCCCGCCGAAACGCATAGAGTGGCGGCCACGAGCGTAGGAAAGCGAATCTTCGACGGCGTAATTGTTTTGCGTGAATTCCAGTGGGCCGCTGGGCCCCATGTTGATGGAGCCGAGGACATTGATGGTTGGCAGGCCGTTATTTTGCGCGCCTTCGCTGATGCCCACGTCTGAGAACGAGTACGGTGAACTGGGGACGAGGCTGCCGAGAAGGCGCGTAAATCCGAAGCGGACTTCGTTGAGAAGCTGCGAATTGAAAACGTAGGTGTGCGCGACGGACAGAACGCGGGGATCGTTCTTGGAGTCGCTGGGGAAGCCGGGGACGTTTCCGGGAGGAAGGAATGTGCCAACCGGGAAACTGATGGCTTCATTGCTTTGCACGATGAAGAAGCGGGCTTCGAGCTTGCTCTTGGCGGTCATCTCGTAGTCCACGTTGGCCATGTATTGATTCTCGCTGAAGGTGCAAGGCTCGGAGAAAGTGGAGAAGCCCTCGCCGGAGGAATTTACGATTTGCGGCGTGGGAATGAGGAAATTGCCGTTCTTCAATTTGAATTGCAGGAGCGCCAGGGCCGCGGAATTGATGTTGGAGCCGTCGGCGAGGATGGCGGTGCCGCCTCCCGCGCCGGACATTCCGGCGAACATCGCGCCGAGAGCGGCTTGGGAGCGATCGTTGGTGAACGGCGGCTCGAACAGGCTGGCGGTGCAGGTGGTGTTGACGGCGGTGGATGCGCCGTCGAGCTGGCGCGTGCCTTGATAGGAACCGAAGAAGAGCAGCTTGTCCTTCTTGATGGGGCCGCCGAGGGTGAAGCCGAACTGGTTCTGGCGCAGATCAGGGCGCGGCGTTCCGGTCGAATTGAAGAAGAAATCATTGGCGTTGAGCGCTTCATTGCGGAAGAATTCGAACAAGCTGCCGTGGAACTGGTTGCTGCCGGTTTTGGTGATGACGTCCACGTTGGCGCCGGCATTGTGCCCGAAGCTGGCGTCGTAAAGCCCGGTCTGAACTTTGAACTCCTGGAGCGTATCGGCATTGGGAATCGGGATGCCGCCGCTGGAGCCGCCGGTGGCTTCGTTGTCGTTCACCGAGATTCCGTTCATCTGGAAATTGTTGTCGTAGGAGCGCGCGCCGTTGACGAATAGTCCGGTGGTGGTCTGCGTGGGAGAGATGCCGCCGCTGCCGCGACCCAGATCTGTGGCGTTGTTGACGGAAGCCTCGATGCCGGGTGAGAGTCCGATGATCTGCGTGTAATTGCGCGAGACCAGAGGCAAGCTTTCCACGGCCGTTTCATCCACCACGCGCCCGAGCGCGCTCGATTCGGTGTCGGTCATCGCCGGCGCGGCCTCGACGGTGATTTTCTCGCTGAGCGATCCCAACTGCATGACGATGTCCAGGCGCGCGGTGTTGACCACGTCCACGTGAATTCCATTCTCGATCTTTTCCTTGAAGCCCGCCTTCGTTACGGCCACGCGATAGGCTCCGGGAGGCAGCAGCGCGACGAGGTAGTGTCCGTTGGATTGCGAGACAGCGTTGCGCGTCTCTCCGGTGGCCTCGTTCGTGACGGTGATACTGGCGTCGGAAACGATCGCGCCCGATGGATCCACCACGCTGCCGGCGAGCGCACCGGTCTCCGCGGTTTGAGCGAAGGCGATAGAGCGAGAAGAAAAGCTCAGGACAAAGAGAACCAGGGAGAGCTTCCAGACGAGCTTCACGGTGGCCTCCGAATGTGTATGGACCAGGGATGACGCTACTCCCGGGCGCGATTGTATGTCAAGAAAACTCTAATTGCATACGATAAGTACGCAAAACCAGGCATTGTAAACCCCTCGAATTCTCAGCGTAAACCGGTGCTACTTAGAGACTATTGTGATGGTCACGGCTGCTGATTGCGAGCCGCCTCCGGCTGCGGCTACTACGTTCACAGAATAGGTACCCGGGATCGTGCCTTGCTGGGGAGTGGAGCCGGTCGAGGCTATGCCGCAGGCCGACAGCCCTGCGCCTGCCAACACTATCAGCAGCACTTGGATTGCAAAGGAGCACCGCGGGCGATGGTTTCGCGGGTGGCGCCAGGCAAATGCTGCGACTGCCAGCAACATGCCCAGCAGCGCTACGAATCTGCTGTTGGGCTGGCGCGGTGATCGGCCCGTTTGCGGGCAGAAGCGCGAGAGCTGCCCGCTGGTTCCCGTGGTGTTTACGGTAAGCGCCACCGTGACCGGTTGGTTGTTGCCTGTTAACACCGCTTGTGCGGGGACGAAGACGCAATTGGAACTCGCGGGCAGGCCCGTGCAACTTAGGTTGATGGTGCCGGAGAATCCGCCGGCGGGAGTGAAGGTTAGAACGGATCGGCCCGACTGGCCTTGGATAATGGTCAGCGAACTTGGATTGGCAGTTACCGTATAGGTTGGCTGCGAGGCGCGGACATTGGTCAGCGCAAACGTGACCGGCGTCAATGCTGCGGAACTTGCTGCTACGGTGTATTGCCCGGTAGTGCTGTTGGCGGTGAAGGCGGGAGCGGTGGCTACGCCGTTATCGGCGGTCGCTACGGTTACGCTGGCGCCGGAATTCAGGAATGTGCCGCTGGTGCCGCTGGATGGCGCGGTGAAGACCACCGAAATTGCGGGGACGCCGTTGCCGAAGGCGTCGGTAATTTTGGCTTGCAGCGCCACCGGAAATATCGCGCCCGTTGCAGCCGATTGTCCGGAGCCGGCGGTGGCGGCGAGGGCTGACGGGGCGGCGGGAGAAACTGCGATGGCTTGCGTGCTGGTCAGCGAGTTGTTCTGCAGATCGGTGATGGAGACGGTTTGCGGGCCGCTGGTTGCGAGTGTGAAGGAGAAGAGGTGCGACCCGCTGTCGGCGGGGGTGAAGGTGTAATCCGCGGGCAAGACGGCGTGCGGATCGCTGCTGGTGAAGTGTACGGTGTCTGTGAATAGGGCGGCGGGATTGCCGCTTGGAGTGAGGGCGTTGGCGGTTACGCTGAGCGGCTGGCCAGCTACTGATGAAGATGCGGCGGCTAACGCGAGCGAGCCCGCGGGGCCGGCATTGGATTGCACGGCGCCGAGGTCCACGCTGTTATTTACCACGCGGGAGAAATTTTGGCCGCGCTGATCGCTGGCCAGCGATTGCGGAACGCCGGGATTTTGCGCCAGCTCGATGCTTCCGGCGCCGATAGCGGGACTGCCGGGAAGCGGGACCATGGTCGGCGTTGGGCCGCCGTTGTCGGCGAGCGGTGCAAGATTCAGCGTAGCCGCGGTAACACCGAACAAGTTGAAATTGCTTTGCGTGCCGCAATTGAGACAATCGCCTCCGCCGGCGGTATTGCCGGCAATGATGGTTTCGAAAATGGTCGCCGCGCCTGCGGTGCTGTTTTGATTGGAGACGCTGGCGCCGGTATTTCCGGTAGCCGTATTGCCGGAGAGCGTGCTCTGAATGAGCGTGAACAGGCCGGTGGGTTCGTTTTCGATTGCAGCTCCGTCCACGGCGGTATTTGCTGCGAACGTGCTTTGCGGGACGGAGAGCGTGCCGCTGTTGTCGATCCCTCCGCCGTTGCCCGCGGCGCTGTTGGCGGAGATGGTGCTGTCGTAGAAGGCGAGGGTGCCGCCGTTACTGATTCCGCCGCCGTTTAGGGCTGCGGAGTTTCCGGAAATCGTGGAAGAACTCACGGTGAGGTTGCCGGAGTTGTAGATTCCGCCCCCACTCGCAGCGGCGGCACTGTTGGTTACGGCGACGTTGGAGAGCGCGAGCGTTCCGGCGTTGCTGATTGCGCCACCGTTGCCGGCGGACTTGCCCTGCGTTACGGTGAGGCTGCTGATCGTGGCGATGGCGGAGACGTCCACCAGGAACACGTTCGAGGTGTTATTTCCGGAAATGACGAGCTGCGTTTCGCCCGGACCGGTGATGTTGATGCTGGAGCTGAGCTCCAGCACGCCGTTGGTGAGAGTCGAGGTGAACGGGAGCGCACCCGTGAATTGCGAGGTGTCCACGGTGATATCGCCGGCGCCCAGCGCATTCGATTGCGCGATGGCGCTGCGCAACGAGCATGGCTCGTTGCCGTCACACAAAGCTGTGCCCGCATCGTCCGCCAGAGTGTTGATCACAAATTGTGGCCGCTGATTTACCTGAATGCCCGCTTGCGCGCCGTTCAGTTGGCCGTCGGCCGCGCTGATGACTTGCGTGCCGAGCGTGAAGAGCGTGCCGGTGAAGTTGTGCGCGCCCAGATCCGCGGCGACGAAGCTATAGGACGATGGCGTCAGGATGGCGGAAGGATCTGTGCTGCTCAGGGTCACCGTGCCGGTGTAAGAAGTGATGGGGTTGAGAAATTGATCGGTGATGCTGACAGTGAAGGCGTGCGGCATACCGGAATACGTCGGCGAAGGGAAGCCGGTCACGTTCATTTGTGCGGAAGATTGCTGGACCGTCACGGTGAGATTGGCGGCGACGGAGCTTAATTCCGAGCTGATGGCTGAGATTGCGTATTGACCGGCGATAGTTAGCGGCGAATTGAAATTGAAGGCGGCCACGCCCGACGACGTGGCTTGGGTCTGGCTGGAGTGAAAGGAATTTGGTCCGGTGACCGTTACAGTGACGTTGGCGGTGGAAGTGGTGGCTAGCATCGATTGCGCGGTGTACACGCCTACGCTGAGCATGCCGATGCTTGAGCCGGCAATCAGGGACGCTGGAGGGGCTTGAACGAATTGCAGTTGCGCTGCGGCGAGCGCGCCTGTCCCGTTTAGCGATGCTGTTTGAGGGCTGTTGGCGGCGTTGTCGGTGAATTGCAATGTCGCGCTGCATGCTCCTGCAGCGGAGGGCGCGAAGGTCACGTTGACGGTGCAACTGGCGCTTGCCGCCAGGGAATTGGGGCAATTATTTGTTTGGGCGAAGTCAGACACGTTTGTGCCGGTGAGCGCGATAGTTATGCCGGTGAGCGCAGCGGTGCCGGTGTTGGACAGACTCAAGGGCATCGGAGACGAGGGCACGTTTAGGTCCTGGCTGCCGAACATCAATAATGGTGCAGACAGAGTCGCAAGCGGCACGGGGACGCCTGTTCCGCTCAAACTGGCCGACTGCGGACTGCCGGGAGCCGAATCGGAGATGAACAAAGTGGCGCTGCGCACTCCGGCAGCCGCGGGAGTGAAGGTAACGGTCACCGTGCACGCTGCTGCGGGGACGAGCGGCGCGCTGCAGGTATTGTTTTGCGAAAAATCTCCCGTGTCCGAGCCGGTGAACGAAACGGAGCTGACGCCCACGGTGCTGGAGGTTGAATTGGTGAGGGTGAAGATTTGCTGCACGCTGGAGCCCACGTTGACGCTGCCGAAATTTTCGCTGGAGGGGCTGAGCGATACGGTTTGCAGATAGACATTGATGGTGGCGCCGCCGCTGCCCGTAGATACGGCCGTGGAGAGGCCGCCTGCGGTGGCGAAATTGCCCAGCGCGATCCCGTAGCCGCCGCCCGTGCCGAGCGTCTGCGGAGCCTGGAACGTGCCGTCGCCATTTCCGAGCCACGCTTGCACGAAACCCGAAGCCGACACGCTGGCGAAGTCCATTTTCCCGTCGGTGTTCATGTCCCCGGCGGCGAAGCTGTCGAAGCCTCCGGAGGCGACAATGCTGCTGGGGGCCTGAAACGTTCCGTCCCCGTTTCCGTGCAGAAATACGATTCCGCCGTTGGTCAGGCTGCCGACGATGAGATCGAGCTTGCCATCGCCATCGAAATCCGCCGCGGCAATGGCACGGGCGCCGCTGACGGCGGAAACATGCGATACGGGGGAAAAAGTCCCGCTGCCGGTTCCGGAGTAAACATCGATCGTTCCGAGGTTGAAGTTGGCGGCGGCAACATCGAGATTGCCGTCGCCATTCAAATCCGCGACGACAAGATTGGAAACCTGAGAGGAGCCGCTGATCCCCGTGGCGGCCTGAAACGTTCCGTCGCCATTTCCGAAATAGACCTGAATTCCGTTACCGCAATTGTTGCCCACAACGATATCGAGCTTGCCGTCGTGATTCACGTCGGCCAGCACGGGAGTCAACGGGCAGCTTCCGCCCGAAAGCGAGGTCACAGAGTATGTGCCTCCCGCGCTCCCGAGAGCGATGTTCAGGCCGGTGGAGTCGCTACCGATGACGAGATCAGGGATGCCGTCGCCATTCAGATCACCGACGGCGATACCGAAAGGCCCGCTGACCGTGGTGGAGAAAGTCGTCTGCGGCTGGAAGGTGCCGTCGCCGTTTCCCAGCAAAATCGAGACGCTGTTGGCGGCAAGATTGGAGACTAAGAGGTCAAGCTTGCCGTCTTGATTGACGTCGGCGGCGGTCAATTCGAACGGCGAGGATCCCACGGTAGCGGAGAGTGCGGCCACGGTCAGAGTCGAGACGGGCGCTCCGATGGGGAGATAGACGACGTTTGAACTCAGGCTGCACGTGCCCAGACAGCCTGGGCCGACGACGGTGACCAGGGCTGTGCCGCCGCTGGCGATCAGCCCGGGCGGGACTACGGCGGTGAGCTGGTCGGAATTAACAAACCTGGTGACCAACGGCGAACCGTTCCAGTACACGATCGATTTTGTGCTGGAGGTGACGAAATTCGCGCCATTCACCGTGAGAGTGAACTGTGCCCCTCCTGGCGCGGCGGAAATGGGCGAAATGAAGGTAATGATCGGCACAGGAAAAACGGCCGCGGCGTAAACTGCGACCCCTGCAATCGCCAGCATCATTAGCACGGCAGCCGGGAATTTGCTCCCGCGCACATTGGCGAACATGGGAATTGGCCTCGTATTAGTCGCCGCGCCGCGGGATGGACTCGAGGCGCTTGCGCTCGGCGGTTTACTGGCGCAGTCGCTTGGAGAGCAATCGTTGTGCCGAGGGAGTGGCTGAGAACATTAGGCGTAACGGATGGCTTATTGCGTTGGTGTGCCGAAATGGAGGGGTTGGGAGAGCGGGGAAGTTCGATTTGGGAATTTGCCGGGGATCGCGATAGGTGATCTGCGGTGGTTGTTGCTTGTAGTTACCTTGCGGTCGGCGAATGTCGGCGGGGACGCCCTTCGAAACTCAGCGTGAACCAGCGCTACTGTGGGCCGGTGTCGTGGAGCAGGATTACGTCGTATTCGTGGCGGGCGGTTAGGACGCCGATGGACTTGCCGTCGGGCGACCAATAAAAGCGACTAATGTGCTCGGCTTGAGATTTGTGATTTGATGGCCGGGCGATCCGTCGAGGGGCTGCAGCCAGAGGTCTTCCACTCCGTTTTGGCGGATGGGGTAGACGAGAGACTTTGGCGTCGGGAGTGAAGCGTGGTCCGTAACTGGAAATCGCCGGATTGGGTTCAAGGAAGTGCACCTGCGGCTGCGGGCCGGCATCGAGCGGCACCAAGACAATCTTCGGAACTACCTGGTTGCCGGTAATGGTATCGATCACATAGCTCAGAGTTTTTCCGTCCGGTGAAAAGCTGAGATCGTGCGAAGCGATGATGGAGTGCGGAATATCCGTCCCAGGAACGCTTTCAGGGGCGCCGCCATCGATAGCGGCGCGTTGCACGCGGTTAGCCTGGTTGTCAGTAAAATACGCCCACTTCGAGTCCGGTGAACACTCCACGGCGTACTCTTGCCGGCCTTTGGAAAGCTGTTTCAGATTCGAACCATCCGCGCCAATCTTCCAGGTATTTATGTTCCCGAGCACGTCCCGGCTGTTGAGACTCAAGATAATCGAGCGTCCATCGGGGCAAGCGGCGATGCCTCCGAGCGAAACATCGGTCAGAACGGTGGTCTTGTTGGTGCCGTCGAGGGTTGTCCGGACGAGGCGATTGTCTTCCACTAATGCCAACTGCTGCCCGCTCAACCACGCAAAGAACATGGAACCTTTCTGCTGCTCAGGAATTGTGGGAGAGGGCGAATTGCCGCCAGTGCCGGCCGCCGGAAGCGTATAAAGCGTGAAAAATCCTTTGTTCTGTACGGTAGCGAGGGTTTTGCCGTCGGTTGAGAGGGCGACACCCGCGTAGTTCGAAGTATCTTTGGTGATGGCGTGAAACTGGCCCGCGGGGTAGGACAAATAGCCGACCTGATCGAACCCTGAGGTGGAGTCTTCGTATTGCACGAGGAATCCGCGCCCATCCGGCATCCACGACGATTCCATAAAACCGATTCCGGCGGTCCGCGGCAATTCCTGTATTTTGCCGGATGATAAATCCATGATTTGCATGGGCGTGGGTATATTTCCCCAATTTACTAATGTCAGATGCGCGCCGTCAGGCGACCAGGCAAGCGACTGCCGCCCGTTCTCCACGGGGCCGGAAGCAATTATCTTCTCTTCGCTGCCGTCCGGATTCGCTTCCAGTAATTGAAACTTGCCAATTTCAGGATCGTTGAATCGTTCGTAGGCGATATGTTTGCCGTCCGGAGAGGAAGCGATATTGGAATCGACATCGCGGGCGATGATTTGCGGACTGCCTCCCAGAGCCGTGGCACGGTAAATATCAAAAACATCCTGCGTGGCGCCGCGCGCTTCGCGGAAATAGAAATAGTTGCCGTCGGATGAAAAACTGAAATTGCGAAAGTTAATGGGCACATCTGCAGGAGCAATGATTTGAGTATCGCTGTTGGTGGCGATGTGCCGCAGCCAGACGCTGGCTTTGCCCGCGTTCAAGCGCTCGCTCAACACATATTTCCCGTCGGGGGAAATTGCCGCGGCGATGGATTTGCCATTATCGGTGATCTGCGAAATTTTGTAATTCTGGAAAGGCACTTCTACCTTGCCCCGGAACATGGAATAGACGCCGTAGCCTGCTGCGGCGAGCACCGCCAACACGATCAGCGCCCCGGCCGTCAGTCCCAACTTGTGCTGTTTGACAGCAGCCACGGCAACCGAACTGCCGGAAGAAAGTGCAGGCTGCGTTTGCACTGCTACGGGCGCGGACGCGACCGAAGCCGAAGACATTTGCGACGATACAGCCGAAGTCTGCGAATCGGTGGCGCTGGACTGCGCGACTTGCGACCCGGTGAGGATGCCCGAAGTCGTATCGCGTTTCACGCGCTGCAAATCCGCGCGCATATCGGCGGCGTGCTGGTAACGCAGATTGCGGTCTTTCTCCAGCGCTTTGCTGACAATTCGCTCGAGCTCCGCCGGCAAATCCGGATTCAGGCGCACCGGAGGAACCGGAACGCGATTGAGAATCGCTTCGGTGATTACGCCGGAAGTCTCGCCGCGGAAGGGCAGCGTACCGGTGGCCATCTCGTAGAGCACCACGCCGAAGCTGAAAAGATCGGTGCGCGCGTCGAGATCCTTGCCGCGCACTTGTTCCGGAGACATGTAGGCAATCGTGCCTACGGCTGTGCCGGGGCTGGTGAGTTGTTCGGGGCTTACGCCGTCGCTGGTGGCTTGCGTGGCGTCGGAGGCTGGCTCGACTCTGGTTTGTTTGGCCAGCCCGAAATCCAGAATTTTCACGTGCCCGCGTTTGGTTAGAAAAATATTGGCGGGCTTGATGTCGCGATGCACGATGCCTTCGGCGTGGGCGGCATCGAGCGCGTCAGCGATTTCGATGGCGGCGTTGAGCAGCGTCTCCAGATCTACCGGCTTGCCGCCAATGCGGTGCTTGAGCGTGACGCCATCGAGAAACTCCATGGCGAGGAACGGCTGGCCTTCGTATTCGGCGATTTCGAAGACCATGCAGATGTTGGGATGGCTGAGCGCGGCTACCGCCTGAGCTTCGCGCTGGAAACGCGACAGGGCTTGGGCGTCTTTGGTCAGATCGCCAGGGAGGAATTTCAGGGCTACGGAACGGCGCAGCGCGGTGTCTTCGGCTTTGTAAACCACACCCATGCCGCCGCCGCCGAGTTTTTCGATGATGCGATAGTGGGAGATGGTGCGACCGATTAGGGGTTGGGAGTCCGGCATTTGCCGGGAATATTAGGATGGGTGTCGGGGCAAGTCAATTGTGAGCGGATGTTGGGAGTGTCTAACGGGTTGAAGATCCGCTTCAAAGGAGGCTTCCGCCATCGCTAACCTCGTCTCTAGAGGGTGTTTACCTTTGTTGATATCCCGACGGACGCGTTTTGGCTTGACTTATTTTTATATGAATCAGTAGGATACAAAACGATTCGTGTCTGAGCGGCGACGCGCGGTGCGTCGACGGCACGGGTGGCAGAGACGAATGACGAGGGGCAGGGGGGAAAATGAAAGTTCTGACTAGGCTATTTTGTATTGGTGTGTTCGTAGCGATGAGTTGCGCCATTGCGCTGGGTCAAGGCGGCGCGACTGGGGCCATCAGTGGGTCGGTTCAAGATGCTTCGGGGGCAGGTGTTCCGAGCGCGAAAGTAGCGATAGTCAATGACGCTACGGGGCAGACGGTGCGCGAACTCACGGCGGATTCTTCCGGACTATTCACTGCAGAACTTCTTCCTGCTGGAAATTACACCATCGAAGTGAGCGCCGGGGGTTTCAACACCACGAAATTCAGCGGCATCCAGGTACGCGTGACGGAGACGACGAGGGTGACGGCGGTGCTGAAGGTCACCAGCGTGAAGCAGGAGGTGGTGGTAACGGCGGAAGTCGCGGCGGTGAACACGGTCGCGCCGGTCACCGGGCAATCTCTGGGAACTACGGAAGTTACGGACCTGCCTCTGGCTACGCGAAACTTTCAATCGCTTCTGACCCTTTCCGCGGGCGCGGTGGAGAACCTGACCAGCGCGACGCAATTGGGCCGCGGCAACGTAGTGATCAACGTGAACGGCGGGCGCGAGGACAATAACAACTATTTAATCGAAGGAATCAGCGCCTCCGATCCTACGCTGGGCGAGCTGACCAATACGCCGCTTCCCAGCCCGGATGCGATTGCCGAGTTCAAAGTTAGTACCAGCCTGTATGACGCGACGCAGGGGCGCAACGGCGGCGGGAACATCAACGCCATCTTGAAGAGCGGCACGAAGCGCTACCACTTCGACGCCTGGGAATATTTCCGCAACACGGTGTTGGACGCCAACGATTTCTTCCTCAACGCGGCGGGGGACAAGCGGCCGCCCGTGAAGCAGAACATTTTCGGCGGCGATTTGGGCGGGCCGGTTGATCCCGGCGGGAAGCTCGGATTCTTCTATTTCAACTACCAGGGCACGCGGCAGCGCAGCGGCGATTCGCCGGGAACATTCATCAATACCCAGATTCCGCTGCTGCCGCCGAGCCGCGATCCGGCGACTCTGCTCTCTACATTCTTCACCGGCCCCGGTGTGCCGGCGCAATGCGCACTTCCGGCGGGCGTGACGACCCTCGACCCGGTAGCGTTGTCGATCCTCGGCGCCGCCAGCAATCAATTTGGCCCCGGAGGATTTGCGTTTCCAACGGGAACGGGCGCCGGAACGCCTGGAGTGACATTCAATCCCGCCTCGAACACCTGCAGCGTGAACACTGGGTCGTTCATTCTCAATCAAACCGGCAAATTCCGTGACGACCAATTCACGGGCAACTGGGACAGGGAATTCTTTGGCGGGAAGGACCGCGTGGCGTTCCGCTTCTTCTGGTCCGATTCCGACGTGTTTCAGCCCTTTGGCGCGGACAACCTGCAGATTCAGACGGGCGGACTGCCGGGGACGAACAACTTGAACTTCCCGCTGGACGCGCCCTTGCACGGCCGTTTTGGCAGCATCACCGAAACGCACATTTTTACCAACAATGTGGTCAACGAGTTTCGCTTCGGCGTGAACATCATCGGAGCGGTATTTAACCAGGGCGCGCCGCTCACTCCCGCCGGGGTAGGAATCAACCGGCCGACCGATACGGGCGACATTTATCGCTTCCAGTTCGAGACGTTCCAGTATGGGTCTTATCCGACGCAGCCGCAGGGGGCGCTTTCGGACGACTTTTCGTTCATCGATACGGTGAGCTGGACGCACGGGAAGCATACATTCCGGTTCGGAGGAGAGGCTGACCGGGTCACGCTCCGGCGCAACGTGCCGGTGCTCGACAATGGACTGCTGTTCTTCATTCCGGGCACGTTTGGCGGGCTGGCGGACTTCCAGAACTTCCTGATCGGTTCTCCGGCGCTGGTTAGAAGGCGGCGGCGGTGTATCAACCCACGATTACCGCATTCCGGCGTATTCGCTATTCGCGCAGGACGACTTCCGCGTGACGAAATCGCTGACTTTGAATATTGGCTATCGCGAGGAGTTCAATGGAGCTCCTTACGATACCAAATGCCACATCGGAAATTTCAGTCCGGCAGAGGCGAGCGCCACTGGGCAAGGGTTCATTTATCCCTCGTGCGTCAGCAAATTCAACATTCCAGGTTTTACCGGGTCGCTGGATCACGACGGGCTTAAGAACAACTTCGCCTCGGTGTGGGAGCCGCGCGTCGGGTTTGCTTACGATCTGTTCGGCCACCATACGACCTCCATTCGCGGCGGCTACGGAATCTACAGCGTGCGCGAAGATTTGGGCGCTGTTGACAACCTCTCGTTCTCGGTGCCGTTCTTCCCGGTGGCCGTGGGCGGCGGGCTGCCTCCCGGAAGCCTCGCGAACGTCTTCACCGGCACGGTTCCGGGAGTTTCCGGGATTCCGCCGTTGGGAACTCTCAGCCCGGCGTTCGTGCCACAGCCCGCTCTTCTGCAGGGATTCGCATTCCCCTGCACGTTGGCGAACGGCATGCCGGCAACCACTCCGACGGAGTGCAGCCCAGGTTATTCGGGCGGTGCGGCCAGCGCGTTCAACTTCATTGGCCTGGAAGTGCCGTTGCACTGGATTTCACCGACCACGCAGCAATGGAACTTGACGGTGCAGCGTGAAATCGGCCGGAACTGGTTTTTGGAAGTGGGCTACGTAGGAACGAAAGGCACGCATCTGCGCGTAACCTACGATCCCGAGCAGGCGCAACTTCTGGGGCAGCCGGGCTTCCCGACCAGCGTAACGGATACGCTCCAGGGCGGGGGCACGGTTACGATCACGCAGAATACGACCTCGAACGCACCGGCTCGCGCACTGAATCAGGGAATCGATCCGCCTGCGTTTGAGGCGTTCTCGCCGATTTCGGATTCGCACTTCAACGCGCTGGAATTGACCGTGGCGCATCACTTCTCGCGGGGTCTCTACTTCCAGAGCGCCTATACGTATTCCAGTTCGATTGACGACGTTTCCACTTCCAGCGTGGCTTTCTTGACGCGCTTGAACAATCAGAATGATCCGCGCGATTCGCGAGGGTTGTCGGATTTCAATCATCGGCACCGTTCGGTGACCAGCTTCGTTTACCAACTGCCGTTCTATGCGCACTCGCATGGAGCGACAAACATTGCGTTTGGCGGCTGGGAAGCGAGTGGCGTGTTGCTGCTGCAGAGCGGATCGCCGTTCTCGGTGATGGATTCTGGCGGCGGGACGGCTGCGGATTTGGCCAGCCCCGCGACCACCGCCAGCTTTGCGCCGGGATTTGGTTGCGGGAATTCCGCGACGCACGGCAGCACGAATCAAAGGTTGGCGAACTGGTTGAATCCCGCGGCATTTCAGCCGGCGCCAGTGGTGGGACCGGATGGTTCGACCGGTTACGGCGATACGCCGCGGAACTGCTTTATCGGTCCGTACCAGGGCAATATGGACTTCACCATCGGCAAGACTTTTGCTTTGGGCGAGCGGCAGAGTCTGCGGTTCCGGACGGACTTTTTCAATTTGACCAATCATCCTTCGTTTGCGATCACGCCGCACAATGATGTGGAAACGGTTTCCAGCGGCGTGTTCACGGCGATTACCTCGACTATCAGCAATCCGCGTTTGATTCAGTTTTCGTTGAAGTATTCGTTCTGACGCGGGTTGATTAGCTGAGCTCAATACAACCGGGAGGCGGCGACGGTCGTCGGCGCCTCCCGGTTTTTCATTTGCGCAAATTTATCCGCCGAGCACGGGTTCAGCGACCCGTCCTGCGTCAGGGCAAGGCCGTGCCCCTACGTCGGAATTTGCTCGCGCTTGCGTTGTAACGCGTTAGGCGGTGTTGCCGCGGGATTGGTAGCAGAGCAGAATTAAGTCGGCGCGGCGGCGCACGCCGAATTTGCTCAGCAAATTGGAGACGTGGAATTTTACGGTGCGCTCGGAGATGTTGAGTTTGCTGGCGATTTCTTTGTTGGAGAGATTCTCTAGCAATGTCTCCAGCGTTTCTTGTTCGCGGCGGCTTAGGTCCGCGGCGGCGGCGTTCTTGAATTGACGGCCGTGCGCGCCTTCCAGAATCGAATCGACAAAGGTGGAGAGCAGGACGCGCGGAACCCAGAATCCTCCTTCGGCCACCAGCGGCAGAGTGCGAGGCAGTTGTTCGCGAGCTTCGGCGTAAGTCAGCAGGCCTTTCACGCCCATGCGCAGCAGCGCGTAGCTGCCGGCTTCGGTCAATTTCTCGCCCACGACGATCAAGCGCGCGGCCGGATTAGCCTCGAGAATATTGGAGATCAGCGCGGCGGCGGCTTGTTGCGAAGCGTGCGCGTCAATCACGTAAATGCCGGCTTTGGGCAATTGCGCGCGGCGCAGTTCAGGCGCCAGGCTGGACTCCAGTTGTTTGGTGACGATGCGGAAGCCCGGGCGCGTCAGAAGTTTTTCGAGTTCGCCGAGTACCAATGGATGCGCGGATAGCAGGCAAACGGAGAGATCGCGCAATTTCGGCGATTTGATCTTGCTGGCCCCTTTGTTTCCCGATGCTTTTCCCGACAGAACGGCACTGTGGCTCATTCCGGTTCGCTCCCTACGGATCCTCAATCGCAATTGCGCTTGCCGGAAGCTCGGCTCGGCGCGGAACATCCTTAGCTTCTTTTCATCCTACAGGCGTTCATCGGTCGCGGGAGAAGATTCTTTACGGGATGGTTACGATTGGTAAACGCTCGCAAGTAGCGCCGGCGTCTCTGCCGGCATCCGCCGACCTCGACGAAGCATCAGGGCCACAACTCAAGCGCGGCACGAAGCGTGTGATAGAAGCGTCGGCCTTTCGACTTTCCGGCCCGCGGTTGGCTGTGGCTTTGATTCTCAGTTTCGGTCGTCGGATGCCGGCACGGAGGCCGGCGCTACTTGAGGAGAATCTCGATAATTCGCTTGGAGGCTTGGCCGTCCCAGTAGCGCGGGACTTGGCCCTTTTTTGTTTGGCCGGAGAGGATGGCTTGGGCGGCTTTTATGATTTTTGCCGGGTCCTGGCCCACTAACTCATTCGTGCCTTCGCTTACAGTTACCGGGCGCTCGGTGTTTTCGCGCAGCGTCAGGCACGGGACGCCTAGCGCGGTGGTTTCTTCCTGGATGCCGCCGGAGTCAGTCAGGACCAGGCGTGCGCGGCTCATCAGCGAAAGAAAATCAAGATAGCCCAGCGGCGGGACGAAGCGCAGGCCCGGCGGATTTTTTGCTGTGCCGCTGCTCATGCGTTCCTGTGTGCGCGGATGCACGGGAAAGATGACCGGGACCTGGCGTGCGATTTCGCCGATCGCGGCTAGAAGTGCAGACAAGGTTTCGGCGGAATCCACGTTTGAGGGGCGATGCAGCGTTAGCAGGGCGTAGCTGCCGGAGCCGTTGGAGCCGGCCAGGCCCAGCTCGTCGGCAATTTTGGATTTTTGCGCTACGGGCAGAAACTGCTTGAGCGCATCAATCATCACGTTGCCGACAAAAAAGATTTGATCGCGGTGCTTGCCTTCGCGAATCAGATTTTCGATGGCGTCTTCTTCAGTAACGAAGAGATAGTCGGAAAGCGCGTCGGTGACGATGCGATTGATTTCTTCGGGCATGGTGCGATCGAAGCTGCGCAGGCCGGCTTCGACGTGGACAACCGCAACGCCCAGCTTTGCCGCGGCGAGCGAAGCGGCTACCGTGGAATTTACGTCGCCGACCACCAGGACGAAGTCGGGCTTGCGCTCGATGATGACCGGCTCGATCTTGCGCAGGATTTCGGCCGTCTGCCAGGCGTGCGAGCCGGAGCCCACTTCCAGATTCACGTCCGGCTCGGGAATGCCCATCTGGCGGAAGAAAATGTCGGAGAGCTTTTCGTCGTAGTGCTGCCCGGTGTGGACGAGGATAGGCTCGATCGCGGCGTGATTGCGCATTTCGCGCAGCAGCGGCGCGATTTTCACCAGATTGGGCCGGGCGCCGACGATGTTGAGTATGCGCATTGGGAGCCTCAGGCGAGGCGAACATTCAGAATAGCACGCGCGGAAAGAAGCATCGCGAGGGGCTTTGCAATTGTATTCAATTCAAAAACTGCGCGGCGCGCGGGAGCGTGCGCAACCCATGTGCTTGCTAGAATAGTCAAATAGCCATGAAAAGGGCCTTCGACAATTGCGTGGCGATAGCCGGCATCGCGGTGTTGCTGCTGATTGCGGCCCCCGTTGGACATGCGCAGAGTGCCAAGAAAATGTCGCCGAAGGCGTCGAATGGGGCGCCGGCGTCGGGCAGCGCGGCCGGCACGGATGCGTCCGTCGATCCGCGGGATCTGGTGAAACACGCGGCGGACGCCGAAATGGCCAACGAAAAGATCGCCAATTCCTACACCTACGTGCAGCGTTCCGAGACCAAGAAGCTCGACGGCGACGGCAAAGTGACTTCGACGGAATCGGAAACTTCCGAAGTGATGGTGCTCTACGGCGAGCACGTGGAACGCTTGATTGCCAAGAATGACCAGCCGCTTTCGGACAAGGAGAAAGCCAAGGTCGAAGACAAGATCAACCGCTTCATGGACGAGCGCAAGAACGAGACCCAGGAGCAGCGCCAGAAGCGGCTGGCCAGCAGGCAGAAAGAAGAAGAGCAGGACAAATCCTACGTTGCGGAGATCGCCGACGCTTACAACTTCACTCTCGACGGCATCGATAAAATCAACGGTCGCGATGCGTACAAAATTTCCGCCGAGCCGCGGCCTGGATTTGAGCCGAAGAGCCGCTTTTCAAGATTTCTCCCGAAGTTTCATTTCCAGGTTTGGATTGATAAAGAAGACCGCCAGTGGGTGAAGCTCGATGCGGAGGCGTTGGGAGATGTGTCCTACGGCGTGTTTCTGGTGCGCATCCACAAGAATTCGCACTTTTCGCTGGAGCAAACGCGCGTGAACGATGAAGTTTGGTTGCCGCGGGAAGTGCAAGGTCGGATCGATGCGCGCATTTTGATTTTCAAGGGCTTGAACGAGGAGCTGGATTTTACCTACCGCGATTACAAGAAGTTCCGCTCGGAAGTGAAATTCGGCCCCACCGAGCCGGTTAGCAAATCCCTAGCGAAAACTCCGGCGAAAACAGAAATCTGCATCCTGCCAGTTGCAAACCCCCGCCACTACAATTTCTCGTAGCTCTGTTGACATCCTTTCGCGTGATGAAAACGCTGTCATCCTGAGGACCGCGCAGCCTGATTTTTGCGCCCATTCACCGGGGCCCGCGCGAAAATCAGGCGCCTTGGCGCGGTCCGAACGGATCTCGGCGCCGGAACGGCGGAAAGCTCGGTCCGCTTTTTCTTGCTCTTCCTATGATGTCAACAGAGCCATTTCTCGTCTGATAGAATGGCGAGCTATGACTGTTATTGAAGGCGTGGAGCGCGAATCGCTGGATGCGGATGTTCTGATTGTTGGGGCTGGGCCCGCGGGCCTCGCTTGCGCGCTGCATCTTTCCAATTTGATCGAGGCGCATACCGCGGCGGGAAAATCGCCGGCGCTTTCGGCTGAGAATATTTATGTGCTGGAGAAGGGCCGCGAGATTGGAGCGCACCAGCTTTCCGGCGCCATCATGGATCCGCGCGGCTTGCGAGAATTGGTCCCCGATTTCGAGAAATCAGCGCCGCTCGATACGCCCGTCACCGGCGATGCCGCCTATTACTTCACCGCGAATGGATCCTGGAAATTGCCGATCACGCCGCCGCCGCTCGCCAATCACGGCAACTACGTCATTTCGCTCAACAAATTGGTGAAATGGCTGGGAGGTCTGGTCGAGAAGAAGGGCGTGAATTTGTTCACGTCATTCGCGGGCGCGAAATTGATCGAATCCGGCAGCGGAATCGCCGGGGTGATTACCGAAGACAAGGGCGTGGACAAAAATGGCAAGCCCAAGGACAACTTCACGCCCGGATACGAGTTGCGCGCGAAAGTCACGGTGCTGGCCGAAGGGCCGCGCGGCTCGTTGACGAAAGATTTGGTGCAGCGATTCCGCCTCGATGGCCTCAATCCGCAAGCCTACGGCATCGGCATCAAAGAACTGTGGGAAGTGCCGGCGGGACGGATCGAGACCGGCTTCGTCGGGCACACTCTCGGTTGGCCGCTCGATTCCAGCATGTACGGCGGCGGCTGGTTCTACGGCTTGCAGCAGAATCGCGTTTCGGTCGGGATGGTGATTGCCCTCGAGTATCACAATCCGCTGTTCGATCCGCACGAAGCGTTTCAAAAATACAAAACGCATCCGCACATTCGCCGCATTCTCGAAGGCGGGAAATTAATTCGTTATGGCGCGAAGACGGTGCCTTACGGTGGCTGGTATTCGATGCCGCGTCCGTATCTCGATGGCGGCCTGATTATCGGAGATTCCGGAAGCCTGCTGAATTCCCAGCGATTGAAGGGAATCCATACCGGAATCAAGAGCGGCATGCTGGCGGCGGAAACGATTTACGAAGCGCTCTGCGCGGGAGATACTTCGGCCGCGCGTCTCTCGAATTATTCCGCGAAGCTGGATGCCAGCTGGATCAAGAAGGAATTGTGGGCGGTGCGCAATTTTCATCAGGCCTTTGCGCACGGGCTATGGACTGGCTTGGTGCATTCGGCGGCGCAGTTCGTCACCGGCGGACGGGGTTTTATTGATCCGATGCGCTCCAAGCCCGGCTACGAAGAGTATACGAAACTGAACCGCGATGGCAGTTTGGTGGATCAATCGACGCGCTTCAAGGGCGATGGGGTGCTCACATTTGACCGGCTGACTGATGTCTATCATTCCGGCACGCGCCATGAAGAGGATCAGCCCTGCCATTTGGTGGTGACCGAGCCGAACGTTTGCGTGGATCGCTGCGTCCGGGAGTATGGCAATCCGTGCCAGTATTTTTGTCCCGCGGCCGTTTATGAGATGGGGATGGAGAAGGGCGCGGCGAAACTGAAGATCAATTTCTC
This sequence comes from uncultured Acidobacteriota bacterium, assembly GCA_963748865.1. Classification (GTDB taxonomy): domain Bacteria; phylum Acidobacteriota; class Terriglobia; order Acidiferrales; family UBA7541; genus Palsa-147. The sequence goes on along the minus strand of CAVVLE010000041.1, from coordinate 886,241 downwards.
AAATTGCGTGCATTGCAAGACTTGCGATATTGCCGATCCTTATCAGATCATCAATTGGGTTGTTCCCGAGGGCGGCGGCGGCCCTAACTACGAAGGGATGTAGAGTCGTGCGTTGCCTGCCCTCTTGCCGCGGCTAAAATCTGGCCTCAGGATGGCGGCCTTTGCCCGGTTCACAACCGAGTTACAACCTTGGGAGTGCGCACGTCACTGCGGCGGCGGAGCAGACGTTCCGAAGAATCGTTTGAACATCGTGAGAATGCCGCGATGCTTGCGCCTTGCGGCGGCTGTCGCCTTGGGGCTCGCAGCGGCGGTGGCATTTGTGGCCGCGACAGACGGCGCCTTTGTATCCACCACGTGGCCCGTAAATACCCAGTCGCGCGTGATGCGTGCGTCGCGAATTAACGTCACCAATTGCGGATTGGCATCGACGGGCGGCGCCGGCGCTGACGCGGAGAACGAGAGCGGCGGCATCACCACTCGCACCGGTGGCTCCAGCTTCGGCGCTTCGGGCGCGTCGCCGTCCACGTGCGCGGCTACCGGCGGCGCCTCATTGGCATGCTCGGGAACATTGAAGCCGGAATCCGCCTCGGGCGCGTTGCCCGAAACTTGCTTCTCCGGCGCAGCCGGAGGATTGCTCGGTGGCGGATTCGCAGTTGCCGTCTCAGTGGGCGGCGGAGGCGGCTCGGCAGCTTGGACCGTGGGGATCACCGAAGTCGCGCGCGGCAGCGTGTCCAAAATCGCCGGCGGCGGGAGTTGCGGCATTCTGGCGTCGGGCATCGGGGGCTTGGGTTTCGATGCGGCGGCGGGGCGAATCTTGTTGGCTGGCGGCGCGCTTGGTGGCGGAGTGGCGGAGGCTGAAACCACTGGCTGTGGTGACGGCATGACGGCTGTAACCGTCGGTTGTGGTGCGGTCGCGGCAGGCGGTGCCGGCGACTTTGCCTGCGGTGGCGCTAGATTCGGAGCGGGGCGCGCGGGTTGAGCGCGCGCTTCACGCGCTTCGTCGCGGAAGCAACGGCACGTGCCGCCGGGCCCGGCTTTGGGATCGAGCTTTTCACCGGAGAGAAAAAACTCGCCGAGTTGCGGCACGGTCAAGCCTTCGCTGCTGAATTGATCTTCAAGATGCGCGGCGCCCTGCGCGGCAAATACGCACATCGCATCATTCAAATCCAGCCCCAGCGTGAAATCGCGCGCTTCTTCGGCGATCGAAACAGGCGTGGCCATCACGAACGGAGTGAAGATGTGCAGCTGCGTGGTGTCGGCCAGGCGCACGTGCACGCGGCCGAAATTCAGCGCCAGCGTGTAAGCGGTATTCGATTCCAGGATAGTGAGTTTTGCCGGGCCGCAGATATCCACCGTGCCGCCGCCGGGCAGCGTGAGGCGCGCGTCGGCGGAATGCACCGTCAGCACCGTGCCGCTGGAGACGTAGAAGCTCGTTCCGCCGGGAATCGCGCCGCCCAGCGTGCTGCCTTCAAAGGAAATATCTTCTCCGGTGAATCGGGCGATTGCGCCGATGGGCCAATGCTCCTGCGCGCTGGCGGGTGCTGCGAGAACCGGCACGAGCGCGAACACTACGGCGCAGACGAGAAATAACGCGCTTTTCCGCCCGAAACCGCTGCCGAAGATGGAACGAAAGATCAGAATCAACGTACCGCTATGCACCGAAGAGCTGGAGGCAATTCCGCCTATACTATACCGCAGTGAGCGAAGCGGCCAAACCGGAAGCGGCGCAAAGCGAAGAACGCGTCAACGTCCTCTACGATACGCGTTTGCCGGAGCTTTCTCGCTGGCGGCAGATGCAGATTCCGGTCATTGCGGGAGTGGTTTCGAGCTTGATTGCCGCGATTGGGCCCACCTTGCGTTTTGATTCGCTGGGCGAGGAATTGGTTGACGAGTGGATGGCCGGCGGGCGGGCTTGTATCGGCGCGATGTGGCACCGTTGCATTTTTTCCGCGGTGTGGCGCGAACGAAATCGCGGCGTGGTGGTGATGAACACGACGAATTTCGACGGGCAGTGGACGCGGCGGGTGATCGAACGATTTGGATTCGGGACTTCGCAGGGCAGTTCGACGCGCGGAGGATTGCGCGGCTTGGTGGATATGGCCAGGAAGATTGAAGCGGGGAGCACTGCGGCTTTTACGATTGATGGGCCGCGCGGGCCGCGTTATGTGGCTAAGCCCGGGCCGGTGATGCTGGCGCGCAAGACGGGAGTGCCAATTTATCCGTTTCATATCGGACTAGAGAACGCCTGGACGCTGGAGAAGACGTGGGACCTGTTTCAAATTCCGAAGCCGTTTTCTCGCGCGATTTTTGTGGGCGGTCCGTTCATCTGGGTTCCAGAAGATGCCGACGCCGAGATGATTCACGCGAAGCATGAAGAGATGCAGAGAGCGCTGGAACGCGTAAGAGATGTGGCGGAAGGCTGGTTCAAATTCACCCGCCAGCGGCGCGAGGCGGTTCGCGAAGACTGGAGAGCACTTATTTCGGCAAACCAACTTCCGATGAGCTGAGACGATCGCATGTGCTTTGTGCTTTACGCCGGGACGCAAAAAGCTCTTCCGAGAAGTGATTGGGACAAGAACGCTCGTGGAGTGTTCGTTGAGTCGCTGACGGAGAACGACCTGGCAATCAGAAATTCCTTTGATGGTCCTGAAGTGCAATACATCGGCTCGAGTACGTGCTGCAGTTGCAATTTCGGCTATGTGACGCTTCAAAACGGCGAGTGGCCGGAACTTGACGAGTGGGCTATCAGCCAGCAGACACCAGAAGAAAACAACGAGTATCAACGTGATCGCAAAGTTATGGTTGAGCTGTTGCGAAACACCGGTGAGAAGAGTGTAGAACTTTATGGTGTCTGGGACGGGGATTTCGCCGAGCCGCCCAAGTCGCGCGAGGAAGTCGCAATCGAGCGAATTCTCGAGCCCAGTTTCCGGTTCAAAGAGCGCGGGTATTACCGGGTCACGATCTGAACCGTGTGAACCCTCCCACGGTTTGTCAGGCAGCGTGTGGTGCGTCTGGGCGATTCTTACAGCGGCGGGCGGAGCAAGCCCCACCCCTACGTCCGCAAATACGACAGATCTAAAACCACACTACTTCCGGTCGGCCAAGGTCACTTTCTCATCGATCTTCTTCTTGTCCCGATAAAATGTCACGGTCACCGTATCGCCTGGGCGATGGCGATTTAGCACGTGGCCCAAATCCATTTGATTTGTGATTTCGGTGCTGTCAACGGCAGTCAGGACGTCGCCCCCGATGCGCAGTTGCTGCAGGCCTGCCAGGACTGTGCGATTGCCGCCGCGGATTCCGGCCGCATCTGCGGGGCCTCCCGGCGTTGTGCTTTCAATTAGCAGGCCGTGGTCCACGGGCAAATCGAGCGCTCCGGCCAGTCCCGGCCAGATGGCCCGGCCCTGGATGCCCAGTGTGGCTTGGCGGACGCGGCCTAACGAAATCAAATCGTCGGCTACGCGCTTGGCGGTGTTGATGGGAATGGCGAAGCCGATTCCTGCGGTGGTGCCCGACGGCGTGTAGATGGCAGAGTTGATGCCGATCACTTCGCCGTGCGAATTCATCAGCGGGCCGCCGGAATTGCCGCGATTGATGGCGGCGTCGGTTTGCACGGCTTCATCGATGAAAGTGGTATCGCTGGTTTGCACGGTGCGGCCGAGGGCGCTTACTACTCCTGTGGTGAGCGTGCTTTGGAATCCGAAAGGATTGCCGATGGCCAGCACGCGCTGGCCGACTTGCAGCGCGTGCGAATCGCCCAGCGGCAGCGGCGTTAGTTTCTTTCCTTGCGCTTCGATTTGAATCAGGGCGATGTCGTTGCGCGTGTCCGCGCCGATGTATTTGGCGGTGTAGTGCGTTTGATCGCCGAGAGTGACTTCGATGGTGCGGGCATTTTCGACCACGTGATAATTCGTGAGGATGTGGCCTGCCGCGTCGATTACGAAGCCCGAGCCGGCGCCTTCGACCGGAACCGCGTTGTAGAAGAAATCGTATTCCACCGTCTTGGTGACGATATTGGCTACTGCTGGAGCGGCTTGGTGATAGATACGGACATTTTCGGCTTCGAGCGAGCCTAGGCCTTCGGTGCTTACCGGCGTCGCGGTGGGGACAGCTTCTACGGCGTTGGGCGTGCGCGGGCCCCATCGTGCGCCGGCCCAGAAGGCGGCCAGGACAGCGATTAGAGCGAACATGATGAAGCGGATTCTGTGGCGCGCGGTGCGATGGGGAGTCATGGTGTCGGCCTCGCGTTTTGATTTGCGCGATTCATTTTACAGAAACGGGGCGAAAGTTGGCGATGTGCGAATGCTGCTGGCATCTCTGACTGCAATCGCCGCGCGGGAACACGGCAACTTCGATCGCAGTTTCCATTCGCGGACGATTGAAGCTCTCAACTAACTTTGGGTTCGCCGGATGCCGGCAGAGACGCCGGCGCTACCTTTGCTGCTTGAAGCTTCAGCCTGGCGGCTAGGTCGCGGACCTGGCGTGAGGTTTCTTCGAAGGTGCCGCCGCAATCAATTACGTCATCGGCCGCGGCCACCTTTTCTCCTATGGGCATTTGCGACGTGATGCGCTGCTGGGCTTGCACTTCGTTCAGGCCGCGTTCGCGCAGGCGGGCTAGCTGCTGGCCCGGTGTGCAGCGAACTACTACCAAGCGGTCGAGCTTGGGGCGATATCCAGCCTCGATCAGCAGCGCGGCCTCGACTATGGCGATGGGCGGGCCGCCGGGTTGATCCAGCGTGGCGAACCAGCGGTCCACGATTTCGACTACGTGTGGATGGATGATTTCGTTCAGGCGGTGGAGCTTGGCCGGATCGGCGAAGACTAGGGCGCCGAGTCTGGCGCGGTCCACGCTTTTGTCGGCGGCGAGGACGGCGTCGCCGAATTCGGCTTGCACTTGATCGTAGACCGGCTGGCCGGGCTCGAGGAGTTCGTGGGCGAGCGGATCGGCGTCGAGAATGGGGATATCGAGATCCCGGAACATCCGCGAGACGGTGGATTTGCCGCAGGCGATTCCGCCGGTTAGGCCGACACGAAGCATGGTGGGTTCCTCCGCGTCTTTTGGGCGATTGAGATCAGATTTCGATAATGCTCGCTTTTTCTTTGTTGGCTGGCTTGTGCCCGAAGAGGTCCGGCTAAAGACCGGACCCTACGGGGAGCCGAGACTTCGCGGCTGCTCACGATGGCACCGCCGCGGTGGTGGTGGCGGGTTGCGTGGCGCGGCGCAGGCCCGCGGCTCGGACGGTGTTGCTCATCAGCATCGCTATCGTTAGCGGGCCTACACCGCCTGGCGACGGCGTTAGCGCGCCGGCTACTTCTGCTACATCCGGGTGGACGTCGCCTACGAGCGTTGCGCCCTTTTCGCGGAACTTCGCCAGGCGCTCGGGATATTTCGCGAAGATTCGCTCGGCTTCGGCTGGGTCGGTGATGCGGTTTGTGCCGACGTCAATCACCGTTGCGCCGGAGCGGATGTAGTCGGGGGTGATCATGGCGGGGCGGCCCATGGCGGCTACGACGATGTCTGCGCGGCGGGCCGTGCCGGGGAGATCGCGCGTTTTGGAATGGCAGATGGTAACGGTGGCGTTGGCGTGCATGAGCAGCAACGCTAGCGGCTTTCCTACGATGTCGCTGCGGCCGATGATCGCGGTGTTGGCGCCTTCGATGGAAATGTTGCTGCGGCGCAGGATTTCCATTACGCCCAGTGGCGTGCAGGCTACCAGATTGGGGCGGCCGGCTACCAGTTTGCCTACGTTTAGCGGGTGGAAGCCGTCCACGTCCTTGGCTGGATCTACCGTGTCGAGGATTTCTTTGGCGTCCACCTGCTTGGGTAGCGGGAGCTGGACCAGGATCGCGTCTATCTCGTTGCGGCGATTCAGATCGCGGACTATGGCTTGCAGCTCGGCGGTGGAGATGGTGTGCGGCGGAGTAATCAGAAAGCTATTGAGGCCGAGAGTTTCGCAGGCGGCGATTTTGCTGGTGACGTAAACCTTCGAGGCGGGATTTTCGCCGACCAGGATGGCGGCCAGGCCGGGGATGATGCCGGCGGCGCGCAGGCGTGCGATTTCCTGGCGCAGGTCTATGTAGATTTCATCGCGGATGGCGTTGCCGTTGAGGATGCGGGCCGTCAAGAGCGGCTCCTGGGTTTCGGGTTTCGTGAAAATGCTGGCGAATGATAACACATGGGAAAGAGTGGGGCAGCGGAGGTGCTGGTGGCTTGGGATTGCGAAATTTCGAGTTGTGAGGTTGTGGCTCGATGCCGGGCTAAAAGCACGGCGCTACAAAATGCTACCCCGTTCGATGCATCGTGGTGGCCTTCGCCTGGCCCCCCACCCCCCCCACCCCCCTATATTCGCGTTGATTAGAAACGGAGGCGGTTGTTTATTTTCATGGAGTTACGCCGTTTTCTAATCATTTTCACCGTTGATTAGAAATCCTTGGGTTGGCGCCTTGGGAATCGAGTTTTTGGCCTCCTTGAAGTGAGCTTCATGCAATTGCCTGCGCCAAGCTAGCACTGGATTGTATAAAAGTAAATAGTACGATATGTAGAACTACTTGGTCGATATTCAGCGGCGAAGAAGAACGTTACGGCAGCTGGCGGAAAACCGGCGTTGGTTGATTGCCGTGGTGGCGGCTGGGGCGCGGGAGCTTGTTGGGGAGTTTGCGGCGGGCTGGTAGTGAACCCCGGCCCCTACGGATGGGTCATGTCTTCGGGTTTTACCAGGGCGTCGAATTCTTCGGCGGTTAGATAGCCTAACTTCAGCGTGGCTTCTTTCAGGCTTAGATTTTCGTGATGGGCTTTCTTGGCTATTTGCGCGGCTTTGTCGTAGCCGATTTTGGGAGCTAGGGCGGTTACTAGCATCAAGGAATTTTTCACGTAGAAATCGATCTTCTTTTGATCGATCTCGATTCCCTTTACGCAGTGGTCCACGAAGCTGCGGGAGGCGTCGGCCAGAATCCTTACGGAATTCAGGAAATTGAAAATGATTACCGGCTTGAAGACGTTGAGTTCGAAATTGCCTTGGGAGCCGGCGATGCCGATGGCGGCGTCGTTGCCCATTACTTGCACGGCTACCATGGTCAGGGCTTCGGACTGGGTGGGATTTACTTTGCCGGGCATGATGCTGGAGCCGGGCTCGTTTTCGGGGATGATTAATTCGCCGAGGCCGCATCTTGGGCCGCTGGCTAGCCAGCGGACGTCGTTGGCGATTTTCATCAGGCTGGCGGCCAGAGTTTTCAGCGCGCCGCTGGCGTAAACGATTTCGTCGTGGGCGGAGAGCGCCGCGAATTTGTTGGGGTGCGAACGGAAGGGCAGGTGAGTCAGTTCGGCGATTTTGGCGGCGGCGCGTTCGGCAAATTGCGGCGGGGAATTTAGGCCGGTGCCTACGGCGGTGCCGCCGATGGCCAGATCGTAGAGGCCGTCGAGAGTTTCTTCCAGGCGCTCGATGTCGCGCTCGAGAAGGCTGGCCCAGCCGGACATTTCCTGGCCGACGGTGATGGGCGTCGCGTCCTGAAGATGGGTGCGGCCGATTTTCACCACGTTGGCGAATTGGCGGGCCTTGCTCTCAATCGCCAGGTGCAGGTGTTCGACGGCGGGGATGAGCTTTTCTTTTACTTGCGTGGCTGCGGCGATGTTCATCGCGGCGGGGAACGTGTCGTTCGAGGATTGCGACATGTTGACGTCGTCGTTGGGGTGGATGGGTTTTTTGCTGCCCATTACGCCGCCGGCGATTTCGATGGCGCGATTGGAGATGACTTCGTTGGCGTTCATATTGGTTTGCGTGCCGCTGCCGGTTTGCCAGATGCGCAGCGGGAAATGTTCGTCGAGTTTGCCGGCGATGACTTCGTCGGCGGCTTGGATGATTAGTTTGGCTTTTTCCGGCGGGAGTTTGCCTAGATCTTGATTCACCATTGCGGCGGCTTTTTTCAGGATGCCGAAGGCGCGGATTAATTCCGGGGGCATGGTGTCGCGGCCGATGTTGAAGTGGATCAGGCTGCGGGCGGTTTGGGCGCCGTAGTAGCGGTCGGTGGGGACTTCGATCGCGCCCATGGAGTCGGTTTCCGTGCGGGTGGGGGATTTAGTGGTGACGGTGGACATGGCGGCCTCGAGTTATTTCAAGAAAAGTTTGGAAGCCGAACAGCGATCATACGGCCCACGTTTATTTTACGCCGCCGCGCTTAGCTCTCCAAAAGTTTGCTGAATGAAAGCGGGATTCCGACGAAGCGGCTCACGGTTGTCGCCAGAGATTCAAATTATGCCAGGCCAGGTCCTGGTTCGTGTTAAGAGCCCCTTAGCAATCATCACTGGAACTTTGAGCCAAAATCGAATCCAGAAGAATAGCCATTCGAGACATAAGGAGACGATTTGCACGAATGAGCCGTCGAATTTTCTTTGTTCGTGCTCGTAGTAGGAAATTTTCTCGCCATCCCAACTGACGGAGAATTCCGGTCTGTACCGAATGATGGATAAGCGCGGCAGGCGCAACCCAACCCCAGAAATAAGTGGCTCCAACAAGAAAGATTTTCCGTCTTTGTCGAAAGTTACCCACGCGTGCCCCTCGCCATATCGACCGGAGGTGCCGACCACGAATCTGGCGTCGTATTTCATTTGGAGAAGTTGTCTCCAGGCCCATAGCGCAAAATCATCGCAATCGCCGCGCTTGGTTTCTTCAAACTGTTCGGGCGGCTGCCAATAATCTTTCTTACGAAATTGCTTCTCGTCCGAGACGTACTTGCAGCGATTCAAGAATTTCCGCATTTCATCAAGATTTGAGCAGGGACGCTTTAGCGGCTGACCGAGGAAACGGCCAATTGGAAAGGTCGGGCGAAATCCACTGTGGCGGCGCAAATCGGGCCGGAAAACTTTCTTTCCGGCGATGTCATACGCCTCGGGGAGTATCTCGGCTATCAAAGAATGCACCCGTTGTGGAACTTGGTGCATTGTACTCGATGGTAATGCGTTGGCGAGAGAACTGGGTCGAAAACTATTTTGAGTGCTTATGCGGTGACTTCTATCGGTCGAACCTCGCTCTTGACCTTGGCTTCCTTTTGATTGCGCACGACTCGCAAATCAAACTCGGATTGAAGATTGAGCCAAAAACCGGGAGTAGTTCCGACTACATAACCGAGCCGCAGCGCCATCTCCGGCGGGATACCGCGCTCCTTCTTGACGACATCGTAGACGGTGGGAGCAGGTACGTGCAGAGCCAATGCCAGCTTATTAGCGTTCAGGCACAGCGGCTTCATAAACTCTAAACTCTTCGCGAAGAATCTCGCCGGGATGAATGGGTTTCAGTCGCGCCATGTGTCCTCTCTAAGCAGTAGTCCGCAGTCGCTACATAGCGGGCGAGCGCTTGAATCGGGTCACGATAACGGATTGCCTCGATCGTCGCACGGGATCGCTTCGAGAATTTCGATGTGCCGGCATGTGAAAGTTGCGTACATTCCGTAACACGGCTCGAATTCAACTGCGAAGCACGGCGTGGTTCCGTCCTCGCAAGTTTTTTCCTCGATATCGAGACCGAAAATAACGTTTTGGCGATTGAAGCCTTCCATCTTGAAGTCTTCGTCCAGATCGCAGAATTTCATCGTGACGAGTATGTGATTCGTACGACCTAGATAACCTTTCTCGTCCACCACATTGGTCATCAGCCACGTGTGGAGTTTGGCCGTCAGGTACGGTGAATTATCGCGTTCAGCGCTGGCGTTGCCGTGCCCTCGATGTAGGCGAAGCTCGTGAACCTCGGCGTCATGAAATGAAGGCCATCGGCCGAAAATAGATGTGAGCTTCTCGCTTCCGAGGACTACAGGAACAACATCGGACATTTCGGAGCCTCGATGGGTAGCCTCAGCGGGTGGTTGTTTTTACGCCGGCGGGCGGAGCAAGCCCCGCCCCTACGACCGAAAGGCAAAGACAAAGTCAAAAACGGGGCCGAGAAGCGGGAGGGTCTGAAGACTCTCCCCCACAAAACCGGTGGCGCGAATTTATCCGCGTTGCACGTTTTTACCGCGGCGGGCGCAGCAAGCGGTGCCCTTACGAGTGCTTGCAAATGCAGGCCGTATTTTTCTGCGGCGCCACGCGATTCCAAAAACGCCGGCTGGCAGCCGGCGTTACGAACCCCGTTGCTAGTAAATGTCGTATTGCTCCCAGTGTAGCGTTGGGTCGGCTTGGATTATTACGCTCTTTTTTACCCAGCGCTCTAGTTCTTCCATTAGGCCGGACTCTCGCGTTTTTAGCGCTTTCGCTATTTCGGGGTGCACTCTTAGCGTCAGGCTGCCGGCTTCTATGTCGCCGGCCATTTTCCTCGCTTCGGCTTGGATCTCATAGCAGAGCGTTGGGATTGATTTCACCATGCCGCTGCCTGTGCAGTACGGGCACGGTTGGCATAGGGTACGCTCCAGGGCTTGCTTGGTGCGCTTTCTGGTTATGGCTACCAGGCCGAATTCGTTGAAGCGCAGAGCTTTCGATGGCGCGCGATCGGCTTTCAACGCTTCTTCGAGTGCGGCGAAAACTTTTTCGCGGTTGCGGCGCTCTTCCATATCAATGAAGTCGATGATGATGATGCCGCCGAGATCGCGCAGGCGCATCTGGCGGACGACTTCGCTGACGGCCTCGAGGTTGGTGCGGACGATGGTGTCCTCGAGGCGATTGGAACCTTTGCCGACGAACTTGCCGGTGTTGACGTCAATGGCGACGAGCGCTTCGGTGTGGTTGATTACGATATAGCCGCCGGACTTGAGCCAGACTTTGGGGCGCAGGCCCTTGTCAATTTCCTGCTGGATGCCGAATTCCTCGAAGACCGGCGTGTCCTTGGTGTAGAGCTTGACGCGATTGACGAGCTGCGGCTGGAAGCGGCTGACGAAATCCACGACCTTGGTGTATTCCTCTTCGGAATCCACCCAGATGGCGGTGTAATCGGTGGTGAGGTAGTCGCGCAAGATGCGTTCCACCAGATTCAGATCGCGGTGCAGCAGCGCGGGAGCTTTGCGCTGATCGGCGCGCGATTTGATTTCGGCCCAAGTGTGCGTCAGGAATTCCACGTCGGCGCGCACTTCTTCGGGCGTGGCCTGGCCGGCCGCGGTGCGCACGATGAAGCCGCCGCCGAAACTGCCTTTGGCTTCTGTGACGAGATGGCGCAAGCGGGCGCGATCCTCGGCTGACGCGATTTTGCGCGAGACGCCGGTGTGATCGAGCGTGGGCATATAAACCAGGAAGCGGCCGGGAAGAGCGACGTGACTGGTGATGCGCGCGCCTTTTTTGCCGAGCGGCTCCTTGGCGATTTGCACGATGATTTCCTGGCCCTGCTTGAGGAGATCGGAAATCAGTTGGGTGCGGCGCGGCTGGACACGATGGCCGCCGTGGCCGTGATGCGGACGGCGTCCGCCGCGTTCGTCGCGGCGTCCACGATCGCCACCGCGATCACCGCGATCGCGCCCACGATCCCTGCCACCTCCGCCGCCACGGCGCGCGGGATGCTGCATGCGCGCGCGGAAATTGGGACGCATGGTGGCGCGCCATTCCTGCGGCTGGCCGCTGCCTACGGTTTCGCCTTCGAGGGGAGCGATGCCTGCGCTTGCCGCCGCGGACTCGGCCAATTCAGCGCCGTGCCCTTCCTGGCCCGCTTCTTCGATTTCGGCTCCGGCCTCGGATTCTGTGGCGGATTCTTCATCGGCTGTGGCGGCATCGCCGGCGACGAATTCCGGCTCGGTGGCTTCTTCGCGGACAGAGTATTCCTCCGTCTCCGTTGATTCCTCGGCGGAGTGATCGGCCAGCGCGCTTTCCTCGTGCGATTGATCGCGCTCCTCGCGTTCGGCTTCTTCGAGCTGGGCTTCGGCTACGTGCTCGGCCAGCGCCTTGGCTTCGTCTTCGGTGAGATCGGCGGTGGCATCGGCGATTTCTTCCGCGGGCGCTTCTTCAACGGGCGGCACGGAAGAAGCTTCGATGGCATTTGTGGCCATGCGGTCAAATTCTTCCTGCGTGGACTCCGGCTCCGACAGAGCGTCGGGAGCAGGTTCCTCCGCGGGAGACTCGAAGTGGCGGAGCGTCTCGCCGGGAAGGGGCGCGAAGGCGCTGCCGGCGGGAGCGGAGAAGCGTTGCTCGAAGCGGCGCGGAGCCCTTTCGGTTTCCTGCACGGCCGGCGCTTCCTGAACAGCGCTCGATTCGTGAATGGCGCCGGCGTCTTGAATCACCGGTGTCTCAGGAGCTTCAAGTACGGCCGGAGCGGCCGAAGCAGACGGCGTTGCCGGCGCGTCTTTGAAGCGCGATAGCGTTTCGCCCGGCAGCAGGACCGGGACAAAATTGCCGGGAGCAGCGCCTCCGGCGGTTTCGCCCTCGGGCTCATAGGGGCGATGCGAAGCGTACTTGGAATGTGGCAGATCGCGGCCGAAGCGGCGATCTCCTCCCGGCCGGCCGCCGCGATGATCGCGACCGCCACGGCCTCTGCCGCCACCGCGGCCAAATCCACCGCGGTTGTCGCGCCCGCGACCTTCAAAGCGGCGCGGAGGACGGCTGTCGTGGCGCGGCCCTGAATGCTGTTGCGGAGGGCGTGAGGACGAAGGTTGCGCTTGTACCGGAGGCTGGGCCTCCTGCGACAAATCCTGCGGCACGGCTTCGGGAATTGCCGGAGCCGGCTCGACGTCGGTGGGCTCGAGCGACGAGGTGTGGCCTGCAGCGTCGGTCGAGAAAATCTGGCCGCCCTGGTCCTCCATTTTGTGTTCTTTATCCTCGACGGTGGTTACGACGTGATCGAGGTCTTCGATTTCTTCCAGAAAATCGCTGACGTAAAGGAAGGCGTCGCTATCGAGGCCGATATCCACAAAGGAAGACTGCATGCCGGGAAGCACGCGGGTTACTTTTCCTTTGTAGATGCTACCGACTAACGCAAATTCTTTTTCGCGTTCGACGTAAATTTCACAAAGCTGACCTTCTTCGAGTATGGCGACCCGGGTCTCGTGCGGGGTCGCAGAGATAACCATTTCCTTCGACATGAAAACTCCTCGTGGCGCATCGGGAGGCAATCGCGCCGCAGCTAGCGGCGAGCCACGCCCTGCCAGGCCCGCAAGCGGGCCGACCGGCTGGGAGGGAACTTTGATTCCTGTTCAAGATTGCGTTCACCGAGCGTTTACCCAAGCAAAATTAGATTCTGGTTTCGGTGGTCCGGACACAGTGCCGGATTCCGAGAAACTGCCAAAAACGAAGTACTCCAAAAATGCGGGCCTCAATTGACGAACCTTCGCATGCGGACGTTCATCACCAGGCCCAATGCCATAAACAGAAACACAGTGGAGGATCCCCCATAGCTCATGAACGGCAGAGGGATGCCCGTGACCGGAACGTAGCCGATCACCATTGCCGAGTTAACCAGCACATGGAACCCCAGGATGGCCGCCACGCCCATCACGACAAACATTCCGGCGCGATCTTTCGCCTTTTGCGCGTTGTCGATGAGGCGCAGGAGCAATCCCAAATACAGCAACAATGCGAGAAGCACTCCTACAAATCCCAGTTCTTCCGCCATCGCGGCCAGAATGAAATCCGAATAACGGACGGGCACGAAGCCCAATTGATTCTGGCTGCCCTTGCCGAAGCCTTTGCCCCAAAATCCGCCGGAGCCCACGGCAATCTCGGATTGGAGAATCTGATACCCAGCTCCGCGGGGATTGTCTTCGGGATGGATGAATGTGTCAATGCGCTGCTGCTGGTACGGCTTTAAATGATGCCGCATGTGCCAGCCCACGGGAATCATCAGCGCGATGAAGGCCAGAAGCACTGCTGCGTGCTTCCACTGTATGCCCGCTAAAAACGCGCCGACGATGGCCGCGGGGACGAGAACCATAGCCGTCCCCAAATCGGGCTGCACGAGAACGAGAAGGACGGGCAAGCCCGTGATTCCCGCGATCTTCACGAGATCCGCTAACGTCAAACGATCGGTGCGGACTTCGCTGAAGAATCGTGCCAGCACTATGATTATAACCAGTTTCATTATTTCCGACACTTGCAAATTGACGCCACCGCCCAGGCTGACCCAGCGGCGGGCGCCGAAGCGCGAATGGCCGATAGCCAGCACGATGAGAAGGGCAATGATGCCAATCAGGTACAGCAAAGGGGCCTGATCGAGAAGAGTGTGGTAGTCGAAGCGCGAGATGATGAACATGGCGATGAAGCCGGTGCCGAGCCAGATGGCCTGGCGCCAGTGCATTCCCGCCATGGGGCTGTCGTGAGTGGCCGAGTAAATTTCCAGCATGCCCATCAGCGAGATGGCCGACACGATCGCTAACAGGGTCCAATCGAAGTCGTGCGTGCGCGGGGCTTCTCTCATTGGGTTTTTGCTGCCGCGCCCATGGAGGCCACAGCGGGTTCCTGCGGCTTGGCCGGCTGCGGGCCGAGTTGATTTTGCGTGGTGGTTTGCTGCGTCGGATGCGGGAGCACGCCGTTCTTCTTGTCGTAATAGGCTTTCACGATATCGCGCACGATTGGCGCGGAAGCTTCGCCGCCGTGGCCGCCGCCCTGAACCAGGACGGTGACTACGATTTCCGGATCGCGGCGCGGAGCATAGCCTACGAACCAGGCGTTGTCTTTGAATTCTTTTTCTTTGCCCAGGCGGCTGCGGAGGTCGTAGCCGATTACCTGCGCGGTACCGGATTTGCCGGAGAATTCGACGTTCTGGATGCGCGAGCTATAGCCCGTGCCGCCGGCTTCGTTCACTACGCCGTACATTCCATCGGTGACTTTCTGGACGGTTTCATCGGACAGCGGGAAATGAGTGACTTGGGGATTGGGGAAGTTCTTCATCAGATGCGGCTGGACGAATGTGCCGCCGTTGGCGACGCCGGCGATCATGCGCGCGAGTTGAATGGGAGTAGCGATTACCGCGCCCTGGCCAATCGCTACAGAGATCGTTTCGCCTGGATACCATTTGCGATGAAAGACGCGTTGCGTCCATTCCTCGGAGGGCATCAGGCCGGGTTCTTCGCCGGGTAGATCGATGCCGGTTCTTTTGCCCAGGCCCAGGCCGCTGCCGTAATAGCTGAGGCGATCGATGCCCAGTTTCATGCCTACGGTGTAGAAGAAAATGTCGCAGGACTGGATGATGGCTTTGTGGAAGTCCACCGTGCCGTGGCTGGATTTGCCGTACACCCAGCATTTGAACTGGCGGCCGTAGAACGTGCCATAGCCAGGGCAGAAGACGGTCATAGTTTCCGGGATGGCTTTGGATTCGAGCATGGCCGTGGCGGTGACGATTTTGAAGACCGAGCCGGGGGCGAGCTGCGCCTGGATGGCGCGATTGAGCAGTGGCGTTTTTGGATCGCTGTTCAGATCGGCCCACTCTTGCGGCGGAATGCGCACGGCGAAATCGTTGGCGTCGAATGTCGGGTGGCTGACAAGCGCCAGCACTTCACCATTTCGAGGATTCAGGGCGATGGCGGCGCCTTCTTTGCCCGCTAAATCGTTTTCGGCGATGGCTTGCAGGTCGTAATCAATGGTGGTTTGGATGGGCTTGCCGGGGACGGCTTCTACGTCGTCTAGCGTGCGCACCATTTTGCCAACGCTGTTGACGATGACGCGGCGCATGCCGTCGGTGCCTTCCAGCGTGTCGTTATATTGGCGCTCGAGACCCGCTTTGCCGACGATGTCGCCGGGACGGTAGTGGCCGTCGCTATGCTCCATCTGCTGCGGGGAAACTTCGCCGACGTAGCCGGCGGCGCTGGCGAAGAAGCCGCCGTGCGGATAGCGTCGGCGCTGCACCATCATCAATTCGAGGACCGGCAAATCGGCGCGATGCGATTCGACGAAGGCGATGTCGGCTTGCGTAGCTTCCGGCTTGATGACGATGGGCTGAAACTTCGGCTCGATTTTGGCAGCCTCCATCTGCTCTTTCATATCGTCTGCAGAGATATCGAGCCCTTCCAGAACTTGCGGCAGGCACTTTTCCAGCAGCTTGGGATTGTCGCGCAGGAGCAGGATGCTGAAGGACGGATAGCTATCCACCAGCACGCGGCCTTCGCGATCGAGCATCGTGCCGCGTGGGGCGATGATGGGAATCGAGCGCACTTGATTTTTCTCGGCTAGATCGGAGAAATGGCCGGATTGGATTACTTGCAGCTTCCAGAAGCCGAAGAGCAGCACCAGCGTCATGCCGACGGCGAGATAGGAAAGGAGGACTAACCGCCCTTGAGGCAGTTTCTGATCGTTAGCAAGCCAAGGTGCCAAACAAACTCCTGCGCGGCGGGCGACTCCCGGCCCCGGGGTTTTCCGGGCGTCCGAACGTCTGGACGGCAAAAAATGAAGTAAAGGTGAAGCTAACACCTGCACTGGTGCGGTGCAAGCGAGGCTTGTTCATTCAGATAACGGGTGGGTTGAGAGGATAAAGAGATCCGCGGATGAGGTTGCTCGTTGGGGCATTTGTGGTCGTCGAATGCCGCCCTGAAAAGGGCGGCGCTACAATAAAACCGCTGCTAGCGGGGGAGTTGCGCAAGGCGGGCTTGCACCATCTTTTTCACTAACGCAGCGGGGAGCGGCTTGTCGGTCGGGAACTGAATCGTGCCTTTGGATAACGGGTAGCCTTTGAGTTCGTTTTTGAATGACTCGATTACCGCGGCGGTGGGGAAGAAGCTGCAGTGATCGGAGAAGGCCGCGTACCAGACCAGGACCTGTTTGTAGCGGAAGGCCGGGATTCTGTAGCTGATGACTTCAGTAGCTTCCTTGGGGAGAGCGGAACGGATGGCGGCGCGCATTTTGTTGAGTGTGGTGCGGGCAGGCTCGGGGATGAGAAAGAGATAATCGTCAACAGTTTGCGGCGCAATTTTATTTTTGGGGGCCGAGCGGCGCTTTGCGGTCTTTCGTTTTTTCATGCGCGCATCCTATAAGTTTCTAAAGCACAGCGCTACGCCCGGTTTATGTAGCGCCGCCCTTTCAGGGCGGCACAGCCTCAATCGCCCCATCAACCTCCCCTGCGACACTAAAAGCCCGGCGCCAGATTAGGCCTCGCAAAAAGCGAGGTCTAATCGCCAACGAAAACGAGTAGAATTCCTTCTAACCCCATGAAAACAAAGGAAGACTTGCATTTCTAATCGCCAAAAACACGTATTTTTGCAGTGGGGCGCAGCTTACGTCCTATTGACGAGAGCTATTGAAAGGACGGACTGGCCGGGGGAAGTGTTGTAGCATAGAAAATCAGGGGATTACCGCAGAGACGCAGAGGGCGCAGAGGAAAGCGCAGAGACAGAGTTGACGACGGGGAAAACAATTCGGAGGAAGTTGCTGGCGGCGCATCGGAAGTTGCGCGAGGCGCGGATGATTGTTAAGGGGTTGGTTTCTACGCGGCATCCCTTGCTGGCGCACATCATTCCGATCCGGCGCTGCAATCTGGCTTGCACCTATTGCAATGAATTCGACGATTTCTCTCAGGCAGTGCCAACCGAGGAGATGTTCCGGCGGATTGACCGGCTGGGGTCGTTTGGGACTTCGATCGTCACCATTAGCGGCGGGGAGCCGCTTTTGCATCCAGAGCTGGACGCGATTATTGCGCGGATTCGGAAGAATGGGATCATCGCCGGGTTGATCACCAACGGCTATTTGCTGGTGAAGGAGCGCATCGAGCGCTTGAATCGGGCCGGGCTCGAGTATCTGCAGATCAGCATTGATAACGCGATGCCGGATGAAGTCTCGAAGAAGAGTTTGAAGGTGCTGGATCAGAAGCTCGAATTGCTTGCCGAGCACGCCGAATTTCACGTGAATATCAATTCGGTTTTGGGCAGCGGCGTGAAGGATCCCGAAGATGCGCTGCGCGTGGCGCATCGGGCGGTGCAGCTTGGGTTCACCTCTACCGTCGGATTGATTCACGACGGCAACGGGCAATTGCAGCCGCTGGGGACGCGCGAGCGGGAAATTTTTGAAGAGATTATGGCGCTAGGAAAACGGTCTTTTTCGCGTGTGAATCAGTTCCAGCACAATATCGCTGCGGGAAAAGAGAATGATTGGCGCTGCCGGGCTGGCTCGCGCTATCTCTACATTTGCGAGGATGGTCTGGTGCATTACTGCTCGCAGCAGCGCGGGTATCCGGGAATTCCGCTGGCGGAATATAGCGCGGAGCGGCGGCGGCGCGAGTATTTGACGAAGAAAGGTTGCGCGCCGGGGTGCACGGTTTCGTGTGTGCATCAGGTGGCGGCTTTTGATAATTGGCGGGCGCCGCAGACGATTGATTCCGGTGATTCGCCCAGCCGTGATTCGTTGGTGCAATTGACCTGATTGCGTCCTGCCTGTTTCGAAAAACCCAAAACACGATCGCGAGTAGATTGCGTTTGCGGCGACGATTCCTCGGTATGGACGCCGGCGGGCGCAGCCCTTCGAAGCTCAGGGTAAACAAGCGGCGTCCCTACGACAGGCATACGTTGCAATCTCCCGCCTAAGTTGTACTTCTGAACAAAGCTTAAACCTTCAGGGAATATTCCTGTTGCAATGACAAGGGTGCGGGGGTACAAGCCTTGCACATAGGCTGTGGGGTCTCCATTTCACTCGGTTCTCTCTGACGGATCGCCTGCGGCGCACCGCATCGTGAGGTGTCCGCATAATCTGCACACGAGGAGCACCTTCATGAACCTTCGCAAAGCAATCGTGCTGCTAGCGGTGCTGGCTGGTTTTTTGCTGCTGATGGCGCCGGGGGCGATGTGGGCGCAAATCAATACGGTGAACTTGACGGGTGTGGTCAGCGACCCGCAGGGATTGGCGATGAGTGGGGCGAAAGTGACCGTCAAGAGCAACGCTACTGGCTTGGAGCGCACGGCGGTGACAAACGGCGCCGGGCGATACGAAGTGATCGGGCTCGCGCCGGGAGAGTATTCGGTGACCATCGAGGCCGAGGGCTTCGCCAAGCTGGAGAGCACCGGACTGGTGCTGACGCTCGGGGTGGCAGCCGAATACAGCCCGCAGCTTTCGCTGAAGTCCGCCACCACAATCGTGAGCGTGAACGCCGAGGCGGCGCTGGTGGAGACGTCGAAAAGCGATGTCTCGCAGACCATTACGCCAACGCAGATCGACAACCTGCCGATCAACCGTCGCGACTACATCAATTTCGCATTGTTGACGCCGCAATCGGCGCGCGATGACACGCCTTCGATCGGCGC
Source organism: uncultured Acidobacteriota bacterium (assembly GCA_963748865.1). Taxonomy (GTDB): domain Bacteria; phylum Acidobacteriota; class Terriglobia; order Acidiferrales; family UBA7541; genus Palsa-147. Next base: position 867,125 of record CAVVLE010000041.1, on the reverse strand, counting down.
GGCGCCTACCAGCGGCTTGAATTTCGGCGGGCAGCGCGGGCGGTCGAATGAGATTTCCGTGGACGGCGCGGACGCGGTGGACAATTCGGTGAATGGCGTGCGCGCGACGGTGTCGCAGGAGGCCGTGCAGGAATTCCAGGTCATCACCAGCAATTACATGCCGGAATACGGGCGGGCGATGGGCGGCGTGGTGAATATCGTCACGAAGTCCGGCTCCAACGAAGTGCACGGCAATATTTTCGGATTCCTGCGATTGGCGGCGCTGCAGGCGCGCGACCCGTTTTCGGTGCAGGGCACCTTCAATCCGGCGACGGAGTCGGTGGATCTCACTCCGATCAAGCAATCGTTCACACGCGTGCAGGCCGGCGCGACGCTGGGCGGGCCGATTCAAAAGAACAAGACATTTTACTTTTTCTCTTACGAGACGATTCGCGCGGAGGCGACCGGATTTACCAACATCGGTACCGACAATTTCGGGCTTACGCCTGCGACTCTTCCGTGCCTCGGAAACGTGTTGATGACGCCGACGCAGGGTCCATTTTACGGGGCAGCCCTGACGGGAGCGGTCTGTAGTCCAGCCAATCCGATCGTGCAGGCCGCGGGTTTGACGGCCCAGGCGTCTGCGACCGCTCTGCTGGGAAATCTTCCTGGCGGGCCGACGACATTCTTCGATGGCGCGCCGCTGCCCGGGAGTTATGCGGGCTTGGTCTCGCTGCTGGGCAATTATCCGACCAAAGAAGGGACGAGCTTTTGGTCGCTCAAGCTCGATCACATCTGGAACAGCAAGAACGCGTCATTTATTCGCGCCAGCGTTTCGCCTTCGCTGATTACCGGTATCCAGGTGAATGCCGAAAATCAGAACTTCGGACAGAACTCCGGCAATCGCACGTCGGAGCAGCAAACCCGCGACTTGGCTATCGTTGCGCAGCACACGACTTCCTTCCATGACAACATGTTCAACGAGCTTCGCTTTCAATATGCGCGCCGCGGGCTGCACTACGGATTTTCGGATTTGCCCGGCGGCGACTCGCCCGCGGTGAACATCGATGGATTCGCGTTCTTTGGCCGCGAGCCGTTCTCGACCGAGGATCGCATCGAGCGGCGCTTCCAGTGGGCCGACGATCTGACGTGGACGAAGGGCACGCACACGATGAAGTTCGGCGGTGATTTCAATTTGCTGCAACTGCGCACGGGCGCGCAGCAGATTTTCGAGCTGAACTATGGCGGCGTTTACACTTTCTCGAGCCTCGACCCGAGCGCGCTGGGTTTGCCGGAGCAGGCCGGACCGTTCAATGCCGTGCAGGCTTTCGGGCTCGGCATTCCGCAGGAATATATTCAGGGCATCGGAAATTCCAACCATCCGTTCGACAACAAGGCGCTGGGCCTTTTCTGGCAGGATAGCTGGAAAATCAATCGCAAACTGACGCTGAATTACGGCCTGCGCTACGACATCGAATGGAATCCGGTTTTCCCGGCGGCGAATCCGTTGAATGCCGCCGGCGAAAAAGCATTCGGCGTGATTCAGGGCATCCCGCTGAACAAGCACAATTTTGCGCCGCGCGTGGCCGTCGCGTGGGACCCGTGGGGCAACGGCAAGACGGTGATTCGCGCCGGTTATGGATTGTTCTACGACCATCCGCCATTGGCGCTGGCCTTCCTGGCCAATGCATTCGATGGGGCCGCTTCGACGTTACTCGAATCCGCGGGAGGAAGCCCTTGCGTACTGACCGCGCTGGGCTGCTCGGTGGATAATCCGCTCAATTTCGGCGCGCTGAACGCGACCAACGTTTTTCAGGGCCTGCTCACGGGGACGCTGGCGAGTTGCTCGACGGCTGTTCCTTCGATGTGCTTCCAGCCCAACGAGCAGCGCTTCAATCCGACATTCACAAATTCGCTGTTCACCAACCAGAATTATTTGACGGCCAACGGCGGCCTGGGATTTCCGCTGCCGTTTATTCCCTTCACCATTCCGGTGCAGAAGAATTTCAAGTACGCCTACGCGGAGCAGGGAAACCTGACGATTGAGCGCGAGTTGGGTCACAACTGGAAAATGAGCGTCGGGTACAACTACACGCACGGCGTGCATCTCGATCACACGCGCAACATTAACACCGCCAATCCGGAATTGCTGGCTGCGAATGACAACAACGCCGTGCTCTCCGGATTGGTTGCGCCATTGACGAATCCGATCACCATCGCGGTGCCGAGCCCCGCCACTCCGGGATGCGCGATGACGCCTGGCGGCGGCAGCGTCTTCGTGAGCGTACCAGGAATTCTCGGCACCGCGTATCCGATCGGCGACACGTCCTGCAGCACGACGCCGCTGGGAGCGATCGGCACTCCCGCGGTGTTTAATTTCTTCCGGCCGTCGGGACCGAATCCTTCGTTTGCGGGGCTCGTCGGTGGCTACACGAATCTTGTTGGCTTGGCGGCTTCGGCGGGATTCCCGCAGGGATTCCCCGGCGTGCAGATTCCCTGGAGCGACGTGGAACCGCAAGTGTCAGCGGGCAATTCGGTTTACAACTCGCTGACGGTGTCGGTGACCAAGCGATTCTCGCAACACTTCGAACTGCTGTCCGGCTGGACCTACTCGCACGCCATCGATGATTCCACCGATCTTTCGACTCTGCTGGACCCGCAGGACAACAACTTCCCCGAGCTGGATCGCGGCAATTCGGATTTCGATCAGCGGCATCGCTGGATTACGAGCGGCGTCTATCTGAGCCCGCACGGTGGGAGCGGGGATTCGGCGCTGAAGAAGTTTTTGGGGGATTTTACGGTGGCACCGATCATCGAGCTGGCTTCCGGACGGCCGTATAACATTTTGACGGGCTTCGATCCCAATCTCGATTTCGGGACGGCGACCAATCGTCCCGATGCGCTGCCCGCGGGCGCTCCTGTGCCAGCGGGGTTCCCGGTGGTGACTTCGCCGTTCGTGAAGGGCGTGGAATTCACCTTGCCCACGCGCTGCATCGATCCGAGCGGCAAGGCGTTCTCATTCCCGGCGGTGCCTTCGCCGTTCTACGGTTGCACAGGCACTTTGGCACGGAACGCTTTCAATCGCCCCGGATACTTCGATATCGACTTGCGGCTGGCGCGGAAGATTCAGTTTAACGAGCGCTGGAATTTGGAAATCATCGCCGACGGATTCAACTTGTTGAATCGCTTCAATGCCGCGGATGTGAATCCGTTGTGCGATACCACGGCGGGCAGTCCAACTTGTTCGGCTGGCCAGCCTACTGCGGCGCTTGATCCGCGAACTTTCCAGTTCGCGCTGAAGGTCAACTGGTAGCCGTTCGCAGTAAAATTTAAATCATCATAGATTTTCAAAAGATCATTCGAGCTCGCGCGGCGCTTGGTGACGCCGCACGTGAGTTCATGGTGAGGTTGTGCACGAAGAGGGCGCAGCCCTTCGAAACTCAGGGTAAACAAGCCACGCCCCTACGAGATGCGGAAGAACGCGACGCCGCGTATGAGATGCAGGCCGAGCCGCTGCGCCGTGCGGGCGGTGCGGAATTTTCATTCGTGCGAGATTCGCGTTAGAGTGAACTCATGACCGGTACGGAGCTGGTTCTTGCTGTACTTGTTTTGGCGGCGTTAATCGGTGCGGCGGTGTGGTTGGGCGAGCGGCGGGCTGCGCTGGAAATGGCGGCGCTGCGGCAGGAGATGCAAGCCAACGTCGCGGCGCAGACGCAAGGCGTCACTGCACAGCTCGGGCAACTAACCGCGCAAGTGACGCAGCAACTCGGGCAGGTGCGCCAGGAATTGCAGAAGGGCGTGGCGGATTCCGGCAAGCTGGCCATGGACGCGCAGCGCGAAGTAGCCAACCGGTTGCAAACATCTTCTGAGGCATTGCGAGCGTTGAGCCAGCAGATTGGCGAGGTGCAGAAATCAAGCCAGGATCTATCGAAAGCGTCGGACACTCTGCAGGCGATTCTTGGCGGCGCAAAAACGCGCGGAATTCTTGGGGAGCAGACGCTCGAACGTCTGCTCGAGGATGCTCTTCCGCGCGCGGCTTATGAAATGCAACACCAGTTCTCCACCGGCGATATTGTGGATGCCATCGTCCGTCATGAAGAGCGTGTTCTGTGCATCGATTCCAAATTTCCTCTGGAAGCCTACCGCCGTCTTTTGGAATCCGGCGAAGACGTGCGCCGGGATTTTGCGTCGGCAGTGAAGAAGCATGCGGACTCTATCGCCCAGAAATATATTCTGCCCGACGAGCACACGCTGGATTACGCGCTGATGTTCGTGCCATCGGAGAGCGTTTTTTACGAGATGCTGATGACCGAGGACGGCAAAGGCGTGCGGCTGGACGATTACTGCCGCAGCCGGCACGTGCTGGCGGTTTCGCCCAATACTTTTTTAGCTTACCTCGGCGCTATTGCGATGAGTTTGCGCGGCATGAAAGTGGAAGAGAATGCGCGCAAGCTGATGGCCAGTCTGACTGGTCTCGAGAAACAGATGGAATTGTTTGTGGACGTCTTCGAAAAGCTGGGCACGCATTTGCGGAATGCCGGCGCCAGCTACGATGCAGCCGATTCGAAGCTGCAGCGCGCGCGCGGAACGCTTGAGCAGTTGGCCGAGGGAAGCCTGCCGGAAGCCCCGCCCGTTGAGACGGAAAAATTGCTCGAAGGAAAGCGCGTGGAATAGGCACAGCGCTTTCTAGAAATCACTCCTACCTGGGAAGAAGTGAATCCCGCGCCGCAGTCATCAGAAACTTAACATTTTCGGGCGGAGCGCCTGCGAGAAGGCGATTGATGTCGCGCAGCGCCCTGCGCGCGTCGGGCTTAGGGCGTTCGAAGCGCGCGAGAAGCGGATCGAGGCGTTTAGTCCACGGCGGGCTAGAAATCTTCTGCGCCTCGGCGAGATAGGCTTGCGCGGCTTGGATGTCCACGGAATTGGGATTCATCGCGGTCGGTCGCACGCGAAAAGAAAACTCGCCGGCCTTGAGCGCACGTACAACCACGACAGCGGAGTTGTCCACGCCGCCGCGAGTGCGCACGTGTTCCAAATCGCCGTGGGCAAAGTGCATCACGGCCGGCGCAAGGTTTTCCACGTCGATTTCCAGAGGCCGGTCGCTGCCACGGACGCGGACCATCAGCGCCGCGTTCATCCCTGGAGCCAGTGTCGCCGTTCCCGTGTCGAATTCGACGACCAGTGCGGCGAGCGTCGCATTCACTTGCGATCCGTTCGCAGAAATCGTGAGCTGCGCGGTTCCTGGAGTCGTCGATGGATTGAGGAGGATCAGCAGTGAGGCCGGTGAGGACGCGAGCACGAGCGCGGGCTGCTGCGCGAATTGCACAGTGTTGCCGGCGGCATCGCCGCGGAAGCCCGAACCGCGAATATCAAAGCTATCGTGGACGGAGACGAGGCTCGGCGCCCAGTCGATTTGCGTTTTCTCGGATTTCGCGTAGGGCAGAACTACTGTGGCCGCCGCAATTTCGTGGTGCCCCGCCAGGCGTGCGATCACAACTCCTGGCACCGCTGGGGCCTTGAAGACGGCCCGGCCGGTGGCGTCGGTTTCCGTTGGCGTGCCATCGGAGAGCATTACGTTGGCTTTCGGCACCAGACGCCCTTGTTTGTCGAGCACTGCCAGCGTCGCCGGTTGCGCGGCCACCACTCGCGATGGCAATACGATTTGCGCGGGCTCGAGCGTTTGCGCTTGGGCTCGTGCCGCGCGGGCGGCAAGAATCTGCAAGGCTAGCAGCGCGACGACCGGCAGCATGTAGCTACGATTCCGGGAATGCATCACTTGGCGGTTCGCTCGTACACTTTGGCTTCGAGAAATAGACGGTACAATTCGGCGTCGAGTTCGTTGTCACGCACGGATTCGTCGAGAATTTTGAGTGCGCGGTCCACGGGCACGGCGGCCTTGTAGGGTCGGTCCGCCGCGTTCAAAGCGTCGAAAATATCGCAGATCGTCATCATTTTGGTCGGCAGCGGAATATCCGCGTCACGCAAGCCCAGAGGATAGCCTGTGCCATTCAATTTTTCGTGATGCGCGCGGGCAATTTGCGGGATGCGGCGCAGTTCGCGCGTCCAGGGAATCTGCGCCAGGAAATCGTAGGTGTGCGTGACGTGCGATTCGATCTGGCGCCGCTCGTCTTCATCCAGGCTGCCGCGCGGGATGGAAAGCATTGCTACTTCGGTTGCATTTAGCACCGGCTGTGACTCGCCTTTGATGTCGGTAAACGTGTGCCGGGCGATTTTATGGATGCGGTCGAAGACGGCGGAGTGCAGCACGGTGGGCTCGTTGATCTCCAGCACGAATTTCAAATCTTCGTCAATTTCCTTCAATCGCCGCGTGAATTCCTTGTCGATTGCCGCGAGCTCGTTTGCCGCGGCTTCGCGGCCGCGCTCCAGCAGCAATTCGAGCTTTCGCCGCGTCGTGCCGGCCTCGATTTCCTTGCGAATGAAATCGAAGCGGCTTTTCACCAAATCGAGCTGCCAGGGATAGAGCTTCTTGGCTTTGACGAGAACATCTTCGCGTACGCCGACCTTGCCGAAATCGTGCAACAGCGCGGCGTAGCGGATTTCCTTCATTTGTTCGCGGGTGAAGCGCGCGTCCTTGTATTTGCCCGCCTCGGTCGCGTCCACGGTTTCCGCGAGGCCTAAAGTCAGCGAGGAGACGCGGAAAGAATGGCCGGAGGTGGCGGGATCGCGTTGCTCGATTGCGGTTACGGCGGCGCCTACGAAGCCTTCGAAGAGACGCTGGATTTCGTCGTACAGCTTGCTGTTTTCATAGGCGACGGCTGCTTGCGAGGCGAGAGAAAGCCCCAACTTCTCAGCGGTAAGCGGGAAGGCGACTACTTCGCGCTTTACGTCGCTGGCGGTGCGCAAGCGCGCTGCTGGGTTGCGCTTGCAATTGATGAGCTGCAGCACGCCGAGGATCTGGTCGCGGGCGTTGCGCATGGGCAGAGTCAGCACCGAGCGCGTACGATAGCCCGAGTTGCGATCGAAGGAATCGTTGAAGCGATAAGGACGTGATGGCGGAATCCGGTAAGCGTCGGGCAGATTGATGGCCACGCCGCGCAGGGCCGCGTGTCCCGGCCATGGAAGTTTCGGCCAGCGGGATGGTGTCCTCTTTGAATGAGAATTGGATGCTGTCGTTCTGCGTTAGCTTGAAGCGCAGGTGCCGCGCGCCGGACTCCGATTCCTCGATCAAGTAGAGCGAGCCGGCGTCGGCGTTGGTGATATCGCGCGCTTTGCTGAGGATCAGGGAGAGAAGGGAATCAACGTTGCGCTCGGAGGATAGCGCTACGCCGATTTGCAGCAGTTCTTCGAGCTCCTTTTCGGTCCGCTCCTCGGGATTCGCGGGCGCGTCGATCTTGCGTTGCCGATTCGATTTTGGCGAAGGCCGCTTCGATGGCGCGGACCACCGTCCCCTGCGGCGCTCCCATCTTGATCCGAGCGAGGGCGGCTTTCTGTTCGCCGGCCGCCGGCGTTGCGTAAACTCCGATATTGCCTCTCGCGGCTGTTTGCCGTCGCTGCGCTTTTGATCGCGGCGCGCCGTTCGGGACCGCGTCAATCAGCCACAGCCCGAGTTGCCCGCCTGCCGTCGCAGCGCTGCGCTGAAGTATTTCGTTTGCTCGATTTCGACGCGCGCTGCAGCGAATAACGGCCGCGCAGCGACCTGGCAACGGTTTCGGCAGCCGATCCTTCGTAGAACCAAATTTGCTTTTTCGCGGGCATCAGAAATTTGCTGGCGTTGGACGGCTCAGTATAACGGATTGTGCCCGGACGAGAGCAAGTCGCGCGGTCAGGCTGCATGCGCCGCGCGGGCCGCCTTGTGCGCATAATGTGGGTCTGTTAGCCTTTCGCGAATTTCTGGAAAAATGGGACGCGGGAGTTGTTGCTGGTGTGTTGAGATAAGTTCTGTCAGTCCATCAAGGCAATTCGCGCCATAAAATGTTAGACAGACTCACCGGCATCGTTCGCGAATGGAGGAAGCACACCGGCTCGCTGGCCATCAGCCTGGTGGTGACGCTCGCGGCGCTTGCGACCTACTACTTCGTGTTTATTGGCGAGGCGCACACGCCCATCGCGGACTTCATCACGCGGCTGGAGCTCGACAGCCTGGACACGCGCTTCCGCCTGCGCGGGCGCGTGCATCCTGATTCGCGTATCGTGATCGTGGACATTGACCAGCGCTCGCAGGAAGCGCTCGGCCAATGGCCATTCCCGCGGATTTACTTCGCGCAAATGCTGGATGCGCTGCACGACGACGGCGCGCGCGTCGTCGCCTTTGACATCACCTTCAGCAAGCCGGACGCGACGTCTCTGCCGTTGCGCACATTGCTCGAAGGATTGTCGAAAGGCCAGACGGCCAGCGCTGACGTGCAACAGAAGATCGCGGAGCTTGAAAAGCAATACGATTACGATCAGCAACTCGCCGATGCCATCAAGCGATTCGGCAAAGTCGTGCTCGGTAATTATTTCCTATATTCCGAGGCCGATCTGCAAGGCGTCTCGCCCGAGGCGCTTGGAGCGTTACGCCAATCTCATTTCGTTCTTCCCATTTCCGCAAGTTCGCGCGCTGCCTTCGGCGGGCGGCTCGACCGGCTACGTTCGCCTGATTCAAAATTTTGATGATCTGGGTTTGCTGCCCAAAGGCGCTGAGGCCAATACCGAGACGTTCACTGCGGCTCTCTCGGGAGACAAAGCCGGCTGTGGCTTCTTCAATATCGTCAGCGATCCGGATGGAGTGGTTCGCCGCTCGCTGCTGGCATTGCCCTACGGACGCGATCCGAATCGCGCCAATTGGGATCTCTACGCCTCGCTCGAAGTGCAAACGCTGCGTTTGTTCCTTGATTTGCCGAATGAGAAGACGGTCCTGAATTTCGGCGGCGCGGGAATTGCCAGCATCGAATTCGGCCCCGATCTCGTCGTGCATCCGGACGATGTCGGCCGGATGATGATCAATTATCAAGGCCCACCACGCACCTATCCGTACGTTTCGTTTGCCGATGTCGTGCAGCATCGCTTCTCCGCCGGCGCGTTCCGCGACAAAATCGTTCTTGTCGGCGCGTCGGCTACAGGCATCGGCGATCTGCGCGCGACGCCATTCGGCGAAGTCGATTTTCCTGGCGTCGAAATTCACGCCAACGTGATCGATGACATTCTGAACCGGCATTTCCTGCTGCGCGGGCCGCGCCAGGTGATGACCGACCTGATTGTTATTTTCCTGTTCGGCATCCCCTTGGGCATCTGGCTGGCCATTGTTCGTCCGCGCTGGCTGATCTTCGGGTTTCTGCTGCTCGTTCCCTTCGCGTGGTTCGTCTATTCTGCGTTCCTTCACGATCAGTGGCTGAACATCATCATCCCCGCAGCTTTCACGCTCGCGCCCAACGTTAGCCTGGTGGCGCTCTACCGCGTGCTCATCGAGGAACAGGAAAAGCGGCGCGTGCGCGGCGCCTTCCAGCAATATGTCAGCCCGGAAGTGATTCGCCGCCTGCTGGTGAATCCGGGAATCGTGCAGCCGCGCAAGACCGAAATCAGCGTGCTATTCAGCGACATCCGCGGCTTCACATCCATTTCCGAAGAGCTCGACGCGCAGGAGCTCGCTACGCTGCTCAATTCCTATCTCACGGAGATGACGCGCATCATCTTCAAGAATCGCGGCACGCTGGACAAGTACATCGGCGACGCGGTGATGGCGTTTTGGGGCGCGCCTTTCGATGAAGCACACCACGCCCAGCGCGCTTGCCGCACCGCCCTCGACATGCTGGCGAAGCTGCGCGAGCTGCAGGCCAGCTGGAAAGCGGCGGGCCGCCCCGTTCTCGAGATCGGCATCGGCATCAATTCCGGAATCGCGTCAGTCGGAAATATGGGATCGCAGCTGCGCTACGGTTATACGGCAATGGGCGATTCGGTGAATCTGGCGTCGCGCCTGGAGGGGCTGAACAAGGAATTCGGAACGCGGATTCTGCTCTCGGAATTCACGCTCGCGCTGGTGAAGGATGCGAAATTCGTGACGCGCGAGCTGGATCTGATTCGCGTAAAAGGAAAGCTGCAGCCCGTGCGAGTTTATGAGCTGTTAGGCGACGAAGCGAGCGCTGACGGGCAAATCGAGATGGCGGCTGAATATCGGAAGGCTCGCATTGCTTACACCGATCGAAACTGGCGCGAGGCTTCGCGCTGCTTCGCCGCGTTTCTCAAGCGATGGCCGAACGACGGCCCGGCGCAGGTCGCCATGGCGCGCTGCAAGGAATTTCTCGCAGAGCAGCCGCCGTCGGACTGGGACGGCGTTTACGAAATGAAGCACAAATAAGGCGTGTCAGTTGTCGAGGCGCACGACGAACGTGTAGCTTTGCCCCGCGGCGCGCAACTGGTTGGCCAAATCGCCGGCCTGCTCTTCGGTAGGAACGCGGCCAACGCGCACGCGGAAATACGCGCCATTCGGCGAATCGTAGGGAACCACAATCACCGGCGAAAATTGCGCCGCCAAGCGCTCGCGGAGTAGATCCGCATTCTCTTTCACCAAGAACGCGCCCACCTGCACGCCAAACGCGCCAACAGCAGGATTCGGCCCGCCTAGCATCTCCAGCCGCACCTGCGCGGTTCCCGGCCCGATCATGTCAATCGCGCGCGCCGCCGAGAGCGATAAATCAATGATGCGATTGCCGACGAACGGCCCGCGATCGTTGACGCGCACCTCGGTCTGCTTGCCGTTGTTGAGATTGGTAACGCGCAGCACGGCCCCGAATGGCAACGTGCGATGCGCCGCCGTGAACTGGTACATATCGTAGATTTCGCCATTCGAGGTGCGGTGCCCGTTGAATGGATCGCCGTACCAGGAAGCGATTCCTTCTTCGACGTATTCGCCCGGAACAGCAGGCGGGCCATGCGGCGCCGGCGCCGGCCTCGCGGCGCGCGGCTGCGCGGCGACGGGCGGCGTTGCCGGTGGCGGAGGCGAATAGGCGTGATGCGAGCAGGCGGAAAGCAGCAGCACCGAAGCCAGAATTGAAGTCGAAAGAACGCGAGAGGAACTGCGCCGCCAATTCCGAGAAAGACGCCCGCCTCGAACATCTCCAGCCAATTCGCGCTTCACGCTTTCCACGCGGCGTCCCGTCTCAATTATTCTTTCTCATTTTCCGGTATTATAGGGACGCGTAAAATTTCTAGCAAGGAACCCATTTGCCCCTTCCGCTGCGGTGGCGCTGGAAACTCGATCGTCTCCGCGAAAAATTAGCCTGGATGTTTGGAGGACAGAAGGCGCCGGGACGCCCGCGGCTGTGTCCTTCGTGCGGCACGCTCGTTGGCGCGAGCGCCACGCGCTGCCATCAATGCGGCGCCAGCATGACCTTTTCGCTGGCCGCCGCGAGCAAATCGCTGGGCCGACTGATGCCGACGACTTCGCCGGTCACCTACGCGATTCTCACGCTGAGCTGCCTTCTCTACGCGGTCACACTGATGCTCACCGTTCGCATCCACGGCTTTCAGGCGCCATCAGGCGGCGGCTTCGGAGCGCTTTTCCAACTCGGCGCCATTGACGGCCACGTCTTGAATAGGTTTGGCGCTTCGCGGCCGCTTTTTATCAACGTTTTTCAGCCCTGGCGATTCGTGATGCCAATATTCCTCCACGGCAGCCTGTTACATATTGGATTTAACATGTGGGTGCTGATGGACGTCGGCCCGCTCGTCGAGGAAGTCTATGGTTCAGCGCGCTATTTGTTCATCTATGTTGTGACTGGAATAGCCGGCTACCTACTCAGCAGCTTCGTCGGCGTCGGGTTAAGTATTGGCGGCTCAGGCGCCCTTCTGGGGCTGATCGGCGTGTTGCTGGCGCTCACCCAGGGTCGCCAGAACGCTTCGCTGCAGATGCTGCGCGGCTCGCTGATCCGCTGGTTGATTTACATCGGGATTTTGGGTTTGCTCGGCTGGGGCACGATCGACAACTTCGCGCACATCGGTGGCGCGATTTCGGGCTACATCCTTGGAAGAATCCTGCCGTCGCGTGAGCCGATCGATCCCCACGATCGCCGTGTTGCGAATGCACTCGGTTGGGGGGCAGGGTTAGCCGTTGCGATCAGCTTCGTGCTGATGGCGATTACTTACTTCCGCTACCCCGGCTGATTCAAACGCCGGCGTGCAGCCGCCGCGCCACCACAATCGAGTAGTGCAATCCCGAGAAGACCACGAAGAACGCCACCAGATAACTGGAAACGCGGCGCAGATCCAGCAGCCAGCCGTGCGGGAACACTTCCAGCAGGATCACGATTAACACCAGAAGGATTTCGAGCGTGGTGGTGATCTTTCCCCAAATGCTGGGCGGGAACGGGCGATAACCGACGGTGACCAGAATCGCGGCGCTGGCGGTGAGGAGAATGACGTCGCGGCCCAGCACCAGAATGGTGATCCACCACGCAATTTTGCCTTTCAGCGCGAGCACGAAGTAGGAAGAAAACATCAGCAGCTTGTCGGCGACGGGATCGAGATAGGCGCCCAGCGGCGTTTTCTGATTGAGCCCGCGCGCCAGCAAGCCGTCCAACCCGTCGCTGATTCCGGCCGCGATCAGAATTCCGAGCGCCCAATCGTAGTGATCCGAATGCAGGGCAATCACGAAGAAGGGAAGAAAGCCGAGGCGCAAAAAAGTGAGCTGATTGGGAACCGTCAGAATGCGGCTGTTTTTTACAGGTCGTGTCAGGTCTTCCGCGCGCATGTCAGGCGAATTGATCGAGAAATTCCGAAACGCTGAGTCCCACTTTGCGGTGGAACATGTCGGCCATGGAGGGAATCGAGCCGCGCGATTCGTCAAGCGCGATGCGCTCGACGCGCAGCAGCGGGAAAAACACCGTGGGCAGCCCCATGCGCTCGCCTTCCGGGTGCACCACTTCGCGAATGAAATCGTCGAAACTGCTGAGGTCCACGCCGCGCAGCGTCACGCCGGCGGTGGTGATGTCCACCACCTGGCCCCAGAATTTCTCCTTGGGACTGTGCAGGCTGATCACCACGATCGAATTCGGCTGCATGGATCTCCCTTGAGAGGTGCTGCTGAGGGGATGTTAACGCAGCGGCGGCGGCAATGCACGCTGCACGGTTTGTAATGTCGCGACGAAGTGAACAGCGAGCGGCGCCTCAGGAGGCCATCGAGCGCAGGTCAGCGGCGATGCGCAGCTCCGGCTCGGTGGCCTTCTGCACGGCTTCGGGCGTGACGCCGGGCGCGACTTCGCGCAGCACCAGTCCTTCTGGGGTTACATCAATTACGCCCAGTTCGGTGACGATCAGATCCACAACGCCGACGCCGGTTAGCGGCAGGCTGCACTTTTTCACAATCTTCGCTTCGCCGTCTTTCGTGGTGTGCTCCATGGCGATGATCACGCGTTTCGCGCCGGCCACCAAGTCCATCGCGCCGCCCATGCCTTTCAGCATTTTTCCCGGGATGGCCCAATTGGCCAGATTTCCGGATTCATCCACTTGCAGCGCGCCGAGAACCGTTACGTTTACGCGCCCGCCGCGAATCATGCCGAACGATTCGGCGCTGGAAAAATAGGAGCAGCCGGGAATTTCCGTGATCGTTTCTTTGCCGGCGTTGATGAGGTCGGCGTCTTCTTCGCCTTCGTACGGATAAGCGTCCAATTCCGAGCATGCCGTTTTCGGACTGCAGCACGACTTCAATGCCAGGCGGCAAAAAATTCGGAATCAGCGTGGGAAGGCCGATGCCCAAATTGACGTAGTAGCCGTCGCGCAGCTCTTTGGCCACGCGCCTTGCGATGATTTCGCGTTTATCGATCTCCGCCGCCATTAATGCCTCCTTCTTATCGCTCCGTCGCTCACGCGTTGCGCTTACGCACCGTTCGTCGTTCGATGCGCTTCTTGTAGCCGGTTCCCCGAAAAATCGCGTCCACAAAAATTCCCGGCGTATGAATGCAATCGGGATTCAGCTGGCCCAGTTCGACGATTTCTTCCACTTCCGCGATCACGTAATCCGCAGCCGTGGCCATCACGGCGTTGTAATTCCGCGCCGTTTTTCGATAAACGAGATTGCCCCAGCGATCGCCCTTCCAGGCTTTGACGAAAGCCACATCGCCGCGCAACGCGGGAATCAAAACGTGCGGCCGGCCGTTGAAGTCACGAACTTCCTTTCCTTCAGCGGCGGGCGTGCCATAACCCGTGGGCGTGTAGAATGCGGGGATTCCCGCTCCGCCGGCGCGAATGCGTTCAGCCAGCGTCCCCTGCGGATTCAATTCGACTTCGATCTCTTTTTTCAGCGCCAGTTGCTCAAATGTTTTGTTCTCGCCAACGTAGCTGGCCACCATTTTCTTGACCTGCTTCGTCTGCAGAAGCAGGCCAATGCCAAAATCATCCACGCCGGCATTATTGGAAACAACTGTAAGGTCCTTAGTGCCTTTGCGTCGAATGGCGTCAATCAGATTTTCCGGAATGCCGCAAAGCCCGAATCCGCCCATCAAAATCGTAGCGCCATCGCGAATTCGTTCGACCGCGACGTCAGCATTGGCCACCCGTTTATCCATGCAAGCTCCAGTACCGCCGGTTCACCCTGAGTCTTGAAGGGCGTCTCTGTTTACCCCGAGCCGCGAGGGGCCGGCATCCGACGACCAAAATCTTAGTTCACGATCGCAACTCAAGCGCGGAGCGTGATCAATTTACAAGGCCAAGTGTTGCGCAGGCTCGCGCCGCATCTCTGCCCCGGCAAAAGCAATCGAGTCTAATGCATCTATTCCCCGCCGGAGCGAAGGATTTTATAAAGATCGTTGGCGGAGGAAAATTCGTCTTCCAATTCGCGAGATCGCAGATTCGCGCGCAGATAATCAATAGCCTGAGACACGCGATCGAGCGCCCGCTCGATATTGTCGGAGTTCGTCAGGCAGATGTCGCGCCAAACGGCGTAAGGGCTGCCGGCCAGGCGCACCGTATCGCGCAAACCATTTCCGGCCAGCGATGCGGGCAAGCCCGTTTCATCCGTCTCATCCAGAACAACTCGCGCCAGCGCCACAGCCACAAGCTGCGGCAAGTGAGACACAACTCCGGCCGCCCAATCATGCGTCTCCGCATCGCAAAACAACGGCTCGGCCCCGAGCCTTTGGACGAGCACAGCAAATTCAGTCACGCGCAGGTCGTCATCTCCCGGCGCAGCAATCAACGCGTAGCGCGCCCCGCGAAATAGATCCGGCGTCGCGCGATTGATCCCGGAAATCTCTTTTCCCGCGACTGGATGCCCACCCAAAAATCGCGCTCCGGTTTTAAAGACCTTCGCAGCCAATGCGCAAATCACAGACTTCGTGCTGCACGCATCCGTGACCAATGCCCCGGTCCTGGCCGTCGCGGCGATCAGTGGAAGGGATTCCAGAGTCACTGAAATTGGCAAGGCGATGTAAATCAGATCGGCGTCGCTAACCGCCGCTTCGAGGCTTGCACTGGATTCCGTAATCGCGCCAAGTTCGAGCGCACGATCGAGCACCGCAGGCTTGTCCCAGCCAATGATTGGGATGTGCGGATAAATTCGCCGCAGCGCTAGTCCAAACGAGCCGCCGATCAAGCCCGTTCCCAGTATTGCGGCACGCTGGAACGGCGTCGCCTCAGCCATGCATCACGCCATGCGGCGCCCGACCGCTGGCGCAATGATTTGCAGTTCGCGCATCAAAGTTTCGAATTGGTCGGGGAAGAGCGATTGTGCGCCGTCCGAAAGCGCGTGCTCGGGGTCAGGATGGACTTCGATCAACAATCCATCGGCGCCCGCGGCCACAGCGGCGCGCGCCATCGGCGCCACTTTATCGCGCCGCCCGGTGCCGTGCGAAGGATCGGCGAAAATGGGGAGATGAGAAAGTTTCTTGATGACCGGAATCGCGGCAATATCGAGTGTATTGCGCGTGTACGTCTCGAACGTCCGAATGCCGCGCTCGCACAAAATCACATTGTAGTTTCCGCCGGACATAATGTACTCGGCGCTCAAAAGCAGCTCTTCGATCATTGCCGACATGCCGCGTTTCAGCAGCACCGGCTTGCGCACCTCGCCGAGCGCCCGTAGCAAGTGATAATTCTGCATGTTGCGCGCCCCAACTTGCAGCACATCCACGTACCCCAGCATCAGCTCGACTTGCGACGGGTCCATCACTTCGCTGACGACCAGCAGTCCATTGCGATCGGCCGCCTCGCGCATCATCTTCAATCCGGTTTCGCCGAGACCTTGAAACGAATACGGTGAGGACCGCGGCTTGAACGCTCCGCCACGCAGGATCTTTGCTCCCATTTTCGCGACGCGCTCGGCAACTGCATCAATCTGCGCCTTCGATTCCACTGCGCAAGGTCCCGCAGCGACGATAACCTCCGTCCCGCCGATGCGCACGCCTTTGCCGACGTCCACGATCGTGCCATCCGGCCGGAACGCACGGCTCGCCAGCTTGTACGGCTGCGTGATGCGCACCACTTCACGAACGCCATCGAGCAATTCAATATCGCGCGTATCAAAATCCGGATGCACGCCCACAGCCCCCAACACCGTATGCGTTTCGCCCGTCGAGCGATGCACGTCGAATCCGGTAGCGACCAGCCGGTCGATCACATGCTGGATCTGCTCGTCGCTAGCTTCGGGCTGCATTACAACAACCATCGATGTCTCCAAGTACCGCCGGCTTGTTCTGAGAACCGAAGGGCGTCTCTGCCGGCATCTGACGACCACAAATGCAAACTAGATTCACAAATCAAGCGCGGAAATTCACTGCAGCGCGACAAATCCGCAATATTCAAGATCGACTCGGCGAACGATCCTTCCCCGGCACCGCAGCCGCATCCTCATGCTGTGCCGCCCTCTCCAAGGACCGCGCCTCGTCAATAATCCTTTCAAACAACCGCCGCACTGCCGTATCCGCCAACGGCCCCGGATTGGCACGCTCCACGTTCGCGAGAATTTCTTTCTCCCGCTCCGGTTGATAGACGGGCAAACCGTGCAAATGTTTCTCCCGGCCAATCTGCAAAGCGCAGCGCGCGCGTTCGTTCAACAGCGTTACCAGCTTCAAATCAATTTCATCTATATGGCGGCGCCAATCCTCGATGCTCATGATCGGTTTTCACTCCCGGCCGGGATTCCGCGATGGCTGACTCCGGATGTGCCAGCCTGCTTTAAAGTTCGAATCAACTTCGCCACATTCTCAGCCGCTGCCTCGGGCGCCGCGGCCTTTTCGATTTCGGCGACGATCGCTGAGCCCACCACGGCTGCGTCGGCGATGCCTCCAAGCACCGAAACGTGTGTGGGTAGCGAGATGCCGAAACCCACGGCAATCGGCAAGCGCGTCGCCTTGCGCGCCCGGCGCACCAGCACGGGCAAGTCCTCGGGCAAGGCATCGCGCGTGCCCGTAACGCCAGTTCGCGAAATCAAATACAGAAAGCCGGACGTCGCGGCAGAAATGCGCGCCAGACGCGAATCCGTGGATGTCGGCGCCGCCAAAAAAATCGTATCCAACCCACGCGAACGGAGGATCGATCGATACTCGCTCGCCTCTTCCGGCGTGAGATCAGTCGCCAGCACTCCGTCAACGCCCGCCCGCGCGGCGGCATCAGCAAACCGCTCAAGCCCCATTTGCAGGATCGGATTGTAATAGCTAAAAAGAACCAGCGGCACTTCCGTCTTCTGCCGCAAACGTCCAACCAGATCCAAAATTCCAGCCAGCGTCGTCCCGCTTTTCAGCGCCCGCTCGCTGGCCCGTTGAATCATCGGCCCGTCGGCCACCGGATCGCTGAACGGCACTCCCAGTTCAATTACATCCGCGCCCGCCTCGGCGGCAGCAAGAACGATTTTCTCGCTCGCCTCCAGCGAAGGATCGCCCGCCGTCAAATATGCGACCAGCCCAAGCTCGCCTCGCCCCGCCAATTCAGCAAATCGTCGCGCGATGCGGCCTGCACTGGGCCCTGGCTCGAGCGATGTCGCAACCTTACACATAGCGCGCCAGCGTCTCCATATCCTTGTCGCCGCGCCCGGAAAGATTCAGGATCACCAATTCATCGCGGCGCATTTTCGGCGCACGGCGAATCAATTCCGCGATGGCGTGCGCCGATTCCAGCGCCGGAATAATTCCTTCGATGCGCGCCAGCAGCTTCGCGGCCTCGATCGCTTCTTCATCGCTTACGGCCGTATATTCCGCTCGCCCTTCTTGCGCCAGCCACGCATGCTCGGGCCCGATCGCCGGATAATCCAGCCCGGCTGAAACCGAATGTGTGGTGGAAATCTGCCCGTCCGCATTTTGCAAAACGTAAGTGT
The DNA here is from genome assembly GCA_963748865.1 of uncultured Acidobacteriota bacterium. Classification (GTDB taxonomy): domain Bacteria; phylum Acidobacteriota; class Terriglobia; order Acidiferrales; family UBA7541; genus Palsa-147. The sequence continues at coordinate 848,908 of CAVVLE010000041.1, read as the reverse complement.
AAGTGCCTTGCAGAACCCCAGGTCGCGCGCCCGAAAATCCCGCAGCCGCCGCGAGCCGCGCCGCGTGTTCGCCAAGCCCTTTGCCCCGGCCGCCGGCTTCAACGCCGATCATCTTCACGGCGCGATCCCCCAGAAACGCATGAAACAATCCAATCGCATTCGATCCGCCGCCCACGCAGGCGAACAAATAATCCGGCAAATTTCTCTCCGCGCGCAGAATTTGATCGTGTGCTTCTTCGCCAATCACTTTGTGAAATTCGCGCACGATCATGGGATATGGATGCGCGCCCAGGACGGAGCCCAACAGGTAATGCGTATTGCGCACGTTGGTCACCCAGTCGCGCATGGCCTCATTGATAGCATCTTTCAACGTCCGGCTTCCCGAATCCACGCCGATGACTTCTGCACCAAGCAGCTGCATCCGCGAGACATTCAACCGCTGCCGCTCCATGTCCTCGGTGCCCATGTACACCGTGCAATCCAGCCCCAGCCGCGCCGCCACTGCCGCCGTCGCCACGCCGTGCTGCCCCGCCCCCGTCTCCGCCACCACGCGCGGCTTCTTCATCCGCACGGCGAGCAGCCCTTGCCCCAGGCAGTTGTTGATTTTGTGCGCGCCGGTGTGCAGCAGATCCTCGCGCTTCAAATAAATTCGCGCGCCGCCGAGATGCTCGGTCAGCTGGCGGGCCAACTGCAGCGGAGTGGGCCGTCCGGCGAAGTCGTGTAGCAAGGAATCGAGTTCCTGCCCGAAGGATGGCTCCATGCGCGCGGCATTGAACGCGTGCTCCAGTTCCTCGAGCGGCGCCATCAACGTTTCAGGAACGTAGCGCCCTCCGAACGGGCCGAAACGCCCGCGCCGGTCAGGCATCACTGCAGGAATCGCGCTCATGCATTTCTCCGGCCGTTTCGAGCCATCGCCACGGCGCGCATCAGCGCCGCCAGGCGTTCCAGATCTTTCTTTCCCGGCTGCGCTTCCACGCCGCTGCAGACATCAACGCCAAACGGCTGTGCCGCGCGAATCGCGCTGCCCACATTCTCGGGAGTCAAGCCGCCGGCCACGATGATCGATCCAAATTTCTTTGCGGCGCGCGCGACTTTCCAATCAAATGTTCTGCCGGTGCCGCCGCGGCGTTTACGCTCGAAGCCATCGAGCAGGAACGCGCTCGCTCCGCCATATTGCGCCAACCGCCGCGCGCTGAAGCCCTGCGACACGCGAAACGCTTTGATCACCGGATACTGCTCGCTGAGCCGCGCCACTTCCGCTGCAGATTCCTCGCCATGCAACTGCACTGCGCTCAAATCCACCATCCGCGCCACTTTCAAAATGTCCCGCCGCGTGGCATTCACGAAGACTCCGATCAGTAGCACGCGCCGCGGCAGCCGCTTGGCAATCGCTCGCGCTTTCTCCGGCGCGATGTAGCGTGGGCTCTTGCGATAAAAATTGAAGCCCAGCGCGTCAGCGCCCGCCTGGACTGCACCGCGCGCATCCGCCAGATTCGTAATCCCGCAAATTTTCACCCGCACCATCGTCGCCGCTCACGATTCCGCCGGCTTGGCCATCACCCCGCTCAGGAGAAAACGCAATTCCGCGCCCGGCGAATCTTGCCTCATCAGATGCTCGCCGATCAGAAACGCGTCGTATCCTGCGCGCGCGAGCATGTCGAGATCTTCGCTCGTGCCAATTCCAGACTCCGCGACCGCCACGCAGCATTCGGGAATTTCTTCGGCCAACGCGACCGAAGTTTCCAGCCGCACTTCAAAATTCGTCAAATCGCGGTTGTTCACGCCGATGATTTTCGCGCCGCACTCCAGCGCCACTGCAAGCTCCTCCCGCGAGTGCGCTTCCACCAGCGGCTCCATCTTCAGGCTCCGGCCCAACTCCAAAAGCTCCCTGAGCTGTTCACGCTCCAGGATCGCTACGATCAAAAGAAAAGAATCGGCGCCCGCCGCGCGCGCTTCCCACACCTGCCACGGATCGAAAATAAAATCCTTCCGCAGCACGGGAATCGAGACAGCGCCGCGCGCCTCTTTCAAGTCCACCAGCGATCCGCAAAAAAATTCCTCCTCGGTCAACACCGAGAGCGCCGCCGCTCCGGCCGCAGCCAGCTCCCCAGCCAGTTGCGCTGGCCGAAAATCCCGGCGGATCAGACCGCGCGATGGCGAAGCTTTCTTCAGCTCCGCAATCACGTTGATGCGATTGGCGGTCAACGCCGCCGCAAAATCCCGCACCACGGGCGCTTTTTTCTCCGCCGCAATCTTCAAAGCCACCAGCGGCAGCACTCGCTTGCGGTGTTCGACGGCCTCGCGCCGCGCATCGCGAATTCGCAAAAGTATATTTCCCGAATTGTTGGCTTCGCTCATAAGCAATCCGGGTCTTCCCGGCTCAGGCAGGTGAAAACGCTGCGACTATGCTAGTAGCGCGCGCCAGCGATGTCAATTTGGGGTAGCGTCCTAATTTGATCTCGCTTGGAGTTTGATAGAGGAAGCTCCGCGTTTTTCGCGGCGGAGCCGCGGCATCGAGGTAGCAGCCCCCTCATTTATGAGGGGGAGGAGCGCCTTTAGCGCTCCGAAAACGCGTCGTATTTCGCAATGCGCTTTAGCGCTGGGAATTCCGATGCTCTCCCGCGCGCGTAAGTTCTTACGTATCTGTCGCCTTCAGGGGCGCAGCAACGGCGCCGTAAAGCGCGCCGGAATCCCGAAATTCGACCCGCCGAATCCCGAAAGAACCGCAAAAGTAATTCCGATTACTTTGCCTTCGGAATTCAGCAACGGGCCGCCCGATCCTCCCAGCGTAGTCTGCGCATCGAAGACAATTTTATCCGCCAGCACATCGCCCACGTGCCCCTGCGTGATCAGCGGACGAATCAGATTGCGCCGCGCCAGCTCATCGAGAATCGCCGCGACGTCGCCATCGCTCTTCTTGGCGATCTCTTGCGCCGTATCCTCATCGGTGCGCGCCAGGATTGCCGCCAGCCCGGTCGCGTAGCCCATCGAAATGATCGATTCTCCGGATTTCGCGTCCGCGGCTTTGTCGTCGAAGGCCAGCGGACGGAGGCTCAGGCCCTCCAGATTGACGCGCATCGAAGCCAAATCCGCGTCGTCCGAAATTTTCTCGATCTCCGCGTGATACGCGTGCGGCGATCCTGGGAAATAAGTCCGGATCGTGGCGATTTCCGGCTGATAGCCTTCTTTCACCAGCGCGCCCATCTGCTCGTCTTTCCACCACGGCTGCGCCACGTGGCGATTCGTAATCACTCGCCCGTCGCTTCCAGCAAGAAATCCGGTGCCGAATACATCGAGACGCACTTCCGGCCCCGGCCCTTCCAACGCCAGAATCGGCTGGCCGTCGCTATCATGAATCGGTTCGCCCTGGGGATTGAGGCCCGCGAAATGCAATCGCTTGCCACTTTCCTTTTCGCGGAAGCCCACCGCGATATGCAGCAGGCAAACGCTGGCAACATTCGCGCCGATAATCTTCTCAGCGGAAGTTCCTTCCGCTTCTATTTTCTTCAACCGCGAATTGGTTTCCGCCAGCTGCTGCTGCAAATCTTTCAGTTGCTGCGCGTCGGCATTGGCCATTTGCGCCTTCAGCTGATCGGCCTTTTGCTGCAATTGATCGCGTTGTGGCGCGGCCGTCGTAGCGCCGGAAGCCCCGCCGGCACTGGATTGTCCACGCAACTTGCGCGCCTCGGCCACCAGGCTTTGCTGCGTAACCAGCCCGGACTCCAGCTTCGCAATGATCGAATTCGCGTGTTTTTGCACTTTCTGCGCGCTGCGCGAGAAAAGGAAGAAAGTTCCAGCCATCACCGCCGCGACGATCACGAACACCGTGACGCCGACCTTCAGCTGGCGATCCAGCGAGGACGCGTCCTTGGTCATCTTCTCGGTGACCGCCAGCGCTTCAAAAGCGGTATGCGCGATTTGCTGGCCTTCCACTGCAATCGCAACTTTCTGGCGCAATTCATCTGCGGCGGCCTTGGCGCGCAGTTGTGCGCGCACTCGCGCCAGCAATTCCGGTGCCTGGAAGGGTCGCGAGACAGCGTCGTCCGCGCCCAAATCCAAAGCCAGCCCGCGCTCCGCTGCTCCGCCGGGGACTAGCAAAATCACGCGCGAGTCTTTTGTCGTTGCCGCCCCTTTCCATTCCGCCAAAATTTCACGGCATGGCGTTCCGGGCAGGCATTGATCCAGAATCAGCAACCCAGGATTCGATTGTCGCGCGGTGGCAAGACCCTCCGCGTTGGGCGGCAGAGCCTCGGCGTCGTAGCCCGCCGAGCGCAGCAATTCGACTACGCTCTGCTGCGAGTCTTCCATCGTGTCCAGAATCAGAATTTTGTCGCTGGGATTAGGCATCGTCAGGTCCTGGGACTAGACCTCATCCATAATAGATTCCCGTGAGCGCCTCGCGGTTCCAGGATGTATTAGAGTATCGGACTGCATCAGCAGAGGGAAGCGAACGCAGGACGCTGTGATGGCCAGGCAAACGCTGGAAGTGTTGAATGCGGAGATTGTCGGCTGCCGGAAGTGTCCGCGCCTCGTCGCCTATCGCGAGCAAGTCGCGCGCGAAAAGCGCCGCGCCTATGGCGAGTGGGACTATTGGGGAAAGCCCGTGCCCGGTTTCGGCGATCCGCGCTCCTCGCTCTATATTCTCGGCCTCGCACCCGCAGCCCACGGCGGCAATCGCACCGGGCGCGTTTTCACCGGCGATCGCTCCGGCGATTTCCTGTACAGCGCGCTCTATCGCGCGGGATTTTCCAACCAGCCGCAATCGCTGCAGCGCGGCGATGGGCTTCGCCTGCACGGCGCCTATATCGGAGCAGCGCTGCGCTGCGCCCCGCCGGCGAATAAGCCGCTTCCCTCCGAACTGCAGAATTGCCTCCCATATTTCGAATCGGAGCTGACCTTCCTGAACCCTCGCGCGGTCCTGGCCTTGGGCAGCATCGCCATGAAAGCCTATCTGGACCTGCTCAAAAGCCGCGGCGCAATTGCAACGCTCGCCGCATTCCCGTTCCGCCACGGCGCATTCTACAAATTCCCCGGAAACTTGCCGGCGCTGTTCCTCTCCTACCACCCCAGCCAGCAAAACACCTTCACCGGCAAACTAACGCCGGCAATGCTCCTGCAGGTCCTCCGCCAAATCCAAAAATTCCTAAAATCCAAGGACAAGTGAGGCAGGTAATCCCGCGGCTGCCAGACGGCCGTAGGGGCGGGGCTTGCTCCGCCCGCCAACTGCGGCGAAACCGATGCGTTTACAATTGCCGGCATCCGTCAAACTGAGACGGCCACCGATTCTACGCGCGACGCGCTGCCGAACCCCGCATCAAAATCAAATACAAAACAAACGAAACCCCAAACCCCACAAACCAAGCATAATGATAAAGCCCGCTAAGCGCCGGCACTTCCAATCCCGCCAGCGCCACAACAATCCCCGCCGCCAGCGCCCCAATCGCCCTCCAATTAAATCCTCCGGAAAATTCGTAGAAGGTATGCCGGTCGTACAAATCCTCCGTAAGAATAATCTTCTTCCGTACCACGTAATAATCCGCAATCATCACGCCGGCAATCGGCCCCAGAAAGCTCGAATACCCAACCAGCCAGCCCACAATGTAATTCCCGTAACTCGACATCAATTTCCACGGCTGCATCGCCAGTCCCAGCACGCAGGTAATAATCCCGCCCATCTTGAAACTGATCCGCCGCGGATAAAGATTCGAAAAATCATTCGCCGGCGAAACCACATTGGCAGCGACATTCACATTCAAAGTAGCGATCAGCAGCGCGATCATGGCGACGACCACGGCAATCGGATTTCCCAGTCGGCTCAGCACCACGACGGGATCCCAAACCGCCGCACCAAACACAACTACGGTCGCCGAAGTAACCGCGACGCCGATGAAGGAGTACAGCGTCATCGTGGTAGGCAAACCCAGCGCCTGCCCAAGTACCTGCTCGCGCTGCCCTTTGGCATAGCGCGTGAAATCCGGAATATTCAACGCCACCGTAGCCCAAAACGCGACAACGCCTGTCAGCGAAGGCACAAAGAACGCAAAAAATTCCCCGAACGTCCGGAATTTCGATGGTGTGGAAAGCATCGGCCCGAATCCGCCGGCCTTTTCATAAGCCCAGCCCAGCATCGCCAGCCCGAGTACCAATAAAACCGGCGCCGCAATCCCTTGCAAGGAACGAATCGTGTCAATGCCGCGCAAAATCACCGCCAGATTCAGCAGCCAGAAAAGAAAAAAGCAAAGCCACGGATGATTCCACGAAGGCATGAGAGCCGCGAGCAAAGTATTAATCGCCTCGCCGCCGATCCAGGTCTGAATCCCGAACCATCCACAAGCCACTAGCGCCCGCAACACCGCCGGCACATTCGCGCCCAGCACCCCAAACGAAGACCGCGCAAATACCGGAAACGGAATCCCGTAGCGCGCCCCCGCATGCGCATTCAGCAGCATGGGAATCAGCACGATCACATTCCCAAGAAAAACCGTAAAAATCGCCTGCTTCCAATTCATCCCACCGGCGATCATCCCGCTCGCCAGCATGTAAGTCGGAATGTTGACGCTCATCGCCACCCACAACGCCGCGTAGTTATATGTGCCCCAGGTGCGCCGTTCCGGAGGGATAGCCGCGAGATCTTTGTTCCACAACCAGCTGTGCTGCTTCACTGGCGCGGCTGGCGCCGCCGCATTTCCATCAATGGAATGGCTACTCATGGCTGGCAAACACTATCACGGCCCCGGCAAGAAATGAGGTCAGTGCATCTAATAAATCCGCTCGAAACCGTAGGGGAGGGGCTTCAGCACCCTCCCGCCGTGGAATTGGGTTTGTATGACGCTTTGTCAGCGCACGGTTTCAACCGTGCCGTAAGCGATGCAAAATCAAAACGGCTTCAGCCGCTGAGGTTTTGTTTTTCCCGCAGGTGGGAGCCCCCTGCTTCAGCAGGGGGAAGCTGGACTTCAGTCCAGCGGAGAACAGAGCGTGAGCACATAAATACGGCTTTAGCCGCGGGGAGGTCTTGTTTTGCGGCATCTCACACCTCAAGACGCCGACGGATGTTCGACCCTGCGTCTAGCCCATCATTCATCAAAAGGAAATTGCCGATGCCACGTCAAACTGTGCCGGCCCGCGCGCTTTTTCGCATTCGCCGCAACTCGCGCCGCACCTTCGCCAACGCAATGCGCCGAATCAACTTCGACCCTGGCCCGGCGACGCGCCAGTAATTGCGAAACTTGCGTCGCGCACCCGGACTCGTCGCCAGCACGCGCGTCTCCGTGCTGATGATTGCCCCACCGTCCGATTCCCGCGCTGCGATATTCCATACAATCTTCGTGAATGCAGGCTCCTCAAACGCCACAAACTCCGCCGGCGTAATCCCCCGAAACCGCACTGAAGCAACCCACGGCTGCGTCACCGTCCCGGCAACAAGCTCCTGCCCCGGGGCCTCCTCCAAAATCACCCAACCCATTTGCAGCATCGATTCCAAGAACGAGCGCGTCTCCTTGGGCCTGGCCTCCACGCGATCGGGCGCCAGCAGCCGCGCCGGAAGCGTCCGCACCGCAAACAGCATGCGCACAATCGCCGATTGCTCCAGGTTCACCGCGCGCAGCACCGCGAACGCCGTCAAGGGATCGGCGGCCACGCGCGACTCGTGATAAGTCCGCGCGTCATATTTGGGCAAGTAAGTATCGATGAGCACGGTTGCTTTGGCTGTCGCTGTAGCGCACGGCGCGCGGGGCAGGGGTCGCGGCCTAAACCCGAATCAGCATCACCTCAGTGGATTTAATCAAAGCTGCAATCGTTTCGCCCTTCTTGAGCCGCATCTCGCGCACCGCGTCCGAAGTAACGATGGAAGTAATATGTTGCCCGCCGATCGAAATGCGCACCTGGGCGATCAATCCTTCCATCTTGATTTCCACCACGCGGCCGACCAGCTGGTTGCGGCCGCTGATGCGCCGGAATCCCGTGCGCCGCTCCGCAACAGGCGCCTTCTCCGTAATGCGGCTCAGATAACGGTCCAGCTCACTTTCAGGAATGCGGTGATGCCCGCCGGCGGTCTTGACCGTCTTCAGCTTGCCTTTGTAAATCCACTGCTTGAGCGTGGGGTAGCTGACACCGAGAATCTGAGCTGCATCGCGAGGAGTGATGAGCTTGGCGTTCGCCATTTACTGCAGCCAGATATAAGGCGAAACGCGCGGAGGGTCAAGGCACATAACAGAAATTTGACACAGTTCGTAACGGGTTGTTAGCCTCGCCGCCATGCCCGCAGCCACTCCCAACGGCGTCGCCATCGAATTTCGCGAGGTTGAGTTTTCGCCCGTTGTCGGCCCGGCGATTCTCGAAAAACTCAACCTCACAATTCAATCCGGCGAAACGCTCGTTCTTCTGGGCCGCAGCGGCTCGGGCAAAACGACCGCTCTGCGCCTGATCAATCGCCTGCTCGAGCCCACCGTCCGGCAAAGTAATCGTCGAAGGCCGCGCCACGCTCGACTGGAACGCCGTCGAATTGCGCCGCCGCATCGGCTACGTCATCCAGGACGCCGGCCTGTTTCCGCATTACACCGTCGAGCGCAACGTAGCTCTCGTCCCGCATCTCGAAAAATGGCCCGCCGAGAAAGTTCGCGCGCGCGTAGCCGAGCTATTGCACCTGGCCGGCCTCGACGCCGATAAATTCGCCCGCCGCTATCCGCACGAACTCTCCGGCGGTCAACGCCAGCGCGTAGGCGTAGCCCGCGCTCTGGCCGCCGATCCGCCGCTGCTCCTCATGGACGAGCCCTTCGGCGCGCTAGATCCCCTAACCCGCGCCGACCTGCAAAGAGAATTCGTCGCGCTCCAAAAGCGCCTGCGCAAAACCATCGTCTTCGTAACTCACGACGTACACGAAGCGATCGTACTGGGATCGCGCATCGCCCTGCTCGAATCCGGCAAGCTAATGGGCCTCTACACGCCCGAAGAATTCCAGCAATCCAAGGAGCCGCTAGCAGCCGCCTACATGGCCGCCTATCGCAGCTAATGAACAACGCCGCCGTGCAGCCTGCAAAGAAGTGCCTTCGGTTCGGAAGGGCGGGGCTTCGGACTCTGTGTGGGTGCTCCGACGTTTTGTCAGGGCACGGTTTTACAGCTTGCGGAAAAATAGCTCGGAATCAAAACGGGCCTTCAAATCTCGTCTGCGAACTCCGACGCCTTGTCAGGGCACAGTTTCAACCGTGCCGTAAACGACTCAAAATCCGCACGGCTTTAGCCGCTGCGGTTGCTTTGCTAGGGTGGGAGCCCTCTGCTTCAGCAGGGGGAGCCGGACTTCAGTCCGGCGGAACGGCACATGCGCGTGCAATCGGCTTTAGCCGCGGGGGTTCTGTTTTGTTCGTCGCCAGAGGCTGCGATTTGTCGGGGCGGAGCTCCGCATCGAAAGCGCCGTGCAGCGCACCGATGGGTGCCCCATGCGCCGCAGTTGCGCGTGGGGCTTTTGAAAGATCATTCTCCGGCGCCTTGTCAGGGCACGATTTTAGAGACTGCGGAAAAAGTCAAAAGCGTCGTCATTCCGAGGAGCGCAGCGACGAGGAATCCCTCTTCTCCCCCTCGCTCGCGCCAAAGGCAGGCCACCAATGACTCTTTGGGACTTCTTCATCCACAACCGCGAGCAAATCCTCTGGGCCACGCTCGAGCACCTGAATCTCGTCGCCACCGCCATGCTGATCGCCGTACTCATCGGCGTGCCCGCAGGAATCCTGGTCACCCGCAAAAAATGGCTCGAAAAACCCATCCTCGGTGCCGCCAACATCGCCGAAACCATCCCCAGCCTGGCGCTCCTGGGTTTCCTTCTCCCGTTACCCTGGCTAGGCGATCGCGCCGAAAGAATCGCAATCACCGCGTTAGCCCTCTACGCCCTGCTGCCCATCATCCGCAATACCGCCACAGGCATTGCAGGCGTGGACTCCAGCGTCCGCGAAGCCGCCCGCGGCATGGGCATGACCGACGCGCAAATCCTGACGAAAGTAGAGCTGCCTCTCGCGTTCTCCTACATCCTGGCCGGAATTCGCGTAGCCACAGTCCTGACCATCGCCATCGCCACAGTAGCCGCAGCCGTTGGCGCCGGAGGCCTCGGCGAATTCATCTTTCGCGGCCTGGCCATGGTCAACAACCAATTAATCCTGGCCGGCGCAATCCCAGCCGCGCTCCTGGCCCTAGCCGCCGATTTCCTGCTAGGCCAGCTAGAGCGCCGCTTCCGCTTCACGCGATGAGAATCAACCGTAACGCCGGCTTGTCCCGAGTCTCGGCGAGGGGCTGCCAGCCGGCGCTTTTCCAAGCCACGGGCGCGATCGCCCCAATGCGCACGGCTGCATTCAGATCGAATCAACTCATCCGCGGCTTAGCTCTCCTCATCTGCGCCACGCTCGCCGCCATCTCCTGCAACGAATCCCGTCGCGGCACAATAGTCATAGGCTCCAAGAATTTCACCGAGCAAGCCATCCTAGGCGAGCTCCTAGCCCAGCAACTAGAATCCCACACCCATCTCCACGTAGTCCGCCGCTTCTACTTGGTAGGCACCTACATCTGCCAGCAAGCCCTGCTAGCCGGCCGCATAGATGCGTACGTCGAATACACCGGCACAGCCCTGACCGCGATCCTGAAAGAACCCATAATCACAAACCCAAGAATGGTGCGCGAAGAAGTCCGCGAAGAATACGACCGCCGCTTCCATCTGCAAGTCCTGCCGCCGCTAGGTTTCAACAACACGTTCGCCATGGTAATCCGCGGCGAAGACGCCCGCCGCCTCAACATCCAAACTCTCACCCAAGCCGCGCCCTACGCCAACCAATGGCGCGCCGCATTCGGCTACGAATTCGCCGAGCGCCCCGACGGCTACCCCGGCCTGGCCGCGGCCTACAATCTGAAACTAGCCGCACCGCCAAGAACGATGGACCTGGGCCTGATGTACCGCGCGCTACTCGATCACCAGGTGGATATAGTCGCGGGAAATTCGACGGATGGCATCCTGGCCGCCCGCGACCTAACCATCCTGCAAGACGACAAGCACTATTTCCCACCCTACGAAGCAGTCCCGATAATCAGGCAAGCAACGCTGGAACAGCATCCCGAAGTACAAGCCGCCCTGGCCGAACTGGCCAACAAAATCACCGACGCCCAAATGCAAAAAATGAATTACGCAGTAGACGGCGAGCACAAAGACGCAGCCGATGTAGTCCGCAATTTCCTAAGAACCGCCGGTTTATCCTGAGGATTGCCGAAGGGCGTCTCTGCCGCAATCCGACAAGCACCGCGTTAAACGAAGCCGAAAGTAGCGCCGGCGTCTCTGCCGGCATCCAACGAACTCCGCGTTGAACGAAGCCAAATATCAACAGCGGAAGAATACCGCCAAATAAAAGCTTTCTCCCCAAATCGCAAATCGAACAGCTAGACGAATCCCCCAACGTAAGCTAGAAATAACCAATGCCAATCGCCGCGCCATCCACCAATCCATGACGCCCCGCGAGCAAGAAAAATTCCGCTGGATGGACCTGATCTGGCTGATCTTCCTCGGCGGTCTCGCTTTACTCCCGCCGATTGACGAAATCCACAAACAACTAATCCTGGCTGCCATAGCCGCCCTGCAATTAAGCGAGCGTTTCATAATCACGCGCCTGCCCAACCGCGGCCGCGCTTATGTAGTAATCCTGAAAATCCTCCTATCCACCCTCCTGCTCGACCACACCGGCGATATCGGCATCAACAGCAGCTACTACCCGATTTACTACCTCTGCGTAGTAACCGCAGCGGTGTACTACGGTCCCGTAGGCACGTTGCTCTGGACCGCCTTAGTCTCCGCCGCCTACTGTTCCTATCTCCCGCTAGCCCTGGAGGAATTCGAGCTAACCACCACCGGTATCACCGAATTGGCCCTACGCATTGTCTTCTTCTTCATCGCCGCCATTCTCGTAAACAATTTCGTAATGGAAAATCGCCGCACAACCCGTCGCTATCAACTCCTCGCCGAGGAACTGGAAAAAACCAACCAACGCCTGGAGCAAATTCAAGCCGAAGCCCGCCGCTCCGAACGCCTGGCCGCGCTAGGCCAACTCTCAGCCGGCCTGGCCCACGAAATCCGCAATCCGCTCGGCGTAATCAAAGGCTCGGCCGAGATGCTGACTCAAAAGCTGGAAACCGAAAATCCGCTAGCCAGCGAGCTAGCCGGCTACATCTCCACCGAAGTGAATCGTCTGAGCGCGCTGGTGACGCGTTTCCTCGATTTCGCGCGCCCGCTGCATCTCGAACGCTCGCCACATCGAGTAGATGAAATCGTAGAGCGCGCCCTGCGCGCCGTAGCCACGCCCTGGAAAGGACCCGCGATCCAAGTCGAACGCGATTATCAATCCGGCCTGCCCGAAGTGCCCCTCGACGAAAGTTTCGCCGAGCAAGTCTTCATCAATCTGGCGCAAAATGCCTACGACGCCATGACCGAAGGAGGCACGCTGCGCGTAACTATTTCCCAGGCAAGCCGCGAGCGCCAGGAAGGCGTAGAAGTGCGCTTCGCCGACACCGGCCCCGGCGTGCCCACAGAACTGCGCGAGCAAATTTTCAACCCGTTCGTAACCACCAAGCAGAAAGGAGTAGGCCTGGGCCTCTCGATAGTCTCAAAAATAATGGACGACCACGGCGGCGCGTTGCACCTGGAAGCGGACACCAGCCAAGGCGCATGTTTCACAGTATTTTTCCCGCTAGCCCAAGCCGCGCAGCCGATGCTGGCAGAATCAAGCAAAGCCCCGTAACGCCGGCTGCCAGCCGGCGCTTTTTCGTGGAGCGCCCCGTGCGCTGGTGTTGCGCGTGGGGCTTTTGAAAGAGCACTTTCCGGCACCGTGTCATAGCTTCCTTACGGAGCGGAGACGTGAGTTGATTTCAATCGCTGACGTCCTGCTTCTCTTGTCTGATAGCCTTGGCAATGTAACTTCGAATATTCAGGACCGCGGCTCAAACGACATTGACCTAACAAATGGCCACCATCCTAATCGTCGAAGACGAAGCCAAAATGCGCCGCCTCCTCGAGCTAAACCTCGGCGAAGACGGCTTCGACACCAAATCCGCCCCCGACGCCGAAGCCGGCCTCGATCTGCTGCAACACAATTCCATAGACCTAGTAATCACCGACCTCAAACTCCCGGGCATGGGCGGCCTCGAATTCCTGCAAGCCGTAAAACGCACCAACGCCGCGCTACCGGTAATCGTAATGACCGCCTTCGGCACGGTCGAAACCGCCGTAGAAGCCATGAAAGCCGGCGCCAGCGACTACGTCCTCAAGCCCTTCTCGCTAGCCGAAATGCGCATGGTGGTGCACAAGGAACTCGACGTCCGCCGCCTGCGCGAAGAGAACCGCTCGCTCCGCGAGCAATTGGGCAAGCGCTACGACTATCCCAACATCGTCGCGCGCAGCCCCAAAATGCAGGAAGTGCTGGCCACCGTCGAGCGCGTGGCGGCCACGAATTCGACGGTCCTCATCGGCGGCGAAAGCGGCGTAGGCAAAGATCTGATCGCGCACCTGATTCACCAGCGCTCGCGCCGCGCCAACGGCCCTTCATCAAAATCAACAGCACCGCCATCCCCGAAAACCTCCTCGAAAGCGAACTATTCGGCTACGAAAAAGGCGCCTTCACCGGTGCCACCACCAGCAAGCCGGGAAAATTTGAGCTGGCCGACAAAGGCACGCTGTTCCTCGACGAAATCGGCGACGTCCCGCCCGGCACGCAAGTAAAGCTGCTGCGCGTCCTGCAAGAGCGTTCCTTCGATCGCCTCGGCGGAACGCGCACGTTGAAAGTGGACGTCCGCCTGATCGCCGCCACAAATCGCGATCTTCGCGCCGCTCTGGAAGAAGGCACCTTCCGCGAAGATCTCTATTACCGCCTCAACGTGGTGCCCATCGATATCCCCCCGCTGCGCGAACACAAAGAAGACATCCCCGATCTCGTCAATCTCTTCGTCGAGCGCTTCGCCCGCGAGGCCGGCAAGCTCATCGCAGGAATCTCGCCCGAAGCAATGGCGGTCCTGACCGCCTTCCACTGGCCCGGCAACGTCCGCGAGCTGGAAAACATAATCGAGCGAGCCGTAGCGCTCTCCAGCGGCGGCATCTTACAGGTGAGCGACATTCACCTCGACACCTCGCGATCAAAAGCCCCAAGCGATTCCCGCGCGTTACTCCCCGAAGGCATGACCCTCGAGCAATGGGAAGACGAGATGATCCGCGAAGCCCTGCGCCGCGCCAACGGCAACAAAAGCCAAGCCGCCCGCCTGCTAGGCCTGTCCCGCAACGCCCTCCGCTATCGCCTCTCGAAAATCGGCATCGCCGACGAACCCGAATCGGCATAGCGCTGGCTTCTGTTTTGGTTCTTGTGGGTACCCGGGTGTGTCCCGATTGTTTGTGGTCGTCTTCGTTTGGAATCAATGAGTTAGAGGGTGCAACAATATTTTGGTGTCCCGATTGTTGCTGGAGATCGGAGGGGGGCCGAAAACCGGGCGGGGATGAACACCCGCCCCTACGAGAATCGGCGGAGAGGCCGGCGTCGGAGGGGGGCCGAACGGCGGGAGCGCATGCCGCGGTGCCATTGCTACCGTTTTCAGGTGGGGTGGATTGGGGGACAGGCGCCGGCTGGCAGCCGGCGTTACTCGGGGGATTCGGGTCGTGGACGTAGATGTGAGTTGTTTCGTAGCGCTTTACCGGGGCTACGTTGGCGCCGCTGAGGCGGTAGCTTAGTTCGATGGCACTTATGACGCTGGAGGCCGTGGCGGAGACGCGTCCGGCTTGTTCGATGATTTGGTCGAGGGCGGCGCGGAGGTTGTTGCGGCGCTGGTTGACGAGATCGGCGGCTTTGGCGTGGCGGTAGAGAGTGGAGCGGGCGGGGAGATTGAATTCGGCGACGATGCGCTCGGCGGGTTCCCAGTTCAGGAAAGCGGCTTCGATTTCGGCGCGGTCGGGGTGATTGCGGATGGAGCATTTGCCGCTGTGGTAGTTGTTCTGGATGCTGGAGATCGGAGGGTGGAGGGTGGCGTCAGAAGGGGGCCGAACGGCGGGCGGGACTGCCCTTCGTTCCTCAGGATAAAAAGGCCCGCCCCTACGAAAGCTGGCGGAGGGGCGTTTTTTGCCCGGCTTGCGGGCTGGGGGTTGTTGCGACGGGGCTTCGGCGGCGGGGATCGGTGCTGGGGCCGCGGCGGATTGCAGGGGGTTGGCGGCCCTTCCTTCCTCAGGGTAAAGCGGCGGTGTTGGCGTCGGTGTTGGGGGATGCGGGATTGGGATTGACTCGGTGAATCCGGCAGGGCCGTTAGGGACGGTGCCTGGGGGCGGGGTGTTGGGGTCGGGAAAGTCGCGACCGACTACCCAGGATGGGACGGAGAAAGGCTTGAAGGGTCTGCGTGGTCTGCGTCTAATCATTTGATTTTCCTCTGGACAGGGTTGGATTGGCGCGAAGCGGAGGTGAAGCGAGGCTTGCGTTTGCGGCTGGCGATGATTTGCTCGGCTGCGATCGGGCTGCGCTCCTTTGCGCGGTTGCTGCGCTATCGCGGGGTTATGGTGGGGGTAAGTTGTCGAGTGGGCAATGGTACGGATTGGCTAGGACTAGGTGCGAAAATACGGAGAGTCGCATTCGTCGTACATACGATTTACCCCATCGACGTGGCGTGCCGGCAAGAACCCTGGCTCCCGTACGGGACTTGAATCATGGATGGAGAGCCTAGGGGCTTCCGGCCTTTGTACCTTCTATAATGTCTAGCTTATCGTGCCATTCCGGGACGGTGTAAGATCAGGTTCGACCAGCGATGAGTCTCCGCGTTCTGCATGTCTCCTGCAATGTACGACCTGCTCGGATTGCTTTTGTCATTAGCAAGCCCGATCCAGCGATTCTTGAGGAAGTTTTCCGTGTCAACACAGTACTGTGGGGCGGACTTCTCAATCCTGTCGTCGTGCTGGATGCGAGTGCAAGAAAAAAAGTAGGTCGTCACTACGAACATGACGACACGGACTATGCCGAGGAGGTGCGCCTACTATTATGCGAGTTTGACCCCGATTTGCTAATCAATTTCGATGGATCCGCCTTGCCTGCATCTCTCGATGTATTCAAGGAACGAACCTTTACCAGAGATGTTCTGCGTTGGAATCCCTGGGGTAAAGGCGAGGTTCCTTTTTTCTTGGAGGTTGGGCCGTTCCTTGAAAACTACTGGCGCAGCGAAGTGCGCGTCTCGAAGGAGCCTCCCCACAAGTTTGCTTACATGGAGCCCGACGGCCCACTGAAGGCCTACCTCACAGCTGTTTTTGGGGCGGATGAAGGCAAGAAAGTCCTAATCGAACACTTTGGCGCACAGCTCGTCACCTACGACGAAGAGTTCCGTAAAGCGCCGAAGCAGGAATTCATTTTTCCTATTACCCTGACACAGTTCGACTTGCGAATACCGTCGCCGAAGCCTCGGGCGTCTGACATTTTCTTTCTCTTGGACCCAACTCAAATGCACGACGTCGTGGACTATTGGAACTTGAGGGCCGCAGGGTTTCGAATATTCAGTCTTCCAGTCGATTGCTACACGGACTATGCCGAGCGTGCAAAGGCTTTTGCGCGTTGGTCAATGGATCCATCCGTTCCCAAGCCGTTCGCGGGTCCGACAATCGTTAAGGCTCGAAGCGTTGAAGATGATGTTTCCTGGCAAGCAGGACAATGGTTGGGCGGTTTGGATTTAGAGCTAACGCCGTCTGTTATGGGATGGGTGCCCCGCTTTGGCGAAAGACCGGACAAAGTCGTGCCGGACGTAGAAATTCGCGCCGCAACTGCAAAAGACGTAAGTCAAAACGTCATGATGAGCGACACGTCAGGGGAAATTCAATTCCCACCACCATGTGAATTATCGGAACTTGATCAATCCCAATACTGGGCAATCGACCTGACCGCATTCGGGGCCAGTGAAGACACGACCTTCAGACTGCCCTGGCTGAAACCAAGCTGTGACGAGGTCGCCCGATACAGCGTCGGCCACTCCTTTGGTCCGGCGAGGGCACGGGTAAGCAAGCACGGCATCGTTGCTATGGCACGCGGTAACCGCGATCACAGCCTGCTGCGTGAACCAAAGGTGACGAATGTCTGGACAGCCTATTTAAAGGATTGTGGATTTACTTATCTCAAGACGAGCTCAGCTGGCCTTGCGTTGGACAGAATTATCGAGCAGATGGGTGGAATCTACCGTTGCCAGATATTTCAAAACGCAGGCGTCCGCCAACTTGTAAACGTTCTATCTGATGGCTCACCTAAATCAGCACACTTCGTGCGGCGATCGATTTACAAGGCGATCCCACCCGAAGAAGGTCAAGGAACGAAGGGCGGTGAAATCCTAAAGGACCTCGTATCGCTGCAGCTTCTGCGCCAGGGATTCGAGTTGCAATGCGAAAAGTGTCAGCGCTGTGACTGGTATCATTTGGGCGAAGTCGCGGAAGAGTTTAAATGCAAAAAGTGCTTCCACGTCCAGTTAGTGCCATTGCTGGGTCGGCATGCATGGTCCTACGTCTCGAACGGCTTATTTCGCCTCGAAGGGAAGATGTCCGGGTGTGTAACAACGATTTTGGCGCTCATCTTCTTCCGCTTTTGCCTTGGCTTTGACACCAGAACAGTCTTGTCGTTTGATTACAGTGGCCCCGATGGCGCCGGTGAGCGCGACTTCGCGATCCTTACCGCAGATACCTTCCAGGAAGACGTAGATGTGATCGTCGGCGAATGCAAGAGCACCCTTGATTTGAAGGACAAGGAGAAGAAAGACATCAAAGGCCTAGGATTGGCAACGGGAGCCTACATTGCCTTCGCAATCGATAATGCAGATTTCTCGGAGGATGACAAAGCTTACTTCAGAGAACTAGTCGAGGCAGGAATAAAGCCGATCCTTCTAGTGAGAAAACACCTGGAAATGTCCTACATCGAAGCTGGTAACTATCGACATAAGGCGTTCGCGCTACGCAGCGGTGCTGATGCACTGCATCGCCTTACTGTTATCGACACCCTTGGAAGCGAGTTCGCAAAGAAGCATTACATTTGGGTTTGATGACGGCTTGAGTGCTGCAGAGCGACACCGCCAGGACAATCGATTGATGCAGAGGCGAGTTGGGAGAGCTGCGGCCGTTTTTACGCTGGCGGGCGGAGCGAGCCCCGCCCCTACGGCCGAACTGCTCGGAGCCGCGCAGAATCCCCGCGTTTGCTGAGGGCGCGAAATGGTGGGCAGCCGGCGGAAGAAAATGCAGATCCTTCACGCAAACACCGCGTTCAGGATGACGAGCGTGGGAAGGGATGCGGCGGCGGTGGAGAACCACCGAAGGTGGTTGAAATCAACCACTCCTTCCAGGGCTGGCTTGTCGACCACTTCCTGCAGCGCTTCTAATCCTCTGATAATGCTGGCTTTACTGGTTAGCTTGCACCGAGACCTTTGGCATGGGCCATGCACTTACATGGCTGTCGCAAAGGGTATGACCTGGGGCAGGTCAGATGAGGTGGGCCATGAAGAGCCTAACAACCAAATTCATAACGGGATTTGCAGTCTTAGCACTTTCTTTGTTCGCGGGCGGCATTACGCTGGCGCAGGACGCGCCGGAGGCGCAACCGCCTGCCGATTCGCAACCGCCGGCCGATACGCAACCGGCGCCGCAGGTGCAGCCGCCGATTGAATCGCAATATCCTTCGAATCCGCCTGGCACGCAGAATCCGCAAAATCAGCAGCAGGGACCTGGGATGGCGCGCATCAGCATGGTCCGCGGTGACGTTTCCACGCAGCGCGGCGATTCGGGCGACTGGTCGGCGGCTACCTTGAATACGCCGATGGCTCCCGGCGATAAAGTTTCGACTGGCGACAAGGGCCGCGTCGAAGTCCAACTCGATTTCGCCGACGTGTTGCGCCTGGCCGACAGCTCGCAAGCTACGCTGACCACGCTGCAACGCACGCAGATCCAATTGCAACTTGGCGAAGGCTTGGCCTACTTCAGCATGTTCAAGGGCCATGAAGCCGACGTTGAGATTGATACTCCCAACGTTGCCATTCACCCGATCGGCCACGACGGCGCTTACCGCATCTACGTGAATCCCGGCGGGCAGACGGAAATTACCGTGCGCAATGGCGAAGCGGAGATTTCCACGCCGCAGGGCAGCACGCGCGTCAAGAAGGGCGACCTGATCACCATCCAGGGCGATAGCACGAACGCGCAATACAAAATCACCGGCGCAGCGAACCGCGACGACTGGGACGCCTTCAACGAAGATCGCGATCGCCAGATTCAGAAGGCTGACGCCTGGCGGAATACGGATCGCCGTTACACCGGCAGCCAGGATCTCGACAACTACGGCGTTTGGAGCGAAGTTCCGGATGTAGGGCGCGTCTGGACGCCGCAGCAAGGCCCCGATTGGGCGCCTTACCGCGACGGCAACTGGGTTTGGGAGCCTTATTATGGCTGGACTTGGGTCGGCTACGAGCCCTGGGGCTGGGCGCCATATCACTATGGCCGCTGGTTCGTTAACGGCGGCGCGTGGGCGTGGTGGCCCGGACCGGTCGGCTACCCGGTTTGGTCGCCGGCATATGTATCCTTCTTCGGATACGGCCCCGGCTTTGGAGTCGGATTCGGCTGGTTCCCTTGCGGGCCGGGTGACTTCTTCTTCCCCTGGTGGGGCGGCTTCGGATTTGGTTTCGGATTCGTTGACGGCTTCCGATTTGGCGAACGCGGATTCTGGGGCGGGCGCGGATTCGATCATGGGTTCCGGCCGCTGTTGGGGAACGAGCGCTTCTCGAACTTCCGCAACTTCGAATCGAATGCGCGGCTGCGCAACGGATTCTCCGGATTGTCGGCCGATCATTTTGGCCGCGGGGCTGCGTTCCGGCCGGGAGCTGTGAACGCCAACGCGTTTCGCACCGGGAAGGCGATGACTGGAGGTCTGCCGGTTGTGCCTTCGCATGAGAGCTTGAGCGCTTCGGGGCGCTTCCAGAATGCGGGGCAAGGCGGAGCGCGGTCTAACGGCAATCAGCGTTTCTTTGGCAAGACCGCGAACGCCGCTCGGCCGGAGTCTTTCTCGCAGACTGCGTCGCACTTGCAGAATTCGATCCAGCGCGATGGTCACTTCTCGCCGGTGACGGCTGAAAATCATGGCGCAGCGAGTCCGGCAAGCGGCGCGCGCGAAGGATCCGGATCTTTCAATTCGCGCAACAGCGCCGGCGCAGAAGGCAATCGCGGCGCAACGAACGAGCGGCCAACGAACAATTCACCTACTCGCGGAGCGAATACCGAGACGCGGCCATCGGCTTCTGGATCTTCGAATCCGAGCGCTTCGCGTCCGACGGGCAACACCGCGGAGCGGCCGACGCTGAACGGCAATTCCGGCAGCGCTTCACGGCCGACTCCGGAGAGCAATGCACGCCCGAGCACCAACAATGGCTGGCACAGCTTTGGGTCTCCGAATGGCGGCTCGCGTCCGCCGTTGAACATGAACAAGCCCATCGTTACGCAGCGGCCGGGCAGCGGCGGCAGCAACGCCCCCTACGGAACGTGGGGACGCGGCGGCACCAGCCCGAGTTCTCGCGCGCCGTCGTATCCGGGCGGCGGCTCACGCCCGAGTTACGGCGCGCCGTCGCGCCCGAGTTACGGCGCACCATCGCGACCGAGCTACGGCAGCGACCGATCGCGCACCGCGAGTTACGGCGCGCCGTCGCGGCCCGGCTATAGCGCACCGCGGCAGAGCGCGCCGAGTTCTCGTGCGCCTAGCTATCACGCGCCAAGCGGCGGCAGCTCGCATGGTTCGGGCGGCGGCTCGCACAGCAGCGGCGGTGGACATAGTTCCGGCGGGCACAGTTCCGGTGGGCATAGTTCCGGCGGCGGTGGCGGGCATTCGCATCGCTAAGAATTTTTGGAGGGCTGGGGACGTGGAAGGAACGGGGTTGGGAGGGCGGGGTTTAGATACCGCGGCGGGCAGTTCCGATTCATAACTTCATACTTCATACCGCACGGCGGGCTGAGCCCCGCCCTCCCAACCCCTGTAACGCCGGCTGCTAGCCGGCGTTTTTCTTTTGGGCGGCGAAATCGAGATGAGCTGGTCTCATAAATAGTTCGCGTGGTCGATGCCAGTGCCCAGCGCTAAAGCGCGTTGATAGGAGACGATTTTTTCCCCGAGCGCTGAAGCGCTCCTCCGCATGAATGCGGAGGCTCCCACCTGGGCATGCGAGATCAGCAAGGCCGAAGCATTGCTAGTTTGCAGTTGGCCGAAGCGAATTCGAGATCGAGGGATGGACGCTGAGTTCCTGGCGCGCGCACGAGGAGCGCCACGGAAAAACGCCGGCTGGCAGCCGGCGCTACGATTCTTGCTGGACGCGTAGCTGGGTTTCCAGTTCGGAGCTGTATTGGCGCTCGGCTTCTAATTCTGATTGCAGCTTCTTTACCAGCATTTCCAGGCGGCGAACGTCTGCGCGCAGTTTCAGCAGCTCTACGCTTACGCTTGGCGTCGCGTTCGCGGCTGGGCGCTGCGCATCGGCTGCTAGAGGATTCGGCACGACTGTCGAGCGCGGCGCCGGCGGAACGGCGCCGGGCCGCTCGCCGAATAAGGCGGATGCGGCAGACGGCGCGCTTGCTGGCGATACGCTTGCTGCCGGCGCGCTTGTTGGTGGCGGAGCGAACAGGCTGTTCAGCGAAACTGCCGGGGCTGTCGAACGTGCCGCGTCGAGGGTACTCTGCTTCGCTGGTATCGCTCGACGCTTTGGGATACAGCAAGCTCTTCACCTTGGCTACCAGCTCTTGCGGCTGGAATGGCTTGCGCATCAATTCATCGGCGCCGGCTTCCATGGCCTTCTCGGCCACCTGGCGATTCACCACACCCGACATCAGAATTACCGGCGTGGATTTGAACTCGGAGTGCTGCTTCACGAAACGGCAGACTTCGTAGCCGTCCTTTTCGGGCATGATCACGTCGGTGATCACGCAATCGGGCCGCGCTTCTGCGAAGAGCTCGAGCGCCGAGGCGCCATCGTGGCAGGCGACGACGTGAATGTTCTCCTTGCGAAAGGCGATCTTGATCACTTCGCGCATCGTCGCGCTGTCGTCGATGAAATAAATGTTCGGCACGTGACTCAGCGCCGGATTGGCCGCGTCGCTCATGACGATTCCTCCACGCCCGCATGCTCGGCTTCGTCGAATTCCCGCAGCGCGTCGAGCAACAGATCGGTGGCCGAACGAAGCACGGTGCGCTGCGCCGCCGTCGCCCCGTAAACGAATTTGTACACACCCTCGATGCGGCGATGGCAATTCTTCACCATGTGATACACGGCCTCATCGCCAAACAGCGTGCCGCACTCGGCGTGCATGATGCGTCCCGCATCCATGAAGATCACGCCGTCGATATCGCCGGCATTGATGTGCAGCGCGCCGGTCTGATGCGCCTGGCCGAGCATTTGAATCACGCCCGGCAGATCGAGATGCGAAAGCTTGCCGCTCAAATCGGTCTCGGCGCTTTGCAGCATCTGCGTGGGCTGGAATCCGTCCTGGCGGCTGAGCAGGAAATTGCGGATGTGGCGGGCCGCATCGGCGGGCGGCCTGCGGCGATCGACGAAATCGTCGCAGCCCGCGCGGAACGCTTCGAGCAGCGCCTGTTCGCCTTCGCCGCCGCCGATGGCAATCAGCGGAATGTTGGCGGTCTTCGCGTCGGCACGCAGAATCGGGGCAATTTCGAGGGCATTCATTTCGCGCAAATTGGTGGAGCAAACCACGGCCGCGGGAGTGTTCCACTCCAGCATGGTCAGCGCGTAGGCGGATTGCGCGCAGGTAACCACATCGAATCCCTGTTGCTTCAGCGCGTCGCCCAGGCGCTTGGCGAAATAGACGTTGCTCTCGATGAGCAAAATCTTCGGAAGTTCGGCTGCGGAAGTCACGCCGGGTTCCCCGATTCCAAAGCGGCTGCGCTGGCGGGCGCGGTTGCGACAGGCGCGCGGACCAGCGTTTCAAAATCCAGGATCTCAATCGTTTCTTCGCCGATGGCCAGCACGCCGGCGACGTATTTTGGCGAATCTTCAGGGGTCGGAAACATTTCCGCGGTCACCAATTCGCATTCGCCATCCACGGGAATGGCGCTCAGCTCGTTCTGCCCGTCGATTTGCCGCGAGGCGACCAGGAAAAAACGCCGCTCGGGCAATTTCTTTCCGGCCAGCACCGGCGTGACGTCATATACGGGAATGATTCTCCCGCGCCGCACGATTACGCCCGCTACCATCGGCGTTTCGTGCGCGAATGTGTGCAGCTTCACTGGCGGCGCAAGCTCCGTCACGATTGCGGCTGGAAGCCCGAATCTTCGCCGGCCCAGTTGCAGCAGCACGAACGAATTCCGTTCCAGAGCCGCGGCAGTCATCGCGCCACCGTCCCGGACATTTCTGTCGAAGACTCTGCGTGCGCAGCGTGCATGGCTTCGTCCAGCGCGCGCAAATCATGGCGCGTGAGAAATCCGGCCGGATCGACTACGGGGACGATCACATCGTCGGTGTACGTCAGGCCGCGATACCAGCGACGCTCTTCACCTTGAAAGGCCAGCGGCAGAGCGACCGGCGCAGCGATGTCCGTCATGCGCTCGATTTTGTCCACGAGAATGGCCACCGGCGAATCACGCAAAATCAGGACCAGCGTCGGCCGGGCGGACTTCAACCCGAAGTGCGCGCAACTGTTGACCACGAAATAGCTGCGGTTTCCGCGATGGACGAGATGCTTCACTTTGGGCACTACATTCTGATCGAGATCCGTGGCGGAACCGGAGAGGCTATCGGCGCTGCGAATTTCGTGCACGGCGGAAGCCGCAATGGCAAACGGCATGCCAGAAACGGAGAAGAGAATCGCGGATTCGCGTGGGCGCACGCGCCGCGTTCCTTTTTGCTCGGTGGAAAGGACGCTCATCGGGACATCACCGGCACGGGCTTGGCGATTTGCTGCGTGCGGCGCTCGATGGCCGCGGCGATATTTTCGATCGGCAGGATTTCATTCACGACGCCGGTCTTGATCGCTTCCGCGGGCATGCCAAAAATTACCGACGTTCCTTCGTCCTGCGCGATCACGTAGCCGCCGGCTTGGCGCACTGCTTTCACGCCGCTTGCGCCATCGTTGCCCATGCCCGTCAAGACGACGCCGACAGTCATCGGGCCCAGATATTGCGCAGCTGTCTCGAGCGCGACATCGGCGCACGGGCGATAGCCGCCAATGCGATCGCCGGGATCGAGCGCGATTCGCGCGCCGCTTGAAAATCGCAGGTGATGCGAACCGGGACAGACATAAATCGTGCCGGGCTGAATGCGTTCGTTGTTCTCGGCGTCCTTCACAGGCAGCGCGGAGACTTCCGCCAATTGCAGGCTGTACTGGTGCGTGAAACTTGCGGGCATATGCAGAACAACAACGACGGCTGCGAGCAGATCCTTGGGGAGCTGCGAAACCAGATTCATCACCGTCGCCGGACCGCCGGTGGACGCGGCTACGACAACCACCGGAAATTTTCCAGCGCCGATGGCGGGCGGCTGCGTGCCATGGGAGGGAACTACGCGCGGTATGGGGCCGCGCGTCGCCACAGTGTTGGCGAGGCGCGAAAGAGTTGCGGTGCGCACGACGCGCACCTTGGCCGCCATTTTCAATTTGCGCGTCAGCTCTTCGCCGACATTTTTCATGTCGAGATCGATTCCGCTGGTCGGCTTGGGGACGAAGTCCACTGCGCCCAGTTCCAACGCGCGCAGAGTGCTGGCCGTGCCGTCGCGCGATTCGGAGCTGACGATCACGATGGGCCGCGGATTCTGCGACATGATCAACTCGGTGGCGCCCAGACCGTCGAGACGCGGCATGTTGATGTCCATGGTGATCACGTCGGGCTGCAGCGATTCGGCGAGGGACACGCCTTCGCGACCATCTTTGGCCTGGCCTGCAACTTCCATCGCCGGATCGGCGGCGATGATGTCGTGCAGGACTTTGCGCATGAACGCCGAGTCTTCGACGATGAGCACGCGCACTTTTTTCTTCGGTCCGGTCATGGGTCGTTACGTTCGGCGCACGCCGCTTGCGGGATGCGTGAGCGCGCCGCGGTCTTCGCCGATGAGTTGATCGACAGTTTCAATCAGCAGATCTTCTTGCACTGGCTTGGTCAGGAATGCGACGGCGCCATCTTTCATGGCGCGATCGCGATGTTTTGCGCCGGCTCGCGAGGTGACTACCATCACCGGAATTTCCTTCGTCGCGGGATCTTGCCGCAGGTGGGCCATCAATTCGTAGCCGTTCATGCGCGGCATTTCGAGGTCGGTGAGCACGAGATGGCAGCCGGAATGAGCGATCACTTCGGATGCTTCCAGGCCGTCGGCGGCGAGAATTACGCGATAGCCTGCCTTTTCGAGCATGCGGCCCACGAATTTGCGCACGCTGATGGAGTCATCGGCGACCACTATGATTTTGTCGTTGCCGACTTCATCCACGGCTTCGGCCGGAATGCTGCCGGCCGCGACGGCGTTTGCTCCGGGCGCGAAAATGCGCGCTGCGCCTGCCGGCGCGACTTGCGCGCGGCGCTCGCCGGCTTCGTTGGTGACCAGGCGGTTCAAGTCGATCAGCAGAATCAGGCTTCCATCGGAAGCGATGGATGTGCCGGGGAAGAGTTTTACGCGGCGCAGGTACTCGCCGAGATTTTTGATTACGATTTCGTCTTTGCCGAGGACGTCTTCGACAATGATTCCTTCGGAGCGGCCGGCTACTTTCACGATGACCATGCGATAGTAGCCGTTAACCGGCTCGATGGGCGGCAGGCCGAGCTGGGCATCGAGGCGCACGCACTCGGTGACTGCGCCGCGGACTTTGGTTAGCAGCTTGCCACCGACTTCCTCGATTTCGTCGGGCTTCACGCGGCGAATTTCTTCCACGAAGGCGAGCGGGAACGCGAATACGGACGCGCCGCTGCGCACGAACAGGGCTTGCGAGATGATCAACGTGAGAGGAACTTTGAGCGTGAAGACTGTGCCGGCGCCGGCGTCGGAGCGGATTTCGATGTCCCCATTCAGGGTGTGAATGTTGGCGCGGACCACGTCGAGGCCCACGCCGCGACCTGCCAGTTCGGTTTTGCTGTCGGCGGTGGAGAATCCCGGCTGGAAGAGGAACTCGCGCAGTTCGCGCTCGCTGAGCTGCTCGGCTTGCAGGTATGTGACGCGGCCGGATTCGAGCGCGCGAGCGCGGATTTTTTCGTAATTGATGCCGCCGCCGTCGTCTTCGACTTCGACGAAAACGTGATTGCCGCGGTGATAGGCGCGCACGGTGAGGCGGCCTTCTTCGGATTTGTTGGCGCGAGCGCGGACTTCCGGTTTCTCAATGCCGTGGGCTACGGCGTTGCGGACCAGGTGAATCAGAGGATCGGAAATTTGCTGAATGATGTTGTTGTCGAGCTCGGTCTCCGCGCCTTCGAGAACCAACGCCACGCGCTTGCCGGTCGCTTTGGCGGCATCACGAACGGTGCGTGAAAGACGCGTGTAGAGATTTCCGATGGGCACCATGCGGGCGCGCGTGATTTCATCCTGCAGGTGATGCGCGAGTTTGGTGAATTCATCGATGTCGGAATCCACGCGATTCATGAAGGCGGCTAGCTGCGAGAGAACCTCGTTGACGTCGGCGGAGATTTCTGCGAGCGAGCGCGAGAGAATATTGAAATCGTCGTAGCGATCCATTTCCAGTTCGCTGAAGCCGCTGGAGGATTCGCCGTGCAGGCCCGGCAGACGCGAGAAACCGCGCAGCGTGTCCATCTGCGGCGGGGCGCTGCCCGGCATCAGGCTGGAACTGATGCGACTGAATTCGTGCTTCTCCTGAAATTCGGAAACTTTGAGCGCTAGGCGGGCTTTCGAGAAAGTAAGAACTTCGACCAGCTTCGCTAGCTCGCTTAGGCGGCCGAGCATGCGGGTGCGATTGATCACCAGTTCGCCTACGGCGTTCATCATGCGGTCGAGGCGATCGAGCGAAATGCGCACGGATTTGGCTTGGGCTGCTGCCGTGGACGGCGCCGCGCGGCGCGCCAGCGGGGATTGCGCTGCGGCGGGAGCAAGCTGCGTCGCGGGAGTTTCTTCGGACGCTACGCTGGCAGCGCCTGCTTCTGTCGCGTCCATGGCCGGCTCTTCGGTTCCTGCCGGCGCCAACTCTTCGATTCTTGCGAGTAGTGGCTCGAGCTTGGCGCGCATCTCCGCGTCATTTGTCCAGGAGTGATGCAAGAGCTTCTTGAGCGCATCCACTGCTTCCAGGCACAGGTCCACGATTTCGGCGCTGGGCTTCAAGCGGCCATCGCGCATGCGGCCGATCAATTCTTCGACGCGGTGCGCTACGACCGCGCAGCGATGCACGCCGACTTGCGCCGCCGAGCCTTTCACTGTATGTACCGCGCGGAATAGGCGGTTGATGTCCTCGGCGTTCGGATTGCCTTCGAGTGCGAGCAGGCATTCCGTTACCGTCTGGAAATGTTCTTCCGCTTCGGCGACGAAAACTTCGAGGACTTCGGCGGGGATGTCGGTGTCTTCCGGAAGCGAATCGACGAAGGAGACGCCGCTCGTTGATGCCGAAGTCGCTGTTGCAAGTTCGCCTGCAGCATCGCTGCTTGCAGTATTTTCTACCGGGGCAGGGAAGGCGAAACTGTAGCGCTGCTTGAATGCTTCGATGTCCGCCGCGCACTCCGTACCGTCATTGGCCATTTGCAGCAGATCGAATTCGAGGACGGAAACCGCATCGGCGAGAAATTCCGTCAGCGGCCCGTGCGTATCGGGGCCAAGACGCGCGTTCATCGCGTATTGAAAAATGTGCGCGAGTTTTCCCGCGACTTCGGAGAAAAGAGGGAAGCCGTAGCTTGCCGATGTACCGCAGAGTGTGTGCGCGGCGATGTACAGCTTTTCGAAATCTTCCGGGCGCGCTTGCGGCTCCTGCACGAGGCCCGAATATTCCCGCAGATACTGCAGGTGATCGGACGCTTCCTGCAAAAAGAGTTCGAGCGATTCCGGCGCGCTCACAGGCTGCCCTCCGCCATTACGGCTTGTTTCACCGCCGATTCTTTCGCCGGCTTGCGATAAATACGGCAATCGCCGAGCACGAGCCCGTCGAGGCGTACCGGCACATTGGTAAGCGATTCGGCGTGGCCGAGGAGAAAATATCCGCCGGGCTCGAGACATTCGCTGAAGCGCTGGATTACGGTATTGCGCCGCTCTTCGCTGAAATACATCAGCACGTTCATGCAAAAAATGCAGTCCATGCGCCCAACGTAAACCGACTGCGACAGATTCATGGGCGCGAAAGAAACCATGCGGCGAATGCGCGGCTTGACCACGTAGCCATGGCGCGTCTTGGTGAAATAATTCTCGATTTGCTGCGGCGTCAGATTGTCGAGGCTGCGCCCGGTGTAAACGCCGCGCTCGGCATGCTGCAGCGCGCGGCGGCTGATGTCCGTGGCGAGAATCTCGATGCGCCAGGCTTCGGCGAAAGGCAGAGCGTCGGCGACGGCGATGGCGATCGAATAGGGCTCTTCGCCGGTGGAACACGCGGCGCTCCAGATGCGCAGCGTTCGCGGATTGTCCCAGAATTTCTTTTCCTGCAATTCCGGCAGGATTTTCTTGGCCAGCGCATCGTAAACGGCGGGGTAACGGAAGAACGAAGTTTCCTGGGTCAGCAGATTTTCCAGCAGCGCGTTGTATTCCACGTTGCTGCCGGAAACGAGCCGCAGCAAATCCATGCCGCCTTGCAGGCCGCGCTCGGCGACGAATTCGCGCACGCGCGTGGAGAAAAATCGCTCGCGCGAGGCATCGAAGAAAATGCCGGAGCGCCCCTCGATCAGCGCGCGCAGCTCATCGAGCTCGTAGCCGGTTACCGTAGCTGGTTTCTCTCTCATGTTCGGTCAAAGCGAGCGGACATCGCACTTCTGCCGCTCGCAAGAAGATGAAACCAGAATTCAGCGATCTGCTCCGACCGTTGCTAGCGGCCGGCTGCTTTCCCGTTCCGACGCCGCTGAAGATGGACGCGAGTTGGAGCGGAATTGCGCCAGCGCCTCATTGAGCTGCTCGGAGAGCTTGACCATGTTGCCGACAGTCGAAACGGTTTGCCGCGCGCCTTGCGACGTTTGCCGCGTGATGCCGGAAATAATCTGCATCGCGTTGGCCACGCCTTCCGTGCCGCGCACTTGCTGCTTCGACGCCAGCGAAATTTCCTGGACCAATTCCGCCGATTGCCGCACCACGCTGGAAATCGCTTCGAGCGCTTTGCCGGCTTGATCGGCCAGCACCGCGCCGCTTTCCACTTCCTTGGTGCCTTCTTCCATGACGACCACCGCTTCGTTTGTTTCGGCTTGAATGGCCTTGATCAGTGCGGCGATGTCCTTGGTGGCAGCCCGCGAGTGTTCTGCCAGCTTGCGGACTTCGTCGGCGACGACCGCGAATCCGCGCCCGGCTTCTCCGGCGCGTGCTGCCTCGATGGCCGCGTTCAGCGCCAGCAAGTTCGTCTGCTCGGTAATGTCGTTAATCACGTTGATGATTTCCGAAATTTCCAGCGAACGATCGCCGAGCGATTTGATCTTCTTCGCCGTGGCCTGCACCGAAGCGCGAATGCGCTGCATGCCCTCGAGCGTATCGCGCACCGAGCGGTTGCCCTGCTCGGCGGCGTCGAGCGCGCGGCGCGCCGCTTCCGCGCTGGCTTCGGCGTTGTTCGATACTTGCTTCATCGAAACCGTCAACTCTTCCACGGCCGAAGAAGTATTGGTGATTTCCTGATCCTGCTGCGTGGCGCCGGCAGTCATCTGATCGGCGGCCACCAGAATCGCGCCCGCGCTGGCGTTCACGTCCACCGCGGCCTTGCGGACGCGCTCGAGCACTTTGGAGAAGTTGTCGAGCATGTAGTTCACCGAATCCACCACGTTGCCGAGCGCGTCGTTGGTCACCTTGCCGCGCAGAGTCAAATCGCCGCGCGCCACTTGATTGATCACGTTCAGCAAATCGGTGATGCTGCGCTGCAAAGATTCCTGCACTTGCTGGTTATTCACCGCGGTCGAAATTTTCCCGATGCTGCGGTTCAGATTGTCCGCGATCGCGCCAAACTCATCCTTGGCCGCGATCTCGATCTTGGCGCGGTTGTCGCCGGCGGCAAATCGCTCCGAGAATTCCGCCAGCTTCTCGATGGGCGTCAGCACGCGCTTGGTCAGCACTACCACGAGCGACAGTGCCGACGTCACCGCGAGCCCGAGCGCAGCGACCAGCGCCGAACTGGCCGGCGCCGGCATTCCCGCCGCGTCGCCAATCCCGGCGCCATTCGCGTGCGAGCCGGCATAAAATGCCAGCGCCGCCGCGCCTACCGCCGCCATGGCGCTCCAGATCACCAGGAACCACACCGTCGAACTCAATCGCGATTTCATGACTTCCTCCCCAAAATTTTCGCGCCCGCCCAGCCCGCGCCGGACACTGCCGCAAACTTCAAATCACCGGAACCGGAAAAACCTCGATCAATTTTTCGAGATCAACGACCAGCGCCAAGCCGCTCCTCATGCCGCAGCATCCCTCGGCAATACGGCACATCGGGCGCATGGTCGAGAAACGATTCGTCATTCGCGCCGAACGTGCCGACCACTTCATCCGCCGCGATGCCGATGCGCAAATCATCGCGCTGCCCATCGCCTTTCAGCATCGCCACCACCACGTGCCGCGGCAAAAGCCCTGGCCGCCGTCCTTCGGTAAAGGCGATATCGACGAGCGGCACAATCGTTCCGCGCAAATTGAAAATCCCCATCAGAAACGCGGGCGACAAGGGAATGCGCGTCAGCTTCGGCCAATCCACTACCTCTTCCACTTCCAGTACCGAAAGGCAAAATCGCTCGCGGCCCGCGCGAAACACGCAGTACTGCCGATCCAGCAGGCGTTCTTCCTCCGGCGCGCCGAAATCCCCGCCGTCAACTTCCGCCTGCAGCCCTGTCGATAGCAGCTCGTCGTGGCTCATGCGAATGGGCTCATGCGAATCTCTTCACCGCGCTAATTAATTCGTCCGGCGTGAAGGGTTTGAAAACGTAGCCGTTCGCGCCTTGCTGCTCGCCCCAATATTTGTCGCTGGCCGAATTCTTGGAGCTCACCAAAATCACCGGAATCGTGCCGTAGACTTCGTGATTCTTCAGCTCCCGGCAAACCTGAAATCCGTTGCGCCCCGGCATCACCACATCCAGCAAAATCACGGTGGGATGCTCGGTCTCGATGGCTTCTTCGATTTTCGAGGGATCGCTCAGCACCGCGGTCCGGAATCCGCCCTGCGTCAGCACAGACTCCATCAGCTTTAATTCCGCCGCCGAGTCGTCAACCACCAGCACCTTCGTCAGCACAGGCTTCTCCCCGAGGGAATCCCGCAAATAGAATTGCAAATCGGAAGCCACCGCGAGCACTTACGCGATGCGAGGCATCAATTCGCAACTAATTGAAATTTCAATGAATTGCAGACAGAGGGAAGCTGCCAAAAACGGTCGCAAGCGCAAAATCCACCAAGAACGTCTCACGCTGAGAAGAAATCTCAACGGCAAAGCGACACGCCGCGTCGTGTGAGACTAAGTAGCGCCGGCGTCCCCGCCGGCATCCGACGAGCACACGCGTCGCAAGAATCACAACCGCCCGCGGAAACAGTACGTAACGGGAGCGGCGTTTTTTCTACGCTGCAATCCGCGCTTGGCTGCCTTGGTTGAATCAGAACGTGGTCGTCGGATGCCGGCAGGGACGCCGGCGCTACTTAAACATCCGCTGGCTTTGATGTCTGGTCAAACTCATCGAGGAAAAGAGGAAAGAAAGAGCAAGCACTGCAGAGCTGCCAGGGAGGAAACCATTCCACCAACCACATCAAGGCGATAACTTCTCGGCCTCTTCAATAAACGAAAGCAATCGTTTCGTGCTAATGCCCAAATTCACCGCGGCCTCAGTATTCTTCGCTTGCTTGGCCTTCTCCACGCGCGTCTGGAAGTAGGAAACCTCCGCGCGCGCCTGCACCAGCGCCGCCTGCAGCGAAGCCGATTCGCCCGACTGCTTGCGCGAATCCATGGCCACAGCCAGCATGGCTCGCGCCACCACCGCGCGCCGCAAATCTTCCGATTCCTGCCCGCCTTTATCCACGAACGCCGTCACTTCCCACGATGACAGCAACACTTTCGTGTTTTTCAGCGTAATCGTGGACATGGAGCGCCCGCGCGTTGGCGGCGTGGCGATCAGTTGCTCCCAAATCGTCTCGAGGCAACTCTCCATCTCCGCGGAAGCCGGAGGCTGCGCATCTGCCGAGGCGGCGCCAGTTGATTTAGCCGCGCCGGAAGGCGCAGGTGGAGCTGCAGCCTGTGCCGGCGGCGCCGCGGCTGGCGGCGCAGGTGCCGTCACTTTTTCCGCGCCGGACTCCGCATTTGCTGCGGCCGGTTCTACCGGTGCGCCCAGCTTGGCCAGCGTTTCCTTCGACTCCGTGTAGCTCGATCCTTGGCCGGGTTTTCTTACGTATCCCGTCTGCTCCACTTCAATGCGCGGCAGCGCGCCCGGTGAAGCAGGCGGCTTGCCGGTTTGCGACGGCGCGACTGGCTCGAACGCTAAACTCGGTGGCTGCGCAGGCTCCGCCGCGGGCGCTTGCAGTTTGGCCACGCCGTCTTCCAGATCAGCGCGCAGCGCGAGCAATTGCTCGAATGTCCGCCCTACCACCGATTCCGAATAATCCTTGTGATACAGCGGCCGCCAATTTTCCGCAAATTGGCGCAGTCCGGTGGTGGTTTCCGCGGCGGAAAATCCCGCTCGCCGGCAATCCACCGTCTTCACTCCGGCACGGTCCAGCTCTGCGAGCGCCTTCAACACCGCTTCCTGATCCGCGTGCAACAGGCGGATAAATCCGCGGCGCATCAGGAAATTGAATCGCGCAATCGTTACCAGCGCTGCGGGATTGTAGAAGCCATCGCCGGACGACTCCTTCAGCAGGCGCGCTTGCTCCATCTTTCCGCTTTCCAGCAGATCGCGCAGGCTGCGGCAGCCCTTTACCAAATCGAGGGTGGACTCCAACGTGGCGCACCAATCCGGCACCGACGCGTCCGTAACGCCCAGCACCGGCTGCAGTACGCGCACCACATCGGCTAGCGAAATCTCATCGTGGTAGAAACTTTCCGGCGCGCACAGCGCGAAATACTGCACCAGAAGGAAATCAATTTTGTCGCGGTCGGTTGTGTTCTTCTGGGCCTTCTTCAAATGCCGCTGGATGAAAGCCCGCAGTCCTTCTTCTTTTGCGTTCAGCGTAGCAGGAGGAAGCTGGCGGATCTGATAGGCCTTGACCTGCGCGTCCATTTCGTCGAACCAGCGCAGATTACGTTCCACCACTGCCGGCCCGATTTCTTCCGGCACCGCTTCGCCTTCGGCGTAGGGCGTCGCGGAAATTTCGAATTGCCGCGCCAGCGCCGCGTAAATGGGATATGCACGGCGCGCCTCGGCCCACGCGGTGATGAGATCCGCGGGCGCGTTCGGTGCGGCTGCATCGGGCGGCAAAGTGGTTCGCGAACTCATCAGTTCCTTTTCACCGGTCGGTCCTTATATTCAGACCGGAGCAAAGCGTAGGGATAGTCTCTCCCGCAGATATAATTTGCACGCACGCGGCCAAAGGCCCGCGCCAGCAAGCATTCGCAAAGCATTGAATCGTCAAGCTTTGTGCAGGGAACGAAACGCGCGCCGCCGACGCGATGTCTCACACTGAAACAAACCCGTCTCAACCCGCAGCCAAAATTCCAATATGCAACTTATGTCGGAGGGTCGCCGAGACTCTCAGTTTTTGTAGCGCCAGCCTTTTCAGGCCGGCATCTTACCAGCACAATCCCAGCCACCGACGCAACCCGGCGCGGACCAAAAGACCCGTGCAATCTAATTCGCGACCGATTCCCGTTCCGGCTGTTTCTCGGCCGACTTCTCCGTAGCCTTCAAAGGAATCCCATACAATTTCAATTTGCGGTACAAAGTCGCGCGGCTAATCCCCAACAATTTCCCGGCCAGCGCTTTGTCCCCGCCGACCTGCTCGAAGACGCGCAGAATCGTCATGCGTTCCATCTCCGAAAGCGCCGCGGTAGAAAGCGCATTCGTTTCCGCGCTCGCCGCCGAAGCATCATGCGTAGCCTGAATTGCCGGCGGCAGATCGGCGACATCCATAGACGTCTGCATGCCCAGCGCCACGGCGCGCGCGATGCAATTCTCCAATTCGCGCACGTTGCCCGGCCAGTCGTATTGCAGCAGGCACTTCATCACCGCCGGCGTCACCTGAATATTTTTCCCCGCCGCATAGCGCTCCAAAAATGCATGTGTCAGCAAGGGAATATCCGAGCGGTGCTCGCGCAGGCTGGGCAAATGCACGGTCACCACGTTCAAGCGGAAATACAAATCCTTGCGGAAAGTTCCACCGCGGTACGACGCATCGAGATCGCGATTCGTCGCCGCGATCACGCGGACGTCCACGGGAACTTTATCGTTGCTGCCCACCGGCCGCACTTCTTTCTCCTGCAACACGCGCAGCAACTTCGCCTGCATCTCTAGCGGCAATTCGCCAATTTCATCCAGGAAAATCGTGCCGCCATTCGCCGCTTGAAATAACCCCGCTTTCGATTTCAGAGCGCCGGTAAACGCGCCCTTCTCATGACCGAATAACTCGCTCTCCATCAAAGTGGGCACCAGCGAACCGCAATCCACGGCGACGAATGGCAACTGCGCGAACGGCCCGCGAAAGTGAATCGCCCGCGCCACCAATTCTTTGCCCGTGCCGCTCTCGCCGGTGATCAAGACCGGCGTGCGCGTGTCCTTCAATTTCGAAATCATGCGCAGCACTTCCTGAATGCGCGCGGACGAACCCACGATGCCGTCGAGCTGCGTCTCCGCGTTCACGCGTTCGCGCAGGAAGCGATTCTCCTGCACGAGCCGAACTTTCTCGGCCATGCGCTGCACCAATTGCCGCAGCTTCTCCACGCGGAAGGGCTTCTCGATGTAGTCGTACGCCCCCAGTTTCATCGCGTCCACGGCCGATTCGATCGAACCATGTCCCGTCATGATGGAAACTTCCGCATTCGGCAGGCGGGTCTTCAATTCGCGCAGCAGATCTACGCCGGAAGATCCCGGCAGCTTCAGATCCGTCACCACCAGATCCGGCGCGGTGGCTTCCGCGCGCGCCAGAGCCGCTTCGGCGCTCTCGGCCTCGCTGCAGTCGAATCCCAGCGCTTTGCCGACGGTCATGCACAGCCGGCGGATGTTCTGTTCGTCATCTACGATCAACAAGCGTATTGTTTGGCTATCCGTCATCGCTGGGTTCTCCAAAGTCGCTTAGGAACTGCTTGCTTTTTCCGCCGTCGCGGCCATCACCGCTTCCGCAGCCAGCGGCAATCGGACCACGAACGTGCTGCCCTCGCCGCCCGAATTGTTGAAGCAGAAAATTTCGCCTAAATGCGCGCGCACGATTCCGTAGCAAATGCTGAGCCCGAGTCCCGTGCCCTTGCCCACTTCTTTGGTCGTGAAAAATGGCTCGAAGATGCGGTCCACGTGCTCGATACCCGGCCCGTTATCGCGGAAGCGAATTTCGATCTGCCCGTTGGCGTAGACTGTCTCGATTTCGATCTTTCCCGCGCGCCCGGTGTCCTGCACGGCGTCAAACGCGTTGTTGACGATGTTCAAGAAGACCTGCTGAAGTTGATGTTCGTCGCCCACGATCGCCGGAAGGTGCGCATCGAAGCGCTCGACCACCTCCACGCCGCGTTTCCCGAAATCATAAGCGCGCAATTTCAGCGTCTGCTGCAGCACCGCATTGATCCGCACCGGTTCGCGCAAGGCCGGCTTCTGCCGCGAAAAGCTGAGCAGATTCTGAATAATCAATTTCGTCCGCTGCGCCTCCTGCAAAATCACGCGCAGATCTTCTTTTGCCGCGCCGGGCACCTCCGAATTTTCGAGCAGCAAATCCGTGAATCCCAAAATCGCGGCCAGCGGATTATTCACTTCATGCGCCACGCCGGAGACCAGCTGCCCCACCGCCGCCATCTTCTCCGTGTGCATCAATTTCGCCTGCAGCACCGCCGCATCCGTCACGTCGGTCATCACCACCACGATGCTGTTGATCCCGCCCTTTTCGTCGCGCATGGGGCTCAAGCTGATCGAGAATTGCCCGGTGGTCCCGTCGCCGCGCAGGAATGGCAGCTCCATGTTCGCCGCCGGCGCGCCGCGCAGCGTGCTGCGCAATGCTTCAGCCAACGCCTTCCGCCGCGTCGGAGAAATAAATTCCGCCAGCGGATGTCCCAGCAGATCCGCCTCGCGGTGCCCGATCTCAAAGCAGCGCCGGTTGGCAAAACTGATCAGCCCCGCGGTATCAAGCACCAAAATCATGCTCTGCGTATCATTCAAAATGTTCTTGTTGAAATCGCGCTCGCGCCGCAACTGCGCCTGAAAGGACTTCTGCTCGGTGATGTCCAGCATCAACCCGCGATACTGCGCCACGTGCCCCTTGGCATCGCGCACCACCAGCACGTTTTGCAGCGTATGAATCCACGAACCATCGCGCCGCCGCAAAACCTCCTCATGATTTCGCAGCACGCCGCCTTCATCCGCGGCCTTCATGCAGCGCCCGCGCAAATTCGCGCCCAGGCAAAGCTCGTGGAATAAATTCACCGCCAGGACTTCTTCGCGGCTCGAATAACCAAGCATGCGCACCAGCGCGTTATTTACTTCGATGAAGCGCCCATCCGGCGTGCAAAAGAAAAGCCCTTCCTGAATGTTGTCAAAAAGCTCGCGATAACGCCGCTCCAGTTCCTGCCGGTAGGTAATGTCCTTCAACACATGCACGGTGCGCAGATCGTCCTCAGGCAAACTCCGCAACCGCGAAGTCGAAATCAGATAAGTGTGCTCGTGCGCCGTCTGCACATATTCTTCCGTCCCCGCGTGCATATCGCGGCAGAAAGGACAAGCCCGCCCCGCGTGTTCCGCCGCCAGCGAGCGCAGCGTCTCCATATGCCGCCCAATCAATTCCGAAGGCCGCAATTGCAGATGCGCTGCCAGCGAACGATTCACGCGCAAAATTCGATCGCTCGCGTCATGCACCACAATAAAATCGGTAATCGCGTCGAAATCCTCGATCCATTGCTTCTTCGAGCGCTCAATCCAAGCAAACAAGCGCGCATTTTCCAGCGCCACCGAAGCATGCCCCGCCAAAGCCTCCAGCAAATGCCGCTCGCCCAGCGTAAACGCCGCCCGGCGCCCCGCCAGGCACAGCACGCCCATCAAATCGCCTTCGCTCCCCGTCAACCGAGCCAGCGCCAGCTGTTCAGCTCCCAATTCCGCCGCCAAAGCCCGCCCCAAAATCGCGCCAGCCGCCTCAAATCGCGTGGCCTCGCCAACCTGCCAATTCACCGAAGCCAACCCGCGCGCCAGGCCAGCCTGCTCCTCTTTCCGCAACTCCGCCGCCGCCCCCTGCGCCGACACGATCTCCCATTCCTCGCCGCGCACCAGCGCCAGCGCCGCCGATTTCACCTCGAACATCCGCGCGGCGCACAAAGTCAATCGCCGCACAAACTCCGTCGGCCCAATCGAAGGTTTCAGCTCGCGCGTCGCGGCCGAAAGCTGCGCCAAATCCGCATCGGCCTCCGCAGCTCGCGCCGCGCCCTTCGCAGCCGAGCCCAGCCGCGCCCCGGCGTCTCCCGACACGCGCACGCGCGCCGGCACTCGGCGAGTTTTCTTAGCCGCACGCATGGAGGAAGGGGCCCTGCGCGAGTCTCCAGTTGTAAAAAGTGATACTCGAACTTACGTGTCCATCTCAATTTGAGTCAAGAAATCCGCCACCCGACGTGCCGAATCGGACAATCGTGCCCGTCCCACCCGCGTCGCAACCTGAGACCCTTCGCCAGCAGCCGCGCTCGCCGCTGAGACGCCAAGCCCACACCAGCGCATCGCAGCGCAATCCCCGCCGCAACGCTAACTCCCCAATCCCAAGCAGCTTACGGGCTACACCGCCGCCGCAGAATCAGCGTCGCGATTCGCCTATTCACTGGCAGCGCAGGTGCATTTTCCTTTGCCGCAGGAGTACGGAGGCACGGGTGTGGCATTCCCATTTTTGAATTTGCGGTACCGGCGTATCGGTTGTTCTCTCGCGCTAGCGGCGATCTTGGCCTTCGCCGCCCCGCTTCACGCGCAAGACCAGGCCTCCACCGACGCCGCCAAACGCAAAGTGAAGGCTCGCGTCGCCGCCGAGTATCCAGCGCTGGCGCGGCACATGGGCGTCACCGGCAAGGTGAAGATCGAAGTCACCATCAGCGCCGACGGCAAGGTCAGCAACGCCAGAGTAGTTGGCGGCAGCCCGGTTCTCGTTTCCGCCGCCGTCGAAGCCGCCAAAAAATGGAAGTTCGAGGCCGGCGCGAAAGACACCACGGAAATTATCGAATTTGAATTCAAGGACCCATCGAGCTAGCTGGGGGACTTGCTGCGCGCCTAGGCCGCGAGCAAGTGGAGGGATTTCGCAATGACAATCGGCAAGAAACTATATTCCGGCTTCGGAGCGATCGTGGCCATCATGGTCGCGCTGTTCATCGTCAGCGTGCTCACCATCTCGCGCGAGCATTCCGCCCGCTCCGTGGCCTCCGCCACGCTCACTGACATGCAGAGCATCGAGGACGTGCGCTTCCACGTCATGCTCGAAGAGTTGGTCCTGCGCAATTTCCTGCTCAGCGGCGACGTCCGCGACGAAAGCGAGCTCGCTTCCATTCACACCAACGTCAATTCCCAGCTCCGCGACGCCGAATCCCACGCCACGGACCCCAGTCTGCGCGGCACTCTGCTGCGTGTCGAAGACGCCGAACACAGCTGGATGGACGATTTCGCCAAGCCCATGATTGCCAAGCGCCATCAGGTGGACGGCGGCGATGCCACCGTTTCCGATCTGCAAATCTTCTATCTGCAGCAAAATCCCGGTTCGTGGATGAACAAGACATCCTCGCTGCTCGATGAAGCCGGCCACACCATCAGCTCCGCTCTCGAACGTTCCAACGCTTCCGCCGCAAGCGCCACTTTCTGGAGTACGGTGCTCAGCATCGCCGGCATCCTCATCACCATCATTTTGGCTCTGGGTATTGCCTATTACACGTCGCGCTCCATCACCATCCCGCTCAATCATTTGATCAGCGTCGCCCGCGAAATCGGCGACACCGGAAACATCGACCAGAACATCGACATCCATCGCGACGACGAAGTCGGCGTCCTCGCGGATAATTTCAACAAGATGATCGCTCACATCAAAACCATGGCCGCGGTCTCCGCCTCGATCGCGGAAGGCCAGCTCACCGTTTCCGTTTCGCCGCGTTCCACTCGCGACACCATGGCCAATGCCTTCTCGCAGATGATTACCGGCCTGCACGACCTCGTCCGCCAGGTTCGCGATAGCGCCGCGCAAGTCTCCGATGGCTCCAATCAGATGGCCGGCGCCTCCGAAGAATCGGCCAAGGTCAGCTTGCAAGCCGCTTCCGCAATCGATGAAGTCACCACCACCATGCACGAGATGAGCGTCAACGTGCAGAGCGTGGTCAAGAACACGCAGATGCAAGCCTCGAGCGTCGCGGAAACCTCCGCCTCCATCGATCAGATGGTCACTTCCATCCAGCGCGTGGCGGACACGGCCAAAGTACTTCTCGATATCTGCTACCGCTCGCGCGAAGAAGTGCACACCGGCATCGTCACCATGGAAAAAGCCACCGATGGCCTCAATCGCACCAATTCCGCCATCCAGGCTTCTTCCCACATCATTGACCTGCTGGGCCAGCGCGCCGACGACATTGGCAAGATCATCGAAGTCATCGACGATCTCGCCGAGCAAACCAACCTCCTCGCCCTCAACGCCGCCATCGAAGCGGCACGCGCCGGCGAACACGGCCTGGGTTTCGCGGTCGTCGCCGAAGAAGTCCGCAAGCTCGCCGAGAAATCCACGCAATCCACCAAGGAAATCTCCGAGCTGATCGAAGGCATTCAGAAGGAAGCCCGCGAAGCTGTTGAAAACATGGAGAAAAGCACCTCCATCGTCCAGGAAGGACTCCTGCTCGGCAGCGATCTCAGCACTGCGCTCGGAAAGATTTCCAACGTGGTCACCGAAGTTTACAAATTCGCCCAGGAAATCGGTGCCGCCACCACGGAACAGTCCAATGGCTCGTCGCAGATTGCCAAAGCCACCACACGCCTCACCGAAATCACGCAGGAGATCAATTCCTCGGTCGAAGAGCAGGCCTCCGGCGCGCAAGCCGTCGTACGCGCCATGGAGCGCATGCGCGAGTTGGTGCAGCAATCCACGTCCAGCTCCACGCAGCTCGCTGCCACCGCCGAGCAGATGTCGCGTCTCTCCAAGACGCTGCTCACCACCATGGGTCGCTTCGTTCTCGAAAATGGTTCCGGCGCCGCGCGCGGCTCCAGTAACCGCGCCACCTTCGGCGAATCCGCTCCGCACGTTTCCGCCGAGCGTTACGCCGAGCTGGTGCACTCGTAGTCCCCGGGGTTGGAGATAAGGGTTAGGGGATAAGGGATAAGGGATGCCCAAAGACGTTCAGATCGTCGG
The DNA here is from genome assembly GCA_963748865.1 of uncultured Acidobacteriota bacterium. GTDB lineage: Bacteria > Acidobacteriota > Terriglobia > Acidiferrales > UBA7541 > Palsa-147. Next base: position 808,338 of record CAVVLE010000041.1, on the reverse strand, counting down.
CTTTCGCGTCGGCACCGAGACGTTCGGGTTGCCGATTGCGCTCGTCCGCGAAATCGTGCGCGTTCCGCAAATCACTCCGGTTCCCAATGCCCCCGATTTCGTCGAAGGCGTCATCAATCTGCGCGGAAGAATCATCTCCGTCATCGATCTCCGCAAGCGCTTCGGCGAGAAGGACCTGCAGCCCAGCAAGAAAAATCGCGTCGTGGTCGTCGAATTCGGCCGCCGCTCCGTCGGCCTGCTGGTCAACTCCGCGTCGGAAGTTCTCAGAATTCCGCCGTCGGATATCGAAGCGCCCAACGATTTGTTTCAGGACGGCGAAGTGGACTACGTCACCGGCCTGGCCAAATTGAAAGGGCGTCTCGTAATTCTTCTCGATATCGAAAAAGTGATGCGGCGTTCCGAATTGCGGCGTCTTGAGGAAGTCGCCGATTCCGCGGCCCTGCACGACAGTGAAACCGTCGCGCCACGTTAGCGGCGCGCAAAATTCGACGCACAGCGAGCGACCATGTCCACACTGACGGCTCAAGTTCCTCTCACCGAAGCAGAACTCAAGCTTCTGCAAACCCTGATCTATCAGGAATGTGGCATGTACTTCGACGAGCGCCGCACCCACTTCCTGCGTGATCGCCTGCAGCGCCGCTTGAAAGCCTGCAATCTGGAATCTTTCTACAGCTACTACCGCTTGCTCACCAGCCGAGAAGGGAAGCAGGAACTCAGCGCGCTTCTTGAAAATCTCACCGTCAACGAAACAAGTTTCTATCGCGTTCGCCCGCAGCTCGATCTTTTCCAGAAGCGCATCCTCGAAACGCTGCTGCACAAAAAGCAGGAACGCCGCGATTGGACGCTGCGCATCTGGAGTGCCGGCTGCTCCACAGGCCAGGAGCCTTACTCCCTGGCCATGCTCGTCTGTGACGCGCTCGCTTACTACTACCTGCGCAATCCGCTGCCATTCGAAATGCCCGTTCCCAAGCCTCTCGTTCCGCCGCCGTGGAAAGTGGAAATTGTCGCCTCGGATATCAATTATTCCGCACTGCTCACCGCCGGGCAGGGCATTTACAACGAGATCCAAATGGAAGCGGTGGATTACTCCACGCGCCTTCGCTACTTCGACAAGACCGCCGACAAGTATGCCGTCAAGAATTCGCTGAAAACGCTGATCCAGTTCGATTTTCATAATTTGAAAACCGAATTCTTGCCGCAACGCAACGACGTCATCTTCTGCCGCAACGTGATGATTTATTTCGACGAGCCCGAGCAGAAACGCCTGGTCGAGAAGTTTTATCGCTGCTTGAATCCGGAAGGTTATTTGTTCGTCGGCCATGCGGAAAGTCTCTTCGGCCTGACCAAGAAATTTCACATGATCCACGAGAACAACGCCACCGTCTATCAGCGCATCGAGGAGGCGCAGTGAATTTTTTCGGCGATGATCGCGGCGCCGAGCTGCGCGAGCTCTTCTTTGAGAGCGCAGCCGAGCTTCTCCAGGCCATGAATGAAGGCGGCCTCGAGCTCGAGGAGCGTCCCGGCGATCCCGAAACCATTCGCAAAGTGCGCCGCGCGGTGCACACCTTGAAAGGCGATTCGGCTTCCTGCGGCTTTCGCGAGCTCAGTTCCCTTGCTCATGTCCTCGAAGACGTTTTGACTCCCGAAACCTTCGAATCCAACGCTTCGGCCCTTCCGGAAATTGTTCTCACTGCCGCGGACACTTTCGATGAAATGCTCGCCGCTTATCGCGGCGATATGCAGCCTCCCGATGGGCGCGCTCTTCGCGAGCTGATCGAGGGCATCCTGAAAAAGCCCGGCGAAGCCAAAGATCTAAAGCCCGAGAAGGCTCCGCTGGTGGCGCAATTTGCCTGGACGGAATACGAACAGCTCATGGTCTCCGAGGCCATGAAGCGCGGCGAATTCGTATTTTTCGTCGCTGCCAAAATTGCTCACGACGCGCCCATGCCCGCTGCCGCCGTGCAGCTCGCCAAAAACGCACTGGCAGCCTCCGGAACGATTCTCGCTCTGCGCCCCGAAGATGGCGCGGATCTCACCGAAGTTCGCCAGGTCGAAGCGGCCATTTCCAGCACGCAAACGATGGATTGGATCCGCAAAAAGTGCCGCATCCCGTCGCTGATCTCTGAAGTCGTGGTTCTTCCCGCGGGTGCCGCGCCCACCGCGCATCGTGATTTGCTCGAGATTCTTCTCGAATCGGAAGCCGCTGCGGTCGCTTCCGGCGTTACTCCCGTGGAATCCGGGTCGGAAGCCGATGAGCATGACCCCGTTCCGCACGCCGAAGCCGAGTCCCGCCATTTCGCCAATTCTGCCGCGAATGTCGCGCCCGCCGGCGCAGAAAATACCCTACGCGTTGACGCTGCTCGCATCGACAACGTCATGAACCTCGTCGGCGAGCTGATCATCGGCAAGTCCATGCTGCATCGCACCATCATCGAATTTGAGAAGCAGCACGCCAAAGATCCGCTGCGCGGCAAGCTCTCCGACGCGCTTGCGTACCAGACTCGCGTCCTCAGCGATCTTCAGAAATCAGTGATGAAGATTCGCATGGTGCCCGTGGAACAGCTCTTCCGCCGCTTTCCGCGCGTCGTTCGCGATGTCGCCAAGCAGCGCAACAAAGACATCGCTCTCGAACTCGAGGGCCAGACCACCGATCTCGATAAGAGCATTCTCGATGCCCTGGCCGAGCCGCTCATTCATTTGGTTCGCAACGCCGCCGATCACGGCATCGAATCGGCCGCGGAGCGCGTCGCTGCCGGAAAATCTCCACGCGGCACCATTCGCCTAAACGCCTATCACAAAGCGAGTCAGGTGGTGATCGAAGTTTCCGACGACGGGCGCGGGCTGGACCGCGAGAAAATCGTCCAGCGCGCCATCGAGCGCGGCCTCGTTAGCCCCGAAGAAGCCGCCCGCTTGAACGAATCCGAAGCTCTGCAGCTCATCTTTAAGCCCGGCCTCACCACTGCCGACGAAGTCACCGCGATTTCCGGCCGTGGCGTGGGCATGGACGTCGTTTCCAGCGCCATCGATCGCCTCAAGGGCTTTGTCGAAATCGATACGCAAAAAGGCAAAGGCGCCACGTTCTCGCTCATGCTTCCGCTGACTCTCGCCAGCATCAAGGCGCTCATGTTTTACGCCGGCGGAAAGCTCTACGCCGTTCCATTGTCCGCCGTGGTCGAGATTGCGCGCACGCAAGCTTCGGAAATCACGCGCGTCGAAGAGCGCGAAGTCCTTCGCCTCCGTGATCAATTGCTGGCCCTGGTGCGCCTGGAAAATTCCGGACCCTCCATCGCCGAGCCCAAATCCAAGCGCCTGTTCGTCATCGTCATCACCACCGGCCCGCGCAGATTCGGGCTCGTCGTGGAACGCCTGGTCGGCGAGGAAGAATTGGTGATGAAGGCGCTCGAAGACCGCACCGCCGCTTCGGACCTGGTCAGCGGCGCCTCCATCCTCGGCGATGGCACCGTCGTGCTGATTCTCAATGTCGCCACTGTGGCCGCGCAGATTGCCAAAGCCCCGCTCGGAGCCACTGCATGAACGAGCGCGTCCGAGTCCTGGTCGTTGACGATTCCGCGCTCATGCGGAAGATGATTCCGCAGATTCTTTCGCGCGATCCGCAGATCGAGGTCATCGGCACGGCCATGGACGGCGCGTTCGGCTTGAAAAAAATCGCCGAGCTGCGCCCGCACGTCGTCACTCTCGATCTGAATATGCCCCGCATGGACGGCGTCGAGATGCTGCGCGCCATCACCGGCAAGCATCACGTTCCCGTAATCATTTTCACTTCGCAGACGGAAGAAAGCGCGCGCTCCGCGCTGAAAGCCCTCGCTCTCGGCGCTTTCGATTTCGTGGCCAAGCCCGTGGACGCCGCCTCCGGCCGCATCGAGGCCATTGCCGAAGAGCTGGCCATGAAAATCAAAGTCGCGGCCAGCACCGGCGCGCCGAAAATGATCTTGACCGTCACGACCGAACGCAAAAAAGGCTCGCGCACCGTCCTCGAGCGCCGTGCCCCGTCGCGCACCGTCTGCATCGGCGTCTCCACCGGCGGCCCTGCCGCGCTCCAATATCTTTTCTCCCAGCTTCCCGAGGATTTTCACGGCTGCTTGCTCGTCGTGCAGCACATGCCCGAAGGCTTCACCAGCATGTTCGCCAATCGCCTGCACGAAAGCTGCGCCATCGAAGTTAAGGAAGCTCGCTCCGGCGATTTGCTCCTCGCCGGCCGCGCGCTCATTTGTCCCGGCAATCGCCACATGAAGATCCGCCACATGCCCCACGGCGACGTGGTCGTCCTCGACGACATGCCGCCGGTCAACGGCCATCGCCCGTCCGTTGACGTTCTTTTTCGCTCCGCCGCTCGCGAGTTCGGAAAATCCGCCCTCGCCGTGATCATGACCGGCATGGGCGAAGACGGTGTCGCTGGCCTCGGCGAAATTCAGGCCGCGGGCGGCAACACCATCGCGCAAAGTTCCGATTCCTGCGTGGTGGACAGCATGCCGCGCACCGCCGTCGAACGCGGCTACGCCGACAAAGTCATAAACCTTTCGGCGCTCGCAGGCGTGATTCTGGCGCACTGCTCCAATGAAAAATTATCAGCAGAATTCTCTTCGGTCGGCCCTACTTCCGGCGCCGCCGAAGCCGAACGGATTTCCCGAAGGAGATAGGTCATGAAACAGTTCGAAGCACTGACGCGCAAGAAGGACAATCAGCCGGTCCGCTATTTGATTGTGGACGACTCCGTCTTCGCCCGCAAAAGCCTCGCCAAAATGATCGAGGCTTTCGGCGGCACGGTCGCCGGCGAAGCGGGCGATGGCCTCACCGCCATCACCGAATACTCGCGCACCAATCCCGACATCGTGCTCATGGACATCACCATGCCGCAGATGGAGGGCATCGAGGCCGTCGAGCGCATCGTCCGCGAGCATCCCGACGCGCGCATCGTCATGGTCTCCTCGGTCGGCTACCAGGACAATATTCTCGCGGCCCTGCAGCGCGGCGCGCGCCATTTCGTGCAGAAGCCGGTGAAGCCCGACGCGCTCTACGAAATCATCCGCTACGTCCTGAGCGACGAAAACGTGACCGCCAACGCCTAGCGCCGGAGCAGAGCAGCGCATGAGCAGCGCACGACCATCGCAAAGTCAGCGCGACAGCAGCGAAAGAAAGACGCAGAGGCAGCCCGAAAACAGCAAGAGCTGCGGCAGTAGCGAAAGGAATTCGCCATGAAAATGGATTTGATTCAGCCGTTCATCAGCGCCGTGGATTCCGTGCTGGCGGAAACGCTGCAGTCGCCCGTGACGGTCAGCGATTTGGCGATGGAGGAAGAGGGCTACCGCAAGAAAGGCGTCGCCGCGATGATCGTCTTCAAAGGCGAAATTGAGGGCCGCGTGATTCTCGACGTCGAGCCGCGCGCCGCGGTGCGCGTAGCCAGCGCGCTTTCCGGCGAAGAAGTCGCCGAATCCGAGCAAATCGTCCGCGAGACCGTTTGCGAGCTGGCCAACATGGTCATCGGCAACGCCGTCACGCTGCTGAACGACCGCGGCTTCAAATTCAAAGTTTTCCCGCCGTCGATCCACGACCAGGCCCAAATCGACAAGGCCGGCGCCGAGGTCGAAGCCGTTGTCCTGGCCTTCGCGACCGAACACGGCACCGCGTACGTCAACATCGCCCTGCACTACATGCGCCGGCGCCAAAGCGAGCGCCGCACCGTGGCAGTCCAGTAGCGCCGGCGTCTCTGCCGGCATCCGACGAAGAATCCGTCGGCAACGACCACAGCCATGCGCGGCGCGAGGAGCCGAATCGAAACGCTCGGTTTTTGCTCGCTCGATGCCGAGCTTCGTGCTTTCGACCCCAGGCGAAGAGCAGATCCCTCACTGCGTTCGGGATGACAGCCGGAGAGATTCCGGGATACAACCCGGAAGACCGGTTCATCCGCCCGCCTGCGCGGCCACCCTCAGAAACTCCACGCCGTGCACGAACAGCCCGGCCGTCGGCGTTGGCTCGACTCTTACCACTCTGGCTGGCACGAAAATATTTGCCGTGGCGTCGGCGTAGGGCACGGCGATGTCGATCCGGCAGTTTGGCTCGAAGCGCCGCTTGCTGCGGAAGCTCAGCCCCTCGGCTGAAATTTCCTCGCAGACGGCCAGTTCGTCATCGCTGCCCGGGACGCGCACGCAGGCCGTCAGGCGCGTTTTCAGGCGCAGCGCTTGCCGGCGGCCCGCGTCGGCGGCACGTGGCTGTTCCATCGCCGCCGTGCCGCAACATCCTTATTCGCGCCGCCTGCCGCCGCGTCTCTATTGGCGCCACTTGCTGTGGCGTTTCTGATTGCGCCGCTTGCCGCGGCGACTCCCGTCGCGTGCACGCTGCCCGCGTATTTCACCGGGTCCACGGTGGCCGCCTCATGCGGCGCTTGCGTCCAGATCGTGGGCACGTCGCAGACTTTGCAGTGGCGCGCCGTCCCGCGATTCTTCTCGAAGCCGCCCAGCTCGAATTCGTTCAGGTAAACCACTTCGCGGCTGCCGCAGAAGCTGCACTCCAGCAGCATGCGCGCCACAAATTCCTGCGAGCCCTCCAGCGCCGGAAACTCCACGCCCCAGAGGTCGGCGTTGGGATCGACGCACTCGACGCTGTACATTTGTCCGCCGGTCAATCCCGAGGCTGCCTGCGCCGCGCCGCCCGCCGCGCCGCTGGACTGAGTGCCGGTGTGGGCGCCGGTCTGTGAACCAACGTTGCGGATCACGCGCGTTATGGCGCTGCGGTGGGCCTCTTCGGGCAGCGTGCGCCGCAGATGCACCTCCTGGCCGGTGGCCAGGTTGCGCTTCAGCACGATCACGCCGCCATGCCGGCTGATCAACATGGTGCGCGCCGGCTCGACGAATTCCTTGCCTTCGGCGTCGCGCCCGGAAGCTTCCAGAAGCAGGGTGAGGCAAACGCGGTCGCTGCGCCGCACACTCGTAACCGATGGTGCCTGCATGTGAATTCCCCCCAAGAAATTCAGGCTGGCCCTGAGGCGCAGCGTAGCACCGTCGGGGGGCGTGTGCCGTTTTTTGTCCACGGGAAGTTCCAGCGCGGAAACGGGGGCGAGATTGGGAGGGATGCGCCGCAGGGGAGAGCGGAGTTGGGAGATGCGATCCGCGACGTGTGATCCGCGAGCGCGAAGAGCGCCCGAACGCGAAGGGTGCGGAGATCGGAGCGAGAGCGGCGAGACGTGGAGCGGGTTGTTGGTGGACTAGTACGAAATTGAATTTCGCGATAGGGTCGATTAGAAACGGTGCCGATCCTTTGTTTTGTTGGAGTTACGCTGGATTCTAATTTTCGGTTATGGTCGATTAGGGTTCTGGGGGCCGGTGCGGGCGCGGGTTTGGGCTGATGAATCAGCCCAAATAAAACCCGATGATTCAGCCTGCGTAAATCACGAGACTGGAAGCTGGAGGCTTGCTCTTGCTCCACGCTTGTTTTGCGGAGTTGGTTGCCTTTTCTTCGTTGGATGCCGGCAGAGACGCCGGCGCTACTTAGAAGATTCGTGGATCGTGATTCGCTGCGCGCTGCCTGTGAAAGAGTGAAGACGCACCGCAGAGACGCAGAGGGCGCAGAGTTGGGGGACGCGAGCCGCGACGCGTGATCCGCGACCCGTGTCGGACTGCTGTGTGCGCGGCGGTTGGTGCTTGCGGGCTGCGGCCGAAATTTGAAAATGCTGCCGCTGCTGGCTCTTGGGCCAGGCATTGTCTCTCCTTCGCTGTTCGATCGCTTGGCGCGGGGTCAAGGTGACGTTCCAAGCTGAATCATCAGCCCGGACCCGAGAGCCGGCCCCGCGCGTCCAACTGCGGACAGCTCTTCCTTATGTATCACGCCATTACCGTAGGTCAATAGTACTGGAATAGTACTTTATGGTCGATTAAAGCTTCTGGGGGCTGGAAGCTCGAAGCTGGAGGCCGGAAGAAAAAGAGGGAACCAAGGGATGAGGCTTCCGTCATATCGCGAATACGTACTGATTGGGTTATGATTTGCATATTGCCTGCACGGCATTCGCAAAGGAGCTCCCCGATGGACACTGCGCGGATATGGACATACCTCGGAATGACGCTACTGCTCTTCGGGCCGCGGGCGCCGCTAAAGCTGTGGAGATATTGCGGCGGTTGCGGCACGGCTAAAGGCCGTGCCCTGACAAATCTTCGAGGAGGTTCGCGGGGCTAGAGCTGTGCCCGACGAATCGTCGAGGAGGTTGCCGCACGGCTCAGGCTTTGCTCTGACGTACCTTCGAGGCGTCTCGGCACGGCCAAATAGTTTGCGGAAAAGGTCGAGATGTTGTCATCACGCGGAGTCCGCGGTTGTGCGGCGCGGTCATTTTCCGTGAGGTCGGCGGAGGGCGGAGCAAGCCCCGCCCCTACGAAGAGAACGGCAAATGCGAAGCACTACCGGCAGGAACACTGCTCCTGGGAACCGGTCGCTGCCCACGCGCTACACCGGCGCATGGGGCACCCTTCAAAAAAGAAAGAGCAGATCCCTCGCTTTTCTCGCCGGGCTGAGTCATCAGCCCGGACCCGGCGCTCGGGATGACGGCGTTAAGGCTCTGTCCGTCACTCCGAGGAGTCCGCGGTTGTGCGGCATTGTGATTTTACGGGGCGGTCGGCGGAGGGCGCAGCAAGCCAGCGCCCCTACGAAGAGAACGGCAAATGCGAAGCACTGCCGGCAGGAACACTGCTCCTGGGAACCGGTCGCTCCCCACGCGCTACACCGGCGCATGGGGCACCCTTCAAAAAAGAAAGAGCAGATCCCTCGCTTTTCTCGCCGGGCTGAGTCATCAGCCCGGACCCGGCGCTCGGGATGACGGCGTTTAAGGCTCTTTTCCGTCGATCCGAGGAGTCCGCGGTTGTGCGACCTGTCATTTTCCGGGGGGTCGGCGGAGGGCGGAGCAAGCCAGCGCCCCTACGAAGAGAACGGCAAATGCGAAGCACTGCCGGCAGGAACACTGCTCCTGGGAACCGGTCGCTGCCCACGCGCTACACCGGCGCATGGGGCACCCTTCAAAAAAGAAAGAGCAGATCCCTCGCTTTTCTCGCCGGGCTGAGTCATCAGCCCGGACCCGGCGCTCGGGATGACGGCGTTAAGGCTCTTGTCCGTCGATCCGAGGAGTCCGCGGTTGTGCGGCGTTGTGATTTTACGGGAGGTCGGCGGAGGGCGCAGCTAGCCAGCGCCCCTACGAAGAGAACGGCAAATGCGAAGCACTGCCGGCAGGAACATTGCTCCTGGGAACCGGTCGCTGCCCACGCGCTACACCGGCGCATGGGGCACCCTTCAAAGGCCAAGACTACGAAAGAGCGTTAGGCCTCGGCGCGGATGTGGCGGCCTGTGCCATCCGGCAGGGCGTTGCCGAAATGGTCGCGGGTGGCTTCGGGGAATGGGAATTCGCCACTGCTGGCGCTGAAGCCGCCGTCCACGACTAGCGTCGTGCCGGTGACGAAGCTGGAGGCGTCGGACGCCAAGTAGAGCAGCGCGCCGGCTAGCTCTTCGACGCGGCCGAGGCGGCGCATGGGCGTTGCGCGGGCGATGTGCTTGTCGAAGTCACCTAGGGCGAAAAGTGGAGTGGTCAGTTCGCTGGGGAACCAGCCCGGAGCGATGGCGTTGACGCGCACGTTGCGGTCGCCCCAACTGCAGGCGAGATTGCGGGTGAGATTGATGACCGCGGCTTTGCTGGCTTGATAGGCGGGGCCGATGTCGCGCCAGCCATCGAGGCCGGCGATGGAGGCGATGTTGATGATCGAGCCGCCGGCACCGCGGCGAAGCATGGCGGCGCCGAATTCCTGGCAGCCGTACCAGGTGCCGAGGAGATTGACCTCGATGGTTTTGATGAAGGCGTCGTGGGGGACTTTTTCGGGGACGGGGCCGCCGTCGGCGGCGATGCCGGCGTTATTGACGACGATGTTGGCGACGCCCCATTGGCTTTCGACGCTGGAGCGCAGATTCGCTACTTGCGCGGCGTCGGAGACGTCGCAGCAGAACGCCGCGGCGGTGCCGCCTGCGCGCGTGATTTTCTCGGCGACGGCGGCGAGTTTGTCGGCGCTGCGGGCGGCCAGGGCTACTTTCGCGCCGGCTTGCGCTAGCGTTTCGGCGAAGGTGACGCCGAGGCCGTAGGAAGCGCCGGTGACTACGGCGATTTTGTTTTGCAGATCGAAGAGCGAGGAGAAGTTCGGCATGATTGGCCTCCTGGTGGAATTGATGCGGGAGAATATAGCAGAGGGGAAGCGCACGGGAGAAACGGTGCGCACGCGGAGATGTGTGGTATGAATTGTGGCGGCTCGGAGTAAATCGTGGCGATCGGAGATGATTGTGGCCTCGAAAATTTTGGTGGTTGGCAGCCTGAATATGGATTTGGTGGCGTTCGCGGCGCGGATTCCTGTTGCGGGGGAAACTTTGACGGGGCGGAGCTTTCATACGCTGCCGGGAGGCAAAGGCGCGAATCAGGCGTATGCGGCGGCGCGGCTGGGGGCGCGGGTGGCGATGCTGGGGCGCGTTGGCGAGGACGATTTTGGGCGGGCGCTGAGCGAGAATTTGCGCGCGGCGGGATGCGATGTTGGCGGCGTGCTGCGCAGCAAAGATAGCAGCACGGGGATTGCGGTGATTGTGGTCTCCGATAGCGGGCAGAATTCGATTGTGATTGTCGCGGGCGCGAACGGAATGCTGACGCCGGGAGATGTGGCGGCGTCGAGCGCGTTTCGCGATGCGGGGTACGTGTTGCTGCAGCTGGAAAGCCCGCTCCAGACGGTGACGGCGGCGGCGCGGGCGGCGCGGAACGCCGGGGCGCGGGTGATCTTGGATCCTGCGCCGGCGCCCGCGACGGCTTTGCCTGCGGAATTGCTGGCGAATGTGGACGTTCTGACGCCGAATGAGACGGAGGCGGCGATTCTGGCGGGGTTGCCACCGCGCCGAATTAGCGCCGACGAGGCATTTGAAATTGCCGGGCGACTGCGCGCGAGCGGGCCGCCGGTGGTGATCGTGAAGCTGGGCGAGCAGGGAGTGGCGGTGAGCAGCGCGGAGATGAAGCGAGTTTTGGCGGCGCCGCGCGTGAACGCAGTGGACACGACGGCGGCGGGCGATGTTTTCAACGCGGGATTGGCGGTGGCGTTGAGCGAGGGCGCGGATTTGGTGGCGGCGTGCGGGTTTGCGAATCGCGCGGCGGCGATTTCGGTGACGCGTAAGGGGGCGCAGGCGTCGGCGCCGACGAGGGCGGAGGTGGAGGAGTTTCGAGGTTAGCGGAGAACGGACATGCGCAAAGGCGACCGCAGAGGCGGGGCCGAAAAGGCCCACCCTTCCCAAACGACGGGAAGGATGCGGCACCCGTAAGGGCAACGGCAAAAGCGAAAGCGGGGCCGAAATGCAACGACAGCGGCGAAGAAAATGCAGGGAGGGCTAACCCGGCCCTCCCCTACACCAGCAGGGCGGAAATGCCTGCCGAAAAGCTAGAACGGAACCGTCTGCGACCAGATTTGCATGCTTACGCCGTCGCGGGTGTCGGCCCACGCTGCGTGGACTATGCCGTCTGGGCCGGAGGCTAGTTGGGTGTAGTCGCCGAAGTAGCCGCAGCCTTGGAAGCCGTTGCAGGGGTTGAAGGGGACGTCGTTTACGGCGTGCTGGAGCGGGAAGGTGCGGGCGCCGTCGAAGGATTTGGCTACGAAGTATTGCACATTGGAGTTGGCTGGGTCGTTGCGATCGTCGTAGAAGCCTACGTATACCGCGCCCTCCGGAGTTGTTGTGGCCCACGCGAAAAAGTGATGCTTGCCGGCGTTGAAGGCGTCGTTGTTCACGCGGGCTATTCTGGATGCGGCGGTGTTCACGTTTATCGCGGCTACGTAGACGCTGGGCGAAGTTTCGGCGGGGCCTCCTGCTACTTGGGTGGCTGAGAAGGCGCAATAGGCGGTGTACTGGTGGATGCCGCAGCCGGGTAGAGCGGCGCCGCTATCGGTGAAGGCCCAGTTGGGGTTGGCGAGGCCGTTGTAGGTGAAGGTGGCTACGGGATTCGCGGAGACGGTCCAGACGCCGCCGGTGAGAGTGGATTCCCAGATGGTCATTACTGGAGCGGCGGTGAAATCGTCGAAGAAAATGTGGGGCGTGCCGGCGGGATCGATGACCATAGACGCGAATTCGGAGTTGGTGTGCGTGCCGCTGACTAGCGAGGGCGTGCTGAATGGCGTTTCGGGATTGGGCGAATGCGATTCTAGAATTGCCGAGCCGAAGCTGGGGACCGAGGCGTTACCGTCGGTGCAGGTGCCGGGATTGAGATTGCAGAAGAAGGTGTAATAGACGTAGGTGGTGCCGGCGTTGGGGCTTGAGGGATTCGAGTCGGTGGAGTTGAGCGGCTGGCTGACGTTGCCGGGGCAAGTGAAGGGGCCGCTGGAGAGGCCGCCGTCGCATTGCTGCGCGTCGATCAGCGTGGGAAATACGTTTGCGTACGCGCCGTCGGCGAAGCCCTGCACGGCGTCGATTTCGTTGTCGAGATTCAGATAGTTGTTGTTGAAGTCGATGATCTCGTTGCCGCTGAGGACCGAGAGATAGCTGTTGCCGAGATTGTCGAAGGATAGGCCTGGATTCACTTGAAACGATAGCGGCGCATCGAAAATGAAAGGATCCGCGCCCCCTACCAGGAGATCATCGGTCCAGGTGTGGCCGTGATCGGTGGAGACGTGGAAGAAGAGGCGGGTGTTGTTGACGCGGAAGTCGTTCGTGAGCACCACCCAATTGCGCGGATTTAGTGGATTCACTGCGGAAGCGATGCCTGCCTTGGGCCAGGGGTTGCGGTCCTGATTGACCTGCGTATTGAGGTAATGATGATTGGCGGCATTTTGCGCGGATTGCGCATTGGCTTTGGCGCGGGCGAGGAAAGCTCTGGCGGCGGCGGGAGTGATGTTTGCGCCGGGGATGTTGAACGGAGCTTTGTGATTTTTGTTCATCCAGGCGATGTAGCCAGGGATGTCTTTGAAGGGTGCGGGTTGGGTGGATTGCGCGTGGAGGGGAACGCAGGCTAGAAAAAGAATCGACGCAGCTAGCAGACTGCGGATAGAGGCTGAGCGCATGGTAGCTCCTTCTTCCTTCGTGGCGGGACGGCGCGTTCGGGAAGCTCTGGAGATCTGATTTTGCGCGCAGATTATTGTCTGCGTGAGCAGAGAAGTCAATATGCGGGCTAGTACCGGGGCCGAGGATTGAGGATTACCGCAGAGGCGCAGAGGGCGCAGAGAAAGAGCGGAGGAGCACCTCGCTGGCCTTCATGGGCGGCCAGCGAGGCGCGCGACTGCGAAAGTTTGAGGCTACCGTTATTCCTACTTGTGATGCTCGCCCATCGAACCGACCGAGATGGAACCCTTGACGCTTTCGTCGATGGGCGGGGGCGGCTGAGGGGAGTTGGGATTCGTCGCCAGAGTCGTGATGGTAATGCTCGGAACGTTGGGCGTGAAACTGTTTGTCCCCGCGTTGCAGACGACGTAATACCCGGTCTGCCCCTGGAAGACATTCGTTGGGGTACCGTTAACCCAGGTCCAAACCCAGCAGGCCCGCGAGGTGATGAATTGCTGGGTGCCGTTGTAGGCCACTTGCGAGCTGGGCGGGTTAAATCCGTAGCCGCTGGTTTGATTATAGGTGACGGTTACGGGATTGGTTGACGGATAGCTGTCGGTTTTCGCGCGTCCTGGTTCTGCCATGGAATCTCTCCTTTTAAGAATTCGGCTTCTTCGAGGTCGGCCTGAAATTCGGGTCGGCCAGTAAATTCTGGAGGTCGGGGCTGCTCTTGAGATCGTCGAGAGAATACCCTTTTTGTAAGGCTCTCTCGATGTACTCCAAGGCCTGACGACGGTCGCCGAGATTCTCATACGTTTCGCCGGCAAGTTCAAGGATATTCGCGTCGTCGGGGGAGCGGACGAGGGCGGCTTGGATGCGCGTGAGGGCATTGTCGCGCTGTCCGTCTTCGGCGTAAAGATCGGCGAGGGCGGCTTGCGAGGCGGCGTCCTCGGGCGTGTCTTTCACTTGCTGTTCGAGAAGAGTGATGGCGTGGGCGCGGGCGGATTTGGCGTTGTCTCTCTGGCCGAGCAGTTCGTAGGCACTCGTCAGGTTGGCCCAGACGAGATAATTCTTGTCGTTGAACTGCAGGGCTTTCTGGGTCATCGCTACGGACTCGGCGTAACGCTTTTCATTTAAATAGAGAAGGCCAAGATTGGAGTACGCCGCGTAGCTTGGGCCGAGCTGGATGGATTTTTTGAGCGCGGCTTCGGCAAGCGGCGAGTCGCTGGGGTCATTGCGATCGAGATAGGCGGCGCCGAGATTGATATAGACGATGGCGTTGTCGGGGGTGAGCTGGGCGGCGTGCTGGTATTGGGCGATGGCGTCGGCGTAGCGGTGATGCGCGTCGTAGAACTGGCCCAGGGTGTTGTAGCCATCCCAGTAATCGGGACGCAGAGCGACGCCATTCTTGATGGTTTGTTCGGCGTCGGCGGTGCGGCCCATTCGATCGTACACGTTGCCTTCGCCCATAATGGCGTCGGCGTTGTGCGGTTCGAGCTGCAGGGCGTGCTGATATTCGCCGAGAGCGAGATCGAGCTTGCCGGTGGCACCGTGAACGCGGCCGAGCGTGACGTAGGCGGCGGCGAGGCGATCGTTGAGTTGGAGCGCGTGACTGCAATTGGCGGAGGCTTCGTCGAACCATTTGGGATTGGGATCGATGGAGCTTTTCAGGCGATAGGCTTCGCCAAGTTCGGCGAAGCCGAGCGCGAATTGGGGGTCGGTGGTTACCGCGCTATTGAGGGCACTGATGGCGCGATCGAGATTGCCGGGGGTGTCGTAGCGCTGAATGTAGCCTAGACCTTTCAGGTAGGACTCGTAGGCGGCGGGATTGGCGGAGCCGTTGCTGCCGCGGAGCATTTCGGCGGTGACGTTGATGTGCATGAGCTTGGCCAGCTTGACGACGGCGTCGTCCTGCAGTGTAGCGATATCGCCGGCTTGGTCGTCGAAGGTGTCGGACCCAAGATCGCGCATATCCTTCGTATCGATTAGATCGACGGTGAGACGCACGGCCTGGCCGTTGCGGCGGATGCTGCCTACCACGACTTTGTTCACGCCCCATTCGCGCAGGGCGGATGCGGGGTCGGTGATTTTGCTGCGGCGGACTTCGCGCGCGGGGACGACCCAGAGGGATTTGCCGCCGGCATCGAGATCGGAAAGTTTGCCGGTGAGCGAGTCCATCAAGCCTTCCGTGAGCGGCTCGTTGGCGGGGTCATTGCCGTAATTGTCGAAGGGAAGAACCGCGACATGATCCTCGCTGGGCGCGAAAAGGCCGCGGCTGAGGCGATTGCGCAGCGAGGGAAACGCGAGAACGGCGATGGCGGCCAACGCGAGGACACCGGCTGAAATTCCGCCGGCGATGAGCCAGGAGCGCTTGGTCTGCTGTTTTACGGTTGACGCCGGCACCCAGGCGGATTCGGAAGCGTGGCTCAAATATTTCTGCATCTGGGCGGATTTGATCGAGACCGTGGGGGCCGAGAGATCGACTGCGGACCTGGCCGCCAACGTATCGCGGATTTTCTCGAGGTCGGCTCGGAGTTCGGCGCAGGTCTGGTACCGATGGGTCGGATCCTTGGAGAGTGCGCGATAGACGATTTGCTGCAGTTCGATGGGGACGCGATCCATGGGGCGCGGAGGATCGTTCAGGATGGCGACGACCGTTGACGGGACGTTGTTGCGCCAGAAGGGATTTTCGCCGGTGATCATTTCGTCGAGGACTACGCCTAGGGCCCAGATGTCAGTGCGCGCGTCGATGGGCTTGCCTAGGGATTGTTCGGGGGACATGTAGCCGACGGTGCCGGAAGTGCCGCCGGTTTGCGTCATGCTGGGCGACGTGACTACGCGGGCCAGACCGAAGTCCACGATTTTTGCCAGGCCCTGCTGGGTCAGAAGGACATTTGATGGCTTTACGTCGCGATGCACGATATTGCGGGCGTGAGCGGCTTCCAGGCCTTTGGCCACCTGGATGGCGATGTCCACGGCATCGCGGAATTTCAGCGGGCCACGGCGAATTTTTTGCGCCAGGGATTCGCCGTCGTAATAGGCCATGACGATGAAGGAGCGGTCGCCGGTTTCTTCCACGCCGTGAATTACACCGATATTGGGATGATCGAGCGACGAGGCGGTGCGGGCTTCCTTCAGGAAGCGCTCTTTGTCCTTCTCGCTGGCATTCAGTTCGGGAGGGAGGAATTTCAGGGCTACGGTGCGCTCGAGTTTCAGGTCGAGGGCTTTGTAAACTACGCCCATGCCGCCGGTGCCGGCGGTGGACAGAATTTTGTAATTGGCGACTTGATCTCCGGCGCTTAGGGTGGACGGCGTCTCGGGCATGCTTTTGCTCCGCGCTTGATGGCGGCGCGGCCCATGACTTCAATCAGGTGCGAGGCTACGGCCTTGTGACGTTGATATTATGCTGCTGGTTTTCGGCAATGCAATAGTTGTTAAACGCGGCGCGTCGAGAAGGTGGATCCGTCTCAGAAATTGTTCAGGTGGTCAAGGCTAGTGCCCAACGCTAAAGCGCATTGAAAGAGGACTTTTTTCCGGAGCGCTGAAGCGCTCCTCCTCCGCATAAATGCGGAGGCTCCCACCTGGGCCGAGCGAAGAAAAATGCCGGAAAGGCAAAGCCCCACGCGCAACTTCGGCGCATGGAGCACCCTGGGCTTCGCTGACTTCGCGTGCGAAGGAAAGTGCGCCGACCGCTTGCTTGGTGCTGGGTTATACTTGGCGGCGCTTCCGACCATCCGCGGAGAACGGCTAATGCTCGATGAACCCAAGCCCTCGAACGCTCCGCCCGAGCCTCCGGATGTCGAGCGAACGCTGACTATTGACGGATCTTCGTCATCTGCGGCTCCGCCTGCCACTGAGCGGAAATTCACTAAGATCGGGAACTACCGCATCGTTCGCTTGCTTGGCGAAGGCGGCATGGGGGCTGTTTACGAAGCGGAGCAGGATCAGCCGCGCCGCAAAGTGGCGATCAAAGTCCTCAAAACTGCGTTTGCCAGCCCGGAGCTCGTCCGCCGCTTTGAGCGCGAATTTCAGACTCTGGGGCGCCTCCACCACCCCGGGATCGCGGAAATTTACGAGGCCGGCACAGCGGATGCCGGCTTCGGGTCGCAGCCGTTCTTCGCGATGGAAATTGTGTACGGGCTGCCGCTGGTGGCTTACGCCAATTCCGAAAAACTGAACACGCGCCAGCGTTTGGCGTTGATGACTAAGATTTGCGAAGCCGTCGAGCACGCGCACCAGCGCGGCATCATCCATCGCGATCTCAAGCCTGGGAACATCTTGGTGAACGAACTCGGGCAGCCCAAGATTCTCGATTTCGGATTAGCGCGCGTCACCGACGGCGATATGCAGATGACGCGGCAGACGGACATGGGGCAACTGGTGGGCACGCTCGCGTATATGAGCCCCGAGCAGGTGATGGCCGATCCGCATGCGCTCGATACGCGCAGCGATGTTTATGCCCTCGGCGTCATTCTTTACGAGTTGCTGGCCGGAAAGCTGCCTTACGACGTTTCGCGGCAGATGACTGAGATCGTGCGGACTATCCAGCAGGTTGATCCCGCGAAACTCAGCTCCATTAATCGCTCCTATCGCGGCGACATCGAAACCATCGTTGCCAAGGCGCTGGAGAAAGATAAATCGCGGCGCTACGGCTCGGCCGCCGAACTCGCCGCGGACATTCACCGCTATCTCGACGATCTGCCCATCGCCGCGCAGCCGCCGAGCACCACATATCAGCTGCAGAAATTCACGCGCCGCAATAAAGCGCTGGTGGTAGGCGCCGCGGTAGTCTTGGTCACGCTGGTGGTGGGCGTGGTGATCAGCACCTGGCAGGCCGTGCGCGCCCGCCGCGCGGAACGCCGCGCGCAAGCCGAAACCGCCACGGCACAAGCCGTCGCCGATTTCCTGCAGAAGGATCTGCTTTCCCAGGCCGGCGCCGACGCGCAAGCGAGTCCGAACACGCGCCCCGATCCCGATATCAAAGTTCGCACCGCACTCGACCGCGCGGCCGAGCGCATCGGCGGCAAATTCGCCAAGCAGCCGGAGGTGGAGGCCTCCATCCGCGACACCATCGGACAAACGTACCTGGACCTTGGCGACTTTCCCGCGGCGCGCAAGCAGTACGAACGCGCGCTCGAATTACAGCGTGACACGCTGGGGCCGAAAGACCCCGCGACGCTAAAAACCATCGGCTTAATTGCGCAGATCGAGGAGCAGCAAAGCCAATACGCTGATGCCGAATCTCTCCTGGTCAAAAATCTCGAAGACCAGCGTCGCATCCTTGGCCCGGAAAATCCGGACACACTCTTCACTCTGGGCCATCTCGGCTCTGCATACTGGTACGAAGGCAAATATGCGCAGGCCGAGGCGACCGACAAGCAGGTACTCGACGTCCAACGCCGCCTTTTTGGCGCCGATTCCGCGCAGCTCATACCCGAGTTGAACAACATCTCGCTGGTTTACCGCGCGGAAGGCAAACTTAAGGAAGCCGAGCAGGCCAACTTGCAGGCGCTCGATATCTCCCGCCGCGTGCACGGTCCCGAACACCCCGACACGCTGATGGCCACCAACAATTTGGCCAACCTCTATAAACAGCAGATGAAGTACACGCAGGCCGAGCCGCTCTATCTTCAGAACTACGAGATTTATAAGCGCGTCCTCGGTCCCGAACATCCCGACACGCTTCGGGCCATGGGCAATGTCGCCGGAATTTATCAGAGCGAGAATAAATATCGGGAAGCCGAGGCGCTTTTCCGGCAGGTGGTCGATCTCCGCCGTCGCATTCTCGGCCCTGACCATCAAAGCACTTTGTTCTCCGAGCAAGGGCTCGCGGACACCTTGAATTTTGAGGGTGAGTATATGCAAGCGGAGGTTATGTCCAAGCAGGTGATGGAGGCGCGCAGCCGAGTCCTCGGTCCCGAGCACCCCGATACGTTGCTATCTATGGCAACTCTGGCTAGCGCTTATCTTGATAACGGCCAGTTCTCCCAGGCCGAGCAGCTCTACAACCAGCTTTTGGAAATCCGCCGCCGAGTGCTCGGGCCTGAGCATCCTGACACGCTCGACACCATGAGCTACCTGGGCTATGTCTATCGCTATACGGACCGAATGCCGCAGGCCGACGTGCTTTTCAACCAAATCCTGGAGGTCAACCGCCGCACGCACGGTCCCGACGATCCCAGCACCACGACGAGCCTCGCCTATGTGGAGGACATCGACAAAATGGAAGGCAAGCTCGCAGAAGCAGAGGCCGGTGCTCGCCAGATTCTCGACATTCGCACGCGCACACTCGGCCCGGACGATCCCTCGACTCTTGAAGCAGCCGCCGGCATGGCGCTAATTCTGGCCGATGAAAAACAGGCGGCCAAAGCCGAGGCAATTTTTCAGGACACGCTCCGACGCACGCGGCAGTACAAGGACCAGAATATGGTGGCGTCAGTCTGGTACGTTCTGGCGTGCGCGGAGGCGGCTGAAGGAAAGAAAGACGCGGCCATCGATTATTTGCGCAAATCGGACGATCTGTCTCCGCAATCCGCTGCCTTGATGCTGCTGGATTCCGATCTGAAGCCGTTGCATGGCGATGCGCGATTCAACGCGATTATTGCCAAGGGGCGTGCGCGTGCGGCTTCGATGGGGGCGAGCAAATAACGGCGAGTGTTTCTTCGGGCCGAGTTCGCGTCGGAGATCGCAGTGCCACAAAGGCCCCACGCGCGACTGCGGCGCATGGGGCACCTGTGCGACCTTGCCGCTTGAGCTGTCAAGCCAGTGTGGCTTTGGCGCTTGGAATTGAGCCGCGGCGTGCGGGGGCGGTTTTTGTAGCGGCGTCCTCTCAGGGCGGCAGCGGCGCTTACTTGAGCATGACTTCGCGGGCGAGATGGCTGGCGATTACTTCGCGAAGTGAGTTGCGCATCTTGGCGGCTTCGAGCGCGGCGTCGCGAGAGCCGTAGTGCTTCGCTACTACGGTCATGCCTTTGGCGTCGAGTCCGTCCAGCGCGGCCCAGTTGGGATAAAGAATCGCGAGAGCGACGTCCCAGTCGTTGGGATGGTCGGTGACGGGATTGGTCCAGAACTTGTAATCTGTAATCAATCCTTCTTTCTTGAACTCGTCGTAGATGGGCTTGAAGTTTTCGCGAAGGTCTTTCCAGAATGCGTCGCCCTGGCCGGACTTGATGGAATAGTAGGTTACGCGCCAGACGGGGCCGGGATCGTAGTTGGGGCTTTGCGCGGACGCGGCGCTTGCGGTGAGCAATGCCGCTGCGAACAGAAACAGACACACAGCTTTCTTCACTTTGCCTCCTTAAACTTCGAAATGTTTAGATTGAACTTGTGGTATTTGCAGACGAAAGCGCCGTGAATTTAACACCGGGCTGCGTGGGCGTCAATGCGTCCTGGCCATTCGGAATTGAGACGGCCTCGTTGAAACCGTGGCCGAAGAATAAGAGGATCGCGGTTTCCGCCGAGCCAAACCGCCCCATTCCTGTTATTGTAAGAGCTCTCCAAATGTTGACGTTCGGCCTGAATTGGCGTCTTCACTGTTGTCGATACCAGCGCTCGCTCCACGTAGCTACTGGTGGTGTGACGCTGTGCGGCATGGTGCTTGGCGCATTTGCGCTTATGGGTGTGCTCGCGTCTGCTTCGCTTGCACAGCAGGGTGAAACGGCGAAGCCGGTGGTCGTGCAGCCGGGGGCGCCGGGGCAGCCGACCAAGACGCTTTCGTCCGCGACGCATGGCACGCTGCCGCCGTTGGCGAAAGCCGACGTGGAATTCATGCAGGGCATGATCATGCACCACGAGCAAGCGGTGGAAATGACCGCGTGGATTCCGTCGCATACGGAGAACAAGGAATTGCGGGCGCTGGGTGCGCGCATCAGCAGCTCGCAATCTGACGAAATCCGATTTATGAAGCGCTGGCTGGCCACGCGCGGTGCGCCGGTCTCCATGGCCATGCCGGGAATGCCGGATATGGATAAGTCAGGAAAGCCGATGGCGCTGATGCCGGGAATGTTGACGCCGGAGCAGATGGAGGCGCTGCGCAAGGCCAAGGGCGGGGAGTTCGATCGTCTCTTCCTGACCGGGATGATTCAGCACCACGAAGGCGCTCTGACCATGGTGAAAGAATTATTCGACACCCCGGGCGCCGGGCAAGACGCCGACCTGTTCAATTTCGCGACCGACGCGGATAATACCCAGCGCGCCGAGATCAAAATCATGCAAGGGATGCTGGAGAAAAAATAATCCGAGGAGAAATGATGAATCGAGTGCTGAGGTCTGGAGTTTGTGCGGCAGGTGTGGCCATGCTGTTGTTTGGCGCGGGAGTGAGCCGGGTGCGCGCGCAGGCGCAAGCGCCCGCATCTCCGCCGCAAGACCAGGCGAAGGCTGCGCCGCAAGATTCCGGAGATGACGACAATCCGTTTGCTCCGAAGCCGGCGCCGCCCTTGCCGCCGGGAATGACCGGCTCGGATGCGAATGATCCGCGCGCCAAGCTGACGCCGGGGCTCTATGACGCCGGGGAAGCGTCACTGGGAATAAAGCACCTGATTCTGGTTAAGAAGCCGGACGCATTTCAGCTCGGGGCCTCGGATGCCGATGATCCGCGAGTGAAGAAGATATTGAGCCAACTTGGCGGCCCGTTTGATATGTCGAAGGTGCCGAAACAACTGCAGATGGTGATCGCGCAGCTGGCTTTCGGGAACTCCGATCTGGCGTTTGAGGGCAACCACCTGTTTCAGGGAAATTTTTATGGCATGAGCATTTACGACATTTCCGATCCGGCGAAGGCCAAATTGCTGACGGCGATGGTTTGTCCGGGCGGGCAGGGCGACGTGTCGGTTTATAAGAATCTGATGTTCATGTCCGTGGAGATGCCTAATGGACGGCTGGATTGTGGCACGGAGGGATTTCCGCCGGGACCTCCGCCTGAGCCGGGACACGAAAGAGAGAGGCGCCTGCCGGCGGCGCAGAAGGACCGTTTTCGCGGCGTGAGGATCTTTGATATTTCGGACGTGCAGAACCCGAAGCAAGTGGCGGCGGTGCAGACTTGCCGCGGCTCGCATACGCATACATCTGGTGCTCGATCCGAATGATAAGGACAACGTCTATATCTATGTGTCGGGCACTTCGTTCGTGCGCCAGCCGGAAGAATTGGCGGGCTGTTCCGGGGAAGCGCCGGACAAGGACGCGAATACGGCATTGTTCCGCATTGATGTGATCAAAGTGCCAGTGGCGGCGCCGCAGGACGCGAAGATTGTCTCTAACCCGCGGTCTCTTTATCGATCCGCGTACGGGTGCGATCAATGGACTGAACAACGGCGGCACACACGGCAAGAACGGGGATAAGCGCACGGACACGGACCAGTGTCACGACATCACCGTCTACTCGGCGATTGGCCTGGCCGCGGGCGCTTGCTCGGGAAATGGAATTATTATCGACGTGAAAGATCCCGTTCATCCCAAGCGCGTGGACGCGGTGAACGATCCCAATTATTCCTACTGGCACTCGGCGACGTTCTCGAATGATGGCAGCAAAGTTGTTTTTACCGACGAGTGGGGCGGCGGCTTGGGGGCGCGCTGCCGTCAGAACGATCCCAACAAATGGGGCGCCGATGCCATCTTCCATCTCCGGGACGACAAGCTGACGTTTGCGAATTACTACAAAATGCCGGCCGCGCAGGGTGATACAGAGAATTGCGTGGCGCACAACGGCTCGTTGGTCCCTGTGCCTGGGCGCGATATCGAAGTGCAGGCGTGGTATCAGGGTGGAGTTTCCGTAATGGACTTCACCGACGCGGCGCATCCGTTCGAAATCGCTTACTTCGATCGCGGGCCGATTGATCCCAACATGCTGGTGCTGGGCGGCGATTGGTCGGCGTATTGGTACAACGGCTATATCTACGGTTCGGAGATCGCGCGCGGGTTGGATGTGTTTGAATTGACGCCGACGAAAGATTTGACGCAGAACGAAATTGACGCCGCGAAGCTGGTGCAGGTGCAGGAATTGAACGTGCAGAATCAGCAGCGCATCGAGTGGCCCGCAAATCTCGTGGTGGCCAAGGCGTATGTGGATCAGCTGGAGAGATCTCAGGCCGTACCCGCTGCGCGGATTGCAGCTCTGCGCAAGGCGATCCAGAACGCGGAGAGTTCGCACATGAGCGGAAGCTCGGTGGCGAAGCTGAAGGGCATGGCGCCGACGCTGGAGAAGAGCGCGACTGCGGCGACGAGTGCGGCGGACTCGAAGCGGCTGCATGCCTTGGCGGAGATTTTGAAGCACCCGTCAGCGTGAGCCGGCCGCGAACTTGCGCGATGAAGTCGAGCGTCGCGGGAATCGGGCTATGCGCTTGTGGCGCCGCGGCTTGCGCGTGTAGTGACGGCGTGGCAAAATCTTTGTGATGCGTTCGCGATGCGCGGCGATTGAGTTTGCTGCGCGCCCCGTTGAAGGCACTCTCCCTCGGCGATATCGTCTAAGGGTTAGGACGTGGCCCTCTCAAGGCCAAAATCCGGGTTCGAATCCCGGTATCGCTACCATGAATTGACCGCCTGGATGATTTGAGCTCCGGGGCGACGCGGTTGCGCAGTCATTCCTGGACTCTTCCTCAATTGCACAGAGAGCGAGATTTTCAATTGGTCAAGCGTTTGCGGAGCCGGCGGCGCGGATGAGGATGCGACAGCGTCCGCCAAGCCAGAACGTCAAAAGCCCCAGGCGCAACTGCGGCGCATGGGGACCTTCCGCTGCGCTGGGTCGCGGCGCGATTATACGTCGGAGTCGAGCTCGGCTGGGATTGGCGGCAAGTTGTCGAAGGAATGGTCGCGCGAAATTTCCACTTCGCGCGCGGGGCCGTCCTTGGCTTCCAGTTTTTTCTGCGCGCGGCGCTCGGCTTTTAGCTTCGCTTTTTCCTGGCGCTTCATTTCTTTTTGGCGCTTCTGAAAAGTGATTCTGGCCATAAAAATCTCCTTAAATTGATTTTAGGCAACCGGAGCGTGCGCTGCACGATTGCGCTTGGGCGAAGAGAACGCCCGCGAAACGGTGATGCTACGACTCAAACTTACGAAGTTTTTGCGAGTTACCAGCGTGGCTCGCGCGGTTGGCGCGGAGCTTCGCGGTAATCTTCGTTCGAGAAGCGGTCGCGGCCGCCGCCACCGCCCCGATTTCCGCCGCCGTTGCCGCGCGGCGGCCCGCTGCGATTGCCGCCGGGCCCGCTGCGAGCGGCACCCGGACCGCTGCGATTGAAGCTCGGCCGACCGGCACCCGGAGCGCCGCGTTCGGGGCGGGGAGTCGCTTCGTTCACCCGCAGAGCCCGGCCGGCGACTTCCTTGCCGTTGAGATCGCTCATGGCCTTGGAGGCTTCGGCGTCGTTGGGCATTTCAACGAAGGCAAAGCCGCGGGCGCGCCCGGTCTCGCGGTCGGTGGCGATGTGCACACGCGAAACTTGGCCGAAGGCCGCGAACATCGTGCGCAAATCGTCTTCCGTGGTCTGAAAACTCAAGTTGCCTACGAACAGGTTCTTCATTTCCATTCTCCTGAATTCCGGGCGCGGCCGGGGTCTGTTAAAAGCGAAATCACGGCTCGTGGTTTAGTACGAGCTTTCGACGAATCCGCGCAGGCGGCTGGAGCGCGAAGTATTGCGCAACTTGCGCAGCGCCTTGGCCTCGATTTGGCGGATGCGTTCGCGCGTGACCAGGAACGAGCGGCCGACTTCTTCGAGGGTGTGCTCGCTGCCGTCGTCGAGCCCGAAGCGCATCTTGATGATTTTTTCCTCGCGCGGCGTGAGCGTTTTCAGCACCGACGCGGTTTGATCTTTTAGGCTCAGGCTGATGACCGCATCCGAAGGCGAAGTGACGCCTTTGTCTTCCAAAAAATCGCCCAGATGCGCGTCCTCTTCCTGGCCGATGGGAGTCTCGAGTGAAATGGGCTGCTGCGCGATTTTCTTGGTTTGGCGGACTTTTTCAACCGAGATGTCCATGCGCTTGGCGATTTCTTCGGCGGAAGGCTCGCGACCGAGCTGCTGCACCAGCTGGCGCTGGGTGCGCACGAGTTTGTTGATGGTCTCGATCATGTGCACCGGAACGCGAATGGTGCGGCCCTGATCGGCGATGGCGCGGGTGATGGCCTGGCGAATCCACCAGGTGGCGTAAGTGGAGAATTTGTAGCCGCGGCGCCAGTCGAATTTATCCACGCCGCGCATCAGGCCGATGTTGCCTTCCTGAATCAGATCGAGGAAGTGCATGCCGTGATAGGTGTATTTCTTCGCGATGGAGACGACCAGGCGAAGATTTGCTTCGGTCAGCTCTTTCTTGGCCTGCTGCGATTTTGCTTCGCCGTGCAGGATGATGCGCAAAGTGCGATTCAGGCTCGCGAGATCGACTTCGCTCGATTGCGCAATCTCCTTCATTTCGGCGCGGCGCAGGCGCAGTTCGCGGCGGGCTTCCACAGCGTTTTCCCCGCGGGAAGCCTCGACGCGGCGTTCCAGGCGCGTGGCCTCGCGATCGAGAGTATTGAGGCGCTCGACGGTGTGGCGCACCAACTCGATGAGGCGCTTGATTTCCCGCTGATTGAATTCGATGGTACGGACGAGACGCGACATCTGAATGCGCGTGCGCGCCAATTGATTGCGCGCGCGCAGCCAGGCGCGTTTGCGCGATTTCGGTATGCTCTCGAAGCGTTCGGCCTGCTTGACGGCCAAATCGTAGAGTTTCTGCAGCTTCTCGAGAATGCGCAGCGTTTGGCGCGACTTGGCTTCGAAATCTTCTTCGGTCAATTCTTCCTGATCGAACTGCACGATGCGGCGAATGGAGCGGACATCGCTGCGCAATTCGGCGGCAGCCCCGAGCAGATCCTTGATCACGATCGGCGAGCGGGAAATGGTCTTCAGCAAAAGAAGCTGCGCGACTTCGATGCGCTTGGCAATGACGACTTCACTCTCGCGCGTGAGCAGCGGCACGGAACCCATCTCGCGCAAATACAAGCGCACGGGATCTTCGGATTTGTCAGCAGCGCCGGGGCTGAGATCGAGATCGGAATCGCCGGCGAAAGGATCGTCCTTCGGTTCGGCGTCAACAACTTCGACATCCTCGCCGTCGGCAATCGCGGCTTTAGCGCTGAAAGCGTCTTCGAACAAACTGATGCCGTTGTGCTCGAAGGTCGAAAGCACACTGTCAATTTCTTCCGAGGAATGCACCTCGGGCGGCAGAAGGTCGTTCACTTCATCATAGAGCAAGTAACCGCGTTCCTTGCCCAAAGTGATGAGCGTACGAACCTGCTCATATTTTTCTTCGATTAGCTGCGACAAGGGTCTCCCCGCTCCGTCCCAAGATAAAATTCATTGAAGCTAGGCGAAATCTTAATCGTCCCGGCGTGGTTGAAAACTGCGCAGAGGTTTTTGCTTGCGGGCATTGTGATACTCAGCCATCTCTGCGTCCGTAATCGAAAAATGAGTAGTCGGAGGATGATTCGCATTTGTAGCCAGCTCGCGGTGAAGCCGCAGCGAGCAAATATCCGGCGCGTCCTGATACCGCGCGCGATGGGCCTCAAATGCTTCGTTGATGATCGTCAGCGTGTATTCCAACGGCTGGTGCGCGGGTTCGCGGACCGTGAAGGCATATTCGCGGAGGCCGCCTTTCGATTCAAAGCCGAGGTATTGCACGATGACCTGATCGCTCAAATGGCTCCTGTCAGTGGGTTCCCAGTGGAACGCATACCTATTGTGACACGGACTGCCTGCCAATCGAATGCAAATCGCTGAAAAGAGACGAAAAAAGGGCGAGCCGGAGAGGTCCGGCCCGCCCCTGGAGACTAGAGGCTAGTCACGTTCGACGCTTGCAGGCCCTTGGGACCGGTGGTCACTTCGAACTCGACCGCTTGGCCCTCGTTGAGCGACTTGTAGCCGTCCGCCTGGATAGCCGAGAAGTGTACGAAAACGTCTTCGCCACTCTGTCGCTGTATGAATCCAAAGCCTTTACTTGCGTTGAACCACTTTACTGTTCCTTGTTCTTTCACGTGTTTCCTTTTCGTTTTTAAGCTATTTGGTGACTCTGCTGCGCCTCGAGCCGTAATGAAAAAAGGCTGCAAGTGTGAACTTGCAGCCCCTTCAACGAATTCAAAGGTTTTACAAGAGCAACAAACGCAAGTGCATACTAGCACAGTTGGGCTGCCAAATCTACTGGTATTTTTGGGGCGAATTTGGCCGCTGCGTAGGGGCCGGTCGCTGCAAGTGGGGCGATCGAGGCAGGGCGCAGCCCTTCGCGAGGGCCTCGCTGGCGATGGGTGTTGCATTGGCTCGGGGGTTGCGAGACGCTCTGGCTAGAAGCTCGGGCACCTGATCGGAATCGGAGGTTGAGAGCATGAATCCGCTGACTTCTGCTGCGGGTACGCGCACGCATGAGGTGTCGAATCAAGTGGCGCCGCTGGTGGGGCACAACCTTTATTCCTGCGATCGAACTTTGGCGGAGGCGGTACGGCGCTGGGGCGGCGATTGGGCTGAGCCGGGGTTGGTGCGGCTGGGGGAATTGCTCGGCGGCGAAGAGGCGCAGCGCTGGGGAT
Organism: uncultured Acidobacteriota bacterium; assembly: GCA_963748865.1. Lineage (GTDB taxonomy): Bacteria > Acidobacteriota > Terriglobia > Acidiferrales > UBA7541 > Palsa-147. The sequence goes on along the minus strand of CAVVLE010000041.1, from coordinate 780,770 downwards.
TTGAAGCCAACGAGAACGAGCCGGTGCTGCATACCCATGATGCCGCGGGGAACCGGCGCGATGAGGTGGTGTTTCATCCGTCGTGGCATGCATTGATGCGGACTTCGGTGGAAGCGCGGATTCATAGCTTGCCGTGGGCCCAGCCGCGCGCGGGGGCGCATGTGGCGCGCGCGGCGCTTTTGATGATCACGGGACAGAATGAAGCGGGGCATTTGTGTCCGATTTCGATGACGTTTTCCTCGCTGGCAGCGCTGCGCGAAGATGCGCAATTGCCGCGCGAATGGGAGCCAAGCATTGTTGCGGCCAGCTACGATCCGCGATTTCGGCCGGCAAGTGAGAAAACCGGGATTCTGGTTGGAATGGGAATGACGGAAAAGCAGGGTGGTTCGGATGTGCGCGCAAATTCCACGCGGGCGGAACGCATGGGGAACTCACGCGAGTATTTAATTACCGGGCACAAGTGGTTTTGCTCCGCGCCGATGTGCGATGCATTCTTGGTTTTGGCGCAGGCGTCCAAGGGGCTTTCCTGTTTCTTTTTGCCGCGCTGGACACCGTCGGGCGAAAAGAACGGATTTTTCATTCAACGGTTGAAGCGCAAGATGGGCAATCGCTCGAATGCTTCGAGCGAAGTGGAATTTGTGGATGCCTGGGCGCAACTCGTAGGCGAAGAAGGGCGCGGCGTGCAAACCATCATCGAGATGGTGAATCACACGCGCCTCGATTGCGTGATCGCTTCCGCGGGATTGATGCGCCAGGCCGTGGTGCAGGCGGTGCATTATGCGCGGCATCGGCGGGCATTTGGGAAGCATCTGGCCGAACAGCCGCTGATGCAAAATGTGCTGGTGGATTTGATTGTGGAGTCGGAGGCAGGGACTTTATTGATGGCGCGATTGGCCAGGGCGTTTGATTCGCGTGCAACTGACGACGGCGAACGCGGATTTGCGCGCGTAGTGGCGGCCATCGCGAAGTATTGGCTTTGCAAGCGCGCTTGCATGCAGGTGGGCGAGGCGCTCGAATGTCTCGGCGGGAACGGATACGTTGAGGAATCGATCATGCCGCGGCTGTACCGCGAGGCGCCGCTTTACTCGATCTGGGAAGGATCGGGGAATGTAATTTGTCTGGATATCCTGCGGGCGCTGGCAAGGGAGCCGGGTTCGCGCGAGGCGCTGATTGCAGAAATGCAGCTGGGAGCGGAAGCAGATAGCCGCGTGAAGCGGTATGTCTCGGATGTCGAGGCTTTGCTGGCGAAACAAGGGCGGCCTGGCGGCGACGTGGATGGCTCCCTGGCGGAACGCGAGGCGCGCCGTTTGGCGGAGAAGTTGGCGCTGGCTTTGCAGGCTTCGTTGGTGGTTCGCTTTGGAGCGCCGGCGACTGCGGAGGCTTTTTGTGCTTCGCGGATTGCGGGCGATTCCGGATATACGTATGGGACTTTGCCCGGAGGTTTGGGGTTTGGGCCGATTTTAGAGTTGGTGGCTGGGAATTTGCCTGCTTAATCTCCTCGGGAGTTGATTCGGCCGTTTGCTCCGCTCTTGTTTGCGGTTGTTGTCGCAGTTTTTGCTCGTCTGGTGCCGGCAGAGACGCCCTTCGAAGCTCGGGCAAGCCGGCGCTACTTACCTCAATCCGCGAATCGCCGATAGTTTTGGGGTCGAGACGTGTGTGTCTTGTCACGTTCGGATGTGACGCCAATCACAGGCAGGCGTGTCCGCGCGAGTTAGCCTGACCATGTGCTGATCGTAGCGCCGTATTTCGGGCGGGCCGAAAAGAGGCTGGAATGAGTGAGATAGCGATTCTGGACGGAAATGAGGCAGCCGCGTCGGTTGCCTATCGCTTGAGCGAAGTAATTGCAATTTATCCGATTACCCCGTCTTCGCCGATGGGCGAGCTGGCGGATCAATGGGCGGTCGAGGGCAAAAAAAATATTTGGGGTGCCGTGCCGCGCGTGGTGGAAATGCAGAGTGAAGGCGGCGCGGCAGGCGCGTTGCACGGCGCGCTGCAGGGCGGAGCGCTGGGCGCGACATTTACGGCATCGCAGGGTCTGCTGCTGATGATACCCAACATGTACAAGATCGCCGGGGAATTGACGCCGGCGGTGATTCACGTGGCGGCGCGCACGGTGGCAACGCACGCGCTTTCGATTTTCGGGGATCACAGCGACGTGATGGCCGTACGCGCCACGGGCTTCGCGATGCTGGCGGCGAATTCGGTGCAGGAGGCTATGGACTTAGCGCTCATCGCGCACGCTGCCACGCTCGAATCGCGCGTACCTTTTGTGCATTTCTTTGATGGGTTCCGCACTTCTCACGAGCTGAATAAGATCGCGGCGCTTTCGGACGCAGACTTGGCGGCCTTGGTGGATCGCGCGCGCGTTCGCGAGCATCGTGATCGGTCGCTGAATCCGGACCGGCCTGTGCTGCGCGGCAGCGCTCAAAATCCTGACGTTTTCTTTCAGGCGCGCGAGGCGGCCAATCCGTTCTATCGCTCGTGCGCGGCGATTGTGCAGGACGTGATGGATCGCTTCGCGCAGCGAACGGGCCGGGCTTATCACCTCTTCGACTACGTTGGTGCGCCCGATGCGGAGCGCGTGATTGTGATCATGGGCTCGGGCGCAGGCGCCGTCGAAGAGACGGTGGAACGCCTCGTCGCCGACGGCGAAAAGGTGGGCGTGCTCAAAGTGCGGCTGTACCGGCCATTTTCGGTCGAGGACTTCGCCAAGGCGCTGCCGAAGACGACCAAAAGCATCGCGGTGCTGGACCGTACCAAAGAGCCCGGCGCTATAGGCGAGCCGATGTATCTCGACGTGATCGCGGCGCTGGCTGAAACAGGTCGAACCGCGCGCGTAACCGGTGGCCGATATGGACTTTCGTCGAAGGAATTCACGCCGGCGATGGTAAAGGCCGTTTTCGACGAATTGAAGAAGCCGAATCCGCAGAATCATTTCACAATCGGCATCCACGATGACGTAACCCACACCAGCCTGACTATTCGATCCGAATTATTCGCTGGAGAATCCGCGGACCGTGCGCGCGCTGTTCTACGGGCTGGGTTCCGACGGCACGGTCGGCGCGAACAAAAATTCGATCAAGATTATCGGCCAAGAGACGCCCAATTTCGCGCAAGGCTACTTCGTTTACGACTCGAAGAAAGCCGGCTCGGTAACGGTCTCGCACCTGCGCTTCGGGCCGGAGCCGATTCGTTCGACGTATCTAATCGAGCGAGCCAATTTTGTCGCGTGCCACCAATTTTCCTTCCTCGAGCGCACGGATCTGCTCGAGCGCGCCGAACCCGGCGCGACGTTCTTGCTGAATGCGCCGTTTGGCCCCGAAGACGTTTGGAATCATCTGCCGCGTAAGACGCAGCAGCAAATCCGCGAAAAGAAATTGCGCTTCTTCGTCGTAGATGCCGATCGCGTGGCGCGCGAAACCGGCATGGGGCGGCGCACGAATACCATCATGCAGACCTGCTTCTTCGCCATCAGCGGAATTCTGCCGCGCGAGCAAGCCATTGCCGCGATCAAAGATGCCATCGAACACACCTACGGAAAGCGCGGCGAGGTAGTGCTGCAAAAAAACTTCAACGCTGTGGACGGAGCGCTCGCGGGCCTGGCCGAAATTCAATGGCAAGACAAGGAGTTGTCAGCGTTCGATGTGCTTCCACCGGTTTCGGACGCAGCTCCGGCATTCGTCCGCGATGTTCTCGGGCGAATGATTTCCGGGCACGGCGATGATTTGCCGGTCAGCGCGCTGGCGCCCGACGGCACGTTTCCGACCGGTACGGCGATGTGGGAGAAGCGCAACATCGCGCTAGAAATTCCGGTTTGGGACGAGGAACTGTGCATTCAGTGCGGCAAGTGCGTGCTGGTATGCCCGCACTCGGTGATCCGCGCGAAGATATACGACAGCACGCTGCTTAAATCCGCGCCTTTGGGATTCAAATCCTCCAAGCCACGCTGGCGGGAATTCGAATCGCTGCGTTACACCCTGCAGGTGGCGCCGGAAGATTGCACCGGTTGCAACCTGTGCGTAGAAATCTGCCCGGCCAAGAGCAAGAGCGAAGCGAAGCACAAAGCCATCAACATGATGCCGCAGCCGCCGTTGCGCGAGGCCGAGAGCCGCAATTGGGATTTCTTCGTTTCGCTGCCAGAGCCGCCGCGCGAGCGGTTGTCGCACAGCCAGGTCAAAGATGTGCAGCTGCTCGAACCGCTGTTTGAGTTTTCCGGCGCCTGTGCAGGTTGCGGCGAGACTCCGTACATCAAGCTCTTGACGCAATTGTTCGGCGACCGATTGATGATCGCCAATGCCACCGGCTGCTCTTCGATTTACGGCGGCAATTTGCCGACGACGCCGTACACCAAGAACGCCGAGGGCCGCGGCCCGGCGTGGTCGAATTCACTCTTCGAGGACAACGCGGAATTCGGCCTGGGGATGCGGCTGGCGGCGGATCACAAACAGACGTATGCCCGATTGCTGGTGGAACGGCTCGCCGGGCCGATCGGCGCGGATTTAGTCGCCGCGATTTTGACGGCGCAGCAGGGCAGTGAACAAGGAATTGCAGCGCAGCGCGGGCGCGTCGAGGAGCTGAAGCGGCGATTGGCGGGAAACAATTCCCCGGAGGCGCTCGATCTCATCGCGCTGGCCGACATGCTGGTGCGAAAAAGCGTTTGGATTATCGGCGGCGACGGTTGGGCTTACGACATCGGCGCCGGCGGGCTCGATCACGTGCTGGGCTCGGGCATGAACGTGAATGTCTTGGTGCTGGACACGGAAGTCTATTCGAATACCGGCGGGCAAATGTCCAAAGCCACGCCGCGCGCGGCCGTCGCGAAGTTCGCCATGGGCGGCAAGCGCACCGCGAAAAAAGATTTGGCGATGGAAGCGATCAGCTACGGAAATGTTTATGTGGCGCGCGTGGCCATGGGCGGAAACGACACGCACACGGTGAAAGCGTTCCAGGAAGCCGAGGCGCACGATGGGCCTTCGCTGATCATCGCGTACAGCCACTGCATCGCGCACGGCTACGACATGATGCACGGGTTGGATCAGCAGAAGGCGGCGGTGCTCTCGGGATATTGGCCGCTGTTCCGCTACCATCCCGGGCTGGTGGCGCAAGGGCTGAATCCATTCCATCTCGATTCCAAGGCGCCCAGCATTCCGCTGAAACAATATGCGTATCAGGAAGCGCGCTACACCATGCTGGCGCGCAGCGATCCAGCGACCGCCGCGGAATTGCTCGCATTGGCGCAAGAAGATGTGGACCGGCGCTGGCGCATCTACGCCGATCGCGCCGCGCTTTCGGAAGGCAAACCAGAAGAACATGAAACGGACGTGCCGGTGGCAGTCAGCAAGCCCTCTGGGAACGGAGACGCCATATGATCGACCTCTCGACTGGATATATGGGATTGCAGTTGGTGAACCCGTTGGTAGCTTCCGCGGGGCCCCTCACGGAATCGGCCGATAATGTGCGGCGCATGGAAGACGCGGGAATTTCCGCGGTGGTGCTGCCGTCGTTGTTCCAAGAACAGATCGAGCTCGAAAGTACCGGGCTCGATCTGGATTTGAATCGCGGCGGCGATGGATTCTACGAAGCCCTGGGCTATTTGCCGAACCTCGCGCACTACAACACCGGCCCCGAGGGCTATCTCGAGCGCATTGCGCGCATCAAGCGCGCTGTGCGGATTCCCGTGATCGCCAGTTTCAATGGCACCACGCCGAGCGGTTGGGTGCGCTACGTTCATCAGATGGAACAGGCGGGCGCCGACGCGATCGAACTCAACATTTATGGCATTGAGACCAATCCGTTTCGCAGCAGCGACCAGGTGGAAGCCGATTACATCTCACTGGTGCGCCAGGTGAAGTTGGCCGTGAAAATACCCGTTTCGGTGAAGCTGACCCCATTCTTCAGCGCCTTGACGCACATGGCCACCTGTCTGGTGAAGGCCGGAGCCGACGCGCTGGTATTGTTCAACCGCTTTTATCAGCCGGATTTCGATCTGGAATCGTTGGAGGTGGTGCCGCGGCTGTCGCTGAGCACTTCGGAAGATTTGCTGATGCGTTTGCATTGGGTCGCGATTCTCTACGGCAATGTCAATGCCAGCTTGGCGATTACCGGAGGAGTGCACACAGCCGAAGATGTTCTGAAGTCCGTGATGGCCGGCGCGGATGTCGCTATGACCACGTCGGCGTTACTCAAGAACGGAATCGGCTACGCGCGGCACATCCTGACCGGCCTCGAGCGCTGGATGGAAGAACACGAATACGAATCGATTCGCCAAATGAAGGGCAGCATGAGCCATCGTTCGGTGGCCGATCCCACCGCGCTGGAGCGCGGAAATTACATGCGCGTGCTCAGCTCGTATCAGTTGCGCGCCCGCACCTAGCCATCGCTTGGCCGAATTCACGGAATCCGGCAGACCATCACCGTGCCGTTCGCATAGGGACAGTCGAGACCTGCCACGCCCGGCCGCTGCACGATCACCCACCTAACCAGGTAATTGCGTTTCAATCGCTGGAAGTCATCTAGCCGAAAGTGATCCCAATTTTTTCGCGGATCGGTCTCCAGTTTCCACTGCCAGGCGAGATCAGGGAAAACTTCCACCACGGAATTGTCTTTCGACGCGTCGGCCAGCATGCTGCGTTCCGCGAAGCCGCGGAACCCGAAATAATCTTCGCCGGGACGATCCAGGTAAATCGGATCGAGCGCAAAAAGTGCATCGCGCGGCGTATTGGTGCGGCACCATTCAAAGGCTTGTACCCAGGCGTTTTTCGGGCGCGCGGCCAGGCCATTCGATGTGATAGCTGGAAGCAAATTCGACGCGCTGGGCATAGAACATCCCCGCGGCGATGGGCGCCAGCAAAAGGATCCAGCGAAGCGGCCTCTTCTTTAGCAGGAATTTCCCTAGCAGCGCGCCGCAAAATAACAGGAACAAGACGTAGGTGAAATGAAGAACCCGCATCGGTTCGAAGCGCGCCCACGTTTGATCGCGGAAAAATTCCGTCATCACGACTGCTCCGGCGATGCCAATGCTGGTCGAGATGCACAGGCGGCGGCAAATGCGCACGAACACGGGAAGCCCTTCGCGTTCGCCGATGCGCGAGAAATATCCGAGAATCACAATCGGCCCGATGGCGCCCAGCCATTCGTACCACGCCCACCGGAACGGATATTGAAAATCGCGATGGGACATGATTTCGCGCCAGATGGGATTGGCGAGCTCGCCGAAGGGAATGCTCGCGGCCAAGGCCGCGGGACGCGCAGCTGGCCAAGCCCACGCGAGTATCACCAAATGACAGATCCCGTATAGCCCCATCGTGGGATGCGCCAGAAACGCAAGAATCATCCACGGCAAAGCCATCAACCGCGATTCGAGAATTGCGACGGCGGCAAAAAGCAGGAATGCGGTGGCGAACGTTCGCGGATGCAGATGCTGATCGACAACGAACAGAGCTGTGCCCGTCACCGGCATCGTCAGCAACGCCGCCACAAGACTCACCCCCGCCCAATGCGCAGCCGCATCCGGGAAAACATCTCCGGATCAATCGCAGGCAGCCGAGCAGCACCAGAAAAATCCCCCCGATCTGCCAAAGAAACAGCACCCAATCGAGCGGCAAGTGCGTCAGGCGCACCGACTCCGCGACAGTTTGGTGAAACATCGTCCAGCGGATGTACAGCAGGAAAAAATTCGCATCGAACGGATAGAGCCAAGGATCCAGCAGCTTCTTGATCGCAGGCAAATAGACGGCCATGTCCTCGACGCCCACGTGATAGCCGTGCACGAGGATGGCCGCGGCGGTAAGGCCCAGCAGACAAAACAAGTCTCGCGCGCTCACGCGTTGCGCCACGAAGCCGCCGCTGGCTTGGCCCTGCGAGGCGGGGATGTTAGATTTCCTTTCCGCGCATTTTTAAAGGCGGCGCGCCGCGCGAGATTCAGCGGAGGCCTTCTGGCAGAACATCGCAACGCACGCATCGCTTGCATTGTCCTGCCCACATATAACGAGGTTCAGAATCTTCCTCGCCTGCTCAGGCTGATTTTTCAGCAAGCCGCGAACATCTCGACGCACGAGTTGCACGTGCTCGTGGTGGATGATAATTCGCCGGACGGCAGCGCCGAGTACGTCCGTTCGGTCATGGGATTGTATCCTCGGCTGCATCTTCTCACGAGAGAAAGAAACGGTCTCGGCGCCGCATACAAGCATGGCATCTCCCATGCCATCGAAACTCTCTATCCGGAATTTATTCTTCAAATGGACGCCGATTTTCAGCACGATCCGGCGCAACTGCCGCAGATGATTCGGATGGCGAATGAAGGCTACGATCTGGTGATTGGCTCGCGTTTCGTCGCGGGCACGGATATTCCCGGGCTTTCCTGGCAGCGCAAGATGATCAGTCTCGGAGGAACGCGGCTGGTGTGGTGGTTCGGCCGGATTCCGCGTATTCAGGATTGCACTTCCGGATTTCGTTGCATTCGCGCCGAGCTGATTCCTAAATGCAATTTCGGGCCATACTCCACACGCGGCTATTCCTTCCAATCCTGGTTCCTCTGCGAGCTGTTGCGCAACGGCGCGCGCTATATCGAGATTCCCATCGAGTTTCCGCTACGCGTGTACGGCTCGTCGAAGCTCACTTCGCGCGACAAATTCGAATTCCTGATCAGCCTCCTATATCTGCCGTTTCGTTCTCGTCGCGGCGCGACAGACATAAGGGAATAGTCCTGTCGATCGTTTGCTTCTTGACGGGCACGATTTAAACTGTTTCGGGTTATGGAGGAATCATGGAAATCACCAGCAATTACGTCGAACTAAAAGTAAGCGACGGAACATCCATGCGCGCGTTTGTAGCGCAGCCCAAAACTGGGGCGGCGCATGCCGGGCTCGTCGTCGGACAAGAAGCCTTCGGTGTGAACGCGCATATCCGTGATGCGACCGAGCGATTCGCGCGCGAAGGCTACCTGGCTATCGCGCCGGAAATGTTCCATCGCACGGGCGCGGGGTTCGAAGGCCGCTACGACGATTTCGCGGCAGTTATGCCGCACATGCGCGCGATGACCAGCCAGGGAATCGAAGCGGACCTGCGCGCCGCCTACGACTGGCAGATCGCCGAGCGCGGCGCGAAGTGGCCCGTTGCCGCCATAGGATTCTGCATGGGAGGTCGCGTCGCGTTCCAAGCCGCGCTGACGCTGCCCATTCGCTGCGGCGTCTCCTTTTACGGAGGCGGCATCGCGCCCACGCCCGCTGCGAACATGCCCGGCTTGCTCGACCGCGTTGGGGAGCTTCGCGCGCCGATGCTTTTCTTCTGGGGTGGAAAGGATAAGCACGTCACGCTCGAGCACTCGCGCGCCGTCGTGGACGCGCTACGTGCGGCCCGCAAGTCTTACGTCAACGTGGATATTTCCGATGCTGACCACGGATTTTTCTGCGATGCGCGTCCCAGCTATTCGCCTGTAGCGGCCGCGGAGGCCTGGGCCCTGACGCTCACGTTTCTCAAAACGCATATCGAGGCTGCGGCTTAGCGGGAATTACTCGGCGGGCTATTTCGGCTTTTGCGTTGAGCCGAACGCCTGCGCGTGGAATTCGAGCACTTCAGAAAGATGGCTGGCGAAGTAAGTCCAATCGTGCCGGCCGGGATAGATGTGAAATTCGTGAGCAAAATGGCGCTTTGTTAAAATCGCGTCGAGAACTTTGGCGCCGGCATCGAAGCCGAAATCATCCTCCGACCCGCAATCAAAATAAATTTTGAGCCCCGACAGGTTCGCCTTGTGCGCGAAAGTCAGTGGATTATTGCGATCCCAAAATGCCTCATCCGGCGGCGAGCCGAAGATTTCCCCAAGGATTTGCAGCCGTCCCATTCGCCGCGAGCCGTCCGGAGTAAACTCCGGCAGCTTCTCGATAAGTGCTGCGCCCTGTGCGCTCACGGAAACGAAAAGTTCGGGATGCAGGAACGCCAGGCGCAGCGCGCCGTACCCGCCCATCGATATTCCGCCGATCCCGCGAAATGCGCGCTCCGCTTTCGTGCGGTAGCGTCCTTCGATCTGCGGAATGAATTCGCGCAGCAGGAAATCCTCGTAGCGAGAGTGCCCGTCTCTCGAATTGATATAAAAGCTCGCATCGCCTGCCGGAGTAACGATCAAAAATTCGCTCAGCTTGCCCTGTTCCCACAAATCCTCGGTCAAATTCCAGCCGCCCGAGCGCACAAACGACTGCTCGTTGTCGCCCAACCCATGGAGAAAATAGAGGATCGGATAGCGGCGAGCTTTATCGGAATCATAGCTCGGAGGAAGCAGCGCGCAGTACGGCACCGCGCGCCCGAGGATTTTGCTGTGGATCGAAAGGCATTCCGCACGGCCCGTAGCCGCGCGCGCTGCCGGCGCCAGCGCCAACAAAATGAAAAATGCCGTCGCGGCTAGCCCGCGACGCAGTTCATTCATACCGCAGCGCCTCAACCGGATTGAGCCGCGCCGCGCGCCACGCGGGATAAACGCCCGCTATCAGGCTTACGATCACCGCGAAGAGAATCGCGCTAATTACGAGCCACCACGGCACTGAAAAAATATCCGTTGTCGGAAGATTTTGGCGCTTTAAGTAGATGTTAGCGCCGACGGTGACTGCTCGCCCGATCATCCAACCGAACACCACTCCGAGACCTCCCCCGAACAAGCCCATGACTCCAGCTTCGGCGACGAAGAGCTCTCCGATATCGAGATCGGCCGCGCCCAGTGCCTTTAGTACCCCGATCTCGCGTCGCCGTTCAAGAATCGCCATCACTAAAGTATTGATGATCCCCAGCGTCGCGACTGCCAGCGCGAGGCTGCCGAAGATTCCGAGCAACATGTCGAAGATGGTAAAGATCAACGTCAGGTTGTGTGTCGCGTCCAGCAGCGAGAACGCCCCGAAGCCCATGTCCTTGATCGCTTTTTCGATCGCGGGAATCTTCGAGGGGCTGTCAGCTCGCACTGTAAGGCTCGTGTATGTAGATTTCGAATTCGAGCCGCGCAAAACATCGCGCAGATCGTTCGCCTGCGCTGCCCGTAGCGTCTCCGCCACAGAGATGGGAATCAGCAGACGCCCGTTTCCAATTCCTCCGAATCCCGCAGCCGGCTCCGTTTCCACAATTCCCACGATGCGCAACTTCTTCTCGCGGGGCACAATCGTAAATCCCGATTCCGCATCCGGCGATGTCTCCGCCGAAGCTCCAGCCGCTGGAGGCGCGCCCAGCGACTGCCGCTCGGCATAGCGCAGCACAATATCCTTCCCGATCAAAGTGGCCGGCTGCGGCGAGAGATCGCGTGCCAATTCAATCTGCAAAATCGCCTCGTCTGCGTTGGGTCCCGAAAAAAAGTTGCCCTGTATCCCTTCAAACGCGCCATTGCCGCGCGCCGAATCGGGCACGCCCGCAACCATTGCCGGGTGAGGGTTATTCTCATAGCGCACTTCAGTCATGAATCGAATCTGCGGATAAACTTCGACAACTCCCGGCAAGCGCTCGAACGCGTGCCGCGCGTCCTCATCCAACGGCGTGGACGGTGATTGCGGAGCAGTTGGCGCGGGCCTCCCGCCGAATGCGCGCAAATTGGCGCGTGACGTCACCAGCACCGTATCGAACAATCCCGAGCGCGAAAGCCGCCGCGAAGCCAGTTGCTGCAATCCCACGCCCAGCGAAAGCATCGCCACCAGCGACGCCACGCCCACAGCCACGCCTAGCGTCGTCAGCGAATTGCGCAAAATCGCCTCGCGCAAATTACGCAAGGCCATTTCTGTCAGATCGCCGGTCTTCATCGCGCCGCTCCGTCACTCACCAGCTTCCCATCAGCAAGAAAAATGATGCGCCGCGCGAATTTCTCCGCCAGTGGGCGCTCGTGCGTCACCAGAATGATGGTCGTTCCCAGCGATTCACCGATCTCCGCCAGAATCTGCATGATTTCATGCCCCGTCGCGCTATCGAGATTCCCGGTCGGCTCATCAGCGAGCAAGATCGATGGCTGGTTCACCAGCGCCCGCGCAATTGCCGCGCGCTGCTGTTCGCCGCCGGATAGCTCGCTCGGCCGGTGCGTCATCCGCTTCTCGAGATGCACGCGCTCCAGCGCGTTACGCACGCGCCCCGCTCGTTCGCCGCGATCCACTTCGGCAAGACGCAGCGGCAATTCCACGTTCTCCTCCAGCGTCATCCGCGGCAGCAAATTGAACGCCTGAAACACCATCCCCACGGTACGGCTGCGATACCGCGCCAACTCCAGCGAACTCATCTCCGAAAGATTTCGATCCTTCGCCACGATATTTCCGGCAGTCGGCCGATCGAGGCCCGCAAGCAGATTCAGCAGCGTGGATTTCCCTGAGCCCGAACTCCCCAGCAGCGCCAGAAATTCCCCGCTGCGAATTTCCAGCGACACATCGTCCACCGCGCGAATCAGCGCCGAGCCCATCTGATAATGCCGCGACACGTGCTCCGCGCGTATCGCCATGCTTCCATTCTCAGTCATCACAAGCCCTCGATAGTACTACGCGCCGCCGACGATTTTCGTTGCACCGATTCATTCTGCGGCAGATGTACGCAAGAAAAGTGGTAGAAGTGCCCGCATTGATGCGGGCGGAGGAGCGCTTCAGCGCTCCGGAACAGAATCGATTTTGCGGGTGCGCTTTAGCGCTGGTGACGCCCTAAGGATGGCCTTCGAATCTGCGAAATTAGGACACGGGCTGTCTGGGTGATCTGAAAACAGTTAAACGCGAGTGAGAGCCGCGGCCTCGTCCTCGACGATTTCGAGAACGCCATCCAGCCGCACCATCTTCAGCAGCATGCGTACGCGCTGCGTCGGCGCATAGAAAACGCACTTGCCGCCGCCGCGCTTCAGTGCGGAAAAAGTCCGCACCAAGGCCCCGATACCGGAGCTATCCAATTCCGAAACGCCGGCAAGATTGATGGCCAGATGTTGCACTCCGGAAGTAACCAGCTTGTCCACCTGATCGCGGAAGGCCTGTTCGGGATCGCCCAGTCGCAATGCGCCAACCAGATCAATGATTGTCGCCGGACCGGCTTTTCGCGTGCTTATCTGCATGAGGACTTTTGCGCCCAGTCAAACTAGCCGAAAAACGGCAGCGAATCAAGGCCCAGTCTTCCGCTGTCGCCGCGACGGTTGACGCTTGCCGAGTCCTTTGTTACGCTCCCTCGGTTTCGCACCCTCCCGAGCATTCGCCGTTTGCTTTGCAGAGGCGGGTACGGGTGTTTCATCAAGTCAACTGGGGCTGACGATGGAGAAGTCTGCGGCACTTGCAGATCTTGCGAGTGTCCTATTCGCGTGCCGAGACCTCGAGACGCTGCGCAAGACATTCATCGCTCGCGTGAGTGTCGCTCTAACTGCGCGCGCTGCTTTCCTGTGGCTCGCTGAGGGTCCCGAGGGTCTCCGCTGCTGCGCTCAATACACCGATTCCGGCGAACGCCTCAGTCCCAGCAAAGACGCCGTTTCCGAAGGCATTCTCTCCACAGCATTTGAAGATTCGACCCCGCTTCGCCTTTCCGCCAAGGAGCTGGACCGCGATGCGTTCACCGAATTTGCCGCTTCGCAGCGTCCCGGCATCCAGTCCGCACTGATTGCGCAATTCCCGGGCGCAACTTCCGCCGCAGGCGTGATCGAAGTCCTGAATCGCCGCGATGGCGCATTCACCGCCGATGACGCCGCATTCCTCGAAGCGGCTGCGCATCTTGGCTCACAGGCCGATGCGCTGCTCGCCGGCATTGAAGGCGAGCGCCACTTACAACTGGAGACGGTCGAGCGCCTGACGGCTCTGTACGACATCGCGCGCATCTTCAACTCTACTCTCGAGCTCGAGCAACTCACTCCCGTAGTGGTGTCCAAGGTCCGCGACATCCTTCGCGGCCAGGCTTGCAATCTCTGGCTAGTTGAGCCCGACGGCAGTTCCATGAAGCTCACACAGCAGGATGGCCACGATCCTACCGTCGAAGTGGGCGCAACCGTTCCCATGGATACCGGCCACCTGGCCAACGTGGCGCAGACTGGAAACCCGCGCCTGATAGAAAACCCCGCCGAAGATGAGTCCTTCGCAGAGCGCATCAAAGCCGGCGGCGACGAGTTCCAGGTTCAATCTGTAATTTGCGCGCCGCTCACCAAAGAGTCGCAAGTAATCGGCGCACTCGAATTGGTCAATAAAACGGATGGCACGCCATTCAACGAGGACGATCTCTTCTTTCTCTCCAGCATCGCCGAACAGGCCGCGGTCGCTTTGCACAACGCCAACCTGCTCGAATCCGAGCGCAAACTCCACGAAATGCACGCGCTCCTCAAAATCAGCCAGGAAATCACTTCCACGCTCGACCTCGATCACGTTCTAACTACGGTGGTTCACCAGGCCAGCAACGCCGTGCCCTTCGATCGCTGCGCCATCGGTTTCTTCGATCGCAACAAATTCGTTCTCGGCGCTGTCTCCGGCGAAACGGAAGTGCCCAAAAACGACGAAATGGCCGCGCTGCGAAAACTTCTCGAATGGGTTGGGACGCAGGAATCGGCAGTAAGCGCCGACCAATACGAAGAGGGCTGGGAAGTGCAGCCCAAAGAGGCTGAGCCTGTCATCGTCCCGTTCCTCGAAGAACACAAAGTCAGCGGCTTCCGTGCCCTGCCGTTGCACGACGATCAGGGAACCGTCGGCGTGCTCTGCCTGCTGAGCGAAGACGCGGAGTTTCTCAACGAAAGCCAGCGCGAGACCCTTACCATTCTCGCCAATCAGACCACTGTCGCCATCCGCAACGCGCAGCTCTACCAGCAAGTCCCGTTGGCAGGTCTGCTGCAGCCTTTCGCGCAAAAGAAGCAGAAGTTCATGGCCGCGATGCCGGTATCGCGCTGGATTGAATACGGTCGCAAAGCGGCCATCGTAGCCGCCATCCTGATCTTTGTGCCCTGGCCGATGCGCGTCAGCACCAACGCCACCGTAGTGCCTTCGCAGCGCCGCGTGGTCAGCGCCATCACCGGCGGCATCGTCCAGCGCGTCTTCGTGCACGAAGGCCAGAAAGCCAGCCAGGGAGAGGTCCTCGCGCAGCTCGACGATAGTAACGACCGCCTCAAGCTCGATCACGCACAGACCGATCTCGCCCTCGCGCAGCGCGAATTGGCGCAGGCCGAGAACCGCCGCGATCTCACCACCGCCGCGCAGGCACGCCTGCATGCCTCCATCGCGCAGGCCGACGTAAAACTCGAAACCGAGCGCGTCGCCGGCGCACAGCTTCGCGCACCGATCGATGGCGTTGTGGTCACGCCCAAAGTCGAGGAAAAAACCGGCGCCATGCTGCAACCCGGCGATGCCTTTTGCGAACTGGTCGAGCAGCAACACATGGCCGTGGACATGAACGTCGCGGAGACCGATCTCGCGCTAGTGCGTCAAGGCGATCACGTGGCTCTGAAACTCAATGCCTATCCCACGGAGACATTCGATGGCACCGTGGATCGCGTCGGCGCGCGCTCCGAGCCTGCCGAGGGCGAACAATACTTCGTCGTCCGCGCCATCTTCGACAATACTCACGATCTCGCCAAAGATGGCATGGCCGGACGCGCCAGGATTCTAACCGCAGGCGGCTGGTTTGGCTCCGGCTGGTATCCCGTGGGCTATGCGCTTCTGCGCACTCCGGCGCGCTGGATTTGGGAAAAAGTTTGGGACTGGCTACCTTAGCTGAAGTTGCTTCGCTCGTGAGGGACACATGAGACGTGGCGTCTGGATGATCACGGCCTGCTTCTTCCTGGCCTCCATGGGCTGCAGCAGCCCTCCCGTGACTCCGCCTCCTTCATCCACGAATTCGCGCGCCACCGCGCCCGCCGGCACTGCTCCCGCGGATCCCAACGCCACGGCAGGCTCGCAGGATGTTCTGAGCGTCCTCAGCGTCGAGCACGAAGTGGACGTGCGCGCCCAGCGCGAGGGCACGGTTGCTCAGCTTGTAGCCGAGGAAGGTCGCACGGTCCGCGCCGGCGAAGTTCTGGGTCGCCTCGACGATCGCTCCATCCAGGCAGAATTGGAAAAGGCCCGTGACGACTTGCTGGTCGCGC
This sequence comes from uncultured Acidobacteriota bacterium, assembly GCA_963748865.1. Taxonomy (GTDB): domain Bacteria; phylum Acidobacteriota; class Terriglobia; order Acidiferrales; family UBA7541; genus Palsa-147. The sequence continues at coordinate 764,740 of CAVVLE010000041.1, read as the reverse complement.
AGAACAACGTCAAATATAAACAAGCCGAGAATCAAGCCAAGGAAGCCAATCTCAGGCGCCAGCAACTCCTCCGCGCCTCCGGCTTGAGCAGTGACGCCGATCTCGAGCAAGCGCAATTTGAAGCCAAGGCCACCGAGTATGAAATCGACAGCTATAGCGCACTGGTGAAAAGCAGCCAGGCCGAAATGCAAAGCTTGCAAATCCAGCTCGAGCAGACGCAATTCCACGCTCCCTTTGCAGGGGTCGTCGCGCGTCGCTACGTTCGCGTGGGCCAGACCGTGGCTAAGGACGATCCCTGTTTCCGCGTCAGCCAGCTAGGGCCTTTGCAGGTAAACTTTCAGGTGCCGGAAAATTCCGGAGACCGGCCCAAAGTCGGCGCCATCGTGCGGCTCAGCGTTGTCGCCAACGCCAATCGCTCGCTCACCGCGCGCATCATCAAGGTCGGCCCGACCGTCGATCCCGCCAGTGACAGCTACGACGTTACCGCCCAGCTTGATGGCAACGTCTCCGGTCTCAGTCCCGGCATGGCCGTGCGTGTCTCCTGGGCCGTACGCGGGGCCGCCGCCGGCCACTGAGCCACCTCCATGCGCTTCGGTCCCACAAGCCTTCAACTCAACAGCGTGCTGGCCAAGGGCCTGCACCGCCCTAAGCTGCGCTCCGATCTGCGCATCAGCGAGCAGCACATCGCCGGCGAGACCAGCTTCGTCATCAAAATCGTCGAATCCGCCTCCTACAATCGCTACGGCGCCTTCGAATACGAACTCCTCAAGCTCTTCGACGGCACACGCACGCCCGCCGAAGTCGCCGCCGAAATGACTGTCCGCCATCCCGATACTCCCGTTCCGGAGAACGATATCCTCGAATTCTACGATTCCACGGAATCAAGTCTCTGGGAGCGCTCGATCGGCGAAAAAAACCTGGCCGTTCTCGAGCGTATTCGCGACGAACGCAAAACACGCATCGATCAATCCAGTCTTCTCTACATCTACTTCAAGGCCTGGAATCCGAATCGCACCCTGGCGCGCATGGAACCTTTTCTGCGCTGGATATACACCCCCGGCTTCGTCGTCTTTTCCACCATCATTTTCATCGCCGCCATGAGCATTCTGGCCGGCGATTGGTCCCGCATCCAAAAGGACACCGAAGACCTCTATTCCTTTTCCGGCAAAAGCGCCTACGACATCTGGGCCTTCTGGGTCATCATGCTGACGATAGGCTGCATTCACGAATTCGGCCACGGCCTGACCTGCAAGCACTTCGGCGGCGACGTCACACAGATGGGTTTTCTGCTCATCTATTTCACTCCGGCCTTTTACACCGACACCACCGACATCCTTCTGTTCGAATCCACCGCCCCTCGCGAGTTCGTGATCTTCGCAGGAATCTGGGTCGAGCTGGTGATCTGTTCTTTGGCCACTTTTGTCTGGGCGCTTTCCGTTCCGGGCTCGATCATCAACGATTTGGCCTACAAAACCCTGCTCCTAAGCGGCATCTCCGGCGCTCTACTGAACCTCAACCCGTTGATCAAGGCCGACGGCTACTACGCCATCTCGCAATTCCTGCGCATTGATTCCCTGCGCGAGGATTCCTTCGCCTTCTCGCGCGCTTGGTTTCAGCGCTATATCCTGCGCCGCAAAGTCGACCTTCCTGCCGCCAGCCGCCGCAACCGTCGTGTCTTCCTGCTCTTTGGCGCGGCCGCCATCACCTACAGCACCGCGCTGCTATATCTCGTGCTCACTTTCGTAAACAATATTTTCGTCAGCAGAATGGGCGAATGGGGATACGTCGCCACCGCTGTCGTTCTGTACCTGATGTTTCGAAAGTCGCGTCGCCACAGGCCATGCCGCAGATTCGCGGCTGGTGGTTGAAGACTCGGGAGGCCTATATGCGTTGGAAAATCACTCGTCGGCAACAATGGGCTGGCGCTGCGGCCGCACTCATCCTCGTAGCTCCCGTCTTTCGCTTCCACCGTATCGAGCGAGTTCATTCTCGAGCCCGCCGCAAAAACAGAAGTGCGTGCCCTCGTGCCTGGCGTGGTTCAGCAGCTCAATGTCCGCCCCGGCGACTTGGTACAGCCCGGTGACGTCCTGTTGCAGCTCGCCAATCCCGAAATTGCCGCGCGTGCCGCCTCCGCTGCGGGTGAGCTGGCGCTGAATGAAAGTGCTACGCGTACCGCCTACGCCCAGTCCTCTTACGAAGCCGCGGGCCGCGCCGTTGCTCAGCAGCAGCAATTGGGCGCCGAAGTCACCGTCGCTCAATCCAAGTTCAGCGAGCTCACCCTCCGCGCTCCCTCCGCCGGCGTTGTCACTACGGCTACTCTGCTCACCCATCCCGGCGAATACGTAAAAGAGGGCGAGGACGTACTGCGCATCGTTGATCGCAGCAGCATGCGCGCGCGCATCCTCGTTCGCGATTGGGAGGTGCAGGACATCCGCGTCGGCCAGCCCGCCGAGATTCAAGTTGTTGCGCACCCGTACCGCACTTACGCAGGTCGCATTGAGCGCATCCTTCCCGCGGCCGCCCTGGACCGGCCTGTTTCGCAGCCGGACAAGCTGGTGCGCAAAGGGCAGGAAATCGCCAACTATGTTGCTGTCGAGATGGTTTTTCCCAATTCCGATGGAAGCCTGATCGAAGGTATGACTGGTCATGCCAAAATCTTCGGAACGCGCACGCCGCTGCTCTGGCAATGGTCGCGCGGCGCCTGGCGCTGGCTGCGCCTGCAGGTGTGGTAATCGCCGAGGCGTTCGAGATGCATCATGAAAGCAAATTTCGATCGCGCGGACCGCTCTGAGCGAGAGGGGAATCAGAAACCGAAAGGGACGGTCAGGAAGACGCGATAAGGACTCTCGATCCTGCGCAATGCCCATAAAACCGAAAGGGGCTGCCACATTCCTTATGGCAGCCCCTTTTGATTATCGGTGATCCTCGTCTCGCGCAAGCGATGGGCGGGATCAACAGCAGGCTAGGCTTACAGCGGTCGCCGCATCAGCGGCTTTACGCCTTCGATCCCCTGCGGCCTGGTCAACGGCTTCACCGTTCCCAGCTTGGATCCTCTTTTTACCGGAGTCTTTTTCGCCATTTTCCTTCTCCCTCGCCGTGTCAATTCGCCCCTAAGAGCTTCGTGCCGTTATGTTGCACATGCCATACCAAACTGTACTCGCCGTTCGTTGCCGGCTAAGCCATTGTCCCGCAGTGGCTTACGCCTCCTGTTCCCAACTGCTCCCGCATGTTCTTGAGCGGCGATTCGTTGAATTAGTCAACAGTTGACTGCCTTTTTCAACAAGAAACCAGAAATCCGCGGGCAGCGCGCAAGGTCACTCGTCTTTGCCCGGCGCAGCGGGAAATCATTCGCAAGGCGCAAAAACAAAAAGGGCTGTCGCCTCAGCGACAGCCCTTTTCAAGTCCTTCCTTGCAAATTCAGGCTCTGCGATAGCGGCGTTACTGGACCTACCAGCCGCTATCCGCGTAGCTTAGCCACCCTGCTTGCCAATCACGCCACGGCCGACGTTCGTTAGCGGCTTCACGCTTCCCAGCTTGGCTCCCTTTTTCACCGGATTCTTTTTCGTCATTGTTTTCTCTCCCTCGCTTTTTTGTTGTGCCTTCTTGGACTTCACAGGCTGTAACTGCACACGTCATGCCAAACCCATGGGCTCGCTGCCTGAGCCTCTAAGTATCTGCATCAGCGTGGTTTATGGCAAACCGCACCGCGGCGCCTTCCGCTGGATCTGATTTTTGCGTTGAATAAGTCAGCGAACACACCCGTTTTTCAACAGACTCGCCTGAGCTCAGGGAAATGTCGCAAGAGGACGTGCTTGCCTTACACCTTCGCGAGCGGATCGCCTCGGCGGGCACACAAAAAAAGGGCTGCCGCTTTCGCGACAGCCCTTTTTCGAATTCCTTTTTTACTACGGAAACCTCGGATAGCGGTAGCCGCTATCCTCCGAGCTCAGCCATTCTTGCCGATCACGCCACGGCCGACGTTCGTCAACGGCTTCACGCTTCCCAGCTTGGCTCCCTTTTTCACCGGATTCTTTTTCGTCATCGTTTTCTCTCCCTCGATTTTTTTCTCGCGCCCTGTTGGGCTACGTAGCGTATACGTGCACACAGCCTGCCAATCGGGTAAATTTCTACGCAATCTCGTAAGTGCCTGAATCAGCGCGGTTTGCGCTTTACGGGGCTGCGACTGCCAACTCTGGAGGTAAGATTTTGCGTTGAATAAGTCAGCGAACACGCTGATATTTCAACGTGGGCGCGCGATTTGCACTGAAGAACACCTCGAGGCCTTCGCAGGGCCTCTTCGGCGCGAGTGCAGTGCTTGGCGGGCCTAGGCAAAAACAAAGAGGGCTGCCGTTTTCGCGGCAGCCCTCTTTCAAGGCCTTTTCTTGCTGCTGGACTGCGGATAGCGGTAGCCGCTATCGATCTAACTCAGCCCTGCTTGCCAAGCACGCCCGCGGCCAGTGTTCGTCAACGGCTTCACGTTTCCCAGCTTCGACTCCCTTTTTCACCGGATTCTTTTTCGTCATCGTCTGATCTCCCTTTTGATTTTTCGATCGCCCCTAAAGGCTTCGCCCTTGACTTGTGCAACTGACAGACCAAACCCCCGCGCCTTCTGCCTTCAGTGCTAAGCCATTGACGATTAAGCGCTTAGAGTGAGCGAGCCAGCCCGCCTCGAAGTCCCCATCCGTTGAATTATTAAGCCAAGCTTGCTTTTTTCAACACATCGCGAGCAATAATCGAAGCTGCTGGCGTTCGGCGTCTGGGCCAGGTTCGGCGACCGCGGCGAATTTCTCAGGGAAATGCATGCAAAATAAAAGGGCTGCCGCTTTCGCGGCAGCCCTTCTTTCAGACTCTTGAAGAGGTCAAAATCGAGATAGCGGATTCGCCGCCACCGTTTTTCGATCAGCCCTGCCCCTTCGGCCCCGGTCCGCCCCGCGTCATCAAGGGCTTCACGCTGCTCAACTTGGCTCCCTTTTTCACCGGACTCTTTTTCGCCATGATCTGCTCCCTCGCTCTTGATTTGCCCGATTGGGCTTACGTCTGGTCCAAGTGCATTCGTGGTGCCAAACCCGCGGCCGCTGCGGCTGTCGGCATAAACTTTGTAGTTTGCTGCACTTGCAGTGGGAGACACCGAGAAGGCTTCCAAACGGGGCCCAGGATACTGTTGATAAATTCAAGATTCGGTGAATTTATCACCACGATAGCTCCTGCCTACAGGCTGTACTTGCGGCAAAGATAGTTCATGCGGTTGCGATCCACGCCCAGCAGGCGCGCGGCCTCCGATTTCGCGTTCCGCGTTTGCTCCAGCGCCGTTTTCACCCAACGCCTCTCGAAGGCCTCCAGCTCCTCATCCAGGCGGATCCCCGTCGCCGGCAGGTGGAATCCGTCGCGCGCATCGATCCCTAGTCGCCTGCAGCACGTCTCCGGGCAGGTGATTGCGCGAGATCATCTGATCGTCGGTCATCAGCACCAGCCGCTGCACCACGTTTTGCAGCTCGCGCACATTTCCAGGCCAGGAATAGCGCTTTAAGGCCTGCATCGCCTCGTCGCCAAGTCTTTTCAGCGGCGTTTGATTCGCGGTGCAATAAACCTGCAGGAAATAATCAATCAAAATGGGAATATCTTCCACGCGCTCGCGCAGCGGCGGCACGAAAATGGGCACCACGTGGATGCGGTAATAGAGGTCCTCACGGAATTTCCCGTTCTTGGTCATTTCCTCCAGGTTTTCGTTGGTCGCGCTGACCAGCCGGAAATCCACTTTGATCGGCTTTTTGCCTCCCAGCCGCAAAAGCGCATGTTCTTCCAGCACGCGCAGGAGCTTCGACTGCAGCGCGGGCGTCAAAGTGGCGATCTCATCCAGGAACAGCGTGCCGTGATTGGCCAGCTCGATGCGCCCTTCTTTCGCTGCCACGGCTCCCGTAAACGCGCCCCGCTCATATCCAAACAGCTCCGATTCCATCAGGCTTTCCGGCAGCGCCGCGCAATTCACACTGATAAATGGATGCGTGCGCCGCGGGCTCTGGTCGTGCAACGCCCGCGCCACCAGCTCCTTGCCTGTCCCACTTTCGCCGCGAACGATTACGTTGGTACTCGCTTTGGCCATGCGCCGGATCGAATCCAGCACGTGGCGCATGGATTCAGTCGAGCCGATCAGGTCGCCCAATTCCTGCTTGCGCGTCAACTCGTCACGCAGGATTTTGTTCTCGCGCTGTACGTGCAGCTTTTCGATGGAGCGGTGCAGCAGGGCATGCAGAAAGTCGATATCGATGGGCTTGATGAAGTAGTCGTGGGCCCCGGCGTCGATCACCTTGAGCGCCGTGGTCTTGCGATCATCTGAAGTCAGAACGATCACCAGCGTGTCAATATCGCCGGCCAATAGCCGCGCCAGCAGCTCGGTACACTCCTTAAGGCCGCCCGAGGCCATCGGCATGGCCAGCAGCAGGACATCGAGGAGCGATTCTTGCAGCAGGCGGTAGGCGTCGTCGTAGTCTTCGCCCTGCACGACGTCAAAATCGCTCTGCAGCGCCGCTGCCAGCTTCGAGCGCACCGCCGCGTCGCTATCGACAATGGCAATTTGTGGTTTCTGCGATCCGTGCGACAAATCCGCCCCCGAACAGTCGCGCTCCGCTCCAGGCGTGGAAGCCGTGATGCGGGTGGGGAGATTGTAGAGGCCCTGTTGAAAATGTCAACACGATTCACAAAAAAACAACGTCCCGCAACCTTCCATTCGGCACTCCTGAACTCCATCCAAAAATTCCTGAGTCTTGCCAGGCCGGGCACCGGGTTCATGCCCCCAAATTGATACCGCGGTACTATTGACCTCATTAACTTTACGGGCAATTATGCAACAAGGAACCGGCCGAATGGCCGGATCCGGGAGGAGAAGGCGAAGAAAAAGCTAATCGGGAGACGAAGTTATTAAGGTACCGAGTAAGTCTCTGAAAACAAAGGGTGGCTCACCGAGTAATCGGGAGACAAGGGGGGTACCGCAACGCAAATTCGACCCCGCCCGGCAATCATCAATTACGCGGCTCGGCGGATCTCGGTCGGGGCGTTCGATGTAGTGGTCTCAGCTGGAGGTATGAAACTCATAGCTCGTTCGCTCAACGCCGTAATGGTCAGACTGGGATTGACGCCGAGGTTGGCAGCGACGACCGATCCGTCGCAGATGTACAAATTCTTGTAACCGAAGACGCGATGGTGATCGTCAACCACGCCGTGCACCGGAGAATCGGCAATCACGCAGCCTCCGATGCAGTGCGCTGTGCCCGGGACATCGAAGAGAATCTCCGGAAGCGTGCTCATAGCAGTGCCTCCGGCGATTTGTGCGAACTTCTTGGCGAATTCGTTGGCCTGAGGAATATATGCAGGTACCTTTTCTCCTCGGCTGACCAGCATCTTCTTGAATGGCCAAAACCAAGGACGCTTCCAGCGCATCTCGATCTCTCCGTCCAGCGCCTGCATGCACAGGAGAATTACCGCCTCGCGCGCCCAGCCGCGGGGCTGAAACAGGCGGAAGGTCTTGAAGGGATGCAACAGCAAGGAGCGCAACATATTCCGCATCCAAATCGCGATGCGCTGCGAACCCGGGCGGCCATCCGTCAGAAGCGTGGTGAGAAAGCTCATCGTGTCGGATCCACTCGGATATCGCACGGCTTCGATGTGCGTGTGTTCGTCGATGTAGATGCCCGAGCCGATGGCGATGCCTTGGGACAGATCCTCCCGGCTGTGCGGTACCCGCGCGCCGATCAGCGATTCGGAATTGGTACGAACGTGCTTGCCCACCTGATCGCTGATCCCGGGAAGCGAGCCTTTTTCCTTAAGGTGAAACAACAGCTCCATCGTGCCCAGCGAAGACGCGGAGAAAATCACCGCGCGGCAGGTGAAGCTTTTGGGCTCTCTGAGTATCCACGACGTGGATTTGACGGTGCGTACCTCGTATCCCGCGCTGCCATCTCCCGCATCACCGAGCGGCGTGACGTTCACGACTTTTGTCTCCGGGAACAATCGCGCGCCGTGTTTTTCCGCCAGGTATAAGTAAGTGAGGTCGAGCGTGTTTTTTGCTCCGTAGCGGCAGCCCATAATGCAACCGCCGCACGCCGTGCAAGTGGTTCGCTCGGGACCCTCTCCGCCGAAGAATGGATCAGGGAGAACCTCGCCGCCGGCCCTTCCGTCCGGGGGCTGCAGGATGGCGACGTGCGTACGATAAAAAGTCTGGCCACATCCTGCCGCATCCGCGGTCTTGCGCAGCAGATGATCGGCAGGACCCAGGATTTTGTTTTCTCTGACACCCAGCATCGCCGACGCGGTCTCCAGATGCTTGGGCATCTGCGTTTTCCAATCGGCCAATCCAGCCCAAGAGCCGGAATCCCATACCTTTGCGGGCGGAGGAAGCAATGTGCCGGCATAAGTGATCGATCCGCCGCCGAGGGCACAGCCGTGGTAGATGGTCACATGCCTGAAAAGGCGCATGTTGAAGAAGCCGCGCAGGCCGAGCTTGGGACGCCAGAACCAACGGTGAATCGACCAACTTGTGCGCGGCAGGTCGGTCGAGGTCCAACGCCGGCCCATTTCCATCACGGCGACACGGTAGCCTTTCTGCGTCAGCCGATGAGCCGCAACACTTCCTCCAAAGCCCGAACCGACGATGATGAAGTCAAAATCGAATTGGTCCCTGCCGGCCGCCATATCAATCGAACCCCATTGCGAAGACTGGCTTCGAATGCTGCGCATCGCGCGTTCTGCCGGCTACGACTTCTCCAAGCCGCCGCAATGCTTCGACGCTCTGCGGCACATAGGGCGCAAACATCTGAAAGTCGTGATTCATGTAGTCCCAGCTCTCGAGGACAACGTCCGCTCCCTGGTTTCGAGCGCGATCGGCGAAGGATTGAATGCTGTCGTACAGAATTTCAGCGCATCCAGCTTGGATATAGATGAGGGGAAGGCCCCGCAGGTCTGCGCGCGCCGGCGAGACCAGAGGATTCGAGCGTTGCACAGCGTCGCAGAACCAATCTCTCCATTGCTCGAGCATTTGCCAGTTAATCCAATCCGAGCTTCCCTCGTGGACGAAATCTGCGGGGCGAGTTTCAAAGTCGGTTGGTGGCGAAAGCGCAATTGCCAGAGCGGGCAGCGGAAGCTTTGTGTCGCGCAGTGCCAGTAGCGCTGCCAGCGCGAGATTGGCGCCGGCCGAATCGCCTATAAAGACCAAATTTTCTGGCTTCGTACCGTCTGCAAGCAACCAGCGATAGGCATTGAGTGCGTCTTCGAGTTGCGCGGGAAAGCGATAATCCGGCGCGAGCCGGTAGTCCAGCGCAAACGTTCGGGACTTAGCGGCCAGTGTGACCTGCCTGATGAGGTGGGCGTAACTCCTGGGATAAAAGGAATAACCGCCGCCGTGAAAATAGAGCACGGTGACATCGGGATCGGCGTTCTTAGCGGCAAACCAGCTGCCGCGAAACAGATCATGTGTAACTGGAGTCGTGCTGACGTCCGAGTGTCCCGAAAGTATGTCGAAGGAGTCCAGATAACGGCGGGCCTCGTACACGTCGCGCATCTCGAAGGCGACCGCCAGCTGTGATTTCAGGATTTCAGTCCCGGCTTCAAACAACCAGTTGCATCCCGGCTGCCGAGAGCCCCTGGCCGTGCGTCGAAGGGATGTCTCAACAAGCGATCGACACACAGTTGCTGCGCTTCGAAGCCGATAGCGGAGTGGACCGCGAAAATGTATTGTAGCCGCCATCAGAATCTCCATTCTCCCGTCTCGAATTCTGGGTCATGAGTACCTCGCGCCCAGCCGCGGACCAGAGAAAGAAGCGCCCGCCGCTGATAGGCCCTTTCCGAGTGGTGCCGGGCGTTCACTCGAGCGCGCAATCGCGGAGGCCAAGCCGCCAGGATACGTGGCGGAGTTCAGAGCAATTGGTAACGCAGGTTGTGGCGCCGCGACAACTGTCCGAATCATCTGATCGGCGATTTGCCACCAGCCGTGGAAAGTTTGGCCTCCGGTATGGCGCACGGAAATTGGACTCCAACTGGTCCCGTCGGCCGACCTATCACCGAGACTGACGATTACGCTGCGCGTATCAAGGCGCAAGCCCTCGTGCAGAGCTTTCAGCGCACTTTCTTTGGCGCTCCAGAGCAAAGCCAAAAGCTCCGGCCGCTCAGCTTCCGCTCGCTGCGCAACCAGCGCTTGCTCCTCGGCGGCGAAATAATCGGCAACAAAAGGGTCGGTGTGCGGCTCGATCAGTTCCAGATCGCAGCCGAGATCAGCGCCTGGCGGCGCTACCACGCAGAACCCTGTACTGTTTCGGTGGCTGAGCGAAATTGTCACCGGCGCGAGCTTGTTCTCGAAGAAGACCTCGGGCGCGCCGGAGGGAGCCGGACGCACTTCGATTTTCGCCAGGGCCGGAGGAAAATCGGGAAACTTCCAGCAGATCGCAAGGGCACGCTTCGCTGTCCAGCGTCCTAGCCGCCAACTGGCGCGGCGCTGCGCGAACCGGAGGCCTTCGCAAACAGCTATTTCGCTCGCACTCAGCCAGTCATTTTGTTGCGGTACATCAACCTCGGTCTGTTCCAGCCAGTAAACTTCCATGTGATCTTCTCAAGTTCAATCATTTCGGCCCGCGGCGGATGCTGCTTTCGACGCTGACGCTGCGTGCCCGTCTCCTGCTACAAGTCGCTCAACAGAAAATGTTGCCTCTGTAGTCGGCTCGCCAGAATGATCTTCGTGCTTCCGGACTTCCTCATCCCGCGCAATCCCGCGCGTGACTGCATCAATAAGATAGGGTCGCAGGTTCCCTGGCGGAATGATGTGATGCAGCGCACCGACATCCAGGGCTCTCTGCACGCTGTGCACGTGGTCAAACTCGGAGGCCATCTCACCCAGCTTCTCGGAATGCACGACTTTGAAAAGCTCGTCCCATTGGGTGCGCAGGCGGACTTTTTCTGCGCCTTCTGCCTTGGCCATTGCCTGGTTCAACTCGTGCAAGCGGGAATCTTTGCGCGCCCGCGCTTCCACTTCGCCGGCAAAGACGACCGCGGCAGCCGGTGCGCCGCCAATGACGGAAGCGTAGGTGCCTTCCAACGCGGCCACTTCCAGATTTTCATTCAAGGCGCGGGAGAAGACCACGTAAGCGCCTCCGTGATAGCGTGAGATCACGCAAAACGCCATCGGCCCTTTGAAGTTCACCACGGCCCTGCCGATCTCGGCGCCGTACTCGAGCTGCAGCCTGCGCATTGACTCCGGTGACCCATCAAACCCCGATAGGTTGGCCAGCAGCACCACCGGCCGGTTGCCACTCGCCGCATTGATCGCCCGGGCTACTTTCTTCGAAGACTGTGGGAAGAGCGTACCGGCGCACCATTGGTCGGGCCCGTCGGCTGGCACGAAGCCGAGACGAGGCACCGGCTGGGATTCAATCCCAATGAGACATACGGGCTGGCCCCCGAGATGCGCGTCCCAAACCACGCCGGTTTCTGCAGCGCGCATGCCGGCCCAGCGCTCCAGCGGGGCATGATCCTGGTCAATCGTGGCCATCATCACTTTGCGGATATCGAAGGATTTCTTACGCCCGGCATTGGTCTCATCCGAGAGGATCTCGCCAACCAGTGCGAAGCTATCTTCGCCGTTGCTGGCGTGCGGATAAACGCGCACATCGCGATCGATGGGATCCGTCGTTAGAGCGCGACGCGGGAAGCGCTCTCCGGGTGCCACGTAAGTGTGCGCGTAGTGCCGGAAGAGGATGTGGCACGCTTCATCGAGATCGCGGGCCCAGTATTGCGCCTGGCCGTTGATGCCCATGATGCGGTCGTAGCCGCCAATTCCTTGGTTGTCCTCGGCCGAGATGCCGCCGGAATAGTCCAGGGCACGCTTGCCGGTGAGCACCATCGCGGCCTTCGGAGTCATTACCAGAATTCCGCGGGTGTGCATGAGCATCGTGGCTTCCGCATTCCAATAGGGCTGAGCACCGACGTTGATGCCATTGATGAGGAGATTGACTTCGCCGCCGGCTTGCGTGAACTCAACGAGGCGGCGCAGAACGCGAGCGATCCAATCCATGTTCTCCACGCCGCTATCCATGGAAATCTTGGCGCCGGCGGATATGGGGAACCACTCGAGGGGCGCACCCATTTGCTGCGCGAGGTCCAATGCCGCGAGGATGCGCCGGCACTCTGCTTCCGCGAGCGCGCCCAAGTCTTTGCTGGGATCGCCGAGAAGCAACACACGCACCATGCCCTCGGGATACGTGTCCGTATAGTTGCGAATCACGCCGGCGATGATGTTCGCTTTGTTTTGCCCAGGGGGACGATCCACAGGAACCAGGCGGTTCCCGGCGTCGAGATCGTACTCGACAAAGTCACCGGGCGGAAATTCGGCGCGGGTGTGTTCGCGCGGCGGGGTGATCATTTTGATGATTTCGTAGGGGTAGATGAATCCGCGCTGGCGCATGCGGACCACTTTCTGGTCATAATCGGATAGCGGTTCGATGGGCTCCAGCTTGCTGGCGGGCCGATAGCTGATGATCAAGCCACTGCTGGTTGGGCTCGAAATGCGCACAACCATATCGCGCAGTTTTCCCGTAGCCGGGCTGGGAATGCGGACGCGTACGACCACTTGTTCCAATCCCAGACCCTCGGTCGAAGGCGCCAGTCTGTCCACCAGATCCCGTAATTCGTCACGATCCAAGTTGAAGGGAGGCCAAACGTAGAGCAGGATGCGGTTCCAGTAGAGGCGCTGATTCGCGGGCCGGCGCGACTGGAAGAGCCGAATGCCGGCGAGTGCTTCGGTTAACATGCGCTCGAGATGGGGGAGTTTCACGACTCGACCGCTGGCATCCCGCACCGGGGTAACATCGCGCACTTCCGCACAGACAAACAGGCGCTCATCTTTCGGGTTCTTGCGAGCCACAGCGTGAAGGACATAAACATCTTCGACGGAGGGCAACCGCTCGATGTTGAAATTGCTAAGCCGCCAGAGATGCAGGCGCTTGGCCATCATCGGATGGACTCCGCGGTAGAGCGTCTCCTCCTCGTAGGTATTCGCGCTGGGGCGATAAGTGAAATGCTGCATGCCTCCCGCTCCCTGGGCATAGGCAGTGCCGGCCACTTCCACAACGATGCGGCGGATCGGGCGGGGGAATTGGACACGATTCAGCGTGGAGTGAACTTCCTGCTGGGTCGAATCCGGGTCTGCCAGCCGGCCGGAATCCCAGGCGTAAAAATCGATCACGATGTCGTCGCTCGCGGGCACCTCGGAAATCAAGGGAAGAATTTCTTGCGCGGCTTCCGAAAGATTTGCATATTCGGCGTGCGTGGTGAAGACGTGAATATTCTTGCCTTCGTGTTGGTAGTGCGCGGATGCGTAGCACTTTCCTTGTGCGGTGAAGGTGCGAAATTCCTGCAACTCTCGGATGCGATAGTACCGCCAGGTGATGGCTTCCAATAGCAGCTCGCGCAACTTTGAGTCAGCCGCCTCGAATCTGCTGGAGAGCACTCTCACCAAGGGCTGCGGGCAATCCACCAGCGCGCGCACTCGCGCATGGCGGCCCGGGGAATCAGGATTGGCCGCCAGCCAAGCCAAGTCCTCTTCGACTTGCTCGTAAACTTTCGCGCGTGCATTTTCGAACAGCGGCTGATCAAAATAGCGATAGCGCACTTCGCGTGCCATGTCGCTGACTGCCGGAAAAGCCCCATTGGTCAGGGTGATCATTCGATCGAGAAGCCCGCGCAATGGTTCGTCGCGCGTATGATCCATCGTCTGGACGCGGCCGAGGCGACGCTCCAGTGCCAGCAAAACGGCCGGCACCTGCTGCTCCACGCGTTGATGCGACTTATAAATCCACAGCAGGCTCTCTTCCAGCCGCGGCGAACGTTCCAGAGTCTTGACGCCATAGTGGGCAAGGGCGCGACGCAACGCACTGGCGAACGCAGGCGGCAAGCCTTCGCCGCCTGTATCCACGGCGCGCAAATAAGAGAACAAGTAGGACTCGGCGCTGGGTTCTTCGGCGCTCGGCTGTTCGGCGCTGGAAGGATGACTTACGCTGGGTTCACGCTGAAACAACGAGCATAGGTCCACAAAGATGTTGAGTATGTCTTCTTCGCACGCAGCGATGCCATCGCCGCTCGTGGACTGCGGATCGCGGTGCCAGTCGGCAAGCAGCCGGGACGCACGCGCCGGCTCCGCGTCGAAGCCCAACATGAGCTGGCGGAGGTCTTGAAGACTCTCGGGACAGCTGGAATGAGCCGCATCAGCGTCTCCGCTGGCAGCAAGCAATGCATTAAACGTGATTCGCTCCGATTTCGCGTCGTCTTGTTCGACGCCGACAGGATCGATCTGCAGGAGCGGAGCGCCCGTATCGACCTGCACGTTTGGAATGGTCATCACCTGGCGGACTCTTCCGGAAAATGGAGCGACGACCTGCATCTCCATTTTCATAGCTTCCAGGACAGCCAGCCGGTCACCCACGGAAACGGTGTCGCCGGGCTTGACGCTTATAGAGACCACAACCGCAGGCGCGGGCGCGTGTACGACTCCGCCGTCATCGCGGTCGATCTTATGTGCAACACTATCGACTTCGATTTTGTAACTCAGCCCCTCAGCGGCCGAGACGATGTGGAAGCGCCGGCCGAAAACGCTGAGCCAGTATTCGAATTTGCCGAGGCGCTCAATTTCTACATCGACGCGTGAGCCATCCATGTCCACGCGATAGCGGTCCGGGCCCAGGCGATACGTTTTCGGTGAATAAGAGCGGCCCAAATGGCGGAGTTCCGCGGTGTGGCCGATCTCACTACGCACTTGCGGCCGGCCTCGGGCTGCCGAAGCGTAAAACTGGGCTTGCTCCACCGCCAGTTGCGCATCGTAGGCCTCGATTGCAGCTTGAACCAGGGCCACATCCGCATAGCGCCGCGAGACGTGATCGCCGGTGGAGGCCAGGCGGTCGAGCCACCCATTGTGCACTTCTCCGCTCTGCACTTCGTCGCGGCTCAATAGCTGCAGCAGGAACGCTTTATTGCTGGCCCCGCCTCTCACAACCACTACGCTTTGGCGCAAGGCGCGCTGCAATCGCGACAGCGCTTCCTTCCGATTGCGGCCGTAAGCGATGATCTTCGCGATCATGGAGTCGAACTCGGCTGGCACGACGTCGCCTTCAGCCACGCCCGTATCCACCCGGATTCCCGGTCCGGTCGGAATCTTGAAACGCTCAATCGTGCCTGGAGCGGGAGCGAAATTATTGTCCGCGTCTTCTGCGTTCAGGCGCACTTCGATGGCATGGCCGTAAGTGCGCGGCGGCGTTTCGTCCAGATGTCCGCCTCGCGCGATGTGGATTTGAAGCTTGACCAGATCAACGCCCGTGGTGCATTCGGTCACCGGATGTTCGACCTGCAGCCGCGTATTCATCTCCATGAACCAAAACGTAGCGCTTTCAGGTCGATAGAGAAATTCCACCGTGCCGGCATTGGTGTACGTTGCTGCCTGGGCCAAGCGCACGGCTGCATCGCACAGATCCTGGGCCTGCGCTGCTGACAATGCGGGAGATGGGGCTTCTTCCAGAATTTTCTGGTGGCGGCGCTGGATGGTGCAATCGCGCACGCCGACCGCTTGGGTCTTTCCGTAGTGATCGCCCACCACTTGCACTTCGATATGGCGTGCCTCGGGAACCAGCCTTTCAAAAAAAACAGTGGGATCACCGAAGGCCTTGAATGCTTCACTGCGGGCGCTTTCAAAGGCGTGCGAAAGCTGGCTCGCTGAACTTACGCGACGGATGCCATGTCCGCCGCCTCCCGCGGATGCCTTGATCAGGAACGGATAACCCAGGCGTTCGGCATGCAGCAGGGCATCCGCTTCGGTTTCGACTGGTCCGCCGCTCCAAGGCACGACCGCTACATCTGCTTTTTCGGCCAAGAGTTTCGAGGCGATCTTGTCGCCGATGCGCCGCATCACGCTGCCGTCCGGGCCGATAAACACGATGCCCAGTTCGCGGCAAAGATCTGCGAACGCGGCATGTTCGGCCACGAAGCCCCAACCTACCCATGCCGCGTCGGCGTGAACGGCCACGAGCGCCTTTTCGAGGCGGTCATAATCAACGTAGCTGCATTTGGGCTGCTGAGTCTTGGGGTCGGGGACTACCGCAGGACCGATACAATAGGATTCGTCCGCCTCACGAACGAACATGGCATGGCGGTCAGGTTCGGTGAAAAGCGCGATGGTGCGCAGCGCGGTCCCATTTTCCTGATTGAAGTCACGAGCGGCGTGGATGAAGCGCATGGCCGCTTCGCCGCGATTGACGATCGCCACGCGTTGAAATTCGTGCTGCATAAATACCTCGCTCAGCCGGTGCTCATGCCGCCACCACCGCGTGGGCTGACATGAGGGCTTGTAGCACCCTCAAAGGCTCGGCATCAATCGCATCGGGAAGTGCGACCGTGCGATAGCCGATGACTTGTGCGTAACGCTTTCCCGCCGCGTCCACAACTTCTGCATCGAAGCTGCCGCGCTCTAAGTCCGGGGTCACCACCGCGTACAATCTGCCTTCCGCAAGCTCTGGCGCACGCAATACGCGGACCTGATCAATGTGCTGCGGAAGGCCTAAACGCCCTTGCACTCCCATCTCCCAAATCCCCGCGGTCTGGAAGCAAAGCTCGATCAGTCGCGGCGCCATTAACGTGGGCAGATCGGCGGGCTGATGGTTGCTGGGCAGGTCTTTCGCCATCAACGCTACCACTTGCTCTCCGTTCCACCAGGCGCGTTCGATTACCTGATACGCGGGGCCGTGGAAAAAGAGCCGGTAGATGTCGGCGGCCTCTACCACGGATTGCGACGGCGGCGGGAGAGCCGAGGTAATGTTGGCTTGTGGGAGCTGCTTCGTTAGCCGGACGCGCGCCGTGAAATGTGTTGTGATGTGCGACTCGGGCTGATTGGGAAGTGCCCGGCGGCCAAGTAGCCGGCAATCCGCTATCAGATCTTCGCCACGCGGATGAATCGTTGCCTCGACCGTCAAGGTGCGTGGCTCGTTTTTGTAAAACTTGAACGGTGCGAGCAAATTTACTTCCTCGATTGCTTCGACCCGCCAGCCGGGAAGCAAACGCACTGCGGTCTCGGCGAATGCCTCGATTCCCATAACTCCGGGCAGAACCGCGGTTCCTGCGATTCGATGGTCGTTCAGAAATGGCTGGGTCTTAGGGTCCAGGGTAGTTTCAATCGTCAGGGGCGCGTAAATTCCCGCGCCGACGATCTTGGCGGCGACTGGGCCATGCGGCGATGAGCGTTTCTCAGCGGAGATTCCAGGAGCAGATTTGTCGAGCCCGCCGGTCTCATCCCATTCCTTCATCAGAGCCCCGAGACGTTGGCCGATCACGATTTCGCCGCGCGTGGCGCCCGCAGTCAGTTCGCGACGGATCAAAGGAACGCCCGCTTCCGGTGGCAGCATGTCGATGCCGGCCATTTCCATCATTTTGGGGATGGAGCCACGCGTGGCCATACCGATGCCGCCCCACGCCGTCCAGTCGATGGCGATGGCGCGCGTGGTCGGCCGAGTGTGGCGCAGGGACGATGTGATTTTGCACAACAGGTCGTTGGCGGCGCTGTAGTCGGTCTGCCCGCCATTGCCGAAACGCCCGGCGATGGAGCTGAACGCCACGGTTGCGCCGAGGGGCATGTCGCCGATGGCGCTTAGCAGGTTGAAGAAGCCGTCACACTTTACGTCGAATACGAGATCGAATTCACGGGCATCCTTGTCCGGCAAGAAGTGGCTACGCTCAATGCCGGCAGCATGCAGCAACACGTCGATGTGGCCGCTGTTATCGCGCACTTGGCGGATCACCTTGGCCACTGAATCCGCGTCTGTCAGGTCCACGCTGAAATAGTGCGCCGTGCCTCCGGCGTTCCGGACCGCTTGGATTGCCGTTCGTGCGGCGTTAGCTCGCTCCAAGGCTGCCAGTTCCTTTTCGACGAGAGCTGGCGTGGCTCGCTCGCCGCGAGCCTGCACGCGCGCGAACAAGTCGCGCTTGAGGCCGTCTCTGTCGGTCAGAAAACGGTCCAGGTCCGAATCGTTCGGATCGGGTTCGGGTACGCGATCCAGCAGGTAAAACGTTCCGCCCGATGCAGCGGCCAAGTCGGCGGTGATCGCCGAAACGATGCTCCCTGCTGCGCCCGTGATTACGAAAACCGTGTTCTCATCCAGCGCCAATCCCGGCTGGCCGTCCAGCGCGGGCAATTCTTGTAGGCCGATGGTCCAGCGTAGATCTGCCTTGTATCCGATCTCGACGGCGCCGGGATCGCGCAAGGTCTCCTCGATGAGCAGTTCGGCGACTTCCGCGGCGGAGCGCCCAACTGCGAAATCGATGGCCTTCACGAGCGACTCCGGGTGTTCTCGTTTGTACGCCTTGGTGAAGCCCGCCACGGCTCCGCCCAGTGGTGCGACCGCGCCGGCTTCGTCGTAGCCATGTTGGCCGCCGAGCCGGGTTGCGGACACCAGGAACGTGTCTGGCGCTGCGATCTGCGTGTACAAAGTGCGCATCGTGGCATAGAGCGATTTCACGCGCACGCGCACCGCGTCGCGCCAGGTCGCGAGATTGAACTCGCTGATTGGCAGTTCAACATCCAATGCGGGCAGCCAATAGACGCCATGAATCGCGCCGGTGGCGTTCCACTGCGTCACGCTGTTGATCAAGGCCCCGGAATCGAACGATCCCGCGACGCGAAGCACTTCGACGCCCTTCGATTCGAGCAATTGCGCCAGCACATCGCCAACTCCGCCCGTGTCGGAAACAACCAGCACGCGGCGTCCAGCGCCGAGTGTGATACCAGTCGGCTTGCAGAGATTCAGCGCGGGTCGCACCACCGGCAGCGGCACACGGCGTGGAATGCTGTTTGTAGCATCCAGGCTGGCCAGCGCAGGGCGCTGGGCCTTTGCCGGTGCCGCGACCGGTGTTGACGACGAGGAGACTGGAACGAGAACAGTTGGTATTTTCGCTTCTCGCGGCTTGGGCGGCACAGCCGCTGCCGCCAAAGCGGATTTGTCGCGGGCGAACTGAATAATATGCGCCAAGGTCGGGAAGTCGCGCAGCTTCATATTCTCATCGCGCGGGATGTTGTAGGCGGCTCGGATGCTGGCGAACATTTCCGCCTGCTTCACGGTGTCAATTCCAAGATCGGCTTCGAGATCGAGGTCCAAATCGAGCATATCTTTGGGGTATCCGGTTTTCTCCACTACGAGCTCCAGAATGCGCTCTTTGATCGGATCGACGTCGTCATTCGCCGGAACTGCTGCGGGGGCCGGAGCGCTGGGCTCGAATTCTTGTGTCGCTACTGGCTGGGAGGTTGGTTCTGGGGCAGATGCGCCGGCCAGGTCGGGCCGCTTCTCAAAGACGAAGCCAATGACGTGCGCGAGCGTCGGGTAATCGCGCAGCTTGCGGTTCTCATCGCGCGGGATGTTGTAGATCTCGCGGATAGCAGCGAACATTTCGGCTTGCTTGACTGTATCGACGCCCAGATCGGCCTCGAGATCGAGGTCGAGATCCAGCATATCTTTGGGATAACCCGTCTTCTCAACCACTAACGCGAGGATGCGCTCCTTCACTGCATCGCCCGCCGTTTGTGCTGCAGGAGCTACCTCGGCCTTCGGCATAGGTTGCAACGCCGCGATCTCCTGCTTGGCCGGGAGTGTCACCGCGGCAGTCGGCGCACTGGCCAGGTCGGGCCGCTTCTCGTAGACGAAGCCGATGACATGCGCGAGCGTCGGATAGTCGCGGAGCTTGCGATTCTCATCGCGCGGGATGTTGTAGATCTCGCGGATGGCGGCGAACATTTCGGCCTGCTTAACTGTATCGACGCCGAGATCGGCTTCGAGATCGAGATCCAAATCGAGCATGTCTATTGGATACCCAGTCTTCTCAACCATGAGAGCGAGGATGCGCTCTTTCACTGAATCGCCAGCGGGTTGTGCCGCAGTACCTACCGCGGGTGTCGGCATGGGTTGCAACGCCGCGATCTCCTGCTTGGCCGGGAGTGTCACCGCGGCAGCCGGCGCACTGGCCAGGTCGGGCCGCTTCTCGTAGACGAAGCCGATGACATGCGCGAGCGTCGGGTAGTCGCGGAGCTTGCGGTTCTCATCGCGCGGGATGTTGTAGATCTCGCGAATGGCGGCGAACATTTCAGCTTGCTTGACCGTATCGACGCCCAGATCGGCTTCGAGATCGAGGTCGAGATCCAGCATATCCTTGGGATAACCCGTCTTCTCAACCACTAAGGCGAGAATGCGCTCTTTCACTGCATCGCCGACCCTTTCCTGGGTGGGAATTGCTGCAGCAACGGGCTTCGCCGACTTTGACGCAGTCGCCTCCATCGAGACTTTTGGCTGTGTGGGCGGCGCAGCGATTTGAACTCTTGGCTGTGGCTCGATGACCTTAGCGACCACCGGTGCCGGCGCTGGCTTTGCCACCGGGATCGGCGCAGAAGGCACGGCTTGCGGCGCAGAGATTGTCCGCGCAGCTGTTTTCACATCTGCCGCAGGCTCCACGATGTGCGGCACCGCATGCACGTGATCGCGCACACGCAATGTACGCCGAACCACTTCCAAATCCGCGGAAGATTGGCCTGCTATGCGGCTCAGCCAGGAACTCCAGGCGCCAGCATCGGCGATGCGATATTCGTAGCCGAGTGAATTGGGACTGCGCCTCTGGTTATCCTTCGTCGCCACCCAACGCAGCAGCGTCATGCTGATCTGCGATCCGAATCCGGCGCCCAGTCGCAAAGCGTATTCGACAGGATACGATCCGCCCTTCGACAGATTCAACGCGCCGAGCTCCGGATCAATTTCCTTGAAATTGGCTACCGGGGGCACGACTCCGGTCTCGAGGGCCTTTACCGCAAGAACATCTTCGATTCCGGTGGCCATCGCGTGACCGGTGAATCCCTTGGTGTTGGCGATCACAATCTGATCGGCGCTGTTGCCGAAGACGTGCCGCAGCGCGTGGATTTCCGCTGAGGCGCTTCCACCGCGAGCGGGGGTGTATGTTTCGTGGGAGACAAAGACGGTATGCGGAGCGATTTGATGACGCTCGATGCCGCAGTGCGCTTCGGCTTTGGCCAACAAATCCTCCATTACCTTGCCGATGTGCTCAACGTCGAGACGCGTGCCATGGAAAGCGCTGTTGGCGGTAACCGCGCTCAGGACTTCGCAAATCGGCTGAATTCCCCGTTCCCGTGCCGCCTCGGCGCTCTCCACCACAAAGCCTGCCGCGCCCATGCCGATAATCATGCCGTGACGCCGGCGATCAAATGGAGTCGCAGCCTCTTCGACTACTTCATCGGTGGCTGCCGCGCCGCTGGCCAGGAAGCCCGCGCCCATCCAGTCGATCAGATTGTCGCTGGTGACGTCGTCGGCCGAGACCACAATTACGCGTCGGCAACGCCCGGCGCGGATCCAGTCTTCGGCGAGCGACACCGCTTGTGTGGTAGTCGCACAGGCGGAATTGATCTGCGTATTAGGCCCACGAGCGCCGATGAACTCCGCAAACTGGGAGTGGCCCATGGACAGCACCCGGAAGAGAAAACGCCGGTCAAAAACAAACGGATCCTTCTCTATGGCATCGCACAATTCTTCGATTCGCCGGTCGAGCTCCTGCACGATGGCAGAATCACCATTCTCTGCAGTCGCCCGGTCACGCAAGGTCTGCAACGCCGAGAGTTGCTCGCGGCGCGCGTGATCGGCGTAGTAGCGCGACATTTCCTGAGCGAAGGCGTCAAAACCTGGAAAGGCGGAACCAAAGATTATGCCCGTGTCATCGCGTAGTGCATCGGGCAAGCCCCAGCGGTCCGGCAGCTGTGTGCCTTTGCTGGTGCGCTTGTAACGCATTACCAGCGGGATTCCCGCGTCGCGCAGCGCGTCGAGGCCTACGGCGATAGCCAGCTGAGTCACACGGTCCAGAGCAGCCAGGCGCTCGGCAGTCACTCCGAATTCGTTTTCCAGATCGAACGTGCCGCCGCGGCCCGCCAGCTTGATCACATCTGCGACGTTGTTGAGGGTTTCGAAAGAGCTGCCGTTGTCGCTCTTCACCAAGCGAGTGATGTGTTTGTCGAGCATGCCATGACGGAAGCGCATGGGAATGGAATCGATAAACTGCTCGCCGCGCAGAAGCCTTCCGATATTGCCATCATCGAAAATGTGCCCATTTCCAGGCAGCCCGAGGGCTGCGCCAGTGATGACCACGGGAGCGCTAGTTGGCGCAACGTGGATCTCTGTGAGTAATCTGCCAACCACGCTCCAGGACATCGGAAAAAAGCCGGCCCAGCTCGACGTAGTGGTCCCCATTCGATTGCGGCGCCGAGGAGACGGGCGCGCTTGGTGCGGCTACGGCGACGGGCACGGCAGGTTTCGGTGGTGCGGAAACCGCGGGCACGGATGCGGTCGTCTCTGTGGCGTTCGCAACTCCACGCCCCAATCCCGCCGCATAAAGGCAGCACAATGCCTGGTTGAACGCCGGGATATCGCCCGTCTTCGGGTGATTGGTGAAAACCGACGTCACATCGCCGCGCTCGCCGAGGACATCCTCTGCAAATCCCTGCAACGCCTTCTTCGGTCCCACTTCCACGAACATGCGCGCTCCGGCACCGTACAAAGTCCGCAGACCCTTGATGAATTGCACAGGAGCGGCAACCTGCTGCGCCAGAATGTCCAACATCTGCGGGACCACGTTCGGCCCCACGGGATAAAACTCGCCGTTGGTGTTCGCCACGACCGGCACATGCGGAGCCTCGAGATGCAGTCTCTCGAGCACGCGCCGCAGCGGCTCGCTCGCTGCCGCCACGATGGAAGTGTGGAAAGCGTGGCTCACGGACAATCGAGACACTTCATAGCCGGCCTTCTGCAGCGCTTCGATGGCTTGCTCAACCGGCTTGGAAGCTCCGCCGATGACCGACTGGCGCTCGCTGTTGATGTTCGCGATGACCACATAGCCTGTTACAGTCTTCAAGATCTTTTCGATTTCCTGCAGCGGTGCAAACACTGCAGCCATAAGGCCGGGGTCTTCGGGCGAAAACCGGGTCATCTCGCGGCCGCGCGCGCTCACGGCTTCGAGCGCGTCCGCAAACGGAAAGGCGCCGGCCGCCACGAGGGCACCGTACTCTCCGAGGCTGTGACCCATGGTGAAATCGGGGGTAATGCCGTAAGCGGCCAATAGCCGCGTCAGTGCGAGATCAGTGGCCAGCACGGCAGGCTGAGTAATCGCAGTCTGGCGAAGCGCATCTTCGGCCTTGGCGACTGCGTCGGCATCTCCAGCTTCAACGAATATGTATTCGCTGAGCGGCTTGCCAAGAAGCGGCGTCATCACGCGATCGGCTTCGGCAAAGGTATCAGCCACGATCGGCTCGACCGCGAGCAGCGGCTTGGCCATGTTGACGTACTGCGATCCCTGGCCGGGATAAAGGAACGCCACCTTGGGCGCGGGTCCGTGCCCGCGATAGATTCCCTGAGCGCGCAGAGCCTTCCACATCGCCGGTTGGTTCATTGCCAGCGCCTTGAGCGCGCTGCCTGCCTTCTCCGCCAATTCAGCGGCGTTCGCATAGTCGATGGCCAGTCGTTCTTCGGCTCGCAGATCTGCTTCCGCCGGCGCCGCGGGAGCCGGTGCATTTCCCTCCTTGGCATTCATCTCAACCCCGCGCAGACGCTCTGCCAATTCGGAAGCTGAATTCGCGCCGATTACGAGTGCGCCGCGCAAGGGAGCCTTTAATGATGATGCAGAAACAGAGGATGAATCTTTCGCAATCATGAAGGTGTCTGTCATTTTGTCCTGTGGAGTGCTAGCCGTCACCGCTCGCTTGCCGTTTCCGTTGAGCCTGTGCGGGATGTATTCTTCGATTACGGCGTGGAAATTGGTCCCGCCAAAACCAAACGCGCTCAGCCCCGCACGCCTCACGCCGTCAGCAGGAACATCCCATGATTTCAACTGGGTATTGACGTACAGCGGCGAGTGCGAGAAATCGATCTCCGGATTGGGATGCTCGCAATGCACGCTGGGCGGAAGCACTTTGTCCCGCAGCGCCAAAGCAGTCTTCAGCAGTCCTGCGGCTCCAGCTGCTCCTTTAAGATGTCCGAAGTTCGATTTGACCGAGCCAATCGCGACAGAATGTTCCGGCAGGTGATAGCTGTTGAGCACTTCCGTCATGCTCTGCACTTCCACCACGTCGCCAACTCGCGTCGAAGTGCCGTGACCTTCGATGTATGTTGCGGTCGCTGGCGATAGCCCTGCGTTTTGCCAGGCGCGCTCGATGGCCAGTTTCTGGCCGATGGGGTTGGGCGCCGTGATTCCTTTTCCCCTTCCATCGCTCGAGCCGCCGATGCCTCGCAGCACCGCGTAAATCTTGTCTCCATCGCGTTCCGCATCTGCCAGCCGCTTGAGCAGAAAGAATGCCGCTCCTTCTCCCATGACGAAGCCGTCGGCGCCTTCCGCGTACGGACGCGTGCCCGTCGCCGAGAGCGCGCCGATTTTGCAGAACTTCACGTACGTCGAAGCGCCCATGTTGCGGTCAATCCCGCCGGTGATCACGGCGTCAAAATCGTGCTCTACCAGCCCCTCGATCGCCGAGCTGATGGCTGCCATCGCGGAAGCGCAGGCGGCGTCACAAACGAAATTCGGTCCGTGAAAGTTGAAAAGATTCGCAATGCGGCCGGCAATGCAATTCGAGAGTTCGCCGGGCATGCTGTCTTCCGTAATTTCCGGAAGATACTTGTCCATGCCAGCGTGCAGTTCACGGGTGATGTCGTTGCGGATCGCTTCCGGCAATGCCGGCGAAACTACTGGCCTTCGAAAGTTCACGCGCATATTCGGGGAACGAAATGCGCAGCGCCGTGAGGTAATGTTTTTCGCCCGCCATGGCATTTCCCAGAATCACCGCCGTGCGATTCGGATCCAGCGGCCGCGTCGGATAACCGTAGTCTTCCAACGCTTCGCGTGTGCAAGCGATGGCCCATCTTTGCGCGCCGTCCATCGCGTCCACCACCTTCGGTGGAAGCGGCAGATGCCATTTCACCGGGTCCCACACGAAATCGCGCACCCATCCGCCAATTTTTGAATAGGTCTTGTCCGGCACGGTGGGGTCGGGATCGTAATAAAGCGCCGGGTCCCAACGATTAGGATCGACTTCAGTGACGCTGTATCGCCCCTTCTTGACGTTCTCCCAGAATGCCGCCGCGTTGGGCGCGTCCGGCAGAACAGCTCCTATTCCCACAATTGCTACCGCTCGATATGCAGTGTCTTCCATGACTGCTCTCCTACAAATTGGCTATGCTGCTTGCTCCGTGCGCTTGGCTGCGCGTCCGTAAATTACGTCCGCGGCATAATCCATATCCGAAATCAGCCCTGATTGAGCGCGATGAATCGCTGCCAGCCCCAACTTCGTTTCGAACCCCGGGATTTCCGCGTCGCTCAGGCCGTCCGTTCCGATCACCCAGCGCAAACCTTCTTCCGCCACCTTCATCGCAGCTTCACGCGCGAAAATTCTGCTGATCGCTGCGAGTCCCACGGCGTCGAAGCGTTTGTTCGCTTTTTCATTCAGCTTGTTCTCTTCCATCAGCGCTGCGCGTCGCGCCAGGCTGCCTGCACATTCCGCATAAGCGATTAACTCGCCAAGCCGCAGCAGAATGTGCTGGTGCCGCGTCAACCGCGCCTCGCGCGCCTTCTCCATCACTTCCGCCAAGGCATGCATGGCCAGCGCGGCGATATCCGCGCCCACGTTCGGATGCTTCGCGTCCAGCGCCTCGAATTTTTGCGCCTGTTCGTGATAGTGCTGCCCCCGGGTCTTCAGCTGCTTCTGCCAGCGGTCGCGGCTGATCGTCATTTCCATAATTTCTGAAGTGCCTTCATAGATCGTAGTGATGCGCACATCGCGTTTGATTTTCTCCACCATGTATTCATGCGTATAGCCGTAGCCGCCCAGCGCCTGAATGCTCGCATCTGCTGCCAGATTGCCGGCCTCGGTCGCCATGTACTTCGCGATCGCCCCTTCGGTGTTCAAGCTGCCTTCGCCGGCGTCAATGCGCTCTGCGGCTTCCTCGATGTAAGAGCGCGCGGCTTCCAATCGCGCGACGTTCGGCACGATCAGCTTGTGCGTGTAACCCTGCTTTTCGGAAAGTGGCGCTCCGGCCTGAATGCGTTTTGTGGAATACGGAATCGCACGATCGAGGGCCGCCCATCCGGCTCCCAGCCCAAACGCAGCCACCATCAAACGCGTATAGCCAAAGACTGCCTGCGCTTGATTGAGCCCCTGGCCCTCCACTCCGCCCACGAGTCGGTCGGCATCCACATAGACGTTATCGAGCGCCAGCGCCGCGGTATTGCTGAGACGAATTCCGTGCTTGTCCTCCGGCTCGTCGTGCGTGAAGCCCTTCACGCCTTTTTCCACGACGAACCAGCTCGGCCCGCTTGGTGTATTGGCCAGAATCGTGTACGCGTCCGCCACTCCGCCATTGCTGATCCATTGTTTGTTGCCGCTGATCTTGTACCCAACGATCTTGCCGTTCTCGATGACGCGCTCCGCAGTGGTGCGCAGCGCGCCAAGATCGCTGCCGGCTTCGGGTTCGGTTGCGCCATAGGCGAACAGCAAGCCCTCTTCGGCGATGCGCGTGAGCCAGATCTTCTTCTGTTCCGGAGTCGCGCCGACCGTGATCGGATCGCTCCCCAAAAACGTCGCCAGAACCGAAGTCGCGATGCCTAAATCAATGCGCGCCATTTCTTCGCAGATGCAGTACACGTCGAAGGTCTGCCCGCCCATTCCGCCGAATTCTTCGGGGATAAACAAGAGTTGAATGCCCAGTTTGTCTGGGCTGCACATATGCCGCACGATTTCCAGCGGGCACTCATCACGGGCGTCGAGCTCGATGAGCTGCTCGTCCGGCAAGCGCTTCTTGGCGAATTCCCGGAGCGACTTTAGGCTTAGCTTTAACGTTTTATTCGTAATCATGGTGCGCTTACCTCACTTGGCCGCGACGCCGTGCATCTGGCGGACCTTTTCGGTCAATTCGGGCAGAAATTCCAAAATGTCGTCAACGATCCCGACATCTGCTACCTGGAAAATGGGGGCCTTGGGATTCTTATTGATCGCAATGATGAACGGATTGCCTTTGATTCCTGCCAGGTGTTGGAACGAGCCGCTGATCCCGCAAGCCAAATACACCTTGGGCTTGACGGTCTTCCCGGACGAGCCCACCTGCCGCGACTTGTCGAGCCACTTGGCATCAACCACGGGTCGCGAGCAGCTCACTGCCGCTCCCAGCTCATCTGCCAATTCTTCGGCGATCGCCACATTGTCCTTTTCCTGGATGCCGCGGCCGATGGAAACGAGAATGGCGTGTTTGGTGATGTCCACGTCGCCCGTTTCCGCGACAATCGTCTGCAAGTAGCGCCGGCCCGCGGTCAGCGCGCCGACGATCGACGACTTGTCAACCACAGTCACGCTGGTTGCAGCGTTTTCCAGCGGCTTAAATGCGCCCGGACGAGTCGTAATCACCGCGCCCGAAGAAATGTCGCAACGGCAATGAGCGCTGACTTGTCCTCCGAATTCCTGACGGATGATTTTCAGTTCGCTGCCTTCTACTCCCTCAATTCCCAGCACGTCGGGGATGTAGGCCGCGTTCAGCTTGACCGAAAGCCCTGGGGCCAGATCAATTCCGAAGTGATTGTGCGGAATGAGCACCAAGCTGCCGGCCGGCACGATCTTCACCAGCGCCTTGCGGATCAATTCCGCGTTCGGATGCGCGAACGCGTCATCCGCGATCTTCCATACCTCGCCATAGGAACCGAGCAGGGACGAGCAAACTCCATCGAGTTCGGCGCTCGAGCCGATGACAATGGCTGTCGGCAATTCCGCCGGATTAATCTTCTTGGCCGCCGCAGCCAACTCGGCGGCAGAATCATCAGCCACGCCGCCTCGGTGCGCGATGTAAGCAAAGATGCGAGCCATTATTTCAGCCCTCCTTTGGCTGCCAACAACTCAACTACCTTCTCGATGTTTTCTTCCCGCTCGCCTGCGAGCATATCGGCTCCCTTGCCGAGCGCCGGTACGAAGTAATCCACGCGCTTTACCTTCGCCCCGGCCGTTCCCACTACGTTTGCGTCTAGAGCCAACTCCGTCACCCCGTAAGTAGGCACCGGCACCGAAGCCACAGCCCGAATTCCCTTCATTCCCACGTACCGCGGCTCGTTGATGCCCGTCTGAATCGAAAGCACACAAGGCAGATCAATCTCGCTGATCTCCTTGTTCCCGCCCTCGATTTCCCGTCCGATCTTCAGTTTGCGGCCTTCCAGCACTTCGATTGAATTCACCAGCGATGCGAACGGATAGTCGAGCATCGCCGCCAGCATCCCGCCGACCTGTGCCCCGCCGTCCTCGGCCTGCACGCCGGTCAGAATCAGATCGAAGTTGCACTTTTGCACGTAGGCCTTAAGGATCGTGGCGATCCCGCGGCCGTCCGATCCGGCGAAAGCCTCGTCGGTGATCAGCACACCATGGTTCGCGCCCATGGCCATCTCGCGGCGCAGGATTTCCTCATCGTCTTCGCCGCCCACGGTCGCTACCGTTACGTTCCCGCCAACCTTAGCGACGATCTGCAGCGCCTCTTCCACCGCATAGTTGTCGGGCTCGTTGATCGAATAGACGAGGTCGTCGCGTTCAATATCATTGCTTGCGGCATTGAGAACGATCTCGTTTTCCGATGTGTCCGGCACTCTTCTCGCACAAACTAGGATTTCCACGGCTACCTCCCCATAACAAGCGTTTGCTGTTTCGCGGCCGCTCCAGCCGCTTCTACACTTGAACCTTCGCGAACCATTTGGCCCTCGGCCAGTTCAGCCAGGTCGATCACGGTCATCTTGCCTTCCAGCCCGGAGACCTTGACCGCGTCTTCGATATTGACCATGCAATACGGGCAGGCGGTGACGATGACATTCGCGCCGGCCTCCGCCGCCATTTGCACTCTCTTGACGCCCATCCTTTGTTCTTCTTTCGGTTCGTAGAACAGCATCAAGCCCCCGCCGCCGCAACAGAATGAGCGATCTCGTGAGCGGCTCATTTCCACTCTCTTTAATCCCGGAATGGCATCGAGCACTTCGCGCGGATCGTCGTAAACTCCGTTGTGCCGCCCGAGATAGCAGGGATCGTGGTAGGCGTACACGTTCTGGCTGTTTTCCAGAGGATTAAACTTGATCTTGCCGCTCTTCACGCCGCGCGACAGCACCTGGCTGATGTGCTCGACAGGTGGCATATCTTTGTAGTCGTGCCGGAGCGCGTTGTAAGCATGTGGATCAGCGGTAACAATCTTTTTCGCGTGCGATCCCTCGATCGCCTTCACATTCTGGTCGCGCAGCGCCATGAACAGCGTCTCCTCGCCGAATCGGCGCACTTCATGCCCGCTGTCTTTTTCCGCCGCACCCAGAATTCCCCAATCTTCGCCAAGCCGATCCAGGATCTTGGCCGCGGCGCGGCCAATCGCTTGCATTCGGTCATCGTAGGAAGTGATGCTGTCAACGAAATAGAGCGTATCCACGCCGTTCTTGGCGCCAGCCGTTTTGACCCGGCAGATTTCTTGGAAACTCTTGGCATTCGCCCAGTCGCCCCGCTTTTTTTCCATCTTGCCATACGGATTTCCGCGGCTCTCCAGCGCCTTCAACGGCTTCTGCAAGGACTGTGGCACATTGCCGTCGTCAATCATGCCCCGCCGCAGATCAACGATTTTGTCGATGTATTCCACCAATAGCGGGCATTCTTCTTCGCAAGCTCCGCAGGTGGTGCACGACCAGATTTCGTCCTCGGAATAAATATTCCCGATGAGCGGCGTGCCATTGCCGCTCTTGCCGAACATCGGATAGTGCCGAAAAGCGTAATCGCGCCCTTTTATGCTCAGAAATCGCGGCGATAATGGCCGCCCCACGGCGTTCGCCGGGCAGTTGTCCGCGCATCGCCCGCAGTCGGCGCAGGAATAAAAGTCGAGAATATGCTTCCAGGTGAAGTCCTCGAACGTCTTGACTCCGAACGATTTCACCTGCGCCAGCCCTTCATCGCTGACGCCCCACTTCACCGGCTTCACCGTGCCCTTGTCCAATTTCGCGAAGTAAATGTTGAACAGCGAAGTCTCTACGTGGAACTGAATTCCGAACGGCCGGTAGCACAGCAAGAAGTAGAAAACGATCTCGCTCAGCAGATAGACTTCACGGGACAAACTCGTGAGTACCGCTAGCGACGTCCCCGCCAGCCCTTTCGCAAACAGCCAAGGCAGCGACAGCACACTGCTCATATTCCCGGACGTCCCCATTTGCGCCCGCGCCGCCGCGTTCACTGCATCGAAGGCGCTGTCCGTCAACATCAGCAACGCGATCAGCGCCAACAGGAAGATTGCGTCCGCCGTGTGGGCCTTGCCGTATTGCGCCGGCACCGCATATCGCGCCGGCTTGAAGACCAATCGCCGCACGATCGCAAACACCATGCACAGGAACACGACCGTCGCGGCGTAATCCGTCACCATGCTGTAGAGGTGGCCGAGCGTCCCGGATTCAAGCGGCGTGGAAAAGGTTCCGGGAGCTCCGGCGAAGAGCACGGTGAACGCGCGCGTCGCCAGCAAAATGAATCCGGCAAAAACAAGAATGTGAACGGTTCCAGCGACCTTGTAGCGGGGATGCTTCCACTGTCCGAAGAAGAACTTGAGAACTTTCTGCAGGCGTTCGACCGGCCGGTCAAACCGCGGATCGCGCTCCGCTACGCACCAGGGGCACCAGGCGCCGCGCCACGATGTAGGCAAAACTTCCCAAGCCTAAAATGTGAATGATCAGAAATAACGGTTGCCCCGGGACGAGCCAGCCCGCAATTTGCGCCGCGTACTCGATGCCAACTGCCATAACCCCCACCCTCTTCCCGCAACGTCAACCGTCACGCCTCCACAACTCGCAGCCCCTCCACCGCTACGCGATCATCTTCTCCAGTACTGTCTGCTCTTTCGTTGCTGCTGGAGTTGAGCCGTTCAAATCCTTGGGACTAAGAACCGTGCGAGGAATTCCCGCCGCAGCCTTTGCCGCAGCGCTCCTGAATTTCGACGCTGCCGGCTTCTTCACGCCCACCTTCTTGGCCCGCGCCGCCCTCGTCTGCGGTCGTCGCACGGCGCTGCGCAATTCCGCAAAGCTTTCTTTCAGAAACTTCTCCAGACGCCCCAAGTCCGGCGCTGCATGCACGTCCCCGCTAAACCCGAAAAACACTTTCCCGTCGTAGCTCAAAATCGCGCAGTTGACCGCCATCTCCCCGCCCACCGGAACATAGGGATACCAGCGCATCATCTTGTGGCCGATTAGATAGAGCGGATACTGCGGCCCCGGCACATTCGTGCATACCATGTTGAACGGCGTGATCGGCAATTTGCTCATCAAGGGCCCGGTAAACGCTTGCAGCGCGCTAGGGAAAATGCCGATCAGCCCGCCGGCCAAGCTGACTAACTCGGCGGCATGGCTGTTCTTGAGAAACTCGGTTCGACGGTGCACTGCAGCCAGCAGCTTTAGTGGGTTGCGAATATCGAGGGGCACGGTGACAGGCACCACCGAAATGCGGTTCCCCAACTCGCTGGGATCGTCCTTGCCGCGCAGATTGACCGGGACCATCATGCGCAGCAGGCGCCCTGCGACTGGATCGCGATGTAATTCCGAATACCGCCTGACGGTCGAGGTCACCAGAGCAAGGAGGACATCATTTACGCTGACGCCGCACGCCTCCTTGATGACTTTGATCTCTTCCAGCGGAACTTCCGTCCACGCGAATTTCTGCGGGCCGCGGTAAACGACGTTAAAGCGTAGCCGCTCCGTGGATGCCGTGATTTCTGGGAGCAGCCGTGAAAGTTCGTCCGTTACCCCGTTACCGTTTTTGCCCCTCGCTGCAGTCCGCTCGGCGATGCTCAACAGATCCGCGTATCCGGAGAGAACGCGCTTAACGAAATCAGAATAAGTATCCAGAAAACCACTCGCCAAAGTGCTCAGCGGGTCGCGCGAGACCGACGGAACTCGTAGGCGCAGCTTCTTTCTCGGCAGCCGTGGCGCCTCCGGACTCGCATCCAGTAGCACATTCACTATGTTCACTCCCGCAATTCCGTCAGCGAGGCAGTGGTGCAAACGGATGATCAACCCGGTGTGATTTCCCTTGAGCCCGCGTACGAGAGTCATGTCCCACAAGGGGTGCCGCCGGTCCATCACTTCGCCGAAAAGTTTTGCCGCAAGAGTCTTCAGCTCCGCATCAGTTCCGTGTTTGAGCGTCGCTTCGCGCACGTGCCGCCGTACATCGAACTCCGCGTCATATTCCCAGCTAGGCAGGCCCAGCCCGAACGGCTCGGGCACCACGCGCTTGAGATAGCGGGGAATCAGCGGCAGCTTCGACTCCAGGAACTGCACACAATCCTCGAATGAAACTTCGCCCTCGAACACGCACACGCCGGCCACATTGAGCGGCATTCCTTCCCGTTCCAGGTTCAGGAAGACCGTGTCCCCCCACGAAAGCCGGTCGCTTTGTTGCTCCTTGTGCATCAGAGTCCTCCTGCTTCACAGCTTCGTTCGACCTCAGTTCACGAATGAAAATCGCGACGCGAGCCTCACGAGCTTCAGAACTTTGTAAACCTCCACGTTGATGTCCCGGATCACGATCTTCACCGATTTTTCGTCGGCGGTGCGGGCCAGCCCCTCGATCGCTCGTAGCGCGCTCGAATCCACCCGCCGCACGGATCCGAAATCCAGAACGATCTCGCCCACCGCGCCGTCCAACTTTTCCGCGGCCTCGCGAAGGCCCGAACCCACCGAATTTCCATCGATATTCAGCCAGGCAGCGAGCGTTTCCATATCCACCTTCCTTACGCCGTCAGCCGGCGCACTTCGCCCACAACATTCGCTTCTTCCCGTCCGTAATAGGCCTTCCAGAAAAGCTCCGTCAATTCGCTCATCAGCGGCATGCGCGGATTCGAGCGCCAGGAGGGATCGTCAAACGCAATCTTGACCAGCTCCGGTACGGCTTTCTCGAATTCTTTCTTCTCGATTCCCATCGCCGCGATGGAACGCGGAATCTCCAGGCGGTCGAGCAATTGCTCCACGGCCGTGATCAGCTTCCGGACCTTTTCTTCCACGCTCTGGCCGCCCAGCCCCAATAAATCCGCAATCAAAGCGTATTTTTTATGCGCCACATATCCGTGCTGATAGGGTGAGGGCATGAATTTGGCAGGCACCGCGGCGTTGTAAGCAATCACGTGTGGCAGCATGAGGGCGTTCGCGCGCCCGTGGGCCACGCCGAAGCGTGCCCCGAAAGCATGCGCCAGCGCGTGATTCACGCCCACCGATGCATTAGAGAACGCCATTGCCGCGATGCAAGCGGCGTTGTGCATCATGCCGCGGGCCTCTTCATCCCGCGGATGTTCGTAGCTGATGGGCAAATACTTGAACACCAACTGGATCGCTTGCATCGCATCGGCGTCCGTGTACGGCGATGCGTAGCTCGAAACCGCAGCTTCCAGCCCGTGCGTCAAGCAGTCGATTCCGGTGTCGGCGGTAAGCCCCTTGGGCATGGACATCACAAACTGCGGATCGACAATCGCCACATCCGGATTCAACGAATAATCCGCCAGCGTCACTTTGCGCCCGCGCTTTTTATCCGTCAGCACCGCGAACGGAGTAACTTCGCTGCCCGTCCCGCTGGTCGTCGAAATGGCGATCAGCCGCGCGCGGCAGACTTTTTCCGTCGGGTATTCCACCACCCGCTTGCGTAGGTCCAGAAAAGGCGCAGCCAGCTCTTGCAAATCGGCATCCGGCGATTCGTACTTCAGCTTCATGATCTTGGCCGCATCGATCACCGAACCGCCCCCCAAAGCGATGATCTGGTCGGCTTTGTAGAAATTCAGAGCCTCGACCCCACGCATCACCACTTCGACTTCGGGTTCCGCGTCGGGAATCACCAGCAAATGCAAATGCGTCTGAGGAGAAATGTGCCGGCGCACGATATCCACGTGGCCGTTATGCTCCAGCGCCGGACAAGTCACGAGAATGGTGGACTTCGATGCAAACTGCCGCACATTCTCAACCGCATTCATATTGAAATAAATCTGATTGGGAACTCGGAACCACATGTGCGCTTCCGTCCTGCGGGCCAGGCGCTTGATATTGAGGTAGTGATAGATATTGACGTTGTCGGTCGTGCTGTTGCCTCCGCCGGTTCCGCATCCGAACGACAAGGTCGGCACCAAATCGTTGTAAACGGCGCCCAGCGCTCCGATTGACCCCGGGGAGTTGACGATGATCCGTCCCGCGTTGATGACCTCACCGAACTTCCGCACGATTTCGTCGTTGTGCGAGAAAATGACGGCCGTGTGCCCCAGTCCTCCGGCGTGATTCACGTCCACGCAGACCTTCAGTGCTTCATCAACCGACTTCGCGCGATAGACCGCCAGGACCGGAAAGAGTTTCTCGACCGACAGCGGATGTTCGCGCCCCACGCCCTTAATCGGCGCGATGAGCAGCTTGGTATCTGGCTTTACCTCTAGACCTATAAAACGCGCAATATCCGTGGCTTTCTGGCCCACCGCCAGCGGCTGCATCATTCCCGTCTGCGGATCAATCACGGTCTGCTCGAGCAGCTTAGTTTCCTGCTCATTGCAGATGTGTGCGCCCATCTCGGCGAACTTCTTCAGCGCCGCTTCATAAATCTCGTCGTCAATCACTACGGTTTGTTCCGAGGCGCAAATTGTCCCGTTATCGAAAGTCTTCGAAACCAAAATGTCCACGATCGAGGCGTCCAGGTCTGCCGTCTTCTCCAAATACGCGGGCGTATTGCCCGGCCCCACTCCCAGCGCCGGCTTGCCGGAGCTATACGCGGCTTTGACTGCCAATGGCCCGCCCGTGGCATCAATCAAACTCACATCTTTGTGGTGCATCAGGAAAGCGTTGTCTGGCAGGCCATGCGTTCCCAGGCACGAAAAAACTCCCTCGGGCGCGCCGTGTTTCACTGCCGTCTCGTACATTATTCTCACGGCCTCTGAACAGCAGCGCCACGCCTTCGGGTGCGGGCTGAAGATCACCGCATTGCGCGTCTTGATGGCGACGATGCACTTGAACAGCACCGTGGAGGTAGGATTCGTGATCGGCAACATCGAGAAGATGACCCCAATCGGCTCGGCCATCTCGACCAAATTGCGCTCCGGAAACTCGCGAATCACTCCAACGGTCCTCTTGTCCTTGACGTAGTTGTAGGCGAATTCCGTGGCCACCATGTTCTTGATGACCTTGTCTTCCATCACTCCGATCTTTGTTTCTTCAATCGCCAGTCTGGCCAGATGTTGAGCCTGCTCCAAGCCGGCCAGCACCATTGCTTTGACAATGCGATCGACATCCTCTTGGCTGTATTGGCTGAAAACAGCGGCTGCGGCTTTGGCTTGGCTGACTAATCCTTCGAGGTAGGCGGTGCGTTCATCACTGAGGCCTTCGGCGTTCGCTGGGGTTAGGACTTGCTCGATCAATATCTCACTCACTGGCGTAGTCTCCTCCCTATACCCTCATAGCCCACGGAGTTCCCGGAAATCATGAAACAGAACGGTCTTAGCTTTTACCCAAAGGCGACGGGATGTTTTTCCACCCAGTGCTCGTCTCGGACTTTGTGGATGTTTCGCAGAGCCTCGGAAGCAGCGCTTTCAGCCAGCTCCCGGCTTTCCCAAGCCATCGCTGTGCCAAAGCCGATTGCGCCGCCCAACAAACCCAGCAGCAAAATCTTGGCAATCGAGCCTTCTTCCTCGTCGGATTTGCTTCCCAAGGCACCCAGGCACATCCCCAGGTACGCTCCGACAACGGAGGGCTTTAAGGCTTTTCGAGCCGAATCGCTGACAAATGGAGTGATAGGCCTTCCATGAAGGAAGGTGTCTCGCCCCGTACGGGCCCCGTCGATCCCTGAATCTAAAAGCTTTCGGCCATATTCAATTTCGGAGTTGGTCCAATCTCGCAGATCCATTGCCTCACCTCGTCGTCCGCGCGGCGATCTGTTCGCCGTTCGACTCTTACTAAACATCCCGCTGTACCGTTGCTCAATGACCCCAGTCACTGGCGGTTGTGACCTTCATCACACAAAGAAGGATTCTGTGGGCGCTTTTAAGTGCTCGCAGCACACCCGGACGGGAGCTACGTTTTTCGGGGAGCAGACGGAGGGAATCAGCCGCGCAGCGCTTGGCGGGTACACTCCAACGTGTGGATCAACGACTCTTTGGGCAGTTTTTGGATGATCGGTTCGATGACCCAGCCCAAACCCAGGGGCACGTCGCGGGACAACGATATGGCCCGGCACTCCAGGTACACTCCGCCCTCTCGCTCCTCGAATCGCCAATACGAGTAAAGGCGCCACAGGAACCCGAAGCCTGTGTCCGGCGGCAGGACCGCTTCGTTCGCCGTCCCGGCATTCTCGACTTCAGCGATCCGCGTCGTGTACGAGCGGCAAATCCAACGCTTTCGATTAATGGATTGATAGTGCACGTCGTGATCTGTATCCAGGACCACGGTCAAAATTTTCTTTTTCAGCAGGCGCAAGTAGATTTTGAAATTATTCCCGCGGCGGCTTATCAACTTGGAGGCAATGACCTCAGGCTTGTAGATATTTGTGTGGTTGTCGTAGTTTTGAATCAGCGCCAACGTGGCTTTAAGCGTGGTACCAGGCGCCCAGGCGGCCCCGATCCAATCATGGATTAAGCCGTTCGGCACTTTCACCGGTCGCTGGCCCGACCAGAATTGCGCGATGACTTCTCCTTCGCCAACCTCCCGGGCTATCTCTGCGTTCCTATCCGACCAGAGAAACGCGCCCGCTCCGCGCAGCGTCTTGCTCATTTCTGCTTCAGCGTCGCGTATGTACGCCTCGAAACTCTTAACAGTCTGCCGGTTGAGTTGGACTTTGCTTGCGGTTCGCGCCATGGGCCTGATAGTGCCGCATCGTAGTCCACCGCTATTCGCTTGTCACGAATTCATCTGGCTCTGTTGAAATCCTGGGCACGCGTTGGCTTTTCGGCCGTAGGGGAGGGGCTTGCTCCTCCCGCCACCGTAAAAACAGCCACAACTGTCCCCACTCGCCTCTGCGTAAGTCGAATGTCTTCGTGCTTTAATTCTGCGGCGTTTCTGCACGCGCTTTAGCGCTGGGCACTAGCCCCGTCGGACTCAAGGCGTTGTCGTCGGCCTTCGATCTCGCTTAAGCCCTGTAGAAATCCTCATCTGACCACCAGAGCTATTTATGAGACGAATTCACGTTAGATTGAGGCGCTCCGTAAACTTGGTTGGGGAACTTCGACGGACCATGTAGGGATATAAATAAAGAAGGGCACGGCGTTAAGCCGTGCCCTTCCCATTTTTGTTTCAGGCAGCCGCTGCGGCGTGTCGCTTGTGATGTACTCCAGCTTTCCTGCCGTGCCGCATCGGTTTGCCGGGATGCTTGTGCTCGCCTACCGGCTTCACCACCGCGTCCATCAGCGCCTTTTGCGCATCCACGTAGCTCTTGACGCCCTCCCGAGTCAGCTCTGCAAACGGCACAAATGAAATGGGCCGCATCAATTCCAGCGCGGTTCCCGCAGTCTTCACCGTGGCGTGCATCTGCCGCCCCGCAACGTCAACCAGCTTCTTCTGCGCATCCATTAGCGCTTCGGTCGCTTGCCGCGCCACTTCCGCGAGCTCCGTCTTCTTGATCTTCTTCTCGGCTCCGTTGTGGTGCTTTCCGCTGGTTGCCTTCGTGGTTTCTTCGGCGATGATGTCCAGGAACTGTTTTTGCGCCTTCATGAAGTTTTCCATTCCCTCGCGCGCCACGGCTATCAGCTCTTTGGTTTCATACGGCCTGCCGGCCTTGGCGGATTCCATCCAGCTGTGGGTTTGCTTGCTGGCTGTATTCAGGAACTCGTGTTGCATGTTGATGAAGGCCAGCACGCTGCGCCGGAGCATATCGGTCGTGGCTTGTGCTGCCGGCCAGTCTCCCATGCGCTCCTTCATGCCGCTCATCAGGATGTGGTTCTGCTGTTTCCCCAATTCCAGGAGAATTTTTTGGCCTTCAATGAAATTGTTCATGCCCTCCCCGGCGATTTCGCTGAGGATGGCGGTGGGTGAATGTTGCGGGTCGGTCAGTTGCTTCCGCAGAGTATTCATTACGCTCGCGTTCTGCCGCATGGCCAGATCCAGCAGGATCCGCTGTGTGGCAAAGAAACTCTGTACTCCCTGTTGCGCCCAGCCCGATAGGACATGAACGAAAGATGATTCCCTCGGATGGGTCCGGGACGTGTCCGTCTTAGTAGTGGCTTGCATAGAGCACCTCTTTTCGGATTGCTGCACTGCAGCATCCAACTACACATTAGGCCTTGACAAACCCCTTGTCAAGCATTATTTTTAGTTTGTGCGGTGCAGCAAGAAAGGGCCCTCATGACCCCTGCTACCGTGGTCATCAAGAAGTACGGCAACCGCCGCCTCTACGACGCCACCAACAGCCGCTACGTTAATCTCGACGACCTCGCTGCCTTCATTCGCGAAGGCAAGGACGTCAAAGTCCTGGACGCTAAGACCGGCCAGGACCTCACCCGCGTCGTTCTCACCCAAATCATCACCGAAGACGCCAAGGACAAGCCCGTTGGTTTGCCTCTCGAACTCCTCCGCCAGCTCATCATGGCTTCCGATGAGGTGCGCCAGGAGTTCATCATGTGGTATCTGAAGTCTGCCTTTGACACGTACCAGAAAGTTCAGGATGCGGTACAAACTCGTTTGGGCGAGGTTCAGTCCGCCATTCTTTCGCCCGTTGATTTGATGAAGAAGTTTTTAGTTTCTACGCCGCCGCCATCGCCTGTGCAGCCACAAGCTCCGGCTAACCCGGATCTCGACGCTTTGCACAAGCGCATCGCGGAACTGGAAGCCAGGCTGGAGGCCGCGGCGGGGAAAAAACCGAAACGCCGAACCGTTAAGCGCTAGAAACATGTTGCGCACGGCTTTGGAGCCGTGCCCGACATAGAAGTATAATTGAGCGAGAAGAACATACTCTCGCATAGCGCGCTCAGCTGCCTTACGAACCCGATAACCGCACCACGATGTCACCTAGACTCGGGTTCGGGAAAGGGTACGCACATGCTGGGCACTCTTAGGACTAACTTGCGAACTCGGAAAAGGTCAACAGGCCCGTCGAAACGCGCGTCCAGAACCCCCTCACCCGCAGATCAACCGGATGTAGCAGCGTCGCTCTGGACCGAAGCGCTGTTCGGAGCCGAAGTTCTCTTGCTTCACGCAACCCCTGTTTATTATGGATTCGGCGTGCCGCACGGTGAAGGCGCCGGCGTTGTTATCATTCCCGGTTTTCTCGCCACCGATCTTTATTTGACTGAACTTCACGGCTGGCTCGGCCGCATCGGATACCAGCCCTATTTTTCCGGCATTGGCATCAATGCCGATTGCCCCAACCTGTTGATTCAGCGGCACCTCAACGAGACCATCGAACAGGCTCGCGCCGAAACCGGCCGCAAAATCCATTTGATCGGTCACAGTCTCGGCGGCGTCATCGCTCGTTCGGTTGCCGGCCAGCGCCGCAGGGACGTGGCTTCCGTCATTACTCTCGCTTCGCCCTTCCGCGGCACGATCATGAGCAAAGCTGTGTTCCACGCAGCAGAAGCTGTGCGTATGCGCATTCTTACCGAACACGGTCCGGGAGTTCTGCCGGCCTGCTACACGGGTCGCTGCACCTGCAATTTCATCGACTCGCTGAAGCGCGAGGTTCCCAACTCCATGGTCCAGACCGCCATTTACACCCGTGGCGATGGCATCGTGGATTGGCGCTACTGTTTGACCAACGATCCAGAGGACGATTTCGAGGTTCCCGGTACCCACGTCGGAATGGCCTTCAACCCGCTGGCTTACACGATAATTGCGGAGCGTCTGGAAAAAGCCCGTTCTGCGGAGTGACTCAGCCTCCAGTCATTTCCAGTACAGCGCCGGTGTCTGTCTCCAGTGTCTCGGCTTCTCCGTTTTTCCGGCGTAAACAAAGCGTCGCGCGCGCCAGGCTATTGTTCGTCACCTCAAAGCTGCCCGAGCAGTTCGTTTTCAGGTACGGCAGACGATGCAAGCTCTCCCCACGGCCATCAAACGCGGCTTCTAGTTGCAAGCCATCCCGCGTCGCACAATTGAATTTCCACTGAAAGCTCTCCCGATCGCGCGTAATCTCCCGCAAGCTGCGGAAAGTGTGCTGCGCTCCCTTGTGCCACAGCACCGCCTTGCGAAAATACATCCCGAAGGGCATGTCGTACACCAGCGCTTCCAACGTAGTGGGCGGCTCTCCGGACCGCGCAAAATAGGCATGTGCCCAACTCCAGAAATCGCGATGCCGGTAGCCGCAGTTGTGCCCCTGCACTCCGAAGCCTAGTGGATCCCCCGAAAAACGTCGCCCATCGAAAATGATCTCGCCGGAAAAAATCGCATCCGAATGCGGCGTTCGTGAAAAACCAATCCAGCCTTTGTCGCTGAGCGTGACGCCGAATGTGGAGCGATATTTCAAATTCCAGGAAATCGAGTGGCCTTCAACTCCCAGCACTCCCCGGCAGTAATTTTCATCGATCTCATTCTCGCCGGCTCGCGCGTGAAATGGACTCCGGCCTCGGCCGGAAAGTTCCAACTCCGCCAAAGGAAATCCTTGAATGAAACTCTGCGGCTTGCGCTCGCGTGGAAACCACGTGGCCCAGACCTGTACCGGCATTCCACGCGGATCGCCCGGACATCCGCCGCGCCCCGGGTTCATCACCAAATACCGGAACCACCAGGCTCCCGCGCCGTCCGCCAGGCCCAATCGCACAAACCAAACTTCGTAACGCCGGTAAGCGGAAAGCGGCGAATATACTTCATTCAGTGTTTTCACAGGATTGGCAAAGGCGGTTAGGACTTTTCCTTCGTCGGCGCAACGCCACTCTCGGCCAGGCGGATCGTCTTTTCGAAAAGTTCCCAAGCCAGAATAGCCTTCTGACACCCCTCGCGCGCCAAATCCGTGTTCAACTGCGCTTCCGCGTCATCAAACGTCTTTTCGGCGTCCATTCGCGCTCGATAAGCTTTATCGTGCGACTGCTTGGCCTTCTTGGCGAAAATCGCGGCCTCGGACTCAGAACCCTTCGTCTCTACAGCCTTGGATTTGTGCCCGCGTCCCTTGGCCGTGCTCTCTGCCTCCAAATCCTCGTAGGCGGCTTTAATCTCCTCGCCCCAGGCGTTCGTCACTTTGCGATACATCCGGTCAAGCGTGGCATTGGCCTTGTCCGCGGCCTCTCGCACCGCCTGCTTCTCCCAGAGCCAGCGCAAAACCGACCAATCCATGGCCTCGGCCATCAATTCTTTGGCGTACTCGACGTCACTCAGTTTGCGCATGGGCTCATCAGAAAACTTGCCGAAGCCTAGGGACACTAGCTCGCTGCCTGGGAAAAGTCCAGTATGCCGCAATTATCTTAGTGAAAATCGTGCGACGCGGCAGTGCCCGACTGCATGCGCAGCGGCTCGATGGTCTCCACTTTCACCGAAATAACATTGTCCTGGTGCTGCAGCCTGCCTTCCACCAGAAGGAACGGATGGCTAACCACCATCACGCGATTTTCAGCAAAAAGATCAGGCGTAATGATGGCGTTGGCGATGCCCGTCTCATCTTCAATGCTCAAAAACACAAATCCTTTCGCCGTCCCCGGCCGCTGCCGGCAAATCACGGCCCCCGCCACGCGCACGCGCATGCCATCGCGCAAGTGCTCGAGCTCATTCGCGCGCCGCACGCCCAGCCGGTTCATATCCGCGCGGCAATAAGCCATCGGATGCGGCCCAACGGTCATCCCCGTGCCACGAAAATCGGCGATCAGCCGCTCCGAATCCGTCATCGGCGCCAGCGGCGATTCTGCAATCGGGAGTTGCATAAATGGCCTTGCTGCCGCCTCCGCTGCGGCAATTTTCTCGCTGGCAACAAACCTCTCCGCCTCGGCCTCCTCAGCCGCGTCTTCACGCAGCGGATCTTCCAATAACGGCCCCGGCGCTCGCGCCGCACGCTCCACTTGCCACAGCGCATCGCGGCGATGAAATCGCTGCCCCTTTTTCCCCGCGCGCTTCTTTCCGGCGGCATCTGCGGGCATGGCGAAATTCAACGCCCCAATTTCCGCCAAGGTGACCAGCTCGGCCTTCAAAATCTCCGGCACACGCCGCTTCAAATCCTCCACCGAAGAAATCGCCCGCAACGCCCGCGCCGCAACAATGCGCGTAGCCGTTTCCTCGCGCAATCCCTTCGCATAACGCAAACCCAGCCGCAAGCTCCAACCTACGCTTTCCCGCTCCAGCGTGCATTTCCAATCCGAATGCGCCGCATCAATCGGTTTCACCCGCAACCCATGCCGCTGCGCATCCTTCACAATCGTGGCCGGAGAATAAAATCCCATGGGCTGATTGTTCAGCATGGCCGCGGTAAAAGCCGCCAAATAACGGCACTTCAAATAAGCGCTGGCATAAGCCAGCAAGGCAAAACTCGCCGCATGCGATTCAGGAAATCCATAAAGCGCAAACGAAGTGATGGATTTAACGATCTGCTCCTGTGCGTCAGCCGCGACGCCGGTACGCTCCATTCCCGCCCGCAATTTCTTTTCAATCTCCTTCATGCGCGCCTCGGAACGCTTGAATCCAAAAGCTCGTCGCAATTCTTCCGCCTCGCCGCCGGAAAATCCCGCCGCAATCATGGCCATGCGCAAGAGCTGCTCCTGAAAAAGCGGCACGCCCAACGTCCGTGCCAGCACCGGCTCGAGCGAAGGATGCGGATACACCACCGGCTCGCGCCCCAATCGCCGCTGCAAATACGGATGCACCATCTTCCCCACAATCGGCCCCGGCCGAATAATGGCCACCTGCACGACAACATCGTAAAATCGTGCCGGCCGCAATCGCGGCAAACAAGACATCTGCGCGCGGCTTTCGATCTGGAACATTCCCACCGTGTCGGCCTTTTGCAGCGCGCCATAGACCACCGGATCGTCCGCAGGCAAATGCGCCAGATCGACGCTCTCGCCATCATGCGCGCGAATAATCTCAATCGTCTCTTCCAGCACCGCCATCATCCCCAACCCCAGCAAATCCACTTTGACAATCCCCATGTCCGCGCAATCTTCCTTGTCCCACTGCACCACCACGCGCCCCGGCATCGTCGCCGGCTCCAGCGGCACAACCGCATCCAGCTGTCCCGCGCAAATCACCATCCCGCCGGAATGTTGCCCCAGGTGTCGCGGCAAATCCTGCAGCCGCTCGCAAAGCTCCACGAATTTCTTGATGCGCGGGTGCGTGAGATCAAATCCCGAATCGCGGCAGTGGCGCTCGAAGCGGTCGTTATCGTCCTTGAATTCCCATGCGTTCACCAGATTCGTAAGCCGTCCCAGCGTTTCCAGATCAAACGCCAGCGCCTTGCCCACTTCGCGCGCCGCCGAACGCCCGCGGTAGGTAATGACATTCGCCGTCATCGCCGCGCCGAATTTTCCATAGCGCTCGTAAACATATTGAATAGCCCGTTCGCGCTGGTCGCCGCTCGGCAGATCGAGATCGATATCCGGCCATTCGTGCCGCTCCTCCGAAAGAAAGCGCTCGAAAAGCAGATCCATGCCCACAGGATCGACAGCAGTAATTCCCAACGCGTAGCAAACCGCGCTATTCGCCGCCGAGCCGCGCCCCTGCACCAGAATATTGCGATCCCCGCAGAAGCGAATGATGTCCCAGACAATGAGGAAATAGCCGGCAAGATCGAGCTTTTCGATCAGCGCCAGTTCGCGTTCAATCTGCCGCCG
The DNA here is from genome assembly GCA_963748865.1 of uncultured Acidobacteriota bacterium. GTDB lineage: Bacteria > Acidobacteriota > Terriglobia > Acidiferrales > UBA7541 > Palsa-147. The sequence goes on along the minus strand of CAVVLE010000041.1, from coordinate 720,926 downwards.
CGCCTTTTCATCGTTCGCCCCATAGCGCGCAATCATCCCTTCCATCGTGCGCTTGCGAAGGAATGAATTCTGCGTCTCTCCGTCGCCCACTGGATATTTCGGAAATTCGTAGCCCAGATCTTCCAGCGTGAATTCCAGCCGCGAAGAAAGCTCGGCAGTCTGCGCGATGGCCTCAGGCAAATCGGCGAAAAGCCGCGCCATGCGTTCCCCAGATTTCAAATGCCGCTCGGAATTGCGCGCCAGCAAACGCCCCGCAGTATCAAGCGTTTCGTGATGGCGAATCGAAGTGAAAACATCGAGCACCTGCCGCTCGATGCGCGTGCCATGCGCAACGCCATTCGTAGCCAGCAACGGCAAGCGCAGCCGCCGTGCAATCTCCACAGCCGCCTGATTTCGCGCCTCCTCCTCGCGATGCAAATGCCGCTGCAACTCCACGTAAACATTCTCGCGCCCAAAAATTCCGCAAAGCCGCCGCAAGCATTCAATTCCGCTATCAACTCCGCCGCAACCAAGCGCGTGTGCCAGCGGCCCCTCATCGCCGCCAGTAAGGCAAACAAGGCCGGAGGAATGTTCGGCCAGTTCATCCGCAGTGATCGAGCCCTCGCCCTTAGCCGCACGCAGCTTCATGCGCGTAATCAAGCGGCAGAGATTCTGGTAACCCTCCGCGCGATTTGGCCAGCAGCGCATACCGAAATCCGTCGGCAGAAGTAACTTCCGCCCCAATGTGCGCCCGAATTTTGTTTTTCAGCGCAGCCAGATGAAAACGCGGCGCCCCATAAAATCCGTCGCGATCCAGCAGCGCCATGGCAGGGAATTCAAGTTCGACAGCTCGCGCAACCAACCCCTCAGGCGAAGAAGCCCCCTCAAGAAAGCTGAAAGCCGATCGCGCATGCAATTCGATGTACATGATGTCAACGAAGCAATTTCAAATTTGAAATTTCAGATTTGAGATGAAACCATTGCGCTGAATATTTTCGGCCGTAGGGGCGCCGCTTGCTGCGCCCGCCGGCGTAACCTTCACCATGATTTGCGCCACGATCTCCGCTCCTATCGCTAGACTCAAATTTCTATCAATCATAAATTCCGCCAATAGCCCAACTCCCCGCCGCGCGTTCATAAATCACGCGATAAACGCCGCGTGATACAGCACTCTCTGGCCTCTCCGCAAAGACGTTCGATTCCTTCGCCCGGCGAACCGGAAATTCAATCTCCAAATCCCATTCATCCAAATTCCAGGGATTCTCATTCCACCAATCCCCAGAACTGCGCCACGGCCCGGAAGCCGCCACCACCTCCCCGCAAACGCCATTAAAAAGAACCCGCACAGGCACATCGCCGCGCGTCTCCACGCGCGCAGGCAACGCCGGCCGAAACGCACGCAAAGCAATAGAAGGCGCAAGCGGCGCCTGCACCGCCGCCAAGCCCGTCTCTTCGAATTCGTCCGCGGCCGTCGCGGGATCAAAATGCCGCATCGCAAAAGCCAGCGGCCGGTGCGTATTCACCAACTCCGGCGCGCCAATATTCGCCTCGCCCACCAAATGCCGCACCCGCGCCATCGTGATCTCCAGCTTTTCCGGATCAGGCGAAGTAGGCTGAAACAATCCCGACTGCGCGAATCGCACCCGCGCCGGCTCTGCCGCCATTTCGATTTTCTTGATAGGCGAAACCGGCGGATCTGCTTCCAGATGCAGCCGCCAAAGCCGCAGAAGCGCCTTCGCATCGCGCATCGGCAAAGGCAAGCGCAGTGTGGATTCGTAAACGGAAGGCGCAGCCGTAGCCGAAGGATTTTTCCCGCCGGATTTCTTTCGCCCCGATTTTTTCCTGAGAATGTTTTCATCGGCGACGGGGAAAATTTCCTCCTCGCCAGGCTCCAACTGCATCTTCAACCGAATTTCATTGGTAGCCAGCCCCCGCGCCGAAAGCCGTGCGCAAAGCTGATCGAGCAATCGCCCCAGCAGAAACGCCAGCGGCTCAAGCTCGCGCACCGCAGAATCAAGCTCCAGTGCCTCTTCGAAGAATGTAGCGGCCAAGGCAGGAATCAACGCCCGCACATTCGCCCCCCGCGCCAATTCCTGCAAACGCACGCCTTCCTGCCCCAAGCGCTCGGAAAGCTGCTCCACCGGCAGCCCCGCCAGCCCCGCGCAAGTGCGCACGCCCCAGCGCTCCAGCGTCTCGCTCATCTCGACCGAAAGATTCAGCGCCGAAACCGGCAGGCCGCCCAGCCGTTGCGCCTCATCCTCCGGCGTCAGCAGCGTCACGCCGCAAAATCCGCGCGCCGCAAGCTGCGCCGCCTCAGGATTCGAAGCCACAGCCACATTCGCGCTAAATCCAAATTCCACAGCCCGCACCGTCAGGCCCCGCGCAAGATTCTCAAGCGAGCCAAAAAGCCCCGCCAATCCCGCCAGATCCAGCAGAATCGTATCCGCAGTCGTATCCTCAATCCGCGGGCTGAACCCCAGCGCCAGATCCAAAAGCGCAGCATGCGCCGCCGTCTCCTGCGCCCCCGAACGATGCCGAAGCTGCAACCCGGGAATCTGCTCCGCCTGCAGCTTGGTCATCCCAATCTGCAAACCAAGCCCCCCGGCTTTTTCATTCAGGGCAACAATGGTGAGAAGCGGAGGACTACCGTCAAGAATGCCAACCGGCAGCGATCGCAATTCCGGTTCGGCCCGCAAAGCGGCCTGCAGAATAAAGTGAGGAATATGGATGCACGCAAAAGGCATGGACAATCCCGCGAATGAAGGCCCTCAAGATTTCGGATTACCTCGCACTATAGGAAACGTGTCATCCTGAAGCCCGAGCAGCCCGATTTCCGCGCCCATTCACCGAGGCCCGCGCGGAAATTGGGCGGTTTGGCTCGGGCTGAAGGATCTCGGCGCCGGAACGGCGGGAACCTCGATCCGGTTTTGCCTTTTCTGCGCACGATGCCAACAAGAGCAATTCGTTTTTCTTGCCCCGCCGTTTCCCGCCGTTAAGATCCATCCAACCCGCCTGCATCTCATAAAGACAACCCCCGCCTCGCGCCGCTGCCACCATGCGAAAAATGGGTGGACGAAAATCCCGCCGGCTCAACCCGCCTGCGCAAAACCTCTGCGCGAATCCGCAATCCGCCCAGAAGAAACTGCTGCGCATCCCGCATCCCGCCGTTTTTGCCCCCTGCCGAATTCCACCGCGCCGCCTCCATCTCCAAATGCAGCACCAGCGACGCGCAACTCTTCGCGCAAGCCTCCTGCTCCAGCAAAAGAAAAACGGTAGCCGTGTTCTCCACCATGCGCCGGAAACGAAACCACGCATTCAAGGGCACGCGCCGCACTATCGTCCCCGGCAAATCGCTCAAATCCAGCGCCACCAAACCAAATCCTCCGCCATGCAACAGCAAATCCGCCCCGCGCAACGCCTGCTCGATATTGCTGCAGCGCACCAGCAGCAATCGCTCCAGCGCCACTCCCGCCGCCTCCGCTCCGCAAGGATCGAAAGCGTCCCGCCCATCCACCACTGCGCAAGATTCCCCGCGCCGCGTCAATCCAGCCAGCAAGGAAACCAGAAAACTCATCCGCCCCGAGCCCGCCGCTCCGGTAATTTCCGTCAAGCACCCGCGCGGCAACCCTCCGGTAAGCTGATCAATCTCCGCAATGCCCGAAGCCGCCATCTCCGGCACTTCCGCGCGCCGCACGGCAAAGGGCGCAGCGACTTTGCCTCGCAGGGAATCTTCCAGACGGGAGCGCAGAGCGGCAAGGGTCATAAGGGCAACCAGAGCGAAGAGCAGGGAATTCTGAGTTTCGCTTTTTCTTCGCCTTGCGGCATTCTCCTCTCCTCCCTTGCGCTTGTCAAGTGCCCCGTAAATTTGCCCCTTAAATTCCGCAGTACTAGGCTGGGCAAGCTGGCGACGTGCCGCATCTGCCTATATTTCATGCTTTTAGGCTGCGGGTCTCCAATCTGAAACATTATTCAAAACCATTTGCATATTTTGCGTTTCCATGTGTTACCTTGTACGCCGCTAGGGGTTGTCTTGGGTCAGGGATAAGTTCTCAGCACGTTTGCCTGTCGTGGGTGTGTCCGGAGCAGTGAGTTGTCCCCTCTGGCGTCACATGCTGCTCGCATGCCTTTCGATCTCAGGCGAAAAATAAAATGGAGGAACAAATGAAGAAGCTGTTGGGAGGCCTGGGCCTTTTGGCCCTGATGGCCTTCTCCGTCTTCGCGGTTCCGAGTCAGGCGGATACCGCTCCGACGAAGAAGATCACCGTCACTCCGAAATATCAGTACGACGTCTCGAAAGAAGTCACCATGAAAGGCACCATTTCCAACGTCGTGAAAAAACCGGGCGCAGGCATGCTACAGGGCGAACATCTGATGCTGGCGACATCGGGCGGTGCAATTGACGCTCATGTCGGATCCTATGCGGGCCGCGACAAGGGTTTGGACTCGCTCGCAGCCGGCCAGACTGTTTCGGCCGTTGGCGTAAAAATGAATGTCAAAGGTAAAGAAGTATTCATCGTTCGCACCATTGAAGCCGACGGCAAGACCTTTACCGTCCGCAACCAGAGAGGCTTTTTTGTCGGGCCGCCGTCGCCTCGCTATCACGCGACCAGCTCGAACAAGGGAGGCCTGCGATGAATCGTAAATCCCTATTGATTCTCCTCGTAGTTGGCTTGGCGTCCTTCGTTTCTGCCTGCGGCAGCAGCGGCAAGCCCAAGACGGTCATTTCCGTGACACTTGCTCCGGCTCCTCCGGCCACACTCGAAGTGAGTAATTCCGTTCAGGTCGCGGCCGACACTCCGGGAGACTCCACCAACGCAGGCGTAAATTGGACCATTTCCTGCACCAGCGCAGATTGCGGCTCGATCACTCCGGCACAAACTGCTCCTGGCGCTCCTGCGGTGTACCTCGCACCTAAAACCGTTCCCACCGGCGGCAGCGTTACCATCACTGCCACTTCGGTGACGGATTCGTCCGCCGCAGCCAGCGGCACCACCACCATCAATCCGCTCGGTTCCAACGCAGGCTTGGTGGCGATGGGCCAGTACGCTTTCGTAGCAACCGGCTTGGATTCCGCTGGTTTCTACGCTCTTGCCGGCAGCATCACCTCCGACGGAAACGGCAACATCACCGCCGGTGAAGAAGACTTTTCGGATGTCAATTTCGCGACCACCGACACCGTGACCGGCACCTACACCATCGGTCCCGATGGCCGTGGCTCCATTACTCTGAATCCCCTCTCGGGTGGCGTACCGGATACCAATCTCGGTGTGGCCGGTGTTCAGACTTTCAGCATCACCGCCACCTCCAACTTCGTCAATAACGGGACACACCTCCTGATCACTGAGGTTGACGGCAGCGCCACCTCCACCGGCACGATCGATTTGCAGAACTCCACTGCTTTCGCAGGCGGCGTTGCACCGGCAACCTACGTCTTCAACCTAATGGGATGGGACCTCAGCGATGACGGGGAGACCTCGTTCGGCGGCGTTGTCGCTACCGCCGACGGCGCCACCATCGCTTCCGGCATCATCGACATCGATGACACCGGCGGCACCGGCAGTGCTGACCCGACCGGCGGTACCATCACTACGCTGGATGCCAATGGGCGCGGCGTTATCACCGTCCCTGGCTTCAACAGCGATACCTATAATTATGTCGTCTATATGGTCGGTCCCGAAGCGTTCAAGGTGATCCAGAACGACAACTTCTTCGTCGACGGGCGGCTCGATGTTCGGCGCCGCTGCCGCAACAGGTGCCAGTTCCACGTACGTCTTAGGCGCACTGAGCGGCAACTACGCCTTCTTCGACAACGGCTTCGGCGGTTCCGGCTCGGTGGCCTACGCCGGTCAGCTTACGGCCGACGGCAACGGTACCTTGACTGCCGGCTTCAGCGATGCCAATGAAGGTGGAACTGTCTCGAATGGCGCGGTGGCTGGGACGTACGCGATTCCCGATCCCACCATGCCTCGGGCTATCCTCACCATAACCAGCGGAAACACCGGCGACATTTCCAACGTCATCGTTTACTTCGCGGATCCAGCTCTCAACTTCCTGGATCCGAACAACGGTAACGCGGCGTCGGGTGCTCTTCTGATGGATAGCGACACCGATGCCAACGGCGCAGGTTTCGTCACCGTGCAAGCTCCGCCCGCGTCGAATCCCATACTCGGTAACTACGCGCTAGGCATGCAGATCAACGCGGAAGAGGGCGGGGAAATCGATCTCGTAGGTCAGGGCTTCGTGGATACCTCCGGGAACTTCACGGGCACTGTGGACCTCGCTGATGTCGGAGGAAACGATCTGGGCGCTCCCGCATCGATCACCTTTACTGGCGACGCGAACAACCCAGGACGCGCCACCGGCACCGGCACGATCGATAGCAGCGGCACGCTCAGCTTTGTCGTCTATCAGGTCAGCGGCGCGCAAGGCTTCATCATCGAGAACGACACGTTCGAGGTGGCCGCCGGCACAACAGTTAGCCAATAAACTTCAACCGGGAAGGGGCACGGCCGCAAGCGCGGCCGTGCCCAACCCGCTACTTGGTAGTCCTCTGCTCCGTCCCTCTGCGTCTCTGCGGTGACCTGTTCTTCTCTGAAATCTCAAATGGCTCTGTTGACATCATAGGAAAAGCAAGAAAAACCGGACCGAGGTTTCCGCCGTTCCGGCGCCGAGATCCCCTCGAAGGACTCGGGGCAGGCTCTTCGGACCGCGCCAACGCGCCTGATTTTCGCGGCCTCGGTGAATGGGCGCGAAAATCAGGCTGCGCGGCCCTCAGGATGACAGCGTTTCTGCTGGACGCGTGAGTAGCGCAAAGTTACAGCACTAGGAAAATCAACTACGCAGAGGCGAGAGAGGGCAGTTGCGGCCTTTTTAGGCTGGCGGGATGAGCAAGTCCCTCCCCTACGGCCGAGAAGACAACGCGTGCCCAGGATTTCAACAGAGCCATTTCAAATTTGAAATTGCCGTGCAGACACTACGGCACAACTCAAAAACTCCACTTAGGATTACAACCTAGGCAGGCAAAGCACTAGCAGCGACGCTGGTTCCCGATCCCTGAATCTGCACCAACCCAACACTCGCGGAAGGCCTCTTAGCCATCAAATTCTTCGAAGGAACGCCAGTCCGCGCAAACGATTTCTCGCAATCCTGAATCGAGGGCCCGCGCATATCCCCTTCCATAAACGCCAGCCCCGGGCAACGCGTGCAAGCCGAAACATGCCCGCAACCCGAGCAAGTCGGCAAATCGCGCATGCGAATCGCCCGCACTTCGTTCATCTTCTCCGAGTCATACCAAATATCCTCAAAGCGCTGCCGCCGCACGTTCCCGGTAGGCAAAGGAAATTGCACGCAAGGATAAACATCGCCATAAGGCGAAACGTAGCAAGCCGTATGTCCCGCGCTGCAGGGCAGGGAATCCAGCTCATCCGCACCTGCCGGAGCCGCCGGCCGGCAAAATTCCTCCACGTTGCCCACCAGCGCCTCATCATGAAACACGCGCTGCAACGCCTCGCGCTCGATATTCAAATTCAAAATCGCGCGGTCGCCGTCCATCTTTGGCGTAATCGTAGGATCGATGGTGAACTCCACGTCCAATTCCTTAGCCAGCGCCCGCACGCCCGGATAATCCTGCATATTCTGCAGCATCAAAACATTGGCGATGGTGGTCTTCAATCCGTACGATTTCAGAAATCGAATCGCATCAATCGAGCGCTTCAACGATCCCGGCACCTTGGTAATCGCGTCGTGCACTTCCGCCCGGTGCGAATAAATGCTGATCTGAATGTTCTCGATCGCCAGTTCCCGCAATCGCTCGGCCTCGCGCTCGCGCACCAGAATCGCATTGGTCTTCAACCGCACCGCAAACATCAGATTCCGCGCGTACTCCAAAATCTCAAAAAAATCCGAGCGCACGAAAATCTCGCCGCCGCTCAAAGTAAGAAAGAGAACTCCAGCCGAGGCCATCTCATCCAGCAAACTCTTGATCTCGGCGGTAGTCATCTCGCCGTGATCTTCATGATCCAGATAGCAGTGAACGCAGCGTTCGTTGCAGCGGTAGGTCAAATCCAGCTGCACGCTTATCGGAATGCCCAATTCGAGCGCCTTAACGCCCATCTCCTCCATCAGCGCGCCCATCAAGCCCCCTGCGCGCGCGTTTCCGCGCCCGCTGCCGCGCCGATCGGCGCATCCGAAATCTGCAAGATCCCGTGCCCGCGCATTTCTTCCACCAGCGCGTCCGCGTCTTTCAGCGCCTCTTCCGGCGTAACGTCAAATTCCGCGCACACGCGTCGAGTAACAATCTCCTCCAGCGGGGTAATCCCGTCCGCCGCCTCCCAAATCACGGTAGCGACTTCATTCAACGTATAAAGCGTAGAATCGCGGCCGGACATGATCATCGTCTCATCGCCCAGCCGCCGCGCGGCAATGTCCTTGCTGCGCGCCACGTATCGTCGCTCCGCGCTCACGCGATCATCTCCCAAACGCGCGCATCCGGCACAAACGTCAGCCGCTTTACCGCCACGCGCCCCACGAAATCGCAAGCCGATTCAAATACCGGCTTCACCGTCTCCGCATCTTCCGCGAAGAAAAGAATATTCGTAAGCAATTCCCGCGCCGCCACCGCCGCGTCCACATTCTCAATCCGATTCTCGCGTCCCTTGGCCAGCAAAAAAAGCGTCTCCACCGGTGCCGTTACGTTTTCGCCAACGCGCGCCAACTCCCCCGCAAAAGGCGTCCCGTAAGCCCGGTAACCCGCGCCCTCGCGCCGCACGTAAGAAATCTCGTCCGTCAAAACCGCCGCATCCGCAGGCGCCAGCCGCGAAATCGTAGTTTTCCCCGCGCCCGAAACGCCGGCGAACAAAAAAGCCTTGCCATTGCGCACCGCGCTGGCCGCATGCACCAGGAATCCGCCCTGTCCGGCCAGCACCAGCGTATGCACGATGCGCAGCACCGAATCCATCGAATAAGGATTCGCCGTCTGCCGTATTCGCCCGCGCCGCGCCGCAGGATCCCATTCCGCGCGAAAATCGCCGCGCTCGAATGTCCACCCGCGCGCCTCGCGCCTCACGCTAACATCAGCTTCCGGATCGCATCCCGGCGCTGCCAGATCAATCTCGAAATCGAAATCCGCGCGCTGCCGCCGCGCCCACAAATCCCGCGTAGCGCCGTTCCAGCAGCTTCACAAATTCGCCATCCGCCGTGTGCACGCGCACCGGCACGCCCCCCACTTCAATCACGATGTGATGACAGGTTTCCGCTGCAGTCAGCTCTGGCACAACGCAACTCGTTCCGGGCGGGCCGAAAGGATTGCATGTAACCGCACGAAGACGCGTGCGGCGAACGAAGAGCGCCGCGCAAAAGCCGCCAACAAGCGCTCCGAAAGATTCAAGTGGCGCGCAGGTTCAAAAGCCAGTCCCGCACGCTCGATAGCAACTACCGCGCCGAGTACCTCTTCAGCGAGCAAAGGCAAATCAGCAGAAATCTGCGCATCCCCGCGAAGCAAAATGCTGTGTGCAACGGTGTGTGTAGCGCCGTGCTTCAGCCCGGCACCTTTTTCTCCGCCAACAACGCGATGCGCGATCAATCTCCCGTCGCGTCCGGCCAACGCGATCTCTCCCTGCTCAATCTCCGAAGCCGCGCGCCGTTCCACCACCACCACATCCCCCGGCCAAATCGCCGGAATCATGCTCGTCCCGGTAACGCGCACGCGCACCCGCCCGAATCGCCGCACCACTTCGCCGGCCAATTCGCATCCCACGGCATCCGCGTTTGCGCCCGTCTCCCTCACGATCGTTTGCGATTGAACCGGCACTGCGCCTGCGTCGCACGGATTTTCCCGCAAGCGAGCGCCATAGTCTCAAACACGCGCTCCGAGCGCACCTCCGGCTTCTTATACGGCCGTTTCTCCCGCGCCCTCTCCGCTTCGGGCTCCCGCACATCCTGCTGACCGCGTCCACGTGTCGTCATATCAGTTCAACCCCGATTATGAGCTTCGCGTCGTGAACTTCGCCGCGTCGCCTATGTGATTAGTTCAATGCCGATTGCGATGCCTGCACGGCACACCCCGCCCCGCTCGGGCAGGTTTGTCCTGTCCCGATGGGAGTCATATAAACTTGGTTAGCGCCCGTTGTCCCTGACCCGAGGGTATCAATGATCATTCCGCTCGCTCCGCCGTTTTCAGGCAGCGTTGCAGTCGGAGATGTTGACGCTGGCAGGGTACCACTAGTTACCGTAAAAGACATCACACATCCGCCGCCCGAGCATCCGGCAGGGCTACCGCTCGCCTCCACGTTGACGAAAATCAGGTCCGTCGATCCGTTGTCAGCCTCGGTAATCGGAGAGCATGTAGCCGTAGCGCTCGTCAGCACCGGCCCCGCCACCGCCGTCCCCATGCTGTTGCTGGTGATCGGTATCCGGTAAATCGTCGCGTCTGTGCCGGTAGCTCCACAGACGTAAAGGCTCCCGGTGGGTGGGTCAGACGAATTGAAATAAATGTTGTCAAAATCGCCTGTGAACATCGCGTTGCCGCCCTCTCCGACGCGCTGCTCCGTGCCGCCATTTCCCGAGGCAAAGTTCGTCGCGAATTGGAAGACCCCGCTGCATCCGGCGAAGCCCCCGCAAGCGAAGAAGTTGGTGTCTCCGCCGACAACTACGTAGACCATTCCGGCCGTTGGATCCACAATCGGGGCGTCCACGATGCCGGGCGTGCTCGCAATTTCCGACGACGCCGTAACCACACCCGTGGATTCGTTGACGGCGTAAAAATAGCCACCTGTTGATCCGAAAACGCTCGTCCGCGCCGTACCGATATAGACCGACCCACCTGTCACGCCGACCGGGCTCGTAGTCACCATTCCCGCCGAGTTCGTCAGCGCCACCGGCCATGTCGTTGTGATTTCCGCCGGCGGTGTCGCCCCGGTCCCGTTGAACACGGGAGTAAATTTGTGCAGCGATCCGTTGTCATCGCCGACGTACAGCGTGTCCGAGCTGTAGTCGTAATAGGGCGAAGAGTTCGTGTCGTTGTGCGAGCCGTTAAACGTCAGCGTCAGCATGCATGGCGCCGTACAGCCGGGATAAGCGCTCGCCGTCGTCGTGGTCAGAGTCACGGGACTCCCCGCCGTTGCGCTGCCGGCCGCCCATTTCAGAAGCACCAGGCTCGCCACCCCGCCACTCGAGCTCTGTACGAACGCCACCTGCGTTCCGTCGGACGACAACGTCGGCGATGTCTGCACAGTTCCGTTGGTGAAGTAGGACCAAAGCGTCGATGGCACGGTGCCGCCGCAGCTCGAATACAAGTTGTTATAGGCAACGATGCTGGCTTGTCCCGCTCCTCCCGTAAGTGTCGCGTGATTCCAAGTGAAGTTAGAGAGCGTCTCTGCGAGCGTGATGCCATTGCCCAGTGATCCGGGCGCTGTCGAAGTCACCGTAACCACGTCGCCGGCCGCTACGGCGCTGACCGGAACCCCACTCGCAGCGGCATCGGCACCAATTGCGGTGGCTAAATTCGTCGCCACTGCGCCAGTGGCGAGAGCATTTCCGGAGCCGTCGGTGAGAGCAAAGAAATTATTCCCGCTCTGCAGGCTAGCTCCGCCCGCCAGGGTGCTGGCGGTCCAGGCGAAGTTGGTTGCAGTGTCCGTGACACCGATCGCGTTCCCCCCTGTTCCCGCAGACGTCGCCGTTACGGTGACGGTAGAGCCGCCCGACGTTACCGCAACACCCACAGCGGCGCCGTTGCCATTCAGCGCGGACGCAAGGTTTGTTGCGATCTGGGTAGTGGTGAGAGCGGTTCCAGAGGCATTTGTCACCTGGAAGTTTTCGCATCTCGTGCCGCAGCTGCTGCCTTGGGCGAGAAGGGTCGCGCCGCCGGACATCGTTGCCCCGGACCAGACAAAGTTGGTCGCGCCTACACTTGAGAGCGCAATCGAATTGCTCCCAGTGCCAATTGTCGTCGCTGTAAGCGTCACGATTCCGGAGCCGCCGCTGGCTGCAGAAACGCCCACGCTGCTGCCGTTCCCTGCTGCATTGATAGTGGCGATGAGGTTCGTGGCATCCGTGGCCGCAGTGCCGTTCACGAGAAAGCTTGTAGCGGGGAGGGCTATTGTGCCGGTGCTCGGATTCAGCGTGATGGCAGCGGCGGTCTTCGTGAAAGTGATGCTGCCCGAAGTCGTGTCCGTAACTGTCGTTACGGCGCCCGCCGCCGTCGCCGTTGCACTCGCGTTCGCTGCGCCGACGGCCGCGAAGCACGGCGTTTGCGGGCACTGCCCCGCATTGTCATTGATCGCCGCTTCCAGGGCTGCGGCGTCATTCGTCGTGCTGGAACGGGCGATTGTGCCGCCAGTCGGGGAAAGCGTCGTTACGCCGGTCGCGTCCGTAAATGTGATGGCGGCTGCAGAGGTGTTGGTGACGGTTACTGTTGTCCCGGAAACGGTTGCAGTCGCGCTGCCGTTCGGGCCGCTGACGGTGCAGTTGGCACTCGATCCGCAGGTGTTATTGATCGCTTCTTCAAGGTTTGTGGCGTTTTGCGCCGTCGTTCCGCTGTGGACCACGCATTGCTCGCCGCTGTTGGGGCAGGTTGCGTGCCACGTGTATGTCACACCGCCGATTGCCGTGGTCGCTCCGCCGGCTGGCGAACCCGTAAAGGTGATAGTGCCCACGCCAGGTGGGATCACGCAGTTAGAGCTTGCGCCACAGGCAGCTGCAGTCGGCTCAAAGACGTAAGTGGTGCCGCCGACGACGATATTGCTCCCCGCGGCCGGACCACCGGTGAAAGTAGCAGTGCCCGTCGGCGCACTCGCAGCAGTCAACGTTAGCGTGGTCGATCCGGACTTTATCGAAACACTCTGGCCGGCCGTCATGCCCGTGCTCGAGAAGGTTCCCGTCGCGGTCGCAAACGCAGCAGCGGTCGCTGTCCCGATGTCTGTGGTCGCGCCGTTGGTGATGGTCGCTGTCCCTAAATTCGCCGGAGTACCGGAAACCGTTCCTGTCTGAGATGCGAAGAGCGCCGCGGTGGCCGTTAAAGTTTCCGTATTCGACGACCCATAGGTCAGGGTCGCCGTCTCGCCGGTATTGGGATTAGCCGTGAAGGTTCCCGTGGCGCTGGCCGCGGCGCCTGCCGCTGCTCCTGCCACACTCGTTCCAAACACTACGAAGTCGTTCGCGCAACTCGCTGTGGTGGTATTGAAATTAAACTTTGCCGGATACGTATCCACGCCGGCAGTCGAGCCCGGCCCCAGCGAGGAAGCCCAATCGCGCTTCAGTTTGCCATTCCCGTTGCCGCCGCCGCCGTTGCCGCCGCGACCCTTGCCGCCGCCTCTGCCGCCGCCCCACCTCTCTGGGTCTAGCTTGTATACAGTGGCGCCCACTTCCGCCGCCGCGCCGCGCTCTTCCACCGCATTGCTCGCGCCTTCTCCGTCTGTTGGAGGTGCAGGGTGCATGTTGCGTCTAATCCATTGCTGCTGGTAGCGGATATCGCGGGATGCAATGCTGAGCCCTTCGCGTGTCGTGGGCGTGGAAAAAATCAGATGCTTGCTGCTCCAATCAGTCACCAGCGAAGTCCGCTGAGGGCTGGACGCTTGCCCGGCAAGAGTCAGCGCCACGATGGCCGTGGCAAAAATAGCTACACCAAAACGCCCGTACTGCCTTGCTTTCTCTTTCATTTCCTAACTCCCAAGCCGCGCGGTTTGCGCAGGTGTACCCAAGTATCACCCGGAACTCGCGTCTGCCTTCACCCCGGACCCACTTCTAGTGACCTAAATGATAAGTCGAGCAAGCACAGCCGCTTCGTCGCATAAGCAGCCGGGTATAAAGATAGTTTCGCCTGCGGAACTCAGAACGGGGCTGGGTAGACCTGTAAGTCGTTACGTAGCGCGCGATCAACGCCCGAGTTCCCTCCAACGCCGAGACCGCCCCACTCCCGCGATCCCCGCGTTCCCAAGCCAAACACGGACCTGCGAACGGCGCTGCTTCGTTCGGCAAGCATAATACTCTCGCCCACCGATGATGTCGAGACGTTATCCGCAGCAAAATTCAGGCCGTTATCACCTGCACAACAGGACAGGTAGCCCTGCAGCGCAGGCCGGGGGCAAATCGCGTGGATTCTCGCCGAAGTTCCGCAGCTGGAAGTTTACCGCCGCAAGTAAGCTAGAGGACAAGAGCCGGCTTACCCCTGCATATTGGATACAATATGCAAATTCGCCGCTGCTCGTCCGCGAAGCTGCGCCTTTGCGCGCCCGGCAGGCCGCCATCGCCAGCTAAACACCCGCCCGCAGCTCGGCTCAGGGAGCAGATTTTGGAGGCTTTGCTGGGCAAGCTTTGGCCTTTCGGCCTCAGGGGGAGGGGCTTGCTCCTCCCGGCAGCGCAAAAACGGCTACAACGTTGCCCACTCGCCTCTGCCTAAATCGATGGTCCTCGTGCTGTAATTCTGCGGCACTCACGATCTCGACTGAGCCATTTCAAATCCGAAAATCCGAAATTTGCAATTCTCAGTCTTCTTCTTGCCGGCCATGATGGCTGCTGAGCCGGGTTGCTAATTCAGTCCCGACTGCGAAGCCTGCGTGGCGCAAATCGTCGAGCCCGAGGTCGAGCAAGTCACCGTCACTTCATTGTCGAGACTCAGGAAGTAGATCTGTGAAGTGCCCACGAGCGATGACGAAGACATCAGTTCGTTGTCGATAATAATTCCGCCAGTCACGAAGCCGTTGGCACTATCCGCAGTATCCGCCGTAACTCCCAACGTTGCATCCGGAACTGTGCCCGCAGTGAGAGCTACTCCGCTGGTGACATCGAAGCTATACACGCAACCCGTTACGCACGGAAGGGATCCGTTACCTGCGTAGCTGCTGAAGAAGATAAAATCTAAAGAGGCTCCGTTGTCACCCCCGCCGAACTCTATGCCGCCGCCGGTCTCGGTTATGGTGAAATCACCAGCGGCGCCTCCAGTCGTGGCGGCTAGATTTACGTTGGCTCCCGCAAGAGTCGCTGAAACGGCGGGGTTGGCGACGGTTCCAGTGCCGAAGCAAGGAGGCACATCGCACTGTCCGGGGACCGCGTTGATGGCGGCGGACAGGTTTTGCGCAGTGTTGCCCTCGTTGTTTTCAGGAGTGGAGGAGCCTACTTGAAGAACTTGAACGGCCGTCGGCGTACTTGCGGCAAGAGTGCCCGTAACGAAAGTGTAGGTCACGCCGCCGACTGTGACTGAGCGACTCCCGGAAGTCCAGCCGGCCGGATCGCCTACAATGTCCACGCTTCCTGTAGCCGTCTCTCCGTTTTCATTGAAAAACTCAGTCACCGGCGAGGTTCGCCCGAGGATCTGCGGGAGGATGGTGGTCGTTTCGAGCTTGGGGCCGATATTTGCCGTACCCATCGCGTTCGCCGTAATGGGAATCTGATACAACCTGGCAGGCCCGGCCGTGTTGCCGCCTACGTAGAGATTGCCGGTCGGCGTGCATCCCGTGTCGCATGAACTTTCCGAATTGAAATAGATGTTGTCAAATGCGCCAGAGAACACGTACTCGGCGCCGCCGGCAGATGCGCCTATCGTTACTTCGGTGCCCGCGCCCGACGTGAAGCTGGTCGGGAATTGAAACACCGCATTGTTGCCGCTGCCGTCCGATTGCACGAAGACGTAGGCCATGCCGGCGTTGGAATCTACAATCGGCGCATCCACGATTTCGTTCGCCGATGATCCCAGCGCGGTCGAGGTGCCGTAAATTTGTCCGGAAACCGTAGTGGGATCGTCATCCACGCCGCCGCCGATGGCGTAAAAAATGCCGTTCGATGTGCCCACGAAAACGAGGTTTGTCGTGAGATCGAACACCGGGCTGCCGACCTTGCCGGAGAGCGCCACAGGCCAGTTGGTCAGATTTTCCGCCGGCGGATTGCCCGTCGTGCCATTGAATACCGGCGAGAATTCGTGCAGCGCTCCGCTATCGTCGCCCACGAAGAGCGTATCCGAGCTGTAATCCACCCACGGATTGGAAAGCGAATCGTTGTGACTGCCGCTCAACGTGAAGGTGGTCATGCACGGCGCGGAGCAAGTCGTGTACGCCGAGGCGGAGACCGGCGTCAGTGTGATCGGCGTAGTGAGGGACCCTGTTCCCGGCGGCGCCTCTATCTTCAGCAACACCAGCGAGGCCACGCCCGCTGAGGTCTGAATGAACGCCAATTGCGTGCCGTCCACGGAGAATGACGTCGCGCCGGTGATCGTTCCGCCCGTGTTGTAGGCGAAATCAACCGCGGGCACCGGGGCGGTGCAGCCGGAATAAACGTTGAAGTAGCCGACGATGCTCGGCTGCGAGCCACTTCCCGCGGCGCCCGTGGGATACACCACGAAATCATCCGCGCAGCTGGCGGCATCCACATCGAGCGACCACTTGGCGGGATAGCTGACCGCGCTGGGGCTGCCGCTGCCAACTCCCACCCCCCAGTCCCGGTGCATGGGGGTGCGCCGTTCGCGGCGGGCGGTGGGCCTGCGCCAGAGACCTCCCAGAAGTTTGTAGACGCCCTCGTCTCCGACGGATCGCGGCCGCGATCCCGACCTGCGCAGCTTCTGCTGGATGATGTAGCGCGGGTCATTGGTTATCTTTTGCCACGCTTCGTGGCGGCCAGCGCGAATGGCATTTTGCTCGGAGCCGGGATTGGAGAAAATCAGATGGCGGTGGCTCCAGTCTTGAGGCGCACCGGTAGCGGCGCGTTGCACGGCCGCACGCGCAGCGGCCAGCGCATGACGGTTCATGCGCGCAGATTCAGCGGGATTTTTGGGCCGGCCGGAAAGGCCGCCCGCGACTACCAGTAGAAACACCAGCGCTATACTGAAGCGACCGAGATTCGCGCGTTTCGCTTGCATATCGATAGCTCCTGATCCGCGCAGCGTGCGCCAATTCTAAAGCTGATTCAATTTTCTACGGAACTGGGTCCAGCATCCCCATGTGAGGCTAACACGCTGCCGCGATCGCGCTGGCCCGTTCCGTAGTCCTGCATGGTTTACGAAGCAGGTCAATCGGAGGGTAGTCTAGCGCAATTTGCCCCATTTTTTCCTGTACGAAAGTACAGGTGGCGGGTCCTGTCGCCGGCATATGAAACCTGGAATGGCTCTGTTGACATCATAGGCGTTACAGAATTACAGCATGAGGACTGTTGATTTACGCACAGGCGAATGGGCAGAGTTGTGGCCGTTTTTTACGCTGGCGGAAGGAGCCCTTCGAAGCTCAGGGTAAACAAGCCCCTCCCCTACGGCCGAAAAACCAACGCGTGCCCAGGATGTAAACAGAGCCACCTGGAATTTCCACAGCGCAGACACGGAAATCGCGCGCCATCGTCCATTTTGCCCCTTACGTGCATCTAACATTTTGCGTAACGGCCCCAATTGTTGTCATTCCGAGCAGCGCAGCGGCGAGGAATCTGCTCTTAGCTCGATACTAAGAAAGAGCAGATCCCTCGCTTTTCTCGCCGGGCTGAATCATCAGCCCGGACCCGTCGCTCGGGATGACAGCGGTGAGTTGTGTGCAGGCAGGTTGGGCGTTCTCGCGGTGCTGCCGATACCTTGTTTGGGAAACGAATCACATCCGGGCACATGTCTGGGGATGTTGGAGGAATGGAAAGATGTTGAGTCGGGCCCGCACTGCGACGATCGCGATGATGCTCGGCGCTGGAATTGCCGCGGCGGGTTGCGGCGGATCATCGTATTCCGGCGGTGAGGGCAACCCCATCGCTCCTTCCATCACCACGCAGCCGGCCAACCAGACGGTCAACGCCGGGCAGACGGCCACGTTCTCGGTCGTCGCGGCCGGCACCGCTCCGCTCAGCTATCAGTGGCAGATGGGCACCAGCAACATCTCGGGCGCGACGTCGGCGAGCTACACGACGCCGGCGACGGTGGCAAAAGACAGCGGAGAAACTTTTCAGGTAGTCGTGAGCAACACTGCCGGCAGTATCACCAGTCTTTCCGCTACTCTCACCGTGAATTCCAGCACTACGCCGCTTTCGGTGACCATCACTGCGCCCGCCAATAACGCCACCGTTTCCGGCACCATCGAAATCACCGCCACCACCGCGGGCAGCGTGCCAACGGCAAACGTGCAATTCCAAGTGGACGAATCGAATTTGGGCTCTCCCGTGACAACGCCGCCATACACGATTTCGCTCGACACCACCACGCTGAGCAACGCCAAGCACACGCTGACGGCCATCGCCACCGACACCCACAATAATCAAGCCACGTCGCCGGCGGTTTCCATCACCGTTTCCAATACTGTGAGTTCTGCGCCAGGTTTGCTGCGCGTTTCAACGGTGAACCCGCGCTATTTCACAGCTGATGGCACGCACGCCGTTCTGCTGGCCGGCTCGCACACCTGGGCGAACCTGCAAGACCAGGGCACGCCCGCGCCGGCAACGTTCGATTACACGGCCTGGATCAATTTCCTTTCTTCGCATGGCCATAATTTCATGCACCTTTGGGGCTGGTGGTTCCCCAACGGCGGTACCGCTCAGGAAGCTCCCATTCAATTCACCGCGCAGCCCAGCCAGTTCATGCGCGTAGGACCGGGCAAAGCCAACGACAGCGGATTGCAATACGATCTGACGCAACTCAATCAGGCTTACTTCAATCGCATGCGCGCGCGCATCATTCAGGCGGGCCAGAGCGGCATCTACGTCTCGATTTATTTGTTCAACGGCTATGAATGGCAGTTCGACGTGAATTCCGAGGACGGCAATCCGTTCGAATCCGGCAACAATATAAATGACGTCAATTGCCCGAATACCTGCCCGACCGATCTTTCGCAAATTCCCGCGAATGTTTTGACCTTCGAGCAGAATTACGTGAAGAAGGTCGTCCAGACCGTCAACGATCTGCCGAATGTGCTCTACGCCATTTCCAACGAATCGCCCGCGCCGGGCAGCGATTCCTGGCAAGCCAGCATGATCAGCTTCGTGAAAACCACGGAAGCGGGAATGCCGAATCAACATCCGGTGGGCATGGTCTTTCAATTCCAGGGAGGCACGGATCAGAATCTTTATAACTCCGCGGCGGATTGGGTTTCACCGGCGTTCGGCGGCGGTGGTTTGAATACTCCGACGGATTCCACCGGGCAATGCCCGACGCAGACTGGGAACGGCGGCGCGACCAATCCGAATTCGCCCAATTGCAAAGTCGTAGTGAACGATACAGATCATGATTGCGGCATTTGCGGCTCGGGTTCCTCGGGGCAAACGTGGGTCTGGGAGAATTTCACGCGCGGCAACGGCACTCTCTTCATGGATCAATATTTGGTGAACGCACCGTCATCAACTTATCCGGCTTACAACAATAATCCCAGTCCGCCGTGCACGGACGGGCAGTGCAGCTCGGTTGATCCGCAGTGGAATAATATTCGCAGCGCGATGGGCGACATTTTGAAGTACGGGAACACGAAAATTGATCTCCTGCATATGACTCCGCAGGATTCGTTGGCGACGGAAGGCTTCTGCCTGGCTAATCCCGGCTCGCAGTATTTGGTTTATAGCCCGTCGGGATCGTTCACGTTGACGACTATGGCGGGGAACTACACCTTTGAGTGGTTTAATCCTTCAACGCACGCGGTGGCATCTACAGGTTCGATCACGGTAGGCACAAGCCAAGCGTTCACCGCGCCGTTCGGCGGCGACGCCGTGCTTTGGCTGCACCAGTAGCGCTGGCTTGCCCGCCGGCATCTTTCGATTGCAAGCCCGCCACGTGCAGTCCTCAAGCGCGGAGCGCAACCCAAGACGCACAATTTTGCCTGGTGATCCGCGCAAGGTTCGGCCTGTCAACAACGTTTGCGCTCGTCGGATGCCGGCAGAGACGCCCTTCGCAGCTCAGGGCAAGCCGGCGCTACTTGGATTTGCGATTCGCGCTTGACGGTTGCTCGTGGCTGGGGTGCGGTCGTCAGATGCCGACAGGGACGCCCTTCGCAGCTCGGGCAAGCCGGCGCTACTTGGAGAGCAAATACACATCCTGCCTGCCGCCGGCGCGGGAGTAGACGATCGTCGAGAGATCTCTCGAGAAATCGTAGCCGTTGCCGCCAGCGTAAATTATGCTGAAGGCGAAGGGAACTTTGAAGGCCACCTGCGCCGGTCCGGTGAGTTTCCCATCGCTCCAGGGCTGGCGGTAAATGGTCACCGAGCCGCTGGAGGCCACGGCATACAGAAAAGACTTGTCATCCGGCGGGAAGGCGCCGCCTAACGTCGCGACATTCGGAACCAACTCCGTACATTTGCTGTCGGCCAGGGAAAATTCGTATATGCCATAATCGGCGCCGTGCGTTTTTATCGTCAGCAGGTACTTGCCATCCCAGCTGGTGTCCCATGCCGTCGCCCCGCATCCTTCTGTGATCATGTGGGCGTTTGACCCGTCCACATTCACTTGCCAGATCTGTCTCGGGCTCTGTTGCGATTGGAAGGCGGTGACGTAAATTGATTTTGCGTCGCTGCTGAAGATGACCGATAAGGCGGCAAGCCCATTCCATGGCACCTGGTGGATGTTGCTTCCATCTGCTCCGGCAACATAGAGCTTGAACGGCGTGGTGGACAGATCCGTGAACGACAACAGAGAACCGTCGCGCGTCCAGGCATCCGCGGCCATGACATCCCCGGAAGCAACTTTCACTTTATTCTTGCCGTCAATGTCCGCGACCCACAATTCCTGCCTGCGCGGGCCGGAATTCACCAAATACATCACGCGCTTTCCATCAGGAGAGATGGCCGGTTGCGTGGTGTCTTCGTCAACGATGTCCACGGATTCCTTGGTACGCGTTTTGTATTCCGTCAAATATCCGGTGGATTTCCCGCTGACGTAGTAGATGCCCTTGCCGGCGGGGTCGGCCATGGGATCGGCGTCTGGGCCCGGACCGAACGTCAGTTGCGTCACGGCGTGTTCATGCAGATCGTATCGCCAAATGTTCTTGATGCCATTCTCAGCGCGGCTGAAGAGCAGTGACTTCCCGGGTTGTTCCCAGGAATCATCAATCACGTCGGCCGGATTGATTGGAATAGTGCCCAGGTCTGTGGCCGTATCGCTGCCGAGATGTACTTGCTTGAGATGACTAACGGTTTCGTTCACCGCTCCCACAACCACCAGAAGGTCGTCGCCGCTCGGGAACGCTAAGATGTCTTCCAAAGAAACTCCACTCTCCTCGAATTTGAATACCTCCTGGCCGCCCAGCCCCGAAGGCGGCGCGCGATAAATGGCGTGGAATCCTTCCGGGATGTAGAACAGCCATTTTCCATCCAACGAGGGAGTCACGAAGTTGGCCGCGACGACCTGCCTTGGATTGCCGCCCAACGTTGGCACGGCCCAGATTTCGGACCGTCCGGCCACGCGCGAGTAGTAAATTTCGGTGCCGTCGGCGGAAAACGCCGCCACACGTTTATCGCCTTCGTCACTGGTCAACTGCAACGGCTCGCCGCCGGATGTGAGCATGACGAAAACCTGGAATACGCCGCTGGAGATAGAGGCAAACGCCAGGGTGTGCCCGTCGGGAGAGAGCTTCGCGCCGGAAATGGCTTTGTTCCAGTGGCTGATCTGGGTCGATTTTCCCGGGCCGCTGGGACCGGCGCTGCGCGGCCAGAAGCGATAGGCGGCCAGCGCGGCCAGGAGAATTGCGATGCACGCGGCGGCTACGATGTATTTGCGCTTGGCCGGCGACTGCACTGGTGGCGCGGGCAGCGCTGTGGAGCTTGATGCTACGAGATTCTCTCTGACCGGCGTTGCGGCCACTTCCGCGGCTGTGGTGCTTGCTGATACTGAGCTGCGTCCGGAACTGGTATCGCGGCGCAGACGCTTCAGGTCGGAGCGCAGTTCCGCCGCGGATTGGCAGCGCAGATCGCGATCTTTTTCGAGCGCTTTGTTGATGACGTCTTCGAGCTTGGGCGGCAAATCGGGATTCAGGCGCGTGGGGGGCGCGGGCGCGCGATTCAGAATCGCGTCGGTGACGACTCCGGTGGTCTCGCCGCGGTAGGGCAGAGTGCCCGTGGCCATTTCGTAGAGCACCACGCCAAAGGAAAATAGGTCCGTGCGCGCGTCGAGCTCTTTTCCGCGAATTTGCTCCGGCGACATGTACGCGACCGTGCCTACTGCGGTGCCGGGACTGGTGAGATCTGCGGCGCTTACCGTGGGCAGACCGGCCGCTGGAGCCAACGCATCTTGCGTCGCTCCCTGGGCTGCCGCGGGCGATGTCAACTGCTTGGCCAGTCCGAAATCCAGGATTTTGGCGTGGCCGCGCTCGGTGACAAAAATATTTGCGGGCTTGATATCGCGATGGACGATTCCTTTGGCGTGCGCGGCATCGAGCGCATCGGCGATTTCAATTCCTACATCGAGAAGAAACTCGAGTTCCAGAGGGCGCCCGGCGATCGTGTGCTTCAGCGTCTTGCCGTCGAGCAGCTCCA
Source organism: uncultured Acidobacteriota bacterium (assembly GCA_963748865.1). GTDB lineage: Bacteria > Acidobacteriota > Terriglobia > Acidiferrales > UBA7541 > Palsa-147. The sequence continues at coordinate 698,549 of CAVVLE010000041.1, read as the reverse complement.
TTACGATGTAAGCCTGGCCGTTTTCTTCGCCGATATCGTAGATCGTGCAGATATTGGGATGATTCAACGCTGACGCAGCTTGCGCTTCGCGGCGGAAGCGCTCGAGCGCTTGCGTATCGTGGGCCAGCTCTTCGGGAAGGAACTTCAGCGCGACCGAGCGGCGGAGGTTGGTATCCTCCGCCTTGTAAACCACACCCATGCCGCCGCCACCGAGCCTTTCAACTACACGGTAGCGCGCAATCATGCGGCCGATGATGGGCTGCGATTCGGGCAAGTGCAGAGATGTTATTCGCCGCTTAGAAGCAAGTCAACGAATGGCGCTTTTTCATTTGCTGCTGGCCAGCAATTTCTTCCATCGCTCCCAGGAATCGGCACGGGCTTTGGCATTGGCGGGCGTTGCGTCCGGGGCTTCGCCGGCGCGCATGAAGCCGTGGCCGGCGCCGTCGTAAGTCACCGGCTCGTAGATTTTTCCTGCGGCTTTCATGTCCGCGATGGCGCCGGGGACAGTGGCGCCGATGCGCGCGTCATTGCCGGCATAGAATCCGTAAATGGGGGCTTTGATTCGGGCCATGGCCTCTTTTTCGGGCGGAGAGCCGTAGAAGACGAATGCGGCTGACAAATCGGCGCGATTGGTGGCGAATCGAAAGGTCTGGCCGCCGCCCCAGCAGAAGCCCACTACGAAGAGTTTCCCGTTCGACGCCGGCAATTTAATTCCATAATCGGCGGCGGCATTTAGATCCGCCGTTACCTGATCGGGATTGAGATGTCCGATGGCTTCCGTTTCTTTTCCTTCGGCGAAACTGTCGGTGCGCCCGCCGTTCGGGCCCATGCCGGAAAGCAGATCGGGAGCGACGGCGATATAGCCGGCCTCGGCGACTTCATCGGCCAGTTCTTGCGCCCAATCGCTGAGGCCGAAGATTTCGTGAATCACCAGCACCACTGGGCGCTTGTCTTTCGTCTCCGGGTAAACGATGAACGTCTCCAGTGCGCGGCCGTCGTGCTTCAGCGTCGCCCACTCGCGATGACGCGGCGACTTCTCCAGCCGCGCGCGAGCCCAATCCTGCGCTGCGGCAGTTTGCGCCAGCGCCAGAAACAAGAAGATCAGCAATATTTTCTTCATAATTGGCTCCCAGCACTGCAGGGCTTAGATGCTCCGCAGCGCGGCTCAAAATTTCGCTCACATCCTACACCCAAGTCCGACTCCGTGGCCTACGCCGGCATTGTGTGCGCCCGCCGCGGCCAAACTCAAAAAAGTCAGTTGCTCTGAAGCATCAATATTGATTAACATTAATCAACGACGATTAAAGTGAGGCCGCTAATGAAACGCACCGTACACCGCATTCCGATCACCCGCGCGCGAATCAACCTCGGCCAGGTAGTGCGCCGCGCCAGCGTGAATCGCGAATATTTCATACTGGAAAAAGATGGCATCCCGGTAGCCGGTCTGATGAGCGCCAACGAATTCGAGGACTACCTCGATTCGCAGGAGCCAGGCCTAAAAAGGCAGATTCGCAGGAGCTACGTGGAATATCGCCGCGGCAAGGCACGCGACGCGAAGACATTTCTAGCGAGTCTGCAGCGCGCCCGCAACAAATCGAAAGAGTGAGGCGGTCGCATGGCCGAAGCATTTCCGCAGAATCGCACGTCGCGGCACCAAATCAAGAAGCTCGCGGCGCTCAAACAGGGCGAGGGCCAATGGCGTATCCGCTGGCGTGAGTACCGGCTACGGTACGACATTTTCGGCCGGGACGTCGTGCTGCATTCGTTCCGACACCGCCGCGAAGCGTATTGAACGCTCGCCATAGGCTCGACGTGGGTCCCGCAGCCCATGCAACATCCGATGCAACTTCTGCGCTCTTAACTGCGTATCCTTATTTGCAGCTCAGTGTCGCGCGAGCCGGGGGCTCTTGCGAAGGCACATGTCGCAGGAGTGTGGCTCATGGGCGATCTCGGCGGTCAATTTCGGCAGGTGTTTCGCAGACTGCGGCGCGCGCCGCTGTTCACTTCCATCACCCTCATCACGCTGGCGGCGGGCATTGCTGCGAATATCGTGGTGTTCAGCGTGCTCGAAGGCGTGCTGCTGAAACCTCTGCCCTATCCGCACTCCGAAGAATTGATCGGCGTGTGGCACTCGGCCCCGGGACTCAATGTCCCTGAATTAATTGCGGCGCCTTCCAACTATTTCATTTACCGCGAGCAGAACCATTCCTTCCAGGATATCGGGCTTTATACCGGCGATTCCGTCAGCTTGACCGGCGCGGGCGAACCCGAGCAATTGCGCGCTTTGGATGTCACCGATGGCACGCTTCCGATTCTCGGTATTGCTCCGCTTCTGGGCCGCGGCTTCACACCCAACGACGATCTGCCCGGCACTCCGGAAACGGCCGTGCTCACTTACGGGTTCTGGCAGCGCAAATTTGGCGGCTCTCGCTCGATCATCGGCCAGACCATCATGATTGACGCCAAGCCTCGCCAGGTCATCGGCGTGATGCCAGCGCGTTTTCATTTCCTCGATATGGAAGATCCCGCCGTCATTCTTCCGCTCAAGTTCGACCGCGATAAATTGTTCCTCGGAAACTTCAGCTATCAGGCCGTCGCGCGGCTGAAGCTGGGCGCGACGCTCGCAAGCGCCAGTGCCGACGTGGCAAGAATGTTGCCGATCGTTATGCATAGTTTCCCCGCGCCGCCAGGCTTTAGCCTGGAGCTCTTCGAGCAGGCACACATACAACCGAGCTTGCGGCCCTTCAAGCAGGTGCTGGTGCGCGATGTGGGCAAGACGCTGTGGGTGTTGATGGGCTCGATCGGCATGGTGCTGCTGATTGCCTGCGCCAATGTTGCCAATTTACTGCTGGTGCGCGTGGAAGGCCGCCGCCAGGAAATCGCTGTGCGCGCAGCGCTGGGCGCCGGACGCGGCCGCATCGCCGGGGAACTGCTGTTCGAGAGCGTCATGCTCGGTTTGCTGGGCAGCGCGCTCGGGCTGGCGCTCGCGTATGTAGTGTTGCGCGTCATCGTGGCGATGGCGCCCTCAGGACTGCCGCGCATCAGCGAAATCGGACTCAATGTTCCGGTGCTGCTGTTTACATTCGTGATTACGCTGTTTGCCAGCCTGCTCTTCGGCTCCATCCCGATCCTGAAATACGCCGGCACGCGGCTGGGCACCGGCCTGCGCGAAGGAGGTCGCGCGTTGAGCGCAAGCCGCGAGCGGCATCGCGCGAGAAATTCGCTCGTAGTCGTGCAAGTGGCGCTGGCGCTAGTGTTGCTGATCGGCTCGGGGCTGATGATTCGCAGCTTTCGCGCGCTCACTCGCGTGCAACCGGGATTCAGCGCGCCCGCCGCGTTGCAGACGCTGCGCATCTCCATTCCCGAAGCGCAGATCGCCGAGCCCGAGCGCGTCGTGCGCATGGACCAGGACATCGCCGCCAAGGTTGCCGCGATTCCCGGCGTGAATTCCGTCGCATTCGCCACCACGGTGCCGATGGATGATCAGGGCAGCTTCGATCCCATCTTTGCCGAGGGCCGGCAATACCGCGAGGGAGAACTCCCGCCGATCCGCCGCTTCAAATACGTTTCGCCGGGGCTGTTCGCGACGCTGGGCACGCCGCTAATTTCCGGCCGCGATTTCACCTGGGACGATGTATATAAAAAGATGGCCGTCGGCATCGTCTCCGAAAATATGGCCCGCGAAATCTGGGGCGATCCCGTGAATGCCTTGGGGAAGCGCGTGCGCGTGGGTACCAGCGGAGCCTGGCGCGAAATTATCGGCGTAGTTGGCGACACGTACGACGACGGCGTCAACATGCCCGCTCCCTCGTCAATTTATTGGCCGATCATGACCAGCAATCTCTACCCTGGCGACGCGATCACTTTGCGCCGCGATCTCACTATTGCTATTCGCAGCCCGCGCGCCGGCTCCGAGAATTTTCTTCGCGAAGTTCGCCAAGCCGTCTGGGCCGTAAATCCCAATCTTCCTGTAGCCGAAGTGCACACTCTCGAATATTTCTATACGAAATCGCTAGCGCGCACGTCCTTCACGCTGATTATGCTGGGCGTCGCCGGTGGGATGGCGCTGCTGCTGGGCATCGTGGGAATTTACGGAGTGATTGCGGTTTCGGTTTCGCAGCGTACGCGCGAAATCGGTATTCGCATGGCCCTGGGCGCGCAACAGGGCGCAGTGACGGGAATGTTCGTGCGCCACGGCCTCTGGCTTACCGGCATAGGCGTGGCATGCGGGCTAGCCGCGTCATTCGCGCTGATGCGCCTGATGGCCTCGCTGCTATTCCACGTCAGTCCCGTCGATCCCTTCAGCTACGCCGCGGTCTCAATCGTCCTAATCGCGACATCATTCCTGGCGAGCTACATCGCGTCGCGCCGCGCTACGCAAGTCGATCCCGTCGAGGCGCTCCGCGCGGAGTAAGCCAGTAGGGAAGCGCGCCGTCATCCCAAACTAGGTGATTTCAATGCAGCACACCAGGGATCCCTTCTTAAGCTAATGAAGTCGAGTTGTCATCCCGAACGAAGTGAGGGATCTGCTCTTTCGCCCCTAGAGACGACGAGCCCAACACGCGCCGCATCGCCAGCGCTATTGCATCGCCCACCAGGCGATGGCAATAAAAAGAATCTGCATCGGAATTCGCAGCGCTAGCGGCGTTACGGGCTTGCCCCGCAACGTAGCGCCGGTGCGGGCCGCATGAATGTTCGCCGGCAAAATTGCAAAAAAGAAGACGATCAAGCTCACGGCCGCTGCTCTCCGCAATCCGGGAACCAATAAACCGATCGCACCGGCAATCTCACACAGCCCCGTGAAGAAAACCATAGCTCGCGGCCGGGGAATCCACGGCGGCATCATGCGCACGAATTCTTCCTTCATCGAAGTAAAGTGCGCGACGGACGTGAACAGCAGCATGACTGCCAGGGCATCGCGCGCCGATGCCTGCCAGGTGGCGAACGCGGCGATTCCCGCATAGCCCAACCCTCGAAAAACCAGGCACGAACCGATCAGAATGAGCAGAACCAGCATTTCCCCGCGACATCCTTCCCGCTACAGCGCCCCGCATCCGACTCTGCCGGCGCAGCCATACGTATAACACACGCCGCCTGACCGCATAATTTCCCTGTTGCTTTCCCAAAGGAAGTGTGGCATCTTCCTGTTGGAAACCCAAATGGCCCCTCAAATGGCGGTGTCATGAAACAAAAAGCAGACGTCCTCCAAGGCACGCTGGCGCTGATGGTGCTCAAGACTCTCGACGTGCTGGGCCAGCAGCACGGCTACGGCATCGCGCGCCGCATCGAGCAGATCAGCGGCGACGTGCTGGCCGTGAATCAAGGCACGTTGTATCCCGTGCTGCTGAAGCTGGAGCAAGAGGGCGCCATCGCATCGGAATGGGGCGCTTCCGAAAACAATCGCCGGGCGCGCTTCTATCGTCTCACGCGCGAAGGCCGCAAGATGTTGCAAGCCGAGACCCAGGATTGGCAACAAACAGCCGCCATCATCGCGCGCTTCTTCCAGGTAAAAGAGGGAGATTTGCAATGAAATCGCTGCGCCGCTTTTTCGCCCGCCTGTTCAGCCCGGCCACAACGCGCGCCCAGGAGGAGCGCCTGCGTGAAGAAATTCAGGAGCACATCGCGCTGCAAACCGAACAAAATCTCCGCTCCGGCTTATCGCCCGTCGAAGCGCGCCGCCAAGCCCTGGTGAAATTCGGTGGCGTTGAAGCCATGAAACAGAGTTACCGCGCCGAGCGCGGCCTGCCCTCGATCGAAAATATCCTGCAGGATGTGCGTTACGCCATCCGCAGCCTGCGGCGCACGCCTGGAAACACCGCGCTCGTAGCCATCACTCTGGCCCTGGGAATTGGCATGACTTCGGCGACCTTCAGCATGCTGGATGCGCTGATCTTCCGGCCTTATCCCGTGCCGCACTCGAGCGAGATCGTCACCCTGGTAAGCACCACGCACGACAGCAGCTTCGACAATTTCTCCTATCGCGAATATCTCGACATCCGCGACAAAACGAAAAGCTACGACGGCGTGGTCGCCAACTCCGATATGCAAGCAGTCGGCTTCAGCGCCGATCCCGCAGCCACGCCGCGCGTCCGGGGCGGCATGCTGGTCTCCGGCAATTACTTTCACGTGCTCGGTGTCGAGCCGCGGCTAGGCCGCGGATTTCGCGAGGACGAAGATCAAGTGCCCGGCCGCGACCCCGTCGTGGTGCTCGGTCCGGACTTCTGGAAACACGAATTCGCCGGCGATCCCGCCGTCGTAGGCACGACGGTGCGACTCAACGGCACACCATTCACGGTGATCGGCGTGGCTCCGGAAACATTTCCGGGAATGGATATCTGGGGACATCCCGATTTCTATGTGCCGCTGGCGATGGCGCGCGCTTTTTCCACCGACCTGCAGAAGAATTTTTTCGAGGACCGCGACGATCGCGAGTTGAACGTAATGGCGCGCTTGAAACCGGGCACCGCGCTGCGGCAGGCGCGCAATGAATTCGCCATGCTGGCGAAAGACTTCGAGCGCGAGTACCCCAATACCAATCGTAGCCGCGGGGCGGCGGTGCGCACGCAGTTCGAAACGCGCACCCGAAACGACGATGTAGATTGGAAATTCATCGTCACTTTCAACATTCTCGCCCTGGCGGTTCTTCTGGTGGCTTGCACCAACGTCGCGGGCCTCCTGCTGAGCCGTGCGCGCGCGCGCATGCGTGAAATTGCCATTCGCTTGGCGCTGGGCGCCGCGCGGTTGCGGCTCATCCGCCTGCTGCTGACCGAAAGCCTGATTCTGGCGTCGCTGGGAGGTTTGGCCGGGGTCATCATCGGCTACGGCTTCGTGGAATGGTTCCGCAGCAAGCAAAACATTCTTTTTATGACCGAATTGCCGCAGGCCATACCTTTCCAAATGGACAACCGCGTGTTGCTGGCCGCCATCGCGTTGTCGGTGTTGAGCGCTCTCCTCTGCGGCATGGCGCCGGCCCTGCAAAGCACACGTGTGGACCTGGTGAATGGACTCAAGGCCACCGAAGTTGACATGCCCGGACGCAAACGCCTGTGGGGCCGCAATGTGCTGGTGGTCGCGCAAGTGGCCATGTCTCTGATGCTGCTGACCGCCTCTTTCCTGATGGCTCGCAGCTTCCAGCACAGCGCCATGGATAAAACCAATTTCACAAAAGATCATCTGCTGATGACCACCTTCGATCCGCGCCTGGTGCGCTACAACGCGACTCAGACGCAGCAGTTCTATCATCAACTCGCCGAACGAACCCGCGAAGCCCCTGGAGTTCAAAGCGAAGCTCTCACGCAGAATGTTCCGCTCGGAGGGGAATTCGACGCTGTCACATTCGTGCCCGACGATTTTCAGATGCCGCCAGATCGCGAAAATTTCACCTCCACAATGGATACGATCGATGAAGGCTACTTCGCGACCATGGGAATTTCCCTCCTGCGCGGCCGCGGCTTCCTACCCACCGATACCGCGGATGCGCCCCGCGTCGCCATCGTGAACGAGCAGTTCGCGAAACATTATTGGCCGGCAGGCGATGCCCTAGGCAAACACTTTCGCCTCGATACTCGCACCGGCACACCGGTCGAAATCGTAGGCATCGCGCCGACAATCAAATATGAAGACACTTTCGAAAAGCCGATGGATTTCGTCTATCTCCCGCTAGCCCAACATTCCAGCGCGCGAATGATCTTGCTGCTGCGTTCCACCGGCAATCCGCTACAATTGGTTCAACCCGTAAAAGAAGTCGTCCGCGCTCTCGATCCCAATCTGCCGATGCTGCAAACCAGGGCGTACGAGGATTTGTATCTGAATCAAGCCGTGTACGGCCCAGGAATCGGAATCGATCTCGTAGGAACCATGGGCGCCGTGGGCCTGCTGCTAGCCGTCGCCGGTTTGTACGGGCTGGTGGCCTACAACGTCAGCCGCCGAACCCGCGAGATAGGCATCCGCGTGGCCCTCGGCGCCGCAAGTTCGGATGTGCTGCGTTTGGTGATGGGCAAAGGTCTCGTGCTGGTCGTCGCGGGAACCGCGATTGGCCTGGCCATGGGCATCGCCGTCGAGCAGCTCATGAATTCCGTCCTCTTCAATGTCGGCGGCGTGGACATCGTGGCTTATCTCATCGTCGTGCCCTCGCTGTTCCTGGTGACCATGCTCGCGGCCTACTTACCGGCGCGAAAGGCATTGCAGATCGCCCCGACGCGAGCGCTGCGCTATGAGTGATTGCGTCGACTCCGGAGCAAAATGAAAGCGGAGAATTAGCGATGAAGTCTCTCCGGCGCTTCTTCAAGCGTCTAGTCAACCTGCGAGCAGGCCGCGCGCAAGAGCAGCGCTTGCGCGAAGAGATTCAAGACCACATCGCGATGCAGACGGAAGACAATCTTCGCGCCGGTCTATCGCCAGTAGAAGCGCGCCGCCAGGCCCTGCTGAAATTTGGCGGCGTCGAAGCCATGAAGGAAGACTACCGCGCCGAGCGCGGATTTCAGTTCCTCGACACATCCCTGCGCGATCTGCGCTACGCCATCCGCATGTTGCGCAATTCCCCCAGCTTTACGATCGCTGCCATTGTGACTCTGGCCGTGGCCATCGGCGCGAACGCCGTGGCTTTTGGAGTAATGGATGCCCTGATTCTTCGCCCGCTGAATGTGCCCGAGCCGCGCAGTCTCTACGGGCTGCAGCGCGACAGCAGCGGAACCACGCAGCTCTCGTACCCCGATTACGTGGACCTGCGCGATCGCAATCGAAGCTTCGACGGTCTCGCCGCTTACAAGTTGCAAACGGCTGGGCTGCACACCGGCCAAGATGCCTCGGCCATCTCCTTTTACGAAGTCAGCGCAAACTACTTCGACGTATTGGGCCTTCAGCCATATCTAGGCCGCTTCTTCCACGCCTCCGACGAGCACGGCCCGAACAGCGCACCATACGTAGTCCTTACCTACGCCTTCTGGCACGCCCATTTTCACGAAGATTACGGAGTGGTGGGCCGCACGGTCCAGATCAACAAGCATCCCTTTACGATCATCGGCGTCGCGCCGCCCGGCTTTCGCGGCACGCTTCTATTTTTCTCTTCCGATCTTTTTCTGCCGATGGTCAACGAGGAGCAAATCGAAGGCGCGAATGTCCTGAACGCGCGCGGAAACGACTGGGTTCTTTTGTCTCTGGGCCATCTGAAGGCGGGAGTAACGCCGGCGCAGGCGGTTGCGGATCTGAATGCAATCGGCGCCGACCTGAAGAAGAGCTATCCCAAAGACGAAGGCCAATTCAATTTTTCCTTGGCGCGCCCAAGTCTTTCCGGTGATTGGTTCGAGCGTCCCGTGCGCGCATTCCTGACCGCGCTGATGCTGCTGGCCGGTCTGATTCTGCTGGCTGCCTGCGCCAACTTGGGCAGCCTGTTCGCCGCGCGCGCCGCTGATCGTTCGCGCGAAATCGCGCTGCGTCTCGCGCTGGGAGCCAGCCGCGCCCGCGTCTTGCGGCAATTATTCACCGAGGCCCTGGTCATTTCGCTCCTCGGAGGCGGCGCCGGCCTTTGGGGCAGCGTCGTGCTGTTGCAATGGCTGGCCGCATGGCGGCCTTTTCCCCAATTTCCGCTGAATGTTCCGGTGAATCCCGACGGCAAAGTGTATGCCGCAGCCCTGCTGCTGGCGCTGGCGAGCGGATTCCTGTTCGGTGCAGCTCCAGCGAGGCAGGTGCTTCGCACCGATCCGTATGCCATCGTGAAATCGGGGTCGCTCGGCAGGGCCGGGCGGCGAATTACCTCCGGGATGTGATGCTCGTCGTGCAGATTGCCATCTGCGCCGTGCTGGTCACAGCTTCGATGGTTGCCGTGCGCGGACTGGCGCGCTCGCTCTTCGGCAAATTTGGATTTGAGCCGCGCAACGCCATGCTCATGGAAATGGATTTGAATACCGCGGGCTATCACGGCGCGGAAGTGCCTGCGATGCAAAAGCGCATCATCGACGCGGTGAAAACCATTCCGGGCGTCGAGTCCGCCGGATTGGTAGATGGCGCGCCGTTGACGATGGAATATAAGCAGGCCAACGTTTTCAATGTCGATGCGACGGACCTGCGCCCGGCGAATGCCGCCGCCAACGTGGTCGTGCTCAAAGTTTCTCCCGAATATTTTCACTCCGCGGGAAGCAGCCTGCTGGCGGGCAGGGATTTCACCTGGAATGATGACGAAAATGCGCCGCGCGTGGCGGTGATCAATCCTGTCTTTGCGCGCAAACTCTTCGGGTCCGCAAACAAGGCCATCGGCGCGTACTTCAAGACCGCGGAAGGAACGCGCGTGCAAGTTGTCGGCGTTGTGGAAGACGGAAAATATACGAGTCTCACCGAAGACCCGCAGCCGGCGATGTTTCTGCCCGCGCAGCAATCGCCCTCGAGCATAACCTGCGTCGTGGTGCGCGCCAACGGCGACCCGCAGCAACTCGCCGCAGCTCTGCGGAGCAAGCTGCACGACCTAGACGCGGGCCTCCCATCGTTGCTGCGCACGTGGAACGACGCCATGGAGATCGTTCTGTTTCCCTCGCGCGCAGCCACGGTATCGCTGGGCATTCTAGGAATGATGGGCGCGATGCTCTCGCTCACCGGCATTTTTGGCGTGGCCGCGTATTCAATCAGCAAGCGCAAGCGCGAGTTGGGCATCCGCATCGCTCTAGGCGCGCAACGTAAGGAAGTATTGCAAGCCGCACTGGGACGCGCGCTAAAGCTGCTGGCAATCGGTTCGGCAGCAGGCCTGTTCCTGGGAATTCTAGCGAGCCGCGTGCTGGCTTCCATCGTCTATCAGGCCACGCCACGCGATCCGTTGGTGCTGGCCGGCGTAGTTCTGGCGATGCTCCTGCTGGGTCTGTTCGCGACGTGGATTCCCGCGCAACGTGCGCTTTCGATCGATCCGTTGATTCTGCTCCGCGAAGAGTGAGCTACGGCAGTCCGACGCAGCGGCAAAGATCGACGAAGCGCGGGTTTAGCCGATTAGGAAGCGGATAGGAAATCGAACGGTGCGGCCAGCTCTTGGTTTTCGCGCCACCAATCGCATGTCGCGCACCAGGAGCAGCTCGGCCGTAGGGGCGGGGCTTGCTCCGCCCTCTTCGCCTGCAGAATCGATTTACTGCTGTTTTTTATCGTCCTTGGCCTGCGCAGCGCCTGCCGCTCCTTTGCCCCCGATCGAGCGGATATAGGTGATCAATTGCCAGCGCTGCGTCTCGCTGAGGCGGTCGCCTTCGCCGGGCATGTCGCCCTTGCCCTTCGACAAAATATAGAAGAGTTCGCCGTCGCTCTTGTCCTTCAGCGCGGCGGGATCGTGATAGTCGCGCATCTTGAGCTTCATGTCTTCCGCCAGATCGCCTTTGCCGTCGCCGTCTTTGCCGTGGCAGAGCGCGCATTGTGAGCCGAAGAGTTTCTTGCCTTCCGCAATCGTGCTGGCGTCGCTCTTCAGCGGATTGGTTTTCTTGGCGTCCTCGGGCGGGACTTTGAATTCCGCAGTGTCTTTCGCATCTTTGGGCTTATCTTGCGCGCCTGCCGCTGGCGTGAACGCCAAAAAAATCAAACACACACACGCGAAGAGAGTAACGCTCGCTGGCATGGTGCCTTCGCCGCCATCGCCCTTGCCCTTCGACAAAATATAGAAGAGTTCGCCGTCGCTCTTGTCCTTCAGCGCGGCGGGATCGTGATAGTCGCGCATCTTGAGCTTCATATCTTCCGCCAGATCGCCTTTGCCGTCGCCGTCCTTCCCGTGGCAGAGCGCGCATTGTGAGCCGAAGAGCTTCTTGCCTTCGGCAATCGTGCTGGCGTCGCTCTTCAGCGGATTGGCTTTCTTGGCGTCCTCGGGCGGGACTTTGAATTCCGCAGTGTCTTTCGCATCTTTGGGTTTATCCTGCGCGCCTGCCGCTGGCGTGAACGCCAAAAGCATCACATACACACACGCGAAGAGAATAACGGACTTTCTGGACATGGTGCCCTCCTGCCGCCGCGGGTTCCGCAGAGCGATGCGGCGATTTGCCGCGCCGTCCGATTCCGGTCGCGCACAAACTTTCTACCTACTCGGTGCGCCCGGCTGCTTCCGTGACTGCAGTCACGTTCAGGCGTGATGGGAGGCACGGACAAACTCCCGGGAATTGCGCCACATTGTACTCGCATTTGGAGAGGCACGGCGGAAGTAAATGAAGTGAGAGCTCGCCGAAGGCCCGTTTGGGAGGGGAATATGTTCAGGCTCTTAGAGCCGGAGAATTTCTACCGGGGGATGTACGATTTCCGTCGTGATTTCGATGACATCTTCAATCGGCTAGTGACGGACTTGCCGGTGAAGATTGAGAACAAACTGCTTGGCACTGCGCCTTTCACGCCAGTGGTAGAGGCGTGGATTGAGCCGGAGACCAAGAAGTTCTTTCTCAAGGTCGCAGTTCCCGGAGTTGATCCCAAGGAAGTGAATGTCACCGTGCACGAGAATCTGCTCACCATCAGTGGCGAGCGGAAGTTCCACAAGACCGAGAAGGAAGTGAATTATCTGCATCGGGAGTTCACCTACGGGAAATTCGAGCGGGTGCTGCCGCTCCCGGAGGGAGTTGACATCGACAAGATGGTTGCGGAATTCAACCATGGCGTGCTGGAAATCAATGCGCCGATATTGGTGGCAGCTCTGCCGCGGAAGATCGAAATCAAGCCGTTGCTGAAGAAAGCTGCATAGGTTGTTTCCTGGGGTGTAAAAAGGCCCGTTCCGCGAAAAGCGGGACGGGCCTTTTTTATGGTCTGGAAGCGAAGCCAAGGGTGCCCCATGCGCCGAAGTTGCGCGTGGGGCCTTTGAGCCAAGCGCGTCCGTAACTTCCTTTGCGATTCGTTACTCAGACTTCTTTTCTTCGGCCTTCTTTTCCTCGGCTTTCTTTCCGCCCATCATGGCCTTGGGCTTCCAGAAATCCGGATCAGCCTTGATCCAATCCTCGGCGACGTAGCTCTTCTTGGGGCTGAAGACGAAGAGATTGGTCATCTGCTCCTGAATTGCCGAAGCGGAAAGTTCGCCCAGCCGCTTCATGCCGTCCATGCCCATCGCTTCCATGAATTTCGGATTCTTCGCGAAAGCTTCGTCGATTTCCGACGCTGATTTCATGGGCACGATGACGATGTGTTCGCCGCCGGTCATCCCGTACACTTCGTCGTACATGGCCCAATGCGCGTCCGGAATTCCCTTGGCGTAAGCATCCTTCACCAGCTTCACCGCTTCGTCCCATTCATGTTCGTGTCCCGGGCGAATGACGAAAACTTCGATTTCGAAGTAGCGGTAGTGCGGAATGTCCACACCGGCGTTCATGCTCTGTTCTGCGTTGAAGTAAAACGCGCTGGTCTCGAAGGAATCGAGCAGCGCGCCGTCGGCTTCATTGGCGCGATCGAGCGCCGCGGAAAGAGTCGCGTTTTTCATCGTGGCAAGGACGTCTTTCTCCCAGGCTTCGAAGGACTCGTAGCCGGTGAAGAAAAGGGTGCGCGACTTGCCGGTAACGGAATCCATGGCCAGATAATGCGTGGGCCACTTCGCCGCAGCCATGGCGGCAACGAACATGCTCTCGGTCCGGTCGTGCGCGTTGCCGGCCTTACCCGGCTTCACCATTTCGCGCGTGATGGTAAGGATCTTCGGCGGCTGGTGCCCGCCCATGGATGAATTTTCCTGCGCGCTGACGACACACGCCATTCCCAGGAACAAACAACACACAACGACAACCCCACTAAACTTTTTCATCTCGATGCCGACCTCCTCGGCTGCTGTGCAGAGTGAATTGAAGGGAACCAACCCCGGAAATTAAGAGGGAACCGCGACGCGAAAAGGCAACGGGGATGCGCCCCGGCAGCGCGGAGATTAGCGAATGGAAGTTATGAAGTCAAGCGCGGCGTGGCGATTGTGGTTGCGGCTGGGAGCGGAGAATAGAGCAGATTCCTCGTCGCTGCGCTCCTCGGAATGACCACGTTTTATTTTTCCGCTGGAATTTTTTTAGGGAATGACAACGTTCCTGATTTTCCCGTCGGATTTTTCCCGCGAAATGACGAATAAGAATTTGTCGCTGTCTTTCGCGAGCTGCTGACCGCTAGCGGACGATGGGGCAATTGTCCGGGAGAATCAGCGACTGGCCTGCGAAGATCAAATTCGCGTCGTGTAGATTCGGGTTGGCGCTGGCGATGCAGGTGAAGGCGCGGGCGTTGCCGAATTGGTTTAACGCGACGCTGGAGAGCGTGTCGCCGGGCTGCACGATGAAACGCTTGGCTGCCAGCGATTCTGGCGACGCGATGCGAAGCTCTTCGCCGATCTGAATCACGTTGGGATCGGCGATTTCGGGATTGAGTGCCGCGATTTCGTGCCAGCGCGTGCCATTGCCGAGATGCTGCTGCGCGAGCTTCCAGAGCGAATCGCCGCGCTGCACGCGGATGGTGTTCTCCGCGATGGCCGTGGCCACGAAGTGCGGTTGTGCATGAGCCGGGGCAGCGGCGGAGTGCAGAGGCCTGGTCGTATCGGCGGGAGCTGCCGCATGGGGCGCCGGCAATGTCGTGTGCGCCGGAGCTGCTGCAGATGGAGCGGGCACTGCCGGATACGTTGGCGCAGTTGTGACTGCGGGAGCAGCTGTCGCGATTGCCGGAGCCGCGGTTGCGAGCGACGGAGCTGCTGCTTTATTTGCGGGCGCGCGCAACGTCGCGGGCGCCGGGATGGCGCCAGCGCGCGGCGTGGCCATTGTGCCCGGCATGTTTGCGTGCGACATCACGTGTGGAATGGCCGGCGCTACCGGGACTGCGCTGACTGCATTCGCGCTAGCAGATGAAATCGGCCCGAGCGACGCCGGAAATTCCGGCGCTGCGGGCAGCGCTTGATTGCTCTGCAGTTCGAGGATCAGCGCGTCGTCGAAAAATGGATGCGCGCGGCGGACGCGCGGTGCAGTGGGAACCGCGAAGCGCCTTGCGGCGAAATAAGGAGCCGAAGGAGCCGGCGCGAACTCGCCGAAGACTTGCGCTTGCGGCAAATTGAACGGGAGCAGCGAAATTTGCGGGCCGGCGGGGATGCCGGGTTGGCCGCGGAGTACGCCGGTTGCAGTCTCGGGCGCGTTGGGAGTCGCGGAATTATTGTCGGCATTGTAGGCGGGCGAGGCGGCATTGCGGCGCGCTTCGAGGGCGCGCTCGCGGTCCTCGGGGACCAGAATCTGCGCGTGCTTCAGGTCTTCGTTGGTATAGACGTGATTGGCGCGGTGCGCGGAGTGCTGCTTGCGCTCGCGTTCCTGGCGCGCGGCGTCCGCGACATTCTGCGCGAAGCATGGCCCGGCGCAGGATAGCAGCACCGACGCCACGACACTCGAAATGATTCCACGATTCCTGGATACGAAATTCATAATTCGCCCCTGCCGGTTGGATGGAGCCGCCTGGGCCCCTCTGGCTGCAACCATTCTGTGCGCGGGCTTCCGGAAGCGGCAAGGTCAGCGGCGCGGGTTGTGCAGAGAGGGTAACTGTACCTGCGGACAGGCGCAACAGCCTGAAAATGAGGCCCAAACGCGGCTTGAAACCCCCTATTGTGTCCCGATTAGATTGGTACGCGATCCTTTGTTTGCAATAAGTTGCGCGGATTTTTAATCGTACGGTGTCCCGATTAGCTTTTTCTTCGCCTTTCTGGAGATTAGTGGTCGGAGGTTTGAGGTTGGAAGAGTAGGCGCGCCGGTGAATCGGTGCTCGGGCTTCATTGTTGATTCTTCGCTGTTGTGGTGCCACCCGAATCCTTATGTCGTCTCGAAACGCGGTTGGGAGACCCCTCGGTGTGTCCCGATTAGAATTTTCTGCGGGGCGGGGGAAGCCACCCAACGCTCGTACCATGTCGGCATCACGCCAGCGCGTAACGTTGTGGGTGCGGCGCTCCACCCCGCTCTGTGGACTCTCGATGACGTTGGTCGTCGCCAAACATTTGTGCAGGGATTCGGGAATCTGCAAGCGCTGCAAGGTGAACATCTCCTGCATGCCCTCCCGCAGGCTGCGCGCAGCCGATTCATACTCGCGCTCCAGGAACCGCGCCAACTGCTCCAGTCGTTTCTCTCCTTCCTCGGCGGTCTTCACCTTCCAGGCCGCCCGCATCAGATTGCGTGTTTGACCGTGCTGCTCTTTGGGCAGTTCGTTGAGCACGTTGCGGATTTTGTGATTGCGGCAGCGCTGCACCGGCTGTGCGGCTCCGAACACCTCCTCGATCGCCGCACGCAGCGCTTTGGCCCCATCGATGACGAACAGGTACTTGCGGTCGGTCGGCAAGACCGTGATCCCGCAGGTGAGTCAGTAAGCGCTTGACCGACGCGGCGTTCTCCGTCGCTCCAGGCTCGATCCCCAGAATGTGCTTCTTGCCTTCTCGATCTACGCCCACCGCGCTGAGGATGTGATGCTCGGCGAAACGCTGGCCATCGATGTAGATCACCAGAATCTCGACATTCTCCCAGCGCCGCTCCTGCAGTTCTTGGAGTTGTTCGACGCTAGCGTCGATGGCCTTGCGGCTGATCGCGCTGCGCGATACTCCGACCGTCGCCGCCATTTGCGGCAAGACTTCCTGGTATTCCCGCGTCGAGATACCTCGCAGCAGCGCGCCCAGCAGGTGCTGGCCGAGGCCCCGATCGTGGCGCAGCCGTTCATACGCCGGGACTTTCACTTCGCCTTCCGTTTTGTGCCGGAGACGGGGTCGCTGCACTTGCAACTTGCGATCCGTCAGTTGCACCCGGCCGGACTGCGATCCGTGATAGCGGATATCGCCGCTGATCTTGCCTGGCGTGCGTGGGCCGGCCACTTGCTCGGCGCTCAGGACCAGGATCTGCTCCAGAGTTCGTGCAGAACCCGCCCGCCATGCGCGTTCCCTGGATGGTGGCAAACGCGTTGGCATACGGCTTCTCTGCGAACTTCCTTTGGATCGGCTGCTGCCGCGCCACCTGCGCGGACAGCTCGTCCTGCGCCGCCTTGGTCCGCTCGTCATACTTTTCGGTGATTGCAATCTGCTGGGGCCCGAGATCGCGAAGCGAACCGCCCGAGCGCCTCAACTCATCCTGCTTGTCGAAGGTCAACTGGCAAACTTTATTGTGCGCTCTGAACATATCGTGCAGATAGGCCTGCCACTCGCCGTCCGAGCGCACCACGTCGAGCTGCCGCAGCACCTCTTCTCGCCAGATCGGATTTGCCTGGGAGTTAACCATCGCCATTGCGTGTACTCGATCGAAGCAGTTCGCGTCACAGTCGTTGATCCTGCCGGCGCTGGTGTAAAACAGCCCGCCGAAGCCGCTGTCGGCCGAGGGCTTGATGTCATCGTCGGTGATGACATGCCTCGGTTTGCTGGCCGGCTTGCCGGTCGATGCGGTCGTGGACGGCTGCGGCGCACCGTCCGCAGGGGTCTTATCCGCGGGAGGCTTCTGGTCTTGCTGCTGCTGTTCCTGCGCCGCCGGGCCATTTTCGGCGACCATGCGGAACGAGCGGGACTCTCCGATTGCCATCATCGTTTTGTCAGGCGTGATCTGGTAGGTCTGCGGGCCTGCGCCGAACGCCGTTCCACCCGCCAGCAGCAGCGCGCCGAAGCACAGGGTCGCTTTTAGAAAACCACCTATTACTCTACTCATAACTATCGATCGTCTAATTTGCCACCGCGGCTGTCAAGATTACTTCGGGGTACTGGTGTCCTGGTTGTAGCGGGCCTGGGGCCGGGTGCCCTTATTAGTGGTCGGTACCAACTGATTGTGTACTGACATGAACATCGGGCTGGGAGTTGGGCGCTTGAGGTGAAGCCCGGACATTGAAAGTGAGAGGCGCAGAGCGAATTTTCTGCGGGGCTGGGACGGGAAAAACGCCGGCTGGCAGCCGGCGCTACGGGCCTTGTGTCTCGGGCGGCCTCGAAACTACTGCAGCTTCGCGTACTCAGACTTGGCTTGTTGCAGGATGGGTATGTCGGGGTCGGCGTCCTTCCAGAGCGTGAGAAAGTCCCCGTAGGCCTTTCCGGTTTTCGCAGGGTCGCCAGCGAGCGCGGAGCTGCGCGCCAGCCCCAGGTAAGAAAGCGCGTAGAACTGTCCCCAGTAGGGGTGTTGCCAAGTACTGCCCCAATTGGCGCCCTTGTGATACAGTATCTTTTCGAACTCAGCCACTGCCTCAGCGCCTTTACGCAGATCCAGGTATGCCAAGCCGCGAAGGTACAGCGCCTCGGGGTAAGCACGCTCGTAGGGCGAGGCGGCTGCTAGCAGTTCCACGGCTCTGGCGGGCTGCTCGCGCTTGAGCGCGATCGCGGCGCGAATTGCAGGTAGCTGCACCGCATTCCAGACGGTTCCGTTCGGAAATAGCTTCGAAGTCTCCGCGGCGAGCTTCTCCGCTTGGGCCGCATCGCCGCACATGGCCAGTGCCAGAGCGGAACGCCCCAGTCGCCGCGCGGTCTGGCAGTTACCCGACAGCGCTTCGGCAAGCGCATCGGCCTCCTCAAATTCGGCGCCGGCGTTCCGCAGCCTATGAAGCAGAGCTGTCTCCGCGGCTCGCCGGTACAGTTTGCTGGACTCGCGACGCTGGCCAAGAACATTCAGATTGGCCGCCTGCAAGCCAAAGCTGAGGTACTCCGCCGGCTTGCCGGCGAACCATTGAATCTCCCGCGCAGCGGCCGCAGCATCACCCTCGACGTAAGCCATTTCGAGGAAGCGCTGGTGGATCCTCGCGCCGCCGAGTCCTTGCGCGCGCAGTTTCTCCGCTAATTGCTTTGCCTCGGCGAGCCGATCCAGGCAGATGTAGGCGTCGAGTAGGCGGCGGTACGGAGGTTCAACGTTTGCCTCCAGCGCATTTGCTTCCTGGCCCTCCTTGAGCCCCTCTTCGAATTGCCCCTGGTCTATGTATTCGACACTCAAGTCGTTATGGAATGCCCAAAAGCGAGGATAGTCCTGGATACCCAATCGATATGCGTCAATCGCTTTGTCAGACTGGCCATCATATGAATAATAGTTGGCCGTAATGAGGTCCCGCTCAAACTCGGAAACTTGGTCGATCAAACCGAAAGCTTTTTTTGTGTATTCCCGGCTGCGCTCGAAGTCCCCGGCATTGTCGAATGCGACGCCGAGCATGAAGTAAGCCATCGCGAAATTTGGATCGAGTGCAACGGCGCGCTCAAACAACGGGACAGCCTCTAGAAATCGGCCCTGGTTCATCTCAGAAAAACCCGCGGTGTAGTTCTGGAGTGCTTCCAGCGATGGCGTGGTGGCTTGCTCGAGCGGGCGATTCAGCTTCTGGATGGAGTTGAACGACTCTCCCAGCTTGGACCTCATCGCTGCGGCGGCGGTTCCCAACGCATTCAACACGTGCTCTTTGTCGCCCGCTTGAATCTGTTCCCGAGCCAGCGTCGCGCCACGCTGGCACGTGATTGCCTGGAGCGTGATGACGTAGTTCTTACCCAGGCTCTCGATGGAGCCGTCGATCGTGGCCGCGGCTCCATCCCGCACGCAGATATCATGTGCGATCTGGTTTGTGATATGGCTCGTCGGCGCAAGGCTCATCAAGCGCAGGTCTTGTTGTACCTGCTCGTCGTCCATGATTTTTAGAAAGGGCGATTGCTCGAGCTGCACGGCAAGACCCTGTCGCAGCGTGCCGTCAAACACTGGGTCGCCTGTGGTGTTGGTGAAATCAGCGAGGACAATCGTGTCCCTGTCGGTGAGTTTCGGCGTGCGGTGAAAATAGAAATAGCCACCCGCAGCAAGCACCAAAACCGCGACAGTAGCAGGGACCACTACCTTCCATGGGATTCTTCGCTGCGGTCCCATGCCAGCCACGGCGGCCGAAATTGCTGGCGGCCGCGCAGATTCCGTGTCGCGCTTCAGCCGCTGCATGTCACTTCGAATATCGGCGGCGCTCTGGTAGCGCAACTTGCGGTCCTTTTCCAGCGCCTTGTTGACGATTTCTTCGAGCTTATGGGGAACATCGGGATTCAGGCGCACCGGTTCGACGGGACTGCGATTCAGAATCGCTTCCGCAATAACGCCGGAGGTCTCGCCGCGGAAGGGCAGGGCCCCTGTGACCATCTCGTAGAGCACCGCACCGAAGGAGAACAAATCCGTGCGGGCATCCAAGTCTTCGCCACGCACCTGCTCCGGCGACATGTACGTAATGGTGCCTATCGCCGCGCCCAGGCTAGTGAGCTGTTCCAGCTCGCTGGCTGTAGGCGCCGCCGAAAGATTCACGGCAGCGACTGCCGGCGACAGCTTTGCCAGGCCAAAATCCAAAATTTTGGCGTGGCCGCGCTCGGTGACAAAAATATTGGCAGGCTTGATGTCGCGGTGGACGATGCCCTTGGTGTGTGTGGCATCCAATGCGTCGGCAATCTCAATCCCCAACTCCAGCACTTGCTCGAGCGGCAGCGGCTTGCCGGAAATGCGGTGCTTCAGCGTTTGGCCGTCCAGAAATTGCATGACCAGAAAGGGCTGGGATTTTTCTTCGCCGATTTCGTAAATCGTGCAGATGTTGGGATGGTCCAGGGCCGAAGCCGCCTGGGCCTCGCGGCGGAATCGTTCTAGCGACTGGTGATCCTTGGCAAGTTCATCGGGAAGGAATTTCAAGGCGACCAGGCGGTGAAGTTTGGTGTCTTCGGCTTTGTAGACCACACCCATGCCGCCGCCACCAAGTTTTTCTAGAACGCGATAGTGGGAAATCGTTCGCCCGGAGAGTGGAGAGGAATCGGGCATTGGCGCGAATCTTATGTCAACGGGAAGCTAGTTTCAACTTATGGGCCAGGCGCCCATCACAAAACGGAATCTTGGCCTTGCACCAATCTCACGCGGTGAAAACTTGAGGCCAGTGCGGACATGGAAAAGGAGAGGCGCAGCGTGAATTTTCTGCGGGGCGGGGACGGGGGAAACGGCCTTCGCCGGGACTCAGGATAAACGGGCTGGCAGCCCTTCCGCTGTCAGGACGAGCCGGCGCTACGGGCCTTGTGTCTCGGGCGGCCTCGGAACTACTACAGCTTCGCGTACTCGGACTTGGCTTCTTTCAGGATGGGGACGTCAGGGTCGGCGGCTTTCCAGAGCGTGAGGAAATCCTGATAGGCTGCCTTGGCTTTGCGGGTGTCGCCCCGCATGGCATAGGCCCTGCCGATCTGGAGATGCGCCAACGCCCCGATCGGTTCATTGAGCACAATCCCGCTATGGTCGAGGATCGTCTGAAACTCGGTAGTGGCTGCGCTGCCTTGATGGGCTAGCAAGCAGGCTTCGCCGTGCACGTAAACGGGGTACAACCCGCCCGCCGAACCTAGTTCATAAGGCGCGGCCACCTGAAGAGCATCGAAGGCCTGCGAAGAATCGTTGTGGCTCAGCGCGAGTTGAGCGTGAATCACTGGCAAGTAGTTGAATTGGACGGCAGTATCTTCCGGAAAGCGTTTGTCCAAATCATCGGCTAGCGCCTGAGCGCGTGAAGCATCGCCCGCGAAGGCGAGAGCGAGCGCCGCCACATACTGCACATCCCTGCCCGTCGAAAGCGCGAGCGCCGCCGCGGACCGCTGCCGGGCTTCTACGGCATTGCCGAAGAGAGCTTCCCGCAGGGCCGAGATGGATTCGTAGTTCGCTGCTACCTCCTTCTCTTCCGCTCGCTTGGCCGAAGCCATCGCGCGACGTGAAAACTCGCGGGCCTCTTCTAGCCTTCCATGGAAAGCGGCCGTGTCGGCTTCGTTGGCCAGCAACTCGTCCTCCACTCCCGGCTTGCCCGCGGCCCAGGCCACCTGCTTCGCCATCGCCGCTTCATCATTCCCCAGGAAGGCAAGAAAATACAGAAGGCCGTGCAGGCTAGGGGGATCGAGCTTCTCAGCCTGGGTTACTTCAGCTGCGGCGCGGGCCTCCTGCAGGCGATTCATATCCAAATAGGAGCTACCGACGTTGGCAGAATTCATGCCGCTCCCCGGGTTGAGCCGGAAAGCCTCACGGGCTGCTCCCAGGGATTTGTCATATTGCCCGAGCACCGCGTAAACGACGTACAACGGAGGTAACGGCTGCCAATCTCGCGGATACGTTTCTGCCCAGAGCTCATAGCTCCGGCGTGCATTTTCCTGATTGCCGGTGACGTGCTGATAGTAGTGAGATTCGATGTAAAGCTTTTCCTCTTCGCTTACGTGTTCACGCAGCTCGAAGGCCTTGCGCGTGTTCTCAGCGCCCAAGGTAACCTCGCCGAGATTCCAATAGACCGTTCCGAGTCTGGCATAAGCCATGGCGAAATTCGGGTCGAGGTGGATGGCTTGTTGGAAGAACGGAACAGCGGCCGACCATTCGGCACCCGCCGAGGCTTTCCGTCCGAGGCTGTAGGCCTGAAGGGCTTCCAATGAGGGTGTGGTGGCCTGCTCCAGAGGAATATCGAATTTCTGAACCGTGCTGAGCGACTCACCCAGTTTATTGCGGATATCCGAAGCGGTCTTTCCCAGTGCATCGAGCACATGGCTCTTGTCACTCGCTTGCGCCTCCGTGCTCGCCAGCGATTCCCCGCTCACGCAGTTGACGGCCTTGAGGGTCAGAAGGTACTGCGTTCCAAACTGCGCTATCGAACCGTCGAGAACGGCGGCGCTGGCGGTGCGCTGGCAGAGTTCCCGCGCGATTTCCGGCGAAAGCTTGGCATCCGGCCGTTGGTCCATCATCTGCAAAGTCTGCTGGATTTGCTGGTCAGGTATAATGCTCAGGAAGGGTGATTGCTCAAGTTGCACGGAAAGTCCTTGCCGCAGGGTTCCATCAAACACTGGGTCGCCGGTCGTGTTCGTGAAATCCGCGAGGACGATGGTGTCCTTGTCGGTCAAGGCGTGGGTCTTGCGGGAGAAAAATAACCAGCCGGCTGCAGCCAGGGCGATTACGAGTATTGTTGCGCTAGTGATCGCGGCCCACTGAAACCGGGAAGATTTCCTGACGGGCTTCGACTCGGCCTGCGCTGTCGCGGCGACAGAGCGGGTTGAATTGGATTCGCGCTTCAGGCGCTGCAAATCCGTGCGAATTTCAGCGGCGCTCTGGTAACGGAGCTTGCGGTCCTTTTCCAGCGACTTATTGATGGTTTCTTCTAGCTTATGGGGAATATCGGGATTCAGGCGCACCGGTGCGACGGGACTGCGATTCAGAATCGCTTCCGCAATAACGCCGGAGGTCTCGCCGCGGAAGGGCAGGGCCCCTGTGACCATCTCGTAGAGCACCGCACCGAAGGAGAACAAATCCGTGCGGGCATCCAAGTCTTCGCCACGCACCTGCTCCGGCGACATGTACGTGATGGTGCCTATCGCCGCGCCCAGGCTAGTGAGCTGTTCCAGCTCGCTGGCTGTAGGCGCCGCCGAAAGATTCACGGCAGCGACTGCCGGCGACAGCTTTGCCAGGCCAAAATCTAAAATTTTGGCGTGGCCGCGCTCGGTGACAAAAATATTGGCAGGCTTGATGTCGCGGTGGACGATGCCCTTGGTGTGTGTGGCATCCAATGCGTCGGCAATCTCAATCCCCAACTCCAGCACTTGCTCGAGCGGCAGCGGCTTGCCGGAAATGCGGTGCTTCAGCGTTTGGCCGTCCAGAAATTGCATGACCAGAAAGGGCTGGGATTTTTCTTCGCCGATTTCGTAAATCGTGCAGATGTTGGGATGGTCCAGGGCCGAAGCCGCCTGGGCCTCGCGGCGGAATCGTTCTAGCGACTGGTGATCCTTGGCAAGCTCATCGGGAAGGAATTTCAAGGCGACCAGGCGGTGGAGTGTGGTGTCTTCGGCTTTGTAGACCACACCCATGCCGCCGCCACCAAGTTTTTCTAGAACGCGATAGTGGGAAATCGTTCGCCCGGAGAGTGGAGAGGAATCGGGCATTGGCGCGAATCTTATGCCAACGGGGAGCTAGATTCAACTTATGGGCCAGACCATCACCCCTTTCCACGAGCCGTCGCTCTGCCGCTGCAGCACCTGCAGGCCGCGAGTGTGCCAACTGGTGGGCGGAGCTTCTGGAGACAGCTTATATTGGGCTTCTTTATCGAACCACTCGCATGCCAAGCCGTCCTCGACTTGAAGGTTTTTGTATTTGGACGTGTAGCTCAACACCTTGAGGCCCGGGAACTGGGCGTGGAATTTCTCATTCTCAGCCCCAATGGCTTGCTTGCCGACCGCAGGCGGGCTTCCCGGATAGAAGGCCACCGCATCCTCCGCCCAGAGGTCTATCAACCGCTTTGGGTCTTGCGTCAGTGTGGCCTCGATGTCCAGTTGGTGCGCTTTTTCGATGGCCGCCAAGTCTGTGGCCTGCGTCCTTCGTTGAAGCATGCTCGCAGCGCTCCGGGCGAAATAGCCGATGACGATGCCGGCGAGAAACACAAGGATGACTAGAGAAGTGCGTCTCATAGAGCCTCCTTAGCACTTGCACTTGCCACGCCTCGAGAGCGTTTGTCAACCCGTTGACAGCCGGCCGGCGCGGGGGAAAGAAGCGTTATTGGAGATGTTCTCGGCACAAGAAAGCTTGACATGTATTCCCATATGGGAATATGTTAAATATATGGCAAGAGCGGCGACAACCTCGGACGCGTTCAACGCGGTGGCGGAACCGCGGCGGCGGGACATCCTGAACTATCTGGCGATGGGGGAGAGGTCCGTCGGCGAGATTGTGGACGCCATGGGGATGGAGCAGCCGTCGGTTTCGAAGCACCTGAAAGTTTTGAAGGATGTGGGCCTGGTGGAGGCGCGGAAGGAGGGCCGGCAGATGCTTTACAAAGTGAATGCTGTGGCGATTCGGCCGTTGCACGAATGGACGAGTAAGTTTGAGCGGATGTGGAAACACCAGTTGCTGCGAATCAAGGAAAGGGCTGAGGGCAGCGATGCATAGGGACAATCGGCTTGTGGATGGTTTGTTGGCACGGTGCGCATTTACGAGGTTGATGATTCAAATGCCGCTATCGTGCCAATTTGTGAGGCCGACGGGACGCGGGGAGTGTCGAGTCCGCTTACGCGGAGGCGAATGGCCCACGTTTTCGCAGGCGTTACGCGGGCGGGCGCAGCAAGCCGGCGCCCCTACGGGGAGAAAACCGACTGCGGCCGAGGAATTCAACAGAGCTTTGTGGAAATTCAAACTAGGAGGGAATTATGAGTTCACCGGCACTATCGCTGGAAGCGACTACGATTCAAATTGCGGAGGAGATCGCGGTGCGGGCGTCGATGGAGGTTACGTTTGCTTCGTTGCTGGATCAGCTGGGACCGTACAACGAGACTCAACCTAACAAGCCGATGCCGATGAAGCTGGAAGCCTGGCCCGGAGGCCGATGGTATCGCGATCTGGGAAACAACAACGGCCATTATTGGGGAGTGGTGCAGGCGATCAAGAAACCGACGCTGCTGGAGATTTGCGGGCCGCTGTTTATGTCCAATCCGGTGATGACGAATCTTCAGTACCGGCTGAGGGAAGAGAGCGGCGTAACCATCATTACATTCCGGCACCAGTCGTTTGGGTTGGTGCTGGAGGAATACAGGAACGTGAAGAGTGGGTGGGCACATTTGCATGAGCTTATGCGGCAGCGGGCGCAGGCGAAAGGCGGGAAGGGTTGATCCGGACGAAGAAGACGCTCATGGGCTCGCGGCGACGGAAATTGACGCCGCGAAATGCGGGAGGATCTGCACTTCTGCCCCGGCCAGGGGCCTCAGTGTAAAAAGCACCGTCCCCTACAACACCGAGGAGGGAATATGTGCCCTGCATGCTTTGAAGGCGCGGCAGTGATGGCTGCGGGAGCGGGATCCATGGGAGGAATTTTGGCGGTGTGCGTCGGCAAATTCAGAAGATTTTTCGGGGCGAGTGGTCTCGGTCTAATTCAGAAAATTAAGGAGAAATAAAATGGCAACGAGCAAAGAGAACGACAAGGAGCGCGGGAAGGAGCGTCCGGCAATGAAAACACCAGCGATCGTCTCGGCGCAGGAATGGGAGGCTGCGCGGCAGCAACTGCTCGCGAAGGAGAAGGCCTTGACGCGTTCACGTGACGCGCTGGCCGCCGAACGCCGGCGCATGCCGTGGGTGGCCGTGGAGAAAAAGTACGAGTTCGACGGACCCAAGGGCAAGGTAAGCCTGCTCGATTTGTTCGAGGGCCGCCGTCAGTTGATTCTCTATCGCGCTTTCTTTGAGCCTGGGGTTTTTGGCTGGCCCGAGCATGCGTGTCGGGGCTGCTCTTTGGGCGCCGACCAGGTCTCCCACTTGTCGCATCTGAACGCGCGAGACACTACCCTGGCGTACGCTTCGCGCGCGCCGCAAGCGGACATCGCGCGCTTGAAGGCGCGGATGGGCTGGACGATGCCGTGGTACACCATCACGGACAGCTTCGACAAGGACTTCGGTGTGGACGAGTGGCACGGCCACAATGCGTTCTTTCGCGACGGCGAGCGCGTGTTTCGCACCTACTTCATCAACAGTCGCGGCGACGAGGCGATGGGGAGTACCTGGAGCTATCTTGATATGACGGCGCTCGGCCGCCAGGAGCAGTGGGAGGATTCGCCGGAGGGTTACCCGCAGACTCCACCTTATAAGTGGTGGAACTGGCGCGATGAATACGCGGCTGGGGCCGCAGTTGACCCTCGGTGGGTCAAAGTCGTGGAGAACGCGAGCGTTACGTTAAAGCTCGACGACTAATAGGGTGGCGCGCGATCGCTCACATTGAGGCGCACTGGAATCGTGTAACGGTCGACATGGTTAGGAAAGCACAGGTCGAGGATTGGACTTACTGGACGAGCCCAGTAATCCGACCTGGATGACAGGGGCGCAGAGCGAATTTTCTGCGAGGCGGGGACGGGAAAAACGCCGGCTGGCAGCCGGCGCTACGGGGGCTAGCGCATGCCGTCGGCTACGTAGAGCTGGGAGAGGGTGCGGCCGTAACTTAGGGCCCAGGTGCGGCCGTCGGGGGTGAGGGAGACTTCACCGGAGAGTTCGACGCCGGCGAGGTCGGGAGTAGGGAGATCGCGGAAGACTTCGCGTTTGCCGCTGGCCAGATCGAGGCGGTAAATGCGGATGGGAATATCCGGCGCGTGATGGAGGTAGATGGCGCGGCCGTCGGGGGTCCAATTGACGACGTCGTCATCCGGCTGAGAGCCTGCGAGCGTGCGAGAGGTGTGCGACTGCAGGGAATAGAGCGCCAGCTTCTGGTCTTTATCGAGCACAAGGATGGAAACGCCATCCGGCGAAACGATGTGTTCGGTGGTCGGGTAGCCGAGACCTTCGGGCGTGACCGCCTCCGCTTTGCCCGTCTCGATGTCCTGGACGTAGGCGCGGGGTTTGTGCCCGTGCTCATTGCCGACGAAGAGAATTCGCTTGCCGTCGGAAAAAAATCCTTGCGCGGCATATTGAAAATATTCGATGCCTGGGTTGGGAAGCGGGTGAGGCACTCCGACACCGGTCGGAATCAGCACGAGCTGCTGCGGGGCGAAGGAGCCCTGCGCTGAGAAAAGTTTCGCCAGAGCCCATTTGCCATCGGGGGAAATCCCCATCGCGGAGCCACTCCCAAGTTCGACGGTGGGCGAGCCATCCATGCGGCGCAAACAGACTTCGTAACTGGAATTGACGCCGGCGCCCTCTTCATCGAAGAGCATTTCGGAGCCGTCGTTGGAAAGATCCTGGCTCAGGGACCAATCCATCCAGGAGAGGTCGCGGGGAGCGGACCAGCCAGGGGCCTGCCCAATGATGGCGAAGCGCGAATCTTCACTCGAAAGCAGCACGCGTCCCGCGGGAGAAATGTCCCAGAGCATTAGTGATGCAGGGACTTGCGACAGTTCGCGCGTTTTGCCGGATAGAGTGACAGCGCGAAGGCGGCGGGTGTTGCTGCTGAGCGCAGCGGTGTACCAAATTTCGGATGAAGAGCGCCAGGCCAGCCCTTGAATCGAGGCGTATCCGGTGGCGAGATCTCGCTTATGGCCTTCGGCGTCCACGATGGAGACGCTGCCGCGATCGTCCGGATACTCGGGATGATCGAGGAAGGCCACCAGTTTTCCGTCGGGTGAGACGCGCGGATGGCTGATCCAGCCAGCGGTGGAATAGAGGACTTTGCCGATCGGATATTCCAGGCGCTCCTCACCGTTTACGGCGTGGACGACCGCCAATTGCGAGCCGTCGGGAGACCAATCGGCTTGCTCGACATCCGGAAGAATTTCGCGCGGAGCGCCGCCCGGTGGAACGCGGGCGAGAGTGCCGCGTTCGAAAGTCCAGCCGCGGTACGTGGAGTTGACCAGGATGGCCATCTCGCCGGTGGAGGAAACGGCGAGGAGTTGCGATTGCGGAAGATTCAGAATTTGGGTGGCATGGGTATCGAGGGTGGTTGTGAAGATCCGGGCCGGGTCGCTGCCCCACCTTGCGTAATAGACGATGGATTTGCCGTCGGGAGCGAAACGCGCGGAGAGCATGCGGCCGAGCTGGAAAGTGAGGCGGTCGTAGGTGACCGCGGCCGGAGCGGAGGAATGATGGCCCCAGAAGTAGCCGGCGGCGAGGCAGGCGATTGCGGCAACGGCGGCTACTGTGATGGCTCGCTTGGAGAGCGAGCTTACGCTGGCGGGCGAAGCCCCTCGAGCCTCGGGGTAAACAAGCCCCGCCGCTGCGGGGAGAGAAACGGCGGAAGGAGCTGCAGTTGCGTGTGCGGTGCTTACGGATTCCGTTTCGCGCTTTAAACGCTTCAGGTCGGCGCGAATTTCGGCGGCGGTTTGGTAGCGGAGTTCGCGATCCTTGTCGAGCGACTTGGCCACGATGCGATCGACTTCCAGGGGGAGATCGGGGTTGGAGCGGCTGGGTGGCGGCGCGACTTTGTGCAGGATGGAATCGAAAATGGCGGCGGAGGTTTGACCGGGGAAGGCTTGCTGGCCGGTGGCCATTTCGTAGAGAACGGCGCCGAAGGAAAAGACGTCGGTGCGGGCGTCGAGATCTTCGCCGAGGGCTTGCTCGGGGGACATGTAGGCGATGGTGCCTACTGTGGCGCCGGGGCTGGTCAGCAGCAGCTCGGCTGAGGCTGTGGGTTGCGTAATCGTGGCAGCTGCGGCTTGATCTTTTGTTGGCGCTAGCTTGGCCAGGCCGAAATCGAGGACTTTTACTTGATTGCGGCGAGTGACGAAGATGTTGGCGGGCTTGATGTCGCGGTGCATGATGCCGTGGGAATGGGCGGCGTCTAGGGCGTCGGCGATCTGGATGCCTAGATCGAAGAGGGTGGCGAGCTTTAACGGCTTGCCGCTGATGCGCTGCTTCAGCGTTTCGCCATCCAGGAATTCCATGGCGATGAAGGCGCGGCCATTTTCTTCGCCGATGTCGTAGATGGTGCAGATGTTGGGGTGATTGAGGGCGGAGGCGGCTTCGGCTTCGCGGCGGAAGCGCTGGAGGGCGGCGGGGTCCTGGGCTAGCTCTGGTGGCAGGAATTTCAAGGCTACTGGGCGATGCAGGCGAGTGTCTTCGGCTTTGTAAACTACGCCCATGCCACCGCCGCCGAGTTTTTCGGCAATGCGGTAGTGGGAGATGATTTCGTTGGGCATGCGTTAGGCGCGGATGTTAGGGCAGGGATGGGGGCAAGTCAATTGGGGGGTCAAGAAGCGAATCGCGAAGGTTGGTTTCCAGAGGCGACGGAGATTTCAAATTTGAAATTTCAGATTTCAAAGAGGCGGAAAAAGAAAAGGGGCGATTGCTCGCCCCTTCTCCTCAGTCGCGAAACGAATCAGCCGCCTAGCTTTTCCTCGGTACCGGGAGAAGCTGGCCACGCCAAGTCCATTCGGCTAGCTCGTGGTTGGCCTGCGCGCTGCCTCGTCAGGCGTTAACCTAACGGGGAGCGCGCTTGGCCCGCCACTTGATCAAACCTCGGGCCTCGCCGTGCTGCCGTACCATTCCGAACTTTGTCGCAGCTTTCCGTTCCTCCGCTTCCCGCTTCGCTCGTCAAGCTTGCGCTTGCCTTGCTCTTCAAGACTCGGTTGATTGGATCGCCTTAACGCGCATGTTTTAAATCCGCTGCCGAAAAGAGTCAATCCCACGAAAGAAGATTTTTGATGTGGAAATCTCGGAAATGTGGAAAACGTGGCGCGCGTTTCGCGAGATGTGCGTTTGCGGGAGGAGCAAGCCACTCCCCTACGAGGAGTTCGGATGCAAAGGAGCAGCAAAGACAGACGCAACGCGGAGGGCAAAATCGCTGGTCGGATAAAGAGCGGAAGCCACGACCTCACCTCGGGAGAGGTGAGCTACAATCCGGGCGTGTCATCGACTATGAGTAGCGACAGAAGCGCGAATATCGCGAAGCTCGCTTTCCGATTTGTGTTCATCTTCGGAATCGTGAATTTTTTTGCGGACATGACTTATGAGGGCGCGCGCAGCATTCTCGGGCCGTTTCTCGGTTATCTCGGGGCGAGCGCGACTGCGGTCGGCTTTGTGGCCGGCGCCGGCGAATTTGCCGGGTTCGGCCTGCGATCGGTTACCGGATATCTCGCGGATCGTACGCACAAATATTGGCTTTTCGCGTTTGTCGGATACGCGGTGAATATGTTGGCGGTGCCGGCGCTGGCTTTGGCGGGGAATTGGCCTTTGGCGGCGGCGCTGCTGGTGGCGGAGCGCACCGGGCGCGCGATACGCCGGCCGTCGGTGGAATCGATGCTCTCGCATGCAGGGCATGTGATCGGGCATGGCTGGGTTTTCGGATTGAATGAAGCGCTGGATCAGGCGGGCGCGACGCTGGGGCCTTTGATTGTGGCGTTTGTTTTGTACCGGCGCGGCGGATATCAGCACGCGTTTGCGGTGTTGCTGGTTTCGGCGTTGTGCTGCCTGGGCGTGCTGGTCGTCGCGTTTTTGTTGCAGCGGCGGCCGGAGGAATTCGAGGCGGGAGCGACGCAGCGGCCGGCTGGAAGCGGATTCACGAGGGCGTATTGGCTGTATCTCGTCGCCGGGGCGCTGATCGCGGCGGGGTTTGCGGATTTCGCGTTGATCGGATTTCATTTCCAGCACACGGGCACTGTGCCGGAGGGGTTGATTCCCGTTTTTTATGCGGTGGCCATGGCGACGGGAGCGCTGGCGGCGCTGATCTTGGGGAAATTGCTCGACCGGTTGGGATTGCCTGTGGTGCTTGTGGCTTTTGGGCTATCGGCTTTTTTTGCGCCGCTGATTTTTTTGCACGGCGAGCGCCTGGAATTGCTGGGCATGGTGCTTTGGGGGATGGGATTGGGGGCGCAGGATTCGTGTTTGAAAGCGGTGCTGGCAGGAGCGATTCCGGCGGGGAAGAGGAGCACGGCATTCGGAATTTTCGACACCGGGTTCGGCGTGGCGTGGTTTGTTGGCAGCGCGATTATGGGATTGCTGTACTCGAGGTCGATTGTGGGGTTGGTGGTGTTTTCGGTGGTGGCGCAGATTTTGGCATTGCCGGTTTTGGCGATGGCGCGGAGGGAGAAGTAGCGCTGGCCGATCGCACAACTAAAAACTGCCGACTGAAGCCTGCCGCTACGAAGACAAATACTTTTCTAGGGGTTGCCAATAATTCCCGTGCCAGCCTTCGGCTAGATGCTGGGCTGTGCCATCGGGGAAGCCGGTGTGATCAAAGATTAGTTTGGTGTTGCTGTCCTGCTCGATCAGCTCAAATTTTACGATGGAGAAAATGCCGGGCTTCCAACTGCCGGGGCGCCAGGCTTGGACTATGCGCTCGTTGGGGATTAATTCGATGTGGCGTCCGGTTACGTAGCCACCGAAGAGCGAGAAGGCGCCGCCGGGTTCACGGCTGATTTCTGTGGGCTTGGCGTTGGGGGCCATGCCGCCTTTCATGGCTTCGCTGAGTTGCGCGACTTTGTCGAATTGCTTGGCGTCGGTTAGGGCTTCGTAGATTCGCTTGCGCGGAGAATTTGAAGATTACTTCCTGGTGGATGGCTTCGCAGGTGTGGGTGATTTCGTCGGAGCCGGGATTTGCGGCGAAGAGCGAGTGAGCGGGGAAGATTGTTAATGCGGGAATGGTTGCGGCTACGTTTATCGAGAATGCGCGTCGAGAGATTGCGGTGGAGAGCATTTTTTACCTCGCGTTGGTTTGTACGCCTCGCTCGGGGCCGAAAAGCGGGCGGGACTAAAGGCCCGCCCCTACGAACTGCGATGGGAACATGTGGATAAAATATGATCAAGCTAATAGTTTGGACTGAGGGCGGACGAAGAAGCGCGCCGCCCGCAAATTTCCCGCAGATCCGCCTCCAGGGCATCGCAGCACACGAGGCCCGGCGGGCAGACCAGACCATCGAGATTACGTTCCGGTTTTACTGGTCACGAGGTAGAAGGGGCGGCAGAGCTAGGGCCGTGGATAAAACGCCGGCTGGCAGCCGGCGCTACGCGAGATTCGCGGCGCGATATTATTGGGTTTTGTAGAGATCCGGGAATTGCTGCTGGAGATGTTCGACCTTTGGGGCGTCGTTGAACATTATGTAGGGGTTGTCGGGATGCTTGGTCGCGTAGTCCTGGTGGTAGTCTTCGGCCGCGTAGAAACCGTTATTCGAGTTTAGCTGCGTGACGATTGGTGACGTGAAGACCTTCGCTTCGTCTAGTTGATTGATGTAGGCCTGCGCGATCTTCTTTTGATTTTCACTGGTGTAAAAAATTGCGGAGCGGTATTGAGTGCCGTAATCGGGGCCCTGGCGATTCAGCTCCGTGGGATCGTGGGCTACCTGGAAAAAGACGCGCAGGAGCTGGCCTAGAGTTAATTTCGAAGGATCGTAGGTCACCTGCACGGATTCGGCGTGGCCGGTTTCGCCGCCGCTTACGGTTTCGTAGTCGGCGGTTTGCGCGGTGCCGCCTGCATAGCCGGCGGTGGCTTTGGTTACGCCTTTCACATGCTCGAAGACGGCCTGGATGCCCCAGAAGCAGCCGCCGGAGAAGACGATTGTTTGCTGGGCGGGCGAGGAGGCTAGCGAATCGTCCAGCTTGGGAGCTGGGAGCGTGGAGGTGCCGGCTAGCGTGTGATTCGAGGAGAAGAAGAAAATCAGAACGACTAGAAGAATTGCTGCACCGGCTATTGCGGAGAATATGCGAATCATGATGGTTTCCTTTGTGCGGACCTTCCGCCAATCCTGCTCGCTCGGTTCGACGATACGCTCCGCGCACGATTGCGGTGCGTGCCGAAACTCTAGGTCGTAAGATGCCGGCAGAGACGCCGGCGCTACTTGGGATTGGCGCTCGATTCGATATTTAGCTCCGCGCACGATTGCGGACATAAGATGCCGGCCGAGACGCCCTTCGCGAACTCTGGACGAGTCGGCGGTACTTTAGAATTAGAGGCTTGAGATAGGGAAAAGTTTCGCGTCACGCTGACCGGGGCTTGTGAATCACACATACGGCTTGGAAGTGGCGCGGCGTCAGGGGTTTGCGATATTGACGGCGAGCGAGGCGCGCGTATAGGATGGCGGCGCATTTGACGGAGGGTGACGATGGCGAAGAGCAGACTGAAGAAGGTGGCCACGGCGATCGGGTCGGCGATGGGGCAGGCAGACCGCAAGGCGCACCAGGTGGTGAAGGCTGGAGCGGTGGCGAAGAAGGAATTGGCCGCGATTTCGAAGCAGATTGACGCTTTGAAGCGGCAACTACAGAAGACTACGAAGACGATGAAGAAGGCGCTGAGCTAGGGCGCGAGGCGCCGCAGCAGATTTGGTGCGTAGAATCCCGCGCCGGCGGGGGGCGTTGCAATGACGCTTGAGGCGGCGCGGGCCCTGCCCTTTGTCGCAATCGGGAAAATTCAGAGTCGGGCAATTTGGCGCTGAGCATCTGCGGCGAGTTGCGCCTTTGTTCGCGTTCGAGGCCGCGGGCGCGCCCTTCGTACCTCACGGTAAACAAGCGGCGCTCCTACCAAGAAAACGCGCTGCGGGCCGCGCTACTTTGTGGGCTTGAGCGCGGGGACGTAGAGGGCCGCGACCTGGTGGGCGATTTCATCGGGGTCAGAATGGTCTGCGTCCAGATTCGTGAGCAAGATCACGGACAAATGATCATCGGGTAACCGCGAATAGTGAGCGGTGAATCCTTGCCATGCGCCGCCGTGTTCGAAGAGGCGGTGGCCGTTGATTGCACCGATGTCCCACGCGAATCCGTAGGGATAATTTTTGCCATTGGCTAGAGGCGCGGGTGTGAGCATTTGCGCATAGCTGGCGGGTTTGAGCACCGTGCCGGCGGTGAGAGCGGCGTCCCATTTGGCCATGTCCAGAGCGGTGGAATAGAGCGCACCGTCACCGAGGGTGTTCCAGTGCGGCGCGACCCAATCCTGATTTTTAATTTCATTTTTGACCAGCTGGTAGCCGGCGGCGCGATTCGGGATGATGTCGGATTCGGAAATCACCCGCGTGGCGGACATCCCGAGGGGTTTGAAGATGCGCGCTGATAGGAAATCACCATACGACTCGCCGCTGACTTTGTGAATCAGGAAGCCGAGGATGGCGTAGCCCGTGTTGCTGTATTGCCATTTTTCGCCGGGTTTGAATTCGAAGGGCAGCTGTTCGAATCTGCGCAGGATTTCGTCGTCGGTGAGCTCAGCTCGAAGATCGATCAGGCCGCCGGGGCGGATGTATTTGTCGTCGGTGTAATCGGCGAGGCCGGAAGTGTGATTTAGAAGATTGCGGACGGTGATTTGCTGCCATGAGCGCGGCGCGGCGGGGAAATATTTGGTGATGGAGTCATCGAGGGCGAGTTTGTTTTGCTCGGCCAAGAGCAGAATGGCGGTGGCTGTGAATTGCTTGCCGATGGAGCCTAGCTGAAAAACTGTTTCCGGATTTGCTGCGACACCTAGCTCGATGTTAGCGAGGCCGTAGCCTTGGGCCTTGACGAGTTGGCCATCCTGAATCACTGCGAGGCTCAGGCCTGGGAGAAAAGTTTCGCGTCACGCTGACCGGGGCTTGCGAATCACACATACGGCTTGGAAGTGGCGCGGCGTCAGGGGTTTGCGATATTGACGGCGAGCGAGGCGCGCGTATAGGATGGCGGCGCATTTGACGGAGGATGACGATGGCGAAGAGCAGATTGAAGAAGGTGGCGACAGCGATCGGGTCGGCGATGGGGCAGGCGGACCGCAAGGCGCACCAGGTGGTGAAGGCTGGAGCGGTGGCAAAGAAGGAATTGGCCGCGATTTCGAAGCAGATTGACGCTTTGAAGCGGCAATTGCAGAAGACTACGAAGACGATGAAGAAGGCGCTGAGCTAGGGCGCGAGGCGCCGCAACAGACTTGGTGCGTAGAATCCCGCGCCGGCGGGAGGGCGTTGCAATGACGCTTGAGGCGGCGCGGGCCCTGCCATTTGTCGCAATCGGGAAAATTCAGAGTCGGGCAATTTCGCGCTGTGGATGTGCGGCGAGTTGCACCTTCGTTCGTGTCCGAGGCCGCGGGCGCGCCCTCGCACCTCACAGTAAACAAGCGGCGCTCCTACGAAGAAACCGCTGCGGGCCGCGCTACTTTGCGGGCGTGAGCGCGGGGACGTAGAGGGCCGCGACCTGGTGGGCGATTTCATCGGGGTCAAAATGGTCTGCGTCCAGATTCGTGAGCACGATCACGGACAAATGATCGTCGGGTAACCGCGAATAGTGAGCGGTGAAACCTTGCCAGGCGCCGCCGTGTTCGAAGAGGCGGTGGCCGTTGATTGCACCGATGTCCCACGCGAATCCGTAGGGATAATTTTTGCCGCCGGCCAGCGGTGCGGGTGTGAGCATTTGCGCATAGCTGGCGGGCTTGAGCACCGTGCCGGCGGTGAGAGCGGCGTCCCATTTGGCCATGTCCAGAGCGGTGGAATAAAGCGCACCGTCACCGAGGGTGTTCCAGTGCGGCGCGACCCAATCCTGATTTTTAATTTCGTTTTTAACCAGCTGATAGCCGGCGGCGCGATTCGGGACGATGTCGGATTCGGAAATCACCCGCGTGGCGGACATCCCGAGGGGTTTGAAG
Organism: uncultured Acidobacteriota bacterium; assembly: GCA_963748865.1. Classification (GTDB taxonomy): domain Bacteria; phylum Acidobacteriota; class Terriglobia; order Acidiferrales; family UBA7541; genus Palsa-147. The sequence continues at coordinate 662,714 of CAVVLE010000041.1, read as the reverse complement.
ATGCGCGCTGATAGGAAATCACCATACGACTCGCCGCTGACCCTGTGAATCAGGAAGCCGAGGATCGCGTAGCCCGTGTTGCTGTATTGCCATTTTTCGCCGGGTTTGAATTCGAAGGGCAGCTGTTCGAATCTGCGCAGGATCTCGTCGTCGGTGAGCTCAGCTCGGAGATCGATCAGGCCGCCGGGGCGGATGAATTTGTCGTCGGTGTAATCAGCCAGGCCGGAAGTGTGATTTAGAAGATTGCGGATGGTGATTTGCTGCCACGAGCGCGGCGCGGCGGGGAAATATTTGGTGATGGAGTCGTCGAGGGCGAGTTTGTTTTGCTCAGCCAAGAGCAGAATCGCGGTGGCTGTGAATTGCTTGCCGATGGAGCCTAGCTGAAAAACTGTTTCCGGATTTGCTGCGACACCTAGCTCGATGTTAGCGAGGCCGTAGCCTTGGGCCTTGACGAGTTGGCCATCCGAATCACTGCGAGGCTCAGGCCTGGGATGCGGTGGTCGTGAATATGGCGAGCGATTAGCGAATCGATTTGAGCCTGGGGCGACGAGGGCGAGGCCAGCGGAGTGCTCGGATTGCAGGCGCACATGACGGGTACGAACGCGGAGAGAACCAGCAGCTCAAACCAACAGCGAAGAAAATGCAGATCCCTCACCCCTGAAGGGGTTCGGGATGACGGCGCGAGGGAGTCCGTCGCCCGTGAACGGGTTCGGGACGACACCGCCGCAGGCGTTCGGGTTAAGAGCACTAGGGAACCGCTCACGCCTGAACGGATTCGCGGTAACGGCGCCAGGTAACAGAATGCCGGTTCGTTGCCTGTGGTTTGGCGGAGGGCAGGTGGAGCGTTTTGCATGACCGCAAATTCTTATCACAATCAATGCTAGAGCTGGGAAACGGAATCACTGCGGGAGGGAATCGAGGAAGACCAGGTGGCGGCACGGCCGGTTTCCCGGCCGTGCCACACAACCTAGCAAATGGAGTTACTGCTGGCCTTGGGCTGTTCCTGAACCTAACTGAGTCAAAGCGACGCTTGAATCGACCTCCACGTCGATGCTGAGACCGCCGCTAACGACGTAAACGACCAGGTTCAAGGGTGTCGCGGAACTACCTGGAGTCAGGACCAGAGTGTAGCGACCTGCGTTGGTTGTGTCGGCCGTGATCGCGCCGGAAAGTGACACGCCGGACGTCTCGGTCTGAGATGGGGTAGAAAAGTTCAGGTCGTTCACAGACTCGCTGCCCACGGAAGCAGCCGAGCTGAGGGCAACCTGCCCGACCGTGTTGATGAAGTCGTTGGTACTGCTAATCGCAACGAAGTCTTCACCGTTGTTGACGACGGTTTCGGCAGTTGCGGTCTGGGGAATGACCCAGCCCGCGCCGAGAGCGAAAGCGTCGAGTTCGACGATCAACGCGCCGCCGCCGCCGCTGCTGTTGTTGGGATCGATGATGTTAATGGCCGGATCCACGAGATAGACTCCCCAAGTGGTGAAGTCTGAATCGTTGGTCACGACGCCGGAGGCGATGTTGCCGTAACCGAATCCGCCGTCCGGACCGGTGGCCGCAACAGTATAGCTGGCACCCAAGGTATCCGGACCGGGTCCAGGATCAACGAAACCGGCCTGGTTGTAGTCCACAACTCCGGTGATGGCGCTGACACCATCGGCGGAGAATTGACCCGCGAAAGCAAACGGGCCATCGGGACCTTCGCCGGTCGGCCATGGCACATCCATGACATACGCGCCGCTCAGCGAAGCTGCGCTAAAGCTGGGTGCACTGCCCTGGCCCATTGCCGTGCCAGTGGTTACGCCGCCGGCGTCAACTTCGATGAAGCGCACGGCTTCTGCACCGACGATGTAATAAACGAAGTTCACACCGCCGAGGTTGAAGGTGCCTCTGCCGTTAGCATCTGCCGCGGAGACCACACCGGCTGTGGCGAACCCGGTTTCCGGGGTGCCGGCGATATCCTGATCGGCAGTTCCCGACACGGCTGCTCCGGTTGAGGTTACGACACCACCAAAGGCCCATTGGCTTCCGCCAATGAAACCATAACCGGTCACGGCGAAGTTGCCGACAAATCCGGCAGTGATGGCGGCGCCGCTCTGTAAGTCGAGGGAACCACCCGAAGTGGCGGCTGAGTCGAACTCAATGATCTGGGCGTGGTTGTTGTTAACGACAGTGAAGGCGAGCGTTTGCGTGCCACCGACACCGACGTTGAGATCAGGATTCCCGCCGGTGGTGGCGTTCAGAGTCATAGTTCCTTGCCCATCGGCGCCGACGGTGTAGGTTCCGGTTACGGCGTCATCGGAAACGATCGTACCATCGGTGTTGTTGAGATCTTCTTCACCGGCGGTGACATTGCCATTGCCGTCGAGAGTCACGCTGCCTACTGCGTTATAGGCATCGCCTGCGGCGTCCGCACCGGCCGCGAAGAAAGCGTACTGTCCGGACAAACTGGAAGCAGTAGCCACCGGATTGATAGTGACGCTGGCTGTGGCGGTGACAGTGGACTTCTTCGTAGAAGCAGCCGTGATCGTGACCGCGCCCGCGGTTGAGGGAGCGGTGTAGACCGTGGTTGCGCCGCTGGCGGTATGCGCCGGGTTAAAGGATCCGCAGGGAGAAGGAGAGCAACTCCAGTCCACGCCTTCGCCTTTATCGTGAGTCGTGGTGGCGGCGATCGATGCGCTGTTATTGATCTCCAGGCTCGCCGGAGGTGGAGTGGTCATAGCAATCTTGGGCGAGGTGCTACCGCAAGCTGACACAACCATTGCGACGGCGATCGTTAGGACAATCAGGAGAGTTTTGCGATTCATCGCGAACCTCCCTTAGCGAGAGACAACGTGTGTGTGGGCTGTACCGCACCCAGTAGCTGGGGAAAGCCCTTCTCGTTGCGAATGTTATAAGTGTGGCCGCCAGCCTCGACGGTACGCACCAAAAACACCTGGCTGCCGTGGAAGGTACTCATCACGCCCACGAGCTTGACTTGCTCGCCGGAGGTTAGCTTCACGCTCTCACGACCCCTAAGTGCAAAGGGGCCCAAGTGCGCGTCAACGGTGCCCGTCCCCGACGACAAAAAGAGATGGCCACCCATCAGCTTGCCTGGTACCGAGTTCTTTACGCTCGAGACGGTTCCGGAGAGCGTAATTTCCTTTCTCGCATCGTAGCTTGGTCCCTGTATCGCTTTTTTGACCGGCTGATTCGTCGCTGCCCGAGAGGGCACTGCAAGCGACGAAATGACCAAAATGGTCAGAAGGCTTAAGCCTCCCAACACCTTGTTCATAAAGTCCTCCTCAGAAATTTTTAGACATCTCGTACGGGGCCGCACAGGCTGGGGCTGTGAACTCTCCGCACGCGATATTGAACGTGAATTGGATTTGGACACGCCCGATTGAAAAAATAGCACCGGGACCGAGAAATCAGAGGTTCTTTCGGGCTGCTTGTTCTCTAAGAGTAACAACCTGAATGTGATACGCGGGCCTAGGACTCGCTCATCGGAGAACTCCTGTGGTTTTTCTTGGCGTCGGTCGGGAGCCTATGAGGAAAACTGAGGCGGCTGGCGGCGCGAAACATCGTTATCCCGAGTACTAGCCCGGAATGAAACTAACCGGCGGCGAGGAGCGCGGCGCTAGGAGCAGGGCATGCTTTTCTCAGCTGGGCGCGGATTGATTGGACGCTGTTTCGATTTGCAATGGCGGGGCGATGAGTCCGGTGATATTGAGTTGGTTGTTCGGATTTTTGGCTTGCTAGCGCGCGGTATGCAATTGAGTCGTCGGGAAATTAGGCGTCGTTTAAAACCCCCACGCCCAACGACGGCGCAGAGGGCACCCAGCGGATTGGCTTCGCCGGATGCCCCTTCATTATTTCAATCCGATGTAGAAAGGCAGGCTCTACGCTGAGGCTGCGCGGGGCTTCTTTCTCCTCTCGATTTGCACTGTGCCTTTGAAGTAGGCGCCAGGATCGATGGAGATGCGCGGCGTGACCAGATCCGCGGTCACCGAAGCGTTGCGCTTTATTTCGACGCGCTCGGACGCGTAAACGTGGCCGTGAATTTCGCCGTAAACGATCACTTCGCAGGCGAAGACGTCGGCGGTGGCTTTGGCGGTCTCGCCCACGATGAGCTTTTTACATCGCAGGGAAATCGAGCCTTCGATGACGGCGTCAAGGCGCAGATCGTCGCTGGTGGACGTTTCTCGCTTGGTAACGCGATCGGTCTTGGGGCTGACGGCGGGAAAAGTGGTTGCGCCGGCTGAGCCGGTTGCCGGGGATTCGACCGGAGATTCGATCGTGCCTGTTGCGCTGTACGACGGAGAAAACGAAAGTGCTCGTTCGGTCTGCTTGCTCCACCACATAGACTCCTCCTTAGAGAGTCACTGGCGCAAGCGGACCGGCGAGAAATGTAGTCCGGAGGACAAATGCGGGCAAGGGGGAATGATGGGGAGTTGTCCGTTCGGACAACTCCCGAGCACGCGAGAGGATTTTCCTGCGAGCGATTCCCGAGCGACTTCTTAGTCTCGATACAGAAATTCTAGTTTGACGCCGGCAACCTCGATGATGTCACCGGTCCGCAGTTCGGTGGCGTGGGAGATGGGCGCGCCATTGAGCTTCGGCACGCGGTCGAGCGAGCTTATGAAATAGGCGTCGCGCTCGCGGCGCGTGATTTGCGCGGCGGCTTTGGGCTTGAACCATCCGGTCAGCTTCACCGTGGCCATGCCGGATTTTCCGATGATAGTGAGTTTGTCGTTGAGCAAGTATTCGTGCTGATCGGTTGCGCCGGAGAGCACGAGGAGCGAGGGAATTTTGAGGCGCTGCGGCGCGACCTGAACGCTTTCGCCGGCGGCCGCGACGCGTTGCAGCAAGTCGCGGCGGTCCTTGGTATCGAGCATCACCGTTTCGTTGATTTTCGGAGTGGCGGGGCGCGAGCCGCCGTTTGCGGCGCCGTTGTCGAGTTCGCGCGAATCCGCAACCACGATGGTGTGCTTGCCGATTCCGACGGCGTCGCCGGGATGCAGCGTGACCATCTTGACGCGCTGGCCGTTCACGAAGGTGCCGTTCAAACTGCCGAAATCTTCCAGCATCAGCCGGTCTTCCTCGCGGAACACGCGGGCGTGATAGTGCGAAACGGCCGGGTTATCAATCACCAGGCCATTGTCGGGCGAGCGGCCAATGCTGACTTCTTTCGGCCCGACGGGAACTTCCTGCAGCACCGAACTTTCAAATTTCAGAACGAGTTTCGACATCTTCTGCCTCCCAAGAAAAATTAATGTCCGGAAACTTTAAACCATCGCCCCAGGCGCGTAAGCGGGCCTGGTTTTTTTGTGGCGTAGCGCACGACGAAGACGGTCACATTGTCGCGGCCGCCGGCTTGATTGGCGAGCGCGACGAGGCGGTCCGCCGCGATCTGCTCATCTTTGTTTTCGTCGAGCACCGCGGCGATTTGCGCATTGGAGAGCTCGTTGGTGAGCCCGTCGGAGCAGAGCACGAATACGTCGCCGTCGAGCGCGAGCTCTTCCTGCAAATCAACTTCGACTTCTGGTTCGACGCCGAGAGCGCGAATTAAAGCGCTTTGCAGCGGGCTAGCGCTGGCTTGCTCGGGCGTCATCAATCCTTGGCGGATTTGTTCGGCGATGAAGGAATGGTCATGAGTGAGTTGCAGGAGCTCGCCGCCGCGGAGGCGATAGGCACGGCTGTCGCCGGCGTGCGCGAGGCTTGCACGATCGCCGGTGATCTGCAGAGCAACTACGGTCGCGCCCATGCCGCGGCAGTCGGGGGCTTGCTGCGCGGCCTGGTAAACAGCGCGATTGGCCAGGCGCACGGCGCCCGCCAGGCGATTCGAGATATCGGAGGCGCCGGGCACGCGTTCGGCGATGAATTCTACGGTAGGATTCGATTCTGATTCGCGGCAGTGGGCGATGACGGTTTCCGTCGCGATGCGGCTGGCGACTTCGCCGGAGGCGTGGCCGCCCATGCCGTCGGAGAGCACGAAGAGATTCAGTTCGGGCGCGGCGCGCATGCTGTCTTCGTTGTTTTGGCGCAATTGCCCGACGTCGGTGCAGGCGCCGAATTCGACTTGGGAGCTCGCTTCCGAACGCAGCGATTCTGCGTTCGCGCTACTTTCTGTCGTGCTGTGAAGCTTCGTGGACATTTCTCTTCTCAATCTCCGGCGCGAATCTATTGGTGCTGGCCGAGTTCAGGAACTTTGATGGGTTGAACGTTTTGAATGCCCTTGGATTCGAGCTCTTCCTTGACGCTGTTCAGGCGCTTGGGTCCGAACGGGCCGGTGACAACGAGATAGATTGGCGCGGGACGGCCTTCTGGATGTCGTACGACAACATTGGCTGGAAGATCGAGCCGCTGGAGTTGCTTGACTCGCTCGTTGGCTTTGTCTTCGCGCGCGAAGCGGCCAGCGAAGAGGAACTGCGAGCCGTTCGGGCTCGCGGTGGAGTTGGCCGTACCTTCTCCGGGCCGATCTGCTTCTTGATTTTTCTCCGGAGCCGTGGGTTTCTCTCCGGGCTTTGCGGCAGGAGGTGTGAGATTCGCCAAAGCCTCGAGTGCCGGGGCGGCAGGCCGCGCGGCCGCGGGCTTCGGCGCCACAGATTTGAGAACGGCCGGAATCTCGAGCGCGAATTCCGGTGGCCTAGGTGTCGCGGCCGGAGCCGGCGCTGGAAGCTGTTCCGCCGCTTCCGCTTGCATCACCCAGCGAGCGGCGCCAAGCCCTGCAAGTGTCAGAATTCCTCCAAGGAGAACCCACGCGATCGGCGCTGCGCTTTTGCGCTTCGGCGCGGAGGCGAATTTTACGGCGTGCACTGCTACCGGCGCGGAGATTGCGGCTGCGGCCGGCGCCGCGACGCTCGGAGCAGCGACCGCATTCATTGCCGCGGCTTTCAGCGCCTTCTCCAGTTCAAAGATGGAATGAAAGCGCTTCGCGGGCTCCTTCTCGATGCACTTCAGAATCGTTCTCTCGACAGCTACCGGAAGACTCGGCTCGATCTGATGCGGAGGAATGGGCGACTCGCGCATTTGCTTGACTGCAACCGCGACTGGGCTATCTCCCGTACAATGCCGCGGCGCCTGTAAACATCTCGTACAGCATGAGTCCCAGCGAATAAATGTCGGCGCGGTAATCGAGCGGCTTTCCGGCGACTTGTTCGGGTGCCATATACGCGGGAGTGCCGACGAAAGAGTTTGTGAGCCGGGCGCCGGCTTCCATCGAGCGCGCAATCCCGAAATCCATGATCTTCACATTTTGCTGCGCGTCGAGCATGACGTTCTCGGGCTTGAGATCGCGATGCACGATTCCTTGCGCGTGCGCTTCTTTCAGGCCGGCGCAAATCTGCATGGCGATGTAGGTACCCTTGCCCACGGAATATGCGCCGCAGCGATTCAAGACTGAGCGGAGGCTTTCGCCCTCGACATACTCCATCGAGGTGTAAGCGATGTCGCCGACGCGGTTGAACTCGTAAACGCGGCAGACGTTTTTGTGGGTGATCTTGCGGGCGAAGAGCAGCTCGTTTTTGAAGCGCTCCAGGGTGGAATTGGCCGAGGCAATTTCAGGCTTCAGAACTTTCAGCGCTACGGTCTCACCTGTTTCCTTGTCGCGTGCTTTATAAACGATGCCCATGTTGCCGCGGCCGGCTTCTTCCAGGAGTTCGTAGCGTTGAGAGAGCGCGGCGAGGCTCGCGGTGTCGAGATTTGGGAACGCGTTGGGAGCGGAATCGGATCGCGTGGGTTGGACTTGGGCCTGCGCCGGACTTTCGGGCGGATTCGCGCGCTGCGCCTCGGCGGAGGCTTCGGGATAGTCCGTGAGCATCACGGTGTCCGCGCGCTTTGAAGTACTAGAACCTCGATTCGAGACGTCGTTCGAGTCTGGTTTGAGCGATTGATCCATGTTCACTTGAACCAGAATAGACGAGGACGGAGGAGTCACCTACGGCGGCGCAAGGGGCTGTAAATAAAGAGTATCTGGTACTTTTTTGGCGGGCGGGTTAGGGCCTGAATAAACGGAGTGGTCCGCGGTTGATTTGCGATTGTGGCTATCGCGGTGATCGTCAGATGCCGGCGGGGATGCCCTTCGAGGCTCAGGGTAAACCGGCGCCACTTATTGCGCGCTGGATTCGCGCAGCAGCACCACGTCGGCTTCGGTGCGCCGGGAGAGAATGCCGATGCTCTTGCCGTCCGGCGACCACTGCGTCGAGGCGATAGTATCCGTCTTGAAATTCGTGATTTGATGTCCGATGGAACCGTCTAGAGGTTGAAGCCACAGGTTACCCACGCCGTTCTGGACGATCGGATACACGAAGGACTTTCCGTCGGGCGTAAATATGGGGCCATCAGATACGGCGGCATTAGCATCGAGCAAGCGAACCGACGGCTTCGGCCCGGCGTCGAGCGGAACGATGGCGATCTTATGGGTCGGAGTGTCTCCAACAGTCTCAATGAGGAAAGCCAAGGACTTGCCGTCGGGCGAAAAATCAAGATAGTTGCTGGCGATGATGGAATGTGGAACCGGCGTTCCGGGCAGAGTCTCGGGCGTCCCGCCATCTACCGGCACGCGTTCGACTCGTCCGGCATTTTCGTCAAAGAAATAAGCCCATTTCGAGTCGGGAGAACATTTAGGGCTGTCGTCGCGTTGCCCATTCGAGATCTGCTTCAAATTCGTGCCATCTGCGTTTACCTGCCAAATGTTGACTCCGTTCCCGCCTCCCTGGCCGACCAAGGCGACAAGCAAGCTGTGCCCCTGTGTACAGGCCGATAAAGACTGCATAGACACATCGCTGAGGAGCGTGGTTTTGTTGCTTCCCTCGGACGAAACGTGCACGAGGTGGTTATCGTCAGCGAAATAGAAACCGTCATTGCCGTCCCAACTGAAGCTCAAGGATCCTTTCTGTTGTTGCGGCATGACGGGATTGGGCGGACTTGCTCCAGTCCCCGCTGCGGGAATCACATACAGGGTGTACAAGCGTTTGGATTGAACCGTGGCCAGGGTCTTCGCGTCTGCCGAGAGCGTCAGCGTGCCGTAGCTATTGGTGTCCTTCGTGATCGTTTGGAACTGGCCGCCCGGATAGGAAACAAATCCGATCTGATGATGATTCAGGCCCGCGCGCGGATCTTGATACTGCACGAGGAGGTCGCGCCCGTCCGGCAGCCAAGCTGATTTGAAGAATTCGAAGCCCTTCATCCCTGCAAAATCCTGAATTTTGCCGGAGGCCACATCCAACAGTTGGATTGGAGCCGGGGTCTGACCGCTATTTCCGCTCAGGGCAATTCGCTTGCCATCGGGTGACCATGCCAGGTAGGCGTGCGCGAATTCCACCGGACCTCCCGCAATCATTTTTTCGTTTGTACCATCTGAATTGGCCATTAGAAGCTGGAACTTGCCAACTTCCGGATCGTTGCTGCGCTCGTAGGCGATGTGCTTTCCATCCGGAGAAAACGCGGCGTTGGAATCGATGTCGCGCACGATGACCTGTGGATTGCCGCCCAGCACCGTTGCGCGGTAGAGATCGAAATAGTCGAGCGCTGAGGTCCGTGGCTTGCGGAAGCAAAAGTAATCTCCGTCGGGCGAAAAATCGAAATCCAAATAGAATGCCTCCGCCGGCGCGATGATTTGCGTGTCGCTGTTGGTTGAAACGTGGCGCAGCCAGAGGCTGGATTTGCCGGCATCGACCACTACGCTCAGAATATATTTTCCGTCGGGCGAAATGGCTGCGGCCTGTGATTTGGCGTTGTCGGTGATTTGCGAGATGGTGTAATTCTGGAAAGGAATCGCAGCTTTGCCGCCTCGGAGCATGGAGTACACGCCGTAACCCGCCGCGGCCAGCACGACTAAAGCGATCGCCAGGCCTGCGGTCAGGCCCAGTTTGTGGCTTTTGGCCGCTGCGACGACGGAACTGCCCGAGGGGTGCGCCTCTACCGCTCCCGAACTTGCCGGTGCGACGCTCCTGGGCGGCTCGGGCGGAGCCGCGGGCGTCAACGAGGTCGAGGTATCCGCCGCAGTTATCGACGCAGTGATAGTTTGCGTACGCAGAGTATCGGATTCACGCCGCAAACGCTTCAGATCGGCGCGCATTTCCGCCGCGACCTGGTAGCGCGTCTCGCGATCCTTCTCTAGCGCTTTGGCGATGATGCGCTCGAGTTCGGCCGGGACGTCGGCATTCAGCCTTACGGGCGGCGCTGCGGGACGATTCAAAATCGCGTCGAAGATCACGCCCGTGGATTCGCCGCGGAAAGGCGCAACGCCGGTAGCCATTTCGTAGAGCACCACGCCGAATGAAAAAAGATCGCTGCGCGCATCGAGCTGCTTGGCGCGCACTTGCTCGGGCGACATATAGGCCACGGTGCCCAGCGTGCTGCCCGGACTGGTCAGGTGTTCGGGCGCCACTTGCCCGGCTGTCTCCATCGTGGCATCAGCCGATTGCGAAGTAGGAGCCAGCGTTTTCGCTAATCCGAAATCGAGAATTTTGGCGTGCCCACGCGTCGTGACGAAAATGTTTGCAGGCTTGATATCGCGGTGCACGATGCCCTTGGCGTGCGCGGCATCGAGGGCGTCGGCAATTTCGATCGCCAGATCGAGAGTTTCGTCGAGAGGCAACGCGCGACCGGAAATGCGGTGCTTCAGCGTGGTGCCTTCGAGAAATTGCATGGCGATGAAGGGTTGGCCCTTTTCCTCGCCAATTTCGTAGATGGTGCAGATGTTGGGATGGTCTAGCGCGGATGCGGCTTGGGCTTCGCGCTGGAAGCGCTCGAGGGCCTGGTGGTCGCGGGCTAGTTCGTCGGGAAGAAATTTCAGCGCGACGTAGCGATGGAGCGTGATGTCCTCGGCCTTGTACACCACGCCCATTCCACCGCCGCCTAGTTTTTCTAGCACCCGGTAGTGGCTTATCGTGCGGCCGGAAAGGGGTTGAGGGTCCGCCATGGCGGGCTAATCTTAGGCCGCTCGCTGAATCAAGGCAAGCTCTGTGGGGGAGTCTCCAGAGCGAATGTGAGAACGCAGGATCGCCCAGCCAACATGGGAACGTGGCAACAAGCCCCGTAACATCCCCGTAGGGCCCGCGCTTCAGCCGGGCCTCAGCGGGCAAGGCCGCGCCAGGGTTCAACATCGGATTTGAAAACCGTGTCGTTAATGCGCTGCCGCGGCTCGGGGCAATTGAGCTATCAATCTGCGCTGTGCCCGGCCCGGCTTAAGCGCGGGCCCTACGGTCTCCGTCAACTCACGCTGCGCGCCGGGCATGATCGTGGATTGTTGCTATCGCGCTGGTCGTCGGATGCCGGCCGAGACGGCCTTCGACGCTCAGGTCGAGCCGGCGCTGCTTACTGCGCGCCTTCGCGCAGTAGGACTACGTCCGCTTCGGTGCGCCGGGTTAGCACTCCGAGGTTCTTACCGTCGGGGGACCACTCCATCCGCGCGATCTGATCGGTCTTGAAATTGGTGAGCTGACGGCCGGGGGAGCCGTCGAGTGGTTGAAGCCACAGGTTACCTACGCCGTTCTCTGTGATCGGATAAACGATGGCTTTGCCATCGGGAGTAAATCGTGGGCCATCCGCTATGTCGTGATTGGTATCGAGGAAGCGAATCTGCGGCTGCGGTCCGGCGTCCAGAGGAACCAGCACAATCTTATGTACGGGATTCGTTTCGCCGAGCACTACGAGGAAAGCGAACGATCTGCCATCCGGGGAAAAGTCGAGGGAGTGACCGCTGATGAATGCGTGCGGAATCGAGGTTCCGGGCACATCCTCGGGCGTCCCGCCATCTACGGACACGCGTTTGATGCGATTGGCGTCTCCGTCCAGGTAATACGCCCACTTCGAGTCGCGAGAACACGCCGAGCGATAGTCGTTTTGGCCATTCGAGAGTTGTTTCAGGTTGGTGCCGTCGCCGTTGATTCGCCAGATCCTGGTGGCGTTGCCGCCCCCCTGGCCGATCAATATCAGAATGATGGTGTGCCCGTCCGGGCACGCCGAAGCAGAAAGGAACGAGGCATTGTTGAGGAGCACAGTTTTGTTGCTTCCATCGAGAGAAGCGTGCGCCAGATGATTGTCTTCGGCAAGATACACACCGTCATTTCCGGCCCAACTGAAATCCAAGGATGCTCGTTGTTGTTGCGGCATGACGGGAATGGCTGAGTTCGCGGCCGTGCCGTTAGCCGGAACGGCGTATAGAGTGAACAGCCGTTTCACCTGCACGGTTGCCAGCGTTTTCGCATCTGCCGAAAGCGTCAACGATTCGTAGCTATTCGTGTCCTTCGTGATCGGATGGAATTCGCCGCCTGGGTAGGAAACGAACGCGATTTGATCGTGGTTTAGACCTGCGGTCAGATCCTGATATTGAACGAGAAGGCCGCGGCCATCCGGGAGCCATACAGACTTGTTGAATACGAAACTTTGGGGGCTCGCTAAATCCTGCGACTTTCCCGAGTCGCGATCCAGGACTTGTATCGGCCCCGGGGTCGAATTGCCATTCGCCAAGGCGATGCGCTTGCCATTCGGCGACCAGGCGACGAACAGGCGCTCGAAACCCACGGGACCCTGGGCGATCATTTTCTCATCCGTGCCATCCGAATTGGCCACCAGAAGCTGAAACTTCCCGACTTCGGGATCGTTGCCGCGCTCATAGGCGATCTGCTTTCCATCGGGAGAAAATGCGGGGTTGGAGTCAACGTCGCGCACGATGATCTGCGGAGTGCCGCCGAGGGCCGGTGCGCGGTAAAGGTCAAAGGCGTCTTGCGCGGAGCTTCGCGCCTTGCGGAAATGAAAATAATTGCCGTCCGGGGAGAACTCGAAATCACGATAGCTCGCTTCCGCGGGCGCGATGATTTGCGTGTCGCTGTTGGTGGGAATGTGGCGCAACCAGATGCTGGCTTTTCCGGCGTCGTCCAGTTCGCTCAAGATATATTTCCCGTCGGGCGAGATGGCCGCGAGCCGTGAATTGGCGTTATCGGTGATTTGCGAAATGGTGTAATTCTGAAAGGGAATCGCCCTCTTGCCGGCGCCGAGCATGGAATACACGCCATAACCCGCCGCGGCCAGCACAATCAACCCAATCACGAGCCCTGCGACAAGGCTCAGTTTGTGGCGCCTCGCGGCTTCGATTACTGAGCTGCCGGACGGATGAACGGCTTCCGGCTGCGCTGCCGATGGCGCTGAAACAGTGGACGCGGATTGTGCCGCTTGCGAGCCCGATACCACCGCTTGCGAGCCGCTGAACGCGACGGATGCCACGTCGCGCTTCACGCGCTGCAAATCGGTGCGCAGATCAGCAGCGTGCTGATAGCGCAATTGCGGATCTTTCTCCAGCGCCTTCTCGATAATTTCTTCCATCTTCTGCGGAATATCGGGATTCAGGCGCACTGCTGCAACTGGCGCACGGCCCAGAATGGATTCGAAAATTTCCGCGGTGCTCTCGCCGCGGAAAGGCAGCGTCCCCGTGACCATTTCGTAGAGCACGGTGCCAAAGGAAAAAATATCGGAGCGGGCGTCAAGCGGCCGGGCGCGGGCCTGCTCCGGCGACATATACGAGACTGTGCCGATGGTGCTGCCGGGATTGGTCAGATGCTCGGACAGGTCGGGGGCATCCTTCGTGGCGGAGAGCTGTTGCCCCGAGGCCGGCGCGATGCTTTTCGCCAGGCCGAAATCCAGAATCTTCACCGTGCCGCGCTTCGTGATGAAAATGTTCGCGGGCTTGATATCGCGATGGATGATGCCTTCGCCGTGCGCGGCATCAAGCGCGTCGGAAATCTGAATTCCCACGTCAAGAATCTGATCCAGCGGCATGGGCCTGCCGGCGATGCGATGCTTCAGCGTCTGGCCGTCGAGAAATTCCATGGCGATGAACCACTGGCCATCGCGTTCATCGATTTCGTGGATGGTGCAGATATTGGGATGATTCAGCGCGGATGCGGCCTGGGCTTCGCGTTCGAAACGCGCCAGCGCCTGCGGATCTTTGGCCACCGCGTCAGGAAGGAATTTCAGCGCGACGAAGCGGTGCAGCTTGATGTCTTCGGCCTTGTAGACGACGCCCATGCCCCCGCCGCCGAGTTTTTCGACGATACGGTAGTGCGAGATGGTTTGGCCGATCACGGTCGAGTGGCGAAATCTTAGGCCGCCATCATGGTTAAGTCAACGCGGGGCGAGATTGCGCGACATCTTTTACGGGACCGAAAACCCGGGGCCACGTCGGGCGTCCGCCCAGGCGGACCCGCCCCTACTAGCGCAACTTAAGAATATAGGCGGGAATGTTCCAGTCGTTGATCAGAACGAAGGCGTCGATGGCCGGGAAATATTGAAAGCGGCCGAAGGTTCCGTAGCTGGTATTGGGCGTGTCGTTGGCGTCGGCCGAGTTGGGCGGGCCGTTTGCGAAAGTGTCCTTTGTGCAAGTCAGGCGCTGGTTTGCGGGATCTGGCGTCAGAATGTAAACGCTGTTGCCTTGATTCGGCCATCCGACGAAATCATCTGCGACGCTGTCGAACGTCAAGCCCGGATTTGCGGAATTGATGGGATTCACACCGCCGTCAAGAAATTCCGCACAGGTGGTGTCCATCATCGTGGCCGCCGTCCAATCCTGCTGGGTCGTCGTCGTGGGATTGCTGATGTCGGCAACGAACACGCCATTTCCCGAGGCGCAGCTCCCGCTGCCACAGGCCCCCACGAGCACAAACAACTTGCGCGTGGGATCTATAGCCCCGTCCAAATAGATTCCAGTCGTGAAGCCTTTATCCGCAGTGATCCGATTGTAGGTATTCGTTGCGTAGTTGTACGTGTAAATCGAGGAGCTATCAGCGACAAACACCAAACCGCTATTGGGATCGTAAGCCGCCACGTTGCCGTAAGGTTCGTTGCCATCACCGTTGGGAATCGGTCCGGTGATCGTGGGATTTTCGTGCACCCACGACGAGGAATTCGAAAGGTTGTTCAGCGAAATCGTCCAGGTATTGGCGCTGCCGTCACCTGCAATGCAGGCCAGCGAGCCATCGAGAATCATCATGCGATTGGCCGAGGGAATGAATGCCAATCCTTCGTAGTCTTCTCGCGAATTGGGAGCATTGGGCGCAGCGGGGGGAATGGCGTCAACGCAATTGGCGTCGTTCGCGTAATTCGTGGGAACGGTCGGATCCTTCAGGCGCGTCAGCGTGATGGGATCGGCGAGGAGATTGAGCGAATAGATTTCGTTGCCAAAATAATTATCGTGGCCGCCGCCCCAGATGATCAGCCGGTTGCCGGTGGTATCGGCAATGGCGCCATTCCAGGTGCGGATCACATTTGCGCAATTGTCCGCGAAAGGATAAGGATCACCGCCGAATCCATTCGGAGGGCAGGCGCCGCTCCCTTGCAGCGAGGTGATCGAGGGCAGCGCCGTCCACCCCTTTGCCGTGGGCAGCGCTGGATTGGGGGTCACAGTAACGGAATCGGTGCCACTGATCGAGCCGTCCTGCGCAGTGATTGTGGCAGAGCCGTTCGCGACTCCGTCCACCAAGCCGGTGGCGTTTACGGTGGCGTCTTGCGGCGCCGAGGATTTCCAGGTCGAAGCGCCGGTGACATTTTGCTGGCTTCCATCCGTGAACGTGCCGGTAGCGCTGAGCTGAAGCGTAGCGCCGAGGATCACTAGCGGGCTGGTGGGAGTTACCGCGATGGAGACCAAGGCGGGCGGCGTCACGGTGAGAACGGTTGAACCATTGATGCTGCCCGAAGTCGCGGCCATTGTGCTCTGACCCTTCGACACCGATGTTGCCAACCCTGACGCGTTAATCGTTGCCACTCCGGTGCTCGAGGATCCCCAGGTCACCGTGGCGGTCAAATTTTGTTGGCTGTTATTTGTGTAAGTACCAGTCGCGGTCAATTGCACGGTGTTTCCGAGCGGCACGGACGGATTCGCGGGCGTCACAGCAATGGACACCAACGCCGGCGGCGTTACCGTAAGCACGGTCGAGCCATTCACCGATGCCGAGCTCGCCACGATGGTCGTTTGTCCCTGCGTCACCGATGTCGCCAGACCCGCTGCGCTGACGGTCGCCACGCCGCTGCTCGACGATCCCCAGGTAACCGCGTTGGTCAGATTTTGCTGGCTGGAATTGGTATAGGTTCCCGTCGCGGCGAACTGCGTCGAGGTGCCCAGCGCGATCGAGGGATTGGCCGGGGTCACCGCGATCGAAACCAAAGTTGGGCCGGTGACGGTGAGATTCGTGGATCCGCTTACGGAGCCGGATGCAGCTTTGATCGCAGCCTGGCCTTGTGAAATTCCGGATGCCAACCCCGAGGAATTGACGACGGCAATTCCGGCGCTGGAGGACGACCAGCTTGCGGAGTTCGTCAGATTCTGCATCGAACCGTCGCTGTAGGTTCCTGTGGCGCTGAATTGCTGCGTGAGGCCCGCAGCGATCGAAGGGTTCCCCGGCGCCACGGCGATCGCTACAAGTGCGGGGGGACCGACGGAGACACTGGTCGAGCCGGTAACGCTTCCGGAGACGGCATTGATATTCGCGCTGCCCTGCGTCAGAGCTTTGGCCATGCCGGAGGTGCTGATTGACACGGTGGCTGGCTGGGTCGAGGTCCAGGATACCGACGCCGTGATGTCGCGCGAAGTGCCGTTGTTGTATTGACCGAGAGCTTTATATTGCTGCGACGTACCCTGTGGCAGAGAGTCTGCAGCGGGAGTTACCGTGATCGAAGACAAGGTTACGACAGGTGGTGGCGCGGAATTGCCACCCGATGAACCGCCGCAACCGCTCGCGCCGATGCAAGCCACACCCAGACAGACGAATGCCAGCGCGAACCAATGCTGTTTCGGAAGATTTATCAATCCGTTGCCGCTCCGAAAGCCTTCACGAGGCTGGTAATGAAGACTTCCCGCCTGACTCTGACGCACATCCTACCAGAATTGACGGTATGGAGCGGCAATCCGGATTCCAATCTGGTAAACGGCTCGAGACGCCCTGCTGCGAGCGAAATGTATGAATCTTCTGGGGGTTACGTCCAACCTACGACTGAGATTGCATTCGCCATTCAGGCGCGAAATTCCCCTAAATAACAATAAACTGCCTAGTTTCGGCAGTAGTTTTCTCGATTGCTCGGCCGGCTGGAGCCGAAACCAGACCGCGCTAATTTCTGGCGCGTTGAAAAAATCTACGCCGCAGGAAGGGTATGGCGCGATCGAGCGCGTTACCCCCATATTGCGCCCAGTCCGGGATCGCACGCGGCGTTTCGGCGAGAAAATTGGAGATGTGAATCATCGATGGATCGCAGTCCGCCGCGATCTTGATCGTTGCGGTCAATGGAATCGCGAGAAGAAGTCCGATCGCGCCCCACAGCCAGCCCCAAAACAGAATTCCAACCGTCGCCGCAACTGGGCCGATTTTGACCCGCGACCCGATGAATCGGGGAATCAGAATGTTTGCCGAAACAAGGTGCAGCAACAGCACCGTCACCAAAATAATGATGAATGGCCCCGCGCTGTCGAACTGCAGCAGGCCCGCTACAATCGGAAGCAAAGCGGCAAGCAGCACACCCAGGAAGGGAATCAAATTCAGGATTCCACTCGCGAAACCGAGAGCGACTCCGCCTTGCAGTCCTAATCCCGTGAACACCGCGACTGAAATGGCTACCATTAACGAGCCCACGATCAAATTGCCGAACACGAAACCATGAACCATTTCCGAAATTCGATCAAAAAAGCGCGGCACGTCGATGCGCTTTCCCAATAGCCCGACCACGCGCGACTGCATCTGTGGTTTGCGATTCAACATGAAGAATGTCAAAAACGGCACAACTCCGCCGATGATGATGCTTCCCCACACCGAGCCAAATCCACGCACGAGGAAATCGGGCCAGTTCGGCGGTTCCTTGATGCGCACTTCAGTAACTTTCTTCTTCCCGGTGTCAGGAGTCAGGCTGCCGGCGCTTTCCTGGACTTGCTGGATCTTTTGATTCAACGGAGAAATAGCTTCACGAATGCGTTCGGCATACTCAGGAATGTCATCAAGGAAAGCGGTGGCCTTGCCATAAGAGGCATAGGAAACCAGACAAACCGCGGCGATACCGATGATAAGAATTAGCGCGGAAGATAGTGGCCGCGGAAAACGCCAGCGCTCCAGTCGCGTAACCACAGGATCCAGGAGTATTGCCAGGAACGCCGCAAGAATGATGGTGATGCAAAGTGAACTGGCGAAAAAACAAAATGCCACGAGCGCGGCGATTACCAGTACGGCCAACAACGCGGTTGCGCGCCGAAGCAGATGATTTTCGGATTGCGGAGTGGGCGTATTAGCTGCTTCGACGTTTAGAGGAGATAAAGACACGAGATTGAGCCCGCACGCAAAGAGATCGTAAAAAATTATGCCGCGAGCGGAGTCGCCACTCCATAGGGTGTATTCCCGAAATCGTCTGGTGACGGCGGGTACGCTGCCTGCTCGGATGCTGCTCTGCGAAAATCAGCTGACTGCGGTCTGCGCCTCGCCGACCGTCGCGTACGAATCGAACAGCAATTCAACGCCAGTCAGCTTCAGCACGGTTTTCACGCGCGGATTCATCCCTGCAAATGCTAGCTTCGTGTTGGTCTTTTGGCAGTGCAGATAGACGCGCACAAGACTGCCAATGGCCATCGAATCCAGCAGCGGTACTTCCGAAAGATCGATGATCAGGCGCGGCTCGCTGACCGCCAGCACCGCATCCAGCAGCGTCGAGCAGCTCTCGTGAGAAATCGGCCCTTTGGCGGCGAGAATTTGCAACCCCTGGCTTGTTGACGGTTGCGGGATCACGCGAAATGGCTCGTAAGGCATGGCGCGCATTCTATTCCTGTTAGGCCTTCAGGGGTTAAATCTTTTCTGCAGTAGCTACAACCCTAGGGCATTCCTGGTATCCGCCTTCTTCATGACAAAAAAGGACTAAGGCGTATTTTCGCGCGCCTTACAGACAACTCCGTATTTGAAGAATCGCGCGCCTGCGCAACAGTCGTAAACCGCTGCAGCAGTCGGCGGAAGACGGGGAATCCGGTCCTTGAGGTGGGCATCGCGTCGTGAACGCGGCGTTCAAATTAATCCTTGTCCCTCATTCGTGGAAATCAATACGCAGTTCATTTCATGGAGGATGACGATGAGCAAATTGTTGGGAGGCCTGTGGTGTGCCGCGTTTTTAGCGTTCCTGCTGCTATGCGCGCCGGCACGCGCGGCGAATGCCTCGAAGAAAATTGCCGCGCCGCTCTATGACGTCAGCAAGGAAGTCACGCTGGAAGGAAACGTAACGACGGTCAGCGCGTCGGTCCCGGGGAATGTCAAGGGCGGTCACATATTTGTCTCAACTTCGAAGGGAACCATCGACGGCCATCTCGGCCCGTTCGCGCTGGCTGGCAAGAACAGCATTTCAGTGCCGGCTGGATCTCACGTCAAGCTGGTCGGCGTTATGGCGACGGTTGGCGGACGCCAGGTATTTCTGGTTCGCACGATTGATACGGGCTCAACCAAATACACGATCCGGAGCGAGCACGGTTTCCCCTTAATTCCCAACGCCGTGCAGCCCACCAAGAGCATCAATTTCGTCAACTCCAAGGGAGGCCGCTAATGAATCGCAAAATCTTCCTGGCTCTCGGCGCAGTTGCGTTGATGCTCATAGGCGCTTGCGGCAGCGGCGGTGGCGGCAACAACAACAATAACGGCGGTGGCGGCGGGTCAACCCAGCTTGCGATAGCGATGTCCACTGCGCCGGCGTCCACCGTCGAAATCAACAACACGACGACCGCCGCGGCAACCGTTTCGAACGACAGCAGCAGCAAGGGCGTGGACTGGACCTGCTCGCCTTCACCGTGCGGCACATTCAGTCCGGCTCATACTGCCAGCGGCGCGACGACCACTTGGACCGCTCCCTCTTCTTCGGGCTCAATCACCATCACCGCCACTGCCACCGCGAGTTCTTCGGTAACTGCGACGGCCAACGTAACCGTGAACGCCATCGCCTCGAATTCGAACCTGATGGGGCAATATGCTTTCTACATCAGCGGATTTGATTTGAGTGGAGATGCTTACGCCGCAGCAGGCAGCGTCACGCTCGACGGAAATGGCAACGTCACTACCGGCGAGGAAGATCTGAATTCGACCGATCCGGCCTTTACCGCGGCGGTCGAAGGCGACTCTCTGACCGGCACGTACACTGTAAACGGCGATGGTCAGGGCACCATGACTCTCACCGCCACAAACAACAATGGCACCGATACCCTGGTTGGAAACTCCGGCGTGCAGACCTTGTCGTTCGTTGTGGTGAATTCTAACCATTTGCTGATCGCGGAGTTCGACGCGTCCTACACTTCGAGCGGTTCGATGGATCTTCAGACCGCAAGCGCGTTTACTTCCGGCGTCAGCGGCAACTTCGCGTTGGCCGCCGGGGGATTCATCGGTGGAGCCCCAGCCGCTTTTGGCGGCGTTTATACTGCCAATGCGGGCACCATCACCGGAACAGGAACGGCCGATGAGGATATCAACGGAACTACGACGATCGGCGGCAGTTTGTCCGGCAGTGTTACTGGAGCCGATGCAAATGGCCGCGGCACACTGACATTGACCACGCCCTCGGGCAGCGGCGTATTTACGTACTACATTGTCGGCACGGAAGCTTTGTATTTCACGGAAGTCGATACCGGCACGGTGATGATCGGCCAATCCTTTGGTCAAGGCTCCGGCACCTTCTCGACCGCATCTCTCGGCAGCGCGGCGGTGCTCGATCAGCCCTCGGCGTTCACCGCGATCGGTGCGGCGAATATGGTGGGCCAATTCGGAGTTAGCGGTTCCGCACTCACGGGCGTCGTGGATTACAACATCAACGGCCTCGTTGACGGCCAGACTCCGAATCCCACGACCATCACGCAGCCTCCAACGCCTTCAACCTTTAGTGGAACGCTAACTTTGCCTTCCACCGGGTACGGAAACAACAGCGTCACGATCTCGGGCACTTCCGATTTTGCCACTTTCGGAATCTTTGCCATCGACCCGGCGCTCAACATCGTCGATCCGAATAACTCGAGCGGCGGCGGCGGCGCGCTGATGGTCGAGCTGGATAGCGGCACACTCGGCACCGGCTTCATCGTTCCGCAAACGGCTACCGCGCTCACCACAATCAACGAGGCGGATGGCTATACTGCGATCGTGGAGATCCTGTCGCCGGACGAGTATCTGGATTCGACGGGCCAATTTGTTTATTCCACTTCGGCGTTTAGCGGAACTGCGAACGTCAACGACTTCAATCTCGCTGCTTCTCCTCCGGCGGACACGGAGAACACCGCCGTCGCCATCTCGGGAGTAATCACCGCAGACACGACCAACGTGGGCCGCTACACTTCGGTGGTCACGCTGCCGGTGATCGGCGGTGGAAACGCCACGAACAATCGTGTCGCGTACGTGGCGAACGGCAATCTCGCCGTCGGCATCGACACAGACAGCAATGAACCGGGCCTAACCGAAATCGGCTCGGACATCATCGAAGGCCAGCAGTAAGCAGCGAGCGGCAAGGCTTAGATCGAAAAAGAGCGGCGCGATCGGACCACCGGTCGCGCCGCTTTGAGACCGAGGCTGGAGTGCGGCCAGTTCTTAATGAACGCGCCAGCGGACGGCTGCCGCTCGGGCGCTCTTGAGATCAAGAGAGACGATGGCTCTGTTGACACCCTTTCGCGCCCGACGAAAACGCTGTCATCCTGAGGACCGTGCAGCCTGATTTTCGCGCCCATTCACCGGGGCCCGCGCGAAAATCAGGCGCCTTGGCGCGGTCCGAATGGATCTCGGCGCCGGAACGGCGGAAACCACTGTCCGGTTTTTCTTGGTTTGGCTACGATGTCAATCGAGCCAGACTATTTCAACTTGGCGTCTTCAGCCTTGGCTTGCTGCAGGATGGGGATGTCCTGATCGGCGTCTTTCCAGAGTGTGAAAAAATCCTGATAGGCTGCTTTGGCTTTCGCAGTGTCACTTTGCATGGCGTAGGCCCGCGCCAAGCCGAGATGCGCGAGCGCGCCGAGGGGATAGTTCAAGGTCACGCCGCGATGGTCGAGAAACTTCTGAAATTCAACTGCTGCTGCGGCTCCATTGTGGGCCATAAGTTGCGCTTGGCCGCGAATGTACACGGGATACATGGTTCCCACCTGTAACTGCGGCGGGGCACCGAGCTCATACGGGAGGGCAGCCTCGAGCGACATCACGGCTTGCGTGGCATTGTTGGCGTTCAGTTCCATGGCCGCTTTAATGGTTGGCAGCCAGTAATCTTTCATCAGCGTATTTGACGGATAGTTCTTTTCCATTTCGTCTAGGACCGCCTTCGCGCCAGCAGTTTCACCGATGCGCGCCATCCCCAATCCAGCGAATAGCTTCACGTCCCGGCCCGGAGCCAGCGCCAGTGCTCCGGCAATCTGCTGCTTCGCCACCGCTGTGTTGCCGAACTCAGCTTCGCGCAACGCGGCATTCACCTGCCAAAGGGCCGCGGTTTCTTTCGCGTCGTTGCGTACGGCCGACTCGACGGCGCGCCGCGAGAAGTCCTGCGCTTTTGCGAGACGCCCGTAGTACGCCTCGGTGTCGGATTGGAACGAGAGCAGGGCGTCTTCATCGCCCGGTTTCCCGGCGGCCCAGTTTACTTGCTTCTCCATCCCCTGCGCATCGCCCTCGTAGAAGGCCAGTTGATATACTGTCCAGTGCAGCGCTTCGTCGTCGAGCTTGCGCTGCTGGGCTTGCTCCACCGCTTTTTTCGCGTCGTCGGGCCGGTTGAGTTGAAGGTACTGTTGAGTAAGATTCACATAACTGCTGACCGAGTTCGGTTCCAAGCGCATGGCCTCTTGGGTCTCAGTCAACGCTTTCTCGTATTGCCCTAGCTCGCTATAAATTGCCCCCAAGTTGCCTGGAGCGACGGAATCCTGCGGATAGCTCTTGGTCCACATTTCGTAAACTTGGATCGCCTGCTCTTCCTCGCCGGTGACGGAATCGTAGTACAAGCCGGCGATGCGATATTTTTCATGCTCACTGACGTGGTCACGCAGTGCATAGGCCTTCTTGATATAGTCCGCGGACAGACTGGCTTGGCCGAGATTGCCGTACTCGACTCCGAGGCCGGCATATGCCGCCGCGAAGTTGGGGTCAAGTTCGAGTGCGCGTTTGAGGAACGGAATCGCCGCGGAGGCTCCTTTTGTTCGGCTGGTTGTTATACCCATGCTGTAGGCTTTCAGTGCCTCAAGCGATGGCGTCGTGGCCTCGACAGGAACATCGAACTTCTGAACGGAAGCCAGTGATTCTCCAAGGTGGCTTCGCAAGCTTGCTGCTGCCTTGCTCAGTGCTTTCAACACATCTGGTTTTGTCGCAGCCTCTTCTTGCTCTGTGGCCAGCGTGTCCCCGGTGGTGCAGCCGACGGCGTTGATGCCGACGACGTACTGGCCGCCTAAATTGGAGATCGAACCTAGAAGGATGGCCTTGCTGCCCGTGCGCACGCAGAGTTCTCTGGCCACGTCGCGGGTGATGCGGTCGTTCGATTGGCGTCCCATCAGCCGCAAGGTTTCCTCTACCTTACGCTCCGAGAGTATGTTCAGAAAGGGAGATTGTGCCAGCTGCACGGTGAGCGCTTGCTTCAAAGCGCCGTCGAAGACGGGGTCGCCAGTGCTGTTGTCGAAATCGGCGAGGACGATGGTGTCCTTTTCGGTCAAAGGCGCGGCGGGGCGCGGACGCAAGTAGAAAATTCCTGCGACCACCGCGGCGACCACAACCACGGCGGCGGGAATCAAAATCTTCCAGAGTTTTTTCCGTCCGGCGAGCGGAACCTCAGCGACCGTGACGGCGGCCGATGAACCACGAGCGGAAACGGAACCGGATGATGGCATTGGCTGCTGGACGGCCGACTGAGAGCTCGTATCCTGTGCTGCCGCCACTGGCCCAGAGCTCGCTGCCGCCACTCGGCTCGTATCCGTGTCCCGCTTCAGGCGCTGCAGTTCGGCACGCATTTCGTTCGCGTGCTGGTAGCGGAGATTACGATCTTTCTCGAGCGCTCGGTTGATGACATCTTCGAGCTTCGCTGGAATATCCGGATTCAACCGGACAGCAGCGACCGGCGCGCTATGCAGAATCGCATCGGTCGTCACTCCCGATGTGTCTCCGCGGAACGGCAGAGTGCCCGTGGCCATCTCGTACAGCACCACGCCAAATGAAAACAAGTCCGTGCGCGCATCCAATTCCTTGCCCAGAACCTGCTCCGGCGACATATAGGCCACGGTGCCCACAGCAGTACCCGGACTGGTCAGTTGCTCTGCGTTCGCGCGAATCGCATCAGCGGTCTGCGTGGCGTCTGATGCCGCCACTTCGCTTTTCGGAGTCAGCTTCGCCAATCCAAAATCGAGAATCTTCGCGTGGCCGCGCTTGGTGACAAAAATATTGGCCGGCTTGATGTCGCGATGGACGATGCCTTCGGTGTGAGCGGCGTCGAGCGCGTCAGCAATTTCGATGGCGAGATTGAGGAGAGTCTCCGTTTCCACCGGACGGCCGCCGATACGATGCTTCAGCGTCACGCCGTCGAGATACTCCATGACGATGTAGGCTTTGCCGTTCTCGTCGCCAATTTCGTAGATGGTGCAGATATTGGGGTGATTCAGGGCGGAGGCAGCCTTGGCCTCGCGCTGGAAGCGGCTCAGCGCTTGCGCATCCTTGGCCACGTCATCAGGCAGGAATTTCAGGGCCACGAAGCGATCGAGCTTAATGTCCTGGG
This sequence comes from uncultured Acidobacteriota bacterium, assembly GCA_963748865.1. Classification (GTDB taxonomy): domain Bacteria; phylum Acidobacteriota; class Terriglobia; order Acidiferrales; family UBA7541; genus Palsa-147. The sequence continues at coordinate 638,024 of CAVVLE010000041.1, read as the reverse complement.
CCTTGAACACCACGCCCATTCCGCCACCGCCAAGTTTTTCAAGGATGCGGTAGTGCGAAATCGTTCGTCCGGAGAGTGAAGAGGGCTCAGGCATCGCCGCGAATCTTATGCCGCGTCCTGAATCAAGTCAACGCATCGAATCGCAGCCGAAAAAAACGGACAGTAAAGGCAACATATAAGCTCTTCATGACACTTTCACAATCTTGATGCAATGCGGTCAACGCTTGGGATGTGCAACGCAATGAAAACAAAAGAGTGAGAATGGTGCGCCTGGAGAGAGTCGAACTCCCGGCACAGCTTAGGAAAACAATCGTCAATTCTGATGGGTTCCGACGGTTCGCTGCTCGCAGCGTTGACTTGCCTGAGGGTGCAGCATAGCATTACCCGCCATGCCCGATTCTTCGCCACTCTCCGGACGAGCGATTTCCCACTTCCGCATCATCGAGAAGCTGGGAGGCGGTGGAATGGGAGTAGTGTACAAAGCCGAGGACACGACGCTTCACCGTTTTGTCGCCCTGAAATTTCTGCCCGATGACCTGACCAAAGATCCCCAAGCGCTAGCGCGTTTCCAGCGTGAGGCCCAAGCCGCCTCGGCGCTCAGCCATCCCAATATCTGCGTGGTCTTCGAAATCAGCCAACACGAAGGCCAGCCGTTCATTGCGATGGAGTTCCTGGACGGCGTGACGCTGAAGCACCGCATTGCAGGCAAGCCCCTGGATTTGGAAACGTTGCTGGCACTTTCCATCGAAATCGCCGATGCACTCGACGCTGCCCATGCCGAAGGCATCGTTCACCGTGACATTAAGCCCGCGAATATTTTTATCACCAAGCGCGGGCACGCCAAGATCCTCGATTTCGGGCTGGCAAAGCAAACGCGGCCAGAATCCGGAGCCTCGCAAGCGACACTGGCAATGAACGCGGTCGCAGGAGTAAGCGAAGAGCAATTGACGAGTCCCGGAACGGCGGTGGGGACAGTTGCTTATATGTCCCCCGAGCAGGTGCGTGGCAAGGAACTCGACACGCGCACCGACCTGTTCAGCTTCGGCGCGGTAATTTACGAGATGGCCACGGGGAGCGTGCCATTTCGCGGCGAAACTTCCGGCGTGATCATCGACGCCATCCTCAACCGCGTTCCACCTGCTGCAGTGCGTCTGAATCCCGATTTGCCCGCGGAACTCGAACACATCATCAATAGAGCGCTGGAAAAGGACCGCAATCTGCGTTACCAGCATGCGGCCGATATGCGCGCGGAACTCCAGCGCCTAAAGCGTGACGTGGAGTCAAGTAGCCGGGCGGTTCCCGCGGCCGAGCCGCAAATAGAATTGAGATCCGGATCGGGCCGCGTCGCTCTGGAACAGCCGTCTACGCCGAGCGCTCCCGCGATCGCGCCGATTGCCGCAGGTTCAGGCAGCACGCGTGTTCCTATTACTCCGGCGGTTGCCGCGGAATCATCGGCAACTTTTGCGCCGGTTGCGACGCCGCCGAAGAAACCAATTCCGTGGATGATGGTCGGTGTGAGCTCTGCGATTGTTGCGCTCCTCGCTTTGGTGGGTTCGTATTTCTTCCTCCATCGCGCGCCCAAGCTCACCGAGAAAGACTCTATCCTCCTGACCGATTTCACCAACACCACCGGCGATCCCGTCTTCGATGGCACGCTTAAGACCGCGTTGCAGGTGAGCCTCACGCAATCTCCATTTCTCAATCTGGTATCCCAGCAGGAAGTGGATCGAACACTAAAACTGATGGGCCGCCCGCCCGACACGCGCATCACTCCTGAAATTGGCCGGGAAATTTGCCAGCGTGCCGGCATCGCAGCCATGGTCCACGGTTCGATAGCGGGCCTGGGCAGCCAATATGTCGTTACGCTCGAGGCCGTCAACGCCGCCAACGGCAATTCGCTCGGTCAGGAGCAGGCGCAGGCGGGCAGCAAGGAACAGGTTCTCGACGCGCTGGGAAAGGCCAGTTCGAACCTGCGCGGAAAGATGGGCGAATCGCTCAGCTCGATTCAGAAATTCGATAAGCCTCTGGAGCAAGCGACCACGTCTTCGCTCGAAGCTCTGAAGGCCTTCTCGGATGGTTCCGCAGAGGTTTCCACTGGAAATAATTTGGGAGCCGTCCCCTTCTTCAAGCGCGCGATCCAGTTGGATCCCAATTTCGCGATGGCCTATAGAGGCGCGGCCGTGACGGCCAACAATATGGGGCAGACGGAAACATCCTTGGAATATGCACAGAAGGCCTTCGACTTGAAGGACCGCGCCAGTGAGCGCGAAGACCTAGCCATCTCCAGCTACTATTACCAGCAAACGAATCAGATCGACAAAGCCCTGGAGACTTACCAGCGCTACCAGAAGAGCTATCCGCGGGACCAGCGCGCCTGGCTCAACCCAGGGGCCTTGCACTTCAACCTCGGAGACTTTGACAAATCCCTGGCGGAGAGCCTCGAAGCGGTGCGCTTGTCTCCGGACCAGTTCATCGGGTACCAGAATGCCTCCAATGCCTATCGGGCTTTGAACCGTCTCGATGAAGCAAAGGCTATCTTGAACGCCGCTTCACAACGCAACGTGGGCGGCGTTTTCATCCATGATAGCCTCGCGACTTTGGCTCTAGCGGAAGGCGACTTGCCAACCGCGGCGAAAGAAGATGATCTGGAAAAAGCAGATCCTCAAGGTGAACTCTCGGTTCTCGAGCGCGCTGCGAACTTAGCCGTCGCCCACGGACGAATGCGCCGGGCCAGGGAACTCTTCACAGAGATAGAGGACAAGGAGGTGCGGCTCGAACAAAAAGAAGAAGCGCTCAACGACGTCGAAAACTCGGCAACGTTTGAAGCGATTGCCGGAAACCGCGCCGCGGCCATTAATGGCGCTGACGCCGCAATCAAACAGTCGCAAACGCCAACGCATGAAATGAACGTAGCTGACATCTACGCCCGCGCCGGCATGGACGCCAAAGCACGCCAGCTTGTTGACGAGGCCACGAAACAGCGTCCTTTGGACACCTTCATACAGTCAATGAATGGGCCAATGATCCGGGCTGTGCTCGAAATGAATCAAGGACATGCCGACAAGGCAGTGGAGTTGATGAAATCTGCCGGGCCGTATGATCACAACAATAGCGAGTCCCTTCACACTCGCGCCAGCGCCCTTTTGATGGCCGGCCGCGGCGCTGATGCTGTCCAGGAATTTCAGAAAGTCCTGAATTTAAAAAATGCGAACCCGCAGGATCCATTCGTTTCTTTCGCACAGCTAGGCCTGGCGCGAGCCTACGCGGCCGCAGCCGACAAAGAGAAAGCCCGCGCGGCCTATCAGGATTTCTTCGCGCTGTGGAAAGACGCCGACCCGGACGTTCCACTCTTGCAGCAAGCCAAAGCCGAATACGCCAAGTTGAAGTAATTTCTTTTGATCCCTAGCCTCGCAACCACCACCCGTGACGACAGTCCAGACACAGGTGAATCAACTGGGTGAAGTTTGCCGTGCGAATGTATACTTCGGTAGAAACGAAAGCGCAAAAACGAAAACCGCTTGCGCACCCGACGAACAATCCGGTGAAGCCAATGGGCGCGGAATATTACGACGTACTGATCATGGGCGCGGGTTTGTCCGGCATTGACGCCGCCTATCACTTGCAGAAATACTGCCCGAAAAAAAGCTACGTTATCCTCGAGCAGCGCGAGCGCATCGGCGGCACTTGGGACCTGTTCCGCTATCCGGGCATCCGCTCGGATTCGGACATGCTCACCATGGGCTATTCCTTCCGCCCGTGGACCAACCCCAAAGCGATTGCCCCGGGAAACGATATCCGCGATTACGTCACTGCCACCGCGCGCGAGGCCGGCATCGACCAGCACATTCGCTTCCGCCACAAGGTCCAAAGTGCGGCGTGGTCTTCCCAAGATGCGCGTTGGACGGTGAATGCAATGCGCCAAGGGCCGGACGGGCGCGAAGAGCCGGTCACCTTGACCTGCAACTTTTTGTTTTCCTGCGCGGGTTACTACCGTTACAGCTCCGGCTATCTCCCGGATTTTCCAGACATCGGCCGTTTCAGTGGCCGTGTGATTCATCCGCAAGCCTGGCCCGAGGATCTCAACTATGCGGGCAAGCGCATCATCATCATCGGCAGCGGAGCGACCGCCGTAACACTTCTCCCGGCGCTGGCCAAGAGCGCCGCCCACGTGACGATGCTGCAACGCTCTCCAACCTACATCGTCTCGATGCCCGAACGCGACCGCATCGCCAATTTCCTGCGCCGTCTTATGCCCGACGCGTGGGCGTACAAAATCAGCCGTTGGAAGAATGTCGCCTACATGATGTACGTTTACCAACTGGCCCAGCTCTACCCGAATTTCGTGAAGGCCGGCCTGATCAAGAAAATCAGCAAGGAATTGGGCCCGGACTACGATGTAGCCACGCACTTCACGCCGCGCTACAACCCCTGGCAACAGCGCCTCTGCCTGGTGCCCGACGGCGATTTGTTCCAAGCGATAAGGGAAGGCCGCGGCAGCGTAATTACCGGCCAGATCGAACGATTCACCGAAACCGGTATCTGCCTGCAATCGGGCGAAGAATTGCCAGCCGACATCGTGGTGACTGCCACGGGGCTCGTGCTGCAAGCGTTTGGCGGAGCCGGCCTCGAGGTTGACGGCCGCAGCGTGGATCTCGGCAACAAGCTGGCCTACAAAGGCGTGATGCTTTCGGACGTGCCAAACCTGGCCGGCGTGTTCGGGTACATCAATGCCTCATGGACCCTCAAAGCCGACTTGATTTGCAACTATGTCTGCCGGTTGTTAAATCTGATGGACAAGAAAGGCGCCCGCCAGGTCACGCCCCGCAGCGGACAAGCCGTAGCCGTCGCGCCCTTCGTACAAGGATTCAACCCTGGCTACATGGAACGCGCCATCGCCCATTGGCCCAAGCAAGCATCGAAGGCTCCCTGGCGCGTCTATCAGAACTATCTTCGCGACACCTGGAGCCTGAAGTGGAGCCCGGTAGATAACCAGGCGCTGGAGTTTTCAAGCCCAGCGAAAGCTCCTTCGACGCGTGCCTCCGAAGAGGCCGGTCATCAACTCGCCTGAATCGCACTCATCGCGCACTTAATTCGGCAGTTTCATCCCGACAATGTGAAGGCTCCGTTACAGCACAAGCGAAGACCGCCTCATGGTAAATTTCTCCCTTGGAATGGCAATGAACTGCGAAAACACACCCACGCGAGGCTAGGACTGTCCTCATGAACGGGCCGTAAATCGGCGAGTTCAAGCCTCGCGCAGGGCAATCATTGGGTCCACCTTGGTTGCGCGCCGCGCTGGAAAATAGCTGGCTAGAACGGCAACCGCAAACAAAAGCAGAGGAACGATCACAAACACAGCCGGGTCATGCGGGCGCACGCCGTAAAGCAAACTGCCCATCAAAGACGCAGTGGATGCAGAAACGACCATGCCGGCCACGATTCCGAGGCCCGCCAGCACTACACCCTTTTGCAAGAACAGCTTCAGGACGCCGCCTGGCCCGGCCCCCAAGGCCATGCGAATACCGATCTCGCGCGATCTTTGGCTGACCATGTAGGCCAGCAAGCCATAAATTCCGATGGCGGCCAGAAGCACCGCCAGCCCGGCGAATCCGCCCACCAGGTCGGCAGAAAAACGGCGTAAAGCCAATGACCGATCAAGGATGTCATTCATAGAGACAACATTGAATACCGGTAAGCCGGGATCAATGCTCTGGATTTCATGCCGAATCTGTGGTTCGAGCAGGGTCGCGGGCAGAGACGTCCGCAACACCACGCTCACTTGCTTGCTGGGGTCTTGATACGTCGAAACGAAGATGTGGGGGACGCCATCGACGTCGAGACCGTCACTCTTGATATCCTTAACGATGCCCACGACGGTCGTCCATGGCTCGGTAGGGTCTTGTCCGAATCGCACTCGGTGGCCCAGCGGATCGCGGGTTGGCCAATACTTACGAGCGGTGCTTTCATCAATGATGGCCACCGGCAGTTTGCCGTCTTCATCGCCCTCGGTGAATGAGCGGCCGCGTAGGAGCGTCGCCCTCATCACCTTAAAATAATCGGGGCTTATCCGAATTCTCTCGGCGAGCAGATCCTGCGAGGACTCGACCGGTCTATCTTCAATCGCGAAGCCTTCAGTCGCTAAGCCACCGACCGCGTTGGGGTTGCTATTGGTGGTCGGTAGAGATGAGGTGATTCCGGCGAGTTCTACCCCCGGGATTGCATTCATGCGCCGCAGCAACTCGCGATCAAAGGCGGCCTTACCGGGAATACCGAGATACGGATCCGTCTTCGGATCGTTGGGAACTCCTAGCCACGTGTTTGCCGTGACAACTTGAGTTGGATTAAAGCCTGGATTTTCCTGCAACAGATCCCGCAGCGTACGCAGCAGCAAGCCGGCTCCGACCATCAGTATGACGGCAAATGCCAGTTCCGAGACGATTAGAACATCCCGCAATCGGCCGGTCGTAGTGCTGTAGCCGGAACCGCGACCGCCTTCACGAACGGCCGAGGAGAGAGCGCCTTTTGCTGAATGAAGCGCTGGAGCAAGTCCAAACAGTAAGCCGGTAAGAACGGAAATCAGCAGAGCGAACGCCAGCACCACCCAGTCGATTCGTACTTCGTTGAGCCGGGGAACGTTCGATGGCACAAAGCGCAGAATGAATCCTAAAGTACCAACCGCGGTTGCGATTCCCGCGGCACCGCCGATGAGCGACAGCAGCGTGGACTCGGTCAGCATCTGGCGCACTATGCGGCCGCGGCTCGCCCCCAGCGCTAACCGCACCGCCATCTCTTGTTGTCGCCCCGAAGCGCGCGCCAAAAGAAGATTGGCAATGTTCAACGATACGATGAAAACGATCAGGATTACCGCACCCAGTAACACCAGCAGCATGGGCCGAACATTGCCTACCAAAGTTTCTTGCAATGGTTGAATCTCAATTGTCCATTGCGCCTGCGGCGGGTAATCGGTGGGAAAGTCGTGGCGTAATTGGGCAGCCATGGCAGTGAGCCGCGCCTGAGCTTGCTCCCGTGTCACCCCAGGCTTGAGTCGTCCGATTCCATTTATTAAAACCCGGTTAGCACGTATTGGCGGCGGAAAGGGAGCGCCGGTGAATCCGCCGGCGGCAAACACTTCCGCGTCGCCGGAAGTCGTCGGTCCGGGATGGCGAAATCCGCGTGGCAGAACCCCAATAATTGTAAGGGGATCACCGTCGATGCGAATCGTACGGCCGAGAACATCCGGATCGGCGCCGTAGCCACGGCGCCACAGGCCATCGCTGATCACCGCCTCTGGAGCGAAACCGGGCGTGAAGTCCTGCGGACCATACAACCGCCCAATTTGCGGGAGCACACCCAGCATAGAAAAGTAGGTAAAACTGGTATTGACCCCCTCGACGCGCTCGGGCTGTTTGGTGCCAGTCAAATTCTCGCTGCCCTCGAAGATCGGGGTCACATCTTCGAATACACCCGCTCGCGTCAGCAGGTCATCCAGTTCGGGCTTGGAAAACTCAACGTCCCGCAATCCTAGGCCGGGCTCGTTAAAGAAGACTCGTACCAAACGATCGGGATCGCGGTAGGGCAGAGAATGTAGCAACACGGCATTCACGATGCTGAAAATTGCCGTGTTGGCTCCCACGCCGAGAGCCAGAGTCAAAATCGCAACCGCGGTGAAACCGGGATTCTTGCGCAACAATCTCAATCCATGACGCATGTCCGAACCTAGTTCACCCCACCAGCGCACGCCCACGGATGCCCGCACGGCATCTTTGTGAGACTCGATTCCGCCGAACTCAATCCTCGCCTGTCGCATCGCTTCTTGCTGGGAAAGGCCTTTGCGAACCAGGTCCGCTGCGCGGCTCTCAATGTGGAAACGCACTTCCGTTTCCATCTCACTTTCAAGCTGCTGTCCCCTGACCATCCACTTCAACCAGGAGCGGAAGCGAGTGAGATTCATATCTCCTCCGGGGTAGTTCGCAGAATACTCGCGATCAACGACGCCATGCGGTTCCACTTTTCGGTTTCCGAATGGAGTTGGCGCCGCCCGGCTGCGGTCAGTCTGTAGAACTTCGCTTTGCGTTTATTGTCCGATTCTCCCCACTCGCTGGAGATCAAGCCATGATGTTCCAGCCGATAGAGCGCTGGGTATAGCGAGCCTTGCTGGATCTCGACTTGATCGCCAGAGATCTGCTCAATGCGCAGCAAAACCCCGTAGCCGTGCAATGGGCCAAGCGACACAGCTTTGAGGATCAGCATGTCGAGCGTGCCTTGCAGCAAATCAATCGCTTTGCCCACCATCTCTCCTTGCGCGTCTAGGAGAGACACTATCAGAGCTCTCCTAGCTGGTCAAGGAGAGAGTATTTTGGCGCGATAGTTGGAGACTACTGCAGATTTACTGCAGTCGACCGTTTGCCGGGTGCGGATGGCATCCAAGACATACCTCTAACCGATTGAATCTTCTGAAGTAAGAGTGGTGGGCCTGGGGAGAGTCGAACTCCCGACACGCAACTTAGGAATCGGTGGCGCGCTTTGATAAGAACTGAAAATTTCCAAATCAATTCAAATTCGACTGTGTCAACTTGACGGCGCACCCCCCATTGGGTGGCGAGCCTGTGGTGCACGCCTGATTCGCGAGCGTTATGTAGTAGATGCTTGACGCCTGCCCGGTAGTTCCGCTCGGAACGATGTTGTCAATCGTAATTCCGCTCGTCCCACCCGTTGCGGGCGCAGCGGCGGATATTCCCGCTGGAAAGCCGGAAGTGATGTTGAAGGACATCACGCAGCCGCCTCCGCCGCAAGATGCCGGAGCGCCATTATTCTGAACGCTGAAGAACAACAGATCGGTCGAGGTATTTGAGTTGAAGATCTCCGTTCCCGGCGAGCAGATGGGATTGGTGAGATTGGCCGATAGGGCCAGGACATTCGCGTCGTGCGCGCTGTTCATGGTTCCGGTGCTGTTGAATCCGATGCGATAGAGCACGGCGCCGTTAGCGGTGCCCGAACTGTTTCCGACGCCGCAGACGTAGAGGAAGCCGGCACTCGGATTCGGTCCTTCGAGATAGTTGTTGTCGAATGTGCCGGAATAAAGGGGATTGTGGGCTGTAGGTCCAGCGAACGCCTCGATCTCACCCGCCAGCGTTGCGGGCGCCTGAAAAACGCCTGCGCGGGGAGTTGTATCTCCATTCGTGCCCACGAATACGAAAACTTTTTCAGTAGTCGAATCCACGATTGGCCCATCGTTAATCGGCACGGTGCTGCTGCCAGTGTTGATGAGATTGGCCCCCACACACGGCGGCACGCCGGAAACGCAAGTGCCCACCGTGCTGGTGGTTTCGCGCGCGAATCTCAGTCGACCGTTGGAGCCGCCCGCGTAAATGTTATTTGACGAAAAGTCATAAACTGGACTCGTCATGGCCACTCCCGACGCGAATACCGCTAGCGGCCATCCGCTCGTGATTACCTCTGCGGGCGTTCCCCGGAAAACGCCCGTGAATTTGTGGAGACGTCCCGTGATGTCTCCCACGTATAGCGTATCCGTATCGTAGTTGACGAACGGCGCAGAGCCGGTATCTTCGCGGGCTCCATTGAGCGTCAAACTGAGTAAACAAGAACCCGCCCCAGCCTTGCACGTGGAGTACGCCGCGCCCGTCACCGTGGCCGTTCCCACCGCCGCCGGCGCTGCAATCGTGCCTTGCCCCGCTACCCATCGCAAAATATGCAGTGCCGCAGTTCCGCCCCCGCCCTCGACATATGCGATCTGCGTACCGTCCAAGGAGAGCACCGGCGACAGTGAGGTTGTGCCGCCGTTCGTGTTCGTGTGATATGCGAACAGCACCGTCGGGCCGGTGCATGCGCCACCCGTTCCGGCGTAGAGATTGTTAAAGCTCACGATGCTCAGCGCTCCCGCGCCGGCCAACTTGGTCGTGTACGCCACAAAGTCTGAGGTACAGCTGGCGGTGGAAACATCAAACGAGAATTTTGCGGGAAACGCATTGGCGTTCATCGAAGCGCCCGCTCCGAGCGAGACGCTCCAGTCGCGATGCGATTCTCTCCCGGCGCTGACACCGGCCCTTCCATCCGAAAACATCAGACGGTCGGCGGCCATCGCATTGCTCGCTGACGCTCCCCCCGGGAAACGTGGATGCACATTCCGCCGCACCCACTGCTGCAGGTAGCGCGGGTCTTTCTGTACGCGGAGGGCCTGTTCGAAGTTTTGCGGCGTGGAGAAAATGACGTGCCGGTGGCTCCAGTCGGTCACCAAGGGAATTCCAAAATGATCCGACGAGTGCCCGGAGATACCGACGGCCACCGCCAGAATCACGAAAATAGCTGCGCCGATCCGCCCAAACTTCGCGTTTTTCTCAGGCATGTCCCGACCTCCCATCAGCCGCGATTCACGCAGGCGCTGCCGCAGCATCACTCGGAACCCGCGTCTGCGTCAAATCAATCAGTATTCGTTCAGCCTGAAATGTATGAGCAGCTTCACGCTCTACAGTCGGCCTCGGTGGATTACTTGTCTTTGCTTGGTATGACAAGCACTTCCAGTCGTGAAGATAAGTGCCGCGACGGCTATGAATTGGCGCGAGGTAAGTTGCCTGCAAAATCAACCGGAAGTCTGCATCCTGGACGCCGCCAAGAACGGACAGACACTCACTGCACGTGGGAAGACTGTGCAGCAGCCTCATGATCTCGGCTTCGCGATATCGGGCTGCCATGACATAGTGATACTCGCTTTCGCTGGTGATCCTGACACTGACGTTCGCCGTGACCAACTACGAAAAGATCAAAACCTGAAGCACTCTCAGACCTACACAAGCGCCGTTTATAAAGGCACGAAGAAAAACAAATGTAATCAGTGCATGAAATATGGAGACGTCGAAGCGACACTCACGGGAAAGCTGGAAGTTGCGACGATTCCCCCTGGCACCACGAAAGACCAGATGGGATTCCTGCACGATGCTTCAGGGAAAGTTGTAGGAACCTCAGGCTACGGCCATCCTAACCGCATGTTCAGATACTGTCTGGTGATACTTTCTGCGGATGATGCGACAGCCAAAAGGCTGGCAAGGCCGAGCTCTGGGAGCACTAGTGGTGAGAGCCGCCGTGACCTTGAGGAATGCCAATTTGCATTCCGGCACGGAGGATAGAAGCCGCCCCAGATTCGTCACGCAACTACTGCAGATTTACTGCAGTCGCCGGTTTCGCAGGTTTCGGCCACACTGCCCCAACACCTCTAACCAATTGATTTTCAAGAGATAAGAGTGGTGGGCCTGGGGAGAGTCGAACTCCCGACACGCAGTTTAGGAAACTGCTGCTCTATCCATCTGAGCTACAGGCCCGTGGAAGACACCCGCGTACAAGATTAGCACAGCACATCCACGCGCCCGCGTCCGTCGCCCCTCCGCGCCGTGCGAGCGGTCGTCATCCTGAAGCCACAATTTGGCCGAAGGATCTCAGCGTTAGAGCGCCGGCAGGGGTCTCAGCGCCCCGATCCGGCGGCCTTGGCGTGTTCGGCGCGAACCACCGGCGCATCCACCACGTGCTCGGCGATAAACCACGCTTGCAACTCATTCGTGCGAATGACGTCGCTAACCAGCAAATCGTTCGTGCCGTCATCCCCGGATTCCGAGGCCTGCTTGGCCATCGCGCGCGCTTCTTTCAAAACGATCTCGTGCGCTTCGAGCAACCGCGAAATCTGCACGGGCACTTCTTCGCGGCCGCGCGGCGGACGCGGAATGATCGTAGTCTCCGCCACGTCCGCGGCCATCGCCAAACTCACCGCGCCAAGACTCTGAATCCGCTCCGCGATGGTATCCACCAATTCATTCTGCTCGCCATAATGCTTGTCGAACAAAAGATGCAATTGATAGAAGGTATGTCCCGCGACTTGCCAATGATGCTTCTTATAAAGATCGCGAAGCGTAATCGTATCGGCGAGGATCTGATTCAAGTTCTCGGCGCTCTGCGCGCAAACTTCTTCGTCCAGGGCAATCGGAATTCTGGCGATTTTCCCGTAGGGCTGAATTTCCCTGGCGGTCTGTTGCACGATGGGCTTGGCCTTTTGGGAACCGGCTTCCAGTTGGCTGTAGCTTGGACCGCGCTTATCCGCTTTCGATGGCATGGCTAACACCTCCGTCTGCATCTGATGCGCAAGCGCAACCGAGCGTTTCAGCCCGCCACGCCTGGCAATGATTTCAGCAGCGTGCTCGCGCCGTTCCACAGAATCTGCACGCCGATGCAGACCAGCAGGAATGCATACAGCTTCAGCACCACGTTCATTCCATTCGGACCGAGCACCGCGGCAAGCCGGTCGGCGTACCCGTAACAAAGGTAGATGCTCAACGCGATGATCGCCGACCCAATTGCCGCCGAAAGGATGGCGATGAGATTGGCGCCAAAGTGGCGCGGCTCGTTGGCGCCCAGCGTGATCGCAATCGAAATCGAGCCGGGGCCAACCGTAAGTGGCAGTGTCAGCGGGTAAAACGCATTGCTCAAAATATCGGTGCAGTTCGCGGCCTTCTCCCGCGAGCCGCGCTCCTGCTCGGCATTCTGCTTCAGCATCACCCAGCCGTTGGCGATCACCATCAACCCGCCTCCGACTTGCACCACCGGAAGCGAGATACCAAAGAACGAAAGCACGTGCGTGCCCACGGCGAACGATGCAACCAGCAAGACGAAGCTGTTCAGCGACACCCGCCGCGCCAGGATTTTCCGCGAGGCAGGCGTGAAATCGCTAGTCAGCGCCAGGAACACGGGACTCCCGCCGAGCGGGTTCACAATCGGGAAAAGTGCGCTGACGATCAGCAGAATGTTTTTTACCGTCTCACTCACTTCCTCGGCCTCCTCTGTCGCGCACCCACGAAAGCGGACTGCGCCAGTCGCCCGCGGGGGAGAGCTTATAAGAGATTCGCCCGGCGCCGCTAGCCATAGCAACCGCCGGCCAACCGCGGATTGTTACAGCACTGTAACTTGACAATAAAAATGAAACGCAATAGAAACATCCCGCATCTCATTGCCGAAATCCCGTTACCTGGAAACGGAGGCGCATTCCCCATGCAAGCCTCACGTCGTGACTTCCTAAAAATTGCCGCGCTTGGAGGCGGAGCTGCCTCTGTCCTCGGCTTCGATTTGCGCCCGGCCTACGCCCAGCTTCGCGAGTTGAAGATCGCGCGCGCCCACGAGACTCGCTCCACCTGTCCGTATTGCGCGGTCGGTTGCGGCGTCCTCATTTACACGATTGGCGACAACGCCAAGAACGTCACGGCGCAAGTGATCCACGTGGAAGGCGACCCCGATCATCCCACCAATCGCGGAACGCTGTGCCCCAAGGGTTCTTCGCTCGAACAGGACATGCTCAATCCGCGCCGCCTAACCAAGCCGCAGGTCCGCCGCCCAGGCGGAACGGAGTGGCTGGATATTTCCTGGGACGATGCCCTCAATGAAATCGCGCAGTGGACCAAAAAAACGCGCGACGCCTCGTTCGTAGAAAAGGATGCCAACGGCCACACGGTCAACCGCTGCGAAGGCATTTCCTTCATCGGCGGCTGCACCGACACCAACGAGTTTAATTATCTGGTCGTAAAAGCGATGAGGAGTCTGGGCTTGGTTTATTTAGAAAACCAAGCCCGTGTTTGACACGGCCCCACGGTCTCAAGTTTGGGACCAACGTTCGGACGCGGGGCGATGACCAATGGCTGGATCGACATCAAGAACACCGACATGATGTTGATCATGGGCGGCAATCCCGCCGAAAACCATCCCTGCGGATTCAAGTGGGCGCTGGAGGCCAAGCGTAACCGCAACGCCAAGCTGATTTCCGTCGATCCGCGATTCACGCGCACCTCCTCTACTGCTGACCTCTTCTGCCAAATTCGCGCCGGCACCGACATTGCTTTTCTCGGCGGGCTGATCCGCTACGCGATCGAAAACAATCGCATCGCCAAGGAATATCTCGTCAATTACACCAACGCGTCCTTCATTATTAAGGACGGTTTCAAACTTCCCGAAGATGGGCTGTACTCCGGTTTCAACGCCGCCTCGGGCGCGTACGATAAAACCACCTGGAATTATGAAGCGGTGGGAGCCTCCGGCGCGCCGTCCGCCGCGAGCACTCCTGCTCCGCCGCCCGCGCTGCCGCCCAATGTGGCTTTTGACCCCACGCTACAGCATCCCCGCTGCGTCTTCCAGTTGCTGAAGCAGCAGTATTCGCGTTACACCCCCGAAACCGTCGAGCGCATCACCGGCATCCCCAAGGCGCAATATCTGAAGGCCGTTGACATGTTCACTTCCGTCCGCAAAGACGGAGACATGAAGAAAGTTGCCACCATCATCTACGCCGTGGGCTGGACGCAGCACACCTTCGGAACGCAAATCATCCGCACCGCCGCGATGATTCAGCTTCTCCTCGGCAACGTCGGCAGAGCCGGCGGCGGCGTCAACGCGCTGCGCGGCCATTCCAATATTCAGGGCGCCACGGACATGGCCGGCCTATTCGACTCGCTGCCCGGCTATCTGAAAACCCCGCTTCCCACCGATCCCGATTTGGCCTCCTATCTGAAGCGCGTCACGCCCACGTCGTCCAAACCGTCGCAGTGGGATTCGTTTAACTACTACTCGAATACGCCAAAGTTCTTCGTCTCCCTGATGAAGTGCATGTACGGCGACGCCGCGACTAAGGAAAACAGCTTCGCTTTTGACTATCTGCCGAAAGTCGATCGCGATTGTTCCTGGACGCACATCTGGGACGATATGTACAACGGCACGGTCAAGGGCATGTTCGCCTTCGGCATGAATGGCGTGATGATCGGCCCGGACACCAACAAGAACATCAACGCCCTGAAGAAAGCCGATTGGCTCGTGGTTGGCGAAATTTATCCCGACGAAACCAGTGAGTTCTGGAAAGCTCCGGGAATTTCGAAAGACGAGCAAAAGACGATCAATACCACGGTCTACCGGCTGCCCTGCGCCGGCTTCGCGGAAAAAGACGGCAGCTTCACAAATTCCGCGCGTTGGGTGACTTGGAAAAACGCCGCAGTTCCGCCTCCGGGCCAGGCGCGCCTCGATCAGGACATCGTCGCGCAGATTTTCCTGCGCGTCCGCGATCTATACAAAAAAGAGGGCGGAAAATATCCCGACCCGATCCTGAATCTTAGCTGGGCGTACGCCGACGCAGCTCATCCTTCGCTGGCGCAAGTAGCCATGGAGGTCAACGGCAAAGCTCTCGCCGACCTGGAAGATCCCGTTACCAAACAAGTGATCAAGGCGGGCCAGCAGCTTCCCGGTTTCGCTTGGCTGAAAGACGACGGCACCACTATTTGCGGCAACTGGATCTACTCCGGAAGTTGGACTCAGGCCGTACCGGAAATGCAGCGGCGCGGTACCGAAGATCCCTCCGGGATGGGCGTATTTCCGAACTGGGCATGGTCATGGCCCGCCAACCGCCGTGTTATGTACAACCGTGCTTCCTGCAACGCCGATGGAAAGCCCTGGGATCCGGAGCGCAAGCAGGTCTGGTGGAACGAAGCGGCAGGGAAGTGGGTTGGCAACGACGTGCCCGACTTCAAGCCCGACTCTCATCCGAAGGATCACATGGGCCCGTTCATCATGAACCCGGAAGGCGTGGGGCGCTTGTTCGCTCCAATCGGCGTGCTCGCCGACGGTCCGTTCCCCGAACATTACGAACCGGTCGAAAGCCCGATCAAAAACCCGCTGCACCCGGAGCAGTCGAATAATCCGCTGGTGAAAAAATTCAAGACGCCGTACGACGTATTTGGTTCTCCGGAAGAGTACAGCATCGTCTGCACCACCTACCGTCTGACGGAGCAGTATCACTACTGGACGAAAAATAATCCCATGAATGTGCAGTTGATCCCGGAGCCCTTCGTGGAGATTCCGGTGGAACTGGCGGACGAAAAGGGAATTCGCGGCGCGGACAAAATCAAAGTAATCAGCGCGCGCGGAACTTACATTGCTAAGGCGTTCGTCACCCGCCGTCTGAAACCGATGATGATTGACGGCAAAAAGGTTTATCAGATTGGCCTGCCGATTCATCAGGGCTTCCGCGGCATCGACGAGGATGAAGAAAGAAACGCCCGCACGCCGGCGAATTTGCTGACGCCCACAGTGACCGATCCGAACGCGCACACCCCTGAAACCAAGGGCTTCCTGGTGAAAGTAGAGAAGGCGTAGGGAGCGGACGATGAGCCAGGCAGCAACTGAAATTGTCAGGATCTCAGGACACGCCGGCAGCGTCCCAGGCGCCGGGATGGACCGGGAGATCCGCGTCTGTAAGCTGGTGGACACTACCACGTGCATCGGCTGCAAAGCGTGCGAAGTGGCCTGCCTGGAATGGAACGGCTATCCCTTCAGCCAGACAACCTTCGACAACAGTTACCAGACCATGCCCGAGACGGCATGGAATTACTGGAACCTGATCAAGTTCAACGAGCACGAGCGCGAAGACGGCAGCATGATGCTGCTGATGCGTAAAGACCAGTGCATGCACTGTGAAGACCCGGGTTGCCTGGTCGCCTGTCCCGCGGACGCGGCGATCGTGCAGTACGCCAATGGCATCGTGGACTTCCAGGAGGCAAACTGCATCGGTTGCGGCTACTGTGTCTCGGGCTGTCCGTTCAATATTCCGAAATTTAGTCCCACGTCGAAAAAAGTCTTCAAGTGCACGCTGTGCAGCGATCGCGTTTCGGTGGGCCTCGAGCCCGCTTGCATCAAGGCGTGCCCCACCGGCTGCCTGCATTTCGGGACCAAATCGGAAATGAAGGAGCTGGCGGAAACGCGGGCCAAGCAGCTTCGCGATGTTTCCGGATTCGCCGATGCGGGAGTTTACGATCCGGCGGGAGTCGGCGGCACGCACGTGATCTACGTCCTGCACGATGCCAAAAATCCGGAGTTATACGGCGGACTGCCGAAGGATCCCAGGATTCCGTGGACCGTGCGCGTGTGGAAGGGCCCGCTGAAGTGGATCGGCAATCTCGCCATCGTCGGCGGGATCATCGGCGTCACCCTGCACTATCTGCGCTTCGGTCCGAAAACCGTCCAGGACGACACCGATCACAAGAATGGAGAACATCCATGAGCGGCGCTGGCGCAGCCGTTCGCAGCGGCACAGTCACTCACGGCGGCGATCGCATTATGCGCTACTCGCTCATCGAGCGCGTCAACCACTGGATCGCCGGCCTCACTTACATCTATTTGCTTCTCACCGGCCTCGGTTTCTGGTCCCCTTATCTTTTCTGGTTCACCGCGATTTTCGGCGGCGGCCCGGCTTCGCGCTTCTGGCATCCCTGGATCGGTTTGGTTTTCTTCCTCTCCGTCATGTGGATGTATGTCATGTGGCTGGGCGATATGCACATCACCCCCGTCGACCTCGCTTGGAAGGAGAAAGTCGGCTACTACATCCGCAACGAAGACGAAAATCTGCCGCCCGTAGGCCGCTTCAATTGGGGCCAGAAGCTGCTTTTCTGGGTGATGTTCTGGGGCGCGATTCTGCTGCTCATTTCCGGCGTCGGGCTCTGGTTCGTCGAGTCCATTCCCTGGAGCCTGCGCTTTCTCCGCTACACCGCAGTCGTTGTTCATGTCGGCGCCGCGCTAATCACCATCGGCGCGTTCATCATTCACGTGTACATGGGCACGGCTATGGTGCGCGGCGACTTCACCTCCATCATCCGCGGTGAAGTTACGCGTGCTTGGGCCAGGAAACATCACCTCCTCTGGTACGAGAAGGTCACCGGCGACACTTCCGCTCGGAGATGAGCGCATGGAGCTGGGACGCGCGCATCGCTCGCGCTAAAACGCTCGCCGCCAGATTTCCTTTCGCTGCTGAAGTACTGAGCTTCTACGCCTCCATCGCTGGCTTGCAGAAGAATCTCGCAGCGCAATGTGCCTCCCGCCGCGCCTCGCTGCCGCGCCGCGCAATCGGTGCTCCTCTGCGCCAAAACTTCGAGCCGGGCGCATTGCTTTCGCAGTTCCCGGGATTTCTATCCGGCGTAGCGTCGGTCGCCCCCGCTCCGCTCGCAGACTTCGCACGCGAATTGGCAACCAGGCCCGCCAACGAATGGGAGCAATTGCTGCGAGCCTACTGGGAGAATGGCTGCCGCTTCGAGCCGGCCCTCGATGAGCCCGCCACATTCTGCGCGCGCGCATTCCTTCAGCCCTACGCCGAATTTCTCGCCAGCTCCAGCGAACTCCCGCCGCCCTCCATTTCCCGCGGATCGTGCTCGCTCTGCGATGGCTTGCCGCAACTCGGTATCTTGCGCCCGGAAGGTGACGGCGCCCGCCGCTCGCTGCTCTGCGCCTTCTGCGCCACCGAATGGGATTACCGCCGCATTCTTTGCCCATCCTGCGGCGAGCAAGACGAAAAGAAACTCTGCGTTTACATCGCCAAGGAATTCGACTACCTGCGTGTAGAAGCGTGCGATTCCTGCAAAACCTACATCGTGACCGTAGATCTGTCGAAAGATGGCCACGCCATTCCCGCCGCAGATGAGCTAGCCGCTCTACCGCTAAGCCTATGGGCCGCCGAGCAAACCTACACCAAGCTGCAAAAGAATCTCCTGGGAATGTAGCAGCGCTACCACCGGCCCGTAACGCCGGCTGCCAGCCGGCGCTTTTCCCCGAAACCACCACGATGCACGCATGCATCCCGCGACGCCCGAGATCGTAGGGCGGGGCTTGCTCCGCCCGCCAATGTAACCACGACCCAAATCCGCCGTGAGCCCTCCGCTCCGTGCCCTTCAGCGATTGCTCCCGCTTCGGTTAGCATCCGTAGGGCCCGGTCTTTAGCCGGGCCTCTTCAGGCAAAGCCGAGCAAACGGCACCCCGGGAGCCCCGCCTCTCCGTATTACTACAAGAGGTACCATTGACACACGTGCAATCAAATGCCAATGTGCCCCATATGCGCAAGCAAAAACACCAATTCCCAAATCAAAATGAGAACCCAGGCCCCGTTTCCACCGCCTCCGCACCCGATTCTAACCGGAACTCAGATTCAAGCAGAATCTCCTCCTAACCCAAAGAAAACAAAGGACCGAGCTCATTTCTAACCGGGAAAAAATCGACCCCCCCCGAGTAACCCGATTAGCAACGCAACCCGCCGCAATCGGCGATCAAACGAAACTCCACCCGGCCTATGAACAATGCCTATAAACACCAGCGCCAGCGATTTCATAAGCCTCCACGTTGTCATCCCGAACCCCCTTCAGGGGTGAGGGATCTGCATTTTCTTTTCTTCGTCGTCGCTTCCGCTTTGACAAAAGTGCCCCGTCAAGATTTGCATCGCATCTATCGAAATTCTGAGTTGTACTGCCGCGCGCCGCCCCTGCTATGACAGTACGATGCGGTGGAGTCCCAACAATTGGGCAACCGATCACGATGCCTGCGGCGTGGGCTTCGTCGCGCGCCTCGGCGCCCACGAATACAGCCGCGACGTCATTGATGCGGCGCTCGAAGCCCTGCAGCGTCTCGCCCATCGCGGCGGCGTGGATGCCGACGGCGCCAGCGGCGATGGAGCCGGCTTGCTGCTGCCGATTCCCGGCGCATTTTTTCGCCGCCAAGCGTTCGAGCAAGGCATCGAGCTTCCCGCCACATTCGGCCTCGGCATGTTTTTTCTCCCGCGCGAAGAACAGCAAACAGCCTGCGCCACAATCGCGGCCGCGGCCGATTCCGAAGGCGTGCGCTGCCTCGGCTGGCGCGATGTCCCGGTTCGCCCGGAAATCCTCGGCCCGCGCGCGTTCGAGACTCAACCCGTAATTCGCCAAGCCTTCTTCGCCCCGAGCGAATCGAGCCAACAAGACTTCGAGCTGCGGCTTTTCCGAGCGCGCAAGCGGATTGAGACGCAAAATCTTTCGAGCGCCTACGTCGCGTCGCTTTCATCTCGCACAGTCATTTACAAAGGCTTGCTCGCCCCGTTGCAGCTCCCGGCGTTTTACGCCGATCTCGAATGTGCGGACTTCCAAGTCCCGTTCGCGGTCTTCCACCAGCGCTACTCCACCAACACGCAGCCGACTTGGAGCCTCGCTCAGCCGTTTCGCTTTATCGCCCACAACGGCGAAATCAACACCATCGTCGCGAATCGCCGCTGGTTGCGCGCCCGCGAAAGGGAACTCGGCGCGCTGCTGCAATGCGAAGATCGATTCCGCGCGCTCGAAGAGAACGTCAGCGACTCGGCCAGTTTCGACAATGCCTTTGAAATCCTGTTGCGCCTCGGATTCCCGCCCGAAGCAGCGATGCTGCGCATGGTCCCGCCGGCCTGGGAGTCGGACCACGGAATGACTCCGGCGCTGCGCGAATATCTAGCCGCGCAAGCCGCGGAGCAGGAACCCTGGGATGGTCCCGCCGCGTTAGTTTTTACTGACGGAAACGTCGTCGGCGCGAAACTCGACCGCAACGGCCTGCGCCCGCTGCGTTACACCAAGACCGCCGATGGCCTCTTCATTCTCGGCTCCGAAGCTGGTCTCGCGACCATCGACCCGAAGAAAATCGTCGAACGCGGCAGGCTCGGCCCCGGCGAAATGCTCCTCGCTGATCCAGCTGCAGGAAAAGTTCTCACCGGCGCGCAACTGACAGAGCAGATCCTCGCGCACAGCAGCCCCGCTTCGCCAAGCATCACCTCGAATCCGCGCACGCGCATCGTTCGCCGCGACGCCGAGCTTCCTGCCAAGTCCGTCGCATCGAATGCTGAAGACCATACTCGGCTCCGCCGCGAGGCCGCCGCTCTCGGATGGACCGACGACCAATTCCGCATTCTCTTTCAGCCGCTCGGCATCGCCGCGAAAGAAGCCGTTTGGAGCATGGGCGACGACGCGCCGCCCGCCTTTCTCTCTGGATCGCGCCGGCCACTTTGGGACTATTGCAAGCAGCGCTTCGCGCAAGTCACCAACCCGGCCATCGATCCGCTTCGCGAGTCGCATGTGATGTCGCTCCAAACGTATCTCGGCCCGCAGATTGTGCTCGATTCGCCGCTGATGGACGCGCAGCAACTGGAGTCGCTCGAACAATCGCTGGCAGGTTCCATCCATCGCGTGGACATCACTTTCCCGGAGAAAGATGGAGTCGAAGGCGCGATCGAAAAGCTTCGATCGCTTCGCGAATACTTCCGAGCTGCGCCCGCGCATTCACCTGGCGCGTTCCTGCTCACGGACCGCGGCGTCTGCAACGAACGCGCCGCGCTGCCGGCGATGCTCGCCACGGCGGCAGCTTGGAAAGAGATGACCCGCGCCGGCGCGCAAAAGACCCCGCTGCTCGTCGAAACCGGCCAGGTTGTCGAAACGCACCACACCGCGATGCTGATCGCCGCAGGAGCTGCGGCCGTTCATCCCTGGCTCGCTCTCGAGCTCGCCGAAAGTCTGAAGGCCGGCGGCGCCGGCAACTATCTTTCCGGCGTCGAAGCCGGACTGAAAAAAGTCCTCGCGCGCATGGGCGTTTCCACGATCTCGAGCTACCGCAATAGCCAGCTCTTCGAGCTTCTGGGCCTCGACGCCGCGCTCTGCGAAGAGTTCTTCGAAGACGCCAACGCGGTCCTCGGCGGCAAATCTCTTTATGCGATTTTGACCGATGCATTCGAACGCCATGCCCAGGCATTCGCTCCCAATTCGCAAGGAATGCAGGATACTGGCCTGTTCCGCTTCCGCCTTGCCGGAGAGCAGCACGCCAGCTCGCCTGCCCTGGTGCGCAGTCTGCATAAGTACATCCGCGAGCCGCTCCCCGAGAACTATGAGGAGTATCGCGAGCTCGTCAAAACGCGCGAGCCTGTCGCCGTTCGCGACCTCCTCGATTTCGCCCCGGGCGACGGAGTTCCCTTAGACGCGGTTGAGCCATCTTCCAAAATCTTGCAGCGATTCAGCACCCAAGCGATGTCGCTCGGCGCGCTGAGCCCGGAAGCCCATCGCACGCTGGCGATCGCCATGAACCGCCTCGGCGCGCGCAGCAACTCCGGCGAGGGCGGCGAAGATCCCGAGCTTTACAAAACCCAACCCGAAGCAACCAATCGCGTCAAGCAAGTGGCCTCGGCGCGCTTCGGGGTCACCACCGAATATCTTGCACGCGCCGACGAACTGGAAATCAAAATGGCGCAAGGCTCCAAGCCCGGCGAAGGCGGCCAGATTCCCGGCTCGAAAGTAACCGCGTACATCGCGCGACTCCGCCACGCAGCGCCGGGCATGGCGTTGATTTCTCCGCCGCCGCATCATGACATTTACAGCATCGAGGATCTGGCGCAGCTCATCCACGATCTGCACGCGGTGAACTCCCGTGCGCGTATCGGTGTCAAGCTCGTCTCCGGCGCAGGCGTAGGCATCATTGCCGCCGGCGTTGCGAAAGCCGGCGCCGACGTCATCACGATCAGCGGCTTCGATGGCGGCACCGGCGCATCGCCACTCACTTCGATCAAGAACACGGGCCTCCCATGGGAGTTTGGCCTGCGCGACGCCCACACTACGTTGCTGCGCACCGGATTTCGTTCGCGCGTGCGCTTGCGCGTCGACGGCGGCTTCAAATCCGGACGCGACGTAGTCGTAGCCGCTTTGCTCGGCGCCGACGAATACGGCTTCGGCACCGCCGCGCTTCTGGCCATCGGTTGCGTTATGGCGCGCCAATGCCATCTCAACACCTGCCCCGTGGGCATCGCCACGCAGGACGAAGCCTACCGCTCCCGCTTCACGGGCCGGCCCGAGATGGTCATGTCCTACTTCACAGCCGTGGCGCAAGAAGTCCGTGAACTGCTGGCATCGCTCGGCGCATCTTCGCTCGCGGAAATCGTCGGCAAAGCTGAAAAGCTGCGCCCGCGAACGGCCGTCGCCGAGCGCGTCTTCGGCTCGCTGCTACATTCCGTTGAGCCACATCCCGCGCCATCGGTCGATTCCGGCGTCATCGATCAGAACATCAACGTACTGCTGACGAAACTCGCGAAGAGCGCGAAGCCTGGCAAAGCGATTACGCGTCGTTTCCCCATCTCAACCAGCGACCGTAGCGTCGGCGCGCGCCTTTCCGGCGAATTGGCACGCAGCACATCATGGGCCCGCAAGCCCGCGCACAGAATTGAATGCGAGTTTCGCGGCGTCGCGGGCCAGAGCTTCGGCGCGTTCCTGTCTTCTGGCATGAATTTCCGGCTGATCGGCGAGGCCAACGACTACGTAGGCAAAGGCCTCAGCGGCGGGAAAATCGTGATCACTGCCGGAGCGCGGGCCTCGCGCCGCGGCGATGTTCTCGCCGGCAACACCATTCTCTATGGCGCCACTGGCGGCGAACTCTACATCGCGGGCCGCGCCGGCGAGCGCTTCGCAGTGCGAAATAGCGGCGCGCTGGCGGTAGTCGAGGGCGTAGGCCAACACGCCTGTGAGTACATGACCGCTGGCATCGTCATCGTTCTGGGTTCGACCGGCCGCAATTTTGGTGCGGGAATGACCGGCGGCCTGGCCTACGTGCTCAGCGATTGCGTCTCGGCGGGTCTCTACCATTCAGAATTCCTGCGCGCCAGCGAAACGGGCGTTGAGGAAGAATCCTGGCTGCGCCGCATCCTTTCCGAGCACTATCGCTGCACGGGAAGCGCGCGGGTCGAGCGGCTCCTCGACCGATTCCTGCCGCTGCCGCTCATGCGCCTGGAGCCGCATACCCCGCCATGGTCGCTCGAAGAGAACTGGAAGCCGATAATCGCCCGGCTGGAACGCCCCGAAGCGATGCCGCTTGGCGCTCTCGATGGGCTGCTGGTGCCGAGAACATTCGCGCGCGTCTCATAGCTCAAAAATATCAATCGTTCATATCGAAATTCTCCGTTTTGCGGGCCACGCCCGCTCAGGTTAAAAATATCCATGGGGAGGACACAGCGAAATTTCCTAGCCGTTCCGAATCCTCGCGGCGACGGATACAAGACGCTCCCTGGCTCACCCCACAGCCGGGTTGTCAGCATCCTCCCCGTTCTCTCTTGGGCACGGTTCGCCGTACTGCGAGCGCAGCTAGCGTCTCTAGTTCCCGCACACGGTTCCGGATGTGCTCCGGCCCCATTTCCGCTAGAATCTCGGCTAAACGACATGGATTTTGATCAGCTTACAACCTTTGTTGAAGTCGCCAAGAACGGCAGTTTTTCGCTGGCCGGGCGCAAAGTGTTCCGCTCGCAATCGGCGGTGAGCGCGCAGATTCGCCAGCTCGAGCTCGAATATGGCGAGAAGCTTTTCGGCCGTGTGGGCAAAGCCGTGCGGCTTACGCCCGCGGGCGAAGTCCTGCTCGAATATGCGCGGCAGATGATCGCCATGCGCCAGGATTCGCATCGCGCCATGGCCGATCAGGCTGCCACGGTACGGGGAAGGCTGGCGATCGGAGCGAACGAAGCGACTTGCCTGTACGTTTTGCCCGACGTATTCGCCGAATACCAGCGCTTGTATCCCGCGGTGCAGATCAGCATCTACCGCAACTTCAGCCAGAAGATCCTGCAGAAAGTGGAAGAGGGCGCGATCGATCTCGGCATCGTCACGCTGCCGGTGAAGTCCGCGGGGCTGAAGGTCCATCCGATTTTTCGCGACCGCGTGATGCTGATGGCCAGCCCGAAGAATCCGTTGGCGCGCCAAAAGTCCGTCAGCGCCGCGGAAATTGCCGCGCAGCCGCTGATTTACCCGAAGATGGGTTTCACCCGCCATTTGCTCGACAAGTATTTCCGGCCGTATCGCGCGCAGTTGCACGTGGCGATGGAACTGCCCAGCGTGAGCATGATCAAGCGCTTCGTCGCCGCGGGGATTGGCGTTTCGCTGATCAGCGCGAGCTATGCGGCGGATGACGAGCGCGCCGGCAAGGTGAAGCTCATCCCGATCAAAGATGTGGAATTGTGGCGCGAACTCGGCTTGATCTATCGCCGCGACCGCCATCTGCCGCGCTGCGCCACCGCCTTCGTAGGCTTGATCCGCCAGCGTTCCGATCACACCTCTTAACACTAACGACTGCCGCTCTAGTGACATAATTTGGCTGTTGACACTCTAGTACTATCATGATATACGTCTTCCGAAGGGCGCAGCCCCTAACCTTAGGGGCCCCCTGGAATTCGGGTGCTTGAGGTGTACGCCAAAAATAGAAGAACAAAGCGAAGAAAAAGCTAATCGATACAGCGACGATTAGAAATCGCCGTAACTCCAACAAAACAAACGGTCGAGCCCAGTTCTAATCGAACAAAAAGGTTTACCTTCGGAGTTCAATTCGCCAAATCCAGCCGTGAGACTAACCCTGACAGGAAAACCCAGAGGGGCATGAGCGCCAATTACTTCGGTTGCTGCTGCGTCATGCAATGAATGGTGCCGAGCCCGAGGATCAAATCGCGGCAGGCGATGGGAACGACCTGGCGATCGGGGAACAGCGCGGCCAGCTTGTCGAGAGCGACGCGATCGTTCGGATCGTTGAAAACCGGAACGAGAACGATTCCATTGGCGATGTAAAAATTCGCATAACTGGCCGGCAAACGTTGACGATCAAAATAGACCGGGCGCGGCATCGGCAGCGTCTCGAGTCGCAGCGGTTCGCCGTCTTGATCTTTCATGTTGCGCAGGCCGGCGAGATTTTCCTGCAGCGGCGCGAAATTCGGGTCGGCGGGATTTTCTTCGCTCACCGCTACGACTGTGGTGGGATTCACGAAGCGGGCGAGATCGTCAACGTGGCCGTGGGTATCGTCGCCGGCGATTCCGCGATTGAGCCACAGCACATTGGTGATACCGAGATAATCGCGGAAGACGCGATCGTAATCCTCGCGGCCGAAGCCCGGATTGCGCTCCTGCACTTTGCTGAGCAGACATTCCTCGGTGGTGAGCAAGGTACCGAGACCGTTGACATCGATGCTGCCGCCTTCGAGCACCACGCGGCGGTCGCGATGCGAGGGCTGCCAGGCGGTGGTCTTCAAACGCGGCGCGAGCTTCGACGTTGCAGCATCGTCGCGCTTCCAGTTGTCATATTTCGCCCAGCCGTTGAAGCGCCAATTCGTGAGCGCGGTATCGCCATCGGAATTCTTCAGGAAAATCGGGCCGAAATCGCGAATCCAGCCGCGATCCGTGGGCACCACGTAAAAATCGACGGCCTTCAAATTGACTTCGCTCTTCTTCAGGATGCTGTGGACTTGCCGCTTCATGGCCGCATTGCGAACCAGAATTCGCACGCGCTCGACGCGCGCCAAATTCCTGACGATGTCCGCATAAACCCACGGAATCGGATCGAATTTGCCGGGCCAATCGGTTTTTTCGTGCGGCCAGGCCAGCCAGGTGGCTTCGTGGGGTTCCCACTCGGCCGGCATGCGATAGCCCAGTGCGTGCGGGACGGGAGGATGCGCGAGCTTCGCTCTCAATCGCGCCATCGTTGCAGGATGGGTGCGTAGGCGTCAATGCGGCGGTCGCGCAGGAACGGCCAATTGCGGCGCACATCTTCCATGCGGTGCGGGTCGCATTCGGCGATGAGGATTTCTTCGCGATCGGCGGGCGCTTCGGCGATCACCTGGCCAAAGGGATCGCAGACGAAAGAATTACCCCAGAATTCGAGGCCGCTCTCTTGCGTGCCTTCGTAGCCGACGCGATTCACCGCGGCGACGTAAATTCCATTGGCGATGGCGTGCGAGCGTTGGATGGTGCGCCAGGCATCGAGCTGCGACGCACCGTGCAACTGCTTTTCCGAAGGATGCCAGCCGATCGCCGTGGGATAAAACAAAATATTCGCGCCGCCCAGGCTGGCCAGCCGCGCGCCTTCGGGATACCACTGGTCCCAGCAGACCAGCACGGCGATGCGGCCGAATTTCGTGTCGAAATTCGGGAATCCCAGATCGCCGGGCGTGAAATAAAATTTTTCGTAGTAAAGCGGATCGTCGGGGATGTGCATCTTGCGGTAGATTCCGGCGAGCGAGCCATCGGCATCGAGCACCACGGCCGTGTTGTGGTAAACGCCCGCCGCGCGCCGCTCGAAGAGCGAGCCGATGATCACCACGCCGAGCTCTTTCGCCAGCGCCGCGAGCGCATCGCTCGAAGGCCCGGGAATGGGTTCGGCCAGGCCGAAGAGTTCGGGATTTTCCTCGCGGCAAAAATATTGCGAGCGAAAGAGCTCTTGCAGGCAAATAATCTGGGCGCCGCGCGCCGCGGCTTCGCGAACTTTTTTGAGCGCGATGGCCAGATTCTCGTCCACCGTGGTCGAGCACTTCATTTGCACGAGCCCAACCGTGAATCGATCCATCATGCTCGAATACTATCACTTTCAATTCGCTGGCAGGAGATTCGCCGCAGATTTTCGATCAATCGTTGGCAGAGAAAAGCCCCATGGCCCAAAATCGGGTGATCACGCCGGCAAACAGCACTCCGATGGCAAACACAATCCAGCGATAGCGCCGCCACTTATCGCGATAACCGGAAAGTTGCGCCAGAATGTCGGGAATGTAGGCGGCGCAATAGGCGACATTGGCAAGAACGGCGAGGATGAAAATCATCAGGGCGAGGTTTACGGTCAATCTGGCTTTTGACGCCGGGTAGTTGAGCGCGAAATAAATCAGCACCACCGCGGCGAGAATTCCGTTATAGGCGATGCGGCGCAACTCCCAATAGCGGATCGCATCGGACATCGATTCGCGAAACGAAGGGCCTTCCATATGAATCGATTTTAGATAGCCACGTCACCGTGGGGCAACGGAAACAGAGCGCGCTTTCGCGAAACGCGCACTACCTTAATTCCTGGGCATGTTGGGGCCTGACGCCGCAGTCTGAGCGCGCAACGGCTTGCTTATTTCAGCTTGGCGTACTCGGCTTTCGCGGCGATGAGGATGGGGATGTCGGGATCGGCATCTTTCCAGAGGACAAAGAACTCGTTGTAGGCTACGCGCGCCTTGGCCGCGTCTCCCTGCAGTGCATACGCGCGCGCGATACCGAGATGCGCAAGTGCGCCGATCGGCGAGTTCGCGATGACGCCGCGGTGATCGAGCAACTTTTGAAACTCGGCGGCCGCGGCGTTCCCATCGTGCAGCGCCAGGTAGGCTTCACCGCGCAGATAAGGGCACCCCAGCGGCGCATCGGTGCCGCCTAAACTCAACTCGTATGGCGCGCTCGCCCGAAGATCCTCGATGGCTTTTGCGGCGCTGTGGCGTCCCAGGTCCAGCGCCGCGAGAATTTCCGGAAGATATAAAAATCGCACGTACGTATCTTGCGGAAACCGTTGACCGAGATCGCCAGTGAGTTTCTGCGCCGCGGCCGCTTCACCTGCAATTGCAAGCGCCAGCGCAGCCGAAGCCTCGACGTCCCGTGCCGTCGATTCGTTCAACGCTTTTTCTGAACTTTCTTTCACCTCCCGCGTAAATCCAAAAAGGGCCTCACGCAGCGCGCCGTCGGCGAGGTAAGCAGCGTCGGCCTCCTTCCCGTCCGCCAGCGTCGCGGATGATTCCGCCCTGCCCTCCCACTCACGCGCCCTCCGAATCTGCCCGAAATAAGCGGCGGTGTCCGATTCCAAATCTAGAAACATGTCCTCGATTCCCGGCTTTCCCGATGCCCACGTCACTTCGCGGGACATCGCGGCTCCATCGTTCTTCATAAAAGCTAAAACATAAGAGATTACGTGAAGATTGAGGGAATCCATATTCTGTGTCCGCCCTTGCGCGATCATAGCTTCCGCCTCATCCAGGCGGTTTAACCAAACATAATCTGCCGCAACATTGCCGTAGTGGAGCACATCCGGGTAGAGCTCGAGAGCGTGCAGCGCGGACGTGAGGGCTTTGTCGTATTGCCCCAGATTCGAGTAAGCCCGGCTCAGGTTCCCGACAGGAACGATGTCCCGGGGATAAGTCTGCTGCCACATCTCGTAAGACTGCGCTGCCTTTTCGAGGTCTCCGACGGCGATTTCGAAGTAAAAAGTGGTGATGTACAGCTTTTCTCTTTCACTGGCGCGCTCTTGCAAATCGTAGGCCTTCTTCAGATTCTCGCTGGCTAGGGCCGTCTCACCCAAGTTGTTATAGGTGCCGCCCAGGGCAGCATAGGCGATGGCGAAATTGGGATCGAGGGTCACAGCTCGCTTGAGGAATTGTATGCTGGCTTGAAAATCTCCGCGCGAATTGGCGGCCTGGCGCGCGAGGCTGAAGGCCTGCAAGGCTTCAAGCGATGGGGTGGTGGCCTGGTCGAGCGGCACATCATATCTCGCCAGTGAGGCTCGTGATTCTCCGAGCTTGCTGCGCAGCTTCGCAGCGGCTTTGCCCAGAGCGGCCAGGACGTGGTCTTTATCGGCCGAGGTCTCCTGTTCCTGCGCCAGTGTTTCGCCGGTGCGGCAATTAACCGCAGTCAGGCCTAGGGCATAGGAGTTGCCTAGCTTGGCGATCGAGCCGTCGATCGCCGCTGCGGCGCTGACGCGCTGGCATAGGTCGCGCACTACGTCATGCGTCAACCGTGCGTCTGGCGCTTGGCGCATCAATTTCAGCGTCTGAGTGATCTGAGCATCTGAAACGATGTTCAGGAACGGCGATTGCTCAAGCTGCGAAGCCAGACCCTGGCGGAGCGCGCCGTCGAAGACGGCCTCGCCTGTGGTGTTGGTGAAATCGGCGATGACGATGGGATCTTTTTCGGTGAGCGGGGCTTTCGCGTGTAACCAGAAGTACGCCGAGACGGAAATCGCCAGAATTCCGAGCAATGCACCTCCGGCGATCCACCTCGACCGACGCGAGCGCGGTATTGGCGCGAGTTCTGGCGTTGGGATACCGGCGACGCTGCCGGAAGCTGATGATGGCCGGGCGGCCATGGGGCGGACGGAGCTGGAAGAGGGCGTTGGCTGTGCTGCTGCCGCTTGAGTGTCGCTCTCGTGCGCGATGGCAACCGATCCGGAGCCTGGCGATAAGCCTTGCCGCGAATCCGTTTCCCGTTTTAGCCGCTTCAGGTCGGCGCGCATGTCGGCCGCGTGTTGATAGCGCAGCTCGCGATCTTTCTCGAGCGCTTTGCTAATAATTTGCTCGAGCTCAATCGGGACATCGGCGTTTAGCCGGACCGGCGCTACAGCAGAGCGATTCATGATGCCGTCGAAGATTACGCCGGTGGATTCGCCGCGAAAGGGCGGAGTGCCCGTGGCCATCTCGTAGAGTACGACGCCGAAGCTAAATAGATCGCTGCGGCCATCCAGTTCCTTGGCGCGCACCTGCTCGGGCGACATGTAGGCGACTGTGCCGATGGTGCTGCCCGGACTGGTGAGGTGCTCTGGCGAAAGGGGGGCGGCGCTATCCTGCGTCGCTGCAACGGACAGGGATGAAGAGGGCGAAGCCGTTTTTGCCAAGCCGAAGTCGAGAATCTTGGCGTGGCCCCGCTTGGTGACAAATATGTTGGCCGGTTTAATATCGCGGTGAACGATGCCGGCAGAGTGCGCGGCGTCTAGCGCATCGGTGATCTCAATCGCCAGTTCCAACGTTTCATCGAGCGGCACAGGCTTGCCGGAAATTCGATGTTTCAGTGTTTGCCCGTCCAAAAACTGCATGACGATGAACGGCTGGCCGCCTTGTTCGCTGATCTCGTAGATCGTGCAAATGTTGGGATGATCGAGAGCAGAAGCAGCGCGGGCTTCGCGCTTGAAGCGCTCAAGAGCGACGTGATCCTTCGCCGTGTCTTCGGGCAAGAACTTGAGAGCGACGAAACGGCCGAGATCGACGTCTTCCGCTTTATAAACGACACCCATACCGCCCCCGCCTAATTTTTCGAGGATGTGGTAATGGGAGATTGTTTTGCCGACCATAGATATTTTGATCAAACCCGGGCGGAGCAAGCCCCGCCTCTAGGACCAAACTGAACCCCGAAATTAATGCAATATAGGCCGCTCTGGGCGAGGGATATTAGGCTGTGGGTAATGGTCAAGTCAACGAGGCGATCACAGCCGCCTCCCTGGTCTGCCGGCCTTCGTCGGGTCTGAAAAGTCCGCGGCGCTTGTCACGAAATTGTAATGAAATTGGGCCATATTGTCGGTTGACAATCTTTGTGGCGGACCCTAAAGTGGACGAGTCATGAATTCTTGGAGCCAGAACCCGTCTAAGATTATGGCGATGCGCCCGATTACGCGCATCACTACGGACGCTACTTCTGGCGCCGGAGGCAGCTGAGCCTAGCTTAAAGCCAATCAGCCAGCCGAGCCCGCCGCCAGAAGAAAGCCTGGCAGGCGGGTTTTTTGTTTTCGGCGCGCTGCGGCTGGGAAAGCCAGGAAGGCGCATGACACAAACCAAGACGCGAATCCGCGACACGCGGCCGCCGTCAGAGGCGAGGAGCAAATGGCACCCGAGGCACAAGAGCTACAGAACGAGCGGAACGAGGAATCGGTACGCGGTGACGCCGCGCTGCGTGATTTGAATCGCGCGCAGCAGTCCGCCGGCGCGACGCAGCTTTCGGACCGCGTGCGCGTGATGAAGTTTGGCGGCAGCGTTCTGACGTCCGCGGAAAATATTCTGCTTGCCGCGCGGCACGTGGCCGCAGCTGCTGGAGACGAACGCATTGCCGTGGTGGTGTCGGCGTTGCGCGGCGTGACCGATCGCCTCTACAGCGTGACGCGGGACTTGCGCCTGCGCGACGAGCAATCGGCCCTGGAAGAAGCGCAGGAAGTGTCTCGGCTGCACCTGCACGTGGCGCGGGAGCTCGAAGGCACGGAGCTGACGGAGTTCCAGTTGCGGCTGGAGCTGGCCGAGCTTTCGCTGGAGCTGGCGCGCGTGATTTCAGGCGGCGGCGAAGGCGAAACTCCGGCGGAAGTGGCGGACGAAGTCGTTTCCTTTGGCGAGCGGTGGAGCAGCCGTCTGTTCGCGGCGGCATTGCGCAAGCTCGACGTGAGCGCTGAAGCAATCGATGCGTTTCATTTCGTGGTCACCGACGGCGATCGCGAAGATCCGCATCCGAATCTCGCCGAGTCCTATCCGCGAATCAACGACGCGCTGCAGCGGCAGCTTGACGCCGGAGTTGTGCCGGTGGTGACCGGCTTCGTGGCCGCGACACCGGCGGGACGGATCACCACGCTGGGGCGTAACAGTTCGGACTTGACCGCGGCGATCGTGGCTTGCGCTCTGCGCGCGCATGACCTCACAATCTGGACCAGTGTTGACGGCTTCTTCGATGCCGATCCGTTGCACCATGCGGCGGCGCAGCAATTCGAGCGGCTCAGCTACGAAGAAGCGCTGGAGCGTTCGAAGCGTGGAGCGAGGGTCGTGCATCCGAAGACCTTCAATTACCTGATGCAGGAGCGGATTCCGCTTCTCGTTCGCAATGCGTTGCGACCGGATGCGCGAGGAACATGGGTCGGCGATCTGAAAGCGGCAAGCGGAGCGGCGTGATGACTTGGCGAGTAGGCATACTCGGCGCAACGGGCGCCGTCGGCCAACGGATGATTCAAGGGCTGGCGGCGCATCCGTGGTTCCGGATCGCGGAGCTCGCCGCGTCGGAGCGTTCGTCTGGACGGACGTATGGCGAAGCGGCGCGCTGGATGCAGGAATCGGCGATTCCCGAGGATGTTACGGAACTGGAAGTGAAGGGCGCCACGCCCGATCTGGATTGCGATTTCGTTCTTTCGGCGCTGGATTCGAGCGTGGCCGGCCCAATCGAAGAGGATTTCGCACGGGCGGGTTATCCGGTGATCAGCAATACGCGAAATCACCGCATGGATGAGGATGTACCGCTGGTGATTCCGGAAGTTAATCCGGGGCACCTGGAGCTGCTCACGCATCAGAAAGCGCGGCGCGGATATAGCTCCGGGTGCATCGTTACGAATCCGAATTGCTCGACGGTGGGCCTGGCGATGGCGCTGAAGCCGCTGGAGGATGCATTTGGCGTCGCGGAAGTATTTGTTGTCACGATGCAAGCGCTCTCTGGAGCGGGTTATCCCGGCGTAGCTTCGCTCGATGCGATGGAGAACGTGATTCCTTACATTTCCGGCGAAGAAGAGAAAATGCAAAGCGAGCCGCTGAAAATTCTGGGCCGCCTGAGGCAGAATTCGATTCAGTTCGCAGAATTCAAAATCAGTGCGCAATGCAATCGCGTGCCGGTGATTGACGGTCACCTCGAATCCGTCTCCGTGAGGTTGAAGAAGCGCGCGTCGGCGGCCGAAGTCAGCGAAGCGCTGGCATCTTTCAGCGGCGAGCCGCAAAAGCTGGGGCTGCCGACGGCGCCCAAGCATCCCATTCTCGTGAGCAGCGAAGCAGATCGGCCGCAACCGCGCCGCGACCGCGATGCCGGGCGCGGCATGAGCGTCAGCGTGGGCCGCATTCGGCCGTGTGCTCTAGCCGATTTTAAATTCACCGTGCTTGTCCACAACACCATCCGCGGCGCTGCGGGCGCGGCGATTTTGAATGCCGAATTGCTGGCTGATCGCGGCCAGCTTCCGCATCGCGGAGGCGTTGCAAATTCCGTAGTTGCAAGGAAACGGGCATGAAGAATTCATCGGCAAAATTGCGCGCGAGCGCAAATGCACCGCGCGCGGCGAACGCGCCGAATTCCAGGATTGCCGTACTTGGCGCGGGCAAAATGGGCGGGATCCTGCTGCAGGCCTTTTTGAAGCGCGGGTTATTTCGCCCGGAAGCCGCCTGCGCGACGCTGGTTCATGCGGAGAAAGCCGCGGCGCGCGCGAAGGCCCTCGGCGTCGCCGTCTCGACCGACAATCTGAAAGCGGTGCGCCAGGCGGACATTATTCTTGTGTGCGTGAAACCGCAAATCGTGCGCCCGGTGATGGAGCAGATTCGGCCAGCGATGCGCAGAGACAAGCTGGTTATCTCGATAGCGGCTTCCGTGCCGACGTCTTATATCGAAAAAGTGCTGCCGGCGGGAGTGCCCGTGGTGCGGGCGATGCCGAATACGCCGTGCTTTGTTGGCCACGGCATGACGGCTGTTGCGGGCGGCTCGCACGCTAGACCCGAGCATCTCGAAACGGCGCGCAAATTATTCGAAGCGGTAGGGCGATCGGTGATCGTGGACGAGAAACATATGGATGCGATCACGGGCCTTTCCGCCAGCGGGCCGGCGTTCATTTACATTATTCTGGAATCATTGGCGGAAGCCGGCGTGAAAGTGGGATTGCCTCGCGATATGGCGACGCTGCTTTCGGCGCAAACGGTGGAAGGGGCGGCGAGCATGGTTTTGGAAACTGGCGATCATCCTGCGCTGCTGAAGGAGGCGGTGACGACGCCTGCGGGCTGCACGATTGACGGCATTTTGGAATTGGAAGACGGGAAACTGCGGGTGACGCTGATCAAGGCCGTTGTGAAAGCTGCCGAGCGAGCGAAGGAATTGCTGCTGCAGGGTTAAGTAGCGCCGCCGTCTCAGCCAGCATCCGAGGGCTATAATCGTGGGCAACAAGCACGGCCGGACGCGGTTTTCCGGGTAAAATCGGCTGGTATTTTCGGCATCGCGCGCCGCGCATGACTTGCGCTAATGGTGCGACTGAATTCGTAAGATGCCGGCAGAGACGCCGGCGCTACCTTAGAATCCGCGCGAGCGCGGATCGCAGTTCGGTCTCGTCCGCCGCTACGCTCATCAGCCTGCGCTTCATTTCTTCGGCACTCCATCTACGCAAGGCACTCTCTGGATCTTTCAGCTGATTACCGGTGAGAATCGCGACTACATCTGCGCCCGTTTCGATCTTTCCTGCGGCTCGCAATTTGCGAATGCCGGCTATCGTGGTGGCGGAAGCAGGCTCACAGCCAATTCCGTCTTTTGCCAGCGCGGCTTTCGCTTCAAAAATTTCATCATCGCTCAGCGATTCGCACATCCCGTCCGTCGCGCGAATGGCGCGCAGCGCCTTCTTCCAATTCACGGGATTGCCGATGCGGATCGCGGTTGCGTCGGTATGCGGCTCGGTGATGGGCGTAAGCTCCGCCGCGCCGGCAGCCAGCATGCGATAAAACGGATTTGCGCCCTCGGCCTGAGTCACCACCAGCCGCGGCAAGCGATCGATGAATCCCCGGCGCTTCAACTCGCACAAGCCCTTTCCGATGGCCGAGACATTTCCCAAATTTCCGCCCGGCACGACGATGTAATCGGGCACGCGCCAACCGCGCTGCTCGAGCATTTCGAACACGATCGTTTTCTGCCCTTCGAGGCGGAAGGGATTGAGCGAATTTACGATGTAGAGATTTAGATCGGCCGCAAGTGATTGCAACAACTCTAAAGCGCGGTCGAAGTTGCCGGCGATCTCGATTACAGTCGCGCCAAATTCCAGGGCCTGCGCCAGCTTCGCGGCGGTAACTTTTCCGCCGGGAACAAAGACCGCTGCGCGCAAACCGGCTCGCACCGCGTACGCGCTCATCGAAGCCGAGGTGTTCCCCGTGGAAGCGCACGCTACAACTCCACAGCCCAGAATTGCGGCCTGGGTCACGCACGCCGTCATCCCGAGGTCCTTGAACGATCCCGTTGGATTCGTGCCCTGATGCTTGACTGTTAGCTGCACACCTCCGGTCCACTTCGATGTGCCTGGCGCCTCGATGAGTGGGGTATTTCCTTCAATCAGCGTTACGACGGGTTGGCCGCTGGGGACAAAGGGAAGCAGCTCGCGAAAGCGCCAGACGCCACTGCGATCTTCGACTGCGCCGC
Source organism: uncultured Acidobacteriota bacterium (assembly GCA_963748865.1). Lineage (GTDB taxonomy): Bacteria > Acidobacteriota > Terriglobia > Acidiferrales > UBA7541 > Palsa-147. The sequence goes on along the minus strand of CAVVLE010000041.1, from coordinate 602,502 downwards.
TCGATCGGCGCGTCTGCCAAGAGGCCAGCAGAGCCGCGCGATCCGGCGCTTGCATTTCGTACTCGACTTCGAGCAGGCCGGCGCACGCGTCGCAATGGTGCCCGGGCGCGTCAATGGAGTAGCGCCGCCGGCACGCGCCCTCGATACATTGTAGGAATGCAGTGGCCATATTTCGATTTCAAGCCGCGTGGACTCATAGCAAGCCAGCGGCAGCAAGCAAAAATTATATGTGGCGATTCGATGGAGGTAAACGCACAAGCGCAGGGATGTGTCGAAGGAGCAGCACGCGCTTGAAGTCCAGTCGCCGGCAGCCGGTTTTTGTCGGGATGGGCAGGCAGCGCGAATCAGAGATACTGCGCGCCGCGATTATCGGCTTTGAGGCGCATCGCGCGCGCTGTTACGCCTTTGCGGCGAAACCGATCGACCAGTTCCTCGCCGATGCTCTCCGCATTCTGAGTTGCGATGGCCATCACTGAAGAGCCAGCTCCGCTCAGGAACACGCCCACGAGATCGTCGTGACGCAATTCGAGGCACTCGGTTATGCCCGGAACCAGCGGCGCACGGTACGGCTGATGCAAGCGGTCGCGAAAAAGCTCAGGAACGAGCCCACGGTGCGATGCAAACGCCGCCGTCAGAAGCGCGGTGCGCTGCAGATTCCGCACGGTATCTTCGCGCGAATATCTGTCCGGCAAGACGCTGCGGGCCTTGTCAGTTGGGAGCGGCACATCTGGCGTCACGGCAACGAAATTGAGGCTGTCCGATACCACGCTGCGATGGAATAAAATTTCTTCCTGCCCGCCGGCGTTCGCGGGAACGGCGGCAGCAACCACGAACCCGCCGTGCAGCGCAGCAGTCACGTTATCAGGATGGCGTTCGAGTGCGACCGCAAGCCGTAGCAACTTGCCTCGATCCGGCACCACACTGGAGAGCCCCGCACCTGCCAGGAGTCCCGCGACAATCGCTGCAGCGCTGGATCCCAGCCCTACACCGATGGGAATATCGTTGTCGATCTCGATGCGGGCTCCTGGAATAACTCCCTTTTCGCCGGCGGCGAATTTCTGCATCGCTTGCACGATGAGGTTTGAATCGCCGGTAGACACACGACTCGAATCGGCGCCGCGATAACGGACGGCGAAGCCTGCCGTAGGTTTTGGTTCCACTGAAACGCGCAGGTAGAGATTCAGGGCGATCGCCGCGCAATCGAAGGCAGGTCCTAGATTGGCCGTGCTCGCCGGAACTTGGACGCAAACGGCCATGCGGAGTTAAACGGCGGCTGCAGTCGCGACAGCCTGTCCCATAAATTTCTCGAAGGCGGCCAGCTTTGGCTCGATGGCGTCTTCAAGCTGGAAGCGGCCGGCCAGCGCGTCGGTGGTCTTCAGGCCGTTGCCGGTAATGCAGAGCACGGTTTCCTCATCGGCGCCGATGCGTCCCTGCGCCAACAGCGAATGCGCGCACGCAACCGTAACTCCGCCTGCGGTCTCGGTGAAAATTCCCTCGCTGCCGGCAAGCAATTCAATCCCGCCGACAATATCTGCGTCCGAGCAATCCTCCGCCCAGCCGCCGCTGGTGCGAATCACACGCGTGGCATAAATTCCATCGGCGGGGTTGCCGATGGCCAGCGAGCGCGCAATCGTCGTGGGCTTTTGCGGATCGATCTCGTCCTTCGAATTTTTCACCGCGTCGGCAATGGGCGAGCATCCGGTGGCTTGCGCGCCGAAAAATTTAACGGTCTTCGCCTCGACCAGCCCGAGGGCAATGAGCTCTCCAAAGGCTTTATGAATTTTCGTAATTAGTGATCCGCCAGCCATGGGCACCACCACATTATCCGGCAAGCGCCAGCCAAGTTGCTCGGCGATTTCGAAGCCTACCGTCTTCGAGCCTTCGGCATAATAAGGCCGGAGATTAATGTTCACGAAACCCCAGCGATAGCGATCGGCAATCTGCGAGCACAAGCGATTCACCTGATCGTAATTTCCGGCGATGCGCGTCACTCGCGCTCCATAAACTTGCGTGCCCACAACTTTCGCCGCTTCGAGATCCGCGGGAATGAAAATCCAGGCCTCGAATCCATGCCGCGCCGCCTGCGCTGCCACGGCGTTGGCCAGGTTGCCGGTGGAAGAGCAGCTCACGGTCTCAAATCCGAAATTCTTGGCCTGGGCCAAAGCCATGGCTACCACGCGATCCTTGAAGGAAAGGGAAGGGAAGCAGACCGCGTCATTTTTCACCAAGAGCCGCCGGCTGCCGATTTTCTCGCCAAGTCGCGGCACACTAATGAGCGGCGTCATTCCCACGGGCAAACCGGAATCGTATCTTTCCGGCTTCGGCAACATTTCCGCGTAGCGCCAGATATTCGCCGGCCGCGCGCCGATCGCCTCGCGTGTAAATTTCCCGCGCGCAGCGTCCAGGTCGTAATGCACTTCCAGCGGAGCGAGACAGTCTTCACAAATCGAAGACGGTCTATTCCCGAAATCGCGCTGGCATTCACGACACCGCAACGAATAACTCAAACTCATGGCCTGTTCTCCACGGCTGCGCCCGGTCCTGCGCGCCCATAAAAACAAAAAGCCTCATCCGGGTTTAGGGGGATGAGGCTCTATACCTATCCTACGAATGTTCATGTCCCCCGCGAACCGGGCGGGAATTGGCACCGAACGACCAGTTGTAAGACTCGACTGGTCCGGTTGTCGTGGCTTCGTCGGGCCCGTACCCCTCAGCCACTCTGCATGAAATTCGGGACACGCCCTAAAGGCCGTGCCTCCAAGATGGTAGGGCGACACGCAGGCAGGCGTCAAGACCAGAATTGTGCCGCCGCCGTGCTTTGTTCTCCAATCCATTCCAACTGAATTTGACGCCCCAGCGTTCTTTACTTAGTATGGGCCGAAGCCTCTCGCAGCCGACTGGGACACGACCAAAATCGCCATGAAGGATCGCCGCGGCGGTAAGCGCAAATCTCGCCCTGACCGCCCGAAACGCGGCGGCGCACCTGCTCCGAAATCTGATCTGCAGGCGGCTCATCATCGCTCGCACATCCTCCTGGATGTGATTGTAGGGCTGCTGATCACGAGTCTCCTCTCGTTCGCGAACTGGGGCATCGAGAAGACGGCCTTCGGCGAGCAAATGCGCGAGTCTATGTACGATGTCCTGCAGCTTCGGCTGATGTCGAAGTTCGATCCCAACAAGCTAGACGTCGCCGTCGTGGATACTTCGACGATCCCTTATGCTCGGGCGTTCTCGCATGAATACGATTTCACCAATCGCGATCTGCTGAAGAAAGTCGTCCAAGATATCGCCCTGAAACAGCAACCGCGGGCCATCGGCGTGGACGTCGATTTCACGCCTTATCCCGATCAGATGGATGCGGACGACAATTTTCTCAATGCCTGCTTGACGCTGAAACAGGGCCTCCCAAACGGCAAACCCGGCGTGCCGATTTTCGTGGCTGCGTTCCAATCCTTGCTGCTGGGCCCGGAACTGGCCCTCTATTCCAGCGACTACAAGCCGCTGGCGGCATTTGACGGGCTTCCACTCGTCAGCGAGAACGAAACGCCCAAGCGCATGGTGGACACCGTTGTTGTGAATTACACCGATGACAAAGATCAAGCCCAGACGTGGCCGTTGAGGTCGCTTTCCGCGGCAGCCGCCGGCGTCACCATCCAGCCGCCACCGCGCTGGACTGCGTGGGCGATCGATCGGCAGACTACTGTTCCGAAGCCGGGCTTCACCGCAACCGAGTTCTACGTTGATTACAGCCCGCTTGAGGCGTTGATCTCTCAGACGATTCCTTGGAACGATCCGCAAATCACCGCCCCGTCTGGCGCGCTGGCGGGCAAGGTAGTCTTCATAGGCCGCGCACAACTGGCCGCGGCCGGCAGCGACCGGCACGTTTTGCCGGGGCACAGAGGCAAGCCTTTCGCCGGCGTTTATATTCATGCTTGCGCGGCCTACACGTTGCTCCACGGCCCACTGCAGAAGCTGACTACCAAAGCGCGATTTGTCCTTGATCTGCTGCTGGCCCTGGGCATCTTAATACCCGTGGCGCTGCTCCGTTGGCGGTATCGCGGCACCGAACCCCAGGGCGGGATTGCGCATCATAGACTCAGCAATTTACTGACGCTTGTAATCGTAGTAGTCGCGATCGCTGCGGGTGTGTATGCGGTGAACGTCCACCATTTGATGTGGGATGACTCGGTATTTGTGGCCGTCGGGCTGCTGATTCATCGCACCGTGGAGCGCCATTTGGTAGGGATTACGCTGCTGGCTAAGCGGCTGTTCACCTTAGCCTGGGTTTTGTTATTGTTCAAAGAAGATGAGGATGCGTACCGGCCGCTGGATGAAGAAAAGCGTGAAAATTAAAATGGCCCAGCGAGATTCAATGCGACGCTTCTTGCCGCTTTTCGGGTTGCTCGCGGCAGCGGCAGTGCTCGTGGGCGCGCCACGAACTCTCCGCGCCCAGCAGACGGCATTCGCCGGCATGGTCAAGAACGTGAATTGCACTGCCGAGCTGATGGAACCGGGCGCACAGGAAAAGAAACCCCTGGTTGTGGGGCGCAGCGGCAATCGCCCGCTCATTGACGGTGAGCAGCTTCGTTGCACAGGCCCAGGAAGCATGACCATCGTCGTGGCCGAAGGCCGCAGGACGATTTCCAAGGCCGACGGCTGGGTTCCTATTCATCAGGGGGCGATGCTGCAGGGCATGGCGGACTATTCGGAGCAGGCTTCCACGCGCGGCACGCCGCTCCGGGAGACGATTTTCATGTCTCCGCCCCAGGACGGCGCCATAGAAATCGAAAATTTCGTGGTACGTTGGAACCCCGCCAACGTCAAAGGTGATGTGACGCTAATTCTCGCGACTCAGGGCGCCAATCATGAACTCTGGCACCAAGCCGCATTTCCCGGAGCCAAAGATCACCTTATTTCCGAAGAACTGCGCCGTGCGCTAAGCGCTTATCGCGACCGCGGCGCTACAGCTCCGCTGATGCTGCGCATGACCGATGTGGCGGGGAACAGCTATGAGGTATCATTCTCAATACTGACTCCGCCCGACGAGGAGACGCTGCAGCAAATGCTCGCCGAATGGAACTCCCGCGACACGCTGGTTCGTGAGCTCGGCCGCGCCTCTACTTACTCGGCTTTCGGTCTCTACGTCGAAGCGGCTCAGGAATACGAAGCGGCGCTTCAGGGAGCGCCCAATAGTTTTCTATTGCTACAGCTGGCTGCTGCGGCGGAACGCCGTACCGGCAATTCCGCCCGCGCCGATGAACTTGGGCACAGACTCGAGCGCGCCGTGGCCAAATCTGGGTAGCCGCCGAGAGCGCCGAGGAATCTCCAGCGATGCCGAACCGCGCCGACAATCCGCGCGTAGCATTTCAAGGCGAGCGCGGCGCCTTCAGCGAAGAGGCCATCGTCGCCTTATTGGGCGAAAATGTGCGCCTGGTTCCGTGTGACACATTCGAAGCGCTGTTCGCTGCCATTCCCGCGCGTGTTGCCGACCTGGCCCTGGCGCCGCTGGAAAACACGCTCGTCGGCTCGGTGCATCAGTCTTACGATTTGCTGCTCGATAGCTCGCTGTTGATCGTCAACGAAGTAGTGACCCCCATCGTCCACAATTTGATCGGATGTCCCGGGGCGACACTGAGCGGCATTCGCGAAGTGCAGTCGCATCCTGTCGCGCTTGCGCAATGTCTCGGATTTTTCGTTCAGCATCCCGAAATTCAGCGCGTCGTGGCCGGTGACACTGCCGGTAGCGTCCGGGAAGTGATCGAGCGTGGCGATCCCAAAGTGGCCGCCATCGCCGGACGCCGCGCTGCCGAAATTTACGGCGGAGTGATCCTCAAAGAAAATCTGGAAGATCATCGGGAGAATTACACACGGTTTGTCTTGCTCTCCGATGAGCCGCGCGTCAGTCCGGTTGCGAACAAGCTCTCTTTGGTGGTGCGCGTAAAACACCAACCCGGGGCGCTATATGCTGCGCTGGGCGCTCTGGCCAACCGCGAAATCAATCTCCTGAAGATCGAAAGCCGCCCGCTGAAGGGCAGTCCCTGGCACTACAGCTTTTACTTGGATGTGGAAGGATCAGTAGCGGACGCACACGTCGCCGCGGCGCTGGACGAACTGCGCGCCAACGCCGAAAAGCTGCGAATTTTGGGATGCTATCCGGCCGCTCGCCGTTCCGCGGACACACCTGCCGCGATAAACTCCGCTGCACCGATCCGGAACACCGCCGCCGGTCCCTCCGACTAAAATCGCCGTCATTCCGTTGTTGACATCCGGCACGTGCGCGACTAAATTAATTCCATGCTGCAACCGAACCCAAAGGTCTCGCTATCGGTACGAATTACGGTCGTAGTACCACGCGTGTCCTCTAGCGCCGGGGGCAGCTGAGCAAGCCGCAAAGCCGATCAGCTAATCGAACCCGCCGCCAGAGAAACTGGCAGGCGGGTTTTTTGTTTTAAGTAGCGCCTGTTTAGCCCGAACGGAAGTGAGGGGCGTTTCAGCCGGCAATTTGTGAGCAAAAGTGAAGCAAAGATCGCAAATCGGAAGCGGCGCAGGGCTGTCCTACGAGGGCGTGCCCATAAGTGCCATTTATCGAATCAGACAGCAATATAAATTGGACACCAAAAGGTCAAATAAGGCCTACTAAATGAAATCAAGCGATAGCTCGACGGGCGACCGAGCGGTGCGGCGTCGGTCGTCCGAAGTGTCGCAACGTGCCAAGGAGCCGCGGAAAGTGAAGAAGACGGGAGCCGAAATCGTCTGGGAATGCCTGGAACGCCTGGGCGTGAAGTGCGTCTTCGGCTATCCCGGCGGCGCGATCCTGCCGACCTACGACGCGATGACGCGCTATCAGGTGCACCACGTGTTGGTGCGCCACGAGCAAGGCGCCACGCACATGGCCGACGGCTTCGCGCGCGCCGGCGGCGGAGTAGGCGTGGCCATTGCCACCTCAGGCCCGGGCGCGACAAACATGGTCACGGGCATCGCCACGGCTATGCTGGATTCTTCGCCCATCGTTTGCATCACTGGCCAGGTAGGCAGCAAGCTGATCGGCTCGGATGCGTTCCAGGAAACCGATATAACCGGCATCACTCTGCCGATCACGAAGCACAATTATCTCGTCACGCGCGCGCAGGATATCGCGCCCAGTCTCCGTGAGGCCTTCCATATCGCCGCTTCCGGCCGGCCCGGTCCGGTTCTCGTGGACATCACCAAGGACGCGCAGAACACTGCTTGCGAATTCGATTGGGAGGCAGCCGCGCCTAAAGTCCGCCGCAACGAGCCGGTGCATTTCCCGAAGCCCGAAGATCTCGAGCAAGCCCTCGCGCTAATAAATGAAGCGCGCCGCCCGGTAATACTCGCCGGGCACGGCATCATTCTCTCCGGCGCGATGCGCGAGGCTATGACCTTCGCCGAAAAAGCCGCCGTTCCCGTGGCCGAAACGCTTCTTGGTCTTGGCGGGTTTCCGGCGTCGCATCCTCTATCGCTGGGGATGATGGGGATGCACGGCGAAGCTTGGGTCAACACCGCCATTCAGGAATCCGATTTGCTGCTGGCCTTCGGCATGCGCTTCGACGATCGCGTTACCGGCAACCTGAAGACCTACGCGCCGAACGCCAAGAAAATTCACATCGAAATCGATCCCGCGGAAATCAATAAGAACGTTCGCGTAGATATTCCGCTGATCGGCGATTTGCGCGAAATTTTGCAGCATCTGCTGCCCGGCGTGAAGCAAATCGATCGCGGCGATTGGCTCGCCTATATCGACAGCCTCAAACACGATTCCGCCGTGCGCGACATCCAGAATCTTCCCGACAGCGGCCATCTTTATGCCGCGCACGTAATCCACGATTTGTGGCGCGCCACGCACGGCGACGCGGTCGTTGTCACCGACGTGGGCCAGCACCAAATGTGGGAAGCGCAGTATTACCATCATGAAAAGCCGCGCACGCTGATCACTTCGGGCGGTCTGGGCACCATGGGCTTTGCGCTACCAGCCGCAATTGGCGCCAAATTTGCGCGGCCCGACGCTGAAGTCTGGGTCGTCGCCGGCGATGGCGGATTCCAAATGACCATGCCGGAACTTGCCACCATCGTGCAGGAAAAGCTGCCCATCAAAATTGCCATCATCAATAACGGTTATCTCGGCATGGTGCGGCAATGGCAGCAATTCTTCTACGACGGCCGCTATGCCTCGACGCCCATTCTCAGCCCCGATTTCGCGAAGCTGGCCGAAGCCTTCGGCATTCAAGGCGTGTCGGTGAGCACGCGCGCCGAAATCGGCCCGGCCCTCGAGGCCGCGCGAAATAATCCCGGCCCGGCGCTGATCGATTTCCAGGTTGAGCAGGAAGATTCCGTGTACCCGATGGTTCCGGCCGGAGCGGATTTGCACGCCATGATTCGCCGTCCGAGCCCACTGGTCGAGAAAGCCTCCGATGCCTGAAAACGAAAAGCTGCACCAATTTGTTCTCTACGTCGAAAATCAGCCCGGCGTGCTCAATCGCATCGCCTCGCTTTTCCGGCGGCGCGCCTACAACATTGAATCGCTGGCTGTCGGCCACACCGAGCGCCCCGGCATTTCGCGCATGACCATTGTGGCGGGAATCAGCGAAGGCGCTGCCCATCGTGTCGAAGCCAATCTCTACAAGCTGGTAAACGTTCTCTCGGTCGAAGACGTAACCCATGTCTCGACCATTGCGCGCAGCCTCGCCTTGATCAAAGTCGAGGCCGCCGAAGAATCGCGCAATCGCTTGATGGAAATCGTGCGCGTCTTTCGCGCTCGCGTGGTGGATCTGGCGCCCAATTCTCTGATTATCGAAATCACCGGCACGGAAGAAAAAATCCGCGCGCTGGAAGACGTGCTCCGCCCGTTCGGGATTCTGGAAATGGTGCGCACCGGGCAAGTGGTGATGACGCGCGGGGTGAAGCGTCCGCGGGCAAGATCGGGAGCGAGTCTGAGCCCCGAATCCGGCGATTCCGACGTTTCACACTCCGTCTGAACGCAAGGCATTCGATCGCCGCGGCGAGCGGCAAACAAGGAGCAGGCCATGGCCAGGATTTATCAGGACAACGACGCAGACCTCGCGCTAATTCGAAAGAAGAAAATCGCCATCATCGGCTACGGTTCACAGGGCCACGCCCATGCGTTAAGTCTCCGCGATAGCGGCTGCACGGTTTGCGTGGGCCTGCATCCGGAAAGCAAATCGCGCGAGAAAGCCAAGGCTGCCGGGCTGACGGTCCATTCCGTCTCCGATGCCGCTGCTTGGGCCGACGTAATTATGATTCTCGCTCCGGACACCGCGCAGCCGGCGATCTACGAAAAGGAAATCGCGCGCCATCTAACCGCCGGCAAAATGCTGATGTTTGCGCACGGTTTCAACGTCCGCTACAACACGATCCAGCTCCCTCGCGACATCGACGTGACCATGGTCGCTCCCAAAGCTCCCGGCCATCGCGTCCGCGAAGTCTTCATCGAAGGCGGCGGCACTCCCGCACTTCTCGCGGTCCATCAAGACGCCACCGGCAACGCCAAACAACTAGCCCTGTCCTACGCCAAAGGCCTCGGCGCCACGCGCGCCGGAGTGATCGAAACTACATTTAAGGAAGAAACTGAAACCGATCTCTTCGGCGAGCAAGCCGTGCTCTGCGGCGGTGTCAGCGAGCTGATAAAAGCCGGATTTCAAACGCTGGTCGAAGCAGGCTACCAACCCGAAATCGCGTACTTCGAATGTCTCCACGAGCTCAAGCTGATCGTAGATCTGATCTATCAAGGCGGATTGAATTACATGCGCTATTCGGTGAGCGACACCGCCGAATACGGCGACTACACCGGCGGCCCGCAGGTGGTGAACGAGCAAACCCGCCAGACCATGAAGAAAATGCTGGAGCGCATCCAAAATGGCGAATTCGCCCGCGAATGGATCGCCGAAAATAAATCCGGTCGCCCGAAGTTCGACGAAATGCGCCGCAAAGAACAGCACCAGCTAATCGAAGAAGTGGGCGCCCGCCTCCGCGAGCGCATGACGTTCCTGAAGCCGGTAACAATCGCAGTAGAAGAGACGGCCGCTGTGGGCAAAAAGTAGCGCCGGCTTGCCCTGAGTTTCGAAGGGCGTCCCCGCCAGCATCCGGCGAGCAAGAACGGCGCAGAAAAGAAAATCAATAGCGGAGCGAGACGTCATTTTCAGCAATGCAGTCCGCGCTTGACCGCGACACTAACTATCACCAAGATCGACAGATGCCGGCAGAGACGCCGGCGCTACTTAAATCCCCGGAAACGCAAATGAGCTTTGAAAAATCACACTGGGTCTGGATGAATGGCAAGATAGTCCCGTGGCAAAACGCCACGCTGCACATCTCTTCGCATGCCCTGCACTACGGCAGCGGCGTCTTCGAAGGCATCCGCTGCTACGACACAACGCTCGGCCCGGCCATCTTCCGCCTACCCGAACATCTCGAGCGTCTCTGCCATTCCGCCCAATATTACGACATGAAAATTCCCTACACGGCAACCCAACTCGATGCCGCCATTTGCGAACTCGTCCGCCGCAACGAATTCAACAGTTGCTACGTCCGCCCCATCGTCTTTTTCGGCAGCGCCAGCCTGGGCGTTCATCCGAAAAATTGCCCGATCGAAACCGCCGTCCTTGTCTGGCCCTGGGATCCATTTCTCAATAAGAATGGCGAACAGCAAGGCGTGCGCATCTGCATTTCCCCGTGGCGAAAATTCCATCCCACGATGATGCCGACCGCGGCCAAAGCTTGCGGCCAATACATCAATTCGATCTTAGCCGTGCAAGACGCGCATCGCCGCGGTTTCGACGAGGCCCTGCTCCTCGACAAAAACGAGAACATCGCCGAAGGCTCCGGCGAAAATCTCTTCATCGTGAAAGACGGCCGTCTGCTAACCAACGATAACCGTCACTCCATCCTGATGGGCGTTACTCGCGACTCCATCCTGCAACTTGCTCAAGATCTGCACATCCCACTCGAGACGCGCGATCTGGAACTCGAAGACCTGGCCACCGCCGACGAGGCCTTCTTCACGGGCACGGCCGTAGAAGTCGCCCCCATCTCCGAATTCGAAAACGAGCGGACTTGGCCGATCCCGGGACCCATCACCAAAATCCTTGGGGACTTGTATCGCAACGTAACTTCAGGTAAGGAATCTCGGTACCATCACTGGTTGCGGCCCGTAGCCGGGTGACGGAGCACGGAAGTCGGTCTGTCGCCGTCATTCCGAACGCAGTGAGGAATCTCTCTGGTGCTAACGCCGCGCTACCTAGCTGTTTTTTCGATTGTCCAACTCAAAATTTCTGATGCGTCTGCCTCAACGGCAACCGATAAACTCATCCTCTTCAAAAAGGTAAATTCAAAATGAGCAACAATGAAAGAAGCAGGCTCATCACGCAAGGCGTCGAGCGCACACCGAATCGCGCCATGCTCCGCGCCGTAGGCTTCGGCGACAAAGACTTCGACAAGCCCATCATCGGTGTAGCCAACGGCTACAGCACAGTCACGCCCTGCAACGCGGGACTGAATGAGCTAGCTCAGTGCGCCGTAAATACTCTGCACGAAGCCCAAGCCATGCCGCAAATCTTCGGCACCATCACCGTGAGTGACGGGATTTCCATGGGCACCGAAGGCATGAAATTCTCGCTCGTCTCGCGCGAAGTGATTGCGGATTCCATCGAAACCGTCTGCAGCGCCGCGCGCATGGACGGCGTAATCGTAATCGGCGGCTGCGACAAAAATATGCCCGGCGCGATGATCGCCATCGCCCGCCTCAATATTCCGGCAATTTTCGTGTACGGCGGCACGACCAAGCCCGGCCATCTCGACGGAAAAAATCTGACGGTAGTCAGCGCCTTCGAGGCCGTGGGCGAATTCAGCGCCGGCCGCATCAACCAAGCTCAATTGCTGGAAGTCGAGCGCCATTCCTGCCCCGGCGTAGGCTCCTGCGGCGGCATGTACACCGCCAACACCATGTCCTCCGCCATCGAAGCCATGGGCATGAGCCTCCCGTATTCCTCGACGATGACCGCAGGCGAATCCGAAAAACTCGAAAGCGCCGCCGCATCCGCCCGCGGAGTAGCCGAAGCCGTCCGCCGCCAGATTCTTCCCAGCCAGATCCTCACGCGCAAAGCCTTCGAAAATGCCATAGCCGTGGTAATGGCCACAGGCGGCTCGACAAACGCAGTCCTTCATTTACTAGCCATAGCTCAAGCCGCGCGCGTTCCACTCACGATCGACGATTTCGAAAAGATTCGCCCGCGCGTTCCGGTCCTCTGCGATCTAAAGCCCTCAGGCAAATACGTAATCACGGAGCTGCACGCCGCCGGCGGAATCCCGCAAGTAATGAAAATCCTCCTCGATCACGGCGTTCTACACGGCGACGCGCTAACGATCACCGGCAAGACGATCGCCGAAGTCCTTTCCTCCGTTCCCGCCGAGCCGAGAAAAGACCAGAACGTGATTCACGCGTGGAATTCGCCGGTCTATGCGCAAGGCCACCTGACGATTCTGAAAGGCAATCTCGCCACCGAAGGCGCCGTGGCCAAAATATCCGGCACAAAAATGAAAAAAATCACGGGACCAGCCCGCGTCTTCAATTCCGAAGAAGAATCACTGGCCGCAATCCTTGCGCACAAAATAAATCCCGGAGACATCCTGGTAATCCGCTACGAAGGTCCCAAAGGCGGCCCAGGCATGCGCGAGATGCTCTCACCCACCTCAGCCTTAATCGGCGCAGGCCTGGGCGAGTCCGTGGGCCTGATCACGGATGGCCGCTTCTCCGGCGGCACCTACGGTCTGGTGGTAGGCCACGTAGCCCCGGAAGCAGCAGTAGGCGGCGGCATAGCACTAGTAAAGGAAGACGACTCCATCACGATCGACGCCGACTCCCGCGTACTGCAGTTGAATGTCTCCACGGAAGAATTCGAAAAGCGCCGCGCCCAATGGAAACCACCAGAACCGCGTTACCGCGCCGGCGTGCTAGCAAAGTACGTTCGCCAAGTATCCAGCAGCAGCATTGGCGCCATAACCGATGCGGCGTAAACGCAGTCGTAGGGGCGGGGCTTAAGTACCGCCCGCATTTCGGGCATCTTTCTTAGCACGAAGGGAGAGCAACTATGAGAAGCAGGCCAACAATCACCCTAGCACTATGTTTCCTGCTCTCCGCGCCGCTGGCAGCGGTAGCCCACGCACGATCCACGCCCGCAATCCGAACTCCCGCGGCGCTCTCGACGGCCGCCATCATCATCTATCAGCAACCATCCGAAGACCGTCTCCACGCGCTCGAGCAAGCCGTCAGCGACGCCCGCAGCGCCGGCGACAACGCTTGGATGCTAGTCTCCTCCGCCTTCGTCCTAATGATGACCGGCCCAGGCCTGGCTCTTTTCTACGGCGGCCTAGTCCGCAAAAAAAATGTGCTAGCCACAATGATGCAAAGCTTCGCCCTGATGGCGGTAATCACGATCGTCTGGGCCGCAGTCGGCTATAGCCTCTGCTTCGCGCCGGGCAATCATTTTATAGGCGGCCTCAGTTACGCTTTCCTCCACGGCGTAGGAGCCACTCCCAACGCCGACTACGCCGCCACAATCCCGCAGCAAACCTTCATGGTCTTCCAATTAATGTTCGCGATCATCACGCCAGGCCTGATCGCCGGCGCGTTCGCCGAACGCATGAAATTCAGCGCCATGCTAATTTTCACCACGCTCTGGTTTTTCCTCGTTTACGCCCCGATGGCACACATGGTCTGGGGCGCGGGCGGCCTGCTGAACTCCAGCGGCGGCACATTCCCCACGCTTGATTTCGCCGGCGGCACGGTAGTGCACATTACTTCCGGAGTCTCCGCACTGATTTGCGCGCTCTATCTCGGAAAACGCGTAGGCTATCCAAAGCAACCAATGCCGCCGCATAGCGTAGTTCTGAGCTTCATCGGCGCGTGCTTGCTCTGGGTCGGGTGGTTCGGCTTCAACGCCGGCAGCGCCCTGAATGCCAGCGGCCTGGCCACCAGCGCTTTCGTAGCCACGCATTTCGGCGCCGCCGCGGCAGCCATCGGCTGGGCCGGAGCCGAGTGGATTCGCAATGGCAAGCCTAGCGTGCTCGGCGCAATTTCCGGCGCAGTAGCAGGGTTAGTCGCAATCACGCCGGCCTCCGGCTTTGTTGGCCCAATGTCCGCAATCCTCATCGGCCTCTGCGCCGGCGTAGGCTGCTATCTCATGGTCACGAAAGTGAAAGCTATCTTCGGTTACGATGATTCGCTGGACGCTTTCGGTGTTCACGGCGCCGGCGGCACCGTCGGGGCGATCCTTACCGGCGTTCTCGCTACAAAGCTGGTGAATGCCGTTTATAAAGATGCTCAGGGTAATGCCCTCAACGTCGGTTTGCTCGATGGCAATGCTCATCAAATCTTGAATCAACTAATCGGTGTGATTATCGCGTGGGTTCTGGCCGTCGTCGGGACGCTTATCATTCTGAAAGTCACCGATATGCTGGTCGGCCTGCGCGTTCCGGAAGATCAGGAAGTCCGCGGCCTCGACATCTCGCTCCACGGCGAGGAAGGGTACAATCTCGAATCGTAGCGGGGCACTCCAGACAGGAGACCATAAGCGATGACTAAAATCGAAGCCGTTATTCAACCGTCGCGTTTCGAATCCGTGAAAGAAGCCCTGCACGAAATAGGCGTCGAGGGCATGACCGTCCTCGAAGTCCGCGGCCACGGCCGCCAAAAAGGACACACCGAGACCTATCGCGGCCGCGAATACGAAGTCGATCTGCTACCAAAAATCAAAATCGAAATGGTGCTGCCCGATAAGCTGGTGGACGTAACCGTACAGACAATCCTGAAAACTGCGAAGACGGGTAAAATCGGCGACGGCAAGATATTCTTAACCAAGGTGGACGAAGCCATCCGCATTCGCAACGAAGAACGCGGAGAGCAAGCGTTATAGCGCCTGAAAAGCGAGTGCAGCAGCGGGTGCCCCATGTGCCGGATTTGCGCGTGGGGCCTTTGAGCGATGCCCTCGGGTCAGAGAAAAATAAGACCCAGCGCGCAAAACTGAATCGCAAACCGCCAACATCGCGCACCCAGCGCGCAAGGCGACCGAGGCAATCACAAGCATGTCGTTGTCCACAACCGGCCAGGACCTACGCGATTCCTACGCCGCCGAGTCCGCCAAAATTCAGCAACAATTCGACGCCAGCGGCGATGGTCGCGCCGTCACCGAACAACGCTCCGCCGCCGTTGATCACGTAGCGATTCAACTCTTCCGCCATTTTTTTCCGCAAGAATCAACTCTTAGCTCGAAACTTTCGCTGGTAGCCCTGGGCGGCTACGGCCGCCGCGAACTTTTTCCCCACTCCGACGTCGATCTCCTCTTCCTCTGCGCCGATAGCTCCACCGAGGATCGACTCAAATCCGCCGCTCGCAATTTCTGCCAGGAATTTTGGGACATGCGCATGCGCGTAAGCCCCGCTACGCGTTCGCTGTCCGAGTGCACTAAGTTTCAATCGGAAAATCCCGAGTTTAATATCTCGCTCCTCGATTGCCGCTATCTCGCCGGCGACCAGCGCCTTTTTGACGAGCTGCAAGGCAACGTTCTCCCCGGTGTCGTCTCTCGCAATCGCACCGCCCTCCGCGAAAATCTGGCCGAGCTCACGCGCCAACGCCACGCCAAATACGGCGAAACCGTCTTCCATCTCGAGCCCAATTTAAAAAATTCTCCCGGCGGCCTGCGCGATTTCCACACCGCCTGTTGGCTCGAACGCATCTCCGAGCTGACCGGCGAAAAACAATTTCCCCCGCATCCCGGCCGGACCTCGCCCAAGCTCAACGCCGAAGCCGAGCGCGCCTTCGATTTCCTCGCCGCGGCCAGATGTCTGCTTCATTTCCGCCAGGGCCGCGACGACAACGCCTTAACGTACGAACTCCAGGCCGTAGCCGCAGAACTAGGCCTCGGCGTAAATCTGGGCGCCACGATGCTCCCCGCCGACTGGATGCGCTGCTATTTCCGCCACGCCCGCGCCGTCTTCACACTGGCTACGCAGCTTCTCGACGATGCCGTGCCTGAGAAAAGCTCCCTCGCTGAGCGCCTCGGCGAATGGAAATCGCGCTTCTCCAATTCTCCCTTCACCATCTCATCCGGCCGCTTGACGCTGCGTGAGCCCGGCAACTTGAAAGACGCCGACCAACTCCTCTCGCTCTTCGAGGTCGTAGCTCGCGATGGCCTGAAATTAAGCCGCGATGCGGAACGCAAAGTCGAAGGCGCGCTGGATACCCTCCGGCACGACGCTGCTTCAAATCTCGTCGTGTGGCCGCATCTGCAGCAAATTCTCGTCGCGCCCCATGCCGCCGATGCGCTTCGCGCCATGCATGCGCAGGGCGTGCTGGTTCGCCTCTTCCCCGAATTCGCCGCTATCGATTCGCTCGTGATCCGTGATTTCTACCATCACTACACAGTGGATGCTCATTCTTTTATCACCATCGAAAATCTCCAGCACTTGCGCGGCAAAACGTCGGAATGGGAAAAACAATTCGCCGATCTGCTTGGCGAACTTGAACAACCAGAGCTGTTATTCCTCGCACTCCTCTTTCACGACGTCGGCAAGGGAATGTCGCAGGAAGACCACATCGAAGGCAGCCTTCAGGCGGTCGATGAAATTTTTCCCCGCCTCGGCCTCGATGCGTCAGACAGCGCCACTGTCCGCTATCTGATCGCCAATCATCTGGAAATGTCCGCCAATCTTCTGCGCCGCGATATTTTCGACACGCAAACCATCCGCAATTTCGCCGAGAAAGTGGGCACGCCCGAGCGCCTGAAGTTGCTCTGTCTTTTCACCTACGCCGACATCCGCGCTGTGAATCCCGAAGCCTTGACGCCATGGAAAGCCGAATCGCTATGGCAGCTCTACGTCTCCACGGAGAATTATCTCAATCGCAGTCTCGATGACGAGCGCGTCCATGCCGGCCGGGAAGGCCGCGAATGGGTGGAGCGAATCCTGCCGCTGGTCTCCACCGACGCCAATCGCCAGGATCTCCGCGAATTCCTCGAGGGCCTCCCGCGCCGCTATCTCTTGGCCCATTCCCCGAAAGAAGTGGCGCGCCATTTCGAAATGTCGCGCCGTCTGGAATCCTCCGCGGTGGAACTTCATCTGGAATCGCACGGACACATTTACGAGCTTACGGTTCTCACCGCCGATCGTCCGCAACTCTTCGCCGGCATCAGCGGTACGATCGCCGCCTGGGGCATGAACATCTGGAAAGCCGAAGCCTTCGCCAACGCTGGTGGCATAATCGTGGACACCTTCCACTTCACCGACCCCTACCGCACTCTCGAGCTGAACCCCTCCGAAATGGATCGCTTCAGAACCAGCGTTACTGAGGTTCTCTGCGGCACCGTAAGTCTCGAAAGTCTGATGCGCGGGCGAAAAAATCTAAGAGGCCCCGCGTTGCCAAAAGTCCCCGTCTCGACGCAAATCCGTTTCGATGATTTTTGCGCCTCCCACTCCACTCTGATGGAAATCGCCACGCAAGATCACCCCGGCTTGCTTTACCAAATCACGTCAGTGCTTGCTCAATACGGCTGCAATCTGGAAGTAGCGTTGATCGACACGGAAGGCCAGAGAGCCATCGACGTCTTCTACTTGACTCTAGACGGCGCCAAACTAGGCGCCAGCCACCAACGCAAACTCCGCGATCTCCTCCTTGCTCAACTCTGAAATATCGACAGCCCATTTTCGACACACCACGAACATACTGAAACATTCGGGAACCTCTTACGTCACAATAAGGAAGGAAAACCGAGGAACAGTGCGGTCGCTCCCAACGCCGGCGCCGCTGCATCCTCTAAGGTGAGGAGCGAGTCATGTACCTGAAAAAATCGACCGCGCCACTACTCGCGCTATTTCTCGCCGCAATTCCGTTCGCGTTAATTCCGATCGCCGGAGCTCTGTCCAACCGGGCAAGTACCGCAGATTTGCAGCAATCCTCTACCACGCAACAAACTGCTTCAGCGCGACCCGTAGGCACCATCAAAGCCATCTCCGGCACCTCCATCACGCTAACCACTGACGCCGGGACCGACATCACCGTCACCGTCGAAGATTCCACCCGCCTGATTCGCACCGCGCCGGGTCAAAAAGACCTCACCGGCGCCACAGTAATCCAGCTCAAAGATCTGCAAGTCGGCGATCGCATCTTGGTCCGCGGCACTCCCTCCGCAGATTCCAAGTCCATCGCCGCGAGCTCGATTATCGCCATGAAAAAATCCGATATCGAGCAGAAGCAAGCTCAGCAGCGCGCCGATTGGCAAAAGCGAGGAGTCGGCGGACTCGTGACCGCAGTAGATCAAGCCGCGGCAACAATCACCATCTCATCTGCGGCTCTGGGAGGAAGCAAGAGCGTAGTGATCCACACTTCGAAAAGCACCATCATCCGCCGCTACGCCCCGGACTCGATAAAATTCGATGACGCCACGGTCGGCGTTCTCGATCAGATTCAACCGGGCGACCAACTCCGCGCTCGCGGCGATCGCAGCCCCGACGGCAACGAACTCAACGCCGAAGAAATCGTCTCCGGCTCCTTCCGCAATATCGCCGGCACCGTGCAATCCACGGATGCCGCCGGCAGCACGCTGACGGTCATTGATCTGAAAACGAAAAAGCCAGTCACAGTGAAACTCACGCCCGAATCGCAATTTCGCAAACTCCCGCCGATGGTGGGGCAGATGATCGCCATGCGCATGAGCGGCAATGGCGCTGCTTCGACGGGCGCTCCCGCAAACGGTAATTCCGGCAATACCGGCGCCAATCCTCAAGCGGGAGCTTCCAATCCCGGTGCCAGGCCTGGCGGTGGCGCAGCCGGCACAACTGGCATGGGTGGCGCTCCTGGTGGCCCGGGCGGTCGCGCTGGAGGCGGTGATTTTCAGCAAATGTTGAACCGCCTTCCCACCGCCACACTCGCAGATCTAGTGAAAGGCGACGCGCTGATGATTGTCGCCACGCAAGGCACAGGCGACGGCCCCGTCACAGTCATCACCATGCTCAGTGGCGTCGAAGCCATTCTTGCTGCTTCGCCAAAAGGCCAGCAACCCATGTTCCTTACGCCCTGGAATCTTGGGACCTCTGGCGCCGATGCTGCCGCATCTCAATAACTTTGTGCGCCGCACCGCGGCCCATTTTTCCCGAGGAGCACGAATGAAATTCGGTTTCACGCTAATAAGAATCGCGACTCCATCGACCTCGCTCCTCGTGCTCACGCTGTTTCTCGCGGCTACTTTTTGCCTCCTGGTGCCTCAGACCTCAGCGCAAACCCAAACCGGCACCTTACGCGGGCAGGTAACGGATCCATCCGGCGGCGCGGTCGTGGGCGCCTCTATCGTCCTGACTCCCTCCGCAGGAAAAACGCTCACCGGCCAGACCAATCGCGCCGGCATCTACGAATTCACCAATCTCGCCGCCGACACGTACGGCGTAACCGTAGGCGCCACCGGCTTCGCCGTCTTCCAGAAAGACAGCGTCACCGTCACCGCCAACCAGATTCAAACGCTGAACGTTCAGCTGCAAATCGAGACGCAAAAGGAAAAAGTAGTAGTCACCGACACCAACACAAACGTGGACGTAAATCCAGCCAACAACGCCAGCGCCCTAGTTCTCAAAGACAAAGATCTCGACGCCCTGTCCGACGACCCCGACGAGCTCCAATCCGAACTGCAAGCCCTGGCCGGCCCCTCCGCAGGCCCCAACGGCGGCCAAATTTATATCGACGGCTTCACCGGTGGCCAACTCCCCCCGAAATCCTCCATCCGCGAAGTGCGCATCAATCAGAATCCCTTCTCCGCCGAATACGACAAGCTCGGCTACGGCCGCATTGAAATCCTCACCAAGCCCGGCACCAACGTCTTCCACGGCCAATTCCTCTTCGACGCTAACGACGAACCCTTTAACGCCCGCAATCCCTTCGTCACCTCCGAGCCGCCCTATCACACCTTTCTCTTCGACAGCGATCTTAGCGGCCCCATCACTAAGAAAGCCTCATTCTTTTTCGACTTTCAGCGCCGCAACATCGGCGACACCAACATAATCAATGCCATCGTTCTGGTCCCCAACTCGAGCACAAACCCGTGCGACGCGGCCCTTACTCCCGCGAGCAACCTCGCCACGGCAACTTGCGCCGCCGCCATCACCAATCCCAAAACGCGCACCAGCGTCAGCCCGCGCATCGACTGGCAGGCCACCAAGAACAACACTGTCACTCTGCGATATCGCTATGTGCTCTCCAACGATACCAATGACCTCGGCTCCGGTCCGGGATCTGCGACCGCCGCCTCTACGGCATCGGTAAGCAATGTTTTCTCCCTTCCCACGCAGGCGTTTGATTCCAGCATTAGCGAGCAAGTCGTCCAGGCGTCCGACACCTACGTGATCAGCGCCAACACCGTCAATGAAACGCGTTTCCAGTACACCCGCGATCGTCTAAGCCAGTCCGCGCAGAATCCCAGCACCACAATTTCCGTACCCGGCGCGTTTTTGGCTGGTGGAAGCAGTCAGGGCAACATCCTCAACCTCGGCGACACTTACGAGCTCCAGAACTACACCTCCATGTCTTTCGGGAAGCACTTCCTCAAATTCGGAGGCCGCCTGCGCGCCTATCAGCTCGATAACGATGCCACTTCAAGCTTCAACGGTCTGTTCACGTTCGGCGCGCGCCAATTCAATGGCCAAACCCTCACGGGTTTACAAGCATTTCAAATCACTCAGGAAGGTCTCGCTGCCGGTCTGACGATTCCCGCAATTGAAGCGACCGAAGGCGGTGGCCCCAGCCAGTTTTCAATCGTCGCCGGAAATCCCCAAGCCACCTCACCCAATTCGATCTCGGTCTCTTCGCTCAGGACGACTGGCGTCTTCGCCCCAACATCACTCTCAGCCTCGGCCTGCGCTACGAAACGCAGGACAACATAAGCGACCATGCCGACTGGGCCCCGCGCGTAGCCATCGCCTGGGGCCTCGGCAAAGGCGCCGCGCCCAAGACCGTCATTCGCGCAGGATGGGGCATGTTCTACGATCGCTTTTCCGACAGTTACGTTCTCGAAGCGCAACAGCTCAACGGCGTTAATCAGCAGCAATTCGTAGTCAATACACCGGACTTCTTCCCCAC
Organism: uncultured Acidobacteriota bacterium; assembly: GCA_963748865.1. Lineage (GTDB taxonomy): Bacteria > Acidobacteriota > Terriglobia > Acidiferrales > UBA7541 > Palsa-147. The sequence continues at coordinate 581,354 of CAVVLE010000041.1, read as the reverse complement.
TGTTCCGCCGATCAGCACGCTTCCCGCCGGCATTCCTACGACCTACCGCGTCAGCCCCGATCTGCGCGCTCCTTACACCATGCAAGGCGCCCTAAGCCTCGAGCGCCAGCTCACAAAAACCGTGAACATGGCGCTCACCTACATCCATTCCCAAGGCGTCCATGCGCTGCTCTCGCGCAATATCAACGCGCCGCTTCCCGGCACCTTTAATCCTGACGATCCCACCAGCGGCGTTCGCCCGCTCGGCAACATCGGCAACGTTTACGAATTCGAATCCGACGGCAATTTCCACCAAAATCAAATGATCGCCAATTTCAACTGGCGCATGGGCACGCGCCTCTCGCTCTTCGGCTACTACGTCCTGAATTACGCAGATAGCGACACGGCCGGTGCCAGCAGTTTTCCCGCCAATCAATACGATCTCGCCGAAGATTACGGCCGCGCCGCCTTCGATATCCGCCAGCGCTTCTTCTTCGCCGGTTCAGTCAGTTTGCCCTGGGGATTGCGCGCCAGCCCGTTCATCGTGGCCAGTTCCGGCGCGCCCTTTAACATCACGATAGGTCAGGACATCACCGGCGATTCGCTTTTCAATTACCGTCCGGCCTTCGCCAGCGCCTCTACGCTTCCGCAAAATCTGGTGGTCACAAAATATGGCAGTTTCGATCTGGCCCCCGCCGCAAACGAAGCCATCATTCCCCCAAACCTGGCCACCGGCCCCGCGCAATTCACCGTCAATCTGCGCGTAAGCAAAACGTTCGGATTCGGCAAGAAGGCGGACACGAGTGGAAACGGTGGAAGTCGCCGCGCTCCCGGCACGTTTGGCGGCCCGGTGGGAGGTCCCGGCGGCGGTGGCCGTGGAGGCGGAGGTGGAGGAGGCGGCGGAATGTTCGGATTTGGCGGCGACTCCGGCCATCGTTACAGCCTCACGTTGGCCGTCTCCGGACGAAACATCTTTAATCGCGTAAATCTAGCGCCGCCAGTCGGCAATCTGAGTTCGCCGCTCTTCGGCGAATCCAACTCTCTGGCCGGCGGCATCTTCAACACCGCAGCCGCAAATCGCCGCATAGACCTGTTAGCCACTTTCAGTTTCTAGTGAGCAAATGGCGAGCACCGTAGGGCCCGGTCTTCAGCCGGGCCTCTTCGGGCAAAGCCGTACCCAGAGGCACAACCTGCTCGTGCCACCCAATTCGTTAATGTAGTGTTTCGGCGCGAGGCAAGGCCCGCCATCAATCTGCACCGTGCTGGAGTTTTGTTGCGCGAGGGAGCCGAAGAGTTTTGTCAGGGGGCGACTTCAGTCGTGCCGACCCTGTAGGAAAGTGCACCGGCTTCAGCCGCTGAGGTTCGTCTTCTTTGCTTTCAATAACCTCGTAACCGTGAGGCGCTAGCCGCTTCATTCTAAGGATTCGTCTTCGGCGCCCCCGGCGTCCCGGCAATCAATTGCGACGGCGTAGGCAGTTGCGAATTATCCCAACCGCCGCCCAAGGCCTCAATCAACCCCACGCTCGCAGTCATCTGCTGAATTCTCAAATTAACTGCCGTCTCCTGGCTGCCTAGCAAAGTCGTCTGCGCCGTAATCACGTTGAGATAAGGATCGATCCCCAACTTGTACCGGTCCGTCGCCAGCGTCAAATTCCGCTGCGCCGATTTCACCGCCGTATCCTGCTGTTGAATTTCCGCCGAAAGAATCCGCAGCGAAGCAAGATTGTCTTCCACCTGCTGAAACGCGGTCAACACCACCTGCCGGTAATTCGCCACCGTTTCATCGTATTGCGCGCGAAATTGCTGCACGGTCGCATGCCGCAGTCCCGCATCGAAAATAGTTTCCGCCAGCGACGGTCCCACCGAGAAAAACCGGCTGGGCCATGCAAACCAACTCGTAATCGACGCGCTCTCAAATCCCGCCGCTCCGCTCAAAGTGATAGTGGGAAAATAGGCCGACTGCGCAATCCCGATCTGCGCATTCGCCTGCGCCACCAATCTTTCATCCGCGGCGATATCCGGCCGCCGCTCCAAAAGCTGCGACGGTACGCCGAAGGGAATCGCGGGCGGATTGGTCTCGAGCGGCCGCACGGGAATCGAAAAAGTCGAAGCCGGCTGCCCGGTCAGCATGGCAATGGCATGTTCGAATTGCGCGCGCTGAATGCCCAGCGCCGTATCCTGGGCCTCGGTGGTCTCCAGTTGCGTCTCCGCCTGCGCCACTGCTTCGTCCGAGTCGATGCCCGTTTCATACAGCGCCGTGGTCAGATCCAGCGATTGTTTGTAAGCAATCACCGTCGAGTCCAGCAATTGCTTCAACGCGTCCTGCCCCCGCAGCGAGAAATAATCCATGGCCACTTCCGATTGCATCGTCAACCGCGTATTTTCCAGGTCCGCCGCGCTGGCCTGTGCCGCATAGGCGTTGGAACGAATCGTATTCCGAATGCGTCCCCACAAATCCGGCTGCCACGTCGCGTCAAACGGAAAGTTGTATTCGGTGTAGGAAGCCTTAGGCGTCGCGGCCGAGCCGCTCCCGCCCGATCCGGACGAAGACCCTGAACTCGACAAATTGGGAATCGAATTCGCTGATTGCCGCTGCTCCGTAATCGCCGGATTCGTCGTAATTGTGGGGAACAACTGCGCCCGCGCCTGCCTCACCAACGCCCGCGACGCAAAGAAACTCGCTTCCGCTGAAGCGATGCTCTGGTTGGAAACATTCACCTTTTCTTCCAGCGCATTCAGCTCGGCGTCGTTGAATATCTCCCACCATTTCCCTTTGAGCGCCGCATCCGATGGCTGCGATGCTTTCCACCCATCCGTATTCTTGTAATCCGCGGGCGTGAGTTCCTTATAGGCCGGCGGCGCGTCCGCGCTCGGCTTGTGATATTTCGGACCTATCGAACAACCCCCGAGCAATAGCAACAAAGCACAACCCGCCCGTAAATAATCTCGCTCGCTCATTCCCGTTGATTTCATCTCTTGCCGGTCTTTCGCCGCCACTGGATTGCTCCTTTAATCGCCCGGGCTGGCTTCAGGCGCGATCTCGGCTTTCTTGTGGTGCCCTCGCTCCCACCATAGCCGCATGTTTTCCATGTACAGGTAAACCACCGGCGTCGTATACAGCGTCAACATCTGGCTGAATATCAATCCCCCGACAATCGTGATTCCCAACGGCCGCCGCAATTCCGAACCCGTCCCCAGCCCGACCACCAGCGGCACGGCACCCAGCAGCGCCGCCATCGTGGTCATGAGGATCGGCCGGAAGCGCAACAGGCACGCCTGAAAGATTGCATCCTTCGAACTTTTCCCTTCGGTGCGCTCCGCGGCCAACGCAAAATCGATCATCAAGATCGCATTTTTCTTCACGATTCCAATCAGCAGGATGATCCCAATCAGCGCAATCACGCTTAGGTCCGTGCGGAACAAATACAGCGCCAGCACCGCTCCGACTCCGGCCGATGGCAGCGTCGAAAGAATCGTGATGGGATGAATGAAGCTTTCATACAAAATCCCCAGCACGATATACACCGCCAGCAGCGCCATAATGATCAGCCCTTTTTCCGACGACAGCGCTTCCTGATACGCCTGCAACGTTCCCGAAAACATGCCATGAATCGTCGCCGGCATTCCGATTCGTTGCTCCATTTGTCCGATAACCCGCGCGGCATCGCTCAGCGCCATGCCCGGCGCGAGATTGAACGACACTGTCACCGAAGGAAATTGCCCCTGGTGATTCACAGCCAAAGGCGCCGTCGTGGGCTCATATGAGGTAATCGTTCGCAGCGGCGTCTCCTTACCCGTCTGCGGATGCACGTAAACGTAATTCAGTCCCGCCGGGCTCTGCCAGAATTGCGGCGCCATCTCCATCACCACGTGATATTGGTTCAGCGACGTGTACATCGTGGACACCTGCGCCTGCCCGAATGCGTCGTACAGCGTCTGGTCGATGGTGCGCGGCGTGATTCCCATGCGCATCGCTGTTTCGCGGTCATAAATCAGCGACGCCTGCAATCCATTGTTCTGTTGATCGCTGTTAACGTCCGTCAGCCCCTTCAACTTCCTCATTTCTTGCAAAAGCCGCGGTCCCCAAGCCACCAGGTCTTCCAGGTTGTCGCTTTGTATCGTGTACTGATACTGCGCGCTGCTCATGCGTCCGCCGATGCGCACGTCCTGCCCCGCCTGCAAAAACACTGATGCGCCCGCCACAGACATCAGTTTCGGGCGCAGCCGATTGATCAATTGCGACGCGTTCACGTCCCGCTGCGACACCGGCTTCAGCCCGATGTACACGAATCCGCCGTTCGTTGCGCCCTGGCCGCCGACAAATGCCATCGCATTCTGCACCGCCGGGTCGGCTTTGATCATGTCCACGAACCGCTTGGCGTCCGTTTGCATCGCCTGGAAGGAAATATCCTGTTCGCCCAGAATCCCGCCGAACACCGTACCGTTATCCTGCTGGGGGAAAAATCCTTTCGGCACGAGGATGTACAGCACTACGTTCACACCCACCGTGATCAGCAGGATCGCCAGTGTCAACCCCGAATGATCCAGCGCCCAGCCCAGCGTCCGTTCGTAAAGATCCAGAATCCACGCGAACACCTTCTCGCTGGCCTGATACATCTTGCCGTGATCTTCCGGCCGGTCTTGCTTCAATAGCCGCGAACACATCATCGGCGTCGTCGTCAACGAAACCGCCAGCGAAACCAGAATCGCCGCCGACAGCGTTACCGCGAATTCACGGAACAACCGCCCGACGATTCCTCCCATCAGCAAAATCGGGATAAACACGGCAACCAGCGAAATGCTGATGGACAGCACCGTGAACCCGATCTCCTGCGCCCCTTTCAGCGCCGCCACCATCGGCGAGAGGCCCTGCTCCAGATAGCGCGTCACGTTTTCGATCACCACAATCGCGTCGTCCACCACGAACCCGGTCGAAATCGTCAGCGCCATCAGCGATAAATTGTCGATGCTGTAGTGGCACAGGTACATCACCCCGAATGTCCCGATCAGCGATACCGGAACTGCCACGCTGGGAATCAGCGTCGCGCGCACGTTGCGCAGAAACAAAAACACCACGAGGATGACCAGCGAGATCGAAATCAATAACGTGATTTCCACGTCGTGCACCGAAGCTCGGATCGTCGTGGTGCGGTCCAACACCACCGTAAGATCGATCGCCGTCGGTATGGACGCCTTCAATGAAGGCAGTGCCGCGTAAATCCGGTCCACCGTATCGATGATGTTCGCGCCCGGCTGCCGGAAAATAATGATCAGGATCGCCGGATTCCCGTTCACGAAGCCCGCCGCGCGGATGTTCTCCACCGAATCCACAACGTCGCCGATATCCGAAAGCTTGATTGCCGCTCCGTTGTGATATCCCACCACCAGGTTCTTATAGTCCACTGCGTGCAACAATTGGTCATTGGCGGTAATATCCGCGCTCGTAAATCCGTTGCTGAGCTGCCCCTTCGGATTATTCGCGTTTTGCACGTTCAGCATTCCCGCAACGTCCTGCAAACCCAATCCGAAGTTGTTCAGTTGCGTCGGATTCAACTCCACGCGAACGCCTGGTAACGAGCTGCCGCCGACGCTCACCTGCCCGACGCCCTGAATTTGCGAAAGCCGTTGCGACATGATCGTCGAAGCCGCGTCGTACATTTTCCCGCGGTCGTAAACCGGCGAAGTTAGCCCAATGATCATGATTGGCGCGTCCGCGGGATTCACTTTTCGATAGGTGGGATTCGAAGGCAGGTTCGAAGGCAGATAGCTGCGCGCCGCATTGATGGCTGCCTGCACGTCGCGCGCTGCCCCATTGATATCGCGGTTTAAATCAAATTGCAGGGTGATCCCGGTCGTGCCCAGGTAACTCGAAGACGTCATCTCCGTCACGCCCGCGATGCGCCCGAATTGCCGCTCCAATGGCGTGGCCACCGACGACGCCATAATCTCCGGACTCGCCCCGGGCAGGGAAGCCCCCACCGATATCGTGGGAAAATCGATTTGCGGCAGCGGCGAAACCGGGAGTTGGTTGAACGCCACAGCGCCCGCCAGCGCAATCGCCGCGGTAAGCAGCGTTGTTGTCACCGGCCGGTGAATAAATGGAGAAGAAAGACTCATCGCTTAATCAATCCGCCGGAACGGCTTCAGCCTCTCCATGCCCTGCTCCGTGCCGCGTGCGGAAGGCCGCAAATTTCTTCGCCAACCGGTCGAAGAAAATGTAAATCACCGGCGTGGTGTAAAGCGTCAGCACCTGGCTGACCAGCAAGCCGCCCACCATCGAAATTCCCAGCGGCCGCCGTAATTCCGATCCAATCCCGGTTCCTAGCGCCAGCGGCAATCCGCCCAGCAACGCCGCCATCGTCGTCATCATGATCGGCCGGAATCGCAACAGCGACGCCTCGTAGATCGATTCCTCCGAATTCTTGTTGTGGTTCCGCTCCAATTCCAGCGCAAAGTCCACCATCATGATTCCGTTCTTCTTCACGATGCCGATCAGCAAAATGATTCCGATCAAGGCCACCACGCTCAATTCCTGGTGGAACAGCATTAGCGAAAGAATCGCGCCCACTCCCGCCGAAGGCAGCGTCGAAAGAATCGTGATCGGATGGATGTAGCTCTCGTACAGCACGCCCAGCACGATGTACACCGTCACCAGCGCCGCCAAAATCAGCAACGGCTCGTTCGAAAGCGACGCCTGGAACGATGCCGCAGTCCCTTGGAACGCCGCCTGCACGCTCAACGGCATCCCGATGTCCTTCTGCGCCTGATCGATCGCCTTAGTCGCCTCGCCCAGAGAAGCATTCGGCGCCAGGTTGAACGAAATCGTCACCACCGGAAATTGCCCCTGGTGGTTCACGGCCAGGGGTGCCGCGCGCTGCTCGAAATGCGTAAACGCCCCCAGCGGCACTGCTCCGCCGTTCACCGCCGTCACCGCCGGAGGACTCGACGATCCCGATGTAGCGTTCGCCGCCGGTCCCGATAATCCGCCTGCAGCCGCGCTCGGCGCCACCGTCACCACGCCGCTCCCTGAATTCGTAGGGGCCGTCGCCGCCAGCGCCGAGCGCACATAAATCGATTGCAGCTTGTTCGGGTCCGCCTGAAAACTCGGCAGCGTCTCCAGAATCACGTGGTATTGATTCAACTGCGTGTACATCGTGGTCACTTGCCGCTGCCCGAAAGCGTCATACAGCGTCTCGTCAATCATCTGCGGCGAAATTCCCAGCCGCGAAGCCGTCTCGCGATCGATCAGCAGCGATTCCGCCAGCCCATCAGTCAATTGATCCGTAGCCACGTCGCGCAGCTCGGGGATTTTCTTCAGTTTCGCCATTAATCTCTTCGTCCAGAGGTTCAGCTCCGTTGCATCAGCATCTTCCAGCGTGTACTGATACTGCGTGCGGCTAACGCGGTCTTCCACCGTCAAGTCCTGCACCGGCTGCATGTACAAAGTGATCCCGTCCACGTCGTCCAATTTCGGCTGCAATCGCCGAATCACATCCGAAGCGTCGATTCCTCGTTGTTCGAGCGGCTTCAAAGTAATCAAAATGCGTCCGGTGTTCAGCGTAGTATTCGTGCCGTCGATGCCGATAAACGACGAAAGATTTTCGACGGCGGGATCCTGCAGAATCACTTTCACCAGCGCCTGCTGCCTCTGCGCCATGGCCGTAAACGAAATCGATTGCGGCGCCTCCGAAATTCCCTGAATGATTCCGGTATCCTGCACCGGGAAGAATCCCTTGGGGACAATGATGTACAGCACAATCGTCAACACCAGCGTCCCAACAGCCACCAACAGCGTCGCAGGCTGATGCTGCAGCACCCACTTCAGCGTCCGTCCGTAAAATTCGATGATCCGTTCCCAAACGCGCTCCGACGCCCGGTAAAATCGCCCCTGCTGCGCCTCCGGATTGTGCCGCAGCAATTTCGAGCACATCATCGGCGTCAATGTCAGCGATACCACCGCCGAAACCAGAATCGTCACCGCCAGCGTGATCGCGAATTCCCGGAACAATCGCCCCACAATGTCGCCCATGAATAGCAACGGGATCAGCACCGCGATCAGCGAAATCGTCAGCGATACGATCGTGAATCCGATCTGTTCCGAGCCCTTCAACGCCGCCAGCATCGGCGGGTCCCCGGCCTCAATAAACCGCACAATGTTCTCGATCATCACGATGGCGTCGTCCACCACGAACCCCGTCGATATCGTCAACGCCATCAACGTCAAATTGTTCAAGCTGTACCCGGCCAGGTACATCACCCCGAAAGTACCCACGATCGAAAGCGGCACCGCCACGCTGGGAATAATCGTCGCGGAAATATTCCGCAAAAACAGGAAGATCACCATCACCACCAGCCCGACGGTCAGCATCAGCTCGAATTCCACGTCCTTCACCGATGCCCGAATCGTCGTAGTCCGGTCCGTCAACACCGATACCTGAATCGCCGCCGGCAAATTCGACTTCAGTAAAGGCAGCAGCGTCGTAATCCGGTCCACCACCTGAATGATGTTTGCTCCCGGCTGCCGCTGAATATTCACAATCACCGCGGGCACATCATTCATCCACGCCGCTTCATTCACGTTCTCCGCAGCGTCAATCACATTCGCCACATCCTGCAAACGCACCGGCGCGCCGTTGTGATACGCCACAATCACCGGCTTGAAATCCGCGCTGGTCAAAATCTGATCGTTAGCCTGAATCTGGTAGTCCTGCCGCGGCCCGTCGAAGCTCCCCTTGGCCAGATCCAATGTCGTCTGCTGGATCGCCGTGCGCACATCTTCCAGATTGATCCCATGCGCCGAAAGCGCCGTAGGATTCACCTGAATCCGCACCGCCGGCTTCTGCCCGCCGCTGATGCTCACCAATCCCACGCCCGGCAGTTGCGAAATCTTCTGCGCCAGCCGCGTGTCGGCCATATCTTCAACTTGCGACAGCGGAATCGAATTCGAAGTCAGCGCCAATGTCAAAATCGGCGCATCAGCAGGATTGGTCTTGCTGTAAATCGGAGGCACCGGCAAATCCGCCGGCAAATAACTCTGCGCCGCATTGATCGCCGCCTGCACTTCCTGCTCGGCCACGTCAATGCTCAAATCCAGCGAAAACTGCAGCACGATCAGCGAGCTCCCATCCGAGCTCGTCGAAGTCATCTGATTCAATCCGGGCACTTGCCCGAATTGCCGTTCCAGTGGTGCCGTCACCGCCGATGCCATCACATCAGGGCTGGCCCCGGGATAAAACGTCACAATCTGGATCGTCGGATAGTCCACCTCGGGAAGCGCGGATACCGGCAATTGCAGGTACGCGACAATCCCCGCCAGCAAAATCGCCGCCATCAGCAGCGATGTCGCCACCGGCCGGGTAATGAACGTCCGCGACGGGTTCAAGCTCAAGGTGTGCTATCTCCGCTCGGGCCCGCCGCCGTGGCGTTGGTGCTCTTCCCGGTCCGCACCGCCACCGGGGCCTTATCTTGCAGCTTGTCGAATCCGGTCGTCGCCACCACGGTCCCAGCCTGAATCCCCTGCACGGCCTGCGTATCTCCGTCAATCGTTCCCGGCTGTATGGCGGTCATCGCCGCCGTCGAATCCGGCTTCACCACGTACACGAATGACCCCTGCGCGTTCTTCTGCACCGCCGCTGCCGGAATCAGAATGGCGTTGTGCTGCGTGTCCAGCAGCAACCGCGCATTCACAAACTGATTCGGAAAGAGCGCATTGTCTCTGTTGTCGAAGATGGCCCGCAGTTTGACGGTCCCGGTAGTCGTGTCCGACTGATTGTCCAGCGTCAGCACCTTGCCCTGCGCCACCTGTTTCTTGTCCGAACTATCCAGCGCCTCCACCGTCAACGTCTGGCCCTGCCGCAAATGGCTCTCGATTTGCCCCACGTAGATTTCCGCCACGTTGAAAATCACCGTGATCGGCTGCAATTGCGTGATCACCACCAACGCGGTAGTGCTGTTCGCCTGCACGATGTTTCCCAGGTCCACCAGCCGCAGCCCCACGCGCCCGTCGATCGGCGAAGTAATGTGGCAATAAACCAGGTTCACTCGCGCATTGGCCACCGCGCCTTCATCATTCTTCACCGTTCCTTCGCTCTGCCTCACCAGTTGCTCCTGGTCCACCACCTGCTGCTGCGCAATCGCATTCCGGTTGTAAGCCGCTTGGTAGCGCTCCAAATCGATCTGCGCTTCCTTCAACACCGCCTGGTCGTGCGCCAGTTGTCCTTCCGCCTGCGTCAGTGCCGCCTCGTACGGCCGCGAATCAATATCAATCAGCTTGTCGCCCTTCCGCACCATCTGCCCTTCGCGGTAGTAAATGTTCATGATCTGGCCCTGCACGCGGCTGGTCACCGTAACCGTATAGACCGGCGTCACCGTCCCCAGCGCTTCCACGTAAACGCCGATGTCCCCGGTCTTCGCCGTCGCTGCCGTCACCGGCACGGCGCGGGGAGCCGCTGCGGCCTTTGCCTTTGCGTCCGCAGCCGCCTTAACGCTCTGGTAGTAGCGGTAACCGCCAAACAGCAGCACAAGTACAACCAGGATGGCCACCACCCACGGCCATCGCCGCGTCGTCGGCTCTGGAGGCTGCCCGGAACTCGGCCCCGCAGGGCCCGAACTTCGCTCCTGCTCGCGCTTATATCCGCTGCGCACCTCGTCTGCAGAATTCAAGGTAGGTTCAGTCATTTTCACTCGGCTCTCGGCGAGAGTCTGTAAGTGTCCGGCAATGCTCCTCTGCGCCTCGCTCGTTTGATCTTAGTGTCGCGGTTGGGATGTATCCTGTGTTCCCCAGCGGGCGCAAGCAAGCTTCTCCCGACTGATTAAAAGACGTATCCATACCCCAGGTCGTTTCACTCTGTCGGCCGCACATTTCCGCGCCGGCGTCGGGCAATGCCGCCGATGGTATCGAAGAATTTGATGTAGCGAAACGTCTTTCGGTCTACGAGAAGATCCCTCAAACGCAGCCCACTAAGCAGCACCAGCCCACATGCCAGAGAGCCCGCAAGCGCCAACGCAAGCCCCGCAGAACCACACACTCAGCAGCCCTGCATTTGCCGTTTCTTCAATCTGAAATCTCAAATCTGAAATTTGAAATTGCCATTGCCTTCGCGCCCGCCAGCGCAACCCCCGCCCAACCACGCCCTAGATCCTAACCCGCCGCAAAACGCCCCGCTGTTTCCTCCGCCGCCCCTCCCACCAACCACTGCCGAAACAATTCCCGCGCTTTCCCACCCTCAATCCGTCTCCGCACCCCATCCATCACCGCCAAATGCGCCCGCTCCCCCCGCCCGCGAAATCCCAACCAATAAGGCAAATAAAAATCCCTCCCCGCATAATGGATCCGGTTCCGCAACCCCCGCGCCCGGAAAAACCCCCGCTGAAAAATCATCCGCCGCAAACGGTCCTCAATCAATTCCGCGCACCGCGTAACGCGCACCTCGCAAGGCAGCGCATTACGCGTCTCAATCCGCGCAAACTCGCCATCCGAAGGCACGCTTCCGAATCCATAAAGATCCAGTGATCCCTCCACAGCATCAATCGCCAAAAATTCCTCCCGCGTCTCCGCTCCGTCATGCACAATCGCCCGAAACAACCGGAACGGCACATACACCTCGGCGACGGACCTCAACGGCCCAGCCAACTTCAGTTGCACCGCTCCGGTAATCCCGCCTGGCTGAAACGCCGCCAGTGCCTCCTCGCGTGAAACCCGCGACCTCAGCGCCAATATCTCCCTCATTTCCACTCGCCCAACCTCACCGGAAATAAATCCACAACCCAACCACGGTAGCGACCAGCAGGCAGCTGAAGAAAACATTCACCCAATGTTCCAGCTCCGATTCCTTCGCCAGGCGTGGACCGTCCACCTTCGTCGTCTCCAGCTTCATATCCGCCGTAGCAAACGTCAGCCCGGCCAGATGCTCCCGCGTAGGCGCCGGCCTCTGGTAACTCACGATGATCAGCACTGCCGCGCACACCACAAACATGAAAATCGCATAGTGCAGAAAATTCATGTCCAGCAGCCAGCGAATCGCCCCCGAATCGAAATGCTGCGTCTTGTCCATCACCTCAAAGATGAACCGCACCGAGCCCATCACGAATCCCGTCATCAGCGACCAAATCGCCCCGGCCCCGTTCATCCGCGGCCACAAAATCCCGAAAATAAAGCACACCGCAATCGGCGGGCTGATGTACGCCTGCACGCTCTGCAAGTAAATAAACAGCTGGCTGCTGATCCGGCTGATAAACGGCACCCACAACAATCCCAGCACCACCAAAACCCCGGTAGCCATCCTTCCAAACGCCACCAGCTGAAACTCATTCGCCTGCGGCCGGATCTTCTTGTAGAAATCGAGCGTCACCAAAGTCGACGCCGAATTGAAAACCGAGCTCATCGCCCCCATCAAAGCCGCCAAAAGCGCTGCAATCATCAATCCCACCAACCCGTGCGGCAATAAATTGATCACCAGAGTCGGATAAGCAATATCCCCGTTCGTCACCGTTCCCGCGGCATTGTGGGTGAACAAATTCGGATACAGCGCCACCGCGATCAACCCCGGCAGCACCAGAATGAACACCGGCAGGATCTTCAAAAATCCCGCAAAAATCGTAGCCGCCTTGGCGTGCCCCTCGTCGCGCGCCGAAAGCACCCGCTGCACGATCACCTGGTCCGTGCACCAGTACCACAGCCCCAAAATAGGTGCCCCGAAAAATATCCCCGTCCACGGGAATTCCGGATCGTGCATCGGCTTGATCATGTGAAAGTAATTCGCCGGCACCGCCGCCCGCAGCCCCGCAAATCCGCCGATCTCGTGCAGCCCGATCAACGTCAACGTCACCGCTCCGAATATCAGAATCAGGGTTTGCACCAGGTCGGTGTAAATCACCGCCGCCAATCCGCCGGCAATCGTGTAAATTCCCGTAGCCACCACCAAAATAATCGCCGCCGTCATCGGATTCCAACCCACCACGCGCTCCAGCACCACTGCCGCCGCATACAAATGCACCGAAATCTTCGTGAAGATGTAAGCCAGAATCGAAATCGCCGCCAAATAAACCGCGCAAGACCTGCTGAATCGCCGCTCCAGAAATTCCGGCATGGTAAAAACATTGGTCCGCAAATAAAACGGCACAAACACCCAACCCAAGATCAGCAAAATCAAGCAAGCCAGCCACTCGAAATGCCCCACCGCCAATCCCGAAGTAGCCCCCGATCCCGCCAGACCAATAAAGTGTTCGGTAGAAATATTCGAAACAAACAGCGATGCCCCTATCGCAAACCACCCCACATTCCGGCTGGCCAAAAAGTAATCCTCGGAAGTCTTCTCCTTCCGTGCAAAGTACAACCCAATCGAAAACACAATCACGAAGTACCCGGCAATCACCCCGATATCAATGGAATCCAAAGCCCGGTGGGTAACCGCAGCAGGCGCCGCAAGCCCCAAGGCAGAAAGAGAAGCAGCAAGAGCCATGAAGTGCATCCGCACCTCCCGGTTTCAGCAAGCGCAGTCTAGCATTTAAGTAGCGCCGGCGTCCCTGCCGGCATCCGACGGGCAACCGTCAAACCACAACCGCAATCACCTGCGGAAAGCAACGCCAAATCAAACTGATGCCTTCCGGATCTCCTCGCATCTGAAATCTGAAATGGCTCTGTTGAAATCCTGGGCAACCGTTGGCTTTCCGGCCGTAGGGGAGGGGCTTGCTCCTCCCGCCAGCGTAAAAACGGCCACAACTGTAACCACTCGCCTCTGCGTAAATCGATTGTCCTCGCGCTGTAATTCTCCGGCATCCACGATCTCGAGAAGGCCATTCGAAATCTGAAATTTCAAATTTGAAATTGCACCTCTTAATCCGCCAACTCCCATCGCAGCTACAACCACCCCATCGCAAACCCACATCCCGAACTATCGCATCCTTAATGCCCGAAATCAGACGCCAAATCGGTTTATTCGATACCCGAACCCGAATCTCCCAAAATCCTTTTCCCCACAACCTCATTGGCAATTTCGCGAACTAGCCATCTTTCCCCCCGCGCATCCAATCAAGTGCAGGTGCATACTCTAATTTACGCATGCGAACCCTCTCTCGCCGCGAACTCCTAGCCGAATTGACGCGTGCCGGGCTCTTCACCGCTTCCGGCGCGCTCGCACTCCCGTCTCTGCTCTCCGCCGCAACGCAAGCTCCCACTGCGCAAGAAACCGCTGCTCTCTCCCGCACCCGCCGCAGCACCGTCGCCTCCGACGACGACGCGCTCCTCGACGAAATGTCCCGCTGCGCCGTCCGTTTCTTCTGGGAGCAAGCCAGCCCCGCAACCGGCCTGGTCAAAGACCGCGCCCGCGCCGACGGCTCTGACACCCGCGACCTGGCCAGCGTTGCCGCCACCGGCTTCGGCCTCACCGCACTGGCCATCGCCGATCAGCGCGGCTATTTGGACGGCGACAAAATCGTCGAGCGCGTCCGCGTCACTCTCCGTTATCTCGCCAACACTCATCCCACCGTTCACGGCTTCTACTATCACTTCATGAACATGAACACCGGCCAGCGCGCCCTGAAATCCGAAGTCTCCTCCATCGATAGCGCTCTGCTCCTCTGCGGCGTCCTCGCCTGCCGCGGCCATTTCGAAGATCCCGAAATCCAAACGCTCTCCAAACGCATCGTCGATCGCGTGGATTGGCGCTGGATGCTCAACGGCGATTTCACTCTCGACCACGGCTGGCGCCCCGAAGGCGGCTTCCTGAAATCCCGCTGGGACACCTACAGCGAGCTGATGATGATGTATCTCCTCGGCCTGGGCTCCACAACATATCCCCTCCCCGCCGAAAGCTGGGACGCCTGGTATCGCCCCAAATTCGAATACGAGCAGCTCCACTACATCGGCGCCTTCGCCCCCATTTTCGTCCACCAGTATTCCCATGCCTGGTTCGATTTCCACGGCAAAGAAGACAGCTACACCGATTATTTCGCCAATTCCGTAATCGCCACCGAAGCTCACCGCCTCTTCTGTCTCAGCCTCAAGGATCAATACCCCTACATGAGCGAAGGCCTATGGGGCATTTCCGCTTCGGATTCCGTGCAGGGCTATCGCGTCTGGGGCGGCCCGCCAAGAATGGGCCCCATCGATGGCACCCTTGTCCCCTGCGCCGTAGCCGGCTCTCTCCCGTTTCTCCCCGAGCACACCATGCGCGTCCTCTGGACCATGCGCCAGCGCTACGACGAAAAAGGCTGGCGCCGTTACGGCTTCGTGGACGCCTTCAATCCCGGCACCGACTGGTACGACGATGACGTAATCGCAATCAACACTGGAATCTCGCTCCTCATGGCCGAAAACTTCCGCTCAGGTTTCGTCTGGAGCGCCTTCATGAAAAACGAAGAAGTACAGCGAGGCATGGACCGCGCCGGCTTCGTAGCCAGCATCCCCTTCCCAAACAATCAACCCCCACCGCAACAAATCTCCGACCGCCGTTCGTAACGCCGGCTGCCAGCCGGCGTTTTTCTACCGAAGCGCCATACCGTTCATTCCCGCAGGGCGAGCCTCGTTTCCTCCGCCCTCTGCGCCCCCGGCGTCTCTGCGGTGCGCCGCACTCCGCTACTTAATCTCCACCACCGCCAAACCCTGCGCCGGCAAACTCAACTCCAACCGCGCATCCGTCAAAGCCACTTCCCGCGGCTCGCCCAATTCCGCAGCCTTCCGCAATTCCCGAAACTGCTCCTCGGTAGGATAAACCGGCGAGCCCATCAATTTGTAAGCCGGCAAAGGCGACCCATGCTCAGGATCCACCTGATAAATCAAAGCCTTCTTCATCCCGCCCAATCTCTTGAATAAAATCGAGAAATCCCGCGGATGCCCAGCTTCCTCCGGCAAAAACAAATTCCACGCCGCAATCACCAAAGTTCCATCCCCGCGCCGCGTAGCCAGAACCGAATCCGAATCCACGCCAATGCGCCGCTCGCCCAGCAAATGCAAAATTTTGAAATCGTTGAACGAAGCCTTCGGCACTCCGCCCTCGGCAATCAATCCAAATCCGCCATAAAACGGCTTCTTCTGCGGCCCCTGCTCCTCGAATACATCCGACAAATCCCAATAACTCATAATGTTCGCCAACCCATCGCACAGCCGGATCGTATTCGCCAGCCACGGCCCCATGAACGCCGAATCGGTAACATCCGGCTCATTAAAATAGGAAGCGTTGTACTCGCTCCAAAAAATCGGCAAATCCGGCCGCGCCGAAGCCTTCACCTGGTCGTAAACTTTCCGCACCGCCCGCGCCACCATCTCCGTCCGCGGGATTTTCTCGTCGGTCCCAAATACGTCCTGCGCCTTGTCGTTCCCATACACGTGCGTGGAAACAAAATCCGCCGGCACGTTTTTCTCCACGCAATGCTGAATAAATTTGTCCACCCAGGCCGCCTGCGCCGTCGAAGGCCCGCCCACGCGCAACCGCGCATCCACGCTCTTCAACGTCCGCGCCGTATGGTCGTAGAGCGTCCAGTAAGTCTCCTGCTTCGGCACGCCCGCCCAGAAATCGATATTCGGCTCGTTCCAAACCTCAAAATACCATTGCGAGACTTCGTCAATTCCATACCGCTCGATCAAGTGCCGCGCAAACGCCGCAATCAAATCGTCCCACTTCGCATAATCCTTCGGCGGCTCCACGTTCTGCTTGTAAAAAAACGCGTGTGAAGTAGCCGGATTGGAAGAAAGCGCCCGCGGCATAAAACTCAATTCGACATAAGGCCGCACGCCATTCTCCAGCAACCCGTCATACACCTGATCCACGTAGGAAAAATTAAAGACCGGTCTTCCCGAAGCATCCTCGGTGTAAACGCCCATCTCGTCGTGAAAAATCGCGTGAAACCGCACATACTCGAATCCAGTGATTTTTTTCACCGACCGCAAATCATTCCGCCAGCTCTCCCGCAAAGTGACAATGGCCCGCTCCGACCCAAACATCTTCTCCCAAAAATGCGGCAGCGAATGGGAAGGCCCGCCGGCATCGATTTCAATCGGAGCAACGGCGGCAAATCGGTGGGAATAACCCTGCGGCGAAAACGAAAACCCCGCAAGCAGAAGCGAACCAGCGAGACATCTCCACAATCTCGTCCGCCCCGTCACGTGAGCCTCACAGGTTGGATATATTAGCGCGGAAGGAGCCTGGGCTTCTCACTCCTCCCGCGCCATGGGTGGTCCGGTCTGGCCTAGAAACTGAATCGCGCCTGCGCCTCAATTACCCGCCCGGCCAATCCGAAGCCCGACTGGTCAAACGTTTGGCTCCCCGTGCTCGCCGTCGGGTTCGTCTGTACTCCCGTCACCGAGTTCAACTGGATGTTCCCGATAAACTGGTTCCCGATCGGACCGAGGTTCACTTCGTTCAGCAAGTTGTAGAAGTTCATGCGCACTTCGATCTTGGCATTCTCGCCCAGCACCGGCATCTTCGGCAGCCCAAAAGCCTTGGCTGCCGTGAAGTCCAGCGACGAATAGCGCGGACCACGGAAGGAGTTCCGGCCTACTCCGGGAACTGGCGGAATGCCGTTCACCGTCAGGCTCGGCGGCGTGAAATAGCCCACCGGGCCACCCGGGAAATTACCCGTTGGCTGCTCAAATGCACGGTTGCTGAAATCGCCTCTGGCTTTCGCCGCGATGGCCTGCGGCCTCACGTTGCAATACCCGCTGTCGTCAAAGATCAAGCTACAAGCCTGGCTGTCCGGTTCGCCCGTAACCTGCACGCCGTAGAACGGCGTCCACGGGAATCCGGAATGGAAGTCATAGATACCGCTGAACGTCCACCCGCCCAATACTTTCTCTTCCCACCCGGACGCGTTGGAAAAGATCTTCGGTGAGTAGAGACCCCAGGCCTTGAAGTTGTGCGTAACGTCGTAGTCCGACGGTCCATACCCGCCCTGCGCATTGAACGGATAGTCGTCAAAATAGAAGTTGGTCGAGCCGTCATCGTACGCGTGGCTGTAGGTGTACTGCGCGTCCAGTTCGAACCCATGTGAGAAGCGCTTCTGGATTTCCGTCAGCAGCGCATTGTAGTGACCGTTGTCGTCGTCGGTCCACAAACGCACGTTGTTGACTTCGGGATTTTGCGGCTCAAAAAGGATTTGGCCCTGGAAGACCCAGCGTAGCAGGCGATGCGATGAACTGCCTTGGTATCCCACCGTCGCAATGGTGTTATGCCCCAGATCGTATTGGCCCTCGAGTGAGTAGCGATACGTATAGGGCGACGGCAGGTACGACGGCATGGCCGCCAGGAAAATCGGTGCCCCGCTAGCAGGCAAGTGCGTGGTCGGATTAAACGTGAGAATTGTGTTTGGGTTCTCCGGATAAGGAGAAAATTGCTTTGGATTCGACGGTATTGAGTAAACGATGTTTGATCCCGTCAGATTGAAGCTTGCGAATAGCGGAGAAGTATCTTGCAGCACTCCGAGTGGGATGGAATCTTCCAGCCGGTTATAACCGATTCCAAATCCTCCGCGAATCACGAACTTGTTCTGGAACACATTCGGCGCCCATGCAAATCCGATCTGCGGGCCGAAATTGTGCTTGCTGGCGGTGTAAAGATTTCCGCCCAGCCTCAAGGAGAGGTCCGCTAGTTGATCTGGGGCTGGACCAAGGACGGTAGTTGCAAGATTCCCGTACTTCTCGTGGAAGGGGCCAAAGTACTCCCAGCGCAGGCCTAGATTGATCGTCAGGTTCGACTTCAGTTTCCAGTCGTCTTGTATGAACAGCGCGTCGTCATTGTCACGAATGTAGCTGGTTAGCTGCGTCGGTACACCGGTCGTGGGATTGAAATTGCCAGACTCTGAGACGGGGGCATCGTTGAGGAAATCCCAGAGATCGTTGAAATTGTAGCTCGGGCGAGCCCCATTGTTTTGATTCTGAGTATTTTGCTCCTTGTAGATGTCCGCACCGAATTTCAAAGTCATCCGGCTCAACACTTTGGTGGCCACGTCTCGGATGTTGTACCCGGTCTTGAAGAAAACGTTGGGCGGATTGGTGCCGAAGACAACTTGATTCGAGGGGCCATTTAGGCCGCTAATCGTATCCAAAGGAAGCCCGAAAGGCTCTTGAGGATTGGTGGCCAGCTCATTGAAGTACCAGCGCGAAACGTTGAACCTCGCCTCGTTGATCAACGTCGTGCCAAACGTGTGATCCCACAGGACAGTATCCGAGTAGTTCGTCCGGTCGGAATGCCAGAGATTCGCCGCGCGCGCCTGGCCGTTGAAAAACGTATTGTCGTTCGGAACCCAGTAGATACTCCATGCCACCAGATCGTGGGTCGTCACTTGGTAGTCCACGCGGCCGTTGTATTGTGTCTCCTTAAGAATGTTTGGCTGCGTGGTATTTACAAGTTCAATGTCCGGAACACCGTCAAGACCGTTCCCAATCCCGACCGGAGTCGTTGTCCCGGCATACGTCGGGTCCATCGTTCCGAGCGGAGTCGTCAGCGGTGAGCCAATATCAAGACCTCCTCCCACCGCCTGACAGTTTGTCGCCGGAATGTTGGCGGTCCCGCATGTCACGGGAAGCACGGAGCTAATCGAAGCTCCTTCTCCCGGGAAAGTCAGTAGCTTGCTGGCGATACTTCCCGCCGGAGCCTCCTGGAGGAACTGCGGTGTTTCTACCCAAGCCTGCCCAGGAGATACCGATTTGTTTCGCAGCGTCTCGTAAGAGAAGAACGCAAACAGGCGATTTTTGATTACCGGTCCGCCCACGCTCCCGCCGAACTGATTGAACCGGTTGCTGACTCGTTGATCCGCAGCCGGCCCGCCGGGACCGTTATATTCCTGCACGCTGTTCAGTCCCGGCCGGTCCAATTTGAAAAAGAAGCTCCCGTGATAGCTGTTCGTGCCGTTCTTAGAAACCAGTTCCACCTGCGCACCGCTGCCATGCCCGAGTGTCGCGTCATAAGAGTTCGACGTTACTCGGACTTCCTTGATTGACTCCTCGTTGGGCGTGATTACTGACGCGCCTCCCCAATCCAAGCTGTTGGTCGACACCCCGTCCACCTGGAAGCTGTTCGCCTCGTTGCGCTGCCCGCCGGCGAAAATCTGTGCCTGGTTTTCGGTTTGAAAGATGCTGCTGGTCGCGCTGCTGCCACCGGGTCCGGCGCTGCCCGGCACGTTTTGCGCGCCGCCGCTGTTGTTGTGCGCGCCGTCGCCGAAAACTCCGGGCGCCAGGCGCAGCAATTGAAACGGGTCACGGCCAAGAGAGGGCAGATTTTGCACTTCGTTCGCCGAGAGCGTGCCGCTCAGCTGGCCCGTCTCTGTGTCAATGGCAGTCGATTCGCTGGCGTTCACCGTCACCGAAGTGGTGACGTCGCCGACGTCGAGCGTAATATTTAGCGATTGCGTCTGTTCGCCTTCGACGATGACGCTGTCTAATACCTTCTTCTTGAATCCAGGCTTTTCGACGGTGATGGAATAGTTTCCGGGCGCGAGGCTCAGGAAATTGTAGATACCGCCTGCGCCGCTGGTAACTGTTGCGGTTTTATTCGTGTCGTAATCGCGCAGGGTGAGAGTCGCGCCTTCCACGCCCGCATTCTGCGCATCGAGCACCGTTCCCTGAATTCCGGCGCGATACTGCGCCCTTGCCGGCAGCGCGAATCCGAGGATCACAAACAGGAAGAATGCAAAGCTCCGCACAAAGTGCTTCATAGAAGCCTCCGTCCGCACACACGCGATTTGCTTGTTGTTTATCACCCCACCAACCCCAGAACTCACCGAAACACCTTTACTAAATCGATTTAATTGCGAGAAACATAGTCCCGTAGGCCAGTCTTGTCAAGTACATTTAGAAGTGATATCCCCGGGGACGGGGCGCTGGCGCTCTTGCTTTGGTGCTCTCGATTTGGGAAACTCGCCCGCAGCATCTTTCGCGTGTTGCGCTCCGAATGAAAGATTTCCGCGGCGTGAAATCCATGCCCAAAATCGCAGCTCCCAAACAATCCGTATCCGCCGCCAAACGCTTGCGCAAGAATGCCGTCGGGTCGCCGCCGATCAGCCTCAAGGAGCTGGCGCGGCGGCTGAATCTCTCGCCCACTACGCTTTCGCTGGTTCTCAACCGCTCGGCCGGCGCTGACGCCATCCCGGCCTCCACCAAAGACCGCATCTTCGCCGCCGCCGAAGGCTTCAATTACCGCCCCAATCTCACGGCGCGCTCGCTGCGTTCGCAGCGCACCTTTTCGGTTGGCGTCCTCGTTCCGGAATTCAGCGACGGTTATTCCGCCACGGTGCTCAGCGGCATCGAAGAAATTCTTCTCCGTGAGGGCTACATCTATCTGGTCACCACGCATCGCCACAAACAGGCGCTCATTGACCGCAATCCGAAACTCCTCTACGAGCGCCGCGTCGAGGGCCTCATCGCCGTGGACACGCCCTACGATCAAAATCTCCCGCTGCCCGTCGTCAGCGTCTCGGGCCATAAAAACGTTCCCGGCGTGACCAACATCGTCCTCAATCACCGCACCGCCGCCGAAGCCGCTTTGCGCCATTTGGTTGATCTCGGTCATCGTCACATCGCTTTCCTCCGCGGCCAGGCCTTCAGCTCCGACACCGAAGCTCGCTGGGAGGCCATCCGCGCCGCAGCGCGCAAGCTCTCCATTCCCATCATTCCCGAAAACGTGGCGCAGCTCGAAGGCGACTCGCCTTCGCCCGAGGTCGGCTACATCGCCGCGCAGAAGCTGGTCGCCAGCCGCGAGCCCTTCACCGCGCTTTTCGCCTTCAACGACATCTCCGCCATCGGCGCGGTGCGCGCTTTCCGCGAAGCCGGCTGGCGCGTGCCCGAGGATGTTTCCGTGGTCGGCTTCGACGACATCAGCGCCGCGGCCTACCACAATCCCGCGCTCACTACCATTCGCCAGCCGCTGTGGCGCATGGGCGTTCTGGCCGCCGAGACTTTGCTCGAGCGCATCGCCGCACGCAGGAATCACAGTGCTCCCGTCACGGTGCAGGTCGAGGCGGAGCTCGTCGTCCGCGAATCCACCGCGCACGCTCACGCCTCCGCGCGCCGCAAGCACCACGCCTGATGCCGTCACGCGATTCGCAAACTCCGGGCGGCGAGCAAACGCCGCGCGAATTCGACTCCTCACGTCAGCCTGCCGCTCGGCGCGACGCCGATCTGTCGCTCGAATCTGTGCCGCATTCATCTGCCGAATCCTTGGGCGAGGCGCAAGCTGCCGCACATGTCGGTTTTGTGCTCACCGGCATCGTCAATACCCTCCTTGGTCCGATTCTGCCCATCGTGTCGCAACGCTGGTCGCTCACCGATGCGCAGGCCGGGCGGCTTTTCGCCGCGCAGTTTCTTGCCGCGCTCCTCGGCACGCTGGCTTCGGGCCGCGCGATGGCTGCGCTGGGCGTGCGGCGCTGCGCCATGTTCGGCTTGGCGCTGATGGCGCTGGGAGTCACCGCGACGGGCTTCGCGGGTCCCGCGATGGGGGCGCTCGCGGTGGCATGCTACGGGCTCGGCCTGGGCTTCTGCGTGCCCGCGACGAATCTGTGGATTGCTCGAGCGGACTCTCATCGCAGCGCCTCGGCGCTCAATTGGCTGAACGCTTCGTGGTGCATCGGTGCTGCGTCCTGCGCGCCGCTGGTGCTTTTTTGCGCCGAGCGCTTTGGGCTGACGAAGACGCTGGGGACGATCGGCATTTTGCTGGCGATTACGTCTGTGTTCGGGGCGATTCCCGGAAGCCGTGGCGGACGTGGCGCGAGCGAGGCTCGGCGCGATGCCGGGCTTAAGCCTGGCGCTGCGCACGCCCTGGCTCCGGATCGCATCGGCGCGGCCTCTTCTGCTGCTGCGCCGATCGCTGCTGCGCCCATCGCAGCTGCGCGCTCGACGCAACCTGTGTCCGCCGCGCCAGTCGCCGGCTTGCCGCGGCTTGCAGCTTCCTCGCATTTCGCGTTTGTCTCGCTCATTTGCGCCTTCATGTTCTTCTACGTTGGCGTCGAAGCGGGCGTCGGCGGCTGGGCCGCCACCTACGCCCAGCGCCTGCACCTGCTTTCCGCCGCGAAGATCGGCTTTGCGCAATCGACGTTTTATGGCGCACTGCTGCTCGGGCGAGTGATCGCGCCGCTCGGCTTGCGGCGCATGAGCGCCACGCGCCTGCTGCTGTGCGGCTTGTTGATCGGCGCCGCGGGTGCGCTGCTGTTCACCATTGCGCCCATCACGCCTGCCGTCGTGCTTGGCGGAATCTGCATCGCCGGCATCGGCCTGGCGCCGATTTTTCCGGTGGTGGTTTCGATCTACTCCGACGAGCTGGGCGTGGCCACCACGCGCAGCGCGGGCTTGGTCTTCGGGCTCGCCAATCTCGGCGGGGCCACGTTTCCGTGGCTGATTGGCCGCGTTTCCACCAGCCTCAATGGCCTGCGCTACGGCATGTTGGTGCCGCTGGCCTGCGTCGCCGTCATGCTGCTGATCGCCAAGCGGTTGAATGCGCTGCTGCGGAGGGCCGGCTAATCGAAACACCGTACGATTAGAATTCCGCGTAAGAGGAAGAAAACAAAGGGTTGGGGCGATTTCTAATCGAAACGTTTTCCGTGGGGGTTGCGGGATCAGGGTCGAGAGTGCGAAACAAGGCCTCAGAGGCTGAAGCCGCGTCGATTCTGCGACTCTTGCGGCACGGTTGAAACCGTGCCCTGACAAGGCGTCGGGGAATTCGGAATTAGAAGATGAGCTTCGTGGCTTGATTGCGGTCGTGCTTGCGGTGACGGGCGGGGTCCTTCGGGGCTCGGCGTAAACAAGCCCCTCCCCTACGAGTGCAGGACGTGATTTCGTTGGAGATTTCATGTGGATTCTGAAAGCCTCATTTACGTCGCGAAAACCGGGAGGGTCTAAAGCACCCTCCCCTACAACTGCGGAAACCCAATGCCACGGCGGGAGGGTGCTGAAGCCCCTCCCCTACGACTGTAGGACGTTCAGCTGCGCTGGGTTTGGGCCAGATTTGTGTTCTCCTTTTCGGCTGTTGCCCTATCGGCAGCGGCTTTTTGGGAGGCGGCTCTGCGGGCCAGGTGGGCTTCGTAGAGGATTGGGTCCACTACGATTTCTACGTTTTGCTCCCGCTGCTGTTCCTCCTTGGCGAGAATGATTTTGCGCGGGGGTTCGACCCATTTGCCCTGGGAATTGATGTGGGCGTAGGCGCGGACGGCGTTGACGACGGCGTTGGCGCCGACGGGGGTGATGGCGGCGCGCTCGATGATGTGGTCGAGGGCGCTGCGGAGGTAGAAGGCGCGCAGTTCGTAAAGCCGCTGGGCGCGGGCGTGGCGGTAGAGGACGGAGCGATGGCCGAGGCCGAATCTGCGGACGATTTCGCCGGGATGATCCCAGTGGATGAAGGCTTCGGCAATTTCGTCGCGGCGAGGGTGATTGCAGACCTTGCATTTGCGGGCGTGGAGGAGCATGTCGGGAGCGTCGGGTCTGGGGCGGAGTTCGGTTTCGTATTCCATGGAGGATTCCTTTCGTGCTGGCCCTGGGTCAGCGTGCGGTTAGATTTTTTTGGAGCGGGGTGACGGGTAGGCCGTCGGGGGTCTGCGCTTGGATGCGCCTGGGGACTACGCTGGGAGTTTGTTTGTCGTGCGCACCTCTGGTGTTAAGTTTTGCCGCGCGGACTTTAGCCGCACCGGATGGAATATAACGTACAGTCGATATATTGTCAATTAGTAATTACAGGAAGGAGTGGGAAGTGGATGGGACAAAATAGGTGAAAACGTTACAGATTGGGTAGGCGAGGTAATAGTGGGTGACTCGAATTCGGTGGGGATGGCTTCGGGGTCAGAGTTTCAAAATCGCACTGACCTTACCCTGCTTCCTTCGCGGTAAAAAATGTCTCTGTCGACGACGCCGACCTTTCCCGCAGACGCACCCTGGCTGCGGGTCGGTTTCATGTTGAGGATGTAGTCGTCCGCAGGTAGTCGCAGGAGTGTATACGAGCCATCCCGTTCCTCAAATGCGCCGATCACTGCGACGATTCGCTTCAGCATGTCGTGGAGCACGCCTACCTTCGTGTTTGCTTTGTGCGCGCACTTTATGACCACACGCTGGCCATCGAGAAGACATTCGTTGCTTGTGGGTTTGAATTTGGTTGCGCCAAGCGCTGCTGCGATTTTTGCTCCGCATTCGTGGCCGTAGGCATTGCCTTCGGCGCCAGTCGTTCGATCCTGCGGCATATCAGTTTTCCTTTCGGACTCGTCTAACCGTGCAGACTGATAGAACTTAGACGATTCTAAAGCCATGCGAGAGATCGGCTATTACGTAGGGCCATCGCCTACGTAGCTTTTCTACAGAACGAGTATTGTCAGAACTTCCATTCTGAATTTCAGCCTTCGAAGCGGCCAACACGCCTGTGACGTCAGGGGATTTTGATCGTAGCGGCGCTGAGGGCGCTTGGTTGGAAAGACGCCGGCTGGCAGCCGCGTTACGGTACGGCCAGGACTTAAGGCGCTGGTGTAATTTTTTTTGCGGGGGCGTATTATAGGCGCCGACTTTTCCTGCTTATCCCTACTGCAAGGTGGGTTGCTATGAGCCATCGGTTCACGATTGGCGTTGAGGAAGAATTTCAGATCATTGATCCGGCTTCGGGGGAATTGCGGTCGCATGTTTCGCCAGTTGATGGCGGCTTCCTCGCCCGACGTTGGCGAGCAGATCAAGCCTGAATTGCACCAGTCCATCGTGGAGATGGGGACTAAGATTTGCAACGACGTTGGCGAATTGCGGCCGGAAATTTACCGCATGCGCGGGGAATTGGTGCGAGCTGCGGATCGCGCGGGATTGTCGGTGGCGGCGGCGGGGACGCATCCGTTTTCTAGCTGGATCGATCAGGTGATTACGCCTGGCGAACGCTATAAAAATATTGTGGATGAATTGCAGCAACTGGCGCGCTCACTTTTGATTTTCGGGATGCACGTGCATGTGGCCATGCCTGATCCCACCACGATGATCGACATGATGAATCAGGTGCGTTATTTTCTGCCGCACCTTTTGGCGCTTTCTACCAGCTCGCCTTTTTGGATGGGACGCGATACCGGGTTGAAATCGTTTCGCACTACGATTTTCCGGCGCTTTCCGCGTACCGGCGTGCCGGAGGATTTTGGATCGTGGAGCGAGTACGAGAATTACATCAAGCTGCTCGTCGATCTGCACTGCATCGATAACGCTAAGAAAATCTGGTGGGATGTGCGGCCACATCCGATGTTCGGGACGCTGGAATTTCGCATTTGCGATGTGCCTACCAGCGCGGAGGACTCGATCACTTTGGCGGCTTTGACGCAGGCCCTCGTGGTGAAGTTGCACAAGCTCTACAAAATGAATCAGGGTTGGCGGCTGTATTCGCGGGCCTTGATCGAGGAGAACAAGTGGCGGGCGGTGCGTTGGGGATTGGATGGGAAGCTGATTGATTTTGGGAAGCGCGTGGAAGTGCCGATGCGCGATTTGGCCTTGGAGATTTTGGAATTTGTGGATGATGTGCTGGATGAACTGGGCAGCAGGCAGCGCGGTCGAGGGCGTGCATCGGATTTTGCGCGAGGGGACCAGCGCGGAACGGCAGTTGCAAATATTCCGCGAGACGGGTAGTTTGCAGGCCGTCGTGCGGCATTTGGTGGAGGAGACGCGGCGGGGGACGGAGCGGGCTTCGGCGACCAACGGGGATTAGCGGCAAAGCACGGCGCGTTTCGTACGGTGGCGTGGGCGGCGGTGGGTAGTGCGCGATTCGTAAGAGGGCGCAGCAAGCCACGCCGCTACGAAAAAAGCTGCCTAGCGGCGCGGCATTTCGACCAGATTTTGGCCAGTTAGACCGAGCAGCAGAATCATTACAGTTGCAACGGGAGGTTTGTTCATGAAGATTGGATTGCTGTGCGGGCGAGAGTTCAGCTTTCCACCGGCGTTTATTGAGCGCGTGAATCAGCTGGGCAAGACCGAGGGCGTGACCGCGGAGTTTGTGAAGCTGGGCGGGACGCGCATGGGCGAGCCTGCGGAGTATCGCGTGATTGTGGATCGCATTTCGCACGAGGTGGAGTATTACCGCGGGTATTTGAAGCATGCGGTGCTGCAGGGGACCTACGTCATCAACAATCCTTTTTGGTGGACGGCGGACGACAAATTTTTCAATTACTCGGTGATGAGCAAATTGGGCGTGGCGATTCCGAAGACTATTTTGCTGCCGCAGAAGGGCTACCCGCCCGACGTGGACATCAATTCGGAATCGCTGCGGAATTTGACTTATCCGATTGATTGGGATGGCTTGCTCGATTATGTGGGGCGGCCGGCGATTTTGAAGCCGTTTTCGGGCGGCGGTTGGAAGCACGTCTATAAGGTGAATAATCGCGCGGAATTGATTGCGGCGTTTGACGGGACGTCGCCTTACTGCATGACTTTGCAGCAATTCATCGATTTCGATCAGTATGTGCGCTGCTTTACGTTCGGGAAGGCGGAGATCATTCCTGTGGCGTATGACCCGAAAGAGCGCAAGTACAACGTGATTCACGATTATCTTTCGCCGCAGCTGGGCGAACGCATCGTGCACGACGCGCGGACGATCAATCAGGCGTTGGGCTATGAAATGAATACGATTGAGTTTGCGATTGAGAATGGCGTGCCCTACGCGATTGATTTTCTGAATCCGGCGCCGGATTTCGAGCGCGACCGCATTACGGAATTCTATTTCAACGAAGTAGTGGCGCAGATGGCCAAGCTGGTGATTGACCGGGCCGTGCATGGCGCGCCTTCGAATCCGTGGCCGCGGTGGGAAGAAATGCTTGGTGTCGGGCGGCCGAATGGATTTGTGGGGTCGCCGGCGGCGGGCAGTGCGGGGGCGCCGATGATGGCGCGCGCGGGAGGGGCGTGGGATTGATGGCTTCGGGAGCAGCGCCGATGGGAACGGATGCCGTGGCATCGCCGGCGGAGGTGTGGCATTCGCTGTTGCGGCCGGATGTGGAATTGCAGGCGGCGTTTTGCGCGGAGATTGCGGCGAAGATGCGGGCGCGCAAGTTGACGTTTGGCGATCGCATCCATTCGCCTTTCTTGCGGCCATTTTTCCTGGATGAGCGCGATGACGCGCGCGTGCGCGTGGTGGCGGAGACGATTGCCGCGCTGGGCGAGCGTGTGGTTGCGGAGGCGATGAAATCGCCCGGGTTGCTGGCGCAGTTTGGTTTGCGGCCTGAGGAAGAGCGGTTGGTTGCCATCGAGCCCGGTTACGCGCGGGCTAGCACGGCTTCGCGGCTGGATGCATTTCTCCTGCCTGATTCGCTGCAATTTGCCGAATACAATGCGGAATCGCCTGCGGGGCTTGGTTATTCGGAAACGCTGGGGGAAGTGTTTGCCGAGATGCCGGTGATGGCGCGGTTTCGGGAGATTTATTCTACTCGGACCTATCAATTGATGGCCGGGATTCTTGAGGCGCTGCTGGCTAGTTATCGGGAGTGGGGTGGGAAGGCTGCGCCGCCGCAAATTGCCATTGTGGATTGGCGCGGCGTGCCGACTTGGAGCGAATTCGAGATTTTGCAGGCGCGCTTTGAGAAATTGGGCGTGCCGACGCTGATTTGCCCGCCTGAGGAATTGACGTTTGACGGGAAGACGTTGGCGGGGCTGGGGAAGAAGATTGATCTGGTTTACCGGCGCGTTTTGATCAACGACATTTTGGCCAAGCCGGCGGAGTGCGCGGCGTTGGTGCAGGCTTACGAGGCGCGCGCCGTGTGCGTAGCGAATACTTTGCGGTGCAAGATTCCGCATAAGAAGGCGTTTTTTGCGGTGCTTACCGATGAACGCAACCGTGATTTGTTTTCGTCGGAGGAACGCGAATTGATTCGGCGGCATATCCCCTGGACGCGGTTGGTGGCCGATGTGCGCAGCACGCGGGCTGGGGAATCGATTGGGCTGCTGGAATTTGTGCGGGCTAATCGCGAGCGGTTTGTTTTGAAGCCTAATGATGAGTATGGCGGGGCTGGAGTGATGCTGGGTTGGGAGGCTTCGGCTTCGGAGTGGGATACGGGGCTGGAGCGAGCGGTTGCGGCTGGGCCTGGGACTTGGGTGGTGCAGGAGAAGATTGCGGTGCGGCGCGAGGTGTTTCCTTATGTCGAGGATGGGCGCGTGATTATGCGCGAAATGCTGGTGGATTTTGCGCCTTATCTTTTTCGCGGGAAGATGTGTGGATTTTTGACGCGGTTGAGTTCGACCGGGTTGGCTAATGTGACTTCGGGTGGCGGGCAGGTGCCTTCGTTTGTGGTTCGGAGATTGGACGCGGCGTAGAGGATTCCGAGGTTTGTGGTTTGTAGAACGCCGCGGGCGGGGACTTGGCGCGATGTTGCCCGAAGAGGGCGCGTCGATTGCTTTGCAATCGCGTAGCGATTGACCCGGCGCCCCTACGAGGAGAACGGCTTGCTTGGTTGTTTGCGTTAATGTTGGCGGGCTTGCGGTTGTGGTTGCTGGTTGCTCGAAGAGGCCCGGCTGAAGACCGGGCCCTACGGGAGCTTGTTGTTGCTTGCTCGAAGAGACTACGGGTGCTTGTTGCTGGGTTTGTTTGCCATCGAAAACCTGTGTCGACTGGAATAAAAATCACACTTAGAATGGTTTGACGATGTCGCCGATTGTTTTGGATTCTGTGAATCCGGAATTGATGGATGGGGCGCGCAATGCCGTGGAGACTTGTCTCGCGGTGTTGCCGGGCGAGCGCGTGGTGTTGATTTTTGATGAGCCTTCGCGAGAGGTGGCGGCTTCTTTGGCTGCAGCGCTCGAGAATCGCGGGGCCAAATGGCAGGGATTTTGCGTGGAGGATTATTCGCCACGGCCGCTGGCTGTGGCGCCCGCGCCGGTTTTGGCGGCGCTGGAGACTGCTGATGTGGGAATACTTTGTTTTCAGCCTTTGCTCGGGGAATTGACGGCGCGGCGGCAGATTGTGGGGGTGGTGGAGCGGCGGCGGATTCGCTATGCGCACATGGTTAGCGTTACGCCGCAGATCATGCAGGAGGGCATGCGGGCGGATTATCGCAAGGTGGATCGCCTGAGCGATCGTTTGCTGGATCGGATGCGGTCGGCTGCTTCCTTGCGCGTTTCTACCAAGGGCGGGACTTCGATTACGGCTACTTTTGACCGGTCGCTCGATTGGGTGAAGACTAGCGGGTTGATCAGCACGCGGTATTGGTCGAATTTGCCGGCGGGGGAAGTTTTCACTACGCCGAAGAGCGTGGATGGGACTTTTGTTTGCGACGGGACTGCCGGGGATCATTTCAATGCCAAGTATGGGGATTTGCGCGCGACGCCTATGGTGCTGGAGATTTCCGGGGCGCGATTGAAGTCGGTGAAGTGCGAGCGTCGGGATTTGGAAGAGGAATTTTGGAAATATTGCCATACGGATGAGAATAGCGATCGCGTCGGGGAATTGGCGTTTGGGACGAATCTTGGGATTGTCGGAGATGATTGGCGTTTTGCTGCAGGATGAGAAATTGCCTGGGGTGCATTTGGCGTTTGGCGATCCTTATGGCTCGCAGACGCATGCGGATTGGAGTTCGGTTACGCATGTGGATGTGTTGACGCGTGGGTGCGATGTTTGGATTGATGAGGATCAGGTGATTAAGAAGGGGCGGTATGTGTTGGAATTGTTCGGGATGGAATAGAAGCGGAAATTTCGGATTTCAGATTTGAAATTTGGACGAGAACAATCGATTTACGTTGAGGCTAGTGGGGACAGTTGTGGCCGTTTTTACGCTGGCGGGAGGAGCAAGCCCCTCCCCTACGGCCGAAAAGCCAAGGCGTGCCCAGGATTTCGACAGAGCCATTTCCGATAAAAGACAGTCAAGACACAGCCCCGCGATTCGTCAGAAGAGGCGTTGGATATACTCGCGCATTTGGTGCTTCCAGAATGGCCAGTCGTGGCCTCCTTGCTCGCGCCAATCGTCCAGGTGATTGGGGATTCCTTTGCTGCCCAGGAGATGGGCTAGATAGCGGCTGGGGCCGCTGTTTTCCCAGGGGCCGTGGCCTGTGGCCAGGTGAATGTCGCACGTGGCTAGCTGGCCCAGGATCCATGGGTCGCTTAGATTGGGAACGTAATCCACCGGATTGTTGAAATAGAAATTGTTGTCGTACATGCCGTCCATGAAGCTGCGCATGTCGTACTGGCCGGAGAGGCCGAAGCAGCGCTTGATTACGTCCGGGTGTTTCAACAGCGTGTTCACGGCCTGATAGGCGCCCAGCGACGCGCCCATGGTGGAAATGGCTAGGCCGCTGGTGCGGCAACTGTCCCAGATGAACGGCACTACCTCTTCGCGGATGTAGGAATCGAACATGGCTTGCACGTAGCTGCGGTGGAAGGGATGCGCGCCTTTGTTGTAGAAGCCTTCGCCGCTTACTGTGCCGGCGGCGAACCATTTGACCTTGCCTGCTTCGATCAGATCACTTACCGCGCCGATCATTCCTTGATTTTCGTATTCCCATTCATCGCCGCCGCTGGTGGGGAAAGAGAGCAGAGGCGCGCCCCAGTGGCCGTAGACGAGGACGACCATATCGTGGCCGAGACGATGCGAGAACCAACGGTGGTATTCGCGCTTGATGGGCATGGGTCAGGGAATATAGACGAAGTTGGGGGAGAAATGAAGTTTTGTTGCTTGGGGCGCGACCGTGCCGACGCACAACGCATGGGCGCGGTGGTCTGGCGGTGGGTCGTCGATTAGTGGGTTGGCGGCTAGATCCTTCGGGCCAGAAAGCGGCCCTCAGGATGACATCGTGCCCTTCAGCGTTATTGACTGCCGACGCTGACGTGGCCACCTTCGGAGTCCACGAATTGCGCGAGAGTGCCGCCGAAATCCTGTTTTGTCGGCGGCATGGTGAATTGGACGCCCTTCGCGCTCATCTCCTGATGGAATTTTTGGATGTCGGCGACGGTAAAGCCCAATTCAACCGCTCCGGCGGGATTTTTCGCCGACGCGGGATGCAGCGCGAGGGTTGTTTCGCCGGTGACGAATTCGCTCCATCCGGGAGATTCGAATTTCAGCGGCAAGCCCAGCACGTCGCGATGGAATTTCACCGCGCGGTCCATATCCGCCACAAATTTAATCACATAGTTGAGTTTCATAATGCCGGCCCTCCCTGGGACGGGAGATTAACTTAAGGGCTGGGAGAAGTCCAAAAACACTTAGGTAGAAATCGCTGTGAATTTTTGGCCATGGCGGGCGGAAATGAATCATTTCGGCTTGCTTGCCGATTTCGAGCGGCTTATGCTACTACGTTCGTTGGGCCGGGTCAGGGGAAGATAAGTTTCGCGCGGCGCGGAATCTCGCCCGCGTTCCATTTCCTCCGCGACGAGGCCTCGTAGAAAGCGTTCCTTGTGCCGATATTGGAACTGAGGAGCCGCTTGTCGAGAGCAATCCTGCGCAGCTCCTGCGCGTGGGCCATCAACAATCAACCGTCAGTAGGGACGGAATCGCACCTTGGAACCTGAGGGTCCTCAATATAGCGAGGTGGTGACCCACGGCGGGGCGCTGATCGGGCCCGGACACACCGCCGCTACCGTCACCGACAAGATCAGCTCGATCGTCCTCGGACAGAGGCGACGGCGGGGCTGGTTTTTCGGCTTCGCTATTTCGTTTGCGCTGCTGATGATGTTGATGTACGCGGTGACCTGGTTGCTGGTGGTCGGGGTGGGAATCTGGGGCATCAACATCCCGATTGGCTGGGGCTTCGCGATCGTCAATTTCGTGTGGTGGATTGGAATCGGTCACGCCGGGACGCTGATTTCCGCCATTCTTCTTCTCTTGCGCCAGAAGTGGCGCACCTCCATCAATCGATTCGCTGAAGCGATGACCCTGTTTGCGGTGTCGTGCGCGGGGTTATTTCCGCTGCTGCACATGGGGCGGCCTTGGCTGGCCTATTGGTTGTTCCCTTATCCCAATGTGATGGGAACCTGGCCGCAATTTCGCAGCCCGCTGGTTTGGGACGTGTTTGCGGTATCGACTTACGCGACGGTGTCGCTGCTGTTCTGGTTTGTGGGGTTGATTCCGGACCTGGCTACCTTGCGCGACCGCGCCAAGAGCCGGCTGAAGCAGGTTGTGTATGGCATTTTCGCCATGGGCTGGCGCGGATCGGCGGTGCACTGGCATCGCTATGAGGTCGCGTCGCTATTGCTGGCCGGGCTGGCGACGCCGCTGGTGGTTTCCGTGCATACGGTGGTGAGTTTTGATTTCTCGGCGGCGATCGTTCCCGGCTGGCACACTACGATTTTTCCGCCTTACTTCGTGGCCGGGGCGATTTATTCGGGCTTCGCGATGGTGATGACTTTGGCGATCCCGATTCGCAAATATTACGGGTTGGAAGATTTCATCACCATGCGGCACTTGGAGAACATGGCCAAAGTGATGCTGGCCACCGGATTGATTGTGGCTTATGGCTACATGATGGAGACGTTCGTCGCGTTCTACAGCGGGAATACCTATGAACGGTATGCATTTTTGAACCGTTTCGCGGGGCCTTATTGGATCGCTTACTGGTCGCTGATTCTCTGCAACATCGCGCTGCCGCAATTGTTGTGGATCAAGCGCGTGCGCACCACCGTGTGGTCGTTATTTGTGATTTCGCTGATTGTGAATATGGGGATGTGGCTGGAGCGCTTTGTGATCGTGGTGGTGAGTTTGCATCGCGACTTTATTCCTTCGTCGTGGGGCATGTATTACCCGACGCGATGGGATTTCATGACGTTGTTCGGGTCGATCGGGTTGTTCTTGACGCTGCTGTATCTGTTTATTCGTTATTTGCCGGTGATTTCGATTTTTGAGATGCGCGTGTTGGTGGACGAGGAAGAGAAGAAGTGAAGTTGGATCGGGCTGGGTACGGCTGGGGATGCGGTGTCGCGCGGCTGTGCCCGAAGAGGCCCGGCTGAAGACCGGGCCCTACGGGTGCTCTACCTTCATTCGTTATTTGCCGGTGGAGGAAGAGAAGAAGTAGGGATTACCGCGGAGACGTAGAGGGCGCAGAGAAAGACGCAGAGAAATGGCGCAGATATTCAAGCACAGCACGAATTTGATTTCGCGGGTGAGCATTTATGGATCCGCGGTCATTGTTGCTTTGCTTGGATATGCGATTTATGCGCTGACGGGCTCGCCGTTCGTTACGGATGTCAATGTGGCGCGGGACCAGCCCGTGCCGTTCAGCCATAAGCATCATGTGGGCGAGCTGGGGATCGATTGCCGCTATTGCCACACGTCGGTGGAGCAATCGTCGTTTGCGGGGTTGCCGCCGACGCAGACCTGCATGACTTGCCATTCGCAGATTTGGATTAAGGCGCCGATCCTGGAGCCGGTGCGGGCGAGCTATCGCGATGACAAATCGATTGAATGGAATCGCGTGAACGCGCTGCCGGATTTTGTCTATTTCAATCACAGCATTCATGTGGACAAAGGCGTGGGATGCACTACCTGTCACGGGCCGATCGCGGAGATGCCTTTGACTTGGAGCGCGAATACTTTGCAGATGTCTTGGTGTACCGGGTGCCATCGCGAGCCGGAGAAGTATGTGCGTCCGAAGGAATATGTATTCAGCGTGACGTATCAGCCGCCGGCGAATCAGGTGGAATTGGGGAAGAAATTGTTGAAGGAATACAACATTCATACGTCGGTGGATTGTTATACGTGCCATCGATGAGGCGCATTGAATGAGCGACGTATTCAAAATTCTTCCGGCCGGAAATGGCGACGAGCGCGAGGGCGCCCCGGTACGCGCTGAACATGCGGACGAGCATAGCGTGAGCGTTGGACCGGTTTCGGAGGCGCCGCTGGATTTTGCGACGATTCGGGCGAAGCTGGCTTCCTCGCACGGCAAGAAATACTGGCAAAGCCTGGAGGAATTGTCGGGGACGCCGGAATTTGAGGCCTTCGTTCATCACGAGTTTCCGCATGACCCCGAGAAGGAACCGGAACGCACTGGATTGCCGCGGCGCGACATTTTGAAATTAATGGCGGCTTCCGCGGCGCTTTCTGGACTGAGCGCCTGCACGAAATTGCCGCCGGAGAAAATCGTTCCGTACGTGAAAGCACCCGAGGAAATAATTCCCGGCAAACCGTTGTTTTATGCGACATCGATGCCGGATGCGCGCGGGGCCATGGGCTTGCTGGTTGAGAGTCACATGGGGCGGCCGACCAAAATTGAGGGCAACCTGGAGCATCCCGGGAGCTTGGGCTCGACGGATATCTTTGCGCAGGCTTCGGTGCTGACGCTTTACGACCCGGATCGCTCGCAGGTGGTGATTCACGAGGGACGCATCAGCGATTGGGCGGCGTTTTTGACGGCGATGGCCAACGTACGCGGCGATTGGCAGACGTCGAAGGGCGCGGGGCTGCGCTTTCTGAGCGACGCGAGCACTTCGCCGACGCTCGCCGCGCAGATGAAGGCGCTGCTGGCGCAATATCCGCAGGCCAAATGGTACGCGCACGAGCCTTGCGGACCTTACAACGCGCGCGAAGGCGCGAAGCTGGCGTTCGGGCAGAATGTGAATTGCGTTTATCGCATCGCGCAGGCGGACGTGATCGTTTCGCTGGACGGCGATTTCCTGTACGACGGGCCGCGAAGTCGGTACGTTACGCGCGGGAGTTTGCGGATCGCCGCAGGATCACCGGGCCACAGTCGGGGATGAACCGGCTATACGTGGTGGAAAGCACGCCGACGAATACCGGAGCGATGGCGGACCATCGTTTGCCGGTGCGTTGCCGCGAGATTGATTCCTTTGCGCGCGCGCTGGCGGCGGCGCTGGGAGTTGCAGTTACCGGAGAGCACGCTGCGCCTGCGAGCGTGCC
This sequence comes from uncultured Acidobacteriota bacterium, assembly GCA_963748865.1. GTDB lineage: Bacteria > Acidobacteriota > Terriglobia > Acidiferrales > UBA7541 > Palsa-147. Next base: position 545,627 of record CAVVLE010000041.1, on the reverse strand, counting down.
GGAGAAGTGGCTGGCGGCGCTGGTGCGGGATTTGCAGAATCATCGCGGGTCGAGCTTGATCGTGGCGGGGGATGCGCAGCCTGCGGCGGTGCATGCCCTGGTTCATGCGATGAACCAGGCTTTGGGAAACGCGGGGAAGACGGTGGTTTACACCGATGCGCTGGAAGTGACGCCGGAAGCCGATGGGCTGGCGGATTTGGCGAAGGACATTGATGCCGGGGTAGTGAAGGCTTTGGTGATTCTGGGCAGCAATCCTTCTTTTACCGCCCCTGCGGATATTGATTTCTCGCAAAAGATTTGGAAAGTGCCGCTGCGCATTCATTTCGGGCTTTACCGCGACGAAACGGCGGAGGTGTGCCACTGGCATGTTCCGGAAGCGCATTTCCTGGAATCGTGGAGCGATGCGCGGTCCTTCGACGGAACGATCGGGATCGTGCAACCGTTGATCGCGCCACTTTACGACGGGAAATCGCTGCACGAGATGATGACTGTGTTGATCGGGCAGGGCGGCGGAAGCTCGGCGCACGATATTGTGCGCGATTACTGGAAGGGCCAACGGCCGGCAAAGCAGAGTGACAAGCAATTCGAGGATTTCTGGGAGACCACGCTGCATGACGGCGTGATGCCTGCTACGGCTTTGCCGCCGCGGACGCTCTCCGCGAATGTGGATTTCGGGAAGCTGCCTACGGCGCAGAGCGTCGGAGGAATCGAGGTGGTGATTCGCCCCGATCCCACGATCGGCGACGGGCGCCACGCTAACAATGGCTGGCTGCAGGAATTGCCCAAGCCGCTGACGAAATTGACATGGGACAACGCGGTGATGTTCAGCGCCGCGACAGCGGAGCGGCTGGGGCTTTCGAACGGGGACATGGTCGAGCTGGGCTTGGAAGATCGGAAGATTACCGGGCCAGTGTGGATCATGCCGGGACACGCCAAGGATTCGGTGACCGTATATCTGGGATACGGGCGGACGCGGGCGGGGAGCGTCGGGAACAAAACAGGATTCGATGTGTATCCGTTGCGGGCGAGGGACTCACTGTGGTCCGGTGCGAATGTGCTGATCAGCAAAGCGGGCGGAAAACAGTGGCTGGCGACGACGCAACATCATCACGCTATCGATCGCGGCGGCGAGAAGGTGGAAGAAGAGAGCGTCACGGCGCTGGAGCGCGAAATTATGCGCGTGGGGACGCTGGGGGAGTACCGCAACGATCCGAATTTCGCCGCGGATCCGCCCGAGGCGACTTCGCGTGAGCTTACTCTTTATCCCAACTACGAGTACAGCGGCTACGCCTGGGGCATGACTATCGATTTGAACAGCTGCACCGGTTGCGGCGCGTGCGTGGTGGCTTGCCAGGCGGAAAACAATATTCCTGTGGTGGGCAAGGACCAGGTTTATGCCGGGCGCGATATGCAGTGGATTCGCGTGGACAATTATTTCCGCGGGGATCTCGACAATCCGGAGACGTATTACGAGCCGGTACCCTGCCAGCAGTGCGAGAACGCGCCTTGCGAGGGCGTGTGCCCCGTGGGAGCTACGGTGCACAGTCCCGAGGGCTTGAACGAGATGGTTTACAACCGCTGCGTGGGGACGCGCTATTGCTCGAACAACTGCCCTTACAAAGTGCGGCGATTCAATTTCAAATTGTATTCGGATTGGACGACGCAGAGTTTGTATGGATTGCGGAATCCGAACGTGTCGGTGCGCAGCCGCGGAGTGATGGAGAAGTGCACTTACTGCGTGCAGCGAATTAATGCGGCGAAGATTGAATCGGAAGAGCAGGATCGCAGCGTGCGGGATGGAGAAATTGTTACGGCTTGCGAAGCGGTTTGCCCTTCGCGGGCCATTGTGTTTGGGAATATCAACGATGCGAATTCGCGTGTGGCTCGATTGAAGGCGCAGTCGCGGAATTTCAGTTTGGTGGCGGATTTGAATACTCGGCCGCGGACTACTTATTTGGCGCGATTGCGGAATCCCAACCCGGAGATTGCGGAGGGGTAGGGAGCGCCGCCGTCGGTCGAGGTGCGTTGGACAAACTGTTGCGTCGCCGCGGAAAGTCAAAAACGCCGGCAGGCAGCCGGCGTTACGGAAGATGAAGAAGAAGCCGATTTACGGGTTGCTGGCTGAGTTTGAGACGCCGGAGGAGCTGTTGGCCGCGGCGGAGCGGACGCAGCGCGAGGGTTACCGGCGCGTGGACGCGTTTACGCCAATGCCGATCGAGGGCTTGTCTGATGCGGTGGGATTCCATCACACGATTTTGCCGCTAGTGGTATTGATCGGCGGGGTGTGCGGCTGTCTGGGCGGATTCCTTTTGCAGTACTACCCGAACGTGATCGGTTATCCGCTGAATATTGCGGGGAAGCCGCACAACAGCTGGCCGGCTTTCATTCCCATTACCTTCGAGATGACCGTGTTGGGAGCGGCGCTGGCGGCGGTGTTTGGGATGCTGGCGATGAACGGATTGCCGACGCCTTATCATCCGGTTTTCAATGTGTCGCGCTTTGCGCTGGCTTCGCGCGACCGGTTCTTCCTGTGCATAAAGGCCCGTGACGTGAAATTCGATCTGCCGGGGACGAAAGCGTTTCTCGAGGGTTTGAAGCCGCATGGAGTGTATGAAATCGAGGCTTGAATTCGATTGTGGATGCGCTGCCACAGAAGCGCGGCGATGGCGCCGTGCTGCATTTGCGGCATGCGTGCTGGCGGCCGTCTTGGCGAGCGGGTGCCGTCTCGATATGCATGTGCAGCCGAAATACTTGCCGTACGAGCCGAGCGAATTTTTCAGCGATGGGCGATCGGCGCGGCAGCCGGTGCCGGGAACCGTGGCGCGCGGGCAATTGCGGATTGACGAGCACCTCTACACCGGCAAAGTGGACGGCAAAGTGGTGGATACGTTTCCGTTTCCGATTACGGCGAACGATATTTTGCGCGGGCAGGAGCGCTACAACATTTATTGCACGCCGTGCCACGACTATACCGGCAGCGGGCGCGGCATGATCGTGCAGCGCGGATTTCCGCAGCCGCCTTCGTATCACATCGACCGGCTGCGGCAGGCGCCGGTCGGTCATTTCTTTGACGTGATGACCAATGGATTCGGGGCCATGTACAGCTACGCATCGCGGATTTCGCCGGAAGATCGCTGGCGGATTGCCGCGTACATTCGCGCGCTGCAATTGAGCGAGCACGCGAAGATCGAGGACGTGCCCGAAGCGGAGCGTCCGAAATTGGAGAGCCAGAAATGACGTCCGGCGAAGAATTGCGCGCCGGCTTCGATCGCCTGCAGCGCGGGATGCTGATCGTGGGTGTGCTCGCGCTGGGCGGGACGATGCTCGTGGTCACGCACAGCGCCGAACAGTTTTTCCGCTCTTATTTGCTGGCTTTCGTTTTCTGGATCGGATTTCCGCTCGGATCGATGGCGATTCTGATGCTGCATCATCTTACGGGCGGCGATTGGGGCTTGCCGATTCGCCGGCCGCTCGAGGCGGCGACGCGGACTTTTCCCGTGATGCTCGTTCTCTTCATTCCTTTGCTATTCGGAATGAAAAAGCTCTTTCCGTGGATGCGGCCGGAGGTTGTGGCCGGCGACACGGTGTTGCTGGCGAAAAAATTCTATCTCAATCCGCAGTTCTTTCTGCTGCGATTGGCGATTTACATCGCGATTTGGCTGGGATTGAGCTACTTCCTGAACAAATGGTCCGAAGAGCAGGATCGCACGGGTGATCCCGCCCTAGCCGGGAAACTCGAAGGGATGAGCGGCCCGGGGCTGATTCTCTATGGCTTGACGGTGACCTACGCGTCGATCGACTGGGTGATGTCGCTCGAGCCGCACTGGTATTCGACGATCTTCGGAATGATATTCATGCTGATCGGCGTGCTGGCAGCGATGGCGCTGGCAATTATCGTGTCCAGCCGGCTGGCCGATTTCGAGCCGATGAAAGGGGTGGTAACGCAGGCGCAATTCAACGATCTGGGCAATTTGCTGCTGACTTTCGTGATGTTGTGGGCCTATCTCTCGTTCTCGCAATTCCTGATCATCTGGTCGGGAAATTTGCGTGATGAAATACCGTGGTACATGACGCGCGCGAACGGCGCGTGGGAGCCGGTGGGAATTTTCCTGATCATTTTTCACTTCGCGGTTCCGTTCCTGTTGCTGTTGCAGCGGGCTTTGAAGCGGCAGATGCGCTATCTGCGCTGGATTGCCGTATCGCTGATCGTCAGCGATTGCATCGCGGTGATCTGGATGGTCGAGCCGGCGTTCGAGCCCAATCGCCTGCACATTCATCCGTCGGATTTGATTGGCCTGGTGGGCATTGGCGGGATTTGGGTGGCGGCGTATGTCTGGCAATTGAAGCGGCGGCCGCTTTTGCCGCTGCATCCAGTGCGGGCCGAAGGAGTGGCGCAGCATGGCGATTGAATCACAGCCATCGCACGGCAGCGCAGGCGAGCCGGGCGGTGCTGGCTACGAGACTCGCGATGCGAATATCGGGAGCGTGCTGAAGTTTGCCGCGACGCTGGCGGCCGTGTTGATTGTTGTGTCGTTCGGGATGAAGTGGGTCTTCGGCTATTTCGCCAAGACGCAAACGCTGGGGCCCGCGTCCGCGCCGTTCGAGAATAACAGGATGATTCCGCCGCTGCCGCGTTTGCAAGTGGCGCCGCAGCAGGAAATTCATGATTACTGGGAAGGGCAGCAGGGCATTTTGAATAGCTACGGCTGGGTAGATCGCAACAACGGCACAGTGCGCATTCCCATTGACCGGGCGATGCGCCTGGTGCTCCAGCGCGGTTTGCCCGCGCGCGCGGCCGGCGTGGCGACGGCGAAGGCGACGGGCGAGGCACAAGGAAGTTCGCAATGAAGCGGGCCTGGTTAATTCGCGGGTTAGTGGTAGCAGGGGCGTGGATCGCATCCATCGTCTGCGGGGCGGGAGTGTTTGCGCAGACTTACTACGTGCAGCCGCCACCTGGAGCAGATGCCACGCCGATGCAGGGCGCGGGCGTGCGTCCGGATATTTTTCGCGATGTAGCGCTCGATCAAAAGCTGGGCGATTCGATCCCTCTCGATCTCACGTTTCGCGATGAGCATGGCCAGCCGGTGGTGTTGCGCAGCTTCTTCGGCACGCGGCCGGTGATTCTCACCCTGGTTTATTACCAGTGTCCGATGCTATGCACGCAGGTGCTAAATGCAGTGACGCGCAGCGTGAAACTGATCTCCCTGAACATGGGCGAGGACTACGAAATTGTTACGGTGAGTATCGACCCGACCGAAACACCGGTGCTGGCCGAAGCAAAGCACCAGCTTTATTCCGGAATGTATGAGCGCGCGGGAGCGGTGAACGGCTGGCATTTCCTCACCGGAGACCAAGCGCAAATCAAGCAACTTGCCGCCGCGGTTGGCTTCCGCTACGCCTACGATCCGGGCTCGCGGCAGTTCGCGCATCCGAGCGGGATCATGGTGCTGACTCCCGAGGGTAAACTAGCGCGCTATTTTTACGGCATCAGCTATCCCTCGCGCGATTTGCGGCTAGGGCTCGTCGAGGCTTCCGAAGGAAAAATCGGCACGCCCGTGGATCAAGTGCTTCTGTACTGCTATCACTATGATCCGGCGACGGGGAAGTACGGGTTGCTGATCTCGCGCGTGATTCAGATTTCCGGAGGGCTGACAATTCTCGCCCTGGGAGCGCTGCTGGCGTTTCTCTTCCGCTTCGAGCGGCAGCGATTTGCGACGCCGGGCGCAGCTCTTCGTAAACAAGGCTGGCATGAGCGGCATGTCTAATTTCGTGTTGGCGGCGATGGCGGGGCCGTGGTTTGGTTTCCCGATCAAGCCGGAGGATGCCTCGACGACGGCGTCGAGCGTCGATCATCTCTACTATTTCCTGACCGCCATGACGCTCTTCTTCACCTTCTCCATATTCATGACGATTTTCTATTTCATGGTGAAGTACCGCCGGCGCAGCCCGGATGAGCGGCCGAAGAATATCGAGACGCCGATCGCAGTCGAAGTGACGTGGACGGTAATTCCGGCGCTGCTGTGCGCGTTTATTTTCACTTGGTCATCGAGCCTCTATTTCCGCAATTCGCGCCCGCCCATCGCGTCGACGGAAATTTTCGTGGTGGGGAAGCAATGGATGTGGCACTTGCAGCATCCCGAAGGCCCGCGGGAGATCAACGAATTGCACGTTCCGGTGGGCGTGCCGGTGAAGTTGACGATGACGTCCGAAGACGTGATTCACGATTTTTCGATTCCCGTATTTCGCATCAAGCACGATGTGATTCCCGGGCGCTATTCCTCGATCTGGTTTCAAGCCACGAAGACGGGAACCTATCACTTCTTCTGCGCGCAGTATTGCGGCGCGGAGCATTCCGGGATGATCGGCTGGGTGTACGTCATGAGCCCGACCGATTACGCCAATTGGTTGAGCGGCGGCGGCAAGAACGAATCCATGGCGCAGGCGGGCGAGCGGCTTTTTACCCAGCTGGGCTGCATTACCTGCCACGTCGCCGACGGAACGGGCCGCGGACCCGTGCTGCAGGGATTGTTCGGGCATACGGTGAAACTGCGCAGCGGCGAGACGCGCGTGGTGGACGAGGCCTACGTGCGGCAGGCGATTGTGAATCCCAATTCGATGCCGCTGCCGAATTACACGCCGATCATGCCCACGTTTCAGGGACAGATTAACGAGGAGCAGGTGTTGCAGCTGATCGCCTACGTGAAGTCGCTGGGGTCTGAAGAAAAGGGGAAGGCGAAATGAGCACGGCGGTGTTGGAAGCTCCGGCCGGGTCGCGCGTTCATTATTTGAACGCGAGCTACGGCATCAAGTCGTGGCTGCTCACAACCGATCACAAGCGCATCGCGCTGCTGTACTTGGCTTCGATCACTTTCATGTTTCTGATCGGCGGAGTTGCCGCAACGGTGATGCGCATGCATTTAATCGAGCCCACGGGTGCGCTGGTGCAACCGGAGACGTACAACAAGCTGTTCACCGTGCACGGCGTGGTGATGATTTTCTTTTTCCTGATTCCCTCGATTCCCGCGGTGCTGGGGAATTTCTTGGTGCCCATGATGGTCGGGGCCAAGGATCTGGCCTTTCCGCGGATCAATTTGCTGAGCTGGTATCTCTACATCATCGGTGCGGTGCTGATGCTATACGCGGTATTGACCGGCGGTGTGGATACGGGCTGGACGTTTTATACGCCGTATAGCAGCACCTACGCGCACACGCAGGTAATCGCTACCGCGCTGGCCGCGTTTATCGCCGGATTTTCGTCGATTCTCACCGGCCTGAACTTCATCGTCACGATTCACAAGATGCGCGCGCCGGGGCTTACCTGGTTCCGCATGCCGCTTTTTATCTGGGCCATCTATGCGACCAGCATCATCCAGATTCTTGGCACGCCGGTGCTGGCCATCACGATTTTCCTTTTGGGGTTGGAGCGCTTGCTGCACGTGGGCATCTTCGATCCCCGAATCGGCGGCGATCCGATTTTGTTCCAGCACATGTTCTGGTTTTATTCGCACCCGGCCGTGTACATCATGATCCTGCCGGGGATGGGAGTGATTACCGAGATCATTGCATGCTTCTCGCGCAAGAGAATCTTCGGCTATTCGATGGTGGCGTTTTCGAGCATTGCCATTGCCGTGCTCGGGTTTCTGGTGTGGGGCCATCACATGTTTGTGACCGGACAGTCGGTTTACGCTGGATTGATTTTTTCGGTGCTGAGTTTCATGGTGGCGATCCCTTCGGCCATCAAGGTGTTCAACTGGACGGCCACGCTGTACAAAGGCTCGATTTCGTATGAAGCGCCGATGCTTTACGCGCTGGGCTTCATTGGCCTGTTTACGATGGGCGGGCTGACTGGCCTGTTCCTCGCTTCGCTTGCGACCGACGTGCATCTCACCGGCACCTATTTTATCGTGGCGCATTTCCACTACATCATGGTGGGCGGCGCGGTGATGGCTTATCTCGGCGGAATTCATTTCTGGTGGCCGAAAATTACCGGGCGCCTTTATCCCGACGGATGGGCGCGCTTTGCGGCGCTGATTATTTTTGTGGGATTCAATCTGACTTTCTTCCCGCAGTTTATGCTGGGCTATCTCGGCATGCCTCGCCGCTACGCGGTTTATCCGCCGGAATTTCAAGTGTTGAACGTGATGTCGTCGGCGGGGGCTTCAATACTTGGAATTGGATATTTGATTCCGCTGATTTATCTCATTTGGTCGATCCGCTACGGGCCGGTGGCGGGGCCCAATCCGTGGGGCGCGAAGGGGCTCGAGTGGCAGACGCAATCACCGCCTCCCACCGAGAATTTCGAGGAGACGCCTGTTGTGACTGAGGAAGCATACGCGTACGCGGAGCCGGAGAGCTCGCATGGCTGAAATGTCGGCCAGCTCGACGCCTGTCGCGGTACACGCGCCGGGGCTGCGCCATCACTTCGTGGACATGGAGCAGCAGCACGAAGCCGGCAACCTCGGCATGTGGGTGTTTCTGGTCACCGAGATTTTGTTTTTCGGCGGGCTCTTTGCCGCGTATGCGATTTACCGTTCGCTGTACCTGCCGGGATTCGAGGGCGGGAGCCGCTTGCTGGACGTCAAACTCGGCGCGACGAACACCGCCGTCCTGATCGGCAGCAGCTTGACCATGGCTCTCGCAGTTCATTCCGCGCAAACCGGAAAGCGCAAGGCCCTCGTATTCTTTTTGATCGTGACCATGGCGCTGGGCTTTGTCTTCCTGGGCATCAAGTACGACGAATGGGCCACCAAATGGCATCACGGCCTGGTGCCGGGATTGCACTGGGCCCCGGATGAGGAAGTTCACGGCAACCCGCCGCTCGGCTCGGTGGAGATGTTCTTCTGCTTTTATTTCTTCATGACCGGGCTGCACGCTCTGCACATGGTCATCGGCGTCGGCATCATGGCGGTGATGACGTGGAAATCCTGGCGCGGAGATTTTTCCCCGGAGTATTACAACCCAATTGAAGTCAGCGGGCTCTATTGGCACTTCGTAGACATTGTGTGGATTTTCCTTTTTCCGCTGCTATATCTGATTGGAGGAAGGTACTGATGTCCGGGCACGTGGTATCCGTGAAGCTGTACGTCGGAATTTTTTTGGCCCTGCTGTTTTTCACCGGGCTGACCACCGCAGTAGCGTTCGTTGATCTCGGTGAATACAACACCGTGGCGGCGCTGGCGATTGCGTTCACCAAGATGATGCTGGTGGTGCTTTTCTTCATGCACGTGAAGTACAGCAGCGGATTGACGAAAGTGATCGTGCTGGCCGGATTTTTCTGGCTGGCTATTCTGCTTACCTTCACGCTATCCGATTATTTCACCCGGGCATGGACTCCCACGCCATCCGGCTGGGGCCCTTCCATCTCGGCTCCGCCTCAACCCTGATTTGCTGCGTTCGCCGGATTGAGTTCCGTCGGCTTCTCCGGTACCCTCGCCTCGGGGGCTTTCCTCTAAAATCATTCTGCGCGCGCTGGGCTGAACTGGCGACGGGAGAGGCGCGAGTGCCCAATCAACTGATGCACATGTTGCCGGACGAGGCGGTGAAGATCCTCCTGGCGCTGCTGCTTTCCTTTCTGGTCGGATTGGAGAGGGAAGAACGCCGGCCCGGAGAAATCGGCTACCTCTTCGGGGGCGTGCGGACGTTTCCGTTGATCGGCTTAATTGGCCTGGGCCTGGCGCAGCTCGATCCCGTGTCGGTGTGGCCGGTCAGCATCGGCTTCGCTGTGATCGGTGCTTTTCTTTGGCTCAGCTACAAGCACAAGCTGGAGAAAGCGGGGGCTGCGGGCGTCACCACGGAGATCTCCGGACTGGCAACCTATGTGGTCGGCGCGCTAGTCGCGCGCGACCAACTGTGGGCCGCTACCGCGCTGGCTGTTGTGTCACTGCTGCTGCTCGAACTGAAGGGCGCGCTGGAAACGCTTTCGGCTCGCATGCCCGGCGAGCAGATTTTTACCTTCACGAAGTTTCTCCTGCTCACCGCGGTGATTTTGCCGATCGTTCCGAATCAAACGTATGGTTCGTTCGGATTCAACCCCTTTAAGACTTGGCTGGTGGTTGTGGCCGTAAGCGCCCTGTCTTACGCCAGCTACTTGCTGCAGCTTTGGACCACCGGCAAAAGTGGGATTTTGTTCGCGGCGATTCTGGGTGGGCTCTACTCTTCGACTGCGGCGACGGTAGTGCTCGCCAAGCACGCGAAAGAAGAGGATCGGCCGCATCTTTTCTCGGGCGCCATTCTGATGGCATCGGGGGTGATGTACATCCGCACGGTCGCGCTCGTCGCCATCTTCAGCGTGGAATTGGCGCGGCGGATTCTGGTGCCCATGCTGGTGCTCACGGGGGTGGGCATCGCCGCGGGAACCTTTTGGGCCATGCTCCCCGACAAGAATACGGGCGAGGTGAAAAGCCAGAAGCTGGCCAAGAATCCCCTGGAGCTGAGTTCCGCTTTCTTGTTTGCACTTCTTTTCGTCGTGATGCTGGCGCTGACGCATTACGCAGTCGTGTATCTCGGGAGCGGCGGCGTGTATGCCCTGGCGGCCTTGACCGGGTTTACGGACATCACGCCATTCATCCTGGGACTTGCCAACACCATCGGGACTTCCACGCCGATCATTCTTGCCGCCGGCGGCATCTACATCGCGACCGCCAGCAACAATTTGATCAAAGGCGGATACGCCTACGCCTTCGGCGACCGCAAAACCGGGATCGAAAGCCTCGCCCTGCTGCTGGTCTATACCCTACTCGGACTAGTTCCCCTGTTCTGGCTCCGGTAGCGCTGGTTTACCCTGAATCGGGCCGAAGGGCGTTCCTGCCGGCATCTGAAGAGCGCCAGTGTATTCATCGGGGTGAGGCCGTGCTCGGACTCCTATGCGTCTTTTCCCCCGGGTTTCAAGCGCAATTCGGTACCGCCGTACCATTGACCTCCTTTACCTTCAGGGTAACTATGGCGAGCAGGCCTGGATGAATCACCCAACACAAATCATGTTTAAGTCGGGGCCGAAAGAAAGGAGATCGGCACACGAATCGGGACAGTAATCGGGAGAGTAAATATTACATTTGCCTGTAAGCCATTGAAAAAAAGACCGCGTGCCAAAGTAATCGGGAGACAGGGGGGTATACCTCAGGACAATCCGGAGCCACTTCGGAACGCCAAAACGGCGTTTAGTCCACCGAAAGCGAATGAATTCGACAGCGCGCATTCGACAGTGGCCTTGCGCGCCTCGTTCGGGATGTAGTCGAGATCGCACGCCGGATCGGCTTGGGTGAAATTTGCGGTCGGGGGCAGCACCCCATCGCGCAGCGCCATAATGGTGAACACGGCTTCAATAGCGCCGGCTCCGCCGAGCGCATGGCCGTGCATGGATTTTGTCGAGCTGACGGCAAGGCGGTCGGCATGGGGCCCGAAGACGCAGCGAATGGCCCCGGTTTCGGCGGGATCATTGCCGGGCGTGGCCGTGCCATGGGCATTGATGTAGCCGATTTGCTCGGGCGCCAACTTCGCATCGCTTAACGCGCGGCGGATGGCGCGAGCCGGACCTTCGACGGTTGGCTGTGTGATGTGGTGAGCGTCGGCCGACATGCCGAAGCCGACGATTTCAGCGTAAATTTTCGCGCCCCGCGCGCGCGCAGCTTCGAGCGGCTCAAGAACGATGATCCCCGCGCCTTCGCCCAAGATCATTCCCCGCCGGTCCACGCAGAAAGGCCGGCAAGTATCGGGGGCAATCACCCGCATCGCTTCCCACGCTTTCAGGCAGCCCATCGCGAAAGGAGCTTCGCTGCCGCCCGTCAGCGCCATCTCGACTTCGCCACGGCGCACCATGTGAAAGGCTTGGCCGATGGCGTGATTTGAGGAAGAGCAGGCTGTCGAGACGGCGTACGACGGCCCGTAGATGCCGAATTCCATAGTTACGTGGCTGACGCCGCCGTTGGCCATCGTTCGCGGCACGATTAGCGGGTGAACTCGGCCTTTGCCGCGCTGGTAGAGATCCACGTAGCCCGAATCCTGGCTGATCTGCCCGCCGCCGCCGGAACCGCAAATGACAGCGGTCCTCTCGCAGAGTTCAGGATTAAAGGTGACGCCCGCGTCCGCCACGGCTTCGCGCGCGGCAATCACGGCAAACTGCGCGAAGCGGTCCAAGTGATCGGCGCGGCTGCCCTCGAAGTACTCCGCCGAGTCGTAGTTACGCACCTCGGCGCCATTCTGGAAGCGGAGCAGGGAAGAATCTACCGAAGTAATGGGCCCGATGGAGGAGACGCCGCTCCGAATGGAGCTCCAGGCGTCGGGAACATTCAATCCAGCCGCGCAAATCACGCCGACGCCGGTTATAACCACTCTGCGATCGGCCATCCGTTAACTCGCCGGCGCAGTGGAACCGAGCGTCGAGCCGTCCTTGCTGGCTTCAACAAGCCTGCGAACTCCCGCGACAATGTCGTTGACGCTACGGATGTTGCGCGCTTCGTCATCGGGAATGGAGATGTTGAACTTGCTCTCCAGTTCGAAGAGCAGCGTGAAAGTGTCGAGCGAGTCGACTCCAAGTTCCTGAAGCGACGAGTCCAATTTAATCTGATCTTCGGGAATGCGCTTCACCGAAGCGAGCGTGGCGATTACTTTCTCCTCAACGGAGTCTGACATGAAAGATCCTCTTGGCCATATCCATGTAAACAGACAGCATTAAGGCCTGCCTCGTCGGGGACTCCGGAATGTCTTTGCGCCGTTGGAGCCAGAGGCTGCCTTACTGAGAAAACCTAGCCGAAACTGTGCAGGAATGCAAACAATACGATACCTCGCAGTGCCCGGGTTGGCCGGCCGCTATTGTCACGTTTTTCCACTTTCTCAAATCTAAGCCCGAAGTAAGGCCGGAATTTGATATGCTTCCCCTGCCTGGGGCTGCTCAAGGCGTGTCCCCTCCGGGCCCCACCTCGCGCTTGCTATGTGACGTGCGCCGGGGTATGGTTTGCGGCCTAACTGTACGGATAACCGCGCGCGGCCCGGCGTGCGGAAGGTTCAAGCGCAAAAACGCGCGGAGCAGCGGAGACGATGCCCGGATACCCTTCGAACGGCAATGGCAACGGCAACGGATTGCCGGCGACGATAGTCGCCACCGCGACTGCCGTTCCGCCGCACGTGGTCACCTGCGACGACGTCAAAGCCCATATCCAACAGATCTTTCATCTGGAGGGCAGCCGCCTGGATGGCATGTTCGGGATCGTCGAAAATTCTTTTATCAAGAAGCGCCACACGATTTTTCCGCTGGAATACACGATCCAACCGCGGCCGCTGACGCAGACGAGCCTGGAATATCAGGAGCACGCCATTCGGTTGGGGCGCCAGGTGGCCGAGGAATGCCTGGAACGCGCGGGGATGAAGCCGGAAGACATCGATTGGATCATCACCGTCTCGTGTACCGGCTACATGATTCCTTCGCTCGACGCCTACTTGATCGAGAGCATGGGGTTCCGGCGCGATGTGCGCCGCTTGCCGATCACGGAGCTTGGCTGCGCGGCCGGAGCTTCGGCGCTGGCGCGGGCGCACGATTTTCTCCAAGCTGGGCCGCACAAGAATATTCTGGTGATCTCGGTGGAATTGCCGAGTCTGACTTTTCAGCGCCGGAATTTCACGCCTGCGAATTTGATTTCCAGCATTCTGTTCGGTGATGGAGCCGGCGCGGTGATTTTGACCAGCGATGAGCGCAGCGGATGCCCGCGCGTGGTTGGGGCGGAGCCGTTTCTGATGCCGAATTCTCTCGACGCGATGGGCTTCGATCTCAAGGACGAAGGCTTCCATATTGTGCTCTCGAAGGATGTGCCGGAGCTGTTGCGCGGCGGAATCCGCGCCGTGGTCGAGAAATTCCTCGGCCGCTTCCATCTTGGCACCAGCGATCTGGCTGCCTATCTATTGCATCCCGGCGGCCGCAAATTGCTGGACTACATGGAAACGGAACTGGGACTCTGCCGCTGCGAGACGCAGCCGTCGTGGGACATCCTCTCCGAGTACGGAAACCTCTCGAGCGCCTCGGTGATTTTTGTCCTACACGAATGGATCACTAAGCAGCGCGTGGAATCGGGGAAGTACGGGATGATGGCTGCGTTCGGCCCCGGCTTCACTACCGAAATGCTGCTGATGCGCTGGGCGTGATGCCCGGCGTCCTCCGGGAAATTTCCGGCCAGCAAATTCCCGTGCTTGCTGCCGACTGACCCTGCCATGAGTCCGAGTGTCATTGCCTATTTGATTTTGTTATTGCTCGTCGCGTTGGGACGACTGGCGGAGCTGCAAATCTCCGCGCGCAATCAGCGGCGCATGGCGGAGAAGGGCGTAGTGAAAGTCAGCGAGCCGCGTTATCCCTGGATGGTAACCTTGCATTTATCGGTGCTGTTATCCGCGGGCCTCGAAGTTGTGTTTCTGCACCGGCCGCTGGTCCCGGCGTTGGCGGCGGCGTCTTTCGCGGTCTTCGTGTTCGCGAATTTCCTGCGTTGGTGGGTGATCCGCACGCTGGCGAGCCATTGGAATGTTCAGGTGATGGCTTCGACTTCTCTCGGCGTGATTACGAGCGGGCCATACAAATGGATTCGGCATCCCAACTACCTCGCGGTGTTTCTCGAATTGTTGGCGATTCCTCTGATTCATACAGCGTGGATCACAGCTATTTGGGGCACGCTGGCGCACGTCGCGGTTCTACGCTGGCGCATAAACGTCGAAGAAGGAATGCTGATGGCGAGTCCGCAGTACCGCGCCGCAATGGGATCGAAGCCCAGATTCTTGCCGGGAATGTTCTAGTAGCGCGGCGTCTCTGCCGGCGTCTTTCGACCACGGTCTCGCCACACCTTCAAATCTACCGCGGACCGGATCCTGACAAGTGTCCGTTTGTACTGGCATCAGTGCCGCTCTCCTGTTGGCGGCTCGAGTCCGCGGATGATGATGACACTTGCTTGCGCTTATAGTCGTCGGATGCCGGCGGAGACCCCCTTCGAAGCTCAGGACAAGCCGGCGCTACTTATGCTTTATTTTTCAAAATCGCGCTTGTAGGATGCTCGTTCGCACTCTTACGGAGGATTTTGGCGGATGCGGTCGGGAAAGCTGCGCCATGTCGCGGTCATCGTGGGAATTGCCGCGGCATGTATTCTCGGCTCTGCCGCTCGCGCGCAGCAATACGATGAAGCGAAGTTGCAGGGACTGAAGTGGCGCCTTATTGGGCCATTCCGCGGAGGACGTACCCTCGCTGTCACCGGTATTCCCGGCAATCCTGATGTCTTTTACTTCGGGGCTGTTTCCGGTGGCGTGTGGAAGACCACCAACGCGGGAATCACCTGGGATCCGATTTTTGACAAAGAGCCGATCTCCTCAATCGGCGCGATCGCTGTCGCCGAATCCGATCCGAATGTCATTTATGTGGGAACCGGCGAAGCCTGCATCCGCGGCAACATTTCCTATGGCGATGGTGTTTACAAATCCGTGGACGCGGGAAAGACGTGGACGAATGTCGGCCTGCGCGATACGCGCCAAATCGGCGCCCTCATTATTGACCCGCACAATCCGGATGTAGTTTTCGTCGCGGCGCTCGGCCACGCCTACGGGCGCAACACAGAGCGCGGCATTTTTCGCACCGTCGATGGCGGGAAAAACTGGGAGAGGGTGCTCTACAAAGACGACAAAACCGGCGGCATCGACATTGTGTTCGATCCCCAGAATCCGCACACACTTTTCGCCGCGATGTGGGAAGCAAATCGCACGCCATGGAGCCTGACGAGCGGCGGGCCCGGCAGCGGCCTCTACAAATCGAGCGATAACGGAACAACGTGGAAGCGCATCGAAGGCCATGGATTTCCCGAGGGCGTGCTGGGGAAAATTGGCGTTTCAGTTTCGGGCGGTGATTCCAATCGCATTTATGCACTGGTGGAAGCGGATAAAGGCGGGTTATACCGTTCCGATGACGGCGGAGAATCCTGGCAACTAGCGAACGACGATCACCGCTTCCGGCAGCGCGCCTGGTACTACACTCACATCTACGCCGACCCGTGCAGCGTTGATACCGTTTACGTCCTGAATACCGGACTCTACCGTTCGACGGATGGCGGCAAGAAATTCGATCATCTTTCCGCGCCGCACGGCGATCATCACGATCTGTGGATTGATCCAACCGACCCGCAACGCATGATCAATGCCAACGATGGTGGCGCGACGATCACCACCGACGGCGGCAAGACATGGTCCAGTGAAGATAATCAGCCCACGGCGCAGTTTTATCACGTCGCAGCGGATGCGCGCTTCCCGTACTACGTCTATGGCGCGCAGCAAGACAATACAACGGTAGCTGTCGCCAGCGATTCGAATCGTGGGTCAATAGGCCGACAGGATTGGTACTCGGTTGGTGGCGGCGAAAGCGGCTACGTGGCGCCTGATCCGACGAATCCCGACGTCGTTTACTCGGGTTCTTACGGCGGTTATGTAACGCGGTTTGACAAGCGCACCGGCCAGACGCAGACGATTTCGCCGTGGCCCGACGATACCGACGGCTTCGGCGCGGCGGGCTTGAAATATCGATTTACCTGGACGCAGCCCATCGTCTTCTCGCCGAACGATCCGAGTACGCTTTATTTTTCGGGGCAGATGGTTTTCAGATCCACCGATGGCGGGATGAGTTGGGATGAAATCAGCCCGGATTTGAGCCGCAACGATAAAAGCAAGCAGCAATCCTCGGGCGGTCCGATCACCAAGGAAAATATCAGCGTCGAATATTACGATCTGATTTTCACAGTGGCGGAATCGCCGGCGCAGAAGAATTTGATCTGGGCGGGCACCGACGACGGTTTGGTGCATATCACGCGCGATGGAGGGACGCATTGGACCAGCGTCACGCCTCCGGATATGCCGCCGTGGAGCATGGTGAGCCTGATCGATGCGTCGTGGCACGATGCCGGGACAGCTTATGTTGCCGTGGACGCGCACAAACTCGACGACTTTCGTCCTTATATCTTCCGCACGCACAAATACGGCAAAGAGTGGAAGCAGATCACCAATGGCATTCCGGACGGCTCCTACGTTCACGCCGTGCGCGAAGATCCGCAGTACGGCGGTTTGCTGTTTGCCGGAACGGAGACGGGCGTATTTTACTCGCTCGACGATGGCGAACACTGGCAGCACCTGCAATTGAATTTGCCGGCTGCACCGATCCACGATCTGGTCATCAAGAACAGCGACCTCATTGTCGCCACACACGGCCGTTCGTTCTGGATCCTCGATGACATTTCGCCGCTTCGCCAGCTTGCTGAGATGCGCGCGAGCGCCGATGCATTTCTCTTCAAGCCCCGGCCGGCACTTCGCTTCCGCCGCGAGTCAACTGGATTTGCCTCCAGTTGGAAGACCGCAGGGCAGCCCGCGCCGCCCGGTGCAACCCTCTACTACTGGCTCAAGGACAAACCCGGAACGGCCGATGAAATCACGCTGGATGTTCTCGATTCGTCTGGGAACACCGTGCGTCATTATTCGAATCGGGTACACGAACCTGAGAACGACGAAGCCGCGCGCGAGGAAGAAACCGAGGTGAAGCCCCCGGAAACGCTTCCGGCCGAAGCTGGGCTGAACCGATTCGTTTGGGATCTGCGCTACGAGAAGCCGCACGAAGTGCCTGGGGCGGTTTACGACGATGGCGAACCGCTGGGCGTCTTGGCCCTCTCGGGCGAGTACAAAATTCGATTGAGCGCGGGAGGAAAAACTTACAGCGCAGGCACTCGAGCTTCGCCCGGATGCGCGCGTGAAAACCAGCGACGACGACTTGACCAAGCAGTATTCGCTGGTCACAAAACTGCGCGACCTGCTTGATCAAACGAATTCGGCGGTCCTTGAGATTCGCGGTCTACGCGGCCAACTGCAGGCTCTCGACAAACGCCTGGCAGCAGACGAAGCATCGCAGCCCGTGCGCGAGGCCGCGAGAGACTTGGATAAGAAGATGACCGAGGTCGAGAAGCAGCTGATCCAGACGAACGCGACGTCCTCTGACGATATGACCAACTATCCTGTGGAGCTGGATAGCAGGCTGGCACATCTAGAGAACGCGGTGGACAGCGCCGACGCAGCGCCGACAAAAGGCGAAACAGAGCTGGCAGGAGAGTTGGAGAAGAGCGTGGGAGATGTACTAGCTCAGTGGAACGATCTGAAGGAAAAAGATCTGGCCGATTTGAACGAATTAATTGCTAAGAACAACATTCCGGCGATCGGACCGACCGCCAAGCCGGCTGCAAAAGAAGCGCCGCCCACGCAGCCGCAGTAAGTAGCGCCGGCGTCTCTGCCGGCATCTGGCGAAGAAGTTCACACCAACGAGAGAATCACCCGCGGACCAATAAACCCGTTAGACGACGTCGCTGCAACGCCACATTCCGCGCAAGATCGCAATCCTGGCGACAAGCCCGCTCAACAGATACCGGCAGAGACGCCCTTCGAGGCTCAGGACAAGCCGGCGGCACTTTAATTCGCGGAGATTGGCGCTGGTTGCGGCGCGCCGCACTGCGTTTGTAAGAGGGGAATCAGTGAATCATCGAGGAGCACTCCACGGCGATCGCCGGCCGAGCATAGCTGCGTTGCGGTAAGCCCCGAAGCGCCGCGAAAATCAACGCCCGACAGATTCGCGCCCGTAAAGTCCGTATCGCGCACAACGGAGTTGGCGAGAACGGCGCCGCGCAGATCGCTGCCGCGCAAGTCGGCCTCGATCAGAATCGCGCGATTGAGCTGCGCATCACGAAGAGTGACCGCCGGCATTTTCGTGGACCAAAGGTAGGCATCCTGCAAATCGGCGAACGAAAGATCGGCGCTCGACAAGTTGGCCTCGCGCAAATCCGCGCGCTCGAAATTCGCGTGCGCCAGGCGCGCCTCGCGCATGTCCGCATTGAAAAGATTCGCGCCACCGAGCCGCGCATCCACAGCTGTGGCGTCGTGCAAATTGGCGTAGGAAAGATCGGTGTCGCGCAAATCGGCACGCGTCAGATTGGCCTTCTCAAGCCGCGCTCCCTGCAAATTGGCGTGGAAGAAAAGCACCCGGTCGAACGCAGCCGAGCGCAGATTCGCTTCGCGGAGATTGGCGCCGCGAAAATCCGATTCCGAAAAATAAGCGCCCTGCAGATCAGCTTTCCAAAGATGCGAATTCGCCCAGAAGGTGCGGTAGGCCTGCGCGTAGCGCAAACGCAGATCATTGAGCTGCGCGCCCTTCACTTGGGCGAGATCTTCGTCCCGGCCGGTCCAGCCTGCGGGCGCCACCGAAACCGCCGATTCGATCAAATCGGCGTAGGGCCGGTAGCCGATCATCCAGAACGCATCGGCCGACCAGCGGCGCAAATTGGCTGCGCCATAATCAGGCATCACATTTGAGTCGTGAGGCGCGCCGTAAACAATCCCGAGCGTGAGTATCGCGAGCGCCGCGCCAAGAATTATTGCAGAGCCCGCGCGGCGTAGCGGCCCACCATAGCGCGACTCCGACTTCAGATTGATCTCGATGGCCGGGGCACGCTCAGCCGCGACTTCCTGAGCCACGTGCTCTTCGTGGATTTCCGGCGGCATCTCGGCAAATAGCGGCGACTGCAGCTCATCGTCGAGCGATTCGTCCTTATCTTCGTCGGCGCTCGCTTCGTTGTTCGCCTCTGTATCGGACTCCGTGCTCTGCGCCTGATGTGCGCCCGCGTCTGGCGTGTGCGCGTTGTACATGATGGGCAGCGTCTCGAGCAGATCTTTCTTCGGCAATGCCGTGGTGACCACCAGTGCGAGAACGAAAACGATAATTTGCAGCATCGCCGCACGCAGATCCTGCATGACCAGGTAGCGCGCCCAGAACATCAACAGCGTTGCGGGCACCACAACATAGGCGAGCAGCAAAGGAATCACGGATTCCAGCACCGACGGCGACGCCTGAGTTCCGGTCCAGCCGTGAAATCGCCGCCGGAAAAGCGTCATCAACAACCACGATCCACTGCGTTCCACAGGACGCCCATCGGGGAAAATGGCAGGGAGCTCGATCAGCCGCTCCCACAATCTTTCCATCGAGACATGGAGGTACAAAAACAATCCGAAGATGATCAGCGGCATCACGACGTAGAAACCAGTGATCGGCAAAGCGGCGCGAATTCCGGGGATTGGAATCAACGGAGCGCCGCGAAGCAGCAGCACGTCTCGCGTGCTGGCAATGCGCAAGCAACTGAGAGCGCAGGCAATAATTGTAAAAATGAAAAGCCGATTGCATTGGCGAGCGCGAAGCTCCGCCATGTTCTGTCCTTCAAATTCCGAAATCGAGGAAGGCAGAACTGCCCACAGCAAACTCGCGCCGGCAAGTTGCTTGGTGTGCAACCCGGCCGCGCCATCCAGCGACGCGCCCTCAAGATTCGCGCCCTTAAAATCCGCGCCAAGAAGATTCGATTCGCGCAGATCGGCCTGCACCAGGCTCGCGCCGCGCAAGTCTGCCAACAGCAATTCCGCGCGCTGAAAATTAGCTTTGTTGAGGATGGCGCCCTGCAAGTTTGCGCCGGTCAGGTCCATTCCCTCGAAATTGGCGCGCGCCAACTCCAGCCGCTTGCCGAAAATTCCGCGCGACTCCACCCATTCGCGATGCAACTGCAGCATCACGGTCAGCTCCGGCTGCGCTACCTGCCGCGGCGGGAGATCCTGCGATGGCGCGGCCGCAAGAGCCGCATCTTCTTTTATGATTTCTCCAAGCCAGTGAAATGACGACATGCCACGTCTGCCCCCCGCTGCCAAGGTAATCTCTCGTTCTTCCCGGCGCTCGGTATGCTTTACGATCTAAAGCCCCGAGTCGTGCCCGGAATTCGACCGGCGATTCTTCGATCGCGGATCCAACGTCGGAAAATAAATGCGCCAGAAATCGGGCGCCAGGTTCGTGAATTGGATGCCCACCTTAGTTCCTATCGGCGTTACCGGTCCAACGTTTACGACGTGGCATTCCTGGTGTTCCAGCGTCGCTTTGTTGGTCACTTTCAGGGAATCGCCGCGCTCCACGTGCGCTTTCAAAATCAGCAACCCGCCGAATGCATTGACGTTCAGCATCACGGCGGTTTCCTCGATAGGCACACCGCTTGAGGCTGCCCGGGATACGTGCACCGGCACCTGCAGCTTCAGGCGGTGACTTCGCCGCGATCCGATCCGCGGCTTCTCCGCTGAATTCGCTACTTTCATTTGTCGACCCTAGGTTAGGAGCGCGCACTAGGGGGAGCAATGGTACGCAGGTACAGGTTTCTTCACCCCACGGGACAGACAGGTATCCCCGCTAATTCAAAGGAATCCTCAGGAAAACGGGCCTTGAGGTGGGTTAAATTCCGGGCGCTGGCGGTTGGCGAATTTCTTTATCCGCGCTCGGTGGGAGCTTGTCGATGTGCTTCAAGAAGGTTACAAGCTGCCAGATCTGCGTATCGTTGAATTTGGATCTCCACGAGGGCATGCCTGTCCAGCGAATGCCGTGCTGGATGATGTAGAAATTCTGGTTGTCGGGCATATCGGCGGGGTCGGTCATAAATTGCGGCGCGGGCGGATTGAACGAATGCCCGAGCGCGGAATCCGGACTCGCCGGGCTGCCGTGACATCCGGCGCAATTGTCGCGATAAAGTTTAGCGGCGGCCACGAGTGTAGCTTCGTCGGCATTCAGTGGATTCTGCATGGCCGGCGCGTGGCGCTCTATCGAAGCGTCAGAAGCCGCCATCGCCATGTGATGCTCCATCGCCGATGCCTCCTGGTCCGCCGCGAAATTAACATAGCCGCGCTTCAGAACGAGATAAGACACAACGAGGATAAGTACAATGGTAAGAAACACTCCCCAGAAAAACTGTCGCATTCAATCCTCCGTGATTTTTCGCCCGTGCGCACCGCAATTTATTTCGTTTCCACCAGGCGGTTGTATTTCTTCAGCGCCTCGCGCAATTTATCGTGCGGCAAGGCCTCCACGAGATGATCGTTAACGCCCGTCATCGTCTCGGCCGCGACCATGGCGTTGATCACCGCTTCTTCAGTAGCCTGCACGGTCGCCTCAAAGAGTGGATCGATCTTATTGAGTGGCAAAATCGTAATCGGCGCTGGTCCTTTCGACATTCCGGCCCCCGAGTTGGCTGTCGAAAATGAGATGAAAATGTCTCCTGAATCGTTTCCCGAGATGCTTCCATCCCGCCCCAGGCCGAGCGTCACGCGCCGCGCCAGCCGTTTCAATTGATGCGGCAGCAGCGGCGCGTCTGTCGCTACGACGACAATGATCGAACCCGTGTCTTGGCCCCACGAAAAAGCGGTCGGAATTTCCCGGCCCACTGGAATTCCCGCGACGCGCAGATTCCGCCGCTCACCGTAATTGCATTGCACGAGAACTCCGACGGTGTAGCCGCCGTCCTTGTCGCTCAATCTTCGCGAAGAAGTTCCAATTCCGCCCTTAAATTCATTGCAGATCATCCCTGTGCCGCCGCCCACATTGCCTTCTTCCACGGGCCCGCCGTGGGCGGCGTCCATGGCTGCAGTCGCGTCTTCAGGCGTGACGTGAAATCCGTTGATGTCGTTCAAATATCCGTCCCACGTTTCCGCAACTACCGGCAGCGACCACCAATCATCCACCGCGAGCTTGGGAAAATGCTGCAGCTGCCATTTGATGACGGCGTCGCGCACCACTCCCACGCTATGCGTATTCGTGATCATCACTGGACCGGAGAGAAATCCGGATTCCTCCACCCAAGTCGTCCCGGTCATCTCGCCGTTTCCGTTCTCCGTGTACCATCCGGCAAAGACGGGATCGTCCGAACTTTTTCCGCGCGGGAAAATAGCGGTTACACCTGTGCGCACCGGCCCGATTCCGACTTGCAATTTTCCTTTGCCGGAGATCAGAGTGCGATGCCCGACTTCAACGCCCTTTACATCGGTGATCGCGTTCAACGGCCCCGGTGTTCCATCAAACGGTATTCCCAGATCGCGCGCCCGCGTCTTTGCACCCGTCTGCGCCGCGGCCGGCAAAACCACAAGTGCCAACGCGATAGAAAGCAGCACAACGCCGGATAATTTCATCACCGAGCTGCTCCATTCACTGAAGTCTGCAAATCATTGCGTGCCCGCCGCAATACCGCAACATTCTTATCCAATTCGCTCTCGAGAAGCGCCTCCTGCTCCGCCGCGCGCGACCAGTCGCCCGCCTCCGCGGCTTCCGTCAGCCCCGGCAATTCCAGGTGCGCATAGGTAAACCGCGCCGCATAAAGCGTGTGTTTGAACCACGGCCGCCCCGGAATTCCCGCCGGATTGCACCAGTTCCTTTCCACCCGCATCAATTCGTCGTTCACGCGAGTCATTCCCGCCGAATCGAGCGACTTGGACGACGCGCCAGTCACCGCAGCCGCGAGCGTCGCGTTAAAATCTCTCCCAGCTTCCTGAAACGCATCGATCCGCGCATAAAGAGGTTTCAAGTCCAGATGCTCGTGCACGCGGCTCCTTACATCCAGCTCATCCAAGAAGGAGCGGATATTCTTGCCATAAGTCTCGAAATCATAGGGCAGCACATCGGCGTTCGCCAATCGCAGGGCCAGCACGCCCCAAAGCTGCGTCATCAATGCGTGATACTTGTAACCCGGATCGCCGAAATGATTCATCCAATAAAAATCATCGTAAAGCGAATGATAGACGCCGTAAGGCCCGTCGAACTGCAGACCAACCGTGGGAATGCCGAGAAAATTCAGGAACACGGTGTGATCTGAGCCGCTGCCGATGCGCGTGTCCGCCAATTCCGAATCATCCGGCGCGCGCGTCGCGTGCAATTGTTCTTGCCGCGCTTGGCGCCATTCGACGTAAAGTGACTTCCCCGAAGGCGCGGGCAGCGTGCGGCTCACGTCCACGAGCACGGTTGCAAGCGAAGCCACCGGCGTTCCGTGAAACAACGGCCCCGAAGCCGATGAATCCACGTTCAGGTAAGTCACCGCCTTCTTCTTCAATTCGTCGGCGAACTCTTCGCCCCATTCCGTCGAGCCGGTCAAGGCGTATTCTTCGCCATCCCAGCTGCAAATCACAAGAGTACGCCGCGGTCGCACACCCTTCTTCAGCATTTCGCCAAGATTGCGCGTCAACTCCAGCATGGAAGCCGTGCCGCTCGAAGGATCAACGCCACCATACACCCAAGCGTCGCGATGATTGCCCAGCACGATCCATTCATCCGGCAATTCCGCACCGCGAATCCGTGCTTCAGTCACGAAATACGCCTGCGTGCTCGTATCCATATCCACTTTCAAATGCACGCGCACACGCTCGCCGCCCAGATGATATTGAAACGGCAGTCCGCCCTGCCACGATTGCGGCGCAACCGGTCCATCCATGTTTTTCATCAACGGCTGCGCATCATGCCAGGAAAGCGGCACGCCCATGATTTTCGGCAGCGAGACCGCCTCGGAAATTGGAATCCGCTTCGCGCCCGGCACCGACGCCCATCCCGGCGTCAAGGGATCGCCGGGCTGGATGAAATCGTAAGTAATCGCGCCGCGCTGAATGTGCGTCTCCGGCCCCCACGGGCCATCGGGAAAAACCTTGCCTTGCCCGTAGCCGTCTTCTTGCGGATCGGAATAAATCAAAATTGCAGCCGCACCTTCGCGTTCCGCCGTCAGCGCCTTGAAGCCGCGATAGCTGTAAGGATTCGAATAACGCACCAGCACGATCTTGCCGCGCACGCTGATTCCTTGCGCGCGCAGGTAGTCGTAATCCTCGGGATTGCCGCTATGCGCATAAACCACCGGCGCCGTAACTTCGCCCGAAGCCGAATATCCCAGAAACGCCCCCGAGGCTTGCGGATTTTTGGTGTCCGGATCGACTTCGTAAGCCGCCTCGCGCAAGCTTGCTCGATATGGCACCGGCGCGATCATCTCCAGCGAAATTTCACGCGGCTTGGAGTGCAGCACGTCGTATTCGTGAATCGTGACGTCTTCCATCCCTTGCTGCTTCCATTGATCCGCGATCCAGCGCGCCAAGTCGTTATTGCGTGCCGATCCTGCCATGTGGGGCTCGGCTGTCAGATACCGGTGAAACTTCGCAATCTCCGCCGTAGAAGCGAGTGAGCGGTACTGCTTCTCCACTGCCATTTCGCGCTTGGCCGCTTCTGGCGAATAACCTGTCATCGCAAGCTGGTCAGCCAGCGTAGCGACACCGACTATCGCTGTTGCCGCAATTAAAAATGTCGCGCCGATCTGGATCGAGGATGGAATCCGCCGGGAATTCTTACCGCGAGGATTTTGCGACAGGGAAGCCTCCCGCCCCGGAACGATGCGCGCTCTCGAGCTCGCGCAGCGCATTGCCCAGCACATCGGCAATCGTCCGAATCTGCTGCGAAGAAATAGTAAACGGCGGCGCAAGAAGAATATGATCGCCGCGCCGCCCGTCCACAGAACCCTGCATCGGATAAGTCACCACGCCCGCTTCCATGGCATCTTCCGCGATGCGATTGGAAATGTGCGCTTCCGGCGGAAAGGGCTCGCGCGTCTCCCGGTCGCGCACGAACTCGATTCCCTGAAGCAGCCCGATTCCGCGGATATCGCCCACAACGGAGAGCTGCGCCAATGGCTCCAGCGCCGCGCGCAATTCGCCGCCGGCGGTCGCCACGCGCGGGAACAAATGGTTCTCCGCGATGTAATCGAGCACCGCAACGCCGGCCGCCGCCGAAACGGGATGCGCGTTGTAAGTGAAGCCGTGCAGAAAAACGCCCGAGCCGCGCTCCATCGCTTCCACGATCTTGTCATTCACCAGCACCCCGCCCAGCGGCGCGTAACCGCTTGCCACGCCCTTGCCCACCAGAATCATATCCGGCTCCACGCCCCAGTGTTCCACGGCAAAAGTCTTGCCCGTGCGCCCCATTCCGGTCATGACTTCATCCGCAATGAGCAAAATGCCGTGCGCCCGGCAAATCTCCGCGATGCGCTCGAGATATCCATTCGGCGGCGGCACAGCTCCCAGCGTCGCGCCGCTCACCGGCTCGAGAATAAAGGCTGCGACGGTATCCGGATTTTCGCGCCGCAAAAGCCGGTCCAGCTCGTCGGCGCAATCCACATTGCATTCCGGATAGCGCAATCCCATCGGGCAGCGATAGCAGTAACACGGCGGAATGTGCCCCCACTCATTCAGCAGCGGTGCAAAAGGCTCGCGGCGCGCCACATTCCCCGAGATCGAAAGCGCGCCCAGCGTCGTGCCGTGATAGCTCTGCTTGCGCGACACAACGCGAATGCGTTTAATCTCGCCGCGCTCAAGAAAATACTGCCGGCAAAGCTTGATCGCAGTTTCAGCGGCTTCCGATCCGCCGCAGGTGAGATAAGCGCGGCCGTTGCGGAATGACTTCGGCGCCAATGCAATCAAGCGCCGCGCCAATTCCGCCGCCGGAGCGGACTCAAATTGCGAGGAATGTACGTAAGCGAGCCGCTCCGCCTGCTCCGCCATCGCCCGCGCCACGGATTCCACGCCGTGCCCGATGCTCACCACTGCCGCGCCGCCCGCCGCGTCCAGATACCTTCGCCCGTCGGCCGTGACGATGTAGCAGCCTTCGCCGCGCACCGCCTGCGGATACGTCTTCCGGAAATTTCGCGGAAATAATGCCTGGCTCATGAAGGTCAATCGACTCTCAAAATCGCCGCGATTCTAACAAACTTCCAAATCCATCAACACGCGCGGACACTCTACTTCCACTTCAAAGTCTTCACATCCACCGTCGGTTTCGGGTACTTCATCTTCAATTCTTCCAGCGTCTCCACCAGAATCCGCGACACCGCAAAATTCCGGAACCACTTTTTATTCGCCGGCACGACATACCACGGCGCTTCATCCGTGCTGCAGCGCCGCAGGACCTCTTCATAAGCCTTCGTGTAATCGTCCCAGTACTTCCTCTCGATAAAATCAGACGAAGAAATCTTCCAGCGCCGGTCAGGGTCGTCAATCCGCTGCATGAATCGCCTCTTCTGCTCCTCCTTGCTGATGTGCAAAAAGAATTTCGCGATCACCATGCCGTTCTGCGAGAGGATCCGCTCAAATTCATTGATCTGATCGTAGCGCGCCGACCACACTTCCTTGGGTACCAGGTTGTGCACCCGCGCCACCAATACGTCCTCATAATGCGAGCGATTGAAAACCCCAATGTCCCCGGTTGCCGGCACGACCTTGTGAACGCGCCAGAGGAAATCGTGTGCCAACTCAACCGGGGAAGGCTCCTTGAACGACGCCACCACGCATCCCTGCGGATTGAGGCCCGACATTACATGGCGAATCGTGCCATCCTTGCCCCCCGCGTCGAGCGCCTGGAACACCACCAGCAGCGAGTGCTTTTTCTCTGCGTAAAGCAGATACTGCAGCGAATTTAGCTGCTCCAATGACTTCTGCGTCTTCTCCTCCGTCCGCGATCCCTTTCTGTGTCCGAAGGTCTCATCGGGATCGTAATCGGAGAGCTTCACTTTCGTCTCAGGTTTTACCAACAGCACTTTTCGAATGTTCATAAGGGTTTCTCGAGCCGCATTTTTCGATTCACCGCTCCTGTAACAGAATATTCACACTGCCTTTTAACCTGCGCGGTATCATAAACTACTGAAGTGGAAAACGAGCGGAATCCATCAGAAATGCATGAATCCAGGTCGATTGAAGCGCCGTTAGCCTCGGAACGCCCGGCCGAGAGGACGCGCACGCCGAAGCACGATTATCCCGGCGCGCTCGCGGTCGTCGAGGGCATCGACGGCTCCGGCAAAAGCACGCAGCTTTATCTCTTGAAGCGCTGGCTCGAGATTGGCGGCTATCGCACGCACTTCACGGAATGGAATTCCTCGCCGCTGGTGAAATCCGCCACGCGGCGCGGCAAGCAACGCCGCCTGCTTACGCCCGTTACCTTCTCTCTGCTGCACGCCGCTGATTTCGCCGATCGCTGCGAGCGCCAGATTCTTCCGCTCCTCCACGGCGGCTATCTCGTTCTCGCCGATCGCTATATTTACACCGCTTTCGCTCGCGACGTGGCCCGCGGCTGTCCGCCGCATTGGCTCCGCAATCTTTATCGTTTTGCCCCCATCCCTGACATTACGTTTTACTTTCGCGCGCCCCTCGATGTCGCCGTGAATCGCATCATGGCCGGGCGGCCCAAACTCAAATATTATGAAGCCGGCATGGATCTCGGTATCTCTCTCGATCGTGCCGAAAGCTTCCGCATTTTCCAGGAACGCATCCTGAACTATTACGACCAGATGATTGAGCCCGATAAATTTGTCCTGATGGACGGCACCGTGCCCGTCAATCGCCTGCAGAAGCAGATGCGCGAAATTCTCGGTGAACGCATCGATCTCACCAAATTCGCGCCGAAGAAAACCACATGACGCCCCGCGACATCCCCATGCTTCCCGGCGCCGGCGCCAACGGCCGGCACCGCCGCAAAGGCGAAAAGCCGCGCGCGAATGGAAGGGGCAGCTCGCGTTTCTATGGCGCCGCGCTGCCCGGTGTTCGCGAAGAGGAGCTGAGCGGCACTCTCATCGTCATCGAAGGCACCGACGGCTCTGGCCGCTCCACGCAAATTTCTCTCCTAACCGAATGGCTCGAGTCCGAAGGCTTCGCCGTGCAAACCACCGGCCTGCGCCGCTCCTCGCTGGTCGCCGACGACATTGACGCTCTACTGGCCGAAAATTCCGTCACGCGCATGACCCTCGCGCTGATGTACAGCACCGATTTCTTCGATCAGCTTGAGCGCCGCATTTTGCCGGCGCTGCGCTCTGGCCTTATCGTGATCGCCGATCGCTACATCTACACGCTGATCGCCCGCAGCGCCGTTCGCGGCATCGGCCGCGATTATTTGCACGGCATTTACGAAATGGCTCTGCGCCCCGATCTCACGTTCTGGCTCAACGTAAAGCCCGAAGTAGCCTTCGATCGCGAATTCAAAAAATCGCACACCATCAGTTTCTGGGAATCCGGCCGCGACATGTCCCTATCCAACGATCTCTTTCAATCCTTCATCCGTTATCAATCGCTGATCAAAAAGGAATTTGAGTATCTCTCGCGCCGTCACTCTTTCATTGAGCTCGACGGCGAGGCCAGTGTCTCGAACGTGAACCGCGAGCTGCGCAAGCAAATTGGCGCGCATCTCGGCATCAAGGGTACGCACTATCAGCCCTCGGGCGCGCTTGCGCACCTCTGGCGATAGACGAATTGGCCGCCCCCGTACACATCGCCGCGATTGACGCCGGCTCGAACGCCCTGCGGCTGGTGATTGCCCGCGCTACTTCTCCCGATCGTTACGAAATTCTCGATAGCGAACGCGCCGCGGTGCGCCTCGGTCACAACGCTTTCACCCGCCATTTCGTCAGCGACGACACCATCGCCAAAGCCGCCCGCGCCTTCCGCCACTTCCGCCGCGTGATGGATCGCCATCACGTTGCCATCTACCGCGCTGTCGCCACCAGTGCGGCGCGCGAAGCCCGCAATCGCCACACACTGATCGAGCGCATTCGCCGCAAATCCGGCCTCGAAGTCGAGGTCATCAGCGGCGAAGAAGAAGCGCGTCTCGTTTGCGCCGGAGTTCTACGCGCGCTCGCAGGCAACATTTCTCCGCGGCTGATCTTCGATCTCGGCGGCGGAAGCCTCGAGCTGAATTTCCTGGAAAATGGCGCAGTCAAGCGCCGCGTCGCTCTCCCGCTAGGCACCGTGCGCTTAATGGAGACCTACAAACTCGAAGGCGCAATCAGCGAAGATACCGTCGCGCGCATTAAAGACCACGTGCTGATGCTCCTCCGCTCCGCGATTCCCGAGCCGCCGAATCTCGCCGGCGCCGTCGCCGCTGCCTGTGGCGGCAACGCCGAAGCGTTGGCGCCGCTCGCCGCGGGTCCGCGTCTCCGCGGCTTTCCCACCATCAATCTGCGCCTCCTGCGCGATCAACTCTGGCGCATCGTCCGCCTCGACGTTCCCGGCAGAATGAAAGCCTTTCGCGTGCGCCGCGATCGCGCTGAAGTCATGGGCATAGCCGCAATCGTTCTCGCCACCCTCGGACAATTTCTCAATCTCCGTTCGCTGCTCGTACCCGGCGCCGGCGTGCGCGAAGGCATCCTCGTCGATTTGATGGCCGCGCAATATTCCGGCGCGTCGCCGGATGCCGATGAGCAGCGCGTCGCCGATCGTCTGCGCGCCGGCGCGGCATGGTTCGCGCGCCGCTTCAACTACGATTCCGAACACGCCGAGCAAGTGCGCCGCCTCGCCGTGTCTCTTTTCGATCAGTTGCGCCCGTTGCACGAAATGGGTCCCGACGAGCGCCTCACCCTCGAGATGGCCGCGATCCTTCACGATGTCGGCCATGCCATCGGACACAAATCGCATCATCGCCACGGCGAATATCTCGTTCGCTACGGCGACGTTCCCGGCTTGCGTGGCTGGCGCCGCGACATGGTCGCCGCTCTGGTGCGTTACCACAATTCCAAATCCGATCCGCACATGGATCACAAGGCCTATGCCGCTCTCGATGGCGCGCGCCGTGAAGACGCGCTCATGCTCGTCGCCCTGCTGCGCATTGCCGAACGACTCGAAAGCGAGCACCGTCGCATGGTCGGCGGCGTCACCGTGGACGTTGAGCGCGGCCAGGCCATCTTCCGCGTGCAAATGCAAAATGGCTCGCGCCTAGACGTCACCGGATTGACCCGCAAATCCGCTCTCTTCGAGCGCGAATTCGGTCTGCGCCCGGTTTTCCGCCGCGCGCCCACGAAAGCAAAAGTGAAAGTAGCCTAACCGATGATTCTCTATCTAGTCCGCCACGGCATCGCCATCGATCGCGAAGATCCCAATTCTCCCTCGGAGATCGAGCGCTATCTCACCCGCGACGGCATCAAGAAAACCCGCGAAGTGGCCAAAGGAATTCTCGCCCTGAAGGTCAAGCCCTCGATCCTGATCACCAGCCCCTACGTTCGTTCCATGCAGACTGCCGAAATTTTCGCGGAGGCCCTCGGCTACTCCCGCGAAAAAATTCGCCAGAGCCAGGAGCTCCGTCCCGGAAGCAATCCTTCCGATTTCTTGAAGGAGCTCGCGCATCTGAAAGCCGCCGAGGTAATGTGCTTCGGCCACGCCCCGCATCTCGATCAGCTCATCGCCGCGGCCGTAGGCGCACGCGGCGTCTTCACCGCGCTGAAAAAAGCCGGCGTCGCCGCCCTCGAATTCGACTCCGCCGCGACCGGCAAAGCCACTCTCCTCTGGCTCCTGACCCCCAAGGTCCTCCGCCAAATCAAGTAACGCCGGCTTGTCCTGACGCAGGAAGGGCTGCCAGCCGGCGCTTCTCGCCAATTTCAACCGCAACGCCGCATCTTAGCTATCATGTGGTTCGCTATTCGGTCGTAGGGGCGGGGCTTGTTTACCCTGAGCCTCGAAGGGCTCCGACCTCCAACGTAAATATCGCCCTAAAACGAGCCATTCACCGATAACTCCGATCTGTCCTCTCTTCCTCCCGCATTCTCCCAAGAAATTTTTTTGCTAGCAATTCGCCCCCATGAGAGAGTTGTACCCCGCAAACACAAAATGCCCACCACCGTCCTCGTCACCGGCTCCGAAGGCTTCATCGGCTCGCACATGGTTAAATTTCTGGCCGCCAAACGCTACAAGGTAATCGGAACGTATCTCCAGCAACCATCGAGCTCCGCACCCAAGGTCCCCAATCTTCATTTCGCCCAATGCGATCTCCGCAATGGCCAGCGCATCGCGCAATTGCTCAACGAATATCAGCCGAAATTCGTCTTCCATTTCGGCGCGCAGAGCCTTCCCACCGTCTCCTGGTCCAATCCGGTCATGACGTTCGAATCCAACATCATGGGCTCTCTCTATCTCTTCGAAGCTGCACGCTACATGAAGAAGCGTCCAAAAATCGTTTCAGCCTGCTCCAGCGCCGAATACGGCAACATGCCCGCATCAGCCATTCCAGTCACCGAAAATTTCCCGCTAAATCCCGTCCATCCCTACGGCATCAGTAAAGTCTGCTTGGATCTTCTAGCCCGCGAATATTTCGTGGACCACAAAGTCCCGTCCGTGAATATCCGCCTCTTCAACACCACCGGCCCGGGAAAAACTCTCGACGCGCCCTCGGATTTTGTCAGGCAGTTGGTGAAGATCAAGAAAGGCCTGCAGGCGCCCATAGTCGAAACTGGAAATTTAAAGGCCCGCCGCTCGTTCCTCGACGTGCGCGACACCGTACGCGGCTTTTATCTCGCAGCCCTCAAAGGCAAACCCGGTGAGGCCTACCATCTCTGCGCTTCGCCTCTCGCCCCCATCGGCGAACTGCTGCGTAAAGCCATTCGCATCTCCGGCCTGAAACCGCAAATCCGCCCGGTAGCCCGCCTGATGCGCCCCAACGACGAGCGCATCATTTACGGCAGCACGCAAAAAATCCGCCGTCACACCGGCTGGACGCAGCAATTCACCATCGAGCAAACCCTGGCCTCAATGTTCGACTACTGGAACCAACGCATTTAGCGTCAACGCGGCGCTAGACCACTAACTTATTCGTAGTAGGGGCGGGGCTTGTTTACCCTGAGCCCCGAAGGGCTCCGCCCGCCAGCGTAACGCCCGCGACAACGCCAACCTGTGATCTCCACGCGCCCACTCCGAAGAAGGCCATTTTTATTTTCGGGACCCTATTGACAATATGGTACTCATATGGTATAAGGGGAGAAGCGGCTCGTAGGTCCCTAAGCCCGGGGCTGGCAATCCTAAAGCCAGCGAGACCCCGCGCCAATGAGACAAGGAGAGCAGGAAAATGCTTGGCGCCCAAGCCAAGTCGATGTCGTATTGTCGAAACGCGATTTGCCCCGCCGTTGTAGGGGAGGGTGCTTCAGACCCTCCCGCCTTTCGCAGACGATTCAACCGTCCAAAGCCCAGCCATTCACCAAGAGCCGCCAATCCTCGAATCAAGCCCAGCAAACTTTTCGCCCGAGCCCCAAGCTTTCAGCCTCAAACCTCCAGAACGCCCCAAGCCGCGAGAATTCTAATCGACCATAACCGGAAATTAGAATCCCGCCTAACTCACAGAAAACAAAGGAAAGCACCCATTTCTAATCGACCCAAATCGCGAGAACAAAAAAGTACTATCGCAGCAAAACTTCACCAGGAAATCCGCACACCAACGCGGTTCTGTGCAGCGCCTATCCTGAAGACTTCAAGACGCGATGGAGGTGATTCTCGAAGCGGGCAAAGTTTCAGCAGGCTGAATGATGATAGGGCACTCGCAAAGTGTCTCCAGCAAGTGTTTCTTGCGCGCCAAAGTCTCAGCCGAATCGACATCATGCACATATCCGTCGGCGCGAATAATCAGCGCCGTGCGATCGCGGTGCACGCTCACTCCCAGAACGCGCCCGCGGTGATCGAAATCCAGCCCGTCGGCCAGCCGCAGCGTTGCCGCCAGCCAGATCACGCGTTCCTGCTCCGCCGGCTCGAGCGCGGCGTATTCCTTCTGCTCCTGGCGCGGCTCGGCGCCGCGGTGGTAACGCGCGATCAAACCGGCGCTGAACATTTCCTCTTTCGTCCAGCCGGCCGGCGGCTCCAGCTCGCTGATCATGCGGAAGGAGCGCTTGTGGTGGTTGGCATCCTTCTTTGCCCGCCCGACGTCATGCAGCAGCGCCGCCGCGTGCAGGATCCGCCGCGATTGCGGATCGCGGAAAATGTGCTGCAGCGCCTCGGCCTCGAAGCCGTCGAAAAGCTCCAGCGCGAGCCCCATAACTTTCTTCGAATGGTCCAGGTTCGGGTCGCGATACGCCGCCCAGTTTTCCAAAGTGGCGAACACCGCCTCGTCAAGCCCCTCGCCCGACGGCAATCCCGCAAACCAAATCTTCCAGATCGAATTCCGGCCTCGGGCTTTGGCACGATACGCGGCCAGGCGCTCGTCGCGCAGGGCATCGAGACGCGCCAGCCACTGCTCCAACTCCAGCGATTTCACGCCGGCGTCAACTTTCATGAATTCCCCGCGCAGGACGTCGAGATCGTGAACTTCACCGAGCAAATCCTGCACCAGCTTGAGGTCGGCAATCCACTCGTCGTGGCGGCTGGGAAGGAAATTCTCCACCGTGTAGCGAAAGCGCTTCAGCGCGATGCGCAAGCGATGCCATCCAACGCGGCTCCGGGAACGCAGCGCGAACCGATGCGCCTGCTGCGCCTCCAGGCAGCGCTCCAGGGCCAGATGCTGAAAGACCAGGCTGTCGGGAGGCACTCGTTGCGAGCGCTGACCCAGCTCGCGCGACCAGCGCCGCCACTTGTGCACGTCGAATTCGCTGAGCGCCGCTTCGGCCTCCACTTTTGCCGCCGCTTCGGTTTGCCCCAGCAGTTGCAGCAGCTTGCCGGCCAGCGCATCGCCCGCCGGGGCGATTTTCTTCACCCATTCGCGCAGCACTTGGGCATCGCGCAGTTGCCCCAGGCTTCGGAAGGTGCGCTTCGAGGCCTTGCGCATTACGCGCAGGGATTTGTCGGGATCAAACGTGGAAAGGGCATCGGCCATCGTGCGGCAGCGGCGCAAGGCCACGCGCAAGTCATGCACCGCTTCGGGATCGAGAGCCTTGGCGGCGCGCTCGCGTTCCTTCAGAACGCGAGCCATGAAATGCGCAAGCCCCGCACGCTTCGGCTCGCGCGCGGGAACAATGGGATTATGCGCTGCCATATCTGCCGGCTCTACGAAGAAAGACGAGCGCGGAAGCGGAAAGAATACACCCAAGACAGCGGCATGCAAAATCCGCCTGTGCAAATCCCGCGCCGTAGAGCTAACCGCGGCGACGCATCATCCGCGGACTTGCTTGACACCCGGCGGAGGCTGGCCTATTTTCGAGAACACGGACTCCTTTCCCGGTTAAACGGCCGGCAATCCGCGTTGGAGGTGCCTGATGCTCTTCAATTTTCACGCATTCACGTTGACTGCCGCGCCGGTGAGTTTGGACGAAGGGTTGAAGATTCTCGAGCGGGACAAGCACCGCTGCCAGTATTGCGGATTGGACGGCACCGCGAGCTTCGAAAATGCCTTGGCGATGTCAGTGGATTTCGTCATGCCCCGCGCGCGCAAGGGCAAGAAGGATCCCGCGAATCTGGTGGCTTGCTGCCGCACTTGCAACACCATCAAGGGCAAGCGCGTGTACAAAAACTTCGAGGACGCCAAAGCGCACGTGCTGGCGCGCCGCGCAGAGTTGCGCAAGAATTGG
Organism: uncultured Acidobacteriota bacterium; assembly: GCA_963748865.1. Lineage (GTDB taxonomy): Bacteria > Acidobacteriota > Terriglobia > Acidiferrales > UBA7541 > Palsa-147. The sequence goes on along the minus strand of CAVVLE010000041.1, from coordinate 510,483 downwards.
GAACAGAAGCGCGTGGCGAAAGTTTAGCCGCCGCCGAGCGAACCTTAGCGTCAAACAATCCTGAAAACCTGCGCCCGATCCCATCCGGCAACCGAGTGGTTCGCCGCGATGGCCCCCGCATTTCAGCCTTTACGCCACTTCGCGAAATCGCGCTCGACAACGTCGCGCATTTTCCTGGCTGCTTGATGCAGCCAGCGGCGCGGGCGCTCCTTCAGGTCGCGAATAATCCACGGAATCACGTTGCGCGAGCCCATGTGAATGTTGGCCGTCTCGAAGCCCATGGCCTCCAGCAGGCGCGCTTCGTCGTGGTCTTCCGGCAGAGAAGCGAGCTGGATGCGCGAACAATCGGGCGCCAGCCGGCGAACGAGGAACGTCTCGAAAATCTGCAGGAAGGGATCCTGGACTCTCGCGGCGCGCGAGATGATGTCGCTGTAAAGAATTTTCTCCGATTTCGCCCTGCCGGAAGCCCAGATGCACGCCGAGGGAGTGAGAACTTTCGCTTCCCGGGCAATCCACCCTCCGCGCCAGCGCGCCACCGCAAGAACCCGCAAATGACCCAGGCTGCCGAGGCCGGCCACGCGCCGCTTGCGCTCGTACGGCAGCTGCGGCGAAGGAAGCGCGGCTTCCAGTTTTTCTCGGACATTTTCAGGCACTGTCGCGCGCAGCTCTTCGAGCTTACCAACGCGCTTCCAGAAACGGACGGGATCGCGAAGGCGACTGAGCGCGATCACTCGCAGCCAGCGATTATCTTCCGCCAGAACGAACGGCTTGCCCTTCGCTTCCAGGCCCTGCCGGTAACCATCGAGGATCGCGTCGCAGGCCTCCCGGCTGCGCAAGGTGAGGTGTTCCGCGGCGATGGCCAGGTGCGCGCTCGTCGCCAGGCGCACAAGGTCCATCGTGTAAGCCATCGGATAGGCTTCGTCGAAATCGTTGACACCCCAGATCAGCCGGCCTTCGGCGTCGCGCCAGGTGCCGAAATTCTCGACATGCAGGTCTCCGACGGCCAGTACTTCCGGACCCTTCGCCTCGTCCGCGCAGATTTCCGGCCACAGCTGCGCCCAGCGATAAAATGTCGCCCGGAAAAATGGGAAAGCATCAGCGGCCATTTCCTCGTGCTTGTAGTCCAAATCCGCTTTGACGATGCGAATCCGCGCAGCAACCCATTTTTCGTAGCTGTCGGTGGCCCTTCGGATATTCAAAGATATTCTCCAATGCGCGGCGCGGGGCGAACCTCGAAATCGCCGGGCCCGCATAGTCAGTTTACGTGTCCGTCAAAGCGCGGGCCTCTGAATTCTTGTAGGGATTTGCTTTCTTGTAAGCACTTCCGCTGTATTCGTTACCTGCGTCCGATAGTACGTCGAATTAGCCAGCCGGCACAGCAACTCAACAGGGTGTGTCAACGGCGGAGCGCGGCATGGGAGAGAATGAACCGGCGCAAATATCTGGGGGTAAAGATTCGCCACGCTGTTGCGGCTGCACTGCGCGTGGCCTTGTTAAAGCAGGTTCGTCGTTTGTGCCTGTCATCTCATCGGCAGCGGACGCATGAGCCCACCTTCTGTCCAAAGCGCATTCAAGCCCCGATCCAGATGGTATGGCCCACCCGTTGTGCGTTGAAAGATCTCGCCATAATTGCCAGTTGCCGCGATAACCTTGGCAGCCCAATCATGCGCCAGCCCGAGCGCCTGAGCAGTCGCGAAGTCGTGTCCGAGCAACTGCTCGGCCCGCATATCTTCGCGTTTCACCGCCGCGGCCACGTTGGCCTGCGTGATTCCCAACGCTTCCGCCTCGATCAGCGCGCTGACCGTCCAGTCGATCAGCAACCCGAACTTCTGATCGCCATAGCGATAGGCGGGGACAACCGGGTAGAGCCCGAAGCGCTCCGGCAGGAAGACGAAGTCGCTGGTCACCGCGTGAAAGTTGGCGCGCGACTGGGCCAGTCGCGACTCCAGGGCGGTGCCCGCCGCACAGCGGCGAACAGCCACGGCCGCGTCCATTTCGCCCTGTTCGGAGTGAGCCTGCAGCGCGTACGGAATTCCGCGCGCGGTCATTTCGTCGCGCAACGCTCGCTCGGGCGGGCTCATGTCGAGCGCGCAGATAAGCTTGTCGCGCAGGCCCGCGAGGTCGGTGATGCCGCTTCGCTTCGAGACCATCAAGCGCTGGGAGTCATAGAAGATGGGCGGTCCGAACCCTAGGCCGAAATGTGTCGCTGTCGATGCCGAAGGCGAGATGCCGGCCGCGAGCTGAATCGTGCCCGCCTTCAGCGCATTCAAGGCCTCCGGCTCGGCTGGAAAGGACCGGATCGTCAGGCCGTCAGCGTCCCCGAAGATCGCCACTGCAACGGCCCGGCAAATCTCGGATTCCAGCGCTGAGAGATTGCCGTGGAGATCCTCTCCATTCCAGTCGTCGGCGCTTACCACCGTGCCGCACTCCAAGTGGTGAGCGGCGCGGATGGACTCTAGAGTTTGGGCGTGCACAGAGCTGGCCTGCGCCAATAAACCGCCGACGAAGAGAGTCAAAAATATGCGTGGCATCAATGAACCCAACCAAGGCAGAAAAATCGAAAGGACGGAGATCAAGACCTCCGTCCTTTCTTTTGCTCGGGGCTGAATCATCAGCCCAGGCCCGATCCAGATGATCTCCCGGTTGTGCCTCAGTCGAAAACGGATCAAGGCGTCCAGCTTCCGGACGTCGGGGTGCCGGGCGATTGGGTCGGACGCGGATTAACGTCAACCGGATAGGGGTCGATCGGCTGGCCCGATTGGTAGGATTGCATGGACGGGAAGTCGGTCGGCAAAACGCCGATGGCCGCGCATGCGCCATTGGTATAGCCGTTCGGCGAATAGTTGGGCGTCGCCAAATGAGGCAGCGTTGCCACCACTGACGGCGGGAACGATGCCAGCGAAGCGGGCACGGGCGGCTTATGCCCCCGCAAGATGTCGTAATCGAACGCTTCCGTCAGGTCGCCAACGTCGTTGAACGGATCATCGGAAGGACCGAGGTTCGGCTGTCCCAACGTCAAGAAACCCAACACGCGCCCGAATATCTCGTCCGGCAACGTGGCGAGGGGCACGAGGCCGTACAGCTCGTTGATAAATTTAATCACCGAGCCGTGCTCGCTGTAGCGATGCGAGATTTCGCCGGACTTTGCAAAGGGCGAGATCAGAAGCGTGGGGATACGCGGACCAGCCGAGAGTGGCGAGCCGTCGGCGAAAGTGCTGCGCTGTTCCGGCGAAACATGGTCGTAGAACCCGTCGGTCTCGTCGTAGGTGATAATGATCACGCTTTCTGGCCAGTAAGGACTGTTCGTAATGTCGTTGATGGCCTTGGCAGCAAAGGCCTCGGAGATCTGTTGGTCCGAGTAGGCCGGATGATCGTCGTTGCCGATAAACGCGTTTTGGATGGCGGGAGTTGGATCGACGGGCACGAGCCCGTCATTATTGTCGTACCCGCCGCGCAGATAGAACACGCCGCCGCCGGAAGGTAGCGTCCTGTTTTCCACGGCATCGAAGAAGTCCTTGGCGCCGTGCAGGTTATTGTCCAGCACCTGCGGGTTGTCCGCGAGATAGCCGAAATACTGCGGGCCGTTGTGATGCAGCACATAGCCGCTGTTTGCGGACGGCGTCGAGGTCGGCGCCGTCGGCGACCCCGGCGGCTCGAAGGGATCCAACGCGTCGTTGGCATTGAAGCCTTGCTGATACCAACCCCAATTGACCGCCGCGTCGAGGGAGGCGATGACTCTGATGTCCTGCTGAACATCCCGCAAGTCCGCGCTGGGGTTCGGGTCGGTCGCGATGATCTTCTCGATGTTCCGCCCCATGAACGAGAGCGGCTGGGTGGCAAAGGTCAGGTTCAGGGCCGGGTTGGCTGGATTCTCGTCGAAATTATACGGGGGCTTGACCGCGTTGGTGTCCAGGTTCGAGCCTGGAAACGGGCCTGGATCGCCGACTACCGGGACGAAGGCATTGCTAGTGGAGGGCATGACATTCGAGCCATAGCTGGCGCCGAGCGGATTCGGGAAGCTGGGGTTCGCATAAGTCACTGTCGGGCCTTCATCGTTGTGAAGTGCCCATTGCGTCTGACCGGACTGGCCGGCGATCAGCGAGATCGCGTTCGGAGTCGAGGGTCCGACGGTTGTCTGATGGAAGTTATCGAACAGCACGAAGTTTTTAGCCCAACTCCACATGAAAGGGATGGTGTCGCAATCGATGTGGCTGATGTCTGTCTCCGCTTTCTGCTTTTGCGCCAGCGAGATTGCGGTCGGGGCCACGCCCTTGCTGGTTACGATGTTGCCGGACTCATCAGTCGTCAGGCTCTCTTGGTCCATCGCGTAACGGTCATTCGCCGCGACGCCGGTTTTCGAGTTGGTATCCAAACTGTTCGACATGCCCTGATGGCTGTGATCGACCGAGATCAGGTCGGTGGGATAAATCGGCACAATCGTCCCGGTCGAGGTCTGCACCGCCTGCGGCATCAGAAAAGGGGAGATGGTAACAGCGTTGAGCGAGGTATCGAGGTAATTCTGCACGAAGCTGGGTGTCGCGTTGGCGGGCTTGGTGCCGGGCGGCGCGCTGAAGAGGCCGTTGGCGCCCGGGTAGGTGCCGAAATAATGGTCGAACGATTCGTTCTCATGGAAAATCACGAATACGTACTTCACCTTGCTGCGCAGTAGTTCGATCTTCTCCAGCTGCGAGAGCCTGTCAGATCTCTGATCGGAGCTAGCGCTGTTTTGCTGCCGCCCCTCATTTCGGCTTCCGTCGTTTTGCGCCAATGACACCGGGGCGTTCGACAAGAGCGCCAATGTAGCGAGTAGCGCGGTGGTGCACCTGAGAAACTTTGCAGACGACATGTTGGATCCCTCCGTGGTTAAGCGAGCGATCGGATCAATCATTACTGGCATATCTGTATGTTCCCGGGGTTTCGGAACGATTACGGCTTCATTAAAATGTCAGCCCACTCCTGAGATGTGGAAGTCTTCGCCCTTGACCGAGCCACACTGGCGCGGATCGTCGGTGCGGAATCGACGTAGGCCGCAGTACTGGGTCCAAGTGGGTGGGACGCGTGCTCCCGAATTGCAAGCGGTGAAGACGCGAACGCGGATATCGGATGAATATGCCAATCCGGCCGGCGTGCTTGACACTCCGGCTTTCAAGCGATAACAGATTAGATGTGGAGTGCGCGCGAGTGAAACGAGGCGTGGAAGCTAGTGGGGAGATTGTGGAGGGCCATACGCTTGAGGGCGGAGCCCTTCGAGGCTCCCTTCTAGCTTCTTCAGGGCAAGCAGGGTAAACAAGCCCCGCCCTACGACCAGATACCTGCACATCGCCGAGTTTTTTGGCCAGCGCAATGTGCGCGCGGATCCAAGCGCCAGGAGGCGCTAAAGAATCGAGGGGAGTGAATTGGCGGGACGCGATGCGGCGAACGGAAAAGTGGATCGGGCGCAGTGGGTGAGCCTGGTTCCGTACGGCGTGAATCAGCAGCATCCCAACGTGTTTCGCGATCTGGCCGAGACGTTTTGGGATAATCGGGACAGCTTGGGGTATGCCTGGCGGATCTTGCGCGATGGCTGCTGCGATGGCTGCGCGCTGGGCACTTCCGGAATGCACGATTGGACCATGGAGGGAATTCATCTCTGCAACGTGCGGCTGGCACTGCTGCGATTGAATACCATGCCGGCGATGGATTGGCGGCGGCTGGCGGACGTGGCGACGTTGCGGGAGCTTTCGGGCAAGCAGCTTCGCGCGCTGGGCCGGTTGCCCGTACCGATGGTGCGGCGGCGCGGCGAAAAAGGATTTCGGCGCATCGGCTGGGCTGAGGCTGTGCGCATCGCTGCCGAAAAATTGAAGACCTGCGATCCGCATCGCGCGGCGTGGTACCTCACTTCGCGCGGATTGACCAACGAGGCCTATTACGCGCATCAGAAAGTGGCGAGATTTTTCGGCACGAATCACGTGGATACCAGCGCGCGGATTTGCCATGCGCCCAGCACCGCGGCCTTGAGTGCCACCCTGGGCTGCGCGGCGACCACTTGCTCCTACTCGGATTGGATTGGCGCCGACCTGATCGTCTTCGTAGGCTCGAATATCGCCAACAATCAGCCGGTCGCGACGAAATATCTATACTACGCGCGGAAGGCGGGGACGAAAGTTTTTGTGGTGAATCCCTACAACGAGCCTGGCATGGAGCGCTATTGGGTGCCGTCGGTGGCCGAGAGCGCTCTATTCGGGACACGGTTCTCGGATGAGTTCTTTCAAATTTACGCCGGCGGCGATATTCCGTTTTTCAACGGCGTGCTGAAACACTTGATCGAAAACGATTGGATCGACCGCGAATTCATTGCCGCGCGGACGGTAGGCTGGGGCGAGCTGGAAGCGCGGACGCGGGAGTTTTCGTGGCCGGAGCTGGAGCGCGGAGCGGGGCAAATGCGCCAGGACATGCTGCGTTTTGCGGAGACACTCGGGCGCGCGCGGCACGCCATTATTGTCTGGAGCATGGGGATTACGCAGCACCGCTACGGCAGCGACAATGTGCGCGCAATCGTGAATGTGCAGCTGGCGCGCGGAAATGTGGGCCGGCCGCATACCGGCTTGATGCCCATTCGCGGCCATAGCGGCGTGCAGGGCGGAGCCGAAATGGGCGCGATGCCCGGCGCGTACGTGATGGGCGAGCCGGTGAGCGCTGAGAATGCGCAGAAATTTGCGGCGCCGGAAATGTGGGGCTTCGAGCCGCCCGCGTGGAAGGGAATGAGCACGACGCAAATGCTTCTGGCCGCGGAGCGCGGCGAAATTGATGCGCTGTGGCAGAGCGGCGGAAATTTCCTGGAGACGTTGCCGGAGCCCGGGCGCGTGCAACGCGGGATTGAAAATATTGGGCTGCGGATTCATCAGGACATCGTGCTGAGTTCGAATATGCTCGTCGAGCCTGCGGATACGGTTTTGCTGCTGCCGGCGCGCACGCGCTACGAGCAGCGCGGGGGCGGCACGCAAACTTCGACCGAACGCCGTATCATTTACAGTCCGGAAATTCCGGGGCCGCGCGTCGGCGAGGCGCGCGATGAATGGGAGATTCCCGTGGCCGTGGCGCGCGCCGCGGAGCCGGAGCGCACAGCCAAGATTTTCCCGTGGCGCGACACGCAGGAAATTCGCGAGGAGATTGATCGCGTCTGCCCGGCTTATCGCGGAATCGCGGCGCTGCGAAAGAAGGGCGACAATTTTCAATACGGCGGGCCGCGTTTGCTGGCAGAGCGCTTCGCGACGCCCGATGGCAAAGGGCATTTTTCTGTCGTCGAGCTGCCCGGCGATGAAATTCCGGAAGGACGCTTCACGATTGCGACGCGCCGCGGCAGGCAATTCAACGCCATGGTGCATTCGGATTTCGACGCCATCACTGGTCTGCGCCGCGATGACATCGTGATGGCCCGCGAAGATGCGGAGAAACTTGAACTGGCTGACGGCGACGCCATTCTGGTGCGCAATGCGCACGGCGAATTTCGTGGGCGCGTAAAAATCGGGCGCATCAAGCCCGGATGCCTGCAAGGCCACTGGCCGGAGCTGAATGTGGTCGTGCCGGGCGGATGCCTCGATCCCAGTGGCGTGCCCGATTACAACGCGATCGTCGAAGTCGTGCCGCTGGATCGCGCCGTGCCCGCCGGACAGTTTGCGGTAGTCGCCGCCGAGGAGGGATAAAATTGCCGGCGCCGCGCAGCATCGAAGTAACGCAAGTGACCGAGTGGGCCGACGGGCGGCTGCGCCGCGTGCAGGATTCCATCGCCGGCGAAGAACCGCTGGAAATCCGCATCGGTGATGCGCCGCTGGCTGTGACGATGCGCACGCCGGGGCACGACCTGGAATTGGCCGCGGGCTTTCTTTTTACCGAAGGCCTCATTCAATCGCGCGAACAGCTTAAATCGCTCGAGGCAGTCATCGACGGCAAGCGCGCCAGCCGCGGAAATTCAGTGATCGCGCAACTTGCCGATGGCGTGACTCTCGACGCGGAGCAGACGCGCCGCAATTTTTTCGCGAACTCCAGTTGCGGTGTCTGCGGCAAAGCCTCGATTGACGCTGTGCGCTCGCGCCTGCTGCGTCCACCGAATCGCGCATTTCGAGTCTCTGCAGAAACGCTGTGCCAACTGCCGGAAAAATTCGGCAGCGCGCAGGACATTTTCGGTCGCACAGGCGGCCTGCACGCAGCCGCGGTGTTCACGCGCGAAGGCGAATTAATCGTCTCGCGCGAGGACATCGGCCGGCACAATGCCGTGGACAAAGTAATCGGCTGGGCACTGCAAGAAAATCGTCTGCCGCTAGCTGAAGCCGTGCTGCTGGTAAGCGGGCGCTGCGGCTTTGAAATCGCGCAAAAAGCAATCGTAGCAGGTGTTCCGGTAGTAGTTTCAGTGTCAGCGCCATCAAGCCTTGCAGCACAGTTAGCCCGCGAACTGAATCTGACGCTAGTAGGATTCTTGCGAGGCCGCCGCTTCGTAATTTACTCAGGCGAGGAGCGCCTGCAACTCAACGAAACATCGCATTCGGGTTGATCGAATCGTAGTTCGAGTTTACAAACTGCAGATTTACGCACAGGCGGATTGGCAACGGTGTGGCCGTTTTTACGCTGGCGGGAGGTGCAAGCCCCTCCCCTACGGCCGAGAAGCCAACGCGTGCCCAGCATTTCAACAGAGCCATTTGAGATTTGAAATCTGGTGTGCGGCGGCCCCACAAATAAATACGCAAACGATTTCAGCGCAAACCCTCTACCGTTTTCCCGTTCCGTTGCCGTTCGTGCTCTGCGCATGCCGCCGGCGTATCTCATCTACCTGCGGACCGGCCTCATCCAGGAGCCTGCGCAACTCCCGGACCATCTTCGGATCCCACCAGCCCTTGCCGGCCTCATCTTCAATCTCATCCAGCGCCTGCGATGAACTCAAAGCCGTGCGATAAGGCCGCTCGGTAGTCAGCGCGTCATAAACATCCACGATCTGTAAAATGCGCGCCGTAAGCGGAATCTGCTCGCCGCTCAATCCATCGGGATATCCGGTTCCATCCTGCTTCTCATGATGATGGCGAATAATCGGCAACACCAAGCGGAACGATTTCAGCGGCGAGCAAATGCGTTCGCCCACCACCGGATGCTCGCGCAGAATTTCTTCTTCTTCAGGAGTCAGCGGTCCTTCCTTCATCAACACCGCGTCCGGAACCACAACCTTGCCGATATCGTGCACGACGCCCGCGCGCCGCAATGCCGTAACCTGCTCGGCCTCGAGCCCCAGCCGCGTTCCCAGCAGCGCCGAAATTTCCGAGAGCCGCTCGCAGTGCCCATGGGTCGTGGGGTCGCGCGCCTCGATACTGCGCGCCAGGCTGAACAGCACCGCTTCGGCATTCTCAAGCTCGTCGGTATAGTTCTTCAGCCGCAGCAGCGACCGCGTGCGCGCCAGCAGTTCGTTGAAATCGATGGGCTTGCTGAGAAAATCGTCGGCCCCCGCATTGCTACCTTGAATGCGATCCGAAACAGCCGAAAGCCCGGTAATCAAAATCACCGGCGTGAGCCGCGTCTCCGGCGCTGCCTTGATCCGGCGGCAAATCTCGAATCCATCGAGGCCCGGCATGACGATATCCAGCAGCACCAAATCAGGCCGGAATTCGGCGCAGTGCTGCAACGCCGTGGCGCCGTCGCCGATGGCCAGCACTTCAAAGCCCTCACGGCGCAAAAGTATTTCCAATCCGGCGCGTGCGGCCGCTTCGTCATCAACTAAAAGTATTTTAGACGCCATCGTAGGTCGGGCTGGGGAGATGAGTCTCCCACACTACAGCAGCAGCCCTCGCGCGGCAATAGAACCAGCGTTCTAGTCGTGCTGTTACGTTACCTCTGACGAAATTGCCCGTGACAATTGCGAGGCAAACTGCCGCTTTCGTTTCTCTTTAGTTCTGGCATCGGCCAAGAGTATCCTTATGGGCTGCCGAGGGCTGCCGATGAATCGAACCTTGCCGCCGGAATCATTGAAAGCGCTGGACGCGAAGCTTCGCGAACGCCATCGCGATTTTGCGCAACTTTATCCCGGGCCCAGCGGCGGGCGCCAACCGGTGCACACGGTTTACGCCGGGGCGCAATTATTTCACGCCGATTCAGCGCAACGTCTGGGCGCCCACGCGCTGCAATCTCTCGACGATTACGCTCCCGATTTCGTCACCTTCGCCAAGGCAATTGGTTTGGATGGCGCCAACGAACTCCCGGATGCTCCCGCGGAAATCGAGCGCTTGGAAAAATATATTGATTCCGATCCCGACACGTTCCGCAAAGAAAGCCGCTCCGCGTGGCTCGCGCTCACAATCTACAGGCGCGTGCGCGAAAAACTCAGCCGCGAGCCGGTCGAAGATTTCCGAATCGATTTCGAAGACGGCTACGGCAATCGCGCCGACGAAGAGGAAGATGCGCACGCCGTTTCCACCGCGCGCGATATGGCCGCCGGAGCAAAAGCCGGAACCCTACCGCCGTTCATCGGCATTCGCATCAAGCCATTCAACGAGGAACTGCGCGCCCGCAGCGTGCGCACTCTCGATTTATTCATCACCGCGCTGGCGGAATCCAGCGTCGGCGCGCTTCCGCGGCATTTTCACGTCACGCTTCCGAAAGTAAGTTTGCCGGAGGAAGTCGAGGCGCTGGTCGAGCTGGTCGAGAGGCTGGAATCAGCGTTGCGCTTGCCGGGCAATTGGCTGCGCATCGAAGTGATGATCGAAACGCCGCAATCCATTCTGAATTCGCGCGGCGAATCCAATCTTCTCGCTCTCGTTCGCTCCGCAAACGGCCGCTGCGTGGCCGCGCATTTCGGCACTTATGATTACACCGCCGGCCGCAACATTACCGCGGCGCACCAGCACATGCTGCATCCCTCCTGCGATTTCGCGAAGGAAATGATGCAAGTGGCGCTTGCCGGCACCGGCGTGTGGCTTTCCGACGGCGCCACCAACGTTCTCCCAGTGCCAGTTCATCGCGCCGCAAAAGGCGGCCCGCCGCTCAGCGCGCAACAAATTTCGGAGAATCGCACCGCCGTGCATTCCGCCTGGCGTCTGCACGCGCATCACATTCGTCACTCGCTGATCGGCGGCTTCTATCAGGGCTGGGACTTGCATCCCGCTCAATTGCCCACGCGCTACGCTGCCGTTTACGCATTTTTCCTGAGCAGCCTCGACACAGCCGCGGATCGCCTCCGCAATTTCATCGAGAAAGCCGCGCAGGCCACGCTGGTGGGAGAAGTTTTCGACGATGCCGCAACGGGCCAGGGTTTGTTGAATTATTTCCTGCGGGCCATCAATTGCGGCGCCGTAACTGCGGCGGAGGCGCAAGACCTAACCGGCCTCGCGCTGGAAGATCTTCGCTCCGGCTCTTTTGCGAAAATTCTCGAATCGCGCACCCGCGCCAAATAGCAGAACTCATCTCACCGTTTATTCGCTCGCCGTTGCCCTCACCATTACGTCGGCGGCGTCATCCCGAGCGCAGCGAGGGATCTGCTCTTTCTGATTCGTAGGTTCACGGGCTGAAATCTCTTGCGGGGAGCGGCTCGCCTCAAACGTCCTTCTTCAACGTAGCCTCAATCATCCCGTGCGGCTCATCGGTGGGCACAAAAATCTCCCCATCGTTTTCCATTCCGAATCGCGAAAGATCCACAAGGTTGTAATGTTTATTGGGCATGGCCAGCCGTATTTCCGAAATCGATTCAAAACTTTTCAGCACCGCTTCGCCCATGGCATAGAGCGTATGCTGCACCGACCGGCTGTCGTGACCCGCAAAAGTTTCCAGCAAGGCCTGGCGCACGCCATGCCAGATGGGACTGAACGCAACTTCCTCAGCCGCGTACTTCCATTCCGCGCGCAAACTGGTCATCAATATGCGATCGCTCTTGTTTTCCAGCGAGGTATAAGGATCGCGCAAAAATCCTTCAAATCCCGAGCCTGCAGTTTTCATCACATCCAGATCCTGAATGCCCGCTGAAAAGTGCGTGCCCTCGCGCGTGCCCGTAACAATCGCCGTCCGTTTTTCATTTCCGCCGCGAATGAACGACGTAGCGTGCGGCTTATCACCCACGGCGATGCGATTCCAGGGCTGCTCAATCGACGCGATCCGGATCCGCGAGACTTGCGCATTGTAAGTAAGAAAATGTTCGATCAAATGTTCGCTGAACTCTTCCATCGGCTCCGGCGGATACTGCTTCGCCAGCACGTACACGGTGTTCTTCATCGTGTCCGTGGGCAAAATCTTGCTGTTGTCGCCCGCCGTGTGTGCCTGCTCGAAATCTCCTTCGAAAAGAATATCCAGCGTCAATTCCTTGATCTCGTGATGCCGTTCCTGCCGCGAGAGCCGCAGCATGCGCACGCGCGACTTCCCGTAATTATTTTGCCCCAGGCGTATGCGCATCAATCAGCTCCCGCGATAAGTGGTGTAGCCGTATGGGCTCACAAGCAATGGCACGTGATAGTGATCCGCCGAATCGCTCACCGCAAACGTGATTTCAATGTAGGGATGGAAGCTTGCGGCTTTGCGCGCGGCAAAATACGCGCCGGTTTCAAACCGCATGCGGTAATTCCCTCGGGCGATCTTTCCTCGCGAAACAAGATTCACCAGCCGCCCATCCGGCCCCGTCACTCCGCGCGCGACCTCCTTCCATTCCGCTCCTGATGCCTGCGTTTGCAAGATTACGGCCACGCCTTGCGCCGGGCGGCCAATCGAAATATCCAGAACGTGCGTTGTGATGGGCGAATTCATGATGCCAGCATTTTCTCCAGTCGGAGTTGCGTGATCTTACGCTGCTCTTCGGCTGCAACGCGCAATTCCGTCTCGCGGTCATTGGCCAGGCGCCGCTGCAATTCACGCAGGATGTCGTCGCCCGATTTTCCCGCCGCGCAGGTGATGAAAATATGTCCGAACGCCGCCTCGTAGGCGCGATTCGCGGCCGCGAGCACAGCGCGAGTATCTGCTCCGGCCCGCTCCACGCCCGCTTGCTCCTTCGCGGACCACGCTCCGGCCTTGGCCGATTGCTTTCGCGCCGCTTTCTTGCCGCCGATGCGCGGATGATGCCGGAAAGCCTGCAGCAACTCCTTGCGCCCGAGCGAACTCCAAATTTCACCCGCCGAGCTCATCAATTCCTGTTCGTCCGCGAACGGCCGCCGCGCCAGCATCCCGCGCACCCATGCCTTCGAGCCGCAGCAATCCACCAGCATCGCTTCCGCCTTCTTTTCGGGAAGGGAATTGAACCACGCAATCCCGCTGGTTGGCGATTCGGCGGTGGGTGCGCCCCACAAACGCAAGCGGCTCACGCCGCCATCCGGATAGATATTGAGGCGCACATGCGACGCGGGCTCCGAACCGATAATCTCCTTGCGAAAAATATGCAGCGCGTTCGCGCGCAATTGTGTCTGCGGCAGAAGCGGTCGCCATGCCGCGGTAGAGTCCGGATCGCCGTTGCCCTCAACTAAAATCGCCTCAAGCGAGCAGCTATCAGGATAATTTCCCTTGAAGTGCGCGGTGTCCACTTCGATGCGATGGATCGCGCCCGGCGATCCCAGGCGGATGATTGCCCAATCATGTCCCGTACCGCGCCGCCGACGCGTCTCCCAGCCGTCGTGCATGCCCTTACTGCGGCCGGGCATCAGCAAATTCAGCGGCGCGCTGAAAAATTCATCGCTTGCCGCCAGCACGCGCCCGCCATTCTGAATCGCAGCCAGATCCATATTCTTATCCGCTGCGGCGCCTCTCGCCGCCAAGGGCAGTACTTTCCCGTGCACGCGCAGCCGCGCCACGCCGCCATCGGGGTAAATTTTCAAGCGCACGTGCGTGAAGCGATGTTCGCCGCAGATCTCGCGTGGATTTTGCGAATCGCCCTGGAGCGGTGATGGCGGCAGCAATTCATACCACTTCGTCGCGGGCGCATACAGAGCCGCCAATTCGCGCTTCAGCCCGGTCTCCGTTGCAATCGCGCAAGCTTCCAGAGAGCACTCCTCCGGAAAATTTCCGCGAAAAAAACTAGTATCCACCACGATGCCACTGATCGTGCCGGGCAAACCCAGCCGCACGATGCACCAATCGTGGCCTGGCGTGCGGCGGCGCCGCGTTTCCCAGCCGTCCATCCATTTGCCGCGATCCGTGTATTTGCCTTCGATGAACACCGGCGTCGAATCCTTTACGAGATTTTCTTTCGGCGCGAAGAAATCGTCGTTGGCCGCAATCACGCGCGCGCCAAGCCGCTCGGATGCAAGATTCGGCAATTTCTGAAAGTCGGTCATGCGTCGCTTCGCTTCAAGACGTTTCCGGTCGCGCCGGCGAAGAACTCGCCGCGCTCGAAAATCTTTCGCCCGCGCAGAAATGTAGCCGTTACCGTGCCCTGCAATGCGCGCCCCGCGTATGGCGTCAGCTTGTGCCGCTGTTGCAAGCGCTCCGCATCCACCTGAAATGCCGCTTCCGGATTCCAGACCACAAGATCCGCGTCGCGGCCCGCGGCAATCGAGCCTTTTCGCGCGCTCAGTCCCGCCAGTCGCGCAGGTCCGCGGCACAGCCAATCCGCCAAGCGGCCCACAGCATAGCCGCGCGGCCTCGCCGAAGTCCACACAGCGGCGAGCGAAAGCTCCAGAGATGCGATGCCGCCCCATGCCGCGAAAAAGTCGCCGGTATCTTTTCGTTTCATCTCCGGAGGACAGGGCGAATGATCGCTGGCGATGAAATCCAGCGTGCCGTCGCCGAGTCCGCCCCACAGCCGCTCGCGATTCTCCGCTTCGCGAATCGGAGGCGCGCATTTGAATTCCGTAGCGCCATCTGCGATGTGATTCGCGTCATTAGCGGCGGGGCCGCCGGCTTCGTCGGCTGCAAACGTCAAATAATGCGGGCAAGTCTCGGCAGTGATGGCAACTCCTGCTGCTTTCGCCCGGCGAATAATCTCCAGTGCATCGGAAGAAGAAACGTGAACGATATGCAGCCGGCTTTTTGCTTCCGCCGATAGGCGCATAAGCAACTCGATCGCGCGATTTTCCGCCTCGCGAGGCCGCGAAGCGAGCCATGACGAATATTGATTAGCCGGCAATTTGGCCGCTTCTTTGCTCGCTGTCTCGATGATCTGCGGATCTTCAGAATGTGCCAGAAGCGGCGCGTCAAATTCCGCGAGCACGGGCATCGCGGCGCGAAGCTCCTCCTCGCCCACGTGCGCAAATTCCTCCACGCCGCTCGGCACAAGAAAGCATTTGAAGCCGAATACGCCCTCCCGCCACAGCGCCCCCAGCTCCTGCAAGTTCCCGGGCACAACGCCACCCCAAAATCCGCAATCAACCCAAAGCTTTCCCGCCGCCGCCGCAAGCTTCTCGCGAAAGGCCGCCGCCGTCGTCGTCGCAGGGATACTGTTCAGCGGCATTTCGATCAGCGTCGTAACGCCGCCCGCCGCCGCGGCTCGCGTCGCCGTGGTGAATCCCTCCCACTCCGTGCGTCCCGGCTCATTGATATGCACATGCGTGTCAACGATCCCGGGCATAACGAAGTCGTCGCCCGCCTCGTAGATTTGCGAACCTGGTGGAATGTCGTCAAGAGATGTGACGGCGGTAATCACGCCACGCTGAATGTGTATTGCCGCGGGAGCTGGATCAGAGGCGTCGCCGGCGAGAACGCGCTTGCCGCGAACGATGAGATCGAGCTCGCTCATACCCCGGAGATGCTGAGCAGAAATTCTTCCAGCAGATTTTGAGCGATCCGCGCGCGATAGAGCGCCGTTGAACGCATGTCGTCAATCGGCGCGACTTCGGCGGCGAGCGATGCGCGCGCAGCGATCACCGCCGCATGGTCGAGCCGTTTCCCGCGTAAAGCATTCTCCGTTTTCGTCGCGCGTATCACCTGTGGTGCAACGCTCCCAAGCGCGATGCGGCTATCCACGATCTCGCCGTCCAAGATCTTCAATGCCGCAGCCAGGCAAACTTTCGAAATCGCCTGCGCTCGCCGCGTGCCCACCTTGCGGTAATACGATTTCCACCCTGCTCGCCCGCGCGGCAAGATAATCCGCGCGATCAATTCATCCGGTCCCAGATTCATCTTCTTGTAGCCCGAATGAAATCCCGCGTAGGGCACGCGGCGCGATCCGCTGGCGGAAATCAATTCCAGCTCCGCGTCGTAAACAAGCAGCGCGGGCGGCGAATCGGCCGCCGGCGATGCGTTGGCGATGTTTCCGCCAAGCGTTCCACGATTCTGCGTCGCAACCCCTCCGGTTTCTTCCGCCGCCCGGCACAACAGCGGAAACTCGCG
This sequence comes from uncultured Acidobacteriota bacterium, assembly GCA_963748865.1. Taxonomy (GTDB): domain Bacteria; phylum Acidobacteriota; class Terriglobia; order Acidiferrales; family UBA7541; genus Palsa-147. The sequence goes on along the minus strand of CAVVLE010000041.1, from coordinate 494,229 downwards.
CTGCAGCTCAGCATTTCGCCGAACGTCCGTGTAGGTTGCCAGCGCTCCGATGCTCACCTCCGCGTCAGTCACGGAAATTCCCCGCAGTTCACGCAAATTCCAAATATTCAGATAACGCCGGTGCGCAAGCTTGCCCGCTTCAAGCAGCACCATTAGATCAGTCCCGCCGGCAAACGGACGCCATTCCCCCGGTTCGCGTGCGATCAAGTCCAAGGCCGCCGCAAGATCAGGCGGCGTGTGCAAATCGAACGTTGGAATGGAAGACCTCACTCGCGCGCCTCCGGTTCCGCAAATGCTGCCAGCACCGACTCAAAAATCTTCGTATAGCCCGTGCAACGGCAAAGATTCCCGGCCAGCGCCATGCGAATCTCGCCCTCGTTAGGGCGCGCATTGTGCTCAAGCAAATTGATCGCTGCAAGAATCATCCCCGGCGTGCAAATGCCGCACTGCGCGCCACCATGCGCGATGAACGCCGCCTGCAGGCGATGCAATTGCTCGCCGCTAACCACGCCTTCGATTGTGCGAATCGTCGCGCCCACTGCCTGCGCAACGGGCACCAGGCAGCTATTTACTAGGCGGCCATCCATCTCGATGCTGCAAGCCCCGCACTCTCCTTCGCCGCAGCCTTCTTTGATCCCAGTCAGATTTAGATGTTCGCGAAGTACATCCAGAAGCCGCGCCATCGGAAAGTCGCGCAGAGTGGCATCCCGTCCATTCACGCGGCAATGAACGGCAATCTTTTCAGGCAAGGGCGTGTTCGCGCGCAGCATCCAGCGCGTCCATCAGCATCTCAGGCGTAAGCGGCACGCGTCGAATGACGGCGCCAGTGGCATTCTCCACCGCGCTGATAATCGCCGGCGCGGTTCCATCGAGCGGCAACTCGCCGATCCCTTTCGCGCCCCCCGGCCCGCGCCCGTAAGGCAATTCCTCAAAATAAACGCGAATCGGCGGCACATCCATCGCGCTGGGCATGATGTAATTCGTCATCTGGCTGTTAACCATCCGCCCTTCCTGCCAAACCACGTTCTCGTACAGCGCAAATCCAATCCCCTGTGCCACGCCGCCTTCAATTTGCCCCGCAGCCAGCACCGGATTGATCACCCGCCCGACTTCCTGCACCGCAACAAAATCCTCCACGCGCGTTTCGCAAGTCACGCTATCCACGGAAACCTCGGCGACATAAACGGCCCAAGCGTAAGCCCCATAAGCATCGCCGCGATAGAGCTTGTCGTCCCAATGCACGTCCGGCGAAGGCGAATAGCGGCTCGATGCCCGCAAGGGCCCAATCTTTTCGATATACGCCGCGCAAGCCCGAGCGAAAGCCTCGGCCCCATCGCCCTCGCGCAAAAATCCATTCTGCAAAAGCGCCTGCTTCACTCCCAGCGCGGCCGACTCCACCAGCTTGCCCACAATCATGCAAGTCCGCGAAGCCACCGTGGGCCCGCTGTTCGGCACCAGCGAAGTGTCCGGTTGCACGACATCAACGCACGCGCAATCGATCCCCAAAGCCTCCGCCGCAATCTGTGAAAAAATCGTATTCGTCCCCTGGCCCATCTCCGTGCTGGCCGCCAGCACGCGAATCCTGCCTTCGCGCGTGGCCTCCACGCCCGCCACGGATGCCAAATAATCCTCGCCCGATCCCGTAAATCCCGCCCCGTGCAAAAACGAAGCAAATCCAATCCCGCGCTTGATCTTGTTCGCAGAATTCTCGCGCGCGAACCGTTCCCGTTTGCCCCGATAATCGCTCAATTCAAAAGCCCGCTCCATCAGCGCATGCATTTCAATTTTTTCGTGCAACACCTGCCCCACCGCCAAAGTCTGCCCCGTTCGAATAAAATTCCGCCGCCGCAATTCCTCCGGCGCAAATCCCACCGCCTTAGCCACCTGATCCAAATGCCGCTCCAACGCAAACACGCTCTGCGGCGCACCAAATCCGCGAAACGCTCCATGCGGCGGGAAATTCGTAGCCACAGCCCGGCTGCGAATGCGCACATTCGCGCAATCGTAAGGCCCCGCCGCATGAATCGTCCCGCGCGAAAGCACCACCGGCGAAAGCGTCATGTAAGCCCCGCCGTCCAAAGTAAAATCAATATCCATCGCCACAATTTTACCGTCGCGCGTAACGCCGGTCCGATGGCGCGTCCGCGAAGGATGCCGCTTCGTAGTCGCCGCCATATCCTCCGCGCGATCGTAAATAATTCGCACCGGCCGCCCCGATTTCCAGGCCAGCAGCGCCGCATGCGCCGCAATCATCGACGGATATTCTTCCTTGCCCCCAAATCCGCCGCCAGTCTCCATCTGCACCACGCGAATTTTCTCCGCCGGCAAACCAAAAACCGCCGCCAGCGCCTTATGCACGTAATAAGGACATTGCAGCGATCCCCAAACCGTCACGCCATCGCGCGCATTCGCCACCGCCAACATTCCCTGCGGCTCGATATAAAGCTGCTCCTGCGCCCCGGTAGAATATTCGCCCTCAATCACAAAATCCGCGCCGCGCAACCCGGCCTCAACATCGCCCTTATCCACGCAAAGCGATTTGAAAGTATTGTCCGCCCGCCAAATAATTTCTTTCCGCGCCAGCGCCTCATCGATATCAAAAATCGCCGGCAGCGGCTCGATCTCCAATCGCACCGCCCGCCGCGCCTCTTCGATCAAATACTTGTCCGCATGCGCCAGCAGCACCACCGGCTCCTCGCAGTGGTTCACGAACTCCGCAGCCAGACAAGGCTGATCATCCTCCAGCAGCAAAATCGAATTTTTCGAAGGAATATCCCGCGCGGTAACAACAGTGATCTCATCCCAAGGCAAGCCGTCGCCAAAATGAATCCCGCGAATCCGCCCTCGCGCAATCGCGCTGCGCACCGTCACGCCATGGAGCATCCCGGGCAAAGTCATATCCGCCACATAGCGCGCCCGCCCGGTAACTTTCTCCCGCCCCTCCACGCGCGGCACGGATTGTCCAATGAAGGCGTGCGTCATCGCTATCCTCAATAAGGCGTCTTGCCAGGGTGCGCCTGCCAAATCCGAAACGCTGTCAGCGCCTCGTCGCGCATGAATTGCCTCATGGGAATCTTGCGCTCCGGCAAAGCCCGCTTCAACTCCTCATAAATAAACGCATCATCAAATCCGATCGCCGCCGCGTCCGCCGCCGTATTTCCATAAAAAACGCGATCTGGCCGCGCCCAATAAATCGCTCCCAGGCACATCGGGCAAGGCTCGCAGGAAGTGTAAAGATCGCAGCCAGTCAACTCGAAGTTCCCAATCATCCGGCAAGCCGCGCGAATCGCCACAATCTCCGCATGCGCCGTAGGATCATGCGTAGCCGTAACGCAATTCGCAGCCTCGGCAATCACCACGCCATCTTTCACCACCACCGCCGCAAACGGCCCGCCACGCCCCAAGCGCACATTCTCGAGCGAAAGCTCGATAGCCCGTCGCATCCACCGCGAGTCGCCAATCTCACTCAAAACGCAAGCCTCAATTCAGAATTGTAACAGCGCACAAGCAACCAGGCTCGCCGCTCGTCACGTGATGCCCGCCGCCATCAACACGAAATGCCCCACGGCGCCGCCCGGTAACTCCGGCTTCAGCCGGACGGCGGCAGCGCATTTGATTTTTCCCCGTAGGGGCGCTGGCTTGCTGCGCCCTCCGACGACCACCGCGAAAATCACGCCTCGCACAACCGCGGACGAGAAGTGCGCCTTTGCGTTTGTCTTCGTAGGGGCGCTGGCTTGCTGCGCCCTCCGACGACCACCACATAAAATCATCGCCCCAAACAACCGCGGACTGCTGAGATCAACGCCGAGGCCCTCGCGTTAAGCCGTCATCAAAGAAAACAATCGCACCTTCCTCCGCCAAAAGATCAAAAGCGCCACCCCAATCAAAATCAAAGCCACACTCAACCCAATCCACAACCCAGGCGCCCCCCAACCCACCGTAAAGCAAAGGTGGTACCCCAAAGGCAAACCAATCAACCAATAAGCAATCAAATGGCAAAGAAAAGGCGTCCGCGTATCCCCAGCCCCGCGCAAAGCCCCGGTAACCACCGCCTGTATCCCGTCAAACAATTGAAAAAACGCCGCAATAAAAAGCAAATCCGCAGCCGCAGCAATAATCGTAATGTCCGGCGTAAACAACCGCACAACCAACCGCGGCACGCTCCACAAAATCACCGCCATGCAAGCCATGAAACTAGCCCCCAGCACCACGCCGGTCCAACCAGAATGTCGCGCCCCCGCCGCATCCTTCCGTCCCAACGCTTGCCCCACACGCACCGCCGCTGCCGATCCGATCCCCAGCGGCACCATGTAAGTAACGCTCACAGTATTCAAAGCGATCTGATGGCTAGCCAAAGGCACAGCACCAAGCCGCCCAATCAATGAAGTAGCCACAGCAAACACCCCAACTTCCACAGTAAGCTGCGCAGCCGCCGGTATCCCCAATTTCACCAAGCGCAAGACGCGCGAAAAATCAGGCGACATTTCCGCCGCCCGCAAACCGGTCCGGTAGCGCCGCTCGTAAAAAAAGATCGAAGCCAGCAAAACGCAAGTCATGTAAATTCGCGAAACGCAGGTAGCAACGCCCGAGCCCGTCGGCCCCATGGCTCGAAATCCAAAATGCCCGTAAATCAAAATCCAATTCCCAGCCAGATTCACAAAATTCGCGCTGATCAAAGCAAACATCACCGGCGCCACGCGATTCATCCCCTGCAAATATCGCCGCAGCGCAAAATAAAGCAGCAACGGCAGCATGCTCCAATTGATCGCGTGCAGATAAGGCACCGCATACTGCAACACATCGGGCGCCACGCCAAAGCGCCCCAGTTCACGTCCCAGCACCGACACCAGCCCCATCAGCACTGGCGCGGCAGCAAGGCTCAAATAAATGCCATTCACCAGCGAATGATGGCAATCCGCAATATCCCCAGCGCCAAACGCATGCGACACCAACGTGTCCAGCCCCAGCATCAACCCGGTCCCAAATATTCCAAACGCATAAAAAAGTATGCTGCCAAGACTCACCGCACCAATAGCATCCGCGCTATAAGGCAGCCGCCCGACCATCATCGTATCCACGATGGCCATGCCCATCCACCCAAGCTCCGCCAGCACAATCGGCCCGGCCAGCCGAGCCATCGGCCGCAATTCTTCCCGCAAAAAATTCAAGCGATGCTCCTAGCAACGGCAGGACAAACAAAGGGCAGGAAATCCTACCACGAGGGCCGTAGCGCTGGCTCGCCCTGAGCCTCGAAGGGCTGCCAGCCGGCGTTTTTACCGAGACAAAGGCAATCTGTAAGCGATAAAAACGAGGGTACGAATATCTAGCCTACCGCTCAGAGGTTCGTCATCCTGAGGCGGTGTATGGCGGAGGGATCTATGCGTCAACGCCACCCGCTATTTCCCAATCGCCGCCCCCAACTCCACCGGCAAATCCCGCCGCTCCCCCCACTCCTCATAAGACCCGTCATAAAGCCGCGCCTCGTGTCCCAAATAACGCGAAACCAAATAAACAAAACTAGCCCGCTGCCCAATATGGCAGTAGGCCACAACTTCATCTCCAGACTTAACCCCAGCCGCCAGAAAAATCCCGCGCACTTCCTCCACACTCTTCAACTTCCGATCCTCGCCAACAAGTTTCTCCCACGGAATATTCAAGGCCCCGGGAATATGCCCAGGCCGCTCGCCATAGCAACTCGAAGGACTCGCATAACAATTGGCCTCCCGCACATCCACAATCGCAATCCCCGGCCGGTGCAAATCCCTCTGCACAGCCTCCACCTTGATCACCACATCGCTGCGAGGGTGCGCAGTCAATTTACCTTTCGCAAATTTCGGCTCATCGGTGGAAATCGCCCGCCCCTCTTTCCGCCAAGCCGGCAAACCACCGTCCAAATAAGAGACGCGCCCACGCAGCCCCAGATAATCCAGCGTCAAATAAGCCCGCGCCGTAGGCGTAACCCACTCATCGCTGAAATAAACGACGACATGCGAAGAATCCCCGACGCCCAAATCCTCGAAAACCTTCACCAATTGCTCCGTCGGAGGCAATTCCAGCATCAACCCGGAACCATGCGGAGTAGAGATGGAGTCGTAATCGAGATAGCGCGCCCCAGGAATATGCCCGCGCTCGAAGTCGCTCTTTTCCCCCACAGCCAGCAAAACCAGCGAAGAATCCGTCAAATGCTCCGCCACCCACCGCGCCGAAACGAAAAGCGGCGCTGAACGTGAAGAGTCGCCGGACTGCGCGTCAGCAGCCCAAGCCAACCCCGCAAAGAGAACGAACCAAATCAGCATCATCGAAACGGTCCTGCATCTCCGGCTCATCGAATGTCCCGTCCTCTCTTCGTAGGGGCGCTGGCTTGCTGCGCCCTCCGACGACCTCCGCGTAAATTCACGAGCGCTACACAACCGCGGACTCCAGGAGATGACAACATCTCGCCATTTGATCTTCTCCTCGTAGGGGCGCTGGCTTGCTGCGCCCTCCGACGACCTCCGCGTAAATTCACGAGCGCTACACCACCGCGGACTCCAGGAGATGGCAACATCTCGACGTTTGATCTTCTCTTCGTAGGGGCGCTGGCTTGCTGCGCCCTCCGACGACCTCCGCGTAAATTCACGAGCGCCACACAACCGCGGACTCCGCGAGATGACAACATCTCTGCATTTGATCTTCTCTTCGTAGGGGCGCTGGCTAGCTGCGCCCTCCGACGACCTCCGCGTAACTTCACGCCGCCGCACCACCGCGGACTCCTCGAGATGACGACTTCTCGATCTTTTCCGCAGCCTCTTGAGTCGTGGCGCCGAATCCGCCTCCGACCCTCACTCACACCGCAAAGCCACCAAAGGATCCGTCCGAGCCGCCCGCCGCGCCGGCACCAAACAAGCAATCACCGCCGCGGCCACAAGCACCACCCCAACAACCGCAAACGTAATCGGATCCGTAGGCGAAACGTCAAACAACAACGATTGCAGCAATCGCGTCAACGCCACCGCCGCAAGCAACCCCAACCCAATCCCGATCAACCCAAGCGCCATACCCTGCCGCAAAACCATCCCCAAAATATCCGCCGGCCGCGCTCCCATAGCCATGCGTATCCCGATTTCCCGCAATCGTTGGCTCACCGTCAAAGCCATAATTCCGCCAATCCCGGTAGCAGCCATCACCAACGCCAACCCCGCAAACACGCCCAACAAATCGGTAGTCAAACGCGGCGAAACCAATGTCGCGCTCCGCGCCGCCTCCAGCGAAATCATGTTCGTCAGCGCCGTATCCGCATCCACGTCATACACACTCTGCCGCACCACTCGCGCCACGCTCATCGGATCGCCGGTAGTCCGCACTAGCAAACTCCCCACCGCCGGATTCTGTTCCAGCGGAATGTAAACTTCGTTGGCTGTCGGACGATCGAGCGCCAATTCCTTCGTGTCCCCCACGATTCCCACAATCTTGATCCACGTCTTTTTCTGATCGAACGAAATGCTGTGCCCCACCGGATCGTCGTCGGGCCAGTAATGCCGCGCGAAAGTCTGGTTGACGATGGCCACGTTGGTCTTGTCGCTCGCATCGCCTTCATTAAACGCGCGTCCCTCGATCAGTGGTATTCCCAGCAGTTTGAAATAGTCCGGGCTGGCCACGCGCGCCGTAGTCATGGGCTGAATTTCGCCGTCCTTCGTGGGGCGGTCCTGGATATCGAACGAAGTCAAATTGGTTCCGAATACCACCGCATCCGGATCGAATGGAAAGCTCGAGGAAATCGCCGCGGACATCACCCCCGGCTGCATCTTCACGCTCGTCAGTATGCGGTCGCCCAGCGCCCGGTACTGCTCGGCTCCCGTGTACTTCGAAAAATTCGGATTCAATCCCATCGTCAAGATGTGCTGCGGCGCAAATCCGGGATCCACTCGTTGCATTTTCACAAAGCTGCGCAGCATCAACCCAGCTCCAGCCAGCAGCAGAAATGAAAGCGCAATCTGCGTCACAATCAGCACGCTGCGCACGCGATGCCGCTGCCGGCTCGCCGACGCTCCACCGGTTCCTTCCTTCAATCCATTGCTCAGGCTTTCGCGCGAAAGGAAAGCCGCCAGCGAGCCAAACACGATGCTTGTTCCCGCCGCCACCAGCAGCGTGAACAGCAACACCACATAGTCGATGCGAATTTCCCGGGCCCGCGGCGTAAAGCGCGCGACAAATTCTTGCAGCGCTCCCATTCCTAACGCTGCGAACGCCAATCCGATCCCGGCGCCGAGCAAGGCAATCATCACGCTCTCAGTCAACAACTGCCGCAGCAGCCTGCTCCGTCCCGCGCCCAGCGCCGAACGCACCGCCAATTCGCGTTCGCGCTGCGTCATGCGCGTTAAAGTCAAATTCGCCACGTTGGCGCAGGCAATCAGCAGCACAAATCCAGTCGCGCCCAGCAGAATCAGCAACGTAGGCTGCGCGCTCTTAACCAATTCGCCTCTCAGCGGCACTTCCGCCGCGCGATAACCCATCGACGCAGGGTAATACTCCGGATATTCCTGCGAGAGCCGCCCCGCGACGGTCGCCAGATCCGCCTGCGAAGTCCCCAGCTTCACGCCATCCTTCATTCTCGCGAACACGCTCATCATTCGGTGATCGCGCCCTTCCATCATGCGTTTCGACCCTCGGAACGGGCACGCCACCGTCGGCATGTACACGTCGTTTTCGTTCGGGTACTGCGGCACAGGTGGCAGCACCCCAACGATGGTATGAACCTTGTCGTTCATCCGGAAAGTTTTCCCAACAATTTCCGGATCGCCGCGAAAACTATTCTTCCAAAATTCGTAACTCAGCAGCAGCACCGCCGGCGCGCCGATTTTGTCGTCGTCATCCCGAAACGAGCGGCCCATGATCGGCGTGATTCCAAAGAGGTCGAAGAAATTCGCCGAAACCACGCCGGTCTGCACCCGCAGCGGTTCCGCCCCGCCCAGTAGCGTGAAGGTCATCGTGTGATATTCGACCAGCCCCGAAAAACTTCCGTTCATCGCGCGATAGTCTTGAACCTCTTTCACCGAAAATCCGATATCGTCCATCCCCACCGATTGCGTCTGCTGCCTCACGATCACCAACTCATTGCCTTTGGGGTAGGGAAGCGGGCTAAGCAACACGGCATTCACCACGCTAAAAATCGCCGTATTCGCGCCAATTCCCAGCGCCAGAGTCAGCACTGCGACAGTCGTGAAGCCGAGATTCTTCCGCATAATTCGCAGCGCATACGCCACGTCCTGCTTCAAAATCTCCCAGTGCTCGCGCGGCCCGGTCTTCAGCATTCCCGCAAGCGTCTCCCACCAGAGCTTCAATATCCCCGCAAATCCGCCTTTTTCTTCCGCCTCCAATCGTTGCTCGCGAAACACCCGCTGCATCTCCCCGCCATAATTCCCGCGAAAATCCGCCGGCAACACCGCCAGCACCATGCGAAACAACCGATCCGAGATTCGGGGCTTCTCTTCCGCCATAATCGTCTCCTAAGCCAAACGCGGTTTGCGCACCAGCCGCTTTGCTCGCGCCATCTCCACCATCTCCTCCAGCCGCTTCGCTTCCGCCACGGCCACCTTCCGCCCCAGGTCGGTCAGCTCGTAGTAGCGCCGCCGCTCGTCGTCAAACCCAACATCGCCGCGCCGCTCTTTCTCCAGAATCAATCCCGATTCATAAAGCCGCTTGATAATCCCGTACAATGTCCCCGCACTAAGCTGTACCTTCCCGCCAGTCCGCTCCGCCACTTCCTTCAAAATCGCATACCCATGCTTCTCCCCATCCGCCAGCGCCAGCAAAATATGAAACATAGCCGCCGTAAGCGGCCCAAACTCTTCATCCCGCTTCTCTCGCGTCCCCACAAGCCCTCCTCACGCGCTCCAACTTACGCTGTAAATCAAGCCGCCGGTTTTTCCGATCGTAGGGGCGGTGGCTTGCTCCGCCCGCCAACGTAACGCGCACCTCGCCGCAGCCCATCAACCACCCAATGTCGCGCGGCGAGCAGCATTTCGGTCGTAGGGGCGCCGCTTGCTGCGCCCGCCAACGTAACGCTCATCTCGCCGTAGCGCATCAACTCCGCACTATATCGCCCCACGCCACACTATATCGCGCCACGCTATAGCGCGCTGCAGGCAACCAGCCAATCGACCCGAAACCCAATCAATTGAAATGGAAGAGCTTAATCAGGAAGGGAATCACCGACGCTCAAATTCAATGTCCGCAAGCGGGATTCCACGTCCCGCCAGCGAACAGCACCCAGCCCTACAACCGGTCAATCTTAGCCGCCAAAATAAAATCGCTCTCCGTAAGCCCGTTGATCTTATGCGTCCAAGTGGTCACATCCGCCTTGCCCCAAGTCAGAAAAATATCCGGATGATGCCCCTGCTCCTCAGCAATCGCCCCAACTTTATTCACAAACGCCAGCGCCTGCGCAAAATCCGGAAACGCAAAGCTGCGCGTGATGTGATGCCCGTCCACAATCTTCCACTGCGGCACCTCGCGCGACAATTTCGCCAATTCCTCGCCCGCCAACGGCGGCACGCCCCCGCGGCACGGCACGCAAGTCTTGCTGGCAAGATCCGTCATGGCCCAAGCCTCCAGTCAGCGGCTGCCTCAGCGCCCCAGTCAGCATCCAGCCCCGAGCAGCAAATAAATTCTAGCGCAGCCGCCCCATCCCCGCGAAATCGCTTGGTGCAACCCGCCGCGCTTTTTTGCTATCCTGCCTCGCGCAATCGCGGCACATCCAAATCCATGCCGATCTCCCGGAGACTTCGAATGCCCGAAGAACCATCCGAACTAGCCGAGCACGCCGAACACGCCGCTCACGACGCCGCCCTGGCCCGCGTCACCGTCACCATGGCGATTCTAGCCGTGCTAGTCGCCGCCGCCTCGCTCCTCGGCCATCGCGCCACCACCGAGCAGCTCCTGGCCCAAACCCGCGCCACCGACCAGTGGGCCTACTACCAGGCGAAAGACATTCGCCGCCGCAGCTACGAAGTCTTCGTCGACCAGATGAGCATCTTCACGGTCCAGAACGCGGCGAAGGTCGAGGAAATAAAGTCCAAGTACGAAAAGGAAATCGATCGCTACAAGGACCAGCAAAAGGACGCTGAAGCCGAAGCGAAGAAAACCGAAGGCGAAGTCGCCACGCTACAGCGCCGCATCGACCGCTACGACCTGGCCGAAGTCATGCTCGAGGCCGCGCTGGTGATTTCCTCCATCACTCTGCTCACCCGCAAGCAAATTTTCTGGATGTTCGGCCTCCTCCTCGGCGCCTGCGGCGTAGTCATCGCCGTCGCCGGCCTCCTCATTCACTAGCCGCGATTTGCCGCCGGCGCGCTGGCATGCGCTGCGTCGCCGGCATGCTTCGCCACGTACTCGGCGATGTATTTGCCGAAAACGTGCCCCAGCTTGGTCGTCACCGGCCCCGGCGCGGCGAACGCATGCCCCGCAACTTCGCCCACGCCCAGCAAGCTGCGATTCGTCGAGGAAATGAAAATTTCCTCCGCCGCGTACAAATCCTCCGGCCGCAACGTGCGCTCCTCCACCGTCACGCCCGCGTCCTTGCCGATCTCCAGCAGCACCGAGCGCGTAATCCCTTCCAGGCAGCCGGAATCAAGCGGCGGCGTCTCCACGCGCCCGCCGCGCACGCAGAAAATATTCGCCGCGGTACATTCCGAAACTTCGCCGCGCTCGTTCAGCAGCACCACCTCGTTGAAGCCGCCCTGGTGCGCTTCGTGCAGATTCCACACGTTGTTCAGCCACGAAGTGACCTTCACGCCCGCCAGCGGCGATGCCGCGTGCCGCCCGTGCTCGCGCAACGTCAGCCGCGCCGGCTCGTGGTGCACCGGCAGCCCCGCGGAATAAATCACCAGGTCGGCCGCGCGAAATTTTTCCTCGCTGGCCCAGAAATTCGGCTCGTTGTTCACCACGTAAATCCGCGCGCTGCCTTCCTGCACCCCGTTGGCCTGCAAGACCTCGTAGAGCTGCGCGCGAACTTTCTCCGCCTCGAACGGAAACGGGCAATGCGTCCGCGCCGCGTCTTTTTCCAGGCGCTTCCAGTGCCGCTCGTAGGCAAACGGCACGCCCCCGGCAATGCGCAGCGTGGTGAACAACCCCCAGCCGCTCAGCAACCCCGACTGCCCCGGCGAAAGCCGCACCGACTCGATAGGCAGCAGCCGATCGTTGTGCAACACGAAGCGATGAACCATCCAAGCCTCCTCAGCCGCGCCCATGAATTCTATCGCAGTTCGTCTCCATCTCTTCGCCGTCGTCTTTGCCGTTGTAGGGGCGGGCCGATCTCGCCCTCCCGCGACGGCGTGCCGTCGTCTTTGCAGTCGTAGGGGAGGGGCTTGCTCCTCCCGCTCTTCGGCCCCGCCGTCGGCCCCGCTCAAATGCCGTAGCCGTCTTTCAAATCTGAAATTTCAAATTTGAAATTGCCGTCCGCCGTTGCCGTTGTAGGGGAGGGGCTTGCTCCTCCCGCATTTCGGCCCCGCCGTCCGGCCCCGTCTTTTTCGCCGTCATTCCGACGCAGGAGGAATCCGCCCTTTATCCGTCCCTCTCCCCGCGCCGTCATCCCGACGCAGGAGGGATCTGCATTTCGGCCCGACCGTCGGCCCCGCTCAAATGCCGTAGCCGTCTTTCAAATCTGAAATTTCAAATTTTAAATTGCCGTCCGCCGTTGCCGTCGTAGGGGAGGCTTGCCCTCCCGCGACGGCGTGCCGTCGTCTTTGCAGTCGTAGGGGCGGGGCTTGCTCCTCCCGCTCTTCGGCCCCGCCGTCCGGCCCCGTCTTTTTCGCTGTCATCCCGACGCAGGAGGAATCCGCCCTTTATCCGTCCCTCTCCCCGCGCCGTCATCCCGACGCAGGAGGGATCTGCTCTTCGGCCCGACCGTTCGGCCCCGCTCAAATGCCGTAGCCGTCTTTCAAATCTGAAATTTTAAATTTTAAATTGCCGTCCGCCGTTGCCGTTGTAGGGAAGGGCCGATCTCGCCCTCCCGCGACGGCGTGCCGTCGTCTTTGCAGTCGTAGGGGAGGGGCTTGCTCCTCCCGCTCTTCGGCCCCACCGTCCAGCCCCGTCTTTTTCGCCGTCATTCCGACGCAGGAGGAATCCGCTCGTTATCCGTTCCTCCCTCCGCGCCGTCATCCCGACGCAGGAGGGATCTGCATTTCGGCCCCGCTCAAATGCCGTTGCCGTCTTTCAAATCTGAAATTTCAAATTTGAAATTGCCGTCCGCCGTTGCCGTCGTAGGGGAGGCTCGCCCTCCCGCGACGGCGTGCCGTCGTCTTTGCAGTCGTAGGGGAGGGGCTTGCTCCTCCCGCTCTTCGGCCCCGCCGTCCGGCCCCGTCTCTTCGCTGTCATCCCGACGCAGGAGGGATCTGCATTTCGGCCCCGCTCAAATGCCGCAGCCGTCTTTCAAATCTGAAATTTCAAATTTTAAATTGCCGTCCGCCGTTGCCGTCGTAGGGGCGGGGCTTGCTCCGCCCGCTTTTCGGCCCCGTCTCTTCGCTGTCATCCCGACGCAGGAGGGATCTGCTCTTCGGCCCATCTTGCTTGAATTGCCCAAGCCCCCTACGCCGCCGGGCAAGGCTCAAACGAAGCCCAATCAATGCTCCGCTGAAACTCCGGATCCGGCGGAAACGTAACTTTGAAAGTAAACGCAAATTGCGTAGGCCCATGCGCCTCAAGATGCGCCAACCGCTTCCGAGCCTCATCAACGCCGGGAATATGCCCCGCAGGCACCCACCAAAGCGCGCTATAAACAGAAGAGAATTTCTCAAACCACAACTGCCGCTGCTTAAGCAGTTCCGCATGCGCCGAGCCATAAACATATTTCTTCAGCGCCTCGATCGATTCCCACACCGACATATTCATAAGGATGCGGTCATCGTTGTAAGGCCGAAAGTAGGTAGCATTCCCCGCCGAAGTCTTGAGCCGCCACACGAAGCCGGGAGTGGAATCGGCAAGCGCATTGATCTCGTCCAGCCGCCCAACAAACCCAGCCATGATGGGATCGTCAAGCTCAGCTCTGATGCGCCCAATGTTGACCTGCGCCAGATGATAGGACGTCACATGTGCCTCTCGGTCGTTGATTCGCCCCAGTGTAGTTCACTTGGATTCAGGGTGTGCCGCGAGGATTCAGGAAAGGGCGGGCGTTTGGGAGCCGGGGCGTGGCTGGAGTTGCGGGCCGGAGGAGTATCATCAAAGAACGGGCACCTGAGCTACCACCGATAAAATCGGGATTTCCGACTTGGAGCAATTATGAATCTCCCCGTTCAATTAATCCCTACCAAAACGAAGCTTGTGCCCCTCCCATCGGGGGGCACGGTAACGTTGCCGGTCTGCCAGCCGGTATTCTTAAGATGGAACGGGAAGCTTCCCAATTTCCGCTTCGGCAAAAAGCCGATCGTTGATGATGGCGGAAAGCCGGTCTTCGCGGAACTCGCTTTGCTGAATTTATTTCGCTCCTCGGGATGGGAAGGCGTATGGGCTTCGGCCTTCGGCGGAACTCACTATCTCCGCGAAATGCCCTCCGATTGGAAACTAGCTTCGCATCAAGTCGCTATACCGAAGGAAAAGGACGAATTTCTCGTCAAAATATGGGAAGCCGCCGGCACCAAAGCGTGTTTCGACGTCTTCGCTTGGAAGGATTCCGACATCTTATTGTGCGAGGGAAAACAGGTGGATGAAGATTTCACGGTAGGACAGTATAAGTTTATCCAAGGCGCGCTGCGATGCGAAGTGCCGTCGGACTCGCTCTTGATTGCCGAATGGAGCTTCTATGAAAAGGCTTGAGAGTTGAGCTTGGGCCACCGCCCGAGGATTGGGGACCGCCACGTCCGCGGCGAATACGATGATTGTGACTTTGAAGTGGACATGCGAGCAAGGATGCCGAACAGCTCCGGTGGACCAAAACAATGCTTCAGCTTTGCCACCTAAACTGTCGTTATTGAAGGCATGCCTATGACGGAGACGGAGTTCTGAACGAACGAATGGCCAGCGTGATTACCGGAACTCCGAGAACGCCCGCGTAGACTCGTGTGACGGCTCCGCTAGGTCGAACAGCATCGCTAGCGGTTAACGATCAAATTCAATTTCGCCTTCGGGTCCGAGAAGTTGTTGGATCTTCCCATCAATCTCGGCCTCAGGGAGAACACCCTGCATGAATCCCCGAATATCGTAGGGTTTGGCAATCTCAAGTTTAAGATTAGTCAGCTTCCCGTCCACGTAAATATCAATGACGCGCTCACGCCTTACGAGCCTGTGGTGGTAACGTCGCATCTTATTTCCCCTTGGAAATGTGAGAGTGGATCCTTCACGTGGGTAATTGTAACGCGACCGCAAGGCGTCAGGCATCGGATTCTTGTGCAGCGCGCTTCTCGACTAGCGAGGCAGATGGGTCAGTTCTTCCACGGATTGCGCTCCCATCACAATTAATTGCTGTTGATAGTCGAACCAGAACGGAAAGGAAAGCACCCAGCACTTTTGAGCGGCCTTATTATCGAAATTCAAAAAAAGAATCCTCATAGGAACGACCTGAGAGCACATACCCTCGAACACTTGCATCATCCGATCGGTCTCAAATAGCGCAGCTACGTTGTCCTTCTCCTGCCACCCGTTCTCAAGTATCTGACAGCTAATCACATTGCCACCAACCCCGACAACGGATTCGGGCGGGAAAAATCGTAGAACTTTACTCCCGTTCCTAACATCGTCTATATGAACTCCAACCGCGGGGAACGTAGAACTGTTTTGGAGACGTAGCCTGAATTGGGGGCGTTCCCCACCAAGAGGCACGAACGACGCGGTTAATACAGGTCGTCCCTGCTTAGCCTGCTCATCAGTCAGCGCTTCGCGCTTCTTGTGCCATGCCGAATATCCGCCAATGCAGGCCAAAATGACGGACAAAAACAGGCACGAGTAGGCAGAAATGGGTTTGTCGTTGATATGCTCCCACAACGAAACCCCGGTGGAGATCAAGGCACCAACATCGCTAGCCATGCCCAACCATCCCCCGTCCTTAAAGAACTCCCACAGAGATCGCATAGAGCTGGTCCCCTAAAACCTCTTAAACTGGCTCAGTGGGAGGGTCAATACCGTAGAGTTTTGAGTGACCTCTCTGTTCGCCGCGCTAGGGACCAATCCCCACAAGTTGCCATTCACGTACACTCCGACTTCTCCATAAACGAGCGTTTTTGCCCAAGCCGCGTCCATTGACGTTGGAACGACCAACGAGATCTTATCCATGAGGTTGAGGTATTTGAGAGGTTTGCCCGAAAGGTCGGATGATGCAGGCAAAGTATAGTGGTATGTGACAACCACCTTGTTGTCCTCCTGAATCCTGATATTACGATTGTTTTCTAGATTCAAAAGGAAGTCCCCCGGACCACCTTGAACTTTTGATAGATCAGTTGATAGAAACATGAAGGAGTCATTTCCTTGCGGTAATTTCGCGCCGTCTTTTGGAATAAAGGTAAGTTTCAGATCAACCACCAATGATTGAATCCCCTCTACCACCACAACAATCTGCTTTTGACCCGGCGACGCAGATGGCTTCGTCACTCCCAGATTAGGTTTTGGAGAAGCGGATGGGCGTTCGGAGTGTTCGTACGCCTCCTTTGGCGGAGCGGGCGCCGCAGGTCGTGGAGGTTCGGGCAGGGGCGAGGCCTTCATGTCCGCGTATCTGAAAGCAAGCACCGTGATCACAGCCAGGCTACCAGTTGCTACGAAAACCACGGCCAACGAACCTTGGCTTTTGACTCCCCACATCATCGTGCCCCCAACTGCATCAGCGGCTGCTAATAGGAAGGAGGTCTTAGCTAACTTGATGTCTTTCTCAGACCTAAAATAAAGACCAAGACCGATAAAGAACGGAACGATAAGACTCGTCACTCCCCATGAGAACAACACCGCCATGTAGACAGTTTCTCATATCCCCTGTGCGACCTCTAATCTGCCGCAGCTTTAGGATTGGCCCTTGGCGGCCAACACCGGGACTCAAGATGTAAACATCTGACGCTCCCATCACAAAACGGAGTCTCGGCCGTGCACCAATCTTACGCGGTGAAAACCAGGAGAATCTTCAGGGCGGGTGGCCCGGCCTTTTCTGACGGGCCTGCAATTCGGATACCCATCCTTCCGCCGTCTGGAAGGGTGGGGGCTTTCGGCCTCGTTTTGCTTTTTCTTCGTCTTGACTAAGTCGCCAATTTATGCTAGTGTCGTCGGGCTGTGTACGGAGCCGTGAAGCAGCAAGGGCGGCCGAGTTAGCGAAAGCCCTCAGCGCCGCCAAGCCGCTACATCCTTAACCACAGCAGCAGTCCTGCAGTAACCGGCTCCGTACAAATCCCAACAGCTTGAGGTGTACAGCAATGAGCAAAAGGCGAAGCTCTACCCGGAGGGCCACACCCTCCGAGCCACCCCGGAACCGCAATCCCAATCCCAATCCCAATCCACAAACCCCGCAACCACCCCCGAACCACAACCCCCGCAAATGCCCCCTCCCGATCAACCCCTCGAATGTGTCCCCCCTCCCAAACCCGATCCCGATCCCGAACGCCACTCCCGCAAATGCCAGGTCTGCCATCATCCCGATCGCGCCGCGCTCGAAAGCGATTTCATCCACTGGGTAAGCCCGGATTACATCAGCACCGCGTACAACCTCTGGGATCGCCAAACCATCTACCGCCACGCCCGCGCACTTGGCCTCGATGAGCTGCGCCGCCAGAATCTCCGCTGCGTCATCGAGCCCATCCTCGATTACACCCATTACCTGCGGCCCTCCACCAGCGACATCCTCAACGCCGCACGTGCCTACAGCCGCATCAACGATTACGGCCAGTGGGTTGATCCTCCCAAGGAAGTCGTAATCTGCAAGCGGCCCTATTTCCAAGAAGGCATCAACGCGAATCTGCGCAAAGAAATCTTCGACATGATGCAAGCCCGCAAAGAGCGGCAGGCCGCCGGCGAACCAGCCGTTCTCAAATCTCCAACTCCCGCGCCAAAAACTCTAATCGATACAATTCCAAAATTAGAATCTCTCCCAACTCCAACAAAACAAACACCGAAACCAATTTCTAATCGATACAAACTAGGCCTAACCAGGTTTAGAGCGCCAAAACGGAGGGCAAAAAACAATAGGCCAACCAACTAAAAATTCGGAACAGCGGAGCACGCGAGCAAGGGCGAAGCACAGGGTGCCCCATGCGCCGTAGTTGCGCGTGGGGTTCTTGAACGATCCGCCGCGGGAGGGCGAAACCAGCCCTCCCCTACAACGGCGCTACTTCCCGGGGCCGTTTGGATACGCCGGAAGATCGGGCGGGCGTGGAGGCAGCTTCTTCGGATTTGCTTCCACTTGTTTCATTACCAGCTCGATGGCTTTTTCTAGTTGCGGGTCGTGGCCAGACATCACTTGATCGGGCGTGTTGTCCACTACGATGTCTGGTTGCACGCCGTGATTTTCGATCAGCCACTGGCTGTCGTTGCTGTAGAGCGAAAATTCGGGGCGCGTGACGTAGCCGCCGTCGAGCAGGGGAATTTCGCCGCGAATGCCGCGCACGCCGCCCCAGGTGCGCATGCCGATGACCGGGCCGAGCTTGTAGTATTTGAAAAAGTAGGTGAAGTAATCGCCGTCGGAGGCCGCGTATTCATTGGTGATGCAGACCATCGGGCCGTAGAAGACGTTGGGCGGATTGGTGGCGCTGGCGAAATTGCGGGCGCTATCCATGCCGGCGAGGATGCGGCGCAGGCGCTCGAAGATGAGTTGATCGACGAAGCCGCCGCCGTTGTAGCGCACATCGAAGATGATGCCTTGCTTGCGAATCTGCGGGTAATACTGCTTCATGAATTCGTTGAGGCCGACGGCTTCCATGTCGGGGAGATAAACGTAGCCGACGCGGCCGTTGGTGGCTTTCTCGACTTTTTGGCGATTGGTTTCGATCCAGTCGAGTTCGTGGAGCTTGAATTCGCTGGCGAGCGGGCGGACGACGACGTGGCGCGCGCCTTCGAGCGAGGGCTTGGAATTTACGGTGAGCGTGACGTTTTCGCCGGCGGTATTTTCGAACGGCTCGTAGGGATTTTCGGGAGCTTTCAGCGCGCGGCCGTTCACTTCCAGCAAATAATCGCCTTGCTTCACATCCACGCCGGGCTCGGTGAGCGGCGAGACCAGTTCATAGTCCCAATTTTCGCCGGGATAAATTTTCTTGAAGCGATAGAGGCCGCTGGCGGCGTCCAGTTCGTAATCGGCGCCGAGCAAGCCGACGTTGACCGGATGCAAATCGGGATAGTCGCCGCCGCCGGTGTAAGTGTGGGAATTGGAGAGTTCGCCGATGAGTTCGCCGAGGACGTAGGTGAGATCGTAGCGATCGGCGACGTAGGGCAGAAGCTGGGCGTATTTGTCGCGCTGCTTGGCCCAATCAACGCCGTTCATGGAGGCTTCGAAGAAATAGTCGCGCTGCTGGCGATAGACTTCGTCGAACATTTCTTTGGCTTCGGCGCGCGGATCGATTTCGGCTTGCATGCCGCCGAGGGCGAGCTCGCCTTCGCCGAGGTGGTGCGCGCTTTCTTTCGGGGGCGCGGCGTCGATGATGCCGTAGGTGTTGGCGGTTGAGCCGAAGACGGCGTTGATGTCGATGACGCCGCCTGGAGGAGCGGAGTAGAGAATCTTTTTGCCGTCGAAGGAGAGAGCGTAAGCGGTGGCGCCGTTGAGCAGCACTGCGTCTTTGCGCTCTTTCATGTCGAAGACGTGCAGCGCGAAACTTTCGCCGGAGAGCGGGCCGGAGAGGCCGATGATTGGGGCGGTTAGGTAAAAGACGAAACCTTTCGAGGCGGCCAGGGAGCTGACGATTTCTGGTGGGGCGGGGAAGCCGACGATGCGATTGGAAATGCCGTCGAGATCGATGCGGAAGGGTTCCTTCTTTTCTTCGGTTTTCTTCTCTTCTGATTGCTTCTCTTCTTCGCTTTTCTTTTCCTCGGATTTTTTCTGTTTGGTCTCGGCCGCGGCGGAGGCGGGGGGCTTGCCTTCTTCCTTCTCGTCGGGATTGTGTTTGGTGAGATCGACTTCGTCGCTCTGCGGGGCGAAGGGCGAAGGCGTGGCGGCGCGTAGCGTTACGGCGTAAACGCGCTGCGCTTTGGGGTTGGCGAATTCAAAGTCGATCACTCCGGCGACTTCGTTGAAATCGCGCGTCGAGAGGAAATAGAGATATTTGCCATCGGGATCGAAAATGGGATTGGCGCTGGCGTAAAAGTCGGTGGTGACGGGCGTGATTTTCTTGTCGGCCAGCGAGTAGAGGTAAATCACCGGATTTAGATTTTCCTCGGCCTTCGCGTAGGCCACCCATTTGCTGTCGGGCGACCAGCTGTAGTCGGTGAGATCGGCGTATTTGCCCTGATCGATCTGCACCGGTTTTTTGTCGTCGATATCGACGTAGAAGAGGCGCAGCGATTTATCGGCGTAGACGAGCTTTTTGCTGTCGGGCGACCAGAGCGGCTGGAGGCGGTGCATCGAGCCGTCGGAGGTGATGCGGATTTCGTGGCCCATGCCGTCCTGCGGCATCACATAAATTTCTTCTTCGCCGGTGCGATCGGAAAGGTAGGAAATCCATTTTCCGTCGGGCGACCACGCGACGCTGTCTTCGCGAATTCCGGGCGTGTGCGTCAGATTGCGAATGGCGCCTTCTTTTGCGGGCACGGTGTAAACATCGCCGCGGGCGCTGAAGACGGCGCGCTTGCCGTCGGGGGAAATATCGGACGACGTGATCAGCTTGCTGGTGTTCTCCCAGTGTTTGCGGGCGAGATCGAGATCGCCGGGCAAATAGACGGTGATTTTCTTGGCTTGCTCGCTGGCGAGATCGAAGAGATAGAGGAAGCCGCCATTCTCGAAGACGATGGAATCGGGGCCGAGGCTGGGCCAGTTGACGTCGAATTCTTCGAAATGGGTGAGCTGGCGGATTTGCTTCGTCTTGGTGCTGTAGGCGAAGAGATTCATGCGGTGGTCGGGGCCTTGATCGGAATCGAAATAAATATTGTCGCCGCGCCACATTGGAAATGTGTCGGTGCCCTGGTAGTCGCTGTCGATTTGCTCGTAGTGGTTGGTCTTGAAATCGTAGATGGAAATTTTCGCGGCCATGCCGCCGGTGTAGCGCTTCCAGGTGCGGAAATTGCGGAAGATGCGGTTGTAGGCGATTTGATTGCCGTCGGGAGAGAAGGAAGTTAGGCCGCCTTTGTCGAGGGGCAGGCGCGCGGGAAGGCCGCCATCAATGGAAATGGTGAAAAGCTGGCCGAACCAATCATTGAAGGTGTTGCGGCGCGAGAGGAACAGGATGCTCTTGCCGTCGGGCATCCAATTGATGATTTCGTTTTCCATGCCCATGCGTTCGGGCAGAGTGGGGATGGGCGGGGTGCTGAAGGTCAGTTGCTTGGGCTCGCCGCCTTCGGCGGGAATCACGTAGACGTTGGGATTGCCGTCGTATTGGCCGGTGAAGGCGATGTGTGAGCCGTCGGGCGAGAACTTCGGAAATAGCTCGAGTCCGGGATGCGTGGTGATGCGTCGAGCCACGCCGCCGCTGGTGGAAACGAGCCACAAGTCGCCGGCGTAGCTGAACACGATTTTGTCTTTGTAGACATCGGGGAAGCGCAGCAGGCGGCCTTCCTGCATTTCCTGCGTCTTAGACGCGGCCGCGAAGGCCAGCACCGCAACCGTGACGTACAGGGCTCTCCGAAGCAATTTCATCCGAAGTCCTCCAAACTATCTTGTGGTCCCAGCAGCGATGCTTCTCTGTGCACGCCTAATGGTGCAAGACGGCGGTTACAGGTTGAGGATAGCGCCACGGCATGTTACAGGCCCGAGCCGCCCCACACAATGAGTTTGACGATATTCGAGGGCTCAGGCTAGCGAGAAAAAACGACGCCGTGGGGCATGCCGGTGCCGGTCCAGCCGTGGGGCCATTCGCGATTGGCGAAATTGAAGCCGGGTTTCCCGTCGGTGTCGTGGAAGGCTTCGTCCATGGAGAGCGCGCCAGTTTCTTGGTCGAGCTTGATGAGATAGAGGCGCGGGTCTCCGCCGGTCACGGCCAGGCGCTGGGTCTTGGCATCCCAGCTGGTCCAGTGAATAAAAACTTTTTCTGTGACGCGCAGGCGCGAGACTTCGACCGGTGCGGCGGGATTGGAGATGTCGAGCGCAATCAGACCGTGCGTGACGGGGACGCTGTCGATCAGATAGTGGCCGACGATGGTGGGCACGCCGCAGAAAGCGCCGGGAAAGGTGTGTACGAGCTGCGATTTGGGATTGTCGGTATCGATGCCGGTGATGCGCTCGATTCCGCAGGCGTAGGTTTGCACGAAGATCGAACCATCCGGGCCGACGCGCGGCTCTTCGGGCTCGAATTGCGCGTAGCCTTCGCGGCCGGGGTCGAGCTCTACCGTCTTGAGCAGCTTGAGATCGGAGAGGCGCCAGACTTGAAACGTCGTTTCGGAATAGATGTCGTCATCCTCCATCGAGGAGCTGGTGGTGACGACGCGATCGATTGCGGGGAGCACGACGAGGCTGTAGGGCGTCATCAGCGTGTTCGGAAACACGGGATCCACGTTGCTGACGGCGCGAATCAACTGTCCCTGATCGTCGATTTCGACTAGCCCGCCGGTGAGGCTGCTCATATCGTGCATGGCGCCGCTGATGCGTGCGTTGAAATGTCGCCAGGATGTGACCGTTGGGCATGCGCACGTAGGAATGTGGATGCATGTAACCACCCATATCGTGGAAGGAAGTGACGATTTTCGGATGCAGGGCGTCGCGGACGTCGAATATGAAAGTACGTCCCGCCTCGTGATCATTGGCGAAAAGCATTCCGCCCGCAGGCATCACATATTCAGTGTGATGAACCTGCATGGTCTGCTGATCGGTCACGAGCGTCGTCTGAAGTTTCCCGTATGTTGGCGACGTGGGGTCGCCATCAATGATCGCCAGAAAATCCATTCCCTTTTTCGCGATATCGCCAGTCCAGGCGAAGATGTAGTGGCCCGCCGCCTGCGCCGGCCCCGCCGGTGAAAAAAGCAGAATGAAGGCTGCGCCAAGAACCAGCGCGATAGCAGATCGGCCTCGGATCATGAACGCTCTCGTCGTATCGAAAATGGATTTTTAATGCGGGAGGATATTACAACGTATTGCCGCTTGGAAGGTTCTCAGCGAGCACTCAGTTTGCGGATTTGATCTTCTCGATGGCATTGGCCATGCCCGTATCCCAGTTCTCGCTCGAGTCGTAGCCGGTGCCTTTGAGCTTTACGACGCCTTGCGGGTCCACGATCCAGTTCTGCGGAATGGCCTCCACTTTCAGCGTGTCCATCACGTAATTGAACGCTGGAAAGACGGTCAACGAGAGCTGATGCTCCTTCATGAACAGTTCGATCAAGCCGGGATTGTCATCCATGTTAAACGTGATGAACTGCACGCCCGGCTGGTCTTTGAATTTCTCGCTCAACTTTTGCAGGCGAGGCAACTCCTCGCGACAATAACCTCAACCAGTGGCCCAGAAGTTCAAGAGCGAAACCTTGCCCTTCAGGGAGTCTTGAGTCCAGGTCTTGCCGTTTAGGTCGGTAAGCTCGAATTTCGGTAGCGGCACGCTCGTCTCTTCCCAGCTCAAAATCGACGTCACCGAAAGTTGTTGGGCGCGGCGGCCATACCATGTCATCCAGCCTTCGTCGGTGCCGCCGAGGCTGGCCCACAACGTCTTCGCATCGTCCGCGAGTTCGTCCTGTTTGTCGCTTGGAGGTTTCTCTTGCGCGTCGAGCCGAGCGAGCAGGGCGTTCTCGTAAAAGGCCATAGCGTCAAGCTTGCGAGCCTGCAGTTCGGCCAGGCGCGCCGCACAGGCCCAGTAAGACGACATTCCGAGCAGATACGGCTTTTTGCGGTCCGATTTGTCGCTGGCCAGCGCCTTCTCATCTTGCAGCCCCTCGTCCATCTGCAAGAGCGCGACTGCGGCTTTATCCGCCTGCTTGATTTGGACGTAAGCGGACACGATGTAACCGAGCGATTCGACGCGCTGCATCGCGTTGTAGAAATACAGGAGATCAGCGAAGTCTTTTGAGAAATACAAATCGAATTGAGGCTCGCTGCGCTCCAATGCCAACTGCGCCAAGCCTTTTTGTTCGATTTCGATCACGAACTCGGGCTCCAGATGTTTCTCGGCGAGCGCTCCCCCGACAAAGAAATATTCGTAAGTCTGGGGGCCGGGAGGGCCGGCGTCCTTCTCCTCCAGCGCGATGGCCTTCTCGGCCGCGGCTTCAATGTCTGCGGCGTCGCCGTCTAGATAAATCAGAGACCGGAGGCGATCGATCCAGAGCATCGCGACGGTGGGCCGATCCTTGATCCACTGTTCGGACTGCTTCAGCTCGTCGGTGAAGTACGCGCGCTTGGCGTCGGGCGTTGCGTCGCCGCCGGGATATTCGTGCTCGCGGAACCACTTCGCCGCCGCTGGCGATTGCCGCGGATTGGGAATGTGCAGATCGCGTTCGTCATTGACCCAATCCTGGTTCTTTTTGTCGTTGGTCAGCTTGTAAGCGTTCTCGAGCGCGTCGTACCACTCGCGTTTCGTGGTGAGGTTGAGCGCGCGAATTCGCACTGCGTCCGCTGCGGTCTGCTTGCGCAAGGCGTCGAACCCGGACGGCGGAACGGCCTTGAATTCGAGCGACCAAAGCTCGGGGTAAGCGCCAATGGCATCGGGATCGTCCCGCTTCTCGAGAATGCCACGCAATTGAGCGGCCCGCGCATGAATGAGTTCCTTGTCGTCGATCGAGGCGAAATTGTAATAGGCCATAAAAACGCCAGGGCAGACATCGAGGAAGGCCTTCAGATGCGTGATGCCTTTGGCCTTCTCTTTAAACATCGGCGAAATGTAAATCCCGGCGAGCGAATAGTGCGGCCACGGGAAATTGGGATCGAGTTTAAGAGCGTTCTCGAGGAGCTGGGCTGCTTGTAGCGAATCGCGGCCCTCTAAAGTCTCCGCGTAGAGGTAATTCACCTGAACACTTTGTGGATTGGCGGCGAGCTTGGCTTTGTATTCCTCGATGACTTTGGGTTTGTCGGTGCGGTTGTACATCGAATTGATGTAGCGCTCCTGCACGAAGACATCGTCGGGAAACTGGCGGAGCAAATCGTGGAGTGCGGCGAGATCACGTTCATGATAATCCCAGTTGGTTTCGCCGACGTTTTGCTGTGGCAGGGCGTCCAGGGCGGCTTTTACTGCTGGCGACGGATTGCAGGCGTTTGGGTTTTGAGCGTGGGCTTGGTGGGGAAAGCAGCTGATTAGCAGGATCAGGATTAGAGAGTGCCGGAGGGATTTGTTTTGCCGGGGGAGGAGCTTGAGGAGTGCCACTGGAACCTCCTTAGTGGCCGATTGCTCTAATCGTGTCATTGTACTCGTAATCAATCCTAAAATATAGCGATTCGGCAATGTGGGATTCGAAGACACGGGATTTGGTTGCGTTTGTGGCTGGTTTTAAATTCGGGAGCCGGGCGCAGCAAGCGACGCCCCTACAGTTACAGTCGAGGTCGCGGAGGTTGGAACCGGAGAGCAAAGAGAGAGGAAGCCATTTCAAATTTGAAATTTCAAATTTGAAAGACGGCAACGGCATTGAGGCGGGGCCGAACGGCTGGGTCGAAATGCAGATCCTTCGTGCGTCGGGATGACAACGAAAAGGCAAAGGCTCTGTTGACATCGTGGGTGCTGCGGGATTACGGCGCGAAGACAATCAATTTACGCAGAGGCTCGTGGGGAGAGCTGTGGCCGTTTTTACGCTGGCGGGAGGAGCAAGCCCCTCCCCTACGGCCGAAATGCCGACGCGTGCCTAGGATTTCAACGGGGCCGATTTGGATTTCAGATTTGAAAGACGACGATGGCATTGGAGCGGGCTGAGCGGCTGGGCCGAACTGCAGATCCTTCCTGCGTCAGATTGGCAGTGAAGGGATGGGAGCGGGACGAGGCGAAGAGCGGATTCCTCCTACGTCGGAGTGACGACGATGGGGAGGGGCGACATGCAGATCCTTCACTTCGTTCAGGATGACACCGTGGAGAGAATGCGCTAGGCACAGCGCGCGTTTTTTGGGTTTTGTTGTATACTCCCGGCCGCCCCGCTGGAGCTTTCAGAATGCTGACAAGGAGTGTACCTGTGTCGAAATATGCCTGGATTGCTTTTATCAAGATTGCTGCGGCTGTTGTTGCGGGCTTGGTTCTTACTGCGGGGGTTTCGTTGGCGCAGACTCCTGCTATTCCGCCGCAGATTGGATCGCAAAATACTGTCACTGCGGACCCGGCTGTGCCGCATCCGCGGACTACGCCTTGCGTGGTGACGCTCTTCGCGGACTACGAGTTTGCGAACTACAGCGCGCAGACGTTCAGCTATACGCCGCCAGCGAATTGCCCCGGGCCGTGGGCGAAGATTGTGTTCGAGGCGAATATCAATGTGACCGAGGGCATTCAGTACGACCGCACGGGATCGATTTATCTGGGGCACGTGAATATTTACTACGGCACGACGGCCGAGCCTGCGCCGACGTTTGGGCCTTCTTGGCACGTGGAGCGCGATTTGACCGATTATGCTTCGCTTTTTACCGCGCCGCAGACGGGCGAAGTGGACCTGTACAATATTGTGAATTCGACGTACACGGGAATTCTCTTCGGGACGGCTACGGTTTCGTTTTATCCGGTGCCGGAGGGGCAGCGCGCGCCGTTGACTGCCGACGCGGTTTACCCGATGCCCGATGCGGAGGGCGGAGCGGCTGCGCTGAATACCGGAACCGACCAACTGACTGGGACATTTACTTTGCCTACGAATGTCGAGCGGGCTTATCTCGATTTGATTACGCAGAACCAGTCGGATGATGAATTTTGGTACACCTGCGTGCCGAATGATGTTGCGAGCGAACTGGAGAGCTGCGGGAATACGGCGTTTCGCGAGGCGGAGATCAGCGTGGATGGTACGCCTGCGGGAGTTGCGCCGGTTTATCCGTGGGTTTTTACCGGCGGCGTCGATCCGTTCTTGTGGTTTCCTTTGCCCGGCGTGCAAACGCTGGATTTTGTGCCTTATCGCGTGGACTTGACGCCGTTTGCCGGAGTGCTTAGCAACGGGCAGCCGCATACGGTGGCGGTCAGCGTGTTCAACGCCGACAGCTATTTTCTGGCGACCGGTACTTTGCTGGTTTATCTCGATCATGGGGCTACGCAGGTGACCGGCGAAGTTACGGAGAACACAATTGGGGCGGGGCCGAATCCGGATGTGACCGAAAACTTGACTACGAATTCGGACGGCAGCATTAGCGGGACGGTTGCGGTTAGCTCGCAGCGCGAGTTTGTGGTGGGAGGATTTGTGAATACTTCGCATGGGCGCGTTGCGACGCAGGTGTTTCAGAGTGTGAACTTCTCGAATTCGCAGCAGTTTGTGCTCAGCAATACGCAGTTCACCCAGGATATTACGCAGAGCACTAAGGTGAATTCGACTACGGTGACGCGCGTGGGGCCGATTGTGCTGGCTAGCGTGCAGCAGTTTAATTATCCGCTGGTGTTTAATATCGGCGTGAATGTGAATTCGGATGGCTCGGAGGATCAGGCGGAAACCGTGCATCAGACGTTTGAGACGAGCACGTTTTCGCCGGGATTCATCGGGTCTACTTCCAACCACGTGGACTCGGCGGATACGTTGACGTTTGATTCTTCGGGGAATTTTACCGGCAATGTGGGGCAGGCAAGCGATCAGACTTATACGACGGTGAATTCGAACGGATTTATCTACGATTGCACGCTGAAGGCCGCGAGCAACGCGCTGACTTCGATCAGCCGCGGCTGCTCGAAATAACGCGGGTAGGTCGATTGCTTTGCAATCGCATAGCGATTGATCCCTTCTCTACGGCATAACAGCGGAGTCGAATTGGCGGCGGGAGGAGCAAGCCCCTCCCCTACGGCAGAACCGACGGCTCGAATTAGCGGCGGGCGAACGCGTTTGGCGGCGAGTTTCCGGCGGCAGGTCAGTTTGATTTTGTGGCCGCGGCTGGTGGCGGGGGTTGCTTCGATTTGGCTACTAGCGCGGCGAAGCGTGGGTCGCTGCGCAGCGACTTGAAGGTGTCGTCGTTTGCGAAACCCTGGCGAGTTTCGTCGCTGAGCTGGTGGTCGAAGGCAAACTGCAGAGACGAGAAAGCGTCGTCGCGCTTGCCTTCGAGTGCCAGGGTGACCGCCAGTTCGTAGGCCGAATCGCCGGTGTAAGGATGGTCGTCGCCGAGGTTGCGGCGGCGGCGCTCGAAGGCGTCGCGGCCAATCTGCTCTGCTTCCGCGTAGCGTTTCTCGCTTCGCAAAATCGCTTGCAGATTATTCATGGTTTGCAGCGTATCGGTGTGATCCGGGCCGAGCGTGCGGCGTTCTATCTCCAGCGTCTGCCGGTTGATTTTCTCCGCTTCGGGGTACTGCCCTTCGAGTTGCAGAAGCTCGGAGAGGTTTCCCGCAGTGACGACAGTGGAGCGATGATCGGGGCCAAGCGTTTTGAGTTTGGTGGCGTAGGTATCGCGCAGGAGTTTTTCCGCCTCCGGGTATTTCTTCTCGCGCGTCAAAACCTGGGCCAGATTTCCCGCAGTCATCAAGGTATATGGATGCTCGGGGCCCATGATGCGCGTCTTGGCGGCGAGATTGTCGCGATAGACTTTTTCTGCTTCGGGGTAACGCTCCAACTGCTCCAGGATCGCGCCAAGATTGCCCTGCGCGTTGAGCGTCGCGGGATTGTCGTCGCCCAAGCGAGCGCGTTCGCGCTCGTAGATTTCGCGGAAAATTTTCTCAGCATCCGAGAATTTTCCTTCATAGGCGAGGTCAATAGCGAGGTGCTGGCGGGCGATGCGTGCTTCTTCATCCTGAGCGCCGAACTCGCGGCTGGCCGTGTCCAGCACCTCGCGATTAATCTTTTCAGCTTCGGGAAAACGGCTTTCATCGTCCAGGATCGACGCGAGCTCTGTGGCGGAATCGAGTGTATCGCGGTCTTTCGGACCGAGAGCACGGCGGCGCAGCTCGAGCGTTTCGCGGCCGAGCTTTTCGGCTTCGGGATAGTGGCTTTCTTCCATGAGGACATCGGCGAGCTTGGACATCGAGGAGAGCGTGTCGCGGTTCCTCAGTCCCAGAGTTTGCTTGCGGATGTCCACGGCGCGGCTGAACAACGCCTCGGCTTTGGAAAGAAGACCCAGGCTGTCGTAAACGACGCCCATGGTGTGCATCATCTGCGCTTGCAGCTCGGGATCGCTTGCCAGGCCGGTGTCGATGTCTTTGGAGGCTTTGTCGAGAATTTCGCGGGCGCGGATGTCGTTGCCGCGGGCTTCGCTGGGATTGGAGACTTTGAACATGCCGGTCATGAATTGGGTGACGCGGTCGGCGCGATCGCGCTCGCGCCGGATGCGGCGGAGCTCGAGGGTTTGCGCGATGGCGCCGGAGGCGAGCAGAACGACGGCGCCTGCGGCCACCGCTACGACAAGGCGATGGCGGCGAATGTATTTGCGGGCGCGGTAGCGGACACTGGCCGGGCGCGCGAGGACCGGTTCGTGGCGCAGATAGCGGCCGATGTCGGCGGCCAGATCAGCGGGCGTGGCGTAGCGGCGGGCGCGATCTTTTTCCAGGCATTTGAGGGTGATGGCGTCGAGATCGCCGCGCACCTGGCGAATCAGCGTGGGCGGATCGGCGCCGCGATTGAGCGCCGTGGCCGTGGTTTGCTCGCCGAGGGTGCGAATCTTGGTGCTGGGGCGCTGCACATCTTCTTCGCGCAAGCGGTGGCGGAATTGATCGGGAGGGGTTTGCGCGAAATCGATGGGCAACGTGCCGACTAGCAGCTGATAGAGAACGACGCCGAGGGAATAGACGTCGGTGCGGGTGTCCACGTCCACGCCGGCGGAATCGGCTTGCTCCGGGCTCATGTAGGCGGGCGTGCCGACGATGGTGCCTAACTGGGTGTAGAGCGTGTCGGGCGTGAGGCGCTGCGCGGTGGCTTTGGCCACGCCGAAATCGATGATTTGCGGGACGGGCTTGCCGTCCACTTCGCTGACCAGAATGTTCGAAGGCTTCAGATCGCGATGCAGGATGGCTTTCTGGTGGGCGTGCTGCACGCCTTCGCAGACGCGAACGAATAATTCCAGGCGCTGTTGCGTGGTGAGTTTGTGCTTGTCGCAGTAAGTGGTGATGGGCACGCCGGTGACATACTCCATCACGAAAAACGGGCGGCCTTGCGGCGTGGAGCCGGCGTCAAAAACCTTGGCGATGGCCGGATGATCCATGAGAGCGAGGGCCTGGCGCTCGGATTCGAAGCGCGAGACCACTTCGCGCGTATCCATCCCGGCTTTAATTAGTTTCAGCGCGACGCGGCGGCGCACGGGGAATTTTTGCTCGGCAAGCCAGACTTCGCCCATGCCGCCTTCGCCAATCATTTCCAGCAGCTGATACGGGCCGATGACGGCGCCGGTGACCGATTCGCCGAGCTCAATTTTGCGCGGAGCGCTGCGCGGCGTTTCGCCGGCAAGCGGCGCGGTCGGCCCTTCGGTGAAGGCGTCGCCAGGATCGATGTGTTTGGGGCCTGTTTCGTCCGCGGGCATCGTGAGCTGACTCCTGCGTGAGTGCTGAAGTTTAGCGCAAGAGGCGCGC
Source organism: uncultured Acidobacteriota bacterium (assembly GCA_963748865.1). Lineage (GTDB taxonomy): Bacteria > Acidobacteriota > Terriglobia > Acidiferrales > UBA7541 > Palsa-147. The sequence continues at coordinate 463,591 of CAVVLE010000041.1, read as the reverse complement.
GCCGCAATAGCCTGGCATGTTCACGGCCGGTAGTGGGTCAGTTTTCGATAAGGCGATGAGACATCCAATGGAGTCGGCACAGCGAGTCACCAATCTCCGGTGAGACGACGGGCTGTAACTTTCAGTCGCGAATGCCGCGGTCCCAGCGATCTTGGCGCTCAATTGATGCTAATACGTTTGACCAAAGGCTGTAGCTTTTGCACTGCTTAGGTTGCGGGTCAGATTCGCGCAGCGGGATGTTGCCAATGATTACCAGCCGGTCTTTTACGTCTCGGGAGCGAAGCGCGGAAACGAAATAGACGACCATTTCGTTGCGCCACTTATGGTGATTTAGCAGCAGCCACTCGCGCTTTTCAAATTCATCCAGGGACGGAGGATTGCTGCCTCGATATTTCAGTGCCGCGACGAGGTTTGTGCCGTAAGTTTCCGTGTAGGGATCGTCGGATTCCGCTTCGTGCCGCAGAACCAGGACTGCACCCCAGAGATCATCCGCTATGCGAGCCGCGAGGCAATCTCCCGGCTTGAAGAGCGGCTTTCGTTTAATGGCTTTGCGAGGTTTGCGCGGACGGGAGTTGACAGATTGCAACTTGGCCAGAAACTGCTGCAACGCCGCTTTGCGTCGTTCAAGCAGCCGCTGCCCCTGTTCCGCCCAGCGAGCCAGCCCGAGGCCATCGCGGACAACCTCTTGAACTTTTGCGACTACCTCTGCCTCAAGCTGGCCGCAGTCCCACTGTGCTTTCGCGATTGCAAGCCAGACGAGCGGGCCCTCATCGGTATCTTTGAGGCTGCTTGCGTAGCTTTTCAGGAGTTGCAGCCGAATATTTTCTGCGGTATCGCCGCGATTAAACCGGTCGATGTAGCTGTCATAGATGTCGCGAACCGTGTCATCAGAAAGTATGCCTGTGCCCCAGACTCCCATATTCAATTCCTTTGCGCGGCAAATGAGCGCAATTTGCGTCAGGTTGCGCGGTCAGGATACGAAATTATCTGGCTTTGTTGACATGGTTCTTTTTCGACGAACGAGGAGATGCCTAAGAAACGCGAGATCGGCGGGCACCGAGGCAGAGTGGCCGCGTTTTCGCAGGTTTCACGCGGGCGGGCGCAGCAAGCCGGCGCCCCTACGGGGAGAAAACCGACTGCGGCGGAGGATATTGCTGTAAGGTTTTTTATAAGACAAGGGAATGTAGCAATTACCAACCCATTTGGTCCATGCGCTTGAGGATAATCGCGCTGTATTTATTCATGCGCTCGGGGCGTCGCGTCAGGGGCGCGGGCAGAATTGCCGCGAGCCGCGCCGCCTGTTGCCGGTCGATATTCCGAGCTGCAGTTTCGTCGTAGTAGCGGCAAGCCGAGTCTGCACCATAAATGCCAGGGCCCCATTCGACCACGTTCAGGTAGATCTCCAGAATGCGCCGTTTGCCGAGGACGAGTTCGGCCACCGGCACCAGCGCGGCCTCCGCGCCTTTGCGGAGAATAGAGCGGCCCGTTCCGAAGAATAGGTTTTTTACGAGCTGCTGCGTAATGGTGGAAGCTCCGCGAGTGCGATCGCCTTCCAAATCGTCTTCCGCAGCGATTTCGACTTCGTGCCAATCGAATCCATGGTGCTGGTAGAAGCGCGCATCTTCCGCGGCGATTACCGCGTGCTGGAGATCGGGCGAGATTTGGCTGAGCGGAATGAAAATGTAGCGTTCGCGATATGCCTTGTGATGAATCCAGGCCTGTAAGCGGCGCTGCATGTGCACTGCAGTTGTCGGTGGATCGATCCACCGGGCGGCCACCAGGAGCAGCGCGGCGAGCGACCAAAGAAGCACCACGCCGATGAGAAGCCAGCGAATAAAGGATGGGAGGCGGCCCTTCCGGCGCGGCGTCTCCGCGAGTGTGTCCGGCGTTGCAGTCACAATTTAGAATAATAGCGTGGGCTGGATTGCCGCTGATGGATGATCTTGTGTGCGGCGGCATAGAGTGCTGCGTTCTAGACTGGCGACTCGGGATCGAGGCCCGTGCCGGAATCCACTCGCTGAGGCTTGTTCTGACTTCTCTGCGATCTCGCGTTATACTTGATTCACGCGACATTCTTGTCGCCATCGGCCTGTTGGCCGAGAAGGAGGTGATCCAGTGAGGTACGGTTTACGTTGAAGTAGTTGAGGAGGCGCTCGTGAGCTTACCGAGCGCCTCTCTCCTTTTTTCCCGCCGTTCGGAATTCCCTTTGCTTCGAGAAATCGATTCCGCACCTTATTCCTTGCGAGTGCCTGCTGAAAACGCTAATCGAACGCTAATCGAGCATTCGAGCGTATCCGGTGGCATTAAAGCCTTGTTGGGTTTTTACCTGCAGATATAAGATGGCGCCGGAGAATCACAGCGAACATGGGCCAACAACCGCCACTGAAATATGTCTTCTACATTGCCGCCACGCCGGAAAAGGTGTGGGAAGGCTTCGTTTCGCAGGAGTCGAACCGCATCATCTTCGGGGGTGCTGAGTTCCAGGCAGACCTTAAGCCGGGCGGCTCGCTCGCATGGGTGGGCCCGGGACCCGATGGCAAGCCGATGGCGTACGTGCAAGGGAAAGTCCTGCGGTATGAACCGCCAAAACTTTTTCAGTACACCTTTGCGATGGGCCAAAATGATAAGGCGTCGCGCGCAACGATCGAATTGCTGCCTGAAACCGAAGCCACGAAAGTAACGGTGACGCATGATGAGTGGGCCGAGGATGACTCCACTTACGCCGCCTGCGCCGATGGTTGGCCACGGATTCTTTCCCGCCTGAAGACGCTGCTGGAGACCGGGAAGACATTCAAGCCGCATTGATACGAGGCCCGGATGGTCTGAGTTGTTCAGCCCGCTGCGTGCTCCTCAGAATTACGAAGTTGGGGACGCGACGCGGCAGGATCTCATCAGAGCCGACTCATCTTTGGAGGAACGAGAATGATCTGTGCGATTCCTGCGGGCACGGAAATTTATTGCCGGCGCGGTGCTGCTCATGGCGATCGGAATGGCCTCGCTGGCGGCTACGTTGGTGCAGAGTCCGCCCGATGCGGGCGTGAAATCGTTTTCCGCTGAGCGGATTCTGGCGCATATTCGCACGCTTTCTTCGGATGAATTTGAGGGCCGCGGGCCGGGAACCAAGGGCGAAGAGCTGAGCATCGCTTATATGGAGAAGCAGTTCCGCGCCGCAGGGCTCGAGCCGGGTAATCCGAATGGGAGCTATTTGCAGGAAGTGCCGCTGGTGGGAATCCGCCCCGATCCTCGGATGCTACTTACCTTCACTGGACACGACGCCACGTTGAAGCCGGTGTTTCGCGACGATTTTGTGGCCTGGACGAAGCGCATGGTGGACTCCGTGCAGCTCGATGCGGATATGGTTTTCGTGGGATACGGGGTGCAGGCGCCGGAATACAAATGGGACGATTTCAAGGGCGTGGACGTGCACGGCAAAGTGATCGTGGTGCTGATCAACGATCCGCCGGTGCCGGATGAAAGAATGTTTGGCGGCAAAGCCATGACTTATTACGGCCGCTGGACGTACAAATTCGAGAAGGCGGCGGAACTAGGCGCGGCGGGCTGCATCATCGTGCACGAAACCGATCGGGCCGGATATCCCTGGGAAGTGGTGCGCAATAGCTGGAGCGGCGAGCAATTCGATCTGGCGTCGGCGAACAAGAACATGAATCGCGTCGCGGTGGAAGGCTGGATCACGCACGAAGAGGCGCAAGCGCTTTTCCACGCGGCAGGGCTCGATTTCGAGGCGCTGAAACAGAAGGCGGTGAGCGCGGATTTTCATCCTGTGCCGCTGGGGATGAAAGCGAGCATCGAAATTCATAATACTTTGCGAACGATTCAGTCGCATAACGTGATTGCGAAGCGCACCGGCAGCGACGCCAAGCTGAAAAATCAATTCGTGGTCTATACGGCGCACTGGGATCACTTTGGCATCGGGCCGGAAATCAATGGCGAGCGGATTTATCACGGGGCGCTCGATAATGCTTCGGGTTCGGCGGCGCTGCTGGAAATTGCGCGCGCGTATCATGAGCTAGATGTGGCGCCGAAGCGGACGATTTTGTTTCTTTCCGTGACGGCGGAAGAACAGGGATTGCTGGGCTCGCGCTATTACGCCGAGCATCCGTTGTATCCCATCGCGGATACCGTCGCGGATATCAATATGGACGGGATCAACGTGTGGGGACGCACGCGCGACATCACCGTGATCGGCAACGGTAAATCCACGCTCGATGATGTGGTAGCGGCCGTGGCGCGCGAGCAGGGGCGCCGCGTGGATCCCGATCCCGAGCCGGAGAAGGGATACTTTTATCGCTCCGATCATTTCAGTTTTGCCAAGGTCGGCGTCCCGGCATTCGATCCCGATGCGGGCGTCGATTTCGTCGGCAAGCCTGCGGGCTGGGGTCTCGAAATGCGCAAGAAATATACGGCCGAGAACTATCACAAACCCAGCGACGTCATTAAGCCGGATTGGGATTTGAGCGGGGCCGTGGAGGACTGCCAGCTTTTCTTCCTGGTCGGCTATCGCGTTGCAAATGAGAAGAAAATTCCGGAGTGGAAGGCCAATGCGGAATTCAAGGCCATCCGCGAGGCTTCGTTGAAGCAGGCGGCTGCGGCGCGACATTGAGCCATTGGGCGCGTCGCTTCCGGCATGACCGTGCCAGGTGAATTGGTTTGCGGGTCCGCGCTTGAGTTAGTGAGATGGCTGCGTTCGGAGGTCGTCGGATGCCGGCACGGAGGCCGGCGCTACTCAGATCCTGTCCCTTAATACAGGGTAACTGGGCCTAAGACAGTGATTGACACGTTACAGCCTCAGGCTTAAATTACTTCTGGCCCTCCCGGAGGTGGACAGTGCGCTTTGCACTTCGCGCATGCCTGATTGCTATGTTGATTGGGACGCTGGTGGACCTGCCGGTCGCCGGCGCAACCGAGAAACCCCTTGGGACCGTGACCCAGTCGCAGTATGCGCGGCTGGATAACGCCGAGGCAGCTGTCGGAGCTACCGTTTATCCCGGCGATACGATCGACACCGGCTCGACCGGATCGATCCGTCTGCGGGCCGGAACCGCGCAGCTCTATCTAATGTCCGCCAGCGGTTCGCGACTGCAGGAATCTCCCACCGGAATTCACGCCGAATTGACTCACGGTACCGCGGGATTTGCTTCGGGGACTTCCGACGTGGTCGAGTTGACGGCACTGGGCGCGACCGTGCGTTCCCATTCGGGCGAGGCAGTGCATGGGCGCGTGTCCATCGTGGGTGCGAATGAATTAGTGGTTACCAGCTTCCGTGGCCCTTTCGAGATTTCGATTGACGGCGATTCGCACACCGTTGACGACGGCCAGTCCTATCGCGTGCAGATCGTGGACGCGCAGGATCAGACGCAGCAACCGCCGGTGCAGGTCAAGGGCAACCAGGGCTCAGGCACGATTCCTGCGGTGCGCAACCGCAAGAAGCTGCTTCTTATTATGATTTATTCGGCGGTGGCGGCCGGCGCAATCATCGGTGGATATTTCATCTACCACGAGTTAAACGAGAGCCCTGCTGCTCCCACGAATCTTACCGCTCACTAAGAAAATCTATTTTCGGCGATCGTGGCCGATGGCAGTCGTATGTCCCTGCCGAAAAACAGGCAGAGCGGCGCGCAATCCTCTCTCTAATGTCGCGTTGTGCCGCTAGCTAAGCTCTACTTGAATTTGCGCTGTGCCTGGCCTGGCTCAAGCGCAGGCCCTACGGAAGACCGGCGCTCGCTCGACCAGTTATCGGTCAGACTCACGAAGCCTCGGTGTTTCATCAATTTAGTGAACTGTCAGCTCCAGGGAGAGGCTCTTCTCGTTGCCTTGGGCGTCTATGGCGGTGAGCGTGTACTTCGTCGTCTTCTTGGGTGAGACATCCAGGCAGCGGCTGGCCGACGGCCAGACTTCTGCCACTGGCGGGTCGAGTGAGACGCTTTTGGCGTTGGAAACGCCGTAGCAGAGCTGGGCTGAGTCTCCCCGGCGAATCAGTCCCGGATTGACATAGAAGGCCAGGATATCGAACTTGTCTCCGCCCAGAGTCTCCACGGTGCGTTGCGCGTCCAATCGCTCTTTTTCCCGGGCCTGTTCCGTGGCGCGCTCCTCCGCTTGCTTGTTCTCCTGCCAGCGTGCGAGCATCATCCAACCGACGTACACGAGCAACAGCGCAAAGACAGGTAAGAAGTAAAGCCAGATCTTTTTGGTAAGTGTAGGGCTCGGTCTGCGGGGATCGCCAGCGCTGCTCATGTACTGTCCGGTTATGAATCAGATGGGATTTTCGGCTTCCTGGTTACGGAAGACGTTGTGACAATATATGTCCGTGTGCCATTTGCGATGCATTGCGTGTCAGGATACCATCAGAGGCCATGGTGCCCACCCAACGAAGGCCAGGAGAACAACTTCGGGATATCCGGCTGCGCCTCGGTATTACGGTGCGCGATGTTGCCGAGGAAAGCCAGAAAATCGCCGAAATTGAGGGAAACCCCGAATTCGCCATATCCAATCCGTGGCTCTCGCAACTTGAGAATTCCAGTTCGGTTCCGAGCATATTCAAACTCTATAGCCTGAGCAGCATCTACTGCTTTAAATTTACGGAGTTACTGGCGCTGTTTGGAGTGGATTTGCAGAAATTGCCGAATCGCCAGCTGGCTTCACGGCTGCCGAATACGCACCTGGTTACTGTCGAGGATCCCGATCCTGAGAAGACGGTATCATTTCCCATTCAGTTCGACCGCGGATTCAATGTGGACAATACGAATCTGTTGTCGCGGATGGTCGAGACGTGGGGTGATGTGCCGATTGCACTGATTCAACGGCTCGATGTCCGCCACGGGAAATACGGCTACATCGGCTTGCAGGATTTAACGATGTATCCCCTGTTGCGCCCCGGCTCCTTTGTGCAGATCGACACTGAACTCCGCAAGTTTCAGGCCGTGCCGTGGCGGACCGAATATGACCGGCCGATTTACTTTGTCGAATTGCGCGACGGTTATGCGTGTTCTTGGTGTGAGATTCAAGACCGGGAATTGCTATTGATGCCGCATCCGCTGTCGCACTGCAGAATTCGGCGCTTCATCTACGGTGCGGAAGCCGAGATCGTGGGGCGAGTGACCGCCGTGGCCATGCGCTTGAATGATCCTGCCGGAACTACAGATTCGATCGCAGCACTGCCAAAGCGAACCTGACGTTGGAGATGAATAGGGCCGCGCTCGTGGGATGAGTGCCAACGGGCACCACCACGCGGAAGGGTTCGACCGCCTGCCAGGCTTTGAAGAAATCCGCAGGATTTTCCCGTGTGGAGCGCATATAGAGTTCGAGCTCTTCTGCGAGGACCGCCAGGGCAGCGGTAGATAGCTTGCGAAAAACTTCGCGGTGCGCCTGTTCCAGCGCTCTTTCAGCCACTTGAGCGGAGAACTGTTCGGCCAAGCCGGAATGGTAGTAGCGCGCGGAATTGTAGTCGCGCGTAGAGGCGAGATAAATGAGGCGGGCGAAGTTCCCGGGAATCTTGGAGAGCGTGCGGCGCTGCAAGTCCGCGTAGGCCTCATCCACAGTGCGGGTTCGGAACTCGGAGAGCATGGGCGTTTCGGCTGGTGCGGTCCTTAGCTATGAATTCGCAGATCGGAGCCTTTCCGGAAATCGCCGTCCGCGGGGCTGGAAGCCCTATCAATAACGATGCCCACTTGATGCCGCAGGTTGCTGATGGCGCCAGCCACCCCCGTCAATCCGTCGGGGCCTGCCAAGCGAATCACACCGGCCAGCATGAGACAGCCGGATTGGTGAAGCAGGAATTCCGCGACCAGCTTGGCTTCTAGGGATAGGCTCAGATCAGGACTGCTGCGGACGGCCTTGAAGTGTCGGGACATGACGCGTTGCGTCTCGGCCGAGGCGCTGCGAACCCAATGAAGCGCGATCTGGCGGCGATCTCGCTCGAAGGCGCGGCGCACGCGATCGGGGGTCTTTGAACGTATGTAGCGGAGATCGCCGGATCCGAAAATATGTTCGATGGCCTCCGGCGGACATTCAGCCGATACATCTGCTTCCAAGAGAGGGCTTTGGTCGCGATCATCCAATTCACCGATCGTTCCCGCAGGTCGGCGCCACAGCAGGATGAGCCCAAAGAGCATCCCCAGGGCCAGAAGCGCAAGAATGACGATAACCGCCACCTCATTCATGCTCAGCGATCCTTCTTCTTACCGAGAAATATACGCGTGCGACTCAGGCGTTCTCGGGTGGTCTGTTCGACTGCCTGGTACTTCGGCCCAGCGTCCGGACCTGCTCCCAAAGGTTGCGGCGATGGGGACCATAGTGACACGGTCCAAATACAAAGCACAAGAAAGTAGAAAACTTGCTGCGAATTCCACCATAGCCGTTCGGCAGCCTGGCCCAGATAGGCTAACGCCGCCAAACTGATCAACCGACTTGCCACGAATAGGCCATACCCCAAAACTACTCCCCGTAAGTTTCTCCCAAGTGGGATGGAATAAGCAAGTAGTAAAATTACTAGAGCCAGAATGGCGAAAGCCTGTACAGTCCGGAGATTGCGCTCCAGCTCGGCGGTAGTCTGTGCCGGCCACCAAAGCCTGCCGCGCATGGCTCCGACGGCGGCCTTGGCAGCGGCGAAAACGAAGACCAGAGCGAGCACGTTACGCGCCAATCGGGCTGTGCCGGGGTAGGGCGAAAGGCCTTTCCAGTAAATCTCGAACAGGATTCCGCAGCCGACGAGGACGGAGACAAACTCCGAGTACCAATACACTTCCAGATACCACGCCCGGTGCCACTGATAAACTGAAAATCGCGCGAGTGACTGAAGGAGTACGAACAGGATGTAGAGGTAAAAAATCGGGAATTTCGTGAAAAGCTTCGCCTGGATGCTGCGCACGAGCAGCACGAGTTCGAGCACGATGCCGCTAATCCAGAGGGCGCGATCGAGCAATCAATTCGACTCGAGGTTGAGGTTTCGCGCGGGGATACTAGCATAGAGAGAGGGAAGGATGTGCGCTGTCCTTCCCCCTTGCTTCGTGTTCCGTTCCGGTTACAACCCGAGATTCCCAGCGATTCCAACCGGTGTCGCAGCCATGCGCGCCGCGTGGGTTGTTACTTAGGCTAGCGATCCTACCAGCATCCAATGAGGCAGCGGCATTGGCGGTGGTGCAGGATCGGTGCCATCGGCTGTCAGTGCAATCCCGTGGTGAGGCAGCGGCATCGGGGGTGGCGCTGGATCGGTGCCGTCAGCTGTCAGCGCAAGCCCGCGGTGAGGCAGTGGCATCGGGGGTGGTGCGGGATCGGTGCCATCGGCTGTCAGTGTAATCCCGCGGTGGGGCAGCGGCATCGGGGGTGGCGCAGGATCGGTGCCATCGGCCGTCAGCGCAAGCCCGCGGTGCGGCAGCGGCATCGGGGGTGGTGCGGGATCGGTGCCGTCGGCGGTCAGGGTAAGCCCGCGATGAGGCAGCGGCATCGGTGGTGGTGCGGGATCAGTTCCGTCGGCGAGGGCCGTGGTATTTGACGATCCTCGAACGCCGGGGATCTGCAGACTGTTCGTGGAATTGCGCGAAATAGAACACGTACTCAGACCAAACACCAGAAGCAAAAGCACAAGCTGCGTGCGCAAGTTACTCATCAATTTTCCTCCGATTTTTTAAATGTCGGCATGGGTGAGCTTGGGGAAAAAGCCCGCCGACTGTACGCGTTTAAGCTATTGGCGAAGATTAAGGCAACCGTATAAATACGGGGCCTGCTTCTAATCCCAAGCAGCAAGCCGGAGTCGCCTGCGAGGTGTTTGCGAATTCGAAACCGTGATTTTGGTCAGACGCTCATCGGGATGATGCATGCGTTTCGAGTGTTGAGGGAGGAATCGCGAGCGACCCCAAATCGATGGTTATCGACACATGCGACCTGATCGGAGAGTTCTGGTACTTCGTGGAGATTTCAAGGCTTCTGCGTGGTGAAATCTCGACTGGCTGTCAGTGCCTCGTTTTCGTTCGAGTCGATGGATCCCCAAAAACTACGTGTGCGGCGAGTCCTGCCGAGGTCAGTTAACTCCACCATTAAGTTCAATTGTGGGCGCTCATTTTAGTGGTTCGGGCGTTTATCGGCCCTGCTTGGGACGGCGAGCAATTCGAGTTCGCGCCATAAAGGTACTGGCACTGTGGATGAAAATGGCGGAGGTTGAGGCTTCTTAGCTTCGGGCACCCGGCCTTCCGCGGAACCCGCTATGCTTCTCTAGGACTCGTGATTGATTTATGAAGTCTCGACGAATCCGCTGCCGGGCGATACGCTGAGATTGCTCGGCGCAGGAGTTTTCTTGTCGCTGGGAGCCGTAGTGGCCTTCTTTTCGTGGAGGCGGACTGGCTACGAGAGAGAATTGGCGAAGGCCGGTCTCGGGGTTGGCGGGCCCCGACGCTCCTGGCGGCCTCGAACGGCGGGTCAGCGCGGCCGATTCAATTAGACCGATTTTGTGCCCGTTCGTCCATCTGGCCCTCTTTCCTCTACTTCAGACTGCCGTTTGTGGCTGTGTTCTACCATTCAGAATCCTCGAAGGGTGGAGTGCGCAAGTACAGAATGTGCTTGTTTTCGTGCGGACAAAATTGATGAGTTTCTTTAGTTTTGTTGGAGTTACGGCGATTTGTGTGCGTCGCGCGTGCGATCACTGATCACTCTGCACGACGGGGATTTTGCCGCTGTTTGCATTTGCCAGAGCCATTTGCCGGTGACTTTTCGTGGTCTAAGTTTGGTCTGAGATAGCGTTATCAATCCGGGTTACAGCCGTACTTCCCCCCTATATTTGCGTGGAATTTGGTGCTGAATGCGGTTAATATCGCGGCAATTTTCTGGAGCCCTCGAACCCTAGTGACGATAAGTCCCTTACTCGACTGGCACTTACGGCCTTTGCTCAGGCACGGCTCCGAAACCTTTGTGGAATTCCGGGAGCTGGCACGTTATGAGAGTAGCGGCCCCAGCTAACGGCGAAATTCCCGATGATGAGGTCGTCCGGCGGTTTCAAGCTACGGGCGATACGGGGCACTTCGCCGAATTATTCGTTCGGCACCGTCGCAGAATCTACGGCTCTTGCCGCGCGTTCTTTGGCGAAGGCAGCGCCGCCGAGGATGCCACGCAGGAAACATTCCTGCGTGCCTTTCAGAACATTCGCAGGTTCCGGGCGGGAAATTTCGGCGGCTGGCTGATGCAGATCGCGCGCAACGTATGCATCGATCATTGGCGCAAACGGCGGCCGGAATGCGCACCCGACGAAGCGTTTCTTGACGCTTTGCCGGCGCCTCGAAATCTCGATCAGACGTCGGACATGAGCCTTGCGGTCGAAAGGCTGCATGTGGAAATGGCGGCGCTACCCGCGGAGCAGAGACGCTGCCTGGAAATGAAGGCGGAAGGCTACTCCTATGAAGAAACCGCCGCGAAAACGGGATTGAGCGTGGAAGCGGTGAAATCGCATTTGCAGAACGGGCGGCGCATGTTGTGGATGAAAATGGAGCGCACGATCTCTCAGCTTAGATGAACGAATGGAATGAACAAAATTTTCTGGAGAGGCTGATGCCTCTGCTGCGGGGCCAACGACCGGAAAAGCGGGAAAATTGCCCCGACGCGGAGTCTCTGTGCGCGTTGGCGGAGAATCGCGCCAGCGGCACGGCGCGCGCGGCGATCGAGGAGCATTTGAAGCATTGCTCCAAATGCGCCGAACTGCATGAGCGGTTATTGGATTTTGCCCGGCCGAACGTGGCGGTTGACGCTAAGGAGTGGGCCGGGGCGGAGAAGCGGCTCGGGAATTGGATGGAAGGCATGCTGAAAGCGGAGCGTCGCCGGGCCGCCGCCGCGGCAGGCCCCGCCGCGCCGCGAACGAAGAGCGCCTGGGGTTGGAGTGAATCCTGGAAGGCCGCGTGGGCGTTGGGCGTTGCCGCGATCCTGGTCACGGTCGCCGTGGTGTATGTGTATCACCCATGGAATTCGAAATCGGCAACGCAAGTAGCCTTAAATCCTTCTCCAACGGCGGCGCCTGAGGCCGTTCCGGAAGCTCCCATCCCAGGGGCCCAAACTCCGTCTCCACAAGTAGCCCAGAATCCGGCGTCCTCCGGCGCGAATAAGCCCGGTTCCAAATCTGCGTCACCTTCCGGAGGTGCGCAGGCGGGTACCGTGCAGCCCGATGACGTCGTGCCTCTGGCGGCGGACGTGCCCAACCGGGATTCTTCACACAACAATTTACGAGGCGCACCGAGTGAGAATTTGCCGCCTGCTCGTCAGTCTACGACGAAGGCCGCGAGCGCGATCAGCCCAGACACGAAGACGGAGATCGCGGAAGACGTTCGTGTGCAGCTCTCTGCGGACAAGGATGCCTCAGCTCATCCTGGCGAAGCTCGCGGGCCACGAGACGGCGGGATTCCTTCGGCTCTGAGTCCGGCAAGGACGATCTTTGCGGTGTCGAATGTGGAAAGCGTGCAGACCGCCGAGGGCCAGACATGTTCGCTGACGCCTGGAGATGTAGTCAGAAGGCTTGGCACGAATCCGGACGCGGAACAGAACGTGACCGCGCAGGTGACGGCGAGCAAGAGCGGCGATTGCAGCAGCGGCGCGCGGGTGATGATTTCGGCGCAAGAGTTGGAAGAAATGCACAACGACATGCGCGTGCAGATCGACTCCGGGCTTGAAACCCTGGCCGAGAACGCGCACGACAATGGACTGCCGGCGGGTCCTGCCCTCGGACGTGTACAGAACCGTGACGGCGTTGCAGAGCCACAACCAGGAGCTGCGGATGAGTTGGACAGTCAGCAAGTCGCAGCGGACGATGCCGAGGACGAAGTGCAGGAAACGATGGATTTCTCGCCGCCGTCCGCAGTTCGACGCAGTGACAGCCTGCCGGCGAAATCCACCGCGAATGGAAAATTCGATCGGGCCAGCGTCGAATTGCCCAAAACCATCCGGGAGGAATATGCCCGACTGAGCCTGGTCGCGTGGAAGCGAGAATTCAACACCACCGAATCAGCGTCGAGAAAACGGGACCGAGCCTCCCGTGCTGGCACAGCAACAGAAGCCGCCGCGCGAATCGGCACTGCCCGCGCGAAAACCGCCGGCGCCGATTACTCGACCAGATGCGCGCGCGGTGATACCGGCTCCCTTCAAACCACCTGTCGAAGCGACTCGAATTCCCGACGGCAAAGGTGGAAGCACGTACACAACTCCGGACGGATCGTCCTACCGGGTATCGGGAGCGGGTCTGCTTACGAGTTTGCGGACGCCCAGCGGAACGGAGGCGCGGTTCAATTCCGACGGGCAAATCAGATCGATTCGTACGGCGAGCGGCATGATGATTAGTCGCGGAGCAGGCGGAGCGCGGCGCGTGGAGAGCTACGGAGAGAATGGCGTGCGGATGGTGAGCACGGGACGCGAAAGCGGATATGTGGAGTATCCCTTCGAGCGCGAGGGCCGCGAGTTCGTTGCTCGCACCTACGTGGGGCTGGGCAAAATGCGCGCGCGAGTTTTCAGCCGGTCATCTTATGCCGGCGCGTATTTTTATCGTTACGTGCCGGCCCACTATTACGCTCCGGCCTTCTACGCGTGGGCATTGAACAGTTGGGCAGCGCCGATCGCCTGGAGATGGGGCTGGAGCGGTGAAGGGTGGTATACAGAATACAGCAATTATTTTTACCCGTCCGCGGTCTATGCTTCGGCCAGCTTTTGGCTGACCGATTATGTGCTTGCAGAGTATTTGAAGAGCGCATACGATGCGCAGGTCAGCGCCGGCTTACAGGCGATGCCGGTCCCGCACCTGCCACAGGTTGGCGTAAATGCGAGCTATCGCACCCCGGAAGTACAACGAGCTATTACTTCTAGGAGGTGTCGCTCGTTTGCACGTATGGAATTTTCGAGGATCTAACGTTCTTGTCGGTAGAGAAATGGGACTCGAGAACTTGAAAGATTGAGGAGGAGCAATGAACCCAGCCGTGTTTTACCGGAAAGCTCTCCGTGTGATCGTAGCGATTCTGGTTTTTGCGTTCATACCTTCGCTTGTCTCCGCGCAGAAGAAAGGTTCGGGAGGGGGCGGCTCGAGCAAGCCATCCGCTCCGGCCCCAAAGGCCGCGCCGAAAGCTGCGGCTCCCGCGGCCAAGCCGGGCGCACAGGCAAGACCGGGAACTCCGGGTGCGAAGCCGGGCACGCCGGGCGCTAGGCCAGGTACACCGGGCGCAAGGCCTGGAACTCCGGGCGCAAAGCCGGGGACACCGGGTGCGAAACCTGGCGCCCCTGGGACGAAGCCGGCTGCTACGACTGGTAGGCCTGCCGGCGCCCCCGCTGCCAAACCGGCAGCCGGAACGGTGCACAATCCCGATGGATCGAGCACCAAGACGAATGCCAACGGATCCTCAACGACGATCGGCAAGAGCGGCAAGCCGACGAGCATGACCACGGCGAATGGCACGAAAGCGAGTCTGAATTCTAGGGGGAAACCGACCTCGGTCAGCAAGTCAGTCACCGATCCGAAGAATCCGAATCATTCCGGCACGATGACGATTAATCACGGCTCGCGTGGCGCGAAGTCGGTGATTACTAATCGCAAGGACGGAAGCCGATTGGTGAGCACGGGCGCGCATCGCGGCTATGTGGAACATTCCTTTAATCGCGGCGGACGGCCTTACATGCGGCGAACCTATGTGGTGAATGGACGCAGCTACGCGGCGGTTTATCGCGGGTATCCGTATCGCGGCGGCGTGTATTACGGTTACGTGCCCGGGTATTACTACGCGCCCGGATTTTATGGCTGGGCTTACGATCCGTGGGCTGAGCCGGTGCCCTATGCGTGGGGTTGGGGGGGCGCTCCGTGGTTTGGATTCTACGGCGGCTTTTTTACTCCATTTGCAGCGTACGCGGATGCTTCGCTGTGGCTGACCGACTACGCGCTGGCGGAGAGCTTGCAGGCCGCTTATCAGGCGCAGCTTGATGCCAACGGCGGAAATCCGCCGCCACCGGACGACCAAGGCGGAGGAGACGCTGGCGCGGCGCCGCAGACTGCTACCGGGATTACGCCGGAAGTGAAAGCGGCGATCGACGAGGAAGTGAAGGCGCAGCTCGCGGCGGAGAAGGCAGCTGCCGCACCGAACGCGCCTGCGGCTCCGGCCGATCAACCTCCTCCGGCGCTGGATCCCAATCTGCGCACGTTTATCGTAGCCACGGCGCTAAGCGAGCCGTTGCCCGACGGCACCTCCTGCTCGTTGAGCACTGGCGATGTTCTCACGCGTCTCAGCACCGATCCGGACGCCAATCAAAACGTGAATGTGCTGGTTACCAGCAGCCAGAGCGGCGATTGTTCATCGGGAGTCCAGGTAGCCGTGGGTGTGCAGGACCTGCAGGATATGCATAATGAATTCGCGCAGAAGATTGACGCGGGGCTGCAGAAGTTGGCCGACAATCAAGGCAAGGGCGGCCTCCCGTCGGGACCTGCGCCAGGTCAAACGAAGAATGCTGATGGTCAGGCAGCTCCGGATTTGACCGCGACGGCTGATCTGCAGCAGCAACAGCAGGATGCCAATGCTGCGGAGAACGACGTGAAGCAGGCCGGCGGGTCGCAAGGCGACGACTAAATCGGACTCGGGAAGGGAACGGCGGAACGCGTTTCCGCCGTTCCGACCCGAAGAGTTTAGAGTTTGTGTGAAGTGCCAGGAATTATTTTCAGGAGGGTGTCCTCGATGTCGAAGCGAATCGCAAATATGGTTCGAATGATCGCAGTTCTATCGCTGGCTGGAATTATTCCGCAGCTGACTGCCGCACAGGACAGCGCGCCGAGTTCCCTGGCTGATCAGATTACGGCGCAGTACAAGCTCACCAAAGTGGGCACAGATTCATCCGGAGTGTCAGTCACCGAAGCCGGAGACGTATTCAAGCTTCAGAAAGGAGGAGTGCTCGGGGTCGCTTCTAGTGCGGCCAACACGCCGGTTGCTACCTATAAGGATGGCGACATTCATCCGCCTTCAGTTACTTCGCGGGTGGGCATTGGTTTCAATCCGTTAAACCCCAAGGCCGGATTGACGCAGAAAGATACCAAGCAATTTCCCTCCGGGTGGAAGGTTTATATCACGAAGATCGAAGTTAAGCAGAAAGATGAAAAAGTGATCTTCACGCTGTATGAATGTGATTCCTGCAACAATACCAATCCTCCCACCACCGATCGAGCGCAGCTTGCCTTCCAGTTCCCCAAAGGCTATCTCGAGAGCGCCGATGCCGGACAGATTGCGGATGTAGTCAGTCAGGTCCTGACCAAGGATACCAGCTCCGATGCACAGCAGCAGGGCGGCGACCAGACTCAGGGCCAGGCGCAAGGCGGCGCGCAGCCTGCTGCCGGTGGCGATCAACAGGCGGCCGCGCCAGCTCCTGCGGCGGTGCCGATAGCTATCGGGCAAACGATCGATCAGGTGCAGGCCAATACGAGTAATGGACTGGTGCTGGTTGCGGACCTGGGCGACAAGAAAATTTACAAGTACAACGATTTGAAGGTGACGTTCGTGAAGGGCAAAGTCACGGACGTGCAGTGACGCGACGGATCTGTTTTTGGGCTGCTGATATTAAGCCGTCGTTGCGGAGCCAACTTCAATCGGAGTTTGGCTCCGCTTTCAATTTTAGCCGCTCTTTTTCACCATTACCGCGGCCCGCTCAGTCTGGCCAAAATACACTTAATGCTGTATTCCTTAGAAATAACGAGGGTGGATACCATCAAGGTGTAGTGTGACGGTACCATTTGGGGCTAGAAAGGCAGCGACGGCGATTCCGAACATCCTTATTGCCGATGACAACGAACTGACCCGCACGATACTCGCGCGCGTTCTCGGTCAGTTGGGCTGCACCGTTTGTGGCCAGGCCGTCGATGGCGAGCAAGCCGTCGAGATGGCACTGCGGCTCAAACCCGACTTGATCATCCTGGATATTGTGATGCCGGGATTGGATGGCCTGAGCGCGACGTCGGAAATTCTGAAAACCACGCCCGAACCGCCCATCATTCTGTATAGCTTTCACGCCGACGCGCGCCTTGAGCGCGAAGGATTAAGAGCAGGCGCTAGCCGGGTGATCTCCAAAGGCGATCCCCGCAGTCTGATGCGCGCCATCCGCGAATTAGCATTCGCCGCGTAGCTTTAAGCCGCCAGCAAGCGCCCAAAAACGAGCGATACCGCCGCAACGCCTGCGGTAAATCTGCGCGCTTGCTTATATCTTCGACGCAAAATGAAGTGTCAATTGGCGTGGGAATGGAAGATATGGCGGAGAGGGGGGGATTCGAACCCCCGACACCCTTTTGGGGTGTAACTGCTTAGCAGGCAGCCCTGTTCGGCCACTCCAGCACCTCTCCGCGGCTGCGCCGGGCTTCAGTTTACAGGAGTCGCGGGGAAGTTTCTATCGCTCGTGCGAGGACGCGGTCTGTTCCTCGCGGCGGCAAGAGAAAAGACGCACGAATTGCGGCTGGTGTCGAGTGGAACTGCGCCGCGCCGCGTAGGGCCGTTAGCCGCGTATTAGCTACGCGAAGCCCGTCGTTTCGGGCAGCCGTCCCTAGGCTGCCTGGCTGCCTGCGCTCATGGCGCGCACGACGTTTGATTCGACATCCGCAGGGCGATAGGGAAATTGGATCATATCGAACGCCCCCAGCTCCACCGCCTCGAGATATTCCGGCCATTCGCCCGTGCGTGTGGTAACCACAACACGCGGCCAGCGAGCCCGGGCGCGCAGTGAGCGCAGAAGGCTGCGGTAGGACCCGTCCTTTAAACAATCGTCACAAAAGACCAGGGACACGGGTTTTCTGGACAGCGCGTCATAGGCTTCGGCCAGGTTCGATGTCGCGCAACTTTCGACTCCGAGGTTACTGAGCACGCCAACAAGTGACTGACAACGCTCGCGATACGAGGATACTACGAGGACTACGGCGTTTCCTTCCATAGCAACTCCCTTGGGTTGGATCCTGGTGACATCGGGAAGATACTTCGCCAATGCCTGCGGGTACTTTCCAGATGTCAGGCCGATGCGAACCGCTCGGCCCTGCAGGAAAGCTGAACATGACAGGTTTGGAGAAGTGCGCAATCGGGTGTTTCCCGTATTTTTCGGCCTGCGGTTCTAAGAAATCCTGCAGGTGCTGTGCTGGAGACGCTGTAAACATTCGCGACTGATGCGTGTAAGAAGTTCACGGGTCTCGAAGAGATACGGTTGTGCGGGTACGCCCATCACGGGGTCGTAAGTCATTCAATCCATATAGCTTGGCGAAACCCCCAAAACGTGCCCCTGAGTGGCGCGAGTTTTGCTCCTGGCATATCGAACGGCCCATTCGGACTTTGCGACGATCACTCAATCCTCCGTTCTCGGCCCGATAACAGTATTATTCGCCGAGACAAGGCCATTAGAAGGAATCTGAAACCTGCGAAAGACACGCTCGTCTCACACAACTGGAGGTGCTTGATGGACGAAATGCGATTACTCGTGGCTGATGACCACGAACTCGTGCGTACCGGTCTCCGGACATTGCTGGAGAAACAGCCTGGCTGGAAAGTTGAAGCGGAAGCGGCGGACGGCCGCGATGCCGTAGCGAAGGCCATAGAACTGAAACCGGACGTAGCGGTATTGGACATTTCTATGCCGCACCTGAATGGGCTCGAAGCCACACGGCAGATCGCGAAGGAAGCGCGCGGAACAAAAGTCCTGATTATTACCATGCACGAGTCCGATCCTTTGATCCGTGAAGTGCTCGACGCCGGGGCCAAAGGCTACATTTTGAAATCTGATGCGGGGCGAGACATCGTGACCGCGGTTGAAGCTCTGCGCAGGAACAAAACGTTCTTCACCTCCAAAGTCGCGCAAATCGTTCTGGAAGGATATTTGAAGAAAGAGCAGCCAGCCGAGGATTGCCGGTCCAGAAGGGAGCGCTTAACGCCGCGGCAACGCGAGATCGTCCAGCTCATCGCGGAAGGGAAGAGCAGCAAGGAAGTCGCCGTGGCCTTGGGCTTGAGTGTCAAAACCGCAGAAACACATCGCGCCAATATCATGCGTCGCTTGGACTGCCATTCCGTGACGGAATTGGTCAGATATGCGATCCGCAACGATATGGTCCAAGCCTAATAAGAGTCGCAAAACCCGCCCATTCTGGGCTGGTTCCGCAGCGAATCTGTCAATTTAGGCCCGACAAGAACCTCGGGCCTCCATCTTCCTCACGCCAACATGCTTTGTTGCTGCCGTCCAAACCCAGTACGGCGCCTGTGATGCCAACGTACGGCGTTTACCGCATGGCCTTGCGTGGGGCGCAATGCTTACAATTTCTCGGCTGGCGCATCCTTACCGCGCACTGACGGTTGCGCTCAGGACATGATTCCACAAGGAGGAATGCCATGAGCAAAAAATGGCTGGTGCTGGCTTCAACCGCGCTGCTGCTTGGTCTGAGTGCGCGATGGATGACGAAGCCTGTATTGGCGAATGACGAGATGAAAGACGAAGACCGGCTGAAGAACGCCGGCGTGGTGCTGCAAGAGATTCTGAATATCCCCGACGATATTCCGCAAAACCTGCTGGATAAGGCCGATTGCGTCGTAGTCTTCCCCTCAGTTTTGAAGGCCGCGTTTGTCGTCGGCGGGAGTTACGGCCGCGGCGCGATGAGCTGCCGGGAAGGCGAGAACTTCAATGGACCCTGGGGCGCGCCCACGATGATGGCGCTCGAGGGAGGAAGCTTCGGCTTCCAAATCGGCGGCGAGGCGACCGACTTTGTGCTGCTGGTGATGAACGACCGCGGCGCGAACGGCATCTTAAGCAGCAAGGTCAAACTGGGAGGCGATGCCTCCGCTGCGGCCGGGCCTGTTGGCCGCGACGCCTCTGCTGAAACTGACGTATCACTGCGGGCTGAAATATTGAGCTACTCGCGAGCGAGGGGCGCGTTTGCCGGCGTATCGCTTGAAGGATCGACGATTCGGCCGGATAACAACGCAAATCAGAAGATATATGGGAAAGATATTCGGGCAAAGGAAATCGCACTTTCCGGGACCGTGACGCCGCCTCCGGCGGCGCAAATGATGTTATCCACGCTGAACGCCCGAACGCCAAAACATCTGCCGTAAACGGGAGCGCGGCGAGATTTCCCTCAGGTGGCGATCGTAGTAACACAGCGGGCCGCAGGAACTTAGGTTCCTGCGGTCCGCGCGATTTCTGATTCGGTTTTCTACTGAACTGTGTAATCCAAAGCGTGTGCTGTGCCGATGGAGGCCCCTACAGCCTTTGTAATAGAGACTGAGGTTACCGAGGCGGACGCGCCCGAAACTGTAATTGGGAAGTAACGGAACGTATTGTTGGCCACGAAAGTGACTGAACCCGTCGTCGTTGCACCCGTCGGGGCGCGAACGGTGTAATCGACGGTAACAGTTTCGGAGGGGATAGCACTGAGCGAAAGCACAGGATAATACGCTCCGGCCGGACCGGTCGGCGACGTCACGGCGAACTGGACGGTCGGCAGACTGGAAGACATGCTGAAAGACGCGGTGGCCGGCGCGCTGGGATTCATGCCCTTCAGGAAGGCTGACGCGGAAAGCGTAGCACTGCCGGAAAGTTGAAATGGACCCGTGTACACGGTTGAAGTGTCTCCAGGTGTCGCGCCATTGAGGGTATAACGAATGGTTGCACCGGAAGTGCTGCTCTGCAGCGTGACCAGCAGCGGATCGGTTACGTTTGGCAGCACTCGAGGAGTAATTGACGGCGCGGACAGCACGTTCTGCTCCGTGGTCACGTAGCTGCCCGACGCGTCTGGCAGCACAAGCTGCGTAATCTCTTCGCCGTTCGGATTCCAATGTTGGTATTTGGTGTCGAGCGCAATCGTCTGCGTGGAGCCGCTCAAGTTCAAATAAGCGGTGCCGTTGGTGAAGGTGCGCCAGTATAGGCGATAGCCAACGCCGGCGGAGGATTTCTGGGTGCTCTGCATTGCTGCCGTCGGATTCCCCAGCGCTGCTTTCATCGCTTCCCATTCGGACGGGTTGGTATTCAGCGAGGCCGTATTACCCGGCGCGAAGAAGAAATTGGGACCCTTCAGTAGAGAATAGACGACGAATGAATTCAGAAGAGCGCTCGAATCTCCCGAGGGCAGCGCAGCGCGAAGAATCGCCACCTTTCCTTGAGCGCCCATCCACGAAAAATAATTGAAGTTCTGCTGATACCAGGCATTGCGCGTGTAGGCAGTGGGAGAAGCATGCCAGCCGTAGATGTCTTCCGTCAGTCCGCCGGGAATATTGGCGAATACGGTCTGGAATTCGGTGGGAATGGACATCGAACCGATATTCGGCATGGTCTTGATATCCGGCGCGAGTTGGTGCACTTGATTGAAGAAGGATGCGACGCCGCTGGTGTACTCGCTGGCATTCTGCGGGAATGCGGAATCCCAGGTGACGCCGGCGACGAAATGATTGGTGTCATCCAAAACGCCGAACAGGTCCCAGTTGAACGAGCACTCATCGAGTTCAAACCAAACGTGTTGGACCGAGTACGAGGGCTGCCACAAAATCGGCCGGACGTACCTATTAATCCAGAAATTGACAAAGCGGGTGTCTTGCACGTTGACGGCGTATTGCCATTCCGACGAGGGAGTCGTTGGTACGCCGTTTACCAAACCGAGCGACCAGCTGAAGTAAACCGGCCGCGATTTGCCTTCATAAGTCGCGGTGATAAAGATGGGCGGCTTTCCGGCCGCGATCTGAGCAGCCTCGTAACTGCGAAGTGTGGAATAAGGAAAGCCACGCACCATGGTTGTGTCGCTCGCTGAGAATTTATCGAAGCGCGCATAGACGACAACTAGAGCGCTAGGGTCAAGCGATCCCGTCGGCGCGGAACCCACATATGCGCCGTAATCCGAGTAGGGGAATCCATCGGGCGTTTGAAAGATTGATCCGACTTCTTTGTCGATCACCGTTCGCGTCTGCGCTTGTGCGACCAAGACGGGTAAGGTCAATAGCAGTGCAGCTAAGCAAATCTTCAGTTTCATTGTTTCTGGCCCCGGGTTCAGTTAGTTTTGGCTGAAGCGCACGCACGGTTTCCGTGGAGGGGAAACCTAAACGCGGACATTCGCACCCAAGCAGAGGCTAAGGCACGGGAGTGTATCAAACCACTGCACTGAAGGGCAATTTTGGTACAGGAAACGCGTGTTTAGGTGGGATGAGCAGCGCGGACGGGGTACGCCATGCGCCCCGTCGCGGGGTAGGGCAAACGGATTAAGCCCTGCATTTCGAGCAAGATTGAGCTACTGCAGGCGGGAATCGCCGCGAAGATCTAGGCGAGAATTATTGTTTGCGGGTGTTTACGGTTTCGCGAGAGAGATATGTACAAATCCAAGTTTTGGAGGCGCGGGGCGGAATTGAACCGCCGTGTAAGGCTTTGCAGGCCTTCCCCTAGTCCGTCTTGGGTACCGCGCCCCAGTGCGAATTCGGATGCGATTTAGTGGAGGTAGTACACGGACATATCCGGTTCTTTCCAGAAGATTCCGGAAATATAAAGATGGTCGTCTGGTTTTCTCCATGTGCGAACCCAATCGGCGAGCATTTGGGGCGACTCGTCAACCGGGATCATGATTACAACCAAGCCGCTATCGAGCAGTTGTCTGTAGCGCGCCACTGCCTTCGCGGTGGCATCCTTGCTTTTTTGAATATTCGGGTGCCAGGGCATTTCGAGAGCGATGCCGTTGTTGGGGCCGACCGCGTCGATCAGTTCTCGGGCATCTTCGTCGGACATCAATCCAACGTGCATGGCGATATTGAAGATGACCCGCGATCCCATTGATTCGCTGAGATGGCGGATCTCGGCCATGTTCTCGCAGTACGCTTCCCACGGTTGCGTTTTCTGCACTGCGGGATGAATCGCGGCGTTATCGACAAAGCGAATGGGCGCCGGAACATCCTCCCAGAGTTGTTTCATTCCAGCGTGAAACGCGCGGCGCGTTTCAGCATCGGTGACGTCGATGATCTTGCGATCTGGTTGCGACGGCCAGGAACCTATATATCGCGCGGTGGGAGGCATTTGTTCCAGAGAGACGCTGCCGGGCGGATAGACTTTCTGATCGGAGGCCGGACCTACCGTTCGGCCGGAGATGTAGGTGCCAACGTACATCCCGCGCGCATCGAGCAAAGCGCGGACGCGCTGGTATTGAGCTACTGCATGAGAATAGTTTGCAGGGGTGACGTCGAGAACTTGCAAGTCGGTTACGATCTTGTCGTGAACGAACCAACTCTCCGGGCGCGACTCGATATATTGGTTTACGTTGACGAGGACTCGCCAGTAGTGACTGGAGTCGGGCCATTGGAACGAGGCGGATTGCGACGGCCACGCGGCAAGCGCAGTAAGGAGCACGAGAAACAGCGACGCAGGAATCGTTGGCCGAAGTCTGCTTGCGAGCGCGCGCCTTACCTCCTCGTGATGTGAACTCGCACTGAATCGGGCCATTTTTCCTGATGATTGCATATCAGAAGAACCGCTGCTCACGCACTCATTCCCGCCACCTTGGCCGTCTCGGCGGCTACTACCAGCGACTTGCGTGGTTTTGCTTGATTCATCAGCAGCTCCAACACCTGCGAGCTCGGGTTGTAATCCGCAGCGATTTCTTTGAAGCGCAGGATTAAGTGCATATCGCGCGCGGCACACATTTTTTGCACTTCTTTAATCCAGGTATCTGCGTGCGGAATACGAGCGCGGGTGCCGGCAAACACCCGGATTTTTTCATGGTGAGTCGGCATGGTTTCTTCGTCGAGAGTGCTGAGCTCTTCGTACAGCTTTTCTCCCGGTCGGATGCCGGTGAACTGAATGGGTATGTCCTCCGAGCGGCGTCCGGAGAGCAGAATCATATTGCGTGCCAGGTCCACGATTTTCATTTGCTGGCCCATATCGAGGACAAAGATCTCGCCGCCCTTGCTCATCGTTGATGCCTGTAGAACCAACTGTGCAGCTTCGGGGATGGTCATGAAATAGCGGCGCATCTCCTGGTGCGTAATTGTAATCGGCCCGCCCGCGGCGATTTGCTGCCGGAAGATTTCAACTACGCTGCCATTGCTGCCCAGCACATTGCCAAAGCGCACGGACGTGTACTTGGTGCGTCCATTGGGCAACGAACTGATCAGCAGCTCCGCAATGTGTTTCGTCAAGCCCATGATGCTGGTGGGCCGCACCGCTTTGTCGGACGAGATCATCACGAAATCATCGACTTGGTAGCGTCCTGCCAGCGTGGCTACGACGTGCGTTCCGATCACATTATTTTCGACGGCCTCGAAAATATTGGCTTCCATCATGGGAACGTGTTTGTAAGCTGCCGCGTGGAATACCGTGGAGATGTCGTGCGCCTCAAATATTTCCCGGACCCGACCGGCACTGAGTATGTTGCCGATGATAGGCTCAAACGAAACCTCCGGAAAGCGCTGTCGCAACTCGCGATCCAAATAGAAAAGGGAAGTCTCGGAGGCATCAAAGCCGAGGATAAGCCGCGGCTTGAATCGCGCGATCTGCCGGCAGATTTCTGAGCCGATCGATCCCGCAGCACCCGTCACCAGGATTACCTGCTGCTGAAACTTCTCCTGAATTTTGTGATCTTCGAGGCAAACCTCAGCGCGCCCGAGCAGGTCTTCGACGGCGACTTCGCGTATCGGCGTGGTAGCGCCGGGCGCGCACATCACTTCCGACAGAGCCGGCACAGTACGGAAATGGAGGTTGGCCGAGGCGCAATAGCCCAGAATCTTGACCATTTGAGGGCCGCTCGCGGTTGGAATGGCGATCAATACATGGCGGACCCGGTACCTCTCGGCGAGTTGCGGCAGGTTCTCGCCGGTGCCGAGCACCGGGATCCCTTGCACGGAGCTTCCGGTCTTCGTCTCATCGTCATCGATAAATCCACACACGGTGTAATTGATGTTAGGGTTCAGGCGAGCCTCGCGGAGCAGCATGACTCCGGCCGCCCCTGCGCCGTAAATGAATGCGCGGTCGTCACCCGATGGCTTCTTCGCGCACACCGCTTCGAACGCTGCGCGCCCCAGCACGCGTACGCCTGCGGTGAACAGGAGGCACAGGACCAGATCAGAAAGATAAATGGACCGGGGAAATCCCGGCGGCGCGATCAAGCGGATCAGTATCCCGCTGGCGATCGATCCGGTGACGTTGGCATACAGCAGCGTGATGCCATCCGGCAATGAGACGTAGCGCCACGTGCCGCGATTGACTTTGAACCCGATGAATACCACCGATTTAACAGCCAGCCAGATGGCAAGCGCATAGTAAAAATGGGACAGCTGCCACGATGGAATGCCAAAATCAAACCGCAGAAGGAATGCACAATATCCGGACATCGCGAACAGAAAAAGGTGAACAAAAGCGATTACCACAGGACGAAGTCTTCCTCTGATCGGGGACAACAAACGCAGGATTACTTCTGGCATAGGGGCCTCGGTATGAACGAATTATGTTTCAGCTGATTTAAGACAGGACTGGTATCAACTAACGGAAAATTCCAGGATTGGAGTCAGGGCTTACATCCACTTGAATCGGCGCCAGGATTTTCACGAACTCAGTTCGGCTGAACACGTCGCAGCCAAATTTCGCGCCAGTAGAGGAAACAAGAGCGGTCGCAACCGAGTCCTGCGCCTCCGCAGACGACGCCTTCCAGCAGAACGGTATTCTTAACGCGGCGTTGGGACTTGTGGTACTCGTCGAACATTAATTCGAGTCTTTTAAAAACGCGGTATCGTTTGCCGCAGTGCTGCCGCATTTCCGGTGTGAAAGTTAAGCCGCGGTATCGCCCATTTTCGTCGAGGGTCTCGAGAATCTCGGCAAGCGACTTCACTTCAACGAGCTCGCTCGGCTGCAGATTCAAAGCTTCGTCAGGCATCACGCGAGAGCGGACTTCGAGATCCCGGTCTGCGACGCGGTGCCGAAGAGCTTCTATTCGTGCAAAAACGCTGGTCTCAAGCGCGTGCCGAATGCCGCCGTTACGAAGTATTTGAAGAATGCGGAGGGGAAGATAAAGAAACCCAGGCCGGCGCAGCCGGCCACCTTCATGGGCGGTCTCGATCTGGCACAGCGATGTGTCGCCTGTTGGCTGGGTTCCAATGGCGGGCATATTTCCTCGCAATCACGGACCTCACGCTTCGCGGTTTTCGTTGAGGCTGGATTCCTCCTGGACTGTGACTTTGGAGCATGCCGGCAGAAAAGGCGCGCGATAGGCCGGGAAATGAGTCTTCGAAGTGGTGCGGCACTTGAGCATCGTGGAATACTTTTGGCGTTCGGCGCTGAGAATACCGTAGAGGTCCTGGTCCAAAATCCAGCGGCAGGTATAAAAGGGATGGTAGGCGCTGGAGAACAGCGCTTTGAACCGGAAAAGAGAATCGTCAATTCTATTTCCGCGTCCGCCACCCAAGTGGAGGTAACGATTTCCGCGCGCCCGAGCCCACGCTTGCGTTTCGTGTATCAACAACTTGCTGGGAGAGAGATCAACATACTGGTGGTGCGTGGCCAATAAATGCAAATTGACGATACCTGCGTACTCGATCAGCAGTCCTGCCGATATCACGTCATCGCCATGTCGCGTGATCATCAGGCTGCCGTGCGGCCCCAGCGCTTCCTTGAGTTCACGGAAATGGCGGCCAGGAAAGAGATAGAACGAGGAGCTGTTGTTGCGCTTCATCGAGCTGTAGTAGAGACGAACGAAATCGTCGAAATGCTTCCATTCCGGGTCAGGAGTGGTCACCAAACCAAAACCCATGAGCTTGCGCAACGCTTGCCGAAGCTGTCTTTTGTAGCCATTCCAAATTTGATCTGGAGACTCCCGCAGATCGATCGCAACGGTTTTGCCTTCGCCTTGCCCTTCGTCCACCAGTTCCGCGGTCGCTCCATCATTGCGGAAATGATGAAGATAACGATGGTTGCCCAGCAGGGGATGCAGACGAGCAAAAATCGAGATCACGGATTGCGAGCGCCAGGCTTCGACGATTGCGCTCCACGCCGAGGCCAGGAAATCACCGTCATCCGCGCATTGATATGCGATTGGCCCGGCGTACCCGTACACGGATGTGATGTCGCGAAGCCGCCCGAGCGGCAGTCGATCGAACCCTTCGATGTCCTTTAGGATGTACGGCCACGCTACGAACTTCTCCGGCTTTCCA
Organism: uncultured Acidobacteriota bacterium; assembly: GCA_963748865.1. Classification (GTDB taxonomy): domain Bacteria; phylum Acidobacteriota; class Terriglobia; order Acidiferrales; family UBA7541; genus Palsa-147. The sequence goes on along the minus strand of CAVVLE010000041.1, from coordinate 436,460 downwards.
TAAACGGCCAGCCACGCCTGGCCATTTCCGATCGATTCCGAAACGCGATGGTAATTTGCGGTGTGGAAAAAATCGTGCTCGGTGCGATCGACGTACGCGTTCCACTCCGGGCTCGAAACCGGAATGAATATCAATCCGGCACTCGCTCGCACGATCGCCGGAGCGGCCTGGGCAACTGGTTTTTTGGGGGGTTCTCCCAAATAAGAATCCCCAGGATTGCGCGTCCGTATGATACGCGCGGGGCTTCCGTAGGCTACTACGCGGTCGGGCACGTCTTTCAATACCGTGGCGCCGGCTCCCACTACGGTTTGTGATCCGACGTGAAGCCCGTGGGAAACCACGGCGCCGATGGCGATCGCCGAATAGGCGCCGACTTTGACATTGCCTCCGGTTACGGCGCGCGGCGCGAGACTGGAAAAGTCGTCAACTTTGGAATCGTGGTCGAGCGACGAACAGGTATTCAGGATGCAAAACGCGCCGACGTCGCATCCCGGATTTACTACTGCACCGGCCATGATCACTGTCCCTGCGCCGACGGTAGCACTGCGTGCCACTTTTGCGGATGGATGGATGGCGGTGATGAAGTGGATCGGCGGGACGAGTTCCCGGACGCGCTCGACCATGCGGCCGCGCGCCCAGTTGTCGCCGATCGCTACGAACACGCTGTCGCAAATTTCTGCGGCTACCAGGGCCGGCAGATCCTCATCGCTTCCGATGACGCAATATCCGAAAACTTCAGTGCCTGGGGCTTTGACGCTATCCAGCAGCCCGACAATACGGCAATTGCCGGCCTCTTCGAGTATATCGACCACCACTCGCGCGTGCCCCGAACAGCCGATCACGAGCACTTGCGGAACTGTGGGTGGAGCTTCGGTCCGTGGCAGCGCGGCCGAAGCTTCGTGGCTATCGACGTCACCAGCTCCTGCCTGTATCACGCGAATTTCCAGTTGTTCTAAGGCGCCCATCTAATTTTCCGCCTCTCGCGATTGGACCGCCGCCAGGGATTTCGATCGCTGTTCGTCCAACGGCGCGAGTGCATCACCCAAATTGCTCGAAATTCCGCGCTGCGTGAGAACGATCCAAACTGTGGATACGAGGATGCGCAGGTCCAGTTTCCACGACAGATGATCGACGTACCAAACATCCATGGCTAAGCGCTCGTCGAACGGCAGGCAACTCCGCCCATGAATTTGCGACCACCCCGTCAGCCCCGGACGCACGAGATGGCGGCGTTGTTCTGCCTCGGTGTAATAAGAAAGATAGCGCTCGAGCAAAGGACGCGGGCCGATCAGGCTCAAATCGCCGCGCAGGACGTTCCAAAGCTGCGGCAATTCGTCGAGGCTGGTATTCCTCAGGAATGCGCCCAATCGAGTTACACGCTGTTCGTCCGGCAACAAGCGGCCGTGAGCGTCGCGGGCATCGTTCATTGACCTGAACTTGAGGCACTCGAAGCATTTTTCATTCAGCCCCGGGCGTCGCTGGCGAAACAATATGGGTTTGCCTAGCGTCACTCGGATTGCGGCCGCAATCAGCAGCATGATCGGTGCCGCAAAAACGAGCGCGATGCCGGCCGCGAGAAAATCCAGCGCCCTCTTCACGCGCGCATACCAGCTCGCAGAAAGGTCGCCCAGTCGCGCGGTGGCAGTCTGCTGGGCCACCGGAACTTCCTGCTCGAAACTCACGCCGCTACCCTCACCGACTGAATTGCATCTCGCAGCGTTGCGCACACAAATTCAATTTCTTCCTCGGACAAGCGATTAAAGAAAGGCAGCGCGATGGTGCGATCGGCGAGATGTTCGGTGATTGGAAATGCGCCCGGCCGGTAGCCAAACATTTTCTGGTAGATCGGCTGCAGATGAATCGGCGGGAAGTAATTGCGACACCCGACGCCATTCTGCCGCATTCTGGAAATCACCGCGTCACGCTGCCTTCGTACGAATCCATCGCCCAGACGAACGACGTACACGAACCAGCTGATGATCGAACCTGGCTCCTCAATTGGCGGGGGGGTGACTTCTGGAACTTGTCTCAGATATTGGTTATAAACCTTCGCGACGCGCGAACGAGCCGCTAAGATCTCCTGCAGGCGGTTCAACTGCGAAATACCCAGCGCGCAATTAATGTCGCTGAGGCGGTAGTTGTAGCCGACGCTATCGTGCTCCAGCCAGCCATCCACGTCTGACCGCCCCTGATTACGCCAACTTCGGCAGCGTTCGGCTATCGCGTCGTCGTCCGTCACGAGTACGCCGCCTTCGCCAGTCGTCAATTGCTTGTTGGGGTAAAACGCGAACGTCGCTGATTGCCCGATCGTGCCGACGGGAATGTCCCGATAACGCGCGCCGATGGCCTCGCAGGCGTCTTCGATAATTTTCAGCGAATGCCTTGACGCAATCGCGGCGATCTCTGCAAGAGCGCAGGGCCGCCCGAAAACGTGAACCGGGAGGATGGCTTTCGTTCGCGGCGTAATCGCCGATTCGATCCGCGATGCATCAATGTTGTACGTCAGCGGATCGACGTCCACAAAAACCGGCGTGGCACGCTCGAATAAAATGCAATTCGCCGAAGCGACAAAGCTGAATGGCGACGTAATCACCTCGTCGCCTTCCTTGATTCCTGCGGCCTTGATGGCCAGATGCAGGGCGCTCGTGCCGCTATTCACTGCGACTGCGAAGCGAGCTGATGTAACGCGCTGTATGGCCTGCTCAAACTCGCCAACTTTTGGGCCGAGGCTCAAAGCCGTCGAGTTCAAAACTTCCAGTACTGCGGCTCGGTCCTCGTCACGAATATCAGGAGCAGAAAGCGGTATCTGCGAAATCGTTATTCCTTGGCTCATGGTTGGTTTTGACAGCTAAGTGAGATGTGTTGCGTGAAACGAAATCGTTTACTCAGCTAGGACCTTCGTGCGTCGCGAGTTGGCTGCCCGAGCGTCGCCGGAACGCTTGTGCTCGAGAACCCGAGATCGCCGGACGGCAGCAGCAGTTCGTGCCTTGGTAGCTGGGGCGCTCAATCGGATGAGCCGGCGATATTCTTCCAGAACAAGTTGTGAAATTCGGTCCTGACAAAAGTGCTGCGAAATAAACGTTCTCGCCTCAATGCCCAGTCGCCGGGCCAGTGTCGGATTTTGCAGGACCTCTCGCAGCGCCGTCGCGAGCTCCGTCGCACTTCGCGGCCGGACCAGCAGGCCCGTCGAGCCATTACGAATCGCATCAACGCATCCAGGCACTCTGGTAGCCACAATGGGCACGGCCATGGCCGCTGCTTCCAACGCTACGGTTGATAGCCCCTCACGATAGGTCGGCAATACACAGACATCGGCGGCAGCATAGATCGGCGGCATGTCACTGAGCCATTTTCCGGTAATGTGAACGCGCGGATCGTTTTGCAGTTCTGCGGCAAGTCTCTCTCTCACCGGATGCGCACTCTCGAAATAACCACAGAGCAGAAGTCTTGCCTCCGGGAATTCCGTGCGCAATGAACGCCACGCAGTTGCCAGTTCAGCGATGCCTTTATCGGGCACCAGGCGGCCGACGTAGCAGATCACAGGCGAGCTCTCAGGAATTCCATATTGCGCTCTGATGCGCGCTTTCCCCGCAGCGTCAAATCTGTCAGGATTGAATTCTTCGATATCAATTCCGTGCAGTCCGCCGACGCCCAGTACTCGCGCTTTTCGACGAGAGCAGAGTCCACGGGCAACCATGAAGCGACGAACGGAACGGCTGACGCAAAGAACTTCGGTAGCCAACGCGCACGCGAGAAAATCCGTAGCCGACAAGACGATTCTTCCCAGAAATCCCTGGGTGAGGATCGGGAGTCCGTCGATCGTATAAACGCGAACCGGAACTCGCGCCGCCCACGACGCAATCATTCCCAAAAACCCCGCCTTCGGAGTGCGGGTTTGCACGATTGCCGGCCGGATTTGTCGCAGCGTTCGCCAGAGGCGGTACAGCGCGACCAGGTCACCCCCCGGACTCATTCCTCGCGTCATCGCGATCTCGTGTCGGATCGAATTCAACTTCTGGTTTCCGGGAAATTGCTCAAGCCCTGGCGAGGTGATGGTGTGAACTTCAAACCCACACGTATTCAAAACCTCGACCTGATGTGACATGAACGCAACCAAGGTCTCCGGCACAGTAGCGATGATGACAAGCTTTGTCGGCGGCTCCGTGCGCATGTTGCCGCTCTTAAGTTTCTCCCCGCTTTGGTTCGCATCCGACGCGCCTGGCCGGCTCGTAAATTGGTCGGCTTCACCGATGGCTCGTCGAATCATTCGTACCTCGCGACCTGAGCCGGGTTTGTCCCGGGAAGCTTAACAAGCTCAGACGTAGTGCTTGCTCTTTGGTCCAGCCAGTCCTGTGTCGCTTGGCGAAGATGGGAGAGCAGAGCGCGCCTGCGGATGCGCAGTGTGGAATCGTGATAGCTGCGAGCTTTCACAAGATTCGTCGCCGACAATACCGTCATCCGCTCCGGCGAGTTCGCAAGATCCGCAATTTTTTGGCTCAGCGCGTGCGGGTCATTGCGCGGCACGAGCTCCCGGGGCGCGAGCAACTCAGGAATTCCGCCGACATCGGAACCGATGCAGGGCAGGGCCCGCGCCATCGCTTCGATCATCGCGCGCGGCAATCCTTCGGTTTTGGACGCGAGCACGAAAAGATCCGCGCGATCCAGCTCGTTCCTCACGGCCTCGCCGGAAGGAATCCGCCCGATAAAAGTCTCACGCCGATCGATCCCGCAGGCCTGAGCGCGACGCTCCAATTCAGCGCGGCACCTGCCGTCTCCGACGATTACCAGCTCGACGATCTTGTTCATGGTTTTCCGGCAAATTGCGATGGCGTCGATCAGCACGTCCATACCTTTGTAAGGAACCTCAAGCGTGCCGACACTGATGATTCGAATGCGCTCGGGCGCAGCCGTGAATCCGCGCGGGCTCTTAACGAATGCTTCGTCGCACAGCTCAATACTCGAGTAAGTCGTGTGCAACGAATTCGCCGAGGCTGGGTATCGCTGCTGCAAAGATTCGCTGGTTACATAGGCGACGGCCGCCGCAGCCTGACACTGGCGCCGAACTTGTTTCGTCAACAAGCTCCGGAGTACGGGACGCAAAACGTGGCGAATGGAACCCGGAGCAAATACATCGTGCGGATCTCCGACCAGTTCGACGGCGAAGGGACGCCCAGGAGGCAATTCCCGTTCGACGAGGCTGGCAATGGGCGACGCAACACGGAGAACGATGGCTTCATTTGGTTCCATTGATCGGCGGATTGCAGCTTTGACCGACACAAACTGCCTCAAGTATCCAAATGCTCCGACATAGTGAGGAAGACCACAGAATCCAACATTCTCCCCATCGGCGCGCTTCGCGGCTCCCGGCACTGAACTCGCTTCGGCGACTCGCGCTAGCACGTTGACCTCTTCGAATACATCCAGGTATCGCTTCCAGAACGAATACGCTCCAGATCCGACCGACCACACCTGCCCATCCGGCGTCCGCGTAAATCTCTCTTCGGTTGTAACCAGGACTTTCATTCTTCGGAAACAGGGAAGGGATTCTGTTCTGCAAAGCCGCTCACTCGCGAATTGCTCCAGGCTGCTTGCTCGGAATTCAATACCGTTCGTTGAGGCATTGCCGGCATAGCGACCAGCGAAGGGATGACGATTTTGCGTCTTAACGAGCAGAAAAGGACGACGAGAAGCGGCATCAGGCCGTCCTTGGCCAAGCCAAAAATTAGATTGTCTGAGTCCCCTGAAAGCGCCGCTAAACACATATAAACGCCGAACGGCACCAACAGGAATCGGCTGTCACCGGCCATTAAGTTTTGAACGTCTGATCTGAACCAGCCCACCAGCAGCCCAAATATCGCGTAAGCAACCGGTACGGAGAACGGGCCAAAATTCAACATGCTCTCTCCCGCCAGCCCATACACCCGCGAGGACCAAAGCTCGCCAGGGATGTATCCGCCCGTGCCAGTCTCGATCTCGGTGCCCTCTTTGATCTTTGTTTCGGGCCGCTCGGGAAGAATCCAGTGCGGGATAAGCAACGCCAACGCGCCTAAATAAGTCCGGCCGTACGCGTAAGTGTAATCGCTTCTGTCGCTGACTAGGCGATAGAGAATGAACGACTGCACATCCGCTCGTCCCATGTCGCCCAGAACCAGTGCTTCTGATGTCCGCCCCGTCTGTTCGGCCAATAGTTCCCGCTGGTCTGAATTCGAAAACGCTTCCGTGGCGTTGACGCCCAGATCCTTGTAAAACCCGTAGAAGTACATGAACACGAATATGAAGGCGCAGCCCGCGTAGGCCACTTTTCGAGGTACGGGCCGGACCAGAAAATGAACACATCCGACCACCCAGAACAGCAACTGCACCGTTTCGCTGCGGCTGCCGCGAAGGCCTCCGAAAAACATCTGCAGCACAAACAGGGCCAGCAGGGCGATAAACGCGAACGACCATCGAATCCGCCCGCGGCGCATCTGTACGATTACCAGAAAGGCCGCCAGAATCGGCGCGCTCTCGGAGACCATGAAAATCCAGCCCAGTCCTTCAAACGCGCTCGGATTACTGAGGCGCGTATCCATGTATCCGCTGATTCCGCCCATGCGGGCATAGACCCAGACTTGCGCCGCGATGGAAACGATCAAGCAGATTGGAACGAAGATACGAAATACTTGTTTGTTGATCTCCCAATACGTGCGCGGCGGCCCGGGCTGCACAGCAAAAAGATCGCGGCAGATTCGATAGCACGCGAGCCCGACAACATTCAGCAGCCCCATATAACCCAGCCAATTGCGCCAATCCGGCGGTGGCGAGACCTCGCGCATCCAAAAATCCCACTTCACGTGCAGCAGCGGCGCGAGATAAAAGAAATGAAATCCGAGAATGCCCAACAGCCCGGCAGGGTCGTATAAATCGAGGCGGCCACGAAACCAATCAACCGCGTCGCTGCCAATCAGCACGCCGCAAATCGAAATTGGAATCAGGAACCAGTGCTGGAACTGTTCCGACGTGAGCGCAAATATCGACGATATGATCGCGACCGCAAAAGCCGCAAATGCGGCAGAGCTATAAACATCGGCTCCCGGACGAGCAAACGCATTCGACCTGTGTGGGAACGCGCTGCCCACCTGAGCGTGCGGGATTGCAGTTTCTCTGTAAAAGGTGGCGTTCACGTGCGTGCTATTAAGTCTTGCCCGAAGAATATTGAGATCGTCGAAAAGTCCCGTTCAGCGATTCGTACCCGCAGCGTGCTGTCCTGAGGGTCCGCGCTGCGCCAAAGACGCCGGCCGTCGTAGGGCCATGAATGAGGCAGCGATGCTTGATTTGAAGACAGCCGCAGATCGGTACGTCTGCGAAGCCACCGAATCGAAAAGCGATTTTCGGCGGTCTTTGTATCGGCTGCTGATTTCCGCGAAGCTCGAAATTTCTTCACGAAAGCACGACACAGCTTGTTTGAACGCGGACAAATCCGTTTCCGTCCACAGGTTGAAGTGCAGGCAGATCGTCCACACGCCAAACGGCCGGCGTCGAAAGCTCCATAGCTGCTGGGGAATCCACGCGATTCCAGACTCATCTACATAGGGGAAAGTCGAGAAGCCGTCGGAGATAAAACGCAATCCGAATCGCGGAAGTAGCCGCAACGTGACCGCATCAAAAGAATGTGCCGGCGCGATCCAGAGCTGAGTCTTGACGCCCTGACCTCTGAATATCTTGATTCCCGCTGCGAGCTTGCATTCCTGCTCACACTCGGATAGGCCGGCAAATTCGCTGTAGTTATTGACGCGCAGAATGCCCGAATCCTTCGTGACGAAACGGTGTTGCCATCCGTGCATTCCAATGGCCCAGCCGCGAGCTTGCCACGCTCGCGCACGGTTCCAAAAATCCGCATTGCCGGTCGAAACGCGAAGGGCCTCATCCTGATTCTCGGGAACAACGGCGAGAATCGGATGGATTCTCTGTTCGCACAGAAATTCCTCCACTTCATCCCAGATTCGCCAATTCATCGTCGGGCAAAGGTCGTCAAACCGAAGCAGGTACTGAGCTCTCACGCTCTCCCTCCGCTTCGACTTCCTTGCTGGCGGTAGCGGATCGCCTGCGCCAGAGCCAGGCTTCCCGCGAGTTAAGCGCCCACATCGCCAATTTGCCCTTGAGCGTGAGCGCTCGCTCGCAATTAAATTCGTGGACGATCTCGCCCGCAAACTCGTCTTTGAATCCATTGACTCGAAGCTTTTCGCCGTCCTGGTCGCCGGTGTAATAGCCACCAAAGTCGAACAGGCGCACGCCCGCTTTTCGAAAACGCAACATGTCCTGCCAAAATACGTAACGGTTCGCGCGTCCGATTAACGTGCGGCGCGTGGGATCGTTGGTCGTCCGAAATGCGGCGGCGGCGTAAAGCCCGCGCACGCGCGCTGGGGATACGAAATAGCTGCTGACCGCGAGGATGTCGCCCGATTTGTCGCGAGCGAATGAGAGATCCAGAGCGCCGGCGTCCGCCAGAATTTCCAGCCGGCGACGGCTAGCCTTGGGTAGCTGCTTGAATTCCGCGCAGCGGTCGAAGTGATCGGCAAACTCGGTCATGAGTCGCGCGTTGTCGCCGTTCGTCCACTCGTAGATCAGATCGTCCTGTTCGCCGGCGCGGCGGATCTTGTAGCGAGTGTGCCGCTTCATTTTCGACAGATGCTCGTCGGGCGATTGCGTCAAATCGATAAGCATCGTGGAAAATGGCGTGCACATGGCCCCTGCCACAGGCCCTGACGATTGGTTGTGGCGGACGATGTCCACCTTCAAGCCCGGTGGCATCGGTTCGTCGAAATACAGATCCGCAATGCGGACTGTGTTCCTGGTCGAAAGAATCATGACAATCCCGATTGCGCCGCCGCGAGCGCGTTCGAATTGACTTTCGATGAACCGACTGTCGCTTGCGCATCGATCTCCGCTTTGATCAGCGGCGCCATTTCAAGAATGATTTCGTCCAAGGTCCGCGTAGTTCTCCAACCCAGCACTTCGTGTGCCCGCGACGTATCCGGAACACGGCGCTCCATATCGTCAAATCCCGGCCCATAAGCCATCTCGTACGGGATCAGTTCGATTGTAGAATCCGATCTTGTCAGCGCCTTGATTCGCAGTGCCAATTCCATGATGGAGATCTCTTCCTGCGTGCCGATATTCATCACTTTGCCCGCGGCGCCGGGGCAATTCGGGAAACGGCAGAGCGCCTCGACAACGTCGTGCACGGAACAAAAGCAACGCGATTGCTTGCCGCTGCCATAAACCGTCAGAGGCTTGCCCGAAATGGCCTGTTCCACCAGGTTTGGAAGCACCATTCCATAACGGCCGGTCTGCCGTGGCCCGACCGTGTTGAAAAGCCGGACGACGTACACGGGCAAGCCCGTCTCATAAAAGTGCGCAAGCGCCAAAAATTCATCCAGAGCCTTCGCGCACGCATAGGCCCACCGCCGCTTGCACGTTGCTCCCATCACTACGTCCGCGTCCTCGCGAAATGGGATCTGGTTCGATTTTCCGTAAACTTCGCTCGTGGAAGTGATCAGCACCGGCCGGCGAAACCTTGCGCAACCCTGAAGCACCGCGTCCGTGGTGTGAAAAATATTCTGCACCGTGCGGATCGGCTCATCGATAATCAGCTTCACGCCGACCGAGCTCGCCAGGTGGTAAACGAAATCGTGTCGTGCAATTTCGCGTTTCAGAAGAACAACGTCGGCAGCAGACGCATAAAGCAAGGTCAGCTTTTTGCTGCCTTTGACTCGCGCCAGGTTCTCCCATCTGCCCGTTGAAAGATCATCCAAGACTGTCACCGAAGCCCCGTCGCTCAGCAGCCTCTCCGTAAGATGGGAGCCGATGAATCCAGCGCCGCCGGTGACAAGTACCTTGGTAGCCTTCATAAGTGGAACTCCGTTTTAGTTTGCGTTCCCGAGATAAATGCTGGACAGCGCTTCCAAACAGTTCTGTAAACCGAATTTGCTGTTCTGCAGAAGCAGTGCTTCGTTGCCCTGTCTCTGTCTTGAATCCGCGAACCTGCGATTTACGGCGCTAACCCAGCCCTTCGTTCCGGCAGCCAGCGACAGTCGTTCGATCAATTCGGGAATCACATCAATTTCCTCCGGCACGCTGGTGGACGCGATTACCGGAACACCTGCAGCTTGTGCCTCCAGCGCGGCAATCCCCAGCCCTTCCCACCGTGACGGAAGAACAAAAACATCCATGGCCGAAAGAAAGGGAACAACGTCCGATTGCGTGCCTGCGAACGTGCAGCGGTCCGAGAGCCCGCGCGATTCGACCATCAGCCTGATGGATTGCAGCAGCGGCCCGTCGCCGACAAATAACATGTGCACGTCCGCGCCGCTCGCGACCGCACTTTCCAGAACTTCAACCACGAACGTGTGGTTCTTGACGGGCACAAATCTTCCGACATGCCCAATCACCTTGCGATCGGGGGCGATGCCCAGATGAACTTTGGCTTCTGCTGGAAGTCGCTGCCGAAAAAAGCCGCGAAAATCGAGCCCGTAGTAGAGCAGCGTGAACCGGCCTTTGCCAAACAGTGCTTCCCCGGCCTGTCGCGAAATCCCGATTCGGTGCGTCGAATAGCGCAGAATCCAGCGCCTCATCAAAATCTCGTAGGCCATATGGTCGAGCCTTCTGAGTGAGGCATTCGTAGCGGTATGACTGTGGGCGATGCGAATCGGAATGCCCGCTTTGTGCGCCAGCCGCAGAACGTATCCGCTGTACCAGTAAACGTGGCTGTGGATCGCGTCAAATGGACCATGTTTCTCAACCAGTTCCGCAAATTCCGCGGCATAGCGTAAGGGCTTCTTCGGGTCGGCGCCCGCGTGAATCTTCCCACCGAGCGCACGTATCTCCGCGTCATACGCCGACTCGGAGTTTGTGTGCGTCATGAAGTGAAGCTCGAATACGCTCCGATCGATATTCCGCGCGACGTGCATCAGCCAGGTTTCGACCCCGCCGCGGTTCATCGCTCCGATTACATGTAAGATTTTTCGTGGCATGGCTGGGATACCCGATGCTTCACTCTGTGGCACCGAAGTCATCAGGGAGATTCGAAGGCGGACTCGACCGTCGCGCCCAAATCGCCGCTTAACTCCTGAGCGCGTTTGATCAAGGCGCGATGTATGACCAGCGCGGTACCAACCAGCTGCACGCACATGGATATGAGCGCAGCCAGCGCTGCTCCATATAGGCCGCGAGTTGGAACCAGAAAATAACAAGCAATGAAGGAGCTTGCCGTCACGATCAGGAACAACGGCACCTGCACCCGGAATTGCGAAGCGGCCGACATCGCGCAACCCAGGCAAGATGCCACGCACCCCACGGCTCCAACCGCCATCAGCCACATGAGCAGATCAATTCGCTCCGCGTATTCCGGCCGGTACAAAATCGACAGAACTTGCTTCCCAAGTACAGCGCTCCCGAATAGCCCGGCTACGCCCAGTCCCGCGCACACCGCGGTCGCTTTCATCAGCACCGATTTGTATCCCGCAAGATCGCCCGTGAAGTACAGCTTTGACAGCCGCGCAAAAACGGCGTAGCCCAATGCAGTCGCCACCATCAATGTGCCAGCGGGAATGTAGTTCAGAGCGGAGAAGATTCCGAGTTCGTGCGCGCCAAGAGAGTGCTGGATGAAATATCGCGACATGTTGCCGTTCAGCGAACCCAGCACGGATACTGCGCCAAGCGGCAGCGCCGTCCACGCCATGCCTAATTGATTCGACAAATTCCAACGCGGACGGATCCGCTCGGAATAAGTCAAATTAGGGGTCGAGGAATCCCGTTGCGAAAATGTTCCCTGGCCGGCGTCGAACGTCAGAAGGACCAGGCATCGCGCTGTGGCATAGGCCACAACTCCCCAGAAGACGTTGTGCGTATAGAAAACCGTGATCGTCAGCGCGACAAGCGACACGATGCTTCGGATCATTTGTGATCTGGCGATGCGATCCATGCGCTCGCGGCGCTGTGCGACGGCGTAATAATTCTCGCTGAGGCAATCGATCAATTGCGCCGCAGCCACGGCCACCACGATCCGCGTCATGGCCGCGCCGTAATGGGCTATCCCACATGCGAGCAGGACGCCGATGACGGCGATGGCCGCCAGAATGAGCCGCAATCCCAGCATTTGCGACGTAGGGTACTTTCCTTGCAGGTCAGTTACAAAGATCACCCGGAGCTGCAGGTTCGCAATAAATGTGATTGGAAAGGCCACCGCTACGGCCAGCGCGAATTGTCCCACCATGTCTGCGCTGCCAAGTTTCGCCAGCAATACGATGATTCCCCACTGGCAGAGCGCGAACGTAGAATTCCCCGCGAGCGTCCATGCGAAGTTGTGCCGGACCGAAAGTCCCTCTTCAATCGCCCCTAGTTCGTTTCTGATATCAGCCAAAAGAACGCGCCTCCATCTGCGTGACCGAAGCCGGGACGTCCGCTGTGTAAACAGAGAATGAGGGATAATCCGGATGAACTTCCTTGGACTCCCCGATCTTGCGAAAGCCCGCTGCCTGCACCAGTACATCGCAAAGCGGGTTTTTGTAAATGAGCGTCACGCGCCGTTCCTTCCTGTGTTGCGACGCCACGATGTTGTTCATCACCAAACGCATGACCTGCTCCGGAAAAGGGTTGTACATGTAAAAGTATGTGTAAGAGTCGAGCTGGTTGAACTCAGTCGCATCGCCGCAATAGACAGTCGCGTTGCGCACGCGCAGCTTTTCCAGGTTTTTCTGAGCGATAACCGCAAGGGCCCGAGAAATCTCCACTCCATCGACGCGCGCGAAGGGATATAACGCCAGAGTTAGTAACGCGCCGCCTTTTCCACATCCAATATCCAGCACCGCGTCAGATTCTTTGATGGGCAAAGTGTCGAGCAATTCTTCAAGCTCGGGGCCGCCGGAATTGCTGTGCCAGTGCGATCGCTTTTCATCCAACCCGCTGGCCTGCGCGCTCGCCCAGCCCAGATCAATGCCACGGATTTTCATTCGCATACGATAAGGAAAATATTTCCACGTCTGCGCATCACCCGTGAGCAGCAGGCGAGCATGCTGCATTGCTGATCGATAGTTCATACGAGCGAGGTAGGAATCCAGCCTCAGTGCGAAAAATGGTCCGTGTATTGTTTTGTGCAGTCGGCGTAGTAGCTGAGCAAACTAGATCGCGGATCCCAATCGTTCAGAATCAAGCCCAGCACGCGGATGCTGTCGGCCATAAGGATTCGATAGGCGGCGCCTGCAGCCTGACGAGTCGTGTGTCCCGATCGCGCCACAATTAATACGCCGTCAGCCAAGCGGCCGAACGCGCGCGCATCTGCGATCGGAAACACCGGCGGGGTATCGATCAGGATGAAGTCATAATCATCTTTGAGCTGGTTAAACAAACGAGCGAGCGCCGGCGAGTACAGCAGATTCAATGATTTTCGCGATGACGGCCCACTGGCCAGCACCGAAAGCCCTGGCACCGACGTTTTCTGAATCAGCGCTTGATAGGAATGATCCGGAGAATTGCCGTTGGCCAGGATCGTCGTAAGCCCGCGGCCATCGTGCAGGCCAAAGTAACGATGCAAACAGCATCGCCGCGCATCCCCATCAACCAACAATACGCGCCGGCCGAGCAGCGCCAAAGTAAGCCCGATATTGGCGACCGCCGTGCTCTTGCCTTCGCCCGTCCCCGGACTCGTAATCACAATTAAACGCGGGAAGGTTCCATTGAATCCCGAAAGCAGCGACGTAACAACCGCGCGGCAGGACTCCATCGCCAGTTCCGCCTCATCATCCAGCCCCGGACGAAATTCGATGACGTGCGGCACGAAATCTTTCGTCGGGTAGGCATTCTCAATCGTCGAAGTCGGCTTGAAAATCACCGCATCCGAGATCGTCGGCCGCTTCGAACGTGCCGCAAAAGCCTTGTCCTCCGGCGAATGCAGCAGCCCCAAGCCACTGGAGTCGTGCAACAGCACGCCAAGTTCCGGCAGTCCCAGCGTCTGAATCGCATCTCCCGGCTCGCGCAAGTTCGCGTCGTTATGTCTGCGCGCCAGGCCCACAAGAATGCCGGCGATCGGGAACAGCACGAAGCCCACCGCGCAATTTAGCAGCGGTTTGGGGCTGAATGGCCGGTCCGGAATCTGCGCAGGATCCAAAACGCGCACGTTGCTCGTTCCCACCGCGGACGCGATCGACGCTTGTTTCACTTCCTTCAGCATCTCGTCGTAGATTTGCTGGTTCCCCTCGACTTCGCGCTGCAGGATGTTGTACTGCACCGCTCGCTGATCCAGATCGGTAACCAGACCGGCCTGGCCCGAATACGTTGACTGCAGCAATTTTTCCCGGCGCGCCGCAGCTTCGTACTCATTCTGCGTCCGTTGCACCACGCTGCGTTGTTCGGCGCGAATGGCGCTCTGTAATGACGCAATATCCGCATCCAGCCGCTTGATCTTGCCGTAATCGCCCGTGTAGGTATTTGCAAGAGAAGCGCGTTGCTGCAGCAAATCCGTCAGCTTGCCCTGATATTCTCGAAGCAAACCCTGGCTTAAATCGTCGGGCAGCGCGTCCGGAGGGCTGTTCTTCGCCATTTCGTAGCGCGACTGCGCCGCAATCCTGTCCGACTGCGCCTTCGAAAGCGCGTCCTGAATCTGGCTCAATTTCTCGTCGGCGACGCTCTTGTTTTCCGTCGTGTACATCAATCCCGAATTTCTGGCATAGCTTTGCAGTGCGTCCTCGGACTTCTCCAATTTAACCTTCGCATCTTCCAGCAACCGCTCCAACGATTCGCTCGTCCGCTGGCCCAAATCCCACCGCGCCTTCATATTCTGCTCAATAAATTCGGAACACAGCTGATTGATAAAATCGGCCGCCAATTTCGGGTTTGAAGCGTCCGCCGTCACTTCAATCACTCGCGTTTGGCCGATCGAGCGCGCCTTCAGCGTATTGGCGATTTCTCTCGCGTCTGCGGGAGTGAACGTGAACGTCCGCGTCGGGAATCCAAACGCGCTCTCAGCTTTCGATAGCACCGAGCCGTGGTCCGGCGGCATTTGCGTTTCCCGCGCAGGCATATTCTCCACCACCGCGTTCAATACCGTGTCGCTCTGCACGATTTTGAGTTGCGTCTGCATGTCGTTGAACGATCCCGACAATCCGACCTCGTTAATTGGCAGAACTTGTTTCGTGTTCAGAAAATTGTCATTCAAATCCTGCACTTCCAGCGTGGCATGCGCCTGATAAAGCCGCGGCTGGATTACCGCCACTAGAAGGCCCACGCACCCGCCCACCAGAGCCAGGCTAAGCAGCACCCACTTTTTCCGGAAAAGCACATCCCAGAACGTCACCGTGCGGCCCGGCAAGAGCCACTCGTAGTGTTGATTGGGATACGGTGACGCTAGCGGTGATTCAACGGGGACAATTTCAGCAGAACGAGCCGGAGGCAACAGTAAATTGCTCATGATTGTTCACTTCCTGGAAAGATGTCGTTAAAAGCGGTAGATCGCCACACCGGTTCCCGCTGACAGGGCCGCTTCGAGAACCTTGTAGGTAGCGCTTTTTGGCCCGCTATTCGGAACGAACAAAATATCATTCGCCAACAGCGGAACATCTGGGGAACTTCCCGCGAGTATTTTCTGTAGATTTACGGGGATCTCTTGGCGCGAGCCGCTCATTCCGCCGCGAATGATTTTGGCTCGTTTCGCCGAAGCAGTTTTGTCCAGGCCTTCTGCCATGGAGACGGCCTGCAGGGCGCTCATGTTCTCTCGTTCGCTCAACACAAATCCGCCAGGTTTATTGACAGCGCCGACGACGTACACCAGATCTGCTTTTGGTACCGAGATGACATCCGTCGGCTCCACGATAATGTTTTCTTGCGGATTTTTTGCGTCCAGCAGTCCTTTCACACTGACATCGGCAGTGCTGAATTTGCCGCTGGGATCAACTTTCGCAGTCGGCAGCGGAATCGCTCCCCACTGGCTGGCTCTCGTAATGTGAATCGAATTACCCGCGTCGTTTCGCAGCCCGCCGGCCCGCGACAACATTTGTTCCAAAGTGTTCGGGCCCGTGACGTTATAAACCCCCGGCGTATTGACCGCTCCCAGCACCGATACAGGCTGGCTCCGGTATTCGGAAACAGTTACGCTCACCTGCGGCTCTTTCACATACTTGCCCAGCCGTTTCGTAAGGTCCGTTTCGAATCCGCTCACCGTCAAGCCCGCCGCTTTCACTTTGCCCACCAGTGGCACGTCGATGTATCCCGATGGATCCACGCGCAGTGTCTTGCCATCGATTTCGTCAACGTCCAACGCTCGCACCGTGATCTGGTCGTCCGGCCCCAGGATGTATGCCGGAGGAGTACTCGCATTGGCAGCGGTGCCTGTCGCGGGCTGTACTTGTTGGGCGTAAACAGAAGGTACGGCCAAAGCGCTGCACCACAACACGATGATTGCGAAACGCAGCGCGATCCAACTGGCTTTACCGGCTCCATTTTGCGTTCGCACCGAATTCACCTCACTTATATTGCGATCTCACCACTATCGCTGCGCGGACATCGGCCGAGCATCCGCACTGCCGCTGGACGAATTCCGCTCGCCGCCGCTCCGCCACGTCCGGCTCGTCAAGCGCTCCGCCACCGACGCGTCAATCTCAGCCGAAACGGCTTTTCCCAGGATGTCCACCGAGACCACCAGCCGCGACATATTCTTCTTCCGCGTAAGAAATCCTTCCACGCCCGCCAACGGGCCGGACCTCACTCGAATCCTGTCGCCGGTCTTCAGAAAGGGATGCGGCTCGACGCCCTCTCCCGATTCGATCAACCGGCGAACGGCTTCAATCTCTTCCTCGGGTACCACCGCAGGCTGTCCTCCGCCATTGGAAACGATCATGTGAACGCCAGGAGTCTTCATCACCTCCACCCAACGCCCCGCGCCGCCCTTGAAAAACACGTAGCACGGAAACAAAGGCAAATGCAGAAGTTTGGATCGATCCTTCCACCGGCTCACGACGCGATAAAGCGGCAGGAACGTATCAAATCCCTTGTGCGTGAGAATCTGATCGACAACTTTCTCGTGCTGGTGCCGCGTGTAAACAACGTGCCACAAAGAATCGAAACTGCCCTCATTTGTCGTTGCTGCAAGATTGCTGTCGAACACGTAGCTCCGCCCTGTGACTCACAGGAACTCATTCCCATAAGCCAAATCGAATTCAAAAATTCGCCGGCGCTGCAACTACAAGTGACCTCTACGCCGGCGACAAAATCCCAGCTGCCTCAACTCCCCAGCGACGATCCGCCACCGCCAAACACATCGTCGTCATCGATTTGGTGGCCTCGCACCAACACCACATCGTCGCCTTGAATCGCAAAGCCGCAGTCTTTCAGGGCCGTGGCGTCTTGCTCCACTCGCAGCACGCGGCCCGCAAGTTCGATCCGCAGAGCATCCGACGCATCCGGGGACTCAGGAATCGAAACAGTCAACCCGATCCTGGCTCCCACTGGTGGACAGACCGCGGTCACCACAAACGCCCCACGCACGCTCACGTCCCGGCTCCGCCCCGCCGTTTTTCGATAGATACCTTTGTCATCCCACCACCAGAATTCCGCATGTGCTTCTACGGGGAAGCGCATGCTCTTGCGTGCGCCTCCTCCCGAAACACTGTCTCTATGAGGGGCGAGGCTCATCTCCACAGTCCTGCTTGCCGAACCGGTTCGCATAATCGGCCCAACCTCGCCATGCTACGTGCCTGTCGCAATTTGGAACAAGTGAAGGAAAGTCTCTGTGAATAGGGAACTTCGTCCGCGCACTTCGTAAGACGAACGTGCTCAGGTGCTCGCGAACACCATGTCAGGTGATTACCCGGGGATAGGTCTCTCAGGACGCCATAGAGATACAGGGTTCCACTGAGTACGATACAGCATGTCCTCGGTTTTTTTTCGGCATCAAACCATGTAACACAGAGACGTTTGTACCCTCGGAGAGCTTCTCCGATGTGGCCCCAGCGAATACCTAAACCGAGGTGGGCGCGGTGAAAAAGTTCATAGAACCAGGAGTCGTCAGCGTTTTCGTGGCGGATCGCAGTCGCATGGCGGGTCAGCTCATGGCCACCGCATTGCGAGTCGGTCCTTACAGCACAACGGTTGTCGGATCAGCCGTAACTTCTGCAGAAGTAATTTCGGGGCTCCGGAAGACACCCGCTGATGTTGTGCTCATCAGTCCTTTTCTGGCCGATGGACCCACGGCGGGCCTCAAGATCATACGCGAGGTGCGCTCCTCCAACCCCGAGACCGACGTGATCGTGCTGATCGATGCAATCGAGCGAGCCATTGTCACCGAGGCATTCCAGTCCGGAGCGGTCGGCATTCTGTGCCGCGACGAGTCCTTCGAAGTTTTATGCAAGTGCATTCATGCAGTTCACGAGGGACAGGTCTGGGCCAATAGCGAGACTCTCCGTATGGTGCTCGATGCTCTCACGCAGATGCCGCGCGCCATCAATCTGCAAATCAGAAATGGCAAATCTGGCAAGCTGCTTACCAAGCGCGAGGAAGACCTGGTCCATTTGGTTGCCGAGGGCCTTACCAATCGCGACATCTCCAAGCAGTTGAATCTCAGCGAGCATACGGTTAGAAATTATCTGTTTCGCATCTTCAATAAGTTGGGCACTGCGAACAGGCTGGAGTTGGCTGTCTATGCCCTGAACCGAAGAGAAGAGAACCAAGGCAATCCGCCTGATTCGGAGAATTAAGGCGCATCGGCGAGACAACTCGCATTTCGCCGAACCGTTCGTATTTTATATACTCTGCCGAGGGCCGGGAGAAATTCAAGCGCGCGTATTCTACTGATCCGGCGTCTTTACTCGACTAAACTTACGTATGGCTGAACAATCGAGCGAAGTCCGTACCAAGCTCACGGAAACGATCTCGCTGGCAGCGCTGCTGCTCGTTGTTTACTTCGCAGCTGGCATCCTTGGGCTCCGGCTGGCGTGGGTCAACGCCAGTGTCTCACCCGTCTGGCCGCCGTCGGGAATCGCGCTCGCAGCGTTATTGCTTCTGGGTTACCGCTACGCTCCCGTGATCTGGTTCGGCGCCTTTTTTGTGAACTACACCATCGCTGGCTCAGTTGTGACTTCGGCGTGTATCGCCAGCGGAAATACGTTGGAAGCCATTCTCGCGGCGTACCTCGTGCATCGCCTCGCTGGCGGACGCCAGGCTATGTCCAGCGCTGCCAGCGCTCTCAAGTTCGCCTTTCTCGCCGTGCCTCCGAGCGCCGCTACCGCCGCGACCGTCGGGGCCCTCACGCTCTGCCTCGGACGCCTGGCGCCATGGCAGGCCTTCAAGATTATCTGGCTCACTTGGTGGATGGGCGACGCCGTCGGCGCGTTTATCTTGGTTCCACCGCTGCTGTACTTTCTCCGTCCTCCGCAACTCGCCAAAGTTTCCCTGGAACGAAAAGTCACTGTTGCGCTCAGCATCGCGCTCGCCAGCATTTTTGCCATAGGCATGTTGCAATATCGGGCCGCGCGTACCGTTGAACAAGACAGCGAATGGGTCGCGCACACCGACGACGTGATTCGTGAGCTGGATGCCATCGACAAGCGCTTGAGCGATGCCGACGCTTCGGTTCAACGCTACGTCATGACCGAAGATCCCAAGCAATTGGCCTTTCGTGACGATGCCACGGCGCGCATCTCTCGCCATCTTCAGGATCTCCGCTATTTGACCTCTGACAACCCCGCGCAACAGCAAGCGCTCGTAACTCTCGAGCCTCTTATGGCGGGAGCTATTCGTTCTCTGCAAGAGGAAATTAGCTATCGCAACGCGGCGGCTGGCCCGTCGGTTTCATCCCCGGAGCTTGTAGCCTCGGTGGATAAAAACCTTCGCACCGTTCACGAATCGATCGCCACGATAGAGGCCGACGAATTCAGACTGTTAAGCCAGCGCCAGCAGTCCGTCAAGAAGTCGAACTATCAATCGAACGCACTCATATTCGCGGGTTTCATTGTGGCCATGATTCTCGTTGCTATTTCAGGGACATCACTGCATTTCGGCGTCGCCGCTCAGCGGCGCGCGGAAGAGAACCTGCACGCCAGCCGCGAGCGATTCCGAATGATGGTCGAAAGCGTCGAAGACTACGCCATATTCATGCTGGACGCCGGCGGCCGCGTGGTGAACTGGAACATCGGTGCGGAACGAATAAATGGTTACAAATCAGATGAAATTGTTGGCAAAAGTGTCGCCGTCTTCTATCCCCAAGACGCAGTCGCTGCGGGTGAGCCACAACGCGCGTTGGACATCGCCGCTCGAGACGGCCGCTGGGAGGGCGAAGGCTGGCGCGTCCGCAAGGACGGCTCAAAGTTCTGGGTCAACGCTATTATCGCTCGTGTTAAAAACGAGCACGGAGATCTGCTCGGCTTCACCAAAATCACTCGCGACACCACCCAACGAAATCTCGCGCGCCAGGCTTTGGAAAACGAGGTCACGGTGCGCAGAGCAGCGCAGCAGGAACTCCAAAAATCCGAAACATCGCTCCGTCAACTCTCCCTGCATCTTCTGCGCGCGCAGGACGATGAACGCCGTCGCATTGGCAGGGACTTGCACGACAGCTTGGGACAAACCCTGTCGGTGCTGATGATGAAACTGGAATCGCTCGAATCCGCCGCTAAACTCAAGGACGCCGCCGACGTTCGCAAGGAGCTGCGCCAATGCGCCGAGTTGGTGGAGGAAGGCACCAAAGAGGTGCGCACAATCTCCTACCTGCTGCATCCTCCCATGCTTGAGGAGATCGGCCTGCAGGCGGCCATGCCCTGGTATCTCGATGGCTTTTCGGAGCGCAGCGACATCAAGACCTCCATCGAGATTTCCGATGACTTCGGTCGCGTGTCCGGTGACGTGGAGATGGCTTTGTTTCGAGTGCTTCAGGAAAGCCTCACCAACATCCACAAGCATTCCGGGAGCCCCACCGCGGATGTCCGCTTGTTCCGGGAAAATGATAGTGCAGTCCTTGAAGTGGCGGATCGGGGCAAGGGAATGCCGACTGGAATCTTGCAGGATTTCCAGCAGATTTCCACGGCAGCTTTTGGCGTGGGCCTGCGAGGAATGAGTGAACGCATGCGCCAGCTCGGCGGCACGCTGGAGATTCGCAGCAATGGAACAGGAACGGTGGTGCGCGCCATTGTGCCTGCGGAACCTTCGAGCATTGCAGCCGCGGGCCGCAATTAACGTCACCGGACCATACTTGCTGCATCGAACAATGAGTAGCACATGAACCCTCGAATCGTAATCGTCGACGATCACGAAATCGTGCGCGAAGGTATTCGCACTTTACTCGCGAAAATGCGCCCTGACTGGGAAATAAGTGGAGAGGCCGCCGATGGCCTGCAAGCCATTCAGATGATTCGGGATTTATCGCCCGACGTCGTCGTGCTCGACTTGACCATGCCCGGCATCAGCGGATTCGAGACCGCCACGCGCCTGCGAAAACTTGGAGTTAAGTGTCGCATTCTTGTCTTCACCACTCACGAGTTTGACAGGCTGAGCACCGAGGTTCGCCAGGTCGGCGCCGATGGCTACGTGCTGAAGACCCAAGCAGCTTACAAGCTGGTTGCCGCGATTGACGCCCTTTTGGCCGGGGGCACTTTTTTCGGCGCACCAATGGATCCGCAGCCCCAATCCAATGAAGGACCAGATATCGGGATCGTATTCCGCACCAGACTCACCGTCGCTCCCATCTGATGTTTTCTGCCAAATAACGGAATTGCGGAAGCACGTTACCGCATGTCGCCTGCGAATCAAGAATTCGCACAAACCTCAGAAAACAAAGGGCCGCAACGTTTTCTTTGCGTGCAAGTGCGTACAGCGAATCCCTGAGGCGCCTACTTCCGTCGCGGTATTGTTCGCAAAACTAGATCCGTTCACAATCACCGGCGGGGAGAGGAAGGTAGCTCCGCGTCGGAGACCTTTCTTTGACGTCTATAGAGGGCTGGGCGACGCCACTGACCTTCCTTTTCCCGCCAAAGATTTCCCGACTTCCAGCTCTGTATTCGCGATTGGCGCCGGCTGAGGAGCAGTGATACTTTTTCATCTGGCTATCACCCTGTCTGAGCAACGAAGCAAGCGCCTCCGCTAAGCTTTACGGAGAAATCTGATGCCCGGGCTCAGAATCCTAATTGCCGATGATCACGAACTGGTGCGCCAGGGCCTGCATACTTTGCTGGAAACTCAACCGGGCTGGCAGGTGATAGGCGAAGCCAAGGATGGCGCCGAAGCCGTCAAAAAAAGCGCTGCGCTCAAGCCCGACATCATTGTGCTGGATATCGGCATGCCGCAGCTGAATGGATTGGGCGCGATCAGAAAAATTGCCAAAGTTCTTCCCGGCGCGAAAATCCTGATTTTATCGATGCATGAATCGGACAGCTTAGTCCGCGAGGTTTTGGAGGCGGGCGCGCGCGGTTACGTGACCAAGTCCAGCGCCTCGCGCGAACTGGTTTCCGCTGTGGAAGCGCTGCAGCGCGGCAAAACCTACTTCACTCCCCGCGTGGATCAAATGGTCCTCGACTCCTTCCGCGGCGGCGATCCGAACGTCGGTGTCATCCCCGACAAACGGGATTCTCTCACCCCCAGACAAAAGGAAGTCGTTCAGCTGATCGCCGAAGGACGCTCCAGCAAAGAGGTTGCCGCGGCCCTGGGATTAAGTGTGAAAACCGCCGAAACGCATCGCGCCAACGTCATGCGCCGCCTCGGTTGCCATTCCGTAAGCGAATTGACGCGCTACGCGATCCGCAATCACATCATCGAACCATAGATCTCATCTGCCTCTGTTAACATCCTGACGCGCTGATCCCGATCGTTGTCATTCTGAGGAGCGCGCAGCCCGATTTCCGCGCCGATGCTTTGGAATCCCGATTCCGTTTTAACAGACTATTAATTAATTTAGTTCTTAGTACTCGTCGGTTACTTACTGTATGCTTGAACGGAACACATCCCGCGATTCCGAGGAAATGCAAATTCCGAGGAAACCAATCGCCGCGATGGTGCTGTCTAATGAGAGTGGGGTACCTCGGGTATAGCTGCAACCCGGCGAATTCGCTAGCGTCACTTGGCAGCTCTCCCGGCCAGAAATGGCCTTCGCACGCGGTCTTTGGGACGCGCGTGATCGGCAATGGGAACTAACGGACAAGCTATGGCGCTGCAGTTGTCTGTTTATTTAGTCGCAGAAAATCGCCTGCTGCACGATGCGCTTCTACGTCTGCTGCAGAAGCGCGCCTGCCTCGCTGTCGCCGGGCATGGCGATTCCCCGGAAATCGCGGCTCGCGAACTTGTCGCCAGTCCCTATCAAGTACTCCTCATTGATTCTCTGCCCATTCTGTATGCCATGCACCTCCCGGAGCTCCTTGGAGCCCAACCGCACCTCGCGGCTCCCAAGGTCGTCTTATTTGGGATGAACGAAGACCGCGACATGTTTCTCGAAGCTGTTCGCGCCGGCGTCTCCGCCTATCTTTTGAAAGATGCCTCCGCCGCGGACGTTATCGCCGCCATTCGCGGCGTCTCCCAGGGTGAAGCCGTGTGCCCTCCGCGCCTGTGCCTGCACTTATTTCAATACGTCGTCCAGCACCCAACACCGTCGAAAGCTCCTGCGCATCTCGACTCCAAATTCAACCTCACCCCTCGCCAGCAGGAACTCGTCGAGCTCCTGGTTCAGAAGCTCACCAACAAGGAAATCGCCAAACGGCTGAATCTCTCCGAGTTCACCGTAAAAAATCACGTCCGCCGCATTATTCGCCAACTCGAAGCCACGAATCGCTATGAGGCCGTCGAGCTGATTCTCGCCAACGGCTATCCCGACAGCGACTAGCGCCCTTTAACTCACTGAAGAGCGCGAACACGTAAAAGAACGCATGCACGAAAAGGGCTTGTCGGAGCCGGAATAGCGCTTAGTGCATCGCTCCTTCGGGCCGCAGGCGCACGAAGACGACGGCGCCGATGGGATGGTCTCCATAAATCGCATCGAGCGATGCCGGTTTGCCGTACCACGTGAATTGTGCGCCGAGAGCCGTTGAAAAATGCGGGATCACCGGGAATTCGCGATCGTATCCCGCCGTGTACGCTTGAATCCGCGCCAGAAATCGTTCTTCGAAACCCGCTGGCAGCGGATTCTCCCCGAGCAGCAGCAAATTGGTGCGATCCACGTTTTCAAGCCGTGTCCACACGCTGTTGTGCGAAAGAAAATGAAGAGTGGACTCCAACAGATAGCTGTTCAGCACCTCGCCGGTGGTGAGCGAGCGGTTCCTTCCCCACACAAGCGTCGAAGCCCAGTTTCCGCGTGCTAGCGGGCGGTTGTATTGAATTGATGCGGTCATGCGCCGCAAGTCTTCCAGCGGGCTCAGCGCCTCAGGGCTTTTTAGCGTGGCGAGCGAGAATTGCCCGCTCCAGTTCGCCGCCGGGCTGATCGTCAAGCGCGCCGCCCATGAATCAATCGCCCCGGCCGCAATGTTCCAGCGATTTTCATTCGGCTCGCGCCCGTGAAAGCCGGAAACTTCAACACGAGCGAAGCGATACGTGTAGCCAGTCGTCACGACTTCGTAGGCGATGTGCGTGGCGTCTTGCAAATGATGACCGAGAACGGCGAGCGGATCCTCACTGGCTGACGCGCGGTGAGGAAAGGCGGGCGGGCCGAGCGCCGGATCGCCCACGGGCGCGGCGTAAAACGAAAGCAAGCTGTGCTCGCCGATCTTGGCATCGTACATCGCCGCAATTTCCATAAATAAATTGTGGGGATGCTGGCCATCCACAATCGGGCTTCCGAAAGCGGTCTCGCCGAGTTGGAACAACTCGGGGTAGCGGCGATCGGTAATGGTTGCAGGATCGAGGCTGAGCATCACCCGCGCCGTGAGCTTGCCGGGCCCCAGCTCGCGCTGGGCCATGGGCATGAACCAGCTTTCGCCAAAGAACTTATCGCCGCCGCGCGGGCCGGACTGCTGGATGTCGTTGATAAAAATATTGCCGTGGAACATGAATTGCCAATTGCCGTGCGTCTGCATCCAGCCGGCGTGCGGTGTAGAAGGCGGCTCGACGTCGGTGCCCGCGCTTTCGTGCTGCAGGATCGCGTTGATTAGCGTCGCGGGTTGCTCGTGCATCATTGCGCCGTGATCCATCGCGCCGTGGTTCATCTGACCTTGTCCCATGGTGTCCTGCTGCGGCCTGATGCCGTGGCAGATTCCGTCGCCACAGCCGCCGCATTCGCCGCTCTTCATATCTTTCGCGTAGGCACTCGGCGAAAACGCAGCGGCGGCGAACACGCCGATACAAACGAACTCCAGGAAGCGCTGGCGCCTCATTCGGTCACTCGCCATCCATTTTGGGGTAAGCATCGAGGCTCAGTGCAGCTCCGGATCCTGGGGCGTCGCGGCGCGATTTTCGCTGGTCGCATGAACCGCGCCCGTTTCGTCGCTATAAAAATTACGGTAGCCGAAATTCCCGGCACGAGCCAGCAATACAAATGAACGGATGCGCCCGGAGTCATCGGCACTGGCCGGCGTGTATTCGATCTCGTAGCCCGCGCTCTGCGCCCTCTGCATCGCGGTATGCACGGACGCGCCGAGCGGCTCGGTGGAAGAAGGATAGCTGCCGGAAGCGGCCGAGTAGGAAGCCAGAGCAGCCCGAACCTCTGTCAACGTAGCCAGCGCCCGTTTTTCAGCCTCGCCCTTGGAAGCCTCCGGCCGTGGCGGAAGAACGAACCATACAATGGCCCAAACCGAGGCGATCAAAATCGCCCAAACTATGACGCTGCGAGCCACGCGAGATTTCTTCTTTGGCGAGACGCCGTCTTCTGCAGGCGGCAAGGTCAAGTCGGTGCCGCAAAACGGGCAAACCTCCGTCCCCTGATTCAAAGGCTCTTCGCACTCGCGGCACGCATACATACTCAAAAAGAATCGTAGGAACCCGCGCGCACGAAGTCAAATCGAGTACCGCCGGTTTATCTTGAGCTTCGAAAGGCGTACCCGCCGGCATCCGACGAAGACAAATCCAACCACAATCGCAAATCAAGCGCGGACCACGGCCGGCACCACATCTCGCAAACGCGGCCGGTGTGGCGTCTAAGGCGGCGATCCGGAGCTCCGTGAGAAGGCCGAGGGGGGTCGATTTTTTCCCGGTTAGAAACGACCTCGGTTCTTTGTTTTCAGCGAGTTAGCCGCGATTCTGCTTGAATCTGAGTTCCGGTTAGAATCGAGTGCAAACGCGGTGAAAAAGGGGCCGTATTCTCATTTTGAACCGCGAATTGCGCCCGTTTCGCTCGCATACGACCCGAGCGTCGCAGTTTATGCCCTATGTGTCAATAGTACCCAACGTGGTAATACGGAGGCTGCAGCGTAGCGTAAACCAATCCTACGCGGTGAAAGCCGCCGCCGCCCACTTACAATTATAAGATCTAGTAAAACAGACCAGATTGAGCGTAAATTGAACGCCTTGGGGCGTTAATGCTGATAGTCTTGGCCAATGTCCTCTTGAGGTCTCGCCGATGCACCGTCATATCCCACTCACTGTCCTGCTGCTGTCGCAACTGGCCGCCGCAACTGGCACTAACAGAGTTCCCGTCAGCAAACTGCTAGATCAAATGATTCAGCGCTCGACGCTGGTCGAGCCGGGCGGCAGGCCTTTTTATTTAAAGGCCACTATCGCTGATAAGGACGATGGCAAGTCCGAGTTCAATGGAAAAATCGAGGAGTTTTGGCTGTCACCCACCAAGTGGCGTCGCGTTGTAAAGCTGCGTGATTTCTCCCAAACATTAATCGTCAACGGTGACCTGATTTATGAGGAAAACAACGGAGACTATTTCCCGTTGCACGACGAAATGCTCGCAAACGAGATCGTCGATCCGCTGCCCAAATCGGCAGTCGATCTCATAAAACAGCTGGGACTAATGGGAGCAGGGCCTGGCTCAGGGCAAGGTCAGTGCATGGCCGAGAAATACTTCAACGATGGAGAGGGCCGGAAGACGAGGGTGCTGCTTGCTTACGACTGCAAAACTGGGTTGCTTATCTACCTCTGGTCACCTACGTGTTGCTATGGAGTCATGACCGACTATCGCAAGTTCCATAGCAAAATGGTTGCCTACGCGACGAAGGATGACCCGATCAATATTCGTATCGACAGTCTGCGCGACCTCGATGCCCCAGATGAGTCGCTGTTTGTGATTTCACGGCCCGCCCCTCCTGACAAGCGAATAACAACGGAAAAAATCAGCGAAACTGAGGCGCGCACCTTAGTTGTCGAAAGGCCCGAGATCCATTGGCCTCCCATCACCAAGAAACCAAAGGAAAATAGCATGAGTGTCGACATCGTTATCGGCCGCGATGGACGCGTGAAGGAGGCATGGATTTATAGCCCGGTGGAAAATGCGATCGAAGATGCGGCGTTGACTGCGATAAGGAAGTGGACGTTTCAACCTCAGAATGTTGACGGCGTTCCCGCACAGCTTGAGACCAGCCTGACAATCCCGTTTCCAGCAGATTATCAGAATCTCGCTACAACTCAGCCCGCAGTGAGGCCCATGTTCGACCGGATGCGAGCAGCGAATGATCCGAGGCTCGACGGCGCGCCGGGATTCCACCTGAAGGCTAGTTTTCGTTCCGAAGATGGTGCAGCGAAAGGCACCTATGAAGAGAACTGGGTGTCTCCAAAGAAGTGGCGTAAGGAAGTAAAGCTTAACGACACTTCAGTCTTCGAAGTGCGTACTGAAGATGCGTTCTATCGCGTCTTCTCTGGAAAATATGCACCCCGGCTGGCCGATGACGTGATCGATTCCTTGTCCTTCACACTGCCGGGCGACAATGGCAATGACCTCCACGATGCCGATTGGAGCACGGCGAGCACGAACCTTGGTAACTTGCCTATGCTCAGGTTGTCGAATGGCTACATCAGCCCCGAAGGAAAACCCGACGCGCTCACCGTAATGTACTTTGTTGACGAAAAGACTGCCTTTATCCGCGGCCGCTATCACTACTCGACTGAAACAGTATTCAATGACTTGCAGCCCTTCGAAGGAAAAACTATTGCACGCAAGCTTACGATGTTCGGACTCGACGCGAATAAGATGGAGATTACGATCGACACTCTCGAACCGGCCGCAAACGTTAGCGAGAGCATTTTCGGCATGGCGGGAGTGAAGCCAATCTACACGTCGGCAGAGACGGAGGAGCGATTTATTCAACCTCTCGCGGTCCAAACAGTGAGGCCTTCCATCCCTGGTTGGCATGGGAAGGCTACGTGCGAGGTCACTATTGACGAGCATGGTCACGTGCGCGGTGTGGAGGTGAACGGAACTACAGACCAATCCGTCATTAAGTCCATTCGCGCAGCACTTATGAGTTGGGAGTACGAGCCAGCCAGGATCAACGGACACCCCTCACAAAGCCTTGTTCAAGTGAACGTAGAGTGAGCGTGCGCCGGGGCCGTCTCATCTCTAGCGCTTCGTAGGGTATTGCCTGCCAACATGCCGATCTTCCAAATTTTTAATCGATAATGGAAAACTGTAGAAATCGCTGTAACTGTCTGAAAATAAACGCTCGACCCCCTTTCTAATCGATAATGACTATAGGGGGAGTCGCCGACCGAACCTACGACAACCAACCCCGCAGCCTCGCCCTGATCGCGCCACCTTTCGAGCAACTCGCCGGCGCTCTCGGGTATCATTAATCACTGGGCTTTCGACCCAACTCCGAGGCCTGACCACTTGCCTACGACGTCGCGGTTAGCGAACGAATTGGGCCCTGCCGTCGAGCGGCTGTACAAGCTCGCGGCACCGGCGCCGAGTTGGTCGCTTGCTCCCGCGATATTCCGCGCGGCGCTGGAACGAAGCGTGGCATCGCGGTTTCGCGGCGCGCAGCCCTCGGCTCGTGAAATCACCGCCTATTTGGAAACGCTGAACGTCGCCGATTTGGCTTTGGCGTGCGCTTGCGGCGCGGGCAATTCGGCCGCGTGGGAAGATTTCATCTCGCGCTATCGTTCGGAGCTCTACCGCGCGGCGCGGGCGATCGCCGGAGATTCCGCGGGCCGCGAACTGGCGGATTCGCTGTATGCGGAACTATTTGGCCTGGAAAGCCGCGAGGGACGGCGCCGCACGCTCTTCGACTATTTCCACGGGCGCAGCAAGCTAGGCACATGGCTGCGCGCCATCCTCGCGCAACGGCACGTGAACGAAATTCGCCGCACGCGGCGCACCGAGTCGCTCGATGCGCCCGGCGACGCGGACGATCCGGGCGTCGCGATCGATCCCGCCGCGCCGGCCGGCGAAACGCCGGAACCCGAACGCGTGCGTTACCTGGCTCTGCTGCAGGCCACGCTTTCCGAGGCGCTGGCGGCGCTCGAGCCGCGCGATCGCCTGCGGCTTGCTTATTACTACCTCGAAGATTTGACCCTGGCGGAAATTGGCCGGCTTTTGGGTGAACACGAAGCTACGGTTTCGCGGAAGCTGGATCGCGCGCGGCGGGATCTGCACCGCCAGGTGGATGCGGCGCTGCGGCAGAAGAAGCGGCTGAGCGAGGCGCAGGTGCAGCTTTGCTACGAATACGCGCGGGAAGAATGGCCGTTCGATCTGACGCGCGCGTTGTCGAAGAAGGAATGACGTGCGCGACTTTGCGCTGCAAGATGCGACCGGAGTATCGTTCTAAGTGAGGGGAAAGAGCGGATGAATCCGCGCGACAACGAGAGGGAATTCGGAGCCATGCTGCGGCGCGGACTTGCGTCCGGGGCGGCCGCGCCGGAATCCGAATGCCTCGATGCGGCGCTGCTTGCGGCGTATTACGAGCGCTCGCTGGCGGCGGATGAGCTTCGCGCATGCGATTCGCATGTTGCGAACTGCGCGCATTGCCGCAGCCAACTGGCTGCCATGGCGCGCGCCGAGCCGGAACTCGCGGGTGATGACGCTCGATCGAAATCATGGCTGTGGGATTGGCGTTTGCTTGTGCCCATCACGGCTGCGCTGACGGTGCTGGTGGTGTGGATTGGAGTGCGCCGTCCCGGCCAGATGCGCTCTGCAAGCGAGCGCGCGC
Organism: uncultured Acidobacteriota bacterium; assembly: GCA_963748865.1. Lineage (GTDB taxonomy): Bacteria > Acidobacteriota > Terriglobia > Acidiferrales > UBA7541 > Palsa-147. Next base: position 406,437 of record CAVVLE010000041.1, on the reverse strand, counting down.
CGATCGTGGCGCAGAACGAGGCGCCTGCCGCTGCTCCGCAGCCTGCGCCACCGCCTTCGAGCCAGATGGTCGAGGTTTTGCCCGCGCCTCCGGCCACAAGAGCGAAGAAGATCGCCCCGCCGTCGGCACAGCGCTCCACTGCCGCGGGCTCTTACAATTCGCGCGAGTCCCAACCGACGACGGGACGCGCGGTCGATAAGTTGGCAGTGCCCAGGATCGCGGCTGAAGAACGCGACGAAAAGACGCGGGGAAAAGATCTCGAACGCGGCAACGCGGATGGTGTCGCTGGCGGGGTCATAGGCGGTGTTCCGCCTCCGCGCAACGCCGAACAAAAATCCCCCAATGCGCCGGTGCAAACCGCGCAAGCGCAACCTGCTGCGGGGAACGCGGCAGCGTCAACGACCGAGGTGGTCGTCGTGCAGCCGCCTCCATCACCGGCACGAGCCACGGGCGCTGCAACTTCCAACGCCGTGTCGGGCCGCGGCGGAGGCTTTTCGGCGAGAGCCGGGAACGCTGCGGGCGGCAGCGCCGCCAAAGAGAAACGCGCCGCGCCGGCAAACGGGGCGAACGCGCAAGCTGCGCCGAACATGCAAGCCGCACAGGCTGCGCCTGCACCGATTCAGTCGGTTACGGCGCGTTACAAGCAGGATGAATCGAAACCGATTGTTATTCCTACGCCGGACTCGAATACTTTCTGGCGAGTGGCGGGAACGGATGAGATTCAATTCACGAATGACGTTGGGGCGACTTGGCAATCGCAGCTTACCGAACCGCAGTTGGTTCTTACCGCGGGATCGGCACCGAAGGCTAATGTTTGTTGGGTGGTGGGAAGCAGAGGCACGATTTTGCGTACCGTGGATGGGGAGAATTGGCAGCGGGTGAAATCTCCTACTTCGCAAGATCTGACTGGTGTTTCGGCCCAAGACACCGACTCCGCGAGCATTACCGCGAAAGATGGCTCCGTTTTTACCACCAAGGACGGCGGCGCGAACTGGAGTTTGGCCGCGGTTACTCCGCGCTGAATTGGCTGCAAGAAACTTGCCGAAGAACGTTCTATTTAATGAGACGCAACCGCTGCGTTGGCATAGTGCGCGGAAAAGTCAAAAACGGACCGAGGTTTCCGCCGTTCCGGCGCCGAGATCCTTCAGCCCGAGCCAAAGCGCCCGATTTCCGCGCAAGGCTCGGTGAATGGGCGCGGAAATCGGGCTGCTCGGGCTTCAGGATGACGCGTTTTAGGTTAGCGCAAAAAGGTGTCAACAAAGCCAGACGTAATCACCATTCGGGAGGGCGGAATGATTGGACGGAGATTTCAATTCGGAGTTGCGGTGATCGTGATGATGGTTATTGCGGCAGCGATTGCGCCTTCGATTTGGCGCTTGGGGCGGGCTGATGCTGCGGCGCGGCCTGCGGCGATACTCCTGAGACTACCGACAAAGACCAGGTCGAGCTTGCGGTTACGGTTTACAACTCGAATGTGGCGCTGGTGCGCGATGTGCGCCAGCTAACTTTGCCGTCTGGTGGATTCTCGCTGAAGTTTGAAGATGTGGCGGCTTCGATCAATCCGGCGACTGTGCATTTTCGCTCGCTTAGCGAGCCATCGCGGCTGAGCGTCGTGGAGCAGAATTACGAATACGATCTGCTTGATCCCAGCAAACTGCTGCAGAAATATGTCGGCAAGGAAATTACTTTGGTGCACAGCGAGACGGAGAATAATTCTACGAAGTGGGTGGAGACGAAGGCGCTGCTGCTGGCCGATAACAATGGGCCGGTTTGGAAAATCGGCGACGAGATTGTCACTGGAATGCCTGTGGAGTCTTACCGCTTTCCCGATTTGCCTGAGAATCTCTACAGCAAGCCTACGCTGGTCTGGCTTTTGGAGAACAGCGGGGCGAAGGCGCAGCGCGTGGAGGCGTCTTATCTCACGAATAATATGAGCTGGAATGCCGACTACGTATTGACAGTGAGCCGCGATGATAAGGCCGCTGATCTTGATGGCTGGGTCACGCTTAACAACAACAGTGGCACGGGATACAAGAACGCCAAACTGCAGCTTGTCGCCGGAGAGCTGCATCGCGTGCAACCTTCCGCTGAGGCATTTCAAGCGGGCGTGGGGCTCGCCACAAAAGCAGCTAAGGCGGTGCCACAATTCGAGCAGGAAAGCTTCTCGGAATATCATCTCTATTCTCTCGAGCGGCGCACTTCGATTGCCGACAAGGAATCGAAGCAGATCAGCCTTTTGAACGCGTCCGCGATTCCGGTGGAGAAATTTTTGCTGGTCGAGGGGCAAACGTATTTCTACCGGGCTTCGCAGGGAATCGGGAATCCGATTCCGCAGACGGTGAAAGTGAATTACCGCTTCAAGAACGATCAGAAATCGGGGTTGGGAATTCCGCTGCCGGCCGGGACTTTTCGCGTTTATCAAGCGGATTCGAAGGGCGGGATTCAACTAGTTGGCGAGGATCGCATTAACCACACGCCGAAGGATGAAAACGTTAAAATTTATGTGGGAGACGCGTTCGATGTGGTTTGCGAGCGCAAGGAGACTGATTTTCGGAAGATTGCCGATCGCGTTTACGAATTCGAATATGAGATCACGCTGCGCAATCATAAGGATTCGGGAGTGAACGTGGAAGTGCGCGAGCCTATCGGCGGGGATTGGGAAATTCAGAAATCGAATTTCAAGTGGACGAAGCTGGATGCGACTACCGTTGGTTTTACGATTCCGGTGGCGAAGGATGGTTCGGAGACGCTGGATTATCGCGTACGCGTGAAGTGGTGAGAGATGGCAAGCGAAGTCGAGGTGAGATTGGAAAAGTCAAAACCGGATCGAGGTTTCCGCCGTTCCGGCGCCGAGATCCGTTCGGAGCGCGCCAAAGCGCCCAATTTTCGCGCGGGCCTCGGTGAATGGGCGCGAAAATCGGGCTGCGCGCTCCTCAGGATGACAGCGTTTTTAGATCGGGGTGGTGAAGTTCTTGCGGGCTAGTCGGCGTGCGGGGTGGGAATGCGCTTCTCGCCCTTCAACTCTTTTGCGGTGTCGGCGATGTTGCTTTTGGCGAAATATTTGAACCAGTCCCAGTTTGCGTATTTGGCTTGCAGGTCGGGCAAGGCTGCTTGAACTACTTCGTCGCCGGATTTTCCTGCAGCTTGCGCTGCGGCAACGTCCTTGCGCAAATCTTCTAGATATCCGCGAAAATCTTTCACGTCGGCTAGTTTGCCTACGTCGCCATGGCCGGGAACGTAAGTGCCATCGGGCGCGATGGTTTCAAGCTTTTCGAGCGAGGCCACCCATTTATCGGTCGAAGCGTCGATCAAATTCGGGAGAGTTTTGCGCCAGAAGAGATCGCCGCAGAAGACTACATGCGCGTCGGGGACTTCGACTACCGTGTCGCCGCCCGTATGACCGGGGAAAAATCGCAAGGCCAGGCGGCGCGAGCCGAGATATAGATCCAGCGAATCGGAATAGACCACGTCCGGGGCGTGGAGCGATTCGACCATCTGCTTTTGCTCGGGTGTGATCTTGGCACCGAAGAATTTCAGATTCTCGGTATGAATCCAGCCGCGAACGTTCTGATGCGCTACGACTATCGCGCCTGTCTCCGCGAACACGCCGTTGCCGGCCACGTGGTCGAGGTGATAGTGAGTGTTCACTACGAAGCGAATCGGTAGTTTCGTTGTCTTGCGAATTTCATCTAGCAATACTTTCGCTGCCGACGCGTCTTCAAAGGTGTCGATTACGGCTACGCCGTCTTCGCCCACCACGAAGCCCGCGTTTGCACCGGCCTTGCTTTCGCCGGGCGAAATCGCGGCGTAAACGCCGTCGCCGACTTTTTTGATTTCGAATAATGCGGCATCAGGGGCCGCCGCGACTCGCAGCGGACGCGCCAAGCCCGCCAGTGCGCCGAGGCACAAGGCAAGCAGAGATGCGAACGGGAGCGCAGAGCGCATCCATGCCGAACTGCGACGACGAGTCGAATCGATGGCGCGCATCATTTATCGCCGGCCTTCTGCTCCGCGATCGACAATTCCGCTGCGAAGTGCGGATTTTCCGGGAATTCCTTTTTCAACTCGAAGAGAAGCGCGCCGGCTTCCTTATATTGATGCTCGCGTTCGTGCGCCAGGGCCAGCATGATCTTAGCAAAGGGACGCAGATAGTGACCGCCGCTGGCAGCGGATTGCATTTGCTCGATGCCGCGCAGGCGGTCGCCGTGAACGCCGCCGAACCAGAGAAAGGCTTTCTTGTAGCCAGGCAAGCAGCCGATGACGTAGTTCGCCACGCCCAACGAGACATAGGCGTCCTGCGCGGTGGGATCGATGGAGAGCACCTTGGTGGCTTCGGCATCGGCTTGCTTCATCATGGACAGGCCGGCGAGCTGTTTCTTCTCGATCAGCGCGTCGTAGTCGGATTCCATGCCGTCGGCCAGGGCGAGCACCAGCATCGGATCAGGATCGCGTGTGTACTTGCGGAGCCGCTCCTGGGCCATCTCGCGGGCCCGGCGATTGGCTTCGAGAAATTTCTCATTGCGATTCTTTTCCGGCGCGCCCTCAATGCCGCCCAGGAATTTTTTATCGTCGAGGAAGAACGAAGAGGTCAGCACGCCCTTCTGCTCGAATTCCTCAAAGAGGTAGGAAGCCGCTTCGGCAGCTTTGCCTAAGGCATCATTCGGATGCAGTTTCTCGTACGCGGAGATTTCCACCCGCGCATCCGCAAATTTCAGCCGGTACATATGATCGAAGGCGTTTTCGAGCGACGGGCCGCTACGCATTTCGGGCTCGGCCTTCTGCGGTTCGTTAGCGGCCGGCGTAGTTTCATTTTGCTGCGCGAGAGCGGGCGCAGTGCAGAGCGGCATTGCAGCGACAAAAATTCCGGCCAGAGCGAGTAGAGAATTTAGAACGCCGCTGAATTTCATCGCCATCGTTGGATGCAAATTCTCCGGCCCGCGCCGCGTTGAACGGCATCGAATCGCGGCGCTGCAGCTTCCAGTATCACAAATTGTTCAGCAGAAATTGCTCGATGTGATTAAAAAGATCGATTTGCGCGGCGCGGTCGCTCATGCCGTGCCCGCGACCGGGAAAGACCATCAGCTGCGGGTATTCATCGGCGTCAATAAATTTGTTCAGCAGCAGCGCGGAATTGGCGAAGTGCACGTTGTCGTCGCCCGTGGCGTGGGCTAGCATCAACTTGCCTTTTAGATCTTGTGTGTAATTGGCCGGCGAAGAATCGTGATAGCCGTCTTCATTTTGCTTCGGCAGGCCCATGTAGCGCTCGGTGTAAATCGTGTCATAGAGATGCCAATCCGTCACGGGTGCGACGGCCACTCCGGTCTTGAAAACTTCGGATGCGTGAAAAAGGGCCTGCAGGGTCATATAGCCGCCGTAGCTCCAGCCCCAGATGCCGATGCGCTTCGCGTCCACGTAGGGGAGTGACTTCAGATAATTCACGCCGGCGACTTGATCGTCCAGTTCGATTTTTCCGAAGTGATGATAGATCGGAGTTTCGAAATTGTGCCCGCGTCCCTGCGAACCGCGATTATCGAGCGACCAGATGATGTAGCCGCGCTGGGCCATGAGCTTGGACCAGAATTGGCCGGGATTCCATTGGTCTTTTACGGATTGCGCGCCGGGGCCGCCGTAGACTTCGACGAGGACCGGATATTTTTTGGCGGGATCAAAATCGGCGGGCTTGATCATGCTGGCGTAAAGCGTGGCTCCGTCGCTGGTCTTGATCGTGGTGAATTCAGTCTTGGGCAGACGGAACTCATCTAGTTCCGGTACTTTGTTTTCTTTCAGCATTGCGACGAGCGAACCATCGGCACGATGAAGGCTTTGGCTCGGCGGGGTTTCTGCGGCGGAAGATTGCTCGACGTATGCGGAGGCGTTTGGCGCGAGAATGGCTTCGTGCACGCCGGTACCTTGCGTGATTTGCTTTATGGCGCCGTCTTTCAGGGAGACTTCGTAGAGCTGCGTCTCGAGGGGATTGCCTTTGTTGGAGTGGAAGAAGACTTCTCCGCTCGCTTCATCCACCACCAAGCCATTTGCTGCGCGCGGGCCGAAGCCTTCGGTGCTGGTCACGTTGTAGTCGCCGGTGGTGACTTGCTTCAGCAATTTTCCGCTGATGTCGTAGAGATAGATGAGGCGGAAACTGTCGCGCTCGCTGGTCCAGAGGAAGCGCTGGCCGTCGGGGAAAAAATAGAGATCGTCGGCGATGTTGATCCAGTAGGGATCGTCTTCTGCGAGAATCGGCTTGGCCGCGCCGGTTGCGGAGTCGCAAAGAAGAAGATCGAGATGCTTTTGGGCGCGATTTAGGCGCTGGATGGCGATCTGCGTGGAATTGGGAAGCCAGTTCACGCGCGCGAGGTAGACGTCGTTGTCGGCGCCGGTGTCCATCCACTTGGTATCGCCGCCGCTGACGGGGATCACGCCGAGACGGACGATGGGATTGGCTTCGCCGGCTTGCGGGTAACGCGTGATTTCGATCGCGCCTACGTCGCTGCTCATGTCGTAGATCGGATACTTCGTTACCGGGCGCTCATCCATTTCGAAGTAGGCGATGTGCGTCGAATCGGGCGACCACCAATAGGCTGTGCGGCTGGAAAGCTCCTCGGGATAGACCCAATCGAGCTTGGCCTTCAGAATTTCTTCGGAGCCGCCCTGGGTGAGCTGCTTCTTTTCGCCGCTGGCGATATTGATGGTCCACAGATTGAAATTCTGAACGAAGCTGACCCATTTGCCGTTGGGGGAAAGGCGCGGATCTTCGATTTCTTCTTCACCGGTGATCAGGCGCTTCGGAGACATCGTTGTCAGGTCGAGCAAGACGAGTTGCGTGTCGCTGATGAAGAGGATGGATTTGCCGTCCGGAGCCCACTGGTAATCCTGGGGAGTCGCGCGGCCGAGGCCGGTTGCCTGCGTGGCTTTGGTTTTCTCCGGCTCGAGCAGGGAAGCGAGAAGGGCGGCGTTCACCAGGATTGATTTTTGGCCAGTTGCGGCGTCGATGGCCCAGAGATCGGTGGTCGCGTTGCGGCCGCTGCCGGTGCGGTCGAAGTAGGAGACGCGCTTGCCGTCGGGGCTCCATTCGATGCCGCGTAGCAGGGTGCCGCTGAGACTGGGGCCGCTGAAGATGCGCTCGACGGTGAGTTTTTTTCCGGCGGGGGCACTGGATTGCGCGCGCGCTGGAATAGCCCATATTGTGCTCGCCGCAATAAGCGCGACGGCTAGAGGCACTCGCGCGATTCGCAGATTACGCATGGGTCGTTCGCTCCCTCACAAAGCGGCACATTCTAACTTGCCTTCCGGACGGAAGAAACCGGGAACTGAAACTCCGCGTGGTAGCCTGTGGCGCGATTTCGAGTGGTGCGATGGAAAATCGCCGGCTGGCAGCCGGCGTTACGGAAATCGTGGGCACGATCAGCGGGCGTGTTCTAGCGGTGCGTTTGAGGCCACCGCTGATTCTGGCTCTTGCTTCTTGCGCGCCATAAGAAACGCCCCGATGGTCACCGCGAGTGAAAGGGCGAAGAAGGAGCCATCGCGCACGAAGGACCACACGCCTACACGCTCGCCCGGGCCGAAGCAGCCACAATTGATTTCGAGGCCGAGAGCGTAGGCGCGGATCATCGCGCCCAGGAATCCGCCGAGCATAAGCGTGGTGAGTAGAGACGGGAGGCGCAACGCAATTCCGCTCACCAGCCAGAGGCCGATGAACAGCTCGAAGAAGGGCAGCGTGTGCGCTACAAAATTTGCCTGGCTGGACGACACCATCTGATACGAATCCACCTGCATCGCGAACATGGCCAGTGAGGTCTTTAGAGCCGGAATCGACCAGGGCGCCGTTGGAATTCGCGGCGCGAGCTTATAGTAAGCGGCAGCGATAAAAATTCCGCCGAGGACAACTCGGCCCAGCAGCAGAAGAACTCGCCATGTGGTCCAGCGGGAATCGCTCATTTCATTGGGCCAGCAGGCTATCGAAGAATTGCTTTAGGATTGGCCACGAAACGTATCCCGGCGTTGGAGGATACGCTTGACCCTTATAGTAGAAGCGGTAGGTGGGCGTCTGCGTGACCGGAACGGTGTTGCCGAGGGCTTTATCTTTATCGATTGCGGCATCTAGCAAACATTCGTGGCCGCCTTGCGCGGTCGCCATACTGGCTGGTTTGACGCCCGCTGAGCCATTCCCGCAAGCCTGTACCATCGTGTCCACGCGTTTGAAGTCCGCCGGCGAAAGCGCGGCCGAGACGAACTTCTGAATGTTGCCGTCGGCCGACCATGCGTCTTGATTGTCGTAGAGCGCCGCTTCGACCTCGGGGTAGCGGCCAATCTTCGCGCCGGCATTTACCCAACGCGCCGCCTCCGTCGAATACTTGTGCATCGGCAGCGGGAAATCGCGGTGTACGAGATAGACCTTGCCGCTGGCTACGTACTCGTTGATCAGCGGCTTGAGAGTTTGTTCGTAAAGCAGGCGGCACGAGGGGCACTGATAATCGCTGAAAACTTCCATGGTGATTGGCGCGGATTTCGAGCCGATGGCCTTTACGGGCATTTCGTCGGACACCGCAGCGGTTTTCGCCGGCGGAGGAGTTTTCTTCTGGGTTTGTGCCGTAGCCGCGACGGCGATGAATGCCATTAGCCCGGCCCATCCCAAGGCGCGCGATGCCAATTTTGCGCGCGAAATCCAGCCGCGAACCATGTTCGGTATCCTCCTGAGCGGAACTTTATGATTCGGAAATTGCTATTGTAACCTCTTTTGTGATTAGAAGCCGCTAGAGGTTCGCGGCGTTGCCGCAAATCTGCAACGAGCGGCTACATTGGAAGCAACAGATGGTGTAGAGGCGGAGAGTTGGGGAATCGGAGCTTCAAGTCGTGTCCGTCCTAGGATATTGGCCCGCTGACACAGGTTCGAGTAGAAAGTTACGGAGAGACACAGATTCCTTGTATCCGACTGTAAATAAGCGGCTTACATGCAATCAAGAAACTTGACAACAATACACTCAACCTGTATACTGCGTCTCGTATGCCGCGCCAGACGCGCCATTTTGAACGATTTTGTATCGAGAAGGAGCTCACCCAATGAGCAAGATTATCGGAATTGACCTCGGGACCACCAACTCTGTTGTCGCCGTGATGCAAGGCGGCGAACCGGTGGTTATCCCTAATCAGGAAGGCGGCCGAACTACCCCGTCGGTCGTCGCCATCACCAAGACCGGAGAGCGCCTGGTGGGCCAAGTGGCCAAGCGCCAAGCGATCACCAATCCGGACAACACCGTTTACTCGATTAAGCGCTTCATGGGCCGGCGCTACGACGAAGTCGGCGAGGAAATGAAGATGGTGCCCTATAAAGTCGTGCGCCAGGGCGACCACGTCGCCGTGCTGGCGCAGGGCAAGGAATATACGCCGCCGGAGATCTCGGCCATGATTCTTCGCAAGCTGAAGGATGCCGCGGAGGATTTCCTTGGCGAGAAGGTGAAGGACGCGGTGATCACCGTTCCCGCGTACTTCAACGACGCGCAGCGCCAAGCTACCAAACAAGCGGGCGAAATTGCGGGCCTGGACGTGAAGCGCATCATTAACGAGCCCACGGCTGCCGCGCTGGCTTATGGGCTGGACAAGAAGAAGGACGAAACCATCGCTGTGTATGACTTCGGCGGTGGCACGTTCGACATTTCGATTCTTGAAGTTGGCGAAGGCGTCGTGGAGGTGAAAGCCACCAACGGCGACACGCACCTTGGCGGCGACAATCTCGACCAGAAGATCGTTGACTGGCTCATCGAGGAATTCAAGAAGGACGAAGGCCTCGATTTGCACGCGAAGGGCAACGAAATGGCGTTGCAGCGCCTGCGCGATGCGGCGGAACGGGCCAAGATCGAGCTTTCCACTACGATGGAGACGGAAATCAATCTTCCGTTCATCACTGCCGACGCCACCGGCCCGAAGCACCTGGTGAAGAAACTCACGCGGGCGAAGCTCGAGGCTATGGTGGACGACATCGTCCGCCGCTCCGTCGAGCCTTGCAAAAAGTGCATGAAGGATGCGGGCGTTGATCCGAGCAAGATAGACGAAGTTGTTCTTGTCGGCGGCCAGACGCGCATGCCGCTGATCCAGAACATCGTCAAGGAGCTCTTCGGCAAGGAAGGGCACAAGGGCGTCAATCCGGATGAGGTCGTCGCCGTGGGCGCCGCGATTCAAGGTGGCGTGCTGGGTGGCGAAGTGAAGGACATTCTGCTGCTCGACGTTACGCCGCTTTCTCTGGGCGTTGAAACGCTGGGCGGCGTGATGACTGTGCTGATCCCACGCAACACGACGATCCCGACGCGCAAGTCGGAGACGTTTTCGACTGCTGCGGACAATCAGACGTCGGTGGACATTCACATTCTGCAGGGCGAACGCCCGGTTGCCAGCGGTAATCGCAGCCTGGGCAATTTCCAGCTGATTGGCTTGCCGCCTGCGCCGCGCGGATTGCCGCAAATCGAAGTGACGTTTGACATCGACGCGAACGGCATCCTCAACGTCTCGGCGAAGGACAAGGCTACCGGCAAAGAGCAGAAAATCACGATTACTGCTTCGACCGGATTGAGCAAGGAAGAAGCCGAGCGGATGCGCAAAGAAGCTGAGTCGCACTCGGATGAGGATAAGAAGCGCGTTGTGGAAGCCGAGGCGCGCAATCGTGCCGACAATCTCGTCTATCAGACAGAGAAGCTGGTCAAGGAAAACCGCGACAAGCTTCCCGAGTCGGACGTGAAAGCGATTGAGTCGGCGATCGAAGAGACTCGGCGGGCGATTGCAGATGGCAACGTGGAACGTATCAACGCATCGGTCGAGCAATTGACCAAGGCGTCGCATCAGGTCGCCGAAGTGCTTTACAAGTCGCAGGCGGCGGCAGGCGCGGCGGGAGGTGCGGGCGGATCTGGCGGTTCGACTACGACGGACGGAGCGGGGACTAGTCAAGCGGCTGGCGGTAAGGGCCAGGACAATGTGGTGGATGCCGAGTTCGTTGACGTGGACGAATCGAAGCGGCCGAATTAAGCGGTCGATTCAAGTAGCGCCGGCGTCTCTGCTGGGGTATGGCGACGGCGAGTGTCGATGAGGGCCGCGGTAATACGTGGCCCTCGATGCTAAACGAACGACGCTCTTCGTTCAGTTGTGTGACTCGCGCGTGAAGTTCTGTTGGTGGTGTGGTTTGTGCTCGTAAGATGCCGGCCCCTCGCAGATCGGGGTAAACTCCGACGCCGGCGCTACTTGGAGAGTTGATTGGCTTCCACTGGGATCAAACGGGCCAGCGCGCCGCAGGCGGTTCAGAAGGTTCGCGACAATTATTATTTGATTCAAGTTTCGATCACTGAATCGCCTAGCGCGGACTGGCGGCGCTTGTTTTACGAGACGCAGCAGGACGTGCCTGCGGATTTTCCCACGCGTTCTGTGGAGATTACCGGGACGTTGCTGCGTTTCCGCTCCGATCCCGCGACGGTGGAGGAGAAAATTGGGCGCATCGATCGCTGGCTGGAGCGCGCCAATCAGAAGGACGCTTCCTTCGCTACGCGCAGCGAAGAGCAGCGCCGGCATCGCGAAGAATTGGCGCGCGAAGCGCAGGAAATGACGCAGTGGAACGCAAAATGGGCGAAGTTGTAAGGGGCTCGTAGGGGCGGGCCTTTAGAGTCTGTGTGAGAACAGGCAAATCAAACCCTCAGCGGCTGAAGCCGTGTTGATTTTGCGTCGCTTACGGCACGGTTGAAACCGTGCCCTGACAAAACTGAGCGTTCTCTTACAGACTCTTTAGTCCCGCGCGCAGTTGGGCCCTAGGTTTTTTCAACGCGACGACAATGGCAACCACGACCAAACAAGACTATTACGAATTGCTGGGAGTAGGCCGCAAAGCTACCGTCAAAGAAATCCGTGGGGCCTACCGCAAGCTTGCTCGCAAGTACCATCCTGATCTGAACCCCGGCGACAAATCTGCGGAAGAAAAATTCAAGCAAATCCAGGAAGCCTACGAAGTCCTCTCGGACACCAAGAAGCGGCAGATGTATGACCAGTTCGGGTTCAATACGCCCGGCGCGGCGGGCCCGCAAGGTCCGGGCGGAACGTACAACGTCAATCCCGAGGACATCCACTTCGATTTTGGTGGATTTGATTTCGGAGGCGGCGGTCAAGGCGCGGGCGCTGGCACTAGCTTCCGCGATCTCTTCAGCCAATTCTTTCGTGGCGGCGGAGCAGGCGCTGGCGCGCAAGCGGGATACGAAACCGAAGCGGGCACCGATCTCGAGTACCAGATTGATATTTCGTTTGCCGAAGCCATGCGCGGCACGGTGAAGAAAGTCACCATCACGCGCCTGGATGTCTGTACCGATTGCCAGGGTAAGGGCTACGTCGGCAGCGAGCAGACTTGCAACGACTGCCACGGCACGGGGCGCGTCACGCAAACCAGCGGCAAGATGAAATTTCAGGTGGCCTGCTCGCGTTGCGGTGGCACTGGGAAGCTCCACACGGTCTGCCGTACCTGCGGCGGAGAAGGGCGCGTGCGCCGCGCCGAGACGCTCGATGTGCGCATTCCGCCGGGAGCGCAAACGGGTTCGCGCGTGCGCGTGGCGGGCCACGGCAACGCCGGCGCGAATGGCGGACCTCCGGGCGATCTCTACTTCATTACACAGGTCGAACCGCATCCGTTTTTTGAGCGCCGTGGTGATGATCTTTATACCGTCGTGCCGATTACTGTTAGCGAAGCGGCGCTCGGTGCCAAAGTCGAAGTTCCTACTATCGACGGGCGCGCGCAAGTGCGCATTCCGCCGGGCACCGACAGCGGCAAGAAGTTGCGGCTGCGGGAAAAAGGCGCGCCGTCGGCGCGCCGCCACGGACAGCGTGGGGATCAAATTGTAGAAGTGCAGGTGGTTGTTCCGAAGCCCGAGGATGAAAAGGTTCGCGAATTGTTGCGCGAGCTGAGCAAAGCCGCGCCGGAGGACCCGCGCCGCGAGATTTTCTCTCGCGCCGCGTTGTGAGATAGCTATGGCTGCACGCCCTCGAAAGCGATCGAAAGCCGGCTACATGATCAGCGCCGTGGCCGAGCTTTATAATCTTCATCCGCAAACGCTGCGACTGTACGAAAGAGTCGGGCTTGCTGAAGCCGTCGCGCTCGCAAGGCAATACGCGGCTGTACACTGACAGCGATCTCGAGCGCCTCGAGATTATTCTGAATCTCACGCGCGAACTGGGCGTGAATCTTGCCGGTATCGAAGTCATTCTCAACATGCGCGACAAGATGGCCGACATGCAGCAGCAGATGGAATCCTTCATTACCTTCGTGCGCGGCGAACTGGCTCGCGGTCTGAGCCATACCAACGAGCGCCGCGCCCGAACCGCCATAGTGCGCGCCGCCCCTGCCAAAGCCATCCGCATAGTAAAGTAGCGCCGGCCTCCCCGCCGGCACCCGGCGACTGCGATAGCCGCTGCCTGCACTTCTCATGCGCGGATTACTCAACTTAAGCAATCCATCGTTGTTTTGACGTTCAGGCCCGCGCATTATCGCGATCCTTTGTGACGCTTGCGGTCGTCAGATGCCGGCAGGGACGCCTTTCGCAGCTCAAGACAAGCCGGCGGTAATTAAGGCCGGCGAAACAGAAGTTGGCGACGCTTTCCACATTTCCGAAATTTTGCACAGCGCAAAGCGCTTGCGCCTCGCTCGCGCTGCGCTTATTCTCGCTTTCATGGCGCGCCCAGATTGTCCCCTCTGCAGCGGCACCGGCTGGAAGACCGTCGCGCGGCCTGAAAGCGCTTCCGATTCGCCATCGGCCGATCCTAAAAAAGTTTGGGCCGTCCCTTGCGACTGCACGATGGACGATCGCGCGTCGCGCATTTTTACGCGCGCGCGCATCCCAGAGCGCTATCGCCACTGCGATTTCGATAATTTCGAAATCGATTGCGAATACTTGATCGGCAAGCCCGCGGAAGTCGCCGCCTGGAATCGCAGCCTGGAGCAAGCGCGCCTCGTCGTGCAAGGCTTCGCACGCGAATATTCCGCCGGCACCGAGCAGGGCCTGCTGCTGATGGGCTCCTGCGGGGTGGGCAAGACGCATCTCGCCGTGGCCGCGCTCCAGGAACTCATGCGCCGCGGCCACGCTTGTCTTTTTTACGATTATCGCGAGCTGCTGAAGGAAATTCAGGACAGCTACAACGCGGAAAGCGATTCCACGGAACTCGGCGTCCTCGATCCGGTGGTCAAGATCGAAGTCCTGCTGCTCGACGATCTCGGCGCCAGCAAGCCCTCGCATTGGGCACTGGAAACCATCGGGCACATTCTCAACGCGCGCTACAACGACAACCGCGTCACGCTGATTACGACCAATTACCTCGACGGCGACGCGAACCCGCGCCCCGTGACGCGGCCCTCGCCGCTGCGCCCGACAACAATAGAGGATTCCCTCGCCGACCGCGTCGGCAGCCGTATCCGCTCACGCCTCTACGAAATGTGCCGCACCGTCGAAATGGCCGCACCGGATTACCGCAAAGAAATCCGCCAAGCCGGCCGCTTCCGCGCTTAGCCTTAATGCAACGCGCGACGCTCACGTGGATGATTGCTTGGGTCTTACTGTCGCCCTAACTGTGCTCCCGCCGGGCTCTCAGCCAGCCGTAGCCTCGCTGGCTTTTTCTTCCCGCGCCTCCGCTGCCGCGCCCACAAACCTGGCGGTGATCTCAAGCCCATTCTTATTCATGTCGAATCTCTGCTTCCGATCCAACCCCTTCACAAACTCACGCACCGCCTTGCCGACTGCGCCGGGAAGGCTCGACGCCTCCGCCTTAACCGTCGCTTCCACCGTTGCGTCATTTCGATCTCGATAGCGAAATTGCACCTCAAACGTTTTCATCTTCCTATTCTCCTTTTCTGATTTTTAAAATGGAAACCGGCTCGGCCGCTCTGGAGCCTGCCGCATGCAATAACTACTGTGATGACTTTTGGCTTCGCCGGTGTTTTCGGCTCGCAGCTTTCGTTCCCGAATGCTTTGTTTTCCGGGGCTTCAGCTCTGCCTTGAGCGCCTCGTTCTCCTTCGTCAACGCATCGCGGGCGGCGGTCATCGTTGCGAGATCGCTTGCCGCCTGCGCGTTCTGCTTCTGGAGTTCCGCCACCTGGGCCTTCAATTGCTCGTTCTCTTGCAGCGTCTTTGTGTCTTTACAGGCGGTTAGGGGCAAACACAGCATCGCGGCCACAGCAAATTTCGCCCAGTTGTTTTTGCGCGTCATACCTCATCCTTTGTTCGAAAGAATATCAACGACAACCGGGACAACCGATAGCGGGCGAGGAGGGAAGGCACCGCTGGCAACCAAACCAGCGTAGTAGAATTTTTTAGATCGCGCAAGTCTGGTGGACGCGCGAAGCGGTTGGCGCCCTAGTTCCACACCCCTCATTTTGTTGACATTATTTGCGGCCCACGCGTATCATCGAACGCGATAAACCTTTCGAGCGCGGGTGGTTTATCCCCTTCTTTGCTCTATCCCCAGCAGGGTGAAGAGTCCGAGGGACAATTCTCGGTATCGGGGCGTGAAGTCTTACGGAGGCCGCGTCCAATGTCACGCGAAAACGAACCAACTTCTGGACCTCTGCCGGTTGAAGAAAAGGCCGGCAATTCTGCACCTGAATCCGCGCACGAAGCGCCCGCTGTGGCGACAGCCGTCGCCGATTCCTCCGCGCCATCGCAAGAAGCCGCCACCGCTGTAGCACCGGCACGCGCCAGCGAAGAGGTTTCCTCGCCCGCGCCGGCCGCGCATGCGGACAACGGAGCGAGCTCCGCGCCTGCATCCGCAGAAGTTGCGGCAGGTGATGGCGAGTCCTCCTCCGCGGAAGCTGAATCCGCCGAAGGCATGGAGAAGCTGATCGAGCAGTACGCCACGCCCGAACCGGTCCCCGCCGAGGGCGAAATTTTCGATGGGCACGTCGTCGCTGTCACCGACGCTGGCGTGATTGTGGACGTCGGGGGCAAATTCGAAGGTCTGGTCCCCGCGCAGGAATTTCTGGATGCCGGCACGCCCAACCCCTTTGGAGCTGGGCAAACCATTGAAGTCGAGCGTCTTCACGAGCACAAGGACGGATACGTCCTGCTCTCGCATACTCGCGCGCATCGCCGCCGCGTCTGGGAAAAGATCGATAAATCCTATCGCGAGCACTCGACCATTACCGGCAAAGTGCTCGAGCGGATCAAGGGCGGCTTGGTCGTGGATATCGGCGTTCGCGCATTCCTGCCCGCGTCGCAGATCGAGCTGCGCCCGGTGCACGATTTGGAAGCCTGGAAAGACCGCGAGATCGAGCTGCGCGTTCTAAAACTCAATCGCAAGCGCGGCAACGTGGTTGTCAGCCGCCGTGCGTTGCTCGAAGAAGCCGCCAAAACCAAGCGCGACGCGCTGATGGATTCTCTGGTGGAAGGCGCAACCGTTAGCGGGCGCGTGAAGAACATTACGGATTATGGCGTTTTCGTGGATCTCGGAGGTCTCGACGGCCTGTTGCACGTCACGGATTTGGCCTGGGGCCGGGTCAAGCATCCATCCGAAATCGTAAAAGTAAATGACGAACTCGAAGTAAAGATTCTCAAGTTCGACAAGGAAAAGTCGCGGATTTCGCTCGGCCGCAAGCAACTGCTCGCCGATCCCTGGGCCGGCGTTCCGGAGCGCTTTCCCGCGGGCACGCGCATCAAGGCCAAGGTTGTCGGGGTCACGGATTACGGCGCATTCGTGCAGCTCGATCCCGGTGTGGAAGGGCTGATTCATGTCAGCGAGATGAGCTGGTCGCGGCGCGTCAAGCACCCGTCGAAAATCGTCAAGGTCGGCGATGAAGTGGAAGTTGTGGTCCTTGAGGTCAAGCCCGACGTGCAGCGCATCTCGCTTGGGCTGAAACAAGCGCTGCCGGATCCCTGGCAAGCCGCCGCAGAGCGCTTTCCGGTCGGCACGATTATCAACGGACGCGTTCGCAGCCTCACCGACTTTGGCGCGTTCGTCGAAGTAGATGAGGGGTTGGAAGGCTTGATCCACATCAGCGATATCAGTTGGACCGAGCGCGTCAAGCATCCCAGCGAAAAATTCAAGAAGGGCGAGACCGTCCAGGCCAAAGTGCTCAAAGTTGATGCCGAGAATCGGCGTCTCTCGCTGGGCCTGAAGCAGGTCAACGATATCTGGGCTAATTTCTTCGCGGCGCACAAAGTCAACGACGTGATTAAGGGCAAAGTCGTGCGCACCACCGATTTCGGCGCTTTCGTCGAGCTCGTCGACGGCATCGAAGCCCTCTGCCATGTCTCTGAAATCGAAGAGCGCAAGCCCAAAGGCGAGCGCGATCGCGAGAAAGCGCCGCGCAAGGATCGCGCCGCGTCGCTGCTGACTGTCGGCCAGGAATACGAATTCAAAATCATCCGCACCGATCCGGAGCAACACAAAATCGGCTTGAGCTATCGCGCGGCGCAAAAGCAGGTCGAGCGCCAGGCCATGGAGACGTTCCGTTCTGCCAAATCGTCGCCGACTGCGACGATCGGCGACGCCATCCTCGCCAACCTGGCCAAGCGGCAGAATTCGTAGCGCGAGGCTCGCTGTCGGGACATCACTACTGCGGCCGCCTTCCCGCAGGAAAGTCATTTACCTAGAGATAGATTGGTGATATGCAAAGGTCATCGGCAGGCTCCACTGCCGCCGTTATGAGGGGGAAGTTTCACGTGGCGGCGCGGGTGGAGGGTCGCGGAGCATTCGGCGCGACGCCGTAAGCGCGCAACGAGCATCACACTGTAGGGAGTGATTTGACCCCGTACACTTAGACAGGAGGACTGCCACTCCATGGCGAACATTGTCGGCGAGCAGCACACCAAAGAGCGCACGGTAACGAAGGCCGACCTCATCGAAGAGGTCACGCGCGTGACTGAGTTGCCCCGCAAAGATTCTGAATTGGTGGTGGAGACGATTTTCGACAGCATTATCGCCGCGCTGCAGACCAGCGACAAAATCGAAATTCGCGGCTTCGGCAGCTTCCGCACCCGCCAGCGCCGCGGGCGTACCGGCCGCAATCCCAAGACCGGCGCAAAAGTGGAAGTACCGCCGAAAAGAATTCCGTTCTTCAAGCCAAGCAAGGAACTGAAGGATTTCGTGAACAACGCGAAATCCGCGGCACCCTCTTCGTAGAGCAGATACTTTGGATTATCTCTGGAGCCCGTGGCGCTATAAGTACATCGCCATGGCGGAAAAAATAGACGGCTGCGTATTCTGCCGCGCCGTCGCGGCCAACGACGATTTCGCCACGCACATCCTTTTCCGCGGCGAGAAAAACTTCGTCATCCTGAATCGCTACCCCTACACCACCGGACACGTCATGATCGTCCCCTTTGCTCACGTGGCCGACCTGGCTGCTACCGATGAGAGTGTTCTCTGCGAAATGATGCAGCTCGCTCAAAAGATGCAGAGCGTCCTCGAAACAACCTATCACCCGCAAGGCTACAATCTAGGCATAAACCTGGGCCGCGCGGCGGGCGCCGGCGTCGAGGGCCATCTTCATATGCACCTGTTGCCGCGCTGGTCCGGCGATTCCAATTTCATGACCACTATCGCCGAGACCCGCGTCGAGCCGGAAGACCTGGACACCACTTACGAAAAGCTGCATAAAGCCCTCAGCGCTACTCCATAACCCGCAGATCTTAGGGTCCCGTTTCACTCACGGTTTTTGTCGATGTTTGAGATTTTAAATGACTTTGTTGACATCGTGGGTCCCGCAGGAATTACAGCACGAGGACAATCGATTTACGCAGAGGCGAGTGGTGACAGTTGTGGCCGTTTTTACGCTCGCGGAACGAGCAAGGCCCTCCCCTACGGCCGAAAAGCCACAGCGCGCCGAGGATTTCAACAGAGCCATTTGGAATTTCTGTCTCATGTGCCAATGGCCTCGGATGTCTGCATCACCATCTGGTCGCCAATTCCGCCGTCTTGTCGCATCAGACCGCCTCATGTTATTTTCCTTGCATGGACGAACAAGACCGCTCCAAATTCCTCGATCTCCTCGCTCGCACCCGTGAGGAATTCCTCTCCACTCTCACCGGCGTGACTGAAGAGCAAGCGCGCCTCAAACCGGCTCCGGACGCCTGGTCCATCCTCGAATGTGCCGAGCACGTGGTGGGCGCCGAGCGTGGCATGCTCATCATGATCAAAACGCGCTGCACGCCCCGCGCTTTCCGCGCTCCCGAACGCGACGATGAAATCCTGCGTGCCATCGCCGATCGCTCCCGTAAGCAAGTGGCGCCCGAGGCCGTTCGCCCAGCGGGTCGCTACGCCACGCTCGCGGAAGCGGCCGAAAAATTCCGCGAGCATCGTGCCAACTCCATCCAGTTCGTGACCGATTGCCACGACGACCTGACCGCCGTGGAGGTGTATCATCCGGTGGGGAGGATGGTGTCGGGACGCGAGTGTCTGACCATCCTGGCCATGCATCCAACGCGGCACGCGGCGCAGGTTCGTGAAATTCGGCAAACACTCGGAATATCGTAACTCTCTGTATTCAATAGGCTTGGATGAGTCGCGGTCTCGCCGCGGTCGTCCCAACTGGCGGTTGCCGAACTCTGCTTGCAATCCCAAGCAAGTCCTCGATGTTCGCGGCTGCCGATACCCGTGTGCTATCGTCCGCGCCAATGTAGGAGCACGATCGCCAAAATTGCTCGCCATTCTAGTGTGCCCGCGCGGTGGTTTTCCAGCTATCGTCGCGAGCACGAGTATCGACCAGCCCCCCGGCGACGACCGTCGCCCGTTAACTGGTCGATCCTGGAATGTGGAGCAGATTATCATCGCGGAGCGCTGCGCGTTTCCTGCAACCGCGCAGCGCTCCGCGTTACTCTTCGCACTCCCGGCACTCCCCGCTGCGATTTGAATTCAGCGCGATTGCGCTTGTCGGTGGCTCTTCCGTGGTAACATCCGCGCACGTTTTCTGTCCAGGGGCGATCGATGCGCGGCCGCATGATGGATTTTCCGCTGACGCTGAATACGATTCTCGATCGTGCGCGCGCGCTGTTTGGCAAGACCGAAATCGTCTGGCGCGATCCACAGTGCGAAATCCGCCGGTACACCTACGCTGAATTTTTTCGCCGTGCGCGGCAACTCGCCCGCGCCCTGATTTACGCCGGCGTAAAACCTGGCGACCGCGTGGCCACGCTGATGTGGAATCATTCCGGACATCTGGAATGTTATTTCGGCATTCCGGCGGCCGGCGCAGTGCTGCACACGCTCAATCTTCGCCTTCATCCGCACGAAGTCGCGTTCATCGCCAATCACGCTGAGGATCGATTCCTCATTGTTGATGATGTCCTTCTTCCCGTTTACGAAAAATTCAAAGATCAAGTGAAATTCGAGCGCGTGATTGTGTTTCCGTTCAGCGGAAAACCTGTTCCCGAAGGAATGGAAAGCTACGAAGACTTTCTCGTTTCCGGTTCGGGAGAATTTCATTACCCGAAAATCGATGAAAACGACGCCGCCGCGATGTGCTTCACCTCCGGCACCACCGGCAATCCCAAGGGCGTTCTCTACTCGCATCGCGCGCTCGTCCTGCACTCCTTCGCGGAAGCGATGGTGGATGGATTCGGCATCGGGCAGCGCGACGTGGTGTTGCCCATTTCGCCCATGTTTCACGCGAATTCGTGGGGCGTGCCCTTCACTTGCGTCATGGTTGGGGCGAAGATCGTTTTCCCCGGCCCAAGTGTGGACGCCGAGAATCTTCTCGATCTCATAGAACGCGAGCAGGTCACGGTCGCTTGCGGCGTACCGACCGTCTGGCTCGGCGTGCTTGCTGCTCTGGAGAAAAATCCCGGCCGCTGGAAGCTGCAGCGCAACGTACATGTCGCCTGCGGCGGCACCGCTCCGCCCGAAGCCATGATCCGATCGCTCGATAAGTACGGCTTCCATCTCACGCATTTGTGGGGCATGACCGAAACCGCGCCTCTTGCCACGACCGGTGGCATTCGCGGTCACATGCTCGATTGGGATGAAGCGGAAAAATATCGCGTGCGCTCGTCACAAGGCTGGGCGTGCCCGTTCATCGAATTGCGCGTGCGCGCGGGCACCGAGATCGCTCCGTGCGACGGTAAAACTCCCGGCGAGTTGGAAATTCGCGGCCCGTGGGTCGCATCGAGCTATTACAACGCGCCCGAGACCGCCAATCGCTGGACGGAGGACGGCTGGTTCAAGACCGGCGACATGGCCACGCTCGACGAAGACGGCTACCTGCGCATCGTCGATCGCGGCAAGGACATGATTAAATCCGGCGGGGAGTGGATCAGTTCGGTCGACCTCGAAAACGCGCTGATGGGCCATCCCGACATTCGCGAAGCCGCGGTGATCGCTGTCCCGCATCCAAAGTGGGATGAGCGCCCTCTGGCTGTCGTCGTTGCGAAACCCGGGGCCAAGGTCACCAGCGACGAACTTCGCGAGTTTCTGGCCCCGAAATTTGCGAAATGGCAATTGCCCGATGCCTTCGTCTTCGCCGATGAAATTCCCCGCACGTCGGTGGGCAAATTCATGAAAATCAAGTTGCGCCAGCAATTTGCGAATTGGAAGTGGGAGTGAGCAGCGTCGACGTCTCGGCCTGCATCCGGCGAGAGGTGAATGCCGAACCATCCCGGCGCTTTGTTACGGGGTTAGAAACGCCGGCTGGCAGCCGGCGTTACGAACGGCAACGCTGACGCTATTTTGCAGCGTACATTTCGGTGCCTAGAAAATGCAGCGAGACATACGGCTCGTTGCCAACTACCCAGCTGTCGTGGCCTGGCGGGACGTAAAATATATCTCCGGCGCGCATCTCAATTACCCTTCCATCCTTCATTGCTGCCGTGGAGCATCCTGAAACCACCATACCCACGTGCTCGACCTCGCAATACTTCGCTCCGCTAGCTGCGCCCACATGGGTTGACCATCTCCAGCCCGGCTCGTAGCTCGCGCGGCCAATGGACATCCCACCGATGCGAATTAGCTCGAACTTGCCTTTTGCAAAGGTGCGCGTTTCATCAGGATTTTCGAAGCGCTTCAGAATCACATCGAGCGCCGGAGACTTACTGGGAGAGGACATGCGAATCCTCCGAAGGAGAGCCTACCCAAGGGAGCTTACCGGAGGGAGTGCGATTCGGAAAAGCAATTTCGCGGGGAAGTGCTCTCGGGGACGCGTGCAATTTGGCCTGCACACGCCCCCGAGATAATCTTCATTTCACAAGCTGCCGCAGTAACGACTAATCGTCGCCCTGACCTTCAGCCTGCGCCGCCTGCACATCCGCCTCAGTCTTATCCGCGCTCTGATCGGTCTGATCGAGCTGCGCGGACGCGTCTGCGTCGGCTTGTACCGTGCCGTCCGGGTTGGCTTTGCGCCCTGGATCCGGACTGCCCGGCATTCCATTCTTTCCTTGATTGTCGGCCAGCGATTGCAGCCCGGCGTCCATCTTCTGTTTGAAGTCGTTGTGCATGTCCTCGAGATCGGACACGGCCACAGCAACTTGCGTGCCGGTGGCGCAGTCAGCGCTCTGGCTGCTGGTCACAAGCACGCCGACGGCCTGATTCGCGTCCGGCGTATCTCCGATGCGCGTCAGAACGTCGCCTGCAGAGAGTGAGCAAGCCGTGCCGTCAGCGGTCGTCTCGCTGAGCGTGTTGGAAACCACGAAAGTGCGCTCCTTGGGATCGAGCGCGTCGGGCATCTCATTGCTGTTCTGTGCGGTTACGGGAGTTGCGCTCGCCGCTGGTGCCGGCGACCCCGCGGCTGCTCGCTCTGCTGCGATTTGCGCCTTCACTTCGTCGGCAATCGCCTGCTTCACTTCCGGCGTCAAAGCAACTGCGTTGCTGTCCTGTGCCGGCGGGGGCGGCGCGGCAGCTGCTGCCGCTGCTTGCTGCGCGTCATAAGCTGCCTTCAGATTTTCGGCGATCAGGTAATCGGTAAGCCAGAAAGCCGGAGCCGCATAGAGTGGATATGGCGAGAAATAGCCTCCGTAGTAGCCATACCACGGCGCTCCGCCCCAGCCCCAACCCCAGCCGATGGATACCGCCCACGGGTTATAGGCCCAACCATAGAAGGGCGCGCCCCAGTAGAATCCGGGAACATATCCCCAATAGGGACGCCCGCCCCAGTAGTAGCCGCGATAGGCAACGCCCCAGGCATGGCCGCCGTAGTAGTACGATCGGCGCATGAAAGGACGCCCGCCGCGCATGAACGGACGCTCAACGAAGCCGCGGTGTCCACCGTAGCTCACCACGCGCCCGCCGCCACGCAGATGCGATTCGACCATGCGGCCGCCGCGCGCTCCGTGATTGATGGTCATGTTGCCGGAATGAATCGAGCTCACTTTGCCGTTCGCTCCGAAGTGCGCCTCTGCGCCGCTCTTCGTCTTCATGCTGGTGAGGTTGCCGCCCTTGCCAGTATTGAACTGCGTGCCATTCTTGGAAGTGATGGTGTTCCCACCGCGGCCGTTCGGCTTGGACGTCGAGCCTGCCGGGGCATGAAACGCCGCGGGCTTCGCGCCGCCCGCGCCACCGGGCTTCGTAGTAGAACCGCCGGGCTTGGTAGCTGTTGACGCTCCGCCAGGCTTCGTGGTCGCGCCGCCGGGCCGAGTTGTATTACCGCCGGGCTTGGTGGCTGTTGACGCTCCACCGGGCCGGGTCGTATTGCCGCCGGGCTTGGTGGCCGTCGCCCCACCGGGCTTGGCCGTGTTGCCGCCGGGCCTGGTGGTCGTTCCGCCTGGTTTCGTAGCCGTCGAACCGCCGGGCCTCGCTGTCGAGCCACCCGGCCTCGCTGTATTGCCGCCTGGCTTTGCCGCAGGGTGTTGCGCTGGCGTGTTATGTTGTGCCGGTGCGCTGTGCTGCGCTGGTGCGGAATGTTGCGCCGGTGCGGAATGTTGCGCTGGCGCGCTATGCTGCGCCGGTGCGCTATGCTGCGCCGGCGCAGACGAGCCTTTCTTTTGCGCCCACGCCGGCGCGATTATGATTGCCATCAGAATTATGGACCACCTGAAGATACTCATCTGCTGGGACTGGCTTACTTTCATCTCTTCCTCCTATGAACACTACGCCTCTAGCGGCACCCCGGCCTGAATTGATATCCGAATCCAGCGCGAACGCCAACCCACTGCGTGATTCCGACCCCCAACCGCACTTCTCTCCGCCGCCATGAACGTGTGCAAATCAGCGATTGCGGAGTTTCTCTTGTCGAACCCTACCATAAATTACTGCCACCGCAAGTCAGAAAAATCACCAACCGTAGCCGAGCGCGCAACAACTGGCGCGCCATATCACTCAAATAACGTGCGACACGACAAAGTTCCACACGCTTCTACTCATGAAATTTTACGCGATCCATGCTAGCTTCATTCTTCAAGGTCAAGGAGCAGGGAAGTGGACCTGCAACTCAGCGAAGAACAAGCACTTCTGCAGCGCACGGTTCGCGAGTTCGCGGAAGCCGAAGTGAAGCCGCTGGCCCGCGAACTGGACGAGACCGGGCATTTCCCGCGCGACACTTTCCGCAAAGCCGCGGAGCTAGGACTTACCGCCGTCGCCATTCCCGACTCCGAAGGTGGCGCGGGCATGGACCACACCTGCTACGCCATCATGATCGAAGAGATTGCCCGCGTCTGCGCTTCCACCAGCGTCGTCCTCTCCGTGCAGAATTCCCTCTATTGCGATCCCATTCATCGCTTCGGCACCGACGAGCAGAAGAAAAAATTCCTGCTGCCCTACGCGCGCGGCGAAAAAATCGGCTGCTACGCGCTCACCGAACCCCAAGCCGGCTCCAACGCCGCCGCGCTGCGCACCAAAGCGGTTCTCAAGGGCGACCGCTACATCGTCAACGGCACCAAGGCTTGGATCACGAACGGGGGCGTTGCCGATGCGGCCCTCGTTTACGTCAATACGCATCCCGAAAAAGGCGAGAAGGGCATCACCGCGCTGGTGATCGAGAAAGAGACGCCGGGCTTCAAAGTCGGCAAAGAAGAAAAGAAGCTCGGCATCCACGCCACGGCCTGCACCGAGCTTTCCTTCACCGATTGCGAAATCCCCGTGGGGAATCGCATCGGCAATGAAGGCGAGGGCTACAAGGTCGCTCTCGCGACTCTCGACGGCGGGCGCATCGGCATCGGCGCGCAAGCCACCGGAATCGCGCAGGGCGCCTTCGAGGCATCACTTGCTTATGCCAAGGAGCGACAGGCTTTTGGTCATCCCATCTCCGATTTCCAGGCCATTCAATTCATGCTCGCCGATATGTCCATGGAAATCGAAGCCGCGCGGCTGCTGGTGCGCAAAGCCGCCTGGAAAAATGATTCTGGCCAGCGTTTCTCGATGGAGGCGTCCATCGCCAAGCTCTTCGCTAGCGAAATGTCCACGCGCGTGACCCACAAGGCCATTCAGATTCACGGCGGCAATGGCTATAGCCGCGAGTATCCGGTCGAGCGCATGTATCGCGACGCGCGCGTTACGGAAATCTACGAAGGCACCAGCGAAATCCAGCGTCTGGTGATTTCCGCCTGGGTCCTGAAGTCCTACTGACGAGCGCAGCCATGCCGCACGCGAACGAATCCGGCGCCGTGCTGGAGCTGGATTGCGGTCTCGATTTCGAGCTGGCGCGCGAGGAAGAATTTTTCGCCGCGCTTCCGCAGCGGCCGGCTGTTTATCTGCTCGAGCTGCGGCAAACAGGCGCGCAATCCTTTCTTTCGCGCACGGCAGATCTGCGTCGCGCGGCCGAGCGGTTGCTGCGCGCGCCCGACGCGCTCTCCAAGCGCCTGAATCTGCGCGAAGCTGCGGCGCGCATTCGCTACCGCATCACCGGCTCACGTTTCGAGCAGTCGCTCGTCCTGTATCACCAGGCGCGCACGCGATTCCCCAGGCGCTATCGCGATTTTCTGCGCCTGCGCCCGCCGGCGGTGGTGAAGATCAATTTGCGCAATGCCTATCCCCGCTGTTACGTCACGCGCCGCATCTCTGCCGATGAGGCCTTCTATGCCGGGCCGTTCGCTTCGCGGCGCGCCGCGGAATTTTTCGCCGATGGCTTCCGCGATCTCTTCAAAATTCGCCGCTGCCAGATCAAAATCCTGCGCGATCCGGAGTTTCCTGGCTGCATTTATTCGGAAATGAAGATGTGCCTGGCGCCATGTTTCGCAGGCTGCACGCGCGAAGAATATGAAGCCGAGACCGCACGAACCGTGGAAACGCTGGCCACTCGCGGCGCATCGCTCGAGAACGCTCTCGAGCGCGAACGCGAAGCAGCCAGCGAGGATCTCGATTTCGAGCGCGCCGCGGCCACTCACAAAAAGCTGGAAAAAGTCACCGCGGCGCTGCGCAGTTTGCCGGATATCGCTCGGCGCGTTGACGAATTAGACGCCATCGTCATGCAACGCGCCGCGGAGCCGAATACGATTGCGTGTTACGCGGTACACGCGGGCATGATCGCGCCGCCATTCCTGCTGCGCTTCGACGAGCTTTCCAGCCAGCCGCGTTCGGTGGAGGCCATCCTCCGCGAAAAATTGGAGAATAGTCACACTGGGCTCGGCGTTCGCCGGGCCCCTTCCGAGACCCACGAGATTTCGCCGCCAAATGTGCCTCCAGCCCCGGACGCGGGCTTAGATCCCAGCACTGCACAATCCAGTGCCGCGTCACTCCGCGCTCGATACGGTTTGCGCGCGATGAATGAAGACCTGCCGGATCATCTATCTTTGCTGGCACGTTGGTTCTATTCCAAGCCGCGCGAGGGCGAAATCTTCTTTCGCGACCCGGATTGGCCCTATCGTCGCTTGCTGCGCGCCTGCGCCCGCATCCTGGCTCCCCCAACGCCCCCGGCCGATACCTCCGCGCAGCCCTCGAAGCCGACATAGCGCGGCCTTTCAATGTAGCGCTGGCCTTTCAAGCCAGCACGTGCACAGCGCGTCCAAAGATGCAAAAGTTCACACCAGCAACTCGCCCTAATTGTGCGAGTCCGTAGGGCCCGCGCTTCAGCCGGGCCAGGCGCGATGTGGCTTCACGGTAGGCTTGCCCCGTGACGCGACACGTAATTAAAGATACAGGTTGCAAGTCCCGGCCGTGGCAATGTGCGCAGCCCAGGCCGACGAGGCCCGGCTGAAGCGCGGCCCCTACGGGTGCTTACTTCCACCCTGAGGTTTAGTCTGATTTGGGTCGGAACACCCACGACGCAACAACGAGACTAATTCCAAAAGCAGCCAAATTGCCGCCCGCGGAAAACGCCACTCTCGTAAACCCGTCCGAAATTAACCAACAGCCATCGTACAATGTCTCTGTGAGTGACGCGCTCAACGTCGAGAAAGAATCCCCGCAATCCGAGGAGCAGCGCAACGATCTCTCTTCGATTCGCACTTCGGCGATGTTTCGCGCCTTGCGCCATCGCAATTTCCAGCTTTTCTTCAGCGGCCAGCTGATTTCGCTGATCGGCACGTGGATGCAGAACGTAGCCCAATCCTGGCTCGTTTATCGCATGACCGGCTCTGCTTTCCTCCTCGGCGTCGTGGGATTCGCTGGCCAAATTCCCGTATTCATTTTTGCCCCGCTGGGCGGTGTCGCTGCCGATCGCCTCAGCCGGCGTCATGTGGTGATCGCCACGCAAACCACTTCTATGATCCTGGCGTTTATTCTCGCCATGGTCACGCTGCTACGCGTGGTCACCGTCTGGGAGATTATCGTCCTCGCCGCGCTTCTCGGCGTCGTCAACGCGTTCGATATTCCCGCGCGGCAAGCTTTTCTCGGCGACATGGTGGGCCGCGACGATTTGATGAACGCTATCGCCCTCAATTCCTCCATGTTCAACGGCGCGCGCGTCATTGGCCCGGCCGTCGCCGGCGTGCTCGTAGCCTGGATTGGAGAAGGCTGGTGCTTCTTCGCGAATGCCGTGAGCTACATTGCCGTCATCGTAGGCTTGCTGATGATGAGGCTCGCGCCCTTCGTACGCCCGGAAATCGTGGCATCGCCGTTCGAGCACATCGCCGAAGGTTTCCGTTTCGTGATGAGGATGCGCCCCATTCGCGCACTGCTTCTGCTGCTCGGCTGCATCAGTCTGCTCGCGCTGCCGTACAGCGTGTTGATGCCCATCTTTGCCGACAAAATTCTTCATGGCGGCGCGAGGGCCTTCGGAATTCTGATGGGCGCGGCGGGATGCGGCGCGCTGGGCGGAGCTTTGACACTGGCCATGCGCACCGGCGTGCGCGGGCTTGGTCGTTGGATCGCCATATCCTGCGCCGCTTTCGGAACCAGCTTGATCCTGTTTTCCTTCTCCCGCTATTTCTGGCTTTCCGTGATTCTGCTCATTCCCGTGGGCTACTCGGTGATGTTGCAAACATCGGCCTCCAACACGCTGCTGCAGACCATGTCGCCGGATAATCTGCGCGGCCGCGTTCTGGCCGTGTACTCGATGATGTTCATGGGCATGGCGCCAATTGGCGCGCTGCTTGCCGGAACGGTTGCCAAGCATATCGGCGCGCCGCTCACGGTGGCGCTGGGCGGAATCGGCGCGATTTTGGGCTCGATCTGGTTTGCGCGCGCGCTGCCCTCGTTCAGGATTGAAGCTCGCGAGCTGCTGATCGCCTCCGGGATGGCAGCTGGTCAGGCACCCGAAAGCCTGCCAACCACGCGGCCTTCGTCTTGACGGGCCAAGCGCAGCGAAGCGAAGGGTGCCCCGTGTGCCGGTTTTGCACGTGGGGACGCACGAATCCTAATCGAAACACCGAATTTTTAGAAATCGAGCTAAGTCCATGAAAACAAAGGATTGAGGTCAATTCTAACCGAAACAAAATTGAGGTCCGAACATTCGCTTTTATTTCGCTATCGTGGACTTTTCCCCAAGCGCCGGGGTTCTGTTCTTCATTTGAATCTCGAAAACGACTAATAATAGGTCCCTTGAAACGACTACTTGCGATTCTGCTGTTCACAATGGCCATGCAGTCAAATTCGCTCCCTACTGCTGATTTGCAAAGCAAAGGCGAACCCCGTCCAGCCGATGTCACTGCGGTCCTTCAGCCCATTCTTAAGAAGTACGATTTGCCGGGGCTCGCCGGAGCCATCGTTACCAGCGCCGGCCTGGAGGCAGTTGGCGCAGTCGGAGTCCGCAAATACGGCGCCGACACGCCCGTCACGAGCGACGATCAGTTCCACCTGGGCTCCGATACCAAAGCTATGACCGCCACCATCGTCGCGATGCTCATCGAGCAGGGCAAGTTGAACTGGAGCACGACGCTGGCCGCAGCGCTGCCCGAACTCGCGCAGACGATGAATCCCGCCTATCGCGACGTAACGCTCGAGCAACTGGTAAACCATCGCGCCGGATTCGCCTCCGACACCGCCCCGCGGGGAATGACCCTTCTCGATGTGCATCACCTAAGCGGCTCGCCGAGCGAGCAGCGCTGGGCGTACGCGCAGAAAATCCTCAGCGAGCCGCCCGAGTTCGCGCCGGGGTCCAAATTCCTTTATTCGAATCGCAGTTATGCCCTGGCCGGGGTTATCGTTGAGCGCGCGGCGCGCAAGCCGTGGGAAGACTTGATGCGCGAGTGGCTTTTCCAGCCGCTCGATATGCGCACCTGCGGATTCGGCGCGATGGGAACACCGGGCAAGCTCGATCAACCGTTGCAACACACGCTGTTTCTGGGAATGCATCGCGCCGTCGAACCCGGTCCGCTGGCCGATAATCCCATAGCAATTGCTTCAGCTGGGGCCGTCCATTGCTCCGTGGTGGATTGGGCCAAATTCCTGCAGGCACATCTGCGCGGGGAAAAAAATCTGCCCGGCATTTTGCGCCCCGAGACATTCAAAAAGCTGCACACTCCGCCTTACGGCGATTACGCTTTCGGCTGGCTCGTGGTGGACCGCGCGTGGGCTGGCGGACGGGCGCTTACCCACGGCGGCAGTAACACCATGAATTACGCCAACGCCTGGATGGCGCCGATCAAAGACTTCGCGCTGCTAGCGATGACCAATCAGGGCGGCGACGCCGCGACGAAAGCTACCGACGACGCCATCGTCGCCTTATATAAATTTCGGCAGCCCAAGCCCTGATGCAATGCTGTACTTTCTGAAAACATTCACGAACTTCGGGGAGTGTCCTAATTTCAAGATAGGATTCCGAAGCGCTTTCGGAAGCTGCTTGACGGGCGAGCATCGAAATTCCCAGCGCTAAAGCGCATTGTGAGATACGATGCGTTTCCGGAGCGCTAAAGCACTCCTCCCCCTGCTGAAGCAGGGGGCTGCTGCCTGGATGCCGCAACTCCGCCGCGAAGGACGCGAAGCTTCCTACACGAAACTCCAAGCGAGATCAAATTAGGAAACTACCGAATTTCGCGCAGGCAGCCGGTGCGGTCGCTTCTGTTATACTGCGCGGTCTTCAAGTCCCGACGAATCGAGGCTGGATGTCCACTCCCGCAGGATCGCCCAGTTCAAAATCCAGGAAGGCGTCGCCCGACGGCACCCGGCGTTACGCCGCGCGATTTAGCGGGCGAGCCGCTGCCGGGCACTTCCGCGAGCAAAATTCCACCGGACTGATCCTTTCCTCGCTCGGAATCGGAACTTATCTCGGCGAGCCCGACGCCGCCACGGATGCGGGTTACACCGCGGCCGTCACAACTGCGGTTGAAGGCGGCTTGAACGTCATCGATACCGCCATCAACTATCGTTTCCAGCGCAGCGAGCGCTCCATCGGTGCGGCGCTCAAACAACTCTTCTCCAAAGATTTTCAGCGCGAAGAGCTGGTGCTGTGCACCAAGGCCGGGTTTTTGACGCCCGACGGTGAAATGCCCGATGAACCCAACGAATATTTTTCGCGCGAATATCTGGAGAAGGGAATTTTCCGCGCGGAAGAAATCGCTGCCGGCTGCCACTGCATGGCGCCGCGTTATCTCGAGGATCAACTCGAGCGCAGTTTGAGAAATCTAGGCGTCGCCAGCGTTGACGTCTTTTACCTGCATAATCCTGAAACGCAACTCGGCGAAGTTTCGCGCTCCGAATTCCTGCAGCGAATTCACGCGGCGTTCGAATTTCTCGAGGAAGCGGCGCGTGATGGCCGCATCGGCGCTTATGGCCTGGCCACCTGGAACGCCTTTCGCAACGAAACGCGCGCCAAAGATTATCTATCTCTCGAAGAAATGGTTGCGGTTGCACGCGACATCGCCGGCGCCGCGCATCATTTTCGCTTCGTGCAGTTGCCCCTAAACCTAGCCATGCCGCAAGCCTTGACCCTTCCGAATCAAACCGTAAACGGCAAACTGGGAGGGATGGTGCAGGCGGCGCGCCTTTTGGGAATCACGCTCATTTCCAGTGCCGCTCTTTTACAGGGCCATTTGGTCAAGAAGATGCCGGCCGGAGTCGAATCCTCCCTCGGCCTGAAAAGCAATTTGCTGCGAGCGTTGCAATTCGCGCGCTCTACGCCCGGGGTCACCACCGCGTTGACCGGAATGAGCAAAGTTGAACATGTGCGCGCGAATCTGGAAATCGTGGGCGTAGAACCCGCCACGCGCGAGCAATACCTGAAGGTCTTCGAACACAACAGATAGTCTTCCGCTGGTCCTACAAGTTCTGGTCGAGCCAGTCGTCAATCGCTGCGGCGACAAGCGCCAGCTTGCCCGTGAAGAAATGGTCGGCCTCAGGGACAAACACCAATTTCTTCGGTGCTGGCATTTTATTGAAAAGCGATTGCACGCGGTCTCTGGCGCCGAACTGATCGTTAGCGCCCTGGACGATCAGCTTTGGCTTCGAGCACGTCTCCAAATAGCTGAGGTCCGAATCATTCACCGGGATGCCGAGGCCGATCAATTCCTGGACTCGTGCATCCTGGCAACCCACCCTCAACCCCACCCACGCCCCGAAACTGAATCCCGCAAGCAAAATGGCGGGCGATGGAAATTCCGCCGCGAGGTAGTCGATGGCCACTCGCACGTCCTCGGCTTCGCCACGACCTTTGTCGTGGACGCCCGCGCTTTGGCCCGCGCCGCGAAAATTGAAACGCAACACCGGATAACCACGCGCGTGCAGTGTCTTTGCGGTCTGATACACGACCTTGTTGTGCAAAGTTCCGCCAAACAAAGGATGCGGATGGCAGACCAGCGCAACGCGTTCGGGATTCGCATCCGCCGAAGTCCACAGCAGGGCTTCGAGCGGACCAGCGGGTCCCTCAAGGAAAAAGCGGCGATGGAAAATGTCGGCCATAGACGAAAGAGTTGAAAGTTTAGGTCAGCGAGGAAGGCACAGCAAGCAGCTCGCTTACAGAACAAACGGAGGAACGACTTCCCGGCACGAGGCAGATTCAGCTGTCAGCAGCGGAGCGCCAGACCACCGCAACGCTTTTCACATTCTCAATATCAACCGGCGGCGGAATGTTAAGCGCAGCGCCGTCGTTGGCCAAGCCTCGACCAAATGGATCGATGCGCAACACCCGCCCAGGAATTTCTCCGCGCTCAGCCCACGATCCCGAAGGGATGTGCACGTAAACGAAATCATCGCAAGCGTAAAAACGGGTAGCCTCGAAGCGCACGCCGACGTAAGAAAGATCCATGGTCATTGTGGATTCCGGCCAGTAAGCCCCATCGCGACGAATCGTCACCGGCAGCGCGAAAGGCAGCCGCGGGCTCGAGCGTCGCTCCTCAAATTTGGAACGAATGCCGGGATGCGGCAGTTGCATATGCAGCGCCGCCAATCGCGATCCCAATCGCCCCTGCGTCACGCGAATCATGCGCGCCGGCATTTCCGGCTGCAACCCGGTGGTATCGCTGGCGTCGTACGGCAGCGTCACCCAGAAGCGCGTATTTTCCGACCACGACTCGCACCACGGAACCAAAACGCCATTGCGCGAGAGATCGATGGTTTGCGCCACTTCGGCATGCAGTCCAAGGGGGCCTCGCCAGCGGATTCGCACGGGGAGACGCACTCGCGCGCGGGGATGACGGCGAGATTCAGTTGCGGAAACCATTCAGCGGAAGGAATGTTAGATGCGCCGTGCGGACGCGTCAAAGCGAGTTATCGCACCGCGTAGCGTAGGAGTAAGAGCCGCTATTTCTTCTGGCCCGCGGGATAAGACACTCGCCAGATGGAATTCGAGCCGTCGTCCGTCACGAAGAGCGATCCGTCGCTGCCTACTGTAACGCCTACCGGCCGCCCCCACACTTGCCCATCCTTCGTCACGAATCCGGTCAGAAAGTCGTCGTATTCGCCGGTGGCTTTGCCCTCCGGTGTGGGAACGAGAATCACTTTGTAGCCCGTGCGCTTGTTGCGATTCCACGAGCCATGTTCGGCGGCAAAAATATTGCCGCGATATTCGGAAGGGAATTGCGTGCCCTCGTAGAAGGTGATGCAGAGAGACGCCGAGTGCGCCTGAATCAAAACATCCGGAACCAGGACCTTCGACTTCAGATCGGGACGCGCGCTCATGTGCCGCGGATCTTCGTGCGCACCGATATAAAACCACGGCCAGCCATAGAACCCGCCCTGCGCGACGTGCGTGATGTAGTCCGGCGGCAAATCGTCGCCCAGTTCATCCCGCTCGTTTACCGACGCCCAGATATCGCCGGTGCGCGGATCAATGGCCAAGCCCACGGGATTGCGAATGCCGGATGCATAGATTTCTTCGGATTTGCCTTCGGGAGTGAATTCGAGAATGTCGGCGCGGCGCTTTTCGAGGGAATCGTCATTCACGTTGGAGTGCGAACCGACAGCGACAAACATCTTCGAATCATCCTTGGAGAAAACCACGTCGCGAGTCCAATGGCCGGTACCAGAAACAAGCGTTCCAGTGGGCAGATTCGGAACGATCGTCTCAGATTTAGCGCGCGCTTTGAGATCGCCGTTTTGATACGCGAAGCGAACCACCGAACCGGTATTTCCCACGTAGAGATATTTGGGATCGGAGCCGCTCGGATAGAACGCCAGCCCAAAGGGGCGATTGAGTCCCGACGCAAAGGTCTCGCGCTGCGCGAAGCTGCCATCGCTCTTCATGCCGCGATACACGGAAACTCGTCCGGCGTGGCTCTCGACGACAAACAAGTCCCCGTTCGGCGCAGTGATAATCTTGCGCGGCTGATCCAGGCCCGAAGCAAAGAGCTGCACCTGAAATCCGTCGGGAGCCTGCGGCCATGCGTCATTGGGGCGAGAAACGACGTGCGCTTGATTCTCGGCGGAGGATGTCGCGTACGGCGCAGGCAAGTCCGCGACAGTGATCAAGCGGCGCACGCCAGGACGATTCGTGCTGAAGTCGCCGAAGGCGTCGTGCCCGCGCAGAACCGCGTCGCTGGCCGGCCGGGGACGAACAGAGAAAGTTGACGCCGCGCTTTGGATCCCGTGAAACGAAACGAGGGCAATGAAAATTGCGGCGATCGCGATAGCGGCTGCGGCGTTCTTCCGGGCCATGCGCCTTACCTCCCCGCGGACTATTTTTGCGGAAACGCGCGCGCTGTCAAGTCTGGCGCCGATCGCTGAAAACTGCGGAATCGCGCGGCGGCAACGGGCGGATATAGGCAGGCGCCAGTGGACTTGTCGTCTCCGTATAAGATGCGTTGGCCCAAATTTGGTTGCGCTTTGGGCCGCTTGATGTTAGCTTCGCGCGAATTGCCCCGCTTGGGAGGTGTATGGGCCACGACGTCGAACGCCGCGCTGCCCGCCGTTTTACCATGTCGCTTCCTTTGAAGGTTCGTTTTGGATCCGAGAATGGTGCGCTTGAACAACCCGGTGAGACGCGCGACATCAGTTTTCGCGGGCTCTATTTCATGATGACCCCCCTGGTAGAGAAGGGCAGCAAGATCGAATTTGTGTTGACCCTGCCGCAGCAAATCACCCTGGCGGGCGATGTGCACATCCGCTGCTACGCGCGAGTGCTCAGAGTTGAGCCGCAAGATGGGAAAAGCGGAGTGGCGGCGCGCATCGAGCGCTACGAATTTCTTCCCAATCCTGCCTGAACGATTCGACGAGCCTGTCTGACAACCCGCCGGGCGAGCGACGGCTGACCGTAGGGCCCGCGTCTTCACTCAGACCGGGCACGGCGTAAGTTCAAGGCGAGATTTTCGCGCGACACAAAGGGACATTAATGGGATGCGTTGCACGCGCAGGCTGTGCCTCTTTGCGTGACCTTGCCCGAAGAGGCCCGGCTGAAGCGCGGGCCCTACGGTGCTTGCTTCCGCTTGGGCGCATAGACGGCTGATCGCACGCTTTCGCGCACGCTCTAAAGCCCGGCGCCACATACTGTGAATCGGAGTAGAATCAACCCTGGAATCTGGCTTTAGAGAGGTGGCGCCATGTATCACTACGATCCGGGCACGGCCCTCGATGAATTGCGGGAAGATGCGGCGCTGCCGCATCCCGTGCATCTGCGCGACATGATTTTGCGCACGCGGCTCGACCCGGGCACGGCCCTCGATTTGAATCGCGAATTCCAGGATTACCTGGCGCGCTTCGGCGAGGCGCAGCAATTGGCGCGCGACATTCTCGAAACGCTCTCGAAGGGCGCGCGGAAGGCTTCCTGAGTGCTGACGGGTGAGCTTTCGCGAGCGTGGCTGAAGCGCGCGGTCGCGTTGTGAAACGGCGTGTGCTGATTCTGTCGGCTTCCTCGGGCGAAGGGCACGTGCGCGCGGGCAAAGCGCTGGAGAAGGCCTTCGCGGCGCGCGGGGATTGCGACGTCGAGCACGTCAACGCCCTCGATTACACCAGCAAATCGTTCCAGAAAATTTACGATGATGCTTATATCGCCTTGGTGCGCCGCGCGCCCGGCGTGCTGGGCTGGTTTTTTCAGCATATCGATCAGCCCTGGCGGCACGAGCGCCGGCGCCTGGCGTTTGACCGGTTGAATACGCGGCCGATGGTGCGGCTGCTGAAGCGTGTGCAGCCGGATTTATGCGTGACGACGCATTTTCTCCCCGCGGAAATTGTCGGCTGGTTGAAGCTGAAGAAGAAAATTGCGGCACAGCATGCCGTCGTCGTGACCGACTATGCCGTGCACGCCATGTGGATTTGTCACGGCGTGAATCGCTATTTTGTGGCCCGCGAAGAAGCGGCAGAATATCTCGCGCGGCTTGGCCAGCCTCGCGAATCGATTCGCGTGACGGGAATCCCAATCGATCCCGTTTTCGCCGAGGCGAGAGATGCGCGGGCGATTCGTGCGAAGATGGGCCTCGATTCTTGCGCGACTACGATTCTCGTCGCGGCCGGCGGGCACGCGCTTGCGCCGGTGGAGACGCTGGTGAGCAATCTTCTCGAACTCGATCGTCCGTGCCAGATTGTTGCGATCACCGGAAAGGCGGCGCAAATCCGGCAGAGGTTGGAGAAGCTGGCCGCGCGGCGGGCGGCTCGAGGCACAGGCCGTACCAAATTGCATGTTGTGGGGTTCACCAACGAGATGCATCAATGGATGGCGGCTTCCGATCTGCTGGCAGGGAAGGCCGGCGGGTTGACGACTTCGGAAGCCATGGCCTCGAGTTTGCCCATGGCCATCGTGGGAGTCCTGCCGGGGCCGCAGGAAGATCGCAACGCGGAGCATCTGATTGAGTGCGGCGCGGCAATTCGTTGCCATGACCTGCCTACCGCGGCCTGGAAGATTGGGAAGTTGCTGGATGATCCGCGGCGATTGGCCGCCATGCGCGAGGCGGCGAAAAGAATTGGGAAACCGCGGGCGGCCGTTGAAATTGCGGAGCAGTGCATTGAGTTGGCGGGCGGAAGCGCGGCTGGAGCCCGGCCGTTTGAAACCGTAAAGGAATTGAACTGATGGCGCGGCAGACTTTGCTGATCGATGCGGACGATACGCTGTGGGAGAACAATATTTTCTTCGAGCAGTCCATCGAGGAATTTATTTCGCGCATGGAGCCGCTTGGATACACGCGGGAATATGCGCGGCACATCCTGAATGAAACCGAACGGCGCAACATACGGCAGCATGGCTATGGGGTGCGCAGTTTTAAGCGCTCGCTCGAAGACACTTACATGAAACTCGCCGGGAACGCGGCCAAGCGCGACATGGTGCAATGGGTGCATGAGCTGGTGAGCGAAATGGAAAATACCCCGCCGCATATTCTCGATGGCGTGCCAGAGACGCTGGCTTATCTTGCCGGACATCATCGCTTGATCCTGTTGACCAAGGGCGAGGCGGCCGAGCAAGCGGCGAAAGTCGAGCGCTCGGGCTTGCAGACCCATTTTGAGGCCATTGAAATCGTCGCCGAGAAGGATTCGAAGACCTACGAGCGGATGATCCATCAATTCAAAGTGGTGAAGTCCAATGCCTGGATGGTGGGCAACAGCCCGCGCAGCGATATCAATCCGGCTTTGAGTGCGGGGATGAATGCGGTTTTTATTCCCCATCATGCGACTTGGGAATTGGAGCATTCAGAGTTGGAGAGCGGCAGCGGGCGGTTGTTAATCTTGAGTAGTTTTCGGGATCTGCGCGCGCATTTTTAATTTGCGTTTGCACAGCGATGCCGGCCTGCAAGCTCCGCGCTGCTCACGGGCCGCCCGGATTTCGCAGGTCCAGGTGGGAGCCTCCACATTCATGTGGAGGAGGAGCGCTTCAGTACGTAACCCTGTCAAATTGGACTCCCTGCCTTTTTTGTCACGGCTCGTTTTTTCGTGAAACTGCAAACGTGAAATCTTAGACTTGCGGCATAGCTACTACTACTCTGCGCGATGGAGTTGGTGCGGCAATGGACTACCGGAAGGAATTTGCGGAATTCGATGACGCGATTTACTTGAATACGGCGACGCAAGGGCCGATGCCCATTGCGTCGGCGAATGCGGCGAAGCAGGCGCTGGAGATGAAGAAGCTGCCGCATCGCATCGCGGATAATGTTTATTTCGATTTGCCGGATCGCGTCCGAGCGTTGCTGGCCAAGTTGATTCACGCTGATCCCGCCGACATTGCGATTACTACCGGCGCGAGCGTGGGTTTCGCGGCCGTTGCCGCGGGGATGGATTGGAAGCCGGGCGATGAAGTGATGATTGCCAAGGCGGAATTTCCGGCGCACGTGGCCACCTGGATTCCGTATGAAAGGGCCGGGAAGTTGAAGGTGAAAGTGATCGCGCCTGCGGGGCGGTTTATTACCGCGGACGATTACATTGCCAACTTGACGCCGCGGACGCGGCTGGTTTCCGCCAGTTACGTGCGGTTTGATAACGGAGCGAAGCTGGACGCGGCGCGCGTGGCCAAGGCTTGCCACGATTCGGGTGCGACATTTTTGCTGGATGCCAGCCAGTGTGCCGGGGCGATTCCCATCGACGTTGGCGAGTTGGGCTGCGATTTCTTTACTTCATCTGGGTACAAGTGGCTGCTGGGATCTTATGGAACCGGATTTTTCTGGTCGAAGCGAGAGTGGAGCGACCGGTTGCCGCTGGGTGGATTGTATTGGACCGCGCTGGAGGGCGCGGACAAGTTTGATACCTTGCCGTTGGAGGGAGTGAAGGTTCGCGGTGGCGGGCGCCGCTGGGATTCGCCGGAGACGGCGAATTTTACGAATTTGGCGGCTTGGGAGGCGGCGCTGCAGATCTTGGTGGGAATTGGGACGGAAAAACTGTATGCGCACAATATGGAATTAATTCGGATGCTGGTGGATCGATTGCCGCGGGATCGCTGCGTTTTGGCTTCGCCGGCGGAGGAGGAGCGGAGGGCACAGTTTGTTTGCTTGGCGTCGCGGGATGCGGGGAAGACTCTGGCGCTTTATGACAAGCTGATCGCCGAGAAGATTTTTGTTGGGTTGCGCGAGGGGGCGATTCGGGTTTCGCCGTATATCTTTAATACGGAGAGGGACATACAGAGATTGATTGCGGCGTTGTCGGTATGAGGATTGGAGGATTGGATCACTCAATCAGGAAAGCAGAACTCGCTGACCGCGAAAGTGGGGTCTAATCGCCAACGAAAACGATTAGAAATGGACGCAAGTTGCTGAAAACAAAGGACGACTTGCGTTTCTAATCGCCAAAAACCGCGCTTTTTGTGCCCCCAACCGCAGGGAATTTTTCCTCACCTAGACGCCCTAAAGATGTCATCCAAAGACGCGGGTTCGTTGTGGTTTTTGGTGGGGAAAAGCGCCGGCTGGCAGCCCTTCCTGCGTCAGGACGAGCCGGCGTTGCTTAAAAGTCAGGGGGGATGCGGAAGGGGATGTGGACTACAGCTTCCAGATCGATCGGGGAGCCGTCGCGCGTTGCCGGTGAAAATCGCCAGCGGGCAAAGGCTTCGATTGCATTGCGATCCAGTTCGGGATCCAGGCTCTTTAAGACCTGAATGCTATCTACGGAACCATCGGAGCGAATGATGGCGTAGAGGACTACCTCGCCTTCCACGCGGGCCGTCACCAGCGACGTCGGATATTTGGGATCCACTTTGCGAACCGCCAATGGCGCGGAAAGATTATTCGGCGCGCTGGCGGAATTGCGCTCTTGCAACTCCGCGAAATTCAGCACCCAGCTTCCGCTGGCACTGGTTAAATTTGGCAGATTGATGTACAGCGTATGAATGCGCTTGTCGCCGAGAATTTTTTCCGGCGCGAGACCCGTATCGAAATCGCCCGGGCCGAAAGTGGGCTTGCGCTTCATCGGGTTCACCGGAGGATCGGCGGGCTTCGGTTGCAAGGAAAGATTTGGCCGCAAACTCCCGTTGCCGCCTGCGCCCGTGCCTCCCATAGGAGATGTTGCGCCCGGTTGATTTGAAGTTATCGAAATTCCCGGCGGGCCCGCTTTTCCATTTCCGCCAGGTCCGCTTCCCGAACCCGTCCCTCCCGCTGGTGTGCCCGTACCGCCCGTTGCGTTCATGCCTCCGCCGTTGTTTCCTTGCCCATTCGGCGTTCCGTTCGCAGCCCCGCCGGGAACTCCCGGTTTCGTCCCTCCCGGGCCTGACGAAAGCCGCGCAGTAAGATTGCCCTTGGGCATTTCCACATTGGGCGAAGGCGGCGCGGGATTAGCGGACAGCGATACCAGCCGGCGAAGACTGGAATCGCCGCCCGAATCGTTACCGGGAATTGCCGGCGCTGTGCCCGCATCGCCGGAAGTCTTCTGCGCGTGCACAACCGGGCCGCCGCCTGCGCCGCCGCTCCCGGCGGACGGCATACGCACTTGCGACGCCCCGGAGCCGGCGTGAGCGATGCCGAGCGTCGTCGCGGTGTTTGCGGGAGCGGCGTTGGAGATCGATGGAGCTGAGCCCACGTCGCTGCTTGGCATGCCGGGCATAGGAGCGATGCGCGCGCTACTGGCACTGACAGGCATTTTCGGGGACGGAACGACGTTGGCCGAGGGCGCAATGTTCAAGGCTCCAGAATCCGGGGCGGAATTCTCGATTTGCGGAACGGCTGCCTCTTCAGCGCGGCGCGCTTGCAACACCGGAGCGCTCGCCGGATTTACGGGCATCTTGAGGTCGGGGATGGCGTTAGATCCCGGCGCAACATTCGACGGATCACCCTGCCGCGACTGCCGCCGGATGTCCGGCGCGGGGTCCGCTTCGTGACGCACATTCCGCAGAATCGGCGCCAGCGCTGATGCCGAAATTTGCAACTTCGGCACGGCGGGGGTGGCTTTGCCCCATTCGACTATGTTGGGGAGTTGCGGGACAACTTTTGGCGGCTCGGCGGGCATGTCCGGACGAATTAGGGTCTGGCGCGGGTGCGTAACGCGCTGCGGCTGCGAAAGTATGGTCTGGCGCGGGTTGAACGCGTCGGCGCCTTCGGGCGGAAGCGGCTCATTCGGCTTGCCGGGCGGACTGGGCTTAGCCGCGGGTGCCGCGTTGTGAGTTGCAGCTGGAGGAGATACGGGCGGCAACTCCGGCAGCGGCAGGTCGTAAGTGATGTGAAATTCCGGCGCAATGGGATGCGGCTGGTTCCATTGGACCATGCCCCAAATCGGCAGGCTCATCACGAAGATCGCCGCGACATGCCACAGCGAAGACAAAGTCAACGCGCGCGCAGGCAGCGGCCCGCGAATCCAGGTAACGCGCAGCGGATCGTACTGCGGCAATTCAGTCCACGCCGGCGGCTTCGGGCCATGCAATACCGCGTCGAGGCTCGATCGGAACGCAGTTCCGGGCTGCTCCCAAGCGACGCTGAACCTGGGCAGCCTGGGGTGAGTGCTCACTGGGGAACTTACAGGCGGCATGAAGTGTCCATTATAGGGTGAAAGTGGCGCGGGCCGGGAGAGCCCGTCGGTACGGGTCGCACTGGTACGAAGATGCCGGTACGCGGTGAGCCGTTGTCTCACAAAGCGACGTGGATGAAATTGTTCAAGTTCCGCGACTAAGCGGCGAGAGACAGGCGATACATGCTTAGCGCGGTGTCGCCTTGCGTGAGCGTCCGCGTTTGCTCGAGGTCGTCGAGGAACGATGGGAGCTCGATGCGGCGCGAATGTTCGGCGATGATGCGGCCCTCCGGAGCTAGCAGACGTGCGGCGCCGATAAATTCCAGGACGCGCAGGTATTCGCGAAGTTCGGCATAAGGCGGATCGAGGAAAATAAAATCGGGAAGCAGACGCCGGTCGGAAAGCTCCTCCAGGCCACGCAACGTATCCATCTTCAGAATTTCGACGCCGCTGCGAATATCCAGAGATTCGAGGTTTTTCTGAATAAGCTTGGCCGCGGGGCCATGATCCTCGATGAAAATGGCTTCGCGCGCGCCGCGGCTGAGCGCCTCAATTCCCACTGCGCCGGTTCCGGCGAAACAATCAATGAACAGCGAATCTTTCACCAGCGGACCGAGAACGTTGAACAAGGTCTCGCGCAGGCGATCGCTCGATGGGCGCAGAGACATACCCTTGAGCGATTTCAGCGGGCGGCTGCCGAATTTTCCAGCGATGACGCGCATGAAGGGCTAGCCGACCGCCGCAAGCTGGTAGCGTTTTTGCCAGGCGGGGCCGAGTTGCGCGGTGAGCTGCTGCAGCTCTTTGCTGCGCGCGGGATTTTGCGCAATGGCGAAAGCTTCGGTGCGCGCGAGTTCAAGCAGCTTGTGATCACGCAAGGGATGCGCCACATGAAAACTGAGATCGCCGTGCTGGCGCGTGCCGAAAAATTCACCGGGGCCGCGCAGTTTCATGTCGCGCTCGGCGATCTCAAAGCCGTTCGTCGTGGCCACCATGGTTTCCAAGCGCTCGCGCGCGTCGCCGGTCATATTCTTCGGCGCGACGAGAACGCATACCGATTTCTCGCTGCCTCGGCCAATCCTACCGCGAAGCTGGTGCAGTTGCGCGAGGCCAAAGCGGTCGGCGTGCTCGATGAGCATCACCGTCGCGTTCGGGACATCCACGCCGACTTCGATAACGGTGGTGGCGACGAGAATGTGCAGCTCCCGGCGGCGGAAACGCTCCATCACGGCCTCTTTTTCCTCGCTCGGCAGGCGTCCGTGCAGTAGTCCGAGCTTGAGCTGCGGAAAAACATCGCGCGAGAGGCGCTCGTATTCGGCGGTCGCAGCTTTCAACTCCTGTTTGGACTCCTCGATCACCGGATAGACCACGTAGGCCTGGCGGCCGCGCCCGATTTCGCGCCGTAGCGATTCCCAGGCGCCGGGAAGCTGAGCTTCATCGAGCCAGCGGGTGGAAACGGGCGTGCGGCCTGGCGGCATCTCGTCAATGATGGAGAGGTCGAGATCGCCGTACACGGTGAGCGCGAGAGTGCGCGGAATCGGTGTTGCGGTCATCACCAGCACGTGCGGCGAGACGCCTTTTTCCATCAGGCGTTTGCGCTGCAGAACGCCGAAGCGGTGTTGCTCATCGACGATAACGAGGCCGAGTTTTTTGAATTCGACGGGTTCTTCGATCAGCGCGTGAGTGCCGGTGATGAACTGCGCTTCGCCGGTGCGGATGCGTTCGAGCGCGGCGAGCTTGTCGGCGCGTTTCATGCCGCTAATGAGCAGCTCGACGCGGTAGTTAGCCGGCGCGAAGGTGCGGCGCGCGGAAAGATAGTGCTGCACGGCGAGAATTTCTGTGGGCGCCATCAGTGCGACCTGGTAGCCGTTCTCGATGGCAATGACCGCGGCTTCGAGCGCGACGATGGTTTTGCCGCTGCCGACGTCGCCTTCGAGCAGGCGATTCATCGGCGACGGGCCTTCCAGATTGCCGGCGATTTCGGCGAGAACGCGTTTTTGCGCGGCGGTGGGTTTGAAAGGAAGAATGCGTTTCACCGCCTCGCGGATCTTGTCGTCGCGGACGCGCAAGGGAATCCCAGCTTGCGCGCGCTCTTCCTTGCGGCGCGTGGCGATCCCCAATTGGAAGAAGAAAAATTCTTCGAAGATCATGCGGACGTGCGAGGGGCTGCGAAAGCTGTTGAGCAGCTCGAGACTTTCACCCGCGGGAGGGAAGTGGACGTACATCAACGCTTCGCGGCGCGACGGCAAGGCATAGCGGCGGCGAAGCTCATCGGGCAGCGTGTCGGGAATTTGTCCACCGAGATCGCGGAGAATGGCGTACATCAGGCGGCGAAACGTGCGCGATTTGATGGGGCCGATGGCTTCGTAAACGGGGACGATCCGGCCGACTTCGGTGGAATCGGCGTGAGCATCGTCTTCGGCGCTGGAATTGGAGAGGACTTCGAATTGCGGGTTGACCATCTCGCGGCGCGAGCTGACGAAGGGGTCCATTTCGACTTTGCCGTAGAGAACCAGGCGCATGCCCGGCTTGAGGCTTTTCTGGAGATAGGCGGCGTTGAAGATGCGCACGCTGAGGATGCCGCTGGCGTCGCGAACTTTCATGGCGAAGAGTCGGCGGCCGTCGCGCGCGAAGCGGATGGGCGCGGCAGAAGTGATCTCGGCTTGAACGGTGTTGTACTGGCCGGGGATGGTTTCGGTGATGGGGGTGAAGCGGATGCGATCCTCGTAGCGGAAGGGAAGATAGTTGAGAAGATCGGAGACGCGGTGGAAGCCACGCTCGGCGAGGATGGCGGCGCGTTGCGGGCCGATGCCGCGAAGGCCGGAGAGTTCGGTGGTTAGGAATATCGACATTGGGCGAATGGCTTTTGGAACCGATGTCTATGATCTTTAATTTACACCATTGCATCAAATTGAGTGGTTGGTCAGGATGACAACGATCCTCCTTACGGCGCGGGAAACGCAAGGAGCTACCAAAGGGTGCGGCGAATTTGCGGCGGTCGATGGTGTGTCTTATATTTGAATTCAGCAGGCTCGTGGGACTTGCTCGAATCTCCAGCGTCCACGCTCATGAGTCCCCGGGCAGCCGGTGATGGATCATGAGCAGGACATTCCTCGGCACAAGCCTTAGTCGATGGCTTGAGTATCTGATCGCCATCCTCCTCGGAAATGCCATTTATTATTTCTCGCTGCAGCCGCATCTTCCGGCGATGTGGCGGCATCCTGGACCGAAGGTGGATCTGGGGCTGCTTCTCGACTTCATGGTGTGCTTGGCTGTTTACGGCCTGATCCGCTTGGGGATTCACCTGCAGCAGGAACGGAGCCGCAGTTGATGGCGGAAGGATTGCTCGAATCCAAGGCGGTGTGTCCCGCTAAAGCCGAAAACCACAGGACTTAGCACGAGTGTCGGCGTCCCAAGTTCGGGACAAATGTTCGTTATCGGGCGGAGGCGTGCTTACCTGTCGCTATGAGTCTCGTCTATGACAGTGGGGCTTAGGAGAAAGGCAAGTAACCGGGGCAGTTGCGATGCGGGAGACGTCCCGGCGGCTGGAAATCCCAGCTCAGCGCAACCGGTGGGTCCAACCATGGGGATGAGCGTCGCACTCGAGCGAGATGCGCGCCACGCAGCAGTGAAGATTTCGGACGATCATGCCCTCGTTCGGGATGCGCAGGCCGGAGACCGTCTGGCCTTCGAGGAGTTGGTCCGCCGCTACGATCGCGAAGTGCTGCGCCTGGCGCTGAACCTGGTGCACCGCAGTGAA
Organism: uncultured Acidobacteriota bacterium; assembly: GCA_963748865.1. Lineage (GTDB taxonomy): Bacteria > Acidobacteriota > Terriglobia > Acidiferrales > UBA7541 > Palsa-147. The sequence continues at coordinate 361,670 of CAVVLE010000041.1, read as the reverse complement.
GATGCCCGGGACATTTATCAGGAAGGCTTTCTCCGCGTTTACAGAAATTTGCACCGGTTTCGATTCGAATGCAGCTTTTATACCTGGCTGTACCGCATCGTCACAAACGTAGCGCTCGATCATCTGCGGCGGCGCTCGAGCCGGAAAGAAGATCAGGCTCCGGTGCCGGAAGAAAGCGATGGAACTGCCCGTGATTTTTTCGATCGCCAACCGGAAACCAGAGCGGGAGCGAATCCTGAGCGCAAATTGCTGGGCGACGAACTGGGGCGTCATATCCAGCTGGCGCTCGAGCGTCTCTCGCCGCGCGAACGCATGGTTTTCGAATTGAAGCATTATCAGGGGCTGAAGCTGAAAGTGATCGGCGATATGTTGGGAACATCGGAAGAGACGGTAAAGAATTCGCTGTTTCGGGCGACGCGCAAACTGCGCGCGAGCCTGGACGGAATGAGATAAGCGAGGCCCACGGGGATGAACGAGCTATCCAATTCGAATTCTCTCGAGCGGCCCGAGGCCAAGCCGTGCGCGCGCTTCGCCGAGAGAATTTATTTGTTCGTAGTGGACGAAGTCGAACGGCCGGAAGCGGAAGAAGTGCAAGCGCATGCGGCACAGTGCGCGGATTGCAGCGCGTTCCTTGCGGCGCATCGCGAGCTGATGGAAGCCGTGGAAGAGGCGCCGCGATTTGAACCGGCCGCCGATTTTCTTGCTGAGTGCCGCTCGGGCCTGACCGATGCGCTTGACGATGCGGACGCGGCGAAGAGTCGCTCCGGTTGGCGCAGCTGGCTCGATACTCTGATGCCTTCGCAGTGGCTGGTTCTGCACCCCGCGGCGGCAGCCGTATTGTTGATTTTTATGGGCTTCACGGCAGGAGCTTTTTACCCGCGCTGGTTTGGCCGATCGATTGTTACCCCGCCTCCCTCTCCCGCCGCACCCCATGCAGATCTCGAAGCAACCGACAATCAGCCAATCGTGGCGCCCATTGATGATCAATACCTGCGCACGGCTGACATCACCGGAATTAACTGGGAGCCCTCGGGCGACGATACTCCGCCGGAGGTTTCCGTACATTTGAAGGCGCCGGAACCCAGAGTGGTGCAAGGGACTCCCGCCGACAATAACGTGAAGAGTGTGCTGCTCTACGTGCTGCGCAACAATCAACGATTCGCTCCGGATGTGCGCATCAATTCGGTGGAAATGCTGAAATCGCGCGCAGATGACGCGGATGTGCGCCAGGCGCTTTGCCAGGTGTTGCGCAGCGACGGGAACGCCGCGGTACGGCTGAAGGCGCTCGAGGCCCTTGATACAACACAGCCACAGGCCGTGGTGCAGCAGACGCTGATGAACGCGCTCGTCGAGGACGGCAATCCCGGCGTGCGCATCGAAGCCATCAATACACTTCGTGAAATGGCCGCGAGGGGAGAAGTCACCTCCGATCCCCGCCTGCTTGAGGTTTTGCGCGAGCGGTCGCAAAAAGATCCCAGCACGTATATTCGTTTGCAGAGTGCGGCAATGATCCAGGATTTGGGGCCACGCGAAAAATTCTAATTTGGGCCGGGGCAAAATTGGCGCGGCCCTGAGTGCGACGAGTAGAAAGTCTTCCCACGGGCGTAGAAGAGGAGCCGGATGTTTGGTCGTGTGTATAAGCGCGCTGTTTTAGCGTCGGCCATGGCGCTGGCGCTGTTGACTTTCGCGGGGACCGCGGGCGCGCGCCCCGCGCGCAAAGCGAAACCGGCGGTGAAAGACCCGGGATCTTCGCCGCGCATGAAGCGCGAGATTTCTGGCGCGGTTAACACTCGCGCGGGCGAGCGACTCGTACTTTCCACCGATCTCGGGTGCATCCAAATCCACACTCGCGATACCGACCACGTTGAATATCACGTCGTGCTGGCCACAGACGCGTCGCAAACCGATGCACAGAAAATGCTTGAGGAGTTCAAAGTCACCGCATGGCCGGAACCAGGTCGTGTGGTTATGCGCGGGCATGTAGCCAACTCGAAATTGACGGGACGCCTGTGGGTGACTTTTGAACTTACCGTGCCTCGAAAATACAACCTGGACTTGGCTACGCGCGGCGGCAATTTCTATAGCGACGATGTGGATGGCTCGGTCTCTCTGGCGACTACCGGAGGGAACATTTCCATTGGACAAGTGGCTGCGGCGGCCAAGCTGGAAACAGGCGGCGGCCATATTACCGTGAAAGATGTGGGTGGCGATTTGAGCGCTATTACCGGCGGCGGCCATATTGTGGCCGGGAATATCGGCGGCGCGGCGACGTTGCGCACCGGCGGCGGGCACATTCGCGTGGCCTCGATCGGCGGGGTGGCGCACCTCAGCACTGGCGGCGGAAACGTGTCGGTGGAGAGAGTCGCTAAGGAACTTTTCGCGGACACGGGTGGCGGACAAATCGAAGTGGGAGAGGCTGCGGGAATCGTCCGGGCGCGGACGGCGGGCGGCGGGATTCGGGTGGTGCGCGCTTCGGGACCCGCGACGCTGGAGTCCAGCAGCGGCAGCATCTACCTGACTCAGGTGGATAGCCCGGTGAAGGCGCATACCAGCGCCGGCGGAATCACCGCGTGGTTCGGGAATTCGGCCAAGCTGCCGGGCGGTTGTGAACTGCAGTCATCCGATGGCGATATCGTCGTGTATATCCCCAAGGAATTGCCGATCACGATCGATGCCGCGATTCAGCTGGGCGGCGCGCATGGATTTACGGTTGATCCGGCGTTGCCGATTAAAGTGAGCTACGAAGATGAGTCCAACGGCACGCACGTAATTCGCGCGGCTGGAGAATTGAATGGCGGCGGCGACTTGCTGCGCTTGCGCACCATCGCTGGAAATATTCGCCTGGTGCTGAGCGACACTTCCAAGCAATTGAAAATTTACAAGCTGCAGATGCAGCAAATGCAACTGAAGCTCCAAGAGTTGCAGGAACAGAAGGACGAAACGGAAAAAGCAGACGGGCCGCCGAAGGAAGACTGAACGCGGCCGAATTTTAGCGACACTACCGGATTCGAATGTATCGGGCCAGGCGCGATTCTTCGCACGGGAGGGAGCCGTGGGTAGGATGTTGACGCAGGCGTGGCAGAGAGCTGGACGCGGGACGGCTCTTGGGGCGCTCTTGATTGCTGCTGCAATTCTGGGCGTGCCGTCAGCCGGATTCGGATTCAATCAGGTTTACGAGCAGAAGTATCCGCTAGAGGCTGGCGGAAGTTTTGCGCTCGTGAATGTGAACGGCTCGGTGCAGGTGGATGGTTGGGAGCGCGAGGAAGTCGAAGTCCGTGCGGTGAAAACCACTACGGGCGATGAGCGCGACCTGGAGCGGGTGCAGATTGAGGTCGATTCCGCGCGCGACCATGTCGCTGTTCGTACCCGCTATCCCCAGGGATCAGGTGTGGAAGTCGCGGTGGAGTACCACGTGCATGTTCCGTATCGTGTGCTTCTCGGCGGGGTGGAAACGGTCAACGGGAATGTTCTGGTTCGTGGAGTTGAGGGCAAAGGCGAGTTGCGCACTGTGAATGGCGATGTGGACGTCAGCGATAGCTCCGGGCGTTTCAGCGCGCATACCACCAACGGCAGTATCCATTTGAAATTGCGCAAGTTATCGGACGACGGCCCTATGGCGTTGGAGACTGTTAACGGGTCGGTGGTTTTGGGCCTGCCGCATGATGCGCAAGCGGAATTGAGCGCTGATAGCCTGAACGGCGATTTTTCCTCGCAACTGCCTGTAACTACAACTAGTTCCCGCGCCGGGCGGGGCGTCTCCGGGATGCTCGGCGGTGGCGGGAACCGCATTTCATTGCGGACCGTGAACGGTGGGATCCGCGTGGTGCTGGCCGAGCCAGGAATTTAACGGGGCGAACCAAACAATGGAACATGGAGGCACCGATATGCGTATTTCAAGGTGGGTTGCGATTAGCGGGGTGGGCGCCCTAGCCGTTTTTTTTGCTCTAAGTGCGGGCCGAAGCTTTGGTCAATCCGGTGCGCCAGCGGTTAAGGCACCGCTTGCTTCGCCGGCTGCTCCGGCACAGCAAACATGTGATTTGGATGATCAGGCGACTGGGACTGCGAATCAAGGGGCGGATCAGCAGTGGTACAAGTCGCTGGCGCGTGAAATAGCGGCTGCGCAGGCCGAAATGGCGGCCGCGGAGGACGGTATGACAGCGCAGGAACTCGGAAACCTCGACAAACTTTCCGCCAACCTTGCGAACCTGCAGGCCGAGAAGCTGGCGAATGCCGCTACAGCGCTGGCGCAGGCTCAAAACCGCGTCTACCAAGTCAATCCCGGCGCAATCGAGCTTTGGGGCGGCGAAGATCATAGCGGCTGGCTGGGGATCGAGATTTCGGAAGTTAACGCGGACGATGCTAAGGAATTGAAGCTGGCGGAGACGCGCGGTGTGGTGGTCGAGGGCGTGGAGCCCGATAGCCCGGCAGCGAAAGCCGGACTGAAAGAGAATGACGTGATTCTGTCTTATGAGGGGCAGAACGTCGAGGGCACTGTTCAGTTTCGGCGGCTGGTGCGCGAGACGCCGCCGGGACGTTCGATTCCCCTGAGTGTTTCGCGCGATGGCAGCGTGCAGCCGGTGACGATCGAGGTCGGTGAGCGTGGCGGGGCCGGCGATAACGAGTCGAACCAGCACGTTTACAAGTTCAAGATGCCGGAAGTGCAGCAATTCTCGATGCCCGATTTCGATTTCAACATGACGGGGCCCGAGGCGATGGATTTTCATACTCCGCTGCTCGGGATCGGCGCAGAGGATTTGAATGGGCAGCTGGGCGACTTTTTCGGGGCGCCTAACGGCGAGGGAATTTTGGTTCGCGAAGTTGGTTCAGGCACGGCTGCGGAGAAGGCTGGGTTGAAGGCCGGAGACGTGATTACAAAGGTGGATGGACAAGCGGTCAAGTCTACCCGGGAACTGCGGGCTCAACTGCGGAAGAAGACAGAGCAGAAGTCGGTTACGCTTAGCGTGCTGCGCAAGGGCTCGGAAATTTCGGTGCCGGTGGAGATTGAGAAGCCCCGGCGGATTGAAGGGCCGCAGATTGTGAATCGGGCGCAGCTCTAATCCTTCCTGGCATCAGCATTGAATCCCAAAAGGGGAGGGTCTGACGACCCTCCCCTTTTTTTGCTTATCGCACTCGGCAAAGTTGGCAACGAAGACATTATGACGCCGGCAAAAATCAACCTCTGAGTCACCGGATTCGGCGCGCCGCGCATAACCCAGGCGTGGATTTGCGTTTGCGCTCGTCAGATGCCGGCGGGGACGCCCTTCGGAACTCAGGACGAGCCGGCGCTACTCTCGGACTACTTCGGCGTTTGTGGCTGGCGCTACCAGGCGCATTAGGCGGTGGTTGCTGTCGAGGTAGAGGTCCACTTCCAGATCGGAAGTTCGCACGCGTAATTCCTCCAGTTTGCTGTTTCCCGAAGTGGAGTCGCCTAGGGACTCTACCGTCACGGTGCCTGGAGTCATCTCCTGTGGCACCAGCACGGAAAATGTCTGCGTGCCTTTTTTGTCGCGATCGTAGAGGCGGCCCAGAATTTCGTATTGGTGATAGGCGTTGTTGTCGAGGATTACGACTTGCGGCGAGGTGAACGTGAATTGCTGAGTGAAGGGCTTAGCGCCTTCGACGCGAAGTACGATCGTCGCGATATTCCCTTGAAAGGTGATGTCTGCTGCAGCCTTCTTCGCACCCTCGGTACTCCAGGCGTAGCTGACTGGCGTTCCGTCGGGCTGCAGGGAAAGACGGGCGGCGACGCGTGTGGTCGGGCCCTGTTCCTGCTTCAGTTCCGTCGTGCTTTGCGCCTGCCAATGATCGCCGTTGGGTCGAATCTCGAATTCTTCGGTGCCCACCGGCTGCCCGTTTGCGGAGATGCGAAATTTGCCCTTGTCAGCGGCAAGAATAGCGGATGCTGCGATTCCCGTCGCGGTGGTGGATCGATGGCCACCGTTTGGGCCAGCCAGGCCGGCGAGTGGCAGCTCTGCGATCGTGAAGACCGTCAGAAGAGTGGCGAATCGCAATGCGAAATGCTTGTTTGCAAAAATCATGCGGTCACCTTGTCGAGAATTCCCAGAGCGAGGATTTGTTCGACCACGCGCAGAGGTTCCACAGCGCTTTCCACGCGATAGTGCGCGAGTTCGTAGAACGGCAACCGTTGCTGATAAAGCGCGCGAAAGCTGGCTTCGTCACGGAATAGCGGACGGTTAGTGATATGCGCGCAGCGGCGCAGCAATTCTTCGATGGGGCAGTGCAGCCAGATCAATGTCGCGCCGTTGCGTTCCAGGAGCGCCAGGTTAGCCGGCTGCGCCGTCGTCCCTCCGCCCAAAGAAACAATGGTAGGCCGACCGAGGGACTTCGCTTCGCCGAGAGTGCGTCCCAACTCCTCGTATTCGAGCTTGCGGAACGCAGGTTCACCTTCCCCTTCGAAAATTTCGGGAATAGAGTGGCCGGTCGCGTCGGTGATGCGCCGATCAAGGTCCACATGATGCCAGCCGATTTGACGGGCGAGGAGGCGCGCAACCGTGGATTTGCCGGTGCCCATAAATCCGGTGAGGCAGAGGAGCTTACGTGAGCGATTTTCTTGAACTGCGCGCAGCGAGTTTTCGCTATTGGCGGTCAGAGATACGCAGCGCTATTCGCGCCTGTGGATGTTGATTGTACCATCGAACGATTTCAGCTCGACCTTGGCCTTGCCCTGGTTATAGACGCTGAAGAGGCTCTGCGCGAATCGCGAAACAGGTCCCTTCCGCGGGGCTGCGGGTGTGAGGTTGGCGTCGTTCTGAACTTTGCCTTTCACCGAAGTGGCGCTCAGGTCGAAGGAGTCGTCGGGAGAGAGACGCACATCAATCAGGCCGCTATAGTTGGTCAGGCGGTAAGTGCCGTTGGGCAAAAATTGGCCATCGAAGGCGATATCGCCGCGCGTGGTTTGGGCGCGCACGCTATAGCTGCGCATATCAATCAATTTGACGTTGCCGCTGATGGAAGTGATCTCGATGCGACCTGCGCAGCGGAGGCATTGCACGGCGCCTCCCACGGTGCGAATCGAGAGATAACCCGAAGCATCCTGCAAGGCGATGCCCGCAGCGATCGTGTCGAGGGCCATATCTCCAGTGACGTCCTGCACGGCAACCGAACCGGAATCGTTGTGAATCTGCAGTTCCGTATCCTCAGGGACGAAGAGATCGAAATTGGCGCGCAACTCGTCGGGGCTGATGTTGTCGACAAGCGAGCGGACATTCAAATCCACGCGGTTGCCGGTTTGTTCGGCGTCAATTTCCACTTTGTCGCTCTGGCTGTCGCCTACGAGCTTCACTTCCGGTCTAGTCCAAGCTTTTACGTTGATGACGCCGTCGGGATTGTGAACGGTGATGACCGGGCGCGCACCGACTTTGAAATGCTTCTCGATATGGCGCGGCGCGGCCGCAGCGCCGGCGGCGAGAAGAACGCCTGCGCCGAAAGTCATCGCCGTCTTCGAAGCCCAGGACTCGAAAGGCATGGACACGCGCATCATCGCTGGTTCTCCCCACGCTCGCTCATCTGCTCGAGCAAATCCGCTTTTTGCTGATAGGCTCCGTAAAGATAGTCCCGGGAGAGTTCATCTTCCGGGTTGTCCTGCACACTTTTCTCGCACTCGGCGATGTAGTTGTCAACGATTTCGAGATTTTTCTTGAACGCAACGTTCACGGCGGGGTTAGGCTCATGCAGCGCGGAAACAGCATGGAGCTCGAAGTTGCCGAGGTCGGCCGCGATGGGCGCCGTGGCAGCCTGGTTGCCGTTCACCCATTGATTGTGAATGCTGTTATTGCGCCACCAACCGCCGAGCTCGAAACCGCCCGCAGCGAGGATGGCAAGGAGCGCTCCAGCGATTGCCGGGCGCATCCAGCCGGTGCCGAACGACGGCAGCCATGCCCAGCGATCGTGGCGCGCAATCAGGCCTTCCGCTTCCAACTGCGCCCGGATAGCCGCCCAGACGCGCGGGGGAGGATCGACGTCGCTCAAATCGGTTGCGGCGCTGCGAATCGTTTCCAGGTCGGCCAGAAGACTCTGGCAAGCGGCGCAGCTGTGCAGATGCGCCGCTGCTGCGGGTTGCCGATCGCCGTCCAACCACAGGTCGATCGAATCCATAAATTCATTACACTGCATGGCTGGCATATCTCTAACCCTCGCCGGCCGCTTCGCTTTTCACGGCCTGACGCTGTTCCCGAGCCTGATCCCTTAAAGTTTCATGGAGCAGTTCGCGCAGGCGCATGCGCGCCTTGTGCAACTGCGATTTCGAATTCCCGATCGAGCAGCCCATGATGTCAGCAATCTCGTTGTGTTCGTACCCTTGCACATCGTGCAGCACAAAAATCGCTTTATATCCCGGTGGCAGTTGTTCGATAGCGCGTTGCAAGTTGACGCGATCCACGGAGCCGCTCAATTGTAGATCCGGAGTACCAAAATCGCGCCGAGGCCCGCCGCTTTCTTCGTCGGGTTCCGTCGTCTCTTCGAGCGAAGTTTCCGGCATGCGCTTCTTTCGCAGCTTCATCAAGACGACATTGACGGAGAGCCGATGCAGCCAAGTGGAGAAGGCCGATTCGCCGCGAAAGGAACTGATCTTGCGAAAAAGCTGAAGGAACGCTTCCTGGGTGAGATCCTCGGCTTCGGCGGTGTTGCCAACCATGCGTAAACAAAGGGAGTAAACCCTCCGGCTGTGCATCCGATAGAGGCGCTCGAAGGCAGACGGGTCACCACGCTGGGCGAGCCGTATGACGTCGGCTTCGGGCATCTCCTGGGATTCGGATCGTCTCGTGCGGGTCACAAGTCCCGGCGGGACGCATCACCTACTGCGATGCGTCATGCTCCTCTTGAGTTGTACTCGCGATTCCCTCGCGGTATTGCTTTGGACGCAAGGGGGAGTACTTCGGATTCGCGTGTTGAACGAACGTGAAAGATGTCGTCACGCGCGGCAGCAATGATTGTCGTAGGAAAAGCAGCGTGCGTCTACCTCGAAACCCGGGCAGAACGGGCACGCGAACGGCGGGGCTGCTCGGGTACGGGAGCTTCGAGCTGCTCGCGGACAACGGATGTCAGGGCCGGCGGCAGCTTGCGCAGAAAGGCCTTAAACACGACCTCCACTTCGCGGGCGCTGGTATTCAGGTCACACTCCAGATCAGCCAGTGCGACCCACGGGGCCTCGAGGTCGGATAGCGCTGACTCCGTCAATTCGTCAGCGGAGGCCGCGAAACCTGTGGAAGCATCCTGGGTCACAGACTCGAGAAGGCGCAGCTTTTGGAAGAAACGCGAGCGTGCGTCAAACAGGACCCAGTGAAAAAACGCGTTCCAGTGAGCGACGTTCTGGGCTGCCTCCGTTCGGAAGTTCAAAGGGTCCAGAGGTTCAACTTCGGGAAGGTCTCCAATATGCCGGGCTTCACTGTGGATGATTTGTATGGCGCGAATGACTTCGGCCGTGTTGCGATCCACCAACGCGCTGGCCATTTGAACATGCAAGCGCGCCTGGTCGTAGCGGGCTGCGTCACGCAGATCAAAAGCTTCGTGCAGTGCGATTGCGGATATGGTGAAGGAGCGTTCCCAGCGGGTGCGGACGTGCTGGAAAAGATCGCTCTTTTCCGGAGGGAGCCAGGCGCTCCACTCTTCGTGAACGCTCCGGCGCCGAGCGAACAAGGCCCTAGCCACTGAGAGGGACAAAGGTACCTCCACCCGAGGGAGTCATTATAGCAGACCGCGCAAGCGGCTTTCTTGACGCTAGAAGAAGCGCACCGCTATACTGCCGCACGACTCTCCGAAAGGATTCCCGATTGGAATTCGAGCCGCGCGATCAGTTCCTGCAACGGCGCAAGAAGTTGGCAGAATTCGCGGCGCAGGGACACGATCCCTATCCGCACCGGTACGATTGGACGCACAGCGCGGAGCAGATAGCCGAGGCCTTTGAGTCGCACTCGGCGGAGCAACTGCAGGCCGAGCTTGTAAAAGTGCGCGTGCCGGGCCGCGTGGTGGCTTTGCGGCCTCACGGAAAAGCCGGGTTCGCGCATATCCTGGGGCAAGGGAAACGCCTGCAGATTTATGTGAAGCTGGACGTGGTGGGTCCGGAGGCTTTCGAGCTTTTCCGTTCGCTCGATCTGGGCGACATCATCGGAGTGGAAGGCCATCTTTTTCGCACCAAGACCAACGAACTTACGGTTTGGGTTGAAAAGCTGGAACTTCTGACCAAGGCGCTGCTGCCGCTGCCGGAAAAATTTCACGGTTTGGCCGATCCGGACATTCGTTACCGGCAGCGATATCTCGATTTAATCGCCAATCCCAACGTGCGCGAGATTTTCATCAAGAGGGCGCGGATTATCGCCGAATTGCGCCGGTTTTTTGAAAGCCGTGGTTTCATCGAAGTGGAAACTCCGATGATGCATCCGATTGCCGGGGGAGCCACGGCGCGGCCTTTTATCACCCACCACAACACCTTCGATATCGATCTTTATCTGCGAATTGCGCCGGAGCTGTATCTCAAGCGATTAGTCGCGGGCGGAATGGACCGCGTGTTTGAGATCAATCGCAATTTTCGTAATGAAGGAATCGACGCGCTGCACAATCCGGAGTTTACGATGTTGGAGTTCTACCAGGCGTATGGCGATTATCGCGACATGATGAATTTGAGCGAGGAGTTGCTGGCGTCGTTGGCGGAGAAGGTTTGCGGCAGTAAGCAAATCCAATATGGAGAGCACACCCTCGATTTTTCAAAATTCGAGCGGCTGACCATGCGCGAGGCGATTTGCCGCTATTGGCCGGAATCGGCGGGAGCCGCGCCTTCGCCAAAGGAACTCGCCGAGCCGGGCAAGCCGCGCGAAATCGCGACGCGTTACAACGAATGGGCGAGGCGCGCGGGGCGCGAGACGATTGCGCTCGCCGCGGGAATGCCGGACGGGGAAATTACCGGCGCGCTCTTCGATGAGATTGCGCAAGACCGGCTGATTCAGCCGACGATTGTTTATGATTATCCGACGGAGATTTCTCCGCTTTCGAAGGCGCGACCGGATGATCCCACGGTTACTGAGAGATTCGAGCTTTTCGTCGAGGGCGGCGAAATCTGCAATGGTTTCTCGGAATTGAATGATCCCGAGGAGCAGGAGAAACGCTTTCGGGAGCAGATCGCGCGCGGCGGGGAAGAAGCGCCGAAGCAACTCGATGAAGATTACATTCGTGCGCTGGCGCACGGCTTGCCGCCGACCGGCGGCGAAGGAATTGGCATCGATCGCCTGGTGATGCTGCTTACGAATTCTCAGTCCATCCGCGAAGTCATGCTCTTTCCGCTTCTGCGCCCGCAGGGCGCCGCGCGCGTCATCGCTGCAGACGACGCAAACGCAGCCGGCGATGCTAAATGAGTTTTGAATGGCTGGTGGCGTTGCGTTATCTTCGCTCGCCGCACCGGCCTGCTGTGCTTCGTTTGGTAACGCTGTTTTCTGTGGTGGGCGTGGCTGCCGGAGTGGCGACGCTGGTGATTGCGCTGGCCATGAATACCGGTTTTCGCCAAGCGATTCGCGACCGGTTGCTTGGCGTTACCGCGCATGTGAATCTGAAGCCTGTCAGCCCTGAGGGGATTCGCGATTATCGCGGGTTGATGGCGAGACTTAGCGGGACGCCGGGCGTTCGCTCCATCGCTCCCGCGATTTACAACACTGTGTTGCTTTCTGCCAGCGGAAGCTCGCGCGGAATTGTGCTGAAGGGTGTGGACGCGGAAATCGAGAGCCGCTCGGATGAGGCGCTTCGCCGCATTGTTTCTGGCAAGGCGGATTTTGCCCCGGATAGGGACGGAGTTCCCGCGGTGCTCGTCGGCGCCATCATGGCCGCGGATATGAAAATTTTCGCCGGCGACTATGTGAGCCTCACGAGTCCGCAGGGTAGCCTTACGCCGTTAGGCGTGATGCCGCGCTCGCGGCGATTTCGCGTCGCGGGCATTTTCGACTCCGGCTTTTATGACTACGACGCGAATTGGGGATTCGTGACCCTGGCTTCGGCACAAAGTCTGGCGGGGATCGGGGACGTGGTGAGTTTGCTGGAAGTGCGCTGCGTGCGTTTGGAGGACACCGCGAAAGTTGCGGTTGAATTGCGCGCGCGAGCGGGCAACGGATTTACGACGACGACCTGGATGGATGAGAACCGGGCTCTGTTTCGGGCTTTGAGTCTGGAGAAGCTCGTCACAGCGATCTTTATTGGGCTCATCACATTTGTGGCCGGGTTGAATGTGCTGGTGGTGCTGACCATGACTGTGACCGACAAGGCGCGGGATATTGCTGTGCTGGTGGCTATGGGCGCGCGCAGCGTGCAGGTTCGGCGGATTTTTGTGCTGCAGGGGCTGATTGTCGGCGGCTTCGGGACCTTAATTGGGTTGATCGCCGGCTACGGATTGAGCTGGGCGGCGGATGCTTGGCGATTGATTCCGTTGAATGCCGAGATTTATGCCGTCCCGTACGTTCCCTTTCATTCGAGCGGATTGGACGCGGTATGGATTGCCGCGGCTGCGGTCGCAATTTGCCTGGCTGCGACGCTGCTGCCGGCGCGGGCGGCTTCGCGCATCCTGCCGGTCGAAATCCTGCGTTTTGAATGAGCTATAGGTTCAGTACTTTCGATTATCGAAACCGGGTCTAACGCCCTATGGTGCCCGCCGAAGTCCAGGAGCAATATCGAGAGATGAAAGGCATGGCATATCCGGCAGGGAGATGTGCGATGGGCACTTTGGCGGCTAAAAAGAGCAATTCGTTCCCATCGCTCGAATTCGCCAGTATTGCTAATCCGATGCAAAAAAAGGACATATCGGACGCCCGCTTCGGCATCTAACGTGAGTAGAGAACATTACGAACATGTCGGCACAAGCTAACTTCGGCGCACAGACGACTTTCCCTTCGGAGGCGGTAACTTGTTCGCCTTCGAATGGGAACTCGGATTTGCTGCGTGTCGAAGGCTTGCGAAAGACCTTCCGCTCAGGCTCAGCGGAAATCACTCCACTCGAGAGCGTGGACTTCTCAATCGCGCGCGAAGAGATGGTGGCCATCGTCGGGCCATCGGGAGCCGGCAAAAGCACATTTCTACACGCACTGGCCGCGCTGGACACTCCGACAAGCGGTGCTATATACTTCGAGCGGAATTCGCTGGAAGCGCTTGCGGAGCACGAGCTCGCCGAATATCGCAACCGTTCGGTGGGATTTGTCTGGCAACGGCATCATCTGTTGCCCGACTTCACTGCGGCGGAAAACGTGGCGATGCCGCTTTTGATTTGCGGTGTCGCACGAGAGTCCGCGCTCCGGTCTGCAGCGGAGTGGCTAGGCGAAGTGGGCTTGGGGGGTCGGGATCATCAGCGCGCCGGAGAACTTTCCGGCGGAGAGCAACAGCGCGTGGCTATCGCACGCGCCCTGGTGAATCAACCGAAACTGCTCCTGGCAGACGAGCCGACGGGGGATCTGGACGAGCGCAACGCGGAGCTCATCTTCGAATTGATGCGCCGCTTGCATTTGGCCCACCGTCTTACTTCCATTTTGGCGACGCATAACCTTTCACTGGCCCAGCGAGCAAACCGCGTTCTTCACCTGGAACACGGCAAGCTAGTCCGGGTCGAGGAAGCCGCGGCAGCGCGCTTGCAATCCGGCGCGCAGGCGGCCGAGGCTGGGGCACAAGCCCCGGGAGAGCGCGGGTGACCCGTGTTTGAACGCTACACAGAAAAGGCACGTCGAGTTATTTTCTTTGCTCGCTACGAGGCCTGTCAGTACGGCAGCCCTTACATCGAGACGGAGCATCTTCTCCTCGGTCTGCTGCGCGAAGATAAGGCGCTGGCCAACCGGTTTCTGCGATCGCACGGTTCCATCGAATCCATCCGCAAGGAAATCGAATCCCGTATCACGGTGCGCGAGCGAATCTCCACCTCCGTGGACGTTCCTCTCAGCCAGGAGTGCAAGCGCATCATCACCTTTGCTGCTGAAGAAGCGGAGCGACTCGGTCACAAGCACGTCGGGACCGAGCACTTGCTTCTCGGTGTGTTGCGGGAGGAGAAGTCTTTCGGCGCCGAAATCCTGCAAGAGCGCGGTCTTCGCCTTTCTACTGTACGCGAAGAGCTGTCGCGCGGTGCTGGAGAGAAGGTCCCCGTGAATCGACCCAAAGAAGCATCTCTGTTAGCAGAATTCAGTCGCGACCTCACGCAGGCCGCCATGGAAAGCCAGCTCGATCCGCTTGTAGGACGAGATCGCGAGCTCGAGCGCGCCATTCAAATCTTGTGCCGCCGCACGAAGAACAATCCCGTGCTGATCGGCGAGCCGGGCGTGGGCAAGACCGCTATCGTCGAAGGACTAGCGCAACGCATTGCCGATGGCGATGTGCCGCCGTTCCTTGCCGACAAGAGGATTCTCTCGCTCGATTTGTCCTTGATCGTCGCGGGCACGAAGTACCGCGGCCAATTCGAAGAGCGCCTGAAGACCATCATGAAGGAATTGATGGAGAGCCAGAACGCCATCATCTTCATTGACGAGCTGCATACGCTCGTCGGTGCAGGTTCGGCAGAGGGCTCTCTTGACGCAGCCAATATTTTGAAGCCCGCGCTCAGCCGCGGCGAAATTCAGTGCATCGGCGCGACAACGCCGGGTGAATATCGCAAGTCGGTCGAGAAGGATCGCTCGCTCGAACGCCGCTTCCAGGCGGTGAAAGTCAGCGCGCCCAACGAAGAAGAGGCCGTGTTGGTCCTTCAGGGCGTGCGCGATCGCTACGAAAAGTTTCACGCCGTTTCATACACCGAAGAAGCGGTCCGCTACGCTGTCTATCTCTCGAATCGCTATATTTCCGATCGCTTCCTGCCCGACAAGGCCATCGACCTGATCGACGAAGCCGGCGCGCGTGTGAAGCTGCGCCAGGCCATGCTGCCGGATGAGGTTTCCGAAGTTCAAAAGCGCGTGAAATTCATCACCCATCGCATGGAAACGGCCATCGCCAATCATGAATTCGAGAAGGCGCGTTTCTACTCCGAAGAGGAGCGCAAAGAGAAAGAACACCTGCGCGTGCTTCGCGAGAAGCTGAAGATTGATGACTCCGCCACCGGCGTCGTCGGCCGCGAAGATATCGAAGAAGTCGTCGCGCGCTGGACCGGTGTGGCCGTCAGCGCCATCAAGGAAGACGAGCAGCAAAAGCTGATGCGCATCGAAGAAGAGCTGCACCGCCGCGTCATCAGCCAGGATCGCGCCATCACCGCTCTGGCCCGTGCAATTCGCCGCAGCCGCGCTGGCTTAAAGGCTCCTGGCCGCCCCGTGGGCTGTTTCCTGTTCCTCGGCCCCACCGGCGTCGGCAAGACCGAAGTCGCCCGCCGTCTTGGCGAGTTCCTCTTCGGCAGCGAAAAATCTCTGATCCGCTTCGACATGTCCGAATACATGGAGAAGCACTCGGTATCGAAACTGATCGGCGCGCCTCCGGGATACGTAGGCTACGAAGAGGGCGGCCAGCTCACCGAGCGCGTCCGCCGCACTCCGTACTCGATTATTCTTCTCGACGAGATTGAAAAAGCGCATCCGGACGTGTACAACATCCTGCTCCAGGTGTTCGAAGATGGCCAGCTTACCGATGGCCTCGGCAACACCGTGGATTTCCGGAACACGATCATCATCATGACTTCCAACATCGGCGCGCGGCAATTGCAGAAGCAGACAGGGCTGGGCTTCCAGTCCTCGGCTGAAGATGTCACCGCGAAGTCCGCCGACGACATGGTGATGGTGGAAGTGAAGCGCGTCTTCAATCCCGAATTCCTGAACCGGCTGGACGAAGTCATCGTCTTCAATTCGCTCACCGACGCAGACTTGATGAGCATCATCGACTTGCTCGTCAGCCAGATCAACGACACGCTGGTCCATCGCCAGGTGCAAATCGGCCTGACGCAGGAAGCGCGCCAGTGGATTCTGGAGAAGACCTGCTCCGACCGGAGTTATGGCGCACGTCCATTGCGGCGCGCGCTGCAGAAATACGTGGAAGATCCACTGTCAGAAGCATTGATTCAGGGCGGCTTGCAGCGGCCCGCGACACTCGAGGTCTATCTCTCGAACGACGGTCTTGCGTTCCGTCCCCTGGTGGAAGCAACCCCGGTAGCCCACTAGGAATCCTACACGCGCGTGCCGGACGGGTTCCCGGTCCGGCGGGGGAGCAAACAGTCTTGGGCGGTGGAGTGCGGCCTTGACTACACGTGTGGCCGCAATCGTCAGAACATTTCTGCGCACTTGCCTTGGCCTCGCCGTTGCTTTCCTCCTCGGGGTGGCTTTGGCGCCTTGTGTTTCGGCGCAAATCTCCAGCGAAGGTTCAAGCGGGTACATCACGCATATTCAGTTTGAGGGCAATCGCCGCATTCAGAGAGCCACGCTGGTCGCACGCATGTTTTCCCGCGAAGGTGATCCATACAATGAGGAGAACCTGCGGCGCGATTTTCTGGCGCTGTGGAACACGCAATATTTCGAGGATATTCGCCTGGAAGTCGAAGATGATCCTAAAAGCCCGGGCAACAAGATCATCATTTTCTACGTCACCGAGCGACCCGTTATTCGCCGCATCGAATACAAAGGCAATAAGTCGGTCAGCGAATCCGATATTCTCGACCGCTTCAAGGACCGCAAAGTCGGCCTGACCGTTGAGAGCCGCTTCGATCCTACAGTGATCAAGCGCGCTCAAGTCGTTCTGCAGGGGCTGCTCGCTGAGCACGGCCGCCAGTTTGCTGTTATCCGTCCCACATACGAGAAAATCGCGGCGACAAATGCCGTCAAGTTGATCTTCAATATCGATGAAGGACCGAAAGTAAAAGTCGGCGAGATCAAATTTGAAGGCAACAAATCGTTCTCTTCGCGAAAGCTCATCCGCACAATGCGTCATTCTCGGCCTATCGCCATTCCTCTGGAGATCACTGACATCAACATTTGGAGCAAGACTTTTGATCGTGACAAGCTCGACGAGGACGAAGAAGTGGGGATTCGCGGCTTCTATCAGGACCATGGCTATTTCCGCGTCATTGTTCACGAAGCGGAGTTGAATACCGTCGATGAGAAAGGCGGCGGAGTCCCCGTGCCCGGAATCGGCCGCAAGCACGGCAAGCGCACCAACATCACGATCAAGATTGAAGAGGGCGACCGTTATCGCATGGGCGATCTTCACGTCGTCAGCCAGGATCCCGACCAGGGCCTCTTTTTTAAATCTGAATTCCTCGAACGGGTTTTCCCCCTGAAGAAAGGGGACATCTTCTCGACCGACAAGCTGCGCAAGGCCTTCGACAATTACAAAAAACTCTACGGCGAATACGGCTACATCGATTTTGTATCGAGTCCTGACTTCGACATCCACGAAGAGACGAAGACTATCAATCTGACCCTGCGCTTCGATCAGCAAAAACAGTTCTTCGTCCGGCGCATCGACTTTTCGGGTAACACCACCACGCGCGATAAAGTCATTCGCCGCGAAATCCTGCTCGACGAAGGCAATCTGTTCAACAATCGTCTCTGGGAAGTCAGCCTGCTGCGCCTGAACCAGCTCGGCTATTTCGATACGCTGAAGCCCGAAAACGCCGAGATCAAGCGCAACGTGAAGGCTGGCACGGTGGACATCAATCTGAAAGTGCACGAGAAGGGCAAGCAGTCCATCAGTCTTTCCGGCGGTGTGAGCGGGCTGGCCGGCAGCTTCATCGGCCTTTCTTATCAGACCAACAATTTCCTGGGCCTCGGCGAAACGCTCACTTTCTCCGCGCAGGTTGGCGATCGCCAGCGCAATCTCGTTTTCGGATTCACTGAACCTTATCTTTTCGACCGCCCTATTTCAACGGGCTTCACCGTTTTCAGCCAGAAATTCGATTACAACCAGCAGCGCGAGACATCCATCCTTCTCGGCCAGCAAGTCACCATCAATCCGGCCATCGAGCAGAACTACAACACCGACAGCAAAGGCTTCACTATTTTTGCCAGCTATCCTCTACGGCGCTTTTCTTTCACGCGCGTGGGCGTTACCTATGGTTATTCCACCACCAACATCACCGCTTTCAGCCAGTCCTCGCAATTGCTTTTTCAATCGCTGCAGTTTCAGAGCCTGGCCGGACCGTCGGCTCTGAAGGGAATTGAGGCCAGCAAAATCACGCCGACCATCAACTACAGTACGGTCAACAATCCCATGAATCCCACCGGCGGCAAGAGCTATTTCTATGGTCTGGCATTTGAAGGCGGACCGCTCGGCGGCAATACCAACACGATCACCAATACCTTCACGACTTCCTACTACCATCCCGTCAATAAAAAGCGAAATGTGCTGGCCATGCGCCTGCTCACAGCCTTTGGCACTGGTTTTGGCGGAAAAGTCGAACCGCCGCAAACCCGCTTTTACCTTGGCGGTGAGAATGACGTTCGCGGCTTCGATTTCTTCACCATTTCTCCCTACGTATTCATTCCCACCTCGATCAATCAGACCGTGGTGTTTATAAATCCTACGAAGCTGAATTCCAACGGGAGCCCGTCGCTGGAATCTCTCTCCGTGCCGGTGCTCGACTACGTCGCTTCGCGGCCCGGCGGCGATTTCCAGGCCGTCGGCAATTTCGAATACCGCATTCCCATCGCCGGACCCGTGACTCTGGCGTTGTTCAGCGATTTTGGAATGGACGGCATTGTCAGGAAATCGCAACTGGCGCTCGCTCCCTCGACGCTCAATCTATTGCAGCAGCAATATCCGAACTCGGAATTTCCGAACACGACGATCCAGGGGCAGTTGCCGATTGCCGGCGGAACAAACTTTCATCCCCGGGATTCCTCGGGAATCGAAGTGGTGGTGCAATTGCCGGTGGTCAATGCACCGTTCCGTTTCTATTACGCGTATAATCCGCTGACGCTCGACCAGACCATCGTCTCTCCGCGCGGCGCTTTCTTTTTGAGCGACGACGCGCAGCGCTCGTTGCCGCCGGGCGTGCTGCAGACGCAGATTATTCCGCAGCTCAACAACGTCTTGGATACAAACGTTCAGCGGCTGCCAACCGGTTTGCTCGAACCGCATCACACGTTCCGGTTCACTGTGAGCCGGACTTTCTAGGAACCGGCGTTTCTCGCCGGTGTTTATGGCTGGGCAGTTTCCCGGGAATCGGACAGGCGCCGGTGATCGGGTTCGGGGGAGGGCTGGGGAATGAAAGTCTGGAAATTAGCCGCGGCAATCGTTGCCGCTGCACTGGCCGCGGCGTGCGGGGGAAACAAAACGACGATCAACGTCGTCGTAACCCCGGCCACGGCAACGGTACTTCAGGGCGGAACGCAACAATTCGCAGCCACTGTGACCGGCACTTCGACCACCACTGTAAGCTGGTCGGTATGTACGGCCGCTCCCAATACGACTCCTCCGCCCACCTGCAACATGGCGGCGCTGGGCGTCGTGAACGCCAACGGTCTCTACACCGCACCGGCGGCCATCCCGAATCCCAATTCCGTCTTGGTGATCGCAACCAGCGTCGTCAATATCAACAACTTCGGCACCTCAACCGTAACGATTGATTCGGGAGTGCGCGTGCGCGTCATTCCCGCCACGAATACTTGCACGGATGTGTCGCCGCCGACCTCGGCGACCATCGCCACTCTGCAGACCTACGGATTGTTCGCCTGCGTCACCGGCACGCAGAATACTGCCGTGAGTTGGCTGGTAAATGGCGTCGCCGGCGGAAATCTGACCGACGGATTCATTACGCCCGGCGGCGTTTATACCGCTCCGGCGACGGCCCCTGGCGCCATCACCATCACCGCGGTGTCGCAGCAGGATCCCACGCAATCCGGCACGTTCGCGATCACGGTCGGCGCTACTGCTGTACCCACTGTAACGGCATTGTCGCCGCAGACCGCGGAGCAGGGATCTTTCTTCCAGGATGTGTACATTACGGGAACGGGCTTTTTCTCCACCAGCAACGTGTTGGTGAACGGCAGCATCGATCCCAATGCACCCACGACTTTTATCAGCGGCACGACTCTGCGCGTCCGCATCCTGGCGCCGTTGCTGACATCTACGGCACCGATCGGCCTTAGCGTGCAGTCGGAATGTCCGCCGGACTGCAGCACTTCAAACGTGATGAATGTAAGCGTCATCGCCGTTCGTCCGGGGCTGATTTCCGAAACGCCCGTGAACGTGCCGCAGTCTTCGCCGGGCACTACGAGCGTTACGTTGACGGGTGGATTTTATTCGCCCGCGACCAACCTGACATTTGA
Organism: uncultured Acidobacteriota bacterium; assembly: GCA_963748865.1. GTDB lineage: Bacteria > Acidobacteriota > Terriglobia > Acidiferrales > UBA7541 > Palsa-147. Next base: position 341,466 of record CAVVLE010000041.1, on the reverse strand, counting down.
AGGGAACGCGCAACCGGCGAGCATCTTGAACAGCCGTCAACTCAATGCTGTACTTTCGAGCTCCAATTTCACCGCGGCGGGTTTGGCGCCCATCGTGGTGCAGAATGCAGGAGTTGCTGCGGGCACGTCGCCCGAGGCGGCGATCAATTTGGCGATTTCGCCGCTGTCAGCGATTCCCACTTCAGCGAACTCCACGGTTGCTGTTGGCGGAGGACCGACCGCTGTGGCCATCAACACCGCCACAGATACAGCGGTGGTGGCCAACACTACGGACGGCACCGTCACACTGGTGAATCTCGTTAGCGGAACAGCTTCGGCTGCGATTCCCGTTGGGCACAGTCCTACTGGCGTGGCTGTGGACAATATCCTCGACGAAGCGGTGGTGGTGAATAGCGCCGACAACACTTTTTCCGTGATTAATCTCGCGAACGGCACGGCTGCTGCTCCGGTCACGCTGCCGCCTCCGACCCTGCCGACTTCTCTGCCGTTCTCAGTGGGGATTAATCCGCTCACGCATCGCGGCGTGATCGCCAACGAATCTACGAACGCGGCTACCGTCATCGACTTGACCACGAATCCCGCGACGGTTCTGCAGCAAGTTGGCGGTGCGTCAAATCCTGTCAGCACCGGCGCGACGCCGCAGATTGCCGTCGATCCTGTTTTTAACTGGGCAGTGATTACGCCCGGCGGTGCTGGGACGGTCTCTATCGTGGATCTCGGGCAGCCGGCGAGTCAGGGCACGGGCGTTCGCGTTCCGACTCTGGTCGCCACGTTGACGATTACCACCAGCGTGACCGGAGTCAGCATCAACACCGAGACCCATCAGGTTTTGCTCACCGATCCGCAGAACACCAGCGTGACGACTTTCAGCATCCTCGATCAATCCGTCACTACCATCACCTATCAGAAGGGCCAGCTGGCTTCGGCCGTGAACGCGCTCACCAATATCGGGCTCACCGTCAATAATCTTTCCGGTTTGGCCAGCGTCTTCAATCTCGGCACGCAGCAGTTCGTGCAGACCATCACGGTAGGCAACAATCCGCAGGCTATCGCCATCGATCCTACCAGCGACGTTGCCGTGGTTGTAAACGAGAACGACAACGATGTTTCGCTGATCGATCTGGGCACTTTGCGCACGCCTCAAATTACCGAGACGACTCCGACGTTTATTCTCTCCTCGGCCACTCCGATTACTTTGAGCGTCATCGGAGATGGATTCCAGCCCGCCGCGGTGGTGCGCCTGGACGGCTCGCCTGTGACTACTTCAACCGTGCCCACGGCGTGCCCGGCATCGCCCATTTGCCGCGAACTTGTCGCCACGGTTCCGGCGACGCTGCTCAGTTCCGCCCGGCGCTTTGTCGTGGACGTTCAGAACCCCGACGGCTCAGTTTCCAACGCGGAATCTTTTTCGGTGATTCAGCCCGTCGCCGTTGGCGATACCCCCGTTGGCGTTGCCATCGACACGGATCTGGATACCGCCGTCGTCGCGAACTCCGCGTCCGATGACATTTCCTTTGTGAATCTGCTGACCGGCACGGCCAGCGCACCGCTCAGCGTTGGTACCGCGCCCATTGGCGTGGCCACCATTCCGCGACTCGGCCGCGCCATCGTCACCAACAGCGGCAGCAACAACGTCTCCATCATTGATGAGATCAACCAGTTGGTTCTCGCAACGGTTCAGACGTGTTCCACCTGTTTAGGCCCCACCGGCGTAGCCATCAATCAAGACACGGCGCAAGCGGTGGTGGTGAATACGCAATCGAACAACGTCTCCACGGTGGGCGTGGACACTCTCAGCTCGGGTGCCACCATCAGCGTGGATCAGATGCCGTTGGCCGTTGCGGTTGATCCGGTCCGCAATTACGCCGCGGTCACCGCCGCGCCGCCGCCGCAATTCTCGCCCACCAATACCGTCAGCATTATCGATCTGGCCAGCAACTCCGTCATTTCGCGGCTCACAGGCTTCGAAGATCCTACGGGCGCCGCTTATGATCCCAGCGCCGATCAATTCCTCGTCGCCGACAGTCTGGACAACAACGTCGTAATCATTGATCCAGGCACGTTCATTGAAACGCGCGTCCGAGTGGGCATCAATCCCACCTCTCTCGACTACGACTTCCAAACCAGCACGCTGCTGTCGGTGAATTCCGCCAGCAACACAATATCTGTCGCCGACCTGGTGAATCAGAAAGTGCAGCTGGTGCTTCCGATTGAAGGTTCGCAGCAATTCTCGGTGGCCATCGATGACAAGCTCAGTCTGGCAGTCGTCGTGGACCAGAGTAACAACCGCGTTCTGCTCGTTCCGGTACCGCGCTGATGGCTTTCGGCGCAGTGGGGAATCCATTTGACCCGCCGCGAACTCAGCGCCTATAATCGCGGGTTTGTACCGCCATCGATATTTTAAATAGAAGGAGTTAGGAATGAAGATTCGATACGCAGCACCGGCGCTTTTGGCGCTTCTGATCAGTTCTGCAGCGTGGGCCCAGGGCGGCGCCGCCGCCGCGGCCGGCAAAGTCGCGGTGATCAACATCCAGTCGGCTATTACCGGCACGGCCGAGGGCAAGCAGGCCGCCGCCGAGCTTCAATCGCAGTTCAGTCCGCGCCAGAATGAGCTCGATGGACTGCGCAAAAAGATTGACGACTTACAGAATCGTCTGCGCAATTGCGCCACCACTTGCAGTGATGAGGAAAAGGCCCGTCTGCAGCGTGAGGGCGAGACAGACACGCGCGTTTACCAGCGCAAGCAGCAGGAAATTCAGGACGATGCCAACGACGCCCAGCGCGACGTGGTGGACCGCATCGGCCGCAAAATGCTCGAAGTAATCGACAAGTATTCCCGCGAAAACGGCTATTCGGTCGTCTTCGATATGTCGGCGCAGAACACACCCGTAGTTTATGCCGCGCAGCAGAACGACATCACCCAGGATATCGTTCGCTTGTACGATCAGGCCTATCCCGTAAAGGGCGCCGCGGCCGCGCCGCGCCCAGCGCCCAAGCCGGCGCAACAGGCGCCGCCCAAGCAGCCGCAGCAGTAGCACTTAGCGGCCGTCGGTCAGCATCCCGCGAAGCCCCGAGACGCGAGTCTCGGGGCTTCCCTTTTGCGCTCGGCTGCCCGGCTTGCGTTTTTCCTCCCCGCCCGGCTATACTGAGGCGTTTCCAGTAAGGTCGAAAGACTGAGTGGGCGCGAGCCCACTTTTTTGTTGCGCGGGAAACGGGCCGGGCGCTGTCCCTGCTTGGCACATACGGTCGGGGTGCCTCTCGACGCAGGACGATGGCGATGGATCTGGAGAAGATTCGCGCAGCGGCGGAAAGGGTGGCCCACTCGGAGGGTCTGGAGATTTTCGACCTCGAGTGGAAGGTGGGCAAGCAAAGGTTTTTGCGCGTTTATCTCGACCGGCCGCCCACGGAAGCCGAGCCCCAGGGCGGCGCGATCTCGCATCAGGATTGCGAGCGCGTCAGCCAGCAGTTGAGCGTGATCCTCGACGTCGAGGACCTCGTTCCCGGCCCCAGTTACGTGCTCGAAGTCAGTTCCCCAGGCTTGGATCGCAAGCTGATCAAGCCCGCGGACTACGAGCGATTCACCGGCCGCCTGGCGCAAATTTGGCTCAACGAGCCGGTAGAAAACGCCAAGTACTTCGAGGGGCGATTAGCAGGTTTCGCCGAAGGAAACGTAAAGCTGGCGTTGCGAGATAAGCAAATAGCCGTGCCGTTCGCCGGAATTCGCAAAGCGAATCTAGTCGTAGAGCTGTAAGAGCTGTCTGTGGCGCCGCCCTTTAATGGCGGCAGAGGCAATAAAGAGCAGGAGCGCAACAGTAATGGCAAGTTTGCTCTACCAGACAATCGAGCAGATCAGCCGCGAAAAGCACATTGAGCCCGACATTATCGTCGCGGCCATCGAAGACGCTATGGTTGTCGCCGCGCGCAAGTATTACAAGACCGAGGAAGATCTGCGCTCGAAATTCAACGCCGAAACCGGGCACGTGGACGTTTTCGCCGTCCGTACGGTAGTGGATGAAGTTGCCGATCCACTGCGCGAAATCTCCCTGGCCGAAGCCCGCAAGCAGCAGCCCGGCATCGAACCCGGCGGCGAAATTTTTCAGAACAAGCCGACTGAAGTCCTCGGCCGCATCGCCGCGCAGACCGCCAAGCAGGTGATCCTGCAAAAAGTGCGCGAAGCCGAGCGCGACACCATCTACAACGAATACCACACGCGCGTCGGCGAGCTGGTGAACGGCATCGTAAAGCGCGTCGAAGGCCCCGACGTCATCGTGGACATGGGACGCACCGAAGCGCGCATGCCCAAGCGCGAGCAATCGCGCCTCGAAACCTACAATGTCGGCGATCGCCTGCGCGTAACCATCCGCGCCGTCGAGCGCGCCGCCAAAGGCCCGCAAGTCATCGTCTCGCGTGCCGATCCCGCCCTGGTGCAGCGCTTGTTCGAAATGGAAGTGCCCGAAATCTACGACGGCACGGTGCAAATCCGCGCCGTAGCTCGCGAAGCCGGCGAACGCACCAAAATCGCCGTCGAAAGCCGCGACAAAGAAGTTGATCCGGTCGGCGCCTGCGTAGGCATGAAAGGCATGCGCGTCCAATCCATCATCCGCGAACTGCGCGGCGAAAAAATCGACATCATTCCGCACAACGAAGACACGCTGACCTTCGCGCAAAAGTCGCTCAGCCCCGCGAAAGTCACGCGCGTTCAAGTCGTCGATGTTGAGGAAAAGCGCCTCGAAGTCATCGTCGAGGATACGCAACTCTCGCTCGCTATCGGCAAAAAAGGCCAGAATGTCCGCCTGGCCAGCAAGCTCATCGGCTGGAACATCGACATCAAGAGCGAAGAAGAAAAGCGCCGCGAAATCGAAGAGCAGATGACCGCGCTCACTTCGCCCGGCACTCCGCTGGCGGAACTGGCCGGCGTAGGCCCGAAAACAATCGAAAAGCTCGAAGCCCACGGCGTCACCTCCATCGAAAAACTCGCTGACATGACCCCCGAGCAGTTGGTCGAGATTCCGGGCATCGGCGAAAAAATGGTGGAGAAAATCCGCCAATCCGTAGGCACCTATTTCGAAGAGCTCGAAGCGCGCCAGGCCGCGGAAGCCAGCGCCGAAGCAAACGTCGCCATCGACGCGGAAGCAACGGCCGAAGCCAACGTCGAAGCAGAAGTCGAAGAAGCACGCGCGGAAATCGAATCGGAGGCTTCATCGCCCTCGGAAGAAACCGCGGAGATCGCTGCCGTTGACGATCAGGAGACGGCAGAAATCAAGGCCGTAACCGAAGAAGAAAAAAGCGAAGCGCCGCCCGAGGCGGCGGCAGAATCCGAAGCGACACCCGAGGCGCCGGCGGAACCTGAGGCGGCGGAAGAGAATCCGTCGGCCGAGAAATCCGAGAAGCAAGAAGAAAAAGAATAAGCGGAGTTTATGTCCGACCCGAATCAAATTCGCATTAACGAGTTGGCCCGCGAGCTGGAGATCAAGGCCAAAGTCCTGATCGACTATCTCCCGGAGATCGGCGTCACCGAGAAAAAGACGCATTCCAGCTCCCTCGATCTCGATCACGCGGAGCTCGTCCGCAAGCATTTCCAGGACTTGTCCCAGGCCGAAGCCGCTGCCGAAGCAGAGAAGCAAGCCAAGGCGGCCGCTGCGAAGGCCAAGCCCGCAGCAAGACCCGCGGCTGCGCCTCCGCCAGCAGCAGTGCGCCCGGCCGCCGCTCCGACAGCAGCGCCAGTCGCTCCAGCAGCGGCAAAGCCAGCCGCACCGCTGCCGCCTGCTGCCGTCGCGCCCACAGGACCGCGTCCTCCGTTGCCGCCGCGTCCGCCAATCACCGCGCCAGTCCCTGCGGCGCCTGCTGCAGTACGTCCGGTCGTCGCACCCGTCGCGCCAGCTCCCATCGCCGCGAAGCCCGCCGCTGCCGCGCCGCCTATCCCCGCTGCGCGCCCGGCCGCCACGATTCCGTCAAAAACTCCCATAGGCGTGCGCCCGGCCATGGCAAGTTCCACCGCGCCGACGATCCCGGCCGCGAGGCCGCCAGCTCCGCCGAAACCCGTTCTCGGCCCGATGCCGAAGCTGCCGCAAAAGCCTTCGATCCAAGCGCCGCCAAGCGCGCATCGAGAATCGCCCTCCAGCATGCGTCCCGCCGCAGCTGGACGCCCCGGAACTGCTCCGGGCGGAGCCTCGCGCTTCCCGGCACGTCCCGGAGGCCGCCCCGGCGGTGGTCTTCGACCCACATCACCAGGAATGGGCGCGAAACCCGCCGGAGGCGCCGCACCGGCTGGCAAAGCCGAGCCCGGCAAGCCCCTCTACGCCCGCAAGCCCACGCCCACGCGCGGCCGCCCGCTCATCGAGAAACGTTTCGCCGAAGGCGAGCGCAAGCTCCATCCAGTTCGTACGCGTCCGGGAGTCGGCGCAGGCCGCACCGCGCAAGCCGAAATCGCCCCGCCGCCGGTACAGCGCGAACCGCGCGCTGTCACCGTCACCGAAGGCATCACCGTCCGCGAGTTGGCAGAGAAACTCGATATCCGCGCCAAGGAACTGCTCAAATCGCTCCTCGATAAAGGCATGTTCGCCAGCATCAATCAGGCGCTCGACGTGCAGACCGCCACGCAGTTGGCCGAATCGTTCAACGGGATCGTGCAAGTCGTCTCCTTCGAAGAGCAGATGGTTCAGGAAGAGACCAAGCACGAGGAGCAGACCGGCAATCTCACCCCGCGCGCTCCCGTGGTTACGGTCATGGGCCACGTGGACCACGGCAAGACCAGCCTGCTCGACGCCATCCGCGAAACCGACGTCGCCGCAGGTGAATCGGGCGGCATCACTCAGCACATTGGCGCGTACGAAGTGCGCATCAACGACCGTCGCATCGTTTTCATTGACACGCCGGGCCACGAAGCCTTCACGCGCATGCGCGCCCGCGGCGCAAAAGTTACCGACATCGTCGTTCTCGTAGTCGGCGCCGATGATGGCGTCATGCCCCAGACCGAAGAAGCTATCGATCACGCTCGCGCTGCAAAAGTCCCGATCATTGTGGCCATCAACAAGATCGATAAGCCCGACGCGCAGCCCGAGCGGGTCAAGCGCCAATTGGCCGACCGCAATCTCATGCCCGAAGAATGGGGCGGCGATACGGTCATGGTCGAAGTTTCCGCCAAGACCAAGCAGAACCTCCCGCGCCTGCTCGAAATGATTTTGCTCGTTGGCGACCTGCGGGAACTTAAAGCCAATCCGGAAGCCGCCGCCAGCGGCACAGTGTTGGAGTCGCGCGTGGACAAGGGACGTGGCCCGGTCGCCACGGTGCTAGTACAGAATGGCACACTGCACGTCGGCGATTTCTTCGTCTGCGGCGCCGTTTACGGCAAAGTGCGCGCGCTTTTCGACGATCGCGGCCAGCCAGTGAAAGATGCCGGCCCCGCAACGCCCGTCGAAGTGCTGGGCTTGCAAGGAGTGCCCGACGCCGGCGATCAATTCCAGGTTGCCGACGAAGCCAAAGCTCGCCACATCGTCGAATACCGCCAGACCAAGCTGCGCGAAGCCGCGCTGGCGAAATCGTCAAGCAGCCGCCTCACCCTCGATCAATTGCATGAGCAGTTGCGCAGCGGCGAAGTCAAGGAATTGGGCATCGTCATCAAGGCCGACGTGCAGGGCTCCGTCGAGGTCCTCAGCGAAATGCTGCCGAAGCTCTCGACCGAACAGGTCAAGCTCAAGATCATTCACGCCAGCGTAGGCGCTGTTTCCGAGACCGACGTGCTGCTCGCGTCCGCTTCCAACGCCATCATCGTTGGCTTCAATGTACGCCCCGAGCGCAAGGCCTCCGAACTTGCCCAGCAGGAAGGCGTGGACATCCGCCTGCACACCATCATCTATGAGCTGACCGACGAGCTGAAGAAGGCCATGACCGGCTTGCTCTCTCCGGTTATCAAGGAAGTCTATCTGGGCCGCGCCGAAGTGCGCGATACCTTCCGCATCAAGGGCTCCGGAATGATTGCCGGCTCCTACGTTCAAGACGGCATCATCAAGCGCGACGCCGATGTGCGCGTGCTGCGCGATAACGTGGTGATTTACACCGGCAAAGTCGTTTCGCTGCGGCGCTTCAAAGATGATGTCAACGAAGTCCGCAATGGCTTCGAGTGCGGCATCAGCATCTCCAACTTCGCCGACGTCAAGGTAGGCGACGTCCTCGAATGTTTCACGGTAGAGCGCCTGGCCGCCTCGGCATAGCTTTTATATTTTTCTTACGGTCCGGCTTTACGGGTTGCGGAAAAAGCCTTACCGTTGTCATCCCGAGCGCAGCGAGGGATCTGCTCTTTCTCAATTTCGAGGCAAATAGCAGATCCTAGGCGCCACGACAATTCGCTCAGGCCACTCGCCCGGAGCGCCATATGCCGATCGGTCTTCTCACCCTGGAGATTTACATTCCCGACGCGCAATCGCTGAAGGATAAACGCCAGGTGCTGCGCAGCCTGAAGGACCGGCTGCGCGGCCACTTCAATGTGGCTGTAGCGGAGCTCGATCACCAGGATCTCTGGCAGCGCTCGGTAGTCGGCGTAGTGAGCATCTCCAACGACGACAAGCATCTCGAAGAATCCATGCGCGCCGTTGCCGATGAATCCGAGCGTCTGTTAGGCCGCGATTTGATCGGCCAGGAGATAGAATATTTTTGACTGCGGAACTCGGACGCTTCGTGAGGGCACGGCTTCGCAGTTCGCGGAAAACGGAATATACGCCGTCATCCCGAGCGAAGCGAGGGATCTGTTCTTTCTTAATTTGATCTGAACGCCGCAGAATTGTTTGCGAGATGAGATCATGACCATCGCTGGACATCGCCCCGAGCGCATCGCCGAAGAAATGCGGAATGAAATCGGCCTGATGCTGGCCGGCGAACTGAAAGATCCGCGCCTGGCCGTCCCGCTGACGGTCACTGAAGTACGTCTCTCGCCGGACATGCGCCACGCGCGCGTTTACGTCGGCATCATGACCGAGCCGCGCGAGCGCGAAACAGCGCTAAAGGGCCTCGCTGCCGCGGCGGGCTACGTCCGGCACGAACTCGTCGAGCGCCTGCAGCTTCGCCGCGCCCCCGAAATCGTCTTCGTGCCCGACGAATCCGAAGAATACGGCCAGCACATCGAAGATCTCCTTCGCAAGAGCAAAGACGCTCAAAGCGGGTAGGTGGGCGGGTTTACTGCGCCCCCGAAGTGGCTGTGGGTTTTTGGCCCTGATTCCGCCTGACGCCAGCGAAAAATAACTAATGCCGCGAACTCCACAACCACCGCCGCTCGACGGCGCACTCATAATCGACAAGCCGCGAGGGAAGACCTCGCACGACGTGGTCGAATCCGTGCGCCGCATTGCCGGCTTCCGGCAGATCGGCCACCTCGGCACGCTCGACCCGCTCGCCACCGGCGTGCTGGTCCTGCTTCTCGGCCGCGCCACGCGCCTGATGCGCTTCTACTCCAACCGCCGCAAACGCTATACCTGTGCCGCGCGCTTCGGCTTTGCCACGGACACTTACGACGCCGATGGCGAAGCTCTCGGTCCCGACAGCGCACCCGTTCTCGACCGCGAGAAGCTCGAGCGGCTCGCGGCGGAATTCGTCGGCCGCATCGAGCAGATGCCGCCGGCGTTCTCTGCGAAGAAGATCCATGGACGGCCCGCGCACGAGCTGGCGCGCAAGAAGAAGCCCGTCGAGCTGAAAGCCGTGGAAGTGGACGTCTTCGAATTTCGCCTGACGGAAATCGAGGGATCGATTGCGCGATTTTGCGTCGAGTGCGGCTCCGGAACCTACATCCGCTCGCTGGCCCATGATCTGGGGCAGCGCTACGGCAGCGGCGCGCACCTTGCCGAAATCGTGCGCACAGCCGTCGGTGAATTCACCATCGATCAGGCTTCGACCCTCGAAGAGCTACTGGAATCCGCGCGCGCAAGTCGCCTTGCCGAACGCGTGATCCGTCTCGAAGGCCTGCTGCCGGAATTGCCGCGCGCGACGGTGCTGCCTATCGTCGAGCGACGCGTGCGTCACGGCGCCAAATTCAGCCTGCCGCTGGCGCAGATTCACGCGGGACAATCGGTCACCGCGCAAGGCGCGCCCTCCGAACTGAATTCCGGCGACTGGCAGCCCTCGCGGCTGCGCGTTTTCAATCAGCAGCAGCAGCTGATCGCCATCGCCGAAGCTGTTGTGCCGCGCACCTATCAACCTGTCCTGGTCCTCGACGCGAAGCCGTAAACAAGCCAATAACCCGCTTGAATGTTTCGGTCTGCCAGTACGCTACGCGTGCGTATTCCTGTGCGGCATTTTGCTCTTTGAATGTCAGCAGCAAAATGACCGCAGGCAATTACGGATTTGGTCTGGGCTGCGGCTGTGGCTTTGGAGTAGGAACTGCGATTTGCTGCTGTTCCTCCGGCTGTGCCGGCGGCGGAGCGATCAGCGGCTGTTCGGAGGGCGAATGCTGTTCGTCAAAAGTTTGTGGAAGATTGGCGCCGCCACCTTGTGCAGGGGCGTGCCCGGCGTAGAGAAGCCGCTCGACGCGCGGCGAGGGATTCAGACGCCGCGGCGTAATGAGTATCAGCACTTCGTCTGTGCTCGCATCGCTGGTGTGATCGCCGGTCAGGTAGTTGATGCCTTCCAGGTCGCCGAGTCCCGGAATGCTGTTCAGAGTCATAGTGGTATCGGAGTTCAGGAATCCTGCCAGGACGCTGGTTTCATTTTCTTTCAGACGGACGGTTTGCTCGATCGTGCGGTTGCTGATCACCGGCAACTGGTTGAGAGATTCGCCCGTAAGGCTGCGGACTTCGAGCGACGCCTGCAATGTCACTTCCTTGTTGGGATGCAGGCGCGGCGTGACCTTGAGCTTGACGCCCAAATCGAGATACTCGACGCCGGGATACGGTGTACCGAGATTGGGCGTCGCAGAGTTCGTGAGTCCTGCGGCGGCTGCAGTCGAATCGAGAATCACCGTCGCCGTGTTTGACCCCTGATTGCTGACCACGACATCCGGCAATCCGTCGCCGTTGAAGTCCGTGGTGGCGATCGAGGATGGGCTCGTTCCAACGCTCAGATCGAACGGCGGAGCGAATATTCCGTTTCCCAGCCCGAGCAGGAGCGAAACCGAGTTCGAGCCTTGCTCCGCAATGGCAAGATCGGGACGCCCATCTTCATTGAAGTCCGCGACGACGATCGAATCCGGCGAGGTCGTGGTCGGATATGTCGTTTGCGCTGCAAACGTTCCATCGCCGTTTCCGAGCAACACGGAAACGGTGTCGTCGAGTTTGTTGACCACCGCGAGGTCCGGAACTCCGTCGCCATTCAGGTCCCCGGTGGCTAGCGCGACAGCTCCGTTGCCGACCGGGTAATCCGTTCGCGTCGGAAATGTGCCATTGCCCGCGCCCAGGTAAATGGAAACCGTGTTCGCGTTCTGGTTCACCACGGCGATATCGATTTTGCCGTCCGAGTTAAAATCGCCGGTGATCACCTGCGTGGGAGCCGCGCCGGTCGGGAGCGTGGTTTGGGGTTGAAAGGTTCCGTCGCCGTTTCCCAGGAGAATAGAGAGCGTATTGTCGTTCTGGTTGGCGACGATCAGGTCCGGTTTGCCGTCTCCGTTGACATCGGCGACTGCCACCGATACGGGATTGTGGCCGACGGCGAATTCCTGCTGCGTAGCCAGCGTTCCATCGCCGTTTCCCAACAGCACCGAGACCATATCATCGGTCTGGTCCGCAACCACGACATCCAGATTACTGTCCGCATTGAAGTTTCCCGTCGCCACGGAAACCGGTCCTTTGCCGGTCGTGAAATCGGTTTTGACGCCGAACGTCCCATCACCGTTTCCAAGGAACACCGAGACGGTATCGTCGCTATTGTTGGCGACGATCACGTCTTGAAAGAGATCCGTTCGCGGATTGGCCGTTGTGCTGGTGCGCAGAATACCGGTTGTCACGGAAGCAGGGACGTTCCCAGTGATAAGCGTCGTAGTGGAAAGACCGGAGGTGGGCACGCCGGGAATATTGACGGAATTCGCCAAGCTGGACGAAAACTGGGCGTAAGAAACAGGTACTCGATCACCCACGAAAAACGTCGCGGGATGGCCATCCTCGGCGCGTAAACGCACGCGCTGCCCGCTGCGCACGGTGTTGAGAACCGTTGAGAAGTTCGCAGTTACACCGGGAAGTGTCGAAAAGAATGTGGAATCGCCTCCGCCAAAAGCCAGCAGCGGGGGGATCAGCGATCCCAAGCCGAGCTGGCCATTGCTGAGCAGCCCCCCAACCTGGGAATTGGTCAAGCCATTAAGCGATGACGGAGTCCCGAACACTTGTTCCAGGACGGCGACGAGGCCGGCGGTGCCGGATTCCGCCTGCTGAATCTCCGCCTTGCTGACCGAGAATAGCTGCCCGCTTTGCGGCGGCGTAATGCCCAGATTGCGGGCGTTATCGCGGCTAACTTCCAGGATATCCACGTCGAGAATCAACTGCCCGCGCGGCTTCTCGAGATCCTCGATCACGGCCGTGGCCAGGGCTACGGCCTGCGGGGGCGCGCGCAGAGTAATGCTGTGGTTGCGCGAATCGAGTTGCGTACGCGTGATTCCCGTGACTTCGCGCACCACGCGGAGTATTTCGGTCTGATCTTCGGGCGTGCTGGCTGCGGGCAGAATGATAGTGCGAACGACGGCGGCATCGTAATCCTTGCGTTTTTGGGGATTGTCGTCGGCGACGAAGAAGAGTTCTTTGGTCAAGGGACGCCAGAAGGTGTTGGTCATGGCGCCGAGTACTTTCATGGCGGTCTCAAAGGTCGCATCGGAAAGCCGCAGGCGGCCTTGGCGAGTGCGCAGATCCACATCGAAGCTGACGCGCAAGCCGAATTGCTTGGCCACTTCCTGGTAGAGATGCTGGGTATCGCCGCGCAGGTCGAACGTGCGTGTGCCGGGTTGGGGTTCTACGTGGACCGGCCCGGCCAGGAAATCCTCGCGCTCGTCCTTGATGATGGTTTCCTGAGGGCTCAGCTCGTTCCAACGTTCGCGCGCGGCCTGGTCGCCCGGATCGAGCGCAATGGCAGCGCTCAATTCAGCGCGGGCTTGCATCATGCGTCCAGCGACGGCATCGCGCTCGGCGCGATTGACGTAATCCTGAACCAGGCGGCTGCGCGCGATGGCCTGGCGGAGTTGATATTCCTTGTTGCCCGGATCCTGGAGTACTGCTTCGGAGTAGGCCTCGTACGCTGCGCGCCAGTCCGTGGCTTTCTCGTTTTCGCGGCCGCGCAAATACGATTGGCGAGCGTGCTTGACGTCCACTACTGGTTTGGCGTCGGCATCTGCGGCGCCGAAGGCGGCGTGCGGCTGGGACGATTGCTGCGCGAATAGGAAGTTGGCGGATGCGAGAGTCAGCGCTAGCGCCAGCGATAGCTTCGACAGCGCGCGCAGTGCGCGCTGGCCTTCGCCGGATTGCGCCAAGTAGAGCTTCATGTCATGCGGTGCAGCGACGGTTCGAGGGCACCTGAGTTGTAATTGTACAGGTAGTGAGATGCCGTTTGGCGCGCCGCCGTAATTATAACGGCGTTTGAATCATCGGCCAGGTTACTAGTGACGGCCGTCGGTCGCCGGGCCAATCCGGAGATTCCGTGCATGGGGGTTTCCGCGGAACCCCCCTATAGTCATTATCGATTAGAAAGGGTGGTTGGTGTTTGTTTTCTTAGAGTTACGGACGTTTCTACAGTTTTCCATTATCGATTAAAAATTTCATAGACCTGACATAAATTGGCAGACGCGGCACTTTTGACTCCGGAATTATTTTCAATCTGAACTTAGCGGCGATTCAGCCCGCAGGCCAACCTCGTCACTTAGCGGGATTTCGGGAGGCGAGCAACGGCGGTACGGTTGGCGGAGGGCGGCGATGATTGGTGGCTTGTTCATAGCCGTAGGCGATCTCGATCAATAGCTTCTCGGACCATGGCCTGCCGAGGAATTCGATGCCCACTGGGACGCCGATCGCGGCCGTCGGAGTTGGGGAAGAAAATCCGCCTGGCACGACGATGGAGGGAAAACCGGTCACCGCTCCAAGAGCGCCGTTACGCTCCACCTGGGTCTCCCCAATGGGCACCACCAGCCGCTTCTGATGCGGGAACATGATCGCGTCGAGTCGCTCGTCAGCCATGATCTTCATCACATGCTGCTGCAACTCGGAGCGCTTCTGAAGACGCAGGCGATAGCTGTCGTCCATCTCGAGTCCTTCCGCTTTCGTGATGCTGTCCCGGATGTTCGGATGGAACTTGCCGGAAGCGATGATCTCCTCGAGCGACTTAACGGGCGCGTTGCCCGCGGCAAGATAAGCGTTGATGGCCGGCTTAAATTCGTACAGATGAACGCTGATATCAGAAGTAATCTTTCCGCTATCGAGATCCGGGGTGTTCAGCTCGACGACCGTAGCGCCAGACTTCTTCAGATCCTCGACCGCCTGGTTCGCGACACGATTGACCTCATCGTTGATGGCTGCAGTGCCGAAGAAACTGCGTAATACGCCGATGCGCTTGCCCTGCAGGCCATTGGCCTTCAGGAATTTCGTGTAGTCCTCCTCGGTATTCCCGACGCTCCATGCCGTCGCCGGATCGTTAGGGTCGTAGCCGACGAGCACGTTTAACATTTTCGCCGCGTCAGTAACGGTGCGGGCGAGCGGACCAGCGGCATCCTGCGTGAAGGAGTACGGGATAATGCCGGCACGGCTGACGAGACCAAGCGTCGGGCGAATGCCCACGAGGCTGTTCGCCGACGCCGGCGATCGGATGGAGTTAACGGTATCGGTGCCAATGCCGGCGATTGCGAAATTGGCAGCCACACCCGCGCCGGTGCCACCACTCGATCCGCCAGGCGTGCGGGTCAGGTCATAGGGATTGAGGGTCTGCCCTTGGATCGAGCTAATCGTTTCACCCCAGATGGCGAACTCGTGCAGGTTGACCTTAGCGAGGATGATTGCGCCTGCGCTGCGCAATTTCTGAGTAATTGCCGCGTCGGTCGCGGGACTGTATCCCGCCAAGCTGAGCGAGCCGCCCGTGGTCGGCATGTCCTTCGTGTTGACATTGTCTTTCAGCAACACCGGGATACCATGCAGCGGGCCGACAAACTTTCCAGTCTTGCGGAAATGTTCATCCAGGGCGGCCGCCTCTTTCACGGCCCGCGGGTTGAGAAAGATCACCACATTGAGCTTCGGGCCCGCCTGGTCGAAGGCCCGGATGCGCTCCAGATAAGCCTGCACCAACTTTACGGAAGTGAGAGCGCCGGACTTGTACGCTGCATGCACATCGGTGATGGTGGCCTCATCGAGATGGAATGGTTTCGCTGAATTCTGCGCAGCAGCGCCGTTCGCCATCAACATGACCATCCCAAAGATCAAAAGGCGCGTGAATTTCACATGAGCTCGCAGCGGCTAATTTTTAACTCAACCGCGAGGATACGCTCTCTCTCTTCATTTTGCTCACATCGTGGACGCCGTAGCATGGCTGCACTGCGAGAATGGATTTGCGTAGAGCCGAGTGGACGGATTTCCGCTGTTTTTGCGCTGGCGGGCGCGTCGATTGCTCCGCAATCGCATAGCGGTTGACCGGCGCCCGTACGGCGGAGAAGGCAAAGCTTGGACCGGATTTCAATTTCGACAAAGCCATTTTATTTTTTCGCGGGGGCGAAATAGGCGGTGCGGGCTTGGATTTTTAGCGAATTGGAGGTGGTCAGCTTTACTTTCAGTTTGTGGGTGCGGCCCGGCTTGTTTGATGGGTCGGGCGCGAAGGCTAGAAGGTAACTGTACTCGGGCGCGCCGGCCGCGCGACGGAATCCTTCGTCGAGATCGTTGTTGTCGTGAAAGAAGACGCCGCCGGATGCGGCCGAGAGGTCACTTAGAACTGTCCAAGCGGCAAACTGGTTCATCTCCTCCGCCATGCTTCCGGTGATCGCGTTTCCGGGCGCCTGGCTTGCTGGGCCCGTGCTGCTGGGGATAAAGGGTTGTAGCCCAGCAGGGTCAAGGGCATTGACCGTGACGTTTCCCCGGACAGCGAGATCCGCGATCTCGCTTTCGGTGTCATATCGCTCGCAGAAAATTCCGTTGGAGATCAGGATGATGTTTCGCTGGCCCGGAGCTTTGGACATGCGATGAATCAGATTTTTCAAAATAAGGAGAGCTCGGTCTGAGTCCGCGCGACCGAAGTGGATGGCTTCAGCGGCAGCCGAGAGGGCGGCCTCGCGCGCAGAGTTTGCTCGTTTATCCCTGGTGAATCCGCACTTGATCGCCAATTGGGTGGCGGCTTTCAGAGCAACTTCGTTTTGTTGGTTTTGGATTAAATCGGCTTGGTAATAGCTCAATCGCGGGCAGTCGGGGCCCAGAGGAATGTGCGGTCTCAGGTTATCGAATGTTTGGCGGAGCTTCTCGCGGTCCACGGTGAAGTCGAGACCGGGTTGGCCGGAAGTCGTGACCAAGGCCGCGAACTCGGATTGCGGCAGAGTTGCGAGATGGCGAACAGCAGCGTCTCGCGCGGGCGCGAAATCGTCATGCTCGATGTGCAGATCGTCAAAGACAAATACGGTGTAGATGTCGGTGTCATCCAGGGTCGTTGTGGGTGGCGCGGTCGGGTCGGATTGCTTGCCGCCGTGATGGAAAGCGAAGAATTGGGAGACGGGCTGGGACTTACCTTCGTCGAAGACCTGAAAGTCCTCTTTGGCTAGACCACCTACGGTTTGGCCTTTTGAATCGTGCACAACGACGCGGACCGGCACGAGGCTGGCGTCAATTTTTAGTGTGCTGGGTTGGGCGCCGGCCTGTTGGAGTTCGCGACTCGACGGAGTCTCTGAGGCGGAGAAGGGAATCGCAGATCGGATGCGAAATGGCTCTACGGCTGGCGCGACTGCGAGCTGGGCAGCCAGCAGCGCACAGACCAACCGGGGCGATGTGGGCATTGGGCGTCTCCCCGAGTCTATGAGATTGTACGCCTGTGGATGGTGGTACGCGACGGTTAATTAGTTGGTTGGTTACCGGGCTTTGACGGCTCAACGTCCCGGCCTTTCAGCGAAACAGAGAGTAGTGGCGTCGTTTCGGTGGGGCTTACGCCGGTGAGCGGGGCAGGCCCCGCCCCTAAGGCCGCAAAGCCAAAGCTTGGGCCGGATTTCAATTTCAACAAAGCCATTCTATTTTTTTGCGGGAGCGAAATAGGCCGTCCGGGCTTGGATTTTTAGCGACTTGGATTTGATCAGGGTTACTTTCAGCTTGTGAGTGCGGCCCGGCTTGTTAGATGGGTCTGGCGCAAATGCGAGCAGATAGCTGTACTCGGGAGCGCCGGCCACGCGCCGGAAGCCTTCGTCGAGATCGTTGTTGCCGTGGAAGAAAGTTCCGCCGGAGGCGACGGTCAGATCTTTGAGGAGCGCCCAGTTGGCGTTCTGATTCGTCTGTTGGGAGATTGCGCCGGTTACTTCATCTCCGGGTTGCTGGCTTGGGCCGGAATTGTCCGCGTCGGGGGGCTGAAGGCCTGCAGGATCGAGAGCATTGACGGTCACGTTGCCGCGCAGGGCGAGATCGATGACTTCGCTTTCCGGTTGGGAGTGTTCGAAGAAGATGCCATTGGAGATCAGGATAATTTTTCTTTGGCCCGGGGCTTTGGACATGCGACGGATCAGGCGGCGCAGGACGAAGAGAGAACGCGCGGTATCTGCACGGCCGACTTCGACCGCCTCCTTGGCCGCGGATTCCGCGGCCACTTGCGCGGGATGGGATCCCATGGCGGGGGTAGGGGCGCCGCACGTGAGCGCGAGGCCGATGGCGCCGTTCAGGGAGGCGTCGTTCTGCTCGTTTTCAATTTCATTTCCCTGGTAATAGGTCAATTTCAGGCAATCGCCCAGGCGATCCTGGGGCGTGAGGTTGGCAAAAGATTGGCGGAGCTTGTCGTGGTCGAGGGTGAAATCCTGACCGGTTTGGCCGGAGGTGGTGACGAGGGCGGCGTACTCGGAGGAGGGGAGAGAGGCGACGTGGCGCATCGCGGCGCTTCGGGCGGGAGAGAAATCTTCGCGCTCGATGTGAATATCATCGAAGAGATACACGGTGTAGATCGATTCGGGGTCCTGCGCAGAGGCGGGAGCAGGCGCGGCGGTGGGTTGCGGGTGCGATCCCGATTGCGCGGGCGATTCCGATTGCGCGGGGCTGCGTGAGAAGGCGAAGAATTGCGAGATGGGCTGGGGTTTGCTTTCGTCGAGGATCTGGAAATCGTTTTTCGAGAGGCCTGCCACGGTATGGCCTTTGGAATCGCGGACGACGACGCGGACGGGCACGAGGCTGGATTCAATCTTTAGCGTGCTGGGTTGCGAGCCTGCCTGTTGGAGTTCGCGATTTGACGTGGTCAGCGCGGCGGAGAGGGGAATTGCGGATCGCAGGCGATGTGGCTCTACGGCTGGCGCGAGTATGAGCTGGGTGGCCAGCAGCGTGCAGACCAGTTGGGGCAATGTGGGCATTTAGTGCAGAGATTGTACGCCCGAGGTGCGGAGGTTATCGAGCTTTGACGGCCCGGCGGTAAAGCGCAACGTCAGAGGCGATATTTAATTCGGAGCGCCGAAGCGCTCCCGCCTCCCATGAATGCGGAGGCTCCCACCGATTGGCGAGGACCCTCGGAACAAAGAAAGAGCAGAAAGAGCAGAAAGAGCAGATCCCTCGCTACGCTCGGGATGACAACGTTACGAGCTTTTGCCCGCAAACGGCTCTTGACGGCAAACGGCTTAGGCTTAAGGTTGACGAAAAACGGGAGGTTGCTTGACGTAGGGATTGTGTCGCGGTAAACTCGGATTTCCAGTTGAAAATGATTATCAACTGGCTACAATATGCTTTCTGCGCTTCTTGTTGCTCTGCGTGAGGGTGTCGAAGCCGCACTGGTCGTCGGCATTGTACTCGTTTATTTGAATCGCACGGGAAGAAGGGCGCTGGCGCCTTATGCGTGGATGGGTGTGGGCGGTGCGGCAGTTTGCAGCGTCGCGGCCGCGGTGTTGCTGCAGCGCTGGGCGATTAACGAGGACGGATTTGAAGGATTGATGATGCTTGTCGCCGCCGTGCTGGTGGTGACGATGATTGTGTGGATGAACCGCGTGGCGCGGCATTTGAAGAAAGAGATCGAGCAGCGCGTGGAAGGATATGCACAGCGCTCTACGCGGGCCGCGGGGCTGGGGATTGCGGTGTTTGTTTTCACCATGGTGCTGCGCGAGGGCGCGGAGCTGGTGTTGATTCTGCGGGCTGTGGAGCTTTCGACCGCGGGGATTCAGGTGTGGATTGGGACTGGAATTGGAATTCTGCTTTCCGTGCTTGTCGGGCTTTTCTTTTTCCAGGGCACGTTGAAAATTCCGTTGGGGCGATTTTTTGCGGTGACCAGCACGATTTTGATGGTTGTGGCGTTTCAGCTGGCATTGACGGGCGTGCATGAGCTCAGCGAGGCGCGATGGATCTGGTCGAGCAAGCTGGAGATGGCCACGATTGGGCCGATTGTGCGGAACGAAGTTTTCTTTTTTGTGGTGATCCTGGGTGTGGCGGCTTTGGCGGTGTTGCGCGAATGGTTTGCGGCTTCGAAGCCCGCGGAGGATGCTGCGCTGAATCCGGCGGAGAAGCGGCGGCGCGATTGGGAATTTCGCAAGCAGCGGCGCTGGAGTTTTGCTGCGGCGTTCCTTTGCATTGCGGTGATTCTGATGTTCACGGCGGAATTTGTTTACGCGCGGACGGCGGCGGCGCCGCCCACGGCTACACGGCTGGAAGCTGTGGATGGGCGGGTGGAAATTCCAGTGAGCGACGTGGCGGATTCGAACCTGCATTTTTATACGGCGGATACGAACGGAACTCTGCTGCGTTTCCTGGTGATTCAGAAGGGCAATGGGGATTACGCCGTGGCGCTGGATGCTTGCCAGATTTGCGGCTGGGCGGGTTACCGGCAGCAGGGGCAGAACGTGATTTGCCGAAATTGCGGGGCGGCGATTTATGTGCCTTCGATTGGGCAATCGGGGGGATGCAATCCGGTGGCGGTGAAGGCACGCGTGAACGCGGGCAAGATTGTGGTGGATTTGTCGGCGTTGACGGAGTCGGCGGGGACGGTGCATTCGTGAGGATGCCTGGTCGGAAGAAAAGGCAATCTCAAATTTGAAATTTCAGATTTCAAAGAACGAAATTGTCCACGGCATAGCGTAATGAGGCCTCGGTGAATCGGGGCAACGATTCAATGGCGATAATGGATGCAGATTGCGGCGAGATTCGCGGTGAGGATTATCGTCGGCGGGCCCAGCAGGCTTCGCCCATGCGGCCCCGCGTTTTCTCTTCAGGGCCGAGTGTGATCTGAATGTTTGCCCGCCTGGTTGGGGAATCCTTTGTGCGCAATCCGCGACGCGTGTTGCTTGCGGCGGCAGCGTTGGCTGTCGGTATGGCTGTGACCACCGCGACGCTGAGTGTGGCGCTGGATGTGGGCGACCGGTTGGCGCTGGAATTTCGGAGTCTGGGGGCGAATCTGCTGGTTACGCCGGAATCGGATACTTTGCCGCTGCAAATTGGCGGGGTGGATTACCGACCGGTGGACGAGGGCGCTTACTTGAAGGAAGCGGACCTCGGAAAATTGAAGACGGTTTTCTGGCGGCACAACATTCTGGGATTCACGCCGTTTCTGCAGTTCAGCAAGCGGACGTGCTGGCTATTCGACGAAATCGCTGGGACGATGCCGACCTTGATCGGAACGTGGTACGACCATGACGTGAGGTGCCGGATGGCTCGACATTTCCAGCGGCGCGAAGCTGACGCATCCGTGGTGGAAGAATTCGCGGGCGTTGGTTTGAGGACGGAGCCAGGAAGTGGTGGTCGGGACGGGACTCGTGGCGAGGATTGGCTTGCGAAGGCCTCTTGGGAGGATCGCCGGTTTTGTACCCGGGAGCGAAAGTCGAAATCACTGCGGGAGCGGGAGAGGGCAGGACGAATTCCGATCACGATTACGGGAATGGTATCGACGGGAGAGCTGAAGATCAGGCGGTGCTTGTGCCGCTTCGCTGGCGGAGCGAATCGCGGGGCGCCGGGACAATTCCGCAACTGTTCGTGAGCGCGCTGACGGAGCCTGAGGATGCGTTTTCGGAGCGCGATCCGAGCTCGATGACGGCGACGGAATACGATCGCTGGTACTGCTCGCCTTACATATCTTCGATCGGGCACCAAATCGAGCAGGTGCTGCCGGGAGCGAGCGCGCGGCCGATCCGGCGCGTGGCAGAGACTGAAGGGCGCGTGCTTACGCGCGTTAGCGGGTTGCTTTGGTTGGTGACGATTGCGGCGCTGGTGGCGGCCGCGCTGGCTGTGGCGGCGACCTCGGCGGCGGCCATGATTGAGCGGCGGTCGGAGGTGGCACTGATGAAGGCGCTTGGAGCTACGAACTTAGTCATGAGCGGAATTTTTCTGGCGGAGCAATTGGTGCTGGCGGTGGTGGGCGGAGCGATTGGATTTGCACTTGGAACCGTGCTGGCGCGGGCGCTGGGCGCGAGTGTGTTTGGCACGCCAGCGAGCTTTCGCGTTGCGCTGTTGCCGGTGGTGTTGGGGCTTGCGGCTCTGGTGGCGTTGTTGGGGAGCGTGATTCCATTACGGCGAGCGGCAAGATTTGAGCCGGCGCCGATTTTGCGGGGCGAGTGATGTTTGCGCGGCTGGTTTGGCGGTTGTTGCGTGGGAGCAGCGGGCGTCTGGCGGTGGCGCTGCTGGCGATGGCCAGCGGCGCGGCGGTGATTTCGGCGCTGCTGAACATGCAGTACGACGTGCAGCGAAAAATGAGCCAGGAGTTTCGCTTGTTGGGCGCGAATTTAATCGTGTCGCGATTGGGAGCGGGTGATCAGGCTTTGGCTGACGAGCAGGGGATGGAGGCGGCGGCTAAGCGTGATGCGCCGGCGGGGACGATTGCGGCGCCGTATCTTTATGTCGCGGCGCGGACTGATGCGCAGCGCGAAGTGGTTTTGGCCGGGACGTGGCTGGATACGGCGGAGCAGCTGAATCCTACCTGGAAAATTCAGGGAGAGGCAGTGGGATCGCGCGAGGATTTGACGCAATGCCTGGTCGGAGATCGCGCGGCCCGGGCAATCGGCGTGCAGCCGGGACAAGGTTTGGAATTGCACGTTGGCGGCAATGTTTTGCGCTGCAACGTGGCCGGCGTGATTTCCGCGGGCGGTGATGAGGACGATCAAGTGTTCGCGAACCTGGCCGCCGTGCAGAAACTGGCTGGGCTGGCGGGGCGCGTGCAGTTCGTTCAATTGCGTGTTCCGGGTTCGGCGGCGGAGATTCAAGCGTTTGCTTCGAGGATTGAGAAACTCGTGCCGGAATTTCAGGCGCGGCCGATCCGGCAGATTGCAGAGTCCGAAGGCGCGTTGCTGGCGCGCGTGCAGTTGCTGATTTTTTCCATGGCGGCGCTGATTTTTGTGCTGACGGCGTTGAGTGTCCTGGCGACGATGACGGCGCTGGCGATGGAGCGGCGCGCGGATGTGGGATTGATGAAAGCGCTGGGCGGCTCGATTGGACGAATCGTGGCATTGTTTTTGACGGAAGTCAGCGTGTTAGGTGCGATGGGCGGCGCGGCCGGTTATTTGATTGGCGCGGCGCTGACGGTATGGATTGGGCGCAGCGTGTTTGGAGCGACGATTTCGCCGCGGCCTGAAGTGCTGCCGTTGATTGTGGCGTTGATGGTGGCGGTGTCGCTGGCGGGGGCGCTGCCGTTGCGGTTGTTGGGGCGCGTGAAGCCTGCGGTGATTTTGCGAGGGGAGTGATGGGGCGGCTGGTACAAGTCGATGCGCTGGTCAAGCAATATGGCGACGTGCGGGCGCTCGACGGCGTGTCGTTCGAGGTGGAGGCCGGCGAGTGGATCGCGATCATGGGGCCTTCGGGGTCGGGGAAGACCACACTAATCAACATTCTTGGCGGGCTGGATACGCCGACGTCCGGGCGGGCAATGGTGGAAGATGTGGATGTGGCGCGGCTGGATGAGGCCGGGCTGACCCGCTACCGCGCGGATAAAGTCGGATTTATTTTTCAGCAATTTCATTTGGTGCCGTACCTGACGGCGCTCGAAAACGTGATGCTGGCGCAGTATTTTCACAGCACCACGGATGAGGGTGAGGCGCGCGGGGCGTTGAAACGCGTGGGGCTGGGCGATCGCGTAGAACATTTGCCGGCGCAGCTTTCCGGCGGCGAGCAACAACGCGTGGCGGTGGCGCGGGCTTTGATCAATCACCCGAAGATTATTTTGGCGGACGAGCCGACAGGGAATTTGGATGAAGAGAACGAGCGGCTGGTGATTGATCTGGTTCGCGAACTGCACACAAGTGGACACACGATCTTAATGGTTACGCACGACCCTTCGATCGCGCAGCTGGCGGACCGGCGGATCGAATTGGCGCACGGAAGACTGGTACAGGTGACGACCTTTACGGCGGAAGACGAGGAGAGATTCGATCACTTGCTGGAGCAGATCTGGATTTGCGGCGAGGAGGGGGTGCCGGCGCAACTGGAGCGCGTGCGTTCGCGTGGAGTGATGGACGCGATGCGCATGGTAGGGCGATTGAGCGATCGCGGGTTGGTGGTGGTGGGTGACAGCGTGGTGAAGTTGACGCCGCCGGGAGAAAAGCGCGCGCGGGACGTGATTCGGCGGCATCGTTTGGCTGAGCGGCTTTTCACGGATACGTTTGCGATTGTGGGATCGGAGGCGGATACGCAAGCTTGCAAGTTCGAGCATATTATCAGCCCGGAGCTGGAACAGAAGATTTGCACGTTTTTGGGGCATCCGGCGACTTGCCCGCATGGGAATCCGATTCCGGCGGGGACCTGCTGCCCGAGGCATGCGAATTGAAGAGGGAATCGTCTCAAAATCCCGCGGCATTGCTGCGCTGGGACGTTTCTAGGTGATGAGTTCCGAGTTCGAAGAGGGCGCAGCAAGCCGCGCCCCTACGAAGAAAATGAAGCGATAGATGCCGATACCGATTGATGTGCGGAAGAAACCGATGGACGTCAAGATTCACGTTTCTACTGGCAAGGGTGTGGACGTGACTTGGTCGGACGGGCATACTAGCCACTACGAGTTTGCGTATCTGCGCGATCTTTGCCCGTGCGCGCTGTGCAACGACGAGCGCGAAAAGAATAAGAAATTCGGGCAGCAGGCGGGCGGATCGCCGCTGCCGATGTTTAAGCCCAAGGTGACGGCGAAGGGAGCTTCCGCCGTAGGCAGCTACGCGGTGCAAATTCAATTCTCTGACGGACATACGACCGGAATCTACAGTTTTGAGCACTTGCGCGAGATTTGCCCCTGCGAACGCTGCGCCGCCGAGTTTCGCTCCGAAGCGGCACGCAAGAATTAATTGCTGCAGAAAACTTTCCTTCGGCCGATTTTAATAATATAGTCAGTCCCCGCGTTTAAACCGTCCATGGCATCCAACCCGAGTTCCTCCCAACCTTCATCGGGTACCTTCCGGCGCTCCGCGCAGGTCATTGTGGCCACTACGGCCATGCTCACGTTTATTTCGTTCTGGCGGGCGGCGGCCGTCGTTCTCAACGACTTGGCGTCATCCGCTTATTACGCTGGCGGCGAGGCGGAGCAGTTCGTGGGCAAGACCGCGCCGTGGTTCATCCTGGCGATCATGCTGTTTTCGTACGCCGTGCGCGCGATTTACGTCGAGAGCTGCAGCATGTTCGTGCGCGGCGGCGTGTATCGCGTGGTGAAAGAGGCGCTGGGCAGCACGATGGCGAAAATTTCGGTTTCCGCCCTGATGTTCGATTACGTGCTGACCGGCCCTATCAGCGGCGTTTCCGCGGGGCAATATTTGGCCGGAGTGTTGAACGAATTGCTCGCGTTTGGGCATATCAAGGCGGCGCTGAACCCCAACTCGGCGGCGGCGTTTTTTGCCATTCTGGTGACGCTCTATTTCTGGTGGCAAAACGTCAAAGGCATTCCGGAATCGAGTGAGAAGGCGCTGCGCATCATGCAACTCACTACGGTGATGGTGGTGGTGCTGATCGCGTGGTGCGGCTACACGCTGTGGGTGAAGGGCGGGCATTTGCCGCCGGCTCCCACGCCGCAAAATATGCACCTGGGAAAAAACGCGCTGGGCTGGCTTTACGGCAATCATTTTGCGCAGACGTGCACGCTGCTGATCATTTTTGTCGGGCTGGGACATTCGGTGCTGGCGATGAGCGGCGAGGAAACGCTGGCGCAGGTGTATCGCGAAATCGAATATCCCAAACTGCCGAACTTAAAGAAGACCGGTCTGGTGATTTTCATTTACAGCCTGGTCTTTACTTCATTGGTCTCGTTTTTTGCGGTGATGATCATTCCGGATTCGGTGCGCTCGCAGTTCACCGAAAACCTCATCGGCGGGCTAGCGATGCATCTGGTCGGGAAGTATCCGATGCTACTGGCTTTTCACGTGTTTGTCGTCGTGGTGGGCACCCTGATTCTTTCGGGCGCCGTGAACACGGCAATCGTCGGATCGAATGGCGTGCTGAATCGCGTGTCGGAAGACGGCGTGCTGACAGATTGGTTCCGCCATCCGCACCGGAAGTACGGCACGTCGCACCGCATCATCAACATGGTTGTCGCCGGGCAGATTCTGACGATTATTGCCAGCCGCGGCGACGTTACGTTTCTTGCCAACCTGTACGCTTTCGGAGTGATCTGGAGTTTTGCGCTGAAGGGCGTTTCGGTGCTGGTGCTGCGCTACACGCATCCGCAGGATCGCGATTATCGCGTGCCGCTGAATTTCACAATTGCGGGGAAGGAAATTCCGCTGGGGCTCGGGATGATCACGCTGGTGCTGGTAGGAATGGCCATCGTCAATTTGTTTACGAAGCCCGAGGCCACGATCGCCGGCGTGGTGTTCACCATCGTGCTGTTCATCGTATTCGAGGTTTCGGAATACGTGGTGCACCGGCGGCAGGTGGGCGCCGGGCATGTCGAGCTGGATCAATTCAATCTGGCGCAGGAAGGCGATTTAACTCCGGCATCGGTGGGCGCCCGTCCGGGAAACGTGCTCGTTCCGGTGAGCACTTACTACGCGCTCTATCACTTGGAAGCGGTGTTGAAGCGCGTGCGAGCGTCGCAGGACGTGGTAGTGCTGCACGTGCGGCTGCTGCGCCGCGCGGCTTCGGGCGAGTACGACCTCACTCCCGATCAACTCTTCAGCACCATCGAGCAATTGCTGTTTACGAAAGTGTTGGCGATGGCGGAGAAGGAAGGAAAGCCGGTGCGTTTGGCGGTGGCTTCGGCCAACGATCTCTGGGACGGCATTCTGCGCGCAGCCGTAAATCTGGAATCCGCGACCATCGCGGTGGGCAGTTCGGCGAAACAATCCGTCATCGATCAGGCGCGCGAAATTGGGCTGGCCTGGGAGCACATGCCCGAACCGCGCCCGCACGTCGCGCTGGAAATTTTCACGCCCGTCGGCCAGGAGCAGATTTTCTATCTCGGGCCGCATGCGCCGCGGCTGACGCCGAAGGAAATCGATCTGCTGCACAAAATCTGGCTGAAGTTGAGCGCCAAATTAGAGCACGAGGAGCTGCATCACCACGATATCGTGCATTTCGCGCTGGATGAGCTGGAGCGCGAGCTGGACATGGGGCAGGAGCAGGACGTGGTCGAGCGCCTGCGCAAGCATCTTAACTACATCAAGGATCACCGGCTCGAGGGCGAATAGCTGCGCGGCGGGCGCAGCGAGCCGACAGCTCCCACCAAGCCGCGCAGCGCCAGCACTGCGCCGGCAATCGCCAGCAGCAGCGGCGCGAAACGAAATGGCGCGCGCGCCAGGCTGGCCACCAGCAGCCCCGCGCAGAACAGCGAGGCCGCGCGCAGGCGATCATACCAACGCGTCGCTTGCGGGCTGGCACGCATGCCCGTTCGCGCTCCCCAGTAAATCAGCAACACTCCTAGCAGCAGCCAGACGACCGGCTTGTTCGACGGATGCAGCCTGTGAGACAGCGCCAACACAACCAACAGCGCGCCCAGAAGCAGCACCACGAATTCGTTCAGCAATCGGAATAGCGGCGGAGGCGTAGCCATGAGTTCGCTCGAATCCTTCGGCAGCGCGTCATTATCCTCCACGATTTGCGTGCAGGCAATTTTGCGGCGGGCGATCGAGCCCCTGAATTCCGCTGACAATTTAAAAAGGAGCAGATCCCTCGCTTCGCTCGGGGTGACAGACGCGGGACTGATCTGGCACTCTTTGGAACTTTGCTCAAAAACGCGGAGGGCACCGGGAATGGTACAATGCTGCGCTCTGCGCTGAATCTTCGCGGTTCGCCGTGGAATCTAAGAAGCTGCACTTGAGGAGTTTAATTTGTACAAAGTCATCATTATTGGCAGCGGCTGCGCGGGGCTAACGGCCGCCATTTATGCGGCGCGCGCGGATCTGCAGCCGCTCGTGCTCGACGGCCACGAACCGGGTGGCCAGCTTTCCCTCACCACGATGGTCGAGAATTTTCCCGGCTTTCCCGACGGAATTCTCGGCCCGCAACTCATCGAAAATTCGCGCAAGCAAGCAGAGCGCTTCGGCGCGCAATTTCGATCTGGCGCGGTCGCCAGCGTGGATCTCAGCCGCCGGCCGTTCAAAGTGGTGGTCGGCAACGACACTCTGGAATGTGAAGCGCTGATCGTGGCTTCGGGCGCCTCGGCGCGCACTTTGGGTCTTCCTGCCGAACGCGAGCTTCTCGGCCACGGTCTTTCGACTTGCGCCACTTGCGATGGCTTTTTCTTCCGCAACAAAGAAATCATCGTGGTCGGCGGCGGCGATTCGGCCATGGAAGAAGCAACTTTTCTGACCAAATTCGCCAGCAAAGTGACCGTCATGCACCGCCGCAATGAATTTCGTGCCTCGAAAATCATGCTCGATCGCGCCCGCGCAAATCCGAAGATTGCATTTCTGACTCCTTACGTGATCGAAGACCTGCACGACGTGGAAAAAAAGAATCTTGAATCCATTCGCATTCGCAACACCGCCACACAGGAAGTCTCCAAGATGCACACCGACGGTGTTTTTCTGGGCATCGGACACGATCCCAACACCGCGGTCTTCAAAGGCCAGCTGGACATGAATCCGGAAGGCTACCTGATCGTGCACGACGGCAGCCGCACCAACGTGGAGGGCGTCTTCGCGGCCGGAGACGTCCACGATCACATCTATCGCCAGGCCATCACCGCGGCCGGTGCGGGCTGCATGGCCGCCATTGACGCGGAGAAGTTCCTCACCGCGCACAAGAGCTAGCGCAACGCCGCCGGTGCGTGCATAATTCCCCGCGCATGCTGAACGATTCCAACACCTGCATTGTTCGGCGCCACCAGCCCTGATGCTACGGACCATCCTTCTCAAATTATCCGAAAGTAAAAAGCTCGGGCGGTGGTCCATGAAGAACACCTTGAGCCGGCGTGTGGCGCAGCGTTTCGTGCCGGGCGAGACGCTTGATGATGCCGTGGCTGCCGCGCGAGCTTCCAATGCGGCAGGTTTCTTGGTGACCCTGGACCTGCTGGGAGAGCACGTGTTCACGCGCGAGGCCGCCCTGCGCGCCGCGGAGACTTACCTGGCGATGTTCGATCGCATCGCGGCGGAAAAGCTGCAAGGCAATGTCTCGCTGAAGTTGACGCAACTGGGTCTGGATCTGGATTGCGAGCTTTGCGAAGCATCGGTGCTGCGCATCGCGGAATGTGCCGCGCGCCATGGAAATTTCGTGCGCGTGGATATGGAGGGATCGGCGTTCACCCAGCGCACTGTGGATCTCGTGCGTCACGTGCGGGCGCGGAGCGACGCGGTGGGCACCGTGATTCAATCCTATCTGCGCCGCAGCGAGCAGGACGTTCGCGATTTGCTCGCAGCGCAATGCCGCATCCGCCTGGTGAAGGGCGCCTACAAGGAGCCGGCCGAGATCGCTTTTCCCGCCAAAGCGGATGTGGATGCGAATTTTGTTTCTTTGATGAAGATCATCTTGCCGAGCGGGATTTATCACGCCATCGCCACCCACGATCCGCGCATGATTGACGCGACCAAGGAGTTCGCTGCGGAACAGGGAATCGGCAAGGACAAGTTTGAGTTTCAGATGCTGTATGGCATACGCACGGATTTGCAGAAGTCGTTGCTCAAAGAAGGCTATCGCGTGCGTGTGTATATTCCATTCGGAAGCGACTGGTACCCCTACTTCATGCGCCGGCTTGCAGAACGGCCCGCGAATTTGACGTTCTTCCTGCGCAATTTGTTCCGCTGAGAGTGCTTGCGGTTCCTCGGGTCGTCAGAGTTTTTGGGCCACAGTTACACCGTCGCGTAGCGGAACTATCACTGGGAATAGCGTGGGCTTCGCGTAGACGCGGCGATTGAATTCGCGAATGGTGCGCGTACTTTCATCGTTGGCCTTGCCGACTACTCGCCCGTACCAGAGCGTGTTGTCCGTCACGAGCAAGCCGCCGCGGCGCAGCCTCGGCAAAGCGACATTCAGCGCATGGATGTACTGGGGCTTGTTCACGTCTATAAGAATGATGTCGAACTTCCCCGCGGTTTTTTCCAGGCTTTTCATCGCGTCGTCCACCAGCACGGTGATGCGGCGTTCAAGTCCTGCGCGTGCGAAGTATTCGCGAGCCCGCCGGGCATTCGAGGCATCGCCATCGGTATAGAAAACGTGCCCCTGCGGTCCCACGGCGCGCGCCCACCAGATCGTCGAATAGCCGATCGCCGATCCCAATTCGAAGACGCGTTTGGCGTCAGTGATTTTGGCCAGCAGATGAAGAAGGCGCCCGCAAGCCGGGCCGATGATGGGAATATCGCGACGGCGAGCGAGTTTTTCCATTTCGTTCAGGAGCGGGTCGCGCTTGGGCAACAGGTCGTCGAGATACTTTTCAATCTTGGAATTGAGAATCGCGCCGCTCATTCGCTTGTCTCCACTAGTCCTCCAATTTTAATTTCACGCCAGCGATTCGCCGGGCTTGAGAGCATGGATCCGCCGAAGCGACTTGAGATTCGGCCCTGCGATTGCGCAGTCAACTCTTCGATGCTGGGAATTTATTCCCGGTGCATTCTATCTGCTAGCGTGAGAACAGTTCAACGGCTGCCTGCGGGCCGCGGATTTTGGGACGGCGCGAGCCTTGTGCATCGCACGGATTGATGATATAAAAAATTTGAGTAGTCGCCTTAGCTGTATTGGCTAACGTCGCTCATAGTTGTTCTTCAGAGGAGACGCCCTAATGGCCTATGTAATTGCCGAACCCTGTATCGGGACAAAGGACACTGCCTGCGTGGACGTGTGTCCGGTGGACTGCATTCACCCCCGTAAGGATGAGCCGGAATTTGCGAATGAAAAGATGCTCTACATTAGTCCCGACGAATGTATTGATTGCGGCGCTTGCGTCCCGGTTTGCCCGGTGACGGCTATCTTCGCGCTCGAGGATCTGCCCGAAAAATGGGCCAGTTTCACTCCTGTCAACGCCGACTGGTACAAGAACAAGAAGGCGTAGTTCCGCGCTGCCCGGCTGATTGGCCGGCGGATGAGGAATCTCGGAAGGCATCTTGCGGCGGGTCCAGTGACCCGCCGCTTTTTATTGGCGCAGGCTGGTGCGGTCCCTTCTCGCTAGCTGTTTCGAGGGCACAGGTAGAGGAAATGGAAATACGCATTGAGCTTCCCGGGGTTACGCTCGGCGTTCTTGAGATTGACGGTGTGACCTCAGCGCCGGCTGGCGAAACCTTGGCCGAAGAGATGCGCGTCGTATGTGAGCGAATTCAGCTGCAATTGACGCCTGTACAAGTAATGGAGCTTGACGCGGTACGCGCCGTGCGCGTGATGTTCCGCGCTTGGGGAATTGATCCTGCGCGCTACCGCCCGTCCTCGGAAGCCCTGCTGCGCCGCGTGGCGCTGGGCAAGGGGCTCTATCGCGTTTCGAATGTCGTGGACGCCGGGAATCTTGGCTCGCTTGAGACCGGTTGGCCGTACGGGATCTACGATCGCGCGAAGATTTCGCCGCCGGTCGCTTTTCGCGAAGGCGCTACCAGCGAGACTTACGAAGGCATCGGCAAGCAAACCTGGCACCTTGCCGGTCGGCCTGTGCTGGCGGACGCGCACGGCGCGTTCGGTAGTCCCATCAGCGATTCCACGCGCACGATGGTCACCGAGGCGGCGCGCGACATCCTGGGAGTGATTTATGCACCGGCCAGCGCGGCGCGGGACAAGATCGAGCAGGCGCTGGCGAATCTCGGGCGGCGGCTCAACGCCTTCGCCCAAGGCCGCGATGCCCGAACGCTTATTGTCACCGCTCCCGACAGCGCAATACAGCTTGCCGCGAGCTAAATTCCGTTCCCATCGCATTTTGCGGTGAAATTCGAGCCACACCGAAGCACGACAATTTCTTGAACTCACGGTATCCTTAATGCGCGGTGCCAGGACGTCCCAGTGGCGAAATTTCAGTTTGTCCTTCTAATTCACGGACATCAACCGGTCGGAAACTTCGATAACGTCATCGAGCAGGCGTACACGCATTCCTATCTTCCGTACATTCAATTGCTTGAGAAGCATCCGCAAATTCGCATCGGGCTGCATCTTTCCGGCTGTTTGCTGGAGTGGATCGAGAATGCCCATCCGGAGTACTTCGATTTGCTGCGGAAGTTTGCAGAGCGGGGGCAGGTGGAAATGATCGGCGGCGGATTTTATGAGCCGATTCTGATTTCCATTCCGCCGGAAGATCGCCGTGAGCAAATCGAGCGGCTCGGTAATTACATCGAGAAACATTTCGGCCAACGGCCGCGGGGCGGCTGGCTTACGGAGCGCGTTTGGGAGCCGCAGCTTCCTTCCACGCTGGCGGCGGCGGGAATCGAGTACACGCTCGTTGACGACAATCAGTTTCTGGCCGCGGGCTTCGAGCCTTCGAAACTTCGCGGGACATTTATGGCCGAGGACATGGGCGCCAGCATTCAGCTCATTCCCGGGCTGAAGATTCTGCGCTACCTGATCCCCTATCGCGATCCGAGCGAAACCATCGATCTGCTGCGGAACGCTGCGGCCGAGCATCCCGGCGGATTTATCGCCATGGGTGATGACTGCGAGAAATTTGGTGTGTGGCCCGGAACTTATGAGCACTGCTATCGCGATGGTTGGATCGAGCGGTTTTATGGGGCGATTGAGGCCGAGCACGAGTGGCTTGAGGTCGTCACCCCGGGCGATGCTGTGGCGTCCCATGCGCCCCTAGGCCGTGCCGATCTTCCCTCGGCGTCGTACAACGAGATGATGGAATGGGCGCTGCCGACCCCGGCGCGCATGCGTTTCGAAGGCATCGAAAAAGAATTCGCATCGCGGGCCGACATGCAGCCATTTCTTCGCGGCGGGATCTGGCGCAGTTTCATGACCAAATATTCGGAAGCGAACTTGTTGCAGAAGAAGATGCTGCACGTTTCGGCAAAGATCCGCCGGCTGGCCTTGAGCCGGCGCCGCGGCAGCAATTTTCATCGCGCCCGTGAGAAAGCGGAAACGCTGCTGCTCCGCTCGCAGTGCAATGATCCTTATTGGCATGGGGTTTTCGGGGGGATTTATTCGCCGCATCTGCGTACCGCTCCGTGGCGCGCACTGGCCGAGGCGGAGGCGCTTGCCGACGGGCTGGCTCACCGGGATGACGGCTGGGCGGAGGCGAAAAGCTGTGATTACGACGCCGATGGGCACGATGAGATTTGCTTTACCTCGAGCATGTACTCGGCGGTGCTCGCTCCTGCAGATGGCGGGACGATTTCCGCGCTCGATTTCCGGCCGTCGAAAGTGACCCTGATTAACTCGATGACCCGGCGCATGGAGTCCTATCACGCGCGATTGAAGAGCTTAGGGACCAACGAGCCGCACGAAGCGGTCTCGATTCACGAGCAGGTGCGGGTCAAAGAACCGGGACTCGAGCGCTTGCTGCGCTACGATCGATGGCATCGCCATTGTTTTCGGGCGCTGGTGTTCCCGGCACAGCAGACATTTGCGGACTTCGAGCAACTCAAGTTGGATTCCGACAGCGAAATCGCCGCCGGGGCCTATTCTGCGGGCGAAATCGGCGAAGCCCGCGTGGCGCTGTGCTGCAAAGCTGCCAATGGTTGGCATGCGTGCAAGGAATTTGCGTTTACGTCGCACGAAGATGCGTTTGAATTAGCGGGACAACTGGAGCTATCGGGTGTGGCGGCGACGGTCCAGGTGGGAATCGAGTTGGTGTTGAACTTCCTCGCGCCCAATGAGGCTGACCGGTACTTCGAGATCGGCGGGGATCGCCATCCGTTGCGCTGGAGCGGGACTGCGCCCGGAGGCGAGCTGCGCGTCGTCGATCGCTACCAAAATGTTGCGGTTACGGTATCCGCGCCGGGCGCGCGGGAAATCTGGATCGCGCCGATTGAAACGGTCTCGGATTCCGAAGACGGATTTGAACGAGTGTATCAAGGCTCGCAAATCCTCGCCGTCTGGCCTGCGGAGATCAAGGCCGGCGAGGCTTGGCGACAAAAATTGTCGCTGCAAGTTGGTCAAGTACTTTGACCCAGTTTGCGCAGTTGCCGTCGCTAGGCGGCGTTTGTTACAGTGCTGCGCTGGAGATCACCCATGGCAGTTTCTCCGGAACTTCTCGCCATCTTGGCCTGCCCGGCGTGCTTGGCGCCGGTGAAGTTGACGGACAACAAGCAGGGACTGCGCTGCGAGAAGTGCCGCCGCGTCTATCCGATACGCAACGATATCCCCATCATGCTCGTGGACGAAGCGCGCATTGAATCCGCGTGATCCAGGGTCTCTGCTGCCCAGCCTTCCTGTTGGATCCAAGGTACTAATTATCCGGCTGCGATCGGTCGGCGATGTGGTGTTGCTGACTCCGGCGCTCGCGGCGCTGCATTCGTGGCGTCCGGACTTGAAGCTCTCGGTGCTAGTGGACCCGGCGTGCCGTGCGGTGCTGGAAGGCAATCCTGCTGTCTCGGAGACTATTGTGACCCAAGGATTTGTGGGGACGGCGCTGGCGCTGCGGCGAGGGCGCTTCCCCCTCGTTTTCAACCAGCATGGCGGCCCGCGCAGCGCTTTTCTGACGGCTGCTACTGGAGCGCCGGCGCGGGTGTGCTGGAAGGGGAAGCAGTTCGGATTTGTATACAATATCCAAGTTCCCGACGCGGTCGAGTACTATGGCACGCTGCAAGTGCACTCCGTCGAACAGCGTATGGCACAGTTTTACTTTGCCGGGTTACCGCGGGGGCCGATTCCTCCTGCCCGAGTTTATCCGCAGCCTGACGCGCTTGAGGCGGTCAGGGAGTTATTGACGCGGCTCGGGTTGGCTTCGGGGGAGCGGTACGTTGTGATGCAGCCGGCAGCGCGGTTTTTCACTATGCGCTGGCCGGGCGCTCATTTCGCCGAGCTCGCCTCTTGGTTCAAGGCTCGTGGGTTTCGAACCGTCGTTAACCTGGGTCCTGGCGAGGCGGAATTGCTCGCGGATGCCCGTGCGGGATTTCAGACTTCGGGCTCCATCATCTTGGATTCCCTTGATTTGCGGGGATTGATTGCCTTGATCTCGGGAGCGCGATTGTTCGTGGGGAATGATTCCGGACCTGTACATCTGGCTTCGGGCCTTGGAGTGCCTAGCGTGGTGGTTTATGGATCGAGCAGTTCGGTGCATTGGCGGCCTTGGCGGGTGGAGCATCGCGTGGTGCAAAACGACTTTCCTTGTAATCCTTGCAAGGGGGATCGGTGTTATGAGTTTGATCAGCCGCGATGCATTCTTTCGGTTACGTTGGAGCAGGTGCGGGATGCTTGCTCCGCACTGCTCGCGGAGGCTGAGCGGGGTGCGAGGATTGATGCGCAGCCTCCGGTAAGAATTGAAGGCACAGGGACGAATTGACATGGCGACGTCGCCGAAGAATGAGGTTTCGTCGGGGCGCTTGGAGTCGCTGATTGGGCGATTTCGCGGGCGGTGCATTGGCGTGGTTGGGGACTGGATGCTGGATCGCTACATTTGGGGCAGCGCCACACGGCTTTCGCCTGAGGCTGCGGTGCCCGTTGTGGAGTACGTGAAAGAAACGGAATGCCTTGGAGGAGCGGGGAACGTTGCGGCTAATTTGACTGCGCTCGGGGGGCGCGTTGAGGCTTTCGGAGTTGCCGGTGACGATGAAGCCGGGCGTGCGCTTCGCGCTAGTTTGCACAGGTGGAAGCTTGCGGACAGGGGAATTCTCGCGGACAGGCGCCGGCCCACCACGCTGAAGACGCGCATTATTGCGCGAAATCAGCAGATTGTGCGCGTGGACCGCGAATCGCGCGAACCGCTGCACGCGGACGTGGAGAAGAGGCTCGCTGGATTGGTCATCGCAGCGCTGGGGAAACTCGACGCCGTAGTGATCTCTGATTATGACAAGGGCGTGGTTACGGACGGACTGGCGGAGCGAATCCTGACGGCGTGCGCCAAGAAGAAAATTCCGGCGCTGGTGAAGCCGAAGTGGTCGCGGTTACCAATTTATCGCGGCGCGGCGGCCATTGTGTGTAATCGCAAGGAGACGGAATTTCTGGTGACGCGATCTCTTGGCGACGAGGCTGCGATTGAAGATGCGGGACGGCGGCTGCTGGCGCATTTCGGTTGCCCGGCCGTGGTGATCACTCGAGGTGGCGAGGGGATGAGCGTGTTCGTGGAAGAATCGCGCGGAGTATTTCACATTCCTGCCACGAGCTTTGACCAGCCCGTTGGAGATCATGGCGCCACGCGAGGCGAGGCCGGAAGGCAGGTTTTCGATGTCACCGGCGCCGGCGACACGGTGCTGGCTACGCTGGCGCTCACCGTCGCCGCGGGAGGATCGATCCGTGAGGGCGCCATTCTCGGGAACGCTGCTGCCGGCGTGGCCGTCAGCAAACTGGGAACTGCGACGCTCTCGCCCGCCGAATTGCATGCTGCCGTTCGCGAGCTTCCGTCGAAGGCGCGCGGAGGGCGGTAAATGTGAGCGCTGCTGCTCCGCTGGCGTCTCCCGCTCGAGAATCCGAATGGATATCTGCGGCGCGCTACGCCATTGCATGGGTTGTTCCCGCCGTATTCTGTCTTCTCGTGAAATTTCTGATTCTGGGGAATGGCCGCGGATTTCGCGTTGTGGCGCGCTTCCTGGGAAGATCCGAGGGCACCGGAAATACAGGGCTATCGATCGCGGAGAGGCTGACTTTTTTCCGCAGCGAAGTGGTTTGGCTATTCATCGTGGTACCGCTGCTGTTGATTCTGGGACTGCGATATCTGAACCGGCCGTTTCGAATCATTCTGATGTCGCTGGTGTCAGTTTTTGTGTCCCTGATCCTGTTCGTGCAGGCGCGCTCGCTGGAAGAGATGGGCGACTTCGTTTCTTTCGCGATGCTGCGGATCGGGCTTACCTGGGGAATCAATAATCCCGGCGCGAATAAGTCCTATCTCTTCGGAGCGGAGTTCTATGCACTGATCGCTGGATTGGCGGCAATCGCGGGCATCTTGTGGTGGGCCGCGCGAATGGACGGGCGACGACGAGCGTCGGTGACTTCGCGGTACTTTTGGCGCGAGTTCGCGCTGACTTATTTCTCATTCGCGGCACTTGTTGGAATAGCGGCGTGGCGGCCGCTGCTGGCTGCTACGCCGTATCACGCGAATATTCTGACGCGATCCATCGAATCGCTTTGGGCTGCGGACACGATGGACACGCGCGAATTCGAGGGAGTTATCGACGGCGGAGCTTGCCGAACGCTATCGCGATATGGTTACGGCGCCAGTTACGAACGAGGACTCGCGCTACTTCGGGGCCATGCGCGGCGGGAATCTGATTGTTTTTGTGCTGGAAACTACGCCGGAGCGGTTTTTGCCGTCCGATGATCCGCTCGAGGAATTTCCAACGCTCAAGCGGCTGGAGCCCAATTCGTTTATTGCCGAACAGCATTTCACGACGTATCCGTACACGAACCGGGCGCTCTTTTCGGTGTTTGCCTCCTGCTATCCGTCCGATGGGACTTCGACGTTTGGAGAGCAATATCCTGGCGTGAGAGCGCCGGGAATCGTCTCGGCGCTGGAAGCTTCCGGCTACAAGACTGGTATTTATATGCCCACCGCGTTTCACGGTGATGCTGATCCTATGACCATTCGGTCTTACGGATTCGAGCGCGCGACGATTCCGGACGCCGGGCAGTTGCGACCTTTCTGGCCGGCGGATCTTTCGCCGGATTGGAAGGCGGAGCGGATCGCCCGGGATCGCGCGGCGCTGACGCTGGCGAAGGCCGACATCGATCGATGGCTTTCGGCGCAGCAGCCGTTTGCTATCGCCATCGCACCGCAGATCGCGCATTTACCCTGGCCGGACAAATTGCCGGACAACACCACCATGGATATTCGCTCGCGGGGGCGCGCAATTCTGGCGATCGAAGATGGCTGGCTCGGCGAACTTGCGAAGGTTCTCGATGATCACCATCAGTTGGAGAACACGATCATCGTGGTGTTCGGGGATCACGGAATTCGCACGCGGCACGAGGACCCGGATTTTGTTGGCGGAACGTTGGATGAGTATTCATTCCATGTGCCTCTGCGGATTTATGCGGCTCGGGCGCTGGCTGCACCGGTGAGGATTTCGTGGCTGACCTCGCACATTGATGTCGCGCCAACCGTGCTTGATCTGCTAGGTGTGAAGCGCTCGCGGGAGATGGAACAGGGCGCGCCGATTTGGGATGCGGGGCTTGCCGGGCGGACGACGTTTTTTCTGGCGCGGCAGGCGTTTGGAACGGATGGGTTTCATGCCGGAGATCGCTTTTATATGTGGAATCAGATTTCGGATTCGGTTTCTGAGAGTACGGTGGCGCATTTCGAGCCGGGGAATGTTTTGTTGCGGGATTCGTCTGAATCGCGGGAGGTGATTGGGAGGATTCGCAGGTTGTCGGCGTTTGGGAATGTTTGGAAGGAGAAATTGAGGGAGCGAAGCGTGGCGGCCCATCCATAGTAGCTGGCGGCGAGGCGTGGTTTACGCTGAACGGGCGCAGCAAGCGGCGCTCCTACGAGATCATATTTTTTGTCGAGGATGAAATAAACAAAGGCCCGCTACGGTTGAAATGAGATGGATTGGTCGCTGAATTCGATTACCAGGCGGACTTCTTTGTTTTTGTTCTGCTTGATGGCGTCGTCGGCTGGATAGGGCGAGTAGGGGTTCACGTCAACTACCATTAGCGCGCCAGAGCCGCTCTTGGGCAGGCGCTCGATGTGTTCGAAGTGATAGCTATGGACCGGTCCATAGAAGCCGTCCGGGCCCCAGTCTTCGAGGAAATCTTTGTAACTGTAGGTGGCGGACGGCTTCCAGAGTTTGTAGGCGTCTTCCAGGTGTCCGGCGGCCACGGCATCCAGAAAGTGGCGCGCGGTGATTTTTTCCTGATGAAAGCGCAACGGTCCCGGCCATACCAAAAGATAAAAAGACGCGATGCCGATGAACGCCAGAACGGTGATGATGTAGCGCAGTAATTTCGAACTCGGGTGCTCGTCGGTGGTGTCGAATAAACCCAAGAAAGCCTCCGAATCAGAGTTGCCGCTTGAAGAGCAGGAAACATCCGAGAATCATGAGCGCGGCGAATCCACTCAAAGCTAACACGTCCGAGTAAATACCTTCAATGCCCGTGGCCTTGAGCGTCAGATTGCGCAGGGCGTGAACCGTGTAAGTGAAGGGATCGATGACCGCGATCCATTTCAGCCACCAGGGAAACGCCGCTATGGGATAGACAGCGCCGGAGGGGAAGAAGAGCAACGTGTTGAGCACGCCGAAAATCGCGCGCGGGACGAGCGGATCGTCCACCCGGACCATGAGCAGGAACATGAAACTGATCATGGCCGTCGAGGCGACCGCGACTACCAAAATCAGATAGAAGATCGTCAGCGGGTTCCAGATTCCGGTGATACCGGCGATGAGAGAGCCGGTGATAGCCAGCGCCATGCCCGCCATGATGCCTTTCAGCGTGCCCGCACCGATCAGACCGAGGACCAGTTCGCCTTTGCTGATCGGAGTGACCAGATAGCCTTCGTGCAGGCCGCGGGATTTGTCGTCAATGAAGGTGATGCCGCCACCGATCATGGCCACGACGAAAATGCAGAGCGAGACGCTGCCGGCAAGAAGATATTTGATGTATTCGATGTACGGATACATTTCGACCACGTTGAGCTGAACCTGGCCGGGAAGATCCGTGGCCACCGACGGGGCATTCAATTGGTCCACCATTTGCTGCACGCGCTCGAGAAGCTCGCTGGAGATGAATTGATCGGTGTTGTCTTCCGCGAGAGCGATACGCGGGCGGTCTTGATGATAAAAGCGGCGCGAGAAATCTTGCGGGATGGAAATCACGCCGCGAACGAAGCCGGCTTTGAGATCGTCGATGGCATCGGGCAGGGAATTATATTCGCGGACGGTGAAGGTGTGCGGGCCTTCGCGGATTCCGGCGATCATTTCTTTAATTTGGCGCGATTGGGCGGTGTGGTCCTGGTCCACGACAGCTACGGTGACGCCTTTGATATGGCCGCCGAAAGCGTAGCCCAGGACTACGAGCTGCAGCAGCGGGAAGACCATCGAGGCCATCATCTGCGCGGGGCTGCGCAGGAATTTGCGCATGTCCCGTTCGATAAGCGCTGCTACGCGGTAAAATTTCATTTCTTCCTGGTCCCGTTCCTCTGCTGCGTTTAATGCCGATACAAATGGCTGACGTCGAGTCTTGCGGCGGCGACGGCGATGTCGCGCAAGTCGCTGCCGGTGAAATGCAGAAAAACGTCGTCGAGCGTGGTGCCTTGCACGGTGACGCGATGTACGGTGACGCCACGGGCTCGGGCCAGGTCCATCAGGGCGGCTACCGTTGCCGGACCGTCATTCGAGGAAATGTGCACGACCTCATCGTGCTGCGCGACGTTGGCGGCATGCGAGAGCTTGCTGAGTTGCGCAAGCCAGTCCGGAGGCGCGTTGGTGAATTCGGCTTCGACGGTGTCAGTGCCGGGCACGCTGTCTTTCAGGCGCGCAGGCGTGTCGAGAGCGGCGAGGCGGCCGTGATCGACGATGGCTATTCGGTCGCAGAGCTTGTCGGCTTCATCCATGTAATGGGTGGTGAGCACGATGGTGAGCTTGGAGTGCTCGCGCAGTCGGCGAATCATTTCCCAGACGTTGGTGCGCGAGACGGGATCGAGGCCGGTGGTGGGTTCGTCGAGGAAGAGAATCTTCGGCGAGTGGACCAGACCACGAGCGATTTCGAGCCTGCGGCGCATGCCGCCGGAAAAATTGCGGACGAAAGTTTTCGCGAATTTCGAGAGATCAACTTGATCGAGTAGGCGAGCGATGAGTTCGCGGCGCTCGTTTGAGGGCACTCCGAAAAGTTTCGCGTGCAGGAGCATGTTTTCGTCGGCGGTGAGCTCGGGATCGGATGTGAGTGCTTGGGGAATCACGCCGATTACGAGGCGGACGCCGTCGGCATCGCTGACGATGTCGTGGCCGGCGATTTTTGCGGTGCCGGAGGTGGGCGGAGTGAGCGTGGTGAGCATGCGGATCAACGTGGTTTTGCCGGCGCCGTTGGGGCCGAGGAGGCCGAAGAGCTCCTGATGGCCTACGGAGAAGCTGATGTCGTTGACGGCGATCAGATCGCCGAATTTTTTTACCAGGTGCTCGGCGACGATGGAATCTCCGGCCGAATTGTTGTTTGCTTCAGGCATGTTCTTGGGTCTTTGGCGTTTTCAAAGTTTCGCGAACCAGCTGCGCTTGGGTTGCGGCAGAAGGACCGTCGCCGTCATGCCGGTGAACAGGCGGCGATCGGAATTGGGCACAGCTACTTTTATGGCGAAAGTTTTGATGTCGCGCTTGGTGCGGCTGACGTCGCGCTGCGTGGCGAAATCGCTTTCGACGCCCTTGAAGAAGACTTTGCCTTCGATGATGTCGCCGGAGGGGAGCTGGACTTTCATGGTGTCGCCGAAGCGGATGGCGTCAATGTAATTTTCTTCCACATCGGCGCGGACCCAGAGATGATCGACGTCGACGACGACGACGATGGGACCGCCTTGCGCGACCATTTCGCCTTGCCTGGCAACGCGGACGGAAACTACGCCGTCGAGCGGGGAATAAACTTTGGTGTAACCGAGTTGCGTGGCGGCTTGATCGCGTAGGGCTTTGGCTTGCAGAACCTGGGCGCGCGTGGAAGCCAGATCGGCTTGCTGCACCGCTACCTGCTTGCGATTGGCTTCGGCTACGGCCAGGGCTGCTTGCTGGGCTTTGACTTGATCCTCGAGAGATTGCACGTTGGCGCGCGCGGCTTTTAGGGTGGTACTGGCGGTGTCGCGATCCTGCGCGGTGCTTACGCCGGAATCGAAGAGCGCGATGGTGCGTTTGTTATTGATTTCGTCGAGTTCGAGATTGGCGCGGGCTTGTTCGAGCTGAGCGCGCACGGAGGTGAGCGTTGCCTGCGCCTGATTTAATGAAGCGGCGGTTTGCTGATCCGTCCAGCCGAGAGTCTGCGCGGACTGATTTACTTTGGCTTCGAGGCTGCCGATGTTGGCTTCGTCCTGCGCCAGCGCGGCTTGCAGTTCGGAGGGATCGAGCTCGGCGATGAGCTGGCCTTTTTTGACTTCGGAGCCTTCATCGACGGTGAGCTTGATCATGCGGCCGGTGATTTGCGGGCTGATGATGACTTCGGTGCCATCTACGACGCCGATGAGCAGGATATTGTTGCCGCGCGGCGTGTAAGCAAGATAGACCGTGATCGAAATGAGCACCACGACACCGAGGAGTACGAAGAATTTCTTTCCGGTCATCGCGGCCTCGCTTGGGGAGGTAGAAGTCCATGCATGAGCAGGTCGAGCATTGCTTTTTTTCTCTCCGCGAGAGCTTTCAGAGACATAGCGTCACCATCGAACAACTGCGGGAAACGGCGAGCGGCGATGAAATAAAAGAGCGTCATGCCCACTACGGAGAAAACGGCGTGGCGTGCGTCCACGCGGCGGAATTCTCCGGCCTTGACGCCGGCTTCGATGGCATGCTGCAGCTTGTTTTGAAACGGGCCGAGGAATTCGCGGTAGATCCATTCGAAGCTGGGGCTCGATTCCATGGCTTCGCGCTGGACGAGGCGCGGGTAATTCGGGTGCGTGCCGAGAAAATCCATGTAGCCGAGCAGCAAGGTCTCGATTCTTTTTCGCGGAGAGGCTTTGGAGCGAGCGAGTTCGTCGAACAAAACGCGCAACTGGCGCAGTAGATTTTCGAGGACGGCGCGGTGCAGGCGGCGCTTGTCGCCGAAATAGTAGTAGAGCATCGCTTTGTTGGCGTGCGCGGCGGCGGCGATTTCGTCGGTGCGCGCGCCCGCCATTCCCCGCGCCGCGAATTGATTTTCTGCGGCGGCGAGGATGCGCCTGGCCGTTTCGGGATTTTGGACTCGTTTTCTACCGCGTCGCATTTCAAGTTCCTATCGTGCCGCGCACACTTTCAGACGTTTACTCGCTTCATGGCGGCTTCGGGATAGCGCGGGCCGGCAGCGGCCCCGGGAGGGAAGAGCTCCGCGATGCGAGCTAGATCGCCGCCGCTGAGAGAGATTTCTAACGCGCCGAGATTTTCTTCCAGGCGATCAATACGCTTTGTGCCGGGAATGGGCACGATGTCCTGGCCTTGCGCGAGAACCCAGGCAAGCGCGACTTGCGCGGGCTTGCATTTTTTCTCCGCGGCGATATGTTCGATGCGATCTACCAATTGGAGATTGCGCGCGAAATTGTCGCCGGAAAATCGTGGATGATTCTGACGGAAATCGCCGGGCGGAAAATCTGCTGCTTGGCGAAATCGGCCGGTGAGGATTCCGCGACCGAGCGGGCTATAGGCGACGAAGCCGATGCCCAGAGCGCGGCAAGTCGCGAAAATTTCGTTTTCGGGGTCGCGCGTCCAAAG
Source organism: uncultured Acidobacteriota bacterium (assembly GCA_963748865.1). Classification (GTDB taxonomy): domain Bacteria; phylum Acidobacteriota; class Terriglobia; order Acidiferrales; family UBA7541; genus Palsa-147. The sequence goes on along the minus strand of CAVVLE010000041.1, from coordinate 298,622 downwards.
GGAATATTCAGTTTGCAGCGCGGCGATGGGATGGACGGCGTGCGCGCGACGAATGGTTTGCGGCCCGGCCTCGGAGAGTCCCAGGTAGCGGACTTTACCTTGTTCGATCAGGCGCGCCATGGCCCCGACGGTGTCTTCGATGGGGACGTCTGTATCCACGCGATGCTGGTAGTAGAGATCAATGGTAGAGATATTCAGGCGCTTGAGGCTGGCTTCGCACGCTGCCTGCACATACTCCGGGCGGCCATTCACGCCGAGGAACGCGCCTTGCGGCGAGCGAACGTTGCCGAACTTTGTGGCGACGATGACCTCATTGCGGCGACCGGCGATGGCCTTGCCAACGAGTTCCTCATTGCGCCCGACGCCATAGATATCGGCGGTATCAATCATGGTCACACCGAGATCGAAGGCGCGGTGCAGGGTTGCAATCGATTGCGAGTCGTCGCCGGGGCCGTAGAACTCAGACATACCCATGCAGCCGAGGCCCAGCGCGGAAACGACCAGAGAGCTTTTTCCGAGGCGGCGATACGTCATCTCTTGCAGGTTCATGGCCAGCTTTCGATTTTTCGCGTCTCAACGCGAAGGTTCATTTTGATACGCCACAGATATATTCAACTAACTGGTTAGTTTAATCGCTTGGTTTGCAACTGTCAAGCACAGTGCTGTTCTTAGGCGCCTGCTCCAGATCGGTACAGCGCGACGCCGCGTAACGCCGCCGGCGCACCGACGTTCATTCCTATGTTTGCGGGGCGCAGTGAATTACCGGTGGCCGCAGGGGCGCCGGCGGATTGTGACATTGCGGAATGGCGAAGGGGCGCTGCTTCGCGGTATTATGAACCGCGTAGCACTGATTCGCAGCGCTGTGGAAGGCGATCCGCGATGAAGCGGAGCTTAGCATGATTCCCGCAGCGCGCTTCCGTTGACTGCGAATCTGCAGCGCGCCCGTAGCTCAGATGGATAGAGCGTGTGCCTCCGGAGCACAAGGTCGTGGGTTCGAATCCCTCCGGGCGCGCCATTCCTTGCGTTCTTCGTTTTAAGTAATTTCAACCGGCTCTTCCGACAGTCACCATAGCAGCCGACGGTAGCCCGAAATGACTACGTTGTATGCCCTCTATCCGACAAGTCGGGCCGCCGCGTTTATCCAGGGCAAACAATCGCCCTGTCAAGGTGTCTGGGCGCCTTGGGTCTCGACGTACACCGCGTAGAGAGACTGGCTCGCGGCCATGAACAGCCGGTTTCTCTTCGTGCCTCCGAAACAGAGATTGGCGCACGTTTCCGGAAGATGAATTTTGCCAATCAGCTTGCCGTCGGGCCCAAACACATGCACTCCGTTGTAACCTTCTCCCGCCCATCCTGCCGCGGACCACACGTTGCCGTCCACATCGCAACGAATGCCGTCCGATGAACCGGGCGACATATCCACAAACATCTCCCCATTCTTCAACCGCACTCCATCCTCCACGTCATACACACGAATCGGGTGCGGATCGCTCGGGTGCTTCGGAACTCCCGTATCCACGATGTACAGCTTTTTCTCGTCGGGCGAGAAGCAGATGCCGTTCGGCTTATCCATATCGCTGGCAACCACGGTGGCCTCGCGCGTTTTCGGGTCCAGCCGGTAAACATTGGCGGGCAACTCGAAGGCAGCTTTATGACCTTCGTAATTCGACATGATGCCGTAGCCCGGATCGGTAAACCAGATGGCGCCATCGGAATGCACCGCCAAATCATTCGGCGCGTTGAGCTTCTTGCCCTGAAAGGTGTCCATCAGCACGGTGATCGTGCCGTCGTATTCGGTTCGCGTCACCCGGCGCGTGTCGTGCTCGCAGGTGAGCAGCCTGCCCTGCCGGTCACGGTAGTTTCCATTGCTGTAATTCGAGGGGCTGCGAAAAACGCTCACCTCTCCTGTCTCCTCCAGCCATCGCAACATGCGGTTGTTGGGAATGTCGCTGAAGAGCAGATACCTTCCATCGGCAAACCACACAGGTCCTTCCGCCCACCGCGTGCCCGTGTATAAGCGTTCAACCGCGGCGTTGCCGACATCATATTTTGCGAAGCGCGGATCAAGCACCTCAATTGCCGGATCGGGATAGACGACCGGACTTTTCCGTTCTTGCTGCTCGTCGGCAAACACCATAGGATCGAGCGCCAGCGCCGTCGTGGCGCTGGCCGCAACGCTCATAAATGTACGTCTCTGCATCGCTCTCCCTCCCGAGGGAAAATCTGCTCCGCCGCACATTGGGACTTTTGAAGTAGCACTTTTCCGGTAAGCGCTTTTATCAGGCATGCGCCCGAATCAGAGCCGACCCCTAGAACGACGACGCTGATCGCCAGCACCATGGCTCCTGCATACAACGACCAGATCCATTCATTCGGGCGATCCGGCGTAAACGATACCGAAAGAAAGAACCCCAGCGGAATCAGAATGGCTGCCAGCGGAACACCAATTCGCACCAGCCACGCGAACCCGGGTCCCAGCGCCGCGTACTCCACAAACATCTGGCAGAGCAGAGATAGAATCACCAGCACGCCTGCATGCGCATGTCCTGCTCGAAAGAAACTGGTCTGCAGTGGCGATGGCTTCATCCCTGGTATCTGCCCGCTCAATAACCGCAGCAAAAAGTAGCCGCCGTATTGAATCGTCGGAACGGTAAGCAAAAGAATCCCCGCCATCAGCCTCGCGTCACGGTTCATTTTGTCCTCCTGCAAACATCACCTAGGGACTAGCGTCGATCCCTGTCAACCAGTCGTCGCCCTCGATCAGATAAGCGTTTGCTATCCCCATCCGAACGAAGTGAACACCTTTGATCGCACACCTCACAGACGCCGAAGCCTGCAGCGTACGACTGCTCGAGTGTAAATATACTGTCACTGATTAACGCCGCTCCGGTACCGAAGTCAATCGGTGGCCAGACTGCAGCGAATGCGACGGGAATAGTTCTAAAGTCGTTCGGTTGCGCGCGCCGCATTTGAGCGCGGGCTTCACGTCGGCAGGAAACCTACAAGGGCTTTTTGCCCGTTCCGCAAAACCAGCCTTTCGTGCGTACTTCGAATGTCTGGATGTCTGTGTAGCCCGCCGTTGAAAATAATTCACGATGTTCGTCAACGCCCAGGTTTGTGGTTCGCAGCAGCTTCATCACTGGCCGTTGCAGTATGTTGTACGCACCCTTCTTGTAGCTTTCCGCGATGACGACGAGTGTCCCGCCGGGTTTCAGCACGCGCAGGATTTCCCGCATATCGTCGACGAGATCAGGCCAGTAATATTGGGTTTCCACGGCGGTGACGAGATCGAATTTGCCGGCGGGAAACGGTAACTGAGAGACCGAACCTTGCGTGATTTCGACGCGGCCGTCCTGTATCAATTGTGCATTTTTCGACCGGGATGCGGCGATGCTGCCGTCGGCGTAATCAATGCCGTACACCATGCCCTTCGGGGCCAGCGCGGCCAACTTCTCGATCGTCCGGCCGCCGCCACAGCCCACATCCAGAATCGTGAAGTGCTCTTCGATCTGCACGTGCTTCAGCCCCCAGTCCGTAAGTGCGGAATGGGACATATTCATCACCCAGAGAAAGAACCTTCCGACCCATTTTGTAGGCTTGCGGACCTGATTCAGTGTGTAAAGCAGTACGACAACCAGCAGAATATAAGCTAGCGACTTTTCGATGGCGTGCTTCGTAAGCGGTGACAAAGGGTGATTCCCCCAATTGGGTTCGTCCCTAAAGAAACGATAAAAACGGCAGATGAAGCAAGGGTTTACTAGGCATCGCCAGCACTGACAGCGGAACTTTATTCGGGATGCTTGGATTTTGGCTTGCGGCCCACGGCAATTAGTCGCTCGGCATTGGGACCGTACTCATCCCCGTCGAGATTTCCGTGCAGGCTCACGCCAACGAATCCTGCGCGCTCCATGCGATCGCGCAACTCTTGACCGGAATAAATGGTGTGATGGAATTTAAAGCTTTTCGCCCGGCCGTTGCGTATGACCAGCCACTCGTTCCGAACGCGGGTCCAATCATCAAAAATCTCGTGCCGTTCCACCACAACGGTACCGTCCGGCAAATCGGAAGATGTGGTGGACTGAAGAATCCTGGCGAGACGCTCTTTTCCCAGAACCTCAATCAAGCTCGCGCCTCCGGGCTGCAGCGAATTAAACATGTTCTGCAGGACGGTCATATCTTCCCTGTTTATCGTCGAAATATCCGAAGGAGGTAAACATGCTGAGGACGAGGGCAAAAGCGTCGGGGCGCACAAAATCGCGCATGTCTTTCTGAACCCACTCGATATTGACGCGCGCGGCCCGGGCTTTTGCTCGCGCTTTATTCAGTAGGAACGACGTCTTGTCAACCCCCGTGACCCGGAAGCCCCTTTTTGCCAGTGCGATGCTGCATCGGCCCGGGCCGCAACAGAGGTCGAGGACCATCTTGCCCGCGGGCTTGGTCAGCGCCAGCGCCTTGGCGATTTGCTCATCCGCTTCGGTCGCGCGCTTCTCAGAAAACATAAACGGGTAAAGCTCTCGCCAAAAGGAATTGTCGTCGAACCACTCTTTTTTGCGTCCCGCTGCTTTCATTGGATATGCCGGATATCCTACCAGAGCCCCGGATGGCAGCGGCAGTTTGGAGGTTCCGGGATTTCCGATCGCGAGCGTTGCGCGCGGTTGCGTGCGCTGCGGGCCTAATGTAAACTTCCGCCCTCGCCGTGGCTCAGGAAATCCGCAGCACTAATCCCATCATTCAGGTCTCCCGACTGCGCAAGACCTATGGCTCCACGGTGGCAGTTGACGATATATCGTTCGAGGTGCAGCTAGGAGAGATTTTCGGGCTGATCGGGCCGAACGGCGCGGGAAAAACCACTACGATGGAGTGCGTCGAGGGATTTCGCACCCTCGATCGCGGAAACATCTCGGTGGTGGGACTCGATCCGCGCCGGGACATGTATCGGCTGCAGGAGCGCGTCGGCGTGCAACTGCAACAGGCCCAGCTGCAGAAACGCATCAAGGTGTGGGAGGCGGTGCATCTGTGGGCTTCGATTTACCGCAGGAAAAAGGCCGACGGGGACCGGCTGGTGGAGCAGCTGGGCCTGGTCGAGAAGCGCAACACCTGGTTCATGGATCTTTCGGGCGGCCAGAAGCAGCGGCTATTCATTGTTCTGGCGCTGATCAATGATCCGGAGGTCGTGTTTCTTGACGAGTTGACGACGGGCCTGGATCCGCAGGCGCGGCGAGCGATCTGGGAATTGGTGCGCGGGATACGCGAACGCGGCAAGACAGTTTTTCTGACTACGCACCTGATGGAAGAAGCTGAACGTCTATGCGACCGGGTGGCGATCATAGAGCATGGACGCATCATTGACATCGGAACGCCGGAGGCGCTGGTTCAGCGGCATTGCCCGGAGCGGACGGTAGTGCTCACGACCGATGATGGGAATGCTGAAGAGCGGCTTCGAGCCATACCCAAGTGCGAGACCATCACGAACAAAGACGGGCGCCTTACGATTCGCGGCACCGGAGAGAATTTCGTTAGCGCGGTGATTCACTGCCTTTCGGAGAACAGGATTAAAGTGCTGGATTTCCGGACGGTGCAACCGAACCTCGAAGATGTGTTTCTCAAGCTGACGGGGCACTCGATTCGCGACTAGGAGAAGCAGGAATGCTGCGCGGACTTTGGACGCTGACTTGGATCGAAATCAAGGTCTTCATGCGCGAGCCGTTGGGAGCAATAGGGATGGTGATCGTGCCCGTAGTGCTGTTCGTGGGGCTGGGCCGGCTCGTCGGGGGCAGAGTACCAAGTCCGGCTGTTGCCGCCGGTAACTTTCTGCGCGTGGGAGTGCCGGTGCTGGCGTCGATCATGATCACCTTGAGCGCGGTGCTTTCGCTGATTACGATCATTGCGATTTATCGCGAGGGTGGAATTTTGAAGCGGCTGCGCGCCACGCCTCTGCGGCCGCAAACCATTCTTACGGCACATGTCCTGGTGAAGCTGCTGCTCACGGCCATCACACTGTTTTTGATGGTGCTGGCGGGGAAGCGCTACTACCCGATCGGAGTCCACGCTCCGCTGTTTGCGTTTACGATCGCACTGCTGATCAGCACGTGGAGCATTTTGTCGATCGGATTTCTGGTCGCGAGCATTGTTCCCACGGCGCGCTTCGCGCAGCCGATCGGCGCGATCATCCTGTATCCGATGGTTGGACTCTCGGGGCTGTTCTACGCCGTTGAAGCGTTTCCGCCAAAGCTGCAAATCGTCGCGCGGGCTCTGCCGTTGACCTATGCGGTCTCGTTGCTGGAAGGAATCTGGAAAGGTGACGCATGGTCAGCGCATCTGAGAGACATTGCGGCCTTGGTCGTGGCGTTCGTGGTTTTCACAGCTATTTCCGCGAAGGTATTCCGGTGGGAGTAGGCCTATCCTAACTGGAAACCTCAAATTCCTCGCCGCACACAACAACTGATATAAATCAGATTGTGCTTCATCGCCGTGGTCTCGTTTTTCGGTGCTTTCGCGCTGACGAACGGGAGGCCACTTTGCCGGCCACAAACTTGTAGGCCATTCCGAGCAAATCCTTCAGCACACCCCGATCGATGCGCGGTAAGCGAACCAGCACGGCGTTGTAATCCACGTAGTGGTCGGGCAAATAATAAATATCGGGCGCGGCGGCGAGTAGTTCGGCGCGAGCATCGAAATCCACGCGAACTGCCAGCGAACCGGGCTCCGCCGAGCGATGCGAGGGAATGCACGCAAGAAGCTGGCCGTGAAGCTTGAGCGCTGGTGCGCCGTATGCCGTACTTTCTTCAACCCCTGGGAGTGCCAGCCCGATATCCCGAACGGTATCGAAATCGACCGAGGACTTGCGCATTGCTCGGCTCCTTTCTCCGGACTAAGTAGTCTTTTCCTGCTCAGCTGGGCGGCAATATGTTTACATAAGTAGGTACGGTTGCGATTACAGCATTCATCCCTTACGTTTGTCGAGGTCTTAGAGGAGTGATTAAGGACTTTAATGAGTTTGAAGATGGATCTGTGATCGCCGCCGACGTATGTATCGTTGGCGCCGGAGCAGCTGGGATCACCATCGCGAGAGAGTTTAACGGCACCCGCTTCACGGTCATGTTGCTGGAGAGCGGAGGACTAACGCCTGAGGCGGAAACTCAGAAATTGTATGACAGCGAGGTCGTCGGCCTCCCGCACAATGACGTTCCGGAGGCGCGAGCGCGGATTTTCGGAGGTACGACGACGCTTTGGGGCGGGCAAGCGCTGCGGTTTGACGACATCGATTTTCAGCAGCGGAATTGGGTACCGCTGAGCGGCTGGCCGTTTGGGCGCGCGGAGCTAGAACCTTATTATGAACGGGCGGCTCGCGTGCTGCGGATACGAACTCCCGTCGCTTATAGCGATTTGTGCTCATCGAGTGGAGTTGCGCCTCCCGGGTTCGATCCGGCGAAACTGGTAATGGAGTGCTCGCAGTGGAGTCCGCGGCCTAATTTCGGCCAGGAATATCGCGAGGAAATCAAGAAAGCGAATAATGTCTCCGCGATTTTGCACGCCAATGTCACCAATATCATCACGAATCGCCCCGCGACGGTTGTGGAGAGCATTGCGTTTCAGACTTTGTCCAGCAAGAAGGGAATTGCGAAGGCGCGATTCTTTATCATCTGCTGCGGTGGAATCGAAACCGCGCGGCTGCTGCTCGCTTCGAATGAAGTTGAATCGTGCGGAGTGGGAAACAGGAGAGATTTGGTCGGCCGCTATTATCAGGAACACCCGATGTTCTGGTATGGGGAGCTGCGGGCGGCGAATCGCAGACTCTTGCAGAATCTTTTTGAATCGTTCTATCGGAGAGGGCTGAAGCATTTTCCGCTGATTTCTCTCAGCCAGCAGTACCAGGAAGAAAAGCAAATCCTGAATATCCAGGGGTCGATGACATTTCAGGACACCCCGGATTCGGGCACGATGGCGATGAAGTCGCTGTTCCGCGCGATGAAAGCGCGAAGCCGTCCGCGAGCGGCTGAGCTGCGGCGATTGATCGGCAACGCGTTGACTGCCCCGGGCGAATTACTCAGTTTGACGTATCGTTTCGGCGTACAAAAGCGCGCTGGCACGCCGAACAAGGGTCCGATTACGTTCGGCGGCCAATGCGAGATGGCTCCGAATGCCGACAGCCGCGTGATGCTCAGCGATCAACGCGATTCCATCGGAATGCGGCGCGTCAGGTTGGATTGGCGTCTCGGCGAACTGGAGAGGCGGACGGCCGCCGAGTACATCAGCGTAATCGTCAGCGAATTCGAGCGTCTAGGGCTGGCGACGTACGATTTGAACCAGGCGTCCGCATTGGATGGCGTGGCATGGACAAATATGGCCCATGATTCAGCGCATCACATGGGAACGGCTCGCATGCACGAGACGCCGGAGCTCGGTGTTGTGGACGCCAACTGTCAGGTACACGGAATCGCAAATTTGTATATAGGGAGCAGCGCGGTGTTTCCGACTAGCTCGCGTTCTAATCCAACGATGACCATACTGGCGCTTTGCTTGCGCATCGCTGATCGCCTCAAGCAAATTCAGTGAGGCGCCAGGCTCGCTGCCTGCGAATCTGGACGACGCGCCGGCAGCGCAGATTGTAGGCGGAGGCTGTGAGAGAGATTTTCATTTCCGCAGTGGGCATGAAAGTTCCCGTAGTCGGGTTCGGATGCAGCGCGCTAACGGGAAGCAGCCGCAAGACCGCCGAGCGATTGCTCGCAACCGCATACGACAACGGAATGCGCCATTTCGACGTGGCGCGCTACTACGGGTATGGAGACGCCGAAGGAATTCTCGGTGAATTCCTGAAAACGAAGCGCTCGCAGGTGACCATCACGACGAAGTTCGGAATTCAGCCTCCAGCGCGTACGTCGGCGCTGGGATTTGCTGTTCGCATCGCGCGCCGGGTGTTGCGCGTGCTGCCGTCGGCGCGGCGCGTGGCGCAGCGCAGCGCCCCGTCCATCGTGAAAGGCGGAGCCTTCAGCGCAGCGGACGCGCAGGCGAGCCTGGATACCAGCCTGCGCGAGCTCCGCACCGACCACGTCGATTTTTATTTGCTGCATGACTACACGGTTGGCGATCAACCTGTCGATGAACTGCTGGCATTCCTGGAAGCCACTGTGCGTGCCGGCAAAATTCGCTGCTTTGGAATTGGCACCGATATTGGCAATGTCTTGCTCGCTCTACAGCGCCAGCCCAAGCTGTGCAGCGTGCTGCAGTTTCAAAACAGCGTGCTGACACAAAACCTGGCGCGCTTTTTGCCTGGAACAATGTCCGGCCGATTTGTGATTACGCACGGAGCCGTGGGCCACAGTTCTAGCGTCGTGTCTTCTTTTCTGCTCGCGCATCGCGAGAAGTCAAAAGAATGGTCGGAGAAGATTGGCGCCGATTGCTCGCGGCCGGAAACGATCTCCGCGCTCCTGTTGAATTACGCAGCGGAAGTGAACTCACAAGGCCTGGTGCTTTTTTCCTCCACGAAGCCCGAAACGGTAGCAAGAAACGTGCGCGCTGTTTTGCAGCCAGAATTTTCCGCAGCACAGATTAAAATTTTCGCGCAGCTGGTCCAAGAGGATTTGAGCCCGCAGCGAACCTCCTGACTATAGCAGCGCAGCGCGACGATTGTTTTTGGCAGCCGACGGGCGTATTTTACTGCCCATGTCGGTCACGAACTTGCAGGCCAAGATGCCGGAACCAGAGCGATCCGTAGCGTGGCCCGAACTCCATTTATCGGAATGGGCCGATACGTGTGCAACGCTGCACATGTGGTCACAGATTGTCGGCAAAGTTCGCCTGGCGCTAAGTCCACGGGTAAACCAGTGGTGGGAAGTGCCGCTATACGTCAGCGCGCGCGGCCTGACGACTTCTCCGATTCCTTACCACAGCGGAATATTTGAGATCGAATTCGATTTTATCGATCATCAACTCACGATCGCCACTTGCGACAACGATGTCAGGATCTTTCCGTTGGTTCCGCGCAGCGTGGCGGATTTTTATTCCGAATTCATGGGCGCACTTCGGTCGCTCAAAATCGACGTAAAAATCTGGCCCATGCCCGTGGAAATCCCCAATCCGATTCGCTTTGACCAGGATCGCACCCACAAATCATACGATCCCGAATCTGCGCACCGATTTTGGCGCATCCTCGTGACCGTGGATTCCATTTTCAAGGAATTTCGCGCGCGATTTACCGGAAAATGCAGCCCCGTTCATTTTTTCTGGGGAAGTTTCGATCTGGCCGTCACGCGATTTTCAGGCAGACCAGCGCCGGAACGTCCTGGCGCCGACAGCATCACGCGCGAGGCCTATTCGCACGAGGTTAGCAGCGTCGGATTCTGGCCCGGCGGAGGAGCGGTTAACGATACCGCGTTCTACTCCTACGCGGCGCCCGAGCCTGCGGGGTTCGGCGCGCGCTCCGCAGGCCCGCCGAAGGCTTTTTACAACCAAGAGATGCACGAGTTTTTTTTGATGTACCAGGATGTCCGCGTGTCTGCATCTCCGCGAGACACCTTGATGGAATTCTGCCAAAGCACCTACGAGGCGGCCGCCGATCTCAGGAAATGGGATCGCGCAAACCTCGAGCGTCCGAAATGACGCGGTCGTCACCTCTCCGATATAGATATGCGCTATTCCTGGGACGTCGAGCGCCGTGTACTAATGGTATACGCAGCGAATTTTCTTGACGTACACCCGGCCACGGTATACCGTACCGCCACAGTCTGTGGGGCAATTGCGGAGGCAAAGGCAAAATGAAGCTCATGCGCACGGCTTGCTTTGTTCTAGGGGTGCTGTGTCTGATTCTGGTGGGCCCCCGCACGTCCTCGGCACAGTTGTTCCCGGGCCGCATTACCGGAGCGGTGCGGGACGCGCAGGGCGCCTCGATCCCCGGCGCCTCGGTCAAACTCACAAACCCATCCACCGGTCTCGAGCGCACCCAGATTAGCGACCAGGACGGGGAGTTCAACTTCCCGGAACTCGCGCTCGGAAACTACACCCTCACAGTTACTAAGGAAGGATTCAAGACCACGGTGATGAAGGACATCGTCACCTCCCAAGGAGTCGTGAATACGGTTACGCCCGTGCTTAGCGTGGGAACGGTTTCGTCGCAGATTGAGGTCACAGGCGAGACGCCTTTGCTCCAGACCGAGACGAATTACACAGGTGGGGTATTAGAGCAGCAACAGGTAGAGTCCTTACCGATCGGGAACAGCGACTACACGCGGCTGGCGCTGGTGCTGCCGGGAGTCACGCAGAACAGCAACTTCGCGTTCGCGCAGTACACCATTAACGGCTCGCGTTCGCGCTCCAACGGTTTCAACATCGACGGCACTTCGGATACCGATCCTTCGACTTATTTGCCCTCGATCAATGAAGGCGGAAACTCCGCGACGGCTGCTACGCGCTTGCCGCTGGATGGGATTCAGGAAGTTTCGATTATCGCCGCGGGCGGCGCGGACTCCGGACAGAATTCCGGCAGCGTGATGAATGTGATCGTTCGGAGCGGAACCAATCAGCTTCACGGATCGTTGTATGAGCTGCATCGGGACGCTGCCCTTGACGCGTCAAATTTCTTCGAGAACTTATTCGGACTTCCGAAAGCCCCTTTCGTCTGGAACGAATTTGGTGGAACGGTGGGAGGGCCGATCTACATTCCGCACGTCTACGATGGACGCAACCGAACTTTCTTCTTCGTGGGGTATGACGGCAGCCGCCTGCGGCTCGGGACGACCTTGAATGGTAATGCACCTACGCCGGCTCAAATTCAGCAGGCAACGGCTCTAGTGCAAGGTGCGAGCATCACTCCGAATCAATTAGGCTTGAACATTCTCGGATTGTACTCCTCGCTGGGCTTATCGGGACCATTCGCCGTCGACAACCGTGGCAGGCAAACGCCCAATAGCTACGTCTTCAAGTTCGACGAGAAGTTTTCAGATTCGGACACACTGTCCACACATTTTTTGCATGGCACGGGCGAAGACGAGTTCCCGGGCGGTGGACCGGGCCCGGAAGGCGGTTCCCAATTAAATCCGTGGTTTGGCGTTACGCCCACGGTGGCGGACAATTTCGCGATCAGCGAAGTGCACATTTTCCAGCCCAATCTCATCAACACCTTGCGTTTGGGCTGGAACCGCTTCTCTCAGTTCCAGAAGGGTCGCGACTTCAACGTTAATCCGGACACCATTGGACTCGATACCGGCGTCGCTCAAAATTGCTTTGGAATTCCTGAATTTGACATCGGTGACACGGTTGAAGGCGGATTCTCGAATCTGGGCTTGCAGGGTTGCGCCGGCGGGCGCGTCGCCACCAGCTATCAGATCGCCGATGATTTCAACTGGACGCGCGGTGCCCATGCCTTGAAATTTGGCTTTAATTTCCTGCACGACTATTCTGACTACACGATAACGGGAAGTCGAGGAATCTTCACGTTCAACGGACTCAGCTCGCAACTCGGCAATACGTTGAGCCCCAACAATGCACCGATCGCAGTCCTCGTGGACGTCATCGCCGGGCTTCCCACCCCAGGGGCCGGGGTGACCTCCATTAATCGAGTCGGCAGCGGAAGGGCGAACATCGATCAGAACATCATCAGCGGCTTTGCGATGGATACTTACAAACTTACCCAGCGGCTGACTTTGATCGCCGGACTCCGTTACGACTTCTTTACCAACGTCAATGAGTCTCGCAATCGCTTTTCAGCGTTCGATCCGACCTTGGGACTCGTACCCGTTTCGCAGCTGCCGGGTGGCCAGATTTACGATGCGCCCAAGCACGATTTTGGCCCGCGCGTCTCTCTGGCGTGGAACCCGCCGGTTCACGTCCTTCCAGGCCGCGAGACGATCTTCCGTGCCGGGTTCGGCATCTACTACGACACCATTCCACTCAATAACTTCCAGGAGGGTCTGGCGCAGAATCCCATCGGTCCAACGGCGGGATTCCAGATTGTTCCTACCGCGCCGATTCCATTCGGAGTGGGAGTGCCCATCTTTCGGTACGGGTGCACCGGCGCCGCCTTTCAATATCGAGAGCATTCAGCACAACCTGAAGACGCCCAACACTGCAGCTCTGGAATTTCAATGTCCAGCAAGAGCTGGCGCACAAGGTCGTATTGCAGGTTGGCTACGTCGGAAATAAGAGCATTCACCAACTGCAACTGCTGGACATCAACCAACCGCCTGTGGGTGCCGGGTACGCACCGGGATGTTCACCGAATTATCCCTTCGGAGTGACCCGGTGTGCGAACAAAATGCGCGTCCGTTCAATGCGGAGTTTCCAACGTTGGCGCAGATCAACACGATTTCAACCAACGGATTCGCTACGTACAATTCACTCCAGGCCGTATTGCGGACCGACAATTTCCACGGGTTTACGACCCAAGTGTCCTTCACTTGGTCCCACAACTTGGACACGGCGTCGGAAGTCGAAGATTTCTTCGGCACCAGCGGCTACGTTCCTCAAAATTCGGCAGACATTCATGCCGGCTACGGCAATTCCGAATTCGATCAGCGCCGCGCGCTGATCTGGACCTATGTGTACGCGATCCCTTCACCTCACGTTGACAGCAAGCTCGTGTACTTGATCCGTGACTGGCAGATTTCCGGAACGACCACCCTGCGAGACGGTTTAGCTTCTCCGATTCTGACCGGCGCGGATGAGGACGGAGTCGGTAACTTCCACACCTACTTCAATTGCGTTGCTCCGATTCACTACCAGCTTCACGACTTCACGATGCCCTACGCCTCAGCGAACTCATTCGCCGAACCCGCTCCGGGTACCTTCGGCAATTGCCCGCGCGATCCGCTCGTGGCGCCGGGGCTGCAGTCGTGGGATTTCTCGATTCAGCGGACATTTAAATTCGGAGAGCGGTTCGGGTTCATGTTCCGCACCAGCTTCTTCAACGCCTTCAATCATCCTAACTTTGCCGAGCCGGCTCCGGATATCGGCACGCAGATCACAGCCAGCGCCGACGACGGCAGCTTCGATTCGCACTTCGGCGTAGGCGGGCCACGCAACATTCAATTCATGGGCAAGTTCACGTTTTGACGAACGAACGCGCCCTCGCTGCGAGAGAGTGACAATTCGGAACGCTGCTCCGGACCAAGCCGTCCGGAGCAGCGTCTTAGATTTTGTAAGCTTCCTGACATTTCCATGCCAAAAATTCGTTTGTACAGGGAGGCGCTATGATTTACGGTAGCCGAAAGCGCATCGGTTCGTTCATTTTCGTCTGCGCTCTGTGCCTGGCGTGTGGCGCCGCAGTGCGCGCCCAGGCGCCGGGCCCCATCAACATTTCAGTGGATGCCACCGATGCGCCTCGCCGCGTCCTGCACGCCAAGCTGCACTTTCCTGCCAAGGCCGGAGCGATGACGCTCTACTATCCGAAGTGGATGCCCGCGGATCATTCTCCTGACGGGCCGATCTGGAATCTTGCGGGCCTTCATTTTTCGGCAGCGGGAAAAGAAATTCCGTGGCAGCAAGACGACGTTGACATGTACGCGTTCAATCTCGATGTTCCAGCGGGCGCAGATTCAGTCGATGCCTCTCTCGATTTTCTTTTGTCGCCGCCCGGACCGACCATCGATTTCAGCGCATCCGGCGCCGCCAATCTCTTCATTCTGATGTGGAATCAAGTGGCGCTTTATCCCAAGGGCTGGCCGGCCGCGCAGATCACGTTTAATCCAACCCTGACGATTCCTGCGGGATGGAAATTCGCCACCGCGCTGCCCGTGGCGAGCCAATCGGGCAATTCCGTCACGTTCTCGCCAGTCGCCCTGGACCTCTTGATCGATTCACCGGTACAAGCGGGGGAGTTCCTGCGCGTCTATCCCCTGAATCCGGCGATCAAGCCGCCGCACGAATTGGACGTGCTTTCCGATGATGCCTGGGCCCTCGATATTCCCCCGGCGCTATTGGAGAATTATTCCCGCTTGGTCGGCGAGGCAGACGCTCTTTATCGCTCCCATCATTATCGCGACTATCATTTCCTTCTCACCTTGAGCGACAACGTTATGGGGCTCGGCCAGGAGCATCACGAAAGCAGCGACGACCGCATCAATCAGCACACTTTGCTCGAGCCGAACGCGCGGTTGCTGGAAGCTGGACTTTTTCCCCACGAGTTCACACATTCCTGGAATGGGCAGTTTCGCCGCCCTGTTGGATTGGCCACTCCCGATTTTCAGCAGCCGATGAAAGGGGAAATGCTGTGGGTCTATGAAGGGCTAACGGAGTTCTTGGGCACGCTGTTGAGCGCGCGCAGCGGCCTCGTCACGCCGGAACAATCGCGCGAGCACATTGCCGAAACCGCCGCGATGCTGGAACACCGCGCCGGTCGTCGCTGGCGCTCGCTGCAGAACACGGCGAACGCGGCGCAAATCCTTTACTTCTCCGTGCCCGAGTGGAGTTCCTATCGCCGCAGTGTCGATTTTTATCCCGAGAGCGTGCTCATCTGGCTCGATGTGGACGCTACAATTCGCAAATTGACCAACGATCGGCGCTCGATGGATGATTTCTGTCACGCCTTCTACGCCCCACCCGATGGCGAGCCGGCGATCAAAACTTATACGTTCGATGATCTCGTCGCCACCTTGAATGGGATCGCGCCCTACGATTGGAGTGCTTTCTTCCACGAGCGCCTCGACTCCACCGGCCCCAACGCCCCGCTCGGCGGAATCACCGGCGGCGGCTGGCGGTTGGTGTACGACGACGAACCCAACGAATTCGTTGCCGCGGGTGATTCAGTCTCGGGCGGCGCCAACTTCACGTCCTCGATTGGTCTGGAAGTGAAGGGAGATGGTACCGTAATCGACGCCATTCCCGGAATGCCTGCTTTCGAGGCTGGCATCAGCCCCTACTTTCGCATCGTGGCGGTAAATGGGAAGCAATTTTCGACGGATGAATTGAAGCGTGCCGTACGCGAATCGAAGGCTAGCTCGGCGCCAATTAAACTGTCCACCATGAATGCCGGCCGGTTAGAGACCCACGAAATTCAATATCATTACGGAAATCGCTATCCGCACCTCGAGCGCGTCGAAGGCATTCCGGATTATCTCGATGAGGCCTTGAAATCTCTGACCCCCGCGCGCTAGCAGACTGCCATAGCTCGAGATCGTAGGTGAGGGGCTTCGGCACCCTCCCGCCGTGGAACTGGGTTTTCCTTGTCTCAACGGAACATTCAACTAATTTATCGTTAGTACTACCGTACCATTGTCCTTACTGCCTTTATCTGTAAGTATGCCAAAAGGATCCGTCCCAATGGCCAGGTCCGGGAAGGAGAGACATATACAAACTAATCGGGGACAGTAATCGGGAATGTAAATATTACAAAATCCCGTAAGCTATTGAAAACAAAACGTGGCGCTCAGAGTAATCGGGAGACAGGGGGGTACCCCAGCAACGCATTTCGTAGGCGCGGGCGTTTACACCCTCACCGTTCGGCCCCTGCTTTGGGCTGTTGGTTGGACCGCCGAAGTTGGGGGTACTCACCACCCTTCCGATTTCGAGCCTTTTTTCAAGCTCGCGTAATTGGGTTTCAGGCGAATGAGGGTCAGGAACGGACCGGGGTTTCCTGATTAAGGATGGCGACCCAGCGCTTGCCGCGTTTAATCCACGTCGTGCTTTCGATGACAGAGCCGGGCGGAAATGCCTGGCCGCTTTCCTGCCCGAGGCGGACGGCTTCGTAGAGGAGAACTACCGTGGTGGCGTTGGGCATGAAGCCGCGGATGTTGCGGAGTTCGTACCGCGAAATCGTTCGTTCCTTCATGGTCGCCAGGTATTCAGGTTGGGCAACGATGCCCGATTGAAAAATCATCACGGCATCGGCGGGGACAAGTGCTATGAATCGCTCCCTCTCCCTGTTCTGAGCGGCTTCCCAAACCTGTTTCTCGAGGCGAATAATTTTTTGGATGAGAGCACGTTCGGACGGCAAAGTGACTTTGCGCCTCTTGGGCTTCGGCTTGATTCTGCGAGCCGGCATGAGATCTCCCGAATGCAAATCGTTACAACGCTGCCGTCCAGGTAGGTGTCGTCTCAGCTGCGGCGGGTTGCAAAGCCTGTCAGACCGAGCACTTTGTCTTTCGACTGGATGATGTGCTCATACATTTCGCGGCGTGCGGCCTCGGGATCGCGGTCCTCAATTGCTTTCAGAATTTCGCGGTGCTCACGCCCCGGTGCCTCTCCATAATAGTTGATATCGATGGCCGCAAACATGATGCGTTCCATCTGGCTGCGCGCCTCGCCTACGGCTTGGATCAGCATCTGATTGCGCGATAGGCGCGCGATGAGCATGTGAAACGCCGTATCGGACTCGATGAATCGCACGCAGCTTTCGCGGTCCTCGGGACTGCAAGTCACCTGCGACAATTCGCTCAATTTCCTCAGCGATTCAGCATCGGCGCCTTTCGTCGCTGCCAACTCCGCCGCGGCGCATTCTACCGCGCAGCGAAATTCGTAAATGTCATTCAATACTTGCAGCGTAATTTGCGCCACGAAGTATCCGCGATTCGGCACAATGCGCAATAGCCGCTCGTTCTGCAAACGCACGGCCGCTTCGCGCACGGGAGTGCGGCTGCCCTTGTAGCGATCGGCGAGCGCTTTCTCGCTCAACGGTTCACCGGGTTGATAAACGCTGTGTATAATGTCGCGCTTGAAGGCGCGATAGACTCTCTCGCTGAGCGTCGAACCCGCGGACACGACCGTAGAGGGCGATCCGGTAGAAACGAGCGGCGAAACAGATACCATCACGCGACGGTGGGCTTTGCCGCGCGGTGCAGTTTTAGCCAAGATGCCTCCAATGCACGATACCTTAAGGACAGCATTTTTCACAAGTTCAGGCTCTGTGTCAAACGTATACGCTCGGCATACGTGAACCATTCTCTTGACATGCCAAGGCCACCGGGTATAGCTTCGCCCTACGCTAATCTCCGTCCGGAGCGCAAAGCCGCGGGCGGGATTGCACGTCTCGCCAAATCGGAGCTTGCGGATCGATGCATACAACCCTCGGCGGCACGCCGACAACTGCAACCCAGCCCAGATTTCCCATCGAATCAGTCCGTGCTTCGTTCCCGGCGCTGAAACACGCCGCGCCCTTCATCTTCTTCGATAACGCCGCCGGCGCGCAAATTCCTCAGGTCGTTTTTGACGCCGTCAATCACCACCTCCTCAAGTGCAACGTGCAACGAGGCGGTCGCTATCCGCAAAGCCAGGAAGTGGATGCCGCGATCGACCACGGCCGGCGCAGCGTCGCCGATCTTCTCAACGCGCGCGATTGGAGCGAAGTCGCCTTCGGGATGAACGCGACCTCGTTCATTCGCATCATCAGCCTGGCGATCGGCCAGTCGCTTTCCGGGCGCAATGAAATTGTCGTCACCGACATGGATCACGAAGCGAACGTCGCGACTTGGCTGGCGCTCGAACCACTCGGCGCAAAGTTCCGCTGGTGGAAGATGCGCGAAGATGGAAATCTTCACTCCGAGGACTTGTGGCCGCTGCTTTCCGCGCGCACGCGTCTCGTGGCCTGTACCGTGACTTCCAACGCGCTGGGCTCCATCGTGGACGTGCCGGCCGCCGCGAAGTTCGCGCACGATGCCGGCGCCGAGCTATTCCTCGATTGCGTTCACTATGGCCCGCATGGAATTATCGACGTGCAAGCTTGGGGCTGCGATTATCTGGTTTGCTCCGGCTACAAGATATTCTCGCCGCACATGGGCTTTATGTGGGGCCGCCGCGAGTTGCTCGAAAAACTTCCCACCTTCCGCGAAGATTTCATTCCCAACGAGCCGCCCGTAAAAATCGAAGCGGGAACGTTCGTTTACGAAAATGTTGCCGGCATGTCCGCGGCGATTGCCTATCTCGAATCCCTGGGGAAGCAAGTCAGCGGTAACGGTGCGGGAAACTCGCGCCGCGCGAATCTGATCAGTGCGCTAACTGCGATTCGTGAATACGAGGAAGGGCTAACCTTTGAGGTCTTGAGCGTTCTCGAGCAATGCGGCGCCACTGTTTACGGAGTTCGGCAGAAGGCGCGCATCGGCGAACGAGTCCCCACCTTCCTCTTCAATCTGCCGCAGGTCTCTCCGCAAGTCGTAACCGAGGAACTGGCACGCGCCGGAATCGGCGTTCGCGACGGCCATATGTATTCGCCCCGGCTCATGGAACGCCTCAAGCTCAAAATGGACAGCGGCGCGGTGCGCGCGTCGCTCGTGCATTACAATACCCTCGAAGAAATTCAGCGCTTTAGCGATGTCCTCCAAAAGCTGATCAAACATGGATAGCCTTCCAGGCGCTGCCGAATCGGCTGTACTGAACGCACCGGACGGAGCCACTTCGGAGGGAGGATCACCCCAGGAATTGCGCCGGCGGCTTAGCCAGCGGCAACTGACCATGCTGGCTATCGGCGGGGCCATAGGCGTCGGGCTATTTTTAGGCAGCGGCGTAACGATCCGCCTCGCCGGCCCGGGCGTCATCGTCAGCTACTTGTTCGGCGCTGTCATCGCGCTGATCGTCGCCTACGCCCTGGCGGAAATGGCCGTTGTGCATCCGGATGCTGGCTCGTTTGGCGTTTATGCCGAGACCTACCTCAGCCGCTGGGCTGGCTTTACCGTACGCACCACTTACGGCCTGGTGCAGATGATCGCCATCGGTGCGGAAGTTACCGCAGTCGCGATCTATTTTTCGTTCTGGTTTCCCAACGTACCGCAATGGATTTGGGTGGTTTCCGTGTCGGCAGGCCTGGTCGGACTGAACTCGCTGCATGTCGGGCGTTTCGGTGAAATCGAATATTGGTTCGCGCTGATCAAAGTCGTCGCGATCCTGGTTTTCATCGGGGTCGGCGCGGCGTTGATTCTTGGAATCGGCACGCATCATCCCTTGGGCCTCACGAACCTCACTGCGTACGGCGGATTCTTACCCCACGGTTGGCTGGGCGTTTGGTTGGCTCTCACTCTTGTTGTTACCAGTTACATGGGAGTCGAAGTGATCGCCGTGACGGCCGGCGAGGCCGAGAATCCGGAGAAATCCATTCCCAAGGCCATGCGCTCGATTGTTTACCGGCTGATTTTTTTCTACGTGTTGGCTATCACCATCATGTTGGCGATGACGCCGTGGAATCAAACCGGTGCGGGCACAGGCCTCACCGCGAGTCCTTTTGTGCGCGCGTTTTCTTCGGTTGGAATCCCCGCGGCCGCGACGATTATGAACATCGTAGTCATAACCGCCGCGCTTTCGAGCTGCAACACCGATCTCTATCTGACAACGCGGATGCTTTTTTCCCTTGCCCGTGGCAAGTATGTTCCCGCAGGGCTAAGCAAACTGGCCAAGAATGGTGTTCCGCGGCGGGCTCTAGCTGTCTCGTCTGGCGGTATGATCGCCGCGATTCTTTTGGCCATTTATGCTCCTGGCAAAGCTTTTCTGGCGCTCTATGGAGTTGCGGTTGCCGGTATGTTCTTTGTCTGGGTCGTCGTTCTGCTCACTCATATTGCCTTCCGTCGTGCGCTGGGCCCTGAGCGAATTGCCCGGCTGCCAATGAAGATGCGGTTCTATCCTTATTCAACGATATTGGGCATCGCGGCGCTGGTTGGAATTACAATCAGTACGTTTTTTGTCGACGGGCTGCAATACACGGTTCCAGCATTCGCGCCCTTTCTGGTGCTCATCAGCGTCGCATATTGGTTTTCGCGTCGTCGGGCGCAAGACCAAGCAATTTTGAAGCCGGCGGCCGATTTTGGCGTCGAAAAGTGAGTCCTACTTCTAGAACATAAGGGGGGCACTTCTATGAAACGCTTCGTGCTGGGCGCATGTTTTATGCTTTGTTCCTGTGCTCTCGTCTTTGCTCAAGGCGGCGCTACAGGCGCTATCAACGGCACGATTGAAGATAGCAGCGGAGCCGCCGTCCCAGCGGCCGAAGTGCGCATCATAGATCAGGTTTCTGGCGAGCAGATTCGCAGTATTTCCACCGATGATCACGGAAGTTTTAGCGCCCTCCTCCTTCCCGTCGGCACATACACAGTGGAAGTGCGCGCCAAGGGATTCGCCGATCAGAAGGCGGCAAATGTTCCCGTGCGAGTGACCGAAACTACGCGCATGAAGCTGACCTTGCAGGTCGGCAAGTTGGCACAAACGATCGAAGTGAACTCCGGTGTAGCCGCCGTCGAAACCACTACTCCCTCCACCGGTGAGACCATCGGCGCCGACACCCTCGAGAACCTGCCGCTCCCAACGCGTAACATCCAGCAACTGTTGACGCTCTCCAGCGGCGCCTCTTCTGACCTCACCGCCGCGGGCCAATTGGGGCGCGGCGACATTCGCATGAATGTGAACGGAGGCCGCGAAGGATATAACAACGTCCAGATCGAGGGCATTAGCGTCAGCGATTACAACGTCGGCGAACTGACCAACACTCCGCTACCCAATCCAGACGTCGTCGAAGAATTTAAAGTGCAGACGAGCCTTTACGATGCCACGCAGGGTCGCAACGGCGGAGGAAACATCAACGCCGTGCTGCGCGGCGGCACGCAGAAGTTTCACGGCTCGGTTTACGAGTACTTCCGCAACAACGCGCTGGATGCCAACGATTTCTTCGCCAACGCGGATGGCGAGCCGCGCGGCGTCGTTCATCAGAATATTTTCGGCGGAAGTCTAGGAGGCCCGCTCGGGCCTCACGCATCGCAGGGTTTCTTCTTTGTGAACTATCAGGGTACGCGGCAGGAAAATGGTATTTCGCCGGGCACTTTTATCAGCACGTTTATTCCCACGATTCCCGCTGACCGCAGTCCCGCAAGCCTTGCCATGATGCTTCCCAACGGATTTCAAAATCCTGCGACCCTCGATCCCGTGGTCGTAAATCTCTTGAATTTCAAGAGCAATCAATTCGGGGGCGCGGGCGGCGGCTGGCTGATTCCTTCGCTTCCGCCAATCGACCCCTCGCTGCCCCTCAACCAACAGGAATCACGCCTGTTCGTCAGCCATCCCGGGACATTCGACGACGATCAATTCACTACCAGCTGGGATCGCAATTTCAACGGCGGTGCTGACGTGCTGCGTGCTCGCTTCTTTTATTCGGATTTTCATTCTCTCTTGCCGTACGGCGCCGGCGCCCTCGGATCGCAATTTGGAGCGGCAATCAGCACCGGCGACCTCAATTTCCCTGTGTTCCTTCCGGTGCACGATCGCTTTGTAACCGTTTCGGAGTCGCATACGTTTTCGCCACGGCTGGTGAACGATTTTCGTTTCGGATTTGTGCGCATCGCCAACGATACCGATAATGTTCCGCTGGTGAGCACTACGGATCTGGGCATCAGTCGCCCGAATACCAACGTGGACACCAACATTTACCGTTTCGAGCTGGCTAGCTTTGCGATCGGACCCACCCCGGCGGCCAACGTTTCAAACGGTCAATTTAACTTCACGTTCCTTGATACGGTTGCTCTGAATCTGGGAAAGCACAGCTTGCGCTTTGGCGGTCAGGCCGATCGCGTCTATCTAGATAAGAACTACCCGCAGTTGTTCAACGGGATGGCGGTTTTTGTTCCATTCCCCCCTCCGCCGCTGGCTGACGGCTTTTCGGACTTTCAGAATCTCTTGATCGGCCAGCCGGTAGTTACGGGAAGCGGCAGCGGAGTTTCCAATCATCTGTACCGGATTAATAATTTCGCGCTCTTTGTTCAGGATGATTTCAAGGTTCGAAAGAATCTCACTCTGAATCTTGGCTTGCGGTGGGAAGCCGACGGCGCCGTTTCCGATGCAACCAATCAGATCGCCAATTTGGTCGAGAGTCTGGCTCGGGCCGGCCAGGAGCCGTGGATTTTTCCCAAGGGCGTGGACAAGCTGAATGTTCCCGGACTTGTTGGCACCGCCTCACCGACACTCCGCAACAACAATTACGCCTCTGATTGGGCGCCGCGCATCGGACTAGCTTACGATCCATTCGGCGACGGTAAGAGTTCGATTCGCGCAGGCTACGGCATTTATTACGAACGCGAAGACAATGGCACTGTGGACAACTTCGGATTCTCGTCGCCATTCCTGGCAGGATCCTTCGGTACACCGCCGCCGGGCATGCTCGGCAATTTGCCGGCGTTTTCGATTCTTCCCCCGGCCGGAGTAATCAGCCCCGCGTTTGTGCCTCAATTCGGCGTGTTTCAGGGATTCGTGAATAACTTGACTGGACTCCCGACCACGGACACGACGCAGACGCCGGTCTTCAGCGGCAACAGCGAATTCCTGATTGCTTTGGAAGCGCCGCTTCACTTCCTTTCTCCGAGCGCGCAGCAGTGGAACCTGACAATCGAGCGGGATATCACTCACGGATGGATCTTTGATATCGGCTATGTGGGAACGAAGGGTACGCATTTGCGCGAAGTGCGAACTACTATCCAGCCGTTTCTGGTGAGCCCGCAGGATCCGGTCGTCTTGACTGATCCTTCGGGGAACACATACACAGTCACTCAGAATACGACATCGAATGCCACGGCGCGCTCGCGCATTCTGGGCTTGAATCCTGCGGGCATGCAGTGTTTCTGCAATGACGCCACCTCTATTTATAACTCGCTGCAAGCCTCCATCACGCGGCGCTTCCGCGGGCTCTATTTCCAGGCGGCTTATACATTCTCGCGTTCGATCGATGAAGTCTCCAACGATACGACGGCCTTCAACACCGCCATCGACGATCAGACAAACATCCACGACTCGCGGGGCCTCTCCGATTTCGATCGCACGCACCGCTTCATCGTCAGCTATGCCTATGAGCTACCATTCTTCTCCAAATCGTCGGGCTTCACGAAGGCCGCGCTGTCGGGATGGAGCGTGGATGGCATCATCACCGCGCAGTCCGGCCGGCCATTTACGATCGTGGATTCGGCAGGCGGATCGACCTACACACCGATCGGCCCCGACCAATCCACCGCTAGCATCGCCCCCGGCTCGAATGCGCGATCCGCGTACGCACACGGAAATCTGGCCACGCGCTTGAATGCTTACGTAAGCCTCGCCGCATTTCTGCCAGCACCGGTGGTCGGTCCAGATGGGTCTACGGGATACGGCGATCTGGGCCGCAATACTTTCCGCGGACCCTTCGAGCAGAACTGGGATTTTTCCATCGGCAAGCGCTTCCCGATCACTGAAAATCAAAATGTGGAATTCCGCTCCGAATTCTTCAACTTATGGAATCACCCGAATTTCAATAATCCGTCCTTTGTGGACGTCAGCGGGCCCAACTTTGGCGCCATCACCAGCATGGCGGGAACGCCGCGGATAATTCAGTTCTCGCTGCGCTACGGCTTCTGATAGCAGAGCCCTCAGCAGACCGGTAGCCGCGACCGACAACGCATGACCAGAAGAGCGCAAAATTCTGCCACCGACAAGAAGGGCTCGCACTTCATTTTTGTCGGACTCGCGCTCCTATTTGTCGGTGCAACTTGTGGCCCGTCGGCGCATGCACAGTCCCAACCTCTTCCTGGTCCTGATGTAAAAGAGATCTACGATCGTCTCCTACCCCAAATTCAAGCAATTCCCGCGTTCGATAATCACGGCCATCCCGGCTACGCTGATGACAAAGATGTGGACGCCATGGCCATTCCCGACGACAGCTCCGCCCCACTGCGCCTCCGCGATGGCAATCCCGAAATCCTCGATGCCGTAAAATTCCTGTTCAACTATCCCTACTCTGATTTTTCTCCCGAGCACTCCAAATGGCTCGTGGCTCAGAAAGCCGCCGCCAAGGAAAAGCTCGGCTCGGCCTATTTTTCCCACATCCTCGATCAAGTCGGCATCGAGACCGCGGTGGCGAACCGCGTCTCCATGCCGCCGTATTTGGATCCAGCCCGATTTCGCTGGGTCTATTTCGTCGATAATTTCTTATTTCCGTTTGACACGCGCCAGCTCGAAGCCCGCAACCCGGACCAGAAGCTGAATCTTCCTCTCGAGCGCAAGCTGCTGGTCCGTAATCTTAGGCAGGCGCATCTGGATAGCCTGCCGAACGAATTTCGCGACTACCTCAAATTCGCAACGCGCATCATCGAAGCCAACAAGGCCGCCGGCGAAGTGGGCATCAAATTCGAAATCGCCTATTTCCGTTCGCTGCATTTCAATGACCCCGATGAAATCCGCGCATCATCCATCTACGAGTTGTATCGCCAGGGCGGCGTGCCCTCGGCCGTCGAGTACCGCGATTTTCAGGATTTCATGTTCCGCTATCTGCTGCGCGAGGCCGCGCGTCTGCACCTGCCCGTACAGATTCACACCTCCGTCGGCGGCGGCGATTTCTACATGGTCGAAGAAAGCAGCGTGATGGGCCTGGAGAACATCCTCCGCGATCCGCGCTACGACCACGTCACATTCGTCCTGCTCCACGGTGGCTACCCGCACCAGAGCGAAGCTATCTGGCTAACGGCGCGCAAAAATGTCTATCTGGATTCATCGCTGATGGGGATTTTTGTCTACCCCGCGGAGCTTCATCGCATCCTGAAGCAATGGTTCGAGCTTTTTCCCGATAAAATCGTGTTTGGGTCGGATACATTTCCGCTGACCGACGCCATCGGCGCGGAAGAAACCTATTGGCTGGCCACTGAATCAGCGAGGCTTGCACTGACTGCGGCGCTCGCCGAAATGGTCTCCGAGAAGGAAATCACCGAATCGCAAGCCGTCCAAATGGCCCACGCCTATTTGCACGACACCGCCGCGAAGATTTACAGCCCGGAAAAATAAATTGACGACGCGTTATTTCTTTCGCGACGACTTCTTCAAAAATCGGCGCGTCACATCCAGCAGCGCATCAATGTCAGCTGGCGTATTCGATTCATGCACGGCCGTGCGAATGCCCCCAATTCCCGTAACGTACCGCAGCGACGCGAATACACGCGCTTTCTTCATTTCCTCCAATAGTTTTTTCTCTTCCGCTGCGCCGCCGGGCAAGCAGAAAGTAACCATTCCTGCCACAGCGCCCTCAGGCGGCTCCGGACCACCCAAAAATCCGATTCCCAATTCTCGCAAGCCGTTCACTAGCCGTGATCGCAGTTTCTTGATTCGTGTCCAGACTCGTTGCACTCCCAATTTCTGAAAATCTTCAATCGCGGAATCGAGTGCCATCGCGCCAAACCAATTCGGGTAACCGCCTGTTTCCATGCGCCCCGCGTCCGTTCGATCGGCAGGCAAATCGAACGGCGTTCGCTCCGCCAGCTCCATGTATCGATCCCAGCCAACTTCCGGTTCACCGAGTGCTAGATAGCCCTGATACGGAGGTTCGAGAACTTCGAGGAGCCGCGGAGCGATGTATGCAAACCCCAGGCCGAAAGGGCTGCGGAGCCACTTATGCCCGCCCGCGCAAAACGCGTCCACGCCCAGCTCGCGGATATCGATCGGCCGCGCTCCTGCTTCTTGTATTCCGTCAGCAATCACAAACGCACCGTACTTCGTCGCAACCTCGCTGAGTTCGCGCAGATTGGCGCGCCACCCGCTGATTTCCTGCACAGAGCTGATTAATATCGCGCGCGTTCGTGAATTGGCTCGCGCCGCAAACTCTTCAGCAGAGATTTTTCCGCCCGTCGTTTGCACCGGCAGAATCTCCACGCCTGCGCGCCGGCAAACTCCGCGCCATGCCACCGTTGCACCCATAAACTCGATATCCGCCATCAACACATTGTCGCCGAGAGACAACGGAACCGCCGCCGCGATTGTTCCCAGCGCTTGAGACGTATTTCCAACCAGCAGGATGCTCTCGGGACGCGCGTGAATGAATTGCGCGACGCGTCTGCGGGCCTTCTCCACGGCGTCAAATTGTTTCAAAGTCTCGAGTGTGCCAGTCGAAGCGAATGTGCTGAGACTTGCTAGAGCATCGCGCAGCCGGACAAGCGTACGCCGCGTCGGCCGGCCCATCGAGGCATGATCGAGATAATGAAATGGCCTGGGCTTGCTCATGCGCAGTTTGCTCCCAGTGCAAGTTCTCCGGCGGCTGAAGCCCGCAACGAAACAGCTGGATGCGCCCGCCGATTCCGAGCACGAAGGCGTCGGAGCCGCCGCGTGCCGCTTCCGCCGGGCATTTTTGGCGAGGCTGGCCTCTCTGTCAATCGAATTGCTCTGGTATACGTATAATATGTCCTTGACATGGCATTTGTGTGCGGTATAGCTTTCGATAAGCGACATTGATTCAAGGTCCGGAGGAGCGCAACGCGGACGTCTGAGAGCAGCCCAGGAGGGAAGATTCCCCCGAGTTACACAGCAATTTTAGCCGGACAATTTCCCTGACCCGCTCCGGACTACCTGGAGCGCAGTTCTCTGGACCTGCGCTCCAGGTAAGGGTTCTTCAGTTAGTACGCGCTAGATTTGATAAGCTCCTCGGGCAACGAGGCCCCTAACTTGTCCACCAACGGAACAATCGAAAAGGTTCGTTCGCGCTTTCCCGTTTTTAAGAAAAAAGTTTATTTAAATTCCTGTTCCCAGGGAGCGCTCAGTGACGCCGTAGAAGCATCGCTGCAGGAACATATTCGCAGCTGGAATGAAGACGGTTCGCCATGGGAAAGCTGGGTGCAGCAGTACGAAGCCGCACGCACTGCCTTTGCGCGCTTCATCAACGCCGCGCCCGATGAGGTTGCCGTCATTCCCAGCGCCTCGGCAGGAATCAACGGCATCGCCAGCGCTCTCGATTTCGGCAAACGCAAAAAAGTTATCATGGGTGAATTTGAGTTTCCCACGATGGGGCAGATCTGGCTGGCACAGCAAGCGCGGGGCGCGCAAATCAATTTTCTTGCCGCGCAGAATGGCCGTATCCCAGCCGAGGCCTATGCCGGCGCAATCGACTCCCAGACCTTGATTGTGCCCATCACGCGCATTTGCTTCATGAATGGTTTCCGCTCGGATGTCGCCGCTGTGGCCAAGCTGGCGCACGAACATGGCGCGCTGGTCATGCTCGACGACTATCAGGATTGCGGCACGCGGCCGGTTGACGTGAAGGCTCTTAATTTGGATTTCTATGTCACTGGTGCGCTGAAATATCTGCTGTCTCCCTCGGGTATCGCGTTCCTTTACGTGCGGCCGGAATTGATCAAGGTGCTTACGCCGACGATTACTGGCTGGTTCGGCCAGCAGAATCCGTTTGCCTTTGATGTGAAGCATTTCGATCCGGCCGCGTCGGCACGCCGTTTCGAGATGGGCTCGCCTCCAGTGCCCAACGTGTACGCGGTTCCCGCGGCCCTCGAACTGCTCGAGAGCGTCGGGATGGAGAAGATCGACGGTCATGTGACCGCATTGGCTCAGGCGTTGCTCGCGGGCGCGCGGCAACTGAAGATCCGGACAAAGACACCCTCCGACACGCGCGGCCCCCTGGTCGTTCTGCAGATGAAGGATTCCGACGCGATGGTCAAGAAACTGGCCGCTCAGCAAATGGTTTGCTCCAATCGCATGGATGGGCTGCGTATCTCGTTTCATCTGTACAACACGATTGACGATGTGCGCGCTGTCCTCGGCGTCCTCGAGAAGAACTTGGATCTGACAGTACGCGATTAAGTCTGCGCGCGTCGTGATACGATTTCTTCGCAATTGACCTCTTCGACTCTACCAAAAATGAGCACAGGCATCACCGAAGTCTTCGCCGCTCTTCACGGAAAATTCAAAGGTGATTTGATTCGCCCGCAAGAGCCGGAATATGGCGAAGCCCGGAGAATATGGAACGCGATGGTGCAACGAAGGCCCGCTCTGATCGCTCGTTGCGCTGGCGTCGCGGACATTCAGATGGTGGTCAAGGCGGCCCGCGCGTCGGGCGTGCTGACGGCCGTGCGCTGCGGTGGACACAGCCTGGCCGGCTTCAGCAGTTGCGAAGGCGGCCTGGTGATCGATCTATCGCGCTTGCGGTATGTTTCGGTGGACGCTGCGGGGCGGCGCGCGCGATTCGCCGGCGGGTCTCTACTGGGAACGGTGGATCAGGCCACGCAACGCGCGGGTCTCGTTTTTCCCGCGGGCGTGGTGTCTCACACTGGCGCGGGCGGTCTGGTGCTCGGTGGCGGAACAGGCTGGCTCACACGCATGTTCGGCCTTTCCTGCGACAACGTCGAAGGATTCACGCTCGTGGCGGCCGATGGCTCGCTGGTACACGCGGATGAAAGAGAAAATCCGGATTTGTTCTGGGCCCTGCGCGGAGGCGGCGGCAATTTCGGCGTGGTGACCGAATTCGAAGTGCGACTGCATCCGCTCACGTCCGTGCTGCTCGCGAATTCTTATTGCATCGGCGATGATATCGCCGGCATTCTGCGCGACTGGCGCGAATTCATGCCCGGCGCCCCCGATGCGCTGAAGTGGAATATTTCGCTGCGTCTCGTGCCTTCGACGCCCGCGGTACCGGCTGAGATCCGCGGCAAGCCCGCTGCGAGCATCTCGCTCGCCTGGTTCGGCGAGCACAAAGAAGGCAACCGCTGCATCGAACGAATCTTATCGATCGGCAAGCATTTCGCGCAGACGAAGGAAACTCTCTCCTTCCTCGCCTTGCAAACAATGGCCGATGCCGATTTTCCGCATGGCCGCCGTTATTACACCAAGTCGGGATATTTCTCGTCATTCGACGATCGAACGATGGAAATCATGGTGGAGGCTCTGCCGTCGATCCTTTCACCCAACACGCAGATCGAGCTGGCGTATCTGGGCGGCGCGGCGGGTCGCGTCGGTGCATCGGAGACGGCATTCGGCGATCGCAGCGCGCCGTTCATTACCAATCTACTGGCGGATTGGGTCGAGCCAGGGGAAGACACAGCACACGTTGCCTGGGTGCGCAATCTCTTCGCCGCGCTGCGCCTGGCGATGAAATCCGGTGTTTATGTAAATTTCATGAGTGGTGACGAGCAAGACCGCGTCCCTGAGGCTTACCACGAGCGCTGGGAGCGCATCGTGAAGGTAAAGACCCACTACGATCCCACGAACTTCTTCCGGCTGAATCAAAATGTTCTTCCGGCGAATGCCGGGCAGCAAACCTGACTTCGCGGCGACCGCTTCATTTCGATTCGGCGGCGCTTGCTCGTTCGCCGTGTACATGACAAACTGCCGCGGCACATCAATCGTTCGAGACTCTCGCGAATGTGGAGGCAGGATGAAAAATAAGCAAGTTCTCTTGAAGAGTCGGCCGGCGGGCGAGCCGACCGTAGCTAATTTCGAAATTGTGGAGCCCGATGCGCCGGCGCCCGGCGATGGCGACGTCCTGGCACGGACTTTGTTTCTGTCCCTTGATCCCTACATGCGCGGCCGTATGAATGAGACGCGTTCTTATGCCGCTTCTGTGGATGTGGGTGGGGTAATGGTGGCAGGGACAGTCGGCGAGGTTGTCGAATCGCGAGCGGAGGGATTTGCGAAGGGCGACATTGTGTCGGGATTTGGCGGGTGGCAGGAGTATTGGATTCAGCCGGGGAAGACTCTGCGCAAATTGGATCCGAAGGCAGCGCCGGTTTCTTATGCGCTGGGCGTCTTGGGGATGCCGGGGTTGACGGCGTACGTCGGGCTCCTGGATTTGGCGCAGCCCAAGGCGGGAGAGACGCTGGTGGTGTCGGCAGCTTCCGGCGCCGTGGGATCGGTGGTAGGACAGATTGCGAAGATCAAGGGTTGCCGCGCGGTGGGAATTGCCGGAGGGGCGACGAAATGCGACTACGTGGTGAAGGAGCTCGGATTTGACACTTGCGTGGATCATCGCGACACGCATTTCGCGAAGAATTTGAGAGCGGCTTGCCCTAAGGGGATCGATGTCAATTTCGAGAATGTGGGCGGCGCGGTGCTGCAGGCCATTTGGCCGTTGATGAACGATTTCGGGCGCGTTTCGGTTTGCGGTTTAATCGCGCACTATAACGACACGTCCCTGGCACCGGGGCCTAGCTGGCTTTTTTTGCTGGCGCGGCGCTTGACGGTGCGCGGCTTCATTGTCTCCGATCACCTGGCGCGCCTGGGGGATTTTTTGCGGGATATGTCGGGATGGTTGCGCGAGGGAAAGATCAAGTATCGCGAGGATTTCGTGGACGGGATTGAGAACGCGCCGGAGGCTTTCCTCGGACTTTTGAAGGGAAAGAATTTTGGAAAGCTGATTGTGCGAGTGGGGAAATAAATCGCAGGGTGGAATCGCCCCGCGGCCAATACTTTCTCACGAAGCCGGTACAGAGAATATCGGCGCTAGATCGCTGCGTTTCGCGATGGTATCGGATTTGGCTTCTTTCTGAATTTCATCCACCAATTCGCGCGCTTGCTTATAGTGTCCCGCGGCGTCCGCGGATTTTCCCGAGAGTTGCAGCGTGCGGCCCAGCAGGTACTGGCTCTGGGCCAGGAGAGCCTTCACGCCGAGTTTGTCGCTGCGGCTGATGGCGCTTTGCAATTCTTGCTGCGCATGAGTGTAGTCCTTCATATTCATCAAAGCTTCGCCGCGATATACCGAGCATTCCACCGCAAGATATTTCAAGCCGAGGGAATTTGCGTCGTCGGATAACTTCTGCAGCGAGGATGCCGCCGCGGGATAGCGGCCTTCTCGCAACCCGAGTTTAGCAATGTTGATTTTCGCGAGCAGCGTCAGTCGCGCGTCGGTGGTGTGCTGCGCCGATTGCAGCGATTGATCGTAAAGTGGCGATGCGCCCTTGTAATCGCCGCGATAGAAGAAATTGTCGCCGAGCGCTCCCTGCGCAGCGGCCACGCGAGCATCGTTCTTCAGCGCTCGGGCTGCGTTGAGAGACTCGTCGAGCGCCTTTTGCGCATCATCGAATTTTCCTACTTGCGCCAGTGCGTTGCCGTAGTCACTCAGAATCTCCGGTAGCCAGATGCTGTGGTCCTGAATGTCGCGGAAAGTCTTTACCGCTTCCTCTTCGGAGCTCAGTGCAGGCCCGAGACGTCCTTGGTAACCGTAGAGCACTCCGAGGCTGGCAGACTCGATTGCGGCGCCGCGCTTGTCCGATGATTTGCGCCGAAGATCGAGCGCGCTCAGGTATTGCTGAATGGCTTGGTCGTACTGGCCGAGACCGGTAAATGTGTCGCCCAGGTTATGCTGGGTGTCGGCTATGTCCGGCGGAAAATTCAGTTTCACGCGAATCTGCAACGCCTGCGAGAAAAAGATGCGCGCGTTTTCGTAATCGGCTTTGAATAAATAAGTGTTGCCGATATTGTTGAGCGCCAGTCCCTGCTGATTCTCGTCGCCGACGTCCACCTCCACCTGCAGGGCTTCCTTGAAAAGCTTTAGCGCCTGATCGTATTGGCCGCGATCGCTGTAAAACTGGCCGAGATCGTTCAGGACGTCGCCCGTGCCAGCTTTGTCACCGATTTCCTTTCGCATGGACAGGGCATCGTTGTAATTCTTCAGCGCGAGATCGGGCTTGCCGAGTGCCAGCTCCGTCGAGCCAATCATTTCCAGGCTGTCGGCGATTCCGCGCTTCATTCCCAGCTTGCGCTTGATTTCCAAAGAATCCTGGACGCTGCGCAAAGCATCGTCATTTTTCCCAAGGACGGAGTAGGCGACGCCCATGGCCTGCAGGATTTCAGCTTTTTCTTCTTCGTTGCCGAGTTCATTGGCGAGAGTTTGGGCGTGAGTGAGATCCTCGAGGCCCGCCTGTGCGTTTCCGCCCTCGATTTCCGCGCGGCCTTTGGCGCGGATGCCGTTGATGCGCTTGGGATCGAGTTCCAGGACGCGCGTGAATTCCGCCAGCGCCTTATCGTAGGCTCCCGTTTTTTCGTACATCTCACCCAGCTCAAACACTACGTCCGCATTATTGGGCGATACCTTGGCCAGGTTTTCATAGGCCTCGATGGCTTTCGGATAGTCCTTGAGGATGCGGTCGTGGTCCGCTTGAATCAGGAATTTCTCAGCAGCGGGAAGATTGTCGCTGAGAGCCACGGCCTTTCGAGAGGCATCTTCGGCTTCGTTGTCCTGGCCGAGCTTCGAATACGTTTGCGCCAGTTGCGAAAACGCCAGGGCGAAGTTCGGATCCTCCTGCCCTGCTGTTTCAAATTGTTTCACGGCATCGAGGAGCTTGCCCTGGCGTTGCAATTGTAATCCCTGGTTGTAATCGCGCAGCGCGGGAACGGATGACGTGGAAGGCTTGAAGGATTGCGCCTCGAGTTCCTTCACGCTGCTGCTCGAAAGCGAAAGATTCTTGCGGATATCTCCGGCCAGATGATCGAGCGTGGCCTGAATGTCTTTTTCAGCGCCGGATTCAGCCACCTTCGTGGAGCGGCCGCTTTTGATATTCTGCACGGTAGCGTCAATGCGGATTTGATCGCCCAGGCGCGCGTATTGCCCCCAGACGACGTTGTCGGCCTTGCTCAGATCAGCCAGGCTCTGGATCGTCGGCGCGTCAAGCGTTGTATCAGCGGAAATCTTCAGATCGTGCAGCATCTGGCTGACGCGCTCGGAAGAAACCATGCGCAGGCTGGCGGATTCGCCCACGTCGGTGCTCAGAACTTCTGCGACGGTCGAGCCAAGCCAGTCGAGCGTTTGATCCCCCGAAGCATTGTGGAAAGGAATGATGGCGAGAGAAACGGCTGCGGGGCCGCTCGGAGTCGGATGAGAACCCGAGCGGCTGTAGATGAAAAAACCGCCGGTGACTAATACGGCGCCTGCAGCAATCGCGCCGATTGTTTTCCACGAAAGAGCGACGCCGGGCGGGCGTTGAAACGCGATGGTCTGACCGGGCTTCGCGCCGCCGCGCCAGGCATCGAAATCTTGCAGAATCTCCTTCGCCGATTGGTACCGGAGGTTCGGATCGATTTCCAGGCATTTGCAGGCAATATCGCTAAGTATGCGCGGAATTCCAGGATCAACTTCGATAGGCGGCTTGGCGCGATCGCGCGTGCGCTTGAACATTGTGGCCTGCACGGTATCGGCCTTGTAAGGCGTCGCGCCGGTAAGCAGCTCGTAGAGAATTACGCCGAAAGTGAAAAGATCGGAGCGCGCATCCACTTTCTCGCCCATCACCTGCTCGGGCGACATGTAATCCGGCGTGCCCACGAGCATGCCGGTTTGCGTCATGGTAGTGGCGCCGGGCTCGATGGAGCGCGCGATGCCGAAATCCATCACCGCGGCTTTGC
Source organism: uncultured Acidobacteriota bacterium (assembly GCA_963748865.1). Taxonomy (GTDB): domain Bacteria; phylum Acidobacteriota; class Terriglobia; order Acidiferrales; family UBA7541; genus Palsa-147. The sequence goes on along the minus strand of CAVVLE010000041.1, from coordinate 264,608 downwards.
CCGACTTGTCGATCATGATGTTTTGCGGCTTCAGATCGCGATGCACCACGCCTTCGCCGTGCGCGGCTTCCAGCGCGTAGCAGACTTGCTCCATGATGCGGACAGTTTCGTCGTACGGCAGCTTTCCTCCGCCGGTGATGAGGGATTTCAGATCCTCTCCCTCAATGAATTCCATGGTGATGAACTTGATGCCGTCGGATTCGCCCAAATCGAAGATGCGAATTACATTCTTGTGCGTGATTTGCCGCGCCAGGATCAGCTCTTGTTTGAAGCGATGCAGCGTTTCCGGTTCGACGGCGAGTTCCGGGCGGATCACTTTCAAGGCAACCAGGCGCTCCAATTCGCGATCCTTTGCCTTGTAAACGGCGCCCATTCCGCCCTGACCGAGAAGCGATATAATTTCGTAGCGCGTGCCCAGCACCGATCCGGGAACGATTGGCGCGGCATTGACCACGTAACCGGCGTTCGGGAGCGACCAGCCGGTGGGAACTCCCGTCGCTGGCGTGGTTACTCCGGATTGCCAGCCGGAAGTCGAGCCGCGAGCCGCGCCGCTCGGGAGACATCATCGGCGCGGTTACATCCATGGAAGGATCGGACGGCGCACTTGGCGGAGGCGGAGAAGGCGCTTTCGCGCCCGGCGGCGTGACCCTCGGCGCGGCGATTCCCATGGTCACATCGTCAGCGCCAAAGGGAGCCTTGCAATTTTGGCAGAAGGACGCCGTCGCAGGATTCGTGGAATGGCAATGGGGACATTCCACTGTGTTCGGCGTCATACCGGCGAAGGGTGCCTTCCAGCCGGGCGGGCAACGCGTGTACAGCGGCACGGCCGGCAATGTTTCGGGAACCGTCTATCTTACACCCGCCGTGACACCGGGCATAAGGGTGACGCCTAGGGCAGTTTCTCAGGGCGTGACTATTTGCCCGCCAGATAGAGAAATCGCGAGAGGCGTCTCTCGCCCGCCAGCGTGTAAACGCACGAGAGAAAGCCCTGCAGGCCGTCGAAATTCTCCCGGCCTTCGATGGGTACGAGGATGTTTTCTCGGCGCGCGCGTGCATCGTGCCAGCGCTTTGCCACTGCCGCAGCGTTGGCCGTGGTGTCCTCGACTTGCAGCAGTTGAAAGCCGGCTTCCTCGATGACTCGCTCGTTTTCGCCGCAGGGAACGAAAACGTAGAAGCCGATCGAGCTGCGCACGGCTATTTCCTCGTTGGAAAGCGCCCCGGTGACGACAAGCGCGTCGCTAAATAGCACGCGGCCCGAAGGTTTCAAGATGCGCCAGCACTCGCGAAGCAATTCCAGCCGCTTCGGAACGTGGCAGATCGCATCGTTCGAATAGACGGCGTCAAATTTACCGGTGTCATACGGCAGCCCCCGCGAGACGTCATGCTCCGAGAATACAACGCGGCTGGCGAGGCCCTTCGCAACCGCTGCCTCGTTGCCGACGCGAACGCCCGCCGGATTCACGTCAAGGCCCTCGACGCGGCACCCAGTCGCTTGCGCAAAGTAAAGCGCGCATCCGCCAGAGCCACAGCCGATCTCTACAATCCGCGACTCGCCTTGCAGACCGAGAGCGGCGGACATCTGGCGAAACTCCTTCGAGGTTGCCCAGCTCGTCTGGCCAAAGTCCTCGCCGTATGTATCGAGGCGCACTTCGCGGTAAGCCTGTACAGCGTTGTTGCCGTAGGAAGTATCGTAGAGATCTACTTTCGACACGGGCCAAAATCCTAGCACGGACTGACTGGTGCAAGGATTCGGCGTCGCAAAACGCAGCGGCGGGGCCCGCGACGGCGTTGCGAAGACGCGGCACAAATGGGATAAATGCGCTCTACCATGACCTTCACCGCGCTGGATTGGATCGCGATTCTCGCTTATTTCGCGATTACGCTGCTCCTCGGGCTGTACTTCCGGCGGCGAGCCGGCAAGAGTACAGAGGATTATTTTGTATCGGGACGAAAAGTGTCGTGGTGGCTCGCGGGAACATCAATGGTCGCCACTACATTCGCGGCCGATACACCACTGGTCGTAGCAGGAATCGTTTACACCCAGGGAATCGCCGGAAATTGGATCTGGTGGGCATTTCTGCTCTCCGGAATGATGACGGTATTTTTCTTCGCGCGCTTGTGGCGGCGCTCCGGGCTGATGACAGACGTGCAATTTGCAGAAATCCGCTATGCAGGAAAGCCGGCGGCCTTCTTGCGCGGATTTCGCGCCGTTTATCTCGGCTTGCTGATGAACTGCGTGATTCTAGGATGGGTCACGCGAGCCATGACCAGCATCGTCTCGACAACGCTAGGGCCAACGATGGCGCACTGGACCTGGCTCGCGGGCTTTGCAAACGTTCTGAGCCGCATATTCGGCTCGCCATTCGCCGGAGCGGACGGCCAGGCGCTGGTAGTCTGCATTTTTATCCTCATTCCATTTACCGGCCTCTATGTGGCACTCGGAGGATTGTGGGGAGTTCTCTGGACCGATCTATTTCAGTTCGTGCTGAAGATGGGAATTGTGATTGGCGTTGCTTACTATGCAGTCGGTGCCGCCGGCGGGTTGGGAACCATGACGGAGAAGCTCCAGGCCGCGCGCGCCGCAAGTGGCGCGTCCGATCCTCTGGCGTTCTTTCCCGATTTTTCCCGCGGATTGACGAGCGAAGTGGTTTGGACGCTACCGGTAATTACGTTCATCGTTTATCTAGGCATTCAGTGGTGGGCGTTCTGGTACCCCGGAGCTGAGCCCGGCGGCGGAGGTTACATCGCGCAGCGAATATTCAGCGCCCGCAGTGAGCGCGAAGGGCTTTTCTCTGTGCTGTGGTTCAATATCGCGCACTACGCGTTGCGCCCCTGGCCGTGGATTTTAACTGCGCTGGCAGCCATCGTTCTCTATCCCCGGCTGCAGCATCCGGAATCGAGCTACATGCTCATCGTTAACGATCACGTCCCGCACGCGCTGCGTGGCGTGATATTGGCCGGGTTCCTGGCGGCCTTCATGTCCACCATCGCCACGCAACTGAATTGGGGAAGCTCCTATCTAGTGGCCGATTTTTACCGCCGCTTCCTGCGAAGGAATGAAAGCGAAGCGCACTACGTGCGCGTGTCACAATTCGTCACGCTGCTTCTAGTTGTCGCCACCGGATACGTCTCCGCGCAACTGGCAACCATTCGCACAGGATGGCAAGTGGTCCTGGAATTGAGCGCCGGAAGCTGCAGCGTCTATCTGCTGCGCTGGTACTGGTGGCGCATCAACGCCTGGAGCGAGATTTCCGCCATGGCCACTTCGCTATGCGTCGCCTTGTTGCTGCGTTGGGATGCACTGTGGGCCGCAATTCTCCACCGGCCGCAATTGTTCGAGGGCTCGCCGGCGGTAACGTTCGCGAAAAGCGCGCTGACGACGACTTTGATCACAACGATTGTCTGGATTGCGGTGACTTTCCTCACTAGCCCGGAGCCCGATGGCACTCTGCAATCGTTTTATCGTCTGGCCCGTCCAGATGCGCGAGGTTGGCGCAGCATTGCCGCCCGCACGCCGGACGTGCCGCCGACGCGCGATCTCGGCCGCAACTTCCGCTGTTGGGTGCTCGGCTGCGTGATGGTCTATTGCGCGCTGTTTGGCGTCGGGAAACTTTTGCTGGGCCATCCCGGACTCGGCGCCCTGTTGTCGGTGATCTCGCTGGCTTGCGCGCTGGAATTGTGGCGCGAGCTCCGTTGAGATCGCGCGCTGCGACGGCTTGCAATTCAGAGGTAGGTGGCTGAGGCGCGGCGCTCCGCCGCCAAGGCCTCCAGCAATCGCTCCGTCGGCGGCAACATAGCCGCCGGCACGGCGAGCTTGGACCGAATTCGTCCGGCAATCTGTTCCGCCATCCGAAACCGCACATCAGGCGCAAGCGCATTGCGCCGGTTGAGAAAGGTCTCGATCAGTGAAAATTCCTCGGCCGTGAGTTTCTCGGCTCCGTACGTGACCGTCGCCGTATTCGCAGGCGCTTGCCACAGCGGCCGGAATTCGTGCAGCTCTTCTTCGTGGACCACAATCGTTCCCGCAACCAGATCGCCCAGTCGCTTGTTTTGCCGGCTGATCAGCGCGCTCACAATTCCTACGCCATAGAAGAACGGCAGCTGATCCACAAGTCGGAGAAGATTTCGCGCCACGGCTTCAAATGGTGCGATCGGCCGCCCCGAATCCTTGATCACTCGAATGCGCGCCAGCCGCTTGCCCGGCGTTTGCCCGTTCCACACCGCCTCGAAAATGGCGAAATAACCGAAGACCAGCAAAAATGCAATGATCGCAAATGTAGCCAGCACCCATGTCGAGCTGGCAACACCCGGCGCGACCAAGCGAAAGATAAGTGCGCTTCCAAAGATGAGCAGCAATCCCGCTGCAATTTGTATCGTCGTATCAAACGCCAGCGCCAGGAAGCGGCTGCCGACTCCGGCAATCGCAAACTCCAGCGCCGTCTGTTCCGGAGTTTCAATGGTAAGCTTGTCCGAATAAGATCCGGAAATCCCCGTCGGAGATGGTGGCAGCGAAGACATGATCTCTACTCGCTGGCTGGAGAAGCGAAAGCCATATTGGTCGCGGCTTGAAACGCTTGCGAATCAATCGCGGCTGCGCGGCATTGCGGCGCTCAGTCACCGCGAATTGCAGGAACTGGGACTATTATATCGCCAGACGGCCTCAGACCTCGCCGCCGTGCGCGAAGACGTGACCAGCGCGCAACTCGCCGCTTACCTCAATCAACTTCTCGGCCGCGCCCATAACCTCATTTACATGGGCCAGAAAGCCAAGATGCGCGGTCTGCTGCGTTTCTATACACAGACTTATCCGCAGGTATTTCGCGAAACGCTCCCCGAAACGGCCATGGCCTTCGCAATTTTCATCGTGGCTGCGCTGGCAGCCTGCGCAGTTACCTTGAATGATCCGGCCTTCGCGCATCGCATTTTGGGCGCGCAAATGATGGAGACCATCGAGCGCCGCGAAATGTGGACCCATTCCATCGTGACCGTGAAGCCGCTGGCCGCCTCCGCGATCATGACCAATAATCTCACCGTCTCCTTTTCTATGTTTGCGTACGGAATTACCGCGGGCATCGGAACAGTGTGGATGATGATCTTGAACGGCATGTTGATTGGCGTGATCGGCGCGGCTACTTGGCGCGCGGGAATGGCCGAACAGCTCTGGAGCTTTGTCGCGCCGCATGGCGTTCTCGAATTGCCGGCGATTTTTATTGCCGGCGGCGCGGGCCTGGAAATTGCCCGCGGCATGCTTTTCCCCGGCTTGCTGCCGCGCCGCGAGTCGCTGGTGCGAGCCGGCGCTCGTGCCGCTAAGCTCTTGCTGGGCACGATTCCGATGCTCGTCGTCGCGGGCGTCACCGAAGGCTTTCTCTCGCCCTCCGAAATGCCGCCTTGGACTAAATTTCTGTTTGCAGGCGTGATGTTCGCCGTGCTGTTGACCTACCTGAATATCGCTCGCAAGCCCGTACCTGCGGAAATTCCGTAGAATCTGCGTGAGACCCTGACGATTTGTGGAAAAAGTCTTACCGTTGTCATCCCGAGCGAAGCGAGGGATCTCTCCTTCTTAAGTTCGAGGCACCGTTTTGCGCGTGCTCACGCACGCCAGAGCCCTACAACAGATTTCTCTCCTTAACGTCCAGATATTGATTCACAACCGCGCTCGCCAACATCCCCGGCGTCACCTCGAGCGTCAGCACGCCGCGTTGACGCAGCCTTCCAAGCAATAGCTCGCGCCGCTGGGCGATCTCCAGCGCGGCCGCGTGCCGGTACATCTCGTGCTTCGTCTGCGGCGTAGCAGCTGCTAACGCATTCAGATCGGTCTGCGCCATGGCGGCGAAGAGTACCAGATGCCGGGAAGTCAAATGCATCGCATATTCGATCACGTCGGGGGTCGTCGCCGTCTCGGCAAAATCCGTGAGCCACACCACCAGGCTGCGCCGCTTCTGCGTGCTCATCAGCGAATGCGCGGCCCGCCCGTGATCGGCCTCCAGGATTTCGCTCTTCACCATCGCGAGAGATTCCACGATGGCCCGCATTTGCCGCGATCCTCGCCCGGCATTCACGTTTTGCTGGATGCGCCGGCCGTAAGCCAGCAGTCCGACGCGGTCGCCGCAATGCAGCGCCACTTGCGCCAGTGAAAGCGCACCGGTAACCGCGTAATCGAGCTTCGAGAGCGGCACTTCGCGGCCGGCCTCGTGCACTTGTGCGCGTAGCAACCGCCCGGCATCGATCACCAGCCACACGGCTTGGCTGCGCTCGATCTGAAATATCCGCGTGACCAGGTGATTGCGCCGCGCCGTCGCGGTCCACGAGATATCCCGAATCTCGTCTCCCTCGCGGTAATCGCGCATGCTGTCGAACTCGCGCCCCAACCCGCGTTGCCGGCGCCTCCGCTTCTCCATCTCCACTTGCCGGCTGCGAATCAAGTACAGCGTGTGCTTCTTGGCCTCTTCGATGTTCGGCAGGACGCAAACGGCCTGCGAGGTTTCGGCGATGGCCCAGCGCTCCGCCAAATGCAGCGGGCTCTGGTATCGCACGTAAGTGCGCCCCAGCCGAACGTCGCCGCGTTCACCCGGGAGAATCGAGTAACTCGCTTCCGCGGTTCGGCCTCCGGGAATGAAGATTTCCAGCTCCGGCGGAGCCGGCCGCAATTGCGTAGGCGTGTGATCCACGCAGCGCACGTAAATCGTGTGCTTGCCGTAATTCTTGATCTCCATCGCGACCGAACTTCGCGAAGCAAGCGAAGGCCGCACGCGCCAAACGCGGCGCACTTCCAGCTCGTTCGGACGCGGCAATTGCGCCAAATCCCAAAACCACGCCGCAAGAATCAGCGCGTCCCACAGGAACATCGCCGCAATCATGTGCGGAATGCGCCACGCCAGCACGACCCACGCGAGGCCCAAGAGAAACGCGACGAAGAATCGCGATCCAAATCCGAATCCCACCCGTCCGTACGGCTGCGCCCGCGCGGTTGCGGTCTCTGGAACGAGCGGAGAATCGATCATTACTTCGGCACCTGCACCGCGGCCAGCACTTCCGCAATCGCGCGATCCGCGGTGAGCCCCTCGAGATCGGCTTCCGGCTTGAGCAAAATGCGATGCCGCAACACGGCAGGAGCCGCCGATTTCACGTCATCGGGAATCAAAAAGTCGCGCCCTTCCATGCCCGCCAGTGCACGCGCCACCGTGAAGAGGCCGATGGCCGCGCGCGGGCTCGCTCCCAGTGACAAGGCAGGGAAGTCGCGTGTCCGCCGCACAAGATTGACGAGATAGGTGTAAATCGCCGGCTCCACGCGCACTTTGGCAACCTCCTGCCGCGCTGCTTCCAGGAGCCCCGGATCGATTGGCGCAATCGGGATTTCATCCAGCCGCTGCGGATCGAATCCCTGCTCGAATCGCGCCAGTATTTCGCCTTCCTCCTTCTCCGACGGATAGGCCACGCGAATTTTCAGCAAAAAGCGATCGAGCTGCGCTTCAGGCAGTGGATAAGTTCCTTCGAATTCAATCGGATTCTGCGTCGCCAGCACCGTAAAATTCCCCGACAACGGGTAGCGCGTCCCGTCAATCGTCACCTGCCGCTCTTCCATGGATTCCAGCAGCGCAGCCTGCGTTCGTGGCGACGTGCGATTGATTTCATCCACCAGCAGCAAATCCGTGAACACCGGCCCGCGATGCAGCGAAAACGTGCTGGTAGCCATATTGAAGATGTTCGTCCCGATCACGTCCGCGGGCATCAAGTCCGCGGTGCACTGCACGCGCTGGAATCCAAGTCCCAAAATCCGCGCCAGCGTCTTCACCGCCAGCGTCTTGCCGATGCCCGGCACGCCTTCCATCAGCGCGTGGCCGCCGCACACGACCACCAGCACCAGTTGATCGATCACTTCGCGTTGCCCGATCATCACTTTTGAAAATTCGCCCCGGATGTGCCCGGCCAGGCGTGAGAGGTTTTCCACGGTTACATTTTCTCCTGTAATCTTTTGCGTTTCAGCCCGAACTGCTCCTCGTATGCTTCCAGTTCCTGCACGATCGCCAGAGCCGCGGCTGGTGAAGTATTCGACTCGGGATGTGCAGCCGAAGCCCGCTGCAACGCGCGCACGAAATCTGCGCCATTCACTCCCAGCCGTTGCGCCACCGCCTGGCCCAGCGCCGCATCGGAAGTGTTCGCCGGCAGCCGCAACTGCCGCGTCAACGAAGTGCGCAGCCTCTGCAGCACGATTCCTACCATCGCAGATTCGGCATGTGCCCGCTGGTAAAGTCCGGCCAGCGTATCCACAAACTCGAGCGGTGACCGCCGCGAAACCGGCAAGGGAACCGAAATCGGCCCGCTGCGGCGTCCGAAAGTGAAAAACAACGCCAACCCGATCACGCCGATCTGCAAAATTCCCCACGGCAGAGGCGTCTTAGCCACATAGCCCCACAACGATCCACGCTCTCCATGAAAATATTCGTCCCAGTAAACCTCGGGCTGCTCATCGGGCGCGGCCCTCGGATTGCTCACCGCGTCCAGAAAAAATTCCATGTTGCGTTCCCGCGAAATTTCACCGTTGCGCAAAGGTGTGGCGCCCGCCCACCAGAGCACTCTTCCCTTGCCGATGTGCCAGGTAACCACCGCGGGTTGATCGGTATCTCCGTAGACCACATTTTGCGAACCGCTCAGGCGCGTCCATTCGGCCTCGCGCTCCATCTCGATTTTCTCCGCGCCGCGCGTGAACTCGCTCGGGAAGTTGGGCCGGAACAGCTGCGCTTCGTTGCTCTCTCGAGCCTCCACCACGTGCGCGCTGGAAATGAAATTTCCAGTGTCCGGACCGGTAAGCAGCAGCCGCCCGCCATTTTCTACGAATTGCCGCAACGCGTCCTGTTCCGATTCACTCGGTTTTTGTATCGGGTTTGCGATGATCAGCATCGCATTGCTGGAATCCGCGGGAAGCTCAGTCGGCGATTGTTCGAAGCGCGTGACATTGCGATGCAGATCTTTCAGCAACCGAAACGCGGCCAGCGCCCCGCCGGAATCTGTGGCATACGTCGAAGGCGTTGTCGAGCCCCGTTGCGCCGTCTGCGGCGAAGCGTACGAAATCAGCACCATCAGCACCAGCATCACCGCGCCCGCTCCGGCGAGCAGCTTGCGATCCGACGACGCTAGGAAACCCGGCATCCCAGCTCCTCGGCTTGCCGCAGAGATTCCTCAAAATCAGCAGCGGCAGCAGCCCGCTGCCCGTACCACACGCGCTCCAGCGATGCCGTCAGCCGCGAAAGCGATTCGCGCTGTCGCACCGTCGCATACACCCCGCTCGCCGCGGCATCATCGAGCAAGCGCAGCGATTCCCGCGGCGTTCGCGACTCATCAGGCGTCAATGCGCCGCCGGATTGCAGTCTCACAATCGCCGCCCAGTAAGTCGAATGAATGGCCTCGCGGAAATCTCCTCGCGCCGCGGCCTCCCGCGCCGCGCGAATCCATTCCTGCCACGGCCGATCAAACTTCGTCGCCTCGATTTTCTGCATCGTTTCCAGCTTTGCACCGCGCGACCAGAATCGAAACAGCATGAAAGCCAGCCAGGCAACGCACGCGCCCACCAGCAGCCAGAAAAATACCTTGGTTGCCACCGGATGGCGATTTAGCCCCCCAAAAAGCCAGGTAAAGAAACGCACCAGCCATCGGTTAATCATTTTGCGCAGCCGGTCTTGGACGCCAGGCGGTCCCACTCCCGCGAACTCGCGCTGTCGCAGAATCTCGCTGAGTTTGCCTCGCGCCGTGGCATCGTCCGCGCTCGCGCCGGCATCGTAGCCCTCGACTTGCTCGCGGATATCAGCGAGCCACGCGCGCGCATTGTCCAATTTGTCGGCACGCTCTGTGCTGTCCTTCTCTGCCTGCCGCAGAATCGCTGTTAGTGGCGCGCTGGATATCGAGTAACGTCCCTCGGAAGTTTCAACTTCCCACGCCTTCGGAATTCCCGCCCGAATCGCGGCCAGCTCGCCGGGTGAAGGATGCTTGGCCTTTAACTCGCTCTCCAGCCGCTGCATTTGCGCGCCGAATTCCGCCGCCGTCAGAGCCGCAGAATCTTTCGGCGAAGAACTATCGCCGCGCGCACGCATCGGCGCCGCAAAAAACAATGCGGCGGCGAATGTCGCGGCCATTAGAAATTTAATTTGCGTCCGGATCATGGAGCGGATGTGCGCAGCGTCGCGACGGCCCCCATCAACCCAGCACGGTGGGCACGCTCGCGCCGATAACCGGAGCTCCCAGGGCGTTGACCAGCACTTGCAGATCGAAGGCTTCCTTCTTGATGCGCAGATCGTAATAAAACACCGAAGACGCAATCGTCGTGATCGGTGTCACCAGCACTCCCGCTATCACCGCGCCGGTTTGAGCCAGTCCCGTCCACACCAGCATCATCGAAGGATTGTCCTTCGAAAAGATCGCCAACATTTGAAAAGGCCAGGCCAGAATCAAGCTGGCAGCGATCGTCAGCGCCCACGACAGCAGCAGGATCAAAAACGCGCGGCCAACATTGTCCGTCACAAGTGTCCAGCTTCTCTCCAGCGCGTCGCGCGGGCCTATATTTTCGATCACCGCAGCCGGGGCGCTCACCATCAGGCGACAGCCGATGTAGATTGCAGGAATGATCAGGAAAATGAAACCTGCCATGACCGCCAAAAAAGTCAGAATGAGCACGCCGAGAAGAGTTCCCAGGTCGCCCCGGATTCGCCGGAACGAATCCATAATCGTAATCTGGCGCCCAAGATAAATTTCGGACACCGCCAGCACCGTCGCGCCCTGCGATAGCAGCAGCGCCAGCAGCGTGACCACCAAGCTGACCAAACTCAGCAGTCCCGTAAGGGCAAGCGTTCCAATCAAATCTCCCGGTGCGGTACCCCCCGATGACACCCTACCCAGCGGGTGCATCATGGGAGACACAACCAGAAGTTGCGAAAGATTCAGCGCCAGCACCAGAATGTGCGGAATCGCGGAAATCCCCAGAAACAACGCGAAGTAGCCGCGATAGAGCGTAAACGTGCGGTCCAGAATCTCACCGAGGGAAAGCGGGCGCAGATCGAACGTTCCCATCGCCGTCTCCGCTGAACTGCTCGTCCGAGGGTTAGCTCTGCGGGCACTTTATCAGAGATTTCGCGAAAACAAAATTGACCCCCAAACGCCGGTTTCCAAACTCCAAGTAGCGCCGGCTCGTCTCTGAGTTCGCGAAGGGCGTCCCCTCCGGCATCTGACGAAAATAATTTCGACAACAATCCCCAGCACGCGCGGAGCTTCGCCTCAATTGCTGTCTCCAGCCGTTTGCTTTATCCGCCCCTGCAAGCGAAAATAACCGGGCCAGCAGCAACTCAGTGCCCTGAGCGCATTCGAGCTTTGGGAAAAAACCAAGGGGGTATCGGTGGATGGCAAGAAACGCGATCTCGAACTCGGCATGGCTCGCGAGATCACGCGCCGCGATTTCCTAAATGGCTTCAGTGTTGCTGTCGGGAGTTCTCTGGTTCACTCTAAGTCCCACTGGTTGGATGTTTTCGGCCTTCCGCAATCTCCTCTAGATCCCGAGAAAGATCCCAACTACTACCCGCCCGCCCTCACGGGCATGCGCGGCAGCCACGACGGCTCATGGGAAACCGCCCACGCCCTTCGCGATGGCGAAGATTTCGCCGCGCCCACTCCCGATAACGAGAATTATGACCTGATCATCGTAGGCGGCGGCCTGAGTGGCCTCGCCGCGGCGTATTTCTACCGAAAACACGCGGGCAACAACGCTCGCATCCTGATTATTGAAAATCACGACGATTTCGGCGGCCACGAAAAGCGCAACGAGTTCAAATCCGGCGATCGTCTACTAATCGGCTACGGCGGCGCGCAATCCATCGCCGGCCCCAGGCATTACAGCGCAGAAGCCATGGGCCTCCTGCGCGAACTCGGCGTCGAGACCGATCGCTTCTACAAATATTTCGATCAGAAATTCTTCGAATCCCGCGGCCTGAGCCACGGTATCTTCTTTTCCAAGGAAGTTTTCGGCACCGATCATCTGGCAGTCGGCGTAGGAAAGCCCACTTGGCCGGAATTTCTAGCCAAGACTCCGCTCTCCCCCGAAGCCCAAAAAGACATCGCGCGCCTCTATACCGAAAAAGTTGACTATCTCTCGGCAATGAATCGCGAGCAAAAGAAAATCCACCTCGCGCGCACCAGCTACAAAGACTTCCTGCTGCACGACGCCAAGGTTCATCCCGATGTCATTCCCTATTTTCAAGTTTCCACCTACGGACTCTACGGTGTCGGCATTGATGCCGTGCCGGCCGGCGATGTGGCCTTTCTCGGCGCTCCCGGATTCGATGCCATGGATCTCTCCGGCCCGCCGGGCCCCGGCCTCGGTTATGAAGTCACGCTCCAGGATGTCGGCGCGCCCTATATCTTTCACTTTCCCGATGGCGACGCCTCACTCGCCCGTTTGCTGGTGCGCGCTCTGATTCCCGGCTCCGCTCCCGGGCACTCCATGGAAGACATCGTTCTGGCGCGCATGAATTACGCCAAACTCGATGCCGCCGCATCGCCGATTCGTATCCGCCTAAGCTCCACCGCGATTCGCGTAAAGCATGTCGGCGATCCGGGCGCCGCCAAAGAAGTTGAAGTCGCCTACGTGCGCTACGGAAAAGTGCGCTCCGTCCGCGCTCCCGCATGCGTCCTGGCATGTTGGAATGCAGTGATTCCATATCTGTGCCCGGAATTGCCCGACAAACAAAAGGAAGGTCTCGCCTACGGCGTAAAAGTCCCGCTGGTATATACCAATGTCCTGATTCGCAACTGGAGTTCTTTCGATAAGCTCCGTCTGCAAAACGCGCAGTGTCCTGGCTCGTTCTACAACGAGGTATCGCTCGATTTCCCCGTCAGCATGGGCGGCTATCAATACCCCGGGCATCCGGAAGAGCCGTGCATCCTTCACCTCGAGTACACGCCCTGCAAGCCGGGTCTACCGGCGCGCGAACAGCAGCGAGCCGGCCGCGCCATTCTCTTTCGCACCCAATTTGAAACCTTCGAACGGAATCTCCGCGATCAACTCGGCCGCATGCTCTCCGCCGGCGGATTCGACCCCGCTCGCGACATCCAGGCCATCACCGTCAACCGCTGGCCGCACGGCTACGCCTACGAATATAATTCCCTCTACGATCCCGATTTCGCTCCCGACCAACAACCCTGCGTAATCGGCCGCCAGGCCTTCGGCAGAATCCATATAGCCAATTCCGACGCCGAAGCCTACGCCTACACCAACGCCGCGATCGATCAAGCCTATCGCGCCGTAAAGGAAATCATCGCCAAGTCCGCGTAGGAGAAGTTGAAGCGGCCGCAAATACACGCGCGGCCGCTTAGTTTTGCGATCAATTATTCTAGCTCTGATGAAATGTTCTGGCTCTGATGGAATCCTCTGGATGCCTTCGCTTTTCGGCCGAAGGGGGGGCTTGCTCCGCCCGCCAGCGTAACAACAGCCGCAAGCTCGCCCACTCGCCTCCGCGTAAATCGCACCTGAACTATTTATCAGACGCGCTAAAACCTCACAATCAACCCCGCCGTAAAATTCCCGCGATTCAAAAAATTCCGCTGGTTGGCCGTGAAGCAATCCCCAAACGCGTCGCAGAATTCCGTCGGCGCGCTGTTCTCGTAAGTCGGCACGAACCGTGCATCACCGCGGAATCCAATGTGATTGGTCAGGTAGTATTTCACGCCGCCGCCCACGCCGTACGAAAACGCGTTGAAATTCGCGTTCTCCCCGCTGTTTTCGAAGTGCGTCAAGCCCAGTCCCGCCGCCGCGTACGGCCGCAGCTTCTTGTCCGGGCTTCGGAACATGTACAGCACTCCGAAATGGAACTGATCGATGATCGAGTTGTAAGCGTTTATGTACTGGCTCGAGATCACATCATGTTCCGCGATCTGCGTCATATTGCGGTTCCACATGAATTCGAATTGGAAATTCTCGGTAAACGAGCGGTCTATGAAAGTACCGAAACTCATCGAGTTATTTGCTCTCGCCTTATCCACGGCTGAGGAATTCGTCACGGGATACGATCCGCCGGCCTCGTACCCGATGAATGGCGTGATCTCCCATTTGTAATATTGCCCGTAACTATAGCTCTGGGCGTTGGCCGTCGCCGCGAACGCAGCCAGCCCGATAACCAAGACACCCAATCGCAATCGCATTATTCCTCCTGGATTAGTTTTGAATTTAGCGGTCCCCACCCCAGTTCTTGAGATGCAAAACAAAGGATTTAGGGTACGTAAAAATGGCCACCATTAATTGTAGCCAGCAACCGATTCGGAGCCCGCTTTCGAACGTCACTCGGCTCGATGTCTCAAAACACGACACTTAGGGCTTTAACACAGTTTTAACAATCTACTAACCTTGCTTTCACCCCTCACCGCTAGCTTTCCGTGTCCGCGGGTGTAGGTCCGAAGCTGGGGGTGGTTGCAGTAGTCGCCGGAACTCTCTTGCATATTCGCGGCCTATCTACGGCGCGGCGGGCAGCGGAATCCTGTGATTTTTTTGAAGGCTTTACGGGGTGGTTTTTTTCGGCTTTTCCAAGACAGCGAAGTTCCGCAGCTTGTGCGCGCGGCGTCTTGCGTCGGAACAGTCTCCATCAGTTCGAATTCGAATTTTTAAGGAGGAATTACATGCGAGTGTTCGTAACGTGGTTACTGGCCCTGGGTCTGGCCGCTGGCCCGGCCTGGGCTGGAGACGACGGCAAGCCGGACAATACGGGCCCGGCAAAGACCGCCTCGTCGGACAAATCCGCGCCTTCAACCAAGACGGCGGATACGACGAAAACGGCCGACTCGACCAAGTCAACCGAGTCCAGCCCCGCCGTCGAGACCGAACTGCAGCAAATGCGCGATCTCTTGAAGGCTCAGTCTGACCAACTCGAGGAACAGCGCGCCGCGCTGGCCCGCGAAGAGCAGAAGATTCAGGATCTCGAGTCGCGACTGAGCGGCCCAGGTGCTAACGCTAATGTTGCGACCGGCACGGCCGGCGCCGGCACTGCTTCCGCCGCCACGGCTGCAGCTGGCACAGCGACGCTTGCATCAGGTGCAGCGCCGGCTCCCAATGCCGCGCTCGCCGCCACGGGCAGCCCCGAAGGCCAAATGGGCAAGGACGAGGAAGGTCCTGCAGCGATCCGCTTCAAGGGCATCACTCTCACGCCTGGCGGGTTTCTGGCTGCCGAATCGGTCTCCCGCACCCACTCCACCAGCTCGGATATCAACACTCCGTTCAACAGCATTCCGTATCCCGGCAATGCTCTGAGCCAGGTCAGTGAGAACAATTTCACGGGTCGTCAGAGCCGTATCTCCCTGCTCGCAGAGGGTAAAACCGGCATGGCCAAGCTAACGGGCTACTACGAAGCTGACTGGCTCGGCACCGGCGTAACTTCCAACAACCGCCAGAGCAACAGCTACGTTCTGCGCCAGCGGCAACTGTGGGGCCAGGCCAAGACGGACAGCGGCTTCAGCGTCACCGGCGGGCAAATGTGGAGTTTGGCCACCATGGACCGCAAAGGAATCGACAACCGCGCCGAGTGGATTCCATTGACCATCGATCCTCAATATAATGTGGGCTTTACGTGGGCCCGGCAGTACGGCCTGCGCGCCGTCCAGAACTTCGGCGACAAGTTCGCACTCGGCGTTTCCATTGAGGGCCCCCAGGCCACCATCGGCGGCCGCGGATTCTCGACGGTCACGACCACCACAGTTGGCACCGCGACCGTGGCCACAACCAGCAATTTGTTCGTGGATGCTCCGGGCGCCGGCGGCGGTCTCTTCAACTTCATTGACACCACCGGCTACTCCATCAACAAGGCGCCTGATTTCATCTTCAAAGCGGCGTTGGATCCCGGCTGGGGTCACTACGAAGTGTTCGGCATCGTCAGCATCTTCCGCAACCGCGTTTATCCTTGCGGCGTCGCGGGAACCAATGCGAACGACACCGCACCCCCATCAACACCAACGACGATTACTTGCTCAGTCACGGGTCTGCCCGCGGTTAGCGCTGCAGGTGCTTTCAACGACACCCGCACCGGCGGCGGCCTCGGCGCCAGCTTGCTCGTTCCCATCTTCCACACGGTCGACTTCGGCCTAAAGATTGTCGGCGGCGATGGCATCGGGCGCTATGGCTCGGCACAACTGCCGGATATCACCTTCCGCGGCGATGGCACCACGGCCCTCATCCGAACGGGCCATGGCTTAGCCTCACTCGAATGGCACGTCACCAAGATGTTCGACGTCTACGCGTATTTCGGTGGTGAGTATGCCTGGCGTGCAGGGTACGGGGACTACGACAGCATCAGCGTCACCAAAACCCCGGCAATTCCGGCGACTTCCACCTCTACGGCTATCCCAGCCACGGTCACAACATCGATCAAGATGAACCAGATCGGAGGCTACGGCTCTGTCTTCGCTAACAACTCCGGTTGCAGCGTCTCGGCCGCGCCTTCGAATGACCTAACGCCATCCAGCGGCGGCAGTTGCGCCGGCGACACGCGTCTGATCATGGAAGGTACCCTGGGCTTCTGGCACAAGATTTACCAGGGTTCGCATGGCGGTCTGCGCTGGGGTATTCAGTACTCTTACCTCACCCGCGCCGGCTGGTCCGGCACCAACAACGGCGCCACGATCGGGCTCTCGCCCAAGGCCGTGGACAACGTTGTTGAAACCTCGTTCCGCTATTACATCCCCTAACGCTTGCGAACAAACGCGTACACAAGGGCCCGGCGGCAATCTCGCCGGGCCTTTGCTTTTAGAAGGGGAGAGTGCTTCAGACCCTCCCGGTTTTCACGCGCAAGATTGGTGCGCGGCCAGCTCGCCTCCGGTATTATTGCTGTAATCCTTTATGGCAGAGAGAGCTGCGCGCATCTGGGTCCGCAGGTCCATCGGCGTAGTCGCCGCGGCGCTAGCGGTGTGGTTGGTGCTCTCGGCGGCTCTTTTCGCCGTAATGTGCCAGCCGCCGATCGTCTTCAACCACGTGATGGCGAAAACGCCCCCGCTGGCCTTCTTAGTTCTCCCCTTTGAAACATTGTGGTTGCAAGCACGCCGTGGGGCTTTGCGGCCCGGCGATATGGCCCCCGATTTCGCGCTTAAGACGTCGGATCGTTCCACGGAGGTGAGCCTGTCGTCGTTTCGCGGTCAGAAGCCCGTCGTTCTCATCTTCGGAAGCCACACTTGACCGCCCTTTCGCCGGGAGGTTCCCGCGCTCAATCAGCTCTACGAGCAATTTAACGATCGCGTGGCGTTCTACGTGGTCTACATCCAGGAGGCGCATCCCACTGATGGCTGGCAAATGCCGAGCAATCTGAAAGATGGCGTGCTCGTTTCCAGCACCCATACTTTTGACGAGCGCGATGCTGCCGCCAAGATGTGCGTCGTGAAACTGGGCATAAAGATTCCCGCATTGATTGACGACGCGCAGGACTCCACGGAGCGCGCCTATACCGGCTGGCCCGATCGCCTTTATCTCGTCGATCAATCCGGGCGCATCGCCTACAAAAGCAAAGCCGGCCCGTTTGGATTCCATCCCGAGGAGTTGGCCGCACATCTCCAGCGCATCGCGCCTCCGGCGCAGCAAACCTCGCATTGATCAAGTCGCCCGTGCCTGTTGCCTCTCTCGACGGAAGTCACCGCCTAGGTCATTCTTTGCCCCGCTCGACGGGCCAACGCGACTTGTGGCAAAATAACCAAGCGATTTATTAAACCGGTATTCGTGGGGGATACAGGCAATGGCCAAGGCGACATTCGCGGCGGGGTGCTTCTGGGGCGTGGAAGCGGAGTTCCGGCGCCTGAAGGGCGTTACTTCAACACAGGTCGGCTACACCGGCGGGCACACCTCGAATCCGAACTACAAGCAAGTCTGCACCGATGGTACCGGGCATGCCGAAGCCGTGGAAGTGGAATACGATCCCGCGCAGATTTCTTACGATCAACTGTTGTCAACATTCTGGTCGATTCACGATCCCACGACGATGAACCGCCAGGGCCCCGACGTCGGCTCGCAATACCGCTCGGCGATTTTTTACCATTCGCCGGAGCAGGAAGCCGCCGCGAAGGCCTCGCGCGACAAGCTGGCCGCGTCCGGGAAATTCAAGCGGCCGATCGTGACTGAGATTCTCCCTGCGAAAGATTTCTGGCGCGCAGAAGAATACCACCAGCAGTATTTGGAAAAGCGCGGCGAAGCATCCTGCCATTTGCCGGGCTAGGCAGCCTCCGCGGTTTGCCAACCATTCGCTAACCGGCCGATTTCAGGGCTATGACTGTTCGGTGATGTACGCCAACGCAGAGTGCAATTGAGAACGCAGGAATTTTAGTTTACCCGTTCTTGTGCGCTGTTACCGCAAATTGCCTGATGGCCTCAGCGTAGCTTTCCATCGCGGGCATCGACACGCCAAGAGCATGCCCCGTCGCGATGAGATCCTCATAGAAAGTCTTGACCTCCGTGGGATCGCCGAGTGCATGCGCAGAGCATCGCTTCGTATACTCATCATGACGAAACATCCAGGCCATAACCCACCCATAGATCCGCTTGCGCAGCGCGGAATTTGTCAGAAATGGCGCTGCTTCTGGATATTGCGACAGGTCTACTCCGCGCCGCCTTACCACTTCCAAGCACTCGCGTGAAGCCATCAGCGCCGCGTTACCCGCATCGTGATTGCTCAATAGCGAGTCAATACTGCCGGCATGAATGAGCGCAGCCCACAGACCGCCGGTAATCGCATACTGGATCCACAGGTAGTGCAGCATGTTCGCATGCAAGGTCGTTTTGATGTCAGCTGAGGCAAATAAGCCCGCAGTCTTTTCCGCGAGTGCCGAAGGTTTGCCTTCCGGCGAACCAATGTCAATCGCGGAGAGCGTTGCAACCAGTCCGCCTCTAGAAAAGGTGCCACCGGCCTTCGCGTCTCCGTATGTGTAACGCGAACGCGGCAGAATAGCGTCAATTTCTGCGGTGCCGAGCCAGTTCTGCGTCAATAACAAGAGGTCAGTGGTGCCCGCCTTCGGCGCTATTTCCCCAAGAGTTTGAGCCAGTCCATAGTGCTTTGTGGGCACGATAATCAATTCGAAACTGTCGCCAGGCATTAGCGCCTCCACGGCCGTTAGTCTGTACAGCCCGCGGAAGCTCCGTTTTCGCCCTTTGCGTTTGTCAAGTAGATCGATCGCCAGCCCGTTGCTCAAAGCTGCGGCTCTGCCGGAGCGCACGAGATGCACGACGTGATGCCCGCTCTCAGCAAGGGCCCAACCGTAAATTGTCCCGATAATTCCAGCTCCGACGACGAGGACCCGCATGATTTAAGTTTCTAGTAGCACTGACTCTTAATGACTTTCCTGCCGAAATATTCCGGCCAACCGGACTGGCTGTTTCAGCAGGCTCGCCCGGAGAAGAACTAATTCATCTTCTTCTCAGGACCCGGGTCGTCCGGCCCAACGAAATTCACCACAAAAGGCGCAATTCCATTCACCTGCAGTACGCTGTCACCCTTGCACTGAGCATAGTGCCGCATTTGCGGTGGCGCGGAGGCGAAGCCACCCACGGGGACTTCTTTCATCGCCGCGTCATCCCATTTCGCGCCCATTCCCAGCAGGAACGAGCCTTTAATCACGGTCACATTTTCCGTCGTGGGATGCCAGTGCGGCGCGATCTTTGTCCCGTCCGTGCAGGAAAGACGAAGCGTGTAGGAACGCCCAGCCGTCATGGGGTCGCCCTGTAGGACTGCGATCTTCAGCGTTCCGCCCATCTCGACCGACGGCGTCCCGACCAGCGCTGCCGCGGGAACGTCCATCCATTGCTCCGAGCCCGGCATCGTCAGTGGGCTGCGAGCCGTGCCGCCACTCTTTTTTTCAACGGCCGTCTGCTTCGCCGGCGGCGTCTGCCCCATTCCCGCAACTGCCAGAAACAAGGTCACAGCCAGCACAGCAATTCGTTGTTTCGTCATGGTTTCATTTCCTCCGTACTTCACGTTCAGACGGTGTATTTTTTTTACCGGATCTTGGGCGGTACTTCCGCTCGGCGGAGATTAGCACCAACGGCGTATTATTTTCAATTCAGGTGCCGGTGCAAGAAGGCAGGGCCGGGCAGAGAATCATGGGCAAGCTTTCCATCACGAACGGCGTGACGTTTGCGCGGGACTACCCATCTAGGCCGGTGCGCATGATCGAGCCGTTCGGGGCTGGCGGTGGGCCCGACGTGATCGCCCGCGCCGTTAGCCCAAAGCTATCTGAGCTGTGGGGTCAGCCCGTGACAGTCGAGAACCATCCCGGCGCGGGAAGTACAGCGGCCCCCGCCCTGGTCGCGAAATCGCCGGCCGACGGTTACACGTTGCTCGTGAACACCAGCGCTCAGGCGTACAGCGCCGTGCTCGTGAAGAACCTGTCGTATGACCCGTTGAAAGATTTCATCTCCGTCGCTCCGCTGACCAGTCAGCCTTATGTATTGGTCGCAGGAAAGTCGTCCGGCATCACCACTGTGCGCGAGCTTATTGCAGCAGCGAAAGTAAACCCAGATGGGCTGAAGTTCGGCTCGACGGGCATCGGCACTGGCACGCACTTGGGGCTTGTGAAATTCAGTTTACAGGCTGGTATTGAGGCGGTACACGTGCCCCCGCGACCCGGCGACGCGATCACTGATGTGATTGCCGACACGGTCGCAGGGCGTGCGACTTATGTCATGGCGCCTATCCAGCTCGCCTTAGCCGATATCCGTGCAGGCAGGCTCAGTGCTCTAGGCGTGACCACTAAGAAGCGCTCATCCCTGCTACCGGACGTGCCGACCATCGCGGAGACTGGCGTCGCTGGCTTCGACTACGCAATTTGGTATGGAGTATGGGTGCCCGCGGGCACTCCTGCCGGAGTAGTGGACAAACTAGCGAAGGATATCGCGCGCGCCATGGCTACCCCGGATGTGCGCGACGAACTTGCGAATCATGGCGGCGATCCCATGAGCATGACACAGCCTGAGTTCGCTCGCTTTGTGGTGAGCGAGAGTGAAAACGCGGCGCGCATCGCCAAAGCCGCGGGGATCAAAGTTCAATGAGCCAGGAGCCCTCAGCATTGCTCACTGATTGTTCTCTGACCGGGCAAACCGGCAGTTGAGACGGACGGACATGGCGGGGCACGATGAGCTTACAAGGGCTGAAGGACGCGCACCACGCCAGCCACGCCGCTACGCGAATAACCGGAAGGCACCGTAGCCTAACGCGGCGCCGAGCACCGATCCTGCTACTACATCGCTTAGGAAATGCATGCCGAGGATGATGCGCGATGCGGCCTGTGCGCCGGTAGAATTCAGTTCCACCGCAACGAGCCGCACTTCACTGGAAGATGGTGCGGGCGTGGGACGCAAATAACTCACCTAAATGATCTGCTCATTGTTGAAAGCAAGTAAAGCATCAATCTTGACAAAATCTCACATTAGACATAGTCTAATTTTGATATGGACGCCGGGGTGATTAAACGGTCCTTCGACGATAGCGGGCTGCGCTGTACGCCGCAGCGGTACGCCGTGATGGCATTCTTGATGGAATGCAACGGGCATCCAACGGCTGCGGAAATCTTCGAGGCTGTGAATCGCGTGGATCCGCGCTCTTCTCGGGCCACCACTTACAACAATCTCCGGGACCTCGTGCGGGCGGGCTTGGTGCGGGAAGTGGCGGTCGAGGGCCGCGCCGCGCGATTCGATGTGGCGGGCATGCGGCATCACCACTTCATCTGCGACCGCTGCGGCAATGTTGAGGACTTGAAGTGGTACCGCGTGCCCAGGCCTGCTTCGCGCTCCATCGGTAAGCGCGTAGTTCGCGAATACGAAATCATTTTCCGCGGGCTGTGCACGAAGTGCGCGCCGCGGCGCGCGTCCCGTTAAGGTTCGGATTTTGATCTAACAATTTTGAAGAAAGGTGGACTTATGGAAAAAGAACTTACGACCTCCGCGGCGCCAAGCGAATCGAAGTGCCCGTTCGCGGGCGCAACTCCCGCACACACCAACCGTGACTGGTGGCCCAACCAGTTGGACCTTCGTGTGCTCCATCAGCAATCCAATCTGTCCAATCCCATGGGCGAGGACTTCGACTACGCCAAGGAATTCCAAAGCCTCGACCTGAATGCCGTGACCAAGGATCTTCACGCCTTGATGACGGACTCCCAGGATTGGTGGCCGGCTGACTTTGGCCACTACGGGCCGCTGTTCATTCGCATGGCGTGGCACAGTGCCGGCACATACCGTATCGGCGACGGGCGCGGCGGCGCCGGGGCCGGGCAGCAGCGTTTCGCGCCGCTGAATAGTTGGCCGGACAACATCAACCTCGACAAGGCGCGACGGCTGCTCTGGCCGGTCAAGCAGAAATACGGCCGGAAGATCTCCTGGGCCGATCTGATGATTCTCGCCGGCAACGTGGCGCTGGAGTCGATGGGCTTCAAGACGTTCGGTTTCGGCGGCGGGCGCAAGGATGTTTGGGAGCCTCAAGAAGACGTCTTCTGGGGCTCGGAAGGCAAGTGGCTGGACGACAAGCGCTACAGCGGCGAGCGGGATCTTCAGAATCCGCTGGCGGCCGTACAAATGGGTCTGATCTACGTGAATCCGGAAGGGCCGAATGGTAAACCGGATCCCATCGCAGCGGCTAAGGACATTCGCGAAACGTTTCGCCGTATGGCCATGAACGACGAAGAAACGGTGGCCCTCATTGCCGGCGGTCACACGTTCGGCAAGACCCACGGCGCGGGCGATGTGGCGACGGTGGGCCCGGAGCCGGAAGCCGCGGGTATCGAGGAGCAGGGCCTCGGCTGGAGGTGCAAATTTGGCACGGGCAAAGGCGGTGACACCATCGGCAGCGGCCTGGAAGTGATTTGGACCACAACTCCTACGAAGTGGAGCAACAACTTCTTCGCCAACCTGTTCGGCTATGAATGGGAACTGACCAAGAGCCCGGCAGGTGCGCACCAGTGGCAACCCAAGAATGGCGCAGGCGCGGGCAAAGTGCCGGATGCTCACGATCCATCCAAGCGACGCGCGCCATCCATGCTGACCACTGACCTCTCTTTGCGGATGGACCCGGCTTACGAAAAGATTTCGCGGCGCTTTTACGAGCATCCCGATCAGTTCGCAGACGCATTTGCCCGCGCGTGGTTCAAGCTCACGCATCGCGATATGGGCCCGATCGTGCGTTATCTCGGCCCGCTCGTCCCTAAGGAGACGCTGCCGTGGCAAGACCCGATCCCCGCTGTGGATCATCCGCTGATTGGGGAGAAGGACATTGCCGCTCTGAAGGCGAAAATCCTGGCGTCAGGGCTTTCCGTTTCGCAGCTGGTCTCAACGGCTTGGGCTTCGGCATCGACGTTCCGCGGGTCCGATAAGCGCGGTGGAGCGAACGGCGCGCGCATTCGGCTTGCGCCGCAAAAGGATTGGGCGGTGAACCAACCAGCGGAGCTGGCCAAGGTGTTGCGGACCCTCGAAGCGATCCAAAAGGAGTTCAATAGCGCGCAGACCAACGGCAAGAAGGGGAAGAAAGTTTCGCTTGCTGACCTGATCGTTCTTGGCGGCTGTGCCGCGATCGAGAAGGCCGCCAAGGCCGGCGGCCAAGACGTTAAAGTCCCGTTTACACCAGGGCGCATGGACGCCTCGCAAGAGCATACCGACGTGGAGTCGTTTGCTCCCCTCGAGCCGGCCGCGGATGGTTTCCGCAACTATCGCAACGGCAACCGGCGTCTTTCGGCGGAGGAGTTCCTGGTCGATCGGGCGCAGTTGCTGACGCTGACGGCGCCGGAAATGACCGTGCTCGTCGGAGGTCTGCGCGTGCTGGGTGCAAATGTGGGGAAGTCCGCACACGGCGTTCTCACCAAGCGGCCGGAGACGTTGACGAACGACTTCTTCATCAACCTGCTGGATCTGGGCACGCAATGGCAGCCGGCCGCCGGAGCGGAAGGCGTGTACGAAGGACGCGACCGCAAGACGAATGCGTTCAAGTGGACGGGCACGCGTGTGGACCTGATTTTCGGCTCGCACTCGCAGCTGCGGGCCCTTGCGGAAGTCTATGCGTGCGCGGACTCGAAGGAGAAGTTTGTGAGGGACTTCGTGGCCGCGTGGGACAAGGTGATGAACCTTGATCGCTTCGACCTGGCCTGAGCCTCGGAGGAGAAGAGAGTGTCTCCGACCGGTCACGTTGTGGCGATATTTTTCTCGCCAGTTCGGCGCGCAGGATACCGGCCGCTACGCGAATACCCGGAAGGCGCCGTAGCCGAGCGCGGCGCCGAGCACCGATCCTGCCACTACATCGCTCAGGAAATGCATGCCTAGAATGATGCGCGATGCGGCGATACACGTGGCTATGAGCAGCAACAAATCCTGGAGCTGCGGATAAAACAGACCGATGCAGACGGCGATCGCGAACGCCGTGATCGAATGTCCTGAAGGAAATGAAAAGCGGTCGGGCGGAAGAATGGCGCACCAGCAATGCGGCTCGAGATGGCAGGGCCTCGCGCGATGGCTGGTATGCTTCAGCAGTTTGAACAGCGCAATGCCGATGGCCACCGCGGTTGCGGCCGAACCTACTGCGAGGAAGCGTTGCGAGCCGCCGAATAGCAGCAGGATGGCGCCCAGCAGATACCACAGCCAGCCATCGCCGCAGCGGGTGGCTACGATCATCCAGACGCGAATCCATTTCGGGGCGCGCCAGCGGTGCACCCGGCGCATCAGCCGGTGATCCCGCGATTCGATCTGCCGCCAAACGGCGCGCGCGACCGTCATTTGCATCACTCCACCGCCGATTGCATGGCCCAGGCCGGCAACGCCCGGCGATCCCTTCGTCCCGGAATCACCTCCGCGGCCCAGCGGCGGACGAACCACATCTCCGCGAGGCTGTTCCCGAAAACATAAGCCGGGATGAGCAGTCCCAGCGGCGCCAGAATCGTTTTCCAGCGCGCCTCGCGCATCATTTCGGCGGCGATCAGCAGGACATCGCGCGTCAGTTTCCAGTAGCCACCCGATTTCCCGCGCGGCTTGCAATAGCCCTGGCGCAATCCGAGCAGGAATTCATCTTTGGTCGCCGCTTCCAAAACTTCCGTGTAGGCCGAACCGGCTGACGCCAGCGTGTGCGCGTCGCTGCCGGCGAGCGCGATCTTGCGCGTGCGCCGCGCCAGCCGCACGGCCTGGCGGTTGTTTTCCGCGGCCATCAATCCGTTCAGCGTCTCCATGGCCGGGAAATACTCATCGAACCATTCGAAATCCGCGCGGGCCCGCCGGCCGGTCAGCGCCGAGAAAACATGATTGAGGGCGAAAAATAATTTCTGCTCGGTGAGATACATCAGCAGGGAGATCAAATCTTCGCGGCGGCGCTGGATTTCGATGTGCTGCCGCTCAGTGATGTCATAGACGCCCACGTGAATCTGCGTTCCGCTGGGCATGCGGCAGGTGGCTTCGACGCTGACAAAAAAATCAGGATAGCGCCGCAGTGGTTCGCAACCCTCGATCGAATCGTGGTCCGTCAAGGTGATTAAATTCATGCCGCGGCGCTTCAGAGTTTCGTAGATTTCCACAGGGCGGCTGTAGCATTCGCGGCAAATCGCGCCCATCATCGCGTCCTGAGCAGGACCCGAGAAGTACGAGTGAACATGCAGGTCGCAGCGCATGAAAAAGTTGTAACGAATTTGCGTTACATGGCGATGAACCCCGCGCAAAAGTTTGATAACGCGAGACTTATAACTCATAGGACATCTGTAACCATCTTTTAACAGAGCAGACACGGGAGTGCGGCAACACTCCTGCAACAATCGCTGCGTCCATGCGACGTATCGAGTTTGTTTTCTTCGACGCAGGCGGGGGACATCGCAGCGCGGCGACCTCCCTCCAAATGGCGGTCCAGTCAGCAGACCTTTCGTGGGACGTTCATCTGATGAATTTGCAGGAGGTGCTTGACCGGCTGGACATTTTGCGGCGCTTTACGGGGATACGGATTCAGGATTTTTATAACAAGATGCTGGCCTCGGGCTGGACGCTGGGCAGCGTGCAGCTGATGCGCGTGTTGCAATTCGCTATCGCTGCTTATCACAAACCTTGCGTGCGTATGCTGGCCGATTGCTGGCGCGCCTCCGATCCGGACATGGTGGTCTCGTTTGTGCCGCATTTTAATAGCGAACTGTGTGAGAGCTTTCGGCAGGTTTATCCCGAGCGTCCCTTTGTGACCGTTCTTACGGATTTGGCCAATTTTCCGCCGCGATTCTGGATTGAGAAGCAGGAGCAGGAGTTCATCTGCGGGACGGAACGAGCTGTAGAGCAGGCGCTGGAGGCCGGCCATGCGCCCTCGCGAGTGCATCGAGCTTCCGGCATGATTCTGCATCCACGATTTTACGAGCCGATTTTGACTGGCGTGGCTGACGGCCGCGAAACGCTGGGTCTTACGCCTCATCTTCCGACCGGGCTCATTCTTTTTGGCGGCCACGGATCGAATGTGATCGCCGACATCGTGGATGCGTTGGACAAATCGGGGCTGGAATTGCAGCTGATCGCCATCTGCGGCCGCAACGAGAAGCTGGCTCAGTCTTTGCGCAGCCGGCGGACGCGGATTCCGCTTTTCGTTGAGGGATTCACGAAACAGATTCCTTACTACATGCATTTGTCCGATTTCTTTATTGGCAAGCCCGGGCCTGGGAGTTTGAGCGAGGCTGTTGCTATGCAATTGCCGGTGATTACGGAGTGCAATTCCTGGACTTTGCCGCAGGAGCGTTATAACGCGGATTGGATTCGGGAGAAGGAAATCGGGTTCGTGGTGCGCAGCTTCAAGCAGATTGAGCCCGCGGTGCGAGAGCTTTTGGTTCCTGCTACCTTGGAGCGGTTTAGGAGGAATACGGCCGGGATGCCGAATCGGGCGGTTTTTGAGATTCCTGGGATTTTGCAGAGGATATTGGAGGGTTGCGCGCCTGGGTCGGGACGTTGTTAGATGGCATCCGCGAGTGTTGGTTGTTGCGTTGAGGTCGCCATTCTAATCGCAACAGCTGCGCACAAAATCAGCCGTAACTCACTGAAAATAAAGGGCACGTCTCATTTTTGTCCGCAACAAAACGCGTGCTTTTAATTGTTGCGTAACGCCTCGCCGCCGCAACGAATCGGTCGCCGAAACACTCTTGGAGGCCGCGGCCGGCTTAGAGTAGGCAAGCGAACGCCCCTACGGCCGGTTCACGGGCGCGGGCGCCGGACGATGTTGCTACGTCTTGGGCTCGAGGACCGCGTGGATTTGGGTTTGACTGTCGCGGATTACTTCCAGGTTGCGTTCCCAGGGTTTCTTGCCATCGGCTTTCACTACGATGTTGTGCGTGCCTGTCGCTAGCGGCAGGATTGACGGCGTGTCGCCTACGAACTTGCCGTCCACATAAATCTCTGCGCCTTCGGGCTCGGAGTGCATCGCTACGCTGCCATTGCCTTCGGCCTGGCGGTTATCGGCGGCGATTCCGACTACTGCTTCGGGAATTTCGCGGTTCATCACGTTGATTACATCCTGGGCGCTGAGTGCGAAGTTGAGTCCTTCCAGTCTGGAGCCATCGGGGCCAACGCGCTTGAACGTCGCGATGCCGACTACTTCGCCGCTGGCATCCACCAACGGCCCGCCGCTATTTCCTGGATTGATCGCCGCATCTGTCTGGATCCAGGTGCCTTCGTGTTTTTCGACGCGGCCGATGCCGCTGACGATGCCGCGCGTGACCGATTCCGGCAATCCGCCGCCTGGGTTTCCGATCGCGTACACGGTAGCTCCTGGGTGGACCGAGCCCAAATCAGCCAACGGAAGACGCGCATAGCCGGAGCCGTCCACTTTCACCAGCGACAAATCCAGACTGGGGTCCGAATAAAGCACCCTGCCGAGCAGCCGCGAGCCGCTGGCGGTGACAACGAAGAAGCTGGCTTCGCCTTCGGTTACGTGGCGGTTGGTGACGATGACTCCGTTGTCGGTGAGGAAGAAGCCACTGCCCTGGGTGTGCTCGCCATCGAGGCGCACCACGGCGGGCATGGCGCGGCGCATGATTTCTTCGGCGGATAATTCCGTGCGCGGCGTGGGGCGATCAGGAGCGGCAGGCGCCGAGAGCGTTTTGACATTGCCGCTACGCAGCAGCGTCGAAGACTGCAGCGCAATTTGCACGTGCTTTGTTTTCAGCAAGTAATAGGTGGATTGGTTGCGGCCCATAGCCGAGGTCCACTTAAACGGGCCTTGCGTTAGGACGAATTCCTGGGCGGCGAAGCCGTCCTTATAGACGCGTGCTACCATGGGATGCTCCAGTCGATCGCTAAAGACCGAGTGCACGCGATGGTAGTAGCCGCCAGGGACCTTCATTTCATAGGGCGTAGTGCCGACTACGACGCCATCAATTTCGACGGTGGCGCCGGGCGGATTGCTGGAAATGGTGAATGAATCGGCGCCCGCCACTTTGGCGATTAGTAGCGCCCACGATACGCACAGGAACACCCACACAGCGGCTCGACGCAGTGGCTTCATCGTCTGCCCTCCGGCGCAGCGGAAGAGTGCGGACATTCTCACTGGCGGCTAAGCGCGTCAAGCTGTGGGAATTACGGAACTTGAAGCTAGGTACTTGCCGGTCGGCTGCGGGCGCTACGCACGTGTTTTTTGGCTTGGGCAGCGTACCCGATGCTAAACTCCGCGCTTCGACATTTCGGCCTCAACGGATGCCCATCACCTCGATCCACATCGATACTCGTCCCGACTGGCGTGGCGGACAGAATCAGGTGCTGCTCACGCTGCGCGGACTGAAAGCGCGCGGCGACGCTGCCGAGCTTTTGGCTCTGCGCGACGGCGAACTCGCGAGCCGGGCCCTCGACGAAGGCTTTGTTGTTCACGCCATTCGTCCCGATAGCGTGCGCTGGGGCGGCTCGCGTGTGCTGAAGCAGCTTATGCGCGTTCGCCGCTACGAAATCGTGCACGCCCACGATCCGCACGCGCTTACGCTGGCGTGGCTGGCGCGCGCGCACCGCAGCGCCGTGCTGATCGCGCAGCGCCGCGTTGCCAATCCGCTCAGCCGTGTACCATTCGCGCTGGCGCGCTATCGTGCTGCCCGGCGCATCTTCGCGGTTTCGAAATTCATCGCCGATAGCGTGATTCGTTCGGGAATTGCGGCGAGTCAAGTGGAAGTGATCTACGAAGGGGTGAAGCTGCCGGACAAAATCACATTGGGCGAACGATTCGAGGCTCGCGATCACTGGAAAATCCGCACCACAGAGACGCTTCTGGGCTGCGTCGGCTACCTTTTACCGGAAAAGGGCCAGGAGGCTCTGATTCGCGCGCTGCCCTCGATCCTGAAAGACTTTCCGGCGTGCCGTTTGCTGCTGGCTGGCGATGGGCCGAGCCGTCCGGCGCTGGAAAAGCTGGCGCACGAACTTAACGTCAGCCGATCGGTGATTTTCGCCGGCTTTGTGGAGCACGTCGAAAGCGTGTATCGCGCGCTGGACGTGTTTCTTTTCCCGTCGCTGGCCGAGCCGCTGGGCACTTCGATGCTGGCGGCTATGTCGTACGGGTTGCCCGTCGTGGGCGTGGCCAGCGGGGGCGTGCCGGAAATGGTGGCGTCTGAAAAGAATGGACTTCTGGTTCCGAAGCCGGATGCGGACGCATTCGCCACCTGCGTAAAACGGCTGCTGCGCAACCGGGAAGAAGCTGCGCGCTTCGGAGAAGCAGCTCGCGCCACAATCGCTGAAGATTTTACCGACGATCGCATGGTGGAGAACACCCTGCTGAAATATCAAGCCCTGCTCGGCCTCGGGTAGCGATTTTCCTGGCATCGTTTGCCACGCTACGCTCATCCCAGTCAAGGAAGGCCCCGTGCTCTCGCCCGCCCGTTGCAAATTTCCCGGGGACTACTGGAAGGGATTCAGGCAAATGAGAATTCGCTACGTGGACGTATTGTTCGTTTTGGCGTTGTTGACCATGGCCGCTCCGGCATGGGGTCGCACGGACATCGCTACGCTGACATTCGCGAAGTCGGTGCGCATTGGCTCAACGACTCTTGATCCCGGCACTTACAATATTCGCGGCGATGAAAGCTCGGGCAAGCTGGACGTGGAGAAGGACGGGAAAACGGTCGCGCAGGTGTCTTGCCGCTGGGTTGCGCTGGACACCAAATCCCCGGCCGATGAAGTGATGGTGAAGAATGACGCCGTGCAGCAGATACGCTTCGAGGGCCGCGCTGCCGCCGCGCAAGTGGAGTGAAGCTGCAGAAAAGATGGCGGCACCGCCCGCCGCCGTCTGCTGCCTATTTCAAATATGTTGCCAGCCAATCGAGGAAGGTCTTGTACCAGAAGGCGCTATTTTGCGGCTTCAGGACCCAATGGCCTTCGTCCGGAAATATCACCAGCTTCGACGGCACGCCTTGGCGTTGCAGCGCGGAGAAGAACGCCAGGTCCTGCGTGTAAGGCACGCGGAAATCCAACTCGCCGCCGACCACTAGCGTGGGCGTCTTGAATTTTCCCAGCGCGCCGGCATTTCGTTCGGGCGACCATTTGTCGTAGAGCTCGGTGCTGTCCCATGGCGTTCCGCCGAACTCCCATTCCTGAAACCATAGTTCCTCGGTGGCGTACATGGCGTGGGGATCGTATGGCCCGGCGTGGCTGATGATGCATTTGAAGCGGCCGGTGTGCGTGGCCATCCAGTCCATCATGTAGCCGCCGTAGGAGGCGCCAGCGGTGCAGGCCTTAGAGCCATCGATGAATGGATATTTGGCGATGGCGGCATCGAGGCCGTCCATCAAATCGGTGTAAACTTTGCCGCCCCAGTCCTTGCTGATTTCGGCGGTGAATTTCTGGCCGTAGCCGGTGGAACCTCTGGGATTGACCATCACTACTACGTATCCCGGCGCGGCCATTACTTCGGGATTCCAGCGATAGCCCCATTCGTCGTCCCAGGCGCCTTGCGGGCCGCCGTGGACGAGATATAGCAGCGGATATTTTTTCGTTGCGTCGAAATTTGGCGGGCGCACCACCAGCCCATTCACATCTGTTCGTTCCGCGCCTTTGAACCAGAAGGATTCGGCCTTGGACATGTCGAGTTGCGCTAGCAGAGCTGTATTGAGGTGTGTTAGCTGGCGGACATCGTGGCCATCGGCATTCGCTACGAAAATTTCCGGAGGCATCGTCAAGTCGGTGCGCGTGAAGGCGATGGAGGCGGCTTTGCGGCTCAGGCTAAATTCCATATTGAAGCCGTCGGCGATCAGCTTCGTCGGATCTGAGCCTGCCGCAATCGCGACGGAATAGATCGGCATCTGCGCTTGATCTTCGGCGCGGAACAAAACTGCTTTGCTGTCGTCGGTCCATGTATAGCCGTCCACGTTGCGGTCGAAATGCGTCGTCAATTCCGTGTGCTTGCCACTGGCGCGGTCGTAAATCATCAGGCGCCAGCGATCGGCCTCGTAGCCTGGAGTTTGCTGCGAGCGATAGGCGATCCATTTTCCGTCAGGCGAATAAGCCGGGCCCCAGTCGTTGCCGGGATTGTCGGTGATTCGTTTGGGGGCAGTGGCGCCGCTTACGGGCACTGTGAAAATGTCGCCATTGGTGCTGGTGGCTTCGTCCTTGTCGGTATTCGCGGTGAAGGATAGCTCTGCGCTATCGGGCGAAAATCCGATGGCTTCGGGGGCGCTGAGCGAAAACGGCGGGACATCGTACTCCGCGCCGGGAGTCAGATCGCGGGGCTTGCCACCTTCGGCGGAGACCACGAAGAGATGGCTGCGCTTGCCATCCCACCAGGTAGTCCAATGGCGGTAGAGCAGTTTCGTATAGACGTGGGCCTTTACTTTGTTTTTGTCCTTCTCGGCGTCGCGCTTGGCGTTGCATTCGTCGTCGGGGCAATCGGGATAGACGCGCGAAACGAACGCGAGGGTCTTGCCATCCGGGGACCACAACTCATTGTCCGCGCCACCCGATAGGGAAGTGATGCGCGTGGCTTCGCCGCCGGTCAGCGAGATCCAGTACACCTGCGTCGCTCCGTCGCGCGAGGAGAGAAACGCCAGCTTGGTCCCGTCCGGCGACCAGCGCGGCCGCTGATCGCTTCCGGCGCGTGTAAGCTGCCGCGGCTCGCTGCCATCTGTGGGCACCACCCAGATGTTGGAGACCGAATGATTGGCCTCGCGGTCAGGCGTAGCGACGGTGTACGCGACATACTTCCCGTCCGGAGACATCTGTGGATCGCTGACGCGATGCATCGCGAGCAAATCGTCCACGGTAATTGGCCGCTTCTGGCTCTGTCCCCACGCCGCCCCAGCGGACGCGATCACGAGCGCAGCCGTTCCCACCGCTTGAATCCATCGAGACATTATGCCCCCTCAGTTTTCACTGGCCGTGAGCGGCCTTATTTCGGCAATCCCACCGCCCAAGCATAGCCGTCTGGATCTTCGACAATCACGTCACGCCAGCCATGCGGCTTGTCCTGGCAAGGCTGCAAAATCCGTGCGCCGTGCGCTCTCGCCCGCTTCTCCAATTCGTCGGGATCGATGTGGAAGAGGCGCAATTCCGCGCCCAAGCCGCGCCGCGCTCCTCCGCTCAACTCCGCAAACCAGGGATGATGATCGTAGGTGTGATCGCAATGGACCATAAAGTCGATGCGGCCGGCGCGCAGCGCTGCAAAATCGGGATCGGAATGATGCACGGTGGCGCCAAAAACATCACGATAGAACTTCACCGAGCGCGGCACATCGCGCACCAGCAGATTCACGGTGAAATCCGGCATGCCGCGGCCATAATCGTCCGCCGGCATCCACGGCTCTTGCGTTCGTTTGGTAGCCATCGCGAGTGCCAGCTCGGCTATTTCGCCTGCGGCTTGATGATGTCGCTCAAATAATCCGGCTGGGCTTCGACGCGCGCGAGGTGCGGATAGCGCAGCCCGCCGTGATAATCGAGCGAGTAAGTCTTCACGTAAGTCCCGTTGGCCGCCATCACTTCGATAGCCCGCGGTGAATTCTTGGCTCGCTCGACTGCCTCGTGAAACACATCGGGCGAAAAGGCCTGCCCATTCACCGCGAGAATTTTCATCCCTGGCGCGAGGCCCGCATCGTACGTCGCGCTGGCGTGGATCACATCCACGATCGTGCCTTCATCTCCCACCAGCAATCCCGCCGACGCGCGATAGTCGGAACGATGCGTCGCCTCGTTGGCTGCCAGCTGAATTTCGTTCGGCCCTTCGCTGAAAATCAGCTTCCATCCGCCGTTCTCGATTCCGCCCATCGGAGCGTGCGCGTCGGTGGACTCCAGGCGTGTCTTCAAAAGCCCCGCCCAATCATTGGCCACCACGGCATTCAGCCCGGCAACAACGTCTTCAAATGTATAGGTCTTCAATTCCGGCTTGCCGCCGGGTCCGCCGTGGAACGCCTTGCAGAAATCATCGAGCGATTTCTTATTGTCGGTCAACTGGCGGATGCGCGTGTCCACTTCCAACCAGATCAGTTCGCCTTCGCCGTAATAGTCGGTGCTGCGTCGCCAGTTTTCCCAATTGGCGCCGGCGAAATAGAGAAGCTGCGCTGCGTCGGCGGTGTCCTGCAGCGGGCGCCAGGTGCGTCCCGGCGTGTATTCGAATTCCGTCGCGTCCTCAGCCAGATGCTCGCGATATTCTTCCGGCGAATACAGGCCGCTGCGCCCGGTCAAAACGTTGCCGATATATTCCGTCAAGCCTTCATAGACCCACAGCAAATCATCCTTCATCGGCTGCTGGTAATCGGAGGTCGTCAAGTCCTCCGGACGGCGGTATTTGCCGTTCCACGAATGTGTGTATTCGTGCGGCAGCAAACCGGCAGCGTCAATGCGCAGCACTTCATCCACCAGCGAGCGTTCGGGAATGCGATCGTCGCTCGATTCATGGTGCTCGAGGCCGAAATGCGCGGTTTCATCGCTCAAAGTCAGCAAGAAATGATAATCGCGGTAATGCCGCGAGCCGAATAGCGCGTACGCTTCCGCTATCAAATTCTTGAAATGCCGCTCCAAATCCGGCGGCATATTCAAAGCCGCTTCGCTGTCGGCCGCGGCGTCGATCTCATGCGAAGGAGTTTGCCCCGGCGTCAAATCGAACGCGCGGTAGAAATGGCCGGTGATCACCGGCGAATCCACGAGCTCGTTGAGCATCACGCGCTGAAAATGAATCTCGCCGCCCGATTCGCCAGCGACCGGCAGCGCGGTGCCATATTTCCATCCTTCCGGCAAACGCAAACTGGCCTCGAAAGGAATTTCGCGTATCGTCGCGCCTTTCGGATAGAGCAGCACCTGATTCCAGCTGATCAAGGCCAGCTGCGCCGTGGCGGAAGCTCCCGCGGAAAATCCTGAGGCCGGCGCGGACAGCAGAAAATCCAGTTGCACGTCGAGGGAATCCGTTCCCTGAGGCACGTCCAGATGGAAGGAAAACATTTCCACCAGATCGCGGCGCCAGGGAATCGTTTTGCCGCGTGCGCTGAACTTCAGGCCCGCCAGATCGGTGATCGGGCCGTCGGGAGCATGCTCGCCGGGAATCCATTCCGGGTAATACAAAGTCAGCGCCCCGGGCTTCACCGGGATGGTTTCCTTGACGTGCAGAATTTTTTGCGGCGCGGAAGATGCGTCCACGGCGAGGCGGATCGTTCCTGGCGCGACTTGCGCCCAAGCAGCGCCGCAGCCGAAAGCAGCAAAAGCCGCAACCAAAATCCCCGTGCCCATCACGAATCCAAAGCGTCGAATCATCTCGTCTCCCATGCGCCGTTTTTGGGTGCCCCATGCGCCGAAGTTGCGCGTGGGGCTTTTGAATCACTGAAACGCCAACAATCAATCTCCGCGTAAAGTGACGCGAAATTTCGCCGTTTCCGGACCTGATTATTCCGCGCTAACTCCCAACTGCGAAAATAGAAAACTCAAAATATCGGTGCGCTCCTCGATTTCCTTAGTCAAAGGCCGCCCGCCGGAATGGCCCGACTTCGTGTCATAGAGCAGCAAAATCGGGCGATCCGAGGCGTTCGCGGCTTGCAACCGCGCCGCCATTTTCCGTGCGTGCAAAGGCGCCACGCGCGTATCGCCATCGCCGGTGATGAACAACACCGCCGGATACTTCGTCCCGTCCTTTACATTCTGATACGGCGAATACTTCAGCAAGTATTTGAACTGCGTCTCGTCTTCCGCCGAGCCATATTCCGCCACCCACTCCGGCCCGTCCATGAACATCTGAAAGCGCAGCATATCTTCGAGCGGATAGGTGCAAACCACCGCGCCATAAAGATCGGGCCGCTGCGTAATGGAAGCGCCCATCAGCAATCCGCCGTTGCTGCCGCCTTCGATGGCCAATTTCGCGGGGCTGGTATATTTATTGGCGATCAGCCATTCTGCGGCGGCAAAAAAATCGTCAAAGACATTCTGCTTCTTCTCCATCATCCCAGCCTTATGCCAGGCCTCGCCGAATTCGCCGCCACCGCGAAGATCGGGCACCGCAAAAATGCCGCCATGATCGGCCAAGGCCACGGCGATCTCGACGAACGCGGGGCTCTCGTTGATGTCAAATCCTCCGTAGGCATAAATCAACGTAGGCCGCGCGCCGTCGCGCACCAATCCCTTTTTGTAGAACAAAAACATGGGGACTTTCGTGCCGTCCTTGGATTGATACCAAACTTGTTCCACCGTGTAATCGTCGCCGGCAAACGGCACCTCCGGCCGCGCCCACACCTCGGCTTTGGCGTCCCTCACATTGAAGCGATAAATCGTCTGCGGCGAATTGAACGACTCGAAGGAAAAGAACAGTTCATTGGAATGCCAGCTGCCGCTCACGCCGCCAATCGAGC
The DNA here is from genome assembly GCA_963748865.1 of uncultured Acidobacteriota bacterium. Taxonomy (GTDB): domain Bacteria; phylum Acidobacteriota; class Terriglobia; order Acidiferrales; family UBA7541; genus Palsa-147. Next base: position 228,842 of record CAVVLE010000041.1, on the reverse strand, counting down.
CCAGCGACGGCACTTTTATATCGCCCAGGGGTTTGCCATCTGTGTCGAAATATTTCAGCCGCGAAGAAGCATTGTGGCTGTATTGCACGAACAACTTGCCGCCGAAGGCGCCGAAACCCTCAATCGCATCCTCCGCTTCCGGCACCACTTCCTTCCACGCATCGCGCGCCGGATTTTCCGGATCCACGCGAAAGATGTGCCAGTGCGGCGCATTCCAATTCGTATTGATGAAGAGCTGCCCGCTGGAAATATCCCCGGAGAAAAGCGCGTCGGTATTAGTCGCAATCGGGCGCACCGGTGCGGCGCTGCGCACATCCTTGAGATATAAATCCTGGCGTACGCTCCCCGATCCGTAGGAAACGCTGATCAGCAAATAATGTCCGTCTTCTGACAGCGCTCCCGAGAGTTCCGTATCCACGGCGGGCCCTTCGAAGGTCAGTTCATCCGCGCTCGCCGCCGCGCCCAGCACATGATGGAATTCGCGCCCGCCCTTGGTGGCCAGCAACACCGAGTAATAAACGCCGCGTTTGGAAGGCTCAATCGCCACCGATTCATACACCGCACGCGGCAATACGTCCGGCAATTCCTTGTGCGTTCGCGTGTCGATGAAATGGATTTCCGTTTCATCCTGGCCGCCCAGGCGAATGCCGTATGCCGCCAGCGAGCCATCCTGCGAAAGATCGGCCAGGCTCACGCTGGTGGAATGATCTGCGCTCAAGGGATGCGGGTCCACCAGCACTTCATCTTTGCCCTCGCGACGGACATACAAAACGGACAGATCTTGATCGGCGCGCCGCTTCCCGAATACGAGAACACCATTGCGCTCCATCGGCGGAGAGACTTCGTCCACTTTCATCAGCTGGCTCAAGCGCGCCTTGATTTTCGCGCGGCCCGGCACGGCATCGAGCACCGCCGCGGTGCAGGCATCTTCGGCTTCAATCCAGGCGCGGGTCTCGGGGCTGTTCTGGTCCTCGAGCCAGCGATAGGGATCGGGAATTTTCACGCCGTGCAAAGTATCGACGACGTCGTCCTTGCGCGTGGGCGGCGGGCATTTTCCGGCCGCGGATTCGCCGCCGGCCCAAGCGGGAAGGCACAAGCCGGCGAGAAAAATCGCCGCGAAAAAAGAGAGCAGAAGGGAAGGGAAACGAGAACTGGCGGGAAGGAGCAAAGCAGGTGGGGCGGCCAAGTACCCGCGCGCCCCGCCAAATTTTCGAAAAATCATCTGCACCTTTCTTGTTGCAGCGAACCGCCCCGAGCCGCCGCATGATCCCCGTAGGGTCCGGTCTTCAGCCGGAACGGTGTCAGCAAGTTCGAGATCACGCCGCGATCGAGCCGAACCGACCCCGATGCTACGAAATAGGAGTAGCCGTCTTGCGCGGAGGATTGAAGAATGGCAAATCGCGCACGGTGGCCCGCACCTTCTGCCGCACGGCCTCAACGGTCAATTCGATGTGTAGCTCAGTCCCCGCAGCCGCGTGTTCGCGATTGAGCGAAGCCAGCGCGATCATTTTCTTCAATGTCGGCGACCAGGTTGTAGAAGTCGCTTTGCCCACCTGCAATCCGCCGCGATAAACCGGCACAGCCACGCGCGAAGCCGTGCTGGGTATTTGCGGCGCCAACCCGGCTGACTCGAATTGCCTCTCGATATCCGGCCAGTTCACGTCCAGGCCCATCAGCAAACGCTTCGCCCCGCGTTTGTTCTGCTCTTCCAGCGCCGCGCGCCCGATGAAATGCTCTTTCTTCAAGTCCACCAGCCGGCCCAGCCCAATTTCGTACGGAGAATATTTCTGCGCCGCGATCAAGGATTTCTTGCTGCTGAAATAATCCACTTCGATCAGGATCAAGCCGGCTTCGATGCGCGCCACGTCCAGCGCCAGCATTCCTGCCGGATGAATATCGAATTCGCCGCCGGCTTCCATCAGCGCGTCCCAAACGCGTCCTGCTTCATCCCACGGAATCCAGATTTCGTAGCCGAGATCGCCGGTGTAGCCGGTGCGGGAAATATCCACTTCCACGCCGCCGATTTTGCCGTGTGTGAAGCGGAAATATTTCAGATTGGTGATGCTGGCTTCAGCGGCGCGCTGCAGCAAGCGTCCCGGAAGTGGGCCCTTGCAGCGCCAGCGCCGCCACTTTGTCCGAAATGTCCTCGATGTGCACATCGAGGCCCAGCGCGTTCTGCTTGAACCAGCGCATGCTGGGATCGGCCGCAGTCCAGCGGTATTTGTTCTCTTCCAGCCGGGTAATTGTCCCGTCGTCGATTACGTGGCCCTCTTCATCGCACCAGCAGCAATAAATTACTTGCCCGACGGTGACCTTATTAATGTCGCGAGTAATCACGCGATTGACGAATTTCGTGGCGTCGCGCCCAGTCACCAGATATTTGAAAAGGGGAGTGACATCGATCAGCGCGGCAGCATTGCGGATAGCGTTGTACTCATGCTCGTGATGCATCTCATAGACGCTAACCGCGTAATACCCGGACCATTCCCGGTAATTCAGGCTTTCGCAAAGCCGGAATGTTCGGTCATGCACAGCAGTTCCAATAGGCAAGTGATCTCGCTCCCTTTCGGCCCGCGAATTATAATTCCGCGATACCCCTCTAGCAACAAGCGAAGCCAAAAGTCGCGCTAGCGCGCCCTTCGCAACTCAGGGCGAGCCGGCGCTAACTGCTGACCTCAGGTCACTCGCTCTGCGCGTTCCTTCTTGTGCCCCAAAGCGCCGCACCTGTAGAATGTCGGCGCCTCGGGCTTGCCGCAATTTTGCAGAGCGATGCCCGGCCTCGAAAGCATCCGCACGGATCGCATGGCATCTTCTTACGACGTAATCGTAATCGGCGGTGGCCACAACGGCCTGATCAACGCCGCCTACCTGGCGCGCGCCGGGCGCAAGGTGTTGGTGCTCGAGAAGCGGCACGTCTTGGGCGGGGCAGCCGTCACCGAAGAAATCATTCCCGGCTTCAAATTTTCCGTCTTCTCCTACGTCGTTTCGCTGCTGCGGCCGGAAATCATTCGCGACCTAGATCTTCCGCGCCACGGGCTCGAAATTCTTCCGCTCGACGGCACGTTTACGCCCATGCCCAGCGGCGATTATCTCTGGCGCGTGAACGATCACGGAAAAACGCGCCGCGAAATCGCGCGCCATTCCAAAGTGGACGCGGAGGCCTACGAAGAATTCGGCAAAGAAATGGTGCAGATGTGCCGTTTCGTGAAGCCGATTCTGGCGATGGTGCCTCCTGATCCCACCACGCTCGATCCGCGCGATCTGAAGAAGCTCTATTTCCTCGGCCAGCGTTTCCGCGCGCTCAGCCCCGACGATCGCTACAACCTGGTCCAGCTCATGACCATGAGCGCCACGGATTTTCTCGATCAGTGGTTCGAGACCGACGTGCTCAAGGCCACCATGTCGGCTTCGGGAATTATCGGCACGTTCCTCGGCGTGCGCTCGCCCGGCACGGCGTACGTTCTGCTGCATCACTACATGGGCGAAATCGACGGCGCTTTCCGCTCCTGGGGTTTCAGCCGCGGCGGCACGGGCGCAATTTCCAATTCGATTGCTGACGCCGCGCGCGAAGCCGGCGTCGAAATCCGCACCGAAGCCATCGTCTCGAAGATTTTGCTGCGCGATGGCCGCGCCGAAGGCGTAGTCCTCGATCGCGGCGAAGAAATTCGCGCCAAAATCGTCTCCTCCAGCGTCGATCCCAATCTCACTTTCCTCAAGTTCATCGATCCGCGCGAATTGCCGCCAGATTTCGTCGAAGAAGTGCGCCGCTACAAATATCGCGGCTCCTCCGGCAAAGTAAATCTGGCGCTCGATGCGCTGCCGGATTTCAAATGCCTGCCCGGCCCCGGCCGCCATCTGCGCGGCGCGATTTCGATTTCGCCCAGCGTCGAATATATGGAGCGCGCCTACGATCAAGCCAAATACGGCGAATTTTCCCAGCGGCCGTACATTGATATGGTCATTCCCAGCCTCACCGATCCATCGGTCGCGCCGCCAGGGAAGCACGTGATGTCGTGCTTCGTGCAGTACGCGCCCTACAAACTCAAGCCCGGCCTCAACTGGGACGATCAGAAGGAAGCGTTTGGCGATGCCGTGGTGAACACCATCGCCGAATACGCGCCGAATCTGAAAGACATCATCATCGGCCGGCAGGTGCAAACGCCGCTCGATATCGAGCGCAGCATTGGGCTCACCGAAGGCAACATCTTCCAGGGCGAGCTTTCGCTCGAGCAGCTTTTCTTCCTGCGGCCGGTGGCAGGCTGGGCGCGCTATCGCACCCCGGTGCGCAACCTTTATATGTGCGGCTCCGCGACGCATCCCGGCGGCGGAATCATGGGCGCGCCCGGACGCCTCGCCGCGCTTGAAATCCTTCGCGACAAGGTAGCGCGTTAAGTGGCCGCCGGACGCGACATCGTCATTCTCGGCGGAGGCCACAACGGCCTCATCACCGCGTTCTATCTCGCCAAAGCCGGCCACAAACCGCTGGTCGTCGAGCGCCGCGAAGTCGTCGGCGGCGCTGCGATCACCGACGAATTTCATCCCGGCTTCAAATGCTCCACGCTCGCCGGCGCCGAAGGCCCGCTGCTTTCTGAAATCGCGGCGGACATGGAACTCGAGCAGCACGGCCTCTCCATGATTCAGCCGCACATTCGGTTGTTCGCGCTCTCGCCGGATGGCCACGGCTTGCTGCTGTTCTCGAATCCCGCGGATTCGGTGGCGCAGCTTTCGCGCATTTCGCATCGCGATGCCGGAAGCTACATCGAATTCGCCGACGCGCTCGCCCGCTACGGCGCGATTCTGCGCCAGTTGCTGACGCTCGCGCCGCCCGACATCGACCACCCCTCCACCGACGAAGTATGGAAGCTGCTCAAGGTCGGCCGCAATGTTCGCGGCCTGGGCAAGAAAGACATGATGCGCCTGCTGCGCTGGGGGCCCATGGCCGTCGCCGATCTCGCCACGGAATTTTTCGAGACCGATCTGCTGCGCGCGGTGGTCGCCGCTCGCGGCATCTTCGGCGCGGCCATGGGACCGTGGTCCGCCGGCAGCGCGGCGTTGCTCTTGCTGCGCGCCGCGGCTGATCCGCATCCCGCAGGCGCGTCTTCGTTCCCGCGCGGCGGCATGGGCGCTCTGACGCAGGCGATGGCCGCGGCCGCGACGAAGGCCGGCGCCGAAATTCGCACCGGCGCCGCCGTCGAGCAAATCATCATCAAGGACGGCGCGACGGCCGGGCTGGTTCTCGCCGGCGGCGAGGAAGTCGCCGCGACAACGGTAATTTCCAACGCCGATCCGCGCCGCACGTTTCTGAAGCTGATCGATCCCGTGCATTTGCCGCCCGGGCTTCGTCGTGAAGATGCAGAATTTCCGGGCCAACGGCACCGTCGCGAAAATCAACCTGGCGCTCGATCGCCTGCCGAATTTCACGGCGCTGCGCGACGTAACCACCGCCGCCGCTCTCTCGATGAACGACGCCAGCGCCGCTCTCAGCGGCCGCATTCACATCGGCCCGGACATCGATTATCTCGAGCGCGCCTTCGACGCCTCGAAGTACGGCGAATATTCCCCGGCGCCGTATCTGGAAGTTTCGATTCCCTCGATTCTAGATCCCTCGATGGCCCCGCGCGGCAAGCACGTGATGTCCATTCACGTGCAATTCGCGCCCTTCAAGCTGCGCAACGGCGATTGGAATGCCCAGCGCGAAGCATTCGGCGACAACGTGGTCAGCACGCTGGCGAAATACGCCCCCGATTTGCCGGAGTTAATCCTGGGTGGCCACGTGATCACGCCCGCCGATCTCGAAGAAACCTACAGCCTGACGGGCGGCCATCCGTATCACGGCGAAATGAGCCTCGACCAGATTTTCACCATGCGCCCGCTTCTAGGCAGCGCGCGATATCGCACCCCAATCAAGGGCCTGTACTTGTGCGGCTCCGGCACCCACCCGGGAAATGGCTTAACAGGCGCCAGCGGCTACAATGCCGCAAAGGAAATCCTGAAAGACCTGCGCTAGCAGCATTTCGTACGGGCAACGGTCAATCGCTCTGCGATTGCACAGCCACCGACGCGCCGGTTGGCACAACTGAAGACGTTAGGTCACCCAGAGATCAAGCATGATTGCCGTTCATCGCCGTCGTTCGTAGCGGCGGGGCTTGCTCCGCCCTCCGGTACACCCCGTCGGCGTGACGAAGCGCAACACCGTCACAAACCCCATTCACATTCTTTCTTAACTCCGCGCCCTCAGCGTCTCTGCGGTGCATCTTTTATCTTCGTCTTGTCTAGTATCTCAAATTTCAAATTCCCGCGGCCGTTCGGCAAACGCGCGGCCTTCAATATCACCCACCTCTGCTTTTTTCCTGCGCAAATTCCGCGCCCTCGACCGCGTCCGCAATGGCCTCGACCATCTGCTCTCCCCAACCCAGATCCACATGCAGCGCGATTGCATAAGCCTCCTGCTCGGTAAACTTTTCCGGCACTTTGGCCGCGGCATTCGTGCGGCTGATAGCGTCCGCCTCTACCTTTCCAAGAAAATCCTTATACTCCGCCAATTGCCTCAACACTTCCCTCCCTGCCGAGGAACGCACCTGTATTGCGCCCATGAAGAAGATGTTCAACACCACAAACGCGGCGGCGATCAGCGCCGCCGGGGGCGAACTCAGAAAAGCGAGCGCCCCAATCCCGCCAAAGGCCAGTAACAAAAGACCGAACGGACGCGCGTCAGCACCGTCCCACGGCCGCCGCGGCGCAGTGCTCCACGGCATGCGCGTGGCAACTTTCTCGAGCGCGCCCGGCAAAGTGCGTATGGCAAGCGCCAGCGATCCCACAATCAGCATCAGGAGGTACCCAAGCGCTTTTCCGCGCCCGCGCCCCCCAGTATGGTCCCCGAGGATTAATGCCAGAAACACCGCGCCGCCAGAAATGACCCACGCTGGCACGAACGGCAGGTTGCTGTCCGACGCATATCCGGTATCTACCATCGCCGCGCGGAAGGCGTAGATCGCATCCTTCAGATGCAGGGAGCTCTCATCCTCAAAATCGAAGCAATCGTAGCTGGAGAATAAAACGCGGCCGAAGGCGTCTTCCTCCGGATACAGGCTCTCGTAGGTCGCGCTGGGCACTTGCGTGACCGAAACCAAATCCTCGGATTGCTCAATGGTCACACATCCTTTGGCTGCCAGGCTTACCAGCGCTGCCGCCACCGCGCGCGGCATTTTGCCACACTCAAGCAGCCACGCCGCCACCGCCGGCGAAACGTCCACCGGCGCCTGATAGCGAGTAACCGCCACACGCCGCGGTCCCTTTCGCTTCACCACTACGGTGACAAACAGGTAGTAAATTAGCACCACGAACCACGCCGTCACCGCTACTTCGTAACCAAACGCGTTGTCGCCAAAATTCATCGCTATCGCCACCCGCGCGTTTCACACACTTTGCCGAATTCACCCGCGCCTACGTCTTAACTATCCTAATCTCGAGCTCCTACCTTTGGAGTCGCACATCAGACACTCCTACCACAATCGCGATGAGTCTCCGCTCTTACCCGCGTTGCTCAAACGGTGAACAATGGTCAACACGATTTGCAGGCTGCAGATTCTGAGTTGCATGGTCCCGCGCTAGGAACTATTTTAACGTCGCGGCGCGAACTTCGTAGTGCGCGGCCATGCTCTCGAAGCGGCTGAGCAGGCGCTTAGCCTCTGGCTCGAAGACTGGCGTGGCGTAGTTTGGGCCCGCGAAGCGTTTTACGGATTCTAGCGAATCGAAGAGATTGATCACCACGAACTCGGATTCCTCCGCGGCATCGTTGCGTAGGATGTAGCCGCCTTTGTAACCTTGGATTGCGCTGAGGCTTGGTAGCGACCTTTTCCTTTAATAGGCGCTCGTAGGCTTCCGCGTCTTGCGGTTTGGTCCAGCCTCGCCAGTGGCGTGCGATCATAGTTTGCTCCGGTGCGAGTGGCTGGATATTGTATCCGCTTTCTGGGGGCTTGGGACTTCGGGCTGAAGGCTGGAAGACAACCTTAAATGGCTCTGTCGAAATCCTCGGCGCGCTGTGGGTTTTCGGCCGTAGGGGAGGGGCTTGCTCCTCCCGCCAGCGTAAAAACGGCCACAACTCTGCCCATTCGCCTATACGTAAATCAACAGTCCTCATGCTGTAATTCTGTAACGCCTATGATGTCAACAGAGCCATTTCAAATCTGAACTGGCACTGTTGATATCGTTGCTGCTGCAGAATTCCAGTACGAGAGCGGCTCGGAGATAAACTAATGCCACGGGCTCAGTTCGGCGCGGTCTGGTACCTCCGTACCATTGAACTCCCGTAGTTTTAGCGTCAATATCGCAAGGGGAACTGGCCAGAAGGCCAGCTCCAGGAGGCATCGGCAAATAGAATCCTAATCGCAACTCAAAAACATTAGAAATCGCCGTAAGCCCCTCAAAAGAAAGGACCGGCCTACGCTCTAATCGCAACAGGGGTAGGGAGGGGCAGAAAGCCGCGATAATCAAAAAATCTGGGGTTTGCACTCGGGTTTGCGCGGATGTGGCGCCGTTGTAAGGGAGGGTGCTTTAGACCCTCCCTCTTCGAGGCGTAAATTATCTCCACCCAGCAACCGATCACTAAGGGACGGTAATCGGGACAGCAATCCGGGCAGGAACGTGACGATTCGCCCGTAAGCTATTGAAAATAAAGGACGCAGAAAGGCAAAAGGCGAAGAAAAAGTTAATCGGGACACCAAATAATTAACTTCACCCGTAAGTTACTGATAACAAAGATCGACACCCCGAGTTAATCGGGACACAGGGGGGCCAGATCGGACCATTGGCGATGTGCTGAACCTGGTGGATCCGGCGAAGTTTGGCGCGCGATTGGAGCGCGCTGAGTTTCGCGAAGTTGGTGTGGAGGCGAATGAGCGGCGATTTCGGTTTCGGGCGATTCGGCCCCTGGTTTGACTGCGGCATTCGACGGATCAGAGCGGATGCACCGCACGTAACGCCGGCTGCCAGCCGGCGTTTTTGGCTTTGCTGCGACCCTGATTCCAACGCGCCGGGATTGACCGTTTCTTCCGCGGGCGGCTATAGTCGCTGGCACGGAGCGCAGCGTCATCCAGCAAATCTCCCACTACCGGATCATCGAGAAAATCGGCGGCGGCGGGATGGGTGTGGTGTACAAGGCCGAGGATACGAAGCTGCGGCGGTCTGTGGCGCTGAAATTCCTGCCGCCCGATGTGGCGCGCGATGCTGTGGCGCTGGCGCGGTTTGAGCGCGAGGCGCAGGCGGCTTCGGCGCTGAATCATCCGAATATCTGCACCATTCACGAGATCGGCGAAGACCATGGCGAGCACTTCATCGCCATGGAATTTCTCGAAGGCCACACCCTCAAATACCTCATTGAAGCGCAGGCGCTGCCGCTCGAAAAATTGCTTGAGCTGGCCGTGGAGATCGCCGACGCGCTCGACGCCGCTCATGCGCAGGGCATCGTTCATCGCGACATCAAACCTGCCAATATTTTTGTGACGAATCGAGATCACGCCAAGATTCTCGATTTCGGATTGGCCAAGGTGGGCGCGGTGCGGGCGCCGAGCGGCGATTCGATTACGCGTTCGGTGGAGGCTGCGCGCGAGACGCCGGAGGAATTGCTGACCAGTCCGGGGACGACGCTGGGGACGGTGGCGTACATGTCGCCGGAACAGGCGCGCGGAGAGGAACTCGATGCGCGCACGGATTTGTTCAGCTTTGGCGCGGTGCTCTACCAGATGGCCACGGGCAGGCAGGCATTTAGCGGCGGGACGACGGCGGTGATTCACGACGCGATCCTGAATCGCGCGCCGGAGCCGGTGACGAAATTGAACTCGGGAATTCCCGTAGAGCTCGAGCGCATCATTGATAAAGCGCTCGAAAAAGATCGCAAGATGCGCTACCAGACGGCTTCGGACCTGCGCGCAGATTTGAGCCGCCTGCGCCGCGATACGAATTCGGGGCGCGTGCCTGTAGCCAGCGGCACCACGAAGGCAGCGGCCGCCGATTATCCGTCGCGCCGCAACGGGATCTATGTGGCCATCGCCGCGGCGCTGATTATTGCCACTGCGCTCGGACTGTATTTCTGGAGCCACCAGCACCGCGGATTCAACCTGCAGAATATGAAAATTACGCAGGTGACGACGACGGGCAACGCCGGCCAGGCATCGCTTTCGCCCGACGGCCGGTACATCGTTTTCGTGCTGCGCGACGGCGCCAACGAGAGCCTGTGGGTGCAGAATCTGGCCACCGCCAGCAACGTGCAGATTCTGCCGCCGGACCAGGTGACTTTCGCGGCGGTGAGTTTCACGCCGGACGGCAATTCGGTGATGTTCGTGCGCTCCGATAAATCGACGCAGAATTTCCGCTACCTCTATCAAATGCCGGTGCTGGGAGGAAGACCAAAAGAGCTGATTCGCGATATCGATTCCGCGCCGTCGTTTTCGCCCGACGGCACGCAATTCGCGTTCGTTCGCGGCATTTTGAATTTGCCGCCGGCGAATGAGATCTGGATCGCCAACGCGGATGGTTCGGGGGCGCATGCGGTGCTGAAACGCGAGTCGCGCGCACCCGGCCAGGCCAAAGTGGCATGGTCGCCGGATGGAAAGCGGCTTGCCACCATCATCGCGCAGAGCGTGAACGGCGATAGCCGCTGGGTATTGACGCTGATCGCGGTGAAGGACGGCAAGGCGCGCGACGTCCACGCGTTCCCGTTCACGGCGGCCGCGCTCGATTGGCTGCCGGATGCGGATGGATTGCTGGTGGTGGCCGTCGATCCGCATGACGCACACGGCCAGATTTTTTTCGTCGATGCCTCGAACGGGGAAGTGCGGCGCTTTACCAACGATTTGACCAATTACGACACCTGCTGCATGCAAGTAACGCGCGACGGTAACTCGCTCGTGGCGCTGCAGCGGACGCTGACCAGCGACGTATGGGTGGGAAATGCGGAGGGGGCGGATGCCAAACAGATTACTTCGGGCACGCCGATGGGCCTGGTATTGCAGTGGGCGGGGAATCGCATCCTGGCCAGAGACGGCCGGGATTTATGGACGGTGATGGACGCAGACGGAGGAAACCGCGCGGCGTTTGGCGATGACAACGACCCGCATATTAACGTAGAGGTGTGCAGCGACGGCGAGCACGTGCTGTTTGACACCACGCGCAACGGGAATTTGGAATTGTGGTCGAGCCGCGCGGATGGCTCGAATGCGGTGAAACTTGCTGACGAGCAGATGGCCGAAGCGAGCACGTGCTCGGGGGATTCGAAGTTCGCCGAGTATGTGGATGGCAACCGCTGGTGGCGCGTGCCGGTCGGCGGCGGGCCATCCGAGAAGATCGAATTGCCGTTCGCGCAGGTGGGGTATTCGCGCGATGGCACGAAGATGTTTTATTTTTCGCAGAGCGTCGAGAACGGAACGTATCACGGCAAGTTGGTGGTGGAGAATGCAGGGAATAACGCCGTGCTGCAGGCGCTGGAAGCGCCCTATGGAATGTCGCAGCCGGTATTCACGCCGGATGGCAAGGCCATCGCGTACATGTTGACGCGCGACCGGGCCACGAATATTTGGCTGCAGCCGGTGAGCGGAGGCGCGGCGCAGTCAATTGACGAAATTTACGGGCGAGAGAATGTTTGCGTTTGTCGTGGTCGGCGGATGGGAAGAGGCTGGCGTTTTCGCGCGGGGAACGAAAGACGGACGTGGTGATGATGAGCGGGTTCCGGTAGAGGACTGGCGCGCGCGGTCGTGCGTTGACTCTTAGATCCCTTCGAAGGACTCGGGCAGGCTCTTCGGCCAGAGGCGGTCCTCAGGATGACGGTCTGAAGAAAAGGCAAAGGCAACGGCAACGCCAACGGCGAAGAAGAACAGGATCGAACGGCGGGCGGGGCTGAAGACCCGCCCCTACAACGGCGCGCAGAGTGCGATAGAATTGGATTGGGATTCGAGGAGGAATTATGACCGCATCGGCGACGACTTCGGTGCAGCGCGGGGAATTCACGAATGAGCCGTTCATTGATTTCAGCAAGGCTGAGAATCGCGCGGCCATGCAGGACGCGCTGGCTTACGTGCGCGGACAGTTTGGGCGCGAGTATCCGCTGACTATTGGCGGCGAGAAGGTTTTCACCACCGAGAAACTGCAGTCCACCAACCCCTCGAAGCCCAGCGAAGTGATCGGCGATATTTCAGAAGGCCACTGTGGAGATGGCCAATCAGGCGGTCGCGGCGGCGGACAAGGCTTTCCAGCACTGGAAGCGCGTGCCGGCCGAGGAGCGCGTGGCGTGCCTGTATCGCACCGCGGAGATTCTGCGCAAGCGGCGATTTGAGTTGCTGGCCTGGCTGACGTTTGAAATCGGCAAGACCTGGCCGGAAGCCGACGCCGATGTGGCCGAGCTGATCGATTTCTGCGAATTCTACGGGCGCGAGGCGCTGCGATTGGCCGGGCCCCAGCCTTTGTCGCCGATGCGCGGCGAGAAAAATTATCTGAAATATATCCCGCTGGGCGTGGGCGTGGTCATTCCGCCGTGGAATTTTGCTGCGGCGATTATGGGCGGAATGACGTTAGCGTCGATCGTGACCGGGAATACGGCGATCGTGAAGCCTTCGAGCGATTCGCCGACGATTGCGGCCATTTTCGTGGATATTCTTTATGAGGCCGGCGTGCCGCGCGATGTGGTGAGCTTTTTCACCGGGCCGGGCTCGACGGCGGGTGAAGCGCTGGTGACTAATCCGAAGACGCGGTATATCGCGTTTACCGGATCGAAGGAAGCGGGCTTGCGCATCGCTGAGCAGGCGGCGAAGGCACAGCCGGGGCAAGTGTGGATCAAGCGTACAGTGCTGGAGATGGGCGGCAAGGATGCCATCATTGTGGACGATGAGGCGGATCTGGACTCCGCGGTGGAAGGTGTGGCACTTTCGGCATTCGGCTATCAGGGACAGAAATGCTCGGCATGCTCGCGCGCCATCGTGGCGGAAAAAGTCTATGACAAGTTTCTCGAGAAACTGGTGCCGCGCGTGAAGCAGATCAAAGTCGGCTCGCCCGAGGATCCCGCCAACTACATGGGCCCGGTAATCAATAAAGGCTCGATGAAGACGATTCTGGGATACATCGAAGCGGGGAAGAAAGAAGGCCGGCTGGTGGCCGGCGGCAATGCGATCGGCAACGACGGATATTTTATCGAGCCGACGGTGATCGCTGATGTCTCGCCGAAGGCGCGCATTTTTCAGGAGGAAATTTTCGGCCCCGTGCTGGCGGTGACAAAAGCGAAAGATTTTGACGACGCGCTGCGCATGGCCAATGACAGCGAATTCGGATTAACCGGCGCGGTCTATTCGAAAAATCCCAAGAAAATCGAACGCGCTGCCGAAGATTTTCATGTGGGCAATCTCTACATGAACCGCAAATGCACCGGAGCAATGGTAGGCGCGCATCCGTTCGGCGGATTCAATATGTCCGGGACGGATTCGAAATCCGGCGGGCAGGATTATTTGTTGCTGTTTACGCAGGCGAAGGTGGTTTCGGAGAAGGTGTAAGTAGCGCCGGCGTATCTGCCGGCATCCGACGATCGCGGTATCACCATTGGTAGCCGCGCACGCGGAGCACGGCGCGAGATTCCGATTGCAGCGTTGCCTTGCGGTCCGCGGTCGGTTCGGTGCATCTAGCGCAATTTTTCTTCGTCGGATGCCGGCAGGGACGCCGGCGCTACCGGCCTCAACTTAAATCCGTAGCGCAAGACGACGTACGCGATTGGGCCCAACGCGAGCAAAACCGGCGCCCAATGGAAAACTAGTGGCTCGCTGTAATAGACCTTCACCGCGCAAAGAATGGCGGGCAGGATCACCACGCAGAAGACGCCGAATTTTCCCCACGGAATTTTGAATTGGCGCGGCGCATTCGGCATTTTGCGCCGCAATTGCCAGGCGGCCAGCACCGTCATCATTGATGTGGCGATGCGCGTCCAGATGTAGATATTCACCAGATCGACCACAGGAAATTTCGCCAGCACGCAATAAATGATCGTCGAGACGCCGATCGCGCGCGCCGGCGTGCCATAGCGGGGATGAATTTTGCCGAGCCACGCGGGCAAGTATCCATCTTCGGCCATCGCTGCGGGAATGCGCGTGGTGTAAAGAATCGTGCCATTCGAAAGCGACGCCACGCCAATTATCGAAGCCACAAGCATCGCCACGCCCAGCCACGGCCCGCCGATTGATTTTGAAGCCGTGACGATGTACCCCGTCTGCCATTCCTGCCAGTTGCCGAGCACAGCCAGCGCCAGTGTCGCCGGCAGCGTGTATGTAAGAATGTTCATCGGCGTGTTCCATGCCAGCACGCGCACGAAGGTGCGCTGTGGATCCTTCATCTCCGCCGTGCAACTTGAAAGCTGTTCGTATCCGGCGTAATCCCACATCGCCAGCGCCAAGCCTTTGCCGAAGACGCTGCCAAACGGCCTCCCCGGAGGCGCAAACGGCAAAATCGGATTGAAGTGCCAATGAAACAGCGAGACAGCGCAAAGCCAGGCCACGGGAATGAAGATCGCCACTTGCAGCGCAATCGCCAGCCAACCCGCCACTTGAATGCCGCGCGCATTCATCGCCGCTAGAATGATCAAGACCAGCGCGGCTCCGGCCCATTTCGTGTAACCGGTAAGCCCGGGAACGTAATCCGCCAGGTAATCCATGAACAGCACGCCGTAGAGTGAATTCAGAAGAAACGTGCCGGTCCAGTTCCACCAGCCGCATTGAAAGCCCCAGAAATCTCCGAACGCCGCGCGCGACCAGCGATAGAAGCCGCCCTGCACGGGCAAAATGCTGTTCATCTCCGCCGAGGCGAATGAAATCGGAATGCTCCAGAAAAATGGCACGAAGGTGAGAAAGACCAGCGCCATTCCGGGTCCGGAGCCGGAGAAAATCTCTTCGTAGCCGAAGGGCCCGCTAGCCGTATAGCCGTAAAACAGCGCTAAGAGTGGCAGAAACCCGATTTGGCGCATGGCGCCGGAAGAGAGACGGGATTGTGCGGGCGAAGTGGAATCGGCCATGGAATGGGCGAGAGAGGCCGCATGATAGTGAAGCGCGGAAGGCAATGCAATTAGAAACGCGGTTCATCCATCACCATGCGGCCGTGGATGGAGCTTGGTCCGCGCGCGGTTATCTTTCTTGCGGGGGATTCGGGTCGTCGGATGCCGGCAGAGACGCAGGCGCTACTTGAGGCCCGCGATCACGCGACAACAATTTATTTCCAGCGCCAATTCCGTGGCAATCACCCGTTCGCTCCGGGAGAATGTGCTTGACCGAGCTATAGGTACGGCGGAGAATTGCAGCCCTGAAATTCCTCAGTCCGGGGTGTGCATCCGGCCGGGAGCGGTCGCCCATGCGAGTCGTGCGTTTTGCCTTTATCGGCATATTGTTGTCGGCAACGTGTGCGCAAGCGCAGATTGTGAAGCCGCGGCCGAGGCACGTCACCGCGCCGCTCGATCAGCTGCGCAAGGCAAATGCGGCGCGGCCATTGCCGCATCAGGTCACCTCGCAGCCTTTCATGTACGAGCCGGCTGGGCTGGCATTCGATTCTTCCGGAAACCTCTACGTGGCCGCGCCATTTCTGAATGAAGTGCTGAAGGTCACGACCAGCGGCTCGCTTTCGATCATCGCGGGAACGGAAACAGCAGGCTATACGGGCGACGGCGGGCCGGCGGTGGACGCTGAACTCGACGAGCCTTTTGGCGTAGCGGTGGATTCGACGGGAATCGTGTACATCGCGGATTTGGCTAACAACGTGATCCGCGAAATCACCACCGACGGGAATATTCACACCGTCGCGGGAGGCGCCACGGCCATTTGCACTTCGGGCGCCACAGACACGTTCGGAGACGGCTGCCCGGCCACGCAGGCGACGCTGTTATTCCCGTACGAAGTAGCGGTCGATCCCTCCGATAATTTGCTCATTGCCGACTCATTCGATTCGCTAGTGCGCAGAGTCAACAAAAGCACTCAGATTATTAGCGCAGTTGCCGGAGGCGCGACGACGATCTGCGCGGGCGCGACCGATTTCGTTGGCGATGGATGTCCTGCGACGCAGGCGATCCTGGAGCAGCCGCGCGGAATAGCCGCAGACACGGCACGGAAACATCTACATCGGCGACATCGACACGGCAACGGTGCGGGTGGTGAATTCCTCGGGCGTGATTTCACTCTATGCGGGCAACTTCAAGTTCGGCTTCACTGCCAACGGAGTCGCGGCGACCTCGACGACCCTTGATGACGTTGAGAACATCGCGCTCGATTCCAGCGGAAATCTGTACATCTCCGATGCCACTACCAACGAAATTCGCGAGGTGAACGCCACCACGCACATCATCAGCGACGTGGCCGGCAACATTTTCGGGCTGGACGCTTATGGGGGAGACGGCGGACCGGCAACCAGCGGGACATTTGAGTTTGTGTGGGGCGTGGCCATTTCGCCAACCAATGGACAGATCTACATCTCGGACATCGACAGCAACCAGATCCGCTTCGTAAATTCCGACAAGACCATCAATACCTTCGTCGCGCCGACGCTTTCGGAACCGCAAGCGTTCGTGGAATTCGAAAAACAGATCGTCAACACCGCGAGCAACATCGTCAGCGTGACGCTGACCAACACCAGCGGCGCGCCGATCACCATCGCCAGCATTGACATCTCCAATGCCGTTTATACCGACGACGGGAACACTTGCGTGGACACAAACGCGCCGATTCCCGCTGGCGGAACATGCCAGGTCAATTTTACTTTCACTCCCACGACGGTCTGCGACGCCAGCTCCACGAACGACGCGACCATTACGATTTCCCACGATGGCCCGGGAGGCGCTTCGTTCGTGTTTCTCAGCGGCTACGGCGCGGGAACTCCCGGGCTAACCACTGACGATTTGACCGACACCGATCTGAGCGCCGCGGCTCTGGCACAGCAACTGGTCGGCAGCGGCGTGACCATCAGCAATGTGACCTACACCGGGGCGCCGCAGGCCGCTGGAACGTTTTCGGGTGGGCAGAACATCATCGGATTCGACAGCGGCGTGATTTTGAGCAACGGCGCTGTCTCCAATGTCATCGGGCCGAATTGCAGCGCGGGCATCACGGCGGACAACGGGCTGCCCGGCGATACAGATTTGCAGACGCTGCTGGGGCCGAATGCCGCGGCGACCACGGACGCGGCGGTTCTCGAATTCGATTTTGTGCCCGTCGGCGACACCGCTGAATTTCCAATACGTGTGGTCGTCGGATGAATACACCGAAGAAGTCGGCGCCTTCGATGACGTCTTTGCGTTCTTCGTCAACGGGTCGGACGCCGCGCTGGTGCCGGGCACGAATGTCCCGGTTTCCGTCAACACCATAAACAACGGAAACTCCGTGGACCCCTCGATTCCCGTTAGCAACCCGCAGTATTTTATAGACAACGACATCCAGTATCCGAGCACTGCGCCGCTGAACACCGAAATGGATGGGTTGACGGTTGTGCTGTCCGTGACCGTGCCGGTGAATCAGGGCGTGACCAATCACATCAAGCTAGCCATTGCTGACACCGGCGATCACATCTACGATTCGAACGTTTTTCTCGCGAACGGGAGCATCAATAGTTCGCCGCTCGATTTGTCGGTGGGCACGCTGGCGTTCGGGAATCAGGCGCTCAATACCACGAGCCCGCCACAGATGGTGACGATCACCAATGCCGGTTCGAGCACCGTCGATATTTCCAGCATCACCGCTTCATCGAATTACGCGGACACGACCACGTGCGGTGAAACGATCGCCGCGCAGGGCACTTGCACCATCAGCGTGACGTTTACGCCCACGGCCACCGGATTCATCCAGGGCGTTTTGAGCGTGACCAGCAATGCCAACGGGCCGAATACGGTGCAATCCGTCAGTCTGTCGGGAACCGGCGTGAATCCGTTGACCATCACGCTGCCCGCGAGCGTGACTTTCCCGGCGACGCCAATTAACACGACCAGCAGCCCGATGGCGGTCACGGTGCTGAACAATACCTCGAGCGTCGCGAATCTGGTGATCACCAACGCAGGCAGCGCCACACCATTTGCGATTTCCGGCGGGACGTGCGTGAACGGCCAGCCCGGCCTCGCCCCGGGGGCCTCGTGCACGTATCAACTGACGTTCACGCCGACAACCACGACGCCTAGCTCCGGCTCATTCGCGCTCACCGACAACGCTACGGGCAGCCCGCAAAGCGTGGCTTTGAGCGGAACTACGGCGACGCAGACGGTTTCGGTTTCAGTCACGCCGACGACTCTAACTTTCCCGGCCACGCCCCTCAATACCGCCAGTTCGCCCATGAGCGTCACGGTGAAGAACACCAGCACCGGCGGCGGCACGGTCTCGTTCACGAATATCTCGACCTCGGCGCCGTTCGCGGTGACTGGTGGCACGTGTTCGACGGACAGCGAGCCGCTGCCCGCGGGCCAAAGCTGCACCATCGCCATTACCTTCACCCCGACTGGCACTTCGCCGAGCAGCGGCACGCTGACAATCGCGGACAATGCTGGGAATAGCCCGCAAAGCGTTCAGCTCCGCGGGACGACGCAGAGCCAGGCGATTACCGTGTCGGTCACACCAACAAGTTTGACCTTCCCGGCGACACCGGTGAATATGACCAGCTCGCCCATGACCGTCACGGTGTTGAACACCAGCACCAGCAGTACCGCCAACGTCGAGTTCTCTAGCATCACCGCCACGCGGCCCCTTCGCCGTCAGCGGCGGGACTTGCCCGGTGGACTTGCTGGCCCCTGGTCAGACGTGCGCGGTCAATGTCACCTTCACGCCCACCGGCACGTCGCCCAGTAGCGGCACATTGACGCTAAGCGACAACGCCACGGGCAGCCCGCAAACGGTTTCGCTGAGCGGGACCACGAAGGGGGCGCAGACGTTTACGCTTTCCGTCGGCGGGAATGGCAGCTCCACCGTTGATGTCAGCCCCGGCGACACGGCGATCTTTCCGGTCGTGTTGACGCCTGGCGAAGGTGTTACTGGCGTTGTCAATCTGACCTGCACGCCGAGCACGCCAACGATCACCTGCACGGTGAAGCCGACGAGCATCACCTTGACTGGTTCAGGCGCAGTTGATACCGGCATCTCCGTGGTGACGTTCTGCAGTTGGGCGCCGCCGGGCGGTGGCCCAGACGGGTCCATCGAACGGGCCATGGCGCTACGCCATTCCGATCGCATCGCTGCTGGGGATGATCCTGGCGCTCGTCGTGTTCGCGCGCACGAATCGGCGCCGCTGGCTGCCCGCAATGGCTGCGATGATTTTCCTCGCGGTCGGAGTGGCTGGCTGCAAGAGTCTGCCGAAGGGCCCGGATGGCAGGACGCCGGCCGGAACTTACCCGATCACGCTGACCGGCACGCTGAACGGCCAGTCACAGAGCATCCAACTTACGCTGAAGGTGAACTGAGCACGCTCGAAGGCAGGAATCGCTTTGCGCTATTTCGCGAGGGTGATGTCGAAGATATGCGCCTCGAACGCCTCGCGTCGCACGTAAAGCCCGCCATCGCGAAGGTCATTCCCGGCTCTTGAATAAACCGCGCCATTGAGCTGATCCGTGAAGGTGTAATTAGGTCCGGCAACTATGCGGTCTCCCAGGCGGATGTGCCCCTGGCTCTCGGCATCTGCGAAGTTCACCACCGCGAGCTTCCAGCTCTTCTCCGTCTGCCAATCGTAAACCAGCAGATTCCGCGCCGTCCCATCGCCAGTGTCTTCCGCATCCAGCTGACGCCACGCGCCCGAGTGGAACGCTTCCGCATTTGAAATGTCCAGCAGCGCCATGTAAAAAGCCTCGAGGGCCGGATCGACAGGCTCGCCCGCCGCATGGCTCAGCGCGATGGGTAACTGAATCCGGCGTCCTTCGAATTGTCCCCGATGGTAGAAGCGCAGTCCCGGCAGCGTCGCGACCAGGCTCGCGGCGGCGCGCAATTGGCCTGCGCCGAACACCGCAGCGCTGCGAGCCTCGTCGTGATTTTCGAGGAATCGCGCAAGATGGGATTGGTATCCGAGATCCGCGCCGATGCATCCGCGGACTTTTGATCGATCTCCGGCGCGCAATGCATCGTATAGGGTCTTGTCGTAAACGAAATCGAAGCCCAGCTCGAGCAAGCGGCCCTCGGTGCCCCAGTAAGCCTCGGCCATCAGAATCGCGTCGGGCAGAGTCGCGCGCACATCGGGCCAGAATTCGCGTTCCGGCGGGCGCGCCCCAGCGAGAAGACCGCCCCAGGTTTTCGCGAAGATATCGTTGAGAACCAGCATAGCCATATCGCAGCGGAAGCCATCGCAGTGTTTGGCGATACCCGTCAGCAGTTGCAGCAGAGCCGGGCGCAGTGCCGGATGAAAATGATTGAGCTGGGCCACGTCGCGCCACGGCGGGAAATAAGGGTCCTTGGCGCGCGCGATGATATGTTCGCCGTCTTTGGACAAAACGCGATAGAAAGCTGCAGGATCGCGCGCCAGATCTTCCGCCGAGCCCTGAATGAAAAATTCAGGATGTTCTACAGTCCAGGGATGATCGAGGGCTACATGATTCGGCACAAAATCGAGCAACAGCCGCATTCCGCGTGCGTGCAATTTCTCGCGCGTGGCATCCAGCGCCGCCCATCCGCCCATGCGTTCATCCGGTTGATAGTTGCGAATGGAATAAGGCGAGCCCACAACATCATCAAATGTCGCGCCCGGCAAAGCCTGCTGAAAGCCGGCAAATGCTGTCGCATCGCCGCAGAACTCGCGCTGCGATTCCGGACTGCGCTCCCATACCCCCATCAGCCAAATAATGTCGAAGCCCAGCTTCGCCAGGCGATCCCATTCAGGGTCCGGTACGTTCGAGAGATCGACATGGCGGCTCAAGCGCAGCGAGAGCTCGTCAAGCCAGGCCCAAGTGTTGATCTCGTAGAGATGAGGATGATGGCGGAGTTTGTTCATCGAGGCCGGGGCTCAATCGCGTTAATCATCGCACTCAAAGATGGGCGTTGAGACTCTATTGGATTGCGCGAGTCAAGAATCGGTTTGGAGCCGAGAAACGTGTCGCTGCCGGAGATGGGATGATGCCACTATTCGTAGCGCAGCGCGACGATCGGATCGACGCGCGCCGCCCGCCGCGCCGGCACGTAGCAGGCAAGAAAGGCCACCACCAGCAGCGTCGCGGCGACGCCGAAAAACGTCAGCGGATCTCCCGCACGAACGCCGAATAGGAACTCCGTAATCAACCGCGACAGCAGCCACGACGCCACTGCTCCGATCAAAATTCCGGCGCCCACGAGCGCGAATCCTCGCTCCATAATCAGCGAGAATACGTCGCGCCATTCCGCTCCGAGGGCCATGCGGATGCCGATTTCCTGCGTGCGCAAGTTCACGGTATAAGCCATCACGCCGTAAACCCCGATCGCGGCCAGCGTCAGCGCCAAACCCGCCAGCAACCCCAGCAACAGCGTGCGGAATCGCTGCTCGCCGAGCGAATTGGAAATGGATTGGTCCATGGTGCGCACATTCACCAGCGGCTGATTCTTGTCTATGTCGCGCAGCGCGCCGCGCAGGGAGGCGGTCATCGCCGCCGGGTCCTGCTCGGTGCGCAGCGCCACCGTCAAGAAAGTAAGCGGCAGCACCGGCTGCATGTACGGTACATACATCTCTTCCGCCGCGTCGGACTCCAGCTTCTGCTTCACGTTCCCGACGATTCCCACTACTTCCATGTACGGGATCGTCTTGTCCGGCGTTTCTCCGAGTTGCAGGCGCTTGCCCAGGGGATTTTCTCCGGGGAAAAATTTCTGCGCCATGGCTTGATTCAGCACCACTACCGCCGGCGCCGTCAGCGAATCTCTAGCCTCGATCGCGCGGCCGGCGAGCCGCGGAATTCCTAGGGTTTCGAAGTAGCCGGGACTCACCACGCGAAAGCCCGCCATGATGTAATCGTTCGGCGATTTTGGCGGCCGCGCTTCGATATTGAAATGCAGCACTCCGCCCTGACCGGACACCGGCATCGTGGTCGCCGCTCCCGCTGATTTCACGCCCGGCAGTGAACGCACGCGTTCCAGCAAACGGTCGAAGAACGCCACTTGTTGCTCCGGCTTGGCATACGCCGTCGCTGAAAGCGGCACGTCCGCCAGCAGGATGTGATCGGGGCGGAAGCCCGGTTCCACCGCCTGCAATCGCGCAAAGCTGCGAATCAGCAAGCCCGCGCCGGTCAGCAGCACCATCGAGATGGCCACTTCCGCTACAACCAGCGCGCCATGCAAGCTTTGCGAAGCGGCACCGCCGCTGGAGCCCCGCGCGCTTCGATTCAAATGATCGCGGATGTCTAGCCGCGAAGACTGAAACGCCGGCACCAGTCCAAAGATAATTCCCGTCAAAATCGATAGCCCGGCTGTGAATGCCAGCACCGCCGTATCCAACCCGATGCCCTCCGCGCGCGGCACGCTCGCAGCCGCCAGTTGCAGCAGGGAACTCAGTCCCAGCGCCGCCGCCGCAAGCCCCAATGCGCCGCCCCCCAGCGCCAGAAGCACGCTTTCCGTCAGCAATTGCCGCACAATTCGCCAGCGGCTCGCGCCCAGCGCCGTGCGAATAGCGATTTCCTTCTCGCGCTGCGTAGCGCGCGCCAAGAGCAGGTTGGCAACGTTCGCGCAGGCAATCAGCAACACCAGCCCCACGGCGATCAGCAAAGTCAGCAGCGCCGGCCGCACATTCGACACAATCTGATCGCGCAGCGGCAACACCAGCGCGCCCACGTTCGTGTTCGTCTCGGGATATTGCTGCTCCAGCCGCTTGGCGATGGTCTGCAATTCATTGCGCGCCTGCTGCAGAGTTGCGCCGTCCTTCAGCCGCGCAATCGGGCGGATTCCCGTATGCCAGCTTCGATCGTCCGGCAGAGCACTGGCCCAGGGCTCGAGCGGAACGAAAACATCCGCCGGCCTCCAAATCTTGAACCCGGGTGGCAGCACGCCGATCACGGTGTAGGGATTATTGTCGAGCGTAAGCGTCTTGCCGATGGCGTCGTGCGACCCTGAAAATCGCCGTTGCCACAATCCGTAGCTGATCACTGCGACCGGCGCCGCGCCCACGTGATCGTCCCCCGCCTGAATCTCGCGTCCTTCGACGGTGCGCACGCCCAGCATAGGCAGCAGCGACGCGGTCATCACCATCGCGTCCACGCGTTCGGGATCGCCCGCGCCGGTCAGCGTGAAGCTCAGCGGTTGAATCGCCGCCACGGTCTCGTACGAAGTGCTCTGGTCGCGGTAATCCTTGTAATTGGCGAAGGAAACCGAAAGCACCGGAAACTGCGGCCAATGCTCCGCCAACATCACAATCCGGTCAGAATGCGCATAGGGCAGCGGCCGCAGCAGCACGGCATTGATCACCGAGAAAATCGTGGTGTTAGCGCCGATGCCCAGCGCCATCGTGAGAATCGCTACCAGCGTGAATCCGGGCGATTGCCGCAAACTCCGCAGCGCATAGCGCACATCCTGGCCGAGCGATTGCAGCATCAACAGCCTCCAAGCAGACTATCCCGCCGAATCAATTGCAAACACAACTCCATTTCAATGGCTCAGTAAGTGTAACCGTATCAGCAATATAGAAAAATTGGGCTAAGAAGGATCCAAACCCATTGCCCGCTTCCGGGATAGACCTGTTCGAGCCTGAAATGCCTGCCGTCATCCGCTGCCTGCGGTGAAAAGCCTGAAACAAAACCTCAGCGGCTAAAGCCCTTTTGATTTTGCGTCCTCACGGCACGGTTGAAACCGTGCCCTGACAAAACGTCGGAGTGCGCTGCGAGCGCATAGCGACCAAGTCGCCGAGTCAGGCCGTTGTAGGGAGGGCTGGGTTAGCCCTCCCTCTCTCGCATCGCGCGATCCACTGGAACCCAAACTCCGGCCATATCCAGTACAATGCGCCGCGCAACAATCCAGCGAGGAGCCCGCGAATGAAATCAAAACGCCTGGGCATAGGCCTTATCGGCAGCGGCTTCATGGCCAAGTTTCACCTCCAAAGCTTCGTAGCCGTCCGCGATGCCGACATCCTCGGCATCTGGAGCCCAAACCAAACTCACGCCGCTGAAGCCGCCTCCCAAGCTCGCGCCTTGGGCGTGGGTGAAGCCAAGCCCTACCCCTCCATCGCCGCGATGGTAGCCGATCCCGCCATCGACGCCCTCTGGATAGCGGCGGCAAATTATTCGCGCGTAGAAAACATGGAAGAAATCGCCGATGCGATTCAACGCGGCAAAGGCACGCTAAAAGGCATAGCCTGCGAGAAACCCCTCGCC
Source organism: uncultured Acidobacteriota bacterium (assembly GCA_963748865.1). Classification (GTDB taxonomy): domain Bacteria; phylum Acidobacteriota; class Terriglobia; order Acidiferrales; family UBA7541; genus Palsa-147. The sequence goes on along the minus strand of CAVVLE010000041.1, from coordinate 204,556 downwards.
CGCAACGTCCGCGAAGCCAAGCGCGTCACGCAGCTAGCCCAGCGCGCAAACTTGGCCACCGGCTACCTCGAAAATCAAATCTTCGCGCCGGCCATAGCCACCGGCCGAGAAATCCTGTGGTCCCGCGGCGCCGCGCGCACCGGCCGGCCCTATCTTGCCCGCGCCGCCGAGGAACACAGCGGCCCGCACATGCCCTGGTTCTGGCAAGGCCGCCTGCAAGGCGGCGGCGTCCTCAACGACATGATGTGCCACTCCGCCTTGGTCGTGTGGCATCTGCTCACGGTGCCGGGCGCGCCGCCATCGTCGCTGCGGCCCGTGCGAGTCACCGCGCGGATAGCCAGCCTGAAATGGTCGCAGCCGCACTACGCGAAAAAACTGGCGCGTTCCATGGGCAAGAGCGTCGATTATTTCCGGCATCCGGCCGAAGATTTCGCCAGCGCCAGCATCGAATTTCGAACCGATGAAGGCACTATCGTCATCGGCGAAGCCAGTACCTCCTGGAGTTTTGTGGGTCCCGGCGTGCGACTTTCCGCCGAAGTTCTGGGCCCTGAATATTCCATGTCCTGGAATTCTCTCGATAGCGGCCTGAAATTGTTTCTCAGCCGCGAAGTGCGGGAAAAGCGTGGCGAAGATTTAGTCGAGAAGCAGAATGCCGAGACCGGCCAGTTGCCGATCGTCGCGAACGAAGCCGCCGCATATGGCTATGAAGCCGAGAACCGCCATTTCGTGCGCGCATTTCTTGGCCGCGTAAAAAGCCCGCGCTCACGTTCGACGACGGCCTCGAAATCGTGAAGCTGCTGATGACCGCCTACCAAAGTGCCGAACAGGGACGCACGATCGAATATCCGCCTAAGGGTCTCGAAACCTTCGTCCCCGCCGTAGCGCGCGGCACGTGGAAGCCCAATAGATCGCGATACACCTAACCGCGCTAACTAAATCAAATTTGAAGGGAAACGGACGCCGACCATTTGCCGTCCGCCTGTTTACGCGTCGTGACCGCGATCCGGAGGATTCTCGGGGGTTCCCAACGAACGCTGGTACTGAAATTCGCGAATCGCGTTGACCAGCATCCGTGCGTCGGACTTGGAGATCACTCTGCGCGCGCCCACCTTTAACCCTTGCAACTCGACCTGCGGATCGTTATGAAACGTGTATAAGATGATCGCGATTCCCGGCGCCATTTTAAGAATTTGCGCGGTGGCCGCCAGTCCGTTGAGCTCCGGCATCATGATATCCAGAATAATCAGGTCCGGTTTCAGACGCAGCGCCAGGGTCACGGCTTCGTTGCCATCGGCGGCTTCGGCGCAAACGGTGAAGTCCTCTTGCTTGAGGATATTCCCCACCAATTTGCGCGCCAGAATGTTGTCGTCTGCAACCAGGGCTGTGGGGTTCAATCAACCAGCCGTGCCAGGGGCACGCTGTTCTCCTGAGATTCAGCGAATTTTACCGCCCCGTTCCGTCCGAGGGACATACCCGAAACAATGTACGCCGCCGTCTCAGAGCTATACCTACGCCGATCGCGGCCCGGGCAGGATCGCACCCATGCACGAAAAAATGTAAAGTGACGGGATGAAATTTACCGTCGCGTTGCTTCAAATCGCGCCATCAGGCGGCAACCAAAACGCAAATTTGGCGAAAGGCGTGCAATCCTGCCGCGACGCCAAAGCACGCGGAGCAGACTTAGCGGTGTTCCCCGAATTGTGGAATATCGGATTTACCCCGGGCCCGATTGATTCAGAAACACGACGAGCATGGAGGGACTCCGCGATAGATCAGGACAGCGAATTCCTGCAGAGTTTCGCCGCGCTGGCCCGCGAATTGGATCTAAATATTGCCATCACCTACTTGCAAGCACACCAACCCGCGCCCCGGAATTCAGTTTCTGTCATCAATCGGCAAGGCCAGCTGGCACTCAACTATTCCAAGGTGTTCATCTGCGACTTTGGAAAAGACGAACTCCTGAAGCCGAATCCGGATGCCGCCAATATCGGCTCTGACGCGAATTGCAGCCCAGGCGACTCATTCGACGTCGCGGCGCTCGAGGCGAGCGGCGGCCAAGTAAAAATCGGAGCCATGATCTGCGCCGACCGCGAATTTCCCGAAGCCGCCGCCCAGCTCATGCTGAACGACGCAGAGCTCATCATCGTACCGAATGCCTGCACCTGGGACGACATCCGCACCGCGGGACTAAGAACCCGCGCCTTTGAAAATCTCGCCGGCATCGCCATGGTCAACTATCCCGAGCCACTGAACAACGGCAATTCGCAGGCGCACAGCTGCGTACCGTGGAAAAATGGAAAGCCAACCGACACGCTAATCGCCAAGGCTGGGGAGCGGGAAGAAATCCTGCTCGCCACTTTCGATATGGACGAGATTCGCCAATTCCGAAGCGCCGAATCCTGGCGGTTGGATTATCGCCGCGGCCTATCAGCGCCGTTCATCCACCGCGGTAAATAACGCTGCTTCTGCCGCTCTTGCGGCTCGCTTCCACCGCCTAGGAACGGTAGCATGGGTCGGCGCGTTCGACGTTCGCGCCAGTCGATTCTGCGAGGGGTAAATAATGGACGCAAATCTCACTCCGGCGTCTGCGATTCCAACTCCGCCGGCCACACAGTTCCCGGCGTATCGCTTGTTCGACGCAACTTCCGTACTGATCGCCGCGTTTTTGGGCTCGCCCATCGCGGGAGCAACGCTGATATCGCTCAATTACCACCGCATGGGAGACCGCGAGAAAACCGTCACGGTATTGATTCTCGGAGTGGTGGCGACAGTTTTGGGAGCCGTCATCGGATACCTCGTTCCCTCCAGCAGCAGCATTGTAGTTGGCATCTTGTTCGCGCTGGGAACGCGCAGCGCCGCGAATTATTGGCAAGGCGCGGCCATCGCGCAGCATGAAGCACGCGGCGGCCAGCTGAGCTCGAGATGGGCGGCGACTGGCGTAGGGCTGGCCTTTCTGGCGGTATTTTCCACAATCGTAATTGTCGGCGCCCTCGGACTCGGAGCGCAGCATCGCGTGGTCATCGGAACCAACGACGAGGTCTATTACCTTGGTTCCGCGACAAAACAAGACGCGCTGGCGCTCGGCGAAGCGCTCAAGACCGCGGGATATTTCAAAGACCTCGGTTTCGCGGTGGTGCTGTCGAAGGACCAGGACGGCACGGCGATATCCTTCGTGGTGAAAGAAGGCGCTTGGGACGATCCGCAGATGGCCCTCGGTTTCCAACAGATTGGCCGGCAGCTCGCGCCCGCCGTCGGTGGGCTTCCCATCAAAGTGCGTCTAATAAACTCGTTGCGCCAAACCAAGAAGGAATTCACGCTTACTCCGTAAATAGATTCAGCGCAGCCCTGCAGAAGCTGTTGGGTCAGACGTCCGGTAAGGCGGGTAACGAGGACCGGCAAATGCTCCTGTAATGCCGGCCTTGAAGCGCTCTCAGCGAATGGGGCAACGTGACTCGGGCATGTCTGTGGGGTTCGAGATTAGCGTGATCTTGAGTTCACATAACCCCCCGTCTTGGCACTGGAGTGCTGAGGGTTGTTTGAATTCCCGGTGCGGCGAGGCCAACAATCGGTACTTTCCTGGCTTGACGATTCCCAGATCGAAGTGACCATTGTTGTCAGTCGCGACTATCCGTACGCTCAGTTGCTTGCGCTGTGAAACATATCTTCTCAACTCCACCCGGGAACTCGTAAGAGGAGCAGTAGTTTGATCCTGAATCGTTCCAACGATGTGAACCTGATTGTGTACTTCAAGATTCGGAAGGATCTTTTCGACCTCGTAGCAATAATTGGGATCGCTGGAGCCGATCTGCACGAGTTGTGCGCAGACAGCGCCAGCTAGCATTGCGAGCGAGAAGATGCTCATCCTCATGGGACAAGGATACACCCGATGTTTTGATGGATAGCTGCCGGTGAACGCGCTTGCCGGACATCCGCTCGGCAGCTCCAAAACCAACTCTGTGCGTTAGCTCTTCTTTCCCTTCGCCGGAGGAGCCAGCGCCACCGCCGACTCGCTGGTCAGGAACAGAAACGTGAACGTCTCCTGCAAATAGAGTCGCACAGCGGCATCGGTGTGGCTGAGGTAGCCGATGGAAACATCCTGGCCAATGTGCAATTCGAAATCGCCGCCGCGCGTGGTCAGTACAAACGCACCTGCAATCGCCGGCGCCCAAATGATTTTATCTTCCACGAGCCGCTTCACATGCTCCAGCACCGGATACCCATGGTCGCTGGTCTCGGCCAGCGCCGTGTAAGCATCCGCGCCCAGCAGCACCGCATAAGGGCCATTCACGCCCACAAGCCGCAACTGGCTCAAGCCCTGCGCAATCGCTTCCGGATACTCGTTCACATTTGCCGGAAGCGTCTTGATCGGATTGCTGGTCCCTTTTCGAATGCCCTCGATGCCGGCGGCGGCATAGCCATCGAAAATGGCGCCGTCTTCGGCGAACGCGATCTGCCGCGCCGCGTCTTTCGCCGGCTGCCAGTCGGCGTCATTGGCGCCGCGTTCAACGTCGTCAATCGCCTGGCGATTCAGCTCGAACGGCACGCGCAACTCGACCAGCGCCTTGACCTCGCGCTGCCGCGCTAGAATTCCGTCACCGGGCGCCGCGATCTTGTTCAGGTGCCCGGTGCCCACGGCGGAGACGCCGCTGCCGCCCGGCCCGCGCACGTCCACCACGCGCCTTCCGGCCAGATAGCGCTTCAGCGTGCGCGAGGTTTCCTCTTCAATCTGCGCCCAGGCCGCATCGGAAATGGGGGCCAGCTCGCGATGCAGGTTATTCATGTGAGGTCTCTCCTTTGAGGGAACCGATACCCAGGGAACCGTCGCTCTTCGCAGCGGAGGATTGAGATGTTTCGGTCTGCGCCGCCGGCGCTTCGGCTTGCGTGGCATCTGCGGCTTGCTCGTCGCTCACGTCTTCCAGAAATGTAGCCGAAGGGACGAAGAACAAATTCCCGGTCACCGCGCGGCTGAAGTCCAGCAAGCGGTCGTAATTGCCGGGCGGCCGCCCGACGAACATATTCTCGATCATCTTCTCGGTCGTGCTCGGCGAACGGCTGTAGCCGATAAAATATGTTCCAAATTCACTGTGCGCTGGCCGGCCAAAGGACATGTTGTCGCGCAGAATCTTCACTTCTTTCCCGTCCTCGACAATCGTTGTGAGCGCGTTGTGCGCCGAGGTGGGCTTGACGGAATCGTCCAGTTCGATGTCCGAGAGCTTCTTGCGGCCGATGATGCGTTCCTGCACCTCGGTCGAGAGCGCGTTCCAGCCGCCAAGGTCGTGAAGGTATTTCTGCACGATGACGTAGCTTCCGCCGGCGAACGCAAAGTCTTCCTCTCCCACGAGCACAGCATCGATGGCTGCCTGGCCCCTGGGATTCTCCGTCCCGTCAACGAAGCCGATGAGATCGCGGTCGTCGAAGTAACGAAAGCCATGCACTTCGTCCGCCGGTGTAACCGCGTCCCCGATGCGCGCCATGATTTGCGTAGCCAGCTCGAAGCACAAATCCATGCGCTTCGAACGGATGTGAAAGAGCAAGTCGCCGGGCGTGGAAACTGCGTGGCGCGCTCCCGCGCGAATCTCCCGGAAGGGATGCAGCTCAGCCGGCCGCGGCGCACCAAATAGCCGGTCCCAAGCCTCGGAGCCGATTCCCATGATGCAGGAAAGCGCGGCCTCAAGATCGCGAGTCTCCACGGCGCGCAAAATCGCGCTAAGGTCGGCGCAAAATGAGCGCACGGCAGCACGGCACTCCGTTCCCGGTTTCAGCGTAACGACCAGGAAAATCGCCGCGCGCGTAAGCGGCGCAGCCACGGGCTGCGCCAGCGCGTGCAGGCCGCTCACCGCATTGTCGGCGCTCTTAGGATCGGACTCCATCGAATGTCATCCCGGCAGCGCACCCGAAATTTCGCTCCGCGAAATTCCGAGCACCCAGCAAACGAAGGTCAAGCGCGAAAGCTTACCATCGCCGCCCAGCAAACGTCCACGCCGTCTCCACGCCACCGCTGTCCCAGCTTGAAGTCGGGCTATTGGGAGGGCCGTTAGGAAGGAGCCTGCGCATTCGTGCGTAGGAAAAGCGCTTCAGCACTTCGGAACAACATCGCCGCAGCCTTCGCGTTTTAGCGCTGGGCTCTCGCACCATCTCACCGTGGCGTCCACGACGGATGCCCACTGAAGAGCCCGTTAACGAACCCGATCTGATAAGCAAGGAAGAGTCCAAATCCAAGGCTGATCAAACCCGACGCCACGCGAATGCCCCAATTCATGCGCTGCGAGGTCTTTCCCGCATACGCGAAAGGCACGCCAATCGCCGCCGTGATCAACATCATCCCCGCGATCGTCCCCACGCCAAACACGCCCAGGTAAGCCGTAGCCCACCACGGATCGCGAATCGTAGTCAACACCAGCAAGGCCACCGCCGCCGACCCCGCAAGCCCATGCACCAATCCAACAACCAGCGGCCGCACCAATTGGTACAGCCCAATGCCGCTGAAATGCCGATCCATCCAGCTGAGCGGCGTCTGCCGTGGGTCGTGCGTGTGCGCCTCAGGATTGTGCCCGTGCGCATGCGTGTGGATGTAATCGCCATGGCTGTGCGAATGCGAATGAATCTCGCCCCCCAGCGCAGGCGCGCCCGCGAAATTCGAATTGATCCACTGCAGGATGCCGGTGAGGTTCATGATGCCGAGCAAAATCAGCATCAAGCCCACCGAAAATTCCATCGAAAGCCCAACGCGCGCCGGAATCACCCAACCCAGCAGAATAATCGCTCCGCCAACGCCGAGAATAGTAAGCGTATGCCCCACGCCCCAAAGCCCCCCGATAAGCGCCGCATGCTTGACGCTACGGTGCCGCGCAACAATCGTCGTCACCGCGATGACATGATCGGGATCGGTAGCATGCCGCATCCCAAGAAAAAACCCCAGCGCAATGACCGAAAGCAGACTAACGATGTGCATCGAACTCCACTCAATCCGCCGGCAAGGCCGCGCGCAACTCCGCCTGGCGCGAGCGCAAGAAACCCAAAAACTCAGGCATCCCCTCGCCGGTCTTCGCCGACACCGGGAATATCTGCATCCCCGGCCGCACCGCTTGAATATTGCGTTGCAACGCCGCCATATCGAATTCCACCGCCGCGGCCAAATCCATCTTCGTAACCACCGCCACGTCCGCGCTGTTAAAAATCGTCGGATACTTCAGCGGCTTATCCTCGCCTTCAGTAACAGAAAGAAGCACCATGCGCACACTTTCGCCAAGATCGTAAGACGAAGGGCAAACCAGATTCCCGACATTCTCGATAAACAGAAAATCGAGCAGATTCACGTCCCAGCCCTCCAGCGCCCGCTCGATCATTTCCGCCTCAAGATGGCAAAGCGTCCCGGTAGTAATCTGTTTCACCGGGGCCAAACTGCGCGCCAGCCGCTCGGCATCGTTCTCCGTAGCCAAATCGCCCACCAGCGCCGCCACGCGATATCGCGGTCGCAGCAGCGTAAGCGTCCGCTCCAGAAGAAAGGTCTTGCCCGAGCCAGGGCTGGAAACCATGCTGGCGACAAACACTTCCGCCTCGCGAAAGCGCTGCCGCAAAGAGCGCGCCACAACATCGTTGCGCTTCAGCACATTCTTCCGCACTTCGACCAAACGCGGTTCCGAGCTCATGCGCATAACTCCAAGGCGAAAACCTGGATCTCTTTGCCCTCGATGATGTCCGAGGCCGGCGTCCCACATTGCTGGCAACAAAGCAGTTGCGGGGACTTCACCAGCCGCCGCTCGCCGCACTGGGGACATTGCATTGCGATGGGGACCTCTTCAATCACCAGCCGCGTGCCTTGAAACGAGGTCTGCTCGCTGGCAAGCTCATAGGAATTGAGCAGGGCTTCCTTCACGACGCCGGAGAATTGGCCCAGTTTGAGGTGCACGGCGGAGATTTTGCGCCCGTCGAGACGCGGCGCTTCCTCCTCGAGGAGGTCAAGGATGCTCATGGCGATCGAAAGCTCGTGCATACTTTATACAGTATCCAATTTCGGTTCGCGTTCCGGGCTGGCCTCGGCCGTCACCGTGCCCAAACGCCTCCGCGAGAGCCGATCGCCCCCTGAGTGAGAGCTGCCAGCGCCGCTTGACCCAGGCTGATGCCCCCGTCGTTCGGCGGAACAGCCTGGTTGGTCAAGATCCGGGTGCCTGTGCCCTCCAAAAGTGAGCTCAGTTCGCTGACCAAAAGCTCGTTTTGGAACACGCCACCGGACAAAACGACGGTCTTGAGGCCATAATCTCGGTCAAAGCATTTGACCAACTTACAGCAACAATTTGTGACACTTCGATGGAAAGCGCGGGCGATTTCGCCGGGATCGCGCCCGCGGAATCGGTCCCGCACGACGCACTCAAGGAGCGGTCGAAAATCGAGCTCGCCGCCATCGAAGGGGAAGGGGTATGCGTCGGTAAGTGCCGCATTGCGAGCAAGATGCTCGAGCCACATCGCCGCCTGTCCCTCGAAAGTAATCTCTCGCGTAAAACCGAGCAAAGCCGCCACGCCATCGAAAAGCCGGCCCATCGAGCTAGTCGTAAACGTTCTGACATCTCTACGGATAAGCTCCAGCGCACTTTCGTACCGATCTGGGAAATTGAATGGCGCCGCTCTCAGATCCGGCAGGCCCGGAATTTGCGTCAGGAATCCTGCTGCGGCTTGCACCGGATGCTGGGCTGCGGCGTCGCCTCCAGCGAGCGCGGCGCGGCGCAAATGCGCGGTGCGCGCAAATCCTTCGGCGACGCTACCCACGAAAACCTCTCCGCCCCAGATCGAGCCATCGTCGCCGTAGCCGGTGCCGTCGAAGCTGATACCGATGACCGGCGTGTCCCATTCGCCGCGCTCGGCGAGCACCGAGGCGATGTGTGCGCGATGATGCTGCACGGCGATGTGTTCGCCGGCAGCTAGTTCGCGCGCCAGGGCTGTTGAAAAGTAGCCGGGATGCAAGTCGTGAACCACCAGGAGCTCGTGCCAATCGATCTCGTACATCGCCACCAGGTCGCGAATCGTTTGCTCGAAGGCCACGCGCGATTCGTAGTAGTCGAGATCGCCGATGTGTTGGCTGAGGAAGGCTTGGCCCGCCACGACGAGCGTGATGGCGTTTTTGAGATCGGCGCCGAGCGCGAGAATCGGTCGCTCGGAAGGAATTTCGGCGATGGCGCCGGGCGCGTAGCCTCGCGCGCGGCGGAGCACTACCGGGCCGCATGCGCCCGCGCGAGCGACGGAGTCATCCACGCGCCGGGCGATGGGACGCTCGCCGATCAAGAACGCGTCAGCGATTTCGGAGAGGCGCTCGAGCGCTTCCGCGTCTTCGTAGGCGATCGGCTCGCTGGACCGATTCGCGCTAGTCATTACGAGAATATCCGGCGCGCCGGCCACAAACAGCAGATGGTGCAGCGGTGTGTAGGGCAGCATCACGCCAAGCTCGTCGTTGTCGGGCGCGACTCCGGAAAGTTCCACGCGGGCCGGCGCGAGAACAATGGGATGCTCCTGCGATGCCAGGAGCGCTTCAGCTTCGGCGCTAAGCTCGACAATTTTTCGCGCAGCGCCTATGGTCTCCACCATCAGCGCGAACGGTTTTTCCTTGCGGAATTTTCGATCGCGCAGCGCGGCGACGGCGGCCGCGTTTCTTGCGTCGCAGGCGAGGTGATAGCCGCCCAGCCCTTTCACCGCCAGGATTTTGCCCTCGCGAAGCAGAGCTGCTGCCCGAGGGATACTGGCGTCGCTGCCGGCGACGATCTGATCGCCGCATTGCAGCGAATAGCCGGGGCCGCAGACGGGGCACGCTACCGGCTGCGCGTGGAACCGACGGTTGGCTGGATCGTGGTACTCGGCCGAGCAGGCCTCGCAGAGCGGCCAGGCGCGCATCGTGGTGTTGGGCCGGTCATACGGCAGGCTTTGAATCACCGTGAAGCGCGGACCACATTCGGTGCAGTTGATGTAAGGATAGTGAAAGCGGCGATCCGCCGGATCGAAAAGCTCGCGTAGGCAGGCGTCGCAGACGGGCAGATCGGGCAGCATGCGCACCGTGGGCTTATCGCGGCGCGAGCTTTCGCGGATGGTGAAGTCGTGCAGGCCCGCAGGCTCGCAGAGTTGCACCTCGATCGCAGCGATTTGCGCGGCGGGCGGCGGCTCGCGCTTCAGCTCGTCCATGAAGTGATCGAAGCCGCGCTCCGAGCCTTCGACAAAGATCTCGACGCCTTCCTCGCCATTGAGAACCCAGCCGGAAAGCGTGTTGGCGCACGCGAGGCGGAAGACGAACGGGCGAAAGCCCACTCCCTGCACCGCTCCGCGAATTTTGATGGACCACGCGCTCATTCGCAATCAGTCCCGGGCATGACACAGCCGTGCCCCTGCCAGCCAATCTGCAAAACTTTCCCGTCTTCGACAAGGATGGGAACAGTTCGCTGGCCATTCGCTAGTGCGCGGATACGCTCGCGGGCTTCGCGATCGGCGTCCAGGTCGTATTCGACGAACTCGGTGCCGCGGAATTCGAGCCATTCGCGCATTTCCTGTGTGTAGGGGCAGCTCCGCGCGCCGTAGAGCTCGAGTTTAGCCACGGGCGAGCAGCTCCAGAGAATCTCGCATCACGTGATAGATCGAAGCCTGCACTTCCTGAATGCGCGGGATGTAATCGCAATGCACGATCAGCGGGAAATCGGCCAGGCCGCGGCGGTTAATTTCGCCGCCGTCATAGCCCAGTAGTGCAACGGTGAGAATGTTGCGTTTGCGGGCTTCTTCGAGTGGCATGATGAGATTCTTCGATCCGCCGCTGGTGGAAATGGCGATGGCCACGTCTTCGGGCCGCGCCTGGGCGATGAATTGACGCAGGAAAATCAGTTCGGTGCCGACATCGTTGGCGATAGCAGTGATGTTGGCAGGCTCGAGGGCAAGAGAAACCGCCGGGATCGGGAGATAGCCGTTGGGCGGCGCGACGCAATCGATGGCGAAATCGTTGGCGTCGGTGGCCGAGCCACCATTGCCAAAGATAATCAGCTTACCGCCGCGCTGCAGGCGCTCGTGGATGGCGCGCGTGGCGTTGCTGATTTTCTCGGATTCCGTGCGCGCTACTTTTTCGCGCAGCTTGGCATCATCGCGGACCTTCAGCAGGATTGAATTGGCTACTTCGGCGATCACGTCGAGCGTTTCCTGCTTTTCCTGTCCGAGGAACGGATAGAGAAATTCGGCGGGGCCCACGTCATGGCCCAGTTGGCGGTGCTCGAAGAACACGTGCACCGTTTCCCAGAGCGTGTGGTAAAGAATCTCGGTCAATTCCTGATGCATGAACGGATCGAATGTGGGCGGTGCGGCAGCGTAGGAGCCTTCCAGGCCGGGGAGAGCGAAGGTCATTGCTTTTTTGGTTCGCGCGGCATCGAGCGCGGTCCAGACTTCGGGATCGCCTTCCGGAGGGCCAAAGCCCATGACGATGTCATCGGGCGTGAGCAGCGCGTCCAGCCAAGGGCGGAAGAGCAAGGAAAGATCGAGGGCAGGAAGGGCGCGCTTCCCGACGATTACGGGATGCACGAATTCGACCGATACATGTTGCGCGTCCGTGGCGTAGGGGCCCTGGCCGAAGGCCAGAAGGCGGCCGCCGCGCAGGAAGCGCTCAGACATTTCCCGGGAAGCTTCAGCCAGGCGCAGGGATTCGCGGGAGAAAAAGAATTCGTTGAGTTCATTGCGCGCCAAAAGGCGGTGTTTGAATTGGGTCGAGATGTCAATGGTAGTGGACATGTGTTTCGTCTCAGTAGCCAACCGGCGCTACTAGCAGATGCGCGGCAATGGATCGCCGACCAACATATCGACGATGCGGCTGGCGCCGTAGCGCGTCAGAGCCAGGACCGCGCCTGCCGGTCGCTCGCGGATTTCGCCGATGATGCAGGCATCCTCGCCGCCGGCCGTGGCGCGCAGCGCGGCCAGGCCTGTGTCGGCAAGGCTCGGTGCGACGACCGCCAGAAACTGGCCTTCGTTGGCGATGTGAAATGGATCGAGGCCGAGCAGCTCGCACGCTCCGCGCACGGTGTCGCGTACCGGCACTTCATCTTCCTGCAGCGCCACGCCGAGTCGGCAATCGCGCGCCAGTTCATTCAGCGACGTGGCCATGCCACCGCGCGTCGGGTCGCGCATCCAGCGCACGCCCGCACCCGCGGCTTTCGCGAGCGCTTCGATCATCGGGAGCACCGAGCGCGTGTCCGATTGCAGATCGGCTTCCAGATCGAGTTCACCGCGAGCCAGCAGAATGGTGATGCCGTGATCTCCTACAGGGCCTGAGAGCAACACCTTGTCACCGGGGCAGACCGTTGCGGGGTCAATCTTGATGCCGGGAATCAATCGGCCGATGCCGGTCGTAGTGATGTACATGCGGTCGGCTTTGCCGTGCTCGACGACTTTCGTGTCGCCGCCGCAGATGGTTACGCCGGCCTTTTTCGCGGCTGCGGCCATGGCGCGCACTTCGGCTTCGAGAATTTCGGTGGGCAATCCCGCTTCGAGAACGAACGTGACGACAATGACCTCGGCGCGCGCGCCGGAAACGGCCAGATCATTCACCGTGCCATTCACCGCCAGCTCGCCGATGGAGCCGCCGGGAAAACTCAGCGGCTTGACCACGAAGCTGTCGGTGGTGATTCCGAGGCGAACGCCATCGAGTTGCACATGCGCGGCATCGCCAAGAATTCCAGTGGGAGATTCACACAGAAGCGGAACGAACAGGCCTTCGATCAGCCGCCGGCTGGCTTTTCCACCTGCGCCGTGCGCCATTTCGATCTGCGGCTCGTGGAAGCGAATCTTGCTCACGGCGGTGGCCATGGTGAACCCGTCCTTTACGCCGAAGCACTGAGATTTGTCAACGCTGCCGTTTTGCGATGCTCGTAGTTGTAGAAGGCCGCGCAGGAGCCTTCCGAAGATACCATCAATGCGCCAATGGGATGCTCGGGCGTGCATTCGCAGCCGAAAAGTTTGCATTGCGCGGGCTTCAGGACGCCCTTGAGCACTTCGCCGCACTGCGCGGCTTTGGGATCGGTGACGCGCAGGCCGGGGATGCTGAAGCGCTGCTCGGCGTCCCATGCGGCGTAGGTGTCGCGAATGCGCAGTGCCGATTGCGAGATGAAACCGAGGCCGCGCCATTCGAAATAAGGGCGCAGATGAAAAACTTCAGCCATGGCCGCGAGCGCGGCGCGATTGCCTTCCCACGGCACCACGCGCTTGTATTGATTCTCGACGCGCGCTTCGCCATGGCGGAGCTGGCGCAGCAGCATGACGATGGATTGCAGAATGTCGAGCGGCTCAAATCCTGAGACCACGATGGGCTTTTTCTCGTTGGCGGCGATCCACTCGTAGGGGCGGCAGCCAATTACAGTTGAGACGTGGCCGGGCCCGATGAAACCGTCGAGGCGCATATCCGGCGAATCGAGGATGGCGCGAATCGCTGGAATGATGGTTACGTGATTGCAGAACACGGAAAAATTCGCGAGGCCCAGCGATTTCGCGCGCATCAGCGTAAGCGCGGTAGAAGGCGCGGTGGTTTCGAAGCCGATGGCGAAGAACATCACGTGCTTATCGGGATTCGCTTGCGCCAGCTTGATGGCGTCCGAAGGCGAATAGACGATGCGCACATCCATGCCGCGCGCCTTGTGCTCCAACGGGCTGCCCAGCGTGCCGGGAACGCGCATCATGTCGCCGAAGGCGGTGAAGACGACGTTGGGATCGCGCGCCATCGATAAACCATCGTCGATGCGGCCCATGGGTAGAACGCAAACGGGGCAACCTGGCCCGTGAATCAGCTCGATGTTCTCGGGCAGCACATCTTTGAGGCCGAAGCGATAAATCGCGTGGGTGTGCCCGCCGCAAACTTCCATCAAGCGATAATGCCGCGAAGGATCGGTGAGCCGCCGGATTTCCTCCGCCGCTTTATGGATCAATTCCGGCTCGCGGAATTCATCTACGAATTTCATTTTTTGGCCCCGACTTCAATTTGGAATGGAGGACGGCCCGGGCTCGCTTTCCTCTTCATCGCCCAGGCCATAGCCGCGGATTTCCTGCATGGCCGCTTCGGCTTCGCCCAGCATGGCGAGCGTTTTCATTTGCTCGAGCGCGTCCTGTTCGCTGATCTTGCCCATCGCAAATCCCACGTGAATCAACACCCAATCGCCTTTGCCGGGCTTGTCTTCTTCGAGCAGTCCGAGATCAACGCGCCGCCGCACGCCGGCCACTTCGACGAGAGCGAGGCTCCGCGAATCCGCCGGTATCAATTCCACAATCTTCCCAGGAATGGCTAAACACATGCGGCAACCTCCCCAAGCGGCAAGGTCCCGGACGGCAGGGCCTCAGCAAGGGACTTCCGCGCCCCATTCTACTGAATTTCCAGTTTGCCGGAAGGAATGAGTTTGTTGTGCGAGCGGTTTTGAAGGGCGGAGCCATCATGTGACATGAACTTCGCTGCGGGTAAAGCCGTGGGTGACAAAACTCTTCGGACGGAATAATTTAACTTTAGCCGATTTGCGCGTGGAGTTCAGGGAGCTGCGCCGGGCCTCGGGCCTGCGAGAGCTGCATCGCCAGCCGGCGCTGCGCCGGACGCGCTAAAGCGACGCTTCCAGAACCAATAGCCGAGAGTGATCACGCCCAGCCATGCCAGGCCGGAAATGATGGTGATGCGCATGCGATCCACCCACCAGGTGGTGAGAATGATGGCGCTGACCAGGGCCAGACCCAAATAGGACGTATAAGGATAGCCGGGCATGCGCACCGGGGGCGTGCGGCCTTCGGCGATCCAGCGGCGGCGGAAGTAAATCTGCGTGACGAAGACCATCTGCCAGACAAACATCATTCCGAAAAGCGTGAGGCCGATAAAATAAACGAAAGCGCCGGAGGGATCGCGTTTTGTGATAACCGCGGCTACCGCGAGACCGATCGCTGTGACGAGCAATGCGCTGACCGGCGCTCCGCGGGCGGAAAGTTCTCCAAAGCGCTTAGGCGCATAGCCGCCGCGGGCCAGGGAGAAGAGCATGCGGCTGCCGATATAAAAGCCGGTGTTCATGCTGGAGATTGCGGCCATGAGCACTACGAAATTCATGATGTGAGCCGCTGCGGGAACGCCGGTTAGCTTGAAAACGGTGACGAAGGGGCTGGCGGTTACATCGCGGCCCGGCTGAATTTGATTCCAGGGAACGGCGGCGATCAAAACCAGCATCGCCCCGATATAGACAAAGGTCAGACGCACGATCATATCTTTCAGAGCTTTGGGTATGGAGCGCTCGGGGTCCTTCGCTTCTCCTCCCGTGACCGCAATCATTTCCAATCCGCAGTAACTGGCGATGACGAAGACGATGCTGGTCCATGCAGGAATCCAGCCATTGGGAAAAAATCCGCCCGGAAGACGGTAATTGCTCAAACCGACGGCGGAAACGCGGCCGATTCCGAGGACCAGCGAGAGACCGAATAAAGTGAATAGGCAGACGGCGATGATCTTGATCATGGAGAGCCAATACTCGAACTCTCCAAAATTACCGACTTTCAGCATGTTGAGGTAGATCAGGCCGGCGGAGACTACTACGATCCAAATCCACGCGGGGACATTGGGGAACCACCATTGCAGATAAATTGCGACTGCGATGGCCTGGCCACCCATGCCTGCGGCCATGGAAAACCAGTAGGCGTAGCGCACCGCGAATCCGGCCCAGCGAGAGACGTACATTTCGGCGTACACGCCAAAGGAGCCGGCGGTTGGATGCGCGACGGCCATTTCTGCCAGCGCGCCGGCGAAGAGCGTGCCGATGGCGGCGGCAATCAGATACGTGACAATTACCGACGGGCCCGCCATATGTACACCGAGCGAGGAGCGCAGGAAGAAGCCGATGCCCAGCGCCCCGCCGATGCCGATCATAGCCATCTGTCGGGCGCTTAATTGGCGGACGAGGCCTTTCTCTTTTTCAACGACGCCGGTTGATACTCTTCCGGCCGATGATTCTGGTTCCGACATTATTCAGGCGCCTGTCTTCCCTGAAGCAGATAGGCTACGGCAAGAGCTCAGAATCTGCGGCCTACGTTGGCGATCAGTTCGGTTTCAAGAACCAGGTCGAGGTTTTCTTCCAGGACTTTCAGCACGGCGCGCACGTCGTCGATCGTGTTGTAGATATGGAATGAGAGACGTAGTCCGTCGAATTTACAGGAGGCGATGATTTGGCGCTCGGCCAGCTTGGCGGCCACGGCCTCCGCGTTTGCTGATTTCACTACGATCATCGGACCGGCGTGCTCGAGCGGAGTTTTCATCGTAATGCCCAGGGCGCGCAGGCCTTGAGCCGTCGCGTCACACAGTTTTTTGATATGCGCGCGTACATTGCCGAGGCCTATCTCGCTGAGCAGCTCGATGCCCGGCGCGGAACCGTAGATGGCAGCCATCGGCGGCGTGCCCATTTCGTAGCGCCGCGCCGTGGACGCGGGCTCGAAATTTTTGAGGCTGTCCTGAAAGAGGACTTTTTGCGCGAAGGCGCCAGTAACTGTGGGCCTAAGAGATTCGATCAGATTCTCTTTGACATAGAGGAAGGCCACGCCGGGAGAGCCGAGCAGATATTTCAAAGTTCCGGTCACATAGAAATCGACGTCGAGGGCGTGTACGTCGATCGGCTCGGTGCCGCAGATTTGATAGCCGTCGGCCATCACCAGCGCGCCCTTGCGATGCGCTACGCGCACGATTTCTTCGAGTTCGGCGCGGGCACCATTTTTATAGGAGACGTGGGCCACGGGAACGATGAGGGTGTCGGAATCGATGGCGCGGTCGTAGCTTTCCACCGGGACGCGATTGTCGATGGCCTCCAGAAACGTGACTTCCGCGCCGCGCAGCTTCTGCGTCAGCCAGATGTGGCCGCTGGCGGGAAAGTCGAGCTCGCCCATTACTACTTTTTTGCGCTTGTTGAAATTCAGGGCGCTGGCGATGGAGCTGATGCCCTGCGAGGAGCTGTAGATTACCGCGATTTCTTCGGGCTTCGCGCCGATGAACTTGGCGAATCCGCTGCGTAGGGATTCGTACTTGTCCATCCAGACTTGCCAGGGGATGCCGTTTTCGTGCCATAGGCGCATGAATTCGAGAAGGCCGTTTTCGACCGTATCGCAGAGCGCACCCTTGGTGCAGGAGCAGAGATGGACTTGCTTTTTAAAAGCCGGAAATCGGGCGCGAATTTTGAGAATTTCGGAATCGCTGAGCATGACGAAGGATACTACGGAAGTAACTAGATAAGTGGGGTGAGCGATGGGATTTGAACCCACGACCCTCGGTGCCACAGACCGATGCTCTACCAGCTGAGCTACGCTCACCACCGTGCGGACAAACCCAGTTTAGGCGACATTTTCCTTGGCGTAAAGTGGATCGACTGATCGCGGCAACGGCGCCGCTTGGCTTTGCGCTAAGAGATTACCGGGCGGCTGCGCTTAATGTGTCGCTCCGTAGCGGGCTTGGTGCTTCTTTCCCCAGGCAGACATGGACCTGAGTATTGGACGGAGACTGAGGCCGTGGCGCGTCAGGGAATACTCGACGCGGGGTGGGACTTCGGCGTAAACCTTGCGATGAATGATTTCGTCGCGCTCCAGTTCGCGGAGATGCTTGGTGAGCATCTTCTTATTTGTGCCCGGGATGAGACGTTGCAGTTGGCTGAAGCGGCGCGTGCCACGCTCGAGATAGAACAGTATTGAAGGCTTCCACTTCCCGCCGATCAATGCGGCGGTTAACCTGACGGGACAGTCAAACTGGTCCATACTGCCTCCCTAGCTACCAGGTAACAATAAGGTGCCTACTACCCCTTCAGAGACTTTAGCTTAAGAATTGCTCGCTGGCTAGCGCCGCGTTTCGTCGAGCGCGTTTGCGCAGATGCTTGTGCGACTCGGTGCGATGCAAGCTTGTGTGAGCGTTGATTCGGGAGGCTGCATGTCAAATAAAAGACCTGTGATTCTGTATGGAGCTAGCGGATTCTCCGGGCGGCTTGTCGCCGAGTTTTTGCGCGAATACAACGTGCCGTTCATTGCCGCCGGAAGAAATGCGGCGAAGATCCGCGAGGTGATGAATCACGTGCCGGGAATCGAGACGACGGACCACGAAGTCGTCGAGGTCGGCGGATCGGTTGAAGATCTGACCAGGCTCTTCGATGGCGCGAAAGTCGTTTGTAATACAGTCGGTCCATTCATTTATCACGGTCCCACGGTGGTCGAAGCGTGCTGGCGGGCGGGATGCCACTACATTGATATTGGCGGAGAACAGGCATGGCATCGCGAGGCCGCGGGGAAATGGGGAGCGAAGTTCGCAGAGCGAGGTCTGCTGGTTGCGCCGGGAACGGCCTTTATGTCCACGCCGAGTGATATTGCGGCGCGAATCTGCATTGAGTCGGCGGCTGTGGATACGCTTGAAATTTTGACGATGTTCAAGGGCATCCCGACTTTTGGATCGACGCAAACGATCTTTGCGGCCATCCAGACTGAGGCTTACTACCTCGAGCAGAACAATTTCAAGACGTGGCCGCGCGCGACGGCGTATGACGTGGTGGTGCCGGGCTCGGTGCAGACGCAGCTGGCTTTGACTTGGGGAGGATTTCCGCATCCGGTGTGGTACAAGCATCATCCGCAGGTGGCGAATGTACGCTCGCTTGGCGGCATTCTGGATCGCCAATTGATGGAAAATGTGCTGGCGACGGAGAAGCACTACGAAGCGAACATCCGGCCTTTGCCGAAAGCCGAACGCGAGCAGAAGCTGGCGGAAATGGCTAATTCGGTGCAGGGAGGAACGCCGCCGCGCGAGAATACCCACGAGCATCGAACGATTGACATCGTGCTGGCCCGCGGGAGTACGGATTATGCGCAATGCACGATATTTGGAACCTGCGCTTACCGGCAGACGGGTTTGATCCAGGCTTATGTTGCGCACAGCCTGATTCATCGCGCACCGCGCAAGTTCGGATACGCTTCGGCGGCGGAAGCGATTGGGCATCGCGAGATTCTGCGCGTGCTTGAGAGTCACGGACTCTCGAAGATGAAGCTCGTGGTGTAAAGCGAGTCCGCGCGATTTCCGCGAGGATTAGCCGGCCGCTTTTTCTGCTGTGAGTCCGCTCATGCGAGCCATCGATTATTTCGACAAGGGAGCTGAAGCGCATCCGGATCGCACCGCGATTCTGGACGGCGCGCGGAGTTATTCCTACCGTCAAGTACGCGAGCTAACCGAACAGATTGCGTGCGCGATGCGGGCGCAAGGGCTGCGCGATGAAGAACGTGCGGCCATCTACTCGCCGAATGACGCGCGCGTGCTGATTTGCATGTTCGGATTGATGCGCGCGGGGGCGGCTTGGGTGCCGCTGAATTACCGCAACGCGATCGATGCCAGCGTGGAATATATGAATTACGTGGAGACTTCCTGGCTTTTCTACCACAGCAGTTTTCAATGGCAGATTGATGAATTCAGGAAGCGCGTGCCCAGTTTGCAGCACCTGGTTTGTATTGATACGAGCATGGGCGAGATTCCATCGCTTGAGACTTTTGCGGAGCGTGGAGCAGGGCTTGCCCTTGAGGATTGGGGCGATGCTTACGGGAATAACGAGCGTTTGGTTGGACTTGTACCTACGGGCGGCACAACAGGGCCGGCTAAAGGTGTACGCGTAACGAGCCTTGCCTGGGGCACGATGCTGGAGATGGCGGCGCACTACTGGCGCGGCGAGACCGACGAGCCTGTGTGCTTGAACGTGGCGCCGTTATCGCACGCCGCCGGAGTTGTGGCCTTTGCTGCGGCATCACTTGGAGCTACGAATGTGGTGCTGCCGGGATTCGACGCGCTGGAAGTGGTGCGGGCCATCGAACGTCATCGCATTACGCATTTGTTTTTGCCGCCCACTGCGCTCTACAAATTGCTGGCGCTTCCTGAGGTCGCGGCCTTCGACTACTCGAGTTTGCAGATGTTTTTGCTCGCCGGATCGCCGGTTTCGCCCGACAAGTTGAAGCGGGCTGTCGAAATCTTCGGTCCGTGCTTGTGCCAGAGCTATGGCCAGACTGAGGCGCCGATGCTGCTGACATTTCTAGACCGAAAAACGATTGCTGCTGCGGCTGCCGGACACCATCCTGAACGGCTCAGCAGTTGCGGAAAGGCTACGTCCGCGGTGCGAGTCGGAGTGATGGATGAGGAAGGCCGCCTCTTAGGGGAAGGCCAGACCGCCGAGATTGTCGCGCGCGGGACGCTGGTTTGCGGCGGCTATTACGAACTTCCGGATGCTACCGAGGAAATTCGCAAATTCGGGTGGCATCATACCGGAGACCTCGGGTACCGTGATCGCGACGGCTATTTTTATATTGTCGATCGAAAGAAGGACATGATCATCACCGGCGGATTCAATGTGTTCTCGGCGGAGGTGGAGGCCGGAATCATGGCGCTGCCGGAGGTGCATGAATGCGCGGTGATCGGAGTGCCGGATGAGACCTGGGGCGAGGCGGTGAAGGCGATCGTCGCGCTGCGGGAAGGAGCGTCGCTCACGGAACGCGCGGTGATCGAGCATTGCCATGCCAAGCTGGGCGGCGTGAAATCACCAAAGTCCGTCGAGTTTCGCGAAGAGATACCCAAGACCCCGGCGGGAAAAATCGATCGCAGGGCGCTACGTGCCCCCTACTGGGTTGGAACCGAGCGAGCTGTGCACTAAATGCGTGCACTGCCGCATTATTGGAGCGCAGGAGCGTTGGCATTTTGGCTGGACTTGAAAAGTCGTGTTTTTGGCGATTAGAAACTGCGTCGGGGCTTTATTTTCAGTAGCTTACGGGGATTTCTAATCGTTTTCGTTGGCGATTAGACCCCACTTTACCTCAGAGTGACAGGCGCTCTCAGGCAAACGCCAATTGCCAAGGGCTTTCGTCGCTGATTCGGCCCAGAACCCCAAATGGCTCAATGTGTTGCGGACGCTTTTTCTTGCGCGAGGGACTGATTGGCGCGAGCAATTACGTAGGCGCGAATGGCTTCGGCATCATGGCGCGAAAGTTCCTTTTCGAATGAGACCATCCCTTTTGGCTTGAGCATTCCGCCCAGCACGATTTCAAACCACTGATCGTTCGCGAGTGTACTCGAGTAGCGCAGATCGGGCAGGACGCCGCCGCTGACGGCTACGTCGCCGTGGCACATTGCGCAGTAGCGCTGATACATTTCGGCGCCGTGCGACACTTCCGCCGCGCTGGCCGTTGCCGGCGGCGGATGCAAAACCGGCGTTTCTATTTCCGGAGGCGGAGGAAGACTGACCTGGCCTCCAATCTTGAACGCCAGCATGCGGCTGATATTGCGGATGGGCCCGGCTTTCAGTGCTACCTCTCCCGTCGCTAGCGGAAATGCTCCGCCCCAGCCTGCGAGGACGGCTACATATTCCTCGCCATTCGCCTCATAAGCGATTGGCCCGGCCATCACGCCCGTTTGCGCGACGACGGACCAGAGTTTCTCTCCTGTGTTGGCGCGGTAGGCTTCGAAGTTTCCGATGGCTGTTCCTTCAAAGACCAGGTTGCCGGCTGTGGAAAGGACGCCGCCATTCCAGGGTTCGGGGCGCTTGATGGACCATGCCTCCTTCTGTTGAATGGGATCCCATGCTACGAGGCGCCCGCCTACGCTTCCGAGGATCGCTTTCTTCACGTTCGGATCTTGCGGCATGCCCGCGGCGACGGGATCGACGCCGTAATTTGCGGCTAGCTGCTTCTGGTGAAATTGCGGATCGGATTTATAGAAGAAGCCGGCGTCTTGAATCGGAATATAGACGAGGCCGGTTAGCGGATCGAACGACATTGGTTGCCAGCTGTGCGCGCCGAGAGGGCCGGGCACGACCGGCATCAGCTTGCTGGCGGAAACGTAACGCGCATCGGGATTTTCGATGGGGCGGCCACTTTTGAGGTCTATACCCGTGGCCCAGTTGACAAAGGTGTAGGGCTTCGCGGAAATCAAGGCTCCGGTGGCGCGATCCAAAACGTAGAAGAAACCATTTTTGGGAGCGTGCAGCAGGACTTTGCGGGAGCTTCCGTCGATGGGCAAGTCTGCGAGGATGATTTGTTCGTCGGAATCGTAGTCCCAATCGTCGTTCGGATCCTCCTGATAGTGCCAGACGTATTCGCCGGTCTCGGGTTTTAGCGCGACGATCGAGTCTGTGAAAAGATCATCTCCGCCGCGCGGGCTGCGTAATTTTCCGGACCACGGCCCGCCGTTGCCGACGCCGATGTACACGAGGTCGAGCTCAGGGTCGTAAACGATCGCGTCCCAGACTGTGCCTCCGCCTCCGAGTTTCCACCATTCTCCAGTCCAAGTTTTTGCAGCTTTCGCAAGAATCGGGCTCTCGAACGGCTTTGAAGGATCGCCCGGGACTGTATAGAAGCGCCATGCGAGTGTGCCCGTTTCCGCGTCATAGGCAGAGACGTAGCCGCGCACGCCCATTTCAGCGCCGCCATTGCCGATGAGGACTTTGCCCTTCACCACACGTGGAGCGCCGGTGATTGTATAGCGCTTCGAAGGATCGGTCGTTTGAGTTTCCCAGAGGCGCTTTCCAGTTGCGGCGTCGAGGGAGATGAGGCGACCGTCGAGAGTGCCGAAGAAAACTTTGCCGCGCCAGACCGCCACGCCACGATTAACCACGTCGCAGCAGGCATTCACACCGGTTTCAGGCGGGAACTTTGGGATCGTAGGACCACTTCAGAGCCCCGGTTGCGGCATCCAGCGCGAAGGCTTTGCTCCAGGCACTGGTGAAATACATCACGCCATCGACAACGATCGGCGTGGCTTCCTGGCCGCGATGGGTGTCGAGATCGAAATGCCAAGTCAGCCCAAGTTGCTCAATATTGCGGTCATCAATTTGTTTCAAGGGGCTGAAACGCTGCTCGGTGTATGTGCGGCCGTAGGTCATCCAGTTCGCGGTTTCGCGATCCGCGTCCAATATTCGCGCGGCGTCCACGTCGGCCGGCTTGGGATGCTCGCCGGATTTTGCGCCGCGGATGGTTGGGTGGCTCATGCGGTCGCATCCGGAGGAAAAAGCGAATAAGATCGAGAAGAGAACAAAAAGTCGAAGCGATAATCGCACGGAGTTTCCCACTCTCCAGTGGGGCAGGAATAGCCTTCGCGGTGGATAATATCATCGCTTTGAGTTACGAGCTTCCTGGATGCGTGTAGCGGAAGCTCGACGAAAGCACAGGAACCAGGAGGATTGAAAAGATGCCTGCCGTGCATCGTGCCGATCATGTCGGAAGTTTTCTGCGCCCAGCCGAGCTGCTGGAGGCGCGTCGAACTGCAACCTCGAATGGAATGAGTCTGAGTGCTCTCGAGGACCAGCACATTTTGCGGGTGCTTGCCAAGCAGAAGGAAATTGGATTCGACGTATTCACGGATGGGGAACTGCGCCGACGAAATTTCATGAGCGATTTCACCGACGCGGTGGAGGGATTCGATCTTGGTGATGCGGTGGCGCGATCGTGGAAGGCAGGAGAGAAGGAAGCGGCGCCGGTGAGCAGCGTCACCGGCATCGTCACATCGAAGTTGCGGGCTGTGCGGCGCTTGACGGGGCACGAGCTTCCGTTCATGAAATCGCACTGCCCGGGCGCGATCAAGATGACGCTGCCGAGCGCGACGCAGTTTCCGGCGATTTCATTCAAACGCGGCGTTACGGACAAAGTTTATGCCACGCATTCCGAGCTGCTTTGGGAGATCGTCGAGATCATGAAAGCGGAATTGGCGCGGCTTTCGGCGGAAGGTGTGAGCTATATCCAGATCGATGCGCCGCGCTACAGCTATTTCATGGATCCGAAATGGCGCGAATGGATTCGCAAGGAAATGAATGTGGAGCCGGATGCGTTGCTGGACGAATCGATCAAGGCCGACAACGCGTGTTTCGCGGCAGCGCGCCGGCCGGGAGTGACCTTGGCGATTCATCTGTGTCGCGGCAACAATCGCAGCCATTGGTACGCGGAAGGTGGCTACGATGCGATCGCCGATAAGATGTTCACCACGCTGGATGTCGATCGGTTTTTGTTGGAGTACGACGACGAACGGTCGGGGACATTCGAGCCTCTGCGATTCGTTCCCAAAGGCAAGATCGTGGTGTTGGGACTTGTGAGTTCGAAGGTGGCCGAGTTGGAAAGCGGAGACGTATTGGTGCGGCGAATTAACGAGGCGGCGAAGTTTGTTCCTCTAGAAAATCTGGCGCTTAGCCCGCAGTGCGGATTTGCCTCGACGATGGAAGGGAACTTGATGACCGAAGACGTGCAGTGGGCGAAATTGCGATTGGTGGCGGATACGGCGCGGCGCGTGTGGAATTGATTCTTTAGCAGCTGATATTGCCGTGGACCCGGAGAGTGTGAATCAGCGCTTTTTGCGGCGGGTCGCTTTGGCAGTTCGCGTTTCGGTGAGAACTTCCTCCGCAGCATGGAAAGCCGAATTCGCGGCCGGCACGCCGCAGTAAATTGCTGTCTGCAACAGCACTTCTTTGATTTCGTCGCGGGTCACGCCGTTTTTGATTGCTGCCCGAACGTGCATGCGGAATTCGTCGCTACGATTGAGAGCAACCATCATGGCGAGCGTGATCAGGCTGCGCGTTTTTCGCGGCAATCCGGGCCGCGACCAGATTTCCCCCCAGGCGTAGCGCGTAATCAAATCCTGAAACTCCTCGTTGAAGCCGCTGCGGTTCTGCAATGAGATGTCCACGTGGGCATCGCCCAGGACGCCGCGTCTTACAGACATTCCCTGGCGGTATCGTTCGCGTTCATCCATCCTGTGACCTCCTTAGGCGGAAAGAAAGCGGATCAGCTCCGCCGTGAATGGCTGTGCGGCTTCGATGTTGGAGAGATGCGAAGACTGCAGCTCGACGTATCTCGCGCGGGGAATTTGGTCGGCCAGGAACCGGCCGTCGGATGGGGGAGTGGCCGGATCTTTGCTTCCTGACATTATGAGCGTCGGAGTGCGAATGGAGGAAACCTGGTCGCGCACGTCGAAATCGCGAACCGCGGCGCAATTGGCGACATATCCTTCGGGCGAAGTTGTTTCCAACATTCGGAGTGTGGTTTCGGCGACTTGCGGCGAGCCGGCGCGAAATTCGGGAGTGAGCCATCGCTCGATTATGCTCGCAGCGATGGCTTTTACTCCCTGCTTGCGCACAGCCTCGATTCGCGCGTTCCACGTCTCAGCAGAGCCGATTTTCGCTGCGGTGCTGCAGAGCACGAGCATTGATAGGCGAGCGGGCGCGTTCAGCCCGAGCCACATGCCTATCATTCCCCCCATGGAGAGGCCGCAGAAGTGAATCTGTTTGATGCCAAGGGCGTCGAGTAGTGTCAGGACATCGCGTCCTAGCTGTTCGATCGAATACGGGCCCGGCGTGACGGAGGATTGGCCGTGGCCGCGCGTGTCATAGCGCAGCACGCGAAAGCGTGCCTCAACTTCCGGCGTCTGCGCGTCCCACATTGAGAAGTTTGTGCCGAGCGAATTGGAAAAGACGACGACCGGTCCGTTGGCAGGGCCAGCGAGAGCGTAATGAATCTTCAGTTCGCGATTTTCGACGAAGGGCATCGCAGTCATTCGTCTTTCACGGTGAATTTCGGCGGGCGGGAAGCGTGCTCGCCGAAAACGCGCTCGATCATTTCGTCAGCCACTCCGAGATATTCCGCGGGATCGAAAAGACGCTTGATTTCTTTCGGCGACAGATGCTTGGAAATCTTCGCGTTGTGTTTGACTGCATCGCGAAGGTGCTGGTGATTTTTCCGTGCGGCTTTTGTAGCCGCTTGAACGAGCTTATGAGCAGCGGCGCGCCCGATGCGCGGGGCGAGAGCCATCTGCACGGCTTCGGCGAAAATCAGGCCATGCGTGACCTCGAGATTCTCGCGCATCTTTGCAGCGTCAATCTCCAGGCCCGAAAGCGCATCGGTGAGATGGTGTAAAGCGCCGCCCGCGAGGCCGATCAGCTCCGGCATCGTTTCCCATTCGGCGTGCC
Source organism: uncultured Acidobacteriota bacterium (assembly GCA_963748865.1). Classification (GTDB taxonomy): domain Bacteria; phylum Acidobacteriota; class Terriglobia; order Acidiferrales; family UBA7541; genus Palsa-147. The sequence continues at coordinate 178,601 of CAVVLE010000041.1, read as the reverse complement.
AGCCGCCGAGGCCGCGTTCCTCTTCCTGGACCATTGCTGAGAGCATTGTGCTCACGAGCCCGGGCACGCGGGTCGCGGCCGCGAGCACGATGGCGGACGTAACAGGATTGCGCTTGTGAGGCATCGTGGAAGAGCCACCACGGCCTTCGCCGGCGGGTTCGAACATTTCGGCGAATTCGGTTTGTGAATGGAGCGAGATGTCGCGGGCAATTTTACCGAGCGTGCCGGTGAATAGTCCCAGAGTTGTTGCCACCTCGGCGAGGCGATCTCGATGGCTGTGCCACGGAATTTCAGGCACCGGCAGATTCAATTCTTTACCCAGCGCTTCGGCGACTTCGAGGCCGCGATCGTCGAGCGCCGCGAGAGTGCCCGCAGCGCCGCCGAATTGGAGCATGATTGCGCGTTTGCGTACCGCTTCGAGCCGCTCGCGATGGCGCAACGTCGCGTCGAGCCAACCCGCGGCGATGAAGCCGAACGTTGTAGGAAGAGCCTGCTGCATCCAAGTGCGCGCGGGAAGCAGAGTCTTGCGATGTTTTTTCGCAAGTGTCGCAAGGCATGCAGCGAGGCGATCCGTTTCGGTATCGAATAGATCCAGCGCCGACCGCAATTGCAATACGAGGCCCGTATCAATAGCATCCTGACTGGTCGCACCCCAGTGGACGTAGCGCGCCGCCACCGGATCTTCCTTTGCGACTAGATCAGTGAGCTGCTTGACGAGTGGAATGGCCAGATTGCCGGCGCGCGCGGCGGCGCTCGCCACGGCGGTTATGTCGATGAGATCGGCGCGGCATTTCTCGGTAATAACCAGCGAAGCTTCTTGAGGAATGATTCCGAGCTGACCTTCCGCGCGCGCCAGAGCGGCTTCGAAATCGAGCATGCCCTGGATGCGGGCACGATCGGAGAATAAATCCTGGATCGCGTCCCAGCGAAGGAGCGGATCGAGCAGGTTCATGCTGGTTGGCTCATGATTTTCAGCAGTCGAAAAAAACGGTCTCGTCAGAGCCCTGCAGATTGACATTCCATTCGAGAGCACCGCTTTCGCCAGCAACTTTCCGGGCGATGAGCGTGCCGCGCCGCTCCGCATCGACTTGGCTCAGCACAAAGTCCGCAGAGTTGCCTGGCTCATCGGGAAAGTAGATACGCGTGACGAGGCGGCGCAGAAGCCCGCGCGCAAAGACCGAAACGACGATGTGTGGCGCTTGTGGTTTCCCGCCTGGACCAGGAACTTGTCCCGGCTTGATCGTCGCGAAGCGGAAGCGTCCGTTGTCATCTGTGGGAACGCGCCCGTAGCCCGTGAAGCCGGGTTCCAGCGGTTTGTCCTGCGTATCTTCAGGATGAGCGTATTTGCCGTACGAATTCGCTTGCCAGAGTTCGAGAATCGCGTCCGGCACGGGCTTGGCATCGCCGTCGAGCACGGTGCCCTCGATGGTGACGCGTTCGCCGGCGATGCCCGGGCCGGCAAGGTTGTCGCGAATCAACCAATCCAAGCCGATCTTGAAAAATGGACCGACCGTCTGAGATGTGGTCGCCTGCAGGCTCATCCTATTCCTCCATCGGCGTGGCCTCGCGGCCATTCAGGATGATGTCGAAGCGATACCCGAGCGCCCATTCGGAAATCGTGGTTTCCCAATCGAAGAGCGAGATCAGGCGATTGCGGGCCTTCTCGTCCGCGGTGCAATTAAAAATGGGATCGTAGGGAATCAGCGGATCGCCGGGAAAATACATTTGCGTGACGAGGCGCGTGGCAAACGCGGGACCGAAAATCGAAAAATGAATGTGGGCCGGACGCCATGCGTTGACGTGATTGCGCCAGGGATACTCTCCGGGTTTGATGGTGATGAAGCGATAGCGGCCGTCGGAGTCCGTAAGTGTGTAGCCGTTGCCGCTGAAATTTGGATCGAGCGGGGCATCGTGCTGGTCGCGCTTGTGCAGATAGCGACCTGCGGAATTGGCCTGCCAGATTTCAAGCAGGGTTTTCGGCACTGGGCGGCCGTCTTCATCCAGTACACGTCCGCTGACGATGATTCGCTCGCCGAGAGGCTGGCCGGAATGCTGCTTGGTCAAGTCGCAGGCCTTCGTGTCAATCAAGTTCGGGCCAAAAGAGGGGCCGGTGACCTCGGAGAGCGTGTGCGGGATGTGAACGAGCGGTTTCGCCGGGGCGCGTTTGATGGAGGAGCAGTACGGCGGATGCAAATAGTTCGGCTGTGTCCCTAAGAATGGGCGCCTATATCCCGCAATGGGAGCCATCGAGGGGTTCTCCTGTGTCGAACCGAGGGCCATGATAACCGGAGCAACCTGCGAAATCGAGTTTTTCGAGGGAAAGGCGGGCCGAGCGACAGTCCGATTATCGTTATTACGTGCGTATATCGGCCAACTCATGTATGCTGCCGCCCAGCCGCTGCAGAAAGGGTCTCGTGCCGCGCACAGAATTGAGGACCAATACCGCGCGAACTGTCCGCCCGTTGGGACCGCGCGCGATTGCCCCGGAGGCGACGACAACTCCCTCGGCCAGGATCGATGCGCTGAGCGGCGATCCGAATTTCATGACCTCGCTTGCTCGAGGTCTCGCGGTGATTCAGGCCTTCACCGACAGGAAGCAGCAGCTGACCATCTCGCAATTGAGCGTGCGGACGGCCCTTTCGCGCGCTGCCGTGCGCCGGTGTCTCTACACTCTAAGGCAGCTTGGCTTTGCAGCAACCGATGACGGCCGTCATTTTTATCTGCGACCGCGCATCCTTTCGCTCGGGCATTCCTACATCAGCTCGATGCCAATCGCATCGTCGGTGCAGCCGGTTCTCGAGCACGTGAGCCATACGCTGCACGAGTCGAGCTCGATCGCGACGCTTGATGGTCTGGAGATCATTTACGTCGCGCGAGCAAGCGTGACGCGGATCATGTCCATCGATTTGGGCGTGGGCAGCCGTTTGCCGGCATTTTGCACTTCGATGGGCCGCGTGCTGCTGGCCAATCTCCCGCCGGAAGAATTCGAATCCTACCTCGCACGAATTGAATTTGAGCATTTCACCGACAAGACGGTACCGAACGCCGAGAAGCTGCGACAGGTGTTGCGACAAGTGCGCCGCAACGGCTTTTCCATTGTTGACCAGGAACTGGAATTGGGCCTGCGCTCTATGGCCGTGCCGATTCAGAATCCGTCCGGCAGAGTTGTGGCGGCGCTGAACGTCGGCGCGCACGCGCAACGAGTATCCATTCAAGTGATGCAAACGCGATTTCTTCCGCAGCTTCGCGCCGCGGCTCAGGAAATTTGCATGCTTTTGCGGTGACGGACGATTGGGATGATGGATCGCGATCGCGGATACGAATATAAGCTCGTCGCCATTCTGTTTTTTGCTTGGGGCACGGTTTTCCTCGATCGCATGTCCCAGTTTTATCTGGGTCCCTACTTCGCTCCTGAATTTCAGCTCTCTCACGGACAGATCGGCGTCCTCGCTTCTGTTCTGGCAATCTCCTGGGCAATTTCTACTCTGTTTTTTGGGGCGCTTTCCGATCGCATCGGGCGCAAACGAATTCTGATTCCCGCGATCTTTGCCTTTTCCGCGCTCTCGTGGGTCAGCGGCGTGGTTCGCAGTTATCACGAGTTGCTGCTTGTGCGGGCGCTGATGGGCTTCGCGGAAGGACCGACGTGGTCAATCATTACCGCGCTCATCGAGGAATCGGCGCCCAAGGACCGGCGCGGGACGTATATCGGAATCGTAGTTAGCGGTGCGGCGTTTGTGGGTCTCGCGGCGGCGCCGATCCTGACCACCCAGGTGGCGGCACGCGTCGGTTGGCGCTGGGCTTTCTTCGTCGCGGGCGTGCCGGGGCTCCTGATCGCAATGCTGATCTGGGCCTTCGTGCTGGAGCCCCGCGGAACGTCGCGAGGCGAGTACCACGGGCACAAAATCGTGCTGCGCGATTATTTCTCGATTTTGCGCCACCGGAATATGTGGCTCTGTTGCGCCGGAGCCGCGGGATTCATGAGCTGGTTGTTTCTCGAAAATGTATTCGCGCCTCTTTACATCACCGAGGTGGCGCATCAATCCGGGACGACCATGGGCCGGTTACTTTTCGCAACCGGCTTGGGTAGCTTCTTTCTGGGACTCTCGCTTCCGGGTCTATCGGATCGTTGGGGCCGCAAACCAGTGCTGTATTTCATGGCGGTCTTGTGTCTATTCGTGCCGCTATCACTACTATTCACTCCGCTTTACGCGCATCCCTGGGCTCTGGCTGCTATTTTGTTCTTGACGAATGCGGGGCAGGGGGTTGGAGCGTTGATTTTAGTGCTAGTGCCGACGGAAAGCGTTCCGCCGCAATTTGCCGCCACCTCCATTGGGCTCGCGACATTAGTTGGAGAGATTTTTGGCGCAACAGTCGCACCTACCATTGGCGGCGCAGTGGCACAGGCGCACGGATTGGCTGCGCCGCTGTGGATGTCCGCTGGAGGAATGGCCCTGGTCTTTCTGGTTACAATTTTTCTGAAGGAAACAGCGCAGCAAAGGGTAGCGAGAACGGAGTTGCAGCCGATTACTTCGGATTGAATCGGCTCGCGTCTTCCACTGGCGTTGTAAAGCTCCAGAATTGCGAGCTTCGAGAATTGCGAGTCATTAATGAATGATTCTCTACGTTAACCACACTCGACGCGATGCTGCGGCAACGACGGCCAACGAGGTAGTCGCGACGGTGCTGGCGCTTCTGGAGGGAAGGCAAATCGATCCTGCGCAGTACGCCCGACTGCGCATCGACCTGGATTGGATTCAATACAAGCAAAATTTCCGCGAAGCAGTGATGATCACGAAGGGAGTGGAAGAATCGTCCGGCCAGATCGGCCCCATGGAAGTGCACATCGATTCGCGGCAGGCGACCGGCGAATCTCTTCGTGAAGCGCTGCAACGTGTTTTGAAAGCAGCGGAAAATTTGGCGCAAGGCGAGTGTGATCGAATGTACCTGGAGGATTTTCAGACCTTTCGCAGCAGCATTGCATGGCGCTTCAATCGGCTGTACTGGCATCGGCTAAGAGATTGGGAGCAAGCTACCGGAAAGAGCTACGACGCAGCGCTGCCCGGAGGCAAAAGCGATGCGCACGATCCGGGCGCCATTGCTGATTCCGTCGCCGACTTTTGGACTCTCCTGCGAGATCTCGGAAATCACGACCAACTTCCTCCGGAACTATTTATTCTGGAGATTGGCGTCGGCATGGGCACGCGCGCAGGGCTATGGCTCGATCGATTTCGCGTGCTCGACCAGCAGCGTGGCACGAATTTCTATCCGCGCGTGCGATTTCTGCTCGGCGACTATTCTCAGGCCACTCTCGATCGTTCCAGGCCCGCTGTCCGCGAACATTTGGACCTCTGCAGTTTCATCGTCCTCGATGCGCTCGACCCAATTAAGACGCTGGCGTTCCTTCGCCACAAAGTCCTGCATATTCATCTCACGAATGTGTACGACAACTTGCCGGACGAAGAGCTGGTGCGCCGCGATGGACGCCTCTACTGGCTTCAGGTGCGCGCCTACATTCCGTCTGCCGCTGCATCGAAAATTGCCGCTCAATGCGCGGTGCCAATATCGGATTTGCCGGCAATCATAGAGAGGTTGCTGGTGATCGGTCCCGAATGTCTGGCAGACCGAGGCCTTGGCATCGTTCTTTGGCAAGAACTGTGGAAAGCGGTTCGGCTGGAAGAGCGCCTCGTGGACGCCGACTCACAGCCGCATTCCTCTTTTCCCGAAGGTCTCGATGCCTCGATTCTGGAAAACATGCTGCGCGACGCGCCGAGCGACCTGCGTTTTCATCTGAGTTCAGGGGCGCTCGAAAGTTTTCGCAATACGCTTCCGCTGTTGCACCCGCGCGGTTATTTGCAGGTGCAGGACATCTTTGTGACGAATCTGGGTGACTATCGCATGGGCTTTCATGGCCCAGGAAAGCTCGACGGCTCGATCGTGAATTGGGTGAACGGAGTTTTGCTGCGCGAGGTGGCGGAGCGATATGGCTACGATCTGCACTTCGCGCCGTTTCACTATCGTCCGGAGTCGCGAGCGTCGGTGCTTTACACGACGCGACGGGAGTAGCGCATGGATCTTCCCATTCTTCCGACAACGGTGGTCGGTAGCTATTCGATGCCGGGGTGGCTCGAGCGGCTGAAGACCGAGTATTTCGCACGACGCATCAGCCGCCACGATCTGGACGAAGTTCATGATGCCGTTACCAAGGCGGCCATTAAAGATCAAGAAGTCGCCGGGCTCGATATCATCACCGACGGCGAATTGCGGCGCGACAACATGATCGACTATTTCGTCGAGAAACTGCCGGGGGTGCAAATCGATCGTTCCTCGAAAAAATTCTATTACGACTTTTACGATTCCGAAGTGATTGGGAAAATTCCCATGGCTTCACTCGGGCTCGTTGACGATTTGCGCTTTCTCCTCGCCTTCACCATACGCGAAGCCAAGATCTGCATAACGGGTCCTCATTCGCTGTGCAAGCGAATTCGCAACAAGCACTACGCCACCGAAGAAGCGTTCGCAACCGACATTGCACGAGTGATGAATCTCGAACTGAAAGAGCTAGTGAAAGCCGGGGCGCGCTATATTCAGATCGATGAGCCTTACTATTCCGGTTTTCCCGAGGATTTGGACTGGGGTGTCGGCGTGCTGAATACGCTCGTCGAAGGCGTCGAGGCCCAAACGGCGGTTCATATCTGCTACGGAAATCGCTACGGCAAGCCTTCTTGGGAGGGAAGCTATCGTTACCTCTTTCCCCGCATTCTGAAAGCGAATGTGAAGCAGCTCACGCTCGAATTTGCGCGTCGTGGCGGCGAGGATCTGGATCTGTTTCGTGAATTCTCTCTTCCCTTTGATCTCGGCGTGGGAGTGATCGACGTAAAAACGCAGGCCGTCGAGACGCCGGATGTCGTCGCGGAACGCATCCGCAAAGCCCTTGAAGTAATGCCGGCGAAAAAGCTTTTTATTCTGCCGGATTGCGGCTGCTTCCACCTTCCGCGCGCCGTAGCGTTCGCGAAATTGCGCGCCATGGTGGAAGGAACGCGTCAAGTGCGCAAGGAATTGGGAAACTGAGATGGCTTCCGGGAACCCGCTGCGCGAGGCGCTGACGACCGGCAAGTTCTGTTACGTCGTCGAGCTCGTTGCCAGCCGTTTGACGCGCGAGGCCAAGCTGCTCGAGGTGGCATCGCAGCTCGCTCAGGTTCCTGGAGTCGTCGCCGGCAGCATCACCAGTTACGCGGGCGGCGCAATGGGGCGCGATCCGATTCGCGTGGGCACGGCGGCAAAGGCGCGTGGACTTGTCCCCAATATCCATCTGACGTGCGTCAATCGCGACACATCCTCCGCGCGCAAAGCGCTCGAAGATCTCCACGCTTTGGGTATTGAAAATGTCTTAGCACTTTCGGGTGACTATCCGAAAGGCGCCGCCGGCGCGCCTCAGCCCATCTTTGATATGGATTCCGTACAGCTTATTGCGCTGATTGACGAGATACGCAGGAATGGATTTCCGTTCTGGATTTCCGTCGCGGTCTCACCATTCAAATACACCGAGTCAGACTGCGCCTATCAGTATTTGAAACTCGAGAAGAAGGTCGCTGCCGGCGCTGACTGCGCCATCACGCAACTGGGTTACGACGCGCGAAAATTTCGCGAACTGAAGCGTTATCTCGATGAGCACGGCCTCCGTACTCCGGTCCTCGGCAGCGTTTACGTGCTGCACGCAAAGGCTGCGGAGAAGATGTCGAAAGGCGAGCCGCCGGGCTGCTGGGTGTCGCCCGAGTTGCTGGAGCAAGTGCGGCACGAAACGCGATCGGCGGATAAAGGTCTGGCTGCGAGACTGGAGCGCGCCGCGAAAATGGTGGCTATCTTGCGCGGTCTCGGATACGCGGGCGCGTACCTTGGCGGAGACCATCGTGCCGATCATGTTCGCTGGATCATTCGACGTTCGGAAGCGCTCGCTCCGAACTGGCAGGAGTTAGCGGAGCGGCTTTCGTACGCACCCCAAAATGGATTCTATCTCTTCGAGTCAAACCCAGTGCCAGTGAAGCGTCGCGGCTTCGTCCCTTTGGCGCTCGATGCACTCGGACGCATCTTTCCTGTAAACAAAAAAGGGAAACTGCGGCGTTTACTCACCTCGACATTTCGATGGATCGACAAACGACCCGCTCTCGCGCGGGGCGTGGAACGCTTTGAGTTTGCGATCAAAGCCCCACTGTTCGGATGCCAAGCTTGCGGCAACTGCGTGTTGGGCCACATGGAATACGTGTGTCCGCAAACTTGTCCCAAAGGCATGCGCAATGGTCCATGTGGTGGAACGCTACTGGGACGCTGCGAAGTAGTGGACAAACCGTGCATCTGGGGCGAGGTGTATGCTCGCGCTAATGCGGAGCGGCACATCGACGATTTGAGAGTCTATATTCCGGCGCGAAACACAAGCCTCAGTGGAACGAGCTCGTGGATAAATTACTTTCTCGGACGAGACAGCCGCCCCGGGCGGCCGGTTCAGGCAGCGAGACCATGCGGAACCGGTCCCGATTCAATCTCTGAATCGCCTGCAGATTCCCGGCAGGATGGCGACAGTTCACTGATCCACATAGAGCGCAAGTGATTTCAGAAATAGCCGAAACTTTTCGGAGGTCGACTTGTCCACTTTCGTTCTCGTTCACGGCGCATGGCACGATGGCTCCGCGTGGAACGCCACCATTCGGCATCTGGAAAAAAGCGGCCATCGAACATTCGCGCCAACTACCACCGGCAACGGCAAATCTGCCAGCAGAAAAGTAACTCACGCCATGTGCAGCAAGTCGGTTGTTGACGCGATCGTCGCGAGCGATCTCCGCGACTTCATTCTAGTCGGGCACAGTTTCGGCGGAACGGTTATCTCCAAAGTAGCCGAGGCAATTCCGGAGCGAATCCGCCGCTTGGTTTTTCTTACCGCGTTCGTGTTGCGCGACGGAAAAAGCCTCCTGGACGAAGTGCCCCCAGAGACCGCCTCCTTTTTTGTGCACGTGGCGCGCGAGTCGGCGGACAATTCCATCAAATTGCCGTTCCCGGTATTTCGCGAGCAATTCATCAACGACGCATCGCTGGAAATGGCGCAAAACGTATACTCGCAACTCTCGCCGCAGCCGTTTCAGCCGCTGGCTGACTGCCTCGATTTGCGCAAGTTTTACTCGCTTCCCACGCCGAAAAGCTATATCAATTGCACCGAGGATATCGCGCTCCCGCCAGGAGAATTTGGCTGGCATCCGCGGATGTCCGCCCGGCTAGGGCTTTATCGTCTAACGCAAATGCCGGGCAGCCACGAAGTGATGTATAGCAATCCCGCTGGGCTGGCGGAGAAGATCATCGAAGCTGGGCGCGATTGAGTCAGCGATTGAATCTCAGAAGTCCAACGCATTCAGGTATGCAGAAACTCAACTCCAGACCGGAACCGATCGAAGTGGATTTTGGCCGCGCCGCAATCGTAATCGTGGACATGCAGAATGCCTTCGCCAGCAAAGGCGGAACGCTCGATATTGCAGGCGTCGATCTGGCGGAAGCTCCTCGCGTGGTGCGCGCGATAAAAGTGCTCGCGGATTCAGCGCGAAACGCCGGAGTGTCCATCGTCTATTTGCAGATGGCATACAAGACCGATCTGAGCGACGCCGGGGGGCCGCGCTCTCCGAATTGCCACAAAGAACTGGCCATGCATATGATGAACGCGAAGCCGGAGCTGAGGGGCAAGCTTTTGACGGAAGGCAGCTGGGATGGCGCGCTGGTGGACGACTTGGCGCCGCAGCCCGACGACTTGGTGATCACCAAAACGCGTTATAGCGGATTTGCTGGAACAACCCTTGACTCGCAGTTGCGCATGCGCGAGATTCAGTATCTTTTCTTCACCGGAATTGCAGCTAACGTATGCGTGGAATCGACGCTGCGGCACGCTTTTTTTCTCGATTATTGGCCCATTCTCGTTGCGGATGGCACCATGGCTGCCGGCGGACAGCAAGCGCTCGATGCCACCATATTCAACGTGGAATCTTTTTTTGGATGGACGATAAGTTCGCAAGAGCTATGCGATTCCCTGGCGGCGCGGAAGCGGTGAGGCCGGCGTGTGGACTGTAGATATTGATGTCGGCGGGACGCTGACGGACGGGCTGTTTACCAGCGGCGAGAACTGTGTCTCCGTGAAAGTGGATACCACGCCGCACGATTTGACCGTCTGCCTTTTTGATTGTTTGTCGCAAGCGGCCTCTCGGCTGGCGTTTGCCGACGCGATCACTTTCCTCGAGAACGTCGAACTCATCCGCTGGTCCACCACCATCACTTCCAATGTCCTGGCTGAGCTGCGCGGCCCAAGAGTCGGACTCCTCATCACGCGCGGGCACGAGAAGGACCTGTACGGTAAAGATGCTCGCAGTCCCGTTCTCGGGCGATTCTTGAACGAACACGACGTAATCGGCGTCAACGGCTCCGCCGCCGAAACGGAGATCATGAACGCGGCGCGCTCTCTCCTCGAAGCCGGGGTGCGGCGCATTTGCATCAGCCTGAAAGATTCGCAGAAAAATCCAGAGCGCGAAATTGCCTTCAAGAAAATTATCGATCATCAGTACCCTGATCATTTTCTCGGATCCGTTCCGGTTCTCGCCGGCAGCGAAATCTCTCAGAGCCCGGACGATCGCACGCGCACCTATTGCGCGCTGATCAACGCCTATACTCACGGCGCCCTCGCCGCGACTCTCTTCAAAGCCGAGGATGAACTGCGCGTTGCGTCCAAATATTCGCGGGCATTTTTGGTCAGCCACATCAACGGCGGCGTCGCCGGCATCTCCAAGACCAAAGCCATCGAAACGATCGAATCGGGGCCTGTCCTCGGCATTCTGGGAAGCGCGCACGTAGCGCAGGCGTACGGCTTGAAAGATGTCGTCGCCATGGATGTGGGCGGAACGACGGCGAAGATCAGCGCGCTGCGCAACGGCGAACCGATCTACCGCAAGCCGTCCGATCTCTTCGGAAACTCAATCGAAGTCTCGCTGCCTTATCTACGTTCGATCGCTCTCGGAGGAGGGAGCGTTATCAAGCCATCCGGCAGCACGCAGCGGCCATCCATTGAGCTCGGTCCCGAAAGCATGGGCTCATTCCCTGGCCCTGCGTGCTACGGGCTGGGAGGAGATCAGGCCACACTCACCGATGCCTTCGTTGCCGCTGGGCTTATCGATCCGCAATACTTTCTTGGCGGTTCCAAGCCGATCGATTCCGATTTGGCGCGCCAAACGATCGTACGCATGGTTGCGGAGCCGTTGAAGCTCTCGTTGGATGCGGCCTGCAATCTCATCATCGACCGCGCCTTCGCATCTGTCGCCGGAGTGATCGCCGAGGCTCAAAAAGATCTGGCCGTCGATTTGTCGTCGCACACGCTTTTCGCCTATGGCGGTAATGGAGGCCTCTTTGGCGCTGGCGTTGCCGCGAACGCAGGCATCAAGCGTGTGCAAGTATTTTCGCTCGGGCCGGTCTTCAGCGCGTTCGGTTCGTCCGTCTCCGACATTTGCCATGTCTATGAACGCCCACTCGCGGAACTGATGACGGAACTCCGCACCAGACGCATTCGCGATGAATTCGAAAAGATCAAAGCCGAATGTGCCAAGGATTTGCTCGGCGAAGGAATTCTTCCCGAGGGAATAAAATTCGCGCTCGAGTTCGAGGTAACGAGAGATGGCCGCACGCTTCTGGTACCTCTAAAAGAATCCGATCTCGACAGCGAAGCAAGATTTCACGCCGCGTTTTCAAAAGCCATTGGCGTTCCTGATGTTCTGTCTGATGCCGTCCCGGTTTTTATCGACCTTCTTCGTGTCAGGGCGAGCAAGCCGATCCCCAAGGCAAAGCTGTTTCAGCGCCCGCGTGTCGGCTTCGATCCTTCTCAAGCCCGAACGGGATCGCGGCAGGTATTTTGGGGAAGCTCCAACGGCGAAGCGCAAATTTTTCGCTGGGAAAGCTTGCAACCGGGAAATCGAATCACGGGCTGTGCCATCGTGGAAGGCGCGAATACGACTTATCTCGTTCCCACAGGCTGGACCATGGAACTCGATGTATTCGGAAACGCAGTTCTGGCGCACTCGTAAGTTCTTAGCCGCGACTAGCGGACCGAGTCTCAGGTTATGAGGTGATGATGGCGACGACCAATCCCAATCGAATCCGCATTACGGAATATCTAGATCTCGATATTGACCAGGAAAAATGGCTTTGCAATCGCTGCAACCACGACCTCGGCAGCGCGCGCGACAGCTACAAGAAGGGCTGTCTCGTTTACGATCGCGACCCCAGCGAGATCCATCCTCCCATTGTCTCCGGCGCCTTCAGCTTTTCGCCCGACCCATTGTGGGTCCGCATCGTCGAATTCTATTGTCCAGGCTGTGGCACGCAGATTGAAACCGAGTATTTACCCCCGGGCCATCCGATCACACGCGACATTGAAATCGATCTGGATCAACTGAAGGCCCGTTTGCGCGATGGCGAGTTCACCATTCGCGGCCAGCGCCTCGAGGTCCCGGAATGAATTCGATCGACATCGACGTCGGCGGCACTTTCACGGATCTGGTCCTGAACTTCGACGGGAAAGCACTGATCCAGAAGGTACCCACGACGCCCTACGATCTTTCTGTCTGTTTCTCGCGCGTGATCGAAGAGGGCGCGACAGCAGTCGGGAAGACTTTGAACGAGCTTCTCCCGGCCATTGACATGATTCGCTATTCCACCACGATTGCGATGAACCGGCTGATCGAGCGCAAAGGCCCGCGCCTGGCGTTGATCACCACAGAAGGCCACGAAGATGTTGTGCTGATCGGCCGCGGCGCTCAATGGATCGACGGCACGCGCGTAGCCGAACGCCGAAATCTCGCGATTCAAAATAAACCCGAGCCGCTGATCCCTCGCGACATGATCGTAGGTGTGAAAGAACGCGTGGACTCCCGCGGCAAAGTCATCCGGCCCGTCGATGAAAATGATGTCCGCGAGAAAGTCCGCTATCTCGTAAATCGGGGCGCGCGCGGCATCGTCGTTTCTTTCCTCTGGGGATTTCTCAATCCCGTGCACGAGCGCCGGGTGAAAGAAATCATCCGCGACGAATACAAGGAATATCACATCGGCTATCTGCCGGTAGTTCTCGCCGGACAAGTCGTAGGCAAGCTCGGCGAATACGAACGCACGCTCGCCGCCATCCTCGATGCCTATCTGCAGCGTTCCATGCAGATCGAACTCTCCGCCATGTGGGACAAGCTACGCGAGCGCGGCTACAAAAAGCCGCTGCTGATGATTCAAAGCTCGGGCGGGATCGCCGAAGTCTTTCGCACCACGGCCAGCCGCACCTTCAATAGCGGTCCAGTGTCGGGCCTAATGGGCGCGCACCACGTAGCGCAGTCTCTCGGCTACCAAAATGTCGTGATGACCGACATGGGCGGCACGAGCTTCGACGTCGGCCTCGTGGTCAAAGACAGCGTTCGCAGCTACGATTTCCGGCCGATCATCGATCGCTGGATGGTGGGCATCACCATGATCAAGACCCTGTCCATCGGCGCCGGCGGCGGCTCGATCGCCTCAGTAAATAAACTGCTGCAAAATCGCGTGCAAGTCGGCCCGCGTAGCGCCGGCTCGATGCCCGGCCCCGCTTGCTTCAGCCTCGGCGGCGCTGACGCGACCGTCACCGACGCCGACGTGGTCCTCGGCTACATTAATCCCGAGCATTATTTCGGCGGCAAAATGCGCCTGGATAAGAATCGCTCGATTCACGCCATTCGCGAAAAAATCGCCAAGCCATTGAACGTATCCGTCGAAGAGGCCGCAGCAATCATCCGCAAAATCGTCAATGGCAACATGGCTTCGGCGATCATGAAAGAAGTACATCTGCGCGGCTATAGCCCCGAAGATTTCATCCTCTTCGTCGGCGGCGGCGCAGGCGCCACGCACGCGGAGGGCTTCAAGGGCGACATTCGCAAGGCGGTTACATTTCCATTCTCGCCGGTTTTCTGCGCCTTCGGCTCATCCACGATGGACATCATGCACGTCTACGAAGTTTCGAAAAAGCTTACACTCATGGCCCCCGGCAGCCAGCAACTCTCGCAAGAATATTCCACTTTCAATTCGACTGTTGAGAACCTCGTCGAGCAGGCCCGCACGGACCTGCTGGGCGACGGCCTCGATCCGCAGAAAGCCGCCTACGTGCTCGAACTCGACATGCTTTACGGCGGACAATTCCACGTGAAGCGCGCACTCTCTCCCAGGCTCTCGATTCATTCTCCCGAAGACGTCCGCGCCATCTGCGACGAATTCAATCGAGAATTCAGCGAAGCTTTCAGCCCGTTCGTTGTGAATCCGGAAGGCGGAATCTTCGTCGAGAGCTTTATCCTGAAGGCCATAATTTCGACGCCAAAAGTGGAATTGCCCAAGCTTCCGCTCGAAAAATCCGATCCTTCCGCCGCACGGAAGGGCGAGCGTCCGGTTTATTGGGACGAGCTGAAGGACTTCCGGCCGACGCCAATCTTCACGCAAGAATTGCTTCGGCCCGGAAATGTGGTAGCCGGGCCGGCGGTAATCGAAGGCCAGTACACAACCATCGTAGTGCCGCCGTCTATGCGCTTTTCGACGGACGAACGAAGCCTCGGAATCCTCGAGCAGTAAGCTGACGGGAGAGTTGAGAAAAAACCATGCCGATCCCCACACTGGCAGAAAAACTGGAATGGCTGAAACCGGCCCCGGCAAGCGCCTACGAAAAAGAGTGCGCCGCAAAAGTCGCGCAAGGTGATTACGAGATCGGCATTCAGGTAACGAACGACATCCTCGATGAGGCCATGGAAGTTTTCGTCCGCTCCTCGCGCAGCTACTTCGGCGTCTCTGGCGATTCGATGGTGGCAATCTTCACTGCCGACGGCGATCTCATCAACGCCTCTTGCGGCACCTACCTTCACGCCATCATTCAGCCCATCGTAATCAAGTTCATTCAAAAGTATTACGCGCAAAATCCGGGCATTCGTGACGGCGACATCTGGTACACCAACGATGCGCTCTACGGCGGAATTCACAATCCCGATCAAGTCGCGCTGATGCCGGTCTTCCACAGAGGCAAGCTGATCGCCTGGGCGTCGGCGGCGCTGCACACCACCGAAACCGGCGCCATCGAACCGGGCGGCATGCCCGTCAGCGCCAAATCGCGTTTCGAAGAAGGCCTGAATCTTCCACCCATCAAAATTGGCGAAAATTTCGAGATTCGCAACGATTTCCTGGAGTTCTATTCCGTTTACGGCCTGCGCGCTCCGGCCATGTTCATATCCGATCTGCGCGCGCGCTGCACCACGGCCGATCGAGTCCGTGTCCGGCTGCTCGAATTCGCCGACAAGCGTGGCCCCGATTTTGTGATTGGCCTGTTGCGCAAGATGTGCGACGTCGCGGAAGAAGGCGCGCGAAAGAAAATCCGCTCCCTGCTCGACGGAACTTTCCGCGCGGTGGTCTTCAATGATGCAATCGGCTGGACGCCGGCGCTCGTTCGCGCATGCCATCTCACGCTCACAAAAAAAGGTGATGGCTTGGTCTTCGATTTCGCCGGCACATCGCCCGAGAATCCATCCTCATACAATGTCCATCCGCAAGCCGTGGTCGGACACATAGCCAACTTTTTCTACGAATATCTTTTCCACGACTTGCCCATCTGCAGCAGCACTTTTGCTTCTATCGATTTTAAATTTCCCGAAGGGATCATTCTCAATCCAGATAAATCGGCGGCCACAAGCTGCTGCGTTTTCATAGGAATGCAAACCCGCTGCGCCACGCACAACTCCTTTGCAAAGATGGCCTTCTCCAGCAGCGCGCTCTGGCGCCAAATCGCCGCGGCACCCGGTAGTCAACACACCTCTCAAATCTGTGCCGGTCTCTCACAATGGAAACTGGCCGTCGCAGATGTTCTCTCCTTCTCGCTCAACACCATGGGCCAAGGAGGCCGCGCCGCCTCCGATGGAATGGATGCCTACGGCTTCGCCTGGTGCGCTTTCGGCCGCGCTCCCGACTCCGAGCAGGTCGAAAGCGAGCTGCCGATCACGGTCACGCTCTCGCAGCACTGGAAGGATTCCTGTGGACACGGTCTGCATCGCGGCGGCGCCGGCGGCGTGCAGCAATGGATGATTCACAAAATGCCCGATCTCGTTTCCATGTGCATGGGCAACGGCACCAAAGTCCCGCTCGGTCAGCCGCTTTTCGGTGGCTACGCGTCGGCTCCGATTCCCGGCATCAGCGTTCGCAAAGCCGATTTGCTGGAACGGATGCAGCAAGGGGATCCGACCGTGACTCTCGAACATCGCTCCATGCTCGAGCATTCCACCGTTCATGGCCAGTGGACCTACGAGCTCGTCGCTCGCACTCCCAAAGTGTATGGCGAAGGCGATCTGCTATTCGGATTCAGCGGCGGCGGCCCGGGCTATGGCGATCCTCTCGAACGAAATCCCGAAGAGCTTCTCGAGGACCTGAAAAAGAACATCATCTCTGATTGGACCGCGCGAAATATCTACCGCATTGCGTATGATCCCGAGTACCACAAAATTGACGTCGAGAAGACTAAGCAGTCGCGCGACGAAGAACGCCGAGCCCGTCTCGCTCGCGGCAAACCCTTTGACGAGTTCGAGAAAGAATGGAGCAAGAAAAGTCCGCCGCAGGAAATCCTGCAGTGGTATGGCTCCTGGCCGGACGCAAAGCCACTTGGCCCGATTTTCCGCCCCTAAGAAATGCCGCGGGATTTCAATCCACGGGAAGCCGCGCGAGGGCTTTTGCAATCCATCCGGCCTTGGCGCCCGCTGTTCTTGCCCATCGTTTTCTCGCTCGGTGCGAGAATTGAAAACGTTTCGCTCCGAAGCTATCTGACGAATCCAACGAAAATATCGAACGCGCTGCGACAAATTCGCAGCCATCTGCGCAGCGACGGCATGACCTGCTATTTCGATCCTCTACTCGAAGCCGAGGCGATGGGCGGCGCTCTGGACTGGGAATCCGGCATTCACCGCCCGACACTTCGCTGGCCGCGACCCTCGCGCGACGGCGAGTTGCCGGAGGGCCTGTGTTCCCCGGAAGAGACGCCAAAACGTGGACGCATTCCCATCGCCGTAGACGTAATCACGCGCCTAAAACCGCTCGTGCGCGATAATTTCCTGTTGATGGCAGGCATCACCGGTCCCTTCACGCTCGCAGCGCAGCTCGCACAACTCGATGTGAAATCAGCCGCGCAAGGGCAAAATCCTCCACAATCAGCCCTGAACCTCGCCGCCGACGTTGTTCCAGTGGTTGCGCGCGCACTCGTCGAAGCGGGAGCAAATCTGATCATGATTCGCGAGGATCTTCTGCCTGCTGCGCCAGCGGAAATCTCGGATTGGGCATCCCGGCTGCTGACGACCATCAATATCGTGCGGTTCTACGAAGCGCTGCCTGTGCTGTTGCTGGGCGCGAGCGCCATCACGGCAGAAGTTCTTGAATCTGTGTTGAGTGCAACCGCTGATGTCATCGCCTGCCCGCCCATAGATGCAAGCAACGCCGGCTTCAGCCAATCCTCGAAGCCGGCCGCCCGTGGCATCGCGCTACCGGCATCCGCGTTCGATTCAGGCTCCGAGGTCGCCGCGCAACTCGCTGGCGGCGCGACGCGAATTATCGCGGGGTTTTCTCCGGTGCTGGTGACAACTTCTTCTGACCTTCCGCCCACTACCGATTTAAAATATCTGAACGCAATCGCGGAGGTGTTGAATCCCTGATGTCTCGCGGTGCCACATCGGCGCGCTCCGGAGTCCGCCAGGTTCGTCTTAGAACTTCTGGCGCAAACATGGAGCGTCACGCAGACGCCAGCATTCTCGTCACTCCGGACGAGTCGCTCGGGCCTTATCCCAAGGTGCTCACGGATCGAGTCGCGCGTTGGGCAAGCGAATTCCCGGAACGTGTCTGCATCGCGAAGCGCGACACTCGCGCCGAATGGCGGCGCCTCAACTACGCGCAAGTCTGGCAGGGAATCCGTGCCGTGGGCGAGGCGCTTCTGCAATTTGACCTCTCTGCTGAGCGGCCGGTAATGATTCTCTCCGAGAACGATCTGGAACAATTCGTTTTAACGCTTGCCGGACAGCACGTGGGAATTCCCGTAGCGCCCATCTCACCGCCGTACTCTCTAGTCTCAAAGGACCTCGGCAGGCTTCGCCATATCGCAAATCTTTTGACGCCGGGTCTGATTTTCGCCGCTGATGGCGAACGCTTCGAGCGCGCCTTGTCGGCAATCGCCTGCAACGGTACACACGTCGTGGTCACGCATTCTCCACCGCAGGGCAAAAAAGCAATTCTTTTCTCCGAATTGCTTCAAACTCCGCCTTCGCCGAAAGTTGACGCAGCCCACAATCGCATCAACGCCGATGATCCTGCAAAGTTCCTTTTCACATCGGGCTCAACGGCGATGCCCAAAGGCGTAATCAACACCCACCGCATGATCTGCAGCAACTTGCAGATGATCAATCAGGTGTTTGGGTTCCTCGAAGAAGAGCCGCCGGTGATCGTGGACTGGCTCCCGTGGAATCACACCTTCGGCGGAAATCACAATACCGGAATCTCTCTCTACAACGGCGGCACGTTCTATATCGACGACGGAAGGCCGGGCCTGGATTCCTTTCGCGAGACCCTCCGCAATCTGCGCGAGATTTCCACGACGGTCTTCTTCAATGTTCCGAAAGCCTATGAAGGGCTGCTTCCCGCGCTGCGCTCCGATCGCGAGCTGCGTGAAACTTTCTTTCGCCGGCTGAAGCTGCTCTTCTACGCCGCCGCGGGCCTCTCGCAGCCGGTATGGAATGCGTATCGCGACCTGGCGCAAGAGTCTTGCGGCGAGCGCATCATCATGGTCACGGGGCTAGGTGCCACGGAAACTGCTCCTATGGCGATCCAAACCACGTGGGAAACCGATCACGCTGGCGTCATCGGCATTCCTGTACCGGGCGTCGAGCTGAAACTGGTTCCGCGCGATGAAAAACTCGAGGCGCGAGTTCGCGGTCCCAATATCACTCCGGGATATTGGCGCCAGCCGGAACTCACGCAAAGAGCCTTCGACGACGAGGGCTTCTATTGCTTCGGTGATGCGGTGCGCTTTGTTGATCCCCACGACGTTAACAAAGGGTTTCTGTTCGACGGCCGCTTTTCCGAAGATTTCAAGCTCGCCACCGGCACTTGGGTCAGCGTCGGTCCGCTGCGCGCGAGAATTCTCAGCCACTTCGCCCCATTGGTGCGAGACGTCGTCATCGCCGGCCACGATCGCGATGACGTTGGTATGTTGATTTTCGCGGATCTCAACGCTTGCGCGGAATTTTGCGGAGACGCACCTTCGCACCTTGACGCCGCTGAAATTTTCCGGCGTGAAGTGTTGCGTGAACGCTTTCAGTCTCTTCTCGAGAGTTTCGCCGTGCAAGCGACGGGAAACTCCAATCGAGTAGTACGCGCAGTTTTCGCAGAGGAGCCGCCTTCGCTCGATGCGGGAGAAGTCACCGACAAAGGCTCGCTTAATCAGCGAGCCGTGCTCGAACGGCGCGCTGCGTTAGTCGAAGAGCTATACTTGTCTGAGGGCTCGCCGAGGATATTGCGGCTGAGGGAGAAATGAACATGGCCAATCGCGACGGCGGCACCTTCATCGCCTACAAAGATATCTGGCTTTTGGACGGCGTGCGCACTCCGTTCGCCGATTACAACGGTGTCCTCGGCACCGTCTCACCCATCGATCTAGGCATCAAAGCCGCCCGCGCTGCATTCGAGCGCTCAGGAATTTCTCCCACCGATGTCGGGTCAGTGATTACCGGCAGCGTGGCGCAAGCCAGCTTCGATGCCTACATGCTTCCGCGCCACGTCGGCCTCTACTCAGGAGTTCCGATTGATCGCCCCGCGCATCTCGTTCAACGCGTCTGCGGCACCGGCGTAGAAGCCATCAGCCAGGCAGCAGACTCGATAACTCTGGGCAAGATCGATCTGGCTCTCTGCGTCGGCGCCGAATCCATGAGCCGCAATCCCGTGGCCGCCTTCACGCACCGCGGCGGATTCCGCATGGGCCAAGTCGAATTCAAAGATTTTCTCTGGGAAGCGTTACTCGATACGGCTCCCGGCGTAACCATGGGCCAAACCGCCGAAGCCACCGCAAAAAAATATGGCATCACGCGCGAAGACGCCGATCGTTTCGCCGAGATGAGTTTCGCCCGCGCCGTAGCAGCCCAAAAGGCCTGCTTCCTCTCCGGCGAAATCGTCCCGCTGGTCAACGAGACGTTCGAGCTGCAGGGCTATAAGCCGCGCGGCATTCGCCTCAGCAAAGCCGAAAAGCTCGACGCCGACACGCACGTTCGCGCCTCTTCTTACGAAGTCCTCGCCAAGATTCCTCCGGCATTCGGCGGGGTTCAGACTGGTGGCAACAGTTCAGCGATCGTGGACGGTGCAGCCGCTACGCTCGTAGGCTCAGGCGCTCATGCGAAATCGGTAGGCAAGCCGCCACTGGCGCGCATCGTTGCGGTAGCCACAGTCGGCGTCCCGCCCGAAATCATGGCCATTGCGCCGGCTCCTGCGATTCGCAAACTGCTCGACGGCACCGGCATGAAACTCGATTCCATCGACCGCTTCGAAATCAACGAAGCCTTCGCCGCGCAAACCATCGGCGTCGAACGCGAACTGAAACTCGACCGCGAGAAACTCAACGTAAATGGTGGCGCTATCGCCATCGGCCATCCACTTGCCGCCACCGGTATCCGCCTCGCCGTCACGCTGGCTCGCGAACTGCGCCGCTCGAAACTCCGCTACGGTATCGCCTCCGCCTGCATCGGCGGAGGGCAGGGAATCGCAATGCTCCTCGAAAACGCGGCGTAACCGCGCAATGCTGATAAATCGCCGAAAAATCCAAATTGAGTGGGGCGATTGCGACCCCGGTGGCATCGTCTATTTTCCGCGCTACTACGAATATTGCGACGCTTGCACGCTGGCACTTTTCGCCCGCGCGGGCCTGCCCAAGCCGCAAATGCTGAAAAAATATCGCATCGCCGGAATCCCCATGGTCGAACAACACGCCACCTTCTTCCAGCCGGCGGAGCACCCGGACGTAATCGTAATCGAGACGAAAATCGCCGAATGGGGCCGCGCCAGCTTCAAAGTTCAACACAAAATCTTCAAATCGAAAACGCTGCTAGCCGAAATCTTCGAAAAGCGCGTGTGGGTCAAACGCATCCCGGGCCAGCGCCACCGCTTCAAATCCCACCCAATTTCCAATGCCGTCAAATCGCGCTTCAGAACGGACTGAAAAACTCAAAATCGGGAGCGCCAGCGCGCAGATTTTTAATCGAAACACCGAATTTTTAAGAATGGGTCTAAGTGCATGAAAACAAAGGATCGAGGTCGAGTCTAACCGAAACAAAATCCCCTCCCAATCATTCGCTTTTGTTTCGCCATGCTGGACTTTTCCCGAAGCACGGACACGGCTAGCGCCACACCCAAATTTCGTGTAGAACTACGCAAGCCACGCAGGAGGCCGCGATGTCCATACTCGATACCACCAGTAGCCTAATGCAAGTCATCCGCGATTATGGCCGCCCCGATTGCCATATCGGCGCGAGCGAAGAAGAGTCGCCGTACGTCCCCTTCGTTGAAAATGTCTTCATCCGCCACTTAGCCTTCGACGTCCGCAGCAATTCCTTCGCAAACATCCTATGGGTAAAAAAGAACGGCGTCCTTGGCCGCCATCGCCACCGCGGTCCGGTGTGGGCTTGTACGCTCGAAGGAAGCTGGCGCTATCTCGAATACGATTGGGTCGCCCGCGCTGGCAGCTACGTCCACGAAAGTCCCGGCGTAATCCACACTCTGGTCTCCGACGATCCCAATGGCATGAAGACGTTCTTCTGGCTGAATGGCTCGCTGGAGTTTTACGACGATCAAGACAATCTAATGCAGACTCTCGACGTCTTCTGGTTCATCGATCACTATCTGTCCCACTGCCGCAAACACGGCCTGAAAATAAACGAAAAGCTGTTCGGCTAAGCAGGCCATCGAAAACGCATCGCGCCAGTAAACCTCCCGGACTTCGCCCGCCGGCAAGAATGTTTGTGCGCATCATCGCCCCTTTCTCCGCAACTTTCTGCTCGCACCAGTGTTTTACCGACAAGACCGGGTAAAGCGCCCAGCGCTCTCGGCCAATTTATTCGAATTCATAAATTCTTAATGAGACGAGGTGATCCGATGAATCTCAAGTGGCTCAACAAGTGGAATGTTCTTCCTCTAGCAATTATCCTGGCCGGCGCAGCGGGCAGCATTCCCGTTTATGCGCAATCGCAGAGTGGTTCTCAGCCGTCGCCCAGCGCCGACCCAGACAAAATCAAAGATCGCAAAGAAAACCAGCAAGACCGCATCGGCCAAGGGGTCAAGAGCGGCCAACTGACCGCCGGCGAGACCGCCAATCTCGAAAACAAGGAAGCCAACATCAACACCGAGACTCGCGACGATCGCCAAGCCAACGGCGGCAAACTCACCAATGGCGAAAAGCAGCAAATCAATCGGCAGCAAAATCGCGTCTCCAACCGAATTTATCAGGACAAGCACAACGCCAATACCGCGCACTACGGCAACAACGAAGTCGGCCAGCGCCGCGAGAATCAGCAGGATCGCATCGCTAACGGCATTCAGAGCGGAAAAATGAATGCCCGCGAAGCTTCCAATGTGGAGAGCAAAGAATCCGCGATCAATCATGAAGACGCCGCGGATCGCCGCGCCAACGGCGGCAAGCTGACCTCCGGCGAAAAGGCAAAAATCAATCGGCAACAGAACGGTACGTCGCGGCAGATCTACCGCGACAAGCACAACGGCAAGGGCTGAAACTAGCGGCCGAGTCTCGAGTCCAAAAAAATGCTCCCCGAAAACGGGGAGCATTTTTTTGAGTTTATGTAGCTCCGGGCTTTCAGGCCGGCACAGGTACAAGCGCTGCCAGTTCCCGGGTCCCCGGAGCTACCGCTTTCCAGGAAACGGAATTGGGGGAGGAAGCTTGCGTCCCGGCCGCAGTTGCTCAATTCGCGTGCGCGCCTTCTCGGCCCAAACCCCGCGCGGATCATGCTTCAAATAAAGCGACCAATGCTCTCGTGCGCGCCCCGGGTCGCCTTTCTTCTCATACGCCAGAGCCAAATTAAAATGCGCATCGGCATGATTCGGCAGCGCCTTAATCGCACACTTCAAATTCTCGATAGCTTCATCAATGTTTCCCGCCTCTTCCAGCACGCAGCCGAGATTGTATCGGCAGATGGCATTGGCCGGATCGAGTGCCAGAGCGGCTTGAAAAGCCCGCTGCGCATCTTCCAGGCGTCGCTGATGGTAAAGCGCGACTCCCAGATTGATGTGCGCTTCCACCCAATCGGGTGACATTGCCAAAACCCGCTGATAAGCATCAACAGCCTCGCCCATCGTCTCAGGCTTGCCTTCCGCGGCAAGCGCCAGCTCGAACCATTCCTCTGCTGTGCGCGACTCAAATTGATGCACGCTGTTTGCGCTTCGCGGGCTGTGCAAGGGCAAAATCCACTGGCACGAAAGTGGGTCAAAGGGGGCGCCAACCCGCCCTGGAAGCACAAACGCCACGCTGTGCCGGTATTCGACCAATCGCAAATTCTCAACGCGCACGCGCTGCCCGCCCAGTTGCCGCTCAATGGCCGTGACCGCTCGCCGCAGGCGCCGCGCCGGAACGCGCGCCTCGGTCAGCCGCTTGATCGTGCGCAGCGCCACCAGATCGCCGAAATCGTAGAAGCGTTCTTTCCAGCGAATCCGCGGCCGCACCAGCCGCAATCGCTCCCAATAGCGCAAGCGCCGGTCATCCACCCCGACAATTCTCTGCGCTTCAGATCGCGTATAGCGCTCGCTCAAATTTCTCGCCTCATTTCCCGCCCAACTCGCCCCGCGCCTTCCAATCTGCCGAAGATTATCTCCCGGCTGTCAACACGCTTCCACCACTACTGACCGACCTGTGGATTTCCGGCCCGCCATTACCCGACAGGCAACACGCCCGAATCCTAGCGCTGGCCCGTGCTAGCCTGAAAAGACCGGAGAGTGGGTCGGAAATGCCTCTGAGCGTCGCCGAAAAAGACCACTTGGTGCGCCTGGTCGCCTGGGCGCGCACCGCCTTTGTGCTGCTGGCCTTCGTCGCCGCCGGCGAATCGCGCAGCGCAGGAGGCTTCACAGGCATTTTCCTTCTCGTTTATGTGGTTGCCGCAATTGTTTTCGCACTAGTGGCCCAATATTGGCCGCGGCTCAGGATTCGTGTTCCAGTTTGGATCGATGTAGTTGCAATGGCCGTATTCCTTCCATTCACGGCCTCCTACATTTCCTTTCTCATGCTCTTCTGTTTCTCCGCCTTCGCCGTCGCCACCACTGCCAGCGCCGAAGTAATTCGCGGTTTTGTGGGCCTCGCTCTGATGGCTGCTGCGGCGCGGCTGGGGCTGCATAATCCTTGGAACCGTGGCTCGATGATCGATTTCGGCGTGCTGATGGCCGGAACCGCCGCTGCCGCGGCCGGAGCAGCATGGCTCGGCAGGCGCGAACGGCAGGAGACCGACCATCGCTACCTTCTCGAGAAAATCTCTTCCGAGATTCAGTTCGAGCGCGGCCTCTCGGAATCCATCCAGCACGGCCTAACGGATCTTGCGCAGGCGTTCGAGTGCGAGCAAGGATGCCTCGCGTTTTTGGATGACGAATTGGAACGCATCTTCGTCTGGCGCATCCGCTCCGGGGAAATCGCGGCGTCTGGCCCCGAAACGCTGTCTCTTTCGCGCGCCGATTTCTACCTTCTCGACTCCCTCGAAGTCACCACCTGTTGGAATTCCCTCGAGGGCGCGGGCGAAAGCTTCGGCTGGGATCGCCGCACGGGGCAGCCTGTGGCGAAGCCCCCGCGTCCGCCCGAGGCGATGAAAGAAGAGCTAGGGGTAAAATCCCTGCTCGCGGCCACGCTGCAGGAAGCCGATGGCCGCCCCAACGGCCGCGTCATGGTTTTCAATCGTCGCCGCAAGTTCTCGCGTTCCGATTTGCGCTGGTTCGAACACATCGTGCGCCACATCTCGCCGCAAATTGACAACGTCTATCGCATGCGCCATCTTCGCGCCCGTGCCGTGGAAGCCGAGCGCAGCCGCATTTCCCGCGATTTGCACGACGGCATACTTCAGACTCTGCTGAGCCTGCAAATTCAACTCGAAGTGATGCGCAGAAATGCCTCCAATGGCGGCGCACGCATGTCTTCCGACCTCGCGGCACTGCAAAAAACGGTGCGGCACGAAGCCGATGAGTTGCGCCGCATGGTTACGGAGATGCGCCCGGTGCGCGTGGAAAGCGCCGATCTTCGCGAATTGATGCTGGGATTCGCCGAACGCTTCCAAAACGAGTCCAATCTGGCTGTGGATTTGTTCATTGACGACAAGAATTTGCGCGCTCCCAACCGCGTTTGTCGTGAAATTTTCCAGATATACAGAGAGTCACTAAACAACGTAAAAAAGCATGCTCACGCCAGCCACGTCGTGGTAAAACTGAATCAGGACGAATCGAAATTAAATTTCGTCATCGACGACAACGGCCTGGGTTTCAGCTTCTCCGGGCGTTTTTCGAGCGAGGAGTTGGACCGGCTGCGCTTGGGCCCTATTTCAATTAAGGAACGCGCCCGTAGTGTGGGGGGCAATCTCACGGTAGAATCAAATCCGGGGCATGGGGCGCGTCTAACAATCGAAATTCCATTGAATTGAGATGACAAAAGGGAAACCACCAGTGCGCATTCTCGTCGCGGATGATCACGCGATCTTCCGCGACGGACTTCGCCGTTTGCTCGAAGGCTCCGACGATGTTTCGATCGTCGGCGAGGCCTCTAACGGCAATGAAGCCATCAAGATGCTGGCCAAGCTGAAGCCGGACATTTTGTTGCTCGATTTGCGCATGCCGGAAAAAGATGGCTTGGGCGTCCTGGAAGAAATCAATTTCGATTCCATGACCACGCGCGTAATTGTCCTGACTGCGGCCGAAGATGACCGCGATGTCGTCCGCGCCATGCGTTTGGGCGCCCGCGGGGTCGTTTTGAAACAATCGGCCAGCGATCTTCTGCTAAAGAGCATCCGCAAGGTCAGCGACGGCGAGATCTGGCTCGATAACCGCATGACCGCCGAAGTCATTGATGCCTTCAAGAAGTCGTCCGAGGCAGGCCAACGCCGCGAAAAGCCGCTATTGAGCGACCGCGAGAAGGAAATCGTTCAACTGGTAGCCCAGGGCTTCCGCAACCGCGAAATCGGCGAAAAGCTATTCATAAGCGAACAAACGGTAAAAAATCACCTGCACAACATCTTCGACAAGCTGGGCGTCTCCGATCGCCTGGAATTGGCCCTCTACGCCATCCATCACCGCCTGATCGAACAAGCCTAAGCAGCTCCGGCCTCAGCATCCGCCGAATGCTCTCGCCTGAAATAGGTCGTAATACGATATAATGCTCACGAGAGGGGACCTGTCGCCAGTGCGTCAGTCATGAAGAGCGCGTGGAGCAAATTGTCCTCCGCCGGGCAATCCCGCGAAGCTGTTGTAGTCGTGTGCGGCTGCCTGATCGTGGGGCTTTTCGCTGCTACCGGCATCCTGACACGCGCATTTCACGCCAAGCAGACCGAGCTCGCCGCCGAATGGTTCGTCCGCGGCAATGCCAGCCTGGAGTCAGGAAATGCCCGTGCAGCCCTCGACGATTATCGCAGTGCGCTGATCTTCGACCCCGAAAGCGAAAACTACCAACTCCACCTGGCCCAGGCATTAGCCCAACTGGGCCGTCCGGAAGAAGGCCGCGCCTATCTTCTGAATCTCTATGCGGAACGCCCCGGCGACGGCGAGATCAATTTCGAACTGGCCCGCCTTGCCGCTCAAGGCGGCGACATCGCCGGCGCCATCCGCTACTATCACGGCGCCATTTATGGCGCGTGGGACAGCGACCCAATCAATTCGCAAATTCGCGCGCGCCTGGAGCTCTCCCAATTTCTGGTTCGGAATCGTGAGAACACTTTGGCAGAAGCCGAACTGATCGCCCTGGCTGCCAATGTTCCCGAACACGATACCGAACTGCACGCCAAGGTCGGCGATCTGTTCCAAAGCGTAGGGGATTTGCAGCGCGCACTGGATGAGTATCACCTGGCTCTTAAAGACGCTCCGGAAGATCTGACGGCTCAGATCGGCGCCGGGATGGTGTCGTTCAAGCTCGGTGACTACCTCGAAGCGGCGACCCAACTCGAACGCGCGTCTCGAGCCGATCCCGAAAATGAGACCGTCTCGCAGACTCTTGAGCTTTCCCGGTTGGTCATGTCTGGGGATCCTTTTTCCGCGCGTCTGTCGGCAGACGAGAGGGCGCGCCGCGTCGGCAAGTCGCTGGCGCAGGCCAGCGATCGCGCAGACAAATGCAGCGCGAATGTGAAAACCCAATCGGCCTTCGATCTCGCATCGCTCGCGGCTCAGGCGAAGTCTCAACAGAAATCGATGTGGACCGAACGAAGTCTCACTCTCCATTCCGAGCAACGCGTTGCAGCGATGGAGATGGTCTTCAAGATCGAAGACGCCGCCACTGCCGTCTGCGGCCAGCCGGCCGGTGAAGACGCGGCAATACTTCTGATCGAGCGAAAATATCGCGCCACGGGCGAGAGCGAGCAGGAATGACCGGCAGAACGGCAGATTCCGCGGCATCGCCTTCCCCGCAGCCGAAGGTTCCGCACGAGCCTAAGAAAGGACTGGCCAGGCTCATCTCCAGTTGGGAGCGCTGGTCCTCCGCGATCAGCGAAGACCACATCTTTCTCCTCCTCGCCATTGTAATCGGCATCTTCTCCGGGCTCTCCGTGGTGCTGTTTCGCATCGCGATCGAGTGGATCCAACTACTCGTACTCGGCCCGACCGTCCATCCGTCGCATCTCCGCGTGCTGCTAGGCCCGACGATCGCAGGCTTGGTGGTCGCCGCGCTGGTAATAAACGTCTTTCCGCGCGTGCGAGGTAGCGGCGTGAACCAGACCAAGGCCGCTGTGTATGTTTTCGACGGCTACGTGCCCTTCAGCACCGTGATCGGCAAGTTCCTGACCTGTGCCATCGCGATCGGCAGCGGTCATTCGTTGGGTCCCGAGGATCCTTCGCTGCAAATCGGCGCAGGAATCGCCTCGAAGCTCGGCCGCGCCCTTAAACTCTCGCGCGACAAAATCCGCTTAATCGCGCCCGTAGGCGCCGCAGCGGGTCTGGCAGCCGCTTTCAACGCTCCAATTTCTGCGGTCCTCTTCGTCATCGAAGAAGTAATCGGGAACTGGAGCGGCGGCGTACTCGGCGCCATCGTCCTGGCAGCTGTCTCAAGCGTGGTCGTGATGCGCCAGTTCCTCGGCACCGACGCGCTTTTTCGCATCCCTCCGTTTCGTCTGGAACATCCCTCGGAATTGCTCGGCTACGCGGCGTTGGGAGTAGTTGGCGGCGGCGCCTCGGTTCTGCTGCTGCAAGCGATCGCGCTGATTCGGCCGCGAATGCAACGCTTGCCGCGCTGGTCAGAATACATTCAGCCTGCAGCGGCCGGCTTCCTGATCGGACTGATCGGCCTGCGCGTTCCGCAAGTCATGGGCGCCGGCTATCCGATTATCGATTGGGCGCTGCATGATCAATTTAGTTGGAACATGCTCCTGCTGTTGGCCGCATGCAAGATCGTCGCGACGAGTTTGTCCTTCATCAGTGGCACTCCCGGAGGTATGTTCGCCCCAACTCTATTTATCGGCGCGATGCTAGGTGGAGCTGTAGGCGGCGTCGAGCACCTGTTTTTCCACCAGATCTCCGGCACCGTCGGCGCATTCGCCCTCGTCGGGATGGGCACCCTTTTCGCCGGTTTTTTACGCGTGCCCATCACCTCTGTCTTCATGGTTATCGAAGTTTCAGGAAGCTACGCCGCCATCATTCCCGTAATGATCTCCAACACCATCGCCTACCTGATTTCGCGTCAATTTCAGCAGAAATCGCTATTCGATTTGCTGGCCAGGCAGGACGGCATTATCCTGCCGTCTGTCGAAGAGCAGCGCGAGAGAGTAGCATTGCGCGTCGAAGACGCGCTGCCGCGCCGACAGCCTGACTCTGATCCGCAGGATAATTTTGAGGAGGCTGTGCGTCGCGCCGGTGCCCCTGCCAGTCTGTATATTCTGGGCTCAGGACCAGGCGGCTGGCGTGTATATCGGAGGCCGGGCGATTCCGGCGGTCAGGCCAAGGGCGCCGAACTCGTGCCCGAGGCCTCGCCGTTCTTGTACCCTGACTTGTCCCTCGAAGACGCCCTGCAAATCATGCGTGATTGGCCGATTGCACCCGTGCTGAGCCGGGCAAATCCGCAGATCCTGGTAGGAGTTCTTGCCCAAGCCGACATCTTGCGAGCCTATCGCGAATTCGGAAGCATTGAGCCCTCGTGAGTCCGAGGAGTACTGCGCGTTCTTGCTCATCCCTGTAACCCGTTTGTTTTCAGCGCGAAACTAGTACCTTTGTACCAATTTGTGGGACTCGAATTGGCTCTGTTGCGCTATTGAGCCCGCAAGTCCCTACCCCTAATCTACATAACGTCACTGGAGGAAACTGTCTGTGTCACACAAAGAGAGGCGAACGAGTAGGCGCTTCATGATGAAGCTACCACTTACCGTTCGCTGGATGGACAACACAGTCGTCGGCGAAGTCGCCACGGAATCTCGGGAAGTGAGTTCCCGAGGGCTCTACTTCTATCTCCCCAAGGTCCTGAAAAGCGGCTCGGCAGTGGAAATCGTCATGACGCTGCCACACGAGTTGACGCAAGCAGGACCCGTGAAAGTCCGGTGTCTCGGGCGGATTCTACGTACCGACGAACCCGGACAGGGAGACATAGGCGTAGCCGCTGCGATTGAACGCTACGAATTCTTGCGCAACGGCGAATCCGCCGCCTAACGGCGGATCGCCCCACGCTACGGTGTTCTTACCCAGACCCTGCGGAGATGGGTGAGAAGCGGCCGGGGAGCTTCGACCCTCAGCGAAGCCCCCGGCTATTTTCCATTGCCTGGGCCATTTACTTCATACTTCCGCCCCAATCAAATCCCTCTGCTCCCTACCAAAACTCACAACTGTCCGGTTTTGCACAGGGAAGATTCCAATAACGGTCAAACCCTCGATGGCCCGCGCTGTGCCCGTCTCGTATGTCTATAAAAATAAATCGGTTAGTTCTAGGCGCAGTTGGCATTACGGCTGCCTTGCTGTTTTACGGATTTTGGCCTGTCAGGGGCAGCAGATGGTTGCGCATCTCCTACGTAGGTTAACCAACTTCGCCGGGTTAAAGCCGCGCCGGCGCGTCTCGCTCACCTCGATTCTGACGTTACTGGCCGGATTCGCTTTCAATGGCGCCGCCTACCTCCACCGCACTTTGGCTACTCCTGCGCCGCCGAGCTATGCCGCGCCAGAATATTTCGTGGATTCCGAATTCGCTTCAGCGACAGGCCCGAATCAATCGCTGGCGCTCTGCAGCTCTCACGTGCGACGCGCGGAATCGCTGCTTCCCGGCCGGGAAACGCCATTTACGTTGACAGGAAGCGGCGCTCCCGATCTGGTAGTGGGGGTCGGCGTGATACCCAAGCAGTTCTCGCATCTTGCCGCGAAGCCGATTCTCGGACGAACGCTGCGGTCCGGCGACGAGAATCACCGGCGTTCCGTGGTGGTGCTCAGCGAACGCCTGTGGCGGCGGCGCTTTGGGGCCGATCCATCAGTGATCGGCAAGACCATTACGCTCGATGCGCAGGACTACGTGGTGATCGGCGTGATGCCTGCATCGTTCTGGTTTCCTCACCCGTCCGATCCAGTCGAGCTCTGGGTACCGGCGAAGTCACCGTTATCCGCGCCGGACGAGCTTAAGTCGTAACAACTCGCAATCTCGCCGCTATTCGACCTCCTGCGGCATTTCACTGCAGCTTTTCAATCCGTCACCGCTTTTGACCCGTAGTCGCTTCCTTACAAAAAACTTACGCCTTTTTTATGGCTTCTTGACTCAACCGCCCCTAAAGTAGCGACGATCATTACGCGCCCGCCAGGCACTCACCGGCTTCCAGCCGTTAATGGGGGATGGTTCATGCGTGATTTCATTTTTGTGCTTGTAACAGTGGTGTTCTTCGCCGCTTCGCTTCTCTACGTTAGCGGCTGCGAACGATTGAAATAGGAGCACGCCGATGAGTTTCGCCACTCTTGCAGTGTTGATAATTTGCGGGCTCTTGTTGGGCTATCTGTTCTATGCCTTGCTGCGCGCGGAGAAATTCTAGCAATGACGCCGAATGGTTGGACGCAAATCATCGTCTTCATCTTCCTGATCCTGGTGATCACCAAGCCGCTGGGGATTTTCCTGGCGCGGGTGTTTGAGCGGGAGAAGACGTTTCTCGACCCCGTGCTGCGGCCGATCGAAAAGCTCATCTACAGGCTTACCGGGGTCGATGAAGCTGACGAAATGCGCTGGACTGAGTACGCGGTCGCGATGCTTCTGTTCAGTGCAGTCTCAATGATCCTTCTCTACGTGTTTGAGCGTGTGCAACTTTGGCTGCCATTTAATCCGCAGCATTTTGCAAACGTGGCGCCGGATCTCGCCTTTAACACCGCCGCATCATTTACGACGAATACGAACTGGCAGTCGTATTCGGGTGAGTCCACCATGAGCTACTTCACGCAGATGGCGGGGCTCGCCTATCACAACTTTGCGTCGGCCGCCCTTGGAATTGCGCTGGCGATCGCGGTAATTCGCGGCATCGCCCGTCGCGAGCGCGAGACGATTGGGAATTTCTGGGTGGATTTGACGCGCTGCTTTTTGTGGGTGTTGCTGCCGGTTTGTCTCGTGGTGTCGCTGGTGTTTGTCTCTCAGGGAATGGTGCAGAACCTGAGGCCGTACGACAAAGTGTCGCTGGTGGAACCTCAACAGGTATCGGTCACGGGGGCGGACGGAAAAACTACGACGCAGACGGTCAACGAACAAGTGATTGCGCAGGGCCCGGTCGCGTCGCAGGAAGTCATCAAAATGTTTGGCACCAATGGAGGGGGATTCTTCGGCGCCAACAGCGCGCATCCCTTTGAGAATCCCACGCCGCTGACGAATTTCCTGCAATTGCTACTGATCTTTGCCATTCCCTCGTCGCTCACCTACACGCTGGGCTGGATGACTCAATCGCGTCGCCATGGCTGGGCGGTGTGGCTGGCGATGGTCTTCGTCTTTTTCTGCGGCGTTACCGTGGCCTACTGGTCGGAAGCCAGAGGAAACCCGCTGTTGCATGCCGATCAGCGCGCCACGTCCATGCAACCGGGCGGAAACATGGAAGGCAAGGAAGTGCGCTTCGGAATCGCCGATTCCGCGCTCTTCGCGACGGTGACCACGGATGCTAGCTGCGGCGCCGTGAACGGCGTGCACGATTCCTACACGCCGCTCGGCGGACTGGTTCCGCTCGTGAACATCATGCTCGGCGAAGTGATTTTCGGCGGCGTGGGCGCGGGTCTCTACGGAGTGTTTGTATTCATCGTGCTAGCCGTGTTCATCGCAGGATTGATGGTGGGACGCACGCCGGAATATTTGGGGAAAAAAATCGAGGCCTACGACATCAAGATGGCCATGCTGGCTGTGCTGATTTGCTCCATGTCCATTCTTATTTTCTCGGCCATTGCTTCGGTTGAGAAATTTGGCACATCCAGTATTTCGAATCCGGGCCCGCACGGACTTTCACAGATTTTGTACGCCTATACGTCGGCAGTGGGCAACAACGGCTCGGCGTTCGCGGGTTTGAACACCAACACGCTTTGGTACAACACCAGCATGGCATTCGCGATGCTTCTGGGCCGCTTTTTCATGCAGATTCCCATCCTGGCCATCGCCGGAAATCTGGCGCGAAAGAAAACCGCGCCTGCGTCACTGGGAACATTTCCAGTCACGGGTCCGCTATTCACGATTCTGCTCGTCTCCACCATCGTCATCGTGGGCGCGTTGACTTTCTTTCCGGCACTGAGCCTGGGGCCCATCCTCGAGCACCTGCAGATGCTCTCCGGAAAGGTGTACTGAGGCTGCCATGTCCACGAAAC
The DNA here is from genome assembly GCA_963748865.1 of uncultured Acidobacteriota bacterium. Lineage (GTDB taxonomy): Bacteria > Acidobacteriota > Terriglobia > Acidiferrales > UBA7541 > Palsa-147. Next base: position 145,511 of record CAVVLE010000041.1, on the reverse strand, counting down.
CCAAGCTACTCTCCGACTCGCACCTAGTAGCCGTTGCGGTGCTGGATTCATTTAAAAAGCTCGATCCGCGCGTACTCTGGAAGAATCCCGTGATGTTTGTGGTGGAAGTCGGCGCGGTGCTGACGTCTGTCGAATGGGCTTATGACATCAGCCACCACGTAGCCGGAACTGGATTTGGTTTGCAAATCACCCTCTGGCTTTGGTTCACGGTTCTTTTTGCCAATTTCGCCGAAGCCATGGCCGAGGGCCGCGGAAAGGCGCAGGCCGAAACTCTGCGGAAAGCCAAAGCGGAGACGCCGGCGCGGCGCCTGAAGCGCGACGGCTGTACAGAAACGGTTGTAAGCACCGCACTGCGCTCTGGCGATTTCGTGCTGGTCGCCGCGGGCGAGTTTATTCCCGGCGACGGCGAAGTGGTTGAAGGAGTGGCCTCTGTAGATGAGTCCGCGATCACTGGTGAATCGGCTCCCGTGATTCGCGAAGCGGGTGGCGACCGATCGGCGGTTACCGGCGGCACGCGCGTGCTTTCCGACGAGATCAAAGTAAAAATCACTTCCAATCCGGGGGAGACCTTCCTCGATCGCATGATCCAGTTGGTGGAGGGCGCGTCGCGGCAGAAAACCCCCAACGAGATCGCGCTGAATATCTTGCTGGCCGGACTGACGATTATTTTTCTGCTCGCAGTCGTGACGCTGCAGCCGTACGCGATTTATTCGGGAGCGCCGCAAAATCTGTTCGTGCTGGTTTCGCTCCTGGTTTGCTTGATCCCCACCACCATCGGCGGCCTGCTCTCTGCCATTGGAATCGCCGGAATGGACCGGCTAATTCAGCGCAACGTTTTGGCCATGTCTGGCCGCGCGGTGGAAGCTGCCGGCGACGTAGATGTACTTCTTCTGGATAAGACCGGCACCATCACGCTCGGCAACCGCCAGGCCACGCGACTGTATGCTGCTTCGGGCGTGACTGAAGAAGATCTCGCCAATACCGCGCAGCTTGCGTCGCTCGCTGACGAAACTCCGGAAGGCCGCTCCATCGTCGTGTTGGCCAAGCAGAAGTACGGTCTGCGCGGCCGCGAACTTTCGCCGCACAATCCGACATTCATTCCCTTCACGGCGCAGACGCGCATGTCCGGCGTAGATCTCGACGGCCAGGAAATTCGCAAAGGTGCTGCCGACGCCATCGAAAAATATGTGGCCACGCATGGCCAGCGCGTTCCGCAAGAAATTAGAGAAGCAGTTCAGGCCATTTCGACTTCCGGCGGAACGCCGCTGCTGGTAGCGAGAAACCGCACGGTTCTCGGCGCGATCCAGCTCGAAGACGTGGTGAAGGGCGGTATGCGCGAGCGCTTCGACCAACTGCGCGCCATGGGCATTCGCACCATGATGATTACAGGCGATAACCCGCTCACCGCTGCAGCCATCGCGCGCCAAGCGGGTGTGGACGGCTTTCTCGCCGAAGCCAAGCCCGAAGACAAAATGGCGCTGATCAAGAGTGAACAAACCAAGGGCAAGCTCGTGGCCATGACTGGAGACGGCACGAATGACGCTCCGGCTCTTGCGCAAGCCGATGTCGGCGTGGCCATGAACACCGGCACGCAAGCCGCCAAAGAAGCCGGCAACATGGTGGACTTGGATTCCAATCCGACGAAGCTCATCGAGATCGTCGAGATCGGCAAGCAATTGCTGATCACTCGCGGCGCGCTGACCACATTTTCCGTGGCGAATGATGTGGCCAAGTATTTCGCCATCATCCCGGCGATGTTTGCCGCCGCATTTCCGGAACTCGAAGTCCTGAACGTCATGCATCTGCGCACGCCGCAATCCGCCATTCTCTCGGCGGTAATTTTCAACGCGCTGATCATCGTGGCGTTGATTCCGCTGGCGCTGCGCGGCGTGCGCTATCGCCCTGTCGGCGCGGAGGCTCTGCTGCGCCGGAATCTCTTGCTGTATGGAGTCGGCGGCGTGATCGCGCCGTTCATCGGAATCAAATTGATAGACGTGCTGGTCACGTTTCTGCACTGGGCATGAGGCGGATATGAAAAAGAATCTACTGATCGCCATCTGGATGACTCTGGTGACCACGGTCATATTCGGAGTAATTTATCCGCTGGCCGTCACCGGCATCGCACAAGTCGTGATGCCGTCAAAGGCCAATGGCCAGCTGATATCGGTAAATGGAAAGCTGATCGGCTCGCACATCATCGGCCAGCCATTCACATCTCCGATTTATTTTCATTCGCGGCCGTCTGCGGCTGGCAATGGCTACGACCCCACAGCGAGCTCCGGCTCTAATCTCGGGCCGACGAATAAAGCGCTGATCGATCGCGTGAACGCGGATGTCGCAAAATTGCAAGCCGAAAATCCTGGTGTGCCCGTGCCCATCGATTTGATTACCACTTCCGGCTCGGGTCTCGATCCGGATATTTCGCCCGCCGCGGCGGAATTTCAAATTCCGCGCGTGGCGCACGCGCGTGGGATTTCGGAATCCAATTTGCGTGTGATTGTCGCGCGGCACACTCGCGGCAGGGATTTGGGATTTCTCGGCGATCCGCGGGTGAACGTACTGGAATTGAATCTGGATTTGGATGCCACTCATCCGGTGGCGCGGTAAGAGCGAGCAAAGAGCGACCGTAGGGCCCGCGCTTTAGCCGGGCCAGGCACGGTGTAAATTCAAGGCGAGATTGCCCCGCAAGCCAACAGGCATTAACGAGACGCTTGGCACGCCCGGGCTGTGCCACTGTGCGCGACGTTGCCCGAAGAGGCCCGGCTGAAGACCGGGCCCTACGGGTGCTTCCACGCTCGATCGCTATTTCGTCTTGGAGCTCGAAGCCTTCGCGCTCGAGTCCCGCGCCACGACGAAGCGGTAGCCGATCCACGGTTCGGTGAGAACGTACTTGGGATGCGTCGGATCCGGCTCAATCTTTTTTCGCAGCTGATTGATCGTCACGCGCAAATATTCTGTTTCATCGCCGTAATCCGGGCCCCACACTGCCTGCAGCAATCGGCGGTGTGAAAGCGGCTTGCCTTGGTTGGCGACCAGTTGACGAAGCAGGTCGAATTCCTTCGGCGTCAGATGCACCGCTTCGCCGCGAGCCGTCACAGCGCGGTTCTCGAAATCAATCTTAAGCTCCTTTGTAATCACGGGCGCCAACGTTTCGCCCGACGCACCGCGCCGCAGTGCCGCGCGAATGCGTGCCAGCAATTCCTCCATGCTAAAGGGCTTGGTCACGTAATCATCCGCACCGGCGTCCAGCGAGCGGACCTTATCCTTTTCGGAGCTGCGCACCGTGAGCATGATAATGGGCACATTGGAGCCGGCGCGCAGGTCGCGGCAGGTCGCCAGACCGTCGAGCACGGGCATATTCATATCCAACAAAACCAGGTCGGGGCGCTCGCGACGAAATTCGGCCAGCGCTGCTTCGCCATCGGCCGCTTCAACAATGACGTAGCCTTCCGCCGAAAGCGTAGCGCGCAGAGTGCGTCGAATCTGCGGCTCGTCATCAACCACAAGTATTTTCGCGCCCTTCATCGCGCCCCTCCGCCGCTGCGATCGATGGGCAGGCTGAAGGAAAAAACGGAGCCGTGTCCGAGCTGGCTGGTAACGCCGATCGTCCCGCCGTGGGCCTCCACAATTGCTTTGGCGATGGGCAGGCCCATGCCCGTGCCCTGCACCAGGTAGCGCTGATCCTTGCCGCGGTAAAATTTGTCGAAGATCAAGCCCAGCTCCATATCTTCGATGCCCGGGCCGCGATCGGCCACACTAACCACCAGCCACGGGTCGTTGGTTTCCGCGGAGATCGTGATCGGAGCGTCCTTGGGCGAGTAAGCATCGGCGTTTTCGATCAGCCGCACGAGCACGTCTTTCACCCGCGTTAAATCTACGTACACCGGCGGCAGGCCGGGATCCAGGCTCACCTGCACGGGCCGAGCGCCAAGAAGCGGCTGGCACTGCGCCAGGGCTGCCAAGACGATTTCAGAAATGCTGTGCGGCCCCAGTTTCAGTTCGAACTCTCCGGCATCCAGCCGCGCCATTTCCGCGGCGTCGCCCACGAGTTGGTTCAGCCGGTCGGTCTCCTCGTCAATGATTGTCAGGAGCTCGCGCTTCGGGGAATTGTCAGCCGGCGATTCCTTCAGCAGGCTTGTGACCGAAGCCTTGATCGAAGTGAGCGGCGTGCGCAGATCATGGGTGATGGAATCGAGCAGCGCGGAACGCAGTTGCTCGCCTTCGCGAACCGCTTCAGCTTTGCTCAATCGCTCTACCGCGCGGGCGCGTTCGGCGGCTATGGCCACCAGCGTCCCCAGCGCTTCGAGTGTCTTGCGCGAAAGAATTGGCCCGGAAATGCCGATGCTGCCGAGGGGCTGCACGCCGATGCGCACCGGAACGAAGCTCAAGCTGCGTTCCGCGTCCAGCAGCGGCTCTTCGCGATTGGCGGCGCTACGCATTTCTTCGTCATCAATGTGCGCAGCGCCGCCCCCGGAGCGATAGAATTTGTTCTTGTTTAGAAGGAATAGCGCGGCCGCGCCCACTTCGAATATTTCCACAATGTGATTGGGAATGGCGTTAAGCAACTGGATGACGTTGCCTTCCACCAGCAGTTGCTGGCTGAAGGAGTACAGACGCTCCACCTCGCGGCCGCGCCGCTGCGCGGAATCCGCTTCGTGGCGCACCCGCGTGGATAGTTGACTGGCAACCAGCGACGTTCCCAGGAAGGCGATCAGCGCCACCCAATTTTGCGGGTCGGCGATGGTGAGTTTGCCAACCGGCGGAAGAAAGAACACATTGAACGCCAGCATCGCCGCTATGGACATGAACACGGATACGCGCAGACCCCAGACCGTGGATACTGTTAGAATCGCGAGCAGCAGGGTGAGCGCAACGGTCGTCTGATTAACGAGCAGAATGTGGCGGTAGAAGAACGAAATGGCGGCAACAATGGCCAGAGCGACGACGTATCGTAGCGCTCGAATCGGGAGTCTTTCCCACACGCGGGTATTCTAGCGGAAAATCGAGGCGTGGAAGATAGCGATGCCCAAACGACCCGAGGAATGGCTTGAGGCGGTAACCCAGGCCGAGAAGCAGAAAGGCATATTCAAGCTCTTTCTTGGCTATGCCCCGGGTGTCGGCAAAACTTACAGCATGTTGAGCGAAGGCATTCGCCGGCACCAGCGCGACGAAGACGTGGTCATCGGCGTCGTCGAGACCCATGGACGAAAGGGCCTCGGCGATTTGATTTCGCAGCTCGAAACCGTCCCGCGGCAGAAAATCGAATACAAAGGAACCATCTTCGAGGAGATGGATCTCGACGCCATTCTCGCGCGAAAGCCTCAGGTGGTTCTGGTGGACGAGCTGGCGCATACAAATATCCCCGGCAGCAAACATCGCAAGCGCTATGAGGACGTGCAGGCGTTGCTGGCGGCGAAGATTGATGTCCTCTCGACGATGAATATTCAGCACATGGAAAGCGTTGCGCCCACGGTGCGCGCCATCACCGGAGTCGTGGTGCGCGAAACCGTTCCGGATTGGGTGCCCCTCACCGCCAATGAAACCGTGATGGTGGATCTCACTCCGGAAGCGTTGCAGAAGCGCATGCAGCGCGGCGATGTGTACGCCGCGGATAAAGTCAGCCAGGCGCTGCAGAACTTCTTTCGTCGCGGGAATTTGATTGCGCTGCGCGAGTTGGCTCTGCGCCAGGTGACCGAACATGTGGATCGCAGCCTCGAGAATTATATGGCTGCGAAGGATATTCGCGAGACTTGGCCGGTGCGTGAAAGGCTGGCCGTTTGCGTTAGCGCTAATCCTGCGGCGCAATACCTGGTGGCGCGCGCCGCGCGCATGGCGCGGCGCCTCGACGCTGAGTTCTACGTCATCTATGTGGATGTGGGCGGCAAAGTGGCCGACGCCGACCAGAAATCCTTGGAGGCCAATCTCCATTTTGCGGAGGATCTCGGCGCTAAGGTTGCGCGATTGAAGGGCCGTCACGTCGCCGACGCAGTTGCGGAATTCGTTCGCGAAAAGCACATCACGCAGGTGATCTTCGGCCGCTCGTCCGATCAGGGCTTGCGCAAATATCTCTACCTCTCTGCTGTGAACCGGTTCCTTAGGGAAGCTCCCAGCGTGGACGTCCACATCGTGACGCAGGAAGTTGACTGAGTCTCCTCGCCCACTAAAGCTCATCACCGTACTCGCCGATGAAAATACTTGGAGGCGTGTGCGTCTGTCGTGCCTATCAAGAAGATCAACGTTTTGGTCGTTGACGATTCGGCGGTCATCCGGCGAATGGTCGCCGACTTGTTCGCCAAAGAGCCCGATATCGAAGTCGTCGGCAGCGCTTCGAATGGCCGTGCCGCGCTTGAGAAAATAGCCCAGCTCAATCCGGATATCGTCACTCTCGATGTCGAAATGCCCGAGATGGACGGGTTGGAGACGGTGCGCGCGATACGAGACAAGTGGCCGCGCTTGCCCGTGATCATGTTCAGCTCCCTCACGGACCACGGCGCAGCCATTACGCTCGAGGCCTTACGACAGGGCGCCAGCGATTACGTCACTAAGCCCGCCGGCACGGGTGGGGTCGTGGGCATCTTCGAGCAGTTGCGCGCTGACCTTATCCCCAAGATTAAGGCTCTATGTCCTGCGCGCCCTGCGGAGGCAACCCCGTCGGGTCCCGCTCCGGTGCTGCGTCCGCCCGCCGCGCCTCGGGTTGCCTCCCGCGCCAAAATTGTCGCCATCGGAATCTCCACCGGAGGCCCCAATGCCCTGCATGCTCTCATTCCGCACTTGCCGGCTAATTTCCCTGTGCCCATCGTCATCGTTCAACACATGCCCGCGGTATTCACGCGCCTCCTCGCCGAACAGCTCGCGAAAAACTCGGCCTTGCAGGTTCGCGAGGGCACGCCCGGCGCTGTCGCACTCCCTGGGCAGGTCTGGATCGCGCCGGGAGGCCGGCACATGATGGTTCAGCGAAATGGCGGCAACGTACAGCTGGTGACTAGTGATGCCCCGCCTGAGAATTCTTGCCGTCCGGCGGTTGACGTTCTATTCCGTTCCGTCGCGGATTGTTTCGGGCGCGATGCGCTCGCTGTGATCATGACCGGAATGGGCAGAGATGGCACGGGCGGGTGCGAAAAAATCCGCAGCGCCGGCGGGCAAATCATCGTCCAGGATCAGAACAGCGCAGTGGTGTGGGGAATGCCCGGCAGCGTCGTGCAAGCGGGTCTCGCGGATCAAATCGTGGCCCTCGATAAGTTGCCGGAGGAGATCTGCCGTCGCGTCGGCATTACGAATCGCGTCAGGCCGCTGGCGCCAGCTCCATCAGTCTGAGAGAAAAGCAGACTCGACGCGGAAGCGTCCTCCGATCGTACGGTCCGCGCTTCAGCCGGACCGGGCACAGCACGAATGAATGGCGTGATCGCTCCGAGCCGCAGCCCCAAATGAATGAGATGCTTTCAGAAATTCTCCATCATCCACATGTTTCCGTTCAGGTGTCCTGCGTAAATCGCCAAATGACGTCCGTCGGGCGAGAGCAGCCCCCATGGAGCGAAAAGCGACGCGTTGGCCGGTTCCAGGATACCTCTCTGCTTCCACAGAGTGTCGGCGTGACCTTGTAAATCGACATGCAGCAGATCCGCACCTTCATCGGTGGCGCTCGCGACGATCAGCCCGTTCCCGTCAGGCGTCCAGCCCACGCTCTGCAAATTGTTCCAGCCTTTCGCAGCAATCACTCGCGAAGGCTGACCAGTCAGGGACAGAAGGTGGATCGCCGGTCCTGAGCATTGAATGATAGCGATTCTGGTGCCGTCGGAAGACAAATCCCAGAGATAGTCGTTCGGGTAGCGCGCCAGAGGATCGGTGTCAAATCGGGCTATTTCCCGGCCGCGGCCTCTTAGCGGATCAAATGCGGTGAAAACGAACTGCTTCCGGTCCGACGACCCCTCGGCGATTGCGCACAGCGTGGCTGGAGCGCGGGCGCACGCAAGGCCTTCGTAACTTTCTGCTGTCAGCACGAACTCTGCAGCGCCTCCTGCCATTGGAACGCGCATCAGTCTAATCGGAGTCAAAGTCGAAGCAGTGGTGGCAATATCCGGCGGCGCACTCGGGAACAGCAGCCATGACCCGTCCGGGCTGACGCGCGCCCCTGCGCTCCAAACATCGTCCAAACCGTAGTCGCTCAAATGCTTGGAGTCTGCCACCGTAGCGAGAAATTCGGCCTTCTCCGCACCTACAGCCTGCTTGAAAAGCCCCCACTGGCCATCGCGATAAGCGCCGAAGATCACTGCTTTGCCATCCGGCGTCCATGCCGCAGGATAGCTCCGCCCTTCATTTAGCGTGAGGCGCTGCGGAGCGAATATGCGTCGGCCACCTTCCATATCAGCGACATACACATCGCCCTGCCACGACCACTTACGAAATGCCAGCCTCCGGCCATCCCCGGTCATGCTCAAACTGTCCATACACGTTCCGGCCCAGCGCGTTAATCGTTTTGGCATTTCCAGAGCATCGCCGCTGCGCGCATCCAGCCGCACTCCCCAAAAGCTGCAACTTTCACCAATCGGTCCGGCGTCATCCATGGAATAGATCAGCCGTCCATCCGGCGACCAGTTCCAGTCCCAAACCCAGGTGGGAAGCACGCGGGCGGCGGGACCTCTGCGTAAGTCGCGGCTTTCAAGAGAGAACTGTACCTTTTCGCCGACCTCATGATGCAATAAGTAGGCTATTCGCTGGCCGTCGGGTGACCACTCCGGGCTCATGAAATCGGTATTGTCATCTCCTTCGTAAAGCTTCTGAGCGTGCTCCCCATCGGAGTTCATCATCCAAATTTCAAGGTCGGAGCCAATCTTGCTGGTTCGCGTTGTGAAAGCCACTGACGAACCGTCACGCGAGACGCCCGTCGCGGTGGCATCGTCACGAATCTTGCGCGGTGCTCCGCCGATCACTGGGACACTCCAAATGCCGGGAGGCCGCCCCGGAACGCTCGCAGTTGCAATGATTCTCGCGCCCTCTTGAGCCCAATTAGGCGCGATGGCCCAGCTCACTTGCATTCCCTTCAGGGTTTCGGGCTGCGGAACGTCGCGCGTGTCGCCAGTCTGTATCATTTTGATGTGAATTCCACTCGTGTCGGCGTAGGCCAAGTATTTGCCGTCGGGGGAAATAGCGCCCCCGGTGACGGCATTCTCGCCCGAATTGGCGGTAAGTTGGACCTGCGTGGGATCCGGCAGTCGAGCGGGCGATGCCGATTCTCGAACGCGCAACCACACCGCGACGGCAACCACCAGAAATAGCGCGACACATCCCGCGATTGCGAAAGCGACCCCACGTCGAGATTCGGGACGATTGATCCGCGCGGCCTCCTCTGGGACAACGTGGATGCGGGATCTGTCCTGGGTATGCAGCTCCGCGGCCGCGGACTGCAATTGCAAGGTTCCCACGGGCACATTTGCTGCACTGAGAGAGGCTGGCTCAACGCAGAGCTTGCTCGTCACAGGCGCGACGAATCGGTAGCCTTTGCGCGGTAGCGTCTCAACATAGCGCGGTTTTTCAGGATCATCTCCCAGCACGGCGCGGATTTGGTTTACGCAGGAATTAATGCCCCGTTCGAAGTCGACGAAGGTGTTGTCGCCCCAGAGGCACTGCTGGATTTCATCTCGGGTGACCGTTCGGCGAGGCCGCTCTGCCAACAGGAGCAGCACGCGAAAAGGCTGCGGGTGAATCTTCAGTGGAATGCCGGCTTTACGCAGCTCACCATTTGCCGCGTCCAACTCGAACTGCCCGAAGCAGATCACTGGTGTCGGATGGGCTGGTGAGGCCATTAAAAAGGCTCCCGGAATTGCCGGCATTGTATCACCGCTAAGTGCTGTCAAACAGGCATCCTGGTTTCCTCGCGGGCTGCGCCGGCGAATTTCTAATCGATAATGAAAATGATTAGAAATCACACCTAACTCTATGAAAATAAAGGATGGCGACTGCTTCTAATCGATAATGACTCTAGGGGGGTCCGCGCTAGAGAAATTCATCCCTCTGTTCCGCGCCGCACATGAATGCATGCCGGCGCCCTCAACGTGTCGGCGTACCGTTGGCCGGATTAACCCTAGGTGTTTCAGGGTTCTGCGCTTTGACATCGGTATGACACGAATCTGAGACCTTCAGTCATTGCTATTGTGTACTTGCCTCCGCTATTTTCCCGCCAAAGTTGCCGGAACATAGCTCAAGAAGGATCGGCCGGATTGCGCTGCTCTCGGGAGAACCCTGATGAAGAACTATTCGCTCGTTCTGTTCGTTCTTGCCGGTTCATTCGCTTGCAATGCCTGCGGAGGCGGCGCAGCAGGCGGCACTGGCCCTAGCGGGGGCGGAGGCGGCGGTGGAGGCGGTTCCCCATCGGCTGCCACCCACTTTTCGGTCACCGCGGTGGCGTCCGCGACCTCCGGTTCTGCGATCAACTTTTCCGTGTCCGCCCTGGACGCAGCGAACGGCGTGGTCACAACTTACTCGGGAACGGTTCACTTCACCAGCACGGACCCTGAAGCGGTCCTGCCGGCCAACTCGCCGCTGCAAGACGGAACCGGCAACTTTTCGGCCACTTTTAACACTTCCGGCCAGCAGACGATTACTGCGACCGACACCGCGGCAGCTTCGATCACTGGAATCTCAAACTCGATCAGCGTCAGCACTTCATTGGCGATCAGCTCCGGCGCTCTTCCAAGTGGAACGGTCGGAATCAATTACGACGCGCGCCAAGGCCCCGGCTGCACCGAGCACTCAACTCAGTGTGTGTGCATAATCATTACGGGGATAGGAACCGAGTGTTTTATTTCTCTCCATGGTTTTCCGCTCACGGCGACAGGTGGCACGCAACCCTATAATTGGAGCTGGGCAGCGGCAGCGGGCTCTTCCTTGCCTCCGGGGTTGACGATCAGTTCGATATCGATCCTGAACGCGAACCGTAAGTGCTGTGTCTCTGCCATTGGTGTTGGCGGCAACCCTACAACGGCAGGAAGTTACGACGTAATCGTGACGGTAACCGATTCCGCGGTGCCCCCAGCGAACGCCAGCCAAGGCTATACGGTTCAGATTGCTGAACCCTCCTCCATGAACTCCGCCGCGGACAGTTCTGCCGCTGACACCAGCGCACTCCATCATTATCGACTGTTGGACCTAGGCAGCACTTTCGGAGGTCCACAGAGTTACTTCGTCCCAGGAAGTGGCGGCGACTTCGCCGGCTCTTTAGTTCTGAGCAGCCGGACGAAAGTGGTCGGGTTTGCGGATACTGCCTTGCCCGATCCATTTCCAAACTTTTGCTTCTGGGACTGCGACGTGGTCCATACGTTCATTGGTGACGGCAAGGGTATTATGACCGACTTAGGCGCGATTCCCGGAGGAGGCAGCAGCGTTCCGATGTGGATCACACCAAATGGGCTCATCGCTGGGCTTTCGGAAAACGGACAAACGGATCCCTTGATCGCGGGTCTGCCGGAGTTGCGCGCGGTGTTATGGAAAGACGGGAAAATTATCGACCTCGGAACTTTGCCCGAGGGCGGATATCAAAGCGAGGCCAACGCCGTAAACAGCTCGGGCCAGGTGGTGGGCGCGGCTCTCAACACAGTCCCGGACGCGAATTCCATGCAGGTGGTCTCGACTCCCATCGGTCCCGGCCCGTTCTGGCTCTGGGGCGGAATCACGCCTTCGTACCCTTATCAGATGCGGGCGTTTCTGTGGGACGAGCACAAGGGCATGCGGGATCTCGGAACGCTTCCGGGCGGAACAGACGCGCAAGCAATCTCAATTAACGAGGGCGGGCAAGTTGTCGGGTATTCCTACACGGCCTCGACGGAGCCGGGCGCTTGCTTTCCAGTGCCGGTGGATTCCTTCGTCTGGGAAAACGGAAAAGGAATGACCGATCTCGGCGGGTTCGGCGGAACATGCACGCTGGCTTCCGCCATCAACGAGAGCGGGCAAGTCGTCGGCTCGTCCAATGGAACGGGCGACGCGACGACAATCGGGTTTCTGTGGGAGCGCGGCGTGATCCACGAGCTGGAAGGCTCGCTAGGTGGCGATTTCACCGGTGCCTTTGCACTCAACGAACGGGGAGAATCGGTCGGATTCGGCTACCTTTCGGGCGACGCGCTCTTCCACGCCACGCTCTGGAGGAATGTGAAAACCTTCACAGATTTGGGAACCGTCGGCAACGATGTTTGCAGCTTCGCCGGTGCGATCAACGACAGGGAGCAAATTGTTGGCAGTTCTCTTGCAACGTGCGACGCGGACACCGGCGCCGTTCGCGCGATTCTCTGGCAGGGTGGATCGCTCTTCGACCTCAATACGCTGATTCCGCAGGATTCAACGCTGTCGCTGCAGTTCGCCAACGCGATCAACTATCGTGGTGAGATTGCCGGAATTGGAGCCGACCCCAACGGCAATTCCCACGCATACTTGTTGATCCCCTGCGACGACAATCATCCCGGTGTGGACGGCTGTGACTACAGCAGCGTAGATGCGGCTGCCCTGGCCGGAAAGGCATCAGAGCGCTCCGGACCGTCCCCGCGTGGGGGCGCGAGTCCGCGTGGAATTACTTTGAGTGCTGCTCTACGCCGGAACCAGTTGTTGATGAATCGGCGTTAGGCCCGCGAGTCCCTATTAGAGACGCAATGCGTGAGAGCGCCGCAAAGCGCAAGCTTCGAAGGCGGCGCTCACGCTGAAGGTCGCGTCACCTACTGCAGTACGTGAATGTTCTTCTCGGCGCACATATCTTTGAGAATCTTGGGCCAGACGCTTACGCTTACTTCGCCCAAGTGCGCCTTGCGCAGCAGCAACATCAGTGTGCGCGCCTGCCCGATGCCGCCGCCGATGCTCAGCGGAATCTCGTTTCGCAAAATGGCCTGATGATACGGGAATTTCAGGAAGTCCAGCTGGCGGGAAATCTCCAGCTGCTGCCTGAGCGTTTCGGCGTTCACGCGGATGCCCATGGAGCTGAGTTCATGGCGGCGCTGCGTGACATGATTCCAAACGAGAATGTCGCCATTCAGGCCATGACGTTGCTCGCCCGTGACCGATTTTGTTTCGGTGACCCAATCATCGTAGTCGGCCGCGCGCAATTCGTGCGGATACCCGTCCGCCAACGGCCAGCCAATGCCGATGATGAAAACCGCGGGATAGGCCTGCAAGATGGCGGTCTCGCGCTGCTTGCGAGGCAGGTCGGGATAGAGTTCGAGAATATCCTCCGCGTGGAGGAACGTCAGCTTTTCAGGCAGATTGGGATATTTCGTTGACTTCAATTGCGGAAACTGTTCCTGGACGCATCGCTCGGCGTTGACCAGCACTTTCCAGATCTTGCCGACAATGGTTTTCAGGAATTCGAGACTGCGATCTTCCGCGTGGATAGCCCGCTCCCAATCCCACTGGTCCACGTAAACGCTGTGATCGTGGTCCAGGAAATAGTCTTTGCGCACGGCGCGCATATCCGTGCACAAGCCTTCGCCCGGCTTCATTCCGAATTGCTTGAGCGCAACTCTCTTCCACTTGGTGGCGGCCTGAACGATTTGCGCGTCGAGGGGATGCTTGTCTCGGTCGTTGGAGATGTGAAATTGAATGGGAGTACGCGAGCCGTCGCGATCGAGCAGGTCATTTACGCCGCTTTCCGTGTCCACGATCAGCGGAACAGTGACCATCATCAGTCCCAGTTCCTTGCACAAATTTTCCTCGATGTAGTTCTTCGCAGTGAAGATAGCTTTCTGCGTGTCTTTGGGCGTGAGCGCGGAGGAGTAACCGCTTGGGAGAATATGCTCTAGTTCGGCGTAATCGCCGATTCCCGGCCCAGCCAAATCTGCCAATTTCGTTGTCATGTTCGCACCTCTGAGAATCGCAGCCTTTCTTTCCGGATAACCAACAGCACCGATATGAAATTCGCCAGGCGTCAACCCACTCCGGATTCAGTTTTAGATGGGCCGCTCGCCTGGCGCCGAGCGGCCCATCCGTTTCACTTCGGAGGAACTACTTCCTTGCTCTAGCTACGTGCCGGGACCCGCTTAGACGAGCCCCTGTTCCAGCATCGCATTGGCGACCTTGAGGAAGCCCGCGATGTTCGCGCCGTTCACCAGGTTGCCGGGTGTTCCGTAGGCGTTTGCGGTCTCAAAGCACGCCTTGTGGATTTCGATCATGATCTTATGCAGCCGATCGTCCACTTCTTCCCGGCTCCAGGCGAGCCGCATGCTGTTCTGCACCATCTCCAGCCCTGACGTTGCCACGCCGCCCGCATTCGCTGCCTTGGCCGGGCCATACAGGATCCCAGCCTTCAGGAACATATTCACGGCTTCCAGCGTGCTCGGCATGTTGGCGCCCTCGGCCACCAGCTTCACGCCATTCTTCAGGAGATTCGCTGCGTCCTTGGCAGTGATCTCATTCTGAGTGGCGCTCGGGAACGCACAATCCGCCTTGATGTTCCACAGCGGGCTGTACGCTTCCTTGCCGGTGGTGGCGATGTAAACGGACTTCGGATACCGCTTGGCATACTCCTCCATGCGGCCCCGGCGGAGGTTCTTCAGTTCCATAACCCAATTCAGCTTCTCGCGATTGATTCCTTCTGCGTCCCAAATCACGCCGTTGGAATCGCTCAGGGTGATCGGCTTGGCTCCCAATTGCAGGAGCTTTTCGACCGTGTACTGCGCAACGTTGCCGCTTCCAGAAACCAAGCACAGCTTGCCTTCCAGCGAATCGTTCCGCGTCTTCAACATCTCCCATGCGAAATAGACGCAGCCGTAGCCGGTGGCCTCTGGACGAATCAGCGAGCCGCCCCACGTCAGGCCCTTGCCTGTGAGAACGCCCGTGAACTCGTTGGCCAGTCGCTTGTACTGCCCGAAGAGATAGCCAATTTCACGGCCGCCGACGCCGATATCACCGGCAGGTACGTCGGTGTTCGGGCCGATATGCCGCCACAGCTCGGTCATGAAGCTCTGACAGAAGCGCATGACCTCTTTGTCGCTCTTGCCTTTGGGATCGAAATCCGAACCGCCCTTGCCGCCGCCCATAGGCAGCGTGGTGAGCGAATTCTTCAGCACTTGCTCGAAAGCCAAAAACTTCAAAATTCCCAGGTTAACGCTCGGGTGGAAACGCAGCCCGCCCTTGTAAGGCCCTATGGCGCTGTTCATTTCAATGCGGAAACCACGGTTGACCTGCATATCGCCTCTGTCATCGAACCAGGGCACGCGGAACACAATGACGCGCTCGGGCTCGGTGATTCTCTCCAGAAGTTTCGTCTCGCGAAATTCGGGGTGCTTGGCTAACGCGAGGCGCAGGGACTCCAGTACTTCCTGCACTGCCTGATGGAACTCCGGCTCGGCTGGGTTCTTTGCCTTGACCTTGTCCATCACTAATTCGATATAGTCGCCAGGGATTTTTAGCCCGGGCGGCGTTAGAACGGTAGAGCTCATATCCATATCCTCCATTCGACGAACCGCTGCAGACCGCACGTACGTATTGCGTTGAAGCCGTAGAAGACTTCTAAACAACTCCTGTATATGTCTTCGTTTGCGGGTTTACTGTGATTCGGGTCACGCGGGGCAGTGACGCCAAACTGGGAAGTAAGGCCTGCAGGATCAATGTCCTGGAACTGACTGAGCTGCGAGGGCTGACTTCGGCCGCGAGACTACGCGATATGGGCGAGGAGAGCTTCTCTCTTTTGTGACGATCTCCGGCCGAGAGGGCCGCGCTGCCGCCTTCGCAGCAAGCGTCGCAAGGCCGGATGGTTGGCGATCCCCAGGCTCTCGAAGAGTTCGCGGGCGGCGGCAAAATTCGAGCGCAATAAGGGACGCAGCGCTGCCACCAGGCCTGTCACCACATCGGCGCTACGATCTGCCAAGGCAATTTTCAGTACCTTCAAATTGCGAGAATCGATTTTTGGCCCCGTCCTATTGATCTGGACTTGGTTTATGGCGCTAACAACGGCGATGCGCTTCCACCAGCGCGAACCGGACTTGGCCCAAGAATGCATCAGGTCTTCCGGGATTCGCCGTTCGCGCCAGAGCGGACCTACGATAGCCAACGCAAAAGCATCGGCGGAAGAGCGGCTATCTATACCGATGGCCAATTGGCTCAAATCGCACGGGCGCAGCGAGAACAATGCGTCATCGCTATTGCCGAGGAGCTCGTAGGCGAACAGGCGGAACTTAAGCCCAGGCTGGAACAGCAGCAAGGAAGCTATCTCGCGGAGAACGAAGGAAGGCGCGTTAGAAAGGCGCTGGGAAAATTCGCGGCGAAGTCGCCGAACGGTGCGCATGGATGTGCGTGGCAAGGCACGCAGCCGCTCTTCCGCTTCCAGCGCGATGGACACTACACCAGTGATGTTCGAGAGGGCCATGCCTCGAGTTCACGATCGCCGCACAAGCGGAATCGCTTTGAGCTGCATTTAACGGACGAGGTGTCCGCCCGCCCCGTTTGAAATCTCGAACGGGAGATGGGAAGCTGCTGCGCTCCTCATCTCCCGTAATCGAAATGCGTCACTCGCCTGCAGGCTCAGCCATTAGAACGTGACCTTCACGCCGAACTCGGCTTGTCTGGGCGCGCCGTAGCCGTAGGTGCCCGATCCCAGAGTGACCAGATTCGTCCGGGGAGTGGCGCCGTGTGCGGTCGTGCCGTCCAGCGAGCCTTCTGAGCCGTCGAGAATGCCGCGCAGCAAGTTGCCTGCGGGATCCCAATTTTGGCGGTTGAACACGTTATAAACCGCCGCTTCGGGAGCAATCACGAACTGTTCGGACAGGTTGTGCCAAATCCTGTTCGGCTGCAGCCGCCAAGAAAGGTGGAGGTCGGTCGTGTACAGTGGTGAGAGGCCAACTTGCCCCGGAGGCGCCAAGGGAATCGTCGGAACCACGGCGCCCAAGGCGACCAATTGCGGTTGCGTGAACAATCCCGCGGTTACGAGGGCCTGCCCGGCTGGAGTGAGCCCGCCCGCGACCGTTGAGTTGAAATTGCTGATGACCTTGTTCAGATCGCCGACCTTGATGCTGCGGCCGAAGGAGCCCAAGTTGGTTCCCGGCAGAGGATCGCCGGGCTTGGCATTGGTATTCCCGCCGAAGGAGCCGTCACCGATGATGTCGTTGGTGAAGATGCTGCCCGAAGGGAGAGTCAGGGTCTGCGGTAAAGCCGTGGCCCAGTGCGTCAACGTGCTGAAACGCAGCTGGCCAGGGAGATCCATCACGGTGCCGATTGTGAGCTGGTGAGTGCGATCCAGCCCATTCGGACCAAAGTACTTATTGGGATCCGCGAAATCGGTTGCGCCGGTGATGAAGTCGGTATCCAGCGCAGTTGCCTTATAGCGCGCGAGCGCGTAGCCGACCTGCATATTCAAATTGCGTACGCCCGGCATCGGGTGCTTTAACTGCGACCTTAGGCCAACTTGCAGTCCACTGTAAACCGAGCGGCCGATGGGGAAGAAAATCTGGTTCATACCTACGTTTGGATTGACGCCGCCAAAGGCACAAGTCGGGCAGGGAAGGCCGCCAGTAATCGCCAGACCTGAATCCATGCCATTGCCGGCGAAGCTCTGGATCGTGGCACCCCGGGAAATGGCGCAATTGATCGCCGCGGCGCCGAAACCTGCGCCACAACCGAGTTTCGCGTCGGTTGTGGACATAGCGTTTTCCGCATTGGCAACGTCCAGGAAACGGGCATCGCCAACGTGATTGGTGTCGTAGTCGAGCAGTGAGTGCACCCCGATAGAACGCACGTAATCAACGCTCAGGACCGTTCCGGGATGCAGTTCGCGGGCGATTCCACCGTTCATTTGCCAGGTTCGCGGCGACTTATAGCCGGGGTACAGAGGTGAAGTCCCGGTCGCGCTTCCAGCAGCCAGTGCCGTGCCGATAAAGTTCGGATTGGCCTGTGGCCCTGCAGCTTTGACCGCGGCTTGGTATGCCTGTTGGTACGCGATAATTTCCGGTCCTACGGTTCCGATGGGCTGGCCGCAAAATGTCGGACTGGTCGGCGCCAGCGGAACGGCGACCGGAGCGCCGTTTTCGCATGCCGGCGGATTGGACAGGAAGAAACCCGACTGCAAACGAACGGAACGGTCAAACAGGACGTTATTCCATACGGAATTGTCCCAATAGAGACCTCCGCCGGCACGAATCACGGTTTTCCCGTCGCCGTTGGGATCCCACGCGAAGCCGAGGCTTGGGCCGAAATCCAAATTCGGCTGTTTCACGGGATTTTGTAGGCCGGTAACAAACTGATTGTCGAACTGGGCGTACTGAGGAACGCCCGGCAAATCCGCGTCGGAACGCCCGGTATCGCGGGTGTATCGCAATCCATAGTTGACGGTGAACCTGCGCCGCAGCTTCCAGGAATCGCCCATGTAAAGCTCGATGCGGGAATCGAATAGGCCGCCGGCAGGCAGATTGAACTGCGGGATTTCAGAGGCGAAACCGAATCCGTTTCCGAGCAGTACGGTTTCGGCCAGGTAATCCAGTGGATTGGACGCACTGCCGCCAGGAGCGACCTGCCCAAGACCAGCGTTGGCCTCTGGCCCGGTTCCAACGAAGGAAGCGAACCCTCCGCCGAGAAGCCGGTTGAAGGCCACACCGAAGCGCAGGATATGCGCGCCGAGAATCCTGCTGCCGTCATACTTGATTTGCTTGTCGCTCTGGTATGTCTGTTGCGGCGCGAGGAAGTTCGGGCCGGAACAGAAGTTGTCAATTCCCGACAAGCAAATCAAGTCATTGCCGATGTTGATCGCCAAGCCGGGAACGGGATTTTGTGCGGTAGGCAGCGCGTTGCTTCCGTCGCCGATGATGTTGTGGAATTTCGTGTAGCCGAAGCGGATGCTGTGCGAGAACGCTCCCGTATTGAAGTCGGTTCCGACCGCGTATACCTTGGTGTGGTCGCCGTTGCCGAAGGGTTGATAGACGTTGGGTACGAACAAGCGATTGGTGAAATTGTTCTCGTAATTGAAGCGCGCAAAGATGCGCCAGTTGTTCTTCACCACGTAATCGAGACGCCCGAGGTATTCGTTATCGCGGAATGGCGAGGAAAAGCTGCCGCTCAGCGGTGTAAACGGCGCGCCTAGCGTCACCGGGTCCGCTTCCGCTTGCTGCGTGCGCTCCCAGTCGCCGAAGAAGAACAGCTTATCTTTGATGAATGGCCCGCCCAGTCTCACGCCATATTGTTTTCGAGAGAATGGCAGAGCAGCAGGCGCAAAACGCGCCGCGAGTTCATCGTTGCGGAAATCATAGAAGCCTTCGCCGTGAATCTGGTTGGTGCCGGAGCGCGTTGCGACGTTGATCGCTCCTGTTCCGCTGATCTCCGTGCTGAGATCGAGTGACGAGCCTTCCACTTGGAATTCCGCTATGGCGCTTTGCGGGATATTTTGCGTGGTTGTTCCGACGTTTTCGTCGCTGATGTCCACGCCGTCAACTTCAATGCGCGCGGCGCGTCCATATCGGCCGCCGAACGAAACCGACGAGTATCCATTTTTGGTGGGATCGAAAGTCGAACCGTCTTGAATCTGAACGCCCGGTTCCAACTGTGCCAGGTCGAGGAAGTTCCGGCCATTCACGGGCAGGTTATCGATTTGATCTCCGGTCAAAACCTGCTGAACCGTGGCCTGATCCGTATTGACGTGCGTCTCCTCGCTCGTGACTTCGACGACCGTGGTTGAGGATCCCAACGCCAGTTTTATATTGTTCGGAGTGACTACGCCGACTTGCACTTCAATGGTGAACTCGGCGGTCTGAAAGCCCGGCGCTTCTACGCGCAAAACGTAGATTGCAGGATTCAGCTGGCCAGTGTTGTATGTACCCGACGACGTTATCGGCACAGCAGCCACTTGCCCGGTTCCTTTGTTGGTTACCGTAATCTTGGCATCGGGAACGACCGCGCCCTGCGGGTCAGTTACCGTTCCCTGAATGCTGCCGGTTGACTGCGTCGTTTGCGCAAACGATGCCGGAGCAATGATTACAGCAGCCAGCACGAGCGCCAGGAGCACACCCAGGACGCGTCTACAGTTCATCTCATCCTCCCAATTTGAAGAAGTCATTTTTCGCTTTCGCTATTCAGCGGCATGCGCCTAGGGCGCGAGCGTGCACGGAACAATGCAATTCCCGTGTTTTCGGTGCTCAATTTCGTGATATTTGGTCTAAATCAGAGAGGGGCGCGAAAAGTCAGTGGTTTTAGAGTCCAAATTGGCCGTCTAAATCGATCTAAATCCCTAGATCTGCGACTTCGACTCACCCAGCCGCGGGCGAACGATAGATTTCAGAAGCTATCTATGATTTGTTGGATCGTGCCCTGCACGCAGGAAGCCCGGGTTCCGCTCGCGTTTAGTTTGCGGGAAGCACCCACTTTAGAACGCTGAACCGCCGATTCCCATTAGTGCTGGAGACTATTTTGGCGGACAGCGCGTCGCCGATTCTGTTGGCGACCTCCGATTCCAGGTTCAGCGCGTCCGCGTAAGGCCGGTCATACGAGTCAGCCCACACCTCGGACTGATCCGAGGCGCGCACCAGTCTGGCCGAGATGTGCATGTGCCCATCGTCCCTCTGTACCGCGCCTTCTACGACATACTCAACCTTCAATTCCCGCGCCATATCCTGCACGCTCTTGTTCGCGTTCTTATAACTTCTCGACGTAGTTTCGGCGATGACGCTGATTTGCGAGCCATGCTGGCGGGTCAACTGGGTAATCAATTCCTCGCTCAGGCCGTCGGAGAATCGCTCATCGGCCGCATATTCCGAGGGATTCGCAAAAGGAAGCACCAGGAGGCGCACACCGGTTCCATGTGCCACGCTCGTCGATTGCGCGCGAATGTATCCGACGCACGCGATGCCGAGGACTACGATTGCGGCGGCGACCACGGAAAACAGGCGCCATCGTGACAAAGAAATCTTGCGGCTCGGTCCGGGCAGTGTGGTCTCAATCGAACTGGCGGCCGCCGGTTGCGGCGGTTTTTCCGGCTCTCTTGCAATGGGAACGACAGGCTCGATAAAGCGATATCCTTGCCCTGGAATTGTCTCGATGAATTTGGATTCTCGCGATGAATCGCCCAGAGCTTTGCGGACCTTGTAAAACGCGGTGGTTAAGTTAGCGTCGAAATCTACGTGCGTATCGGAAGACCAGAGATACCCGCGCAACTCGTCGCGGGTTACGATGCGCCCTTGGCTCTCGACCAATACCTTCAAAAGCGTGAACGGGCGGCCCTTGAGATGGATTTTCAAGCCGTGACGGCGTAGCTCTCGCCGTGCGCCGTCGATCTCAAAGCTTTCGAAACGATAACAGCCGGAGTTGCTCTGCGGCTCGTTCACGGTGGCGTACTGACCTGCGGAGGAATCCGGTGGAGGTGATGCCTGACTTATGGTGCTGTCATTCATACTCGGCCCGCTCCAAGGCATTTTGGTTCCGCGACATCCGCGAACAATCTCGCGGCATTCCGACCGCTGCCCCAGTGCGGTATCGAGTCCCTACTTACAAGCCCAAAGTGCTGCGCCCGCCAAACTACTCATTCCAGCTGTCGAATCGGCGGCCATCAGCTACGGCTGAACAAATCGATATAAACCTGAATAAGCCCCGTTTAATAATGAGTTAGACCTGCCTCTCACCCGAAAGTTAGCATCGTTGCGTGGCCAAAATTCTACATCTGAGAAATTCCCGCATTCGTGCAATGTCCGAAACCGAAAAGGGCTTGTTCGGGCCGACTTAGCGGCCTCGAAGTGGAGGCAGACCTGAAGAGACCTTGTTGCATCGCGGAACTCGAAAGCGGGTCCAATTTTTCGAGCCATCGCAGTACAGCGACTGGAAAGACTGCCGCACAGAATTGCTAGCGAAAGCCTTATAATCTGGAGCTACGTCCTGTCGGGGCGTAGCGCAGCCTGGTAGCGCGCCTGCCTTGGGCGCAGGAGGTCTCCGGTTCAAATCCGGACGCCCCGACCACTAACTCCTGATTTTTCAATTCACTCTTGCTGATGCCGGTTGCCCCGAAGCCTGAACTTGGGTCCATTTGGGTCCAAATACAAGCCTCTCGACGCTCTCTACTGCACGGCGCTGCTCTTCCGGGATCGCGTGCAAATAAATCTCGCGCGTGATTTCCGGCGTGGAATGGCCCAGGAGCGATTGCATCGTCCCTATTGGAGTGCCCACGGAATCGAGCATCGTCGCGTGGCTATGTCTCAGAAGGTGCCAGGTGACACCAGGAAGCCCTAGCTTCTTTGCGACAGGCTTCAGGTGCTTGCGCAAGAGATTCCATCGCTCCAGCGGCAATCCCTCGCGTGTGGCAAATACTAAGGCTCTTGCATCAACAGCGGCGGGACGGATGGCGGCAAAGATTTCTGCCGTCTCCATTCCAATCGGAATGGTTCGCGCACTGCGTTTCGTCTTGGGCTGATCGAAATGCCCGTCATACACCGTTTCGCAAACACGGAGCATGCGAGCATTCAAATCGACATTTCCCCAGCGAAGCGCAAGCAACTCTCCTACACGCAATCCCGTCAGCACCAGTAGCAACGTGACCGAGCGTGCGGGTTCATTCAGCGCCGCAGCTATGTCTCGCACCTGGACCGGAGTGAGGACAACCCGCTCCGTTCCATGCTGCCGCCGTGGGAGTTTCGTCTTTTGAGCGACGTTCTCGGCTATGTAGCCCCACTCCTCGGCTGCTCCGAGAATCTTGCTCAGACCACACTTAAAGTGGTGAACGGTTTCCCACGCTAACCCGTTGCTGAGTTTTCGGCTGAGGAAGCTTTGCAACTCTTCTCGCGTAAGCTCCCGAAGCTGTCTCTTGCCGAAAGCTGGATTGAGATGCACGTCGAGCATGTACCGATAGTGCTTCTGGGTTGCGTATTTGAGCGTTGGCAAAACCACCGGCGTCCAATCGTACTTGACGAAATCGCCAAATGTACGGACGGACTGCGGTGGTGCCTTACCGTTGTTGATCGACCCTAACCTCTGAGACAGTACCTGCATAGCCAGGCGGCGCGTCGGAAATTCTGCGACGGTCCCGATCACTTCGGATCGCCTCAGTCTGCCGAGCGTGCCGTTTGCTTGAATTACATCCTCCCACCAGCGTGCCACCCAAAGCTTTCTCCGAGTGCCGCGCTGGAAAAGCGATCCTTGCTGGAAACCTCTTCGAGCCATCGTTCCTCCATGGATGGCCCGTCCAGCTTGTTCTGTGTCGCCTTTGAGTGTAGTCCGCATGTCAAGCAACATGCGAGTCGCGCCGTTGGGCCTCGACCCACGCCAGCACTTCGTCCTGCCGGAAACGCCAGTACTTTCCAAGCCGGTAACCCGGTAGTCGCTCCAAGGATCGCTTGCGCATCCGACCGTAGACCCAAGACACAGGCACCTGCAGCAAGTGGGCTACTTCATGGACCGTCAAAAGGTGCTTTCCTTGTCTTTCTTCGCCCTCTGTGGCCGTGGTGTGTGCGGCATTGTTCGGCGATCTGGTTGACGATTCTTGCGGGGATGATGCCGATAGAAGTGGTACATCCTCTCGTGAGGCCGGTGACGACCGAACGGATTGAGCTCGAAACGAACGCACTGCAAGGCGCGGGGCATGCTGTCTTGGGGACGCTGTATTCTCGCGCACGTCGAATTTGGTTGGACGAGGTTTCATGGTTGTTACGCGGTCTTCGTAAGAACGTCTCCTCTGATTTGCTGCTGGTTGATGTTGTTCGGGTGTTCGCCCAGCCAGCGTTTGAACTCGTCATCCCGCTTGAACAGGAGCTTGAGCGCTTCACTGACGACGTAGGACGCATTTGCGCCGATGAACTCGGCGTATCTGTCAAGGTGGTGTCTGACTTCTTCCTCCAAGCGAACCTGAAGGGTTGTGGTCTTTGGTTGTTTGGATGGTGCTTTCAATAGTGGCAACGGTTTTCCTCCTTTTCTCTTTTGCGATGTAATACGACTTGCATTACAAACTGTCTACTCCGATCTCTGCACGCGGACAAAACACGGTCACGCAACAAGCGTGACGGGCGGGAGCGACCCCACGACCTTTTGGGCGGCTGAAAGCCGCACAAGGTGGGGTCGCTCCCGCCCATCCGAGTGTTTTGTCCGCGTGCAGATGTCACCTGTTTCATTTACGCATCCGCCGTTCTTTGAAGAGTCTGCGGTTGGCTTGTGGGTGACTCTGGGACTCGAGCCGCACCTGAAGTACCGCGAATCTGTGAGCCGTCACCCCATCTTTTCATGCTGTCGCCGAATACCGCTTCCTGGCCCGGCACGGTGACAGCCCGGAACAAGACTTTTTGTGCGTTCGTTCTAGTCGTTGCTGATTCAGCCCGCAAGTCATTTGGCAACTGGTTTCGCCTCCACAGACGGAAGAGAGTGTCGAATATCTCTCCGTTGAAACGCTTCCCCGCCTCGTGCCGAAAGATCAGGTCGTCCTCTGTGAGTAGCCCGTATTTCCGGTTGTCCCACTTGGTTTGGACATCGAAGTAGCGAGCCAAATCCGAGAGGCCCTTGGCTTCCACAAGGAACGAAAAAAGCTCCGCTGCTTCATTCTGGAGGCCCGCCGCCGTTGAAACGTAGATGAATTGGAAGGTCGGAAGCTGCCAGAACAGAGGCCGGTAAGTACGCAAGTGCGCAATGTATCGGTCCGAGGTTCCGATGGGCAGGATCAACGTAGGTAAAAGTCACCACAGGCATGTAATCGGGAGAGGGATAGGCCACACAAAGAGGAAATCCGTCAGCGAACGTGATGCCCTTGCCGCGCTCGTTGGATGGAGAAAACAAACTCTCGCTGAGCTTGAACCGTTCGATGAGATACCGCCGCTTCTCTTCCGCCGTCTCGAAATAGCGGTCTTCCGGGTTGGCAAGGATGAAATCGAGAGCCAGGAGCCGCGTCTTGATGTAATCGAGTTCGTGCTCCCTGCGATTGCGGAGATGGGCCTTGCCAATCGCTTCATAAATCTGGCGAGAACGCAGGTGATAAACGAGGCTTCTCCGCGTATATCTCTGGGCCGAGGCATGACCCAGAGCAAACAGCTTTTCGACGAAACGGGCGTTCCGTTTGCCGCTCCGGGCATGGGCAAAATCCAGGAACTGCCGCACCGTGAAATAGCCGGAATGCGCTGCCACAAGGTAGAGAAACCGCGCTTCGGCTTGCGGTGTAGCCGAAAGCGCAGAGGTTGGCGAGTTGGGATTCGTAAATGCTCATGGGTTATAGACTGAAGATCGCCGCGCTCAATTCCCGGTCGTCTCGAATACGACGCAATCGATCCGTGTCGCCGCGTCGGGCGTAGATTTGGAAGCCGGCGCGAGCCTTCTGCGCCAGTCCGCGCGGACGGTAATGGTCCGTGGCGAGTTCCAGGTCGCGCCGCTGGATTTCGCTGTCGTTCTCGCGCAGATACTCGACCCGCAGATCGGGGATCGGAATCTCACCGGACACAACCTTGAGGTGATACCGTGGGCGACTTCCTCCTTCACTTCTTCCGGGGCGTGGCCCTTATCGTCGGAAAGACGGGCGAGGCGGGCGTAGAGTTCCCGCTTGATTTCGTAATCGAGCTTGACGCGAAGCACCCTGCCGCCCCGACCTTCGATCTCATCGGCAACCTTGTGATAGAGCCGATAGAGTTCCGCGTCGTGAATGGCTTCTTTGGGCTTTTTGAGTCCGTGGTAGGTCGCTTGGTCCGGGCGAACAATCTTCCCGCGAGACAGAAACTTGTGGCCTTCCTTCGTCAGCGTCACTACTTGCATCGGGTTGTGATCTGCGTCGGCAATGCTCGTCGCTTTCACGAGACCCTGACGAGCTAGGCTTTCGACATCGTTCTCCATGCGCGAGCATGGTCGCCGTTGTAAGCGAACTCGGCCAGGTCGTTTGCGGCTACGACGCGGAACTTGCCAACTTCCGAGAGAGTATGAATCTCAGAATCCCGCAGAGAATAGTCTTTGTCTCGATCCGCGTACTTGGTTCGTAGTGCGCTGAGAGAGGATTGCTTGGACGCGTTCTTCACGGGCCAGCGGCGGGCGTTCTCCGCGCGAACGTTGCCGTTCGTCGCGGTCGAGTCGGTCGGCCCTATCTTCCTCTCGGTGGATGTTGTGTAGGTTGGTGCGAGCGTTCCAGTCGGAGGATGAACCCCGGCCCACATCGCGCCCGGAGCCAAAATCAGAATCGCGAAAGTCGTCAATTTCGAATCCGTCAAAGCCTCGTGACATGGAAACCAGCTCCTACCACCTAACGATTAACGAGAGCGCATTCAGAGGAAACAGATGAACGGGGAGGACCGGCGTCGGGCTGTTCGCGGCTTGAAGAAAGAACGTCGAAGATGTAAACCTTCTGCACATCGTGTTACTCGCTAGCTTTTGACATTCGTCGGCGTTACCGGCCCGCTCTCCTGGTCGAAAAATATTTCCTCAACGTGCGTCCCGAAAAGCCGTGCAATCTTGATAGCCAAGGGGAGACTAGGATCGTATCTGCCCGTCTCGATGGCGTTGATTGTCTGGCGGGTGACGCCAACTCGGGTAGCTAACTCCGCCTGTGACCATTCCACTTCTGCCCGGAGAACGCGTAGACGAGTTTTCATCGGTACCGCCAAGAAAAGACGATCAGGCCGAGACTCCAAGGAATGAGTAGCAACCCTAAAACACCCAACCAGGAAACATGAGGTGCGCCAAATCCCCTCACGAACCCGCCAAAAAGAGAGACGGCTAGGGCGAGGATGAAGGCGAAACCCAAGGCTTGGTAGTTGATGCGCGCTTGGCGCTCATCGGCGATTCTCAGGAAGCGAAAGAAGCTCCACACGGCAAACGCTGCGATGACCATCGTCACTACGCGCGAGACTTCCCGCCAAGCCGAATGCAAATAACCCGTCAGAGCTAGAGCGACTACGAACGCGACGGCGCAAAGGTAAAATGCGAGGAGTGGACTTCGCTGTTTGAGGTCAATGTCGCTGGACTCGGGACGCATGTGGCACCCCCTGAATTCTAAGGCTATGTTAAAGTATATTTGTCTATATGTCAAGCATACTGTTCTTATAGACTGGCACGCCAGTCTTAGTTTAGACTCCGCAGATAGTCCTGCCACCCGCCCGCATAGTCCGGTCGCTTGACAGGTATCCAATTACAGTCTAATATTTAGATGTTAATTGGAGGAGACATGCCACGGCAGGGGACTAAAGTTAAAGCAGGCCAGCGCGGTCCTACAGATAGAGCCGAAGGAATTGCAGAACCTTGTCCAATTCGGCGTCGTAAAGCCCCGACGATTAGAGGGAACGTATTTCTTCGATGCGAATGCCCTCATGGTAGCCAAGGTCGCCTCTTATCTAAAAGAGTCCCTAGGCACGCGGACGAGTGTACTCTCCAAACTCATGGAAGCATTTTCGGCGTCTGAGGAAGAATTCAAATCAGAGAATCCCAAGTACATCATCTTCAACTGCCGACTCGCAACGGAAGAGGAACCAATCAAACTAGGAGTGCCGTTTCGAGCCTTGGGGGAACAGATTGAGGAAAGAATGAGCCGGGTTGATCTCTACAAGGACCTGCCGCGTGGGAAAAAGCGCCGGGGCTGGAAAAAGGAATTTCTGGAATCGCTGACCGAGGCGGCAAAAGACATCGGAGAGGTATCCGAGGAAGAAATCTTGCGCACGGTTCGCAGCTATCGTAAAGAGAGACGTGCGCCAGAGATCACCGTTGCCGCAGAAAGCTAGGAAACGCAAGCCACGGGCCGTTGTTGACACGAGCGTGCTTGTGGCTGGTATATCGGGCTTCAGAGAGCCGTTCGTTTCCGGCAGGAATCCGAGCGCCGATGTACTCCACAGATGGGGCGAACGAAACAACTTCGTCTGGCTCGTAACTGAAGACATTTTGGAAGAATACAAAGAAGTTCTGAAGCGCCTCCGCGTTCGTCCAAGTCTCATCGGCAAAGTCATCAACCTGATCCGAGAGCGAGCCGAAGGAGGTCAAGGTGCGGTCCTCGGCTGAAATTTCTCCCGATCCCAAGGATGATCCGTTCTGCCTCTGCGCTGAACAAGGCACGGCAGACTTCATCGTCACTCTCAACCTGAAAGACTTCCCTCAGGATCGCCTGAAGGCAACCGTCGTTTTACCGGGCGGTGACTGGAGATAACCATCTCTCCCAGATGCCTTAACGGTGGCTTTGCCATGGCGCACTCTCGGTTGTCCCTGCCTGAATTGGTGCCCATCCTATGGTGCTTGATTCGTAGTGTCGTTGCTCGGTGAACTGAATCAGCGAGGTTTCTGTGCGGGTGATGGGGACCGGACTAAAAGTGACGCTGAAAAGTGGTGCTTATACGGCATCGATTGCGCCGATCTCTATCGAACCGTCTTCCCGTCGTCTGGCTGCTCTGAGGCATACATGTGAAAGAGAAGGATTCGCCGCAATTGCGGTTCGGACTTGTTCAACGAACGCATGGCTGGCGTTATACCCGACTGTCACGCTTAGTAGGCAGTCTGGAGGAATTGCAAAGAGAAGAACATCCGTTCCCGTATTATCTTTGCCGGTCTTGCACGCCGCGCTATTGAAATTCAGAATGATCCTCCATTCCTTCTCGTAATCCCACTTTCGTTTCCTTGGTGTAGAGATAGTCCTGAGCGCTAATTGCGAGAAGATACGCGGGCGTGCGGTCAGCAACATAGGTAACACGTCGAAGATGGCGAAGGTCATCGTCTTGCGCGATCTTTTGGTGAAAACCATGAATGGGAGGAATCAAACTCCAAAAGAAAACCGCGTCCCTGATCTGCGTATCGCTCCCACATACACGCGCTGGTTGATTCTTCCGAAAGGGATAGAATTCCAAAGTTCTTGTCGTTCATTTCGTAAATCGTCTTTATCGTCTCGTGGAAGGTTTCGCTCCGCCTGATTGCGCAGCTTGGACATATATTCCGGCCCCTGCTTTTCTACGAGGTCCATCAAACCTGGACAAAGCGCATTAGCCCTTTGCTCTAAACTTCTGTTCAAACTCTGCTTCTGTGGCTATCCCGTTGATAGGGGGCTTGAATTCCTCTATGTCATTCATGACGGAGACCTGACTAAAACGAATCAGGAGCTTCCCGAGTACGCTCGAAGCGCGTTCTGGGGGGAGGTACTTGTAGAGATTGGGTGCAGCATTGTTCATGGTTTTGTATCAATCCGAGGGCCGGTAAGAGCGTGGGCTGCTCCCCTATTGTCCATGTTCAAACCGCCTATCGCCACGTTGGGCAATCGATAGGGGGATTACGTTGGGCACGCTCTTGATTTAGTTCAGGCTAAAGGCACGATTTAGATGTCTGTTTTGATTCCAGCTTTCTGCAACGCCGTCAGAAGTTCGGCCATTTTCTGCTGAAGGATTTGGACTCGACGCTCAACCGACAGGTCGTCAGCAGCGCCGACTTTCTTGAGGTTTTCTCGCATTAAAGGTTCGTTCTTTGCGTCGAATTCAAACACGGTCATTGCGCCTCCCTCTCTAAGGTGGCCCTCGTGCCGCCGCGATGGGCGGAGCGAGTGTCCCGCGTCTACGGGCGACGAACTGCAGCTTCCAACTCTTCCTTACCAAGCAGCCTTAAATAGCGCTGGTCACTGTCATCCATTCCCACTTCTGGCAAACGGTCCAGATCGTAGTCTACTTGCCTGACCTTTGTCTTGAGCATTGAGACGAGTCGCTTTAGATGTCTTCTCTTCTCGAACAGAAGTTTTGATGCATCCTCTAGTGCTCCATCGAACAACGGAGAATCGGGCAAGTCAAAATCTTTCCTGTCTCCTCCGGCGGCCTCCTCGTCATGGCCCTTGTAAATCAGGTCCTCCGCAGCACAGCCTGCCGCGAGAAAGAGATAATCCTTCTTGGTCCGCTCATCGGCAGGCTTGGGCGGGATCAATGTACAGAATTTGCCGCCCTTTTCGCTTCTTTGGTAGTAAATACCGTGGCAGCGGATTCTCTGAAGGGTAGCCATGAGCGCGTGGCCGCTCTCATGGACAAAAGCGCGCCCCCATTCTTCCTCCACCCTCTGTTCCCAGTCCACCATGACCAATTATCGTGAGGCATTATTCCAGCCGCTTGCGCTTCTGCCGTTCGAATTCGTGAACGGTCGCCGGAGAAATAAACCCTTTCTCCCTCCGATCAGTTCACCGTCAAGTTTAGCGAAACGGAGTGGTTCACACCGCTTGAAGTACCGGTGATTGTCACTGTGCCCGAGGGTGTCCCAGAGTTTCCACCACCGCCACCGTTGCTACCGCCTCCGCCACAACTGGTGATCCACACCAGGCTTACGATTAGGAGCGCAAGAACAGGGACAAGGCGGCGTCTTGAATTGCGTGCAGCAACCATTGAACCGGCAAGAAGTAATGCCAATGCGAAAAGAATGCGGAAATTCAGCATCGGTTGCGAGGGCGTTCTCCACGTTGTTGGCTTCGAAAGTGGCCCTAATGCGGAACTCGCTGTTGTTGTCACGGTCACCGTGAAAGCCGTAGCAGTCGTTCCGTTCACAGTAACGGAAGTTGGAGAAACGGCGCATGTGGATTTCGCCAGCGCATCCGTGCAACTAAGCGTCACCGTCCCATTGAAGCCGTTAACAGTCCCAACCTGAAGATTATAAGTTGCTGTTTGTCCTGCGCTGACCGCCGCGGACAGAGAACAGTTACCGCCGCTCGGACAATTGCCGCCTGCCGCTGCAGAAAGTGAAAAGTCTGTTGCGACACCGGTCAGCGATACACTCTGGGGGCTGTTGGCTGCGTCGTCAGTGACGGTAACCGATGCGCTGCGGGTTCCCGTAGCTGTGGGTTGGAAGGTAACCGCGATAGCGCAATTTGCTCCTGGTGCAAGCGTCGCCGGGCTTACAGGGCAGGTGTTCGTTTCAGTGAAGTCGCC
This sequence comes from uncultured Acidobacteriota bacterium, assembly GCA_963748865.1. Classification (GTDB taxonomy): domain Bacteria; phylum Acidobacteriota; class Terriglobia; order Acidiferrales; family UBA7541; genus Palsa-147. Next base: position 114,753 of record CAVVLE010000041.1, on the reverse strand, counting down.
GCTATTCGTCCCCGTGACGGCGATATTGGAGATCGTGAGGGCCGCACTTCCGTTGTTAGTGAGAGTCACGCTCTGCGAAGCAGAGCTGCTTCCGACAGGTTGGCTGCTGAAAGCAAGATTTGTTCCTGAAAGCGTCGCGCCTGGACCTGTCACGGTGGCAGCCTGCAAGAGTACGGAGAATGAGCTGTTAGGTAAGTCGTCGATGGCAAGGTCCAGTTTGCCGTCCCCGTTGAAGTCACCGATTGCCACGTCCTCAGATCCGCCTGTATTGAAGTCAAGGCGAGGCTGGAACGTGCCGTCTCCGTTACCCAGAAAGATGGAGACAGAACCAGAGGAGTTGAATGACCCGTTCTGACCATTGGAAGTGACTAAATCTAGCTTACCGTCTCCATTGAGATCGCCGATGGCGACCGCTCCGGTAGTTCCGCCAGTCGTGTAATCCACATGAGTCTGAAACGTGCCATTTCCGTTGCCGAGCAACACCGAGACTGTGCTTGCATTGAAGCTGGCCACCGCTAAATCGAGCTTGCCATCGCCGTTTAGGTCAGCGGCAGCAACCCATTGTGCGAATGATGCTACCGGGTAATCCACGTGAGCTTGAAAAGTCCCGTTACCGTTACCCAGTAGAATGGAAACGGAGTTGTCTTCAAGGTTTCCAACGGCGAGGTCGAGTTTGCCATCGCCATTAAAGTCCGCGACGAACACGGCTTGCGGGTCGCGTCCTGTTGCATAGTCGGCATGAGCCTGGAAAGTACCATCACCGTTGCCAAGAAGGATCGAGACAGTATTTGCTGACGCATCGGTCACAGCCAGATCGAGCTTGCCGTCTCCGTTGAAGTCGCCCGTGGCAACTGCGATAGGGAATGTTCCCGTACTATAGGCGGAGCGGGCTTGGAAAGTGCCATCGCCGTTGCCCAATAGAATCGAAACAGTGTTGTCCGCTCCGTCAGTTGTAACCAAATCGAGTTTGCCGTCTCCGTTAAAATCGCCAGTTGCCAAATGCGTTGAATCACCTCCCGTTGCGTAGCTGACCGGTGCCTGGAATGTTCCATCGCCGTTGCCCAACACCACAGAAAGTGTACTGCCGCCACCGTGGACAAATGCGAGGTCCAATTTGCCATCGCCATTAAAATCGGCCGCGACCATATAAGTGACGGGACCACCTGCTGGGAAGTCCGACCTGTTTAGTAAGACAGTGGTCGCCGAGTTCGTGACCTGGAAGAACTCTACGTTGGAAACACCTCCGGCAGGAGAAGGATTGGTCACATTAACTGAGGCAGTTCCAGCCAGCGCGATGTCAGCCGCGGTGATCGCAGCTTTCAGTTGCGAACCGCTAACAAATGTCGTGACACGCGAGCTTCCGTTCCAGTTGACGACGGAGCCAGACACAAAGCCAGTTCCGTTCACCGTCAGCGTGAATCCTAGTCCACCGGGTGCTGCTGCTGTTGGCACTAGAGGCTGATTTATCAGCGGAATCGGATTCGTCTGCGCACGAACTGGCAAACTGAATGCACTCAGAAAGCTCAATAAGATTCCGCACACGATGCCGCGCTTTCCAGCGTGCCAAGCAAGCGCTTGCCAGTTCGTGGTTGGCTTGTGCTGCCTGCGCTCAACAGCGTTAACCGTACCCTTGACGAGCTTCATGGATACCCCCGATTTCAAGATCACGCCTTTGCACATCCACTCTGGAGGTCATGCAGTCAATTGTCACCTGTTTGTAGATAAACTGTTAGTAACTGATTGGCATGACCCGTAGGCGAGTCAGTTTTGAAAATTACTACCGCAGCTCTGCTGATGAACTTGATTGCGTCCTTTTTCACGCTTCGTCATGCCAAGTCGCCTCCGGCTGATCCGCTCGCGACCGCCGACCAACTTTTCGGTACCAATGCCTGAGCGTATCCCTCTTCCAGCTAATCTGCTCGTGGTGTTATTGCTCGTGTGTCGTTAAACACAAGATGTGGTCAACCACAACAGATTCTTCCGTGCTTTTGGGATGCGGGTTAAGAACCTACGCAAAGCGAGGGGGTGGACTCAGGAAGACATGATTTCGCTTGGATTTTCTGCGCGACACTGGCAACAAATCGAGGCTGGACGCCCAATCACCATGACGACACTCCTTCGCATCTGCGAAGTGTTCTCTGTTCGACCAGATCGCTTGCTCCGAGCACTCTAGGAGCCTGCCAGAAAAGAAATCGGAATTGAACAGATTATCTGCGTGAAACTACTGCTAGTCTCCGAAGTCAGAAACACATGACAGACCTCTCCTGATGTGGATGAGAGGATGCCCATGTAACGAAGATGTCCAAAACCCGCCATGACCATTACAAAGGAACAGCGACAACACGAATCCCGGCTAGACGGTTTACTATGTTCTACTTTATCGGCTGTGAAAAATCCCAGCCATCCTTAAACTTACCCATTTCGGACGAAATGAGCATCTCCGCATATCCTTTGGCCGTTTCTTCGACCTGGCTCCGCGTATTCTTCTGAAGCTGATTTAGTTCTGCTTTTGACGCCTCGGGGAACAAAAGTTGTTGGAGCCGGAATGCCGAAAGTATCATGACAGCGGTCACCCGGTCCGGTTCTTTGGGGTCGAGAACCACATGCTGTGTTGCTCTGAAAAAAGCGGCGAATGAGAGTACGTGCGTCATCAATTCGTTTATAACGGCGAGGCGCACCCGCTTTTCCGTGCTCTGGTCGCGTCTCTCCAACTCCTTGAACAGTTTCCGCACGTCCCAAATGGCATAGGTGGCAATCACAATTGCGATGAGGGCTAAAAGTCGATCCAAATGCCCGACGATCCAATATAAGACTGCGACAATCGCATGGCACATGCGGATCTCTCCTGGAATGAGGTTTCCTTCGTACATATCACGGCGCGTCAGTGCGAACAGGCTTCGACGCAGTCATCTGTGATGATGCGGACGAAAGTATCAGTGAGCATAAGCCAAAGGCTGCAATCAGGTGATGTCTTTTTTTCATTGTATAAGTAGCTAGAGCGGATTCTACAATGCCCGCTAGTTCCACTGCGGGAGCGTGTACGCATCGGTACGCACCACGCGCGTGGTACATTTGTGAATGAACAAAAGGAGGTGCCACGTTGACTTACGATGAAATTGTCAAGGCGGCGCCCAGCAAAACCGACAATGCCGTGCTGTTTGATATGCGGAAATTCCCCGATGGGCAGGCTGAGGCGATAGAAATATGGCTACAAAATACGGGTATGGGTGTGCGGATGAACGTACTTAAACATACCAAGCCGATCATCATTTTGTGCGATTCCAAGACAGATGTTTCCCCAAGAGCCGAACAGTTGCTGGCCGCTCTTAAATCAGCGGGCGTGAATGTAGAGATCCAGCGGAAGGATTAGCCGACGCCGCGCGTGATAGAAGGCGACGCGCGAGGAAGAAAGCACATGACAACAGCTAAGAAATCATTTGAATCGGTCAAGAAGCGCGCTGATGAAATGACCGGGCAGCGGATCGCACAGTTTCTCATGTCTCTTGAAGGGAACCTTCCATCGGTAAACGGCGTGATTCAGTGGAAAAGCCTACCGGGAAAAGAATTGCCCGCCACAACGATTGATAATTGGTTGCGGCGCGCGGCGGATGCAGGCCGCTTAGCTGGAGTGAGCCTGAATCGAGCAGCGTTTGAAGTCTGGAAGCGACTTGAAGAGCTGGGCGCGACAATCACAGGTCAGGAAAGACGCATGATTGTGCCTGCACCGGAAATAGAAAGCAAGATTGCACGGGCTATAGAAAAGAGTCTTGCTCGACAGAAATAGCGGCTCGGTGTGGGGCGTGGCTCATGACGCCGGAGAGGCGGACATATGGACAAAGCGCCGGGAAGGACTCCCGTATCAATTTCAACAGTCAATTCAGACCGCAGCGGCACGAGTAAGGTTTATGCGAGGTCGATAGCTGCGGATTTGCGAATGTGGAACCTATTGCTTCATCTGTGAAACTGCGTTAGCAGACTCGGCGGGTGCATTTGGGCATGGCTGATAGCTTCCATCACGAACGGGCCACTTCGATTCGGGGAAACTCAAGCAGGCCCATTTTCTCTGGGTCTGAAACAGAGAGTCGTAGTACATCTGATTACTATGCCTGTTCGGGTGGTCGTTTCTGTACTCTTCGGCGAGGTCTGCGAAGGCTTTTTCCATTTCACCGTGAGACATGAAGAGCTTGCACAAATCTATCGCTGGGTTAACGGTACACTCAGCTCTTGCGTAGGCGAGCTCATCGGTGCAGGGTTTGACCTGCCCGTCGCCCGTCGTCACGCTGCCTGTCGCGTTTTGTCTACAGTAGACAATATTGACCACGGCACGGTTTTCCTGGGCTTGCTTTAACTCGGCGTCGGCCTTAGCCTGTTGAGCCTGCTGAGCACGCAGGGCCCGGTTAGCGTCAGCTCGTTCTCGATTAGCGGCCATAGCTTTGTTGAAGCCTGCGAGCGCTCCACCGCTTGGGGGAGGTGGGGTCGTCGTAGTCGATGTGCAGTTCACCTGCTGACCGTTGACGTTGCAGTCCGTGTTTGTCGTGCTCTGCTGGGCGAAAGCTGACACTGCAGTCAACAAGAACGCGATACCCATGGTCGTTGTCTTCATCATCTGCTCCGATACCTTATGTCACCACTTTCGGTTGCGGCTTCCTTCCGGTCAATGGTACGAGTCACCAAACGATTACTTCCTATAGATGATGACATCGACCGAAAAACCGGACACATCTAAACGCAAGGCGACGCTGAATGTATGCGCGGCACCGCAGATTAGTAGGCCGTTCGTGAAACTCGCGTTGTTGATTCTCTCGATCCAAACTCTTTCCCGTCCGAGTTCCGTCGCTACTTTCTTTTGCGTAGCGTACGGCTCCGGTTTGGGCATGCGGGGATCATTACTGTCGTAAATTGCGAAAGACTCAAATGGCAATCCTGGCGGGATTCCGTACTGGTGGCGCTCATTCCCCGGTGGGTCAACATCCAAATATCCCAAGCCGGGCCTCTGTAACTTTGAGGCAGTAGTTGGCCCACAACCTGACGCTTCTTCGAAGATGCAATCGAGTGAAAAGTGCGTGACCAGCTTCTCAACCAACACCGCATACGTTGGGTCGTCAATCTTTTTTGACTCTTCAATTTTTTCGGCGCCCTGCAGAGCATGATCGGTCCCCAGCACGACCATTTTCCGGCCTACCTTGCGCATCTTTAATACTCACAGTCAGCCGGGTCTCATGATTCCAACGAGCCGCAGAAACTTACCCCTCAGTCCGTTCAAAGTCAACTTGGGTGTAGGTAACCTCCCGGCAGAATGCGCGGACGACGGTTCCCCGGTGACTGAGGCACCGCTCTTGAGTGCAGACGAAACCGAATCGCGTCTCCTATTTGAAACAGCCAGCCTTCTCGGGAATCCATTGACCGTGCTATAGCAATTATGCGATAATCAAACCCACGAGGTTGGCTCGGAATTGGGCGGCGAATTCACGGTTGAATATGTAGAGCTTCCGAACGGGCGAATACCCGCCCGAGAGTTCCTGGATGCACTGGATGACAAAGCTACGGCCCGCATAGACGCTTTTATCGACCGTCTGCGCGTCTACGGTAACCGGATGCAGGGAAAGTTCGTCAAGAAGCTCACGGACGACATATTCGAGCTAAGAGTTAAGCAATTCGACCGGATTTTCCGGGTTCTGTTTTTTTACCAGCCGGGAATGTTGATCGTGATTACGTCGGGATTTCAGAAGAAAACGGAAAAGACCCCGCCGGGCGAGATTACAAGGGCAGAGCAGCTAAAAAAGCTCTGGTTGAAGTATCGCAACCACTACACGGGATCGCAGAAGGAAAGAGAAACCATCCTGAAGGAGCTGGGCCAATGAAACAAGCCATGAAACGCGATAGACACAGTGAATTTGTCGAGCAGCGCGCCCGCAAGAGCGCAACTTACCGTAAGACCTTCGCGCGCAGCCTCCACCAGATTGACTTGGCTCTCCTCGTGCGCGAGATGCGGGAAGATGCGGAGTTGACCCAAACCGAGCTTGCCAAGAAAGTTGGCACGACACAGTCTGTGATTGCTCGCTTGGAAGACGCCGAATATACCGGACATTCGCTCGCGATGCTGGAGCGCATCGCAGCGGTTTGTGGCGTGGCCTTAAAGCTCCACGCCGAGAAGAAGCCTAATTTCGACCGCGAAGTAGCACTGGTATAAGTGGCAGAGGCCACGCCTGCCTACCGTCTGCCTAGTTGCGAAAAAAAAGTTAGGTCCAACTTGGGTCCAACAACTGCCAAATTAGGTCCAAAACCGTGTACCATGACGCAGAACAAAGCCAGACGGACCAACAAGATAGATTTTCTGCAACTGCCTTGGGCGCAGGAGGTCCGCGGTTCAAATCCGCGCGCCCCGACCAAATCTCAAAGCCGTATTACACGCGAGGCGCGGTCACCGGTGGCTTCAACATCGCGCGGCAGTGGCGTGCGATCTGGCGATCCTCCTGGCTCGACACGACGCGGACGCAGACTTCGCTTCCGCTCGTCGAAATCGTGGCGCTGTTCGATTTGTTGCGCGCATCATCAAAGGTGACGCCCAGGAAGTGTAGCCTTCGGCACACGTTTTCACGCACGAGACCGCTGTGTTCTCCGATACCCCCGGTGAAAACGAACAGGTCAAGCCCCCCAAGGACAGCGGCATAGGCTCCGACCGTTTTGCCGACGGCCATGCAGAAGACTTCAATCGCCAAGCTCGCAGCGCGGTCTCCCGCATCCGCGGCGACTTCGAGATTGCGCATGTCTCCCTCGCCATCAGATAACGCCCTAAGGCCGGAATCGTGATTCAGCAGTTGTTCCAGCGAATCGGCGTCCATGTGTTTGACGCGCTGCAGATAGAGGAGTACTCCCGGGTCGAGATCACCGCTGCGAGTGGCCATGGGAATGCCGCCCGTAGGCGTGAGACCCATGGATGTATCGACCGATCGAGCATTCTGAACGGCCGCCAGGCTGGCGCCGTTGCCGAGATGCGCGATGACCGTACGGCTCAGGAGATTCCCGGCCAATTGATGGATGATCGATTCATACGAGAGCCCGTGGAATCCGTAGCGGCGAATGCCTTCCTCATACAGCTCGGCGGGGAGAGCAAACCGCGCGGCAACTTCGGGAATCGTATTGTGAAAGGCCGTGTCGAAGCACGCGAATTGCGGAGCATTGGGATGGGCCCGCTCGGCTCGTTCGATCAGCTCAACTGCGATAGGTATGTGCAGGGGCGCAAAATGCACGCACGCTTTCAACTCCTCGAGCATTTCTGGCGTGATCCGCTGGTGGGTTACGAGGCGGGGTCCTCCGTGCACTACGCGATGCCCGATGGCCGTCGGCTCGGTGGCCGCGAATTGCTTGAGCCACTGCGAAGCATGGTCGAAGGCATCGCCTTCTGACTCGATTGTGAGAGTTTCAGATCGGAGCACACGGCCACGATCATCTTTCAATTCGAGCTTGGCGCTGCCGCCACCGATTCCGTCGGCCAGCCCGTCGAACAGCGCCCGCTCGTCGCCGTCGCGTTCCGCGTAAAGCCCAAATTTCAGGGATGAAGAGCCCGTGTTAATGACGAGAATCGTTTCCTGGGACATCGCGCAAGCCTCGCTGATCTCAGCGCAAAATCGTAATCTCCGCGCAACAGTACACTGCGAAGATGAAAGGCGTGTCAAGCTTGAGCATCCAGCCGCCCAAAGGATGCCAGAGCAGCACCGCTAGACATCCACCCGCTAGTTGCAGGAGCATGATCGCTATGACACCCGCCAAGAATAAAGAAACGCAATCCAAGTCGCAGGAACACCCGCTCAGTGTGGAAGAACTTCGCAAGATGGACGCCTACTGGCGCGCGTGTAACTACATGTGCGCGGGGATGATCTACCTGCGCGACAACGCGCTGCTCAGAAAGCCTCTTCGACCGGAGCATTTCAAGAATCGTTTGCTCGGACACTGGGGTTCAGATCCCGGCCAGACGTTTACGTGGGTCCACCTGAACCGCGTGATTCGCAAATATGATCTGAATATGATCTACATCGCGGGCCCTGGACATGGCGCGCCCGCGATGATTTCAAACTGCTATCTGGAAGGCACGTATTCGGAGATCTATCCAGAGAAGAGCCAGGATGAAGCGGGAATGCTCAATCTCTTCCGCGCTTTTTCGTTTCCAGGGCAACTCGGAAGCCACTGCACGCCCGAGGTTCCTGGTTCCATCCATGAGGGCGGCGAATTGGGCTACAGCGTGTCGCACGCTTTCGGAGCAGCATTCGACAATCCCGATCTAATCGTTAGCGTCGTAGTCGGAGACGGCGAAGCGGAGACCGGTCCGCTGGCGACATCATGGCACTCCAATAAGTTTCTCAATCCGATCCGCGACGGCGCCGTGCTGCCCGTCCTTCATCTGAACGGCTACAAGATTGCCAATCCCACGGTGCTGGCCCGCATCACGCCGCAGGAGCTTGAGCAACTGTTCCTGGGTTGCGGCTGGACGCCCCACGTGGTGGAGGGCCACGATCCGAAATTAATGCACCAGAAAATGGCTGCGACGGTGGAAGCCTGCGTTCTTGAAATCCGTGCAATTCAGAAGAAGGCGCGTTCCAGCGGCAAGCCCGACCGGCCGCGCTGGCCGATGATCATCCTTCGTTCGCCGAAAGGTTGGACCTGTCCGAAGGAAGTTGACGGCCATAAGGTTGAGGATTTCTGGCGCTCGCACCAGGTACCGGTGCTCGACGTTAAATCAAATCCCAAGCATCTGAAAATCGTCGAACGATGGATGCGCACCTATAAGCCCGAAGAGCTATTCGACGAACGCGGCGCGCTCATTCCGGAGCTGAAGGAGCTCCCTCCCACGGGCGAACGGCGCATGAGCGCCAATCCCCATGCGAATGGCGGCAAGTTGCGCAAGCCTCTCAATCTTCCAAGCTTCCGCGACTTCGCAGTTCCGGTGAAAAATCCCGGCGCCACGGAAGTCTCGCCGACGGAAACACTCGGCAAGTTCCTCTGCGAAGTAATGCGGCGCAATATGAGCAGTTTTCGCATGTTCAGCCCGGATGAGAACGCATCGAATCGGCTGCAGGATGTTTACAAAGCAACGTTGAAGACATGGCTCGCCGCGTACAAGCCGGAAGATGCCGATGGCACAGACATCGCTCCGGATGGCCGCGTAATGGAGATGCTCAGCGAGCACACGCTGGAAGGCTGGCTGGAAGGCTATCTTCTCACCGGCCGCCACGGCCTTTTCGATACCTACGAGGCTTTCGCCCACATCATCGATTCCATGTACAACCAGCACGCCAAGTGGCTCGATAAATCGAAACTGGAAATCGACTGGCGCGCTCCGATCTCATCCTTGAATATTCTCATCACCTCGCTCGTCTGGCGTCAGGATCACAATGGATTTACCCATGAAGATCCCGGCTTCCTCGATGTCGTAAGCAACAAGAGCGCGGCGATTACGCGCATCTATCTTCCTCCCGACGCGAATTGTCTGCTGAGCGTGGCCGATCATTGCCTGCGCAGCGAGGATTACGTGAACGTGATCGTCGCCGACAAGCAGCTGCACCTCGCCTACCTCGATATCGACGCCGCCACCATCCACTGCACAAAGGGCATCGGAATCTGGGATTGGGCCAGCACTGACTCCGGCCAAGAACCGGATGTCGTCGTGGCCAGTGCGGGCGACATTCCTACGCAGGAGGCGTTGGCTGCCGTGGCGATTCTTCGCGAGCACTTGCCGGCGCTGAAAATTCGTTTCGTCAACGTCGTGGATTTGTATCGTCTTCAGCCCGAAACGGAACACCCGCACGGCCTAAGCGATCGCGACTTCGATTCGCTCTTCACGAAAAACAAGCCGGTAATCTTCAATTTTCACGGCTACCCCTGGCTCGTTCACAAGTTCACCTATCGCCGCACAAACCACGACAACATCCACGTGCGCGGATATAAAGAGAAGGGGAATATCAACACGCCGCTGGAGTTGGCGATCCGCAATCAGATCGATCGTTTCGATTTGGCCATTGACGTTATTGACCGCGTTACGCAGTTGCGGGATTCCGCAGCCCACCTCAAAGAATGGCTGAAGCAGCAAATCATCGAGAGCATCAACTACGCGTACGCCGAAGGGGTGGACAAGCCCGAAATCCAAAACTGGCGATGGCCTTCCTTCCGTTGACGGCGGCCAGTCAATTTCTGGACGCGTACGACATTCCGCCTCTCAACCGAAAAAACGAGGGCGGGATTTCCCCCGCCCTCGCCGAGCTGCATCAATCGCCTTGACCTCCCTTCGGGTGGGACACACGTATTTTTTCCGGTGTGCAGTGTGTGGATGGTCACGCGTTTTTTTGCAGACTCGAGTCCAGCCCCCGTCAGTGTTAGCAGGCCGCGAGGGCTGTGACAGTACGCAGAAAGGTATCCGAGTCTGGCGGATGACATTGGACGTTTACGGACGCAGAATTCCGCCAGCGGCGTCCGCTTTGAAGGCGCGCAATCAAGGTCCGAAAACGTCTAATCAGGCAGCACATTTGGACTAAGATTCAACTCCGAACGCTCATGACTCTAGATTGGCAAGTTTGTTCGCGAGCCCGCCTGGCGCGCGATGCCCGCTTTGACGGCAAGTTCTTTATCGGCGTAACCAGCACCAAAATCTATTGCCGCCCGATTTGCCGCGCTCGAACATCGCGGGAAATCAACGTTCGCTACTTTCCAAGCGCCGCGGCCGCCGCCGAAGCTGGATTTCGCCCTTGCTTGCGCTGCCGCCCGGAATGTTCGCCCGGAATGCGCGCCTGGGCAGGCACGCGCAATACCGTGTCCCGCGCGATGCAATTGATCAGCGAAGCGGGACTGGAAGATGGCGGAGTGGAAGCTCTCGCCGCGCGTCTCGGTGTGGGTTCGCGCCACCTGCGGCGGCTGTTCCTGAAACATCTCGGAGCTACGCCGATTGCCGTAGCGCAGACCCGTCGCCTGCACTTTGCCAAGAAGCTAATCGATGAAACGCGGCTGCCCATGGGCCAGGTCGCTCTCGCCGCCGGCTTCGGCAGCGTGCGCCGATTCAACGCCGCCATTCGCAAGGTGTATCACCGCACTCCGACGCACATCCGCCACATCGCACGCCGAATCGCTACCGGTCCCGAGAACCAGTACATCTTCCGACTTCACTACCGCCCGCCGTACAACTGGCGTCGTGTTCTGGAATTTCTGGCGCCTCGCGCCATCCCGGGCGTGGAAGTGGTCACCGCTGGCGTTTATCGCCGCACGATCTCCATTAACGAGCACCACGGCTATTTCGAGGTTTCACACAACGAGAACGATCACGCCCTCGCAGTGCGCGTGCAGTTCAGCGATCCGCGTTCGCTTTTCCTCATCATCGAGCGCGTGCGCGCCATGTTTGATCTCGACGCGGACTGGCCCGTCATTGTCGGCACGCTGAACGCGGATCTCGCGCTCGCCGCGCGCCTCGAAGCCGAAGCCGGATTGCGCGTTCCGGGCTCCTGGAGCGGATTGGAAATGACCACGCGCGCAATTCTCGGCCAGCAAGTAACCGTGAAAGCCGCAACGACGCTGGCCGGGCGCCTCGTCGCCGCACACGGACGGCAACTCGATCCCGTCGCAGGACTAACGCATCTATTTCCAGACGCTCGGACGTTGGCAAGCGCCGATCTCACGAAAATCGGTCTGACCAGCGCGCGCGCCGAAAGCGTCAGCGCACTGGCCCGCGCAGTGAGTGAACGCAAAATCCAGTTCGAGGCCATCGCGGATTACGATGATTTCCGCGCGCGTCTCTGCGCAATCCCCGGCATCGGCAAATGGACGGCCGAATATGTGGCCATGCGCGTCCTCCGCGATCCCGACGCGCTGCCGTCAAGCGATCTGGGCTTGCGTCGCGCAATGGGCGATTGCACCGCGCGCGAGCTGGAGGCCCGATCCGAAGCCTGGCGCCCCTGGCGCGCATACGCCGCCATGCTCCTATGGCAAACGTTCAGGGAGGAATCGGCAGTCACGCCGATATCGCGTGCTCCCGTGTCATTCCGCAGACCCACACAAGCACGCGAAGCGAAACCGCTATTCGTGAAGCGCAAAGCTGTACGCCGTTGATTCGCGGCGACCGGGCAGAGCTGAAAATTTTGGCGATTAATCGCCATTCGCGAACGAGGAGGATGTCATGAACGCAAACAAGCCGGCGCGCATCTGGATGCGTCGAGTAATTCTTTCGCTAGTCGTAATAACGGCCGCAGTCGTGCTAGCTCCGCGACAATCCGCCTCCAGTGCCGATGACGAGAAAACCGTCGCCGCTCTCGACACCGAGTATCAAGCAGCCGTGAAGATCAACGACGTAAAAACCATGGATCGGATCCTCGCCGACAATTACGTTCTCGTAAACGGCCGCGGCCAAACAGAATCGAAGGCCGATTTGATAAGGGAGTCGTCGAGCGGGTCCTACGTGTACGAACACCAGGAAGACACCGATCGCACCGTGCGAGTCTGGGGCGACACCGCGGTAGTGACAGCGCTAATCTGGGTAAAAGGCACCGAAGACGGCAAGCCCTTCGATCACAAAGTATGGTTCAGCGACGTCTACGTGCGGACGCCCCAAGGCTGGCGCTACGTCTTCGCCCAAGTTTCCCGCCCCCTGTAGCCGCCGCCTGAATCAGAAGTCCTGCGGCTGCCGAATTCCCAAACGCTGCAAGTTCCTTCATGCCAAGGGTAAAATCGTGCATTCTTAAGCCCAGATTTTGCCACCTAATCCGCGCCCTCGGAATCCGACTGCCATCCCCAGCCCCATCTTGACACAGGTGCCTTGTAGGTCTATAAGGGCTCAGCATTTACGGCCAACTGTTCCACATCGTCCCTGGCACCCAACGTGCTCCCTACCATGGGATTGAGGGAGGCGTCTGAGTCGATCCCGCAGCATCCGGAACCTTCCCCAGCAAGGTGACGCGTGTTGAAGAAGTTAGGTAAATACGAGCTGATCGACGAGATCGGCCATGGCGCCATGGGCGAGGTTTACAAAGCCCATGACCCCACCCTCGGCCGTCTCGTAGCCCTCAAGACCATCATGGGCAGCCTGGTCGGCAACGCCGATCTCCTTGAGCGCTTCTACCAGGAAGCTCGCTCCGCCGGCACTCTGCAGCATCCCAACATCGTCACCGTTTACGAACTAGGCCAGCAGGATGACACCCCCTTCATCGCCATGGAATTCCTCGAAGGCGAGAGCCTCGACAAAATCCTCGATCGCGGCCCCGTCCTGCCGCTGTCTCAGAAAGTAGGCTTCATCGTTCCGGTTTGCCGCGCGCTCGATTACGCCCACAAACGCGGCGTGGTACATCGCGACATCAAACCCGGCAACGTAATGCTCACCAAAGACGGCGTAATCAAAGTCGTCGATTTCGGCATCGCCCGTCTGGTGGACGCCTCCAAAACCCAGACCAACATCATGATCGGCACCATGGGCTACATGTCCCCGCAGCAATTCCGCGGCGAGCGCGCCGATCAGCGCAGTGACATCTGGGCCGTCGGCGTAATGCTCTACGAATTGCTCTGCCTGCGCCGCCCGTTCCAGGGCGACGATTCGCCCTCCCTGATTCTGAACATCGTCGACGAAAAGAAGCATCCTCTCCCCGTCAGAGATTTCGCACCCGATTGCTCTCCCGAACTCGAAGCCCTCATCGGCAAAATGCTCCGCAAGGACGCCAATGAGCGCTTCCAGACCATGGAAGAAGTTCTCCTCGAGCTCGAACCCATCTGGCGCAATCTGCAGGAAGAAAATGTCACCGGCCTGATCATCGACAGCGAAGCCCTCATCCGCGCTCAGGATTATTCCCGCGCCCGCGATGTGCTGCGCAAAGCGCTGCAAATCGACAGCCGCAACGAGCGCGCCAAATCCCTGCTCGATCAAGTCAACGCCGAAATCAAGCGCATCCAGATTCGCGCCCAGGTCTCCAAGTCGCTCGAAAAAGCGCAAGCCCTGCTGAACGAAGCGAGCTACCAGGATGCCCAGGCGGAAGTCGAATCGGCTCTGAAGATCGATCCCAGTTCCGATCCCGCGCATGAGATGCTCGCGCAAGTTCAGCGCGCCGCCAATCGCGCCCGCCAGGTCGTCGAAAGCGTGCGCCTCGCCAAATTACGATTCGCCGAAGGCGCCCTCACCGAAGCCAGCGACGCCATCCACAAAGCCCTCGATCTCGATGCCGTCAACGCCCCGGCGCTCACGCTGCAAAAGCAAATTCAGGAGCAGTTGGCCCGCCGTGCCGAACGACGCCGCCTCGTCAGCATTCTGCAGCGCGCCCGCGAATGTTGGGCTGATCAGCGCCTCGAAGAATGCATTGCCATTCTGAGCGCCGCGCAGAACGAATTCCCTGGCGATCCCGAAATCGCCAAGCTTCTCGAGACCGCTCGCCACGATCAGGACGAGCAGCAAAAGCGCGAAAAGCTCGCAGAAGCGCGCCGCCTCCTGGCCGCGCAGCGCTACGACGAATCGCTCGCCATCGTCTCCAAACTTCAGCAGGGCGATTCCGCCGTCCAAAAACTCCGCGAACTCGTGCTGCAGGAGAAAGCCGAGCTGACCCGCCAGAAGAACTCCAAAAACAAATCGCCAATCTCCATTCCCTGGTGAATTCCGAAAAATTCTCCGAAGCCCTCTCCCGCGGCGAAATCCTTCTGCGCGACTTCCCGCGCGAAACCGAAATCTCCGAAATCGTCAACTTCGCCCGCGCCGAACTCGCCCAGGTCGAAGCCCGCCAGGATCTGGATGCCTCAATCCAGCTCGTCCGCAAGGAAATCTATGCCGGAAAATTCCGCGACGCCGTCGCCGCCGCCGAAAAAGCCATCGCCCGCTATCCGCGCCAGCCCGACCTCGCCGCTCTCCTCGAGCAGGCCAAAGCAAAACTGAAAGAAGAAGAAAACCGCGATCTCTTGCAAAAACGCATTTCCGAAATTCGCCGCAATATCGCCGCCGAGCAGCACACCAACGCCGTAGATCTCGCGCGCCAGACTCTCTCCACTCTAGGCCCGGATACACAACTCACTTCGCTCCTCCGCGTCGCCGAAATGGAGCTGGCCCACAAGCAGGAAAAGAAAGACAAGCAACAAAAGCAGATCGCCGTGGCCAAGAAACTTCTCGACGAAGGCGAGTTCGACGCCTCCGCGCAAGCCATTCAGGAAGGCCTCGAAACCAAGCTCCTCACCGACAAGGATCCCCACGTCCAGGCGCTTCTAAAGGAAGTCGAAAAGCGCAAAGCCGCGGAAAAAAAGCCCGGAGCAACGACGCCCGCCCCCAAGCCCTCCGCGCCGCCAAATCGCGCCGATGTCGCCACCGATTACGTCTTTCTCCAGCGCGCCCCATTAGCTCCGAGCAGCTCGCCCGAGCGCGACACTTCCGCGGTCGTGCACCTCAGCGAAACCGTCAAGAAAGTCCAGATTCAGCCGGGCATCCCGGCTCAAGCCTCGCCGATCGGCGAACAAATCCAGAAGAAATTCGTGCACGCCACCGTCACCATCGCCGAAAAACCCCGCGCCGAATCGCAGCTTCAGCAATTTCTCCAGCGCGCAACAGCCGGCGTCCGTCAACATCTCCTGCTCTATATCGCAGCGCTTCTCGTCGTCGTCGCCATCATCGTCGCGGTTCCTTATTTCGTGCCCAAAGGTCCATCCACGGAGGTCCTTGCTCTAGCCAGTCACGCCCAACAACTGGCGCAGCAGAAAAATTGGCCGGAGGCCCTGACGCAATACCAGAAGTTAGCGGGAATGAGCGGGCCGATCGCAGAAGATGCCCGCGATCAAGCCGCGCGCCTGAAAAACCTGCTCGACGAAGAGAGTTCTCTATACGCAAAAGCGCAAAGCGCAGAATCCAGCGGCAATCTTCCGCAGGCCAAGCAGTTGTACCAGGAACTCGCCGACTTGCACGGTGACCGCGAAGCCGACGCCATCAACTCCATCGCCAAGCTAGGCGCCGCCGAAATTCCCGCTCCAGCCGCGCCGCCCGCCAAGCCGTCAGCTCCAAAGTCCAATCCAACAGTTGCCACTCGCCCGCCGGCACCTCCAAAGCCCAAGCCCGAAGCCGGAAACTGCCAGCTCCTCGAAAGTGATTACGCCAAGATGCTCGACCGCGCGGAACGCAGCCGCGCCCAACGGCGATTACGAAGCCGCCAGGCGCCAATACAGCGCCGTCCTCGCGTGCGATCCCGGCAACGAACGCGCCCGCGCCGGACTCGAAAGAACCAAAGCCGCCCTCGCAACTCCCAAATAACTCCGCTAGGTCTTCAGCAGATCGCGGCAAAAGTAGTCCGGGTGAAATACTCCGAAGCATGTTCGTCGTGCGGTCGTAGGGGCGGGGCTTGCTCCGCCCGCCGGCGTAAGCCCCACGGGAACCGCGCCACTACCCTCTGTCTTGTTGGAAGGGCGGGGCTCAAACAGTCAGTGTGAATACTTCGATTCCTTGTCAGGGCATGGTTTCAACCGAGCCGTAAGCGACGAAAAACTAACACGGCTTCAGCCGCCGGGGCTTTGTTTTGCACTTTTCAAATCCCACCATTCCCATCACGAGCGTGCGAGGAGCTTGCCCTGCGGAAAAACTCAAAACGTCGTCATTCCGAGGAGCGCAGGAACGAGGAACGTGCTCTCTTGCCTAGTCAGCGGGAGAAAACAAGTTCGCTCCATGGACTCGAAGCTGTCAGGAGCCGGACTTCGGACTATTTTTAAAATTGAATTTGTCCTGCAGGAACTGCTGCGCCTCGCGGCGCTGCGTTGTATCGGCTTCCGGCGTCGAATTCAAATAGAGGATGTAAGATTCCGCCGCTCCCGCATCATCTCCATCCTGAATTTTCTTGTGCGCCTGCTCCAAAATCACCGGCGGAAGCTTGGCCACCGCATCTTTCACCTTATTCACCAATTCGTCGCGCGCGCCATTCTCAACTGAGGTCAGCAGCTCCAGCTCATCGGGAATCGTGGCTTGGTTTGTGACTCCCTCCGTATCATCCGCCTTGACGTTCTCTAGAACCGTATATACTTTCTGCGCGCTCTTCTTCACCGGTACGGCTTCCCCCACCTGGCTTTTCGAGAAGTCCATAATGCGAAACCGCAACTCCACCACCGCGCCCTGCTCCACGCGCCTCTCCGTGTAGGTGTAGGGTTTGATGATGTCCTGCGGCAGCGTTTTGGGAATCGCATCCAGCTTGACGCTCGCTTCCTCCACCTTCTTTTCCGCCGCCGCTACGCTGGCTTTGGCGTCCGAAATCTCCTTCTTCTTGTCATGGACTGTAGCCCCCTCGAGTGCGTGTTGTGCGCTCTCCAGTTCCAGCGTCGCCGCTTCGTGGTCCCGATTGGCCTTGTTCCACGCGTCATTGGGAACGTCTTGTTCGCCGGCGCGATAGTGTGATTGCTTGGGCGTAGTGTTTTCATTCTTCGTGCGGGTGTGGTCCACCACGTCGCCGATCAGTTGGAAATTCGCGTCAAACGTAGTCTTGTCGTTCGGGCGGATCACTTTCACTTGCAAGCCCGAAGTCTCCAGTCCCGTCGCGATCGAGTCGGCCAGCTGCTCGGCGAATCCGGAGCTATCTCGCCGCGAAGTCTGGTCGCGAAATTCCACGCGAATCGAGAGCGTCGAACGCATCTGATAAGCCGCCGACGCCAGCGTCCGCTCATCCCGCACCGCATCCAGATTCGAAGCCTTGTAGCGCAACGCCTTTTCCAGATACCGCCAGCCCACTCCCGCGCCTGTCCCCTCAGGCTTATCCAAATATCGTTTGGCCTCGTTGAGATAGTATTCGCTCAGTTTGTCTCCCAGATCATCCACGCGGTCTTTCAGGCTCGCGTCGTTGCTCAACTCATAGGCATGTTCGAGAAACCCATAAGTCTGCTCAATCGCTTCTTCATCCGCCAATCCGCGGATCGGATCGTGCGCCTTCTCCATGGCCTTGGCCATTTGCGGAGCTTGCTCCAAAAACATGGGCTCCAGTTGTTTCAAATCACTAGCCACCAACGCGCGCGGCGCCGTCGGCAAATTCGCCAGCACTTCGTAGGCACCCACAAAATCCTTGTCCTGCACGAATGTCGCACTCTTCTGCCGCGCGTCGTCCGCCGCCTTGGCGTTCTTTTGCGCTTCCCAAGCCGCCTCGGCATCGCTTATCGCCGCCGTCACTTCCTTGGTCGGCTTGATTTGCGCCGCGATCTGATATTCCTTCACCGCTCCTTCCCAATTCGCCGCGCTTCCCATCTTCTGCGCCTGATCGAAGTGAGATTGGTAGGCCGCATCGATGATCGCGGCCAATCGAGGCACCTCCGGCGCAAACGACTTGTAAGGCGTCACCGCGCTGGCCGCAGCATCAAATTTCTTTGCTGCGATATCCGCTTCCCCCGCGCGCAGCGCCGCCTCCAACGTATCCATTTCGTGCCGCGCCTCGACGCGAAACGCCTCCACTGTACCGGAGCGCGGATCAATCCCTGTGCAAGCATCCGCCAGCGCGTTAGCGGCGACTAAGTGCATGTAACCGCTGCCATGCGATGCCAGCGCCTGCCTGTAGCCCTGCAAATACGTGCCGCCCTCACTCAACAACGCCGCGATCTCCGCCCGCACTTTCTCCTGCAGTCCCGTGGCAGACGTGTCGCCCGGAACCACCGCCAGCGCCTCATCCGCCCGGTCCTTGCCGATTTTCAAACTGTCGTAGGAACGCGTCGGCGTCTTCACCGTCGCCTGATACGCCTCAAGTCCCTTGGTGCCATCCGCGACGAGTAGCGCCACCAGCGCTTCCTTAGCCTGTGCCGCATGCGAGGACGCAGGATATTTCGCCAGAAAACCTTGCCACAAGGGAATCGTCGATTCGCGCTCGGCGAGAAGGTACTCACCCAATTCAGGCGTGGGAGCCGCGACGAATATGATTTTGATTCCCGGCTTCCACAACGGCAGCGACGCGGCCGAGGTTGACGTTCCCGAGATAATCCTGCCGTCCATAAGCGCGCGCCCGGCAAGTTCCGCAGGTGTCTCGGGACTGCCTTTCTCGAATTTCAGATTGCCGGGCACCACGCAAGTGGAAGTCTTGTCCGCCGTCAGCGTCAAAACTCCGTCGGCGCCATACTCGATGGCCATCCCCGCGCTCAAAATCATCTTCGGCAATTTGCCGTAAGACGATTTGTCGATCTTCGAGGCCGAAGCGCAGCTACGCACTTCGTCCTTCCCGTTGATCAGCACCCCGGAAAGCAACACATAGCCCGGGCCGTTGGCTCCGCGGAAGAGCTCCACCGCTGTGAGCCCAGCCTCCTTAGCGCACAAAGGCGCCACAGCCAGCCCCGCCAAGCAGCAAAGCGTCAGCCCGCGATAGAAACCCCTGATTGTTAGGAACCGTGCAAACAAAGCGCTACGCGATGCCATATCTCCTGCCCGCTTAATTGGCATTCCCCAAAGGTTAGAGTCAAATCGTGAAGCCAACTGCAATCCTGACCCAATTGTGAGTGTAACTCGCAGAATTAATCCAGGCCAGCACCCAGGGTAACCAACACGCAACCACCCAGTACCGCTGGTTCACCTGAGCTGCGAAGGGCGTCCCTGTTTACCCCAAGCATCGAGAGGCCGGCATCCGACGAAGAAAGCCTAATCGAGAAACGACAATCAACCGCGACCGCAGTCGTGAATTCCGGGTTTTAAATCAGGCCCAAAACGCCCCCTCAAAAAACCCCCAAGTACCATTGACATAACCGTATTTGAATGATACATAACCTAAGGAGTTGTTAGTCTCGCAACGCGAGGCCAGGCTCTCCTGAGCCGGTCGCAGTACGCGCCAAGACGACTAAAAGGAGTGATTGAAATGCTTGGCGCAACCGCCAAGACGATGAGCATTTGCAGGAAAGGGAATTCAAGCTCGCCCGCACGAACTCTATCCTCGAAAATCAAGCTTTACAGTCCCGAGCATCCCGATTCTAATCGCCACACCAAAGCGATTAGAATCTCGCCTAACTTACTGAAAACAAACGAAGGAGGTCCGTTCTAATCGCCACAAAAATCGAGTTGTCAAGTTCAGCCTAATGAACACATCTCGCATATATTTCATTAGGCCGTCGCAGCTTCGATTGACGCTCGACATCAATTCCAATACCGTGGCCAACGGCTCTTCGCCATTCGCAACGAACCTGAACCCATGCCGGCAACCAACAATCCCGCTCTCGTCTCCGCCGTGGTCCTCGCCGCTGGTATGTCCAAGCGCATGGGCGCGCCAAAGCAACTGCTCGAAATTGGCGGCAAGCCTCTCCTAGAAAATGTCCTAGTCAACCTGCGCCAATCGCGCGCCGGCGAAATCATCCTGGTCCTCGGTGCCGCAGCGCAAGAAATCCGCGATCGTATCGACCTCACCGCCATTCGGGTAGTCGACAACGAAGCCTTCGAAGCAGGCATGGGTACATCGCTGCGAGCCGGCCTCGCCGCAGTGGACACCCAAGCGCAAGCCGCCTTGATCGTCCTGGCCGACCAACCCTTTGTCGCCGCCGCAACCTTCGACCGCCTGATCGAGCAATATCTGCAACAAAGGCCGCAAATCGCTCTGCCCATCTACAAAGGCTTCCGCGGCAACCCAGTCCTTCTCGATCGCTCGGTCTTCGCGGAAGTAATGGCGCTCAACGGCGACATCGGCTGCCGCGCCATCTTCGGCAGCCACACCGAAAATATCCTCAAAGTGCCGGTCGAAGACATCGGCATCCTGTTGGACATCGACACGGAGTCCGATCTGCAGAAATTGCGCCAGGCGAGTGCGAAGGGCGAAATTGGCGCAACGCTCCTGGAGGTCGCGAATCTGGAGGGCAGAGAAGTCGCGACCTCTGCGCAACCGCCGAGCACCGCAGAATCACAGCCGAAGCCGCAACTGGTCGTCGTAGGGCTGGACGCCTTCGGCCGCGCCTTGATGACGCTGGCCCGCGTGATGAATTTCTCGGTGACCGCGGTCGATCCCATCGCCGGCCTGGGCGATGTGCCGGAAGCCGACCGCGTGCTGCACGCGCTCGACTTCTCGCAGCTTCCACCCGCGCCGGAAACGCACATCGTCGTCGCCAGCCGCGGCCGCTTCGACGAAGAAGCCATCGACCAAGCTCTGCGCACCAGCGCAGCCTACATAGCGCTCGTAGCCAACAAAAAGCGCGTCCAGGAAATCGTCAGCGCGCTCCAAGCGAAAGGAGTGACCTCCGAAAATCTCGCCAGGCTCCGCGCCCCGGCCGGAATCGATATCGGCGCCGAAAGCCAGGAAGAAATCGCCCTCAGCGTGATGGCCGAAATCGTAGCCACCCGCCATCGCGGCCAAACCAAACGAGGAATGGCGGTGCGGCCGTGATCGTAGGGGCGGGGGTTCACAACCCGCCCGGTTTGAGGTTTGGGTTTTCGGTTCCTCAGATAGGAAGGCGCGGCAATCTCGCCGGGAACGTAGCGCCGAAAATTCAATCCGCGGCGTCGCTTTCGCAGCGCGCTGATGGTCTTGTGCGATTCGGAATCGCCCGCCGCGGAGCGCGTCTCAGCGTCGCTCGATCCTTGGCGTTGCAGCGGCCTGCCGGTCGCCCCGCGCCGCACGGACACAATCTCGCTCATCACCGCCAGCGCGATTTCCTCCGGCGTGGCGGCGCCAAGATCGAGTCCCGCCGGCGCCCGCACGCGATCGAGTTTCTCGCGCGCCACGCCCGACACCGCGAGGAAATCGAGCACCAGCGCCGCCCGGTGCCGGCTCGAAATCATCGCCACATACGGCGCGTCACTTTCCAGCGCCTTCTGCAGCCAAACGTGGTCGGCCTTGTGCTGCGTGGCGATGACGATAAAAGTCTGCGGCCCGATTTTCACTTCGTTCAAATCCAAATCGTTCGTCACCAGGCGATCGGCATCCGGAAACGCCGCGCGCTCCGCCGCCGGATCGTCCACCGTGACGCAAAAATTCATCAGCCGCGCCAGCCGCGCCAGCGTTTCGGCGATGCGCCCATGTCCGACGATCAGCAGCTCCGGCCGGGGCAGCACTGGCTCGATGTACACGTCCATCACCCCGCCGCAGGGCATCCCCACGCCGAGCAGCTCGTCGGTCATGTCCAGCGTAATCAATTGCGGCCGCCCGCTCGCGAGGCAAGTCAGCGCTTCGGACCGCACCGTGCTCTCCGCGCAGCCGCCGCCGACCCACCCGGCCACGATTTTTCCGTCAGCGCTGATGATCGCCTGCGAGCCCGTTTTCGCCGAAGACGACCCTTCCACGCGCACCACCGTCGCCACCGCGAACGGCAGTTTTTCCGAAGCCAGTTCGTCCGCCTTGCGGATGACCTCTATGGACATGGCACTTGCCGGTATTATATTCTCCCGGCCGCAGGCGAACAACGTGCGCGCTCCTGCGACGCTCGCGCCCAAGCCGATGAACAGCGTTGCGGTGCGTCGCGGAAAACGATTTCAGCGCGCGCCACATCTATCGAGTGGAATGCTGCAGGTCCGCGTGATTCCGGAGGTTGAGAGATGATCCCGCCGCAATTTGAATATCATCGAGCCAAATCAATCCCCGAAGCGGTCGCCCTGCTGAAGCAATACGGCGACGACGCCAAAATCCTCAGCGGCGGGCAAAGTCTGATTCCGATGATGAAGCTGCGCATCGCGCGCCCCGCGCAGCTCATCGATATCAACCACGTTCCCGGCCTCGCCTATATAAAGGAAGAGGGCGGCTTCCTGAAAATCGGCGGCCTGACCCGCGAAGCCGATATTGAGACCTCCGATCTCATTCGCATGAAATATCCGATCATCCACGACACCGCCGCGGTGATCGCCGATCCGCAGGTGCGCAATCTCGCCACCGTCGGTGGCAATCTCGCGCACGGCGATCCGGCCAACGATCATCCCGCAACGATGCTGGCGCTCGGTGCGCAGGTGGTGGCCACAGGTCCGCAAGGCGAGCGAACCATCCCCATCGAAGATTTCTTCCTCTCGATTTTCACCACCGCCCTGAAGCACGAAGAAGTTCTCACCGAAATCCGCATTCCCATTCCTGCGGTGCACAGCGGCGGCGCGTATTTCAAGCTCGAGCGCAAAGTCGGAGACTTCGCGACCGCTGCCGTTGCGGCGCAAGTGACCCTCGATGGCGGCGGAAACGTGGTGAAAGCCGGGATTGGTCTTACCAATGTGGGGCCGAGACCCATTAAGGCGAAAAAGGCCGAAGATTTTCTGCGCGGCAAGAAACTCGATGCCGCGACCATCGCGCAGGCCGCGCAACTCGCGGCCGATGAAGCCCAACCCAGTTCCGATCTGCGCGGGCCCGCCGAATACAAAAAGGCCCTCATCAAGGAACTCACCAAGCGCGCTCTCGCGCGCGCGGCAGAGCGCGCCAGGTAGCGAATGCGCCCAAGGAGCGAGCCATGGCCAAGACACAGCACCTCAAAGTCAAACTGAACGGCGCGGATCGCGAAGGCGACGTCGAGCCGCGGTTGCTGCTGGTGCACTTCATCCGCGACGTGTTGGGCATGACCGGCACGCACGTCGGCTGCGACACCTCGAATTGCGGCGCGTGCACCGTGCTGCTCGACGGCCGCGCCGTGAAATCCTGCACCATGTTCGCGGTGCAAGCCGACGGACGCGAACTGATGACCATCGAAGGCGTGATGCAAGGCGGCAAACTGCATCCGCTGCAGGACGGCTTCCATCAAGAGCACGGCTTGCAGTGCGGATTCTGCACGCCGGGCATGATTCTTTCTTCCTACGCGCTGCTGAAGAAAAATCCCATGCCCAGCGAAGAAGAAATTCGCTGGGGCATTTCCGGCAATCTCTGCCGCTGCACCGGCTACCAAAATATCGTCAAGGCGGTGCAGTACGCAGCCGCGCAGATGCAGAAAGGGGCATAAACATGAGCACGCAGCCGCTTCCGAGAACAACGCCTGAAGTCGGCGGCATGGGCCATTCGGTGAAGCGCAAGGAAGACGCGCGCTTCATCCAGGGCAAAGGGCCATTACGTGGATGACGTGAATCTGCCGGGGATGGTGTACGGCCACGTGGTGCGCAGCCCGTACGCGCACGCGCGAATCAAGAGCGTCAACACCGCGGCAGCTCTGAAGCTGCCCGGCGTGCTCGCCGTAATCACCGGCGAGGACCTGGCCAAGGCCGGACTCGCCTGGATGCCGACACTTTTCCACGACAAGCAAATGGTTTTGGCGACCGGCAAGGTGCTGTTCCAGGCGCAGGAAGTGGCCTTCGTCGTGGCCACCGACCGCTATACGGCCGCGGATGGCGCCGATCTGGTCGAAGTCGAGTATGAAGAATTGCCCGTTGTGGTTGATCCGCACAAGGCGACGGACCCCGGCGCGCCGATTTTGCGGGAAGACCGCGAAGAAAAGTCCAATCACATTTTCCACTGGGAAGTTGGTGACAAGGCCGCGACGCAGAAGAGTTTCGATTCCGCGGCCGTGAAAGTAAAAGTGGACGCAGTCTTCCAGCGCTGCCATCCCGCGCCGCTCGAGACTTGCGGCATCGTCGCCGATTACGATCCCGTGAACCAGCACCTAACCGTGTACGAAACGTGCCAGGCGCCCCACGCCCACCGCACCCTTTTCGCCATTGTCGGCGGCATCCCGGAAAACAAAATCCGTGTGATTTCCCCGGACATTGGCGGCGGCTTTGGGAACAAAGTCCCGATTTATCCCGGCTACGTTTGCGCCGTGGTTGCCTCGCTCACGCTCGGCAAGCCGGTGAAATGGATCGAGACGCGCTCCGAAAACCTGCAATCCACCGGTTTTGCCCGCGATTACCACATGACCGCGGAAATCTCGGCCGACCGCGACGGCAAAGTGAACGGCTTGCGCGTGAAAACGCTCGCCGATCACGGCGCTTTCAACGCCGCCGCGCAGCCTTCAAAGTATCCCGCGGGGCTCTTCAGCATTTGCACCGGCTCGTACGATTTCAAGAATGCCTTCTGCGAAGTGGACGGCGTTTACACGAATAAGGCGCCGGGCGGCATCGCCTATCGCTGCTCGTTCCGCGTCACCGAAGCTGCATATTTAATTGAACGCGCGATGGATGTTCTCGCCGCCGAACTGAAAGTGGACTCCGCCGATCTGCGGCTGAAGAATTTCATTCCCAAGGACAAATTTCCGTATCTCTGCCCGCTAGGCTGGAATTACGACAGCGGCGATTATCCGGTGGCCATGAACATGGCGCTGGAGATGATTGACTATCGCGCGCTGCGCAAAGAGCAGGAAGAGAAACGCAAGAAGGGCGAGCTGATGGGCATCGGCATTTCGAGCTTCACCGAAATCGTCGGTGCCGGGCCATCGCACGATTTCGATATCGCCGGGTTGAAAATGTTCGATAGCTGCGAAATTCGCATTCATCCGACCGGCAAAGCCATCGCGCGCATGGGCACGAAATCGCAAGGCCAGGGCCACGAAACCACCTTCGGCCAGATCATCGCGGAGGAACTCGGCATTCCCGTAGCCGACATCACGGTCGAAGAAGGCGACACGGACACCGCGCCCTACGGCTTGGGAACTTATGCCAGTCGCAGCACTCCGGTCGCGGGCGCCGCCACGTCAATGGCTTCGCGCAAGATTCGCGACAAGGCCAGAAAAATCGCCGCGCATCTGCTGGAAGTCAGCGAACAGGATCTGGAATGGGAGCCGGGAAAGTTTTACGTCAAAGGCGCGCCCAGCAAAGCGAAAACGATTCAAGAAATCGCTTTCGCGGCTTACACCAACCATCCCCAAGGCATGGAAGCGGGCCTCGAAGCGGTGCACTACTACGATCCTCCGAATCTCACCTTCCCGTTCGGCACTTACATCTGCGTAGTGGACATTGATAAGGGCACGGGCGAGATCAAGGTGCGCCGCTTCGTCGCCGTGGATGATTGCGGCAACATTATTAATCCCATGGTGGTCGAGGGCCAGATTCACGGTGGATTGACCGAAGGCCTGGGCATCGCCTTCATGCAGCTGATTGATTACGACGAAAACGGCAACGTGCAGGGCGGCAACTTCATGGATTACCTGATTCCGACTGCCGTCGAGACGCCGCACTGGGAAACCGGCAAAACCTGCACGCCATCGCCGCATCATCCGCTGGGTGCGAAGGGCGTGGGTGAATCGCCCAACGTCGGCTCGCCCGCCGCTTTCGTCAACGCCGTCGTGGATGCGCTCGCTCATCTCGGCGTGCGGCACATCGACATGCCCATCACTCCTTGGAAGGTCTGGCAAATTCTCAAGGAGAAGGGAATCGCGGGCTAGCCGATGGCGGTCCGCATCGAAAAAACATTTCGCGTTCAGGAACCGATCGACAAAGTCTGGAATTTCCTGAGCGATCCGCGCAAGGTTGCCGCTTGCGTTCCCGGCGCGCAAATCACCGAAGCCATCGACGACCGCAATTTCAAAGGTTCCATCAGCGTGCGCATCGGCCCGACGGTGACCGATTACAAAGGCGAAGTGCGCATCGAGCGCCTCGACGTTGCGGCGCATGAGATCGAACTGTTCGGCAAGGGCCAGGACGTGCGCGGCAAGGGCAGCGCCTCGATGAAAATGACCGGCAAGCTCAGCGCGGTCTCCGCCGGGGAAACCGAAGTCGTCGGCGTTTCGGAGGTGAATGTCGTCGGCATGCTGGCGCAATTCGGCGCGCGCATGATCAATGACGTCTCCGACGTCATCTTCGAGGAATTCACGAAGAATTTTCAGCAGCAACTGCAGCAGGAAGCCGTGGCGCAGGCTTCCGGCAGTGCAGCTCCGCCGGCCGCGAGCGCGCCTCCCAAGCCCGTCAACGCCTTCAGCTTGCTTTTCGTCAGCGCTGTCGCGCTTCTTCCGCCGAATTTTTGGAGGCGCGGAGAAAAAATAGTGGCCGAAACCGCAAGCAGCCTCGACGCAGTGATTGGCGGATTTGAGCGCCTCGGCTATGTGCTCGATCGTCCGCTCGCAACGGCTGTGTATTTGCTGATGCGCCTCGGCAAGCCGCTGCTGATCGAAGGCCACGCCGGCGTGGGCAAAACGGAAGTCGCCAAGGTGCTGGCTTCCTTCCTCGACACCGAATTAATTCGGCTGCAGTGCTACGAAGGGCTGGACGTCAGCTCGGCGGTCTACGAATGGAATTATCAGAAGCAGTTGCTGGCCATCAAGCTGGAGGAACATTCCAGCGAAAGTGTCGAAGACAAGGTGAAGCACATCTTCGGACCGGATTTTCTTTTGGAACGGCCGCTGCTGCGCTCGATTCGCTCTGAGAATTCTTCGCCGATCCTGCTGGTGGATGAAATTGACCGATCGGATGAGGCCTTCGAGGCGTTTTTGCTGGAGTTGCTCTCCGATTTTCAAATTTCGATTCCGGAAATGGGGACAATTCGGGCCAAGCATCGGCCGTTCGTGATTTTGACTTCGAATCGCACACGGGAATTGAGCGATGCTTTGAAGCGCCGCTGCCTGTATTCGTGGATTGATTATCCGAGCCCGGAGAAGGAATTGAAGATCGTGCGCACGCGTTTGCCGGGAATCGAGGAGGCATTGAGTGCGCAGGTGGTGGGCTATGTGCAGGCGATCCGGAAGTTGAAGCTGGCGAAGCCGCCCGGCGTGGCGGAGACGCTGGATTGCGTTGAGGCGATGCAGTCGCTGGGCAAGAATCATCTCGACGTCGAAGCGGCGGAGGAAACAATCGGCTGCGTTTCGAAGTCCGTCGAGGACGTCGGCAAAATCAAAGCGGAGGGATTGGAGAAGTTGATCGGAGCTGGCTCGTAGCGCAAAAACGCGGCCGGATCATTTACGTTGCTTGAGTCTTTACGTTGGCGTGCGGAGCGAGCCCCGCCCCTACAAAGAGCGTGGAATTTGCGGTTTCGGTCGTGGTTGAGCGCTCGATCGGCGCGTGGAGAAGCGCCGGCTGGCAGCCGGCGTCACGGAGATTTGGCGGCATTTGATGGACGGTGAGAATCAGAGCGAAATTGCCGCGAACATCGTCAGCTTCTGCCGCTTTGCGCGCACGAACGGAATTGCGGCTGGGGTATCCGGCACGCTCGGGGCGCTCGAATCTGCGGCGGTGCTGGACGATTTGAATCGCGACAACCTCAAGGCGGCGCTGAAATCCGGGTTGTGCGCTTCGAAAGATGAGTGGGACGCCTTCGATCCGATTTTCGAGAGATTCTGGAGCGAGGCGCGGGAAATTCCGGAGCCGCGATCCGCAGATGAGCAGCGCAAGCGGGCAGCGCAATCGCGGCGCAAAGAATCGCGGCACGGGGACAACGTCCTCAGCCTGCCTGGCGGCGTTTCCGATGAAGCGCCGGAGGACGAAGGCAAAGTCATATCCGGCGCAAGCGCGCACGAGCGGCTTGCGCAAGCTGATTTTTCCGAGGTTCCGCGCCAGGATCAAGCCGAGCTGCAACGGCTCGCGCAACGGCTTTTCAAACAAATGAGCTTGCGTCTCTCGCGGCGCCTGAAAATTTCCGAACTGCGCGATCAACTCGATCTGCGACGCACGATCCGTCGCAGCATCGGCCGCGGCGGGGAGCCGCTCGATCTGCTATTCAAAGGCCGCAAGCCGAAAAAAGCGCGGCTGGTGCTGCTTCTCGACGTCAGCGGCTCGATGAATCTCTACAGCCTGTTCCTGCTGCGTTTCGCCCACGCGCTGCAGAATCATTTCGAGCGCACCGACACTTTCATCTTCAGCACCAGCTTGCAGGAAATATCGGGCGCGCTGCGATCGAAAGACCTGGCCTCGGCGCTGCAGTGCGTTGCGGAAAATTCCGCCGGATGGGCCGGCGGCACGAAAATCGGTGAATCGCTGCGCGATTTCAATCAGCGTTACGGCGCCAAGCTGCTCTCGCGCGAAACTCTCTTCCTGATTCTCAGCGATGGCCTCGACACCGGCGAGCCCGAAACGCTGGCCGAGGAACTGCAGGCGATCAAGCGGCGGGTGAGAACGCTGATCTGGTTAAATCCGCTGCTGGGCCTGGCTGATTATCAACCTGCGGCGCGGGGAATGGCTGCAGCGCTGCCTTGCGTGGATGTGTTCGCTCCGGCACATTCGCTGGATAGCTTGCTGCAATTGGAGCGTGAATTGATCCGCAGCGTTCGCAATTGAGTGGCCGGATGGCAATGACGCGGCAAAAATATGTTTGATCAATTTCTGGCAAAGATTTCTGAGCTGCGGGCCGCGGGCGAGGCGTTTGCCATCGCTATTGTGGTGCGATTCGAAGCGCCGATTTCGGGTAAGCCCGGGGACAAAGCAATTGTTCGTGCCGATGGCACGATGCAAGGGTGGATCGGCGGAGGCTGCTCGCAGCCTATAGTAATCAGGGAGGCACTCAAAGCGCTGCAAGATGGGCGGCCGCGGCTGATTCGCATCAGCCCGGATGGTGATCCAAATTCCGAGGCGGGTATCGTGGATTACACGATGGCGTGCCAGAGTGGAGGGACCTTGGACATTTATATCGAGCCGGTTTTGCCGAAGCCGCAGATCGTGATTTTGGGGCGCTCGGTTGTGGCGCAGACTTTGGCGCGTTTGGCGAAGGCGATCGATTATCAGGTGTGTGTCGCCGCGCCGGAAATCGCGAAGGAGAATTTTGCGGCAGCAGATTCGGTCGGGGAGGATTTCGACCTGAGCGCATTTCGCATTACGCCGGGGACGTTCGTTGTGGTGTCCACGCAGGGCGAGAGCGATGAAGAGGGCCTGGAAGCGGCGCTGCGCACCGAGGCCGGATACGTGTCGTTCGTTTCCAGCAGGACCAAGGCGCAGAAAATTTCCGAGGAACTGCTGGATAAGGGCGTGTCGGCCGGGCGCATCGCCGTTTTGAGAGCGCCGGCAGGGTTGCAGATCGGAGCGGCTTCGCCGGAAGAGATTGCGGTGAGCATTCTCGCGGAAATCGTGCAGGTGGGGCGGAGCCGCGGCGCGTCAGAAGCTAAGCCGGGGAAAAAGGGCGTGGCCACGAGCGCAACTGCCGTAACGGCCGAGACGGGTGGAGTGAAAGATCCCGTCTGCGGCATGAGCGTTGATGCAGTGAATTCGAAATACAAATCCGATTACGAAGGACGCCCTTACTATTTTTGCTCGAAAGGCTGCAAACAGAAATTCGATCGCGCGCCGGCACATTACTCGGCTACAGCGCGTGCCTGAGGGATTATCGCGTCGCGGGTTTTGATTGTATTGCGGCAACAACGCTTTGCAGTGCTTGGGCGTCGTGCGGGGCGCGAACTTTGGCGTCATTGTCGAAATAGACGAATACGTCGCGAGGAATTTGCTTTCCTGAACGCGGCGTCGCTGCCAGCTTCGCATTGTCGGGATTTTCGCCGCGTGACCAACTGACCGCTCGCTTGGCCCATTCCTGCAACGTCTTATCGTCGTAGCCACTGGCGTAGAGCTCTTCCGCGCCGTGCAGCCGGCAATAGATGAAGTCCGCCGTAATGTCCATCATTTGCGGCCACTGCGGAGAATCGGTGCACACCAGCGCGACATCGTGCTTGCGGAGCAGAGCCACAAACTCTGGAGTCTCGAAGCTGGCGTGACGAACCTCCATGGCGTGGCGAACGGGCGCGTCGGCCAGCGGTTTTAGCCAGGCGCGATGCTTCAGCTTGTCGTTGTGGCGGCGGGCTAGCTTTGCGACTGCTGCGGTATCGCGCGGCAGCAGAGCGAAGAATGTATCGAGGCGCTCGCGATCGAATTTGAAATTTGGCGGCAACTGCCAGAGGATCGGGCCGAGCGCGTTGCCGAGGCGCAGAATTCCCGAGGCGAAGAAGTTTGCAAGCGGCACTTCGACTTCTTTCAACCTGCGAATGTGGGTGATGAACTGCGGTCCCTTCACGGCGAAGACAAATCCCGGCGGCACTTCGCTGGCCCAACTCTTGAAGCTCTCGGGCGATTGAAGCGAGTAGAAGGTGCCATTGATTTCGATCGAATTCAACTTCGACGCGGCGTACTTCAGTTCGTCTTTTTGGCGCAGTTCTTTCGGGTAGAAGGGGCCGCGCCAGGGCTCGTACCTCCAGCCGGAAATTCCGCTGCGGATGGTTCCGATGGTCGCTGGGCGATTCGATTCGGGCATTGAATTCCAAAAGCTAGACGGTTTTATCTTCCGAGTAGCAGATCTTCTCGAGATTGCAGTCGATGCAGCGCGGCTTGCGTGCCTGGCAGACCTGGCGGCCATGCCAGATGAGCTGATGCGCGAAGAGAATCCATTTGTCCTGCGGGATGATTTTCATCAAGTCCAGCTCAATTTTCTTGGGGTCTTCGTTGGTGGTTAGGTCGAGGCGCCGGGAGAGGCGTTGGACGTGGGTGTCCACGACGATGCCCGAAGCAATTCCGTAGGCGGTGCCAAGGACTACGTTGGCGGTTTTGCGCGCTACACCGGGGAGCGTCAGGAGTTGGTCCATCGTTTTCGGGACGTTGCCGCCGAACTCCTCGACGATTTTCTTGCTGGCGCCCATCACCGATTTCGTTTTGTTGCGGAAAAATCCTGTGGGGCGAATATCCTGCTCGAGTTCCTTTGGATTGGCATGGGCGAACGCTTCAGGCGTCGGGTACTTGGGGAAAAGCGTTTCGGTGACTTGATTGACGCGCTTGTCTGTGGATTGGGCGGAGAGAATCGTGGCGATGAGTAATTGGAACGGATTCGCGTACTTTAAAGCGCAGGTTGCGGCGGGATAGGCTTCGTCCAGCTTCTCGAGAATTGCGCGCACGCGCTTGGGATTGGTGCCGCCGACCTTGTGGCCGGAGGATGATTTTGCGCGCGGGGCTGATCGTTGTGCCGGTTTGGCGGCCGACTTCTTGGCCTTTTTCGGTTTAGAAATCTTCTTCGCTTTTTTCGCCATGGTGGGATGGAAATATAGCACAGCAAGACGAGAGACGGAGCGGAGCGGTGTTAATTCCGCTTGTGCTTCCGCGGTTGAGCGAGACCTTGCTCTGGCTACGAGGTCGCCGGAGGGCGCAGCAAGTCAGCGCCCCTACGAAAGACTCAGATGCGTTCGCGCCTGCGAATTAGCGGGCGATTAGCAGGCTCTGCGCGAAGGGCCATTCGGAATCGACCCATTGGGCGGCGCAGCGGTAGGTGGC
Source organism: uncultured Acidobacteriota bacterium (assembly GCA_963748865.1). Classification (GTDB taxonomy): domain Bacteria; phylum Acidobacteriota; class Terriglobia; order Acidiferrales; family UBA7541; genus Palsa-147. The sequence goes on along the minus strand of CAVVLE010000041.1, from coordinate 82,784 downwards.
GCGCTCGGCCATGGCGACCACTTCCGGGCAACTGTATTTGTGGCTGCTCTCGGTCCAGATGGTTTCGCCGGCTTCGATGTTGCAGGTGAAGCTTGCGCCGCGAATTTCCACCGTCTGGGCTTTTTTCGCGCGCAGGTGCATCTCGACACGGCGCCCATCCTCGTTGTAGCGGACGGTGTGTTCGAAGGCGTTCAAATCGAAATCTGCTTCCAACGCCCGATTGATGTGGCCGAGGATGTTGAGATTGAAGGCGGCGGTGACTTTCGCGGCGTCATCGTAAGCCGCCAACAATTGATGCACGGGCTTCTCGAGGTCGGTGGCCAGGAGCAGCGCGTCGCCGGGAAGCAGAATATTGCGCACCTGCTTGAGAAACACTTCCGCGGCCGGGCGATCGAAATTGCCGATGGTGCTGCCGAGGAAAAGAACCAGGACGCGCTCGCCGGACTCACGGCGCGCGGCAACTTCGAGCAGGCCATCGAGATAGGCGCGCTCGAAGCCGACCACGCTCACCGAATCCAGATGACCGAGCTCCTGCCAACAGCGCGACAGCGCCATGCGCGAAATATCAATGGGGAAATATTTCACCGGCTGCCGAGACGCGAGGGCTTCGAGAACCCAGCGCGTCTTGGCGCCGCTGCCGCTGCCGAGTTCGGCAACAATCACGGGCGAGGGAAGTTTTTCGACAACCTCCGGAGCATACAGGCGCAGAAGTCGCGCGCCGGCGCGGCTCAGTCCGTATTCCGGCAGCAGGCAAATGACTTCAAATAGCGCAGAGCCAATTTCATCGTAAAGATATTTCGATGGGAGTTCTTTCTGGCCCGGACGCGAAAGTCCGGCACGGACTTCCGCTGCCATATCGGCAACGGCGGATTCTTCGATGCGCTCGACTAACCTTGGTCGGGCGGTGGCCATGTTACTCCTCCACACAGCGGAACTTGGCGTAAACGTACGGATAGTGCGGCTGAAACCAGTTGCGGAAGCTGCGGCGCAGCATGCAGGCGGCGGTGCGCGGCGATCCGCCCTTCATGACGAAATGCTTGCCGTCGAAAAAATCCGCGGAGTAGCCGCGATAGAAGGGAAACGGCTCGAATCCCGGCAGCGGCCCGAAGGGCGTCGAAGTCCACTCCCAGCCATTGCCGAGAAGATCGTGCACGCCGAAATGGCTCGCGCCGAAGGGGTGCGAGATGACCGGGCTAGGATCCCAGGCCGCGAAATCGAAATTGCCGCGCGAGCGATCAGGCGCTTCGTTGCCCCACGGATAGGCGAACTCCGCGCCATCGCGCGAGCCATAGGCGGCGCGGTGCCACTGAGCTTCGGCCGGCAGCGAGCCGCCGATCCATCGTGCGTAGGCCGAAGCCTCTGCATGGCTGACGTAAACCGGCGCATTGAGCGGCAGCGGGTATTCTTCAAACATCCCGCGATAATTCCAGCCTTCGCGGCTCTCAACCCAGAGAAAAGGATGCTGCAACTCCTTTTCGCATTTCCAGGTCCAGGATTCTGCGCTCCACAAACTGCGATCCGCATAGCCGCCGGAGCGCATAAATTCCAGGAATTCACCATTCGTCACAGGATAGGCGCCGATGGCGAAGGCCGGGACGCGCGCGATGGTGGTTTCAAATTCGTTGTCCCAGCCGAAGGGCGTCGCGGCGAGGGCCGAGTGCCCCGGAATGCCATCGCGATGGCGCGGCATGCCTAACGTTGCGTCGCCTTCGGGGATGATGACCTGCATGCTTCTCCTGAGGCCGGCGGGACGGTCGCGATGCGCTGCGTCGCCCCGTTTCTTCTCGTAGGGGAGCTGATGAAGCAGGTAGGCCAGCGTTTCCGCGTGCATCAGGCGATGTTCGATGGCGACTTGAACTTGCGTGCCGCCGGCTACCTCGCGGCTGGGTTCGCGTCCCGCAAACGCGTCCGCGAGGCTGGCATCCAGCCGCTCGCGCACACGCGCGACGTAGCGGCGTACGACCCGCTCTTTCGGCCAGTCTGCGGGAGTGTCGGTAGGCAGATTGCCTCCGACCGGGTCGATCCCGAAGGCGAAAAGCTTATCGAACGCGGCATTATCGGGCGGCAGATCGAAGGCGCCGCGGCCCAGGAGATTCCAGTCGAAAGCTTCCAGATGGCCGAGATAGAAGATCAGTCGGTGGCGCTCCGGAATCGGGCGGTCATAGAGAGCCTCGGGCGCGATTCTGGAGAAGAGCGCATCCGTGTTGGCGCGGGCGTCGGCCAGTCGATCGAGCAGTGGCGCGAGAGGCTCCGGCGCACGAATCGGAGAAGCCATGGATCACCTCAGGGCAGCCTGGAGAGCGCCCAATTAAAGACCCCTATTGGATTCCTGGCAAGGAATTTCGTTTCAGGAAAGGCGGGTGCGGGAGCCGGCCAAACTCAGACGGGCGGGGGAGTTACTGTAACCTGCCATTCATTCAAAAATCGTCGCGCGGGACGTTCGTAACGCCGGCTGCCAGCCGACGCTTTTCGTAACGACAGGCTGGCGGCTCACGTTTGGCACGATTGCCGGTTGAGGATCGGAGCGCTTATTCGCGATCGCGGTAGATGTATGCGATCTCGCCTGTTTGGGGGAAGAGCGCCGGCTCGCAGCCGGCGTTACAGGCGCGCTAATTTTTCCGCCCCGGAGTACACAGCTGGTTCAATTCCGCGACAAGATTTTCCATAGCCTCGTCGAAGTTCTTTCGACCCGTCGGTACACGCGTCCAAATCTTCACGTGGGAGGTGATCCCCCACAGGGGAACGCCAGTGCGGGGATCGGCGATGACCAGGTGAATAGGATACTCGGGCGAGACATTGATGAAATGGACGGTGAAGATCAGATCGGCATCCGCGGGATTTAACATCAGTTCAAATCTTCCCGAATTTTTGAGGTCGGCGTAGAACGAATTGAAAATGAGGTTTGGAACACCAAACAGCGCGTCACTGTCGTCATTGGAGACGAACACCCTCTTCGCGGCCACAATTTGCGGGGGAATCGGGGCGGCCGGTGGGTTTGTGGGTTCTTGAGCCTGAGCGCTGAGCGCCACTAGCGAGAATGCGAGAACAAGTAAGGAGCCCTTGAACTGCTGGAATGTCGTCATCGTGTGTCCTCCGCAGACGGTAGGAAGACGTGACGGGAAGCCGCGGCGTTTCAGGCGAAGTGTTCTTCCGCCGTAACGCCGGCTGCCAGCCGGCGATTTTCGTAACGACAGGCTGGCAGCTCACGTTTGGCGCGATTGCGGGTTGAAGATCGGAGCGCTGGGTCGCGACCGCGGTAGATTTATGCGATCTCGCCTGTTTGGGGGACGAGCGCCGGCTGGCAGCCGGCGTTACACGTACGATTCTTCGAGCAGGAATTTCAGCAGCTTGCGGAAGGCGCGACCTCGGTGGCTGTATTCGTTCTTTTCCTGGCGCGAGATCTCGGCGTAGGTCTTACCGAGCTTTTCGAAATAGAAGACTGGATCGTAGCCGAAGCCGGCGGAGCCGCGGGGCTCTTCGGCCAGGACTCCTTCGACGGAATCTGAGAAAACTGCGATGGCACGGCCGGCTTCCGCCAGCGTTAGCACACAGACGAATCGGGCGCGACGCTCGCTGCTGGTCTTTCCGCGCATCTCGCCCAGTAATTTCTGCACACGATCCGCGTCGCTCGCGTCCGGCCCTGCGTATCGGGCGGAATGCACGCCCGGCGCACCGCCTAGAGCCGGGACTACCAAGCCGGAGTCGTCGGCGATCACCGGCTCGTCGGTGAATCGCGAATAGTGGATGGCCTTGCCGGCGGAATTTTCGGCGAATGTGGGCGCGGACTCGTCGAAAAGAGGCAGCGCCGCGATTCCGGGCACCGTTTCGAGCTGAATCGGCTCACCGCCGGCGAGTTCGCGATATTCGCGCAGCTTGCCGGGATTGGAGCTGGCGACCTGCAGCCTAACGGGCTTGGGCACTGAATTTCATGTGCAGCAGTTCGCGCTGGACCTTGGTGAGGTGCTCGATGCCTGCCGCGGCCAGTTCGAGAAGCTGCTGCATCTCGTTTCCGGTGTAAGGGCGGCCTTCGGCGGTGGCCTGCACCTCGACGAAGCGGCCGCTTCCGGTCATTACCACGTTCATGTCCACCTGGGCCTGCGAATCCTCTTCGTAGTCGAGGTCCAGGAGGAGCTGATCGTTCACAATCCCAACGCTGACCGCCGCGACCGTATCCTTCAAAGGCACGGTGCGCAGAATTCCTGCGGCGACCAAGCGTTCCAGTGCCAAGGCCATGGCTACAAATGCGCCGGTAATCGAGGCGGTGCGTGTGCCGCCGTCGGCCTGAATCACATCGCAATCGAGCCAAACGGTGCGCTCGCCCAGGGCTTTCAGATCGGCCACCGCGCGCAGCGAGCGGCCGATGAGGCGTTGGATTTCAAGTGTGCGGCCGGATTGCTTGCCGCGAGTGGATTCGCGCGGAGTGCGCTGCTCGGTGGCGCGCGGGAGCATTCCGTATTCGCTGGTCACCCAGCCTTTTCCCGAGCCTTTCAGAAACGAGGGCACGCCATCATCAACTGTCGCTGTGGCGATCACGCGAGTCTGGCCCGCCTCGATCAGGACGCTACCCTCGGCTGTGGTGATGAAATCCGGGGTGATCTTGATGGGACGCAGGTCATCCGGCGAGCGATCTTCGGTACGCAAAGGCGTCTCCCGATGGCTGTCAGCGGCTTCGCGCAGGCAAAAAATATCATTGCCACGCGCGAAGCGGCAATCAGTTTGCCGATGGATTCCCATGCTGTCAACAAATGCCGCTACTCGCCAGTGGTGTCATTTGATTCTCGGCGGTAGATCGAAGGTTGGGCGGTAATCCCAAGACCGATGGCGTGGACCAGGCAGTCGAAATCAAGTCGTAGCTGCAGCGTGGGCCTGGTGAGCAATCAGGAGGAATCCTTTGGCAGTGGCGTCTTTTTCGAGAGCGGCGAGCTGCACACGTCCCGCAGCAACGTTTCCGGATTTTACTTCGATCTCGCCCAGCGCGAGCCGGGCTTCGAACTGGTGGTCAACATTGCCCAGCTTTTCCGCCTTCGCTGCAACTTCCTGAAGACTCCGCAGGGCCTGCGCTACCGCGGCCGGCTTGGCGGGAACAGCCCGCACGCGTGCGGCTGTGATTCCAACAGAAGCACTGAGCCGATAACTGTGGGCTTTCTCCGCTAGCGCCGCAGCCTGGCGAATCGAGGACTCGGCTTCAGATACCTTGCCCTGGGCCAACTGCGCGCGCGCGAGGAGCTCATACGCAGATGCAGCATTCGACGATTTTTCCATCTCAAACTCTGCGATCGCGTCGCGGGCTGCGGATTCGGCGTCGTTAGCCTTCGCTTCCGCCAACGAAATCTGGCCAAGAGCCAGGCGGCAGTTCGCCGAGCTTCCTTTCTCTCCCGATTTTTGAAACGAGGTCAGAGCCTTCTCGAGCATATCTCTCGCGTGGAGAAGATCTCCCTGGGCGGTAAGGAGTCCGCCAAAATTCAATCGCGCGAAGGCCAGGCTATCCTGATCGTCGAGCTTCTCGAAAGTCTGCACTGCATCCTCGTACATCTTTCGCGCTTCCGCGAGCTCTCCCTGCTCCTGCAATACTCCCGCAATCAAGGTCTTGGAATAGGCCACACTGTCTTGATCGTCGGCTTGTTGATGGATCTGCATTGCCTGCCCAAAGAATTCGCGAGCGGCTGACAGATTGCCGTCCTGGAGCCTTAGCGCTCCCAAGTCGTCCAAGACGTTTGCGATACCCGGTTTGTTATTGATTGCGCGCTTGGTGGCCAAGGATTGCTGCAGCATTTTTTCGGCGCCAGTTAGGTCGCCCTGGTTCATCAAGATCTTTCCGATGTTGTTCAAACTGGAAGCGGCGCCTTTGCGGTAGCCAATCTCCGAATACAGCTTGAGGGATTGCTCAAAAGCTTTTTTCGCGTCCGGAAGGTTCCCTTCGGCCCAATATATCGCACCCATCTGATAGTAGGCAGACGCCGCCCCGATGCGATCGCCCGTCTCCGAGTAAATCCGGCTACCTTGCTGGGTGGCTGCGAGCGCTTGCTGGGGCTGACCCATTTGCCGCAGCGCGTCCGATTGCACAAATAAGGTCTCGGCAACCACGCGGCGAGCTCCCTCCGCCTCTGCTTTTGCTTGCCCGCTTTGAGCCGCGGCAAGCGCGCCTTTGTAATCCTGGAGCGAATCCAACGCGTCTGCCTCCGACAAATCAATCCTTGGATCGTCGCGCAGCGGCGCGGGCAGCGTCCGCAAAGCGTGCAAAGTGGCCAGCGATTCCTTCGGTTGTCCGTTCTCTACTTGCGCCCGAGCCAGGCGCATGCCGTATTCCATGCTGTCCGGGAAAAAGTTGAACAAGGTCTGGTAGATCTTAACGGCTTGGTCGCGGTCACCGCCGAACTCGCGATAGCGCCCCTCGATGGAAAGGCGATCCTCGCGCGAGAGGTTGGCAGAAAGGTCGAAGGCTTTTTTGGCTTCGTCTCGTGCCTTTGAGTCATCGCCCATTTGAGCAAAAGCACTGGCCAAGGCGGAATGGGCTAGAGCATATTTCGGTTCAATGGCTACCGCCTGCTCAAGCAGGTCTTCCGCTCTTTTGGAATCGAATTGACGCATCGCGGTCAAGCCTTGTGAATAGAGTTGAGCGGCCTTTGGATTGGTTGCCGTCGCGGCGCGCACCGCGGCTGCCTCCGCATCAGAAACAGCTCCGGCGCCCAATTTTTCGCGCAGTTCGGCTCCAACATTGTTTACGAGCTCATCGATCTGGTCTTCGCTGCCTTTCGCTGAGACGGAAGCCAAAGTCTCACCCTGCATGGCGTCCTGTAAACGCAAATCAAGCCGGATTTGATTCTTGCCGAGGGGAATGTAAGAGCCGATAACCACATCGTCGGCGTTCAGATTCTTGTGAATTTTCGCCAGAGTTTCCTTGCCATAGCTGTCTGCGTCGGGCAGAGACAAATTGATTTTCATCTGTGCGACGTTCTCGCCGGGGACTGTCCGGAGCTGTTCACCGGCAGCCAGCTCGGTTGTGAGCATTTCGGAAAGCGCTGTCGAAAGCCAGGCCTCGTCCGGGCGCCCGGAGACGTTCTTGAATCCGAGGACGGCGACGGAGCGGCGCAGGTGGATCGGCGACGCTGGAGTACCGCTAGTTTCATTTCTCCCAGTTCCTCGCCGGAAGAATCGGTTCCGCAAACCGCCAAGATCTAGGCCGACGGCGGTGCCGATCGCCAGAATAGCCACGATTCCCGTTGCGATGACCCATCTCGTCGCTGCCGGAAGCCGGGCAGACCCGACCGAGGGAGCGGGCGCAGCGCTTGCCACAGGCGCTCCGCCCGCTATTGTTTCGAGGACAGCGCGCAATTCCCGCGCGGTTTGAAAGCGATGCCCCGCATCCTTTTCGAGTCCCTTGCGGAGAACCGAATCGAAGACCGGGGAAATATGAGCGTTCAGCGCGCGCGGCGCCGGCGGGTCTTGATGGAGAATCGCTCCCATCAGTTCGGCACCCTGTATCTGTGGGAATGGCCGCTGGCCGGTGGCCATCTCATAGAGCACCGCTCCGGCTGCATACATGTCGCTGCGCGCGTCCGCCGGGAGGCCGCGCAATTGCTCCGGGGACATGTATGGGATGGTGCCCGATATCTGACCTTCGGTGGCGATGCTGCGGGTGAGATCAACATCGAGAACGGGATTCACCATTCTGGCGAGGCCGAAATCGAGGATCTTAAGGCGTCCATCCGGAGTGACGAACAGATTCGCAGGCTTGAGGTCGCGATGGATGATGCCCTGGTCATGAGCCGCGGCGAGGCCCTCTGCGAATTGCATCCCGAGCCGCAAAACTTCAATCTCCGCGAGCGGGCCTTCTATAATTTTCTCCTTCAACGAGCAGCCGGGAATTAGTTCCATTACGAGGAAATCCACGCTCTCCTGCGAGCTGAATTCGAATACAGTTTCGATATTCGGGTGATTCAATCGGGCGAGTGCAAGGGCTTCTTTGCGGAACCGTTTCCGCGCGGCTTCGTCAGCAATCGTACCAGCGCGGAGCACCTTCACTGCGACATCACGGTCGAGCTGCTCGTCGTGCGCGCGATAGACCTCGCCCATTCCTCCGGCGCCGATCTTCGCAACGATGCGATAGTGACCAAGCGTCTGGCCGATCATGGGAAGTGCGCTGCCTCTTGTCGGCGCATGTTAGGTCGCGTCGCAGAGCAAGTCAACGCAGCGGCGGGGTGGGGTTGCAGAGCGGGAAGCCAATTCCTAGAGTTACGGCCAACTCGGAAGTGATTCGACTTGCCTGGTAGTCGGCTTATCGGAAACTGAATCACTACCCGCTATTTCAGGCCGACGACCATTGAATCCGGCCCGATCAGGTGTTCCACGCGCGCCTCCCGGAAGCCGGCTCCGCTCATCCATTCGATGCAATCCGCGCCGGTGTAATCGAAGCCGCCGGGCGATTCGATCAGCATGTTCAGGCTCATCAGCAGGCCGAAGGCGTTCTTGGAGCGATCGTCGTCGATGATGGCGTCATAGACGATGAACGCCCCGCCGGGATTTAGCGCGTCATAAGCCTTGGCGATGATGGCTTTCTTCTCGCCCAGGTCCCAGTCGTGCAGGATGTGCCCCATGGTGATGACATCGACTTCGGGAAGTGAGTCGTTGAAAAAGTCGCCAGGCTGGAAGCGCAATCGGCCGCTGACGCCATTGGCTTCGGCATACTCGTCGAACACGGGGCCAACTTCCGAGAGGTCAAAGCCGATTCCGCGCAAATGGGGATTGGCCAGTGCGATTTGAACCGCGAGATCGCCCTGCGCGGTGCCTACATCGGCGTACGTTTTATAACGAGACCAGTCAAATCTCTTGGCGATTGCCAAGTTTGCTGCGTGGCTGACGCCGGTCATGGCGGCCAGAAAGCCCTTCAGTCGCGCCGGATCGGCATACAACGCCGCGAATGGCGACGCGCTGGCATCTTCCTTGGCTTCGTTTTGCTGCCGGCCGGTGCGCAGCGCTTCGGTCAAGTGAATCCAGTGCCCGAACAGGCGCGAATTAGCCATCTCCAGCATGCCGCCCACGTAGTCGGGTTTGTGCCGGTCAAGGAACGTGGCGGAATCGGGCGCGTTGGAATAGGAATCCCCCGAGCGCTGCAAGAAGCCCAGGGCGACCAGCGCATCCAGAAAATCGCGGGCCGCGCGCGGATGCAGCCCTAGCCGGCCGGCGAGGCGTTCGAATTCCTCCGGGCCGCGGCTCAGCTCGCTGAAAACTCCCATCTCGACGGCGCTGAGCAGCGTCTTGGAGGCCCAGAATCCCAGCCCGACTTGCAGGATGTGTTCGGGTGTTGGAACGGATGAAGAAGTCACGTTGGCTCCTATTCGGCGGAGATCCCGCTCGAACCGCGAATTTCTTCCGATTTTAGTAACAAGCTGGCGATGCGAAGCGGCTCACTAGAGTGTCCGCTCGGGTAGCGGGAGTATATAACAGCGACTGGCTGCTTTCGGAATAGCTTCCAGCGGCGAGGCCGTGCGAATTTTGAGCCGCTGAACGAGGCGGAGAGCGCCGCGGCGCGATGGCCGATGGTACAGTTATCCGTCGCGAAAAAAATCTTTCGCTAAGCTCAAGATTTTTCTTGCACCTACGCGCAATCCTTGTATTCTGCGCTGTGCGAACTCGCTCCGGAAAACCGGCCCAAGTGAGAGTGGGGATCGCTCGAGGAGGAAGCGACAGAAATTGAGTACGGTTTCGTTGCCCGCCACTGCGCGTCCGCGCGTGATTTCCCAAACAAAAAGAAAATCGGCAAAGCTGACTCTGTGGCCGCTCGTTGCTGCCACTTTCTTCATGGTGTCCGGCGGCACGTACGGCACTGAAGATATCGTTCACGGCGCGGGCTACGCCAAGGGCATCTTGATTTTGCTGCTGACGCCGTTGCTGTGGAGTTTGCCGACGGCATACATGATCGGCGAGCTCTCGAGCGCGATTCCGGCGGAGGGCGGTTATTACGCCTGGGTGCGCCGGGCGATGGGCAATTTCTGGGGATTTCAGGAGGCGTGGCTATCGCTGGTGGCCAGCATCTTTGATATGGCCATCTATCCGACATTATTCGTCGCGTATTTGACGCGGCTCGTGCCGTGGTTCTCCGTTGGCAATCGTGGATTGATGGTGGGTCTGGCAATTGTCACTGTCTGCGCCATCATGAATATTTTGGGGATTCGCGTCGTCGCGATTTCTTCGCTGTGGCTTTTCTTTTTGCTTTCCGCGCCTTTCGTATTAATCGTGATTCTTGCCCCATTCAAATTTGGAGCGCTGACGGGCGCTGGCTCGACATCATCGGCGTTGGGCGTGGATTTCATCGGCGGAATGTTGATCGCCATGTGGAATTACATGGGCTGGGACAACGCCTCGACGATTGCCACCGAAGTGGATAAGCCGAAGACGGTTTATCCGCGGGCGATGATTCTTTGTGTCGTGCTCGTTTCGCTCACGTACATCGTGCCCGTCGCCGCGATGTGGCTTACCGGCGCGCCGCCTTCGGCGTGGGAGACTGGTTCGTGGGCTGATCTCGCGGCGCTGGTTGGCGGCCAGGGATTGCGCGTGGCGCTGGTGCTGGGCGGAATGATGAGCGCGTTCGGGATGTTCAACGCACTGGTGATGAGTTATTCGCGGTTGCCGTTGGCAATGGCGCAGGATGGCATGCTGCCGCAGATATTCGCGAAGAAGAACGAACGCACGCGCGCGCCGTGGGTGGCCATCGTGGTTTGCGCCATCGGCTGGGCGCTGTGCCTGGGTCTGGGATTCGAGCGGTTGGTAACCATCGATGTGCTGCTTTACGGCACGAGCCTGATGCTCGAATTCGTGGCGCTGGTGGCGCTGCGCATCAAAGAGCCCACGCTGCGGCGGCCCTTCCGTGTGCCGGGCGGACTGCCCGGCGCGATTCTTGTCGGCGTTTGCCCGCTGCTACTGTTGGGATTCTCGGTGGTGCGCGGCGAGACTGAGCAAGTGCTGGGAATGAGCAGCCTGGCCTTCGGGCTTTTGTTGATCGCCGGCGGATTCGCTGCCTACGGCCTGAAATTGCTCTTCCAGTCGAATCAGAACCTGTCGGTAGTCGCGCAGAAGCCTGAGAATCCCGCCTAGCCGTTCACCTAAGCTGCAAGTCGTCTCCGCTTTGTAGTTCCGCGCACGCCGTGGCATCCTTGTCGGCCGATGGCGGTCGTTGACTATGTAATTGTAGGCGCGGGCTCTGCCGGGTGCGTTCTCGCTGCGCGGCTTTCCGAAGATCCGAAAGTACACGTCGCGCTGCTGGAAGCGGGCGGCGAAGACGATCTCCGCGAAATTCACGTTCCTGCTGCTTTCTCGAAACTCTTCAAGACTCCCGTAGATTGGAATTTCACCACCGAGCCGCAAGAGCATGTCCACGGCCGTGCGCTTTACTGGCCGCGCGGCAAAGTGCTGGGCGGCTCAAGCTCGATCAACGCCATGATTTACATCCGCGGAAACGCAGCGGATTACAACGCGTGGGAAGCGGCGGGAAATCCTGGCTGGGGATTCGGCGATGTGCTGCCGTATTTCCTGAAATCCGAGGACCAAGCGCGCGGTCGCTCGGCGCTGCATGGCATCGGCGGGCCGCTTCGCGTCGAGGACCTGCGCACAGTGAACCCGCTTTCGCGGGCGTTCGTCGAATCAGCGGTTGAGGCGGGCTTGCCGGAGAATTCCGATTTCAACGGGCCGAGGCAGGAAGGCGCGGGTATCTATCAAGTGACCCAGAAACGCGGGCGGCGGCACAGCGCCGCGGATGCGTTTCTTCATCCTGCGCGAAAGCGCGCGAATTTGACGGTGGTGCCGCACGCACACGCGACGCAAATTGTGCTGGAAGGGAATCGCGCCACAGGCGTCGAATATGTTTGCGGCGGCCGCGAATATACGGTGCATGCTGATCGCGAAGTGATTTTGTGCGGCGGAGCCGTGAATTCGCCGCAGTTGCTGATGCTCTCCGGGATCGGCCCAACGAAACATCTCGAGCAGCACGGGATTGAGGTTGCTCTCGATTTGCCGGGCGTCGGCGAAAATCTGCAGGATCATATATTGTTGGCGGTGGCGTATGAATCGAAACAAGCGGTAAGCCTGGCGAATGCCGAATCGCTGGGAAACGTGCTGAACTACACACTATTCCACCGTGGGATGCTGACATCCTGCGTTGCCGAGGCAGGAGCTTTCCTTCGCACACGCGCTGATCTCGCGGCCCCCAATCTGCAGTATCACTTTGGCCCGGCATATTATCTGAATCACGGATTCGATCGGCCGCCGGGTCATGGCTTTTCAATTGGCCCGACGCTGATCCGGCCCGAAAGCCGCGGCCGGTTACGCCTGCGCTCGAATTTCCCGATGGATCCGCCGCTGATTGAGCCCAACTATCTTTCGCGTGAAAGCGATGTGGATACGCTGATATTCGGAATCGAGCTGGCGCGCCGCATTGCCGCCTCGCGTCCTTTCGATTCCTTCCGCGGCGAGGAGAAGCTCCCGGGCGCGCACCGCATCTTGCGCGCCGATCTGGCCGCCTACGTCCGCGACTCGGTGGAGACCCTTTACCATCCGGTCGGCACCTGCAAAATGGGGCGCGACGCGATGGCGGTGGTCGATGCGTCGCTGCGCGTGCGCGGAATCGATGCTTTGCGCGTTGTGGATGCGTCGGTGATGCCGAGCGTCCCGAGCGGGAACACCAACGCGCCGACCATCATGATCGCGGAAAAAGGCGCAGACATGATTCGCCAGGGAAACTGAGCCGCACACCGAGACTCGCGCATACGGCAAATTTTGATATCCTCTAAAATCGTGCGACTTTCTCGCCGCGTGCGCTCCATCCAATTCATTGCTGTGCTTTTCGCCGCCGCCGCGATTCCAATTCCGGCCGCGCGAACGCAGGCGCCTGCACCGCCGCAACAAGCCGCGCAACAGCCATCGCAGCCGGCACAACAAACGCCGCCGGCCGCGGCGCAGCAGCCGGCTTCAACACCTCCGCCAACTCCCACGTCGGCGCCGCCACAGCGGCCCGCCTTTGTAGTAGTGCTCGATCCCGGCCACGGCGGCGCGGACAACGGCGCGCGAGGCGCCGCGGGGATCGTAGAAAAAGATATCGCTCTCACACTGGCGCGCCTCACGCGGATTCAGTTGATACAGCAAGGCCTTCACGCCGTGATGACGCGCGAAGCCGACGAAGACCCATCCTTCGACGATCGCGCCACGCTCGCGAATTCTCAGCGCTCCGCGCTCTACGTCAGCTTCCACGTCTCCTCAACGGGCAAAGTCGGCACTGTGCGCAGCTACTACTATCTATTTCCAGCTCCCGACGCGATTGCGTTGACGGATGCAACAAAAACGACTGGCGCCGACGCGCTTCGGCCGCGACCTGTCGCCCATCTAATTCCCTGGGATCGCGCTCAGGAAAATTTCGCGGATGCCAGCCGGCATCTCGCTGACCTGATCCAAGCCGAGCTGGCAAAGAATTTTCCCGCATCACCGGCGCTTTCCTCGGGCGTTCCGCTCCGGGATTTGCGTTCCGTGGCTGCGCCGGCCGTGGCCGTGGAGCTCTCTAGCGTAGCCGTGGGAGATCGCAACGCGTTGGAAGCAATGTTTACGCCCTTCGCGGCAAGCGTGGCGCGCGGAATCGTGGCTTATCATTCGGCCGCGAACGCCGGAGTTCACTGATGTCGCGGAACATAAAAATTACGCTGGTGATCCTCGGCGTCGCCGTTGTGATTGGGCTGTTGAGCCTGCGCGGGCTGCACGAGCGCGTCAATAACCTCGCCCAGGATGAAGCCAGCGAAGAGGAAGCGCGCCGCGCGGTGGTAAGCGCGCCAATCACCACGCCGACCGACGCTCCCTCCAACGCCACAATTTTCTGGGCCGTGCCGTCGGTGCCGGGTCAGCTTGCAGCCTCGCAAATCAAGCTGCAGCTTTCCTCCGACGCCGCGATGCGCGGCAAGCAGGTGATTCAGGCGCTGATCCAGAATCCGCCGGAGCCGGACCAGCGCACGCTTCCGGCGGATGTGCGCCTGCTCGCGTTCTACGTTTTGCCCGACGGAACGGCCATCGCCGATTTTTCGGATGAGTTGAGCGTCGGAACGCCGTCAGGAATTTTGAGCGAACAGCTGGCCGTAAATTCGATTGCCCACACGCTGGAAGCGAACGTGCCCACCTTGCATCGTTTGCGCATTCTCATCCATGGGCAGGAATCAGACACGCTGGCTGGTCACGTGGATCTAACCGGCTACTTCGATCTTCATCCACCAGGGCAGTAGCGAGCGATAGCACTGAGCCGCGGGCCCAATCCTTCATCGTCTGAATGGTTCTGTTGACATCCTGTCGCGCCGATCCAGAAGCGTTGTCATTCTGGAGAGCGCGCAGCCCGATTTTCGCGTCCATTCACCGTGGTCCGCGCGAAAATCGGGCGCTTTGGCGCGCTCCGAAGAATCTCGGCGCCGGAACGGCGGAAAACTCGATCCGGTTTTTCTTGCTTTTCCTACGATGTCAACAAAGCCCGCCTACATTCGAAAACTATTCGAAGTTGAATGTTGGCTGCACAGGATCGCTGATTTTAGCGACGCCGCTCGGGACCTTGGCAGATCTTCCGAGGAGCTCCTCGAACAACCGAATCGTCGCGGGAGCATGACCGGCATAGTGATTGTTGGCGTAAGCGAAGATGTTGACTCCGCGCTTCAAGATAAGACGGCAGGCTTTGGCCCAGTCCGAAAGCGGCTCGCGGCGGTCCACCACGGTTTTATCCCACGTCTTCGTTACATCCTCAATCGCGTAACGGTCGCCGAGCCAGCGTATGTACGTAAAATCGGCGGTAATCGGATCGAAATCCTGCAGCAGCTCGTTCACCGGCGGCATCCACGGATGATCAATCAACGCCAGGGCAATCCCGCACTGCCGCAATGAATCCGCCAGCACGGGCACAAGGAAACTCTTATTGCGAATTTCGACGGCAAACTTGTAGCCCTTCGGCAGCGATGCCAGGAACGGCCACAACCGGTCGAAAAAGTCTTCCGGCTTGGCGATCTTGTTTTTGTTGTAATAAGGAAATTGAAACAGCAGCGGCCCGAGTTTTTCCTGCAGATGATCCATGGCGCGCAGGAATTCCTTGAAGTCGTCGCCTGCGCCTTCGAGCATCTTCTCGTGCGTTATCACCTGCGGAATCTTCGCCGCGAAAATGAATCCCTTCGGCGTCGCGTTGTACCAGCGCTTCACCATCGCTTCCGTGGGAATGCGATAGAACGTGCTGTCCACCTCCACGCTGCCGAATTGAGTGGCGTAGTGCGAAAGGTAATCCGCAGGTTTCAATCCTTTGGGATAGAAAACGCCCTCCCATCCACTCGCGGTAAACGCTGAAGTGCCCAGATAAATTTCCGCCGGCTCGCCCATACGCCGCCGATTGTATTTCATTTTCGCCGCGGGATGTATCACCGCGTGGCCCCGAAATCCCGCAGAAACCGCCGCAAGTAAGTATCTGACCGGTAATTGCGGTTTCATTGACACGCAACGAATCATCGTGGGAGACTCGATTTCAAGCGGCTGCCATCCCTTGCCTACCGGCGCGCGGCCGCACGAGGCTCCGTGCGCACACGAACCCGCATCTCGCACCTCGCTATCGCTGTTTGCCTCATGATGGCTTGTGCGGCGAGCGCGCGGGCACAACAGGGCGGATCAAACCAACCGCCTCCGGCTGCACCATCGCCCCCAGCGGCAACGGCGCCCGCCTCGGCAGTAAGCCCATCGAAGCTCGGCGCAGATCCTGCCGTCGACCCCAACGCGCCGCCGATAATTGTGACGCCGCAGGCTGAGGCTCTGGCTCTCTATCGCACGGGGAAATTCGACGAAGCAGCCGAAGCATACGAGAAACTGACAGCGTCGGATCCCGCCACCGCCTACGCCGGCCTCGCTCGCGTTTATCTGCGTCAGAAAAAAGTTGCCGAAGCCTATGCAGCCGCTAAGAAGGGCACCGAAACAGCGGCAAATTCCAGCGATGCGCGCCTGGCCTTGGGAGAAGTGTATTTCCGGCAAGGAAAGATCGCCGACGCTGAGCGCGAATTCGTAGCAGTCGCCAATTCCGGCCAAGGGAGCGCTCGCGCTTATCTCGATTTGTCGCGTGTGGACAAAGTCTCATCCTTTTACGCCACATCCAAGACGATGATCGAGATGGCCCATCGCATCGATCCCGCCGATCCCGATGTGCGCCGCGAGTGGCTTACCACTTTGCCGCTCGAAGATCGCCTCAAGGAACTAAAAGCGTATCTCGCCGGTGAAACCAACGACGACGACAACGACCGCTCGCGCCTCGCGGGTCTGCTCGCCTCTCTAGAGCAGGAGTCCGGCCAGCCGCTCCACGCTTGCCGCCAGGCCAACAAAATCAGTTCCACGCACACGCCGCTGATTCAACTCCTCCACGACCCGCGCCATATTCGCGGCTACGGCCTCACCGTCAATTTAAATGGCGCCAACGCCAAGCTTCTGCTGGATACCGGTGCAGGCGGCATCCTGATCGATCGTAAAATCGCCGAAAAGGCCGGCATCAAATCCATCGGCCACACCGAAATCGCCGGCATCGGAAACAAAGGAGGAGCGAGCGGCTACATCGGCTACGCTGATTCGATCAAAGTCGGCGACCTCGAATTCCACGATTGCAGGGTCGAGGTCGTGGATCGCCGCTCCGTGCTGGACGACGATGGTCTCATCGGCGCCGATGTTTTTCAGCACTACCTCATCGACATTAATTTGCCGGACGGGAAGTTTTCCTTGAGCGAACTTCCCAATCCGCCCCAGCAAGAAGCGGAGCCAGGAGCGCTCGAGGCCGGGCACACCGGCTCCAACATTTGGCACAATCCGTATGTTGCTCCGGAGATGAAATCCTATTCGCCGGTGTTCCGTTTCGGCCACATGCTTCTGATTCCCACGCGATTAAATGATTCGCCGCCCGTTCTTTTCCTCATCGATACCGGAGCGTTTAACAACTCAATCTCCCCGGAAGCGGCCCGGCAAGTTTCCAAAGTCCATTCCACCGACGATCTGAAAGTCAAAGGCCTGAGCGGCAACGTTGCCAATGTCTATTACGCGGATAATGTCACGCTGCAATTCGCCCACTTCCGGCAGGAGAATCAGGACCTCGTATCCTTCGATCTTTCAGGAGTGAGCAACAGCGCCGGCACCGAAATTTCCGGTACGCTCGGATTTCCGCTGCTCTACATGCTCGACGTCAAGATTGACTACCGCGACGGCCTCGTGAATTTCACCTTCGACAAAAATCGCTTTCACTAAACCGCGCATACAGTCCTCACTGTACATGCTGCGGTGCGGCGCTGTACGTTTGCCCGCCGCGGCCAGCGCGAGTAGCCATCGCTGCAGAATATTTTTCTGCAAAATTTATATTGTTTCAGCCGAACTCGAAGTCCTATTACCCGATCGATGCACCGATTGCCCGAGGCGTCTCCCTGAATTTTCAATAACTTTCCGCTCCTACGCATTTGGCAATTCGATTGCGTCTCCACAGTCCGCGTATGTAGTCGTTCCGCTCTTAGAAGCAGTCGGGCCCGGCCGGCAACCTCCGGCCGTATTCATTTAAGAGATGAAAGGAGTACCAAAGAAATGAACGGACGTGTGTGCCCCGAATGGTTTTTGCGCGCTCTGACCCTCGGCGCGCTGATTCTCGTTGTCGCAGGAAGCGTGGCGGCCCAGAGCTGGGTCTCCACATCCACGCAGGCAGTTGGCCCAGCCCTTGTCAATGCGACGGCCAACGGTCTTTTGCCCGACTCCACTCCGATCCACGTGAATGTCGCGCTGCAGATCCAGAATCGCGAAGCGCTCGTTCAATACGTGCAGGCAATCACCACTCCGGGAAACGCGCTCTACGGCCAGGAACTTGATCCCGCCAGCTTCGCCGCCGCGTATGCGCCGTCGACTTCCCAAGTGCAAGAGGTGGTGAATTACCTCACCGCCGCGGGCTTTCAGAACATCGCGGTCGAGCCAAACAATTTGATGATCGCCGCGGACGGCACCGCAGCCACCGTGCGCCAAGCATTCAACACGCAACTGGGCGTTTACCAGGTAAATGGCGCATCCGTGTTCGCGAATCTCACCCCAGCGCAGATTCCCGCCGTGCTCGGCAGCGTCGTTGGCGCCGTGCTCGGGCTCAACAACGCCGCAAAAATGAGTTTCCCGCTGGTCGAAAATGCCGTCAGCGTCCCGACATTTCCGGGCTCCTATCGCGCCAAGAATCTCTGGACCGCCTATGACGTCGCCGGCACTCCAAGCGGATCGAAAACCGCCATCGCAATTTTTGCGGAAGGCGATGTATCCGGTGTCGTCAGCGACTTGCGCCTGGCCGAAAAAGCCAACGGTCTCCCGCAAGTCCCGGTGAAAATCGTGCAAGTCGGTCTCGCCAGTCCCGACACATCGGGCGCCGATGAATTTGACCTCGATACGCAGTATTCCACCGGCATGGCCGATTCAGTTTCCACTCTGTACATCTATGCGACCACTTCGCTCACCGATTCGGACACCGCGCTGATGTTCAATCATTTCGCCGCGCAGAAGCTGGCTCGTGCCGGCAGCGCGTCCTTCGGCATTTGCGAAGTCTTTCCGTATCTCGATGGCTCCATGCTCGCCGATGATAATTCCTTCCTCGAAGCCGCCGCGCAGGGACAAACCGTATTCGCTTCGACAGGTGATACCGGTTCATCCTGCGGCGTTCTGGTCAGCGAGAACGGCGTGCCCGGCGACG
Source organism: uncultured Acidobacteriota bacterium (assembly GCA_963748865.1). GTDB lineage: Bacteria > Acidobacteriota > Terriglobia > Acidiferrales > UBA7541 > Palsa-147. The sequence continues at coordinate 64,054 of CAVVLE010000041.1, read as the reverse complement.
GCATTCCCATGGTCGAATATCCCGCGTCATCCACCTACGTCATCGGCGCCGGCGGCACAACTCTGCTCACCAACGCCGATGGCACTTGGAACGACGAAATTGCCTGGTACGCGGGCGGTGGCGGCTTGAGTCAGTTCGAACTCTCCGGCTTCTGGCAGACTCCGGTGAATTCTCTTTCGACCGTAGGGAAGGGAACCCCGGACATCGCCATGGACGCCGACCCGAATAGCGGCGTCTATCTATGGCTCAATGGCGCAGAAACTTGCTGCTACGGCGGCACCAGTCTCTCCTCGCCGCTTTCGCTGGGAGTCTGGGCGCGTCTCCAGTCCGCTCACGCCAACAAGCTCGGATTTGCCGGGCCGGTTCTCTACAACGGCGCGACCGGCATCCCGAGCCCCGCGTCACCCGCCGGTTTCCACGACATCATCGTCGGGACAAACGGTCTATACACCGCGTTGCCCGGATATGATTACGTGACTGGACTCGGAACATTCGACATCGCGGCCTACAACGCAGCGTTGACGAAAAAGTAGCGAAATTTCCTGAAGCAAGGCAAAGAGCCGGTCCCGCAGTCCGGGACCGGCTCTTCTGTTTTGCAGTGAGTAGCGCCCGGCTTTTAGCTGGGCAGATTCAGATGTCGAAACCAGCGTAATTTAGGATTGCGAGCGCGACGGCGGAAATCCCTCTCCCTCTCCACTCCGAAACCCGATCTTCTTATGCGTCCCATCGCAAAACGGCTTGTTCTTCGATCCGCCGCAGCGGCACAGCCAAGCATCATCGCCCTGAAAAATCGCCTGGCCCTCCGCATTCTCTATCGTCAGGTTTCCCACAATATGGAGTGGGCCATTCAGGCGGCACGAGATCTTGACGCTCGCTGGCGCCTCTGCCGCCTTCGCCTCATCCGCGCCTTCCTTTGAAGTCTCGCCGGTGCCGCTTGTAAGAAAACGTTCCTCGCTCACGCATACCTCCGTTTCCGCCGCGGCGTCAAATCAAGAGAGTCAGTTCAGCAGGTAAGTTTTGAAAAATTCCACAGCGCTATAAAACAGAAAATCATTGTTCTTCTTTTTGGCGAATCCATGTCCTTCATCGTTCGCCATCAGAAACCACACCGGCGTCCCATTCTGTTTCAACGCCGCCACAATCTGTTGCGATTCGCTCGCAGGTACGCGCGGATCATTCTTCCCCGCCACAACCAGCATAGGCTTCTTGATCCTTTGCACGTTGTTCATCGGCGCAATACGCTCCAGAAACTCGCGCATCTTCGGATCGCGCTCATCGCCGTATTCCACGCGCCGCAAATCCCGCCGGTACGCCTGCGTGTGCTCCAGAAAAGTAACCAGATTCGACATCCCCACGATATCAATCGAGCAGCGGATGCGTCCGCTGTAGAAAGTCGAGATAGCCAGGGTCATGTGCCCGCCGTAACTTCCGCCCATCACCGCAATTCTCTCCGAATCGAGATCGCTGCGCGTGGCTATCCAGTCGAACAATGCGTTGATGTCTTTGTACGAGTTCTCGCGAAGAAACCCATTATCGAGTTCTGAAAATGTCTTTCCATATCCGGTTGACCCGCGCACATTCGGGAAAATCATCGCCACTCCCAGTTCGTTCAGGAAGTAGTTGTTCTGCCCGCGAAAGTCAGGCCGCGCTTGTCCCTCCGGCCCGCCGTGAATATCCACAATAACCGGCCTCTTGCCGGTGAATTTCTCCGGCGGCATATATAGAAATCCCGATATTTCTTTGCCATCGAAGCTCTTCCAGCGAATCAATTGCGGCTCGGAAAATCCCTCTGTATTGATTCCGCCCGTCTCGCTGAACGTCCAGCGCTCCAGTTTCATTGTCGCCACGTCAATCGAGTAAACGTCCGTAGGCGTGCGCGCCGTATTCAGGTTGAAAGCCAGATCGTGGCTGTTGCTGTGCCAATTCAACCCCGAAATCACGCCCGCAGGCAGTTTAGGCAGAGGCATTTCCTTCCGCGTCGCCGTCTCCATCACGTGCAGCACGCTGATGCCATCCTCGTTGGTCACAAACGCGATCTTCTTCCCATCCTTCGACAACCGGAATTCCTCCACGTCCCAATGAATATCGCTCGTGAGGTAAGTGTGTTCCTTCGTAGCCAGGTCAATATAAGCAAGCCGGCCGAACTCCGAGTCCTTGTCCGTAACGGTATAAATTCCTTTCCCGTCGCTGCTAAACTGCCCGCCCGCATAAGCCACTCCTTTCTCATCGCGTGGCGTCACGGCAGTCATTCTCCCGGTGGCCACGTCGCACAGCCAAAGATAGCTTTCATTTATCGATATCTCCTCAATCGCCAAAATCGTACGGTCATCCGGCGACCAATCCCTGGCGCCCCAACCGCCGCCGTGCAGCTCCGCCAACACCCGCTCGCTTTTGGGGTCCTCCGTATTCACGACGTACAAGTCCACGTTTTGGCCGTCGCGGCGCGTCGAACTGTACGCCAGCCGATCGCCGGCGTTCGACCATCGCGCGTCGGTGTTCCGCGATTTGCCGTCGGTGAGCATCGTGCTCGCTCCCGTGGCCATATCGTAGCGATACATCTGGTAGAACTCGTCGCCGCCGCGATCTTTGCTGTAAATGAACGACTCCCCGCTTGCCGGCTGAAACGTCCCGTTCCGCGCTGCATCCCGAAAGAAGGTAAGCTGCGTGCGCGCCCCGCCCGGAAATTTCACCACATGCACTTGCGCTGTATCGGCGAATCGCGTGCTGATCAACATCTCGCGTTTCGTGGGGTGCCAGCTCGTCATGCTCGCGCCGCGAAAATTTCCGTAGCGATCCACGTCCGCAGCCAGCCCTGCCGGAATCGCCGGAATCCCTTCGACCACCAGATTGTCCCCGGGAGCCACAACGTCTTGCTGCCCGGCAAGCGGATAGGCGACGCACAACAACAGCAAAAGCGCGGCAACTCGCATCTTCATCGCATGGACCCTCCCTGCACCGGGCGGCAATATACACCCGAACGGGAGCCCCGGACCCCACCGTCGTTCCCCTTGCCTGGCAGGGGTCTGCCTATCTACTACACGCGTTTTGCAAGATTCGAACTTGCCGGGATTTGTCAATCTTTTGCACACCCGCTACGGTCCGTAACTTATTGAAAATAAGTAGTATAGCTACTTTTGTCCGCGCCTTTTCGCGCTCCGGTATATCAGTCGTTGGCGGTCGAATTGCCATATTAGAGCCGAGTGCCGCTTTAGGAATTTCAGGCACTTGCTGATAATCGGCTGCCCTCTGCCGATCTCTTGGATCGTAGGGCTGCCGCTCTTTCAGCCAACGACCGTCCGGAGCTATTTCGGCGCGATCGAGGGAGAAGTCATGAAAAAGTTCTTGTGTCTCGGAGTTCTGCTCTTCGTTCCGGCCATCACCCACGCGCAATCCCACGCCCCGGCGGGCAGCGCCCCGTCAAATAGCAACAGCGGCGGCGCTGGTGGCGGCGCAGGAGGCAGCATCTCTGGCGGCGGTTACAACGTTTCGCCAGCCATCGATCGTCACCACAACGCGACCAGTGGCGTAACGGCTTTCAAAAATCCCGGCGTATTCGAGCCCACCGAGGTTCTCCCGTGGGCACAGGCCGTCAATCTCGGCGAGCCCAAGCCGGAAAAAAGCCTGGCCGCCGTTGCCCGCGAATCCCGCGAGGAAAAGGCCCGGGACAACAATCCGGCTCGCGTCACGTTCACCAACTAACGCGCTCCACGCTGCTCCGTAGTTTTTACGCAGGCAATTTTCTGCCTCAGGAAGGGTGTGCCGAATGGCCGACAAAGGCGATTTTCAAGCGTTCATCCCACTCTGCAGGGAAGAGGCTCATGTGCAGCGTGAGCGCGTCCGCAGCGCAAGCCAGACCTTGAGCCAGACCGACATCGAATTCCTCCGCGACCTCAAGGTCAAGAGCTGACCGCGGCGCGCTCCGCCCCCCGCTCCGCGTGATCGCGCCTCGCTCTGTTGATGTCCTCTCGCGCCCACCTAAAACGTTGTCATCCCGAGCGAAGCGAGGGATCTGCATTTGCTGTTTCTTTTGAAATTTCAAATCTGAAATTTGCAATTGCCATTACTGAAATCCTGAGGACGCTTTGGCTTTTCGGCCGTAGGGGCGCTGGCTTGCTGCGCCCTCCGACGACCACACTCCAAAATTAACGCCTCACGCAACCGCGGACTGACGAGCATCAGACGTAGTCGCCCCTATTCAATTCACTTCGCCGCGGCTACATTCATCTGTGCAAACGTAACAAAATGACCAGCGGGATCGGTCACTCCGATCTCCCGCGAGCCATAAAACGTCGTCCGCACCGGCATCACCACCGGCACTCCCTTCAACGTCCCGATAACATCATCCAGATTCTCCACCTCGACGTACAAGAACGTCGGCCCTTTGCGCACGGCCGCCGCCGTGCTCGCCGGCGCATCTTTGTCGGCACTGGCAAACGATTGATACATCAACTCGACCCCGCCCTTCTGCACGATGGCAAAGGCGAGTTTGTCGCCTTCCGGCACCTCCACCGTTTTCTCGAATCCAAACCGCTCCACCCAGAATTTCACGCAAGGCTCGATTTCCGCTGCAAACAGCACCGGGGTAATTTTCTTCACGCTCATCGCTTTCCTCTCCTGTGGCGCCGGACGCCCGGCCGCTGCACTCGTAAGCAAAGCCAGAACACCCAGCGTCAAAAATGTGCTGCGCATGTCCAATTTCCTCCTTGACAGTACAACTAGTCTAAATTAGACTAGTGCACCGTAACAGATTGCATTTATCTCGTCAAGGAGAAAAAATCATGCCCGCTCCGCAACGCCGTTTGCAGGACCTGGTTTCCGTTGGACCAGCAATGCTTCGCGATTTCGATTTACTGGGGATCCGCAGCGTCGCTCAACTCGCGCGCCAAAATCCCGCCAGGCTCTATGAACGCCTCTGCGCAAAGACGGGCGAATCGGTGGATGTCTGCTGCGTGGACGTCTTCAGCGCCGCGGTGGCCCAGGCGCGCAATCCGCGATTGCCGCTCAAGCAGCGCCAGTGGTGGTATTGGAGCCGCAAGCGAAAGGCGCGCGATGCCCAAAACTAAGCGCGAGCGGACCGGACTGACGACGCCCGACCTCGTGCTCCTCAGCCTGCTGGCCGAGCGACCCATGTACGGCTACCAGGCCAATCTTGAGCTCGAGCGCAGGGAAGTCCGTGATTGGGCCGGTATCTCGCGCCCGCAGGTCTATTATTCGCTCGAAAAGCTCGCGCGCCTGGGCTTGATCCGCGAAACGCAATCCGACGAAGCCGTCGCCGGCCCGGACCGCCAGGTTTATGCGACGACCTCTCGTGGTCGCGACGCTCTGGCCGTCGCTCTCGCTCGCGAGGACTGGACCACGCAGCGCGAGCGTGCGCCGTTCCTCACCTGGATGGCGCTCTCTTGGCAAACTCGTCCCGCCGTTTTCGCCCGTCAATTGCGTCGCCGCGCGGCGTTTCTGCGCAAGGAACTCGCGCGCGAGCAAGCCGTGCTCGATTCCGTTCTGCAGGAAGTCGGCCACGAACATCACGAAGCCGTCTGGATGCTCACGCTGGTAATCGCGCAGTTCCGCACGGAACTTCTCTGGCTGCGCCGCGTGCAGCAGAGCAACCGCCGCCGCGCTCCGGCCCGCCATCCCGAATACGCCGGAGAACCGAAATAACATCCCGGCGCGGCAATCACGGATGCGTCTGGAAGGAAATCATCCCCCGCGCTTCGCCGCGCGTTTACTCCGCTTCATCCACCCATAAATCGTGTAGGCGCTGCCGCCGATCGAAATCGCGATGAGCACCAGCATGGTGTGTTCCAGCCACGGCGCTTCCGCCTGCCGAATAATCCAGCGTCCGTAGTGAATCGCCAACGCGCCCTCGATCGTAAAGCGCACCAATCGGCCGATACTCACAGAACCCAATAGTCTCGCGCGCGGATACTGAAACGCGGCTGCGGCCGCCACGAACGCCGTAAACGGAAACGGCGGCGGCATCAGCGAAACCGCCATAAGAGTCACGCCGGCATGCTTTTCCACTTGCTTCTGCAGGAACGCCATATGCTTGGCGGCCAGAATTTTCTTCAGCCCGCTTTCGCCTTTGCGGCTGATCCAATCCGTCCCGAAACAGCCGATCACCGAGCCCGCGGTGGCCATCGCCACGTAATACAACATGCGCTCGTGATACCGCGCGCTTAGCGCCAGCATCAGCAGATCATTGCCCAGCGGAATGATAAGCGGTGAAGAATCGAACGTGCCCAACGTAAGCAATCCCAGCCCGCCAGCATGAAACAGCGCCCGCGCGATGGTGTGAATGATTGGTCTCAGGTAGTTTGGCATCGGCGATTAGATGACGCTGGCGCCCCGCCGGTGCGAGATCCGCCGGATTCCGGCATAGGATCTAAACCAATCGTTCCCGCAGTCACTTTCTTTGCCGGCTCTATACGTTGTCATCCCGAACCGCTTCAGCGGTCAGGGATCTGCATTTCAGTCCCAAACGCTGCGCCCGGCGAACAGCCCTCAGTTTGCTTTCCAGGGATTCAGTAGCATAAGGCCGAGCTTGGCGAAGTCTTTGGTGTTCCTGGTCACGAGTGTAAGATCGTAGGCCTCTGCGGTAGCGGCAAAAAATCCGTCTATCGCTCCCAGATTGGTCCCAAGCTCTTCGCTTCGAGCCATGATCTTTCCCCACACCGAGGCGATCGCGAGATTCACATCGAGAATCCGGTCTTCAAAGCGGACTGCAAGTTCGTCATAGAGCCATGCCGTGAGCGAGTCGCGCCGCCGCCCGGCGCCAATCTCCTCGATGCCTTTGCGAATTTCAGCGATGGTGATGACACTCAGAAAAAGGCAATCTTCATCGGCGGTGGCAAGCCAGCCCAGGACGCTGGAATCCGGCCGCAGCTTTAGCGGCTCGGAAATGACATTGGTGTCCAGTAGGTAGTTCAAAGCTCGAAGACGCGGGCCTTGTCGCGCGATCGCTTCAGCCGCAGGCGAACTCCGCGTAGCGGGGAGGCCGCCAGAAATTCGGCGAGATTACCTTTTCGCTTGCTCTTGCGCTCCCACTCGTCGGCCGCGACGACGACGACCGCCTTGCGTCCATTCTTGGTGATCGTCTGCGGGCCCTCGGCAAGAGCGCGGTCAATCACGGCGCTCAATTTGGCCTTCGCTTTCGCCACCGCCCAGGTTCTGTTCGCTCTGGTCATCATTCTCTCAAAATAGTCACAATGGTCATTATAGTCAATCTCAGTAGCTATGTAAATCCCCAAGCGTGATGACCGCACAATTCTGCAAAGAGGTTCTGGAGCAGATGTGTGAAGACGGGACGCAAGCGAGGACCGACCGTAGGGCCCGCGCTTCAGCCGGGCCAGGCACAGCGCACATTAATGGCCGCTCTGACTAGAGCCGCGAGGTCAAATCAATGAGACGGCGTTGCACGCAGCTTAAAAAGTGACGGCATCCCCGCAATCGGCGCAGGCGCCGCGCCGGCTTGCGCGAACCCGAGGAGATATTCCTGCGCGTTGAACCGGAAGCCATTCCGCGAGCGCCCAGAAGCTCCCGCTCGCTCCGCGCGCACATAACGCCCGTCGGGCAGCAAGTATCTCGTCTTCTCCGTGTCCGCCACATAAGGTGCGACAACTTCGCGCAGCACCTGCTCGCAGAGCGCCGGATTGCGCAGATGAAACATCACTTCCACGCGCTCGTAAATATTGCGGTGCATCCAATCCGCGCTGCCCAGATAAATCTCCGTCTTTCCGCCGTTGCCGAACACAAACACGCGGCTATGTTCCAGAAAACGGCCGATGATGCTGCGCACGCGAATGTTGCTGCTCGTTCCGCGCAAACCCGGCCGCAGGGCGCACGCGCCGCGCACGATGAGATCGATCTTGACGCCCGCGCGCGAAGCGCGATACAGCGCCTGAATCGTTTCTTCATCCAGCAGCGCATTCACTTTGGCGATCAGGAAGGCGGGCCGGCCGGCCTTGGCATGCGCGGCCTCTCGCGCAATCAGGCTGATGCAATTTCTTCCCAGATTCAGCGGCGCGACGAACAGCGGGTTGTATTCGCGCCGTTCCGAATAGGCGGTCAGGTAGTTGAAGACGTGATGCACCGCGGAAGTTAAATGCGAATCGCTGGTCAGCAAGCTCAAATCCGTGTAGAAGCGCGCCGTCGAAGGATTGTAATTTCCCGTGCCAAGATGCGCGTAACGCCGGATTTGCCCATCGGCCTCGCGCCGCGCAATCAGCGCCAGCTTGCAATGCGTCTTCAACCCCACAACTCCGTAATAGACCTGCACGCCGGCTTCCTGCAAGTTGCGCGCCCAGCGAATATTCGAAGCCTCGTCAAAGCGCGCCTTCAACTCCACCACCACCGCAACTTCCTTGCGCGCCGCCGCGTCAATCAGCGCGCGCACGATAGGTGAATTCTCGCTGGTGCGGTAGAGCGTCTGCTTGATGGACAGCACATTGGGATCCTGCGCCGCGCTTTCGATGAAGCGCACTACTGTCCCGTAGGAATCGTAAGGATGGTGCAGCAGCACATCGCGCTTCCGCACCGTCTCGAAGATGGAGCTCGCGCCCGGCTTCAAAACCACCTCGCGCGGCGTGAAGGCGCGATATTTCAGATCCGGCCGCGGCGTTTCTTCATAGAGATGGAACAGCCGTGACAAATTGATCGGCCCATTCACGCGGAAAACCTGGAAGGGCTTGAGCCGGAAATTCGATTCCAACCGGTCAATAATCTCCTGATTGGCGGTGGCTTCGATCTCCAGTCGCACCGCTTCGCCTTTGCGCCGGCGGTGCAGCTGCGTATCAACCGTATCGAGAATGCTGCGCGATTCCTCATCCTCCAGATAGAGATTGCTGTTGCGCGTCACGCGAAACGCCGCGGCGGAAAGCACGTCATAGCCGTGATACAACCGGCTGGCGAAAGCGTGCACGACGTCGTGAAGGAAAATGTACTCAACTCGCCCTTCCGGCGACGGCAGGCGCACCAGCCGCGGCAGCGCGCGCGGCACAGTGGTAACGCCGAGATACACGTGCGACTTCGTTCGTTTGCGGCGCAGCAGAAACGCCAGACACAGCGCTTTGTTCAAGACGTGCGGAAACGGATGCGCGGGATCGACGGTCACCGGCGTAAGCAGCGGTTCAACGGCGGTGATATAAAAGTGCTCGATATGTTCGCGCGCCGCGGGCCGCAACTCCGAAAGTCCCAGCACGCGCACGGATTCATCGGCGAGCTGCGGAACGAGCTCATCGCGCCAGCAATCGTACTGATCGCGCACGAACGACTGAATCTTCTCAGCCAGTTCGCTGAGCACCACTTCCGGCGTGCGCCCATCAACGCCCATCTCGCGGTGCCCGTGCTCCACTTGCTGCAGCAATCCGGCCACGCGCACTTCGACAAACTCATCCAGGTTGCTGGCGGTAATGGCCAGAAACTTCACGCGCTCCAGCAGCGGATTAGCGCGGTCGCGCGCTTCTTCCAGCACACGCTCGTTGAACTGCATCCACGAAAGATGCCGGTTGAAATAGAGACGCGGGTCAAGGAATCCGTTACGCGACATTCATGCCCTCAGGAAGCAGGAAGCTAGCGCGCCATTATTACGCAGAGGTTACAAGCCCGCCTAAATGTTTGTGAGCCGGGGGGACTCGCGATTCTGCACTGTAGGGGGAGGGTGCTTCAGACCCTCCCGGTTTTCACCGCGTAAGATCTGGTGCACGGCCACGATCAATCCCAGCTGAAAATTTCCAGGCTGTAGCCCTCGGAATCCTTAAAAGACAAACTGTAGATGCCGCGTCCGTTCTTCAAGTCCATCGAATCGGGCGCATGAGGCACCTCCGCGCCGAGCGCCTTCAACCTCGCATACCATTCATCCACCTGCTTGCGATTCTGCACTACAAAACTGAGCATCACCGGCTTCGACGCCGCCGGCCGCAGCGCGCCGTGCGTGCTGTCCACCAGCCCGACCGACAGTGATTCCGTAACCGGGTAGATCTTCACCCAGTCCAAGTCCAGGCTGGGCTTTTTCTCCAGCAGCCGAGCGTAAAATCGGCTGGCCTTGTCGAGGTCGTTGCAATAGAGAAATGTCACCTGCCCCGAAATCGGCGAAGCAGCAGGCACGCTCTGCACCGCTGCTTTTGGCGCAGGTTCCTGTGTCCCGATAAGCGCCGGGCTTCCCAGAGAAAGTGTCAGCGCTGCACCCAGCAGAGCGAATCCCGCGTACCGCCAAGGTCTCATTGTTTGTTCTCCGCCGAAATTTTTGCCGCGCAATCGGCGAAGGAATGTTCCGTGGCCGCCAGCCAAATGTCAATGAACTCAAATCGGAAAGCGCGAAACTGTAGGGGGAGGGTGCTTTAGACCCTCCCGGTTTTCACCGCACAAGATTGCTGCACGGTCGAGATACCGTTTCGTGATCGGAGCATGAGATATTTGCGTTTTGTTGGGCCGCGCTTTGGTGTGGATAAACCGAGCTGCGCTGCTGGGCGGTACTGCTTGAGGGGGGTCGATTTTTTCCCGGTTAGAATCGAGCTCGGTCCTTTGTTTTCAGTGAGTTAGGCTGCATTCTGCTTGAATCTCAGTTCCGGTTAGAATTTCGTGTTCGAGCGGCGAAAATTGGTGCGGATTCTCATTTTGAACGGCGAAATTGGCTCGTTGCGGGCGCATATGTGGTTACGATGGCATTTGATGCCGTATGTGTCAATAGTACCGACCGTGATACTACGGAGGAACGTGATCAGGGATGTGCCTTTCCGAGCCCTCGCCTGAGGAGGCAACGCTTAAGCGCGGGCGGCTCATGCTTCCAGCGGTTTTGAATTTATGGGTGGCCCATCCTTCGCGCTGTTTGCGAAGGGTGGGGCTTTTCGGCCCCTCTTTTCCTGCCCTCCTGTAGCATCTTCACAGCCGCTTCAACAATGCGAACGGAAACTACGCAAAAACACAGGGCAGGCAACCCGCCTCCGGCATCAACACAAAACCCAACAACGCGAATCCGTAAGCATCGCGCACCTCGCCCAGTACCTTCACAAATAAATTTCGCGCCCGCACCGCTCCCAACAACGGCAGCTCCTGTTTGAATTTCCCGGTGGGAGCCTCCTCATTCATGAGTGGGGAGGAGCGCTTCAGCGCTCCGGAAAAAAGTCGCCTTTTGTCATTGCGCTTTAGCGCGGGGCTCCAACGTCCCACCCCAAAACCCACGGCAACACCGCGGTTTACACAACGCCTACGGACGAGCAGGCGGGCAAGGCCGTAACGACTGCGCTCGCAGGACTCTTCTAAGCCGCCGTCACAATTTGATACCGCGAGGCCCCGAGATATCGCGACTTTCGCGTTTTTGAGGGCATTTCGAGGTGCCGACTCAATGCGAGCAAACCGAGGGATTCGCAGGCTTCTAAGTGATGGCTGGTGTGAGGCGGATCATTTGTCGCCCAGGGACGCGATTGCTCGCCGGACGACTTCGTACATCGCCTCGTAGATGTTGAAATGGCGGGCGCCGACAACGATAACTGCAATCGGCGGCTTCGACATCCACTTCTGATTTACCGAGCACCTTTCGCGGGCCAGCCACTCCAAAGTCAATAGGTCTTTCATTGTGGCGCCGGACGGGATTTCCGGCGACGACAGTAGCAGTTGATGCTCCAGATGCTCGGCGTTGCCCCATAGCTTTGCGCCAAGGGCCACAGTGCGCTGGAATGCGTCGAAGTTTTCACGTCGCCACTCAACGAAACGCTGTTCCACGACTTGCTCCTACGGGGCTCAATCTTACCATGAAGTTTCGTGCGGGATTCAAAGTCGAGAGGCTTTTCAAGCTGGCGGGTGGCCCACGCTTTCGGGGAGTTTTGAATTTAGGGGTGGCCCATCCTTCGCGCCGTTTGCGAAGGGTGGGGCTTTTCGGCCCCTCTTTTCTTGCCCTCCTGTAGCATCCTCGCAGCCGCTTCAACGATGCGAACAGAAACTACGCAGAAAAAAAGGATCGGCCACCCGCCCCCTGCGCCAGTCGATCAGCGGTACTAGCTGAAATTGCCTGGAGAGATCAACAACCAGGATTTCCGCCAGTCATTATAGCTGTTAAGCAGAGTGAGATTCCCGAGCCGATCCGTGGTGTAGAATTCGCCCACGCCTCCCGCTGAGTCGTAAAAGACAAATTCGGCGAAGCTGATAGCGTGAATCACGGACCACGTTGTGGGCCAGTTGCTCTGGGTGCTCAAAAGCTTCAAGTTGCCGCGCCCGTCGGTAGAATAGAACTCACCTACGCCGATACTGCGGTCATAGAACAGCAGGTCGGTAAATTGCCCCCCGGTAATGTTGCAGGGCATGATGAGCGACCAACTCTTCCGCCAATTGGAATAACTATTGACGAGTGTCATGTTTGCGCGTCCGTCGGTGGCGTAAAGTTCCCCGCCGCCGGCAATCGGATCGTAAAACAAAATATCGGGAAACTTTCCACCTGTGAAATTTCCGGCCAGGATGATGGACCAACTCTTCCGCCAATCGCTGTAGCTTTGCAACAAGGCAATGTTGCCGTGGCCGTCGGAGGTGTAAAACTCCCCGACGCCAGCGGTGGGGTCATAGAAGAGGAGGTCCGAAAACCTGCTGCCCGTGAATGTCGCCGGAATGATCAGCGACCAAGTATCGCGCCAACCGGTGTTGCTCTTCAACAAACTGGTGTTGCCATGTCCGTCGGTCGTATAGAACTCACCCACGCCAACGCTCGGGTCATAGAAAAGCAAGTCCGAAAACCTGCCTCCGCTGAAGTTCCCGGCGAGAATCAGCGACCAGGTAGTTCGCCAATTAACATCGGTATTCAGAAGCGACATATTCGCTTGCACGTCCGTTGAATAAAACTGACCGGTGCGCGCCGTGGGGTCATAGAAAAGCAGATCGGGATGAATTGGGAAAGGGTTATCGGTGACGAGGGTGGAGGCAGAAGCGGCGGGGAACCTTCGGTCGAGGAGCTCCTTGAATGGGCCGAAAGCATCCGAACGGCCGGTCAGCGTTTGGTACGTCTGGGCCAGATTTGAGCCGGCCGCTTGCGTAATCTGATTCAGGTTGAAACCCAATTGGCCACGCAGGTAGTTGATGAAGAGGGTGGCACATCCGGTGGAGACAGGGTTGGAGTCAGTTCCGTCCGTATTCGACACAAAATCGGGGCGGTTACTCGTCAACCAAGACGGGCCGGTGGCGAATCCGTTGAGCTCCGCAGGATAACGGGCAGTGGCAAGCACGCGGGAGAGGCCTTCGCCATTGCTTGAGCCGCAGTCCCAGCCGGCTCCCTGTTTATCCTCGAATACTTCATCGGCTTCTGAGACGACCAGCATGCGCACTAAGTCGGGATCGTTACCAGAGAACGCGTCGCAGTGCAGCTTGGTATCGCTGCAGGAGGAATGGGACGCGCCATCATGGCCCGACTGAATGTAGATCGAAAACGGAAGTCCCCCGGGAGTGATGCCACCGAAGTAGTCGCGGAGGGCCTGGTAATCGCCCTCGCATGTGGCCAAAACCGCGGTGGACAAGGTATTTCCGCGCGTGGTGTAGAATTCGCCGGTATTTGCGCCCGGATCGTAAAAGAGGAGGTCTTGCGCGGGGCCGTCGGTGAAATTCGCAGCCATAATAAGCGACCAACTCTTGCGCCAAGCGGGGTCGCTGTTTAGCAAGTTCATATCGCCGTGTCCGTCCGTGGAATAAAATTCCCCCACGCCAGCAGTGGGGTCGTAGAACAGTAGGTCTGAAAAACGCCCGCCGCTAATGTTGCACGGCTTGATCAGAGACCAGGTTTTGCGCCAGTTGGAGTAGCTTTTCAAGAGCGAGATCCCGCCGTGGCCATCCGTGGTGTACATCTCCCCCACGCCGGCGCTGGGGTCATAGAAAAGAAGGTCCGCATAGGGTCTGCCCGTGAAGTTACAAGGGACTATTGTTGACCACGTGTGACGCCAATCGGTGTGCGTTTGCAAGAGTGTGATATTGCCGTGCCCGTCGGTGGAATAGAACTCGCCCGTACCTGTGCTCGGGTCATAGAACAATAGGTCCGCAAACTGGCCGCCAGTAAACTTTCCCGGTGTGATGATGGACCAACTGGTGCGCCAGCCGGTGCTGCTCTTCAACAAACTGATGTTGGCATGCCCATCCGTGCTGTAGAACTCCCCGACACCAGCGCTCGGGTCATAAAAGAGAACGTCGCTAAATTGACTGGCGCTGAAGTGGCCGGGCGTGATGATGGCCCAACTCTTACGCCAGTCGCTGTAGGATTTCAGCAGCCAGATGTTCCCGCCTTCGGTCGAATAGAACTCACCCACACCACTTTTCGGATCGTAGAAAAGCAAGTCGTTGAACAGTCGGCCGGTGAAGTTGCCAGGCGCAATGACCGACCAGGTGCTGCGCCAATCGGTCTGGGTATTGAGGAGAATGATGTGGCCGGGCTGGTTTTGTAAGAGTCCATCGGAGAAATAGGAACTGAAGTGAGAGGTGCGGCCTTGAAACGAGAAGGCTGCAGCGGCCATCGGCGCCATGGCCATTTCGGCAAGGTTGGCGCGCGAGTGCGCGAAAACTGATCTCCCGGGGATTCTTGCTGGTTTTGTAGTGCCCATGTTGTCCTCCCAAGAAGGCCTGGTAATCCTTGCGAATATTGACGCGGAATTTAACCCCTCAGGATGAACGTGTCAAGTGCGTGATGCTAGTTGATGCGGCATACCAAGCCGCATCCAGACTGCGTTTGCGCGACGGGGAAGTTTGGCGGCTCGACATCCAACGAACCGGGGACGACCGGCGACAAGCTAACTATTCAATGAATATGGATACGCCAGCGAGGATTGCGGTGTGTTCGACCACCACAGAAGGGTACGTAGCAGTCACGCGGGAAAACACCAACCTGTAACTAAAAGCAATCAAATAAGAATCTTGGTGGAGGCGGGGGGAGTCGAACCCCCGTCCGAGAAGCCTTGCTGCTCGAAGACTACATGCGTAGCCCGTTCACTTCGCGGCCGGCCCTTGCGGGCGCTCCGCGCGTTCGCCGCCGGCGGTCAGTACGGGCAAGAGACGCAGGCGGCTAGTCCGATGATCTCGCCGGCGCATTACGGACCGAAATGCGCCGGCCAGCCCGCATTGTGACGCCTCTTATCCAGCACGCGGGCGGCACTGGAGGAGACGCGCTGCCTAGTTTTTAATTAGGCTGCGAGAGCCAACTGGGAATTGCCAGTTGTATTGTTCCACCCGATTGCGGGCAGGTGGCGCCCGGCATGCCTTCGGGCCGCGACAGCTTCCGTCGAAACCGTGTCGCCCCCTGAAACAAGGATAGCACCGCAGCCAAAGCCTCGCCACTCGGCTGGGCCACGCGAAGGACGAGCGAAGAGCGTCATTTCCGAAGAGCGCAGTGACTCGAAGCCGCCTGTAATCCTGCGGAAAAGTGCCTAGAAACCGTAGGGGAGGGACTTCAGCACCCTCCCGCCGTGGCATTGGGTTTGTCTGCAGAATGACTACGCCTTTAGAGCTTGCGGGAAAGTGACTCGCAATCGAAGCTGGGCCTTCCATTACAATGAACAAAACACTACGACAAGGGGAGAATGCAACCGTGACAAAACGCAAAAGTAGTGAAGTCGATGAATACATCGCAAGATGTCCGAAAGAGGCGCAAGGCGATTTGGCGAAGGTCAGAGCGGCCATACGCGCGGCTGTGCCGGATGCCACTGAACGCACCGACTATTTCCAAATGCCTGGATATTCCTATCCAGGAGTCGATCATTATGACGGGATGTTTGCCTGGTTCAGCTTCAAGAAACCGCACATACGCCTACACGTACCCCCTTCCGTCATACAAAAACATAAGAAGGAACTTGCCGGTTATGCGACGACGAAAGCCATTGTTAGCTTCCCAACCGGTAAACCAGTGCCGCTGACGTTGGTGAAGAAACTGGTGAAAGCAAGTCTAAAGGCAATGAAGGATAAGCCGGTTTAAGGCCAGCAGCACAAATGTAACGCCGACCTTTCAAGGCGGCATCTTCGCTACGTCCCCGGTTCAGCGCAAGTTCGGTACCCCTGTACCATTGACCTTTGCTACTTTTGAGATAAGTATCATAAGAGGACCTGGCCAAAAGGCCGGCTCCGGGAGGCATCGGCGAAGAAAAAACGAAGAAAAAGGCGAAGAAAAAGCTAATCGGGACACCAAATTATTAACTTTGCCCGTAAGTCTCTGAAAACAAAGGCCGACACCCGGAGTTAATCGCGACACAGGGGGGTCTTATCGGAGAATAACCTTACAAAAACCCCGGGATCTCCGATTCTGGCAGCAGTGGACCCGCTGGACCGACTGACCATATTCCTCGTTCCGGTGGGCAAGTGGTCGGACGGTACGGAGGATCACGGGCGGATCAGCACTAAAGATTGATTTTTGCGGGCAATCCGCGCCGCAAGCGCCGCGATCTTCGCGACCCGCTGGGCTAACGGATTGGGCTAACGGGATTGATCCTGGCTTGGTAGCGCTCGGTCCCGGCGCTCCGGGTTAGGCGCACAGATCAAGCGGCCGGGCGAGCGCGTATATAAAGTTGCGCGCGCGGATTAGTTAGCTCTTGCCGGCGCGCAACTTGCGGCGATGCTCGCCCGCCGGGTACTAGAAAAAGGCGCCAGGCACGGGATAGAGGCTTGGCAGCCTGAATCCGCGGTATGCATATTTGCCGGTGATGGACATCTGCCAAATGATCTGCGGGGTGGCGGTTGGCGTGATTTCGTAAATTGTGGCGCTCGGTCCCGGCTTTCCCGGATAGGCGCAGAGATCGAACTCGATGTCGCCGTTGTCGAGCAGATCTACGCTCCCGCCGAAGAAAGAGTATTCCGCCAGTTTGTCGTGGAAGACGAGCGTGGCAGTCATGGCGCTTTCATCGATCTGGAAAACTGGAATTGTCGTATACGCTGGACAGAGCGGGCCGCCGGTAGATGCGCAAGTCTGCCCGGTGAGGTACGCGCGGTCATCGCCATTGTCCATTACTGCCAGCTCGAAATTTCCTGTGGTTTTCTTACCGAAAAACGCGGGATTGTGTTGCGCGTAAAACCAATCCTGCGGCGCAGTGCCGCCCACGAGAGTGAAATCCCCTTGATAGCCGAGATGCCAGAGGATGTCGCCCGCGCCGGTGCCCTTGGCGTAGTCGATTTTGATTACCCAATTCTGGTGGCGCATGGACAGAAGCAAGTTTCCGTCGGAGCTGTAGAGCAGAGCATTGGCGTGGGTCCAGTCTGGAAAGAGATAGGGATGGCGATTGACATCCAGGTGATCGAAGGTGTTCCAGACCCAGACAGGATTCAGGTTGGTGTCGAGATCGATGATCTGATCGCCAAGCACGGTGGTGGTGCCGGGAAGACCGGTGAGATTCGTGAATTGCTGCGTGGAGCTGACGAGAATGATCCAGTGGCCATTGGGGAGCTGAAGGACATCGTGATGCATGGTGTCGGCCACGAGATTGAAACCGGCACTGGCGAGGCGGGTGTTCAGATCGGAGAGAGTGATCTCGCGAATCACGTTTCCGAGCAGATCAATTTCGCGAATGACGGTGATGGTTCCGGGCAGAGGCTGGGTCATGGAAATCGGCGCGGAGGACGTGGGGCCGAGACATACGAGGAAGTGGCCGTTGGGGAGCAGGCGAATCGGTTGGATGAGGTCGGAGGCAGTTCCGTCGGTGAAGTTGTACCACCAGACGACGTTGCCGGCGAGATCCGTGGCGACAACGGGAACGCCGGGACCGGCTACGAGATCGAGCAATTCGATTCCGGGTTGCGGGGTCATTCCCGGGGTGGTCGTGGCAGTGATGGTGGAAAACGTCAGTGGCGCCAACGTGCCGGTTTGAAAGGTCTGATCGGCATCGGTGAACATGGTGCCGTCGGTGAACATGATTTGTGCGCGCATGTGATAGGTGCTCGAAGCGGTCATGCCGGCGACGAGGGTTCCGACGTTGCCGCCGCCCGCGGGGGTTTGCAGTGTGGAAGTTATCTGACCGTAGTTGGTGTCGGGGCCGAACTGGACGGTGACGCTGGCGGTCGCCGGCGGAGTGATGGAATAAAGGGCCACGAGAGGATGAGTGGTGGTGGTGACTTGGCCGGGCACGACGACGTATGCGTTGGCGGAGGCGGTCACCGAAGGCTCCTTTACGCTGGCTGCGGTCACGCTGAAGGTCATGCTCTGGGGGATCAAAGGCGCGGTGTAATTTCCGGTGGAGTCGATGGTGCCGACGGTGGAATTTCCGCCTTGTACGCCGGCGACGGACCAGGTGACGGAAGTGTCGCCGGTGATGGTGGCGGTGAACTGTGAGGTATTGCCGGGAGCGAGGGCGACGGCGCCGGGAGTTACGGAGACGGTGACGGGGCCGGAGGGAGGAGGATTGCTTGTTGGAGTGCTGGAAGAGCCGCAGCCGCTCACCAAAATCGTGAACACCAGACACGCCAAAGCCGGAATCGTCGAATTCTTCATTGCACCACCTCCACGGGCAGAGAATTTGCCAGACTGAAATCGAGCGCGGTGAGCATAATTAACCCCATGTGCTGAAACAGTCGCGTCCTTCAGAATCACGACGGCATCTTGCCGGTCGCGGCGAATCAATTGGCCTTTTCATCGAGATTCACCAAATAAACGCGGCGATTGTGATCAGCCGCAAGGACGCGAACGGAATAGCCTTGATGGATGAAAAATGGCGTCCACCAGTCGTAGAAAATGACGTTGCCCTCGGCGCTGATGTTCCCATCGGAATAGAGCAGGAACGCGCGATGCGCTGGGGCAAATTCGTCGAATGTGACGACGCGGGTAGGAAGATAAGGGCGCATCAGGAACATCAGCTGATCGACATTGTCGGTCCCGGTGTACGCGATGGCCTGCTGCATGTCAACAAGGGAGACATAGCGGCTCGCAGAAGGCTGGGGAATATAGTAGGCGACTACGAAGTTATCGTTGCCGATGACTACGGGCAGCTCGGCGTGCCCTGCTGATTGCACGAGTTGATCGATGGCGACTCCCGGTGAAATGACACGCGCGAAATGACTTGAGATGGAGTGAAAGAGAAGACCTTCTTGCACCAGGATGGCTACGGCTACATAAATTCCCAACGCCAAAGTGCCGCGTGGGCCGAATCGGGGAACAAGATACCCGAGAGCCACGAGCATGGCTACAGCAACCCATAGAACGTAACGCGACAGAAACGCGCCGTGCGAAACGCGCGCGGCTACGCAGACGATAAATGGCATTACGAGCAGCAGCAGCAGTAGCGTGTGTTCGTGCAGCAGGCCTTGTTCTGCAGACGCTGGGCCGCGCGCTTCCTTGCTATCGCGGCGCATGACTGAAAGTAAACCCGCTGCGAGCAGCGCCGCGGCGCCCAGTCCCACCATGAGATGCACTTTAAAGAAGGAGCCGTAGGTAATCATGGCCGCGTACAAATGAGCGTGCGCCCAGATGTGCGGGCCATAGACTTCGCGCAGACGGCGTAGCAGCGGCAAGCACGGCAACAGCGGCAATCCGGCGGCGATAATCGCGAGCCATACGGCCCATCGCCAGCGGCGATAAGTGAAAACGAAAACGGCTTCTGCCGCAGCGAAGGCCGCTAGCGGAAACACGGCGTAATAGTGGAAGGCAACTGCGAGAGCGAGCGCTGCGAAAAGAAGAATGGTCCAGGAGATTGAAGGCAGGCGCTGATAACAGACTAAAGCGAAGGCAATCGCCGCTACGGTCAGACAATAGGGCCGGGCCTCCACGGCGTACTCGGCGCAGAGTCCCGTGGGTATCAGCGCCGCGGCGCAGAGGAGAGCCACGGCAGCGCTGCTGCGCTTTTTGACGCAGACGAAGATGCATAGCACCGCGCAACTGAAGGCGACGATGGACGGCAGGCGATAGGCAAGGTGCGGATTCGAGACAAATGTGGCGGCTGCCTTCTCCACCAAATAAAAAAGCGGAGGTTGGGCGTCAGCGCCGGAGGACAGTGCCTTCCAGAGCTCCGAGAAGGAAGAGAGGCGGGTGAGGCTCCAAGTGATGACTTCGTCGGCGAGAAAAGGGCGTGAGGCTGCGCTGATCACGCCGCGAATCGTGGCGTATGCGACCAGCGCGGCGGCTAGATAAGGCGCGGCCTGATTAATGTGGAAGAGAACGGAAGACGAATCTGCTTCGACGGGTACGTCGTGCAACGCGTTTTGCTTTCCGGTCACTCCCTGATGTCCAGTTCCCCATGGGCGCAGCGCAGGGCTTGGCAGCGCGCGGCGTCAAATTCGATGCAAATGCAGCGTGAGTTATGAGCTTGGAGCCGTCACTGTTCCACTACCACGTCACTCCCGGATAGAGGCTTCCTTGCCGAAACATGCGATAGGCGTCGTCGCCGCTGATGGTCATATTCCACACGACTTGCGGGCTCGCGGCGTCGGTGACTTCCCAGACCGAGGCGCCGGGCTGAGGCACTATGGTCGTGTCCGTGCAGATATCGAACTCCACATTGCCGTTCGCCAGCGAGACCACGTCGCCGCCGAAATTGGAAAACTGCTGGAGAATGTCGTGAAAGACGATTGTGGCGGTCATGGCGTCTTCATCGATTTGGTAAATCGGAACCGTGGTGAAGGGGCAAACTGTGAATCCGGCCTGCTGGCAGGTTTCGTTCGGCGGGAACGCGCGGTCGTCGCCATTATCCATGACGCCGAGATTGAAGACATGTCCGTGTGTGGGGCCGAAGAAAGCGGGGCCGTGCTGGGCGTATTCCCAATCGGTGGGATCCGTGCCACCGACAAGAGTGAAGTCGCCGCCCTGGCCGAGGTGCCAGAGGACGTCGCCGCTGCCTTTTCCATTTTCGTAGTCGATCTTGATGATCCAGTTTTGATGGCGGATGGAAACGAGCAAATTTCCGTCGGTGGTGTAGAGCAAAGCGTTGGCGTGAGTCCAATCGGGGAACATGAAAGGATGGCGATTAATATCGAGAAAATCGAAGGAATTCCAAACCCACACGGGATTGAGGTTGGTATCGACATCGATTATGGCGTCTCCGAGGACGGTTGTGGTTCCGGGCAGCCCGGTCAAATTGGTGAAATTCTGGGTGGAGTTGACGAAGAAAACCCAGTGGCCGTTGGGCAGCTCGATGAGGTCGTGATGGATCACCAGCGCGTTGAGGTTGAATCCGGCGCTGGCGAGCTTGGTATTCAGGTCGGTGATGTTGAGGCTGCGGATGGTGTTTCCGGCGAGATCGACCTCGCGAATTTCGTTAGTGGTGGATGGCGTTAGCGGCGGCCCGGTGAGGGGCACTGCAGAATTCGGGGCGAGCACCATAACGAAGTGTCCGTTCCGCAACAAGCGAACGGGCTGGACGATTGTGCCGCCCACTGCGGGGCCGTCATAAAACCAGATGATGTTGCCATTCAAGTCTGTGGCGGCGGCACCGCTGGGAATCAGGTCGAGAATTTCGATCCCTGTCTGTGGAGTCATTCCCGCCGTCGTTGTCGCTGTAATTGTTGCGGCCGTCAGACCCGCCGGGAGAGCGCCGGTTGTGAAGGTCTGGTCCGCGTCGAAATATTGAGTGCCGTCGGGGAAAAGCACGATGGCTTGCATGTGGAAGAGAGAGGACGCGGTCATGCCGGCGACTAGGGTGCTGACGGCGCCACCGCTCATCGGCGCTTGCTGCGTCGAAGTTACGCGGCCGTAGGTGGTGTCCGGGCCAAATTGAACGGAGACGGCGGCGGAAGTTGGCGGCGCGATGCTGTAGGAGGCTACGAGCGAATTGCCGGTAGTGGTGACGGAACCTGGCGGCACAGCGTAAACCGTGGCAGTGGCGGATTTTGTTTTGTCGGCAACGCTGGTGGCGACGATGGTGGCGACGAGCCCGACGGCGCCTGGAGGCGCGGTGTAATCTCCGGTGAGGTTCTGTGTGGTGATGGTGCCAACGGTGGAATCGCCGTTGGCTACGCCATTCACGGTCCAGGTGACCTGCGTGTCGCCGCTCAGGGTGACTTGCAGCGACGTGGAATTTCCGGTTTGGATGGCCGCGGTTTGCGGCGAAATGGAAATCGTTACGGCCGGAGGCGGGGGCGGCGCCGGACCCTTGGACGACGAGGAAGAACTGGAACAAGCGGCGAGAAAGCACAGCAAAGACAAACCTGTAGAGAGCAAAACCATACGTTCAAGCTTCATAAGGCCCTCGTGAACCAGTTTTAGCGGGACGCAGGACGCCGAACCCCGGCGTATTATGCACTGGAATCTTAAAATTCGCTGCGCGAATGTGCTGTTTTGAAAACGGGGGGTTCGGACGGGTCGCGATTCAATGTGCGGTTGCCTCGCGGCGCTCGAGCGTGGGCGGGTCCTCGTCGGCGTCCACGTCCCAAATTTCGCGGGTGCGAAAATATTGCAGCAACGGACTTTCGTCCGCGCCGGGGATTGCTCGGGCCCAGACTACCTTTGCCGCGTCAATTTCGGCGCGATTGTAAACCCACTCCTGGCCTACATCGTGATCGTCGCCGTAATGCACCAGCACGAGATGCTGGCCGGGCGTTGATTGCAGTTGCTTGAGGAACTCGAGGCGATACGCCATCTGTTGGACGCTGGGATCGTTTGCGGTTTCGCGGAAGGATTCGAAGACTCGATAGGGAATTGTGGCGAGAATGAAGAAAACGATCGCGCGGGTGAGGGCGATTCCAATCGGACGGCCGTGCCATCGCCACTTGCGCAAATGGCGCAACGCCAGCATGAAAATCGCGAACAACGCGCCCAGGAGCGGAGCGGCGTAGTGCGGTTCGAACCAGACTACGGTGCTCAATGCCAGGAAACAGACGGCAAAGGGCGCGAAGAGAAGCCAGAATTTTCGGCGGCGCACGAGCCACGGCAAAGTGAACAGAATCGGGAAGCCAATTTCCGGCGGCAGGAAATATTTCTGAAAGGGAAGAAGCTTTGACTGAAACTCGTGCGCGACGTCGGTTCGGAAACCGTCGAAGCGAGTTTCTGAGAAGACTTCGTGCATCCAGTCGTTGTAGTAAGCGTCGAATTGGGGATTCGCGTATTGATGCGAAGGGCGCAGAGGCTGCCAGGCGAAATTGGGCGTGGAAGAATAGGTTTCGTTGTTCAGAATGTACGGAAATAAAAGCGGATGGCCGGTGAGGCGCCAATTGTAATAGGCGATGAAGGCCCCGGTGAAGACCAAAACGGCGGCGAGGGGCGCTATCACGCACGGGAGCGTGGTCCGCAACAACGGCGCACCGCGCGCCAGCAACCAAGTGAGTAGGGCGATGGCTACGGGCAGAAAGAGGAACAGGCCTTCGAACGGGCGGCTGTTGGCGAGGATCGCCGCGCCGACGCCGAGAAGCAGTGCATCGCGCGGCCTTTGGCGGCGGAAAATTCGGGGCAGAGCGCCGATCACGAGCGCACCGCCCGTAGCTGCGACGGCGCCGCCCCAATATGAGTCCACCCAATAATTGCCGGCGGCGAAGCGGGCTACTACCAGCGCGCCGCCCAAGATCGCCCAGCGTGGCGACATCCATCCCTGCAGCATCCAGACGATCGCCGCGCATAACGCTGCGACGCTCAGGAGCACGCCGATCCACGGCTGCCCGAGAATCTGCCCGAGCGCCAGGACGGCGCCTTGGGCCGGCGGATACTTGGACATATATGTCGGGTGCTGATTTACGTGAATGGTGTCGAAGAAGAGCCACATGGGATGCGGGGGATTGGTGAGATGCCCGTGCGCAAAAGTGTCCGCGGCGAGGAGGTAGCTCATCTCGTCGTGGACGTGCGGCACGGGGACCAGCGGGCCGAATGGCCACAAGCTTAAGCGCAGAATAATGGCGGCGAGGAATGTCGCGGCGACAGCAAGTCGTTTGTGAGTTGCGAGTCGTGCGGCGAAACTTTCGAGGCGGCCAAAGAACGAGTCGGCGAAACGCGGCCACGCAAGTGCGAGGAGCACCAAGGCCAGAAGAGCAAAATCGATCCTGGGATCAATGCGGAATAGCCAATAGGGCATAAGGAGTCACGGGAGAATAGCACAGCGGTTCATCGCGAATTTTCTGGCAATCACAAATTGGGCGCCGCTGCCGCGATCCGCAGAGCAGCGCATTTCATTTGCGCGAGACATGCTA
Source organism: uncultured Acidobacteriota bacterium (assembly GCA_963748865.1). GTDB lineage: Bacteria > Acidobacteriota > Terriglobia > Acidiferrales > UBA7541 > Palsa-147. Next base: position 40,018 of record CAVVLE010000041.1, on the reverse strand, counting down.
GGATGAACTCCGGAAAGGCCAGCGATCGCCGGTGAGCGTCGAGCAGCGTACGATTCCGCAGGCAGAGCCGCGAACGGATGCACATCCGGTTGCAGATATCGAAGTGTCGGTGGTCATTCCTTGCTTGAATGAGGCGAATTCGCTGGGTTTTTGCATCGAGAAGGCGCGCAACGCGTTTGGGGCGTCGGGAATCAAAGGCGAAGTTATTGTTGCCGACAATGGATCAACGGATGGCTCGCGGGAAATCGCGCAAGACGCGGGCGCGCGCGTGATTCGGGTTGCTGATCGCGGGTACGGGAACGCGCTGCGTGCCGGCATTGCGGCTGCGCGGGGCCGCTTCATTATTATGGGCGATGCTGACGACAGCTATGATTTTGCCGCTTTGCCACAATTTGTGAGCAAATGGCGGGAAGGCTTTGACGTGGTGATGGGCAATCGCTTCCGCGGGGGAATCAAACCCGGCGCCATGCCTTGGAGCCATCAATACATTGGCAATCCGGGCCTTACCGCGGTGATGAATCTGTTCTTCAAAACCGGCATCGGCGATTGCCTCTGCGGGCTGCGCGGATTCACGCGCGAAATTCACGATCGCCTCGACGTGCGCACCAGCGGCATGGAATGGGGGCCGGAATTCGTGATCAAAGCCGCGAAGGCCGGGGCGCGCATGACGGAAATTCCGATCGTGCTTTGGCCGGATAAGCGCGGCCGCCGCCCGCATTTGAAAACGTTCAGCGATGGTTGGCGGAATTTGCGCTTTATGCTGTTGTTTGCGCCGAACTGGCTGTTTTTGTTGCCGGGAACTATGCTGATGGCGCTGGGCCTGGCTATCGTGTTCTGGCTGTTGCCGGGACCGCGTCATCTGACGCCGCACATTATCGTGGATATTCACACCATGATTTTCGGCGTGATTTTCACGCTGTTGGGCGCGCAGATTATCTGCATCGGATTTTTCGCCAAGGTGTTCAGTTACGCGGAGAGATTTGATCGCAACCCGATTTCGCTGAAACGCTTGTTGCGGCGCGTGAAGCTCGAGCACGGATTGTTGCTCGGGGCGTTTTTGGCTTTGATCGGCTTTGCCGGAGACGCTTGGGTATTTGCCGACTGGGCGCGCAGCGATTTCGGCCCGTTGAATCAGGTGCGTGCGGTGCTGTTTTGGTCGTTGTGGTTTTTTCTGGGCGTGCAGCTGATTTTCTCTTCGTTTTTTTTGAGCATGCTGGGGATCAGCCGCGATACTTACATCGGTGATTATGAATTGAAGCGCGGCGATTGAATTTGCTTCCATGAATGAACGAGCTGCTTTCGATCAATACGCCGACGAATATGACGCCAGCTTGGCGGCGGCGCTGGAGCTTTCCGGTGAAGATCGCATGTATTACGCGCGAGGCCGTGTGGCGTGCTTCGCGCAATGCGCCCGCAAATTGGGCTTTGCCGCCAAGCAAGCGCTGGATTATGGCTGCGGTGTTGGCTCAACTTCGCCGCTGTTATGCGAGGAGTTTGCACTGGCGGGAACGATCGGCGTGGATGTATCGCCGCGCTCGATTGAATTGGCGCGCGCTCGAGAAGGTTCCGACCGCTGCCGCTTTTACTTGATGAGCGAGTACTCGCCAAACGGCGAGCTCGATCTGGCCTATTGCAATGGGGTCTTCCATCACATTCCGATCGCGCAACGCCGCAGCGCTGCCGGGTACGTTCATGACGCGCTACGGCCTGGGGGGCTTTTCGCGCTGTGGGAAAATTTCGCGATGAATCCCGGGACGAGATACGTGATGTCGCACTGCGTGTTCGATAAAGACGCCGTCACGCTGATGCCCGGGGAAACGCGCCAGTTACTGCGTGACGCGGGGTTCGAGATTTTGCGCACTGATTACGCGTTCGTGTTTCCACGTTTCCTGAAGGCTCTGCGTCCACTAGAGAACCTGCTGGCGAAACTGCCGCTGGGCGCTCAATATCAAGTCCTGGCTCGCAAAAGCAAGTAGAGGCCGCTCATCATTCCCAGGAACGGCCTCGCCGAAACTCAGTTGACACCCTAACGAACGATTTCCATAATTCCAATTGGTGTAATTTTACTTATGACCAAGGCTCACAAACCGCCTGCCGCGGCTCCGGCTGCCGAGAACCCGCTGGAAGAAGCGGTCTCCCGCGCGCTGCGCGACAATTTGGCGCCGCTGCAGCGAGCCGTCGAAGAATTGCAGCACGCCTACTCGGATCTCACCGCCGCATGCGCGTCGTCTCGAGCGACAAACGCCATCCCGGCTATGCTGCGAGCGCAAGCCGCGGCGGCGTCACTTTCCGCGGGCTTGGGCGTGTTGACGAATTTCGTTACGTTGGCGCTGCGTCCGGCCGATCGCAGCTCCGGCGGAGCAGAAGCTGCGGCCCAGATGCTCGCCGATGCGGCAGCCGCGGTGGCTCCCGCGGCAAAGCCTCGGCCTGATGAAATCGAGGAGGAAGAAGCCGAAGAGGCCGCGATCGAGGATGAAATCGCAGAAGGGTCGCCTGTCGAAGCGGGCACTGCTGTGGCGGAAGCGCCCGCAGAGGAAATAGCCGCGCCGGTGGCAGCGCCCGAAGCCACGCCGACACCAGAACCCGAGCCTCATAGCGCGCCGACGTTCGACGTGAGCACGCTTGCGCCTGAGCTGCAGGAAATGCACCGCCGGGCCAAGCGCGTTGCGAAAGTCGCGATGCAGGATATCAAGATGCTGCGCCCGAAGGACGTGCGCGCCGCGCGCGAAAACCGCGACATCTGCATCCGCCTGAAAGACGATTTGGACAAAGCGCGCAAGGAATACGATCGCCGCTTCAAAGCCCTGCAGGACCAGCCGGTGGATTATTTCTACGACTGGCTGGTAGCGATTCTGGCGGAAGGCGACCCCGAAGCACTGGGAGCCTATCCCTATCCTTCGGCAGTCCGGCGATAATAGTTCGCAACCATGAAAGCTAGATTCGGGGGGATCGTCGCCGGCGTGTTTTTGGCCGCGGCGATAACGTCGCATACTATTCCTGCCGCGGCCGCGACGGGCAAGCCGGTAAAGAAGACTGCCGCGAGCGACCAGCTGGAAATTTGGGCACGGGCCCTGCGCGAAAGAAATCCCGCTACTGCTTACGCGGGCCTCAGCTCGCTTGCCGCAGCCAAAAAACCCGGGGCAATCGGGCAGCGCGCGGCACTGGCTCTCGGCTACTACGATTATTCGAAAGGGAACTACGCGAAGGCGCGCGTTTGGCTGGATAAAGCCGAGGGCGACTCGCTGCTGGAAGACTACATTCTTTACTGGCGCGCGGAAACCGACCACGCGCTCAAGCACGAGACCCAAGCCATCGCGGGCTTGAAACGCCTGCGCCACGAATTCCCTGATTCAGTAATGAGCGAGCAGGCGCTGGTGACGTTGGGGGAAGCGGCGCTGGCGAACAATCAGCCGCAGGAAATTCTCGACGCTTTGGCTGCGTACCCTGATACGGAGGCCAAGCCCGACCTGCTGTTCACGCGCGCGCAGGCACTGGAAATGGCCGGGAAGCTGCAAGACGCGGCTCGCGATTATTTGTCGGTCGGATATCGCTATCCCACCAGTGACCCGGCTCACGAAGCTGTTGCGAAGGCCGATCTTCTGCGCGGCAAACTCGGCGCTGATTTTCCGCCTGTCACGATTGAGTCGCGCATCCTGCGGGCTGAGGCTCTTTATTCGACGCGCGAATGGTACCAGGCGCGCGAAGCCTACATTGAAGTGTTGCCGCTAGCAACCGGCGCCGATCGCGAACGCGCCGAGTTGCGTATCGCGCAATGCCGCGTCGCGCTGGGTGCTCCGCTCACGGCGCTCACCGATCTAAAGATCACTGATCCGGAAACTGATGCGGAGCGCCTGTATTCGCTCTCGCAGGCGCATCGGGCTGCGCTGACTGAAGCGCCTATGCTTGCTTCGCTGGACGCCATTCTCGCGCGTGCGCCGCTGAGCCGTTGGGCCGAGCAGGCTCTCTTTGCCGTGGGCAATTATTATTGGGTGCAGCTCGATCGCGATCGCGCGGCTTCTTATTACTCGCGGGTGGCCGATACGTTCGCCGGCAGCGCCGATGCCGGCACGGCGAATTGGAGGGTTGCTTGGACCGCTTACCTCGAGCACAAGCCCGAGGCAGCCAGCTTGCTACAGAAGCAACTCGAGCGATTCCCGAATTCGGCGTTTGTCACAGACAACCTTTATTGGCTGGGCCGCGACGCTGAACGCGCGAACGATGCGGCGCTGGCGCGCGCTTATTTCGGGAAACTCTACGATCGCTTCCCTCAGACTTACTTCGGCGGGCTTTCCGCTGTTCGCTTGCAGGCGCTTGGCGGAGGTCCGAGCACGGCGGTGGATGCGCTTACCCGAATTTTGCCCCCGCCGCCGGCGATGGCCGTGGGCGCGACGATTCCTGCCGCGGCTGCGGACCGCCAGGCGCGGGCTGATTCGCTGCGCACGATTGCTTTCGATTCATCGGCCGAACTGGAATTGCGCGCCGCTTACGCGGCCACCGGCGAGCCGCGGCTGCTGCTGGAAGCTGCGCAGGCAGCGGCCAAAGCGGGCCATTACGGCCCGTCGATCAGCACGGCACGGCAAATTTATCCCGGTCTCGAAGCGCGGCGATTCGAAGATGTGCCGCGTGACGTGTGGGTGTCAGCTTTCCCGCTGCCTTACGAAAAAGCGCTGCGGGCTGCGGCGGCGCACGCCAACGTTGATCCTATGTTGGTTGCCGGGCTAGTGCGTCAGGAATCGGCCTGGGAAGCGAACGCGGTCTCGCACGCCAACGCTTATGGTTTGATGCAAGTGCTGCCGAAAACCGCGCGACTGCTGGCGCGGCAGATGCGTGTCGGATATTCGCGCGCGCGGCTTACTGACCCGGAGTACAATCTTCGGCTCGGAACCGTTTATCTGGCTGGGCTCATCAAAAGTTGGGGCAGTCCGGAGGCTGCGCTGGCTGCGTACAACGCTGGAGAGGATCGCGTGGGAAGCTGGAAAGCGGGGCAGAATTTCGCGGAGGCGGCCGAATTCGTGGATACCATTCCGTTCACGGAGACCCGCGAATACGTGCAGATTGTGCTGCGAAACGCCGCGATTTATCGGCGTCTTTACGGTGCCAGCGCGCCTGCCAGCGCGCCCGCTGCAGCGCCGAAGCGCGCCCCGCGAAAGCGGCACCAATGAGCGCCCCAACGCCCAGCCCCGCCGAACCCCGCGCCCGCCTGTCACACAAAGCCGCGCAATTCACCGAATCTGTTATTCGCGAAATGACGCGGCTGGCGATTAAGTACAACGCCGTCAATCTGTCGCAAGGATTTCCGGATTTTCCGGCGCCCGCTGAGATCAAAGAAGCAGCGCGCGAGGCTATTTCTGCGGACATCAATCAATATGCGATCACCTGGGGCGCAAAGAATTTTCGCAACGCTATTGCCGAAAAATTCGCGCGGGTGCAGGGAATTGAAGTCGATCCGGAGCGCGAGATTACCGTCTGCTGCGGCTCGACCGAAGCGATGATGTCTTCGATGTTGGCCATCATTAATCCGGGCGACGAGGTGGTGGTGTTCGAGCCGTTCTACGAAAATTACGGCCCCGACGCGATTTTGTCCGGCGCTACCCCGAGATTCGTGAAGCTGCAGCCGCCGGACTGGAACTTCGATCCTTCGGAATTGGCCGCGGCGTTTGGCCCGGCGACAAAAGCGATCATTTTGAATACGCCGAACAATCCTACCGGCAAGGTTTTTACGCGGGCGGAAATTGAAGCGATTCGCGATCTGTGCGTGCGCTGGAATGCTTATCTGATTACTGACGAAATTTACGAGCATATGGTTTACGACGGGGCGCAGCACATCTCACCAGTCACGATCGAAGGCTTGCGCGAGCGCACCTTGACCATCAATGCGCTCTCGAAGACGTATAGCGTGACTGGCTGGCGAGTTGGTTGGGTTATCGCGCCGCCCGAGGTTACCGACGCGATTCGCAAGGTGCACGATTTCCTGACTGTGGGTGCTGCTGCGCCGTTGCAAGCGGCCGGAACTGTGGCGCTGCGCTTTCCCGACGCCTACTATCGCGAGTTAGCCGAGGATTATTTGGTGCGGCGCGATCATCTGCTGGCCATCCTCGATAACTCCGGCTTTCGCTGCTTCACGCCGCGCGGCGCGTATTACATCATTACCGACATCTCCAAGTTCGGCTATCCAGACGACGTAACTTTTGCGAGATATCTGGTACAGGAAATTGGCGTGGCGGCGGTGCCGGGCAGCAGCTTCTACAATGATCCGCGCGACGGCAGCCAACAACTGCGCTTCACCTTCTGCAAATCCGCGCCAACTCTGAACGCCGCTGCTGAGCGGCTGCTGAATCTGAAGTAGCGCGGGCCTCGGCCGGTGTCCGACGATCCGAATTACGCCAATCGGGCTACGCGGCGCAAGTCCGGTTCGGCGCGGGATTGGGCGTCATGCTGCGCCGCGTTTGAGCTTGCTGCTTGGCTGGATTTTGCGTCGTAACGATGCCGGCGGGTATGCCCTTCATTTTCGCTCAGGGCGCCAACCTGCGCTACTGAAGATCGGACGCGCAGGCCGAATCTTGCTTGCATTTCACGGCGTCCGGTTCCGGTTACTTCTAGCGCCCTGCTGTCTAGATCCTGCACCACCCATTTTCTTTTCAGCGCAATCTTCAGCAGCGCTGCGCCTAGCGCGCCGCCTACGTGCGGGCGGCGCTCGCTCCAATCGAGGCACGCGCATGCGAACTGGCGGCGCAACGCTCGCGTCGCTTCGACGTCAACGCCTAGCGCCGCTAGCGCCTTCGCGCCACGCTCGGTCACTTCGTAGGCCGTGCCGCCTCGCTGCGCGCGCGCTGAGATCCAACCCAACTGCGCTAGCCGATCGTGCAGCGAAACTCCTAACGCGCCCGCCAAATGATCGTAACAAGTGCGCGCGGCGCGCAGACGCGATGGCGTGCTGGGCTCGAATTTTCTGGCGTACGCCGCCAGCGACCACGCTGAGCCCTTCTAGAGCGCGAGCCACCTCGCGACCCTCCAGACTGTAGAAGCGATGCTTGCCCTGCACGTGCACTTTGACGAGCCGTTCATTCTTCAGGCGGTTCAAATGCACGCTGGCGGTTGAGGGGCTCACCTCCGCCACTACGGCCAGCTCGGTGCTGGTTCGCGCGTGCCCGTCCATCAAGCAGAGCAGCATGCGGGCGCGGGCCGGCTCGCCGATCGCTGCGGCGATGCGGGACAGCGCTTCGTCGGCGTGATCGCTTACATCCATACTTTGATGATAAACGAAGCGTAGATGCGTGTCAATCGCCAAACTGCCGCACGTGTTTGCGAGAAGACCATCGCGCACGGGCCCCACGCGTCGCGAAGCCATCGTGACCATGGCCGCGATGTGCGAGGCGCTGATACTTGGCGGTCATGGCGAGGCCACGCCAGCCACAGAGAGTACGACCATGAAAATTACCTGCATCATCCGCTACCAGATCGATCCATTTCAGCGAGAGGCCTTCAAGAGCTATGCCGAGTCGCTGACGCGCATCATCCCGCGATGTGGCGGCCATCTCGTCGGCTACTTTGTCCCGTACGAAGGCACGAACGATGTGGCCTGGGGACTGATCGCATTCGACAGCCTTGCTGCGTACGAGACCTACAAGGCGCGACTGAAATCGGACGCCGAAATGCGCGAGAACTACGCGATGCTGCAGTCCAAGCGCCTGATCTTGCGCGAGGAGCGCAACTTCGTCGAAGTTATCGAAGGCAGCCTCAATAGGCCATCGACGCTCGTAGAGTCGAAATAATAGCGTTAGTGCAGATCGGGGGCGGGCCGTTCTCTCGGATCGCGCCGACGGAGAGTTGCCGCAGCTTGCAACTCTCCGGCTTCGTGCTCCGCGGGCATGCTAGAATTCGCCTTTGCTTTCCCGGAGGCACGAATGGCAATGCAGCTTGAGTTGATCCCGCACGGCACACGTGTCACCGAAAACGGCCACGGCGCGGCCGCGGACATTCGCTTGAGTGCTACGCGGACGTTTCTCTGCACGCTCGATATTCTCGATCAGATCGAGCAGGAATCTCTAGACGTGGCCGTCTGGGGCTCAGCCGACGGCCAGGAGTTCGGCGCTAAGCCGCTGCTGAAAATTCCGCAGCGTTTTTATAAAGGCGAGACACGGCAGGTGCTCGACCTCACCATCGTGCCAAATGTGAATTTCATCCGGGCTGGATGGGAACTGGTTCGCTGGGGGCGCGTGGCGCCGCATCCGATGTTTGTGATTGGCTTGAGCGCTGAAGAGGTTCCGGCGATGGCGAAGGTGCAGGTTTAGGGCCTTCTGCTGCATCTTTTCGATGCAGATATAAATTTCCGTAATAAGAGTGGCCGAAAACCAGGCGGGACTGAAGGCCCACCCCTACGAACTGCTACATATCGAATTCAAACGTTTGCCCGTACACCGGAATGGTAAGCGGCCAGTGATATTGCGCATCGATTGCGCCGCGGAACGATTGCAGCGCGACCGGCTCGCCGTGGACCAGGAACGTCATCTTCGGCGCGGCCTTGATTCCTGAGAGCCAGCGGAGCAGTTCGCTGCGGCCCGCATGTGCCGAAAGCTGCGGTAAATCAACTACCTCAGCGCGCACGGGAATCATGTCGCCGAAAATTTTCACTAGCTTGGCGCCGTCTTCAATCTGCCGGCCCAGCGTAGCCTCTGCCTGGAAGCCGACGATCAGCACCGCGCTGCGCGAATCCGGCAGGCGTTTCGCTAAATGATGCAGGATGCGCCCGCCGGTGGCCATGCCGCTGGCGGAAAGAATGATGCACGGCGCGACCACGCTGTTGATTTTCTTTGATTCCTCGACGGAGCGCGTCATGTGCACGTTGGCCACGTTCAGAGGATCGCGCTTAGCCGCCTCCTCGCGCGAAAAAACCAGATCGTGATCTTCTTTATGGGCCTCATACAGACTCGTGACGCTGATGGCCATGGGGCTATCCACGTAGACCGGCAAATTGGGAATGCGCTGCTGCGCTTGCAGCTCGTTCAGGAAGTACATCAGCGTTTGAATGCGCCCCACCGCGAACGACGGCACGATTACCGAGCCGCCGCGCTTGGCTACGCGATTGATCACGTCCGCGAGCGCATCTTCCGGTGAGCCGGCGGGATGATCGCGATCGCCGTACGTCGATTCACACAGCAAGTAGTCAGCGCGGCTTGGCGATTCGGGATCTTTCAAAATCACCTGGTCATAGCGCCCGACATCGCCCGAGAAAACCACCAGAAGCTGCTTGCCATTTTCGGTGATGGTCAACTCCAGCCACGACGAGCCCAGAATGTGTCCGGCATCGTGCGGGCGCACGGAAAATTGCGGGCTGATCTGGAACGTATCCGCGCGCGGAATTTCGCGGAATTGCTGCAGGGCCGCTTGCGCTTCCGCTACGGTGTAAAGAGGCAGCGCCGGTTTGTGCTGGGAATATCCTTTCTTCTGCACGAATTGCGCTTCTTCTTCCTGCAGGTGCGCGGAATCTAGCAGCAAAATGTTGCAAAGTTCGTGCGTGGCCGGATTGCAGTAGAACGGTCCTCGAAATCCGGCCTTCACCAGGCGGGGAATGTAGCCGGTGTGATCGATGTGCGCGTGCGTCAGCACAGCCCAATCGATCGAAGCGGGATCAATCGGCAGGGTCTGCCAGTTGCGATCGGTCAGCTCGCGCGAGCCCTGAAACAAGCCGCAATCCACCAGCAACTTCTTGCCGCCGGCTTCCACCAGGTATTTCGATCCGGTGACGGTTCCTGCCGCTCCAAGAAAAGTGATTTTGGCCATAGGGGCGCTATTCTACGCGACTTCGATAACTTCAAATAGCTTGGCGTCGCTCTGGGTCGTGGTCTGCGAGGGGCGGTTCGTGACGCCATTAGAGCCGCATCCGAAACCGGAGGCCATACGCGAAACTTGCACGCACCTCAATCTTGACGCGATGCATCGCCTACCGTAACCTCGAAAACTTTAGTGCAGAGGGGGAGGGGTCGAATCGTGCGATGGATTGGCAGATGTTCGTGTGGGAGGCCGGCGTTCCTCCGGGCAGCATTGATCGCGGTTTCCTTGCTTGCTCTTCCAGTTGCGGCGCGCGCGCAAAGCTCCGATTTCACGACGCAATCTTCGCAGGCGCCTGCGGCGGAGGCTGCATTTTCCACGCAGCCGAGCCAGGATTCCCTGAGCCTGCCATCGCAGTCCATTCACTACGGATCGTGGGAAATCGGGGGATTTTTCGGCGGTGGCCTCGGCAATGGCCACGACGCCAACACTACGTTCATGTTCGGCGGCGTCCGCGCGGGCCGCGTGTTGACCTACGATCACGGCCCTGGGGCGCTCCGCGGCAATTTTGAGTTCGTAGGCGAAATTCGCCCTGTCTATTACATCCTGACGCCTGCCAACGGTAACGTGTACAGCTTTCATTTCATGCCAATCATCCTGCGTTGGAATTTCAAGGGTTGGCACCGCGTCTCGCCGTACGGTCAATTGGGCGGCGGCGTGCTTTTCAGCACGCAGCGCGTGCCTCCGGGGGATACTTCGCAGGTGAATTTTACTCCGCAGGGCGCGGCCGGGCTGAATATCTTCACCAAGCCGGGCCAGGCCATCGCTATTGAATTCGTCGAGTTCCATCACTCCAATGCGAATCTCGGAAATATCAATCCCGGCTACAATGCTGGTTTCCTCTTCACGATCGGCTACATGTGGTACCACCACTGGCGACGATAAGATTTTCCCGGGGCGAATCGACACGGACGGGTTGCTGTTCGCTTTGGAATCTTGTCGGCGAATCCTTTGGAGCCATATAGGATTTCCTGGCGGTCGAGGCCTGCGCTGAAATGAAGCTGATGAGAGTTCGACTCTTTCCGGTGGTTGTTGCCTTGCTGCTGATTATCGTGGGTGCGACCGCTAGCCGGGGGCAGACGATTCGCGTTGACGCGACTCCTAGCCACGTAGTGAACAGGTTCAGCCCGCTTTACGCGCTGGGATCTACCGTGGATCGCGTGCCTAGCAATGCTACCGACACGTTTTTCCGGCCGGACCAGATCAAGCAGATTCTCGAAGCGGGGTGGGGTGCTATTAGCTACCGCCAGAATACGGATTTGTTTGTGCAGGCTTGGCATTGGAATCCGCGCGGGAAGTGGAGCGATCCTGCGGGCAAAGGTTATTTCGTTGGCGACGCTACGCCTGTGGAGATGATCCGACATTCCTACGGCTATTCGTTGCCGCATCGCGGATTCACGCGCAATAACGGGACCGAGCTTGATGGGTTTTCGCGGTTGGACGACGGGGACTTGAATACCTACTGGAAGAGCAATCCTTATTTGACCGAGGCCTACACGCACGAAGCGGACTCACTGCATCCGCAATGGGTGGTGGTGGATTTAGGAAGCAAACAGGAGGTCAATGCCATTCGGATTGTGTGGGGCGATCCGTACGCTACGAAGTATCTGATCCAGTATTGGACTGGTGACGACGCGATGGACGCGCAGGCGTCCGGCGAGTGGCGCAATTTCAAATTTGGCGACATCTCCAACGGGAAAAGTGGGACGACGACGCTGGCTGACACCATCAATCCTGCTGATACGCGTTTCGTGCGCGTACTGATGTCCGCGTCGTCGAATACTTGTGACTGGCACGGCGAAGGCGATCGGCGCAATTGCGTCGGGTATGCGATCCGGGAAATTTATGTTGGTGTGATGGACAGCAAATGGCGGTTCAGCGATCGGCTGCAGCATTCTCCCGATCAGAAGCAGTCGCTGACGTATTGCTCATCGGTTGATCCGTGGCATGAAAAATCGGATCTGTACGTCGCGCCGGACCGCATGGAATCAGGGGATCAACCGGGCTTCGATCTTTTTTACACCAGTGGGATTACCCGCGGACTGCCGGCCATCATTCCGATTGCCATGCTTTACAGCACTCCCGACGATGCCGCCGCGGAGATCGCTTATATCGAGAAGCGCGGCTATCCGATCTGGTACGTGGAAATGGGGGAAGAGGCCGACGGGCAGTACATGCTGCCGGAAGATTACGGGGCTTTGTATTTGCAGTTTGCAGCGGCGCTGCATCGCGTGGATCCGCAGCTGAAGCTGGGAGGGCCGGTTTTCGAGGGAGTGGATGACGACATCAAGGCTTGGGCGGATGCGCAGGGCCGGACTTCGTGGTTTGGGCGTTTTCTCGATTATCTGAAAACGCATGGGCGGCTTTCCGATCTCGCGTTCATGTCGTTTGAGCATTATCCCTACGATGGCTGCGAGACGCCGTGGAAGAATCTGTACAAAGAGCCGCAGTTGCTGACGCACATCATGCAGGTGTGGAAAGACGATGGGCTGCCTGCCGGCGTGCCGCTGCTCGACACGGAGACGAACGCGCATGGCGGGGAAGCGGCGGTGGATATTTTCGGAGCGTTGTGGCTGGGCGATACGTTTGCGGCGTTTCTGACCGCGGGCGGGCAGGGAATTTTTTACTATCACGATTTGCCTTATTCTCCGCCGCATCCGAACTGCGAGAACAGTTGGGGCACGTATCACATGTTCATGGTGGATAAAAATTATGTGATTCAGTCACGGACATCGCAATTTTATGCCGCGAGGATGCTGACGCAGGAATGGGCCGAGCCGAAGGACGAGAAGCATTCGCTCTTTAAGGCTTGGAGCGACGTAAAGGACGATGCGGGCAATGTACTCGTCACCGCCTATGCTGTGTTGCGTCCGGACGGGCAATGGTCGCTGCTGCTCATTAATAAGGATCACGACCAGGCACATCAGGTGCGCGTCGTTTTTCACGACGCCGAGGCGAACGCGGATCGGGAGTTTGCGGGAACGGCCACCATGACTTCATTCGGCAAGGCGCAATATCAGTGGCATGCGAACCGCAAGAGCGGCTACGCCGATCCGAATTTGCCGCCTGTTACGACGTCGGTTCCCGCGGGCCCGGGGGCCGTTTACACGCTGCCGGCGGCTTCGATCAGCGTGCTGCGCGGGCGGCTGTAAGCAGCTGCAACCGACGTCCGATGCCCGCGGCGATACGGTGGCGGCAAGCAGAAATTTGAATTAATCTGTCTCACCCTTTGAAGGTAGAAAAGTCTAATTCCGGCAAGGAGTCCCTCATGAAAATTTGGATGGCTTTGCTGCTCGTCGCGCTTACTGGGTTCGCTCCAACGAGTAGGGCTTGGCCGCAACAGAAGGCCGACGCGGAAAAGAAGCCGGAATCCGCAGACGGTAAAAAGTCTGATTCCACGGAGAGCAAGAAGCCGGAGGAGCCGAAGGACAAGGCGTTTGATGACGTCATCAAAGACGCCAAGCCGATCAAGGGCTTGTTCACTCTGTATCAGACCGACGAGAAGGTTTTCCTGGAAATCGCACCGGATCAGCTCGACAAGATTTACATGCTGTCGATGACCTGCGAATCGGGTCTGGGCGAAGGCGGATTCTACGGCGCGCAAATGTGCGGCCAGACCCCCATCACCTTCCACAGGGTGGGGAAGACAATTCAGCTAGTGGCCAAGAACACGCGTTTCGTGGCGAAAGAAGATTTGCCGATCGCGCGCGCGGTCGAACGCTCATTTAGCGACTCCATTTTGGGTTCGACGAAGCTGGCGAGCTTGCCGCATCCAGACCGGCACAGTTACCTGATCGATTTCGGAGACATTCTGCTGACCGACCTGCCGATGATGTCGTACGGGCTGGAGGCGTCGTTCCGGATTCCATATCACTTCGATCCGAAAAATAGTTATTTCACGACCGTGAAATCGTTCGAGAAGAACGTGGAGATCGAAACGGTAGCGCATTACGCGACCGAACGTCCGCCGCTACCGCCGCTGCTGCCGCCGGGAACGCCGCCGCCTCCGTCACCGCCGCCGCCGCGAGATATTCCCGATGTGCGCAGCCTGCTGCTGCGTTTCCACTACGGCATTTCCGAACCGCCCGGTGCGGGCTACCGGCCGCGACTGGCGGACGATCGCGTCGGCCATTTCTTCACGCAGCTCGAAGACTACAGCACGGACACCGACTTCGAAACCAGCAAGCGCTACATCACGCGCTGGCGGCTCGAAAAGCAGGACCCTTCCGCGCCGCTTTCGCCGCCCAAGGAGCCTATCGTCTACTGGCTGGAAAATACCATTCCGGTGCAATACCGCGACGGCATTCGTGACGGTATTTTGCTGTGGAATAAGGCCTTCGAGCGCATCGGCATCAAGGATGCGATCGTGGTAAAGCAGCAGCCTGACAATGCGGATTGGGATGCCGCTGATGTCCGCTATCACACCATTCGCTGGTTTACGGGCTATCCGGAGCCAGGATTTGCGGAAGGTCCTTCGGCGATTGATCCGCGCACCGGGGAAATTTACGACGCGGACATTCGCTTCGACGCCGGTTTCACGCGTTTCATCCGCCGGGAGAAAGAAGAGTACGTCAATCCGGCGGGGGAAACCGACGCAATGAATTTCGATCCGATGCCGCGGCCGTTCCTTGCGCCATGGAATAACGGAATGACGGAGTTTTGCGACATGGAGCGCGGAGCGGCGCTCGATGCAGAGTTTTCGTTCGACTTGCTGGTTTCGCGGGGGATGGATCCGCAAGGCCCGGACGCCGACAAATTTATTCACGAATATTTGGTTGAGGTCGCAGCCCATGAAGTGGGCCATACGCTCGGGCTGCGCCACAATTTCCGCGCTAGCACGATCCACACGCTGGAACAAGCCGGTGACACCGAGTTGATGGAAAAGGAAGGCCTGACCGGATCGGTGATGGACTATATCCCGACGAACGTCGCGCCGCGCGGCATGAAGCAAGGGCCGTATCACCAAACCACACTCGGGCCTTACGACTATTGGGCCATCGAGTACGCCTACAAGTCTATCGACGCGACGTCGCCGGAAGGCGAGCTCGCGGAACTAAAGAAAATCGCTTCGCGTGCAGCCGAGCCCAACCTGGCCTACGACACGGATGAGGATGCCGGCTTTGGCGGCGGCGCGTTCGACATGGATCCGCTGGTAAACCGCTTCGATTTCGGCGCCAATCCCCTCGAATACTATTCGCGGCGCGTGGCGCTGGCCGACGAGATCTGGAAGAACATGGAGAAAAATCTGGAGCAGCCGGGCGAGGGATATCAGATCCTCCGCCGCAGCTTCAATGTTGCGTTCGGGCAGGCCGGAAGCTCACTGATCCTCTCGTCGAAATACATTGGCGGCGTTTATCACTACCGCTCACACGTGGGCGATCCCGGCAATCGTGTTCCGTTCGAGCCCGTGCCTGCGGCGCAGCAGAAGCAGGCGCTGGAAATCCTGCGCAAGAATCTGTTTGCCCCCGATTCCTTCCGCTTCTCGCCGGAATTGCTGAACAAGCTGGCGAATCCGCGCTTCTCGGATTTCTCGGACTTTCAGGCGATGATGACGCGGTTTGATGTGCCGATACACGACATGGTTCTCGGGCTTCAGAATCGCGTTCTCGACCGCTTGTACGATTCGGTGGTGCTGAGCCGCATCCTCGATTCGGAAGTGAAGGTGGCCCACGAAAGCGATGCATTCACCGTCGGATTCCTGTTCAACACCATCCAGGACTCGGTGTGGGCGGAGCTGAAGAGTTCTGAACCGACACTGGAGATCAACAGCTACCGCCGCTCGCTGCAGCGCGCGCATCTGCGCAAGCTGACCGGCATGGTCTTGCACGCGACGAACGCGCCCGAAGATGCGCAGACCATGGCGCGGGCCAATCTGGTGAGCTTGCGCGGTCAGATCAACGCGGCGCTGACTAAGGCCGGGCCGAAGACTTCTGCCGAGACGCGCGCGCATTTAGCTGAATCGCTCTCACGCATTGACGATGCGCTCAAGGCGAACATGCAGCGCACGGCGTTCTGAACGCGGCGTCGTTTTCGCGCAGAAACGCGGATACCCTCGCTCGAAGTGGTTCTATTTTTTGCTTGGACGAGTTACGCCTCGATAGGCTCGAAGTGAAAATTACTGATTCCAAGAATGGCGCAGGCGTCGTCCAGCGTGCGGACGACGTGCAGATTTGGGCGCGTGTGCTGACCTTCCAACTCGAACATGCGCGCCAGTCCGAAGGCTTTGGGCATCGCGGCAATTACAAAGCGGGGCGCCTCCGGGTTCGGCATTACAGGCGGAGAGAAAGCCAGTTCGCGTATCGTATCCGGTGAAACGTCGATCCCTGTAATCCCGGACAAATCCATGATTCCCGCTCGGGGCGCTGAGTTTGCGGCTTGTTCCGCGGCTCGGCGGTAAAACTCTTTCAGAAGACCGTCGGTTACACAGCCCTCGAGGCGGCCTCGAATGATTCTATTCGTCGAGTCGAAATCGAAGAAGTAGGGCATGGGAATAGGAACGCGAGCCGTGCTATTTTGTCGCTAATCTCCGACGACTGCTAAAAACGTTGGTGGAGCCGATGGGATTCGAACCCACGACCTTCCCGGTCTTACCGGGACGCGCTCACCAGCTGCATGACCAGACCACGATCCTTTTGTGATTTCAGATACCGTTCCCTTCTAACCGCTGCGCTGCGAGTTGGAAACTCTTCGTGGCAGACCAGTTTCCACGGCCCTCGATTCTTTAGTGACTTCGAGTAGTTGGCCTGATGATATGCAACTCGTTCCTCTAGATTCTGAGTCTGGCCTATATAGAAGCGGCCACTCGATTCGCTTTGAAGAACGTAAACATAAAAACAGCCTAAACGAGAATTGGTGGAGCCGATGGGATTCGAACCCACGACCTCCTCGATGCCATCGAGGCGCGCTCCCAACTGCGCCACGGCCCCACTGAGTGAGAGGTGCTAGTGCATTTATATCACTGCGCTTTGCGGGCGGTCAAACGAGCTGGATTAAGTTGTTGCACTGGCGAGAATTGGGGCATCGTTCGGGCCGCGTTCCGACTCCAATACCAGGGGACACGGGGCATCCGGCTACGTGAGCTTTGCGATACACGCCATGCGCGCGCCGTTGCGCTGAGGTAAAGTCAGGGCAAGCAGCTTGGAATTCAGATCCAATTCGATCGTGGTGTTGGGCGAGACGGCGCGCCTCGCATTGCAAGCGCTGCGTTCCAACAAATTGCGCGCGGTGCTCACCATGCTCGGCGTCATCATCGGCAGCGCCTGCATCGTGCTGGTTGTTACCGTGGCGCTGGCAGGGAAGCGCTACATTATTTCGCAGATCGAAGGCGTGGGCGCCAATCTGGTCTTTGCCGAAGTGATCCGCGGCGGAGGTGCGCAAACGACTACGCTCGCGGATGAAATATCCATGGCCGATCGCCAGGCAGTGAAGGACGGGATTCCGCAGGCGGTCGAGACTGCCGGCACGCGCGAAATTCCCATGGTGGTTGTGGTCAGCGGCGTCGAGCATCCCATCAGCCTCGTCGGCGTCACCGATGGATTCCAGCAGATCCGCAATCTGGTGGTGGATCGTGGGCGCTATTTCGATGAAGACGACATGGCCTCGCGCAGCAAGGTTTGCTTGATCACTTCGCAGCTGGCCGGCACTGTATTTTCAAACGAGGACCCGGTTGGAAAGGAGATCCACGTCGGTGAGTTGGCGTTCACAGTCATCGGCGTTTTCCATGAACGAACCGCCACCTTCGGGCAATCGGAAATCACTCCGGAGTCCGTCATTGTGCCATTTTCTCTGATTCGTTATTACGCGGGCGAGGAGCACATCAAAACGTTCTACGTGCAGGCGGACAAGCCCGAAGACGTCGAGATGATGACGCGACAGGTGAGCGAAATATTAACGAGCCGGCACAGGGCCGGCGTGGCGTACCGTGTGCAGAATCTGACCTCGATTCTGGACACGGCGCGGCACATATCGATGGCCATGACCATCGTATTGGTAGTAATCGCCATGATCGCGCTGGGCATCAGCGGCATCGGCATCATGAACATCATGCTGGTCACCGTCACCGAGCGCACGCGCGAAATTGGAATCCGCAAGGCTGTGGGCGCGAGGCAAGGGGCGATTTTGTATCAGTTTTTGCTGGAAGCTCTGATGATCAGCGGTACGGGAGCGCTGACGGGGATTATGATCGCAGTGACCATTCCGTTCTTGCTCGAGGCGCTTTTGCGTTTTTTCCCGTTGCCCACGCAGATTCACGTGCCGATTTCCTGGCTTTCAGTGCTGGTGGCGTTTGTGGTCTCCTGTTCGACGGGAGTTATTTTCGGCTATTTGCCCGCCAATAAGGCGGCGCAGCTTCACCCAACCGATTCTCTGCGTTACGAATAGAGGCTATATGAACGAAAACGTGAGGCGTCATAGGCGGACATTCGATAACTGCGTGCGGCTGGTGGCGCTCGTGGTCATTCTGGCGGCGTGTGTCGGGCCGGCCAAGGCTCAGGATGCCACGCAGAGCTCTAATGCCGGCGAACTGACATTGAAGCGCGCCGTGGCGCTGGCGGTACAAAACAGCCGGGACCTGTCGCTGGCGCGGCTTCAATATACGGTGGCTCTCAACCAGACCAGTCTGGATAAATCCGAGTTCCGGCCGAACATTTATACCGGCCTCGCGGGGATTTACAGCGATGGCATTCCGCAAACCCCGGGTGGCACGGCACCATCGATCATTAGCGTCTCCTATACGCAGCAAATATTTAACCCAGTGCTGCGTGGGCAATTTCGAGCTGACCAGGATCTGGCCAAGAACCGTCTGCTGGAAATCGATCGCGTGCGCGATGCCGTAATCGTGCGCGCGGCCACGACCTATTTGGATTTAGCCAAAGTCCGGCACGCGCTGGATTTGCTTCGGACGGAGCGCACTAGCGCGCAGAAAATACTGGATTACATTCGGCAGCGCGCCGCCTCCGGTTTCGAGTTGCCTATCGACGTCACCCGAGGCGAGCTGACACAGGCCAAGATCGAGCGTGACATCTTGCAGCTGGAAGGGCGCGATGACGTGCTCACCGAGCAGTTACGCGACCAGCTCGGTCTTCCAGAATCCCGCCCGCTGGACGTCGCACCGGAAGAGCTGCCTGCGCGCGCGGAGGAATCGGTTGCGGAACTCGAGACCCAGGCCCTGCAGAACAGCATTGATGTGCGTGAATCGCAGAACTTCCGTAGCGCCCAGGACCATCTCTTGCGTGCCGCGCGGCAGAGCTACTGGCCGACGATTCAACTCATCGGCGAATACAGCCTGTTGACCGAGTACAACAACTACGGCGAGTTCTACAGGCACTTTCAGCCCAATAACGTCAATATCGGAGTTCAAATCCACATTCCCCTGTTCGCAGCTCGGACTTCGGCAGCGATAGCCCTGGCGAGGAGCAACTTCGCTGAGGCCGACGCTGCGGTGGGCTCGAAACGCCAGGAAGTACGCATCGAAGTTCGCCAGAAGGCCCGGGATGTGCGCGAGTTGGAGGCTGGACGCGAAGTGGCGCGCCTGGATTTGAAGCTGGCGCAGGAGACCTTGGCCATCACGCAGTCGCGCTTCGACCAGGGGCAATCCAGCCTCAAAGAACTTGAGCAGGACCGGCTAAACGAGAGCGAAAAGTGGGTCGAATTCCTGAACGCGGACTTCGCCCGTAAACAAGGCCAGCTCACGCTCTTACAGACCACCGGGCAATTGGCTCAAGTGTTTCAATAGTGCACAGTTACAGCATTCGGCGCCGCTCGGGTTTGAGAGATGCGCTGCGAATCGAGTACAATGTACGACGGTGTGCGACGGGGGCCCGGCACCGCACCGAGAAATCACTATTTGGGAGGACAGCATCTAATGACGTCTGTAATGAAGACGCTGCTCTTAAATCCGCCTAGCTTCGAGAAGTTTGACGGCGGAGCGAGCTCGCGCTGGCCCGCAACGCGGGAAATCGAGTCCTATTGGTATCCGGTGTGGATTTCCTATGCCGCCGGAATGCTGCCCGGCAGCCGCCTTTTGGACGCGCCTCCGCATCACGTCTCGCAGGAAGAAACCATCAAGATCGCCAAAGATTATGAATTTGTAGTCATTTTCACCTCGACGGTAGGCTTCCGCGCGGACGTGAAGATGGCCCGGGCAATGAAAGGTCAGGACCCCAGCGTAAAGGTCTGCTTCGTCGGGCCCCACGTGCAGATTAAGCCGTCGGAATCGCTGATGGAAAACGGCGAGATCGATTTTATCGTGCGCGGCGAATTCGACCATGCCGTGGTGGAGTTCGCGCAAGGGATGCCGCTCGAGCGCATCCTCAATGCCAGCTACATGAAGGACGGCAAGGTGGTACACAACGAGTCGCGCCCGCAATTGCACACCGAAGGGCTGGATGCGTTGCCGTTTGCGACGGAAGTTTATGCCAAGAACCTGAAAATCGAGAATTACAACGTGCCGTTTTTGCTGCACCCCTACGTATCGTTTTATACGACCCGCGGGTGCCCGGCGCTGTGCACCTTCTGCCTCTGGCCGCAGACGCTTTCGGGTCATGCCTGGCGCGTGCGTTCGACGGACAACGTTGCGCGGGAGTTTGAAGGCACGTTCAAGCTTTTCCCGCAAGCCAAGGAAGTCTTTTTCGACGATGACACTTTCAATATCCGCAAGGATCGCGTTATCGATCTCTGCAAGAAGATTCAGCATGTGGGCCGGCGCTGGTCCTGTACCGCCCGCGTGCATAGCGATTACGAGACGCTGAAGGTGATGGCCGATTCCGGAGTTCGATTGCTGATCGTCGGATTCGAATCGGGTGACGCGCAGATTCTGAAGAACATCAAGAAGGGCGCGACCGTCGAGATGGCGCGCACTTTCATGAAGAACTGCAAGAAAGCCGGCATCAACGTCCACGGTGATTTTATTCTCGGCCTGCCCGGCGAAACGAAGGAAACCATTCAAAAGACCATTGATTTCGCCAAAGAACTGGACTGCGAGTCGATCCAGGTTTCTCTCGCGCACGCTTATCCGGGTACTGAACTATATAACATCGCCGGCCAGAGCAATTTCCTGCATGGCGAAGCCATTGCCGATGACGGCGGCCATCAGCTTCCGCATCTTGAATATCCCGGCCTGACGCGCGAAACGATGATGAGCGAAGTGCATCGCTTCTACGACGAATACTATTTCCGTCCACGCGTGGCGTGGCGCTTCGTTCGCGAGCGGCTGTGGGACGCCAACGATCGCAAGATCCTCTATCACGAGGCCGTGGACTTTCTCCGTCTGCGCGCTCAACGCCGCAAGCTGGCACGCAAAGGCATCGACAAGAAGAAAATCGTGTCCGTTCCTTCGCTTGAGCCGGTCACCTCGAGCGCCACGGGGAATGAAGCTCACCGAGCATGACACCGGAAGCACGCCTGCATCTCAAAACCTCGATTCTGATTTTTTTCGTGATCATCTTCGGCTCGGTGGGGAATATTTTCCTCAGCAAGGGCATGAAGCAGGTCGGAGCTTTCTCCAGTTGGCACCCGAGCGACCTGTTCCCTTTTCTGGGGCGCGCGCTGGAATCCGGGCTGGTGTGGATCGGTATTTTGCTTTTGATTTTATTCTTCGTGGCTTACACGCTGGTGCTTTCCTGGGCGGACTACAGCTTCGTGCAGCCGGCTTCGTCCATCGGCTATGGCGTGGTTGCTGTCCTGGGCTACTTTTTGCTCGGTGAGGCCATTACATCTACCCGCTGGATCGGCGTCGGCATCATATGCCTGGGAGTTTTTCTGATCAGCCAAACGCCGCCGCGCACGACTGAGCGAGTTTAGCCATGCGCGCGGCCGTACTTCTTTTTGTGATCGTGTGCGGTGGAACGGGCGGCGAAATTGCTGTCGCCAGGGCCATGAAGCAAATCGGTGAAGTGCACGATTTCTCGCCGGCCAACATTTTCCGCGTGGCTATCCGCTCGCTGCGGCGCCCGTGGATGTGGTGCGGCATCGTATTAATGGCCATGGCGTTCTTCGCGCTGTTGGGCATTCTGTCCTGGGAGAACGTGAGTTTCGTCGTGCCGGTCACGGCGGTCAGTTACGTGGCGGGACCGCTCGGCGCGAAAGTGCTGCTCGGGGAGCGCGTCTCACCGGTTCGTTGGTTGGGCGTGGCGCTCGTTTGTGTCGGCGTGATGCTCGTTTTCTTGGGATGACGGATTCAAATGAGCTTCTGGCACTCCATGCGATGGCTGCTCCTGGTGCTGGCGGCGCTTCCCTCCGCGTATTTTCTTATCGCTACGATTGCCGCGCTGCGTTTTTTCCACGGGCACGGCGCGCTGCCACGCGATTTCGCGCCGCCAGTCAGCATCCTCAAGCCCATCCGCGGCCTCGATCGCGACGCCTACGAAAATTACGCCAGCTTCTGCCGCCTCGACTATCCTGAGTACGAAATTCTGTTCAATGTCGCGGACGAGCACGACGCCGCGATTCCCGTGCTGGAGAAAATAATCCGCGATTTTCCGCAGCGCTCGATCCGCCTGTTCATCGGCGCCGAGCAACTGGGCACCTCGAACAAGGTCAACAAGCTCTCCAATATGCTCAGCGAGGCTCGCTACGATCTGCTGGTCATCAGCGATAGCGATATTCGCGTAGCCCCGGATTACCTCCGCGCCGTGGTGGCGCCATTCGGCGATCCGAAGGTCGGAGCGGTCACCTGCCTTTATCGGGGAATCGACGGCCACTCGCTCGGTTCGACGCTCGAGGCCATCGGCAATACCTCCGACTTTGCGGCTGGCGTTCTGGTTGCCTGGCTGTTCCGCAGCGTGAATTTCGCGTTGGGCGCTACGATGGCCACGACCAAGCAGCGCCTCGCCCAGATCGGCGGCTTCGAGGACTTGGCCGATCATTTTACGGATGACCATGAGCTCGGTCATCGCATCGCCGCGCTGGGCTACCGCGTCGAAATTGCCTCGCGGCCTGTGGATACGGTCTATCCGGAAACCTCCATTCGGGCATTTTTCCAACACCAATTGCGCTGGTCGCTGGCCATTCGCCACGCTTCTCCTGCCGGATACGCCAGCCGCATCTTTGTCCATGCCATTGCCTGGACGCTTTTGGCCATGGCTATTGCGCCCACAATGAAAATCGCAGGCTTTTTCTTGGCGGCCTACCTCGTGCTGCGTCCGCTCATGGCTTGGACCGTCGGCGTGTGGGGCCTGCGCGATCCGCTGCTGCGCCGAAAATTCTGGCTGCTGCCGCTGCACGACGCCTGCGCTTTCCTCGTTTTCGTGCTCAGCTTCCTCACGCGTCGCGTCGAATGGCGTGGTTCGCAATACTACATCCGCGGCAAAGAACTGATCCCCGTTCCATCCGATCCTGCCCGCCTATCCGCGCGAAGCTGACGCGTACCGGCGCGGAACTCGCTTCTTCTCCGCCAATCACCACCAGGTAGAAACGACCCACACAGCGAAAGAAAGGCATAAAGCGGGAAAGACGGGCATTCGCTAAGTTACGCCCGCTCAATAATATGCGTAGTGGTACTACACGTGCACAAGCGTTAGCGGGGGGCGGTAGGCAAGCGAGAGATTTCGCGGAGGGGTCGTTGGAAAATTCCAGCGGTCAACTGGCCGAACCCGCAGTAAAAATTCAGTACCTGCAGCGAAGACGCTTCCATCCTCTCGGCAACCCCACCCCACGTTCTGAAAGCAAATATCCATCGGTTTGAGTTCGAATCGGCCGATGAGAAGAGACAAAGTCGGCGCAAGACTGAGCAGCGGACCACAGCGGCAGGCACTTCGTAACCCTCGCCGGCGGACGCAGCGATGAGCCCAGACATTCAAAATTCGGAGCAGCCCCCACGACCTAAGTGGCAAGAGCGCCTCAAGGCGCTGCGCAATATTCCTCCGGTGTTCCGCATGGTATGGGAAGCGGCGCCCGGAATCGTCGTTTCCAGCCTGATTTTCCGCCTGTGCGTATCGCTAGTCCCCGTGGCCATGTTGTGGGTCACGAAGAACATTATTGACGCCGTTTACCGGCACCTATCGGCTCAAGCCGCGCTTCCCGCGATGTTCTGGTGGCTTGTGGTGACGGAATTTGCCTTGGCGAGCCTGGCTACGATTTTTGCCCGCGCCAACGACTTCTGCGATACGGTTCTTGCCGATCGCTTCACGCGCTACATCAGTACGCGCATCATGGAGCACGCCTCGCGCCTCGATCTGACGCGCTTCGAGGATCCCGCCTTCTACGACAAGATGGACCGTGCCCGCGTGCAGGGCACTGACCGCGTGATGATGATCCAGATGACCGGGCGGCTGGTTCAGGAAGTCATTACCACGGTCAGCTTGGCTGCCAGCATTTTCTTCTTCTCGCCGTGGTTGCTCTTCTTTCTGGTCATTTGCGTGGTGCCGGCGTTCCTCGGCGAAACGCACTTTGCCTTTCTCGGCTACTCGCTGAATTTCGCACAGACGCCGGCGCGCCGGCAACTGGACTATCTGCGGATTCTGGGCGGGAGCAAAGAGAGCGCCAAGGAATTGAAGCTGTTCGGCCTCGGGCCGTTTTTGGTCGGCCGTTATCGCAGCATCTCCGATCGCTTGCATCGTCAGACCGTGAATCTCGCCCGCCGCAAGCTGTTCTTCGGCGCGCTGCTCACCTTGCTGGGCACGCTGGGCTACTACGGCACATATGCTTACGTGATCTATCGCACCGTGATCGGCGCGCTCACGATTGGCCAGTTGACCTTCCTGGCCGGCGCAATTGCCGGCGCGAGCACCAACATTCAGGCCGTCTTCTCGACATTCTCCGGCATCGCCGATCAGGCGCTGTTCCTTACCGACCTGCTGGAGTTTTTCTCCGTGCAGCCGCGGATCGTATCGAAGCCTAACGCCCTCGTCGCGCCGCGCCCGATTCGCGGCGGCTTTGAATTTGCCAATGTCGGCTTCTCCTATCCTGGAAATCCGCGCCGCGTGCTGAACAACATCAATTTCCGACTTGAACCCGCGGAAAGAATCGCCTTAGTAGGCGAAAACGGGCAGGGCAAAACCACCATCGTGAAACTTCTGACGCGCCTCTATGATCCAACGGAGGGCTCGATTCTGCTCGATGGCATAGACCTCCGCGAGTACGACCTCGATAGCCTCTGGAAAGAAATTGGCGTCATTTTTCAGGATTTCGTGCGCTACGACATGACCGCGGCCGAAAACATTGCCCTCGGACGCATTGACGGCCAGAACGACATCTTTCACGTGCGCGCGGCCGCCATGCAAAGCCTGGCGGAAGGCGTAATCAAGCGGCTCCCCCGCGAATACGACCAGGTTCTCGGTTGCCGTTTTGACGGCGGCGTCGACCTCTCGGGCGGCGAGTGGCAGAAAATCGCGCTGGCACGCGCTTACCTGCGCAATGCACAGCTTCTGATCCTCGACGAGCCAACTGCGTCGCTCGACGCGCAGTCCGAACACGCGGTGTTCGAGCGCTTTGCCGATCTGACCCGCGGAAAAATGGCCATCTCTGATTTCGCACCGCTTCTCGACCGTACGCATGGCCGATCGGATCCTGGTTCTCGCCGACGGCAAAATCATCGAAGAAGGCTCGCACGATCGGCTCATGCTCGATCGCGGCCGTTACGCGGAAATGTTTGAGTTGCAGGCAGCGAATTATCGCTAGGGAGACGGGAAAACCTAATCTTGGCTACTTCACACCACACACCGGCGGACCTAAACCACGCGGCGCTACCTTTTCTCCGGCCTGATGCACTGCCGCGCGTTGACGATTCCGCCGATCTGCAGGCGCCGCGGCCTTCCCCATCCGTTAGCGATCCGCGTCGGCCCTCGGAGAGCGCATCAGCGTTTTCCGATGCGAAGCTGGTCCGCGATGGCGATTGCCAGAAGGAATTCACGGCGAAGTGGAAAGAGACTTCGGAGACGATCCAGGAAACGGTGCGCCAGCTCCTCCAAATTACTTCGACAGGTATCGTGCTTTCCGGCAATGCGCGCGTGTTCCTCGACAATGCCTCACTTACGCGTCTGGCGCTGCAGGAAGCAGGCGCCGGAATCCTGCGCGCCGACGACTTACCGCGTATCAAGCTGGCGGATGAGAGTGTCGTTCCGCGCTCGTACCTGGTCGCGAAGGCCTATCTCGACTCCACTAACTACCGCTTCGATTACTTGAGCTTCCTGGATTGCATTGAAGACGTGCAAAACAAATCGCCGCTAGGCATGACGGAAGTTTGGCATCTCAAGCCGTTCCTGAATTTCGCCATTGTCGAGCACATCGCGCAGATTTCTCCCAGTTTGCCGTCCCGGCCGCAAGAAGATCCGGCAAGGATCGAAGATCAGCCAGTGGACGGGACGCCGCGGCTGCGCGATCTTGTGCAGTCCATGCAGGCAATCTCGGATCTCGATTGGAAGGCCGTTTTCTGCGAGCTCGATGGCACCGAACAGATTCTCCGCCGCGATCCGGCTGGAGTTTTCGCGACCATGGATTTCACCAGCCGCGAAACATATCGCTCCGTCGTTTCGGAGTTGGCGAAGCGATCCCAACTTAACGAGCACGAAATTGCTGCGGAAGCGATCGGACTGGCGCGCGATGCCGGGCAGCAAAGATCGTTAAGCGGCAGGGCTCGCGAGCGCCGCGTGCACGTGGGCTACTACCTTGTGGATAAGGGCCGCGCCACGCTGGAGCGCGCCATCGGCTATAAGCGTACCTTCGCGGAAGCAGCGCGCGCGTTCCTGCTGAAGTTTCCGGACTATTCGTACCTTGCCGCGATCGAAGTGCTCACGCTGGCGTTGATGGCGGGAGTGGTGGGTCTCTCCCATGCCCGGCTACCCGGTTTCCTGGTTGTCGCGTTTTTCCTGATTCCCGGGCTCGATTGCGCAGTTTCCATCGCGAATTTGATCGTGACCAGGTTTGTCAGGCCGAGAAAGCTCCCCAGGATGGACTTTTCCGCCGGAGTCCCGGGCGACTGCAAATCCGTAGTTGTTGTACCCACGCTGCTGACCAGTGAAGAGCAAACGCGGCACACCGTCCGCGATCTGGAGATTCGCTTCCTGGCCAATCGCGACGCGAATGTGCATTTCGCTCTTCTCACCGATCCACCCGACGCCGAAGTCGAGTTCAATGAAAAGGACGCGCTGGCCCCGCTTTGTTCGCGACTGATCGAACAGCTCAATGAGAAGTACGCCGCGCAGGGCAAGGGCACGTTTCTTCATTTCCATCGTAATCGCGTTTTTAACGAAGCCGAAGGCGTGTGGATGGGCTGGGAGCGAAAGCGCGGCAAACTTCTCGATTTCAATCGCTTTCTCCTGAATCAAGCGGACCACTTCGCGGCCAAAGTCGGCGATCTTGCGCTATTGCACGGCGTGAAATACGTCATCACGCTCGATAGCGACACGCAATTGCCACGCGAGGCCGCGCACAGGTTGATCAGCACGCTCGCTCATCCGCTGAATCGCGCCGTCATCGACGCGGCCACGAACACGGTCATTGAAGGCTATGGAATCCTCCAGCCGCGCGTGGATACCAGCATCAAGTCCGCCGGCCGCTCGCGTCTCGCCTCACTACTTTCGGGCGACACCAGCTTCGACATCTACACGCGCGCCGTTTCTGATGTTTACCAAGATCTCTTCGGCGAAGGGATTTTCACTGGCAAGGGCATCTACGAGGTCGAGACCTTCCAGAAAGTCCTCGCTGGGCGCTTCCCTTGCAACGCGATTCTCAGCCACGATTTGATCGAAGGCGCCTACGCCCGCGCTGGTCTCGTCTCCGATGTAGAGGTGGTGGACGATTACCCTTCGCACTTCAGCGCCTTCAGCCGCCGCAAACATCGCTGGGTGCGCGGCGATTGGCAAATCATCTTCTGGCTGCTGCCGCGCGTCCCGGACTATTCCGGCCATCTCGCGCGCAACCCACTCTCGAACATCTCGCGCTGGAAGATCGTTGATAATCTCCGCCGCAGCCTCACGGAATTTGCGACCTTCGCATTGTTGCTGTGCGGCTGGCTTTTCCTTCCCGGCCGCGCGCTTTACTGGACGCTGGCCGCGTTGGCGATTTTCTTTTTGCCAACTTATTTTCAATTCGTGTTCTCAATCCTGACCGCCGGCTCCGCCCTATTCGAAAAAGCCTTCTGGAAATCGCTCTTCCGCGATTTCGCCAACGCCCACGCGAAACTTTTCATCCGCATGACGTTCTTGTGCCATCAAAGCCTGGTCACCGGCGACGCCGTAGTCCGCACCATGGTGCGCGCGCTGCTCACGCGCCGCAAAATGCTCGAATGGGAAACTGCCGCTGAGTCTGAGACGCATTCCGCGGGCAAAACGCTCGTGGATTCCTATCTCGATTGGGCGGTGTTCCTCTCATTCGCGATCGGCGCGCTCGTTGCCGTCACCCATCCGGCCTCTCTGGCGATTGCGCTGCCGTTTCTCGTTCTGTGGAGTTCATCGAAATGGGTCTGCGATTGGCTCAATCAGCCGCGCGAATCAGGCGAATCGCCGTTCAAGCCTGCCGACCGCTCGTTGCTGCGCAGTTCCGCGTTGCGCACCTGGCGCTTCTTCCGCGAATTTAGCAACAGGGAAGAGCATTGGCTCGTTCCCGACATTATCCAGGCCGATCCGCCGCTCGTGGCCCACCGCGTCTCCACCACCAATCTCGGACTGCTGCTGAACTCGCGCCAAGCCGCTCTCGACCTCGGCTATCTCGCGCTCGACGAGTTCATTCACGACACGCACGAAACGCTCGCCACCGTCGATCGCATGGAAAAGCATCGCGGCCATCTGTACAACTGGTACGACAATCGCACCCTCGAGCCGGTCAAGCCGCTCTTCGTCTCCACTGTGGACAACGGCAATTTGCTCTGCTCGCTCTGGACACTGAAGCACGGCTGCTTCGAAGCAACGCAACATCCCGTTTTCCGCGAAAACTCCTGGCAGGGAATTCGCGATCATGTGAATCTGCTGGCCGAGCTTGCTTCCAAGCGCCCGCGCATTAAAGCCTTCTATCGCGCCGTCAGCGATTTGAAGCAGCGCTTCGAAGCGCTGCCGTGCCGCGGCACCTCCTGGATTCGAGCTCTTCCCACTCTCGATCTGGACGCGGTGATCCTCGACGAAAAACTCGCCGACGTCGAATTACCTTCCGACGTGCGCTGGTGGGTCAACGAATTTTCGATTCGCGTGGGCAGCCTGATTCGCATGACCACGAATCTCGCGCCCTGGCTCGCGCAGGAATTCGAGCCGATCCTCGAACATGTCGCGGCCGCGGACAGGCCCGATCTTCGCCACTTGACCATTGCCGCCGCTCCGCGCGCGCTGGCAAGCCTGGATGAAAAACTCCAGGCGCTGGCGTCTAATGCCGCTTTTCCGGACGAGGCTCGCGCCAATCTGCCCTATCTCCGCAATGCCATCGCGCGCTCGCAGGAAATCTACGCGCGCATCGCCGAGCGCCTCGCGAATCTCGCGGCGCATGCCTCCGCGCTTGCCGAAGCCATGGACTTCAGCTTCCTTTACAACTCCAAAAAGAAAATGGTCTCCATCGGCTACGATGGCGACGAGAAGTGCGTCAGCAAGTATCACTACGACCTGATGGCCTCGGAAGCCCGCGCCGCCGTTTTCTGCGCCATCGCGAAAAATGAAATGCCGCAGGAAGCCTGGTTCCAATTGGATCGCACGCACACCGACTGCCAGCGCGAGCAAGTCCTCATCTCTTGGACTGGCACGATGTTCGAATATCTGATGCCGTCGCTGTGGATGCGCACCTATCCCAACACCATGCTCGAACAAAGCGCCCGCGCCGCTATCCGCGCACAGCAGCGCTTCGCTCGCAGCCACTCGATTCCCTGGGGCATTTCCGAATCGTCCTGCGCGCAAAGAAATCCCGACGGCCACTATCGCTATTTCGCCTTCGGTGTCCCGGGCCTGGGCATCAATAGCGACGGCGCATCGGATGAATTCGTAGTCTCGCCCTACTCCACATTCCTGGCGCTCGCCGTCGAGCCACGTGCCGCTATGGATAACCTCGCGCGCATGCGCAAATTCGGCTGGCTCTCCACCTACGGCTTCTACGAGGCCGGCGATTTCACCACCTCGCGCGTAGCCCGCGGCGAACGCCATCAAGTCGTCCGCAACTGGATGGCTCATCACCAGGGCATGACGTTGCTGGCCATCGCCAACGCACTCTGCGATTCCTCGATGCAGCGCCGCTTCCACACCGAGCCCGGCGTTATCGCCACCGAGCGCCTGCTGCATGAGAAGCAACCAGCGCGCCGCACCGTGATGTCGAGTCTGCTGAGCTGGAAGCATTCCTGGGCGGAAATGATCGCCAAGCGCCCCGATTTCCTCCGCCGCGAATACTGGGGCTCCGCGCCGCAAGCCTCTCACGAAGTCGAACACAGTCTCGTCCGCTAGAAATTAGCGCGCAATTCGACAAGTAACCCGCTGGAATGGGCAACGCACTCAGCCAAGGGTGAAGTGTGCCCTTTCGGCGCAGCGCCACACTCGATGCCTGGAAACCTGATTCTCCAAACACAACCTTCTCGGTTCGCTAACGCATTTCTCCGATTCTTCCGATTACCTTAGATGGTTTCGTGCAGCTCGGCGGCCATATTTCCGCGGTCGTTGACGTCGGAATTTGCCTTCCGTAGTGCCGGTTTTACCGGCAGCTCTCTAGCGTGCAAGGCCCGACGAACGCCGGCACCAGCGATGACCTTCCACCGGGAGGAAAATCGATGAAGCTGACTCTGGGCAAGAAGATAGCGGCAGGATTCGCCTCGGTGCTACTTCTGATGGTCGTCAGCGCGATCCTTGTCTACATCAAGTCCGCGCAGATTCGCGAGCTCGAAGATCACAGCCTGTCGATCACTACTCCCTCGTTCCAGCTCTCCACTGCACTCCAGCGCGATCTAAATCAGACTCAGTCTAAAGGGCGGGAGACCATTCTGGCACGGCATGAATTCGGAACGCAGTCAGATCGCTGGAATCGTTTCAACGATGCTTGGAACGCCGTAAATGAGGACATCGCAAGGATTGGAGGAACTTTCGCATATATGGCTGATCGTCGAGAACCGCGACCGCTTCGCCAATATCAAAGCCGAACTTCCGAAACTTCGCGAAAACCAGGAAACCTTCATGAAACTTGCCGCCAGCATCCGCGAAAGATGCAGTTTCACGCGCCGGAGAACAATTCGCCGACGTGTGCACAAAGAACACGGAAAACATCAAGCAAAGCCTCGACGCCATGGCGGCCTCACAAAAGCAACTCAACGACGATACCAAGATCAGGCTGGCATCAGTCCAGCAATCGCTTCTCTGGACGCAGATCGTGGCCACTCTCCTCGCCATCCCGCGAGTTGCGCCGTGGCATTCTTTGTAAGCCGTACCATCACCTCGGCTACCGCACTGGTTCTCGATCGCTCGGAAGCAATCTCGAAAGGCGATCTCTCGGGCCAGCCCATCTTTGTTTCCTCTAACGATGAGCTTGCCGAACTCGCCAACGCCATCAATGTTATGCAGAGCAGCCTGCGTGAAACCATCGCCTCGGTCTCCTCCAGCGCCGAGCGCATCGCCACGGCCAGCGAAGAATTCTCCGCCACCGCTGCCGAGCAAGCTTCCGGTGCCGAAACGCAGAAAGATCAGGCCAATCAGGTGGCCACGGCCGTGCAGGAAATGTCGTCGACCGTCCAGCAAGTCTCCGAAAACTCCAACAAAGCCGCTGAAGCCTCGCGCAAAGCGGCGGAAACCGCGCGCGACGGCGGCTCCATCGTCGAAGACACGCTGGCCAAAATGCGCGCCATCGCCGATTCCGTAGGACAAACGGCGATGAAAGTCCAAGAACTGGGCAGGAGCAGTAATCAAATCGGTGAAATCATCGGCGTGATCGACGACATCGCCGACCAGACCAACCTCCTCGCGCTAAACGCCGCCATCGAAGCCGCACGCGCCGGAGAACAGGGCCGCGGTTTTGCCGTGGTCGCCGATGAAGTACGCAAGCTGGCCGAACGCACCAGCAAAGCCACCAAAGAAATCACCCAGATGATTCAGAATATCCAGACCGAAACGCAAAGCGCGGTGGAAGCCATGCAGTCGGGTACCAAACAGGTCGAGCTGGGTGTGGAGTCCACGACCAAAGCAGGCAGCTCGCTGCAGGAGATCATCACGACCTCCGAGCAAGTTGGCAACATGGTGATGCTGATTGCTACGGCCGCCACCGAACAAGCCAGCGCTACCGAAGAGATTAATTCCAACATCACGCAGATCGCCAAAATTACTCAGGAGACGGCCACGGGCGCGAACGAGTCTGCGAAGGCAGTCCACGAACTTTCCAACCTGGCCACCGAACTGCACGCCATCGTCAGTAAATTCAAAACTGGGAGCGACAGGTCGGCGGTTCGGCGTGCGACCCATCAAGACCGGCGGCCGGCTGTTGCTCGCCAGGAAGAACCAGAGTACGAAATCGTCGAGGCGTAGTTGATGCTAAGGAAAAGAGACAGCCATGCTTAGAACCGTAAGCCTCACCACAAAAATTGTCGTCGCCATCGGCTTCGTGCTGCTCGTGACTTCCACGGCAAGCTACTGGATCACGGAATCGCGCGTCAGTCACCAGCAAGAAGAAGCCTTTCGCGACAAAGTTCACCAGATCATCGGCATGGCCAGCGCCACCCGCGTTTGGTTTTCGCAAAACATCGATAACATCGTCCCCGGGCGCAATTTTCAGCACCTCGAACAAGTGCCCGTAGTGGTCGCCTGGAAGGTTGCGGAGGAATACGCCGCCAAAGAAGGAATGGAGTTCAAGACCCCTTCGCTCCATCCGCGCAATCCTCGCAACACTCCGGATGATTTTGAGCGCCGTGCCCTTGAGGCTTTTGAACGCGATCCATCATTGACCGAATTTGTGGAGCGCAGCAGCGAAAGCGGAAAAGACTGGATGCGACTGGCGCAGCCTATCCGCGCTACCGCCGATTGTCTCGTATGCCACGGCGATCCCGTCGGTCAGAAGGACGCATTTGGCTATGTCAAGGAAGGAATGAAAGTCGGCGAACTGCGCGGCGCATTCTCCGTGAAAGCGCCGGCCGATGTCCTTGCAGCGAATGCCCGGGGCAACGCCATGGCGCTGTTCCTCATTACGTTTATCACCTTGCTTGCGACGTTCGCCGTGATCGTCTTCGTCGTGCGCAAAGTGGTGGCTGCACCGCTGTCACGCACGCGCGATGTGCTTGTCTCCCTCGCCCACGCGGACTTGTCCCAGCGCGTAGAAATTCAATCCGAGGACGAACTCGGTCAAATGGGCCGCGCTTTGAACGAGTCGCTGACCAGCCTCGGCGAAATGATTCAAACCGTATCGGCCAGTGCCGAGCGGATCGCCACCGCTAGCGAGGAATTTTCCGCCACTGCTTCCGAACAGGCCGCCGGCGCAGAATCGCAAAAAAATCAAACCAATCAAGTTGCCACCGCTATGCAGGAAATGTCCTCCACCGTTCAGGAAGTTTCCGATAACTCCAATAAGGCCGCGGAAGCCTCGCGCAAAGCTGCCGAAACCGCCCGCCGCGGCGGCTCCATCGTCGAAGACACGCTCGTTAAGATGCGCGCCATCGCCAATTC
Organism: uncultured Acidobacteriota bacterium; assembly: GCA_963748865.1. Taxonomy (GTDB): domain Bacteria; phylum Acidobacteriota; class Terriglobia; order Acidiferrales; family UBA7541; genus Palsa-147. The sequence continues at coordinate 6,656 of CAVVLE010000041.1, read as the reverse complement.
CGTGGGACAGACCGCCACGAAAGTGCAGGAACTGGGCAAGAGCAGCAATCAGATCGGCGAAATCATCGGCGTCATTGACGACATCGCCGACCAGACCAATCTCCTCGCTCTCAACGCGGCCATCGAGGCCGCCCGCGCCGGCGAGCAGGGCCGCGGCTTCGCGGTGGTGGCCGACGAAGTGCGCAAGCTGGCCGAGCGCACTAGCAAAGCCACCAAAGAAATCACCCGGATGATTCAGAACATTCAGACCGAAACGCACAGTGCGGTCGAAGCCATGCAGTCAGGCACAAAACAAGTAGCCCTGGGCGTCGATTCCACAACGCAAGCAGGCAGTTCGCTGCAGGAGATCATCAAGTCGTCCGAGCAAGTGGGCGAAATGGTGATGCTCATCGCCACGGCCGCGACGCAGCAAGCCAGCACCACCGACGAGATCAACACCAGCCTGGAGCAAATTGCCAAAATCACCCAGGAAACCGCCACGGGCGCAAACGAGTCGGCAAAAGCTGTCCACGAACTCTCCAGCCTCGCCACCGAACTGCATGCCATCGTGAGCAAATTTAAAATCGGCAGCAACGGCGGCAATGGCCGCCGCAGCGCACAGCGAGCGCGTGTCTCGGGGAGCACCTTCTCGCGCAAGCAGGAGAGCGAGCACGAATTGGCCGAAGTCTGAAACGCCGCATGAATTCTTTCATCTCTGCAGTAAACGGAAACGGAGGCAAGAATCTATGGGTAGGCCAGAAACAGAGATCGTAAGGCGCAGCGAGCAAACTGCTCACTCCCAAGAGCTGCTGCAATTAGTCAGCTTCAATCTCGACAACGAGGAATACGGCCTGGAAATTCTCCGCGTGCAGGAAATCATCCGTATGCAGGGCCTCACCCGCGTCCCCAATTCGCCGTCCTTCGTGGACGGCGTCATCAACCTGCGCGGCAAAGTGATCCCCGTTATCGCCTTGCGCAAGCGCTTCGGCCTCGCGGCTCGCCCCAACGACAAGCAAACGCGCATCGTGGTCACCGAAATCGGTGGCGCCATCGTGGGCTTCGTCGTCGATTCGGTTTCCGAGGTGCTGCGCATCCCGGCGAGCACCATCGAGCCCGCCCCACGCCTCGGCAGTGTGAATCAGGAATTCGTAGCCGGCGTAGCCAAGCTCGAGGGCAGGCTCCTTATTCTCCTCGATGTCGAGCGCATCATGACCGAGGAAGAAAGCACCGCGCTTGGGTCGCCGCAGGAACTCCTTCCCAGCGCGATAGCCGAAGAAGGCGTTCTGGCACAGGCCTGACCCGATATTGCACTCCACTGCCTCACAGTTTGATAAGAATGTGCCTTTCGTCGGCGTTTTGATCGCAGCGGACAACCCGGATGTTCCATTCTGACCGATTGTCAGGGCACGGTTTCACAGTTTGCGGAAAAAAGCACACACGCCGTCATCCCGAGCGAAGCGAGCGATCTGCTGTTTCTTAATTTCCAGGCCAACAGCGGATTCCTCGCTGCTTCCCTCCTCAAAATGCTCGGCCTCCGCCGAATTATGCCGATAGAGCCCAAGGGGGCTACCGGCGCGCGAAATCTCACTGGACCAAAATGAGCCAGCAAATCATTCAAGACGCCGCGCTCCTTCAGGACTACCTCACCGAATGTGAGGAATTCCTCCAGCAATTGGACCAGGATCTGGTCGCGCTCGAATCTGCGCCAGAGGATACCGAGCTTCTCAATCGCATCTTTCGCGCTTTCCACACCATTAAAGGCACTTCCGGATTCCTCGGCTACACGCACATCGTCGAACTCACCCATCACGCCGAAGACGTGCTCAACATACTCCGCAAAGGCGAGCACAAAGTTACCCGCCACGTGATGGACCTGATTCTCGCCGCGCTCGATCAACTCCGTCAGATGATCAATGACCTGCATGGCGGAGCAACCCACGAATACCAAATCGCAGGGCTCGTTGAAGACCTCAAGAATCTCTTCCCAGCGGATTCCGGCGAGGACCATGGGAGTCCGCCGCCCCCCTCAACAACAACCCTAGGCATTGAAGAAAAATCGCCGGAAATCAACCGCACCTCACTCATGTCCGCTACGGAACATCCTGCTCAACACCATCTCAAAGAACTTTCTGCCAAACCGGCCGGCGGCCAGGGCGCAGTCGAAACTACCCGCACCATCCGCGTGGACGTAACCAAGCTCGACGAACTCATCAACCTCGTCGGCGAACTCGTCCTTGAGCGCAATCGTCTCGTGCATCTCAGCCGCTCCTTCTCCGAAAGCCGCGCCGCCGGCGATCAATTCGAATCCGCGCTCCTGCAATGCGCCGCGCGCCTCAGCTTCGTCACCGACGAGCTGCAAACCGCCGGCCTGCGCACCCGCATGATTCCCGTCGAAGCCGTCTTCCGCCGCTTTCCGCGTCTGGTCCGCGATTTGGCCAGCGCTCTCGGCAAAGAAGTCGAGCTGGTCATCCAGGGCGAAAACACGGAGCTGGATAAAACGGTCGCCGAGCAAATCGTCGATCCGCTCGTGCATCTACTGCGCAACTCTCTCGATCACGGAATCGAATTGCCCGAGGTTCGTCTCGAGCGCGGCAAACCTGCGCGCGGCACGGTGCGCGTCGAAGCCCGCCAGGAAGGCGACAACATCGTCATCGAAATTGCCGATGACGGTGCCGGGATGGATCACAACAGGATCGCCAGAAAAGCGCTCGAGAAAGGGCTCATGTCGCAAGAGCAGTTGTCCACCATGAGCCCGCGCGAAATTCTCGATCTGATTTTTTTGCCCGGTTTCAGTCTCGCCGAAAAAGTCAGTGACGTCTCCGGCCGCGGCGTGGGCATGGACGTAGTGCGCTCCAACATGAAAAAGCTCAACGGCGCTGTCGAGCTCGATAGCGAACTCGGCAAAGGCTCCTGCATTCGTCTGCGACTCCCTCTGACCCTCGCCATTCTTCCCGTCCTGCTCGTTTCCGCCGCGCGGGAAACCTACGCGCTTCCGCTTCGTTCCGTGGTGGAAACCATCCGCATCCGCGCTGGCGAAGTGCATCGAGCCAACGGCACCAACATGCTTCGTCTGCGCGACCGCATGATCCCCATCTGCTGGCTGCGGGAAGCCATCGGTCTGTCTTCCGATTCCCAGCAGCAGGATGCCTTGCTGCGCGTCGTCGTCCTCGCCACCGGCCAGCGCCGCGTAGGCCTCGTCGTTGACCAGCTCGTCGGCCAGGAGGAAACCGTCATCAAGTCCATCAGCTCCCATCTCCACAAAGTTCCAGGTCTCGCCGGCGCCACCATCAGCGGCGACGGAGAAGTGCGTCTCATCCTCGATCCCGCAGGCTTGCTCAGCCACATCGAAGAGCGCCTCAGCGTGCGGAGCTGAACTGTGCCTATCGAAAAACTCGCCGCTCCGGTCCAGGAATCCCACGACGAAGATCTCCGCGATCCGGCGCTGTTCAAGATTCGCGATCTCATCTATCGCATCTCCGGCATCTTCCAGGCTGACAATAAATTTTATCTGCTGGCCAATCGCTGCCAGCGACGCATGAGCGCGGTGAAAGCCGGTTCCTTCGCCGATTATCTCGAACATCTCACCATCCGCCCCAGTCGCGACTCCGAGATGCGCGCGCTGCTCAACGAAATCACCATCGGCGAAACCTGTTTCTTTCGCAATCAGCCGCAACTTGACGCCGTCACCAAAGTCATTCTGCCAAAACTCACCTCTATGAAATCCAAGCAGATGTTCAAGAAAATCCGCGTCTGGAGCGCCGGCTGCTCCACCGGCGAGGAGCCCTACACGCTCTCCATCGTTTTCCTCGAGCAAATGGCCCAGAAACTCAAGGGTTGGTCCTTCGAAATCGTCGCCACCGACCTCAACGACAATTCTTTGGTGAAATGCCGCGAAGGCCTCTATTCCGAATACGCGCTGCGCAACACCAGCCGCGACTGGCGCGATCGCTACTTCATCCAGGAAGATCAGCAATTTCGTGTCCGCGACGACGTTCGCACCCTCATCAAATTCGAGCGCCTCAATCTCCAGGACCAAGCGAGGCTGTTATTCATGAAAGGCTTCGACCTCATTTTCTGCTGCAACGTGCTCATCTATTTTGACGGTACCTCCAAGCGCAGAACCGTCGAGCACTTCCACAGCGCCCTGCTTCCCGGCGGCTATTTCTTCCTCGGCCACTCCGAATCTCTCTTCGGAATCAACGACAATCTCCGCCTGGTCCATTTCCCCAACGCTACCTCCTACTTCAAGCCGCTCCCCGGAGAAATTCAAGGAGACACGCCATGAACGCGGAGACGAGTGAGCTTCTCAATCGCAAAGTCGGGGAGCTCCACAATCTTCCCGCCATGCCCGCGGTTCTTCGCTCGCTGGGTGAGTGTCTGAGCCAGGATGCCGAATCGGTCAGCATCGAAAAAGTTGTGGACCTGATCTCCTACGACAAATCTCTCGCGGGCCAATGCCTGCGCATGGCCAATTCCGCGCTCTTCCAGCGCAAATCCAACGTTTCTTCGATTCGCGATGCTGTCGTCGCCCTCGGCATTCGCAACATCCGCGACCTCGTCTATTCCGTCAGCCTTCCGAAACTCTTCGCTGGCACACGACACGGCATGGCTCCCGTCACCTTCTGGCGCCACGCGCTGGGCACCGCGCTGGTCAGCCAGCATTTCGCCTATCGCCTGGGCATCAAGCCACAGGAAAAGTTCTATCTCGCCGGGCTTCTTCACGACATCGGCATCCTCGTCAATGCGCTGCTTTTTCCCAAGGAGTTCGGGCAAATCCTGCAAACCGCGCAAGAATCCGAAACTCCGCTCTGCGAAGTCGAGCAATCCGTCCTCGGCTTCACCCATTGCGAAAGCGGCCGCATCCTCGCCGATATCTGGAACCTGCCCTCCGATGTTTCTGATGCCATCGAATTCCATCACTGGCCGCCCGCTGAGGGCGAAAACGCGGAAGTCATCGCCGTGGTCTATCTCGCCGACCTGCTCTGCCGCTTGCGCGGCCTCGGCTACGGCTACTACGAAGCGCGCGATTTCGACTTGTCTTCCGAGCCCGCGTGGCAGTTTCTGGCCGCGAAATATCCCGCGGCGCATCGCCTCGACATGGCGCGCTTTACGTTCGAGCTCGACGGTTTTTCGGTCGAAGTGGAAGCCCTCGTCGATTCCATCTTCGCAACGGAGCGCCCCAAATGATGCCGGCGCCGGCAGCTTGCCGCGTGCATTTCAGGAGAGAGACGTGAAAAAACTCAAAGTTCTCATCGTGGACGATTCGGCGGTCATGCGCAAAATCGTCGAGCGCGCCTTGCGCCAGGCCGGCCTGGAGCTTACCGAAGTGCTCGAAGCCAGCAACGGCGCCGAAGCTCTCGCAGAAGTCCAGAAGGGCTCGCTCGACATCATTCTCAGCGACATCAACATGCCGGTTATGGACGGCCTTGAATTCCTCCGCAATCTCGCCACTCTCGAAGCCGGCAAGGGCGTGCCGGTGGTCATGATCACCACTGAGGGCAGTGAAGCCCGCGTCGTCGAAGCGCTCTCTGTCGGCGCCCGCGGCTACATCCGCAAGCCCTTCACGCCCGAGCAAGTCAAAGAGCGCGTTACGCCGCTCATTGGGGGCAGCAAATGAGCTCGACCATGCACCATGCGCCGCGCACTCCTGTTCGTCCCGAGCCCAGCTGGAGAACGATCCTTGAGTGCTCGGCCCTCGAGGTCTTCCAGATGATGGCCGGGACGCAATTGCAAGTCGTGTCCTCGCCGCCCGAAGAGCCCACCGGCAAGCACACCGCCATGGTGGGAATGGCCGGGGCGCTTTGCGGCATGGTCATGCTGCGTTGCGACGACGACACCGCCAACAAACTGGCCTCCTTCATGCTCGGCGGCGACGCTCCTTCGAATGCATCCACCATCCGCGACGCGCTCGGCGAACTCTGCAACATGGTCGCCGGCAATTTCAAATCGAAGATCAGCACGCTCTCGGATCACTGCATGTTGTCGGTGCCCACGGTAATTTCCGGCGAAGACTACGTGATGGAAACCGCCGAGCCCAACGAAGGTTTCAAGGTGGTGCTGGCCCTCGAGGGCGCGCCCATTTGGGCCTCCGTCGTGATTCACACCTAGCCGCGCCGAGTTCGGTGTAGGGCGTCCAGCTAGACGTATTCCCGGCCCTAGATATCCGGCGCTAGTTTCGGTGCGACTTCGCCTTCGCCTCGCACAGCAGCAGTTCGCGGGCACACCGCTTGCTTACTCCGCGCTTCGAAGGGCTGCGTACATCCTCCGATTATCATCCTGAGCGCAGCGAAGGATCTCGGCGTCGATCCCCGCGGCCTTCGCGCGAGTTGTAGCGCGAATGCACCGCGGTTGACGAACCTCAACCCTCCCATTAAACTGATTTCGGGTCGCTCTTGCGGCCCGCTTTTGTCTCCGGCCTCTGCTGGGAGGTCGTACAATTGGTAGTACATCAGACTCTGGATCTGATTATCCTGGTTCGAGTCCAGGCCTCCCAGCCAATCCTCCGAGGTTGAAAGTCCGTCTTGTCAGGGCACGATTTCACAGCTTGCGGAAAAAACCTTAACGCTGTCATCCCGAAGCGAAGCGAGGGATCTGTTCTTTCTTAGTTTGGAGGCAAAGAGTAGATTCCTCGTCGTTTATCCACGCTGCCGCAATGGAAACCGCTCCGAAACGCGAAT
>CAVVLE010000040.1:0-22961 GCA_963748865.1 uncultured Acidobacteriota bacterium | reverse complement strand
CTGCAAGTATTCCTCCGCGAAAGGGGGGAACAGCGAGGGCCGCGAGTATAGCAAAACTGCGTTGCTGCCCGCTGCAGCGGCGCAAACGTCTAGCTCCCGCATTTTCGCAGCGAAGCCGCGAAGGGACTGCGGCCTGAACGCGCCTGTAGGGTCGGAAAGTGCTCAGTGTATCTCCAGGTCTTCATTGTCTATCTTTTTGGAGATCTCGTCGGCGAGGCTACGGCGTGGGTTCGTTCCCGCACTTAGACCTTGTTGCGCGGAACCCGGGCTCAATTGGTCATCGGCTTGAGCGTGCGAACCGCCGCTGGGGGGTTCTAAAGCGGAGCCGGCGCTTGGATTACCCGCCGTGGCCAGCGGTGGGTTCGTTCCCGAGCTTTCGCGTGGCGCGGCGTTGGAACCGCATGCCTCTGACCCGTGACCGTTAGGTTCGGCGACCGTGGCAACCGAACCCGTCGGCTGCTCGTCGGTCTGGCCGTCTGAGGCCGCGGGGCGAGGCGCCTCCAATGGGATTGATGCGACCTTTCGTTTGGCCTGAAGCCGCTCGAGTTCTTCAATGGCCTGCACCAACTGCCGATTGATTGCCGCCTGATAGCGTAGAATACAGTTTGGCGATCGGTTCTCAAAGGGTGCTCTCCAATCGAGCACCTCTTGTTCACGATGAATGAGGCGCGCGAAGCGGAGCGCCTCGGTGGCGATTTTCTCGGCCCAAAAGTTTTCCATGTAACCTACGGGCTGATAGTGCTTTATGATGCCGTCGGCCACGGTTTCGTAGTCAGCCTTGTCTTTGGCCCATTGCTCGGCGTTTAGGAAGAGATGTTTCGCGAAGAAGCCGTGTCGGTAGCTGTTCGCGGCGGCTTTTGCCTTACCCTCCTCCGTTCGTGGCCCTGTGGATTTCTGGGCGTTCAACCGGTTTGCTTCAAGCTTTTTCGGTGAGACCGGCGCCTTGCCAGCGTCGGGAATCGGCCCGCTGGATGACGGCGACGCAGCTTTCCGGGTAGCGTCATCATTATCATCCGCTTGGGGCGCGGCTGGGGATTGACCCGTCTGGATTGGTGGTATCCCTCCGATGGAGCCTTGCGCAGCCTCAATCGGACTCTCTTCCTGTTGATGGTTCATAATGCTCTCCTGTATTGCGTATAAGGGACGCCCCATACTCACATGGAGGGCCCAAGACGCTTGTGATTTGTCGGCCGTGATTCCGGAACGCCTTTGAACGGATAAACGTTCCGTGTTCAGCTTTGAAACGGCTTGACAATAGTGGTTCTCGTAGTGGGAAAACGTTCAAACTTGTGATTCACGTAGGCAATGCCGCCGGTCACGGCAAGTTTGCGCCACCCAATCCACTTCTCCAGTGACCGCGATGATGTGAGCAATCAAACCTGCTCAAAAGGACGCCTTTTTATTACGCGTTTACCAGATGGAGTGAGAAGGTCAAGGGCGGCGAAGAGGTGGTGATGCGGGACCGCAATCTCCCCGTAGCGAGACTGGTGCCCTTTTCAGCCGAACGCGCTGACGACCAAGAACTGGCGCTCGTCGCGGCCGGAAAGCTGTGCCTCCCTAAAGTACGGCTGAACGTTAAGCACTTCGCGACTGGAATCGCAGTGCTTGCTGCCCTCTTAGGCTTTGAACTCTGCCGCCTTGGCTCTGCTCATCGTGTTTGCGAGCAGCATATAGACACATGATCCGATCAGAAAACTTGAGATGGAAGACGGGAATTTTCTCGCAGTCGCGGCACCGAACGCGATACCCGCTGCTATAGCTAAAAAGGCGGGAACATTAATACCTCTCCACCAGCGAGAATCTTGGCCTTGGTTCGTTTCGTACGCTTCCCGCAAATCCAGCCGCCCGCGACGCAGGACAAAATAATCACAGAGAGAGACACCGACAAGCGGAGCGAACACATACGACAACGAGCTCAGGAAATCTCCCATATGCCGCGTGATCCCAAACACAGCCAGCGCCGTCCCGAGCGCCATCATCGCCAGAGTGTTTTTCCAGCGCGCATATCGCGGCAGCACGTTTGTCAACGCGAGCCCGGCAGAATACAAACAGGATTCGCTCGACGGCACAGTCGATAAAATCGTCAGCAGCAATCCCGGAATGCCCAATCCCAGAATTTCCACTGCCGCCACCGGACTCGGATCGGACGTCGCTACCCTTGCAAGCACCCCGGTAATTCCCAGAAAAACCGCCGGCGGCAGCACTCCCGAGAAGCTGCCAATCCAATTATCGCGTCTGCTCCGGATATATCTCGAATAGTCCGATGAAATGAACGTGCCGACAATAAATCCGCCCACGATCCAGTCCAGCCCCGTGCCAAAGCTGAATTCATGAGTCGGCTGGTAGGACACCAGCGAATGAAACGAATGTGCACGAAACATCGCATAGAGCATCCACGACGCCAAAAAAACGAGCGCAGGAATTGTGGTGCGATTGAGAATCCGAATGTTTTCGAAGCCCAGCACCGCAGGAATGCAATTCAAGATTCCGACGAGGATGATAAACATCGTGGGCGACGTAAATCCCGTCGCGTTCCTCACGATGCCGCTCAAAGCCTGCCCGGCCAGCTCGGTGATCACCGCGTACCAGCCCACCAGCGACATCAGCAGCAGCGCAGAACACAACCGGGTCCCGGTGGGTTCGCCCAAAAAAAAACGGCTGGCCACAGCCGTCGGAATTCCGTAGTCAACTCCGTAGTAACCGACCAGCGCCACGAGCGCGGCCAAAATCACGTTCCCAAGTACATTCGCCCACACCGCCTGCGACCAACTCAATCCCGGCGCGAGCAGTCCACCAATAAGCAGAGTCGGAAAGCTGAACGCAATCCCACCCTGAATAATAAATAGATCGCGCCAACTTTTGTTCCGTTCCGCCTTCGGAATGGCGTCGATCCCGTGTTCTTCTAATTTCACCAGGCTAGTCCCAGTGCATCTCCTCGATGGGGACGTAAGGCGTGTCGAAACCAAATCGGCGAGGACCGAAGAGCTCCAGCCCCAGCTTGGTCCGCCAGTTGGACGGCGAAATAAATCCGATAACCACCGTCTCCTTGCCTTTCTCGAATTCAGGATTCGATACCGCTTTGGCGGAATCTTTCATCACCATCGTAATCAGGTCCGGGCAAGTCACAGAGAATTTTCCGTCGCGCCACGACACGAGGTTCTCATTCTTGTAGGCGATCTTGAATGTGCTGCCCTGATATTTGCCCGAGCCGGAAATCGTGACGTCTCCCACCAAATAGCCGCCCACATCCTTCCAGCTGTAATCAACGATCGTCCCTTCAAACAGCCGGTATCCTTTACCCGCGTCCAGCACCGCCTGCAGGGGATCGCGATGGTTTTCCACGGCGATGCGGAAAGCTTTGCCCACTTCCTCGGCATGGGTGATCGAGCCCTGCACTAGCACGCCCTGCCGTTTGGCATCTCGTCCCGCAATCGGCGTGTCGGTTACGCCGATTCCCATGCTCACCGTTGAAGCCGCCCGGAAAAAATCCTCTTCGCGCGAGGTGGCTGCGATCTTCGCCAGGATCATTTCATCGCCATACGCGGTGGCTCCCGCCGCAGGAGTAATCGTAAGCCCGGCCGCCAGCACCACATTCTGATCGATTTCCGGCGCCGCACGGCCCACCGTGTCCGCGTCGAGCTGTGCGATTCCGATGTGCGCCGCCGCTGACATGGCTGCGGGCGTATTGCCGGGCCCAATTTCGCCCGCGATCGTGGCCACGAATTTCTTGTTCAGGTATTTTTCCAGCAGTCGAAAAGCGACTGCCGTCGGCTCCTCCTTGATGTGTGGGAGCTTCGCGTATTTCTCTTTCTCGGCCTCAGTTGGAGGGGCCGTTGAGCCCACTCCGTACGGGGCGGCGGCATAGTCGTCATCGTTCATCTCTTGCGGAGACATCAGTTTGAAAACGAGTCCCGCCTCGAGATCGTCGTAAATCCGCTTCATCCCGTGCGGCATACTTCCGCCCCCGCCCGTCCCGAGGAATGAGCAGCCCACTACGATGTCTTCCAGGTTTTGCTTATTTAAGGTTCGCATCTCCGCGCTCCTCCAAACTCATTCATCAGCTGACACTCTACTTCTGAATGGCTCTATTGATGTCCGCCAGCCCAAAGAGTTGTCATCCTAGGCTTGGGAGAGCGAGGCCCGCGGTGCCGCGGCGTCCCGGAAAACGAGCCGGCAAAAAACCAGGCTACCCGAACTCTTCTCCAAGTACGGATACCAAAACGCCGGATTCTGATCGAAAATGCTGTGCACCGTGCGCCACCGGAATCGCTCTTGCACAAAGGCCTTGATCCGCCGCGCCGCTTCTTCGCGCGCGCCTTCTTGCAAATTGCCGTGATGTGAACTCGGATCGAACTCTTTCATCCGCAAACCAACGTAAATTGTTCGCGCGTCTCCTGAACCGGACAGCGGAAACGAGCCCAGATCGCCCTCCGTCACATACTCCATTTCCGATAGTTCGTTATCCCGGAGGCGATGAACCAATCGAAGTGGCGGGAACATATGCCCAATCTGCGCATGAAGCGAAACGTCCTTCAGCCCTGGAAACGCAAATAGCGTCCCGTTCGCCAGCGAGCCTAGTCCCAACCACGCCAGGCTGCCGGACACGACCTGCATGAAATCGCGACGTTTCATAGCGCCCCCTGCATCGCTTCCGCGCAAGCGATCGAACCTCGAATCCAATGTTCTTCACTCAGAAATCGTAGCGAACCCCCACCTGCACTTCGCGCGCTCCGCCAAGCGGCCCTGCCGTTGAAAACAGCCTCCCAAACGTGCTGACTGGTGCCGAAACATCGAACTCATCAATCGGGCTCTGCGATCCCGGAAACTGGCTCGTGAACTGCCCCGCGGTACTCCCGAAGTTGACGTTGTTGAACGTATTGAACGTTTCGATCCTCAACTGCAGCGTCTGCTTCTCGCTCCATGGCATCACGAATGATTTCGCCAGGCCCAAATCCGTATCGAAATAGGCGGGACCGAATATCTCGTTTCGGCTCCCGGGCGAACCCGGCAATGTAAATCCGACTTCGGCATAGGCCGCCGCGGGATTCTTGAATAGGTTGGGAACGCCGTTCGGATCGCTCGCGGTTAACGAGGAGCTGAGCGGCCCGACTATCGATCCAGGTCCGGGCTGCCAGTCATTCGTGGCGTAGTTGAAGCCGTTGCGCGGCGTCAGTGGGAAACCGGAATGCCAGCGCAGTGCACCGGTGAACTGCCAACCGCCGACCAGCGCATTGAGCGGTCCCGACACTCCCGATCCAAAGCGCCGGCCTCGGCCAAATGGCAGTTCGTAAACCCAGTCCGCATTGAAATTATGCTTCAGATCGAAATCGGAAACCGCACGTGCTGCACGCACGTTGAACGCATCCGGAAGCTGTCCGTTCACTTGCCCTTCGTTCAAAAACAGGTCCGCGTTCTCGGCCGCCGATCCGTCATCGATCGACTTGCTGAAGACGTAGTTCACGTCCAAGGTCAGCGGACCAGCCTTCTTGCGCACCGAGAGCTGCAGGCTGTGAAAGCTCGACGTGCCTTCTGACGTCCAGGACGGGAGGCTGTCGAATTGCGGCCCAAACAAAACGCGTCCGTTCCGCTGCGGATCGAGCGCCAGCGACCACGGGCTCCCGTTGCCGGGTGCCGGGTCATCCATCGCCAGCACCGCGTCGCTCCAATCCGGAGCGTACGACTGCACGATCGAATAGAACGCCTGCGTCGGAGTCAGGGAGGCGACCGCGGGATTGCCAAGATAATTCGCCGCATACGCCGGCATGTTCGGCATCAAATCCGTCATCCACGCGATTGGCGTAATCGCCGATGCGGGCGTCTGGTTGCTCAGGCTGCCCATCTGCTTTACCAGCATGTTGTAGGCCTGCCACAGCGTCTGCCCCGACGAGGGGTCCTTGAATTCACCCAAATATTGCCCGTAATCCTTCTTCAACAGCAGACGGTGCCCGAGACCTCCGACATACGCCGCTTCGATCGTGAATCCCTTGCCCACCTCGCGCTCGTAGCTGAGGTCCATGGCGTAGGAATAGGGCGTCTTCAATTTCGAATTGACCGCGAAGTTGAAGTTGTCGATGCCCGTATCCGGCGTGAACGGAAACGATACGCTGCTCGGTGCGTTCGGAAAGAACTGAGGCAGACTCGGGAGCCCCGAGCAACCCGCAGATGCGGTGCACGTCCCGCCGAACCGCGGGGCCGTGGCCAGGCTGAACTGTCCGACCGGCGTCAATTCACTATTCACCAGGCCGGGATCGCCTGCGTTGATCGCCTCGTCGGTGGCGATCGCCCCGCCCACGCGGTCGTAGTACATGCCAAAACCCACACGAATGGAGCTCTTTCCCGGTCCGCCGAAGATTTTCTCTAGTATCCCGTCGTGATAACCCGGCGAATACGCCAGTGCCAGGCGCGGCGCGAAGTTTTTCGTGCTGGGGCTGTACCACGAAGGCTTGTGATTTGCCTTTCCACCCGGAGAGAATGAGAGCAGTGGACCGGAGTCCGCCGGGATCCCTTGATTCATATCCGCCACGCGGATTGCGAACCACTGGCTCAGACTCATCGACGGGATTGTCTGGAACCCATTCTGCTCCCACGGCACGCCGAAATAGCTATAGCGAATCCCATAATTGAAAGTCAGATTGGGCTTCAATCGCCAGCTGTCCTGCACGTACCACTCGACGTCGTCTTCGGCATAGTTCCGTTTCAGCGGCGTGCCGCTCGGCGGCGTGAGCAGGCCGGTCTTCGGGTCAGCAATAAATGAGGCCTCCGCGTAACTCATTGATCCGGTCAGCTCCATAAATGCACTCAGAAAAGCGGTGACATTCGATGGCGCCTGCTGCCCGCTGCTCACAAGCGTGTTGATGGGGTCGCGGCAATCGTTCGAACAGAATCCGAAGTCCCCAAGGAAGAAGATCGGATAGGAATTCTGTGCGGTATTAAAGTGGTTTCTGGGAAGCTGGACATCCACTCCGCCCTGAATCGTATGCACTCCCCGCGTCCACGTAATGTCGTCTCTGAATTCCTCCGTGGGAACAGTCCGGCCGAAACCGCGCGTAAAATTCAGCGGGTCCGAAAAATTTTGGGCCGAGACGGCGTCCGAAGTGCCGCCGCTTTCCTCAATGCCCTGGCGTATGAAACCCCATTCCGCAGTGTTGACGAGGTTCGGACTCAAAAGCCCGGTATAGCTGAGTGCCGACCCGCGGCTGTTGTTCAGGAATTGGTTATTGGGCGGCAGTCCAGGAAACTCCGCGGGAGTTATGTCTGTCTTGATTCCGGCCAGATCTCCGCGCCAGAAAATCGTGTGTTTGCCATCCTGCGTCAACTTGAAGTCCAGACGCGCAGTATAGATGTTGTTGTCTGTGTTTGTCGGGGCATTGAACAGAAATTGCGCGTAGTTCAGACCACCATCTAATCCCAGGCTCGCAGCATTGGCTTTCGGATAAAGCCCCATTAATGTCAGCATCGCTGGATTCACACCGCAACCTGCCGAGCCGGCCATCGAACATCCGGGATCCAACGCCGCGATTTGTGTGGGCGTCAATTCCTCACAATTTGCTCCGGCGCCGTTGGGACACGTAAACGTTCCCGGGCCCGAATTCGCCACTTGATAGATCAGGTTTCCTGCCTTCAGTGAGTCGGTAGGAATCTCCCTGGCTATCGGCGTGGCACTGCGATCAGTTCTTCCTTCATAGTCCAGGAAGAAAAAGACCCGGTCCTTCAACACCGGGCCCCCCAGCGATCCTCCGTATATATTTCGGATCAGCTTCGCCCGGCCCACACCCTCGGCGTTGTTAAAAAACGAATTTGCCGCCAGGAACGTGTCGCGATTGAACCAGCGCGCGTTCCCATGAAACTTGTTTGTCCCCGACTTGGTGACCATTTCCACCTGCGCCCCGCCAGCGGCGCCGCTGGATGCCGTCGCGTTCGTGGTGATTACGCGGAACTCCTGCAGCGCATCGAGGGTAATGGGGATAGCGCTGGTAAACGCGGATTGATTCTGATAGTCGTTCGACTCGATACCATCCAGCGATACGTAGCTCTGGTTTCCGCGTACCCCGTTCACCACGCCCTCGCGCGGATCCAAATTTTGCGTCGATCCCATCGACAGCAGGTCCGTGTCCGACTGCCCGGTGAAAACCACACCGGGCTGAAGCGTCAACAAGTTAACGGGGTTGCGCGCCGCGAAGGGTAATTGGGTGATCTGGTCTTCCTTGAAGGCCGATCCTATGCTCGCGTCCTGCGTATTCACCGTCACCACATCGGCCGCCACGATCACCGACTGGCCCATTTCACCGATTTGCAGTTTGACGTCAACTTTCGTTGGGGTGGCCACCAGTACCACTACGTGCTCGCGAATCGCTTGCTTGAATCCCTTCGCCTCAACCGTCAGCTTGTATTCTCCCGGGGGAACCTGCGAAAACTCGTAAGTCCCGTCCGCGCCGCCGTCCGTGGTTCGCTGTGCGCCTGTTCCCTCGTTCGAGAGCGTCACGTGAGCTCCGGGAACCGCCGCTCCGGTCTGGTCCAGCACCGATCCGCTCACGCTCGTAAAGGTTTGCGCGCTCGTCGTCAATGCTGCGGTTAAAAGCAGCAAGGCCAATAGGCCCGGAGCGCGAAGTTTCCCGCCGAACGAACGGCGTGCGACACCAATATCGCCAACGTCACGCATGTTCACAGCGACCTCCAGAGGAATGGACACTACCCCCAATGAGGGCAATTCTGCCCCATGCGCCGAAGTGTTTATGCTTTTCTGTAGATGATGTCAAGGGATTTTGTTTGACACCAGGCACACTTGTGTGAGAAGAAGCACAAGTTTCGCGACGCCAGCGCTTCCGACGTCTTGCGCCGCGCCCGGCTGGCAGTCGTCCGGCGCTTCTCCTCATTGGCGCCAAAACGGTAGCGCCCTGGCGCTTGGCCGTCCAATCGTAAGTTTGTATCGGACCGATTCATTTTTAGCGGGATCGCCAGCAGATTCATCCCGGCCGCGGAACCGCAAAGGCAGCGATGGCAGCTCCAAATCGCGTAACGCTTAGTGACCCAATTACGACAGAAGTGGTGCGGTATGAACTAGTCTCCGCCGCCGAAGAAATGAAGCGGTGCTTCAAGCGCACTACTACCCTGGCGGTGCTTTACGAACTCAATGATTTCGGTATCTCCATTTATGACCATGAGTTGAACCTCATTGCCGATGTTCCGGGCATTCCCTTGTTCTCCGGGACCTTGAATTACTGCGTGCAGTCCTGTATCGATCAGGTCGGGCTGACGAACTTGGCGCCGGGTGATGTGATTACCACGACCGTTTCCTTCGACATCGGCAGCCAGCCCATCGACGCGGCTTTGGTGGCGCCGGTCTTCGTCGGCGATGAAATTGTCGCTTATACGGCACTTAAGGCGCACATGGGCGATTTGGGCGCTATCGACCCTTATCCAACGACCTCGACGGATATGTTCCAGGAAGGGCTGATGATGCCTGCCCTGTTCTTATTCCGGAAGGGCGAGTTGCAAGAACAGATCGTCCGCCTGATTAAGGCTAATTCTCGTATTCCCAACACAACGGCTACGAATTTTCTGGCCGGCGCCTCGGCTCTGCGGGCTGGCGGGCAGCGCGTCGAAGCGCTCGTAAAGCGTTACGGGAAAGAGGCTTTCCGCAACGCCGTTCGGGAAATGATCAGCCACGGCGAGAAGATCTCTCGAGCCGCCATCGAAGCTATCCCCGATGGGACTTGGGACATCGTGGATTGGATGGATAACAATGGCGTGGATCCTGAGCCGGTAAAGCTCTCGGCGCGCGTGACGGTTCACGGCAGCGACTTCATCGTCGATCTCTCCGGCTCCGCGCCGCAACAGCGCGGCCCGATCAATTCGCCATTCCCGGGGACCATGTCGGCATGCCGGTACGCCCTTAAATCCCTTACAACTCCCCTACTTCCAGCAAATGAAGGTCATTTCAAGCCGCTCAAAGTGATTGCGCCTGTGGGCTCCATCTTCAATCCCCAGCCGCCTGCGGCTTGCTTCCTCTACGCCTGGCCTGAGCAACGTTTATTCGATCTGATCCCGATGGCGCTCGCAAAGGCCATTCCGTCGCGGGTTCCGGCCCATTCCGGCGGCGATTGCTGCGACTTCCTGATGGTGTATTTCGACTACGAGACGGGCCGAGGCGACTATGGCGGCGGGGTAGAAGCGGTCGGCATGGGCGCCACTTCATATCAAGACGGCGAAAACGCACTCTTGCACCACTGCGAATCTGGCTGCTGCAACATCCCCAACGAAGTCGAGGAATGGCGAGTGCCCCTGCTGGTGGAACGCTATGAGCTCCGCGAAGATTCGGGCGGCGCGGGGATGTTTCGCGGGGGCGTGGGCGTCATCAAGGAGTACCACGCGCTCGGAGCGACGACCGCGATATCGATTGCAGAACGAACCGAAGCGGCCGTAGCCGGCGGCATTGATGGAGGCAAGATGGGTCTGCTGAACGAGATCGTCTATTTTCCTGGCACGCCCAGGCAGTTGAGCCGAGGAAAACACAAAACCGAGCTCCAGCCCGGCGACCGGGTATTGATCCGCAGCGGGGGCGGGTCTGGATGGGGCGATGCGTTGGCGCGCGATCCGGGGGCCGTCTTGAGCGATGTCATTGCCGGGTACGTCAGCCGCAACGCTGCCGAGAGGGACTATGGCGTCGTAGTTTCCGACGCCGTCAGTGCCGACGGTAGTCTCAGCGTGGATGCGCGGGCCACGGCGGCTTTACGCGCCAAGATGCGATTGTTGCGCCAGTAGATCGGAAGCGGCGTTCGACTTCCCATGACCAACACCGAGAAACAAGTCCGGTTCGCAGTAGACGTCGGCGGCACGTTCACCGACCTGATCAGTTGGGATCTGCGCAGCGGCGAGATCCGCACGAACAAGGCCCTCACCACCGTTGAGGCCAGCCAGGGAGTCCTGGACGTCATTCGCAAAGACCGGCTGCCTTTGCCGGATGCCAACCTGTTCGTGCATGGCACGACGCTGGGAATCAACGCGGTGCTGCAAAAAAAGGGTGCGTGCACCGGCTTGATCACGACCAAGGGCTTTCGCGACGTTCTGGAAATCGCG
The DNA here is from genome assembly GCA_963748865.1 of uncultured Acidobacteriota bacterium. GTDB lineage: Bacteria > Acidobacteriota > Terriglobia > Acidiferrales > UBA7541 > Palsa-147. The sequence goes on along the minus strand of CAVVLE010000040.1, from coordinate 11,885 downwards.
CGGATGGACCGGCCCGACATGTACGACATCCTCTACCACAAACCCCCAACGCTGGTTCCCCGGCAGCTGCGTCTGGAAGTCGAGGAGCGGATGGACGCGCGCGGAAACGTCCTGCGCCCGCTAAACTTCGACGGTGTGCGAGCGGCTATCGAGACTTTCCGACGCAACAAGGTGCAAGCCGTGGCTGTTTGCCTGCTGCACTCTTATGCGAATCCATCGCACGAGGAAATGATCGGCGAGATTCTCGCGAAAGAAGCACCGGAACTCTACGTCTCGCTCTCGCACAAAATTCTTCGCGAATACTATGAGTACGAACGCACGATGTCGGCGGTGATGAACAGCTACATCCAGCCGCTTGTGGAGGGCTATTTCGACGGCTTGCAGAAAGCTTTGCAGAGCCAGGGATTCGAGGACAGATTCTTGTTACTGCGCTCGAGCGGCGGAGCGATGAGCTACGCCGAAGCGCGTGAAACGCCGATTTTCACGCTGATGTCCGGCCCGGCCGGCGGAGTATTGGGAGCAAGCCGGCTCTCTTCCTTGCTGGGCCGGCCAAATTTGATTACCGCCGACGGCGGAGGCACCAGCTTTGACGTTTCGCTGGTAGTGAATGGTCAGCCGCGCATTACATCGGAAACGATGATTGAAGGCTACAAGCTGCTGCTTCCCATTCTGGACATTCGATCCATCGGAGCAGGCGGCGGGAGCATTGCTTCCCTCGATGCCGGCGGTGCGTTGCAAGTGGGCCCCGAAAGCGCCGGCTCGAATCCCGGCCCGATCTGCTACAAACGTGGCGGCGATCGCCCGACGGTGACGGATGCAGCGTTGTGTCTCGGCGTGCTCGATCCCGGCTATTTTCTCGGCGGCGAAATCCGGCTGGATTACGAAGCAGCTCGCTCGGCAATCGATTCACAAATTGCGCGGCCATTACAGCTCGACGTGGCCCAAGCGGCCAGCGGCATCTTCGCCATCGCCGAGACAAAAATGGCCGGCGCGATTCGCGAAATCACGATCGAAAAGGGATTTGATCCTCGCGACTTCGCGCTGCTGGCTTTCGGCGGCTCCGGCCCGTTTTTCGGCTGCAATCTCGCGCGGCGTTGCGATATCGGCAAAGTCGTGATTCCGGTTGCGCCCGCAAATTTCTCGGCCATGGGAATGTTGATGTCCGATTTGGTGCACCATTACTCGCGAACTCTGGTTCTCGATCTCAAAGACGCCACGGCCGAACTCGTCGAATCAACTTTCCGGAGTCTGGAAGAGCTGGGCGAAAGCGCTCTGGTGGCCGACGGCATACCCGCGATGGACCGCGAACTGTATCGCAGCCTGGACATGCGTTACTTTGGCCAGGGAGGCCACTCGGTGACCGTCCCGCTTCTTCGTGGCGCCTTCATCAAGGAACGCCGCGACCAATTGGAATCCACCTTTCACCAATTGCACGAAGCCACCTACGGGCATCGCACGGACGAGCCAGTGCAGATCGTACATTTCCGCGTGCAGGCGATCGGACGAGTGGAAAAACCGAAGATGCAGCCCATTCGCACGGGCGGTGAAGACGGTTCTTACGCGATCAAGAGGCATCGCAAGGTTTACTGGCGCGATTTGAAAGCGGCAACACCGTGGCCCGTGTATGATCGCTCGAAACTCTGTAGCGGGAATAAGCTTTCAGGTCCGGCGATCATTGAGGAGCCTACGGCCACGACGGTAGTGGGTCCCGGAGACATAGTGATGGTAGGCCTCTACGGCGATCTAGTCATTGACATCGCGCAGTTCTGACTCGGAGCCCGAAATGGCGCAAAAACACGCCGACATCTTTACGCTGGAGATTATTCAAGAAGGACTGATTTCGGCCGCCGAAGAAATGTTTCACGCCTTCGGGCGCACCAGCAAGAGCCCGGTGATTTACGAAGTGCTGGACTATGCCTGCGGCATCACCAACGACAAAGGACAATTGATCGCGCAAGCCGCGGGAGTGCCGGGTTTTTTGGGCACGCTCGATCTTGCGGTGAAGCAAACTCTGGCGAAGTACGGAAATCGCATCTACGCCGGCGACGTATTCATCACGAACGATCCATACGGGAATGGCACGCACCTTAATGACGTCACCCTGATTCGCCCGATTTTCTCCCGCTCCGAACTGATGGCGTTTGCCGTCAGCAAGGGACACTGGTCCGACGTCGGCGGCATGCACTTCGGCAGTTGGACGTCCGATTCGACGGAGATATATCAGGAAGGGCTGTTTTTCCCGGTGATCAAGCTGTACAGCCGCGGCGAGCCGTCTCACGACCTGATCGAACTGATTCGCTGCAACGTGCGCATCCCGGAGATGACTATCGGGGACATGTACTCACAAGAGGCCTCGCTGCGCGTGGCGGCGAGGCACGTCGAAGAATTGTGCGCGAAATACGGGATTGCGGCCATCAAACAAGCCATTCGCAAGATTATTGCCTCGGGCGAGCGCGTGAGCAGGGAGGCATTGAAGCTGCTGCCGCGCGGAATCTTCGAAGCCGAAGAATTCATCGACGATGACGGAATCCATGATGAGCCGATTCGCGTTCAGGTGAAGGTGACCATCTCGCCGCAGCGGTTCGTGGTCGATCTGCGCGGCTCCAGCCCGCAAGTCAGCGGCTCGATCAATGCTCCTTTTCCGGCATCGCTCTGCACCGCCAAGGCTACATTCAAGGCCATCACTTCGCCGCACGCTCCCGCCAACGAAGGAAATTTCGAAGTCCTCGAACTCCTGACCGAGCCGGGGAGCATTTTTCACGCGCTGCCTCCTGCGCCGATATCAACTTACTGGGAGACAGATTCTTACGTCGGGGATTTGATGATGAAGGCGCTGGCCCCGCACATTCCCGGACGCGTGCCGGCGGGACATTTTCTGAGCGTCTGCGGAACTATCCTGGGCGGCTACGACGAACGACTCAAGCAATCCTACGCCCTCGTCGAGCCGCAAGCCGGCGGATGGGGCGCAACGGCGGCGCACGATGGCCCCAGCGGGCAATTCTGTCTCGGTGACGGCGAGACGCTGAATATGTCGAACGAGGTGATCGAAGCGCGATATCCCATTCGCGTCGAGCAGTACGCGCTGAACACGGAGGCAAGCACGGGAGCGGGAAAGCACCGAGGCGGTTTCGGAGTGGTGAAGGATTATCGCGTATTAAGCCGCGAGGCCAGCTTCACGGCCTCATTCGGCCGCGCCAAATTCGCCCCCTGGGGCCTGCTCGGAGGAGATAAAGGAAGCTGCAATCGTGCCGCGGTGATTTCTGAGGGAAAACCGCCCGAATGGCGCGGCAAAATCGCCGCGCGAAAATTGCAGAAGGGAGACGTGGTGCGGCTTGCGACGGGTGGCGGCGGCGGATTCGGCCCCGCCATCGAGCGCGATCCGGCGGCGGTTCAGGCGGATGTCCGGAATGAATTGCTGACCCTCGAGCAGGCGCAGGCGACCTACGGAGTAGTCATCGACAAGCAATCTTTGGAAGTGGACGTAGGCACTACAGCTGCGCTCCGCGCTCGAATGCAAAGTGGAACCGGCAAGCGCAAGAAATCAGCGTGACCTGAAAGCCCTGCGTCACGCGCGGATTTGCAGAAGCAGATTCCCGTATTCGTCAACCTGCAAACGGTCACCGGGATTCACCACCGTTGTCGCAGTCGGTTCTTCAATTACTGCCGGCCCCCTCAGCCGCGTACCCGGCAGCAAGCTGCCGCGCTCAAACACGGCTACGCGCCCGGAGGCCCCCTCCAAATGCATAACTCGCATTTCCTTCACCCTGGGCCGCGCGCATTTCTTTGCTCGCAGGGCCTTGAGTCGAGGCTTGGGAAGTTTCGCAAACGCCACCAGGTGGCAGGTGACAATCTCCAGCGGGTCCGTCAGTGTAAATTCGTAAGAGCGTTTATGCAATTCCTCGAAACCTCGCCGGAGATCTGAAATGGTTCGAGCATCGAAACTCCCGGGACGCAACGGCACTTTGACGCTGTGCTCCTGGCCCTGATAGCGAGCGTCAACATAACGTTCGATGCGCAGCCGGGAATCCGCGCCTTCACTCGAAAAGGCTTTACGCGCCTGGTCTTCCAATTCGCCAAATGCTTTTTGCAACCGCTGACGGCATTCGTCATCAACGCGCATCAGCTGCGTCCGCAAGTAGTCCCGCCGTAAATCGGCCAACAACATTCCCCAGGCGGAGAAAACCCCCGGCAACGGAGGAATCAGCACCTTCAAAATGCCGAGCTGCCGTGCGACGCTGGAGGCATGCAGCGGCCCGCCGCCACCGAACGCAACGAGCGTGAAATCGCGAGGATCGTAGCCGCGCTTCACGGAAACCAGCTTCAGCGCGTTCACGATTTGCGAATTCGCCAGCCGCACCACCCCGTACGCCAATTTCCCGACCGGTATCCCCAGGCGCCGCGACTCCGCGCCAAACGCTGCGAGCGCCGGCTCCTTTGCCAAGGCGATTTCGCCACCCAAGAAATAATTTGGATTCAAAATGCCGGACAGCAGGAAGGCGTCGGTAACCGTGGGCTTCGTTCCGCCGCGATTGTAGCTCGCGGGTCCGGGGACGGCTCCGGCGCTGACCGGGCCAACGCGCAGCGCTCCCGTTTCGTCCTCGTTGAAGATGCTGCCGCCACCCGCACCGATTTCGACGATGTCGAGCGAAGGGACTTTCATTGGGTAGCCTGCAAAGAACGGCGTTTTCTCAATAAAGTAGTCAGTGTTGATGCGCAGCTGGCCCCGGTGGATCAGCGTCGTCTTGGCCGTTGTTCCCCCGACGTCCAGCGTCAAGAGATTCTCTTCGCCAATGAATGCTCCGATGGCTCGAGCGCCAATGGCTCCTGCCACCGGGCCCGATTCGACGACGTGCACCGGCGCGCGCTTGGCTTCGGAAAAGCTCATCACGCCGCCGTTTGAAGCCATCGCGTAGCGCTGCCCGGAAACGCCGAGTTTGCGTAGCCCTTCGTCCAAGTTTTCGAGATAGCGCGCGACAACCGGCTGAACGTAGGCGTTCAGTACCGTGGTGTTGGTGCGCTCGTATTCGCGATACTCCTGGGTCAGCTCGTGCGAGCAGCAAACCAAAAATTCCGGGGCGTGCTTGCGAATCCATTCGGCACATTTGCGTTCGTGTGCGCCGTTCGCGTAGGCGTTGAAAAAGCAGACGGCAATCGCCTCCACTTTCTTTTCGAGGCAACGTCGAATCAGTTCGGGCAACGCCTCGAGCTGCAATTCTTCGAGCACCTCTCCATCGGCCGCGAGGCGCTCGCGCACTTCGAAGCTGAATTCGCGGGAAATGAACGGGCGGGGCTTGGCGTAACTGAAATTATAAATGTCCGGGCGATTGGAACGTTGAATCTCCAACACATCGCGGAAGCCGCGAGTGGTGAATAGCGCCGTGCGAACGCCCTTGCGCTCGGTAAGGGCGTTGATGACGATGGTCGAGCCGTTGGCGAAGTACTGTTTTATGCGCGCGGGAGGCAGGCGCGATTTCCCCAGCGCCGCCAGGACGCCGCGCGAATAGTCGTCCGGCGTGGTGGACTCTTTGGCGACGATGATCTCGCCGGTTTTCTCATTGTAGCCAACGAGGTCTGTGAAAGTTCCGCCCACGTCGGTGGCGACGCGGATACTCAATACTTCCTCCTTGGCTTCGGTAAAGCGCGACGCTTACGAGAGAATGCCGACTTCCAGACGCGCCTTTTCGAGAGAAATCGGGTCGGCGCGCAGCGTGGGCGTCTCGACATCCGGCCGCGCACGCACGCTTTCCGGCAATTCATCCCAGATTCGATTGCTGAAAAAAAGAAGTTGCCACTCTTCGCGCTTCAGCCATTCCTGAAGCGGTTCGATTTCCTCCAGCACGAGCGCGCCGAAATGAAGCCCGGCATTCGGAAACAAGCTCTCAATCTGGCGGACGAACAAGCGGCCGTATTCCTCGAGATCGCGTTTTTTGAATACCAACGCGATGCGACTGCCCGGCGGAAGTCCGGCGATACGATCGAGCACTTTGCGGTCCCAGTGCACCGACACACTTACAACTTTCAGTTTGTGTTTGCGGGCGATCCGGCAGGCTTCCTCATAGTGAAACGGAACAGTGCAGAGATAGCGGATGCCACGGGCTTCCTTTTGCGAGAGGCGCCGTAGCGTGTCGAAATCCATGCCGCGCACAGGCACGCCCCAGGCTTGCGAAATATCGGCCGCGAATTGTCTGGCCTGCACGCGATTGCACTCGCCGAACACGATCAAGTTGTCGCTGCTTTTCGCTTGGCGCAGGCGGTGTTGCAGGTAGAGAGCGAAGCTGTGCGGATGAATTCCTAGCTTGAGGACCTGCTTTTGGACCACGTCGGCGAGTTTGCGGACTTCGGCGCGCGGACCTTCGTGGTCTTCGCCGTATTGCAAATCGCGGTTGACGATCACACGGCGGCTGCGGCTGATAGTCAGAATGCCGGCGCGGGCAAGTTCCTCGTAGGCGCGCCGTACGATCGCCGGACCGATGTTCAACTCCGCGCCCAGTTCGCGAATGGAGGGCAAGGTATCGCCGGGCTGCAGTTCGCCGAACGCCAGGGCCATACGCACGCGCTCTTTGATTTGTTCGTGGGCTGGGTAGCGACTGGCGGTATCGAAGAAAAACTCGATCAAGTGGCGATATCCTCACAACTGTTTGCTGGGTCGCACAAGTGTGCTTCCCGAGGCCGCCTGTGTGTACCACGGCCGTTACGGTATGTCAATGTAACTTCGCTATCGCCCGCTTCGAGCGAGCGAAAATCGCCGGAGCGTCGCTCGGGCGATTCTCCCAATTTCCTGTCATTCCGCCGCCGTGCCCGCCGGACGTCTGCTGCTTTCGAGGCGATTCTGATTTCCGGGCGCGCAACCTCGCGCGCTCGCGGTTGTGCCGACAATTCGCTTTTGCGGTCGGGCCTGCGTTCGTATGATAGGGGTTCCAACTATTCCCGTGTATTGTAATTACAACGGGCGATGGGGGTCTCGTCGTGAAAATCCGTTCATTCCTGAGCGTATCGGGAGTTTTGCTGTGCTTCGCAGCGGCCATGTCTGTTTTTGCGCAGTCCGGCGAAGGCCCGAAGCCGTTTTCTCCTCAATTGATTGCTGAGCTGAAGCAGTTGCACGAGGCGGCGCGCAGCAGCAATTACGCCTACGAACTGCTGGGCCATCTTTGCAATAACGTCGGGCCGCGGCTAAGCGGTTCGCCACAGGCCGAAGAAGCTGTGAAGTACGTCAGCGGCGAATTGCGGCGCATGGGATTTGACGTGCATCTGGAGCCGGCGCAAGTGCCGCACTGGGTTCGCGGAATCGAGACCGCGGAACTGGTTGAATTTCCCGGCAGCGTGCCGAACGTCACGCAGAAGATTATTGTCACCGCGCTGGGCGGCAGCATCGCGACTCCGCCGGAAGGAATGACCGCGGACGTAGTCGCCGTAGAAAACTTCGATCAACTTGCGGCGCTCGACAAATCCGCCGTGAGCGGCAAGATTGTTTTGTTCAATCGCAAGTTCGACCAGCGCATGGCCAAGGCTGGATTTGCTGACGAGGCCTACGACAACGCCATTGGCTATCGGGTCATGTCGGCCATTCGCGCGAGCGAGATGGGCGCCGTCGCCTCCATCGTGCGTTCCGTCGGCGGCGCAGATTACAGGCTCCCGCACACTGGTTCGGTAATCTACGGGCAGGCTCCGCGCATCCCGGCCGGCGCCGTAACCGCCGAAGACGCGGACTTAATCTCCACTCTGGCCAAGCAAGGCCGCGTGCGCCTGCATCTCACGCTCACGCCGCAGACGCTTCCCGATGTGCCCAGCTTCAATGTCATCGCCGATTTGAAGGGCACCGAGCATCCAGAGCAAGTGGTCATCGTTTCCGGCCATCTCGATTCCTGGGACTTGGGCACAGGCGCCATTGACGACGGTGCCGGCGTGGCCATGACCATGCAAGTCGCGCAGTCCCTGCAGAGCCTGAAGCTGCGCCCCAAGCGAACCATTCGCTTCATCGCCTGGATGAACGAAGAAAACGGCATGCGAGGAATCTCCACGTATCTGAAGGACTATGAAAAGGAATTGCCCCATCACGTGGCGGCCATCGAGAACGACGATGGCCCAGGGCACGCGCTCGGCTATTTCGCGCATGCAAATCGGCAAACGCTCGACGCGCTCGCTCCGTTGAAGGACATCCTGGCCGATGCGGGGCAGAATGTAGTCAAAATTTCATACGAGTCTGTGGGCAGCGACACGGAAAAGCTCGAGGATCTCGGAATCGCCGGATTTACCGTGCTCGTAGACAGTCGCGCCTATTTCAATTATCACCACACGGCCGCAGACACTTTCGACAAGATCGATTCGAAGGATTTGCAGGATGATTCAGCTGTCACAGCCGTGCTGGCCTACGCGCTTGCCAATGCGGATGGCCCATTCGGACAATGAAAACTCGGACCGTCCACTGATAGCCCGAGGGCTCCCTAAGTCTTCTGTTCCGGACTGCCTCGGAACTATTGCAGCTTTAAGTATTCCGCGTTGGCTTCTTTCAGGATGGGGATGTCGGGGTCGGCGTCTTTCCAGAGGGTGAGGAAATCTTTGTAGGCGGCGAAGGCCCGGGCGCGGGCGGCATCGGCGTCCGCGCCTTGCGAGGTTTTCGCCTGCAAAGCGTTGGCGCGCGCCACTCCCAGGTGCGCCAGCGCTCCCGTCCAGCAGTTCCAGACGATGCCGCTGTGGTCGAGAATCTTCTGAAACTCGGCGGCGGCGGCACTGCCCTGTCCGGCGGCTAAGTACGCTTCTCCGCGAACGTACACCGGATAGAGGCAGGAAATATTAGCGACGAACAGAATTTGTCCCAATTCCAGGGGGGACGCAGCTTGTGGGACACTTAGAGCTGCGGTTGGGCTCTTTCTATCCAGCGCCAGCTGCGCCTGAATCGCTGGCAGCCAGAGCGAATGCATTTGCGCGTCGAGGGGGAAACGTTTCTCTAACTCTTTGGCTAGGGATTCGGCTCGTGCTGTATCGCCCGCCATAGCGAACGCTAGAGCAGCTTCGCTCTCGACGCCCTGACTCGTGGGAGCGAGCTTCAAAGCCTCTGCCGCTGACTGCCGGGCTTCCACAGGATAGCCGTAAGCCGCTTGTAGCACAGCAGCATTTGCCTGCCAGATGCTGCCAGATTCCTTGCTGTCCGCTCGGATGGCGGAATCCACAGCTCGCTTGGTCAGTTCCCGCGCTTTGCCAACGTGCCCCGCATACGCCTCCGTGTCGGATGCGAGCGCCAGCCCCATGTTCTCTTCGGGCTTGCCCGCATACCACTGCTGCTGTTCCGACATCGCAGCGGAATCCGGCCCGAGAAAGGCCAGAGCATAGAGAGCGTTGTGAAGTACGACACTATCCACTTTTCTCGCCTGCGCCTCGTGAATGCTCCGCCGCGCCTCGTCGAAGCGCTGCAGGGCAATTGTGAAGTTAACGAGGTTGCCGTATGGAGCTGCTTCACCCGGTGCAAGCTCCAACCCTTGTCTCGTAATCTCCGCTGCTTTTTCATATTGCCCCTGTTCGCAGTACACGACGCCCAAATTGCCATACGCTACTTGTACCCGCGGGTAGCTCTCAATCTCCTCCTGAAACGTCTGAGCCGCTTTATCCAGTTCTCCGGTTACATTTCGATAGTAGGCGGCGGCGATCCACAGTTTTTCTCGCTCGCTGGCATGTTCCCGCAACTGGAATGCCTTGCTGTAGTACTCACTAGCCCGTCCGAGCTCGCTGAGACTAGAGTAGTCGTTGCCCACTGCCAAGTAGCCCATGGCAAAATTCGGATCAAGCTCGATGGCGCGTAGATTGAAAGGCAGCTCTGCAGCGGGGCCTTTTTCGTTAGCCGCCTTTCCGCCAAGGCTGTACGCTTGCAGCGCTTCGAGCGAAGAGGTAGTGGCCTGGTAGAGCGGAACATCTAACTTCTGCACTGTAGCCAGCGACTCGCCCAGTGCTCTCCGCAGCTTCGATGCTGCCTCGCCCAGCGCGTCCAACACCTTCTCCTTGGACGCCGCCGTTACCTGCTCCTGCGCCAGCGTGTCTCCGCTCTGGCAATTCACCGCCCTCAACTCCAGAACGTATGCACTGCCCAGGCTGCCAATCGATCCCGCGAGGTAGGCTTTGCTGCCTGCCCGCTGGCAAAGCTCGCGGGCCACTTCGGGCGTAAGCTTCGTGTCGGCCGGACGGGCCATCAGTTGCAAATTTTTCGCGACTTCGCTGTCGGAGAGCACATTCAAGAAAGGAGATTGCCGCAGGGAGACGTTGAGGGCCGTTTTCAGCGTGTCGTCGAAAATCGCATCGCCGGTGGTATTCGTGAAATCTCCAAGGACGATGGAGTCTTTCTCCGTCAGCGCCGGCGCGCGATGAAAGTAGAAGTACGCGCCCGCTGCCAGTGCCACAAGCACGACCGCAGCGGATGCAATCAACAGCCAACGAGCGCGGCTCACTGTGGAGTTTGCCAGAGTTGGACGAGGCTCGCCGGTGGACGCGGCGGCGTTGTAGGAGAGTCCTTGCAGAGCAACCAGTAGCTCGCGCGCCGACTGATATCGCTGCGATGGTTCTTTTTGCAGCGCCTTCAAAATCACGTTCTCAAAGCCCGGCGTGATGCGTGAGTTTATCGAGCTTGGCGGCACTGGGGGCTGATGCAGAATCGCGCCCATCAATTCCGCGCTTTGGGATTGCGGGAAAGGACGGCAGCCAGTGGCCAATTCGTAGAGCACAGCGCCGGCGGCGTAGATGTCCGTGCGCGGGTCAACATCGAATCCACGCAATTGTTCCGGCGACATGTACGGGACAGTGCCCGAAATTGTGCCGCTCTCCATGGTGATGCTGCGGGTGATGTCGGTGGGCATGTCGTGGTGGATCAGCTTGGCCAAGCCGAAATCGAGAATTTTCAGGCGGCCGGCGGGGGTGACCATCAAGTTGGCAGGCTTGAGGTCGCGATGAACTACGCCCTGTTCGTGTGCGGCCGCCAAGCCTTCTGCGAGCTGCAGGCCCAACCGAACGGTCTCGGCTTCGAGTAGCGGCCCTTCATGTATCTTTTGTTTCAGCGAATTTCCGGCGATCAGCTCCATCGCCAGGAAGTCCACGCCGTTCTGCGAGCCAAACTCATGAACCGTCTCGATATTGGGATGATTCAGTTTGGCGAGTGCCAACGCTTCCTTGCGGAAATTCTTGCGGGCCGCCTCGTCCTCCAGCAATCCTGCTGGAAGGATTTTCAGCGCGACGTCGCGGTCGAGTTGTTCGTCGTGAGCGCGATAAACCTCACCCATGCCGCCCGCGCCAATTTTCTCGATGACTCGGTAGTGGGAGATGACCTTGCCGATCATGGTTGGGAGGCCAGCGTTAGGGGGCATGTTAGGCCCCGGCTAATGGGCAAGTCAACGAGTCGTTCACGACTCCAGGCTTGTCCGCGGCGCTCCTACGGCCGCTTGAGGGAACGCTTACGACAAAATGAAGATCGTTCAAAAGCACCACACGCAAGGGCGGCGCTGAGGATCCCGTGATGGCACGGAAGCGAGCATGAGGAATACAGTGGCGAAGCGGGTCGGCAGCGGCGTGCCATTGATCCGTTCCGCGAGGATTTTCAGGGCTGCGAAGCGGGATCGCTTGATGTCCCCGAGATTGCCGCGCTCGTGACCGTGTACTGCGCCGGGTAGGAACAGAAAGCTACGCGCTCTCGGAAGGCTGGCAAGAATGAAGAACGATACTGGCACTGATGCTTATCGCGGTAGCGTTGCGGCAGAAAGATTCGAGATACTTACCTTATCAGTGTCGACGATAAGGGGCTGTAAATTCGCGCGGGATTGGCAAACCTGAAACAGCAACGCGGAAGTCCAGTGCGCTGTCCACGTTCGCGCATTAAGATGAGTTAATAAATGCGAGTTGTTTGTCCCGAT
>CAVVLE010000039.1:0-26021 GCA_963748865.1 uncultured Acidobacteriota bacterium | reverse complement strand
GAAGGTGGGATTCGAACCCACACGCCTTGCGGCGCCACCCCCTCAAGATGGTGCATATTACAGTTCCGCCACTTCCGCGTGGAGAGGTGCGAGCTGAATTGTAGCAGACGCGGCTATTTCTGAGGAGGCGTCTGCGCCGGGGCGTTGTCGCGAGGCGTTGCTGGCTTTGCCGGGGCGGTTTTTGTGGTTTGCTCGAGGAGTCGAGCTGCGCCTGTGGAGACTTCCGTGGGCGTGCGCTTGATGGAGAGCGTTAGCGACGTGAGCATGAAAACTATGGCGCACCAGGTGGTGGCTTTGGACAGGAATGTGGCGGCGCCGCGCGGACCGAACGCGGTTTGACTGCCTGCCCCACCGAAAGCGCCGGCTAGGTCGGCCGCGTTGCCGCTTTGCAGCATGATCACCAGGACGAGGAGGGAAAGCAAACCAGGATGTGCAGGGTGACCAGGACTGGGGTGTATTTCCAGCCTGCGTAAATCAGGCCAGCGGCTACTGCGAATGAAATCGCCCATTTAACTTCGATTGGCATTACTTGCTCCTGTGCTTTGATTGCTGCTCTTGCTTCCCAAGGCCACACTGGGGGCGTGGTGAACCCGTTCCCCCACAAACGCCCTACAAAATCACGCCTAGAAGTTCACGATTGACGCAAAGGATTGCGCGTCTAGGCTGGCGCCGCCTACTAGCGCTCCATCGATCTCCACTTGCGCCATCAGACCCTTGATGTTATCGGGCTTGACGCTGCCGCCGTATAGGATGCGAAGACCGGAGGCTTTCTGCGTGGAGAAACGCTTTTGCGCTAGTTCCCTTAGGTAGCGATGGGCGTCGGAGGCGATTTCCGGTGTTGCTGTGCGCCCCGTGCCTATGGCCCAAACCGGCTCGTAAGCCAAAAGGATACGCGAGAAGTCATCGGCGGTCAACGCGGCGAAAGCGCCTTCGAATTGCGTTTCGAGGACGGCATGGGTGAGATTGCCTTCGCGTTCGGCGAGGGATTCGCCTACGCAGACGATGGGGCGGAGATTGTAGTCGAGGGAGGCGCGGATTTTCTTGGCTACCGATTCGTTGGTTTCGTGGAAGTGCTGGCGGCGTTCGGAATGGCCGATGATCACGCCGTTGCAGCCAACTTCGACGAGCATGGGCATGGAGACTTCGCCAGTGTACGCGCCTTCTTTTTCCCAGTAGGCGTCTTGGGCGGCAATGGAGATTAGCGAACCCCGGGCGGCTTCTACCGCGGCGTGGAGAGAGGTGAATGGCGGGGCTACTACGATGTCGCAGTGATGCGAGTTGGCTACTAGAGGGCGGAGCTTTTCGATGAAGGCGCGGGTCTCCGCCTGTGTTTTGAACATCTTCCAATTGCCGGCGATTACTGGGCGGCGCATGGGCACCTCGGAGATCAATGGTACACGAGCGAACCGAAGTAAGAGCACCGAAAAGCGGGCGGGAGTTACGGCCCGCCCCTACGAACTGCAAGACCGGGCCGGCCGAAGCCTGCCGCTACGATTTGTTTGTTAGCGCTTCTACGCCTGGCAATGCTCGACCGGCTAGGAATTCCAGCGAGGCGCCTCCACCGGTGGAGATGTGCGAGATTTTATCGGCTACGCCGGCTTCTTCTATCGCGGCTACGGAATCGCCGCCACCTACAATGGATGTGGCACCGGCTTGCGTTGCGGCGGCTACGGCTTTGGCTATGGCTAGCGTGCCGGCGGCGAAGGCTGGCTTTTCGAACATGCCTAGGGGGCCGTTCCAGACGATCATGCGCGCGTTGGCTAGATCGCGACGGTAGAGTTCGATGGTTTTCGGGCCGATATCTAGGCCCATCCAGCCTTCCGGAGTCTGCGCGATGTCTATAGTTTTCGTCTCCGTGGAATTGGGCGATTGCGCGACTACGTGATCAATGGGGAGGCGCAGGCGGAAATTCCTGGTGCGGGCTTGCTCAAGCAGGCTTTTTGCCAGATCGAGCTTGTCGTCTTCGACTAGCGACTTGCCTACTGGCAGGCCTTGAGATTTTAGGAACGTGTAGGCCATGGCGCCGCCGATTAACATGCCGTCGGCTAGCTTCATCAGATTTTGGACGACTTCGATTTTGTCGGAGACTTTGGCGCCGCCGAGGACGGCAATGAACGGCCTTTCGGGATTGGAGATGGCCTTGCCGAGATAGGCTAGCTCTTTTTCCATCAGCAGGCCTGCGGCGGCTTGTTTTACGAATTTTGTTATGCCGACGACTGAGGCGTGTGCGCGATGGGCGCTGCCGAAGGCGTCGCAGACGAAGAGCTGGTCGCAGAGGGCCGCTAGCTGGCGGGAGAAATTCTCGTCGTTAGCTTCTTCTTCGGGGTGGTAGCGGACATTTTCGAGTAGCAGGACGCCGCCGTCGGCTAGCGCGCGGCTTTTCGATTCTGCTTCCGGGCCAATGCAATCATTGGCGAAATCTACTGGCTTGGATAGCAATTCGGAGAGGCGCGCGGCTACCGGCTTTAGGCTGTATTTGGGATCGGGCTTGCCTTTGGGTCGGCCCAGGTGCGAGGCGAGGACTAGCCGGGCTCCGCGTTCCATCGCGAATTTGAGGGTTGGAATTGTCTCGCGGATGCGCGTGTCTTCGGCAACTTTGCCGCCTTCTAACGGGACGTTGAAATCTACGCGGATGAAGACGCGCTTGCCGGACATACCGAGATCACGGATGGAGAGCTTGGTCATTGGGTCATCTCATTTGGCTGGCTGGATTTCGTTCGAAGTGGATAATCAAATCCTCAGCGGCTAAAGCCGATTTAAGTTGCGGTCGTTTCGGCACGGTTGAAAACCGTGCCCTGACAAACCAGACCATCGAACAATTGGAGGCTACGCGGCGTTGAAGTGCCGGCAGCGATGACGTTACTGGGCCGAACGGCGGGCAGGACTTAAGGCCCGCCCCTACGAACCGGGAAACCTTACAGCTTGGCTGCTAGGAACTTGATAAGGTCGCGGCAGCGGCAGCTGTAGCCCCACTCGTTGTCGTACCACGAGAGCAGCTGCAGGCAATTTGTTCCCACAACGCGCGTATAGCCGGCATCGACGATGGACGAATTCGGATTGCCGCGAAAGTCGATCGATACGAGCTGTTCGTCGGTGTAGGCCAAAATTCCCTTCATGGGGCCTTCCGCGGCGCGTTTCAGCGCGGCATTCGCGGCTTCCGCGGTAACAGGGCGATCGGTGATGACCGTGAGATCGACGACGCTGACGTTGGGGGTCGGCACGCGCATGGCGTAGCCATCGAGTTTGCCCTTCAGCTCGGGGATCACCAACTGCAGCGCTTTGGCTGCGCCGGTGGAAGTGGGGATCATCGAAAGCGCAGCGGCTCTAGCGCGGCGCAGATCCTTGTGCGGCAGATCGAGCAGCTTTTGATCGTTGGTATAGGAATGGATGGTGGTCATCGTGCCTACGGTTATGCCGAAGGTATCCTGAATCACTTTTGCTACGGGCGCGAGGCAGTTGGTGGTGCACGAGGCGTTGGAAATGACGTGGTGCTTCGAGGAATCGTAGACTTTGTCGTTCACGCCGAGGACGATGGTGAAATCCGGATCGGTGGCGGGCGCGGAAATGATTACTTTCTTCACCGGGCCACGCATGTGCTTGCGGGCTTCTTCGCCTTTGGTGAAAATGCCGGTGGATTCGACGACGACTTCGGCACCGACCGAGGCCCAATCGAGTTCGGCGGGATCCTTCACTTTGAAAACGCGGAAGGATTTCCCGTCCACGGAGATGGAGTTGTCACCGGCGGAGACGTTGTTCGTCAGATTGCCGAGAATGGAATCGTATTTCAGCAAATGCGCGAGCGTCTTGGGATCGGTGATGTCGTTCACCGCGACGATCTCAATCGCGGGATCGCCGAGCGCCGCGCGATAAATATTGCGGCCGATCCGGCCGAACCCGTTGATACCCACTTTTATTGGCATGCTTCCTCCGGAAGGGCTTTTGTTATTTCGACCCGGGAATGCGGGCCGGGCGTGGACCAACTCGAACGATTGATGCTAGGGTGCGGCCGTCAAAAAGTCAACGCGGCCCGAGACGATTGATCCGCCATGCCGATATCGGAGAGCGGGCGGAACAAGCCCCGCCCCTACGAACGGCCTCCCACACACTTCACCAACGGAAAGGAATATCGGCGGGTTAGTTGAATTCCTTTACGCGAATCACCTTGTCGCCGAGGAAAGTGACGAAGACGGTTTTCGACGGTGGATCGCCGTAAATCCAATCTTCGGTTTCGTTGCCCTGCTCGGTCCGCTCGCGGACTTTGTGATCGGGACGGCCGAGCGCGGCGATGACCATGTCGTGATCCATGCCTACGATGGCGCGATTTTCCTGAATGGCTTTTTTGTATTCGGGCGGCAGCGTGTCCACCCAATTGACGGCGGCGGACTTCTCGTTCTGGAAATTCAGGACCGGCGCGAGATCGTGTTTCAGATCATCGGGACTCATGTCCGGAAGCGGCTTGCCGTAATCGAGGATCAAGGTGGCGCCTGTGGGCTGTCCTGCCTGAACGGGAGACGCCATAGTAGAGGTGGGCATTCCGCCTACGCCGACTTGCAGGTGATCTTTCAGACGGAAGTGATGGCCCGAGCCGCCATTCAAATCCAGGACGATTTCTTTCTCGCGAAATTCGAGCCGGGTGATTTGCACGGTGTCGCCGGGATTGACGGCTGTGCCGGTGTTAGCGAGCAGTTGGTGCAGTTCGTGGTCGTCGAGGCTCTTGCCGACTTCGAGATGTAGGCCTTTTTTGGCGCCGGGCAGCGGCGTGACGGCTTTCGCGAATTCCCCGGAAACGAATCGGACGAGCTCGAGGCGTGAGGTTGGTTGCAAGGGCAGCGATTTCTTTTTGGCCTGTTGCGCCGTGGTTTGTGCAACTTCGACGAGGACGCTGGGAAGAGGAGATTGCGTATCGAGCGTGTCGTCTGAAGCTGGTAGGGGCGCGAGCAATGGCGCGGGGCGCAGGTCGTACTTCCTGGGCACGTCGGCAGCGGCGGCGAACAGAGTCGTCGCGGCTACAGCCGCCAATAAGCCTAGATTTGACCAGCGAGCCATGGATTGCCTGCGGCCCTTATTTTATTCCACCTTGGCGTAGTGTGAAAGCCCCGCGACGGCAATCAGGCGGAGGTCGAGACGCAGGTCAAGCTATTCGATGCGCGGCTGCCGGGCCGCGTTTCCGACAACAGATGGCAGCAACGGACCTGTGCTGGGCAAACGGTCAGCGCGTGACGCGAACGGTCACCCCGCGGCGGTCGAGGCGCAGCGGGAGGACTTGACCACCGCCAGCGGCGATGGCGCGTTCGACCGCGGCGCGGGCATCGGGTTCGATGAGCAGCGTGACGCAGCCTCCGCCACCCGCGCCGTTCACTTTTCCTGCGAGAGCACCGGCACGGCGCGCTCCGGCGATTATGCGATCGATGACTGGCGTGCTGATGGTTGGCAGATTCCGGCGACGGTAATTCCACTCTTCTTGCATCAAGCGCCCGACTTCGCGCCATTGCCCGCGTTCGAGGGCGGCGCGCATGGCTTGCGCGACCTGGGAAATGACTTCGAGATTGCGGAATACGCGACGGTCGCCATCTACGTGCGCGCGATATACTTTCCAATTGTTGATTCCCGATTGGCGCGGCTCGCCGGTGTAGCAAACCACGATGCGGCGTTCGAGTTCATCGAGATCGACTTTCAGCGCTTCCCTGCGGACGCGGCCGGGCTCGAGATGGATGGCCGCGGCGCCGCCGAATGCCGGCGGAAAATGATCTTGCGTGCCAGTGGGAACTTTGATGACGATGGCTTCGATATCGCGGCTGATTTCAATCCAGGCGATGCGATTGTGGCCGGCATGTGTCAGGCGATCGAGCGCGGCGCACAACGCCACGGCCATGGCGCTGGAGCCCCCAATGCCTGCGCCGGCGGGAGCTTCGGAATTGGTCGAAAGCGAAAATCCTACGCGCGGCCGAAAGTGGCGCACCAACTGCGCGAGAAGCGGCAGCCGATGATTGCGAGCGCGTTCGAGAGCCGCAAACGAAAAGAAGCTCTGCGCCCGGCGCGTGTCGCGCGAGGCCAACTCGATGCTTTTGCGATGCGGATGCACCTCGAGGACACACGAAGCGTAACGCGTGATTGCGCAATTCACTGTTACAGCGCCTTGGTGATACAGGTAGAGTGGCCAGATATCGAGCGTTCCGCCGGCGAGATCTATGCGGGTGGGTGCACGCGATTCAATTCTCATCTTGCTCGGAAGCTCCTGCGCGATTAGGCTTTCCCGACAGAGGCAATGAAGGATAACGCGTTCCGCTTGCGGCGCAGTGGCCAGAGCGGCCGCGTGATAGCAAATGAACAACAGCGCAAACATTCCGCCGGCGGTGCTGAAGAGATTCCTGCTGGGATTTAACGGGACGGCGCTGCCGCATGAAATGATTGAGCTACTGGGCGGCGGGCTTGTGGGCGTCACGATTTTCCGCCGAAATTTCAAGACACCTGAGCGATTGCTGCAGCTGACCTACGAGATTCGCGATGCGGCTGACGGGCCGGTGCTGATCGGGATCGATCAGGAGGGCGGTATCAAGTTCGCGCTGCCCGAGCCGTTTACGCAGTGGCCTTCGGCGGCAGAACTCGGCGAGCTGAACGATCTGGCGGCAGTGGAAGCAGTGGCGCGCGCCGTAGCGCGCGAACTGCTGGCAGTGGGTTGCAACCTGGTTTTCGCGCCGATGCTCGATTTGCACGTGCGCGCGGGCAGCCCGGTAACATCGGACCGCAGCTTTGGCTCGGACCCTGAGCGTGTGGGCGAGTTAGGAGCGGCGTTTGCGCGCGGGCTGTCGGCCGAGGGGATTCTTGGATGCGCCAAGCATTTTCCGGGACATGGTGACGCGGAGGCTGACCCACATCTCGAGCTGCCGATATTTGAGGGCACACTAGAGCGCCTGCGGGAAACCGAACTGGTTCCGTTTGCTGAAGTCATCAAAGCAGGCGTACCGACGGTGATGACGGCGCATATTCTGCTGCCGTGGATTGATCCCGGCCGGCCTGCGACCCTCTCGCAGCGAGTGATCGAGAATTTGCTCCGGCAAGAATTGAATTTCCGGCGCGTGGTGCTGGCGGACGATTTAGGGATGGGCGCGATCGCCAGGCAGTATCCGTCGGGGACCGCGGCCGTCGAATGCTTCCGCGCGGGATGCGACATCGCCATGCTTTGTCACGATTGGTCTTTGGTAATGCCGGCGCTGGCGGCGACGGCTCGCGCTTTCGAGAATGGCCAGTTCGCCGCTGCGGGTTGGAGGGCTAGCCTCTCGCGAATTGACAAGCTGCTTGGAGGACGCTCGAAGGCACCGGTGAAGCGTCCTGGACTCGAGGTCGTCGGATGCGCCGAGCATCACGCTTTGGCGCGGGAGTTGCGGGCGCGAATCAAAAGAAAGGCCAACAGCGCGGAGGTTGCCTCGACGGGAGTTGGGGGCGCTTGAGATTGTGGCGCGAAATGCCGGCCTAAAAGGCCGGCGCTACAAAGTGCTAGCTTGCGGCGGCTTGCGAACGGGCCGCGGCTTTCTTCCCTTCCTCGATTTTCTGAGTGGCTAGTTGTGGCTCGAAGCAGCGGCGGCATCGCGCTTCGTACATTCCGCCCGCGCCTACTACGATTAATTCCTCCGACGCAACGAGGCGCTGCGTGTGCACGGCTGGATTGCCGCAGCGGACGCAGATCGCGAGAAGCTTGGTGATTTCTTCGGCGACGGCCAACAGCCGCGGCATCGGTTCAAACGGACGGCCCATGAAATCCGTGTCCAGGCCGGTGACGATTACGCGCTTGCCGAGATCGGCCATCTTGGTGCAGACGTCAATTAATCCTTCGCCGAGAAATTGGCCTTCGTCGATGCCCACCACTTCGGTGCGCGATTCGAGTTTCTCCAGAATTTCTTCCGCGGTGCGAACTAGGTCTGAGGCCAGCTCAAGTCCGGAGTGCGAGACGATTCCGCTGGTGGAATAGCGCTGATCGATCACCGGCTTAAAGATTTGTACGCGCTGGCGCGCGATTTCCGCGCGGCGCAGTCGGCGCATCAGTTCTTCGCTTTTGCCCGAATACATCGGGCCGACGACGACTTCGATCCAACCCATGTTGCCCTTCACGATGTCCACTGTAAGACCTCCTGCGAGCGCTGCGAAGATTACAACTTCAAATTAGCACAACCGCGCTCGACGATTCGCTCAAACCGCAAAGAGCAGATTCCTCACCGGGCTCGGATGACAGCGCCTGGATTTGCGCCTACCAAATGTTGGCTACAGATAGCCTCGCCCGCTCGAGTCATCTCGCCTCGGCGCGACGAATGGCATCTCCGCGATAGGCTTCGAAATTGTAAAACGGAGCGAATGCGTTTATCACAGCGAGGCGAAACGCGTCGCGCCTGGTGACCAAATCGCGCGTCAGCACACCCCAGGCGCCCTGCGCATCGCGAATGCCCTTGCTGCCAGCGAATTCATCCACGGCGTTTGCGAGTTGGTCTCCGTGATCCACCACTCTTCCCGCCAGCAGTTCCGGAACGGCCACTGCGCCGGATTGGCCGAATGAGCCGCGGTCGCCGCGATCGAGGACGTAGGCCCAGTTTTCAAGGAAGACCCAGCGAGCGCCGTTTTCCTGGATGATTTCGAGGCCGCCTTCGACGCCGATGAAGTAAGTCCAGGATTCGGGTTTGGCGAGAGCGACGTCGCGCAGGTGCTCGGCACGATTCCTCGCTCCCTGCATCATCTCTGCGCGAGATATGGGTGTGTCGCGCACGCCGCTGGGGGCCTCGACGCCGATGACTTCGAATTCAGTGTGAGCGCGGAATTGCGGCGTCAGTTCTATTAGGGCATCGCGGACACCGTCGAGCTTGGGGCGGCGAGTGCTGCCGACGGCGACGATCAGTTTTGGCATGTTAAAGAGTGCGTCCGTAGGCCGGCTGCTAGCCGGCGGTTTTGATCCCGTCATAAACAGCAAACATTTCGATATCTTACAGCCTCGATGTTGGCCAGCGGGATGCCATTTTCGCAGAAAAGCGCCGGCTGGCAGCCGGCGTTACTCTTTCCAGAATTGCGCTTGTTTTTCACGGCCGTAGCGGCGCAGGAGAAACTCTTTCAATTCGTCCACGCCTGAAAAAATCTGATCGGCGCATCCCAGCATCCAGCCGCTAACCTGATCGAGAGCCAGCGGCGTAACCAAATAAACTGGAATTCCCTTTCGAAACGCGGCTGTCAATTCCGCCGGAGTGCCGCCGCTAGGGTTCGACGGATCGTCCCAATAGCAAATCAGGTAGTCAGCCTTGTTCTCGATCAGATCGAGATCGAAGTGAATGATTTTGCGTACGGCGCGGCGGAAGCGCTCGGGCTCGCAGGTTTTCCATTCACGAAAATGCGCCACTTCATCGTCCGTGAGATTTTTCTTCTCGTCCTCGGCCGGATCGTAAAGACGGTGTCCCAGTTGCTCGCGCAGGAAAGGCGCAAGTTTGCGGCGCCAGAGTTTCCCGCCGCCATTCGCAAATTCAATCGGACCGCAAAGGTACGCCAACATGAGGGCTCGGCGCGCAGAACTCTAGCATGCCATCGTGGGCGTCGCAACGAAGGGGACGCGCCAAGAAACGAGCGCGTCGTGCAAAAAAAGGATCGAGCGATTAAAACAGGCAAAGAGTGGAGCGGGATAAGGGAATCGAACCCTCGCCTCGACCTTGGCAAGGTCGCGTACTACCACTATACGAATCCCGCGTACCAGGGATTTCCGGACGACCTTAATTTTATAGCACGCCATTTAGCGTGGGACAAGAGCCGCACGAAACGGGAATCCCATCTCGTTACTCATGTTCGCGGGTGATTTGCCGATAGGCAGCGGGTGCGTAAACCCGCGAGGGCTAGTCCACTTCCAAAATGCGCGCCGAGCGCACTACAGGCGATTTCTTCTGTCGTGCGGCAAACCTTTCGGCTCTATCGCGGTCGATATAAACGCGCGCGAATCGTTCGCCATCGCGATAAAAAACGGTCACCTGCCAATGGCGGTGCTTGCGCCGCTTGTCGCGATGAAAGCGTGTGGATTTTCCAGTGGCCCTACGCCCCGTCTTTTTGCTGCTGCCTTTCGTGGCACTGTTTTTCTTCACGTTTTGTCGCCTCGGAGTTGTCGGGATTGTTGTAGCACTAACAAACTGACTGCACTATCGCAAGTTCAGTTCGGCCGCGCAAGTAACTAGTTAAGGGTTGATGCGTTGATACCGCAATTGCGAATTCCAGGCCATAAAATACATCAGATTTGCGAGCCGCCAGCGCGCCCGGCGGCATCCAATGCTACTGAGAAATCGAGGCGCTTGGCGCAAAAAATTTCCGGCTCGGATGGAACATTCCGGCAGGGTCAGGCGTATTAGTGAGTGAGGAAACGAACATGGGATGCGACGCAGCAACGCCCGATTATCGCGGTATAAACGAAGTCATGAATCTCGAGATCAAAGATCTAAGGCACCATTCCCCTGAAACCCTTTCGGCGCTGCGGGCCCTTCTGGCCGGCGGAGCCGATGTTCGGCCTGACCCCAAGCGGTCGCATTTCTATGAATTGGAAGGCGACACGCATGTCTTCTATATCTATATTTCCCCGGCGGATGGCGCGGTGGAGTTGCTTGCTACTTGGGCCCGCGCAGATCGTCCCGCGGATTCGGAGCTTGCGGCGCGCGCCTGTTGCTAACGTCGTCCGCAACGCGCTTAGTTTTCGTCGCAATTGAAAAAGAGCAGATCCTTCGCTTCGCTCAGGATGACAGCATTTCGGACTAGTTGGCTGTTGAAAGCCTGCTGCCGATTCGTCTAATCGTGAATTCCTGTGGGAGCGAAGGTCAGGTCGTCATAAATTGATTTTCCCAGCTTGAGCACCTCGGGCCCAGCATTGGTGCGCGCGTAAACCGAATCGCCAGTCGGCCCCGACATCTGAATCTCGATTTTCTTGCCAGACTTATCCGTGAGCGTTACCTGGACCGGCGGCTTGGCCAGCTGAGATGTTACTGATGCCGGTGGCGTGTCGAGAACCTCGGTGGCCCGTGCGCTGCTGAGCGAACTCCAGAAAGCGGGACACGCCGGCGCGGGCGTTTTCTGCGCGGCGGTCTGTTCCAACTCCCAGCCGCCATCGGCGCCTTTCACGCACGTCGTGGTGCCCTTGGAATTTTGAATCTGCGCGCGAACGATGTCGGTCTCCTCGGCGTGAAACAGGTTTTTGTCCCGCAAATCGAAGAACTTCGACGACAGGCTGGTGTGCAAGGTGTCCTGCACACGGAAAATGAACGGCCGCGAGGGATCGCGCGCGAAATACGCGCTGCCATCCTTCTTGCCCAGTTGCAGGTCGACGAGCTTGCCACTGTCCATTTGCGCGTGGAAAGTAATCGGCGGGTGCGCCAGATCGTACTTTGCCAAATCGTCTGGCGTGTTGCTGGCGTACGACACGATACGCGCGGTTCCGATCATGCTCAGCACCGACGCTATTGACCCGGCCTCGCCGGCGGTCACGCGCGGCTTTTCGATTTGCCAGCTGCCGCCGGTTTTCTTGGCCTCGATCGTTCCGGATTCATTCTTCAATTCAAAGGAAGCGACGTTGTTGCTGTCGAGTTCGAGAACAGATTGATCGCGGAAATCATCCACAGACTTGTCGCTGCTGGTAAGGATTGTGTCGGAGAGTAGAGAAACATCCTTCGCGCCGTCTACGATGGCATAGACATTGAGGCCGGAGAAATCCTTGCCACCGAGTTGCAGCTTATGTTGGGCGCCATTCTTTAACTTGAATTCGAGGGTGACTGCGGGGTTTGCGAGGCCGTAATTGGCTTTGCGATCCTGAGTTGCGGAAAGCGTCCGGTCCACGCGCACGCTGGCTAGTTCGCTCGCGATCGCGCCGAGAAGCGATTGCTCGGCGCGCGTTGCTACGGGCTGGGTCATGTACCAGCCGTCGGTGCGCTGCTCAAAGGTAGACGTCTCTCCCCCGCGGGTGAGTGTCAGATTGGCGATGTCCGCCGCAGCCAACGAAAAGGCTGGCTTGGAATTGGCCGACGAATCGCCCGCAGGCACGCCCTCCTCAGTACCACTCGATGAGTCAGTCGGCTTGGTGTGCTTCAGATCGTAGAAGTAAACGTAGGCGGCGAGCGCCGCAGCCAACAGAAGAATAATGCCGGTGCTCTTCTTCATGGTCCGCTAGCGCCGTTTCCACCAGATGTAGACGCCGGAGAGAATCACGATTCCGGGCAACAAGAGCAGGCTGAACCAATTCAACTCGCGTTGTTGCGTCTCGGTGAAGTTAACGCGCCGGCTGGTCGCGCTCTTGGGGCGGATAGAGATGAGGTCTTCATCTTCGGCAAGCCAATTAACGGAATTCATGAACATGTCGGCATTGCGAACCTGCCCACCGAATTGGTTCGTCGCAAACTGCGAATTTCCGATTGCCACGAGTCGCCCATCCTTGGCGTTCGCGTCGGGGCCATTGCGCTTCTCGGAAGCGACGCCGAGGGACAACGGGCCGAGCGTGTCCTTCGATGCGTCATATTTGATCTCCTTTGCGCTCGGGTCGAGCTTCGGGACGGTAAAACTGCGCGTGGAGCTCTTCATCAACTCGGTTGTCCCCGCTTGCGCCTTGGTTTTGTCGGCGATGGATACGGTGCGGGCGAGGGGGTAAAGAGTCATGGAGTTGCCGAAATTACGCGTGATCGCGCTCGAACCATAAGTGACCACGATTGGAACGAACGGCCCCATTTGTGCCATTTGATTCAAAGCGCTGGCATCAACGACAACATTGTCACCGACCTTTACGTTCCACGCGTTGAATACGTCGTCGAGTTTTGGATCCGTCTCGGGATCGACGAGAACAAACACTCTCCCGCCGTCGTCGAGATACTTGGAGATGATCTGCTCTTCGACCGGTAGAAAGCCCTGCTTCGGCCCGGCGATCACGACGACGCTGCATTCCGGGGGCACGCCGCTACCAGTGGCCAGGTTGATGCTTTTCGTTTCATAGCTCTCTTGCTTGAGCGCGTTGTTGATTCCCGCGTAGCCGTCGGCATCACTTTGAGTGATCGATTTTTCGCCGTGGCCTTCAACGAAGCAGATGGTTTTCACGGAATTGCGCGTGACTTTCACGATGGCGTTGGTGATGTCCTGCTCGCCGGTGGCCTCAAGAAGCTGATGCTTTGATCCCGAGGCCACGACGCCCTGTTTCATGCGCGAGACGCCGAACTCGCGAGCGATATCGGGATTCTCCACCGGGTCAACGAACTTGTAATGCAGATGCGGACTCAGGTTTTTGTATTCGGCGATCTGATCTTGCAGTTCGGTATCCGGCCCTTTGTCGAACCAATAGACATCTACGTCCTGCTTCAGGCCGCCGACGATGCGCTTGGTCTGATCAGAAAGGCTAAAGAGCTTCTCTGTGGTCATATCAATGCGCTTGTGATGGCGATAGCTGAGGAAATTCAGAAAGCCGATGATGGCTACGACTGCGATGATCAACGTGGCTGCGTTCGTGCCCAGTCGCGTCGAGCGCCGCGAAAAGACGCGGATGATGTCCTTAAATCCGAGAATCACGGCAGCCAGAATCAGTACGCCGCCGCCGATCAACAGGATTTCGTTCAACAGCAGGAATCCGCCCTGCGCTTCGTAGCGGATGCCGCCCGCGATAGCCATCGCGACGCCAATCGTCCCGATATTGCGGAGCCATTCCGTGCGGTCCCACTTCATCGTTCCAACTCCTCCTCGATCACTATCGGCCGGCGCGCTTTTGTGGCTAAGCCCGGCGCCATCGCATGGAATCCAGGCTGCGAATCGTCAAGAAAATCGACAGCACCAGCAGGCTCAGATAGAAGACGACATTGGCGGTATCGAGAACTCCCCGCGTGAAGTCGTCGTAATGGCGCACCACGGAAAGATACTGAGTCACGGCGCCCAATGTAGTCGAACTGTTGCGCGAGCCGAAATCAATCACCCAGAGAATCAGAAATACACCGAAAGTCAGCACCGCCGCGATGATTTGGTTCTCCGTCAGCGACGAGAACAAAGAGCCCAACGCGAGCAAGACACTTCCCAGCAGCAGCGCGCCGAGATAAGCGCACATCAATACCTTCCACGGCGCCGCCGGCTCGCTATGCAAAAACATGAAGACCGAGTAGCAGACTGTCGGCACCAGCATGATGACCAGGAGGGTGAACGAGGCCAGAAATTTCCCCAGCACGATTTCAGCGTCGGTCACCGGCGATGTCATGAGTAGCTCGATCGTCCCGCGCTTTCTTTCCTCGGCGTAAACGCTCATCGTTAGCATCGGCGTCAGGAACAGGAGAATGGACGAAAGGACGCCGAAGAAGTAGCGGATGGTGACGGAAGGCACATCGATATTCGAGCCGCCTCCGAATTGCATGCTCTGCATGCCCATCTCGAACGCCTGTTCAATCACGGAACTCAGAACGCGGGTGAAGAAAAAACCCGTGAGTAGCAGGAACACGCCAGCCACGATGTAGGCGATCGGCGACACGAAATAGTGGCTCATTTCCTTGCGATAGACCGCGTAAAGTCCCTTCATTTCGTGCGTCGCTCCTCAGTTGGGGCTCGATTCGGCGTGGGCCGAATCGTCGGTCGTCAATTCGAGGAAGATTTCCTCGAGACTCAAATTCACGCCGCGCAATTCATACAGCGGGAAACCCTTTCCCACCAGCTTGGCAGCGATTTGGCTGCGCACGTCCTGCCCTTGCGCGGACTCCACGCTCAATGCGATGCGCCCGGCTCCGCCGGCGCTTTCGGCGGTCACGTTGCGAATTCCCGGAATTTCCTGCAGCGCTGCGCGCGCGGCCTTCTCGTCCGCTTGAACTTCGACGCGCACGCGTTGTCCGCCTTTTAGCTGTGAAGTAAGATTCGCCGGAGTATCCACGGCCGCAATTTTGCCTTTATTGATGATCACCACGCGGTCGCAGGTCATGCTCACTTCCGGCAGAATGTGCGTGGAAAGGATGATGGTGTGATTTCCGGCCAGGCCTTTGATCAGGTGGCGCACTTCGATGATTTGTTTGGGATCGAGACCGACGGTCGGCTCGTCGAGAATAATCACGTCCGGATCGTGAACCAACGCCTGCGCGATGCCCACGCGCTGTTTATAGCCGCGCGATAGCCGCTTGATCAATTCGTAGCGCTTATCCTCCAGGCTGGTCTTCTTGATGGCATCGTCAATGCGGCTCGCGCGCTTTTCCGCCGGCACATTCTTGATGCGGGTTATGAAATCGAGATAGGAGTGCACGCTCATATCGGTGTACAGCGGCGGATTTTCGGGAAGGTAGCCGATGCGCCGGCGCACCTCGAGCGAATCCTCAAACACGTCATAGCCCGCAATTAGCGCGGTTCCGCTAGTAGCGGGCATGAAACCTGTCAGAATCCGCATCGTGGTCGTCTTCCCCGCCCCGTTGGGTCCGAGAAAGCCGAGAATTTCGCCTTTGTTTACCTTGAAGGAGACGTGATCGACCGCGGTTTTGTCACCGAAGGATTTCGTTAAGTCTTGCACTTCTATCAATGCCGGCCTCCCGAGCGGGCAGTTCTCGCCGCTCCCGATTCAGATGCGAGGATTAAACACTGGCTAAGAGCAGCACTTCGGCACGCTCGCAAACACTCTTTTATACCAAAAAAGCACGCGGAATTAAAAAGCGGAGATATTTCGACCGCGAGACAGTGAAGACTCCCGGCTAACCCGAAGCCACCGCCATTCCATTTACTTTAGAAGCGCCTCGAGTGTGCTGGAGATGTCTGGCTCGCTGACTTCGCCGGCGCGGTCGTAAATCACCTTGCCGGAACGATCGAGAATGGTTACGTGCGGAATGGAGCCGCGATAGTGTGCGGAGATCAGTTCATTTTGCTGCGGCGTGTGTTTCACATCGAGATCGATGATCACGAAATTCACTCGGCCGCGATACTTCTCGTAGAGATTCACGGTGCGGCGCGCCTGGCGTTTTGAGTTGTAGCACGCCTCGCCATAGAAAATGATGTAATTGGGTTTTCCTGCCGCGACGCCATCGTCCATGTGATCACCGGTGATGAGCGGGCCGTCGTTGCTATCGCTCGAATAATCGAGGTGTGCGTTGAGCTTCAAGTTCTCGCCGGCCCGGGCTGGCAGTGCCACGCTGGCCGCGAACAGCAACGCCGCCGCTAAAAACGGTCCAGAACCATTTATATAGTTGTTGGTCATGGGCATTCGATTCCCAGGCCACATAAATGTTTCAAACGCCTTGCCGGCAATGTCTGTTCGACCTAATCACCCGAACCTAACTCATCGCTTTCCGCCGCACGCACCTCTGAAGACGCGCGGTTCTTCTCAAGCCGACGGATCAGGTCCGCTTCGCAGCGGACGCAGGGGTTGTAGCCTTCTTTCATCGCCTCTTCCACCGGCATCATCCGCGATTTGCCGTGAATGAACGTGCAGCCGGGCACGTGGAATGTCTTGCCCTCATCAGAAACCACCACAAGATTGGCCACGGGCGCACGCAAAGCAGGCTCGCTCATCGGCGCGCGCAGAGTGGGCGCACTGTAGCGCGGCAAGCTGAAGATGATCATCGCCGCGGCGGCCAAGCCGGCTCCGGCGAGGGAAAGGATCCAGGTATAGGCCGCTCCGCGTTCCGGCCTAGCCTGCAGCGAAAGCCTGCGATGCAGGGCCGGACTGAATTCCGCAGGAATTTCGAACATGCGCTCATCGCCGTAGATCTGCACGATATTTCTCGTCCCGGCAAGCACCGCCGCGCATTTCTTGCAGACCGTCACATGGCGATCGATATCGACGCGGAGGTTCGCTTGCACCTCACCGTCGATATAATTCGAGATTTCCCGCCAGACTTCTTCACATTTCAAGTCCATGGCTTCGTTCCCTTCTCAAACGCCAGCGGCCGATTCCAATTGCCGCCAAGACCCGGAGCAAGAATTTCCCGCAACATCAAACGAGCACGCAGAAGCCTCGTCTTGACGGTCCCGGGTGTAATGCCGATGGCCTCCGCGGTCTCTTCGATGCTCAAATGCTGGATATCACGCAGCACGAAGACTTCGCGGTATTTCTCGGCCAGCGAAGCCAGCGCCTTCACAAGCAGATCGCGCACTTCCTTGCGCTCCAACGTCTCGGAAGGAATCTCGCGCCAATCGGCGAAATCCTGCGGGACGAACTGGCCCTCGTCGTCTTCGTTCTCCAGTTCGGAAAACGGCTTCATGATTTCGCGATGCTCTTTTCTCCGGCGCATGCGCGCTTCGTTGATGGTCACGCGCGTCAGCCAAGTGCCGAAACGTGATTCGCCGCGAAATTGCCCGAGATGCGCGAAGGCCTTCAAAATCGCCTCTTGCGCCACTTCTTTCGCGTCGGCCTCGTTCTGCAGAATGGCGTACGCGGTCACATAGACGCGCCTCTCGTACGGCCGCACCAATTCGGCGAAAAGCTGCCGCTCTCCGCGGCGGATTCGCTCGAGTAATTCGCGTTCATAGGCCAAAGGCAAAAGTTCTGGGGAGGGCACTCCTCGGCTCTCGCTTCGGGCTTTCGCCTGGGAATACATTTTGTGCTCTCAGCGCCCCGCCGCTTTACGTTCGGACCTAACGCAAATACTCCGGGTCCTTCTTCCAGCCGCTCACCATAGACACAAAATTATTCCAGCCGTGCAGCAATACCATGACCAGATGCCCGCTGATGAATAAGAGAAACGCGACCATCACGCAAAAATGCCAGATGCGCGCGAAATGAAACCCGCCCATCAGCACGGCTAGCCACGAAAATTGCACGGGACGATAAAGCACCAAGCCCGTCAGAACGGAAAGCACTCCAAGAAGAATCGCGGAAGTGTAAGCCAGCTTTTGCAGCGGATTATAGGGCTCATTCAACTCCGGCTTGGACCCGAAGAAAAAGTAATGCCGCGCGATGGGCCAAACACCGCGAATATCGCGCGGCATGAAAAGCACCTGGCGGTAATTGCGGCTGAAAATCTCGTACAGGACGTAAATCAGTCCCGTGGCCATGTAAATCCATAAAAAGGTGAAATGCCATTGCAGAGCGCCGCCCAGCCAGCCGCCCAGCGTGAGCTGCTTGGGAATATTGATTAAATCGTGCTGCGGAATTTTCGGCCCAAAGCTAGGAAACGCGCGAAAGATGCGCAAGCCGCTGGCGATCAGCACCAACAACGCAACCGAGTTAATCCAATGGCACAGCCGCACCAGAAACGGATGTTCGTAGGCAGCCAATGTCTGCGCGCCACTCTTCTTCGGCTCCCACGTAATGATTCGCTCGGGCACCGCCGCGCTCATCGACCCTCCGTCACAATCCGTAATACGAGCTGTAGCCTTGATCTTCCCAATAGCCCTTCTTCGTGAGCACGTCGGTCACGTGAATCCGCGTCAGATACTTCGCGTTCTTATATCCGATTTTCGTCGGTATGCTCAGCCGCACCGGCGCGCCGTGTTCGCGCGTCAATGGCCGGTCGTACATCTCGTAGCAAAGAAGCGACTGCGGATGCCGTGCCGTTTCCATATCGAGCGAGGAGTAATAATCATCAGCACATTCGACGTAGAGAAATCGCGCGCGCGGATTCGCACCTACCAGATTCAAAAAATCCCCTAGCCGCGCGCCGCCAAACCGCCCGATAACATCCCAACCCTCGACGCAAATGTGCTTCGTGTTTTGCCTCTGCCGCGGCAGCGCCTGAATCTGCGCCATCGAATATTCTCCCGGCTGCGCGACGTCGCCCGTAACTTTCAGCTTCCAGGCATCCAGATCCACTCCGGGGTCGTCCACGTCGTAATCATTGATCGGAAATTTCTCGAATGGGACGACTTCGGCGTCGGAAAATGTGGGAGCAAGATGCCCGCGGCGGAAAAGTTTGGCGCTGGCCCAATCGTGAAACGCCAATCCTTCCTTCAGCAGCGCTTCCTGAAACGAGGGCACCGCGAACGCGCCAAGCAGTACCACCGGCGTCAACTTCAGAATTTCGCGCCGGCGGATCGTCTTGGCCCGCTTTTCATCAACGTGCTCTTCCAAATTGGGCCTCTCGACCGGTGAAATCCATTCCCGAGGTAGTACGCGGCCGACTGCTGATTCAGATTCCTAGAACGCAAGAATGTTACACCCGCCTGACCAAGTGGCGCCGGCCTGTCCTGAGCCTCGAAGGGCGTCCCCGCCGGCATCTGACGACCGCGGCGTCCGCAAGAATCACGACATTGCGCGGCGCGAGTTTTCACTATGCTAGTTTGGGCTGATTAGCGCTCTTCGACGCCGCCAATGGCGCGATTTGCAATCGTCGGATGCCGGCGAAGACGTAGGCGCTACTTAAAACGACAGGCGGACTCCCACCTGCGCGGCAAATGGAATCCCGACAGTCGTGCCCGGACCGAAGAAATCCCCCAGTGCCCCGGCCGGCACGCGCAACTGATTCGAGCTGGTGATCGGCTGCGTCTGCGTGCACTGCGCATTCAGGCAGAAAGCAGTAGCGTTGGTCAAGCTGTTGACCGGAGTAGGAAGCGCTGCGAGGTTGGTGACGTAATTCGCCCCGGGATTATTGCGGTTGAAAATATTGAAGAATTCCACGAAGGGCATCACGCTGAATCTCTCCGCAAAGTGAAACGGCCTGCTCACGCGCAAATCCGCCTGGATGTAAGGCGTGCCGCGAAATACATCAAGCCCCGTCTGCACGCCATTGATCACGGCGCGATCGTCGGTAACGTCGCCAGTGCCGTTCACGTCCACCGGCGTCGTCAAGGTAAAGGGCCGCGCACTCTCCGCCTGCGTAAGCGTGGAAATTTCAAATCCGGCAGGCGCGTAGAAAGTTCCGGCCAGCACAAAGCGATGCGTCACGTCTTCACCCGACGGGCCATAATCGCCGCGCGCAAACGCGTGCAGCGGGTTGCAAACGCCATTCACGTAATCGAACAGCTCGCCGAGCACGCAGCCCCAGGTCCTCGCTTTCGAAAGAGTGTAATTGGCCACTAGATTGAATCGCCGGGAAATATTGCCTTGCAGGTGCACCATCAGGCCGTTATAGCTGGAGCGATTGTCGGTGCGAAAAACGGCGACATTGGGAACATCCCCCTGGTCGCCAGCCAGCGGCGTCAACAACGTGAAGCCGGCCTCATATTGATAGCGCCGATAGGCGTGATTGCCTTCCTCGTGTGTGTAATCCACGCTCAAAGTCCATTTCGAATTGAAAGCATGGGTCACGCCGCCCGTCGCATGAATTGCGTAAGGCGTTTTGTAATGCGGGTCAATCAGCGCGCCTTCCGCGCCGCCGGGCAGGCATCCCGCATCGCCTGGCGCCACGCAAGGCCCCGCCAGGGGAGTATTCACGGCCTGGAACGCCGTCACCCAGCCGTTCTGCGCCAGATCGTTGTAGAACAAGCCGAATCCGGCGCGCAGCACGGTCTTGCCCGCTTGTCCTGGCGAATAGGCCAGGCCGAATCGTGGTCCGAATGCCTTGCGATAATCGTGCGGCGCGCCGGTTGCCAGAGGAATTTGCAGTGCTTTCAAAGTGAGCAGCGCAGCGTTTTCGAGCTGCGACTGCCCCTCGGCGTTGAAAAGTCCAAAAGTCGTGTCATAGCGCAGCCCATAATTGAAAGTCAGCCGCGGCGTGATGCGCCAGGAATCCTCGGCGTACATGCCCAGCCGTTGCACATTCTGCGTGAACACGCCATTCCCCGCCGGCGTGAATTGGCAGGTGATGCCGGAGGCGGCCGAAGGCTGTGCTGCGCAGCCGCTGCTGAAGAAAAACTGCGACGGATTCGCAGCATAGAAATTCGGATCGCTCGGATAAACAAAGAGCGTTTCGGCTGTTGCCGCCAGGGCCCCGCTCAACACCGGCTCGTGAATAAAATTCACGCCAAATCGCGGCGCATGATTTCCCGAGGCGTGCGTCACATCGTAGCGGAATTGATATTTCTCCTGATTGCGCAGCACCGGAAAAGCGGTGATCGGAGTGACAAACTGATTGTCGCCGAACGTCTCGAATCCCGAAATTGTGCTGAATGTCGAGCTGAACGGAAACGCCAGCGCAAATCCCAGATTCGAATTACGCTCTTCGGTGTGATGCAGTCCGCTGGCCTCGAAAACAAACGAGCCCAGCCAGGTAGGGCTGAAAGCGTAGTGCTGGCTCAGCAGCAGATTCCGGTAAATCGAGTGCGAGGTTGCGCCGGTCGATTCCAACGTGGCCTGCTCCACCAGATCGTTGTCCGTTTTGTAGGTATCCAGGGCCCCGCGCAAAAACCATTGCCATTTCGCCGACTGCGCCCAGTCCACGCGAAACGTACCCAGCAAATCGTTGAACGCCACGGGCACGTTATTCGACACAGGAATGGAACTCACACCCGGTATCAATCCCGAGGAAGCCAGCGACGCCAATGCCTGAAATTGATCGAGACTCGCTGGGCTGTAGGCAATACTTGCGTCCTCATGCACGTATTCGAACGAGGAGAAAAACCATAGTTTGCCTGCGGCAACCGGCCCGCCCAAAGTCCCAATGTAATTCTGCCGCGAGAAGGGCTGCTTCGGCTCGGGAGGCGGATTATCGATCGGAAACCGAGCATTCATCGACGCATCGCGCTCGTAAAATGCCGCGCCGCCGTGCCATTCATCGCTTCCGCGCTTGGTCGTCAGCACCACCGATCCACCCGTGGTGCGGCCTGTGTCGGCGAATTCTTCTGCCGTACGCACGGCAAATTCCTGAATTGCATCCGCCGAATAATTCTGCAGGAATCCGCCGATGTAATCGTCGGAATTATCGCCGCCGTCCACGGATAGCTCGACGTTCAGTCCTGAACTACCCCCGAACGAAACAGCAGTGATGCGCGCCTTGGTAGGATCGGAAGGCTCAACTGGCTCGGTGCCCGGAACGATATAAGCGATGTTTGCGAAGCTGCGGTGCGCCAGCGGAATCGATTCCAGATCGCTGGCCGTCACCGCGCCTTGTTGCACGGCGCTGGCCGTATCGATCGGTTGCGTCGTGATAGAAGATGCTTCCCCTTGCACGCTCACCGATTGCCGCACGCTTTCCGCTTGCAGCGTAACGCTGATCTCGCGCGTCACTCCTACGACGATCGTTACTTCCGACTCCGCCGCCGAAAATCCCTTCGAACTTACCATGATCTTGTAAGCGCCGGGCGGCAAATCCTCGACGCGGAATTCCCCGCGCGCATCGCTGAACGCTTCGCGCTCGACTCCTGACTCTGGGGCCAATACCAGCACGCGGGCCGCAGGTACCAGCGCGCCGCTGCTATCCTCCACGATCCCTCGGATCGCCCCGCGCGGATTCTGCGCCAGTAGCGAACAGAAAATTCCGCTAGCGAGAAGCAGCACTGGAATGCCCGCGGCTCTCACAGGCAACGAGCAGTCAGTCCGGCGCATCAAGCCTCCTGACACAAGATAGGGGATTATCCCAGATGAGATTAGACGTGTCGACGCGGTATGCGTCTCGCCGTGCGCTGCCTATCTCTTCGTTTCCGTGGCGGAGTGCGCTTCAGCCAGGTCGCTCCCGGCCGCGCCCCGCGGCGGCACCCCTCGCGAATCCGCCGCTCCCGGAAAAGCGCGTTGACACTCGCAATTCCTTTTGTTATTCACCTTGTTCGCCTTTTTCTGTGGGACTCGGGTCCGAATCCCCGCTAGCTTCAGAAAGCGCATCTGCACAGCCCAAGCAGTGCCTTCGAGAAGGAGACTTGGCCCGCCTCGCGCGGCTGAACATGAAATGATGGCTCGCAGCCCAAGGAAGTCGCGCGGGAAATTCCGCCTTCCAAATTTCATTGCATGTTTCGCTCCCCTGCTGGCGGCCATTTTCATCTTTGGCGGCTGCCATGGAGGCACCAGCACCGGCACTGGCGCCATCAACATCACTCTTATTCCCACCGGAACCGTTTCCATGGACGCGCAGCAAGTGACTTCATTTACCGCCACGGTCGATAACGACGCGACGAATAAGGGCGTCACCTGGCAAGTATTCAATGACGCCAGCACGAATCCCCCGTCCTGCACCATCCCTTCCTGCGGAACGCTTTCCAACTCCACACCCTTCACCGTCACCTACACGGCGCCCGGCAACATCGCCGCGCAAGTCAGCGTCACCCTTGAGGCCACTTCCGTCGCCAACACCAACATCACCAAAACCGCCACTCTGACTATTGACGTCGCTATGATGTTCACCACAATGAATCTTCCCGGCGGTGAGAATGGCGTTCCCTATAACCAGAAGATCGCCGTTACCGGCGGAGTTGCTCCGCTCTCATTCACCGCTGTTTCCGGCAGCCTGCCCGCAGGTTTGAGCTTGGGCCTGGATGGCATGATCGCCGGAACTCCCAGCGGCTCCGGCACTTCGCAATTCACCGTGCAAGTCGCGGATGGTGCGACTCCTCCTGCGACACTAACCGAAGTCCTGAGCATTACCATTGCGCCCGCGCAGCCGATTTCCATCACCACTACCTCGTTGCCCGAAGGCGTCGTCGGCTTTCCCTACAACGCCTCAATCAGCTCGGTCGGTGGAATCCCTCCTCTCACCTGGAGTCTGATCGGCGGCGCGTTGCCGGCTGGACTCACGCTGTCCACGATAACCACAACATCCGGCAGCCCGCCGACGACCATGACCCTCGGCGAGATTTCCGGCACGCCGCTCTCCGCAGGCACCACCAGCTTCACTGTCGAGGTCGAAGACTCGGCGATCCCTCCGCAAACCGCGACGCAGACTCTCAGCCTCACCATCAATCCGCCCGTGCCGCTGAAAATCACCACGCAATCGCTGCCCGGCGGCACGACTGCGGCACCCTATAACGAAGCCGTGCAATCCACCGGCGGCGTCGCGCCGATCACCTGGAGCATCGTCCAAGGCCTTCTGCCTCCCGGTCTGGCGCTCAATCCCTCGTCGGGCACCATCTCCGGCACGCCAAGCCGCACCGGCTCATCCACATTTACCATCGAAGCAATCGACTCCGAGTCCACTCCAGAAACCGCCACGATGACTTACACGGTCGCGGTCGTTGCCAACAGCAACATCATCCTCAATAACCAGCTCGTCGCCGGTCCTTTCGCATTTCTCTTCCGCGGATTTGGCAAAGCCTCGACCTCTCCGGAGTTTCCGGAGATCCTCACCGGAGTTTTCACGGCCGACGGGAAAGGCACCATCAGCGCCGGCGTTCTCGATATCCACTCCAACGCCCTGAAGCTGTCTCAGTCCTTTACCGGCGCATATTCGATGGGTTCCGACGGCCGCGGCAGCATGACCTGGAGCGTTCCCGGCCCCGGCAACACCACGCTGACGCTCGTCTTTCAGCTGGCGCTCGATGCCGAAGGGAATTTGACGTTCGTAGAGCTGGACAATACCGGCGGTCGCGGAGCGGGAATAATTCTGCAGCAATCCTCGACATCTTTCACGCCGGGAGTCTTCAGCGGCGACTACACTTTCCTGCTTCCCGGCTTCGATACTTCCAACAAGCCCAGCGTCATGGCCGGCCGAATGCATTCCGACGGCAGCTCGCTCATCAGCGAAGCCAGTGCGGACGTCAACGATGCTGGCATTCCGACCAGCTTCCCGTCCATCACCGGCTCATTCTCGAATATCAGCGCCAACGGTCGTGGCACGATGTCCCTCTTCCTCTCCCCGGCCACGGACAGTCTCATCATCTATCTCGTGAATCCCAACGAAGTCATTTTCCTGTCCACGCAGATGTCCACGACCTCGACCAAAGGCATCGTTACCACCACGAATCTGCCGCCTTTCGCTGGCATCGCCAGGAGCGAGTCGGGCGAGCCCTTCTCCAACGTCTCCCTCAACGGCTCCTATGTCGTCACCGGCTCTGGGATCGATTCCAACGGCAACGGCGACGTTTTCGGCAGCTTGATGCAGTTCACGCCCTCGAGTTCCAGCGGCACCTTCACGCCGCAAACTTTCGATCAGAATGACGGTGGCTCGATCTCCACGACTCTCCCGGCCGCAGGCCAGTTCACCGTGCAAACCAACGGCAGATTCACGCTGACCGGAAGCTTCAATCGCCTGAGAATCGGCTATCTAGTCAGTCCCAGCGAAGCAGTTTTCGTCGGTACGGACGGCGCAGGCACCGGCGGCAGAATTGAGCTCCAAACTGCACCGTCATTCAGCGCCGCGTCAATCCAGGGTCAGTTTACGCTGGGCAGTCCATTCCTCGGGGACTCCGGCTCGACCACCCTCAGCGGAGTGGCTTCCGCGGATGGCATCAGCGCAATCACAGGAACGACTGATTCAGAGGTTGGCACTACGCAGGCGATGGGAGCTGCTCTCGCAGCGACTTACACGGTGGCGTCAAACGGAAGGGGCATCGCCACGCCCGCAAGCGGCGCCGGTCTGCCCGCAAGCCTGGCGATGTACATCACATCTCCGACGAGTGCGCGCCTCGTCTCCATCGATCCGACGGACACGCATCCCGAGATCTTCCTCTTCGATTACTAGAACGCCGGACTAGCGGCTATTTGGCTTTCTCGTCCTTCTCTTCCAACTTCAACGCCGCGGAATTGATGCAAAAACGCTGTCCGGTGGGCTGCGGGCCGTCATCAAAAACGTGCCCCAAGATGCGCATCGCAGCGGCTGCACAGCACCTCTTCGCGCACCATTCCATGGCTCATATCGCGCTCGACCTCCACGTTCTTCTCATCCACGGGCTTGTAGAAACTCGGCCACCCCGATCCCGAATGAAATTTCGTCTCCGAATCAAAAAGCGGCTGCCCGCAGCAAACGCAAACGTACATTCCCGGCGTATTGCTGTCCTCATACTCGCCGGTAAACGGCGGCTCCGTCCCCTTCTGCCGCGTCACATAGTATTCATTCGACGACAGTTGCTTCTTCCAGTCCGCATCCGACTTCTTGATCTTTTCCGCCATGTTTCGCGCCTCCCAGGGGCTCATTTTCCCCCATTCGATCGCTGTCTAAACACCGGATTAGATAGCCACAAACCCAAATAGTTGCAAGCCCCCTCGCGCCCGGCACAGCGACCGGCGTGCGGGATTTCCCGCCGTCCATGCTATTATTTTCCGATTCGTGGGGCCGCTAGCTCAATGGTAGAGCAGCTGA
>CAVVLE010000038.1:0-18641 GCA_963748865.1 uncultured Acidobacteriota bacterium | reverse complement strand
ACGAACCGATATCCCCCCGCTGTTGACCATGGAGACGCTAACGATGTCGGCGAATCTGCGAGCGCTGCTGGCGCCGACGAAGCACGTGGCCAGCGTCCACATCGACGGATTGGAAATCACGGTGCCGCCGCGGCCTTTGGTCCCGCCGAAGAATCCGGAGCCGCGCAGGAAGATTACCGTGCCGGTGGTGATCGACCAGATCACGGTGGACGATTCGAAGCTGATCACCTTGCCGCGCGAAGCGAATAAGTTGCCGCACGAATGGGATATTCACCGCATGGTGCTGGATTCCTTTTCGTTTGACGCGCCGGCGCATTTTCACGCCACGCTGACGAATCCCAAGCCGATTGGCGATATTGATTCTACCGGCGAGTTCGGGCCGTGGAATGCGGAGGAGCCCAGCGACACGCCGGTGAAAGGCACGTTTTCATTTTCACACGCGGATTTGGATTCACTGAAGGGGCTGGGCGGGATTTTATCGTCGCAAGGGAAATATGAAGGGGTGCTGGACAAATTGAACGTGGAAGGCGATACGGACACGCCGGATTTTTCTCTGGATGTGAGTGGGAACCCGGTGCACTTGACGACGCATTACGTGGCAGTGGTGGATGGGACGAACGGCGACACGCAGTTGACGCCGGTGATCGCGCATTTCGCGCATACGACCGCGGAGACGAAGGGCGACGTCATAGGGATTCGCGGAGTTCCGGGGAAAGACATCGAACTGAATGCGGTGATACACGACGGACGCGTGGAGGATTTGCTGCGTCTGGTGATGAAGAGCGACACGCCGACGATGACGGGGCGCGTGGCTTTGACGGCGAAAATCAGTTTGCCGCCGCGTCCGGGAGTGACGGTGTTCGACCGCTTGGTGCTTGACGGGAAATTCGGCGTGAGCGGGCATTTCACCAGCGACGTGGTGCAGGGCAAGGTGGATTCGTTGAGCCGCAGAGGGCAGGGGCAGCCGAAAAATGAAGAGATTGAGGATGTGATTTCGAATTTGCGCGGGGAATTCACGCTGAAGGACCGGCGTGCGACTTTTTCAAGTCTGGCGTTCGATGTGCAAGGGGCTGCGCTGCAGCTTGCCGGGACATATGACATGACCAATGAGACTTTGGATTTTCACGGGCATTTGCGATTGAACGCGAAGGTTTCGCAGATGACGACCGGAGTGAAATCGTTTTTTCTCAAGGCGGTTGATCCCTTCGTTTCGAAGAATGGGGAGACGGATTTGCCGATCAAGATTACCGGACCGCGGTCGCATCCGGAATTTGGGTTGGACCGCGGGCGTGACGACGAGAAGAAAAAGGCGGATCACGCAGGGGACAAGAATAAAGACGGAGAGAAGAAAGGAAACTAATGGCGGTGAGTGTGGCGGCGCCGTTTGCGGCATTCAAGGGGCAGAAATATCTGAGTCTGCAGACTTTTCGGAAGAATGGCGAAGGCGTGAAGACGCCGGTGTGGTTTGCGGCGGATGAGGCGCTGGAAGCGCGCGGCGACGCGGCCGTCCTTTATATCTATACGATCGGGAATACCGGTAAGGTGAAGCGTATTCGAAATAATCCGCGGGTGCGGATCGCGCCTTGCGATATGCGCGGGAATGTTACCGGTGAGTGGATGGAGGCGCGGGTGGAGATTTTGTCCGGTGATGCTGCGGCGCGCGCGACCGGCTTGTTGAATCGCAAGTATTTTCCGTGGAAGCAGCTGCTGGGATTTTTTGCCATGTTCAGCCGGCGCGAACGCGTGGTGATGGCGATTCGGCCGGCGTGAGTTTGTGCTAGGGCGCGCTGTGCGAAGCTGGTGTCTGAGCGCGCGTCGATGATGTCGGAAGAATCGTAATTAGCGCGAGGAGAAGCCGAGCTTCTCCTAGGCACGATCGCGTTCCTATGTGGCTGGGTGCGTCGCGGTGCCAGTTGCATCTGCGCAGCGACGTCCGCGAATTATTGTTGTGGAGCTGCTGCTGCCTTGGCTTTGGCCATAAAGGCTTCGGCGCGGCGCTTCATTTCCTCAGGCGCTACATCTTCTTTGTGGGTGGCGATGCCCCAGTGATGGCCGGCGGGATCGCTGAGTTTGCCATAGCGATCGCCCCAAAACATGTCTTGCAAAGGCATGGTGATTTTTGCGCCGGCTTGCACCGCGCGATTGAATACCGTGTCGGCGTCGGTGACGTAGAGGAAGAGTTGCAGGCTCGGAATCACGTTCGGCGCTGGACCGGTGGCCATGCCGGCAAATTCGTCGTTTACCATGATGATCGAATCACCGATGCGTAGCTCGGCGTGGCTGATTCTGCCGTCGGGCGCGGCCATGCGCATGATCTCCTCCGCACCGAAGGCTTTTTTGTAGAAATCGATGGCTGCGGCGGCGTTGTGGCACGTGAGCGATGGGGTGATTGCGTGATAGCCGTCGGGAATCGGTTTTACGGGATTTGCCATTGCGGGTCTCCTTGTCGGTCTGAGGTTGCCGGGCGCTTCGAACTGGGTGGGGGACGTTGGCGCTCGGACGGGGAATTTTACAACTGGGGGCTACGAAGGTGTCAATAAATTGCGTTAACAATTGCGTCGCGTTCGTCTCGTTAAGTTGACGTTGCGGCGCGGGGCAAATCTGCTGTGAATTTGGGCTGTGCCCGGCCCGGCTAAAGCGTGGGGCCTTCACCCGGTTGTCGATTTTACGGCTGCTTGGGAATTCCCTGCACTAATAGGACTACGGCCTCGGAGCCGGCTTTTCTGTCTTTGGCGATTTCCTGGTAAGCGGGGGAATCGGCCCATTCGCGGAACGCGGCTTCGTCCGGGAACGACATCAGAACTACTTTTTCGCGGTCCCATTGGCCTTCGAGGACTTGCGGATGTTCGTCGGCGGCTAGCAGGCGGCCTTTGAAGCGATTCATCACTTCCATGAAGCGCGATTGGTAGCGATTGTAGGCGGCGCGATCGGTGATGGTGAGTTGGGCGATGGCGTAAACGGTCATGCGAACCTCCTCGAAGGTTCGTACCTAACACATTTTGAGCATCGGCGGCGCGTTTGATTTATGCTGGGCGGCCTGGAGAATTTGATCGGAGGATAGGGATGATATCGGTGCGGCGAGGGCTGCTGGCGGTTTTGGCGCTATTGATCATTGCTGGGGCGGCGTGGCCGCTTTCTGCGCAGCAATTTCCGGAGAATGCGTATCAAGAGTTGCGCTGGCGATCGGTTGGGCCTTATCGCGGAGGCCGGACGCGCGCGGTGGCCGGTGTG
The DNA here is from genome assembly GCA_963748865.1 of uncultured Acidobacteriota bacterium. Taxonomy (GTDB): domain Bacteria; phylum Acidobacteriota; class Terriglobia; order Acidiferrales; family UBA7541; genus Palsa-147. The sequence continues at coordinate 15,410 of CAVVLE010000038.1, read as the reverse complement.
CCCTCGCAGCCGAATGTATTTTATATCGGGGCGGTGAATGGCGGCGTTTGGAAATCGGATGATTATGGGCGGACTTGGGTGCCGATTTTTGATGCGCAGCCTACGCAATCGATTGGGGCCATTGCCGTGGCGCCTTCGGATCCGAATATCGTTTATGTGGCCAGCGGGGAGGGATTGCAAAGGCCGGACTTGTCGGTGGGGAATGGAATTTATAAATCGACGGATGCCGGAAAGACCTGGACGCACCTGGGCCTGCACGACGCGCAACAGATTCCGGCGATGGTGATTGATCCGGCGGATCCGAATCGCTTGTTTGCGGCGGTGCTGGGGCATCCGTACGGGCCGAATGAGCAGCGCGGAATTTTTCGCTCGAAGGACGGCGGTAAAACCTGGGAGCGCGTGCTTTACAAGAATGAGAATACTGGAGGATCTGACATTGAGATGGATCCTTCGAATTCGGAGATTTTGTACGCGTGTTTGTGGGAAGCACGCGAAGGGCCGTGGGAGGACAACAATAATTATAGCGGGCCTGATAGCGGGCTTTTTAAATCAACCGATGGAGGCAGCACTTGGAAGCAATTGACGAACGGGCTGCCGAAAAATCTGGTGCAGATCAACGTGACTGTTTCCGCCAGCAATCCGCAGCGGATTTACGCCACCGTCGGGACGACCGAACCTGGAGATTATGAGTCGGGCAAAGGATTGGGATTTTATCGCTCGGATGATGCGGGAGAGAGTTGGACGCAAATCACGACGGATCCACGGCCGGCGATGCGCATTGGTGGCGGCGATTTGCCCATTCCGCGCGTGGACCCGAAGAATCCCGATGTGGTTTACAGCGCCAGCATCGTGACGGTGCGCTCGAGCGATGGCGGGAAAACGTGGATGAGCCTGCGCGGGGCGCCGGGCGGCGATGATTATCAGAATCTCTGGATCAATTCGAGTGATCCGAGAATTATTTTGCTGGTAAGCGATCAAGGTGCATTGGTGACCGTGAATGGCGGCGCCACGTGGAGTTCCTGGTACAACCAGCCCACCGCGCAGATTTATCACGTCAGCGCGACCAGCGGTTTTCCCTACTTGGTGTGCGGCGGGCAGCAGGAGAGCGGCTCGGTGTGCATCTCGACGCGCGGGAATGACGGCGAGATTTCCTATCGCGAGTGGCATCCCGTGGGAGCGATCGAGTACGGCTACGTGGCGCCGGACCCGCTCGATGCGGACATTATTTATGGCGCCGGCCGCACCGAGGTGTCGCGATACCACTGGAGCACCGGGCAGGTGCAGAACGTCACGCCGTTCCCGCTGCGCGATCCGAAGATTCGCACCGATCGCACCCAGCCGATCATGTTTTCGCCGGTCGATCCGCACATTCTTTATACGACTGCGAATTTTGTGTACAAGACGCTGAACGGCGGGCAGACCTGGCAAACCATCAGTCCCGATTTAGGGCGCACGCATGCGGGCGTGCCGGCGAGCTTGGGGCAAATGGCGGCGAAAGATGCGAAGGCGGATAAGCAGCGCGGCGTGGTATATGCGCTGGCGCCTTCGTTCAAGAGCGTCGACACGCTTTGGGCGGGCACCGATGATGGCTTGATTTGGTTGACGCGCGACGGCGGCAAAAACTGGAAGGACATCACGCCGCCGGAATTGACGCCGTGGAGCAAGGTCACGCAAATTTCTGCTTCGCATTTTGATGAGCTCACCGCCTACGCTTCCGTGAGCCGCTTGCGCATCGATGATTTGAAGCCCTACATCTATTGCACGCACGACGGCGGAAAGAGTTGGAAGCTGATTTCCAGCGGGCTGCCGGAAGATGCGCCGGTCGATACGGTGCGCGAAGATCCGCTGCGCAAGGGGCTGCTGTTTGCGGGGACGGAAACGAGCGTGTGGGTGTCCTTCGATGACGGCGAGCGCTGGCAATCGCTGCGGCAGAATCTGCCGCATACGTCGATGCGTGATTTGCTGATCCGCGAAAATGATTTGATCGTGGCGACGCACGGGCGCGGATTTTGGATTCTGGATGATATTTCGATGCTGCGGCAGCTGAGCGATGAGGTAACGAATGCCGAGGCGCATTTATTCAAGCCGGCTGCGGCGATTCGCGCGCGGCGCTCGACTTACACCGATACGCCGGTGCCGCCGGATGAGCCGCTGGCGCAGAATCCGCCCGACGGCGCGGTGATCGATTATTTTCTGGCCAAGCCGGCAGCGGGCGTGGTCACGATCGAGATTCTCGATAGCCGCGGAAAAGTGGTGCGGCGATTTGCCAGCGACGATAAGCCGGAATTCACTGAGGAGCAGCTGAAGCAACAATTGATTCCGATTTATTGGGTGCGGCCGGCGCGCGTGGTTTCAACGGACGCAGGGATGCATCGCTGGGTTTGGGACTTGCACTATCCGTCGCCGGTTCCGGGCTCGCATCAATATCCGATTTCGGCGGTGCCCGGAGATACGCCGCGCGTGCCGCAGGGGCCGTTGGCTGCGCCGGGGCAATACACCGTACGGCTAACGGCCAATGGCGCGAGCACCACCGCGCCGTTGACGGTGAAGATAGATCCGCGCGTGAAGACGCCGGCGAGCGGATTGGCGCAGATGTTCCAGGCGGAGACAAGACTCGCGGGCATTCTTTCGCGCAGCAATGCCGCGCTGCTGCAGGCGAAATCGGCGCACGAACAGATCGAGAAGGTCGCGGGAAAAACGCACGATGGGTTGAGCGATGCCGTTACGGCGCTCAAAGAGAAAATCGACGTTCTGCTGGACGGCCACAAGGATGCGGACGCTTCGAAGACGCCCGAAGCGACGCTCAGCCGATTGAATGGAAATATCGGCGCCTTGTACGCGGAGATCGACCGGGCCGATGCGGCGCCGACGGCCGCGCAAGCGAAGGCGCTGGCGGACCTGGAGCGCGATTTTCCCGGGCTGATGAAGCAGTGGGACGCCATCCGCACCACCGATATTCCCGCGATCAATCAGCGGCTGAACGATGCGGGGCTTGGCGAAATCAAGATTGAGGCCAATCCGCAGGCACGGGAAGATTCGGACGGCGACGAGGGATGAACCAGTAAAAATTTAGCGGGGATCAGATCGAACGGAATTTTGGGCGCTGATTTTGCGATTTGCTGCTGGATGCTTGCGCGCTAAGGAGAAATGATGGCGATCCTCGTGACCGGCGGCGCCGGCTACATCGGAAGCGTGACGGTGGAGCTGCTGCAGGCGGCAGGCGAGAGCGTGGTGGTGCTTGACGATTTGGCGCGCGGGCATCGGCGGGCTATTACGCCGGAGACGCCATTTTATGAGGGGCGCGTCGGCGATCGCGCGTTGATTGCGAGGATTGCCGGGGAACACAAACTGGAGTCCTGCGTGCATTTTGCGGCGCTGGCTTACGTCGGGGAATCGGTCGAGCAGCCGCAGAAATATTTCGAGAATAATGTCGAGCAGGGGATCGCGTTTGTCGGGTCGCTGGTGGCGGCCGGCGTTCGACGGATTGTTTTTTCTTCAACCTGCGCGACTTACGGCGAGCCGGAACGTGTCCCGATTAGCGAGGATTGCCCGCAGTGGCCGAAGAATCCCTATGGCTGGTCGAAGCTGGTGATGGAGCGCCTGCTGGATTCATACGACTCGGCGTACGGACTGAAGTTCGCGTCGCTGCGCTATTTCAATGCGGCAGGCGCCACCGACCGTTGCGGCGAACAGCACGAGCCGGAAACGCATCTGATTCCGATTGTTTTGCAGGCCGCTGCGGCTGAAAGAAGCGACGTTCCGGTTTTTGGCAGCGATCATCCGACGCCCGATGGCACGGCCATTCGCGATTACGTGCACGTGGCGGATTTGGCTGAAGCGCATATTCGCGCGCTGCAGCTCTTGCGTCGCGGGCGAAAATCAGAGTTTGTGAATTTAGGCACAGGTCACGGATATTCGGTGCTGGAGGTGATCGAGAGTGCTCGGCGCGTGACGGGGCGCGAGATTCGCATTCGCAAAGAGGCGCGGCGAGCTGGCGATCCGGCGCGATTGGTGGCGGATGCGGCGCGTGCGCGGCAGGTGCTCGAGTGGACGCCGAGATTGTCGGATTTGAGTTCGATTATTCAGTCGGCTTGGGAATGGAAGGGGAGGCATCCGCGCGGCTACGATGCCTGAATCGAGAACTACCGTGGATCGAGATTGCTGCGCGGTTGAGTCGTGGTGATTGCTTCCAGGTTGATCGTCAGATGCCGGCCCTTCGCGCCTCAGGGCAAACAGGGACGCCGGCGCTACTGGAAGCCGTACTTTTTAAATACATCGCGGGCTGGCGCGCTTAAGAGAAATTCGGCGAACTCTTTTGCGGCGGCGATATTTTTTGAATCTTTGATTACCGCCAAAGGATAAATGATTGGCGAGTGAGAATCGTCCGGCGCGGTGGCCACAATTTTCACCTGCTCCGAAATTTTAGCGTCGGTGATGTACACGATGCCGGCGTCCGCGTTTCCCGTCGCGACATAGGCCAGCACTTCGCGCACATCTTTGCCCAGCACGAGCTTCGATTTCACTTTGTCGTACAGGCCGAAATGCATCAAGACCTGCTGCGCGTATTTGCCGGCGGGAACTGTTTGCGGCTCGCCGACGGCGATCGTTTTTGCTTCGGGCTTGGTCAAATCCTCGAAGCTCGAAATCCCTTCCTTATCCTTGGGGACGATTAGCACCACGCTGTTCTTCACCATGTCCTGGCGCGTGCCCGCAAGAATCAGCCCTTTGGATTCGAGCGCGTCCATTTGATCGGGAGAGGCGGAGATGAAAATATCGACGGGCGCGCCTTGCTCGACCTGGCGCTGCAGCGTTCCCGAACCGCCGAGATTGAAATGAATGGTGACGCCGGCGTGCTTGCCGCGATAGAGCTGCGCGATCTCGTCCAGCGCGTCTTTCAAGCTGATCGCCGCTGAGACGGTAAGCTCCGTTTTGCTCTGGGGAAGCCCGGCCGCAAAGCTGACGGACAACAGCCATGCCGTGGCCAGCAACAGGAACCGCGCAAGTCGCGAAGAGCGACGAATCATGAAAATCTCCCGGGCCAGCCGTGTTCTTTGGGGCGTTCGCAAATCCCGATCCCGCCGCGAAAACAATCAGAAGCTGAAACGGCCGCCGATTGTCGGAGCAAGGTTGTTGTCGTGGATGTACGGCACGCCGGGGCCATGAGGAATGGCGATGGCCAGACCGCCGCTCACATAGGAATACGCAACTCCAGCAAAAAGGTCGAAACGCTTGGTGAAGTGATGATCTAAATAGAACGACACCTCGTTGAGTGTGCCCGCGCAGGAACTGCGGAAGCCGGCTGTGGGCGAGCAGGTCCGCGGTTCACGGAAGTCGTTCTGCCGCTGCTGATACCACGCGAAAGTGGCGTCGGTTTTGCTATCGATAGCATATTTCACGCCGCTCCACCAGATCTGCACCAACTTTTCAGAATCAAGATTGGTATCTTCGACGCCGCTCATGAGATACCCGCCCTGGTCGGAGGCGCCAACGCCCAACGGTTGCGACGGGTTGTTCTGCCAGATGTATTCGTAGCCGGCATAGATTTTGAACGGGTTCCACGCATACTTGGCCGCGACCATAATGGCGTTGTTGTCGGTCACGATGCCATACACCGTGTTGTCCGTTGAGATCAGATTGTTCCCCATGATTTGGTTTGTATTGATGCTGTTGGTGGTCGACTGAAATGGCGCCGACAAACTCTGAGGCCCCAACAAGGGGTTCACAACGCTGATCGCCTGGTTGTAATGTTGGTACACGATGTCGGCGGAAAACTTCCCGAAGCCTCCGCCGAGGTCCACGCCAGCCGCCGAGTTATGTGGCTTCTCCGGCGTACAGCTGGTGGCACTCCAGGTCATGGAGGTGGAGTAGCAGCCGCCATTACCGTCGGCCCATTTATACATCGCGCCGACATGGATCGGCCCAATTGTGAGGCGATATTTCAAAGCGTCGTCCCAACGGGAATTCTCGGTATCGCCGCCGCCGGCCATCGTCCCGTTATATCCGATGTACGAAAACGCATACGCGCCGCCGGCCGGATCGTAGAGGAGCATCGCATCGGTGCCGAGAGAGCGCTGACGACCAAAAGTCAGCGTGCCAAAATCCTTGGACGATACACCGCCATAGTATTCGTCATTGAAGGGTTGACCCGCCCGCGCGCCGTCGATGGCTTCGGAATAGCTGCTCCTCGGAAGCCCGTTGTTGTTGATGTCGGTGAGTGAGGCGTTGGCGAGCTGGCCGGAGTTCGGATTGATGCCGGTTGAAGCGTTGAACACGATGGACCAGCTAGGCAGAAACTCTTCTTTGCCCCTGATGCCGAACCCTGTTTGCTGCAGGTTGTTCGGTGCCACCAGAAATCGAGAATTATTGCCGTTTCGGTTCACCAGAGACTCGCCTTCATAGTTATAGGGGTTTACCGGTAAGCCGTGGCTGACCCAGCCGACGCCGATGTCATACGCACCGTACACCGTGACGCCGTGCCAACTCAGCGAGCAGTCGGTGGTGATGAACTGCTTGGGGCTCGTGCAGGCGTCGCTCTTGGGTCGATCTGCCGGAGCCTGTTCAGTGGCGCTCTGCTGCATCTGAATGTCCACCCTGGCGTCGTGGCCAGCGGCCAGGCTGATTCCCGTGCGTGTCTCATCGGCGAACCCTGGTTTCGCCGCTCGAATCTCGAAGCTCCCCAGAGGCAGGCCGGACGCCTGATAGTGCCCCCCGCTGTTGGTTGCGATCGTGCGCGCTGCACCGGTATCGATGTTCTTGATTGTCACCGCGACATCGCGAAGGGCCGCGCCGCTTTGGTTGGTCACCCTGCCGGAAAGGCTCGCTCCCGTTTGTGCCCACGCGACGCCCTGCATGCAGAGAAAAGCAACGATCGAAGCGAGCGCAACGGCAACGATACGGTATTTCACGGTTCTCTCCTTTACTGCTTGCCGGATGAATCAAGCCGCCCATTCGGGGGCCGCTGAAAACGGACGACGACTTTAAGCGATTCATTACGATAAGTCAAACCGGATTGAGTCGATTGTCGATGATCGGTCTTATACGATTCACGAATGGCTTACGTTTGCCTGAAAAACCGCTACGGCCGCGGCTGAAGCGGAGCTTGGAATGCCGGCTCCGCGTTTGTATAGTGCGTCCTGATTTCGCGGAGGTCCCAACATGCTGCCGCCGATTGGCGAGATTCTGCGCTGGGCGGCTATTTTCGTCTTCGCTGTGTACGCCGCGCGAAGGCGCTCTCTTACGGCTTGGATCATCGTGGGTATGGTGGCCGGCGTCGAGTTTGGTCACGACTGGCCGGCGACCGCAGTCAAGTTTCAATTCCTCGGCATCATTTTCCTCCGGCTCATCAAAGTGATCATCGCGCCGCTGCTATTCGGGACACTGGTGGTCGGCATCGCCGGGCACGCAGACCTGAAAAAAGTCGGGCGCATGGGAGTGAAGGCGCTCGTCTATTTCGAAATTGTCTCCACGCTCGCGTTGCTGATCGGATTTGCGGCCATCAATATCAGTCGCGCCGGCGTTGGAGTGCAGCTTCCTTCGAGCAGCGCGCAGAATTTGAACGTCACGCCGCGCTCGGCCAGCGAACTCGTGGTGAATGTTTTTCCAGAGAATATTGCCAAGTCCGTTGCGGACGGCGAAGTGTTGCAGGTCGTCGTTTTCAGCGTGCTGTTTGGCATCGCGCTGGCGATGGTGCCGGAGGCCAAACGCCGCCCGTTGGTGAGTTTCGCGGAAAGCCTGTCGGAAACGATGTTCAAGTTTACGAACATCGTGATGCTGGCGGCGCCAATCGGAGTTTTCGGCGCCATGGGTTACACCGTCGGGCATGTCGGGCTGAGTGTGTTGGCGCCGCTATTGAAATTGCTGGGAACGATGTACGTGGCGCTGTGCGTTTTTGTTTTGCTGGTGCTGCTTCCTGTCGCGCTGCTCATTCGCGCGCCTATGGCGCGATTTCTGCGCGCGGTGGCTGAGCCGGTTTCGATTGCATTTGGCACCGCGAGTTCGGAAGCGGCGCTGCCTCGCGCCATGGAAAAAATGGAGCAGCTGGGCGTGCAGCGCGAAACGGTTGCCTTCGTGCTGCCCACCGGCTACAGCTTCAACCTCGATGGCTCCAGCCTGTACCAATCTCTCGCGCTGATTTTTGTGGCTCAGGTTGCCGGCGTTCATTTGACCTTCGGGCAACAGGCCGTGATGCTGCTCACGCTGCTGATCAGCAGCAAAGGCGTGGCGGGCGTGGCGCGCGCGTCGCTGGTGATTGTGTTCGCCACGGCGAGTTCGTTTCATCTCCCGCTCGAGCCGGTGTTTCTACTGTTCGGCATCGATCAGTTTATGGACATGGCGCGCACTGGCGTGAACGTGCTGGGAAATTGCCTCGCGACGCTGGTGGTCGCGCGCTGGGAAGGCGAGACCCGCGCGTTCGAGAAAACGCCCAACGCCGCACAAGAAAACTTGATAGGCCGCGCCTAACCAGTGGCTGCGCGCCTCGCGACGCTGAATTTGTTTTCAGCGGATATCGTCACGGTAAAGACTTCGTCGAAGCCTTCACCGATCGTTGGCGGCTGAATCTTCCGAATGGCGCCGGCGATGGCCGGCACTGGAATTTTCCGCTTGCCGCTGCGCTGATCGTTGCGGCGGATCGCGTCTTTTAGCGTCGTTTCGAAGAAATAGGCGACAACGTGAAAACCCGCCGCGCGTGCGGGTTCGATGTAACGCGCGCGATCGGCCGGAAGCGGATTCGTATTGTCGATCACGAATGGCTGCTGTGCCTGCAGGCACGCGGCGAAGAGGATTTGCTCGCGCTGCCGCGTGCGCAGCATGTCGAGATTGATGCGAACGTGCGTATCGAAAAAGCGCTCGCGATAGAAAGTGCTCTTGCCTGAGGCTTGGATCCCGACAAAAATCACGGCTTCCATTTTGCTTTGTGGCACCGGGCTAGCGCCGCAGCTTGGGTAGCTTAGGAGGCCGCGCGCCGTGCCGCACCGCTCCAGCGACGGAAATGTGCGTGAGCTGGATTCGCTCGCGCGCGCAACGCAGCAGCAGGCCGCCGCGGCTCATGTCCCCACGGCCGACGAATTCGGCGGGAAACTTCAGACGCTTGCCAAAAACTTCCATCAGCGGCTCGACGTACTTCGGCGTGGCGATGCTGCCGAGCAGCACAACTTCGCAATTTCGGCCTAGGCGATCGGCGAGCAGCCGCGCATCGCGCTCGAGCGGAACGCGGTAGCGTGGTTCATTGGCGTCAACGCGTCCCTCCGTGAGTTCGCGCAGTTGCTGCACCGAAACATTTTGGTCCGCAGATACTAGGCCTCCCGATGCGGTGATCACGCTGACTCCAGGAAGAGCTGGCGGTGGATGGGCGTGTGCGCGGGCATAAGCTAATTTGCCGCGAAAATAAAGCCCGCTGATGAAGCTGAAAATCTCCCCCAGCGGCGCGCCCCCATTCCGCATTTGAAGCGCCAATGGGAATTGCGCGGCATCATTGAAGATCATCTTCGCGCGCAGCCCCGCGGCATTCGCCGGCGATAGCAGAAAAATTCGATGGCGTGGAGATTCCGAGACGCGCTTCGGTTTCCCAAGCCGCGGCGTGATCGGGTCCAAGCCGGCGAAGCGGACGATTTTAGCGGCGTTTTTCTTTTTCATGACGCGCGAATCACGACGAATTTATAGTAACGCAGTGAGGAGAAGATGAAAATCCAAGCGAATGTGGAGCCCGCTCGCGACTGCTCTGATTACAATTCACGAGCAGCCATTCATCCGCGGTAGTTTAGTGCCTTTGCTTCTCACCTTTGAAGGCCAGCACCGGAGGATCAACGCCTTGGGCCGCCAATTGCACAGTGAAATGGAAACTGCTGCCCTGGCCTGGTTTACTCTCCACCTGCAACGTTCCACCCATCAACTTCACAAGTCTCGCACAGATGGCCAGCCCCAAACCCGTGCCGCCGTATTTTCGGCTCATTGAGCCCTCCACTTGCGCGAATGGCTCAAAAATCTTCTGCAGTTTATCTGCGGGGATGCCGATGCCCGTGTCCTTCACCATGAAGCGCAGGCACGGCACATCGCTGCGCCCGGATTCCTGCTCCACGCTGATCTTTACTTCGCCGCGATCCGTAAACTTGATGGCGTTGCCGGCTAAATTGAACAGCACTTGGCGAATACGGCCGGGATCGCCAACGAGCTCATTGGGAATATCTGTCTGGATGCTGCAGGACAACTGCAATCCTTTCTGCTGGGCCCGAACGCTGAAGGCCCGGACGATCTCCGCCAGGCTGTCACGAAGATCAAACGCTGCCGATTCGAGCTCCAGTTTTTCAGCCTCCATCTTGGAGAAGTCCAGAATGTCATTGAGAATCGAGAGCAGAGACTCCGCGGACGAGCGAACGATGATCAAGCTGTCGCGCTGTTCGTCGGATATATCGGTATCCAGGACCAACTCGGTCATGCCCAGGATGCCATTCATCGGTGTGCGGATTTCGTGGCTGATCGTCGCCAGGAATTCGTTCTTGGCCGCGCTCGCTTGTTCGGCGGCGATCTTGGCTTCTCGCAGAACGGTTTCCATTTGCTTGCGTTCGCTGACATCGCGAATGGCGCTGCAGACGAGGATGCCGTCCTCGGTGTCGAAGGGACTCAGCGTGATTTCCGCCGAAAACTCGCCGCCATCCTTTCGTAATCCGTAAAATTCAAAACCTGTGCCCATTGGCCGATGCTTTGGACTGGCAAAAAAATGGCTCCTGTCGCTCACATGCCGGCCTCGGAATCGTTCGGGAACCAGAATCTCGAGTTCCTGACGCATCAATTCCGCTCGCGAATAGCCGAACAGTTTTTCCGCTTGCGAGTTGACTAGAACAATTTCCCCCGTACGACTTGCAACGATCATGGCGTCGGGCGCCGACTCCAGAATGCCTCTGAACCTTTGCTCGGCGCGCTTGCTGAATTCGAGCTCCAAAGCTTGCGCCGCGAAGCGGCGATCGGCCTGCGAAGTCAGCAGCGTGAGGCTGAGGATCATGAAAGTTACGACGGTAATGCTGATGATTCCCACAGACGAGATGCCTATGGCGTGCGAGAGATCGCCGTTGGGAATCGGCGAGAACGTGAAATGAACCGCCGCCATTCCTGTGTAGTGCATCACGGGAATGGCTGCTCCCATGGCAACAGCGCTGAGCGCTTTCATCCAACTGACTCGCTTGGTTTCTACTCGAAAGTGAAATACCAGCCACAGAGCGGCTAAAGAAATCACAATCGCCAGAAGTATGGAAGTCGCAACGAGCGGCGGATTGTAGCTGCACATCGCCGGCAGACGCATCGCGGACATACCGATGTAGTGCATCCCTGCGATGCCCGCTCCCATGAAGAGACTCCCAAGCACGGCGCGGATAATTCCCATATCTTTTCGGCTTACGACGAATAAGGCGATTGCGGACGCCGCGATGGCGGATAGAAGCGAAAGCAGCACGGTGGGCCAGTCGTATTCGACCGCAACGGGCAGGCGAAACGCCAGCATTCCGACGTAATGCATTGACCAAATACCGGTGCCCATCGCTGCCGCCCCGCCGCACAACCAGCCGATACGCATTCTGCCCTTAACGGACGTAATTCTTCCCGCGACGTCGAGCGCGGCATAGGAAGCCACTACGGAGATGACAATGGAAACGGCCACCAGGCGATAGTCGTACCAACCGGCCATTTCGGCAGCTGTGGACATAGTTCGGCCTTTCTCAGCACACGATCCGAACGCCCGGCCAAAATGCCGCGCTGCTCGGAACTCAACTGCGAAGGGGACAGTCTTCGATCCGAAGAAAAAATTGGAAGGGAACTCTATCTTGACTCATCGCCAAGCCAAGTCAAGCGAAAGGAAAATCATCGTGCGCAGAAAGTCGCCACATCAGCTCATCGAAGCGGCCACGGCAACGTCGAACTTCGAATAATACTTCTTCACGTCGCCTCCGTACTTGGCGCGGAATTTCTCGACCACGGACGACACTTGTTTCGCCTCAGTGATTGGGACCACCTTGAACTCAGCCTCGGCGCCCCTTGCATCGATCCGCAGCGACGGCTTCTTGAGCACGTTCTTGTACCACTGTGTGTCCGACCCTTGCACTGGCAGCAGGTAAATCTTCTCGCCGTCCACCACAAACCAGACTGGGATTGTGATGGCGCGTCCCGACTTTCTGCCGGTCACAGTGATGTGAATTTCGCGATAGCGGGAGAGGCGGTCTTTCAAAGTTTCATTCCGCGCTGGCATGTGCACTCCTGCTCCTTACTGTTAGCTTAGAACTCCTGGCGCGTGGGCCGGTACAGAATTTCGTTGATATCCACATCGTCCGGCTGGCTCATCGCGAAGGCCACCGCCCGCGCGAACGATTCGGCGGGAATTGCAATTTCATATAGCTTGCGGATGTTCGCGGCGATGTCCGGCTCGGTCACGCTGTTGGGGAGTTCGGTATCAACCGCGCCGGGAGAAATCACCGTGGTGCGAATGTTGTAAGGCTTCACTTCCTGGCGCAGCCCTTCGGATATGACGCGCACGGCATGCTTGGTCGCCGAATAAACCACGCCTCCAGGCCGCACCTTGTGCCCGGCAACAGAAGAGACATTGATAATGTGCCCGCCTTTCTGCTGCTTCATATGCGGCAGTGCCGCAGCGATGCCGTACAGCACGCCCTTGATGTTTACGTCGATCATCCGGTCCCAGTCATCAATCTTGAGGCGCTCGAGCGGCGACTGCGGCATCAGCCCGGCGTTGTTGATCATCACGTCGATTCGCCCGTACGTTTGCACCGCGGCATCCACCAGTGCTTGAACCTGCTCGCGGTGGGTCACGTCTGTCATTATCGCCAGTGCCTTGCCGCCGCGATTCTTCAACTCGTCCGCGAGAGCCTGTATGCGCTCCACGCGCCGCGCACCCAGCACAACGCTCGCTCCCTGCGCGGAAAGGAATCGCGCCGTCGCTTCGCCCAGCCCGCTGCTCGCGCCCGTGATGACCACGACTTTTCCTTCAATGTTCTTAGTCATTCCCGCGCCTTTTATTTGCCGCCGCCGTATTGCTCCTCGCTCACGTGCTCCATCCAGTCCACAACCTTGCCGTTGAGATTCTCTTGAACGGCGATGTGCGTCATGGCCGTGGTCGGGGCGGCGCCGTGCCAGTGCTTCTCGCCGGGCGCGATCCAGACTACATCACCGGGCCGGATCTCTTCGATAGGCCCGCCTTCGCGCTGAGTCCGGCCGCAGCCAGCCGTTACGATGAGAGTTTGCCCGAGCGGATGCGTGTGCCAGGCCGTCCGCGCGCCCGGCTCGAAGGTTACACTGGCGCCGCTGACGCGTGCCGGACCCGGCGCCTGAAACAGCGGATCGACTCGCACAGTGCCCGTAAACCATTCGGCCGGTCCCTTAGCAGAAGGCTGCGAGCCACCTCTTTTGATCTCCATCTGCAAAGCTCCTTCAGCAGAGCTATTACCTTGGATAGTTTGAGTGGTCGTAGCGTCGCCCATCTCAAACCGCTTACAGCCCCGTCATTTTCTCCAGGCGTTCCGGATACCGGTCTCCCTCCACCTTGATCTTCGACGCGGCCGCATCGATGTCTCGCAGGTCTTCAGGCGTCAGTTGAATCGAGACCGCTCCGATATTCTCCTCCAGACGATTTAACTTGGTCGTGCCGGGTATTGGAACGATCCACGGTTTTTGCGCCAGCAGCCAAGCCAGTGCGATCTGCGCCGGAGTCGCGTTCTTGCGCTTCGCGATAGCGCCGAGCAGGTCAATGAGCGCCTGATTTACCTTGAGCGCCTCTGGCGTGAAGCGCGGAAGAGTACTGCGGAAATCGGAGCTGTCGAATGTTGTGCTTTCCTTGATCGCTCCCGTCAGGAATCCCTTGCCGAGCGGGCTATACGCCACTAAACCAATCCCCAGTTCTTCGAGTGTAGGTATCACTTCCTGTTCCGGCCTCCTCCACCACAGCGAATATTCGTTCTGCAGCGCGGTAAGCGGCTGGACCGCATGGGCGCGCCGGATCGTATTTACGCCCGCCTCAGAAAGTCCAAAGTGCTTCACCTTTCCGGCTTGGATCAGTTCCTTCACCGCGCCGGCCACGTCTTCGATCGCCACGTTGGGGTCAACACGGTGCTGATACAACAGATCAATCACATCAATCTTCAACCGCTTGAGCGACCCTTCGACGGCCTGCTTGATGTGCTCGGGCCGGCTGTTCAGACCCGGCGCTCCCGGCCGATTATCGCGGCCACTCAGATCGAATCCGAACTTGGTAGCGATCACCACTTTCCCGCGGTAGGGAGCGAGGGCTTCGCCGACAAGCTCTTCGTTGATGAACGGCCCGTACACCTCGGCCGTATCAAAGAACGTGATGCCGCGCTCCACTGCGGCGTGGAGAAGAGCGGTCATCTCCTTCTTATCTTTGGGCGGGCCATAAGAAAAGCTCATGCCCATGCAGCCGAGGCCCAGCGCTGATACTTCCAAGTTGCTTTTTCCGAGCTTGCGTTTTTGCATGACTTCTCCTTTAGAAAATGGAATCCGCTAGCGATGACCTTCTCGAGAACGCAAGCTTCGCAGCGTTCGAAAAGTCACTACATGGGCGGTCGCAGGACCGGCCGTGAAGTATATGTGGTAGGCAACGATTGGATGATCTCATCCAACTTCGCACCGGGCACCCGTCGCGCTATCGTACGGACATAGCCCATAAGTTTCCCCGCATCATCCTCAATTGCGCGAATCTCGGAGAAGTTTTCTGGTGCGACGACGTTTTGCCACTGAAGCCAGAACTTCCAGCCGTCAGGCATAGAGTCCGCCAACTCGACGTCAACAAGTCCCGTTTTCCCCCAGTGTGTGCGCCACCAGGTTGCGGAGTGCAAACAATACATGCTCGGCTCCCACCAAGAGCGCAGCCGCTCCGGGACCGAGTCTTCCATTTCGCGCATCAGCCCCGCGCCGGCAATGGCAATCTGCCCGCCAGGTTTGACGAAACGCAACACGTAGTTCAAATACAGATCATCGGTTCCATAATACGGGAATGAATCGATCGAAATGATGGCGTCAAAAAAGTCATTATCAAAAGCAAGCGACCTTGCATCGCAGTGAATGGGGTGGACACGATGTTCGGCGCCGGCATCTAGAACTCGCTGTAGGTTTTCGGACGCGCTGAACCACAAGTCCGCGGCCCAAACCTCCACTTCAAATTCACGGCATAAGAATATAGATGACAGAGCACGGCCGCACCCCAAGTCGAGAATCCGCATCCCAGGACGTAGGTCAACGGCGCTCGTCAACCACTCAGTCAGCCACAGAGGATTAGCCCCGCCGCTGCAACCCAATACGAGCCACTCTGGATTGTATTTATTTGACCGAGGAAACCGCTCCGTCATCAGTCGAGTGTCCAAATCGGTCGCCTAGAGGGTGGAAATGGTAGGCCCGTG
>CAVVLE010000037.1:0-62848 GCA_963748865.1 uncultured Acidobacteriota bacterium | reverse complement strand
ATGCCTTCTTTGAGCGAGTAGATGTAGACCGGATCGCCGAAATAGGCGTACGTGTCGACGTTGTCCTGGCGTTTTGGCGTTGCGGTAAGGCCGAGTTGCACGGCAGGCGCGAAATATTCCAGGATGCCGCGCCAATTGCTTTCGTCGTTCGCGCCGCCGCGATGGCACTCGTCAATTACGATGAAGTCGAAGAAATCCGGCGGATATTCGCCGAAATAGGGCGATGGCTTGCCGTCTTTCGGCGGGCCGCTCATGAATGTCTGAAAGATGGTGAAAAACAGGCTGCCGTTCTTCGGTACTTTGCCCTTTTTGCGGATGTCCTCGGGCGCGATGCGCACCATGGCATCTTCGGGAAAGGCGGAGAAGGCGTTGTAGGCCTGATCCGCGAGGATATTCCGGTCCGCGAGGAACAAAATGCGCGGACGGCGCACAGGCTCGCGGCTCAGGTTCCACCGGCTGTGGAACAGTTTCCACGCAATTTGAAACGCGATGAAAGTTTTGCCGGTGCCGGTCGCGAGTGTGAGTAGAATGCGCGTTCTTTTCAGCGGCGATGGCTTCCATCACGCGCTCGATCGCCAGATCCTGATAGTAGCGGCCTTGGAAGTAGCCGCCCTTGTCCTCGAAGGGTACAGCGGCAAAGCGGTCGCGCCAAGCGTTGACTTCGGCGAAGGTCAGGTCCCAGAGTTCTTCCGGCGTCGGATATCGCTCCTTGACGCCTTCCTTGCCCTCCTTCATGTCAACGGCGTAGAGACCTCGACCATTGGTGGAATACGCGAAGCGAGTGCCGATCTTGTCGGCATAGCTCTTCGCCTGGGCCACGCCTTCGGTCAGCGATTCGTCCCAGGCCTTGGCTTCGATCACGGCAAGCTTGTGATTGCGATAGACGAGCACGTAGTCGGCGCACAGCGCCTTGGCGCGCCGACCATGCCCTTCCATTCGTCCGAGCGTGATGGGGTACTCGCGCAGAATCCGGCTGCCTTCGACCACGCCCCAGCCCGCCGCCTTGAGCGCGGGATCAATGTGCTCGGCTCTGGTTTCGGCTTCGTTCATAGTGTTTCTAAAGTTGGCCGGTAAATGCCGCGTGCAGAAGCGATTTTTTCAATCCTTCGAGCGCGGCGAGCTTGCGATCGTACAGGCCTCTGAGCCGTTGGGTTTCGGCCGAAAGTGCGTCGAGTTCCGCCACCGCTGCCAGCTGTCGTTTAGGCGGAACCTTCGGCACCTCAAAAGCTCGCAGCAATTTTAGGGAAACTGTTTTCTGGGCGGTGCCTGTCGCGCCGTCGCTTGCTTGTTTGAATGCTTGCGGACTCAGGAGAAGGTAGTAGAGCCACTTGCTATTGGTCTCGGAGCTGGGGCGAATCAAGCCAATGTGCCGCTGAAAGCAAAACTCAATATTCTCGCTCACGATGACGGGAATCCCGAACGATCCCGTGACCGTGTATAGTCACGTCCCCCTTCTTCGGTTTCTTATTTGGCTTAAGTGCGTTGAAGTACGCGCGGGGTACCATAAATGTGTCCGCAAAGTCGATCTCGCGAGTTTGCTTCACGATGTTTCGTATGGTGATGAACGGAACGCCAGCTGGTGATTTCGGTGGTGGTAAATGGTCGCCGTCGGTAATTTCGGATGCCAAATCCGAGAGGTTCACCAGATCGGTTGTTCGCCAGGCATCCGCGAAGAGAGATTCGAGCTGGCCATCGAACAGGGCACGAGCGTTTTGGAGGTTCTTTTCGACGTTGGCCCTGGCAGTGGCGATCACATCAAAAGCTTCATCGAGGACACGGACCAGCCGTTGCTGCTCGGAGAGGGACGGCACTTCGACAACGAGGTCTCGGAGGGCCGCGTTGCTGAGGTTCCTCATCGTTGTTCCCGTCGAAGCTTTCTCCAGTTTTTGGCGATAATTGTGAGAGCGAATGAGATACGCCAAGAACCGCGAATCGGTCGACGGCAGAGGCCTAACAAAGAAACTGCCGGTTCCGCAGAGCCAACCGCTCTCATTTGGACCTACCACAGCGCAACGTCCGATCTCGCCTCTTCGTGCGACAACGATGTCGCCTTCCGCAAGGACGTAGTTAGCCAACCTCTGTCTCATAATTGTGCCGATGAGCTTTGACGAGTCGGGAACTATTCGGTCGCCAACAATATTTATCGGATTGACTAAAGGAACTCCATCGTCGACATAGTCCGATTTGTGCAACATCGATCCAAACGGCCCGGTTGAGACCGCCGCTGAGATTTCTATCAGTTTCTTGGCTTCCCAACCCGATTTCAGAGGAGCCTCTTAATAGTCTCGAGAACCTCCGCACTTTCCGCGTCGAGACTTGCGATTTCATCGATGATCTTCTTCGGACTGCGGTGCATCTCAACCTCGTTCCTATTGGGATTTCTAACAGAGAGCTCAAATGTCTGCGGGTCGATAGTCCTTGCGTCGATACTCCAAGAATTTGGCGAGTCGGCAGAAGCCTTCTGGAGCTTGACGAATTCGGCGAGGTCGGCATCGTTGAGCGCATTGGTTTTACCGAGGTTTCGGCCGGGATCAAGCTGATAGAACCATATCTTGCGTGTCTTCGTGCCTTTCTCAAAAAAGAGGACCACCGTTTTCACGCCAGCGCCCTGAAACGTGCCGCTAGGACAGTCGAGCACCGTATACAGGTTGCAACTGTCAAGCAGTAGCTTCCGCAGGCTCACGGAGGCGTTGTCCGTATTCGAGAGGTACGTGTTCTTGATAACGATGCCACCGCGCCCACCCGCCTTGAGGATTTTGATGAAGTGCTGGAGAAAGAGAAACGCCGTTTCGCCGGTGCGGATGGGGAAGTTTTGCTGCACCTCCTTACGCTCGTGCCCGCCGAAGGGCGGGTTTGCCATAACCACGTCAAAGCGATCCTTTTCCTGAATGTCGGCGAGGTTTTCGGTCAGCGTGTTGGTGTGGATGACGTTGGGCGCTTCGATACCGTGCAAAATCATGTTCATGATGGCGATGACGTACGCGAGGGACTTCTTTTCCTTGCCGTAAAAGGTGCGGTCCTGAAGGGTCTTGAGGTCCTTGGTGGTCAGGTGCCTTTTCGCCTTCAGGTATTCGAACGACTCGCACAAGAAGCCCGCTGAGCCGCAAGCGCCATCGTAGATGCGCTCGCCGAGCTTGGGCTGCACCACCTGCACGATGGCGCGAATCAGAGGACGCGGCGTGTAATACTCGCCGCCATTGCGCCCGGCGTTGCCCATGTTCCTGATTTTGGCTTCGTAGAGATGGCTCAGCTCGTGCTTTTCGTTCTGCGAGCGGAAGCGCAGCTCGTCAATGTGGTCGATAATCTCGCGCAGGTTATAGCCGCTCTGGATTTTGTTTTTGATCTCGCCGAAGATTTCACCGATTTTGTATTCGATGGTGTTCTGCCCGCTGGCCTTCTGCTTGATGCCGTGGAGATAGGGAAAGAGCTTGCCGTTGACGAAGTCGCGCAGGTCATCGCCGGTTTGCGCCTTGTTGTGATCGATTTTCCCGTCCTTGCCCTTGGGCGCGGCCCATTCCTCCCAGCGATAAGGCTTGTCGAGGATGAAGGCGTATTTCCTATGCTCCAACCCGGCCTCGTCCGCCTTGTCCTTCTCCAGCGCGTCGAGATATTTCAGGAAAAGCAGCCAGGAGGTTTGCTCGGTGTAGTCGAGCTCGGTGGTGCAGCCAGCTTCCTTGCGCAAAATGTCGTCAATGTTCTTAAACGCCTGTTCAAACATTCCCAGACCCTTCCCAAGTAGAGTCGAATGAAGCTATCTTGATTTCCCCTATAATCACAAACTACCACGCAGCAGAATAAGCGGCCAGCCGGGACTTCTCGTGGAGCGTAGATAAGGTAACAAGTAGTAATGGGATAGGTAGGGCTTTTCGTCCCCCACCCAAAATCACACCGGCAGTACCATTGACATAACCTTAATTCAACGGTACAAATGCCCGAGCAGTGCGCAGTACCAAAGCGCGGGGCTGGCCAAGTAGGGCCGGCATCTGACGACCTGAAAGCCGCCAGAGCCGGCGACGTATCCCGGACCGCCGCCCCCGCACAGGAGCAGTTGCAACATGTACGGCGTAATCGCCAAGACCGGCCGGCGTCGGCCCTTCCACCCTCCAGCGTCAGGCCACCAGTCTCCAGAATCTAATCGGGAGACGTTACGATTAAAAACCGATGTAACTCCAACAAAACAAAAGCCGAACACCTAGAGTAATCGGGAGACACAGGGGGTGTTTGCGCATCTCCGACAGGCTTGCGGGGAAAATCATTCGATTACCGGGCTTTTGCGCTTGCAATCGCTGGCGGCGGGGCGTACAAGTCGAGATAGCAATGAATCAGCTTGGAGGGAGAATGACTCCACCGGGCGAGGATTGCTGACTGAAAATTGCACACCGCTTTTGCGGTGCGAAACCGAGGGCATCTTATGTATCGCAGGGCTGAATCATCAGCCCTGACCTGTGATGCCTCGGCCTTCAGAGATAGCGAAACGGGGAGCCGCCAGGTTCCCCGTTTTGCATTTTGCTTCGGATGCCGGCGCTAAAGCGCGTCGTTGATGGCGACAGCTTTTTCCGGAGCGCTGAAGCGCTCCTTCCCCCGCCCGCCAGAATGATGGCGGGCGGAGGCTCCCACCCGGCCGCAAAGGATTCGCGAATGCGGAGGCTCCCTCCCGGCTGCAAGGGCTTCGCCGCGTAAGTGCGGGGCTCCCTCCTGGCTGCAGTTGCGCATGAATGCCGGGTTCCCACCTAAGGCCGACATTTGCTAGGCCCCGGCGCTAAAGCGCGTCGTTGATGGCGACAGCTTTTTCCGGAGCGCTGAAGCGCTCCTTCCCCCGCATGAATGCGGAGGCTCCCACCCGGCTGCAAAGGATTCGCGGATGCGGAGGCTCCCACCCGGCCGCAAGGGCTTCGCCGCGTAAGTGCGGGGCTCCCTCCTGGCTGCAATTGCGCATGAATGCCGGGTTCCCACCTCAGGCCGACATTTGCTAGGCCCCGGCGCTAAAGCGCGTCGTTGATGGCGACAGCTTTTTCCGGAGCGCTGAAGCGCTCCTTCCCCCGCATGAATGCGGAGGCTCCCACCCGGCTGCAAAGGATTCGCGGATGCGGAGGCTCCGTCCCGGCTGCAAAGGATTTGCGAATGCGGAGGCTCCCACCCGGCCGGACGACCCGACGGCGCGGGCGCCTGGGAGCGGCGTTAAGCCACTTATCCGACGGCGTCTGACTTGGCCGCCGAAGGAGCGCGGCGTCCGCGGCGTGCCAGGTAGGCTTGCCGGGCTACCGGGATCAGCGAGAGAAGCACGACTACCGCGATTACGTAATGGATGCGCTGGTCAATGTGCGGGACGGCGCGTCCTAGGAAATAGCCGAGCAGGATCATGCTGCAGACCCACAGGATTCCGCCGAAGATGTCGTAGGTCAAATAACGGCCATACGGCATTTCGGAGGCGCCTGTTACCGGCGGGCAAAACGTGCGGATGATCGGAACGAAGCGCGCCAGAATTACGGTCTTTCCGCCGTGGTGTTGGTAGAAGGCGTGGGTGCGCTCAAGATGCTCGCGTTTGAAGAAGCGCGAGTTGGGACGGTTGTAGAGCGCCTTGCCCATCCTGCGGCCAATCCAGTAGCCCAGCTGATCGCCGGCGATGGCGCACAGCGACACGGTGGACAGCAACAGGAACAAATTGAGATCGCCAGCCGCGGCGATGATTCCGGCCGTCACTAGCAGGGAATCGCCCGGTAGGAAGAAGCCTACGAACAGGCCCGTCTCGACGAAGACGATCCCGCAGACCCCCAGCGTTCCGCCCCAGCGCACCAGCTCTCGGACGTTATAGATCTGCTTCAGCAGGTCGTTCAGCGGGCCCATGAATTCCTTTCGGATGCGGATCCCTACGGCGCCGAGAAGCTACAGCGAACGCGCGCCCAGGGATGCCCTGCGCGATAACTCGGCTTCCGTCAGGATAACAGATAGCGCGGCGGCTTAGGCTCAGGGCCGCCGCAGCCACTGGCAAAAGGTTACCGTCCGGCCAAACGCCTCAAAAACCCAGCAAACAGGCCCCTTTTCGCGTCCGCGGCTGCTAGTACTTTGCTCCCACGAAGATTAGTCCCCCGTACCATAGGCGTCGGCGACGCCGGCCGCCACACTGTCCTTGTTGAAAGCAGAAGTGACTGAGGGAGGGGACAAGACATGGAAGGCGGATACGCAAACTGGATAGGGCAGCCGGTGATTCTGAGAGTGGTGGCAGGCACGATGCGCGTCCCGCTGCGCGGACGGCTGGTTTCCGAGACCAACGATGTGGTCAGGCTGCGGATTGCGGATAGCTGGGATGTGGACATCTTCAAATCCATGGTAGCGGCGATTGAGCAGGACACGCCGGTTTACGTAGTGCACTAAACCCGGGAGGGCCTAAGCAGCGATGCAGCAAGGAGATAGAACGAGGACCGCTATGAACTACGTGTCGCATACTCAAGTTCCGGGAAACCAAATCACGGCCATGGCGATGGTCATGCCGGAGCCCTCATCGGTTAGGGTCGCCATGCTGAATGCACGCGACGGCCTAATGATTATCGGCTATCAACTTATGATTCGAGTGTTGTTCCTGGCGCGACGTTGGAACTACTGATCCCGCGCTGACAAGTTTACCGGCCCATGCTCCCTCTCAACGCCCCGACGCCCCGGGTCTGACCCCTCCAGACCCGGGGCGTTTTTTTTTGCGGAATTCGCTCCAGGTGCGTAATCGGAGCGTTACGCAGCGTCCCACCTTGGATGTCCGTCGAAACCCCTTCGTATTTAATACTTCACTCGGGCTTTGTGATTTTCTGGCACGAGCTCGGGGTTGTATCTTAGACTGGTACGCGCAGGTAGCGCAGGTGAAGCGTGTATCGCCTTTCCTCCAAGCCGACATTTAATGGCCGTCTGGGCTTCAAGCTCGCGGTCTTGCGGGTGGTTGTTGGCTCGCTGTGGCTTTTGGCTTTTGCCGGGTTGTTCGTCGGCGGGGCTGCTGGCGCTCAGACCTCGGTCTCCTCGCAACCGCTACTTCGGACTGGATTACCCTTCGCGATCGCCGACTTTGACGGCGATTCGCGTCCCGATCTCGCTAGCGTGGAGTCCGGTCAGACTAATTTCATCGATACCGAGTACTGGATTCAGCTGCGGCTGAGCACGGCGGGTTGGCAATCGATCCGGCTGGTGGCGCCCGTTGGCGGCCTGCAGATAGCCGCGCGGGACGTAAACGGCGATGAATGGCTCGATTTGGTCGTCACCACCGCCTGGTCGAATCGGCCTGTGGCGGTTTATCTCAATGACGGGCACGGCGGGTTTACCCACGCCGAACCAATCGCGTTTCCCGCAGCATTTCGCGAATCGAGTGCTGCCTGGCTCCCCGCAGAGGGCACCGCGGCGGAGGCGGTTGGTGCCCTGCCGCCGTCGAGTACGGATGCGCTTACCGAAAAAAGTAGTTTTTTCCGCGAAGGAGTAGCGACAGATTTTATCCCCTCTGCGCGTGCGGGATTCCAAGCGCGCTTTGCGCTGCTCGGGCAATCCGGGCGCGCGCCGCCGTCCTTAGCCCTGCTCTTCTAAGCAATCCGTTCATCTTCTAATCCCAGGCTGGAGCTGCCCTCAGGTAGGGCTACTGAAGGGCCGCAGAAATTACATTAGCCGCGACCTTTGCGCCGTCACTGGAAAGTTCTCGCTGGCGTCGAGGGGTCGCGCGATTTGAGATTTGCAATCTGGCGCGAGGTCGTCCAATGGAATACCTAGAGTGCAGAAGGCTTTTCGTCGCCGCGGCTGCGGCGTTTTTGCTCTGTGGCTGCGGCAGCAGCAGAGCGAATCCGGAGGCGGAGGCGCCACCCAAAGCGGCAGTGGAAGCTGAGTTCGACGCCAACAATTTCAAGGTGGACCATCCGGAACAGTTTCCGCTGGCGACGGCGGTGGAACACAAGGCGGCGCCGGCGCTGAATGTAACCGGGGTGGTGCAGCCGGATATCGCGCGCGCCGTACCCGTGGTTTCGTTGGCGGCTGGGCGCGTTGTGGAAATCAAGGCGCGGCTCGGCGACGTGGTGAAAAAAGGCCAAGTTCTGCTGCGGGTTCAGAGCAATGACGTGTCGGGCGCGTACCAAGTCTATCGGAAGGCCGTGAACGATGAGCGCCTGGCGCGGCAGCAACTGGATCGAGCGCAGGTGCTTTACGAGAAGGGCGCGATAGCCAAAAACGTTCTGGAACAGGCCGAAGATACCGAACAGGACGCCACGGTCGATCTGGATACGGCGACAGAGCAACTGCGCCTGCTGGGAGTGGACAAAGACCACCCTTCGGGAGTGGTTGACGTCACTGCGCCCACGTCGGGCGTGATCACCGATCAGCAAGTCACCAACGCAGCGGGCGTGCAAGGATTGTCGGGGCCGAATCCGTTCACCATTTCCGATTTGTCGTACGTCTGGATTATTTGCGATGTTTACGAAAACGATCTCGACGCCGTGCATCTCGGCGAGTACGCGGACATTCGCTTAAACGCCTACCCCAATAAGGTTCTGAAGGGGCGCATCGACAACGTCCTGCCGATTTTGGATCCCAATATCCGCACCGCGAAAGTGCGGCTGGAAGTCCCGAACCCAGGACTGATGCGCATCGGCATGTTTGTTACGGCCACGTTTTACGGGAAGCAGCCGGTGACTCGCGCCGCGATCCCCGCGACGGCAATTCTGCATTTGCATGACCGGCAGTGGGTTTACATGCCGGCGGGCGGCGGGCGCTTCAAGCGCGTCGAGGTGGTTCCCGGAACCATGCTGCCCGGAAACTTGCAGGAGATCGTCTCCGGCCTCAAGCCGGGTGACCAGGCTATTCAGAATGCGCTGGAATTCCAGAACGCGGTGGAGCAGTAGATGATTCGAAGGCTCGTCGATTTCGCATTGGGCAACCGCCTGCTGGTTCTCGCGTTGGCGGTGATGCTGTTCGGCTGGGGTGCGGTTTCGTTCCATCAACTGCCGGTGGAAGCGTACCCCGACGTGGCCGATAACTATGTGGAGATCATCACGCAGTGGCCGGGAATCTCGGCGGAACAGATCGAGCAGCAAGTGACGATTCCGCTGGAAATTGTGATGAACGGGATCCCGCACGTGGTGCATCTGCGCTCGTTCTCGTTGTTCGGACTTTCCGACCTGAAGTTGATTTTCGATGATGAGGAAGCCAATGCCTGGGACCGCGAGAGAGTCCTGGAGCGGCTCTCGCAAGTAAACTTGCCGCCCGGCGTTACGCCCCAGATGGGCACCGACTGGAGTCCTGTCGGGCAAATCTACTTCTTTACGCTGCGCAGCTCGAATCCGCAATACGACGTGATGGAATTGAAGTCCATTGAAGACTGGGTGGTGGAGAAGAATTTCAAAGCGGTTACCAACGTCGTTGACGTAGCCAGCTTCGGCGGTCCCACGCGTGAGTACCAGGTTCGCATCGATCCCAACAAGCTGATCTCCTATGGGCTCAGCCTGGCGCAAGTCGAGCAGCAGCTGACGAATAACAACGCGAATGCCGGGGGCAGCTTTATCGAGGCCGGATTGCAGCAAGTAAACATTCGCGAAGTGGGCCTGGTCCGGGACGTCAACGATATCGAAAACACCGTCATCACCACGAAGAATGGCACGCCGCTGCGCGTGAAGGACATCGCCGAAGTGGCCCAAGGACCGAAGATCCGCCTCGGCCAGTTCGCACGGGCCATCCATCGCGAAGACGGCAAGATCATCGATAACGATGACGTGGTTTCCGGCATCGTGCTCTTGCGCAAGGATGCCAACGCGGACGAGGCGCTGGCAGGAATTCACGCCAAAGTTAAAGAGCTGAACGAACGCATTCTGCCGCCCGGCGTCAAAGTCGTTCCGTTCATTGATCGCAGCGATCTGGTGCACTACACCACGCACACGGTGCTGCGCAATTTGACCGAAGGAATGATCCTGGTGGCGATCATTCTCTTTTTGTTTCTGGGAAATGTCCGCGGAGCAATCATCGTCGCGCTAACCATCCCGTTTTCGCTGTTGTTCGCCGCAACGTGCCTGAAATTGAAGGGCATCCCGGCGAACTTACTTTCCCTCGGCGCGTTGGATTTCGGGATGGTTGTGGATGGCGCGGTGGTCATGGTGGAAAACATCGTCCGTCACCTCAGCCATCGCCAAGACGAGAGCGACGCGAGAACGCCGGCGCAAGTGATTGGCGGCGCGGCGCATGAAGTCCAGCGTCCCGTGTTTTACGCCATCACCATCATCATCACCGCGTACTTGCCGGTGTTCACGCTGCAGCGGGTCGAAGGCCGGCTATTCAAGCCCATGGCCTGGACGGTGGCATTCGCGCTCCTCGGCGCACTGGTCTTTTCCATTCTGGTTGCGCCGGTCCTCGCCACTTTATTTTTCGGGGAGAGCGTGCGGGAATGGCGCAACCCGCTGATGGAATTTTTGAAAACGAAATACCGCGGCGCTGCGAATTGGGCGATCGAGCATCGCCTGATAACCGTCGGCGCGGGACTCCTTGGTCTGATTCTGGTGATCTACCTCGCGGTGTCCGGCGCAGTCGGCTCGGAGTTCCTGCCGCACCTGGATGAAGGCGCGCTGTGGGTGCGCGGCAGCCTGGCTCCCAGCACTGGTCCCACGGAGAGTATCCGCGTGGCGAATCAGGCCCGCATCGTGCTGTGTTCATTTCCTGAGGTGCCGCAATGCACGAGCCAGGCCGGACGTCCGGACGACGGAACGGACACCACCGGTTTTTTCAATACCGAATATTTCGTGGACCTGAAGCCCAAGGAGGAGTGGCGTCCGGTCTTTCACCAGGACAAAGACGAGTTGATCGCGGCGATGAACCGCGAACTGGAAAAAATCCCCGGTGTCTCGTGGGGTTTTTCGCAGCCGATAGAAGACAACATGGAAGAAGCGGTCAGCGGAGTGAAGGGCGAGCTGGCGACTAAAGTGTACGGCGACGATTTGCGGGTCTTGGAAGATAAGGCCGACGAGATTGTCGGCGTTATGAGCCAGATCAAGGGCATCGAGGATCTGGGAGTCTTCCGCGTGCTCGGGCAACCGAATATCAACTTCAAGGTGGACCGCGAGCAAGCCGCGCGCTACCAAATCAATGTCGCGGACGTCCAAGACGCGATTCAAACCGCGGCCGGAGGAAACGCCGTTTCCCAGGTTTTGCAAGGGGAGGCGCGCTACGACCTGGTTCTGCGCTATCTCCCGCAGTATCGGAGCACGCAGGAAGCTATTGAAAACATTCGCTTGTTGTCGCCTTCTGGCGAGCGCGTCTCCCTGGCGCAGCTGTGCAAAATCGAAGAGCGCGACGAAGGATCGGAAATCTACCGGGAAGGAAATCAACGCTACGTTGCCATCAAATACAGCGTGCGCGGGCGCGATCTTGGCGGCACTGTCGAAGAGGCCATGAGCAAGGTGAACGCGCGGGTGCAACTGCCGCGTGGATATCACATTGACTGGGAGGGTGAATACGAGAGCCAAAAGCGGGCGCAGGCGCGGCTATTCCTGATTGTGCCGCTGACGGTGTTCTTGATTTTCATCATTCTGTACACGATGTTCGGATCGTTCAAATGGGCTGCGCTCATTCTGGCCAGTGTGGCGCTGGCGCCCATCGGCGGAGTGTTGGCGCTGCTGGTCACGGGTACGAACTTCAGCGTGTCTTCGGGTGTCGGCTTCCTGGCTTTGTTTGGAGTTTCAGTGCAAACCGGGGTCATCATGCTGGAATACATCAATCAGCTGCGTGCCCGCGGGCATTCGATTGCGGAATCCGCGATCGAAGGAGCGGTGCTGCGGCTGCGTCCGATCATGATGACCATGCTGGTGGCCACGCTGGGGTTGTTGCCCGCGGCGGTTTCGCACGCCATCGGCTCCGATTCGCAGAGACCATTCGCGATTGTTATCGTCGGCGGACTGATTGCCGATTTGGTGATGAGCATTTTCATCCTGCCTACTTTGTACGTTTGGTCCGCAGGCGAGAATGATAGATTGCCGCGCAATAATGCGGATCTGCCGGAAGAAGTCTGAGGCGCGATTTTGATGTTATGAATGCGGCCGGGATTGAAGGCGCTTACGGCAGGCGCGCGCCGTAGCGGCCGCAGCCTTCGAAGAGAGAGACTAGATTTGACATGCTGAGCAATTCGCGGACGCGCGGGCTCAGGTTGATTAACTGCAATTCACAGTTTGCGCGTTTAGACGAAATATAAAGCCCCACGATGGCGCCGAGGCCGGAGCTATCCATCTGCACGAGATCCGTCAGGTCCAGGACCACGCATCGTTTCTTCAGCAACAGCGGTCTCGGCCTCCGCTTTTAATTTCGGAGAGGTTTCGATGGTGAGGCGTCCGGAGCAGCGCACTACGGTGGCGTCAGGGTTGTCCTGGATGGTGAGGTCGAGCGTGTGCGGGGGGACAGCTGGGTCAGTGATCATGTTTAGAGGTGCGCCCAGTCGAGAGTCGTTCAGCTGCTGAAATTTTGGAATTCGTAAAGCAAATTAATTCGAAGAAATGGCGCGCCCGAGAGGAGTCGAACCTCCGACCTTCTGGTTCGTAGCCAGACGCTCTATCCAGCTGAGCTACGGGCGCGCTGTGATTTGAGTTTAGCACAAGCGGCGTGGGGGATAAATTCGGCGAATCACCGCCGGGGCGCCGAAAGGCTAGCGGCGGACGGTAATCGCCGATGTGTCCATCTCGTAGCCTTCGTCTTTTACGATTGATTCCGCGGCGGAGCGTAGTGAAGCGTCATCGGCGCTCTTCGGAAGATCGCTGTGGCGGCGAATCGCTTCCTCGCCCGCTACAATCCGGACCAGCCAGCTGGATTTCGCTTCGTTCCAGGAAACCTCGACTTGGTCTGCACGCATATTCGCCTCCGGCCCCAGTCTGAGCCGCATCGTACCGCAGGAGTTGGAAATGGGGAAGAGCGGCGTGAGGGGCGCGACAGAAAGCAGAATCTCGGCTGAGCACCTGTCGTACGCGTGAAAAGCGGGAGGGTCTAAAGCACCCTCCCGTACAGTTTGTTCTCCTTCGCGGCCGGCATCGGATTCAAACGTGAACATTTGGCGGTGATGTCTGAAAACGGAATCTCGGTTGCGCAGGCATCTTGCGCGGTTAAAACTCTTTCAAAAGGCTCACGCGCAACGGTGGCGCATGGGGCACCCAAGGCTTCGCCTGTTATGCCGGCGGAGGCTCACGAAGCTCCGGATTTTGCTTGCGGATGTTTAATCTCGACGCTGATTAGCAGAATTTCTACGTCGCTGACATTTTCAACTGAGTGCGGCGGAATCGGATCGAGCCAGCGGATGGTCTGAGGCGCGGGGAGCGGAGCGCCGGAATCGCGCGTGTCATACATTATCTTGCCATCCTGATCGCGGCGGATGTGATGCGCCGCGCTTTTCACGTACATGACGCAGGGCCAGCGGTGCGTGTGAACGGGCACGAACTGACCCGGGCCGATGCGTACTTCGAGGACGCGCACGTTTTCGTTCTCGAACAGAAGCCGGTGATGGTCGGGCGCGGCGATCAACGCATCCAGCGAATCCGGCCACGGCCATTCATTTGACGCCTGGGGTGCTGAGTTCATGCGCTTGCTCCTGTAAAGCGGCTGCGTCGCGCGCTGAAGACAAGCCGCTTCGCGCCTTTATACAGCACCTACCCGATATCGTGCAGAAAATGCTTAGGTTCCCGGGTTGATCAGAATACGGCTTCCGGGGTATTGGATCGCGGCATGTGTTCTGTTGTACTGCGCTGGTGAAGTGAGTTGCTCTTCAGCGAGTAAGCACGCCGGCAAGCGCTTCACTTAATCCCAGCCACAAATTGCCCAGCACGACAGGAGGTCAGTCAATGAGATGTATTCGAGTATTAGCGCTGGTGACCGCGCTGATCGGTGTTGCGTTTGTGACTGGCACACATGCGGATCAATGGGATAAAACGACGAAGGTCACGTTCAGCGAAGCCGTGCAAGTACCGGGCACGATTCTGCAGCCCGGAACATATACCTTCAAGCTGCTCGATAGCGATTCCAACCGGCATATCGTTCAAGTATTCAACGAGGATGGCACGCAGCTGATTACGACCGTGCTGGCGATTCCAAACTATCAGCTTGAGCCGTCGGGCAGAACGATTATGGCTTTTGATGAACGGCCTCTGAATCAGCCTGTGGCGCTGAAGGCGTGGTTCTATCCTGGCGATAATTTCGGGCAGGAGTTTGTTTACTCGCCGTCGCAGATGCAGGCGCTGGCGCAAGCTTCTTACACCGAAGCTCCGGCACCGGTAGAGCAGCCGGCCGCTGCAGCTGCGCCGGCTGAGACTGCTCCGCCGGCGGAAACGCCTGCTCCTGCGCCGCAACCGGAAGCGGCGGCGCCTCCTGCTGAGCAGCCGGCTCCGCAGCCTGCGCCGGCTCCTGCTGCCGAATTGCCCAAGACGGCCAGCGATGTTCCGCTGATCGGTTTTGCCGGGCTTGTGGCGCTGGGCGGGGCTTTGGCTTTGCGAGGATTTGGCAAGCAAAAGCAAGATTCTTGACGAGCGGCGGCGGCTGGCGCTTGCGTTTTGATTGAAACGCAGGCGCCGGACGCTGCTTTGATTCTTGTGCGATGGATGCTCGTTGATCGCTGGGTGCGAGAGAAATAGTTGAATCCCTACGCAATGAGTCGTGATCGCTACAGGGCGCCGGCGCGCGGCCGTGTGCGTCGGGCGCTGATAAAGTGCGTGGAGCTGCTTTGCTGGGTTGTTGCCGGGTTGGCTCTCGGAATTTTCGCCTATATTCACGCTAACGCTTATCTCTTTCAGCTGGATCAAAACCGGCGTGTGGACGCTTTGCTGCGCAGACGAGCTGAGGCTGAGGTCGTCTCGACGGCAACGAGCAGCGCGGCGGCGGGTAAAACGGAACTTGCATCCTCGAGAGCGGCTGAGCCTGCGGCAGTTTCGACGAGCGCTTATTACGCGGCACCCGGCGATCTGCTCGGACGCATCGAAATTCCGCGGTTGCAAGTTTCGGCGGTTATCGTCGAGGGCGTGGATTCCGACACGCTGGAACGCGCGGTGGGGCACATTCCCGGCACGGCGCTGCCTGGAGAGACTGGCAACATCGCTTTGGCCGGCCACCGCGATTCATTCTTTCGAAAAATCGGCAAGCTGCATGATGGCGATGAAATCGTGCTGGTGTCGATTCGCGGCACTTTCAAATATCACGTGTCGCATATCGGAATTGTCACGCCCAGCGATACCACGGTGCTGGCTCCTTCGCAGCAGCCGGCTTTGACGCTCGTGACTTGCTTTCCTTTCCGCTACATCGGGCCTGCTCCCGACCGCTACATCATTACAGCCCGCTAATCGTCGTGTTCCACGCGACTTTTCTTCGCTTCGCTTGCTACGGCTGAGTAACTTGACAGTCTAGGAGCGAGTGGCGCACGATGGCCGCAGAGAAGGAAAGGAGTTCCCTCCATGTGGCTCGGTTTCCCGATTTCCTGGTGGATCACCGCGACGATCCTGCTAGTGCTTTTCTACAATTTGATGTCAACTCGGCGCATTGGGCCGGCGGAAGTTGGCTTGGTGCTGAAGCGCGTGTCGCACCGGAAGTTGAGCGAAGACAATGCCATCGCGTTTCACGATGAGGCGGGCTACCAGGCCGATTTATTGATGCCCGGACTGCGCTGGAAAGCATGGCTGTTGTACGAAGTGCAGAAGCATCCCTGGGTGCAAGTGCCGGCGGGCGAAATCGGCGTGGTGATTTCGCAAGTGGGCGCGCCGCTGCCGATCGGCGCCAAATCCGCGGTCTATAAAAAGGCCTTCGGAAACTTCTCCGATCTGCGCTCCTTCGTCACCAGCGGCGGGCAAAAGGGCGTGCAACGCCCGGTGTTGCCTCCCGGCACTCTCGCGCCGATTCATCCTGTCGGGTTTCTGGTGGTGACGAAGACTCAGGTTTATGGCCAGCCCATTTCGCCGGAGCTTCGCGCACGGGCAGGGAAGTACGGCAAGCTAGCGCCCGACGCCTTGGGACTTAAACCAGAACAGCTCGAACTGGTGCGCATCGAGCCGCGGCCTTGCGGAAAAGACGGCGCGATGATGGATATCGTCGGCATCGTCACGACGTTTGAAGGCGACCCGCTGCCCTCCGGCGACATCGCCAGCCGCCTCGGCGGATTTTCTGATGTGGATAAGATGGAGAAGAGTGGCGCGACGGACGGCGACATCATTGATGTTCTTCTCGGAAACAAAAACAGTTTGCATAACAACTACCAGGATTATCAGGCATTTCTCGACAACGGCGGGCGAATTGGGTTGCAGCACGATCCTTTGCTCTACGGCGCCTATGCGCTCAACCCGTTTTTGGTGGCCGTCGAGCTTGTGTGGATGCTGGTCGTGCAACAGGGACAGGTCGCGGTCATCAAAGCGTATGTTGGCTTGTCTACCCAGGATACTTCCGGGGTGGAGTTCAAGTTCGGAACGCTCGTTCGCCCCGGTCACCGCGGCATTTGGGAAGAAGCGCTGCGCACGGGCAAATATCCACTCAATCCCCGCTGTTACCAGGCGGAGATCGTTCCAACTTCGATTCTGACGCTGAATTGGGCCGATGCAGTTTCGCAGGCTCACAATCTCGACGCCCAGCTGAAGCAGATCGAAGCGAAGAGCAGGGAAGGCTTCGTCTTCCAAATCGATCTGCAAGTGCAGATTCACGTTCCGGACACGAACGCGCCGCGGGTGATCTCGATGGTCGGAACGATGCTTAACCTCGTAAACGAGGTGTTGCAGGCCGCGGTGGGCAATCACTTCCGCGACAAGCTGCAGAGCATGCCGGCGGTGCGCTTTATCGAGACGCGCCAGCAGGTGCAGGAAGAGGCGTTCGAGCATATCAAGTCACAGATCGACCAATACCGGGTGGAGACCCGCGGCGTTTTCATTCAGGACGTCATTTTCCCGTCGGATCTGGTGAAGGTGTTGACGCAGAGGGAAATCGCCAACCAGGAGATTGATACTTACAAGAAGCAGCGCGCGGCGCAGGATGAGCGCATCTCGATGGAGAATGCCAAGGGCACGGCGGAGATGCAGGCCGATCTGGCGAAATCCAAAGTCGGCGTGGACATCAAGACGAATAACGCCAACGCGCGCACGGAGGAAGCGCGCGGCGAAGCGGAATACATCAGCAAGACCGGCACGGCGCAAGGCGCTCAGGTCGAGGCAGTCGGCTTAGCGCGTGCGCGTGGTTACGAAGCGCAAGTTCGGGCGCTGGGATCGAACGCGACGGCGTTGGTGAATGTGATTACCGCACTCTCGGAAGGCCGGATGAAATTTGTGCCGGACGTGTTGGTGACCAGCGGCAACGGAGGAGGCGCTCTTGATGGCTTGGCAGCCGCAGCGATGAAATATCTGGGCAACGGTGGCAACGGGGCGGCGAAAGAGGCTGCGCCTCCGGCTTCACCCGATACCAAACTCGCCAGTCTGTTGACGGCACCGAACCCGAAGCCCGGCAAGGACTGAAGCGGGGGAGCGGGCGAAGGTTCGAAGCTATCTGCACATTCTTGAAAGCACCCATTTTTGTGCGGGTAAAATTTAAATCTGCCCTTTGTTTTCAGTAATTTACGACGAAAAGTGTTCGCAGCTGTTGCGATTAGAAACCCTCGCAATACGGGATCCGGATATGGTCTATTTTGCTGTCATTCCGAGGAGCGAAGCCGCGAGGAATCCGCTCTTTGCCTCGAAACTAAGAAAGAGCAGATCCCTCGCTTCGCTCGGGATGACGGGGTCTGTGCTTTTTTCCGCAAGCTGTATAGCCGGAAAAAGGACTGGCGAAAGGGGTGCGGCGAGCGTAAGATTCGCGTTGTTTGAAGCCGTGGAACTCGTGCCAAACTCGCTGAAAGTGCTGCGCCGCTGGCTGGCGGTCGCTGCTTTCTTCCTTGCGCCCTCGACAATTTATGCGCAGAGCTGCGCGATGTGCTACCAGAATGCGGCCGCTTCCGGGGCGCGCACAGCGACGGCGCTGCGTCACGGCATTCTGATCATGTTGTTTCCGCCGCTTTTGATTTTCGCCGGTATCATCGTGCTGGCGCATCGGCGCCGCAACGATACGCTCGAATTTGATGAGGCGGTTGACTCATCCGAGTTCGAGGAATCTTCCGATCGTTCTTAATTGTCCGCGCTTACGTTTTCGAATCCCCATAATTTGGTGAGATTTCCTGGATCTGTTGACATCGTGGTGCCGCAGAACTACAGCACGAAGACTGTCGATTTACGCCGACGCGAGTGGGCAAAGTTGTGGCCGTTTTTTCGCTGGCGGGCGCAGCAAGCGGCGCCCCTACGGCCGAAAACCCCGAGCGCGCCGAGGATGTCAACGTAGTCAGATTTGCTGCGATGTGTTCGGTCGGTGGCCTTGAGTGGGCCAGCGGAAAAGTGCGGCTAACGAATGCAGCCAAATCGCGTCGAATTGGCTGAAGATTGGGCACGGGTGTGGCTGCTCGGTTGGACCAAACACGAACAATAGAATTGGCTGGGGCAATGCGCGATTGGGTGGCTGGCGGCGATTCTGAACTACGGAAATTGAGGAGGCGGTCGATGGATACAGCTTCTGCTTGCGAGGCGAATTGCGATTGCGCTTATGAATGTCGTCGCGCTGATGCTGTTGCTTGCCTGGCCGTCTGCGCTGTCGAGCGCCGAGAAGCATGAGCTGTTTCTATTTCGTGAGCCTTCCTTGAGCCGGACGCAGATTGCCTTCTGCTATGCGGGGAACATATGGGTGGTGAGCCGCGACGGCGGCGAGGCCATGCGGCTGACTTCCGGCGGGCACGAATCGGGTCCGCATTTTTCACCGGATGGATCGCAGATCGCTTTCACCGGCGAATATGACGGCAATATTGATGTGTTCGTCGTGCCGGCCAGTGGCGGAGTGCCGAAACGCTTGACGTGGCATCCGGCCGCGGACGTGGTCATCGGCTGGACGCCGGATGGCCAGAACATCCTTTTCAATTCGAGGCGAGATAGCGCCACCGACCCAACAAAGTTTTTCACCGTCCCGGCGGCGGGAGGCTTTCCGACGGAATTGCCGCTGCCGTCCGCGGATCATGGCGTTTACTCGCCCGATGGAACGCATCTCGCGTACGTGGCTGATTTTCAGTGGGAACACGACTGGAAGCATTATCGCGGCGGGCAGACGCAGCGGATCTGGGTGGTCAATCTCGCCGATTCGAACATCGAGCAGAGAATTCCGCAAGACAACAATTCGAATGATTTCAATCCAATGTGGATCGGCAACAAGATTTATTTTCTCTCGGATCGCAACGGGCTCTACGGGCTTTTTGAATACGACCTGGGAACGCACAACGTCACCGAAGTGGTGAAAAACACCGGGCTGGAATTTGAGTCGGCTTCCGCCGGCCCGGATGCGATCGTGATCGAAGAGTTCGGACATATCCTGCTGTACGACCTGGCGTCGGGGCAGACGCATAGCGTGAACATTCACGCGGCCGGAGATTTTCCGGAAGTGCGGCCGCACTTCGAAAAGCTGGACTCGAAGAAAATTCTGAGCGCAGGCATTTCCCCGAGCGGTGCCCGCGCCGTATTTGAAACGCATGGCGAGATCCTCACCGTGCCGGCGGAGAAGGGCGACATTCGCAACCTTACGAACTCACCGGCAGTTGCGGATCGCGATCCGGCGTGGTCGCCGGATGGAAAATCGATCGCCTATTTTTCCGACGAAACCGGCGAATACGCGCTGCACATTGCGCCGCAGAACGGCCTCGGACCGATCAAGAAGATCAGCCTGGGAAATCAACCGGCGTTTTATTACGCGCCGACATGGTCGCCCGACAGCAAGAAGATCGCCTACGAAGATCAGCATCTGAATCTTTGGTACGTCGAGATCGAGAAAGGCACGCCGGTACGCGTGGACACTGCGCGCTATGGCGGCGGGCCGTCCTTCAACCAAGCGTGGTCGCCAGACAGCCGCTGGGTCGCGTACACCAAGATTGTTGCCGAACCATCTTCGCGCGGTCTTTGTCTATTCGCTGGAGACCTCCAAGATCGAGCAGATTTCCGACGGCATGAGCGACACGCGCTATGAAGATTTCGACAAGAATGGCAAGTATCTTTATTTCACGGCCAGCACTGATGTGGCGCTGGCCGCGGAATCGGGAATGTCGTCTCTTGACCGGCCTGTGACTCGCAGTGTTTACGCGGTGGTGTTGAAGAAGGATATGGCTTCGCCGATGGCGCCGGAGAGCGATGAGGAGAAATCGAAGGAAGAGAAGGCCAAGGAAAAGGCCAAGGAGGACAAGTCCAAAGATTCGGCTACTGCTGACGCTGACAAGGATAAGAGCGCCGCGACAGACAAAGACAAGGACAAAGATAAGGATAAAGACAAGAACAAGGACAAAGACAAAGAAGAGGCGAAAGCGCCGCCCAAGGTTGACATCGACTTCGAGCGCATTAGCCAACGCATCGTGGCGCTGCCGATTCCTGCGCGCAATTATTTCAGCCTCACCGCGGGAAAAGAAGGCGAGCTCTATCTTACTGAAGGGCCGCCGGTGCTGGCTCTCACTGGTGGGCCTCCGGCATTCACGATCCAAAAATTTACGATGAAGACGCGCAAGACGGAGAAGTTCCTCGATGGCGTCTCGGATTTCGCGATCTCCGCCGACGGCGAAAAGATCCTCTACAAGTCCGGCGAGCAGTGGTTCATCGCTGGGACGGGCTCCACGCCGAAGCCCGGTGATGGTGCACTCAAGCTCGGCGACATGGAAGTTTATGTTGACCCGCGCGCCGAGTGGCAGCAGATTTACCACGAGGTCTGGCGCATCGAGCGCGATTTCTTCTACGATGCGCACGCGCACGGCCTGGATTTGGCCGCCGCGGAGAAATTCTTCGCGCCTTATCTCGACAACATCGCCTGCCGCTCGGATCTGAATTATCTCTTCCGCGAAATGCTCAGCAACATGAGCGTCGGGCACATGTTCGTCGGCGGCGGAGATGCGCCCGAGCCGCGGCACGTGCGCACCGGCCTGCTGGGCGCCGACTACAAGATTGAAAATGGCCGCTACCGCTTCGCGCGAATCTTCGACGGTGAGAATTGGAATCCGGAGCTGAGAGCGCCGCTCACGCAGCCCGGCGTCAATGTGATGGTAGGCGAATATCTGCTGGCGGTGAACGGCCGTGATCTGCGCGCGTCCGACAATGTGTACAGCTACTTCGAGGAAACCGCGGGGAAACAGGTGGTGCTGAAGGTCGGGCCGAATGCGGATGGCAGCGGCTCGCGCGACGTCACGGTCGTGCCGGTCGCAGATGAGTTTTCACTTCGTCATCTCACGTGGGTGGAAGACAATCGCCGCAAAGTGGACGAACTGAGCGGCGGCCGGGTCGCGTATGTGCACTTGCCCGACACCTTTGTGGATGGCTACACGAATTTCAATCGCTACTATTTCTCGCAAGTGGACAAGCAGGCCGCCATCATCGACGAGCGATTCAACCACGGCGGTTTTCTGGCCGACTACATCGTGGATTATCTGCGGCGTCCGATTATGAACCGCGTGATGACGCGCGACGGCGAGGACATTTCTGTTCCGACCGAAGCGATTTATGGGCCGAAGGTGATGATCATCAATCGCTACGCAGGTTCAGGCGGCGACGCTTTGCCGTGGTATTTCCGCAAGCTGGATATCGGGCCGTTGGTGGGCACGCGGACTTGGGGCGGGTTGATCGGCATCGGCGGATATCCGCAGCTGATTGACGGCGGACGCGTGACCGCGCCGCGCTGGGCGATTTATGGACTGAACGGGGAATGGGAAGTGGAAAATCACGGGATCATTCCCGATTACGACGTGGAACTGGATCCCAAGGCCATGCGCGAAGGACACGATCCGCAATTGGAGAAGGCGGTGGAAGTCGTGCTCGAGGAATTGAAGAAGAATCCGCCGCCGACTTACAAGCGGCCGGCTTATCCGGATTATCATCCGCAGCTTCCTGCGACGCAGTGAAACGCCCAGCTGAATTCTTTCAATAAGGAATCAGGCAGCGCCGGTTTTCAGAAGTTGACGAGAGATGCGGCGGCCGGTCTCTTTCAGGGCCTCTGCGACGCGGGCCATCTTCGCGCTGTCCATTTGGGTGAGCGTTCCGCTGACTCCCAGCGCCGCGACCACGTTACCGAGGCCGTCGAAAATCGGCGCGCCCACACAGCGTGCGCCGAGACTGTTTTCCTCATCATCCACGGAATAGCCTTGCTGGTGTACACGTTCGAGTTCGGCGATTAGCCGCGAGAGGCTGGTGATCGTTTTCGGCGTGCGGCGCTTGAATTCGCAATTGTGCAGAAGCGCATCGCGCTCGGCTCGCGGCATCCAGGCGAGCAGAGCTTTGCCGACGCTGGTGGAGTGCAGGAACATGCGGCGGCCCACCCAGGTGTTGACTTTGAAAAAACCCGGTGCTTCGACTTTTTCGATGTACACCGCTTCGTTCTGATCGACTACCGCCAGATGGCACGTCATTCCCAATCGCTCGACCAAGCCGCGCATGAAGGGAAGAGCAACGTCGGCGATATCCAGGCTCGCTTGCGCCTCGCCGCCGAGACTCAGCAACTTCAGGCCGAGACGATAGCGGCCGGTCTCGGCGTCGCGGCGAAGATAGCCGCGGTGCTCGAGGGTGCGCAGGATGTAGCTGGCGGAACTTTTGGGGATGTTGAGGCGGCGGCTGATTTCGGAATTGGTCAGGCCTTCGCGGCGCTGCGAGGCCGCTTCGAGAATATTGAGGGCGCGTTCTACTGCTGTTGCTGGACTAGTTTCCATATCGGGCATTGTGACAGCACCTCACAAACTAAAGGGATCCGGCGAGACCGGATACCTTGATCCAAGTATAGAATAACTGTTCGGCATTGTGAACAGGCACTTGCGCGCGGCGAGAGCTTGGCGTAGAAGGGGAATGCGTCTGAACACATGTTCAGCATATTGAACAACACGGGCGGGACAAAGGAAGCGGAAATCCTTTCGATGGCAAATTTTTGTTCTGCGGCGAGTGTCCGGGCGCGGGCTGCTGAGCAACGGTCGGAATGGCAGCGGCAACCTATTGAAAAAGCAGTGTTTAGCAGGCTTGCGATTCGGCAATCTGGCCTTCAAATTGCCAAATCATCTTTGCGCAGTGGAATGATTCGGGCCGGTTTGCGCCGGTGCGAGAACTGGATTTCGGGCCCGGTACGACACCAACTCTGATTCAACCGACACAGGAGAAGACGATGGCAATGGAACACAAGAACGGCGGCAACGGCAAGAACGGACACAATGGCGCGAACGGCCACGGCGACGCGTCCCTCAATGGACGCTGGGACGGAATCCTTCGGCCTTACGCCAGCGAGGAAGTGCTGCGCCTTCGCGGCTCTGTGAAGATCGAGTACACGCTTGCTGATCTTGGCGCGCGCCGCCTGTGGGAGTTGATGCACACCGAGCCGTACGTGAACGCGCTGGGCGCCATCACCGGCAATCAAGCCATCGAAATGGTGCAGGGCGGGCTGAAGGCCATTTACGCGAGCGGCTGGCAAGTGGCGGCGGACAACAACACTGCCGGCGATGTGTATCCGGATCAGAGTCTTTATCCGTGCAACAGCGCGCCGCAGCTTGTGGAGCGCATCAATCGCGCGTTTATGCGCGCCGATCAGATTGACAGCGTGGAAGGGCGGCAGGGCACGCATTGGTTTGCGCCGATAGTCGCCGATGCGGAAGCTGGATTTGGCGGCTCGCTAAACGCCTACGAAATTATGAAGGCCATGATTGAAGCGGGGGCTGCGGGCGTTCATTTTGAGGATCAGCTTTCTTCGGCGAAAAAGTGCGGGCATCTAGGCGGCAAAGTGGTGGTGCCGACTCGTGAATTCATTGAGAAGCTTGTCGCGGCGCGCCTGGCGGCCGATGTTTGCGGCGTGCCGACGATTTTGATTGCGCGCACGGATGCGGATAGCGCCGGTTTGCTGCTGAGCGACGCCGATCCGCACGATCATGCTTTCATTACCGGCAAGCGCACTCCTGAAGGCTTCTACGAATTCCGCGGCGGCATCGATGCGGCCATCGCGCGCGGCCGGTCTTATGCTCCGTACGCCGATTTGCTGTGGTGCGAGACTTCCAAGCCGGATCTTAAGGAAGCGCAGAAATTCGCGGACGCGATTCACGCCAAGTTCCCGGGCAAGCTTTTGGCTTACAACTGCTCGCCGTCATTCAACTGGAAGAAGAACCTGGATGACGCGACGATTGCGAACTTCCAGCAGGAACTGGGGCGCATGGGCTACAAATACCAGTTCGTCACGCTGGCCGGTTTCCATGTGCTGAATCTGGGTATGTTCGAACTGGCTCGCCATTACCGCGCATCGGGCATGGCCGCGTACTCCACGGTGCAGGAAGCCGAATTTGCCGCGCAGGCGCATGGTTACCGCGCGGTGAAGCATCAGAGCTTCGTGGGCACGGGCTACTTCGACCGAATCGCGCAAGTTGTTTCCGCCGGACATTCCTCGACGACAGCGATGGCCGGTTCGACCGAAACGGCGCAGTTTCACGGCGACGAGCACGGCCATGGCGATTTCTGGCCGGAAGGCGCGAAAGCGTAGATATTCGCTCACCTCGCCGCTAAGCGCCGTTGTTGGCGGCGTCGACCGGCGGAAAAAACCAATGCCACAACGGGGGCGTGGTAAACCCGCCCCCTACAATCTACTTCGCGCCTTCGACTAAGTAGAGATTCGATAGATTCGGATAGTAGGAATAGACGTACGATTTCTGATCCGCGCTGAGAATAATTCCACCGATGTGGTCCACGCCTGCTGCGTCGGGCGGCAGAATCTGCTTCCACAGGGATCGCTTTCCTGTAGCCAAATCCAATTGGAAGACGCGCGCGGGCATCTCCGCATAGCGATAGACGAATAGCGATCGATCATCCGACGTCCAGCCCACTGGCCGCTCGCCGATTTCGACGCTGGGAACAGGGCGCGGCTCGCCTCCGGCTGTCGGGTACAGATACATTTTCTGATCGCTGCCGAGCCCGGCCACAAATTCTCCGTTGTGCGACAACGAAAACTGAGTCGGGTTCACGCCCTCCGCGGTGATCGCCTTCGCTGCGTCACTGTTCACGTCTTGCACGTAGAATCTCATGCCATGTTTCGGTTCCGTTCCGGCGAAAAGGAAGCGCTTGCCGTCCGGGAACCACTCACCGCCTAAGTGCGTCAGGGAATCATGCGTCAATTGGCGCGATTGCCCGGCGCCGGTGGGCACGAGCATGTACTGACCCTCGGGTTGGGGCGGAGCGGTGATCGCCCATTTCTTATCGGGCGAGAGCGCCACGGCAATGCCATCGCCGAGGCGTATTGGCGGTGAACCGTCGGTTTTGCGGAGATAGATCGTGCCCGTCGTGCCGCCGCCCTCGCCGGTTTCATCGAAAAGCATAAGCTCGCCGTCGGCGGACAAATCGCGGACCACCGAAAAGTCCAGCCATGACAAATTGACTTCGTGCGAGGCGTGTGGCGGCATGGCGCCGATTACGGAGACGGCGTCTTCCTGGGCGAGAAGCATGTGACCGTCTTTGGCGATATCGTGCAGCGTTAAATATCCCGCGCTGCGCGTAACCAGCCTCTCGGTCCCGCTGCGGCTTACCGCGAAAATGGAGCGAGCGACGCCCACTTTTGTGCCGGCAAAGAGAATTTCGTCTCCGCTGGGACTCCACGCTAGCCCCTGAAGGCTGATCCAGCCCGTTGAAATGCGTTTGACGTTGCCGTGCAGATCCATTATAGAAACGGAACCGGCGTCATCGCCGCGTGCCGGGTGCTCCAGGAACGCGATCATGTCGCCCTTAGGTGAAATGCGCGGGCTGCTGATCCAGCCGATGGTGTCATAGATCTTGTTTCCAATCGGATATTCGATGTGCATGATCGCGTTTTCGCGGCGGACCACCAGCAGGTTCGAGCCATCCGGGGAATAGTCGGCCCACAGCACATCGTCCACAACTTCGCGCGGCGCTCCGCCGCCGGCCAGGGACATTCGCCCCAGCGTGCCGCTATACATCCACGGGCCGAGCAGATGGCTGCGCAGCAGCACGGCCATTTCTCCCGCGGAGGAAACGGCTAGAATCTCCGTGTCCGGAATATTTAGCGTGCGGGACTCCGGAGTTTCAGGCCGCGCGGTGAAAATCTCTGGAAGATTTCCGTCCCACGCGGCGCTGTACACAAAGGTTTGGCTATCGGGGCCAAAGCGCGCATTGCGGATATAGCCGCGGCGAAACGTGAGGCGATGAAACTGCGGCGGCGTGTACTGAGCGATGCGCTTGCCGATCATCACACCGGCAACGAGCCCGGCGGCCAGAAGGATAATCGCTCCTGCGACGAGGAGCACGCGCCGGGACTTCTCCACGGCCGGTGGTGGTGCGCTCGAGACGCCCATTGCTCTTACTGCCGAAGCTGTCGCGGTGCTCGGCCGGCTGGAATCGAGATCGCGTTTCAATCGCTTCAGTTCTGCGCGAATTTCGCCGGCGCTTTGCGTGCGCAACTCGCGATCTTTTTCCAGCGCACGGCTGATCACTTCTTCGAGCTTCAGGGGCAGCGTGGGATTCAGCTCGGCGGGAGATTCCGGCGACTTATTCAGGATTGCATCGAAGACAATCGCGGAAGTATTGCCGGGAAAAGCTTGGCGGCCCGTGGCCATTTCATAGAGCACCACGCCGAACGAAAAGATGTCGGTGCGCGAATCGAGTTCTTCGCCACGCGCCTGCTCGGGAGACATATAGGCGACCGTTCCCATGGCCGCTCCGGGAGTGGTCAGTGCTTGCGCGATTGGATCACCCCCGGCGTCGCGCGTGGCGGTGCCGTCTGCGAGACCGCTCGCTGCGTCGCGATGGATCTTGGCCAGGCCGAAATCGAGCAACTTGGCCTGGCCGCGCTTGGTGACGAAGATGTTGGCGGGCTTGATGTCGCGGTGGACGATGCCCTTGGAGTGCGCGGCATCCAGCGCGTCGGCAATCTGTACGCCCAATTCCAGGAGTTGTTCCGTCTTGATGGGGCGGCCTTCGATGCGGTGCTTGAGGGTTTCGCCCTCGAGCAGTTCCATGGCGATGAAAGGCTCGCCCTTGTGCTCGCCGATTTCGTAAATGGTGCAAATGTTGGGATGATTCAGGCCCGAGGCAGCGCGCGCTTCGCGCTCGAAGCGCTCGAGCGTTTGCTTGTCTTCCGCTACAGAGTCGGGCAGGAACTTCAGCGCCACCGCCCGCCGCAATTTGGTGTCTTCCGCCTTGAAAACCACACCCATCCCACCGCCGCCAAGCTTTTCAATAATTCGATAGTGTGAGATTTCGGAGCCGGAAGGCGACCCAGGATCAGGCATGGCCATGAATCTTAGCGCGGCGGCGCGCAGCAGGCAACGCCGTCATCGCTTGACACTTCGGCGCCCATTCCATCTGGACACGCTGCTTGTCCGGTAGCAGAATGTGCGTCATTCGAAATCTTGGAACTTGCGAAGCCGCGTCCCAAGCGGGGAAGGGAATCGCATGAGGAAAGCAGCCGTGTTGTGTGTGGTGATGTTCGCCATGGGCGCCGCCGTGGTGCGCGCGCAGGGCCAATCGCAGCAAGCCCCAGTGATCCAGATCAACGTCACGCGCACGATTCAAGCGGTGAATTACATGGCCAAGGGCTCGACGAAAATCGATTTTCGCGGCACGGCCCTGATGCCGCAGGCTACCGGCCAGGCAAAAATCGAAGCCAAAAACGGCGCTGTCTCAATTAACGCCAATTTTGAAAATCTCTCCGGCCCCGAGCAGTTCGGCGCCGCTTATCTCACCTACGTTCTCTGGGCCATCACGCCAGAAGGACGCGTGAATAATCTAGGCCAGCTCTCGCTCGAAGGCTCGCGCAGCAGAGTGCAAGTCACCACGCGCCTGCAGACCTTTGGTCTGATCGTCACCGCGGAGCCCTATTACGCCGTTTCGTTCCCCAGTGACGACGTCATCCTCGAAAACTTCGTGCGCCCGGACACGAAAGGCCAAGTCGATGCCGTGGACGCGAAATATGAATTGCTGCAGCGCAGCCGCTACAAGGAATTAAATCTCGCCCCGCTGGGCGGCGATTCCAATGTCCCGCTCGATCTGCTGCAGGCGCGCAATGCCAAGCGCATCGCGCAATCGCGCGGCGCCGATAAATACGCGACGGATTCCTGGACCAAAGCCTCAGACGCGTTGGCTCGCGCCGAAGACTATCAAACGCGCAAGCAATCGAAAGCCGTTCCCGCCGCCGCCCGCGATGCAGTGCAGAGCTATGAGGACGCCATCACCATCAGCTTAAAACGCCAGGATGACGAACGCCTCGCCAAGGAACGCGAAGACGCCGCGCAGCGCGAAGCCGACGCCAAGGCGCAAAAGGACGCGGAAGCGCAGCGCCGCGCGCAAGCCGAAAAAGATCAGGCCGCAGCCGAGAAACAGAGATTAGAAGCTGAACTAGCGGCTGCCAAGGAAGCGCAGGCTCGCGCCGAAGCGGAGCGCGCCAAGGCTGACGCAGAACGTGGCAAGGTCGAAGCGGAGAAAGCCCAGGCCGAGGCTCAGGCCAAGCAGCAGGAGGCGCAAGAGCAAGCGCAGCGCGAGAAAGAAGCGGCGGAGAAAGCCGAGCGCGAAAAGCAAGAGCTGCGCGCCACTCTGCTCGCGCAATTCAACAAAATCCTCGAAACGCGCGACACGCCGCGCGGCCTGGTCGTGAATCTTGGCGACGTGCTGTTTGCTACCGCGAAATTCGATCTGCGCCCCGAAGCCCGCGAGCGTCTCGCCAAGCTTTCCGGCATCGTCCTCGCGCATCCGGGCCTGAATCTCACCGTCGAAGGCCACACCGACAACGTCGGCAGCGACGCCTTCAACCAAACGCTCTCCGAACAACGCGCCCAATCGGTCCGCCAATATCTGATCGATCAGGGCCTCGATGCGGGCGCCATCACGGCGCAAGGCTTCGGCAAAACCATGCCGGTCGCCGACAACAGTACCGCCGAAGGCCGCCAGAAAAATCGCCGCGTCGAAATCATCGTCTCCGGCGAAGTCATCGGCACCAAAATCGGCGCCGCACCCGCAGCGCCAACTCCGCAAACGCAGCAGTAAACGTCGAAGTTTCGCTCGCAATTGGAGCGGCGATTCGTCGCGTTGCGGTCATAGGGGCGCCGCTTGCTGCGCCCGCCGGCGTACGCAGCGCCCAAATCGCGCCACTGTGCTCTTGTGTCAATCCTCCGTCGCCTTGTCAGGGCACGATTTCAGCGCCCACGGCAAAAAGCAAAACGCCGTCATTCCGATGAGCGCAGCGACGAGGAATCTCTCTACTTCGTGCGGCTCGCCCGTAAGAGGGATTCCTCACTTCGTTCGGAATGACGCCGAAGCGCTTTTCTCCCGTCGTCTGCTCAACCGTGCTGCAACCGCCGTCGCTCTCACTCA
Source organism: uncultured Acidobacteriota bacterium (assembly GCA_963748865.1). Lineage (GTDB taxonomy): Bacteria > Acidobacteriota > Terriglobia > Acidiferrales > UBA7541 > Palsa-147. The sequence continues at coordinate 33,482 of CAVVLE010000037.1, read as the reverse complement.
AACCCTTTTGTTCCACGGTTCGAAGCTTTTCGCGATCGTCGCATTTATGAAATACTCCCCTCTCCATCTCTCCCTCCAAGGAGAACATCATGAAGGGAAAATTCCGCTACGTTCTCATCGCCGTTGCCGCGATTTTCGTTCTCCTGCTCATCCTCCCCCATCTCATCAACGTCAACCAATTCCGCCCCACCATCGAATCGAAAATCTCCGCCGCGCTCGGCCGCCAAGTCCAAGTCGGCAGCCTCAGCCTCTCGCTCCTCACCGGCACGCTCGGCGCCGACGACGTGTCCATCGCCGACGATCCACAGTTCAGCCCGTCCTCCTTTCTCACCGCGAAATCGCTCAAGGTCGGCGTCGAACTCACGCCGCTGATCTTCTCGCGCGCGGTTCACGTCAGCAGCGTGGCGATCGAAAATCCCACCATCACGCTGCTGAAAAATCCTGCGGGCCGCTGGAATTTCTCCTCGCTCGCCTCGGGCCCCGCTAGAAAATCCGGCGGCGCGGCCGGCAACGCGTCCGGGATTAGCATCGGCAAAATCGAGCTAACTACCGGCACGCTGATCGCCGGCTCAACCGACTCCTCGAACCGCGCCACCTACGACGATGTCGATTTCGAAGCCACCAACGTTTCCGTCGCCGGGTCCTTCCCCCTGAAACTCTCCGCCAAGCTCCCCGGCGGCGGCACGCTCAAACTCGACGGCACCGCCGGCCCTCTCGATCCGCAGGACGCCGCGCTCACTCCCCTCGACGCCAAGCTCTCCATCTCCGGCCTCGATCTCGCCAAATCCGGCGTCGCCGATCCGTCGTCGGGTCTCGGGGGCACACTCGAGCTCGATTCCACGGTCAGCTCGAAATCCGGCCAGGCCAACGTGCAAGGCACCGTAAAAATCTCGAAGTTCCAAGCCGCCAAAGGCGCCTCGCCCGCCACCGCGCCCGTCGCAGTCGCTTTCGCCACCGTCTTCGGCCTGGCGAAAGACGCGGGCGTCCTTAATTCCGGCACGGTCAAAATCGGCAAAGCCGAATCGCGCGTCTCCGGCACGTATGATCTGAAAGGCACCGCGCCGCTGCTCATCATTAAATTCGCCGGCGAGAACATGCCTGTCCCCGAACTCGCCGCGATTCTGCCCGCCGTCGGCGTCGTCCTGCCGAAAGGCTCCTCGCTCCAAAGCGGCACGCTCACTGCGCACACGCAATCCTCCGGCCCCGTCGACAAGCTCGTCACCACCGGCACGATCGCTCTCGAAAACTGCAAGATCGCGGGCTTCGACGCCGGTTCGCGCATGTCCGGCATCGGCTCTCTCTCCGGCATCGGCAAAGGCCCGGACACCACCATCGCAAAGCTCACCTCGGAAATCCGCGTCGCCCCCGACGGCATCGTGCTGTCGAACATGGACGCCGTGATTCCCTCGATGGGCGAAGCAACGGGCAGCGGCACCATCGCTCCGGATCACACGCTGCATTTCAAAATGCGCGCGACGGTGAAAGGCCCCGGCAGCCTGGTCGGCCTGAAAGGCGGCCCGAAGATCCCCTTCGCCATCGAAGGCACCACATCCGATCCAATATTCATCCCGGACGTCACCGCAATCCCCGGCGCAGTGGGCGCCGAAGCCGGCTCGGTAGTGAAGGGCGGCGCAAAAGGCGCCGCAAGCGTAGTCGGCGGCCTCTTCGGCAAGAAAAAGAAGGACCGGTAGAGCCAGCGTCTCAGGGAACCTCGACGCGCGGGAGGAATGTCGGGAGGGTCGAAAGCACCCTCCCCTGCAACGGAGCGAAAGGCGGGCCGAACACCGGGCGGGGTGAACGCCCGCCCCTACTAACGGCTAGTGCTTGAAAGAAATATTCAGCCCGGTCGTCAAGATCAAATCGTTCGATTTCGTGCCGGGAATGGGATTGCTCAAGTAGCGGTCACTGGCGGTGGTCTGCCAGCCCAGCCATTTGTTGATCTTTGTCGAAACGCCCACATCGAACGCGATGCGATAATTCCCCGTGTCCGTCAAGTCGGGATAGAGGAACAATTGTTCGTTCACGGTCGTGGTTTTGCCGAGCTTATGGAAGAAAGTCTCGCCCACCGTTATGCCGCCGATATTTCGCAAAGTGCCGGTGCTGTAATTCTCGCGAGTGTAATCGCCGCCGGCCAATAAATCGAGAGTGGTCGAATCGCTTTTGAGGGCGTGATATCCAAGCCCGCCGGCAAGAATCGATCGCAGATCGAGATCCTGCGTCTCGTTGTATTCAAAGTCCGCGCTCCCAAAACCGAATATTTTCGGAACGATATTCCTGTCGTAGCGCGCCCCGCCGCGAATGTCATTCGCGGTAACTCCCGACACGCCATTCACACCGCTGGAGGCATAGATGGAGGCGAAATAAGCGGCTAGCTTGTCGTTGAGCGTGGTGCGCGCCGCATTGAAGGCCACCGAAAGATTCGTGGTATCTGAATTCCCGCGCGCCAAACCGAGGCCGACACTGGCGCCTCCAGCCCAATTTTCAAGCAGGCCGGGATGCTGGCTGTGCTCCCAGGCGGCCTGCTCGGCTTCATCGCGCAGCACGGTCACATTGGCGAGCGGCACATGTAGGGCGGGAGCGTTGCTCGGCGTGAGCACAAGTTCGCCGTTCTCGGTGGTCACTTTGCCGCTGACCGTCTTTTTATCCGGCGTCACCACAAAAAGTGGTTTGTCGGTGGTCAATTCTTTCACCGCGGCCCATTGCAGATTAACGTCCCCGGCATAATCCGTTTTCAGCGTCAACTGCTTGCCGTCCGATTTCACCACCGTTCCGGTAAGGTGATCTCCGTTCTTCATCACAACGGTATCGGCGCTTGCGCCCAGAGCAATGCTCAAAAAAAAGATAGCCCCAGCCAGGAATTTCATTTTCAACCCCCTAAAAGGTCTTATTTGGCGGAATGAGAACTTTATCAGCGCCAGCGACGCACGCCAACCGAAAAACGATGGAATGCGCGGAGGCGAAACGCGAGAGTAAGAGCAATTTGTTGCTGGATAACTTAGGCGCTGTATGTGCGTCGCAATTTGAGATTGCTAGAAGTTGAAGACCACTCCGCCGTCAACTCTTGGGCCGACCTGGCTATGACTGGAAATGATCGAACCCAAAGCATCCACGCCCACGCGGAAGGAAAGCAAATGTGTGAAACGGTAATCCACGCCGCCACCGGCTTCCCAACCAAATCCGCCCTGTCCACCCTCCTCCCCGACGGGAAAGAAGTGCGCGCGTCCCACGAGAGCGTGTACCCAGGGCTGCAAACGGCTTGTTTCGCCGATTCGCAGGTGGGGACCAACACCGAGGAATGATTGCTTCGCGGTTTCGTGGTTAAAGTTACTAAGCTCGCCGCCCAGTTCGCCTTCGATGCCGATGCCATGGAAATAGCCAGTGAAGGTCGCTGAGAAGCCATTCATTTCCAGCGGATTCTTGGGGATTCCGGTGAAACGCGTCCAGGCGTACCCAATATAGGCTTGGAACTGAGGTTGATCCTCAGTTGCAGGGTCGTAAGCCGCAAAGCCCGGGATTGCTGGGGCCAGGCTTGGTGAAGCGCTCGCCAACGCGGATGTCGCGGGATGAATTTGGGCGGCCGCCCCGGCCGAAACGCACAAACTAAGTGCGAGAACAATGAAGAGTCGCCGCATAGGTCTTCCCCCTCTTAAGTACTGCATATTCCAGACCTGCAACCATTTGAACCGATTTGGGATGACAAAGTCCACCCAAATTGGGACGCGATGTTGAAAAAATAATATTCGGGCGACGATATTGGCAACGGGAGTCGATCCAATTACTTGCGGCGTGCCAAATTGAGACTGGGCCGCTTAATTATTGGAAATGGGAATGCAAGAGCGCCGGGCGAAAAGCAGCCTGTAATCGCCAATAAAAACCGTTATTTTTCGGACACTAACCCTTGCGCGAGAATACGTAGAGGACTATCTTTAAAGCAGCATGGGCACAACGATGAATAAAACGAAACTCCGCGGGTATGTCCGTCGAAGCCGCAGATTTCCATTGCATGTTCCTGTGGTCGTCTATGGACGCTCAAACGATAACCTGCCGTTCCGGGATAAGACGCATACGCTGAATGTGGACGCGCATGGCGCGCGTCTGGCTGTTTCCGCGGAACTCGAACGCGGACAGACGATTCTGGTGGTGAATAGCTTCACGCAGGAAGAGCGCGAATGCCGCGTGGTCCACGTGGGACCGAAACATAGCGGGCGTTGCAAAGTCGGAATTGAGTTTGTGGATTCGAAGGGCAATTTCTGGCATATCTACGACGCACAGGTGGAAGCCCGGCTGCAGCCCAACGGCGCTGTCTAGTCCTCTAACGCTCTTACTAAGACAGGTTTTGGATTCACCCCGCCGCTAGTTTTTGTCCCTTTGATGCGTCTCCCATTCTCGCGTCAACGAACGCTCCGATTGCATCGATGGCCTCTTGCGCTTCCGGCAGATACTCGGCGAAAGACGTGCCAGACATGCGGCATTCCCTCGAAAATTTCGAGGGTGACAGGGACGCCGGCCTCTTTGGCGTGCGCGGCGAGGCGATTGGAATCGTCGAGCAGCGTCTCTTCGCTACCCACCTGGATCAGCAGCGGTGGCAGGCCCTTCAAATCGGCGTAAATCGGTGAGGTCAGCGCACCGCGGGCGTTGTGTCCGCCGAGATAGAGGCCGGCTTCGAGCAGCAGTGATTCCTTGGTGCAGAGCGGATCGACTTCGGCGTTTGTGGTCATCGTCTCGCCGCTGCATTCGAGATCCACCCACGGCGAGATGCAAACGCCGCCTGCCGGTAACGGCGCGCCGGAATCGCGAATGGACAGAAGCGTAGCGATCGTGAGGTTACCGCCTGCGGAATCGCCGGCGATTACGATCGAGGAGGGCGCTACGCCCTGCTTCAAGAGTCCGGTGTATGCCGCTGTGCCGTCCTCAATTGCAGCGGGGAAGGGATTTTCGGGCGCGAGTCGATATTCGATGACTAGAGTTCTCGCGCGCGTAGCTTTTGCGATGCGCGCCGTCATCGCGCGATACCCGCGCACAGAGCCCAACACGAACGCCCCGCCGTGGATATAGAGGACCACCCGCGCCGGATCGGCTCCGGGCATCGTGAGCCAATCTCCCTTCACGCCGCCGATTTCTGCCGCTTCCACTTTTAGTTCCGGGGACACGTGAAATTTGGCGAAGAATTGTTCGGCGTGCGCTCGCGATTCGGCCAGCGTGCCGCGAGGTCCGGCAACGAGGTCGCGCCATTCTTGAATTGCACGTGCGGCTTGTTCTCGTGGCATTGGTTAGTGTCCGCCGGTATTCACGGCCAGGGTTTTGGCTCGCGCCAACTCCGGCCGGCTGGAATTCACGCCTCCATCGCAGACTTTTAATAGCAGAGAATAATACGATGATGCCTGTTCGGATTTTCCGGCCATTTCAGCTGCGCGCGCCGCACCGTAAAGGCCATCGAAGCGGTTCGGCGACTCCTTCAGCAGCGTTTCATACTCGGCCAGCGCATCGCTGGGGCGATTCATCTCCAGCAGCATGTCGCCGAGCATCTCCCGAGCGGGCATGTCGCCGGTCTCTGGCGCGCGGCGATCTTCGACGTCGGCCGCCCCGCGCATGGTTTTCAACGCGTCATCGTGCTTGCCCTCGGCGAACTGCACCCAGGCGAGCACTTCCTGGCCTTCGACCCAGGAAAGCTCCTCGTCATCGAAATAGTATTCGCCCTTGCTTCCCGGTTTTGCCAGTTCTTCGAGATTCTTGCGCGCCGCGGCTGCGTCGCCGCTGCGTGCGGCCCCGATCGCTCGCGTCCGGTACACGTCACCCTTAGTGTCGGGCGATGCGTCGTGCGGCAGTGGCAGCTTTGCGGCATCGGCCCATTGGTGCAGCTCCAGATAGTAGCGGCTCGTGAAGTAAGTTGTCTTTTCGTCCTTATCCTGTTTCGTTGCGCCGGGAACAGATTCCACTTCTTCGATCACATGCCAGGCATCCTTCTCGCGCCCGCTTTGCAGATAGGCGTATTGCAGAAAATCCATGGCGTGGTACTCGTATGATGAATCACCCGTGCCGGCGCGCGTGGATTTGTCGGCGGCGGCCGCAGCGGCCAGATTCGAATTGATCGAATCCTGCCAGAGGCCCAGCCGCGAGAAAATGTGCGAGGGCATGTGAATCGCGTGCGAAGACGATGGTGCGATCTGCGCGTAACGCCGCGCCGCATCGAGGCCCAAGGACGCCAATTGCGGCCGGTCGGCGGCGTGAATCAAGTAGTGCGCCGCGCCGGGATGGTCGGGATGCTCGGCGAAAACTTTGTCGAGAATGGGTATCGCTTTGCGGCGATTGGCGAAGTCTTTGTTATCTTCCGGCGTCCAGGCGAGTAGCGACAACGCATAAAATGTGGCGCCTTCGGAATCGTCGGGATATTTCGCATAAAGCTGCGCCATCGCGTCGGAATAATTCTTGGCGCGCGTCTTGTAGTCGAGATTCTTGCCCTTGGCATAAAACAGCGCGGCGGCATGGATGAACTGCTGCTCGCGATCCGTCTTCGCGCCGATTTTTTCCGCCTGGTGAATGTACTTTTGGCCTTGCTTTATCTTCTTGGCGTCGGGCTGATCCCAAAGCTGGTGCCACAGAACAATCGCCTGTCCCCAGCGCGCCATGGCGCAATGTGCATCGCGGCGCGCGACGTCATCAAACCCGGCGGCCGCCTGCGCGTATTGGAAGGAATGCATCAAAGCCACCGATCGCTCGAATGACGCCTGCACGTCAGCGGAACAGGAAGTCGGAAACGAAACTGATCCGAGTTTCTCGTCCGCATCGTGATGATGGTGTTCCTCTTCTTGCGCGAGAATCGCGGGAGCGGCCAACAGGCACAAAATCGCCGCCAGTCCGATCGCTCGTTTTTTCATCGCCTCACCTCTTGTGACGCCGAGTGTAACGAGCCGCGCCGTCAGGTGCAACCAGCCGCCTCTTACTCGTCATCCAATCCGCCGCGAGGAACCCTGATTGCAGCGACCCAATGTACGCAGGCGTGTATAATCGCGTGTCGATTGCGCCGGGAAATGGCCGTCCCGCCAGCTGCGGCCGCAGTTTTCCAGAACGAAGATGCCACGGAGGAGTATGGAATCGAAAATGAGAGGGATGCCCGTGCGCCGCGGCCAGCCCGTTTCCGAAAAGCGAAATTCTTCGCTGCATCCGAAATTGTTGGTGGGCATCTTCTCGGCGCTGATTGTCAGTGCTGCCGTCGTTCCGGTGGTCGCGCAAGAGTCTTCGGTTGAGAAGCAGACGGCGCAGGGTTCCACGACAGATTTGGCGCAGCGGCGTGAAGATTGGTTTTTACGTCCGCGCGCATACCCGCAGGGAAAAATTCCCGCCGGCGCCCGCGAAGCTGCGTTGAATGAACTGGCCGGAATGTCGGCTAAATCCTCAGACGATTCATCGAATGGTTCGCGTCTGGTGTGGCAATCGATCGGCCCGGAGCCGGCGGCAGGCTCGCGCATCACGCAATTGTTTACCGGCCTCACGATTCATCCTTCGTCGGACCATGTCGCCATCGCTGGCGCACAGGGAAGCGCCGCGCTGCTCTACAACGATGGGGCCTGGTTCTCGACGGGCGCGCCGCAATGCGACGGTGGATTTTCAGCATTTGACGCATCGTTCCCGAACACGCTTCTTGTTACCTGCGGCGATTTGCAGCGAGGGGATTCGGTAGCGCCATTTTTGCTCCGCTCGCTGAGCGGCGGATTGGGCAGCGATTTCTTACCCGCCGAGAACGGCATAAACACATCCGATTCTGCGTCTTACTTTCCGCCGCTGGTTGGAGACGCGTCGCGCGCGGGAACCTTTTATGTCGGCACGAATCGCGTGTATCAGTCGCTCGACAGTGGCAACGGCTGGCATCCGATTTCGGATGACCTGACTGGAGGCGCCGGGAATTACCTCACGGCGATCGCTATTGCTCCGAGCGATTCGAAAGTCGTCTATGTTGGTTCGATAGATGGCGTAGTGCAGATTACGCGCAACGCGCTCAGCAGGTCCGTGGAATTCGCGCGCGAAACTTCCGGGTTGCCCAATCGCTCGATTAGTTCTGTCGCGGTTGATGCCGGTGATGCGATGCGCGCGTATGTGGCGTTCTCCGGATACTCCGGATTCGACGGCGACGCGCTGGGGCACGTGTTTATGACAACCAGCGGCGGCGCGGAATGGAGCGACATCAGCGGCAACATGCCGAATATCCCGGTGAACGCGATTGTTGCGGATCCCGAGCGGCGAGCTACGCTGTACATCGCGACGGATATCGGCGTATTTTCTACCAGCGACAGCGGAACGACTTGGCAGCCGCTTGGCGCCGGCCTGCCGAATGCGGTGGTGCTCTCTCTCAGTTTGCGCCGCGCGTCGCGCGTGCTGACGGCGGTGACTCAAGGACACGGGGCGTGGAATTTGGCTCTCGGTGGCCTTCCGGCGTTTGCACTGAGCAACATCTCTCCCGTGGCGTCAACCTCCCGGCTGCCGGTTTCGCTCACCGCGTCGGGCGCGGGCTTCAACAGCGAGTCGATGATTCGCGTTTCCGGTACTCCGATCGCTCCTACGACGCTGAACTCCGACGGCACACTCAGCGGGACGATTCCAGCCGCGGTGCTGAAGGGCGGCGGCGTGTTCGACATCTCAGTCGCGAACGGGTCGGCTGTATCGAATAGCCTGCCGTTCGCCACCCCGAATCCTGTACCGACGATTTCTTCGATTTCCCCGACCAGTGGAATCGTCGGCGACGGAACCGTCCTGCTCACCATCAGCGGTTCAAATTTCCTAACCAACTCCACAATAAACTTCGGCAATACCACGCTCACGCCAGGAACCAGCTCAAGCTCCACTTCAATGACCGCCACAATTCCAGTCAGCGCCCTGGCCACGGCCGCCGCGGTCAACGTAACTGTCACGAATCCCGGTCCCGGCGGCGGCACCAGCAACGGCGAGACCTTCGACGTGCAGGACTACGCCTTCGGCGCTATTTCCCCCGCGATTCAAACGATCAAAGCCGGCACCACCGCAAATTTCACCATCCCAGTCGTCGCGCTTTTCGGCTTTAATGTCGAGATCACCCTGACGTGCGGCACCGGACTTCCGGGCGATGCCACCTGCACATTCAATCCCACAAACATCACTCCGGCGGCCGGCGGCGCCAATGAAATGCTCGCGATTTCCACGCGCCCCAACAGCTTCGCGCCGCCCACGAACAAGTGGCGACATTGGCCGCATCTGCTCCCGATGACGAGTCTGGCATTGCTGGCGATCTTGACGATCTGGCTGGCGCTGCGGATGCGAAATGCGGCGCAATCGAGGGGATTAATGGGTCTTCAGGCGACCCGTGCAGCGTTGGCGATTTCCCTCGCGGCGTTGATGTTCGGTGCGGGTCTGGCAGGTTGCGGAGGCGGTGGCTCTGGCACGCCGGTAGGCACTTATCAAATCACGGTCACGGCAAATGGCAGCGCCAACGGCACCGACACTGCGACGCACATGACCACGGTAACGCTAATCGTCCAGTAGCAAGCGCGCGGTTCCGCCGCGTGCGATGAATCCGGCTGTTAATGTTGTCATCCTGAACGAAGTGAAGGATCTGTTCTTTCTTCGCGCGCGAACCCTCACGCCAACGAGCGGCGCTCTGGCCACACCCGCCGCCCTACAGCATCTGCCGCAGCACAAACTGCAAAATCCCGCCATGCTGGAAGTAAGCCGCCTCAACCGGCGTATCCACGCGCGCCAACGCATCAAAAGAAATTTCCTTCCCGTCATCGCCATGCGCCCGCACGCGAATCATCTTCCGCGGCGCAAAATCCTTCGCCATCCCTTCGATTTCAAAAATCTCGCGCCCGGTCAAACAAAGCGTTTTCGCCGTTTGCCCTTCCTTGAATTCCAATGGCAGCACGCCCATGCCAATCAAATTGCTGCGATGGATCCTCTCGTAACTCTCCGCGATCACCGCGCGCACGCCCAACAGATTGGTTCCTTTAGCCGCCCAATCGCGCGATGAACCGGAGCCATATTCTTTGCCTGCGATCACCACCAGCGGCACTCCCTCTTGCCTATAGCGCATCGCCGCGTCGTAAATCGTCATCTGCTCGCTGCTCGGCTGGTGAATCGTCCAACCGCCCTCGGTCCCCGGCGCCAATTGATTGCGCAGCCGGATGTTTGCAAATGTGCCGCGCGTCATCACTTCATCGTTTCCTCGCCGCGCGCCGTAGGAATTGAAATCCTTCGGTTGCACTCCGCGCGAGATTAAATATTTTCCCGCCGGAGAATCCGGCGGAATCGAGCCCGCCGGCGAAATATGATCGGTCGTAACGCTATCGCCCAGCACTGCCAGCGCTCGCGCTCCGTGAATATCCTGAATCGCCGCAGGCTTCAGAGGCATACCGTCAAAATAAGGCGGCAGCTTGATGTAAGTGGATTTCGAATCCCACATGTACAAATCGCCTTCTGGAACTTGCAGTCCGCGCCAGCGCGAATCGCCGGTGAATACGTCGCCATATTCTTTCCGGAACATCTCGCTCGTAACGGCTGAGCGCATGGCGATTTCCACTTCCATCGGCGAAGGCCACAAATCACGCAGGAAAACCGGCTTTCCGGCCTTGTCGTTCCCGAGCGATTCGTGCGCCATATCAAAATCCATCCGCCCCGCCAGCGCATAAGCCACCACCAGCGGTGGCGAAGCCAGATAATTCGCGCGCACCAGCGCATTGATGCGCCCTTCGAAATTGCGATTGCCGCTCAACACCGAGACGGCCACCAAATTATTTTCCTTGATCGCTTTTCCGATAGCGTCGGGCAACGGGCCGCTATTGCCGATGCAAGTCGTGCAGCCATAGCCCACGAGGTGAAATTTGAGCGCCTCGAGGTAGGGCATCAAGCCGGCAGTCGCCATGTAATCGCTGACAACCTTCGATCCAGGCGCGAAGCTCGTCTTCACCCACGGCTTTGACGATAGCCCGCGCTCCACTGCTTTCTTCGCCAGCAATCCGGCGCCGAGCATCAGCGACGGATTCGAAGTATTCGTGCAGCTGGTAATCGCGGCGATCACCACCGAGCCATCGCGCAGCTCGAAGCGGTCGCCGTTGTTCTGCACGGCCACCTGCCGCGCCGGCTCGGTGAGCGATTTTTCAAATGATTGCTTGGCATCGCGCAGAGGCACGCTGTCTTGCGGCCGCTTCGGCCCCGCCATCGTCGGCACCACGCTGGTCAGATCGAGTTCCAGCGTGTCCGAAAAAATCGGATCGGCCGTAGTATTGGTGCGGAACAGCCCCTGCTCTTTCGTATAAGCTTCGACCAACTTCAGGCGCGATTCTTCGCGTCCTGTGAAGCGCAGATACGCCAGCGTCTCATCGTCAACTGGGAAGAAGCCCATCGTCGCGCCGTACTCCGGCGCCATGTTGGCCAGCGTCGCGCGGTCGGGCAGCGTCAAATTCGAAAGCCCGGGTCCGTAAAACTCCACGAACTTCCCGACCACGCCCTTCTTTCGTAGAATCGCGGTGATCGTAAGCACCAGATCGGTGGCCGTGGCGCCTTCCGGCAATCGTCCGTGCAACTTGAATCCCACCACCGCGGGAATCAGCATTGAGAACGGCTGGCCCAGCATCGCGGCCTCGGCTTCAATTCCGCCGACGCCCCAACCGAAAACGCCAAGCCCATTCACCATTGTCGTATGCGAATCCGTACCCACCAGCGAATCCGGAAACGCGAACCACTTCCCACCTTCCTCGCGGCTGAAAACCACTTTCGCCAGATATTCCAGATTCACCTGATGGCAAATTCCCGTGTCCGGCGGGACTACGCTGAAATCCTCAAATGCTTTCTGCCCCCAACGAAGAAACGCATAACGTTCGATATTGCGCATGAATTCGAGTTCGGAATTGAACGCCAGCGCATCGCTCACGCCGAATTTGTCCACTTGCACCGAGTGGTCGATCACCAAATCGGCGGGCAACAGGGGATTGATCTTCTTAGGGTCGCCGCCCAGCTTGCGCATGGCCTCGCGCATCGCCGCCAAATCCACCACCGCGGGCACGCCGGTAAAATCCTGCAGCAGCACGCGCGCCGGCATAAACGCCACTTCTTTTTGCGACGCCGCGCCCGGATTCCAACAAGCCAGCGCCCGCACGTCGTCAGCATTCACAAACCTTCCGTCCTCGTGCCGCAAAAGATTCTCGAGCAAAATCTTCAGCGAGAACGGCAGCCGCGAAGCGGCTCCGATCCCCGCCCGCTCAAGCGCATCGAGCCGGTAAATCTCGTAGCTGGTATCGCCAACTCGAAGCGCAGCCTGCGCCCCAAACGAATTCTTAGCAGCACCACTCATAGCGCTCCAACTCCTCTCTGTAACACTCCATGATAACCCAAGTAGCGCCGGCGTCCCCGCCGGCATCCGAACGAGCAAAGCGCAAAACCAAAGCCACGGCCAACCGCGGACCACCCCTCCCTCTCCCCATCTTGGTGGGAGGCCCCGCATTTTTGGTGGGAGCCCTCGCATTCATGCGGGGGAAAGAGCGCTTTAGCGCTGGTCCCTGTAGCCCTACATCGCCGTCCCACCCCAAAATTTTCACCATTCCTCCGCGCATGTCATAATCACTCGCGTCTCCGAATTCACCCAATGAACGCCGTCCTAATCGCCACCTACGAGCAAGGCCACCAACCCTTCGGCCTAGCCTCGCCAGCAGCCTGGCTAAGAGCCACAGGAGCAAACGTAACCTGCCTGGACATTTCCCGCGACGCGTTGAACGAGCCCGCGATCCGCGCAGCCGATCTGATCGCTTTCCACGTCCCGATGCACACCGCCACGCGCCTGGCCATCGAACTAATCGCCCCAATCCGCGCGCTAAATCCCCAAGCCCATCTCTGCTTCTACGGCCTCTACGCCCCGGTCAACGAAACGTATCTCCGCAAGTTAGGCGTGCAAACAATCCTCGGCGGTGAATTCGAAGCGGGACTGAACGCGCTCGCAAAGCGGCTGGCGGCCAACGGCAACCATAATTCCGAGCTGCAGCTCGAGCCTCTAATCTCTCTCGAGCGTCAAAATTTTCTGGTCCCCGAACGCAACGATCTCCCGACTCTCGATCGCTACGCCGCTCTCCGTCTGCCCGATGGCACGACCCGCATCGCCGGCTACACCGAAGCTTCCCGCGGCTGCAAACACCTCTGCCGTCATTGCCCCATCGTCCCTGTGTACAACGGCGCGTTCCGCATCATTCCTCGCGAAATCGTGCTCGAAGATATCCGCCGCCAGGTGGCCGCCGGCGCACAACACATCACCTTCGGCGATCCCGATTTCTTCAACGGCATCGGCCACGCCATTCCGCTAATCGAATCGCTCCACCGCGATTTCCCGAGCCTGACTTATGACGCGACCATCAAAATCGAGCACCTCCGCAAGCACGAAAACCAAATCGCCAAGCTGCGCGACACCGGCTGCCTGTTCGTAACCAGCGCCGTAGAATCCATCGATGATTCCGTACTCGAAAAACTAGCCAAGAACCACACCTGCGCCGATTTTGAACGCGTCCTCGAAATCTTTCGTGCCGAAAATCTGCCGTTGCAACCAACCTTCGTTCCGTTCTCGCCCTGGACGACGCTCGATTCTTACTGCGACCTCCTCGATTTTCTCGCCACCCACCATCTGATCGAAAATGTCGCTCCCATCCAGCTGGCCATCCGTCTGCTGATTCCCGCAGGCTCGCGCCTTCTCGAGTTACCGGATATCCAGCAGCTCGCAGGTCGATGGGACGAGAAATCCCTGGTGCATCCGTGGAAGCATCGCGACGCTCGAGTCGATCAACTCTGCGAAGAGGTCCAACGCATAGTCCACACGGGAGAAAAACTGAATCGTTTGCGCGAGCAGATTTTCGCGCGTATCCGCGAAGCCGCTCAGCGAGCCGCAATGCGCGAAGCGATCACGCGCGCCGAATCCATTCCGCCGCTAGCCGCGCGAGCAACAATTCCGTACCTAACCGAGCCTTGGTATTGTTGAGCCGAACCGACCGGGGACCAGTTGGCCCCCATAACAAAGCTGCGAAAGGCGATCCCGCAAGCGACGACGTTCGTTTGAGTAGCGCCGGCTCGTCCTGAGTTCGCGAAGGGCGTCCCCGTTGGCATCTGACGAGGAAAAATGTGAACCACGATCGCAATTGCAAGCGGAGCGCTACTGTACGTGAAGGGCAATGGCTCTGCTAAGCGATCCGCGCAGGGCCGTGCAAATCATGAGACGCGCGATCGTCGGATGCCGGCAGAGACGCCGGCGCTACTTTAGGATTGCTTCAGCGTTTATAATCGCGCCGCAGTCGAAAATAAAATGTCACACACGAACCACAACTCGCCGTTCCGCGCCCGCCTCTACAAACTAGGCATCAACCGCGTCGTGGATGTCCCCGCACTACACTCGAAATCGTTGGGCGGCAAAGGCCACATTCCAGTCGAAGGCTGGGTCGAAGGCGTTCCGATTCAATCAACGCTGGTGCCACGCGGCCAAGGCCGCCATCGCCTATTCGTCCACAGCCGCATCTGGCGGCGCCTCAAACTAGACGCAGGCGACTTCGTAGAAGTCCTGCTCGAGCGCGGCAAGCCGCCGGAAGCCCCGGCGATCCCCGACGATCTGGCGATAGCTCTGCGCATGACCAAAGGCGCTGCAGTTGCCTTTCGCCAAGTCACTCCGGGCCTGCGCCGCGAATTCATCAACTGGGTACAAGCCGCCAAGCAGCCAGAAACGCGAGCCCGACGTATCCGCATCGGCCTGCCGGTTATGATCGCGCGAGCCCGCAAACGAATGCAGCGCAGATCCAAGTCCGCGCCAAGCATGAGCGGCTGCTAAGATTTCTCGATGGCGACTACTCCAGCGCATACCAATCCGCGCGTCCTGATCCTCGCCTCAAAACTCGGCTACCAAACTCGCGCCTTCACCGCCGCTGCCAAAAAACTCAATCTCGAAGTCTCCTTCGGCACCGATCGCTGCCACAAACTCGACGATCCCTGGTCCGACGGCGCTCTCGCACTCCATTTCGCGAATCCGCAAGCCGCCGCCGCGGAAATTGCCGGACAATTGGCGGACAATCGCCCCGCAGCGATCCTCGCTCTCGGCGATCGCGCCACCACGGCCGGCGCATACGCCGCCCGCGCTCTCGGCCTCCCCGGCAATCCTCCGGAATCCGTCGAAATCTGCCATAGCAAACTCCGCCAGCGCGAAACGCTGCGCCGCGCGAGTCTTCCAGTCCCCGATTTCTACTCTTTCTGTCTGGCGGAAAATTTGGATTCAGTGCTCACGCACGCAAAATTCCCCTGCGTTTTGAAGCCCCTCTCGCTCTCCGCCAGCCAGGGCGTAATCCGCGCCAACAACGAACCCGAATTCCTCGTCGCCGTTCGCCGCATCCAGGCCCTCCTCGAGTCACCTGAAATTCAAGTCCAGCGCGAGCCGAACCCCGACCGGCTTCTAATCGAGAGCTATATTCCGGGAAGGGAAGTGGCCATCGAAGGACTGCTAACAAACGGCGCGCTCCGCGTGTTGGCCATCTTCGACAAGCCCGATCCACTCGAAGGCCCGTATTTCGAAGAAACAATTTACGTCACGCCATCGCGCCTACCCGAATCCGATCAGCAAGCGCTAATCGGGTGCGCGGAGCGCTCGGTCGCGGCTCTTGGCCTGATCACCGGCCCGATCCACGCTGAATTTCGAATTAATGATCACGTTCCGTGGGTAATCGAGATCGCCCCGCGTCCGATCGGCGGCCTATGTGCGCAAGCCCTGCGTTTCGGAGAACCAAAAATTCCGCTGGAAGAATTGATCCTGCGCCACGCGCTAGGAATGGAAGGAAGTGATGCAAATCGCGAGGAACTCGCCGCCGGCGTGATGATGATTCCAGTTCCGCGCAGCGGCGTTCTGGATGACGTGAAAGGCCTCGATCTCGCCGAAAAAATCCCCGGCATCGAAGCCATCGAAATCACAGCCCGCAAGCACGATTACATCGCCGCCTGGCCCGAAGGCTCCAGCTACTTGGGCTTCATCTTCTCGCGAGCCGAGACCCCCGAAGCCACCGAAGCCGCCGTTACGCGCCGCCCACGCAAAAATAGAATTCGTGCTAACGCCAAGACTCGCGGTTCAGCATCCGGTAACCGGCCGCATTTGACGGCCGTCGGCCGGAAGTTGCATCCTGAGGCCCCAGGTTTTGGCGCTCGAAGGATCTAAGTCGTAATGGCATGACCGCAGGAAGCAAGAACTCTATCGCAGCAATCCGTGGAGGAGAAATCGGAAACTAGGCCTTGGTCTTCATCGGCACGTAACCCTCAGGCAATTTCGCCCCTTCGCCGAAGAAAAACTGCTCCATCTGCTCTTCCATCACCTTCTGCGAATTCGGATCCAGAGGATTCAATCGGAACTCATTCATGACCATTTTCGAATGTTCAATCCACATCTTCCAAGCTTCCTTGGACACATTCTCGTACACGCGCTTGCCAAGCTCGCCCTTCCAGGGAACGCGGTCCAGCCCCGGCATCTCTTTTCCGAACTTCACGCACTTCACCATGCGCGTTCCCGCTGCGGCCGGCTGCACCGGCGCTGTCGGTTTGTCGTTACCGCAAGGTTCGTTGGCCATCTCAACCCCCAGAATCCGTCACATCTATCTTCGCCCGTTGTGCTCAACCATCCTCACAATACTGCATCGTTTGCCCGAATTCCAGCGAAGTCACAGGCGCTCGCCGCACGCGCGACGCCGCTCCGATCGCAGCAGCCAGCCTGCAACAAAATATTCACAAGTTCGTGATACGGTCGTTCCCGGAGGCGCAATTGGTGCGCCACACGTCGCTCGGGCAACAAGGTCCGCTCCGATACGCACCTACAGCCAATTTCGCCCGGCAACATCTAATCTGCAGGTTTCCCGCGAGCCGCGTTCCGAGGGAGCTTGCAGGAAGCGCAAAAGTTTAATAAAACTATAGCCGCGTTTGGCAGCACGCAAACGGGCCTCGAGGAGAGGGCTATGGCGTCCCGCAGCGTTGATGTAGCCGAAAGCATTCAAACCGACGCATATTATTGCGAAAAACCGACGCAGCCGTGCGCCATCGTTCTATTCGGCGCGTCCGGCGATCTCGCGCGCCGCAAAATTTATCCTGCGCTCTACGAACTGGCGCAGCACCAGTGCCTGGCGCCCAGCTTCCGGCTCATCGGCTTTGCGCGTTCGCCGATGACCGATGATGCATTCCGCGGCACGAGCGAAGAATTCCTGCCCAAGCCCGCCGCGGGCTCGACATCCGAGGACGCCCTGCGCCGCGAGTTCGTGCAGCGGCTGCACTACGTCACCGGGCAATATGACGATCCCGCGTCCTACCAAAATCTAGCCGCCCGCCTCGAAGAACTCGACCGCGAGGGCCAGCTCGGCGGCAATCGCCTGTTCTATCTTTCCGTGCCGCCGGAAATCTATGAGCCCGTAATCGAGCAGCTCGGCAAAGCGGGCCTCGCCAAGCCGCGCGATGATAAATCCTGGACGCGCATCATCATCGAAAAACCCTTCGGCCGCGACGCGCAATCGGCGCGCGATTTAAACCAGTGCGTGCGCAGCGTGTTTGATGAAGCGCAGGTCTACCGCATCGACCACTATCTCGGCAAAGAAACCGTACAAAATGTCCTGGCCTTCCGCTTCAGCAACGGAATCTTCGAGCCCATCTGGAACCGCAATTACGTCGATCACGTGCAAATCACCGCGGCGGAAACGCTGGGCGTCGAACGCCGCGCCGCTTTTTATGAAACCGCCGGCGCTCTGCGCGACATGGTCCAGAGCCACGTCCTGCAACTAACCTCGCTTGTATCGCTCGAGCCGCCCGCCGCATTCGAAGCCAACGCCGTGCGCAACGAAAAGATCAAGGTGCTGCAATCAATCCGCCCGTTTACCCGCGATACCATCTGGCGCGACGTCGTGCGCGGCCAATACGGCCCCGGCACAATCGAAGGCAATCCCGTGCCCGGCTATCGCCAGGAACCAGGAGTAAACCCCAATTCGCGCACCGAGACGTATGTCGCCCTCAAACTCAGCGTCGATAACTGGCGCTGGCACGGCGTGCCCTTCTATCTGCGCACTGGCAAACGCCTCTCCCGCTCCATCACCGAAATCGCCATTCAATTCCGCCAAGCTCCGCACCTCGTCTTTCAAGGCGAGCAACTGCACGCCAATCTCCTGGTGCTGAATATCCAACCGGAAGAAGGCATCTCGCTTTCCTTCGGCGCGAAATCTCCAGGCGGCCAAATGCACATTCGCCCGGTGACGATGGATTTCAGCTATCGCAAAACGTTCGGCGGCAAGCCGGGCAATGCCTACGCCACGCTGATCAACGATTGCATCCGCGGCGATGCAACGCTCTTCGACCGCGCCGACAGCGTCGAGGCCGCCTGGGATCTCGTCGATCCCATTCTCAAAGCCTGGGAAACTTCGGCGCCTCCGCCGTTCCCCAATTACGCGGCAGGCACCTCGGGACCGCGCGCGGCCGGTGAACTAACGGGACCCGAAGACCACAGATGGCGAACATTGTAAGCAACGCGAATTTCAGTCTGCGGCCGATAAGGTCTGTGTGAGAACGCTCAGTTTCGTCAGGGCACGGTTTCACAGCTTGCGGAAAAATGGCTCGCGACCGTAGGGGAGGGACTTCAACACCCTCCCGCCGTGGTATCGGGTTTGTATGACGGTTTGTCGGGGCACCGTTTCAACCGTGCCGTAAACGTCGCAAACTCAACACGGCTTCAGCCGCTGAGGTTTTGTTTTGCCTGTTCTCACACAGACGCGATAGGCCCGCCAAATTCGCCGTATGCGGCAAGGGTCAGTCGCCAGTAGAAATCTAAACAGGAGCGCTCATGATTTTAGCCGGCGATCTCGGCGGCACGAAATCAAACCTGGGATCCTTTGAACCGAAAAACGGGAAGCTGGTGCCCGTTTTCGAAGAGCATCTCGACAGCCACAAATACGCCAGCGTCGAAGACCTCGTCCAGGATTTCGTGCGCCAAGCTAAATCGGATTACAGCGCCGCGTGCTTCGGCGTCGCCGGCCCGGTCGTTGACAACAACGTCCGCGCTTCGAATCTCCCCTGGATGATCAAAGGCGATTCCCTGGCGCGACTCCTCAAAATTCCGCGCGTACGCTTGCTGAACGATCTCGAAGCCACCTGTTACGGCCTCGATGTCCTCGAACCAAACGAGCTGGTTTGCATCCACGAAGGCGTGGTGGACCCGCGCGCGACAAAAGTGCTGATCGCTGCCGGCACCGGTCTCGGCGAAGGCGTAATTTTCTGGGATGGAGAGCATCATTTCCCCAGCGCCACCGAAGGCGGCCATGCCGATTGGGCGCCGCACACCGAACAGCAGGGCGAACTATGGCGTTACTTGAAAGCCCGCAACGAAATCGTCAGCAGCGAAATCATTCTTTCCGGCCGCGGCTTCAAAAGCCTGCACGAATTTCTCGCTCCCGATGTGCACCATCCGGAATTTGACCAGCCCGGCGCCGATCCCGCCCCAATCATCACCAACGGCGCGCTCGATAAGACCTGCCAAACCTGCGTAGCCACTCTCGATCTGTGGGTGGATATCTACGGTTCCGAAGCCGGCAATCTGGCAGTACGCAACGTGGCCCGCGGCGGCATCTACGTCGCCGGCGGAATCGCAGTCAAAATTTTGCCCAAGCTGAAAGACGGCCGCTTCGCCAAAGCCGTAGCCGAAAAAGAAAAGCTCGAATATCTACTCTCGCAAATCCCCATCTACGTAGTCCTAAACGAAAAAGCCCCGCTACTAGGCGCCGCCAGAGTAGCAGCACAAAGGTAGCGCCGGCTCGTCCTGAGCTGCGAAGGGCGTCCCTGCCGGCATCCGACGAGCAAGGTCGGGAGCACACTCATCCGCGGACCAAGGCGCAAAAGTAGCGCCGGCGTCCCTGCCGGCATCCGACGAGCACGGTCGACGCAAGGAGCACACTCATCCGCGGCGCTAAGTGCGAGACCAAAGCCTATCTGGAAAGGTTGAAATCCCGGGCACGCATTGCCTTTTCGGCCGTAGGGGAGGGGCTTGCTCCTCCCGCCAGCGCAAAAACAACCACAACCATCCCCACGCGCCTCCGCGCAAATCGATTGTCCCGGTGCTGTAATTCTGCGACACCCCCGATGGGCACGCCTTGGCTATTCGGCCGTAGGGGAGGGGCTTGCTCCTCCCGCCAGCGTAAAAACAACCACAACCATCCCCACTCGCCTCCGCGTAAATCGATTGTCCCGGTGCTGTAATTCTGCGACACCCCCGATGGGCACACCTTGGCTATTCGGCCGTAGGGGAGGGGCTTGCTCCTCCCGCCTTGCTTAAAAACAGCCACTACCATCCCCACGCGCCTCCGCGCAAATCGACAAGAATTCCGCGCGTGATCTCCCCCAACACAATCCCGCTCGCCAGATGCCGGCGAAGTCGAACTTGAACCGCCCCCCACCGCCACGTTTTTCGGCTTCGTCTAATCGATACAAAGTACTATCACAGTACTATTGACATACCGTTATCTCCGTGATACACAGGAAAGAGCTGTCGGCAGTCCCAACCGCGGGGCTGGCTCTTCTGAGCCGGCCGAAGTCCGCGCAGTTCCGGATTACAGACACAAGGAGCAAGAAGCTGAAGGCGCGAGCCTGCAGAGCGGATTTTCTCGCTCAAATGGCCGTACAGACAAAATGAAAATGCACCCGCCGCGAAATGTCGAACCAACCCCAACTTCCAATCCATCCACGTCCCTATTACTCCAGCCGCGCCAGCGCGGAGTTCCGCTCGTAGGGGCGCCCTGCCTGGGCTGCGCCCGCCGACGTAACGCACGCCCACCCGCAAGCCAAGAATCTCCGCGATCAATCCCAAGATCTCTTCCAGCCTCCAGCGTCAAGTCTCCAGCTGCCAGAATCCTAATCGACCATAACCAGAAATTAGAATTCCACTTAACTCCAACAAAACAAAGCCTCGCCATCGTTTCTAATCGACCATATCGCGAAATTCCATTTCGTACTATCGCGCCAACGGTACCACCCAGCGCAGCCCCCATCGCGTTGACTTGCTCGCACCCGCGGCCTAATATGCCTCCGCAACTCTCGACCGCAATGATCGGCCAAACGATCTCCCACTATCGCATCATTGAAAAACTCGGCGGCGGCGGCATGGGTGTCGTCTATAAAGCCGAGGACACGCGCCTTCACCGTCCCGGTAGCCCTGAAATTCCTGCCCGAAGAAATGACCAAGGATCGCCAGGCCCTCGAGCGCTTCCGCCGCGAAGCCCAGGCCGCCTCGGCCCTCGATCATCCCAATATCTGCGCCATTTACGACATCGGCGAAGAAGACGGCCGCGCCTTCATCGTCATGCAGTATCTCGATGGCCAGACGCTGAAGCGCGTAATCGGCGGCCGCCCCATGCCTCTCGAGGAAGTACTCGATCTCGGCATTCAAATCGCCGACGCGCTGGAAGCCGCGCACGCCAAAGGCATCGTCCATCGCGACATCAAGCCCGCGAATATCTTCGTCACCGCCCGCGGCGACGCCAAAATCCTAGATTTCGGCCTGGCCAAGCAAATCCACACCGGAGTGGCGTCCGGCTCGGCGAGCGAATCGCAATTGACCGACGCCACCGCCGGCGTAAATGCCGAATTCATGACCAGCCCCGGCACGGCAGTCGGTACGGTTGCCTACATGTCGCCGGAGCAAGTGCGCGGCAAAGAGCTCGACGCCCGCACCGATCTCTTCAGCTTCGGCGTAGTCCTCTACGAAATGTCCACGGGCACCATGCCCTTCCGCGGCGATACATCCGGCGTAATCACCGATGGCATCTTGAATCGCACTCCCGTCGCGGCGGTGCGCCTCAATCCCGATCTCCCGGCCGAGCTTGAGCGCGTCATCAATAAGGCGCTCGAAAAAGATCGCAAGTTGCGCTGCCAATCGGCGGCCGAGCTGCGCGCCGATTTGCAGCGTCTGAAGCGCGACACGGATTCAAGCCGCACGTCGCGGCCCAGCGCGGTAGTCGAAGCGGAAACGCGCGAAGAGGCGGATTTCGTCAGTTCGCGGGCCGCCAGTGCGAGCGCGCCGACGGTTGCCGCGCCGGCCTCCGGCGTATCGGCCGCCGCGGTCGGATCGTCTTCGCGAAAAGTCGCGGCGAATTGCCGAGGATCACGCGGCAGGGACCGAACACCGGGAGGGACAGTCCTTCGGCCCCGGTAAGGGGCCTCAGGATAAAAAGACCCTCCCCTACAAAACCATCGCCCTGGTCGTCGCCGCGCTGATTGTTGTCGGCGTTGCCGTCGGCGGATACTTTTATTTCCATCGCGCGCCCGCGCTGACGGAAAAAGACACCATCGTCCTCGCCGATTTCGCCAACACCACCGGCGACAACGTCTTCGACGACAGCCTGCGCCAGGCCCTCGCCGCGCAGCTGACCCAGTCGCCCTTCCTCAACATCCTCTCCGACGGCAAAGTCCGCGCCACGCTTCAGCTCATGGGCAAGCCTCCCGATGAGCATCTCACGCAAGCCATTTCCCAGGAAATCTGCCAGCGCGCCGGCGGCAAAGCCGTCCTCGCCGGCTCCATCTCGCAAGTGGGCGGGCGCTACAATCTCATCCTCAACGCCATCAATTGCCTGACGGGCGACACCTTCGCCACCACCCAAGCCGGCGCCAGCAGCAAAGATGCCGTCCTCGACACGCTCGGCAAAGTGGGCTCCGAGATGCGTGGCAAACTCGGCGAGTCGCTCGGCTCGATTCAAAAATTCAACGTCCCGGTAGAAGCCGCCACCACTTCGTCGCTCGAAGCCTTGCGCGCCTACAGCCTGGGCATTCAAACCGGCAACGCCCGCGGCGACGCCGAATCGCTTTCCTTCTTTAAGCAGGCCGTCGCGCTCGACCCTAACTTCGCCGTAGCCTACGCCAAGCTCGGCGTCGTTTACGGCAACATGGGCCAGCCCAAACTCGGTATGGAAAATATCGAGAAGGCCTATTCCTTCCGCGATCGCATCAGCGAGCGCGAACGGCTCTACGTCACCGGCCACTACTTCGACGCCGTCACCGGCGAACAAGACAAAGCTCTGGTCAATTACGAGCTTTGGGAGCGCGAATATCCTAACGACTCTATCCCCTACATCGATTCCGCGGTGATCTTAGCGGCGTTCGGACAATATGACAAAGCTGCGGAACAAGCCCGCAAGGCCATCGAAGTTGAACCGGACGACGTACTTTGCTACGCAGCCCTCGTCGGCGCCTACACCGCGCAGAACCGACTCGACGAGGCCAAAAACGTTGCTAACCAGGCCTTCGCCAACAAGCTCGACGAAGTCGGTCTGCGCAGCGGGGTTTACAACATTGCCTTCTTGCAAAACGACACCGCCGGCATGGAAAAACAGTTCAACTGGGCGGTCGGCAAACCCGGAATCGAGGATTCGTTCTTTGCGACGCAGGCTGAAACAGAGGCTTACAATGGGCGTCTCGCGAAGTCCCGCGAGCTATTAGTGCGCGCCACGAGCTCTGCGCGCAGCAACGACGCCACGGAAACCGCCGCACTCTATCAGTCCTATTCCGCCTTCCACGATGCGGAGTTCGGAGAGTTCGGGAATGCCCAGAAAGAAATGGACGCCGCACTCGCCATCGCGAAAAGCGTAAATATTGAGACCTTTGCGGCGCTGGTCTTTGCGCGCTCCGGCAATGCCGCGCGCGCCACCGCGCTCGCGGATCAGCTCAATAAAGAGTTTCCCGTCAATACGGTCGTGCAATCGATCTGGCTGCCGGTGATTCATGCCGGCGTCGAAATGAGCCGCAACAATCCCGACAAAGCTATCGAAGATTTGCAAGCCGCAAGTCCCTATGACCTGGGCGGGGTGCCGCCGGTTTGGGGCATGTATGCCGTTCTCGTGCGCGGCGAAGCTTTTCTTCAAGCGCGCCGCGGCAAGGAGGCTGCCGCGGAATTTCAGAAGATGATTGATCATCGCGGTGTTGTGGGCAATTCTGCGACGGGTGCCCTCGCGCATCTCGGTCTGGCCCGCGCCTATGTTCTGCAAGGTGATACCGCGCACGCCCGCGCCGCTTATCAAGATTTCCTGGGCCTATGGAAAGACGCCGATGCGGACATCCCGATTCTGGTGGCCGCCAAGGCGGAATACGCTAAGCTGAGGTAGCTCGTGAACGGATTGACTTGGATGCACACAAGGGCCTAACATGCCACTCGCCATGGGCACCATGCCAGCCATGACCGGCCAGACCATCTCGCACTATCGTATTTTGGAGAAGCTCGGTGGCGGCGGTATGGGCGTCGTTTACAAAGCTGAAGATACCCGCCTGGGCCGCCAGGTGGCCCTGAAATTCCTCCCCGATGAGCTGGCGCGCGACCAGAAGGCGCTGGAGCGCTTCCAACGCGAAGCCCGCGCCGCCTCGGCGCTGAACCACCCTAATATCTGCACCATCCACGATATTGACGAGCAGAATGGTCGTTGCTTTATCGTCATGGAGCTGCTCGAAGGCGAGACGCTGCGGCATCGCATCGAAGGCCGTCCCATGGCCAGCGATGAGCTGCTCGAATACGCCGTGCAGATTGCCGACGCTTTGGACGCTGCGCACGCCAAGGGCATTGTTCACCGCGATATCAAGCCCGCAAATGTCTTCATCACCCAGGGCCGGCCTAAGATTCTCGATTTCGGATTGGCGAAGCCCACGGCTTGGGAGCCGGGCATGGGCGAGACTATGAACGCCTCCTCCGCGCCCACTGCTTCGATTTCCAACGAAGCTTTGACCAGCCCCGGCACCACCATGGGCACGGTCAGCTATATGGCGCCGGAGCAGGCGCGCGGGGAAGAACTCGACGCCCGCAGCGATCTCTTCTCCTTCGGCGTGGTTCTCTACGAAATGGCCACCGGGCGCCCGGCCTTTGCTGGGAACACTGCCGCGGTGATATTCGAAGCCATCCTGAACCGCACGCCTATCGCGCCGTTGAGGCTAAACCCGGCGATCTCGCCCGAGCTCGATCGCATCATCACCCGCGCGCTCGAAAAAGACTTGCGCATGCGCTATCAGAAAGCGTCGGAAATGCGCGCCGATCTGCAGCGACTGAAGCGCGAGACGGAATCGGGCCGCGCGATGACTAGTTCCGGCGCCGTCGCCGTTGCCCGCGCCGAGAAATCCCTGGCTGTGCTGTACTTCGAAAACCTGAGCGGACAGAAAGACGACGAATATTTCCGCGACGGGATGTCCGAAGACATCATCACCGAGCTGCTGAAGATCAAAGGCCTGCATGTCTTCCCGCGCGCCACGGTGCTGCCGTTCCGCGATTCGCCGCTCACCGCTCCGGATATCGGCGCGCGCCTGGGAGCGAGCTACATTCTCCGGGGCAGCCTGCGCCGTGCCGGGAACCGCTTGCGCATCAACGCCCAATTGGTCGAAACCAGCCGCGATTATCCCGTCTGGGCCGAGCGCTACGACCGCGAACTAAAAGACGTCTTCGAGGTGCAGGAAGAGATCGCGCGCAATATCACCCAGGCGCTGCGCATCACCCTTACGCCCCAGGAAGAAAACATCATTACCCGCAAGCCCACGGAAAATGCCGAGGCTTACGACTACTATCTGCGCGGCCGCAACTACAAGCGCATGGGCAATCTTGATTTCGCCATGCAGATGTATCAGAACGCCTGCCGCCTCGATCCCGATTTCGCCGAGGCCTACGCGGGCATCGCCCATGTCTGCGGCTTGCTGATCGAAGTGCGCGGCAGCGATCCCACGTGGGTTGACGCCGGACTGCGCGCCGCGGACCGCGCTTTCAAACTGCGCCCCGATTTGCCCGATGCACTCGCCGCCCGCGCCCGCATGTTCTACGCCGAGAAGCAATATGACGAAGCCATCCGCTGGGGCCGCAAAGCTGTCGATCTGAAGCCCGATTGCGAAGGCGCGTACGGCGCGCTCGGCCGCGCTCTGTATGAATCTGACCGCTTCAAAGAGGGCGCCGAAATAGTGGACCGCGCCATCGCCGGCAATGGCGACGATTACAACGTGTACATCCCCTTCATGCTCGTGCTGCAAAGGCTGGGGCGGAAGGAAGACGCGGCGAAACTGCAGGAGAAATTCATAGGCGTCCTCGAGCGCCAACTGGAAGTCGTGCCCGAAGACGCGCGAGCCCACGTCTTGCTCGCCACATCGTACGCCGCGCTCGGCCGCGGCGCTGAGGCCGTGGCGGAAGTTGAAAAAGCAGTCGCTATGCGCCCGAATGACCCGCTGATGCTCTACAACGCCGCCTGCACCTACGGCAACTTGAAGATGAAAGCCGAAGCCCTGACGACGCTAAAGAAAGCTGTTGAAGCCGGCTATTTCAATTTTGATTGGGCCGCCCGCGACAACGACCTGGCCTGCATCCACGACGACCCCGAATTCCAGCGTCTAATGAAGACGCCTCCTCCCGCGCACTGAAGGCTGCCGTGATCGATCTCAGCGAGAAAGTTGGGGATGAAGGTCAGCGGCGGAATCGAACGGTGACGACCATATCCACGGAAATCGGCTTCTCATTCAGAACCGAGGGCTCGTAACGCCACTGCTTCACCGCGTCGAGCGCCGCGCGCTGCAGCAGCGCCGGGCCTGAGATCACCTTCATCTTCACGACGTGGCCGGCCTGGTCAATCGTCGCCTGAATCTTCACGTCGCCCTGCACGTTGGCTTGCATCGCGGTTTGCGGATAAACAGGGGTTACCGAGGAAATCAATCGCGGTTCTTTCACTCGCCCGCCAACCTCAACCGGGGCGCTCGGCGCAGGAACGTTGGCAGGAGAGCTGCCCACAATTCCGGATAAATTATTGGATCGGCCCGACGCGCCAGTTCCCGCGGCAACGTCTGGAGGCGGCTCGACGCTGCCGCTTGCGGCTGGGTTGCCGGATGCGGTCGGAGCTGTGAGCGTCACCGCCGGAAGCGATGCGTGGCTATTCGTCGCCGAAGGCTGAGCCTTTCCGGCGCCGGCAGGCGGTTTCGCCGAGGACTTCGGAACCGGAATGATTTCGCGCGCGCCGGAATCGGGCTCAGGTTTCGATTCGACCACCGCAGGCTCGCTGGCCGGTGAAGCGGCGGGCTGGCTTTCCACGGCGACTGGATGCCCGCCCGAGGAATCCAGCGTGGCTGCGTCATTCGGCGATTGCGAGGGCCATTGCGAGGGCGAATTCACCGGTGACGGCGCGGAAGCCGCAGGAAAGGCGTTGTTCGCGGCTCGATTGCCCTGGAACGGATGAAACCACCAGAAGACAATCCCCGCGAGTATGACAACCAAGGCGCCGAGCACAACTCCTGACTTCGATCGTTTGGCCTTCAGCGGCGCGAGCGATAGATGGGCGTCAGTCGTTCTCGGTGCGATCGCGTCGGAAGGCCCGGTGAAAACGCGCGCCGCAGCGGTGCGCGGTTCCGGGTCGCGCAGGAAATTGCCGAAATCGGATTCCGCGCCGGCAGCATCAGAATGATCCGCGAGTGACTGGGTCTTGTGCGGATTGACGCCATCAATCACGCCCGGCAAAGACTCGGCCTCGGATACGGGAGGGGTGAAGGAATGAAGCGGGCTTTCCTTCTTGCCCTTGGCTGAAGTGCCGGTAAAGGAATGCAGCAACTTCGACATTCCTTCACTTCCGCCGCTTTCGCCCGTAAACGTGTGCAAGGGGCTCGATCTTGCGGGCGCTCCCGATTCGTGGGAGGGCTCACTTTTGGCCGGCGGAGCAGCGGATTTCTTCGCCGGCTCTTTTCGCGTCGTCGTGGGCGCAGAGACATCGGCGGCCAGATGGCTTTCGCTTTCGCTCGACTCGGCCGCAGGAACCTTTTCGCTGACATGCGCGAGGGCAAGCTTTTCCAGTTCCTTGAGCACCGACTCGGAGATCGGCTCGGGGTGGGCGAAATCAGATGGAATTGCGTCGCCAACGGCCCCTGGAGCGGCCGCATGAGCTTCGGTTTCCTGCGGCGGAGCGGGCGCGAGACTTTCCTCCACGTCACTTCGCGCGCTGGCCAATTCCTTGGCACTGAGCTGCTGCTGCTGCGGTTCCATCACCAACAGTTCGGCCCAAGCTTGCGAGGATGAGCTCTCTTCCGGGGCGGCCTCTGGTTTTTTCTCCGCTTGCGGCGCGAGTGAAAATTCCGCAGCGCTGGGCGCCGCACTCGTCTTCGTAACCTGCTTCTTTTTCGCCGATGAATCGGCACTTACACCAGCCGGAGTTGGCGGCGGAGCAACCGCCGGCTTCTCCTGCCACGGCGGCATGATCGCTTCGCCGGCGCCGGGCTGCTGCGGCTGCGCTGCGCGCGGCGCCTGGGAGGAAGTTTGGGCGCCGGCATTCGACTCGCTGGGAGTCCAGAAATCGTGAGATTTCGCCGCTGGTGCGCTGGCCGCCGGTCCGGGCAGGTAGCCTTGTGCGGCGCTTTCCTCCGCAAAATCAATGGACCAGAACTCCGGATCGGCCTGCGTGAATTCAATCTCCACGTAGCTTTTCAAATTCGGATAGGAGCGCACGTGGGTGACGCGCGTGAGCATTCCGCGCTGCGAATTCTGATTGGTGATGGCCAGCATCTGGCCAACGCCGACCGGCGTAGCGAGCCGCAGCACGCAGCCGTGCGGGAAGACGATCACCGTGCGCGTTTCTTCGTGGAAGGGAATTACCGCGGCATACTGCGTGCCGCCCTTTTGCGATCCGTGCACTTCGACAGGAATCTCGCAGCTCGCCGCAACGCCCTGCGAGGCCTGCGACTCACCCGAGGAATGCGCCGTAACAGACGGCGTTACCTGACTTCCCGCATCGGCGATGCGCTTCTCCGGTTCCTTCGTGCTCGACGGCATGTTTTCCCCAGGGCGGGACGAACACATCCCCGTAGTCTGCGGACACATCGCCGAGTGGCTCCGCGTCCTTCCTTAATTTTCAATCCGGCAGGCAAGAGCGCGCTATGGTACTGAGGTACTACGGTGGAAACAGGCAGACATTCGGGACAAGATGCGGAGGAATGCAACGCGATCGATTTACGTTGAGGCGAGTGGGCGACATCGTGCTCGTTTTTACGTTGGCGGGAGGAGCAAGCCCCTCCCCTACGGCCGAAAAAGCCAGAGCGAAGAGCATCGAATTAGGCGGAGGCGAGTGGGGAGAGTTGTGGCTGTTGTTACGTTGGCGGGAGGAGCGAGCCCCTCCCCTACGGCCGAAAAAGCCAGAGCGAAGAGCATCGAATTAGGCGGAGGCGAGTGGGGAGAGTTGTGGCTGTTGTTACGTTGGCGGGAGGAGCAAGCCCCTCCCCTACGGCCGAAAAAGCCAGAGGAAGAGCATCGAATTAGGCGGAGGCGAGTGGGGAGAGTTGTGGCTGTTGTTACGCTGGCGGGAGGAGCGAGCCCCTCCCCTACGGCCGGAAAAGCCAGAGTGAGGAGCATCGAATTAGGCGGAGGCGAGTGGGGAGAGTTGTGGCTGTTGTTACATCGGCGGGAGGAGCAAGCCCCTCCCCTACGGCCGAGAAGACGTACGCAGTCCGGCGCGAGGCTTGGGAGCACAACCCGCCTTGCTGCGGCGGGCATCGAACCTTTTGCGAACGCGACCTGCCCGGCCATCGCGGTTCTTGCAGCAAAAATAAATCGCTTGCTAGCTTTATTCCATAACTCTTATATAGGAGTCTGCGGAAGGCCAGGCCTTCCGAGTGCGCCAGGAGGCACACGCTCATGAACTCACGCTCCAAACTGACGCAGTTTGCATTCGCAATCTTCGCTATAGCTTTTCTTCTCGCAGTCTTGCCCGGCAACGCCGCGGCCCAGGACGATCCACCGGGGCGCGTCGCGCGCGTCGGTTATTTGCGCGGCAATGTCAGCTTCAATCCCGCTGGGACTGATGATTGGGTTCCGGCCGAGATCAATCGCCCCATCACTATTGGCGATAAGCTCTGGACCGACCAGGATTCTCTGGCCGAACTTCATCTTGGCCCAGCCGCCATCCGCGTGGGCAGCAACACCGCGTTCACCATTCTGAATCTCGACGACAACGCCACGCAGCTCAGCGTGAACGAAGGCATCATCAACATTCATCTGCGGCGTCTCGATGGCGACGATTCTTTTGAAGTCGACACTCCTAACTCCGCTTTCACCGTTCTGCAACCGGGCGACTATCGTCTGCAGGTCAGCGCCGATGGAGACTACACGCTGGTCACCGTCCGCAATGGCCAAGGCGAAGTTAGCGGCGGCGGCCAGGATTTCACGGTGTATGGCAATCAATCGGCGGAACTTGACGGCACCGATCAAATCAGCGCGAATCTTTACGACGCCTATCCGCCCGACGATTTCGATAATTGGTGCTACCAACGAAATCGCCGCGAAGACGACGTGCCGCGCTATGTTTCGCCAGACATGGTGGGCTACGAGGATCTGAATGAAAATGGCGGCTGGCGCGATGTGCCCGAATACGGCGCGATGTGGGTTCCCAACGGCATGATGGCTGGCTGGGCGCCGTATCGCTACGGCCACTGGGTGTGGGTCTCGCCGTGGGGCTGGACTTGGATTGACGACGCGCCGTGGGGCTTCGCTCCGTTCCACTACGGGCGCTGGGTGCAATACGGCGGCGTGTGGGGTTGGCTCCCTGGCCCGATCGTAGCGGTTCGCCCGGTTTACGCCCCAGCGTTGGTTGCTTGGGTCGGCGGTCCCGGCGCAGGCATTGGTGTTGGCGTGGCCTGGTTCCCGCTGGGCCCGCGGGAAGTTTTCGTCCCGCCCTATGCGGTGAGCGAGCGTTACGTCACCAATCTCAACGTCACCGGCACCAGGATCACCAACGTCGAGGTCACCAACGTTTATCGCGAAGTGGTGATCAACAAGACCGTGGTCAACACCACCTACGTCAATCGTACTTACGTTACGGCGACATCGTCGCAGGCGTTTACCGGCGGTCAACCGGTGGGCCGCAACATCGTTAAGGTTGACGCGCAGACCATCGCGCGGGCACCGGTCGGCACGGCGGCTGGCGCGGGAGTAGCGCCGCAGCAACGCAGCGTCTTTGGCGCTAATGCACCAGCGGGGAACGCCGCGAGACCTCCGGCGCAATTGGCCAGCCGCGCGGTCGTCGCGAAGAAAGCGCCGCCTCCGCCGCCCGTCTCTTTCGCCACGCAGCAGAAGGCCATTCAGTCGAACGGCGGAAAGCCGCTGGGCGTCGCGCAGATGAAGGCGATGCAACCGGCCGTGGCTGCGAGGCCCGCGGTCCGCGTAGCTCCGCCGGCTCCGAAGACCGCGCCGCCGCCGAAGTCCGCAGCGCGTCCACCGCAACCGGCGCCCGGCGCGAAGCCCGCCAACATGCCGGCGGCTAATGCTCCGCGTCCGGGCAATCCGCCGCCCGCGAACGCGAATCGTCCTCCGGCAGCCGCGCCTGAAAATCGGCCAGCGCCTCCGCCGGCGAATGCGAATCGTCCGCCAGCGGTCGCGCCAGAGAATCGCCCGGCGCCTCCACCGGCGAACGCGAACCGTCCGCCAGCGGCTGCGCCAGAGAATCGCCCGGCGCCGCCACCGGCGAATGCGAATCGTCCGCCAGCGGCTGCTCCGGAAAATAAGCCAGCACCGAAGCCGGCCCCCGCGAACAAGCCTGCACCGGCGGTAGAACCAAACAAGCCTGCGCCTCCGCCGCCAGCTCAGAAGCCGCCAGCGGCGAAGCCCAACGAGCAAGAAAAGCCGAACAAGCCGGCACCGGAGCAGAAGCAGAAGGACGACAAAAAGAAGAAGGACGATAAGGACAATAAGGACAAGCCCTGAATTTAGTTCAGGCCCGGCGCTGTTGACATCGCGGGTGCTGCAGAATTCCAGCCCGAGGACAGTCGATTCACGCGGAGGCGAGTGGGCAACGTTGTGGCCGTTGTTACGCTGGCGGGCGCAGCAAGCCGGCGCCCCTACGACCGAACACCCAGAGCCCGCCTAGGATCTCTGGCTGCGCTCGGGATGACTACATCTCACTCCGCGAATTCTCGCAGCGGGGTGCCGGGCATCAGGCAGGACCATGGAGTCTCGTCGATCAATTGTTCTCGCAGCTGCGTTGTTTGTCCTAGCGCGCGCCAGATCGATTCGGTGACGCGCGGCAGGATCGGATGCAGCAGCAACGCGATCCAGCCCATGCCCTCGCACGCATCGTGTAGCATGGCTTGCAGCTGTCTTTCGCTGGAGTGCCCGGACTGGGCGTTGGCCGTCGCGCGATCCAATCGCTGAGCGATGAGCTCAACCAGCGACCAGATTTTCGGCAGCGCCTCGCTGAAATTATTGGCATCCAGCAGGATGCGGACCTCCGCGCGCAAGTCCGCAAAGAAAGATTCGATCAAAGGTTCTTCCTCGGCGCCGATGCCCGGCGGGGGAACTTTGCCCTGAGAATGCTGCCTGGTCAGAGATACGACGCGCTTGGTCAATGCCTGCAGGTTGTCGATCGCCTTCGCCGGCGCTTGTGCCGCGGCTTCGTCCAGCTCAAGACGGCTGTCGTCCACGTATTGGACGTCGTGCAAAAGTTGATAGCGCAGCGCATCGCTGCCGGATTTTGTGGCAGCGGCGCGTCGCAGTAACGCAAGTGCGTCGGCATCGGCGTGCAACATGGCGTGCGTAAATATGCGCCTCGGCAGCGGCAGATCGGCAGCCATGAGAAACGCGGGCCAATACACCGCGTGAGGTAAAAATTCCTCTGGGCCAACCACGTGGCCCTTGGCGGGCCAGAGCTGGCGAAACTCGTCGCCTCTTACGCCGTCGTCTCCGAATCCAATCCCACTTAAGTACATCACCATGTCGCTGTAGAGGCTGCTCACTGCGCATTCGGGATCGTCCGGCCAGGCTACGGCGCCGCGGCCAGCCGTCACGCTGATGGGAATATCTTTAAGGCCCTTCGCCAGAGCCTGCTGGACTTGCGGTAGAAGCGCGTGCGGCTGAATGAATTCCGGACGGAATTTGTAGAGGGCATCGAGGCGGCTCTGGAAAGAAGGCAGGCGGAAAAAATAGCGCTGCTCCGAGACAAGGTCCGCTGCGCGGCCGCATTTCGGGCAAGCTGCCGGTTCTTTCGAATCGCTTACATCGATTTGGTCGTGATTACAGAAGCGGCCGACATAGGGACCTTTGTAAATCGCGAGTCGGGATAGGCGCGTGGTCTGCCGCAGCATTGCTTCTACGGCGCGCACATGGTTGGCCGCCGAGCTGGATTGAAAATGCGTGGCTTGCACCTCGAGCTGTTCGATTGCCTCGCGATATTGCGCTCCATCGCTGCGCGCGGATGGGGTCGGTTCGCTCGGCGGCGCACCGCTACGCCCAATTTGAGTTCGGTCCGTGTCCGTAGCAATCAGGTACGCAACATCAAATCCACACATCCGCCGATGCCGCGCAATGGCATCGCACAAGATTGCGCGGTAAATCGCGGCGATCCCCAGCGGCGCGCTCGCATCAACGGGCTGCGCAGTGACGTAATATTTCATCGCGATCCTCTTATGCAGTAAATCAGGTCATCGCACTTACGCCATTTAGACGCGCGCGGGACCATCCTAGATACAGACCT
>CAVVLE010000036.1:0-18496 GCA_963748865.1 uncultured Acidobacteriota bacterium | reverse complement strand
TGCGGGCGCCTTCGCCGAACGCCAGGCGCAGGATGTCCTGACGCTGGGCGCCTAGAGCTATGCGAATTCCTACCTCGTGGGTGCGCTGGCTGAAGGAATAGGACATTACGCCGTAGATGCCTACGGCGGCTAGCAGCAGCGCTAATACTGCGAAGACACCCAGAAGCTCCAGGGCGAAACGCCGGTCGGCCACGGACTTGGCGATGATTTGATCCATGGAACTGATGCTGTGGACGGCTACGTTGGCGTCCACCTTTTCTACTTCGCGACGGACGGCTTCGCCGATTTGGGCCGCGTCGCTTCTGCTGCGGAGAAAAACTACTGCGTTTACGGGAGCGAACTGCCCGAGCGCAACATAGATATGCGGGACGGTGGGAGCTTCGAAACCGTCGGATTTGATATCACCAACCACCCCGACAATTGTTACTCCCTGTACGCCGCGGCCAAATCCGAATTTCAGCTGTTGTCCTACGGGATTCTCTTGCGGCCAATACTGGCGCAATAGAGTCTGGTCGATCACGGCGACAGGCTGGGTCTGGTAGGTATCGGACGTGGTGAAAATTCTTCCGGTAATCAGAGGGACTTCCATGGTGCGGAAATAGTTTGCATCCACGACGGCGATATCGGCAACGGGGTTGCGGTCTGATTCCGTGGGGCGGCCCTGGATGGAAAATTGAGAATAGTTGCGGCCGGAATTCATGGGCAGAGTGTCGTTGCCGGAGATGGAGGCTTGTTCGACGCCTGGCAGGACGGAGACTTGACGAAACATATTGAGGAGCAAATCGGCGCGTTTTTCTTCGATGGCGAAGGGGTCTTTGGGATCGTTGGAAATGGGGATCCAGATTTGCACAGTGTTCAGATTGCGGGGATTGAAGCCGGGATGAACCTGCAGCACGCGCCAGAAACTACGGAGCAGCAACCCTGCGCCGGCTAGCAGAACGATCGAGAGCGCGATTTCGGAAACGGCGAGAACGCGCGCGAGCCGAGTATGGCGCCTGCCTAGGCCAGCGCCGCGGGAGCCTTCCCGCAGATTTTCGACCTGATTGGGACTGGCGGCTTGCAGCGCGGGGACCAGGCCGAAGAGAACGCCGGTGAGGACGGAGATGAGGAAGGCGAAGAGGAATACGCCGGAGCTGATGTCCACTTCGCTGAGGCGGGGGATATCCGCGGGAGCGAAGTTGATGATGGCATTCTTCAGAAAAATTACGGTGACCAGAGCGAAGATGCCGGAGACGACGGAGAGCAGCGTGCTTTCGGTCAACAACTGGCCCACCAAGCGGGTGCGGCTTGCGCCCATGGCCAGGCGAATGGCGATTTCGCGGCGGCGGCCGGATGTGCGCGCCAGAAAAAGATTGGCGATATTTACGCAGGCGATTAGCAGCACGAAGCCCACGGCGCCGAGGAGGATGAATAGTTCGGTACGCTGCGGGCCGACCAGATCTTCTTTCACGGGGACGAGTCTTAGCGTCCAGGCGGCGGGTGCCGGGTAGTCGCTGGGATATTCGCGGCTAAGTTGGGCTACGTAGGAATTAAGCTGGGCCTGTGCCTGCGCGACGGTAAGGCCGGGCTTTAGGCGCGCGATTGCGCCGGGAATGAATCTTAGCGAGCGTTGCGCTGGCACCGGAAACGGAGCGCCGTTGAAGCCGGTGCCGACCCAGACTTCAACATCGGTTTCGAAGGTGGGGCCGGGATGACGGAAGTCGGGCGGCAAGACTCCCACGATTGTGTAGATGTCCTTATCGAGGCTCATTTTGCGGCCGATGATGTTCGGGTCGGAGCCGTAATAGCTGCGCCAGAAGCCGTTGCTGATGACTACCGGTTCAAGGAATCCCGGGGTGGAATCCTGCGCGGTGTACACGCGGCCGAGCTGCGGCTTCACTCCGAGCATCGTGAAGTAATCGGGGCTGGTGAGCAGAGCTTCGGCGCGGACGGTGCGATCTCCTCCGGCTACGGCGGAATTGCCCGGGGCTACCGCGGTGATGTCCTGGAATATGCCGGAGCGATCCTGCAAATCCCAGAGTTCCGGGGCGGACATGCCGACATCCTGTTCGTGCGGGCCTTGCAGGTCGTCGAAGATGCGCACGAGTTGCTGCGGGTGAGGGAAGGGCAAGGGACGCAGGATAACGGAATAAACCACGCTGAAGATGGCGACATTGGCACCGATGCCGAGCGCGAGAGTTAGCACGGAGACCAGCGTGAAGCCGGGGCTTTTGAGAAACATGCGCAGGGCGTAACGCAAGTCTTGCGGGAATGAGAGCACGGGTCTCCTTATCGCGCGGTTGAGCCGCGCGGCAGATGCGATCGCCCCTTGTGAGGTATCGACGAGGGAAGAGGGTCATGGTTAGCAGCGGCATTTGCGGGTGAAAAGGGCAGTCATGGGTATGATCCTGGCGACGGGCTTCCGTTGCTGAGTTAATCGCACAGTTCCCTCCTCGCAGCAGCAATTCAGTTACATAACGCGCGTTGGCTTCTTCGTCCGCTTAGGTTTGTGGGGGCGCGGTCGATTCTAAGTAGTGTCCCTGGTCACGGGCTGATGTGACGTGAGTCACAGCAGGCAGTGCCGATTTGGCCCAAAATCGACCGCAATGCCCATTGCACGCGAATTCGTGATACATTGGGACCATCATCCCGCTGCGGGGCGCCGCATGTCCTTCATTGCGGGAGCGTTAGTGTTGCGGCGACCCGGCCTTGCATACAGACTCAGGCGACCTAGTAGGACCGACCGGTCTGGCTACAGCAGGAACAATTCTATACACAGCTGTCAGCGAGGGAGCGGTACGGGTCGATTAACGATTTCGCGCGCAGCCAACCGAGGTTCGGAGAGCTACGGGCGGATGAGTGTTGTGTCGGGCGTGTTTCCGTTGCTGGCGGTGATGGCGCTCTTTGCCGCTACGCAGGCGCGTGCCGATGTTCATCCTGTGCCGCTGGACAAGAACACGCCCTCGGCGAAGTGCCTGGAGTGCCACACCAACGAATCGAAGGGCAAGTCGGTGCATTCCGCGATGGCGCTGGGATGCACGTCGTGCCATGAAGTGCGCGTCAACAAAGACGTGACGCGCGTGAAGCTGATCACTACGACGCCCTCCGGATTGTGTTTCACGTGTCACGCCGATAAGAACCCCGCGCAAATCAAGGGCACAGTGCATCCGCCTGCGGCTCGCGATTGCCTGAAATGCCACGATCCGCATTCTTCCGACAACAAGTTTCAACTTCTGAAGCCAGAGTCTGGGGATGCCAAGACAAATTTGTGTCTCGAGTGTCACACCAAAGGGCTGAACGTGCCGGAAAAAGGGAGCGTCCACGCGGCGCTTGATGCGGGCTGCGACACTTGCCACGCCACGCACAAGACCG
This sequence comes from uncultured Acidobacteriota bacterium, assembly GCA_963748865.1. Taxonomy (GTDB): domain Bacteria; phylum Acidobacteriota; class Terriglobia; order Acidiferrales; family UBA7541; genus Palsa-147. The sequence goes on along the minus strand of CAVVLE010000036.1, from coordinate 15,145 downwards.
GCGAGAGCCAGGAGCGCGAATTCAGATTCCATCTGGTCAAGGCGGTTCCGGCGCTATGCGTGGATTGCCATGATGTGAAGGACAGCGGTCTGGCCAAGGCGCATCAGAACCAGCCGTTTGAAAACGCCGATTGCCTGCAATGCCATAACCCGCACCAATCCGATCGCGCGAACCTGATGCAGACATTCGTGCACCCGCCCTTCGCGGAGAAGCAGTGCGAGCTCTGCCACCAGCCCGCGAAGGACGGCAAAGTGGTTTTGACGCAAGCGTCGGCGAAGGAACTGTGCTCCACCTGCCATGCCGACAAAGTGAAGCAAATCGAGAGCGCGAAAGTGCAGCATCCGGGGGCGCAGGGAGATTGCACTGATTGCCACAATCCGCATGCCAGCAGTTCGCCGGGCTTGCCGAAGCCGGACCCGGTGAATGTCTGTCTGGGCTGCCATGTGGCGCAAGCGGATGAAGGAAAGAAGGCCGTGCTGCACCAGCCGGCGTTCCAGCAGGGCTGCGCGACTTGCCACGAGCCGCACGGCAATGACATGGATCATCTGCTGCGGGCGCAGGGCAACGCGCTGTGCACCGAGTGCCACGGACCGGACTCCGTGCCGCAGAAACTGGAAGCGGAGCACGTGCTGACCATTTTCAACGGCAGCGTGAAACTCCCCGATGATTACTACAAGAAGAATCGCGTTCCGATTCTGCCGCTGAAATTTGGGTACGGCCATCCCGTGGAAGGCCATCCGGTTGCGGATGTGCCCGATCCGAAAGACGTCACCAAGGTGCGTTTCGCGCTGAGCTGCCTGACCTGCCACCAGCCGCACGCATCGCTGCATGCCGGACTGCTGGTGAAAGACCAGGAAAACAATATGGCGTTCTGCGACACGTGCCACAAAAACCGGATTGATATGAGCCGGTGATGCGGAGCAACGCAATGCGAGAGAGCTCGACAAGATCGAATGGCGGAAACAGAGCGGCGCTGGCAATTTTGCTGGCTCTCTTGATCGCGTCGCCGCTGGCCAGCTTTGCTCAGAAGAACAAGAAAAAAAAGGCCGATGCCAACGCAGAGCAGCCGACCACGACGAAGGTGGAGATCGATATCTCGAAGCTGGTGTGGCCAAGCCCGCCGTCCATCGCGCGGGTGCGTTACCTGAACTACTTTGCAGGGGAAAAGATAGACACCACGGCGGTGCCGAAAAAGAAAAAGGCGAGTTGGATGGATCGTCTGGCCGGGGCGCAGCCGCAGAGCGAGAAATACGACGCCAAGACCTTCCCGTTCCAGTTGATCGGGCCGTACGGAATAGCCATTGATTCGAAGGGGCTGGTATACGTGGCGGACCAGAAGGTGGGCGCGGTCTTCATATTCAACACGGATACGCGCGACGTGCAACTGATCCGTAACGGTTACGAAGCGCGCTTCGGGCTGATCAACGGCCTGGCGATCGACGATGACGATCGCCTGTTCGTCTCCGACGGCAAGCTGCATCGGGTGTTGGTCTTCAACTCCAAGCACGAAGTGGTCAACCAGATCGACAAAGAGATCGTGGATCCGGTGGGGCTGGCGATCGATAGCGAGAACCGCTTTTTGTATGTGGTGGATACGCAGCAAGACCAGGTGATTGTTTTCGACGCGGACACCATGAAGCTGATCCGCAAGATGGGAACGACCGGAAAGAATCACTGGCTGACGACGCCGGGAGATTTTGGCGCGCCCTCGAACGTGGCGTTGGACAAGGACCGCAACGTGTACGTCACCGACACGATGAATAACCGCGTGGAAATCTTCGATGCGGACGGGAAGTACATCGGCATGTTCGGGCAGCACGGCGACGGCCCGGGTTACTTGGCCCGGCCGAAAGGTATAGCCATCGACGGCGACGGGCACATTTGGGTCGCGGACGAGTATCAGGACCGCGTGGAAGTGTTCAACCGGGAAGGGCAATTGCTTACCTGGCTCGGCGGACACGGACATTTCCCCGGGCAGTTCGAAGCGCTGGTGGGCATCGCCATTGACAAGCAGAACCACGTTTTTACCACCGAGCAATATCCGGGCCGCATGCAGATGTTTCAGTACGTGACAGATGCACAAGCGGAAGCCGAGAGGGCTCGCCGCGAAGCGGCGCCGGAGCAAAGCGCGCCGAAGCCGGCTGATTCTGCGTCGCCGAAAGACGCGCCGTCAGCCAAGGCGCAAGATTCCGCGGCGCAGTAGCGGGCCGCCAAGAGTTTTTGGCTGTCTTGGGACAGCCAAGAAGAGAGACGGGTGAAGAAAGCCAACTCGGCCGGCTCTCGTACCTAGAAGTGGAGTAGTAGAACAGGAGTAACGTGTTGCAACACGGTTTGGAGGTAGGCAAATGAAGAGGATTGTAATCGCCCTATTAGTCGTACTGGGTTCAGCGAGTATCGCTGCAGCTCAGTCCGGCTTTTCGCCGTCGACTGACGTCCTCGGCGCCCACCTTAACTATGGCCGTGGCTGTGCAGCTTGCCATGCTCCGCACAGCGGAGCATCTGGTAACGGCGCGAACAAATCCGGCGATCCGAATGCCGGAGCTGTTGCGCTGTGGGGCCAGGACGTCGGCAACCTGTACAACAAGGTCATCAACACTGGACAGTCCAGAGCCGGTTCGTTTTACGTCGAGACTCTGCCTGCCAGCCTGACCGCCAGCACGCCCGATGTATTAGGGGTTCTAACCTGCCTCAGTTGCCACGACGGCAACTATGCAACGGGCGCGATGATGAAGAATATGGTCTATGAGACGCTTCCCCCGACTTACGGGACCTTCAACTCGATTCCGACGTTAATTGGAGCCGACAGTTTGGGTTATCTCAACGACCACCCGGTAGGACTGAACGCTGTAATTGGCTGCGGCGGGCAGTACAACTGGGATTGCACTATTACCGCTGGCGCGATCAACGTCCCGTCTGGAACGAATTTTGCCAGGTTTATTCAGAACTATGGCTTCTTCGTTCAGCCGGGGAATTACAACAACACCTCACCCGTAGTCATGTGCACGACGTGCCACAACCAGCACCTGATGAACGTGGTGAAGGTGACCAATGGCCCAAGCACTGGTTTGCCTTCGGGCTACTACCAGACGATGTTTTTCATCCGGGCGCCGTACAACCCGGGCTCAACCACCGCTGGTTCGAATCAAAACGCGCAGTTTTGCCGTCAGTGCCATGGCGGCGAAGCGAACGAATCGAACAACGGAACGGCTGGGACCACTTTCTAACTTCAACGGATGAGGGGAGAGCGAAAATCTCTCCCCTCGTTTTCAAAATGCAGTAGCCCGAAGACGCCATGAGGTTTTCGTTTTATATCGGCATGTTAGTACTGGCAGCGCTCTCGCCGGCGCAAGCGCAAGTCGCCTCTTCCACAGCACCCACCCAAGAATCGACGTCGCAGAGCATTCGCATTCAGGCGGAGGGCCGCCCGGTTGCCCGAGTGAACGGCACCGTACTGACCGATCGCGATCTGCTGCGCGAGATGTACGCAATCTTCCCTTACGCGCGCCAACACAATGGCGGTTTCCCGAAGGAAATGGTGGACAACATCCGGGACGGCGCGATGAAAATGATTGTCTTCGAAGAATTGGTGTACCAGGAGGCCTTGCGCCGGGGAATGACGGTGCCGGCCGCGAAGTTGGAGAAGGCAGAAGAAGAATTCCGCGGCACGTTTGCCTCGCCCAGCCAGTATCAGGAGTTCGTGCACACGGAATTCAGCGACTCGGAAGATTTGGTGCGCGAACGGGTGCGCCGCTCGCTGTTGATCGACGCGTTGCTCAAGATCGAAGTGAATCAAAAATCGAGCGTGTCGGATGCCGAGCTGAAGGACTACTACGACAAAAACCCGTCACGGTTTGAGTACCCGGAATCGTTTGCGTTTCAGACGATCTCCGTTCTCCCGCCACAGAATCCCACTGCGGAACAAGCGAAAGAGGGACGCCGGCGCGCCGAAGACGCGTTGCGGCAGGCCAAGGCGACGAAGACATACGAGGAATTCGGGCTGCTGGCCGAAAAAATCTCCGACGATGACTACCGGGTAGTAATGGGCGACCACAAATTGGTTGAGCGCGTGAAGCTCGATCCGGCGGTGGTACACGCGCTGCTGGCGATCGAGCCCGGACAGATCACCGGCATCATTCAAATCGAACAGGCTTACACCATCGTGCGGCTGAACAAGCACGTTTCGGCCGGCAAAACGAAGTTTGAAGACGCGAAGGCCCAACTACGCAAGGAGCTGGAAGGCAAGAAAACCAACCAGCGCCGTGCGGCACTAGACCAGGCCCTCCGGCGCAGCGCAAAGATCGAAGTGCTCTGAGGAGGCTGGGGGGCTCTTGTCGAGGATGGCACGAATTGCGGGCTTGGCGATGGCCGCGCTGCTGCTTCTGCTGGCACGTCCGGCATCCGCACAGATTCAAGCCGGCGACTTGAACATGAACCTCACGGGGGTGGTATCGGGTGGGTATTCGGCAGATTACGGCAATCAGACTCCCTCAGATCACAGTTTGAATTTCGGAGGGACGGCGAGCCTCGCGGGATATTTCTACGATCCCAACTTTTTGACGTTCACACTCTCGCCTTACCTGAATCAGTCACGAGCTGACTCGAACTATCAATCCATCTCCAGTGCCAGCGGCGTGAACTTCAGCTCTGGAATTTTCAGCGGCAGCAATTATCCGGGATCGATCAATTATTCGAGGGCTTACAACAGCCAGGGAAGTTTTGCAATTCCCGGGCTGCCGAGCTACACGACGCACGGGAACAGCGACTCGTTCGGAATCAACTGGTCGGAAAATGTCCCCGACCTTCCCAGCGTTTCGGTCGGATTTCAAAGAGGGAGCTCGGACTACTCGATTTACGGGGCGAATGACCAAGGAAATTCCACTTTTAATTCCTTCAACGTTCATTCCGGATACCTGCTGGATGGATTTTCCATGGGAGCGTTCTACCAGTATGGAAACTCGCATTCGCTGATACCGCAGTTGTTCACCAGCTCGGATCAGCCGGTTACGACGGACACGGACACGAACGCGTTCGGTTTCAACATCTCCCATGTCCTGCCGATGCGCGGAGGATGGTCAGCCAACTTTACGCGCTCGTCTTTCAATAACGAGGACCAGGGTTATAGCTTCAACGGAACGGTGGATACAATCAACACGAACGCGGGAATTCAGCCCACCAACAAACTGCATCTCTCTGCGGGGCTCAGCTACTCGGACAATCTGGGCGGTACGTTGTACGAGGCGGCAACTTCGTCGGGAGGAGTGGTGTTTCCGACGAACACAAACGAGAAATCGGACTCGCTGGACGTCCTGGGAGTGGCCAGCTATGCGTTCTTGCCAAACCTGCAGGCGCTGGGCGAGGTGGAACGGCGGGATCAAACATTTCTGGGAGAGAGCGTCGGAGCGACTACCGCCGGAGGCAGCATTCTGTACACGCGCCCGTTACTGGGCGGCTCCTTTAACGTATCGACGACAGTGAATGACACGAAACTGGACACGATGAATGTCAATACGGTGGGAGTGATGGCCACGGTCAACTACTCGCGGCGCATCGAGAAGTGGTATTTCGCGGGGGCGTTCAGTTATGCGCAAAACGCGCAGACCCTGCTGGTGACCTACACGACGGGTTATTACAACTACTCGGGGAACGTGAGACGCCGATTCAAAACAGTGTATTGGAGCGCGAGCGCGGCCGGCTCACGGACGGCGTTGACGCAGGTGTCGGGAACGGAAAGCCGCAGCCAGAGCTATTCGACAGGGCTGAACTTCGGACGCTGGGCAAGCATTACGGGAAGCTATGCCATGTCGAACGGAAATGCGGTGCAGACCGGGGCGGGACTGGTCACTACGCCGGTACCCACGCCGCTGCTGCCGTCGAGCTTGATCGTTCTCTACGGCGGCAAGAGTTACGCGTTCGGGCTGGGAGCTTCGCCGGTGCGAAGACTCACGATCGGCGCCAGCTTCTCAAAATCCAACAGCGATACGGGCGGTGACACACAGGCATCGTGGAACAAGAACGTGCAGTTTAATGGCTACTTTCAATATCAGTTCCGAAAAGTTTATCTGACGGGAGGCTACGCGAAGCTGTCGCAGAGCTTCAGCGCCTCGACTTTGCCGCCCGCTAATGTTTCGTCGTATTACCTGGGAGTGTCACGTTGGTTCAAACTCTTCTAAAGCGAGCGACACGAACCACTTTGTGCACGGCCGTGGTGGCCGCGTTGGCGCTGGTGTTGTTCATTCCGGCTTGGGCCTCGCGGAACGATAAGAAAAAAACAGCGGAGCAGCCGGTTCCCGATTTGCTGCTGGAAGGCGGGAGGAAGCTCAGCTACGAGCGCAACTTCAGCTGGGAGCGCGACGTCAAGCCGAAGCGCGGCTTCTGGAACAAAGTGCTGGACGTAGTGGCGGGCGAGCCTGAGTTTCACTCGCTAATTCGTCCCTACGGCATCGTCACGGATTCGCGCGGGCGCGTGATCGTCACAGATCCCGGGGCGTACGGCATTCACATCTTTGATTTCACGCAGCAGAAATACAAATTCGTTACCCGCCGAGATAAAGGAAAAGATCACCTGATGGCGCCGCAATGCGTGGCCGTGGATGCTCAGGACAACATCTACGTCACCGATTCCGAGAGCGGGAAGATCTTCGTATTTGATGCCAGCGGGAAATTCAGCCGGGTGATCGGCAGCTTGAAATTCGGGGAGGGCTTCTTCAAGCGGCCGACCGGGATTGCCGTGGACTCGGCAGCGAACCGCATTTATGTGAGCGATACGCTGCGCGACAAAATTTTCGTGATGGATCTTGCCGGAACCGTGCTGCAGACCATCGGGAAAGAAGGCACCGGGGAGGTGGAATTCAACTTCCCCACCGAACTGCGCCTGAATGGCCCGGACTTGATCGTGGTGGATGCCATGAATTTCCGCGTGCAAGTGCTGGACCGCTCGGGGGGATTCCGATACTCGATCGGGCATATCGGCGACGGCACGGGAGCGATGTTCCGTCCCAAAGGGATCGGGATTGATTCCGAGGGCGATCTCTACGTGGTGGACGGACTGTGGGGCCTCGTGCAGGTGTTCAATCGCAAGGGTGAGCTTCTCTATTTCTTCGGGCAGCGCGGGACGGCGGTAGGGCAATTCCAATTGCCGGCGGGACTGTTTATTGATCACAACGACCGCGTGTTTGTGGTGGATTCAATGAACCGCCGGGTGCAAGTTTTCCATTATTACGGCTCGCCGAAACAAGCCGCAGGAGGGAACTAGTGAAGCCACGGTTCCTTCTTGCGTGCGCGTTCATCCTGATGGCCCCGGCGGCGTTGCCGGCGCAGGTGACCGGCGATGTCATCGGCGTGCACGATTTGACCACCGGAAGCAAATCGCCGATTACCGGAGCGCGGCCGGGTTCCTGTACGTACTGCCACGCACCACATTCGGGCTTTGCGCCTGCGCCGCTGTGGAACCAGACGCTCTCGACGCAGACCTACACTCCTTACACCAGCACGACTTATCACCAGACCGGCAATCAAGTGCTGCAGCTGGGCACAGACAGCAATCTCTGCCTGAGCTGCCATGATGGGACCGTGGCGCCGGGACAAACCATTGTCTATGGCACCGTGACGATGACCGGGTCGATGAACTCTGTGGATGTGTTCGGGACGAATTTGCAGAACTCGCATCCATTTAGTCTGATTTTGCCGCTGAAGGATACGGTGGAAATCGTGGCGTCGCTGGTGTCGCAGGGAAAAACGAGCGACCCGACCGGAGCGGTACACCTAGTGCAGGGAAACATCGAGTGCACGACCTGCCACGACCCGCACATTCAGGCGAAAGATGTGATCTCGCAAAACTTTTTGGTGCGGGATAGCTCGAGCGGGCAGATGTGTCTCGCGTGTCACGACCCGACCAGGGCGGTGACCGGACAGATCAATCATCTTACCGGCTGGGTCACGGCGATCCATGCGACGGCGGCCAATAAAACGACGGCGTCGTCCGGTGTGGGCAGCTACGCCAACGTGGGGCAGAACGCTTGCCTCTCGTGCCACGAGCCGCACAACGGCCAAGGACCTGCGCGGCTGCTGCGCGCTGCGAATGAACAGGATTGCCTGGCCTGCCACAGCGGGGGCTCGAATATCTCACCGGGGATTCCGAACGTGTTCGCGGAGTTCGCGAAGGTCGGGCATCCGTTTCCCGCGGGGATCAATACGCACGATGCGGCTGAGAGCGTGGTGCTGAACAACAACCGCCATGCGACTTGCGCGGATTGCCATAATGGTCATGCCGCGAATCAAGTCACGAGCTTCACGCCGCCGCCACTCATCCGCCCGTCACAGAACGGGATTGCAGGTGTTAGCGCGGCGGATGGACTGACGACTGTTTTTCCGGCCGTCAATGAATATGACAACTGTTTGCGTTGCCACGGAACGAGCGCGGGGAAAGTTGTGAATCCGATTTACGGATACTTGCCCGCACGGCTGGTTTCGGCGGGCGACTTCCTCAACGTAATTCCGCAGCTGGCCATCAGCAGCACGTCGAGTCATCCCGTGACGCACGTCAGCAACAGCCCGCTGCCGCAGCCCAGCCTGTTGGCCAACATGCTGAATCTCGACGGCGTGACGCAGGGACGCAGCATGGGCGTGCAGATTTTGTGCTCCGATTGCCACAACAGCGATGACAATCGCGAATTTGGCGGGACGGGCCCCAACGGCCCGCATGGAACGAAGTGGACGCACATTTTGGAGCGGCAGTATGTGGCCAGCCAGACGACGGCGCCGGGCCAACTGATCACCAATCTCAATCCGAATCCTGATCTAAGCGTGAATGGCCCGTACGCGCTTTGCGGCAAGTGCCACAATTTATCCAACGTGGTTTCGAACGCGAGCTTCACCGAGCACGCACGGCATATCAATGACGGATTCTCATGCTCCGTTTGCCATACGGCACATGGAATGGGGGCCGTGAGTGGGATGGTTTCCGGAGAGCGGCTGGTGAATTTTGATGTGAACGTGGTCGCGCCGAACGGGTCGGCGCCCATTTCGTACAGCCGGGCTACGAATTCCTGCGGCCTGACCTGCCACGGACAGGCACATTCGGCCGGCGGCTCGAGCGTAAATCGAAAGGGCGCGAAACCGGTGCCCATGCCGCGCAATTAAGCCTGGTGAGCAGGGCGTCAACCTCGCGTTATTTCCGCACGATTTACTTCCGCCGATATCCAAATACATAGTCGGTCATCACAGGCGGCCCAGTCATGGGAATCTGCGTGGTGATGTCGGGTTCCAACCCATTTTCGATGCGATCTGCGAGTTTTTCCGAGGAGAGCAGGAATCCGCCGGGCTTGAGCATGCTGGCCACATTGGCGCGCACGAGCGATTGCTCGAACGTGCCGTAATACACAAACACGTTCGTGCCGATGATGAGATCGAAGCGCTGCTCGGGAGCCAGCTCGAGCCGTTGATAGACGATATTCAGATCGAGCGGCGTGATGCGGGCAACGATGGCCGGTGGCACGGCAATGGCACGCGATTGAATGCCCTCGGCGCCTTGCGGCACGGGAATGGCCGGCGCAGGCTTCGCGATCGTCGCGCCCAGATTCTGCCAATAGGATACGAACGAGGCGCGAAATTCGTCCGACCAGCGGCCCGCGGCGTACCACGGCAATTGCAGCACGTACGGTTTTCCTGCGGCGGCGTTCTGGAGGGCGCGTTCGATGTGCACGTTCACGCTCGAGCTGATGTCCATGGTGTAGAGCTCGACGGTCGCCGGGTCTGTTAGTTTCAGGCGGACCAGGCTATCGAGAACGGCGAAAGGCTGGATGGTTTGCGGCGGGTAAAAATCGTAGCCCTGTTGCTTGTTCACGAAGTCTAGGCCGGGACCTACGATGGCAATCTTGCGGATGCTGCCGGATTTGAGCGCGCCCTTTTCGACCATGGCGCGCAGATGGGAGTCGAGGTCGTAGTCAGGCCAGAGATTTGTGTCCAGCGAGATGCCGCGCTCATCGAATGATTGCCAGCGATTCTCCTTCGCTGACGGGGAATGAGCTTTGATGAAATCGTCACGCAGGCGGGCCAGGTTCGCGAGCAAGTATTTTTTGACTTTCAGACGGGCGGCCGGCGTTTGGAACGAATAGCCCTTTTTCTCGAGAAACGCGCGCATCTCGCGGAATCCTTCTGCCGAATTGGGCGACGCCAGCGCGCGGATCAGATCGTCGGCGCGGTGATCCGCGAATGAGTCCACTAGCGAGCTCTGGCCGAACTTGGGAAGGTATTCATCGTCTATGCGGTATTCGTGGGTGTAGATGACTCCGAAGCGAAGCAAATTGCTCAGCGTATCCTCCTGGCCGCGATCGAGCCGAACGCGAACGTCCTGATCGCTCTTGCTGAGCCAATTGGCCCATTTGGCTTCGTCCAGAGGAGCCGCGCTGCGCAAATCGTTGGGGAGCGAATCCTGGTACGCCGCCAGGCTTGGCTGCGCTTCTTGCAGCGAGATGAAGACCGGTTTTGCGGGCGACTGGCACCGAGCGGCAAGCGCCATGAACAAGAGAAGGAATCCAAATTGCAGGGTGATTTTCATCGCTGGGACCGATGGTAGCAGGCAGGCAGGAGGAAGTTTAAACGATAATCAACAGCCGAGGAATGGGGTGCACAATTGGCGTCAGTGGTGCTTGCAATACCTTAAAAGGGAGTGCAGCATTAGGGCTATCTAATAGTTCGATTTGATAACTATGGAGGGCCTGACCGTACCAAGGGGAAACGCGATGGACGAGTGGAGAAATTCTGAACGCCCACCGACGCGGGCCTGTGACTTGCATCACCGAAAGGCTAGCTGGGTTTCTCTAGAATTCGCAAGATTTCCGGGGTGTGTTAGCTGCAAAAGAGCCTGACCGTAATCCGGGGGGAAAACGCGATGGACGAGTGGAGAAGTTTGAACGCCCGCCGGGTGTTGCCCGTGGCGCTCGTGGCCTTTTTGTGTGCGTTGTCGTTTGCGGGGTTGTGCGGATCGGTGCGGGCTCAGGATACGGACAAGAAAGCGGGCAAGGGCGGAGCCACTGCCGCCGTGCCGGCCGCGTCCGAGGGCGCAGCATCCGGGCAGAATTCGGAATACGTGGGCGCGGAAACCTGCAAAACTTGCCACGAGGATATCTACAAGCACTGGGAGAACACGCCGCACTGGAAGACGACGCTGGATACGAAAGGCGGCCCGTCGCACCAGGGCTGCGAGGGCTGCCACGGGCCGGGCGGGGCGCACGTGGCCGGTGGCGGAGATGTCACCAAGATTTTCATTTTCAAGGATCACTCGGCCAAGGAGATTAATGCTCGCTGCCTGGGATGCCATGCGGGCGGCACCCAGCATTTCAATTCCATCAATTCGCTGCACAGCCAGAGCGATGTCAGCTGCACTTCCTGCCATTCGCCGCACCACGCCGAAACCAAGGATTTCCTGCTTGCGAAGCCACAGCCGCAACTTTGCTACGGCTGCCATCTGCAGCAGAAATCGCAGTTCGAGATGCCCTTCCACCATCGCGTGAACGAAGGCCTGGTGAACTGCAGCGACTGCCACAACGTGCACGGATCCTCCAAGCCGCATCAGGTGCGCACGTCTTCGACGCAGAACGTGGTCTGCTTCCAGTGCCACACCGAGAAGCAGGGGCCCTTCGTATTCGAGCATCCGGCGGTGAAGATCGAGGGCTGCCAGGCGTGCCATGTGCCGCACGGCGGCGCGAACGCGCACATGCTGAAGGTCAGCAATGTGAACCTGCTGTGCATCCAGTGCCATACCAACTCGAGCTTCAGCGGGGCGACGAACACGCCTTCGTTCCACAACCAGCAGAGCTACTTCCAGGCATGCACGCTGTGCCACATACAGATTCACGGGTCGAATTTCGACAACTTCTTCTTCAAATAGAGCCGGCCATGAAAGAGCGCGCGCCTTCGGAAGCGAATTGGCAACGAGGTACGAAGAGTTCTGGGACGGCAGCTCGAAATTGTCAGCGGGGGAAGTCATGAGCGATGGCCTGAGATTCCGGTACCTGAGTTTTCTGATCCTGATTGCGGCGCTGTTTCTTCCGCCGGTGAGCCACGCTCAGTCCGATCCGCAAGGGGACGACAATGCGGGCGTGAACGCGGCGGGCTACAAGATCCGGCAATCGATAGAAGCGGGCTATCGCGCTGACTGGATCGGCGGTGATCAATCCACCTACGACACGTTCGTCAATCTGGGGCAGGGCGTGCGCTTGTTCGATTACACGCTGGATATGCGCTCGATAGACCACAACGGCTTGCTGTTCGACAGCCTGAGCTTCACCAACTTCGGGTACGGCGGCGATCCGGATACCGTCAGCCGGCTGCGCGTGGAGAAGAACAAGCTGTACGACTTCCGCGTGCTGTTCCGGAGGTCGAAGGTTTTTTGGGACTGGAACTTGCTGGGCAATCCGTTGAATCCGGCCAGTTCGGTTCCCGCCGTGCCGGTGACCACGTCGCCGCATTTCCTGGATACGGTGCGGCGCATGGAAGACTACGACCTGACGCTGCTGCCGCAATCGCGGGTGCGCTTCCGCATCGGCTATTCGCGCAACCGCTATACGGGCCCCGGAGGCTATACGACGAACACGCCGGATGACGGCGCGGGGAACGTGGCGCAGCTCAACGAGCTGTTCAACACCACCACCAATTCGTATCGCGCGGGCATTGATTTCCGGTTCGCGCCGCGCACTACGATTTCCTACGATCAATTTCTGACCTATTTCAAGCAGGACAGCTCCATGGCGGATCTGGCACTGCTGAACGGCACTACGCCGTTTGTGCTGCCGAACGGCCAGCCGGTGGATTTGGGGCTGCCTCTGGATACAGCGAATGGCACGCCTTGCGCCGCGCCGATTTTGACGGCGCCCAACGTGGTGAATCCCAGCTGCGACGCGACGCTTTCGTATAGCCAGGTAGGACGGCCGCGGACTTCCACGCCGTTTGAACGGCTGCGCTTGCAGTCAAATTACTTTAAGAATTTCGAGACGTCGGCATCGATCGGCTACAGCCGGTCGGATAACGTGATCCCGGACTTCGACGAGATGGCGTTCGGATCAACGGCGCGCACGATCCAGCGGGGCAGCACGACCGCGGGGCCGGCAGAAGCCAAGCGGACGTCGGTAAATGCGGATTGGTCGGGCGTTTACGCCGTGACGGACAAGTTCCGCATCCTGGATGAATTCCGGTTTGACGACTGGCGCACGCCGGGGGTGTGGGACTACAACGAGACGGCGCTGTTCACCACGGGATCCGGGCTGCTGGGGCCGATCACGGCGATTCCAGGAACTTGCGTCACGATTCCCTCCACCTGCCCGAACCATAATTCGAGTTCGCCGGCGGACATCTCCAACGGACTCTTCTCCAATTTCCTGGCACAGAGATACAAGACGAACACTTTCCAGCTGCAGTACGACCTGAACAAACGAGTGAGCGGGCGAATCGGCTATCTGTACACGCAGCGGACCATCGCGTTTTATTCGCAGCAATTTTTAACCGAAGAGGTTTTCTATCCCAACAATGCGGCGCGCGGGGATTGCACCGATCCTACCGCGTGCACACTGGGGCCCGGCGGCGTGCTGACTTTTTCGGGGCCGAGTGCGGGCAACGACACGGCGCGGAATCTTCAGGGCATCAACGAAGAGGCGCTGCTGCTGGGACTGACGCTGCGGCCCATCGATGCGCTGCGCATCAGCAGTGATTTCTCTTTCGGGTACAACGATTTCGCGTTCACACGCACTTCGCCGCGGCACGTGCAGGTCTACAAAATTCATGCCACCTACAAGCCGCGCACGTGGATCAATTTCGACACCGCCTTCGATCTGCATGAGAACAGCGACAACGTGGGCACGGTGAACGACACGGAGCACTCGCGCACCTACAGCTTCCTGGCCACTTTGCTCCCGGATGCGAAGCTGACTTTTGATATTGGCTACAACTATTCGAACATCTATTCGGCGGCGAACGTCTGCTACTTCTACGGCTTCGCGCCGCCGATTCCGCCTACCGTGGCGTGCCCCACCGATCCCGCGGACTTCAATTCGCTGGGGGCTTTTGCGACCTATACCAGCGAGCAGCATTTTGGCTATTTCGACGTGATGTGGAAGCCGATCAAGCGCGTCACGGTGAGCCTCGGCTATGCGGGCACGTTCGTGCGCGGAGGCGAAGTTTTGAGCAATGGCAGCGTGGTGGAACCACCGCTGAACGCGCTGCAGCCGGTGGGCACGCTGGCTTTCAATTATCAGAAGCCTTATGCCACGGCGATTTTCGACTTGTATCACGGGCTGAGCTATCGCGTAAGTTGGAACTATTACGGATTCAATGGCAAGGGGCCCTCGCCCAATAACGTTCCGGGCCTGGCCTTTGCGCCGAACCTGATCGCGGGGCAGCCCAACGCCTTCACCGCCGAGGACTTCAACGGCAGCACAGCTACGTTTGCGCTGCGCTACGCTTTTTAATTCCGGGATTGGCGCGTATCTGCAGCGGAACGAGCGGTATAGAATTCATTATGGGATGTTCCCATTCATTGATAGAGTGACGCCATCCCGACTGACGGAGGAGAAGCATGAAAAACATGCGTAAGGCGATAGGCGTAGCGGCGGGCGCGCTGCTGCTGGCGTTGGCGTGTGTGCCGGTGGCGCGCGGCGACGATGCGGCCCCGTTGTTCAAGCAGAAGTGCGCCATGTGCCACGGTGCAGACGGCAAGGGCGATAGTTCGATGGGTAAAACACTGAAGGTTCGCGATCTCAGTTCGGCAGATGTGCAGAAGCAGAGCGACGCGGACTTGACGGCCATCATCACCAAGGGCAAAAACAAGATGCCCGCGTACGAGGGCAAGTTGAAGCCGGAAGAAATCAAAGGCCTGGTGGCGTACGTCCGGTCGTTGGCCAAGAAGTAGGCCGATTACTGCCGACGGCCTGTCCGGCGATTTCTGTCACGCCGCTTCTCCACGGCAGCGTGACAGCACATCGAATTCATCAGCCAAATTTCGTTTAGAGCGTTGCGCAATCGCGAAAACGGAGGAAATCCATGAGCAATATGCGTAAAGCTGTGGCCGGCGCTGCTGGTGCAGTGCTGCTTGCGCTGGCGTTTGTGCCGGCGGCGCGCGGCGACAACACGGGCGAGACCGTGTACAAGGCGAAAT
>CAVVLE010000035.1:0-118322 GCA_963748865.1 uncultured Acidobacteriota bacterium | reverse complement strand
TTGAAGCTGTAGCCGGTGGGCAGCACGAAGGCAACCGTTTCGCGCTGCACGCCCAGCTGCTCCATTTTTTCCATGGCGCGAGGCAGCGCCGCTTCCGAACTCGCGGTGCCAAATGCAATCGAAACCGGCTCGGCCACCGCGCGCAGAAATCGCGCCATTGGCGCGCGAATGAGCAGCGCGACAGGAAGCAGCACCAGCAAAACAAAAACGCACAGCGCCACGTACATCGTTCCCAGCAATTTCAATAGCGGCGCCAACACACTCAGCCCGACATGCCCGACGGTGTAAGCCATGGCGCCGAAAACTCCGATTGGCGCCGCCAGCATAACGATGTTCGTAAACTTGAACATCGTTTCCGACAGGCTTTCCGCGAAACTCACCAACGGGCGCCGTTTGGCCTCCGGCACCATCGCCAGCGCGATGCCAAACAGCACGCTGAAAACGACGACCTGCAACACTTCGCCGTCCGCAACGGACTTGGCAATATTCTCCGGAAAAACATTCACCACGAGTTCGCTGGCCGAGCGCGGCGTGACGTTCAAATTCTGCGCGCTGCTCGAAGGAAGCTGCACTCCAACGCCGGCGCGACTGATATTGATGGCCGCAAATCCGATCAGCAACGCAAGCGTGGAGACAATTTCGAAATAGACGAGCGCCTTCACTCCCATGCGCCCGACTTTTTTCAGGTCTGCGTGCCCCGCGATGCCGACCACCAGTGTCCCGAATAGCAGCGGCGCGATGATCACTTTGATGAGCCGGAGGAAAATAGTGCCGAGGAATTGAAACTTGACTGCGGTCGCCGGCCAGTCGTGACCAAATTCCACGCCGGCCACCATGCCCACGATGATCCAAGCGGTCAGAGAGCGCCGTCGCGCCGCGTAAATAGCGAAGGCGAAAATAGCCGCCCAGCGAAAGACCTCGCCAATCGGCGGCAGCATGTTGGGACCTCCGCGAAATCAGGACGCACTATACAAACGCGGAGCCGGCATTCCAAGCTCCGCTTCAGCCGCGGCCGTAGCGGTTTTTCAGGCAAACGTAAGCCATTCGTGAATCGTATAAGACCGATCATCAACAATCGACTCAATCCGGTTTGACTTATCGTAATGAATCGCTTAAAGTCGGCGTCCGTTTTCAGCGGCCCCCGAATGGGCGGCTTGATTCATCCGGCAAGCAATAAAGGAGAGAACCGTGAAATACCGTATCGTTGCCGTTGCGCTCGCTTCGATCGTTGCTTTTCTCTGCATGCAGGGCGTCGCGTGGGCACAAACGGGAGCGAGCGTTTCCGGCAAGGTGACGAACCAAAGCGGCGCGGCCCTTCGCGATGTCGCGGTGACAATCAAAAACATCGATACGGGTGCAGCGCGCACGATCGCAACCAACAGCGGGGGGCACTATCAGGCGTCCGGCCTGCCTCTGGGGAGCTTCGAGATTCGAGCGGCGAAACCAGGGTTCGCCGATGAGACACGCACGGGAATCAGCCTGGCCGCCGGCCACGACGCCAGGGTGGACATTCAGATGCAGCAGAGTGCCACTGAACAGGCTCCGGCAGATCGACCCAAGAGCGACGCCTGCACGAGCCCCAAGCAGTTCATCACCACCGACTGCTCGCTGAGTTGGCACGGCGTCACGGTGTACGGTGCGTATGACATTGGCGTCGGCTGGGTCAGCCACGGCTTACCGGTAAACCCCTATAACTATGAAGGCGAGTCTCTGGTGAACCGAAACGGCAATAATTCTCGATTTCTGGTGGCACCGAACAACCTGCAGCAAACGGGTTTCGGCATCAGGGGCAAAGAAGAGTTTCTGCCTGGCTGGTCCATCGTGTTCAACGCTTCAACCGGCATCAATCCGAACTCCGGCCAGCTCGCCAACGCCTCACTCACCGACATCAACAACAACGGGCTTCCCAGGAGCAGCTATTCGGAAGCCATCGACGGCGCGCGGGCGGGTCAACCCTTCAATGACGAATACTATGGCGGTGTATCGTCCAAGGATTTTGGCACGCTGACTTTTGGTCGTCAGCGCTCTCTCGGCACCGATGCGATGCTCCTTTACGATCCGGCCGGCGGCGCGTATGCGTTTTCGTACATCGGATATAACGGAACGATGGCCGGCGGCGGCGATACCGAGAACTCCCGTTGGGACGACGCATTGAAATATCGCCTCACAATTGGGCCGATCCATGTCGGCGCGATGTACAAATGGGCCGACGGTAATGGCGGCTGCTACTCCACCTCCATGACCTGGAGTGCCACCAACTGTACGCCGGAGAAACCACATAACTCGGCGGCTGGCGTGGACGTCGGCGGAGGCTTCGGGAAGTTTTCCGCCGACATCGTGTACCAACATTACAATCAGGCGATCAGCGTAGTGAACCCCTTGCTGGGGCCTCAGAGTTTGTCGGCGCCATTTCAGTCGACCACCAACAGCATCAATACAAACCAAATCATGGGGAACAATCTGATCTCAACGGACAACACCGTGTATGGCATCGTGACCGACAACAACGCCATTATGGTCGCGGCCAAGTATGCGTGGAACCCGTTCAAAATCTATACCGGCTACGAATACATCTGGCAGAACAACCCGTCGCAACCGTTGGGCGTTGGCGCTTCCGACCAGGGCGGGTATCTCATGAGCGGGGTCGAAGATACCAATCTTGATTCTGAAAAGTTGGTGCAGATCTGGTGGAGCGGCGTGAAATACGCAATCGACAGCAAAACCGACGCCACTTTTGCGTGGTATCAGCAACGGCAGAACGACTTCCGTGAACCGCGGACCTGCTCGCCCACAGCCGGCTTCCGCAGTTCCTGCGCGGGTACCCTCAATGAGGTGTCGTTCTATTTAGATCATCACTTCACCAAGCGTTTCGACCTTTTTGCTGGAGTTGCGTATTCCTATGTGAGCGGCGGTCTGGCCATCGCCATTCCTCATGGCCCCGGCGTGCCGTACATCCACGACAACAACCTTGCTCCGACAATCGGCGGCCGTTTCAGCTTCTGATTGTTTTCGCGGCGGGATCGGGATTTGCGAACGCCCCAAAGAACACGGCTGGCCCGGGAGATTTTCATGATTCGTCGCTCTTCGCGACTTGCGCGGTTCCTGTTGCTGGCCACGGCATGGCTGTTGTCCGTCAGCTTTGCGGCCGGGCTTCCCCAGAGCAAAACGGAGCTTACCGTCTCAGCGGCGATCAGCTTGAAAGACGCGCTGGACGAGATCGCGCAGCTCTATCGCGGCAAGCACGCCGGCGTCACCATTCATTTCAATCTCGGCGGTTCGGGAACGCTGCAGCGCCAGGTCGAGCAAGGCGCGCCCGTCGATATCTTCATCTCCGCCTCTCCCGATCAGATGGACGCGCTCGAATCCAAAGGGCTGATTCTTGCGGGCACGCGCCAGGACATGGTGAAGAACAGCGTGGTGCTAATCGTCCCCAAGGAAAAGGAAGGGATTTCGAGCTTCGAGGATTTGACCAAGCCCGAAGCAAAAACGATCGCCGTCGGCGAGCCGCAAACAGTTCCCGCCGGCAAATATGCGCAGCAGGTCTTGATGCATTTCGGCCTGTACGACAAAGTGAAAACGAAGCTCGTGCTCGGCAAAGATGTGCGCGAAGTGCTGGCCTACGTCGCGACGGGAAACGCGGACGCCGGCATCGTGTACATCACCGACGCTAAAATTTCAGAGCAGGTGAAAATTGTGGCCACCGCGCCGGACGATTCTCACTCGCCAATCATTTATCCTTTGGCGGTAATCAAAGATTCAAAAAATATCGCCGCCGCAAAAGAGTTCGCCGAATTTCTCCTGAGCGCGCCAGCCCGCGATGTATTTAAAAAGTACGGCTTCCAGTAGCGCCGGCGTCCCTGTTTACCCTGAGGCGCGAAGGGCCAGCATCTGACGATCAACCTGGAAGCAAGCACCACGACTCAACCGCGTAGCAATCTCGATGCATCGTACTTCTCGATTCAGGCATCGTAGCCACGCGGATGCCTCCCCTTCCATTCCCAAGCCGACTGAATAATCGAACTCAAATCCGACAATCTCGGCGTCCACTCGAGCACCTGCCGCGCACGCGCCGCATCCGCCACCAATCGCGCCGGATCGCCAGCTCGCCGCGCCTCTTTGCGAATGCGAATCTCGCGCCCCGTCACGCGCCGAGCAGTCTCGATCACCTCCAGCACCGAATACCCGTGACCTGTGCCTAAATTCACAAACTCGGATTTTCGCCCGCGACGCAAGAGCTGCAGCGCGCGAATATGCGCTTCAGCCAAATCCGCCACGTGCACGTAATCGCGAATGGCCGTGCCATCGGGCGTCGGATAATCGCTGCCAAAAACCGGAACGTCGCTTCTTTCAGCCGCAGCGGCCTGCAAAACAATGGGAATCAGATGCGTTTCCGGCTCGTGCTGTTCGCCGCAACGGTCGGTGGCGCCTGCCGCATTGAAATAGCGCAGCGACGCGAACTTCAGTCCGTACGCCGAGTCGTATGAATCCAGCAGGCGCTCCATCGCCAGCTTCGACCAGCCATAGGGATTTTTCGGCCACTGCGGGCAATCCTCGCTAATCGGGACACGTTCCGGCTCGCCGTAAGTCGCGCAGGTTGAAGAAAAAACAATCCGTCTAACGCCGGCCGCCACCAACGACCCGACAAACGAGATGCCCTGCTCGACATTATTCTCGAAATATTTCTGCGGATGCTCGACCGATTCCCCGACGTAAGCCAGAGCCGCAAAATGCACGCAGGACTCAAGTTTGTGTTCCCCGGCAATCCTCGCAATCAACGCGCGATCGCCGACGCGCCCCTGATAAAACGGCGTCTCCGGCGTAATAGCCCGCCGATGCCCGCGCGCCAAGTCGTCAAGCACCACCACGCTCTCGCCTGCCGCCTGCAGCAGCTCCACCGTCACGCTTCCGATGTAGCCGGCCCCGCCGGTCACGAGAATCGCCATCATTTCTCCTTAGCGCGCAAGCATCCAGCAACAAACCGCAAATTCACATACAAACAACCGCGTTCGATTGAGTCCACGCTCAATTTTTCTTGGTTCATCTTTCGTCGCCGTCTGAATCTTCCTGTGTGTGCGGATTGGCATCAATCTTGATTTCGCCAAGCCCCGCATCGTTCAGCCGCTGATTGATCGCGGGAATATCGGTCGTGCGGATGGCGTCCCACTGCTTCATCAGCCCGGGAAAATCGCGCTCCAGGTCCGCCAGCGCCTTCGCTTGCGCGGCCGTCGGCGCCGCATCGGCCCGGTCGATCTCCGCGTACAAGGCGCCGATATTTCCATTCAATCGGCTGAGCGTCGCTTCGGGCGTCTTCGAAGCGTCCGCATCCTTGTGGCCGTCCAGCAGAACGTCGATTTTCACTTTGAGCGCCGTAACGGCATCGCTCAACCCATCGTGCGTTTTTCCCGCGATCTTCTCGATCTGTTCGTGCGCCGATTTCGCCTGCAGCAGCGCGGCATTGCTGCGCGAAAGAATGCCCGCGAGTCGCGTCTCCGCCTGGAACATCTGCGCCAATCCGCTCGCCGACGTCTTCACGCGCGGATCGATCTTCACTGTCAGTGGCGCGGTGGTGCTCGCGCCATTGGCCGTCAGCCGTACGGTGTATTGCCCCGGCGCAGCCAACGGGCCCTGCGGCACGCGCGGCGTATCTCCGGGCACCGCCGAAATCGGATATTGATGCGAGCCTGGTACCGGGGATGGATAATGCAGGTCCCAAACCCAGCGATGCATCCCGGCGTCCGTTGAAACCGCTCGCGCGGCCCGAACCCAATAAATTGGAATCAATTGCTGGTTCAGTTGCTCCGCGGTGAATTCCGGCTTATCGTCGCTGGCAAATCGCCGCACCACTTTTCCGCGGCTATCGAGAATCTCCAGCGTCACCACGCCCGCAGCCGGCTTGGCGAGAAAATAATCGATCACCGCGCCGTCGGGCGGATTCTGCGCCAGCGGCTCATCCGGCGGCACCGGCGTATCGGTGTAAGTCGAGCGCCGCGCGCGAATCGCCGCAGCCGGCTTGAATAAATGCGCCTCGGCATTCGTTACCTCATCGCTCAGCTGCCGCAGCATCGAAATATCATCCAGAATCCAAAATCCGCGCCCGTGCGTCGCCACGATCAAATCATTTTCGCGGATCAGCAAATCGCGCATCGACGTATGCGGCAGATTCTGCTGCAGCGATTGCCAGCGCTCGCCGTCATCGAAGGACACCCACACGCTCGTTTCCGTCCCCGCAAACAGCAGCCCCTTGCGCAGCGGATCTTCGCGCACCGTATCGACCGGCGCATCTTCCGGCAGCCCGCTGGAAATCAGCTTCCAACTCTTTCCGCCGTCGTGCGTGCGATAGATGTAGGGCTTCAAATCATCGATGCGCAAGCGGCTCACGGAAGCGTAGGCGGTAAGCTCATCAAAATGCGAAGCGGAAATCTGCGTGACCTTGCTCCACGGTGTCAATTCCGGCGGCGTGATGTCCTTCCAGTTTTTTCCGCCGTCGCGCGTCAACCAAATCAAGCCATCATCGGTGCCCGCCCAAAGCGTGTCGACGCTCTTGAACGAAGGCGCCAGTGCATATACCACGCCGCGCTGCTTATCCGCCTTCGCGTCTTTCGCCGCCATTTGTCCCAGGCTAGCCGGCACGCCCGCATGTGCGCGCCCTAAATCGGGACTGATGGTTTGCCAGGTCTGCCCGCCGTTCAGCGTCTTGTACACAAAATTCGCAGTGGTATAAAGAATGTGCGGATCGACCGGCGAAAACATGATCGGCTGGGTGCGATCGGCACGAATTTTCGGATCGCGCAGCGGGAACGGCGTCACGTTCTGCACCTGCCCGGTGCTCCAGTGGTATCGCGACACCTCGGTGCGGCCGGCGCCATAAATAATGTCCGCATCGAGCGGGTCCGGCGCCACGTAGCCGTACTCGATCGCTCCCACGGGATGCCACTCGCGATAGGAAATCTCGCCGTCATTCCCGCGCGTCGAGATGCACACCGACCCGCTCTCCTGTTGCCCGCCGCACAGCATGTAGGGAAAACCGCTGGACGCGCTGACGTGATAAATCTGCGCGGTGGGCTGGTTGTACCAGGAACTCCACGTGGCGCCGCCATTCACGGTCACCAATGCACCTTGATCGCTTACCAGTAAAATAATTCTCGGATCACTCGAATTGATCCAGAGATTCTGATAATCATCGCCGCCCGGCGCCCCGCGCAGGCTCATCCACGTTTTCCCGCCATCGCTCGAGCGCACCGTCACGATGCTGGCGCTGTAAACCACATCGGGATTCTTCGGGTCCACGCGCGGAATGGGCAAATCGCCGCCACCAATGCGCATCGCCGGACGCGGATCCGTCGTGATTTGCGTCCAACTCTCTCCCGCATCATCCGAGCGATAAAATCCCAATCCTTTGCCCGACTCATAATCTCCAGGTTCGGTCGTCCCGACGGTGGCGTAAATCCGCTGCGGATTGCTGGCGGAAACAGTCACGTTGATCTGCACCAGATTTTTCGGCAGCCCGTTCGTCAATTGCTTCCAAGTGCTGCCTCCATCGGTTGATTTAAAAAGCCCGCTATCAGGCCCGCTATAATTATTGTTGTCCTCCCACGGCCCTTCGCGCGCTTCCCACAAACACGCGTACAAAATCTCCGAATTTGTGGGATCCATCTCGACGTCGGATCCTCCGGTATTCTCATTTTTGTAAAGCACGCGTTCCCAGGTTTTGCCGCCGTCGGTGGAGCGAAAAATCCCGCGCTGCTCACTAGCACCGTAAGGATGCCCTAGCACTGCCGCAAACAATCGATTCGGATCCGCCGGATCAACCACCATCGCCGGAATCTGTTGCGCGTCGTGCAGGCCCAGGTGCGTCCAGGTCTTTCCGGCATCCGTCGATTTATAAATTCCATTCCCCACCGACAAGTCCGGCCTTTGCAATCCCTCCCCGCTGGCCACATAAACGATATTCGGATCCGAAGGCGCCACGGCAATGGCCCCAATCGATTGCGTAGGCTGCGCATCAAAAATCGGCGCCCAAGTCCGCCCATAATCATCCGATTTCCAAACGCCGCCATTCACCGCCCCGATATAAAATACATTCGGCTGCGAGGGCACACCGGCCACAGCGCGCGTCCGGCCTCCGCGATAAGGCCCAACCGATCGCCAGCGCAACTCTTGATACGCATTCTCCGGAAATTGCTGCGCAGAAAGCGGCCACGCCGCCCCAGCAATGATCAATAGCGCTAAAACCGCCAGCAGCCCTCGCCGCACCGATATCATCCCTATCCTCCGATCAAATTCTCCAGGCCGCCCAGCATAAATCAAACGCGCCGCCGATGCTCAAAATGTGTTAGGTACGAACCTTCGAGGAGGTTCGCATGACCGTTTACGCCATCGCCCAACTCACCATCACCGATCGCGCCGCCTACAATCGCTACCAATCGCGCTTCATGGAAGTGATGAATCGCTTCAAAGGCCGCCTGCTAGCCGCCGACGAACATCCGCAAGTCCTCGAAGGCCAATGGGACCGCGAAAAAGTAGTTCTGATGTCGTTCCCGGACGAAGCCGCCTTCCGCGAATGGGCCGATTCCCCCGCTTACCAGGAAATCGCCAAAGACAGAAAAGCCGGCTCCGAAGCCGTAGTGCTATTGGTGAAGGGAATTCCCAGCCAACCGTAAAATTGACGACCGGCTATCGGCCCCCGTAGGGCCCACGCTTTAGCCGGGCCGGGCACAGCCCAAATTCACTGCAAATTTGCCCCGCGCCGCAACGTCAACTTAACGAGGCGAACGCGGCGCAATTATTAACGCAATTTATTGACACCCTCGCAGCCGCCGGTTGTAAAATTCCCCGTCCGAGCGCAAATCGTCCCTCCACCCAGTTCGAAGCGCCCGGCAACCTCAGACCGACAAGGAGACCCGCAATGGCAAATCCCGTAAAACCGATTCCCGACGGCTATCACGCAATCACTCCATCCCTCACCTGCCACAACGCCGCCGCAGCCATCGATTTCTACAAAAAAGCCTTCGGTGCGGAGGAGATCATGCGCATGCCCGCGCCCGACGGCAGAATCAGCCACGCCGAGCTACGCATCGGTGATTCGATCATCATGGTAAACGACGAATTTGCCGGCATGGCCACCGGTCCAGCTCCGAACGTGATTCCGAGCCTGCAACTCTTCCTCTACGTCACCGACGCCGACACGGTATTCAATCGCGCGGTGCAAGCCGGCGCAAAAATCACCATGCCTTTGCAAGACATGTTTTGGGGCGATCGCTATGGCAAACTCAGCGATCCCGCCGGCCATCACTGGGGCATCGCCACCCACAAAGAAGATGTAGCGCCTGAGGAAATGAAGCGGCGCGCCGAAGCCTTTATGGCCAAAGCCAAGGCAGCAGCAGCTCCACAACAATAATTCGCGGACGTCGCTGCGCAGATGCAACTGGCACCGCGACGCGCCCAGCCACATAGGAACGCGATCGTGCCTAGGAGAAGCTCGGCTTCTCCTCGCGCTAATTACGATTCTTCCGACATCATCGACGCGCGCTCAGACACCAGCTTCGCACAACGCGCCCTCGCACAAACTCACGCCGGCCGAATCGCCATCACCACGCGTTCGCGCCGGCTGAACATGGCAAAAAATCCCAGCAGCTGCTTCCACGGAAAATACTTGCGATTCAACAAGCCTGTCGCGCGCGCCGCAGCATCACCGGACAAAATCTCCACCCGCGCCTCCATCCACTCACCGGTAACATTCCCGCGCATATCGCAAGGCGCGATCCGCACCCGCGGATTATTTCGAATACGCTTCACCTTACCGGTATTCCCGATCGTATAGATATAAAGGACGGCCGCGTCGCCGCGCGCTTCCAGCGCTTCATCCGCCGCAAACCACACCGGCGTCTTCACGCCTTCGCCATTCTTCCGAAAAGTCTGCAGACTCAGATATTTCTGGCCCTTGAATGCCGCAAACGGCGCCGCCACACTCACCGCCATTAGTTTCCTTTCTTCTCTCCGTCTTTATTCTTGTCCCCTGCGTGATCCGCCTTTTTCTTCTCGTCGTCACGCCCGCGGTCCAACCCAAATTCCGGATGCGACCGCGGTCCGGTAATCTTGATCGGCAAATCCGTCTCCCCATTCTTCGAAACGAAGGGATCAACCGCCTTGAGAAAAAACGATTTCACTCCGGTCGTCATCTGCGAAACCTTCGCGTTCAATCGCAAATGCCCGTGAAAATCCAAAGTCTCATTGGTCATGTCATATGTCCCGGCAAGCTGCAGCGCAGCCCCTTGCACATCGAACGCCAGACTTGAAAAAGTCGCGCGCCGGTCCTTCAGCGTGAATTCCCCGCGCAAATTCGAAATCACATCCTCAATCTCTTCATTTTTCGGCTGCCCCTGCCCTCTGCGGCTCAACGAATCCACCTTGCCCTGCACCACGTCGCTGGTGAAATGCCCGCTCACGCCGAATTTCCCGTCAAGCACCAAGCGGTCGAACACCGTCACTCCCGGACGCGGCGGCAAACTGATTTTCGCCGTCAAAGCCACGCGCCCCGTCATCGTCGGCGTGTCGCTCTTCATCACCAGACGCAGCAAATCCTCCACGCGTCCGTCGTGTATCACCGCATTCAGTTCGATGTCTTTCCCCGGAACTCCGCGAATCCCTATGACGTCGCCCTTCGTCTCCGCGGTCGTATGCGCGAAATGCGCGATCACCGGCGTCAACTGCGTGTCGCCGTTCGTCCCATCCACCACTGCCACGTAATGCGTCGTCAAGTGCACCGGGTTCCCACTCACATCCAGAGAAAAATCCGGCGTGTCCGTATCGCCTTCCACGTTCAATTTGTCCAGCACTCCCTCATATTTCCCTTGCGACGATAAAATCCCGCCCAGCCCCTTCAGTGAATCCAAATCCGCGTGTGAAAATGAAAACGTGCCGTTCACCGGCGTGTCGCTGGGCTCCTCCGCATTCCACGGCCCGAACGCGCCGGTAGAATCAATATCGCCAATCGGCTTGGGATTCGTCAGCGTGGCGTGAAAATGCGCCGGCGCGTCAAACGAAAAGGAATCCAGCACCATGCGGTGAATATCCCATTCGTGCGGCAACTTATTCGCTTCGCGCGGCAAGGTGATCAGCTTCGAATCGTCCACCGTGATCTGGTCGATCACCACCGGCACGGTAATCTTCCTGCGCGGCTCCGGATTCTTCGGCGGGACCAAAGGCCGCGGCGGCACCGTGATTTCCAATCCGTCGATGTGGACGCTGGCCACGTGCTTCGTCGGCGCCAGCAGCGCTCGCAGATTCGCCGACATCGTTAGCGTCTCCATGGTCAACAGCGGGGGGATATCGGTTCGTCCATGCAATCGCACCGAGACGCCGTGGGCCACCAGGTAAACGTTGGGGTAAACGTACGCAGTAACATCCTGGATCTCAACGTCGCTGTGAAACTGCTCGTTCAGCGTGGTGATCAGATAGCCTTTCAACCGCCCGCGCAGGCTGAGCGTCAGCACCACCGCGGCCGCAAGAAACACCACCACAATGCACCCCAACACGATGAAAGTGCGGCGTAAAGCCTTCCCAGCCAAGGAATCTCCTGTGACTACTTCTAACTATGATTCGCCCCGCACCATAAAAGACACAAATGAATTCAACTTATCTGCTGTACGAGGCCTTCGATGATTACTTAGGACGGTCGTTGGGTGCCCAACACGCCGGTGTTGCGCGTGGGGACGCGACCGGTGTCCAGGAGCCATACATCTCCCACGCTATCACTGCTTAACCACCTCTCCACCCTTAATCACCACCTTCACATTCTCCAACACGCTCACATCCGTCAAAGGATCCCCATCCACCGCCACCAAATCCGCAAACTTCCCTGCCTCCAAAGTTCCCACGCGATCCGACCATCCCAACAAATCCGCCGCGTTCAACGTCGAAGCCTGAATCGCCTGCAAAGGCGTCAACCCCAATTTCACCATCACCGCAAACTCATGCGCGTTCAAGCCATGCGGATAAACCGCCGCATCCGTCCCAAAAGCCACCTTCACGCCCTCATGAAACGCATGCGCCACATTTTCCCGCGCCGCCGGCATCACCACGCGAGCCTTGGCAATAATCCCCTCGCTCAATCCCAGCGCCTTGTAGTTCTCCATGAACCAATCGCTCAAGTAAAGCGTGGGCACCAGATAAGTCCCGCGCTCCTTCATCAATCGAATGTCCTCATCATCAATAAAGCTGCCATGCTCGATCGAGTCCACGCCGGCCAAAACCGCATTTTTGATCCCCAACGCTCCGTGCGCGTGCGCGGCAACTTTTCTCCCCAATCCGTGCGACGCGTCCACGATCGCTTTCATTTCCTCCAGGCTGTACTGCGCCAGCGCCGGATTATCACCTTCGGAAAGCACGCCGCCCGTGGCCATGAACTTGATCACGTCTGCGCCGAATTTGATGTTCTCGCGCACTTTTGTCGTCACGCCCGCAACGCCATCCGCGACGCCGTCCTGCGTCGCGCCCCACTGCGGCGCCAGAAAATTCTGATCGCCATGCCCGCCGGTAATGCTCAGCGGCGGGCCCGAAGCGAGCATCCGCGGCCCGCGCACATCGCCCGCATTGATCGCGTCGCGCAGCGCAATGTCCGCATATCCAGCGCCGCCCACATTGCGCACCGTCGTAAATCCCGCCTCGAGCGTCACGCGCGCGTTACGCGCTCCCATCAACGCTTGCCGCGGATACGACAGCCGCAGCCCCGCCGGCCCAATCGTCTGCGGCGACATCGTCAAATGCGTATGGCAATCAATCAACCCAGGCAGCACCGTCGCGTTCGACAGATCAACAACGCGCGCATCTTTCGGCACGCGCGCCTCCAGCGAGGCGGCATCGCCAATCTCCTTGATTCGCTCGCCCTCAATCCAAATAATCTGGTGCTCCGCATATTTCCCCGTGAGCACATCCAACACACGCCCAGCCTTGACCACCACAACCCGCCCAGCTCCAGTTGCCGCCGGACTCTGCGCCGCAAACCGCGGCCCGCCCTGAGCCTCAAAGGACGGCGCAATCAATGCCAAAATCAAAACCATCACCAACCCAATTCTCTTCAAGACATCCAGTTTCATTCCCATCCCCCTGAAATTATCGTCGCTCCGTCACTACCAACTCAGTAGGGGCGCCGCTTGTTTACCCTGAGTTTCGAAAGGCTGCGCCCGTCCGACGACCGCGACTTCGAATCGAAGCCCAAAATCAACCGCGGCGCTATCATCCTTAAGACAAGGCGTTGTCATCGTGAGGCCGCATTTCGGCCGAAGAGCTTGCCCTGAGTCCCTCGAAGGGATCTAAACGTCGCGTCTCCACAACGCTGTCGCTCAAACAACGCCGAGATTCTAGCCTCACCCCCAAATAACCGCTCAACATTTTCCAGCCGGTTCCAAACCACCCCTCCCATTGACTGCAGTCTCAAGTTGGCGCAAGATTTCCGGCGAGCCGCTGAAGCGCTCGCCTCAGCCCAGTCCGTTGCTCCCGACGGCCGTGGTCATGACCCTGTCCCTTCAGCCTCACGTACTCGCGCCCTCAGGGCGAAGGAGACTTCGGTGAAGAAACTGTATGTGGGGAACCTGCCGTTCCAAGCAAATGAAGAAGAGGTGCAAGCGCTGTTCAGCGAAGCCGGCATCAAAGCCGATTCCGTTGCGCTGATCCGTGATCGTTTCTCGGGCCAGCCGCGCGGTTTCGGTTTCGTGGAAATCGGCGACGACGGTGAAGCCGAAAAAGCGGTAGCGGCTCTCAACGGAAAAGATTTCAAAGGCCGCAAAATCGTAGTCAACGAAGCCCGCCCGCAACGCGAAGGCGGCGGTGGTGGCGGAGGCGGCGGCCGCGGCGGTGGTGGCGGCCGTGGCGGCTACGGCGGCGGTGGTGGTGGCCGAGGCGGTGGCGGTGGCCGAGGCGGCGGTGGTGGCGGCGGTGGCGGCCGCCGCGACTGGTAAAAATCGAAGGGTCGTAGAAGGGAGGGTCGCAAGACCCTCCCCAGTAGCGCTGGCTTGTCCTGAGCCTCGAAGGGCGTCCCCGCCGGCATCCGACTAGCAAAAAAGCCAATCAAAGCCGGAGCCACCCGCGGAAGCGTAATTCCGTTACGTAGACTTCCCTCGCCTAGCGATTAAAAATAAATCTCCCCGATTCCAAATCTCTCAAACCGCATCCAACCCTGAGTCAGTCCAGAGTCATCATCACAATTTATCCGAGCCGCAATCGGAGCCACCAATGCCCAACGAAATCCAAACTCTCCTATCCAGCCTCGACGAAGCCTACAAAGGCCCAGCCTGGCACGGCCCAAGCCTCCGCGCCGCGTTGCGAGGGGTAAGCGCAAAGCAAGCCGAGCAACGCGTTAAGTCAGGCCGCCACAACATCTGGGAACTAACAGTCCACGCCACCTACTGGAAATTCGCCGTCCGCCGCCAGCTCCAAGGCAAAACCCGCGGCCTCTACAACAACGAAGGCCGCAACTGGTTCCAGCGACCAGCAAAAAATCTAAGCCAAGCCGAGAAGGAAAAATCCTGGCAGAAAGATCAAGCAGCTCTACAACGCGAACACAAAGCCCTGCGCGAAGAAGTCTCTAAACTCCCCGAATCAAAACTAGACCAGCGTCAACCCAACAGCAAATACACCCCGCGACAAATGATCCAGGGCGCAGCCTTCCACGACACCTACCACGCCGGCCAAATCCAATTAGTGAAGCGCTTAAAGTAGCGCCGGCTCGTCTTGAGCAGCAAAGGGCTGCCAGCCGGCATTTCTCAACAACGTTTCAGCGGTCTTAAATACAAATGCCGTCATCCTGAAGGCCGCGCAGCCGGATTTTCGCGCCCCATTCACCGAGTCCCGCGCGAAAATCTGGTGTGGTGGCGCGGCCTGAAGGATCTCGTGCCAAACCTCGGTCGGGTTTCTCTTTCTTCCGCCTCATCCCGCCGCACGCCCCAGCGGAAAATCTAACTCCACCTGGTCGATATAACACCAACCCCAATCCTCCCCAGGCTCAAACGATTTCATAATCGGGTGCTTCGTCGCATGAAAATGTTTCGTGGCATGCTTATTTTTCGAAGAATCGCAGCACCCCACATGCCCGCATTCCAAACACAACCGCAAGTGCACCCACGTATCGCCCATCTTCAAACATTCCTCGCACCCCTGCGGCGTGCGCGGCTTCACATTCTTGATTTGATTCAAGTGCGTACACTGCGCCATCTCTCACCTCCTAAATTTCCGCCAGAGCCCGGTGCACCAGAAAAATCGCAATCGATCCCTCGCCCACCGCCGAAGCCACGCGCTTCACATTCCCCGCGCGCACATCGCCCACCGCGAACACTCCCGGCAAGGAAGTCTCCAGCATATACGGAGAGCGCGAGCCTTTCCACGCCGGAGCGTCGGTGCCGGCCTGATCGAGTTCGCGTCCGGTCAAAATAAATCCCTTGTCATCCATGGCCACGCAGCCCTTCAGCCATTCGGTGCGCGGCGAAGCCCCGGCCATGATGAACACGTGCCGGATGTCGTGCGACGTAACCTCGCCGGTCTTCTTGCACTTCCAAGTGACGCGCTCGAGATGCGTATCACCATCGAGAGCCACGATCTCGGTCTGGTAGTGCAGCTGGATCTTGGGATTTTCCTCGATACGCTGAATCAGATAGCGCGACATGCTGTCGGACAAAGTCGTCGAGCGCACCAGCATGTGCACCTTCTTCGCCGTCTGCGAGAGATATACCGCCGCCTGCCCCGCGGAGTTTCCTCCGCCGACAACGACAATTTCCTCTGCGCCGCAAAGCTGCGCTTCCATGAATGTCGCGCCATAATAAATTCCCTGGCCCTCGAATTTCACCAGGT
The DNA here is from genome assembly GCA_963748865.1 of uncultured Acidobacteriota bacterium. Lineage (GTDB taxonomy): Bacteria > Acidobacteriota > Terriglobia > Acidiferrales > UBA7541 > Palsa-147. The sequence goes on along the minus strand of CAVVLE010000035.1, from coordinate 102,482 downwards.
TGGGAATTTTGGGTTTGTTGTACTGCGCGCCGGTGGCGATCACGATGGCGCGCCCCGCCAGCGCGTTGCCGTTGTCGAGCACGAGCTTGTATGGCAGGCGCGAGCAATCGAGCTTCTGCACGCTGTGCGCCACCATCATCTTCGCGCCGAATTTTTCCGTCTGCGCGAGAGCCCGCGCCGCAAGCTCCTGTCCCGAAAGCCCGGTCGGAAATCCCAGATAATTTTCGATCTTCGAGCTCGAGCTCGCCTGCCCGCCGGGCGCGGCAGTCTCAATCACCAGCACATCGAGCCCTTCCGAAGCCCCGTAAACAGCGGCGGCCAGACCCGATGGCCCCGCGCCGACGATGATCAAATCGCGAATCTGCGTCTCATCAATCGCAATATTCAGCCCCAGGCAATCGGCCACCCGCTGCGGCGTAGGATTTTTCATCACCGCGTGTTTCAGCGGACAAATCAACACCGGGACTTCCTCCACCTTCACGCTGAACTCATCGAGCAGCTCCTGCGAAGTCTTGTCGCTATCGAGATCCACATACTGGTAGGGATGCTCGTTGCGCATCAGAAATTCCCGCAGCTGCAGCGTAGCCGCCGAGTGCCGCGAGCCTAGCAATATCACTCCGCCCTGCCCGCGATCGACCAGCGCCAGGCGCCGCAAAATAAACGCGCGCATGAAAATCTCGCTCAACTCTGCATCGCGCGCCACCAGCGACCGCAACCCCTCGCCCGAAAGCTCGAGAAACTCACCGGCTTCCGTCACGCGCCCGAGCACCAGGCATCGCCGCCCGGAAATCATCGTCATCTCGCCGGTGAATTCGCCGGGCCCGTGGGCGGCCACTTCCGATTCGCCTCTGAAACTCGGCTGCACAATTTCCATGGCCCCGGATAGCAAAACAAAAAACGGCACACCGGCATCTCCGGGCGAAAACAAAATCTCGCCCGCCGATACACGCCGCACTTTGCTCCCCGGGCGCACGCGCTCAATCTGCGCCGCGGTCAAAACCGGAAAAGCCTGCGTCCGCGCATCCAGCGCACTAGCCAACGGTGCAACAGCCATATTTCCCCCAATCCGTTACAGCGATAACCATTAGAGGATACTCGCCTCCGCGAGGATTCACGTAGCGCTGGCGTCCCTGTTTACCCTGAGGCGCGAAGGGCCGGCATCCGACGAACGATCCCTCACCAACGAGCAATCGCACGCGCGGAGTCGAGAGCTGGATGGAGAGACGTAGGGCTCAGCTTCACAGTTTGCGAAAAAAACAAAAACGCCATCATCCCCAGCGCAGCGAGGGATCCCTCTTGATTTAAACGCCTGCAAAAGGAGCGATTCCGCGTGTTAGCATTCCGAATCTGTTGGCCGGCAACCGGCATCGAATTTCTACCGCCATGAAACTTCTCTCCCTCAACGTCGGCCTCCCGCGCGAAGTACTCTGGCACGGCACGCCAGTGACCACCGGAATCTTTAAGAAGCCGGTGGAAGGCCGCGTCCAGCTGCGCCGGCTGAATCTGGACGGCGACCGCCAAGCCGATCTCACCGTGCACGGCGGTAAATACAAAGCCGTCTACTGCTACCCGATCGAGCACTACAGCTTCTGGCGAAACGAATTGCCCGGCCGCGATTTGCCGCCCGCCAGCTTCGGCGAGAATTTCACCACCGAAGGCGTGCCACTCGAAAGCGAAGTCCATCTCGGCGACCGCTTCTCGGTGGGCAGCGCCGAAGTGATCGTCACGCAGCCGCGCTTGCCTTGCTACAAACTAGGCATCCGCTTCGAGAACGACCAAATGGTGAAGCGTTTCCTGGCCAGCGGCCGCACTGGATTTTACGTCGCCGTCACCCGCGAAGGCGAAGTCGGCGCCGGCGACCAGATCGAACTGCTCGGCCGCGACGCCAACGAAGTCTCCGTTTCCGAAATCACCAGGCTCTATGTCGCCAAGAGTTACACGGAAGAGGACAAGGGCGCCGTTCGCCGCGCCCTGCAAGTCGCTTCACTGCCGGATAGCTGGAAGGATTGGCTGCGAGAGCGCTTAAAGTAGCGCTGGTTTACCCTGAGCATCGAAGGGGCTCCCCGCCGGCATCTGACGACCGCAATCCGTCAACAAGCAGCAAACATGCGCGGAGCAAAACCGCCAAGCCTACGCCGGATTCATGCCGTTAATCCAAGCCAACAACTCCGCGCGCGATTATGATTCTGGCCGGGATTCGCGCCCGGCAGATGCCGGCACGGAGGCCGGCGCTACTTTTCGGCGCCAGTATCCCGCAGCAGCACTACGTCGGATTCCTCGTGGCGCCGCATCACGGCGAGGGTCTTGCCATCGGGCGAAAAGGAAAAGAATTGGAGCAGGTCCGCAGGAAAATTCGTAATTTGTTTCCCCGGCGAACCATCGAGCGGCTGCACCCACAGATTGGAGGCCCCATTTTCGTTGATCGGATAGACGACGGCTTTCCCATCCGGCGTGAAGCCTGCCGCTCCGGCAATGTGCGGGTTGGGGACCAGAGTGCGCACTGGCGGATTCGGGCCGGCATCGAGCCCGACCAAAGCGATGCTCGGCACTGGAGCATTTCCTACGGTCTTGATCAGAAAAAGCGCCAGCCATTTGCCGTCGCGAGATATATCGAAGCCGATGTCGCCGATGAAGGCATCCGGAAAAACCGAACCCGGAACGACCTCGGATTTTCCGCCCTCAATCGGGACGCGCATGATTCTGTCGGCGCCAAAGTCCAGGTAAAAGACCCATTTGCCGTCGGGAGAGCATGACCCCGCCAAATCGTTCGCTCCGTCGGAAAGTTTTTTGGGATTGGAGCCGTCAACGTCCGCGCGCCAGACGTTCGTCTTATTGATTCCCGCGTGGCCCAACCACTGGAACACGATGTAGCGGCCGCCAGGGCAGCCGCTCGGGCCTATCAGCGTGGAATTGGGATCGCTGAGGATCGTCGTTTTGTTGCTGCCGTCGGGAGAGATGCGCACCACGCTGGTGTTGTCTGCATCGAAGTAGAGGTCGCCGTTTTCGGCCCAGCCAAAAACGAAGGCGTTTTTGACCTGCGCCGCCGCGGAAGTGGGCAGAGCGCCGCTGGAGCCGGACGCGGGAAACAGATAAAAGGGATGCGAGATCTTCTGCTGCACCGCGGCGATGGTCTTGCCGTCCGCCGAGACCGAAAGGGATTGGTAATTGTTGGTGTCTTTGGTCACCGCGCGAATTTTTGCGCCGGGGTAGGAGACATAGGCGATCTGGTTTTTCGGGTCGGGAGTGCCTCTATTCTGATATCCAGCGAGAAACCCGCGGCCATCGGGCATCCATAGCAGCGAGTTTAAGATGACTTGTGGGAGCCCACTCAGGGTGTGCGATTTTCCCGAGCCCGGATCCGACAGTTGAATATTGGTGAAAGCGTCGGAGGTATTCGGAAGAATTCGGGCGATCAGCTTGCCGTCGGGTGACCAGGACACGGGTGGAACGGCGCCGGAAACGACTTGCGTTTCGACGGCCGCCACCGTCTCGTCCGAGCCATCGGCATTGGCGATCAAAAATTGATCTTTCCCGTCTTCCGGGAAGTTGCCGCGGACGTAGGCGATGCGCTTGCCGTCGGGCGAGAAGGAGATTTCGGAGTCGATGTTGCGGACCACGACTTGCGGCGTGCCGCCGAGGACCGGAGCGCGGAGGAGATTGAATCCGGTTTGCGCGCGATCCGAGGCCTTGCGGAAATAGATGGTGTCGCCGTCGGGCGAGAATTTCGGGCTGCGGTAGAAATCGTCCGAAGCAGGAATCACGACCGTGTCGCTGTTCGTCGGGACGTTGCGCAGCCACAGGCTTTCTTTGCCTTTTTCGGCGACGATGGTGAGGAGATATTTGCCGTCAGGGGAAATCGCCGCCATGGTTGTGGTGCCATTGTTGGTGAGCTGCGTCATCGTGAAGTTTTCGAAGGGCGTGGGCCCTCTGCCGTTGAGCAGGGCGTAGATGCCGTAAGCCGCGGCGGCGACCAGCAGCAGGACGATGATGCTGATTGTTGCGAGACCGAGTTTGTGTTGTTTGGCGGCTTCGACCACCACCGAACTGCTGGAGCGATGGATGGCAGAAGAATCTCGCAGCGCACTGCTCGCCGCCGGCGCGACGGAGCTTGTGTCCGGCTTCGCTGCGGATGCCACGCCAGGTTCCGGAGCAGCAACTGAAGTGATCACGCTGCCCGAGTGAGTGTCGCGCATCAGGCGCTGCAAGTCGGTGCGCAGATCGGCGGCGTGCTGGTAGCGCATGCGGCGATCTTTTTCGAGCGTCTTCTGAACGATGCGCTCGAGTTCCGGCGGCATTTCCGGATTCAGGCGCTGCACTGGAACGGGCGGCTTGTGCAGGATGGAATCGAAGATGGCGGCGGAAGTCGTGCCCTTGAAGGGCAGCGCGCGCGTGGCCATTTCGTAGAGCACCGCGCCGAAGGAGAAAAGATCGGTGCGCGAATCGAGTTCCTCGCCCATGGCCTGTTCCGGCGACATATACATCACCGTGCCGATGGCCGAGCCGGGGCTGCTCAGCATTTCCTCGCCAGCTGAAGTGGGCATCGCCGAAGCGCCCACATCGGTGAGCATCTGCGGCGGAGTGACAATTTTTGCCAGGCCGAAATCGAGGACTTTGGCTGGGCCGTTGCGCGTGCAGAAGATGTTGGCCGGCTTGATATCGCGATGAACGATGCCTTTGGCGTGTGCCGCGTCGAGAGCCCCGGCGACTTCCGTGCCGATCTGCAGCAATTCTTCGAGATGGATCGGTCCCCGTGCGATGCGGTGCTTGAGCGTCTGGCCCTCGAGATATTCCATCACCAGGTAGGCGTGGCCTTGCTCTTCGCCGATGTCGTGAATGGTGCAGATATTGGGATTATTGAGGGCCGAAGCGGCACGCGCTTCGCGCCGAAATCGCTCGAGCGCTTGCGGGTCGCGCGCTGTTTCGTCAGGCAGGAATTTCAGGGCCACGAAGCGGCCGAGACGCACGTCTTCGGCCTTGTAAACGACTCCCATGCCGCCGCCCCCCAATTTCTCGAGGATGCGGTAGTGGGAGATGGTGCGGCCGATCATGGACGTGGATTCAGGCATAAGCGATGCATCTTACCCCTGCGTCCGGAAGCACGCAATCGCGCGGCGCTGCGGTCTTGGCGTGGGTTATAGGGAACTCCCGTGCTGTGAACTTCGTAGCTATAGTGTGGGTCGAAGGCTGATTTCGAGCTCAAAATCGTGTTCGGTTCCGGGACGGTTTAATCCCATGAGCGAGCAAATCGGGGCTCCTTCGAGGGCTTGCTTGGTTCGTAAGAGTCTGGTAATTATGGGCTTAGAGGCTAGTACTTTGCGGCAGGTTAGTTGCCTTATCTTGTTGTGAGGTTATCCCGTTGGATATTGCTCGGCCAGATGTGAAGCGGAAGAAGAGGATCCGGCAGATCGCCTACGGCGTGGCCGCGATTGTGGCGATCGTGTTGATTACCGGCGCCTTGCATACTTTGAAGCCGGCGGCGCCTAGCGTGGACAAGGCCACCCTCTGGCCGGGTACGGTGCAGCGCGGGCCGATGATCCGCGAAGTTCGCGGGCTGGGAACCCTTGTCCCTGAGACCATCTTGCTGCTTCCCGCGCAGACCGATGGGCGCATCGAAAAGCGCTATCTTCTCCCCGGCACCCCCGTCAAAAAAGACACGATTATCTTCGAGATGAGCAATCCGGAACTGGCGCAAGGGGCGATGGATGCGCAATACCAACTGAAGGGCGCCGAGGCCGAACTGAATAACTTGAAGGCGCAACTGCAGAACCAGCTGATGGATCAGAAGGCCAAGGCCGCGCAGGTGCGCTCGGCTTACCACCAGGCGCAAATCCAGAAGGAAACGAACGAGGAGCTGTTCAAGCTTGGGCTGGTGTCGGACGTGATTTTGCGGACGTCGCAAGTAGCCGAAGAAGAGCTAGGCAAGCAGAACGAAATCGCGGAAAAGCAAGTGGAGACATTTGCCAGCTCGATTGACGCGCAGGTGGCCGTGCAGCAGGCGAAAGTGGACCAGATGCGCGCTCTGGCGCAATTGAAGCAGACGCAGGTGGAGCAACTGAAGATTCGGCCGGGAATTGACGGCATGTTGCAGGAGCTGGACGTTGAGGTCGGGCAAAAGGTTACGGCCGGGACGGTGCTGGCGCGCGTGGCGCAGCCGCAGCATTTGAAGGCGCAACTGAAGATTGCCGAGACGCAGGCCAAGGACATTGTGATCGGGCAGAAAGCCACGATTGATACGCATAATGGCATTATTCAAGGACATGTGAGCCGCATTGATCCGGCGGTGCAAAACGGCACCGTGACTGTGGATTGCGCACTCGAGGGCACATTGCCGTCTGGCGCGCGGCCGGATTTGAGCGTTGAAGGAACGGTAGAGCTCGAGCGCTTGACGGATGTGCTTTACGTTGGCCGGCCGGTACACGGCGAGGCGAACAGCACGATTGGGCTTTTCAAGACCAATGGACCTTGGAATGACGCGGGGGAGGCTTCGCGGGTGCAGGTGCAGATTGGGCGGACTTCGGTGAATTCGGTGGAGGTTGTGAAGGGCTTGCAGGTTGGGGATACGGTGATTTTGTCGGATATGTCGCAGTGGGATAATTTCGACCGGATTCAATTGAAGTGACGACATAAGAAGAGAGACGGCGAGGAGCAGACGACATGGCGGACGGAACGGAAATACTTATTAAGCTGGAAGGCGTAACCAAGGTTTTCTACACCGATGAAGTTGAGACGCACGCCTTGGCCGGCGTGCATCTCAATATTCAGACGGGTGAATTTGTTTCCATCGCCGGGCCGTCGGGTTGCGGCAAGTCCACGCTGCTCTCGATTCTTGGGCTGCTGGATTCGCCTACCGATGGCAGCTACTGGATCAATAAGCAGTCGGTGGCCAATCTTTCGCTGGCGGACCGCACGCGCATCCGCAACCGTGAAATTGGATTTATTTTTCAAGCGTTCAATCTGATCGGCGATTTGACCGTGTACGAGAACGTCGAATTGCCGTTGACCTACCGCAGCATGCCCTCGGCGGAGCGCAAGAAGAGAGTGCAGGAAGTGCTGGAGCGCGTGGGGATGGCGCACCGCATGAAGCATTATCCTTCGCAGCTATCGGGCGGCCAGCAGCAGCGCGTCGCTGTGGCGCGCGCGCTGGTCGGGCAGCCTTCGATCCTGCTGGCGGACGAGCCTACCGGAAACCTCGATTCCAAGAACAGCGAAGCCGTGATGGAGCTTCTGCGGCAGCTGCACCGGGAAGGCGCCACCATCTGCATGGTGACGCACGATCCGCGCTACGCGAGCATCGCTGACCGAGCCATTCACCTCTTCGACGGGCGCATTGTCGAGGATACGGTCGGGACGCGCGTCGAGAGCGTCTAGTCCATTTCAGTCACATCGCGCGTGATGCGCGCAACGGCAATTACAGAGAACGGACTCGCTTTGCGGGCTCGATTGCTATTGGTGTTTTTGGACTTGGGGGCTACGTTGACGTGATAGGCGCCGCGGCATCACAGCACGAGAAAAATCGATTTACGCCGAGGCGAATGGAGAGAGTTCTGGCCGTTTTTACGCTGGAGGGCGGAGCAAGTCCCGCCCCTACGGCCGAAAAGCGAAAGCTCGAAGAGGCCCGGCTGAAGACCGGGCCCTAAGGGAATCCGCAAAACGCGCGTCGGAGTTTGGAAGGCGGGCACGGAGTTGCGATTCGCGACGGATTTTAATGGGGAGAAAATTTGAATAGCTGGATTCAGGATTTTCGGCACGCGCTGCGGATGATGGCGAAGGCGCCCGGGTTTGCGGCGGTGGCGATTCTTACGCTGGCGATCGGGATCGGCGGGAACGCTACCGTGTTTAGCTGGATTCGCTCGATTTTGCTGAATCCGATCCCGGCGGTGAAGGATTCGCAAGAGATGGTCGCCGTCGAGAGCATCATGCCGAGCGGCGAGTACCACACCAGTTCGTATCCCGATTACAAAGATTTTCGGGCGCAGAATCACGTTTTTTCCGACGTGATTGGCTTCGAGCTTTCCGGCGTGAATATGAGCTTGCGGGAGCAGGAGCCGGCGGAGCGCGTCTGGGGAATCATTGCCACGGAAAATTATTTCGATGTGCTGGGCGTCAACGCGGCGATAGGGAACGTGTTTCACCAGCAGCCGAATCAAGCGCTGAATTCCGATCCTTATATTGTGTTGAGCTACGGATTGTGGGCGCGGCGGTTTGGAGCGGATCCGCAAGTGGTCGGCACAATCGTGCATCTGAACGGACATCCGTTCACGGTGATCGGCGTTGCGCCGCGGCATTTTTTCGGGACGATTGTGGGCATCGATGCGCAGTACTTCGTGCCGATGATGATGCAGCCGCAGATTTTGCCGGGCGAGGACATCGAGGATCGCAATCCGACGTTCGTGCACGTGATGGGGCGGCTAAAGCCGGGCGTGAGCCTGGCGCAGGCGCAAGCCGATCTGGCCACGATCGCGGGGAATCTGGCGCGGGAATATCCCACGACGAGCGAAAACGTGGGCGTGTACGTCGCGCCGGTGTGGAAGGCGCATTACGGGGTGCAGGATTTCTTGCGCAGCGTGCTGGGATTTTTAATGGCTATCGCCGGGTTGGTGTTGCTGATCGCCTGCGTGAACGTGGCGAATCTGCTGCTGGCGCGGGCGACGGTGCGGGAGAGGGAAATCGCCATTCGCGCGGCGATGGGCGCGAGCCGCACGCGTCTCGTGCGACAGATGCTGGCGGAAAGCATCGTGCTTGCGGTGGCGGGCGGTGTGGGCGGAGTTTTTCTTGCTTTGTGGGGCGTGAATTTGCTGACTTTTTTCACGCCGCCGGCGAAACATTTGCCGATCGGGTTGATGCTCGGCGTGGATAAGACGGTGCTCGCGTTCACGCTGCTTCTTTCCATCGCCACGGGAATTATTTTCGGCCTGGTGCCGGCCTGGCGCGGGTCGCGTACGGATCTGAATGAATCGCTGAAATCGGCGGGGCGCGCGACTGGGTCGGGCCGTGGAAGCCTGACGCACCGTTTGCGCGACGCGCTGGTGGTTGCCGAGGTGGTTTTCGCCACGGTGCTCCTCGTGTGCGCCGGCTTGCTGATTCGCAGTCTGCGCAACACTGAAGAGGCTGGGCCGGGATTTGAGACCAGCCATGTGTCGCTGGCGGCGTTTGATTTACGCACCAGCGGATACACGGCCGAGAACGCTTCGATTTATTACGGCCGGCTGGTGGAAAAAATCCGAACGCTGCCCGGAGTGGAGGCGGCGAGCCTGGAACGTTTCGTGCCGCTGTGGTTTACGGGGCGCGGCTACGCGATGGTGGAAGTTGAGGGCTATACGCCCACGCCGGGCGAGGACATGTACGTGGACGCGAACGTGGTGGGCTCGGATTATCTGCGCACGCTGCGGATTCCGCTGATTTCGGGGCGCGATTTTTCGGAGCAAGACAGCGCCGACGCGCCAAAGGTGTTGATCGTGAACCAGACCATGGCCAATCGCTTCTGGCCGGGGCAGGACGCGGTGGGGCATCGCGTGCGGGCATGGGGCGAGTGGCGCACGGTGGTCGGCGTGGCGCGCGACGTGAAATATCACCGCATGAATGAGCCGCCGCAGCCGTTTTTGTATATGGCTTCGCAGCAGACGGAAGGGACGGACGCGAACATTATCGTGCGCTCGCAATTGCCGGCGCCGGCGGTGCTGAACGCGGTGCGCGAGACGGCGAAATCGCTGGATTCGAAAGTGCAGCCGCTGGAGACCGATGATCTCGCGTCGCTGTTGCATATTTCGACGTTCGCGAATCGCACCGCGGCGTCGCTGGCCGCGGTGCTCGGAACGCTGGGATTGCTGCTTTCGGCGCTGGGGATTTACGGGGTGCTGTCTTACAGCGTGAGCCAGCGCGTTCGGGAGATTGGAATTCGCGTGGCGTTGGGCGCGCAGCGCGGGCATGTGTTGGGACTGATTGTGGGGAAGGGACTGCAGCTTGCGATCGTGGGCGCGGTTGTCGGGCGCGGCGGCGGCGCTGCTGGTGACGCGCGCGATGGGTAGCTTGCTGTTTGGCGTGACGGCGAGCGATCCGTTGACATTTGCGGCTGTGGCCGTGGTCGTGACGATTGTTGCAGCCATCGCGGCGTATTTGCCGGCGCGGCGGGCCATGCGCGTCGATCCGATGGTGACGCTGCGCTACGAATGAAGCCTTCGTAGGGTCCGGTCTTCAGCCGGACCGGTTTGGACGCGATGGAGATTGGTGGCGTGATCGAGCCGTACCGCCAGCGCTTAATTCGGCGTTGTAGTGGGGATCGATTGAGGATTGTGGCGCGCTCGTGCACGAAGAGGTCCGGCTGAAGACCGGACCCTACATTCGGAGCGAGAGAGCGGGCGCCATGCGGATCGACGCGATGAAGGCGGGGTGGCGCGGATAAATCCGACCCATAACGCCGGAGCGAAATTGGAGGACGAATGGGAACGCTGATGCAGGACATGAAGTTTGCGGTGCGCATGCTGCGAAAATCGCCGGGATTCACCATCGTGGCGATTCTCACGCTGGCGCTGGGCATCGGCGCAAACACCGCCATTTTCAGCATCGTGAAGGCGGTGATCCTGCAGCCGCTGCCCGGCGTGCGGCATTCGGAAGAAATCGTCTCGCTGGGAATACGCCGGCCAGCCGGCGACGTTTTCCCGCTCTCCTATCCCGTATATCGCGCGCTGCGCGACAAGAACAACGTCCTCGAATCCGTGGCCGCCAATTGCCCGATCACGTTTCCAGTCAAATTCGGAAGCGAAACGAAGAGGATCCAAGGCGAAATCGTAACCGGAAATTATTTCGACGCCCTCGGCGTGTACGCCGCGTTGGGCCGCACAATCACGCCGGACGACGACAAGGTGCCCAACGGCAGCCCGCTCGTGGTGCTCAGCCATAATTTATGGAAAAAGGAATTTGGCTCCGATCCATCCGTCATCGGCCGCAGCGTCGCCATCAGCGGCAAACTTTTCACCATCATCGGAGTGATGCCCGAAGGATTTCAGGGCGCCAACGTCGGCATCACCTCCGATTTGTTCGTTCCCGCCATGATGCAGCCGCTGGTGCTGCCGGTGGCCGTCGCGGGCGGAAACATTTTGGAAGTGGACGGCGCGAACTGGCTCTTCGGCTTCGGAAGAGCGAAGCCGGGAATCAAGCCGGAGACCGCCGCAGCGGCTCTGACCGTAGCTCTCCAGGGATTCGAGAAGGAGCACGGCGAAACGGCCCCGACGGAAACGGCCGCCGTCGCTCCCATGTGGAAAACGCCCTTCGGAGCCGCGCCGGCAATTCTTCCCGTCGTGGCCATGCTTTCCGCCACCGTGGCGTTTGTGCTGCTGATCGCTTGCGCCAATGTGGCCGGGCTGCTGATTGCGCGCTCCACGGCGCGGCGCACGGAAGTGGCCATTCGCGTGGCGCTCGGCGCCGGACGCGGGAGATTAATCCGCCAATTGCTGAGCGAAAGCATTCTGATGTCGCTTCTTGGCGGCGCCGTCGGATTGCTTCTGGCGCTGTGGACCACGAAATTCATGGCCCATCCGCCGCAGATGTTCGGCGTGCCGATCAGTCTCGATGCGCGGCTGGATGCGGAGGTGTTCGGGTTCACGCTGGTGGTCGCGATGCTGGCGGGAATTTTGTTTGGCCTCGCGCCCTCGCTGCTAGCCTCACGCGTGGACCTCGTTCCAGCTCTGAAGGGAGAAGAAGGCGGGCGGCGCTCGAGAAAATCGCCGCTGCGCTCGGGGCTAGTGGCCGTGCAGGTGGCTGTGTCGCTGGTGCTGCTGGTGGGATCGGGATTGCTGCTGCGCAGCGTCCTCGCCGCGCGCAGCACCGAACTCGGATTCAAACCCAACGATATCCTTTCCTTGTCGGTGGACACCACTCCGGCTGGCTATGACGAAGCCCGGCTCGACACCTTCATTCAACAATTGATCGAGCAAGTGAAAACCGTGCCAGGCGTGCAGGCCGCAGCCGTGGTGCAAGCCGGGCCGGTGGCGCAGGCGAGCAACTACTCGACGACGCTGTCAGTGGAGGGCTACGAGCCGCAGAAGGATCAATCCATGAACACCGGCTTCGACATGATTTCGCCCGGACTTTTTGACACGCTCGGGCTGCCCATGCGCGCGGGCCGTGATTTTGCCTGGACCGACGACGCCAAGGCGCCGCGCGTCGCTATCGTGAACGAAACCCTGGCCAAACGATATTGGCCGGGAAAGAGCGCCCTCGGAAAGCGCATCAAGGGCGAAACGGACAAGTGGGACGAGGTGGTCGGCGTCGTGGCCGATACCAAGTATCAGGCCATGTCCGAGAAACCCACGCCCTACTACTACGTTCCGTTCCGGCAAACTGCCGGCTCGCCTGTCGGTTTGTTCGTGCGCACCGCGACTGCGCCTGAATCGCTCGGCAATGCCATTCAATCGGCCGTCATCAAGATGGATCCCGCGCTTGCCGTGAGCAACCTGCGAACCATGCGCCAGACGATCAACCTCTCGCTGGTAGGCTTCGAGGCCACCGCGCTGCTTCTCAGCATCGCCGGATTCATCGGATTGCTGCTGGCGACGATTGGAATTTATGGAGTGGTGGCCTATTCGGTGGCGCAACGCACGCACGAAGTGGGCATTCGCATGGCGCTGGGTGCAAACGCGCGCAACATTCTGGGGCTGATTTTGCGGCAAGGCATGGTGCCCGCATTGATCGGAGTGGTAATCGGCCTCGCGGGCTCGTTCGCCTTGACGCGCTTCATCGAAGGGCAGCTCTATGGTGTGAAGCCCACGGATCCGCTGACGCTCGCAGCGGTATCCGCACTGCTCTGCGCCGTAACGGCGATAGCCTGCGTGATCCCAGCCCGCCGCGCCATGAAGGTCGATCCGATGGTGGCATTGCGCTACGAGTAGGGGCGTGCCCGCCTGGGCGGACGCCTGGTGTGAGTTTGGGTTTTGCTGGGCAAACGGAAATCCATGACTGACGGGATCGTGCAGGACATTAAATACGCGCTGCGAATGCTGCGGAAATCGCCCGGCTTCGCAGCCACCGCAATTCTCACGTTGGCGTTGGGAATCGGCGCGAACACCGCGATTTTCAGCGTCGTGAACGGCACGCTTCTGGCGCGCCCCGCTTTTATCCATCCCGAGCGGATCGTCAACGTATGGGAATTTAATCGCGAAAAATCGTTCGAGCGCATCCCGGTGTCGCCCGGAAATTTTCTGCACTGGCGCCAGCAGAGCAGCGCGTTCGATCAGCTCGCAGCCCTATACGATTTCAATACGAATCTGACCGGCGCGGGAGAACCGGAACGAATTCCGGCGCAGGCCGTGACGCCGGAAATGATCTCGCTGCTTGGCGTATCGCCGCATCTCGGACGCGCCTTTGTGAGCGAGGACGGCGAGGCTGGAAAAGACAACGTGGTGATGTTGAGTTACGGCCTGTGGCAGCGGCGATTTGCAGCGGACCCTGGCGTCATTGGCCGGACGATTGTTCTCGACGATCGCCCGCTGACCGTAATCGGCGTGATGCCCGCGGGATTCCAGTTTTTTATCGCGCAGTGGTCATCGACGGGCGAGAAAGCCGAACTCTGGGAGCCCATTGCATTCAACGCCAAGGATTGGTCTTTCTTCGGAAGATTCCTGACGGCTGTAGGGCGATTGAAGCCCGGCGTGACGCTCGCGCAAGCCCAATCGGAAATGAACGGAATCGCCGCCGGTCTGGCGAAGGAGTTTCCAGAATCGGATGCGGGCTTGGGGATTGATGTGCTGCCTTTGCACGAACAATTGGTGCAAGGCATTCGCCCCGCCTTGCTGATCCTGCTGGGAGCAGTGGGATTCGTGCTGTTGATCGCCTGCGCGAACGTGGCGAACTTACAGCTCGCGCGAGCGGCAGCGCGGCACCGCGAATTGGCAGTGCGCGCGGCGCTCGGTGCCAGCCGCTGGCGCATCGCGCGGCAGCTTCTGATGGAAAGCGTGATTGTCGCCATTGCCGGAGCCGCCGCAGGGGTGCTGCTGGCGCAGTGGGCAATCGTCGCGCTTCTCGCTGCGGCTCCCCGCAGCCTAGCGGATATTCACAGCGTGCACATCGATCTGCGCGTGCTCTGCTTTACCGCCGCACTGGCCATGCTCACAGGAATTCTTTTTGGGCTTGCTCCGGCGCTGCAGGCCATGCGCCGCGATGTGAATGAATCATTGAAAGAAGATTCGCGCGGCGCGGGACACGGAACGCGCAGCGGCCGGCTGCGCCGGACGCTGGTGATCGCGGAAACAGCGCTGGCTGTCGTGCTTTTGATCGGCGCAGTGCTTTTGATTCGCAGCTTCGCCAGGCTGCAAGCCGTCTGGCCCGGCTTTGACCCGCATAATATGCTCGCGGTAAAAATCGATTTGCCGCAGCAGAAATACGCGCAGCCCAGCGCCCGCATACAGTTCTTCCGCCAGCTTCTCGATCGCGTTCGCGTCCTTCCGGGGGTAGTGGCGGCGAGCGGTAACGCTTTCCTTCCCTTTACCGGAGTCGGATCGGCTACCGATTTCTACGTCATCGGCCGGCCCGTTGCGCCGGCGCTTTCCGATCGGCCAATCGTCGATGTCCGCGTAGTGGAACCGGATTACTTCCAAACGATGAGGATTCCGCTGTTGCGCGGCCGGTTTTTCAACGAGCGTGAAATGACGGAACAAAGCGGCGCGGTGATCATCAGCGAAACCATGGCCCGCCAGCAATGGCCCAACCAGGATCCGCTGGGCCAGCGCATCGTGATCGACATGAAGGACGACAACACGCCGAGCACCATCATCGGCATCGTGGGCGACGTGAAATATGGCGGCCTCGACAGTACTCCGCAGGCGATGGCCTACTGGCCGCACCCCGAGCTGCCGTATCCATTTATGACTCTGATCGTGCGCACCAGCGCCGACCCGCTGCGCTGGGCCGGGCCGATTCAAGAGCAGGTCCGCGCGCTCGATAAGGATCTGCCGGTGTCGAAGGTGCGCACCATGGAGCAATGGATTTCCGAATCCGTGGCCCAGGCGCGCTTCAGCACCTTCCTGCTGGCGACATTTGCGGGGGTCGCATTGGCGCTCGCGGTAGTGGGAATTTACGGGTTGATGGCCTACGCGGTGGAGCAGCGCACCAGAGAAATCGGCATTCGCATGGCGCTGGGCGCGCAGATCAGCGACGTCCTGCGCATGGTCGCCCGCGAAGGCTTCGCTCTGGCGCTCACTGGAGTTGCGGCCGGCGTCGCCACTGCTTTTGCGATCACGCGATTGCTGCGCAGCCTGCTCTTCGAGATCAGCGCGCTCGATCCCTGGACATTCGCAGGAGTAGCGGTATTGCTGTCGGCAGTGGCGATGGTCGCCTGCGTGGTTCCAGCCCGGCGCGCGATAAAAGTCGATCCGATGTCGGCTCTGCACCACGAGTAGGGGCGGGTCCGCCCGGGCGGACGCCCGGAGTGGGTTTAGGTTTTGCATTTGCCCGCCGCGAGAAGATGGAAAGATCGGAACCGGATGTTGGGAACGGATATGAGTCGCGCAAGCCATGATTAACGGATTTATGCACGACATTAAATACGCTCTGCGAATGCTGCGGAAATCGCCCGGCTTCGCCGCCACGGCAATACTCACCCTGGCGCTGGGCATCGGCGCGAACACCGCGATCTTCAGCGTCGTCCAGCGCGTTCTTCTCCGCCCGCTGCCGTATCCGCACGCCGAAAATCTCGTCGAGATTTCCAATTCATACATGCCCGCATGGCCGCAGCTCGGATTGTCGCCCGGCGATTACACCGATTGGCAGCGGCAAGCGAACAGCTTTTCGGGAATGGGCGCATACGTCGCCATAGCCGCAGGTTTCAACATGACCGGCGAAGGCGCGCCCGAACGAGTGCAGGCCTGCTATTCCACCGCGGAATTATTTCCGTTGCTCGGCGTTCACCCGGCGTTGGGCCGCACCTTCGTGCCGGAAGAAGACAAAACCGGCAGCGCCCCGGTTGCTTTGCTGAGCCATCGTTTCTGGCTTAGCCACTTCGGTGGCGATCCCAACGCGATCGGGCGCACCATCACCCTCGATAACCAGCGTTTCACGCTCGTTGGTGTTCTGCCCGGAGATTTTCAGCTCGAAACTTGGCCGGACATCTGGCTGCCCAGCGGCCAATATCCAGACGATCTCACCGGCCGTGTACATCATCCGTTCACCACGCTAGCGCGGCTGAAGCCCGGCGTAAGCGTGGCGCAGGCCCGGTCGGAAATCGAATCGCTCAACCGCCAGGAACTCTCCGCATTCCCCGATACGCATAAGAACTGGGGCGTGCGGGTGCAGCGATTCGAAGATCCATCTGCCGCGAAGCTGCGCCGCACGCTGCTCGTGCTTTTCGGCGCAGTCTCGCTGGTGCTGCTGATCGCCTGCGCCAATATCGTCAATCTCGTTCTGGCGCGCAACACCAGCCGCGAACGCGAAATCGCGCTGCGCACCGCGCTCGGCGCGAATCGCTGGCGCATGGTCCGCCAGCTTGTCACCGAAAGCTTGCTGCTTTCCTTCACCGGTGGCGCCGTCGGCGTGCTGCTCGCCGCATTCGCTCTGCAAGCATTGATCGCGCTGGTTCCGGCGGATTCCGGAATTGCTAAGGACACGGCTCTAAACACCCCAGTGCTTCTATTTTCTCTCGCCGTTTGCATCCTGACCGGAATTGCCTGCGGCTTGCTGCCCGCCTTTCAGACTTTGCGCGCCGATCTCGGCAGCATGATCAAGCAGGGAACCAAAGGCACCAGCGCGTTCGGCAGCCGCCGCACCCACGATTTGCTGGTGATCTCCGAAATCGCCATGGCTCTGCTCCCTCTGATCGGCGCGGGCTTGCTGCTGCGCAGTTTCCATCGCCTGCTGAGCGTGAGTCCGGGATTCACGACCGGCCATGTGCTCACCATGCAGATTCCGCTCGCCGCGATTCCCGCTGCGCAGGCCAACTCTCTGACGAATGCCCAGCAACTCGAATTGGGCCGCAAGCAATCGCTGCAATTCGAAGAACTCGCCGCAAAAATCAACGCGCTGCCGGGAGTAAAGCGCGCCGGTGGAATTGACGTGCTGCCGCTGGCTTCGTCGTTGAAGCAAGCCTCGCGATTTTTGATTGAAGGCCAGCCGGTCCCTGACGCAGGCGCGCGGCCCGTAGCGCAGATTCGCACCGTCAGCCTCGACTACTTCGCCGCGGCGGAAATTCCGCTTCTGCAAGGCCGCCTGTTCACACAAGCCGATTGGGAGCAGCAAAACGTAATCGTCGTCAATCAGGCGCTGGCGCGGCGCTATTGGCCGGAAGGCGCGGCGCTCGGCAAGCGCATCAATGCCTGCTCCCTCGATCCGCAACCGTGCTGGTACACGATTATCGGCATCGTAGGAGACGTGCATCAATTCGGCCTCGAAGCTGCGCCGACCTACGATGCCTACTTCAGCGGCGGATGGACGCCCTATCTGGTGATTCGCACCTCGGCCGATCCCTCAGCTCTGGCGATTGCCGCAACCGACGCGGTGCACAAATTCGATCCGACTCTGCCAGTCACGCAAGTGCTTACCATGGACGAGTTGCTTTCCGATTCCGTTTCCCCGCGCCGATTTGCCGCGGTGCTGACCGCCACCTTCGCCGCCCTCGCTCTACTGCTCGCAGCCGTCGGAATCTACGGCGTGACCAGCTACACCGTCAGCCAGCGCACCCAGGAAATCGGCATCCGCATGGCGCTCGGCGCTCAACCCGCAAGTGTCCGCGCGCTAATCCTCGGTCGCACGATGAAGCTAGCCGCCGTGGGAGTAGCGCTAGGCCTGGCCGGCGCCCTGGTTCTGACTCGATATCTCGCCAGCCTGCTATTTGAAGTGCGCGCCGCGGATCCCGCAACATTTGTCGCCGTAAGCTTGTTGCTGGCTGCGGCAGCCCTGGCCGCATGCCTGATTCCAGCCCGCCGCGCAATGCAGGTGGACCCAATGGTAGCGCTCCGCTATGAGTGACTTCGATCCGCTCGTAGGGTCCGGCTTCAGCCGGACCGGTTCGCTCCCGCTCAAACCAGGCGCGCGAGCGAGCCGAAATTTAACAGACGAAAGCAAGGAAAAGAGCCAATTTCTAATCGCAACAGCGACGCACAAAAATCGCCGTAACTCTAACAAAACAAAGGACCGATTTCATTTTTGTGCGCAACAAAATGGGGTGTTTGGAATGTGCGATTGTAACCGGAGCTAGCCATGGACAACGTCTTACAGGACATCCGCTACGCGCTCAGGATGCTGCGCAAGTCGCCGGGCTTTACCCTGGTGGCCATCCTCACTTTGGCCATCGGCATCGGCGCGAGCACCTCGATTTTCTCGCTGCTCGACCAGATCCTGCTCCGCCGGCTGCCGGTGCAGAAGCCGGAGCAACTCGTCGTGCTGCGTTCACCCGGCGAAACGAGCGGGCGGCGCTGGAGCGATGGCGATCTGGCACAGACGTTCTCCTATCCCATGTTCAAGGCGCTGCGCGCGCAAAACGAAGCGCTGAGCGGCCTTCTGGCCAGATACGAGACCGGTGTGAGCGTCTCTTACCATGGCGACACAGAGATCGCCGAATGCGAGCTCATCTCCGGAAATTACTTCGAGGTTCTCGGCGTGCGACCGGCATTGGGCCGCGTTTTCTCGATGAGCGACGAAACGGCGCCGGGCGCCAATCCCGTCGTCGTCTTGAGCAACGGCTACTGGCAGCGGCACTTCGGCGGGAACCCGCAAATCCTGAATCAATCCGTGGGCATCAACGGCATTCCGATGACGGTCGTCGGCGTCGCGCAGCAAGGCTTCAAAGGCGTGCAGATCGGGGAATCACCGGAGGTTTTTCTTCCGCTGACGATGACGGCGCAAGCCACACCCAACAACTGGGATCTGAACGAATGGAACGATTACTTCCTGCCGCTAATCGGGCGGATGAAGCCGGGAATGTCCATGAAGCAGACCGAGGCGGCGATGCAGGTGACGTATCACGCGCTGGTGGAGCAGCAAGCGGCGATGCGCACGGATTGGCCTTCGGCGCAGCGACGGAAGCAATTCGTCGAGCGCAAGCTGCTGTTAATTCCCGGCTCGCAGGGACGTCCGACGCTGCAGCACGACTCGCAATCGCAACTGCTGGCGCTGGGAGGCATGGTCATCCTCGTTCTGCTGATCGTGTGCACCAACGTGGCCAGCCTGCTGATGGCTCGCGGCGCTTCGCGCAGCCGCGAGTATGCGGTGCGGCGAGCGTTGGGCGCGGATCGCATCCGGCTGGTGCGCGCCGTTCTGCTCGAGAGCTTGCTGCTGTCGCTAGCTGGAGGGCTGGCAGGCCTGCTTGTCGCCGCATGGGGAATCAACGCGCTCATCTCCATGGCTAGCGCCGGCGGAGGCATAGAGGGCCTGTCCTCGAGCCTCGATCCGCGCATCCTGACGTTTAATTTCGCCATCGCCGTGGGCGTCGGAATTTTATTTGGCATGGCGCCTGCGCTGCGATTTTCCGGGGCCGATCTGAGCTCGGTGATGCGCGACCAGGATCGCGGCGCGACTTCGGGAACCGGCCACATGCGCATCCGCAAGGTATTCGTCACCGCGCAGATGGCGCTCACCGTGTTGCTGCTCACCGGCGCGGCGATGTTGACGCAGACGCTTTGGAATTTGCGGGGCGTGGATCTGGGTTTGAAGAGCGACCACGTGCTGCAGTTCCGCATCGCCCCGTCGCTCAACGGCTATTCCCCGCAGCGCACCGCGGCATTCATGAACCAGCTGAGCGATTCGCTCGCGGCGCTGCCCGGTGTGCGTGGCGCCAGCCTGGCTGAAATCGCCTTGCTTACGGGCTCGGACAGCAACGGAGGTATCGAAATTGAAGGCAAGCAACGGCAGGGAGATCCTGAAGAGCAGCCGGTGAGCGAAAACTGGATTGGACCACAGTTTTTCGCCACGCTCGGCATCCCGCTGATGTCCGGGCGGGAATTTGCGACCAGCGACACCGCCGAGAGCCCCAAGGTTGCGATTGTTAACGAAAGCTTCGTCCATAAATATATGGCGGACCGCAATCCCATCGGGGCGCACTTCGGATTCGGAACCGGCAGCGCGGTGAAAACCAACATCGAAATCGTCGGCGTGGTGAAGGATCAGAAATACGCGCACATCCGCGAAGATTACAGGCCATTCGCATTTATACCGTTCACCCAGGATGACAGGCTGGGAGACGCGACTTTCTACGTGCGCACTTCACAGGCGCCCGAGTTGCTTTCAGGCGGAGTTCGCGACGCGGTGCGCAAGCTCGATGGGTCGCTGCCCATTTCGAAGCTGGAGACCGAGCAGGCCATCGTGAATGAAGACCTTGTCGGCGAATCGATCGAGGCCGGGCTTTCGCTGACATTTGGATCGGTGGCGGCGCTGCTGGCCTGCGTTGGGATTTACGGCGTGCTGGCGTTTCTGGTGGTGCAAAGGACGCGCGAGATCGGGATTCGCATGGCGCTTGGGGCGATGCAGAGCGATATCCGGCGATTGGTGCTGCGCGAAGCGATTGTGCTGGTGGCCATCGGCGTCGCGATTGGTGTGCCTGCGGCTTATGGATTGGGGCGCTTGATGGAGGCGATGCTTTACGGCGTGCATCCTGGGCAGCCGCTGATGTTGTTGGCCGGGCCGGCGCTGGTAGCTGTGGTGGCGTTGGCTGCGGCTTACATTCCAGCGCGCCGGGCTACGCGCGTGGATCCGATGGTGGCTTTACGATACGAGTGAGTCGAAGCGGATGCCGGTCTAAAAGGCCGGCGCTAGATTAGCTCTCTCGGCTCGATCGAGATGATGGGGCGACGGTGCACGAAGAGGCCCGGCTAAAGCGCGGGCCCTACGTTCGGAATTGAAATTCGGAGTTTGGAGTTTGGAATTCGGAGTTTGTAATTCGAAGCGGAGGCTACGATGGGTGCGGTAATGCAGGACTTGAAATATGCAGTGCGGATGCTGCGGAAGTCGCCGGGATTCACGATCGTGGTGGTTTTGACGCTGGCGCTCGGCATCGGCGCGAATACGGCGATTTTCAGCATGGTGAACTCATTCCTGTTGCGGCCTCTGCCGGTGAAAGACGGCAGGCAGCTCGTCGTGCTCGCCTTCCAGTTGAACAAAGGCCCGGTGCAAAACAATTTTTCGGTGCCCGAATATCGCGACTTGCAAGCTCAGACCGCGGAAGTGTTCGACGGAGTATTCGGCTACGGATTCGGACTGGATGGGCTGAGCGTCAATGGCAAGGCGGAACGCATCCTGACGAACTACGTGACTGGGAACTTCTTCTCGGTGCTCGGCATCAAGCCCGCGCTGGGCAGATTCATTCTGCCGGGCGAAGGGGACACCTTTGGCTCGGACCCGATAATGGTCCTCGATTATGCCTACTGGAAGAATCATTTCGGCGGCGATCCCGGCGTCGTAGGGGAAAAAGTATCTGTAAACGGGCGGTCGGTGACGATCGTTGGCGTCGCGCCGGAAGGCTTTTACGGCATTTTCACGCTCACCTCCCCTCAAGCCTATCTGCCGCTGGGGATGGCCAGCGCCGAAAACCCGAGCGACTTCATGACCAATCGCGGGTATCGCAACATCAACCTTCTCGCCCGGCTGAAACCGGGAATGCTCAATCGGGAAGCGAATTCCTCGCTGGGCGTGATTTCCCAGCGGTTCTCGCAAGAATATCCCAACGTCGAAAAAGACATGGCCATCAGTTCATACCCGGAAATGAGTTCCAGGCCGAGTCCCGATCCGCAGAATCCGATATTCCTGATTTCCACATTGTTTCTCGGACTGGCCATGATCGTTCTGGTGCTGGCGTGCATGAATGTGGCCAACATCCTGCTGGTGCGCTCGACGATTCGCGAGCGCGAGATGGCCATTCGCGCGGCGCTGGGCGCGGGGCGAAGCCGGCTCATGCGCCAGTTGCTGACGGAGAGCATCCTGCTTGCGGTGCTGGGCGGCATCGCGGGAATTCTGCTCGGTGCCTGGGGAAGCGCGATGGTTGGTTCCATCCGGATCGGGACCGAACTGCCCGTGCACATTGATTTCGGGCTCGACTGGAGGATCTTCACGTTTGCGTTCGGGGCGGCGTTGTGTACGGGTTTGATCATCGGCGCAGTTCCGGCGATTCGCATCGCGCGCAGCAATTTGAGCTCGATTCTGCACGAGGGCGGCCGCAGCGTCGCCGGGGGCCGGCACCGCGTGCGCAGCTTCCTGGTAGCCGCGCAGGTGGCAGGCTCGCTGATGCTGCTGATTATGGCGGGACTTTTTGCCCGCAGCCTGCAGAAGGCACAGCACGCCGATCTGGGATTCCAACCGCAAGGCGTCGTCGATCTCGGCATGGACCCTTCTGAAATCGGATACGACGAAGCGCGCGGGCTGGATTTTCTCAAGACCACAATCGAGCGCGTGCGCGAACTTCCCGGCGTAGATTCGGCGAGCTTCACAACCGCGGTGCCGATGGGCTACTTCAACAGTTCGGACTCACTCACGGTCGATGGCTTCGAACCTCCCAAAGGCCAGCCGGCGCCATTCGCCATTTTCAGTGCGATATCGCCGGACTACTTCAAGACGCTGGGAATTCCATTGGTGCGCGGCCGTGCATTCACGGATGCCGACAACTCAACTGCGCCCTTCGTGGCCATCGTGAACGAGACGATGGTGCGGAGCTACTGGCATGACACCGATCCCATCGGCCGGCAATTTCGCATCGCCGGCGATTTCAACCACCCGATTAAAGTCGTCGGCGTGGCGAAGAACTCGCGTTACAACGGCGCAACAGGCGAGATCGGATCAAATTTCTACATACCTATCGCCCAACATTACAGCGGAAATTCCCTGGTGAGCTTGCAGGTGAAATCGGCCAGGCCTCCGCAAGAGATGATGCGCGAGGTCGAACGGCTGGTCGGCACGCTGGCGCCTGATTTGCCGGTGTTCGATGTGAAGACCATGACGGAATCGCTCGATACCCTGAATGGCCTGCTGATTTACAAAGTGGGAGCGGGACTGGCGGCTGCCATGGGATTTCTGGGATTGATCCTGGCGGTGATCGGCGTGTACGGCGTGATTTCCTATGCCGCGAGCCAGAAGACGCATGAAATTGGAATCCGCATGGCGCTGGGCGCGCGGCCCATCGATATTTTAAAGATGGTGTTCAACGAGGGATTCCTGATCGTCGTCGGCGGCATCATCGGCGGATTGGCGGCCGCAGTGGGAGTCGCGCGCGTGGCGGACAATTTCATTGCCGTCAGCGCGACCGATCCGGTGACCTACGTGACGGTGACGGTGGTGCTGGCGGCTGCGGCGCTTGCGGCGTGCTGGGTGCCGGCACGGCGTTCCATGCGCGTGGATCCCATGGTGGCGCTGCGGCACGAGTAGTTGGAAATCGGACGGGGCGGAATGGGAGGCGCCATGGGCGCGGTGGGTCAGGACTTGAAGTATGCGTTGCGGATGCTGCGGAAATCGCCAGGATTTGCGATTGTCGCGGTGCTTACGCTGGCGCTGGGAATCGGAGCGAATACAGCCATCTTCTCGGTTGTGAACGCCGTGTTGCTGCGTCCACTCGCCTTTGCTCATCCTGAGCGGCTCTACGATGTCGAACAGGAATCGCAGCATGGAATCGAAACGCTGACTCCCGCGGATTTTCTCGACATCGCTGCGCAGAACCATGTCTTCGAGGATTTCGCGACGTATCGCGAGCAGGGCATGACCTTGACTGGGACGGCAGCGCCACTAAAAGTCGGAGGCGTAGAGACAACTCCCAATTTGATTGCACTTCTGGGCGTGCAGCCTGTACTTGGACGCGGCTTTCTGTCCGGGGCGGATGCCGCGGCGGCGGGACGACAGGCTGTTTTGAGTTATTCGCTGTGGCAGAGCCGCTTCGGCGGCCGGCCGGAAATCTTGGGCACCACTATTCTCGTTGACGGCGAAGCTTGCACTGTGGAAGGGGTGATGCCACCGGAATTCTCTTTTCCGCCGGAGAGTGAATTGTGGGTTACGCCACGGGCGGGATATCCGGTGCCGGAGCATCCGCTGCAGCCTGAAAAGAACCCGGCGGAGTCGCGTGGGATTCATTACCTCGATCAAGTGGCACGCTTGAAGCCGGGGATTACGCTGGAGCAAGCACGGGCGGACTTGAACGTGGTGATGCAGCAGATTGCCAAGGCGCATCCGGAGTCGGATTTGAACGGCGCGCACGTGTGGTTTCAAGCGCTGCAGGAATCGCAAGTGGAAGATGCGCGGCCGGCGCTTGTGGCACTGCTGGGCGCGGTCGGCTTGGTGCTGCTGATTGCTTGCGCGAACGTCGCGAATCTATTGCTGGCGCGCGGGACGGCGCGGAGCAAAGAATTCGCGGTGCGCACCGCGCTGGGGGCGGGAAGAGCGCGGCTCGCCCGGCAATTGATCACGGAGAGCGGATTACTGGTGTTATTCTCCGCCGGCGCGGGAATACTTCTGGCGATATGGGGCGTCGGCCCGCTCAGGACTTTTCTTGCGGCGACGGTCGGCTGGCTGCCGGTGATTCATCCCGACGTGCGCGTTCTGGGATTCACGTCGGCGCTCTGCGTGCTGGCCTGCGTGGCGTTTGGGCTGTGGCCTGCTTTGCAGGCCGCGCGGATCAATCCGAATCCGGTGCTGAAGGAAGGCGGTCGGGGATCGAATTCATCGGGACGCAGCGGCCAGAACATTTTGATCGTATTGGAGACGGCGGTTGCGCTCGTACTGCTTGTTGGAGCGGGCTTGTTGCTCAAGAGTTTCTCGAATCTAGTATCGGCGAACAAAGGATTCCGGACGGATCATCTGCTCACGGCGAGGTTGACGCTGGCGCCGACGAGCTACGCGACGCCGGAATCGCGCGTGCGGTTCGTGAAAGAAATTCTGGGAAACCTGAAAGCGTCGCCGGGAGTTCTTGATGCCAGCGTGGTATCGCGACTTCCGCTCAATCCCGGAGCGAGTTCGCGCAGCTTTGCGATCGATGGGCGCAGCTATTCGCCGGAGCATGATTCGGAATTTGACGCGGTGGATTATTCGGCGGCGAGCCCGAGTTATTTCGCTTCCATGGGCATCCCGCTGTTGGAAGGGCGGACTTTTTCCGACGCCGACACCGCGGATGCCGCGGCGGTGGCGATCATCAACCGCGCCATGGCCGAGAAGTATTGGCCGAATCAGAATCCTGTGGGCCAGCGGCTAAAGATCGGCGGTTACAACGATAGTGATACTTGGAAAACCATTGTCGGCATCGTTGGCGATATCCGCCAACATAATCTGAGCCGGGCACCGGCGCCGATGTTCTACTCGCCCTATGCGCAGGATCCGTGGACGTTTATGACCGTGGCGATGCGGACTGCCAGTCCGCCTGCCAGTGCGGCTGCGGAGCTCACCGCTGCGATTCGCAGAGTGGATGCGGATGAAGCTGTGGATCATCTGCGCACGATGGACGATGTGGTGTCGCTATCGGTAGCGCCGGAGCGATCTTTGCTCACGCTCATTGCGGCGTTTTCTAGTGTTGCGTTGCTGCTGGCCGGGGTCGGCGTGTTTGGCGTGGTGTCGTTCAGCGTCGGGCAACGCACGCAGGAGATCGGCATCCGACTCGCGCTAGGGGCGTTGCCCGGGCAGGTGTTGAGGTCGGTTTTGCTCGAGGGGCTGCGGTTGGCGGCATTCGGGATCGGAATTGGAGCTCTCGGGTCGCTGGCGCTGCGGCGGACGCTCTCGCATCTTCTTTACGCCGTGAGCCCTTCTGACCCTGTGACGTTCTTGGCGGTCGCAGCCTTGCTGCTGGCAACCGTGCTGGCGGCGTGCTGGCTCCCGGCGCGGAGGGCGACGCGGGTGGACGCGATGGTGGCGCTGCGATATGAGTGACGGCGGTCGAGCCTCAAAATCACGATGTCCGTTATTGGGACGAGGCTATCCCGCAAGTGGGCATAACGCGTCAATTCTCATGGGCAAGTATTCCTTAAATATAACAAAATAAAATATTTAAACGCATCTCTAGCTGGTACTCAGAGTGCCGCTCGTTCGTGTGCCCTGAAGCGAGATCGTTAGCCGAGCCGGCGGAATGGATCGAGCGCATGGCTTCACAAACGCAACCGATAATCGAAGAGGAGAGAGCGGTCATTCCGAGGATTCTGATTGCCGACGACCAACCGGACGTGGTGGAAGCGCTGCGGCTATTGCTGAAGGGGCACGGCTACGAGACCGAATCGGCGAATTCGCCGTGGGGTATCGTTTCGGCACTCGATTCGGGCGAATTTGACCTGCTGCTGATGGACCTAAATTACGCGCGGGACACGACGTCGGGGCGCGAGGGACTCGACCTGCTCGAGCGCATCCAGTTGCGCGAGGCTTATCCCCCGATCGTGGTGATGACGGGCTGGGCGACCGTAGGGCTGGCAGTGCAGGCGATGCAGCGCGGGGTGGGCGATTTTGTGGAGAAGCCGTGGGTGAATTCGCGGCTGCTGGAAATTCTGGAGAAACAGATTGCGCTGGGACGCGAACGGCGCGAGATGCGGCGGCACCAGCGTGAAAACGAGCTGGAGCGGATTGAGATATCGGAGAAAGTTCGGCTGCAAGAGCAGGAGATGTCCGAGGCGCTGAGCATTCAGACGCGATTGCTGCCCGAGGAACTTCCGCAGGCGCCGGGATATGAGATTGCGGCAGAGTGGCGGCCAGCGCGGACGGTTGGCGGCGATTATTACGACGTGCTGCGATTTGACGAGAACACGATCGGATTTTGCATTGCGGATGTGGCGGGGAAGGGGATGCCGGCGGCGCTGCTGATGTCGAATCTGCAGGCGGCGGTGCGCGGGTTGGCGTCGCCGTCAGTGTCGCCTAGCGAGCTCTGCGAGGCGATCAACCGGCTGCTCTACCGCAGTATCGGCGGGGATCGCTTCATTACCTTTTTCTATGGATTGCTGGATCTGCCGAGCCGCCGGCTGCGCTTCTCGAGCGCGGGACATCCGGCGCCGCTGGTGATTCGCGAAGATGGTTCGCACGTCAAATTGAGCGAAGGCGGCGGAGTGCTGGGCATTTTCGCGGTGCAAGAATATGAGACCGGAGAGATCATTTTGCGGCGCGGCGATCGCGTGGTGCTTTTTACCGATGGCTTGCTCGAGGCACACGACGGAACGGGCGAGGAATTTGGCACGGGGCGAATCCTGGAAGCCGCTCTTTCTCTGCAGGACGCCAATGCCGGTGGAGTTCTTGAGGGAATTTTTGAACGCGTCCGCAATTTTGGCGGGCGTGAATTTGAGGATGATGCCACGCTGCTGGTTCTCGCGGTGAGCGGCCCGTGTGCTTGAAGAGGTCCGGGTGGAAAATTTATTTGAAGACTTGAAGTATGGCCTGAGGACGCTGAGGCGGAGCCGCGGCTTCACGATCATCGCGATTCTCACGCTCGGGCTCGGCATTGGCGCAAACACGGCTATCTTCTCGATCGTGAATGCGGTGCTGCTGCGGCCGCTGCCGTTTCAACACTCCGAGCAGCTCGTGCGCGTGTTCGATGATTTGAACGGGGCGAACGCGAAAGACACGGGGATGTCCGTGCCGGAATTTTACGATCTGAAAGACCACTCCGGCGTTTTCGAGGATATCAGCGTGCTCTGGCCGGTGAGCGCGGCGCTGGTTGGCGGCGACCATCCCGATCGCATCGAAGTCTTGTGCACCAGCCCCGATTACTTCCAGATTCTTGGCGCGCAGCCCGCCATTGGCCGCGTTTATGGCCCCGAGGATGCGCTGGCCGGTTTCAGCGACGCAGTGGTGATCAGCGACGGGCTTTGGCGCCGGCAATTCGGCGGCGATCCCGGAGTTATCGGCCGCCGCGTGCACATGGACACCGATCTTTACACCATCGTGGGCGTGATGCCGCCCAATTTCCGCCATCCGGGGCAAACGCTCGAAGGTGACGTCGAAATGTGGTCTGCTGCAGGTTACACAGCCGATCCGTTCCCGCACCCGCCGATCCGCGCGGCGAGCTTCCTACCTGGCGCGATCGGCCGGCTGCAATCGGGGATGACGGTGCAGCAGGCGCAGTCGCGGCTCGATGCGTTCGTCGAACAATTACGGCAGACCTACCCGAAAGAATATCCCGCGGCATCTGGCTGGACAGTGCGGTTGGAGGCGGTGCAAGAGAATTTGACCGGCAATGTTCGACCGACGTTGATCGTGTTGCTGGCGGCAGTGGGATTCGTGCTGCTGATCGCGTGCGTGAACATCGCCAGCCTGCTTCTGGCGCGATCTTCCGGGCGGCTGCGCGAATTAGCGATTCGCCAGGCGCTGGGCGCTTCGCGTTCGCGACTGATCCGGCAATTGCTGACGGAAAGCTTGCTGCTGTCGCTTCTCGGCGGCATTGCGGCGATTGTGGTCCTGGGGCTGGCGCGCGAATCGCTGCTGGCGCTGCTTCCCGCCGATTTGCCGCGGCTCACGGAAGTTCATCTTGATGCGCGTGTGATTGGCGTTGCGTTCTTCCTCTCGATTGCCACGGGACTGCTATTCGGTATGGCGCCGGCGCTGCAATCATCCACCGCGGATCCGAATCATGATCTGAAAGAAGGCACGCGCGGCGGCGGGCGCAGCGCGCGGCGAAATCGTTTTCAGAATGTGCTGGTGTGCGGCGAAATCGCTCTCTCGCTGGTGCTGCTTACCGGCGCGGGCTTGCTGGTGCGCAGCTTCTGGAACATGCTGACCGTCAATCCCGGCCTCCAGCCTGAGCGGCTCAGCGTGGGACAAATTTGGATTCCCGTGCCGAACAATCCGCAGATGAATCCGTATCTGAAGATATCGGACCGCGCGCAATTTGCGCGCAACGTGATGCGCGAGCTGCAACCGATTCCAGGCGTTGAAAAAGTGGCTATGGGCATAAATCTCGGCCTGCCCTTTGTGAGCCGGCGCTTCACCGTGCCGTTTACAATCGCCGGTGAATCGGACGCGAGCGCGCCGAAACTCGCCGCGCCGATCGATGCGGTCACGCCCGGCTATTTCGATACGCTGGGGATTCCGATGTTACGCGGCCGCGATTTCACCGACGCGGACACGGACACGACCGAGCGCGTGGCGATCGTGAACAATGCTTTTGCGAAGAATTTTCTAGGAACACGCGATCCACTGAACACGCAATTGGTGACCGGCCGTCCTCCGGCAAAAATCCGCATCGTGGGGGTAGTTGGAGATGTACGCGTAGAGGGATTGGACATGCCGGCGGCGCCGGAACTTTATTTGCCGCAGTATCAAGGCGGCGGATACGGCATGGTTGTATATCTGCGGACCAAAACAGACGCAGCGGTTCCCGAAGCTCCCATCGCTGCGGCAGTACATCGAGTGGACTCCACTCTTCCAGTGTTTGGCGCGCGCACGATGAATCAAATTCTAGCGGCGTCCATGGCGCGGCGGCGGTTCGCGTTGGCGCTGATGGGCATCTTCGCAGGATTGGCCATGTTTCTGGCGGCGATGGGAGTTTATGGGCTGATGGCCTACGCGGTCAGCCAACGCACGCAGGAATTGGGGCTGCGCATTGCGCTTGGAGCGCAGCGCCGCGATATCGCCTTGCTGACTCTGCGTCCAGGAATGGCTCTTACGCTGATCGGGTTGGCGATCGGTGTCGGTGAGCTCGGTAATCCTCACGCGCTGGATGGCGTCGCTGCTGTACGGAGTTTCGCCGACCGATCCGCTGACTTTTGTCGGAGTTCCGCTGATTCTTGCCCTCGTGGCGCTGGCGGCGTGCTACATCCCAGCCCGGCGCGCTATGAAGGTCGATCCGATCGTAGCGCTACGTTATGAATGAATCGGTGGTCGCAAAAACTTGGCGATCTTGCGCGTAGTGGCCCGGCTAAAGACCGAGCCTTACGTTCGGACGACAGCAAAGGAGAAAAGTTGGGCGCAATTATTCAAGATGTCAAATATGCATTACGAATGTTGCGAAAAGCGCCTGGCTTCACCGCCGTCGCCGTGATTACCCTGGCCCTCGGCATCGGCGCGAACACAGCCATCTTCTCCGTTGTGGATTCCGTGCTGCTGAAGCCGTTGCCCTATCCCGAGCCGGACCGCCTGGTCTCCGTAAGCGGCCTGAACACTCGCCTCGGCGAAAAAGACCGCGCCATAAGTTTTCCCGATGTCGAGGATTTGCAAAAGCAAAATACGGTTTTCGAGCATGTCAGCGCTTACACCGGCGGATCCGCCACGATCACCGGTGCGGGCGAACCGCTGCACGTGCCATCAGCAGTTGTCAGCGCCGAAACTTTCTCGGCGCTCAAAGTAATGCCGGTGCTCGGGCGCACGTTCAGGCCCGGCGAGGACCGCCCTGGAAATTACGTGGTGGTGCTCAGCAGCGAGTTGTGGAAGAAGCAGTTCGGCGGAGAAGCGAGCGTGATCGGGCGGGCCATCGCTCTCGATGGCCGCAGTTACACGATCATCGGCGTAATGCCGGCGGGGTTCGCATTCCCACTCGATACCGATCCGCCGCAAGTGTGGACCACGCTCTCCGCCACGGCCACATCCGAAAATGGCGAAAAGGCCATGCCCGAGGAACGCGGCGCGCATTTTCTCGCGGGAATTGCGCGGCTAAAGCCGGGCGTTACGCTGCAACAAGCCAATAGCGAACTTGATGCCATCGGCGCTCGGCTCGCGAAAGAATATCCCGACTCGAATTCCAATTTCACTTTTCGCGCTCAGCCGGCGCTCGATGCTCTGGTCGGCGACTTGCGGCCGCAGTTTCGTCTGCTTTTCGGCGCAGTAGGACTCGTGCTGCTGATCGGATGTGCGAACGTGGCGAACCTCTTGCTGGCTCGCGCCACGTCCCGCCAGCGCGAATTCGCCATCCGCGCGGCGCTGGGCGCGGGCCGCGGCCGGATCATCCGGCAGCTTCTGATCGAAAGTGTAATGCTGGCGCTTGCAGGCGGAATATTCGGACTATTGATAGCCACGTGGGGATCGTCATTCCTCGCGCACCTCGCTGGCGGCATTATTCCTCGCATTGAAGGGTCGACGCTCGATGGACGCGTGCTGGCCTTCACTTTCTTCGCGTCGATTGCCACTGCCATTCTTTTCGGTATTGCACCCGCGCTGCAGCTTTCGAAGCTCGGCATCAGCGAGACGCTGAAAGAAGGCAGCCGCGGTTCCGGACATGGCGCGCGTCATAATTTTCTACGCAACGCGCTGGTGGTGGCGGAAACCACTCTCGCCGTCATTTTGCTAAGCGGCGCGGGGCTGCTCATCCGCAGTCTGGTGGCGCTCGAGCACGTGAATCCCGGCTTTGATCCGCATGGCGTGATTACCTTCACCACCGAATTGCCTGATCCGCGCTATCCAAAAGCGGAAATGGCTATGGCTTTTTATCGCCAGCTCTTCGAGCGCATCCGAGCGCTGCCCGGAGTGCAATCGGCGAGCGGCGTGCTTCCTTTGCCGTTGAGCGACGCAGTGATTCGCATATCGTACGAGATCGAAGGGCGTCCGATAGCGAAGGCCGAGGAACCATTGGCGCACATGCGTGTGGTCACAACCGATTATTTTTCCGTGATGCGCATTCCGCTGGTGAAAGGCCGACTTTTCACTGAGGCTGATCGCGCGGAATCGCAGCCCGTCATCCTCATCAATAAGGCGCTCGCGGAACAGACTTTTCCCGGCGAAGATCCCATCGGAAAACATATCAAGCCGGGCTTTTCGATTTCCGGTCCGGCGAAGATGCGTGAAATTGTGGGCATCGTCGGTGACGTAAAACACCGCGCGCTCAATCTCCCCGATGATCCCGAGGCATATATGCCCGAGGAACAGATGGGAATCGGATTCATGTCCGGGGTGGTGAGATCGAATGCGCCCACGGCGAGCTTGGTGCCGGCGATCCGCGAAATCGTGGCCTCGCTCGACAAGGATATTCCGGTGTACGACATAAAAACGATGGACGAATACGTGGCCGGCTCGGTGGCACAGCCGCGGCTGAGCTCCACGCTCCTCGGAATTTTTGCGGCGCTTGCACTGATGCTCGCGATGGTAGGGATTTACGGAGTGATGTCCTTCAGCGTGGAGCAGCGCACCAACGAAATCGGCATCCGCGTGACGCTCGGTGCACAGCCTGGAGACGTGCTGCGATTGGTGTTGCGGCAAGGAATGGCAATCGCGGCAATTGGAGTGGCGCTCGGAATCGGAGGAGCACTCGCGTCCTCCGGCCTGCTGAAGAGTCTCCTATTCGGCGTGCGGTCCGGCGATCCCGTGACGCTCGCCGGCGTGGCGATCCTGCTTCTAGGTTGCGTGCTGGCGGCTTGTTACATCCCCGCGCGGCGAGCGATGCGCGTAGACCCGATGGTCGCTCTGCGATATGAATAAGAGGCGAATTGATCCTCGATTGAAGGCGGGTGCGAATTGATCCGAATGGTTGACGTCGAAAAGGCTTACGAATCAGGAGCGGGAAAAACCTGGGTGCTACGGCGCATCAGTCTCGATATCCGCGAAGGCGATTTCATCACCATCATGGGCCCATCGGGCGCCGGCAAATCCACGCTGATGGGCATCATTGGGATGCTCGACGGCGCGTGGAAGGGCGAATACTATCTGCTCGAAAACGCGGTCCACAAACTCGATAACCGCCATCGCGTCGAGCTGCACAAGAAATACATCGGCTTCGTATTTCAGCAGTATCACTTGCTCGATAATCTTACCGTTGCCGAGAACCTCGATCTTCCGCTCTCCTATCGCGACATCAAGAAATCCGAACGCGACGCGATGGTGGCCGACATCCTCGACCGCTTCCAGATTGTCGGCAAGAAAGCGCTGTTTCCCAATCAACTCTCCGGCGGGCAGCAGCAGCTTGTGGCCGTTGCGCGCGCGGTGATCGGCAATCCGAAGCTGATTCTTGCGGACGAGCCGACCGGCAGCCTGCACTCCAGCCAGGGAAAAATGATCATGGACCTGCTTAAGGGCCTGAACGATGCGGGCACGACAATTATTCAAGTGACGCACAACGAAGCCTGGGCCGCCTACGGAAACAGAATCATCCAGCTGGCCGACGGCTGGATCGTGGACGCGCAGACCAAAGCAGGAGCCGGCACGGCTTGATCGACGGGGCGAATTCACTCGAGGAGGAGTCATGTCGCGGAACGAATATCTTCGGGAAATCGTGAAGGGCGAGTTGGATGCGGCGCACGTCCGCGAAATGCTGGATAACGGATGGAAGCCGCGCGCGGTGGAATGGGAACGCGAAGTAGCGGCGGAAGAGACCGCGCCGCGAGTCGAAGATGTGCCCTATGGTCTGTGCATCGCTCCGGATTGCGGCCATCTCGAAGAGAATCCCGATGAAATGCGGATTCTTTTCACCATGATGGAACTCGTCGTTCAGGACCGCTCGCTCACGCGGATGGCCGAGGAACTGAATCGCCGCGGCTATGCGACGCGCGACGGCAAACCGTGGACCGCGCTCTCCGTGTACAACATTTTCCCGCGACTGGTGGATGTCACGCCGCGCATTTTCCAGAGCGAGAACCTGGAAATCGCGTCGCGCCGAAATTCCGCGCGTGATGTGGAATTCCTGAGCGAGACGGTGTTTTTTAGCGCTGTCCTTTCAGGGCAGCGCCGCCGTAAGACGGCGAACGAAGCATAGGCTCTATGCCGGAATCGAATCGGGACCGTTGGCGACGAGACTCATCGATCGCCTGCGTCAACTCGCGGGCCGGCCGACACACGAAATTCGCGCGATGCGCCGCGAATTTTCGAAGCAGCTGAAGTCCGCTCCGCCGAGCGAAGTGATGCGCCATTGCCGCAAAGCTGCTCGAAACGCCGAGCGGTGTATATCGCTTCGTGGCCTACGAGCTGGTTCACCATCACAAAGCGGCGCTCTCGCAGTTGAGCGCTAAAGACCTCGAAGAATTGGGACGTGGTATCAGCAGCTGGGATCAGACGGACACGTTCGGCATATATCTCGCCGGGCCGGTCTGGCAGGGGCGGCAGGTGGCTGACGCAGTGATTCACAAATGGGCACGCTCGAACGATCGCTGGTGGCGGCGCGCCGCCTTGGTCGCCACGGTTCCGCTGAACAGCAAATCGTGGGGAGGGCGAGGCGATGTTCGCCGGACGCTGGCAGTCTGTCGCATGCTCGAAAGCGACCGCGACCCGATGGTGGTGAAAGCGCTGTCGTGGGCGCTGCGTGTTCTGGGGAAAGTCGAACCCCGCGCTGTGCAGCGTTACGTAACCGAACGGGGAGACGCGCTTCCGGCCCTGGTGCGCCGGGAGGTTCGCAACAAACTCACCACAGGCCTGAAAAATCCGCGCACCCCCCGGCGTCAACGAATACGTTCCGTTGCCCGCAAGCGCACTCGCGCCGGCCAAGGCCAATGAGCGCACGGCAAACAATCCCGCAGGCAGCCCTAAATGTCGGAACATGGCTGGCCATCGCCGTGACGAAAAGCGAAAGCCATTATCGAGCAGTAAGATTACAATCGAAGGCTCTCAACCCTCTCGGAGGATTCGCAGTTGGTAACGCTGTGGCAGGATATCCGTTTCGGCGCGCGCATGCTGACGAAGAGCCGTGGATTCACGGTCGTGGCCGTGTTGACGCTGGCGCTCGGAATCGGCGCCAACTCCGCGGTATTCAGCGTCGTGAATGCGGTTCTGCTTCGCCCACTGCCGTTTCCAAATCCCGACCGGCTGGTGATCGTTTGGGAGACTTCGGCGGTCCGGGGAGTGCAGCGCGGTGGCTCCGCGGGCGGCGATTTTCTGGATTGGCGCGAAAGATCGGGTGTCTTCGACAAACTCACAGTCTGGAGAAAATGGACATACACCGTGCAGGGCAACGACGGGCCGGAGCAACTTTACGGCGTGAAGACGTCCGTGGATATCTTCCGCGTATTCGGGGTAAGACCGATGCTTGGGCGCGATTTTGTCGAGGATGAGGAAATCCCAGGACACGAGCACGTAGTGATTCTCAGCTACGCACTTTGGCAGCGGCAATTCGGCGGAGATGCGTCTTTGGTGGGGCGCCCGATTACGATCGACGAACAGCCCTACACGGTAGTGGGGATTCTGCCGCCCAGGTTTTCGCCGCTGGGCCTGAGCCGGGACAACGACTTGTGGATGCCGGTGGCGTTTGACCGGGGGCAAGCCAATTACACGGATCATACTTACATCGTTCTGGGCAGGCTGAAGGCCGGCATCTCGATCGAACGTGCCGATGCAGCCATGAAGACACTTTTTGAAAATATGAAGAAGGAAGGCAGCTTACGAGACCCGAAAGACAGCGTGCGCGTCGTAAGCATGCATGACGATTTGACCGTCGGGCTGGGTCCGCAATTGCAACTTTTACTCGGAGCGGTGGGCTGCGTGCTTCTGATTGGCTGCGCGAATGTGGCGAATCTGTTGATAGCGCGCGCTGCGACGCGGGAGAAGGAGATTGCCTTGCGCACGGCCCTTGGCGCGCGGCGGTTTCGGCTGATTCGGCAGCTCTTGACTGAAAGCGTGATGCTTGCGCTTATCGGCGGAGCGCTCGGGTTGCTGATCGCTTACGGCGGAATGCACCTCATTCGGGCGATCCTGCCGGCGCCGGGAACGCCGAACGAAGTTCCACACGCGAACTGGATCGGACTGGATGGCAAGGTCCTTGGATTCACGTTGCTGATCTCGTTCAGCACCGGAATCATTTTCGGGCTTGTGCCCGCGATGCAAGTTTCGCAATCGGCTCTGGGAGAGACCCTCAAAGAGACCGGGCGCGGAACGACGGGCGGACGTGGAGGGCGGGCGGTTCGCGCGGGACTGGTGGTGGCGGAAATGGCGATTTCGCTGGTGCTGCTTGTGGGTGCGGGCTTGTTGATTCGCAGCTTCGCGAAACTTATGAACGAAGATTTGGGAATTCACGCTGAGGGCGTTCAGACGATGCAGGTCTGGCTACCGGAATCGAGGTATCCCGAAATTACGCGTGTGGTGAATTTCTATCGGGATGTCATTTCGCGCATGTCCACGATTCCCGGCGTCCGGGATGCTAGTGCTGCCAATTTCGTTCCGCTAAGCGGTTGGCGGGATTTTGTGGATTTTGACATCGAAGGACGGGCGGAGCCTCGAGCCGGCGAAGAATTTACGTCCCAGTATGTCGTCTGCGATTCAAATTTCTTCCATACGCTCGGGATGCGACTTAAGGAAGGCCGCGAGTTGGCACCGACCGACGGGCCCGATGCTGCCGGTGTCGCTGTAATCAACGAGGCGCTCGCGCATCAATACTGGCCGGACGAGGATCCTGTCGGGAAGCAAATCCGGGTTCATTTCGATGCGACGAAGACGCCCTGGAGACCTGAGCCGCGCGAAGCCTGGCTCACGATCGTCGGGATCGTGGGAAACATTCGGGAATGGGAGCTGGGTGACAAGAGGCCCGGCGAAATCTATGTGCCGTATCTACAGAATCCGTCGCGGTTGATGCGTTTGATAACGCGCTCGGATGATCCCGCCGCGATAACCTCTGCAATGCGCAGCGCGGTGCTCTCGGTGGATAAAAGCCAAGCGGTCGGCGAAGTGCTGACCATAGAGGAATTCCTAGACGCGGCAACTTCGCAGCGGCGGCTCGCTATGGTGCTTCTCGGTGTCTTCGCGGGGCTTGCCACTTTTCTAGCCGCGGTCGGAATTTACGGCGTGATGTCCTACGGCGTAGCGCAGCGCGTGCACGAAATCGGAATACGTATGGCGCTGGGCGCGCAGCCGCGCGATGTGCTGCGTCTCGTGGTGCGCGAGGGACTGCGCCTGACGCTGCTGGGCTCGTTGATCGGAGGGGCAGCGAGCATCGTGGCGGCGCGATGGATTGCGAGCGACCTTTATGGAGTAAAAGCCTGGGACCCGCTCACGCTGTCAGGCGTAGTGGCGCTGCTGGTCGCCGTTGCACTCGTAGCCTGTTACGTGCCAGCGCGCCGTGCCACGCGTGTCGATCCCATGACGGCGTTGAGGTACCAATGACTTCCAGTGCGGAGACCCGGGAAGACGCCGGGCAAAATCGAATCTATCGGGAAAACAGATCAGCCATGTTTCATACCCAAAACAACCGCATCCGAGTTCTCGTCGCAGACGATCAGGCCGATGTACGCGAAGCTCTGCGCCTGCTGCTGAAGACGGAAGGCATTGACACCGAGACGGCCGCGTCTCCCGCTGCGGTGCTGGCGGCGCTCGAAACCCGTGAGTTCGATGCCCTGCTCATCGATCTTAACTATGCGCGCGACACAACTTCCGGACAGGAGGGACTTGATCTGCTTTCCAGCGTCCGCGCGAAAGACAGCACCGTGCCCATCATCGTGATGACGGCCTGGGGCAGCCTGGAATTGGCAGTCGAAGCGATGCGTCGCGGCGCCAAGGATTTCATTCAGAAGCCCTGGGAGAATGCGCGGCTGCTGGCCATTCTGAAGACGCAGATCGAGTTGTCTCAAGCGCTGAAACGCAGCCAACGCCTCGAGGCGGAAAATCGCCTGCTACGCGCCGAAGGCCGCCCGGCAATGATTGCCGAATCGCCTGCCATGCGCCCGGTGATGGATCTCATCGCGCGCGTCGGTCCTTCCGACGCGAACGTGCTGATCACCGGCGAGCATGGCACGGGCAAAGACGTTGTCGCGCGCACGCTACATGCTCTTTCGCCGCGCTCAGGCCGTCCGCTCGTTACCGTCAACGCCGGCGGATTGCCGGAGGGCGTCTTCGAAACCGAGCTTTTCGGCCACGTGAAGGGCGCATTCACCGACGCAAAGGTAGATCGCGTGGGAAGATTCGAACTCGCCGACAGCAGCACGCTCTTCCTCGATGAAATCGCCAACGTGCCGATGAATCTGCAAGCCAAGTTGCTGCGCGCCCTCGAAACGGGCGAATTCGAACGCGTCGGCTCTTCCGCCACCCGACGCGTGGATGTGCGCATCCTTTCAGCCACGAACGCCGATATTTCCACGGAAGTTCAGGCCGGACGCTTTCGCGAGGACCTGCTCTTCCGCCTCAACACCATCGAAATTCACCTGCCCGCTCTGCGCGAGAGAAAGGAAGACATTTCGCTGCTCGCGCTGCACTTCCTGCGCCAGTCCGCGCAGCGATATCGCAAAAATCTGACCGGATTCGAGCCTGTGGCACTGCAGCTCCTCCTTGATCATCCGTGGCCTGGCAACGTGCGAGAACTGGATCATTCGATCGAGCGCGCGGTCCTGCTCGCCGAAGGAGATTCGGTGCGCGCCAGCGACCTTGGCCTGCGCCCGGCCCGCGAAACTTCCCTGCGCCTCGACGATATGGGCCTCGAAGAAGTCGAAAAAGTGCTGATTCAAAAAGCGCTCGCGCGTTATGGCGGCAACGTGAGTCACGCGAGCAAGGCTTTGGGCCTTAGCCGCAGCGCTCTCTATCGCCGCCTGCAAAAATACAGCCTTTGAAGCCTCTTCCATACGAGCGGCGTATCCTCCTGCTGGCCCTCTCGGCGGGCGGCGTGAGTACGCTCGTCGCTCTGCTGCTGCTGTGGTTCGGCAATTTCTCTCCCAAAGAACAATGGACGCTGACGGTGATTATCGTCATCGCGTGGCTGAGCTTTGCCTTCAGTGCCGAGCAGCGCGTCGCCTTTCCGATGCGCACGCTTTCGAATCTGCTGGCCGCGCTGCGCGAAGGTGATTTCTCGATCCGCGCGCGCGGCGCCAGCCGTGACGATGTTCTTGGCGAAGTCCTGCGCGAAGTGAACGCGCTCGGCGAGACGTTGCGCCAGCAGCGGCTCGGAGCTCTCGAAGCTACGACCCTGCTGCGCAAAGTGATGGAAGAGATCGACGTCGCCGTATTCGCGTTCGACGGCACGGACCGCCTGCGCCTCGTCAATCGCGCCGGTGAACGCCTGCTCGATCAACCGGCGGTGCGCATGGCGGGTCGCACCGCGAGCGAGTTGGGACTCGCCGGTTGCCTCAAGGCGGACGGGCCGCAAATTGCGTCCGTTGTGTTCCCCGGAAAAGCGGGGCGGTGGGAAATTCGCCACGGCGTGTTCCGCGAGGGCGGCCTGCCGCATCAGTTGCTCGTCATCTCCGACGTGAGTCGCGCTTTGCGCGAGGAAGAGCGTCAGGCTTGGCAGCGATTGATTCGAGTGCTCGGGCACGAGTTGAACAACTCACTCGCACCGATCAAGTCGGTGGCGGAAAACCTCCTCACTCTGGCGAAGCGGCCGCAGCGGGCCGCGGACTGGGAAGAGGATATGCAGCGGGGCCTCGCGGTGATCGCTGCGCGCTCCGATAGCCTGGCGCGTTTCATGAATGCTTACGCGCGCCTTGCCAAGCTGCCGGCACCGGTGCTGCAGCCGATGGAAGTTACTGCGTGGGTTCGCCGCGTCGTCGGACTCGAACCGAGAATGAAAGTAAACGTCACGCCGGGACCGGATCTGAAAATCCAGGCGGACCCCGACCAGCTCGATCAACTTCTCATCAATCTCGTCCACAATGCGGTGGAAGCGTCGCTGGAAACCGGAGGCGGCGTAAGCGTCGGTTGGGAAGCTTCGGACGGCTATTTGGAAGTTCGCGTTGTGGACGAAGGTCCGGGCATTCCAAATCCGGCGAATCTCTTCGTTCCATTCTTTACCACGAAGCAGGGCGGCTCGGGCATCGGCCTGGTGCTCTGCCGACAAATTGCCGAAGCGCATCGTGGCAGCCTTGACGCTGGAGAATGTGAAGGGCGGCCACGGCGTTGCCGCATGCCTGCGACTGCCCACCTCAAGCTGAAGCTCATTCCCACGCAAGGGCGCGCACGCGCTGTTCGATCTCTCGCGTCACTTCGTCGGCGTTGGCGCTACCATCGAAGCGCATCGGCGCGCCAATTGAAACGCGTACGGTGCCCGGCCGCGCGTGGCTCTTATCTGCCATGCGCACGGCGTACAATCCATCAATTCGCACCGGCACTACCGGGACGTCGAGCTTCGTGGCAAGCAGTCCAATCCCGGGCCGGAACGTGTGAATGCTTCCGTCCGGAGTGAGCTCGCCCTCGGGAAAAATCAGGATACTCTCGCCGCGGTCGGTCAATTCGCCGGCATACGCAAAGCTCTCGCGATAGCCCGAACGGCGCGGCAGCGGGAACACATTAAATAGCGAGACAACGAAGAAATACTTCACCGGATCAAGCAGCGAATGAAGCAGTCCCGCTTGCTTCGGCGGGCGGCGCATCGCCGCAAGGTTTTCTCCATCCATGGCCGTAGCCAAGTGGTGCCGCAAGCGCGGCGGCAGTGCTTTGTGAACAAAGCCGACATCAAGGTAGGTCACATGATTGCACGCGACGAGAATGGGCCCACGAACGCCGCGCAATTGCTCGCGCCCGCGAATTTTGGGATACGCCAGTATCATCGTTGCCGGCCATGTCAGCAGGTAGTAGATGAAAATGCGAATCCACGGCACCGGCCAGCGATTCACCCATCGGGGATAAACGAATTCGGTGCCGCGCGGCGGCGGCTCCTTCAGCAAACGCTCCAAGATCGCCCAGTGTCGCGGCATCCGTAAAGCGCGTCTCGTTCAAATCCACCTGGTAGCGCTCTTCGATCTCGCTCAGCAGTTCGACGCGGTCCACGGAACTCAGATTCAGATCGGTCGCGAGGTTGGAAGAATCCGACAGGCTCGCCGCGGGGCGATTGGTCAGGCGCGCGACGAGCGATGTGAGCGCGCCCGACGCCGGCAGCGGGCATGGTTTTTGTCGAGGCCGATGCAGGCGCAGCGAATGCTTCCAAAACCCCTTGGCGAATTTGCGGCAGCAGCGGCTTTTGCGTCGGCGTCCGCGGAAAATCCTGATCCCTCCAGACAAAGTGACGCCGTATTTGCTGATAGGAAGCCAGCGATTCGTTGGCGCGGCGCACGATTGAATCGGCGGCTGTGGCCACATCGCCCGATTGATCGCGCAGAAGCAGCACGGCGCACGGTTCGTCGTTACCGCTGCCGCTGAGATCAATGCCCAGCACCACGCAATCGCGGACTCGGGCATCTTCGCGCAGCTTGCCTTCCAGATCCTCCGGAAAGACATTCATGCCCTCGCGCGTGACGATTACATTCTTCTTGCGCCCGCGGAAATACAGGTTCCCTTCGGCATCTTTCTCTCCGAGATCCCCGGTACGCAGCCAGCCATCTGCTTCCATCGCAATTTCCGGGCTCCCCGCTTTCCAATATCCGGCCGCGACATTTTCTCCGCGGACCAGAATTTCGCCGCTGGCGTCCAGTTTGACCTCAATTCCCGGCATGGCCTTTCCAATCGAGCCTCGCCCGACATGGAACGGGTGGTTCAAGCTGACCAGAGAAGTAGTTTCCGTGAGCCCGTATCCCTGAACGACGGCGTAGCCGAGCCGGCTCCAGAATTTCTCCGCTTCAGCGGGCAACGCAGCGCCTCCAGAGATCAATGCCCAAAATTTCTGACCAAAGCGCGAGTGAATGCGGCGGAAACGCCACCAGCGCCGCAAGAATTTCTCGCCATCCGCGTGCTGGAAATCGCGGCGAAATTTCTCGGTCTTGCCCTCGGCCTCCAGATCTCGCTCGAGCTTGTCGCGCAGCGATTCGATCAGTCGTGGCACGGTAACGAGGACCGAGACGCGCTCGCGGCGAATCGCAGTGGCGACGTCGCCGGGGCGCAGCGAATCGAGAAAGATCGTCGTGCCGCCGAGAATCTGCGGGATGAAGACTCCGAGCATTTGGCCGAAGACGTGGCTCAGCGGCAACAAGTTCAAAAACCGGATCGGATGAAAGAACCGCTCATATTTTCTGTAGCGCGCGATCTCGCGCTCGATGGGCTCCAGATTCGCGAGGGCGTTGCCATGCGTGAGCACCACGCCGCGCGGCTCGGCAGTGGTGCCCGAGGTAAAGACGATTTCGAGAGCGTCGCTGCGCTTCAGGCCGGACGAATCATACGGCCCCACCGGCCGCGAGCTGACAGCTTGCACAAGTTCCTCGAGGACCATGCCAGCGACCCCCACATCCGGCAATTTGCGCGAGATCACCGCCAGTTTCGGCGCGGATTCGGCGACCACGCGGCGGGCAAATTCCGGCGTGGCGATCGCGTCCATGGGCACGACCACGGCCCCGCGCAACAGGCAACCGATGAAAACCGCCAGCCAATCCGCAGTATTCGAGCCCCACAGAAATACGCGGTCGCCGCGCACGATGCCGCGAACCTCGAGCTCGCGGGCGAACTGCGCGGCCACGCCCGAGAGTTTGCCCCACGTCCAGCGCTCCATGCGGTAGCCCTGCTGCCAGGAGACGGAGATCTCCCGCGCGGGGCGAACGCT
Organism: uncultured Acidobacteriota bacterium; assembly: GCA_963748865.1. Lineage (GTDB taxonomy): Bacteria > Acidobacteriota > Terriglobia > Acidiferrales > UBA7541 > Palsa-147. The sequence continues at coordinate 60,340 of CAVVLE010000035.1, read as the reverse complement.
CGGATGAAAGTAACTGGCCAGCGAATCGTGGGGCATGCCGCTCGAAGTTTCCCTCATTATTGCTGCAATTGGAAAGGACTTCGGGCAATCCGGCGTCAGAACAAAAAAATCCGGCGGCAGGCCGTCGCCCGCCGCCGGAGTTAAAATCTCTAATTCTAATGTGCCTTACTGCTGTTGTTGCGGTTGTGGCTGCGATTGCTGCGGCGCGTCGGCAGGAGGTTGCGGCAAATCCACCTGCGTCTTGGCTACGTCCGGCTTGGCCGGAGTTGCCATCGTACCGGCGCCAGGTTTCTGGTAGAAAGTCAGGAACGGGAGGAAAGGAGTGACCTCGAAAGGCATCTTCTCGCGCGCCGAAATCAAGGCCACGGCTTTACCCTTGGTCATTTCAACCTTATCGGTCCAGGGATCGAGTTTGACGCGAGAGCCAAGCTGCAGCGCCGGGATCTGATCGAGCTTCGAGGCGTCAAGTTGCGGCGCGGTCTTGATCAGTTCGTCCGAGATGTAAACGCTATTGCCGAGCTTGGGGTTGATGAGCGACGGCAGCGCATGCGATTCGTTCTGCAGCTGCTTCAAGAACAAGCCTGCAGTGCCCAGCTTGTCCTTGTAGGGCGAATTCTTAAGCAGCTCGACGGCCTTGGCATTCGCGAGGTCCATGTCATGCGGAGTATCGCGGAAGGAAAGGCGCGCCATGATTTCGGTGGTGGTAATGTTGGTCAGGTCGTTGAAGCCCCACTGATCGGTCTGGGGCTTGGTAACGATGATCGCTCCCATTTGTTCGGCCAGCATGGTGGCCAGGCTGGCTTCGTCGGGCAGCACGTCGAGCAAGCCGCGGCTCAGCACCAGCGTGTGGCCGATGGAAAATGATTCAAAAGTAGAAGTCAGCAGCACGCGGCAGCGGATTTCCGGCTGAATATCGAGGTTGTTCGTGACTTCGATGTTGTTCACCACGGTCGAGAGGATCTTGTCCACTTCGCCCGGAGGCGCAATCAAGCCGGAGCGCTGCAGCCGCTCGAGAACGTTGTCTTCCGCCTCATGCTGCCACTGCCGCTCGGCTTCCACAGGCGACGGATCCTGGCTCGCGGCAGCCTGGTCCTGAATCGCGCCGGGAGCTTCCACGGTGAGTTCGGCAAACTCCGATTCGCGCGTCATGCCACGCAACGCGTAGCCCCACAAGCGGCTCTGCGATTTGAAGCGCACTTCGCCGCCCATCGCGTCTTTGAGGTTCGATTCCTGGCTGAAGATATAAGCGGGAAGCCAAACTCCGGCCTGCATGTTCGTGCGCCAGGAATCAAAGTGGAGATTAAATCCGCCAAAGCTGGCAACCGGCGTGTACACGCCATTGAAACGCACAATCGTGTAGTCTTGATCGTCCGCCCAAATGCGGCCCTTGAAGCGCCCCTTGCCGGAATTTTTCAGCGGGGTCACATCAAACACCAAACAGCGCACTTCGCCGAGGAATTCGCGCCGCACGTATTCAAACGCATAGTGCGAGCGATCGAATCCGTTGGTGTCCACGAATACCATTTGCAAGAAGCCTTCAGGAACGTACTCCGACGAAAATAGGTGATTGAGCGGGCCGGCGGGATTCAACTTGCCCTTCACGCCCTTGGGCTTGTCGAGAAGAGAGCGGTCCACAATGCCTTTGGAGAAATCTGCCAGCCCCAAGAAGTAGTGGTCCTTGACCGGCACCGCGCCCATATCCCGATCGGGCTTCATATCCTGAATGTAAGTCTCGATCAGCGGGGTGTACTGCCGGATGGTGGCAACTTCCTGATGCTCGCGGGTGGTGATGCGATCCACCACCTGGTCAGCAGCGGAGCCCGCTTGCTGCGCGCTCGTCAATCCGGGAACCGCGGCGATTGTCGCCGCCAGTAGAAAATACTTCTTCCACGTGCGCATTGGAAAATCCCCCCTACGCGAAATCTCGATTGAGTGCAGGTCCGGTCGCGCTAGTACGCCAGTTCAAACGTGATATGCACGAGCCCGGCGAAATCCACCGGCTGCCCATCCTGGCGAGCCGGTTTGAACTGAATCTGGCGGGCCGCGGCTTCGGCTGCTTCATCTAAACCATAACCCAAACCGCGCACCACGCGTTGCACTTGTACCTGGCCTGATGCCGTAAATACAACCTGTACGACTACATCGCCTTCGATTTTTTTGTCGCGCGCCTCTTTGGTGTAGGTGGGGCGCGGCTTGGAAACGATTTCGATGGGCTCGGAATGCGCTGCGACTGCAACCGCTTTGGGCGCTGTAGGTGCGGCCACATTCTGCGCGCCGAAGGCGCCTGTCTGTACCGCTCCTGCGCGACCGCCGCCATTGGGGCTGCCCGCCGCTGTGCCATTGCCGAAGCCGGCGCTGGCCACAACACCTTTTGCGCCCTTCGCTCCGCCCGTTCCATTGCCGTAGCCCGGGCCCGGCGGCAGATCGTACGAGCCGAGCGTGGCGATATTTGGCGATCCATGGCTGTTCGGGTTTGCCGGAACGCCATTAGGATCACCAAAACCGCCGGTCTGCACTTGCTCACGCGGTTTCTGAATTGTCGGAATCGCAGAGCTGCCGAGCGACGTGGGCTTTTTCTCGACAAAAATATCCTTGAGTCCCGGAGCGTCCGGATTGGGAGTGTCCCTCTTTGCCGTTTTTGGCTTCGCCACGGGAGCGGAGAACACCGGAGTCATGATCTTTGGCTTCGGAGCCACAACCGGCTCCGGAGGAATCTCTTTCACCACCAACGGCTTCTTGACTGGTTCCGGCTTAAAAGCCTTCGGGGGTGGCTGCGGCTTCCAGGGCACAATCGGAGGCGCCTCAATGGGAGTAATCCAATGCTGGCGGACCATTTCCAGCTTCTGGGGCATCAGCAACGGGATTCCCACCAACAGGATGATCCCTATGCATTCCAACCCAAATCCGGCGCCAAGAAAGCGCAGCCGGGATTCGCCGTCCGGCAAAGGTGAAAAAAGTACCCGAGTAGCCATGACTGTCTCCGATAGTTCCCAGAGTGAGATAAACGCGCAGTACTCCCGCGAACACCCATTAAGTACTAGTCAGCTGGCTGGGCGAAATAGGACCAAAGTACTATTCTAGCCCGAGTCGTGTTGAAAGCATAACCTGTTCTGTTTCTGTCCTTAATGCCGGTTCTCACGAAAAAAGACCACCCTAAATGAAGTAAACACCGCTCAGCAATTGGAGTTTCGCGTCTTGAGACGCCTGCGGGGACACCTGCAAATGCCTCGCCAACTTAGATGCTACTTCGACTTCCAGGGTCTGCTGGCAAAAATTGCGGCCGGGGCGTAGCGCGGAATAGAGGCAGGCACGGCCACGTAAGCCATGCCTGCCTCCCGCGTATCTGTGGCTGGGTTAGAATTCAGCGATTATCAATCGCCACGTACCTTGTAAAACCCCCGTTGTTCACAAGCAAGAGCACCGGCCCCTTGGCCGAAGACTGAATGGCGTGCTCGTACTCGCTGACGCTGGTGACTGGCTTGTGGTTGACTTCCTGAATCACGTCGCCGCGATTCAGGCCGGCTTCCGCTGCCGTGCTGGAGGGATCGACGCTGTCCACTACGACTCCGCGGACGCTAGCCGGAAGTTGCAGCTGTTCGGCAATATCCGGGGTGAGCGCTTCGACTTGAACTCCGTCGAGCGTCGAACCGGAATTCTCCGTTGCCGGAGCCTTCTCTTCCTTTTCGTGCAGTTCGCCGAGCGTGACGTTGAATTCCTTCTGCTGGCCGTCGCGCAGAACGTCGAGCTTTACGTTGGTGCCCGGAGCCGTCTGCGAAATGCGCAGCCGCAGATCATTGGAATCCTGAATTTTTTCTCCGTTCAGGGCCGTGATCACGTCGCCGCGTTTCAATCCGGACTTCGCCGAGGGGCCGTCGGCACTCACATCGCCGACCAGCGCGCCGTTGGAGGTTTGCAACCCAAACGACCTGGCCAACGCCGGAGTCAGACTCTCGATGTGAATACCGAGATAACCGCGGATCACTTTGCCATGGGCGATGAGCTGATCCATCACGTTATGCGCCATGTTGATCGGAATCGCGAAGCCGATGCCCTGGTTTCCGCCGCCGTTGCCGGGAAGAATCGCAGTGTTGATGCCGATCAGGTTTCCGTGCAGGTCGATCAGCGCTCCACCGGAATTCCCGTGGTTGATGGCCGCGTCGGTTTGGATGAAGTCCTCGTAATCCTCAATCGCGCTGCCCAGGCCGCGGTTCTTGGCGCTAACGATTCCCATCGTGGCCGTCTCGCCGATGCCGAAAGGATCGCCGATGGCGAAAACCACGTCGCCGACATCCACCTTCGATGAATCGCCTACCGTAAGAGAAGGCAAATTCGTGGCATCAATCTTCAGCACGGCTATGTCCGTGTTGGGATCCGTGCCAACGACCTTAGCCTCGAACTCGCGGCGGTCGTTGAGCGTGACCTTGATATCGGTCGCGCCGTCCACCACGTGATTGTTCGTCAAAATGTAGCCATCGCCGGTAACGACCACTCCGGAGCCGAGGCTCTCTTCCCGCTGTGTTCGCGGCCGGCGATTTTGATTCTGATTTTGATCGCCGAATTGATCGCCAAAAAATTGGCGGAAGAAGGGATCATTCAGAAACGGCTGCATCTGCCCGGCGGGAGCCTTCACCACTTTCGACGATGAAATCCCCACCACGGCCGGCAGCGCAGGCTTCACGATCGCGGCAAATCCATTGGAGAACGATCCGAGACTCACCGGATTCGGATTTCCCGCCATCTTCAAGGCAACTTTCGCGGCGCCCAACACCGTGTGGCCCGACCAATTGGTGGCCCACACGCCGAAAATTCCCCCCGCCACCAGGGTCAAGGTCAGCGCCGTTACCGCGACCCAGCGGCGGATTCCGATTACTTTCCCACTCATCTGTCTCTTCTCCTTTATTCACATCGAATGGGCTGATCAGCCCTTAGAAATTGCCATTCCGAGATGTTTTAGGGGTTCGTTCTGGCTGTCCCGTCCCCGTGTTCCGCGGCTGTCAGACGGAGGTCCGACATCGCACTACATTAGATGCAGACGCAACACTGCTCGTTGGGTGAGCAGCACGAATATGGTAAACATTTTCAATCATCTGCGTCTAATACAATTATATTACGCACGCACACGCTGGCAAGAAGCAGGTGTTCACCGCGGCCGAGAAGGAAATAGCAGCACATTCCTGTCTCTTACTAAGGAGATTTCAGAATGATACGAAGACCAGCTTTCTTTCTGTCGATTGTGCTGCTGATTTTGTTTTCTACCGCGCCCGCGCATGCCGCGCCCAATCATGATGGCGCACCCGCAGGTGTCCCTCTCGATCAGAAGCTCGCCGCCATCGCTGGCGAAGCCATGATGGACGGCAAGCCGTATCAATACCTCGAAGAACTCAGTGACGACGTCGGCGGCCGCGTCACCGGCACTCCGCAAGCGGCGCAAGCCATCGCCTGGGGCGCCGAAAAAATGAAATCGATGGGCCTCGAAAATGTGCACACCGAATCCTGGCAGATGTCGCGCGGCTGGACGCGCGTTTCGGCCAGCGCCGAAATGATCGCTCCCGCGCACCATCGCATGACCATCGATTCGCTCGGCTGGGTTGGTTCCACCGCTGAAGGCGGAGTCGATGCGGATATCGTCACGGTGAACATGTTTCAGCTCGCCGACGAGATGAAGAACAATTCCGCGAATTGGGCCGGCAAAGTGATTCTCGTCGTGCACAAGGGCGAACCGCCGCCCGATCGCCGCGGAATGTTCGCCCGGTTTGGACCGTTCCTGAAAGATGCGTATGCCGCACACGCCGTGGCCATCATCGGCGGCCAGGGCGGCTCGAAATCGGAAGGTATGAATCTCACACACACCGGCGTGCTCGGCTTCGACACTTACTATGACATTCCAGTCGTCAGCATCGCGACCGAGGATCAAGAGCAAATCGAGCGCTTCCTCGATCGCGGCAAAAGCGTGCGCATTCGCATCAACGTTCAGAATCGCATTACGTCCGGCCCGGTGGATTCAGCCAATGTCGTCGGCGAAATTCGTGGCACTGAACATCCGGAAGAAATTGTCGTCGTCGGAGGCCATCTCGATTCCTGGGATCTCGCCGAAGGCACGACGGACAATGGCATGGGCGTGACGACAACTCTTGGCGCCGCCGAGGCTATCGTGAAATCCGGCTTAAAGCCGCGCCGCACTTTGCGCTTTGTACTTTTCACCGGCGAGGAAGAGGGACTTCTAGGCTCGCTCGCCTACACCAAAATGCACCGAGCCGAAATGGCGAATCATGTCGCCGCCGTAATTCTGGATAACGGGCAAGGCCCGGTCGTGGCTATGAATTTGGGCGGCCGCGCGGACCTGATCCCAGCAGTCAACGATTTCGCGAAGACTCTGCAGGCCTTCGGAAACATTTCTGTGGACGACAATCTCGAATTTGGAACCGACACCGGGCCGTTCTCGCTCGCGGGCCTACCCGGAATCAATCTCGACCAGGACTCACCCGATTACAAATACACGCATCACTCAGCCGTGGATACCTACGACAAAGTGAAGCCCGACATTCTTTCGCGCGACACGGCCGTCATGGCTTTGACATCTTTCTGGATTGCCGACCGCGCCGATCGCCTCGCCAGCCCCTGGCCCGCCGAAAAAACAGCGCGCATGCTGATTGACAAAAAACAGGATGGCATGCTCAAAGCGTTTCACATCTGGCCGTTCGGCGATTTAGGGACCGAACCGGCGAAGCAGGAATAGAGCGCATCCCGTCACGTCCATCTGAAACGTTGCCATCGGGCCGGAACGGCGGAAATCTCGGTCGTAGGGGCGGGGCTTGTTTACCCTGAGATTCGAAGGGCTACGCCCGCGGCGTAACGCCCTCCGCCGCGATCAATAAAGGCTATATCGATGATTTGAAACGCGCAGGCCTGAAAGGCCGGCGCTACAAAATGCACAGTCGGATGGGTTGGCTTCAACTGATTAATTTCGCCAGATTCGCCAGCCCGAATGCCGCGCCTGCGGCCAATCCGCCCACCAGCACCGTTTGCGATCCAGCTTTCCACGGCTTGACGCCGGTGAACTGTCCTTTGAACGCACCAAACGCAAACAGCGCCACCAGCGTGACACCGACGGAAACCCACAGCGCGTTCACGACATTATGAATAAGCATGTAAGGCGTAAGTGGGACCAAGCCACCCACGATATACGAAGCCGCAATGGTTCCCGCACTGCGCCCTGCTCGCGCCGGATCCGGCTTCTCCAATCCAAGCTCAAAGCGCATCATGAAATCCACCCAGCGATCGTTGTTCGATCGAATCACCTGCACCACAGGCTTGAGCTGTTCATCAGTCAGCCCGTAATCGCGAAACACCTTCACGATCTCGAGCTCTTCCTGGTCGGGAATTTCCTCAATCTCGCGATACTCCCGCAACTTCTCCGATTCGTAGTGTTCCGAATCCGTCTTCGCTGCGAGATAGCCGCCCAGCCCCATGGCGATCGATCCGGCGGCAATCTCCGCCAGCCCCGCGGTCACGACGATTCCGGTAGCCGTAGCAGCCACCGCTCCCGTCAATCCGGCAGCCAGCGCAAACGGAACGGTCAGCCCATCCGCCATCCCAATCACAACATCTCGCACCGCGGCCACCGTCGTGAAATGTTTCTCGACGTGACTTGTCGTCGGCATTCTCTCTCCCCTGAATCCCTCGCCGGGGATTTTCCACAGCCACTGCGCCATCCAGCAGCGCGCGCGGTATAATTATGGGGCAGGACTGAAATCTTAGGAGGAAAAATGAGCCAAGCGACAAGTTCGGGCGCGGCGACGCAAACCGCCTTTGTTGTGCCGCCCCTTCCCTATGCGTTCGACGCCCTTGAACCCTACATCGACGCGAAGACCATGGAAATTCACCACGACAAGCATCACGGCGCCTACGTCACAAACCTCAACAAAGCTGTCGAAGGCCACGCCGATCTCCAAAAACTCACCGTCGAACAGTTGATCTCCCAAATTGACAAGGTCCCGGAAAATATCCGCACCGCGGTGCGCAATAACGGCGGTGGCCACGCCAATCACTCCATGTTCTGGAAAATTATGAAAAAGGGCGGAGGCGGAGAACCCAAGGGCGAGCTCGGCGACGCCATCAAATCCGTCTTCGGCAGCTTCGCCGATTTCAAAACCAAATTCAATCAGGCCGCCACAACGCGTTTCGGCTCTGGCTGGGCCTGGCTGTTCTTCAAGGACGGCAAGCTGACTCTCGAATCCACGCCCAATCAAGACAGTCCGCTGATGAACGGCGGCAACCCGGTAATGGGCCTCGATGTCTGGGAGCACGCCTACTACTTGAAGTATCAAAATCGCCGCCCCGAATACATCGAAGCCTGGTGGAACGTAGTCAACTGGGACGAAATTACAAAGAACTTCTCAGCAGCAAAAAAGTAATCGCGAATCAAAAAATCGAAGGTGCGGACAAAAAAACGCCCCGGAATAAAATCCGGGGCGTTTAAGTAGCGCCGGCGTCTCTGCCGGGCATCTGACGAACACAACCGCCAACAAAACCACACTCAACCGCGGACCGATCCCGTCAACTACATCCGCCGGACTGCCAAGCTGCCTCAATCAAATCAGTGTGCCCAAACCTTCGCCGGATCCGTTTCATACGGATAAACATGCACCATCCAATTAAACACAATAGGCATCCATCGCCCACCAGCAGCATCACAAGCATCCTGTGTAGCAATCGAGCCACGTAGTCCAAACTGCTTCCAATCAGCCTGCATCATGCCGACGCCCTTAGGCGGCATACAAAGATTCACATGCTCGTGCCAATGCGCGATGCTCAGCGGAATGCGCTCGTTCAATTGATCCTCGGTTAATCGCTTAGGCGCGGTGAACATAGCGCCCTCCAGCTGATATTCGCCTTCCACTTTCTTATAAAGCAGCGAAGTAGGCTTCGTGGGATCGAAAGCTATCTGAGCCTCCAAAGCATTCCGGTAATTCGTGAAGTGATAATGCTCCTGCGGGATGTTGGGCATAAAAATCTTGAAGCCTTCATTGAGCGCGACATGATAGTCGCGGTATTTCTCAATGGCCGGCTTCAACTGCGCGACAATTTTCTCGGCCCGCGCCCCATCTCCCGGCGCTTCCGGGCGCGACGCCGTCATCTTCATGTGCGCGCTCATTTCCATGTGCATGCCGGACATATCCTCATTCGCCGCGCGAGCCTGGCCTGACTGATCCGTATCGTGCTGCATGTCGCCCATGTCCATGCCCTTCATGTCCGAATCCGATTGCTGATGCGCAGGCGGCTGCGATTGCCCTTGCGATTGATTCTGTTGCGCACGCAGCCCCGGCAAATAAATCAGCGCCAAAACCGCGATTCCCGCGACTATCCATTTCGTTTTATTCATGGCCCAAGTCTCCTACCTTTGTTAACGCACCCGCGACGAATATATTTCACGCCGTTCGCAATCTCATCGAATTCATCAATAGCCCCTAAGTTCAGCGATTCCTTACAGCATTCGCTCTAAAAATAAAATGAGGAGGCTCTGGGGGAAGCCTCCTCGTTGGGATTCAGGAGGAAAGAATGACAGTCCACTGATATCAGTTGAACCCGCCGGTGCGCAAAAAGTTGCGCTCGTTCTCCGCCGCCCTGTTACCCAATTCCGCTTGCCCGCCGGCAGGCCCGGCCCTAAACTCGAACCGCATTTTTTCAATCGCAGCGCCACAGGTTCGCATCTATTAGAGGTCACATGTTGACCTTTGTCTCAGCCCAGTGGGTGCAGGAGCATCTCGATTCCCCCGAGATCCTCGTGCTGGATCCGCGATCCCCGCTCCGTTACACCGCGGGTCATCCCAAAGGCGCCGTGAATGCCCCGGTCGCCCAGGCCCGCGACAAATCCGGAAGCCTCTTGCCCATTCCCGAGCTCGCGCGCTGGCTCGGCTCCGTTGGATTCGATTACAGCCGCAAGCCCGTGGTGTACGACAGTGCCGATGGCCGCAATGCCGCCATGCTCGCCTGGATTCTGCTGTATCTCGGCTGCCGCCAAGTTCTTCTGATGGAATCTTTGTGGGAGCGCTGGGTTGCCGCCGGCCGCGAAGTCTTTTATCGCCCGGTGGCCCCCCAGCCGCGCGAATTTTGTCCCAAGCCGCGGCCGGAATTCCGCGCCACCCTCGAGCAAGTCGCCGCGTGCGGCGGTGCCCGCCTGATCGATTTCCGAAGCCGCGAAGAATACACGGGAGACCTCAATAACGCTGGGCGGCCCGGGCACATTCCCGGCGCTCGCAACATCGTTTGGGGAGCCCTGGCAGGTCCCGATGGGAAAATCCTCGCCGAAGACGCGCGATTGCGCGAAGTGCTCGCGGCGGCGGAAATCGCGCCGGGCCAGCCGACGATCGCCTATTGCCATTTCGGTGCGCGCGCCGCGTTGGGATTCGTGGCGCTGACGAAAATCGGCCAGCCGGTCGCGCTGTACGAGGCCTCCTACGCGGAATGGGCGAAGAGCAATCAGCCCGTCGAAACTTCGGAACCGAAGACGCCAACGGAGAAAAAGCCATGAGCGACGCACAGTTGTTTCCGGTGACCGTAGTAGGCAGCTGGCCGAGGCCCGCCTATCTGCTGCAAGCGCTGCGCAAGCGCCAGGCCGGAGAAATTTCCGCTGCCGAATTCACAACCGTCGCCGATAAGGCCGTTCTCGAAGCCCTGCGCGCGCAGGAAGAAGCCGGAGTGGACATCCTCACCGATGGCGAGCAGCGCCGCGACAATTTTTATTCCTTCGTCGTCGAAAAACTAAGCGGCATGAGGCTGATGAAAGTCTCCGAGCTGATGGACTACATGAAAGACCGCGCGCGCTACGAAGAAGTGCTGCGCGCGCTCGATGTGCCCGCTTTCGCCATCAAGAGCCCGATTGTGGTCGACCGGCTGCGCGAAAAAGACGGGCTCTCGCTCGACGAAATGGCCTTCCTGAAGAGAAACACCGACCGCAAAATTAAAATCCCCCTGCCCGGCCCGTACATGCTCACGCGCTCGAGCTGGTTTGAAGGCCTGTCCGACAAAGTTTATCCCTCGCCTGATGCCCTCGCCGAAGACGTGGTCGCCATTCTCCGCAAAGAAATCGCCGCCCTGAAAGAAATGGGAGTAGATTTCATCCAGCTCGACGAGCCAATTCTCAGCCAGATTATTTACGGCGCCGAGAGCACCGAAACGTTCATGTGCGCCGCGCTGCCCAATCGCCGCGATCCGGTCGAAGAACTCGAACTGGCCGTGCGCCTGATGAACGAAACGGTCCGCGGCTTTGACGGCGTAAAATTCGGCGTGCACATTTGCCGCGGCAACTGGAGCCGCCGCGAAGAAGTTCTGCTAAAAGGCAATTACGGACCCATGCTTCCTTATCTCATGCAGATGAATATCGACCAGCTGGTCCTCGAATTCGCCACGCCGCGCGCCGGCGAACTCGAAGTTTTCAAGGAATACAAAAACGAGAAAGAAATCGGTCTCGGTGTAGTGAATCCGCGCACAGACACGATCGAGACGCCGGAAGAAATCGCCGCCCGCGTGCGCGAGCTCACCACCTTCTTCGATCCCGGAAAGATTTATCTGAATCCCGACTGCGGCTTCGGCACTTTCGCCGAACGCAATGTGAACAACGCCGAAACCGCAACAAGAAAACTCAACTCCATCTCCGAAGCAGCCAAGATCCTGCGAAAAGAATTCGGCACGGCACGAGCAGCACATACCTCCTGAGGAGAAACCAATGAGCACAGCCCCACAAGAATCTGAAGCGACATTGAATGGCCTGCATCCCGCGAAATTGATCGCCATCTGCGAGTCCATCAAGCAGCCGGAAGTTCTCAAGGGCGTCAGCGGCCCGTGGAAATCCCGCGTCGTCTGGCAAAACGGCTTCCGCACCAAGGCCTACATGCGCAAGCACGCCATCGAAATGGATGAGCCCGGCGATCTGGACGCCAGTGACATGGCCGCCAGCGCCCATGAGCAACTGCTCTCCGCCATCGGCTCGTGCCTGACCGTCGGTTTTGTTCTGAACGCCACCAAGCAAAACATCCGCATTCACGATCTGGAAATCGCGCTGGAAGCCCATTTCGACGACATTCTGAAGTGGGCCGGCTCGAGCCCCGACGGCAATCCCGGCTATCGCGGAATCGACGCCAAGATTTTCGTTCGCGCCGATGCCGACAACGACAAGCTGCGCGAAATCTGGAAGCTGGCCGTGGATGGTTCGCCGGTCACGCAGTCGGTGATGCGCGGCACGCCGGTGCACACCGAATTCGGCGAACTCTGAGGCGAATAATCTCTAAGCGCTGATGGCGCGCCGCGCGCCGGAACCTCGAGGCGAGCGCGCCATGCGATCGCGCCGTCCAACGACGGTTGGCGCTTTGCCGCCACGCAACATCAGCGTGCGCAAGGGATTCTCGGTCAACAAGCGCATAAATTCCTTCACGTGAGCCGGGGCGCTTTTGCGCCTCAAACGCGCCACGCTCCATTCGCGCCACATTCCTTCGCGCGTAATCGGCACGCCCGCCAATTTTCCCTCCGCCAACTGCGGCGCCACCATCCAACGCGACAGCACGGTGATCCCCAGCCCCGCCTTCACCATTTCGATCATCGCTTCCGTCAGCATCACTTCCTGAATGCTTCGCGGCGCGAGGCCCGCCGGAGTAAGCAGCTTCTTTATCACCATGCTTTCGTCGTTCGGCGGATAAACCAGCAAATTTTCTCCGGCGAGGTCTTCGGCGGTGAGATACGTCTTATCCGCCAGCGAGTGTCCGGCCGGCAAAACGGCGATGGCCTCATCGTCAAATAGCGGCGTGTACGCAATCCGGCGATCGCGCACCGGACTGTAGATAATCGCCAGATCCACTTTCTCTTCGAGCAGCGCCTCGAATGGATTCTGCGTAGCCTCTACCACCACCTTGACGTCCACATTGGTGAAGGACTTCGTAAAACGCATCAAGCACGAGGGCAACCAGTGATAAACGGTGTAGCACTGCGTAGTTAGCCGCAGCGTCTCGCGAACCGGCATCGCCCGCGCTTCAATGTCCTTCTCGACGCGATTCAACTCCTCCAGCACCATCCGCGCCGACAGCAGCACGCGCTCCCCCGCGATGGTCAGCTTCATCTTCTTGCTGGTGCGCTCGAAAAGCGTCGCGCCCAATTGCTCTTCCGCATCGTGCAATTGATGGCTCAGCGCCGACTGCGTCAAATGTAACCGGCTCGCCGCTCGCGTGATCGTGCCCTCCTCCGCGATCGCCGTCACCAATTTTAAGTGTCGCACTTCGAGACTCATGGCCGCCTCCACGAAGCGACGCCCGCGCCCTCTGAAGTTACGCGCAAGATCCGGATAGCCCATTCCCTGGCTCAAATGTAATGTGCTTCGTCGGGAATGGATTCATGAAAGCTATTCATTCCGATGATGAAATCTAAGCGTTGGATTCTGTTTTTGTGAATCGCTACGCTGAATGTGCCTGAAGTTCTCCCGGGGCGTTGGAGTCTTCAGTTAAACCAGCAGCAAAACCGCTGGACGGACGGAAAAAATGAAAAAGCCCAGAAAATTGCTCGCTAGAAGTGTGCCCGAACGAAGGCAAGAAGCGAATTTGAGAGAGCGGTCTCGCGGTTCGAATTCTGGTCGCAGTGTTAGTCGTCTTGGTCGCCGCGGGGGCACCAACGCCGCTGCGAGCGCAGCCCTCGCGCAGTCTCACGCAGCGGCCCGAAATCACCATCGTGGGCGTCAACGACAAAGCCTGTCAGGACAGCCTCGCCGACCTGCAGCGTCTGATCCGCGAATTCGCCTTCGTTCGCGGGCATCACATCTATCTCGTCTGCGATCGGAACGCGTGGAACCACGTCACCCACCATCTAACTCTCGAATACGGCGTAATCGTAAGCTCCCGCGCCGCCATCTCCGACATTCGCTTGCGCGAAACCTGGTTCTACGCTGACGCGCTGCATAACGGCATCGAGGGCCACACCGGCGATTACATCTACGCCCACGAACTGGGCCACTTCGTCTGTAGCTGCGTTGACGAAACCGCAGCCGACAAAGCCGCCGCGCAGTTGCTCGACGACGTACGCCACAATCGCTTCAACACCGAGGCCACCACCGCTGGCGCGTCGAAGTAGGTCCGTTCGTAGGGGCGGGGGTTCACCACCCGCCCGGTTTGGCCTTGGGTTTTCGGCCCGGCAATTCGTGGATGGTTTTTGCCTACAAACGAAAAAGGAGCCATTGTCATCCTGCGGGCCGCAGCCTCATCACGGCCCTAAGGAACTAACCGGTTCGCGCGTCCGGGCCGAATCTCACGCAGTAATCACGTCGCATCCAACCCCAACCGCCCAATCAAATACGCCCCCAGCCCGCCAACCAAGCCCCCAGCAATGATGACGCCTTCCCACGCAAATCCCACCGCCACCGTCTGCGCCGCAGGCGCTCCAAACGGCAGCAACAATCCCACCAGCGCCGCCTCGCGCACCCCGATCCCGCCTTGCGTCAAAGGCACCACCGCCGAAATCTTCGCCATCGGCCAAGCAAATAACCAGGCCTGAAAAGCCAGGTGCAATCCCGCAGCGTCGGCCAAAATCGCGGTCAAAACAATGAACGAGCCCTGCACCATTAGCGCCATCATCAAAGCAGCCACCACAAATTGCGGCCGCTCCGCCATCGCCCGCTGCGCCTCCCGCAATCGCACCAATTTCCGCCGAATGCGAAACGAAAATCGCCGCGCCGGCAGCAACACGATCACCAGCGTCGCCGCAATCGCCAAACCCACCGCCAACGCACCCAAAATCAAAAACAGACGCCGGCTCTCCGCACTCAAACTTCCCGGAATCAGCACCGCGCCGGCAATCGTCAACAGCGCCAAAGCCACAAAATCCAGAATCCGATCGAGAAAACTCCCAAACAAAATCGCCGCCTTGCTCCGCCCCATGCGCATCGCCAGCCCGGCCTTGACAATGTCGCCGCCAACAATCGAAGGCAGCACCAAGACGCTGAACAACCCGGCGAAATAACAATGTGCCGCCTGCGCCACGCTCAATCCCGATCCCGCCCGATTCACCACCAATCGCCACTTCAACGAAGCCACCACATGGCTCGCCAAATACCCGGCCACAATCAACAGCCACAATCGCAAAGGCACCAGCCGCAGCGCCGCGCCCACCTGCCGCACCGGCAAGAAATGAAACAGCAACGCCAGCACGAGAATCGTCCCCGCAACGCGGAGAACGATGCCTGCAATGGCGCGTTTTTGTCGTTTGTTGTCGGACGTGGAGTTCACGGAAAAATCGTCAGCATTATGCGGCCCCCAACGGCCCGCGACAAGCTCTCGCAGGAGGAGTCTGTCGGATCTCTATCTCTTCGCCACGTGCGTGCTGAAACCCCAAGAAGGAGGCCGCGCGCAATGCTCCACGCATAGTCCGTCCAAGCCGCAATCAAAAGCGTTGCGGCCCGACCTAACGAGTGGTTCCAATTCGCTTCAGGAGTTCGTCGGACCACAAAGGGAGATGATCCTTACCGGCGGCGTTCTGCTCGGTGGCGGCTTGATTGTAGAGCACCAGCAGGCGGCGAGGATCCAGCATAGTGTCAATTAGGGCTGGGCGGCCGAATCGTTTTTCCACCATGACTGCCATTTTGTAGCCTACCGTGTACCACGGGCCTTGTGAGCCGAAGAAGGAGCTGGCTTTCTCGTCGATGGCGTCGCGGTTGGCGAACTTGCCGTTCACGACGTCCAGGAAGAACGCATTCAGGGATTGCAGGTCGGTGCTGAAATTTGCCATGTCGTGCTTCCAGCGGGCCTGGTCTGCGGGCGAGCTTGCCGCCTGAGGATCGACATCGGGGCCGCCCGCGGCGGCGAGCATCGCGAAGCCTTCGCCGAACGAGTCCATCCATTCCGCCGCTATGCGCGCTTGCTCCGGGAGCGGGGCGAGCTTTTTGTCGTAGCCGGATTCGACGCTGGCCAGGCCGATATGGTGCAACTCATGAGCGACGATGTTTTCGAATTTCTGGCGGCTTTCGTCGGCGTCGAGATAGAGCATGATTGCGGGATTCGTTGCCGCGTCCCAGACGAAGCTGTTGTTGTTGGGCTTGATCATCGGAAATACCTTGGCGCGGATCACTGCCGATGCCGGCAGGTACTGCAAGTCGCGCTCGCCGAGCGCATGCATGTCTGCTTTTTTCCAGCTATCGAGCGCCTCTTGCAGGCGCGGGGCGCCCTTCAGCAGGTCCTCGGAAAGGACGAACTTTTTGAAATCTTCATCGCTGAACGCGACGCTGGGATCGTGGAATTGCTCGCCGATTTTCTTCTCGCGCTCTTTCAGGCGTTGATACGGTTCGGTAGCGAAGAGTTTCTGCCAATCGGATTCTGCGATCGGCTTGTTCTCGCGCCGCAGCGCGAGGATGGCTAGGACTTGATCCGCTTCGCTCGAATCGAGCGCTAGCTGGATGCGAGCGTCGCCGCTAGTCCTACTGGGGAATGCGGGAAGGGAAGCAAGGAGCGCGATTGCGGCCGCTATGCAAAATGACGCTGTGCGGCTGACCTTGCGAGCGTGCGTCCGGTTTGATGACCAGGT
This sequence comes from uncultured Acidobacteriota bacterium, assembly GCA_963748865.1. Taxonomy (GTDB): domain Bacteria; phylum Acidobacteriota; class Terriglobia; order Acidiferrales; family UBA7541; genus Palsa-147. The sequence continues at coordinate 43,789 of CAVVLE010000035.1, read as the reverse complement.
GGTGAGATTCATTGGGGAGCTCCGCGAAAGGGTTTACGGCCTTACACAGCTTAGACGCAGCCGGCTCGCCGATGTTTAGTGATTCTTGCGCCCTACCCTTCGCAAACAGCGCGACGGATCGGCAACCTCTAAAGGCAAACCACTCGAAATGCGTGGGCGACGCGCCAGATTCAAGTGGCGGATTGGAACTCGAAACGACACGCTGCTTATCGGAAAAGCAACGCCCTGCGCTAAATTAAAGGCAAGCTCAGTCGCAGCGGCACTCAACCTATATCGAGGTCTCGATGCGCGCGAACGTCTCCACCATCGCACTCGCCTTCGCCCTGCTCGTTCTCACCCCCGCAGGACACGCGCAATCGAACGGATCAGCGTCGCTGCCAGCAACAATTCCCGCGCAAGCGCCTGCACCTAGTACAGCAAAGAAACACGCCAAGCACGTTTACACCGACGACGATTTCGGCTCTCCATCCGCCGCGGCGCTGCCCGAGGGCGTAACGCCCGCTTTCAATATCGTCGAAAAAAACTTCCTGACCACGGACCCCATGACCGCCAAGCAGCTCGACGCCTTACTGGCATTCGTCCTCGGCCAGGTCACCGATAATCGCAACGAAACCAAGGAGCACATCGCCAAGCTCTATCTACTCTACGGCGATAACGTCCCTTTTCAGGGCCGCGACGATTGGGATCGCCGCATGTTCGATGTCTGGACCGCTCTCTGGAAATCCATGGATGACTACAGCCACAAAGCAGAGGCCATTCGCATCCAGGACGACCCCATCCTTGCTAAATCCCAACCCAGCGAGCGCGATCTATCGCAACTTCAAACCGATCGCAAAGCGCTAATCGAAGCCTGGGAACCCTCGCGCAAATTAATCGACCGCTTCAACGTCCTGCACCACGAAGCCAGCGAAAAAGCCGCCGAATGGCGCAAAGCCAACCCGCCAGTTCGCAGCAAATAACCGCCGCGGTGTACGCACCCATCCCGCGTCACCACGCGAGCAGTTCGGCCGTAGGGGCGGGGCTTGCTCCGCCCGCTGATCGCCTCAGAGTTTCTCTATTTCGGGCGGCGTGCGCCATTTCCGAATTCGTTTGCACATATTTGCTGCTCGCTTTATGGTATTGCTCTCGCTTTCCCAGGAGCGGCTGTGCGCAAAAAGATTCGCGTAGTGCAATTCGGTGTAGGCCCCATCGGCGCATCCATCGCGCGCCTGATGCGCCAGAAGCACGGGCTGGAAATCGTCGGCGCGATTGACACCGACCCCGCGAAGATCGGCAAAGACCTCGGCGAAATCGCCAACGCGCCCGACGCACCGTGGGGCGTCAAAATTTCCGGCGATGCCGCCAAGATTCTCGACGGCCACGTGGACCTCGTAGTGCACTCCACTTCTTCCTATCTCGAAAGCGTGATGGATCAACTGCTGGCTTGCCTCGCGGCCGGCTGCTGCATCGTCTCCACCTGCGAAGAGCTGGCTTATCCGTTCCGCAAGCATCCCGAACTTTCGAAGAAGCTCGACGCCGCGGCGCAAGAAGAAGGAGTTGCCCTGGTCGGCACCGGTGTAAACCCCGGCTTCGTGATGGACAAACTAGTCCTCACGCTCTCCGCCGTCTCCCAGCGCGTAGATTTCGCCAAAGCCACGCGCACCGTGGACGCTTCGCATCGCCGCCTGCCGCTGCAGAAAAAAATCGGCGCGGGCATGACGCCCGAGGAATTCCGCGCGCAAGTCTCCGCCGGGGTAATCAAGCATCACGGCTTGCCGGAATCGATCGCCATGGTCGCCGATGGCCTGGGCCTCGAAATTGACGCCATTTCCGAAACGATCGAGCCGGTGATCGCGGACGTCTCCCTGCGCACCGAATATCTGGAAGTCGCCGCGGGCCACGTAGCCGGCGTGCATCAAATCGCGCGTGGCACCGCCGGCGGGCAGGAAAAAGTTTTCATGGAATTGAAGATGTACGTCGGCGCAAAAAACGCCACCGACACCGTGGAGCTAAAAGGCGAGCCGAATATATCGCTGATCATTCCCGGCGGCACGCATGGCGACGTTGCCACCGCTGCCGTCGTGGTGAACGCGATCCCGCAAATTCTGGCCGCGCCCGCAGGCTTGCGCACGGCGCGCGACCTGCCGCTGAGTTTTCTGGCGCCAAACGCCGAACCGTGACGCCGGCTTGCCCTGAGCCGCGAAGGGCTGCCAGCCGGCGATTTTCCCGCAATCAATCGCGGCTGCGCCAAGCATCCCGCGATCAAATGTAGCGCCGCCCTTTTAGGGCCGCATCTTACGACCGCGCTTTCATCCAAAATCGGGATCCGCGCGCGGATGCTGCCGTCGATTTATCCACACGAACGCCGGATGCCGGCCTAAAAGGACGGCGCTACACTAACCCCCCGCGCCCGCCTTCCAGTATTTCGCCACCGCTGCATAATCCAAATCTTCCTTAGCCGCGTCCTTCACTGCGCTGTAAGCCTGATACGCCGCAGCTCCAGCAGGCATAGCCACGCCGCGTTCCTTGGCCAATTCCAGCGCCAATCGCATATCCTTGTGCATCAATCGCAGCGGAAAACTAGGCTTAAAATCGCGCTTCAAAATCACCGGCACCTTCACATCATAAACGCCGCATCGCGCCATGCTCGATTGCAGCACCTCAACCAGCCCTTCCCCAGCGACGCCCGATCCGGTGACCAGCGCCAAAGCCTCCGCAAACGCTTCCACCTGCAAAGCCAAAATCATATTCATCGCCAATTTCACAGTCTGCCCGGCGCCATTCGGCCCCAACAAAAAGAATCGCTTGCCCACCGCCTGCAGCACCGGCTGCACGCGCTCGAGCGTTTCCTTCTTCCCGCCAATCATGAAAACTAACTCGCCCGATTCCGCGCCCCAAGTCCCGCCGGTCACAGGCGCATCGAGATATTCCACGCCGCGCTTCTCGCAATCCGCCGCCGCGCGCCGCGCCAGATCAGGCGACACAGTGCTCGAATCGATCAGCACGCTGCCGCGCCGCAATCCCTCCATCGCGCCGTTCGCGCCCCACAATACTTCCTCCACCGCCGGCGGATCGCTGACAATCGTCAGCAACACATCGCTGGCTGCCGCTGCCTCGCGCGGCGTCGCCGCCCACTTCGCGCCTTCGCGCAGCAAATCCTCAGCGCGGCTCCGCGTGCGATTCCACACCGTCAGCGGAAATCCCGCCTTCAGCCAATTCCGGCCCATGGGCTTACCCATGAGCCCCAGCCCAATCAATCCGATTGCAGGTTTCATCGTCACCCTCCAAGAACTGGAGAGTGTACCGCAGGTTTATGTAGCGCCGCCCTTTCAGGGCGGCATCCGGCGAAGAAGCCGTAGCAAGCAGTACAACCGAATGCGGAGCGAGCCGTAAATTTACGTCAGGATCGCGGATTCCTGCCAGGATCCTTATCCCGCATCACCACGATCGCCGCCACCGAATCCGCATCGCCGGCCTCCGCACGCTCGAAAATGCGATGCACATGCGGATAAGGAATCTCCAATCGCATCTTCTTCTCGCGGCCATTCTGCGTAAATCGGTCTTCAATAAAAATCGAGCTGCCGGTATCGGCAACCAGCGTGCCGACTGCCAGCAGGTTAAGGTCACTGGCTCGGTAATGCGCTTCAACTCTTTTTCCGATGAGGGGGGCGTAGTGGCTCATAGGCCGGGAAGTTTCGCTGGACCCAAGGTACGGGTCAATGGCCCAAAAGTACCAGCCGCAAAGCGGCAGCAGTAAATTAGCGCGCCAATCAAGACCTGACTTCATTGCTCGTCGAGGTTGGGACCGAGGTGCCTTTCCTGGGTGAGCCGGAATATCTTGAAGGATGAACTGACTCCTTTTCGCCGTATTGAGCATCGAAAAGGGGCAGTTCGGTCACTGTCAGCGACATACGAATCGAAATCACATTTGAAAGGGGCAACTATGAGAGGGATCGCTCGGTTGCTGGTTTCAGTTGCGATGATGATTGGCGTTGCGGCCTCGATGGCCCCCGCATCTGGAAATGCCGATGAGGAGGCCGCGCCGTGGGTCACAGAAAAGCCCGCTGGATATCGTGACTGGACGTGGATCTCCTCGGCCCATGAAGCGGGCAACCTCAACAGTTTGGGAGCTGTTTTGGGCAACGACGTGGCGATCAAGGCCTACCGCGAAGGGACGCTCCCCTTTCCTGACGGCACCATCATTGCCGCTTTGCACTACAGTCACGTTCCGTCGGAGGAGAACAACAAGATCTTCGGGCAAGCGCAATCTTTCGTTCCTGGTCCTCCCACAAACGTTCAGTTTATGGTGAAGGACTCAAAAAAGTACGCCGCGACGGGAGGCTGGGGGTTCGGTCATTTCAACGCAAATGGCAAACCTGTGGATGCGGCGTTCATGAAACCCTGCTTTCCCTGCCACGCGCGGAACAAAACCCACGACCTTGTTTTCACGCTGTACGCACCTTGATGGATCATTCTACTCGTAGCGCAGCGCCACCATTGGATCTACGCGCATAGCCCGCCGCGCGGGAATCAAACTGGCGAGCAGCACCACGCCGCACAGCAGAATCGCCACGCTCGAAAACGTCAGCGCATCCGTGCTCGTCACGCCCAGCAGCATGCTGCCCAAAAAGCGCGTCAGCGCAAATGCGGCCGCGAGCCCCAAGCCCACGCCAATCAGCGTCAAACGCATCCCGTGCCACAGCACCAACCGCAGAATTTCCTCTTTGCTCGCCCCCAGCGCCATGCGAATCCCGATTTCATGCGTGCGTTGCCGCGTGCTGTAGGCGGTCACGCCGTAAATTCCCACCGCCGCCAGCACCAGCGCCAGCAATCCGAATGCGCCGACGAAAGTTCCCGCGATGCGCTGCGGGAAGCTAGCCAACTGCTCTCGCGATTCCAGCGTAGCCACATCAAACACCACGACATCGCCGTTCAGCTCATGGATCGTCTGTTGCACGATCTTGCCGTAAGCCATCGGATCGCCCGCCACTCGCGCGGTCACGATCATCTCCGGCCGGTAAACCTGATACAGCGGCAAATACAAAAATGGCCGCGGCTTCTCATTCAGTCCGCTCACCTTGCTGTCGCGCGCCACGCCTACCACCTTGAACCACTCATGCGTGTAATCCGAAAACAATTGCTTTCCCAGCGCCTCCTGATTCGGCCAGTAACGCGCCGCAAACGCCTCGCTCACGATCGCTGTGCGTTGCGCCTTCATATTGTCCTGCAGCGTAAAATCGCGCCCTTTCACCATCGGAATCTGCATAGTCTGCAGATAATTCGGCGTGACGATCGCCGCCTGCGTCTCCATCGATTCATTCGCTTGCGGCTCGTAGCCTTCGGGCTTCACGCTGCTTGAGCCTCCGCCCAGCAGCGGGATGCGATTCGTCAGCGCCACGCCTTCCACGCCCGGCAGCGCCTCCAGTTTCGTCACCAGTTGGCGATCGAACTCCGCCCCGCTCGCCTCCGAATATCCCGCGGTAAACAAATCGTACGAAGCCATCAGCACCCCGCGCGAATTGAAGCCGGGATTGATCTGCTGCACGTTCATAAAGCTGCGAATAAAAAGCCCCGCGCAGATCAGCAGCAACAGCGACACGGAAATCTGCGTCACCACCAACCCGCTCGCCAGCCGTAATTTCCGCGTTCCCGCCGACGCGTTCCCCGCATCCTCTTTCAGTACCGTGATCGGCGCCTGTCCCGAAGCCCGCAGCGCCGGCAAGATCCCGAAAATCACGCCGGTAAGCAGCGAAATTCCCAGCGTGGCCAGCAACACCATGCGATCCGCAGTGATTCCCAGCGAAATGGGAAAATCAATTGCCGGCAGGAATTGCATGAACATTCCCGAAGTCCAAAAGGTGATAAAAAACGCCACCGCACCGCCCGCGCCCGCCAGCAATAAGCTTTCGACCAACAATTGCCGCACCAGCCTCCAGCGGCTCGCGCCCAGCGACCTGCGAATGGCGATCTCCCGCTGCCTCGCCACCGAGCGCACCAGCATCAGATTCGCCACGTTCGCGCAGGCCAGCAACAACACCAGACCCGCGATGATCATCAGCATCGGCAGCAGCAGAGACAAAAACTGGTTCGCTCCGAACGGGCTGCGCCACAGCGGATACACCGTCACGCTAGTGTGCCCGCGATGCTCCTCGGGATAATTCTTCACTTCGCGGCTCAGACGCAGCGTCATTTCCCCCTGCGCCTGCTGCGCCGATACGCCCGGTTTCAATCGCCCGAACATGCTGAGCCAAAAATAGTGATGATCGTGAATCAAATCGCCGCGCGCCACGATTTGCTCTTCCATCATCATGGGAATCCAGATTTCCATTCGCAGCCCGGTCTGGCTGCCCTGAAATACCGGCGGCGTCACGCCCACAATGCTGTACGCGTGCTGATTGATTTCGATCGTTTGCCCCACGATGTCCGGGTTCGCAGCGAAGTGCGATTGCCACAGGCGATAGCTGATCACCGCCACTGGCGCGCCTCCGGGCTTCTGGTCTTCTTCCGGCAGGAACCCGCGCCCCAGAATCGGCCGCACGCCCAGCACGTCGAAATAATTCGCCGTCGCCACCATTCCCCAGACGCGTTCGGGCTTGCCTTTGCCAGTCAAGCTCATGGGCGCCATGCTCACCGTAGTCAATCCCGAGAAACTCTGCTGCCCGTCGCGCATCGCCTCGTAATCCGGGTAAGTGAACGGGAACGGGATCTTCGCCCGCCTTGCCCAGCGACAGCGACACGACTTCGCTGGGCTTGCTCAGCCCGGGAATGGGATTCAGCAGCGTCCCGTTAATCCAGCTGAAAATGGTGGTATTCGCGCCAATGCCCAACGCCAGCGTAACAATCGCGATCACCGCGTACCCCGGCGCCTTCAGGATCATCCGCACGCTGTAGCGCAAGTCTTGCCAGAGGGAATTCATCTTCGCACCTCGGGACACAATCTGAAGACAAATAGAGCACCCGCTAGCCCAACCCAGCTCATATCTAACTATATGAAAATGGAGTCTTTAGAAGGACCGGGGCGGTCATGGAAGGCGTCGAACTGTCCAGTAGTGGGACGCCAGACGAACAGGAATGAACAGCTCAGTGGTGCGCCGCGCCATGTGAGCCGTGGCCAGGCTCGGCGTGGGCACGCGCTTCCGCAGGCGGCTCGGCCTTAAGTGAAAGGTCCGCCGTCAGCATCAGCACCAGCGGCGTAACAACGCCAAACCCCAGGATCGAATACAAGATCGGAAACACCCACCCCAACGCTTGATGCACCGAAGCCCCCTGCGTGCCGAAATACCAAGCCGCATACCCGGCGATTAAACCGGCAAACATCGCCAAATTCCGGCTGATGCGCGACACCTCCAAATGCCGCCCGCACCCAGGACAAACCAAATCGTAAGAATGCGCAACAACGGTAAAGGCATCAATCTTAGTCAAGCTAACGGGACACATTCGAATCGCCAATCCCCACCTCCGCTTAAACCCAAACCATACCGCATCTAGCCCCCCGATGAAACATTCCTGCAGCAGTTTCTCCCCACCGAAATCTCCTCCCAGAAATAAAACCTCCTACTGCCGGCTCGGCATGGTCGGCTCGTACTTCGTCGGCCGCGCGATGCACTCCATCTTCTACAACGTTGGCACAATCGACGCGGTCGCGTTCAGCTCCGTAGCGATTCTGCTGCTATTGTCCGCGCTCCTGGCCTGCTACGTCCCCGCACATCGCGCCACGCACGTAAATCCGATGCAAGCCCTCCGCCAGGAATAAGGCCGCCCCTCATCAGACCTTTGTCATATAGTCTATCTGTCAGAGGGAGCTGCGTGAAAAACAGATATCTAATACATTGATCAATCCCACCGCATGCTGAGCGATCTAACGCCCTCGGCATCCCTTCGGAAGTGCTTCCGCCAGAGGGGAAGAGCGAGCGCTGGCCTCTGCTGCGCTTCCGGTCCGGAAACCCGCGACAGTTTCTTCTAAAGAAGGATCAGCCGAGACGTTCGCAAGGCGGAAGACACACTCAACGCAACGAGCTTGCGTGTTGACCATCCTTCGGTGACTTCATCGCCGATCCCGCCCCGTAACGCCGGCTGCCACCGGTGTCTTTTAGCGTGTCGCAGATTGCATCTTCGACTTCAACCCGCCGCCACACCTTCCCGCGCCACAATCGCAAATTCCACGCGCTGCCGAAATGGATCAATCCGCTCCGCCCGCACCCGAATCCGATCGCCGAGCCGAAACGCCATCGAAGCCGCGCGGCTACGGCTGCGTCCGTGCACCTGCGGCTCGCACACGAGAGCATGATCACGCTCGCGATACTGGCATCGCCCGCCCGAAAATTCCTCGATCTGATCGATGCCCACCAGCCCTTCAACAAACACATCAATCAACTCGACAAAGAATCCAAACTTCTGCACCGAAATAATCAGTGCCTCGAATTCCTCGCCCAGCCGGCTCTCCATGTATTGCGCCGTCTTCCAATCCATCAACTCGCGTTCCGCCGCATCCGCCCGCCGCTCGGCTTCCGAAGACTCCACGGCAATCTTCTCAAGCTCCTGCAGGCGATAAGGGCCAATTCCGTGCGGCTCCGAGCCAGCATGTTGATCCGCCCCGCGTGATTTCGTCACCGGCACGATGCGCGGCGCCGACGCGTCGGGATTCTCGAGCGCCCACTTCAGTGCGCGATGCACGATCAAATCGGGATAACGCCGAATTGGCGAAGTAAAGTGCGTATATTCATCGGCCGCAAGCGCAAAGTGTCCGAGCGGCTCGGCCGCATAACGAGCCTGGCGCAGCGAGCGCAACATTAAATAGGAAACGATGCGTTCCTCCGGCTTGCCCGCGATCTTCTCCGTCAACCGCTGGTAATGCTCCGGACGAATATCAATTTCTTCGCTGGCCGGGAGCGTTACTTCCATCGACTCGCATCCGCCCATGCCCTGCGCGATCGCGCCGCGCCGGAGGCTGCGATTTTCCATGTCGCACCATGACCCGCCGTTCCAGCAAATCCGTCACGCCCAACGTATAGCCGAAGGCCTTGGCCAACTCCTCGAATTCCAGCACTTTCTTCGGGTCCGGTTTTTCGTGCACGCGATGCAGGCTTAGGATCCCACGGCGATCGAGATACCGCGCCACGCTTTCATTTGCCGCCAGCATGAATTCCTCGATCAGGCGGTGCGCGATATTGCGTTCGCTGCGCACGATCCCCGTCATGCGCCCCTGCGCGTCGAATTCAATCACCGGCTCGGGCAAATCGAAATCGATCGAACCGCGGCCGTAGCGCCGCTTGTTGAGAATCAGCGCCAATTCCTTCATGCGCCGGAAATGCGCCGCCTGCGCCGAATAGCGCTCGCTCGCCTCGGGATCGCCTTCCAGCACTTTGTTCACGTTGGTGTAAGTCATGCGTTCGGCCGAGCGAATCACGCCGGAGGTCAACTCCACGCCCGTGATACGCCCCTCGCCGTCAATCTGCATGATCACGCTCATCACCAGTCGCTCGACTTGCGGATTGAGCGAGCAAATTCCATTCGAGAGTTCTTCCGGCAGCATGGGCACAGCCCGCAGCGGGAAATAAACCGAAGTGCCGCGCAGCCGCGCCTCGAGATCGATCGGCGAACCGCGCCGCACGTAGTGCGCGACGTCGGCGATATGCACCTGCAATTCGAAGTTGCCATCCGGCAGCGCGGCGACGTGCACGGCGTCGTCAAAATCGCGCGCCGTTTCGCCGTCAATCGTGACGATCGGCAAATCGCGAAAATCGCGCCGCCCCCGGCGATCTGCTTCGCTCACAAGCTGCGGCACCGCCCGCGCTTCGGCCAAAACGTCTTCGGGAAATTCGTACGGCAAATGGTGCTTGCGAATGACGATCTCGGTATCTACGCCGATATCGCCGGGACGCCCGAGAATCTCGATCACGCGGCCAGCAGGCGCAAGTCCGCCTTTCGGAAATCGCGTCAGCTCGACATTCACCACCGCGCCATCCAGTTCCGGAAAGCGCACACGCCGGCTCGCCACGCGCGCGTTCGCTCCGGCAGCAGCCGGCATTTCGCCAAGCTTCTGCTTCAGCGCGGGAAGCAATTCATCGCCGGGAGGAATGACGATTTCATGCAGGATGCGCGTGTCATAGGGAAGCACGACATTGCTTTGCGGCCCGTAGCGAAAGAGTCCGACGACCGTCGGATGTTCGCGCTCAACAATTTGAACGATGCGCCCTTCCGCGCGGCCATCGGCACGCCGCCGCTCGATGCGTGCCAGCACGGTGTCTCCGTGCATGGCGTCGCCGACCAGGTCGCGGCGGATAAAAAGATCGCCATCCATCTTCGGCTGCTTTTCGGCGGGCACAACGAAGCCATAACCATCGCGATGCGCAATAAAGCGCCCGGAGATGAGATTGGGATCGCGCTGCGGCTTGCGCGCCACTTCCTGCTGCGCCGGCTTCGCCTTTTCCGGGCGCTGCCCGATGGCTTTTTGCACCGATCGCGGCAAGTGCCCTTGCGCCAGGCGGTAGCGCCCTCCGGAAACTTCCTCAACCACGCCGCGGCGCTTGAGCTGCGTCAGCAACTTCGGCAACGCACGGCGTCCGCGATGATGCAGGCTCATTTCGTGAGCCATCTCGCGGATGCTCAGCGGCCGCTCCATCTTGCCAAGATGGGCCAGCAACTGCGGTTCGGTAATTTCCGGCTCGCGCGGCTTCTTCTCGGGTCTCATTCCGTTAGGCGGCCATTCTACTGGCGCCGGGGTCGGCGGGGAAGGATTGTCACTGCGAGCAGAATTTTTTGAAAAAAGTTTGTTTTGGGCGCAACTATCCGCCGAGTCCGGGGTTGTAGCGGGAAACACTGTGTACGTCGGCGGTCCGCTTCTCCTGGCTGGGCCGCTCTCGGCGTACCCCAGGGACAAAGGTGGGGAGGGGTCTCGTCGGGAGGCTTCTCCCCAGTCTTCCGCGGTATCCCCAGCTTGAATGGAATTTTGGTGCTTGGGCACACCCGTAGGGGTGCTCGTTTTGTTGCGATTAGAATTCACTTCTATCCTTTAGTTTCAATGAGTTAGCTCAATTTCTAATCGTTTCTGTTGCGATTAGAACTTGGCGGGGTCAGTTTGCGTGGTTACCAGACGCGGCGAGGAACCTACCGATTCCTCGAATTCGGAGGACCGGGCAAGAAACCCAAATCCTTAGTACGCTGCCTTCGACGACATCTGACCAACTCCGACCAGCATAGCACATAATCTGAAAAATTCAAGACCGTCGGCACGCCCGCCAAAAGTGGGGTCTAATCGCCAACGAAAACGATTAGAAAAGCGTGTAACTGATACAAAACAAAGGGCAGATGGCATTTCTAATCGCCAAAAACGCAGCTTTTTCTGCTGTCAGGTTTTTAGGGAGCCAGAAAGCTCACGGCACCTCCATCGGGTGGGCTGCGGGTAGGGAATCCAGGTCCGAAGTATCGTCGGCGGCGATTTCGCCATCAGCGGTGCGGAGCAGGGTGGGGCAATAGCGGCCGAGCAGCTCGCGTCGCCACCAGAGGCCTTGCTTGCGCTTTGTGGCTAGGTCCGTGAACCAATACTGATAAATGACCGAGCGGACTAGCTTTGGAGGATCGCCTTTGAATGGATCGCTCTTGAATAGGGCTAGGACGGCCGGGCTGCCCTTCAGGAGCTGGGCTTCGGTGGCGACCACGAACGGGTATTGGCGCCATTGTCCAAGAGAAGCGAACCATAGGTTCCACTCGAAACGCGGTTGGTAGGGGGCGTAGATGCCCGGCGCCTTGTTCAGGTCCTGCGGCTTATAGCGGAATGGATACGGTATCCAACTCTTGCCGTCGCGGCTGCCCTGGAACTCGATCTCGAAGCGCTCGTGGGTCATTACGGCGAAGAGGCCGTAGCGGTTGGCTATGCGGAGCGGATCAAGCCATTGGATGGGTGCCTCGGGAAGCGGCAGGCCGGGGATTATCATAAACAGCAGCAGGGCCGTCGTCACGTACGCTACCAGGCCAAGCGAGAGGCCCTCGATCGACATCGCCATCGATTCGTACGTTGATTTTAAGCGGGCGAGCAGTGGATTTGGGGGTTTTACCGCCGGATAGGTTGAGGCAAAACCCAATGCCACACCGGGGGCGTCGTGAACCCGCCCCCCTACTAACGACCGGATTTTGCTCGGGATAATGGCTTCGAGGAATTTGTCATCTACCAGCGAGATCCCTAACAGCAGGACCAGATAGTTCAGGAACGTGTAGTTGGCGGTTAGGATGATGCCGGCTTCGAAGGGCGTGACGATGCAGAAGCAGATCAGGCGGAAGCGGCGGGGCAAGAAGAGCATGAAGACGATGCCTAGCTCGACGCCGAAGGTGAGCAAAACCGTCGCGGCGTGAATCCAGTGCGGGAGTTGTTGCGCGTACCATCCGATCCACGTGGGTAGCGGACCATTTTGGTAATAGTCGTCTAAGGCGGTGAGATTGCGCCAGGATTTGTCGCCGCTGGCGAGTTTTACGAATCCGGATTCGAAGTAGATGCGAAACCATTCCCAGCGGAGGAGATAGAGGCTCAGGCGCGACGGGCCGTATTTCCCGCCGAGGCCTGGGAGCAGTCCCGCAGGAGCGAAGAATAGGCTGATAAAGCCGGCTTCCAGGAGCATGCCGTCGGATTGGTAGCCGGAGAAATCGCGGGCGGCTGAGACGAAGGATAAAAATGTTACGAAGCAGATCAGAAGTGAGGCCCGCGGCCAGATGTTCACGACCACCAGAATCGAGGCGATTAATCCCGCCCAAGAGATGATTGCCAGGGCGCGGTCGCTGCTGCTGAACCAGAGCAGCGTCGGGGCGTACCAGTAGCGGGCTGCGCCGGGGAAATAACGTGGCAGAGCTTCGAGAAGTTCTTTGGCCGGCAGGATGCCGTCGGGGCCGATCAGACCTTTGATTTGGAAGATTAGGGAATAGAAGGCGGAGAAGTAGATCAGGCCTAAACCGCGGAGGAAGAGCCAGCGCGGCCAGAGGTGCATTGCGCGCGGTTTCGGTTGCTCGAGCGGGGCGGTGAGGACTCCGGGGGTGAGTTGCGGTGTGGGCTCGGGGCGGGTCTCCGGGCCTAGGAGCCATTTCAGCCAGTCGACTAGCGTTTCCATTGGGGCGGATTATATGCGCGTGGGATGGGGAACGGGAACGAGGATGATGCGAGACGGGAGCGAGAGAATAGCCGAGGGGGCCGAACTGCGGGCGGGATTTAAGGCCGGCCCCTACGAAATGCGACACCAAACCTTACTTATGCGGCTGGTAGGCCTCGCAGGGTAAGGTCGGCTATGTGGTCTTCGATTAGGGTGTTGTCTACCGGCTGCAGGGCTGTGAATTCAATGCCTATGCCGCGGGCTGGGGCTACGTAGCGGACTACGCCTTCGGCGTGGAAGGGATGCTTGCCGCCTACTTCTACGCTTACGTGCGAGCCTACCGGGAGCTCGGAGACGGAGGCGAACATGCCGCCTACGCTTAGATTGCCAGTGCCGTGGGAAATGCGGTCTAGGCGGTCGCCATTGCGTACCGCTATGGGGCAATCTTCTTCGGTGCGGTGAAAGAGGCGCTGTGCGGAACCTTCCATGGGTTGCTCCTTACTGGCCGGAGACGGCTTGTGGCCTTGTTCAATATGCTGAACAAGACGCCAGTATAGTGTACGCCCGGCGTTCGGATTGTCAATTGGGCGTTCAGAGGGTTGAACGCAAAAAGGTACAGGTTTTTATGTAGAAATAAATTTTGGTTTGGGTGGAGAGCTTGGGTGGGAGGGTTGTGATAAAGGTCACGGCTTCGTGAGCTTCGTTGGGTCCGGGTGCGCCGCGGTTGGCACGAGTCGTCGTGGGATCTTGCTTCGTCGGATGCCGGCCGGGACGCCCTTCGGCGGGGCTCAGGACAAGCCAGAGCTACTTATAGAGCCCAGCAGCGTTGTCGTGTAGGACCATGTGGGCTAGTTGTAGCGCTCGGGCGTGATCGATTTCGTTGTCTTGCATCATGCCGGTTAACGCGATGGCTAACGCTTCTCTGGCGCTTTGCGTGGTTTGGTAGCCGATTTCTTCCCAGTCGTATTCGTTTTTGCCGGGAAATAGATCTGTGCCGAATAGGACCTTTTCGGGGTACCACTCCAGCCAATCGCGGACTACTGCGCTCAACGCGCGTGTGCTAGTCATCCAGGTTTGCTCAGAAAAATCCGCGTACACATTCGGCTTCATTAATAGGTAGCCGATTTCGCGGGTGAACGGGCCGCTGCCGCCGTGCAGCATTACGAATTTGGTTTTGCGCAGCGAGGCGTCATTGAACACCGATTCGAGGCGCATGGGCTCGGAGCCGTAGAGATTGAAATAGGTGCCGCAGCCGGCGCCGGTGTGGATGTGGACCGGCATGTTCAGGCGTCCGGCTTCGGCGGCGATGTAGCGGAAGAGAAAATCCTGGAGGCGAGTGTAATCGGAAGTTGCCGGGGTGTCCGCGTGGATGTACTTGGCGTAGACTGCGGCGGCGTCATCGTGCACTGCCGGTTCGAAATCGAGCGAGCGGAGATAGGCGGCTTCGAACTTGACGGCGATCGCGCCTTGCTGCTTTTGCTTTTCGAGTTCGGGCGTGACGATTTTTTCGAGGTATTCGTCGAGCGTGGCGGGCATGGCGGCGACGCCCAGGTCGTTGGCGTAGCGGAGTAATAGATTCTTTTCGCGGCTGAAGAAGAATTTGCGATCGGGGGTGGCGTCGGCGAGCCGCTCGTTGTTGAGCGGGAAGAGCAGGGCATCATCGAAGGGCACCCAGCGGAAATGCGGCGGGGTCAGGCCTCGGCCCAGGGCTATGCGATTGGCCAGTTCGGTTTCTATGCCTAGATGATCGAGAACCCAGTTGGGATAATTGTCGCCTTGCTGTTCGCGGATGCGTTTTTTGGTGGCCAGGAGTTCCTGGATGTGGGCTGCGCTTTTGTCGTTGTATTTGTAGCTCCAGAGAGCCTTCCAGGCTTGCAGGAATTGGGGATTTTCCGGGCGATTGGCGGTGGGAGGATCGGAGGGTTCGAGCGGGTCGCAGGGTAGGGCGTCGAATTCGTCGTCGGTTTCGTTGGCGGCGACTACGCGTGGGGGGTGGGAGTGATTGTCTATGGCTTTGATTTTCTGGATTTCGGATAGGAGTTGGGGATCGGGGGATTGGGAGCGGGCGACCGGGGCGAGGAGGAGGAAGAAGATCGTTGCGATCAGGATGGATTTCATATGCGGCTCGCTTTCGGTTGAACGTTGTGAGGCGGCATTATACAAAGGATGGGCTGTGTCGGAGGACGGCAAGAGATTTCAAATTTCAGATTTGAAATTTCGGATGGAAGAGCGGATGGATTTTACGGCGAGGATGTTGGTGAACGTTGCGGTTGTGCGCTACGCCGGCGGGCGGAGCGAGCCCCGCCCCTGCGAAGAAAATGCAAGAGGAGGAGTGAAGATCCGGTGACGATGGATCATGGGTGCTGAGATCACGACGGTTTCGGTGATCGGGTTGGGGAAGTTGGGGGCGCCGCTGGCGGCTTGTTTGGCGTCTAAGGGGATTCGTGTCATCGGAGTGGACTCCGATGCGGCTAAAGTCGAGGCTCTGGAGCACGGGCGGGCGCCGGTGTTTGAGCCTGGGCTCGATGTTTTGATTGGAGAGAACGCGGATTTTTTGCGGGCTACTTCGGATGTTGCGCGGGCGGTGGCGGAATCGGAGATTACGTTCATCGTTGTCGGGACGCCTAGCGATGGGGATGGCGGATTTTCGCTGCGATACGTTTTGCCGGTTTGCGAGGCGGTGGGTCGCGGTTTGCGGGCGAAGACGGATTTTCATCTCGTCGTGCTTACCAGCACGGTTATGCCTGGCTCTACCGGCGGAGCGGTGCGGGCGAAATTGGAGGAGGCTAGCGGGAAAGTGTGTGGAGTGGATTTTGGGCTTTGTTACTCGCCGGAGTTTATTGCCCTGGGTAGCGTGATTCGCGACTTCTTGAATCCGGATTTTGTTTTGATTGGCGAATCGGATGCGCGCGCGGGCGACCTGCTCGAAAATCTCTACAAGCGCGTTTGCGATTCGAAGCCTGCGGTGGCGCGGATGAATTTTGTGAATGCGGAGATTACCAAGATTTCGGTGAACACCTACGTCACGGCGAAGATCAGCTTTGCGAATATGCTGGCGCGGATCTGCGAGGCTTCGCCGGGGGCGAATGTGGATGTGGTTACCGCGGCGCTGGGTTTGGACTCGCGCATCGGAGCGAAATATTTAAAAGGCGCGGTGAGTTACGGCGGACCTTGCTTTCCCCGGGACAACCGGGCGCTGGCGGCTCTGGCGCGCGGACTGGGGGCGCCGGCGGAATTGGCGCAGGCTACCGACCATTTCAATCGCGCGCAGGTGATGTGGCTGGCGGAGCTTGTCGGAAGGCATGCGAAACGCGCGCGGGCGGTGGGAATTCTCGGGCTCACCTACAAGCCACAGACGGATGTGGTGGAAGAGGCGGTCGGGTTCTTGTTGGCGCGCGAGTTGGCGGCGCGCGGATTTCATGTTACGGCGTTCGATCCGGTGGGCATGGCCAATGCGCGGCGGGAGTTGAGGGAAACGATCGCATTTGAAGCCACCGCTGAGGAATGCATTGCCAAGTCGGAAGTTGTGGTTGTGGCCACGCCGTGGAAGGAATTTTTGGAGATTCCTGCGGCGAGTTGGGGTATTGGGCCTTACGGGCGCGTGGTTGTGGATTGCTGGCGAGCGTTGAAGCACATTGATGGGGCGGACGGGGTTAGGTATTTAAGTTTGGGGATCGGGGTGTAGGGCGAGAGGAAAAAAGGGACAAAGTGACTTCGCCCGAATGGCGCGCGTTCAATAATTTTCGGGAAAGGCGCCGGCTGGCAGCCGGCGTTACGTGGGGCCGAGTATTTGATTACGATTTTTGCTTTGCCTAAGGCTTTTGACGGGCACTTTGGCGTGATCCAGAGGAATGCGATCAGCAGCTGGACGCGGCTTTCGCCGCGGCCGGAGATTATTTTGTTTGGCGATGACGCGGGAACGGCGGAGTTTGCCGGCGAGTTGGGAGTTAGACATATCGCCGAAGTCATGCGCAACGAGAACGGGGATTCCCTTTGTCGGCGATTTGTTTGCGCGGGCGCAGGCGGCGGCTTCGTTTCCGATTTGCGCTTACGTGAATGCGGACATTATTTTGCTGAACGACTTCTTGCGCGCGATTGAGGCTGTGGCGGCCTGGCGGCCGCAATTCTTGATGGCCGGCAGACGCTGGGACATTGATATTACGGCGCCGCTCGATTTTGCGGCGGCGGATTGGGAGGCGCGCTTGCATGCGGACGTGGCGCGGCGCGGGAAGCGGCGCTCGGTGAGCTGGATCGATTATTTTGTTTTTCCGCGGGGGATGTATCGCGAGGTGCCGGCGTTTTTGATCGGGCGGATGTGGTGGGATAACTGGCTGGTGTGGAAGGCGTCGGATCTGGGGGCGGCGGTGGTGGATGCTACGCCGCGCGTTCTGGCGGTGCATCAGAATCATGAGTACCCGAATCAGGCCGGATATTTTGCGGTGGTGCAGAGCGAAGAGGGGAAATGGAACGAGAGATTGGCGGAGAGCGGGCGGTGTGCGCGGACTTTGCGGGAGGCGCGATTTAAGTTTGGGCGATGGGGCGTGAGGCGGAATTTTGAGGGGGCGGTGGAGCGGTGGTGGAGATCGTTGGGGGATGCGCGGAAGAAGGCGCGGGCTGGCGGTAGTCGTACCCCGGTTGTTAATCCGAAGACATAGTCCTTAATTGTGTGGTGTGGCGCGGGGCATTTTCGCCTTCGATCGGCGTCGTGCCTGGCCAGTTGATCCTTCGGCTGCGCTCAGACAAGAGCGCGGGCCCTACGGGGCTTGACTTCGGCTTATCTGCCTGGAATTGTGCAGTTTATCGGCTTTGAAATTGACGTTTTTTGCCCTCCTTTGGCGGTCCCGCCTAAAACGTCCCCAAAATGTGATGTTGGGGGGTGGTGGGTGTCACTGTCTGTGGACGATAGGAGGGGCGTGCACCGCTGTTAAGCCATTGGAATTGGGAGACTTAGGTACTAGTCCGCTTTGGTCATGGCCTTGCTGCCTTCCCCTCGCAATTTGTCTGTCAACAGAATCCGTTTCAAGGGGAGTCTTGCATGCGGAAATTCCTGTCAAACCCAACCGCGCAGCGGTCGGCGGCCGGCATCCTGTTATGCCTTGCGGCGACCTTGGCATTCGGGCTGAAAGCCCGTGTATCCAGCAAGGGCGGCGCGAAGCTGGCGGCCAGCAGCGCGACAATACTACCGTCGAACGCGAATTTTGCGCTCGCGGCTACAAAACCAACTCCGGCGCACGTGGCGACACCGATCTCGAAGAAGGCCAGCGCGATTTCTGCGGAACACGCCTCAGTGATGCAGCAATACGTGAAATTGCCGCTTTCGTTTGAGCCTAACCTGGGGCAGACGAACAGCGAGGCGAAATACCTGGCGCACGGCGACGGCTACTCGTTGTTTCTGACTTCCGATAAGGCCGTGCTGGCGTTGGAGAACCACGCGAAGAAGAATGCCGCGCGCGATGCGAAGAGCAGTGCGGGCGTGCTGCGCATGGGATTGGTGGGATCGAATCCGGCGCCGAATTTTTCTGCGGTGGATGAACTGCCGGGCAAGATCAACTACTTCATCGGCAAACAGGAAAACTGGCACGCGAATGTGCCGACATTCCGCAAAGTGGCGGAGAAGAATGTTTATCCGGGAATTGATTTGGTTTACTACGGATCGCAGCGGCAGTTGGAGTATGACTTCAATGTTGCGGCGGGCGCGAATCCGCAGGCCATTCAAATGTCGTTTGAAGGCGCGCGGAAGTTGAGCATGGACGCGGCGGGAAATTTGATTTTGAGTTTGCCGGGCGGCGACGTGAAATTCGAGAAGCCGTTCGCTTATCAGATGAAGGGTGATCAGAAAGAGCCGGTGGCGGTGCAGTTCCATTTGGGCGACCGGAGATATCGCGTCTATTTTGCGGTGGGCGATTACGATGCGACGCGGCCACTGGTGATTGACCCGATTCTGGCTTATTCGACGTATCTTGGCGGCACCGGAATTGACGGCGCGAATGCAATTGCCGTGGCCCCGGACAATACCGCGTTCGTCGCCGGCGGAACTTCTTCGATTGATTTCCCGACCGCGCATCCGCTGCAGGCGAACGATGGCGGTGCGCCCGATTTTCCCGAAGACGCGTTTGTCTCTAAGTTGAGCGCTGATGGGTCTACTTTGCTCTACTCGACGTACCTCGGTGGAAAGGCTACGGATGTGGCCTACGGGGTCGCAGTTGACAACGCGGGCGACGCCTATGTGACCGGCACGACGGATTCCCCGGACTTCCCGGTGACATTTGGCTCGGTGAACCCGTTGTGCGGCGGCGACGGCGAGTGCGGGATGAGTTGGAATCCACAGAATTTCATCGTCCAAAACGGTTTCGTCGTCAAGCTCAATCCTGCTGGTTCTGCTCTGATTTACGGCACTTTCATCGGCGAGTACGAAAATGTTAGCTGCCGAGCAATCGTTGTTGACGGCAATCAGGTCGCGTATGTGACTGGATCGACGGCCGCGAATGGTGTTCCGACGGTGGTGATTCAACCGCCAAAGACCCCGCCGCCGCCGTTCCCGATAACGGCTTCAGCCGCTCAAGGGACGTTCGGGGGCGGGACTACAGACGCGTTTGTAATCAAGATCAGCGCGACAGGTACCACCGTTCTTTACTCGACCTATCTTGGCGGCGACGGCGAGGACGATGGTTTCGGCATCGCGGCCGACCAGAACGCTAATGCGTACGTAACCGGCTTGACATATTCGCCTGAACCCACGACGGCGTTTCCCGTCACTGGGAGTGCCTTCCAGAGTGCGAGTGGCGGAGGCGGTGACGCCTTCTTTACGAAAATCAATACCAACGCTTCGGGCGCAGCTAGCTTGGTCTACTCAAGCTATCTCGGCGGCGCGGGGCTCGACCAAGGCAACGCTATCGCCGTCAATGCTGCGGGCAACGCTTTTATTGCTGGAGGTACGGCCTCTCAGGGATTGGGGAACGCTGGATTCCAGATGAACTGCACTCTCGATCCTCAGGGGAATTGCGAAGGAGATGCATTCCTCGCAGAGTTTAACCCGAGCCTTAGCGGCACAGCCTCGGAGGTTTTCTTCACCTATCTTGGCGGCTCGCTGGCAGACTCTGCGTCCGGTGTGGGTCTTGATCCCACCGGAAACATTTATGTAACCGGGTCGACTGTCTCGCCCGATTTCCCGATTGCCGCGGCGGCCTTCCAGCCAGTATATGGCGGCGGAAACGACGACGCTTTCGTTACCAAGTTCAATCCCACGGGTTCGGCAATCGTTTACTCGAGCTACCTCGGCGGGACAGACACGGACAACGGCAATGGGATCGCGGTGGACACTACTGGATCGGCATATGTCGCGGGCCAGACTTGTTCGCTGGATTTCCCGGTGGCGAACGCGGAGCAGGCTTCGCAAGCAGGAAACTGCGACGCGTTCATTTCCAAAGTCAGCATTCTGAGCGGTATTGCGTTGAATCCTTCGGGTCTGGTGTTTCCGGCACAAAGCATAAATACGACCAGCCCACCTGAAGTGGTGACGCTGACGAACGGTGATGCGACGCTGACGAGCTTAAGTATCGCGCTCGGCGGCACGGACGCGGGAGACTTCGCAATCACCACGACCTGCGCGGCGCCGCTTGCTCCCGGCGCAACCTGTACGATCACGGCAACGTTTACACCCACGGCCAATGGCGTGCGCAAAGCCACAATCACGCTGACGGATAGCGCTCCGGGCAGCCCGCAGATAATCAATCTGACGGGCACGACTTCCACGCTGACGCTTTCGGCTTCGAGCCTGAATTTCGGCAGCGTTAACGTGGGAACAACCTCGGCGCCGATGCCGGTAATCGCTACAAACGTCGGCACGACGCCGATCGCCTTCTCAAGCATCACGGCGAGCGGCGATTTCGCGGAGACCGACGATTGCACGGCAACGCCATTGCAACCGACGACGAATTGCACGATCAACGTCACATTCAAACCCACGTCCACGGCAGCGAGCGTGGGCGCGTTGACGCTGACCGACAACGCTCCGGGCAGCCCGCAGATTGTGCTGCTGAATGGCAGCGGATTCGTGCAGCAAGCGGACTTCTCGATTGGCGCGGTCACGCCGAGCGGGACGGTCACGGCGGGCGGCTCGGTATCGTTCAACATCGTGCTGACTTCCATTGCCGGCTTCAGCCAGCCGGTCAACTTGAGCTGCACTGGGCTTCCGGCGCGATCGACCTGCAATTTCCCGGTCAATCCAGTTACACCGTCGGCGAGTGGAACTGCAGCACAAGTGAACATCTCCACGAGCTCGCGGACGATGGTTCCGCCCAGCGGCGGGATTCGCCTCGCGCCGCCGGCCCTAAAGATTCGCAATATCAACGTGCTGTGGACGGCGTGCTTGCTCATCCTCCTGCTCTTCGGCGGCTTGACGGCCGGGACGCAGCGTGGACGCCGGGCCGCGGCTACGCTGGTGTTCGCGGCGGTCTTGATCCTGTTCTCAGTGGCTTGCAATGGCGGTGGTCAGGCTGGAGTTCCGGCCGGGACGCCTGCGGGCACGTACACCGTGATGGTCACGGCGGCAACGGCTTCGGGCACCATCACCCATTCGACACCATTGACGTTGCAGGTGAAGTAAGCAGCCAGCAGCTTGGGTATGCTGGATACAGAAGAGAGCTTGGGAAGAAGCGATTCCCAATGGGGTGCGGATCAGGGGTTACGCGAGCGCCGGAATCGGCGGTGCGAAACGCCGACGCGCACCCGGCTAAAACTCAAGGAGAGAACTAAATGAAGCGAGTCCTCTGGCTCGTACCGGCAATTCTACTGATTAGCTTCACCGCCAAGGCGCAGAATACGCCGGCGTGGGAAGTTGCGGGTGGTTATTCGTTTCTAGACGCGAACATGAATGGAACGGGGCCAAGCTTTCACCTGAACGGCGGCTACGGATCGTTGGACGAGAATTTCAATAGCTGGCTCGGCGGGCGAGTCGAGTTTAACGGCTGGGCGGGGACGGTCGCCGGCACGAACGTATCGGCGCAGACGATCACCTACGGACCGGTGATTTCCTTCCGGCGATTCGACAAGTTAACTCCCTATGTGAACATCCAGGTTGGCGCAGCGCACGCAAGCGCCGGTTATCTGGGAATTTCCAACAGCGCGTTTAAGCCGGCCATTGCGCCGGGCGGCGGGGTGGAGTTCCGGATCAACGATTACGTGGGAGTTCGCGGGCACGCCAATTACCTGTACACGGATTTCTTGAGCCTGCGGCAGAACAATATTCAGGTTTCTGCCGGCGTAGTGTTTTACATCGGGCACAAATAGTTTGGTTAAAGGTCGGTAGTATCCGTCAAATCGGGCGCGTGGCCCAGCCCCGCGCCCGTTTTCTTTCTGCGCACAAATCTCCGGAATTTACTTCAGCAGGCTCATCCTCGCGGCGCGAAAAGCGTCCGGCCAGAAGTGATCCATCATAAAGAGGACGAAGATGGTGTAGGGAATCAGGCTCCAGAAGAGACTCTTGCGTTCGTACTTCAAGTGCATCAGATACATCACCGCCAAGCCGGCCTCAACAAACGACAAGCACAGGAAGGAAGCCAAGAGAGTGCGCACGGGCAGGTGCTGATAGGTGAGAAACACTTCAATCCCCGCGATCAGCACCAAGCCGAACCAGATTACGACGAAGAATTTCATTCCCGGCTCTTGGTTCGATGACATCGGCTGCTTCTCCTTCCGTGCGTGCGAAGTTCAGCTCGCGGCGTTCAGCAAATACATCAGCGGAAAAACGAACATCCAGACAACGTCCACGAAATGCCAATAGAGGCCGGTGGTCTCGACGTGGTTGGCGTCGAAGCGGCCGCGATTAAAACCCAGTGTGATCACCAGCAGAGCGATCACCCCGCTGATGACGTGCAGCAAGTGCAAGCCGGTAATGCTGAAGAAGGCCGCGCCGAACTGCACCGCGCCGCCGGTCGGATTCGTGAACAATCCCCAGCCCTCGCCGAACATCTTGAACCACTCGCGAATGTGAAGCAGAGCGAAAACCGTGCCGAGAATCATCGTAAAAGCGAGCCATTTATTCGCCGATGATTTTTCGCCGGCGCGCGCCGCGCGCACTGCAGCCAGCATGGTCAAGCTGCTGGTCAGAAGCACCAGGGTCATCACCATGGCGTTGATGATCGTGGGCGAGAATTCGAAAGGCGTCACCCAATTGTGGCTGCTGATGCGCGTGTAACCGTAGGCAACCAGCATGGCGCCGAAGGTGGCGGAGTCCGAGATGATGAACAGCCACATAGCCAGCTTCTTCGACTGAATGCCGTAAGGAGATGCTTCCAGCAAGGCTCCATGCCCTGCGTCCACGGTGAGTTGCGATTCGCTCACGGCGCCTCCTGCGAATGGATCGCGTTACATCCGGACTGCGATTATGAACAGCAAATAGACCCAAAGAATGTCCATGAAGTGCCAATACACCGCCGCCGCGCCGAGAGCCCGCGATTTCTCCGCTAGTGCCGCGCGCGAAATCCGGACGGTGGCATACGTCAGCCCGGCGATACCCCCCACGACGTGCAGGCCGTGCAGCGCCGTCAAGAGATAGAAAAAGGAACTGCTCGGATTGGTGGCGAGGAAAAGTCCCTGGTGCGCAAGGATGCGCCACGCGAGCACCTGGCCGATCAGAAAGAGCACTCCCAGCGCTAATGTAACGACCAACCAATAGCGCGTGGCGCCATACAGGCTTTTTTGAGCGTCGCCACTGACGGCGGCTCCCGCCGCAGCAAACCTAGTGCGGGAGATCTCCAGAGTGAAACTACTAGCCAGAAGAATGGCCGTATTCAGGTAAAGGATGCGCGGCAGAACGAAGGCCTGCCAATCCATCGAGGCGCCCTGCCGGACAACGAGCGCGCTGGTGAGCGCCGCAAACGTCATTGAAATCGCGCAGATCACCACCCAGATGCCGGTTTGCGACGGCTCGGCCTTCTTCACCGCCGGAGTTGCGCGTTTGTAAACCGTTGAGGCCATCGCTAAGTGAGCTCCCGAGGCGAGCTAAGTCTTCTCCACCGCGGCTTCGGCGTCCGTCTGCATCAGGTAATCGCCCCGCGGGCTCTCCACGTTGTACTCGTAAGCATCGTGATAAACCGTCAGGTGGCGGCCGCCGAAATTATCGAAAGGCGGCGGCGAAGTTGTGTCCCATTCGAGGGATGTAGCCTCCCAGGGGTTTTCGGAGGCCTTCGGGCCCCTGAAACGGGTCCAGATCAGGTTGTAAAGGAAAATCAGCTGAGCCGCGCCGGTGAAGAGCGCAGCGACTGTGATGAACCTGTGTACCGGAATCATTGGAATCATAAAATCATCCACGAAGGCCGAGTAGCGGCGGACGCCCCCGGCGAGGCCGAGATAGTGCATGGGCATGAAGATTCCGTACACGCCGATGAACGTCAGCCAGAAATGCCACTTGCCTAGCGTTTCGTTCATCATGCGGCCCCACATCTTCGGACCCCAGAAATAGGTACCGGCGAAGATGGCAAATATGGCGGCGACGCCCATGACGAAGTGGAAGTGGGCGACCACGAAATACGTCGCGTGCAGATAAGTGTCAATGGAGGGCTGCGCCAGAAAAAATCCGCTGATGCCGCCGCTAATAAACACGGAGACGAACCCCAGGCAGAAGAGCGCCGGCGTGGTGAAGCGAATATTGGCGCCGTAAATCGAGCCTAGCCAGATGAGCGTGGCGATAGTCGCCGGGATGGTAATGAAGAGTGTCGGCACCGAGAAGAGCAGCGCCGAGAAAGGATTCATCCCACTCAGGAACATGTGATGGCCCCAAACCATGTAGCTGAGGAAGCCGATGGCGATCATGCAGCTATTCAAAACGCGCATACCGCCGAGCAGTGGCTTGCGCGTGAACGTCGGCAGGATGTGCGAAACGATTCCGATCGCCGGCAGAATCGCGATGTAAACCTCGGGATGTCCGAAGAACCAGAACAAGTGCTGCCATAAGAGCGGCGATCCGCCCGCATGTGGCTGCAGCTTGTCGCTAATCACCAGCCCCGCCGGAACGAAGAAGCTCGTCCCCGCAAGGCGGTCGAGGATCAACAGAATGCAGGCGGGAAACAACACGGCGAAAGCCAGCAAGCCGATGCACGCGGTGATGAACCACGCCCAGGTGGAAAGCGGCATTCGCGAAAGTGTCATGCCCTTGGTGCGCAGATCGAGCGTCGTGGCGATGAAGTTCAGAGATCCCAGAAGCTGCCCGATGCAGAAGAGCGCGATCGAAATGGCCCATAGATTCTGGCCCATACCTTCGCCGGGACCGGAATCCTTCCCCACGGCGGTAAGCGGCGCGTAGGCGGTCCAGCCGGAAATCGGCGGCCCGTCGGCTACGAAAAACGCCGTAACCAGCACGAGGAACGCTGCGAACGTGGTCCAGAAGGACATCATGTTGAAACGCGGGAAGGCCATATCCTCCGCGCCGATCTGAATGGGCAAGAAGTAGTTGCCGAAGCCGGCGAACGGCGCGTTGGTGAGTACAAAGAACACCATGATCGTGCCGTGCATGGTCATCAGCGAGAGATAGTATTCGGGGGTGATGACGCCGCCGGGCGCGCCATTGGGTGAGAGCTTATCGAGAAGCGGAATCGCGGCCGTGCCCCAGCCGAGGTGGATGCGCATCAACCAGGAGAGCACCATCCCGGTGACCACCGCGACGAGCGCGAGATCGTAGTACTGCTTCCCGATGACCTTGTGGTCGAGACTAAAAACGTACTTGCGGATGAAACCCTGCGGCGGCGCATGATGATGAACCGCGGGCTGCGCTGATCCTTGCTCCATAGGCCTTCCTCACAGTCCCAAGCCGGCGCTGGTCTGCAGCGGCACGCAGCCGCGCGCGGGAGGAATCGCTATTGTGATTGGCTCTTCAACCACTGATCGAACTGGTCCTGCGAAACAACTTCGACGTACGCCTTCATGTTGTAATGCCCGAGACCGCAAAGCTGCGTGCACACCAGCTCAAATTTTCCCGTTTGCGTCGCGGTAAAGTGAATGGGAATTACCAGGCCCGGCACGAAATCCTGCTGGATGCGCAGCTCGCGGACGTAGAAGGAATGGCCCACGTCCTTGGCGTGCAGCGTGAGCAAGATGGGTTTGTTTACAGGAATCGTGAGCGAACCGACGACGATGTCATCGCGCGCGGCGACATCATTCGCGGGATCGAGGCCGAAATAGTTGCCGCTGCCGTCGTCTATCTTGTCCGGATGCACCGCGCCGAACTGGCCGTCCGGGCCCGCATAGCGGAAGTAGAACGCGAATTGTTCCGCCTGCACATCCACTTGCAGCGAATTCGGCTCCGGCGGAGTGAAATAGATGGAGGCCCACACCTTCGAGCCGACGAAGGAAAGCGTCAACACTTCGATTCCCACCAGTACGATGGCGGCGACAACCAGCGGAGCGGCGCCGCCGGGAAACTTCTTCATCTTTCGCGCGCCTTTGCTATCCCCGAACATGAACACGAAGGCGGCGAGCACCAGTTGCGAAAGCACGAAGAGAATGCCCGAGCCCAGCATCGTCTCTTCTAACTGGTGATCCACACCCGGCCCGTGAACGGAGACATCGATGGGCATCCACCAGGTGTGCGCGATGACGAAATAGGCGGAAATCAGGGTGATGATGGTCAGCACGACTGCAAACAATTTGCCCATAGTCGTTGCCTCTGAGAGCTGCGTCGAGCTTGCGAATTAAATCTCATCGTGACCGCCGCCGTTAGCGGCGGCGGTCGCACGACACGGACTCGAACCGATCAATACGGGAGGGCCTTAAATACAAAGCTGATGGTTTTCGTTTCGCCGGCTCCGACGGTCACGTCCTGCGACTGCGCGGCATACTGCTCGTGCCACGCGGTGACGGTGTACTTGCCGGCCGGCAATCCGGCCAAGCTGAAGCTCCCGTCATTTGCAGAAACCGAGTAATGCGACGTATTCACCACGGCGAAGTAGCCGTGCATCCACGGGTGGATGTTGCATTTCACGGCGATGAATTCCGGCTTTTCGTATTTTGTTTCAATCGGGGCGGTTCCGGGCGGCTGCGATTTGTTCCACTCTTGATTGACCTTCGCCAGCGGATGAATATTGTGCGCGGTCTGGTCGTCGTTCTTGATCTCCAGCGGTTGACTCGGCTGCATCACGGCCACATGCGGGACGTACTGGCAGCCTTTCTGATCGTACTCGACGGTCTTCGTACCCGCCGCTGAGCCTTGGTCGCCGGCCGAGATGTACACGACTACCCATTCGAGAGCGTTGCCAGGTCCCGTCACCACGTTTTCGGTCGTTACCGGAGTGGCATGCTGCTTCGCACAGGTCGGCTCCTTGGACATATCGATGGGCTTCATTTTTGGCGGGGTGCCGGTGTAGGTGACCTTGCCGGTGATTGTGCCCGTTCCCGCGGGTGGCGCGGCGGCAACGACCATCGCCGAACCGACGGCAACTATGACACCAAGAATCGAGAAATACTTAGCTCTCATGTCGCAACCCCCTTTGCACTTCGCAAATGTCGCTTACTTCCCGCCGCCGGCCCCGTTATCTGGGCCGATCGGTTTGATCTCCGAAGAATGTGCCGCGGCGTACGCCTTCCATAGCGCAGCCTCCTGCGTCGGCAGCGGCTGCAGCGTGCGCAGGAAATGCACCAGGTCCCAGGCTTCCTCCGGCTTCAGAACATCGGCAAAGGAAGGCATTGGTGTGCCGTCCAAGCCCGTCATGAAGATCTTGTAGAGGTCCTGGTTGGTCTGGCCGCACTTGAAGCGTGTGCCGGTGGAGAAATTGTAGGGCCGGATGGGATTGTCTTTGCTGTCGGTCAGCGTGGAGGCCGACGGTCCGTCTCCGTGTCCCGCGGGTCCATGGCACTTCCAGCATTCCATCTTCTGGAAGAGCGCGCGGCCGCGCAGAACGCTCTCGATATTTACGGGTGTCTCGGGGGGAATGACGATGGGCGTTCCGGGTTTTTCGTTTTGCCAACGAGGCGAGAAAGACTTCACCGCGGCGATTAGATTGGCGCGCTGTTGATCGGTAAGCGGTCGCCACGAAGGCATGTTGGTGGTATCGAACCCGCGCGTGATCGCGTTGTAGAGATCATCATCGGTCGGCAACGTGCCCGTCGGAGTGGAGCGGCACTTGAACACCGCCAGAGTGAAATCACGCGGCTTGGGGTCGATCCACTGTGCGTTCTCGCCGTTTCCGTCCCCCAAGGGTCCATGGCAGCCGACGCAGAACCTGCGGTAGAGCGCGACGCCGCCTTCCATACCGCCGTAAGCTTGCCCGGTCAATCCGGCAGGATGGCTCTCCATGTTCTTGGAGACGGTTTTGATGTTGTGGTCAATCTGTGCGAACGAGGGGCTCGCAGCCACGAAGAAGAAGAGGACCACGACCCCCGAGAGAATTGCACTTGCGGATTTCATCATTCTCATCAGAGTTTTCCTCTCTCAGAAGTCAAGATCGAAACCGATGAACAAGCTGCTGCTCCACACCGGAGTGGTCGGCGTGGCCGGCGGTAAACCGGACCCGTCCAGGCTGAGCGGAAGGTTGCCAATGCTCTTCACGATCGAGTATTCGTTGTGAAAAGCAAGGCCCGCGCGGCTGAACATGATCGGGTACCAGCGGTAGCCGAACGAATAAGCATCGATGTTGCCCAAACTGCTCGGATTCGTCGGGAGCGCCTGTTGTGACATGCGCACAAATTCCACGCGCTGAGTGAAAACGAGTTGCGGGCTGACGTAGTAATGGGTCTCGACAAAGCCGCCATTCCAACTGGGACCCTTGGCTCCGGTCGGCAGCGGCAGGTTCGCAGCGGTCGATGTCCCGAGATATACGTTGTCATACCCGTGCTGGAAAAACGGCAAGATTTCCAATTTGCCGATGTAGAAGTCACCTTGGAGTCCGGCACGATAGAACGGCTTATTGCCCGTTCCAGTTCCGGGAATCGCGACTCCTCCGGCAGTCTGATTGAAAATTGTAGGCCTTTGTCCGATATAGACGAAACCCTGCAACCGCTGCAAGCCCAGGCTGCCGGCCTGGAACCCCTGCATGAACGTGAGATAGGTGTCGTAGGTTCGCCCCGTCGCGTTGTTAGCAGGCCCCGCCCCGTTGGGAACGTTCGTGTAGCCCACGCCGCCTTCGTTGCTGCTCAAAACTGCGATTCCGTAGCGCGTATAGCTGTTCTTCGAATGCCCCGCCAACTCTACGCCCAGTTGGTTGTCCCCAATTCCAAAGTTATTGGAATCGCCCACGGGTACGAAGTGGTAGTTCTGGTAAATCCCTCCGTTAGCCGAAAGGAACAGGAACCGCTTCTCCGAAATCAAGTTGTCGAGCTCAAAACGTCCGAACTTGAAATTCAGCCAGGAGGTTTTCAGCAAATCGTCGAAACGAACAAAAGCGCTCTCGAAGTGAAACGTCGCGGTGGCGTCCGAGGAAGGCAGGAGGATAAACGAAATATTGTTGTATAGCGTTCCGCCCGACCAGAAATCCATGCCGGAGAGATCGAAAGCGTGCTGGGTGATGCGGTCCCCTGCGGGGTCTGCGTCAACCGGCTGATGGTCCGTGCTTTCGCGATGCCAGTTGGGGGTGATGCGCAAGGTAATCGGGAAATAGGACGGGTTCTGCCAAATGGGAGAATCACGATCGTTCTTCAGTTGGTAGCCGTTATCGCGGAACACCTGCCCAAACGCGTTCAACTCCGGCCATGCCGTATGGCACGCGGAGCAGGGCAAGCCGTACTTTCTGGCGAAGGCCGGAATGGCCGGCACTTTGTGGATCGGCAGTGTGTAGGCCGCGGGGCTGTCTCCGAGGAAAATTCCAGCAACGAGACACCCAAACATCACCGCCAGACTTATCAACGACCAGCGGTTAGCATGCAGATTCCTCGAAGACCGAGTAGCCATGCGACCTCCTTTTAAGGATGTTGCGAAACCGATCCGAAGCTTTTAGAGTTTAAGTTTGCAGCGAGAGGGAAAAATCCATCCGCGGAAGATGATGCTGGCCCGGCAACGATTCGACTGGAGCTAGTCATACGCGGGCTCCGATACCTGCGTTCTATACGAAATATCGGCCGAACCAATCCAAAAAACGCGTAGAACGTACTCCCATAAAATTATGAATGCAAGGACAAAAATTAATATTCCTTTACCTATCTTTAGTTAACGTCGCGCAGGTGGTCAATCGCCAAGACGTGCATGGTTTTGCTGTTAAGTGTTTTATTTTCATATGGTTAGTTGAGAACTTGCGCCGTCGAGCGCCTTCTCATCCGAAATCTCTGTCCCGGCAGCTCCCCCAACCGCTGTGAGTTCCGATGCATTTTCCCCGTTTCGATTCCCGCCTGTGGGAGGTATAAACTAGCGCGATGGTTCCGGCCAATACCGACAATTCAGGCGAGTGGCCCGCGACTCGAATTCTGATCGTCGATGATGATGTGGAACTTTGCGAGCTGGTCCAGCAATATCTGCAATCGCAGGGACTTCAGGTCGAAGCCGTTCACGATGGTTCGATCGCTACGGAACGCGCTCTGTCCGGAGACTATTCGCTGATCATTCTAGATGTGATGTTGCCGGGCATTCGCGGCTTCGAAGTACTGCGGCAGATTCGAGCCAAGTCCGCGCTGCCCGTGATCATGCTGACGGCGCACGGCGAAGATGTGGATCGCATCGTGGGGCTCGAGCTCGGCGCCGATGATTATCTGCCCAAGCCCTACAATCCGCGCGAACTGGCTGCGCGCATCCATGCCGTACTGCGGCGAACTACGTCCGTGCCGTCCCGCGAAACTGTGACTCCCGTCACAATACTTCTCGACGACATCCGCCTCGACACACGCACACGCACCGCGCGCCACAATACCCGCGACGTCGAATTGACCGCCGCGGAATTCGAGCTTCTCGCTTTGTTCTTCAAGGCCCCCGGTCGAGTGCTCTCACGCGACGATTTGGTCAAGAACGCTTTGGGCCGCGAGCCGGAACCTGCGGATCGCAGCCTGGACGTCCATATCAGTAACTTGCGCAAGAAGCTCGGTCCGTGTCCGGACGGCACGGAGCGAATTCGTGCGATTCGCAGCGTGGGTTATGTCTACGTGGTTTCAGATGCGCCTCAATAAGCGCTAGCGGGTGAAGCCGAAGTGCGTAGCCTCTTTCTGAAGATATTCATATCGTTCTGGCTGGCGATGGTGCTCGTCAGCGCCACCCTGATCGCCTCCGTCGTCACCACGCAATCCCAATTCAAGGCCATGCGCGCCGAGGAATTTGACCGCACCGTCATGCCTCTGGTTGCCGCGCGCGCCGCGGACATTCTCGATGACCACGGGATGGGCGCGCTGGCCGGCTTTCTCACTTCGCTGGAGACCACTCTAGGCTGGCAAGCCTATCTCTACGACGATGAGGGCAAGGAGATTCTGTCGCAGCCGGCCCCTCCGGAAGTCGATGATATGGCGCAATTCGCGCTGCAAACCAACGAAACAACATTTAAAACCTTGCACGGCACAAAATTTGCTGCCACACGCACCACAGGCTCTACCGGAACTCACTATGTGCTGGTAATTGGCACGCGCGTCGAGTCCGTCGCCGACGTCCTGCGCGCCCCCATCCAAGTTCAGTTCGTCCGCGCCGCTGCGGTATTTTTTATCGCCGGATTCGTGTGCTTCTGGCTCACGCGCTACATCACCTCTCCCATCCTGCACCTTCGCCAAGCCACGCACCGCCTGGCCACCGGCAATCTCAGCGCGCGCGTTGGCGCCGCCGCGGGCAATCGCGCCGATGAACTGGCGGAGCTAAGCCGCGATTTCGATCACATGGCGGAACAAATCGAATCGCTGATTTCCTCCCAACGGCGTCTGATTGCGGACATCTCCCACGAATTGCGCTCGCCGTTAGCCCGCCTGACCGTCGCGCTCGGCCTCACGCGCCTTTACGCAAATCCTGAATGTGCCAGCGGACTCGACCGCATCGAACTCGAAGCCGGGCGCTTGAACTCCCTGATCGGCAGTCTGCTGCGACTCGCGCGCCTCGAAAGCGGCAGCGAAGTGCTCGAGGGAGACCCGGTCGTGCTCGATCGCGTGGTCCACGATGTAGCCGCTGACGCCGATTTCGAAGCCAAGGCTCGCAATCGTCATGTGCGCGTGACCCAAGCCGATGCCTGCACGATCCTTGGAAACCGCCAACTCTTGCGCAGCGCCATCGAAAACGTGATTCGCAACGCCGTGGCCTACACCGCCGAAGGCACCGAAGTGCAGATCGCGCTCAAGGTTCTCTCCTCCAACGGGAATTCGACAGCCCTGATCAGCGTTCGCGATCACGGCAGTGGCGTGCCGGAAGCCTCTCTCCAGGACATCTTTTTGCCGTTCTATCGCGTAGGCGATGCCCGCGATCGCTTTTCCGGCGGATCAGGACTCGGCCTTTCGATAACGGAACGCGCCGTCCGCCTTCATGGCGGCACAGTGCGAGCGGAAAATTGCAAAGACGGCGGCCTACAGATCGAACTGCAATTGCCGTTCGCGACAAAATAGAGATGTCGGTTCATCGAAACCCCACAGAATTTTAAGCCGTTCCCAGACCAAGCTCCCGGAACCGATCGCGACGGCTATTGCGGAACCTGGCGCGGTGTGCGACGCTGCGAACCGCATCTCTGACTTAAATTGAAAGCAGACTAGCAATGCTTTGGGCCAGCATCACCGGAAATCAGCGCGGCCAGGAAACTGCGGTTCGCATCATGACGAGTCGCCGCGAGCTTCACGGTCTCGCCGCGGCCCTGGCTATCTGCTTGATGACCGTGCCTGCCGCATCCTCCCAGGACGACAAGAAAACCGGATACGAAAGCTTCGTCATCGAGCTGCCCGCTCCGGAGAGCGATGTTCTCAAGGCGGTTCGAGAAATTGCGGACGACGAAACGATTCACGGCACGCGCGTATATGAGAAGGAACCGGTCCTAAACGGCGCCCAGAGCGCCGACACTTCGGATTATTACGGTCGCTGGCAGGGGCCGGGGCGCGCCCTCTACAAGGTCCGGGAAAACACTTTGTCCCCGCGCCATTTCAAGGACAGCAACGACATAGGCACGATCACAATTCGCTACGTCGTTCAAGGCATCAACGAGAAGAACACAAAGTTGCAAATCGACGCCGTTTTTGTCGAAGATGGACGCCGCAAGGTCCATCCCTCCGACGGCACCGTGGAAACCAGCGAGTTCAAGGAAATCCAGGACCACCTGCGCGCCATTCAGCTGGACGAGCAAAAAAACGCCGAGGCCGCGCGTCTGCGTGAGGCTCAGGCGCGCGAGAAAGCCAGCCTTCCGGACACTCGCGACGCGGCCATCGCGCGCTTCGACGAGGCGCAGGCCGAAATCCGCACGCTACAGCAGCGCATTCGCGAATTGCAGCACGACCTGGAAGTGCGCGTGAAGGAAAAGGGCGCAGACCTCAAATCGGCCCCGTTTCAGAAGGCGGCAAATCTCGAAACATTGAATGCCAAGACCGACGTGGTCGTGCTGATCATTACCGAACACTGGTACGGCGTCGAGACCGTGGACGGCAAACGCGGCTGGGTCTATCAGGATGATGTGGAGCCGCTGCCGTGATCGCGCGCAACCACGGCGGAGCGTTGCTGCACAGCGCCATCGCCGCGATTGCTGCTTTCTTTGCGTGTGCCTTCGTTGCCATTCCCGTAGCGGCTCAAAACGCTGCGGTTGAGCGTACATTCAAAAAGCCCAAGGAAGCCGTGGAGTCGGCGGTGCGAGATCTTCGGGCTTCGGCATCTGGCCGATTGCCAGTGCTCGACGGCTTCGTGGAAGTCGCCGACGAGCCTCTGGATCGTTATGAGCGCGGCTTTTTTCAATGCGCAGTCGACGTGAAGGCCGCGCCCGGCGGCGGAACACAAGTGCGCGTAAGCGCCAAGATCACAGCGTGGCATGCGGACCCGAACGCGGGCAATGCTGGCTATCGCGAGCTGCCCTCGAATGGCCGCATTGAAGCCGACTATCTCGATCGCCTGGAAGCAAAGCTGGGAGTTCCAGCCGGCGCGGCGGCACGCACCGTGAAAACTTCGCCGCCGGCGTCGCGCCCGGGCAAGACCACAACTTCAACGGACGCGGGCAGTTCGCCCGAAGCCGATGCCACTCCGGCGCCGCGCACCCCTAAGCCGGCGGCCGCCTCCGAGGATCCTCCTGCCCCGACCGTTTCCGCCGGCGAAAGCCTGGACACCATTCGCAAGCGCGTCGAATTGAGCGAAAAGCAAATCCGCGACTTGAACGCTTATCTCCAGAATCTCCAGCAAATCAAACAGAACCAGACGCACCCCAACGATCTTGCCGTAGTGAAGAAATCCGGAACACCGGTGCTGAGCAAGCCGCAGCGCGACGCCGACGTGTTGTTCACCGCCGAGGGCGATGACGAGTTTCAAATTCTGGAGCTAAGCGGCGCGTGGGTGCACGTGCAGATTTCGGGAGAATCGCGCGGCTGGCTCCGGCGCGCGATGGTCGATCTTCCCGCGGGCTTCGCTCCGCCTGGCGGCAAGGCTTCCGATGAGCCTGCTGATGCCGACGCGCTGTTCCACATTTCTCGCGAAGATACCAGCACTTTCGTCGGCTCCTGGGAGCCGTTGAAAGGCAAAACCGTCAAGATCATCTGGGCCCAGCCGAATTCCTCCGAGAATCAGCTCACCAGCCCGCGCGCCAAACGCGAATACGCAAAATCCGTGCTCCTGAATGCCTATACCGCGCTCACTCCGGCAAACGCCGACGTAGCCGGCGTGGTAGTAGTTTTTGATTCAGCCGACGGAGGCCAAGTAGCCGCAACCCGCGCCGACCTCGAGCAACTGAAAAATGGCAGCCTCCCCGAGCCAAACTTCTGGAAGCTCTGCTCCCTGGATCCCCCTGAAACATTCCTAGACCCCACCAAGCCGTAGTCGTAGGCGAGGGTGCTTTAGACCCTCCCGGTTTTCACCGCGTAAAATGAGTGCACAACCGAAACTCCTGCGGTCGTAGGGGTGGGGCTTGTTTACCCTGAGCTTCGAAGAGCTCAACCCGCCGGCGTAAGTCCCACCGAAACCGCTCCACGAATCGAGCGAGCAACGCCTACCGTAGGGCCCGCGCTCTTGTCCTAAGCGCAGCCGAAGGATTAGCCGGGCCAGGCACCGCGTAAAGTCATGGCGAGATTTCGCCCGTAACGCAACAGAACATTAGCGAGACGCTTTACAAGTGCAGCCTGTGCCTTTACACGCGATCTTGCTACTCGTCATAAGCAATCGAATGATTCATATGCATCAACAACCAAGTGCCGCCCGAATTGCGAAAAAGCGCTGTACCCCGCGCATGAATCACCTGCTGCGCAAGAACAATCCGCAATTCATATTCCAGCCAAATAACGTTGCCAGTCAGATGGTGAGCCCGCGGCGTAAGCGTCAAAACCGCCGGAGGATCGCGATGAAAATAAGCTCCGGCGAAATATTTCAACACCTCATCACGCCCGTGATAAGCACCCGCAAATGTGTACAACACAATTTCTGGGTCAAGGCACCCCGCGAAATGTCCGCTCATCCGAGCGGCTGAACGCTTGCCCGCAAACCGCTAACTGCCGGTCCAATTCATCGAACTGCGCCTGCTCGTCCTTCGCTGCAAGGGGGGCGGCCCCGAATCGCGCCACGCGGTTCTTCAAATCGATGGTCATCCCCAGCTTCTCCAGCAAATTCGCGCCCAGCACGCCATCAATGCGCTTGCCGCAAGCTTGCTGCATCGAGGAAAGATCGATCGCGGAAAGCTTCAAATCTTTCACCCGTTGGCTCCCGATCACTAGCTCATCGAGATAAACCTCGCGCCCGATGGTCGAATCAGTCCCGTGCCAATTGGCGATTGCCGCAGGCTTCGCTATGCCGTAGGGAAATGATTTGATATTGAGGAACGTCGCGTTTGCGGCGGTGTCTACCAGGAACGTAAAGGCCTGATTGCCCGCGCTCACCGGAATGGTCAGAAGCCCGCCGCAATTCTGCAGCGGAATTTCCTGCGCGCGCGCCGCGGGCGAGAAAAGCGCACTCAACAGTGCAAACAAAAAAACGACAAGCAAACTTCGGAAAACCAACGAACGGCGGACGCATCCGGAATGGATTGTCCCGAACATGGCCCTCGGTTACGCCTTTTGAACGGCCTGTACGGCTTTGGTCAAAAGATCCTGCAACTGGCTGAATTCCTCGTCGCCCAGGCTCCTGCGCAGTCGCGCCTGCGCGCGCAACCAGTTCGGCTGTGCCTTCTTCAATTGCTTCCGCCCCTCGGCGGTCAGTTGTAAATATTGCTCGCGCCGGTCGGTTCCGGGAATTTTCTCGATCCATTTCTTCCGCAGCAGCGGCCGCAGCGTTCGGCTCAGCGTGGTCGGATCGACGGTCAAAATCGCTCCCAACTGCACCTGCGTCGCGATCTTCGACCAGGCCAGCGCGTGCAGCAGGCCGTACTGCGCGATGGAATAGCCACCGGCCTGAAAAACGGAATCGTAGAACTGCGTAATTGCGCGGGAAGCGCGGCGCACGTTGGCGCACGCACACACCAGCTCAGTCACTTTATCGGATCCAGCCGGCGGCTGTTTCGGGGGTGTCATCTCGATACTTGTATATACATGTGTTTGTGATCGGATGTCAAGTGCCGAATGCAATCGATGTGCCCAGGCCAGTCTGTGTTGCGATTTGCGCGGATTAACGGATTGTCATTGAATGTATCTGCATCGGATCAGCGAAGCAGGATCGTTGGGGCCTTCGAGTCCTTAATAAGCGAGCTCCTGACCTGCATCCAAAGGGCCGCAGCATGAAGCACGCCTCGGCGCCGTCCAGAAGCAGTACGCGACTCCGTGCGCGACTCCGCATGCGGAGCTCGGCTTTACAGTTTGCGGAAAGAAAGCAAAACGCGGTCATCCCGAGCGCAGCAAGGGATCCCTCTTCGTTCTCAAACGCACAAAAGAGGCATTCCTCGTCGCTTTGCTCCGCGGAATGACGCCACTTTTGATTTTGTTAATCTTGTTTGGAGGGCTAGCGGTTTGCCGCCGCGCCCGTTGCCGCTTGCGAGACGCGTTCGCCGCCGACGTACGTCGCAAGCACTTGCACATCTTTCAGCTGCTCGGTGGGAACGGAAAGCACATCGCGATCCACCACGATGAAGTCCGCTAACTTTCCGGGCTCCAGCGAGCCCTTGGATTTCTCCTCAAATCCTACGTACGCGCCGTTATTGGTGTATAGCCGCAGAGCTTCCTGAATGCTCAATCTTTCTTCCGGCGCCAGCACTTCGCCCGTCCCCAATTCCTGCCGCGCCACCGCGGACCAAATTCCCCACCACGGGCTGAGTGGCGTCACCGGAACATCGCAACCGGCCGCCTCAATGACGCCGTTCGCAATATACGACTTCGCCGGATAGCACCAGCGCACTCGTTCCGCGCCATATTTCTTGAACCAGCTCCCGATCCAATAAACGAAAGGCGGATTGCCGTCGACGAGCACGTGCAGATCGGCAAGCCGTTTCTGAATCGCCGGCGTCGAAATTCCCGCGTGCACGATTCGAAAGCGCGCGTCGCTCAGATTCAATTCCTTCATCACCGCCGCGTAAGAATCGAGCACTTCATCAATCGCGCGGTCCCCGATGGCGTGCGTCTCCAGTTGCCATCCCGCGCGCGCCGCGATCAGATGCGCCTTGTGCATATCTTCAGGCGACCATCGCAAAACCCCGAAATTATTGGGCTCTCCTTCGACTGGCGGCGGATAAATGGCGATTGTTCGCGCTCCCATTCCGCCGTCCGCAAACATTTTCGCCGCCCCGAATTTCAGCGTGTCGTTTCCGAAACCCGTATGCACTCCCATTTTTGCCAACTGCTCGGCGTCCGCGACACTGCCGATTCGCGGCGACATCTGCACGCGCAGTTTCAACCAGCCCCGCGTATACGCGTCCTGATATCCGCGAATTTCGTCGGAGGAAATATAGATGTCGTGGATCGAAGTGAGGCCGAGAGCGAGCGCCCGCTCGGAGATAAGCTTGGCCGCGCGCATGAAGATGTCCGGAGGATCGGGCGGCAGTAAATTTGTCGCCAAATCCATCGCCGTATCTTTCAGGATGCCGGTCGGCTCGCCCGCCGCATCTTTTTCGATCACCCCGCCAGTCGGATCGGCCGTCGTGCGGGAGATGCCTATTAGCTTCAGCGCCGCGCTGTTCACCGCGCTCAAATGCCCGCTCACGTGCTCAAGATAAACGGGATTGTCGGGCGCCACGGCATCAAGATCATGGCGATTGATGTAACGGTGCTCGCTGAACTTGGCATCGTCCCAACCCGCCCCGGAGATCCACTGGCCCTTCGGCGTCTTAGCCGCACGCTCGCGCACCATCACCACGATGTCGGCAATCGAATGGACCTTCGGATAGGTAACATCCAGCTGGTCTCGCAGAATTCCCTCAGCCCACTCCATTACGTGTGTATGTACATCTATTAAACCGGGAAGAACGGTCTGGCCATGCAGCTCGACAATCTTCGTGCGCGCACTGGCGCAGCCCGCAAGCTCCTCATTCTTGCCGGCCGCCAGAATCCGTCCATCGCGAATCGCTAGGGCGGAAACAATCCCTCCGTCCGAATCCATAGTCACAATGTGCCCGCCCCGCACAATCAAATCCGCATCCAGACACGGCGCCCCTCGCGCGACCCGCGCTAACCCGCAAAAAAGCAAAACCACCAGCGCGATTCTTCGATCTATCCGCACTCGCATAAGCCCTCGTTTCCCCGCCTCAGTACTATTGACAAATGTTTACTCCCACGATAAGACTGTTACAGGAGGCATGCAGGAGTCGAAACATGCTCGGCGCAGCGCCAACCCGCCCTGAGCCGCGAAGGGCCGCCAGCCGGCGCCTTTCCCGGCAAATCTTACCCCTAAATTGCCCCCAGGGCGTCTTCGCCGTTCCCGCCGGCCTGCAACTTCAAGCCTCGAATCGCCCAAAAGGCGAAGAAAAAGCTAATCGGGACACCGTACGATTAAAAACGCTCGTAACTCTAACAAAACAAACGATAGCGTCCCAGTCTAATCGGGACACAAGGGGGGTGTCTCTACCCCGTTTTTGAAGCCATTTTCGACCCCGCCACCGCTCAACCGCTCACTTCACAAACGTCAATCCATGGGCCACGAAATGCGGGAACACGTAAGCGTAGAGCATGACAATGATGCCGACAATCGCGCCCAAAGCCACCGAGTGCCAGAACACGTACCGGAATATCATCCCCTCGTTTCCAACTTGTTCGGTGGCAGCGGTGGCGATGGTGATTGATTGCGCGTCCACCATCTTGCCCATCACGCCCCCGGCGCTATTCGCCGCGCACATCAAGACGGGATCAATTCCCAACTGCTGCGAAGTAATCCGCTGCAAGCTGCCGAACAGCGCATTCGAGGCAGTATCACTGCCCGTAAGCGCGACACCCAGCCAACCCAGGAATGTTCCGAAGAAGGGATACAACCAGCCCGTCCGCGTGAACGCCAGCCCCAGCACCGCGTCCAAGCCGGCATACCGCGTCACGAATCCCAAGCCCAGCATGAACGAAATGGCCACCATCGCCAACCGCATGCGCACCAGCGTGCGCCAAAAAATTTTCATCAGCCTCACGGGGCTCAGTCCCAGCAGCAGACCGGAAACAATCGCAGCCAGAAAACAGCCGCTGCCCGTGGCCGAAAGCCAGTTGAAATCGTAGCGCGCCCCTTCCGGCGTAGGTTTCGCAACCACCGGAGCGGACCGCGAAACAGCGTTGTGCAGATAAGGCCAGTCCCAACCGGGCGGGCCGGGCCGCGCTTTGCCGTCGGCCTGCACCACGCGAAACGCCGGCGTCGTGGCCTTGTTGATCGCCAACTTCACGCTCGGCAAGCCCCAAAGCAACACGAACAAGGAAAGTATGGCGAACGGCATCCAGGCCTTCAGCACGATGACCGGAGCGTATTTCTTCGGTGCCACGTAGCCATCGTATTCCGCAGCGCGCCATTCGCCACCCATGTCGTCGGCGACCTGCGCGGACGGCGGCGCCACGGGCGCAGCGGCTGGCACTTTATCGTAGTCAAAACGCCAAATTCGTTTCGGCTTCCAGAATCGCAAGAACACAATCGTCACGGCGATGCAGACGACTGCGGCGGCAATATCCACCAAATTGCTATCCACATGATTCGCCCAGAAAAACTGCGTGGCTGCGAAGGACAGGCCGACAACAAGGATGGCCGGCAGCACCTCGAACGTTTCCCGCCAATTCACCATCGTTCGCACCAGCCACAGCGGCACGATCACAGCCGTAAACGGCAGAATGCGCCCAATCATCGCGCTCAGATCCGATTCCGGCAGAGCCGTAACCGCCGCCAGCGCGTGCACCGGCGTTCCAATCGAGCCCCATGCCACCGGCGCGGTATTGGCGATCAGGTTCAGCGCGGCAGCATGAAACGGGCGAAAGCCCAGCCCGATCATGAACGCCCCGGCAATTGCGACTGGCGCGCCGAAGCCCGCAGCGCCTTCAATGAACGCCCCGAAACAAAACGCCACCAGCAGCACTTGCAGCCGCCGATCCGGCGTGATCCCCGCAATCGACTCCTTCATGATTTCAAACTGCCCGGTCTCAACGGAAATATCGTAGAGATACACCGCGGCAAGCACGATCCACGCAATCTTCAGCGCTCCATAAGCCACGCCGTAAGCGAAT
Organism: uncultured Acidobacteriota bacterium; assembly: GCA_963748865.1. Classification (GTDB taxonomy): domain Bacteria; phylum Acidobacteriota; class Terriglobia; order Acidiferrales; family UBA7541; genus Palsa-147. The sequence continues at coordinate 3,086 of CAVVLE010000035.1, read as the reverse complement.
GCGGAAGCGGCCAGCACCAGCGGCATGTGAAACACGACGATGCCAACGAGCACCGCCGTGCCGGCAGCCGCAATCGCGCACCAGTGCGGCTTCACGCGCAAGCCCGCCAGCAGAACAAAAAGCAGAACGATCGGCAGCGCCGCCACCAGCGTCGAGAGCCACCAATGGCCCAGCGGGTCGTAAACCTGCGTCCAGCTCAAGCGCAACTCCTTCGGGTGGTGAATAGCCGGCGGACTGCAGCTTCCGCGTGCTCCTATAGCGACGCAATTTCCCAAAGTCAAGTTAAACGCCGGTGACCACGCTTGCGACCGCCGCGAAGACGTACAGTAACCAGGAGCGCGGCGATAACGACTGCACTGTATTGGCCGCCGCGGCCTTTTACCGCACGATGCCAACATGAAAAGTTACTTCTCGCCCTGACTGAGCCACCACGAGAATGGAGGCCACATTATGAGATTCGGACCATTTCTGGGAATCGCACTGCTGCTGTTCATTATGTGGATCTTTGGCTTCTTCATGTTCCACGTTGCTAGCGTGTTGTTTCACTTGTTGCTTTTGTTCGCGGTGATCTCCCTGATCATCCATTTGTTCACGGGAGCAAGGGCGTGAGCGCGCCACTGCGCCAGCCCTCCGGCGCAGGCGCTGCTGACAGCCGCGAAGAATCCGTAGCTGCGTCGAGTAAACGAGGTCAAGACTGGCGCTACGAACTTTTGCTACTTCTAATGAATCTCGTAATTGTTACAGACGCGGGAGGAAGATTCCTTTTCTCGAAATTCTCGAAGTGATTCACCGGCGTGCTGTTGTTACGTTGGCGGGGCGGAGCCCTTCGAAGCTCAGGGTAAACAAGCCCGCCCCTACGGGGAAAAACCAGAGCGAGGAAGATATCAACGGAGTGGCTTGCCAGAAATTGCCGTAACCTCGTCAACGATCCTGACGAATAATGCGCATCGATTCTTGCCGAATCATCCAAAAATGGTTCGGAAATGACCCTCGAATAGCACCGGAAATTACTTCTTCTGTGCCTCGCTTCCCTCGGGCGTCAACACGTTTGCTACGATTCCCGAGGCCTGCCCGCGCCCGTGGTACACGCGCTCGGTCGCCTTCACGAAGTCGGAGGGCTTGGCGTCGGGAATGTTCATGAACATTTGCGGATTGCGGTCCGTCAGCGGAAACCAGGAGCTTTGAATCTGGACCATGATGCGGTGGCCGCGCCGGAAGGTGTGATTCACATCCGGCATGGCAAAGCTGATTTCTTCCACTTTGCCGGGCGTGAACGCCTCAGGCTTCTCGAAGCTGTGCCGGAATTTCCCTCGAAATGGTTCACCGCGCACGAGTTGTTCATAGCCGCCCATCGTAAATCCCGGCGGCCCCACGTCCGTGCGCCGCGCGCGATCGTCGTCGTCACTCTCTGAAGTCGCGTCGAATCTGCTCTTTGGATAATCCGCTGGGTAAACGTCGATCAGCTTTACATCGAAATCCGAATCCGTGCCGCTGGTGGAAACAAAAAGCCGCGGCGAAAGAGGTCCCGCGATGGTTACGTCCTCTTTCAACACTTCGCTCTGATACGTGAGTACGTCCGTGCGTGATTCCGCGAAGCGCTGGTCGGAGACCATGTATTCCTGCGGCACGTCCTGCGCCACGTAATTCACGAACGGCACCGGCTTCGAAGGATCGCTCACGTATTCGTCGTATTCGCTCGCCTCTTCGCCCGGCGGCTCGAACGACAGCACTCCGCCGGCATGCAAGTACAGTGTCCGCGCCTCCGCATTCTTCGGCGGCCAGGCCGCGTACTGCCGCCAGGCATTCGTCCCGGTCTCGAAGACGTACGCCTTCGGCAATTGCGGATCGAGATTGCCCTTCAGGTAGGCCTCAAAAAACGGATACAAAATATTCGCGCGATAGAACTCCGCAGTCTTGGCGGCAAAATCCACGCGACCGAGGTGCTCTCCGTCGTAAGAGCGCCAGCCGCCGTGCACCCACGGCCCCACAACCAGGATGTTCGGGATGCCCGGATTGTCGTGCTCGATGGCATGGAACATGGTGAATGGACCCTGCAAATCCTCGGCATCAAACCAGCCGCCCACGGTCATCACCGCGCAATGGATATTTTTCGCATGCGCAGCCAGATTGCGCGCCTTCCAGTAATCGTCATAGGTATCGTGGCGCTCCTGATCGAGCCATAACGATTCCTTCCCGCCCATCAGCTTATTCAGATTCTCGAGCGTTCCAGCGTTCAAATAATATTGATAGGCGTCTGGTGTCCCGTAATCGAATGGTGAGTATTCCTTCGGTGGCAGCTCCGGATTCTCCTGTGGGCGGAAAAAAGTGTAGAAGCCGTAGTTTGCTTCCAGCATGAACGCACCGTTGTGATACGAGTCATCGCCCATGAAGAGGTCTGTCATGGGCGCTTGCGGCGAGGCCGCCTTTAAAGCCGGATGCGAATCAATCATGCTCGCCGAGGTATAAAACCCGGGATACGAAATTCCCCAGATTCCCGCGCGGCCGTTGTTGTTCGGGACATTCTTAAGCAGCCACTCGATGGTGTCGTAGAGATCGCTGCTGTCGTCCACATCGTCCTTCGTCTTCTTCACGTCGATGTGCGGGCGCATTTCCACGAACGTGCCCTCGGACATAAATCGCCCGCGCACATCCTGAAACACGAAAACGTATCCGGCTTTGTCGAATTCGAGCGACGGTCCCAGCTGCTTGCGATAGTTATCCACGCCGTACGGCCCCACGCTGTAAGGAGTGCGATTAATCAAGAACGGATAAGCGTGCGAAGTGTCCTTCGGCACGTACACCGCCGTGAACAAATGCACGCCGTCGCGCATGGCGATGCGGTATTCGTATTTGGTGTAGTATTCCCTGACGTCAAATTCCGGCGCGTCCGCCTTTGCGCGCATCTGCGCCCGTGCGCCAATCACGCCCGCCGCCAGGCTGACAATCAAGACTAGAGTTCTCCAGCTCGCCATCGCTACCCTCCATCGGGACGCACGCACACTATAGGCAGGCTGCCGGAGCGTCAAGCCGCGGCAACGCAGCGTGCCAATGAAATAGAACGCCCGAGTTGCTAACGGTTTTTCGCG
>CAVVLE010000034.1:0-63517 GCA_963748865.1 uncultured Acidobacteriota bacterium | reverse complement strand
ACCTGCTTCGGCGATCAGAACTCGAGGCGCAGCGAAAGCTGGCCTGTACGATTGCCGCTGTTTTCCGCGCTTTGCACGCTCTGCACCACGCCGAAGGAAGACGCCGTGACGTTCGTCGGCGGCGGCGCGAAGTTGGGATGGTTCAGGAGGTTGGTGAAGGTCGCCTCGAATCGCAGGCGCAAGCGCTCAGTGAGCGAAATATTCTTGGCCAGCCCCGCCGCGATCGTCGAGGTACCCGGGCCGACGAGAATGCCAACGCCGCAATTGCCCACTGGGCCCGCGGGAATGGCATTGAAGGCGTGAATATCGAACATGCTCCCGGCCGTGGCAGAGTTGGGGTTGCCGACGCAATCGGGACGCTGGAAGGCCCCGCGATACGTCAGGCTCAGATTCCCGGGATCATAGCTCGAGCTAGTGATTGGGGTAAGGAACGGGCCGGTCTGCCAGAGGCTCACGGTGCTGATGGACCATCCTCCGGCAACCAGATCGGCGAAGCGGTTCATGTGCGAGAGAAATTTCCGGTTCCGTCCGACCGGTAGATCGTAGACGGCCGAGAGGAGAAAGCGCTGCCGCCGCGTTCCGGCCACGTTGCCGCGATCGGCACCAAGATCGAAACGATTGGCGACCGGCGTGCCGTAAATCACTTCGGGATTGAACAGCGTCGGGGCGTCGCCGCCAACGTTCCCGAGGCTCTTGGCCCAGACTTCGCTGGCCTGGAAGGTCAGACCGCCGCGCGCGTGCATGCTGAGCTCGGACTGCAGCGCGTCGTAGTTGACGTGCCCAGCGTTGGTGGTGGAAAGAATGCGGCCCCAGTTCGGATACGGCTTGGGGTTGGGATTGGGAGAAGTCGAACTCGGCTCGACCTGATTGAGGTCCACCGTTTCGCTCATGCGGTAGGAACTCATGCCGACATAGCTTTCGCGCCAGATCAGGTTGGGTGCCAGTTCGTGCTCGACCGTGAGATTCCACTGTGCCGATTGCGGGTCGCGGTAATTCGTCAGCGTGTTCTGGTAAAAGTCGCCGGTGCCGGCAATCTGCGCCGGGACGTCCGCGGTGCGCGCGCTCGGAAACTGGTAAGCGGGCTGGTGATTGGTCAGCGCGTTGGCGGTTGTGCGCACGACGGAAACGTCGATGTTGGTGGTGTTGAAGGAAAGCTGGCCGAGGTTGGTCATGGTGAAGATGCCGGCGCCGCCGCGCAGCACAGTTTTGTTGCTGGCGAAGGGGCGATAGGCGAAGCCGAATCGCGGCTGGAAATTTCTCTTATAGAACTGCCGCAAGCCGGGGCCCAGCCCGAGGGTGTTCGCGAATTCTACCGGTGCGCAGGGGATGTTCGAGTTCGCGCCCAACACCGGCGTGCAACCGAGAGCCGTGTCCGCTGGTGTCGGCACGCCGCAAGGATCGTCGGCATTGTTCGGATCGGCTGGATTGCAAGAATTGATCGTGGATAGAAAGCCCGGGCGTGGGACGTTACCTCGCGGGATGATGATGCCGCCGTTGCGAACGTCAAAGGCCGTGAGATTGTTCTGTTCGCTGACGAACGGCGGGAGCGCTTGCCAGCGCAGGCCGTAGGTAAGCGTGAGGCGATCGTTGATGCGGAATTCGTCTTGCGCATAGACTCCGGTCTCGAGGGCGTGGGCGTGAACGTCGGGGCCCGACTGTGCGATGTAGGTTTTTGTGGGCAATCCAAGGAGCAAGTTCGCGAAGGCGTTGCCCGTAAATACGCCCTGGTCGAATGTGAAAGAGCCAAAGTCATCGGCGCCGCCAAAACTTTCGATGTCCTGATAAAACACGTGGCGTAGATCCACGCCGAACTTGAGTGTGTGGCGTGCTTTGATCCAGGTCAGATTGTCGGCGAATTGAATCGTCTGTGATTTGGTAGTGCCGTCTTTGTCTCGCCCGATGGGCGAATAATTTCCTGGATCGTCGCTGAAATTGAAGATAGGAAATGCGCCCGTGTCCGGGTGGTCGCTCAAGTCGAGCCCGGTGAGCCCGAGCGTGGAAATCGCGGACGCGCCCTCAATCGGAAATTTCACGCCCAATTGCCAGAACGAGAGGCCGAGGCGAGCTTCGTTGACGAGGTCTTTGGTGATCACGTAGTTGTGGGAAATGATCACGTTGTTGTTGCGCTCCGCATCGTGATCCGGAGGCAGAAAGTTGTTGACGGTGCCCAGCGCCGTGTCGGTGAGCGATGTCGCGGTGACGGTCTTCCAACTCCAGCGCACGAACATAGACTGCTTGGGGTTGAATGTCCGGTCCACACGCATGTCGAAGCCGTTGGTGTTGCTGGGCGTGGCTGTTTGCTGCAAGTAGTTGGCCTGCGAACCGAAGTTGGCGGCGCTGACACTGATGTTCGGAGCGGGAAGAAAATTGTCGAGCAAGCTCACTGCGACGGGATTGATGCAATCCTGCGAATTCGCGCAGGCGCTCCCGCTCGGAATTTTGTTTCCGGGATACGGGTTGCCGGTGAACGGATCGATGAGCGGAGCGGCCTGAGCGGAAAAATCTCCCTGGCGCATAGCGTTTGTCGGGACGAACAGGAACAAAGGAGTGGAGAACCGCTTACGGTTGGCCTCGAAATCGGCAAAGAAGAACGTCTTGGCCTCTCCGTGACTCAGATGGGGAATGGCCAACGGCCCTCCGAAGCTCCCGCCAAAGGTGTTGTAAACCTTGTGCGGTTTATCGGCCGAATTCCAGACTTCGGCGTCGAACGCGTCGTTTTGAAAATATTCGAACGCGCTGCCGTGGTAGCTATTGCCGCCGCTCTTCGTGGAGATGGTGACATCGCCAATCTGAGCGAATTCCGCATTGTTGTTGAATTGGGCGACTTTGAACTCGCTGACTAATTCGGAGGATGGATTCATGTTTCCGAGGGCGCCATTCTGACGGACATTCTCCGTGGACGAACCGTCCACGGAATATTGAACCTGGGACGGAAGCCCGCCGCCGACGGAAACGTTGCCGTTGGCGTCTTGCTGCACGCCCGGGACGGTGACAAGCATGGCCAGCGGACTGGTTGTCGCGCCGCGATAATTGACCGGGAGTCCTGTTAGCTGCTGAAAATCCTTGGTGTCGGCGATCGTGCCGTTCTCCGTATTGATGGTGACAGCTTCGGCGCTGACTTCGACGGTCTGAGACGTGGAGGCGAGCCGCAGCGAAACTTCGAGGCGCAAACTCTGGCGAGCCTCGAGCGCCAGTGAAGCGACGTTGTAATCGGCAAACCCCGGCGCCTTGACCAGGATGCTGTAACGGCCAGCCTTGAGGTTGATGAAATGGAAGACGCCGTCTCCATCGCTGACCGCAGACCGCTCGTTGTGCTCTTCGAGATCCGTAAGCGTAATCTGAGCTCCCGAGACTAATCCCTGGCTCGTGTCTTTCACGACACCGAGGATGTCGCCAAACGTCGACTGAGGCCGTACGGGAGCGGCGAACAGGAGGACAACGGGAATCAACACGAGCGCGAAGCGTCGAATCGATAGCGCGATCTTTTGCATGTAGACACACCCCTAGTGACCGACAGTTTTTGGTTCCGGGTTCAACAGAACTGCGCGAGCTGTGGCAATCGGCGCCGCGACTCACGCATCCGGCAGAGGCGGCCACGCACCGCAACGCGTTTCGGCTGTTGCGGCAGGAAGGTAGACCCCCATCCCCGGGCCGCCGGAATTCAATCTGATTGCAACGTACGGTTTCGGGGGTAAAAAAATCGTAAGCGACCCATAAAAAACTTATAAGGAAAAACCGAAAAATATAAATGAGGTTAATCGGAAATTTCGATGGCCGCTGAGTTGCGCAGACGATGCTCGAAAGGGTGATCTTGCAATTCGGTCCGGCGGCGCGGCGACCGGCGCAGCCGCATACGCCGCACTTGCGTGACGTACGTGGGGCTACAAGCTGAGGTGCAACCCTAGGGAATGGAGATCAGCAGTCCGCCACTCACGCCGAGGGAATGCTCATGGCTAGGTCCGAACTTGTAGTCGTAACTTGGTTCGAGATACCAGCCGAATTTGTGTTTTTTAGACGGCCAAAACATAAAGTCTGGGGCGACTTCAATGCCGATAGCGTTTATCTTCTTGCCGTACGCGTTTGTATGAATCCACTCGGGGCCAATGCCGAGCATGAACTCAAATTTGGGAGAAAGAGTCCAAGGTTTTTTGAAAAGAAGGTCCACACTCCATTCCGTCGAGTGACGCCTGAACAGCGGCGTAACGCCCGCTTCAAGTTCCAGCCAATTCTCGATTGGTGTAACCTCGACCGCGGCGGTCGGACCAAAGCTTGAGGTACCCTCGGTGAGACTCCGCTCCGCAGCGCCTCCAACCTCAACGACCGCGACTTCTTTCGGCTCCTTGCTAACGGACTGAGCGAAAGCGCTGGTGCAGCACGAGAGCAATGCTCCGAAGAGCGCGCATTTCGTTACAGACATTCCCGCAACTCTTAAGACGTTTTTCAGCACACGCAGATCGCGTCGGTGGCAGCAGTCCCTTTCTTGGCAAAAGCCGCTCATGTTAGCCTCGTTCTTCGAGCGTAAGGTCTATAGCAGCTATAGGGTCAAGTCCATGAATCTAAACGAGCAGTTCAGCATCGGAGAATTGTCGAAGGCGACGGGCGTCAAGGTAGTGACGATTCGCTACTACGAGCACGTTAAACTTATGCCCACGCCGCCGCGCACAGCAGGAAATTACCGCGTCTACAGGCGGGAACATTTGCACCGTCTGAAGTTCATCCGGCGATGCCGCGCCCTGGGCTTTACACACGGCCAACTTCGGGATCTCTTGCGTTTCTCGGCTCAGTCGGACAGGGAATGTTCGGGCATCGATCGCATCGCAGAAGACCACTTGCGGGATATTGAGTGCAAAATCGCCGATCTACGACGGCTCGTGGCGCAATTGCGCCGCATCAACAACGGCTGTCCAGGAAAAGGCCGCATCGCTGACTGCCGCATCCTCGCTGCGCTTTCGCCGTCGGAAGAGAAGAGCCCGCGCGGCGGCACGGGGTCCCAGCGTTAGCTGTCGTTTGAACGGTCTACGAGCATAGATCGTTTCGGCTACTGAGATGCTTTGCACTGTCGCGTTCGTCGTGTGCGGATGGCGACCCCAACCCAACGTAAAAGCCAACTAGCACCAGCGGCTCACGTCGATCAGTATCTGAAACGTGGAATCGTTTTAAATGTTTTAGAATTTTTGGTGCGGATGAGAGGAGTCGAACCTCCACGGCCTTGCGACCACTAGAACCTGAATCTAGCGCGTCTGCCAGTTCCGCCACATCCGCGTAAGCGCGATTTTAGCACGGATGTCAGCTGCTTGGGTGCCAGGCCGCGAGAGCCAGTGGCCCTCGTACTGGTAAGCTCTTGACCGAAAGCTTCGGCTTCACTACAGTGTGCCAACTTCTCCCAGGGGCGTGGAGGCCTAGATGGCGACGACGTCGGCACGAATCGAACGCAGACGCGCACCCCGAATCCTGATCCGCATCCCCGTCAAAGTTTACAGCAACGACGGTTCCGGGCATCCGATACGCGCTGCGGCGGAGGCTGTTACCGTCAGCCGGGTTGGGGCTTTGCTGTGGGCCCCCATTGATCCCGCGCTCGGCACCGTGATCGAGGTCTTCAACTCTCTGAACGAGGATGTGAAGGAATTCCGCGTGGTGCGCGTGGCCAAATCGACGCGCGAAGGCGTTTTTGAGCTAGGCGTGGAGATGCTGCAGCCCCGCGACGGCTTCTGGGGCATCCATTTCCCCAACGAAACACCCCTGCGTCCTGCTTGACTTTTCGAGCCTCTCCTGGTGGTACAATTGCGTCACTCGGGCCCGTCTGGGACCGCTTACCTCACGCAATCGCTGCCGCGGTCCGTCGAGCATGGAGGTTGCGCATGGATATAGAGACACTGCACAGCAGTATCTATTATCTTCTCGGGATTTGGGGCGTGTTGACCGGAATCCTGGTGATCCTGCTCATTTACCGCAGCGCACTCAGCAATCGCGAAGGCGACCAGCTGTACCTGGATCAAGCGGAAGAGGGCATGGCCGCTGAGCAGCGCGTAATCGTGTCGCGAATTGAAGGGCTTAGCCGTCCCATCATGGTGCTCTACATTTTGTCCGGCCTGCTGCTGGCGGCCGTCGTCGGCACCTGGGTCTGGCACGCCATCCGCAGTTTCTAATTCCCGGGCTTTGCCGGAGCGGGCGTAGCCGGTGCGCCTGCCGGTTGTGAACCTGTCTCGCAGACTTGCGATGTATGGTTGTGCACGATGAGCCATTTGTCGCCGGTCTTTCCGAAAACCAGCGTGGTCTGGCCGCGGGCGCTGAACGGCTGGCCGTCCACCGTTGCCAGTAATTCCCATTGATACGAGGCCCAAGCGAAATCCGCGCGGAAGTAAACCACGGTGTTTTTGCGGATGAGCTGCATGCCTTCGAAGCGCTGACGGGCTTTTTGGTAAGCGGTGACGTAGTTCTGGAAGCCGATGATGGGCGGCTCGTAAGCGCCGCTGGTAAAGGTGGCGCCGTCGTCGTAATACTTGTGCATGGCCTCGACGTCGCCCACCTGCCACGCGCCGAGCATCTCGCCAATATTTAAATCCAATTGGTCCTGCGTGGGCGAGGGCGGCAACGGCGTCTGATTGTCGGTGGTGTCCTGCTTGCCTTTTTTCTGCTTCTTTTGGTCCTGACCCGAAGCCGGCGTCGTCAAAATCGCCATGGCGAGCATCAGCAGAAGCGCCAGGCGCGCCCAATTTCCCAAGAAGATGCGCATCGTCAATTTTCCCCCAGACGAGTGAGAGTAGCACGATTCAAAGCTCTGAAAGGGCGGTGTGCGGCGAGGATTTCAAATCGCGCAAGACGGCGCGGGGACCAGCGCTACTTTACGTCGCGGGCCACCCGAAAGCCGTAGTCGGCGTACTGGAAACCGGGAGGGATGCTGGAACGCGCGGCGCAGCGTGAAATTTTGATGTAATGGCGCCAGGAACCACCGCGCGAAGAGCGCCGCGAACCCTCGGCCGGGCCACGGGGATTCTTTTCCGCCGGATGCGCATAATATTCCGCGTCGTACCAATCCGCGCACCATTCGTGGACGTTTTCGCACATCTCGTACAAGCCGTAAGGATTCGGCTCCGATCTGCGCACGGGATCGGGCCCTTTGATCCAACGCAGGTGGTAATCCAGGAGCGATTCCGGCGGCTGGTCGCCCCAGGGATAAGCTTTGCCCTCGATGCCGCCGCGCGCCGCGCGTTCCCATTCCGCTTCGCTGGGCAAACGGTAACGCCGCCCGGTCACGCGCGAAAGCCAGACGCAGTAAGCGGAGGCGTCGAACCAAGATGGCGCCACAACCGGCTGCTCCGGATGATTGAAATTCAGATCGTCCCAATGCAGAGGTTTCGGATGCCCGGTAGCTTCGAGAAACTGCGCGTAATCCGCGTTGGTGACCTGGCAAACTCCCAGCTCAAAGGCATCCACCCAAACGCGATGCACCGGCCGCTCGTTGTCCTGACCGATTTCGCTGCCCATCAGGAAATTGCCGGCCGGGATTTGCACCATGTCCGGGCCGAGTTGGCGCGGGAGTTCGCCGGGGGTTGGAGCTGGTGCGCTAGCCACGGGCAGGTCCCTTTCGGATCTGGCTGGCCATAGGACTGCGACTTGTGGGAGCCGCACTCGCCACTATGAATTCTCTCCGTGCTTGCGTTAGTTCGACGGCGCCTTCGACTGGCTCAGCAAATTGACGAATAAGCGATATGCGCCGGGCACGCCTGCCGGCAGCTCCCGGAAAAATGATAAACCGGTGTAGATATATACGCCTTTGTCCACGTGCGCAACGACCAAGGCGCCGTTTAGTTCCTTTTCGTTAGGGTCTGTCAATCCGAGGATGGGCTGATAGCGGGAATCGAATTCGCCCCAGTAATAGAGACCGCGCTCCTGCACCCAGCCGGTGAAATCTTCCTGGGTGATTTTGTTGGGAAAATTCAGGAGAGGAGAATCCGGCGCGAGAAAATGGACGGGTGAATTCGCGTCAGTGGTGCGCGCGGTGGTATCGGGCATCGTGGCGGGATAAGGCGCGGGGAGAATGCGATTCCAGGCAAAGTCGCGCTGGTATTGCACGACGAGAGAGCCGCCGTGCTTGACGTAATCAAGTAACCGGGAATTGGCGCGCTGTAAATCCGGCCGCAATTCGTAGGCGCGGATGCCGACAACGATGGAATCGTAGTGGCTTAAGTCGCCGAAGGCTAAATCGATTTCGTTGATGCGCTCGACGCGGATTCCGAGCTGGCCGAGCATTTCGGGGAGCGGATCGGTCTCTACGGTGATGTACCCGACGCGCAGATTTTGCGGGACCGTGAGATCGACGACGTGGACGGTGGCGAGAGTTGGCTCGGTCCAGTTGCGCGTGGGTAGCGAGGGAAGCGGCTCAACTGAGAGATCGAACTGATGGCTGCCGATTGCGGCGAAGGGTTTTAGCGAATAGGTTCCGGGAGCGAGCGTCGCCGGAGGAGTGACCTCAAAGCGCACGAGTTGATCGCCGGGAGCCGAAAAGTCGACTGTATTTACAGGCGCGACATTCCAATCGGCGGGCGCGTTTACGCCCAAATGAACGGTGGCTGGAGCCTTAGTGGTATCGCAACATCCCGATTGGAATGATCCGAAGATGGTTCCGTGATACCGCACGCGTGCGAGCAACTCGATTGGCTGCCCGGCGCGATCCTCCGGAACCATGACCTGCTTAGGTTCGATCGTAAGCGTCACCGCGGGTACCAGCGTTAGCGGGAAGGTATCTACGCTGGTGGAGGTTGGATGCACCGAGACCACGGGTTCTTCGACAGCAAACGAATAGTCATCGGCAGTCAGCTCGAGGTGCTCGCGGACCAGAGGCGGCGGCCAGGGCAGCAGCGCATCGGCTGGCGCAGACGGCACGCTTGCGTCAGTCGGAACGGAGATGGTGTAAATCGCGCCCTGGCGCTGCTCGCCGGCCTTCGCTTCAGAGCTGCTGGCCACGGCCCATCCGGAGGGAGCAATCACCGCCGAATCTTTCACGGTCACACCGACGCGGCTGCGCAGCGTCCAGCGCGCGTCCACTTTGAAGGACTCGCCGGCGACGAGTTCATTGCGGTCGGCGCGCGCATCGATATGCAGCGCGGCTGCGTCCGCCAGCGCGCGGTCGATTTTTTCGTGCTCATGCTCGAGCTCCCAGGCGAAATCGCCGCCTTCAGGATCTTGCGATTGCTGCACGGTTTTCTGCAGCGCGGCGACTTGCGATCCCGCCTTTGCTAGCGCTTTTATTGCCGCCTCCCAATCCAGCTGCAAGGCTGCATCATGCGCCGCAGCCAGCGAATCATCGGCCTTCGCCAAGCCTACGCCGGCGGGCGAGCTGGCCAGCGCCAAGAGCTTGATGGATTTGGCCATGTCGGCGGGACTCAGCGTTTGCGCCTCCGATTCCGGATTCTCAATCACCAGATAAAGAGAGGCGCGAAGAAAAGGCGAGCTGAGAAACATGGTCACGCCTTGGGAGCGGTGATACACCAGGCTCTCGCGACCGAACTCCGAATAGCTTTCGCCCCACAGCGCCGAGACTTGCTCCACCGGCACGCGAAATCCATTCTTTGATTCGGCGCGGCGGTCGTCCACAAGCAAGCCGACTTTCCACGGTTTCAGGCCTTCTTTCAGCTGCTCGGGAAAAACACTTGGATCGGCGGCCTGCTTCACGGCTTGCGGCGTAAGAATTCCGCTAGCTTGATGCTGCCCGTGGCCGGTCATGATCCCGCCCCAGCCGTTGATCACCACATTCGGCCGAAACGTGCGAATTACGCGCACCATATCTTCCAGCGGGACGTCACCCCAGATTTTCATGGTCTGCGCGGCGCTCTTGGAATAGCCGAAATCGGGCGCGCGGGAAAAAAATTGCGTCACGCCATTGTGCTGGCTGGCGGCCAGCAATTCCGAGGTGCGCAACATGCCCAGGCGCTCGCCTTGCTCGGGACCAATCGCGTTTTGCCCGCCCTGGCCGCGCGTGATGGTGAACAGGCCGACATCAGCATCGAGCCCGTGCGAAAGATAGCTGAGCAGGCCGGAGGCTTCGTCGTCCGGATGCGCGGTGACAAAAAGAATTCGCGTGCTGACACGGGCTTTATCAATGGCCTCGACGGTTGTCGGAAGCGACTGCGTTTGTACCGGCGTGGGCGCGAGAACGCTTATCGCGGCGGCGACAATGCAGATGATTGCGATTCTTTTCAGCATGCTTGCCCCAATCGAGTTAGATCAACCGTGCAGAAGCAAAATCAAATTTAAAGCAAATGCCTCGCCTCTGACGAGGCGAGCTATGCGGCATTGAAGGGCCACTGGTGTATCAGACGCGCGCGGCCGAAATAAATTACAGCTCCGGCGATCATCGCGGCCAGCGACGCCAACATCAACTTTGGGCCCGTCGAGATGAAAATGCCCAGCCAGCCCAATATCGCAATCGCCACCGGCAGCGGATACAGCCACATCTTGAATGGGAATTGGGATGCGCTCCATCGCCGTCGCAGCAATACTAATCCAACGGCCTGGCCGACAAATTGGATGATGCAGCGCATGGCCAGGATGGCGCGAATCGCATCAATCAGGCTCAACGAGAGGCAAAAGAGGACCGCGGTTGCGCCCAGCGCCAGCAGGGAAATATGCGGGAAGTGCTTTTGCGGATGGACGCGCGCGAACACCGAAAAGAAATTGCCATCGAGAGCTGCGGCGTAAGGCACTCGCGAATAGCCAGCCATGGCCGCGAATACCGATCCGAAGGCGCTAACGAGAATCAATGCAGTGGCCAGAGTAGCCCAATTTCCCCCGAACGCGCGTTCCACGAAAATGCTGACGACGGCGCGCGATTGCGCCACTTCTTGCCAGGGCACTACGCTCAATACGCTGGCCTGCATCGCCAGGTACAGTGCCGCAATCCCGAAAATCGAGATGAAAATCGCGAGGGGAATATTGCGCTCGGGATCTTTCATCTCGCCGCCGAGATTGCTGACATTGTAGTAGCCGAGATACGAATAGACGGTTTGCACGGTCGCATGGCCTAAGCCGAAGAAAAACAGTTTCGAGAGACTCCATGCGCCGGGAGGGAACGCAAATAGCAAACCGGGTTGATAGTGCCGAACGCCGCCGTAAATAATCCACAGGATGGTGCCCACTACGCTGACCCATAGCGCCACGGAGATTTTTCCGATGGTAGTGATGCGCCGGTAAAGCAGCCACACGACCAGCAACACCATCACCGAGGCGATGGCTTTGTCCGCTTGCGAACCCAGTGGCGCGAGCGCCGCAGCCAGCCAGCTCGATTTCTTTACCAGGAAGCTTGAATAATCCGCGAAGCCCAGCGCACCGGAAGCGATGCTCAGCGGCGCTTGAAACAGCGTCTGCCAGATGAAGAGGAAAGACATCAGGCGGCCCCAGCTTTCCGCGCCGTAGGCTTGGCGCAGAAAAGCGTAGCTGCCGCCGGCCTGCGGAATCGCCGCGCCCAGTTCGGCCCACACGCAGCCATCGAAAGCGGCCAGCGCCGCGCCCAGCAACCAGGCGAGCAGCGATTGCGGGCCGCCCATGGCTTGCACCACGAAAGGAATCACGACGAACGGACCAATTCCCACCATGAAGGTCATGTTGAGTGCGGTGGCTTCGGTGAGCGTCAGGCCGCGTTCGAGTTGGTCGTTGGCAGACATTTGCGCGCGAATTGGCATCTGTGCCGCCCTAAAAGGACGGCGCTACAAAAGGCGAATCGGCGTCGTCGAAAGAATTGCAAAGAGTAGCAGAGATTCTGGCGGTTCGCCGAATACTGGGGGTCAACTCGCAATTCAAATTGACCCACGGCTGCAATTCCTACGCTACGATAGTCGGGAATGGTTGAATACGGCGTCGTCATCACCTTCGCGACGATCACGCTGCTGGTCGCCGAATACTTCCACCACCGCCGCGCGCCGTACCCTCTCTACGGCTGGCTGGGCCTCGCGTGTCTGGTTGGCGCGGAATGGCTGATGTTCAACGGCGTTCAGCCCGTGGCCACGTTTTTCACTCCTATTGCGTGGTCGGCTTACATCCTGATCGTTGATGCTGCGGTATTTTCCATCACCAATCGCTCGCGGCTGCGCGGCGCGCCGTTGGCCTTGCTGCGCATGGCCGCGCTTTCGATTCCGCTGTGGCTGGTGTTCGAAGCCTACAATCTGCGGCTGCGCAATTGGACTTACGAAGGCGTTCCGCCTTTCTGGCCCGGTGGAATGATCGGTTACGCGTGGTCCTTCGCCACCATCACTCCGGCCATATTCGAGACTGCCGATTTGATTCAGGCATTTCTGCCGCTGCGCGAAGGAAAGCACAAAGAGATATCGCGCCGGGCTCAACGAGGATGGATGATTGCCGGCGCGGTGTGCCTCATCGTGCCGCTGGTCTTGCCGCGACACATTGCGGCTTATCTGTTCGCGCTGGTCTGGATCGGATTCCTGTTTCTGCTCGATCCCCTGAACTATCGCGCGGGTCTGCCTTCCTTTCTTGGCGATTTCTCCGAAGGGCTGCATACGCGCTTCTGGTCGTTTCTGGCGTCGGGATGGGTATGCGGATGGCTGTGGGAATTTTGGAATTACTGGGCCGCAGCCAAATGGAAATACATCTTCCCGATTTTTCAGCACGTGAAAATATTTGAAATGCCGGCACCGGGCTTTCTGGGCTTCCTGCCGTTCGCGCTGGAATGCTTCGTGATGTACGTTGCGGCGTTGGGCGTGATGAAGATGCGGTGGCAGAAATGAGGGCGACGAAACTACGCGCTGGCCGTTGCACCGCGCGGATTCTGGCCGTCGCCGCGGTTGTGTGTTTGCACGCTTCTGCAATCAAGGCCGGCAATCCGGATTTGCCGCCCGAAGCGAAAGTTGGCCTGGAGAAACTCAACAATGGCGACCCGGACGGCGCCATCGTGTACTTCCGCGCCTTGCAGACTTCCGCTCCTGATCATCCCCTCGGATATTTACTCGAGGGCGAGGCGCTAGGGTGGAAGAATTATTGCGGGACGCTGGAGTTGAAGTGGGGCATGGTCGAGTTTGGAAAGCGCGGCAAGCAGCCCGGCGATGAAGAATATCTGGCGCTTGCGGAAAAAACGATTCGCCTCGCGAATGAGCGAATGGCCAGAACCGAATCTGCCGAGATGCATCTCTATGCCGGGCTGGCTCTGTCGCTCGAAGCACGGCTGTATGGCATGCGCGGCGAGAATCGCGCCACGGCTCATGCCGGGGTGAAAGCTCGCGAGGAATTCCTGCGCGCCAAGGAACTCGACCCGCAGATGACCGATGCCGATACAGGTCTGGGTCTTTACAACTACTATATCGATACGCTCTCGGGCATCGTTAAGGTGCTGCGCTTCTTCATGGGCATTCCCGGCGGAAACAAGCAGGAGGGAATTCGCCAACTGGAAGCGGCGATGAGTGGCGGCGGATTTACCGCGGCGGATGCGCGATTTTATCTGGCGAAAAATCTGCGCACCTACGATCAGCAGTACGAGCGCGCCGCGGCGGTTCTCGAGCCGCTAACGCAGCAATATCCGCGCAATTCGATTTTCATGTTGCTGTTAGCGAACTTCAACGCGGAGTTGAGCCGCAAAGAAAAAGCGATCGCGGGATTGCGCGCTGTTACGGATCAGATGTGCTGCGAAGTTACTTGCAGTCTGCGCGTCCGCACAGTAGCGGACGCGTTGATGGCGACGCTGAAGTAGCGCCGGTTTACCCTGAGTTTCGAAGGGCGCTACTTGCGTGCCGATTCTTCCTGCTCGAAGGCGTGATACGAGGAACGAACGAGCGGGCCCGATTCCACGTGCTTGAATCCCATTTCTTCGCCGAGCTGCTTGAATTCCGCGAATTCATCAGGGTGCACGAAACGCTCGACCGGCAAATGCTCCGGAGTGGGCTGTAGATATTGTCCCAGCGTCAAAATATGCGTGCCTTGCGCGACGATGTCTTCCATCGCGCCAAGCACTTCGTCACGGGTCTCGCCCAGCCCTAACATCATTCCCGTTTTCGTCGGCAGGGACGGTTGAAGGGCGCGCGCGCGGCGCAGCAATTCCAGCGAACGCTCGTAATCTGCGCCTTTGCGCACGCGGCGATAAAGACGCGGCACCGTTTCCATATTGTGATTGAGCACGTCGGGGCGCGCGGCGATTACCGATTCCAGCGCCGGCCAGACCCCGCGGAAATCGGGGATGAGCACTTCGATGCGGCAGCCTGCCACGCGGCGGCGAATTTCCTCGATGGTGCGGGCAAAAATCGCCGCGCCGCCATCCAGTTGATCGTCGCGATTCACCGACGTAACCACGGCGTAGCGTAAGCCCATTCTTTCGACGGCTTCGGCTACGCGCTCCGGCTCGTCTTCCTCCGGCGGGCCGAGCGGCTTGCCTGAAGGCACGGAGCAGAAGCCGCAGGCGCGCGTGCAGATGTTGCCCAGAATCATGAATGTCGCCGTGCGATGCTCCCAGCATTCGCCCATGTTGGGGCAGCGCGCGCTCTCACACACAGTGTGCAGATCTAGAGTGCGCATGATGTGCTTGAGATCCTGATAATTCGGCCCGCCGAAGAACCGCACGCGTAGCCAGGGTGGACGCGGATGCGCGGCCGGCGGCGGAGTTAGGGCGTTCGAGAGAATTGGGAAAGGCGAGGCCATCGCGCGTCTGCAGCCATTTTACGCGGAGTGGGCGGTGGGGACAACCAGGACCCGAGTGGGGCGTGCGCAGCCACGTTCTCAAATTGCAACGGCGACAGGAAGCGACAGTTTCTAATCGATACAGTTACGATTAAAAATGGCCTTAACTGACAGAAAACAAAGGTCTGGAGTGGGTTCTAATCGCACAAAAACGCGGTATTTATGCGTTCTGTGACTGGCAAGAACCGGTTGAGAAGAAATTTTAGCATAGCCCTTCAAGTTGGCCATTCCCTTTGCCGATAACTGACTCAAATGTGCCGCGTGGTGGGCTGTTATAGCCCGCACGGAGGAGGGACCCGTGGCTTCGAATCCAGTGGCAGCAGCAGTTCAACCGACGCAGCCGGCGGCGGAAGATCAGGCGACCTTGCAGGTACAGGCCACCACGTCGAAGGTATCGCTGGGCAATCCAGTTCAGGACACAGTTACGCTCTCGAATGGCGCGTTTCAGCCTACTTCGGCCGAGGAAGCCGGGCTTTTCCACGTTACTACGCCGCCCTTTTCGGCTTTTCCGGCTATCACTCCGACGGCTTCGAACGGCCCTAATAGTGGAAGCGCGACGGAGACGCGCGAAGCGACGCTCCGGATTCTGGTGCCGCAGAACAATCAGACGTCGCAGCCTCCGGCAACGCCGGCGAATAACGCGCCAGTTGTTAAGATCGGTGGGACACAGGCCGCCAACACGCCGCCGGCAGGCAACTCCGATCCGCCCGCCCTCCATGCGGGAGACGCGGCGGCGGCTAACACGGCGACGCAGCCTGCTGCGCCTGCCGCGCATAATGTTGCACAGGCGAACCTCGGAGCCGCAGCCGGAGTGGCCCCGGCACCTGCCCCCGCACCTGCGGCCGCAAACGAGGCGGCAAACGCAGCGAACACCGCCGCCATTACTGCGGCTCAGGCAACGAATACTGCGCCGGCGGCGCAGACATCGACGCAGGTGCAAAACCTGCTTTTGCAGTTCACTCAGTATTTACAGCAGCTCGGGCTTCCGGCCGCAGCTCGCAATCAGATGCTAGACGCGGCGCAGATTTTGAATGGACTTAACCCGCCCGCGTTTCAGCAGGCGATCGTCGCGCTGCGAGCAGAGGCGGCGAGTCTTGCGGCGCAGGCGGGCAGCGCGTCCCAGGCGGCTCCGACCGCCAATTCGGGGGCGAATGCAGCGACGGCTCTCGCGGGGGCAGCGAACACGGCTAATGCCAGTGCGGCTGCGACGGCAAAGCCCGGACTAAATGCCAATGGAGCCTCGGCGCCAGCAGAACTCGCCGCTCCAAACGAGACGCCGAGTGCAGCCCAGAAATAAGCATTAAAGCACTGCTTCGAGGTACCATACCGTAGAACGATGACCACGAGTCTCAGTGGAAGTGTTGTATCTTTACAACATTGGACTGGAATTCAACCGAAATATCGCTGCAAGCTACTGAAAACATTGAGCTATAATGGGATGGGTCAGGCAGCAAACGTGCTTGGCCTCTGTAGCCCTCAATGCCATTTCAGTACACCATAGTACGGCCCGTTGAAGCATCGGGTGTGGGACTCCACACGGCTGTGAAGTCGCATCTGCGACTTGTCCCTGCGCCGGCAGGTACCGGAATCGTGTTCCGGCGCACGGATCTCGATGGTTTCCGCGTGGAAGCTCATGTGCGGAATGTGGCGCGGGTCAGTTACGCCACCAGCCTGATGAAGCAGGGCGTGCTGCTCTCCACCACCGAGCACATCCTCGCGGCGCTCTATTCCTGCGGCGTGGATAACGTATTCGTCGAGATTGACAACCTCGAAGTACCCATCCTCGATGGCTCCGCCCAGCCCTTCCTGCAGATGTTGAATCGAGCGGGGTTGCGGCGATTGCGGCGGCGCCGAACGTACTTGAAAGTGATCAAGCCTCTGGAGGTCTCCGAAGGCGACCGCCGCATCGGGATTTATCCCTGCGATGAATTTCGGGTTAGCTGCTTCGTGGACTACGCGCACCCGAAAGTCGGCCGGCAGGAGATCGAAATTCGCGTGAATCGCGAATCCTTTACGCGCGAATTGGCTACGGCGCGCACTTTTGGCTTCATGAGCGACTTTGAGGAACTGCGTGCGATGGGTTTGATTCGCGGGGGATCGCTTGAGAACGCCATCGTGCTCTCTGCCGACGATATCCTGAATGGCCCGGTGCGATTCCCGGATGAATTTGTTCGCCATAAGGCGCTCGATCTGATTGGCGATTTGGCCTTGCTGGGGAGGCCGCTGAAGGCTCGCGTCGTGGCTCACAAGGCTGGCCATGCCCTACATACGCAGTTGGTTACGCGCTTGTTGGCTGATCCTTCGCTGTGGATTGAGACTACCGAAGAATCGGAGCGGCGGCCTGCTGCCGTTCCGGTGCTGCGTACTGCGGTTTCTGCTGCAGATTAACTGCACGCTTCAAGTAGCGCCGGCGTCTCTGCCGGCATCCGGCGAGCAGTAGCCCCAATTCGAAGCCGCGATCATCCGCGGAAGCCTCCTTGCGCACAACGAAGCCATTTGTCTTTGCGGATCCGCGGCATGTATCCCGCCTCAATTGAGGCTTTTGCGCTCGCCGGATGCCGGCAGAGACGCCGGCGCTACTTCGCGCTAGAATGTGCGGCCTATGGCTAACCTTTTGGACGGGAAGACGGCGCTGATACTTGGCGTCGCCAACAAGTGGAGCTTGGCTTACGCCATTGCCGCGGCTTACCGGCGCGAGGGCGCTAAGGTTGTCCTGACTTATCAGAATGAGCGGCTGAAGCAGACGGTGGAAGAGCTGGGGAACGATCTGGGTGCCGCGAAGATCTTCCAGTGCGACGTTACGCAGCCGGCAGAACTCGACCGGCTGGCAACGGAACTCAGCGGTGGGCTCGATACGGTGATGCACAGCATTGCCTTCGCCAATCGCGATGACCTTGGCCGGCCATTTGTCGAAACGCAGCGCGATGGATATCTGCTGGCGCAGGAGGTGAGCGCCTATTCGCTGGTGGCGGTGGCTCGCACGACCGCGCCGCTGATGCCGCGCGGCGGCTCGATTCTCACGCTCACGTATCTCGGGGCGCAGCGCGTGGTGCCGAATTACAACGTGATGGGAGTGGCGAAAGCGGCGCTGGAAGCAACGGTCCGCTATCTCGCCAGCGACCTCGGCCCGAAGAATATTCGCGTCAACGCCATCTCCGCCGGCCCAGTAAAGACAGCATCCGCCCGCGCTGTCAAAGATTTCTCGAGCATCCTGGATGTGGTCGCGAAACATGCCCCGCTGCGGCGCAACACCGATCCCGCGGAGGTTGGCGATACCGCTGTATTCCTGGCCAGCGACCTCGGCCGCGGCGTAACCGGCAACACAATCTTCGTGGATGCCGGCTTTCACATTATGGGCCTGTAGTAATCGGCGCCCGCCGCTAGGAATTGTGGCGACCTATTCCAGCTCAGGGCTGTCGCGGTCGGCTGGGCCGCTACTGTCGACGCGGATCACGCCCGTCTCGTCCGCATGGAAGTGACGGATGCCAGTGTTGTTCGGCTTGAATGGATCGGCGTTTATGTCAAATCCACCCCCGCTAGCCCCAGTGCCTTTTGTCTGCTCATAGGTGATCACGTAGCCGGAGCGGACGCCCTCCAGTAATTGCGCGCCGATCAGGCCGGCAGCATCGGCGCTCGCCGGTTGACCGGCCGGAGGTGGACCAAGCGCTTCCAGGGATGGCGGATAAGAGTTGTACTGGCCGTAGTACGTCATGCTCGCAGTCATGGCGGTCCTCAAGTTTCCAACAGCGGCCGCTTCATTCGCCGCCATGCGCGCTCGCAAGAGATTCGGTATAGCGATCGCCGCAATGATTAAAATAAACGGAATGAACGCGACGCCTGCGTAACCGAGGATCATCCCCGCCAGCGACATCCCGGCGCCTGCCAGCCGCCCTGCGCTTTTCTTGATCTGCGAATGCGAAATGTGGCCGAGAACTATGGCCATTACCGCCGCGGGAAAGATGAAAAAGAAAATTCCGAAGATCAGGCTGGCCACGGCCATGCCGCTGGTCTTTTGCTCGGCAGGATGCGCCAGGCTGCCCGTCACGGCCGTCATATTCGTGCCGCATCCGCTGCAGAATGCTGCGGTATCTTCGTTCGCCTTCGTGCAGCTCGGACAGATCTTCATAATCAACCTCCCATCAGGCTGCGGAATCGATTCTGGTGGCTCGGGGCGCCATCAGTGCAGCAGCGGGCTCTGCCGCCCGGCGGCTCCTCTCAGTTCTTCGCGGACGATGCCCGACTCATCCACATGAAAATGCTTCGCGCCTGTCGCAAGAGCGTATATCGGGTCCGCCTCCGCATTGTATCCGTCGAAGCGTCCATTGCGGCCGGAACTAAGAGGCGCGTAGCTGAAAACGTATCCGTCCTTTTCGCCAGTGGCGAGGCCTGCGTCGAGTAGATTTGCGGCTTCGACGCTCGGTTTCTGGCCTCTTTGCGGCGGCCCGAGAGCTGCGAGGGAAGGCGGGTACACCTTATAACGGGATGAATACTGAAGCGAGGCGTCGGCAATCGTTCGTAAATTCCGAATGGCTGCCGATTCATTCGCGGGCTTCACGCTGGGCGCGAAGCGATACGAGAGAAACGCGATGGAAGCGATCAGGATGATGGGAAACAGGCAGATGCCTGCGTAACCCAAGATCGTTCCGGCCAACGACATCCGGTCGCCCGTCAAGCGGCCTGCGCTTTTTCTGATTTGGGAATGTGAAATGTGACCGAGAATTACCGCCGCGACTGCTGCGGGAAAAATGAAGAAGAACAGGCCGAGGATGAGGCTGGCAATGGCCGCGGCGCTGGTTCCGGAGGGCTGGTAAACTGTCGATCCGAGCGGGATGACGGGTAACGTCGCGCCGCAGTTGAAACAATAGAGGGCTGCCGCATCGTTTGGCGCAGTGCAGGCGGGACAGCTCCTCATGATCGCCTCCGGAGGTGTAATCGTTCAGGGGAAGTAATCATAGCGTAACAGCACGGCTTGGGGGAATGCTATAGGCCGCAGTGGCGACGCTTTTAGAACATGCGCGCGTTTGACGGGTTTGCCAAACGATGGCTAGAGGGCGAGAATAGCGAATCGATGGCTGCGAAAGACACTGTCGCGCTGGTATTGGCCGCGGGAAAAGGCACGCGGCTTAAATCCGACATGGCGAAGGTGCTGCATCGCGCGGGCGGACGCTCGTTGGTGGAGCATGTGGTGCGTGCGTGCCAGCCGCTGAAGCCTGCGGAGATTCTGGTAATCGTCGGGCATCAGGCTGAGGATGTGGCCGCAGCGGTCGAGCCGCTGGGCGCCAAGGCTGTGGTGCAGAATCCGCAGCGCGGGACTGGCCATGCGGTGCAAGTGGCACGGAAAGCGATACGCCGCAGCGCCAAATTCCTGCTGGTGGTGCCGGGCGATGCGCCGTTGCTGAAGGCTGCTACGCTGGCAGCGCTGGTTGAAACGCATCGCAAGGGCGAAGCCGCCGCTACGCTGCTGACGGCGAATCTCGCCGATCCCACGGGCTACGGCCGCGTGATTCGCAAAGAGGGTGATGGAAGCGTTGCCGCCGTGGTGGAAGAGAGCGCGCTTTCGCCTGAGCAGCGCGCCATCAATGAAGTCAATTCGAGTATTTACTGCTTCACGCTGGAGAAATTGTGGCCGTGCCTAGGGGCGCTGCGTCCGAATAATGTGCATCGCGAGCTTTATCTCACCGATGCGATCGCGCTGTTGAATGCGCATCAGGAACGCGTCCTGGCGATGAACACGCCCGACGCGGATGAAATTATCGGCTGCAATACGCGCGCGCATCTGGCTGATGCCGATCGCGTTTTCAGGCAGCGCAAGGCCGCGGCGCTGATGGACGCTGGCGTGACGATTTATCTGCCGGAAACTGTGGTGATTGATGCGGATGTGGAAGTGGGGCGCGATACGATTGTGGAGCCGGGCGTGGAATTGCTGGGAAACACGCGCGTGGGCGAGCGCTGCACGATTCGCACCGGCAGCGTACTGACGAATTGCCGCGTGGACGAAGGCGCGTTGATTGAGCCGCATTGCGTGGCGATTGACAGCCGCATCGGCAAAAATTCGCGGCTGGGTCCGTTCGCGCGATTGCGGCCGGGCGCGGATATGCGCGAAGGCTCGCACGTGGGCAATTTCGTGGAGCTGAAGAAAACCGTGTTGGGCGAGGGAGCGAAGGCCAATCATCTCGCGTATCTCGGCGACGCGACCATCGGCAGCGGCGCGAATATTGGCGCCGGCACGATCACGTGCAACTACGACGGCGTGCACAAATTTCCGACCAAGATTGGCAAGCGCGTTTTTATCGGGAGCGATACAGCGCTGGTCGCGCCGGTGCGCGTGGGCGACGGTGCTTACGTGGCCGCGGGCTCGGTGATTACCGATAATGTGCCCGCCGATGCGTTGGCCATCGCGCGCGGGCGGCAGGCCAACAAGCCGGGCTGGGCTAAAGCGCGCCGGGCAGAATTGGCGCGCGAAGCAAAAGCGCGAAAGAAGCCGGCGCGGCGCCGCGCGAAGAGATCGCGTAAGTAGCGCCGGCGTCTCTGCCGGCATCTTACGAGCGCTATCGTGGCGAGAGAGACGACCGACCGCGGACCAATTTGCTGATGCACCGCTCTCTCTGATATTCAAACTCTGTAGCTTCGATCGACAAGCCTCGCTCCGCGCTTGATTATTGCTTCTTGCTTCGCTTGAGCTCGTAAGATGCCGGCAGAGACGCCGGCGCTACTATGCTAAAATCTTCGCGGGAGAATCGTTCCAAATGAAATTTGGCGTAGTGGTGTTTCCCGGCTCGAATTGCGATGACGATGCTTATTACGCCATCGGCAGCGTGCTGCGCCAGCCCGTCGAATTCCTCTGGCATCGCACGGAAAATCTTGCCGGCTGCGATGCGATTATTCTTCCCGGCGGATTTGCTTACGGCGACTACCTGCGCACCGGGGCGATCGCTCGATTTTCGCCAGTGATGAAAGCGGTGGAGAAATTCGCACGCGACGGCGGGCTGGTTCTCGGCGTCTGCAATGGCTTTCAGGTACTCTGCGAGGCCGGGCTGCTGCCCGGCGCGCTGGTGCGCAATTCCGGCCTGCGTTTCCTGTGCCAACAAGTGTACGTTCGCGTGGAGAGCACCGATACGCCCTTCACTTGCGCCGCGGAGCGCGGGCAGATTCTGAAAATGCCGATTGCGCACATGGGCGGCAGTTATTTCTGCGACGAGAAAACGCTCGCTGGAACTGGAGCGCCACGATCAGATCGTGTTTCGTTACACCACGCCCGAAGGCCGCGATGACGCGGCTGGAAATCCCAACGGCTCGCTCGCGAATATCGCCGGGATTTGCAATCGCGAACGCAACGTCGCCGGGCTGATGCCGCATCCGGAGCGCGCTGTGGAGGCGCCACTGGGATCCGCCGACGGGCTGATCATTTTCCGCTCAATGGTCGAAAGCCTCGTGCGGCGCATTGCGGTGCCTGCATAGTGCCGTCCCAGCAATCCGATACCATTCGTCAAAAAGGGCGCAAGAAGGGATCCGTGGGCGTGCTTGCCGCTGAACCCAAAGTTACGCCGGAAATCGCCGCTGAGCATGGGCTCACTGCGGAGGAATACGCGCGCATCCTGAAAATTCTTGGGCGCGATCCGAGCATTACCGAGCTGGGAATTTTCTCAGTGATGTGGAGCGAGCACTGCTCTTACAAATCGAGCAAGGTGCATTTGAAGCGGCTGCCTACGCGCGGGAAATTGGTGCTGCAGGGGCCGGGCGAGAATGCGGGCGTGGTGGATATCGGCGATGGGCTTTGCGCGGTTTTTAAAATCGAGTCGCATAACCATCCTAGTTTTGTGGAGGCGTTTCAGGGCGCGGCTACTGGGGTTGGCGGAATTTTGCGCGATATTTTTACCATGGGGGCGCGGCCCATCGCTGTGCTTGACTCTTTGCGATTTGGACCGATTGGGCGCGGCGGGAAAGAGGCCCGGCTGAAGCCGGGTCCCACGGAGGGCGGTGCTGGGAGCGCGGCCGAGGTTGTCAGCGATGAGGAGATTGCGCGGAACCGGCGGCTTGTTGATGGTGTTGTGCGCGGGATCGGATTTTATGGGAATTGCTTTGGTGTGCCTACCGTCGGCGGGGAAGTGGCCTTTGAGCCTTGTTATTCGAACAATCCACTTGTGAATGCCTTGGCGCTGGGTATCGCCAAGCGCGACGAGCTGTTTTTTGCGAAGGCTCGAGGCGCGGGCAATCCGGTGATTTATGTTGGCGCTAAAACCGGGCGCGACGGAATTCATGGGGCTTCGCTGCTGGCCTCCGCGGAATTCAGCGAAGAATCGCAGCAGAAGCGGCCGAACGTGCAAGTTGGTGATCCGTTCATGGAGAAGTTGTTGCTGGAGGCGTGCCTCGAGGCGATGCGCACCGGCGCGGTTGTGGCGATTCAGGATATGGGCGCGGCTGGGCTGACCAGCTCGAGCTCCGAAATGGCGTCGCGCGGCGGCCTGGGAATTGAAATCGAGCTGGCGCGCGTGCCGCAGCGCGAAACGGGGATGACGCCTTACGAAATGATGCTCAGCGAATCGCAGGAGCGCATGCTGCTGGTGGCTGAACGCGGGCGCGAGGCGGAGGTTTTTCGCGTGTTCGCAAAATGGGGGCTTGACGCCGTCGAAATCGGGCGCGTTACCGACGACGGCAAGCTGCGCGTGTTACATCACGGCAAGATCGCGGCGGAAATTCCCGCGCACGCGCTTGCGGAGGAAGGTCCCGTTTATCAGCGCCCTCTTGCGCCGCCAGCGACACAGACGGATAGCAATCCGCGCTTCGTTGATTTCGCTGCCTCTGGTGCTGAGCTCACCGGCAATTTCGAGAAATTGCTCGCTTCGCCCACTATCGCTTCGAAGCAATGGATTATCGGCCAATACGATTATCAGGTGCGCACAAATACGCGCGTGATTCCGGGCGCGGGCGATGCCGCCGTGCTGCGCTTGAAGGAATCGCGGCGCGGGCTGGCGCTTTCCACCGACGGCAATGGCCGCTGGTGCTGGCTCAATCCGCGCCTCGGCGCGATGCACGCAGTCGCGGAAGCGGCGCGCAACGTGGCCTGCTCCGGCGCGCGCCCGGTGGCGGCTACAAATTGCCTCAATTTCGGCAATCCTGAGAAGCCCGAAGTGATGTGGCAGTTCAGCGAAGCGATCGATGGAATTGCGGCGGCTTGCGTCGCGCTGAGCATTCCGATCACCGGCGGCAACGTCAGCTTCTACAACGAAACGCTCGGCAAACCCATTTATCCAACGCCCGTCATGGGCGTGCTCGGCATCCTCGACGATGCCGGCGATGCGCTGGGGCTCGCTTTCCGCAATAAAGGCGATGCGGTCATTCTGCTCGATGCCGCCGATGATGCGGCCTCGGCGCGCTCGCTGGAAACGCTGCGACGCGAATTTTCATCGTCGGAATACGCCAAGACGATTCACGCCATCGTTGCCGGCACGCCGCCGGATATTGACCTGGCCGCCGAACGGCGGCTCCATGAATGCCTCGCCGCATTGGCCTCCGATCGAGCCGTCGAATCGGCGCACGATGTGAGCGATGGCGGGCTGGCCGTTGCCATCGCGGAATCCGCATTCGGCAGCGAGGATTTCACCGCACGCATCTCCTTTGATTCCTTCGCGCCAGCCGAATACGCGCTCTTCGGCGAAAGCGGCGCGCGCGCCATCGTCACCGCGCGGCCTACTTCGCTTGCCCGCGTCATCGAACTTGCGGCAAAATACAGAGTGGGGGCGCGGCGCATTGGCGAGGTCGCGCGGGGCGATCTCCGCATCGAATTAAATGGAGTGGCTTGCATAAACGGACCGGTGTCTTCGCTCCGGAATATCTGGGCCGGGGCGCTGGAACGGGCTGTACAGAGCAATCATTAGGGCGAATGGAATCACATTCTTATCTTCATTCGGACCACTTTCACGACGAGTGCGGCGTCTTCGGAATATTTGGTTGCGAGGAGGCCGCCAAGCTCGCCTATCTTGGCCTCTACGCACTGCAACATCGCGGGCAGGAATCCGCGGGCATCGCGTCCTCGGATGGCAATGCGCTCGAGTTCTACAAATCGATGGGGCTGGTGCAGGAGATCTTCACGCCGGAAGTCCTGGCGCGGCTTCCTGGAACTGCGGCGATCGGCCATACGCGATATTCCACCGCCGGGGAGACCGCGCTAACGAATGCGCAGCCGGTGGTTATTGATTGCAATAAAGGCAAGCTGGCCGTGGCGCACAACGGCAATCTGACCAACGCGCTCGAACTGCGCCGCAAGCTGGAGCATGGCGGCTCGATCTTCCAGACAACCAGCGACACCGAGGTAATCGTGCATCTGGTGGCGCGCAGCAAATCGCGAAATCTGGTTGGCGCGCTCGCGGACGCAGCGCAGCAGGTGGAGGGCGCTTATTCGCTGGTGATTCTTACGCGCGATGAGCTTTTCGCGATGCGCGATCCGCGCGGCTTCCGGCCGCTGAACCTGGGCCGGCTCGATGATGCCTGGGTCGTGGCGTCAGAGACGTGCGCTTTCGACCTCATCGACGCCGAATACGTTCGCGAAATCGAACCGGGAGAGCTGGTACGCATTTCGCGTGGCGGCGTCGAATCCATCCACTTCGCGCCGGAAAAACCGCATCAATTCTGCATCTTCGAGCACGTTTATTTTTCGCGGCCGGACAGCGTCATCTTCGGCCGTCCGGTGAACCAAAGCCGCGAGCGGCTCGGCCGTCTGCTGGCAAAAGAATCTCCGGTCGCTGCCGATGTAGTAATTCCGGTGCCGGATTCGGGTGTTCCTGCGGCGGTGGGCTACGCGGCCGAGTCTGGCATCCCTTTTCGCATGGGGCTCATCCGCAATCATTACATCGGGCGCACCTTTATCGAACCGGTGCAAGCCATTCGCGATTTTGGAGTTAAGCTGAAACTCAATCCTATACGTCGAATGATCGAGGGCCAGCGAGTGATTCTGGTTGATGATTCCATCGTGCGCGGCACCACCAGCCGCAAGATCGTGCGCATGGTGCGCGAAGCCGGCGCCACCGAAGTCCACGTGCGCATCAGTTGCCCGCCGACAATTTCGCCCTGCTTCTACGGCGTGGACACGCCGACGCGCAACGAATTGATCGCGGCCAATAATTCCATCGAGGAAATTCGCCAATTCCTGGAGGCCGATTCGCTCGGCTATCTCTCCCTCAATGGCTTGCGCGAAGCCGTGGACGATCGCGATGGCCAGTTCTGTACGGCCTGTTACACCGCAATTTATCCCACCGATTTAGTGCAACTCGAAGTGGAGGCACAACGTGAAAGCTGAAGCCGAAGCCCAGTCGCGCGTGGACGCGTTCGACGAGCCCAAGGAAAAGAAGTCGGTTTGGAAAAGCCGCGCCATGCGTGAGGCGATTTCCTGGTTCTGGGTGATTCTCGCGTTCCTGTTCATCGAAGGCGGAATCGTCCAGGCGCGTGTGATCCCCAGCGGCTCGATGGAGAAGACCGTGTTGATCGGCGATCACTTGATCGTCAGCCGCATCGGCTACGACGCCGGCGTCCCGTTCACTCCCTGGCACACCACGCTATGGCGCGAACCGAAGCGTCAGCAGATTATCGTGTTCCGCGCGCCGCTTCCTGAGATGGGCAATCCCGATTTCATTAAGCGCACCATCGGACTTCCCGGCGATTTACTCGAAGTCCGCCGCGGAATCGTTTACATCAATAGCCAACCCCTAACCGAACCATATCGCACGGATCCGCCCAGTCCCGGCGACAATTTTGGGCCGGTGAAAATTCCCGCCGGCGAATATTTCATGATGGGCGACAACCGAAATAATTCCTACGACAGCCGTTTTTGGGGCTTCGTCCCCCGCTCGAACATTGTCGGGACGCCGCTGCTAATTTATATGTCTATCGATGCGCCCGAAGAAGTCTGGGAACCCGGGCACATCGAGCAGCGCTTCGCGACGTACCTCAACGCGCTGATCCATCCCCACGAGGTGCGCTGGAACCGCTTGTTCCATACGTTTTAGCGCGGCTGCCGCAGTCTGCCAATTGAGGGCCTGTACGATGCGCTACGCCGATGCCGGAGTGGATATCTCGGTCGCTGAGGAAGCGAAGCGCCGCATCCGTACCATGGCCGGGCGTACGTTTCGCCGCGGCGTGCTTTCCAGCATTGGCGGCTTCGGCGCCCTCTTCGAGTTGGACCATAAGCGCTGGCGCGATCCTATTCTCGTGGCCAGCGCCGATGGCGTCGGCACCAAACTGAAAATTGCTTTCGCCACTGGCGTTCATTCCACTGTCGGCGCCGATATCCTCAATCATTGCGTGAATGACATTCTGACGCAGGGCGCCGAGCCTCTTTTCTTTCTCGATTACCTGGCGATGGGGAAACTTGATGCGAGTGTCGTCGAGCAAATAATCGAGGGCATGAGCCGGGCGGCGAAGCAGGCAGGCTGCTCGCTGATTGGCGGCGAGACGGCCGAGATGCCCGATTTCTACGCGCCCGGCGAATACGATCTTGCCGGCTTCATCGTCGGCGCCGTCGAGCGTTCCAAGCGGCTTGAGCCGCGGCTTGTAAAGCCCGGCGATACGCTCCTAGCTTTGCCATCGAGCGGCCTTCACACCAACGGCTATTCGCTGGCGCGCAAACTGGTGTTCCAAGTCGCGCGACTGAAAGCCGACACTTATGTCGCCGCCATCGGCAACAAAATCGGCGCCGAATTGCTGAGGCCGCATCGCGCCTATTGGCCGATGCTGAAAAATATTGTCTCCAAGGGCTGGCTCTCCGGCATGGCGCACATCACCGGCGGAGGCATCACCGGCAATCTGCCGCGCGTGCTGCCGCGCAATGTTCGCGCGGTGATTGAATTGGGGTCCTGGCCGGTGCTGCCGATTTTCAGTTATCTAGCAGGGCTGGGAAAAATGGAGACTGCGGAGCTGCTGAAGACGTTCAACCTGGGAGCAGGAATGATTCTGGTAGTCCCGCCTAAATCGGTCCGCAAAGTCGAAGCCGAACTGCGCCGCCGCCGCGAAAAATTCTACGCCATCGGACACATCGAAACCGCCGCCGGCCAACCGTCCATCACTTACAACGGCAAGCTTCCGATCTAGTCGCGCAGTCCGCTGGCGGGCCTGCTGGCGGAGCGAGTTGCGATCGTAAGATGCCGGCAGAGACGCCGGCGCTACTGGCCGGGATTGTAGCTATCAACTTCGACCTTCCAAGAACCATCCACCTGCTTCTGCCACACCTCGACGTATTTGCCGTTCTCGGTGGTGGCCTTCCCGTCCTTATCTTTCGTAGTCAGCGCGTAAGTGCCGACATCCCAGGCGACATCGCCCGCTTGCGCGACGTTGACCTTTGTCGATCCGAAGGCGAGGCCGACGTATTGCGGGCCAGTAACCAGCGCCGTCCAGGATTTCCGAAATGCTTCTTTTCCCGAAGCGATCGGCCCGTTAGGCTCGAGCAAAACGGCATCGTCGGCGTAATACGAAATGCACGCTTCCACATCGCCGAGATTAGCAGCATGGCTCCAGTCTGCGTCCAGGCTGCGAATCTGCTTTTCGATGGCCGCCGGGTCAACAGGCGGCGGCACTTGCACGGGCGGTTGCGTCGGCGCCGAGGAGCAGCCCGCTCCCGCCGCGCAAATGATTAGAACGATTGCAAGCCCAGTCACACGGTTCGAAGCTTCCATCGCCCCTCCACAATTTCAAGCTTCGCCCAGCAAGATGCCAACGCCCCGAAACGAAGTCAAGCATTCGTAGCGCCGGCAGCCTGCCGGCGATTTTCTGCGGCAATAGGCGCCACTTTTCACGTAGTCCAGCTCCCTGATGACACCCCCGGCAAACAATCCCGCCAATCTGTGCTAATTTTCTTCGCTTATGACTAAGCGCATCGGCGTGCTCTTGTCCGGCCGCGGCTCGAATTTCGAGGCGCTGGAGGACAGCATTCGCGCCGGCCGCATTCCAAGCGCCGAGATCGCCATAGTAGTCAGCAATCGCGAAGGCGCTCCGGGAATCGACAAAGCGCGCGCCCGCAATATCCCCACGCGCGTGATTCCTTCGAAAGGCCTTGAACGCGAAACCTACGATCGCCAAGTCGCCGCCGCGCTGCATGACGCGAAAGTCGATCTGGTTTGCCTCGCCGGATACATGCGCCTCCTCTCGCCCTATTTCATCGCTACATTCCCGCAACGCATCCTGAATATTCATCCCTCGCTGCTGCCGTCGTTTCCCGGCCTCGAAGCCCAGCGTCAGGCGCTCGAGCACGGCGTGAAATTTGCCGGCTGCACGGTCCATTTCGTGGACGAAAGCCTCGACGCGGGCCCGATCGTGCTGCAATCCGCGATCCCGGTCCGCGATGACGACACGGTCGAGTCACTTTCCGAGCGAATCCTGCGCGAAGAGCATCGCATCTACACCGAAGCGGTGTGCATCGTCCTGGAAGAGCGCTATCGCATCGAAGGCCGCCGCGTGCTGATCACTCCGGAGAAAAAATAGCGATGCCGAATTTCAAGCCCGTCGAAGAACAACTCGCCTACCTGCGCAAAGGCGTCGCGGAAATCATCCCGGAGAACGAATTCCGCGCCAAGCTGGAGAATTCCTACAAGACGGGCAAGCCGCTGCGCGTGAAACTAGGCGTCGATCCTACCGCGCCCGATCTGCACCTCGGCCATACCGTGGTGATGCGCAAGCTGAAGCACTTTCAGGATCTGGGGCACACCGCAGTGTTCCTGATTGGCGGGTTCACGGCGATGGTCGGCGATCCCACAGGGCAATCGGAGACGCGCCCGCCGTTAACGCGCGAGCAAGTGGACGCCAACGCCAAAACTTATCTCGATCAAGCCTTTCACATTCTCGATCCCAAGAAAACTGAAATCGTAAATAACGCTGACTGGCTCGGCAAACTTACTAGCATCGAAATGATTCAGCTCGGCGCCAAATATCGCCTCGCGCGCATGCTGGAGCGCGAAGATTTCCGCTCGCGGCTCAGCAATAATCAGCCAATTTCCGTCCACGAACTTTTCTACCCACTGCTGGTGGCCTATGACTCGGTGGTCGTGAACGCCGATGTGGAGCTGGGCGCCTCCGAGCAAAAATTTAATTTGCTGATCGGCCGCGAAATTCAGCGCGAATACGGCAAGCCGCTGCAGATCGCCATGACCATGCCGATCCTCGTCGGGCTCGATGGCGAGCGCAAAATGTCCAAGAGTCTGAACAACTACGTGGGCATCACCGAAGCGCCGCAGGAAATGTTCGGCAAGCTGATGTCGATTTCCGACGCGCAGATGTGGACGTACTACGAACTGCTAACCGACTTCGACGAGCGCACCATCACGCGCCTGAAAGAAGAAGTCCGCAACGGCGACCTGCCGCCGATTGACGCCAAGATGCAGCTGGCCCATTACATCATCGCCGGCTTCCACGGCGAACCCGCCGCCAAGAAAGCCGCCGAAGAATTCCAACGCGTCTTCCGCGATCGCCGAGCCCCCGAAGACGCCCCGGTAATTTCTCAGCCGCGCGGCGAACCGAAGCGCCTCTCCGCGCTGCTAGTCGAGTGGAAGCTCGTTCCCTCACGCAGCGAAGCCGAGCGCCTGATCAAACAAGGCGGCGTGGAAATCGACAACGCCCGAGTAGATGATGTCCAGCGCCAAATCGATCTAAGCAAGCCGTCAGAATTCCTACTGCGCGCGGGAAAAAAGAAGTTCGTCCGAGTGGTAGTAAAGTAGCGCCGGCTTGTCCTGAGCAGCGAAGGGCGTCTCTGCCGGCATCCGACGATCAAGGTGTCCCCAGGACCCCAATCAACCGCGGACCCAAGAAAATGAATTCACCACCAACCCAAGTCGCTGGTAACCTTGAGAACAGGGAAATCGCAGACAAACCACCCGAAGAAACTGCGAAAAGATGCAACTCCTCAACGACGTACATTTCGCCCTCCGCACACTAGCGAAAAATCGCGGCTTCGCGACGATCTCGATCCTAACGCTAGCCCTCGGCATCGGCGCCAACACCGCACGCGCAATGGCTCACGCGATTCCAGCCTTTTCTTGCCCTTGAAATTCTCGCAGAGGTGCGTGTCGAGCTCGGTAGGACGCGCTACCGCCGTTCGGCGAGGCGTTGAAGACGGGCAGAGCCAGGATCGGTCGCGGCGGGCTACGGCGTGGCGGGTAAAGATGGCGTCAACAAATTGCGCAAAGCGACCCGGCATTTCGTATGCGTCACGCATATAAACGATGGTGGCTGCTTGCCGCGCGGGGGCAGACAGCGCGATTTCCCATGCCTGCGTACCCTTCACGCCGTACGTGTCCTGAAATTGCCACTCCAGCGCGTGGCCGAACTCGTAACGCGTGATCACCGCCGTAAGCCCCACTTCGCGCGAGCCGAGACGCCCGCTGATGCGCACTTTCTGCCCGGCAGCAAAATCCGGCGCTCCGCCCAAAACCTCGAACTCCGCCTTCATCTCGTAGCCATACCAATAAGGCATGCGCTGCGGTACGAAAAACGCGGCGACAAGAGCAGGCTCGGCGGCAATGAGCTGCTCAAATTTCAGGCGGGCCATTCGGCTGGGCTTCGCAGATCAAGAAGTCTCGACCAGAACGAGCGACATGTCGTCGGCCGGCGGGCCAAGGCGCCATTCGGCGATCCGCCTGAGAATTTCATCCTTCATCTCGCGCAGTGGCAGCGTGGAAGTCTCTCGAACGATTTCGCTCAGGCCATCAATTCCCAGCATTTCGTTGTTGGCATTGAAATTCTCAGTCAGCCCATCGGTGTACAGTATGATGCGGTCGCCGGGCTCCATGGGCACTTCGATAGTCGCCTCGCCATCCACAGCATCGGGAAGAAAACCGAGCACCACGCTGCGCGATTCCAGCAACTGCGGCGCCTGGCCTGGCCGCACCAGCATCGCCGGCGGATGCCCAGCCCCCGCGAATTCGATGGAGCGTCCATCGCGGCTCAAGCGCGCCGCAGCCATGGTGAAATAAAAAACCGAGCTGCCCAGATTCTGAATCACAAAGCGATTCAGATGCCGCATCATGGGTCCAAGGGGTTCGCCGCGCTCGATCTGCGACATCGTCTCGGTGTAAATCCGGTTGGCCACCAGCGCCGAGCTGATTCCGTGACCCGAAACATCGCACACCAGCAAATCGAGTTGGTCTTCGCCCGGCGTGACCAAGCCGAAATCCCCGCCAATCGAGCGCACCGGCTGATAAAACGTCTCCACCGCCGCGACGCCCCAGATCAAACTCTTCGGCGCCAGACTCTGCTGCACGCGCGAAGCCAGCGTCAGCTCTTCTTCGATTTCGCGCGCGCGCGTTTCCAATTGCGAATTGGCGCTGCGCAGCTCATTCTCGGCGCGCTTCTGTTCCGTAATGTCCGTGAAAGTGACGACTGCAAATTCGCGTCCATCGGGATCTTCGAAACGCCGCGCGCTGATTACCACCGGCAGCCGTGACCCGTCGGGCTGCGGAACGTAAAATTCAAAACGGTTGCGGCCGGTGGTTTCGCCGACTGCGATTTGACGGGCGAGGAACGGAGCATCCTCCGGGGGGAAAAAATCCGTGCCCATGTGGCCGACAATATTTTCTTTTGGCTGGCCGATCATTTGCAGGAAAACTTCATTGGCGAATGCAATTTTGTGGCAGTCGTCTGTCAAGATCACGCCCTGATTGAGCGTCTCGAGCACACCCTCGATTTGTTCCAGCCACTCGGGCCGCTCGTGCTCCACCGCTTCGCTCCCTTGGAATTCGCCCGCCATCGGCATGCCCCACGAACTGCGCTTGCGCCTATCTTAGGCGCACGACGCTCAAGGCGCAAATATCGCTATACAACAATGGATGCTCGACCGGCCAAAATGACGCTGAATTGCGCTCCGGCGGCGCCTCTCCCGCATCACAAGCTGTGGGACAATTTGAGCGACCGGTCGGAGGGCAGAGCGATGACACGCGAACAAAAGCTAAAGCAATTCCGGACCATGCACGAGCGGCCGGGAATTTTTCTGATTCCCAATCCCTGGGACGCAGGCTCGGCGAAAATCCTGACGGCGCTCGGATTCGAAGCCCTGGCCACTACCAGCGCGGGTTTTTCGTTCTCGATTGGACGTCAGGACTCCGCGATTGCGGTTACGCGTGACGAAATTTTGGAAAACGCGAAATCCATCGTGGATGCCACGCACCTGCCCGTGTCGGCCGATTTGGAGAACGGCTTCGGTCGCGCGCCGGAAGCTTGCGCACAGACGATTCGCATGGCTGCCGGTGTAGGGCTGGCTGGAGGCTCGATCGAAGACGCCACCGGCGATCCCAACGATCCCATCTATGATTTCGAGCTCTCCGTCGAGCGAGTCGCCGCCGCCGCAGAAGCGGCCCGCCAGCACGGCTTCGTGCTCACCGCGCGCGCCGAAAATTTTTTGCATGGGCGCAATGATCTCGCCGACACAATCAAGCGGCTGCAGGCGTTCGCGGATGCCGGCGCCGATGTTTTGTACGCGCCCGGGTTGCCGAATCTCGAAGCCATTCGGCAGGTTTGCGCGTCGGTCGGAAAGCCGGTCAACGTGCTGATGGGATTGAAAGGCGCGACGTATTCGGTCGGCGAAATTGCCGCGGCCGGAGCCAAGCGCATCAGCGTAGGCGGCTCCCTCTTCCGCGCTGCATTCGGCGCTTTCGTGCAAGCCGCCCGCGAGATCAAGGAAAAAGGCACCTTCACCTACGCCGCAGACGCAATTTCGCACGCAGATGTAACCAACTACATGACAAAAGCTGCCGGCTCGTCGTAACGCCGGCTTGTCCTGAGCTTCGAAGGGCTGCCAGCTGGCGATTTTCCTTCCACTTGGCGCGATGCTGCTTCATGGGCGTCGCGTGCCCGCATCGCGCCTTTTCTTGTGCGCATCGTTATCGACAGCTCAAGCCACGCCTTACGGTTCTCATTGGCCACGCAAAAACGCCGGCTGGCAGCCGGCGTTACGATTCCGCTTGACAAACATCGCGTGCGTTTGTACATTTCCATTCGGTTATACAACCTGATGGTTATGGACATGGCTTCAACCCGACTGGACGCCACCTTCGCCGCTCTCGCCGACCCTACTCGCCGCGCCATCCTCGCGCGCCTGGCTTCCGGCGAAGCTTCCGTGAAAGAGCTGGCCGAGCCTTTCCGCATGAGCCAGCCCGCCATTTCCAAGCACCTCAAAGTCCTGCAGCGCGCCGGGCTGATCTCCGGTGGCCGCGATGCGCAACGTCGCCCGCGCCGCCTCGAGGCCGAGCCGCTCGGCAAAGCCGCTAAATGGCTCGAACGCTATCGCCGGTATTGGGAGGGCAATTTCAAGCGACTCGACGATTTGCTCGCCGAGCTAAGAACGAAGGAGAAAAAACGTGGACGCAAAAAGCGAAATGGCGCTGAGTAACAACAAAGGAACACTGAAGCTCACCACTCCCAGCGATACGGAAATCGCCATGTCGCGCGTTCTCGACGCTCCGCGCAAAATAGTCTTCGACGCCTGGACCAAGCCCGAGCTACTCAAGCGCTGGCTCTACGGTCCCGAAGATTGGCCGTTGCTGCGCTGTGAGATTGAATTAAAGGTAGGCGGTAAGTTGCGTTTCGAATGGCGCCACGTGAGCGGCCAAATTATGGGCATGAGCGGCGTCTATCGCGAAATCGCGCCCCCCGATCGGCTGGTCTGGACCGAAGTATTCGATGAGGACTGGACCGGCGGCGAAACCCTGGTAACCATGACCTTCGTCGAGCACGCCGGCAAAACCACCTGCACGCAAACGATTCTCTACGCCTCACGGGCCTCACGCGATGGCGCCCTCAAAACCGCCATGGCGGATGGCATGGGCCAGAGCTACGACCGGCTGGAAAAAATTTTGGCGTAAGACAAATTGAAAAGGAGATCGCCATGCAAAAAATTAGCCCGTTTCTGTGGTTCAACACCGAAGCCGAAGAGGCCGCGAATTTCTACTGCTCGATTTTCAAGGACTCGAAGATTTTGACGATGTCGCGATACGGAGATACCGGCCCGGGACCAAAAGGCGCCGTCATGGTGGTCAAATTCCAGCTCAACGGCCAGGAATTCTACGCGCTGAACGGCGGCCCGGAGTTCAAGTTCACGGAAGCCATTTCGTTCACCGTGAATTGCGAGACGCAGCAAGAAGTGGACGAATACTGGGACAAGCTCGTCGCCGGAGGCAAAGAGATTCAGTGCGGATGGCTGAAGGACAAGTACGGCCTCTGCTGGCAAATCACTCCGATCATCCTGGGCCAATATCTCGGTGACAAAGATTTGAAAAAAGCAGCCCGCGTCATGCAAGCCATGATGAAGATGATCAAAATCGACATCCAGAAATTGAAGGACGCCTACAATCAGCCGTAGCGGGCGTCGAGTCTTCTGCCGTCGGGGCGGGGCTTGCTCCGCCCTCCGGCTAAACACCCGTCTCGAACTGAGCCACGTTTACGACCGCTGCGACAACGGTTCTTCGCCTTTGTATTCGCTCTGAAATTTCAAATCTGAAATTTGAAATTGCCTTCCACCCATGCAACGCTAGACTGAGAAGTGGCGGATTAACCGTAAGCCACAAAATCAATGGCCTCGACAAGAGTGACGCAGACTCTACCGGCCGCCACAAACGGCGCCCAACCCCCAGGCCCCAAAGGCCTGCCATTTTTCGGCGTAGCCCTCTCTCTGCGCCGCGACGTCCTCGGCACGCTCACGCGCATCGCCCACGAATACGGCGATATGGCCTACATGCCGCTACTCATGCAAAGCCGCATCCTAGTCAATCGCTCCGATCTCATCGAAGACCTCATCGTCCGCCAGCCGCAAAAATTCGATAAAGGTCCCGGGCTAAAAGACGCCTCGCGCCGCCTCCTGGGCGACGGCCTGCTAACCAGCGAAGGCGAACTCTGGCGCCGCCAGCGCCGTCTGGCACAACCCGCGTTTCACAAGCAGCGCATCGCCGAATACGCGCAGGTAATGGTCGAGCAAGCACAGGCGCACATCCGCGATTGGCGCGACGCCGAAGTGCGCGACATGGCCGAAGAAATGATGGCGCTAACGCTGGTCATCGCCGTGAAAACTCTTTTCGGAATTGAATTCACCGAAGAAGCCAAGCGCGTAGGCCCGGCCGTTACCCTACTGATGCGCTACCAGCTCCAACGCCTGCGCTCGCCCGTCAAAATTCCCATGCATTGGCCGACGCCGCGCAACATCCGCGCCGAACGCGCCTACCAATATCTCGATTCCCTCGTGTACGGAATCATCGACGAACGCCGCCGCCGTCGCGAGGCCGGCGAGCCCGAAGGTCACGACGTCCTCTCGCTGCTGATGAACGCCATGGACGAAGACGGCAGCTGCATGACTCCCAAGCAACTCCGCGACGAAGTGATGACCCTCTTCATCGCCGGTCACGAAACCACCGCGGTAACGCTGGGCTGGCTCTGGCACCTGCTGGCGCAAAATCCACAAGTCGAGAATCGCCTAATAGAGGAATTGCGAAGCGTGCTGGCAGGCCGCGCCCCCACACCCGATGATCTCCCGCGCATGCCCTATCTCGACGCCGTGATTCACGAAGTGCTGCGCCTCTATCCCGCCGCCTACGTGCTGCAGCGCACTTCCACAGAGCCATTCGATCTAGGCGGCTATCATTTTCCAGCGAACACAACGGTGATCATGTCGCAGTGGATCATTCATCGCGACCCGCGTTACTTCGAAGCCCCCGAAGAATTCCGGCCCGAGCGCTGGTTAGATGGACTAGAAGCCCGCCTTCCGGCCTACGCCTACTTCCCCTTCGGCGGCGGCCCGCGCCGCTGCATAGGCCAAGTCTTCGCGCTGATGGAAGCAGCATTGATAGCCGCAACGCTAGCCCAGCGCTACCAATTCACCGAGCCCCCAGGAACAAAAGTAATCCCCGAACCACTAGTAACGCTAAGAGCCAAAGGCGGCGTGAAAATGAAACTGAAGCCCAGGTAGCGCCGGCCTCCGTGCCGGCATCCGACGATCGAAAACGCAACTAGAAGCATTAATCAAGCGCGGACCCCAAGCCCAAAAAGCACGAGGAAGTTTGTAGCGTCGCGCTTTCAGCCCGGCAGACTTTCCAAGCAAGATCCGTCACCTAACAAACTCCCCAGCCTCCCCCAAGTCCCAAGGGTCATACCCAAGCGCAAACCGAATCCGATCCCCAATCCAAGGATGATTCCAATACCAAAAAATCTCCAACCGGCTCGGCGCCGGATCCTCCAAATCAATCTCCCCCAAAATCTGAAACGACTGCGCCGCAATCTGTCCCGAATCCGGCGTAATTCCATGCGTCACTTCAAGCCCGTACTGGTCGGCCTGATGTTCAAAATAGCGCGACCCGGCATTCGTTATCGGCGTGGCCACAAACGAAATGATCAGCACCGGAATCAAGTACACCGGCAACGCAGCCCAATCGCCGGGCCCGCGAATTTTCCGCGCCCCGGAATGCCTCTCCAGCCACAGCCGCGAAATCCGCGCCGCAAGATAGAACGAAACCAGAAGCAGCAACATCCCCAGCGCCAGCCCTTTGTAAACGTGATTCAAAACGTAGTGCCCCATCTCGTGCCCGAACACGAAGAGAATCTGCGGCCGGGTCATTTTGGCGATCGTCGTGTCCCACACCACCACGCGCTTCGAAGCCCCCAGCCCGGTAACGTAGGCGTTCACGCAATTTCACTTTTTCGCTGGCCTTCATCAGATACATGCGCTCCGGGGGAATCTCCATCCCGGCGCGATACACCACGCGCTCCAGATCCGCCACCAGTTGCGGTTCGTGGGCGGCCAGCGGCTCGAATTTGTTGAACAGCGGGTCGATCACCATCGGGGTAAGAAAAATGAGGAAGATCAGGATGGGAATCGACGCCAGCCAAAAGTAAAGCCACCAGCGCTGCGTCCGTCGCACAACCGCGAAAAAAATGGCCACGAAAATAAAACCGATGACGACATTGACCAGCAAACCCTTCCCCTGATCCCCCAGCCACGAACCCCAGCCCTGCACCACCAGATCGTATCGGCGATAAAGCCAGTGTTCGGCGATTTCGAATGGCAGATCAAAAATCGCCAGCACCGCGAAGAAGGCCGCCGAGAAAATCACCGCCTGCACCAGGCGCCGCGAAGACAATCGCTCCGCCCAATCGCGAAATTTCGCCGTCCAGCACCAGCGCAAAAGCCAGTACAGCACGAGAATCGAATACAGCGGCTCAACGACGCGCGTGAAGTATCCGATGCGGCTCAAATTGCGCGCCTTCGCGTACTTATCCGGCGGCAAGGTGTACGCGGTGACATGCATCGGCCGCCCCGCCGCCGTATCTGTCGCAGCCATCGCCGAGTTTTGCGAAGGGGAAGTAGAGGTCGCCTGCATCGCTGCCGAAAAAGAAGCGCCCCCTGCGTCCGCCCGAAGAGCCGCCGCAAGGAATAGCGCACCGAGAAACGCGCAAATCGCAATTTTCCTCAAAATCACACTCCGCAAACACAGACGCGGGCCCGCAGCGTCCGAGTGCGGCGCAGTATGCCAGTCACCGCTAAACACGGCAAGCCAGGAGACTTTCGGCCGTAGGGCGGGGCTTGTTTACCCTGAGGCACGAAGGGCTCCGCCCGCCAACGTAACGCCCCATCGGAAAGCCCTGCCACAATCTCCTTGTCTCCCGCTCTGCTCTCGGCCGGGCTACGACTTGGGCGTCAATCGAAATTCACTCCGTATAAACGCCTTGATCCCCTCCTCCCCGGTAAGCCGCAAACACAAAAGCGTCCCCTTGCGCTCCAAATCCAGATGAAAATCAAAAAACGGGCAACACTTGCTCTCCACAACACTCCAATCCGCCAATTCCGCCAGCGAAACATCCGCAGGACTAAACTGCAATTCATAGCCAGTCGCCGTCTCCACAACATCTTTCCGCACAGCCAGCAATTTCTCCGTCAATTGCGTGTGATGCGTCCGCTCCGCCGGAGTCAGCGCCTTCATGTTGCAGTAAAATTTCGACTGTTCCGCGTTCTGAGACTCGGCCGGCTCCTGCGCGGCCGCTGAAGATTGCGCCCGCAACCGCAACGCTCCTCCCCCGGAGAACAGCAACGCCACGATCACCATCAAACCCATCAAGTTCCGGCCCGTCTCGATCCCGTCTTTTGCAATGTTCATCTCAGTCCTCCGCCAAGATTTGCTACGCCGCTACGAAAAATGCTAAAAGTTAAAGCCAACTTTAAGTCAAGCCCGAATTAAGGCTCCGCAAAAAGAGGTGGAAAATGAAGATCGGCGCGCTAGCCAAGCAGGCGGGCGTCAATGCCTCCGCCATCCGCTATTACGAAAAACGCGGTCTCTTGGCCCCGCCCCATCGCGCAAGCGGCCAGCGCCGCTACGCCGAAAACGAGCTCGACCGCCTTCTGCTCATCACCTTCGCCGCCGACATGGGCTTCACCCTCGACGAAATCAAGCTCTTCCTAAGCGGCCTGCGCGACAACACGCCGGTAGGCCCGCGCTGGCGAAAACTAGCGCAGCGCAAAATCCAAGAAGTGGATGAGAGCATCAAACGTTCGCGGCGGCTAAAATCGCTGCTCGAAGGTCTGCTCCATTGCCGCTGCGCGTCGTTGCGCCAATGCATGCAGGGCTTGCGCCTTAGCCCCAAGCGCCAGCGAATCGCGGCCTGTTAGTAGGGCGGGGCTTGGTTGACCGAGCCGCTAGATAACCACGGCCACGAATGGCGCTGCTGTATCCGCGATCCCGACGGCTACCTAATCGAAGTCGGCCAATTCACCTCAGCCGCGATCGAGCGGCTCAAAAAATTCGCCAGCGGAGGCTGACCGAACGGCCGACCGGGGGCCAAGCCAAGTACAGGGTGCATCTTAGGCAGCGCAAGACTCCAAGAAGTACCCACCAATCAAGCGCCGGAATAAGATAAGTAGCGCCGGCTTGTCCTGGGCGGTGCCGAAGGGCGTCTCGGATAACTAGCGCCGGCGTCTCTGCCGGCATCCTACGAAGGAAACGCCGGCCAAAGCCGCAATCGTTCGCGGAGCAATGATCTAAAAACGTAAGAATGGTTTGGCTAAGGGCATCGCGTCAGACAGGTTTCGCCCGTAAGATGCCGGCACAGGAACGGGCTGGCCGAACAGCAGGAGGGCCATTTCAATGAACGCACCCGCTATACGCAAAGGCTGGAAGACAGCAACAATCGCAGCCGGGATTCTGGCGCTGGCCAGCGCAGCCAACGCTCGTCCGCAAGCGACAGAGAAGCAGCAAACCGAAACCGCGGCCGAAGCCGCCCGCAAAGCCCGCGACCAAAAAAAGTCAGAGCCCAAGCCAGCCCGCGTCTGGGACAACGACAATATCTCGCTACCCGCAGCCGACCTCGAAGTAATAGGTCCGGACGCCAACGCCCCGGCCACGGATTCCGGCACCGCAACCGGCGATCAAACCGCACCAAACGGCGCAGCAGCACAGCCCGCGCTCTCGCCGGACGAATTGGCCCACGCGCAACAAGCGATTAAAGAAGCGCAGGAAAAGATCGCGGAATTAAAAGCAGATCTCGACCTGGCGCAGCGCAAATACAACCTCGACGCCGCGACGTATTACGGCAAGCCGGATTTCGCCGCCGATAAAGACGGCCAGAAAGCCATCAATCAGGAGAAAAGCGGCGTAGACGCGAAGAAGCAGGCGCTGCAACTGACCCAGCAGACCCTTGCGGAATTGCAAGCGAAAGTCGGAACCCCGGCCGCAACGAAACCACCCGACGCGAAACCGGCAGATACGAAAGCAGCGGAAACAAAAGCTCCCGAGAGCAATCCGCCAAACACGCAAACCCCGGATGCCAAGTCTCCGGACACCAAGGCGCCGGACGCCAAAGCCCCCGAGACAGCCGCCCCCGACGCGAAACCACCAGACACGAATCCTCCAGCCGCCAAGCCGCCCGACACGCAGGCGCCGGAAACGAAGCCGAAGCAACCGAATCCTCCAGTCCACGACAGCTAACGAGAAGCACGGACGAGCGTCCGCGAACCGTAGGGCCCGGTCTCTTGTCCTGAGCGCAG
Source organism: uncultured Acidobacteriota bacterium (assembly GCA_963748865.1). GTDB lineage: Bacteria > Acidobacteriota > Terriglobia > Acidiferrales > UBA7541 > Palsa-147. Next base: position 22,854 of record CAVVLE010000034.1, on the reverse strand, counting down.
CCGAAGGATCAGCCGGGCCAGGCACAACGCCAATTCACGCCGCGTATGCGCCACCCGGCAACCCGATCCTGACGAGACGCAGTGCCCCGTCTTTCCGCGGGCGCGCACCGCTGGGAACCCCACCACTACTAATTGTGGCGAATTCTCTTGACACACTAGACACCCTCCCTCACAATCCCCGCATCTCTTCCGGCCTTGGCGCGGCGGCGACGGGGGCAACAGGGTTCGCAGCGGCGCTACAGCCGGAAACAAATCTGGGAGACCGATGCAATATCTTCCCGGTTGGACGGTGCAGTGTTTGAGTCCGGAATGTCCGGCCAGAGGGCAGTGGTTGCGCGTGGAGGGCACGCAGCAGGAAATCTGCAGCAATTGCGGCTCGCCTCTGCACAATGTGCCGCCGCCTCTCGCCCCGCGTTTCCGGATGCGACCGCGCCCGTTGAGCGCCTATCGGCCAAGTTTCCGGCCGAGATAAGCGCGCGCAGCACCAGTCGCGCGTGAGCTAGGCACAGCTATCGGCCGCGCCCGGCCGTCGTCCCCGCACCAGCTTTTATGTACGGGCGGGCCTTTTTATCCTGAGGCCTCTCACCGGGGGGAAGGACAGACCCGCCCGCGTTCCGATTCCCGCGAATTGATCCTCACGGACTCGATCGCAAATCGCCCCTCGAAGGCGTGCGGCAGAATTCTCGCTCAGAAATAAAACTTCAGCCCGAACTGGACGAGTCGCGGCCCACGGTCCGAAGTGACCTGCCCGAATGTGGAACTAAATCCGGCGTTATCCACTCTCAGGAACTGCGTGTGGTTAAAGGCGTTGAAGAACTCCGCGCGAAATTCCACATTCCGTCGTTTCGCCGATCCTGGTTTTCTTCGTGATGGAGAGATCCCAGTTGTTAATGCCCGGCCCGCGCATGGTATTGCGGCCGAGATTCCCGTACGTAAACAGCGGAATGCCGCCCGCGTCTCCGGCCTGAGTACAAGTTGGATCGGTCGTCGGGCAGGCCTCGCAACTCATGTTCGTCGGATCGATCCAATAAGGCCCCATCGTACCGTTGTCGCCATTGCAGTCCGCGCTGAACGCATTGCTCGGGTTCCGCGGATTGGCATACGGAACCTTCCCGGAAACCTCCGTGCGCGTGAGATCCGGATCTTGATTCTGTTCGCTGGCATCGCTATTGGAGTAGAACGTCAGTGGATTTCCTCTCTGGAATGACGCGATGCCGTTGAATTGCCAGCCCTCCGCCACCTTCCTCATAAACCCATCGCTATGCACCAGCGAATTAAACGGCACCTCCCAAAGCCAGCTCAGCACTAGCCGCTGCGGTGTATCGAAGTCCGCCACCGCGCGGTCGAGATTGTGATCGAGTGGGTCGGTGAATTCGCCGGAACGCGAGCGAAAGCCGGAAGTGACATCAATCGTCTTCGCCACGGTATAAGCCATGCGCAACTGCAGCCCATGGCTCAGGCGCTTGTCCACAGTCAATTGGAACTGATCGCTGTCCGAGATGCCGTTACTGAAGTTGGTCAGCAACTGCTGTCGCCCCGGTCGGAGAGCCGCTCGGGTCGTTCGGATCGGACGGATCCAGAAATCCACCCGTGCACGCCGCGAGCGGCCGCGCACAGTCGGGGTTGATTGGGGAAATGCCAGCAGCGGTAGCCGACGCAAGGTAAGTCTGAAGCTGATGCTGCATGATAGATGGTTCAGGAAAGTTGGTCTCGCCCGTGCTGATTAGCTTGCGGCCCAGGCTGCCCACGTACACCGCTTCCACCATGGTGTCCTTCGTGGCCTGCCACTGAAATCCGTAATTGAAATTCTCGGAATACGGCGTTCGGAAGTGCGGCCAGGTCGTGTACGCAAAGCTGATCGCCGGAACCAAAAACGTCCCGGTGAAATGGAAGGGGAAAGGCTGTATCAGCCCCAGCTCCGTGAACGGGTCCGTCATCAAATCTCCGGAGAATCCCTGCCACGAGCTGGGGAAATTATTGGATGCAAAGCCGAACGGCGGCTGTCCACCAAACTGCAAATTCAGCGCGCCGTCCTCGATATCATAAAAAATTCCAGCGCCGCCTCGCATCACCAGCTTGGCATTTCCGAACATGTCCCATGCGAATCCGAATCGCGGCGCGAAATTGTTGTAGTCGGGATAGACCAGCGCCCGATTCGGCGTCCCCGGGTCGCCGGGGTAGAGAATTCCCGGCGGCGCGCTGGGGAATTTGCTCGATTGCTGTCCCGGGAAGAAACCCAGAATGTTGTTGTGAATATCGCTCTGCGGCAGGTAGAACTCGTAGCGCAAGCCATAATTGAGCGTCAGCCGCGGCAGAATCTTCCAGGTATCCTGAACGTACCCGGCGAACGCGCCCGTGCGTATTCCATAGAGCGCTTGCGAGAACTGAAAATAGTTGTCCCAGAATCCGCCGACCAGATCCGCGTAGTCGTCGCCGGTGAAATCCCCGAAGGTAAAATCAAAGCTGCCGTTATTGTAGAAGTCGAAATGGTAGTTCTGCCGGATGCGTGAAATGTCACCGCCAAACTTGATTTCATGCTTGCCGCGCGTCCACGTGAAATTGTCTTCCCACTCGAACGTGGCGCGCTTCAACCGTGTAGGCCCCTGCGCGGAAGGCCCCAGCGTAAACGACGGGCTGAAGATCACCGGCGGCCCTGTTCCCGCGGGGTCGTCTGGAAAAACGTTGGTGAATCCCAACGCCGCGGGCGAGGTCTTGTCCGAGGGGAAGGCTTGATAAGAAGCATAGCGATTGGCCGCGAATCGAAATTCATTCAGCTTTCCGCCGGAAAACGTATGCGTCCAGGTGAGCGATCCGATTTGTGTCCGCGCTCCATTAAATCCGCCGGAGCCAATCGGGACATCGCCGCCCGAACCATCAGGCTGCGGCCCGATCGACGTCGAAAGCGTCCCGCCTTCCTCCGGGAAGAAATTCCGGTTGTCATCCACAACGTATACGAAGGCCAGTGCGTCGTGCTGCGTCAGATTGTGATCCACGTGCACGATGCCCTGGTCGTCATCCACCGACGCCACTGGCGACGCCTCAAAGTTATTCGTGCCCGCGATGTTGGGCATCGGCAGATACTTGTTGATGTAGGTCTGCATGATCGGGATTCACCAACCCGGCCGTGGCCATGTTGTTAAACGGGATATTGTTGCCCGTCTCCGGATTGATCAGCTGCGTGCCGCCGTTTGCCAGCGCCCCGGCAGTACAGTTCCCGCCGGCATCATAGCTCCCGCAAAGCTCGCCGAAATCGCCGGTGCGCTCGTTGGGGCTGAGCACGGCGATCGGCTGCGGTGTCTGCCCTTCTCGCCGGCGCGCGCCCTGATAGGCCAGGAAGAAGAACGTTTTGTCTTTCTTGATCGGCCCGCCGGTGGTCGCGCCAAACACGTTGCGTTTGAACGACGACCGATCCTGTGCGAAGAAATCGCGCGCATTCAGCGCGTCATTGCGAATGAATTCAAACACATCGCCGTGAAACTGGTTGGTCCCCGATTTCGTAATCTGATTGACGATTCCGCCGGAAGTGCGCCCATACTCAGCGTCGTAGTTGTTGGTGATGATCTTGAATTCTTCCACCGCGTCAGGATTCGGACTTACCACGATGTTGTTACCCAGAAAGTCCGTGTTGTTACTGCCGTCCAGTAAAAACGTGAGCGATTCCGAACGCTGCCCGCTAACCGAGAAGGGATTGCCCGAAGTATCGTCGGGGTCGGGCGCAAACACACCGGCCTGCAGCAACCCCAGCTGCAAAGTATCGCGATCGAGCAACGGCAAATCGCGTATCGCCCGCTCGTCCTCCACCTTGCCCAGCACCGCGCTGGCGGTATCCACCTGCGCGACTACCGCTGTAACTTCCAGCGTGGTTGACGAGGATCCCAGCTTCATACTCACGTCCAACCGCCCGTTCTGATTCAACTCCAGTTTAATATTTGCTTCGATCGAGGTCTGAAAATCGGCATGCGTCACGGTCAGCGCATACGTCCCGACAGGCACCAGCGTAAACAAATAGCCGCCGTCGTTGCTGCTCGTCGTCGTGCGCGAGATATTCGTCTGCGTATTCGTCAGCTTGACCTTGGCCCCGACGATTACCCCGCCGCTCTGGTCGGTGATCGTTCCGCGCAGCGATGCTGTATCCTGAGCTTGCGCAACGGACACAAACGCGAGGATGAATCCGAGAAGAAGTACACCCCGGCACAGCCATAGAGCCTGCCTCATGCCACACCTCCGTAGGCGGCCTTCACGGATAAGAAAAACGTAGGCTGGAAAAGCCCGCCGAACACCCCAATTGAGCTTCCGCTTGCGAACCACCCCGAAATCAACGCCGCCTGAAGACTCTGCCAGACTGTATAGATTCGCGACTCTGAGTTGTCAAGCGAGAGGTACAGCTACCCGAGGCCGGGAAATGACCCGCGGTTATCCCCAAAAAGAAGAAAGGCGGCCGGTGGGGGTGCCGGCCGCCGTGGGCATGGGGTGATGGAGGTGCAGACACTTTCGAAGCTCGGCGTCTATGGGCGCCCAACCTCGAACACCATGCATTCTGCCAATGGCATCCGCCGCTGGCGATAGCCCGTTAGGTTCATTTTGTAGTAGTACGAAGGGACTAAGAGCTTCCGCCGGAAACCTCCTCCGATCTCCCCATTCGAGGCCCGAAATCGCGCATCGGCCGCCTCCGCGCGGCTCATCCTACAATCTGTGACTTATGTGTTGGGATACCACAACCCGGGTTCACCACCGGCCCGGTCCGGCATTCGGTATCCTCCGGTCGTAGGCCCGGGTTCACCACTGTGTGGTTTCATGACATCCGTCACAGGTTGTGTCAGGACATGCGTTACGCCGTGTGTCATGACATCCGTTACACTCCGCGCTCCTGATTTGCGCCCGGCACTTAGGGTGGGAGCCACCGCATTTATGCGGTGGAAGGAGCGCTTGAGCGCTCCGGAAGAGCGTCGCCCTTAATTGCGCGCTTTAGCGCTGGGATTGTCTCTGGTGGTAGGGGTGCCGCTTGTTTACCCTGAGCCTCCAAGGGTTCCGCCCTCTGACGACCTCCACGTAACGACGACCTCCAGAGGCACCCGCCGACCGATCCGTCGCTGTTGGAACCTGCGCCGCCACATTCCTCTCCACGGTTGAACCGCTGCCCCTGCGGTGATAGCCTTCGCTCAGGTAGCTATCGCCCGTCCCCGGGGGGAACTCGCCGAGAAGCTATGTCAACTCCCGGCATGCAACTGGACCGTTCGCAGGTGGTGGAAGGGCAGGTCCTCGCCATCGTTCGTGGACTCCTGCAAGAACTCGGAAGCCGTTCAGCCACCGAGACTTTCACCCGCTCCGGCCTGGGCGCGCATCTCGAAAGAGACCTGGGCCTCGGAAGCCTCGAGCGCGTCGAGCTGTTAGTCCGCCTCGACAAAGCCTTCTCGATTCACTTGCCCGACAGCGCCCTCTCCGAAGCCGACACGGTGAAGGACCTGCTCACCGCAGTCCTGATCGAAAGCCCGGCCGCACAGCAAGCCAACCGCACAACCGCGCCGGACCTGACCCGCGAAAGCGTGCCTCTCGCCGCCGGGACGGATCATGCCTGGCTCCGCGGCATCCTGGAATCCGCCCAATCGCTCACCGAAATCCTCATCGCCCGCGGCCGCGCCGAACCAGACACCGCCCACATTCACGTTTACGAAGACGATGAGCATCTGCGCATCATCACCTGCGGCGAACTCCTCGCCCGCGCCACGGCCGTCGGCGCGGAGTTGACCCGCCGCGGCCTGGCACCAGGCCAAGCCGTAGCCCTGATGCTCCCAACCGGCGTCGATTTCTTCTTCTGCTTTGCCGGCATCTGGATGGCCGGTGGAATCCCCGTCCCGATGTATCCGCCTTTCCGCGCTGACCGCATCGAGGAATACGCTGCGCGCCAGGAAGGCATCCTGCGCAACGCCGAAGCCAAGTTCCTGATTACGTTCCGCCAGGTCGAAGGTCTGGCGCGACTGCTCGGCCCGCGCGTGCCTTCGCTGCTGGGCATTTTGGACGCGGCGCAACTGGCTCATTCCGAAGGGTCTAGCGCCCCGCCGAGCACCGAATTTCGCCCCACAGAAGGCCATCTGCGCGGAAAGGCGCGCGGTGACGAGATTGCCTTCCTTCAGTACACCTCGGGCTCAACCGGCGATCCGAAAGGCGTAACACTGACCCACGCCAATCTGCTCGCCAATCTCCGCGCCATCGGCGAAAGCGTGAAGGTGACCTCCGACGATGTGGCCGTCAGTTGGCTGCCGCTGTATCACGATATGGGCCTGATTGGCGCCTGGTTCGTTCCGGTCTGTTACGGAGTTCCGCTCTACGTAATGTCCCCGCTGGCCTTTCTGACGCGCCCCGAGCGCTGGCTGCGCGCCATCCACAAGCATCGCGGGACGCTGAGCCCCGCGCCGAATTTCGGCTACGAGCTCTGCACCCGGAAAATTGCCGACGCCGATCTGGAAGGCCTCGATTTGAGTTGCTGGCGCGCGGCGCTGAATGGCGCCGAGCCGGTCCGCGCGGAAACGCTCGAACGCTTCGCCGCACGGTTCGCGCGCTGCGGCTTCCGCCGCGAATTCCTGCTGCCGGTGTACGGCCTGGCCGAAGCTTCGCTGTGCGTTTCGGCGCCGCCAGTCGGCTCGGGCTATAAAGTGGATCGCCTCGTACGCGATACGTTCGAGAAGGAGGGGCGCGCCGTCCCGGCGGATGCCGCGGACACGAACGCACTCGAGTTCGTCTCCGCGGGAATGCCTATACCCGGAATCGAGTTGAAGCTGCTGGACCGCCAAGGCCACGAAGCGGGTGAACGCGTCGAGGGTCAATTGCTTTTCCGCGGCGCTTCGGCCACGCAAGGCTACTACCGCAATCCGGAAGCAACGCGCGGGCTGATCCGCGAAGGCGGCTGGCTCGATTCCGGCGATCTCGCCTATCTCGCCGGCGGCGAGCTTTACATCACCGGTCGCGCCAAAGACATCATCATCAAGGGCGGGCGGAATCTCTACCCTCACGAAATCGAGGAAGTCGTCGGTCGCGTACAGGGCGTGCGTACCGGCTGCGTAGTAGCCTTTGGCGCGCCGGATGAGCGCAGCGGCACGGAGCGCTTCATCGTCGCTGCGGAATTGCGCGATCCGCGCGCCCGCCAGCGCGTCGCCGAGGAAATCACGCGCCGCGTTTCCGAATCGATCGGCATGCCGCCGGATGTTGTCGAGCTGCTTCCCTCGCATTCCATTCCCAAGACTTCCAGCGGGAAATTGCGCCGCACCGAAACGCGCCGCCTCTATCTGGCAGGCAAGCTCGGCCACCATTCGCCGGTCTGGCTGCAACTCGCGCGGTTGGCGTTGATCAGCGCGCCGCAGCGCGTCCACAAGGGGTTTATGAGCGGCACGAAATCCGCCGCCGAGACCTTGTATGGCGCTTACGCTCTGGCCGTGTTTGGCGGCTTCATCGGCCCGCTCTGGCTGGCCGTAAAGCTGGCGCCCAATCAACGCGCCGCTGCGCGACTCACGAGACTCGGCGCGCGCGCGATGCTGGCCTGCGCCGGCGTGCACATCTCGACGAATGGAGACGAAGTCCTCAAAGAGCTTCGCGGCGCCGGCCCGTGCATCTTCGCGCCCAATCATTCCAGCTATCTCGATATTCTGGTCACGCTGGCGGCGCTGCCGCCCGAGGTTCGCTTTGTCGCCAAAGGCGAGGCGCGCTCGATGCCTTTCATCGGAACTTTCGTGCAGCGCGCCGGCCACTTCGCTTTCGATCGCAGCGATTCGCAAGCGCGCGTGAAGCAGACCGAAGGCGTAGGCGAAGCCTTGCAGCGCGGCGAATCGGTGCTGATCTTTCCCGAAGGGACTTTCACTTCCGCGCCGGGGATCCGTCCGTTCCAACTCGGTGCGTTCAAATCCGCGGTGGTCGCCGGCCGCCCGATCTGCCCGGTAGCCGTGCGCGGCGCGCGCGAAATTCTGCGCGATAAAACCGTGCTCCCCAAATTCGGGCACATCGAAGTGAAGTTTGGCCCGCTAGTCGCGCCGCACACCGATTCCGCGAGTCGCCCCAATGGCAGCACTGCGGAACAAGCCGATTGGCACGAAATCGTGCGCATGCGCGACACCGTCCGCGAAATCATCGCCGAAAACACCGGTGAGCCTCTGCTCTAGCAGCTCGCGGATCGCGACCGGCACGCTGTGCCTCTGAGCGGGACTTTGCCCCAAGAGGCCCGGCTTGAAGCGCGGGCCCTACGGGTGCTCGCTTCCGGGTTTGCACATACGCAGCTGATCGCACGTTCTCGCACCGTCTCTTCGGTCCCTGAAGCCACAGCAGTCGCAAAACGAGAAGGCCGGCGCTCTCTGGGTCGGCCTTTTTCGTTGCGGCCAGGCCGTATGGGCTAAGAATCTGCCGGTATACCCCCTACCCTTGTCGCGATTAACTCTTGGTCCCGTCCTTTGTTTTCAGGGACTTACGGGTAAAGTTAATTGTTAGGTGTCGCGATTACCGTCTTTTGACCTGGGCTGAATCATCAGCCCAGACCCGTTCTTCGCCTTCCTTTCTGGAGCTGGCCTTGGGGCCGGTTCCTCGGACCATACTTAGATGGAAAGTAAACAGAGTCAATAGTACGGCGGTATCAATTTGAGTTGGGGAAGAGGCAAGAACTTGGCTGGAGGGTTGAAATCTGAGACCGTCAGCTATAAATTACCGGTCGCACGGAAGCTCAAAGTGGAAATTCCGGCTGGGGGAAACTATGAAAATGATGGTCGCATCGCTGAAAGTTGCGCTCATGGCCGCCGTTTTGATCGCTGTCGTGACCGCCGCCCAAGAAATGCCCAAGCCGGGCCCGGAAATGGACCGCCTGAAGTTCTTGGTCGGCAGCTTTAGCCTAAACGGCGAATACCCGAAGTCGTCCATGATTCCTCAAGGAGGAAAATCAGCGGGCTGGTACAAAGGGCAACTCGGGCCGGCGGGATTTTCCGTGATCGCCGATTTCGAATCGGATGGGCCGCTTGGAAAAGAAATCGGCCACCAGGTCTTCACCTGGGACCCCAAGCAGAGCGCCTACACGGTCGTGACGGTCGGAAACTTTCCCGGTGCCATCATCGGAAAAGCACACTGGGAAGGAGAGAATCTGATTACCGAATCCGAATTTGAATTCGGCGGAACGAAGATGAGCAACCGCGCAATTTATTCGAAAGTGCAGGACAAGTCCATCCACATCGAAGAATCATCGCGAATGGGAGACGGCCCCATGGAGCCGATTTGGAAGGCCGACGCGACGAAGAAATAGAAACGCCGTATTTTCGGCGTTCAATATAACTCGAACTTTACCGTTACAAACGTCTGGACCTCAACCGGCTCTCCATTCAAGAGCGTCGGCCGATAGCGCCACTGTTTCACTGCCTCAACTGCCGATCGAGCCAAAATCGGGTTCCCGCTCACAACTTCGAGATTTATCACGCTCCCGTCCTTAGCAATAATTGCCCGCAGTTCGACGGTCCCGGACAAATGAACTTGCCGCGCAAGCGTAGGGTAATCGGGCTGCACGCGATGGATCAGCTTCGCTTCCTGTGTGCCGTGGTCAACGATGAGCGGCTTCCTAGGTGCGGCCGGCCGCTCCGGCGGCGCGGGCGGCGGCGCGCTTCCAAGCCCTTCGAATATCCCCGGGCCGGGAGGCCCGTTGCCATCTCCAGAACCGTTACCGCCGATCGACGGCGCGTCATTGAGGCCACTTGAGTCAGGCGCGGGTCTCCAACTCGGTCTGGGCGACGGGAAATGGAACGTGCCACCTCGCAGTACTTGGTGTGGCCCCGCACTTGTTTGCGTTTGCGGCTGCCGATGCCCTCCGCCGCCGTACGGCGGAATGGGCATAACCGTGTACCGGGCCGACATGCTTTCCGGCATCAGGATGGGAGTGATGAGCAGCGCGGCGAGTAAGAGCGCCTGCACGGCGAGCGATATTGTCAGCGCCTTGCGGCGGCGGACTTTGGCGCGGCGGTTGGCATCCACGTCGGAATCAACCAGACAATCGGACAGCAAATCGGGGGTGCGCATCGGCAATGTTCTCCTTAAATCGCCGGCCAAAGGGCGCGGCGAGATTGGGCCGTTCGTCCCGGCTAGTTAAAGCGGAACGAGGAGATGCCGATCGCGCGATCTTGAAAGTGATAGACACCGCGCAGCTGAACCGGTTCCCATGTCAGAGCGAGGATGGTTCGTAAGGGCTGGCTTGGGCAGGGCGTGAATTCATGGCGAGATTGCCCCCGAAACAACAGGACATCAACGAGACGCCTTGCGCGGCGCGGGCTGTGCCGCTTTATGCGACCTTCTCCGAAGAGGCCCGGCTGAAGACCGGGTGTATTGTCCCAACACATAAGTCACATCTGGAGCTGCTGAAAATAGGCTTGGCGCCGTTGGACCGGCGTCAGGCCCTGCAAGCTCAGATGAGGCCGCTGATAGTTGTAATACCACACGAACTCTTGCACGTCCCGCGCCCGTAGGTCCGAGGAGCGGGGATCTCGAATCAACAGGCATTCTTCGTCCAAGGTGCGGAAGAAGCGTTCGACCTTGCCGTTGGTTTGCGGATGATGCGGGCTGGTCAGCCAGTGGGCGATTCCCAGGCTGCGGCAACTCTGTTGGAAGTAGGTTTGCCGCTGGGCGTGCGGGGAGAAGCGCATGCTGAAAATCAGGTCGTTGTAGGTCATCACTGCTTCGATGCGATAGGGCAAAGTGGAAACCACTTCTTGCAGGAAATCGGCCGCCGCACGACTGGAGCGCTGGGGGCGAACACAGGCCACCGCTTCGCGGCTGAAATCATCCACCACCGCGTAAGCGTATTCCCGTGAAGAGTTTGCCCAGCGATACAGATACTTCAGATCCAGATGCAGCAATTCCCCCGGACGGCTTTTCTCATAGCGACGAAAGAGCCGCGGGGGCGGTGCTGAGCGCAAGCGATTGCGTCCCTGCCGCAGCAAAACACGGTGCACGCTGCTATGGCCAATCTGCAAAGCCCAGGCGATGCGCGCCGGCCCCCAGCCGCGGCCTCGCAGCCGTAAAATTTGCTGCACCACTTCGGCATCCAGCGGGCCCCGGAAACGGTGAGGGCGCCGCGAGCGGGGCTCCAGCCCCGCGCGTCCCTGTTGCTGGTAACGCGCCCACCAGCGCGACAACACTTCCCGGGGTATACCCGAGTTGCGGCTTAGAACCGCAAGAGAAACCCCCTGTTTATGAAACTGCATCAACAACTCCCGCTCCTCGATCGGATAAGCACGTCCTCGCATCGGCCGCCTCCTGGCGGCTCATCCTACAATCTGTGACTTATGTGTTGGGATACCACAACCCGGGCCCTACGGCCTCGGGATGGAACGTGTGTAAATATAAGATTATGAAGCACTTATAAATCAGACGTTGACGATGCATCAATATGCCGTTCTTGGACATCCAATTCATGGACGAAAAGAGAGATTTCGGAGCAAACATCATGGAAAAAGCAACTAAGGATGTAGTCGGTCTGCGCTACACCGGCCGCGCCGCTCTAGACCGCAATCCCCTCGAGGATCGCGTCGAATTCGTGTGCCCAGTCTGCGGCACCCCGGGCGACAAAGCCGCACGCCGCCCGCGTGCTGCGTATCACTTTACGGATGGCTTCGTTCAGGATCTGCAGGGTGAGTCGGCGGTGTGCCGGAAGTGCAAGCGCTCGGTGCACGTGGCGCCGGTTGTGCTGTTGCACGATCAGGACGAGAAGCGTCGCTTCGAAGCCGCCTATGATTTTGAGTTGGGCATTTCCTCGAACTAAGTAGCGCCGGCCGCCGTGCCGGCATCCGGCGAGCACAAACCAAGCCAGAACCTCAACCGAGCGCGGACCGCGGAGGCCAAATCGCGGCTATGTGGCATTAGTCGTAGCCGCAAACGGCCAGATCCGACCGATCAACGCCGAACCGTGCATTCCGAGACGTTGGCCGCACATAACGCTCGTTTGTTTTGTCGTCCGGCGGTGTTTTCGAGTTTCGGTTTACCGTGCGCCCGGCGGATGCCGGCAGGGACGCCGGCGCTACTGGACCGATCAGCCGCGGCTGGCGGGCGGCACTATGCCGTTCATCCGCAGATATTCCACCATTTGGCCGTAGTGATCGAAACAATGGCCCACGACTGTGGTGGCCATTGCCAGCCGCGTCGTGGTTCCTTCGCCGAACGGACTGTTGATCGGATTCAGCAGATTGGCTTCATTGATCGTACCCACGGCCTTGTGGACGTATGCGAATGAGTCTTTCAGGAACTTCATAATCTCAGCCTTGCTTTTCACCGAGTCGGGACCGCTCTCGCCGCCTAGTTCCACCGGCGGTTTTTCCTGAAGGATCGCCGCTCCAATCATGTAATTCACTGCGGCAACGTGCCTCACCTGTTCGCCGAAGGTGCGGACCCCTTTGAATTCGCCGTTGGTGGGGGCGAAGGAATATTTGTTTTCCGGCATGGCATCTGCGGCGGAAACGAATTCGCCTTCCACGCCGGCGACGCTGTGGTCTAAAGCTTTGGCGATCGAGGCGTTTTCGGCTGGCTTTATGGTTTGTCCGTGCGCGCTGCCGCACATTAGCAGCAGTCCTGCAAGCAGTCCCATTGTCTTCATCATGAGCGATCCTCCTTGAATGGTGGCGCGCAATTCTAGCCTGAAATTCGCCGGCTGGCAGCCGGCGTTACACAAACCACTTGTCGCGGCTTCAGAGCGGTTGTCGGGATCTGCTTACAGTTTGCTGGTGAAACATCGGCGTGGCGTCGGCGGACAACGGGTGCGCGGCGTTGCTCGTCGCCGGGGAAAAACGCCGGCTGGCAGCCGGCGTTACCGGCTACCAGATTTTGCCGGTGCCGCCTCGGCTGGGGTACTGCAAATCTTTCTTCAGCCTTTCGAAGGCTTCGTCTACCGTGTCGGCGAATTCCAACAGGTTGTATTCTCTCTCGCTGATGGTGCGCCACTTTACCATCTCTTTCCAATTCAACACCCGGTCCCAGTATTTGCGCCCGTAAATCAGAATCAGATGGCGCGACGATAGCTTTCCTGTCTGCAGCAGGGTCATCATCTCCCACAATTCGTCCATGGTGCCGAATCCGCCGGGAAAGACGATCAGCGCCTTGGCCATTTGCGCGAACCATAGTTTGCGCATGAAGAAATAATGGAAGCAGAAATTCAGCTCCGGGGTGATGTAGGGATTGGGGCGCTGCTCGTGCGGCAACTGAATGCTCAGGCCGATCGAGGAGCCGCCGGCTTCGTGCGCGCCGCGATTGGCGGCTTCCATGATGCCGGGGCCTCCGCCGGAACAAATCACGAAGCGCCGCGGATTGGTGCCCAGGGTCATGGACCATTCAGTGATGCGGCGGGAAAGTTCGCGGGCCTCTTCGTAGTAGCGGGACATTTCCAGATCGGATTTGGCGGAACGCATCTGCGCGCGCCATTGCGGTTTTTTGCGGCGCTTGGCGGGCGCGGATTTGAGGCGTTCGACCGCAGCCAGGGCGCGTTCGCGCGGCGGAATGCGCGCCGAGCCGAACATGACGATGGTGTCGGCCACGTTTTCGTGCCGCAGGCGCGTTAGCGGATCGATATATTCGGCCAGAATCCGCAGCGGCCGCGCCGGCAGGCTTTCCATGAAATCGTGATCGCGATAGGCCAGGGGCGGCATCGGCAGATGGCGGACTGGGGTCATGCGTCCTCCTGAAATTTGGAAACGATGCAAATGAATTTGTCATTCTAGCAGTAGAGGCGGAGGAAAAGTGCTCGGTGGGTTGAAGCGTGTGGGTCCGCGCCCGGGTTGCGGTTGTTGTTACGTTTTGCTCGCCGGAGCGGGCGGAGCAAGCCCCGCCCCTACGAGCGGTAGGTGGGTCGTGGCGCGTTGCCACGACCGCGGGTCCCTTCGATGGATTACCGGAGGAAAACACCGGCGGTGAGGAGTGACAGCGCCAAGCCGGCGAAGAGGGCCAGCAGGACCATGCCGAGTTTGCGCGTATCTTCCCCGTGCTGTCTGGCCACTGCGTTTGCGCCGCCAAAAAAAAGCCAGGCAGAAAAAGCCAGCAGCAGATTCAACACCCAGAATATAGAGTCAAACCACTTCCAGTACGTGGGATGGCGGTTCAGATACCAGATGCCTTCGAACTGATCGAGCATCTTGCCGGCTTCACCTTGCTCCTGAGCGGTGATTTGACCAATCGCCAGTTGATACTCAAAAGATTTGGGATCCATTTCGTTGATTTCGTGCATGCGCTTTTGCAGCGAGGTCAGAGCGGCGAAGTTCTGCTCATAACTGTTGTCAGGTGTTTTGAGAAAGATGGCATTGTTGCCGGACAGATGAGCGGCGTTGAGTCCTGCGACGAATTGGTCAAGATACTCGGATTTCTTTTCGAGGGTCGAAGCTTTCACACCCAATTCCCAATAACTCTTTATCGTGCGGGAGTACTCGTATTTGTTCAACACCTCACGGACGCCTCTGTAAACGAGGAGAGACGTAAGAAAAATCGCGATTACCAGTGACGCGGATTTCATCACTGTGGTGGGTTTCACCATGGCGCAGCCTCCTCATGCCTGCCGACTGTGACAGTTTCTCAGTTTCAATGGCGCTGTTACCTCACGAGAAAGGGAATGAAAAGGGAGTGGCCAGACTTTATCACGCTATGGCGCCAGAAGCTTGAGTGCTGGAAGCCCGAAGAGGCCCGACTGAAGACCGGGCCATACGGGTGCTCGTTGCCACATCGCCCGGTCGATGGCTGGATGCGTGGCTATTGCGACGCGGTGCGGGTGTCGCGCAGGAGGACTGCGTCGGAGACGATGTGGAAGCGCGCGACGGCGAGAGTCTTGCCGTCGGGAGAGAATTGAAACGTGCGCATGCGATCGGAGGTGAAGTTTGTCAAGCGATGGCCCGGGGAGCCATCGAGCGGCTGGGCCCAAACGTTGGCGACGCCGTTTTCCATGATGATGTAAGCCACGGCCTTGCCGTCCGGAGTGAAGGCAACGGCACGAGAAATGTCAGAGCGGGGATTGAGGTATTTCGCTGGTGTCTCGGAGTTCGCGGTCAGATCCAAGAGAGCAATCGTGTTGGTGCTCGATTGCGTGGCCGGATCGAAAATAGAGGCGATCTCCGGCAGCCACCTGCCGTCGGGCGAAAAGTTCGATGCGCCCAGCATCCATCCGACGGGGACCACGCTAGCCTTGATGAGTTCGGGAGAGCCGCCATCAATGGGCACGTGCATCGTCCGATAGGTGGTGAAGTCTACGTAATACAATGATTTTCCATCCGGAGCGCAGAGCGGGAATCGGTCTTCCTTGCCGCTGGTGAGTTGCTTTGGACGAGAGCCATCGGCCTCCACACGCCAGATGTTCGTTGCCGTTATTCCTTCTCGAAGATAGGTGCTGAAGAGAATCGGCCCGCCATGACCACAAACCGAGGACGACTGTATTGTCTCCGCGGGGTCATTCAGCAGCGTTGCTTGGAGGTTGCCGTCGGGCGACATTCGCAAAATGGAAGTGGCCGTGGTGACGATTAAATCTCCCTGGGCGTCCCAATCCAGGCCATGTACTTCGGCCTGACTGGGGAGGCCTGGAACCGCGGTGGGCGTCCCGTTGCCTGCTGCCGGCTGCAACGAAACGGAATCAGAATCCTGGCGCTGAATCGAGACCATGGTCTTGGCGTCGGCCGAAAGACTCAGGGTGCGATAGCCGTGAGTGTCGTTGGTCAGCGATTGGAATTTGCCGTCGGGAAAGGAAACGTAGCCGATTTGCCGGTTGCTGGAGCCCGAGGAGCGATCGGCAAAGTTCACCAGCAGCCCTCGCCCATCGGGAACCCACGCCAAGTCTGAGAAATCCTTGTCCGGCAAAGAAGTGAGCGGCGTGTTCTCGCCGGTCGGTAACGCGAAGGTGGTGATCTGACCCTGATTATTACCCTGGGAATAGGAAATGAAGGCGATGCGCTTGCCGTCGGGGGACCATGAGAGAGAGCCTGGTATAGGAATCGGAGTGACGTGGAGAATCTTCTCGTCGCCGCCGTCCAGATTCGAGGACAGAATGCGATATTTGCCAACTTCCGGATCGTTCGCGCGGATGTAGACCATGCGCTTGCCGTCCGGTGAAAGGATTGGACCTCCGTCCACATCGCGAAGCAGGAGTTGCGGGGTGCCACCGAGTACCGGCATGCGATAAACACGGAATTCAGTCTGGGTGGCATCCGTGGCCTTGCGGTAGAAGATGTAGCTGCCGTCCGGAGAAAACGCGAGGCTGGGAATGAGAAAAGGATCCGGTGCGAGGACCTGGGTGTTGCTGCCGCTCGGTACGTTGCGAAGCCACAGGCTTTGTTTTCCGTTGTCGTTCACTACGCTGACTACATATTTGCCGTCTGGGGAAACTGCCGCGAGCGCGGCTTTGCCCGAGTTGGTGATTTGCGAGACGGCGAAAGATTGAAATGGAATCGCGACGGCGCGGTTTGCGAGGAGTGAGTAGAGGCCGTAGCCTGCGCCGGCAATCAATAGCAGCGCGATTACGATTCCGCCGATGAGCGCGCCTTTGTGCTGCTTTGCGGCGGCGACTACCGAACTTCCCGAGGCGTGCTGCACTTCGAGTTCCCGCTTTATTTCCGCGCGGATTTCCGCGCGGGCAGCGATTCGCTGCAGGGAGGGAGAGACATTGGGAGTGGGAGCGGAAGTGGAGGAGGGCGAGGGCGAATCGGCGGCAGCTACCGCGGCGGTGCCGGAACGCCCGCTTTCCGTTTCGCGTTTCAGCCGCTTTAGATCGGCGCGAATGTCGGAGGCGTGTTGATAGCGCGTCTCGCGATCTTTCTCCAAGGCCTTGGCGATGATGTGTTCCAGCTCCGCCGGGACATCGGCGTTCAGCCGCACCGGCGGAATCGGCGCGGCATCCAGAATGGATTTGAAAATTACTCCTGAGCTTTCGCCACGGAACGGCAACATGCCTGTGGACATTTCGTAGAGCACCGCGCCGAAGGAAAAGAGATCGCTGCGGGCGTCGAGTTCCTTGGCGCGCACCTGCTCCGGCGACATATAGGCAACCGTGCCGAGCGTGCTGCCCGGACTGGTGAGTTGCTCGGGGGCTAGCGCGTCGGCTGTTCCTTGCGTGGCCGATTGAGAGAGCGAAGATGATGAAGGCAGCGTCTTGGCCAAGCCGAAATCGAGAATCTTGGCGTGGCCTCTTTTGGTGATGAAAATATTGGCGGGCTTGATATCGCGGTGAATGATGCCTTCGGCGTGAGCGGCGTCCAGGGCGTCGGCGATTTCGATGGCCAGCGAGAGAATCAACTCGGTTTCCATTGGGCGGCCGGCAATCTGATGTTTCAGCGTCAAACCGTCCAGAAATTCCATGGCAATGAAGGCGTCGCCATGCTGATCGTCAATTTCGTAAATGGTGCAGATGTTGGGATGATTCAGCGCGGAGGCTGCTTTGGCTTCGCGCTCGAAGCGGCTTAGGGCTTGCGTGTTTTTGGCTACGTCATCTGGCAGGAATTTTAGGGCTACGAAGCGGCTTAGCTTTATATCTTCGGCTTTGTACACCACGCCCATGCCGCCTCCGCCTAGCTTTTCGACTATGCGGTAGTGGGAAATCGTGCGGCCGATTAGAGACGCGGAATCCGGCATTGGGAGCTCATCTTAGGTTGGGGGCTGGAGGCAAGTCAACGGACGGAAAGTGCTTGATGGCGCGCTGAAGGGTCCGTCGTTGTCCGGCGCGGTCATTTTCCGTGAGGTTATCGGACAGCAAGCCAGCGCCCCTGCGAACAGAAAGTCAAATGCGCATCCCGGGACATGGCCTTTCTCCTTGACAGTCTAGGAGAGACGCTCTATATTCCTAGATGCTCTAGGAGAGACTGCTGCCTATGGACAAACAACTTGATCTTCTGCAAGGCACGCTGGACATGCTCATTCTGAAGGCCGTCTCGCTCGGCCCGCTGCATGGCTACGGCATATTGCTGCGCATCCAGCAGATTTCGAAGGACCGCCTGGAGATTCAGCAGGGTTCGCTGTACCCGGCGCTCTACCGGCTGGAGCATCAAGGCTGGATCGCCAGTGAATGGGGCGAGTCGGAAAACAAACGCAAGGCCAGATTTTATCGTCTTACCGCGGCGGGGAAGCGCAAATTACAAATGGAAGCCGAGAATTGGAATCGTATGTCCGAGGTGATCGCGGGGATCCTGGGGGCCAGTTCGGAGGAAGTATGAGGTTTTGGAGCCAGGTTCGATCGTGGTTGCAGGCGATTCTTGGGCGCTCTGGCATGGAGAGCGCCATGGATGCGGAATTGAAGTTTCACCTGGAGGCCTACGCGGAGGATTTAGTTCGCGGCGGAGTGTCGCGGGAACTGGCCATGCGGCGCGCGCGGGTGGAGTTTGGAGGAATCGAGCGGGCGAAAGAAGAATGCCGTGAGGCGCGGGGCGTGAGTTTTTTCGAGTCGCTCTCGCAAGACCTGCGCTATGGCGCGCGCGTGCTGCGCAAGTCGCCGGGATTCACGGCCATCGCGGTCCTGACGATTGCCCTGGGCATCGGCGCCACCACGGCGATTTTCAGCGTGGTCGATGCCACCTTGTTGCATCCTCTGCCTTACCCGCAGCCGGAGCAGCTTGTGAGAATCGAGGATGATCTTCCCGGCGTGGGCGCGCAGGACGTGGGGATGTCTGTGCCCGAGTGGCAGGATCTGCAGCGTTCCGGCATTTTCGAATACGTTTCGCTAACAGCGTTCGGCTCCGTGAATCTTACGGGCACGTCTCAGCCTACGCGAGCGCGCTTCTCGGCCGTGGGAACGAATTACTTCGCGCTGCTGGGCGTGAAACCGCAGTTGGGCCGCTGGTTCGATCCCGAAGATCACACGCCGGGATTTAACTTGGAAGTTGTGATCAGCGACGGCCTGTGGAAGCGGGCGTTTGCGTCCGATCCAGGAATTCTGGGCAGAAGTTTGCGGCTGGACAACGACTTGTACCGGGTGATCGGAGTCATGCCGGCTGGTTATCGCGACCCGGGCAGAACAACGGAGCAAAGGAACACCGAAGTTTGGGGCGGAGCGGGTTTTGCCGCGCCACCCGCGCCTCCTCCGCTGCGCAGCAGGCGACTGACGGGAGCAATCGCGCGAATCAAACCTGGATTAACGCTTGCAGCGGCGCAGAGCCAGGTGGACGCGCTGGTGGCAGCTTTGCACAAACAATTTCCGAATGATTATCCGCTGCAGAGCGCATGGACCGTGCGCCTGGTGCCGCTCAAGGAGACTGTGGTCGGCAATGTTCGCCAGTCGTTGTTTCTGCTGCTGGGAGCCGTGGGATTGGTGCTGCTGATCGGTTGCGTGAACGTCGCGAATCTCCTGCTGGCGCGCGCCAGTGCCAGGGGACGCGAGATGGCCATGCGGCAGGCGCTGGGAGCCTCGCGGAAGCGGTTGATGCGGCAGTTGGTGACAGAGAGCTTGTTTCTTTCCTTGCTTGGCGGAGCAGTCGGCCTGGCGGCCGTGTTTTTGATGAAAGGGTTTCTGCTGCGAATCGTGCCTGACAGCCTGCCGCGGCTGAATGAGATATCCATCAACTGGGCAGTTTTGCTTGTGGCGCTGGTCGCCTCCCTCGCCGCCGGCGCGATTTTCGGCCTGGCTCCGGCCGTGCAGGCCGGGCAGCTGGATTTGATTCCTATGCTCAAGCAGGAGGGGCGCAGCTCGACAGGCTCCGGGGAACAGGCACGAATGCGCCGCGCGCTGGTGGTAACGGAATTTGCGCTGTCGCTGGTGCTGATGATTGCTGCGGGGCTGCTGCTGCGCAGTTTTGCGGATTTGTTGAATGTGCGGCTGGGATTCAACCCACAGAATGTGATGGCGGTGCGAACGTGGCTGCCCGAGCCAAACGATCCCAAAACCGACATCTATGGAACCGCCGGGCAAGAGGCACCGTTTTTGCGCGAAGTACTGCGTCGTGGCCGGTCGCTGCAGGGGGTGGAAGAAGTAGCTGTCGGTGATCTAGCGTCTATTCCGCTAGGTCACGGCCGCAACGATCGAAACCCATTCCCATTGATCCTCGAAGGCCGCGAGACTCAAAGCAGCGAGGCTCCTTTGGTTGACGCTTCCATCGTTACGCCGGAATATTTTCATTTGCTGGGCATGACGCTGCTGCGCGGGCGTTCGTTGACCGAATTCGACAACGAACAGGCGCCGGCAGTAGGGGTGGTCAACGAGGCGTTTGCGCGGACGTACTCGCCAAACGAAAATCCGGTTGGCAAGCGCCTCAAACTGCCCGACTCGGCGGACCCTTCTTCTTTTTCCTGGACCACTGTGGTCGGCGTGATGGCCGATGCGCGAACAGAATCGCTGGCGGAGGCGACTGTTCCGGAGATTTATTTGTGCGCGTATCAGCGCCCGGCTAAGGAGCTGGCGATATTTGTGCGTGGGCGGCTGGATGGCGCAGCGATCTCGGGATCAGGCAGTACCTGCTGCTGCGCCGCGCCGCAAGCTGACGCGAAGGACGGCCCCGACGGTGACATATGCTGCTGTTCCGGGACTGGCTGGCCAGGGGTGACGGCGGTAGCGACATGACAGACCTGCAGGGCGTGATCGGGCTGCTCCACCGGGCCGACTGGACCCGGCTCAGCCTGTCTGCCGACGTGCACTCCGAAACCGACCAGGACCTGTGGATGAGTCGCATGCGCGCGACGCGGCCGCACTGGGTCCCCGAGGGTCGCGGGGTCCCCGAGGGTCGCGTTTGGAGATTCCGGGAAAACCCGGAGAACAGCCCGCTGACCTGGGAAGAGGCGACCGGTGAAGAACTGGTGGGCTATCACTCCTGGGACACGAGGCTGCTGATCGCGCCGGGCGGGCGCTACCGCCAGGAGTACCAGGACCAGCCTTCCGGGCGGGCCATTGGCAGCGACGGTGAACGCAGCTGGGTATGGCGTCCGCAGGATCCGGCGCCGCCGGGGCGGCCGATCGATATCGCACATAATCCGTCGTTGCGGCAACTGTTCTGCCCGTCCGAGCTGCTCACCGGGTACACGCTGGAGGTGCGGGGGCCGGTGACCGCGTGCGGCCGCGACGCGATAGCGGTCCAGGCCACCCCGCGGGCCGACCTCGGGCCCGGCCTGCGCAGTTCTCTTTCTGACCAGCTCGACGTGATCGTCGATGCCGAGCTCGGCATCCTGCTCCGCCACGAGGCGACGTTCGAGGGCCAGCGGCTGAGCCTTACCGAGCTGACCGCCGTCGTGGTCGACCCGCCGGACGCGGCGGACCCTTCCCGGTTCGCGCCGCCAGCGGGCAGCCGGATCAGCCAGGATCCAGAGGACAGCCTGCGGGAGACGCTCAGCGGGCCGGGCCGGGAGGCGGCGAACACCGTCGCAGGGCTGGCCGCCCGCGCTCTCGGGGCCTCCATCCGGTTCGCGCCGCACCTTCCGGGCCGGCCGAACTTTTCCGAGGGCGACCTCCAAGAGGAGATGCCACCCGCCGAGCCGGCCGTACTCGAGCCGGAAGGCGCCCCGCCACCCCCGGACGATCTGCTGTACCTGCTGTACCGCAGCGGCGAGAACCCGGCCTTCACGGCCATCCTGGACAAATGGCAAGACCTGACCGCCATAACGGCGCAGGTTCCGGATTCCCTGCGTGCCGCGGGCTACGGCGGCGTGGGCTACCTCATCGACTCGTTGAATGCGCTCACACACGGGAAGCCCGTGGCCCACACCGTTTCCCGCCTGCGCGTCAGCGGCCGGGACAAGTACCGCATCGACTACCTGACGGGCGGGAACCAGGCGAAGACGATCGCCTGCGATGGGGAGCATCGCTGGTCGGTGTTCGCGGCCCAGACCATGGTCGGGCCGGCCAAACAGATGTATGGCGACATGGCCACCGTGGTCGACTCGTCCTGGCTGCTCGAATGTCGGCTGTCGGGTGGCGCGGAGGTCAGCTACCGGGGCCGTCGCGCCTACCAGCTCCGCGTGGCCAAGGGCGGCGATGACTGGCACGCGGCACCGCTGCAGTTCTTCCCCGCCGACGTGATCGTTGACGCGGAGCTCGGATGTCTGCTCCGCCTGATCTCGTTCGCGGGCGACCGGCCGGCGTTGTGGTACGAGCTGAGCGGCATCGGCACCGAGCCGGTCCCGCTCGGGGAGTTCCACGTCGATGTCCCGCCCGGCGTTCGCGTCATAGAAGAGACGGGTCACCCGGTCACCGACGCGACGGCGCTCATGCCGGGCGCGGCCGGATGTGCGGTGCGCACCGCCGCCGACGTCGTCCGGCGGACGAGCGACGCGGTCTCCGCCACCCGGAGCTTCCTGGATGACCTGCGCGGCCGGAGCCGTAGTGAGCGGTAGAGGTACTCGCCGCCTACGGCGAGTTCACCCTCCCGATGCTGACCGGCGTGCTGCGACATGACAGACCTGCAGGGCGTGATCGGGCTGCTGTACCAGGCCGATTGGACCCGGCTCAGCCTGTCTGCCGACGTGCGCTTCGAAAGCGACCAGGACCTGGTGGCGAGCCGCGTGATGGCCCGAATGCGCGAGAAGATACAGCCCTGGGTCTCCGCCTCGCCGGCCAGCGTAGAGCCGCCCGGTGAAGAACTGCGGGGCTATCAGTCCTGGCCCGCGACGCTGCTGATCGCGCCGGGTGGACGCTATCGGCAGGAGTACCCGGATGAACCTTCCGGGCACGTCACCGGTAGCGATGGTGAACGCAGCTGGGTATGGCGTCCGCAAGATCCGGGGCCGCCCGAGTTCCAGTCCGATGTCGTGCATAAGCCGCCGTTGCATCACCTGTTCTGCCCGTCCGAGCTGCTCGGGGGGTACACGCTAGAGGTGCAGGGGCCGGTGACCGCGAGCGGCCGCGACGCGATAGCGGTCGTGGCTACCAAACGGATCGACATCGGGCACGCAACCCGCCTGGGCGCCAGCTCTCTC
>CAVVLE010000033.1:0-10728 GCA_963748865.1 uncultured Acidobacteriota bacterium | reverse complement strand
GGAAATGAAGATCGCAGCGAAGAACGGTCATTCCGGATTCGGAGAAAGCATTGGCCACTGCGACGAGAAGCGGAGATTGGCAGTTTGCTCCGGCGCCGTGGGTCAGGACTAGCGCATCGCCTGAAGATTTTGCCGGGAGGTGAAGGAAGCCCTGGATCGGAGCTTGAGGGTCGCTATCCGCGAAGGGGCGAATTTCGGCGGCGCTCATTTGCGTCCCGCGATTTCGCGGAGCGCATTGGCGACAATCTCGACTTGTTCGGTGTGCAATCCGGGGAACAGCGGGAGACTGAGGACGCGCTCGCAGGCGCGCTCGGCGTGCGGCAGCGTGCCTTCGGGAATGCCGAGCGTGGCATAAGCGGGCTGAAGGTGTAGCGGGCGCGGGTAGTGGATCATGGTTTCGATGCCGCGATCTGCGAGGAGACGTTTCACACAATTGCGCTCATGCGAGTAAATGACGAAGAGATGGTAGGCGCACTCATCGCGCGAGTCATCGAGGGGGATATCTACACGAACGCCCTCGAGCTGTTGGCGATAGATTGCAGCCAGCTGACGACGGCGGGCATTCCATTCTTCGAGATGCTTTAGTTTCACCTGCAGAACGGCGCCTTGGAAGCCTTCCATGCGGTAGTTATAGCCGACGAATTCGTGCTCGTAGCGGACAGACTGGCCGTGATTGCGGGCGGCGCGAGCGAATTCGGCGATGCGGTCGTCGTTGGTGGTTAATGCTCCGCCTTCGCCGTAGGCTCCCAGATTCTTTGTGGGATAAAAGCTGAAGGCTGTGGCGTGGCCGAGAGAGCCGGTGCGACGGCCGCGATAGCGGGCGCCATGGGCCTGCGCTGCGTCATCGAGAACTTTCAGATTGTGCTGCGATGCGATCTCCATGATCGCATCCATGTCCGCGGGGCGACCGTAGAGATCCACAGGGAGGATGGCGCGTGTTGCGCGCGTTACGGCGCGAGCGATGCGACCGGGATCGAGATTGCCGGTCGTTGGATCAATATCTACAAAGACGGGACGCGCGCCGCAGTACGTGATGGCTTCCGCGGTGGCGAGAAAAGTGTTTGGCGTCGTGATGACTTCGTCGCCGGGTTGGACGCCCAAGGCCAAGAGGCCGAGATGGAGGGCACTGGTGCCGGAGTTCAGGGCGATGCAATGCTTCACTTCGCAAAAATTTGCGAATTGCTGTTCAAAGCGCTCGACTTCTTCGCCGAGGATGAAACTGGCGTTGCGGCCGACGCGATCGAGCGCGGCGAGGATGTCATCGCGCAGCGCAGCATATTCAGATTTCAGGTCGAGATACGGAACGATCGTCGCGGTTGCTGTACCCATGGTCCCACCTTCGCTCCCACTCTACTTCATCTCTGTGAGTAGGCTCAAGCTGCGAGGCCGTCGCGGAAAACCGCTTGCGGGACATTTCGGGGACAAGGCACAATCGGTGGTCTTGTTTGCTTCAAAGAAGGCTCGCAGGGGGCTTTTGTCTCGAAGAAATGAAATATACGCGCTGAAGGCAACACCGAGCTCTCAATGGGAATCTTTGGAAGATGACTCGGACGGGAGGATAGGCGTGATGCGAAGGTTGCTGGGACTGGGGATTCTGACGCTGTTGGCGGCATGGCCAGCACGAGCGCAGATCACGCCGAAGTATGAAATCGGCGGCGGCTTTCAGTACATGGCCTATTCGAATGCGTCTGGGGCCCCACATCTGAACATGATCGGTGGTGATGGGTCGGTGGCCTACAACTGGTATCGCTGGCTCGGCGCGACTTTCGATGTGAGCATTGGCCACAACCGGCAATCGTCAACCACGGATCCCTCCATCAACGGCGCTACCGAGACTGTTCTTACGTACATGGTCGGCCCGCGCTTCTACCCGTTCGGCCATCACAAAATTACGCTTTTCGGCGACGCTCTTTTCGGAGGCGGATATTTGCATGCGGGCGTTCCAGCCGTTCCACCGTTTCCGCAGCAGACGTTGAACACCGCGGCGTTCGCGTGGGCGGGGGAAGTCGGTGCCGATTACGCCGTCAAGGATCATTGGGCCGTGCGGGTAGAAGGCGGGTACTTATCAACGCGGTTTTACTCGTCGGCGTCGGGATCGCAAGGCAACGAGAGAGTCATCGTCGGAGTTGTCTATCACTTCGGAGTGAGAGGACCACACCGCCACAAGTAACCTCAGGTTTTGCATCGAGAACAATCCCCAGAGAGGGTACGCGGCTATTCGTTGCTGGAAAGATGGAAATGCGGGTCTTTGGAGCTTGCGGCTCGCGGCAGCGAATCGGTGAGAACCATGTCAATGCGGGCCATGGCCTCATCAATGCGCCGCAAGCGCTCGTTGCGGTCATCGAGGACCGCGGACAGCTCAATCAGCGTCATGGCGCTGCGCAGGCTGCGATTCAGTTCGCCGACGAGGTTCATACGCTCTTTGGCCCGTTCAAATTCCTGATCCCTTTGCGTTTTGAGCTGGTAGAGAAGGAGCGCGGCGCCGCCGAGCACGCCGATGGCGCAGTCGTTCAGGATCGTCGCGGCCACAGGGATGCCCGCCTTCTCGAAAGCGATGTCGATATAATGGCTGGCCAAGCCGAGAACGATGACGGTGAGAAGCACCGGGATAATTGGGTCAAGAACGAATCGAATGGGGCGACTCTTAGGGGATTTCATCTAGACATCTCCGAACCACAGCATCGCGCTTCGTTGATAACGATCAATGCGCACCTGTAGCGCTGCCTAACTCACACCACCCATGTTTATTTCCGGTTGGGGGACGCTCCGGCTCCGGAAGGCTGGCAAGACCCTACCTCAAGCGACGGGCTCACGCAAGAAATTTTAATGGCAGTTGGCTGTCGAAATCCGGGCGCGAGACGAACGTCTGGAACTTGGCGTTTATCTATCATTGCGGAATGCGTCCCGTCCCCGCACACGGGCCGATCTCTGGACTCCGAATGGACTACAATCAGTTTACCGTCGTACTCGAAAAGGCGGCAGCGCCGAACTCGCGTAACGCGATGGTCGCAGCGATGACGGACGGCCTGGGAACTGAGCGGGCCACGGCGCCAAAAATTACGGTCTACGAACCGAGATGATAACGCATTGAAAATCTTGATTACAGGCGGCTGTGGTTTCGTGGGCGCTCAACTCGCTGTTCATCTCCAGCAGCGCGGCCATCGCGTCATCGCGGCCGATAATTTGGTGCGCCGCGGAAGCGAAATCAATTTGCCGCGATTCAAACGCCATGGCATCGATTTCTTTCACGTGGACGTGCGCAACGCCGAGGATTTTGCCGCCTTGCCCGCCGGAATCGATCTCATCTGCGAGGCAAGCGCGCAGCCTTCCGTGGTCACCGGCTACGCGAACCCACTTTTCGACATTACGAATAACGCGCTGGGCTTGATACACGTTCTCGAGTTTGCGCGCCATCGGAGTTGCCCGCTTATCTTCTGGAGTTCGAATCGCGTTTACAGCGCAGACAAGACGAATGCACCTCCGCGCCGCGCCATTCCGACGCGCCTAGTTTGGGATAAGGAGGAATACTTTCGCGAATATTCGGCCAAACCGATTCCCGGCTTCCACCCGGATCACGGCATCTCGGAAGAATTCACACTCGACGGCAACGAGCGCAGCATCTACGGCCTGAGCAAATTGATGGCCGACCTCGCCTGCCAGGAATATGCCGGCGCGTTCGGGCTGAAGACCGTGATCAACCGCTTTGGTGTCATCAGCGGTGAAGGCCAGTTCGGCAAAACCGATCAAGGCTGGGTCGCTTGGTGGGCCATCGCTTTTTACTTCGGCCTGCCGCTCAAGTATATCGGCTGGGAAGGCAAGCAGGTCCGCGACGTCCTTTTTATTGAAGATGTCTGTCGCCTCGTCGAAATGCAAATGGACAATCTTGACCGCCTCTCCGGTCAGGTTTTCAACGTTGGCGGCGGCCCCGTGAATTCGCTCTCCCTCGTCGAAGCTACCAATTTGCTGCGCGAAAAACTTGGCCGCGATATTCCCATCGGACACGAAAATCAGCCACGCAAGGCGGATCAATCGATCTACATGACCGACAACCGCAAGATCGAGCAAGCTCTTGGCTGGAAGCCTCGAATCGGCATATCTGAAGGCTACGACCGCATTCTCCAGTGGATTCGAGAAAATGACGAATCGCTCCGCGTTCTCTACGCGGGCGAAGAAAACGCAGCGCCAAGCGTACGATGAAGATTCTGGTGACAGGCAGCAGCGGGCTGATCGGCTCGGAAGCAGTCGAGCACTTTGACCGCCGCGGTGACACGGTCATCGGCATGGACAACAACATGCGCCGCGAATTCTTTGGCCCACCGGGTGACACCCGCTGGAATCTCGCCCGGCTGCAGCGCGCCACAAAGCATTTTAAGCACTACGATGTCGATATCCGCGACCGCGAAGGTGTTTTTGCACTTTTTCGCGAGCACCGCTTCGACCGCATCGTGCATTGTGCCGCGCAACCCTCGCACGACAAAGCCAGCCAAATCCCGCTCATCGATTTCGATGTAAACGCCGGCGGGACGCTGAATCTTCTTGAGGCCACTCGGCAGTTCTCACCTGAGGCAGTTTTCCTGTTCATGAGCACCAACAAGGTCTACGGCGATGCGCCAAACGAGCTGCGATTGCAAGAGCTCCCGACCCGCTATGACTACGCCGATCCGAAGGATCACGAAGGCATCGCCGAGGACTTTCGAATCGACCAGTCGATGCACTCCATCTTCGGAGCTTCCAAAGTTGCGGCGGATGTGATGGCGCAAGAATATGGCCGGTATTTCGGTTTACGAGTCGGGATTTTTCGCGGCGGCTGCCTGACCGGCCCAAATCATTCGGGCGTCGAGCTACACGGGTTCTTGTCCTATCTTGTGAAAGTGGCATTTACGCGCCAGACCTACACCGTATATGGCTACAAGGGCAAGCAAGTACGGGACAACATCCACAGCTATGACGTGATTGCCGCCATGGAGGCATTCGCGGCAAATCCACGGGCGGGCGAGGTGTACAATCTGGGCGGCGGACGCGGTAACAGCGTATCCGTCCTCGAAGCCATCGCGCGGATCGAAGAGCTGTCCGGTCGCAAGATCAATTGGACGTACAACGACCAAGCGCGAAAAGGCGATCACATCTGCTACATCAGCGATCTGCGCAAGCTGCGGTCGCATTTTCCAGGCTGGGGAATCACGCGACATCTGGATGATATTCTGAAAGAGATGGTCGCCGCCGAGCAGGAGCAATTGCGGGCAACGACCTAGAAACCGCGATTCTTTCGTGAGAGCCTTAACAAAACCCGACCGGAACGCGTCGGGGTGGCACGGTCACTGCTTCGTATTGGACACCGACACCATGATACTGTTCGGCTGTTTCGCCGCGCTTGCGCTGCTGCTAATTGCAAACACCCGCACTTAGATCGACCAGTCTGAAGTCGTTCTTCTTTTGAAATAGATCGCCAAGAGTAATGTTGAGCCCGGCCCGGTAACGACCCACGGTGAGGCCAAAAGGAGCAACTTCGTCGAGAAAACAGGGTACCAATACACCAACGCGATAACGGCGGTAAACAGGCCATTCGCCAGGAAGAACCACCGGACCCACCTCTCAAAGCCCCGCCGGGCAAAAACTGGGACGGCAAATAATGTCGAGATACCCATGCAGACGTATCCCAACCCGTCTAGCGACCAGAACAGTGAGTACCGTTGGACCGCAAAAAGCGGGTTCGCATTCCCCTGCAGCGCAAGCGGGATCGCGCTTGCGAGTTGAATGGTATACATGAGCGTGGCATAGGTGGTGTATATCACCGCAAAGAGGAGGGCAGCCTGGCTCCAAATCTTTTTTTCATCCGGCGTAGAGCGGCAGAGGGCAAGGATGGCGAGCATGAACGGAGCCGCGATCAGAAGAGAGAATCCGTAGATTCCAATCGCGTCAAACGGCCATCGAATAATTCCGAGCAGCTGCAGGACCTGTGCGATCGAATAACCCGCCGCAGCGACAAAAGAGACTAAAGCTGACCAAAATCCGAACCTCGTGGCGATGGTCGGCATGTCCGTTACCATCCCAGACAGGTCTCGTTCGATTGACTCAGCAACCGCAGGACCTCTAGAGGAATCCGGATGGAATCTACCGTAAAGCCAGGGCGCGACGCCAGATGTAACCTTTGAACGCTACTGGATTGGGTAAGAGTTGCCGACCATCCACCGAATGAACGGCAAAGGTTGCCGTTCACATTCCGCCCACGCGATGCAGCGCGGCCTTACCGGTGGATGGATTTAGGCGCTACGACGGACCACCCCGTCCGCTCTCGCCGAAGACGAGGCGAAGTTGTGTCCGCCAATCCGCTAATTCAAAATTGAAGGTCCCTGCTAGCCTGGCATTTGAAAGAACGCTATAGCGAGGGCGAAGCGCCGGCGTCGGATACTCGCGCGTAGAAATGGAGATAACACGCCGTGCTTTTAACGGCTGGCCACCTGTCACTGACGCGATCCACGGGATGCTCGGTGATGCCGCCGCGGACTCTTCCAAAATCGCCTTTGCAAAGTCATACCAACTCGTCTCGCCGGATGCTGTCATGTGATAGGTCCCGCTCACTTTTACCAGGGAGGACAGATCAGATTCTTGATCGAAAAGTTGCGCCAGAATTGTTGCTGTCGCGGAGGCAACTGCTCGACTCCAAGTCGGCGCACCGATTTGATCGCTCACCACTCTCAGGTCCGTTTGTTGGGCGGCGAGACGGAGCATCGACAGCAGGAAATTACGACCTCGTCTGCCGTACACCCAGGCGGTCCGGAAAATCAGGTGAGGCACACCGGACTTTCGAATGGCCTGCTCGCCCTCGAGTTTCGTTCTGCCATAGACGTTTATCGGATGCGGAGGATCATTCTCGTCGTAGGGAGATGTCTTCGAGCCATCGAAAACATAGTCAGTAGAGTAATGCAACAAGGCAGCGCCCACGGATTTGGCCTCTTCAGCCATAAGCGCAGGCGCTTCGGCATTGATGACGCGGGCCGTTGATTCGTCCGCTTCTGCTTGATCAACGGCGGTATATGCGGCAGCGTTCACGATTAAGTGCGGACGCACGTCTCGAATCGCTCCCTGAATGTCGGTTGGTTTTAGCAGGTCCAACTGTTCGCGACCTGGTGCACTCAGGGCGCCCAGATGCGACAGCAGAGGCTGAAGTTCGGCGCCGATCTGGCCTGTCTTGCCCAGCAGCAGGATTCTGAGCTTCATTTTACGGGATAACGCGGCAGAAAATTCCGCGGCAGGTCAGCGAATTTCGGATTCCGTGCGTCCTTTTCAGAGACCAGGGGTTGCGCAATCCCCCAGATGACATTGAGATCGGGATCGTTCCAGAGGATGCCGTGCTCGTCCGTAGGGTCGTAGTAGTCGCTGCATTTATAGAGGAACTGAACTGTGTTTGAAAGCGCGAGGAATCCATGGGCAAATCCCACGGGGACATAAAGCTGATTCTGGTATTGCGCGGAAAGGACCACACTCGTCCATGCGCCGTAATGTGGCGAACCGATGCGGATGTCGACTGCCACATCGAGAGCTTCGCCCTCCACTACGCGGCACAACTTTGCCTGAGGGCGGTTTAGTTGATAGTGAATACCGCGGAGTGTCCCTTTGACGGAAGAACTGTGGTTGTCTTGGACGAAAGAATCGAGGATGCCGAGTTCAGCGAATTGTGCGCGATGGTACGTCTCGCTAAAGAAGCCGCGGCTGTCTCGAACGATTTTCGGCCGCAGCTCCCAGACACCCGGAAGAGATGTCGCAACTCGCTCCAACTAGAACCCCGACCCCCGCGGGAATCGATTGTGAACGAACTGAAGCATGAAACGGTAACGACTTTACCAGAATTCCTCGCAGGGCCGAACGCACGCAGTCTGAGAGCAGAGTCAATCCGGCGGTGCCTCTCGCGCCGACGATCGCAGAGAGCACTCGAGGACTTCGCTTGATTCGATCTCGCGCGAATCACAGCGTGGATTGGTGGGGTGTCGCTAATGAGGGTACTTCGGCCTCGATGAGCCGATGGCATTCAACGATGATTCGCGGTTTTCGTAATATTTCTCGTAGTAGGAACGATATTCGCCGCCACGGACTCCGGCGATCCACTCTTTATTCGACTTGTACCAGTCAATCGTACGCCGCAGACCATCCTCGAGCGAAATCGACGGCTTCCATCCCAGCTCGGTCTCCATCTTCCCGCACTCGAGCGCATAGCGACGGTCGTGGCCCGGGCGGTCCGTTACATAGGATATTAGAGTCTCTGGTTTCCCCATCAGTCGAAGCAAGCGCCGCGCCATCTTCAAATTCTCTTCCACATGGCAGCCGCCGATGTTGTAAACCTCGCCGATCCGTCCGCGCTCGAGGACCTCGAGGATTCCTCGGCAGTTGTCTTCGACGTGCAGCCAATCGCGTTGTTGAAGCCCATCGCCGTAAATTGGCGCCTCTTTGTTCTCGAGGGCATTCGTGATGAGTAGTGGCAGGAATTTCTCCGGAAACTGATAGGGACCATAATTGTTAGAAGAGCGCGTGATCAACGCCGGAAAATCGTAGGTGCGAACATAGGAATGCACAAGGAGGTCCGCGGCTCCTTTCGAGGCTGAATACGGACTGCTGGGCCGAAGCGGAGATTCCTCGACTGCAAAAACCTCCGGTGGCAGATCTCCGTACACTTCATCGGTCGAGATATGGACAAACCTCTTCACCCCAATCCGTCGCGCTACCTGGAGCAGGATCATTGTTCCCGTAACGTTGGTCGCGATAAAAGGTCCCGGATCGTAGATGCTGCGATCCACGTGGGACTCGGCGGCAAAATGGACAACTGCTTCGCAGCCGTCCATGATCGCTTCCACAGATTTCGCATCACAAATGTCGCCTCTCACGAATCTGTAGTTCGGGTTTTCGGTGAGGGAGGCCAAATTCTCCAGATTTCCTGCATAGGTCAGCTTGTCGTAATTGACGACGGAATAGCCCTTGCCGAGCGTAAGGATGTGCCGAATGAAGTTCGAGCCGATGAAGCCGGCCCCGCCCGTCACAAAAACCTTCATCGCTTCAGTTCCTGGGGAGTACTTTTCTCGCTGCGTACCATCTTATTCGCACCGGTCTCCGCCACAAGGTTGTTCGCATGTAGTAAGGACTCAAACGTTCCGGCGTCGGTCCACCACCCATCGAGCACCTCGTAGGTGAGTTTCCCCTCCTCAATGTAGAAGTTGTTGACGTCCGTGATTTCGAGCTCGCCTCGGCCCGAAGGCTTTAGCCGACGGATCTTTTCGAACACTGTCTCATCGTAGAGGTAGATTCCGATAACGGCGTAGTTCGATTTGGGATTTTTTGGTTTTTCTTCGATCCCAACAACCTTCTCACCCCGGATCTCAGCAACACCAAATCTTTGCGCATCGGCGACTTCTTTCACGAGTATCTTGGCTCCCTCTTTTTGTTTCAGAAAGTTCTGAACCGCATGGCAAACATTGTTTTCGATAATGTTGTCACCCAGAACGACGCAGACAGGATTGCCGCCCGCGAAGTATTCCGCCAAACCCAGCGCTTCTGCAATTCCGCCTTCACCTTCCTGATACGTATAGTTCAGGTGTTTTAGTCCGAAGTCGCGACCGTTCCCAAGCAATCGCAGAAACTCGCCCGCATTTTTCCCCCCGGTAACGAGAAGGATTTCATGTATTCCGGCGTTCACAAGCGTCTGGATCGGGTAATACACCATGGGCTTGTCATAAACGGGGAGCAGGTGCTTGTTCGTCACACGCGTCAAAGGATTCAGTCGGCTGCCCGTTCCGCCGGCGAGCACCACGCCCTTCATGGAAGCCTCGTTTCCCCGCAGCCATTGGCTTCGCGGGAGTTTAAAATAGCCTGGCTGTCAGCCTATAGACCTGAGGGGCTGGACGCCAGACACTTTAACGTACTCACGCTATCCCTCGAAATGGAGATAAGCCAGCCAGGACATCGCTACCAAATTTACAAGCGAAATCTGGATTGGTTCAGATTCTAGCTCAGAGGCGAAAAAGCTCCGCGAAACGGCCCCTCACAGAGTGGGCGCTACCCCGTGGAGCTCCTGCCAGCTTCGGCAGTTGCGACGCCTTTTTAGCCCGCAGAGAGTGCACTAATCGTGACGTAATATCCGTCCGGATCTCGGAGCGAGAACTCCTTCGTTCGAGTGTTCGAATTGAAGTGTGGTTCCTCTTCGAACCGACTGACGAGAGAGCGTGCCCTTTGAAGCGTCAGGTCAAAATCATCGACACGGAAGAACAACAGGAGGCCGTTGCCGGGTGCCCCGTGATCGGGGCTCATCAATGAGGGATGCTCGTGGGTACCCCATTTGTGGAGGCAGAGCAAAACGGTCCCGTCTGAATCGAGGATCTGCCCAAAGTAGTCATGGGCAGGAAGGATAGCCGACTGACCGAATAGCGCCTGATACCATTTGAAGCTGCGCGGGACGTCGCCCACCCCTATGATGGTCCACGTGCGCTTCATCGATCCCCTCTGCGGCCTAATTCTTGCTTAGTATATCCCGGAATTGCCGGAACTTGGCGCGGCGGCGCACGCCGGCTTCGCTGATCTTGGTATACGAGAGCTGAACTCAGCGACCAAGCTGATTCAGAGACACCAAGGAGGCTCCCCCATGCAGAACTATGCTCGCGAAATGATTCTCGGCATGCAAGTTAGAATAGCGAGACCGACAGACAAGCTGGACCAAATCGTCGCGTTCTATCATGACGGCCTCGG
>CAVVLE010000032.1:0-12024 GCA_963748865.1 uncultured Acidobacteriota bacterium | reverse complement strand
TTTGGCAGATGCGTTAGCGGCGCGTTGGCGGAAATCGAGAAAATGTTCCACGTGGAACATTTAAAGTAATACTTTAACATGCTATCGTAAGTTACTGATAGATCATTTGTTACAGTTTAGTACTGGGACCTTTGATCTATAAGAGCATAGTACGCCGGCGGAGGTCCGCGGTCGATTTCGGTTGTTGTTCTTGCTTGTTTCCGTCGGACGGGCGCAGCCCTTCGAAGCTCAGGGTAAACAAGCGGCGCCCCTACGGGCTAGACGCCGGCGCTAGTTGGATGTTGGATGGATTCTCACGCCACGGGGGACTTGCTGGTGTGAGCGTACGTACGCAGGATTACATACCCGCCAGCCAGTAAAAACCGCGCGACACCTAATTCTACTATCCGAAGTTCCCGTTGTGGCGGGTGCAGGGATGCCGTGCTCCAATGCGCGTCGCCGCCTGCGCTCGACGACCGCGGGAAAACCCGGCGCCGGATTAAGAAGTGAGATCACTGCCAACGAGCTTGCTGCGTGACGCCGAAGCATCGCGATCCGCCCGAATCGGACAATTAAAGAACCGGCTGCGGGAATTCTGGAACAACTGCGACGGCTACCTGGCGAAACCCACGCAGGAAGTCACGGTGGAGGGCTCCTTGCGCGTGAGGGCAGCGTCGTTTGTGCGTCCGGGCAGCGATATCTTGGATGTGGCTTGCGGATTGGGCACGAATGCGGCTTGCCTGGAAGCGCGCGGGAGGTATTTCGGAACGGACGTGTCGGCGACCTTCCTAGAGCATCCTGCCGGCGAGAATCTACGGCTGGTCTGCTCAGACGGAGAGGCGCTTCCGTTTGTGGCGGACGCTTTTGATGCGGTGATCTCGACCTATGCGTTGGAACATTGCGTAGAGCCGGCGCGCGTATTGCGGGAGATGTGGCGTGTGACGCGGCACGGCGGGCGGATCATTCTGCTAGGTCCGGCCTGGGATTTTCCTTTCTGGTATCCGAACGCTCTACTTTCGAAATCAAGGAGCCTGCGCTGGCGGGTTGGTTATACCGCGCGGCGCGCGGGAGGACAGGTGCGTGCGATGCTGGGCGGGGCATCACCGTTTGCGATCATCGAGGAGCCGGACGCGCTGACGCAGCCGTTTGTTTACGATTCGGACGCAGTGTACGTGGTTTGGACGTATGAGGTGATCCGGCAGATGAAGCGATGGGGTTGCCGGTTGATTTGCGGCGAGGCGGACACACCGCTGCTTGGTGAGAATCCGCTGGTGCGATTCGGAAAGTTGTCGCTGATGAAATTGCCTGCTTACCGGTATGCGGGAAGTACGATTTTGTTGGTGTTTGAGAAGGAGTGATGCCCTTGACACGACCGATCCGCGGTTGTGCGGGGCGTTTTTTTGCAGCGCGGTCGTCGGAGGGCGCAGCAAGCCAGCGCCCCTACGAAGGCAAAAGCAAAAAAGCAAAAGCTAAGGCAAAGGCAAAAGGTGAAGGCAAAGGCAAGGCTGACGCAGAGGCAATTACAGCGGAGCCTTATCGCGGCGAGCCGCTGGCGCTACTCGACGGGGAACGTTTACTCAACGGGGTGATGGGGAATGTGGCCTGGGAGTGCGGAGGGATTGGTGCGCGAGATTCTCCAGAGTTGGAACTCGCGATAGGGGAAATAGAACAGGGTGAGGAAGTCTATGCCGAGCAGTTCGAAGCGGCGGGCGCGGAGATCGCGGCTCACTAGAGTCCGGAACATGTAGCGGAAGTGGATCATCACGGCGTACGCGCAGACAGTTATTAGCCGCATGCCTTTCGGATACCATTTCGACCCGTAAAAAAGCCATCGCCAATAGGCATCGAGCACGCTGCGAATGGTGTCGTGGCGCAGGTGCGTGGCGCGTGCGTTGGGGTCGTAAAACAGCTTCCAGCCACGCTCGTGCAGCTTGCGGGACAAATCCGCGTCTTCGCCATTGGTGCGCATGGCTTCGTCGTAGCCGCCGGCTTCGAGGACGGCGGACTTGCGGAAAAGATTGTTGCAGCCGAAGAGGAAGCGCGGATCGTCGATGGGATCGGGGCCCCATTCCTGCGGCATGTGAGCGCAGCGCCAGCGATCGGCTACGGTGCGACGGACGCCTTCGATCAGGCGGCCGCCTACGCCGGCTATTTTGGGGTTTTGCATGTTCGGGATTAGCGCGGCGAGCCAGTTGGGATCGGCTACTACGTCTGCGTCGATCGAGGCTACGTATTCGTTGCGGGCTTTTTGGAAGGCGGTGTTGCGGGCGGCGGCCAAGCCGCGGTTGCGTTCGTGGCGGATCAGGGTAATTTGCGGGTAGCGCTGGGCGATTTCGGGGGTGGCGTCGCGGGAGCCGTCGTCGATGATTAGGATTTCGTCGGGGGGGTGCGATTGGGCGAGCAGACTTTCTATGGATCGGGGGAGGAATTCGGAGACGTTGTAGGCGGGGATGTAAACGGTTACGGGCGTGGTGGGCATTGGCGTTCGACCGTAGCATGGAGAGGCGGAAAATAGAAAATGGAAAAGGGAAAATGGAAAAGGGAAAGAGAAAGAGGCGGTAGGATGGTTGGCGGGGACTGGTCGTTATAACGTGCTTGATGGGGGCGACGGCAGAAAGAGGGATCCCTCACTGCGTTCGGGATGACGGCGCGGGGGAAGAACGGTGACGGCGCGAAGAAGAACGATGACGGCGTAAAGAACAATGGCGGGCGAAGAGGAATGATGACAACGAGATGAACCAACGAGCACATTCGCCGGTGGAATTGCGGGAGATGTATCGGGCGCGGTTTGCTGAGCGCGCGGAGTATAGATTGCGCGTTTGGCGCGTGCTTAATGACTACTTTTCGCGGTGGATTCCTCGCGACGCGGCAGTCTTGGATTTGGGGTGTGGGTGGTGCGAGTTTATTAATGGGGCTCGTTGCGCGCGGAAGTTTGCTATGGATATGAATCCGGATGCGCGGGGGCATGCTGGGGCAGATGTAACGGTACTGGAGCAGGATTGTTCGGAGGAATGGGGAGTGGCTGCGGGGAGTTTGGATGTTGTTTTTACGAGCAATTTTTTTGAGCATTTGCCTTCTAAGGAGCT
Source organism: uncultured Acidobacteriota bacterium (assembly GCA_963748865.1). Taxonomy (GTDB): domain Bacteria; phylum Acidobacteriota; class Terriglobia; order Acidiferrales; family UBA7541; genus Palsa-147. The sequence continues at coordinate 8,959 of CAVVLE010000032.1, read as the reverse complement.
CTTGCGGAAGACGATTTTGCAGGCGCATCGGGCTTTGCGGCATGGGGGTCGGTTAATTGCTTTGGGGCCGAACATTACTTATGTGGGCGGGGGTTATTGGGATTTTTTCGATCATCATTTGGCTTTGACGGAGAAGTCTTTGGGTGAGGTTCTGGGGAATTGCGGGTTTGAGGTGCGGGAGTGTTATCCGCGGTTTTTGCCTTATACGATGTCGGAGGGGGTTGAGTATCCGATTTGGATTTTGCGGGTTTATTTGGCTCTGCCGATATTGTGGCGGTTGTTTGGGAAGCAGTTTTTGATTGTGGCGGAGAAGGCGGGGGCGTAGATGGCGGGGGTTTGTCCGCGTTCGGTTTTCGTTGTTGTTACGGTGTGGTCGTCGGATAGCGGCCCTTCCTGAGTGGTGCAGATTGAGGGGATGTTGGTGCGTTGGTGGAAAAACGCCGGCTGGCAGCCGGCGTTACGGGGTTCTTGGTCCGCGCTTGATTTATTGCTGGTGGTGGTGGATTTTTTCGTCGGATGCCGGCACGGAGGCCCTTCGCGACTCAGGGTCAACCGGGGGTACTTTTTTGTAGTCGCCGCGGCTGAAGAATTTTTCCAGCCAGACGTACAGGCAGATAAATAGGTAGCGGCTGCCCATTTCTCTCAGTTCCAGTTTTGCTTTGCCTGTTCTGCGATTGCGCCAGGTTATTGGAATTACCGTCCACGAATAGCCTCTTACTATCGTTTTCAGCGGCAGCTCGACTGTCAGGTTGAAGTGCGGGGAGAGGATGGGGCGGCAGCCTTCGATTACTGTGGCGCGGTAGGCTTTAAAGGCGTTGGTGGTGTCGTTCAGCTTGATGCCGAACATAGCGCGGATGAAGAGATTGGCGAGGCGATTCATGCGCAGCTTGAGCCACGGGTAATCGATTACGCCGCCGCCTTTCATGAAGCGCGAGCCGAAGACAGCGTCCCAGCCTTGATTGAGCAGCTCCCAATAGCGGACGACATCGCGGCAATCGTCCGATTCGTCGGCCATCATGATGACTACGGCGTCGCCCTGCATGTGGTCTAGGCCGCGGGTGATCGCGCGACCGAAGCCGTGCGGGCCCGGGTTCTGGACGGCGCGCAGGGCGAGGACGCGCTGCTGGGATTCGAGAAGTTTTTGCCAGGTGGAGTCGGAGCTGCCGTCATCGACGACGATGATTTCATGCGGGACGTGGCGCAAATTTAATTCGAGATGCAGATGCTCGATGGTGGAGGAGATGCAGCCTGCTTCGTTGCGGGCGGGGATGACGATGCTGATCAGGCGGAGCGGCTCGGCGTGTGGATTGGGGAGGTTTGCCGGGGTTGCGCTCAACGAATTAGCCCCATATTAATCTCGGGTGTTCTCTTTGCGGCCAGCGGCGCCGCGGCGATCGAAGAAACGATTGCCGCAGGCCTGACAGCGATAGGGGCGCAGGCCAACCATGCGGTAGAAGATGTTCTCGACGATACCGCTGCGCAGCGAACGCCGGACCTCTTCACTGCCGCAGTTGGGGCAGGCGTGCTTGCGGTTCTCGGACTCTTCGGTCATCTAGGCGGAGTCTAGCACGGAGAGCGCGAATGAGAATGCTGTGGGCGAATCGCTGAGATTGCAGCTGTCGCACCGGGAGTCACGACGCGAAGAAGGCCGATTCACGCGGACCTTGTTTCGCGTTTGCGATCGGCGACGATGTAATAGTTTCCTCCGCCCATCACCATTTCCGTTGGAATTCCCAACAGCAGTCTGACCAGGACAGCGCGCACGCGGCTTTTCCATGTGTTGGGGTGCTTTCCATCCACGCTGCCTTCCGAGACGATTTCGTAGCCGGAGCTTTCGAGCATTTGGCGCATGACCCAAGGCGAGTAGGGAGCGACGTGGGAGGGGACATTCATGTAGAACTGATGACCGAGCAACGATTCGGTGTAGGGGGTCTGAATGATGATGCGGCTGCCGATGGGAATGGATGCGAACAGGCGCGAGTTATATTCGAAGGGCAGATGCTCGATGACATCGATGTAGAGATACGTGCCCGGAGCGGGATGACGGGAAGTCAGGAATTCGAGAATATCCTCGCGAACGATCCTGGCGCCGGAGGATTCCGCGAGAGTGGCGAGTTGATCGTTGGACTCGACGCCCAGCAAATCGGTGCGACCTTCGGCGGAAAGCGCGAGAAGGGTTGCGCCTTCGCCGCAGCCCAGATCGGTGACGGGTCCTTGCAGGAACGGGCCAAATTTCTGCAGAACGATGCGGCCTTTGCGCTCGGCGGATTCCCGGTCGAGGCTATAGCAGCAGTGGAATTCGGGCGAATCAACCTTCACTAGAAAAGCTCCAGCTTGCGTGAGCTATAGAGTGTGGATGAAAACAGGGAGAACAGAACCTCAGCGGCTAAAGCCGTGCGGATTCTGCGGCGGGTACGGCACGGCTGAAGCGGTGCCCTGACAAATCTTCGGAGTTCTCGCACAGGCTGCACTCCACTACAGTTTAGATGAAACCGGCTCGGCGTGTGGCGAGACGCAAATGGGATTAGGTAGTTGCTGGGACTTCAAGTTGCGCCACGCGTGAGAGAATATAGCGCATCGAAGCGCAAATCACACGGTAACGGGCGACGAGGAAGATTGGCTACTAAGGAACAAATTACGGAGCCTGGGCTGACTTCGCGGGAAGCTGACGGTTCATCCCGCAGCGCGCTGAAGAAGCGCATGAAGGAGTTTTGGAGCGGGTACGAAGTTGATTGGAACACGGCGACGCAGGAGGGCACGGCGGATTCTGCGGCGCGGGTGCGGGCGGCTTCGTTTGTGCCGGTGGGTGGGCGGATATTGGATGTAGCTTGCGGGTTGGGGACGAATTCGGTTTGCCTGGCGGGACGTGGGGAATATTTCGGGACGGATGTGTCGCTGAATTTTTTGCGGCATGCGCCATCGCGGGAATTGCGGCTGGCTTGTTCGGACGGTGAGGCGCTGCCGTTTGCGGAGGGGGCGTTTGATGCGGTGATTTCGACGTATGCGCTGGAGCATTGCGTGGAGCCGCAGCGCGTGTTGCGGGAGATGTGGCGGGTTACTCGACGGGGCGGACGGATTATTTTGCTGGGGCCGGCTTGGGATTTTCCTTTTTGGTATCCGAATGCGCTGCTTTCGCGGGCGGGGAGTTGGGCGTGGAGAGTGCGATATACGATTTCGCGGGGATTGGGGCAGCTGCGGGCTTTGCTTGGCGGGGCTTCGCCATTCGCGATTATTGACGAGCCGGATGCTTTGACGCGGCCGTTTGTTTATGACGCGGATGCGGTTTATGTGGTTTGGAGTTGGGAGGTGGTGCGGTTTTTGAAATCGCTGGGGTGTGAGTTGGTTTTGGGTGAGGCGGATATGGCTTTGTTGGGGTCGAATTTTTTTGTCAGGACGGGGAAACGATTGTTGATGACATTTGCGGCTTATCGGTATGCGGGGAGTACGGTTTTGATGGTGTTTGAGAAGGGGTAGCGCGAAGGGACAAAGACCCCACGCGCAACATCGGCGCATGGGGCACCCTTTGCTGCGCTATTTGCCGATCTTCAGGATTTGTTTGGCGTATTCGATGTCTTGATTGCGGATTGCGCCTGTGGCCCAGGCTCCTGCCGGGTACGCGATGGCTGCGGCCAGCAGCTTCCACCAGAATTGCCAGTGAACTAGATGCAACGCGCCTGTGATCGCTAGCGCTAGCAGGAATGGGGCTACGGCTATGCGCAGGCCTATCAGGACTAGCGGGCGCATTTCTTTGAAGAGCAGGAGGAAGAAGATGCCCGCTACGGTGTAACTGATTACTGTGGCCCAGCTGGCGCCTAGCGCGCCGTAGCGCGGGATTACTACCAGATTGAGGAGGACGTTGCAGGCGGCGCCGGCGATCGTTGTTAGCGGGATGTATTTTTGCAGGCCTTTGGCGATGGTGGCGTTGCCGAGGGCTACGCCGAAGAAGATGGGGACTTCGGACCAGATTAGGACGATTACTAATCCTGCGGTGGCGGAGTATTCCTTACCGTAGAGGAGATCGATGAAGGGGCGGGCTACTGGCGTTACAAGGGCGCAGGCCGCGAAGACTACTACCAGCAGGAAACGGTAGCTTTCGCTTAGGAAGCGGAGGAAACGCTTTTCGTCGTGGGCGCTTACGGCCAGGACTGGGAACAGCGAGGACATTAGTGCTACTGGCAGCGCGCTGAATAGTTCGGTTAGTTGCACGGCGATTACGTAGGGGCCGAGAACTTTGTCGCCGGACATGGAATGGAGCATGACCTGGTCGATGCGGTGATAAATGTTGACGAAGAGATTGCCGAGGACGAGGGGGAGGCGTCGCGAATCATGCGCTTGGCGTCGGCGGTGAGGAAGCGGCGCGGGCCTTCGATGAAGCCGGGCCGATAGATCATGGCGATGGTGATGGCGGCTTCGATCAGGCCTACGACGGTGCGGGCGATGATTACTTTGTAGAAGGCGGCGCTGTTGAGGGCCAGGAGAACTACGGCGATCAGCCAGAGGACTTGGCGGAAGAAGCCGATGAAGACGGCGTACCACTGGCGCATGTCCACCTGAAAGATGATGCCGGGCATTTTGAAGGGCGGCATGATGAGGAGATCCACGGCGGCGATGGCGATTAGCCAGCGGAGCGCTCCGTGGTAACCGAAAAGCGGGGCGGCGAAGGGAGCCACGATGCCGGCGGCGATGGAGAACCCGAGAGCGACCATGCTGCCGGTGTGGAAGAGCGCGGCGGCGTCTTTGCGGCGGAGGGAGACGTCGCGGGCCAGGATTTGATCGAGAGAATAGGTGGCGATCCAGGAGTAGAGGGATAAGTAGGCGTAGATGGCGCCGTATTCGCCCATTTTTTCGCGGCCTAGATAGCGGGCGAGAAGAATGCTGGTGGCGGCGGAGAGTAGGACGCCGGCGCCTTTGCCGCCTAATTGCGCAATCGTGTTTTGGAAGACTTTGAAGCCTACGTTGGGACCGGAAGCGGCGGAGGCGGATTGCGGATTGGAGGATTGATTGGTTAGCGTCGCTTCTTTTTCCACTGGGCGTAGAGATTAGCAAAGAGCTTGGGGCGGCGCATCAGTAGCGGTTGCGGGATTATTGAGACGGGCGGTACGCGCAATGATGTGCTGTTTGCACGGTCTTGGCAGAAGAGGCCCGGCTTAAGACCGGGCCCTACGGATGCTCGGTTACTCGCTTAGGTTGATCTGCGATGTGCTCGATGGGAGCTAGACGCATTTGCTGGCGGATTTGTTTTGCTACTATTTTGCCGCTGGTTTGTACACCGCGCGGAGAGGGGAGGAGAAGGACAGAGAGTTAGGGCGGGTTCGGGCGATAGATCCAGGATGGGGCTACTAGGTTTGAGGCGAAGCTCGCTGCGGCAACTTGCGTTGCTGTGGAATTGGCGCGAATCGACGATTGCTGTGACTATTTCGTGCTTGGGGCTTAGAGAGCAGACCGGGTCGGTTGCGGCGGCTTCACCGGTCAATAGCAGGGCTTGGCAGCGGCAGCCACCGAAGTCGATTGTACGGCGGTCGCAGGTGCGGCAGGGGTCGGGCATCCAGTTCTTCGCCGCGGAATTTTTGGAAGCTTTCGGATTCTTGCCAGATCCACTTCAGCGGTTGGTTTTTCACATTTTCGAATTTCAGATTGGGGATTACTTTCGCGGCGTGGCATGGGAGGGCTTCGCCTTCGGGGTCGATCAGCATTAGCTTGCGGCCCCAGCCGCCCATGCAGGCTTTCGGATAGCGGGCGTAGTAGTCGGGGACTACGTATTCGACTCTTAGGCGGCCGCGTAGGCGGGCTTCGGCGGCTTGGATGATTTCCAGCGAGCGATCTAATTGGGCGCGCGTTGGCAACAGAGCCGCGCGATTTTCTGTGGCCCAGCCGTAATACTGGACGTGGGCGATTTCTACTTTTTGGGCGCCTAGCTTTTCGGCTAGGGCGATCATTTCTTCCAGGCGGGCTAGATTTTTGCTGTGGACTACGAAATTTAGGGTGAAGCCGATGCGATGTTTTTTGATTGCTGCGGCTATCTCCAGCTTTTTTTCGTGGGCTGTGGCGCCGGCGATTTCGTCTCCTGGCGTGGCTTGGGAATCTTGGAAACTTAGTTGGATGTGATCTAGCCCGGCTTGCACTAGCGCGTTTAGGCGTTCGGGCGTCAGGCCTATGCCTGAGGTGATCAGATTCGTGTAAAGCTTGGCGGCTCTTGCTGCGGCGATTAGTTCGGTTAGATCTGCGCGGGCTAGAGGTTCGCCGCCGGTTAGGTCTAGCTGTAATGCGCCTGCGTTTGCAGCTTGTTGGAACACATTGATCCACGTCTCGGTTGAGAGTTCTTTGCTGCGTTCCTTCATTTGCAACGGATTTGAGCAATAGACGCAGTGTAGCGGGCAGCGGTGGGTTAGTTCGGCGATTAGGGCTAGCGGGCCGGGCATGAATTCGGCGTTGTGTGGTCCGCGCTTGGCTTGCGGTCCTGGGTTGCTGTTGCGTTCGTCGGATGCCGGCAGGGACACCCTACAGACTCAGGGTAAACCGGCGCTACTTTTTTCATTCGAAATCTATCGCTCGGCGATTTTGTAGTTGTTCCAGGAATTCAGTTGTGTCGCTTTCTACCTTCGTTGGGTCGGCTTGGGGGAATTGGGCTTGTAGCTTGGCTACTATTTCGGCCAGCGTGTGATTGCCGTCGCAACTGCGGATTATTTGCAGGCCTGGGCCTCGCAGCTTTAACGCGCCTTCTGGCATTAGTAGCGTGGCTTCTTGATTGGGGGCGTCGCTTAGGCGGACGCCTGGGGCGAGGCGCGGTTTGGAATCTAGCGAGGGGCGCGGCATTTTTACACCGTTGCGTCGTCGGCTTCGGCGATTCGGAATGCGCCTGGCGGCGGCCAGCCTGGTTCCACGTACGCGAAATATAGAGCGTCTAGCTGGGCCCAGAGGATGTCGCATTTGGCGCGCAGGGCGTTGCAGGCTTGATCTTGTTCGGCTGGGGTGCGGGCGTGTTGCGTGACCCATGCGAGCGCGAAGTTGGCGTCTTCGGGGGCTTGCGTTAGGCGGGCTTCGAAATAGGCTAGGCCTGGCGTTAGCCACGGGTAATGTTGGCGGAGACGATCCATGCGCAGCGTGATCAGCGAGCCGGAGAACATTTCGGTTAGCGACGAGGCGATGGCTTCGAGTAGGGATTTTTCGCTTACCAAGTGCACGTACGCGTCAACTGCGTATCTCGTCGCTGGCAGGACTCCTTCGCCGCTTAAGGCTTGCTCGCGTTTCAGGCCTGTGGCTTCTACCAGGCGCAGCCATTTTTCTACGCCGCCGGGTTTGGTGCCGTCGCCATCGTGATCGATGATTCGTTTGCGCCAAGCGCGGCGTAGATCGGCGTCTTCGCAACGGGCCGAGAATCGCGGCGTCTTTGATGGGGATGCGGCTTTGATAGTAGTAGCGATTTAGAGCCCAGGCTTGCATCTGGCCGCGGTTGAGCTGGCCTTCGTGCATGCGGAGATGAAACGGGTGGCGATGGTGATAGCGCTCTTGGCCGATTTGGCGCAGGCGGACGGCTAGATCGCTGCTTGGCGCGTTGGATTGCGACGATGAAGACGGGGCGCTCATAGCTCGTTTACAAATCTACGACCATTCCATCGTACGCGATTTCCCAGCCGGCTTCACGCACGGCGCGATGCTCCGGGCTGTCTTCGTCGAGGATGGGATTGGTGTTGTTGATGTGATAGTAGATTTTGCGCGGGCGAGTGATTTTGGCCAGACGCTCGAGCGTGCCGCCGGGTCCGGAAATCGGCAAATGGCCCATGCCGCGAGCGAATTTGCCGCCGCCGCGGGTGCGGACGAGTTCATCGTCGGACCAGAAGGTGCCGTCGATTAGGATGGCGTCGCAGTGGTTCCAATCGGCGAGCCACTGATCTTCGATTCGTGGGAGCGACGGAACGCACATGACCTTGGCGGCGTTCAGTGATTCGATCTCGAGTGCGATTTGCGCGTCCTTCGCGGCGGGGCTCGTAGAGAAGCTGCGCCGGGAATAAAACGGTGCGCTGCCATCAATGGGCAATGCTGTGACTTGAATCCGGAGGTCGGTGCCGTCCGGCGATTGCAGCTCGAGACTTTTCCCCAGCGTGAGCGTCAGCCATTCGGACTGCGGCTGCGATTGCTGAAGGGCGTTGAAGAGTGAGTTGTCCTCGCAAAGAAGGTCTTGCACGGTCGGCGTCGCGCAGATTTTGAGAGGCTGGAACTCGCGGAGATGGAGGAGGCCCATCACTTGATCGACGTCGGCGCCGGTAAGAACTACCGCGGCAATTGGCGAACTACGCGGTGCTGATTGCGGGGCGAAATCGGGATCCGCGAGAATTTGCGAGCGGAGATCGGGCGAGGCGTTGATCAGGCACCACGGTTTGCCTGCCTCGCGGACGGCTAGCTGGGCTTGCGTGCGGGGGTTGCCGTGAAACGTGCCGGCGCGCAGGCGGGCGCAATTCGAGCAGGCGCAATTCCACTGCGGAAAGCCTCCCCCGGCGGCGGAGCCGAGGATTTTTAGCTGCATCGGGTGGAACTAGAGTTCGGCGTTGGCGTAGGAGCTGATTTCGCAGTTGAGGTTGATTTCTTCGAAGCTTGGTGTGGTCCACTCCATGAATTCCTCCGAAAGTTTAATGATAGCTTTGGCTTTGGGGTGGCGCAATGGGTTTTTAGGACAGGGAGGACAGGTGGTACTGCGGTGGCGATTGGGTGCGATAGTTGTGGTAGGCTGCGAGCGAATTTTTGGAGAAGGTTGGCGGCGAAGAATTTCAAATCTCAAATTTAAAATTTGAAATAGGGCCCGAAAGGCTCTACGGACCCATAATTTGATTTGCAAACAGGGATGCTCATGGGACTACTTCAGGCGAAACGAATTCTTTTGCGGGCCGCGTTGCCGGTGGTGTTTGCGGTAGCTGTGATAGTCGTAGCGCGAGGCGCGGGGAATAGCCAAACGAAGGCTCTGTTG
>CAVVLE010000031.1:0-8716 GCA_963748865.1 uncultured Acidobacteriota bacterium | reverse complement strand
CGTCTCTGTCTCGCTGCGTCGCCACGCCGCGGTCTCGCGCCGAGGTACTACCGCGGACTATTTAAATGGGAGTAATATATTCCAGTTCGAGAACGCCCATGCCCCAGCGATTTCTCTGTTCCGCGGCCATTACGACTGCGGTTGTCGCCGTCCTAGTCGTACTCCTGCCCGCTTCCCGCGCTCAGCAATCCGCGCCTCCCGCAAACTCTTTAAATCGAGACAAGCAGCTCTGCCTGATTTCGGGCACCGTTCTGCGCGCCGACACGGGGGAGCCCCTACCCAAAGCGCGAGTCACGCTAATCGCAGAGGACGAGGACTTCGCGAAATCGCGCATGGCCTGGAGCGATGCAGCAGGTCACTTCGAGATGGCGGAAATTCTCCCCGCAAGCTACCGCTTGGACGCACGCCGCGACGGATACCTTGGCGAATACTATGACGCGGGCGAGCCGGGACGCTCAGCGAGTATCTTCACGCTCAAGCCCGGCCAGCAGATCACAGACGCGACCTTCCGACTGAAACGCTGTGCCGCTATCTCCGGGAAGGTCACGGATGAGGACGGCGATCCGGTTCAGAACGCCTCCGTAGAAGTAGTCGAGCGAATCACGTACAAGGGCAAGGTAAACTACGGTGCCGTCGGCTCGTCGGTAACGAATGACCTGGGAGAATATCGAGTCTTCAACCTCGGGCCGGGCACCTACAAAGTTCTAGCCCTCGCACAATCCAGAAGCCGCACATTCGTCGCCGGTATTGAAATGGACGATTCGACTCTGGCTTCAGTGGGAGGATATGTCGACACCTACTTCGGTGGCACCACGGACCCGACCCGCGCCGACACTTTGGAAGTGAAAGCAGGGAACGACATCTCGGACATCGATGTATCGCTGATTCGCGAGCGTCTATACACGATCCGCGGCCGCGTCACCAATCCGCTCGCCGGCGACCAGCCAGGAAGAATAGAGATCGGACTGATTTCGCTTGATCCGGATTCCCTAACCGATAACAGGCTTTCCACCTTCACCGATGAGAAGACCGGATTTTTTGAAATACGCGACGTGAGCGAAGGCAGCTACACGGCCGTCGCCGCGTGGCGCGACGGTGGAAACAACTACTTCGGAACGGAGCCGGTTGAAGTTGCTGGCGCAGACGTGAATTCCGTAAATATTGTCATCACGCGAGGCGCGACAATCCGCGGGAAAATCATCTTGCAGACAAGCGCGGAGAAAGCGCGAGATATTGAAGTCAATATCTACTCGCGAGACCGGACTCAGTTTGCGAGGCAGGAGAGTACCGAGGCAAATGCCGACGGCTCGTTTCAGATTAGCGGAGTCATGGCTGGCAAGTACGATTTGGAAATAAGTTCGAGTTGCGACCACTGCTACACGAAATCGGTTCGCGTCGGCGGCGAGGAAATTCCCGACCAGAGTCTCGCGATCGGCTCGGCTGGCTCCGCCTACAACGTTGAGGTCATTTACAGCCTCGGGCTGGCTATCATCGAGGGAACCGTATCGGACAGCAACGGTGTGCTCTTGGCCGGAACGGCAGTTTTTCTCGTACCCGATCCACCTCTCGATCAGCGCACCTGGCTTTACGACCGGGTGTCCACAGATCAGTATGGGCACTTCGCGATGCGGCGGGTGACTCCGGGCAGCTATCACGTGGTAGCGCTGCTAAATGTCGACGATTCTTTAGATACGAGGGACCCCGAATTCGTGAAGCAGTTCGGATCAAACGCGGAGGCGGTCACCGTCGGCGAAAATGACAGGAAATCCGTCCGGGTTACCGCGCTTGCGTCCCTGGCCAATGCCTCGTCCCCGCATGATCGATAATCTTCGCGGCGAAATTAACAGCGGAGTGCGCTGCAGAACCGCGCAGATATCGAACTTTGCGGCGAGAAAAGGCACAAGGGCCGTCGTGCGGTGTCAATTTATGTAGAGCATGGCACTCCGTGACCATTTTCCGGCGACGGTGTGGGTTGCGCGCGCTTTAACGGGGTGGATTGCGCGGCGCATCTATCTCGCAATATTCGCGCTGATGCTCGCTGCGTCTGCGGCGGTGCGCATCCGCACGTTCGTGCTTACGCGCAAGATGCACGCGGTGATTCAGGGGCTCTCAAAGCTGCGCATCGACGAAACGAGCGAAGATGAAGTTCTGCGCACGGTCCCGTATCTCGTTCGCGGCCATTCGGACCGGCAAGTACAACGGATGCGCGAAACAGGGGACGTGGATGAGGGCGTCGAGGGAGTTTGCTACGTCAAGATCTCGACTGAGCGCGAATGGATGGCGTTTGAAAATCTGGCCGGACGCTTTTCGAGGGTGGAATACTCCCGAGGCGGGTTCCCGAAAAGTTGGATTTACAGTGCCGCGAATCTGCTCGGCTATCGCTACATCGGATTCGCGGCGGTGGTCATCCTGTTCAATGGAAAAGTCTCCCGTGTGAGTTACGGCATCGTCAACGTGCTCGTATTTCCGGAGCCCGCCGGGAACGTTCTGTCGGTGAAAAGTGTCCATGCGCGATGGGAGCCTTATCATCATCCGTTCGAAATCTCCAGCACAGCGGAGGAGAATCCCGAATTCAGCGTCACTGGAGACGACGCGCACGCTTCAGTCTTGTTTACGCGGGAAGCGTCGCCGGAGATGGCGTCCCATGCCTTCCGAGTGAACCTAAGCTGCTTCTGGAGCCTGTCGGGTTGCCGTCACGTAGAACAGATCGCGCCAATTCTCTGGCAAGACAAGAACGCGAACGACGCCGCGACTTTGGCGCGGTTGAAAAGCAACAACCCGTGTCCTGACCGTATTTTGGCCGAGCGCGTAAAATACCTCACTGATGTCGTCGTTACCCTTCTCGAGTCCAAGGGATCGAATCAGACGAGCGTCAACGACGAGGGCCAAACCGAAGATGAAATCTGGACACACTACAAATTCATTGAAGATTTGCGCGGACGCTCTTCGAGATCATGGGATACCGTTAAGAGCAGGGCTATGGTCCCGTATCCCGGGGACTATCTCCGAACATTGCCGAACATGGGTCTGGGATGGACCAAACCAGGCGATAGGGTCCTGGCGTTTTCCAATCTGTATTTTGATACCTGCAGGTTTGTTGCTGCGACGCCTACAGCCTTAGCAGCCATTCGAGACACGATTCCAGCACCTAGACGCATCGAAGACGAGATACAGCTCGGCGGCCTCCAGTAAGGCTCACCGGGTTTCGACTACGGACAACGAGAAAAAAACTGCACCTCGCCGCCGTCTCGGAAACCTCGAAACGCGAATATGATCCAATAACGAGACAGGAGAGAACGCCCCGCGCTCCTCGCTTGGCTTTCCTTGCTGCTGCTGTTACATTCGCTTTGAGCTATGGCCGAGAATAACAATTCCTTGCGCATCCTCATCGTCGAAGATGAGGACAACGCCCGCAAAGGCTATGAGGCGCTGCTGCGGCGCTGGAATTACGATGTGCTGGGCGTGGGAACGGGCGAAGATGCGCTCGAAAAATTCCCGGAATTTCAGCCGGGCGTGATTCTCGCCGACGTCGAATTGCCCGGCATCAACGGCCTCGAGCTGCTGCAGCGCCTGGGCGAAGAAATCCAGCGCGTGCCCGTGATCATCATCACCGGGCGCGGCAGCGACGAACGCGTGGTGCAAGCCATCGAAGCCGGCGCGTTTTGGTACATCGAGAAGCCGCTCAAGGCGCCGGTGCTGAAGGCGCTGCTCGATCGCGTCGTCGGCAAGCTGCGCGATCAGCGCGCCGTCGCCTCGCTCACGCGCGAGCTGCGCGATACCGGCAAAATGGGCGCGCTCATCGGCATCTCCAAGCCGATGCAGGAAGTGATGCACCAGATCGAGATGGCCGCGCCATCCACCGCCTCGGTTCTCATCACCGGCGAAACCGGCGCGGGCAAAGAAATCGTCGCGCGCACGATTCACAAACTTTCGCCGCGCGCCGAGCGGCCGTTCGTGGCCATCAATTGCTCGGCCATTCCCGAATCGCTGATGGAGAGCGAAATTTTCGGCCACGAGCGCGGCGCGTTCACCGGTGCCGCCGAGCGCCGCATCGGCTGCTTCGAATTAGCCGACGGCGGCTCGCTGCTGCTCGACGAAATCGGCGAAATGCCCGCGCCGACGCAAGCCAAATTGCTGCGCGTCCTCGAAGATCACAAAGTCCGCCGCCTCGGTAGCAAAACCGAAACGCCCGTGGACGTTCGCGTGATCGCCGCCACCAACAAAGATCCGCAACACGCCGTCGCCAAAGGCCAATTGCGCCAGGATCTTTTCTTTCGCCTGAATGTTTTTCACATTCACTTGCCGCCGCTGCGCGATCACAAAGACGATTTGCCCGCGCTGATCGAAAATCTGCTGAAGGACATCAATCAGAAGCACAGCCGCCAGGTCACCGGCGTGGGCACAGAAGTTCTCGAACTTTTCAAATCCTATCCCTGGCCCGGCAACATCCGCGAGCTGCGCAACATTCTGGAGCGCGCCGCCATCGCCGCCGAGCGCGGCATTATCAGCCGGCAACATCTGCCTTCAGACTTCGGCCACGCTCCCGCCGGCGACAATTTGGAACTTGCCGGCCTGCGCTTCCCGGTGGGCACTACCGTGGAAGCCGCGGAGCGCGAACTGATCCTGCAAACGCTGACAGCCACCAACCAAAACAAAACGCGGGCCGCCGAGCTGCTCGGCATCAGCTTGAAAACGCTGCACAACAAGCTGAAGGAGTACGAAACGAATCGCCAGCATGCGTCTCAGTCTTAAAACGAAACTCACGCTGACCACATCACTGGTGGTGCTCGTGGTGGTCGCGCTGGTTTCGTGGCTGTTCGTGGCGCGGCTGGCCAATGAAGTGATCCGCGACGCGCACGAGCGCGCCAAGTTCGTCGCCAACCAGACGCTGGTAGCCAGCAATCGCGCGCTGAAAGATGCCGCCGAGCGCGGCGATACGCTCAACTCCGACAGTCCCGCCGATTTGCGCGAGTACGTACAGAATGCCCTGGACGGCAGCAGCGCGCTAAATTCCCTGCTCGATTCCGCGCTCGGTTACGCGCCCACGATCTACGAAATCACCATCACCGATCAGGCCGGCCGGGCGCTGGTCTCCAGCGATCCCGCGCTGCGCGGCCATCCCATTCCTAGCAAAATCGATGCTTCGCTTCTTGTCCGCGCCAATCTCATCGAACAAATTCGCGTGCTCTACGGGCCGCCGCGGGTTTATCAGGTCACGCAGCTTTTTGACGTGAGCGGCGTGCCCTTCGGCGAGATTCGCGTGGATCTGTCTACGGCCCTCCTGCGCGACCAAATTTCCAAGGGCCTGGTGGGGGCGGGCGAAGTGGCGTTGGGCGCGGTACTATTCGCCACGCTGCTGGCCGCGCTCTTGGCACGCATCGCGCTCGCTCCCCTGGCGCGCATTTCCGATCAATTGGATCGCATCTCCGCCGGCCAATTCGACGTCGAGCCCGTGCACCAGACCGACGAGCTCGGCCAAGTCAGCACCAAGATCAGCAACATCGGCAAGCAGCTGCGCGATGTCCGCGAAGTCTTCAGCACCCTGCGCGAAAATTTGAATCACGTCATGGCCGGCCTGGAAGACGGCCTGATGCTCTTCAATGCCGACGGCCGCGCCGTGCTGATCAGCCCCTCCATCGAAAAATTTCTGGGCATCGAGCCCGCCACGATTCTCGGCCGCCGCGCCGGTGAAATTTTTCCGCAGGGCAATTTGGTCCGCGATGTTCTTCATCTGAATGGCGATCGCATGCAGCCAGTGGAAGAAGCCGAGTTGCAACTGGACAGCGCCGACGGCCCGCGGCGCATCTCTCTTATATGTCAGGTGATCAGCGAGAAAGGCCAGCCGATGGGGACGCTGCTCACATTCCGCGATCTGGAATCCTACGAACGCCTCGGCTCCCAGCTGAAAGTTTCCGAGCGTCTGGCGGCCATCGGCCGCGTCACTGCCGGCGTCGCGCACGAAGTGAAAAATCCGCTGAATTCCATGCGCGTCTGGCTGGAAGTGCTGAAAGGCAATATTCCCAGCGACACCGAGGGCCAGCAAGCCGCCAAGATGCTCGACAACGAAATCGATCGCCTCGATCGCGCGGTGAAGACTTTCCTCGATTTCACGCGCCCGGTGGAGATCGATCTCAGCGAATCCGATTTGCCGGCGCTGCTCAACGAAGTCCTCGAAAGCGCGCGCCCGGCCATCGCTCGCGCCGGCGTTGTTCTCGCCAAGCAAATTCCCGATCGTTTTCCGCCGGTGCGCATGGATCGCCGCCTGATTCATCAAGCCGTGCTCAATCTCATCCTGAATGCCTGCGACGCTATGAGCCCCGGCGGGCAGCTCACCGTCAAGCTCGAGCAGCAAGAGGACAACGCCAAAATTTCCGTCACCGACTCAGGCAAAGGCATCAGCCCCGAAAATCGCAATAAAATCTTCCAGCTCTTTTTCACCACGCGCCCGGGAGGTACTGGCATCGGACTGGCCAATACTTTTCGGTTTGTACAACTCCACAACGGTTCGATAGAATTCGAATCGGAAGTCGGCCAGGGAACGACTTTCACCATCGAGCTACCTCTTGGCCGCACCGTTGACACGCCCGTAACGCGCGAGCGCGATCTCGGACTTCCTTTTGCTCAAGGTAAGGTGTGAATGGAACCCCAGCTCCAATCCACCTCTGCGCGGCCGGCGTCAGTGCGTCCGCGCGGACGTTCGTGCGGGAATATTGCGCTCGTAGCCGCGTGCCTGCTTTCCTTCTGCGTCGCCGGATGCCCGAAAGACAAAGTTCACGCGAAACTACCCAAGATTATTCCACCGGTTCCGGCGCCCGCTGAGCCGCTCGATCCCCCGTACATCCTGGGCCAGGAGCCAACCGATACGACGCTGGCCATGATTCCTGAGACGCTGCCCGCGCCTCCGCCCGAGCGGCCGCATCCCACCACGCCGCGCAAGCCGGCCGCCGATTCTCCCGCAGCCACGAAGCCGGCCACGCCGACTATCTCGCCGGAAATTTCTCCCTCCGATCAAGCCGCCTACGAGCATCGCATCAGAGAAAACATCGATACCGCCGAGCGCAATCTGCAGCAAGCCTCCTCGCACCAGCTCAACGCTACGCAAAAAGACATGGCCGAAAAAATCAAGGGCTTCGTGGAAAGCGCGAAAGAAGCGATGCAAGCAGCAGACTGGACCCGCGCGCAAAATCTCTCCCAGAAAGCCCAAGTCCTATCAGCGGAGCTAGTGGGCACGCTGTAATCCCCGCCGTGTGCAGCAACTGCTTAAGAACGCTGTCATCCTGAGGACCGCGCAGCCCGATTTTTGCGCCCATTTACCGAGGCCCGCGCGAAAATCGGGCGCTTCGGCGCGGTCCGAACGGATCTCGGCGCCGGAACGGCGGAAACTTCGGTCCGGTTTTTCTTGCTTTTCCTACGACGTGAACAGGCTATCTGAAATTTCAAATTTGAAATTGCTCTATTGAAATCCCGGGCACGCTCCGGCTTTTCGGCCGTAGGGGAGGGGCTTGCTCCTCCCGCCAGCGTAAAAACGGCCACAGCGTTGCGCACTCATCTCGGCGTAAATCGCTGCGCTGCTCCGGTGTAAGCAGATGCCCCACAACTTTCCTGCTAAAATATCCGCGTGCCATCCTCAGACGTAATCATCATCGGCGGCGGAATCATCGGTCTCTCGCTCGCCCACAAACTAGCCGCCGCGAAACAACGCGTCCTCGTCTCTCGACCGCCAGCAACCAGGCCTGGAAGCGTCCTGGGCCGCCGCGGGCATGCTCTCCCCGGCGCCGGAATCGCCCGGCGACGTGGCGCTCGTCCCATTGGCCAAGAAAAGCGTCGCTCTGTACCCCGAATTCATCAGCGCCATCGAAGCAGCCTCTGGCATGAGCGCAGGCTTTCGCCGCGACGGCGCCTTCGAAATTTTCCTCGGCCCAGCAGCACAAGCCGAACGCGATAAGACCATCGCCACGCATCGCTCTCACAATCTGGACACGCAGGCCGTCACGCCGGAAGAAGCCCGCGCCATCGAGCCGGCGCTCACAAAATCCGCATTCAGCGCCGCACGGATCGCCAACGAATGTTCCGTAGCGCCGCGCGCGCTTATAGCCGCGGTCCTGCAAGCCGCGAAATCACAAGGCGCAGAAATCCGTGCAGGCGTCGCAATTCGCAATCTGCTGATTGAAAAGTCGCAATGCGTTGGAGTGGAATCGCAGTCGGAAAAATTCAGCGCGAAGCAAATCGTCTTGGCCGCCGGCTGCTTCTCCTCGCAAATCGGCGCGACCGCATTCGCGCCGACGCAGCCGGTCCGCGGGCAGATGGTCTCGCTGCGGCCCGCGCGCCCAATACCGAACCACGTGCTGCGCTCGCACAATGGTTACGTAGTGCCGCGCGGCAATGGCCTGCTCGTCGCCGGCAGCACCACCGAGCACGTCGGCTTCGAGAAAAATGTGACCGCAGCAGGAATCGCCGGAATCCTGAACACCGCAATCGAACTGGTGCCCGAGCTGGCGAACGTCGCCATCGAAGAATCCTGGTCCGGCCTGCGCCCCGACACGCCCGATCATCTCCCGCTAATCGGTCCAAGCGAAATCGAAAGCCTCTGGCTAGCCACCGGCCATTACCGCAACGGCATATTGCTGGCACCGGCGACAGCGCAAATCTTGGGCGATTGGATTCTGCAAGGAAAACCAAACTTCGAAGTGGAGCCGTATTCGCCCCAGCGCTTCAG
>CAVVLE010000030.1:0-9356 GCA_963748865.1 uncultured Acidobacteriota bacterium | reverse complement strand
AGAAGCAGCGCCTTTGCCCCGAAAATCGGACATGACAACTCGCAATAACGTGGTCGTTAACCGCTTCGGTTTCGTCTGTAGCGCCATCGCTATGGGAGCTGTCGGCGCAGACATTCCCTCTTCGGCATCGTATTATGTTTTGGGGCCGCTGCTATGTCCTTGGGGGAGATGGAAGTATCAATCGCGCCAAATCCGGCGTTTGTTGACGCTGATGTGCGCATTCGCGTTTGTGGCGCACCGCCCGGCGGACGCGTGCGGCTTCTGGCTTGGACTTTGGACGATTCCGCACGTCGCTGGGAATCGCAGGCCGATTTCATTGCGGGGCCTGACGGCAGCCTCGATCTGGGGAAGAACGCTCCTCTAGCCGGATCTTATCGCGGCGTGGATCCCATGGGTTTGTTTTGGTCGCTGACGCTCAATCCCGGCGATGCCGGCCAGTTCGATCAGTATTTAAAGAAGGAGTTGACACCCAGCGAGATCACGATCGAAGCGTCCTGCGAGAGCCAGCGGCGCATTTCGCGGGCGCGTCTCGAACGTCACTTCGTTGCGCCCGGCACGGTGATTCGTACGGTTGAGGAGAATGGCCTCGCCGGACTGCTTTTTCTGCCTCCTGCGGAAGCCAGTAAACGCGTCGGCCCTCGCGCAAATGCCCGCCTTCCGACCGTCATCACGATCGGCGGATCGGGCGGTGGACTCGATTGGGAGATTGCGGCCGCGCTCGCTGCGCACGGCTACGCGGCCTTGGCGCTGCCCTATTTCGGCTTCGATCCGCTTCCGGCGTCACTCAATAGCATTCCGCTCGAGTATTTCGAAAGCGCCATCGCTTGGCTGGGCCGGCAGCCTGAAGTTGACGCTGGGCGCCTCGCGATACATGGCACGTCGCGGGGTGGGGAACTGGCCCTTCTGCTGGCGTCGCGTATTCCATTGCTGAGGGCCATCGTGGGGATTGTGCCGGGCCATGTCGTGTGGCAAGGCACCGGACGCCCACCCGAAGGAGGCGAATCCACGACGCAGTCGCGCGACGGGCGCCGCTCGTCCTGGACCTACCGCGGCGAGCCCTTGCCGTTCGTGCCCTATCACTTGAGTTGGTTTCGCATTTGGACTGCGGCTCAACTGATCGCTTTCCGCAAGCCCGTGCGCTTCGTGAATCTTCATCGCGACTCGCTGAAGCACCGCCAAGCGGTTGAACGCGCGCGGATTCCAGTGGAGAAAATTCAAGGTCCGATTCTGCTGGTCTCCGCGGGCGCCGATTTGATTTGGCCGTCGGAGCCGATGGCGGAGGAGATCGAAGCCCGCCTCGCCGCCGCAAGCTTCGGATACGCCGTGCGCCACATCAAGAATCCCGGATCGGGGCACGCGCTTAGGCTGCCACACACTCCGGCCACGACGCTCGTTTCAAAAATTCCTACGTTCGGTTTCCGCTTTGCGTTTGGAGGCGCTCCGGAAGCTACAGCGAGAGCCAGGGTGACATCCTGGCAAGGAACGTTGAAATTCCTGGATCAGCATTTGTGATTGCTCAACGGGATTTAAATCGCAGTTATGCTCTAGACCACAAACACGGCTGGAATTCCCGCTACGATGCGGTACAATTCCGGCCGTGAAAACTAAGCGGAACGCGACGAAAAAGCCTGCCGCTCGAAAGAAAGCCGCATCGCCCAGGAAATCCACGCGAGCGCCGGCGCTGAAAGACTCATCGCCCGGCTCGCTAGCGACATTTGCGGCCCTGCGCACGATTCTGGCCGAATTCGATGGCAAGTTGCGCGTTACCAAGGACTGGCCGGGGAATTATGAAGTGGTCTCGCTGGAGCCGACTTACAAAGGCAAGCCGATGTATTTCGGCGCCGTAATCATCCAGAAGAATTACGTAAGCTTTCACCTGTTTCCGTTTTACATGTGTCCTGAGATGGAGAAAGAATTATCTCCGGAGCTGAAGGCGCACAAGCAGGGCAAGGCTTGCTTCAATTTCACCGAACCCGATCTGCTGCTCTTCGTGCAACTGGCCGCGCTGACTGTCTCTGGTTACCGGCTATTCAAAAGTAAAGGCTGGGTTTAGCGAACCGCTGCAGCGCCTATGTCAGTCAAGCCCGGCTCATTCGTAACGCAGTGCTTCCATCGGATCGACCTTCATGGCGCGGCGGGCTGGAATGTAGCACGCTGCGAAGGCAACGGCGGCAAGCAGCAGCGAAACACCTACATAGGTTAGCGCGTCCGTTGGCGCCACATTGAATAGCATCTCGCGCATCACGCGCGCGGCGCTGAAAGCGACTACCAGCCCGACGCCAATTCCCGCGGCCACGAGAAGCATTCCTTGTTTCAGCACGATTCCCAAAATGTGCTCGCGCTGCGCGCCCAGCGCCATCCGAACCCCGATTTCATTCGTACGCTGGCCGACTGCATAGGCCATAACGCCGTAAGTCCCCACCGCGGCTAGCAGCATTGCCAGGGCTGCCATCGCGCCCAGCAGAGAAGTTTGATACGACGTATCGCTCATGTCACTGGCAACCAGCTCCGGGATGGTGCGCACGTGATAAGCCACCATGGAACCGTCGATGCGCCGTAGCTGTTCGCGCAGAATGGCTACGGCGCTCGCCACAACGCCGATAACTCGCCGGTGCCCGCTGCGCTGCAATCCTTTGCCGATTGGATCCTGGCCTGGCCAGAATCTTCTGGCCATCGCTTCGTTAATGACTATGGGGAGTTCCAAGTGCTTTTCCAGATCGCTCAGCTTAGCCTCGTCGTCTTTCACCGCGTAATACGCTCGTTCGTTTTCCAGCGCACGCTCGAAGTCCTCCGCCGTGTACGTGCTCCCTTTCAGCAGGGCCAGGCCCAAGGTGCGGAAATAGTCGGGTGACACGTAATTCCAGGCGACGAGCGGGCCTTCCATTTCGCCCATGGTTAAGCCGTCCACTTTCACGTAGCCGTTGCTGCCGGTCTCCGGAGGTATAGCGGTCGAAATCGACGCAGAAACAATCCCGGGCGAACTTCGCAGCGCGTCGATAAATTGCTGCGTGAATTGCTGCTGCCGGTCTATCGTGTTGTACTTCGCCCAGGGCAAATTAATCTCCGCCGTAAGAACCTTATCCGTGCGCACGCCGACATCCACTGCCCGGAGCTTGGCAAACGTACGCAGCAGCAGGCCGGCTCCGATAAGCAGCGAGAGCGAAAGGGCGATCTCACCGGCGACCAGCAAGTCGCGCAGATAACGCCCGCGCCTGCTCGTCCCCAGCTCTCCGGCCCCTCTTGATTTCAGCCAGTCGCTGAGGCTCAGTTCCGAAATCTGCCACGCCGGCGCCAGTCCGAATAGCGGCCCAATTGCGATACTTACCGCCAAACTGAACAGAAGCGCGGCAGTATCAATGCGGACCGGCGTCGGCTGAGTCACGTTGAAACCCTGGGCTTGGCGAAGCAAATCCACTCCAAAGAAGGCGAAACCGATGCCCACAAGTCCTCCAGCAAGGGATACCACCACGCTCTCGGTCAGCAGCTGCCGGATCAATCGCCCGCGCGTAGCCCCGATGGCCCCACGCAAGGCCATCTCACGCTGCCTTTGCGCCGATCGCACCAGCATCAAGTTGGCGACATTGGCGCAAGCAATTAGCAGTACCAGCGCCACGGCACCGAACATCGTCCATAGCTGTGTGCGTGACGTGCCCACGAGCTGTTCGCGCAGCGGCAGCACGATCGCCGACACATTTTTATTCGTATTCGGGAACTGCTTCTCGTAGCGTGCTGCCACGGTCTTCAAGTCCGCGCGTGCCTGCGCCAACGTTACTCCCGGCTTCAATCTGCCGATCGCCCACAAATAATGCTCTCCGCGCGGCCCTAACTTCTTGGGCGCCATATCGATGGGCACCCACACGTCGCCTTTGGCCGGCGCCCGGTACCAAGCCGGCATGACGCCGATCACCGTGTATGATTCGCCGTCCAGCACGATACTCTTGCCCAGGGCATCACGAGAACCGCCGAAATGCGTGCGCCAGAAAGCGTCGCTCAGTATCGCCACGTGCTGGTTGGCCTGCGTATCTTCGCCGGTTGCGAAGGTCCTCCCCAGCTGAGGCTGCACGCCCAGCAGCAAAAAGAAATTCGCCTGCACTTGTGCGGTGTCAATTTCCTCTGGTTCGCCCGCGCCGCTGGCATTTGCCGGCTGTCGCTGGGTGAACACGCTCATATCCACGAAAGTCGAATTGTCGTGACGCCAGTCGAGAAAATCCTGTCCGGTGATGGGGAACTGTCCTCGTGCCGATTCCGTCTCGAATAACGAGACGATTTGCTGAGGGGCGGAAAAGGGAAGCGGCTTCAGTAACACGCAGTTGATTACCGAGAAGATCGCGGTATTCGCGCCAATGCCCAGCGCCAAGGTGAAAACAATCACCGCCGTAAATCCCGGTGCCTTCCAGAACATTCGCAAGCCGCAGCGCAGGTCTTGAATCAAAGCATTCATGCTTGGCGCTCCTCCAGCCTTAAGTACGCATTCGGAGGCCTCGAAGTTCGAGGCCGTTGCGCGTACAACCCGCGATAAACCTTCACGCTAAGCTATACTCAGGCTGCGATGATACCGTTCCTTCATCTCGGCCCGATCACTCTGCCCACGTTTGGCTTAATGGTAGCCACGGCGATGATTTGCGCTTTCTTCGTGATGGCCGCCGACCTGAAGCGCCGGGGCATCGAAGTTGAGGCCGAGACTCTTGTGGCCATACCATCGCTTGCCGGAATGGTAGGCGCCAAGCTTTATCACGTATTGGAGACGCCGCGCGACCTGTTCGCCGATCCGGTCGGGCAGCTGTTTACCAGCTACGGCTTTGCCTGGTTCGGCGGACTAATTGCCGGCCTGCTGGCGTTCATTTACCTGGGATACCGATACCGCATTCCACTACTTACGTTATTTGACGCAGCATCGCCCGCAGCGGCTCTTGGCTATGGCATAGGGCGAATTGGGTGCCTGCTCTCCGGGGACGGAGATTATGGAATCCCGTCGAGTCTTCCGTGGGCCATGGCGTTTCCGAATGGTGTTGTACCGACGACGCAGCGCGTGCATCCGACGCCAATCTATGAATTTTTGGGAGCAGTTCTGATTTCGTGGATTCTGTGGCGGCTAGGCGCAAAACAGGCTACGACGCCGATCAAGGCGAGCGGAGGCGACACTAAGGGGCAGGGCGCTAAGGCCCGCGGTTCCGGGGCAGGCCGGATTGACGGCTCAAGCGCCGCGGCGCTTGCCCCGGGAGCCGTTTTTGCCGCCTATCTGATCTGTACCGGCGCGGCGCGTTTCTTGGTCGAGTTCATTCGAATCAATCCGCGCAGTTTCTTCGGCATGACCAACGCCCAGACCGCGAGTCTAGCATCCATGCTGTCAGGGGCCGCATTATTCGCAAAAGTGCGCAAATCCAGGGCTACGGGTACCTAGATTCGGGTTTCAGCGAAGCGACCGCGACGTCATACAGCCGGCCATAATTCAATTACACAGAAAATTTTTTCCGTGAGGCCGTTCTGCTGAAACGCGCAACTCTGTTGCGCTCCCCAACGTCCAATGGTATAGAATCGAACGCGTCCCCGGAGGGAGTCGCTCATGGCGCTCTTCGTGCAAGTTCGGCCTTCTAGGGGCCAGAAAACCTCCACAGCGAGGCGCATCATCAAGCGCGCCTTCCGGGACGCGGCCAAACTCCTCGCGGTGCTTCTCCTTGCCGGTTCAACTCCTGCGCTGGCCTTTCAGCACGGTGGTGGCGGAGGCGGTGGTCACGCCGGCGGTGGGGGAGGCGGGCATTCTGGTGGCGGAGGGGCCCATCCCTCCGGCGGAGCTCATCCCTCGGGCGGATCGCGTCCAAGCAGCGCTCACGCTCCTACGGCTCACGGACCAAGCGGCCAGGCGGGTGCCCGTTCTAGCGAAAGCAGGCCCGCTGGCTATGCGCCGACCAGAAATCGAGGCGCAAACTCACGACCTTCTGAACCCGTTCACGTTGCTCAACCCGGTTATGTATGGGAGGCCACGCCCGGTTATACGAGCAACCGCGTCGGACCTGAAACTCCGAAGAACCTAGGTATGCGCGGCTATCTTTGGGAAGAAGGCCCAGCAAATGGCAGTGGCAGCGAGAAGTCCTACTTCCTTACGACAAATTTGTTGCCGCGTAGCGATGTGATGACGTCGCAACATGCGCCGGCCGGGACGTTCTTTGCGCGCGGCGGTGGTATTTCGCCGCGAGGTAATTCAACCGCCGTGAGTCGCCGTCCGATCCCAGCTGTATCGCTGGTGGATCATCCGGCGCGCGTCATCAGGACGCACCCAACTTCTGGCTTTCATCACCGGCGGATCTTCTTCGGCGGTTTCTTTCCTTTTGGGTTTTTCCCTGGCGCATATTTCGCTGATTGCTTCGGATTCGGCTTTGATTACGGCTACGGCTTCGGCTATCCATACGATCCCTGCGGTTATGGATATTTCTATCCGGGATACGGATATTACCCCGCAGGGAGCTATTACAACTTCACCGGCAACGTCTACACCGATACGAATGATATGGGACCCTACGGCGAGCCGTCTGAGGACGACGCTGTAGCGCCGCCCGGGGCCCCAGCACCCACGCCGGGGCCTGATGTTACCGTTCTGTATCTGAAAGATGGCTCGAGCTATGGCGTGACGGATTACTGGCTGGAGAACAACCGGCTGCATTACGTGACGACTTACGGCGGTGCAAACGCCATCGATCTTGATGAACTGGATCTGCAACGCACCGTGGACGAGAACGCCATACAGGGCGTGAAGTTCACGCTGCGGCCGCCGCATTGGAAAGATCAAGAAGCGCAACCAGCGCCGAATCAGCCGCCGGCAAATGTGCAAACGCCGCAGCAGTAAGCGCTCGGCGCTCGTTGTAGCGCAGGTCGCGCGGATTGCCTCGAAGTGTCCGGACGGGAAACTATTCGCTTCGAGGCTTCTGCGAACGCCGAAGCATAAGGGCGCGCTGTTTTGGTTAGAGGCGTGCTATAATGTGCGTTGACTGGCAACGTAAGGCGCCGGTCGTTGAGTTCTTATTAGAAATTGAGAGGACGCTGGGACGCAGTTGGCTACCGGCGCCTCTTTTTTTGGCTCCGCGGCCAACGTAAAGATGCCGGGGAGCTATATGAAAACAAAGAGCGGGGACACACGGAAATCAGATGGTTGTGACAGTGGGAGGGATGGCACTTCTAGCGTACGAACAATGGGCGTGTGGTTCCCAGGCGGCGGAGGGATTGAGCTGTTACACCAACCATCCGACGGCCGCCTCACTCTCTTGTCATTCGACGGTGAAAACCGTATCGTCGCACCCCGCCTCGAGACTGGCGGCCACGTTTATTTGCCGGCGCAAATCGAGCCGTCAATTTTACGCGGTATCACGTTGCCGTCAGCGTGCGCTGATTTCGGATCGACGGCCGATCTTTTCAAGGCAGTTCGAGAGCCATTCTCGAACCATGGGTTCCGCGAGGAGGTTGCGCTCCCGGCCGCATACTTTATTTTTTCAACTTGGTTCCCGGACTGCTCGCCAACCGCTCCGTTCTTGGTCATCGCGGGACCAAAGCCCGAAGCCACCCTGCTTTTGCGACTAATTGGCTGTATGGTGCGTCATCCGCTGCGTCTTGCTGAAGTCACGCGTCCCGCTCTCTGCTGTCTGCCGCTGAATTTGCAGCTTACCCTCTTGATCAGCGATGAGTCGGCGAGTCGCTCGGCCCGCAGTTTGCTAGCTGCTTCAAATGATCGTGGTGCCCTCATCTCCTGGCAGGGCGGCCTCATTGACCTATACTGCGCGAAAGCAGTTTATCGCGGGCTGGTGCTCGATGACGGCAAACTTCACGGCACCGCACTTCAAATTCACGTTCCGCCCTTTCGCGGGCGATTACCGATCCTCGATGCCAACGCCCAGCGCGAAATCACCGAAAAGATCCAACCTTGGATGGAGGAGTATCGTTGTCGGAATCTTGCCAAGGTATGCGAATCGCGTTTCGATGTCCCCGAGCTTGAATCACGGCTTCGCATCCTCGCGCGCGTGCTCGGCGCCAGTATTGTCGATGCCCCGGAGCTGCAGGCTGAGCTCGCACCTCTGCTCCGATGTTCAGCACAACAAGCTCGGGCGGAGCGTTGGCGCGACCCGCCCTGCGTTACGGTCGAATCGCTGCTTTCCTTTACACATTTCGACGCAACAGCGAAAGTTTACATTGGAGAGATCGCCCAGAAAGCCATCGCTATCCTGAAGTGGCGCGGTGTAGCGGTATCCTTCGAGCCCGAGACAATTGGGGCGATTGTCAGGCAGCTAGGGTTTACACCGAAGCGCGATAATCGGGGTTTCGCGATCTATCTGGACGACCGTGTGCGCCGACGGATTCACGAACTTGCGCGTGAGTACGACGTGGCGGCCGTACAGGAGGGCATCGCGCAGTGCGCCCTTTGTGCGGAGATCTTTTCAGAGGCGAGCCAGAGCGCTTTCGACTCCGGACCCGCAAACAACGGCAGTGCCGCGACGAGTTCACGGTAATCGTGCGCGTGGCGCAGTACGTGTATGTCGTGCACGTTGTGCATGTTTGATCAAAGACCAGAATGCGGATTTGAATGTGCATTGGCAAGAATACCTGTGCCGCTGCCGAATGGCTCGCGAAATCTGCTCGCGGCTGGCAGCGGCCGGGTTGAGGAGGAGTAGAATGTGCACCCGCGGTAGGCAAGATGACTTGGCAATTATTTCGCAGTTGCGCGCTGCCGGCATTCCGCTAGACGAAGAAGTAGTCCGGGCAGCGACCGCCGCCGGCCGAGGGCTTTCGCTATACGGGTTGGGCCCTGGGCGGATCATCGAACTCTATCGGGGCGGGGCTGGCTACTGCTTATTCGTCGGCCTCCGCAATAATTCGGAGCGAATCATCTCGCCACATGCGTACCGACTCAAACTGCCTTGGGAGGAAGAGCGATTTGGCTGGCTCGAGCCCTGCAGGCGCGGCAGGCCGACTCGGAATATCTATGTGTGGCCGGACGAGGGGCCGCACGGCTTTGCTGCGGGTGAGGTTTTGAATAATCGCCTCGGACCAAAGGGCAGACTTTTCCCGGGCGATCGTCTTGAGGGATTCCTGCTGGGTGTTGGGGACGGAGCGATTCCGGAGAACTATCGCAACGGCGGGCGCGCCAGAGCGACGCTGACGGTTTTCGATGCGCGGGGGAATCGAAGTGAGACCATCGTAAGGCTAGTCATGGAAAAGTCGCGCTTCCGTGGCGCAGCGCCCCAAAGCGGCAAGCCATCGCCGCCGGGGAGATCTGTTCCGGGAGGCGCGCCAGGGGGAGTCAAAACGCAAGGGGCGCAGCCGTGACGCAGGCTTCTCCGATAATGCGAACGGCTGGTTCTTCTGGATTCTGT
>CAVVLE010000029.1:0-10124 GCA_963748865.1 uncultured Acidobacteriota bacterium | reverse complement strand
CGACTCGCTGTATTCGAAGCACCACCCGAGCACGCCGAAATCGCAACGCAAACGGCCGCACAGAGGATGACTCCCAAGCCTTCCTTAAGCTTATGCATCCTTTGATTTTATGGTTGAGGCGCACTGTCCTTGTGCGCCTCACACAGCCGCGCATGCTCTTATAGTTACGGCTCGAACTGAAGTGACGAATTGGCAATGCCAACTGCACAATTGAAGCCCGTAACGCCGGCTTGTCCTGACGGAGGAAGGGCTGCCAGCCGGTGCCTTTCCCCCAAAAATCAACCGCGCCGCCGCTCCGCGGTACTAGTGCAAAATGTACCCAACGCTCTATTGACGCCAGATCAACGCCCAGGCGAAAATCTTCCGCCAGTCCGAAGTCCGGCGCGAGGCAACCGCCTCCGCGCCACCCAGACTGCTGCATGTAACTTATTGAAGATATAGGAATTAGATGTGCGGCAGATTATAAGATTAGGTGGTATAGTCTGATAAGGGGAGCGCGATGGCCACATCGACCAATCCGTTAGTCGATGCTCGACTAATTTCGATGATCGATGACGTTAAGAATCGTACTGCGATCATAACTCAAAATTCCCTCCTAAATTCAGAACGAAGTTTAAGAAGGCTGGCTCTAGAACTTGCGGTATTTTCCGTGCAGTTCGTTAAGTTGGTTTTGAAATTGCGCAAGATAACGGACTATCAGGATAAACTGCTTTCTCAAGCAGTAGGAATTAATTTCTCGAATGCTTCGTCGAGTCAAATTCAACGTGTTGCATGCTGGTTAGATAAGCTTGTAGAAGATGAGGAGATGTTTTTAGATTTTATGGGCAACTGGCCCACAAAATTAAAAATATTTTTGCCGATAGCTAAGTTAGCAGAACAGGTTGAACATTTTGATTCATTGTCAGAATCTCTTCATTTGACCCAAGATAAGACAGGCTCGGCTTTGCTAGTGACAGCAGTGGAGCAATTCGCCATGAAATAGGGCCATGAAATAGAGGAAACATGGTCGTAGAGAGAACATTGCTTGGCGAAATGCAAACTGGATGTAGACAATCCGAAATTTTGCATCTTGGGTGATGCAAATTCCGCCGATCTCAAATCAGGATTAAAGGAACTTCAAGGCAAAGTAATCCGAGATCATAGGCTATCCGGTTGGGTCTGTCAGCCTATGCCGGACTTTCCTGATTATCACAATAAAATTTGGAAATGGGATTTTGCGCCGCGAGGAGACAAAAGTAGAACTCGCAAGGGGTGGCGATTATTCGCTCACGTAGAGAATCCCGAATCTCCTGAGCCGATATTTGCACAGGCATTTTTGTGTTACGACAAAGATCAGCAACCAAAGGGGCAGTATGTCCCCTTTATTGTCGAGAAGTTAAAAGAATTTCTCTCCAAGACGATAAAGGTAGTTCCTACAGAAGATCGTTTTCGCCGCGTAGAGGATCGAAACGGGAAAATATATTCTACATGTTTGGAATGTTGCGATACGGTCGAATCTGAAAATCATTCCGACGCCGATATTAATGAATCGCTCCACGAGTGCCAAGCGAAGCCGATTTAGTTGGGTTTTTTGTGCAGCCTAGCTAGTTTTTGTGCAGGATAGGGTTGCTGTGCAAAGCCGTTAGAACGGACCGCCGGTGAGTGTTTTCAACAACTTACGACAAATTCTAATCGTACGGTGTTTCGGTTAGAAAAGCGCCCGTCAAGTTCGCAGCTGGCAGCGGCAGATCGACGGACCGTTCGGATGGGCGAAAGCGGTGACGGATTGGAAATGACGGTGGAAGTTCGACCGGAGCCGCGGGGGTGGCGTGAAGTAGGCTTGAGGTACGGATTAACGGCACTACGCGCTAACTTCGAGGACAACATGAACGCTCATCTTCCACTTGCACTGGCTGTCTGCTTGCTGCTGGGTCCTGCGGCTGCGGCGCAATCGAATACGAATGCAACGGCGCCAGAAGCGGCTTCGCCGGCGACGCAAACGCCGGCGCCCGGATCGGCGCCGGAAAAGAAGCACGCCAAACACGTTTACACCGACGACGATTTCTCCTCGCCCGCCGGCGAAGATTTGCCGGCAGGGACGCAGGGCGACTACAACATGGCGCAAACCTTCCTGCCGAAAGACCCGATGACCGCCAAGCAGCTTGCCAGCCTGCAAAACTACGTGCTCGCGCAGGTGGGCAATAACCGCATGCAGACCAAAACCCAGATCTCCAAGCTCTATCTGCGCGACGACGATGTTCCTTTCCACGGCCGCGACGATTGGGACAATCGGATGTTCGGTGTGTGGACCGATCTGTGGAAGGCCATGGAGGACTTCAGCCAGAAGCTTTCGGCCATTCGCTCGCAGGACGCAGCGGTGCTTACGCAATCGCAGCTTTCCCCGCAGGATCTTGCCAAGCTTCAGGAGGATCGCAAGCAGTTGATCGCCGATTGGGAGCCGGCGCGGAAATTTTCGAATCGCTTCATCGTGTTGCAGCACGAAGCCAGCGAAAAAGCCGCCGAGTACAGGAAATACAATCCGCGTTAACATCAAGGACATGAAGCGGCACTCTTGGAACGCACAGCTTAAACGCAGCGTCCGAAAATATTTTTTATTAGCGATTGTTCTGGTTGCCGCGAGCGGCTGGCCGGCGCAACCGGCGATTTGCCGGGCGCAGAACGCTCCACTCGCGCCAAACGCGGTGGTGCGCGCCAATTCGCTGGCGGTGCACTCGGAGGCGCGCCAATCCAGCGACGTGGTGGCCACGCTGAAGAAGGGCGATGCGCTGGTGCTGGGGCTGGAGCTCAAAAACGGCCCGGAGAAATGGTGCAGCGTCAGCTTGCCGGGGCAAGTGCGGCTCGGCTATGTGGCCTGCGACGGCTTGGAGCGCTCCGATCGGCGCTCGGGCGATATCGCCATGCCGGCGAACGCGGTTCCCGCCGCTGAAGAGCTGAATGCCGGGAGCGTGGTGAAGACGCGGCCGGCGGTGCGCGTGCCGTTCGTGGCCGCGCCGGCAGAGAAGACGGGCGACTATTCGCAAGTGGCAGCCTCGGTGGTACACGACGAACTGCTCGACGGCAGCAAAATCACCGAATACGAGCAAGCGGCGCGCGGAGGCGCGGCCGCAGCCATGACGCGCGCGGCGTACGCGCACATCGCCGCGGCGGATTTTGAACTGGAGCATTCGGATAGTGGTGAGGCGCTCGAGCACTATCGCGAGGCGCTGTCCTACGTCGCCAAGCAGCCGCAGATCTCTTTCGTCATCCTGCTGGGCACCGCGAATGTGCATCTGGTGCGCAGCGAATATTCGGAGGCGCTCGACTACCTGGCGCAGGCGCGCAAAATTTCTCCCAATTCCGCGGCGGTGGCGCAGCTTTCCGGATGGGCTTATTACGGCCTGAGCCAACTAGACGACGCCATTCGCGAATGGAAGACGGCGCAGCGGCTGGCGCCCAGCCCGGCCATCGCGGAATTGCTCGAGAAAGCGGAACGCGACAAAGAGGTGGAGTCGGGCTCGCGTGAAAGCGGCTCGAGCCACTTCGCGCTGCACTATCAAGGCAGCGCCACGCCGCAACTGGCGAACGACATTCTGCGCACGCTCGAGGACGATTACCGCAGCCTGCAGAATGATTTGCATTTCGCGCCGCCGGAATCAATTGGCGTCATTCTTTATACGCAACAGAGTTTTCGAGACATCACGCGGGCGCCGAGTTGGTCGGGCGCGATCAACGACGGGCGGATTCGCGTGCCGGTGCAGGGGCTGGATTCGGTCACTGACGATCTCTCGCGCGTGCTCAAACACGAACTGACCCACAGCTTCGTCCGGCAGATGACGCTAGGGCGCTGCCCGACGTGGTTGAACGAAGGGCTCGCGCAATGGGAAGAAGGACGCAGAAGCGCGAATTACTCACAGGCGCTGGTTGCAGCGTATGACAAAGGCTCATTCCTGTCGCTCAAGCGACTGGAAGGCCCGTGGAATTCGTTTTCCGCGGCGACGGCTGCCTATGCCTACGCGTGGTCTCTCGCTGCCGTGGAATCAGTCATGGCGCGATCGGGGGCTTTCGCGATCGTCCGACTGCTGGGTGATCTGGCGTCGGCAAATTCGGTGGAAGAGGCGTTGCGCGAGGCTTTGCAGGTGAATTACACAGATTTTGACCGGCAGACGGCGGAGTATTTGCGAGCAACGTATAAGTGATTCGGTGGAGGATGCCGCCCGGGAAGAACGTCGGCAGAAAGACTGCGGGTGGAATCTTAGGTTTTCGTCCGGCGGTGATGGTTGCCGATGATGCGAGTGCGGTCGCCGGATGCCGGCACGGAGGCCGGCGCTACCGGTGCGATTGCGGGATCGTGAGCTACTGCAAAGCGGCGCGATGCAGGAGAGATTGGAAGCGCGGGTCGGGGCGCAGGCTGGCCCAGGTGGAGTCCACCTTCAGGAAAGTCATGATTTCTTCGTGATCGTCGAACGATTTCTGTAGCAATTGGAGCGCTTTTTCTTTCTCTCCTAGTCCCACATAAACAATCGCGATTTGATAAAGCGGCACGTAGGATTTTTTCGCAGATTCCTCCATTTGTGCCAGCACTTCGCGAGCCTTGGCGGTTTTCCCCGACATGGCGTAGGCATAACCGAGGTAACCCTGCGCGTAGGGACTTGCGCCGAGGCGAACCGCTTCGTTCAGGGAGGAAATTGCTTCGTCATACTTTCCCGTGCGCGCGAGCGCCCAGCCAAGGAAGAAATGCCCGAACCAGAAGTTTGGGTCCGCCTGAATCATCTTGCGCGATTGTTCGATGGCGCGATCGAACCGATCCGAGAAGACGTAATTCAAGCCGTAAACGACGCCGACGGTATCGGAGAGCGGGTCGAGCTCTTCCGCGCGCTTCAATTCGGTGAGTGCATCATCGTTCCGGCCCATGCCCGTCAGGACATAGGCGTACCACTCGTGGACAAAAGGCGATCCGGGATTGAATTCGGTCCCGCGGCGGAATTCGCGCTCGGCGGCGGAATAATCGTGGTCGTAAACGGCGTCGGCGATGCCCATCAACGTGTGAGCTTCGGCGAGGGAATCATCGAGGCTGAGGGCCTTGGACGCCGCTTCTTTCAGTTTGGGCATGGCCTCGCCGGGCGCGACGTACTGGCTCGAGACTTCGAAATACGCTTCGGCAATACCGGCGTAAGCCAACGCGTAGTTCGGATCCTTGGCGATCGCCTGCTGAAAATAGTCGATGCCCTTATTCACGCTCTCTTGCGTGAACTGCTCGGTGCTGTAGCGCCCTTTCAGATACAGCTGATAGGCCTCGACATTATCTGTGTAGTGCTTCGAGACGCGCTTCTCCTCTTCCCCTTCGAGGTGGGTGCGGAGATTGGCCATGATTTCCCGGGAAATGCTCTCCTGAATGTCCAGGAGATTGGCCATCTTTTCGTTGTATTGCGCACCCCAGATGTGGCGGTCATTCGAGGCGTCCATTAATTCGGCGCTGACGGACAATGTATCGCCGCGTTCGAGGACGCGCCCGGTGAGGATGGCGCGCGCCGACAATTCGCGGCTGACGGCACTGGGATCAATTTCGCGGCCTTTGTAGCGGAAAACGGAACTGCGGGCGATAACTTTGAGATGTGGCAGCTCGGAGGCGCTGTTGATCAGACTCTCGGTGATACCGTCACTGAGATATTCGGTATCTGTGTTCCCGCCAGTATTTTCGAAGGGCATGATGGCCAGCGAATCGATTGCGCTTCCGCGGCCGCGCAGCAAATACACCGCGGCAGCCGCCGCGCCAGAGACGAGTATTACGATCGCCGCAATGAGCATCCATCGGCGAAGCTGCGGACCTTGGACGCGCGTGGCTGTAGCGAACGCACGTGACTCGTTGGCAGCTCTGGTGGTCGCTGAAATGCTCATCGCCACGGTATCGCGCTTCAAGCGCTGCAAATCGGAACGCATGTCCGCGGCGTGCTGGTAGCGCAGCTTGGGATCTTTCTCCAAGGCCTTATTGATGATCTCTTCCAGCTTTGCGGGAACCTCGTGATTCAGGCGCACAGGCTCGACCGGCACTTTGTGCAGAATGGAATCGAGCATCGCGGCAGTGGTTTCTCCGTAGAAGGGCCGCTTTCCGGTAGCCATCTCGTAGAGCGCAACGCCAAACGAAAAAAGGTCGGTCCGCGCGTCGAGTTCCCTGCCCAGCGCCTGCTCCGGCGACATATACGGAAGTGTGCCGATGGCGATGCCGGATTCCGTCAATTGTTCCTGCCCCCACTTGGGGTCCTCGTGTTTCGCCGCGGTGTTTCCCAAATCCGCGGGGCGGGACATTTGTTTCGCCAAGCCGAAATCGAGCAATTTGGCGTGCCCTCGCGTGGTAACGAAAATATTCGCCGGCTTGATGTCGCGGTGGATGATGCCTTTGGCGTGGGCCGCCTCGAGCGCATCGGTGATCTGCGTGGCCAGATCGAGCAACGAATCGAGCTCGAGCGGGCGGCCTTCCATCAATTGTTTGAGGGTTTTCCCCTCGAGGAACTCCATGGCGATGAAAGCGCGGCCGTTTTCTTCGCCGATGTCATAAATTGTGCAGATATTGGGATGATTCAGGGCCGACGCGGCTTCGGCCTCGCGGCGAAAGCGCTCGAGAGCGCCCAGATTTCGCGCTACTTCATCGGGGAGAAATTTGAGGGCAACGAGGCGGTGCAGGCGCGTGTCTTCGGCCTTGTAAACCACACCCATGCCGCCGCCACCGATGAGTTCGAGCACACGATAGTGGGAGATGGTCTCGCCGGAAATGGGGCGGGAATCTTGCACCGGCGAGAATGTTAGGGCGGGCTTGCCGCCAAGTCAACGAACCGGCGGGTTAGGTTACAGAGCGGGGAAAAGTGATACACCCGGATGAGAGAATCAGAGCCAAGCCAAGCACCAGTCTCCAACGCAATCAAGGGCAAACCAGTTCGTCTTCAAACCCTCTCAATGATAAGAGAAGCAGCAGCCGGGATTTACAGCGTGAGTAATCGTACGAACTAATGGCGCATTTGAGACCTGGTACGGCAAATGTCCGGTAATGCGATCGTCCACTGACAGCCCGGGGAGGTTCCCCAAACCTTTCCTTCTACGCTGGCTCGGAACTAGCGCAGCTTGGCGTATTCCGCCGTGGCTTCTGTCAGGATGGGGATGTCAAGGTCTTTCCAGAGCGTGAGGTAGCCACCTGGCCCTTAACGCTGGAACCTCGGTCTATGTCAGCGCGGTGATGCGCTGGTGTCGCGGAGGAGAACGACGTCGGAAACCGTATGCTGCCGAGCGACGGCGAGCGACTTGCCATCGGGCGAAAAATGGAAATCGCGGACGCTGTCCGAAGTGAAGTTCGTCAGCCGATGGCCGGGCGAGCCATCCAGCGGCTGCGCCCAGATGTTGCCGACGCCGTTCTCAACAATGTTGTACGCCACGGCTTTGCCATCGGGCGTAAAGGCGATGGGGAACTTGATCTCGGGACGCGGGATCAGAAACTTCGTGGATGCCAAGGAATTAGCGTTCACATCTATGAGCGCCACCTTGGTCGTGACCGTTTGCGTGGCGGCATCCGCCAAGGACGCAATCTCCGGCATCCACTTACCATCGGGAGAGAAGTTCACGCCTCCTTGCACGAATCCGCTTGAAACTGCACTGCCCTCCACGAGTTCGGGGGTTCCGCCGTCGATGGGTACTCTCATTATACGGGTGGTGGAATTGTCGAAATAATAGGCCCACTTTCCGTCCGGCGAGCAGAGCGGCGTCTCTTCATCCTTGCCGTTCGTAAGCTGTTTGGGATGCGATCCGTCAGCGTCCACTCGCCAGATATTTGTGGTGGTCTTTCCTTCCCGTAGATTCCACATAATCAGAATCGGGCCACCGTTGTGGCACACGGAAGTCCAGGACATGCTCGCGCTGGGGTCGGAAAGCAGACTCGTCTGCTGGCTCCCGTCAGGTGACAGCCGCAGCATCGAGGTCGTAGTCGTGACGATTAAGTTCCCGCGGCCGTCCCAGTCAACACCGCTAACAGTTGCTTGATTCGGAAGGCCGGCGATTTGAAGTGGAGATCCGTTGCCCCCCATAGGTTGCACGTGAACTGAATCCGAGCGCTGTTGTTGAATGGAAACCATGGCCTTGCCGTCGGCAGATATGCTCAGCATTCGATACCCGTGGATGTCGTTTGTCACGGGTTGGAAGCGGCCATCGGGATAGGAAACGAAACCGATTTGCCTGTTGGTCGAGCCCGACG
This sequence comes from uncultured Acidobacteriota bacterium, assembly GCA_963748865.1. Taxonomy (GTDB): domain Bacteria; phylum Acidobacteriota; class Terriglobia; order Acidiferrales; family UBA7541; genus Palsa-147. The sequence continues at coordinate 1,912 of CAVVLE010000029.1, read as the reverse complement.
TGCGTTCCCGGTAGTTCACAAGGAGGCCCCGGCCGTCCGGGACCCAGGCGAGATCAAGGAAGCTCCTGTCGGGAAACGCCGTCAGAGGAGTGTCTTTGCTGCTGGTGATGTCGAGCACACTGATCTGTCCCGGTGCTTTGCTGTCGGCGTAAGAAATATAGGCGATGCTTTTCCCGTCGGGGGACCACGAGAGTGAGTCCGGAATCGGAAGCGGAGCAATCAGAAGAATTTTCTCATCGGTACCGTCCAGATTGGCTGAGAGAATGCGGAACTTACCCGGGTCCGGATCGTTGCCCCGCATATAGGCCATGCGCTTGCCGTCGGGAGAGAAAGTTGGACCGGCGTCAACGTCGCCAACCAAACGCTGCGGCGAACCACCGAGCACTGGCATCCGGTAAACGTTCCATGAGTTCTGTGAGGCGTCCGCCGCCTTTCGATAAAAAATATAATTCGCGTCAATAGAAAAGGCCGGGCTTTGGATAGCATCAGGATCGGGAGCGAGAACCTGCGTGTCGCTGCTGGTAGCGACGTTCCGGAGCCACAAACTCGATCTTCCCTTATCGTCAATCACACTGACGACGTATTTTCCGTCCGGTGAGATCGCGGCGCGCAGAGCTCTCCCGGAGTTTGTGACTTGCGAGGCAGCGAAAGTTTGGAACGGAAGGGCGACCGGCTTTTTACCCAGAAGCGAATAGAGCCCGTAGCCCGCGCCAGCAATGAGCACGAGCGCGACGACGATAATGCCGGCGAGCGCGCTCTTGTGCTGCTTGGCCGCGGCGACAACGGAACTTTCCGATGCATGCAACGGAAGAGTCTGCGCAACGGCAGAAACACGCGTGCCGGAATCTTGTGCCGCAGGTTGGACCGCGGACGAAGATGCCGTTTGCACCGCGACCGTCCCGCTGAGCGCGCCCGATGTGGTTTCGCGCTTCAGCCGCTTCAAGTCGGCGCGCATTTCCGAGGCGTGCTGGTAACGGAGGTCGCGGTCTTTTTCCAGCCCCTTATTGATGATGCGCTCCAGCTCTGGAGAGATATCAGGATTCAGCCTTATGGGAGGAACGGCGGGGCGGTTCATGATTGCGTCGAAGATGATTCCGGTGGATTCACCCCGGAAAGGCGGGGTGCCTGTGGCCATTTCGTACAGCACCACACCGAAGCTGAATAGGTCGCTGCGCCCGTCGAGTTCCTTCGCGCGCACTTGCTCGGGGCTCATGTACGCCACCGTGCCGATCGTGCTGCCGGGACTGGTGAGGTTCTCGGGCGAAATACCTCCAGCGGTGCCCTGCGTTGCGGTAACGGACTGCGATGAAGCGGGAGACAGTGTCTTAGCCAGGCCGAAATCGAGAACTTTGGCGTGGCCACGCTTGGTGACGAAGATGTTGGCTGGCTTTATATCCCGATGAACGATGCCCGCAGAGTGCGCCGCGTCCAGGGCGTCCGCTATTTCGATTGCCAACTCCAATGTCTCGTCGATCGGCAAAGCTTTGCCAGAGATTCGATGCTTTAGGGTCTCGCCCTCCAAGAACTGCATGGCAATGAAGGGCTGGCCGCTTTGTTCACTGATCTCGTAGATCGTGCAAATGTTTGGGTGATCGAGAGCAGACGCCGCGCGCGCTTCACGCTTGAACCGTTCCAGCGCGGCGTGGTCCTTGGCCATGTCGTCAGGCAAGAATTTCAGCGCAACGAAGCGCCCAAGATCGGTATCTTCGGCCTTATAGACGACACCCATCCCGCCGCCGCCCAACTTCTCGACGATTCGGTAATGGGAAATCGTTCGCCCGGAGAGTGGCGAAGAATCGGGCATTCGGGCGCGAATCTTATGCTGCGCCGTCCGATAAGTCAACGCGCCGCTCCGCGCTGCGGAGCCCCGGCCTATCTGAGATATTTTCAGTGCCTGGTAAACGCGCAAACC
>CAVVLE010000028.1:0-7767 GCA_963748865.1 uncultured Acidobacteriota bacterium | reverse complement strand
CCGCATCGTCGGGAGCCATCCAACGCCCTGACTAACTCGTCGCGTCTTCCTAAAAACGGCGCCATAAGCCTAGTAGGCCTAAGCGCCATGCCGGCCTTCCTACAAGAAGCCATAGCCGCCAGCACAACGAGCGGCAAAAAGAAAATGGTAATCCATTCCAGAGAGGCGTAAATGGACGGGGCCGTAACCTAGTCGTCCCCTTCGGCGAGCGTGCCGACTACCAAATGCGCCCAACCATAGCGATCCCCGAACCACGACGAGGCGGCCAAGAAGCAGCAATCGATCTAGACGGCTTCTTCGGCCTGCATCCAAGCCTGCAACCGCTAGAGCCTCTCTTTCACAGCGGTCAACTAGCCATCGTTCAAGCGGTAGGCTCCCCAGATCCCACCAGAAGCCACTTCGACGCCCAGGATTTCATGGAATCCGGCACGCCCGGTATAAAAAGCACCGACGACGGCTGGCTAAATCGCACGTTGCAATCGATCCCAGAAGAAAAGCCCAGCCCCTTCCGCGCCGTAGCCTTCGGCCCCTATTTGCCACGCACGCTGCAAGGCGCCGCCCCAGCCGTAGCCATCCCCGATCTAAAACAATTCAAAATGTTCGGCCCGCAACAAACCACCGAAGGCGGCTTTGAGGCAATGTACGCGCAAACGGTGGACCAAGCCCTGCACGGGGTAGGCCAGGAAACATTCGAAGCCATAGATCAATTGAAAAAAATCAATCCCGACGCCTATCAACCAGAAAACGGCGCTCAATACCCGAAAAATCGCTTCGGCCAAAGCTTGCAAGAAATCGCAGAACTATTCAAAGCCGATGTAGGTCTGGAAGTCGCCTTCCTGGATAGCGGCGGCTGGGACCATCACGTAAACGAAGGCGGCGTGCAAGGCCAGCTAAGCAATCTCCTCCGCGACCTGGGGCAGGGAATCGCGGCATTCCACCAAGACATGGGCGACCGCATGCAAGACGTAGTCTTCGTAAGCATGTCCGAATTCGGCCGCACCGCCCACGAAAACGGTAACCGCGGCACCGACCACGGCCACGCCAACTGCATGTTCGTAATGGGAGGCGCAGTAAAGGGTGGCAAGGTCTACACAAAATGGCCAGGCCTGGCCGAAGGCCACCTATACGAAGGCCGCGACCTCGCAGTAACCACAGACTACCGCACAGTGTTGAGCGAGATCCTGACCAAGCACATCGGCAACAAAGACCTGTCCACTGTGTTCCCAGGCTTCCAACAAAATCCAAAAACGTACTTGAACTTGATCCGAACGTAGGGGCGGGGGTTAACCACCCGCCCGCATTGGCCTTGGGTTTTTCTGCGCTCGTCGATCCATTATTCTTTCGCCGTCATTCCGACGCAGGAGGAATCCGCTCTGTTCTGCATCGTTTCTCAAATCTGAAATTTCAAATTTGAAATTGTCTCTCATCCTGCCGCCCAACCTAATCCCCGCCCTTGCGTCCCCCACCTGCGTGATGCAAAATCGCGCCCGAATCCCATGCGCGAACTCCCTAACACCATCCCAACCATCCTGCGTTGGGCGCGCACCATCTGGATCTTCCTCCTCTTCTCCGAGCTGTTCTACGCGGCCGTAGCCTGGCGCCTAATCCAACGCTCCCAGCCTCCCACCGGCTCCGCCGCAAACGCCATGGCCCGCCTAGCCCTGGTGTTTCTAATCATCGCCCTAATAACTCTCTACGCCGCCTTCTACCTCTACATCAAACTAGTCCGCCCCGGCGGCCAAGCCCTGCAAACCAACGCCGCCGACGGCAGCGCCCTAGCCAAATGGCGCAAAGGCCTGCAGTTCACGCTGATTCTCGCCGAAGCCGTAAGCCTAATGGGCTTCGCGCTGCTAGTAACCAGCGTCTCTCTAAAGCAAGCCATCGCCATCTACGCCGCAGGCACAATCGCCACGCTATTCTTCTACCCCCAAAATCCAGCAAAAATCTAAACGCAGTGATCCGTTCGGCCCGGCTTCTATCCCTTTGCCGTTTTTCGCCTCCGCCAGCAGTCTCGGCACTCCGACCCAGGAGGTGTCCCTTTTCCTCGTCTGGCCCGCATCTACCAATAATGTTAAGCTAACTCAATCGTTATGCTGCTTCAATGAATCACCGATATCCAACGTGCCTCGTCTCGGTGCTTTGTGCGTGCGCTCTTTCCACTTTGGGTTCGCATGCACAATCCTCGTCGCCCGCGCAAGTAGCATCGTGGGAACAGGCCTCGGGAAATTCTCAATCTCCCTTCGATCGCCTCGAACTACTTGCCTTTCTCGCATCTCCGTGGGATTCCCGCTACGAACTTGACCAAGTCCGGGTACGAGGAATCGAATTTGTTCCAGACCGTGTTTTTCTCGACGCGCTCGCGCGCCTGCATCTTTCAATGGATTCGATCGACATCATCAAAAGCATCAAGCCGAAGCCCGCTGCCAAACTCTCGTCCGACAGAGAGCAGGCGTATCGGCTGGTTTTAAGTGCGGTTCAAGAACTGACCGCAGGCCAGCATGCCGATGCCGCCGAGAAATATGAGCAAGCGTTGCTCCTCGCCCCCGACTCCGCGACTCTTCATTTCGCCCTCGCGGCAGATTTAATGCTCCTGCAACGCAATCACGACGCCGAAATTCACGCACGTCGCTCGCTCGAACTCTGGCCGGACGACGCTGAAGCCCATCTAACGCTTTCCGCCGCCCTTGTCGCAGAGTTGCAGGAAGCCGAAGCAATTTCCGAGGCGCGCGAAGCCCTTCGAATCTACCCGAAGCACAAGGCTGCATTGGTGATTCTCTCCATGGCCCTGACGCGCGACGGACAGTGTAGGGAGGCGATCCCCATACTGCGCGAAGCTGTCTCTCGCACTCCCGAGGTCCCTACTCTTCACGCCGCTCTCGGCAACTGCCTGACGCACACCGGCGAACTCTCTGCAGCCGCGCAAGAACTGACCGCTTACCTTTCGAGAAAGTCTGATGATGGAGAAGCACACTACTACCTGGGCGTCGTTCTGCGCGCCCAGGGTCACCACGATGAGGCTATGAAGCAGTTTCAGGAAGCCGTTCGGCTCGCGCCAGACAATCCGCTGGCTGCGGCTGCCGCAACCGGCGATGCCACCGCGTCCGACCCAAATCCCGGTCCGGGTCCCCATCCAGAAGACGGCTCGGTCTCCGGCAACGCCTACACCAATCAGTTCTTCGGTTTCACAATCGATTTCCCAAAAGGGTGGATGGTCATGGATCAGGAGCAGTCACGCGCGGCCATGTCTCTCGGCGCTGCGCTTATCCAAACGGGTGATCCGGTCTCTCCCGACGTGATCGCGGCTTCCCGCAAGCAAACCATCCCCCTTCTTTTTGTGATGCGCGGAGCATCGGGTGGGCAAGCCTTACGGACTGAGCTTTTGGAAGTAATAGCGACGGACGCGCGAAAGCTATCGGATTCTCTATCGGTGTTAGATCTGGCAAGCGCCATTGGTTCCGCGGTCAGGACTCTCGGGGTTCCCATGAACCCAGTCGGCACCCCGGTGAAGATCGAGGTTGCGGGACGGGAGTTTGTAAAGTTCGCTTCAATATTCCGGGTGAATGAAAGCGAAATTCACATCACGCATTACGCCACCAGGACGAACGGGTTCATTCTCACCTTTCAAATGCTGAGCGCAGATCCGAATGAACTGCAGAAGCTTGAGTCTGCAATGCAATCCCTCCACTTCGTGGAATTGGTCAATTAGGCGGGTGGCACAGCCCTTTCCGAGGCCTCTACATTTCGGGTGCCCCATCCTTCCGCCGTCTGGAAGGGTGGGGTCTTCGGCCCCGTGTTTGCTTTTTCTTCTCCTTGACTAACTCGCCAATCCATGCTACCGTGCTCAGGCTGTGTACGCGAGCCGCGAAGCAGCAAGGGCGGTCTGATCACCGCCCCGCCGCAACAGCAGTCGCCACAGGTGTAACTAGGTAACGGCTCCGTACAAAATCTAAAAATGTGAGATAACACCAATGAGCAAAAAGCGAAGCGCTCCCCGCAAAGGAGCCTCTCCCGCCGAGCCACCTGCTGAATCATCAATCCTCGCAACCACCCCCGAACCTCAACCCCAGCAACTCCACCCCGCCACAATCCCTCAAATCGAATCCGAACTCGCCTCCGCCCTGGAACGCCACTCCCGCAAATGCCAAATCTGCCACCACCCCGACCGCGATTTCATCGAAGACGAATTCATCCACTGGATTCGTCCCGACTACATCGTAGTCAAATACGATCTTCACGATCGCTCCTACTTATACCGCCACGCCCGCGCCCTCGGCCTCGACATGCAACGCCGCCGCAATCTGCGCCAGGCCCTCGAGCCCATCCTCGAACAAAACCAATGCGTACGCGTCAACGCCCAATCCGTACTCAGCGCCGCCCGCATCTACAGCCACATCAACGACGACGGCCAATGGCAAGACCCGCCGCGCGAATCCATAATCACCAAGCGCCCCTTCGTTTACGCCCCCAATCCGCCAATAAGACTGCGAGATCTCTACCAAGCCAGCCGCGAAATGGAAGCAAATCTCCAATCCACAATTCCGAACGCCCATTCCAACAATCAATCCGCGCCCTCCACTTCCAACCTCGATCCCCCAGCCCCGAGTCCGCAAGACCATCCTCCAGCCGCAAAAACCGAGAATCTAATCGCCACACAAAGGCGATTAGAAATGCCCGTAACTCCAACAAAACAAACCACCGGGATCGTTTCTAATCGCCACAAAAACGCAGTTGAAAAAAGTACTACGCGGCGGCAAAAAACGAGAGGACGCGCGAAATTGCCTCGGCGAATTCGCGCTCGGGCGTCAGCAGGCTCACCACCAAGAATCCGTCGTGGCGGAAATCGAAGAAATGGCCGGGATGGACGTACACGTCGCGCGACTCGAGCAACGCGATCGCTAGCTGCTCGTCGGGTTGCGTGGCCGGGACGCGCAGGACGGCGTACCAGCCGCCCTCGCATTCCAGGCGCGAGCAGGATTGCTGCGCGGCTAGCTGGCGGTCGAGCTCGGCTAGATTGGCGCGGAGGCGCGAGCATCACGCGCAGCTGAAAATCTGCGCGCAGCTCGAGGAATGACGGCAGCGCTAGCTGCACCGGGGCGTTCATCGAGAGGAAGGTGTCGGCGATGACGTCGAGGCGCGCGATGGCATCGCGTTTCAGGTCGCTCGGGCCGGATATCGCTAGCCAGGCAGCTTTCATCTGCGGCAGGCCGCATATTTTCGAGATGCCGCTGAAGGTGAAGGTGAGCGCGACGGCGTTGGCCGCGAAGCTGGAGGCGTGGGCGGTGCCCGAGCCGAAGCTGGCGCCGGCGCCTGCGGCTGGAGCGAGCGCGAAATCGAGGAACACTTCGTCGGCGATGAGCGCCAGAGAACGCTGCGCGCAGATATCGTTCAGGCGCGCGATTTCCGCCGGCTTGCAGAAATGGCCGGTGGGATTGTTGGGATTGACGACGATCAACGCGCGAGTGCGCTCGGTTAGGGCCCACTCGAGCTCGCGGAAATCGAGCTGCCAGCTGTGGTCGTAGAGGAGGGGATAGCGGAAGAGCTTCACGTCGTGGAGCTCGGCGAGGTAGTCGAAGAGCGGATAGCTCGGCGCGGGAATCAGAATTTCGTCGCCGGGATTGCAGAGCAGGCGGAAGGCGAAGGAATAGGCTTCGCTGGTGCTGGTGGTGAGGAAGATGTCGCCGGGGGAGACGTTGACGCCGCGGGAGGCGTAGTAGGCCGCGACGGCCCGGCGCGCGAATTCGAGCCCGCGCGGATCGGGCGAGTAGGTGAGCGCTCGCGGATTGGCGAGCGCGGAAAGGATGGACGGATCGTGAGCGAAGCCGCACTCGGTGGGATTCGAGGCGCTGAGATCGAGCAGCAGCTTGCCTGCGGCGCGATGTTGCGCCAAAGCTTCGCTGAGGCGATTGGCGGTGAGGTTCCAGTTGGTGCGATCGGAGAACATGGTCATGAGAGTCGGAAAAAAAAACTCTATTTCGTCGGGCTGAATCATCAGCCCGAGCCCCAGCGGCTAAAGCCGAGCCAGACAGCGACGCTTACGGCACGGTTCAAACCGTGCCCTGACACACCAAAATCAACTGCGTTCTGCGCGCCAGGGCTCGAGCCAGTAGTCGAGCGAGAGCCACAGGCTGTACGCTGGGCGCGAGAGCACTATACTCAGCGCGAACGCGAAAATCATCCAGATGACGATGCGTCCGTTGTCGGAGAGCGAATGGATGTCGGGGAAAAGCAACGACGCGAAATACGCCAGCACCAGCAGCGCGGCGGTGAGGATGTAGGTGAAAATCATGCCGCCAACGTAGTAGCCGGATTCGCGGAAATAGGAGAGGCCGCAGACCGAGCATTTCGGGAGGAGTTTGTTGGGCCAGCGGACGAAGATGCGGCCTTCGTGGCAGTGCGGGCAGCGGCAGTGCAGGGCGTCGCGGAGGGCTTGCGTAAAGGGTGGACGCGGGAGCATGGGCCCATTGTAGCGGGAATTGGCGCCGGCGTGGGCGCGCGTGGAACAGGACCCGGAGGTGCGGCGGATGAATGTTACGACGAGATGAATGGTTGGCTCTTGCGTTGCGGCGACGGAGGGATTCCTGATAGCTTCGGGAGTTGCGTTGTGATTCGCTTAGCGAAAGAGGCTGGCTATGAAGCGATTTGACGAACTGAGCGAGCAGGAAATTTTGGCGCTGGCAATCTCTTTGGAGGAAGACGACGAGCGCATTTACGCCGATTACGCGGAAGGGTTGCGCGAGAACTATCCTGGATCGGCGGAGGTATTCGACGGCATGCGCGAGGAAGAGGCCGGGCACCGGCGGCGGTTGATCGAGATGTATCGCGCGAAATTCGGCGAGCACATTCCGTTGATCCGGCGGCACGACGTGCAAGGCTTCCTGCACCGCAGCCCGATCTGGCTGGCGCGGCCGATGCGCATTGACAAAATTCGCGCGCAAGTGAGCTTGATGGAGGAAGAGACGCGCCGATTTTACGAAAAATCGGCGAGCCGCGCGGGGGATGCCAGCATCCGGCAGTTGTTGAATGACCTGGCGGCGGAGGAGCGCTCGCATCAGTACCGCGCCGCGGAACTGGAGAAAAAGAAGCTGCAGCCGGACGTGCGGCTGTCGGAAGAAGAGACGCGGCGCCGGCGGTTTGTGCTGCAATTCGTGCAGCCGGGACTGGCTGGATTGATGGATGGCTCGGTTTCTACGTTGGCGCCAGTGTTTGCCGCGGCTTTTGCCACGCGGAGTACTCGGGACGCTTTTGTGGTGGGGCTGGCGGCTTCAGTGGGCGCGGGAATCAGCATGGGATTTGCGGAGGCGCTTTCGGATGATGGCAGCTTGACAGGGCGTGGGGCGCCGCTCTTGCGCGGAATTATTTGCGGATTGATGACTGCGCTCGGAGGCATCGGGCATACGCTGCCTTATTTGATTCCGCATTTCACCTTGGCGACTGGAGTGGCCATATGCGTCGTGGTGGTGGAATTGGGCGTGATTACCTGGATTCGGCACCGCTACATGGAGACGCCAACATTTTCGGCAGCGATGCAGGTGGCGTTCGGCGGGGCGATTGTGTTTGCCACGGGGGCGCTGATTGGGAGTTGGTGAGCGCGCTCGGCGAATAATTGATAATGGAAGACAATAATGGCGCTCATCGATTTTGGCGAGGGTGAATGGGTAGAGTTGTGGCCGTTCTTACGCTGGCGGGCGCAGCAAGCGGCGCCCCTACGGACGGAAAAGACAAAGCGCGCACAGAGTTTCGGCATAGGCGACATTAATCTCGAAAGGA
>CAVVLE010000027.1:0-7195 GCA_963748865.1 uncultured Acidobacteriota bacterium | reverse complement strand
CGGCCTCAACGTAGTCGTCCCCTTCGGCGAGCGCAGCTACTACCAAATGCGCCCGACCATTGCCATTCCCGAACCCAAGCGCGGCGGCCAAGAAGCGGCAATCGACCTAGACGGCTTCTTCGGCCTCCACCCAAGCCTGCAACCGCTCGAGCCTCTCTTCCACAGCGGCCAACTAGCCATCGTCCAAGCGGTAGGCTCCCCCGATCCCACGCCAACCACTTCGACGCCCAAGACTTCATGGAGTCCGGCACGCCCGGCCTGAAAAGCACCGATGACGGCTGGCTGAATCGCACGCTGCAATCCAACCCCGAAGAAAAGCCGTCCCCATTCCGCGCCGTAGCCTTCGGCCCGTATCTACCGCGCACGCTGCAAGGCGCGGCCCCAGCCGTGGCAATCCCCGATCTAAAGCAATTCAAAATGTTCGGCCCGCAAAAAGCACCGAAGGCGGCTTCGAAGCAATGTACGCGCAAACTGTGGACCAAGCCCTTCACGGGGTAGGCCAGGAAACTTTCGAGGCCATCGATCAACTAAAGAAAATCAATCCCGACGCCTATCAACCAGAAAACGGCGCTCAATACCCAAAAATCGCTTCGGCCAAAGCCTCCAGGAAATCGCCGAGCTATTCAAAGCGGACGTAGGTCTGGAAGTAGCCTTCCTGGATAGCGGCGGCTGGGACCATCACGTAAACGAAGGCGGCGTGCAAGGCCAGCTAAGCAATCTCCTCCGCGACCTGGGGCAGGGAATCGCGGCATTCCACCAGGACATGGGCGACCGCATGCAAGACGTAGTCTTCGTAAGCATGTCCGAATTCGGCCGCACCGCCCACGAAAACGGCAACCGCGGCACCGACCACGGCCACGCCAACTGCATGTTCGTAGTAGGCGGCGCAGTAAAAGGCGGCAAGGTCTACACAAAATGGCCAGGCCTGACCGAAGACCACCTATACGAAGGCCGCGACCTGGCAGTAACCACAGACTACCGAACAGTCCTAAGCGAAATCCTAACCAAGCACGTAGGCAACAAGGATCTCTCCACCGTGTTCCCAGGCTTCCAACAAAATCCCAAAACGTACTTGAACTTAATCCGAACGTAGGGGCGGGGATTAACCACCTGCCCGCATTGGCCTTGGGTTTTTCTGCGCTCGTCGATTCATTATTCTTTCGCCGTCATTCCGACGCAGGAGGAATCCGCTCTGTTCTGCATCGTTTCTCAAATCTGAAATTTCAAATTTGAAATTGTCTCTCATCCTGCCGCCCAACCTAATCCCCGCCGCCCTTGCGTCCCCCACCTGCGTGATGCAAAATCGCGCCCGAATCCCATGCGCGAACTCCCTAATACCATCCCAACCATCCTGCGTTGGGCGCGCACCATCTGGATCTTCCTCCTCTTCTCCGAGTTGCTCTATGCAGCCGTAGCCTGGCGCCTAATCCAACGCTCCCAACCTCCAACCGGCTCCGCCGCAAACGCTATGGCCCGCCTAGCCCTGGTTATTCTAATCATCGCCCTAGTAACTCTGTGCGCCGCCTTCTACCTCTACATCAAACTAGTCCGCCCCGGCGGCCAAGCCCTGCAAACCAACGCCGCCGACGCCAGCGCCCTAGCCAAATGGCGCAAAGGCCTGCAGTTCACGCTGATTCTCGCCGAAGCCGTAAGCCTAATGGGCTTCGCGCTGCTAGTAACCAGCGTCTCGCTAAAGCAAGCCATCGCCATCTACGCCGCAGGCACAATCGCCACGCTATTCTTCTACCCCCAAAATCCAGCAAAAATCTAAACGCAGTGATCCGTTCGGCCCGGCTTCTATCCCTTTGCCGTTTTTCACCTCCGCCAGCAGTCTCGGCACTCCGACTCAGGAGGTGTCCCTTTTCCTCGTCTGGCCCGCATCTACCAATAATGTTAAGCTAACTCAATCGTTATGCTGCTTCAATGAATCACCGATATCCCACGTGCCTCGTCTCGGTGCTTTGTGCGTGCGCTCTTTCCACTTTGGGTTCGCATGCACAATCCTCGTCGCCCGCGCAAGTAGCATCGTGGGAACAGGCCTCGGAAAATTCTCAATCTCCCTTCGATCGCCTCGAACTACTTGCCTTTCTCGCATCTCCGTGGGATTCCCGCTACGAACTTGACCAAGTCCGGGTACGGGGAATCGAATTTGTTCCAGACCGTGTTTTTCTCGACGCGCTCGCGCGCCTGCATCTTTCAATGGATTCGATCGACATCATCAAAAGCATCAAGCCGAAGCCCGCTGCCAAACTCTCGTCCGACAGAGAGCAGGCGTATCGGCTGGTTTTAAGTGCGGTTCAAGAACTGACCGCAGGCCAGCATGCCGATGCCGCCGAGAAATATGAGCAAGCGTTGCTCCTCGCCCCCGACTCCGCGACTCTTCATTTCGCCCTCGCGGCAGATTTAATGCTCCTGCAACGCAATCACGACGCCGAAATTCACGCACGTCGCTCGCTCGAACTCTGGCCGGACGACGCTGAAGCCCATCTAACGCTTTCCGCCGCCCTTGTCGCAGAGTTGCAGGAAGCCGAAGCAATTTCCGAGGCGCGCGAAGCCCTTCGAATCTACCCGAAGCACAAGGCTGCATTAGTGATTCTCTCCATGGCCCTGACGCGCGACGGACAGTGTAGGGAAGCGATCCCCATACTGCGCGAAGCTGTCTCTCGCACTCCCGAAGTCTCTACTCTTCACGCCGCTCTCGGCAACTGCCTGACGCACACCGGCGAACTCTCTGCAGCCGCGCAAGAACTGACCGCTTACCTTTCGAGAAAGTCTGATGATGGAGAAGCACACTACTACCTGGGCGTCGTTCTGCGCGCCCAGGGTCACCACGATGAGGCTATGAAGCAGTTTCAGGAAGCCGTTCGGCTCGCGCCAGACAATCCGCTGGCTGCGGCTGCCGCAACCGGCGATGCCACCGCGTCCGACCCAAATCCCGGTCCGGGTCCCCATCCAGAAGACGGCTCGGTCTCCGGCAACGCCTACACCAATCAGTTCTTCGGTTTCACAATCGATTTCCCAAAAGGGTGGATGGTCATGGATCAGGAGCAGTCACGCGCGGCCATGTCTCTCGGCGCTGCGCTTATCCAAACGGGTGATCCGGTCTCTCCCGACGTGATCGCGGCTTCCCGCAAGCAAACCATCCCCCTTCTTTTTGTGATGCGCGGAGCATCGGGTGGGCAAGCCTTACGAACTGAGCTTTTGGAAGTAATAGCGACGGACGCGCGAAAGCTATCGGATTCTCTATCGGTGTTAGATTTGGCAAGCGCCATTGGTTCCGCGGTCAGGACTCTCGGGGTTCCCATGAACCCAGTCGGCACCCCGGTGAAGATCGAGGTTGCGGGACGGGAGTTTGTAAAGTTCGCTTCAATATTCCGGGTGAATGAAAGCGAAATTCACATCACGCATTACGCCACCAGGACGAACGGGTTCATTCTCACCTTTCAAATGCTGAGCGCAGATCCGAATGAACTGCAGAAGCTTGAGTCTGCAATGCAATCCCTCCACTTCGTGGAATTGGTCAATTAGGCGGGTGGCACAGCCCTTTCCGAGGCCTCTACATTTCGGGTGCCCCATCCTTCCGCCGTCTGAAAGGGTGGGGTCTTCGGCCCCGTGTTTGCCTTTTCTTCTCCTTGACTAACTTGCCAATCCATGCTACCGTGCTCAGGCTGTGTACGCGAGCCGCGAAGCAGCAAGGGCGGTCTGATCACCGCCCCGCCGCAACAGCAGTCGCCACAGGTGTAACTAGGTAACGGCTCGGTACAAAATTTAAAAATGTGAGATAACACCAATGAGCAAAAAGCGAAGCTCTCCCCGCCGCTCCTCACCCGCCGAGCCACCACCCGAATCCACACTCCCCGCAATTCAACCCCCGCAACTCCACCCCGCCACAATCCCTCAAATCGAATCTGAACTCGCCTCCGCCCTCGAACGCCACTCCCGCAAATGCTCCATCTGCCACCACCCCGACCGCGATTTCATCGAAGACGAATTCATCCACTGGATTCGTCCCGACTACATCGTAGTCAAATACGATCTCCACGATCGCTCCTACCTCTACCGCCACGCCCGCGCCCTCGGCCTCGACATGCAGCGCCGCCGCAATCTGCGCCAGGCTCTAGAGCCCATCCTCGAACAAAACCAATGCGTACGCGTCAACGCCCAATCCGTTCTCAGCGCCGCCCGCATCTACAGCCACATCAACGACGACGGCCTATGGGAAGATCCCCCACGCGAATCCATAATCACCAAGCGCCCCTTCGTCTACGCCCCCAATCCGCCGATAAGACTAAGAGACCTCTACCAAGCCAGCCGCGAAATGGAAGCGAATCTCCAGTCCTCAATTCCGAACGCCCATTCCAACAATCAATCCGCGCCGTCCACTTCGAACCTCCATCCCCCAGCTCCGAACCCGCAAGACCATCCTCCAACCGCAAAAACCGAGAATCTAATCGCCACACAAAGGCGATTAGAAATGCCCGTAACCCCAACAAAACAAACCACCGTCATCGTTTCTAATCGCCACAAAAACGCAGTTGAAAAAAGTACTACGCGGCGGCAAAAAACGAGAGGACGCGTGAAATCGCTTCGGCGAATTCGCGCTCGGGCGTCAGCAGGCTCACCACCAAAAATCCGTCGCGGCGGAAATCGAAGAAATGGCCGGGGTGAACGTAAACATCGCGCGACTCGAGCAACGCGATCGCTAGCTGCTCGTCGGGTTGCGTGGCCGGGACGCGCAGGACGGCGTACCAGCCGCCCTCGCATTCCAGGCGCGAGCAGGATTGCTGCGCGGCTAGCTGGTGATCGAGCTCGGCTAGATTGGCACGGAGGCGCGAGATCACCCGCTGCTGAAAATCTGCACGCAGCTCGAGGAATGACGGCAGCGCTAGCTGCACCGGCGCGTTCATCGAGAGGAAGGTGTCAGCGATGACCTCCAGGCGCTCGCTGGCGGCGCGCTTCAGTTCGGCGGGGCCGGAGACGGCTAGCCATGCGGCCTTCATCTGCGGCAGGCCGCATATTTTCGAGATGCCGCTGAGGGTGAAGGTGAGCGCGGCGGCGTTGGCCGCGAGGCTGGAGGCGCGGGCGGTGCCCAAGCCGAAGCTGGAGTCGGCGGCTGCGACTGGAGCGAGCGCGAAATCGAGGAACACTTCGTCGGCGATGAGCGCCAGAGAACGCTGCGCGCAGATATCGTTCAGGCGCGCGATTTCCGCCGGCTTGCAGAAATGGCCGGTGGGATTGTTGGGGTTGACGACGATCAGCGCGCGGGTGCGCTCGGTTAGGGCCCACTCGAGCTCGGGGAAATCGATTTGCCAGCCGTGGTCGTAGAGGAGGGGATAGCGGAAGAGTTTCACGTCGTGGAGCTCGGCGAGGTAGTCGAAGAGCGGATAGCTCGGCGCGGGAATCAGAATTTCGTCGCCGGGATTGCAGAGCAGGCGGAAGGCGAAGGAATAGGCTTCGCTGGTGCTGGTGGTGAGGAAGATGTCGCCGGGAGAGACTTCGGCGCCGCGGGAGGCGTAGTAGGCCGCGACGGCCCGGCGCGCGAATTCGAGCCCGCCGCGGATCGGGCGAATAGGTGAGCGCTCGCGGATTGGCGAGCGCGGAAAGGATGGACGGATCGTGCGCGAAGCCGCACTCGGTGGGGTTCGAGACGGTGAGATCGAGCAGCGGCTTGTTTGCGGCGCGATGTTGCGCCAGGGCTTCGCTGAGGTGATTGGCGGTGAGGTTCCAGGTGGTGCGATCGGAGAACATGGTCATGAGAATCGAAAAAAAACTCTATTTCGTCGGGCTGAATCATCAGCCGAGCCCCAGCGGCTAAAGCCGAGCCAGACAGCGACGCTTACGGCACGGTTCAACCGTGCCCTGACACACCAAAATCAACTGCGTTCTGCGCGCCAGGGCTCGAGCCAGTAGTCGAGCGAGAGCCACAGGCTGTACGCTGGGCGCGAGAGCACTATGCTCAGCGCGAAAGCGAATATCATCCAGACCACGATGCGTCCGTTGTCGGAGAGCGAATGGATGTCGGGGAAGAGCAACGACGCGAAATACGCCAGCACCAGCAGCGCGGCGGTGAGGATGTAGGTGAAAATCATGCCGCCAACGTAGTAGCCCGATTCGCGGAAGTAGGAGAGGCCGCAGACCGAGCATTTCGGGAGGAGTTTGTTGGGCCAGCGGACGAAGATGCGGCCTTCGTGGCAGTGCGGGCAGCGGCAGCGCAGGGCGTCGCGGAGGGCTTGCGTAAAGGGTGGACGCGGGAGCATGGGCCCATTGTAGCGGGAATTGGCGCCGGCGTGGGCGCGCGTGGAACAGGACCCGGAGGTGAGGCGGATGAATGTTACGACGAGGTGAATGGTTCGCTCTTGCGTTGCGGCGACGGAGGGATTCCTGATAGCTTCGGGAGTTGCGTTGGGATTCGCTTAGCGAAAGAGGCTGGCTATGAAGCGATTTGACGAACTGAGCGAGCAGGAAATTTTGGCGCTGGCAATCTCTCTGGAGGAAGACGACGAGCGCATTTACGCCGATTACGCGGAAGGGTTGCGCGAGAACTATCCGGGATCGGCGGAGGTGTTTGACGGCATGCGCGAGGAAGAGGCCGGGCACCGGCGGCGGTTGATCGAGATGTATCGCGCGAAATTCGGCGAGCACATTCCGTTGATCCGGCGGCACGACGTGCAAGGCTTCCTGCACCGCAGCCCGATCTGGCTGGCGCGGCCGATGCGCATTGACAAAATCCGCGCGCAAGTGAGCTTGATGGAGGAAGAGACGCGCCGATTTATGAAAAATCGGCGAGCCGCGCGGGGGATGCCAGCATCCGGCAGTTGTTGAATGACCTGGCGGCGGAGGAGCGCTCGCATCAGTACCGCGCCGCGGAACTGGAAGAACAAGCTGCAGCCGGACGTGCGGCTGTCGGAAGAAGAGACGCGGCGCCGGCGGTTTGTGCTGCAATTCGTGCAGCCGGGATTGGCGGGATTGATGGATGGCTCGGTTTCTACGTTGGCGCCAGTGTTTGCCGCGGCTTTTGCCACGCGGAGTACTCGGGACGCGTTCGTGGTCGGATTGGCGGCTTCGGTGGGGGCCGGAATCAGCATGGGATTTGCGGAGGCGCTTTCGGATGATGGCAGCTTGACCGGGCGTGGGGCGCCTTTGTTGCGCGGAATTATTTGCGGATTGATGACTGCGCTCGGCGGCATCGGGCATA
>CAVVLE010000026.1:0-52705 GCA_963748865.1 uncultured Acidobacteriota bacterium | reverse complement strand
ATTGGACGCGCGGCTAGCGCCGCATGTGGAACGCGTGCCGGAATTGCTGCGGCAGCTCACGGCGCACGAAGTGCAGGCGGAAGAAAGCTTGCGGATGCATCGGGAGCGATTGCGCCAGGCGGCGGAGAGCAGCCGTCGCGATGCTGCGGCGCAGCTGGAACAGGCGTTTGCGAGCGTGCGCAGCGAGTTCGAAACGGCGCGCAGCGAGGCGCTGGGCAAGTGGAATGAGGAGTTGAATTCGAGCGGAGCGCGAGCGGCGCATGCGGCGATTGAGGGCCTAGTGAAATCGGCGGAATGGCATCAGGAGCAGGCCAAGGCCAATATCGAGAATTTGACACAGGATTCTTTGCGGCGGGCTGGGGAAGTTTTTGAGGAGCGGACGCGGGCGGCTTCGGAGCGTCTTGGTGCGGAGCTGGAGCAGCGCAAAGCGCTGTTTGCGGACGGAGCGCAGGCGCAACTCGAGGCTGCGGCTACGGGCGTTCACGAACGGGCAGCGGCGAACCTGGCGCAGGCGTCGGATTCTGCTGCGAAGGCATTTGAGGAGCGCGTGTCTGCGATCGGCGCGGGGCTGAGCAAGCAATTCGAGGACGCTAGCGCTAAGGCGCTTTCGGAAAAGGAAACGCAGGTCGAGCAGATATCGGAGAAGGTGCGCGCTAATTTCGAAGAATCAGCGCAGGCGCTTTTGGAACGTTACCGGACGGAACTTGCGGCGCAGACATCTTCGCAAATGGTCGAGATGCGGGACGCGCACGCGCGGGAATTGTCGGCAGCCATAGAGGCGGCACGCATCGATCGCGAAGGACGCGACGCGGCGTCGCGCGAGAATCTGTCGCGGTCGCATGAGGACGCGCTGCGCGATTATGAGGACATGCTGCGGCAAAAGCATGAGGTTTGGGCGGATGAGGCAGTGCAGAAGCTGAATCAGAATGGGCAGATCGCCGTGGCATCGCTTTCGCGGTTTGGCGAGCAGGCGCTGCGCGGGTCGTTTTTGAAGATCTTCGAGCAGATTGCAGATGCGGTGCGGCAAAGCCTGAGCGAACCCACCAGCCCGGCTGCGGAAGCTAAGGCAATGAGTGCGGCGGCTTCGGCTTCCTCTTCGGCGCCGCCGCCGATGGTGAATCCGGGCGGCGCGCAGCACGATTCGCACGCCGGTGTTTAGTCTGAAGTTTCGATAAACCGACAATTCAAATGACCCGCACGGGCCTTTCTTCGTGGCCCGCCAGGCTACCGGTTTGGGTATGCGACTAAGAAAGCGGGATCCCTCGCTTCGCTCGGGATGACGCCGCAGAGTTTTTTCCGAGCGGTGACGTGTGGGATCTCCGCTGGCGACGGGTTGGTTGCGGGACCGTGCGTTGTTCGCGGTTCATGCTGCGCTGTGGTCGTCGGACGGGCGCAGCTCGCGGCGCCCCTACGACCAGCTCGATCACAACGCGAGAAATGTTGCGAATGCTTCCTTTATTGCTCTTGGTAACTGATCGCGGTTTTTGGGACTGATTAGCTCATGACCGGCATTTTCGATTGGCAATAACTGCGTGCGTGCCGGGATTAGGTTCATCGCCGCTGTCAGCTCTTCGATTGTGGCGAAGGCGTCGCGGGTGCCTTGGACGAACAACGCTGGGGTGCGCAGCGACGGGAAGTGAGATGTACGCAGTTCGGATGGGCGTTTGGGAGGATGAAGAGGATAGGACAGTAGAAGCAGAGCATCGCTCAGGCTCGGCTCGGCGGCGGCCAACATCGAGGATTGCCTGCCGCCGTAGGAATGGCCGCCTAAGAAGACACGGCCTGGAACCTCCCGTCTCATTGCACCGACCGCTCTTCGCAAAACTTGTTGATCGCGCTCGGCGCTGCCGCGCGGAGGCGGGCCGTGTGGGCGCAATTGCCGGAAATGAAGATCGCAGCGAAGAACAGTCATTCCCGATTCGGCAAACGCGTTTGCTAATGCGACGAGAAGCGGGGACTGGCAGTTTGCTCCGGCGCCGTGGGTCAGGACTAGGGCATCGCCTGAAGATTTTGCCGGGAGGTGAAGGAAGCCCTGGATCGGAGCCTGAGGGTCGCTTTCCGCGAAGGGGCGAATTTCGGCTGCGCTCATTTGCGTCCCGCGATATCGCGGAGCGCATTGGCGACGATTTCGACTTGTTCGGCGTGCAATCCGGGAAAGAGCGGGAGACTGAGGACGCGCTCGCAGGCGCGCTCGGCGTGCGGCAGCGTGCCTTCGGGAATGCCGAGGGTGGCATAGGCGGGCTGAAGGTGTAGCGGGCGCGGATAATGAACCATGGTTTCGATCCCGCGATCTGCCAGCAGGCGCTTCACACAACTTCGCTCGTTGACGTAAACGGCGAAGAGATGGTACGCGCACTCATCGCGTGAATCGTCGAGAGGAATCTCAACGCGAACGTCAGCGAGTTGCTGGCGATAGATGGCGGCCAACTGGCGGCGACGAGCATTCCATTCTTCTAAGTGTTTGAGTTTGATCTGCAAAACCGCGCCTTGAAAACCTTCCATGCGGTAGTTGTAGCCGACGAATTCGTGCTCATAGCGTGCCGATTGGCCGTGATTGCGGGCCGCGTGAGCGAATTCGGCGATGCGGTCGTCGTTGGTGGTGAGTGCTCCGCCTTCGCCATAGGCGCCCAGATTCTTTGTGGGATAAAAGCTGAAGGCTGCAGCGTGGCCGAGAGAGCCGATGCGACGGCCGCGATAGCGGGCGCCATGGGCCTGCGCTGCGTCATCGAGAACTTTTAGATTGTGCTGCGATGCGATCTCCAGGATCGCATCCATGTCCGCGGGGCGACCGTAGAGATCTACGGGGAGGATGGCGCGTGTCGCGCGCGTTACGGCGCGAGCGATGCGATTGGGATCGAGATTGCCGGTGGCGGGATCAATATCTACAAAGACGGGACGCGCGCCGCAGTAAGTGATGGCTTCCGCGGTGGCGAGAAAAGTATTCGGAGTGGTGATGACTTCGTCGCCGGGTTGGACGCCCAAGGCCAAAAGGCCGAGATGGAGGGCACTGGTGCCGGAGTTGAGGGCGATGCAATGCTTCACTTCGCAAAATTCTGCGAATTGCCGTTCGAAGCGCTCGACTTCTTCACCGAGGATGAAACTGGCGTTGCGGCCGACGCGATCGAGCGCGGAGAGGATGTCTTCGCGCAGCGCAGCGTATTCGGATTTCAGGTCGAGATACGGAACGATCGTCGCAATTGCTGTACTCATGGTCCCACCTTCGCTCCCCACTCTACTTCATCTCCGTGAGTGGGCTCAAGCTGCGAAGAGGGCGCGGAAAACCGCTTGCGGGACATTTCGAGGACAAGGCACAATCGGTGGTCTTGTTTGCCCCGAGCAAGGCTCACAGGGGGCGATTGCTTGGAAGAAATGAAACATACGCGCTGAAGGCAACACCGGGCTTGCAATGGGAATCTCTGGAACATGACACCGACGGGAGGATGGGCGTGATGCGAAGGCTGCTGGGAATTGGGATTCTGAGTCTGTTAGCGGCATGGCCAGCCCGAGCACAGATCACGCCGAAGTATGAAATCGGCGGCGGCTTTCAGTATATGGCTTATTCGAATGCGTCCGGGGCCCCACACCTGAATATGATCGGTGGCGACGGGTCGGTGGCCTACAACTGGTATCGCTGGCTCGGCGCGACTTTCGATGTGAGCATAGGCCACAACCGGCAATCGTCAACCACGGATCCCTCGATCAACGGCGCCACTGAGACGGTTCTTACGTACATGGTCGGCCCGCGCTTCTACCCGTTCGGCCATCGCAAAATTACCTTATTCGGCGACGCTCTTTTCGGAGGGGGATATCTGCATGCGGGCGTTCCAGCCGTTCCACCGTTTCCGCAGCAGACGCTGAACACAGCGGCCTTCGCGTGGGCGGGGGAAGTCGGCGCCGATTACGCGATTCGCGATCATTGGGCGGTACGGGTAGAAGGCGGGTACTTATCAACGCGGTTTTACTCGTCCGCGTCGGGATCGCAAGGAAACGAGAGAGTTATCGTCGGAGTCGTCTACCACTTCGGAGTGCGAGGACCACACCGCCACAAGTAACCGCAGGTTCGTCTCGGTCAACTTCACGCGAGCGTTCGTCTACTCGTTGTTGGACAGATGGAAATGCGGGTCTTTGGAGCTTGCGGCTCGCGGCAGCGAATCGGTGAGGACCATGTCAATGCGGGCCATGGCTTCATCAATGCGTCGCAGGCGCTCGTTGCGATCATCGAGGACCGCGGAAAGCTCAATCAGCGTCATGGCACTGCGCAGGCTGCGATTTAGTTCGCCGACGAGATTCATGCGCTCCTTGGCCCGTTCAAATTCCTGATCCCTTTGGGTCTTCAACTGATAGAGGAGAAGCGCGGCGCCGCCGAGGACACCGATGGCGCAGTCGTTCAGGATCGTCGCGGCCACGGGGATGCCGGCCTTCTCGAAGGCGATGTCCATGTAATGGCTGGCCAAGCCGAGAACGACGACGGTGAGAAGAACCGGGATAATCGGGTCAAGAACGAAGCGAATGGGGCGTCTTTTGGTGGATTTCATTTAGACATCTCCGAAACACAACAACACGAGCCGCTCATAATGATTCATGGGCACGGATAGCGCTGCCCAGCTCACACTGCCAACGATTTTTCCGGTTGGGGGACACTCCGGTTCCGGATAACTGGCAAGACCCTACCTCAAGCGACGGGCTCACGCAAGAAATTTAAATGCGGTTCGCTGTTGAAATCCGGAGCTAGAAAATAGGGACCGGGGTATGACTAGACGCACGCGGGCGAGAGGAGTAGAGTGCCGTGAATCGTGAAGTCGGCGGACGCCGGCGGCCGGAAAATGCGGACAGCTTGGAGAGGTCGCCACGGCGCAGTTCCTTGCAGGCCACAGACGACAGTCGAACGCTGCGCGCATTGCGATTCGGTGGATTTGCGCTGGCGCAGAGCTATAATTCCGGGCAGATTAACGGACAATGGACGTATCTCTGAATAGTCCCGCGAAGAGAGGAGCGCTGGCCGCTGGAGCCATCGTGGTGGCGGCCCTATTCATTTTCTCCGCGGTGAAGCTGGTAGTGGCGTCGAATCGGATGCAATCCGCCGATCCATTGAAAATGAGGAGAGCGATTTCTCTTGAGCCGGGCTACGCAGAATACTGGGACCGCATGGGCCGCTTTCTTCAGTTCGAGCTGGACGATCAGGATTTGCCGGGCGCGCTGAAGGATTATCAAATGGCGGTGAAACTGAGCCCGCGCACGGCGCGCTACTGGGTGGACCTCGCAGTGGTGCAGGAAAATCTCGGCGATATGCAGCAGGCGCGGGATGATTTTGCGCAGGCGCTGGCTGTTTATCCGGCATCGGCGGAAATTCGCTGGGAGTACGCAAATTTCCTGCTGCGCGAGGGGGAATTGCCGCGTGCGCTGGCGGAGATGCGCAAAAGCATCTCCGGCGATCCGAGTCTGCTGCAACTGGCCATCACGCGCGCGTGGCGAGCGACGGGCGACGCCGATCAACTTGCAGCGGAGGTTCTGCCGCGCGAGCCCGGTGCCTATCTGCAAGCCCTTGATTTTTTCGCGCAGGAAAAGAATGTGGATGCCGGCCTGCGCATCTGGAATCGCCTGGCCGGGCTACACGAGCAATTTCCGATCGAGAAACTGTTCCCATTTTTCGAGGAGATGATCAGCGAAAATCGATCCGTTGATGCGGAGCGCGTTTGGTATGAGGCGCTCGACGTCTGCAGCGTGCCTCATGACTCGACGCGCGAGCAGCGTGTTTTCAACAGCGGATTCGAATTTGACATTCTGAATGGCGGGCTGGACTGGCGACTCAGCCCCGGAATCGGAATGGCCGTGGAATACGACGCGATGGTACACCACGGCGGCACTCGCTCTCTGCGCATGGACTTCAATGGCGGCGTGAATTTGGACCTGACGCAGCCGGCGCAATTCGTTCCCGTCGAGCCGAATCAGGCCTATACGTTGCACGCATATCTGCGCACGGACTCAATCACCACCGAGAGCGGACTGCATTTCGAGATTTCCGATCCAGCCAGTCACGGAGCGATCAGCGCCAAGACCGAGGCACTAAGCGGCACGCATCTCTGGACTGGAGTGCAGGCCGAAATTCGTACTGGGCCGGAGACGCGGTTTTTGGAAGTGCTGCTGCGGAGGGCCCCTAGCCGCATGTTCGAAAACAAATTGGGCGGCACGGTGTGGATTGACGATGTAACACTCGACCGGGGCTCCGGCGCCGATTCCGCCGAGGCAGCGAAGACGCGAGGAGGCCAGTGAGGCTACTCCGCGGCGGAGTGTGCTTGCTTGTGGCGTTTGCCGTCATCGCGCACGGAGTGGTGGAAGTTTGGTCGGAGTCGGCGTTTGAAATTGGAGCGGCGTTACTTTTTCTTGCCTGGGCGCTGGTTACCATACGGCAACTCGAACCAAAGATCGAGTGGAACGGCTTGCACTGGGCGATCAGCGGGCTGCTCTTGTGGGCCATCCTGCAGCTCGTATTTCGGATTAGCGTTTACCCGTTCCTGACCTGGACGGCAATTCTCCGCTGGGGCGCTTGCGCAATGATCTTTTTTGTTGCGACACAGGTGTTCCGCGAACGGCGCGATTACCGCGTGCTGACGTGGTTTCTGATTGTTTTCGGGTTTCTGGTGGCGCTCGAGGGAATCATTCAGTATTTCACCTCCGAGGGAAGCATTTATTGGCTCAGACAACTCGCCGCCGGGGGTCAACCGTTCGGGCCGTATGTGAACCGGAACCACTTTGCCGGACTGATGGAGTTGCTGACGCCGATTGGACTGGCATTTCTCGCGTTTCGGGGCGTGCGGCGCGACATGGTGCCGCTGGTGGGGTTGTTTACGCTGGTTCCAGTTGGAGCGATACTTCTGTCGGCCTCGCGGGGCGGAATCGTCGCGTTTCTGGTGCAGTTGGCTGTGCTGGGCGCTCTCTTCGCCTTCCGCAAATCGCAAAAAATGAGGATCGTGCCGGCGGTGGCTTTTGTGCTGTTGGCGATCGCGGCGGCAGGCTGGCTCGGGGCGACTCGAGCCATCGGACGGTTCTTACCAAATCAGCCAGGAGAAGCCACTTTGCCGCGGCGCTGGACGATGTTTAAGGGGACGGCCGCTATTTTCATTGCGCACCCGCTTACGGGGACCGGCCTGGGCACGATGGTGGTCGTTTTTCCTCGCTATGAGACGGATTATGACGGGAAAGTGGTGAATCACGCGCACAACGACTATATCGAGACGCTGGCGGACCTTGGATTGCCCGGGGGCCTGCTGGGGCTCCTGTTTCTGTGGACTCTCTATCGAAAAGGCATGCAATCGCTGGAGAGCGAGCAGAGCCACTTTTCTTTCGCGTTCCACGCAGCGGCCCTCGCGGCATGCCTCGGATTGCTTTTACACAGCCTTGTGGATTTCAATCTCCAAATACCGTCAAATGCGCTGATCTTTCTCATTCAAGCGGGTTTAGCGGTGGCTCCGCCGCTGGCTGCGGATACCGTCGTACGTAGAAGCCGCAGTTCATCGTTGCGGCACTCCACAGTTGACAGGGGTGTCCCGGCTCGTCCATAGTAGGCCGGGGTCACATAATAGATGAATTTTGCAGTACGCGGGGTGTCGAATTCGTGGTGTGCGAAGCTCCTGATTTTTCTCCCCCTCCTGCTCTGGGGAGCCCAGCCGGCACACGGCCAGGACAAGCTCGAAACCCCTAAAGAGACCAACGAAAAGCTCTTTCAGTTAGCCCAGGAGCGGAGCGTTCGCCCTATCGAGACGCCGATTGGGACGGGCGACGTCATTCACATTGACGTTTTCGACGTCCCTGAGCTGGCGCGCGATGTTCGTGTGGGCGATATCGGTGATATTTCCCTACCGTTAATCCCGGGCCGAATTCACGTCGCCGGACTGACGACATTTGAGCTGGAAGCCAAGATTGAGAATTTGTTAGTCGAAAACGGACTCGTAACCCATCCGCAAGTCAGTGTTTTTATCAAAGAACAATTGAGCCAGCCTGTTTCAGTGGTGGGGGCCGTAACGCATCCTATCGTGATGCAGATTCTGCGTCCGACGACGGTGTTGGAAGTGATCGCGGCGGCCGGTGGGCTCGCGGATGACGCCGGGAGCATAATTCTGGTGACCCACGGAGCGTTGAATCCGGAGATACCGTCGCCGAATGCGCCTGCCAAGCCAGCGGCGCAACCGCAGGACGCGGCCCCGAAGGGTGGCGGTCAAGACGCGCCAATCCCTGATGGCCCAACCGAGACAGTGCGAGTGAAGGATTTGCTTGTTTCCGGAGATCCTACGTTCAACATTCCGGTTTACGGCGGTGATGTTGTTTCCGTCCCACGATCTGGAATTGTGTATTTGGTCGGTGCGGTAAACGCTCCGGGCGGGTACGTACTGGAAAACCGCGGCGACAAGATTTCTGTGCTTAAGGCCGTGGCGATGGCCCACGGGTTGTTGGGCAGCGCGAAGGCGAATAACTCTGTACTTGTCCGGCAGGACCCGAAGACGGGGGCGAAGCAAGAGATACCCGTGCCTTTGAAAAAAGTCCTACAGCGAAAAGCGCCCGACCTGCCGCTACAGGCCGGCGATATGCTTTATGTTCCGGACAGCACGGGTAAGAGGATCTTGGCAAAGGTGGGCGAGGTCACGCTCATTGCCGGCGCTGGCGCGTTGATTTATCGCTTGCCTTAGGCTGGAAACCGGTTCAGGCGACCGGAGCATCTCACAGGACTACAAAAAGAAAAGATGGAAGAACCGAGCAGACTCTTACTGAGAGACCGCAAGAGCACGGAGTCTCTTTCGCTGATCAGCACGGCGCCCGCGACAAGCTGGGATCAGCTGCCGCGCGAGCCGCACCTACTCGATTACCTGATTATTCTGAAGAAGCATCAGTGGCTGATCATCAGCTTCCTGCTGACGGTGGTCACTGTGGTGACCATCGCGACGTTTAAGACCAGGCCCGTATATGTCGCCGCCGCGCGGGTGGAGGTAGATCGCGAATCGCAGGCCATGCAGCCCTTCCCGGACTCGAGTTCTTACGACGAGTATATGGACCAGGACAATTACATCGAGACGCAGACCAGAATCCTGGAGAGCGAGACGCTAGCCCTAGCGACGATCAAATCCATGGATTTGGCGAGATACCCCGAGTTCGGGGGCAGCCCGACTTCCCTGGTTATTCCACGCATCGGCCAGATGGGACAGCGGCCCGCGATTCTTGGCGCGTTTCTTGGCGGCCTTTCCGTGAAGCGGGTGCCGAATACCCGGCTGATTGAAGTGCAATTCGAGGCGGAAGATCCACAACTCGCGGCGCAGATTGTGAATGCGCACGTGCAGAACTATAGCGAAGCGAATTTCCGCAGCCGCTACGACGCCACTACACAGGCTTCGAATTGGCTATCGGCGGAGCTGGAAGAATTGCGCATCAAAGTGCAAAAGTCTGAAGACGCGCGCATCGCTTACGAGCGTGAGAACCAAATTTGGACCATTGACGAGAAACAGAACATCACCACCCAGAAGCTAGCCGATCTGAACAAATCCTTGACTGACGCGCAGACCGATCTCCTGCAGAAGGAGGCGCTCTACGAAATCGCGAAATCCGGGGACGTAGATCAGCTCTCTCAAGTACGTGATAACGGCTACATCTCCGACATATTAAAGCGCCTGTCGCAAGTCGAAGAGGAATATGCCGATGCTTCGGCGCAATTCGGGCCCAACTATCCGAAAGTGCAGCATCTGCTGGTTGAGAAGCAGAATCTGGAAGATGCCATCGAGCGGGCCAAGAAGAACGTGGTGGCATCGATCGAGGCGGATTACAGAACCGGGCGCGAACGCGAAGACCTTCTGCTCGGCGCATTGGACAAACAGAAGGCCGAAGCCAATGATATGGCCGAGAAGCTTGTGCAGTATCACATCCTGGAACATGACGCGGAATCGAACAAACAGCTGTACGACAATCTGCAGCAGAAATTGAAGGAAGCGGGCATCACTGCCGGATTGCGATCGAGCAACATTCGCATCGTCGATCCGGCCCTTGTTCCGACTCGTCCGGCGAGGCCGCAAAAGGCCCGCAATATCCTGTTGGCGTTCCTGGTTGGGCTCGTAGGCGGCGTGGGACTTGCGCTGTTGCGTGAATACCTGGATAACACGGTGAAATCGCCGGATGATATTGAGCGGCTCGCGGGATTGCCTTCGCTCGCGGT
The DNA here is from genome assembly GCA_963748865.1 of uncultured Acidobacteriota bacterium. Taxonomy (GTDB): domain Bacteria; phylum Acidobacteriota; class Terriglobia; order Acidiferrales; family UBA7541; genus Palsa-147. Next base: position 42,513 of record CAVVLE010000026.1, on the reverse strand, counting down.
GGTGCCCGAGGTGCGGAGCCTAAATGGGCATGGGCGGGTGCGCTACGGAAAGCTGTTGGGCGACGGCGAGCAAGCGCAGGAAGAAGAAGGAGCTTCGCGCGTCGAAATCGTATCTTACGCGAAGCCGAAGTCGCAGGTATCAGAAGCATTTCGCGCGCTGCGAACGTCTCTGTTGCTCTCGCAGGCGGACCATCCGCCGCAGGTGATTCTGGTGACCAGCGCGCTGCCGCGCGAAGGGAAGACGACCGCGGCTGTGAATCTCGCGGTGACGCTGGCGCAACTCGGCGACCGTACGCTTATTTTGGACTCCGACCTGCGGAAGCCAGGCGTGCGGCGCGTGCTGAACATGAGCGTGGGGCGCGAAACGGGCTTGAGCTCATACCTTGCGGGCGTTGCCACGCTCGATGAGGTTACGTTTCCACATCCGGAGATTGAAAATCTTGTGGCACTTCCCACCGGGCCGATTCCTCCGAGTCCGGCCGACTTGCTGTCATCGCATCGCATGCGCGATGCCATCAGCTATTTGCGGCAGAAATACAAATTCATCGTGATCGATTCCCCGCCGATTATGGCGGCCACGGACGCGGTGATTCTCTCTGCGCTCACGGATGGCGTATTGCTAGTGGTGCGCAGTGGGACTACCCCGAAAGAAGCGTTTACGCGTACGCGCGATCTCTTGCATGCCGTGAAGTGCCGCTTGCTCGGCGTGGTGTTGAACGCCGTCGATTCGAGCGCTCCAGATTACTACTACTCGTATCGCTACTATCCGTATGCCTATGGTTACGGATACGGCGAAGATGCTGGTGGCGAGAAGTCTCGATTCGGATCGGGCAACGGCGGATCGAATTCGTAAACTGGGAGGGTGGGCTTGCGATTCCTAATCACGGGCGGGGCGGGATTTATCGGTTCGCATTTGGCGGAGCGATTGCTGCAGCGTGGGGATCAGGTATCGATCCTCGACGATCTGTCTACCGGTAGCGTCGAAAACATCCGCCACCTGAAATCGCACCCGCGCTTCCATCACGTGTTCGATTCGATTCAGAACCGGTCATTGCTCGCCGAGATGGTTGATGAATCCGACGTGGTCTTTCATCTTGCCGCGGCAGTGGGTGTGCGCCTGATCGTGGAAAGCCCGGTGCGCACGATCGAAACCAATGTTTACGGCACGCAACTTGTGCTGGAAGCCGCATGCAAAAAGAAGAAGCTGGTTTTCGCGGCATCAACTTCCGAAGTCTACGGCAAGAGCGAACGAGTTCCGTTCCACGAAGACGCCGATTTGGTGATGGGCGCGACCACCAAGGGACGTTGGAGCTATGCGGCGTCGAAAGCACTCGATGAATTTCTGGCGCTTTCGTACTGGAAGGAAAAACACCAGCCGGTAATCGTCGCGCGGCTGTTCAATACGGTGGGCCCGAGGCAGACGGGCCGCTACGGAATGGTGCTGCCGAATTTCGTGAGGCAGGCACTCGATGGGACGGCTATCACAGTATTCGGCGACGGAAAGCAGTCCCGTTGCTTCTGCGACGTGGCCGATTCCGTGGAAGCAATTTTGCGCCTTGTGGCCACACCCGCATCGGTCGGAGAAGTGGTCAATATCGGCAACGATGAAGAGATTACGATCGAGGGGCTGGCGCACCGAGTGAAGCAGCAGGCCAAAAGCAGCTCAGCGATTGAATTTATTCCTTACGATCAAGCCTATGAGCCGGGTTTTGAGGACATGCCGCGCCGCGTGCCATGCCTGCTGAAGCTTGAGCGGCTGACGGACTTCCGTCCCACGACGCCGCTCACCAAGATAATCGATCGCGTGATTGAACATGAGTCGGCCCGGCGCTCGGCGAGCAAGAGCGGGGTAGTCGAAGACGTCCGCGAGGCCGCTGCACGCGCGCTGCCGATGTAACGAATTGAGGTACGAGTCGGGTTGGCCGCTACCAATTGCCAGTCGTCGCCATACCGCGACGATTCAGCATCGCAAACGCGGGCCTGCAGGATTCACGATCAGCATCGAGCAACGAACAACGCCTGCGCTGGCGAGAGCGTTCTTGGTGTATGAATTGGTGACTGTCGGGCGTTGAGTTTCTCGGGATAGAATCGTGAGGGAAACTCGCCCATGACCGATTCTTCTGCACGACCCAAACTTTCGGTGGTGATTCCGGTCTTCAACGAGAAGGCCACGGTGGCCGAAGTGTTGAGGCGCGTGCAGCGCGTCGAAATCGAGAAAGAAATTGTAGTAGTCGACGACGGCTCAACCGATGGTACGCGTGAATTCCTGAGCGCGCTCGCAGCTCCGGACGGCGGAGGGATGGCGCGGGATGTCCCTGATGCGGGAGCCAGTCTCCGCACCGATAATATTCGCGTCTTTCTCCACGACAAAAATCGCGGAAAGGGCGCTGCCGTACGCCACGGGATACTCGAAGCGCGGGGAGAGTGCATACTCATTCAGGACGCGGACCTGGAATACAACCCGATCGACTACCATCAGCTTCTTGCGCCTATCGATGCCGGCGCCGCCGACGTTGTGTTCGGTTCCCGGTTTCTGGGCGGTCCTCATCGAGTTCTATACTTTTGGCACTACCTCGGCAACAAAGGCCTGACGCTACTTTCGAACATGTTTACGAATTTAAATCTGACCGACGTCTGGACTTGCTACAAAGTTTTCCGCCGCGAGGTGCTTGACGGTTTTGAAATACAGGAAGCGCGTTTTGGATTTGAGCCCGAGGTGACCGCCAAGGTAGCTCGTGGCAAGTGGCGGATTTACGAGGTTCCCATTTCATACGCGGGCCGCACTTATGAAGAGGGAAAAAAAATCGGTCTCAAGGATGTGCCGCGAAGCCTCTGGAGCGTACTGAAGTACGGGTTGCTCCGCAGCGGCATGAAATCATGACCCAACTGGCGATAGCGCAAAAACTAAGCTGGATCGAAAAATCGCTAATCGCAATCTTCCTTCTCACGCTCCCGTTCGTGAATCCCTGGGTTCGTGGCGATGGCGTCGGCTACTACGCCTACGCGCGCGCCATGCTCATCGAACATTCGCTTGATTTCCGGAATGACTGGAAGGCCGCAAATTCCAGCTTCACGATGGATCGGCTCGACAGCCAAGGAAATGTCTTGCCGGAGTTCATTACGACATCAGGACATATCGAAAATCACTTTACGGTCGGGCCCGCGATCTTGTGGGCGCCGTTTCTGATCGTCGCGCACGGGTGCGTGCTGCTGGCGGACCGATTCGGAGCGCGTATACCTGCCGATGGGTTTTCCTGGCCGTATCTCTACTCAATGGCCTTCGCTACAGCCATGTACGGATTCCTCGCTCTGTGGATCTCATTTCGGCTAGCCAGCCGGTATTTCGGCGAGCACGCGGCGGCGGTCGCCGTCGTAGGTATTTGGTTCGCCAGCTCGCTCCCCGTATATATGTACTTCAATCCGTCATGGTCCCACGCGCACTCCGCTTTTATAGTGGCGATTTTTCTATGGTACTGGCTCCGAACCCGGACGGCGAGAAGTTGGAACCAGTGGATGGCACTCGGCTTTCTGGCTGGGCTAGCAGCCGATGTCTATTACCCGAACATTCTTCTTCTAATTGCGCCCGCCGTCGAATCTCTTTGGGAGATTAGCGACTCGATTCACACCTCGCATGCCGACCGCAGAATCGGACGGATCGTGTTATCGAATCTAATTCTTGCAATCGCGACGGTTGTTGCGCTACTGCCCACGTTTATCACGCGCGACTTGATCTACGGCAGTCCTTTTGCAACGGGCTACTTTTCATTGAGCACATGGACGTGGTTTCAACCGGAACTTCTCGGGGTCCTATTCTCCTCCGATCACGGCTGCATCCTTTGGACGCCCATTCTCGCTCCGTCAATAATAGGCCTCTGGTTTCTCCTGAGGCGCGATCGAGTCGTGGGAACAGCGACGACCGCAATTACAATCGCTTACTATTATGTCGTCGCAAGTTATCCGGCATGGGACGGACTTTCGTCTTTTGGGATGCGCTACTTCATTCCTCTGACGCCTATATTCATTTTGGGACTCGCAGGCGCATTCTCGGCGCTGGATTCAGTGTGGCCGGCCGTACGAGCGAGGGCGGTTGCCTACTTCGCTACGGCGGCGCTCGTCGTCTGGAACCTCGCATTCATCTACCAATGGGGAATGCATCTCGTTCCGGCCCGTGGGCCGATCTCTTGGCATGATATGGTTCATAACCAGTTCGTCGTCGTACCCGAAAGGATGGCTACCGACTTAGGCCAGTACTTCACTCATCGAAAGACGTTGATGAAACATATCGAGACCATTGATGTAGACCAGCTGAAACGCCAAGGTGCAGCGGAGCAGAAAGAGAATCGATGAGCGAGACTCGCGAAGAGCTGTATCGAATCCATAGAAACGGGCGATATACGGCTGTGACGGTATTCGAAGAATGAAAGCGCTAATGCTTTGCTTGAAAGATAGCCTGTGCAAGGAATTGTGGGGTTACGCACGCGCTTTTCCCCGTCAGGGCGTGACGTTCGATTGCCTGCAAGTGGGAACTCCGCTGGATGTTGAAATTGAGGAATTGCTCGCAAAATCCGCGGTGCGGCCGGATTTTATCCTCCAGCCGGAATCAGATTTCCATTACTTGCCGGAAGGCCTGGCGAAGCAAGATATTCCAACTGTCTGCTTTCACTTTGATACCTACCACTCGCTGCGGCGGCGCATCCGTTGGTCAATGTTGTACGATGTTCCAGTTGTGTTCCATCCGTACTTCGCAGATGAATATCGCAGCGCGGGGCACGCGAATCCTCTTACTCTCGCGCACGCTGCGCAGTTGGACTTCTACGGCGGCATGAACCTTTCGCCGCACGAGCGCACCTTCGAAGTGGGATGGGTCGGACGCTTGAGCGGAGCGCCATACGAGGCTCGGAAGCGAGTCCTTCCTCAGCTTGGATCCCGATTCGCGATGAACGATTGGAGTCGCTCGTGTTCTATCGAGGCGACCGCTCAGATCTACCGCCACTCGAAGATCGTCCTGAATATCAGCCGCGATGACTACCCGCAGGATGCGAATATGCGCGTGTACGAAGCAATGGCGGCGGGCGCGCTGCTGATCACTCGCGTGCCGACGGATCTCACGACTCTTGGATTCGTGGAAGGCGAGCATTTCATCGGCTATCGGGACGAAGCTGAGATCGTTCCGACTGTGCGGCGCTTTCTCGCGGACGAGGGGGCGTGGGCGCGAATCACCTTGGCCGCGCGCGAGTTGGTTTTGGAGCGGCATACCTACGACGCGCGCGTGAAGTCGCTCGTCGAATTCATTACCGCAAACGAATCGAAATTGACCGCACCCGCACGGCACTGGCCCGAATCGAAAGTACGGCTCACGTATCTCGACTACTATGCCGGAACGGCTAGTATGGACTGTGCGCGCAAGGAATTCAGCTGGATTGCGCGGCATAGTTTGGTGGATTCCGTGACCGGAGCGCGGATTTTGGCACGCGGGTGGGTCCGACAGGGGCTTAATCGCGTGGCAGGGTGGTCGCAACGACGCCGCGGAAACGACTCAGGCGGTGGGCAGACGTTGGCGCCAAATATTACGCTGGGCCCGCCGAAGTGAGGAAACAGTGAAGATCTTGATCACGGGCGGCTGCGGCTTCGTCGGCTCCCAGCTCGCCGTGCACCTCCAGCAGCGCGGCCATCGCATCATTGCTGCCGATAATTTGGTGCGCCGCGGGAGTGAGATCAATTTGCCGCGGTTCAAGCGCCACGGTATCGAATTCTTTCATGTGGACGTGCGCAACGCCGAGGATTTTGCCTCGTTACCTAACGGCATCGATCTGATTTGCGACGCCAGCGCCCAACCTTCTGTGGTCACTGGCTACGCAAATCCGCTTTTCGACATTACGAATAACGCGCTGGGCTTGATCCATGTTCTTGAGTTTGCGCGCCATCGGACTTGTCCGCTTATCTTCTGGAGTTCGAATCGCGTTTACAGCGCCGATAAGACCAATGCGCCTCCACGCCGCACGACGCCAACTCGCTTGGTCTGGGACAAGGAGAAATATCTTCGCGAATATTCCGCCAATCCGATTCCCGGCTTCGATCCCGATCACGGCATCTCGGAAGAATTCACCCTCGACGGCAATGAACGCAGCATCTACGGCCTGAGCAAATTGATGGCCGACCTCGCTTGCCAGGAGTACGCCGGCGCATTTGGACTGAAGACCGTGATCAACCGTTTCGGAGTCATCAGCGGCGAAGGCCAGTTCGGCAAGACCGATCAAGGCTGGGTCGCGTGGTGGGCCGTCGCGTTTCACTTCGGCTTGCCGCTCAAATATATCGGTTGGGAAGGCAAGCAGGTGCGCGACATCCTGTTTATAGAAGATGTTTGCCGCCTCGTCGAACTGCAGATGGACAATCTCGACCGCCTCTCCGGCCAGGTATTCAACGTCGGCGGAGGCCCCGCGAACTCGCTTTCCCTCGTGGAAGCCACGAATATGCTGCGTAAGAAACTTGGGCGCGATATTCCCATCACTCACGAAAGTCAGCCGCGCAAGGCAGACCAGTCGATCTACATGACCGACAACCGCAAGATCGAGCGGGTCCTCGGCTGGAAGCCCAAAATCGGCATCTCCGAAGGCTACGACCGGATTCTCGAGTGGATTCGCAAGAATGAAGAATCGCTGCGCGTTCTTTATGCGAGCGAAGAAAAGGCAGCGTCAACGGTACGATGAAGATTCTGGTCACAGGCAGCAGTGGACTGATCGGTTCGGAAGCCGTCGAGCATTTCGACCACCTGGGACACACGGTCGTCGGTGTAGACAATAATATGCGACGTGAATTCTTTGGCCCGCCGGGCGATACGCGCTGGAACTTGGCGCGTTTGCAACGCGAGACGCAGCATTTCCATCACGAAGACATTGATATCCGTGACCGCCAGCGCATCTTCTCGCTCTTCCGCGAAAGCCGTTTCGACCGCATCATTCACTGCGCTGCACAGCCCTCGCACGACAAGGCAGGCGAAATCCCGCTTATAGATTTCGACGTGAATGCAGGCGGTACCCTCAATATTCTAGAAGCCGCGCGCCAATTTTGTCCCGAAGCCGTGTTTTTGTTCATGAGCACAAACAAAGTTTATGGCGACGCCCCGAATGAACTGCCGCTGGATGAGCTCACAACGCGATACGATTATGCCAATCCGGGCGACTACGACGGAATCAACGAATCCTGCCGCATCGACCGCTGCCTGCATTCGATCTTTGGCGCGTCAAAAGTTGCGGCGGACGTGATGGCGCAGGAATATGGCCGATATTTCGGCCTGCCGGTCGGAATTTTCCGCGGCGGATGCTTAACTGGCCCCAATCACACAGGCGTCGAGCTCCACGGCTTTCTCTCTTATCTGGTTAAGGTGGCTTTCACCGGGCAGACCTATACTCTCTTCGGCTATAAAGGAAAACAAGTCCGCGACAATATTCATAGCCACGACGTAATTGCCGCGATGGAAGCCTTCGCAAAAAATCCGCGCCCGGGGGAGGTCTACAATCTCGGCGGCGGCCGTGCGAACAGCGTTTCGGTGCTGGAAGCCATCGCGCGCATCGAAGAGCTCACCGGGCAGAAAATCCATTGGGTTTATCGCGAGCAGGCGCGCAAAGGCGACCACATTTGTTACATCAGCGATTTGCGCAAGCTCGAAACACATTTCCCCGGCTGGAAGATTACGCGCAGTCTAGACGCAATTCTCGAGGAAATGGTCGCTGCAGAGCGGCAGCACGCGCAGACTGCCGGAACGGACTGACAAAAGCGAAACTCCGCGCGTCCATCCGGCGCGCGATCTTGGGAGATATAGCGGCGATGCCGCAGCCGAAAGTCACAGTTCTAATCGACACGCACAACCACGAGCGGTTCATTGCGCGTGCGATTACAAGCGCCCTCGAGCAGGATTTTCCTGCCAATGAAGTCGAAATTCTGGTCGTGGATGACGGCTCTACCGACACGACACCCGCGATTGTGAAGAGTTTCGCTCCCCGAGTCACATATCTCCGCAAGGGGAATGGCGGTCAAGCCTCGGCATTTAACTTTGCCATTCCGCAGGCCCGCGGCCAAATCATCGCCTTCCTCGACGGCGACGATTGGTGGCAGCAAAACAAATTACGCGCTGTAGTTGAGGCATTCGAGCGCAATCCGCAAGCCGGCGTCGTGGGCCATGGCATCATCGAAATCGATAGCGCCACGGGCAGAGGCTCATCCCTCTCTCCCGAACAGCCAGGTTTTTTCGATCTGCGCAACGATGCGGGCGCCCAGAAATTCCGAAATTACATGTGCTTCCTCGGCACGAGCCGCGTGGCGATCCGCCGCAGCGTTCTCGACAAAGTGCTGCCCATTCCCGAATCCCTGGTCGTGGAAGCCGATGAATTCATGTCGGCAGTGGCTATCGCGCACAGCGGCGCCTTCCTGCTCGCCGAGACGTTGACCTTCTATAGGCTGCATGACCAGAATCAGTATCAATTCCGCGAAGGGGACTCGCGGCGCATGCACCGGAAGATGAACGCACTCGTATCGCTGGAAGACGCGCTGACCGTGCGGCTGGCATCCGCGGGCATTTCGAAAAGAGCGACGCAAATCATTGTCGAGCCAATTCACATTACCGCCGCGCGAATGAGATTGAGCCTCGACGGAGGCATGCCGTGGGAAACGTATCGAGTCGAGCGCGCCGACTTTCGTTCGGCATATCGCGAGACTTCGCTCGCCTACCGCGCGTGGAAGGAGGCGGTGCTGGCGATCACGCTGTGCCTCCCGCCGCGTTTGTTTTATCGCCTGCGCAACTGGTACTCCGAGCGAAATCTACGTCGGCTCCGCAGCGTCGTCGGTGAGCCCTTACCCGCGAGCCCGATATCTGCAACGCCTGTCGAGCCAGGACGAGTCTCGACACTGCGATGAACCTAAGTACGAGGTCCAAGGAATGACCGTCATCGACGCCATGAAGCGCGACTGGGACGAGCGCGCGCGCAAAGACGCGTTTCACTATATCGCGAGCTGGCGTTCGGATTGGGACGCGAGCACGTTTTTCCAATCAGGTGAGGAAGACTATGTCCGCCTGGTAGGGCCCATCCTGAAAGAAATGAATCTCGACCCGCGAGACAAATCCATGGTGGAGATCGGCTGTGGTGCCGGCAGAATGACGCGCGTTTTCGCCCGCGAATTCGCGCACGTGGATGCAGTGGATATTTCGGACGAGATGCAGCGGCGGGCGAAGGAATTTCTGTGCGACTTCCAGAATATCCGCTGGATTCTTGCCGATGGCGCTACGCTCCACAGCATCAACGATGCCAGCGCAGACTTCGTCTTTAGCTATCTAGTCATTCAACATCTGCCTTCGCGCGATCTCGCGATATCCTTGCTTCAAGAAATTCTGCGTACGCTTAAGCCCGGCGGACTTTTTCTTTTGCAATACAACGGTGCCCTGAAGGCATCCATGAATTGGAAGGGACGCGCCGCCTGGGGCGTAGTCAATGCCCTGTGGAGCGCAGGCCTTCAGCAAGCCGCGCGAGGCGCCGCCTCAGCACTCCATCTCGACCCCGAAATGGTAGGCAAGAGCTGGCACGGCATCGCCATCGAGCATGCGGACATGCGAAATGTTCTGGAATCCGCCGGCGCTCGATCCTTGCAGTTCGCTGGCCACTTCACTCCGATGGCCTGGTGCTGGGGCATGCGCGGCGCCGGAGACGAAGCGTGATTTCTGTCGGTATCAACTACTCCCAGATGCACGACTCCTCTGCGTGTATTACGCGCGACGGAGAGACGCTCTTCGCGGTCGCCGAGGAACGACTGAGCCGCGCTAAGCATGACGCCCGCTTTCCGGTTCGCGCGATCCAGGCGTGTTTCGATTTCGCGGGTGTCAAGGCCGCCGATCTCGATTTCGTCTGCTTTGGCTGGCAGGAGCGCGGGGCTCTTTTCCGTCACGATCTGAAATGTTTCGCTAAAGGTAGTCCACGCCCCACGTTTCTCAATCTTCTCAATTCCACTCGCTATCTCGCCAGCGTTTGGCATCAACAAGGCGGCGAGAAACCGTTCAGGCGCCATTTCGGTCCCACGCGCGCGCGGTTTCGATTCGTGAATCATCACCTAGCGCACGCCATCAGCGCCTATGCCTTCTCGGGATTGGATGACTCGGCTATCCTCGTAATCGACGGGCGCGGTGCTTGGGAAGCTACTTCGCTTTGGCACGGCAGCGGCGGCCGCCTCGAGCACGTTTTCACCATTCCGTGGCCGAATTCGCTGGGACTTCTCTATGCGCAATTCACGCAATATCTAGGCTTCGCGCCATATAGCGATGAGTGGAAGGTGATGGGACTCGCGCCGTACGGCGAGCCGGGCGTTAATCTCGCCGCTTTCGTCGATCCCAATGACAATCCCTACCGCGTGAATACCAGGCGCCTTTTCGGTCAGAACTCTGCGCCGTCGGCAGGCATCGAGGAGCTACTCGGCCCCTCGCGTGTTCCGGAAAGCGAAATCGGTGATCGCTATAAGAATGTCGCGCACGCGGTCCAAGATGCTTGCGAAGCAGCCATGTTCACACTGGTGCGTGCCGCTATCGCAAAGACAAAATCTCGAAATGTTTGCTTGGCCGGCGGTGTGGCGCTAAATTCTAAAGCCAACGGCAAGATTTTGGCCTCCGGCCTCGTGGACAAACTCTTCATTCAGCCCGCTGCGGGTGACGACGGCGTGTGCCTCGGCGCCGCTCTCGCGCCGTATCTCGATCACGGCGGCAAGCTGCCAATGCACCGCATGCGCCATGCTTATCTAGGTCCGGCCGCAGAGGAATCTGAAATTTCTCGGGCTCTCGAAACCTACAAAATTCGCCACACACGGCTGAGAGATCCCGCCACTGCAGCGGCCGAACTTCTCGCTGCGGGGAAAATTGTTGGCTGGTATCAAGGCCGCATGGAATTCGGCCCGCGCGCCCTCGGTAGCCGCTCAATTCTCGCCGACCCTCGCGATCCGGAAATGAACGCGCGCGTGAACAACGCCGTTAAATTCCGCGAGTGGTGGCGCCCGTTCGCGCCTTCGATGCTGGCCGAAGCCGCGCCCGACTACCTCGAAACGACACCGGACTCGCCTTTCATGATCGTAACCGCGCAGGTGCGCCCCGAGAAGCGCAGCGTGATTCCCTCCGTAACGCACGTCGACGGCAGCGCGAGGCCGCAGACAGTCGAGTCCGAGGTGAACCCACTCTACTATCGCCTGATTCAGGAGTTCGGAAAGCGCACGGGCGTGCCGGTGATTATGAATACTTCATTCAATTTGCGTGGCGAGCCGATCGTTTGCACGCCGACGGACGCCATTCGCACGTTTTACAGCTCAGGCCTGGATGCACTTGTCCTCGGCGATCAGCTGGTGGAGAAATGATGGTCGCTCGCATCATGGTAACGAAAGGAAATCGGCAACTTGTATCGTAAGGCTCTCGAATTGCTCGTTTGCCCGGCGTGCAGCAGATCCCTGCGGCTTGAGGAAATCGCCGACGAGAAATCAGAGGAAATTGTCGAGGGCCGCATGGAATGCACTGGTTGCGCGAAGAACTTCCCAGTCGTCCGCAGCATTCCCCGTTTCGTCACTTCGGAGAACTACGCCACAAACTTCGGCTTCCAGTGGAATCGCTACGACCGTATCCAGCTCGACAGAGTGATGGGCAACAATCTCAGCCGCGATCGATGGAACGCGACTACTGGGTGGCCGGCGCGCATGGACGACCAGCGAATCCTAGAAGCCGGCTGTGGCGCCGGCCGCTTCACCGAGCTCGCACTCGACACCGGAGCGGAACTCTATTCCTTCGATCTCAGCAACGCTGTGGATGCGAATTACAAGAATCACGCGGCCCCAAATCTCAACATCTTCCAAGCCAGCATTTACGAAATCCCGTTGCACCCCGCAAGCTTCGACAAAGTTTTCTGCATGGGCGTCCTGCAGCATTGCCCCGACGTGAAAAAAGCATTCTTAAGTCTCGCGCCGTTCCTGAAACCTGGCGGCGAAATCGTGATCGACGTCTATCAAATGCATACCGGAGTTCCCCCGCTGAAATATTGGGCACGCCCGTTCGTCAAGCACATGAAAACGGAAACGATCTACACTCTGCTTCACTGGACGATTCCGCCCGCGTTTGAAGTCAAAAAAGCGATCCACCACATTCCGGCCGTAGGCCCTGTAGTCGCCAAAGCGATTCCCATCGGCCCGATCTCTCACGCTCCACGGCTGAATTACACCGACGACGAGCTGAAAGAAGTTAAAATCCTGAGCGCGCTCGACATGCTCTCGCCCAAATACGACCAGCCACAAAAAATCGAAGACGTCCGCGCGTGGTTCGATGAAGCCGGACTCGTCGAAGTGAAAACCTGGCTCGGCTACAATGGAATCAATGCTCGCGGCCGCAGGCCCAGCTGAGACCATCCACGCGCTCCTCGGTCGCCGCGATGCGCCCACCGACGGCGTAGCTGATTTTTGCGATTTTCTTGGCGGTGCGCTCGGTGCGCGCGGAATTCAGCTCGAAACCGTTCAAGTTCCGTGGGTGGATCACGGATGGCCGCGTGCTTTGCGTGCGCTGCGTGAGGCCAGCAAAAACTGGCGCGGCCAATGGGTGCTTCTGCAGTACACCGCGCTGGCCTGGTCGCGCCGCGGATTTCCAGTTGGCGCCGTGCGCGCTGCGCGAGTTCTGCAGAAGAGCGGAGTGCGTATGGGAGTGATCTTTCACGATGCCACAGGTTTCGAAGTGAAGCGCATGCGCGATCGCGCGCGCCTGCGAATTCAGTACATGATCATGCGCAATCTGTATGACGTCGCGGAGCGAAGTATATTGACAGTTCCTACAGAATCCATCGATTGGCTTCCTGCCCAGCCGTCTCGCGCCGTCTTCATTCCTATCGGTGCAAATATCCCCGAGTTTCTAGGCGAGCGAACCGTCACCACTCTATCCGCACCTACCGTCGCAGTCTTTAGCATCACCGGGGGCGAGTCAGGCATCACCGAAATACAAGACATCGCGTTCGCCGCCAGGCGCGTCAGAGAGGGTCTTGGCGCGGTACGTCTCGAAGTCTTTGGCCGTGGCGCAGAAAACGCACGTGCGCGGCTGGAGCAAGAGCTCGAAGGCAGCGGCGTCGCGCTGCGCCTTCGCGGGATTCTTCCTGCGGAAGAAATAACGCGCACCCTCGCCGGCTCCGACGCGATGCTTTTCGTGCGAGGCCTAGCTGCATCCAAGCGCGGAACTTTTATCTCCGGCATCGCCTGTGGGCTTCCTATTTTAGGTTACGGCAAACCAGGTGTAGACCCAGCTATCGATGCCGCCGGCGTGCGTCTGGTTCCGTGGCACGATGTCGAACTCCTGGCCGATACACTGACGCAAGTTCTGGCCGACGCCAAGCTTCGTCAAGAGCTTCACGAACGCAGCGTCAACGCCCAAAAGCAATACTATTCCTGGGAAAAGATTGCGGCGCGCTACGCGGATGTCCTCGGCCTTGGAGGCGCTGGGCGATGAAAAACGGCAAGTATCGCGTGTTGCTTCTCTGCGAGCATCCCGTGCAGTACAACACGATTCTCTGGAATCTCCATGCCAGGCATCCCAAGCTCGATATCCTCGTGGCATATTGCAGCCTGCGTGGCGCCGAAGCCGCAATGCATCCCGATTTCGGCGTGGAGGTCAAATGGGACGTGCCACTGCTGGAGGGCTACCCCTGGAAGCTTGTCGATCCGAACAAGTCCGGCAAGAATGGCGCCGCGCGTCCGGGCTTTTTCTCGAAGCCTCTTTGGAAGTTGATTCGCGACGGCGAGTTCGATGCGATCTACGTAGGCGGCTACTATTTCCGGGAGGCTTGGCTCGCTCTGCTTGCGGCTTGGCGATTAGGTATTCCGTTTATCCTCTCGACTGATGTCCACAGTCTCGAAAGCCGGCGCGCAAGGTCTCCGATTTCACGCGCGATTAAGAAAACGGTCGTGGGTCGCATATTTCGGTCGGCCGGAGCGGTGAATACCGGCTCGAGCGGCGCAACTGCATACGTCCAATCTCTAGGCGTTCCTGCGAGCCGCATTATCCTCGCTCGCAACACTGTGGACAATGCGTGGTGGTTCGCGCGCGCAGGGGAAGTGGATCGTGCTGCGATCCGCCGCAATTGGGAGATACCTTCGGACGCACCTGTCGCGCTCTACTGCGCCAAATTACAGTCGTGGAAACGTCCCGGGGACCTCCTGGAAGCATTCGTAAAGGCGAATGTCACTGGCAGCCACCTCATTTTCGCGGGAGATGGCCCGCTCCATCTGGAGCTGGTTCAGCGCGCCAGCATCCTAGGCATTGCCGAGCGCGTGCATTTCCTAGGCTTCGTCAATCAATCCGGCCTCCCGGCGGTGTACGCCGCTTCCGATCTGCTGGTGCTGCCGTCGGAATACGAGCCCTTCGGCTTGGTCGTGAATGAAGCCATGATCTGCGGCTGTCCCGCAGTGGTCAGCGACCGAGTGGGAGCAAAATTCGATCTCGTCCGGGAAGGCGAGACCGGTAGCGTCTTCCCGTGCGGCAACGTAGACGCTCTCGCGCGAACCCTTCAATCGCTTCTCGCCAACCGAGCGCGTCTCGCACAAATGGGCGCGGCGGCGCAAGAGCGGATGAAATCCTGGACTCCGGAGATGAATGTTGAGTCCTTCGCTCAGGCTGTCGAGTTCGCAGTCGACCGCAATGTGCGAGCGCGAAAAACGGTACACTAGACAACTGCAATCTGCGCTGTGATTGAGCGGCGCCGCAGATCGATATATCGTTTAGGCGACCGGAGCCCCATCTCCGGAAGATCAGTTCCAAACGAATTGAGATGCAGGCATTGAGAGCATGAACATTCTCATTTACACCGAGGATTTCGCGCCGTCGATCGGTGGCGTGCAGACGATCACAGCCATCCTTGCGGAGGGACTGGCCGAATGGTCGCGCCCGGCAAATGGCCAGCCTGCCGAGACAAACGAAGTCATGGTAATCACACGCACGCCAGCGGGCGCGATGAATGATTCGCGCTTCCCGTTCCGCGTAGTCCGCCGGCCCAGTGCCACGAAACTCTGCGGCCTGATTCGTAGAGCCGATATCGTCCACATCGTCGGCCCAGCTATCTTGCCCATGGCGCTGGGTCTTCTCTTCCGCAAGACCGTTGTCGTGCAACACGACGGATACCAGGCCATCTGCCCGAGCGGTATCTACCTCCATCAACCCAGCGCTGTCCTCTGCACCGGGCATTTCCAGAGCAGGCATTATCTGGAATGTTTTCGATGTCAGGCTGTGGAAGTGAGTCGATGGAGAAGCTTTCGAAATATTGTTCTTATGTTTCCGCGTCGCTGGCTGGCCCAACGAGTTACGGTCAACATCGGAGCGAGCGATCATACCGGCAGGCGCATCACTCTGCCCCGCACTCGGACCATCTATCACGGCATTCAAGATCCGCTTTCGGGCGTTATGCGTAAATCGGCCGTACCGGAGACCGTCTGCTTCGCGTATCTCGGTCGCTTGGTTCCTGAGAAGGGCGTTGATCTGCTCCTGCGCGCCGCCTCCAAAGTAAGAAATAGCGGCCGCGACTTTCGGTTAAAAATCATCGGCGATGGTCAGGAGCGAGGATCGCTTGAGAATCTCGCCGGAAAATTGTCCCTCGGCGATTGTGTGGAGTTTCTCGGTTACCGCACGGGCGACCAACTCCTCGAAATTCTCGCTGGCGTATCGGTCAGCGTGATTCCATCGCGCTGGGAGGAAGCTTGCCCGCTAACTGCCATCGAACAAATGATGCGCGGCTTGCTCATGATCGCCACAGAACTCGGCGGCATTGGAGAAGTCGTCGGCGATGCCGGCCTGAAGTTTCCCCCCGACGATACCGACGCTCTTGCCTCCTGCATGTCACGAGTGATCGACGATCCCGCATTGATTCGCACGCTCGGCGATGCTGCCCGGCGCCGCGCCCTGCAGGTCTTTAACAAAGAGGAAATGATGCACCAGCACGTCGAACTCTATAGTCAATATGTGCACGCTGGCGGAAGCGCCCGTGAATGAGCTGCAAAAGCTGATCGTCTGGACCGGCCGGCTCGTGCCTCTCAGTGTCCGCGAACGCGTCATTGGCAATGGCTACCAACCGTCGTGGCTTTCGACCGCGATCCATTCGGTTCTTAATCGCGCGTCCGCGCAGAAATATCCAGTCCTCGATTGTGGCGGCCCTCTCGCGGGTTATCGCATGAAGCTCGAATGGGCGCGCTTTCGCTGCTTCGCCTACGGAAGTTGGGAACCCGATCTCGTGGCGCTCGTCTCGAAGAAAGTTAGGCCCGGGTTTCGCGTCGTGGACATCGGAGCACACATTGGCTATTACACGCTGCTGCTATCTCGGTTAGTAGGCGCGAACGGTCACGTCTTTTCCTTCGAGCCGGTCTCCACGAATTTCGAATTCCTCTCCGAAAACGTGCGCCTGAATAATTGTACCAACGTCGAACCCATCAACCGCGCGGTTGTCGATGTCCATCAACAAATCCGTTTCGATATTCCCGAGAACGATCAACTTCCAGTCGCCGTTTCCTTCGCCGATCCGAACAGCCGCGGCACCTTTACGGTAGAAGGCATCTCGCTTGACGAATTTTTTCTTGACAGTCCCGAGAAGGTTGACTTCCTCAAGGTGGACGCCGAGAGCGCCGAGGATCAAGTCCTCGATGGCGCTCGCGGACTAATCGCGCGTGACCATCCCAGCATCTTGATGGAAGTCCATCATTTCGACGGCAATTTGGAAGCGCGCGTCACGCCTTCGAAACTCCGCGAACTCGGCTATCGCGTTCAGCAGCTCGATCACGAGCAGCTCACCTCCCACTTCTGGGCCGAATGGCCGGAACCAAATTGATTCACGCGAGATTCCTCGGCGAGCCATGACGAATCAGGGGAGCGAATCTCGCAACGCTGCGAGCATTCGCTCGTACCTTGCGAATCGCTACTGGGCGTGGCAGCTTCATCATCTATTGATCGCAGACGTAGTCGCGCTTCAGCGGCCCACGAAATACAAATATGTTTACGAATTCCTCGGTCATGATCTTGGCCGCGTCGCCGACATCGGCTGCGGCCCTGGCGTTTTCACGCGCTATCTCTGCCGCAACGCAGATTTCGCATTTGCTGCGGATGTGGACCGCGAATCTCTGGCGCGCACGTTCGCCCGTCACGGGCGCGAAAAAAATCTCGCGCCGCTTGTGATGCGCGCCAATCAGCTCCCTTTTCGCGACTCGTCACTCGACACTGTTCTATTTCTGGAAGTCCTCGAGCACCTCGACGACGATGCCGGGGCCCTCCGCGACATTGCTCGCATCCTGCGACCCGGTGGAAAGCTCGTCCTATCCGTTCCCGTCCCACCAGGCGAAATCGATGCCGACGAATTCGGCCACAAGCGCGAGGGTTATACGCTTTCCGACATACTGAAACTGATCGATGGGGCGGGCCTCAAGGTACAGCGCACCGCTTACGCTCAATTCAAATTCTGCCGCCTCGCCGATCGCGTCATCCGCGCCTGGCGTAAATCGCTCCGCATTCCCGCGCCTTTCTTCATCGGCTGGATCAGCTACTTTGATCTACTACTTGATGCCAAGCGTCGCCAAAAAGGAGATTTCGAGCCGCTCGACCTCATAGTTCTAGCCGAAAGAGCATAATCCCCGCGGAATTCCCCTACGTATTCATTCGCCTTTACAACCCTGCCATGCGAGCGTAGAACACACGCTCCTATTACAAATGCAGGGCCGGCAGCCCTCGCGAAAGAGCCCTCAAAATGCCGGATTTATGGAATGTCCCAAAGGGCGACCGTGGAATCCCTCTCGCCGGATTCGCGCCGAATCGTCGGCTTTCAAAACCCGCTGATGTAGATCCTTCACGCAACTACGGCTCGTCGGGCCGTTTCTCAATGCTTGATTGCTTCCATGTTTGCTCAAGGTGATTCTCATGAACATTCTCATTTGCTCGAACCAGTGGGCTCCTTCGATCGGCGGAGTTCAAAGTGTTACTGGTACCCTCGCGCGAGGACTCACTGGTGAAATCGCCTGGGCCTCTGGTGAAGCGGTTCAGCTCACAATCGCGACTCCGGCGCCCGCAGGAGATTCGTTCGAACCAGATGAAATACTGCACATTGTGCGGGAGGGAGGGATTCCTCGCCTTCTCTGGCTTATCTGGAAATCCGATATTGTTCATTTGGCTGGGCCCTCGCTCGTTCCCCTGTTTTTCGCCTGGCTACTTCGCAAGAAGGCGGTAATCCACCACCATGGCTATCAGGCGGTCTGTCCGGACGGATCGCTAGTCCACTTCGTAGATCAACGCAGGTGCTGCAACTCGTTCGCGAACGGCCAAGCGACCGAGTGCGTACGCTGTCGCGTGGCAAATGCGGGAAGGCTGCGAGGACTTCTCAGTGTCGCGCTTGCCTATCCGCGGCTGTGGCTCTGCCGCCGCGTTGCTGCCAACATTGCGGTCAGCAATCACGTAAATGAGCGGTTGGGACTTCCGCGAAGCGAAACGATTTATAGCGCGCCGGCCGAGTTCGCACGGGGACCCTTCACGACGCCGTCGCCGACAGAGCCGCAGGGGAATTCCGTGTTGGCAACAGACGTGCCGCTCATCGCTTTCATCGGGCGGCTGACCACCGAAAAGGGAGTGCCAATTCTGCTTCAAGCAGCCGCGTCTCTCGCTGCCGAAAACATCGAATTCCGGCTGAGGATTATCGGCGACGGCCCGGAGCGAGCGAAGCTCGCAGTTTTAGCTTGGTCGCTGCGGCTACGCGACCGAGTCGAGTTCACCGGAGTGCTGGAGCGCCGGGATCTTGATGCCGCCGTTTCAAACGCCGTGGCCATCGTACTGCCTTCGCTGGCTGAGGAAACCGCGGGAATGGTGGCCATCGAGCAGATGATGCGCGGGCGCGTGATCGTCGCATCCGATACCGGCGGCCTGAGCGAAATCGTAGGCAACGCGGGCCTGAAGTTCCCTCCCGGCGATGTCCCGGCCCTAGCGGCTTGCTTGCGGCGCGTCCTCGCCGATCCGGCGTTGAGACTAGCTCTAAGCAAAGCCGCACGCTCTCGCGCTCTGCTGCATTTCACCCGGCAGCGTATGGTCGATCAGCACATGCAGCTGTACCGCCGGATCCTGCCGCGTGCCAGTTGAAGATTTTCGCTGCTTGCCCTTGCGACTCGAGTCGACAGTCGGTGATAATTGAAGCTTCATCCTGGCCCTTTCTAACCGGTGAATAGTTGAATCTGCGCGTTTCAACGCCTGCACAACAGACGGTCGTCGGGTTCGGTCTGACGGTCCTCAGTCTTCTGCTCGCCTGGGAAATCGGCGGCTGGATCGCCGGAGAAAATCTCACACAGGTCGAATATGTCTTCCTGGGCGCGGCCGTCGTCGTCGCGAGCGTCACAATCCTGCGCAATTGGCGGGCTGGGTTCTACATCTTCCTGGCGTGGGTCCTCTTCGAAGATGCCGTCCGCAAATATCTCGGCAACAACATGCTGATCTATTTCGGAAAAGATTTGCTAGTCCTGCTGATCTACATTTCACTCTATATTTCCGTACGCGACAAGCGTGATCGCATTTTCCGCCCGCCGTTCCTGATCGTCCTGGCGCTATTTTTCTGGTGGGCAGTGATCCAGGTTCTGAATCCGAATTCGCCAAGCTATCTCTACGGCTTGCTCGGCCTCAAAATTTACTTCTTCTATGCCCCGCTGATGTTGGTCGGCTACGCCCTGGTGCGCTCGGACGAAGATCTCCGCGAGTTTCTAACTATCAGCATGATTCTGGCCGGGATCGTCGCCGGGCTGGGCGTTGTGCAATCCATCGTCGGATCGGGGTTCTTGAATCCTGCAACACTGGCGCCGGAAATTCGCGAGCTCGGCGACTTATCGAAAGTCACGCCCATCACTCACCAAGTGATCCATCTCCCGTCCTCCGTTTTTGTAAGCGCCGGACGCTTCAGCGGATATCTGTTTTCCGTTTCGGTTCTCGGAATGGGTACGGCCGGCTACTTCCTGCTGCACGGCGCGCGAAAGCGCTGGCTGATTTTTGGCACACTCGGCGTGATTGCAGTGGCCATCGCGCTGTGCGGCTCGCGAGGCGCGCTGCTCCTGAGCGCCGGAAGTGCAGCGTGCATGAGCGCAGCCTTCACGTGGGGCGCACCATGGAGAACTCGCCAGGTCTATCGCATGCTGAAGGCTATCCGTCGCAGCGCCATCATCATTGCATTCGCGTTAGTGCTGGCCGTGCTCGCATTTCCAAAGGAAATGGGCTCGCGCTGGGCTTTCTATTCGGAAACTCTCAATCCCAGCAGTACTGCTTCTGAACTCACGGGTCGCGTCTGGAACTATCCGGTTCACAATTTGACGCTTGCATTTTCGGTGCCTCACTGGGGCATGGGCTATGGCACGGGAACTGCTTCTCTCGGCGCTCAGTACGTGGCCAAGATCTTCAAGCAGAAGAAGCCGGAAGTTGTCGTGGAATCGGGCTGGGGCTCTCTCGTGGTCGAAATGGGGGTGTTTGGCCTCGCGCTTTGGTTCCTCTGGACGACTACTCTCCTGGTAAGCTGCTGGCGCATTGTTCTAAAATTGAAACAAACACGCCTCTTTCCCGTTGGTTTCGGGGCGTTCTGGTTCATCGCGGTAATGTTAGTTCCGGAAACTTACGCCAGCTTAAACGTTTATCAAGATTACGTGCTCAACGCCTATATGTGGTTGTTGGTCGGCATACTCTTCCGGCTTCCGGAACTGCTCGTAGCACGACCCATGCCAGTGCCGATGCCAGCCTCCGCTCCCGCGTTCTCGCGAGGCCTTGCCGAGCAGTTGGCGCCGTGACGGAGTGATGCCCCAATGTGCGGGATAGACGGGGTTGCCGCGCGTTCACTGACTCCGGCGCACGTTGCCGCCTGCCGCGCGATGACTGCGGCGCTGGCGCACCGTGGACCCGATAGCAATGGAGTTGAGTCCATCGGGACTTGCGCGCTCGGTAATACTAGGCTGGCGATTGTCGATCTCAGCGAGCGCGGCCGCCAGCCGATGTCGAATGCCGAGCGCTCGTCCTGGATTACCTACAACGGTGAATGCTACAACGCCGCAGAATTGCGCACATGGCTTGTAGCACGCGGGCGGAGTTTTCGCTCCAGCACCGACACAGAAGTGATTCTGCAGTTATACGACGAGATTGGTGTTTCCTGTGTCGAGCGGCTGCGCGGGATGTTCGCCTTCGCGATTTGGGACAGCCGGAAGAGTCGTTTGTTACTCGCGCGCGACCGATTAGGAATTAAACCCCTCTACTATGGCGTCTCTTCCGACCAAATCGTATTCGCATCAGAGATTAAGGCCCTTCTCGCGTCCGGGCTAGTGACGCGCCGCATCGCGCCTCATGGCATCCGCGCTTTTTTGCAACTTGGTCACATTCCCGCACCGTGGACCGCAATTGATTCGGTTCAGCCCCTCGAACCCGGGCACCTGGCCGTCTGGCAGAATGATAAGTTCGAAAAGCGAAGTTATTGGGAACTGAAGCCTCACGCAAATGGGACTGGCGCGAAGCAAACTCCTGAGAGCAACGGCCTGAACGAACGATTGCTCGAAGCGATGCGCCTTCACTTGATCTCGGATGTCCCGATTGCACTATTTCTAAGCGGCGGCGTGGACTCAGCGGCATTGGGCGCTCTGGCCCGGCACGCCGGAACCGATCAGCTCACTGCCCTCACTATAGGCTTTGAAGATCCTTCGCTGGACGAATCTGCACCCAGCCGCCGAACGGCAGAATTGCTCGGCATTCCGCATCGGGTCCTCCAGCTCACTGCCCGCGAAACACACGACTCGCTCGATCACACCATCTGGGCAATGGACCAGCCGACTGTGGATGGCCTGAATGCTTACTGGATTTGCCGTACCGCGGCCCGCGCCGGGTTCAAAGTCGCACTCACAGGTCAGGGCGGAGATGAGTTGTTCGGCGGCTATTCCTCGCTGCGCTGGTTCGAACGATTCACCCGCACAGCAGCGTGGCTGAAACCGATCCCGCCTGGATTCGCGGCAGCCGTACTCGACCACAAAGCCTTGCCATTTCGCTGGCGCAAACTTTCTTATCTCGCGGGCGCCGATGATCCGTTCGTCGCGGCCGAGCTTGCGGTGAAGGTTCATTTTCTTCGCCGCGACGTGCAACATCTGCTCGATCCCGAACTCGCGGCGGCCCACAGCGACGAAGTGTTTTCCGAGCGCGGCGAAGAGGCCGGCTCGCATCTTCGCGCATGGGCCGAGCGCGCCAAGGGTGCAGATTTACTGGAAAAAATCGCGTATCTGGACGTCCACGCGCATCTCGAGCCGCGCCTCTTGCGCGACGGCGACGCGATGAGCATGGCGCATAGCCTCGAACTGCGTCCCGTCTTTCTTGATCACGAACTCGTCGAATTCGTCTTTGCGATGCCGGGCCAGATGCGCATGCAGCACAAAAAGCTGCTTCTGGATGCCATGCGCAGCATCATGTCGCCGGAAAGCTACCTCGAAATCGCAGGGCGGCCTAAGCGCACGTTCTCGTTTCCCTTTGCCAACTGGCTGGCGGGAGAATTGCGCCCGGAGGTTGAAGCAGCTTTCAGTGCGGACCGCCTGCGAGCCGCTGGAATTCTCAATCCTTTGGCGGTGCAGGAAGTCTGGAAACAGTTTCTGCTGCATCCAGCCCGCGTCGGATGGTCGCGCTTGTGGTCTCTTTTCGTCCTGCAACGCTGGTGTGAGACCATGAAGGTCACGCGCTGACATCTGATGGCTCGCTCAAAGCCCACCCTCGCCGTCGTTTCTCCTTTCATTGACAAACGCCATGGAACAGAGCGGCGCGTGGCCGAATGGACGTCGCGGCTCACGCGCGACTACGAAGTCCACGTTTACAGCCAGCGCGTCGAAGATCTCGATCTCGGCAGTCTGACTTGGCATCGCATCCCGCGAATTCCTGGCCCGCATCTCGTGAATTTTCTGTGGTGGCTCGCCGCAAATCATCTTTGGCGCTGGTGGGACCGCCGATTCAGGGGAGTGCACCACGATCTCGTATTCACCGCGGGGACAAACTGCCTCGATGCTGATGCCATCTCGATTCACATCGTTTTTGCGGAATTCGTGCGCCAGGTCCGTCCGGAGCTTAGTTTCAAACGAAATTCGATCGCTTCCTGGCCGCGGCTGATTCACCGCCGCCTGTATTACCGGCTAGTGCGAGCACTGGAACGACGGCTCTACTTGCACCCGCGCGCTCAGCTTATTCTGATCGCCAGCAAGACTCAGGAAGACCTCGATCGCTATTACGGTGCACATGAGCCGCTACCGGTCGTTTACATGGGAATCGATCACTCGGCGTTCAGCGTGGAAACTCGCATCGCCCGCCGTGAGGAGGCGCGACGCGAACTTAAAATTCCTGCCGATCGGTTCGTTTTTCTGCTCGTCGGCAACGACTGGCGAAAAAAAGGCCTCTTCACACTGCTGGATGCGATGCCGCTTCTTGCAGACTTGCAGATCATGCTTTTGGTGGCAGGCAGCGATGAAACGCATTCGTATCACAAGCCGATCCGCGAGTCGCAACTCGAAGATCGCGTGTGCTTTCTTCCCTCGCGCGCTGATGTCGGTTTCTATTACGCTGCGGCAGACGCTTACGTGGGGCCTTCGCTCGAAGATACTTTCGCGCAGCCCCCCGCCGAAGCAATGGCGTGCGGACTACCCGTGATCACAACGGTGACCAACGGCACCGCCGAGATCATGACGGACCGCGTGGACGGAATTCTATTGCGGGATCCCACAGACGCACGCTCTCTTGCGATCGCCATGCGCTCGCTATGTCTAGACGCCGGCCTGTGCCGCAATCTCGGCGAGAATGCTGCGCGCACAGCCCGTGAGTACACTTGGGACGCGAACGCCGAACAGTTCCGCCAAATTTTCGCCCGAATCTTAAGCCGCAAAGAAAACTCCAGCGCTGCGGCAATTCGGCAGGAATCATGACCACCGAAGCTCCGTTTTCAAGCCCGGCGGCTGGGCGGGACCGAGCGATACCATTCCACAAATTTCTTGAGCCCCTCTTCGAAGGGCGTCGCCGGGGCATAGCCCAGCGAGGCTCTCGACTTCGTGAGATCCGCCCAGGTCAGCGGAACATCGCCCGGCTGCATCGGTTGCGGCGAGCGATTGGCCTTGCGGCCGGTAAGCTTTTCGATACCGGCAATCATATCGTTGAGTGTAACGGGATGCGAGTTACCCAGATTGAAAATCTCGAAGCGCGCTCCGTTCGCCACGGGCGGCGTGAATTCCAGCGCTCCAAAAATTCCAGCAACGATGTCCGTCACGTACGTGTAATCGCGTCCGCTAGATCCGTCGCCGTAAACCGGCACAGCCTTGCCCGCCTCGATCAAGGCGGTAAATTTGTGAATGGCCAGATCGGGGCGTTGGCGCGGGCCATAAACCGTGAACAATCGCAGGCAAATCGTCGAGATGGAGTAGAGATGAGCGTAAGTGCAGCACAGCATCTCTCCGGCGATTTTCGTCGCGGCGTAGGGAGAGATGGGTTGAAGATTCGTTTCCCCCTCGGCAAATGGAGCTTTGCTCGCCGCCCCGTAAACGGAGCTCGAAGATCCGAAGATGAAATTCGGAATGCGAAATTCGCGGCACAGTTCGAGGAGATTGAGCGTGCCCGAAACGTTGACGCGCTCGTAGAGCTGTGGCTGCTCGATCGACGGGCGCACGCCCGCGTGCGCGGCCAAGTGAATCACAGTATCCGGACGAAAGGACCGAAATATTTCGCGTACGCGCGGCGCATGACAAATATCCGCTTCATGAAAATCGAAGCGGCCCACCCGACGCACATCTTCGAGATTGGCGCGCTTCCACACCGGGGAGTAAAAATTATCGAGGGAATCGACCACGGAAAGCTTCGTTCCGCCGCGGACCAGGGCCTCGGCCAAATGCGACCCAATAAATCCGGCACCGCCTGTCAAAAGTATTTTTCGCGCGGCCTCAGCCAAGAATTCCTCCGCAACTGCAAGCGACGAATCAGACTATCAACATTCGCAGTGAGTGCAAAGTTGCAGATTTGCCGTTGTATCGAGGATGTCCCCGTCGCTCCCGACCCCTGTAGCGCCTGCATCAGACGAACAAGTACGTGGAGACATCAGAAGCCTCGCGCGGAGCAGTCGCCGGCATTAGCAGCGAATTCTGCACGAACGTCGCCATGATTGTCGGGCTCTTTCCGGATTTGCTCCCCGTTGGCGGCGTGCAGCTTGCCGGGCGCCACACCGCAGCGGCGCTAGCTCGGTGGGGAGCCGAACACGGATGCGAGACTCGATTTTTGAGTTTGAACGATCCCGACGGCGAGCACGAACTGAAGGTTGCCAGCGTCGCGCTGCGTTTTACGGGTTTTCAAAAATCAAAGCGCCGATTCGCCTCCCAAGCCGTAAGCCTCGCTCGCCACGCGCACGTAGTTGTTGCTGCTCATCCTCATCTCGCAGTACCCGCGGTTGCGATGCGCGCACGCTCCAAGAATCTCTGCTCTCTCGTGCAAGCTCACGGAATCGAAGTTTGGAAGCCGATGAGCAACGTGCGCAGGCTCTGTCTGCGCCGCGCGGACATCGTAACCGCGCCCAGCCGCGACACAGCCGACAAGCTGCGCAAAATGCAACGCCTGCCGGAAACAAAGATCCGCATCCGTCCCTGGGGACTCGATCCCGATTTTCTCGCTATAGCTGATCGCGCAAGAGAACTCTCGCCGCCCGAAGGCCTCCCCAACTCGCGCTACGTGCTGGCGGTAGGCCGGTGGTCCTCAGCGGAGCGCTACAAAGGCTTCGATTCGCTGATTCGCGTTATGCCGGCGCTCCTGCATGATGCGCCGGATTTGCATCTGGTCCTGGTGGGCGATGGCGATGATCGGCCTAGCCTCGAAGCTCTCGCAAAGGTATCGCGCATCGAATCGCGCGTGCACTTTCTCTCCAGCCTGTCGCGCGAGCAGATCGTGGCCTGCTATTCACGCGCGGAGATTTTTGCCTTGCCAAGTAGCGGCGAAGGTTTCGGACTGGTTTTTCTCGAAGCCATGGCGCTAGGCAAACCCGTAGTAGGTGGAAATCACGGCGGCATTCCCGATATCATCGAGGACGGGGTTTCGGGTTTCCTCGTAACCCACGGCGACGACACTCAAATCACCTCGAAACTCGCTCTCTTGCTGCGGGATGGCGCTATGCGAGCGGAAATGGGGCGGCGCGCACGCGACACCGTAATGCGAAAATTCACATTCGATCGTTTCGAAGCCGGACTCCGCGATCTCCTGACAGAATCGTGCCGCATGTGATTGCTATTCGCCGGAGCGATTTACCGAAATCGCAGCCCCGCAATGGAATGAAGTGAATATCCTAAAGGTCTCGCAGACATATTATCCCTTTCTCGCCGCGGGCGGCCCGCCGACAAAAATTCGTGCGATTGCATCGCGACTTGTGCAACACGGCCACCAAGTCTCGGTCCTCACGGCAGATCTCGGCCTGCGCGCAAATGGCAGCGGGCCCACGTGTCTCAATCGGGATCGCTGGGGCTGGCACGCCCAGGAGCAAGGTGTCGCAGCCGTCTATCTGCAGACGCTGGCGCGATATCGGGCGCTTACCGTGAACCCTGGTGTGATAGGCTTCTGCAGAGAAATGCTTGGGTCCTTTTCCCTGGCCCACATCTATGGCCTTTACGATTTGCTGGGACCGCAGGTAGCGCGCTCCTGCTCAACCCGACGCATGCCATACGTGATCGAGCCCATGGGGATGTTTCGGCCCATTGTGCGGAATTTGTTTTTAAAAAAGCTTTACCTCCGCACGCTCGGGAACGCGCTGATGCGGGGGGCGCGATTTATTATCGCGACGTCAGATCAGGAGAAGCGCGAACTCGTTGCCGATGGAATTAATGAAACCCGCATCGTGGTTCGACGGAACGGCATAGAAGCGCCCGATGCGAATCCCGGCTTTGGTCAATTCCGCAAGCGCTTCACAATTCCGCAGGATGCGCGAATGATCCTGTTTCTGGGACGATTAGTGGCCAAAAAAAGTCCAGACATGCTGATCGACGCGTTTGCGCGCTGGCGGGCTAACGCTGGCGCATCAACTCGAGCGTTCCTTGTCCTTGCCGGGCCGGAGGAGGATGCCGCCTATGCGCTGCGGCTGCGAGAGACCTGCCTTGGACTGCGAATAGGCGATGAAGTTCGATTCATCGGTCCGCTTTACGGCGACGAGAAGTGGCAGGCCTATCGCGATGCCGATCTGTTTGTGTTGCCCTCCCAGAACGAAAACTTCGGCAACACCGCTGGAGAGTCCGCGGCCTGCGGGACACCGGTGGTCGTCACCGATCAATGCGGGATTG
The DNA here is from genome assembly GCA_963748865.1 of uncultured Acidobacteriota bacterium. Classification (GTDB taxonomy): domain Bacteria; phylum Acidobacteriota; class Terriglobia; order Acidiferrales; family UBA7541; genus Palsa-147. The sequence continues at coordinate 15,174 of CAVVLE010000026.1, read as the reverse complement.
CGCCATGGATCGAGGGACGCGCGGGCGTCGTCGTGCGACACGATACCCACGCGATTGAGAGTGCCTTCGCTGCACTGCTATCACAGCCCGCGTTGAGAGATCATTTTCGTGAGGGCTGCGCCGCCGTGACGCACGACCTTTCCTGGGACCAGCCGGTGGCGCAATTGGAGTCGCTCTACCAGCAATGCGTCGAGGAGCGCGCGGCTAGATGAAAAGCGGCAAAATCCTCGAAGGCGCGAGCAGGGCAGTTAATTTCCTTTTTCTTGCATCCATTTTATTTTTCATCGTGGCTGCTTGCTGGGAATTCTCGACGCGCCGCTACCTTCATGGATTCGCCGACGCGGTTGTTCCCGCCACGGGCACGCCCATCGAGAAAGCTCAATCCATCCTCACTTGGATGGAGCACGGCCCTGCGCGCCTCGGCACTCCGCATCACGGCGCCGACAATATCCGCGATCCGGAAGAATCGCTGAATTATGACTCGCTCTTGCGTGTCTGCGGCTCGGCCACCAATGCGTTTGTAAATCTTGCCAACGCCGGAGGATTGCCGGCGCGCCGCCTGTTGCTGATGAGCGATCAGCGGGCAACGAATCACGTAGTGGCCGAAGTCTGGACCGGCGAACGCTGGGTCGTGGTTGACCCGTCGTTCCGCTTCATCCCGCGCGGAGCGGACGGCGAACCCTTGACGCGCGAAGAATTGAGCGATCCGGATGTCTTCGCGCAGGTGGTCCAGAGCGTCCCTCACTATGATCCGCAATACAACTACGAGCACACCTCTCATCTGCGCCTGGCGCGCTTGCCAATCGTCGGCCGTGCTCTACGAGGCGTTCTCGATGGCTTAGCTCCCTCTTGGAGTGATTCCGTTTACATCACCCTGCTAGCCGAGCGGCGCTCTTTTGCGACGGCCCTCATCGCGGGCTTCCTGTGCTTGTTCTTCTTTCTTACGCGCGTGATCCTCAGGCGTATCAGCGAATCGCGCTTCGGAATTCACCAGGTCCGCTTCCGCGAGCGATTGTGGCGCGCCTGCCGCACTTTTCTCCAGGGGATTAACTGAATCTATGTGCGGCATCTGCGGCGTGATCGGGATTGAAAATCCGCAGGAATCCGAGCCAATCGTTCGCCAGATGATGGCAAGTCTGATTCATCGCGGCCCTGATGGTGAGGGATTTCTGGCAGCCCCACGAGCCGCGTTGGGAATGCGGCGCCTGAGCATCATCGATCTTCCCGGTGGCGCGCAACCGATATGGAATGAAGACGGCACCCGCGCCGTCGTGTTTAACGGTGAGATTTACAACTTCTTCGAATTGCGCTCTGAACTCGAAGCACGCGGCCACACGTTCCGCACGCATTCTGACACGGAAGTGATAGTCCACGCCTACGAAGCATGGGGCACAGATTGCGTTCTCCACTTGCGCGGAATGTACGCGTTTGCGGTGGCAGAGCTGCCGGCCGGACGAAATGGCACGGTGACGCGAGTCTTCCTGGCCCGCGATCGATTTGGGATCAAGCCGCTCTACTACGCGATCGCTGGCGGTAACTTTGTATTTGCTTCGGAATTGCGAGCGCTTCTGGCGTCGGGACTCGTGCCGCGCGAAATTTCTGCGGGCGCTGTGGCCAACTATGTTTTGTTCGGGTCAATTGGAGAGCCAATGACCCTGATTGAAGGCGTGCTCTCGCTTCCGCCAGCGCAGCGCGTGACCATCGAGGTCAATCGGCGACCCGAAATGAACGCACCGGATCTGTACTGGGGAACAGAGGACATCCGCAACAAAAGCGCACCGACTGCGAACGGCAACGCGGAGCCCGCCGAAGCAAAAATCCGAACGCTGCTCGAGGATTCCGTCCGGAAACACCTGATCGCCGATGTTCCCATCGGAGTCTTTTTGAGCAGCGGCATCGATTCAACGGCGCTGACTGCCTTGGCGAGCCGCGAGCGCGCGGGACTGCACACCTTCACCTTGTTTTTTCCGGAGCGCGAATTCAGCGAAGCTGAAATGGCACGGCGCACGGCCCGGCATTTTGGCACCGATCACACGGAGGTGATGATCGGCGGCGATGAAATGCTGGCGCGCATGGATGAAGCCATCGCCGCCTTCGACTCGCCCAGCGTCGATGGGATCAACACGTTCTTTGTATCGTGGGCCGCGCGACAAGCTGGCTTAAAAGTAGCGCTCTCAGGCCTTGGGAGCGATGAGATCTTCGGGGGCTACTCGGAATTTCGAGTAACCCCGCAACTCGCGCGATTGGCCCGAGTCGCGCTCGTGACTCCCGCTCCATTGCGTAACGCACTGGCTCCCGCAGTCGATTTTTTTGGCAAACGAATCAGCCATGAAGATGGGGCACGCAAGTTGGTAGCGGCTTGGATCACTCCTGACGCTTTGCCCGACGCGTATTTTTTGTCGCGCGCACTTTTTACGCCGCCTCGAGCCGCCGAACTACTGGGAAGTGATGCGGCTACCTGGAGCCGCGCACCCGCGGGTCGCTGGCTCGTAGAAACAGCGCGACAGGCGGAATCATTGCGCGGCGAGGCGCGAATTTCTTGGCTCGAGCTGCGCAATTACATGGCCAGCACGCTGCTGCGGGATGTAGATGCGATGAGTATGAGCCACTCGCTCGAGGTGCGTGTGCCTTTTCTCGATCATCCGCTCGTGGAGTCAGCTTTGCGTGCTGCGGACTCCGGCTGGTCCAACGGCAGCAAACAGCCAAAAGCGCTGCTCATAGCCGCTCTCAGGGACTTGCTGCCGACCGAGGTAGCCGAGCAACGCAAGCGTACATTTACTCTCCCGTGGGCGGAATGGATGCGCGGAGCGTTGCGAGCCCGCATGACGGAATCATTCGCCCAATGGTCGTCACAACTCGCGGCGCACATTTCGGGTGCTGCTGCGCGCGCGGTTTGGGATGGATTTATAGCCGGACGAACCAGTTGGTCGCGGCCGTGGGCGCTCTACGTGCTCAATGAGTGGGTAAAATTAAATGTCGAAACCTCCAGCGCGCCGGCGCAATTGTCTAAAGCAACATCCGTAATCCCCGCGGTGACGTAGCCCTAGGAACCTCTCTATAATCGAACGCGCGCAAATCCGATGATCATTCTGGGGGTTAATGCATATCACGCGAATGCCTCGGCGGCGATTGTCGTCGATGGGCAGTTGATTGCCGCTGTGGAGGAAGAGCGATTCAATCGCGTGAAGTACGCCGCGGGCTTGCCCGTTCAAGCGATCCGCTACTGCCTCGCCGAAGCCGGCGCAACGCTAAGCCAAGTCGACCACATCGCCATTCCACGAAATCCTTGGGCGCGCATGGGCACCAAACTTCGCTACGCGTTGCGTATGCCACGATTCGCAATCGAACGAGCCCGCGTGATGGCGCGATTCTCGGGTTTGAAGGAAGAATTGGCCGCAGCCTTCGAGATCGATCCGCAATCAATTCGCGGCGCGTGTCACCGCATCGAACATCACGTCGCGCATCTCGCAAGCGCCTATTTTGTTTCGCTCTTCGACCGCGCGGCGGTCCTGTCCGTGGATGGGCTCGGCGATTTTGCCAGCGCCATGTGGGCCACCGGCGAAGGCTCAAAACTCCAGCCTCACGGCGCAACCACTTTCCCGCATTCGCTCGGAATGTATTACACCGCGCTGACCCAGTATCTCGGCTTTTGGAAATTCGGGGACGAATACAAAGTCATGGGCTTGGCCGCGTATGGCGTCCCGGAATACCTCGACGCTTTCCGCAAAATTGTGCGCGCCGATGCAGGCATGAAACTCCGGCTAAACCTCGACTATTTCACGCATCAGCGCTCAGGACCCGAGATGACTTGGCGCGACGCAGGCACCACCCCGGTGCTGGGCCGGCTATTCTCAGAGCAACTCGAAAAGTTGCTCGGCCCGGCCCGGCGCGCCGAAGAACCGCTCGAGCAGCGACACCGCGACCTCGCCGCGAGCATGCAAACCGCGCTGGAAGAAGTGCTGTTATCGCACGTATGCGAATTGGCCACCCGAACGAAGCAAACGTCGCTTTGCCTGGCAGGCGGCGTGGCCTTCAATTGCGTGGCCAACGGAAAAATGCTCGAGCGCACACCCTTCGAGCGTATCTACGTGCAGCCCGCTGCAGGCGATGCAGGCCTCTCGGTCGGCGCAGCCTTTGCCGTTGAGCACACGATTCTCGGCCGCCCGCGCAAATTCGTAATGGATCAGGCGGGCTGGGGCCCGGGATTTACCCGCACGCAGATCGCCTGTGCGATAGAAGATCGCTTGGCGCGCGTCGGCGCGGTAGAAATTCGCGATCTCGACGAGGAAGCCTGCGTGCATGCCGCTGCCCGCGACCTCGCCGATGGAAAAATCCTCGGCTGGTTTCAAGGCCGCGCTGAATGGGGCCCTCGCGCTCTCGGCAATCGCAGCATCCTCGCGGATCCGCGCCGCGCAGAAATGAAAGACGTGCTCAATCAACGCATCAAACATCGCGAGATGTTTCGTCCCTTCGCGCCTTCGATTCTCGAGGAAGCCACCGCCGAATATTTCGAACGCACGCACCCTTCGCCGTTCATGACCTTCGCCTACAGCGTGCGCCCCGAAAAACGTACCGCGATTCCAGCTCCCACGCACGTTGACGGCACCGCGCGCCTCCAGACCGTGAGCCGCCGCACAAATCCGCTGTATTGGAAATTGATCCGCGCCTTCGGTGATCTCACGGGCGTGCCAGTCGTAGTGAACACCTCGTTCAACGATAACGAACCGATCGTCTGCAAGCCGGAAGAAGCCCTCGATTGTTTTCTGCGCACGCGCATGGACGCTCTAGTGATGGGGAATTTCGTCCTCCGCAAGTCCGCCGCAATAAATGACGATTGCGCGCCCATGCAGGCGCCCGCGCGCCGGTTGGCATGACGTCCCGCGGCCCCGATTCGCAATTGCTCTCGCTGCGCACCGAAGATCAGCCGTGCATATTCTGATTCTCAACGAATACTACCCGCCCGACACTTCTGCCACGGCCAAGATGGCCGCGCTAGTCGCCGAAGCCCTCGCCGAAAAGCATCGCGTGACCGTACTAGCAGGGCGCCCCTCCTACGATCCAGACGAACGATATCCATACGCATTCCTGCGCCGTGATATTCGCAATGGCGTAACGGTCGAGCGCGTCGGCTCGACAACGTATTCGCGTCACAAGATGTCCGGCCGCGTATCAAATTATCTTTCCTATCTCGCCCTCGCGGTGCCGCGCGCTCTGGCCATTCGCGCCGACGTCATCGTAGCCATGACCGATCCGCCCTTCGCGGGCCTCGCTGGAGCTTTCGTCGCGAAACTCGCCCGCCGGCCCTTCATCTACAACATTCGCGATCTCTATCCAGACATGGCGCTGGGCGGAGGCATAGTCAAAGAGAGCCTCTGGGTGCGTTGCTGGGAAAAGCTGCACCGCCGCGCCCTGCGTCGAGCAAAGCGCGTAGTCGTCCTCGGCAACGATATGCGCGAACGGATTCTGCGCAAAGGCATCGCACCCGAGCGCGTCGTGGTGATTCGCGATGGCACGCTCATTCCTGAGACCCTCGCGGAGCAAAGCCACCCGCTAGCACGCGAAATTCGCTGCGGCTTCCCGTTCGTCGCGATACACGCCGGAAATCTCGGCTTCTACGGCGCCTGGGAAACATTACTCAGCGCCGCAAAGCTGCTCGAACCCGAAAATATCGGACTCATCTTCGTCGGCGAAGGGGCCAACCGCCAGCGCCTGCAACAGGCGGCCCAAGGTTCACCAAATGTCCGCTTCCTCCCTTTCCGTCCCGCGCAGGAAATTCCCCTGGTCATGGCGGCCGGCGACGTTCACATCATCACCGTGCGCCGCGGCCTCGAAGGCATAGTGGTGCCAAGCAAACTCTATTCCGTCCTAGCAGCCGGTCGCCCCGTGTTGGCCGTAGCCGCCGCAGAATCCGATGTAGTGCGCATCATTCGCGAAGCCCGCTGCGGCATGGCTGCCGATCCCGAAGATCCCGCCGCCGTAGCCTCGGCCCTCCGCGCCATGCGCGACAATCCCCGCGAGTTAACCGATATGGCTCAGCGCGCCAGAGAAGTCGCAAAAAAATATGTTAGAGTGAACGAGCTAAAACGATTTGTCGGGCTCATCGAAGAAGCGACCGATCGCAGCGTCTCGTAATTAAACGAACGGAATCTGCGTACCGGCATGGATTAAAATTAGGCGATTCAGGCGCCCCTCCCTCCGCAACGCGCCTGAAGACTCGGGAAAACCTGGATGTATCGTGATCTGCTGGCGTTTAGCATCGCGCTGTTCGCATCGCTCGGATTAACAGTGCCCATTCGCGGACTAGCGCTGCGCACCGGCCTAGTGGACAAGCCCGGACCGCGCAAAGTTCACGTGCGCCCAATTCCGCTGCTCGGCGGCGTGGCCATTTATTGCGGTTTCGCCATCGCCGTGCTCGTCACTTCGCAATCGCCCGCGCGCGGCCAAATCATCAGTATCCTCGCCGGAGCCACGCTCGTCGCCATCATCGGCTTTCTCGATGATGGTGGTCTCCTGCACCATCAGGTGAAATTGTTCGTAGGCATGCCCGCCGCCGCGCTGCTTCTGCTCGCTGCCGGAATCCGCACGCACATTTTCTCGGCTTTCGTCCCGGGCGAAACCGGAATCGTTCTCGACGCCTGCCTCACCGTTCTGTGGGTCGTGGGAATCACCGCATCATTCAGCATTTTCGATCACATGGACGGCCTCTGCGCCGGAATCGCAGCCATCGCCGCACTGTTCTTCACCATCGCCGCGAATCAAGGCGGCCAGATAATGGTCAGAACGCTCGGCGCGGCTGCCCTTGGCGCGGCTCTCGGTTTTCTCGGCTGGAATTTCAAACCGGCAAAGATTTTCATGGGCGATGGCGGCGCCATGTTTCTCGGCTTCCTGATGGCCACACTGGCATTGAAACTTCGCCCCGAAACAGGCGACACGCAAGCCGGTTGGCTGATCCCAATCTTGATCCTCGGCGTTCCGATTTTCGATACGACTCTCGTATCAATCTCGCGCGCACGCCGCGGTCTTGATTCCCTTCACGTCGCCCGGAAAAGATCATGCCGCGCACCGCCTCTCCAATCTCGGTCTCGGACAGCGCGGCGCCGTCCTGGTTTTGTACGCTCTGGGAGGAGTTTTTGGCGTCGCTGCGATCTTGATTCCGCTGATGTCCCCCGCCAAAGCATTTGCACTCGCAGCAGTGGTCGCCTTGTCCGCGCTTGTCGCCATCTACTTCCTCGAAAGCGCACCATATGAACGCCAGCAAAAGCTGCAGAAACCTTCCGCGATTCCCTAGCCTCTTACCGCTAGCGCAGCCTTGGCGGCAACGACTTCAAATACGCCACGATCGCTTTTGCATCATCACGATTCATGTGATAGATGTGCATCGGCGGACGCAAAGCCTCGCCTTCCGGCCCAGTCCCTTTTTCCAAGACTCTTTCCACCTGTTCCTCAGTGAAACTGGGCAGCCCCGCCAAGGCCGGAGCACGCTCGGCCCAGTTAGAAGTCTTGACTACCGGCACAATCCAAATCGTGGCGCCCTGCAGCCACTCATCTCGCATCAATTCCCCCTGCGCATTTCGCGGCGTATGACATTCGGCGCACTTTGCCACTTCCTCCGCCAAATAGCGGCCCCGCTCGACTTCCGCATTTCCTTGCTGTTCAGTACGTTGCGAATAGCCCTTGGAAACGACAAGAAACGCCGGAATCACAAACGCACTCGCAAAAACCACCAACCGTAGCCTGCTCATTTTTTTCACTCCTTCGCACGGCGCCCAGCTTCCCTCCATTGCGCCATCTCAGCGATCCAAACCTGTCCCTATAAATAGGATTGCAGGGCTGCCGCCAGGTTTCGCGCATCGATGCCCCGCGCGCAACGCAGCAATTCATTTGTGGATTCTGCAGCCTAGGATATACTTCCCTTCCCGACGCACGAGCCGCTCGCCGATTTGAGCGTATCCCAGCGAAAGCGCGTGCAAATCCCGAAGTCATCGCGAAAGTCCTTCGCTCGCAAGCGGGCGATCGCAATGGCCTGATGTGACAAAACGCGGGGGCGAATACAGACGGTGAACTCGTTGTCAGGCCACAATCCACCCACCAGCTCGCAGACTGACGCAACACCCCGGAACTCGCCCGTCACCGTCGTTGGAGGTTCCGCGGCGGGATTTTTCACCGCCTCCCTGCTAGCGCAGCGCGGCGTTCCGGTCCAAGTCTTCGAAAGAGCCGAAACACTCGAGCCCATCCAGCGCACCCTGATCGTCACGCATAAGCTCCGAACCCTTCTCGGGCGTGCCGCCGCCGGCAGCGTCGTAAACGAAATCCGCCGCTTCGAATTGTTCACCGATGGCCGTGCCGCCAAGATTCAGCTGAATGAACCCGATCTGATCATCGAGCGCTCCACGCTGATTCGCGGATTGGCTGACGAAGCCCGCCGCGCCGGAGCCGAGATTGTCCTGGGCCGCCGCTTCCACGGCCTGCACAGCAACGGCGCGAGCCTCATTCTCGACGTAGAGCGCAGCACGGACGGGGCGCGCGAGGAAGTGCGCACGCAAACAGTCGTCGGCAGCGACGGTGCCGCCAGCCGCGTCGCCCAATCAGCTGGATGGCCGCGCCAGGAAACCGTCCCGCTCGTCCAGGCCATTGTCGAACTCCCGAAAGATATGCCCGCCGAAACGGTCCGCGTCTGGTTCGTCCCCGACGACACGCCCTATTTTTATTGGTTGATTCCCGACTCTGCGAATCGCGGTGTCCTGGGATTGATCGGTGAATCAGGACAGGAGACGCGCAAGCATCTCGAGCGCTTCCTCGAAAAACGCCATCTCGATCCGATTAGCTTCCAAGGCGCGCGCATTCCTGTTTACAACCGCTGGGTGCCGGCAAAGCGCCGCGTGGGCGCAGGCGACGTGTACCTCGTTGGCGACGCCGCCGCGCAAGTGAAGGTGACCACGGTCGGCGGAATAGTCACGGGCTTCCGCGGCGCTCTCGGCGTTGCGGAATCAATCGCCAATGGCGGTAACAGCCCCGAACTGCGCCGCCTGCGTCGCGAACTCGATATGCACCTGCTTCTGCGCCGCTCCCTGCATCATTTCCAGCAGAGCGACTATAGCCGCCTCGTCGATTTGCTCAACGACTCGGCCCGCCGCTCCCTCAGCGATTACTCCCGCGACGAAGCCCTGAAAGTTCTCTGGCACATCTGCCTAAGCCAGCCTCGCCTCATCCTTATGGGTCTGCGCGGATTGCTAACCGGCGGCCGCACCATCGCTCCGCCGCGCGCCTAGCGGCCCGCCTGTCCCCTTTCCTCTCCAAACTTTCTCCACGTATAGTGTTGGGCGGCATGGCCACTGAAGGCTACATCCTCGGCCTTTCCGCGTTCGCACACGATCCAGCCGCCGCGCTGCTCGATCCCAGCGGCAAAATAATCGCCCTGGAAGAAGGCAAGCTGGCGCGCTCGCGCGAAGCGACAGGAATTCCGCGCGAAGCGATTCGCTACTGTTTCGAACGCGCCGGAATTGGCTGGCGCGATGTCGCCAGTATCGTCGTCGCCAGCGAGCCGCGCAAAGCCTGGCGCCGCTCCACCGCGCTGCGTCTGCGCCAAGCCCCGCGAGCCCCCGTGCCGAGCGGCTATTATCTGAGCAAATCGGTAGGCGAGCTGGGACGCGAACTCAACAACTTCCGCATTCTCGAAGCCATGTCAGGCGAACCAGCGGGCCGCGTGATCGCTTCCCCGCATCAGCTCTGCCACGCCGCAAGCGCATTCTTCCCCTCGCCCTTCGATCGCGCTTTGATCCTCGTCATGGACGAACAAGGCGATGGCCGCGCAGGTCTCGCCGCGATCGGAGAAGGCTCAAATCTTCGTGTCCTCGAGCAGTCCCCGTTTCCCCATTCCCTGGCCTGGGTCTACTCCCAAGTCACAGAGCTTCTGGGTTTCACTCCCCACAAGCACGAACAAAAAATTCAATGGCTCAGCCTTCACGGCTCCCCAGCGTTTGAAGATCTCTTTCTCGAGATGTTGCGCCAAAAAACGTCGCCGTGGCCCAATCTGAACCGCCGCTATTTCACCCGTGGCTTCACCGGCCGCCTGGCATTTTCAGACGTTTTCTACAAACGCATCGGAATCGCCGATGCGGGAGCGAAGATCGCCAACGAAACGCAGCGCGCAAACCTAGCCGCCAGCATTCAATCCGCCTGCGCGAAAATTGTGACTGATCTACTCGAATCCCTTCGCAAAACGCACAAAATCGATAAACTCTGCCTGGCCGGCGGCCTTTTCCTGAATCCCCTCTTGGTTTCCGCCATTGAGCGCCGCACCGGTTTCGCCGATGTATTCGTCCAGCCCGCCGCCGGAAACGAAGGCACCGCGCCCGGAGCTGCATGGCTCCAGTGGCACTCGCGCTCGGCACGCAAGCGAGTCGCGCCGATGGCCCATTTATATTGGGGCCCGGCCTACTCCAACGATGAAATTAAGCAGGTTCTCGACAACTGCAAAGCCTCCTACCGCTGGGCCAATTCCGATGCAGAGAAAATTCAGGAAGCGCTGCGCTTGCTGCGCGCAGGAAAAACCGTAGGATGGTGCCAGGGCAATGCCGAATTCGGCCCCCGTGCCCTCGGCAACCGCAGCCTGCTCGCGTCGCCCTGGGCGCCCTTCGTGAAAGAAAATTTAAATGATTACGTAAAGCATCGCGAATCGTTCCGCCCATTCGCGTTGGCAGTTCCGGAAGAAAGCGCGGGACAGTTTTTCGAATCCACCCGCGCCTCGCGATTCATGGCCTCCATGGGGGTAGTAAAGCCAGAAGCCCGCGAATTGCTCAGGGAATTCACGCTGCCGGGAAATCTAGCCCGCCTGCACGTGGTCGAACGTGCAGCCAATCCTATCTTTTGGCAGCTACTGAAGCACTCCGGCGAGAATTCCCCAGCCCCCATCCTGGTGAACACATCCTTCAATCTCTTCGGCGAACCTCTGGTAATCACGCCCCGCGACGCAGTCCGCAGCTATTTCTGTTCAGGCACCGACGCGCTGGTGCTCGGCAATTTCGTTCTAAGTAAGTCCTGACCCGGGCATCGCTCTTCAACGCGCATACTTATCAATCCATTTTAATTCCTCGCGCACCATAATTTTGCCATGCCACGGATTCTTTTCCAGCTCGTGACTCTCTCCCGGAAACAGAAGCAGACTGGTCGGCACACCGCGGCTATAAAGTGCCCGCTCCAGCAAATATTGCTCGCCCACGTAAACGCGAACATCTTCAGCTCCGGCAAAAACCAGCGTCGGCGTGGTCACTTTCCCGATTTGCCAGATCGCCGCCTCCGCATCGTAATTCGCGTGCGCTTCCCAGGGCCGCCCGCCGAGAAAATAAGCATCATCCATCACCGTGTCGTCATTCCCCCAATTCATCACGTTCTCCACGGCTCCAGCTCCAGTCACCGCCGCCTTGAATCGCGTCGTCTGCGTGATCACCCAATTCGTCACATAAGCCCCGTAACTGTAGCCGCCCACCGCCATGTGCTCCGGATCCGCAATCCCATCTTTCACCAGCCCGTCCACACCTTCCAGCACATCCTTCCCGGTCGCGAATTAATGTGCGGAATAATTCCTAGCGCCACGGCGTCTCCATAGCCAATCGATCCGCGATAATTCGGCTCGAACACCAGCCACCCGTCGCTAGCCGCCAGTGCCCCCCACTTGTACCAGTCGGCCTCAAAATAATCTCCATCCGCCTCTTCCGGTGTCCCGTGAATGTACATAAACAACGGCAAATTTTTCGTCCCCGATTTTCCCGGCGGATAAATCAGCAAGCCCTCCAGTGTCGTGCCATCGTCGGCAGTCCAGTGATAAAGCTGTGCCGGCGGCATGGCCCTCTCGGTAAAAATCTTATTCAGCGAAGTAAGCGGCCGCGCATTCGCGAGCTCGTCCACGCTCTCGGCGAGATACACTTCTGTTGGCCGGTGAAATTGCGAATAAACAAACGCCACACGCGGAGAATGTGCCGCAGCAGAAATCTTGTCGTAGCTCCCAGGCCAGCCGGCATGTTTCGTGAACACAGCATCCGGCGAAGCTTGCGTGTACAGCTGCGTCTCCGTCCCCAATTGCCCCGCCGCCAATAACTCTCCGCTAGGCCAGAACATCGAAATGCGCCATCGCCCCGCCAAAACTCGCAGCCCAGCGCGAATGTTGCGCGCCTCCATTCAACGGCTTTGTGCCGACAGGCCCCGCGTCCACCCAATAGACGCGGGGCTGCGCGTCCTGATACGCGCCCTCCACCGAACCATAGAGAAAAATAAAAAAGATGTGCCGGCTATCGTTGGCCCAATGAATGTGGTCGTAAATCACCTGCGTATGACTGACAACCTGTGGCTGCCCCAGTGCCTCGCCGCCGGCTCCTATCTCAATCGCGAAAATAGAATAAGTATCGAGCGTCTCCTCTCGTTCCGAACGCGAGTCCGTGCAGAAAGCCAACCGCGCGCCGTCCGGCGAAACAGAAAGTTGCATAACTCTGTCAGCAATTTTCGCAATCTCGTGAGTCGCGGGCGCAATCTCGCCGCTCGAAGTTCCGATCTGCCGGGTTGACTCGATCGCCGCCACATCCACGCGGAAAATCTCGTCCCCGCGCTCCGCTTCGCGATAACGAATCACATCCTTCCATTCCTTCTTCCACGCGGCCTTCTCATCTTTCGATTGCGATTGCCGCGTGGCAAAAAAAATCGCTCGCGAATCCGCCGACCAGGCAAACGCATGCACGCTGTCCTCGCCCGCAGTAACGGGAAACGCCTCGCCGCCCACCGCCGAAATCACGTAAACCTGTTCCGCTTTTTCGGCGCTGTCGGAATCACTGGCATCGTCCTCGTCTTCGGCCTCGCCCTTCGCTTTCTGTGCACCCCGGTCAGAAAGAAAAGCGATCCATCGGCCATCCGGCGACCATTGCGGCGCGCGCTCGTGCCCCGATTGCGTCAACGGAATCAACGCCCCGCCCGCTCCGGCCACGTGATAAAGCCACAAATCCGTACGATAGCGGTGAGCGTCCCATTCGCTCCTCGTGGTCTGAATCGCAACAGCCCCGCCATCAGGCGAGATCTGCACCGAATTGTATTCCACCGAATTGAAAAATTCGTCAAACGTCACCAGCGGCTTATCAGCGGCTGCCAAAGGCCAGCGCTGCCCCAATCCAAACACGATCAGAGTCGCAAGCAACGCCAACAAGAATGAAAGTCTGCGCATGGTTTCTCCGAGGGAGCGAGAAGATATACTCTGAGCCTTACGGCGCGTCAAGAAATCAGGCGTGAATCTAGCCCTTCGCAAGCGGAGCATCTGTGATTAGCGATCAAATCGTCGAGCGCCGCGCGCCCAACAGGCGCCCAGTCCGGCTCGCTGCCGCAATCCTTCTGATTCTGGCTCTCGCAGCCATCTTCATTTTCCGCAATCTGGGGCGCTGGCTCGTCGTCCAGGATCCTCTCGATCGCTCCGACGCCATCGTCGTCCTCAGCGGCGGCATGCCTTACCGCGCGATCGAAGCAGCAAAAATCTATCGCCAAGGCGTGGCTCCGCAAATTTGGCTCACGCAACCCGCCAATCCCTCCGAGATCATGAACAAAATGGGCATCTCGTTCCAGGGCGAGGAAAGCTACAACCGTTCCGTGCTGCTCCATGAAGGCGTTCCCGAATCCGCGATTCGCATTCTGCCGCCCGAAATCGTGAACACGGAAGACGAAGAGCGCGCCGTAATCGCGCAAATGCAAGCCACCGGCGCACGCCGCGCCATCATGGTCACCTCCCCGCCGCACACTCGCCGAGTCCGCACTCTGTGGCGCAAGCTCGCGCCGCCCGGCCTCGTCATTCTGGTGCATCCGGCGGTCGAAGACGAGTTCGACGCCAATCATTGGTGGAGAACCACCCGCGATTCGTTGGCGGTCATGCGCGAAACGATGGGATTGCTTAATGCCTGGGCGGGACTTCCAGTCCGGCCGGCGGCGCACTGATCCAGCAAATCCGCCGCCGGCGCCAACAATCGCTCGATCTAGCTCACCTTGGTCATCTGCTGCGCTTCCACAATCTTCCAGCGATCCCACTCCGATCGCCGCACCAGGTCGCGCAACCACAAATGCCACTCGATCCCCGTCTCATCATCTTCGCTGCCGTAGAGAATCATGAATTGGTGCCCGTTCGACTCTGTTCCATTGCCCGCGCCATTGTCGAGAATCGCGGCTGCTCCGTCCTCTTCCGATTCCTGCGCCTTGCGGAACGATTCCAGACGTGCCGCATCCAGCGGCACGATCAGCAGTGATCTCTCCTCGGGCCGCAGTGTGATCACATCGTCGCCGGTCGCTGTACAGCGATCCTGCAGAACGCAAAGCTCCAGCGCGTCATCGTGCCAGCGCAATTCGATTGTCGGAACTCGCCCTCTCGAAGTCGCCTTCGCTTCCTCCAGCGGCATCTCCCACAGAGTTACGGGATGCGCTCCATTTGAGCTATCCGGAAAAATATCGAAGTTGCGCGTCTGCCAATTCGCGGATTTGCTCTGCGGCAGCACCTCGTTCACGGTCAACACCGTATGGCTGCGCCAGCGTTCGATCTTCACCGAGCCGAGAAAATTTCCATGCTCGCGAATAAACGCGCGCTGCGATTCCGTCGTCTCCAGCGTGTTTTTCCAGAATCGATCGCTCAATCGCAGGCCAAATGTGTAGAACTGCTCCAGCGGAGACGGCGCCGATTCATCCAGCCGCCGACGGAAATTCGGATCAGCAACTTCTTCGAGGGAATGCAATCGATCCGTCAACCGCCGAATCGACCACGCCTGGTGAACGAGAAGCCTCTGCCAATGCCGCGCCAAAATGACGAATACGAATCCAACAATTACGCAAACCCCTAGCGCGACCCACAAAATGTCCATGTTTCCAGCCCTTCCCTGGCCCCCAGGGCGATCTCTCATGGGGATTGTGAGAGTGGCGCGATTGTACTATCAAACGGCCCACACTCAAAAGAGCCGCGCGCCGGACCGCAATCTACTGCATGATAAAGTTTTACTTGGGCGCTGCGCGCGAATAGTTCAGAATAGTTGCAGCTCTCACGAAATCGAATTGCAATTGAACGGGAGGATGCGCGATTGAAGATTTCAGTCGTCGGCTCGGGGTATGTAGGCTTAGTCACCGGAGGATGCCTCGCGGAAATCGGCCACGAAGTGGTGTGCACGG
>CAVVLE010000025.1:0-24158 GCA_963748865.1 uncultured Acidobacteriota bacterium | reverse complement strand
TGGCCTTCGGCAGCCGCCGGAGAAGGCGAAGATTCCGACGATACAGTACGCGGGCACGTTCGTCATTCCGAACCGCCTCAGCGGTGAGGGATCTGCATTTAATCTTCTCTTCGTAGGGCGCCCGCCTGCTGCGCCCTCCGACGACTTCACGGAAACAGACCGCACCGCACAACCCCGGACTCCTCAGGATGCCTACATTGCGACTTTTTCCGCAACCTGTTCAACTTGCCGTAAACGACGCAAAACCGACGCGGCTTCAGCCGCGCGGGCTCGGGTTCGGGCTGATGAATCGGCCCGCCTAAACCTGGATGATTCAGCCCAAGAGAATAGAGGTTTTGTTGTTCCGGCTTTGATCCACACCTTTGCGAGTTCTCACACAGACCCGTTAGTGCTCCCCTATGGGAAAGTGCGACCTCAAGGGCGCGGATTTCCTATCCCACTTCTGTACGCTTCTCCGAAATTGGCATCCCGTTTCGGAATCTTGCTCGGCTGCAGAATCGCTAGTTCCTTGATTCTTCAGTAGTAATCTCCGGCCATCAAATTGCGAAGGCGTTCTGTTTGGGGGCCGGATTCTTGTCTCGAACTCCCCTGATTCCTAATTGGATAATATACCTAATTCGTTCACTAACCTGCCGACGGCATGCCGGCGAGCGTTTGTTCGACTTTCGCGCCATTCAAAGAGGGAACGACCTATGAGCATTCTGCGACGCTGTTTTGCTTTGTCCGTGCTGCTGGCGATGGCGAGCTTCCCGGCGGCGTTCGGCCAGACCACGGCGTATCCCCTGCTGCAGCAGCAAACCCTGCAGATGGCCGGCACCGGCGCCACCGGATTGGCCGCGCAGGGAAAGGCCGTGGCCATTTCCGCGGACGGCAACACCGCCGTTGTGGGCGGCCCGAACGACAACAGCAACGCCGGCGGTGCGTGGATCTTCAAGCGCAGCGGCAGCTCCTGGACGCAGCAAGGCAGCGAGTTGATCGGGACAGGCGCCGTCGGCGCGGCCCAGCAGGGAACCTCCGTAGCCATTTCCGGCGACGGCACCACGGTCATCGTCGGCGGCCCGGCGGACAACAGCAACGCCGGCGCCGCGTGGGCCTTCATCTTCACCTCCGATGGCGGATGGGTGCAGTTCGGAGCAAAGCTCGTCGGCACCGGCGCCGTCGGCGCGGCCGCGCAAGGAACTTCCGTGGCGCTCTCCGGCGACGGCACGATCGCCATGGTCGGCGGGCCTTCCGACAACAGCAATGCCGGCGCCGCGTGGGTCTTCACAACCAATGGGCTGAGCTGGTCGCAGTCCGGCAGCAAGCTCGTCGGCGCCGGCGCGACCGGTGCCGCCCAGCAGGGCGCCTCTGTCTCGCTCGCCGCCGGTGGACGCTACGCTTTGGTTGGCGGACCAGCCGACAACAGTGGTGTGGGCGCCGCATGGGTCTGGACCAAGACTGAGACATGGGTCGGCCACAAAATCACCGGTACCTCCAACACCGGCGCGTCCGCGCAGGGCTCTTCCGTCGCGATATCCGGCGACGCCTGGGTCGTCGCCATTGGCGGGCCCAGCGACAGCAGCAACGCAGGAGCGATTTGGGTCTTCACTCGCGGTTCCGGAACTTTTACGCAGCAGGCTAAGCTCACCGGCAGCGGCGAATCGGGAGCTTCCCAGCTCGGCAGTGCTCTGGCGATCTCCCGCGACGGCGGCGTGATCCTCGGCGGCGGAACCGCCGACAACAGCAATAACGGCGCGGTGTGGGTGTTCGGACGCACCGGAGTGGCCAGCTGGGAGCAGCAGAACTCGAAATATCTCGCCAGCGATGCGGGTCCCGGAGCGCAGTTTGGTTCTGCGCTGGGCATCTCCGCCGACGCCAACACCGCCATCTTTGGCGCGGCCAACCAGACCAGCGGAGCCGGAGCGATCTGGGCTTACAACGACGATATTTTCTTCGGTAGTGTCAATGTCGCCGCGAACATCACGCAAACCATCGCCATCCAGCCGCAAAGCAACTTCACCATCGGCAACGTTCTGGTGACCACCCAGGGCTTCGGCAGCAAGGATTTCACGATTGCCGCATCGCAGACGGCTCCGCACGTCTGCGAAATCGACGCCGCGATTAGCAACGAGCTTCCCACTTGCTCTCTCACCGTTCAGTTCGCGCCCACGGCTCCCGGCGTGCGTATGGGCGCCATTCAAATCTTCGACGACGAGTCGGACCTCGAAGCCACCGTTTACGTTTTTGGCATCGGCGTGGGCCCGCAGGTAGGTTTCTTCAGCGCATTGATCAACACCGTGGCGGGAAATGGCACCGCCGGCTATTCCGGGGATGGCGGACTGGCGACCGCGGCGGAACTCAGTTCGCCGTATGGCGTTAGCGCCGATCCGGCGGGAGATTTATTTATTGGGGATTATGGCAACTGTCTGGTTCGCGAGGTCACCGCGAGTACCGGTTTCATCTCCACGATTGCCGGGACTCCCAGCTCATGCGGCTTCAGCGGCGATGGTGGCCTCGCGACTTCTGCCCAGATGCAAGGCCCTGACTCGCCGGAGCTCGACGGCGCTGGCAACCTCGATTTCATGGACTACGAAAACTACAGAGTCCGCGTGGTCTCTCCCAATACCGCCTTCATCAATACGTACGCCGGAAACGGAACCCCCAGCCATGCGGGCGACGGTGGCTTGGCCACCAGCGCCGAGATCGACCGCGCCTATTCGGAAATGATCGCCAACAACGGCGACGTGTACATCGCCGAAAACTACGGCAACACCGTCCGCAGGGTTAGCGCCATCACCGGCATTATCACCACCGTTGCGGGCACTGGCACCGCCGGCTATTCCGGTGACGGCACCCCGGCAACCACGGCCGAGCTCAGCTTTCCAGTAGCCCTGGCCATGGACCCCAGCGGCAATCTGTACATCTCCGACGACGACAACAGTGTGATTCGAGAAGTTTCTTACGCTACCGGCACGATCAACACCGTTGTCGGAAATTCAGACAAT
This sequence comes from uncultured Acidobacteriota bacterium, assembly GCA_963748865.1. Classification (GTDB taxonomy): domain Bacteria; phylum Acidobacteriota; class Terriglobia; order Acidiferrales; family UBA7541; genus Palsa-147. The sequence continues at coordinate 21,174 of CAVVLE010000025.1, read as the reverse complement.
GGCGGCGCGGGCTTCTCCGGCGACGGAGGCCCGGCAAGCAGTGCACAATTAAACGACGCCGAAGGCCTGGCTCTTGATCCTGCAGGGGACCTCTACATCGCCGATTCCAGCAACAATGCGGTGCGCGAAGTCAATGTAGCTACGCAGATCATCAACTCCATCGCCGGCAACGGCAACCTGGGAGACGAGGACTACACCGGCGATGGCGGCCCGGCCACCTCCGCGCTCCTGGCATACCCGGTTTTCCCGGGCTTCGATGGCCACGGCAACTTTTACTTCAGCGATAGCGATAACGACGTAGTGCGCGTCATCGGTGGCCCTCCACCTCTCCTATTCGCCAACACCATCGCCGGCGAGGATTCCGCACCGCAGGACATCTCCGTCACCAACAATGGCAACGCCAACCTCTCGTTCAGCAATTTGGCCATTACCGGCGACTTCAGTTTCGCCGGTCCGGACGCCACCTGCACCTCCAGCACGACTCTCATACCGGGCCAATCCTGCGTGCTCAGCGTGATTTTTGCCCCGATGGTTTCCGGAACACTGACCGGCGCCATCACCATCACCAGCAACGCCACTCCCGCCACGCAGCAGATGCCGCTGTCGGGAATGGGACTGGTAGTGCCCACTACGATGACGTTGAACACTTCGCTCAGTCCCGCCGATAACGGCCAATCGGTCACCTTCACAGCCCAGGTCGGCCCCGCTCCAATCGGCTCGCCGCTCGGCACCGTGGCTTTCTGCCTCGGGTCGCTCGATGGCATCGCCAATCCTGCGGCAGCCACCTCCGCCGCGTCCGGCTTGCGCAACCCACGCGCCGCCCTCGCTCTGCCGCATGACGGCAGCTCCGATCCCTGCGGCAGCGCGACTCTGTTGGGTACGATCAATATCGATTCCTCGGGCTTCGCCATGTTCACCACCTCGTCTCTTCCGGTCGGCTCGGACACCATCACCGCGCTTTATTCCGGCAACGCCGCATACGCGTCCGCGATATCGAATGCTGTCACGGAAGTGATCAACAGCACGGAATTCACCAGCGTTACCCTGACCGCTTCGCCCAATCCCGCGGGCCAGGGCCAATCTGTCACCTTCACTGTGTCGGTTAGTCCCGTGCCGACGGGCTCGCCGCTCGGCAGCGTCGATTTCTGCCTCGGAACCCTCGGTTCCATTGCCGCGACGTCGAGATCAGCGGCCGTTACCGCATCCGCCCGCCGCGCGCCGGCCCTGACCCCTGTCAGCAGTTCCAATCCCTGCGGCATCGCCACTCTGCTCGGCTCCATCAACCTCGATTCCTCGGGCGTCGCCACGTTCTCCAGCTCGGCTCTTCCGCTCGGCTCAGATCTCATCACCGCGATCTACACCGGCAACTCCGGGTTCGCCGCTGGGATTTCGATGGGCCTCACCGAGGTGATCAACACCTTGGTCGCCACCACCACCGCGCTCACGGTCTCGCCCAATCCGGCCAATGCCGGGCAAACCGTAACGTTTACTGCGGCTGTCACGCCTGCGCCCACCGGCTCGCCGCTCGGCACCATCACCTTCTGCGAGGGCGCCAGTGAAGATTCGGCAATTTCCGTCCGCGCACGCGCCGGAGCAGCGACACGCGCCGGTCGCCTTCCGGCGGCTGCGCCCCGCGTCGAGTCGAGCCCTTGCGGCAGCGGCACCGCCCTGAACGCCGCCAACGTCGATTCCTCCGGCGGCGCGACGTTCACGGACAACAGCCTGTCGAGCGGCTCGTTGGTGTTTGCCGCGGTTTACTCCGGCAACGCCTCGTCCAACTCCTCCATTTCCCCGAATGTCACCGAGGCCATCAACCCGGCCTATACCGTAACCGCTCCGCCGGGGCCGGTCGATGTTGCCGAAGGCGGCTCGGTCGCAATCACTGTCACCGTTCCGCCGCTAGGCGGCTCGTACAACAACTCCGTCACGCTCACGGCTTCCGGCCTTCCGAACGGTGCCACCGCGAGCTTCGATCCTGCAGCAGTTACTCCGGGAAGTACCGGCGCGCAAACCACCATGACCGTCTCTCTGGCAGGCGCCAAGAGCACCACCAGCGCGGTCGGCGCGCCGATCGCCATAACCGGCGGGCGCCTTGCGCTGTTGCTGGCTTACGTCCTGGCGCTCGGCGGAATTTTCGTCGCAGCATTCTGCCGCGGAGCACAACGCCGCCTGGCCACCATCGTTCTGCTCTTCGCCGCGTGCGTGGGAGCAACGTGGATGCTGTCCGCTTGCTCCGGCGGATTCCTCGGCGCGCCGATTACGCCCAAGGGAAGCTACGTCATCACCATCACCGGTACCAGCGGCTCATTGAGCCCCTCGACCACCGTAACCCTGGTCGTGCAATGAAACCTATGCGCCGCACAAAGGACGAAAACGCCATGCGCCACCTGTTTCGCCTCGCCGCAATCATCGCCATCCTGCTCGCCAGCGCCGCGCTCACCGTCGCGCCGGCTTTCGCGCAGGACTCGCCCGGCTTCGCCGTGGGAGGCAACTACAATTACGTCCACGCCAACGCACCCCCCGGCGGTTGCGGCTGCTTCTCGCTGAACGGCGGCAACGGCTGGGTGTCCTTCGGCCTCACGCATCACCTCGCCGCCATCGGCGACGTCGCCGGCCAGTACGCCAGCAACATCAATGGCTCGGGCATCAACCTGACGCTGATTTCCTACGTATTTGGCGCGCGCTACACGTTCTTGAGCGAGGGCCGCATCCATCCGTTCGGGCAAGCTCTCGTAGGTGGCGCGCACGCCTCGGCCAGTTTTTCCGGGACAAGCACGTCAGGCTCGTCGAATTCATTCGCCGTCATCGCCGGCGGTGGCGTCGATGTAGACCTCACCGAGCACGTAGGCGTTCGCGTTATCGAAGCAGACTATTACTCCACGCAATTCTCAAACAGCACCAACGATCACCAAAACAATCTGCGCATCGCCGCCGGAATCTACTTCCGCTTCGGCCGCAAGTAGGGGGTGGGTTCACCACGCCCCCCGGTGTGCATTGGGGTTGCTCTTCCTCTTCGGCCGCAAATAGCGAAGATCAAGCGCCGCCAGCGCGGCCGCCACGCGGGCCATATTGCCATCCCGAGTCACGCCACGTTTGTCACCCCAACCCACGCCGCATTTGTCATCCCGAACCGCTTCAGCGGTAAGGGATCTGCATTTTCTTAGTTTCAGGCGATGCAGCGCGGGCCCCTCGGGCAGCGGGTTTACTAGGAGGTTTCTGCGGTTTCAAAGCTCAATTCGCGAGTTCTCTGAACACCCTCCCCTACACGGTTGTCATCGATTTTTCGTAGCCGCTGCACTGCAGGATTGGAAGGCGCGGATACTTTGCGAAATTGCGATCGCTGGCCGAAAGCTGGCAGAGGATAAATTCGGAGCCGCGTTCGCTGCGGATTTTTTTGGCGTGAACGCAATCGGCGCAAAGCCCAACGCGTTTGCATTCATCTTCGGCGTCGGCTGCGGCGGGCCTGAGGTCACCTGGATGAACCACCGGCTCATCCCTCGACGAGCTGTTGTCCGCCGTCGATGTCGTACGTTGCTCCGGTGACCGCCGTGTTCGTCATCAGGTGCACGGCGAGCATGGCGATGTCGGCCGGGCCGACCACGCGCCTGATTGGCAGCGTCGTGCGAAGTTGCTCGCGACGCGCGTTCAACTGGTCGCCGAGCAGCGTTGCCGACAGCGGCGTATCCACGAAGCCGGCGGCGATGAGGTTGACCCGCACCGGGGCTAGCTCAAGCGCCAGGTTCTTGGTAATAGCTGGAAGCGCCGCGGTGAGAGCCGAGATGAGAGCGAGCCCTGGAGCCGTGCTGCGGCCACCCGTGCCGCCCATGAAGAGCAGGGTGCCTCCCGGGCGGACCTTCTTTGCAGCGAAGCGAGCGACCTGCAAGGGCAGCAGGATATGGGCTTCGATATCGCGTCGCGCTTTTTCGACGTCGAGTTCCGCCAGTGGTGCGTAGTAGGGACCGGGGCCGGTCACCAGCACGTGGTCGACCACTGTCGGGAGCTCGTCGAAGAACCTTTTGAGTTGATCGAAGTCGGTGGCGTCGAACGCCGCGGTGCTTGCTGTGCCGAGTTCGCGTGAGGCCTGTTCCAGGCGTTCCGGGTTGCGTGCCGCCAGAATCAGCTGGGCTCCCTCAGTGCGCGCTCGCCGCGCCGTTTCGAGTCCGATGCCGGCGCTGCCCCCGATCACGACGACAGTTTGTCCGAGGAGTTCACGTTCGTACGGGGTGGGAGAGGCGCCGGTTGCCATGCTCATGATTCCTCCATTCAGTAGTCTAGAATTGCGTTTGCCTCAAGAAAAACCGCCCGCCCCGGTGGCAGCATTCATCGGCGCAGTCATTATCATTCTTTTTGTCCTGCAGAGGGCGTCTTCGCCGCGCCACGCTTGTTCCAGCCGTGGAAGCGCGATAAGTCGCCCGCGTTCCATGCCTCGCGCAGTCCAGGCCTGCTCAGGTCCCAGTCGGGGCGGATTTCGCTCGTCACCGCGCGCAGATCATGCCAGAGGTCTGCCACGGACGGGCGGCCCCAAAACCAGTAGCCGTTGTAGATGCGCTGGATCACCAGCCCAGGTTTCAGCACCAGCGTGTGCGGAATCATCGGGTTGTTGCCCGGGTCCGTGTACTCTTGAATGTCCAGGTCTTTCTGAACCTTCCGCTCAGGGTCGGAGAGAAAGGGCCACTGCGCGCCCACCGACGCACGAAACTCCTGAATCGTGTGGTGGTCGTCGGTGGTGATGGTGGCGATTTGGGTGTACGCCACTGCGATTTTCGGGTAGAACGCGGCGAGCTCCAGATGCTGCTGGTGCTCCTTCGGGCAGTAGTGCCCGCGCGCAAGCGTCAGGATCAGCGGGTCGTCGCCCTGCAGTAAGCTGAGTTTGCGCAATGTGCCCGTGTGATCGGGCAGCTCGTAGTCGGGGAAGACACTTCCGGACACGATGTCAGCTCGCATGGCTGGCCTCCTGTGATGGCGACGGTACCGCCTTAAGCGTCTTTCACTTCGGCAGTTCGGTCCCGGCCTGCTCCGCCACCATGTACGCGGCGTACCAGTCGGGCCAGTTCGGATCGGCCGCTCCGATGCGCTTCTCATGCTCGCCGTGGGCGGCTGCGGCGCGCCGCATTGCGCTCGCCAGATCGTTCGCCGAAGCGAAGGTCGTGGCCGCGGGGTCGAGCCGGCCGGCCAGCCGCGCGGTGATTTCCTGGAACAGCCAGCCGTTGCCGTCGGGATCACGGAACGAGGCGAACGAACGATAGCTGCGATGCTCGGGGTCCGTACCGCTGACGCGCACGCATCCAAACAGGAAGGGCTCGTCCGCGCCCGCGTACACGCCGTCGTTGTGGAATACTTCGCTAATCGGGACGCCGCGATCGAGCATCGCTTGGCGGGCGGCCTGGATGTCGGAGACGATCAGGTACAGGCCCTGGGCGGAGCCGGGCGCCGCCGGCGAGACGTTCTTCCCGAAGATCACCGAGCAGCCGGAGCCTGGCGGCGTGAACTGGATGATGCGGAAGTCTTTACCGTTGTCGAAGTCGGCATCGAGCCGCCACCCGAGCTTGGCGTAGAACTCCTTGGCGCGGTCCACATCCGAGACGGGGATGACGACGATCTCGAACTTCATGTCCGCTGGCGCCACGCTGGTCTCGATACTTCGGACCGCATTCGTGCTCATAGCTACCTCCTGGGGTGCGTCATATTCTCGCGTCCACGCAACGTCTGCGCTGTTGCTGTTGAGGGAGCATGACGGGTGAGACGATGTCTCGATCACCGTCGTTACACCGCGTTTGTTACTCCCCGATTAAAGCGCTTACCGCAGGGCGCACGCCCGCCAATCTCGATTCGGCTACAATTCGCGGCAATCCGATGGCACTTTCGCTTCCGGCGGCTCGGAGGTTAATCAGACAGCGCTACTGACGGCCATCACTGCGAAATTTTCCGAATGGCAAACGCTGGGCATGCGAGCGGTCAAGCTGCAGCCGGTGGTTATTATCACCCGCCCGGTTTGGATTTGGGTTTTCATTTCCACCTCCCGCAAGGGTGAAGCTTTGCAGCCTGTCGTTTGAGATCTGAATTATCTGAAATTTTAAATTTGAAATTTGAGAACTCTTCGTTACCAACGGTCGGCGCCCAAATCTCACCGATCCAAGCATTGGTGGCGGCCGCTGCAAACAACAGCCCACAGCAACCTCCGCCACCCCTCCGGTCCGCACATCGAGCAGATCTCACTTCGCGTAGCTAGCTCTCCCGGCCGCGCAGAATGCGCGCGGCGCGGGCAATGCCCGATTCGCCGCCAGAGCTTGCTGCTCCGCCGCCACTCGCGCCGCCTGACGCGCCCTCACCATCACCGTTGGCGGTTGCATCCGCGGGAACCGCGTCGCCTTCGCCGGGCGCGAGAAACAGATTCGCTTCCAGCCCGTGCTGCTTGGTGTAAAGGTCGAAGTAGCGGCCGCCCAGCGCGTAAAGCGTCTGATGATTGCCACGCTCGATGATGCGCCCAGCTTCGATTACCAGAATCTGATCGGCGCGGCGAATAGTCGAAAGACGATGGGCGATCACAAACGTGGTGCGCCCGCGCATCAGATACGAAAGCCCCTGCTGGATCATGGCCTCGGATTCGGAATCGAGGCTCGAAGTCGCTTCATCCAGAATCAGGATGCGCGGATCGGCAAGGATGGCACGGGCGATGGAGATGCGCTGGCGTTGCCCGCCGGAAAGCTTCACGCCGCGCTCGCCGATCACCGTGTCGTATTTCAGCTCGAACGACTCCGCGAATTCATCCACGCGCGCGATGCGGCACGCCGCAAGAATGTCGGCCTCGCTGGCGTCGGGGCGCGAAAACGAAACGTTATCGCGGATGGTGCCGTCGAAGAGAAACGTGTCCTGCAGCACGATGCCGAGCTGCGTGCGATAGGAATCCAGCCGCACCGAGGATAGATCAATGTTGTCAACGAGCACACGTCCGCTCGTCGGCGTGTAAAACGCCGCAATCAAGCCGATGATCGTCGATTTTCCTGCGCCCGATGGACCCACGAGCGCCGTAACCGTGCCCGGCTGCGACGCAAAACTCACATCCGCCAGCACCGTCTTTCCGGGATCGTAGGCAAAATCCACGGCATCGAAGACGACTTCCCCGCGGATCGTCCCGATCGCAATCGTGCGCTTGGGATCGGCGTCTTCAGGCTTCTCCGCCAGGATTTCGCTCGTGCGCTCCAGGCCGGCCATGCCTTCGGTGAGCTGCGAGCCGATGCTCACGATCTGGAAAATCGGCGCAACCAGGAGCGCGAGAAACGCGACGTAAGTGAAAAATGTGCCCAGCGTCATTTCGCCGGCGATGATGCGCCGCGCTCCCATATAAGTGATAAGCGCACTCTCGATGCCGAGCAGCATGGTCGAGGCAAGGCTCATCAGTGAAGTCGCCGTCAGCGTCTTGAGAATATTTTCGAGAAGCCGTCCCACGCCGCCGGCGAAGACGTTCTCCTCGCGGTCCTCTGCGCGATAGCCCTTTACCACGCGGACTCCCGCCAGCGATTCCGTCAAGCGTCCGGTGACTTCAGCATTCAATTTCGAGCGCGCGCGATAGATCGGGCGAATGGTCGCGAAGGCCTGATTCAGCGCGACGGCAAAAACAACGAGGATCGAAAGCGCCACGCTGGTCATGAACGCGCTGATTTTCATGAGCACGCAGAAGGCGAAAAGCCCGGTGATCAGGCTGCCCACGAATTCCACCAGGCCCGTACCGATCAGATTCCGTAAACCTTCGACGTCGCTCATGATGCGCGTGACCAGCGCCCCGGTCTTGCTCGCATCGTGGAAGGAGACCGGTAGCCGCCCGATGTGTGCCTGCACCTGCTTGCGCAGATCGGCGATCATGCGCTGCGCGGCTTTGGAGAGAAGCTGCGTCAGCGAGTAGGAGGTGATTCCCTGCACGGCCGCCGCGCCCAGCAGGACGAAGACAATGGGAACGAGATACTGGATCTGGTGCTTGCCGAGAATATTGTCCACCACGAATTTCGTCGAGCCGGGAAGAATAAGGCCCGCCCCGCGATTGATCACCATCAGCACCAGTCCGAGCAGCAGCAGCCAGCGCTGCGGACGGACATACGGCCACACCTCGGGGAACAGCCGGATCAATGTCCCGGGCGTAGCGGCGAGTTTCGCAGCCGTGCTGCTAGCGCCAGCGCCGGGATCGGACGCCCGCCGCGAGCTAGTGCGTTCGGAATGGAATCCAGTGCGAGCCATACTTCGAGCATCTATTGTCTAACATCTCGCAGCGAATTGCTTGGCGCGGTGCCGCCGCTCGATATGGATTACAATGGCTGTATGGCCAAGGCCGAGAAAGCTGCGGAAACCCTCGACTTGCTGAAGCGTGCGATTCAGGGCGGGCTATCGCGCGCCTACTCGACAGTGCAGATTGATTCCGAGGCTTACCTGCGCCACCTGCGGCGCGCGCACGGGCTACCAATTCTTGCCTATCGCGACATCTTCCGGCTGCCGGTGGCAGCACTCGATCATGTCGCTGACCAGACCATCGGCTCATCGAAAAAAGTAGCTGCGCTTGAAGGCGCGGGCGTGGGCATGGGCGGGTTGCTGACCGTTCTGCCCGACATGAGCTTCCTGGCCATCATCGCCATGCGCATGCTGCAGAAGCTCAGCCTGATCTACGGTTTTGAGTACGCGACCGAAGAAGAGATCGTGCATCTCTGGATTGCTGCGGGAACCGCGGCGGGTCTCGACCTCGGCAGAGATATCGTTGAAAAAGAAGTAATCGAACGCTTTGTACCGCGCATCATGGAGCGCATGGCCGCAAAGATGGGCGCCGAAGTCGCCGAAAAATGGACCGGCCGCCTAATTCCGGTGTTGAGCGGGGTGATCGGCGGCGCTCTGAACTATTATTTCATCCGCGAATGGGGACGCCGCGCCAAGCTTCATTTTCGCGAGCGGCATCTGATGCGCCGGCAACTCGAGCTGCCCGAGCTGCCGTACCGCGAACTAAATTCCGGCACTCCACTACTGCCTTCGTAATGCCGTCTTGGCAACAACGGCCCGGACCCTCTTACCGCGAATTGAGTTCAGGAACGCCACTACTAACCTCCTAGGCGACTGTCGGCCATAGCCGACAGCGCATTGAAAAGGCTCGCGTCAATTTTCGCCAATGCGGCAGAGTTCTGTTCTCGCCAACGCAACTCCCATTTCCTCAGTGGGTTGAAAACGGCTCCCACGCGCAGCTGTGGCGCGAAACCTGCAATTCACCTAGTCACCGTCAAGAATCGCGTCTAAAATTGAATATTCCCCTTCGGCGGAGAATTGCTGCCGGGAGAGTCTGTTGGAGTCCATACTCAAGACCGAAAATCTCTGGAAGGTCTATCGCCAGGGCAAGGTGGAAGTACTGGCGCTGCGCGGCGTGAACGTGGACGTCCCGCCGGGTGAATTCCTTTCGGTCATGGGGCCATCCGGATGCGGCAAATCAACGCTGCTGCACGTAATCGGCGGCCTGGCCAGTCCCACCCGCGGGCGAGTGTTGCTGGACGGAAACGATCTATCCGCGTTGAGCGATGCCGAACGGACGCGATTGCGCCGCCATAAAGTAGGTTTCGTCTTCCAGCGCTTCAATTTGCTTCCTACGCTCAACGCGCGCGACAATATCGCCTTGGCCCAACATATTCACGGTGACGGTTTCGACCCGCACCGCTTCGAAGTAGTCTCCTCGATGCTGGGGCTCTCGGGCCGGCTGACGCACAAGCCATCCGAACTATCCGGCGGCGAGCAACAGCGCGTAGCCATCGCCCGTGCCATCATCAACGAACCGAAAATCGTGCTGGCCGACGAACCTACCGGCAACCTCGATTCCAAGAGTTCGGACAACGTGCTGGCCATGCTGCGGCAACTCAATCGGGATTTGGGCCAGACGATCGTAATGATCACGCACAATCCCGATGCGGCGGCCTACGGCCACCGCGTGATCCATATGCGCGACGGCCTCGTTGTGGACGGATTGCCGGCGGACTAGATGCAAAAGATTTGGGACGCCATTCGCGGCACGCTTTTCTGGTCCTACGACCGGGGAAGCTGGCCGTACGACGCGATGGTTGTGGCCATCCTGATTTTCGTGCTGCTGACGCCGCGAAAGTGGTTCAACGACCAGCCCCAGAGCACGACACCGGCAGCAACGGCGCAGATCGAGGCCATGATCCAGCTCGTCGCTCAGGACGATACCGCGCACACGCGCACCTATCGATTGAGCGCCAGCGTCCTTCCCCCGAATAAGCGCGCGCAGAAGCCCACACCGGAGCTAGAGGAAGAGACCCACGAAATCCTGGGCCGCACGATCGAGGAGCTGAAGGGCCGCACCTTCCAGGTGCGGCAAATCGATCCCGTGCGCGGCGAGGATGGCTCCGTTCAGTATTACGATGTGGCCGTTAAACTATAGATTCAAATGGAGTTCCTCCCTGTTGCCGTTTCCGCGCGGAACCGTAACGGCAATCCTTGCGTCCAAAATGAGTGTGCTATGATTCGTCGATTTTGCGGCCCTCGCACGCGGATTGGGGTGTTGGTGCTGAAACGGCTCTGGATGGTTAGCACTCTGGCTTGCCTAGCGACTACGGGACTTGCCGCGCTTCAAGGTCGCGCCGGGATGTCTCTTGAAGGCGCGCTCAATCAGCTCGATGCGCAGTCGCGGGGATTTCACAGCCTCACGGCCGACGTTGAGCGCACCAAGGTAACGGTGGTCGTGAACGATCACTCCACAGAAACGGGCTCCATCCTCGTGCATGGCGAACACATGCGTATGGAAATCAAGAATCCCGACCCACGCACGATTCTGCGCACCGGCGATTCCCTATACATTTTCAACCCCAAGCTAAATCGCGTGGAAGAATACAACCTCGGCAAGTACAAAGCCTTCGCGGATCAGTATCTGCTCCTGGGATTTGGAACTCCCGGGCACGAATTGAAGAAGGGCTATCTGGTGACCCTGCGGGGCGAGCCCACGCTCGACGGCAAGAAAACCTGTGAGCTCGAGTTGACGCCGAAATCCGAGGCCATGCGCAATCAGATTTCGAAAATTCAGCTCTGGTTTGACGAAGGCTCATGGCTGCCGGTGCAGCAGCAGTTCTTCGAGACCGGCTCGGACGATTATTTCGTGATCCGCTATACGAATATAGTGCGCAACGCGCAGATCGACGAAAACGAATTCAAGCCCCATTGGCCGAAGGGAGCCAAGGTAATAAGGCCACAGGGCGGTGAGTGAGTTTATGTCGCAGTAGCACAGGTGCTCCTGCTGTACTTTCGATTGTCTTATCGATTGGGAGACGCCGGCACGCTCGTCGTCGAACGCAAGCACAGCCAAGAGTGGCTGTGCTACCGGCCGTGTGCAGCTTTCGCGATGTGGTCGCGTAGGTTATTCAACGAACGGACCAGCGCGGAGATGTCGGAATCCGTCGTGCGGAAGTTGGTGATGCACGCGCGCAGAACAGTTTGATTGTCGCCGACGCGCGTTGTGGATATCCAAGCCTCGCCCGACGCAACGATTTCCTGTGCGATTCTCTCCAAGTAGGCAGCTTCGTTCGGGTCCGTACTGCGTCCATCAGTGAAGCAAACAATCGGCAGCGGTGTGCGATTCGCGATTCTCCATCCGGCCGCAGTGAGCTCGCGGCGCAATGATTCGCCCATCGCGGTCATATGGCGTAGCGCCTGCGCATAGCCATCCCATCCCGCCACTGCCAGCGACAGAAATAATTTCAATCCGATAAATCGCCGCGACCATTGCAGCGAATGCGCCAGTGGATCGGCGACACCCTCGGCCTTTGGCGGCACGTAGGCGGCCTCAATTCCAAACGTGCGGCTAAGAATCTCCGGGTGCCGCGTCAGATAAATCCCCGCAGCCATCGGCACGGAGAACCATTTATGCGCATCGAGGGTGATCGAATCGCTGCGCTCAATCCCATTGAGAAGGGGCCGAAGCTCCGGCACCAGCGCCGCGGCTCCGCCCCACGCAGCGTCAACATGCAGCCACAGATTCTCTTCTGCAGCGATCGCAGCGATTTCCAGAAGCGGATCGATCGCACCGGCATTCGTCGTTCCGGCAGTCGCGACTACCAGAAAAGGCGCGTGGCCGGCGAGGCGATCTTCGCGCAGCGCCGATTTCAAGCGTGCCACATCCATTCGCAAATCGGCGTCCACGGGAATTTCGCGCACCGCGCCGAGACCCAGCCCCGTGAGGCGCGCGAACTTGTGAATCGAGTGATGCGATTCCGCCGAGGTGTAAAGCACCGGCTGCAACTTGACCGCGCGCATGCCCAGCGTTTGCCATTCGGGAAATTTCGCGGTGATGGCCGTCAGCAGCGCGGTCTGATTGGCCTCCGAGCCGCCGGAAGCGAAAGTCCCGTCGATTTGCCGCGAGTCATAGCCGAATCGTGAGCCGAGCTCCCGAATCACAAGTTGCTCGACTTCAGCCGCGAACGGACTGTGCTTCCACGCCGCAAGCTGCGGGTTCATAGCCGCAACAAGAGCATCTGCTGCGATGCCCATCGTCGTAGGCGCGGGATTGAAGAGCCCGTAATAGCGAGGGTGGGAAACCTGGACGTGCGTGCGGCTCATCCCTTCGGCGGCCAACCGCAGCGCTTCCGCTGGCGCCATCGGTTTCGCGAAATCTACCCCCGCAAGAAGCTGGCGTACCTGCGGCGGCGTCATCTCGTTGACCACGGGCTTCTCTGGAATCGAGGTAATAAAATCCTCGATCAATCCGAGAAGTTGCGGCCACAAAGCGGCGCGTTCCGCGGCGTCAAGAAGCAGCCGATTGCCTGTGCGTTTAGCTGAATGTCCCTCGTTCATATAAAGATCGAAAGCAGCAGCAAGATGATACCAATCGGCGACAAGTAGTGCCGGCGTCTCTGCCGGCATCCTACGAACACAATCGCACCATGCGCACAATCATCCGCGGACCGCAAAACCCCTGGCCGAGCGTTGGCCAAATCCTTCGCACCGCGCACGATCATCTCTCTCGGTCACGCGCCCTCGTAAGATGCCGGCAGAGACGCCGGCGCTACTTCACGCGTGCAGCGCCGGCCTCATGCTCGATCAACGCCTGCTTACGCGAAAGGCCCCAGCGGTAACCAGCCAGTTTGCCGTCTCCGCGCACCACGCGGTGGCAAGGCACCACAATCGACACCGGATTTGTAGCGCAAGCCCGCGCCACTGCGCGCACCGCCGACGGCCGGCCGATCGCGCGCGCCACTTGTTTGTACGTGCGCGTAGTGCCGTAAGGAATGCGCCGCAATTCCTCCCACACGCGCCGCTGGAAAGCAGTAGCCTGCACGTCCGTCGGCAAATCGAGGTGCGGCGCGCGCCCGCTCAAGTGCTCCACGATTTTCCCCACCCAGTTTTCCAACCCTTTTCGATCGCGGCGAATTTCCGCGTTCGGATATTCGCGCCGCAATTCTGATTCAAGCCTGCCCTCGTTCTCGCCCAGATAAACCGCGCTGATACCACGGCTGGTAGCCGCAACGAGAATAGGCCCAAGCGGCGAAGCCGCAATCGTGTAATGAATTTCCATCCCCGCTCCGCCGCGGCGATAAGTCGCCGGCGTCATGCCCAGTTGTTGCGGCGCGCGTTCATACAAACGGCTGCTGGATCCGAAGCCTGCGTCATACAGTGCGGTAGTCACGTCATCTCCTTTTTTGAGGCGGGACTTCAAACGGCGCATGCGCTGCGCATCCACGTACTGTCTCGGCGTAATCCCGGTCACGCGGCGAAAGGCCCGCTCGAGCGCATGCGCGCTCAATCCGGAAAGCGCTGCGAGCGCTGCAAGCGTGAGCGAAGATTCATCGCCGCTGCGATCCGCAAGCGTAGCTTCGATGTGCCGGCAAATACGCGCGACATCGGCCGCGTGAGGATCGACGAGTTTCGCTTCTTGTGGCCGGCAGCGTTGGCAAGCACGGAATCCTTTGCGCTCGGCATCCGCAGGGGCGCGAAAGAAAAGCACCTGTGGACGCCGCGGCTTGCGCGACGCGCATGACGGCCGGCAATAAATTCCCGTCGAACGTACGGCATACACGAATGCGCCATCCGCCACGCGATTCCGGGATTGCACGGCCAGCCAGCGTGCATCGATTTCCGCGTCGTTGCCGCTGCTTGCGGTTTGGCTTTGCGTTGCGCTCATCAGTCCGCCTTCAACGCACCCAAAATACTGTTAGACGCTAATTTGAACTATCCGATTCTTGCGCGCAAATCGTGCCTCACCGAGCTAAATTCCGCGCGGCAATCATTCCCGTAACCCGCCAATTTGGAGTTACTTAGTACCAGGACCACGCGCCAAAAATGTTTACTCTTTGAACCAAGAATTCTCCACCTTGCGTTGACCACATCCTCCGTTTCCGCGATATTGCGAAGGCCCGGTATCACCTGCCGGGAGACCTCAGGGGGGTCCAGAAAAAATGGCAGCGGCGCGCGACCTATTCGGGCAGCTTGGTGTCAACGCTCCCCGAAAAGAAGCGACGGAACCGAGCGAAGCACCGAAGCGCCTCGAAGTCGTTCGTCCGCACCGGGTCTTCCTGGTCCCCACGCATGCGGTAGGACTCGCGTTCGAGCGACGCACGTGCCCGCGCGCGGCATTGAATCTCCCGTTGCGTCTGATCATGGTGAATGGGCAGGCCCAGCCCCTCCCCATCACGCTCGTCACGAAGAATATCAGTTCGAGCGGCGTCTTCTTCCTCGCCCCTTGCGAAATCGAGAACGGCGCGGGGATCGAGATGGAAGTGGGTTTGATTGGCCGGCCACTGGGAATGGGCAGCGTGCAGATGCGCACCGCAGCCCATGTCGTCCGCGTGGAAGAATGTGACACGCCAGGCTGGCGCGGCTACGCAGCAACATTCGATGATATTGATTTCCGGCGCGACGATTCGCTTCCCCCTCGATTTGAACGCGCCTAATCTCCGTCCCCGCACTCCCCGCTCCCGCTAAGCGAGCCTCGATCGCAGTTCGCGGCCTCGCTCAATTTTTGCCGCGCCGACGCTGCGCGGTATAATCTTTCGATGCGAATTAGCCAAACAAACTCACTGAGGCGCACCATCTCGTCAACCGCGCTCGATAGCCGGCCACATCGTAGCCGCGCCAAGCATCCTACGAACGTGCGCCTTCACGGCACCACCATCCTCTGCGTTCGCCGCGACAACAAAGTTGTCCTCGCCGGCGACGGCCAAGTCACGCTTGGCGAAGGCGTGGTCAAGCACAACGCCAAAAAGACGCGCCGCCTCTTCAACGACAAAATCATCGCCGGATTTGCAGGCAGCACCGGCGACGCGCTCTCGCTATTCACGCGCTTCGAAAACAAGCTCCAGGAATTTCACGGCAATCTGGCGCGCGCCGCGGTTGAGCTGGCCAAGGAATGGCGCACCGACCGCTCACTGCGCCATCTCGAAGCCCTGCTGATCGTTGCAGACGCCAAGTCCACGTTTCTGCTGTCGGGCAACGGCGACGTGATTGAGCCGGACGACGGTCTCTGCGCGATCGGCTCCGGCGGGCCCTACGCTCTCTCCGCGGCCCGCGCGCTTCTGAAACACTCAAAGCTTGGCGCCAAGGAGATCGCGCAGGAAGCCATGCGCATCGCCAGCGAAATCTGCATCTTCACCAACGCGAATTTTTCGATCGAGGAGCTGTAAGTGCAAAGAACAATGACGGTCGTATCGGCATGACAGGCAAACCGGAGAAGGACATGGTGATCTATTTATCAGGAGAAGCGCAGGCGCCGGCGCCTGAGCCTCTGCCGTCGTTCGACGAGCTGACGCCGCGCGAAATCGTCGCCGAACTCGACAAATATATCGTCGGACAAAACGCCGCCAAGCGCGCCGTAGCCGTCGCTCTGCGCAATCGCGTCCGGCGCCAGAAACTGCAGCCCGAAATGGCCGAAGATGTCCTGCCCAAGAACATTTTAATGATCGGTCCCACCGGCGTCGGCAAAACGGAAATCGCCCGCCGCCTGGCGCGCCTGGCCGGCTGCCCCTTCGTGAAAGTTGAAGCGTCGAAATATACCGAAGTCGGCTACGTCGGCCGCGACGTTGAATCCATGGTTCGCGACCTGGTTGAAACCGGCATTGACATGGTGCGCGAGGAAAAGCTCGACGAAGTCGCCGAGCGCGCCGAACAAGCCGCCGAAGAGCGGCTCCTCGATCTTCTGCTGCCGCCGGCCCTTCCTTCGAATGAGCCTCCCGGATCGCCCGGGGAAGCCACGCGCCGCGAACAAACACAGCGCACGCGCGACAAGCTCCGCGCCCAACTCCGCGAGGGCAAGCTCGACCAGCGCATGGTGGAAGTCGAAGTTCGCGAACGCGCCATGCCGGCCTTCGAAATCGTCACCAATCAAGGCATCGAGGAAATGGACATCAACGTCAAGGACATGCTCTCGGGCTTCTTCGGCCAGCAAAAGAAAAAGCGCAAAATGACCGTGGCCGAAGCCTTCGATTACCTGATTCAGGAAGAAGAAAATCGCCTGGTAGATATGGACCATGTCACGCGCATCGCTGTAGAACGCGTGGAGCAGATGGGCATCCTCTTCATCGATGAGGTGGACAAAATCGCCGGGCGCGAATCGGGCCATGGCCCGGACGTTTCGCGCGAGGGCGTGCAGCGCGACATTCTCCCCATCGTCGAAGGCACCACGGTCAACACGCGCTATGGCATGGTGCGCACTGATCACATTCTTTTCATCGCCGCCGGCGCGTTTCACACCACCAAGCCGTCCGACTTGATTCCCGAGCTGCAAGGGCGCTTCCCGATTCGCGTCGAACTAAGCTCCCTCAGCGAAGCCGATTTCGTGCGCATCTTGACTGAACCGAAAAACGCGCTGATCAAGCAGGCCATCGCGCTGCTCGAGACGGAAGGAATGAAACTCACCTTCACCGACGATGGCGTTGCGGCGATCGCGAGATTTGCCGCGCTCGTGAATGAGCAAACCGAGAACATCGGCGCGCGCCGCCTGCACACTATTCTCGAAAAAGTGCTCGAAGAGATT
This sequence comes from uncultured Acidobacteriota bacterium, assembly GCA_963748865.1. Lineage (GTDB taxonomy): Bacteria > Acidobacteriota > Terriglobia > Acidiferrales > UBA7541 > Palsa-147. The sequence continues at coordinate 4,181 of CAVVLE010000025.1, read as the reverse complement.
TCCTTCGATGCGCCGGAACTGAAGAAGAAGAACATCAAGATTGACATGGCGTTCGTGCAGAAGCAGCTCGTGGACATCGTCAAGAACCAGGATCTGAGCCGCTACATTCTCTAGGCGGAAACTAGAAAAGGGAAAATGGAAAATGGAAAAGGAGGAGGCCGCAATCGCCTTCGTCCGGGCGGAAATTCGGCCGCACGCGCGATTCCCCATTTTCTCTGTTCCATTTCCCTGGCAGCGCTGGCCGTCGGCGGTTGCGCCGCACCCAGCGAACCGAAGGCGCGTCATGCGCCAACTCCTACTGCGGTCAGCGACCTAGCCGCTGTACAACAAGGCCACCATGTCATCCTGAGTTTCACGCTGCCGCGGAAAACCACGGACGCGAAGCCGCTTCCCGCAGAACCGTCGGTCGAGATCTACCGGCAGATTCTTCCGGCAAGCGCAATCGCCGTCGCAACGCCAGTATTTTCAGAGCACGATCTCGCGGTGACGGTTCCGTCCGCAATGGTCAGCAACTACTCCGAGGAGGGCCAGTTTCAATTTCCCTTCGATTTGAAGGGTGAAGCGGTAGCTGAAGCGCTTGGCGAGCAAACGGCGTTCATAGTGCGCACGCGAGTCAACGAGAAGAAAGATTCAGCAGATTCGAATCCGGTCCTGCTTCATCTCAATGAACCATTCCCGGCCGCAACGATCGCAGCCAAAGTCACTCACGACGCCATTATTCTCTCGGGCTGGGGCGTCACGCTTCCGTCGTCAGCGCCCGGAAACGCGGGATCAAGTGAAATCCCCGCCGATGCTCACTACCACATCTACCGCATCGAAATCACACCGAGCGCGGAAGAAGGGGCTCAACCATCAACTGCACCCAGCACAATCCTGCCTCTAGGCCAGCAGCGCCATCTTGAGCAAATAGCCGATTTGCCGATCACTACCCTGACCTACGGAGACACGAGCTTCACCTTCAACCACACCTATATCTACTCCGTGCGCACCGCGGCGAAATTCGGCTCCAATTGGATCGAGTCCGATGACTCCAATCTCCTCACCGTCACTCCCAAAGACATTTTTCCGCCCGCCGCCCCGCAAGGCCTGGTCATCGTTTTCGTCCCTGCGACGTCCGATGTCCCGGCGCATCTCGAAATTTCCTGGTCCATCAGCCCCGAATCTGACCTTGCGGGCTACGATATCTACCGGAAAGAACAGGGCCAGGAGACTGGCCTGAAATTGAACCCTCGGCCGTTGCTTACACCCTCCTACCGTGATATGAATATTCAGCCCGGCCGCATGTATTCATACACGGTTAGAGCAATCGACCGAGCTGGCAACGAGAGCCCAGCCAGCGAAGAGGCATCCGTAATCGTTCCCGAGGCCGAGCAGAACGGGAATCCACAGCCATGAGCACCACGCACAAGGGGCCCGGCGGCCTCGCCAGCGCGGTCCACAACCCCGCGTTCTTTACAGGAATACTCACGGGCATTCTGCTTTCCTTCGTGATGTTCGGGTGGTTGTTTGCAGCCAATCGCATGCCGGGTCTGGATCGCCTGGCCTTCTTCCGTAATTGGATTTGTCTGGGCGCGTTCGGCTTCGTAATGACGATTCCGGTTCTGCGCTTTTTCCGCTCGCCCGGGCGCATATTTAATTCTGGTTTGGTCGCGTGGGTGCTGCTCTGCGTGGCCTACGTTTCCGCAAACATGGGTTTCGCAAACCTGGCGAATCGCTTTTCGACGGGCCCGTTTAAGCTGCTCATCATGGGCGCGGTCCTCTACGGCGTTGCCGGCGTCACCGTGTGGACTTTGACCACTATCGTGACTGTCCTCCGCCACAACGTCTCTCCCGCTCCGAGTGCCATCGAGGTGACCACCCATCCGCGATGAAGCTGTGCCGCTTTCAGCCCTTTGATATCTCCCCCCAAAATCTAAGCCTGCTGGAAAGCAACTCACGCCCCGCTACGTGCGTCGGCGTTATCGAAGGCGAGAGCGTCCGCGAAATCAAAAGTCTGTTTCGCGGGCCCGAATTTACGGGCCGCTCCTGGCCGCTGACCGAACTGCGTTTGCTCGCCCCGGTGATGCCCACTAAGATTGTCTGCATGGGCCGCAATTACGCCGAGCATGCTGCCGAGCTAGGCAATGAAGTGCCCAAAGAGCCGCTGATTTTCCTGAAGCCGCCAAGCTCAGTAATCGGCCCGGACGAGCCGATTCTATTTCCCGCGATCTCCCATCGCGTGGACTACGAAGGCGAGATTGCCGCGGTGATCGGCGCGGAATTATTCATGCCGGAAGAAAACGAAGACTTGAGCCGCTACATTCTCGGCTACACCTGCCTCAATGACGTCACCGCCCGCGACATTCAGAAGCACGACGTGCAATTCACCCGCGGCAAGGGCTTCGACACCTTTTGCCCCATCGGCCCGCTCATCGAAACGCAATTCGATCTCGCCTCCGCCTCCGTAGAAACCCGTGTTAACGGACAACGCAAGCAGTTCGGATACACCAGCCAGATGCTCTTTTCCACCGATGCTATAATTCGCTGGATCGCGCAGGTCATGACGCTAGTTCCCGGCGACGTAATCGCCACGGGAACGCCCCCGGGGGTGGGGACGCTCGCGGCCGGCGATGTGGTCGAGGTGAGCGTCAGCGGAATCGGCACGCTGCGGAATCCGGTGGCGGCGCGAGAAACGTAAAGAGTTCGAAACCCAGCCCTTCCAGAGATGGATGTGAACGTGACAGTCGTTCGACGCGAAGTCCATGGCATCGCAGTTCACCACCCAGCCGTACGGCGCGGGAATCTCCCGTGGTGAAACAGCTCTTTGCCCAATGGCACCAATACCTCCCGCTGGCCGGGATCGCTCTCGCCGCTGTCGTTGCCGCCTACTTCCTCTTTCGCAAGCGCGACACCGATCCTTACGAAATCGAGCGCCAGCGCCGCCTCTATCTCAATAAAATTGGCCGCATCGTCGAGGGCCAGATTCTGGAAATCGTGGACAAGCCCACGGAACCAAAGCCCGAGCCGCCCAAGCGCGTCCTTCGCCGCAAACCCGCAGGCAATGGCTCAACTCCGGCCGACACAAGGCTCCTTTACTACACGTACTCGATTTCCGGCGTGACTTACGAAACAGCGCAGGATATTTCCGATATGGAAGAGCGTGCTTGCCTCGGACACGCCGTCGCCGGCCAAGCCGCCAGCGTAAAATACGACCCCTCCAACCCCAGCAATTCGATCCTCATCGCCGACGATTGGTCCGGCTTGCACTAAGCGACGCTCAAAACGATTTTGCCGCGCTCGTGCGGCGCGCCAGCCAGCATTTCATGCGCAGTTCGCGCTTGCTCTAACGGCAGCACGCTGCCGACCTGAGTAGAAAGCTTCCCGCGATCGAACAAATCAGACAGCGCATTCAACCGGCCGCTGGTCACTTCTACAATGAAAAAAGCCGTCCGAATGTTGAGTCCCTCCGGCTTTTTGGGAATTGGCGAAACCACCGACACCAAAATTCCTCCAGGCCGCAACACTTTCATGGAACGATCGCGCGTCTCGCCCCCAACTGTGTCAATCACAATGTCCACGTCGCGCACATCTTCTTCAAATCCTTTTCCCCGGTAATCCAGCACGCGCTCAGCACCAAGGCTGCGGACAAACGTCGCATCGTTCGCAGAGGCGGTGGCTACAACGTGAAGGCCGGCCTGTCGCGCGATCTGCACCGCATAGGCGCCGACATTACCCGCGCCTCCGTGGACGAGGACGGTCTGTCCCGCTTTCGCGTGCGCATAATCGAAGAGCATCTGCCACGCGGTCACTCCCACAACCGGAACGGAAGCCGCTTCCGTCCAGCTCAAACCCGGGGGCTTCTGCGCGATCATGCCAGCCGAAGCCAGCGCATACTCCGCATACGCTCCGATGAATTGAGGATTCGTGGCCCCGTAAACTTCATCGCCGGCCTTGAGTCCTGAAACGTCGGGCCCCGCGGCTTCAACCACGCCTGCCAAATCAGACCCGAGAGTCAGCGGAAGCGGGGACTTGACCTCGCTCTTGTGCTCCCGGATCAGCGCATCCCACGGCCCCACTCCGGCGGCCGCCACGCGCACGAGCGCTTCGCCGCGTCCCGGCGCTGGAGGCGGAATTTCATCAATAATGATTACATCCGGCGAACCATAGCGATGAATTCTCGCAGCCTTCATATAAGCCCTCAC
>CAVVLE010000024.1:0-63215 GCA_963748865.1 uncultured Acidobacteriota bacterium | reverse complement strand
GAACGCACACAGCGAGTTCACCCGGCGGCAGGGGTTACCACCTATGAAGTACGCCCAGCATTCGGCGTGGCGGGGCCGCAACGGACGGTATAACCTGAGGACTGCAATTCGGAGCCAGCGAATGACTCAGCCCTTGGCTGCAGCTAAAGATAAAGGCGACGAACTTCTCGGCGCGATTGCTACTCTCGCGGCGCCGAAAATCGATGAATTCCAATTTGTGCGCTACCGCGTGGATGGCGCTGTCGCGCGGCTGACGCTTGATCGCCCCGAGCACAATCTGCTGAACGAGCGCATGCTCAGCGAAATCGCTGCGGGCATCAATAGCATCGGCGAGAAGCGCGAAGTGAAGCTGATCGTCATCGATTCGGCCGCGAAATCTTTCTGCGGCGGCATCGAGCTGGGCGAGTACACGCAGCGCCGCGTGTTTCAGTTGCTCGACGCGTTCCACAATGCCTTCGCGGCGATGATGGACACTTCCAAACCGGTGCTGGTGGTGATCAATGGCCCGGCATTTGGAGGCGGCTCGGAGCTGGCGGCGCTGGCGGATTTGGTGGTGGCGACGCCGAAAGCGCGCTTTGCGCAGCCGGAAATCAAGCTGGGCGTCTTTCCGCCGCTCTCGGCGGTGATTCTGCCTTACATTCTCGGGCCGAAAGTCGCGCTGGAGCTGGTGCTGACGGGCGAAGCGATGACTGCGGAGCGCGCGGCCGAACTCGGGCTTGTCAATCGTTTGGTGCCGGAAAGCCAGCTCGAAAAAACCGTGGACGATTTGATCGCCAAAGTTACCGCGCAATCCGGCCCGGTGCTGACCATGGCGAAGAGGGCCATTCTCGGCAGCGTGGGCGTTCCGCTGCGCGAAGGCGTCCGCAATTCCATGAAGATTTTCCTCAACGAACTTTCCGACCTGGAAGACGCGCAGGAAGGCTTGCGCGCGCTGGTGGAAAAACGTGCTCCGAAGTGGAAGAATCGCTGACCTGGTGTTTCACCGGCGGATCACCGCGCTTTTCGCTTCGGGCTTCGTGGCCTTCTCGCTGACAACCTGGTTGCTGACGCGCACGAATTTCGGCGGCGATGCGTCGCGCGATGCGAGCACGGCTGAGGGCGTCGTGCGCATGCAGCTCGATGCGCTGGCTAAGGGCGAGACGCAAGTTGCGTACGGTCTGTTCTCGCCGCGCTATCGCGCTGAAGTTTCGTCCGAGGAATTTCAGCGCGTGGTTGCGACGCATGGCGAAATGTTTCGCGCGAAAACGATGGCGATCGAGGAGATCGCGCAAGCCGTCTCGCGCGACGAGTTGCGCGTGCGCATCGGCGCGGACGACGGGCAGCACTACGTTGCGCGCTACTCGACGATTCTGATCGAAGGGCGCTGGTGGATTGACGCGATGCGCTGGCACGTTGAGGAAGAATCGCCGGAGCGCATTTTCACCGGCACGCCCGACGAGCACCCGCTGCGGATTGACACGGCGCGCGGCGGCGCTTAGACTGCGATTGAAAATTTGAGCTGGCCGGGGGAACGGGAAGGCCGTGAAAATCGGCCACGGTCCCGCCACTGTGATCGGCCGGCGCTGCGGATGCGAGTCGTCCACTGGCTGGCGTCGCGCGAATTGCGCGAGGCGAGCTGGGAAGGATCGGCCCGGGATGAAACCCGGACGCGCGGCGCCTGAGTTTCCGTTGCTTGCGTGCATTGGCGCGGCGCGGGAAGGCCGAAAGTCAGGAAACGTGCCCCGGCGGTTTGCGCCTTAGCCCTTCGCGAGAAAGGGCGCGGCTGGGAGCCCCATTTTTCTCGTGGGGCTTTTTTATTGTGGGGCGGTGGGCGCTGGTGGTGGAATCGCGGCAGTTGTGCACGCGGAGGGCGGAGCAAGCCCCGCCCCTACGAGCGATTAGGCGAGGTTTGCGGCTCGCGGTGAAAATGGTGATGGGTTCGAACGGACGAATGGGTCTCGCCGTTTTGTTTTGTGCTGTGTTTTCTGTGGGTACTGCTGCGCGGGCTGGGTTGCAGTCGCCAAATTCGACGCCTGCGGCTTCGCGCGGGGCTGCGCGCGTGGTTGTGGACGAGACGGGGCGGCGCGTGACTTTGCCGGCGGAGGTGCGGCGCATCGTGTCGCTCGCGCCGAATGTGACCGAGACGATTTACGCGATCGGCGCAGGGGCGCGGCTGGCGGGCGACACGGATTTTTGCGATGTGCCGGAGGAGGCGAAAGCGAAACCGCATGTCGGCGCGCCGATCAATCCGAGCCTGGAGGCGATCGTGGCGTTGAAGCCGGATGTTGTGCTGGCTTCGGCTTCGATCAACTGGCCGGCTACGGCCGATTCGCTGCTGAAGATTGGCGTGCCGGTTTACACGACGGACGCGCACAGCGTTGAGGGCATGCTGGCGGGAATCGAGAAGATTGGCGGCGTGATTGGCGCGGAGGCCGGGGCGAATGCGCTTGTTTCCGGATTGCGCGGGCAGCTCGAGGCGCTGCGCGCGAAACTTGCGGGGCGGGCGGCGCGGCGGGTGCTGTTTGTGGTTTGGGATGAGCCTTTGATTTCGATCGGCAAGCACACGTTTGTTGCCGATGCGTTGCGGCTTTCGGGCGGAGCGTCGGTGATTGACGTTGACGAGAACTGGCCGCACATCAGCGTGGAAGAAATTGTGCGGCTGCAGCCCGAGTATCTGGTTTTTGTGCGCGACCATGGCGACGACAGCGCATCGAAGCTTGAGGAATTGCGGCGCCGCCCGGTGTGGCGCGATCTGGAAGCAGTGAAGGCCGGACGCGTGGCGTTTATCAGCGGCGAAGTGGAACGGCCAGCGCCGAAATTGATCGACGCGATGGAAGATCTGGCGAAGCAATTGCATCCCGAGGCGTTCGCGAAAGCGGCGGATGCGGGAGCGGGGCGCTGATGCAGCCTGTTACTCCGCGGCGGATTCTTGGCATCTGTTTGTTGCTGGGATTCGTGCTGTTTGTGGCGGTGGTGATTTCGCTGCGGCTGGGCGCTTATCCGATGTCGTTTCGCGCGATTTTGACGTCGTTGTACGACAGCGTGGCGGGGCGCGGCGAGCAGATTCCCAGCGACTATCGCCTGGTGATTTTCGGATTGCGGCTGCCGCGGATTGCATTCGGGATCATCGTGGGAGCGGCGCTGGCCGTTGCCGGCTCGGGGTTTCAGGCGCTGCTGCGGAATCCGCTGGCCGACCCCTATGTGCTGGGAGTTTCGAGCGGAGCGGCGCTGGGTGCGATCGTGAGCTTGATTTTTGCGCCGCGCATTCCGCTGGTGATGCAGGGCGCGGCGTTCGCGGGGGCCGGGCTGACGATTCTGGCGGTTTATTTTCTTGGGCGGCGCGGAGGACAGATTGACAGCGCCACGCTGCTGTTGGCCGGGATTATTTCGGCTTCGTTCCTTTCCGCGATCATCATGTTTTTGATGACCACTTTGACAGGCCGCGATTTGCGGGGCATGGCTTTCTGGCTGATGGGCGATTTGACCACGCCACCGCAAGTGCCGCTGGGATTTTTGTCGTTCGTGATTCTTGCGGCGATTGGGGCGATTTATACGACGGCTTCGGATTTGAATTTGATTCTTACCGGCGAGCAGGAAGCGCGGCATCTGGGCGTGAATGTGGCGCGGGTGAAATTGGTGGTGTATGTGTCGGCGTCGCTGTTGACGGGGCTGGCGGTTTCGGTTAGCGGAGCGATCGGCTATGTGGGTCTGATTGTGCCGCACGTGATGCGCATGTTGTTTGGGTCGGATCACCGGATTTTGATTCCGGCGTCGGCGTTGGGCGGGGCGATTGCGATTGTTGCGGCTGACACATTGGCGCGCACGGTGGCGGCGCCTACCGAATTGCCTGTCGGGGCTATGACGGCGATTGTGGGCGCGCCGGTATTCATTTATTTGTTGCGGCGGAGAGTGGGATGAGCCGGCTCGGGACATCGCTGGAAGGCGCGGGGCGCGGCGGGAGCGCGGCGCCGGCGGAGACGAGCGATGTTCGATTGAATGTCGAGCAGGCGGCTTACGCTTACTCGGTTACGGAGCGCGGAGCGCCGAAATTTGCATTGGGGCCGGTGAGCTTTCAGGCGCAGCGGCATGAGATTGTTTCGATTCTGGGGCCGAACGCCAGCGGCAAATCTACCTTGCTGAAGATGCTGGCGGGCGTGTTCAAGCCGATTTCGGGTTTTGTGCGCGTGGATGGATTCGACGCCAGCGAGCTTGAGCCGCGGGCGCGTGCGCAAAAAGTGGCGCTGGTACAGCAGGAGAGCGCGCTGCTGTTTCCCTTGCGCGTGTGGGAATTCGTGCTGCAGGGGCGCTATCCGTACGGGCGGCGGCTGCGATTTGAATCGGAGGAAGATTTGCTGATGGCGGGGAACGCGCTGGCGCAGGTGGGCGCTACGGAATTGCGCGATCGTTGGATGGAGCAGCTTTCCGGCGGCGAGAAGCAGCGCGTGATTTTGGCGCGGGCCTTGGCGCAGCAGCCGGCGTTGCTGCTTTTGGATGAACCTACGCAGCATTTGGATATTGGCGGGAAGTTGGAACTGCTGCGACGGTTGCGGAAATTGGCGGATGAGAATCGCTATACCGTTGTTGTGGTTACGCACGAATTGAATCTGGCTTCGGAATTTTCGGACCGGATTTTGTTGTTGCATCGCGGGAAGGCCTTGGCTTGCGGGGCGCCGGCGGAGGTTTACCGGCGGGAGATTTTGGAGCCGGTGTTTGATGCGCCTTTGGATGTGGAGATTGCGCCTAGCGGGAGGCCGCGGGTGATGTTGCGGGATGTGAATGGGGCGTGAGGGCGAGGTTGAGGGGAGATTTTTTATTCGGAGCAAGGCAAGAGATTTCAAATTTGAAATTTCAGATTTGAAATGGAAGAAAAGGAAAAGGCAAAAACGTCTTTCGGATTGGAGTGGGCGGCAAGTCAAACGCACGCGGTAGAGGCACGCGGAGACAATGGATAGGTTTTCGGACGGCGTTACGTTGGCGGGCGGAGCCCTTCGAAGCTCAGGGTAAACAAGCCCCGCCCCTACGGCGGAGTGCGTGCCCTTTGGCGTCGAAATGGCCTTGGAGAAGTTTTCGGTTTGGGATTATTGATGAACTTTTGGATTTCGTGTTGTTGATTCTGTGGCGCTGATTCCGGCTTGAGTTTGCGGCATCGGCGCTGCGCTACTTTCACTCGAGACTCCGTGCACGGGAAGACGGTGAAAAGCCGTCGCCGCCGCGCGACTGTAAGGCGGGAATTTTCGGGCGCGGGCCACTGTTCCGCTTGTTGACTCTCGATCCGCGAGAGTTGGTTGCGGAATGGGAAGGCCGCGTCGCAGATACCGCCGAGCCAGGAGACCGACGGAGCTCTCAATCCTGAGGCGATCGCGGATTTTTCGCGCTTTGCCTGGGGACAACCTTCAACTCCCGCGCGAGAGGGAGAGGAGGAAATCAGATGAAAATTCGTTGGTCTTTGATGGCGGCTTTGATTTTGGTGTGCCTGCTTTTTTCCGGGAAACCACTTCACGCACAAGCGAATGAAACTTCCAACGCGAAATTGACGGGAGTTTTGACTGATCCCAGCGGCGCGGTTGTCAGTGGAGCCATTGGTTCGGGCAATTCCTTCGAGCGGAGCGGAGATTTCTGCGACTAGCGGGACTGATGGCCGCTTCACGCTTTCGCTGAGCGCTGGGCACTATCGCGTTGTCGTGGAAGCCAAGTCGTTTACGCGCGTGGAGCAGGAAATTTCCCTCGCTGCGGGCGAAACGCGCGAATGGAATTTGCGGCTGGTGCTGGAGCGGCTTTCGGCGAATGTGGTGGTTAGCGCTGCGGCTGAACCTGCGCCTGCTACGAACACAGCTTTTCCGGTGGATACGATCACTCGGCAGGACATCAACGAGCGCGGGGAAATCTGGCTTACGCCGTTGCTGGCCAGCGAGCCTGGCGCGGCATTTTCGCAGTTGGGGCCTGAGGGCGGAGTTACTTCTTTTTTCCTGGATGGCGGCGATTCGGATTTTACGAAATTCCTGGTGGATGGCGTGCCGGTGAACGAGCCGGGCGGGGCTGTCGAGCTGGAGAATTTCGATCTGGAGAGCGTGGACAAAGTGGAAGTTGTGCACGGGGCTGCGAGCGCGCTATTTGGCAGCGATGCGGTCAGCGGCGTGGTGCAGATTTTGTCGCATCGCGGGACGACTACTACGCCCGAGCTTGTGCTTGAAGGCGACGGCGGGACATTTGAAACTGGGCGCGGGAGCGCGCAGCTTAGCGGCATTCTCGGCAAATTCGATTATTCGGCGGACGCGGGTTATTTTGCCAGTTCGGGGCAAGGGCCGAATGATTATTTGCGGGATGCTTCGCTGGCGGTGAATACGGGATATAAATTTTCGGACACGAATTTGTTGCGGCTTACGGTGCGCGATTCGACTTTCGACGGCGGTGTGCCCGGAGAGGAGCTTTTGCTGCCGCCCAGCCTGGTGGATCACGACAATCTGCACACATTCTCTACGGGATTGACTTGGGATTTTCAGCCTGGCGAGCACTGGCACAATCATTTGATCGGTTGGGACACGCGGCTGCAGCAGGGCTTCTACAATTCGTTCGGGAACTCGTTCAACCTTTACAATCGCGCGGGATTTGACGAGCAGGCGAGTTATGTGGTGCCGCGCGGCGGCGTCACGCTGGGTTACATGTATGAAGTGGAGAATGGATCGGAGGGCGGACCGCATGCGCGGCGGAATAATCAGGCTGGATATATCGAGGCGCGCTATCAATTTTGGTCGCGCGTGACGTTTACGGCCGGGGCTCGGGCTGAGGACAATGCCAGCTTTGGAACGCGGGTTGTGCCGCGGGTTGGCGTCGCTTATGCGGCGCGGCTGGGGCACGATTTTTGGGGAGCAACGCGCTTGCGGGCTTCTTTCGGCGAAGGGATCAAGGAGCCGGATTTTTTTGATTCGTTTTCACAAGATCCTTGCGATCCGGGGAATCCGAATCTGGCGCCGGAGCGGAGCAAGACTTTTGATGCGGGCGTGGATCAAGTGCTTGGCTCTGATCGCTTGCGGATTTCGGGGGATTATTTTCACAACGATTTTTACGACATTGTGAGCTTTGCTTCGTTTCCTCCTACTACTGCTTGTCCGTTTGGGACTGGGCAATTTTTTAATACGGATAAGGCACGGGCTGGCGGGGCGCGTGGGTCGTTTGAGGCTAAGCCGGCGCATTGGGCGCGGATTACCGGGAATTACACTTACGATGATTCGCGGGTTTTAGTTTCGCCTAACTTTTTCGATCCTACTTTGGCGCCGGGGAACCGCTTGGCTAAGCGGCCTTTGCATTCGGCTACTTTGATTGCTAATGCCCATTTTCGGCGGATGAATTGGAATTTGGCTGGGTATTACGTTGGGCGGCGGACGGATAGTGATTTTCTGGGGCTTGGGATTACCAGCGATCCTAGTTACGTGCGCTGGGATTTGGGTGCTAGTTATGCGTTTACGCGGAAGTTGTCGGGTTTGGCGCGGGTGGAGAATTTGTTTGACCGGAGGTATCAGGACGCGGTTGGTTATCCGGGGTTGGGGTTGAATTATCGGTTGGGGTTGAAGTTTGTTTGGGGTGGTGGGGATTAACAACGGGATTACCGCAGAGACGCAGAGGGCGCAGGGGAAGCGCAGAAAAGGTGCCGCGGAATTACTGCACGAGGACAATCGATTTACGCAGAGGCGAGTGGTGAGAGTTGTGGTCGTTTTCACGTTGGCGGGAGGAGCAAGCCCCTCCCCTACGGCCGAAAAGGCAACGCGTACCCAGGATTTCAACAGGTCCATTTCAAATTTCAAATTTGAAATTTCAGATGGGAAGGCAAGGCAGAGACGAGCAGGGTTGGAGACGTTCATTTAAGAGGCGGGAGGGTCTGGCTTCGGATAAACCGACTCTTCTTTGCAGTTGCGATGAAAATCGATTGCGGCTGATATAATTCTGCGATTACTTATGGCTAAGACTGCGGAAGAGAATGTGCGCGTGGCGCCGGAGGTTTTGGCGCGCTATGAGGCTGTGATTGGGCTGGAGGTGCACGCGCAGCTTTTGACTGAGACTAAGGCGTTTTGTGGTTGCTCGCGGCGATTTGGGGATGCGCCTAATTCGAATACTTGTCCGGTTTGTCTTGGTTTGCCTGGGGCTTTGCCGGTTTTGAATCGCGCGGCTTTGGAATTGGCTATGCGGGCTTCGTTGGCGTTGCATTGCGCGGTGCAGGAACGCTCGCGATTTGCGCGCAAGAATTATTTTTATCCGGATTTGCCGAAGGGCTATCAGATTTCGCAGTATGAGTTGCCTTTGGCTATTGGCGGTTGGCTGGAGATTGAGTTTGGCGGGGCGGCGAAGCGTGTTGGGATTACGCGTGTGCATATGGAGGAAGACGCGGCCAAGAATATGCACGAGGGATTTCCGGAATCGGACCGCTATAGTTATATCGATTTCAACCGCTGCGGCGTGCCTTTGATTGAAATTGTTTCGGAGCCGGATTTGCGGGCGCCTGCGGAGGCGCATGCTTATCTGACGGCTTTGAAGCAGATTCTGCTTTATACCGAAGTGAGCGATTGCAATATGGAGGAGGGGTCGCTGCGCTGCGACGCGAATGTTAGCGTGCGTTTGCGTGGGGCGGAGAAATTTGGGACTAAGGCTGAAGTGAAAAATCTGAATTCGTTTCGATTTTTGCAGCGGGCGCTGGAGCATGAGATCGAGCGGCAGATTGGCGTGATTGAGAGCGGCGGGACGGTGCTGCAGGAGACTCGGCTTTATAACGTGGCGGCGGGGCGGACGGAGCCGATGCGTTCGAAGGAATACGCGCACGATTACCGTTATTTCCCGGATCCGGATTTGTTGCCGGTGGTGGTGGATGCGGCGCTTCAGAAGCACGTGCTGGAGGCGATGCCGGAATTGCCGGATGTCAAGAGGGCACGATTCATGCGCGATTTTGGAATTACTGCGTATGATGCCGAAGTGCTGGCGGCGACGCGCGAGCTGGCGGATTATTTCGAGGCCGTCGTGCGCGCGGGTGCGCCGGGGAAGACGGCGGCGAATTGGATTGCGACTGAACTGCTCGGGCGATTGAATGAGAGCGGAAAAGAAATTTCGGCTTCGCCCGTAACACCGGAGGGGCTGGCGGCGTTAATAAGTAAGTTGGAGTCGGGGGAGATCACCGGCGCCACCGGGAAGAAAGTTTTTGCGCGGATGTTTGAAACCGGGAAGACCGCGGCGGAGGTGATTGCCGCGGAGGGATACTCGCAGATTTCGGATACGGGCGAGATTGAACGGATCGCGCGGGTGATTGTGGCCAAGAATCCGGAGAACGTGGCGAAATATCGCGCGGGCAATGAAGGAGTGTTCAAGTTTTTTGTGGGGCAGGTGATGCGCGAAACGCGCGGGCAGGCCAATCCGCAGGCGGTGAACGAAATTCTGAAGCGTATGTTGAGCGAAGGCTAGGGACGCGTGGCGGAACTAAACGTGGGAGACAAGGCGCCGGCATTTCATCTGGTTGCGGATGACGGGCGCGAAGTGGCGTTGAAGGATTATCACGGGCGGAATCTTGTTTTTTATTTTTTCCCCAAGGCGCTGACGCCCGGTTGAACGAATGAGGCGACCGAGTTTCGGGACGCGATGAAGAAATTTGAGAAGGCGAACGCGGACATTGTTGGTTGCAGCGCGGACAGCGTGGAGACACAGGCGAAATTCAAGGCGCGGCATAAATTGAATTTTACGCTGCTGGCCGATCCGGAGTTCAAGGCCATCGAGGCTTATGGCGCGCGGCGGATGAAGAAGTTTCTTGGGAAATCGTTTCTTGGGATCGTGCGCATGACTTTTTGGATCGGTGCGAACGGGCACGTCCGGCGCATTTGGGACAATGTTTCGATCAAGGGGCACGCGGAGGATGTTTTGAAGGCGATCGAAGAAGCCTGACGGGCATGCAGGGAATCGTATCGCTACTGGATGGCGAGGTGCGGGAGCGGGTCGAGGGGATTTGGGAGGAGTTGCGGCGGGATTTTGGGGTTCGCGGGATTCACGCTCAGAGATTTCCTCATTTTTCCTACCATGTGGCGGAAGAGTATGACCTGGGTTTATTGCGGCCGCGATTGGAATCGTTTGCTCGGGGTTTGCGGGCTTTTTCGGTTGCGGTTAGCGGGATTGGGATTTTTACTCGTAAATTGCCGGTGATTTACCTGCCTGTGGTGCGTTCTGCGGAGATGCAACGGATTCATGGTGGCGTGGCGGAGCTGGCTTTGCCTTTGGCTTCGGGAGTGAATGAATTTTATTTGGCTGACGTTTGGATTCCACATATCACTATCGCCGAGGGCGATGTGGATATTTTGGTTTTGCCGGAGATTTTGCGGCGGTTTGGGGAACGGAATTTGCGATGGGATGTGCGCGTTTCGAATTTGGCTGTGATTCGGGCTTCTGAATCGGTGCAGGAGATTTGTTTTCGGTGCGAGCTTTGTGGTACGGCGGGCTAGGATCACTGCACCGCTACTCGCGAGTCGATTGCGGAGATTTTCTTTTGGCGCGACCGGAGGGCGCAGCGAGCGGCGCCCCTACGAAGAGATGGAAGATTTGATCGCGGTGTGGGTTTGGGGTTGAGCGGAAGAAGCAAAGGCAAGAGGGCAGAACTGCGGCGGGACTGCCTTCGTGCCTCAGAGTAAAAACGCGCGCCCCTACAACTGCGCGGAAAATTCTCCGTTTGAACCTTCGATTTTGGCGTTGTCGATTAGGCGGGTTTTGCCCACGAAGGCGGCTACCAGGGCCAGGCTTGATCTGCGGAGGCTCAGCACTGGGTCTAGCGTGTTGGCGTCTACGATTTCGGCGTAGTCCAACGCTGCGTTTGGTTCTTTGCTGAAGATTTGGCGCATGGTGTCAATCAGGCGCGGAGTTTCGATTTCGCCGGCTTCGATTTGTTTTTTTGCGGCGCTTAGGGATTGGTAGAGGACTGTGGCTGCGCGGCGCTCCTCGGCGTTCAGGTAGGCGTTGCGCGAGGACATGGCCAGGCCGTCGGGTTCGCGAACTATGGGGCAGGCTACGATTTCGACGTCTAGATTCAGGTCGGTGGCCATGCGGCGGATGATCAGGAGTTGCTGCGCGTCTTTGCGGCCGAAATAGGCTCTTTGCGGTTGCACGATTTCGAATAGCTTCAGGACTACCGTGGTTACGCCGCGGAAATGGCCGGGGCGTGAGCGGCCTTCGAGGCGATCGCTTAATCCTTCTACTGTTACCGAAGTGCGAAAGCCTGGCGGATAGATTTCGCTGGCTTCGGGGGCGAAGAGATAGTTCACGCCTAGGTTTTCCAGCGTGGCTACGTCTTGCTCGAATTGGCGCGGGTATTTTTGCAGGTCTTCGGTGGGGCCGAATTGTTTCGGGTTTACGAAAATCGAGGCTACTACCGGGGAGCAATCTTGTTTTGCGGCGCGCACCAGGGAGATGTGGCCTGCGTGCAAGGCGCCCATGGTGGGGACGAAGCCGAGGACGTGTTCTTTGGCGCGGGCGTCGCGGGCGATTTGTTTCATCCATTCGATGGTGCGGATGATTTCCATGGTCGGCTCGGTTCAAGGAAGAAAGAGCGGATCCCTCTTTATTGGCGCCGGGCTGATTTATCAGCCCGGACCCGTCGTTCGGGATGACAACGCAAAAGAAGCGGGAGGAGATTCGGACAACGGCCCCACGCGCAAAATCGGCGCATGGGGCACCCTGTGCTTCGCCTTGCGGTTCACGCTGTGGCCTTTGCGGCGCGCTCGCGATAGAAGATGATCATGTCGGTGCCTTGGGCTTTGGCGCCTAATTGGCGGAGCATTGTGGCGATTTGGCCGCGGTGGTAGGTGCCGTGATTTGCTAAGTGCTGCAGCATTTGCCAGGCGGGTTGGGTTTGCGGTACGCCTTGCGTGGTTTTGAATTCGTAAACGCGTGCTAGATCGGAGTCGGAGAGCGAGGCTACGAAATCGTTCAGATCGCGCTCGACGTCTTCCCAGCGGGCGCGCAGGGCGGTTAGATCGGGATAATTCGTCGCGGGCGGCATTCCGGTGTGCGAGCGTCCATGGAAGCGTTCGAGCCAGAGCCATTCGGCGTCGCAGGTGTGCGCCAGCGTGTCGCGGATGGATTTGAAGCTGGAGGCGTGATCGTGCGTGAATTGCTCGGTGGTGATTGCTGCGCAGGAATCGAGCGTGCGGTGGTTGGCCCAGGAGTTGTATTCGAAGAGAGTGCGGATGTCTTCGGCGTTCATGAAGGCTCCTTCCGGTTGGCCGTCATGCGGTGGCCTAGTTCGGCGCGGGTTCGGAATGAAAACCAAAACCCACGGCGGGCGGGTGGTGAACCCCCGCCCCTACGTACGCGCTGGCGCGCCAGGAAACGCGCGCGGGCTTCCGCTGATAGATGATACGACTCGTCGTCGGACGGGAAGCGGCCTGCGTGTACATCGTCGCAGAATTCCGTCGCGGCGCGGGCGATTATTTCGCCGAGATTGGCGTAGCGGCGCGCGAATTTCGGCGTGTGGCCGTTGGTCAGGCCCAGCATGTCGTGCAGGACCAGGACCTGGCCGTCGCAATCAGGGCCGGCGCCGATGCCGATCGTCGGAATCGAGAGCTCGCTGGTAATGCGGGCTGCTACTTCGCGCGGCATGGATTCGAGAACTACTGAGAAAGCGCCTGCGGATTCCACGGCGCGGGCGTCGCGCACGACTTGTTGCGCAGCCTCTTCGTTGCGGCCCTGGACCTTGAAGCCGCCGAGCGCGTTTACGGATTGCGGCGTCAGGCCTACGTGAGCCATCACCGGAATCTCGGCTTCCACCAGGCGCGCAATCAGCTCGATGCGACGTTCGCCGCCTTCAACTTTTACGGCTTCCGCGCCGCCTTCCTTTACGAAACGAAGCGCGGTGCGGATGGAGTCTTCCGTATTGGCGTGATAGCTGCCGTAGGGCATGTCCGCGACGAGCAGAGCGTGGCGCGTGCCGCGGCGCACGGCTTTCAGGTGGTGCAGGATTTCGTCAACGGTGACAGGCAGAGTGCTGTCGTAGCCGAGGACTACCATGCCGACGGAATCGCCTACGAGGAGGATGTCCACGCCGGCTTCGTCGAGCAGACGCGCGGTTGGGTAATCGTAGGCGGTTAGGCACGTGATTTTTTCGGTTGATGCGACGGATTCGGAAGTACGGCGGGACTTGCGGGATACGATGTCGGGCACGGTGATTTTGCCGTTGCCCGCACGCGGTGCTGCACTCATGCGAACCTCCGGTGCCGCTCCGTGAACTCAGGATGCAGCCCTGTAAGGACAGTTTAGCAGAAATCCGGGAGTCAGAGGTAAGAGATTTCAAATTTCAAATGCCCGGAAAAATCAAAACCGGACCGAGGTTTCCGCCGTTCCGGCGCCGAGATCCGTTCGGACCGCGCCAAAGCGCCCAATTTTCGCGCGGGCCCCGGTGAATGGGCGCGAAAATCGGGCTGCGCGGTCTTCAGGATGACAGCGTTTTTGCTGGACGCGTGAGCAGCGCAAAGCTACAGCACGAGGACAATCGCTGTACGTTGAGATGAGTGGGCGACGTTGTGGATGTTTTTACGCTGGCGGGAGGAGCAAGCCCCTCCCCTACGGCCGAAAAGCCAACGCGTGCCCAGGATTTCGACAGAGCCATTTGAAATTTGAGATCAAACGGCCAGGAAAAGAGATACCGCAGAGACGCAGAGTTAGGAGGAGGACCGTTTCCTACTGGGCTGTTGGGACCGGCGTGGGGACGTGCGGCTCTACGCCTTTCCAGCCTACTGGTCGGCCTCTTACTGCTTCGCGCAGCGCGCGGAACAGGACTACGTACATCATTTGGCGGTAGTAGAAGCGCTGGATCAGCAGCGGAGCTAGCAGCGTCCAGTCTTCGTGCTTTTCGAGCGCGAAGGCGATTACGCAAGTCATGAGATCGATGAACATGAAGATGGCGAAGAAGATCAGCGAGCGTTCGACGTCCTGCGCGGTCCAGAGTTGCGGCAGGCGCGTGAAGTGCAGCTGAGCCAGGCCCCAGAGGGCCAGCGAGACTAAAAACAGCAGGTCGATTACCGGGGAGACCAGCGGCAGCACGATTTGAAATAGGAAAATATTCGGAAGCGCAATCAGGCCCAGCGAGCCGTACTTTTTTCGTCCTAGCGTATCGCGATGCTTCCAGACGGATTGAATCGTGCCGAAGGTCCAGCGGAAGCGCTGGCGGATTAGCGCTTCCACCGTTTCGGGGACTTCGGTGTGGCCGATAGCTTCTTCGTCGTAGAGAATTTTCCATCCGCTGCGGCGAATGGTCATGGTGAGGTCGGTATCTTCGGCCACCGTGTCGCGTGAGAATCCATCGCAGCTGCGAATTAAATCGGCGCGCCACGCCCCCACGGCGCCGGGCACGACCGGGATGCAATTCAGCAGGTCGAAAGCGCGCTTCTCGAGGTTCTGGCTGGTGATGTATTCGAGAGCCTGCCAGCGCGTGAGCCAGCGATTGCGATTCATCACCTTCACATTGCCGGCGACGGCGCCGACGCGGGCATCGGCGAAATTGCGCACTAGCTTGGTGACGGCGTCGGGATCGACGATGGTGTCGGCGTCGATGGTGACTACGATTTCGCCCGTCGCGGTGGCGAGCCCGTGATTGAGCGCGGCGGGCTTGCCGCGATTGGGCTGAGAAATAAGGTGGACGCGCGGATCGCCGCCGAATTCTTCGCGAACGAGTTCGCCAGTGCGATCGTGCGAGCCGTCGTCAATCACCAGAACTTCGAGTTTCGGATATGTTGAGCCGAGAGCGGCGCGGACTGTGGCGGCGATTACCGCTTCTTCGTTATACGCCGGAATGAGCACGCTGACGGACGGCTGATACTCGGGATGATCGGCAGGCGCGGGACGCGCCTTCTCGACGAGCGCCAGCAGCCCGATGATCGCCGCACGGCCGCTGACCAGCAAAATTCCCGCCATGAAAATGAAGGTGATGATCAGCCGGAACCAGTGCGCCAGCTCGAAGATGAACCAATCGCTGCGAGCCCACAGCCATTCTTTGTGGCTGAGCGGTGGCATGACTTCGCCGCGCGTTTCGCCCAGCAGGTCGGACACGGCTACGAATTCAAATCCCTGCGCGCGCAGACGATCGATCACTTGAGGCAGCGCGGCGATAGTCTGGCTGCGATCGCCGCCGCCATCGTGCATAAGGATGATGTTGCCGCCTTCGGTCTTCAGTTGCTGCGTGGCCTGATCCACCACGCGCTGAACGATCGTTGCTGCCGGCGGAGGCGCCTGGCCGTTGCCTTCGCCCCAGTCGTGGGGATCGATGCGCGCACCGATTATCATGTAGCCCATGGATTGCGGCGTCGGGAGATAAGAAATTTCGCTGGCGGTTTCGGGTTGATGATCGATGCCGTACGGCGGGCGGAAGAGAATCGTTTTTACGCCGAGAATGGATTCGAAAAGGCGCTCGGTGAGATTCAGCTCGATTTGAATCTGCGTTTTGGAAGCCTCTTCGATATCGGGATGCGTGTAGCTATGATTTCCAATTTCGTGGCCCTCGTCGAATTCGCGGCGAATTAATTCCGGCGCGTTGTCGGCGTTCGTTCCGATGGCGAAGAAAGTGGCCGGGACGTGTTTTTCCTTCAGGATGTCCAAGACTTTCGGCGTCCACTCGGGATCGGGGCCATCGTCAAAAGTGAGCGCGAGTTTGTGCGGCGCGGCGCCCATCTGCTGAACGCGCCAGGACATCGGATAGCTTTCAAAGCTTTCGTCATCGAAGGCGTCGGAATCGGCGTCGTAATCGAAGTTGCGTTTGCCACTGACCGGCGTGGCAGAAATTTTCCAGATATCGCCGCGGCCTTCGAAAATCAGATCGTAGCCGGGCGGGATCTCGGTGATTTTGTTGCGGTCGGCCGGCGTTGGATGCGTCGCATCCCAGATGAACCACAACGAGGGATCCTCGGAGCCGAGCCGCCAGACCACCGTGCCGCTGACGCCTTGTGCTTCGGCGCTGCGCAACTCGTTGTAGGCGGTTACGGCGTCGAGCATCCAAACATTGTGGACGACGTTATTTTCGTCTTCGTAGGAATAATGAGGGTTGAGGGAATCAGGGTCGAAGGTGACGTCGGCATCGGACTCAACCGCTTGCACGACCGCTTCCTGAAAGCTCATGGACGTGCCCATGGGATGCGGGACCGCTTTGGTTTTTTCTGGCCAGTCGTAAGCGTAATTGGCGATGCCCATCACCAATTTTTGAGCCGGAACGAGCGCGAGAATCTTGGTGAGGTTGGTGAGATACCATTCCTGTGCGGCGATGGGGCCGGCCGGCGACGTGAGCCAGTGCTGATCGTAATTCATCAGGATGATCGCGTCGGCGGATTGGCCGATGCCTTTGTAGTCGTAGGCCCAGTCGGCGGCGGGGAGCGCGACCATCAGCTTCAGATTTTGAGCGTGCAGCGCGAGGGCCAGTTCCTGACAGAATTTGCGGAAATTATCCTGGCTGTTGTCGGGAACTTGTTCAAAGTCGAGAGCTATGCCGGTGAAACGCTGGGTGAGATCGTATTGCACGAGCGACGCGATAAGTTTATGGCGGGCGGCCGGATTTTCGAGGAGCGCGGCCATTTCCGGAATGTGCCAGGTGGTGCCGTCCGAATTTTGCAGCAGCGGCATGATGGGCAGCTCGACGCCGGTGGCGCGCATCCAGTTGCCAATTTTTGGGTCGAGGTCGGTGTCTAGGCGACCGTCGGGCGAGTTGGACATCAGCCCTTCGGGAATCAATAGGTCGAGTTCTTTGTAGTGGGCCTGCAGCGACGCGAAGCCGCTGGGATCGCCATTTTCGTAGAATGCGGCGCGCAGCGGATCGTAATGATCGGGCTGCTTGCCGAGGCTGGCGACGCGCTTGCGGCGGCCCAGACGAACGGGAGTGATCTTCGCGGGCTTCGACTGGCGGATCGCGTGACGAATGGGATGCCGGTCTGGAAGAAGGGAGGCGCCGAGATCGGGATTGCGGAAAATGTCGATGATGAAGACTACGAGGACGAAAGCAAATAGTGCGCCGGTAATTTCCATGACGCGGCGCGTGCGTCGCCAGCGGCGGCGCTCTTCATCGTAGAAAATTGGCTTGCCATTACCCATGCAGACAATCCAAGCTAGCCATCCGCAAAAAGCGTGTCAATGACGGCCTCGAACAAGTTTCGTGCCAGCGCGGCGCTGGCTATCGGCGCAGGGCTGGCGCTGCGAATGTATCTAATTCACGCTTTCCCTACGAACGCAGCGGGAGATTCGGAGATTTACCTCGAACTGGCGCGCAACTGGCTGGATCGCGGCGTGTACGGGATGTCCGTAGCGGGCCGCCTCACAGCAGTTGATTTGCGCCCTCCTGGCTATCCGGCGTTCCTGGCAGCAGTTTACGCTACGCTTGGGCGTTCGCGCTACGCTGTGCTGCTGGCGCAGGGTTTCTTAGATTTGACGTCGTGCGGGTTGGTGGCGTTGCTTGCGGCGTTTGTGGCGCGGCCGGAGGCGAGGCGGCGCGCGTTACTGGCGGGGCTTTGGTTGGCGGCGCTTTGCCCTTTCGTGGCTAATTATTCGACTGGGATTTTGACCGAGGTGCTGGCGACGTTTTTGACGGCGCTGGCCTTGGTGGTGTTGGCGGGCGGATTCGCTGGCGACGATTCGTCGGGGACTGGAGATCCGGCTGGTGGCGCATTTTTCGCTTCGCGATTTGGCGCTTTGGTGCGGACGCCCGTGGTTTCTCGGGGGCCTGGTCGTTGGATTTGGGGCGCTGGTGCGGCCGGAAGCGCCGCTTTTGTTGCTGGCGGCTGGGCTTGTGCTTCTGGTGCGATGGCGGCGGCGCGTGGACTGGTTGAAATTGGTTCGCGCTGGGGCGCTGATGTTCGTTGGAATGATTTTGCCGCTATTGCCGTGGGCGGCGCGGAATTGGCGCGTGCTGGGCGATGTGCAGTTTCTTGCGCCGCGGTATTCGCAATTGCCGGGGGAGCTGGTGCCGAAGGGATTTTATGCCTGGACGAATACCTGGATGTGGCGATTCCGCGATGTGTACTTGGCGCAGTGGAAGCTCGAGGATGAGGAAATTCATGTGGAGGATTTGCCCGGCTATGCGTTTGATTCGGATGAGGAGCGCCAGAGTGTCTCGGACATTCTTGATGAGTACAACGATTCGCTGACGCTTTCGGCGGATGAGGATCGCGCGTTTGGCGAAATTGCGCGCGAGCGGACGGCGCGGCATCCTTTGCGGACTTATTTCACGGTGCCGTTGAAACGCGTGTTCTCGATTTGGTTTACGCCGCGTATTGAACTCTTGCCGTTTTCCGGGGAGATGTGGCCGATTCGCGCGGCTTGGGCGGAAGATCCCGTGGATTTTAGTGTGACCATCGGCCTGGCGGCTTTGGCGATTATGCTTGCGGCGATGGGGATTTGGGGCGCGTGGCTCGCTCGAGGCTCGCCGGTGACGGGGCTGCTCGTGGCGTTTTGCGTGGTGCGAACGCTGTTCTTTCTGCACGTGGAAACGCCCGAGCCCCGTTACGTGATTGAATGCTTTCCGGCGGTTTTGGCGCTGGCGGCGCAGATTTTTGCGCGTCGCAACGCCATGGGAGAACCCCGGCTGACAGCCCTTCGCAACTCAGGACAAGCCGGCGTTACGCTGCGCAGTTCTTAGCGTTCTTCTGTTGGCTCGGGGTGGATTGTCACGCGGAAGATTTGCGGGAATTTTTCTTTGACGCGATCTTCCAGGGCTGCGGTTACGTCATGAACGTCAGCAACCTGCAAATTCCCCGGCATCGTGCAGTGGCATGACACCAGGATTTTGTGATTCACGCTGCGAACGTTGACTTCATGGCAATCCGCGATTTCGTTATATTCCGACTGCAGCGAATTCAGAAAATTCTGGACCGCGCGGCCGAGATCGCGCATTTCTTCGGAGCTGGCGATTTTCGCGCCTAGCGGCTCGATGTGGATGTTGATGCGCGCTTGCGGATCGACGGCGAGCCGAATTTCGTCTTCCAGTTCCGTGGCGCGTTGATGTGCTTCGCTCAGGCTCGCCTTTTCGTCCACTTCCAGGTGCATTTCGATGAAGGGGTGGCCATCGAACATGCTGGCGGAGAGTTCGTGAACGGGGAGCCCGCGGCGCTGAGCCACCGCGCGGATAATATCGAAGAGATTTTCGCCCGTTGGAGCGCGCGGCTCGAGGTGCACTACGACATCGGATGGGACAATTTGACCGATGCGGCGCTCGACAGCGTCGCTGATGGCGTGGGCCTGCGCCAGACTGGAAGTGCGCGGGACGCTGATGGTCACGTCTACAAAGTGGCGTTGCCCGGCGCGCCGGACGCGCACGCGATCGGTGCTCAGCACGCCCTCCACGCCAGCGACCGCGCCTTCTATCTGTTCGCGCAAGCCCTCCGGCGCAACGTCCAGAAGCGCATCAACCGTCTGTCTGCCTAATCGGCCACCAATCCAGATGATTACGCCCGCAACCCCGAGCGCCGCGATTGCGTCCGTATAAGCGAGCCATGGAATCCCGAATTTTTCGCCAAGCCATGCGGCGGTAATGCCGATAACAACAACGAGTGTGCTCCACACATCGGTAGAGAAATGGAGCGCGTCGGCTTGCAGGGCTTCGCTGGGATACTTTCGGGCCACGCGGGAAAGCGCGCGCGAGCGGATGAAGTCGATTCCCATCGCGAGCAGAAGGATCACGATGGCGGTGATGCTCGGGCGAATATGTACCTGGTGGAAGAACAGCCGCTGGCATGCCTCCCAGATGATGTAAAGAGCCGTGAGCAATAGCAGGCCGGTCTCGACGAAGGCGGAAAAGCTTTCGACTTTTCCGTGACCGTAGAGGTGATCGGCGTCGGCCGGTTTATCAGCGACTCGAACGGAGAGATAGGTGATGACGGCGGCGACGAGATCGAGGACCGAGTGCAGCATTTCGGAGAGAATTCCCAAGCTGCCGGTGGCGAAGGCGAGAAAGGCCTTGAGGGACACCAGTGCGACTGCTGAGCCGACCGAGCCGAGCGCGGCCAGTTTCTTTTCGCGAACCCCTTGTTCTTCGGAATTCATCGTAAGGGCTGACGGGATTATACGATGGGCGGAGTTTGGAGGCGCGCTCTCGGTGCCTTACACTGAATTGATCGAGAAATGACCACGATGCGGACAATCGGAAGTGGTGTTCGGGCAACGCCCGCGCAGGATTCACGCAAGCGCATCATTATCGCCTTTGTGTTGGCGGCGCTGGTGGCTTTGGTTGCGTATTCCCTGTGGATTGAGCCGTTTCGCGTGGAAACGGTGCACACTTCGGTGGAAGGAAACGTCACCTCTCCGCTCAAGATCGCGCAGCTCAGCGATCTGCATACACATGGAATGGGCGCACGCGAGAAACGCGTGGTGGACATTCTTGACGACGAGAAACCGGACGTCATCGTCATCACCGGCGATTCGCTCGGGGGATATGGCGGAACTTTCGGCATGGTCCAGGAAGTTTTTCAGCAATTTCATGCGCCGCTGGGCATTTGGGTGGTGCGTGGAAATTACGAGAATTGGAAGCCGCTGCAACACGAACATTCGTTTTATGCCAATGCCGGAGTGCATCTGCTGCTGAATTCCGGCACGTTGCTGCGAAACGACGTCTGGCTGGCCGGTGTGGACGATCCGTACACGGGAAAGGCAAGCCTCGAGGGAGCGCTCACGGGCGCGCCGCCGGGGATTTACACGATTTTGCTGTTCCACTCGCCGGCCTATTTTGATCGCGTCGCGGGGAAGGTCGATCTTTGCCTTGCGGGACACACGCATGGCGGGCAAGTGCGGCCTCCGTTTCTTCCGCCGCTGTTCTTGCCCAAGGGCTGCTGGCCGTACGTGGAAGGCTGGTATTCGGCGAAGGGTACGAATTCAAAGCTGTATGTGAATCGAGGAATCGGGTGGTCCGGCCTGCCGCTGCGCTTCAACAGCCGGCCGGAAGTGACGATCATTACCGTCGAACCAGCGGCAAAAACCGCCCGCGCTAATTGAGTGGTGGCTGCGTTACCAGTGGCAATCGCCGTGGCTCGCCGTGGAACCCACGCACTTCGCCTTCCTCCAGCACGATCGACGGGGCGACGATTGACGTCGGGATGCCGGCCTGAGCCGAGCCGAATGCGCCCAAAGCGGTGCCGGTAAATCCCTGCGTCGGATTTTCCATAAAATCGAAAACGGTCAGATCATTGCCGACGCCCGGCAGATTGCGAATCGAGCGCAACGTCAAGCCATTCAGAATTCCGCCGCGCACCAATTCTTCGTGTCCGTCGGAAACATAAACGCGATAGAGCAGTAGCGGAATCCGTTCACCGCTGGAAATGCCGGCCGCGAGAGCGCCGATGGTTTCATTGAAATCCTCCTGATGGACCGCAGAAATCGCGGGGTTGTCCATGCGGCGAACTTCGATGCACCATTCATGACCGTCGTCCTTGCAGAGCGACAGAAACTTCTTTTTCAAATCGGCGGGGCTCTCCGCGGCGTTTGATTCGAAAATCAAATTGCTCGGAAGCGGGTGAGTATCGCCGAGCAGCGCCGAGCGGGCGTGGCCATTGGAGGCGTAGGACTCCGGGCCGGGCCGCCGCGACATCAACAGCTCCTTCAAAATTCCATTGTCGACAATCGAAACGCGCTGCGGGCGCACGCCTTCGTCATCCACATCGTAGCCGCCAATCACCGGCTTCCCTTGATAAGCGGGAAGCGTGGGCTCATCCACAAGCGAGACGCCGGCGGGCAGAACGCGCGTGCCGGCGCGGCCGGTCCATTCGCTGTGACCGCCGAGTCCCTGCATCATCTCATCGAAGCGCGGCAGCATGGAAAGCGGCCCGCGCGCGCCGGAAAGCGATGGCGTCAGAACTTGCGCCAGCAAGGAACCCGCGGCTGGAGCGTCGAAAAGCATCGGCCCAGTGAAGTCGGGAACCAGCGGGCTGGAACGCAGGGCCACAAGTTCTTGCGCGGCGTTCTCGAGCGACTTGCCGGCCTCAGCTGCGGAAGGAAGGTCCGCAGGCTTCGCGACGTACTTCGTGTAGTAGTTCTGAACTTCCATGCCGTCTTCGGCCAGCGCGTCCATGCCGCCTTCAATTCCCGCGAAACTACGCGACACACGAATTTCCGTGCCTTCGCTGGTCAGCAAGTAGTACGTCGTATAAATCAGATAGTAGGTGACGCGCGAATCTTTTATTTCCGGATTGGCGCGCACCGCCCGCGAGGTCGCGCGTGCTTCCTCTTCCCAATTGCGCGAAGTCCAGTCCGGTTCCAGACGCGGCTCAACCAAAACGACCGGCGTAGTTTTCGAGAAATCATCAATTTCCGGCGGCTTGGTCAAGCTGCGCAAAAACGCCCGCTTAGACGACATCTGCGTCAAGGCTTCTTTGTAAGCCTGATCGGTGGAAAGCCAAAGGTCCTGGCGTAGCGAATTGTAATCGCGGTCGATTCCCACTTGTCCGGCCGAACCAAGAAAGCCGCGAAAGCCTTCATCGGTGACAAAATTTGAGCTGTCGAGGTGATAGTCGCCGACCCGAATGGTGGCCAGCATGAAGCGGCTGCGATTCGTAGTGGACGAGAGCAGCGCGCCGAAAGATGTCGTAATCGTGCGCGCGTCAATATCCAGAAGCTGGTACTGAATGTAGAAGGGTTTCTCCGCGCCAGGAATCACCAGCCGCGTTTGCGATCGTGCCATCTCGTCGTGCAGTGCGTGCAGCGTCTGGTCGTTATCCTGTGGTGGGGTAGCCGGCACGCTGGCGGGCTTTGCGTGCCGCGCAGCCGGACTAGATGTACCCGGTATTCCCGCGGCTGCCGCGTGGAACGGAAGCGCAAGGAGAATTGCGGCGATGGCGATAGCGATGGCGGGGGCGAGACACGAACCAAGCAGCGCACGCGAAGCAGGGATGCGGCGTCGAATCATTCTCAATCTTTTCCTTTCGCTTCGGGATCGTGCGCCGGGGGAGGCAGAATCGGCGGCCTGTCCGTGGAGCTTTCTTTCTTTTGCACTTCGAGTTCTGAAATCAAAATTTCCGGCGCCGCTGCTGCCACCGGAACGGAACCGGATTCTGCGCCGCAATAACCGTTGAAAATTTCCTGCTTGTCGCCCGTAGCCACGATTTTGGTCAGCGACGCCAGCGGCGTGCCGACAATATCCACGCCGCGCACCAACTGATCGGGCTTCCCGTCCGGATAGACTTTGTAAACCACCAGCGGAAGAACCTGAAAAGCCTGCGGCTGCCCGCGGCCCGTAAACGTAAAGCCGCCGGCGATATCATCAATCAGCAAACCGTAAGGTTTGTTCTGCGTTTTGATCAGCTCGATGAATTGCCGCCGCAGCTCCGCGTTCGTCACCGATTTCGTGCTGGTCACGATCGTATTGCCCATGCGTGCGATCGGCTGATATCCAAGCTGGCGGCGGCCGTGGCCGTTGGAATGAGGAACATCCACCAGCGGCGAACGGCCCATCAGGAATGTCTTCAGCACGCCGTCGTCAACCAGATGAACGTCCTGCGAGGGAATGCCCTCATCGTCGTAGGGATAATAGCCGAGGAGCATCTGCCCGTTTAGCCGCTGCTCGGTGGGATCATCTTTTACCGAAATGAAAGGGGGGAGAATTTGCTCGCCAATTTTTTTCGTGAAGGTCTGCCCTTCAGCAATGTCTTTCTGCCGGAAGCCTTCGAGGCGGTGGCCCAGAACTTCGTGGAAGAAAACCGCCGTGGCGCGACCAGTGAGCAGGGCCGGTCCGGCATAAGGATCGACGAGTGGCGCGCGATCAAGGGCTTCGACTTCCGCGATCATCACATTGATGTGCTGGAACACCGTCTTATCGTCCGGCGCTTCCTTCGGATCGATCCAATCGAAATTCGCGAAGCGTTCGATATCCATTCCATCGGGCGCCTTGCTTTGCACGAATAGCTCCAGCCGGTAGTGGATCTGCCCGAAGGCCAGTTCCGTGCCTTCGCTATTGATCTGGTATTGATTGGCCGCTGAAGCAGTGAACGTGGCAATGGAATTCAGCACATCCGGCGATCCGCTGAACGCTGCCGTGTATTTGCGCAGCTTCTCCTCCCAGGGCTTGCGGTCTACGCGAATTTCCGCGCGGGGGCCAATAAAGGTATGCGGCGTCTCGTGCGAGAAATCGGGCGCGTTGCCTTCCGTGGTTTGCACCTGGACTTGCTGGCTGGTCTGCACCTTGATCAAGGCCTGAGCGGAAGCGCGATATTGCCGGTCGGTTTCGCTCCAGATTTCACGACGCAGCACGGCCAGGTCGTCATCGAGCGAAGCGGTCGTGCCGGGGCTGGTCCAATTGGGGGCGCGGTCGCCGATTCTGTGCGTGCTATCCAGCTCGTAGGAACCGACGCGCGACTGCACTTCGAGCCAGCGGCCGCGCGCGTCATCGGTCGTAAGTAGCGCGCCATTCGATCCTGATACAGTGACGACTTCGCGATCGGAAACCGTGTAGCTGAGGAAGTAATCGGCCGGTTCGGCCTTACCCAATGTGGTGATCGAGCGATCGAGCTCGGCCTTCATCGCATCGAGCACTGGCGGCATCGGCGCCGGCGTATTACGCGACGTCCCGCCCAGGCAGCAAGCTGCCGCCACGATCGCAGTAATTCCAGCCCATTTTTGCTTGGCTTTCAATGTCACACCTGTCTTTGTAGTTTTGCGGGCATCGAGTCGAATTTCTAAGTGTACGGCACCCGACGGCGTTTCCCAAATTCATCCGCACCGCCAGTTGACAAATCGGTTGGATTCGAAACCCCTAACTTGATGGCTTCTCCTCGGCTGGCCTGGTGAATATCGCGGGATCCGGATTGACGTTGATCTTGACCTCGGAGACCGTGGTTTCCGTGAATTTCTGGCCATCGTGATCCACCCGGTTGCGGAAGGGGAATTGATTTCCTTCCACAGCGCGGAAATCGCTCCAGTGCTGATCGGCTTGCACGTCGCCCTGCGGAGTGATGGTGCGGAAATGCGCGCCGACCAGCAAGTGCGTCGCGGAATCGAAATACAGCCTGACTGGTCCGTTCCCTGTGGACCACTGAACGACGCTGGTTTTCTTTCCGTCGAAATCCTCGTCGTCGATATATTGTGCTTCGATTTTTCCATCGAGGGCCTGCTGGTACAATCCCCAGCCGCCCGTCAGCGCGATGCCGCGCGAAAACTCGGCAAGAAATTCCTCGGGGAGATCGATCAATCCCTGCCGCGTTTGTACCCAGCCCGACTTTCCGTCGAAGCCTTGCGTGACGGTTCCCACCGGGAGCTCTGCGTCGTTGCGAAGGCGATCGGGAAAGACAATGATAAGCTTCAACGAAAGATCCATCGGTCCGTTGGGCGTGTTGGCCTGCCCCGAGACATGAATCTCGACGCTCTTTACGCTCTTCAGCGAGTTTCCTCCGGCAGCTTTGGCCGCCGCGAGGACAATCGCTTTTCCCTTTGCCAGAGTTTCCGGGGTAGCCGGTGGCGCGGGCGGAGGTGCCGGCGCTGGCGTGGAGGTCGGCGCCTGTTCAGGAGCCGGGGCAGCCGGGGCGGAGGACGGCGGCGCGTTCTGTTGCGGCGGTGTCAGCGATGGCTTTTGCGGCTGAAGCTGGGCCCTGAGCGGCGCGGCGGACAGCAGCGCTGCGGCGGCCAGCAATACCGTCGCGAACCGAGGACGTATTGCTGACGTCAAGTTGGACTGCATCATTTACCCCCACATTCGGGCCGCAGCTTACCGTTCAGCCCGCAGTTTACTTGGATGGCCCGCGGCGCAGCTGAGTTTCATCATCATACCGTGAACGGCGCCGCCGCTCACGCTTGCACGTCCGTCTGCGCGCCGGCCCGATTCGATGGCCGTCTGGAAGGCCAGGTATTTCCCCAACGACACGGTATTGTTCTCGATTGACGCGGCGCGCCGTTGCGAATAGCATCCCGGGTAAGGGAGTAGCCAAACGATGCTTCGTCATTCCTTTGCTGAACTCGAATCCGTCCGGCTGCACTGCGCTGCGGAAGGGCCTGAGGACGGAGATTTGATCCTGTTCGCGCACGGCTTTCCGGAATTTTGGTATGCGTGGAGAAAGCAGCTCGCGGAATTCGGGCGCTCGCGACTGGCCGTCGCTCCCGACTTGCGCGGCTACAATCTTTCCTCGAAGCCAGGCTTGGTGGAGGATTACGAGCTGCGCCATCTGGTGGAAGATCTGCGCGAGCTGGCGGGGCATTTTGGCTGCGGCGGCGATAAGAAATTCACACTTGTGGGCCATGACTGGGGCGGCGTTGTGGCTTGGGCCTTCGCGCTGGTTTATCCCGAATGGCTCGACCGGCTGGTGATTATCAACGCGCCGCATCTGGCGGTGTTCCGCCGCGAACTGGCGCAAAATCCGGCGCAGCGCAAGGCCAGCGAATACATTCAGCTATTTCGCACGCCGGCGGCCGAGGCAGTGCTCGCCGCGAACAATTATGCAGCGCTATCTACGGTCGTTCTTGCGCCTGGCATGGAGCGCGGATATTTCAATGACGCGGATCGCCGCGCTTATCTTGAAGCCTGGTCACAGCCTGGCGCGCTGACTGGCGGGCTCAATTACTATCGCGCGATGCCGCACGGAGTGGATAACGAAGGAAACGACGATTTGCCCACCCTTTTGCCCGGTGCGAAATCCTGGATCGTGCAGGTGCCTACGCTCGTTCTCTGGGGCATGAAGGACACTGCGCTATTGCCCGGCAATCTCGACGGCCTGGAGGAGTACGTGCCGAATAATCGCATCGAGCGCATTCCGGATGGCACGCACTGGGTGATTCACGAAATGCCGGATTTGATCAATCGCCACATCCACGATTTTCTCGGCGGCAAGACCATTTGGCGCACAGAAGCCGTAGCCGCGCGCCGCTAAGCACTCCATTTCCGCCCTAATCGTCGCGTCTTCGCGGCTCCTTCATAAAAAAATCGCCGCTGTGGGCTCGTGCACTGCCCACAGCGGCGACGGCTGAAACGCGAATTGGAGTTGAATCAGGGCGTCAACGACCACGAGTTTATGGTTCCCGGCACGCAGTTGAACTCCCGCGGTCCCCAATATTTGTAGGAGCCATCGGTAAAGCTTGCGCGCCCGTAGAGATTCGAGCCCATCACGGGGGGATAAACGTATCCGCTGTTCCACGGCCCCACGGTGCCGTTGTAATTACCGTTCACATAAATGTCCACGTACCATCCCGTGTCGTTGACGATGTCCACCGCGCAACCTCGCGAACCGCGCTCGCCCTTGCCTTCGGGCTTCGCAGCCGGCGTGTTTGGATCGTTCGCTGTTCGATCGGTCTTGATATTGGTGTCCGCTCCGCCGCCGCGGCTTGATTGCGCTGCAGTCTTGACGGCGTTTTTGGTGGCCGGTTTGGCTGTCTTGTCGCTTTTTGACATCTGATCTTGAGCAAGAGCTTGGGAGGCGCCGAACAACAGAACCAGAAGCAACGCAGATGCGCACCGCAAGGAAAAACTGAGTTTGTTCTTCATGATCCCCTCCTGAAGAGGATGGCGAAGTCTTCCGGACATTATCAAAGGAAGTTTTATGAGTCAAAAAGAAAGACAGTCGCGAGGTTACTGCGGCATTTCAACGATATTGCAGTTTGCACGGAGTGGCGATGCTATTGGCAGCCCTGTCCCGCTGGGGCGGATTCGTCGCCCTCGCTGTGCATCGGAATCTTCGTTATGGACCACGATGCCGGCGTGACAGGCCGCGGCGACCGCGTCCCGACATTTGAGAGCAATTGGTCGAGCGGGGATTCGCTCCCGCGCTTCAGCTCGCGCACGCCCTCCCACGCGAGGCTGGCCAGATTAATCGAATCGCGCGGTGCGGTTGTGAGCATGAAATAAGTGTCGGTGCCGTAGGGTTTGCCGACCGCGAATAACTTTGATCCCAGATCGATCCGCGGTGGCACTCCTTCGGCGGTTTCCTCCGGCGTCGGATGGACATTCTCGACGTCTCCGTACGCCGCGCTGGGGAAAACCGGGCAGCCGTTGCCGTCGCTATCGATCACGAAGACATAGATGCGGCGCGGGCCGGAGAAACGTTTCAGATCCTTGGGATCGGCGACCAGCGCCAAGCCGTAAGTGCGACCGTCGCCAATCGTAGTGGTCACGGATTCGGTGGCTTCGGGATGATTCGTCTCGTAAATCACCAGGTGGTAGGGAAATCCGCCATCGTCCTCGGGTGGGCGCAGCGTGAGCCAGCCATTGATGCGCGCCAGGCTGCCGGCCAAATCAGTCAATTCGCCCACGGCGGTCGCGAACGATTTGGAACCGGATTGTGCAGGAATCCAGCGCGTTTCCGGCGGAAGTGAACTCGCCGACGCGGTGCTTGCAGGCACAGAACCTGCCCTGGTGCCCGCCTTTTTCATTTCATTCGCGGCAGAATCTTTGGAAGCGCCGGGGAGCAGCCACGCGTATTCGACTCCCGAGGGAGTGGCCCGGCCAACGAGCAGGTAATTCGCCTCGCGGATCGAACTCACGGCGCGAATCGGAGATGGTCCGCCGGTAAGGCTCGTGATGCCCGCGCTGGCCTCTTTCGGCAGCGGGAGATTGACGAAAATCTTCGTTTTGCCGTTCGGCAAGGTCTTTGCGACAGCGGCGAGATTTAAGGTGCGTCCCAGCGCTTTCGTAGCCTGCGTGGCCTGGTCGGTGAGCGTCCAGGATGTGCCGCTCCAGGCAATAATGTGCGTGGGCGTGGTCTCGTAGGGATCATCTACGACGGTAATTCCCGGAACGTCGCGGAGCTTGTTTACGTCGTCCGCCACGCGCTTTATCTCTTCGGCAGGCAAATCCGCCGGAGGCACCCACAGCGCAAGCAGGCCTTTGCCCGACGGTGCCCAGCGATCGATCAGAAAAAGCGTACCAGCCTCCAATTTGGTGGCGTCCCCCTCGATCGTTCTCGCGGTGGATTTTGCCGGCGTTTGCGCCGTGACTTTCAGGCGTATCGCTGCGTTCCCGCCGGACTTCTTCGCCGGCACCAATTCCGTGCCAATTCCAAATCCGAGGCTGAATCCGCCCAGCAGTTGCACTGTGCCGTCCTCATCGGCGGTCATCAGAGGAAGGGTAATCTTGCCGGAAACATTGCCGGAGCTGCTGCCGAAGAGCGGAGCGCGCTGCCGCTCCAGAGGACCAGAAATGACCGGAACCTGATTTGCTCCCGCGGCGCGCATAGTCGCGAAAGTCTGCAGGAAGATATCGTTTGCCGATTCATCGATCGGCGCGCTGCTGAGAACCCTCATCAAGGCGGCGGTAAAAGCGCCGTGCTCGTTGCCATTTTCATCGCGCCCCTCTGCGGCGCTCTCAATGTCCTGAGCTGCCGCGAAAATCAGGGCCCCGCGCTTCTCGGGGAACGGCCCGGCGTAATCATCGGCGGCGTCGCGCGGGTCGGGCGGCAGAGCGCGCACGCGGTCGAACTTCGAATAACCGCGGGCAATCGAACCGCTGTGGCAACTGTCGAAAATGGCGGTGAGCAGCGCGCCCTTTTCCAGCACCTTCATGAACGCGCGCGCGTATTCCTTGTCCCGAATGTCCTCGGTACCCTTGAAGGAATCCGCCGGCACCGTCGTTTCGTCCTCTTTATCTTCCTCCACGCTTTTCGAATTCCGCATCTGCGAGCCGTGCCCCGCATAGTAGAAAAAGCTGACATCTCCGGGCGTAGCGGGATCAGCCAAATAGGTCTGAATAGCATCGAGAATGTTTTTGTGCGTGGCCTCCGCCTGCGTGTAAACGTGAATGTTCTTCTCTTCGAATCCATAGCGCGTGATTAACAACTCGCGGATGCTTTCCACGTCGTTCAGTGAGCCTTCCAGATTGGTCCACGAGCCACGTCCCCCCGTGTGCGCTTTCTCCACCGTCTCGACTTTCTTCACCTCCGCCCCTTCCGGCAGGTAAGTATTGATTCCGACCAGAACAGCACGCCGAGTCTGCGCGTGACTTGGCGCAGGCGCCAGGAGCGCAAGGATCCCAACGAGAGTGGTGACGACTAGGGATTTATGGATGGCAGGTTTCGATGGAAGAGCGTAACGCACCACTACACATCACCTCACGGCATCGCAGTCTAGCTCTCTTGGGTGGGGCCCGGCAACCGGCGCTATAGCTCCCCGTGCGGCATCGGCCCCGCGTATCGATTTCGCGTCGCAACGCGTGATCGGGCTACAGCCTTGCCCAACTCGGCAAGCGCTTCCCGGAACGGGCAGCCCACCGCTCTTGGACTTGAGTCGCAAGTCTAATAACAAGATCAATGCTTTCACTGTGAGAACACGATTTCCGGGTTTGTGCAAATCCCCGGCCAGCGCGTTGCCAATTTTCCATAAGTCTTTTTAATACAGTCCATTAACAATGGCATGCGATGTGCCAAACCTCTTGGGTGCAGTGGCGACTAGGGGTGTGTGAACGCGGCACATCCCCGGGATGCGCCGGTGAGGGACAGCGTCGCACACCGCCAAAAAATGTCCGTAAATGCGGCGCTGAAGACATCCCTCGGCGACAGGCGACAGCGCAGTGGGCCCATTTTTATTGAGTGTGGCGCGTATTGGCGTGGATTTTCGGAAGCTAGAAGAGTAGGCTCCTAAAATCCGTTTGCAGGAAAACAGTTACGGGGTGGACCCATTTAGCCTCGGGCTGTTCTCGCGCCGCTCGATATCTGGAATTTGAACAGTACGTATCGCCCACCGAGCCGACCCGCCCAGCCGCCGGTCTTAGTGTTTCGCGAGGAAACGCGCGCTTCGTCGCGCCCGTAAGACGTGGAGGCAAGGATGAGCCCAGCCCGTGCAGGGAATAATCTGAATCAATTTGCGCGCGCAATGCAGCGGCCATGGTTGGCCGCAAGCAACGCCGCCCGCGCAGCGGCCAGGCGCAGTGTCTCTCGATTCGCCGCCATCGCTATTCTCGCGTCACTCGCGCTTTCCTTCGCCGCCACCGCGCAGGCCCAAATTCCCGCGCAGACAGTTTTCGCCGGCCAGTTTCCGAACGCCGTCGCGGTCAACCCGGTAACCAACAAAATTTACATCGCGAATTCCGGCAGCAACAACGTCACGGTCGTTGACGGCGCAACAAACACCTTCACCACCGTCAACGATACTCACGCCACCTCTCCGGTGGCAATCGCCGTCAATTCCCTCACCAACATGGTGTATGTGGCCAACAGCGGCAGCAACAACGTCAGCGTCTTCAGCGGCGCCATGGGCAGCACTCCGGCCGACCTATGTGACCACC
The DNA here is from genome assembly GCA_963748865.1 of uncultured Acidobacteriota bacterium. GTDB lineage: Bacteria > Acidobacteriota > Terriglobia > Acidiferrales > UBA7541 > Palsa-147. The sequence continues at coordinate 32,071 of CAVVLE010000024.1, read as the reverse complement.
ATCACCAATGGCAACGGGCTTAACCCCAAGCCATCGCCGTCGATGCACACCTCAATCAGGTGTACGTCGCGAACAGCAACAGCGGAAACATCACGATCATCAACGGCGCGACAAATGGCATCACCGCGACGCGGGCCTCGGGTACTACTCCCTCCGCCATCGCGGTCAACTCCGCTACCGGATTCTTTTACGTCGCCAACGCAGGCGACAACACAGTCGCGATTTTCAACGGCAACACCGATGTCATCGCTGGCTCGGCGAGCTTGGGCAGCGGCGCCAATCCTTTTGCTATCGCGGTAAACGAAGCCACCGACCAGATCTACGTCTCCAACAACGGCACGAACAACGTCATTCAGATTGACGGCGGCACGCAAGCGATTACCGGCTCTCCGATTTCCAATGGGAACGCGGTCGGCCTGCAGGGCATCGCCGTAAATCCCGTCACCAACCAGGTTTTCGTCGCAGCCAACGGCGGCAATACGCTGGTGATCAACGGCTCCAACAATTCCACCGCAATCGTCAACGATCCGAACGCTTCCGCCGGAGTTGGCATCACCGTCGATTCCATCACCAATACCGTTTATGTGGCGAACTTCAACGGCACGGCGACGGAATTCAACGGCAGCAATCCCGCGACGGTTCTTAACTTCGCCACGGGTGGCAGTACCCAGGCCATCGCCGTGAATCCGGCGACTCATCGCGCATATGCCGCGTGCAACCTGAGCAACGGCGCATTCACCGTCATCGACGGCTCCGCTCTCATCCCCACCACCATCACTCCCACAGATTCCGCTCCCGTGGCCATCGGCGTGAATCCGGTCGCCAACCTCATCTACGTCGTCAACTCCGGCGACAACGACGTCACCGTCATCAACGGCGCCACCAACACTATCCAGGGCTCCGCCATCGGCGTCGGCAACAACCCGACTGCTATCGCCGTCGATCCCATCCGCAACCAAATTTATGTCTTGAATAGCGGCAGTGATTTCGTCACCGATATTGACGGCGCATCCGGCAACACCGCACAACTCTCCGATAGCAACGCCAGCGGTCTCACCTCCATCACCTTCAATCCCGTCACCAACACGGGATTCTTCACCGGCGCCACCTCGCAGACATTGACTAACTTCACCACCATATTTGGAGTGAGCACATCAACTGGCGATCAGTCGCTCACCGGCTTCGCGCCGCATCCGGGCCCCATGGCCGTTAATCCTTCCAACGGCCAGCTCTTCATCCTCGACAACTTCGATAACACCTTTACGGTGCTCGACTCCGTTACCAGCAATAGCGTCACTAACGGCGGATCCCTCAACGGCTTCACCGCGATTGCCATCAATCCCGTAACCAACTTCGCCTACATCGCCGGCCCCGCTGGCGTTCTGGTGGTCAATGGCAGCGACTTGAGTTCCAACGTCGTTTCCGATACCAACGCCATCGGGTCCGATCGCCATCGCCGTCAATCCGGTCACGAACCTGGTTTACGTCGCCAACAGCACCAGCAGCAACGTCAGCGTATTTCAAGGCGCCACCGCGACGTCGCCGGCAAGTTACCTCGCCACGGTGACCGACTCCTCCGCGCACAATCCCCAAGCTATCGCGGTGAATCCGACAACCAACAAGATCTATGTGGTGAACACGGGCAGCAACACCATCACGGTGATCGATGGTGTCTCAAATGGTGAAGTTTCCATCGCGGTTGGCAATAATCCCGTCGTGGCGGCAGCCAATTCCATCTCCAACCAGGGCTACATCGTCAATCAGAGCGCTTCTTCGGTCACCGCCATCACCGAGTATCAACCGCAGGCCAACAATCTCCAGACGACGATCTCCACGTTCACCGGCAACGCCACCAGCACCACCACTCCCACTTTCACTTTCAGCGCAACCAACACTCTCTCCGAAGTCACTCCGCCCCCCAGCCAGACCTTCGCCCCCATCGCCAATATCTACTATCAAGTGGACACCTGGCTGGGCACCTGGACGCCCACGAAAACCCAATCCGGCTTCTCCGCCACTCTCACGGCGCCGCTCTCTCCCGGCGTTCATACCATCTATGCCTTCGCCACCGACGGCGAAGACAGCACTTCCACTATCAGCGGCGTGCAAAGCGGCCCCACCGTCGGCCAAATCGCCTCCTACCAATTCCTAGTGGCTCCTGAAATTGGTCAGTTCTTCGCGCTCTTCGGGCCCTCGCAGAATTTCGGCTCGCAGCCCGAGGGCGTGGCGAGCGCCGCTAAGGCCGTCACCCTGGAAAACGAGGGCGGCGCGCCCATGAATTTCACTTTCGCGCTGAACGGAGACGACGCCGCTGATTTCATCCTGACGACGCCTTCCGGCACTAACTGCAGCCAGCTCGGAGGCGTGCTGCCGGCGAATTCGCAGTGCCAGTTCTGGTATGAGTTCAAGCCTTCGACGCTGCTTACGGAGACGGCGACGCTGACCGCGCAAGACACCACCACCGGCACTCCCGTCTCGATTGGCTCATTTACGCTGACCGGCAACGGCGTGGCGCAGCTGAGCGTAACCATCGCGGGCAACGGCTCGGGGAACGTCAAGGACAATCAGAGCGAGATTAACTGCTCCTCCGGAACGTGCACGGCTGACTACGCGGGGGACACGATCGTGACTTTAACCGCCAGCCCGAACTCGGGTTCTTCGTTCGACGGCTGGAGCGGTGATTGTTCCGGCACCGGCACTTGCACGGTGACCATGGGCCAGAGCCATAACGTCACGGCGACCTTCACCGGCAGCGGGCCGACGCTGACGATCGGCGAAGCAGGTACGGGCCTGGGCGCCGTCAGCTCGAATCCCTCCGGGATCGCCTGCCAGCCCACCTGCAGCGCGCCGTTTGCGACGGGGCAGCAAGTGACACTTACTGCAGTCCCCGCCGGAGGCTCGGTGTTCTCCGGTTGGAGCGGCGGCGGTTGCTCCGGCACCGGCACTTGCGTCGTCACGATGAACTCCGCTCAGACCGTCACCGCCACCTTCACGCTGACCGCGGCGTCCGCCTGCCCTGCAAGTGGGACTAGCAACTGGATCGGCGGCGCTACCGGCAATTGGAGTGTTGGCTCGAATTGGAGCCCTAGCGGTCCACCGGCGAGCGGCGCGATCGTTTGCATCGCCAAAGGCGCGGGCGCCCACACGGTAAACCTCGATATCGCTGCTGCTGTCGGCGGCCTCTATATCGACGCGGGCAACACTCTGAGTATCGACGACAACCTCACGTTCGACGTTGCGGGCACAGTCTGCAATTCTGGAAACATTGTGTTCGCGCAGGTGAACAACAACGTCGTCCTGCGGTTTGACGGGGCTGTGACCCTCACAGGCGGTGGTACCGTCACGATGTCGAAGTCCGGCAACGGCTCGTCGATCCTGAACCACACCATGCGGATCACTGACGAACGTCAACAACCTCATTCAAGGAGTCGGCGAGATCGGGAACAACGGCCTGGGTTCACCAACCAGGCTGCGGGGGTGATCAACGACGACCGGCAACACGCTGACCATTGAACGTGAACAATCTCTTTACGAACCAGGGGCTGTTGGAAGCGACCGGCGGCGGGACCTTACGATCGAATGATCGTCGTCAACAGGGGGCCAACTCGCGGCTGGCAACACCGCCACGGTCGAGCTCGTCGTCGGAGCCGTTATCGAAGGCGGCACGACTAACCAGCAACAGCGGCGGACTGATTGAATCGGCGGCAACAACCCGGACACTGGATGGAGTTCGCACGGGCCGTTGACGATCGTCGGCACCTACACGCTTGAACAAGAACAGCACCACAGACATGGCGGGCACCATCAACAACACCGGAACGATTCTGTTCGCGCAAATGAACAACAACGGCGTCCTGCGGCTTGATGGGGCCGTGACGCTAACAGGCGGCGGCACGGTCACGATGACGAAGGCCGGTAACGGCTCGTCCCATCTCAACATCAGGCAAGCAGCGGCTCCGCTGATCAACGTCAACAACCTGATTGAAGGAGTCGGCGAGATCGGGAACGATGGCCTAGTGGTTACCAACCAGGCTGCGGGGGTGATCCAACGCGACCGGCAACACGCTGACCATTAACGTGAATAATCCGTTTACGAACCAGGGGCTGTTGGAAGCGACCGGCGGCGGGACCTTACTGATCGAAAGAATCGTCGTCAACAGGGGGCCAACATTACCATTTTCCCGGGTCAACGGTGATGCTCGCGAGCGGTGCGATTATCGAGGGCGGCACCATCACGAACAGCGGCGGGTTGATGGAATCGGCGGCGAGCAGCAACCCGGACGCTGGATGGAAGTTCGCACGGGACCTTGACGATCGTCGGGACCTACACGCTTGAGGACAACAGCACCACGGACATCGCGGGGACCATCAACAACACCGGAACGATTTTGTTGAACGCAAGTGAACAACAACGTCGTGCTGAGGCTTCGACGGGGCCGTGACGCTAACGGGCGGCGGCACGGTCACGATGACGAAGTCCGGTAACGGCTCGTCGATCATGAACCAGGCAACGGCAGCGGCTCCCTGGTCAACGTCAACAACCTGATTCAAGGACGCGGCGAGATCGGGAACAACGGCCTAGTGGTGACCAACCAGGCCGGCGGAGTGATCGACGCGAACGATAGCCGCTGGCAACGGCCTCTTGACCATTGACGTGAATAATCCGTTTACGAACCAGGGGCTGTATCGAAGTGACCGGCGATGGAACGTTGCAGATCGAAAGGACCATCGTCAATAACGGCGCCAACATCGAGTCAACGGTGGCAATGCGACTGTGAACTCATCAACAGTGCGATTATCGAGGGCGGGACCTAACGAACAGCGGCGGGTTGATGGAATCGGCGGCGAGGCAACCCGGAGCTGGACGGAAGTACGCACGGCCGTTGACGATCGTCGGGACCTACACGCTTGAGGACGAACAGCACTACGGACCGTGCGTGGGGACCATCAACAACACCGGGAACGATCCTCTTGAGCGCAAGTGACGCAACAACGGCGTGCTGCGGCTTCGACGGGCCCGTGACGCTAACGGGCGGTGGTACGGTCACGATGACGAAGGCAGGCAGCGGCTCGTCGATCATGAATCAGGCAGGCGGCGGCTCCTATCAACGTCAACAACCTGATTCAAGGACGCCGGGCGAGATCGGGAACGATGGCCTAGTGGTTACCAACCAGGCCGCGGGCGTGATCAACGCCGATCCGGCAACACGCTGACCATTGACGTGCAATAATCCGTTCACGAACCAGGGGCTGTTGGAAGCGACCGGCGGCGGAACGTTGCAGATCGAAAGGACCATCGTCAATAACGGCGCCAACATCGTGCAACTGGTGGATCGACCTGATATTCACCAGCAGTGCGGTTATCGAGGGCGGGACCATAACGAACAGCGGCGGGTTGATGGAATCAGCGGCGGGGAACAACCCGGAGCTGGATGGAAGCTACCGCACGGGCCGTTGACGATTGTGGGACCTACACGCTTGAGGACAACAGCACTACGGACGTCGTGGGGACCATCAACAACACGGGAACGATCCTATTCGCGCAAGTGAATAACAACGGCGTGCTGCGGTTTGACGGGCCCGTGACGCTAACGGGCGGTGGTACGGTCACGATGACGAAGGCCGGCAGCGGCTCGTCGATCATGAATCAGGCAGGCAGCGGCTCCCTGGTGAACGTCAACAACCTGATTCAAGGAGTCGGCGAGATCGGGAACGACGGTCTACAGCTGACGAACGAAGCGGCCGGGGTCATCAATGCAACTGGCAGCACGCTGACGATTGACGTCGGCGGCGCCTTCTTGAACCAGGGTCTGGTCGAAAACACCGGCGCCGGCGTGATGCAGATCAACGCATCGGTTGAGAACGCCGGGCAGATTTTCCCCGACGGTACTAATCTCAGCATCAGCCAAACCGGCGGCTACACGCAGGATGCATCGGGAGCGTTGGACATCGTAGTCGGCAACAGCGGCGTTAGCTCGCACTACGGCACCAACAACGGCTCAACGATCGCCGGCGCCGTGAACATCATTTTCGCCCCCGGCTTCGTTCCCGCTGCCGGCAACAGTTGGAACATCTACTCGGCAGATGCGATTAATGGCACTTTCACCCAGATCAATGCTCCTTCGCTCGGCGGGACGCTCATCTGGCAAATCACCTACACCGACACCGCGACGTTATCGATTGTCAGCACAACGACCAGCCCGCAGACGCTCACGGTTACGGATCAGGGCATGGGCTCAGGCACAGTGACGGATGATCTCAATCAAATAAGTTGCACCGAAATTGCGGGCGTCACTCAGCCCAATTCGGTTTGCTCGTCGAGCTACTACTTCAACTCGGTCGTGAATCTGACTGCTACGCCTTCCGGCTCGTCGGTATTCTCGGGCTGGGGCGGAGCGTGCTCGGGAACTGGCGCGTGCCAGGTAACGATGAGCCAGGCTCAGGCGGTGACGGCTACGTTTACTCCGACGCCGACTTCGATCACTCTCAATTTTACAGCGTCGGCGACGCCGCAGACGCAGGAAGCAATCTTCGACTGCCCGTCGAACACCAATCCTTGCACCGATCCGAACGCGCATGCGCTCGCGCTGACTGTGCAAGGGGTGAACGCGCCGTTCAGCGTCACAGTGATGGCCGAGTCGGTGCCCACGTCGCAGGCGGACGGAATCTGCGAGAACGGCAACAATGTCACGGATGATTTCGATTGCCGCTTCGTTACCTTCTTCGGCGGCCCGCAAGTTACCGCCGGCCAGGAAGTGCCGCTCTGCGATCCCTACTCCAACGGCAATTGCGTGCACTATCTGGTCTTCTCCGGGACGCCGGGAACCGAGCCGGATCCGAATTCGTATGTCGGCCCGAGTAAATTGGACGGTCACCTGGAACAACGAATCCTTCACGCCGCCATCACCGTATTTGACGACGCCGCGGCTCTACGACGACCCGGATTATCCAGCGTCTAACACGACGCCCTACGGCACGAGTTGCACATCGCCGATGCTGATCGGCTTTGTCAATCCAACGCAGGCGACGTTCTCCTGCCAGTTCGAATTCGACATCACCACGTTCTTCAATCCCGCTCAGACGGTGGATTCCGGAATCGGCGGAACCACGCGTCAATTCAACGACGTCGTCGTGGCTTTCCCACTGACGATCGCGTCGCCGAGTCTGAGCGCCACGAAGACTGCCGACGGCGCGAATGTCAACTCGGGCACCAACGTCGGCTTCACAATCTCCGTGAGCAACAACAGCGCGGGCGGCACGGCCACGGCTAACAACGTCGTCATCAGCGATCCCTTGCCCGGTGGCGCCGGCACCAACTGGTCCATCAGCCCGGCCTTTGCGGGCCCGGGAACTTGCTCGATCAGCGGCGGCGTTTCGGCGCAGGTTTTGACGTGCGCGATCGGCAGTCTGGCGCCGGCAATCACCGCCAGCGTGCACGTGAGCAGCGCGACGAGTAGCAGCGGCACGCTGAACAACACCGCGACCATCACAGCGGACAACAACGCCACTCTCACTGGCAGCGCGACGATCAACGTCACTTCGGGCCTGGCCACAACTTCGTTCTCCAATCTCACTCCCTCGCAATCCATCGCCGCGGGCACGCCATCCATCACGGTTTCCGGCACGATCGCGGCGCAATCCAGCTTCCCGCCAAGCGGCGAACTGGTCACGGTCACAATCTTCGGCCTTACTGCTCAAGCTTCCATCGGCGGCGATGGCTTCTTCTCCACCACTTTCCCGACATCCACGATTCCCACGTCTTCGGCGCCTTACACCATCGTGTACAGCTACGCCGGCGATGCGAATTTCACCAGCGCCAGCAATTCCAGCACCACGCTCACAGTCAACGCCACCGGTCCCAACACCTTCCCGCTCACCGTCAATCTTTTCGGCAGCGGCGAAGGCACCGTGATCGGCACGGACACCACCAACAACAACACGAACGTCATCAATTGCAGCGAGAACAACGGCACGATCGGCGGCGACAGCACCTGCTCGAATAACGTGAATGCCGGCGACTCGATCACTCTCACGGCCAATGCCACCTCGCCGTCAACCTTCGCGGGCTGGGGCGGCGCGTGCGCCAGTTTCGGCACCGCCACGCAGTGCACCATCTCGATGACTCAGGCGCAAAACGTCACCGCCAATTTCCTGCCTGGTCCACAGACTGTCACCGTTACCTTCAATACGGGCACCAACGTCGCCAACATGGCCACGTTCGATTGCCCGACGAATCCGAATCCAAGTCCGTCGAATCCGTGCACCGATCCAAACGCGCACGCCCTGAACCTCACCCTGCCCACCGTGATCACGCCGTTCTCGGTCACCGTGCAAGCCATCGAAGTTCCGCCCGGTCAGGCCGATGGCGACTGCGAATCTGGCCATACCGTACTCAATGATTTCGATTGCCGCTTCGTCACCTTCTTCGGCTTCGGCAGCGACGGCAACGGCGGCGAGCTCGTTCCGCTTTGCAACCCGTACGCGAACGGCAATTGCGTCCACTATCTCGTTTACGAGGGCACTCCCGGCACGGAACCGCCGCCGGCCGATTACGCAGGCGGAGTCCAGTGGTTCATCACCTACAACAACGACACGTTCGTTCCGCCGTCCATCTACACGACTCCGCCGCGCCTGTACGACGATCCTGATTACGCGGTCACGCCGACTTCGCCCTTCGGCACCGATTGCACCAAGCCGATGATGGTCGATCAGGGCACACAGCCGACGTTCTCCTGCCAGTTCGAATTCGACATCACCACGATCTTCGTCGAGGGTAAGAAGGTCGATTCCGGTATCGGCGGCACCACGCGTCAATTCAACGACGTCGTCGTCGCCTTCCCGCCGGCCAATATTCCCCAACTACAGGCCACCAGCGCGCCAGATAACGCCACCGTTACAGCGGGCAACCCGATCGGCTTCACCGTCACGGTCACCAACAACGGCAGCGCAACGGCCACCAATGTCACTGTCAACGATCCGTTGCCTTCCGGCACCGGCGTCAATTGGACGCTCAGCCCCGCCGTCACCGGCTGCTCCATCACCGGATCGGCGCCCAATCAGATATTGAGCTGCACGTTCGCCACTGTCTCTGTTGGCACCAGCATTCCCATTCACGTCACCAGCGCGACTGCCGGCGGCGGCACCTACACCAACGCGGCGACAATCAGCATCAGCGGACAGCAAGTGCTCACGGTCGCGACGCTCACCGTCAGCCAGCTCACGTCCGCGTTCAGTGGCCTGACTCCGTCGCAATCCATCACCTACGGAACACCGACCATCGCCCTTGGCGGCACGATTTCGTCTGGCGCGCAATTCCCGCCGACCGGCGAGATGGTCAGCATCACCATCAACGGCGCTTCGGTGAACGCTACCATCGGCGCCAACGGTATGTTCTCAGCCTCGTTCCCGACCGCCACCATCCCGGCATCGGCGACGCCGTACACCATCACTTACAGCTACGCGGGCGACACGAGTTTCTCCAGCGCCAGCGACAGTAGCACCACGCTGACCGTGAATGCGTCGAACCAGACTATCTCGCTCACCGGCGCGCCGGCTTCCGCGGTGTACAACAGCACATTCCCGATCACGGCGACGGCAACTTCCGAGCTGCCCGTCACCGTCGTCGCTACCGGCGGCTGCATGCTCTCGGGCACCACAGTCACCATGACCAGTGGCACCACGGCTTGTGTGCTCACCGCGAATCAGGCCGGCAACGGCAACTACAATCCCGCGCCGACCGTCGTTGTCACCGTAAACGCGACGAAAGCGGCTTCCACAACCACGATCACTGGCAACACGCCGAATCCTTCCACGCCTGGACAGTCCGTTACCGTCAGCTTCAAAGTGACTGGCAACGGTACGCCCACCGGATCAGTGACGGTCACAGCCACGCTCAGCTCCACCACAGTCACGTGCAGCGGAACACTCACCTCCGGTGCAGGAGGCTGCACTGTAACGCTGAGCACCGCTGGAACCTGGACGCTCTCCGCGGCCTATGGCGGCGACTCCAACTTCACCAACAGCACCTCGGCGAACGTCAACCAAACCGTGGCTGCCGCGGGCTCGACGTTGAAGTTCACGCCGTCGTCGCTCAACTTCGGCACTCTCTACATCGGCCAGGTTCAATTCGAAAATCTCACCATCACCAACACCGGCAGCGCGATGGTCACCTTCACCAATTTCACCATTCAGTCGATCTCCGGCGATGATTCCAACGATTTCTTCGGCGTCAGTTTCTGCCCCAAAACGCTGAACGCCGGAAAGAGCTGCCTGATCATCATGGGCTTCATTGCCGATTCGAATGTGACCAAGACGCACGCCGCGAACCTGGTCGTCACCGACAACGCATCGGGAAGCCCGCAGAACGGTACCGATGACCGCGACGGTGATCAATCCGATCGCGAAATTGAGCACGAACAGCCTGAACTTTGCTAACCAGAAGGTGGGCACCACCAGTGCGCCGCAAACCGTCACCATCACCAGCGCGGGCACCACGCCGCTAGTCATCAAAAGCTTCAGCACCACGGCGACTTTCGCGGATGCCACCGGGACGTCATGCACTTCAACAGACTCTCGCTCCGGGCTCGATGTGCTCGATCACGGTCACGTTCACGCCGACCAAAAGCGGCAATCGCAACGGAACGTTGACGATCGTGGACAACGCCGAGAACAGCCCGCAATCCGTTTCGCTCTCGGGCACGGCAAATAATCGCCGCACCGGGCGTACAATTGCCCGGTGAAATCGGATACGTCAGCCGTTCGCCGCGGCGAAGAGCTAAACGTCTCTGCGCTTGCGGATTATCTGCGCGGCAAAATCGAAGGCGTGGAACACGGCCTCTCCGTAGAGCAATTTCCCAGGCGGCCATTCCAATCTGACCTATCTTCTGAAGACCGGATACGTCTCCAGTAGCACAGGCACTCCTGCCTGTGCCCTGCCTGAATACGTCCTACGCCGAGGCCCGCTAGGCCCGGTAGCCCCCAAAGCCCACGACATGGCCCGCGAGTTCCACGTACTCCACAACGTCCATCCGCATTTTCCTGAAGCACCAGCCGTCTATCATCTCTGCGAAGATCCGTCGGTAATCGGCGCCGTATTCTTCATAATGGAGCGCCGAAGCGGCACAATTCTGCGCCACAAAATCCCCCCGGAAATCGAATCCATCCGCGGCTATCAACGCAAAATCAGCGAAGCCTTCATCGATTGCATGGTGCGCCTGCACGCCATCGACGTCGCCTCTACCGGCCTCATATCTCTCGGCAAGCCGGAGGGCTTCGTCGAGCGCCAGTTGCGCGGCTGGACCGATCGCTGGAATCGCGCCAAGACCGAAGAGCTGCCGCAGATGAGCCGCGTGGTCGAATGGCTCGAGAAGAATTTGCCGCCATCGCTCGCGCCCACGCTGGTTCACAACGACTACAAGCTCGACAACATAATGCTTAGCCCCGGCGCTGCCGATCGCATCGAAGCCGTCCTCGATTGGGAAATGACCACGGTGGGCGATCCGCTAGCGGATCTAGGCCTCACGCTCTGCTACTGGGCCTGGGCCAGCGCCCCGGGCCTGCGCGCCATGGGCATGCAAGCGCCCTCGTCGCTTCCCGGCTGGTATTCGCGCGACGAATTCGTTGCGCGTTACGCCCAGCGCACCGGCCGGGACGTCCGCCACCTCGGCTATCACGAAGTTCTCGGCGTCTTCAAACTCGCCGTCATCCTGCAGCAGATTTATTATCGTTTCCACGTCGGCCAGACTCAGGACGAGCGCTTCCGTCATTTCGACGCCAACGTCCGAGCTCTCGCACAGTTGGTCGAATCCATGATGGAGAAACAGAAGTGACGCGCCTCTATCTCGTTCGTCACGGCCAGGCCGGCACGCGAGATAATTACGACGCGCTCTCGGAATTGGGCCGCGAGCAGTCGCGCCGACTTGGCGAATATTTCGTCGCGCAGGGCATCATGTTCAGCGCCGCAATTTCCGGCGCAAATTCGCGCCAGCAGCAAACCGCCGCGGAAGTCCGCGGCGTCTACTCCCACGCTGGACTCAAATTTCCCACCGTCGTCGCCGACGAAGGCTGGAACGAATTCGATCTCGATAAAATCTATCGCGAACTCTCCCCGCTCCTCTGCGCCGATGATCCACAATTCCAGCGCGAGTTCGAGGAAATGCGCGAGCAAGTCCGCGCCAGCCGCGGCATTCACGCCGCCGAAATCCATCGCCGCTGGACGCCCTGCGATCTGAAAGTTATGGAAGCTTGGATTCGCGGCCGCTATCCTTACTCTGGCGAATCATGGGACGCATTCCGCGAGCGCATCGCCGGCCGCCGCGCCGCAATTCAAGACGGCGCGCCGAGCGCCAATATCGTGGTATTCACATCCGCAACGCCAACGGCAATTTGGGCGGGCATGGCTCTGGATCTGAAGGTCGATTACATCATGGGACTGGCCGGTGTATTGCAAAACGCATCATTTTCAACGTTGCGCCTGAGCGGCGAAGACCTACGGCTATTCTCTTTCAATGAAGTCCCGCATTTACTAACGCCGCAACTAAGGAGCCATCGCTAATGTGCCGCGCTCTCGTAGGGCCCGCGCTTCAGCCGAGCCAGGCGCAGCATATGCTGCACACACCTGCGGGCCACCCGACCCAATCCAGTCCGATGTATTGTGTAGCTCTAGCCTTTTAGGCCGGCATCTTCAATAAAAGAAAGAGGCGCCTATGGACTTCGCAATCTCGGAAAAATCCAAAATTCTCTCCGAGCGCGTCACCGTCTTCATGCGCGATCACATCTACCCCAACGAAGCGCGGTACCACGACGAAATCGCCCGCGATCGCTGGAAGCCCACGCGTATCATCGAGGAACTCAAGCCCAAAGCCCGCGCCGCCGGCCTCTGGAATCTGTTTCTCCCCGATAGCGAGCACGGCGCCGGCCTCAGCAATCTCGAATACGCCCCGCTCTGCGAAATCATGGGCCGCAGCGAAATGGCTCCTGAAGTCTTCAATTGCTCGGCGCCCGACACCGGCAACATGGAAGTTCTCGCGCGCTACGGCACCCACGCGCAAAAAGATCGTTGGCTCAAGCCTCTGCTCAACGGCGAAATCCGCTCCTGCTTTGCGATGACCGAGCCTGAAGTCGCTTCCTCCGACGCCACTAACATCCAGGCCCGCATCACGCGCGATGGCAACGACTACGTCATCAACGGCCGCAAGTGGTGGTCTTCCGGCGCGGGCGATCCACGCTGCAAAATCGCCATCTTCATGGGCAAGACCGATCCAAAAGCCGAGACGTACAAACAGCAGTCCATGATTCTCGTGCCCATGGATTCCCCCGGCGTGAAAGTACTCCGCATGCTGAGCGTCTTCGGCTACGATCACGCGCCGCACGGCCACGGCGAAGTCACTTTCGAAAACGTGCGCGTGCCCGCCAGCGACATTCTTCTCGGCGAAGGCCGCGGCTTTGAAATCGCGCAAGGGCGCCTCGGTCCCGGCCGCATCCATCATTGTATGAGGTGCATGGGCGTAGCCGAACGCGCCCTTGAATCCATGTGCCAGCGCGCCAAGTCCCGCGTAGCTTTCGGCAAGCCGCTGGCCGAGCAAGGCACCATACGCGCCGCCATCGCCAAATCGCGCATGGAAATCGAGCAGGCCCGCCTGCTGACGCTGAAAGCCGCGCACATGATGGACACCGCCGGCAACAAAGCCGCGCGCGCCGAAATCGCCATGATCAAGGTAGTAGCGCCGAATGTGACGCTGCGGGTGTTAGATCGCGCCATTCAAGCCTACGGCGGCGCCGGAGTCTCGCAGGACACATTCCTAGCCGCAGCCTGGGCGAATGTGCGTACGTTGCGCTTGGCAGACGGCCCCGACGAAGTTCACACCGAAGCAATAGCGAAGCTGGAGCTGAAAAAGTAGCGCCGGCCTCCGTGCCGGCATCCGACGACCCAAAATACCTGCGACAAGCAAGCTCAATCGCGGACCACGAATCCTAATCACGGCGCGTCTTAGGCTCTTGAACGATCTCCAATCCTCTAACCACCCATCTCCATTCCCGCCTGCAGTTTCCTCATCCCCCGCAACCACCTCTCATAATCCCCAGCCTTATGCCGAAAATATTCAGCCACCTCCGGATGAGGCAAAATTAAAAATCGCTCCTCCGCAATTCCGCGAACTACATCCTCTGCCACGCTCTCCGGATCAACAGCCGTCTCTCGCAACAAACGCGCCGGCCCCGTATCCGAATCGAGCAGCATGCCCGTCCGCACGCCCTGCGGGCAAATCGCCGAAACCCGAATGCCGCGATCGTAATAAGTAATCGCCAACCACTCCGCAAATCCCAGCGCCGCATGCTTGGTCACCGAATAAGGCGCCGATCCAATCAAACTCAACAACCCCGCCGCCGAAACCGTATTCACCAGATAGCCCGCGCCGCGCGCCAGCATCCCCGGCAGCACCGCCCGCGCTGCAAACACATGCGCCATCACATTGATGTCCCAGATTCTCTGCCACTCCGAATCCGCGGTCTCGGGCCCGCCTTCCACCATAATTCCGGCATTGGAGCAAAAAAAATCGATCGCTCCAAATTTCGAGGTCACATCGCTCACCAATCGCGCAACATCCTCCGCCCGCGCCACGTTCACTTCGCAAGCCATCCCGCCGATTTCGCCGGCCACGGCCGCCGCCGCAGCCCCATTCAAATCCGCCACCACAAGTGCCCGCGCTCCCTCCGCCACAAATCGCCGGCACATCGCCCGGCCGATTCCGCTCGCTCCGCCCGTAACCACCGCAACTTTCCCGGCTAGTTTCATGGCCGATCTTCTCCGCTGCGCAAAATTTCCGCCGATACGATATCCTTCCCGCCGGAGAATGTCATGCCGCCAAGAATGATTGAATCGCCGCAGGCGCTGAAAAAACTGGTTGGCCAGGAGTTGGGCGCTTCCGAGCTGGTTCACCGTGACGCAGGAACGCATCGCGCAATTCGCCGAAGCCACCGAAGACCGCCAATGGATTCACCTCGATCGCGAGCGCGCCGCACGCGAATCGCCCTTTGGCACAACGATAGCTCACGGCTTTCTCACGCTCTCCCTGGTGAGCCACCTGATGAAGCAAGCCATCCAGATCGAATCCGGCATTCGCCTGGCCGTAAATTACGGCCTGAATCGCGTGCGTTTCCCGGCTCCAGTGACGGCCGGCGCAAAAATCCGCGCAAAAGTAGCGTTGCAAGCAGTAAAGGAATTACCGGAGTGCGTAGAAGCCGTCTTCGCAGTAACAATCGAGACCGAAGCGACCCAAAAACCAAGCTGCGTAGCCGAATGCATCGTGCGGTATTACAAGTAGCGCCGGTTTACCCTGAGCCTCGAAGGGCGTCTCTGCCGGCATCCAACGACCACAACCCAAGCCAAGTGCGTCAATCACCGCCGGACTCCGCGTGCCGCAAAAAGCAGGGACGGGCCTTCAGTCCCGCCCGGAGTTCGGCCCCCGAGGTTCGCGAGGTTCGTCAGTACCAAGTGATTCAGCCGCGCGCTCAGCCGTCTCCCCGTTTTCCGAACCCCCGCCATCCTCCCCAGTCCGCTCAACCAATTCCGCATAATATTCCGGCCGCGTATGCCGCAAATGATCCGCCGAGGCTTTGCCGGTAATCCAGGCTCGGTCCATCGGATAAACATCCGGATCGAACACCACCATATACATATGCCAAATCAAAATCGAAAAAGTGGCCAAAATCGCCTCATAAAAATGCAGCGCCGTAGCCGCATCGCTCACCCATTTCGGAAAATACTGCAGCGCCAAATTGTTGAACCATAATATAAATCCGCTCGCGGCCATCACCACCGTGCCCCACAAAAACGCCCAATATTCCATCTTTTCCGCATAACTGAACGCGCCGAAGACCGGCGCAGTCCGCGAAAGCCCCAGATTGTAAAGAAGCATGTCGCCCATCGCGCGCAGATCGTCGACTCCTGGCCACAACTTCCACAAAATCCTCCGGTCGCGCCGCACCAAGCTCAAATGCACCAGGTGATACGCGAGCGAAGCCAGCAGGACAATCGCCGCGATGCGATGCAGCGTGCCGCGAAATGCAAAGTGCTGCTCCCATTGGCGCATCGGCCGCGCCCACCAGGTATCCGGATATTTCAGCGCGAACCCGGTGATCACCAGCACCGGAAAACTCACCACCGTCAGCCAATGGGCCATGCGGAAATTGAAATTCATCCGCGTCACTTCTTCGCCCGAATCGCTGCGCGGCCCCTTGCGGCGCAGCTTGCGCAGATAATCGAGCAGATTGTGCAGGAACATGAACCCCAGCGTGAGCGGAATCAGAATCCAATACGCCACGCGGATCGTTCGCACCACCGGATGCTCGGCAACCGCCTCCGCGCGCACATGCACGGGCCCAATCGCGAACGTGTCGCCCGCTCCCGGATGGCACTGTCCGCAGGTATGCGCCAGGTTGGCCGGGTAAACCGTCGAGCGCATATCAGTCGGCGCGAAAATGTTGTGCACGCCGTGGCACGAAGCGCAATTCGCCACCGTTTGTGCGCCCCCGCGCAGCGCCAGCCCGTGATAGCTGTCCGCAAACGTGGAAACGCGATCCGCGGGCAAGTTGTATCGCGCAGCCAGCCGCTCGTCCGCATGGCATCGCCCGCAGGTGACGCTCGAGACGCGCGCCGGATTGACCAGCGACTCCGGCTCCGTGGGCCCCAAAATCACATGTTCGCCGTGGCAATCCGTGCACACGGGAGCATCGCGCGACCCCGCCGCTACGGCCTGCCCATGCACGCTGGCGACATAGATCTTGGCGATTTCACTGTGGCACGTCCCGCAAGTCGCCGGCACATTCCAGTGATTGATTTTTGAGCGCGCGTCGCGTGGCGCATAGATCGAATGGCTCCCGTGGCAATCCGAACACGACGCCGCTTTATCGTTGCCCGCGGCCACCGCCCGGCCGTGCACGCTCAGCTTGTAAGCCTCCACGGGCCGCGAAAAGGGAATATGGTGCTTGGCCAGAAACGCCGCATTCGCATGACACGATCCACAAGTCTCCGGCAGATTCTTCTTCGCCACCGGTGAATCCGGGTCCTGCGCCGCCACGATCTTATGCACCGGGCCGTGGCAAGCTTGGCAAGACGGCGCCTGCGCGTCGCCGTTTTTTGCCGCATTGGCGTGGACGCTCGCGGCGAATCCCTTCACCTCGTCCGCGTGACACGAGGCGCAGAGATTCGGCACCAGGCCGGCGGCAGGTAACGCTTCATGCGCCGAACCATGGCAACTGCTGCAAGCTTCCGCGCCCAGCGAGTGAGTGCACGCTCTTCGGCACATTCGCGGCTTCCTCGGCGTGGCAAGTGGCGCATTCCACCTTCGCAATTCGCGCTGGGTGCGGATATTCTCTGATCTTGGTATGGCAATCGGTGCAATTCAGGCTAGCGTGCGCGCCAGCCTGATGTTTCGTTTCGTCAACGAATAAGCTATGCCCCGACTCCGACTTCAAATCCTTCTGCCCATGGCAAGCCAGGCAATCCGCGTTCGGCGAAGCCGCAGCCTTCGTCTGCGCCCGCGCCGCGAGCGGAATTACCCACACAGCGATCGCGGCTAACAGCACGCGAGCCCAGCGGGGCGTTCTTGAAGTTCGATCGCTCACTAAATTCGGGACAAGAAGGTGCTATTTGTCAGGTCGTACGCCCCAATCCTTGTGTACCCATTCGCGCCCTTTCGTAATGTTGTCATCCCGAAGACCGAGCAGCCCGATTTCCGCGCCCATTCACCGAGACGCGCGCGGAAATCGGGCGCTTTGGCTCGGTCTGAGAGCCTGCCCCGAGTCCCTCGAGGGGGATCTCTGCGCCGGGACGGCGGAAACCGCGGTCCGCTTTTTCTTTCGTCGGGCCACGACCTCAAGGAAAGCCGCGAGCGATCCTACTTCAATCCCAAATCGCTCAAAATCTTCGGATTCTGCTCTTCCATGGCCAACATCGAATGGCAAGTATCGCAATCGTTGGGAATTGATTGCCCGTCGGCGGTGGTATGGCTTCCATCGTGGCAGCGGAAGCATCCCGGAAAATCCATGTGCCCCAAATTGTTCGGATAACTGCCCCAGGTGACATTCATCGCCGGAAAAACATTTCGCAAATAAACCGCCTGCACCTGCTCGATGGACGCTTGCAAAAGCCCATGCTTGTCGCGATAAACGTCGGGGTAAGACGCCCGGTAGAAGTTGTCCAAGCCAGCCGCAATTTGCCGCGCCGCGGTGTCGCGGTCCGGATATTTCGCCTTCAACAGCTCGGTAGCCTGCTTTTTGATAAACGGCAATTCCGCGCTGATGCGACCCTGCGCCATAGCTTCATCCAGCGCCCGCTCCGGCAATTGAAACGTGTGCGTCGGCCGGTTGTGGCAGTCAATGCAATCCATGGTGCGGTGTTCGCCCGCCGCCAGTTGCCCGGCCGTCGGCTTCGTGTCGGTGTTGGTGTAAATCAGCCTCTTCCCGGAGCTGTCCGCGTAACTGACCTGCGCGATCGTCTGCCGCTGCGTATCCGTGGCGATGTATTCGATCGGCGAATTCGCATCCAGGTGCCGCCCATGAATTCCCACCGCGCCGCTGAAGGTGTGGCCGCCGATTTTTAACAACAGCACGGTGGTCAGTTCAGTGTTCTTCTCGTCGTCGGAGAATTTGTGCTTCACCACCAGCTTGTTCCCCGTAAACATCTGCGGCCAATGGCACTGCTCGCAAGTGTCCCGCGAAGGCCGCAGCTGCTTCACCGGCGAAGGAATCGGGCGGTCGTAGGTATGAAACGTAACCGCGTAAACCTGCCGTACACCCGAAATTTTCGAGCGCACGAACCATGACGCCCCGGCGCCAATGTGGCATTGCACGCACTCGACGCGCTGGTGCGGCGAACTCTGGTAAGCCGTAAATTCCGGCTGCATTACCGTGTGACACGTTTGTCCGCAGAACTTCGGCGAGTCCATATACTCGACGCTCCGGTAAGACGCCACGCCGAAGATGATCACGTTTGCCAGGCTTAAGCCGGCGATCCAGCCCAGAGCTCTACGAATCGTCGGGATCGAGAAATCGACTCGCGGATAAACCGTTGGCAGTTGCCCGGTCCTGGCCAGATGCACCCGGCGCCACACTGCGCCGGCAGGAATCAACAGCAGTCCAAATACAAACACTCCTGGAAGAATGAGAAAGAAGATGAGGCCCGCGTACGGATTAATCGGGCCACCCATGGTTATATCGAACAGCCAGAACGCGATCAGCGTAACCGCCGAGCTCGTCGTGAGCACGGCTCCAGCCAAGGTCAGTGAATTGCGGCCCAGGTACGCGGAGAGGCGAAATCCGGAGACGATCCGTTCAAAAAAATTCATGGCGGGAAAAGGAAAAGACCTCCTGGTAAGAAGGAAGAGGCGCGAGAGCGCGCTGGGTCCGAGGGTTCAGTGCGATCTGCTTGCTCCGAACTTCTCTCCGGGTTGCAGCTACTTCTTCTTCATGGTGCGCATATAGGCCACCAGGGCTTTGATTTCCTCAGGCTTTAGCGTCTTTTCGTACCCTGGCATCTTGTTCTTGCCCTTGGCGACGATGTCAGTCAGTTCGGCGTCCGTCTGTTTCTGCACCTCGGGCGAGCCCAGGTCGCGGAGGTTCATTTTCTTGCCCATGGTGGTGTTGCCGCTGCCGTCCGCAGCGTGGCACACCACGCATTTCGCCTTGCACTGGTGGGGGAACCAGAATCAGGAGGAGCAAATGAGATCACACCCAGGTATGAAGCGTCGCTATCTGTGGGCGGTCGTGCCGGTCGCTGCACTCTCGCTCGCACTGGCGGGCACCACATTGGCGAGCGCCGAAGGCCATGGCCACGGCGGTCACGGTGGCGCATGGGGTTCGAATTTCGGCTGGCAGTTTGGGCGCGGCGACGCGCCTCTCGGCTCGAGTCATCTCACTTTCGGGGACCACGCTGTCCGTCCTCGAGTTCGATGGCACGACCCAGCAGTTCACCGTCAGCCCGACCACGACGCGGTACTTCCTCGACGGCAAGCTCGCCACGTCGGCGGCGGTCGTCGCTGGGCTCAACGTCGTCGTAATCGGGCCGCTACTGGGGCTTGGGTGGTGACCCAAGCAGTTCGCCGAACGCCAACGGTGTCTACCTGTTCTCCCCCAACGTGTTGGGGAACATTCAGTGCTTCTCGGGGTCTGCTCCCTGATCTTACGATCACGGTGAAGAACCCCCAGGGCTTCGGCTTCACCATCGACACCAGCTCCGCGACCAACTACTGGGTCAACGGCATGAGCTCGACAACCACGCCGACTTTCGCGAACGGCGAGATCATCGCCGCCCTCGGCATCGTCACCCCCTCGGGCAGCGACACCCTCGACGCCACGCAGGTGAATGTGGTGCCGAAGCCGACTGTTCGAGCCGCCCAGACGATCACGTTCACGAGCACACCCAGCTCGCCAACCGTCGGGGGCACCTACACGAGTCACCGCGACCGGCGGTGCCTCAGGCAACCCGGTCGGCTTCTTCATTGACCCTTCGTCTAGGGGGACGTGCTCGATCGACCGCCACTCCAGCGACGTCTCGTTCACTGCGGCGGGCACCTGCACCATTGACGCGTTCCAGGCGGGCCGCAAGGCGTACCTCCCTGCCACAGCTCAGCAGACGTTCACGGTCGCCTCGTAGGGGGGCTCGCGCAACGAGTGGCCTCACAAGGAGGGAGGGCGATCACCTCCTTCCTTGTGAGTACACAGCAATGCGAATTCCGTGTATTCGGGGGTTGCCGCCTGCTTCAGGGCGCCGTTAGCGAGATTCGAACTCACTGTTACTGAGTTCGATGGTCTCCTGAAGCGTTTGTCTGAAAACACATCCTGCCGAGGTGGGTGCGCTAAGCACTGCCGGATCGTGTGTTGGGCACGACGGCGTCGAAGCGGCATGGTCGAGTGAGGGCGTTCAATCTGACCCGCCGACTATCAAGGATTCGCCGTCTGAGTCCACGCGTTGGTGACCAGGTTTCCTGCATACACCGATCCATCTGGAGCTGCAGGCCCGTCCACGTAGCACGAGGTCACAGAAGGGCAGCTGATGTTTGCCGTCCAGCGCGGCGTCCAGGTCGGATCCGGATTCGTGGACACCTCGGCGATCGACCAGCTCAGCCCGTCTCCGGGTCGCAGCTGCGAGGAGTTCGACCTCTGCGCGCTTGCTCGGAGATCGAGGGCAACACACACCCTCACGCTGGGGCAACTAATTGCATGGACAGCGGTTACGGCCGGCCGGGAAGGAACGCGTCGTCCACTTCCTTCCGGCATCAGTCGTGGTCAGAACCCTCGTGTTGTCAGCGCTCGGCACCATGCACGAGCGCACCGAGCCGCATGACACCATGAACCCATATCGACCCCGCACGTTCTTCAGGATTGCGACGCGATCAAAGTGGGTGCCTGCGTTCGCTGACCGTGCGAACACGAGGTCGAAGCGGCGTTCTGGCCGACGGCAAACCACGCGACGGTCGCTCGGATGCAGGTGAGGTCATCGACCCAGCCGGCGCTACACGTCGGGCACCGAGATTCCCAGTCACCGCCCGAGACCATCGTCCACCTAATCCCTCCGTCCATAGAGCGGATGACGGCGCCGTCTGCGATCGCATCGCAGCTCCCAAATGTGGGACACGACGGGTATGCGGTGTCGGTGATCGGGAGGTTCGGCTGATGTGTCGTCCACACCGAGCCCCGGTCGGTTGTCACGAGGTAGGAGAAGGAGCCCTCGCTGGGGTCGGCGGTGAGGTCGCCCCCTGCGACGACGAGGCACTGGATCGTCGTGGCGCAGCTAACGCCCCACGCCGAGCCTGAGAAGTTCACCGCGACGGACTCGGACGTCCATGTCGTTCCGGCGTCCGAGGTTCTGAAGATGACCGGCGATTGCGATTGCTGCGTACTCTCTTCTCCGGCCGCGACGCAGACATTCGCTGATGGGCACGAGATCTCTTCGAGCTGCATAGAAGTCGCCGATCGGTTTGCCGCCGTTGGTTTCGATGGGGCAGTCGCAGCAACCGATGCGGGAATTACGCACGACACGACCAGGATCGGTGCGATTGCGATGACCCGGCGAAATCGGTTCGACATGGCGCCGCCTCTCTCGTCGCGAGGCTCGTGACCAATGAGGCTAGAGGACTCGAGCCACCGTTCAATGCAAGGACGTGACCAGGCCTGGATGCGGCCTCCATTGATTTGCGACGCTAGTTGTCAAGTTCAATGCGCCTCAGAGCCGGCGATCAGCGACTCGCCGTCAATCCCCGCCAGGGTCCGGCGAGTGAGCCGGGTTGTCACGTCCGTTTGTGTAGGCGCTCCCATCCCAGTACCACTCGACCGTCGGGTCGCTGGGATCCGATACCAGCCAGGAGGAGGCGGAGGCGGCGGGTACGCGAGTCCATCTCGGAGGCGACGGCGGCGCGGAGGTCGGCGGAAGCAGCACGTTGCGCGCGCCGAACGGCGGGCGAAATCGCTGCGAGGTAGACGATCGCAATGACCACGTTCACGAACGGGAGGATCAGCAGGCAGACGGCCAGCGCGACGATCCAAGGGGTCTTTGAGTGACCGGATGCGACGAACGCAGCTCGTGGCCGGCGCGCAGCGTCGACGATCGCCCAGATCGGAATCACGAGGACCAGTGGGATAGCAAGAGAGGAGCAGCGCCCAGAAGAAGCCGAGAATCGGAATGGAAGTCGCTGCCACAACCGCCTCTTCCTAGTGGTTCCGACATAGGACTGCTGTCAGTTCGAAGTGCCGCCCACTGGCGGTAGGGGTCACCTACCACGGGCTGGCTCCCCGAGGCGACGCCGGGGGCGTCTATCTTGATTTGCTTGGTGGGAGCAAACGGCTCTGAGGGAGATCGCGAAATCGCTTGGCCCCGGTCGCTCGGATTCGGCCCAACCGTGGACGCAGCTCGCGCCCGACTACGAACGGGCCCGCAACAGGGAAGACTCGCTGGACCGGCTGGTCGAATGGCCCGCGCAGCGAGAGCGCCTTGGCGACGTCACCGGGCGGTCGGTGCTCGATGTCGGCTGTGGCAACGGCGGCAAGCTTGCCGAGCTGGTTCGAGACGGCGCGACCGCCTCCGTAGGTGTCGATGTCAGCGGCAACTTCCTCAGCGCCCGCCGCCTGGCTTGGAGCTCATCCGAGGCGATCTCAACGAGCTGGATTCGATGCCAGGGCTTGCCGGTCGCACGTTCGACCGGATCTTGTTCCTGCAGTCTTTCGGCTACGCGAAGGATCCAGTTCGCACCCTGCAGACAGCGCGAGCGATGCTGGCCGACAATGGATTCATCCTGCTGACCAAGACGCAACCGATCCGATACGCCGTCGAGCGGGCTGAACAGAATGAGACCTCCTTGGGCGAAGAGTATTTCTCCAGCGCCCGGTTCTCCTACCTCAGCGGCTGGAACGACCAGATCACACTCACCAAACGTCCCTACACCATCTCTGACCTGATCAACGTGTTCAGTGCTGCAGGGCTGTGGATCGAGACCGCGATCGAGCCTCAACTATCCGAGGACGCCCGACGCCGTTACCCGCATAAGCAGGCGTGGATGAACAAGTACCTCGGCATCCTGATCTTCGAGCTTCGCCCGGCTGCCCGACCGCTAGGGCCCCAAGATGGAAGGATCCCGCTACACACGGCCGCACTGCCCGGGCCGTCTCACTAGCGAACACCTTGCGCGACCCGCTCGCCTACGAGAGTGACCGCACGAGAAGCCGGCATGACCGACGACGAACGACGGGTCCGAACCGCCGCTTTGCCCGCGAATGATCGAGGCCGCCGCGCCACCTGAGGGCTCTCAGATCCGGCAGCGTTAGGGGACGGTCGCTGGTCGCCCTCGACCTGTTCGGCCAGGAGCTCGAGTGAGCTGTGCAGCTGTGCGAACCGACGCGGCCCAAGGATCTCTTCGATCTGCAGCTGAGCGGCCCCCGCCGCCGCGTAAATGGTCTCTCCGAGCTGCCCTCCCTTGGCGGTGAGTCTGATCACACGAGCCCGCCCGTCAGCCGAATCGGGGACACGCGATAGGTACCCGTGTCCTTCCAGATGCCCGAGCAGGTCGTTGACCGACTGTTTCGTGATCCCCACACGATCCGCGAGCTGACTAGGACGTACTCCCTCGAGGCCGGGATAGCGCCAGAGCGCGACATGCGCTGCGCTCAGATCGTCGAATCCTGCGGCAACGACCCCCGCATACAGCTGAATCACGGACCCACTGCCAAACGACACGGAGCATGGCGCCGACGTACGGGGCCGCTGGTGGTCCGAGCCGCCCAGGAGTCGCTTGACATAGTCGTAAGGTTACCATACGATCCAGATCGTAAGGATACCGGACTACCTGAACGGGACGGGTTCTGACCAGGAGGTGGCCGAAGTGACGACAGCAGTTGTTGACTCCCCCGGAACGAGCAGGCGCAGGCATGGTGGTTCCTCGACACCTTGGTCGTCGAGCACCGCTGCGCACCCGGAATGGACACCGTCGTGCTCGAGATGACCTTGCCGGTCGGCTCGTCGCCCCCGCTGCACGTCCACGACGACCTCGACGACACCTGGTACATCCTCGACGGCGAGATGGTCGTGCGCTGTGGCGACGACGAACTGGTCGTCGGCGCCGGGCACTGGGTCTCCATGCCCGCGGCGTGCCGCACACGTTCCGGGTGGTCGGCGAAGAAGAGGCGCGGATTCTCCTGGTCCACGACAACCCCAGCTTCCGCGACTTCATTCGAGACCTCGAGCAGCTCCCGCGACGGCGCACGCGTCGTTCCGACCCAGCCGCTGTTCCGCCCATGGAGGAACTCGCGCGTATCGCTGCCTCACACGACCTCAGGCCGATTGGACCGCCGATGAGCGTCGAAGAGAGCGACAACGTGCGTGCCGCCGTGGGCTAAGCCTTCGTCGCGCGAGGGAGAGGTATCACCGTGCAGGTGCAAGCACTCGGCCACGTCGTCCTCAAGGTGCGGATCTCCCGCGCTCCCGAGGACTTCTACTCGGGCACCTTGGGCATGCGGGTCATCTCGAGGCTCGCTGACCCGCGGATGACGTTCTTCACCCTTGAGACCCAGAGAACCATCACGACTTCGCCCTCATGGAGCTCGGTCCGTCGCGCCAACGCCGGCGGGCGACGCCACGGGGCTCGCTCACGTGGCGTTCAAGGTCGGGAGCTCACCTGAAGGAGTTCAGCCTCGCACGAAGGGTGCTCGATGAGTCGGAGAAACCCCGGTCCTCTACGAGGCGCAGCGGGGCTTCTCCAGGAGCGTCACGTCCTCGATCCGGACGGGAACGAGATCGAGCTGTACGTCGACGTCTCAGACGACTGACCCGTTTGGGCTGTTCTCGAGCTTGGCGGCAGTCCGACATCGAGCCGGCGTCAAGGGACGGCCTATCGGGCAGACTGATACTCAGCCAGTCCTAGTCCCGAGGTGCGAAGAACTCGAGTGCGATGTTGTCAGGGTCTCGAAAGGACAATGCCGGTACCCCGGGGCACGTCCACGATGCCACCGTTGGGGATGCCGAGTTCGTCTAGATGGACTTTCCATGCTCGCAACTCATCGCGGTCGGCACAGCCGAAAGCCAGATGATCGAGTCCCGGCCGACGCTCGTCAAACGGCTCAGTGCTGCTCGAATCAGGGAACTGAGTTAGACCGACCACTGTGCCGCCCGTAAGCCAAGCGACACGCCGGAACGGACCTGTGTCCTCGTCAAGATTCGGGTCCGAGCAAACAGGGCCCTGTACCAAGGAACACTCCGTTCGAGGCTCGTAACCGTTAGCGCCACGTGAGTAATCGCAGGGAACTCAGGCATGTCTTGTCTTCACCTCGGGCAAGGAGCGATTGCCACGTCTTTGGTTGGCCACTCTCTGGGAATGGAAACTACCTGACAGGACCAGTCCGCGGCGCTAATGGAGGGCCGAGTTCCGGCGTTACCTGTGTGAACCCCTCGCGTCAAGGCGCGAGCAAGCACTCGGCAGTGGAACCAAGAGCTGTGGTTCATGATCCGGCCTGGGACGGCGTGGGGGCGCCCTGCGTTACCTAGGTGCTCGACAAGCCGAAGCCGGTCGCGAATCGTCAACAGATCCGTGATTGGGTGACCCCCGGTGGGAGGAGCGATCGCGTCAGTGTTTGAAGGCCGTCCAGCGCGAACGCTGGCGGGCACGCCGGTTGCAGGAGCTGACCGCTCGAGACCCTGATGTTCATGTGGGCGACACGCACCGTCGCTGCCGGAGAACGCGTCGCTTAGGCCGGGATGGCGTAGACGAGCTCGGGCTCGACCGCCCGCAGCACGTGATAGCTGCGACGAGCGAGCTAGCGTGCGCACCGAGATCGCAGCGATCTTCCCGTCGTGACGCTCCTTGACCTTGGCGTAGTAGCGGTTGTCGGGAGATCTGCGCGATGCGAGGAGTTCTTCGCCGCCTCGTAGAGCGCCCAGCGCAACGTCTCGGGCCCTGGCGCGACAAGTACCCACCCGCTCGCCGACGGTCCGAGGCGTCGACCGTGACGTCGAGACCGCTGTGGCGCACCACTTGCTCGGAGCGAGAGAAGCGACGGCAGTCGCCGAGCTCGGTCCAGAGCACGACCGCCAACAGCCCCCCGATCCCATATTGGGCGTCGACAAGCCGCGGCACGCCGGCTGGCGGGTGCCGAAGCGCTGGAGGGCATGCTTGAGCGGCTGCGCCTCGTCGTCGGCGGCGTCGACCATCTTGTAGGCCGCGTCGATGCGCTCCCTCGCCGCGCGCGAGAGCTCGACGTCGTCGCTGGCCAACATCGCACGGGTCTTGTCCGAGCGGATCGCGCCTTCGGGCACCGTGACGCCGTGGTGGTAGAGCACCGCATGGATCCGCTGACACCAGAGCGTCCGCTGGTCGACGAGCGACTTGTAGAGACGGACCCGCTCGCGCCACTCGAGGACCGCGTCGGGCGGGATCCAGCTCTCGGGCAGGTCGCCCTCTTGCAGCAGCTCTCCTCCAGAAGCTGGGCGTCGGTGCGGTCCGTCTTCGCTCGGCGCTTCTTGCCCCGTGCTGCCTGGGTATCGGCGGGCTCCGCGAGGAACGGCGTGAAGCCAGCCGCCGAGATCTCCTCCACGACGTAGCGCCAACCCGTGCAGCCCTCGACGGCCAGGGCGACCGTCTCGCCCCGGGCTCGGTCGGCCACCTCCACTTGGAGCCAGTGTCGGAACCGCGTCCGATCCGGCTGCCAGAGCCGTCCTCGCCAGCACTCCCCGGTTTTCACGTCCACGACGTCGTAGGTGATCTGCCTCCGGTGCAGATCCAGTCCACCTACCATCGACATGAGGGACCTCCTTGCTCTCGCTTCGGCACTTCGACAACCGCAAGGTTGCCCGAGCGAAGGGCGAGGAGGTCCTCCACTTATTGTTTGGGGACGGTCCAGATCAGCGGTGCGAGCCTCGAAACGTGCCTCCTGAGTCCGGAGTCAACCTCCATCCGGACATCCATGCTCATCGCGGAGCATCGTCCAAGTTCCCCGAGAACACCATGGCTGCATTCCTCGGAGCCCAGGCTCTTGGAGCTGACGCCATCGAGTTCGACGTTCACGTGACCTCCGACGGCGTGCCAGTCGTTTTCCATGACTATGACCTCGCTCGAACGACGTCGGGGATCGGCTACGTCTTCGAACAGACCATTGACCAGGTGCGGTTAGTCGATGCGGGATCTTGGCTCGATCCGCGCTATGCCGAAGAAAAGGTCCCGCTGCTCGAGGAGGTCCTGAACCAAGAGAACGGTCCGACAAGCCGGTGCCGCGCTTGTCGAGGATCACCAGCCGACAGAACTTCACGAGACGTTCAAAGCCGGACCTATAGAACGCGTAGTCCCAGTTGAGTTCGACGTGGGACATGAACCCCGGCACAAAAATGAGGTCCACAGGGCCATCGCCGACGACCTGGTACGCGATGCTCAGCTCGCCGCTCTTTGCGTACCTCGTCTCCGGCTGCAGCACCAGGCCCCCGTTCGCCACGACAACGAGACCCGGCAAGTGTCTCATAGTGCCCGTCTCATAACGACATGTTCGGCGCGCGCCCCAGAACGCCGGGACGGGGTCAGTCGACTGCTCGTGTCGATCATGACACCGAGGTGAGCGGATGGCCGAGCCGTCGGCCTCAGGTGTGCCGGCGCAAGAACTCGAGGAGCGCGGGATTCACCTGCTCGGGGTGCGAGAGGTTCGCTGCATGTGCTGCGCCCTTCACGACGATGATCCCCTCGCAGTTCGCCAGGCCGTCGCGGAGCGCTTCGGCACGATCCATAGGGATGGCGGCGTCCTGATCGCCGTGGAAGATGATCGCCGGGCACGCGATCTCGCCAAGTCGCGAGGTGACGTCGTCTCGATCGAGCAGGCACCTGAACGGGGCGTCGAGCCCGTCGCGCGGGATCGCCGCCCACTTCTTGAACCACGGTGCCCAATCGACGCAGTCTCCGAGGATCATCGAGGCCACGATCTCTTGGACGGCGTCGGGGCCGTTCTCGAGCCACTCGGCCCGCATCGCCTCGTAGGAGGGGATGGCAGCAGGGTCCTCTTGTCCCGACTGCGTGTCGATCAGAACGAGCGCCGACACGCGCTCAGGCGCAGTGAGGGCCGCACGCAGCGAGAGGAAGCCCCCCTGGGACATGCCTCCGAGGGTGGCGCGATTGATGCCCAGGTGGTCAAGGATGCCGAGCGCATCGCGCGCGGAGTCCCAGTAGCTGAATGGGCCGTCCGCCGGCGTCCGGCCGAACCCGCGCTCGTCCCACGTAATGACCCTGAATGCTGGTGCGAGCGCATCGACTTGTGGTCCGAACATCTCGTGGTCCATCAGGTACCCGTGGCTGAGCACCACCGGCGGGCCGTTACCGCCCGAGTCCTCGAAGTACAGCGGGTGTCCGTTGATCGTTGCGAGTGGCATGGCCGATTGGTAAACGGCTCTGGCTCCGTGCGCTGTTTCTCATGTACGGAGACGTGGCCTTCGAGTGTCTGCATGAACGCCCAGGGATTCGGACACGGCCACAGCTGCCTGTCCCACAGCGAGGTGTCGGTGCATTGTTGATAGAGGTAGTGAATTACTTGGAACGGTGGCTCTTGCGGACACGTCGCCTTACTAGATGGCCGGCCACGAAAACGACGACATCGAGTGCCAGTGCCCCGACAATCAACCAGGTCCAGATCGGAGCCAACTCACTTCCAACTCTTATTGGCCTTCCCTGAGTGAGCAACAGCGCCACGGCCATACGGCGACCGTAAGCCTGTTCAGGTTCGCCCCAACGTTGCGAAGCTGCTTGGGTTGGGTGTCCCCGATCGTCGGTAGGAGGGCATGGGTAGCCTGTTGTTGGTGCGGGGTCGAGAGCTGGTGAGCCGATTCTGGGCTGCAATGCAGGCCAACGACTGGGAGGCGGCGGCCAGTTGCCTCGCGCCACAGTGCGTGATCGACTGGCCATGCTCCGGCGAGCGCATCGTTGGACGAGACAACTTCATCGCGGTGCAAATTCGGTACCCGACGAAGACTGGCCAGTGGCACTTCGATGTGCATCGACTCGTTGCCGAGGGCAACGTGGTGGTGAGTGAAGTGACCGTGAGCGACGGTGACCAGTCAGCCAGGGTCGTGGCCTTCTCCGACGTCGACCCCGACCAGATCATTCGCCAGGTCGAGTACTGGCCTTCTGCTTACGACCCGATGCCAGGGCGAGAAGACCTCATGGAGCTGATCGATCGCGTCCCCTAACGCCGAGTCCGGGTCGTTATGCCGCCGAAGGCTGGATCCGCTAGTCGGAGTCTGTTGAATTCGGCCCTCCGACGCTCACGTTCTCCGACTGGCGTATAGAACTGTGGCCGCATCACGACCCCGATCCGGGCGATCGGGGGCAGTCGGATCGGCAAATGCGCTTCCTGGCGGAACAAGCAGTTACCGTGACCTCGGAGAAACTTCGACGGTGCCTCCTGACACCTTCCCTTGGCGCCCAATCTGTCCGCCCGGAGCCACGTGCCTGCGGCGTCCTCGCCCGCGGGTCTTCAGGCTTTGGGAGCAGCCACGTCTCTGAGCGCATCAGGCGGCGCGGGCAAGCGACAGATGATAGGTACAGACTGTGAGCACCATGGAGGCTCCGGAGACCAGGTACGTCGCCGTGGGCGATGCCGAGGTGGCGTACCAGGTGGTGGGCGACGGGCCTATTGACTTGGTCTACTTCTATGGTCTCGGCAGTCACATCGACATGCTTTGGAGAGCGGAGACAAGAGGACTCGTCCCCCTGCTGCGGCGATTCTCGTCCTTAGCGCGCGTCATCCTGCTCGATCGGCGCGGCAGCGGGGCGTCCGGAAGCCTTCCGCGTCCCACGTTTCCGACGTGGGAAGAGTGGACTGAGGACCTCGCGGCGGTTCTCGACGCCGCTGGCGCTCAGCGCGCCAACATCCTCGCCGAGTCCGAAGTCGGCCCTATTGCCATCTTGTTCGCGGCGCTTCGCCCCGAACGGGTGGAGTCGCTCATCTTGGCCAACACGGGGTGTCGTGCACTCAAGGACGATGACTATCCGTTCGGATTCACACCCGAGGCCGCAGAGGCCTTGGCGCAGTGGTTGCAATCCACTTGGGGAACGCCGGAACTCCTCGAGGCCATGTACGAGCCAGGAGATGAGCTCGTCAAAGATGCCCAATACATGGACGGCCTCTGCATGATGTGTCGAGCGTCGGCAACGCCCAGAGATGCGGGAGCGCAGATTCGCTACATCATGAACAGCCTGGACGTGCGGTCAGCCCTCCCAATGATCCAAGACCGCCCACCCTCGTCATCCACAACACGAGTAACGCCCTATTCCCAGTCGAGTCAGGGCGCTGTCCGCCGAGCACATCCAAGGTGCTCGCCTAGTCGAATACGACTCCGCTGCTCCCATCCTCCGAACCTCGACCAGGCACTTCGAGGAGATTTTTGCCGAGGTCGCTGAATTCCTCACGGGCGAGCGCCCTCAGGTTGAAGTCGATCGCCTGCTCACAACGCTCCTGTTCACCGACATCGTCGGCTCCACCAAGCAAGCCGCCGCGGTTGGTGATCGTCGTTGGAACGAGTTACTCTCCGCTCACCACGTAGCGGTCCGTTCCGAGCTCCATCGGTTCAGGGGCCAGGAGATGGACACGGCTGGTGACGGATTCTTCGCCACCTTCGACGGACCAGCACGTGCGATCAGATGCGCCTGTTCGATCCGCGACGCGGTCGCCACCCTCGGGCTGCAGGTGCGTGCAGGCATACACACGGGCGAGGTCGAGGTCTATGAGAGCGGCCTGCGGGGCCTTGCCGTCCACATCGGTGCCCGAGTCAGCGCTGAGGCAGGACCCGGCGAGGTCCTTGTTTCGCGCACCGTCGCCGACCTGGTGGCCGGTTCCGAGATCGAGCTTTCCGACCGCGGAGAGCACGAACTGAAAGGCGTTCCCGGGTCTTGGAGGCTGTTCTCAGTAACAGTATGACCGCCCCGAATCGTGCGTGATCTAAGAAATTCGAGCGTGATTTGCTCGCCCACAGGGCCGTCACAGAAGTGCCTCGTTGGGGGAGACTCTGGGCAGACGCTTCGACGAGTTCCTAGCGTTCAGAAGGTCCTGACGGGGTCGCTCCCAAAGTGCCTGCGGCCGGTTCGCCGGCTCGCTCCTAACGAACAGCGTCCCGTCAGGACCTCGCCGCGATGTGGCTCGAAGAGGATTCAGCACCAACCAGCGGAATCAGGAGTGCCCTCGCGGTGTCCAACCAACACCGAAGGAGGAACCATGGGAGTGATCATCGGGGTCGACCCCCACAAGGCGACCGACACCGCCGTCGCGATCCGCGACACCGAAGAGGAGCTCGACCGGATCACGGTCAGAGCGACGGTCCGGCAGGTCGAGCGCCTGCGCAAGTGGGCCACACCGCTCGGTCAGTGCACCTGGGCGATCGAGTCGGCAGGCGGCCTCGGCTACCTGCTCGCCCAGCAGCTCATCGACGCGGGCGAGCACGTCGTCGACGTGCCACCGACGCTCGCGGCTCGGATCCGGGTGCTCGACACGAAGCGATCCGACAAGACGACCGCAACGACGCCCGCTCCGTCGCGATCGCCGCGGCTGCGCGCACCGGGGCTCC
>CAVVLE010000023.1:0-338398 GCA_963748865.1 uncultured Acidobacteriota bacterium | reverse complement strand
CCGACGACGGCAAAGAACTGTTCCGGCAGAAATGTGCGATTTGCCACGGGCCGAACGGCGCGGGCGACGGGCCGATGGCCAAAGCGTCGAAGCTCACCATCCCGGATTTGGGCTCGAAGGACGTTCAGGCGATGAGCGACGCGGACATCAAGAAAGTGATCACTACAGGCAAAGGGAACATGAAGCCGGTGAAGGATTTGTCCGGGAAGGATTTGTCGAACCTGTTGGCATTCATCCGCAGCCTGGCGAAAAAATAGCGCGCGGTTTTTCCTCGAGTTTCCGCATGTCTGTGGGACTGTGCGGACGCCAAATCATAAAGTGGGAAAAGCGATCATGGAATAGCTTCGGGAACCTCTCGCGGCGCTGCTATTACTTGCCTTGTGAAGCCGTGAATGTGGATGCCACATGAAGTCTGCGTAGCATGGAACGCTTCTTCTCCTGGTGGGATTGCATGCGACGCAGAATATCGTCGAGGATGCGGACAGCGTCGACAATGAAAGGACCTTTGTTGAGCATCACGCACTCGGCGCGTTCGCCCATGGCGGCATCGGTGATCTCCGAGCGCGAGGGAATACCGGCCTTCGCCAGCGATTCGAGGACTTGGGTTGCCCAAATCACCGGCAAGTGCGCGGCCTCACAAATCCAGAGAATTTCTTCCTGGACTTCCGCGAGACGCTGATAGCCGCACTCGACCGCGAGATCCCCACGAGCGATCATCACGCCGAGCGAGTGGCTGCGCATGGCGACGAGTAGAATTCTCGGAAGGTTTAAGAATCCCTTCTGCGTCTCAATCTTCAAAATAATTCCGATTTCGCTGTTTCCGAGCCTGGCCAGCTCGGCCTGTAAGGCGGCGACATCCGAACCGCTGCGCACGAATGAATAGCCGACGATGTCCGCGTGTTGCACGATAAATTCGAGAGTTTTCAGATCGTCGGCAGTCAGCGAAGGGATGCGCAGATTTGTCTCCGGAACATTGATCCCTTTTTCGGCGGCGAGTTTCGCGCCAGATGCGGATGCGTGGGTGATCTCGACTTCAGCCTGGTCGTGAGAAGTAGCAGCGATGATCCCGCCGATTTTTCCATCGTCGAACCAGATAGGCTCGCCGGGACGCACACAATCGAAGAATTCGCTGAGCGTCACGCCAACGTGCGCCCTGCAAACTTGACCATCCTCCGCCAATTTTGCCGGCTCGCCGGGTTCGAGCGAACGCGTGAGGACCAGAACGTCGCCCTTTTTAAGCCGCAAAGTCTGCGGCGTGGGCGGAAACAGGCCGACTTTGGCAAATCGAAAACTGTCGTTGTCGGCGGCCAAACCTGGTGCAGCTTTGACTTCGAGGGTCATACCGGGCGTGAGATAGGCCGTGCGCGACGCCTCCGCCCGGCGAGACTCTCCGCACACTTCGGTGACGGTCATGAAGCGTCTCGCGCCGCGCGCATCGGTAAAACGAACTCGATTGCCAGGCTGAAGGTTCGCGAGCCAGTCGCGCGGAACCGAGATCGAGATAGTTTCTGCAGTTGGGGATGGCTCGGGCTTATCTTCCGGTGTGAGCCAGATTCGCGCGGGGATTTCCACGCGACCGTAGGAATCCCGTTTGGGACGATATTTCAAAACAGCCGGGCCGGCCTGTATCGGGCCTGTGCGCAGTTTTGGACCGGCGACGTCCATGCATACGAGGCACGCCTTAGCTGTTTCTTGCTCGGCGCGGCGAAGGTTGGCGATCATGCCGGACCACTGGGCGGGTCCATCGTGGGCACAATTGATACGCATGCAATTCATTCCGTTGAGTAGAAGGTCGCGGACGAGTTCGTAATCCGTGGCGGCTTCGGATGGCATCGTCACCATGATGCGCACTTTGCGCCCTTCGGGAGCCGGCCCCAGCAGCGCGTCGGTGTTACGCGTCAACAGATTTTGTCCATCGTCAAAGCCAATAGCCGCGGGGTCGGCATCGCGTGTGGTCTGCTCTTGGCCTGCAAGGTGCTCCAAGACGTCTATTACGCCGCTCAGCGCGCTAAGGACATGCGATTCAGTGCGGCCGAGGGAAGAGAGACTCATCGCTGCGAGCCGCTCCTGCAGGGTCCGAATGTCGTGGCGTCGCAGCGCCAAATAGTGGAGGAGATTTGTGGCGCTGGCGCGATGTTCGGGGTGAATTTCGGATATGTCAGGCCGGCTTTCGGCTTCGAGATTCAGCATCTCGGCGTGGAGCTGACTCAACTGATGAATCAGTTCTGACAAGCTAGACTGATTGCCGGTGCTCATGGTTGACGGCCTGCTAGTCGGTCGGAAGCGCCCTGGGTCGGAGAGCGAATAAACGAACTCTAGCCTGGCAATGTTAACAGCATGTTAAGTCGAGCCGGCGAGCGACTTGCGGCAGCCAGCGGGGCGCAGTTCTGGCCGATACTGCGGGAGATTTGTGCTTGACATATTCCTATATAGGAATGTAATGTGCGCGCATGGCACGCGCCGCAACAACCTCGGATGCGTTCAACGCCGTCGCGGAGCCCCGCCGACGGGCGATCCTGGTTTATTTGACCGGGCAAGAGCGCCCAGTTTCGGATATCGTGGCAGCCTTCGGCGTGCAGCAGCCGTCTATATCCAAGCATTTGCGCGTATTGCGGAATGTGGGGCTGGTTCGCGTACGACGCGAAGGCCGGCAAAAGCTCTATCGCACCAACGCCGAGGCCATCCGGCCGCTGCACGAGTGGACGGCTACCTTTGCGCGCCACTGGAGTAACCAACTGCATCGCATTAAAGTCCGAGCCGAGGATGAGGCCAGCCGAGCAAAGACGGAGTCGAATTCAAGGAGGCAAGATGATCTCAAAGCCAAGCAGGATTGAAGACCTGATGTTGACGATCAACCAGGAGATTCGCGTCAACGCATCTCTCGATGTGACTTTCGCCGCGCTGCTCGAGGAAATTGGGCCGAAGAATATGACGCTGGAGGGCAAGGCGATGCCGTTGAAGATTGAGCCGTGGCCCGGGGGAAGGTGGTACCGCGATTTGGGGGATGGCAATGGACATTTGTGGGCGCACGTGCAGGCGATCAAGAAGCCTACGCTGCTGGAATTCTGCGGGCCGCTGTTTGCGTCGTTTCCGTTCGTTTCGAACGTGCAGTACCGGCTGAGCGAGGTGGAAGGTGGAACGTTGATCACGTTTCGGCATATGGCGCTGGGATTCATTCAGGATCAACAGTTGGAATCGATGACGAGGGGCTGGAGCGCAATGAACGAGCGCGTTTGTAAGCACGCAGAGACTTCGACATCGCGAACAGCGGGTCAAGGGTCGCGTTAATCGCCGTTGCGATTTGGAGGCCGCAGATGTGTCCAGCGTGTATCGGAAACGCGATGCTGATGGCCGGAAGCGTGGCGTCCACAGGCGGATTGAGCGCGATCATCTTCCGCCGAATTCTTGCAAGGTTCACTCCGCAAAAATTCCGCAGTCAGATCCAAGCAAAGGAGATGCAGCATGGCTAGCAGCAAGATGGCGCTACAGCAGCACACAGTGGTGGGACACGACGAGTGGGTTGCAGCCCGGAAGGAGTTGTTAGCTAAGGAAAAGGAATTCAGCAAGCAGCGGGATGAAATCAGCCGGCGGCGACGCGAGTTGCCGTGGGAAAAGGTGGAGAAGAAATATACGTTCGATGGGCCGAACGGCAAAGAGACGCTTGCGGATTTGTTCGGCAAGCGCAGCCA
This sequence comes from uncultured Acidobacteriota bacterium, assembly GCA_963748865.1. Taxonomy (GTDB): domain Bacteria; phylum Acidobacteriota; class Terriglobia; order Acidiferrales; family UBA7541; genus Palsa-147. The sequence continues at coordinate 334,709 of CAVVLE010000023.1, read as the reverse complement.
GCTTGTTGTCTATCACTTCATGCTTGGCCCGGGTTGGAAAGAGGGATGCCCAAGCTGCTCTTTTCTCGGCGATCATTTCGAAGGGCCGGTGATTCACCTGCCGCACCGCGATGTTTCCTTTGTTGTGATTTCGCGCGCGCCGCTGGCCGAAATCGAGGCCTTCAAGAAGCGCATGGGGTGGAATTTCAAGTGGGTCTCGTCTTACGGCACGGATTTCAATGCGGATTATCAAGTGTCTAAGGCGAAGGCCGAGGAAGGCGCTGCGAAGGTTTATTACAACTATGAGCTGACCGAGTTCCCCAGCGAGGAGCGGCCTGGCGCCAGCGTGTTTTACAAAGATGAGGCCGGAAACGTGTTCCATACCTACTCGACGTATGCACGCGGCCTGGATATTTTCCTTGGGACTTACAACTTTCTCGATATCGTGCCGAAGGGCCGCGATGAGGAAGGCTTGAAGCACACCATGGCTTGGGTGCGGCATCACGACCGGTACGCGGAAGACTACCTTGTTGATCCGACCAAGCCGTACCAGCAGCCGGAGAAGTCCAGCGACTGAAACGACAGCTTGCTTTGCTTGCCGAGATCGAGCGCGTGCTGGTGAGTATCTTGCGGGCCGCGCTCGAGCTGGAGTTGGCAATCGGCACTGTCGAAATGGCCCTGCGATTGGGGCGACCAGCCCATCTGCGCCAAACTTCCAAACCTCGAAACCGCTGAAGCGAACGCGGTGGCCAGTGCCCCCTGGCGCCGCGTTCGTACGGACGAGTGTTTAGTGGTGTGTGGCGCGGTTGTCGTGGATTTCGATTCCGTCTATGAACAGTTGCATGGAGGGCGGCCATGAATCCCCGCGCAACTTCGCTGATGGCAGCGCGGTGGTGGCGCCGTAGAAAATCAAAGACGCCGGCAGGCTGCCGGCGTTACAAGGGCGCAGGGAATTGGCGGTGCGGCTGGAGAGTGGTTCGGGTATACTTTCGCGCTATGAAAGGCTCACCGAAAGTACTCGCGGAATTGAATAAGGCATTGCGGGAAGAATTGACCGCCATCAACCAGTATTTTTTGCACGCGGAGATGTGCGAGAACTGGGGCTACGAGCGGCTTTCCGAATACATCAAGAAGCAGTCCATCGGCGAGATGAAGCATGCCGAGGCTTTGATGGAGCGAATTTTGTTTCTGGATGGGACGCCCTCGATGCAGCCGCTGGAGTTGAGTGTGGGGAAAGATGTGCGGGAAATGCTGGAGAGCGATTTGAAATTGGAAGTTTCGGCAGTGAAGGATTACAACACGGCGATTCAGATTGCCGTGGAGGAGAAGGACAACGGGTCGCGGGATTTGTTTTTGGTGCTATTGAAGGACGAGGAGAGCCATGTGGATTGGCTCGAGGCTCAAGTGCATCAAATCAAGGAATTAGGATATGAGAGATATTTGACAATGCAGATGGGAGAGTTTGAAGAAGAGTAAGGGAACAGGACGCGGGGAATGAGGAGTAGTCATGGGATAGCGTAGCGCCTGCCGGAAATTCTTCCCGATCCGTAGCAAATCCTAATCATCGACGACCGATACGCGCGCGGCACAAGCCTCGCTCCGCAAGGACATTACGACGATTTCTTTGCCGTGTGCGTGGCGGCACCGCTACTTATTTTGGCCAAAGTCTGCTGCGCCAGTGCACGGTAGGGGCTGTCGATTGAAGCGGCTTCTGTGAGTGCAGCTTTGGCTTCGGGGATTTTTTGCATTTTGGCCAGCGTGAAGCCGAGGCGATATTGATTGCGGGCGTAGCTTACGGGATTGGATTTCAGCAGCGGGGCAGCTTGTTTGAATGCATTCACCGCTTGGGGATTGAAGCTTTCATTTACGTACACCTGGCCCAGCGCCGAATAAGCCAAGCCCTTCTGCACTGAAACCTGCTGTTGCCATTGCGCTTCATCTGCGCCTTCCGGCTTCTGTTGTTTGTCCAAAATATCGATGGCTCGCTGGGAGTAGTCGCCCGCTTTTTCGAGCTGCTGGCCTTTCTCGCTCCAGTAGTCGGCAAGGAGGACGAGCATGTCCACATTCTTGGGATCGGCGGCGAGCACGGCCTGCGCGGCTTCCATCATCTTCGGAAAATTCTGGGCTTGCTCTTCCGAGAAGGCCACCTGCTCGCGGGCGTTTAGGGCGTAGGGCGAGTCGGGAAAATCCTTTGCGAAGCGATCCATGTAGCTCGCGCGGGATTTGGAATCGGTGAGTTTGTAGGCGGCGTTGAAGGTGGCGTTCTGAATGTAGTTAACGTCGTCCTGCGCCCCGCGGAGTATGCCCTGCTTTTGCTCATCCCAGCTTTCTTTTGAAGCGCCGGCGGGAGGCGGAGAGTTTTTGTAGCGCGTGACGATGCCGTTGGCGCGCTCGGCCGCTTCGAAAAGCTTGGCGATATCGCCTTGCTCGTCGGCAGCGTGCACCAAAGTCACGGCTGTGGAAAGATTATCGGGATCGAGTTTGAGGGCTTTCTCTCCGTATTCGAAGGCCTTGGCGTAATTCTTTTGCGCTGCGTAGCTGCTGGCGTAGAGTTGATCGGCCAGGAGTTCGAGATCGCCTTTGCCGAAGTCGGACATGAATTTGTCGAGGAGAGCGATTTTTTCGGGACCGTCGGGAGCGGCATAGATTTCGGACAAGGCTTTGTCTTCGGGTGTGCCGGCATTGACGGAGACAGTTTTGCCGAGTTGGGCGCTCGCGGCGGATGCGCTTAGGAAGATTGCGATTGCGGCAAATGTAATGCGGATGGCGAGGCGATTCATCTTGGCCTCCGGTTCGATCAATGGACCGAGCTGGTGGATGTTTGGCGGGCACCGAAAGAGTGCCTTGCGGCGCATATTAGTCCAATGGCGGGTTGGGAGCAATTGTGATTGGAGAAGAACCGGGGCGGCGGCATTGACGATTGCGCGGATTCGGTGGACGATGCATCGCACGTAATCATTCCGCTGCGCATATCGCGCTAGCGGCGGGCCGGCTTAAGCGGCCCTATGGGGGATTGGGATGGATTTGGGGCTAAACGGACGTGTGGCGATTGTGGCGGCCGCCAGCAAAGGGTTGGGGCGGGCCGTTGCGCAGGAATTGGCGCGCGAGGGGGCGGAGATTGCGATTTGCGCGCGCGGCGCAGCGGAATTGGAGAAGACCGCGAATGCAATCGAGGCCGCAACGGGGCGCATCGTGCTGCGCCGGGCTATGGACGTTACGCGGCAGCAGGACGTGCGAGAATTTGTGGCGGCCGTCCAGGAGCGATTTGGACGCGTGGATATTTGTGTGACCAACGCGGGCGGGCCGCCTTCCAAGAAATTCCTGGAGATTTCGATCGAGGAGTGGCGAGCGGCGGTGGACCTGACCTTGATGAGCGCAATTTATTTTGCGCGCGAGGTTTTGCCGGGGATGCAACGAAGGAAATGGGGGCGACTGATTGCGATTACTTCGATGTCCGTGAAGCAGCCCGTCGATGGATTGATTTTGTCGAACTCGATTCGCGCGGCAGTTACCGGATTGGCGCGCACCTTGGCTAATGAGTTTGGCGCGGATGGAATTACGGTGAACTGTGTGGCTCCAGGCTATACGCTAACGGACCGGCTGGAAGAATTGACGGCGAAGAGGGCGGCGGATTTGGGCGTGCCGAAGGAGAAAGTGCTGGAGCAGTTGAGCGCCTCGGTGCCGGCGCGGCGGGCGGGCCGGCCGGAGGAGTTTGCAGCGGCCGTGGCGTTCTTGGCTTCGGAGCGAGCGAGTTATCTGAACGGGACTACGATTGCCGTGGATGGCGGTTGGGTACGGAGTTTGTTGTAGGCGTGACGTGTCGGGTGTGTTGGACGCTTAGATCCCTTCGAGGGACTCAGGGCAAGCACTTCGGCCAGACAACGGCCTCAGGACGACAACCTTCTTATTGAGGCGCGGATCATTGGACTAGTCAAAAATACTGGCAATTAACGGAGGCGAGATTGGGGATGAATGCGATGCGCAAGCATGGGGCGATTGCGGCTGGGATTGTTGCGGCGATTTTGGCGGTGTTTTCGTTCGGGAGCTTAAGTTTTGCCAAGGACGATGATCCCTATGCACGCTCGCGGGATTACGACTTGCAGAATGTCAGGACGCACCTGCGATTCGATATCGAGCAGCGGAAGATCATGGGGGAGGCCACTGAGAGCCTGAAACTTCTGCGCGATGGAACCAGCGAGCTGCGATTTGATTCGGTGGGACTGGCGATCGAGAGCGTCACGTTAAACCGGAACGCGGCTAAGTTTGAGGTAAAGCCGGACGCTCTGCTGGTCTCGCTGCCGCAAAAGGTGCGCAAGGGCGAGCACTACGAAGTGACGATTCACTATTCCGGGCAGCCAGCGAAGGGCCTGTATTTTATTTTGCCGGACAAAAATTATCCCAACCAACCGAAAGAAATTTGGTCGCAGGGAGAATCGGAGGATACACGCTACTACATTCCGATCTACGACTATCCCAATGACCGGACGGCTTCGGAGATGCTTCTGACTGTGCCGGCTGATTGGTGGACGGTGTCGAACGGCAAGCTTGCAGGGATCAAGACGGAAGCGGACGGATCGAAAACGTGGGACTGGAAGCAGACGGAGCCGCTTTCGACGTATTTGATTTCGGTGGTGGCGGGCGAATTCGTGGAGAAGAAGGAATCGTGGCGCGGGATGCCGGTGGAATACGCGGTGCCTAAGGGACAGGAATTCCAGATCGACACGACTTTTTTGCGCACGAAGGGAATGCTCGATGCGTTTTCGGACGCGCTGGACGTGCGCTATCCGTGGGCCAAGTACGCGCAGACTTCCGTGGATGATTTCATCGTCGGCGGAATGGAGAATACCAGCGCAACCACACTCACCGTGCGCGGGCTTGTGCATCCGAAACTTGCGGGCGAGATGCTCTATGGCAGCGACGATCTCGATTCGCACGAACTGGCGCACCAGTGGTTTGGCGATCTGGTGACCTGCAAGGATTGGGCAAATATTTGGCTGAACGAGGGCTTCGCGACTTATTTCGAGCATTACTGGATGGAGAAGCAATTCGGGAAGGACGACGCGGATTACGAATTCTGGACGGATGGGAACCGCTGGATGAATCAGAAGAGACTTTTCGGCGTGCCTATCGTCACGCGGCAATCCGACCAGGATCTGGAGCTGGAAGGGAACATTTATACCAAGGGCGGGCTGGTACTGAAGATGCTGCGGGAGAAACTGGGAGACGCAGATTTCTTCGCGGGACTGCACCATTACCTGGAAGTGAATCGCGGGAAAAACGTGGTGACTGCAGATTTGATCAAAGGCGATTGAGCAAGAGATCGTCGGTGAACGTGGATGAATTCTTCCAGCAGTGGATTTTCCGGGCGGGAGCGCCGAAATTCGAAGTGTCGGCAAAGTGGGATGATTTGGTTGATTCTGTGCACTTGCAAGTGAAGCAGACGCAGAAGGTGGAGGGCCTGGTGCCGTTGTTCCACGTGCCAATCGAAGTAGAGATCGCGACGAAGAGCGGCATGAAGACTTTCCCGATCGACGTGAGCAAGGATGAGGAGATTTTTTCTTTGGCTGTGGACGGGCCGCCCTTGATGATCATTTTCGACAAGGGCAATCAAGTCCTGAAGAGCGTGGAGTTCAAGCGGGAGCCTGCGGCGCTGATATACCAATTGAAGCACGCGGAGACGGTGCCGGATCGCGCGGATGCCGCGAAAGCTCTGGGAGAAGTGAAAGGAAACGAGGATGTGATTGCGGCGCTGGGAGAGGCGGCGCGGAGCGATGTGTTTTGGGGCGTGCGCGTGGAAGCGCTGCGTGCGCTGGGAAAAATCGGTGATGCCGGCGCGGAGAAACAAATCGAGGGCGCGCTCAGCAACGAGAAGCCGTGGGTTCGCGATGTGGCCGTGGCGCAGCTCGCCAATTTCAAAACCGACGCAGCGCTGGGCGGAAAACTAGAGAAAATCGCCAGTGACGATGCGGCGTATCGTGTGCAAAACGCGGCGATGCAAGCCTTGGCGCAATTAAAGACTGCGAATGCGTTCGATGTGCTGAGCGCCGCGGTGCAGAAGGATTCACCGGATGACACGACGCGGCGGGCGGCTTTGCGCGCCTTGGGCACGCTCGGAGACGACCGCGCGGTGCCGATTTTGTTGGCGTGGTCGGCACCAGGAAAGCCAATTGAACTGCGGACAGCAGCAATCGGAGGTTTGGGCTCAGTCGGCAAAGGCAACAAGGATGTGACACGCGCTCTGGTTGGGTATCTCGAAGAGCCGCGCATTTCGAAATATGCGACGGTGTTCGCGATAGGTCGGCATGGTGATCCGGACGCGATTCCGGCCTTGGAGAATTTCCTGAAGAGCGGAAAACTGTTTTTTGGGCTCTCCTCGATCACCAAGGGGCAGATCGAAGCGCTGCGGGCGCAGGCGGCGGGGGAGAAAGGCGGCGAATCGGCGCGTCATGGGCCGGGCGAACCCGCGGAAGCATCGGAGGGGGGCGACAACGCTGCAATGATGAAGGAGCTCGAAAAAATGGAACGGCGATTGGATGAAATGAATGGGAGGTTGGAGAAAATCGAAGAAGAGATTAAGGGAACAAAGAAGTAAGCGCGAGGATGATACGGCGCGGTATTTTTAGCGCCCTGCCCGTGCCGGCCTTAAGGGCCGGCGCTACAAAAGGCCACGGATTAGTCAGCCAGGAGAATTCTTAGGTCGCGGAGATTATTGCCGGTTGGACCTGTGATTACGGCGCCTCCTAGCACTGCGAAAAAAGAGTGCGCGTCGCTGCGGCGATAATAATCATCGGGATCAATATTCTTAGCATGGGCGCGCGCTAGAGTTTCGCCGTCGGCCACCGCCCCCGCTGCCGGACTGTTGCCGTCTATTCCGTCGGTTCCGGCGCTTAGCACTGCAATCTTTTTTCCTGCAATCTTTTTCGCGCACGCCAGAACGAACGCAGAATTCCTGCCACCGGTACCGCTTCCCGTCACCGGGCTCGAGACTTCACCATCGGCGAGCACGGCGACAGGCCTGCCCTGCTGCTCCTTCTGAAAAACTTCGAGCTGGTTCAAGAGATAATCGGCGGCGCGATCTATGGGCCAGTTGTCGCAGGAATCGTCGCAGATGCAGAGAAAGCCCTCGGCCTCCGCGGCCTGGTGCGCGTGGTGAAAAAGATCGTGCATGCCGAGAAGAAGGACGAAGTGCGCGCGCGCGAAGGCTGGATTGCCCGGCTTGGGAGTCTCGGCAAGGGTGTTATTTTCAAACGCGGCGCGCAGACTAGCGGGAAGTTGAGCAACGAGATTGTATGTGTGAGCGATTCGCTGCGCGTCGGCTGCGGTCGAAGGATCGGGAAGAGTTGGGCCAGAAGCGAGTGCGGACTCGTGTCCTTCGGGCACATCGGTAACCGCCAGAGTGATTTTCGTGGCGTCCGGTGCTGCGAGAGCCAGCCGGCCGCCCTTCGTCGCAGATAGATGACGGCGAATCACATTGATTTCTTCGATGGGCGCGCCGCAGGTCACGAGAGCACGGTGAAGCTGCTGAAAATCGGCGAGCGAGACGCGAGGATCGAGAGGCTGCTCGACGAGCGTCGAGCCTCCGCCGGAAAGCAGGAAGAAAACGAGAGAGCGAGCGTTGGTGCGCTGCAGGCGTTCGAGAATTGCGCGTCCGGCAGCGAAGCTTTGCTCGTTGGGTATCGGATGCCCGCCGATGAATAGGTCCCAGTTTTGCGGAGCGTGCTTCGGAGGCGAAGGAACAACCAAGATCCCGCGCGCGCGGAGTTGTGGCGGAATGATGCGATCTAGGCCCTCGGCCATGGCCAGCGACGCCTTGCCATAGGCAATCGGCAGGATTTCCTGATAATCGCGGAGCTCAACTCGCGCGCCATTGACGCAGAGCGTCGAGCCGCGCGGGTCGAGCTTGCACTCAATCGTTTCGGGAATGTTAATAGCCGCCAGGGTAGAGCGGAAGATGCGTTGTGCGATCTCTTTCACGATGCATTCCGCGCGAACGGCTCAGGACTGGCCCGCGTGATGCGCGCCCAGCACTTCGGGATTGAGTATCGTTGGAGGCCGGCGCCCCTCGAATAGCGCGACGACGTTGTCCGCGGCGGTCACCGCCATTTTTGTGCGCGTCTCGAGCGAGCCGCTTCCGATATGCGGCGTGAGGACGACATTCTTCTGCGCGAGTAGCGCAGGCGTGACTGTCGGCTCGAACTCGAATACATCCAGCGCGGCGCCGGCGATTTTTCCGGCTTGCAATGCTTCGGCAAGCGCAGCTTCGTCCACAACGGGGCCGCGCGAAGTATTCACTAGAAAAGCGGTGCGCTTCATTTTCGCAAGCGTTTGGGCGTTCATCAGGTGGCGCGTGGCAGGAAGCAGCGGCACATGCAGCGTGATGAAATCCGACTCCAGGAGCAAGCGATCGAAACTGACAAATTCCGCGGCGAATTTGGATTCGATCTCGGTGCCGACCCGCATCGTGTCGTGATAAAGCGTTCGCATGCGAAATCCTTTGGCTCGGCGTGCCATTTCGCGCCCGATGCGCCCGAATCCGACGATGCCCAGCGTTTTCCCCCAAATGTCTGCGCCGCAAAGTTGATCGAGATCCCATCCGGGCCAGGTTCCAGCGCGCAACCAAGCCTCGGCCTCCGAGAGGCGGCGCGCGACGGCCATCATGATCAGCCAGGCAGTATCGGCAGTGGTGTCGTCGAGGACTCCCGGCGTGTTCGTGGCGGCCACTTTGTGCCGCGTGCAGGCAGGAACGTCAAGATTATCGAAACCGACCGACACGGTGGCCGCAATACGAAGCCGCGGCGCGGCGGATAGCAGTTCTTCGTTCACTTTTTCGGTGAGCAGGCAGACTAGAGCATCTTTATCAGCGACGCGCTTCAGCAGTTCCTCGCGCGGAATGTGGTCTTCGGCGGTCCAGTAGTCCGTCTCGAATTTTTCATCGAGGATGTGGCGTGCAGCTTCGAACAACCCGTGCGTGACGAGCACTTTGGGTCGAGACATGCGACGCTCCGTCAGGCCGCAGGTATGCCGCGGCGCGCGATTAGCATACACGAATTGGACGCGACTGAGCTTCTCAAGCGGGATGGCGGCCGGGTAAGCGCGTTGACGCGGCTCGGAGCGCGCGACTATAGTGGCCGAAGACATGAGGCAGACTTGCTGCAACTGAATCCCGAATTGCTGCGCGCGCTGGAACGGCTTCTCGGCCGCGACGCGGTGCTGTCTTCGCGCGAGGATCTCCTGCTCTACGAGTATGACGGGTCAGTGGAAGTGGCTCGGCCGCAGTGTGTAGTTTTCCCGCGCTCAACTGCCGACGTCGTCGAAATCGTCCATTTGGCCAATCAATTCAAGACGCCGATCGTTGGACGCGGAGCAGGCACGGGACTTTCGGGCGGGGCGCTGGCACGCGAAGGCGGCGTGCTGGCGGTATTTTCGCGAATGAATCGCATTCTTGAAATTGACATCGAGAACCGCAGGGCCGTCGTGCAACCGGGCGTGGTGAATCTGGAATTGAGCCGCGCCGTGCAACACGCGGGGCTGCATTTCGCTCCCGATCCATCGAGCCAGAAGGCTTGTACGATTGGCGGTAATGTCGCGGAGAATTCCGGCGGACCACACACGCTGGCGTATGGCGTGACCACAAATCACGTATTGGGACTGCAGGTGGTTATGCCGACAGGCGAACTCATGAACTTCGGGGCAGCGGCTGTGGATCCACCGGGATACGATTTGACAGGACTGTTCGTCGGCTCGGAAGGAACGCTTGCGCTGGTGACCGAAATTACCGTGAAACTTACACCGTTGCCTGAAGACGTGAAGACATTGCTCGCAGTTTTTGATTCGGCGGATGACGCTACTGAAACCGTGGTTGACATCACCGCGCGCGGAATCACGCCTGCCGCGTGCGAAATGCTCGATGGATGGACCCTGCGCGCCGTTGAGGCATACGTGCACGCGGGTTTCCCGCTCGATAGCGCCGCGGTGCTGTTGATTGAAGTCGATGGTTTGCGCGAGGTAGTCGAAGCTCAGAAACATGATGTCGCCGAAGTCTGCAACTTGCATCGTGCACGAGAGGTACGCATCGCGCGCGACGCGGCCGAGCGCGATTTGCTCTGGAAAGGACGCAAGAACGCGTTTGGCGCAGTCGGACGGCTTTCGCCAACTTACTACGTGCAGGATGGCGTGATTCCGCGCACAAAATTGCCAGAGACTCTGCGGCGGATCGACGAGATTGGGAAGCGAAATGGATTCGCGATCGGAAATATTTTTCACGCGGGTGATGGAAACTTGCATCCGATCATTTTGTTCGATGCGCGGGACCCGGGGCAGTTTCAGCGCGCCGTCAACACCGCGGACGAAATTATTCATCATTGCATCGCGGTGGGCGGCTCGATTACCGGAGAGCACGGCGTGGGCATGGAGAAGGACCGGTTGATGCCGCTGCAGTTTAACGAAGCTGAGCTGGCTTTGATGCGGAGTGTGCGCGATGTCTTTAATCCCGCGGGAATCTTGAATCCGGGGAAGATTTTCCCCACGGGCAAAGGTTGCGGCGAAACGCGCGTCAGACCGCTGCCGATTGCGGGTTCGGTGAGCGGATGAGCGCGCCGGCGAAAATTGCTGGCGCGCGGCTGGCGGATATCGTCGGCGAACAGAACTTGTCGTTCGACTCCGCCGTATTGGCAGGCTACGCGATTGGGGGGATTACGCCAGATTGCGTTGCGCGCCCTGGTTCCGCCGAAGAAGTCGCGGAACTTGTGCGTACGGCCGTCGCGGATCATCTCGCTGTCGTACCCTGCGGCGCGCGAACGAAATTGGGAATGGGAATGCCGCCGGAGCGATACGACCTCGCCGTGGATATGACGCGACTCGATCGAGTCGCTGCCTACGATCCCGGCGATCTTACGCTGGGCGTCGAAGCGGGCTGCGGGCTCGCGAAATTGCAATCCGTCCTCGCCGAGCATCGCCAGTTTCTTCCTCTTGCAGTTCCCTGCTTCCATCAGACAACCGTCGGAGGAACCATCGCCTCGGGGGTGGACTCGCCGCTACGGCAACTGTTCGGGACGGCGCGTGATTTCATACTCGGAATGGAATTTGTGACCGGCGAGGGTGTCGCAGGGAAGAGCGGCGGGCGCGTGGTTAAAAATGTAACTGGATACGATCTACACAAACTGATGATCGGTGCGCTGGGGACGCTCGGGATTATTACGAAAATTAATCTACGAACGTTCCCGTTACCGGCTGAGAGCCGCGCCTTTGTGGCGCTATTCGAGAATGCGGAAGGCGCATTCGCGCTGCGCGATCGCGTTGGGGAATCGCCCCTCGCGCCTCTCACGATGGAGATTCTCAGCCCCGAGGCAACTGATTTATTCGAAAGCCCCAGCGCCGCGCGCCTCGAACAAAAACCATTCGCGACTGGCGTCCTATCACGAAAACAGTGGGCGTTCACTTCAGGATTTGCCGGAACAGAGTCGGTGCTGGCGCGGTACGAGCGAGATTTGCGAGCCATGGCGGAAAAGTGCGCTGCCGCGGCCGCCACAGTGCTGGCGCAAGCGATGGTGGCAGGAGCTTTTGGAAGAAAGCGCGAGTTTGTGCCGATTGCGCTCGAGTCTTCGCCGGCAACAACGATTCTTAAAATTGGCGTACTTCCCCACAGGATGAATGAGGCCGTGGCGCGATTGGAACGCGTTGCGGACGAAAATGGAATGCGCTGGGCAACTATGGCGCGCGGCTGCGGCGTGATCTATTTCGTGCTTCTCTCCGCGAACAAAGATGAAGACGCGCGGGACCGCACCGCGATCATCGCCGAAAGCGCAATGGCCGCAATCGCCTCTCTCGAGGGGCATGCCACGATTCCGTGGTGTCCCAGCGAATGGAAGACTTCTCTTCCTATCTGGGGCCGGCCGCGCCCCGATTTCCCGCAAATGGCCAAGCTCAAGACGATTTTTGACCCACAAAGAGTTCTCGCACCAGGGCGATTCGTCGGGGGACTCTAAGATCGTGACTTCCACGTCGGCGACGCCACTTCCAGATGCGCAAGAGGAATTCCGCGAGACGCTCAGCGGATTCACGGCGATCGATCGCCCGGTGTACGAAGATTACTCACGCTGCGTGCACTGTGGGCTTTGTCTCGATCACTGTCCCACATACCGGCTTTGGGGCAAAGAAGCGGATTCGCCGCGTGGGCGCATTCGGCAGATGGCGCTTGTGGATCAGGGCCGCTTCGAAGTGGGCGATGCGTTTGTGACGCACATGGATCGCTGCCTGGATTGCCGCGCATGCGAGACCTCCTGCCCGTCGGGCGTCGAGTACGGAAAACTGATCGAGTTGGCCCGCGCGCAGATCGAGCAGAAATACCGGCGATCCTGGCCATCGCGAATGGCGCGCGAATTCGTTTATCGCTGGCTGCTACCGCATCCGGGGCGAATACGATTGTTGGCGCGCGCGGTGCGCCTCGCGCAGATTTCCGGCATCGTCGCGGCCGTGCGAGTTTCGCAGGCCGGGCGGTTGTTTGGCATGCAAGAGCGAATCGAACTGTTTCCCAGCATCGACCGCCATTTCTTTGATGCCAGCGTGGGCCAGACTTTTCCAGCCATCGGAAAACGCCGCGCTCGGGTTGCCTTTTTCGCCGGCTGCATCGCACGAGTGACCTTCACGGCGTTGAATGACGCAACGATTCGGGTGTTGCAGGCAAACGGCTGTGAAGTCGTCGTGCCGGCGGAGCAGGTCTGCTGCGGAGCGCTGGCGGCCCACGCCGGAATGCGCGACATCTCGCGCGGACTTGCGCAGAAGAATTTTCGGGCGTTTGCGGGGCACGGCGTAGATGCAATCGTGACCAACGCCGCCGGATGCGGCTCGACGCTCAAAGAGTATTCTCATCTTTTCGACGCTGGCTCTGAGACCGGGAGAGATGCCGCGCGATTTTCATCGAGCGTGCGAGACGTAACGGAATTCCTCGATCAACTGGGTCTCGTCGCAGCCATGCGCGAACTTCCACAGCGCGTGACGATTCAGGATTCCTGCCATCTGGCGCACGGACAAAAAATCCGCGACGCTCCCCGGCGCCTCCTTCGCGCAATTCCGGGCGCACACATCGTCGAGATGGCGCGCGCCGATCAATGCTGCGGTTCCGCTGGCGTTTACAACGTGACGCAGACGGAAGCCTCGATGGATTTGCTGGCGGAGAAAATGGCAAATGCGAAGGCAACAGGAGCCACGGCAATCGTGACCGCGAATCCCGGATGCATCCTGCAACTTCGCGCCGGAGCCGCGATGCACAAGACGAATCAAGAAGTCCTCCACGTCATCGAGCTTCTCGATCGTGCGCAGCATCATTCGTAGGGCCCGACATCGCTACTGGCGCCGCCCGCGTTAGCGACTTGGCTCCACGCCCGCGCGCGGATTCCCTCGGATGCTAAAATGAAAATTTGCCATGAATTCGCATGCGCAAGTTGAGGCCGTCTCGTTCCCCGCCATCGAGCGTTACTTCGACGTCTCGCTCTTCCTGCTCGTAGTGACGGGACTCGTAGCCGTAATCGCCACCGGGAAGCTCGATCCGATCTCGACAGCGCTGCCTTTGATTGCGCTGCTGTGGAAAGGCGTGCGCGTTTTTAGGCGTCAAGGTCCTGAGCTTTCGCAACGCACTTCGACCGCGCTCGTGCTCGCCTACCTGCTTTTCTTCCCACTGGATTTGTGGTTCTTCTCGCGCAATCTGGCATCCGATGCGCCCAATCCCACGCTCTATGCAGGCTTGCTCGCCGCAATCCATTTGCTCATCTTCGCGACCTTGGTGCGCCTGCTTTCCGCGCGCTCGCATCGCGATCAACTTTTCCTCGCCATGTTGGCAGTCACATGTATGTTGGCATCGGCCATTCTGACGGTGGACACTGCATTCCTCGTCGCGCTCGGCGCGTTTCTGTTGATTTCCGTCTCGACGTTTATAGGCCTGGAGATCCGCCGCAGCGCCACAGGCGCCATCACGCCGCCGCTCGATCCGGAAAGCCCCGCCGCGAATCGCCTTCATCGCGCCATAGCGCTGACGTCGCTGTTGGTGGCCATCAGCGCACTCCTGGTTGGCACCGTGATTTTTTTCATGATTCCGCGATTCACAACCGGCTATCTCAGTGCGCTCAGCCTACGGCCTTCGTTGATGACCGGCTTCACCGACAACGTCACGCTCGATCAAATCGGCGAAATCAAAAAAAGTTCTGCGGTAGTGATGCGCGTGCATGTGGACGGAGAACCCGCGCGCGCAGCCGATATGCACTGGCGCGGCATCGCGCTCACCAGTTTCGATGGCCGGCGCTGGTACAAGCCGCCCGCGGAGCACGTCGCGCTGATTCCCACGTCGGCCGGCGAATATTTTCTGGGTAATCCGGCGCTGGCTCCGGGAGAATACGCAACTTTGTCGTACTCCGTGCTGATGGAGCCGATTGCCACCGATGCGATCTTCGTCGCGCCGCGCGTGGTCGAGCTGCGTGGATTCTTCAGTCCCGGCGTCGAGCGCGCCGGCAGCCCGCAGCGCTCGCAATTTCTGATGATCGACGCCACCGGCACGCTGACCAACCCCGCGCGAAACGAAATCCGCCTGCGCTACGAAGGAATTTCGCACGTGCCCATCGTTCCGCCCGCGAAACTTCGTGCCGCATCGATGGACTATCCCGACGAAATTCGCACATTTTATTTGCAATTACCCAAGCAGTTGGACCCGCGCATTCAGCGCCTGGCCGATGAAGTCACTACGCGCGACAAGAATCCCTACGATAAAGCCGCCTCCATCGAGCGATTCCTCCGAACCGGCTACGCCTACACTCTCGACATCAACACGCCGCCCGGTGTCGATCCGCTCCCTTATTTCTTGCTGCAGAAGCGCGCCGGCCATTGCGAATATTTCGCATCGGCGATGGCAGTGATGCTGCGCGCCGAGGGCATTCCCTCGCGCTTCATCACCGGATTTCTTCCCGGCGAATACAACGACGTCGGCGGCGATTACATTATCCGCGCTAGCGATGCCCACGCGTGGGTCGAAGCTTATTTCCCACGTTATGGCTGGATCACTTTCGACCCCACGCCCCCCGGCAACGCCACGCCCCACGGCCTGCTTGCGCGCATGGCTCTGTATTGGGATTGGTTTCAATACAACTGGAACGAATGGGTGGTGAGCTACGATTTCGGCCATCAACTTTCGCTGGCGCAAAATGTGCAGCGCAATTCGCAGGCGTGGATTGCGCGGCTGAAGACTTATTTCCAGGAGAAGCGGCGCCAGGCGCTGGCGTATTTGCTGGCGCTCGATCGGCGCGCGGAACATTCGCGCTATTCGCTGCCCGTGATTCTGGCGCTGCTTCTTGCCGTGCTCGTGGCGTTGCGCGGCCGCGCCATCGGCGGATATCTGCAAGCGCGCTGGAGTTTGCGCGTGCACAGAAAAGGGACGCTGCCGCCGGAATTAGCGGCACTGCAATACCGTGAAATGCTGAAGTTGCTCGAGCGCCGTGGCTGGCGCAAATCGCCGGCGCAGACGCCGCTCGAATTCGCCGCGGCAATTCCCGAAGGGCAACATTCACCGCACGTCGTTCAACTCACCGAGCTTTACCAATCCGCGCGATTCGGAGCGCATCCGGCGAAAGCCAGTGAGATGTCTTCCCTATTGGCCAGGATGAAAGAAATGCTGCGCCGCAAGTAGCGCCGGTACTACTGACCCGGCTGCCCTAGCCGCATGTGCTAAACTGTTTGTTTTAGCACTCGCAAAGACACCACGCGCACATGCCTAAAGTTGGATTTGTCAGCCTTGGTTGCCCGAAAAACCTCGTCGATAGCGAGGTGATGATGGGCATTCTCGCCCGCGGCGGTTATGAAATCACTCCGCGCGCCGATGAGGCCGATGTGCTCGTTGTAAACACCTGTTCGTTCATCGCTCCGGCCCAGCAGGAATCCGTGCAATCAATTCTCGAGATGGCCGAGCACAAGAAATTTGGCCGCGCCAAAAAGCTAGTCGTTGCAGGCTGCATGGTCGAGCGTTTTCGCGATCAAATCCTCGAGCAGATACCCGAAGTTGACGCGGTCGTCGGCACTGGCGAAGTCGAGCGCATTCTGGAAGCCTGTGAAGGCGAGCTGAAAGTCCTGCCCGCCGAGCCGCCGACTTTTCTCTATCACGATTTGACCCCGCGCATTCTCGCCACTCCGCGCCATACCGCCTATATCAAGATCAACGAAGGCTGCGATCATCCCTGCACTTTCTGCGTGATCCCGCAGCTGCGCGGCAAATTCCGCAGCCGCCGGTTCGAGTCCGTCGTGCGCGAAGCCGAAAATCTGGCGGAGATGGGCGTGCGCGAAATCTCGCTGATTGGGCAGGACACTACTTTCTACGGAGAAGACCTCGGCCTCCGGGATGGCTTGCCGCTGCTGCTCGAGCGCCTTGCTGAAATCGACGGACTGCATTGGATTCGCTTCCTCTATTGCTATCCGAATCGCATCACGCCGCGTCTGCTGGAGACGATTGCCGCGCACCCGCGCCTGACAAAATATATGGATATTCCCCTCCAACACGCGAGCAAAAATGTCCTCGCACGCATGAAACGAGGCTCGCACGGCGGTGCATTTCTCAAGCTGCTCGATCGCATCCGCCGCACCGTGCCGGATGTTTCGCTTCGCACTTCCTTCATCGTCGGCTTCCCGGGCGAGACACAACAGGATTTCAAGATTCTTTGTGATTTCGTGCGCGATGCACAATTTGACTGGCTGGGCGTCTTCGCTTATTCGGATGAAGACACTTCCCGGAGCTATCACCTCGACGGAAAAGTGGACGCGGAGACGATTGCTGAGCGGCGCGGCACGCTCATGGCGATACAGCAGAAGATATCGCGACGAAAACTGCACGCACTCAGCGGGAAGCGCCTTCAGGCAATGCTCGAAGGGCCATCCAAAGATACAGACCTGATCTGGGAAGCGCGCCTCGAAGGAATGGCTCCGGAAATCGACGGAAAAATCTTTGTCACCGAAATCGCAGGCGTGAACGACGCATCGGAACTGCCTGCGCCAGGCACGATGGCAACCATCGAAATCACCGGAACCCAGGATTACGACCTGCTGGGACGCGTGATCGAATTCGGGCAGCAGCCGGCGCCACGCCCGTTAGCTCCAGGCGAACTGCGAAGCAATTTAGTCTCGATATCGCCGGCGCTTGCCCGCTGAAGGTTCTCCGGCTCCGCGTAACTGACGATGAAGCGCGCATGTCCAATCTGCGGCAAGCCCACCGACTCGGAGACCGATGCTGATTTCCCCTTCTGCAGCGAGCGCTGCCGTACACTCGACCTTGGCAATTGGGCCAGCGAAAAATATGTGGTGAGCGAACCGGTGTTCGACGAAGACGGTCCGGACGATTCCCAGCCGACCGATTCCGATGAAACCAGAAACTGATCCAGCCGCTGCGGCTCCCCCGCCGCGAAAGCCGCGCTTCGCATATCTCATCGCCACTTCGCTCGGCTTGGGATATCTTCCGTTCGCGCCAGGTACCTGGGGTTCGCTGGCGGGCCTTGCGCTTGCTGCAATAATCGCCATCCGCAATGACTGGATCATTCCGGGCGATTGGCTAATTAGCTCCGAAATAATCGGCCGGGCCCTCTTTGTACTACTCTCGGCGATCGGCGTGTGGGCTGCGGGACGCGTTGCAAATGATTGCGGAAAGAAAGATCCGCAGTTCGTGGTGATCGACGAAGTTTCAGGGCAATGGCTGGCACTTCTGCTCGGAAGCATCCATTTGATCGTCTCGCACTCGGCCGGCGGCGAAACGCGATGGTTCATGGCAGACGTCGGTGCCGGTGTCCCGCTCAACTGGAAATATTTGCTGCTGGGCTTTATACTTTTTCGCAGCTTCGACATTTGGAAGCCGTTTCCGGTGCGCCAAGCGGAGTCGCTGCCCGGCGGGTGGGGAATCATGGCAGACGACTGGCTCGCCGCGATTTACGCAGCTGCGGGGCTCTGGATCGCGCGGTCGTTGGGGCTTTAGTCAATCGCAATCCCCCTCTCCGCCGGCGGGCATTCGGCCGCAGCGTGATTTCGGAGTCTTCGCACACCGCGACCAGCATCAGAGTTAAAGGAACGAACCAAAGGTGCCAGGGAACCCTCGAATCGAGCAAGTGAAACCCGCGGCTGCAATACCCGGCGGCGAAGTCACCATTTCGGGCAGCGGTTTCGGCGGCAGAAATCACCATCGGCCAGAAGTACGCTTCGGCACTGCCGAAGCGAATCTCATCATGGCCGCAGAAACGTATTTAATCGCGCGCGTTCCCGAGGGCGCCGCCGGCGGCGCGGTCCGCATCAAGCTCGGCTCTGCGGAAAGCCAGCCTTACCCCGTTTCACTGGGCGTACAGATTGCTGACAATCTCCACGCTGTTTCAAATCCTGCAGTGGATTCGGCGGGAAATATTTATGTAACTTTCAGCGGGCAACGCGGGCAAAAGGTTCCGGTCTCGCTCTACAAAGTAACATCGGGCCACGCGGTGAAGCCCTTCGTCACCGAATTGATGAACCCCACGGGCCTCGCTCTTGACAGCGAGGGCATGCTCTACGTTTCCTGCCGCAACGACGGCACGATCCATCGCATTTCTCCCGATGGCCGCTCCATGCAGTGGATGGAAGGAATGGGAATCGCCACGGGGCTGGCGTTTGATATTCAGGGCAGCCTCTACGTCGGTGATCGTAGCGGCACGATTTTCAAAATCAGCCCCGAGCGCGAAATCTTCGTATTCGCCACGTTGGAGCCTTCCGTCGCGGCCTATCATCTCGCCTTCGGCCCGAACGGAGATCTGTACGTCACAGGCCCAACAACTTCGAGCTTCGATCGCGTTTACCGCATCACTCCGAATGGCGAAGTAAATGTCTTTTATCGCGGTCTTGGCCGCCCGCAGGGATTGGCTTTCGATCGCAAAGGCAATCTGTACGTCGCCGCATCGCTCGCCGGCCATCGCGGCGTCGTGCGCCTGAACGCGCAGGCCAAAGCGGACGTGGTCATGAGCGGCAACGGAATCGTCGGCCTCGCGCTGCTGCCCAATTGCCGCGCGATTGTAGCCACAACCAACGTACTCTACACGGTGGACTGGGACGTTGAAGGCTTGCCGCTCTACGGATAACCCGGCCGCATGAACGCGGAAATCATCGCTGTTGGCTCCGAACTACTCACACCGTATCGCCTCGATACAAATTCCCTTTTCCTGACTGACGAGTTGAATCAGCTGGGCATTCGCGTGATGCGCAAGACCGTAGTCGGAGATCATCGCCAGGAATTGCGCGCCGCGCTCGAATACGCTCTCTCGCATGCTGACGTGGTGCTATGTTCCGGCGGCCTCGGGCCAACAGAAGATGATTTAACCCGTGACGTCGTCGCTGACCTTCTTGGTCGGAAGCTGCACCGCAACGAAGAAATCGTCCGCGGCATTCAGGAACGCTTTCGCAAATTCGGACGCGTGATGCCGGAAACGAATTTGCGGCAGGCCATGGTCCCCGAAGGCGCCGATGTGCTCGAAAATCCGCGGGGCACGGCTCCGGGATTGTGGCTGGAAACCAACGGCCGCTATTTAATTTTGTTGCCTGGGCCGCCGAACGAATTGAAGGCCATGTTCGAGCATGAGGTGCGTTCGCGTCTCGCCCGCCACGCTCCAAATCGACGCCTGTACACTCGCGATCTGCGCGTGACTGGACTGTCGGAATCCGATGCCGATCATCGCGTGGTAAGTGTTTATAAGAAATACGCCGAGGCGGAACATACGATCCTTGCCGGGCCGCCCGGGGAGATTCAGATTCATCCGCGCGTGTGGTCTGACGATCCGGCTGCGGCGGAAAGAATTCTCGACGATTTGGTGAAGAGCTTCGAACTGGCGCTCGGCGAACATTTGTATTCGACTTCCGGGCAATCGATCGAAGAAGTCGTAGCCGATGAATTGCGGCAGCATCGCGCCACAATCGCGACGGCAGAGAGCTGCACTGGGGGAATGATCGCGGCAAGGCTCACCAGTATTTCGGGCAGCTCAACTTATTTTCTCGGCGGCGTGGTTTGCTACAGCAACGACTTGAAAACGGCGTGGACGCGCGTGC
Organism: uncultured Acidobacteriota bacterium; assembly: GCA_963748865.1. Classification (GTDB taxonomy): domain Bacteria; phylum Acidobacteriota; class Terriglobia; order Acidiferrales; family UBA7541; genus Palsa-147. The sequence continues at coordinate 314,657 of CAVVLE010000023.1, read as the reverse complement.
CCGCGGAGATCATCGAATCGAAGGGCGCGGTAAGCCCGGAGGTGGCCCTGGCATTGGCCGAGGGGATTCGCAAGAGCACCGGCGCATCGCTGGGATTAAGCGTGACCGGGATCGCCGGGCCGGGCGGCGGAACGCCGGAGAAGCCCGTGGGACTCGTGCACATCGGGCTTGCAGACGAGAAGGGGCCGAAGGAGCGTGCATTTCGATTCCCAGGCGATCGCGAGCGGATTCGCACCCACGCCACGGTTGCGGCCCTCGATATGGTGCGCCGCTACTTTTTGTATGCGGCACGCGGCAAAGGATGAAGCTTGCGGCTCTTCGTCGCGCTCGATATTCCATCCGAGGTGCGGCAGGCCATTGGTGAGATGATCGCTCGGTTGCGTGACGTGGCGCGCGGTGCGCGCTGGGTACGTCCTGAAGGAGTTCACGTTACCTTGAAATTTATCGGCGAGATTTCAGCCGAACGCGCGGCAAAGATCGAAGCCGCGCTGCGCGAAGTGCGCCTCGGCGCGCCGGTGGACGCACAATTTCGCGGCGTAGGATTTTTCCCAAACGAACGGCATCCGCGCGTCTTCTGGGCTGGCATTGAGGCGTCGTCAAATCTTGCGGAGCTGGCGAAGGATGTGGACAAGCGCCTTTCGCCTCTCGGAATTGAGGCGGAGACCCGCGAGTTCCGGCCGCACCTGACGCTCGCCCGATTCAAGACTGAAGACGGGCTCGCGCGTTTGCGCGAAGAGATCAAGAAATTCGAACCATTCGAATTCGGCTCGATGTGCGTCAGCGAGTTTTATCTGTTTCAGAGCGAACTCGGGCGCAGGGGAGCGAAATACACGAAGCTGGCGAGCTTTCCATTGCGCGGTGACACATGATTCCGCTGTGGACAATCCCGCTGATCGCGTACCTGCTTGGATCGATCCCGTTCGGTCTGTTGATCGTGAAGTTGAGCGGCGGGGGCGATGTCCGGCAATCCGGAAGTGGCAACATAGGCGCGGCAAATGTCACGCGCGTCGCCGGGCCAATCTCGGGAATTGCCACGCTGCTGCTGGACGCAGGCAAAGGCTATCTAGCAGTCTGGCTGGCGCGGCGCTTGAGCGGCGGAAATATCCGCTGGATCGCCGCCGCAGCGCTCGCTGTAGTTCTGGGCCACATGTTTTCCGTGTGGCTGCGCTTCCGTGGAGGAAAAGGTGTGGCCACCGGTTTGGGCGCGTATCTCGTGATCAGTGTCCCGGCGGTGGCCGCGGCGGCGGTCGTCTGGGTCGTGGTGGTGGTGTTTTGGAGATACGTTTCTCTGGCGTCCATCGCAGCGGCGGCGGCGCTACCTTTTTTGCTTTACGAGCTATACGCACCGCATTTTGCGCCGCCGAGCGTGCTTTCGCTTTCAACTGTTCTGGTATCCTCGCTAATTGTCTGGAAACACCGCGACAATTTGCAACGGCTCATCGCCGGAACGGAAAATCAACTGGAGTTTAAACGCTGAAGCGCTCGGATTTTTGAATCATTCGAATGATCAGGTGCAGGCAGCGGACTCGCCGTGAAAAAAATCGCCATTATCGGAGCGGGAAGCTGGGGGACAGCGCTTTCCATCGCGCTGTCGCGCAGCCGGGCGGAGCATGCGATTTCGCTTTGGGCGCACGAGAGCGAAGTCGTCGAAAGCATGCGCACCCGGCGAGTGAATGAAGTCTTTCTGCCGGGCTTCGAGCTTCCCGCAACCATCGCGCCAACCGGCGACTTAGCCGAGGCGCTCGAAGGCGCGCAGATCATCCTCGGCGTCATGCCCTCGACGCACGCGCGGCAGCTCTACACGCGAATTGCCCAACACGCCGCACCCGGCGCCTCCTTCGTGAGCGCGACCAAAGGGCTGGAGCCGGAGACCTTGCTGCGCATGAGCGAAGTAATCCGACAGACGATTCCGCCCGAGCGCGCCCCGCGAGTCGCCGTTCTCTCGGGACCGTCGTTCGCGCGCGAAGTGGCGCGGGGCGATCCGACCGCCATCGTGATTGCCTCGCAAGATGCGCAGCTCGCAGCCGAAATCCAAGAGGAATTCTCCGGGCCGACGTTGCGACTGTACTCGAATTCCGATGTAGCGGGGGTTGAACTGGGCGGTTCGATCAAGAATGTAATCGCCATCGCCGCCGGCGTCACCGAAGGTTTAGGACTGGGCCACAACACTTTGGCAGCGCTGATCACGCGCGGGCTTTCGGAGATGAGCCGCCTCGCGATTGCGATGGGCGGGCGGCCCGAAACTATGGCGGGCTTAGCGGGGATGGGAGATTTGGTGCTGACGTGTACCGGAGCGTTAAGCCGCAATCGCGGCGTGGGTGTTGAACTGGGCAAAGGGCGCAAGCTGGACGAGATCGTCGGCTCGATGCGGATGGTGGCCGAGGGTGTCTCTACAACGGCCGCTACGCGTACCTTAGCGCGCAAAATGGGCCTCGAAATGCCGATTACTGAGCAAATGCACGCAGTTTTGTACGAAGGGCGCGCTCCACGGGACGCAATTCGTGAGTTAATGGAGCGTCGCTTGAAGGGCGAGTGACGCAAAAGGTCATTTTACGACAAAATGTTCCACGTGGAACATTTCAGCGAACGGTAGAAAATCGAGGCTAAACGGCGCGGTTAGCTAATCGAAAAGTAAATTCGCAAAATTCGTCGTCCGGCCCCTTTTTGTCACCCCTTCCAGCGAAGTAACGCATCCGCCATGCCTGTACTTTGGTTCTGTTGTCTCCGCGTGAACCGTCCGATAGTCTGTTTTTGAAGGATACCCGTCTGTGCAGATGCCCGATTTTAAATCGCTGAGAACAAAGCGCTTACGCATTCTGTGGATTGTGCTGGGCGCGCTGCTGATGGTGAGCGTTGCCCCGCTCTGGCTCTATCACCGCCAGGTGCTGCAGCTCAGCGAAAGCAAGCTGGAAGACACCGAGCGCGTGCAACAGCAGGAAATCGCGCGATCAATTGCGGGCGAGATTCTTCAGTTCCAGTCAAACCTGCACGAGGAATTACTGACGCAGCGGCAGTTTATGGCGCTGACGGGCATGCTCGAGAACGTGGATGAATCCACGCATTCACCGCAAGTTAGCCGCTTGCTGCAAAATTTCATCGAGAGCAACCCGAATATTCTCTACGTCACGGCAGTCAATTGGCAGGCGCGGGGCGAATCGGCGGGTAGCGTGCGAGCCGACCAGGATCCGTTCGTGGATGTGGGGCTGAAACGCGCATTCACGGCGAGCATCCAGCAGGCGAGTTTTGTGAGCGAGCCGTTCGCGCTGGCGCCGGATAGCCGGCCGGCGTTGGTTATGTCGGTGCCGCTCTTCTCTGCCGGGCAATTTACGGGGATGTTGGCGGCAGTTGTGTCGCTCGATCAAGTGGTCGCGCGCCTGCGCGATGCGAGCACGCACGACCGTGAATTCTTCGTCGTGGACACCTATGGCCACATCGTCGCGCATGCGAATTCGGCGCTCATGGTTCCGGGGATGGATCTTTCGGATAATTCCCCCGTCGTTCAGAAATTCAAGGAGCTTCCGAAGGATTTAAAGACGACTGCTACCGTGCGATTCCTCCAGACCGTCAAAGGCACGCGGCATTCAACGGAAATGATCGGAACGTACAGCACGATCCCGGCGCTGCGCTGGGCCGTCGTGGCGCAGAGGAGCATGGAACAGGCACGCATTGACGCGGGCGTCGGCGAATTAACTGGCGATGCTCTGCGGTTCGTGATGGGCGCGACCTTCGTGGCGCTGCTTTTTGGATATTTGTTCGCGTTGGGCATCACACGGCCGATTCGCGGGCTGGTTACTTCGACGCGGGCAATCAGCCGCGCCGAATTCCACGAGCGCGTGGAAGTGAGCGGCGCGGCGGAGCTCAGCGAATTGGCCGAGACGTTCAACAACATGGCCAATGATATCGAGCAATACGTCGAGCGCCTGCGGCAAGCCGCCACCGAAAACCGCGAACTCTTCCTTGGCTCGATCCGCATGCTTGCCGCGGCCATCGACGAAAAAGATCCCTATACGCGAGGCCACTCGGGCCGCGTGGCGAAATACTCGCTAATCATTGGCGAGGCGCTCGGACTTACCTCCGAAGAGATGGAACGGCTGCGCGTTTCTGCGCTATTGCACGACGTGGGCAAAATCGGAGTTGACGATCGCGTTTTGAAGAAGCCGGGGCAGCTCACCGATGAAGAATTTGATTTGATGAAGCAGCACACGATCAAGGGCGCGAACATCATGCGGCCGGTATCGCAGCTCAACGAGATGCTGCCCGGAATCGAACTGCACCACGAGCGCATCGATGGCAAGGGATATCCGTACGGCCTGAAGGGCGATCAGATTCCGCTGATGGCGCGGATTATCGCCGTGGCCGACACGTTTGATGCCATCACAACCAACCGGCCGTATCAGTCGGCCATGGATCTGGATTACGCTCTCGAAAGGATTCGTTCGCTGGCGGAATCGAAATTCGATCCTTCGGTTGTCGGCGCGCTGGAATCCGCCATCCACGCCGGAAAGCTGCGCCTCAGCGCCACGCTCGTCGAAGTGTAATCACCAACCTCTGCTAGAATGTGAATCTGCGCGGAAGCGCGCAATTCACGATGATCTCTCTCTTTGGCCCACCCGAACCAACGCTGCTTGAGCGGCTGAAAGATTCGGTCTCGAAAACGCGGACCGAGCTTGCGGCGAAGGTCGAGCAAATCCTCACAGGCGACCGGCCCGTCGATCCGGCTCTGCTGGCGCAACTCGAATCGGCGTTGCTCTCAGCGGATATTGGCGTGCAGACGACCAAGGAAGTGCTGGCGGCGCTGCGAGCGCAAGTGAACGAGCACAAGCTGGAAGGCTCGTCGGCGCTGAAGAGCGAATTGAAGCGGCAGATTGTGAAGATGCTGGCGGCGCCGCCGATCAGTCCGAACGGCACTGGGAATGTTTCCCCGCGCGTGATTTTCGTTGTGGGCGTGAACGGCGTGGGGAAGACGACAACAATCGGGAAGTTGGCACACCGGTTGACGGCCGAGGGTCGCTCGGTGGTGCTTTGCGCCGCAGATACTTTTCGTGCCGCGGCGATCGAGCAACTCGAGGTTTGGGCGAAGCGCTCCGGCGTGGAGATTGTGAAACAAAAGTCGGGTGCCGATCCAGCTTCGGTCGTCTTCGATGCGATTACGGCCGCGCGGGCGCGGTCGGCGGATGCGGTGATTGTAGATACGGCCGGGCGGTTGCACACAAAATCGAATCTGATGAATGAGCTCGAGAAAATGAAGCGGACGGCCGCGAAACTTGTGCCCGGAGCGCCGCACGATGTGCTGCTCATTCTTGACGCGACTACCGGACAAAACGGCCTGACACAGGCGCGCGTTTTTACCGAACATGCGGGCGTTACCGGAATCGTGCTGACCAAGCTCGATGGCACCGCGAAGGGCGGAATCGTCGTGGCCATTTCGCGCGAGCTGGGCTTGCCGATACGCTTTGTGGGCACCGGCGAGAAAATGGATGACCTCGTGCCATTCGACGCACAAACTTACGTGAATTCGCTTTTTGACTGACGCTGTGGCTCGCCGCACCACTTCTCGCCAAGAACAACTCTCCGACGAACATTGGATGGACCGCGCGCTGGAGCTGGCCGAGCGCGCAACGGGACTCGCTCATCCCAATCCGCGCGTTGGGGCTGTAATCGTCAAGAACGGAGAGATTGTCGGCGAAGGATTTCATTTCTACGCTGGCCTGAAACATGCGGAGAAAGTTGCGCTCGATGACGCGAATGAGAAGGCGCGCGGGGCAACGCTGTATCTGAATCTTGAGCCTTGTTGCCATTTCGGGAGGACGGGGCCATGCACGGATGCGATTGTTGCCGCGGGGATTCGGCGCGTCGTCGCGGCGATGACAGATCCAAACCCGAAAGTTGCGGGCCAGGGATTTCGGCAGTTGCGGCGCGCGGGATTGCGAGTTGACGTCGGATTGCGCGAAGCAGAAGCGCGACGGCTAAACGAAGATTTCGCAGCCTGGATTTTGAGGCGGCGGCCGTTCGTGACATTGAAATCCGCGATGACGCTCGACGGGCGAATTGCAGAGCGTCTGGGCGCGCGGACGGCGATTACAGGCGATGCCTCGCTTGCGGCCGTGCAAAAAATAAGGCATGCGTCGGACGCGGTTCTGACCGGAATCGGGACGGTTCTGGCGGACGATCCGTTATTGACGGATCGCTCCGGATTGCCACGACGGCGCCCGCTTCTCCGGATAGTGATTGATTCGCGTTTGCGCATTCCGCTGAAGTCGCGATTGGTGCGATCCGCCCGAAGCGATTTGCTGGTGTTCACAACACGAAGCATCAATTCCGCGAAGGCGCGCGCGCTTGTCAAGGCGGGAGCAGAATTGAAGCGAGTGCGATCGCAAAGTGGCAGACCGGACCTGAAGGAAGTGCTGCACGAGTTGGGGCGGTGCGAAATTCTCAGTGTGCTGCTGGAGGCAGGCCCCGGATTGAACGGAGCCGCGCTGGAAGCCGGGATTGTGGACAAGATGGTTCTCTTTTATGCTCCCAGGCTGATCGGCTCAGGCGGAGTGCCGATGGTCAATCTTCCGGCCGGCTGGTTGCGGCGGGGGCGCCGGCTGCGCATAGAAAAAGTGGATCGCTACGGCGAAGATTTTGCGGTCGAGGGATACTTTCACGATGTTTACGGGGATCATCGAGCGCGTCGGAAAAATTGAAGCGCTGGAAATGACGAGCGACGGCGGACGTCTGCGCGTGAATTATGGCGCCGGTTGGGGCGACGGTGCGCCACTGAAAATTAGCGACAGCGTTGCTGTGAATGGCTGCTGCTTGACTGTCGTGGAACTGGGCGCGGATTCCTTTTCGGCGGATTTGTCGGGCGAGACGCTGCGACGTACAGCGCTCGGAGAGAAGAGACCGGGAGCGGCCGTAAATCTCGAACGGCCACTCGCTGCCGGCGACCGGCTTGGCGGGCATTTTGTGCAAGGGCATGTAGATGCTGTTGGGAGGGTGACGCGGCTCGTGCGCGAGGGCGATTCCTGGTGGCTCTCGATCCGAGTGCCTGAAGAATTTCGCCGCTACGTCGCGGAAAAGGGCTCGATTGCCATCGACGGGATCAGCTTGACGGTGGCGCAGTGGAATGATGGCCTGGCGGATTTTGCCATCATTCCGTTTACTTATGAGCAGACGAACGTGAAGGGGCTAGTGCCTGGCGATGCTGTAAACGTTGAGTGCGATGTGTTGGCTAAGTATGTTGAGGCGTTGCTGGAAGGGCGGAAAGCTTCCGGCGTTTCGAGATTGAACATCGATCAGTTGATTGCGCAGGGATTTTGATTCAAGAGCCCCACGTGCAAATGCGGCGCATGGGGCATCCTGCGCTTCGCTTTGAGTAAAACCCTTATGGCAGCGAATACTCGATTTGATGTTGTCGTCGTCGGCGCGGGCGTGTTTGGCTCGTGGACAGCTAATTTTTTGCAGCGGGCCGGGCGACGCGTGTTGCTGCTTGATGCTTATGCGCCCGGGAATAGCCGGGCTAGCTCGGGCGGCGAATCGCGAATCATTCGTATGGGGTATGGTCCGGATGAAATCTATACGCGATGGTCCATGCGGTCGTTGCCCCTTTGGGAAGAGCTGCAGGGGCGCGTTGGCGCTACGATTTTTCACCGGACAGGCGTGTTGTGGCTCGCGCCGGGCGGCCATGAATATCTGTTGCAGACGCTCGCTACATTCGAGAGGACGGAGGTCACATTCGAGAGGCTCAACGCGGCCGATATCGCGCGGAAATACCCGCAGATCGCCATTGATTCGGATGCGTTCGGATTCCTCGAGCCGAAGAGCGGGACGCTGATGGCCCGGCGCGCTGTGGAACACGTTGTTGCCGACGCTGTGAAGCGCGGCGCGGAATATCGCGTGGATTTCGTGGAAACGCCGGACGAACGAGGGCGACTCGCTTCGTTGCGCACGCGCAATGGGGATAGTTTCTCGGCGGATTCTTACGTCTTCGCCTGCGGGCCGTGGCTTCCGAAAGTATTTCCGGCGCTGCTGGGCGAGTTGATTTTTCCCACGCGGCAAGAGGTTTTCTTCTTTGGCTTGCCTCCGGGCGATTTGCGCTTTTCACCGCCGGCTTTGCCTACCTTTATCGATCACATCTCGGAGTTCTACGGCATGCCGAATCTCGAGGGGCGCGGGATCAAAGTGGCTTGCGACGATCATGGACCGCGCGTTGATCCGGATACTCAGGAACGCGTCGCGACGCCGGAAAAGATCAACGAAGCGCGAGCCTACCTTGCGAAGAGATTCCCTGCCCTGGCGAATGCGCCACTGGTGGAATCGCGTGTCTGCCAATATGAAAATACGTCGAGCGGGGATTTTTTGATTGATCGGCATCCCGATTTCGAAAACGTATGGATTGCGGGCGGCGGTTCCGGGCACGGGTTCAAGCATGGACCCGCGCTGGGAGAGTATGTGGCGGAGAGAATTACGAAGGGCGGGAGCGTGGAGCCGCGCTTTTTGCTTGGCACGAAGAAAACCGTTCAGAGCCGCGCGATATATTAGATGGCTGCTTTGTTTGCCATTGGGACATCAGACGAACCCTTGTGGAGTCGGGGCCCGCTCGCGCGCTTGGCCTTGGCTGACTGAGCATTCGTCGGATGCCGGCGGGGATGCCCTACGAAACCTCAGGGCAAGTCGGCGCTACTTGATTCATATTAAATTTTTGCATTAGCCTTCCGAATTTGAATCTTCTCGCGTTCCCCGGCATCTGTTGCGGGTATCTCACTTGGAGGACCTATGTCCGTCACGGATGAAGCACTGAAGGCAAACGAGTCGTACGCACGCGAATTCAAGCTTGGGCATTTGTCCATGCCGCCGGGCCGCAAGCTGGCGATCGTCGCTTGTATGGATGCGCGATTAACTGTGGAGCACGTTCTGGGGCTCAAGACAGGTGAGGCGCACATCATTCGTAATGCCGGAGGAATTGTCACGGAAGACGCGATTCGCTCGCTGATTATTTCGCATCATCTGCTGGGGACGCAGGAATTCATCATCATCAATCATACGGATTGCGGCATGCTGACGTTTAAGGACGAGGACTTGACGGCCAAGTTGGAATCCGAGACGAATGCTTCCGCTGTGTCACCGAGCCGCTTTTACGCTTTCCCCGACTTGGAGAAAAACGTTCGGCAGCAGATTCAACGCGTGAAAGCGCATCCGTGGATTCCTGAGCACATTTCCGTGCGAGGGTTCGTCTACGATGTGAAAACCGGAAAGTTGAATGAGGTCGAAGCCGACGCAAAGGCGCGAGGGAAAGCGGCGGAGTAAGGCCGCGATCTCGACGTGCGTTAGCGCGCGGCTTCGCGCCGCTTCTGCCTTGCGCCGCGGTAGTACAGGGCGAGGCCGATCAGGACCGCGATTACGGTTCCCGCTACCAGCTTCAACTCGAAGAGGAACTTGTTCTCCGATTCGCCCGGGGGAATTAGCGAAAGCACGATTCCTGCTGCAACTACGAGGAAGCCCAAGCCGCCAGCGATCCACACGCCGATTTTTCCGCCGGGAATTAGCACGGCATGCGGATCGGTCTTGCGATCGGGACGGCTTGCCAGCTTTATGACCGCTCCGTACATGTAAAGGAACGGGACGAAGTAGAGGATTGTGGCGGCGTCCACAAGGACTTGATACGCGCCGATTGTCGTTTCGTTGATTTGGCTGGCTAGCAAGACGGCGGCTGAGATCAGGGCCTGTACAAGGATCGAGATGTACGGTGTCCGCCATTTCGGATGAATTTTGCCGAATGCCGCGGGCATGTAGTGGTCAATGCCGACGACAAACGGCACACGCGCGATTCCCGCTACCGTGGTGCCTACGCCTCCTGCATTTCCGATCGTGACCAAGAACGCCGCGATCATGCCGAAGGCGCCGATCTTTAGGATCGTGGACGCAACCGTTAGAGCCTGAAACGCGCCGCTCGTGGGATTTACATCAGCACTGGGCAGCACGGCGAGAACCGCGACTGTTGCGACGATATAGATGATCGCAATGAGAGCGCCGGAGCCATAGATCGCGCGCGGCAGAGTTTTCTTCGGATTTTCAATTTCCTCGCTCATCGCAGATACAAGTTCGAGCCCGACGAACGCAAAGGCAATCTGCGGCCAAAAATTCACCGTGTCCCAATTCCAATGCGGGATGATATTGGTCCAGGTAAATTGCGTTTGCGAGCCGTGCCTATGCCACAGCACGGCCGCGGCACCAACCAACATCAGCAGCGGTACGTAGGTGCCCACGCCGCCGGCGTTCTGCAGCCACTTGCCAATGTTCAAGCCGATAATATTCATGAACACCGCTACGCCGAGCAACGCCAGCGACACGATGACTAGATAGTGCTGGTCCTGGGCGTATTTTCCCATCTTCGGGCCGCCGATGTAGGCGCTCATCGAAGCACTGGCCAGTAGAAGGCCAGGGAAATAGAAAAATGTATAGACCCAGTAAGTCCATCCGGCGACGAAGCCATGAAATTCTCCGAAAGCCTCCTTTGACCACACGTAAAGTCCGCCCTCGCTGGGAAAGCGCGTCGAGAGCTCATTGATTACGAGGGCTGTGGGCACAAAGAAAAACAGAGCGGCTAGAATCCAAAGCGAGATCGACGAAGTGCCATTGTGCGCGGCGGCGGCGATCCAGCGCGGACCGAGGACGGCTGCGATATTGAACAGCAGAACATCCCAAAATCCCATCACGCGGCGGAGTTGTTGCTTGGGGTCGGGCGACGATTGAGAGCTCAACGATGTGTCCCGAAGATCGGGGCCTCCCTAGCAAATGTGGTGGCCGATGGGCTGCAACCATAACAAAATCGGCGCAACGCGGCTACCGAAGAAGTTAGGCGGTTGCATCCAGTGCAGGAATGATCGCATCTTGCAGACGAAAGTTGCGGAGGATCGGATCGGGCGAGGATTCGAATTCGGGCCAGGTGCCAAAGAAAGAGACGCGGCCCTCTTGCAGGAAAATTACGCGATCGGCAAGTTTCTTGGCAAGATGCGTGTCGTGCGTGACGACGATCGAAGTTTTATGAAATTTATTTTTCAGCGTGAGGATCAGATCGCCCATGTACGCGGCCATCAGCGGGTCCACCATGGTCGTGGGCTCGTCAAAGAGAATCGCTTCTGGCTCTTCGGCGAGCGCGCGTGCGATGGCGACCGCGCGTTTCGTGCCGGTGCTCAGATCCCCCGGCAATTGATCGGCGAACTCGCGGACTTCGAGCAGGTCGAGCAGTTCATTGACGCGCGAAGTGATTTCGTCCTGGCTAAGGCCGCGACCCTCGAGAGGAAACGCCACGTTTTCAGCAACCGTAAGCGAATCGAACAGCGCGCCGGATTGAAAGACCATCGTCACGCGCCGGCGGATTTCCGCGAACTGCGCCTCGCTCCAGCCGGTAACATCTTGGCCGGCGACGATGATGCGGCCTTCGTCCGGCTCGAGAAAGCCGAGAAGCAACTTGAGCGAAACAGACTTGCCCACGCCGCTGCGCCCTAGAATCACTGCCGTCTCGCCCTGATCGACAAAGAAGCTTACGTGCTTCAGCACGTCGAGTTCATCAAACGACTTGGAAACATCCTGAAACTCGAAATAGTGATAGTGTTCGGCCATCCTCAGGCTGCTCCGCCGTGTTTCTTTTCGAATGTCGCGTCAGCCGCCGCAAAATCCTCCGGCGTATTCATATTCTTGAATAGTTCGCCACGTTCGTCGAACGGTTCCCATTGCGCCGGTAGCACAGAATCAATAGCCAGGCCGGCGAAGGCGTCGGTCACTTTTCGCACGCCCTTCCTGAGGGCCGTGACGACTGCGTTCAAGCACGTCTTGCGATACATGGCGCAAAGCGGTTCGGCCCCCGCGGCACTTTGCGGCACGACGGCGTCGGCGTTCGATTCGATGGCGCGACCAATCAAATAGTCCAGCCATTTAGCGGTAATGAATGGCAAATCGCAGCCCAGGATCAGATTCCAAGGCTGAATTGAGTGTCGCAGCGCAGTTGCAATTCCGCCGAGCGGCCCGATGCCGGCTGCATCATCGGGAATGACGTTATAACCAAGAGCCGCGTAACGCGTTGGCGGACCAACGATGATAGGCGGGCCAGCGAGAGGCGCGACGATTTCGGCGATCCGTAGCAGAACAGGAACTCCGCCCGGCGCGAGCAACGCTTTGTCGCGCCCCATGCGCGAACTTTGGCCGCCAGCCAGAATGTAAGCTGCCACGCCGTCTCGAGGCGCCATTGCTTCACTTCCCCGGCCGCTGAATGCCGAGTTCGCGGAGTTTTTCCTGCAAACTCTGGCGGTGAAGTCCGACCTCGGCCGCAGTTCTGGAAACATTCCAATGATGCTCCTGCAGCTTGCGCCGAAAATAAGCAATTTCAAATTTGCGCTTGGCGTCACGGAAATCCGACTCCGCCAAGTAATCGCCGTCTTCAGACTTGGCGTGACCGGCGGACAAGCGCGAGCCCTCCCGAATTTCTGCGGGCAAATCTCCGGCGTAAATTTCCTCGCCGCGCGAAAGCACTAGGCTGCGCTCCAACGCGTTCCGTAACTCGCGCGCATTGCCGGGCCAGCTATATTGAGCGAGAAGTTCAGCAGCTTCCAAACTCAATCGCGCCTTGCGATTGTGGCGCGCGCCAAGTTGCTCCAGAAACCCCGCGCCGAGAAGCGGAATATCCTCCTTGTGAGCCCGGAGAGGCGGGATCTCCAGCGTGACCACGCGCAAGCGGTAGTACAAGTCTTCACGGAATTTGCCCGCCGCGATTTCGGCCGGCAAGTCGCGATGTGTCGCGCTGATCACACGAACATCAACGGCAATCGGCTGCGAGCCTCCGAGACGCTCAATCGTGCGATTCTCGAGCGCACGCAGCACTTTGGCCTGTGTGACGCCGTTCATGTCGCCAATTTCGTCGAGGAAAAGCGTTCCGCCGGATGCCAACTCGAATTTTCCCTTGCGCTGTTGCGCCGCGCCCGTGAACGCGCCTTTCTCAAAACCGAATAACTCCGATTCGATCAAGTTTTCCGGAAGAGCAGCGCAATTTACGGCCACGAAGGGGCCATCGCGGCGCGGTGAGCGCGCGTGAATCTCCTGCGCCAGCAAGTCCTTGCCAGTGCCGCTTTCGCCGAGAATGAGCACCGTGGCGTCAGTAGGCGCTACTCGCTCGGCGAGCTCGAAGACATGGCGCATCGCTGAGCTGCGCCCGATCATGCGCCCGAACTCGCCTTGCGATACGAGCTCTCGACGAAGCTTTTCGTTCTCCGCATCCAGCTCCGTAAGTTTCACCAGATTGCCCACGCGCCGCCGCAGTTCCTCGATATCAAATCCCTTCACGATGTAATCCGCAGCGCCCAGACGCAAGGCCTCGACGGCAGTCCGTGCCGTGTCCAGCGCCGAGACAACCAGCACAGGTTGCGTCTGCCCGGCATCACCCATCCATTTCAAAAATGCAAGCCCGTCTTCATCCGGCATAACCATATCGAGAAGTATCACATCGGGTCGCTCGACGCGAATCGCTTCGCGAGCAGCAGCGGCGGATTCGGCTTCGGCTATTCGATACTTGTGCTCGAGCGCGCGGCGAATTCCATAGCGCGCTGCCGGCTCATCATCCACAATCAAAATCGTTTTCATCAAGCGTTTTCCTTTTGAGACTCAGCCAGAGGCAGGCTTACCGTAAATCGAGTTCCGCGGCCATTCGCGATCGGGCTGTCGCATTCCAGTTTGCCGCCGAGATCGCCCAGGCGCTGCGCGACGATCGCAAGGCCCAGGCCGGTTCCGCTGGCCTTGGTAGTGAAGAACGGTTGATAAATTCGCTCGCGCGAATCCGCCGTGATGCCCGGGCCGTCATCCGAGATGCGCACAACCAGGCAGCCATTTCTTCGCGCCGCATCGATTTCCACGCGACCCCCATTCGGTTGGGACTCCACCGCATTGAGAATCAAATTCGACAAAACTTCGCGAATGTTTTCGTCGGCACCGCGAATGAGGCACTTCTCGGTGCCAGCACGCAGCGAAGAGCGAGACTTTTCTTTGCTCCGCGTCGTGGCGCAGCAGCGCAACGATCTGCTGGACCGCGGCGAGGCCCTCCGTCTGAGATTCGGGCAGAGCGACGCCGGCCGCTGGCTTTGAATACTGCAGCAGCTGCGTCAGCTTCGCGCTCAGGCGATCAATTTCGCCAACAACTACAGCCAGATCCTCGCGCACCGCTTCAGGCAGTTCCCTGCTCTCCATCTGAAGTTGCAGGATTGTTTTCATCGAGCCCAGCGGATTGCGAAGATTGTGCGAAATGCTCGCGGCCATCTGACCAAGCAGCGCCAGGCGCTCGCGTTCGGCCAGCGCGCGTTCGAGCACAAGCTTCTCTTCAATCAAGCGGCAGAGATCAATCAGCGCGGGCAACTGCTCTGCCAGAAATTCGAGCGCAGCGCTACACCTCGCCGGTCAGTACAGCGCCCGTAGAAGCCGCCTCGAGAACGCCGTCATCGACTCCATCTCGTCGCAGCGGAACGCGCACAATATGCCCAAGCCCTCCGGGCGATTTGAGCGGCGCACTCGCGCTATCGCCGGAAAGCGCCAAGCGCACGACCGAGAGCCCGAACTCGTCCCGCACGCGGCCTTCGACGAGCGCGACAAGCGCGTGAAGGTCACCCTGCCGGGCTCGTTCCTGAAAATCACCGAACATAAGTTGCAGACGATCGAAGCGCCGCTTGAATGTGCGTTGCATCCCGCTGCCAATCGTCCGCTCCAGCGGCTCAAAGAAAATCACCAGAACGAAAAGTAGAATGCTGGCGGTGGCCTCGGGCGGCAGAATAGGCTCCAGCCAGCCGCTGACGCGACGCACGAGTCCGAGATACAACAGCGCGAGAAACGCGGCGGACACGGCGTAGATCAGATTCTTCTGCACGCCAATGCCGAGAAAGTTGTGACGTACGATAAAGTAGCCTAGTACCGCCGTTGGAAAAACTCCCGACACCGCCACGGCCATGCGCAGGTCATTCAGTGCGTGTGCATCGCTGGGCGCCCCGAGGGCAAAAAAGTAAGTAACACCGGCACAAATCACAAAAAAAGCGCTCGCGAGGATGCCGTGTAACCAGGCGAACGGTTCCGCTGCCCTCCGCGCGAGCCGCAATTCAATTGTGGCGCTCGCCAGGAGCGAGATGCCCAGCCAAATCACAAAGGTCAACTCGAGTCTGTGGTCAAGCCCGCCAGGGCTCAGAGAAAGCAGAGTTGCGCGCTCGCGAAATGCTTGCCAGGCGACAACCACAACCGGCGCATAGCTCAACCATCCCCATATTCGCAACCGATCACGGTTGTCCCATTCGATGAACCGCAAATACTCGGTATGAGCTTGAAACAGCAGAGCCGGCAGAACCGCAAGGCCCACTTCGATCAGCATCGAGGCAAACGCGAGGATGGACGGCGGCGGCTCTGAGTAGTGGATGGCCGCTTCAAGCACCAGCAGCACGCCGCAATAATAGGAAAACAGGGCCAGGATCAAGAAAAACAGGACGCGCTCAAATGCCCGTGGTCTGCGATTGCCCAGGATTAGCGCAATCAAAAAGAGGCTAAGCAGCGCCCCAGCTGTGAACCCGATAAGCTCGATGTAAAGTAGCGCCACGTTCGGCCAACCTTAGAGTGAGATGCTACTCGTTGAGGGTAAGCAAGGCAATAACCAAGTGTCGGAAATTTCGGACACTGTTCAAATACAAGAAATATAAAGACTTGGCTACTCGATGGCGATTGTTAAGACCGCATGAAAAGGCGCCTAAAGGCTTGACATGTAGCCCTTTCGTGCTATATTAGCACTCGAAGCCGAGGAGTGCTAACGCTCCCGGCTCCTCATCAAGACATCCTGAGTAACTCACCGGAGGGCAAGCGAAGATGGCAGTCAATGTCACGCCGTTACACGACCGCGTGTTGGTTCGGCGGCTCGAAGAGAAAGAGACTGTGAAGGGCGGCATCATCATTCCCGACACGGCCAAGGAAAAGCCCCAAGAGGGAGAAGTCATCGCCGTTGGGGCCGGACGCATCGAAAAGGGCCAACGGATTCCGCTCGACGTCAAAGCCGGCGATCGGGTTCTGTTCGGCAAATACAGTGGCAACGAAATCAAAATTGATGATGAGGAATATCTCATCCTCAAGGAAGACGAAATTCTGGCAAAGCTCGGCGGTGCAGCAAAGGCCGCGGGTGGCAGGAAGTAACAATCATTTGATTGGACGGGCTGATTCATTAGCCCACACCCGCGCCGCGGCATGGCGGAGCGGAAATTTTTCGGACAACTCTTAGGAGGATAAGCAGCTATGGCAAAGCAAATCGTGACTGGTGAAAATTCACGCCAGTCCATTCTGCGCGGCGTGAATGCGCTCGCAGATGCAGTGAAGATCACCCTGGGGCCGAAGGGCCGCAATGCGGTGATCGAGAAGAAGTTCGGCGCGCCGATCATCACCAAAGACGGCGTAACGGTGGCCAAGGAAATCGAGCTGCCGGATCCGCTCGAAAACATGGGTGCGCAGATGGTGCGCGAAGTGGCATCGAAGACGTCAGACGTGGCCGGTGATGGCACGACGACGGCGACCGTGTTGGCGCAGGCGATCTTCCGCGAAGGCGTGAAGACCGTGGCAGCCGGTGCGAGCCCGATGGCGCTGAAGCGCGGCATCGAAAAGGCCGTGGAAGTCGCGGTCGAAGAAATCAAGAAGCTGCACAAGGACGTGAAGGGCGACATGATCGGCCAGGTCGGCACGATCAGCGCCAATAACGACCGTCAAATCGGCACGATCATCGCCGAAGCCATGAAGAAGGTGGGCAAGGATGGCGTCATCACCGTCGAGGAATCCAAGACGATGGAGACGACCCTCGAAGTCGTGGAAGGCATGCAGTTCGACCGCGGCTACCTCTCCCCCTACTTCGTCACCGATCCGGAGCGCATGGAGTGCGCGCTCGAGGATGTCCGCATTCTCATCCACGAAAAGAAAATCAGCTCGATGAAGGACCTGCTTCCTTTACTCGAGCAGATTGCCAAGACCGGCAAGCCGCTGCTGATCATCGCAGAGGACGTTGAGGGCGAAGCGCTCGCAACCCTCGTGGTAAACAAGCTACGCGGCACGCTGCAGTGCGCAGCCGTAAAGGCCCCGGGCTTCGGCGATCGTCGCAAGGCCATGCTCGAGGACATCGCCACGTTGACGGGTGGCAAGGCCATCACCGAGGACCTTGGCATCAAGCTCGAAAACGTGAAGATGGAAGACCTCGGCCGGGCCAAGAAGGTCACCATTGACAAGGACAACACCACGATCGTCGAAGGCGGCGGCAAGCCTTCGGAGATCGAGGGCCGCGTCAAGCAAATCCGCGCTCAGGTCGAAGAGACCACTTCCGACTACGATCGCGAGAAGCTCCAAGAGCGCTTGGCCAAGCTCGTGGGCGGCGTCGCGGTCATCAAGGTCGGAGCGGCTACCGAGACCGAGCTGAAGGAAAAGAAAGCTCGCGTCGAGGATGCCATGCACGCAACGCGCGCGGCCGTCGAGGAAGGTATCGTTCCCGGCGGTGGCGTAGCGCTTGTGCGTTGCATCGCGGCGCTCGAGAAGCTCAAGCTGCACGATGATGAAGCCATCGGCGTCAACATCGTTAAGCGGGCCCTCGAAGAGCCAATGCGTCAGATTGCGCATAATGCGGGACACGAAGGCGCCGTGGTAGTCGGA
The DNA here is from genome assembly GCA_963748865.1 of uncultured Acidobacteriota bacterium. Taxonomy (GTDB): domain Bacteria; phylum Acidobacteriota; class Terriglobia; order Acidiferrales; family UBA7541; genus Palsa-147. The sequence goes on along the minus strand of CAVVLE010000023.1, from coordinate 296,981 downwards.
CGCGTTCGCGAGTCGAAGGAAGACACCTTCGGCTTCAATGCGGATAACGGCGAATTCGGCGACCTGGTGAAGGCCGGCGTGATTGATCCGGCCAAGGTAACTCGCCTTGCGTTGCAGAACGCGGCTTCCATCGCCGCCTTGATGCTCACGACGGAAGCTCTCGTCGCCGAGATCAAGGAAGACGACAAGAAGGGTGCCGCTGCAGGCGCGCCAGGCGGTGGCGGCATGGGCGGCATGTACTAATCGCCACTAGCTAATCGAGTAGAAACGAGGGCGTCGCTGCCGAAAAGTAGCGACGCCCTCTTCATTTTGGTTCGAGATGTAAAGGCTCCGTCGTTTTGTCACGGCATGGTTTCAACCGTGCCGTAACCGTCAGAACTTAAGTACGGCTTCAGCCGCTGAGGTTTTTTTGCCCTGTAATGCGAAGCCAACAAATCGTTGTTCGGGTCGTAGGGCGGGGCTTGCTCCGCCCGCGGATGTAAGCGTCATCCAATTCCTCACAATGCTCTCCGTTTTGATCCTACCCATCCGCCTACGATATGATCTGAGCGACCCGATAAAATCAATCGAGGACCCCGACCATGACTGACCAAAACTCGCGATTCGCAACCGTAGAAGAAGCCGTCGAAGACATCCGTCACGGCCGCATGATCGTCCTCGTCGACGACGAAGACCGCGAGAACGAAGGCGATTTGACCATGGCCGCCGAGAAAGTCACCCCGGAGATGATCAACTTCATGGCCAAATTCGGCCGCGGCTTGATCTGCCTGGCGCTGACTGAAGAGCGCTGCGACGCTCTCCATCTGACCATGATGTCGCCCAAGAATACTTCGGCGTTCGGGACCCCATTTTGCGAATCCATAGACGCGCGGCGCGGCACGACCACAGGAATAAGCGCCGCCGACCGCGCCACCACGATTCTAGCTGCCACCGATATCAATACGCGGCCCGAGGATCTCGCGCGGCCGGGACACGTGTTTCCTCTGCGCGCACGCCGCGGCGGCGTGCTGGTTCGGGCAGGCCAGACCGAAGCCTCTGTGGATTTGGCGCGCATCGCCGGCCTCGATCCCGCCGGCGTGATTTGCGAAATCATGAATGATGACGGAACGATGGCGCGCACGCCGCAGCTAATCGAATTCTGCCGCGAGCACGGGCTGAAACTCCTCACGACTGCTGCTCTGATTCGCTACCGCATGCAGCATGAGCGCTACGTGCGCCGCATCGCCGAATCCGTGCTGCCCACGCGCTATGGGAATTTCCGCATGATCGCCTACTCAAGTGAAGTCGATAGCGAAGTGCACGTCGCGCTGGTCCGCGGCGAATTGGCCGGTCATCCTGCGCCGCTAGTGCGCGTTCATTCGCATTGTTTGACCGGCGACGTTCTCGCGTCCACGGAATGCGATTGCCACGACATCATTGACCACTCGCTGCAGAAGATCGCTCAAGAGGAGCGTGGCGTTTTCGTTTACTTGCATCACACCGGCCGCGGTTTCCGCATCGATTCGATCAGCGAGGAAGGCACGCTACCCGCGATTCTTTTCCATTCGCGCGGCGAAATTGATCGCGATTTGAATCGTCAGCGCCTGATCCAGCGCGAGAGCGGCATCGGCGCGCAAATCTTGATTGATCTCGGCCTACAGAAAATCCGCGTGCTGACAAATCACCCGAAGAAAGTAGTCGCGCTCGAGGGCTATGGCTTGGAAATCGCCGACCAGGTGGCTCTAGGCGTCGGCTCGCCCCGCAAATCGCATCAATCCCTCTAAATCACCGAAGCCGCGCAGCCCGATCAAGCGATCGCGGACGCGCCGTCCCGATCATTCAGCAATTCACTCTGCTTCTTCCAATCCGGCGGCACGACTTTGACATACGGTCGAATTTTCTCCAGCCGCTCTCTTGTAATCCCTCGAATCGCCAATAATTCTTCAACGCGACGGAAAGGCCCGCTCTTCTCCCGGAAGTCCACGATCGCCTTCGCCACACTCGGGCCAATTCCCGGCAATTGCTGCAACTCCAGAGCGGATGCAGAATTCAAATCCAGCGGCTCAGCAGGCGGATGTTTTTTGGGAGAAGCGTACGCGAACGATACATTCGTCAATACCAGCGCAAAGCAAATCGCCCCCCGAAGCAACGCGCTTCGCGAGCGGCCGTAAATCCCACTAAAGCTCGTTGCCTTGCGCATCGTATCGCTTCACATCGCCGAACAGCGCCGCCTGCTCGCCAACCTGTTCCGCATCGCCCACAACCACAATTTGCGCGTTCCCAGAATCAAAATACCGCCGCGCCGCCGTAAGCACGTCCGCGCTATTCAACGCACGAATGCGCTCGCGGAACGTCTCCAGATAATCCTCCGGCAGCCGATTCAAATACACCGTCGAGAGCTGCCCGATCATGCCTTCCTGCGTCGCAACGCCCAAAGAAAACACTCCCGTCATATAGTTCTGCGCGTTAGCAAGTTCATCCTCGCCGACTGGCAGCGCCCGCATGCGATCCATCTCGTAAAACATCTCCGTCAAAGTAGCCGCAGCCACATCGTTGCGCACCGCGGCATGCACCGTGAAATATCCGTGCTCTCGCAAAGCCGAAACGCCACTCCGCGGGCTGTACGTGTAACCCTTCTGCTCGCGAATGTTCATCACCAGACGCGAATTGAATGCTCCGCCATAAATCGTGTTCGCCAGTCCCAGGCGATACCAATCCGGGCTCAACCGCGTAATCGCGCGGTTCCCTACCAGCACATCCGTCTGCACGCTTCCCGGCAAATGCACCAGATGCACGTGCCGGCCCTGAAGCCCGGGCGGTGCAGGATACGTCGGCTTCACCGCAGCAGGTGCGCTCCATCCGCCAAAAGTCTTCTCCACCAACGCCAGCATCGCAGACGTGTTGAACTCCCCGACGATGACCAGCAGCGCGTCCGACGGAACGTAATGCGCCGAGTAATACTCCGCCAGCTGATCGCGCCGGTAAGATTCCACCTGCGCTTCATTCGGAGCCACAATGGCATACGGATGCGCGCCAAAAAGCATCCGGCGCATTCGCTCGATGCCAATGAACGCCGGCGTCGTGCGCTCCACTCGCAAATCTTCCAATCTTTGCCGGCGCACGCGTTCGAATTCGTCCGCCGCAAACGACGCGTGCCGCGCCAGCTCATCCAACATCGCCAAAAGGCCCTCAGCAGATTCGGCCAGGCCGGAAATAGAAATAGCGCTCGTATCGGCGCCCGCGCTGGTTCCCAGATCTGCGCCCATATGCCGAAGATCTTCTTCGATCGCCCGGCTGTCGCGCTTCGCAGTACCGGTGCGCACGACCGACGCGGTGATTTCAGCCAGTCCCGGCGCGCGGCTCGCTGCCACCGCATTGCCGCTGCGAAAAAAAAGTTCCGCCATCATTTTCGGCACGGTATGCGACTCGGCCAGAACCACCTGCATGCCATTCGCAAGCGTGCGCGTAGTGCGCTTCGGCCACTGCCACCGGCCGTTCCGGGCCAAGTGGCGGAACGCCACCAAAACCGGATTTCGAAGTTTCGATGATCGTCGAACTCATTGCGCGCCTCCCTTGTTCACAGGTCGGCGTATCAGAATGGAGCGATTCTGCGGCACCAGCATTTTCGCCGCTATCTCTCGCACCTGTTGCGGCGTCACCGCCAGAAATCGGTCCAGCACCGAATTGATCAAGTGCGGATCGTTGTCGAACAGCGTGAAGCAAGCCAGATTGTGCATCAACCCAAATCGCGGAACATGCGAGCCCATGCCGCCATTGAGGTGAGAATAAAAATCGGAGCGGAACTTCACGCGAATTTGCTGCAACTCATCATCGCCAAGCCCCTGATCGCGAATCTCCTTCACCAATTCGTCGAACGCCTCGATCGTTTCCTCCGACGAATATTCCGGCTTGTGATAAATCGTCGTAATCATCAGCGTAGGGCCGTTGTAATCGAAAAGATCGCCGGAGGAATAATTCACTCCGCCCGCCACATCAATGGCGATCTGCCGTTCCAGCATCAGCCGCCGATAAACGCGCCCCGCGCGTCCTCCGTGCAGTGCGCGATCGAGAATTCCCGCGGCATACCAATCAGGCGTGCCTCGCGCGGGCGCCCGATAGCCGATCGCCATCGCCGGCAACGGCCCAAATTTCTCGGGAATCTCGCCGCGCCGCTCTTCCGTCTGCACCGGCTCGCTCGCGTCCACGCGCGGGGAGTTCGGGCCCGGCCGGGATACTTTCGAAGTAGCGTTTCGCCAGCGCCAACGATTCCGCCGGCTCGACGTCGCCGAGCATCAACAGCACCGCGTTGTTCGGCGCATAATAAGTGTGAAAAAAGCTTCTCACGTCTTCCAGGTTAGCCGCATCCAAATCGACGAAATCGCCGTAAAAATTGTGCGCATTGGGCCAGTTGCGAAACGCAACCGGCGGTAGATCGAGCCACGGGAAACCCGCCGTATGGCTGGTTCAAAACGTTGACGCGAACTTCCTCCTTCACCACATCTCGCTGATTGCGCAAATTTTCGTCGTCCACCTTCAATGCCCGCATGCGATCGGCTTCCAGCCAAAGAACCCGTTCCAGCGCATTCGAGGGCACGGCTTCGTAATAATTCGTGATGTCGTGATAAGTCGAGCCATTCAGAATCCCGCCGGAAGAATTGATCAGCTTGATGTGCTCCATCTTCGCGGCATTCTCCGAACCCTGAAACATCATGTGCTCGAAAAGATGTGCGAATCCGCTGCGGCCGTGCGGCTCGAGGCGAAAACCGATCCGGTAGTAAACACCAACTGTCGCCACCGGCGCAGAATGGTCAGGCGAGATCACAACTCGGAGGCCATTCGACAATGTCGTGGTCTCCACAGGTATTTGCAGCGGGCTCAAAACGCTACCTCCTTATGAAGATATCCTCTCGCGCCAACCAAATAGGCTGTCATTCTGAGGAGCGCGCAGCCCGATTTCCGCGCCCATTCACCGAGGCCCGCGCGGAAATCGGGCGCTTTGGCGCGCTCCGAAGAATCTCGGCGCCGGGACGGCGGAAACCTCGGTCCGGTTTTTCCTGCTTCGGGCCACGATGTCAAAAAAAACAGATGACTTCATCTCTCTTTTTGCGCCAGTGCTTTTTCAATAGCGCCCGAATCTGCAGCCAGCAACCTCCCCGCAAGAATTGTCAGCGCACGGTACGCACCGCCGATTTCCGGAGGAAATTTCGCCAGCGCGGCATTATGTCGCGCGATCGTAGCGTAATCCCCGCGCGAATGAGGGCCGGTCCACGCCACGCGCGGCCCGTGCCGCTCGAAATTCAAAAGCATCTGCCGCATCAGCGGCAACAAAGCGTGCACCGCCTGCCGCCGCGTAAATCCAGATTCCATCAATATGCGCGTGGCAGCCTCGACAAGCGCGAGCCCCTGGCCGGCCACCATCGCGCCAGCGGCATGATAAGCAGCCTTATGCTTTCCTTCGACGACCACGGGCACGCCACCAAGCGATCGCGCGATACTTCGCGCCATTCGAATCGCCCGGCGCTCGCCCTCGATCGCAAAAACTACGCCCTCCAACTCGGGCACCGCTTTCCCGCTAAATGTCTGCAGCGGGTGAATCGATCCAGTCGAAGCGCCCAATTCAGCCAAGGGCCGAAGCACCGAGCGATCGAGAGCACCACTCGTATGCAATACAATCTTCCCGCGCCATTCGCCTCCGCAAATCTCGCTCAAATCCCGCGCCACGCGCTCGATGCTGTCATCCGGCGTACCAATAAGAACCAGATCGGCGCCCACCACTTGCCGCGTGAGCCCTCCGTGTGCAACACCGCCGCCAATCGCCAGCACCGCCCGCCGCGCCGTCGCACGCGAGCGCGTCACAACCACGCCGATGCGCCAACCCAGTTCTCGCAGCCTGCGCCCCAGCCCGCATCCCACGCGCCCGGCGCCCACAATCGTCACAGTCAACGGCATCGCGCATGATAGGATAGCTGTTTCGCTAGTCCGCCGCTCAGGAAATTATTCAGCTTGCATACTTTCGCAACCGTATTCTTCAGCCTCATCGCCGTTCTCTGGTTGTTCCAGGCAATCCGCGCCTGGAACGGTATGTCTCGAATCCCGCGCCTTTCCAGAGTCGCTCTCGCCGCCGGCGAAAATCTGCCGCGCATCTCGATCTTATTCGGCGCGCGCGACGAAGCCGAGAAAATCTCCGCCGCTGTCGAGTCTTGGCTCGCTCTCGATTATCCGAACTTCGAAGTCATCGCGGTAGATGATCGCTCCCAGGATGCCACAGGAAAAATCCTGGACCAGTTCGCGCTCCAAGACGACCGCCTCAAAGTAGTGCACATCTCCGAGTTGCCCCCCGGCTGGCTCGGTAAGCCGCACGCGCTGCAGACCGCGTATTCGCAAGCGACAGGCGAATGGTTGGTCTTCACCGATGCCGACGTTCGTTTTTCCCCAGATCTCTTGCGCCGCACGCTCGCCCTGGCCCTGCGCGAAAAATGGGATCACTTGACATTGCTAACCGCCCTCGAGCTTCGCGGATTCTGGGAAATCACAACCATTGCCTTTCTCGGCCTCGGATTCACTCTCGGATTTCAACCCTGGCGCGTCAGCGATCCCAAAAGCAGCTGCTATTTCGGCGTCGGTGCTTTTCAACTCGTCCGGCGCAGCGCCTATGAAGCCGTCGGAACGCACCGAAAACTAGCGATGGAAGTCATGGACGACATCAAGCTGGGAAAACTCATCAAGCTCGCCGGCTATCGCTCTGGCCTAGCCGGCAGCGAGCATTACGTCCAACTTCGCTGGCAGGACGGCTTTTCAAACCTAGTTCGAGGATTGATGAAAAACATGTTTGCCGGATACGGGTATCGCGTGCTTGATGTGCTGATCTCGGTCGTAGCCGTTTTCATTCTCAGCATTTTGCCGTTCATCGCGTTCTGGTTTACAACGGGAGCCGCGCGCGCAGCGTGCGCTCTAACTTGCCTCGTCGCCGTTTTGATAGAAGGCCGCCTAGTTCAGGAAACCCACGAGCCGGCCATTTACGGACTAACGCACCCAATCGGCGCAGCCGTATTCATCTACATGAGCCTGCGTGCGATGATCGAAACACTATGGCGCGGCGGCATCGTCTGGCGCGGCACCTTCTATCCGCTAAACGAACTACGCAAAGGCGTCGTCTAAATCTCAGCCGCCCTCATGTTGACGCCCAGCCACGCGCTCGCGGTTTTCGGCCGTAGGGGAGGGGCTTGCTCCTCCCGCCAGCGCAAAAACGGCCACAACTCGACCCATTCGCCTGTCTTTAATTCGATTCCGGCCGCACCGCGATACCACAGCACCAACGATGTCAACAAACCCAGATGGCTTCACATTACTTCCGCGCCCGCTTCGCCGCCTTCGGAGCGGGCTCGATAGGCGCCACCGCTTCAGCCGCAGGCGCAGCCCCACCGGCGCCGAATCACTCTCCCCGCCAGAAGCAAAAATCTCAACTGGCGAAGTAGCGAAAATGGCGCTGAAATCGCGCTGGCGCAATGCTCGAACGCGATCCCGCAAGCCAGCAGCCCTCTCAAATTCAAATTTCTTCGCCGCCTCCCGCATTTGCCCTTCCAATTGCTCGATGGCCCGCCGCAATTCTTCCTCATTCGCAACCGATTCCACCGCGGCATCGTCAAGCGGCACGGTCACATAATCCGCCTCCACAATCGCCGCCAATTGCATATCCACGCTCTTGCTGATGGATTCCGGCGTGATGTTGTGCTCGATGTTATAAGCCTGCTGTTTGGCACGCCGCCGGTTGGTTTCCCCGATGGCGACCCGCATGGAATCCGTCATCACGTCGGCGTAAAGAATGGCCCGCGCTTCAAGATGTCGCGCGCACCGTCCGATCGATTGCACCAGCGAAGTAGCGCTGCGCAGAAATCCTTCCTTATCCGCATCCAGGATAGCCACCATCGAAACTTCCGGAAGATCGAGCCCCTCGCGCAGCAGGTTGATGCCGATCAAAACGTCGAATTCCCCGCGCCGCAAGTCGCGCAGAATTTTGACGCGCTCCAGCGTTTCGATCTCCGAATGTAAATAACGGCAGCGAACTCCAACCTCCGTAAAATATTCCGCCAAATCTTCGGACATGCGCTTCGTCAGCGTAGTCACCAACACCCGCTGTCGCTTCTCCGCCCGGATGCGAATTTCTTCCAGTAGATCGTCCACCTGCCCCTTCACCGGCCGCACTTCCACTTGCGGATCCACCAGCCCGGTCGGCCGGATCACCTGCTCGGCCACGACGCCGCCAGCTTTCGTCAATTCATAGGGTCCAGGCGTAGCCGAAACATAAATCGCCTGATTCACGCGATGCTCGAATTCCTCGAATGTAAGCGGCCGGTTGTCCAGCGCCGATGGAAGCCGGAAGCCATAATCCACCAAAGTCTGCTTCCGCGCCCGGTCGCCGTGAAACATGCCGCGCACCTGCGGAATCGTCTGGTGCGATTCATCCACGAACAGCAAATAATCCGACGGCACGTAATCAAGTAGCGTAGGCGGCGCTTCCCCCGGCAAACGCCCGGAAAGATGCCGCGAATAATTCTCGATGCCGTGGCAATAACCAATCGTGCGCATCATTTCGATATCGAAATGCGTACGCTGCTGCACCCGCTGCGACTCCACAATTCGCCCTTTGCGCTCCAGTTCCCCCGTCCACCATTCCAACTCCTCCAAAACCGTCTGAATGGCGCGTTCCTTCTGCTCCACCGGAAGCACGTAGTGCGTCTTCGGATAAATCGGCACGCGCGAAATATCCGCATCGCCCGAGAGAATTTCGCCCGTCAAAGGATCGATGCGCCGGATAGCCTCAATCTGGCTGCCCCATAGCTCGATGCGAAACGCGGAATCCTCATAAGGCGGATGAATTTCGATGATGTCGCCCCGCACGCGGAAAGTTCCGCGCCGCAGATCCTCCGAGCGTTCGTACTGAATATCTACAAACCGCCGCAGCATCGCCTCGCGCGCAATGGACTGCCCTTTTTCCAGCATCACCAACATGCCGTAATAAGCCTCCGGCGACCCAATGCCGTAAATGCACGAAACCGAAGCAATCACCACCACGTCACGGCGCTCAAACAGCGACCGCGTAGCGCTCATGCGCAGCTTGTCGAGCTCCTCATTCGTCGTAGCTTCCTTCTCGATGTAAACATCGCTAGCCGGAACGTAAGCTTCGGGCTGGTAGTAATCGTAGTAGCTGACGAAATATTCCACCGCGTTGCGCGGGAAAAACGACTTGAACTCGTGGTAAAGCTGCGCCGCCAAAGTCTTGTTGTGTGCCAGAACCAGCGCCGGACGGTTCAACTCCGCGATGACCTTGGCCATTGTGAACGTCTTCCCCGACCCGGTTACGCCCAAAAGCACCTGGTGCTTGTCGCCGGAACTGATCCCCTCAGTAAGCTGCGCAATAGCCTGAGGCTGGTCGCCGCGTGGCTGGTAGTCGCTAGAAAGTTTGAAGTCCATCCCTACAGTCACCAATCTCGCTTCAAAGCGCGTTGTGAGCAACCCACCATTATATCGCGCTCGTCAACTGGGCCCGCCAGGCGAAAGTAAAGGCGAAAGTCGAATTCGCGAAAAAGGTCGATTAGAAACGCCAGCCGTCTTGTGTTTTCAACAACTTACGCCCATTTCTAATAACCCAACATGGTCGATTAGAAAGTACCGCCGGTTTACCCTGAGTTGCGAAGGACGTCCCCGCCGGCTCCCGCGACCGCAGCCGCACCACAAGCAAAATCACCCGCGGCTCAAGCGGCCAATTCGAATAGACTCCGCCGTGTATCCCGAACAGCATCGCTATCCTGCAAAGAGGTCGTTGTCATCCCTGAACCGCTTCAGCTCTGAGGGACCTGCATTTTCTTATGTTGCTTCAGGAAATCCAAACTCGCCAATCAAAATTCAGCGAGAATCCGGCGCCGTGGCCGGCGCTTGCGAGGAATTGGTATCGCCACCGTGCGGCGGCAGCAACGTAATCTCCGTTTGGCTCTTAACATTCCCGGTGTAATTCAACCGCGAAGCCGTGCTGGCACTGGTAATTGTAAAATTCAAATCCTGATCCACACTCTGCGTGGCGCTGACCACCAACCCCGTCTCCAGCGACACCACATTCAAGCTCTCCCCCGACCCAGTCCAAACCCCAGAAGTTCGCAAGCCATTGTGCAAATATTCCGCGGGAGTCAAATCGCCGTGCGGACTAGTCTGTAGAATTTTGAATTGCGTCAGAATGACCGCGCACGAGCCGGCCTCGGCAACCGCTGAAGCCGCATCCGGACTTGCCAGAGCAGATCCAGCGCCGGCGTTTTCCGTCTGCCCGCCGCTTCCCTTGGGGCAAGGCTCATTTCGAAGATACGTCGAATCCGCACGCCAAACCGTGGCCCGCAGCGGCGCTCCCGGAACCGGTTCCTCCGAATGCCACTTTTCGCCCACCACCACGCCCTTCTTCGGAAAGCGCGCCCCGGCCGAAATATTTGTAAGCCACCCGCGCACACTCGCCAGCGCCGCCGGGTCCTGTATCACGCCCTCAAGCCCGGTCACATCCGAAACGTGCCCTTCCTCGTCGAGACCAAATTCGAGCGAGCGTCCCTCCAGCTTGCGATATTGCTCGGCCAAAGCCTCAGCCTGCGCGTCGTAGGCATCGGATTGATTTGTAACCACCGCGTGCCGGCAAGTAGCGCGAATGCGCACTTTCGCGGGGCTGTTAGCAGCCGCAGATTCCGTGTTCAGCACCTCCAGACGCACCAGCAAACTCGTGGATTGCGAAAGTTCCGAGGCCGCCTCCGGATCCCGGACGACTCCCGTTGCGCGCCCCTTGGTCACGTTTCGCATTTCAATTTGATAATCCATAATCTGCCCGACAGAAAAGTGCGGCGTCAGGTGCACGCGCCCACGCTCATCCGGCGATCTGAATCCGAACACACCGGCTGAACACACAACGGCAATGGCAGCGCACAAACGCTGCCCGCACTTGTAGAAGTTTTGGCGATTCAACTGGGATGAAGCGATTCTTCGCAGAATTCCACTCATGAATTGATCTGGCAAAAATTGGTCAAAGTTATTGAGATTCCGGTTTATTCGCTCGGGGTTGTTCCCTCGGGCTCGATGCGCGGCGAAAACAGCAGCCCGCGAAGCAGATACGAGACCCCATTGGCGGATGGTTCGGCCTCGACGCGGCTCGGATTTTTTGTCCGCGGCAACCACTGCACCCGAATGTCAGCGTTGCGAGCAAAATCCACGTTTCCCGAAGCTCCCAGAACGCTATCGCCGCTGCGCAGCCGCACGCCGGACAACTCGACCCGATCATTCTCGCAGGCGAACGTGCCGCTCACCTCGGAGAACGAGCTACCCGCGCCGCGGCGAGCCCCCACGCGCAGCGATTCCAGCAAATCGAATCCTTGCAGTGTCGCGGTCTGAACCGAAGCGCGCCCATGGCAGTCCAAGGAAGCCAGCAGCGCACTCGTCCCGACGCCTTGCATTTGAAGCTCAATCTCCCCCGATGCATTGCCCGAAAGCTGCTTCGCCAGGGACGGCGATCCGGCGACCAGCGAGGCAAGATTCAGCCCCGCAAAGCGCGCGCTCACATCATATTTCGGCGCGGCGCGCAGATCGGACTTCACGCTGCCGCTGACTTTGCCGCCGCTGAAATCGGCTTCAACGTCTTGAAAATTGATCTGCCTCTGTTCCACGGTGAAATTGCCGGACATCTGATGCATCACAAATCTCGAAAATGCAAACGCGTCGATGTTAAGTCGCCCGGCGGCGCGCAGCGTGGCGGGAATTTTCTCCGCGTTGTTCGGCTGAAGAAATGGCAAAACGTTTCCAAGGAATCCCTGGCGCCAACGCGGATTGAACCAGCCGTCCAGGTCTTCGGCATTCAACCGGCCGGTATGCAGCGAAAACCTGGCGCCGTCCTCGAGCGACGAAAAGGCGATGCTGCCCGTCCACTGCCCGCCGAGCGCATCCGCCGAAACCAATGAGAGTTCTTCCGCGCTGCCGACCAGCTCCAGCCTCCCCTGCACTCGCTCTACCGGATGATTCAAGAATGGCGCTCGAATTTCGACTCCGTCCAGCCCGATTTCGCCGAACGTCTGCGCCGGCTTGCTCCACGCCGGAATACTCCACATCAGATCGAAGCTCGCCGGGCCGCTGATGCTCCAGTCTCCCGGCATCTTCCAGCCCAGCGCGGAAGCGGCGTCCGTCAAATCCTCAACTTGCGCGGTCTTCCCGGTCAGGCGTCCGGAGATCGAAAGCGGCCCGCTCTCGTCCGCGAAACCGCTGAACTGCAAGGCTCCGTCTTGTCCGCGCAAATCAATCCGCACCGGCGATAAGCGCGCGGTTTCGTGGTCGAAGTCAATCGCTCCGGCACCTGTTTGCAGGGCAGAGCGCAGGCTGCCGCCCTCGAGCGAAATTCCTGGCGTGCGGAGAGTGCCGCCGACGGGTCGCAGAGGCCAGCCAGCCAAAGTGAGCCGCCCATCGATTTTGCCGCGCAGGCTGAGTGCCTCGGAAACGTTGGGATGAAACGCGCGGATCCAGGCCAGGACGTCCTCCATCTCAATGCCCGGCGAAGTAACCACCAGCGCCGGCCTTGCCCCAGTCGCGCGAGTTTCTCGCGCCGGGTCCCACGACACGACTCCCGCGCCGCGAACACTGGAACGCGGTGTCTCCAACACCGCATCCGAGAAGTCAATCTCGGATGCCTGCGGAAGCCAATTCGCCCGCACTTGCAGATTCAGCGCGGGATTGTCCGTGCGCAGCGGCAAGTCCCAGCGATGCACGCGCCGCACCTCGGCGCGGCCCCCAAGAGTCCACGTCGGACCGAGTGTATGCGCGTCGAGCGTCACCGAAAGCAAGCCACGAACGCCGTGGTCGTAACCGTCGAAAAGCCGCAGGGCGTCGGCGACGGCGGCATTCTGCCAGCGCATGGTGAGATCGGCCGGGCGCAGGCGAGAAGAAGTGCCGCCGAGCTGCCCCTCGACATGGAACGTGCCCGCCTGCTGCAACGCGAGAGCCGCGCGCGATGGGCTCGCGTCGAGACTCACTTGCCAGCGGCCGGGCGATTGCTGCTCCACCGCGCCGGTTACGCCGACAAAAGCGAACGGCAGCTTTTCGTCGCCACGCTTGAAATTGACGCGGCCGGAATCCACCTCAATTCGACGGATGCGCACGCGCATCGCCTGCCGCGCGGCGTCGGAATTCGGAGCTCCGCTCATGCCCGATGGCGACGGAAGCCACTCTTCGATGTTCCATTGTCCATTGGCGGCACGCACCAAATTCAGACTGGGGCGCGAGAGCGAGAGAACCCCCAGCTCAAGCCGCCCGGCCAGCAGCGACGTCCAACGGATGCGGATCGTGAGCGATTCCGCGCGGAGGAAGTATTCGTTGCCGAAGCGCGGATCGTCGAACACCACGATTGGTGACGCTTCAAGCTCCGGCTGGCCCCAAAGGCTCAGCGAATAGCGCCCGACCTCGATGCGGCGGCCGAAGGCGCTCTCCAGGCGCGCGTTCAGGACGTTGCGTAATCTGGTGTATTGAAAAAGCAGCGAGCCGCAGACCTGCACCAGCACCCACAAAATGAGGGCCACGACGCCCCAGCGAACCCAACGCACCAGCACGCGCCGGCGCGAGCGTTCCGCAACGGGGGCGAATTCCTCCAGCGTCTCGTCTGTCGAGATCGAAACAGGCGTCACAAGGCTCTCGGCCGATCAATGCACTTCGTGCAGCATGCGATTCCAGCGCGCGCGACTGGGAAGATGCAGCAACGTCCGCAGCATTCCCCGCAGACCACTAACCACGTCGTCGCTGGCATAATCTCCGCTGGAAGCGTTTACCGACCAATAGATGATTACGGGTCGCCCCATAATAGCGTCCCGGCGCACAAAGCCCCAATAGCGGCAATCCCAGCTATAGTCGCGGTTATCGCCCATGGCAAAGTATTCGTCGGGCGGGACGACCAGCTCTCCTTCGACCACATGATTCAAAATATCCGCCGCCCATTCGGGGCGCAGCCGCGAGTCTAAAAATTCGTTACTGGTGGGCGGAAAGTCGTCGCCGAATAAATCCGCCGCGCCCGGGTCGTGGACGGCATAGGGCTCACTCAGCACTTCGCCGTTCACATAAACCTTGGAATCCACGATGCGCACGCGGTCACCGGGAAGGCCAATCACGCGCTTTACGTAATGCGGATGGTCGTCATAGGGAAACTTGAAGACGATAATGTCGCCATGGCGAATTTCGCGGTAGGGCAGCAAGTGCTCGTACCATGCGCCGCGACCCTCGAAGATAAATTTGTTCACGAGCAGATAATCGCCCACGAGCAACGTGCGTTCCATCGAAGGCGAGGGAATCTTGAACGTCTGGACGACGAAGGTCGTGCCGAACAGCACGATGAGAATGGTTACCAGCAGCGATTCCAGGTAATCGTAGAAAGAGTTTTGCTTCGGGGGCGGCGCGGATGGCGGAGCGGCTTCCGGCGGGTTCTCCGCCTGAACATCCGAGGGCATTGCGCCGTTCACTTCCAATTGCTCTTGGTCAGCAGGAAGGCGAGCGCCTGGCGCGCGGCAGCTTGCTCGGCCTCTTTTTTGCTGCGACCTTCGGAGGCAGCCAGGCGCTCCCCGTTAAGCCAAGCCTCGACCTCAAACAATTTGCGATGATCGGGCCCGCTTTCACGCTCGATGCGATATTCCACGCGCCCGCGCCCGTGCTGCTGCACCCATTCCTGCAGCGCCGATTTGTAATCGGAGAGATGCAGAGGCTGGTCGGACTGCAGCACGGCAGGATCCAGCAGCGAGCGGCGCACGAAGGCTTTCGCAGCCTCGATGCCCGCATCCAAATAAATCGCGGCGACGACCGCTTCGTAGGAGTTGGCCAGCAGACTTTGCTTCTCGCGGCCACCCGTCATTTCCTCGCCGCGGCCCAATCGCAGGTAGGCGCCGAGATCCAGCGACTGCGCTGCCGCTCGCACAGCGGCTCCGCTGACGAGCCGGGAATGAGCCTTGGAGAGCTTGCCCGCGTCCCAATCGGGATAAGTCTGCACCAGATATTCGCTGGCAATCAGCCCTAGAACGCGGTCGCCGAAAAATTCCAAGCGCTCATTATCTTCCTTGGGCGCTTCCAGATCGCGTTGCCGCGCCGAGCGGTGCGTGAGTGCCAGTTCCAAAAACTCCGGGCGCGCAAAATGATGACCCAAGGCAGCCTCTAGCTGGCCGAGTTTCTCGGCCGTCATCGTGGCGATGCCGATTGCCTTGGTCACAGTGCTGTCGGGTTAAGGCTTGGCGGGGGGTTGCCCGGCAGCCTGCTGTTTGGTTTGATCGGAGCGCTGCTTGCAGCGCGCCTGCAGCGGCCCCTGAAGCTCGGCGCACTTGCCGTACGCGGCGGAGGCGTCGGCGAAGCGTTTCTGCACTTCGTAATCGCGCCCCAGCACGTACAGGTCTGCCGGATCCGGACTGGTGCCCTTCGTGCTCAGCTCCAATTCCGCCGCCGACTCCGCCGGCTTCTGCTCGCGGAAGTAAACGAGGCCTAGGCCGCTGTGCGCCTGCTCGATCGCCGCAGCCTTCGTTTTCGCAAAGGCGTCATCGGTCAGATTCGCCGGCTTGGTCATCGTGTTAAGCAGCTCGAGCCCGTGCTTCAGCTCCGCTTCGGCCTTGGCCAATTTCTTTTCCGCGTCAACGTCGTTGGGATCGTAATTGTGCGGCGTCACCCACCCCAGTTGCACGAGAACGGAAACGTCGTCCGGATTCAGCGCCAGCGCCTTGTCGCCGTTGTCATACATCTTGGCGAAATCCTGTTTCTGGAAGTAGGCATGCATCAGTTCCGCGTAGACGGACTCGCGGTACTTGCTCTCGGTCCACTTGTGCACGAACGCTTCACCGAGCGTAATTTGCTGATCGTAATCGGTCGGCTTCACGGTGGTGAGAGCCTTGTAGTCCGTCTCCTCGGCCGGATCGGTCTTGCCCGTGTCGCCGAGCGCCATAGCTCCTCCGGAGATGACGGGCTGATCCTCCGGCTTCTGATTCTGATTTTGTTGATTCTGCTGGTTCTGTTGATTCGGGGGCTGGCTTTGTCCCCCGCTGCCGCTTCCCTGCGCGAAGGCCGAGCCGGCCAGACTCAGCGCCAAAGCGCCTGCGCATGCCCCAATTGTGATTCGCAATTTCCAAGATTCCTTCATGGTTTCCCCTTTCATGCAAAAATCAGTGTTCCCACTGAACGACGCACCGATTCCTTTAAGGCTGCGATGGCGGCTTGCGCTCGCCGGAGCCTCCCGCGCCCGGCGGATTATATGGCGTAGCCTGCCCGTGCTGCGCGGCGGCCCGCGCTGAATCCGGAGCGTCGGCGATCGCCAGCGCGGCGCCGTACTCGATGAGCGCCATGTCCCGGTCGCCTTGCAGATCCAGGATTCGCCCCAGATACACATGCGACCAGGCCAGTATCGCGGGATCGATTGCCACGCCTTTCTTCTCGCCGGCGACGACCTTCTCAAACATTTCCTGGGCCTGCTCGCCTTTACCCTGCAGGATCGAGGCGATGGCCAAGCCGTATTGCGCCCGCGCCAGATCCGGATGCGCAGCCAGAACGCCGGCGAATATCTTTTCCGCCGCAGCGCCATTTTTCGAGGCAATCTGCCGGTCGCCTTCCTGCAGATCGCGATCGAGCGCTGATTGCGCCGGCGCGGGAGCCTGCTCCTCTACCTTCGGTTTTTCCGGCTCGGCGGTTGCAAATTTTACTTGCTGCAACCGCTGCTTCTCCGCGTCCACGTCCAGATTCTTGACGATGTCCGCGAAATAATACTTCATCGCGGGCGTATCTTTTTCAAATAACTTCAGTTGCGCCACCAACGGGCGAACGAGGATCAGGCCGTCGCTGTCGTCCTCGGCCAGGGCCTTTTCCAGGTCCGCGGGAGGAAGGTGATTCAAGCGCAGCTCCACGGCCTTCACAAAACACTCGTCGAACAAACCGAAGAAATCCTCGCGGTATTCGCGAGGCAGCAACGGAGCTTTGGCCGCAATGGGGAGCAGAGAATTTTTCTTGTCCAATTCCTGGCGCGAGCCCATCACCAGCGGGTCAATCAGAAAGTGAATGTAGGCGTGGCGGATATCGTCAATCGGAATATCCGAGCCGGCGCCGACCACAACGGAATAGTGTTCCTGGTAGGTGCGGAAATTCATGCGATTGCCAACGAGCGGCTCGACGAGCACCGAAAATTCGCTGCCGTTGGTGCTGCGCTGCACTTCGCGAAGATAGGCGGCGGTAATGAAGGTGGTGCGCCGCACCGGCGGCTCAATGCGCGCCAATTCGCGATTGTAATCCTTGGACATCTGCCCCCATTCCGCGTTCAGATGCGCTTCGCGGAAGAAATTCCGCAGCACTTCATCGAAGCTTTCAATGGTTAGAACGTCGGGGGGCAAAATATCGTGGTCCATGGTGTAAGCGAAAGCAGGAGGCGGGCCGACCACAAGGCCGAAGGAAACGAAGCGGGACAGCGTCTCGCCCGAATCGCCCAAGGCATGCTCGCGATAGAACTTGCGCAGCGCATCCGTGGCCGGGCCGTGCGCTTGACGCAAGCGATCGTGCAGGGCGGCCCAGTCCGCGGCGCCGTAGGTAAAACTGGGAGTGATTTGCATGCCTGCGGCGTCGAGCGCACACATCGCCGAGAAGAGCTGCTCGCTGCTGTCCACTGCGACGCCGCCTGCCGGAATCGATTGCCAAGCGTGCGTGCCGGGAGACACGCACGCAGCCGCGATTAACGCCGCTGCCGCCCAACTCAGCAGGGACTTCAGAGCGATCCTGCGGATTTCGTTGCTCCTTCTGGGCCGCTCAAGTCGCGCCTGGCGGGGGATTCCTGAAGCAGGGCTGGGGCCCGATGTGGGACCGCCCTCGCCGAATTCAGCCACACAAACTGTATCTACTCGGTCTCAGCGAGTCAAGAATTCAGGGGGAAAAACGCGATGTTGCGCGTGGTGAAGTGGCTGCGAGTACTCGTAGGGCCCGAGCTTTAGCCGGGCTTTTCGAGCTAGTCCGCACCAAAGGGCGCAGCCTGCGCGGGCGACGGATCTCTTCAACGAAACGCGCCACCCCGCGGCAAATTCGCCATCATTTGCATCGTGCCTGGCCCGGCTGAAGACCGGGCCCTACGTGAGATCGAAGTACCCAGCGACGGGCACAATTGGTCCAGCGCGGCGGCAGTGATTATGGCGGTCGGTTTCGCAGAATTAAAGTTGGGGTCGATCTTCGAGGGAAACCTAGCCGCGGACGTGAACCTCGCTGAAATTCAGAATCACGCGCCCGCCCGGCATGGGCCGGCCGAAACTGGTTTGTGGGCGGAAACGGGAGAATAGCAGCACTTGATCCAACTGATGGCGCACAGCGGTGTCATTGGGGCCGGCCAGAATGTTGTAACTCACCACTTGGCCCTGCTCGTTGAGTGTGGCGTCCACGATCAGCAGGCCGGCGTCCGGGGTGTCGCCGCTATCGGCGATTCCGGCCACGCCAAACGGCGCCAGGCTTTCCAGGCGCGCGGGCTGAATCAGGTTGCCGGGCCAGTCATTGGCTCCCGCAGCCGCGGGCACACCCACCAGAATTCCCTGGACCACGAAGAGGAATGCGAAGATCGCGGTGAGCACTCCGCCGGTGGCGGGCAGCGCCAGCGGCTCAACGATATTTTCCGAAATCATCGCGGCGCGCTGCAACGTGCGGCGCAGCCAGGGTTCGCGGGTGCGGGCATGGGCGGCGGCGAGACGAATGCGCATGGCGAGATCTTCGGGCGGGGCGACGGCATCCACATTGGCGAGGCAGCGCGCCAGGCGGCGATAGCGTTCCAGCTGTTCGCGGCAAGAACCGCACGCATTCAAGTGCTCGCGCAATTGCGCACGGTCGCGGGTGTACAGCGCTCCATCGACGTAACCCGGTAGGCGCCGGCTTGCCTGACGGCAATTCATCGCGCGCCTCCCCGCCTGCGTTGCGCCGCGAAATTCGGCAGGGCTTCAAAAGCCAGAACGGGCGCTGAGGCCGCGCTCGGAAATTCGAAAGTCGAGGGATTACTTGCGATTCCCCGTTCGGCGGCGGAAGGCTCCGGCGTTTCGCTGGCCGTGCCCTTCTCCGCATGCAGCAGGGGATCGAGCAGGTCACGCAGAGCGCGGCGGCCGCGCAAGATTCGCGATTTCACCGTGCCCACAGAGATATCGAGAATCTCGGCGACCTCTTCGTAAGAAAGACCTTCGAGGTCGCGCAAAATCACTGCGCTGCGAAATACCTCCGGCACGTTGGCCAGCGCTTTGCGCACGGCGGCTTGCGTCTCGCGCGTGGCGAGCCGGTCATACGGCGTCGCGTCCAGATCTTCGAGTTCCAGCGCGGTGGCCGTCCCGTGCGAATCATCATCAATGGAGATTTGCTGCCGGTGATGCCGCCAGCACCATCGCCGGTGATTCAATGCCTCGCGCACGGAAATGCGATACAGCCAGGTTTTCAGCGAACTGCCGCGGCGGAATCCGCGAATTCCGCGAAATGCGCGCAGGAAAACTTCCTGAGTCACATCGGCGGCATCGGCTGAATCGGAAAGAATTCCAAAAACGAGGTTGTAAACGGAGGCGTGGTAATAGGTGACCAGCCATTCGAATGCCGCGTCTGAGCCGGCTTGCAGCTCGGTGACCAGCTCGCTTTCATCGCGGCCCCACGTTAAGCTGTGCGCCATATCCGACATCGCTTCTCCACTATCGCGAATGTCCCCGAGCCGTCGGGCTTTCTATGTTAGACACCGCAGCGCTGTGGCTGGTTCCTATTATAGCAGCCATCGGCAAGTTAGAAGTGTGCGCCAAGAGACCGGCTTTGGAAATAGCCCGGAAGTCCTGAGAATACTGCCTCCGGGCTTAGGTGCCTCCGGAGGCGTAAGTACCGCTTTTTCTTTGGTTTAAGTAGCGCGGGCGTCCCCGCGGGCATCTTACGGCCTCGATCGCACCGGAACCGGCAATCTAGCGAGGTGCTGGGCTCACATCACGAGCCTTCATCTCTCGGGCCGCAATCCTCATCCGCGGTCGGTGCGTTCTTCGTTTCGACTGTATTGCTCGTCAGATGCCGGCGGGGACGCCGGCGCTACTTGAGTTGCACCAACCCATCCCCTCGATTACGATGGCTTGGGGCTGGGAGGCTCGCTCGTGATTGGCGAGACATTCTCACACTACCGCGTGATCGAACCGCTTGGCAGCGGGGGCATGGGGCAAGTCTTTCGCGCCGAGGATGTGCGCCTGGGCCGCTTCGTTGCCCTGAAATTTCTGTCCGGCGAACTGGCCAACGATCCGGCGTCGCTTGAGCGCTTTCAACGCGAAGCCCGCGCCGTATCCGCTTTGAATCATCCCGGAATCTGCACGCTCTTCGATGTGGGCGAATCGAATGGCCGGCCGTTCCTGGTCATGGAGTTGCTCGAAGGCCAGACGTTGCGCGAGCGCATCAGCGGCCGTCCGATTCCACTGGCCTCGCTGCTCGATCTGAGCATTCAAATTTCCGATGCGCTGGACGCGGCGCATTCGCGCGGCATCATCCATCGCGATATCAAGCCCGCAAATATTTTCGTCACACCGCGCGGCCAAGCCAAGATCCTCGATTTCGGCCTGGCCAAGCACACTGCCAAACGGGCGCCCATCGAATCATTCGGAGCAACGGCAAGCCTCGACGCGCCGGCGCCGCTGACCGAATCAATGCTCACGAGTCCCGGCTCGGCAATCGGCACGGTCGCGTACATGTCGCCAGAGCAAGCGCGCGGCGAGGATCTCGACGCGCGCACCGATATTTTCAGCCTCGGCTCCGTGCTCTACGAAATGAGTACCGGCCGCGCTCCGTTCAGCGGCAACACCACCGCCGTAATTTTCGATGCGATTCTGAATCGCGCGCCGGCTCCGCCATCGAGCATCAATCCCGAAACTCCGCTGCGCCTCGAGGAGATCCTCGCCAAGACGCTGGAGAAAGATCGCGATCTGCGCTACCAAACCGCCGCCGAATTGCGCGCCGATCTCAAGCGTCTCCGGCGCGACACGGAATCTGCGCGCGTCGCCCCGGCAGCCGGCGCGTGGGCAACTTCGGCGGTGCCCGCCGCCGGATCAAGCGCACGAAGCGGCAGCTCCGCGCAGCAAAGCGCAGCCGCGCCGCAGGCGCCGGCAATGTACGATTCCGCTCATCAAGCTCTAGCTCGGGCGCCTGCTTCGACTCCGGCTTCCGCTCCGGTCGCCATTCCACCGGCGAAGCAACGTCGCAGCCTGATCGTGTGGAACGCGCTCGCGATTCTAGTGCTGGCCGGCGGGTTCGCGGCGTGGATGCTGCTTCATCGGCACGCCGAAAATGCACACGTTGCCGCGCCGCTGCAGAACATGACCATCACGCAGCTTACTTCCAGTGGCAACGTTGGCTCGGCGTCTATTTCCCCCGACGGCAAATGGCTCGCGTACGACGAGTCTCGCGACGGGCAGGACAGCATTTGGGTTCGACAGATCGCCACCGGCAGCACCGCGCAAGTGTTCGCACCTTCGCGGCTGAATCCTAACGGGCTTACGTTTTCGCGCGACGGAAATTATCTTTATTTCAACACGCACAACGACAACGAGAGCATCAACCATCTCCAAAAAATGCCCTCTCTCGGCGGCACGCCAGAGCTCATCGTCGACGACATCGACAGTCCGATCACTTTTTCACCCGATGGCAGCCAGTTCGCATTTATCCGTGAATCCAAGAAGGAGTCCAATTCCAAGCTCATCGTCGCATCCGCCGACGGCTCCAACCAGCGTGCGCTCGCCACGCTTTCCGGACTCAACAGCTTCAGCACGAGTGGCCCTGCATGGTCGCCCGATGGCACGAAAATCGCTGCCGGGGCCATCGAGGGCGAAACCAATGCCTTCCACTGGCATATCCACCTGATTGATACAAAAACCGGGGCGATTTCTCATCTCGGCGACGATATTTGGGTCAATCCCCGCCAGTTGGCCTGGCTGCCCGACGGCAGCGGCCTGATTTTTCCCAGCGCGCGCAAGGACACTGGCGCGCTCAATACCCAACTTTGGTTTCTTTCCTACCCAGGCGGCGAGCCACGGCGTATTACCAACGACTTGAATCTCTATTTCGGGGCGGAAATAACCGCGGATGGATCGCAGCTGATTTCTTCGCAAGCGACGCTGATTTCGCGCCTGTGGGTCACACAAGCAGGCGCGGCGGCGTTGCCGGAATCTGAGGGACATGCCGTCACGCCGGGCATTGGCCGCGCCGATGGCTATCTGGGTATCGCCTGGCTGCCCGATGGGACTCTCATCCAATCGTATTACGCCAGCGGACGAATCGGCCTCTCCATCACGGAGCTGAATGGAAACACCGCGCACGATCTGCCGCTCACGAAAGGCATCAGCGCGCATCCCGCGCCGTGCGGTGATATGGGCGCGTTCGTTTACTCCGAGCAAGACGCGGAAGGCGAGCACATCTATCGCGCCAACGCGGGCGGTTCGAGCTCGACGATGATTTCCTCGAATGGCATCGATAGTGAGCCTGTTTGTTCCCCGGATGGCAAATGGGTCGTTTTCCGGCGCAACGACAACGCCGATGGTGAACTTTGGCGGATTCCCATCGAGGGCGGCACTCCGGCGCGCCTGGGCGTGAAAGACGCGCGCTTCGCCGCGTTTTCGCACGATGGAAAGTGGATTGCCGCGCTGCAACGCCCCGAGCCGACCAAGCCACAGAAGTTGATTGTGTTTCCGAGCGAAGGGGGCGCGCTTCGCGCTTCCTACGAGCTGCCTGTAGGGGCGGGCCAAGCCGGCGAGGGCGGTCCGGAATTAAATTGGACGTCCGATGATCGCGGAATCGCGTTTGTAGTCACGCAAAAAGACGTTTCCAATATCTGGGTTCAGGCCGTGAATCTGTCGGATCCGTCAGCTCATCCAGCGTCGCGGCAAATCACGCATTTCAATTCCGACCTGATCTTCGGCTTCACCTGGTCGCGCGACGCCAAGCAGTTGGCGCTGGCCCGCGGCCGCTACGCAACCGATGTCGTCGAAGTCACTCACTTCCACTGAGCGTAGCGCCAGCTGCCAGCCGGCGATTTTCCGAAGCACCATCCGAATCCAACCACGAACTCAAATGGCTCTGTTGACATCGTGGGTGCCGCAGAATTACAGCACGAGGGCAATCGATTTACGCAGAGGCGAGTGCCGACAGTTTGTGGCCGTTTTTGCGGCTCGCGGGAGGAGCAAGCCCCTCCCCTACGGCCGAAAAGCCAACGCATGCCCAGGATTTCAACAGAGCCAACTCAAATCGTAATAGTTTGTTCTTCGGCCTTCTCCTCCGGCCTCTGCGTCCTCGCCTCTGCGGTATTTCTTGGTCTCTCCTGCCGCATTTCTGCTGCTAAGATGCTCG
Organism: uncultured Acidobacteriota bacterium; assembly: GCA_963748865.1. GTDB lineage: Bacteria > Acidobacteriota > Terriglobia > Acidiferrales > UBA7541 > Palsa-147. The sequence goes on along the minus strand of CAVVLE010000023.1, from coordinate 273,626 downwards.
CATGATAATCACTCGCCGTAATTTCGTACGAACCGCCGCAGCAGCCTGTGTCACAGCCCCCTTGCTCAAGCCGAGTGGTGCCGCAGAAAATCGCCGGCTGGCAGCCCTTCGCGGCTCAGGACAAGCCGGCGTTACGAATGCTCATCCCGGCGACGTGGCGCAAGAAACGAAACTTCCGCCAGCCTTCGACTCGCTCCAGCCGCTGGGAGATAAAGTCCACCCAATCGAAGCCAAGGAATATCAATCACGCATTGCGCGCGCGCAGCAATTGATGACCGACGCCAAGCCTGATTACTCCGCCCTCTACGTGGTTCCGGGCTCTTCCCTCCTCTATTTCACCGGCATCCACTGGTGGCCCAGCGAACGCATCCTCGCTCTGCTGATTCCGCAAAAAGGCGACCCCGTCCTGATTTCGCCGGCTTTCGAAGAAGGCCGCCTGCGCGAACAACTGCACTGGCCGATTGAAATTAAAGTCTGGCAGGAAGATGAAAGCCCGTACCGGCTGGCAGCAGCATGGCTGAAAGCAAAACACGTGGCTGCGGGCCGCATCGCCGTGGAATCGCAGACGCCCTACGTTTTTTTTGACGGCCTGCGCAAATCCTATCCCTATCCCGAATATCTAAGCGGCGACACTATCATGCTCGGCTGCCGCGCGCGCAAGAGCGAAAACGAGCTGGCCCTGATGCGCCTCGCTCACCAGGCCACTTTCGATGTTTACAAAGCCGCGTTCGCTTCGCTGAAGGAAGGCATGCGGCAATCCGAAGTTTCCACGCTGATCGCCGGCGGCTACGCAAAGATGGGTCTGGGCGGATATTCCATCGTTCTCTTTGGCCCGGCCGCCGGTCTGCCCCACGGCACGAAGGAAGACCGCCAACTTCGCGAAGGCGACGGTGTTCTGATTGACGGCGGCACAAAAGTGGAAGGCTACGAATCCGACGTAACGCGCACCAGCGTTCTGGGCAAGCCGAGTGACAAACTACAGCGCGCCTTCGACGTAGTGCGCAAGGCTCAAGACGCGGCGCTGGCAACGGCCGTCGCAGGAAAACCTTGCGGCTCGGTGGACGACGCGGCCCGCGCAGTAATCACAAAGGCGGGCTTCGGCCCAGGCTACAAATATTTCGCGCACCGCCTGGGCCATGGCATCGGCCTGGATGGCCACGAGCAACCGTACCTAGTGCGGGGCAACAGGGTGATCCTCGAATCGCGCATGACGTTTTCAGATGAGCCGGGGATTTACGTTCCAGGCGAGTACGGCCTGCGCTGCGAAGATGTAATGGCCATAAGCGAAGAAGGCGCAGCCAAACTCCTAACTCCGGGCTTCGCGCCAAGTCTTACCACGCCCATCGCGTAATTTAGATTGAAATGTGAAATGGCTTTGTTGAGATCCCGGCCGAAAAAGTCAAAACCGGACCGAGGTTCCCGCCGTTCCGGCGCCGAGATCCGTGCGGGCTGCGCGGTCGTCAGGATGACAGCGCTTTCGCTGGACGCGAAAGGAGGTAAACAGAGCCATGTGAAATTTTAAATTTGAGATCGCTTTTCGTTCGCATCACTTCAATTCCTCGCAAGCAACTTTGATCTCTCCCGGCAAAATTCCACGACGCGCGCCTCGGCCCAAAATCTCTCCTCCCCGCGCTCGCGCGAAACGAACGCGCAATGCCCGCCATGCCGCGGCGCGACCAACGTAATATTCGGATTCCCCGCGATTACTCCGTTTCCAAACGTCGCGAACGAAACGAACGGATCATCCTGCGAAGTAAGAATCAAAGTGGGCACGCGGATGGCGTCGAGCACCCGCAGAGCGCTGGCCCGAAAATAATAATCATCCGCATCGCGAAAATTGCAGTAGCGCGCCGTAATCACATCATCAAACTGCCGCACCGTGCGCACGCGGCGCAGGCCATCCAATTCGTATAGCTTTGGATACAATGCCGCCTTGAGCTTCATGCTGCGCTTCAAGCTGGAAACAAAATGTCGCTCGTAAATAAAATTTCGCGGGCGCTCCAAATCATCCGCGCACGAAGCCAAATCAATGGCCGGGCAAATCCCCACCACGCCTTTCAATCCCGCCGGCGCGCGCGCGCCGAATTCCCCGGCCATCTTCAACATGATGTTGCCGCCCATCGAAGATCCCACCGCGAAAATCTCCGGCAACTCGTCGCGGGAAATCAGCTCCTCAATCACCGCGCGCATATCGCCACTCAACCCCGAGTTGTAAAGCGTAGGGGTGAGATGCGCCGTCCCGCCACAATTCCGCTGATTCAAGCGCAGCACATTGAAGCCAGCCCGAAAGGCCTTGTCCGTGGTCCCCAGCATGTATCCGGATTCGCTCGATCCCTCCAAGCCATGCAGCAGAATCAAAGTAGGCCGCCGCCGGGGCTCCGGCTGCCAGTGACACTTGGCCAAAATCCGCGTTCCTGGCTCGACTTCAAATTCGCGCCGCTCGCTGGCCCCCAATTTCGGAAATTTGCGCGGCCAAAACGTGGACGCAAGCGTCATCAGGTGAGCATTACGCAGCAAGGCTGGAGGAACAAATTCGCGCACGCAAAAAATTTACGACAGCAACGCGACCACTGCAAGTGGCGGCCTTAACGCCGGCTGCCAGCCGGCGTTTTTTATCGCAGCGTAGCTCACTTATTGCGAGTCCTTCTTCCGCACATATAACACCTTCTCCACCTCCGCAATCACCACACCCTTCTCATCCTTCACTTCCACTACGAACACCGGCTCGATCTTCCTCTCCGTCTTCAGGCGCTCGCGAATTTCATGAATCTGCTCGCCGGTCAATCGAAATTCCGCCCGCATCTTACCCACGCCAGGCTTCTTGAATCGCACCGTCGCGGCTTTGTCCCACACGATGTACTCATCGCCCAAATTCGCGATCAGCATCAGCATATAAAACGGATCGGTCATCGAATAAAGCGACCCGCCGTAATGCGTCCCCACGTAATTCGCATTCCAGAATCGCATTTTCATCTCGACGTCAATCTCTCTCCAATCGCGATCGAGTCGCACCACGCGAATCCCCGCACCCGAAAACGGCGGCCAAATGTTCATGTACAGCCGCATATTTTTCCGCCACAGCCAACTCAACATAGCCGCGAATTCTCCCGCAAGAAATATATCCTCACAGATGCAGGCGCCGCACGCCGGATTCGCAACAAAAAAGGGCGAGGCCAAGGCCCCGCCCTCTTCGTTTTCGCGATTGGCGTTTGCCGTGCGAATCGGGCCGGCTACCGGCCCGGATTCACGCAAATGAAACTAGCCGCGTCATTCGTCGGCCCGCTTCCCGAGTAGCGGCTCTGCTGCGGAAACGGACACAGCGGCCGAGTGCCGCCGGTGGGAAAATTCTGCGCCACACGCGGATCAAACGGCGCCCCGGCAGGAAACGGCGAGCTCGTATTCGTATTCGCCGCAATAATGGCCCCCGGAGCAACTCCGTTTTCAACCCAGCCGGTGAGCGCCGTCAACAGATTCCCGCTGAAGACGTCAGTCGCCGGTCCGCCGCCGCAATGCGCCATATTCGGGATCATGTACAAGCGGCTGAAATCTCCAGCGTGGCCTCCATTCACCACATCTAGCAGCCCGTAATAATCCACCAAATCAACACCCGAGAAGATCCCGTCATTCACCGAGTCATAGAAAATAATTTTCCCGCCGTGATCCTTGAACTGGTAAAGAAAAGGCGAGGGCCCGAACGGAGTTCCCGTCATAAAATCAATCGAGCTCTCCGGATATCCGCGCGACGTCTCGTAAATCTTGGGCGCGTCGGTATCGAAGTTGTAGCTGAAAATGAACGCCTCCTGGCCATTCGTCCCCGCAACCGGCGTAACGACCGGAGGCGTGGTAAAGACCATCGGCACGGCGCCGCCACCCAGCGTCAGGTTCAACGCCGTATTCGTATCCGGCGGCCCAAAGAACGATACGTTCCATCCCGCCCAGCCCAGTCCAAACGCCGACGGCGGATCCCAAATTCCCGCATCCCAGAACCAGCCCGTGTACAACGGCACGCCGTGCGAATTCCGCGGGCCGGCATAAATCTGCTTCAGCGCCGTCACCTGCGCCGCGGTCAAACAAGTCCCGCCATGCGGCGTGTTTCCATTCGCGCCGGTGGGGCTGCAGGTGAACGCATCGAGCGCCGGATACACGCGCTGATTGGTGCATGCCGTGTAATTGTCAATGATGCCGTCCACGAGGCCGTCGAGCGCATCGCACGCGCTCAGAATCGCCGCCGAGGCCACTTCCAAATCCTGCGGCGGGAAAGTTGGCGGCAAGTAAGGCTGTCCGTTTGAATCCAAGCTGGTGGCCAGCGGCGCCAGCTTCTGCTCGTTCCAAGCCTCTGTAACCGCCGCGCGCGGCAAATCGAATCCCGGATTGCCCGACACCAACCCGTCGAACATATCCGGATCGCGCTGCGCTGCCACCGTAGCGTCGCGCCCGCCATTCGAGCATCCCCACAGATACGAGAACTGCGGCCCTTGGCCGTAATACTGCGCGATGATCGCCTTGGAAATCTCGGTGGTCTTGCGAATTCCGTTGTAGCCGTAATCGGTGCGCGCTTCTTCATCCACGCCGAAATGTGCGCTCCCTCCGGCATTCGCGTCATCGTCAATCCAGCCAAACGCCGGATTGCCAGGGGCGTCCTCGTGCCCGCCATCATCCGCGGCGACGGCCCAACCCATGCTTAATTCCGTCCCCGCGCTGCCCATCGGGCTCGACACCGATCCATCCGTGCCGCCGCCGCCCATCATTTCAAAGCGCCCCACCCAGCTATCCGGCAGATTCAATTCGAATCCAATCCCATAAGTAAAATGGTCGGGATCCTGTTCGCTGACGCGCTTGTCAATCACGCCGATCACATTGCAATAGTTTCCGGTAGTTGACGTAGTTTCCGTGGCGCTGATGATGGTTGTGTTAGGCAAAGTCAGATTCGAAACATTCGCACAAGTCATTGCAGGCGCCGTCGCAGCTCGCGGCTTACTTTGCGCGAAAGCCCCGGCAAAAGGCCAAATTAGAAGAGCAACAAGCCCAATCATCCAACGAGAATTCATGAATCCTCCAGTAGCACCGGCTCGTCCTGATCTTCGAAGGGCGTCCCCGCCGGCACCTTACGATCACAAACTTCAATCACAATCGCACTCAACCGCGGACCACCAGACACACTCCGAACTCCAAGCTGGCCGCGCGCTTCAGCCCCAAATTTGAATTCGGCTGCCGTCTCGTTTTGAGCCACAGCAAACGGCGGCACTCTGAACCGCGACCTCCATCTCTGTCAAGACCGAAAACAATGTATTTCGCATACCAAAAAGGTATGCATACGAAAAAGGTATAGCAGCGTGGCGGCGATCGGCGATACACTTCGCGCGCCATGGAACTCCACCACCTGCGCTATTTCCTGGCCGTGGCCGAAGACCTCAGCTTCACTTCCGCCGCCAAGCGCCTGAAAATGGCGCAACCGCCGCTCAGCCGGCAAATCCAATCTCTCGAAAACGAACTGGGCGTGCAATTATTCGAGCGCCGCTCCCGAAGAGTTTTCCTCACCGATTCCGGCGCGCAATTCATGAACGCGGCCCGCCTGGTCCTGGAGCAAGCCCAACTAGCCGTGGACGTAGCCCGCCAATCGCACAACGGCGAACTCGGCACGGTGCGCGTCGGCTTCGGCAAAGGCCTCGGCGACGTCGTCAGCCTGATCATCAATCAGCACGTCCGCCTCTTCCCTGAAATCGAATTCGATTTCCGCGACATTCTTTCCGGCCATCAAAGCGAAAATCTGCTCAACCGCAAAATAGACGTAGGTTTCTCCCACGGCCCCGCAACATCGCTCGAAGTAGCCTCGGAAAAACTCTTCCGCGAAAGCCTCTCAGTAGTGCTAGCTCGCACCAATCCGCTAGCTAAACGCCGCTATCTGCGCCTGAACGATCTGCGCCACGAAACCCTTCTGCTGATCGAACGCTGGATTTCCCCGCACGTCCACGATCTGGCGTTGACGCTATATCGCAACGCCGGCCTAAGCCCCCGCATCGTTATGACGGAATCGACTTGCTACGACGAAGCCGGGGCCATGATGGCCGCCACCGGAAAAGGCGTCTTCCTCGCCGTAGGCAAAAATCCCACGCACCCAAGCTTCGCCGATCGCCTGGTGGCGCTAAATCTCCGCGAGCCGCAAGCCACAATCGAAGTCCACGCCGCCTGGCGCAGAGATGAATCCTCACGCACGATCCTAAATTTCATCCAAACAGCTCGCACGCAACTCCAAGGCGTAACCCGCGTCCTGGACATGCGCGACTTCCCGCACATAGTCCGCCCAGGCGCCGCCCGCGCCATCCAGCGCCGAAAACGAAGATAGTCTCCGCACCGTGGCTAGGCGCAGCGAATTTATTTCGGCTTTGTTTATTCGGAATTTGCCGCAATCAGCAGAGAAATGCGGCTGTCAAAGTCCTTGCTTCGATCTCAACCGCCGCCAGCCACGCCCTCAAAAATTCTCCAGCATCCACGCATTGCTCTCAAACGTCTGCCCGCCCCACGCGACATGCTTCCCATCCGGCGACACATTCACCGCTGTCATCCACTGGTACCGCCCGCGGTCCAGCAACACGCGAGTCTTCCCATCCATTTCGATGCGTACGATCTGATAGCGCCCCGCTTGCAGCACCGTAACGAGGAGCGCTTTCCCGTCCGCGGTCCAACAGATCGACACGATGTAGAACTTGGGTATTTGCACGGTCCGTTCCGCGCCGCCGCCCAGATCTATGATTCGCATCTGCGATGGCAGCTGGCTCGGACTTACTATCGCAACGCGCGCTCCGTCCGGCGACATGCTCCAGCTCAAATCCGTAGTGATCGCCAATTTGGTGCTGGCCACTTCTTGTCCCTTCCCATGAGCGCTGTCGAGTTCATAGAAAGTTAATCGTTCGTGGTCCATCCCATCGATCAAGCAGCGTCCCGGACTATGTAACGAGCAATCGAAAGAACCGAGGTCTTTAGTCGATTCTTCAAGCAATTGCTCGGGCGTTCCTCCTGCCACCGGAAATCGCATCAACCGGACCGTGGCTGGATTGACGGTGTGCGTTTGCGACCAATACAGAATCCACAAGCCGTCCGGAGTTTCCACCGGAAGAGATTCATCGTCAGAGCTCTGGATCACAAGCTCAGCGCTGTCCTTTCCTAATTGCTGCTTATAGATTTGATTTCGTCCGGTGCGATTGGACATAAACAAAATCGCCTCACTATCTTTCGTCCATCCCCCGGGAAAATCATTGCTCTCACTCATGGTGAACCGCAGGGGCGCTTCCAGGCTCGTACCGTTGTCCTTAAGATCTCCGATATACACGTCGTCCCGATTGTGCGTTTTGATCATCGCCAGACGCTTGCCATCCCGGCTGGCGCTCAAGTAATAAGGTACAAATCCGGTCCAGTTCGTTAATTTCGCGGCTGTTCCCGAAGTTTGTCCGCTCTGCGCATCAGTCCTTATCTCCCACAGATTTACTTCCGACTGCTGATTTGTGTCGTAGAGGCCGAAGATAAGTCGCCCGTCAGGCATCCACTGCAAACAGGGCGCGTCGGTACTGGACAATCGATCGTCATCAATCGCCAGCTTCGGCTCCCCGCCCTTCACGGAGACCGTCGTAATCTTGCCTCCTTGATACGATGGCCCAGCCGTTTCGATATACGCAACCCGTTCTCCGGACGGCGACCACGCAACGGTCGTGATTTCTCCTGATCCACTCGACACAATTTTCCGCGGATTTTCTCCATCTGCATCAGCCACCCAGATGCTGTGACCGTCTCGGCCGATGTACGCCAGCGATGAATCAGTCGGTGAAACGACCTGTTCGACGACGTCGGTTCGGAGCTTCCGTGGAGCACCGCCGAATACCGACACTGACCAGAGCACGGCGCCCGAACTGACCAGCAAGTTCTGGCCGTCCCCGGCCCATTGCACAACTCCGACTCGCGATTGCAATTCATCGGGCAGCACGATGTCGTGGACTTCTCCGGTTTCAATGGTATTCAGGTGCAATCCCTTTGGGTCCCCATATGCCAGGAGCTTGCCGTCCGGAGATATTGCCGCAGCGAGGGCGCGGTTCTCGGAAGAATTATGCGTCAGCATGCGCTCCCTGAGCGGCCCCGTGGGACCCTTTGGTCGATTGACAAACCAGCGCACTCCCCATGCAAGCCCGGCAACGATCGCCACCCCTGCAATTCCGTACAGCAACGCTCGTCGTACGCGCGACCCTCCCCTCACCGAAGCGGAGCTACTTGCACTCGCCACCGCGGCCGAACCTGACTGCGTATCCCTCCGCAACCTCTGCAAATCCGTACGAATATCCGCCGCATGCTGGTAACGCAGCTTGCGATCCTTCTCCAGCGCCTTGGTGATAATTTCTTCCAGCTTCGGCGGGGTCTCGGGGTTCACTCGCCCCGCCGGCATCGGCGCGCGATTCAAAATCGCTTCATGAATCACCGCAGCCGTGTTCCCCGCAAACGCCATCCGTCCTGTGGCCATCTCGTAGAGCACCGCGCCAAACGAAAACAAATCTGTCCGCGCATCCAGCTCTTCGCCGCGCGCCTGCTCCGGCGACATGTACGCCACCGTCCCGATTGTGCTCCCGGGACTTGTCAGGTATTCCGGATCAATCGCTTCAGCGCTGTCGCGTGTAACCGAAACAGAGTGCGACGATGCCGATGTCACCGTTTTCGCCAATCCAAAATCCAAAATCTTGGCGTGCCCCCGCTCGGTCACCAGCACATTCGCGGGCTTGATGTCGCGATGCACGATCCCCTTCGCATGCGCCGCATCCAGCGCATCCGCAATCTCAATCCCCAGGTCCACAATCTGATCCAGCGGCAGTGCTTTCTCCGCAATCCGATGCTTCAGAGTGTGCCCGTCAAGAAACTGCATGACGATGAACGGCTGGCCCGCCGTTTCGCCGATCTCATAAATCGTGCAGATATTCGGATGGTCCAGCGCCGAAGCCGCCTGCGCCTCCCGCCGGAATCTCTCCAAAGCCAAGCGGTCCCGCGCCACATCCTCAGGCAGAAACTTCAGAGCGACGAAGCGATGCAGCGTGGTGTCCTCAGCCTTGTAAACCACACCCATACCGCCGCCGCCAAGTTTCTCGAGAATTCGATAATGCGAGATAGTCTGGCCAATCACGGTTGCGATGCCGTCCTGGGCGACGAATGTTATGTTGGGCTCCGCACCAAGTCAACGAACCTAGTAGCGTCGGCGTCACCGCCGGCATCCGACGACCGAAAGCGTAGCCTGGACCCGCAAAGCGCGCGGCCCGCAGCGTATAATTCACGGAGCTGAGCGCAAACCCGAAACGCAAGCAAGACGCCGATCGCGGGAAGCAAGCAATGTAGCGCCGCCTTTCAGGGCGGCACAGGTACGACGCCCCAAGCCCCGCAAATTTATCCTGGGAAGTACTATTGACAACTAAATACACGTATGGTATAAGCGTGACAGCTGTAAGCAGTCCCTAAATGCGGGGCTGGCTCTTCTCGAGCCGCCGAAGTCCGCGCCAAAAATTGGATCTGAAGGAGCGTAGTAACAATGTCTGGCCCGCAAGCCAGTAGCGATAGCTTTCCCGAAACGCCGCTCGAGCCACGCCAACCTCTGCGGGAAACTCTGCGAACTCAGCGTCTCTGCCGCAATCTTCTCTCCGCTTCGATACCCGATATTCCAAAACCATCCGTCGCCGTGTCTTCCAACTTCCAACCTCAATCCTCCAACCTCCAATTCCTAATCGATACAATTCCAAAATTAGAATCTCCCCTAACTCCAACAAAACAAATAACGGAAGCAATTTCTAATCGATACAAACTCGACCAAATCAGTTCCTCCAATCAAAAATGCGCGCGACCAAAATCCTGTATAAAAACTCCCAACCGCGGCTTGCTTTCACCCTCTCTACCGTCTAAAATCAAATTTCCATTCATGCAGCAATCTCCGCAAAATTCAAATTTCTCGCAGCCCAGCCCCTCGTGGCTGGGCTGTGGTGTTTATGGCCCCTGTGGGTCGGAAAAAATGAGGTGCAGATGCTAGACGGTGCTATACCCGAAGGCCTGACGTTCGACGACGTCCTCCTGCTGCCGGGCAAATCCTCGGTTATGCCGGCGCAAGTGGACACGCGCACCTGCCTCACGCGCCGAATCGCCATCAACATCCCCATCGTAGCTGCCGCGATGGACACGGTCACTGACGCGCGCCTGGCCATCGCCATCGCGCGTCAGGGCGGACTGGGCTTCGTTCACCGCAATATGTCCATCGACCGCCAGGTGGAAGAAGTGGACAAAGTAAAGCGCTCCGAAAGTGGCATGATCGTCGATCCCGTTACGATCGCGCCCGAAATCACCGTGCGCCAGGCCCTCGACATCATGACCAAATACCGCGTCTCCGGCTTGCCCGTGACGCGCGGCCCCAAATTGGTCGGCATTCTCACCAATCGTGACTTGCGCTTCGAGCGCAACCTGGATCAGCCTGTAAGCAACGTGATGACCAAGGACAACCTGGTCACCGTCGCGGTAGGCACCACGCTGGAAGAAGCCGAACGAATCCTTCAGGAACATCGCATCGAAAAACTTCTCGTCGTTGACAGCGATTTCAACCTGAAAGGCCTCATCACCGTAAAAGATATTCAGAAGAAGCTCGAGTACCCTATCGCCACAAAAGACGAACACGGCCGCTTGCGAGTCGGCGCCGCCGTCGGCGCCACTGGAGATTATCTCGAGCGCGCCATCGAGCTCTCCAAAACCAAGGCCGACATCCTCGCCGTCGACAGCGCCCACGGCCACTCCGCCCGCGTCATGGAAGCCATCAAGCAAATCAAAAAGCGCCTGCCGGAAATGCAGCTGGTGGCCGGAAACGTCGCGACCCACGAAGGCGCAAAAGATCTCATCGCGCTCGGTATTGACGGCCTGAAAGTCGGCATCGGCCCCGGCTCGATCTGCACCACACGCGTAGTCACCGGCGCCGGCGTTCCGCAAATCACCGCCATCGCCGAAGCCACCCGCGCCGCAAAAGGCTCGGGAGTCCCGGTAATCGCCGACGGCGGCGTGAAATTCTCAGGCGACATCACCAAGGCCATCGCCGCCGGCGCGAGTTCGGTAATGATCGGCGGCCTGTTCGCCGGCACCGAGGAATCCCCCGGCGAAACGATTCTCTACCAGGGCCGCACTTTCAAATCCTATCGAGGCATGGGCTCGCTCGCCGCCATGGAATCGGGCTCCGCCGACCGCTACAGCCAGGAATGCGCCGAGCGCGGCAAATCGGTGCCCGAAGGCATCGAAGGCCAGGTGCCCTACAAGGGTCCTCTCTCCGGGTTGGTGGATCAACTCGTCGGCGGTCTGCGCAGCGGGATGGGCTACTGCGGCGTAGCGAATCTGAATGAACTTCAGGAGCGCGGCCACTTCGTGCGCATCTCTTCCGCCGGCCTGCGCGAAAGCCACGTCCACGACGTGATCATCACGCGCGAAGCGCCCAACTACCGCGTCGAATAACAATGACTATTCCACATCGGGCCAGCCGGCGCCGCGCAGCGACGCCAAAGCGGCGGTTTGTGCGTCTAAGTGAGCGCAGTCCGGAGGCGGCAAAAATGCCAGGAAACGCGAAGGCTGTGCTCGCCGCTATGCTGCTGGCGCTAGGAATCCTGGCAACGAGCGCGGCCGTTAGCGCCGCCGACGAGCCGCTGCGCTACGAGCTGAAATTCGAAGCGCCCAACACGCACTTAATGGACATCACCATCCGTGCTTCAGGCCTCGACGGCAAAAGCGCTGAGTTCGCCATTCCCGCCTGGGCGCCCGGCTCCTATCTAATCGAAAATTATTGGACGTATGTCCAGGGATTCCACGCGCTCGGCCCGGACGGCCAGCCACTGGCGTGGCATAAGACTGATGAGCAGACCTGGCGCATCGATTTGAATCGCGCGACAAGCGCGACGGTGGAATACGAAATCTACGCCAACACGCTGCAGAACAATGAGGCGCAGTACAACGAGCGCCACGCCTTCATCGGTGGCCCGGCGGTCTGGATGTACCTGGTGAACGGCAAGGAGCGGCCCATCGAGCTTTCGATCGCCGTGCCGACTGGCTGGAAAGTGGCAACGGGCATGACTCGGGTCTCCGAAAATAACTTCCGCGCCGATGACTACAACTGGTTCGCCGACGCGCCTCTTGAAATCTCCGATTTCAAGGAGCAGACCTTCGAATTTGCCGGCACGAAGTATCACGTCGTTGACCACGACATCATGAGCCAGCAGGACTTTACGAAATTCACCGGCGACACCGAGAAAATCGTCCAAGCAATCGTGCCCATGTTCGCCGACGTTGCAGGCACTCCGGGGCAGCAAGCGCCGTTCAAGGAATACTGGTTTCTCTTCCACGTCTGGCCGAAAACCGGCGGCGGGCTCGAGCACCTGAACTCGACGCAGATCAATTTCTCGAAAGATTGGGGTAGCACCGCTCCCGGCAACAACAATTTCCTGACGCAATACGAGATGAAGCTGTTCGTTACCTCCCACGAATTCTTTCACGCCTGGAATGTGAAACGCATCCGCCCGCTCCCGCTCGGGCCGTTCGATTATTCGCGCCAGGTGCACACCCCTTCGCTGTGGATTTCGGAAGGCCTCACCAGCTACTACGGATCGCTGGCGCTCGAGCGCGCCGGTTTGATCACGCCGAGCCAATATCTCGATGAAATCGGACGGCTGATCACGAAATTCGAGCAGGAGCCCGGCCGCAAGGAACGCAGCATCGAAGACACCAGCTGGGATACCTGGTGGCTGCGCGACACGCGCCTCGACAACAATCAGCCCAACGTTTTCTATTCCTACTACGACGGCGGCCAAATTCTCGGGCATCTCCTCGATTTCGCGATTCGCCAGAACACTCAGAACAAGAAATCTCTCGATGACTGGATGCGGCTGATGTACCAGCGCTACGCGCTGCCAAAGCCGGGCTTCGAGCCCCAGGACGCAATTCGCGCGCTTTCGGAAATTGCCGGCGAGGATTTGAGCGATTTTTCGACGCGCTACATCAGCGGCAAGGAACCGCTGCCCTACGAGACCTATTTTGGCTATGCAGGGATCACGGTAGAGAAGAAAGTCGATGCGGCAAAGCCGTGGGCCGGATGGGACGTCAAGAAAGGCGATGACCAGCGCCCGAAGATTTCAAACATCATTCCAGGCAGCCCCGCCGAGGCCGCCGGGCTCGCGAAGGATGATGTCCTCGTGGCATTGGATGGCCGCGCCGTTGAGGATCCCGATGACGCAACTGCGATGGTTGCGGCGCACAAGCCCGGCGACATGGTGAAAATTGCGGTCATGCGCCTTGGCGAGCTGCGCGAATTCCAGGTGACGCTGCGCTCCAATCCCTACGCCACATACTCGCTGAAACCGATGGAACACCCGACCGAGCTGCAGCAGCAGATTTATAAGAGCTGGCTCGCAAAGTAGCGCCGGCTTGCCCTGAGTTTCGAAGGGCGTCTCGGCCCAACATTTGACGAGCGGGATTTTAGCGGAGGGCACGGTCGTTCGCGGATTAGGGCGCTGAACTACGAGCTGGGCTGGTCTTGTTGCGCCGCGTTCGAGTCGCGGATTGAGGCGTCGATCAGCGCTTCGTGGTCGGTTTTGTTGCTCCGCGCTTGAGTTGTGGAGATGGCTCGAGTTTTGGTCGCCGGATGCCGGCAGAGACGCCGGCGCTACCTAAACCGGCCGAATTACTTTGCGGCTTCTTTTTCCTTCGGCTCTTCTTCTACTGCTGCTTCCTTCTTCGACTTCTTTTCTTTCTTTTTCAGCTCGGAGCCGATGAATTCTAGGATGGCGAGCTCGGCGCCGTCGCCGATGCGCCAGCCGCGTCGAATGATGCGGGTGTAGCCGCCGGCGCGGTCGGCGAAGCGCGGAGCCAGGTCGGCGAAGAGCTTCTTGGTCGCCTCCGGCGTTTGCAGGAACGCGGCGGCCTGCCGGCGCGTGTGCAACGTGTCGCGCTTGCCGAGGGTGATCATCTTCTCGGCGAGCCGGCGCGTTGCCTTCGCTCGCAAAATCGTGGTGGTGATGCGTTCGTTCTCGATCAGGTTCGTCACCAGATTTCGCAGCACGGCCCTGCGATGCGCCGGATTCTTCCCAAGCTTGAAGCCTGACTTCAGGTGTCTCATTTCGTTTTGCCCTGCGTCTTAGATTTGGATTGAGGAATCGAAAACAGCGTCCTCGAAATTTACAGTCACGCCACTTTTGACGTCGCTGGGAGGGGCGAGCCCCTCCGCTACGACCGGATGTTCTTACCGCGCGAACGGTCTTCGTGTGACGAACTAATTGCTCAGCCGTTTCTACAGGCCGGCGGTTTCCTCCGGCAGCGGCGGAGCGGTTTGGCTTGGCAGCGGCGGCCAGATTATGCGGCCACGGTCATCGAATTTCATGCCCAAGCTCAGGCCCATTTTTTGCAGGATTTCTTTGATTTCGTTCAGGGACTTGCGGCCGAAATTTTTCGTCTTCAGCATTTCGGATTCGGTCTTCTGAACCAGCTCCCTTAGGCTCTGGATGTTCGCGTTTTTCAGGCAATTGTAGCTGCGGACCGAAAGCTCCAACTCTTCGACCGAGCGATCGAGGTGGTCGAGGCGCGGATCGTTGTAGTTCTCGACCACTTCCTCCGGCAGATCGGGCGATTCCTCGAAGTTGATGAAGATGCTCATGTGATCCTTCACCAACTTGGAGGCCAGGCCGATAGCGTCCTGCGGAGTGATGGCGCCGTTGGTCCAGACTTCGAGCGAGAGCTTTTCGTAGTCGGTCATCTGACCCAAGCGGGCGGCTTCCACCGCGTAATTCACCTTGCGCACCGGCGAGTGCACGGAATCGATGGGAATGTAGCCGATGGGCAGGTCCTCGTCGAAGTTGCGGTCGGCGGAGACGTAGCCTCGGCCATTCTTGACGCGCATCTCGAGCTCGAGTTTGCCGCCTTCGCTGACCGTGGCGATGTAAACGTTCTTGTCGAGCACGGCGATGTCGGCATCCTCTTCGATCTTTGCCGAAGTGACCGGACCGGGCACATCCACATTGAGCGTGATGGTCTTGGACTGGTCGGAGTTGAGCTTGAGCGGCACAGCCTTGAGATTGAGAATGATGTCCGTTGCGTCTTCGACCACTCCGGGGATGGGCGAGAATTCATGGAGCACACCCTCGATTTTCACCGCGGTGATGGCCGCGCCTTCGATGGAGCTGAGCAGGGCGCGACGGATGGCGTTGCCGACCGTCGTTCCCCAGCCGCGCTCGAAAGGCTGCGCTGAAAACTTTCCGTACTTGTCAGTAAGCGACTCGAGTTCAGCCGCCAAGCGCTTTGGTTTCTGAAATCCCTTCCACATAGTCCACGTTCCTCCCGGCCCGCTCGCGCGAGCCTAACCAGCGATTAAGGCGAAAAATTCGAATTACTTGGAATACAGCTCGACGATCAACTGCTCGTTGAACGGCGGCGTCTGCAAATCCTCGCGGCGGGGCATGGCGATGACCCTGGCCTTGAGATTCTCGCGGTCGATATCGAGCCACGGCATGTGATCCTGGCTCTGGGCCAGGTTGCGGGCCTCGAGCACCATGGCGTTCTGGCGCATTTTGTCTTTCACGGTGATTTCGTTGCCGACGCTCACCAGGAAATTGGGGATGTTGACCTTGCGGCCATTCACGCGCACGTGTCCGTGGAGCACGAACTGGCGCGCCTGCGAGCGCGAGGAGGCCACGCCCATGCGATAGAGCACGTTGTCGAGACGGCGCTCGAGCATGACCATCAGGTTTGAGCCCGTGGGCCCCTTGGTGTGCAGGGCCTTCTCGAAATAGCCGCGGAACTGGCGCTCGAGCAGGCCGTAGGTGCGCTTCATCTTCTGTTTTTCGCGCAGTTGCACGCCGTAGCCTACGAGTTTCGCGCGGCGGGCCTGGCCGTGTTGGCCGGGGACGAAGTTGCGCTTCTCGATGGCGCATTTTTCTGTAAAACACCGGAGGCCTTTGAGGTAGAGCTTCATGCCCTCCCTGCGGCACAGCCGGCAGACTGCTTCACGATGTCTTGCCAATTTCTAATTCTCCTTTTTGCCTTACTTCTTTAAGCTTCGCGTTGACGCTTAGATCCTTCGGCCTAAAAGCGGCCTCAGGATGACAAGATTTTCGCCGCTGCTCGTTGCCGGCGCTACGTGCGCTTACACGCGGCGGCGCTTGGGTGGACGGCAGCCGTTGTGCGGTACCGGCGTTACGTCCTTGATCGCGTTGATGTGCAGGCCGGCGCTCGCCAGGGCGCGGATTGCGGATTCGCGGCCTGCTCCCGGGCCTTTCACTCGCACCTCTACCGATTTCATGCCGTATTGATCGCGGGCTACGCCCGCGGCGGTCATGGCGGCTTGCTGGGCGGCGTACGGCGTACCTTTGCGCGAGCCCTTAAAGCCTACCGAGCCGGCGGTGGACCAGCTTACCGTGCGGCCGTCAGGGTCAGTCAGCGTGACGATGGTGTTGTTGAACGTCGCCTGAATGTTGACCACGCCGTGCGGCACCACGCGCTTTTCTTTCTTTTTGCGAAATTCTTTTTTGCGCTTGCTCGGCTTTGCCCCTGCTGCTGCCGGTGCGGCGGCTGCGTCTTTTGGTTCTTTGGCCACTTCGGTTTTCTCCTTCGTGCTCGGTCGTGCCGGTTGCTGGCATGCCGGCCTAAAAGACCGGCGCTACATAAACCTTCTTCGTGCTATCCGCTTCGGCCTTGGCCTACTTAACGCCTGATCCAACAGGGCCGAAAAGCGGGTGGGACTGAAAGCCCGCCCCTACGACTGCTACTTTCTTACGGCCGTCTTTTTCTTTGCTGCTACCGCGCCCTTGCGCGGGCCTTTGCGCGTGCGAGCGTTGGTGTGCGTGCGCTGGCCGCGTACGGGTAGATTGCGACGATGACGCAGGCCGCGATAGCACTGGATTTCGATCAGCCGGCGGATGTTCATCTGCATTTCTTTGCGCAGATCGCCTTCCACCCGGCCTTCCTGTTCGATGGCCTGGCGGAGACGGTTTACTTCTTCTTCCGTCAGGTCCTTGACCTTTTTGGTGTCTTCGACGCGGGCTTTGGCGGCTAGCTTTCGCGCGCGGGCTTGGCCTATGCCGTAGATGGCGGTTAGGCCTACCCACAGTCTTTTGTTTGGCGGTAAATCTACACCGGCGATACGTGCCATTCGATTCTCCTCGATGCAAAAACCTGGAAACAAAACCTCAGCGGCTAAAGCCGTAAATCATTCGCCACTTTTCAGCACGACTGAAGTTGTGCCCTGACAAACCCTACTCGCGCTGACTGCGTGGAACTTCGAAATTGCACTCTCACAAAACTTGCTCAACATAAAAAACACGTTCGAGCAGCGCCACAGAAAACCGCCGGCTGGCAGCCGGCGCTACGTTAGCCCTGGCGCTGGCGGTGCTTGGGATTTTGGCAAATTACCCGGACTACGCCACGCCTATGGACTATTTTGCACTTCATGCAGATTTTCTTTACTGATGCTCTTACCTTCATTTCTGCTCCGTTCTTCGATTCCTGCTACTTGTAGCGATAGACGATTCGGCCGCGCGTCAGATCGTAGGGCGACAGCTCGACGGCTACTTTGTCGCCGGGAAGGATGCGGATGAAATTCTTGCGCATCTTTCCGGAAATGTGCGCGAGCACCTGGTGCTTGTTCTCCAGTTCGACGCGGAACATGGCGTTGGGCAGCGGCTCGATCACCGTGGCCATTACTTCGATGGCGTCTTCTTTCGGGTTGCCGTCGTCGGACTTTTTCTTTTCGGGCTCTGGTCGTCTCGCCATGAACTCGCTTTCTCGTTCCGTTACGCTGCTGGGAGGGTCTGAGGATCCTCCCCTACAAAACGATCCGCGCTACCAGCATGGGCCGGCGGCTTCCTTGGGCCTCGTAAGGACCCACGGGCCATTGGAAGTTACGGCTACGGTGTGCTCGAAGTGCGCCGAATCGCTGCCGTCGGTGGTCACCGCGGTCCATTTATCGTCGAGAATGCGCACTCCGGGTCCACCGGAATTGACCATCGGCTCGATGGCCAGAACCATGCCTTCGAGCAAGCGCGGACCGTGGCCCGGCTCGCCGTAATTCGGAAGCTGCGGCTCTTCGTGCATCTTGGTGCCAATGCCGTGGCCCACGAATTCGCGCACGACCGAATAACCGTTGCTCTCGACCCACTCCTGCACGGCCGCGGAGATGTCGCTCAGGCGGTTGCCGGGCCGGACTTTGTCAATGGCGTGATCGAGCGACTCGCGCGTGACGCGCAGCAACTTCTCACGCTCCGGCGCAATCTTGCCGACCGGAACGGTGAGCGCTGCATCGGCGTAATAGCCATCGAGCTCGACGCCAAAATCCATCGAAAGGATGTCGCCTTCCTTTAACGTGCGGCGCTCCGAGGGAATGCCGTGCACCACTTCCTGATTGATCGAGGTGCACAGCGAGCCCGGATAGCCCATATAGCCTTTGAACGCGGGCCGCGCATCGTGCTCGGCCGTGTAACGCTCGGCGAAATCGTCGAGAACCTTGGTGGTGACGCCGGGCTTCACCAGCTTGCGTAATTCCTGCAGCGCGCCCCAGACGAGCAATCCGGCGCGATGCATCTTCTCGAGCTCGCGTTTATCCTTGCGCACAATCGCCATCGACACCGTGCCTGGCCAGGATTTCCACCAGCCGGCGATTCACTTCCTCGACGCCGGCCGAACCGTCCACTTCGTCGAGATTGCCTTTCGCCCGGTAATAATCAATCAGCGGCTGCGTTTGCTTTTCGAAGGCCGCCAGCCGTTCACGCACGACGTCCACGTGATCGTCGGTGCGCTGAATCAGAACACCGCCATCGTTGTCGCAGAAGCCGGGCTTCTTGGGCGGGTGCTCGTAGATGTTGTAAATCTCGCCGCCCACGCTGCAAACCCAACGGCCGGAGACGCGGTGCACCAGCGTGTCGTTGCTGACGCGAAAATTCACCACCAACGGCGCCGCAAAATTGCGCTTCTGCAAAATATCGTCCAGCTTCTCCGCCTGCGGGATCGTGCGCGGGAAACCATCGAACACGAACCCTGTTGTGCTATCCGGGCGGCTGATGCGCTCTTCCACCATGCCCAGAACCACATCGTCGGGAACCAGGTCGCCGCGATCCATCACCGGCTTGGCCTTGCGCCCCAAATCCGTTCCTTTGTGCACGTGCTCACGCAGCATGTCTCCGGTGGAGAGATGCGGCACGTGACAGTTGGCGGCCAGGCGTTTGGCCTGTGTTCCTTTGCCCGCGCCCGGAGGCCCCAAAAAAATGACAGGGCGTTTCAAGCCCATCCCGGCCACCCCGCGTACCGCGCTAACTGCGACGGCTGCGCATTTTGCCGCGGCGCACGAAGCCGTCGTAGTTGCGCATCACCAGCTGCGCTTCGAGTTGCTGCACTGTATCCATGGCCACGCCGACGACAATCAGCAGCGACGTACCGCCGAAATAAAAGGTGACGCCGAGGCCTTCGAGAATGAAGCGCCAGGCGTGCTCGTCGAACCAGGTGCCCAGGACTCCGGGCAAGTGCTGCAGATGGATGCCGGAGATCATCCATTCGGGAATCAGGCAGACGATGGCCAGGTAGACTCCGCCAGCCAGCGTCAGGCGGCCGAGAATGCGGTTGATGTGCTCGGACGTATTGCGGCCCGGGCGAATGCCGGGAATGAAGCCACCGTACTTGCGCATATTGTCGGCCAGCTCCGTGGGGTTGAAGATGATCCCCACGTAGAAGAAGGCGAAGAAAATAATCAGAAACACGTAGAGCAGGGTATAGAGAGGCTCGCCCCACTTAATGGTATTCGAAAGCGTTTCGAGAAATTTGACCTTGGTGCCGAGCGCGAGCGCGATGGTAGCCGGGAAAGTGAGCAGCGAGCTGGCGAAAATCGGCGGAATCACGCCGCCGGAATTGACGCGCAGCGGCAGATACGTCATTTGACCGCCCATGACGCGGCGTCCGACCACACGTTTGGCATATTGCACCGGGATGCGGCGCTGGCCGCCTTCGACAAAGACGATGAAGGCCACAGCGGCGAGCATCAAAGCGATGAGAATCAGCATTGCCGGAACGGTGAAGCCGCCCCATTGCGCGTTCCTGGTTTTTTGCCAGAGGTCTTCCACACCGCGCGGGAGGCCGACGACAATGCCGGCAAAAATGATGAGCGACATGCCATTGCCGATGCCGCGATCGCTGATTTGTTCGCCCAGCCACATGATGAAAGCTGAGCCGGTGGTGAGTGTGAGCATGGTCATCAGCGTGAAGCGCAGGCCCGGATGATAGACAAGCGCCTGGCCGGAGAGATTCTGCTTCTGCAGCACTTCCGCGATAGTGAAGGACTGAAAGGCACTGAGAATGATGGTGAGATAGCGCGTGTACTGCGTGATTTTGCGGCGGCCCAGCTCACCTTCTTTTTGCAGGCGCTCGAGATAGGGCCAGACCACGACCATCAATTGAAGAATGATGGAGGCGGTGATGTAGGGCATGATGCCCAGGGCGAAAATGGTGAGGCGGCGGAGATTGCCGCCGCTGAACAGATCGATGAAGCCGAGGACAGAACCGCGGCCGGCGTCGAAGAGCGCGCCGAGCACGTCGGTGTTGATTCCCGGCGTGGGGATGAAAGCACCGAGGCGATACACCCCCAGCAACGCCAGCGTAAAGAGCACACGATTACGCAGGTCCGGCGTGCGGAAGATGTTGCGAAACGCCTCGATCAGCTTGTTCATGACAGGGCCTTGTTCATCAGAGAACTACGGCCATCCCTCCGGCGGCGGCGATTTTTTCCTGCGCCGACTTGCTGAAGGCATGGGCGCGGACGGTGAGCGCGACTTTTAGCTCGCCATCGCCGAGAATTTTTACGCCATCGCGGCGAGCGTGAATCAGGCCGCGCTGGATCATTTCCGGGGGACCGATGGTCTCGCCGGCGTTGAAGACACCGAGCGATTCCACATTCACGACCGCGAATTCTTTCGAGAACGGATTCGCAAAGCCGCGCTTGGGAATGCGGCGGTGCAACGGCATCTGGCCGCCTTCAAAACCGCGGCGGCGTGAATAGCCGCGGCGGGATTGCTGGCCTTTGTTGCCGGCGCCCGAGGTTTTGCCGAGCTTGGAGCCCATGCCGCGCCCGACACGCACCTTGCGGTGGCGCGAGCCGCGCGGGGGCTTGAGATTTGAGAGCGTTGGTTTCATCGTCGTCTTCTATTCCTCTAATTCTGCACTTCGACCAAATGGTGCACGCGGGCGATCATGCCGCGGATGGTGGGCGTATCGGGGCGCTCGACGATCTGGTTCATGCGGCGAAAGCCCAGGCCGCGGATGGTCTGGCGCATCGAGCGCGGGCAGCCGATGAAGCTGCGGATCCATTTGATTTTCAACGTTCGCTTTCTGTCTTTTTTGCCATCGTATTCTCGAATCTTACGTTTGCGGGAGGGTCTAAAGCACCCTCCCCTACAAAACCTTTGCCATCGTTCGTCCCAAATGTTGCCTTTACGCTTGCGTTGACGCGACTGCCGATTTTTCGTCGCCGGATTTGCCGCGCATTTCTGCCACCTTGGCGGCGTCCTTCAGATGCAGCAGGGCGTCGAATGTCGCTTTGACCACGTTGTGCGGATTCGACGTGCCAATCGATTTGGTGAGGACGTTTTGAATGCCCACGACTTCCATCACCGCGCGCACCGGGCCGCCGGCGATCAAGCCGGTGCCTTCCGGCGCGGGCTTGAGCAGCACCTGGCCCGAGCCGTAACGGCCGAGGACTTGGTGCGGAATGGTGCCGCCCTTCAAGTTGAGCTTGACCATGTTCTTCTTGGCCTGCTCGATGGCTTTGCGAATGGCCATGGGAACTTCGCGGGCTTTGCCCATGCCGAATCCGGCGTGGCCATTCTGATCGCCGACAACGACCAGCGCCGAGAAACTGAGATTCTTGCCGCCCTTGACGACCTTCGTGACGCGGTTGATGGCCACCACTTGATCCTTCAGATTCGCGGGATTGGCATCGATGATGCGGCGAATCGAAAGCGTATCTTTGAGCTCTTGTTTCGGCATAAATTTAAAACTTCAGTCCTGCCTCTCGGGCCGCATCGGCAAGCGCCTGAATGCGGCCGTGATATTGATATCCGCCACGATCGAAAACGACGTTTTGGACGCCTGCGGCGCGGGCGCGTTCGGCGATGGCTTTGCCGACTACCTTCGCCGCGGCAATGTTGCCGCCGCCCTTGATGGTCTTCTTCACTTCGCTGTCAAGCGAGCTGGCGGCAGCCAGCGTTTTGCCCTGCTGATCATCGACTACCTGCGCCTGAATGTGCCGCGCCGAGCGGAAGACGCAAAGACGCGGGCGGTCGGGACTGCCCTGGATGGTGCGCCGCAAGCGCGAGTGCAGTCGGCGGCGATGCGCGCCGCGCGATAGCTTTCGAACTGGTACTGTGGCCACTGCTTTTCTCCTCGGTTGCTATGCCGCTAACACTAGCCGGCGGTCTTGGCTGCTCCGGCCTTTCCGGCTTTCTTCTTCAAGCGCTCGCCGGTGATGCGAATGCCTTTCTGCTTGTACGGGTCGGGCGGACGCAGTCGGCGCAAATTTGCGGCTACCTGGCCGACCTGGCCTTTATCGGCGCCGCTGACCACCATGTGCGTCTGCTTTTCGACGGCGATCTGAATTCCTTCGGGAATCGGAAATTCGACCGGATGTGAGAAGCCCAGCGCGATTACCAAATTCTTGCCCTTCACTTCTGCGCGATAACCCACGCCGACGATGTCGAGATCCTTCTTGAATCCTTCGGTGACGCCATGAACCGCGTTGGCCACGAGAGCGCGCGCTAGGCCGTGCAGCGCGCGGTGCTCATCGGAATCGCGCAGCGCGGTGAGTACGCCGTCTTTGGTTTGGAACTTGATGCCCCGCGGCATGGGCACCGACATTTTCCCCTTGGGCCCTTGCACGTCGACTTTCTGGTCGCTGACCTGCACCTTCACGCCCTGGGGCAACGTTATCGGCTTTTGTCCTATTCGCGACATGAATCACTCTTCCCCAAAATTGGCTACCAAACTTCGCACAACAATTCGCCGCCGACGCCTTCTTTGCGCGCCGACTGCCCGGTCATCAAGCCGCGGGGCGTAGAAACAATCGAGATGCCCATACCGCCTACTACCGGGCGAATTTCGGTCTTGCCGACATAGCGGCGGCAGCCCGGCCGGGAAACGCGCTTCAAGTTGGAGATGACGCTGCGGCGGTCGCTGGTGTAGCGCAGGTAGACGCGCAGCGTCTTCTTGACCTTGGAGTCGTCCACGACCTTGTAGCTGGCGAGATAGCCTTCGTCCTTCAAAATGCGCGCGATCTCGACTTTTAGCTTCGACGACGGCAAGTCCACGCGCGCGTGCTTGGCGCGCGACGCGTTGCGGATGCGCGTCAACATATCCGCGATGGGATCAGTGCTCATTCTTTTTCCTTTACCAGCTGGCTTTCACTACGCCGGGAATTTCGCCCTTGAGCGCGAGGCCGCGAAAACAGATTCGGCACATCTGGAATTTGCGCAGCACGCCCCGCGACCTCCCGCAGATGCGGCAACGATTGCGAAAACGCACTTTGAACTTGGGCTTCTTCAACTGCTTGGCGAATTGACTGTCGCGCGCCATCTTTTCTCCTTGCGATTCCTTACGGGCGGATGGGCACGCCGAGCAGCTTGAGCAGCTCGCGCCCTTCCTCGTCAGTGCGGGCCGTGGTCGTGATGGTCACGTTCATGCCCTTGATTTTGTCCACTCGGGTGTAATCAATCTCCGGAAAAACGAGCTGGTCTTTCAATCCCAGCGTGTAATTACCGCGGCCATCGAAGGAATTCGGCGGCAAGCCCTTAAAGTCGCGCAGGCGGGGCAGCACCACGCTCGAAAGGCGGTCGAGGAATTCGTACATGCGCTCGCCGCGCAGCGTGACCATGCAGCCGATAGGCATGCCCTTGCGGATTTTGAAATTGGCGATGGACTTCTTCGCCCGCGTAATCACCGGCTTCTGCCCGGCGATTTGGCCCAGCTCCTGTGCCGCGGTGTCGAGAAGCTTGACGTTCTGGCTCGCTTCGCCCAGGCCGATATTCACCGTGACTTTCTTCACCCGCGGCACGGCCATCACGCTCGGATAGCTGAAGCGCTTGGTCAGCGCCGGAACCACGTCTTTGTTGTACTTTTCATGCAAACGGCTGCTCATTCCTGATCCTCTAACATTTAATTCTCGAAAGTCGTCTTACAGCGCCGGCAAATGCGCGTTCTCGAACCATCGGGCAAAGTGGTGTGCCCCGCGCGAGTATGTTTTCCGCAGCCGGGACAAATCAGCAGCACATTCGAAACCGCGATGGGCCCTTCCTTATCCACGATGCCGCCTTTGATGTTCTTCTGCGGATTCGGGCGGGTGTGTCGCTTGATGATGTTGGCGTGCTCAACGGTCACCGTGTTCTTCCACGCGTTGACGGAGAGTACCCGGCCGGTCTTGCCCTTGTCGCGGCCGGACATCACCTTGACGTTATCGCCATGGCGAATAGACATCACATGCTTAACTGGATTCTTATCTCTCATCGCTACCACACTTCCGGAGCCAGCGAGACGATCTTGGTGAAATTCTTCTCGCGCAGCTCGCGCGCCACAGGCCCGAACACGCGCGTGCCCACCGGCTCGTTGGCGTCATTAATCAGTACTGCGGCGTTGTCATCAAAACGAATATAAGTTCCATCTCGACGGCGGTGTTCTTTGCGCGTCCGCACCACCACTGCGCGCACCACTTTGCCCTTCTTGACCTGGCTGTCCGGCGAAGCCTCTTTCACGGCCGCGGTGATGACATCGCCCAATCCCGCCACCAGGCCGGCATCGCCGCCGAGCGGCAAGATGCACGTGATCTGGCGCGCGCCGGAATTGTCGGCGACCGTCAGCCATGTCCGCATCTGAACCATGTTCGTGCTCCCTTAGGCGCTTCCGCCCGGAGAATTTTTAGGCGACGCGCGTCGTGCGCGATACCACTTCCACCAAGCGCCAGCGCTTGAGTTTCGAGAGCGGCCGAGATGCCACGATACGCACCGTATCTCCAGGCCGCGCCTCGCCGTTCTCGTCGTGAGCGTAATACTTCTTCGCCGAGCGGATCACGCGTACGTACAGCGGATGCTGCGCCGTGCGCGTTACCTTGACGACGATGGTTTTCTGCATCTTGGCGCTGGTGACTACGCCGACCAATTCCTGCCGCCGCATGCTCTTTTCCTGGTTCGGCGGAGTGGCTGCCTTTACGTCCGTCATTTCGCCTTCCTCAATTCTTGCTCGCGCAGCAAAGTCTTCACCCGCGCCAATTCCTTGCGCGCCTCGCGCAGCCGCTTCACGCCTTCGGTCTGCCCGGTCGTCAATTGAAAACGCAGCCGGAAAATCTGCTCGGCCAGTTCGTGCTGCTGGTGCTCGAGTTCTGCCGCATTCATCTCCCGAAATTTCTCCGCGAGCTTCGGCATCATAGCCCTCCCGCCCGCGTGACGAACTGCGTGTGAATGGGCAGCTTGCTGGCGGCCAAGTTCATCGCTTCGGTGGCCGAGGCCAAATCCACGCCCGACATTTCAAACATCACGCGCCCCGGTTTCACGACGGCCACCCAACGCTCCGGTGGCCCCTTGCCCTTGCCCATACGCGTTTCAGCGGGCTTCTTGGTGAAGGGCTTATCCGGAAACACGCGGATCCACAATTTGCCGCCGCGCTTGATGAAACGCGTGATGGCCACGCGCGCCGCCTCAATTTGCCGGTCGGTAATCCACGCGGGCTCGAGCGCCTTCAGGCCGTATTCGCCAAAAGCCAGCGACGAGCCGCGCCACGCTTTTCCGGTGCGTCGGCCGCGCTGCTGCTTGCGGTACTTCACTTTTTTCGGCATCAACATGATGGTGACCTTTTAATTTCTTCCTACGCTTCCACGGCTTTAGCCGTTTCGTTCTGCGCCTTGCGCCGTGGGACGTTTTCGCCCTGATAGATCCAGCACTTCACGCCGATCAACCCGTAGGTGGTCTGCGCTTCGGCAGTGCCATAGTCGATGTTGGCGCGCAGCGTTTGCAGCGGCAGACGCCCTTGCAGATACCATTCTTTGCGCGCGATTTCCGCGCCGTTCAGCCGGCCCGCGACGCGCACTTTGATGCCTTTGCAGCCAAAACGCAGCGCCGAATCCACTGATTTGCGCATGGCCCGCCGGAAAGCCACGCGTTTTTCGAGTTGCAACGCGATTGATTCGGCCACCAGTTGCGCATCGAGTTCCGGGCGGTGCACTTCCTGAATATCAATGTGCACTTCGCGCTTGGTGCGCTTCTGCACTTCCTGTTTCAACTTGTCGATTTCCGAGCCCTTGCGCCCGATGATGATTCCCGGCCGCGCGGTATTGATGCGGATGACCAGTTTGTTGGCGGCGCGTTCGATGTCGATGCTGCTCACTCCGGCGGAGCGCAGCCGCTCCTTCAATTGCTTCCGCAGGGCCACGTCTTCGTGCAGCAGGTCGGCGTACTCGCGCTTGGCAAACCAGCGCGATTTCCAATCCTTGTTGTAGCCGAGCCGGAACCCGTACGGATGTGTTTTCTGACCCACTCGAGCCTCCTACTTCTTGTCCTTCTTCTTGGGCGCCTGCTTTGGCCGTTGCGTCAAAGCCTTGCGAGCCTTGCGCACCGCACCCTTCACGCCCTTCGATGCTTCGGCTTCTGCCGCAGCAGCCGCCGCGCGCGTCGCTGCGGCGCGATGATGCTCGGCCACGGATACCACGATGTGCGCGAGGCGTTTCTGATAGCGGAACGCGCGGCCCATCGGCGCCGGACGTATGCGCTTCATGCGCGGCCCTTCATTCACGAAGCAGCGCGAGACGAACAGCGAGTCCACATCCAGCGATTCGCCGGAATCCTCTGCCTTGCGCTCGGCGTTGGCGATGGCGCTGCGCAGCACTTTTTCCACTTCGCGGGCAACACGCTTCTTGGTGAAGCGCAGCGTCTGCAGCGCCTCCTCGGCGCGATGCCCCCGAATCAAATCCACCACCAGGCGCGCCTTCTGCGGCGAGACGTGTATAAATTTCGCCTGCGCCAGCCCTTCAATCGAACTGCCGACTTGTGCCAGGTCTGCCATCGTTTACGCCTTTGGCGCCGGGCTTGACGGCGCGCTTCCCGCTGCCGGCGCAGTTCCTGCAGCCGGAACCCCGGCCGCCGCGGCAGCCTTCTCGAGCGCCGCCTTCACCGCGTGGCCCTTGAACGTGCGCGTGGGCGCAAATTCGCCCAGCTTGTGCCCCACCATCTGCTCGGTGATGTACACGGGAATGAATTTCTTCCCATTGTGCACGGCGATGGTGTGGCCGATAAAATCGGGCACGATGGTCGAACGCCGCGACCAAGTCTTCACGACTTTTTTCTCGTTGCGCGAGTTCAGTCCTTCGACTTTCACTCGCAGGTGATCGTCGACAAACGGACCCTTCTTCAGCGAGCGTGGCATGCTGTCTCCGTACCTCTTTCCCTTATTCTTCCACGCGGCGCAATTTCACCCACTGCGCCCGGCGGAATTTGCGGAATCCGCGTACCGGTCCCGGAACGCGATGCGAGAGCGGGCAGAACGGACAAACGAACCGCGTGCCCTGCACGTTTGGGATCTTATCTACGATCACGGCCCAACCCGGCCGACACAAGCGGAAATGCACCTGCGGCGGCGGCACCAGCCGCGCCGCTAACTTCGAAAGCGGCTTGGCGGCCGGCTTGCTTTGCGGCTTCGCTGTGCGGCGAGTCGCGGTAGCTTTGCGCGTCGCGCGAGTGCGGCGCGAGATTCTGCGCGTTGTGCGTGTGGCTGTCATCTTCGTCTCGATTCCCCGCCGCGCCGGAAACATTTTCACTGCTCCTTCTGCTGCTACCCCTTCTCACGCCGCTGGACGATCATCTTGCTACCGCCGCGTTTCCGGCGGGTCTTCGCACCCAGCGTCGGGAATCCCCACGGCGTCTGCGGATGGTTGCCCTTCACGCGGCCTTCGCCGCCGCCGTGAGGGTGATCCACCGGGTTCATGGCCACGCCGCGCACAGTCGGGCGAATGCCCAACCAGCGCGACTTTCCGGCCTTGCCGTAGGTGATGTTTTCATGGTCAAGGTTGCCGATCTGCCCGACCGTGGCCATGCAATCCACGTGAAATTTGCGCGTTTCGCCGGAAGGTAACTTCACCAGCGCCATGTCACCTTCTTTGCTGAGAAGCTGCGCGGCGCCGCCTGCCGAGCGCACCACTTGCGCGCCTTTGCCGGGCGCGAGTTCCAGGTTGTGCACCATTGTGCCGGGCGGAATGTGCCGGATCTGCAGCGCGTTACCGGGCAAAATGTCGGCGGTCGCGCCGTTCTGCACCGTCATGCCCACTTCCAAGCCCACGGGATGCAGGATGTAGCGCTTCTCGCCGTCGGCGTAATGCAGCAGCGCGATGCGCGCCGAGCGGTTCGGGTCGTATTCAATCGATGCGACCTTGGCGGGAATGCCGATTTTGTCGCGGCGGAAATCGATTTTGCGGTACATGCGCTGGTGCCCGCCGCCGCGGTGCCAGATGGTCACTTCTCCGTGATTGTTGCGCCCGCCGGTGCGCTTCTGCGGCTCGAGCAGCGATTTCTCGGGCTCGTCCTTGGTGATGTCGCTCTTATCGACAAGCGTCAGAAAACGCCGCGCCGGGGTATAAGGTTTGAATGTTTTTAGTGCCATCTTTCCCTCTTGCTGACTGCCCCTCGATCTGTCACGTCATCCTGCGGCCATCCGATGTTTGGATGGCCCAAGGATCTAAGCGTCTACTGCCGGCTACCGAACGCCCTACAAATTCTCCGCGTACTCAATCATCTTTTCGCCCGGCGCGAGCTTCACGTAAGCCTTCTTCCAATCGCGCCGGTAGCCTTCCGCGCGCCCGCGGCGGCGGAATTTCCCGTGAAACGCGGCGGTGCGCACCGCCGACACTTTCACTTTAAAAATCGTCTGCACCGCTTCTTTGATCTCGGTCTTGGTGGCGTCCGTCGCGACTTCGAAGACCACCGTGTGCTGCGTTTCTTTTACGCCCAAGCCCTTCTCGGTGATGATGGGGCGCTTGATCACTGTGTACGGCCGCGTGGTCATCGCTTATTCCTTCTTGCCTTTGGGCTTCGCGGGCGCTTTAGCCTTCGCGCCGCCCTTGGCTTTCGCCGCCGTAGCAGCCTTGGCAGGCCGCGCTGCCTTTTCCGCCTTGGGCTTGGCTTCGGATTTCGTTTCGCCGCCTGCGGGCTTCGCCGCGGCGCCTGCGATTTGTACCGGCACGCCTTCCTTTTTCTTTTTCGTCACCGCCAGCGACCGGCTCAATTTTTCCGCGGCTGGCCGCGAAAGCATGAGTCGCTCGTGACGCAACAGGTCGTAAGGCTCCAGCGCCGTGGTTTGCACCAGCTTTACGCCTTCCAGATTCCGGCTGGCCTTATCCAGATTTTCGTTCTCGCCGGTATCCACCAGCAGAATCGTGCGGCTCTCTTCATCGAGATTCGTCAGCTGCTGCCGGAACGCCTTGGTTTTGTGCGTCTCCAGCGACCAGGCCTCGATCACCGTCAATTTTTCTTCCTTCAGCTTGGAAGACAGCGCCGAACGCAGCGCCCCGGCCAGCATTTGCCGCGGCACGACGTAATCGTAGCTTCGCGGGCGCGGTCCGTGCACCGTGCCGCCATGGCGCCACAGCGGCGAACGGATCGAGCCAATACGCGCGCGGCCGGTGCCCTTCTGCCGCCACAGCTTGCGCCCCGCGCCGCTCACTTCGCCCTTATCCTTGGTCTTGTGTGTGCCCGCGCGCGCCTTATTCAAATAGTGCCGCACCGTTTCGTGCAGCAGGTGCGGGTTGATCTTGGCCGCGAAGACTTCATCGGACAACTCGACCTGCCCGACTTTCTTGCCCGCTAGATTTGTCACGTCGACGACTGGCATATTCTTCTCGCTATTTTCCGTGTTTCGCCTTGCGAATCAGGATGTACGCGCCGGCCGGGCCCGGCACCGCGCCGCGCACCAGCATCAGATTTTCTTCCGCGTCGATTTTCACTACTTTCAAATTCTTCGAAGTGCCGCGCTCGTTGCCCATATGCCCGGGAAAATGCTGCCCCTTCCAAACGCGCGAAGGAAACGAACTGGCTCCGATCCCGCCAGGGGCCCGATGAAACATCGACCCGTGCGAGGCGTCTCCGCCGCGGTAATGCCATCTCTTCACGCCGCCGGCAAAGCCCTTGCCCTTGCTCACGCCGGTTACATCCACCAGTTCGCCTGCGGCGAACCCATCCACCAGCACGCGATCGCCGGCCTTGGTCTCATCCTTCGATTCCTCGAGGCGGATTTCGCGCACGAAACGCATTGGAGCGACTCCGGACTTCTTGAAATGCCCAGTCATGGCTTTGCTCAGCCGCTGCGGCTTGATGAATTCCACCAGGCCCAGTTGCACCGCATCGTAGCCGTCCTTCTCTTTATTGCGGCGCTGCACCACCACGCATGGACCTGCCTGCAACACCGTGCACGGCACGGCCAGGCCGTCGTCGGTGAAGTACTGCGTCATCCCCAATTTAATTCCCAGAATTCCTGTGACGCCCATCGTCGTTGCTTTCTCCCGCGTCTTCGCTCAGTTCACTTCGTTGCGTGCTCGCGCCCGAAGGCTTTAATTTCCACGTCCACGCCCGGCGGCAAATCGAGTTTCATCAGCGCATCCACCGTGTCCGGAGTGGGCCCGAGAATGTCGATCAGCCGCTTGTGCGTGCGCATCTCGAACTGCTCGCGCGATTTCTTGTCCACGTGCGGTGAACGCAGCACTGTCCAGCGATTGATCACCGTGGGCAGCGGAATCGGTCCGGCTACATCGGCGCCCGTGCGTTTGGCCGTTTCGACGATGTCCTTGGTGGACTGGTCGAGCAGCCGGTGATCGTAAGCCTTCAGGCGAATTCGAATTTTTTCTCCGTTGGGCATGGTTTACTCGATGATCTCGGTTACGGCGCCAGCGCCGACGGTGTGCCCGCCTTCGCGAATCGCGAAGCGCAAGCCCTTCTCCAGCGCTACCGGCGTGATCAGCGCCACTTCGACCGATATGTTGTCGCCCGGCATCACCATCTCGACGCCCGTCGGCAGCTTCACGTCTCCGGTCACGTCCGTGGTGCGGAAGTAAAACTGCGGCCGGTAGCCGGTGAAAAACGGCGTGTGCCGCCCGCCTTCTTCCTTGGTCAGCACGTACGCTTCGGCCTTGAACTTGGTGTGCGGCGTGATCGACCCCGGCTTGGCCACCACTTGCCCGCGCTCCACGTCTTCTTTTTCCGTGCCGCGCAGCAGCAACCCCACGTTATCGCCCGCAATCCCTTCATCCAGCAGCTTGCGGAACATTTCCACGCCCGTCACTACGCGCTTCACCGTCGGGCGGAAGCCCACAATTTCGATTTCTTCGCCTACCTTCACCTTGCCGCGCTCCACTCTTCCCGTCACCACCGTACCGCGCCCGGAAATCGAAAAAATATCTTCAATCGGCATGGCGAACGGCTTGTCCACATCGCGCTGCGGCAACGGCACGTTCTTGTCCACCGCGTCCATCAATTCCAGAATCGACTTCTCCCACTTCGGGTCGCCCTCCAGCGCCTTCAGCGCCGAGCCTTTGATCACCGGAACCGTGTCGCCCGGAAATTGATACTTCTTCAATAGATCGCGAACTTCGAGTTCCACGAGTTCCAGCAACTCAGGGTCTTCCACCACATCGCACTTGTTCAAAAACACCACGATGTAGGGCACGCCCACTTGCCGCGCCAGCAGAATGTGCTCGCGCGTCTGCGGCATCGGTCCGTCGGTCGCCGCTACCACCAGAATCGCCCCGTCCATCTGCGCCGCGCCGGTGATCATGTTCTTGATGTAGTCGGCGTGGCCCGGGCAATCGATGTGCGCGTAATGGCGATTGGCGGTCTCGTATTCCACGTGCGCCACCGCGATGGTGATGCCGCGCTCGCGCTCTTCGGGAGCGTTGTCAATCGAATCAAACGCCCGGAACTGTACCTTGGGATTGTTCTTCGAAAGCACTTTGGTAATCGCCGCCGTCAAAGTCGTCTTGCCGTGGTCGATGTGCCCGATCGTCCCCACGTTCACGTGCGGCTTACTGCGCTCGAATTTCTCCTTCGACATATCTTGTTTCGCTCCTCTGAGATTCGGCTCCGTTCGTTGCCGCGAAAATCTCCCTTACGTGGCCACTTTGCCCGTGGCCTTGGCAATCACTTCTTCAGAAACTGCGTTGGGCGCCTGCGCGTAATGCGAAAAATGCAGCGAGAAGCTGCCGCGGCCCTGGGTGCGGCTGCGCAAATCCGTCGCGTAGCCGAACATTTCCGCCAGCGGCACTTCCGCGCGAATTACGTGGCTGCCCAGACGATTCTCAGTTCCCTGCACCGCCGCCCGCCGCGAATTCAAATCCCCAAACACCTGGCTCAAGTATTCTTCCGGCACCACCACTTCAATGCGCATGATGGGCTCAAGCAGCTTCGGCACCGCGCGCCGGCACGCTTCTTTGAAAGCCATCGACCCCGCAATCTTGAACGCCATTTCCGAGCTGTCCACTTCGTGGTACGAGCCGTCAATCACCATCGCGGCCATATCCACCATCTCGTAGCCGGCCAAAACGCCGGTTTCCATCGCTTCGCGCACACCATTTTCGATTGGGGGAATAAATTCCTTGGGAATCGACCCGCCGACAATCTTGTCAATGAACAGGAGCCGATGCTCCTTGTCGAAGCGCCACTTCCCGCCCTTGCCGGCAATGCTCTTCGCCAATTCGTCCAATTCATCCGTGGACATGTCGTGCATGTCTTCATGCGCTGCGTTGGGCATCGGATGCACGGTCAATTTCACGTGCCCGTATTGCCCGCGCCCGCCGGTCTGCTTGATGTACTTCCCTTCCGCTTCGGCAACCTTGGTGATCGTTTCGCGGTAAGCCACTTGCGGCCGGCCCACATTGGCCTGCACGCTGAACTCGCGCATCATACGGTCCACGATAATTTCCAGATGCAGCTCGCCCATCCCGGAAATCAAGGTCTGCCCGGTATCTTCATCGGTGTGCACGCGGAACGTCGGATCTTCCTGCGCCAGCTTCGCCAGCGCATTGCCCATTTTTTCCTGGTCGGCTTTGGTCTTCGGCTCGATGGCCACAGAAATCACCGGCGCGGGAAATTCGATCGATTCCAAAATGATCGGCTTGTCTTCATCGCACAGCGTATCGCCGGTGGTTACGTTCTTCAGTCCCACGCACGCGGCGATATCGCCCGCCTCAATCGATTCAATTTCTTCGCGCTTGTTGGCATGCATGCGCAGCAAACGCCCGATGCGTTCGCGCGTCTTCTTCGACGAGTTGTAAACGCTCATCCCCTGCTTCAACACGCCCGAATACACGCGGATATAAGTCAAATGGCCGACGTAAGGATCGGTCATGATTTTGAACGCCAGCGCACAAAATGGCTGATCGTCGCTCGCGCGGCGCAACACCGGCTCGGTGGCCGAAACATCGACGCCCTCGACCGGCTTCACATCCACCGGCGAAGGCAGAAAATCAATCACCGCGTCAAGCAGCGGCTGAATGCCCTTATTTTTGAACGCCGCCCCAGCCACCACCGGCACCAACTTCAACGCAATCGTCGAACGCCGCAGCGACTCGCGCAGCTCCGCCGGCTCCAGCTTGTGCTGCTCCAGATATTTCGCCAGCACGGCATCGTCGTGCTCGGCGATATATTCCACAACTTTCTCGCGATGCTCTTTGTAAAATTCCGGGCTGAGCGCTGAAGCCTTGATGGCCGCGGCAATTTCCGGCCGCGAAGCCTGAAACGCCGGATCCCAAAGCTTATCGAGCGAAAGAGTTTCGTATTCCGCGCCGAGCGTCTCATCCTTCCAGATAATCGCCCGCTCTTCGATGAAATCAATCACGCCGATGAAGGTGTCTTCTTTTCCGATGGGAAACTGCAGAGGAACGGGATGCGCCGAAAGCCGCTGGCGCATCGAGCGAATCGAATGGTCGAAGTCCGCGCCCACGCGGTCCATCTTATTAATGAACGCAATGCGCGGCACTCGATACTTGTCCGCCTGCCGCCACACCGCTTCCGACTGCGGCTGCACTCCCGCCACCGCATCAAAAACTGCCACCGCGCCATCAAGAACGCGCAACGAGCGCTCCACTTCCACCGTAAAATCCACGTGCCCCGGCGTATCAATAATATTGACGCGGTAATTCTTGTCGAACCGCTTCCACGAAGCCGTCGTCGCCGCGGACGTGATCGTAATTCCACGCTCGCGCTCCTGCTCCATCCAGTCCATGGTCGCGGTTCCGTCGTGCACTTCGCCGATCTTGTAAGTCACACCCGTATAAAACAGGATGCGCTCGGTGACGGTGGTCTTACCCGCATCGATATGTGCCATGATCCCGATGTTCCGGGTGTCCGCGAGTTGGTATTGCCGTGCCATGTCCCTAATTCTCTTCCTTTACCATCGATAATGTGCGAATGCCTTGTTAGCCTCGGCCATGCGGTGCACATCTTCCTTTTTCTTCACCGCCCCGCCGCGTCCATTCGCCGCATCAATCAATTCCTCGGCCAGTTTGTTCTCCATCGCCTTCCCCGACCGCTGCCGCGCATACAAAACGATCCAGTGAATCGCCAATGACTGCTTGCGATAAGGGTTCACTTCCACCGGCACCTGATAGTTCGCGCCGCCCACGCGCCGCGTCTTCACTTCCAAAACCGGCCGCACATTATCCACAGCCTTCTTGAAAATTTTCAGCGCATCGTCATTCGTTTTCTGCGCCACCTGCTCCATCGCACGGTAAAAAATCGTCTGCGCCGTCGAGCGCTTGCCGTCATACATCATCGAGCTGATAAATTTCTGCACCAGGTCGCTGCCATAAACGGCATCGCCTGGAATCTTGCGCCGTAGCACCCAGCCTTTACGCGGCATCTTCCAGCTCTCCTATTTCTGCGCGGCCTTGGGCCGCTTGGCGCCATATTTCGAGCGCCCCTGCTTGCGATTCTCCACGCCCGCGGCGTCTAAAGTTCCGCGAATAATGTGATACCGCACGCCCGGCAAATCCTTCACGCGGCCGCCGCGCACCAGCACGATCGAGTGTTCTTGCAAATTGTGTCCAATTCCCGGGATGTACGTGGTGACTTCGTGCGAGTTCGTCAGGCGGGCGCGAGCGACTTTGCGAAGCGCGGAGTTCGGTTTCTTCGGCGTCTGCGTATACACGCGCACGCAGACGCCACGCTTCTCCGGACATCCTTCCAGCGCCGGAGACTTCGTCTTCGTCCGCATCTGCTCGCGGCCGTGACGTACTAATTGCGCAAAAGTCGGCACGCTACTTCCTCCTGGACCGGCTCAAGTTATTGATTTGCCGCGCGCATACACCGGCACGCAGCGAGTTTGAGGTGACAGAACAGAAAAGCCGAACTGCGACCCCGAAGGAACTACATGAAAACTCCGCGCAGGCGCTTACTTCTGAATTCGTTCCCCACGCCTGGGTACTGCGGAGAGGCTCTCACGGCTTTGCGGGGCTGGCGCCCCATTTCGGCCGTTCTTCCTTCCCCGTTCCTTCGTACTCTGTTCCGGGGCGGAAGACCTACTCAACGCCACCGCACACTACAACTAAAGCCCGCGATACAACCGCAAGAGTATAGGTAAAACACAATATGGTGTCAACTCGTATTGCTGCGGAACCTCTGAGAATTCCACAGCTTGCGGGCCTTTTCAAAACGGCTCCGCCATTTTGAGTATGTCCCATACGACATAGGCGCGACCATATAGCCCGTCCACAGTATTTAGATGCGATCGGGATTCCGGGCTTCTTGCGCCAGAAACAGAAGTCGCGAGACGTCGTAAGCCATTTAATATCAGCGATCTACGTCGTGGCAGATCCAGAAAATCCCAAATCGGGAAGAGACCCGTAACGCCGGCAGCCTGCCGGCGTCTTTCCACGCAAGCTGCAGAGCGCACGCCCGGAGCACCATATTCCAACCTCGCTGAAACCGACTCAATAGGCGACCTTTACCGAACTTCAGCGGTGCTTTAAACTTCAAATCGAGCATTCGCCACGGGGTACCGGGCTTGAAACTATCTTCTCTAATCATCTCGTCAGCTGCCATTCTCGTGCTGGCGTCCCAGTCCTTCGCTCAACAACCACCCGCTGGCCCACCTAGGCCACAAGTACAATCCACCGCGCTTGGCCAAAAATCCGCAGCCCACGATTTCAGCAACGAACCCATCGTCATTGAAAAATTCTTCACCACCGTCCGCTTCGAAAATGACGGCACCGGCGAGCGCGAGCAGCAGCTTCGCGCCCGCGTGCAAAATCAAACCGGCGTTCAACAGCTCAGTGAACTAATTTTCCCCTATAGCGAAGGCAACGAAAAATTCGAGTTGCGCCATCTGCGCGTGGAGAAAAAAGATGGCACTGTAGCAACCGCCAGCGAGAAAGACATAAAAGACCTGACCGCGGAGGTCGCCCACGATGCCCCGGTTTACACCGACCTGAAAGAAAAGCACATCACCGTGCCGGCTCTCGCTCCAGGAGTCGTCGTGGATTACGACGTCGTCACGCGCATCGTCAAGCCTCTCGCCCCCAACGAATTCTGGTACAAGCACCGCTTCGCCCAGCAAATCATCGTTCTCGATGAGCGCCTCGAAATCAGTGTCCCCGCCAGCCGCAAAATCAATGTGCATTCCACCGATCGAAATTTCACGCAGGAGGTGCGCGGCAACCGCCGAATCTATCGCTGGAAATTAGCCAACCTATCCAACGCCGCGGACGCGAAGCAATCCGGCAGCGATGCGACCGGGAATGTCGACGATGACGATTCGGGCGCGAAGAGTGGTTCCCCCGGCACCGTCGAGCTCAGCTCCTTCGGCTCCTGGGATGACGTCGCGCACTGGTACGCGGCTCTCGAAAAGGGCCGATTCACTCCCACGCCCGAAATCCGCGCCAAAGCCCTCGAGCTAACTGCCAATCTCTCGAGCGAGCCCGCAAAAATTCAAGCTCTCTACGCCTACGTCTCCAAAGACATCCGCTACGTTAGCCTTTCCTTCGGCCTCGGCCGCTATCAACCACACGCCGCCTCGGAAGTCCTAGCCAACGGCTACGGCGACTGCAAGGACAAACACACCCTTCTCTCTGCGATGCTAGAAGTCATCGGCGTCCACGCCGACGCGGCGCTGATTCCTTCCACTCACAAACTCGATCTGCAAGTTCCCTCGCCCACGCAATTCGATCATCTGATCACCGCCATTCCGTCAACCGCCGATCCGGCGAAAATCACTTGGCTTGATACCACCGCCGAAGTTGCTCCCTATCGCTATCTGACTCCGTCGCTTCGCGGAAAAAAAGCTCTGGTCGTGGCCGCCGATGGCGTCGCCCGCATTGCCACAACGCCCGCCGATCCTCCTTTCCGCTCCTCGCAAAATGTGGACATCGAAGGCCGCGTCAGCGATCTCGGCAAACTCACCGCTGAAATTCGCTATCAACTCCGCGGCGACAACGAATTCGCCTTGCGCACCGCTTTCCGCCGCACGCCACAGTCGAAATGGGTGCAAATTGGACAGACCATGGCGCTTCTCGACGGCTTCCACGGCGAGGTCACCAAAGTCGATGCTGGCGATCCCGCCGCTACCGAGAAACCTTTCGAAATGACGCTGGGCTACACGCAAAAAAACTTTCTCGATTGGTCCAGCAAAAATACCAAGCTCGCGCTGCCGCTGCCCACACTGGGCATGCCCGATGCGCCCGCCGACAGCAAATCACCCATAGATATTGGCGCCGCGCTCGATGTCTCTCTGCATCTTCAGCTCACGCTACCGGCCAACGAATCCGCCCGCGCTCCCGTCAGCGTCAGTGTCAGCCGCGATTACGCCGATTACAGCGCTACCTATGAAGTGCACAGCAGCGAACTCACTGTCACGCGTTCCATTCGCTTCAAAATGCGCGAGCTTCCCGCCGCGCGCGCCGGCGATTACCTGGCCTTCAATCGCGCCGTGGAAGCTGACGAAAATCAGCTGGTCGCTCTCGAAAATTCCGCCGCCGGCGCGCCCAAAATCCCTGAATCCGCCACGGCCGGCGATCTCGTCGAAGCCGGCGCCGCGGCGCTCGAAGCCGGCAACTCCGAGCAGGCCATCGAACTTTTTCGCCGTGCCGCTACGCTTGATCCCAAACGCAAAGATATCTGGAACAACATCGGCCTGGCCGAGCTGCGCATCCATCAGCTCGGAGCCGCCAGCGCCGCATTTCAACAGCAACTCGAAATCGACGCCTTCGATCCCAATGCTCACAACTATCTCGGCATCGTTCTGGTGCAACAAGAAAAGTACGACGAAGCCGCCGCCGCTTTCCAGAAGCAAATCGAGCTGAGCCCGCTCGATAATTTCGCCCACGCCTCGCTCGGCCTTCTTCTCGAACAGCAGAAAAAATTCACTGAAGCGCTCCCGGAGCTGGACAAGGCCGCTGTTCTCACGCCCGATAATCCGCAACTCCAGGTCAGCCTCGGCCACGCTTATCTGGCGCTCGACAAAACCACCGAGGCTATGGCTGCGTTCGATAAAGCCGTCGAGATTTCGCCCACTCCCGAAGTCTGGAACAACATCGCTTACGATCTGGTGCAGAAGAATTTCAATCTCGAGAAAGCGCAAAGCTACGCGCAATCCGCGGTGGACTCTACGGCCGCCTCGCTCCGCAATGTAGACATCAATCACGTAACTGCCAACGACCTGGGAGAAGTGCAGAACATCGGCGCCTATTGGGACACGCTCGGATGGATTTATTTCACGCGCGGCGATCTGGCGCATGCCGAGCCGTTGCTGCGCGCGTCGTGGCAGCTCACCCAAAATGGCGACGTCGGCGATCACCTCGCGCAGCTTGAAGAAAAACTAAACCACCGCGACGCCGCCATCCACCTTTATGCGCTCGCCGCCGCCGCTCCGCACTCCGACGCCAATTCACGCACTCATCTCGAAGCGCTGCTGAGCGATGCCGGCAAGCTCCACGAAGCCGCCAAATCCGCCGCAAGCGATTTGCTCGCGCTGAGATCATTTTCGATCGCCAAGTCCGGCGAAGAATCGGGCGAGGCGGAATTCTGGATTCTGTTGGTGCCCACCGAAAAAACCGCCGACGTCGAGGCCGTCAAATTCATCACAGGCGAGAATTCCCTGCGTCCAGCGGCCGCGCAAATCCGCGCCCTCAATTTTGGCGATCTGATCGTGACCAGCCCGCCGGTGAAACTCCTCCGCCGCGCCAAGCTCACGTGCCCTGCAGACGCCAAGACCTGCACGCTCCTTCTCGAGCGCCCTGAAGAGGTCCGGACGCTAAATTAGTCGCGTAACGCCGGCTGCCAGCCGGCGTTTTTCCACGGCGACGGCACAAACAAAAAACGCCGGCAAGCTGCCGGCGTAACGACCTCTTTTTGATTTTTCCCGTTATGAGCAACCGCTCAACATCGTCGTCGTCCTGAGGCCGGATAGCAGCGTCGTCATCCTGAGGCCCGAATTTGGCCGAAGGATCTAAGCGAGAAACTCGAAGCCCACCAACATCGCAGCAACCAAGCGAAGACCATTCCCTTCCGGACCCTACTTAAACTCCAAAACCTCCTTCTCCTTAGCCGCCGACAAATCCTCAATCTTCTTCGTCTCCTGATGCGTCACCTTCTCCAATTCATCCAACGTTCTCTTCCGGTCATCCTCGCTGATCTTCTTCTCCTTCTCCAATTTCTCCACGGCTTCCTTGATGTCCCGGCGGATATTCCGCACCGCCGTCCGGTGATTCTCCAACACTTTGTGAATATGCTTCACCAAATCCTTGCGCCGCTCCTCAGTCAAAGAAGGAATCGGC
Organism: uncultured Acidobacteriota bacterium; assembly: GCA_963748865.1. GTDB lineage: Bacteria > Acidobacteriota > Terriglobia > Acidiferrales > UBA7541 > Palsa-147. The sequence goes on along the minus strand of CAVVLE010000023.1, from coordinate 233,785 downwards.
ACGCGCACCACTTTCCCGTCGTTCGTAGGATTCAAGCCCAAATCCGAAGTCCGAATCGCCTTGTCGATCAAGGAAACGGCCCCGGGATCCCAAGGCGAAATCACGATCACGGTAGGATCAGGCACCGAAAGCGTCCCCAGCTGATTGATGGGCATCGGCGTCCCGTGATAATCCACGCGAATCGAATCCAGCAGCGAAACGTTAGCCCGCCCAGTCCGCACGCTAGCCAAATCCTTCCGAAAATCCTCCACCGCCTTCTCCATCCGCACCCGCGACTGCGCCAACGCATCCTTGGTAGTAGCAATCGTAGTCATGAATTGTTATCTCCCAAGACCGAGACAGCAGATGCAACCGAAGCAGCGGTCGCGGTTGTCATCCTGAGGCCGCGCCAACCCGCTGTCATTCCGAGGCCGGTGTATGGCCGAAGAATCTAAGCGTCCAACTCAAGCAACGACCGAAGCATTCGTTTCGAGGCCCCTCACTCCGCATGCACCAACGACCCAACCTTCTCCCCCATCACCACCCGCCGCAAATTCCCCGCCACAGTCATGTTGAACACCACAATCGGCATCTTGTTGTCCATGCAAAGCGAAATGGCCGTCGAATCCATCACCGAAAGCCCTTTTTGCAGCACATCAATATAAGAAATCTTCTCAAATCGCTTCGCCGTCTTCACTTTCTCGGGGTCGGCGTCATAAACCCCATCCACGCGCGTAGCCTTCAAAATCACCTGCGCCTTAATTTCCATAGCCCGCAAAGCCGCCGCCGTATCCGTCGAAAAATAAGGATTGCCGGTCCCCGCGGCAAAAATCACCACGCGATCCTTCTCCAAATGCCGCGTCGCCCGCCGGCGAATGAACGGCTCGGCCACCTGATGCATCTCAATAGCGCTCATCAAGCGCGTGAAGCAGCCCATTTTTTCGAGCGCATCCTGCAGCGCCAGCCCGTTGATCACCGTGGCCAGCATGCCCATGTAATCGCCGGTGGCGCGATCAATGGCCAGCGATTTCTGCCGCCCGCCACGAAAGATGTTCCCGCCGCCGACGACAATCGCCACCTTCACGCCGCAGTCGTGCACATCCTTGATTTCGCGCGCCAGCGTGATCACCGTCTCGCCGTCAATCCCCGCCGAAGACGCGCCCTGCAACGATTCGCCCGAAATCTTCAGCACGATGCGCTGAAAAACCGGCGCCTTCTTCTCTTCGCTCGCGCGCTTCACCGCCTGCGCTTTAGCCATGCTCAGCCGTCTTCCCCCTGCTGGCGCGCATTGTAACAGAGAATTCACAGCTCCAAGCCAGCCCGCCGCCAGAATCAGCGCGGCGCACGCAGCCGCGCCCCAAAATGAAACGGCCCGCCAAAGCGGGCCGTTTCGTCGAAATTGATAATCGTAACGCCGGCTGCCAGCCGGCGTTTTTCCCTGACGCTACCTCGTCCAAGCCATGCACTCGAAAGCTGGGCCCCTCTGCTCCGCTGCCGCGCCTCAAACCGGCGCAGGCACATCGGCCGTCACAGGCGCCGCAGGCCCCGCCCCATCCGATTCCCCGACCTTGAATCGCGCAAATCGCCGCACAGAAATATTCTCGCCCACCTTGGCGATGACCTGGTCAATCAATTCTTTCACCGTCAAGCCTTCATCACGGATGAAGTGCTGTTCGTAGAGGCAATTTTCCTCGTAAAACTTCTCCATCTTGCCGTTGACGATTTTCTCGATCACGTTGTCAGGCTTGCCGGTCGCCTTGGCCTGGTCGCGATAAATATCCCGCTCGCGGTCCAGAATTTCCTGCGTCACTTCCTCACGCCGCAAAAATCGCGGGTCCAGCGCCGCAATGTGCATGGCCACATCGTGGCAAAGCTTCTGAAAGTCCTCGGTGCGCGCCACGAAATCGCTCTCGCAATTCACTTCCACCAGCACGCCAATTTTTCCGCCGGCATGAATGTAATAGCCGACCATGCCTTCGGTGGTCGCCCGCTGCGCTTTCTTTTGCGCCGCGGCCTGCCCCTTTTTCCGCAGCACATTTACAGCCTGCTCGATATCGCCTTTCGCTTCCACCAATGCCTCGCGGCATGCCGAAAATCCCGCGCCGGTGCGCTCGCGCAGCTCTTTCACCAGCTGCGCCGGGATATTCGGCCCTCCGGATTGCGTTGCCATAGTTTCGCCGTTTCCTTCCCGTTTGAATTCGAATGATTGCGGGATTGTGATGTGACGCGGGCCCGGCGCGAAATCAGCTCTTCGCGGCCGACCCTTCGTCTTCGGGGCCAGCGGCATCATCAGCCGTGGCAAGAACTTCGGCAGGCTCGACTTCGGCGAAGTCGCCTTCCGGCTTCTCGTATTTCTCGTAGGCGCTGGTGTCCACGTAGTCCACTTTTTCGACCGCCTCGATACCTTCGGCAGCCTTCTGATCGGCTACCTGCGTGCGCTCGTAGAGCTGCCGCCCCGCGATCACCGCGTCGGCAATTTTCGAAGTGAACAGGCGAATGGCGCGCAGTGCGTCGTCGTTGCCCGGAATCACCACGTCCACGATATCCGGATCGCAATTGGTGTCCACGATGGCCACCACCGGCACGCCCATGCGCCGCGCTTCGCGCACCGCGATTTGCTCGTTGTTCGGATCGATCACAAACATCGCGTCCGGCAATTGCGCCATGTTCTCGACGCCGGCAAAATTCTGCTGCAAGTGTTTCAGCTCGCGCTCCAGGCGTGCCGCTTCTTTCTTCGGCAGATCGGCCATGCGCCCGTCCTCGACCATGGCTTTCAGCAGCTTCAGCCTCTTGATCGATTTCTGCAGCGTCACCCAATTGGTCAGCGTGCCGCCCAGCCAGCGATGCTGGACGTAGTACATCCCGCTGCGCGTCGCTTCCTCGACGATCGCTTCCTGCGCCTGTCTTTTGGTTCCCAGGAAAAGCACGGTGCGGCCTTGCGCGGTGAGTTCGGAAACGTAGCGCGCTGCTTCGCGGAACATTTTCAGCGTCTTCTGCAGATCAATGATGTGAATTCCATTACGCTCCCCGAAAATGTATTCCTTCATCTTCGGGTTCCAGCGGCGCGTCTGATGGCCGAAATGCACGCCGGCCTCCAGAAGCTCCTTCATCGTAATTTCGACTGCCAATTTTCCTCCTCGTTGAAAGGGGCGCTTGTTTGACCGCCCGCCAGATCACTCGAGCGGCAGCGTCCTTTTTCGCCGGCAGCTCGCCGGCCATGAATTTGTATTTCTACCGCAACAACAGGGCCGAACTGCGGACGGGACTGAAGGCCCGCCCTACAAAATCTACCGCTTGCTGTACTGGAATCTCCGCCGCGCGCCCTTCTGCCCGTATTTCTTGCGTTCCTTCATGCGCGAATCGCGCGTCAGAAATCCATTTTTTCGCAGCGACGGCCGCAGCTCCGGGTTGAACACCGACAAGGCGCGCGACAATCCCATGCGCACCGCGCCGGCTTGGCCGCCTACGCCGCCGCCCTTCACCGTTGCCTCGACGATTAGCTGATCCTGCGTCTGCGTGAATTTCAACGGTTCAACCGCAGCCGTGTGCCACGCCACATTCCGGAAATATTCATCCACCGGGCGGCCGTTCACGGTAAATCGCGCCGCGCCCGGCTTGATATAAACGCGGGCGACAGCTTCGCGCCGTCGGCCGGTGCCGTAGAATTTCTTCTCGCCGCCGAATGTCAAAGTTGCACTCAACTCAACTCTCCTCGTCCAGCCATGCAGATGGCTGTCGCTCTGAGGTCCCGATTCGTTCGGGACCTAAAGAATCCCTTTTCGCTCTATCGATGCACCCGATGAACGCCAGGAACGACTCGCGCGGTACGTCCCTCGTGCGGCTACAGCGTAATCGGCTGAGGCTTCTGTCCAGCGTGGCGCAACAAACCCTTTTCGCCTGCGTACACGCGCAATTTCTTGGCGCGTTTGGCACGCAGCTTGTTCTTGGGCAACATTCCCAGCACAGCTTCTCGAACGACTTCGGTAGGCCGGCGCTCCAGCACGCGGCGAATCGGGACTTCTTTCAATCCGCCGGGATAACCGCTGTGATGGCGGTAAATTTTCTGGTCCACCTTATTGCCGGTCAAACGCACGCGTTCAGCGTTGATCACCACAACGTGATCGCCGCAATCAAGGTGCGGCGTAAAGCGCGGCTTGTCCTTGCCGATCAGCAAACTAGCCACACGCGTAGCCAAGCGACCCAACACCTGCCCGTTAGCATCGATCACAAACCAATTCTTCCCCAGCGTCAGCTCGTCAACATCCTTGCCCTTCGCTACATACGTCCGCATTCGCCCAGTCACACCTTTCCATGTGGAGACAAACCCTAAGATTAAGGGAACCTTCCCAAGTTGTCAACGCCGTCAGCGACGCAGACACTGGCGCGCCCTTCCGCCGTCGGGACGCCGCTTGTTTACCCTGAGCCCCCGAAGGGCTCCGCCCGCCAACCAACGCCGGCCTAACCCTAACCATTCACTCGCGAACACATCCGCCGCGCCCTCCGTCGTAGGGGCGCCGCTTGCTGCGCCCGCCAGTCGCGCCACACTCAAACCTGACCCATTCACCCTGACGGTGCCCCGAGCTCCGACGGAGCCCCGCCAGTTTGATGGTCCATCCTTCCGTCTTCTGGAAGGGTGGAAAATTTTGCCCCCGCGATCTCTCGGTTTATCCCGGCGTTCCTCTCATAAATTCTATTGACTAACTGACTAATGTATGCTAGCGTTGGTCTGCTGTGTACGCGAGCCGTGCAAGCAGCAAGGGCGGCCGAACCGCCCCGCCGCACTAACCACAGCAGCAGTCCTGCAGTCCCCGGCTCCGTACAATCCCTGACAGCTTGAGGTGTACAGCAAATGAGCGAAAGGCGAAGCCTTGCCCGAACCGTAGTTCCCGCACCTCCTAAACGCTTCGCCATCACCTCGCCCGAGCCGCCCCTGACCGATTCCGATGCCCCTCCCAATCCCGAACGCCGCTCCCGCAAATGCTCCAATCGCCACCATCTCCATCACGCCACAATCGAACACGACTTCATCCACGGCGTCCGCCCCACCACCTTCGTCTGCTTGGAAGCGCAGCCAAATACTCGCAGGGGCGGGGCTTGCTCCGCCCGGTCCTCTTCCTCCAGCCTCGAGCCTTCAGCACGTCAGCTTCCAGAATCTAATCGACCATAAGCAGATATTAGAAACCGATGTAACTCCAACAAAACAAACAACAGCCTCCGTTTCTAATCGACCATATACGCGAATAAAAAAAAGTACTACTCGCGCCCGTCGTCGGGGCCGGGTTCACCACGCCAACGCTTTGGCACTGGGTTTTTCGGTTCGCAACACACCTCCCAAAACCCAAACCAACAACGGTGTATGATTTGCTCCCCATGAAAAAATCGCCCATCGCACGCATCGCGTCGCTCGCTCTGATCGCCCTGTTCATCGCAGCGCCAATGTGCGGCCGCGATCCCGAACATGCCCGTAACGGCATGGTCGTGACGGAGGAGCCGCTGGCGGCCGATGTGGGAGTTGCAACGCTGAAAACTGGTGGCAACGCGATCGATGCGGCCATCGCTGTGGCCTTTGCCCTGGCAGTGACGCATCCATTCGCCGGTAATCTGGGCGGCGGCGGATTCATGCTCGTGCGCATGGCCGACGGCCGCTCAACATTTATCGACTTTCGCGAGACCGCGCCCGCCAAGGCTTCGCGCGACATGTACCTCGATGCCCATGGGCAGCCCACCAGCGGAAGCATCAGCGGCTGGCGCGCCTCGGGCGTTCCAGGAACCGTGCGCGGGCTGGAATTGGCGCACAAGAAATTCGGGACCAAGCCGTGGGCCGAGCTGGTGCAGCCGGCCATCGAGGTCGCGTCAAAAGGATATCCAGTTTCGCGCTGGCAGATAGAATCGTGGCGCGAATATGAAGACTCGCTTTCGCGCGATCCAGAATCGAAGCGCATTTTCCTGAAGGGCGGAGCGTTCTACAACTGGCAGGAAAATTTCCGCCAGCCGGAATTGGCGCGCACATTGCAGCGCATCGCCGAGCATGGCGCCCAGGATTTTTATGAAGGCGAGACGGCGCGGATGCTGGCCGACGCGATGGCCAAGAACGGCGGATTGATCACGCTCGAGGATTTGCGCGGGTACCGGGCCATCGAACGCACCCCCCTCGAAGGCGACTATCACGGCTATCACATCTTAACCTCGCCACCTCCGAGTTCGGGAGGCGTCGGGATTTTGCAGATGCTGGCCATGCTCGATGGCATCGGATACGACAAAGCAGCGGCGGGATCGGCCTTGGCGGATCATTATCTCGCTGAAGTGATGCGGCGTTACTTCGCGGATCGCAGCGCTTACCTCGGCGATCCGGACTTCGTGAAAGTGCCAGTCGCGGCGCTCTTGGATCCGGCGTACATCCGCGCGCGGCGCGCATCGATTGAACGCGATCGCGCCACGCCGGGCGATCAGATCAAACCCGGTTTATCAGGCGCCGTGGCGACTGGCGCAACGACGGACGCGGCAGCGGGGCGCGAAGGCTCGAATACCACGCACTTCGACGTGGTTGACGCGCAAGGCAACGCCGTCGCGCTCACCTACACGCTAAACAATGGATACGGAAGTGCCGTGACCGTGCCCGGCGCGGGATTTCTGCTCAACGACGAAATGGATGATTTCGCTGCGAAGCCCGGCACGGCGAATATGTTCGGGCTGGTCCAGGGCGAGAACAATGCGATCGCTCCGGGCAAGCGGCCTCTGTCGTCGATGACTCCGACGATTGTGACTAAAGACAACAAGCTGTTCCTCGTGCTGGGTGCGCCAGGCGGCCCCGGGATTATCACCGGCGTGCTGCAAGTCATGCTGAACGTGATCGACCGGCAGATGAATGTGCAGGATGCCATCGATTTTCCGCGAATTCATGATCAGTGGAGGCCCGATGTATTGAGCTACGAGCCGGGCGTATCGCCGGATACCGTCGCGGCGCTGGAGAAGATGGGCTACGACGCGCGGCCCGGCTTGACGAATGTGCCGTGGGTCGAAGCAATCGAGATAAGCCATGGCGGGCTCGAAGGCGGCCACGACCACCGCACGCAAGGCAAGGCGGCAGGATTTTGATCCGCGACGCTAGGAGGCGACGCGTTCATGACGAATGAACAAGGAAGCGAAACGGTGCTGGCTCGCAGCTTCACCGTGACTGCCGGCACGCTTCCGAGCATGCTTCCCAGCTTGCGTTTCAGCATTAATATGAGTGGGGGCCGATCGACGGCCTGCGCGATTGGAAAGACCGGCAATGGCTGCTGAGTTCAAAGACGGCGAGCTGGTTAAGGTGAACCTGGCGGGATTGCAGGTCGGGAGCGTATTGTTTCAGGCGGCGGTTACTGATGCGGTGGGAAATATTGTGCGGCGCACATCCCTTGAGCCGGCCAAATATCTGGTCAAGTTGCTGTTTTCGTTTCGCGGCATCAGCGAAGTGGAGGTGCCGGCGGAACGGATTCGCAGCGGGTAGTTTGTGGCTTTCCCCCCGCAGGTGCGGGAAATTCACGATTGGAGGCGTAGCAATGAGGAAGAGAAGCTTGATGATTTTGGGAGTGGTGTGCGTGCTGGCGCTTGCGGCGCTGACGGCGCCGGCGCCGGTGCGGCGCGCAGGAGACGCAGCATTACACGTTTGTATCCTTCTGGGCCGTGCCGCGAGCGCAGTGGAGCGAATTCGAGAAGGCCGACGCGGATACCAACGCGATTCTGGGAAAGCTGGTGGCGGACGGAACGCTGGAGGCCTTCGGGGCATCGGCGATTGTCGTTCATAGCGAAGATGGCTACACGCACATCAACTGGTTCACGTCGCAGAGCCAAGCGGGCATTTTGAAGACGCTGGATGCGTTGCAAAGCGCTTCGAGGACGCCACAACTGGCCGCTACCACTAAACATCGCGACTTCATGCAACACACCATCGCGCACGGCGGGAAGACGGTGAATGTGACTTCGGGTTATGTGCGCGTCAGCATCTGGCAGGCCAAGCCGGGACGAGGCGATGATGTCGAGAGCTTCTTCAAGCATTACATTCAGCCGGGGCTGGATGCGGGCGTGGCCGATGGCTCGGTGTTGTCGTACAACTTCGACACGGAGCAGGTGCACACGGACGCGCCGGGCGGCTATTTCCTGGCGGTCACGTACGCGAATGGCGACGGGCTAGACAAGAGTACGGCTATGCTGGCAAAGGCCGCGAAGGAAGATCCGGCGGTGGGCGCGGGCTTTGGCTCGATGCTGGAAACCGCGGAGCACCGGGATTTGCTCGGCCGGATTTTGGTATTTCAACATAAATAGCAGCAAAGAGGGGTCGAGTGGGCAGCGTTGTGGTCCGTAGTTGCGCTGGCGGGCGCAGCCCTTCGAAGCTCAGGGTAAACAAGCGGCGCCCCTACGGCCGAAACGCCAAAGCGTTCGGGATTACGGCTCGGCGCCTTTTTTGTGGCCGGATGCTAGGGCTTGGCGTCGGGGGAATTCGGCTTCTCGTCTGCGGAGTTAGGCTTCGCGGGCGTGGAGCTTTGCGCGTCTTCTTTTGCTGGGTCGTAGACGTAGCGGATCATTACGAAGCCGCCGCCGCTGTTGGTGCGATCTACGGCTAGCGTTTCGTAGAGCTGCTGGCCATTCGGCGAGATTTCGAATGAGCGCGTCAGCTTCATTCCCCAGGGGCCTTTCTCGTCGGTGACCAGGCGCGGGCCGTCCCAGCGCGCCGCTTGCTCCTTGTATTTCTCGTCCTTGGATTTTTGCAGCTTGCGGCCGTCGGTGAAGAAGGCGCGCTTGTGATTCTCGTCGTCGGTGACGTCTACTTCGGCGTCTTTGCGGGCGAGAAGAAGCGAGTTGGCCGGATCGACCATGGCGTGGGTGCGGTCGCGGTCGTTGGGATCGCCGCGGCTGTCGGGATAGCCGCCGCGTCCGCCCGGGTAGCCACCCCAGACTGGTGCGTTGCGGGTGCTGTGCGGGTCCTGCATTTTTTTGCGCGGGTCGTCGCTGCGCTGGAGATTTAGCGTCCAATTGCCCCAGAGATCGTGGCGGGGTAACGGTTTCTTTTCTTCGGGCGGAGGGAGGGATTTGTCTGCGTCGGTGCGTTTGGGATGGATGGGGCCGGGAGGAGCTTGGGCGCGCAGAGCGGACGGAGTTGCGACGTAGGCGGTAACGATCGTGGCTGCCAGAAGGAGTTGTGCTGCCGATTTCATTGCTGTTTTCTTGGGCTGCGGCCTCGTCCCGGCATTTTACATCAGAGGGATGCGGAACGGCGGGGCCTTCGATGGTTGCTGATCCGCGCTGGGTTGCGGGCCGCGGACTCGAGGCTGACGGATGCCGGCCTGAAAGGGCGGCGCTACATAGGGCTTGCTCGGGCGACGTTTGCTCCGCGTGTAATTGTGCTTGTCGCTTAGAGATTGCTCGTCGGATGCCGGACCCTCGCAGATCGGGGTAAACGGGGACGCCCTTCGCAGCTCAGGATAAACCGGCGCTACTTTAGCTTCTCGGACTCGAGTTTGGCTTCTTTTAGGATGGGGATGTCGGGGTCGGCGTCCTTCCATAGGTCTAGGAACGTCTTGTACGCAGCGATGGCGCGGACGCGGGCGGCATCCGCATCTGCGCCTTGCGAAGTTTTCGCTTGCAGCGCGTTGCCGCGGGCTACGCCTAGATGCGCTAGCGCGCCAGTCCAGCAATTCCAGACGATGCCGCTGTGATCGATGATCTTCTGGAATTCCGCGGCGGCTGCGGCGCCTTGGCCCGCGGCCAGAGCGGCCTGGGCTCGGATGTAAGTCGGATAGAGACAGGACAAATTGGCAACAAAGACGATGGAGCCGAAGTCCAGCGGACCCTCGGCCGGGAATTCCTTCAAGGCTTGCGTGGCATTCTTCGCGTCCAGCGCGACTTGCGCGCGAATCGGCGGCAACCAAATCGCTTGCACTTGTGTGTCGAGCGCATAGTGCTTGTTCAAATCCTGGGCCATGGACATCGCTTGGCCGGTGTCACCGGCCATGGCCAGCGCCAGTGCTGCTTCCACCTGCACGCCTTGACTGCTGGGATAAAGCTTCAGTCCGTCCGACGCCGTCTGTTTCGCCGCGGCGGCGTTGCCGAAGGCCGCTTCGCGAATGGCCGCATTTTCCAGCCAGATCGCGCCTGATTCTTTTGCATCGTTGCGACTCGCGCTGTCCGACGCTTGCTTGGTGATTTCGCGCGCTTTGGCCAGGTGACCGGCGTAAGCCTGGGTATCGGACTCCAACGAGAGCCCCACGTGCTCTTCGGGCTTGCCGACGTACCAGCGCTGCTCCTCGGACATCGCCGCGGAATTCGCGGCGAGAAACGCCATCGCATAAACAACGTTATGCATGGCGAAACTATCGAGTTTCCGTTCGTGGGCTTGCTGAATAATTTGCCGGGCCTCGTCGGGGCGTTGCAGTGCCAGCAGCGAGTTGGGGATATCGATGTAGGGGGGCAGTGTGCCCGGCTCGAGGCGCAAGGTTTCCCGGTACTCGTCAATCGACTTCTGCCACTGTCCCAGGGACGAGTAAACGGTGCCCAAGTTGGTATACGGAACGAAATCTCGCGGGTAGCTGGAAATCCATTCCTGATAACTTTGGACGCCTTTATCGAGCTCGCCGGTGACGTGCGCATAGTAGGACGCAGAGATGGCCAGTTTTTCGCGTTCGCTGGCGTGTTCGCGGAGCTCGAAGGCTTTGGTGAAATATTCTGCGGCGCGGGAGGCCTCGCCCATGTTGCCGTAGCTGGTTCCGAGCGCGGCATAAGCTTCGGCGAAGTTGGGGTCTAGTTCGATGGCGCGCTGTTCGTCGGGGAGAGCCGCGGCATCGCCTTTCTCGTTGCGAACCTTGCGGGAGGTGGTGAAGGCCTTGAGCGCGTCGAGGGAGGAAGTGGTGGCCTCGGCGAGAGGGACGTCGTATTTCTGCACTGTTGAGAGCGATTCGCCCAACTGCTGGCGCAGCTTCGACGTCGCATCGCCAAGCGCGTCGAGCACTTTTTCTTTCGACGGCGCAGTCACTTGCTGCTCCGCTAGCGGCTCGCCGGTCTGACAGTTCACGGCCTTCAGTGCCAGCACGTACGTGCTGCCGAGGCTGCTGATCGATCCGGCGATGTAAGCTTTGCCCGCGGCGCGCTGGCAAAGTTCGCTGGCGACGTCGGGAGTGAGCGGTGTGCTGCGCGGGCGCGACATCAGTTGCAGGGTCTGCGCGACTTTTCGATCCGGGAGCACGTTGAGGAATGGGGATTGATTGAGAGCTACGCTGAGGGCGGTCTTCAGCGTTTCGTCGAAGACGGGATCGCCGGTGGAATTGGCGAAGTCGGCGAGGACGACGGTGTCGCGCTCGGTGAGTGCAGCGGGCTTGTTGCGGCCTTTGAACCACCAAATTCCCACCACGATCAGAATGATGGCCGCGACGGCGATGGAAATGGCTTTGTAGGGGAGAGGCCTGGCATCGGCGCTGGCGGCCGCGGCTGGCACGGTGGCCGAGTCCGGACGGACTGCCGGCGTGCTCGCTGAATCTGAGCGCGGCGCCGCGGCGCCGGATCCTGAACCACTGCTGGGCGCGGCGACTGTGCCGCTCACCTGCACTGTCGTCGTCGCGACTGGCACAGCTGACGAACTGCTGAGTGTCGCGACATTTCCGGATTGGCTCTCGCGGCGCAGTCGTTTCAAATCTGCGCGCATGTCGGCGGCATGCTGATAGCGGGTCTCGCGATCTTTCTCCAGCGCTTTGGCGATGATGTCTTCGAGCTTTGGCGGGACGTCCGGATTGAAACGAATCGGCGGAACGGGAGTCTGGTCGAGGATGGATTTGAAAATCACGCCGGTGGATTCGCCGCGGAACGGCGTCACGCCGGTGACCATCTCGTAGAGCACCACGCCGAAGCTGAAGAGGTCGCTGCGGCCATCGAGGTCTTTGGCGCGGACCTGTTCGGGGGACATGTAGGCAATGGTGCCGATGGCGCTGCCCGGGCTGGTGAGATGTTCGGGAGCAACGGTCGGGCTGTCCTGCGTGGCGGCGACGGAGTCCGAAGATGCGGCCGACATCGTCTTGGCCAGGCCAAAATCCAATATTTTGGCGCGGCCGCGGGTGGTGATGAAAAGATTGGCGGGCTTGATGTCGCGATGGACGATGCCTTTGGAGTGCGCGGCGTCGAGGGCATCGGCAATCTCGATGGCGAGTTCGAGCGTGTCATCAATAGGCAGCGGCTTGCCGTTGATTCGGTGCTTCAGCGTCTGACCTTCGAGAAATTGCATGGCGATGAATGGCCGGCCGTTCTCATCGCCGATTTCGTAGATGGTGCAGATATTGGGATGATCGAGCGCGGAGGCAGCTTTGGCTTCGCGCTGGAAGCGCTCAAGTGCCTGGCGGTCTTTGCCGAGTTCATCGGGGAGAAATTTCAGGGCCACGAAGCGCGAAAGTTTGGTGTCCTCGGCTTTGTAGACAATGCCCATGCCGCCGCCGCCGAGTTTTTCGATGATGCGATAGTGGGAGATCGTGCGGCCGATCAGGGGTTGGGCGTCCGGCATTTGGCGGGAATTCTAAGGTTGAAGCGCAGTCAAGTCAATGTAGCGCCGGCCTTTCAGGCCGGCATGAGGGGCAAGAAATTGCAGCGACAGAGAAAATCACTGGTGGATCGATATGTGAATTAACGACGCTTCGATCAGGCGCCATGCTCCGCGACGCTTGGCGCATGCAATCCGATTCGGGGTCGGCGGATGCCGGCCTAAAAGACCGGCGCTGCATAAGAGCTTCCGCGGTCGAGTTTTGGCTGTGGTGGATTTAGCGCTCGTCGGATGCCGGCAGGGACGCCGGCGCTAGCGCTAAAAATGGCGCGGCGGACCGGCACGCTGCGAAATCGCCGCGCGCCGGCCCGCCGAAATGCGGAGTGCGATGGAAATTCTTAAGAGCTCGAGGAACTCGAGGCCACCGTGTTGCTCTTCGAGGATTTCGCGAAGGACTTTGAGTCGGAATCGCCTTCGCCGGCCTTCTCGATCTCGATGGAGCCTTTGAAATAGGCGCCGTCCTCGATCATGATGCGGGCGGTGGTGAGATCGCCGACGACCGAGCCGTCTTTCTTGATCTCGATGCGATCGCGAGCTTGCAGATTGCCCTTCACGTTGCCGAAAACGACCACTTCGCGGGCGATTACGTCGGCAGTGACCTTGGCGCTTGCGCCGACCGTCAGCTTGCGGTCTTCCAGATGGATCAGGCCTTCCACGTTGCCGTCAATGTTGAGATCTTCGTTGCCGGAGATCTCCCCCTTAAAGTGCAGGCTGGAGCCCAGGCGCGCGGTGGCGCCGGAGCTGCTGGGGCTCGTAGAAGGATAGCTCGTCTCGATAGGACTCATGGTTCTTGCCTCCGCAGGCGGCGGTGCGCTCGCCGTGCTTGGATTGAAATACTCAGGAGCGGACGGTTTCGGCGGTTCCGGAGTGCTGCTGGCCGGTTTCGCCGGATTCGCCGGCTTTTTGTCACCCCACATTTACCCCCTCCTCGGACCGTGAACAGAGAAACAGACATACCTGCACTGCTTTTGAGACTGGGGAGTTTCAATCTAGACCTGTGCGGGGCTTGAGGCAATCGCAAAATGGTACAGGAGTTTCCACCGGCGCAACTGTAAGTAGCGCCATTTCACCCTGAGTTGCGAAGGGCGTCTCGGCAGGCATCGGAGGAGCTGAAACGAGGCTAGCCAGGAAAACTAGAGCGGCGCTCGGCCAATTTGACAGGCGTATTTTTAACGCTGCTGGTCCGCGGATGACTGCGGCCCGGGCCAACGACTGCGGTCGTCGGATGCCGGCAGAGACGCCGGCGCTACTTAATACTTCCGGAGGACGCCGATTACTCGGCCTTGGATGCGCACATCTGTCGCTGGAACTATGATTGGGGCCATTTGCGAATTGGCTGGTTGCAGGCGGACTTTGCTTGCGCCTTCGCGATAGAAACGCTTTAGCGTTGCTTCGTCGCCGCCTACCAGGGCTACTACGATATCGCCCGAATTTACGACTTGCGTTTGCTCTACTACGATGAAATCGCCGTCGAGAATGTGATCGTCGCGCATGGATTCGCCCTTGACCTGCAGGACGAAATTATTCTGGCCGCGGGTGAAATCGGCGAGGGAGAGGGATTCGCGATCTTCGATGGCTTCGACCGGGCGGCCCGCAGCGATGCGGCCCAGAAGGGGCAGGTCGGTGGCACGGCGGGTAATCACCTGCTCAGAGACGGATTTCACCAGTTGCGTGATTTCGATCGAGCGGCTCTGATTATAGCCGCGGCGCAAGAAGCCTTTCTTTTCCAGGGTGGAGAGATGCTTGTGGACCGTGGCCAGCGAGGTTAGCTTGAGGGCGCGGGCGATCTCCTCGAAGCTCGGCGAATAGCCGTGCTTGTTCATAAAGGTCACCAGGTAATCGAGCACCTGCTTTTGGCGTTTGGTCAGAGTCATGGACGATTGGCTCCTTTCGCTGCAGGCCTACTCTAGGCGAAGAGAAGGCGAAAAGTCAAGAAGGCATATTTATGGCGAAGACCCGTGATTGATCGGGATGGCGGCTAAGCCAGCGCGCCAAGGCTCGCCAGAACCTGCCGCCAAGCGTATAGTCTGGCCTACTTTCAGCTTCTCAAGGAGGAAGCAATGTACAAGGGCGTGCTGATCCTAGGTTTGGTGTGCATCTAGTAGCATTCGCGTCGCGCGGGGCGGAGGCCGCGTTGTTCGGTCTCCGCGCCTCCGCGACTCCTGCGATAAGTGCACGCGGTGTCGTTCGTTTCTCTTCAGCTATCAGGCTTCTGTTGCATTCGCGCAGCGCTGCATAGCAAAAAAATCGTTGCCAATAGAAGCGCCGGGCGCCACAGCCTCTGAGGGAGTTCCGCGGAGTAGCTGGGCTCTGGCTGCAATCCCTAGTCTAATTTGAGGAGCTCGAACTCGTGCCCGTAGCCGGCTCTTGCGGCTTCTCCTGTTTCGCGTTGTCGTACACGAAGCGGACATCAATTGGTCCCAAGCGGCCGCCCTCGTAGTGCACCGTTTCGAAAAGCTGTTGACCGCCGGGCGCGGGCTCGAACGTGCGCGTGATTTTTCCGCCGCGCGGACCTTTCTCTTCGGAGACGAGCCGAATGTCATCCCAGTGCGCCGCGCGTTCGTGATTCGCGTCGTCTTTTGACTTCTCAATTTTTCGTCCATCGGTGTAATACGTGCGCTGGAAGCCCTCGGCGTTGGACGTCAGATCAACCTCTCCATCTTTTTGCGCGAAATTCAGAGTCTCAGGAGAATTGAGAGCGTCTGCGAGGGTTTGGTGATCGGAATCGCTATCGTCTCCGCCGGAGTTGCGCGGCCGGCCATTTCCTCCGCCTCCACCGCCGCCGCCTCGACCTCCTGGATATCCTCCTCCACCGCCAGGATAGCCACCGCCTCCGCCCCAAACGCCGCCATTGCCGCGGCCACCGCCGCTATTCCCGCCGCCGTTGCCGGCATTGCGGCTGGCGCGCGCGTCCTGGATCTTGCGCATCGGATTATCGCTTGCGTCCAAATTCATCTTCCAGGACCCGGTGATATCTTTTCTTTGCGGCGGGGCTTTTGCGACTTCCGGCTGGGCGGTTGCATGAGCATCCGAAGAAGAAGATGGCGGCGATTGGATGGGGCCGGGCTGGGCCTGTCCGCGAGCGACCGCAGGAAGCAGCATTAGCGCGCCGCTTACCGCTGCTGCAATCATAAAGGTATGCGGCGCTTTTCGTCGCATTGGGACCTCGTTTCGTCGCCGGTGCTGAATGGCGCTTCGTCTTTCGGAAATGCTGTATTTTACCGATGCAGGCACCCCTTCGAAAGATGTAAGTCAACGCAAGCGCGGACCGCCTTAATCGCAGACGCCATCTGGTCCGATTGAGTCAATTGGGCCGCCGGGGGTGCGCGCCACAAGCGCAGGATGTCGGACGCCCATCGAGCGAATACGACCGGCGTGTGCCGAGATGGCTCATAAGTGTTGGTGATGAAGACTATAAGTAATTAGCCTTGTGGCGTTTCTTTCGCGCCGCCGATTCGCGCTTATGGTATCGTTGATTATTGGGGAAGGCATGTAGAGTCGCACGGACTGGTGGCTAGGCCGGTTATTCCCTTCTCCGGTTTCCTCTCCGAGCGTTCCTGCCTTGCGGCGTGCTGCGGCGGCAGCTTCGCGAGACGCCAGCGCAAGCACGTCCAGCGGCGGCGCGGAGGGCGAAGTAGCAGTGACCACAGGAGTCTAGAGAAACATGTCCACATTGACGGGAGTTGGCGAGCCGCAATCGAAAGATCGCAAGAAGGAAATTCTGGATAAGGCCGTGATCCGCTTCTGCGGAGATTCCGGCGACGGAATGCAGATTACCGGGAACCAGTTCACGAATACCGTCGCTTTATACGGCAATGATCTGGCTACTTTCCCGGATTACCCGGCCGAAATTCGCGCGCCTGCGGGAACCCTGCCGGGCGTCAGCGGATTCCAGATTCAATTTGCCTCAGGCGAAGTGTATACGCCCGGCGACCACGTGGACGCGCTGGTGGCGATGAATCCCGCGGCGTTGAAGATGAATGTTGCCGACCTGCGCCCCAATGGAATTTTGATCGTTAACGCGGACAGTTTCGGTGAGAACGATCTGCGCAAAGCACAATGCAAGACGAATCCGCTCGAAGATCATTCGCTTGATGGCTATCGCGTATTTCCCGTGGAGCTCGAAAAACTGACGCGGTTGGCGCTGCAGGAACTGGGCCTCGACGCGAAATCGATGGACCGCTGCAAGAATTTCTTCGCGCTGGGAATGTGCAATTGGCTCTACAACCGGCCGATGGATTCCACGTTTCGCTGGCTGGACGACAAATTCAAGAATAAGCCGCTGCTCTCAGAAGCGAACAAGCTGGCGATGAAGGCCGGTTATTCCTACTGCGAAGCGACCGAAGCGTTTCAAATCAGCTACGAGATTCCGCCGGCGAAACTTTCGCCGGGCATTTACCGCAATTTGAGCGGCAATCAGGCGCTGGCGATGGGGTTCGTGACCGCGGCGGTGAAATCAGGATTGACGCTATTTCAAGGGTCGTATCCGATCACGCCGGCGTCCGACATTTTGCACGAGCTCTCGATGTACAAAACCTTCGGCGTGATTACCTTTCAGGCCGAAGACGAAATCGCGGCGATCACGTCGTCCATCGGCGCGGCATACGCCGGCGCGCTGGCGATTACGACCACTTCAGGACCCGGAATGGCACTGAAGACCGAAGCGCTAGGTCTGGCGGTGGCTGTCGAATTGCCCCTGGTGATTTGCGATATCCAGCGCGGCGGCCCTTCCACCGGCTTGCCGACGAAGACCGAACAAGCCGATTTGCTGCAGGCTCTCTTCGGCCGAAACTCGGAAGCGCCGATTCCAGTGCTGGCAGCTTCCACACCTGGAGATTGCTTCTGGGTCGCGCTCGAAGCCAGCCGCATCGCGCTGAAATATATGGTGCCCGTGATTATTTTGTCTGACGGCTACCTGGCCAACGGCGCCGAGCCGTGGCGCATTCCGGAGTTGAGCGAGATTCCCGAGATTCCCGTGAAATTTGTCACCGATCCGGCGGGCTATCAGCCTTACTCGCGCAATCCGCAAACGTTGGCGCGGCCCTGGGCTCTGCCGGGAACGCCAGGGCTCGAGCATCGCTTGGGCGGACTCGAGAAGCAGGACGTGAGCGGCAACGTGAACTACGAGCCCTTAAACCACGAGAAGATGACCTACCTGCGCGCGGCGAAAGTGGAAGCCGTGGGGCAGGATATTCCCGATGTAGTGCCCGTCGGCGATCCCGAGGGCGATCTTTTGATCGTGGCTTGGGGCTCGACCTACGGGCCGATCACCGCCGCATTGCGCGCGCAGCGCGACAAGGGACGCAAGATCGGGCACGTGCACTTGCGCCATTTGAATCCGCTGCCGCGGAATCTGGGCGAGGTGCTTGGACGTTATCACCGAGTGTTGGTCCCCGAGATGAATATGGGCCAGCTCGTTTGGGTCCTGCGCGCCAAGTATTTGGTTGACGCTCTCGGCTTCAACAAGATTCAAGGGCGTCCATTCAAGCAGGCGGAGATTGAAGCGAAGATTGAAGAGGTTTTGTCGCAGTAGGCGAGGACGGAAGAGCGATCCTCGCTGCGCTCGGAATGACGCGGCTGCGTTGTTTGTGAATGAGGACGATGAGGCCGCCTGCGCGTGGCGGGGCACTCTAAGTTCTCGTGGCGGGCGCGCACTAAGTTCTACTGTCATCCCGAACCCCTTTAGGGGTGACGGATCTGCATTTGGATTTAATACGGTCCAGGAGAAATAGAAAATGGCAACGGCAACGCTTCCACCGCTGACGAAAAAAGACTTTCAGACCGACCAGGAAGTGCGGTGGTGTCCTGGCTGCGGCGACTACGCGATTCTCTCCGCGGTGCAATCGGTGTTTCCCGAGCTGGGGATTCCGCGCGAGAAGTTCGTGGTAATTTCGGGCATCGGCTGCTCCAGCCGCTTTCCCTATTACATGAACACATACGGATTCCATACCATTCACGGCCGCGCGCCCGCCGTGGCTACGGGCGTGAAATTGATGCGGCCCGATCTGGAAGTTTGGGTGGCGACCGGTGACGGCGACGCGCTCTCGATCGGCGGCAATCATACGATTCACATGCTACGGCGCAATGTCGGCCTGAAGGTGCTGCTCTTCAACAACCGCATTTATGGATTGACGAAGGGACAGTATTCACCGACTTCTGAATTCGGGAAGAAGACAAAATCCACGCCATACGGCTCGGCGGATCGTCCGTTCAATCCTATTTCTTTGGCGATCGGTTCGGAAGCTACCTTCGTCGCGCGGTCGGTGGACGTTTTCCAGCAGCATCTGCGAGCCACGCTGAAAGAAGCCGCGGCGCACAAGGGCTCTGCGTTCGTCGAAATTCTTCAAAATTGCAACATCTTCAATGACGGCGCTTGGTTCAACCTGACGGAGAAAGATGCGCGCAGCGAGCACGTAGTTCAACTCGAGCATGGCAAGCCGCTGATCTTCGGAAAGAATCGCGATAAAGGCATCCGCCTGAAGGGATTCGATCTGGAAGTCGTGCAGCTTGGGAACGGCGTCACCGAAAACGATCTACTCGTTCACGATGCGCATCATCCGCGCGCGGCTTATGCATTTATGTTGTCGCATATGGAGCATCGCGAAGGATTCCCCACTCCCATCGGCGTCCTGCGCTCCTCCGATGTTCTGCCGCGTTACGAAGACGTAGCCAACGCGCAAATCAACGACGTAATCGCGAAGCGGGGCAAAGGCGATCTGGACAAGTTGCTAAAAGCCGGCGACACGTGGGAAGTAAAGTAGCGCCGGTTTAGACTTGAGTTCGCGAAGAGCGTCTTGGCCGCATCTGACGAGCAAGACCCGCGCGAAAGCCCAAACTCAACCGCGGCGCACAGGTTCATTTAGAATCGCCGAGTCCGGCTAACTATCCTCAAAACCTCTCCACAGCAATCGGCGCACGATCCGTTTTCGCTCATTCACCCTTGCTCGTCCGAGGCCGGCAGAGACGCCCTTCGAAACTCAGGGTGAACCGGCGCTACTAATTCTTATCCCCAGCGCCATGCTTGAATCCGCATCTCTTGCACTGAGTCGGTGGCTCGGTATTATCCACCCGGTGGGACACGGGCTTCAGCGTCTTCAAAAACGCAAAGATCGACGAAAGATCCTCGTCCGTCATCCCCTTGTAGTAGTTGTAAGGCATCAAGTCGTTGAGCTTCCGCGCCCGTACCATCCCTGTGCGCATCACCTCGCGAAATAAAGTTTCATCGTAATAAGAAATGCCGCTGGGATCAGGCGTGATGTTCGCCGTCGCCACGCTGCCCCACGGCCCAGTCATCACAAATCCCCCGCCAAATTCCAATCCAGGGATGGGCACGCCGCGTTTCGTCGGCGTATGGCATTCGCTGCACGCCGCGATGCCCACCAGATAAGCCCCGCGCGCCACGGGCGTGGACAAGTCGGGCGCAGGTACGGGCTCCGTGATGGGTTCCGGCACGCTGTTGATCAAATATTTCACCGGAGCGAAGACCACCGTCTCCGGAAGCGCGTGGCGAACGGGCGCCAGCGAGCGGACGTAAACGATCACCGAAGCGAGATCTTCGTCGGACATGTGCCGGTAATTCACGTAGGGCATAATCGGAAACATGGCTCGGCCGGTGCGCGTTACGCCTTCGCGGATGGCGCGCGCGATTTCGTCATCGCTCCAATCGGCGAGCCCGGTCTCTGGATCGGGCGTGAGATTCGGCGCTACCAGCTTTGCCGGCGGGCCTTCGATAACGAAAATCTCTCCCGAGCCTTCCGTGCCCTCGATTATGGGATTCCCAGGTTTGGTCGGGTCGTGCTGTGAGTGGCAATCCTGACAACTGGCGACGGAGGTGAAAATGTACTTGCCGCGTGCCAGCCGCTCCGGCGTGCGTTCGAAGGTGCGATTTGTCGTCGCGCGCATGCGCGGCCCGATGAACGGGCGCCAGCCAATCGTGAATGTGATAGCGATGATGAGAACGATCACGAGAAAAACGAACGCACGCCCGGCGATTTTCAGGAATCGGCGCATAGGATGCCTCCGAAATCAAACGGGAACGATTCGCCGCTTATTCTCATCAATCGGATTAGGAAGTCAATGGCGCAGCGCACTGCGCCGGGACCTGCTGTGCGGGGATTTGTCGGAAGCGGAGCAGTTCGGCGCGAGCAAGGCCTCGTCGCTACGCGCGCGAAAAAACTTGTTACGGATTTGTGGCCGTTGCCGGAGCGGGCGTATCTCGCGGAGCCGCAGGAATCGGCGACGCTGGGCTCGAGTGATTCTGCGCCAGGATCGTGCCGGGCACAGGGAAAAGACTGATGGCATGATCGCGCGCGGCGGCGAATTCGCTCCAGTCGCGCTTGCTCACCGGGTCGCTCGTCGGCAGCGCCAGTCGCTCGAAATTCAGAAACTCGCCGTGATGCTGAATGCGAAAATCGAGATGCGGGCCGGTCGCCAGCCCGGTCATGCCCACCAGGCCGATGCGCTGCCCCTGCTCCACGCGCTGGCCGGAGCGCACCAGAATCCGCGAGAGATGCATGTAATAAGTTTCGTAGCCGTTGTTATGCTGAATCTGAATTAAATTCCCTGCCCCGCCTTTAGGTCCAGCGAAGACGACCTTGCCGTCGCCGATAGTTTGCACCGGCGTGCCAACGGGCGCGCCATAATCGATCCCCAGATGCGGCCGGTATTCTTTCAGGATGGGATGATAGCGGCTGTTGCTGAAGTGCGAAGTAATCGGCGCAGCAAATTTCAGCGGCGAATGCAGAAACGCCTTCTTCATCGATTTGCCTTCGGGCGTGTAGTAAGCAACGTTGCCCAAGGGGTCGTGAAAGAGGACGGCGCGATAGACGCGTCCGCGATTGACATATTCGACGGCGAGAATTTTGCCGTAGGAGGCCAGTTCGCCCGTCGTCAGCTTTTTCTTTTCCACCACCACGCGAAAGGTATCGCCGGGACGCGGATCGGTATAAAAATCCAGATCGAAGGCGAATATTTCCGCGATTCGCAATGCCAGCTCGGGCTTCTCTCCCGCCGAAGTGACGCCTTCAAAAAGCGAGCCGCGGATTTCGCCGGCGACTCCCGTCTCCTCGGTGGTCGAAGGAATTGTGGCCACCTCGGAGTGGAACTCGTTGCCCCTGGGAGTAATTCGCAGAATGTGGTCGGGATCGATCGAATAACGGATTTCGCGCAGCTCCCCGAGAACAGAGCGTCCGATCGAAACGCTGTTCCCAGCGCGAACGTGTCGAAGATCAAACACACGTTGGGCCGAAGCAACGGCGCGGCCCACTCCTGCCTGGCTGATGCCGATGTCTTGCAGTAATGCGGCGAAAGACTCGCGCGAAGGCACAACCTTCGAGCTGTAAAAGATGACCTCGGTCTGAATGCGGTGAGCTTCGATGCGCGCGCGCTCGACTTCATCCGCAAAGCGCGCGTCCGAAGCCATGCGCTGATCGAAAGAATATTTCGCGAAGCCCGCGCCCGCTAACGCAAGCACGGCCAAAAAGAAAATTCTAATGATGCGGGACATTTTCCCCCAGAGCTACGCCCGCGAACCCCCAGCAAGTCGAAAAATATAACTCAGAAATCGAGAACCCTAGAAGCGGAAAGTTCGAAGTGGTGTGCGCGAAGGTTACCACGCAGCCCGCAAGCGAGCGCTCAGGGAAGACTGAGCTTCACTTTTCGGTCGCGCAGCGCTTTCTCAATCTTGTAAAGCAAGTCGGTTCCTTCGAGCCCGGCATCGCGCACCGATTTGGCCAGCGCGCCATCCAGCCGCGCGTCATTCAACGCCAGCAGCGAATCGAGCGCCGCGCCGCGAGCCTCTTGCGGCGCTCCCGCATCGGATAGCAGCGCCGCGAGTTGATCGCGGATGTCGTCCGCGCGCGCGCCGGGCAATGTGGCCAGGTTCCCGGCTGCGCGAGCCGCCGCCGCGAGCATTTCTTCATTCCGGGACGCGAGTCCTGTACGGACGAGCTCCAGCGCACGCGGCTCACCCAAATCGCCCAGCGCGATCAGCGCCGCCGGAGCGAGTGGATTCTTGGAATCGCTGGCCAATTGCAGGAATTGCGGCGCGAGTTCTTTCGCGCCCAAGGGTCCCAGCGCGCGAATCGCCGCCGCATTCCATTCCGGATCATTGCTGGTATCTAGAATCTTGCGAAGTTCAGGCACCGCGCGCGGGTCGCGAATCGCGGCGAGTGCGGCGACGGCTTGCTCCAGCAGCTCCGGCTCGGGCATGTGCTCGATCGCATAAGGATAGCCGTCGCGGATTCCGTGATGGCCCAGAAATTCGGCCATCTTCAATTTCTCCAGCAAATCGCGCTCCTCGCGAAGGTGTGGCTGCAGCGCCGCTGCCGCCTCGTCTGTATCGATGCGCATCAGCGCCTCCACCGCGTTGTGCCAGGTTTCTGGGTCGCCGCGATTGAGCATGTCTGCGAGAGGCGGAACAAGCTGCCCGGCAGCGCGATGGCAATCCGCATCCGTCGCCTCGCAGGAATCGGTGACTTTCAAGCATGCTTCCGCGAAAGCGTTGCGCTCGGCTTGGTCGAGAGCGAGCTTTGAGATTTCCAGTAGTGCGGGAGCGGATGCAACGGGCCGGGTATCATCGAGTGCGGTAATATCATTTGCTACGCCCAACCCCGCCTCGAGCTTTTTGTGGATCCTCGCCAGGAGATCGAACGATCCGCTGGCTGAATTAAAGCGAAACAAGCTCCACTCTGCGGCGCGCTGAACGGCGGACGCGCCATCGAGCGGCATCGCGCGCAACAACTCGAGGACAGGGCGTTGCTGGCTTCCGATCCTTAGCTCACCGACGGCGTGAATTCGCGCAGCCTGTTCCGCAAACGTCGCCGGAGCGGCTTCCTCAAGTTGCGCGATCGCCCGGTCATTCTGCCGAGCCTGGTCGCCCGCGGCGCCAAGGGCGTCAAACATTGCCAGCCGCGCAGCGTAATTCGCGTCGCGGCTATCGAGAGCGGCCGCCAGAGCCGCAACAAATTTGCTGCGCATCTCAGCTTGCTCAAGATAATCCGCATCGAGCAGCGCGCGGATTAAGTGCGCAGCCTGCGCACGAGTTGCAGGAGACGCGTCAGCCAGCAGCGGCGTGATCGCTTCAGCAGCTCCGGGAGTCTGCGCGGCGAGAAGCGCGCGTCGCTGCAGCGCCGTCAGCAACGGAACAGCGGCAACTCCCGAGCGACCGCGAAGCCCCTCGAGAATCAGAGCCACGGACTTCTCGCGATCGCTGCCGGCATTGACGTCGAGTAAAGTCTTCACCGTATCCAGAAGCGGGTCATCCCCATCTCGCAACGGAGGGATCGTCTGATCCAAACTCGGAGCGGGCTGCATCACCGCATAGCCTTCGCCCGTGCGCCCCAAAATCAGCAGCCGAAACTGCCCACGTTCAATGCGCTGCGCCGCCGGAAAATTCCAGATTTGCAAATCCGCGCTATTCAAAGTCAACGAGTCCCGCGAAAAAACACCTTTCAACACGTGCACCGGCGTGAATCGAAACTGCAGCAGCGTCTCTTCGCCCTTGCCCCCGGTTGAAATCTTGATTTCGTCAACTTGCTCAACGCGCACCGCCATCACCAGCGTCGCGCCGCGCAAAGACTGTTCCAAGTCCAAGCCGCGAAACCACTCTTCATGCGCGGCAGCAGCTTGTCCCAGAAACCGGCGGCAGAAGCAAAATCCCGGCAAGTGCAATACGCAGGATATTCGCAGCGATTGGATTGCAGACTCGCATCTCAAGCCTCGCGCTATTGCGCCAAACGCGATTCGACATGCACCGCTTACGGGAAGAAAGACGCGGGGCGCGCCACCAGCGTTAACAGGCGGGCATCAGAAGTAGCCAAAAAAGAGGGAGGAAGGGGAAACTGAAAGCGCGCCCAAAAGGGATTGAGCGCGCGGATTATTAACGTCTAGCTACGAGAGAATTAGCAGCCGCAGTCGCTGGGGCCGATGCGTACATATCGGTGAAGCGATGCGTGCCGGCGAAGTAGTTCCGATCGCGCAGCTCGCGGTAAATCCGCCCAGCGACATCCGCCGCATGCGGTCCGCTAACCACGCGGCTACCGCCACGCAGCAAAACCACGATCACGATCTTCGGGTGCGCCTGGTCCGCGTAGGAAACAAACCACCCCAGCCGCCCGCCGACACTCTCATCGTTGCAAGTGCCAGTCTTGCCCAGCGCCTGCTCGCCGTAAGGATCGTAGCTCGACTTCCCGGTCCCATAGAGCACCGCTGCAAGCATGCCTTCCTGCAAATCCGGAATGAGCGGGCCGATATCGAGCTTGCGCTTGACCTGCGGCGTGAAATTGGCGCGGGCTTCCGCGGTGCGCGGATACTGCAGGTAATACATCGTGCCGCCATTCGCCAGCGTCGAAACCAACGAGGCCAGCTGCAGCGGGGTCATGCGAATGCCGGAGCCGAAGCTCGACATCCGCGCAATGCCGCCGTAGGCCGGGGGTGCCACAGGCAGCGCGCCGGGCTGTTCGCCTTCGATATTCAATCCTGCCAACTCGCCGAGACCAAGCAGCTTGGCATATTGCGAAACGCGCTCGAAGCCCAAGCGCTCGCCCACGGCTTGAAAGAATTCGTTGTTGGAGTGCGCCATCGCTTCGGTCAAATCCATGTAGCGCCGGCGCCCCACGTTAATCATCGTATCGCGCGTGATGATGCCTTCCTTCAGGCCCGCGAGCGCGATCACCGGCTTGATGGTTGAGCACGGCTCAAAGCCGGAGGAGAAAACCATCTTCTGATTTACCGCGGCGAGAATGCGGCCGTTCGAAGGATCGATTGCCAGAACCGAGCCATTGGCGCTGCCAAGGGCGTCCACGGCGATGCTGCGGACGATGGCGTCGTCATTATCGGGAATATCGTCTTTGGTCGGGTTGCCGCGCGTCGGAACTCCATACGTGCGGCGTGAATGGCGCGGCGTGGCTGCACCGGCGAATGCGGACTGTACCAAATCGGGAGTCGGAGCAATCATCGCCGCGATGGCCAACAAGGCGATGACAGACAAGCGTTTGCGGTACTGGGCTGGTTGGTTCTTCAACATTTATAAGCTTCCCCCGGCCTCAGTGGCTCCCCCCACCCCTAGCCGAATTTCAGATTGTAGGGAAGCGTAGCCTGGAGCGCAACCCTCTACATAAAGGATTATCGGCGAGGGGCCCCAAAAATGGAACTGCACTGAGGGTCAGTTTAGGTACGAGCAGGGAAAATCAGGCAGAGACAGGCTAACCTGTCCCAATAGCACAGCCACTCCGGAACTGTAGGGGAGGGTGCTTTAGACCCTCCCGCCTTTGACTCCAGCTAGCGCGAAGGCTTGCCGCCCTTCGCCGCCCCAGCCGCAGCCGCATGAGCCATAGACCGAGGCGCTTCCGCAGCAGCTTTCTCGGCCCCAGCTTTCTCCGAATTCCCGTTCTCAGGCGCCGGAATATTCAAAAGTCCGAGCTGTTTGCGCAGCTCCGTATCAATCTTCGCGCGAATATCGCGATTGTCCTTCAAGAACTGCCGCGCATTATCGCGCCCCTGTCCCAGCCGCTCGCCCTTGTAAGAAATCCAAGTGCCGCTCTTCTCCAGCAGCCCGCGAGTGACGCCAAGATCAATCAAATCCCCGTCGGCCGAAATCCCTTCGCCATAAATAATGTCAAATTCTGCCTCGCGGAATGGCGCCGCCACCTTATTCTTCACCACCTTCGCGCGCGTCCGCGAACCAATCACCCGATCGCCTTCCTTGATGGACTGAATGCGCCGAATATCCAGCCGAATCGAGGAATAGAATTTCAAAGCCCGCCCGCCGGTAGTAGTTTCCGGATTGCCAAACAGCACCCCGATTTTCTCGCGAATCTGATTGATGAATATCAGGCAGGTCTTCGACTTCGAAACAATAGCAGTCAGCTTGCGCAGCGCCTGGGACATCAACCGCGCCTGCAAGCCCATCTGCGGATCGCCCATGTCGCCTTCCAGCTCGGCCTTGGGCACCAGAGCGGCGACGGAGTCAATCACGATCACGTCCACCGCATTCGATTTAATCAGCGTTTCCGCAATCTCCAGCGCCTGTTCGCCGTTGTCCGGCTGCGACACGAGCAAATTGTCCACGTCCACGCCCAGCTTCCGTGCATAAATCGGATCCAGCGCGTGCTCGGCATCAATGAACGCCGCCTGTCCGCCGATCTTCTGCGCCTCAGCGATAACGTGCAGGGTCATCGTAGTCTTGCCGCCCGATTCCGGCCCATACACCTCAATCACGCGCCCGCGCGGAAATCCGCCCACGCCCAGCGCCGCGTCCAGCGAAATCGAGCCTGTTGGAATCACGCTCACCGGCACCAGCACGTCCCGGTTACCGAGGCGCATAATCGAACCCTTGCCGTAAGTCTTCTCGATTTGCGAAATCGCATTCTCGAGCATCTTCGTCTTTTCATCTGCCACGTGCCACCTCGAATGGGCTAATTTTGGCGGGGCGCAGGCCGCGAATTGCGTTTCTAGGCCGGCGGCATTGTCCCGTTGCGCGCAGAATAGCACAAGGCGAAGAAAAAGCAAAACATTTCTGGCCCTCTCCCTGGCCTGCTCTGCCCGCTTTCTCCTGCCTCGCCACCACGCCGCTCCCTGTCGCTTGTATGCCAACGACGCCCATCACTATGCTACGATTTTCGCCCTATGAAAACCGTACTTCTACTGATTTGCTCCAATACTTTTATGACCGCGGCCTGGTACGGTCACCTCAAATACCGCAAAGCCCCACTAATTGCCGCCATCTTGGTAAGCTGGCTGATCGCCTTCTTCGAATACTGCTTCCAGGTTCCCGCCAATCGCATTGGCTATGGCGAGTTCACCGCCTTCCAGCTCAAGATCATCCAGGAAGTAATCACGCTATGCGTCTTCGTAGTGTTCGCTTACTTCTACCTGGGCGAAGGCCTGAAATGGAACTACGCCGTCTCCTTCCTGTGCATCGTAGGCGCGGTAGCCTTCGCCTTCTGGGGCAAAATGTGAACCCAACCCGCAGCCTTGGCTTGGATCTTCCAAATATCCGCAAGTTCGCGTGATTTATGTCACCCCGAAGCCCTTCAGCCGATTTTCACCGTCGAGTAACGTTTCTGTAACAATTCAGCAATAATCCACTCCTAGCATCCCCCGCGTCTTGGACCGCGCCCCGCACGCGTTCCGGCAATCCCTATAAATACGCGAGGTGATATACATGAGGAAAAAGGCAGCAGTACTGTGTCTGCTGGCCGCGGCGATCAGCGGGCCACTCCGGGCACAAGAACGTGAAGCACCCAAAGGCGTTCAGCATCTGGACCACGTTTTCCTGATCATGATGGAGAATCACGGTTACCAGCAGGTCTTCGGCAATCCCAACGAGCCGTACTTAAACGCCCTGATCGCGAACGGGAAAGTGAATCTCGCGACAAACTATTTCGCCGTCGGGCATCCCAGCCTCACCAACTACCTGGAAATCGTCGGCGGATCGAATTTCGGCATCCGCAGCGACCACGCCCCCAATTGGGGCAGCACCACCTGCACGCCGAACATTTCTACCGGTATCGTAAATGCCGATGACTTCGGCGGGCCTCCTCCGGTCACCATCGAATCCGGCACCGTCTGTCCCATCTCGGGAACCGGCATGGACGCGGAGACTCCCGCCATCGATACCTGGAACGAGGTCGATCCCGGCGTCTTTAACTACCTCGCCGACATCGACGGCGTCATTTCCGTCCCGGCCGAGCCCGTGCAGGGAATCACCATTGCCGACCAGCTCTTTTATGCCGGTTTGAGATGGAAGACCTATCAGGAAAATCTGCCGCTAGGTTCCATCTTTGGCGTCAACACCAGCAACGGCACCGTCTCCAACTTGACCGACTTTACCGATCTTGCGCCACTTACCACCTCGAGCTACGTGCAGGATTACGCCGTCAAGCACAATCCCTTCGCCTACTTCGCTTCAGTGCAAAACGGCGCTCGCCCGAATAACAGCCTGAACAACGTCGTGGGCTTCGATGGCCAGCGCGGCCTCTATGCCGACTTGTCCTCCGGCAACGTTCCCAATTTCGCTTACATCGTTCCCAACCAGTGCGATGACCAGCACGGCCAGAGCAATGGCGACGCCTTCTGCGCCTTTGATCCCGGCCTCGCTCCGGGTGATGTCACCGTTGGTACAACGGCCGGCCTCAATCCCGGGCTGATCCAGCAGGGCGACGTCACCATCCAGCGCCTCGTCCAAGCCATTCATGCTTCGCCGGCCTGGAACGAGGGCCGCAATGCAATCGTCATCGTCTGGGATGAGAACGACTACAGTGGCCTGCTGAATGCCCCCAATCCGTCGTTCCCGCTGCAGAACCAGAACAACGTGGTTCTGACCGTCGAACTCAACCGCGAAAACGCCAACGGCCGGCAAAGCAGCACTTTCTACACCAGCTTCTCGCTGCTGAAATCGCTGGAATCGGCATTCGATCTGCCATGCCTGAACCATGCGTGTGACCCAGGCGTGGCCGTGATGTCCGACCTGTTCGGCCACGGCCGCTAAGCACAAGCGCGCCTAAACTAAACGCTAGGTAGCATCGATAGCAAACAAAAGCCCTGGGAGCCTCTCCCAGGGCTTTTTGTTATTGTAGCGGCGCATTCGTAACGCCGGCTGCCAGCCGGCGTCTTTGTGCGGCGCCCCGAGGAGATGCATTCAAACGCCGTCGTGTTAATAAATGGGTTCCTGCGTTACTGCGGGGCCTTTCGGAATCTCGCGCGCAGCGGTTTGAGCGAAAGGCGCCGGCTGGCAGCCGGCTTTACGAATACTTATAGAACCCGCGGCCAGATTTGCGGCCGAGCCAGCCGGCGGCGACGTATTTGCGCAGCAGCGGGCAAGCCCGATATTTCGGATCCCCAAATCCCTTATAGAGCACTTCCAAAATATCCACGCAGACATCCAGGCCGATAAAATCCGCTAACTCGAGTGGCCCCATCGGATGATTCATCCCCATCTTCATAACTGCATCCACGGCCTCGGGCGTGGCCACGCCTTCCATCACGCAGAACGCCGCCTCGTTGATCAGCGGCATCAAAACGCGATTGGAAACAAACCCGGGAGCATCGTTAACGGCCACCGGCTTCTTGCCAAGCTTCCCGCAAAGCTCCATCGTAAGCGCGAAAGTTTCGTCGCTGGTCTGCAGCGCGCGAATCACTTCCACCAACTGCATCACCGGCACTGGATTCATGAAATGCATGCCGATGAAGCGCTCCGGCCGGCTAGTCTGCGCCGCGAGCGAAGTAATCGAGATCGACGAAGTGTTGCTAGCCAGCGGCACGCCAGCGCGAAGCACACCATCAGCCTCTTTCAACACGCGCACTTTCAAATCCAAATTCTCCGGCACAGCTTCGACCGCAAAGTCCGCCTCGGCCAGCGAAGAAATTGCCGTTTGCGGTTGAATGCGAGCAAGTGCGGCAACCTTATCAGCTTCCGTAATTTTCGCCTTCTTCACTTCGCGATCAAGATTCGCCGAGATAGTCGCCAGCGCGCGGTCAAGAAAGCGTTGCTCGATATCCCGCAGAATCACGCGATACCCCGAGCGCGCAAACACATGCGCGATGCCGTTTCCCATAGTCCCAGCGCCGAGCACGGCCACGGTTTTGATTTCACCGGCATTCATAGAATCTCCCCGTTCCGCCAGGATGATTATTCCGACTGCGCGCCTTCCACGACTTCGCGCACGACTTCCTTGGCGCGATCGAGAACTTTCGGCGCAACCAGCAATCGCGTCCGGCCGTTGGCGCTGACAACGCGGCAAGTGATGCCCACTTCGCGGAGGCAAAATTTCAGGGCCTCAGCTTGATCCTGAGTAGCGCCGGACCAGGCTTCGGCGGTGCGCTCGTCGTCGCCGAGATCATCGTCGATGGGTACATCGTCGACTTCATCCTCCGGCGCCGCATCGGCGGCCAAGTGCGCGGGCGGAGCGCCCTGCTTATTGATCGCCGCATCGTCATTCACCGACTCCAATACATCCGCGGCTTTGGCAAAGTCCTCCGGCCGCACCGAAACTTCGTACGGATTACGAGAAAAGGCTGAGGGTAGCCGCTGAGACTCCGCTTCGTATTTGTAGCAATCGATGCCGTTTTTCAGCAGCGCAGCGCACAACTGATCGAAAAATTCACTGTCGTTTCCGCCCCAAAGTACTTCAAGGGAATCCGCGGACTCGTCGGATTCAGCTTCCCCCAGCGCCGGAGCGATCAGGGAAAGCGCGTTTGGCCGGTCTTCGGCGTTGACCCAGAATTCGTAGGTGGGCAGGCCATCGGCTACTATTTCGGCGGCGGCGCGGCGTTCGTTGAAAACGACGCCAGCGCCGCTAAGAACGTCGCGGATGATCAGAGCATCCGCTCCGCGGACTCCCTGGCGCAAAATCACCGGCGAGCGCAAATCGCGCGCGGCAGCTTGCGACGAGCGGCTTCCATCGCCCTGCGGCAGCGCTGCGACTAAATCGACGTCGCAGTCCGGGCAATGCGTGAATCCAGGGCGATACTCAAGTTTGCACTGCGGGCAGAACAACGATGCCTCCAGGCATAACAAAGAGCGAAGCGAAAATCGTCGCTTCGCTCGGAATGACGGCGCCAAGATTCGAGAGTCACACGGCGCCTGGTGATTCAAATCGCGGGAAGAATAGCAGAAGACTCGACGCAGAGCGAAATGCTAGTAGCGCTCGATAGCCAGCGCCACCGCATTGCCGCCGCCCAAACATAACGCCGCGATACCACGCTTCTTATTGCGCCGCTGCAATTCGTAAAGCAGCGTAACCAAAATCCGCGCACCAGAAGCCCCAATCGGATGCCCGATCGCCACCGCTCCGCCATTCACATTCACTTTGGCAGGATCAAGCCGCAATTGCCGCGTCACGGCAATCGCCGCCACCGCGAACGCTTCATTCAACTCATAAAGATCGACATCCTTATCGCGGTCCCAGCCAGTCTTATGCAGCAGCTTCTCGACCGCCTCAACCGGCGCCATCATCACCCACTTCGGCTCCACGCCGCTAACAGCCTGCGCCACAATCCGCGCCATCGGCGTCTTACCCAGCTCCGACGCTTTCCGTTCGCTAGTCACCACCAGCGCCGCCGCGCCATCATTCGTCCCAGGTGCGTTCCCTGCCGTAACAGTTCCATCCTTCTTGAACGCAGGCTTCAGCTTAGCCAGAATTTCCAGCGAGGTATCCTCGCGGGGCGACTCATCCGTCTTGATAATCACGGGCTCGCCCTTCTTCTGCGGAATCTCAATCGGCAAAATCTGCTCGGCGATAAAACACGACTTGATCGCGTGCACCGCCTTGCGATGGCTGTCGTAAGCAAACTGGTCCTGCTCCTGCCGCGTGATGCCATATTTTTCCGCAACCAGCTCGCCGGTCATGCCCATATGAAAATTCTCGTAAGCGTCCCAAAGTCCGTCGGTAATCATCGAGTCAAACATCTCCGCATTGCCGATCCGATAGCCGGTCCGAGCGTTTTTCAACAGATAAGGACAATTCGACATGGACTCCATGCCGCCGGCGACAACAATCTCCGATTCTCCAAGCGTCACGCCCTGTCCCGCAAGCGCTACAGCCTTCAATCCCGAGCCGCAAACTTTGTTGATCGTCATAGCCGCTACGCGCGCATCCAGCCCACCGCGCAACGCAGCCTGCCGCGCCGGATTCTGCCCCAGCCCGGCCTGTACCACGTTGCCCATGATCGCTTCATCCACCAGCTTCGGCTCAATCCCCGCGCGCCGCACCGATTCCGCAACAACTTTCGCGCCCAACTCCGTAGCCGTAAGCGGCGAAAGCCCGCCCATAAAGCGCCCAATCGGAGTGCGCACCGCGCTGAGAATTACCGGCTGATCCATGACGATTTCTCCTTCGAAAATGCCACTGAAGCGACGAAGCTTCGAAGAGTCAGTATAGGCGCGAGCCCGGAAGCGGTCAATTTCCGGCGCGCGATGGCGCTATTGTGGCAGTTTCGCATTCTGTATCAGCCCACGGATTTTCTTCAGGTCAACCGAAGCCCCGCATGAAGGACATGTGTACGAATCCCCGTCAGGAAAGGGAGGCAGTTCGCTCGGACCGGCATCGTGCGCCCCGCGAAATTTCAACACCGCTCCGCACATGCATCGCAGCTCGTAAATACGCCGCGATGAAACACCAGACAAGTTGGCCGAACGATTCGCCAGTTCTCCAGCCAGCTTCTCAAAATTCGATCCGCCCGAAGCGCGAAAGCGGACGGACGACAGCACCCAGCCGAGCCCGAATCCAGCGACGAAGATTCCGATAATCAGAATCGGAGATAGGCTATACGTCTGACTCATATTCACACCGTAGAAAATCCGCAATTTTGCCTGACTCTACTACGCCCGCGCAAAATCGGCTACGATGAAAGTGTCCGCATGTCTAGCCGCCCATCGCCAGCTTCCGAATTCGGCCTGAATCCCGAGCAGCTTCGCGCCGTCGCACACGGCGAAGGCCCGCTGCTCGTCGTCGCCGGCGCCGGCACCGGCAAAACGCGCGTAATCACCGAGCGCATTCGCATGCTGCTCGAAAATGATCCCACGCTGCCCGGCGAAAGCATCCTCGGCCTCACCTTTACGAAAAAAGCCGCGGGCGAAATGAAGTGGCGCATCGAAAGCCACGTCGGCCCGCGCGCCAAAGACGTCTGGCTCGGCACATTTCACAGCTTTTGCGAAAAAATCCTCACCGAAGCCAATCCCGACGCTTGCGTTCTCGACGATACCGATCACTGGATCCTGCTGCGAAAAAATATCCGCCAGCTGGAGCTCAATATTTTCAAGCGTCTCGCCGATCCCGGCGAATTCCTGAGAGATTTCGCCTCCTTCATTTCCCGCTGCCAGGACGAGCTGGTCGCTCCCGAAGACTACGACCGCTACGTCAGCAGCCTGCGAGCCGAATACGACGCGCAGCGTCCGCAGTTGGACGCCGAATCCCGCGCCATCAATGAAGAAGCCTTAGCCCGCGAAGAGGAAATCGCCCGCGTCTATCGCGTCAGCGAGCGCCTGCTGCAGGAGCGCAGCTATCTAACCTTCGGCGCGCAATTAATGCGTGCCGTGCAAGCCCTGCGCTCCGATGCCGCCTTCCGCGAAACGCTGCGCAATCGCTATCGCTACATCCTCGTGGATGAATTCCAGGACACCAACTGGGCGCAACTCGAATTCCTGCAATTGCTGATGAATGACGCGCGCAACGTCTTCGTGGTCGGCGATCACAATCAGGCCGTCTATCGCTTTCGCGGCGCGTCCTTCGCCAGCCTGCAACAATTTCTCACCCGTTTCTGTGGCATCACTCTCGACACGCCGCAAAACCGCTGGCCGCGCGTGCATCTCACCCAGAATTACCGCTCCACGAAACGCATTCTCCGCGTAGCGGGCACCGTAGCCTCCGAGAGCGACGATTCGCTCTACGTCCCCTTCACTCCGCTGGTGACCCAAAATCCCGAAGGCGAAAAAATCCGCGTAGTCGAATTCGGCAACGCCGTCGAAGAAGCCGAATGGATGGCCGCCGAAATCGACCGCATGCGCGCGCCCCGCACGCCCTGGCGCGATTTCGCCGTGCTCTATCGCAAGCACGCCCATCGCAAAGAGCTCGTCGAAGCGCTCACGCGCCGTGAAATTCCCTACGTCATCAAGAACCGCTCCATCCTGGAAAGCACGCTGATTCGCGATCTATTCGCGTACTTGCGCTTGATCGCCACCCCCTTCGACGACATTTCCTGCGCCCGCGTCTTCGCAGTTCCCTATTGGCGCCTCGAACCGCGCGATCTGGTGCGTCTCGCCGAGCGCGCCAAAGCCGCAAGAGGCACCTCGCTCTGGGATCAATTCGAATTGTGGTGCAAAGAAACTCCTGGCCCGCCGCCAGCCTCGCGCGCCAAAGAGCTGGCCGCGCTCATCGCCCGCATGCGCGAGCGCTCCAAAAAACTCAGCGCCCTCGAACTGACGACCGAACTGATCGCCGAGCTCGGTGTCGCTCCTCTCCCCGCCGAAATTGATTCCTACAATCTCTCCCGCTTCAGAGAATTCGTGGAATCCTGGCAAAAGAAAGCCGATGGCCACTCCCTCCGCGATTTCATTCAGTACATGGACTTCTTCGCCGAGGCCGACGGCAAGATCTACCTCGAAGACGAACCCGTTCACGAAGCCGTTCAGCTAATGACCGTTCATGGCGCCAAGGGCCTGGAATTTCCGCACGTCTTTGTGCTGCGACTCTCCAAAGGCGAATTCCCCTCGGGCGTACGCAAGCCCGTCTTCGAATTTCCCGTCGCCCTCATGAAAGACAAGCCCGCAGGCGACGTGCACATGCAGGAAGAGCGCCGCCTCTTTTACGTGGCGCTTACTCGCGCCCAGCGCACCCTGACGCTCTCCACGGTCGTCGGCAAGCGCAAGAGGCCTTCCGAATTTTTCGATGACGTCCTCGGCAATGCCAAAATTCAGAAGCACGACATCACCCAGTCCACCCCGAAAGTCTTCATGTCAGGCGCGCAGGAATCCGTCGGCCCCGCCCCCGCCGACGCATCGCAGCCCAGCCTTTTCGGCGCGGCCTCTCCAGTAGCAAAAGTCTATTCACGCATCGCGCTCTGGGCCAAGGCCTATCACCCGCCTAAGCCTGAGCCGCTGCAATTAAGCGCCTCTGCCATCGGCAGTTATCTCGATTGCCCGATGAAGTACCAGTTCGCCGCGACATGGAACCTCCGCGGCGGCCCCGCCGCGCAAATGACTTTCGGCAGCGTGATGCACAACTCCATCAAGGAATTCGTAGCCGAAATGAAGAAGCGCCGCAAAGTCACCCCCGATGAAATCTCTTCCATCTACGATCGTCTCTGGTCCTCTGCCGGCTTCCTCGACGATTACCAGGAAGAGGAGTACAAAAAAGAGGGCCGCGAATCGCTAACCGCTTTCTGCCACACCTATTCCGCGCAGCCGCCCGAAGTGCTCTGGCAGGAAAAACATTTCGAGCTTCCCATGGAGCCCGGCGTCACCATCACCGGCCGCATCGACCAGGTGAATCGCATCAGCCGTAGCGAGGTAGAAGTAGTGGACTACAAAACCGGTAATCCCAAATCGCAGAAACACGCCGACGAAAGCTTGCAGTTGAGTCTCTACGCCATCGCCGCCCGCGAAGTCTTCGAGCTGAATCCCACACGCCTGGTCCTCTACAACGTGACGACCAATCAGGCCATCGTCACGCAACGCGACGCCAAATCCCTCGCCAAGGCCAGAGAACTCGTAGCCATCACCGCCGACTCCATTCGCGCCGCACAATTTCCCGCCAAGCCCGGCTGGATCTGCGCCTACTGCGATTTCCGCCAGCTCTGCCCCACCCAAGAGCAGCTAGTAAGCATCCAGCCGAAAATAATCTAGCTTGACCTGCACCTCCCTCTCGGACCGCGACCGACTTGCGATCACCGTGGGGCCGCGCTTTATGCCGGCCCTCCGACGGCCACAACGCGACAACAATCGCGACCGCGCGCATACCTACGCCCCGGTCGTAGGGGCGCCGCTTGCTGCGCCCGTCCGACGACCGCAACGCAACAACAATCGCAAATCAACCGCGGATCGCAATCAACCCACAATCGCGCCCCCAAAAACAAAACGAGGCGACTGCTTTCGCAATCGCCCCGTCCGAAGAATCAGTTGACTGGAGCAGCCTCGCCGCCGCTCCACTCCTAATTCAACTGCGCATCTCTACTGCTTGCTGCTCTCTCCCCTTACGGCGCGGCAGCGAAATTTTCTTCGCGCCACATCCGTTCACATCCTTAATACGAGCGAGCGTCAATCCTGTCAAGCAAAAATCTCCGCGCGTCGTTGCCGCATGCGCACGTGCTTCGCAGTTTCTTCGCACGCACATTCGCAATGCCTGCGCTGCGCTCCATTCGCAAATGTTTTTCCGTCATAAGGGCGCCGCCTCGCCCTCACGCAGGAAGGGTTGTTTATCCTGAGCCTCGAAGGGCCGCGCCCGCTCTTCGATTAACTCAGCTGCATACTATTAACGTTGTATTGCTTCCGCACCAAAAACCGCCGAGAGTCATATCGTGGTCGGGCCTGCTGCAGCGCGAATCCTCATTGCCGATGATTCACCGGAATTGCGCCGCGGCTTGCGCATTCTTCTCGAATCCCGCCCCGGCTTCAGCGTCTGCGGCAAAGCCATAAACGGCGCCGAAGCGATAAGCAAGGTCCAGGAACTCAAACCCGATATTCTGATTCTGGATCTCGGCCTTCCCGACATGAACGGCCTCGAAGCCGCGCGCCGGATCCTGCAAGCCGCACCCACTTTCCCCATCCTCATGTTTTCCATGCACTTCACCACGCAATTAGTGCAGGAGGCACACAAAATCGGAATTCGCGGTTACATCGAGAAAGGAGCCAGCACTGAAATTCTTTTCGAAGCCATCAAGGCCGTCCTAGGTGGGGAAATCTTTTTTCTATCCAAAAGTAAAATCTAAATTCCGCCGCAAGCAAATCAATTCCCGGGCGAAGCCTTCTTTGCCGATCCCTTCGGGACCGTGTCCACTTTGTCCGCTTCGATCGTCACTTCCACTTCCGCCCCGACCTTCAGCTTCACTTTATTCCCGTTCTCATCCTCGAGCGCATTCTCGACGCGCAGTTCCCGGTAAAGCTCGTCGCCGCCCTCCACGGAGATTTGCGCCTTCTCCGGCTCGACCGATGGAATCGGCGGAATTATTTTCTCCACCGTTCCGGGCAGCGTCACCGACGGTTTCTCTTCTCCCGAGTTCTGTTCCTTCTTGCTCATGTCAATCGTCCCCCTGGGCTCACACTAAGCCGTCGCAAGTTCCAAATTCCCTCTCGAAAAAACTCGAACCCGAACATAATAATTTCGCAAACCATACTAGCCAACTTACACAGTCATTGCCACGGCCGCATGGAGCCAGTCCCAAAGTCCAGCGTACCGTCAAATTAGATAGCTCCACCACCCACAAGGTTTGCAGCGAGCATCGTCGCGTATCCCGGCCGTAGGCGCGCCGCTTGTTTACCCTGCTCGCCCTGAAGAAGCTAGAAGGGAGCTTCGAAGGGCTGCGCCCGTCCGACGACCGCAACGCAATAACAATCGCAGATCGAACCGCGGACCCACCCGCCGGCTCCGCGGGTACTACCGCCAAAATTGAACCTTAGGTACCATTGACATACCTTAACTCCCGCGATACTAATGGCCTTAGCGGTCAGCAATCGCACCGCGCGAGGCTGGCTCTCCAGAGCCGCCGCAGTCCGCGCCAAGTAAAATTGCAGACGTGGAGGTATTTCGAATGACTGGCGCCTGCGCCAGAAGATGTCGCGCGCTCCAAATAGCCCGGGTGACCCGTTTCACCCCGCCAGCACTTGCACACGTCCCCCAACCCGCCCAATTCCCAATTTCTAATCGCAACATCGAACGATTAGAATCGCCCGTAACTTACACAAAACAAACCCCCGAGACCAATTCTAATCGAGACATAAGAGGAGGGGTGCGGGTTCACAACGCTGCCGGGGTGGCCGTCGGTTTTGCCGCAATGTCGCGGCCGCCGAGATTGCACACACGTCATCTAACTTCAATTTTTTGTGGAGCTTCCGCAAAGATCCCAAGGACGAGCCAATTGCCAGCCGATGCTAATCTCGTAATCGCACCAGATACATTTTCCAGGAATCTTGCGATTCGAGCAGGCGAACGTCAGCATCTCCTTCCCCACGAAAACGCGCCGGCCACCAATCTAGCCGTGGATCGCCATTCGACAAAAGCAGGAACTCGCCATGCCCAGCTCTAAATCCAGCGAATTCTTCAACATCCAACGGGGCATAATCCCGCAGCAAAAGCATCTGCCGATCCCCGCTGTCGCTCCCGTCATACTCGATGGCCTTCACAGGATCCACAAGAAAAACCAGGCGGCGCTGCAGTTCCGGCGGCGCATAGTGGTCCAACTCGAGATACTGCACCGCCGAGGAGACCACCACCGGCAAATCGGGATAGCCGGCTGCTGCGACAAATTGATCGGCGCGGGGTGCCGAAGATTGCAGTCGCCCGATATGTTGTTCCTGAAGCATCCAGAATCGCGTTTCACGGCCGGCGATCAGCAGAATCGCCACAATCACCAGCACGATGCGCCCTCGCCGTCCCAACCAGGCATGCAGAGAGCACGCTGCCAGCGGGATACCCAGCACAACCGACAGCACATAGCGATCCAGGAGCGCACCATGCGCGAGTTTTGCCCCAGCATAGGCGATGAACGGCAGCGCCAGAAAACCCAGTGTCAGTATCTGCTCGTGCGCGAGCGGGTCGGAAGCCCAAGCCGCGCGAAGATGCGATTGTCTACGCAGCGCCGGGGCGGCCGCCGCGACGCCCACCAGAATCGCAGCGACGCAGACTATAGCTACAGCGAAAACGACGGCCACGTTTCTCTGCGAAGTGAAAATCCAGCCATAGATCGCAATCGCACGAACGAGAGAAGCGGGCGCCAGCATGTGCTCGCCGTAAGTGATTTTCAGAGCGCGCTGCAGCGGGAAGAGCCAAATGACCGGCACGCAGCCACCAAGAAGCGCAAGCCACACCGCAATCCGGAAGCGCCGCGTCTTCCAGAGCAGCGCCGCTTCGGCCAAGCCGAACGGAACCATCGCGAAGACAGCGTAGTAATGCAAATTCTCCGCCAGCGCCAGAGAGCATCCCATCACAATCATCCAGGCTGGCGCCGGCGCGTGCTGATAGCACAGCAGCGCCAGCGCGAAACAGGCGACTTCCAGGCTGTAGGGCCGCGCCTCAATAGCGTAGGTATCGAAGAGAATGGTGAGCAGCAGAAGAGCAGAACAAAGCAGAGCATACCAGGCGTTCGTGCGTCTTCGCGCAAACAAAAACACGAAGGTCAGCACGCACGCAAATCCAAGAATCGAAACCATGCGGTATGCGATTTCCTCGTTGCGAAACAGCGTGCCGGCGTGTGCCTCGATAATGTAGAACAGCGGTGGTTGTCCATCGGCCGCGCGTTTCAGCGCGTCCCAAATTGCGTGCGCGCTGCCTAGGCGAGCAATGATCCAGGTGCACATTTCGTCGAACCACAACGGCTTCGATGCCGCGGCTATTAGGCACCGGACAACCGAGTACGCAACCAATAGCGCAAGCAAAAGCGTCGCCGGAAATTTTGAGAGGCTTGACGACGATTGTGGCTCGGTCTTTGTGAATTCGGGAGGACTCATTGATTGTGGACTAAAGCGACGTGAGCGTAGCACAACTCCTATTGTCCGCATCCCAGCGAAAGCAGCGCGCGCCGCCGGGCAAGGGTCGCGACGGCGTTTGGTCCGCGGATTAGCGACGAATTCACAGTTCCGCCGAAGCGCCTGCCGCATCAAATGCTTGAACCCTTTATGGAGCATGTGAATTGAAAGCGCGCATTACTATTTTCTTGGCCATCGTGCAGTCGATCCTGTTCGCGACGCACTGGTTTGTGTACCGCACTTGGTCTGATTTCTGGCCGGCCCCCGACCGGTCCGGAATTTCTGCGACCGCATGGATCGTGGTAATCCTCTCGGTAAGCTTTCTGGCCGCATCGCTGCTGGCCTGGCGTTACAACAATGTGCTGCTGCGAATCGCTTACCGCATCGCGGCGGTGTGGCTTGGCCTGCTGAGTTTTCTCTTCTTCGCAGCATGCGCGATTTGGACGGTGTACGGAACCTCGCGAATATTTCGCTGGCCTGTGGATGGACGCCTTCTGGCGGGAATTTCGTTCGGCGCGGCGCTGCTCGCCGGCGCCTACGGGCTGGTAAACGCGGCGTGGCTGCGCGTGAAACGGGTGCGCGTGCGACTGCCGAATCTGCCCGAGACTTGGCGAGGCCGCGTAGCCGCGCTGGTGAGCGATACGCACCTCGGCCACGTGCGCGGGTTCGGGTTTGTGCGGCGCATTGTGGCGCGCTTGAACCGCATCAAGCCGGACATAGTGTTTCTCGCGGGAGATCTGTACGACGGCACGGCGGTGAATCCTGTGCAGCTGGCCAAACCGCTGGGCGCTATCGCTGCGCCGCAAGGAACCTATTTCGTCACCGGCAACCATGAAGAATTTCGTGATTCGCGCCAATATATTGACGCGGTGAAGGCCGCGGGAGTGCGCGTGCTGGAAAATGAGAAGGTCAGCGTGGATGGCCTGCAGATTGCCGGCGTGTGCCATCGCGACGCTTATCACGAAACGCGGCTGCAAGAAATTCTGAAGGGTATGCAAATCGATCGCGGGCGCGCCAGCGTCTTGATCTCTCACGAGCCGCGGCATCTGGACGTGGCCGAACGCGAAGGAATTTCCCTGCAGGTTTCCGGCCACACGCATGGCGGCCAATTCGTGCCCTGGACGCGTTTCGCGAAACGGATTTTCGGGCCGTTCGTGCATGGCTTGCAGCGCTTCGGGCAAATGATGGTGTTCACTTCGTATGGCGCGGGAACGTGGGGCCCGCCAATGCGTCTGGGGACATATGCGGAAATTGTGCTGATAGAATTCGAGTGAGGGAAGCGACATGAAACAAACGCTGTCATCCTGAGCGAAGCGAAGGATCTGCTCTTTCTTTTTGATTCGGAAAAGGAGAGGACGCCGAATGAAAAAACGTGAGCTAGGAAACTCCGGAATTCAAGTTGCGCCGCTGGCGCTGGGCGGCAACGTCTTTGGCTGGACTGTGGATGAGGCCACGGGGTTCCGCGTCCTCGATGCGGCCGTGGAGGCGGGCTTGAATCTGATCGATACCGCCGATGTCTATTCGACGTGGGTGCCGGGGCATCAGGGCGGCGAGTCGGAGACGATCATCGGCAAGTGGCTGAAGCAAAATGGCCGGCGCAAAGATGTGATTATCGCCACGAAAGTCGGCAACGTGATGAGCCCCGAGAAGAAGGGTCTCGCGAAAGCTTACATTCTGCGCGCAGTGGAAGATTCGCTGCGGCGGCTGCAGGTCGAGACGATTGATCTTTATCAATCGCACGTGGACGATCCTGCGACGCCGATCGAGGAGACGCTGGAGACTTACGCGCAGCTGGTGCGCGAAGGCAAAGTGCGCGCCATCGGGGCGTCGAATTTCACCGCTGAGCGATTGACGCAATCGCTGGCCATCAGCAAGGAGCACGGATACCCCAGCTACGTCAGCCTGCAGCCGCTCTACAATTTGTACGAGCGTGCCGATTACGAGACGAAGCTCGAGCCGACCTGCCTCGCGAATCATCTCGGCGTGATTCCCTATTTTTCGCTGGCCAGTGGATTTCTCACCGGGAAGTATCGTTCCGAGAAGGATCTCTCAAAATCACCGCGCGGTTCGCGGGTGAAGAAATATCTGGATGAACGCGGACTGCGAATTCTCGCAGCGTTGGATGAAGTGTCGAAGCGCTTGAATGCCACGCCGGCAAGCACAGCGCTGGCCTGGCTGATCGGCCGGCCGAGCATCACCGCCCCGATTGCCAGCGCGACGAGCGTAGAGCAGGTGAAAGACTTAGTTGCCGCGACACAGCTGCAGTTAGACCGCGAGGCGACTGAGACGCTAAATCGCGCCAGTGAGTACACGCCAGTGGCAGCGACGGCGTAAGTAGCGCTTGATTGATTGCTTACAGATGGCGCTGCAGGATTTTTACGATTTGGTCCTTGGGGACTGCGCCTACGATCTGGTCGGCAACCTGTCCGCCTTTGAAGAGCAGCAGCGTGGGAATTCCGCGGATGTTGTAGCGCGGCGGAGCGCTCATGTTTTCGTCCACGTTCATCTTCACTACTTTCAGCTTGCCGGCATTTTCGCGGGCAATTTCTTCGACGGTCGGCGAGAGCATGTGGCACGGGCGGCACCACTCCGCCCAGAAGTCCACCATCACCGGCTGGGTCTTGCTGGCGTCAATCACTTCCGCCTGAAAGCTTGCGTCACTTACCGCCTGAACGTTATCGGCCATGGGTATCCTCTTGAGATTCAAGGGGCTGGAGCACACTGCAGCTTCGCCCCGAGTCAATTAGATGTTACAGAGGCTGCCGGGATTCTAACCCGGCGTGCCTCTTCGTATACGTTTACGTATGCGGCAGCAGACTGCTTCCACGAGAAATCCTTGGCCATGCCCGTGGTTTGAATGGCGTGCCACGCCGCCGGATCGCGGAAAACGCGAATGGCATTGCGCACACATTCGAGAAGCGCACGGCCGGTGTAAGCGTCGAATTTGAAACCTGTGCCGCCGCCGGTTCTAGGATTGTACTGCACAATCGTGTCGTCGAGACCGCCAGTTGCGCGAACGATGGGCACGGTGCCGTAGCGCAGGCTGTAAATTTGATTGAGACCGCAGGGCTCGTAAAGCGAGGGCATGAGGAACATATCGGCGCCGGCCTCAATTTTGTGAGCGATGGTATTGTCGTAGGCGATTTTGACGCCGACTTTGGCCGGGAATTTCTGGGCCAGGGCCTGGAAAAGCTTCTCGTATTGCGGATCGCCGGTACCCAGCGCGATGATGGCGAGATTCTCTTGCATCAGCTCGGCGGCGACTTCCGCGAAAATGTCGAAGCCTTTTTGGTCAACGAAGCGCGAGACGATGCCGATCACCGGGCGAGTCATGTTTTCGGCCGGCAGCGTGAAGACATCGAGAAGGTCTTTTTTGCACTGGCGCTTGCCTTCCAGATTGTGCGCCGAATAATTCGCGGCAATCAGCGTATCGGCTTCGGGGCTCCACGACGAGTAATCCACGCCATTCAGAATGCCCGTCAGGCGATCGCTGCGCACGCGGATGACACCTTCCAGCCCGTAGCCATATTCCTTGGTCTGAATTTCGGAGGCGTATTTGCGGCTGACGGTGGTGAGCTGATCGGAATATATGAGGCCGCCCTTTAGGAAATTGATCTTGCCAAAGAACTCGAGGCCATCAACGGTGAAGAGAGTTCCGGGGAGGCCTATGCGCTCGAGCGTGTTGCGGGGAAACAGGCCCTGATAGCCGAGATTATGAATGGTGAAAACTACCGGGATGGATTTCAGCGTTGGATCGTCGGCGTAGAGAGTGCGGAGAAGGACGGGAACGAGCGCGCTCTGCCAATCGTGGCAATGGATGACATCGGGCTTCCAGACAATCTTTGAGAATTCGATGGCCGCGCGGCTGAATTCGGCGAAGCGCTCGGCGTTGTCGTGATAATCGCTGCCCTTTTCGCCGTAGAGCTGGGCACGATCGAAATAGCTGGGATCATCCACGAAGAAGAAGCGAACCCCGGAAACCGAGGCACCTTCGACGATAGAGGGAAAGCGCAGTTCGTCGCCGGAGGGGACCGTGAGGCTGGGGACTACGACGATTTGCGCTTTCGTGCCGCGATATTTGGGAAGCAGCACGGCGACTTGATGGCCCGCTTCGGCGAGCGCGGCGCTAAGAGAGCCAACGACATCGGCTAAGCCGCCCGTTTTCGAGTATGGGACGCCTTCGGACGCAACGAAAAGAATCTTCATGGGCACCGGTTGGAACGCAAACGCTACCGGAGCGGAGTGGGTTCGTCAAGCACAACCCTGCGGTTTGATGCCTGCGAAATTGCTACACTCGACGCGGCCATGGCGCGACAAAAGCTGGGACAGCACTTTCTGGCGGATTTGGGTTGGCGGAAGAAGATTCTGCAGACGCTGAGCGTAGCGCCAGGGGAGACCTGGCTGGAGATTGGCGCGGGGCACGGCGAGATGACGGAATTGCTGGCGCAGGCTGGGGCGCGGGTTGTGGCCATTGAGACGGATTCGCGGTTGGCGGAGGGTTTGCGGCGGAAGTCGGCGGATTGGGGTCGCGTTGAGATTATTTGCGCGGATGTTTTGCAGATTGATTTGCGGGAGGCGGGTGGCGAGCGCTTTCGGGTTTATGGGAATTTGCCTTACTACATTACTTCGCCCATTTTGCGGCGATTGTTTGATTTTGCTGGGAACGTTGCTTCGATCCACATTGTGATTCAGTTGGAGGTGGCGGAGCGCATCGTGGCGCGTCCTGGCCGGCGGGATTATGGGTATCTGTCGGTGCTTTGCCAGTATTTTGCCCGGCCGGAAATTTTATTGCGGATTCCTGCTGGGGCGTTTCGTCCGCCGCCGCGGGTTACTTCGGCGTTGGTGCGGATGGATTTGCCCGGGGAGAGAGCTGAATTGGGCATTGACGACGATGAGCGATTTTTGGAGTTTGTTGGACGGTGTTTCGGACAGAAGCGGAAGACTTTGCGGAATAATTTGCGTGGGGTTGCGGA
Source organism: uncultured Acidobacteriota bacterium (assembly GCA_963748865.1). Lineage (GTDB taxonomy): Bacteria > Acidobacteriota > Terriglobia > Acidiferrales > UBA7541 > Palsa-147. The sequence continues at coordinate 189,105 of CAVVLE010000023.1, read as the reverse complement.
GGGGGCGCGGCTTGAGGCGCTGTTGGAGGAGTGCGGGTTAGCGTTGAATGCACGGGCTGAGGAATTGAGGTTGCAGCAGTTTGCGGGAATTTATCGAGCGATTTGATTTTGCGAAACGGGCGACGCCTCGACGGCCGGAGTTTTCGATTTATCTCAGTTTCGGTGGTGGCTTTCGCTGTGCTTGTGCCGGGCTAAATGCCCGGCGCTACATTTGACTAGTCTTCGGGCTCCAGGTTTTCTATTACGGCTTTTAGGCGATCGGGAAAATCGGTCATTACGCCATCTACGCCGGCGTTGATCAGACGGCGCATTTGATCGGGCTTGTTGGCGGTCCAGGTGGCTACTTGCAGGCCGGCCTGATGGGCTTCGGCTACCATCGCGGGAGTGACCAAATCGGCGCGGGGGCAAAACTGGCGGGCACCTATGCCCAGGGCGAGTTTGACGCTGTCGGGATGCATGGCTTCGACCAAGAGGCCGGTCATCAGCGTGCGATCGAACTGCCGCAGGCCGTCGAGCGTGGTGGGATCGAAGGAAAGCAGCACTACGCGCGCGGCATCGCCGTTGCTGGCCAATTCGGCGGCCAGCGAATGGTGCAGGCCATGCGCTACTTCGTATTTGATTTCGAGGTAGAGAACGATGTCCGCTTCGCGGCCGAAGGTTAGGACATTCTCGAGCGTGGGGACCCGCTCGCCCATGAAGCTGCGATCAAACCATTTCCCGGCGTCGAGCTCGGCGATCTGCGCCAGCGTGAGATCACGGACGGCGCCGCGGCCATTGGTGGTGCGTTCGACGGTGGAATCGTGGATGGTGACGAAGCGGGCATCGCGCGTCATTTGCAGATCGGTTTCGATGAAGCGTGCCCCCAGTTCCACGGCGCGGCGAAACGCCACCATGGTGTTTTCGGGCGCGTGACCGGAGGCGCCGCGGTGCGCGATGACCCAGGGCTGTCGCATGTCGGCCTATCCTATCAGAATCGCGAGCCGGGGAATTCCGCCAGCGAGATGTTGATGTTCCGTCTGCACACGGGGTGCTTGAGGCGCAGAGGTAAGACGACTGCTGGCAGCGGCGGGCGGCGGAGAACGTTGCAATCGTTTCGCTGGGGCGCGGTTGGCGGGCGGAGCAAGCCCCGCCCTTACGACCGAGACGCTCGATTATCACGCGAATTGGAGGCCTAGCGAGGCGGCAAATGCTTTCGCATTTGAGCCAAGTGACTGCTCTAGAATGGCAGCGCCTTTGGAGAGCCGCGTCGAGGGCGCGGTGCGGGCCGAGGCATCTTCGATTGGCCTACCTTCAAGCTATTGATTCTTAGCCTCTTAGATTCCCCTCCCAATTGGGACCGAAATGGTGCTTTTGGCTGGCCAATTGCCAAACCCAATCCACCACGAACCGCCCGGTGTCCTGGCGGGCGAGTCGCGAATCGTACCTTATACGGGCCAACGACCCTACTTGGGAGGGGACGTGGCACTGCTGGTTCTACTGATCGTCGGCGTGGTGGTCGTGCAGACCTGGATGGAATGGCGCGATACGCGCCGCGGCTGGCACCTGCCGCAATGGGCCAGCGGCTTGGCCCTGGCTGCCCTGGTGGTTACTCCCCTGACGGCGACTGCTTCGTTCGCTTCCATGTGGTACGAAGATTCGCTGGGGCTGCTGGGCCGCGGAGTTGGCGCGTGGTTCTGGTTCGAGATGGGATTCGCATTGTGTGCGATGGGGATTGTGGTTGCGGCCACTCGACGACGCCGCCTGCGCACTTTGATGGTAATCGCCGGCGTGCTGACTGTGGGGCTGTGGATCGGGCTGGCGCTCTCTTCGTAGTATCCCTGAACGCTGTTCCCTGCTTCGCGTTGGACCCCAAGCTGTGCTTTTGCTCTCCGTAGATTCGCGCTTCTGGCTGTAACTGCCCCGAACTGGCATCTTGCCGGAAATCCTAACACTTGCCATACTTGCGGGGATGAAGCGGGCATGGATCGTCCTCGCGGCCTGCGCCGTCCTTGCTGGCGGTGTGTGCGCAGATGAACTGCATCTGAAAGACGGCAGCGTCATCAACGGCACCATTGTCGGATTTGATGAAAATTCGTTTAAAGTAAAAACAACGTACGGTTACGCCATGGTGCGGCGCGATCAAGTTGTGTCGATTGTAGTTACGGACACCGACGCCGACGCGGCGAAGAAGCCTGCTGCGAATCCGAATGTGAGTCCTAAGCCGAACACGATTCCCGCGCCGGCGGCTCCCGCGGCGGCGGCAGGCGGATCGAATTTGCCGGCGGGTTATTCGTCGGCGAACGCTCCGCATCCCAGTAACACTAGCAAGCCCGCGCCAGTCCCGACGCCGCCCGCTGTGAAACCGGTTTCGAATTCGACTCCCGCGCCCGCTGCGCTGGGAAATTCGGCAAGTGCGCCAGCGCCGGCGACGATCGCGCCGACGAAGAAGGAAATGGCGCCGCCCACGAAACGCGGTGCGACGAGTGCAGCGCCCGCGGCAAAACCTCCAGCGATAAGTGCCGCGTCGCCTGCCGTGATTCCGGTTTCGGCGCCGCCGGCGATTCCTGCGCCTAAGCCGCCAGAACCGATTCGCGAATCGATTGATGGGAACACCTACATCAACGACACGTACGGGTTTCGCATGTTTCGACCGCCGGGCTGGGACGTGATTGAAGAAGCGCGATCGGTGCTGCCGGGGGCCATCGCCGCGCTGGGTACTAGCGATCAGACGACATATCTACTGGTGGGAGCGGGGCCGTCGGCAGGTTCGCTCGAAGCGGATTTGAAGGTGTCGGACCGCAAGCTGAACGAGATGGTGGAAAATTACCGGCCGCTAGGCGACAAGACGTCCACGATTGCGGGCCTGCCGGCGATTGAGCGGCGATTCCGCGGCGGCGTGGATGGCAAGGATTGGTCGGGCACGGTGGTGCTGATCGAGCGCGGAAAAGAGCTCTATACGATCTTCGGGATGACTTATGCGGGATCCGATTTGGTGCAAATCCAGGAAAACGTGATTCACCGCGCGATTACCAGCCTGAAATTTACGCGATAAAAGAGACGCGAGTCCGCGATTAGTCGAATTCGCGCTTGGGCGCGGTTTGCTCGGCGCCTACGCGTCCGGCCACGATGTCGGCGCGATAGTAGTTTTCGCCGCGGATAGGCGCGCCGGCGATTCTTCGCAGGATGTTGATTTGGCCGATGTGCGTCAGGGTGTCGGCGATCGCGCCTTGGAATATTTTTTCCGGCTGTTCGCCGAGAGTGGCGACGGAGGCGAGGTAATCGTCGAGGGCTTTCAGCGCGGCGAAAAATCGCTCAGAATCCGCGTCCCAACTTTGCGCCTTCGAATTGTGCCATTCCTGCTTGCCTTTGGCGATGGATAGCGCCCAATCGATTAGATCGCCCATGTGCGCGAGGATTTGGCCGGGAGTGCGCACGCCGGGCGCGGCTTGGAAGCTCGAAAAGCCGGCGGGAGCGCCGCGTATGGCTTTGCCGCCGCGATAGGCTAGCGTGGCCAGGGTGTGACGCAGGAGGTCGATTTTTTCATTCGAGGCGTCGGTCATGGAAGAGCAGATCCTTCACTTCGTTCAGGATGACAACAAAAGAAGGGGCGGCTGTCAACGTCGGGCCGCTCTACTCAGAACTTCGTGACTTCGGAGAAATGGAAGTCGCGAATTTTCATCGGCGGCACAACCATTTCGAAGGATTCTTCACCTGCGGCGCGGACCGGCACGCCCAGCATTTCGACGTTGGAGAGCAACGTGATCATGCTCTGGTTGAAACGGAAATTGCGGATGCCTCCGGCGATGCGGCCGTTCTCGATGAGGAAGGTGCCGTCGCGCGTCATGCCGGTGAGGATTTTCTGGTAGGGATCGACTTCGCGGATGTACCAGAGGCGGGTGACGAGCACGCCGCGCTCGGTGGAGCGCACCATTTCATCCACGGTGGCCGTTCCGCCCGCGAATACCAGGTTCATCGGGGCTTCGCCGTATTCGTTGGGCAGCGAGAAGCCGTGGCCGGTTGGCTTGGATTTCATTTTTCTGGCTGTGGCGCGCGAATAGACGAGATTGCGCGGCACGCCGCGATCGACGAGATGTACTTTCTCGCGCGGGACGCCTTCGCCATCATAGGGCGCGCCGAGCTGCAGCGGATGATAGACGTCGTCCCAGATGGAAATATTTTCGCCGAAGAGCTTCTTGCCCATGCGGCCGGTGAATAGCGAGCGCTTGTCGAGCACGGCCGTGCCGGCGAAATCGTAGAACAGGAAGCCGACGAGATCGAGAACCGCGGGCGGCTCGAGAATTACCGTGTAATGGCCGGGATCGAGCTCGCGCGGGCCGCGCGAGGCGACGGCCTTTTCGCTGGCGGTTTCCGCCAGGGCTTCCGTGTCGATATCCACCAAATTGGGCGAATTGAATTTGGCCCAGCCGGAGGAATCCTTTTCCAGGATGGTGATGGAGAATTCGGCGCGTGTCTGCTCGTAGTGCGCCAGCAGGCCGCGGGAATTGGCGAGAATGGATTCGGAAATGCCGGTGGTGAAGATTCCAGCGGCGGTCTGCTTGGTTTTCGTGGCGGTGGCGCAGACGCGGGCTACGGCGCGAGCGCGATCGGCGGCCGTGGCAGCAGCCGTCAGCGGATAGAAGCGCCGGACCTTTGGATAAGTCTGATGCTTGAGCATGGGCAGCAGAGCGGGATCTTTTTTCTGGACACGGGCGAGATTTGAGGCGGCCGCCACGACGCGACGCAAGGATTCTTCGTCAGTCTTATTCGAAGTGGCGCGAGCCGTGCGGCCGTCAAATACCACGCGCACGGAAAGCGCGAGATTCTGCTCGGCGACGTGCTGATGAATGGTGTTGTTGGCGAAGCGCGTGAGCGCGTCGGTGACCGCGCCGATTTCGACTTCGGTTTCGTCGGCTTCGCTCAGCTTGAAGACACGCGCGGCAATCTCGCGCAGGTCGGGCAAGCCCACGCGAAAATCGGACGCCGGAGACGGGCTACGCGTAGCCTTGGCAGCTCCTCGCGATTTCTTCGATTTGAGCGCAACAGCCATCTATTTTGAGAAAGCCACTCCGATCTTTACGTTGCGGAATCGCGAGGGCGCGGCGCCGTGGCCGGTGCCCATTACCTGCTGCGGCTGGCCCTTGCCGCAATTGGGCGTGCCCCACAGCGTCCAGTAATCGCGCGAGCAGATGGCATCGCAACTGTTCCAAAATTCCGTGGTGATGCCGCTGTAGCTGGGATTTTTGATCATGCGGCCTTTTTTGCCGCCCTTGATTTCCCAGCCGACTTCCGTCGAAAACTGAAAATGGTAGCGGCGGTCATCGATGGACCAGGAGCGATTGGTTTCCATCAAGATGCCGTCGTCGGTATCGGCGATGAGATCGTCGTATTTCCACGTGCCGGGCAGAAGGCTGACGTTGGTCATGCGGATGATCGGCAGGCGGTTCCAGCTCTCGGTGCGCATTGTGCCGCCGGAGCGATGTTCGCCGATGGCTGCGGCGGATTCGCGATTGCTGAGATAGCCGGTGAAAAGGCCATTGGTGATGATCGGCGTGCACTGTGCGGGAACGCCTTCGTCGTCGTAGCCGAATGTGCCGAGGCCGGGGCCGTGCTCCAGGCGCGCATCCGCGACTACATTTACGATTTCGGAGCCGTATTGCAGCTTGCGGAGCTTGTCCACGGTGAGGAAGCTCATACCTGCGAAATTGGCTTCCTGTCCGAGGACGCGATCGAGTTCGATGGGATGGCCGATGGATTCGTGGATTTGCAAGCTGAGCTGGGCGCTTTCGAGAATGATCGTGCTGCTGCCTTCGGGGCATTGCGCTGCGGAATGCAGCGCGACACATTCTTCGCCCACGCGCGATGCGTGCCGCACCAGGTCGAGCGATTCGACCAGCTCGTAGCCGGCCTCCATATGCTGCCCGCCGAAACTGTTGGGGTAGGAGCGTTTCTGAATTTCTTTCTCGGCGAAACTCATGGCCACAATTCCGGCGCCGGAAAGCATTTTCACTTGATGAATGGATGAGCCGATGCTGGAGGCGAAAAATTGCTCGATGCGCCGGAAGGACATCGAGCCTTCGGCGAGGGTGACTCCCTTGACCTTGCGCATTTCCTTGTCGGCGGCGAGGAGCAAATCGATCTGGCGCTCGACGGGGATGCGGAAGGGATCCTTGATGAACGGGCTTTGCCACGTATCCACGTGAGCTTGTTCGGGAGCGAGCACGACGTTGTGCGTTTTCGCGAGCGAGGAAGCCTTTGCGATGGCGACGGCTTCGGCGGCACAGGCTTGCACGCCTTCGCGCGTGAGCCGATCGGTGGCAGCGAAGCCCCACGAGCCGCTGGCGATCACGCGCACGCCGATGCCCAGCGATTCGCTTTCGGCGACGGTGCCGACGGCGCCGTTTTTGGTGGAAATATCGCGATGGCGGATGTCCATCACGCGCGCGTCGGCATAGGTCGCGCCGCGCACGAGCGCCGTCCCAACTGCGATGTGAGCCCAATCATTCATGTGATTTGCGCGAGGCGATCCGCGCGAGTGTAAAAGCCTAGGTACCTTCGTCCCACGAAGCGAGGTAGTGTTCCTGCTCGGCGGTCAACTTGTCGAGCTGGAAGCCCATCGATTCGAGCTTCAACTTGGCGATCTGACGGTCCAAGACTTCGGGCACGGAATAGACCTGATTGCTCATCTCGCTGGAGTGCTTGATCAAATGATCCACCGAGAGAGCCTGGTTCGCGAAGCTCATATCCATAACCGCGGCCGGGTGGCCTTCGGCGGCGGCGAGATTGATCAAGCGGCCCTCGCCGAGGAGATAAATCTTGCGGCCGTCTTTCATGGCGTATTCATCCACCATGGGCCGGGCTTGCTTCTTCGCGTTAGATAGCTTTTCGAGCGCGGGGATGTCGATCTCGACGTTGAAGTGGCCGGAATTGCAGAGCACCGCGCCGTCTTTCATGTTCTCGAAATGCTCGGCTGCGAGGACTGACTTGTTGCCGGTGACGGTGACGAAGATATCGCCGATTTTGGCGGCTTCGGCCATGGGCATCACGCGGAATCCATCCATCACCGCTTCGATTGCGCGGGTGGGATTGATTTCAGTGACGATGACGTCGGCGCCGAGTCCTTTGGCGCGCATGGCCACGCCGCGGCCGCACCAGCCATAGCCGGCCACAACGACTCTAAGGCCCGCAACGAGAAGATTTGTGGCGCGGATGATGCCATCCAGAGTGGATTGGCCCGTACCGTAGCGATTGTCAAAGAGATGCTTAGTCAGCGCGTCGTTGACGGCGATGATCGGATATTTCAGCGTGCCGTCTTTAGCCATGGCGCGCAGGCGGATCACGCCGGTGGTGGTTTCCTCGGTGCCGCCGATTACGTTTTTCACCAGATCGGTCCGCTTGGTGAGCAGCATGGTGACCAGATCAGCGCCATCATCGAGCGTAATCTGCGGAAGATGATCGAGCGCCGCGCTGATGTGCTCGTAATAGGTGGTGTTGTCTTCGCCCTTGATGGCGAAAGTCGGAATGTTGTAATCCTTCACCAGCGAAGCGGCTACGTCGTCTTGCGTGGAAAGCGGATTCGAAGCGCAGAGCACGACATCAGCGCCGCCATCGCGCAGCGTGATCGCGAGGTTAGCGGTCTCGCTAGTGACATGCAGGCAAGCGGACATGCGATAGCCCTTCAGCGGCTGATCTTTGATGAATTGCTTGCGAATACGCTGCAGCACAGGCATGTGCTGATTGGCCCATTCGATGCGGCGCTTGCCGCGATCGGCAAAGGCAATGTCCTTCACGTCTCCGGACAGTCTGGGTGCTGTTTCCACGAAATCGTCTCCTAGATTGTAATCGCGAAGGGGTTAGCTGCGTGACGCCGTGACCGCGCCCGAGCCGACCTCACTGCGGATTTTCGCAGCCTTATCGGTGCGCTCCCAAGTGAAACCGGGCTCGTTGCGCCCAAAGTGTCCATAGGTCGCCGTCGGCAGATAAATCGGACGGCGCAGATCGAGCGTTTCGATGATGCCCGCGGGCGTGAGCTTGAAATTCGAGCGAATCAGTTCGGTGATTTGCGGATCGGAAATCACGCCGGTGCCGAAAGTGTCCACCATCACGGACACGGGCTCGGCCACGCCGATGGCGTAGGCGATCTGCACTTCGAGTTTGGTGGCCACGCCAGCGGCTACGAGATTCTTGGCCACGTAGCGCGCCATGTAGCAGGCCGAGCGATCCACCTTGGTGGGATCCTTGCCCGAAAGCGCGCCGCCGCCGTGGCGGCTGTAGCCGCCGTAGGTATCGACGATAATTTTGCGGCCTGTTAATCCGGCATCGCCCATGGGCCCGCCGACCACAAAGCGGCCGGTGGGATTAATGTGGAATTTAGTCTTGGAATCGAGCATTTCGCGCGGCACGATGGGCTTGATTACATGCTCGACGACGCCACGATGCAGTTCCTCGTTGGAAATTTCCTCGCCGTGCTGAGTCGAGACGACGACGCAATCGACGCGCTTGGGGCGGCCCTTGACATATTCGACGGTGACCTGGGTTTTTCCATCGGGCCGGAGATTCTTGACGACGTCTTTCTTGCGGACTTCCGAGAGGCGGCGGGCCAACTGATGCGCGAGTTGGATCGGCATGGGCATCAGCTCAGGCGTCTCGTCACAAGCAAAGCCGAACATCAGGCCCTGATCGCCGGCGCCACCCGTATCCACGCCTTGGGCGATATCGGGTGACTGCTTCTTGATGGACGAAATTACGCCGCACGTATCGGCATCGAATCCGTACTTGGCGCGGGTATAGCCGACGTCGCGAATCACTTTGCGCGCGACATCGCTGAAATCCACGTACCCGGTGGTGGTGATTTCGCCGGCAATGACGACCAGACCAGTGGTGACCAGCGTCTCGCAGGCCACACGGCCCATGGGATCCTGCTCGAGAACTTGATCCAGAATGGCGTCGGAAATTTGGTCGGCGATCTTATCGGGGTGGCCCTCGGTCACAGACTCCGAGGTAAAAAGGTAACGCTCTTCAGAAGCTGTCAAAAGACTGCCCTCCCGGGACGGAGTTGTGAAATTAACGACTGGGTCTCGCCTATGTCGCGTTGCAGCGCGAGGAATGCCGAAAATTCAAAGTAGCATGCGCTATGGGGAGTGTCAACGCTTTGCGCCGAAACGGTTTATTTCACGAGTGAATGGCTAAATTCGAGCCCGAATTGCATTTTTGCAGTGCTCACGGCAGGCACCGTGGCCGCCAAATCTCGCCGATCTAGTCCTCCGCTTCCGGACGGCTCCCGTTCCCACCCGTCCGCCGGTAAAGGAGAAAGGCATGGATAAAATCATCGATATCACCGTTTAGCACCTTTTCTACATCGCCGCGCTCAACTTTCGTGCGGTGGTCCTTGATGATCTGATAGGGCTGAAGCGTGTAAGTTCGTACCTGGCTCCCGAAACTGATGTCGCTTTTGGTGTCCTCGAGCTTCCGCGCTTCTCCTCGCCGCTTTTCCAGCTCGAGTTCATAAAGCTTCGAACGCAGAAACTTCATAGCCAGCTCGCGATTCTTATGCTGGCTGCGCTCGTTCTGGCATTGCACGACGATGCCGGTGGGCAAATGCGTGAATCGCACGGCGGTTTCGACCTTGTTGACGTTCTGACCGCCATGGCCGCCGGCGCGAAACGTGTCGATGCGCAGGTCTTCCGGCTTGATCACCACCTCGATGCGATCGTCAATCTCCGGGATAACGAAGACCGACGCGAACGAGGTGTGGCGTCGCGCGGCCTGATCGAACGGCGAGATGCGTATTAGTCTGTGAACCCCGGTTTCGCCAGACAGCAGGCCGAAGACATTCTCGCCTTCGAAACGCACTGTGGCGGATTTGATGCCGGCTTCCTCGCCCGGCGTCGAATCCATCAGCGTCGTGACGATCCCGTGGGCTTCTGCCCAGCGCATGTACATGCGTAGCAACATCTCGGCCCAGTCCTGCGATTCGGTGCCGCCGGCGCCGGGCTTGATGGTCATGATGGCGTTCATGGCATCGGTTTCGCCGGAGAGCAGAGTCTTGGTTTCGGTTTCGGCGACGTAGGTATCCGCGGACTTTAATTCGGCGGCGACATCGTTGAGCAGCGAATCGCGCTGCTGGGCGTTGGATTCTTCTTTGGCGAGATTGAAATAGGTCTCGATGTCGCTCAGGATGCGCGCCAGCTTTTCATCGGCGTTGAGGCGCTCGTCTACCTGCTTGCGTTCCTGCAGAACGGCTTGAGCCTGCTCCTGGTTCGACCAGAAGTCGGGCTTGTTGGCTTTTTCTTCGAGAATGGTTAAACGCTGGCGATTGGAGGGGACGTCAAAGATAGCGCCGCACCAGCTCGATGCGCGTACTGAGCTCGGCGAAGCGCTGCTGCAGGTCTTCAATGTGTTCGGCCACTTGTAATCCTCGCGTACCAGTTTACAGGTAAATGCGCGACCTTGACAGGGTTGAAGTACCGCCGGCCGGCGATCACGGACGCCTGCTAGAGGCGCGATCACGAGCGGATCAACGCGTGAAATGGGCTGTCTTGGGCTGCTCGATCCGCGCGTGGCTGATGCTCGTTGCGAACCTTGAAGTCGTCGGATGCCGGCAGAGACGCCGGCGCTACTTTTTGCGCTTCGCTTTCGGGGCTGGTATCTTCAGCCGGTGACTCTTCGTGGGGCAGCTTGTAGCGCATTCCTACCCAAAACATCAGCCCTATATAAATAATCGAGCAGAGCCACGCCAGCCAATCGCCCCAGCGCACGAACAGCGTTGTGTCGCTGCGAAAATCGTAGGGAGCGTCGAGCTGCCCGCGAATGTCTGTTGCCAGAGCGGCTACGGTGCGGCCGTACGGATCAATATCCACCGTGTAGCCATTGTTCGTATCGCGCAGCATCCAGCGGCGGCTCTCCACCGCGCGGACACGAGCCATCATCAGATGCTGCGCGGGGGCCGCGGAGCGCCCGAACCAACCATCATTCGAGAGATTGATCAGCAGCTGCGCTCCATTGCCCGCGAAGTGGCGCACCTCATCGTGAAAAATCGCCTCGTAACAAATGAACACACCGAAGCGGCCGCCGGGTAGATCTCCCACGCTGTATTTAGTGCCTGGCGTGAAGTCGGATAGATCCGCGGTCAGGCGTCCCGCGAAGGTCAGCCACTGCCGCAGCGGAACATACTCACCGAACGGCACAAGGCGGATTTTGTCGTACGTGAAGATGCGCTGGCCGAGGGGATTCAGCAGCGTCGCGCTGTTGGTAGCTTCCCACCGCTTTCCCTGTGGCTTCTTCCAGTCCACGACGCCCACCAAAAATTCACTCGCCGCCTCACGTGCGATGCGTTGCGCGCGGTCCGCGAATTGCGGTTCGGTAAAACTGAACGGAGCCGGCACCTCCGGCCAGACGATCAAGTCCCGGCTCGCTCCGCGCCGCATTTACGCTGATCGCTTCGAGTTCGTCCAGTTCTCGCGCGTGCGCATCCAGCCAATCCGCGGGATAGCTTTCCGATTGCGGAAAATTTGTCTGCACTAGATGCGCGACGTAGCGCGGCTTCTGTGACGGCACGAAGTGCGGCCCGATCGACGCCACGAGAATCAAAGTCAGCGTAAAGGCGCCCAGCGTCACAAGTGCCCGCTTCTCACGCCGATAGATCGCCCAAGCCACCACCGCATTAAATGCCGCGATCACGAACGACAAGCCGTAAATTCCCGTCAGAGTGGTCAATTGCACGAATGCCAGATTCTTGCTGGCCGCATAGCCGCTCAAATTCCATGGGAAGGCAATGATTGGCAAGTGCGCGCGCAGGAACTCCTCCGCGACCCAGAGAAAGGGCGCAAGCACGAATGCGGCGTCCAATCGCCTCCGGCTGATGAAGCGAATGCTCGAAGTGAAAATCATCATGTGCAGCCCGCCGAGAAAGCCAATCCCGCCCAAGATGGCCAGCGCGGGCAAAACCGGCACATTCCCATACTCGCGCATCACCACGTAAATCCAGGTCAGGCACAGCGGGTAAAAAACGAAACCGTGCAAGAACCCAGCGAGCATCGCGTCGCGCACGCTGGCGCCAATCGAAGCGAAGATCAGCAGCACGATGGCTACCCACGCCAGCAGCGACAAATTGTAATTGGGGAAACTAAGCGCGAGGGCCACCCCGGAAGCGAGGCCCAGCGAAAGTCTCAGAGGCCGCGAAAGATTCATTCAGCGTTTGATAATAGGATTAAATCCGGCCTGCACCAACGCCGCTTTTGCTTTTTCGGCAGCGGGACCGTCGGCATAGGGGCCAACCTGCACATGATAGAGATGATCTCCGGTCGGTATCACTACGAACGAAGGGAAATGTTTTTGCTGCGCGGCATCAGCCAGCGACAAGGCATCGGTTTCTTTGCGCAGCGCCGCGAGTTGCACCACTACAGACCCTCGCGGAATGCGCGGCGCCTGAAACCTGTGCAGCTCGTTCGCATTCGCAGCAACCGGTGGTGGCGCGGGAGCGGGCGAATCGGCCGGCCGATGCGTTGAAGTTACTCGACCGGGCGTCGCGGGCGGGTTCGGAGCCGTATTTGCGCTCGACGAATTCGACGCTGGCTCGAGCTTGTTGTGATCCTTGCCCTTCGAATAAAAATCCCACTCGTTGCTGGCGGTCTTCTCGCTGTTGTCGGGGCTTTCAGCCTTAGTGCCCGCCGGAGGCGCGATTAGCCGATTCGAATCCGCCGATGCGTGCATCGGCATCGGCATGCCTGATTGCGTGCGCCCCATCACGTATCCCAACGTGAAGAAGACGCCGCAGAGCAGCACCACTCCGAGAAACAAGCCGACCAAATGCCTGCTCTCGAGTACGCGCTCTCCCCCTCCGCGCTTGCCGTTCCCCCCAGCCACGATTTACTTGTTGCCTCCCAAAGTTTTCGCCCACTGCGACACGATGTCGATCGGCAGCGGAAAAATTACCGTCGTGTTCTTCTCGACCCCAATCTCCGTCAAAGTCTGCAAGTAGCGAAGCTGAATCGCAGCCGGCTGTGTTTCCAGAACTTCCGCCGCCTGCGCCAGTTTCGTCGAAGCCTCAAATTCTCCAGCCGCGTGAATAATTTTCGCGCGGCGCTCGCGCTCGGCCTCCGCCTGTTTGGCGATGGCGCGCTGCATCGACTCCGGAATATCTACTTGCTTGACCTCAACTTTAGATACCTTGATACCCCAAGGCTCCGTATCCTGGTCAAGGATTACTTGTATCTTGGCGTTTACCTTTTCGCGCTCGGACAGAATCTCATCCAGCTCGAATTGCCCGACCACGCTGCGCAAATTCGTTTGCGCGAGCTGAGAAACGGCGTAGAGATAGTTGGCCACCTGCGAAATCGCCAGGTTGGCGTCCACCACACGGAAGTAACAGACCGCATTCACTTTCACCGACACGTTGTCTTTCGTAATTACATCCTGTGGAGGCACGTCCAGCGTCTCAACCCGCAGCGAAATCTTGAATAGCCGGTCGATGGGCCACAATACGAGGCGCAAACCAGCCGGCTTGGCATCGGGCAGCATGCGGCCCAGCCGCAAAATTACTCCGCGCTCCCATTCCTTAATCACATTGACTGAATTGAACAACCAAATTAAAAAGATGACCACCCCGGCGATCATCAAAGTCTCAGTGAATGGCATGATGTTCTCCTCCGCTCGATCTCACGTTCTTGAGGGCGGTGCGTCCACCGGTTCGACGAGCAACGTAAGTCCCTCGACCTTGCGCACCCTTGCCCGCGCGCCCAGCGGGATAGGCGTCGCCGCCGCCGCGCGCCATCTCTCGCCGTGAACGAAGATCATCCCCGGCGCACTGCTCGACGCCACCGCTTGCGTCACTTCTCCAATTTCACCCACCAACTGCTCGCGCCCCGTGGATTGTTTCCAACGACGAGACCGCAACACGAGGCGCATCAGAATAATTATGATGATCCCGCAAGGCAGCGCCACTCCCAGCGCCGCGCCCAGGCTCACACCCATGCCCGTCAGCGGCGAGCGCACCAGCATCAGCGCACCCAGCACCATCGAAACCACTCCGCCCACGCCGAGTATTCCGTGCGTAGGAAATTTCGCCTCCAGGATAAACAGCGTCAGCGAAGCCACAATCAGCAATATTCCCGTCAAATTCACCGGCAGCAAGTGCATCGCGTACAGCGCCAGGATCAAGCAGATGCCGCCAATCACTCCCGGCGCGAACATTCCCGGATGCGTGAACTCGGCGTAGAGTCCCAGCACGCCCACTATCAATAAAATAAAAAATATGTCCGGCTGCACGATGCGCGCCAGAAATCTTTCCCGCAGCGCCATCTGATAATCGCTGATCGCCGGAGAACCCAGCTCGAGCTTCTGTTGCGAGCCATCAAAGCGCGTAATCGTACGTCCATTCAGATCCGCAAGTAGCGCTTCCTGCGACGGCGCAATGAGATCGATCATCTTCCCGTCGAGCGCCTCTTTCTCACTGAAGGCCTTGGCCTCCGTGACGGCTAGCGCCGCCAAATCCGGATTTCGCCCGCGCTTGGTCGTGTAGCTGCGCAGATAAGCTGTGGCCTCATTCACGATTTTATGCTTCAACGTCTCGTCCACTTGCATGGACCATCCGCCGATCGCCAGAATCGGCGACGCCGCGCCCGTGTCGGTTCCCGGTGCCATGGCGGCGATGTCCGCCGAGAGCAAAATAAAAAATCCCGCGGAAGCCGCGCGCGAACCGGTGGGCGATACGTAAACCACCACCGGCACCGGCGAAGTCAATATTTTCTGAATGATCTCCCGCATCGAGGTATCCAGCCCGCCCGGCGTGTCCATGGTGATCAGCACCAGGCTGGCGTGCTGCTCCACGGCGCTATCGATTCCATGGACGATGTAATCCGCCAGAATCGGCTCGATTTCATCGTTGATTTGCAAGCGGACAACTTTGGCAGGAGCGGAAGCCGGAGGCGCCGCCTGAGCCATCGCGGCGGATATCAAGTTCGAAGCGAGAACAACGCACGCGGCGGCCAACAGACACAAGCCCAAGCCGCGACGAAAACGAAGCTTCATTGCGATTGCATTATAGCAAGGTTCAGGATTTCTGCAGGAAAACGGCCGTTCGTAACGCCGGCTGCCAGCCGGCGTCTTTCTGCGGCAATACGAAGACGAAGGCGACCGGCGAGAGGTGTCGGATTAGAAGTTTTTTTCGCGCCGTCAGCTACTGCGGTGGCGTTTCCGTCTTCTTCGGTTCGCCCGCGTAGGACGGCGGCACAACCAGCACTTCCTGCACGCGCGGATCCTTGATCACTTTCGCGAATTCCGCATCCTTCTGCACGCCGGCCAAATCCTTGTAGCCTTCATCGCGCGCCATCTTCAAATAATGCGCGCAGTGTTCCGCGTCGCCCGCGCGTGCATAGGTCTTGGCCACCAGGAAATAGAACAATCCCGGCTCGGTGGTGCCGCGCTGCTGCACGGTCGTGCCATAGTTGCCGTGATGCGAGAAAATCTCCGGATCGATGGACAAAGCCTGCTGGAATGCCTTCATCGCTTCGGGATATTCCTTGATCCCGAAATAGGCATATCCCAGATTGCTGTAAATCGTGGCCGTATCGTCGGCGGACTTCAGTGTCAGCGCATTCTTGTAAAGGCGGATGGCCCGGCCGTAATGCTTTCTCTCGTACTCCACAGTTCCCAGATTATTGATCGCGCTGACGTAGGTCTTATCCGCTTTCACGGCGCGTTTGTAATATCGCCCCGCCGCCGCGGTGTTCCCTTCTTCCTGCTGGGCGACGCCGATCTTGTTCATCAGCTCGGCGTCCTTGGGAAATTGCGCGAGAAGCCGCTCGTATTCCTTGATGGCCTCGGGATATTCCTTTTTGGCCATCATGATGTCGGCGCGCATCTCCTGCACCTGCCGCTCAGTCATGCGCACCACGTTCGTGGATTGCGAGGGAACCTTCTCGGGCGAGCTAGCGGCGGGCACAGCCGGGGCTTGCTCCTGAGCTTGGAGGGATGGCAGTACAAAAACTGCTAACAGCAGGGAACCCAGAAGAAGGCGTTTCATCGCCGTTCTCCTCTATGGCTGCGTCCTGAATTTGCTCCGGAGCCTACGGATTAGATTTCGGAGGCGGTTGCTGCTCCGGCTGCTTCTGCTCCGCAGGCTTCTTGCCTCCAAAGATACCAAAAATCTTCTGCAACAGGCCTTTTTTCTTCTGCCCGTCCTGATCTTCCTCTTGGCTCTCGCCTTCCTTGCCGGCCGGTGCGCCAGAAGCGCCATTCGCGCCATTCTTGGAATTCGCACCGGCCGAGCCCGGCGGCGCTGGCTCCGAATTTCCCCCTTTGCCGAACAGATGCGAAAGCCACGAAACAGGCGGCGCCTGCGAAACCGCTCGCCCGCCGTGCAAGAAGCAGTATTGCGTCGGCTCGGTCCCGGCGAGAAACACTTCCTGCCGCGTAGTCGGGCAAGTCGGCGTGGCCAACTGCTCGGATTGCGGATCGACGGTAACTTCCGTCACTCCCGCTGGCGGATCGAACTGCTCCACGTTGCGGTAAGACGGCAGCGCCACGGCGCGCTTCATAAATTCCGCCCAAATCGGCGCGGCCGCCGCGGTTCCGGAAAGTCCCAAATCGCGGTTGTCGTCGAATCCCACCCAAACCACGCAAATCAGATTTGAAGTAAATCCCGCAAACCAGCCATCGCGCGATGTTCCGGTCTTCCCTGCTGCCGGCGCATCGAAACCAAGCGATCTCACCACAGCGCCGGTGCCCTGGCTCATCACATCTTCCATCAGCGTAGTTACGAGATACGCGACGCGCGGATCGAGCGCCGGCCTAGTCTTGGGATCGGATTTTTCCACCACGCTGCCGTCGGTGCCGATCACGCGGCGCACGAAAAGAGGTTCGGCGCGCGTTCCGTTGGTCGCAAACGCCGTGTATCCCGCAGCCACATCAATGGGCGTCATCTCATACGCCCCAAGCGCCACGGCCGGCGTCGCTTGAATGTTGGGGCTAAGCCCCATCTGCCGCGCCACCGTCACCACGCGGTCGTAGCCGATCATCTCCGCCACTTTCACCGTGGCCACGTTCAGCGAGTGAATCAGCGCCTCGCGCGCAGTCACCGTGCCGTAAAATTTCTCGCCGAAATTGTTCGGCGTGTAATCGTTGCCGTCGAAGTTGAAAGTCGTCGGTTCGTCCACCACGGTGGTCAGCGGCGTCACGATGGGCTGAATTCCCTGCGCGGCACTATCGAAAGCCGCGGCATAGACGAACGGCTTGAACGCGGAGCCCGGCTGCCGTCGTGCCAGCGCGTGATTGAGCTGGCTCTCACCATAATTCCTTCCGCCCACCAGCGCGCGAATCTCTCCCGTCTGCGGATCCATGGCCACAAGCGCAATCTGCACTTGCGGTACCGCCTCACCTTTCTTCTTCCACAGCGCGTACTTCTTGGCCAGCAACTTGTCCACATTGGCGCCGCCGAGATCGACAGCCGCAGCTGCCGCACGCTCCAGATCTGGATCGAGCGTCGTATAGACGCGATAACTCTCGGTGGCCAGATCCGCCTCGGAAATCTGCTCGAGCAAATGATCGCGCACCATATCCACGAAATACGGGCCGTCCGACGCGGCCACGCCGCCGGTCACAAATTTAAGCGTCTCTTTCTTGGCTTGCTCCGCGTCCGCCGCTGTCGCGTACCCATTTTCGACCAGCTGCGCCAACACGCGATCGCGCGCCTCGATGGATCGATCCGGATGCCGCTCGGCTGCGGAATAGCGGCTCGGCGCGCGAATGATTCCCGCAAGGAACGCGCATTCCCCGAGCGACAACTTGCGTACGTCCTTGCCGAAGTACGCCTCCGCCGCCTCGCCGAATCCGCGAATCGAAAAGCTGCCGCGGTTGCCGAGATACACTTCGTTGGCGTACAGCTCGAAGATCTGCTGCTTCGTAAAACGCTGATCCAACTCCAGCGCCACCAGCGTCTCTTTAATTTTGCGGCTCCAAACGCGCTTGGTGGTGAAGAAGAAGCTGCGCGCCACTTGCATATCAATCGTGCTCGCGCCCTGCGCTCTCTGATTGCGCCGCAAATCCGCCCAAGCCGCGCCCAGAATTCGAATCGTGTCGAATCCGCCGTGCTCAAAGAAGCGCTTATCCTCGGCCGAAAGCACCGCCTCGATCAGCGTCTTCGGCAAATCTTCGAAGCGCTCCAGCCGCCGTTTCTCGCGGGTTGTGTCGAATAGATTGGTCAGCACCTGCGGCTCAAGCTCAGCGCTCTTTACCGTGGACTCGTTCGGCAGCGCCGTGATCCGCGCAATCGAATTGGCTTCGAAGTCAATCCGAATGGCGTTCCCGCCGTCGAAGTACGAGGTGTGCGAAGGATGGATCTCGATTGTCTTCTTGCCCGCCTGATATTGTCCGGGCGCGCCTTCCAGCGGAGTCTCGGAATACCCCGCGCGCAGCAGGTAGCCCTCCACTTCGTCCAGCTTCAGCGATTCCCCGGTAAAAATCGTCTCCGGCGCGGCATAAACGCGCGAAGTGTTCTGAAAAATCTGCCCGGAAAGCCGGGCATCAATCATTCGCCCAAATTTAATGTAGTAGTACGAGAAGATGCCGACAGAGGTGCAAAACAGTACGAAGGCCACCCCCAGCAGGCTGAGGCCAAAGCGTGAAGTCCAGAATCCCTGGCCCAGTTTTATGCGCAAAGCTTCTCCCTGCAGCGACCGCTCTAGAAGCCCGAAGTCCGGTTAGCTCGATTTTCTTTCGCGGACGGCGATACTACATTGGACGCGCTCGAAAGCCTTTAGGCTGCCAAGCGCCTCCCAAGCACTTCCTATCTTAGATGGAGTGATTGTCGCCGTGGGGATGAAAATTCAATTCCAGCGTGTAGCCGGGGAACTCAACCTCGATCACATACGGCACATCAATATCTACGAGCGCCGCCGGCCCACCGCCTGAACTCGGGTACTTGATCTGGATGTCCTTCTTGTCCACCGGAATATTCAATTCCACGACCTTCCGCCAAACATCGTTACGAATGTCGTCGGGCTGCTTGCGATTGCTAATTGCGAAGCGCGCCTCGGATTCCAGCGCATCCTGGAACTCGTAGTTGTTCACGTACACCGGCACGATCTTCCAGCCGACATAAATAGCAGCCGCCAAAAATACGAAGAACAGCAAGCCGGCAAGTTTCCCGGCGCCGCGTTCCGGATTTCGACCTGCAAATTTCATTTTGCCTGTCTCCAGCCTCTGTCCGGGCGCAGACCCACACACGCCCCTCATCAAATGAAATGCTAGCAGTGCAGTTTCCAGAGTGTCGAGAACCCCGCAGTGGCGATGTTCGCGAGGAGCAATAGCGGGCTAGTAAGCCCGGGCGAAGATGGCCTTTTCTTTCGCGGCTTGGCTGCAGAAGATGCACTGCCCTGGGCCGCCAGTTTGTTCCAGGGGGATGCAGCGCATCGTGGCTTTGGTCTCTGCTTTGATCTTGGCTTCGCAATCGGAGCTGCCGCACCAATACGAGCGCGCAAAGCCGCGTTCCACCGCGCCCTTAAATTCCTCGTAGTTCTTAGGCTCGAGCGTATTCGCTTCGCGGAATTTTAGCGCCCGGTCGTAAAGCGCCTGTTGAATCTCCGCCAGCAGCTTGGTGACCGCGTCGGCGATGCCCGTCTGCGGCACGAACGACTTCCCTTCCTTGCCGGGCCGGTCGCGTCGCGCCAATACCGCGCTGCCCTTTGCCACGTCCTTGGGCCCCAACTCGATGCGCAGGGGCACGCCGCGCATTTCCCAATCGTTGAATTTGAATCCAGGACTGAATCCCTCGCGCTCATCCATTTTTACGCGGATGTCCGCAGCTACCAGCTCGGCGCGAATCCGCCGCGCCGCATCCATCACCGGAGTCTTCTCCTCATCGCTCTTAAAGATCGGCACGAGCACCACCTGGTGCGGCGCCAGGCGCGGGGGCAAAATCAGCCCCTGATCGTCGCCATGCACCATAATGATCGCGCCGACGAATCGCGTCGAAAGCCCCCACGAAGTCGTCCAGCAATGCTGCAATTGCCCGTTCTTATCGAGATAACGAATCTCAAAAGCCTTCGCGAAATTCTGACCCAGATTGTGCGACGTGCCCGCCTGCAGCGCCTTGCCGTCGCCCATCATCGCTTCAATCGCATAAGTCGTATCGGCGCCTGCGAACTTCTCCGAATCCGATTTTCGCCCGGGGATCACTGGAATCGCCGCGTCGCGCACCGCCATGTCCGCGTAAATATCGAGCATTTGCCGCGTCTCGGCTTCCCCCTCCTCGGCCGTTGCGTGCGCGGTGTGCCCTTCCTGCCAGAAAAATTCGAGCGTGCGCAGAAAGAGCTTCGTACGCAATTCCCAGCGCACCACGCTATTCCATTGATTGATCAGCACCGGCAAATCGCGGTACGACTGAATCCATTTCGCATACGCGTGCCCGATGATCGTCTCCGAAGTCGGCCGGATCACCAGCGGCTCTTCCAGCTTCTCGCCGCCGCCGATCGTCACCACCGCCAATTCCGGAGAAAAGCCGGCAACATGCGACTTCTCTTTCTCGATAAAGCTCTTGGGAATCAGCAAAGGAAAAGCCGCATTCAAGTGTCCGGTAGCCTTGAATCGCCGGTCCAGCGCCGCGGTAATGTTCTCCCACAACGCCCAGCCATAAGGCCGCACGATCATGCAACCGCGCACCGGCGCGTAGTCCGCCAGCTCCGCCCGCAACACGAGCTGGTTGTACCACTCCGAGAAATCTTCCGAGCGCGATGGCAGCTTCAAGTCCGACATGCCGGTGCTTATCCTTAATCTTTTCTCTGCTTGGATTTGCGACGCACGCAACGTCAGCGACGAAAGATGTCGTGCCTCGAAAGAAGTTAGGTTATGGGACGCCGCAATTGAAGTCAACCGCTGCTCCAACTTCGCAGCCAGCGACTTTCCGATTGCCATATTTCTCGACGCCGTCTCACTGTCAACCTGATCCTTGACATTCAAACGCACAGGCATTCATGATGTGCGCGTCAAAGCGTCGCGTCGATCCGCTCAATCTCGCTCCAGCCCAACTGGCTCAAGCTTCAATAGCACTCTACGGCCCAACGAACTCCAAGGATCCACAATCGATACGATCAAAAACGGATTGCTTCGAATCCAAGAGGAGAGAAACAAATGTCCGACGAAATTAACAACGATCGCCGCCGCTTTTTGGGCACCGCGGCAATGAGCCTCGCCGCAGCCCCGTTCGGCATGATGGCTTCTGCGAAAGCACTTCCCAGCAGAGGAACTTCAGCAGCAGGTGCGGCCCCGGCCCCAGCAAAGACGGCCGCAGCGGCCGACGACACGGCCATACGCCCGTTCCACATTAATTTTCCCGACGCGGACCTAACCGACCTTCGCCGCCGCGTTGCAGCCACCAAGTGGCCCGAGCGGGAATTGGTGAGTGATGCGACGCAAGGCGTACAGCTCGCCACCACGAAGAAGCTCGCGCAATATTGGGCCACCGATTACGACTGGCGAAAGGTCGAGGCCAGGCTGAACGCCCTGCCGCAATTCATCACCACCATCGATGGACTCGACATTCACTTCATCCATGTCCGCTCGAAACAGCCGAATGCTTTACCGGTGATCGTCACGCACGGCTGGCCCGGCTCGATCATTGAGCAGCTGAAGATCATCGCCCCGCTGACCGATCCCACTGCCCATTACGGCGGCAAGGCGGAAGACGCTTTCGATGTAGTGATCCCGTCGCTGCCGGGCTACGGGTTTTCCGGCAAGCCGGCCGCGACCGGCTGGGACCCCGAACGCATCGCACGCGCGTGGATCGTGCTGATGAAGCGCCTCGGATACAAGCGATACGTGGCCCAAGGCGGCGATTGGGGAAATTGTGTCACCGAGTTGATGGCTCTGCAGGCGCCTCCGGAATTGCTCGGCATCGCCACCAACATGGCCGCCACGGTTCCAGCCGAAATTGACAAGGCTGCGTTAGCCGGGGCTCCGCCGCCCACCAATCTCTCCGCCGATGAACTGCGCGCGTACAACCAGCTAGCCTTTTTCTACAAGCACGGCCTGGGCTACGCCGGGGAAATGGCCAATCGCCCGCAGACGTTATACGGAATCGCGGATTCGCCGGTGGGTCTCGCGGGATGGATCCTTGATCATGACGCAGCCAGCTACGCGCTCATCACACGCGTATTCGACGGTCAGCCCGAGGGCCTGACGCGCGACGACATCCTCGAAAACATCACTCTCTACTGGTTGACAAACACGGCGGTTTCCTCGGCTCGTCTCTATTGGGAATACAAAGGAGGCTTTTTCGACGTCCGGAACGTCTCGATCCCGGTTGCCGTAAGCGCCTTCCCAGACGAAATCTACCAAGCCCCGAGGAGCTGGGCAGAAAAAGCCTATCCCAAACTGATTTATTACAACCGTCTCCCGAAAGGCGGCCACTTCGCCGCCTGGGAACAGCCGGAATTCTTCACCACCGAGCTCCGCGCATCGTTCAAATCACTGCGCTAATCGCTGGCAGGAGGACGGCGCGCACAACCTGCGCGCCTGCCTCCCGCGCGAATCGCGGCGGCCTCGACATACATCCAATCGGACGGATAAATGAGTACAAATGAGAAAGAGCAAATTGCAACGGAGCCGCAGCGATCCGGAGGCAGCCGCGCGTTCATTGTGGCGGAGCCGCGGCGATTCGGAGAGTGCCGCGCATTCATTGTGGCGGTCGCAGAGATTGGGAGAGAGCCGCGCATTCATTGTGGCGGAGCCACAGCGGTCCAGGTAGCAGCCCCCGCATTTATGCGGGGGAGGAGCGCTTTACCGCTCCGAAAAAGCAACGTCCGGAAGGATGCGCTTTAGCGCTGGGCATCTCTGAGCATGCGGCTTCCCAAGCAGGCTCTGGAATTCTAGCCCGAACGCAAGGCACTACCGGCTGAGGTCAGCACGCGCTCTACAACAATGACTCGAAATTCAAAGGAGGCATCATGGCAACTCCAAAAGTCGCAGTAGCGCCAATGAAAGTGGCGCAGGTCCCCAAGCCAGGAGCCGATTTCGAAATCGTCGAGCGCGAAATTCCTACGCCGGTTGCAGGGGAAGTGCGCATCAAGGTGCAAGCCTGCGGCGTCTGTCACAGTGACGTGCTCACGAAAGACGGCCTATGGCCCGGCATTCAATATCCGCGTATTCCAGGACACGAAATCGCCGGCGTCATCGATGAACTGGGTCCCGGCGTTTCCTCGTGGAAGAAGGGACAGCGCGTCGGCGTCGGCTGGCACGGCGGCCAGGACAACACGTGTCCCTCCTGCCGCCGCGGAGATTTCCGCAATTGCCGCAATCTGAAAATTCCCGGCATCAGCTATGACGGCGGATACCAACAATACATGGTCGCTCCCATTGAGGCGCTCGCTGCGATACCGGAAACTTTAAGCGACGTCGAAGCTGCACCGCTCCTTTGCGCCGGAATCACTACCTACAACGCGCTGCGCCACAGCGGCGCGATGCCCGGCGATCTGGTTGCCGTGCAGGGCATCGGCGGCCTCGGCCACCTCGGAATTCAATTCGGCAACAAATTTGGCTACAAAATCGCGGCCATCGGTCGCGGCTCCGAAAACGCACCACTCGCAAAAAAGCTCGGCGCGAGCGCTTACATCGACAGCAAAGCGACAAATGCTGCGGAGGAATTGCAGAAACTCGGCGGCGCGCAGGTAATTCTGGCGACGGCTCCAAACTCGAAAGCGATGTCCGAGCTGATCAACGGTCTGGGCCCGAACGGCAAGCTCATGGTAGTCGGTGCGACCGTCGATCCCATTGAAGTCACACCGTTACAACTCATTTCCGGAAGTCGAGCGATTCAAGGCTGGGCTTCGGGAACGCCTGCCGATTCCGAGGACACGCTGCGCTTCGCCGAGCTAAGCGGCGTGCGCGCCATGATCGAAACCTATCCACTAGAAAAAGCGGGCGAGGCTTTCGCGCGCATGATGAGCGGCAACGCGCAATTCCGCGTCGTTCTAACAATGTGAAGCAAACCGGAAACAATTACTAAGCGGACGGGCGGCAACATCATGGCAACCAGTCAGAAAACAGTGATCGTGACCGGCGGCTCGCAGGGCATCGGCGCAGGCGCCGTGAAAGCCTTTTTGGACCGCGGTTACAATGTAGTAGCGACCGCACGAAACATCACCAAATCGGGAGCGTTCCAGCCGTCTGATAGGCTCGCGTTAGTTGACGGAAATATCGCCGAAGCCGCAACCGCCACAAACATCGCTGAAGCCGCCAAAAGCAAATTCGGATCAATCGACGCGCTCGTCAACAACGCCGGCATATATTTCGCCAAGCCCTTCACCGATTACACGGTCGAAGATCTGCGCACTCTCGCTGCCGTCAACCTCGAAGGCTTCCTGCTGATCACTCAACTGGCGGTCAAGCAGATGCTGGCGCAGAACACCGGCGGGAGCATAGTCAATCTCACCACGACGATGGTGGATCATCCGTTCGCGGGGGTACACGCTTCGGTAGCAATGATGACGAAAGGTGGGCTGCAGGCCGTCACCCGCAGCCTGGCCCTGGAATATGCCAAACAGGGCATACGCTTCAATGCCGTCGCGCCGGGCATCGTCGATACCTTTATGCACAGCGGCCAGTCCATGGACGCTTTCAAGTCGCTGCAGCCGATGGGGAAGTTTTCCCAAGTGAAAGACATCGTGGACGCCATCGTCTATCTGACCGAAGCCGTTCAGGTCACCGGAGAGGTGCTTCACGTTGACGGCGGCGCGCACGCAGGCGGTTGGTAACCCGCGCGGGTCTGCCTGAAGCGTTGGCGTTGCCGAGATGCTGGCATCATTTCAGTCGCTGTCTCTTGGCAAAAGAGAGGAAGGGCTCATGGAATATCCGACTTCTTATCGCAGCACAAAGATTGATGCGCTCAACATCTTCTACCGCGAAGCCGGCCCGAAAGACGCGCCCACGTTGCTCCTGCTGCACGGACTTCCTTCTTCCTCGCGCATGTTCGAACCTCTCTTCGCCCGGCTTTCCGATCGATATCATCTGGTCGCACCCGATTATCCCGGCTTCGGCCATAGCGACTGGCCCGACCCAAAAAACTTCGCCTACACATTCGATCACTACGCCGAGATCATGAATCACTTCACCGAAGCATTGAATCTATCGCGCTACACGCTTTACATGCAGGACTACGGCGGCCCAGTCGGTTTTCGCATGGCCTTAGCTCATCCGGAACGCATCGAAGCTCTGATCGTGCAAGATGCCGTCGCGCACAACGAAGGCCTCGGTGCAAATTGGAACACGCGCCGCGCCTTCTGGGCCGATCGCGCCGCCAACGAAAGCGCGTTGCGCGCAAATCTGCTTTCGCTAGCGGCCACGCGCGCGCGCCACGTCGGCAACGACGCGAACGTCGAGCGCCACGACCCCGATCTTTATACCGATGAATTTTATTTCCTGAATCAACCGGGTCAAGCCGACATTCAAAGCGATCTTTTCTACGACTATCGCACCAACGTGGAGAACTATCCGAAATGGCAAGCCTGGCTGCGCGAAAAGCAACCGCGCCTGCTAGTGATCTGGGGCAAATACGAACTCTCGTTCGACGCGTCAGAGCCGGAATCCTACCGCCGCGACGTTCCCAACGCGGAGGTACACATAGTAGATGGAGGACATTTCGCGCTGGATACAGCAGCGGACGAAATTGCCGCATTGATCCGAGATTTCGCCGGCGAGTCGCGACGCAGCGCGGCATCGTGACCGGTTGATTTTTGTGTAGGGGCGGGTCCGCCGCGGCGGACGCCCGTATTGGGTTGAGGTTTTTTCTTCGCTTAAACACCGGACGAACGGGACTAACATCCTGATCTGAATTTCGTGATTGATCGGAGGAATTCTCATGCGCAACCTTATTCGAAGCTTGGCATACAGTGCGCTGCTCGCCGCAACGAGTGCCGTTCTGGCCGTTGCGCTTCCCGCGCAGGAAGTGCCCGAAAAGCTCCGCGCGCCCGAGCACGAAAAGCTTCTTCTCGAAGTCCACGCCAAGGGAGATCAAATTTACACCTGCAAGAACGACGCGGGACAATTCACGTGGACGCTGAAAGCGCCGGACGCGCGTCTCTTCGACCAAGACGGCAAAGCGTTCGGCAAACATTTTGCCGGGCCATCGTGGGAAGCGAACGATGGCAGCCGCGTTACCGGCAAAGCCGTCGCCACGTCGCCTTCCCCGGATCCCGACTCCATTCCCTGGCTTCTCGTCACGATTGTGAGCCATGACGGAAATGGCACACTCGCGCGTGCCACAACGATTCAGCGCGTCAACACCAAAGGCGGCAAAGCGCCCTCTTCCGGCTGCGACGCGCAGCATCCCGGCGAGGAGTTGCGGGTTCCCTACACCGCCGACTATCGCTTCTACGCGCCAAAATGAAGGTGCGGATTCCCGCAGTTTTTTTTGGCCGTAGTGGCGCTTGCTGCGCCCGCCAACTGCGGCGCTGCAAACGCGCATGCCGGCTCTCTCGCCGTGCGCATTGCGATTCCGCGTCCCGAACTTAAATTTCCCCACCATCGCGTCTCGAATAGGGGTATATTCATCCACCTTGGCCCTGCCCCGACGTGGGGCCCGAAAGGCCCAGCAGCCATGCGAATTTCAAATTACGCGCTCGGCGTTTGTGTTGCCGCCATTCTCTTCGCGGCGCCCGGCTTCGCTCAGGACCAGACGCAAGGTCAAGCTCCGCAGCAAGAGACGCGCATCCAGGTCAATCCCAACGAAGTCGATAAATGCGTCATCGGCTGCGAAGGCATGAAGACCAACGCCGGGGGAAAAATTAACATTGTCCCCGAGGGCCTCGAGTTCATCGTCGGCAAGAAGAAGCTGCTCATCAAGACCGCTTCGATCACCGACATTTTCACCGGCCAGGAAAGCCGTCAGGACGTCACCGGCATGACCGGCACGGCTGTCAAAGCCGCGATCCCCTACGGAGGCGGCCGCTTCATCAGCCTCTTCTCGCACAAAGTCGAAGTCCTCACCGTCGAATACAACGACGATAGCGGCGGATTCCACGGCGTAATCTGGGTCCTCGACGTCGGCAAGGCCACCGAATTCCGCAACAAGCTCGTCGCGCAAGGCGCCAAAGTCCAAGAGCACGTCGAGGCGCCCGCGCCGCCCAAGGACGAGACTACGCCGAAGGAGCAAAAGTAATGAACTCCGCCAAGCCCAGCAATCTCTCGCGTTCGTTCCTGGCGCTCGCGGGCGCGCCACTTCTCGTCCTCGGATTCGCCGCAACTAGCGCGCATGCCCAGGCGCAACCCGCCGCCGCGCCGCAGAAGCTCACCGCCTCGGCCATCCAGATTCAGCCGGTCGATCCGCCGCAAGGATTGGTCGTCCCTGAAGACTTCCGCATCAGCACGTACGAAAACGTGATCCGCGAAGTCGAGAAGACCAAAAAGTTCGAGCACGTCTATCGCGCCGGCGACAAAGACGCAGCCAGCGTCAAAGATCTCGTCGTCATTCACATGATTCCCGAAGCCTTCAAGCCCGGCAGCCAAAAAGAACGCGAAGTCACCACCGTAGCCGGCGCCACCTCCATCAAAATGAAGGTGCAGTTCACCTCGCCGGACGGCAAAGTGCTGCTCGAAAAAGAACTCGAAGGCCACGTGCGCTTCTACGGCGAAAATCTGCGCGCCACCTACGACTTGGCCAAGAAAGTCGCCACGGTCGTTACCGACACTTTCTAACCCGGGCGTTCCCGCCTCAAATTCCTGCCAGCGAACCTTTTGAGGTTCAATCCTCATCTTTATTCCTGCGAGTATGTTCAGAACACAGCACGCTCGGCGGACGCATGAACAGGCGATAATCAGCGAGACAAAAGCATTGAGAGGAAAACCCATCGCAAAACCTCGCCACAAGCCTGGCAATGCTCTGCTCGCGTTAGTGCCGCTATCGCTGCTTTTCATTTTCGCGCCCGGCCTGCCAGCACAGGAACGAGGTTGGCTTCCCGCTACGGGTGCTTCAACTGAACCCGCGCCATCCCCATCAGCTGATTTGCAAGAGCAGCAGCAAAATCCTCCGCCGCAGAATCCCGCGGCGACGAATCCCGCCGCGCAGCAACCGGACACAAAAAGCGCAGAGCAGAGCAAGCCACCGGAGAATCAGCAGACTCCGACTGGCAAAGAGCAGCCGAAGCGCATCCTCGGCGTGATGCCCAACTTCCGCGCCGTCAGCGCCGGAGCGCATCCTCCGCCGCCGACAATGAAACAATCCTTCCTGATCGCCACGCAGAACAGCTTCGACTACTCGGCGTTCATTTTCGTAGGCATCACCTCGCTCTTGGCCGAAGGAACGAATGCGCATGCGCAGCTGGGCAAGGGCGTAGCAGGATACGGCCGTTATTATTGGCGCGGGCTCTTGGACAAAACCGACGGCAATTATTTGGTGATCTTCGCGCTGCCGACAGTCTTTCATCAGGACGAGCGCTATTACGCCATGGGCGAAGGCGGCTTCTGGAAACGCGGCTTCTACTCCGCCACGCGCGTGTTCGTCACGCCTGATTACAAGGGAAACAACAGCTTCAATATTTCCGAGCTGCTGGGCCGGGGCATGGCGCAGGGAATTTCCGTAGCCTACTACCCCAGCAAGTCGCGAACGCTCGGCGCGCTGGCGACGAAGTACGGCTACGCGATCGGCCGCGACGCACTCACGAACGTCTTTCGCGAATTCTGGCCGGATATTTCCACCCACGTTCTGCATCGCCATCCATAAGATAATTAGTGCGCCATCTCACTGGTTTTCGCCCATTGAAAAAACGGCGAATCCGATTGGGAAAAATGCGCAACCCAATCCTCTGCCCCACTATCCAGCAGTCTCACACGCAGTTCATTCGGCCCTTGCTCCGCGGCCGGCGGGTCAACCGAGGTCGTGTTCTCTCCGATGTACGCAGCCATCTTCGAGTCGGGCGACCAATAGAGCCCGCCGATCGCAACCTCGGCGGCAAAAATCCGCTGGCGCTCATTTCCGTCTGGACGAATCTTGTCATACTCGCAGTTATACAATTCTGGAGGGCAGTGCAAATACGCAATCCACTTCCCATCGGGAGACCATGTCGCATTTCCCCCGTCAGCCAAATCGTGCGACTTTTTCTCCGTCAGATCATACAAACGCACGGTCTGAATCCCGCGGTCCTTGTTCAACGTGTAGACGATCTGCGTGCCACCGGGTGACCAGCATTGGCTGGTGGCGAACGCTTCAATGCCATCAACCGGCTCGACATGTCCCGATTTCAAATCCACAATCTTCAAGCCCTCAACCCGGTCGGCATTCTGACTTCGATCCTGCCAGATGCCGGCGATCTTCGCATCGTCATACGACCAGCAGGGATGACCGCCATAGTTCAAGTTCGGGAATTCGCGAAAGCCGGTTCCGTCGGCCGCAGCGACGGCCACATTCTGTCTGCCAGCGCACATTGTGACGTTAGGTTCGGGATGCTGTAATCCGGGCTCCGCGCAATAAAGGAAGGCCAACTCCATTCCGTCAGCCGAGATCGTGCCCTCCAGCGCAGCTCCCTGCTTCACGACTTCTCGCACGTCTTTCAGCTTTCGGTCCGCAAATGACACAGCCCGGATTTTGTTGTCTTGGATCGTCACCAGCGAAAGCCCGCTCTCGTTTTGCAACCGGATGAGTTCGTCCCGCAGTGCGGAAGCCTTTGGCGCTTGATCGCGCGAGTCCAAACGAATCGCGCCACCAAGCAAAACCAGCGCTATTACGAACGGCAGATATCCGGGGAAGTTTCGCTTCGGCATGAAGAGACCGCTCCTTCTCGTACTGACAAGTTAACACGACAGCTGTCTTACGACCTCGTTAATTGGTTCCCGCCGGCCAATCGCACCCGGCCACCCATTCTGCGCTCCGTTTGCATTGCTTCAAGGCTCCGATAAAATGCGATGCGGTGCCTGAGGCTGCCCCCAAGCCGCGCATCGCTCTCGGAGCCGACCACGCCGGCTTTCACCTGAAAGAAATCGTGAAAAAATTCCTGACCGAAAATGGATACGTTTGCGACGACGTGGGCACGTCCTCGGAAGAATCCGTGGATTACCCGGATTTTGCGCGTGCGGTGGCGGAACGCGTCTCCACTGGCCGCGATGACATCGGCATTCTTGCTTGCGGCACGGGCATCGGCATGGCCATTGCCGCTGACAAGGTTCCGGGCGTACGCGCGGCCAACGCCTTCAATGAAACTACGGCGCGTCTTGCGCGCGAGCACAACGACGCCAACGTGCTGGCTCTCGGCGCGCGCATTCTGGAAGACTCCCGCGCTATCGAGCTGGTGCGCGTTTTTCTGGCAGCGCGCTTTCTGGGTGGCCGGCACCAGCGGCGCATCGACAAAATCTCGGAGATGGATCAGTCGTATACTCACGGCGTGACTTCCAAGAACGCCGCCAAATCCTGAACGCGAGCACACTATGCCCACCTCACGCAACGAAACTGCTGAATCGCGCCGCATGAGTTTGTCGCTGGCGGAAGCGGATCCTGAAATCGCCGCGGTGCTGCGCGAAGAAATTCGCCGCCAATCCACCAGCCTGGAACTGATTCCCTCCGAGAATTGCGTTTCCGAAGCGGTGATGGAAGCGATGGGCTCGGTGCTCACCAACAAATACGCCGAAGGCTATCCGGGCAAGCGCTACTACGGCGGCTGCGAATTTGTGGACGTGGCTGAACAGCTGGCGATCAATCGCGCGAAAGCGCTGTTCGGCGCCGATCACGCCAACGTGCAGCCACATTCCGGCACGCAGGCCAACATCGCGGTTTACATGACTGCGCTGCAGCCCGGCGACACGGTGCTGGGAATGAATCTGGCGCACGGCGGCCATCTCACGCATGGGCATCCGCTGAATTTTTCCGGCAAGACGTACAATTTCGTGGCCTACGGCGTGACTAAAGATACCGAGACGATCGATTACGACGAACTCGATCGCCTGGCGCAAGAGCACCGGCCGAAAATGGTGGTGGTGGGCGCGAGCGCTTACTCGCGGATCATCGATTTCGAGCGCATGGCCAAAATCGCGCAGTCCATCGGGGCGCTGCTGTTCGTGGATATGGCACACATTGCGGGGCTGGTTGCTGCGGGAGTTCATCCCAGCCCGGTGCCGCACGCCGATTTCGTCTCTACTACGACGCACAAGACTTTGCGCGGGCCGCGCGGCGGGCTGGTTCTCTGCCGCGAAAAATTCGCGAAGGAGCTCGATCGCATCACGTTCCCTGGAATCCAAGGTGGCCCGTTGATGCACATCATCGCTGCCAAGGCGATCTGCCTGCGCGAAGCGGCGCAGCCGGAATTCCACGAGTACGGCAAGCAGATCGTGGCGAATGCCAAAGCTTTGGCGGCGGGCGTCATGAAGCGCGGCCTCCGCGTGGTCAGCGGCGGCACCGATAATCATCTCTTCCTGATCGACGTCAACGCGCGCGGCCTGACGGGCAGCGCCGCGCAGCCGGCGTTTGACCGGGCTGGCATCACCATTAACAAGAATTCCATCCCCTTCGACCCACTGCCACCGATGAAGGCCGGCGGAATCCGCGTCGGCACTCCGGCGGTTACCACACGCGGGATGCGCGAGCCGGAGATGGATCGCATCGCCGGGTGGATCGCCGAATTGCTTTCCAATCTTGGCGACGCCGCCACCGAGCAGCGCATCCGTGCTGAGGTGGCCGATCTGGCCGGACAGTTTCCCCTCTATCTGCACCGCCTGGAAGAAGCCGAAGCCGCCATTCAAGCTGCCGGCGCGGCACATTGAGTACCTCCAGGGGGGTCGATTTTTTCCCGGTTAGAAATGACCTCGGTGCTTTGTTTTCATTGAGTTAGATCGAGTTCTGCTTGAATCTGAGTTCCGGTTAAAAATTGAGACGAGAGCGATGAAAATAGGGGCGGATTCTCATTTTGGACCGGGAATTGAGATGGTTGCGTTCGCATTTGGCGGCAAAATAGCGACGGATGGCGTACCTGTCAATAGTACTCAACGTGGTAATACGTAGAGACTGGACGGAGCGCGTGCCTTTGAGCGGGAATCTTAAGTAATCCGTCGCGCGATTAGGCGCGATGGCGCTCTTGGTGGGCCGGGTAAGGGAGCCAGCGCTAAAGCGCATCGTTGTAGCGCAGCTATTCCGGAGCGCTGAAGCGCTCCTTCCCCCGCATAGAATGCGAGGGCTGCTACCGGTACAGACCGGGCAGAACTCTGGTTGCGGGGCTGGGCGAAAATGAATTCACCGCAGCGAGCAAACAACGAGAGCGGGACGAATAATGCGAGGCAGGCAGCTTGGAGGAGCTTCATGCTTAAGCCCTCGGCAAGGATTGCAGCGATATAGGCAGTCTAGCTGTATGGCGCGGCTTTTTCCAGTTAGGCGTAAGTGAATTTCTCTGCGCAGATGCTGTGCCTTGCTGCTTGTGCTGTCAATCAGTCTTCCCGGCTGTAGCACTCTTCTGAAGTGTTTCGATTGTGAACTCGAAGACCTAGGCTGAGCGAATCTGGAAGGCGTACTTTAGGGCGGTTGAGCGACTGACATGGCGGCGACCGCCTTAATCAGAAGGCAATCGGCTCAGCAACTTGTCGAGTTCCTCGATCGCCTGCCTTTTGTCGTCCTCGGTGTACGAAGCTGGGAGAGATTGCCAGACATCGCGAAGCGCGGCTACGCCTTTTCTCGCGCCCGAATATCGGATGTCAGCCAGCGCGCGAACGATGCTCATCGTGCGCAGGCCATGCTGCCGCAAGTAGTTATCGGGCCTGGCATCTTGGAGCAACCATCCTGTTTTGAGCGTCGGACCAACAGCAGTCCAGAAGCGAACATCGGACTCGAGGAGCGCGGCAAGTTCGGGTCCGGCTCGCTGACCTTCCAGCGCGACAAGAATCTTGATTGCCGCCTCGTGCCGATCGAGAAGCGCTGGATCATTCAAGATTGCGACGACCGTGGGTACGCCATCCGGCCCACAGTTCTGCAACTCCTCAAACGCAGCAGACGTCGCGGTCCGATATTCTGACGCGACGAAAGGTGCGAGCTCCTCCGCTCTGGCAGCCTTGTCGGGAATTTGGAGTGCCGTTTCGAATTGCGACTGCTGATAGAGCAGGTTGCGGACGCTGAACCACATGGTGATGCTCATCCCACAGTCCTGCAGTTCCAAATCGCTGAGACTAAAATCATGAAAAAAACAATACACTCTCGAACTTTGCAGCCATACGAATGAAATTCTCATGTCGGAACTTGCGGGAACCCATCGCGGGTGATTCGCTTGAACCGGAGATTGCTGCCGCAAGAAAAGCACGAGAGACAAATCCTGCGGACCTGGCGCTTTTGGACCGGGCAGCCGGAGGTCAGGCTGCGATTGCAGCAGTTCCAACGCAGGCACGTCGACGATCGATCCGCGAGCGAGATCGCCTTTCCAGGAAGTGACAACTTCGAATCGCCCTGCGCGGTTCGATTCCCGTACTACAACAACATTCGACGCGTCCCAGGCGGCTTCTATTGAAAAATGCTGCATGAGCTTGGCATGCAGAGCCGGTGCGGCAGCCAGGAAGGCCAGCAGCAGCACTTGAGGTAGGTGCCTGCGTACTCGCATCGGTTTTGCCTCGTGGGCTAGTTCTGTGTGAGCGACTTAATGATTTCACTATCAGTCGGACATTGGTTCGATGGAGAGTTCGGAGAATTGGTTGGAGCGGATTTGGAAGGCGCGGATGGGATTTGGGGCGGTGGGTTGCGGCGCGACGATTATGTAGGGGGTGTCGGGGTAGTAGGCGGTGGCGATGTCTGTGGGCGAGGGCTTGTTTTCGGTTGTGGGATGGGAGTGATAGATGGCCAGGAGTTCGAGATTGTTTTTGCGGAGTTCGCGGATGATTTGGAAGAGGTCGCGCGGAGCGATTTCGTAGTTTGTTTTGGGCGTCGGCGAGGCGTTTGCGGTTGGGTAGAAAATTGTGATCGTGGAGTCGCGGCCGGCGAGCAGGCCGCAGGATTCGTTGGGGGAGTTGGCGCGGGCGTGAGTCAGGAGGGCGGTGAGGATTTCGGTGGGGATGCGGATTGAGGGCGGCACGTTTTGAGTGTAGCGCCTTGTGGCTGGGCCGAGGTACAGGCGCGGAGAAGAGCCGGCAGGGACGCCGGCGGTACGGCGGGCGGGACGCGACGGGTTGATGGCGGGCGTTACGGAGCGATTGGTTGGGACGGGCACAGCCCTTCGTCGAGGCTCAGGGTAAACGAGCGGCGCCCCTACGGACGGAAGGCAATGGTGGCGGCATTGAGGTCCGCGGTTGATGCGAGTTGTTAGGGGTTTTGTTCTTCGCCGGATGCCGGCAGGGACGCCGGCGCTACCGAGTGCGGGACGCGGCGGTTGATGGCAACGTTTGTAGCGCTATTGCATCGGGCGGGCGCAGCGAGCGGCGCCCCTACGGCCGAAAGGCAAATACGACGACTGTTGATTGTTCGCAGCGCCGGCAGCTTGCTGGCGATTTTCCATCGCGCCACCCGGTGGAAAAACGCCGGCTGGCAGCCGGCGTTACGGGACGCGCTGCTTATCTCCAAAATGTAAATTGACGAGCGCTTGCTAGCCGGCTTTTTGGGCCTGGCGGCGCAGGAATGTTGGGACGTCCAGGTCGTCTACCGGGACTTCGTGGATTACCTCGGAGACGTTTCTGGCTACCTGGGCTGGGACGTCCTGATGATCCTGCTCGCGGGCTGACTTCCATGTTTTCGGGAGGTAGGACGGGCGCGTGTGCGTTTTGCGCTGCGCTACCTCGCGGAAGCCCGCGGCGATTACCGTGATTTTTACCGATTCCTTCATGTTGTCGTCCTGCACGGCGCCGAAAATGATGTTGGCATTTTCGTGGGCGGCTTTCTGGATTATGGACGAGGCCTCGTGGACTTCGTGGAGGCTCAGCGTGGAGGAGCCGGTTACGTTGATGAGGATGCCTTGCGCGCCCTGGATGCAATTGTCTTCCAGCAGCGGGCTATTGATGGCGCGATTGGCGGCATCTACCGCGCGATTGGAGCCTGAGGCTATGGCCGTGCCCATTACGGCGTAGCCCTGGCCGGACATGATGGTTTTCACGTCGGCGAAATCGCGATTGATGATGCCGGGAATGGTGATGATGTCGCTGATGCCTTGGACGGCCTGGCGCAGGATGTCGTCGGCGATGCGGAAGGCTTCGAAGAAGCTGGTGCCATGCTCGACGCATTCCATCAGGCGCTCGTTGGGAATAACGATTACCGTGTCCACGCTGCCGACCAGCTCGCCCAGAGATTGCTCGGCTTGCTGCAGGCGGCGCTTGCCTTCGAAGGCGAAGGGCTTGGTGACTACGGCGACGGTGAGCGCGCCCAGCTCGCTGGCGAGATTGGCTACTACGGGCGCGGCGCCGCTGCCGGTGCCTCCGCCTAGACCTGCGGTGACGAAGACCATGTCGGCGCCGTCGAGGGCTTCGAGGATTTTATCGGTGTCCTCGAGCGCGGCTTTGCGGCCGACCTCGGGATTAGCGCCGGCGCCGAGTCCCTTGGTTAGCTTGGCGCCCATTTGCAGCTTTACGGGCGCTTGCGAGAGCTTTAGCGCCTGCATGTCGGTATTGGCGGCGATAAATTCCACGCCTTCGAGCTTGGCGCGGATCATGCGGTTGACGGCGTTGGTGCCGCCGCCGCCGACTCCGATGACTTTGATTTTCGCGCCATTCGCCGGCTCTTCAGCGAATGAGACGCGCAGTGCGGACTCCTTCATGACTGATTCTTTCGACGTGGACGTCATACTGCCTCCCCAAGTTATCTTTGCCATCCGACCCCCTCGGATTACTTGCAGGTTGCGATGCTCGCCGCAGCGTCAGCGGAAGCAAAATGAGATCCCTCACTGCGTTGCGCGGATGACAACATCCACGACAGTGGCGGGACGATAACGTCTGCAAATGGCCTCGCAACGTGCTCAATTTGTTTGTCCTGCGAACAGCGCTTTCAGTTTTCCCGTCCAGCCGGAGGGCTTGGCGCCTGCGACGCGGCGGGTGCGCGCGGCGTAGAGAACCAGGCCGACGGCGGTCGAGTATTCGGGCTGAGAAACTTCTTCGCTGATGCCCGCCAAGCCGCGCGGCAGGGAGACGCGGATGGGCATCGAGAATATTTTTTCGGCCAGCTCGGCCAGGCCGCGCAGGCGGGCACCGCCTCCGGTGAGCACCAAGCCGGCGGGAATTTGCGAATCGAGACCGGCGCGGCGCAGCTCGTCTTGGATCAGCGAGAACAATTCCTGGGCGCGGGCTTCGGTGATTTCCGCGAGCATGCGAGAGAAAACCGTGCGCGGCGGGCGGTCGCCTACGCTGGCGATTTCGATGGGGCGATCCTGATCCAGCATTTCGCGCATGGCTACGGCGTAGTCGCGCTTGATTTTTTCTGCTTCGGGAATGGGCGTGCGCAGGCCTACGGCGAGATCGTTGGTGAAATGATCGCCGCCGACGGGGATCGCGGCGGTGTGGCGGACTACGCCGGCGCTGTAGGAGATCAGCTCGGTGGTGCCTCCGCCGATATCGAGGAGGCAGGCGCCGAGTTCGCGCTCGTCTTGCGTGAGGCAGGCTTCGGCGGAGGCTAGCGGCTCGAGAACCGTGTCGCTGACTACTACGCCGGCGCGATTTACGGCGGTGACTATATTTTGCGTGGCCGTGCTGGAGGCGGTGACGATGTGGACGTTGGATTCCAGGCGCTGGCCGACCATGCCGATGGCGTCGCGAATGCTGTCCTGGCGATCGAGGAAAAATTCCTGCGGGAGGACGTGCAGGACTTCGCGATCTTCCGGGAGGCTGATGTTGCGGGCGGCTTCTACGGCGCGGCGGACGTCGTCCTTTTGGACGTCGCGGGGACGCTGGCCGAGAGTTATGCCGCCGCGGCTGTTAACGCCGCGGACGTGACCGCCGGCTACGCCTACTACTGCGGATTCCAGCGGCATGCCTACCAGGCCTTCGGCTTCTTCTACGGCGTGGCGGATGCTGCTTACGGCCAGATCGAGATTTACGATTTGGCCTTTGCGCCAGCCTTTGGATTCGGCGGCGCCCAGGGCTACGAATTTTACGGCGGCGGAATTCTCTTCCTGTTCGGCTACCAGGGCGCAGGTTTTGGTGCTGCCGATGTCCAGGGCTACGATTTGGCGGTCTTTCTTGTTCAAATTTTGGCTCCGATGGATGGCGAAATTGTCGGCATTCGGTCGGCCGAGGAGGGCGGAGCAAGCCCCGCCCCTACGATGGCGTTGCTTTGTTTGCGGCGTGGTGCTTGGGCTTGATCGCGGCCCGTCAGACAGGGCCGAACGGCGGGCGGGACTGAAGCCCCGCCCCTACGAAAAGCGCTGCGGAAATTGCTGATCATGTTGCTCTGGCCTTCGCTTTCGATTTTGCGGGCTTTCCTGCACTGCCCTTTGCGCTTGCGTTTGATTTCGGACTGGATTTCGCGACGGGGCTCGGCCTCGTGCTCGCAGAACTCGGCTTTGCGCTCGACTTTGCGTATGTTGCCGCCTTGGCGGTTGGTTTTATCTGGGTTGGCAACCTTTGTGTTGCCAACGGAGGCGAAGGTTTGTTTTTTGTGGCGGCGGCTGGGGTTGGCTTTGGCTGTGGAGCGGGTTGCGGCGGATTCGTGCCGGCGCTCAGGCCCGGGTTCACGACGGCTTCGCCATCGAAGCGCAGATCGATGGATTCGATGCGGCCTGCGCTGATGCGCCATTGCATGATGTTTTTCAGCAGAGTCTGGAAACGGCTTTCGAAATCGTGATCGCCGAAATCGACGACGAGCGGGCCGCTGCTGGCGGGCCAGAGGGCCGGGCCGCCGTTGGGAGGCAGACCGTCGAGCGTGACGCGCACATTCTTGGCATCGGAGAGATCGACTTCGCTGACGAAGTCGCCGGCGCCGGCGCGCGCGGCATTGATCTGCTGCAGGAAGCCGCTGAAGAGCTGCATGCGGCGTTCGCGCTCGTCGGCAGGGAGGCCGGGCTGGATGCCGGTGACGACGGGAAAATGGAAATTGCCTTCGACGGGACGATCGAGGATTACGCCGTGGACGTCAATCAGCGCGAGGTCGCCAGCATCGCGCAGGAAAGCGATGGGCGTGCGCTCGACGATTTCCACTTGCAGGCGATTGGGGAGCGCGCGGCGAACCACGGCGCGCTCGACCCACGGGAGCGATTCGATTTGCTTGCGGCGCGCGTCGAGCGGGATGAGCAGAACGCTGCGGCCGTGATCGCGGACGAAAATCTCGAGAACATTGTCGCGGGTGACGTAATGATTTCCGGCAAGAGCAACCTGGTCGGGATGTTCGAGGGACATTTGCGGGGAAACGAGCAGAAAAGCGCCCACGGCGTAGATAGCCGTGGCCACCGCCAGCGTGGCGCCTACGGCGAAGGTGATGCGCAGATAGCTCTTCCAGGCCTTCTTGCCGAATTTGCGGCGGCGAATTTCCACCGGCTTCTGGCGGCGGAGATAGCGCGGCTCATCCTCGGCGAGGACTTCCTGAGGGAAGGCTTCCGCGTCCATGGACTTCAATTTCTCCAGAGGATCACCTCGTTCTCGAGATCGACTTTGAAATTTTCCTTCACGCGCTCGCGGACTTGATCGATCAGGCGCAGCATGTCGTCGCAAGTGGCCTGACCGGCGTTGACGAAGAAATTGGCGTGGCGATCGCTGACCATGGCATCGCCGACGCGGAGCTTTTTCAGGCCCAACTCGTCGATCATGCGGCCGGCGGATGCGCCCGGCGGATTTTTGAAGATGCAGCCGGCGCTTTTTTGATTGAGCGGTTGGCTGGCGCGGCGTTTTTCATTGCAGACGCGAATGCCGGCCACGATTTCTTCGTAGGGCTTGGGCGGAAGTTCGAGTTTGACGCGCAGCATGACGTCATCCGGACCGAAAGACGTGTGGCGATAGTCGAAGTGGATATCTTCGCCGCGGGCGATTTCGTTGCTGCCGCTGGCGGCGCGATAGACTTCCACTTCGCGGACGTAGCTGCCGATTTGCGTGCCATAAGCGCCGGCGTTCATGCGCAGAGCGCCGCCCACGCTGCCCGGAACGCCAATGAGACCTTCCATGCCGCCGAGATTATTTTTGGCGCAGAAGGTGACCATGCCGCCGAGATCAGCAGCGGCATCAACGAACGCAGAGTGGCCTTCGATGCGCACGCCGGGCTTGGCGGCGGGCAGATGCAGCATGACCCAGGGCAATTCGCCATCGGCTACGAGGACATTGGTGCCGCCGCCGAGGAATTTGTAGGGGATGCCATCGTTCTTGAGTTCGCGCATCACTTCGGGCAGAGCGTCGTAGCGGCGAATCAGCAACAGATCGGTGATGCCCCCGATGCCTAGCGACGTCAGCTCCTGCAATGAGACATCCGGGCGCAGCTCGACGCCGAGAGCGGCGAGGCGCGCGGCGATGGGCTTGTCGCTAATGCGCATGGGGCTCCGGCTCCGGCAATTGCGCGCCGATCAGTACAGAGAGCTGATCGAGCGAGCGGCCCACGCTGCCCGCGCCGATGGCGAGAACGGCGTCGCCGGGCTTTGCTTCGCGCAGCAAAAACTCGACGCCCGTCTGCATATTGGGGGCGTAGATGACATTTTTGTGCCCGGCGGAGCTGATGGCCATGGCCAGATTCTCGCCGTTGATGTTCTCGACGGGCGCTTCGCCGGCCGCGTAGATATCCGTGACGATCAGAATATCGGCCTGGTTGAAGGCCTGGCGAAATTCGTCCCAGAGATGCTGAGTGCGCGAATAGCGATGCGGTTGAAAGATGACCAGGAGGCGCTTGAAAGCGCAGCCGCGCGCGG
Source organism: uncultured Acidobacteriota bacterium (assembly GCA_963748865.1). Lineage (GTDB taxonomy): Bacteria > Acidobacteriota > Terriglobia > Acidiferrales > UBA7541 > Palsa-147. The sequence continues at coordinate 149,389 of CAVVLE010000023.1, read as the reverse complement.
CATCGAGAGTGGCGCGAATTTCGGCGGGATGATGGCCGTAATCATCGATCAGCGTGATGCCGTTATGAACGCCTTTGACTTCGAAGCGACGTCCTACACCGCCGAATTTTTCGAGGCCCTGGCGAATGAGTTCGGCGGGCACATTCAGAGCTAGCGCTACCGCTGCGGCCGCTGCCGCGTTGCGGACATTGTGAATGCCGGGCGGCGAGTGCAATTGGAATTCGCCCAGATCTTCGCCGTGATAGGCCAGATGGAAACGGCTGCCGAAACCTTCGAGCTTGACGTCCTGGATGACCAGATCGGCCTGGCTGGAAGTGCCATAGGTGATGATGGGGCGCTTCACGTCGGGAAGGATGGCCTGGACGTTGGGCTCATCGAGGCAGAGCACGACGGCGCCATAAAATGGAACGCGATTGACGAATTGCAGGAAGGTCTGCTGAATTTCATCGAGGGAGGAATAGTGATCGAGGTGCTCGCGATCGATGGTGGTGACGACAGCGATCACCGGCGCGAGAAGCAGGAAGGAGCGATCGCTTTCGTCGGCCTCGACGACGATATATTCGCCCTGGCCGACGCGGGCGTTGGAGCCAGCGTGATTGACGCGCCCGCCAACGACGAAGGTGGGATCGAGACCGGCGGCAGCGAGGACCGAGGCGGTCATGGATGTGGTGGTGGTTTTTCCGTGAGCGCCTGCGACGGCAATGCCGTATTTGAGGCGCATCAACTCCGCGAGCATTTCGGCGCGCGGGATGACCGGAATTTTCATGCGATGCGCTTCGACGATTTCGATGTTGTCGGGCTTCACCGCGGATGAAATGACGACCACGTGCGCGCCGTGGACGTTAGCGGCACTGTGCCCTTCAAAAATTTTCGCGCCGAGCTTCTCGAGGTGAGTCGTGACGTGCGAAAGCTTGGTATCTGAGCCGGAGACGGCGTAACCGCTGGAGAGCAATACTTCGGCGATGCCGCTCATGCCGCTACCGCCAATGCCGACCAGATGAATGCGCTGGAAATTGCGGAACGTGACCATCATGGCCGCGCCACCCCTTCGAGCAAATCCACGATGTCCTCGACGGCGCGCGGACGGGCGAGGGCGCGGGCGGACTGCTCGAGTTCGTTGATCTTCTGGGGCTGGTCCAGGAGAGAAAAAATTTCCGTTGTGAGGCGCTCCGGAGTCAACTCATCCTGCGGGAGCACCCGCGCCGCGCCGGCCGCTTCCATGGCCCGCGCATTGCGCAATTGGTGTGCGTCTGTTGCGGCGGCGAAAGGGATGAAGATGGCGGCGCGTCCAGCGGCAGTGATTTCCGCGACGGTGATTGCGCCCGCGCGGCAGACGATTACGTCTGCCTGGGCAAACTGCTCCGCCATATTCTCGATGAAGGGGCTGACCTCCGCGATGAGTTCCCGGCGCGCATAAGCAACGCGAACGGCATTATAGTCACGTTCACCGGTCTGATGCACGATGAAAAGCTGGTTTTTTCGCGCGGCCAGGCGGTCGAGGGAGTCAACGACGCAGCGATTGATGGGCAGAGCGCCGCGACTGCCTCCGGTGATCAAGATGCGGAGCGGCGGGGTGTGCTCGCGGCGGGGCGCGGCGAAGAACTCGCGCCGGACAGGGATGCCGGTTACGACGGCTTTTTTGCCCCAGCGGTGGGCGGTCTCTTCAAAGCCGGTGGCGACGCGGGTTGCAAAGCGGGCCAGGGCGCGATTGGTGAAGCCAGGCTCGATATTGGGCTCGAAGATCACCGTCGGGATGCCATGTAGCGAGGCCATCAGCATCATGGGGCCGGAAGCGTAGCCGCCGACGCCAAAGGCTGCGGCGAAGCGGTATTTGCGCAGCAGGCGTTCGGAATCCCAGGCGCTGCGCGGCAGCATCGCAGCGTTCTTCAGCAGCTTCGAGCCGCCGATGCCTTTCAGGCCCGCGACGCGGATCGTGGCAAACGGCAGGCCGGCATCGGGTACCAGTCTGGCTTCCAATCCGTGTTGTGTTCCTACGATCACGACTTCTCTCTTCTTCAGTTCCACAGCGGCCGTTGGCGGCGCTCCGGGATCGGCGCGCCGCAGCCATTCGCGCGCGACCGCGATGGCCGGAAACACGTGGCCGCCGGTGCCGCCTCCGGCGATGAGCAACTTCATCGAATCGTTGATCGTGGCGCGCTCCTTGCGTCGCGCGGCCGGGGCGCGTCGTTCACTCCTCGGGCTGCGCGTGCTGGCTGATATTGAGGAGCACGCCTGTGGCCAAGAGCATCACCAGCAAACTCGAACCGCCGTAGCTGATGAAAGGGAGCGGAATGCCTTTGGTGGGCGTCAAGCCCAGCACGACGCTGAGATTGATCAATGCCTGGCCGACGATCATCGTGGTGATGCCCAGGCCGAGATATCGGCCGAAAGCGTCGGGGGCCTGAATCGCGGCGCGGAAGGCGCGCCAGCCCCAAAATGCGAACAGCGCTACGACGGAAACTGCGCCGATGAAGCCGAGCTCTTCGGCCAGGACAGCGTAAATGAAATCGGTGCTGGGCTCGGGAAGATAGAAGAGCTTCTGCTTGCTCTCCATCAGGCCGACGCCGGTCAAGCCTCCTGAGCCTACCGCGATCAGCGATTGCAGAAGTTGGAAGCCGTAGCCCTGCGAGTCGGCTTCGGGATGCCGGAAGGACATCAGACGGTGATAGCGGTAGGGCACGCGAACGATGAGCAGATACAGGACGGGGATCGCGGCTAGAACGGCGCCGCCCAGATAGCGCAGCGAAAGGCCGGCGACGAACAGCATTGTTAGCGCGATGAGCAGGAGCATGCAGGCGGTGCCCATGTCGGGCTCAAGGAGAATCAGGCCGGCCATGACGAGGACCGGGGCGAGCGCGGGGAGAAGCGAATGCATCGGGTCGTTGATGTCGAACGTCGTGCTGCGCGAATGCCACGGTTTGCGCAGTTCCAGGAACCAGGCCAAATACAGAACGACAGCAATCTTTGCGAATTCGGAGGGTTGAAAACTGGCCGGGCCGAGACGGAACCAGCGGTGCGTGGCGTGCGAACGATCGAGAAACAGGACGCAGATCAGGAGCAGCAGCACGACTCCGAGCAAGATGAAAATCACGCGCGGCTGGCGCAGCCTGCGGTAATCGAAATTCATCAGCGCGAACATTCCGCCGATGCCGAGGAGCATGCAGAGGACCTGGCGGATGAAGAACGAATAGCCGCTGCCGCCGAGTTCGTGCGTAACCACCGCCGAGGCGCTGAAGACCATTACCGTGCCGAGCAGGCAAAGAGCCAGCGTGGCCCAGAGCAGCTTGCGATCGATTTGTAGAGTGCGCGGCATCTTGTATGCGTTTCCTCGCTAGCGGGACTGGGTGGATGCGCCTGCGGCCTGGCCATTGTGCTTTGCCAGCTCGGCGACCAGGCGTTTGAATTCGCGGCCGCGCTGCTCGTAATTTTCGAATTGATCGAAGCTGGAGCAGGCAGGGGCGAGAAGAATCGTGTCGCCGGGATCGGCTTGCTCAAACGCCATGCGCACCGCGTTGTCGAGCGTTTCGGCGGGGACGAGCGGGACGGCACCTTCGATTTCGGCGGCGATTTTTTCGGCGGCGGCGCCAATTAAGAACGCGGCGCGCGTATAGGCTTTGAGCGGCTCGCGCAGCGGCGTGTAGGGGCTGCCTTTGTCTTTGCCGCCGAGAATGATCAGCAGCGGTGAATCAAAGGCGGCGATGGCTTTGAGCGTGGCGTCCACGTTGGTGGCTTTCGAATCGTTGAAAAACTTTACGCCGCGGACTTCGGCGACAAATTCGATGCGATGCTCGACGCCGGGGAAAGTGCGGATGCCTTCGGCGATGGCGGTGGGTTCGGCGCCCGCGAGCCACGTGGCAATCGATGCGGCGAGGACATTTTCGAGATTGTGCTCGCCGCGCAGGGGAATTTGGTCGCGGCGCAGGATGATTTCTTCATCGCCGTGATCGCGGACGATGATTTGGGCGTCGCGCACGTAGGCACCGGCGGAGACGTGCTTCTGGCGGCTGAACCAGTAAACGCCAGGTTTTGCGGGCATGCGCTGCAAGAGTTCGGGATCGTCGGCGTTGAGAATGGCGGTGTCGCGCTCGCGTTGATTTTCGAAGATGCGCAGCTTGGCGCGAACGTATTCCGGGAAGGAATGATGGCGATCGAGATGATCGGGAGTGAGATTGAGGAGCAGAGCGATGTCGGGGCGGAAAGCTTCGATGGTTTCGAGTTGGAAGCTGCTGACTTCGGCGACGGTGAAGGTGGAATCGTCGGTCGAATCGATCAGAGATATCAACGGAGTGCCGATATTGCCGCCGACGACCGTCGAGATTCCTGCGGATTTGAGGATGTGACCGATTAGCGAAGTCGTGGTGGTTTTGCCGTTTGAGCCGGTTACCGCAATGAGGCGGCCGCGGAGAAAGCGCCAAGCGAGCTCGATTTCGCTCCAGACTGGAATACCATTCGCGCGCGCGGCGCTCAGCGCCGGAAGATCCGCGGGGACACCGGGGCTGAGAACGATTAAATCCTGCGCTTCGAAAGTTTCGGAAGCGTGAGCGCCCAGCTCGAGAGCTACGCCTGCGGCGCGGAGTTTTGCGGCGGCCTCGGCGAATTTCGATTCCGGTTGCTCGTCGGTGGCTGTGACGCGTGCGCCGCGCGCGGCGCAGAAAAGCGCCGAGGCGATGCCGGTGCGCGCCAGTCCAACAATTAGTACGCGCCTGTCATTTAGTTCGATTCCTGGCCGCAATTTTCTTACCTCAGTTTCAAAGTGGTCAGCGAAAACAGCGCAAACACGAATGCCACAATCCAAAAACGGACGATGATTTTCGATTCGCTCCAGCCCAGGAGCTCGAAATGGTGATGCAGCGGGGCCATGCGAAAAATACGTTTGCCGGTGAGTTTGAAGGACGCCACTTGCAAGATCACCGAAAGCGCTTCGAGCACGAACACGCCGCCCACTGATAGCAGCAAGATTTCCTGTTTGATGATTACGGCTACCGTGCCGATCGCACCGCCAATCGCCAGCGAGCCCACATCGCCCATAAAAAGTTCAGCGGGGTGCGCGTTGTACCAAAGAAAGCCGAGCGAGGCGCCGAGCAGCGAGCCGCAGAAAATGGTCAATTCTCCGGCGTCGGGAATGTGCTGGATGTCGAGATACTCCGAGAAACGGGCATTGCTGGCAATGTAGGTGAGCACGGTGAGCGCGCCCGAAGCCACCAGCGTGCAGCCGATGGCCAGGCCATCGAGGCCATCGGTGAGATTGACGGCGTTCGAGCAGCCCACGATTACCAGCACCAGAAAAAACACAAAGGGCACGAACGCCAGCAGCCAGACACGTGGTGCGTCAGCAGCGAGCGAATCACGAGATCGGGATGCAGCTTTTTGAAAAACGGGACGCTGAGCTGCGTCGAGTACAGACCGCGCTGTTGCAGCGCCAGAAGAATGGCGCCCACCGCGACGCAGGTCAGCACTTGATAAGTGAATTTGGCCTTGGGAGTGAGGCCGAGATTGCGGCGGCGGACGACTTTGTTGTAATCGTCCACGAAGCCGATTACGCCGAAAGCGATCGTCGCGCCGAGGGCGAGCATGGCGTAGCCATTGCGCAGATCGGCCCACAGCAGCGTGGGCACGGCGATTGCCGCGACGATCAGGACGCCGCCCATCGTTGGCGTGCCGGCTTTCACTTGATGGCGCTGCGGCCCTTCCGCGCGAATGAATTGCTTCACTTGCATGGCGCGCAGGCGATTCACCACCCACGGCTCGAGCACCACTGAGAGAATCATGGCCGTGAGGCTGGCAACCGCGGTACGCACGGTGATGTAGCGGAACACATTGAAGGGGCTGAAATACGGGCGCAGGACGAAGACGAAAAGGTAGTAAAGCATCTCAGCGCCGGCCCTTGCGGGACCCGCCGGCGGGTTGCGGGACTTTGGATTTGGAATCGCGCTGCGATGCGGAATTCGCATGGTGCGCGCGCAGCGCTTCGAGAATCGTTTCCATTTTCACGCCGCGCGAGCCTTTGAGAAGCAACAGATCGCCGCGGGTGATGAAGGAGGCGAGAAATTTGCCGGCTGCTTCGGATGTCTCGAAAAATTTCGTTTGCTCGCGGGGATGGCCGGCTTCGATGGCCGCTTCGACCAGTGCGGCCGCATCGCCGCGCACGCCAATAATCCAATCTACCGCGTGAGTTTCTGCTGCGTGACGCCCGCAGGCGCGATGCAGTTCGGCGGAAGTTGCGCCCAGCTCGAGCATTTCTCCGGCGGCCAGAATGCGGCGCTGATGGCCGCTGGAATGCGCGAGCAGATCGACGAGAGCATCGAGCGCCGTCGGGCTTGAATTGTAGGAATCGTTGATCACTACAAATCCTTGCTTGAAGCGCACCACTTCGCCGCGCTTGTCGGCCGGCTGCAATTTCGGAAACACCTTCGCCGCTTCCTCGGTGCCGACGCCCCAAATGCTGGCGGCGGCCAAAGCGGCGACCGCGTTCATCACATTGTGAGCGCCGATCAATGGCAATTTGAGCTGCGCGCTTCCCTCAGGCGCGACGAAATCGAAAGTCGTGCCGTCGATGCCGCGATCTTCAATATTCGCGGCGCGAAATTCCGCCTTGAAGCTGGTGCCGAAAGTAATCACGCGTCCCGGCGCAATTTCGCCGAAGTGCGCCACGCGCTCGTCATCGGCATTGAGCACCGCAACCGCCGCATCGCCGCTCGAGCCATGGCCCTCGCGCGCGACCCGCGCGCCGCGGCGGGGAAGCTGCTCGATCAATTCCCGTTCTGCGAGCGCAATTTCATCAATCGAAGCAAAAAATTCGAGATGCTCGACGGCCACGCGCGTCACCACGCCCACATCGGGCGCGACAATCCGCGTCAGCCGCGCCAGCTCGCCGCGCCGCGACATCCCCAACTCCACGACCACAGCTTCGTGCTCGTCGTCGAGCTGAAACAACGTCAGCGGCAAACCATATTCGTTATTCAAATTGCCGGTCGATTTCAGTACGCGGAGCCGCGAGCCCAGCAGCGCCGCCAGAATTTCCTTGGTGGTCGTTTTTCCGACCGAACCCGCGACGGCGGCCACGCGCCGCTCGGCCTTTGCTTCGCGCCATTCGCGCAGTACGGCTGCCGCCAATTGCCCGAGCGCCTGGAGCGTGTCCTCGACCGGGAAGAGCCGCCCGCGAATCGCCTCGGGATAAACTTCCCGGCGAGCGCCTTCCACGACCGCAGCCGGAATACCGCGCCCCAGAACTTCAGCGACAAAATCGTGTCCATCGTGACGCGGTCCGCGTATGGCGATGAACAGTTCCCCGGGACGTACCGTGCGAGAATCAATCGAGACGCCGGCCAACCGGGCCAGGGGGTCGAGCGACGCGGGCAGCGCGACACCCAGAGCGCCAGCCACTTGTTCCATCGTCCACCGCATCGCGTCTCCAATGGGCCTATCGTCATTCTCCTGAGGAGAAATGACTTATACCGCGTAACCGGGACGCCTAAGAATCAGCGCCCGCGCCTTTGGCCGGCCGAATAACGCCCTCCGACCGTCCTTACTGGCGCCGAATCCGTCTCGTGGCCGTTACTTCGCAGCCTTGCTGTAGCCGCGAGCCTGCAGGATTTTCCGCGCCATTTGCCGGTCGTCGAATTCAAACGTCCGGTCGCCGAGGATCTGATAGTTTTCATGGCCTTTTCCCGCCAGGAGAACCAGGTCTCCCGGCTTAGCTTCCTCAAAAATCAGGTCAATGGCGCGTTCCCGGTCCGGTTCAATTCGGTACTGCCCATTGACTTTCTGCAATCCCACCACCACGTCATTGATTATTCGCAGCGGGTCTTCACTTCTGGGGTTATCACTTGTCAGGACAACGAGATCGGCGAGCGAGCCGGCGGCTTCGCCCATCAGCGGGCGCGTGGAGCGATCGCGTTCACCGCCCGCGCCGAAGAGGATCAGAACCCGGCCGTTGGGTGTCAATTCGCGGGCTGCTTGCAGCAGATTGCGGACAGCATCGTCGGCGTGCGCGTAATCCACGGCGACGTGGAAGGGCTGGCCCTCGTCGATTTGCTCGAAGCGCCCGGGCACGGCTATCAGGTTGCGGATGCCGGCCTCAATTTGCGGAATCGGTGTATCGAGAGCGAGAGCGGCGCCGATGGCGGCGAGAATGTTGTAAACGTTCACGCGTCCGACGAGGGTCGAGACTACTCGCACCGGGCCGGCAGGAGTTTGCGCGATGAAGTCGAGTCCGTGGAACCCCAGCGAGAATCTTTTTGCGGTGATTTGTGCCGGCTCACTCAGACCGTAAGTCATCACGCGCTGGCCGCTCTTGCTGAGATCGTGTGCAAGAAGCTTCCCGTACGAATCATCGATATTGACGATGGAAACAAGCGGAGCGCCGGCGCCGGTTCCCTCAAACAGGCGGCGCTTGGCGTCGAAATAGGCTTCCATCGTCTTATGAAAATTCAGATGGTCGTGGGTGAGATTGGTAAAGATCGCGGCGGCGAATTTGCATCCCCACAAGCGATCCATGGCCAGCGCATGCGAACTGGTCTCCAGCACCACGGCAGTGCCGCCCGCATCGCGCACCTCGGCGAACATTTCCTGTAGATCCACGGATTCCGGAGTTGTATTCACCGCTTTGCGCGGACCGCGCGGCGTGGTGTAGCCGGTTGTGCCGATCAGGCCCGTGGTGTGTCCGGCAGCGCGCAGGATGGAATCCACCAGGAACGAAACCGTAGTCTTGCCATTTGTCCCGGTGATTCCTACGAGTTTCAGCCCGCTGGCAGGGTGATGGAAAAAATTCGCGGCGGCGGAAGCCAGGCCGCGGCGCGCCGTGTCTTGTTTCAGTTGCACCCAGATGACGCTGCGCGGCGCGTCGTTGGGCCGCGCATCTTCGCTCGCCACGGCTGTCGCGCCGCGTTCAATGGCATCGGAAATAAAGCGATTGCCGTCGGCTTTCGTGCCGTGCAGCGCGAAAAACAGCGAGCCGGGCTGCGCCTTGCGGCTGTCGCAAACCACCGAGCGGATTTCCGCGTCGAGAGAACCCGCGATCGCGGCCGTGGCCACACCATCCAGAATTTCGCGCAGCTTGACGCCCGGCGATTTCTGCACTGCCTTCGACGGAGGTTCACTTAGTTCGTGCCGGTCTTTCGCCATGGCTCTCAATTCCCGCGCTCCCGTGCATCGGCCGGAACGTATTTGCCCGGGCGGCCGAAGCGCACCACGATACGCGTGCCGCGATTCACGCGAACGCCGGCATCGGGTGACTGTTCCAATGCAACCCCAGTTCCAACGAGGACCGGGGTCAGTCCCAGTTTGGAACAGGCCTCGGTTACGCCTCGGACGCTCTGTCCGGCGAGGCTCGGTACGGTGATGGCGGGCCCGCCGCCAAATTCAACGGTAGGAGCGTTTGGGGCCGACGGAATGGCCGCCGCTGCCGGTTCCGGAGTTGTTGGATTATTTTGCTGCTCGCGTGCCTCGACGGGACTGGCCTCATCACCATCGCCGGACGCGTCGGTATCCGTGGTGTCGCGGCGGCGCGCGGCCATTTCAGCCGCCGGCACCACGGGAATGTCGTGGGGAGTGTTCAAGTACTGCAGCACCTGTTCGGCGACGCGGCGAAAAACAGGGCCGGCGACATCGCCGCCGTGATGCGCACCAATGGGAGAATCGAGAACAACAAGAATCGTTATCGCCGGATCGCTGACCGGTGCGAAACCCACGAACGACGCCACGTATTTGTCGGGCGAATATCGACCCGTATTCGTATCGATTTTCTGCGCGGTGCCGGATTTGCCGGCGTCGGTCCAGCCATTTAAAGCGGCAGGCTTGCCCGTGCCTTCGAGCACCACGCCGGCCATCAACTGGCGCATCGTCGCGGCGATGCGCGAATCGAGCACGCGGCGCGGAGTCGCATCGGAGTCGGACACTTTCTCGAGGCCCTTCGCCGCGTCGCCCCCGACCGACTTCAGAACGTGCGGCCGGTAGAGCAGGCCGCCATTGGCTATCGCGGAGATTACGGTAGTGGTCTGCACCGGCGTGACGCTGACTTCCTGCCCGATGGCGATCGAGCCGATCGAACTCGCGGTCCAGTTTTCGAGCGGCCGGAAGAGGCCGCGATTTTCTCCGGGCAGATCGATGCCGGTGAGCTGACCGACGCCGAATTTGCGCGCTGTCTGATAAAGATTCGATGCGCCATCCATCAGCGCAATTTTGATCGAGCCGACGTCGCTGGAATGTTCCAGAACCTGGGTCACACTGAGCGTGCCAAACGGATGCCAATCGTGAATCAAGCGGCCGGCCACGAGTATCGCGCCACCCTGGCAATCGACGAGCGCATTGGGATTTGTTACCCCGTTCTCGAAGGCGCTGGCCAAGGTGATCACTTTGAATGTCGAGCCGGGCTCGTAAGCAGCGGCGACGGCCCGATTCATGCGGTTGTCGTCGGAAAAATCCGAAGGATTGTTGGAATCAAACGTAGGCCAATTGGCCAGCGCCAGGAGTTCGCCGGAATTGGGATCTTCGATCACGATTGAACCCGAAAGCGCGTGCGAATCACTGATTGCTTCCGCGAGTTCCTTCTCGGCGATGTACTGAATATTTTCATCGAGAGTGAGCGTCACGCTCGAGCCGGCTTGCGCAGCGACTTCACTGCGATCCACGCCGCGGCGGCGCGCGTCCTTCGTCACCAACATGCTGCCCGGCTTGCCTTTGATGAGCTTGTCGAGCGAATACTCGATGCCGCCCTGTCCTTGCTGATCCACGTTCACGTAGCCGATCACCTGCGAAGCCAGCGAGCGCTGCGGGTAAACGCGTTCGGGCTCTTTCTGCACGTAGATGCCGCGCAAATTCAAGGCTTCGATGCGCTCGGCGATCTCCGGTGTCAATTTCCGGGCCAGCACGGGAAACGGATGCGGCTCGGCGAGCTTCGCGCCAATTTCTTCGGGCGCGATGTTCAGCACGCGCGAAAGAAGATTCGCGACCATATCCGGGTCATTGATTTCCGAGCTGTCGGCAAAGCAGTAGTCCACCGGCAAGCTGACCGCGAGTTCGTGGCCGTTGCGATCGAAAATCGATCCGCGTTTCGGGGTGGTTTCGCGGACGCGCAGTTGTTGATGCTGGGCCTTGGAAAGATATTCGCTGTAGCGGAATAGCTGCAGGTAGCCGAGGCGTGCCACCACTGCGCCCATCCAAACCACGGCCACGATAAAAACGGCCAGCCAGCGGACGCGGGGATTGCGCGGCTCCATTTTGTTCCTGGGCTCCGGCGCTGCAAACTTGTGCCTCGGCCCGGCGGAACTCGCCCGTTCGGATCGGGCCGCAATGCTTGTCACGGAATTCGAACTACGGGCGCGTAGCCACAGACTGCGTGGGAACTTCGGCGACGACGCCCTCAACCGCGCCTTGCGCCGGAGCAATCTGCCCCGGCACCGGCACGGAGAGCCCCAGTTGCTGGCGCGCGATGGCGTCGATGCGCATCGGCGAAGCGAGCGACGCCACTTCCAGGCGTAATTGCTGATTCAGCTCGGTCGCCTGCGTTTTCTCGCTCTGCAGTTGCTCCAGCGAATAGCGCAGCTGAATGCATTCAAAGTGCTGCCAGGCGTACGTCAGCAGGCAGAAGCCCAGCGCCGCGCCTCCCAGCATTTTTCGCCCCAGTTCGCGCCAGCGTCGCGGCGCGGCGGATCTCACCAGCCGGGAATTATCGATGCGCTTCAATGTGTAGTATTCGGTCATGGCTGTCTCAGCCCGCAGCTATGCCGCCGCGGATTCCAACTTTTGCGCCACGCGCATTTTGGCGCTGCGCGCGCGCGGGTTATCGCGAATTTCGTCGAGGGTGGGCTCGATGATCTTCTTCGTTAGGACTTGAAATTGGCCTTCGCGCTCCAGGCGCTGAAAGGTGTGCTTCACGCGGCGGTCTTCCAGCGAGTGATAGCTGAGCATCACCCAGCGGCCGCCCGGAGATAGAGTGGCAGGGGCCCGCGAAAGAAACTGCTCGAGTTCCTCCTCTTCTCGATTCACCGCAATCCGCAGCGCCAGAAACGTTTTTGTCGCGGGATGCAGTCTCTGCCTTCCCCTTGCTTTTCGAGCCCCTGCCACAACCGTTGCCAGGTGCGCGGTATCGCGGATCGGCCGCGCGCGCACAATCATCCTGGCGATTCTGCGTGAATCTCTCTCCTCCGCCTTCTGGTAGAGGAGATCGGCCAGTTCCCTTTCCGGCCAGTGATTCACAATTTCTTCGGCGGTCAACGCCTGCTCGGGATCCATGCGCATATCGAGCGGCGCCGCATAGCGGAATGAAAATCCGCGTTCCGGTGTATCGAGTTCCAGGCTTGAAATTCCCAAGTCGGCCAGGACGCCATCGAATTCCGGCATCGCGTATCGCTCTTGCACTTCGCCGATCTCGGAGAAACTCGCCTTCACCAGCGTTACCTTCTTCCCGAATTCGCTGACCCGTTCGCGCGCGATTTCCAGCGCGTTTGGGTCCCGGTCAATTCCATAGGCGTGCCCCGTGGTCAGCTGCCTGGCAATTTCCACGAGATGCCCGCCGGTTCCAGTGGTGGCGTCGAGGTAATTTCCCTCGGGCCGGACACGCAGCCACTCCAGAACCTCCCTGAGCATTACCGGCGTGTGCAGCACGCTCAAAACTCAAACGCCCAGGTCGTCGAGTACCTTTTCGTCTTCCGTCGTAATTGGGTTGTTCTTCAGCCGATCCTGGAACCTCGCCCGGTTCCAGACGGTCAAGTGATCGAGATCGCCGAGGACATTCACCTCGCCGCTGATTTGCGCTTCTTCGCGGAGAAGCGCGGGAACCAGGAGTCTGCCCTGGCCATCGATCTCAACTTCCTGACCGTAATAATTGACGCGATCGAGGAAACGCTGCTTCGACCGGTTGTGCGATGAGGCCCGCGCCAAGCGCGCTTCCTTCTCTTCCCAGGCTTTCATCGGGAAGATCCACGCGCTGTCGCCCCCTTCGCTGGTCACGTAGAACTTCTCGCCCATTTCCCGAAGCTCACGCAAAAATGCTCGCGGGATTTTCAGCCGTCCCTTCGCGTCCACAGTCGCGGGATGGTTCCCCCGGAGCATTTGTTGTTAAGCTCAAAGCGTCTGAAATCAGCCCTAGACATGCCTTCCGTTGACCACTGCTAGCCACTCTGTACCACTTTTGGCCACTGATAATAGCCAGACTCCGCGCCTTGTCAAGAGGAATCCGACTGAATTGAAAAGATTTTTTTCGTACGTGGAGACCGCAGACGCACGCCGAAGATGCGGACCACTAGATATGGTGCGTCATTCGCGGGCGGCGACGATTCGTTGTTGAAATCGCCGGCAAATCCGATTTTGTACCGAAAGAGTTAACAGAATTTTCGCACAGCGGAATTTTGAGCCGCGAAGGATGCTGTTTCCGCGTGGCTGGTTACTGCTGGGGGAGCGGATTGCGAAGTTGATTCAGGTCGCGAAGCGTCTGCTGCTCATCGGGAGATAGACCCTGCATGAAATTCGGATCGTTGAGCTTCGCCTCGCGAGACTCGGGAGACAGACTGCGAAGCTCGCGCAGGCGTCCGAGGAGAATTTGGCGCCGTTCAAACGGCATGGCCTGCCAGCGAGGTAGCAGATTGTTGCGAACATATTGCCGCTGCTGCGGCGAGAGGCTTTCGAAGAAGCGCTCCCGGTCCATGATTGCGTTCTTTTGCTCCGGGCTGAGCTTATTCCACTGCTCCAGGTTTCGCCGGATCTGCGCCTGCCGTTCGGGCGGCAAACTCTTGAAGCGCTCATTGTTCTCCATGAAGCGTTGCTGCTCTTCCGGAGAGCGATCGCGAAGCTGCTCGATCCATTTGGGAGGAAGCCCTTCCATGCTGCGAACCGTCGGCTGGCCCTTTTGCGCGCCACCCTTCTGCCCACCGCCCTTCTGCCCACCGCCCTTTTGCGCCTCACTCGCGGCGGGATGACCACCATACCTCGCCGCACCATTCGGGCCGATGGACTCTTCCAGCCTTGGGCTCTCGGCGATGGTCGCATTCGCGGCTACCGCGCGTCGCGCCGCCTGACGTGCGGCTCTCCGCTGCGCGGCGATGGCTGCGCGCGCTTGCCCGCGATATCCCTGCCCACAGGCCGGGCGTGCAGGCAGCATAAGAAGCAGCGCCGCCAGACACAGCAGCCAGAATTTTGTGCGGTGAAAGCTCATCTAGATATGACCGTCTTGTTCCTTCTTCTGATCCGTATCCGGCTGCGCCTGCGATTGTTCGGCGACCGGTAGTTCGGAAAGCGCATCGAAATTCTTCACTACATCATAGTTCTCCAGCACGTCCAGATCCTTGATGATGCGGAAGTCCTGCTCGCTTTGCATTGCGGTCGTCGGTGGCGCATCCACCACGCGCGGCTGAAATCGCGCGGTCCAAACGCAGAGCGCTAGCAGGAACGCCAGCGAAAAGGCCAGCCGCGGCCCGGGCACGATCAAGCCGAACCAGCCGGCACGCGGCTCATCGGCGATGCGCTGGCGCACGTGAGCGTCAAACGCGCCCGAAGGCTCGATCCTCGGAAGTTCATCGAGCACCACAGACAGGCGGCGGAATTCGGAAATGCGCGCTTTGCACGCCTCGCAAACCGCGGCGTGCGCCTCTACCGCGCGCTGTTCCGCTTTGCTGGCGCGGCCATCCAAATACGGTATCAAAGCCTCCGCGATGCGTTCACAATTCGTTTCATATTTCATGACAGCCTTCCCTTCCCGGCTTCGGCTGGGGCCGCGGGCGCGGGCGACGCCGCCATACTCACCAGCGGCGCCAGTTGAATCCGCAGCGTCTCGTAGGCGCGGAACAGCAGCGATTTCAGCGCCGATTCCGAGCACGCCAGAATTTTGGCAATCTCACAATAATCCATATCTTCGTATTTATGCAGCAACACGGCGGCGCGTTGCTTCTCCGGCAACGCCTCGACCGCACGGCGTATCAGCTCGGCACGATCGCGCTCAATCAGGAATTCATCCACGCGCAACTCCCGCGCCGGAAGCTCCATCGCGGGCGCGTCCTCTTCGGCCGGTGCATCGATCGAAACTTCCATCTGCTGGTGGCGCGTATCACGAATGCGATTCAGCGCCAGGTTCGTGGCGATGCGGAAAAGCCAGGTGGTGAACTTGGCGCTCGCTTCGTAACCGTGCCGCGCGCGATACACGCGCAGAAAGACTTCCTGAGTGAGATCTTCCGCCGTGGCTGAGTCCCGCACCATGCGATACAGGAAATTGACCAGCGGGGTGCGATAGCGTTGGAGCAGATGCTCGAACGAGGCATCATTCCCCGCTTTGGCTTCCAGCATCAGCTGGACGTCGGACCTGGCCATAACAGCCACATCATATCTAACACTAGCGATGCCATAAAGTTGCGTTCCGCTCGTTCGTGCCTATCACGAATTCGGTGCTCACTTTGGGTCGACCGCCTCGGGTGTTCCAAGCGCTGTAGCCAAGCGCGATGACCAGGCTAAGCCTTTCACATTCAATGTGTTAAGGAGACCTCGGTCGTAGCGCCGGCAGCTTGCCGGCGTTTTTGTGACGCCGGAGAGGCGACGTGCCAGCCGGAAGTAAACCGTCGATGGCGTGAGGGCGGGAATCTAGAGGTGGAAGGCAAGCTTCAAAACCAGCATTGCAAGAACGCCGAGGAATACGAGCACGGGTAGCCCGACCGCCGGTTCGCGGTTCACCTCGGGCATTAGGTCCGACGCGGCTACGTAGATCGTGACGCCCGCAGAAAACGGTAGCGCTATGCCGACGGCGCCGCGGAGGACGTACATCAGTCCGACGCCGGCAATCGTGGCGCCTCCAAGCACGACCGAAGAAAGCAGGGCGACGCGGCGGCTTTGGCCGCTGGCCAGGGTGAGCGACGCTACCGTCGAACCTTCCGGCAATTTGTGGAGAAACACGGCGAGGAAGATTATTCCCCCAAGCCACGTCGAAACCAGCACGCCGGAGGCGATCGCGACGCCATCGAAAAAAGTGTGAATCACCAGGCCGAGCACCGCGGTGATTCCGGCATGTGCTGGAGCAAGTTGCTCACTATGGGTTTCTTCGCCGAAGTGAAAATGCGGCGCGACTGTGTGCTCGAAGAAATGAATCAGGAGATAGCCGCCCAGCACGAGGAAGAAAACTTCGTCGGTCCGCGTCGCGAGCTTTAGCGATTCCGGGATCATCTCAAGGAAAGCAGTGGCCAGCATGAATCCGGCGCCGAGCGCGATGAAGTATTTCAGAAACGAATGTGACCATTGGCGCCGGACGATGGCGAGCCCGCCAATCACGTTGGCTGCTGCTGCAATCACGCCCAGCAGAAGGGCGAACAGGATGCGCGATGCGGCGATGTGCTGCATACCTACGATTAGCCGGCGTGGCGGAAGAGAATCACATCGCCGTCCTGCACAATGTATTCTTTGCCTTCCAGGCGCAGCTTCCCATGCTCCTTGGCGTGAGCAAAGCTGCCAGTGGCGATCAGATCTTCGAAGTGCACAACTTCGGCTTTGATGAAGTTCTTCTCAATGTCGCTGTGAATTGCGCCCGCCGCTTCTTGCGCATTCATCCCGCGCTTGATCGTCCAGGCACGGCATTCCGGCTCGCCGGCGGTGAGAAATGAAATCAAACCTAGAAGTCGATAGCTCGCCTGAATCAGCCGATCGCGCCCGGATTCGGTCAAGCCGTACGCTTTCATCATTTCCGCGGCTTCGGCGTCGTCAAGGTCCGCAAGCTCGGCTTCGATTTTTCCGCAGAACGGCACCATCGCCGTGTGCGGCTTACTGGCCAGCTTCTGCAGCCCGTGCTTTTCAATCGCGCGATCGGCTTCCGGAGCTTCTTCATCGCCGAGATTCAGAACGTAGAGCATCGGTTTCAGCGTCAGAGAATGTGAAACCGGTGAGCGCCTTCTTTTCTTCCGGCCTGAATTCCAATTCGCGCAAAGGCTTCTCCGATTCGAGCGCCTGCTTGCACACGGCTAAGCAGGCGATGTTCCAGCTCCAGGTGCGGCTCCTTCTTCTTTTTCAAATCCTTCTCCAGGCGCTCGAGCCGCTTGCTGGCCTGTTCCAGGTCGTTGAACATCAATTCGATTTCGATATTGTCGATATCGCGCATGGCGTTGATGCTGCCCGCGGGATGCGGCACGGCGGGATCCTCAAATAGCCGCACCACGTGCGCCAGCGCGTCGGCCTCGCGCAACGGCACCAGCGACGCGGCATTTTTCTCGCGGTCCTGCTGCAAGCCGCCGACGTCCACATACTCGATCGTGGCGTAAGTGATTTTCTTGGGCTTGAAGATTTCGGCGAGCTTGGCCACCCGCGCATCCGGCACGCGCGCGATGCCCACATGCGCTTCGCCGGGCTTCATATGCGCCTCGACGCGCGCGTGCGTCAGAATCCGAAACAAACTGGTCTTCCCGACCTGCGGCAGCCCGATAATTCCTGTTTGCATGAATGTGTGATACTAGCACACGGCACGGAGGGCCCTGCATGATGCCGGCGACTGCCACAGCTTTAGCCAAGAAAAAACCAAAACCCTATCCCTTCAATCATCTTCACGCCGTGCGTCATCTGCGCAGCTGCGACAAATATATGGAAGATCTCATCGCGCGCGCTGGGCGATTCCGCATGGAGCTCGACACGCACCCGAGCCCCTACGAAGCGCTGCTCGAAGCCATCATCTATCAGCAACTGCACGGCAAAGCTGCGGCAACGATCTTCGGGCGCGTGAAAGAGCGCGTCGGCGGAGGCAACATCCCGGCGCCCGCGCAAATTCTCGCCGCTGACGACGCCACGCTTCGAGGCGCAGGCCTGTCGCGCCAAAAAATTGCCGCCATTCGCGATCTAGCTCAGAAAACCACGGAAGGAATCGTCCCAAACTTCGAGGAAGTCGAGCGCCTCAGCGACGAAGAAATCGTAGCGCGTCTCACCGCCGTTCGCGGCATAGGCGTCTGGACCGTGCACATGATGCTGATCTTTCGCCTCGGCCGCCCGGATGTATTGCCCACGCTAGATTACGGCGTGCAAACAGGCTTCAAGCTAGCCTATCGCAAACGCAAGCTGCCAAAACCAAAAGCGCTGCAAGCCTTCGGCGAGCGCTGGAAACCCTACCGCAGCGTAGCCAGCTGGTACCTCTGGCAAGCCGTCCATCTGCACAGATCGAAGAAGGTCAATCCGAAGGCCAAGTAGCGCCGCCCCGGAAAGCCCGTAACGCCGGCTGCCAGCCGGCGCTTTTCCATGGATAAACCAACATGTAATCCACGTGCACCTTCACGCAAACGATCCGTGATGTTCGGTCGTAGGGGTGGGGCTTGCTCCACCCGCCAGCGTAACAACGGCCGCGGCGCAACCATTCACCAACGGTGTTCCCTCACCCTCCCGAAAAATCCCGAATCGTCAAAAACAACCCGGCAATCCCCAACAACAAAACCGCCCCTTCAATCCGCACCGAAACCACATGCAACCGGTCAAACGTCACCCGCAAAGGATTCTCCCGCGGCGTAGCATCCACCGACCCCATCTCCCGCCGCAACCCCGCCATCCGCCCGGTCACAAAATGCTGCGATACGAACGTCAGCGCGATCATCAGCATCACAGCTAAAGCGGCCGGGCGCAGGAGTGTGGCGAGTGCCCGTTTCTCGAGCACCAGCGCCGCAAGGTAGATCAGTCCGGCCGCAATCCCGATCCAGTGCAGCCGTCCGAGAGCAAATCCCACCACCGTGCCGGCCTGATCGCGGCTAGAGAGCACGCCGAACGCCCCCGGCGCCACCACGAAGCTAAGAAAGATGATTCCGCCCACCCAGTACCCAGCGCCAAGATCTCAATGAATCGCAAAGTCGCGTTCATTCTTTTTCTACTCGCACTCTCGAGAAGTCAGATTCGGATTCAAGTATCTCTCGGATCGCTTTGAGCATTCCATCGTCATCCATAATTTTCCCCGCGCCGGTGACGCGCTCCCAAATCGAGCGGCGTTTCACGACAATTATTCGCCATTCTCCTCGATTACCCAATGACTTGTCGTCGCCATGGCAGCCATTCATGGCCAGAAAATACCCGCGATCCGCGCTCCTCACACGTATGAACCAGCCCCAATCTTCCTGTCCGGTCCGGCCAGCGCTGATACCTTTTTCCATCAACTTGCCTTGTAGCCACGTCGCCAGATCTTCGCCGAAGCAGCTTGGATTGATGAAATGGCCCTTGGCGACGGAGAGATTGAAACGGTCTGTGGTGAATAACAAGTGTCGAGCATTCATCCGACACTGACCTCAGCGGGAAGTACAGGTCTGAAACCACTTGACCACTTCTTAAGCACATCCAACCAATCATTGTGTCAGGTACTCGAAGGAACAGTGGCAAAATAATTCGGGGCATGGTGGGCGATCAAGGACTTGAACCTTGGACCTCTCCCGTGTGAGGGGAGCGCTCTAACCAACTGAGCTAATCGCCCCTGGCAGCGACATTAATTTTGTAGCAAAAGGCCGAGCCAATTGCAAACCAAGACCAGCAACGCCGGCGCCCAGCTCGCTGAGCTGAAGCGGTCCATTTCTCACGTCGTTAAAGGCAAAGACGAAGTAATTCAGCTCGCGCTCACTACGCTTCTCGCCCGCGGCCATTTGCTGATTGAAGATGTGCCGGGCGTAGGCAAAACCACGCTGGCGCAAGCTCTGGCGCGTTCCTTCCATTGCTCGTTTCAGCGCCTGCAATTCACTTCCGACATGCTGCCCAGCGACGTGATTGGCGTCAGCGTATTCGATCCGGTGCGGCAAAATTTCGAGTTCAAGCCCGGCCCCATTTTCGCCAACGTCGTGCTGGCCGATGAAATCAATCGCACCACGCCGAAAACGCAATCGGCCTTGCTCGAAGCCATGAGCGAATCGCAAGTCACCGTGGACAATCACACGCATCCGCTGCCCGACCCGTTCCTGGTGGTGGCCACGCAAAATCCCATCGAACATCACGGCACCTATCCGCTGCCCGAATCGCAGCTCGATCGCTTTCTAATGCGCATCCGCATGGGTTATCCCTCGCGGGCCAGCGAGAAAGAAATTATTCGCAACGGCAGCAGCACGTCTCCGGCCGAATCGATCACCGCCGCCATGGACGCCGCGGACGTGCTCGCGATGCAGGAAGCCGTGAAGCAAATCAAAGTGGAAGAAAGCCTGCTCGACTATGCTCTGGAAATCGTCGAGCGCACGCGCACTTCCGAACAATTGAGCCTCGGCGTCAGCCCGCGTGGCGCGGTGATGCTGCATCGCGCAGCGCAGGCCCGCGCATTTCTCGAAGGCCGCGACTATTGCCTGCCCGATGATTTCAAACGCCTCATTCTCCCGGTTTTCTCGCACCGCGTAGTGGTCAGCTCGCGCTACGTTTCCACGCAGCGCAAATCGGCGCAGGCCGAAGCCATCCTCGACGAAATCCTCGACACCACGCGCGTACCACTCTGATGTCCGATTCATTTGTCGCGAAAGTCTGGCGCGAACGCGATCGCCCGGGCTGGCGGCTCTTTGCCGCTTCGATGGCCACGCTCGCCGTGGCGCTGCTGCTCGCGCTTTTCTCCGCCGCCGTCGCGCAAGAGGGCCGCATCGCGCTGGCAACCGGCGCCGCAGTCGGCGCTCTCGGGCTCGCGGGCTGGGTCGCGGTTTCCTTCGTCCCGGCATCTGGCACGGCGCACCAGCTTGCGCTGGCTCGTCTATCAAATCGATTACAAGCTGACGCGCGAAGGAATCGTTTATCTCGGCGTGATTTTGATTCTGGTGCTGGCCGCGGTTAACACCGGCAACAATCTTCTGTTTCTGGTCCTCGGCTGCCTGCTCGCAGGCATTCTCATTTCCGGCGTGCTTTCGCGCGCGGTGCTGACCGGAGTCGAGATGCGGCTCGAATTGCCGGAGCGCCTCTTCGCCGAACAGCCGGTGCTGGCGACTGTCGAGGTCCGCAATGAGAAGGAAATCTGGCCGTCGCTCTCGCTGCGCGTGGAAGGCGAAGGCAAAGACAAGCGCGCCGCCGACATTCTCTCCCAGCCCGTCTATTTTCCTTACATTCCACATAGCAGTTCTGCCCGCCAGAAAGTGCAGCTCGTGTTTCCGCGACGCGGCGTTTATCGCCAGGATGCTTTCTCGATCCGCACGAAATTTCCCATTCGGACTTTTCGAGAAAGGCCGGCGCGTTGATTCGCCCATCGAAGTAATCGTTTATCCGCACGTTGAGCCGGCCGAGCAGACCTACGAAATCCTGCCGCTGATCAGCGGAGAAATGGCCAGCTTTTATCGCGGTCGTGGCCACGATCTTCATTCCATTCGCCAGTATCAGCCGCAGGACAGCGCGCGCTTCGTGGATTGGAAAATTTCGGCCAAGACGGGCTCGCTGAAAGTGCGCGAGTACTCCCGCGAGGACGAGCGGCGCTTGATGCTCGTGCTCGATCCGCTGGTCGGGCCGCCGCGCGCCAATCTTGGCAAGCTTGGAGATGCTGAGCATTCCGAGCGCTTCGAGCGCGCCGTGTCCCTGGCGGCCAGCATTGCCTGGTATTTTCAGGAAATTAATTCAGTGATGCAGTTCCGCACCGATCGCATGACCACGCCGATGGCCCCGGCCGGCGAAATCATCTACGAAATTCTCCGCGAGCTGGCCTTCATTCAAGCGGACACGTCAGAGAGCGGTGGCGGCTTTCTCGACGAGCTGGCGGCCGAAACCGAAGTCTTCAAGATCATCCTCACGCGCCGCGAGCAGCGCTCCATCCCCTCAGCGTTGTGGTCCTCCTCCTATTTCATCTTCTTCGATTCCCTGTAGCGGGGCTGAAGAGTCCGTGTAAGAAGGCGCGATCGGCGGCCTATGCGCCGACGGGGAAGCAAAGCAGCCGCTGCTCGCTCACAATTCGGTACCGCCGTACCATTGACCTATGTCACCTTTGCGGTAAGTATCATACAAGGACCTGGCCAAAAGGCCGGCTCCGGGAGGCACAGTCGAAGGAAAAGCGAAAAAAAAGGCGAAGAAAAAGCTAATCGGGACACTCAATAATTAACTTTGCCCGTAAGCCATTGAAAATAAAGGACGACACCAGGGGTTAATCGGGACACAGGGGGGTGGGCCGCACGGGTTAATCGGGACAGTAATCGCGACACCGAATAATTAACTTCGGCCATAAGCCTTTGAGAATAAAGGACGACACCGGGAGTTAATCGCGACACAGGGGGAGGGGGTCGGACCGCACGGACGGACCTCATAGAGTGTGCGTGAATATCAGAAAGGTTCGAGTTTTCGGCCGAGTAGCTGGCAATCCTGCGGCGGCGTGGACGCGCAGGCGAATGTGCGACAATGTCGCGCGAACATGCGCCTCTCCGGCAATCCCCTGCGCGCCTTCCGCCAAAATCTCCTCGCCTGGTTTCGCGCCAATCGCCGCGAGCATCCCTGGCGCCGCAATCGCGATCCCTATCGCGTCTGGCTGGCCGAAGTGATGCTGCAACAAACGCGCATCGCCGCCGTAATTCCCTACTACGAAAAATTCCTGGCGCGCTTTCCCGATATCGAATCGCTGGCACGCGCGCCCGAGCAAGATGTCCTGCGCCTGTGGGCCGGACTCGGCTATTACAGCCGCGCGCGAAATCTGCAGCGCGCAGCACGCGAAATCGTCGCGCAGCACAGCGGAGAATTCCCGCGCGATCACAGCGCCGCCATGGCGTTACCAGGGATCGGCCGCTACACCGCCGCAGCGGTGCTCAGCATCGCTTACGATGCACCGCACGCCGTACTCGACGGCAACGTAGCGCGCGTGCTCGCGCGTCTGCACGCCATCCGCGGCGATCTTCGCGCCCCACGCCGCTGGAAACAGCTCGATGCCAAGGCCCAAGCGCTGCTTCCTCCCAATGCCGCAGGCGATTGGAATCAGGCCCTGATGGAGCTCGGCGAAACCATCTGCACGCCGAAATCCCCGCACTGCACAGCCTGCCCCGTGGTGCGCTCATGCGAAGCGCACAAGCGCGGCCTCGTCGCCGCGATTCCCGCTCCGCGAAAAAAGCCGGCCAGCGTCAAGCAACGCATCGCCGCCGCGGTGCTTCTCGACGCGCGCGGGCGAACGCTCCTGGTTCGCGATCCAGGGGCGCACGACGGCGTGCTCTTCTCGCGTATGTGGCAATTCCCTGCCGTGGAATTTGCGAAACATCCCGAAGCCGCGATCGCTGAACATCTGCGCACCGCGTTGCGAATCGATGCTCCCGCACTAATCGAGCTGCGTCACGCGAAACACGCGGTGACGTTTCGCAACATCACGCTAGTCCCGTTTTGTGCCCGAGTCGAAACTTTGCCGTCTGTACCTCGCTCCCGACGCTTACCGCTAGCCGAAATCAATAGCGTGCCAATATCGAGCGCAACCAGAAAAATCGCGCAAGCCGCGTTACAACACGCGTAACGCCGGCTGCCAGCCGGCGTTTTTCGAAAGCGAGGAAGAAAGCGCCAAAAGCGAAGAGAAACCGGACCGAGGTTCCCGCCGTTCCGGCGCCGAGATCCATTCGGACCGCGCCCACACCGCCCATTTTTCGCGCGGTGCGACGTGAATGGGCGCGAAAATCGGGCTGCGCGGTCCTCAGGATGACGACGGTCTCGATTTGGTGCAAGACACCAGGAAAAATTCAAACCCGCCGGCTGGCAGCCCTTCGAAGCTCAGGGCAAGCCGGCGTTACGGGCACAAAAACAAAAAGCGGGCGGCGCCTCCACGCGCCGCCCGCCTCGGGGGTCGGGCACCTACGTACAACCTCGCGCTACCAAAACTTGTCGCTACTCCTGCGGCGGAGCACCGCCCGGCGGCGGGCCGCCCCAACCATGGCGGTGAGCCTCACCCTGCTTCACCGTATAGTCGGACGGCACCTGGAAGAGCGAGGCCGCTGGCTCCGTACGGCTGATATTCGTCAATTGATAGGTGAAAGTTCCAAAACGTGGATCCGAATGTTTCGACATCACTTCAACCTGCAGATCTGGCGAAAACCACTTCTCGGTGACAATCTGGATGGGCTTGTCGTTTCCGATCTTCCCCGCCGGAATGGTCCGAGTGGTGCGAGTGCCGGTAGCACTCACACCTTCAATCGTTTGCGTACCCAACGATTCCGTGGTCACATTGGCGGAATCCTCGTTCTCCCGCTTCGCTGCACGTCCTTCCGGTCCACCCTTGCCTCCGTGCGGGTGCCCCGACATCTGGTTCGCTGTCTTGGTCGAAGGATCGAGCACATAATGTGTGCCCGCAACCGGATCGTGAATCATGATGATCTGACCCGACTTGCTCCGCGCAACGGGCACTGGCCCGATACCATTGAGCGTCATCTCCCGGCGAACACGTCCCTGGCTGTCCCGGTAGGTCGCGCCCGGCGATTTGCTGTCAATATGCGTCCCATCGGCGAGCGTCTGCGTAACCTCGAAGCTGGTGGTCGCCGAGTAAGGCTGGCCCTTCACCACATGATGTGGCCCGGCGCCCATCTCGACTCCCAGGATGTCGGCCTCCGGTGGAGGTGGCGGCGCCGCATCCTGCGCATGCACGAGAAGCACGGCGCCGAAAAGAAACGCGCCGATGCTTCCACCCAAAATTCCCAACAATTTGCGATTCATTCTCATTCCTCCGCTTGGCTGGACTTAAACTTTTCGATCTGCTCTGAATCCTTCAGTTCGACTGCACCAATCGAACGGCTTGGGGCATGCCGTCCTCTCCCAACACGAAATCGGCAAGAACATTCGAGTCATGGCCGTCGGAGCTGATCGGCAACCCGAAACTCGCGAGCGCCGAGGGCGGCAAAGACACGCGCACAATCGTTTGATCCTCGGCGAAATTCATTCCATCGGCGGACGGCAGCGGAACATAGGCCGTCGCGTATTCCGTATCGGAGTCCTGCGCGTTTGCGGAATCGTCCGCTCCGCCATTTCCTGCGGTCTGAGCAGCGGCGTCTTGATTGTTGGGAACTGTCGCTGCTGGAGGAATCTGCGCGGCTGTGCCCGCAGCCGGCGATGAGACATTCGCGCTCGGCACCGAAACATTTGGCGACGTTACACCGCCCCACCGGAAGGTCCCCGGCCTCAGCAGCGCCACCGAGAGCAAAGCTGCAGCTGCAATTCCCACAGCTGCGCCAATCACCCAGCGAGTGCCGCCGCGCGGACGAATCGCCCCCGCAGCGCTTCGGCGCTGCATCTCCCGGCACAAAGCTTCTTCGACGCGCGCCGGAGCAGCATCGGCCGACGTACTCGCAGCAAGCGTGCGCATCGCGTCCATCAGCGACCGCGCCATCACCAACTCTTCATCGCAGCGCGGGCACGCATCCGCATGCGCCAAAGCCTTCGCCCGCGTAGCGTCATCCAAGCCCTCGTTGCGGGCCAGATCGAAAGCAAGTTCGCTGAATTCCGCGCAGTTCATATGCAATCCTTCAATTCGCACCACGTCCGCGCACCGCCGCCTTAGGCAAACTCGTACGCAATTCGAAAAGCTTCGCAGCCAGCAGCGAGCGCGCACGATGCAAGCGCGAGCGAACGGTCCCGATCGCGCACTGCAGCGCCGCCGCCGCTTCTTCGTAGCTCATCTCCTGCAAATCGCAGAGCACCACTACCTCGCGGTAGTGCTGCGGCAAGTTCAACACCGCTTCGCGCACATGCTCGATGGTCTGCTTGCGCGCCAGATCAATTGGCGGAACGGAAGCGGCATGATTGCCGTTGCCGTTCGATCTCGATTGCAGTTCGCGGAGCCCGTCGCCGGGTTCCTGAAACGGCACGAGCATGCGGTCCTTTTCGAGCCTGCGCAGCACTTGATTGCGTGCTATGCCGAACAGATAAGCAGAAGCGGTGCCCAGCGCCGGATCGAAGCGGCTGGCATCGCGAATCACGCTCATGAAAGTTTCTTGCGTCACGTCCTCGGCCACCGAAGCGCTCCCACTCATATGCATCGCGAAACGGTAAATGCGGGTTTGCCAGTGCCGGTAGAAAGACACAAAGGCGTCCTCGTCGCCGGCGTTGATGCGCCGCAGCAGGTCGTCGTCGGAGTGTTCCGGCCCCCTGAGCATCTTTCTAATTAGGACGAACTCTGCCGCTTCTCGTTACGTATTAAACCGAGGGACTTTAAAGGTTCCACGAACATGGATAAGCGTGGCACTCCGTATCATTAGAGCGGCATACGCAGTTGTTCGCCAGCGAACAGGGATGGCCGCTATCGAACGCAAACGGCGCCCTTACTTCGTCGATCGCGCTGGTAAAGTCAGTACTATGTGCATTTTACGTCAGCCATAGGCTTGGCGCGATCCTTGCACCTCAATCACCGGCGTCTTTCTGCGCCCACGACCGTCGAGAGCTTCGGGAGGTAGTAGATGCGAAATCTGCTCCAAGACCTGCGATTCGGCTTCCGCATGATTCTTCGCAATCCCGGCTTCGCCGCCGTCGCCATCATCGTGCTGGCTTTGGGCATCGGCGCCAATACCGCCATCTTCAGCGTCGTAAACGGCGTGATCCTCCGCCCGCTTCCCTATCCTGAATCAGACCAACTCGTACGAATCTGGCACACTCCCCCACAGAAAAACTTCCCCGGCATGAACCGCTTTTCCGTTTCCGCCGCAAATTTTGTGGATTGGAAGAATCAGAATCATTCCTTCGAAAACATGGCGATGTACAGCTTCACTCACGCCGACATGCCCGGCGATGGCCACCCCGAAATAGTGCGTATAGCGCGCGTGACCGACGGTTTCTTTAACGTCTTCGCGATGAAGCCGCAACTCGGCAGGCTCTTTACTCGCGACGAAGATCAAACGGGCCGCGGCCACGTTTTGATTCTCAGCCAGCCATTCTGGAAATCGCAATTTGGTGCTGACCCGAATGTTGTCGGCCGAAAAGTGGATTTCGATGGCGAGAGCTACACCATCGTGGGCGTTGCGCCCGCAACCTTCCAGTACCCCGACTGGGCGCAAGTCTGGGCGCCCATGGCCTGGACGGACAAGGAGAAGGCCGTCCGCGGTGAGCATCATTCTGTGGTCGTAGCCCGTTTGAAAAACGGAGTGGACTTGAAACAATCGCAGGCCGAAATGGACGCGATCTCGGCGCGCCTCGCCGATCAATATCCGGAAGACGACAAAGGCTGGGGCGCCGTCGTCGTTCCGCTGCACGCCGACATGATTGGAGATGTGCGCCCCGCGCTGCTGGTTCTGCTCGGCGCTGTCGGCTTCGTGCTGCTGATTGCCTGCGCCAATGTCGCGAATTTGCTTCTCGCAAAAACACTCGCACGTCAGAAAGAGGCGGCCATCCGCGCAGTCTTAGGCGCCACCAGCGGGAGGATTGTCCGTCAAATTCTGGTCGAAACGCTCTTGCTCGCCTTGGCCGGCGGCGCGTTGGGATGGCTCGTAGCTCATATGGGAGTTTCTGCCATCGGGGCGTTCTTCGGCGAAAACCTTCCGCAAACGATGGACATCTCTCCCGACGCTCGGGTGCTCGCCTTCACACTGCTCATCTCCGCGACGACTGGCGTCGCGGCAGGCCTGTTCCCAGCGTGGCGCCTCACGAAGACCAATTTGAATGAGGCGCTGAAATCCGGCCTGGGACGCACCGATGCCGATACCAGCGGAGATCGCGCGCGGGGCGTTCTAGTTGTCGCGGAGGTCGCCCTTTCTCTGATTCTCCTGGCTGGCGCCGGCCTGATGATCCGCAGCCTGTGGAATCTCCGGCGCGTAAATCCCGGATTCGATCCCCACAACGTGCTGACCATGACGCTTCCGGCAGCTCCGCGGGCTTTTCCAACGCCGGCAGCAGAAATCAATTTCTATGACCAAGTCGTGGGGCGCATTCGATCTCTGCCCGGCGTCGATTCGGCAGGCGCCATCGACGACCTGCCACTCAGCGGCGAAGGCGGTTCGATTCAACCCATCCAGATTGAGGGAAGACCGGTAGTGGCCATGGCCGATCAGCCGGAAGTCGCTGTTCGCGTGATCAGCCCCGGCTTCACACGCACGATGCGTATTCCCCTGATCGAAGGCCGCGAATTCACTGACTCCGATTCCGCCACCGCACCGGGGGTAGTGGTCATCAGCCAAGCCCTGGCACGGCGCTTCTGGCCCAACGAAAGCGCTATCGGAAGGCGTCTGACGTTGACGTTTTCTCCCTCAGCCCCACGCACGATCGTGGGAATTGTCGGCGATATCAAACAGGATGGCCTGGACGACCCTGAACCGAACGCGACTCTCTATTTTCCGTTGCAGCAGCTTACCGTACCGAAGGGCGCCAACTGGCAGGCGTTTTCGTTAGCTCTAGCCGTGCGCTCCAACGCAGCGCCGGCAGCGCTCACCACAGCTGTGACCAGCTCCCTGCATCAACTAAGTCCCGGACAGCCGATAGAGCAGATCGCGACCATGGAGGACTTGATTGCCACCACACTGACGCCCCAGAAGTTCAATATGCTGCTGCTGGCTTCATTCGCGAGTCTGGCCATGCTTCTCGCCGCCGTCGGCATTTACAGCGTTCTCGCCTACGCCGTTCGCCGTCGCACGCGCGAAATCGGCATTCGCATGGCGCTGGGTGCGCAAGTCCGCGATGTGTTGCGCTTGGTGGTCTCAGATGGAATGAAGCCGGCGTTGATCGGCGTAGCCATCGGCATCGTCGGCGCGCTGTCGCTGAGCAGCGTCGTAGCCAAGCTGGTTTATGGAGTGCGTCCGACAGATCCGCTGACGCTAGTCGCAGGATCGCTGGTCCTCGGCGTGGTAGCCTTCCTGGCCAGCATTATCCCGGCTTACCGCGCCACAAAAGTCGAACCGATGACGGCTCTCCACGAAGAGTAACCCTCGCAGGGGACAGCCAAAACAAATCCTCGATTTCCCCGGGCTGAATCATCAGCCCTGACCCCAGCGGCTGAAGCCGTGTCGATTTTGCGTCGCTTACGGCACGGTTGAAACCGTGCCCTGACAAAACTGAGCGCTCTCACACAGACTCTTCAGACGCTGCTTACGTTTGGCCGATTATTTCTCGCCGATTAAATAGCGGCACCCGCTGGGTCCCATCTTCGCTGAATGAACCACTCCGGCCTGCACATCACAGCGATCGCCGGCGCGATACGTTGCGGACTTCCCTTCCATCGTAAGTGTCATCTCGCCGGACAAAATGATATGCGCGGTCTCGCCGCGATGCGTGTGATCGGGATAAAACGTACCTGAGGCGTCCTCCCACACAAAGGTGTGTCCAAATCCTTCCGCGTGCAGCTTGTCGCTCAATTCTCTCTCGTCCATCGGCGAAACGATCTCCAATCGGCTAGGCTGGGCTTGACCGCTTGTCGGGTGTCCCGTAATTTAGAACCGCATGAAGCCAGAGCCATCATCGCAACGCATTGTTACAGCGTCGTAAATGCCTTTCGCCGCTCGTCCGCACAGGAGATAACGATGCAAGAGTTCGACCCGCACGTCCTGGACGAAAAGCCGATCCCGCCGCCGGCAGAATTTTCCAAAAAAGCCATCGTGCGCTCGATAGAAGAGTACGAAGAGATGTATGCGGCGGCGGCTAGCGATCCGGAATCGTTTTGGGGCGAAGAGGCCAAGCAGCTCGAGTGGTTCGAGCCGCCGAAGAAGACGCTGGAGTGGAACGTGCCGCACGCGAAATGGTTCGTGGGCGGCAAGCTCAACGTGGCGCACAACTGCCTCGACCGCCATCTCGAAAAAAACGGCAACAAACCGGCATTGCTCTGGGAAGCCGAAGACGGAGCGACGCTGCAGCTCACTTACACCGAGCTGCATGAGTGCGTCTGCAAATTCGCCAACGTGCTGCTCTCGCTCGGCGTGAAGCCCGGTGATTGCGTCGCGATTTACATGCCCATGATTCCCGAGCTGCCCATCGCCATGCTGGCGTGCGCGCGCATCGGGGCGATTCACTCGGTCGTCTTCGGCGGATTCAGCGCCGTGGCATTGGCCGATCGGATCGCCGACGCAAAATCGAAGATTCTAATAACCGCCGATGGCGGCTTTCGCCGCGGCAAAGTGGTGCCGCTAAAAGAAACCGCCGACGTCGCTCTCGAAAAATGTCCCACCATCGAAAAATCCATCGTTGTGCGACGCACCGGCGAAAAAGTCGGCTGGAAGGACGGCCGCGACCTTTGGTACCACGACTTGGTTGAAAAAATTCCGAGTGATTGTCCCGCGCAAGGATTCGATTCGGAGCATCCGCTCTACATCCTGTACACCTCCGGCACCACCGGCAAACCAAAAGGCGTGCTGCACACGTCGGCGGGCTATTTGCTGCAGACCAAATGGAGCACGCGCATCGTCTTCGATCTCCGCGAAGACGACATTTATTGGTGCACCGCCGATATCGGCTGGGTGACCGGCCACAGCTACATCGTCTATGGCCCGCTTGCCAATGGCGCCAGCATCGTGATGTACGAAGGCGCGCCCGATTTTCCGCGCCGCGATCGCTTCTGGGAAATCGTCGAACGCTACAAAGTTTCGATTTTCTACAGCTCCGCGACGGCTGTGCGCGCCTTTATGGCCTGGGGTAAGGAGTGGCTCGAGCAGCATGATCTCAGCTCTTTGCGCCTGCTCGGCACCGTCGGCGAACCTATCAATCCTGCGGCATGGAAATGGTATTCCGAAGTTATCGGCAAGAACCGCTGCCCGATCGTGGATACCTGGTGGCAGACCGAAACCGGTTCCATCATGATCTCGCCGCTGCCGGGCGCGACTCCTACAAAGCCCGGCTCAGCCACGCGGCCTTTGCCCGGCGTGGCCGCGCGCGTCGTGACGATGCAGGGCGAAACGGTGAAGCCCGGCGAAACCGGCTATCTGATCATCGATCGCCCGTGGCCTTCGATGCTGCGCACTATTTACGGCGACGATGAGCGCTTCCGCCGCGACTATTTCAGCCGCATCCCCGGCGTTTATTTCACGGGCGATGCCGCGCAATGCGATAAGGACGGTTACATCTGGGTGCTCGGCCGCGTGGATGACGTGATCAAAGTAGCGGGCCATCGGCTCAGCTCGATGGAAATCGAAAGTGCGTTGGTGAGCCATCCAGCCGTAGCCGAAGCTGCGGTAGTCGCGCGGCCGGACGACATCAAAGGCGAGGCTATAGTTACGTTCGTCACTCTTCGCGCGGGTCAGTCTCCATCGCCCGAACTCCTGGCCGCGCTGAGCGAGCACGTGGCCGTCACCATCGGCAGCATCGCCCGGCCCGCCGAAATTCGCTTCGCCGATCTGCTCCCCAAAACGCGCAGCGGCAAAATCATGCGCCGCCTATTGCGCGAACTAGCCCAAAAAGGCGGCATCTCCGGCGACACCACAACGCTGGAAGATTTATCGGTAATCGAGAGACTGGCGAAATCCAAAGGCCACGACGAAGAGTAGGGCCGGTCCGCCCAGGCGGAGGCCCGGTTTTGGTTGGGTTTTTCTTACGCGCGGCAAAACCAAAATCGCAAACAAAACCAAAATCCAGACCAGTGGCGTCGTGAACTCGCCGCCCTACTTGGGAGCGAACATCTTCGCCGCCGTGCGCGTAACAAATCTGCGCGGCACCAAGCGTTCCGCATGCGCACTGGCGTAATTCGCAAATCCCGAAATCACGTAACTCTTCCCCGCCGCCAAGGCCTCTAAACCCACGCGCGCCACCTTTTCCGCCGTCTCCTGCCGCCGTTTCAAATGCTCCGGCTGCCCCGCCACCTGATGAAATTCGGTGGTAGTCGATCCAGGACAAAGCGCGCAGACGTGCACTCCATACCCGCGCACTTCTTCGGCGAGCCCCTCGGCAAACAGCAAATCAAACGCCTTTGAAGCGGCATACACAGAAATATAAGGCACCGCCTGAAACGAAGCCGTCGAAGCCAGAATCAAAATATCCCCGCGCCGCCGCTGCACCATTCCGACCAGATAAAGATGCGTCAAGCTAACCACTGCCGCGCAATTCACCTGCACCATGCCCAGCTGCGGCTCGAGTGGCGATTCATGAAACGTTCCGTAATGCCCGAACCCGGCATTGTTGATCAGCAAATCGATATCAATCCCCTTGCCCGCCGTGAATGTGTAAATCTCCGCAGGCGCCTCGGGCCGCTCCAGGTTCGCCGTCACGATTTCAATTTGAACTTTGTGCGCGGCGGTCAACTCCGCCGCCAGTTTCTCTAAACGCTCGCGCCGCCGCGCCGTCAAAACCAGATTCGTCCCGCCAGCGGCCAGCAATCGAGCCAGCTCCACGCCGATACCAGCGCTAGCTCCGGTAACCACCGCCCATTTCCCCCGCCATTTCTCAATCATCACAGGCCTCCCGCATCGAGGCCCTATCAAATCACAGCCATACCAAAATGAACAGTTGTCACAAACTCCCGACGGAGGCGCAGACATAAATCACAGGCGCAAATAGCATCAAGTTGTCAGGAAAAATTCAGGTCCGCGAGGAAAACCGTACCCGAATGAAACACGAGGAAATCGCCGAGGATCACTCCGATATCACATCAACTCAAGCATGCCGCGCACTCCGCCAAGCCTCAAACGCCGCACGCCAGCGCAATTGCACCGCATTCATTCGCTCATGCAATCCGCGCGCCCAGTCCGTCTCCGCCTCCAACGCGCTCAATCCCAACACGATCAGCAGCACTCCCGGCACAGGCGTAGGAATCGCCACGATGCCCATCACCAGCAACGCGTACCCAAAACCAATTCGCGCCCATCGCCGTGCTTCCCGCCATGTCCGCAAGATCATGAATCCCCCAGGCTCGCTCTGCGCCATACGTATCGACAAAATTTCGTGATACATGATTCGCTTTACTTCGCATCGCCATGCCGTCTCGCGCAAATTTGAGAAGCACGTCCATAGCCAGCGTCGCCTGCGCTTGCCTCGCGCTTACAGACTGCTGATAATGGACTTCGCTCGCGCGCATTTTTTCGCCGCACTCGCTGCGTTTCTGTATCGGGAACTTTTTACCTAGATGGGGGCAACATGGAACTACATACTTTTCCTGTGGAAATCCCCGAGGGCGCCAATTTAATTCTCGGCCAGGCTCATTTCATCAAAACCGCCGAAGACCTCTACGAAGTGATGATGAACACCGTCCCCGGCGCAAAATTCGCAGTAGCCTTCTGCGAAGCCTCTGGCCCCTGCCTCGTCCGCGTCGAATCGAATGACGACGATCTTCGCCGCGCCGCTATCTCTATCGCGCAAGGCATCGCCGCCGGCCACGTCTTCGTCCTGCTGATCCGTCAGGCGTTCCCGATCAACGTTTTGAGCCGCATTCGCGATTGCTTCGAGGTCTGCAACATCTTCTGCGCCACTGCCAATCCGGTGGAAGTAATCGTGGGCCAGACCGGCCACGGCCGCGGCGTTCTGGGCGTAATCGACGGCGCCCCGCCCAAAGGCGTCGAATCCCCAGAAGACGCGAAGAATCGCCGCGCCCTAGTCCGCAAATTCGGTTATAAGCTCTAACAAACGCGGCAGATGAGCGGAAGTGAAGACGGGTCGTTAATAGCCTGAAGCGCAGATGAACGAAGATCGCCCCAGCCTAACGGCACAGCGCGTAGCTGGCCGGCGTGCCGCGCATCAGATCCTCGATAGCCCCAGAGTCTTCGACGATCCGCTGGCCGCACGCATTCTCGGCGCCAAAGAAGCGGACGCTGCTCTGACGCGCGAATCCGAGTCTCCGCATTCACGTTATCTGCGCGCCTTCATTGCCGCGCGCAGCCGCTACGCCGAAGATCAGCTGGCCGTAGCCGTTTCCCGCGGCACCAAAAAGTATGTCGTTCTCGGCGCCGGGCTCGATACTTTTGCTTACCGCAATCCCCATCGCGATGTGCATGTCTTCGAGATCGATCATCTCGCCACTCAAACATGGAAGCAGCGCTTACTCGAAACGGCAGGCATCGCGATCCCCGCAACTCTTACATTCGTTCCGGTGAACTTCGAAAGCGAATCATTCTCCGCGGGGTTGGCGCGCGCGGGTTTCGATTCGAGCGGCCCGTCATTCTTTTCCTGGCTCGGCGTGACTCCCTATCTCGCGCGAGAAACCGTTCTTGCGAATCTGCGGATGATTGCCGGCATGTCCGCCGGAACGGCCGTGGTTTTCGACTACGCCGTCCCGCGAAAATCACTCGATCACGCGAATCAAATGGCCTTCGATGCGCTCTCCAGCCGGGTAGCCGCGGCCGGTGAGCCCTTCCAGGGCTTTTTCGATCCCGCCGAGCTCGCGCAGGAACTTCCTCGCATGGGATTCCGCGAGATCCAAGATCTCGGCTCCGGCGAAATCAACGCGCGCTACTTCCGCGATCGCGCCGACGGCCTCTGCGTCCGCGGCGCCCTCGCGCGCCTTCTCCACGCCAATACCTAGGGAACGCGGAGCATTCATTCTCCCGAGCGAAAGAAGAAAAAGCGTTAGGAAACGCCATTGAAACCAGGCGAGCACGGCAGGTCTAGCCGGAGCGAATTTTAGGGATCGTATAACTCGTTTCGATCATGTATGCGTGCCTGATTCGACGTCTCAATTTCGTTAATTGATATCTGTATAGACACACGTAGTACTTGAGTTGTCCAAAGACATACTTGCACCCCCCATAGCGCTTAGTAGACTCGTTACGTTCATCGTATTTAACCAATAAACTTGTCAGCGGGCCCGGGTTCAGTGTAGGTCTGTTTGTTCCTCCCCTGAAGTCTTCGCCCGAATAAGGATAGCCGTGATGTCCAGCAACCCTGGATTCGTTCGTGGCCGTGTGTTTAGTCATGTTGTTGGAATCACAGTGCTTATCACGCTGCTTTTCGTGGGCGGTTGCACAACCTCGGGAGGCGGCGGCGGTGGCGGTGGCGAAGGGCAGCTCGCCGTGGCTACCCTATCGGGCGGACTACCGGCCGGGTCGGTTTCGGTTGGTGGAGGAACCTATCCTTCGACCACCCTGAAAGCCACAGGAGGAACCGCTCCCTATACTTGGGCGGTCACCGCCGGCTCCAACCTTCCCGCCGGTTTGAAACTGAGCGCTTCTGGCGTGATTTCGGGCAGCCCGACGACAGCTGGAACATTCAACTTCTCGGTCACGGTCACGGATTCCGCAACGCCCGTTCACACAGCCAGCGGCAGCCTTAGCATCACGATCAACGGCGCCCTCACGTTCACAGGTCCGGGAACCATGTCATCCGGTGAAGCAGGCGCGGCCTATTCCGCGACGCTTACGCAGACTGGCGGCGTTGGACCGTTCACTTGGGTTGTCAGCTCGGGGGCCCTGCCAAACGGCCTTAGCCTTAGTGGCTCGGGCGCCATCGGCGGCACGATTTCGCCGACGGCAACCCCTGGTACCTTTACTTTCACTGCGAAAGTGACCGACTCACAGGGAAACAATGTCGTATCAGGCGCCCTGTCCATCATCGTTGACGCGGCGCTCACCATCACTCCGCCGACTTTCTCCAACGGCATTGTCGGCATTAGCTATGCGTCTCCAGCGTTCATCGCTTCTGGGGGTTCCGGCACTGGCTATAACTTCGCGGTCGCCTCAGGTTCACTGCCGACGTCTTTGGCCATAGCCCCGGGAACAGGAGTCATCAGCGGGACGCCCACCGCCGCAGGAACTTTCACGTTTGCCGTGAAAGTGACGGATTCGCTTGGCTTTACCGCCACCACCGGCAGCCTCAGCATTACGATCAATGGCGCACTCACGATTAAACCGCCCACGTTGCCCGCCGGCATAGTCGGTTCGAGTTATCCGACGGAGACGTTCACAGCTAGCGGCGGATCGGGCACCGGCTACACCTTCACCTTGGCGTCCGGAACGCTGCCGAATCCCCTGACTCTCGGCACCAACGGCGCGATCGCAAGCGCCGTACCCACAGCGGCTGGGACATCCACGTTTACGGTGAAAGTGACCGACTCGCTCGGCGACACGGCCACGAGCGGTAGCCTGAGCATCACAATTGATCCGACACTGGTGATTACGCCGCCCACGTTCCCGGCTGGCATCGTTGGGGTGAGCTATCCGGCAGAAACATTCACCGCCAGCGGCGGTTCCGGCACAGGCTACACATTCTCCTTGGCCTCCGGTTCGCTGCCGGCTCCTTTGACGCTGGGCACTAGCGGCACGATTGCCAGCGCCACACCGACAGCCGCGGGGACTTTCACGTTCACGGCGAAAGTGACCGACTCGCAGGGCTTCACCGCGACGAGCGGCACTCTCAGCATCACCATTGCGCCTGCTTTGGTCATCACGCCGCCTAGCTTCCCGACCGGCGTTGTGAGTGTGGCCTATCCAGCAGAAACATTCACCGCCAGCGGCGGTTCGGGCAGCGGCTATACATTTACACTCGCGTCAGGATCGCTGCCGAATCCGCTGACTCTGGGCGCCAACGGCACGATTGCCAGCGCAGTGCCAACAGCGGCTGGCAAATCCACGTTCACCGTGAAGGTCACCGACTCGCTCGGCAACACCGCCACCACCGGCACTTTGAGCATCACCATCAATGGGCCGCTGACTATTACGCCGCCCACGTTTCCGACAGGAGTCGTCGGCGCGAGCTATCCTGCGGAGACGTTTACCGCCTCCGGTGGATCAGGCGTCGGCTACACATTCTCGTTGGCCTCCGGTTCGCTGCCGGCTCCGCTGACCCTGGGCACCAACGGCACAATCCCCAGCGCAATTCCCACAGCCTCCGGGACATCCACGTTTACAGTCACTGTGACCGACTCGCTCGCCGACACAGCTACGACAGGCAGTCTGAGCATCACGATTGATCCTGCTCTGGTGATTACGCCGCCCACTTTCCCAACCGGCATCGTGGGGGTGAGCTATCCCGCGGAGACATTCACGGCCAGCGGCGGGTCCGGCAGCGGCTATACGTTTACGCTCGCTTCAGGGTCGCTACCCGCGCCTCTGACGCTCGGCACCAACGGCACGATCGCCAGCGCAACTCCGACAGCGGCGGGAACATTTACGTTCACCGTCAAGGTGACCGACTCACTCGGTTTTACGGCTACGAGCGCTAGCCTCAGCATCAAGATCAACGCGGCTCTCGCGGTTGTCCCGCCCGTGTTCCCAACCGGAGTTGTAGGCGCGAGCTATCCAGCTGAGACGTTCACGGCCACGGGTGGTTCCGGCACCGGCTACACATTCACACTCGCCTCAGGCGCGCTGCCGAATCCACTAACCCTGGGCACCAACGGCACGATCGCCAGCGCTGTTCCTACAGCCCCAGGTACATTCACCTTCACGGTGAGGGTCACCGACTCTCTCAGCGAAACAGCTACGAGCGGCAGCCTCAGCATCACGATCGATCCAGCTCTGTTGATTACGCCGCCTACTTTCCCGACGGGCATCGTAGGCGCGAGCTATCCGGCCGAGACGTTCACGGCCAGCGGCGGTTCGGGCACCGGCTACACGTTCTCGCTCGCGTCCGGTTCGCTGCCGAGTCCTTTGACGCTTGGCGCCAACGGCACAATCGCTAGTGCTACACCAACTGCGTCCGGAACGTTTACCTTCACGGTCAAAGTCACCGACTCGCTGGGCAACACGGCCACTACCAGCAGTCTCAGTATCACGATTGATCCAACCATAGTCATCACGCCGCCTAGCTTCCCGACTGGCGTCGTGGGCGTGAGCTATCCGGCCAAAACGTTTACGGCCACGGGCGGCTCTGGCACCGGCTATACATTCACGCTAGCTTCCGGTTCGCTGCCCAATCCTCTAACCCTGGGCGCCAACGGCACGATTGCCAGCGCTACTCCAACTGCCTCCGGAACATCCACGTTCACAGTGAAGGTGACCGACTCGCTGGGCAACACGGCCACCACCGGTACTCTAACCATTACGATTAATGGCGCACTGACCATTACGCCGCCGACATTCCCGACCGGCATCGTCGGAGCGAGCTATCCTGCAGAGACATTCACGGCTAGCGGCGGCTCCGGCACCGGCTACACATTCACTCTCGCATCGGGAGCGTTGCCCACTCCGCTGACTCTGGGCGCCAACGGCACGATTGCCAGCGCTATTCCTACAGGCTCCGGGACATTCACGTTCACAGTGACTGTTACCGACTCGTTCGCCGACACAGCTACGACCGGCAGCCTCAGCATCACGATCGATCCCGGTCTGGTAATTACGCCGCCCACATTCCCGGCCGGCACGGTTGGCACCAGCTATCCGGCAGAGACATTCACCGCTAGCGGCGGCTCCGGCACCGGCTACACGTTTACGCTCGCGTCCGGCTCGCTGCCGAATCCTCTAACCCTGGGCACCAACGGCACAATCGCCAGCGCAACTCCGACCACGGCTGGAACATACACGTTCACCGTGAAGGTGACCGACTCGCTCGGCTTCACCGCCACGAGCGGCAGTCTCAGTATCAAGATCAACCCAGTGCTCTCAATTACGCCACCGACGTTCCCGAGCGGTGTTGTCGGCGTCAGTTATCCGGCGGAGACGTTCACCGCCAGCGGTGGTTCCGGCACTGGCTACACATTCACGCTCGCTTCCGGCTCGCTGCCGAATCCTCTGACTCTGGGCACCAACGGCACAATCGCCAGCGCTGCGCCCACAGGGGCCGGCACTTCGACTTTCACCGTGAAGGTCACCGATTCGCTCGGCAATACAGCGACGACTGGTACGCTCAGCATCACGATTAATTTGTCGCTCACAATCAATCCGCCCACTTTCCCGACGGGCATTATTGGCGCGAGCTATCCGGCAGAAACATTCACCGCCACCGGCGGATCCGGCACGGGCTATACGTTTACGCTGGCTTCCGGTTCGCTGCCGACTCCTCTAACGCTAGGGACGAATGGCACCATCGCCAGCGCTACGCCAACCGTCTCCGGAACTTTCACCTTTACCGTGAAGGTGACCGACTCGGCGAGCAACACCGCCACGAGCGGCAGCCTCAGCATCACGATTGACCCGACTCTAACCATTACTCCGCCCAGTTTCCCGATCGGCGTTGTGAATGTGGCCTATCCAGCAGAAACATTCACCGCCTCGGGCGGCTCCGGCACCGGCTATACATTTACGCTCGCGTCAGGATCGCTGCCAAATCCTCTGACGCTGGGCACCAATGGCACGATTGCCAGCGCTACACCTACGGCGACTGGAACATCCACGTTCACCGTAAAGGTGACCGACTCGCTCGGCAACACCGCCACGACGGGCAGTCTCAGTATCACCATCAATGGATCGCTGACCATTACGCCGCCTGCATTCCCGACAGGCATCATCGGAGCGAGCTATGCGGCGAAAACATTCACGGCCAGCGGCGGTTCGGGCACGGGCTACACATTCACATTGGCCTCGGGTTCGCTGCCGACTCCGCTGACCCTGGGCACCAACGGCACAATCGCCAGCGCAACCCCAACAGCGTCCGGAACATTTACGTTCACGGTGAAAGTGACCGACTCACTCGGCGACACAGCTACCACCAGCAGCCTCAGCCTGACGATTGATCCCGCTCTGGTGATTACGCCGCCCACGTTCCCGACTGGCAGCCTCGGCGTCAGCTACCCGGCAGAAACGTTTACCGCTACGGGCGGCTCGGGCACGGGCTACACGTTCACGCTCGCGTCAGGATCGTTGCCTACTCCTCTGACTCTGGGCACCAACGGCACGATCGCCAGCGCCACCCCAACAGTCTCCGGAACATTCACGTTTACGGTGAAAGTGACCGATTCGCTCGGCTTCACCGCCACCACGGGCAGCCTCAGCATCACCATCAACGGAGCGAGCTGCACGACTTGCACGATTTCAGGAACCGTCACCGGTCCGTGGGTCTCGGATGTGACCATAACGCTGTCCGGCGCAGGAAGCGCCACCACCACTACCAACGCGAGCGGGCAGTACAGCTTCGCGAACCTGACCGCGGGAGGCAGCTACACCGTCACTCCTTCACTGGCCGGCTACAGCTATAGTCCCGCCGCTCCGGTGATCGTCCTTGATTCCGACACGACGCAGAACTTCACCGCAACCTCCAACCTGACCTCCTACAGCATCTCGGGGACGATTACCTATGCGGGATCGCACACCGGCAATACCATCATCCGCGTATTCCCGAACGGATGCATAGGCTGCGGTGTACTGGCAGGAACGAGCATCTCCTTCGCGCCGACCTCGGGCGGTACGGCCTATACCATCACCGGCCTCGCGCCCGTGAACGGCGGCGAAAACGCAAACGGAAGCTATGTCCTCACCGCGGAGATAGACACCCTCGGGACGGGAGTAACAAACGAATCCAACCCGGAGGGAACCTCGGGAACCGTTACGATTAATTCGGCGAATGTTACCGGCGTTGACTTTGCGCTAGTCGATCGCACGCCGTCCGCGCCTCAGACACCGACGCAGTTCAACGTCGCCCCAAACAACACCGTGGCGCTCGTGCAATACAGAGGCCCGCAGGATAGCAACGGCGAAGAGATCGCCACGTCCTACAAGGTTTACTACGGCACGGACACCAACGCCTCGAACGGAGTGGGCAGTCCCAAGACTTTCAAGGCGCAAGGCCAGGGGAATGACGTTTTGATCCTCAGCGGCCTGGCAAATGGAGCCACTTATTTCAAGATGTCAGCCGTGAACGGCGAAGGCGAGAGCGCGACGACAGCTATCATTGGACCCTTGACCCTGGGAGCCGGAACCGGCGCCAACACCGTTTCCGGAACCGTGACCTTCCCCGCGGGAACAACTTTTACTGGCCCGTTGTACGTGGGTGTGTATAGCAACGGCGGCTCCGGCATCTATGTCGAGGAGATTGCCAGCCCCACAAACCCGCAGGCCTACAGCATCTCGGGCGTGCCCAGCGGCACGTATCAGAATTTTGGGATCGTGGACCAAAACAAGGATGGACAAATTGATGCTGGAGATATTTCCAACGTCAACTCGCAGATTAACCCCCCAACGCTCGTTGTGAGCGGCAACACGACGGGTAACATCACGCTCACGAACCCCACCGCGCAAATCAGCATGCCGACATCCGTCTTCGGATCCAGCGGCCAACCGAACTCCTACGGCCTGGGTTTGAACGTCAATTCCGGATCGAAGCTGCCCATTTCGATGATCATGTTCTCCGGCAAGAATGTGGCCGTGCCTTACGACATGAATGCCGATTCACACAACGCCCAATACAGTCCGATTTACTCGAATTCCATAAGTCCAACCGCGGGGGACACTTATCTGATTCAGGTGACCTTCTCGAATGGGACCACGCAGATCGTACCGGTCTCGCTCAGCGCGGTGCTGAATTCGTTCCCGCAGAATTTGGAGATGAATTCGCCGGTGGCCAACACCGCAACCGTTCCCGTGCTCAACTGGACGGCGCCAGCGACGCCACCGACAATCACTCCCTACACGTATCAGGTGAACCTCAACAGCAACAACGGTACGCCGCAAGAGAACTGGAATTATTCCGGCCCGGGAAATGGCAACGGCATTCCCAGCACGCAGACCAACGTGCAATTCGACGTGGACGGCTCGGCGAATCCCAGCTCGAGCTTGACGCCAGGCGGTTCTTACAGCTGGTCGGTTACGGTTCAGGATAACGCCAATAACAGCGCACAATACATGACCAACTACACCGTGCCGGGAGGAGCGCCTCAGTCGCCCGTCGTTACCGTTTCCTTTAATCCCACGGCCATTCCGGTGAGTGGACAGAGCACGCTGGTCTTCTTCATCCAAAATCCAAATGGCGCGACCACGCTGACGGGCATCGCCTTTTCCGATACGTTGACGGGCGGCCTTACGGTTGTGGGCTCGACTCCAACCAACTCCTGCGGCGGCTCTTTCACGGGAACGGGAGCAGGTTCCACTTCGCTGAGCCTATCCGGCGTGACGCTCGCTGCCGGCGCATCCTGCCAGACCGGCGTTCAGGTCACGGCCGGCACCGCTGGCACCATCAACAACCAAACCGGCACCGTAACCTCGAATGAGGCCGGCACGGGCGCAACAAGCAATACCGCCTCTCTCGCCGTCGGAGGAACAGGAACTCTTCCCCCGATCATCAACATATCGTTCAACCCCAACTCGATTCAGACCGATTTTTCAACCACGCTGTTCTTCAACATCAGCAATCCCAATAGCTCGGCCTCGCTGAGCGGGATCGACTTCACGGACAATCTGCCATCCAACTTGTTTGTGTTGTTCCCGAACAATGGGATCAGCGGCTCGTGCGGCAGCGGCACGATTACAGCCGTTGCGGGTTCCTCTCAGATCAGCCTCTCCGGAGGGACGCTCGCGTCCGGCGGAAATTGCAGTTTCAGCGTCAACGTCACCGCCACGGCCTCTGGCACGATCAACGACGAAACCGGCGCCATCTCTTCCAACGAAGGCGGCACCGGCGGCACAAGCAACGTGGCTTCGCTAACGGTCACCAATCCCACGCCCGCAACTTGCGCCGGCGCGCCGACAGGCCAGGAAAGCATCCTGTCCGGTCGCTGGGTAGTGCTGGTGCAGGGTTGGCAGGGTACCGGCCCCGGGTTCCCCACAGCCTCCGTCTTCAGCTTCTCCGCCAATGGCGCGGGCGCGTTCAATGACGTCACCGGCTCCGGCGTCACCGGCGACATCGATTCAAACTATGCCGCCAACGGCGCCAATTCCGTCTTTACCAGCACGCTTTTGACTGCCGGCAGCAGTTACGCGGTGGGCCTCGATCCGACGAACGGAACTGGCTATGTGGGGTGCATGACCCTGGCGAATTCCGGGGCGACGGGAGTGTCAGCAAGCAGCGTGGTGTTGCGCTTCACTCTCAGCGTTCCCAGCGGCACCGCCGTCCATGGACGAATCATCCAGTGGACGGATAATTCCGGCAACGGCTCCGGCGTGCGCGTCACCGGCGTCATGCTTCCCCAGGACGCTACGGCT
Source organism: uncultured Acidobacteriota bacterium (assembly GCA_963748865.1). Lineage (GTDB taxonomy): Bacteria > Acidobacteriota > Terriglobia > Acidiferrales > UBA7541 > Palsa-147. The sequence goes on along the minus strand of CAVVLE010000023.1, from coordinate 106,676 downwards.
TTCAGCGGCGGCACTTTCGCGAATCTCAAGTCCAATTACGCCTTCGGCGAAGATGGCATGGATCCCGCATTCGACCACGTTGCAGTCGCGGGCACGTTTAGTCTCAACACTTCGACGGGGCAGGCCTCAGCAACCTATGACCTTGATGATGCCGGATCAATCGCGTCCCAGCAGACTGAGAGCCCAACGATCACGAACCTCTCCTCCAAAACCGGTCGCGCGCTTTCTACCGCCACGCCGGAAGGGCAATCAGCGGCGACCCACACCGCGCTCTATATCGTCAACGCCAACGAATTCTTCCTGGTCGGCATCGATCCGTACTCCACCACGGCGCTCACGAGCGGCAGAGCCGTCGCCACGGGCACCGCGTTCACCACTTCGTCGCTTTCGGGAAATTACGTTATGTATCTCACCTCTGGCGGCGCCATCGCCGACATGGGGCTTGGCGTGCTGAGCTTGTCGAACGGCACGATCAATAACACTAGTACCTTGTACACCTACGAAGCGGGAAATCCCCCGACCACCGTCAATCCCAGCGGTTCGTATACCGTGGCCTCTTCGGGCCGCATGACCCTGGGCGCAGGCGCCCCGGTAATCTACCTGGCGACGCCGCAATCCAACACCGAGCCAATCACGGGATTCGTCGTCGGCACCGATTCGTCTGGTTCAGCCGGTGAATTGATCGTTGGCGCGAATTCAAACGTAAGCGTGAGCTCCATGGCCGGGAACTACATCTTCGGCAACATCAATCCCGGCGATAGCACCGTCAAGGATGAAACGGGCGTCGCCACTATCGACAGCAGTGGCAACGTCAGCGGCTATCACTTTACGAGTATGCTAAGCGGCTTGAGCGACGGCGCACTCAACAGCGGCGGTGGCTCCTCGCCATTCCTCACCATTACCAACAGCCCGCTGCCCGGCTTTTGCAGCGTCGATACCGGCACGATCGCTGTCACCAACGGCGTTCAAATCTGGTTCATCGATACCGGGGATAGCAACAACAGCCCGGCCTCGATCAGCTTCATCGAACCGTAGGCTCTTCGCCGCTGACGAACTGGCAACAGCTTCGCCGCAAGCGACTCGGCCGTTTCCGTATCTCGGCAATGACCTAGCTATTTTTTCCGGCGGTGGAAGTTCAAGATTTCTTAGGAAAGCCTTTGAGAAGGAATCGAACCCATTGAGAACAAAGTAATGGCGGAGAGGGTGGGATTCGAACCCACGGTTGAGTTTCCCCAACACACGCTTTCCAAGCGTGCTCCTTAAACCGCTCGGACACCTCTCCGTTCAAAAAAAGGATGTTCAGAAGCGTAGCAGAAGCACAGATGAGCGGCAATTGTCCCTGAAGCTTCGCTCTTCGGAGACACCCATCACGGGCAGGTTTCCGATTTGTTTTCCCTCAGCGGAAATTTCTCAAAACTCTGCTACACTTTTTCCACCACTCCGGGGTGGTGCAATTGGTAGCACATGGGCCTTTGGAGCCTAGAATCCTGGTTCGAGTCCAGGCCCCGGAGCCACTTCTCCCACGATCTGCGACACAAACATCAAGCCGCTGTGAAGTGCGCCTTGCTCCGCGGATGTGCGGCGCGCACCAACTGCTTCCCGCGCTCGGACAAATACTTCGCCGCGCGCTCCAACAATCGTTCAAATTCACGAGATGAGACTGACGACTTTCGACTCGCGACGCGCGCAGACACACGACGCGCCGGCTTGCGATGAGGGGGCATGGGTTCCTCCAAGCCGAATCCGTTCAAAACTTTTCTACGAACAGGGCACTAAGTGGCCGGGAGACTAGTCAAAATTGGCGCTACTGTCAAGGGACATTCTAAGTCTCAATCGTGTCGCGGGCCCGCGCAACGTCAACTCCCTATGAGCTTTTCGGCGCAATCCACCAAGTGTAACCTTTTGTTAGCCATGCCGGATTTCCACAGTGATGTGGAAAAAATAGCCTCGCTTTAAAGTAATGCATTAACTTGACCTCGACTCAAGGTTCTTGGCGACGAGAACCACACAAAGGTGGGAGCTCCCGCATTTATGCGGGAGAGGAGCGCTTCAGCGCTCCGAAAAGTCATCGTACATAACGATGCGCTTTAGCACCGGGCCGTTTTAGCCAGTCCGTTAAGCGGCTTCGACGAAGGCTCTGCAATCCCGACGCGAGTTTAAGACTCTGCTGTCCCGCCACTCTTGCAAGCCGCCCGGATTCGCTCTACTCTGTCCGCCGTCATGCCTTCCGATCCCGGACAATTCATAGTTCTCGGCGTCATCTGGTACATCGTCTTTCTGTTTTCGACGACGTGCCACGAAGGCGCGCACGCTCTCGTCGCCAAGCTGGGCGGCGATCCCACTGCCTTCCACGGCGGCCAAGTCTCTCTGAATCCCTGGCCTCACATTCGCCGCGAGCCCTTCGGCACCGTCATCGTCCCCATAATCTCCTACCTCGTGGCCCACTGGATGATCGGCTGGGCCAGCGCTCCCTACGATCCGGAGTGGCAGCAGCGTTACCCGCGGCGCGCCGCCTGGATGGCCCTCGCCGGTCCGGCGGCCAATTTCTCGCTGATGATCCTCGCCGCCATCGCCATCAAGCTCGGCGTTCACTATGGCGTATTCGTGCAGCCCGTAAGCGCTGATTTCACCCACGTGACAGAAGCCGCCGGCCCAGGCGCCGCCCAATTCGCCGCTACTTTTCTGAGCATCCTATTCGTCCTAAATCTTCTCCTGGGCACATTCAATCTCCTTCCGGTGCCTCCTCTCGACGGACGCAACGCCGTCACCTTGCTCATGAGCAATGAAATGGCCCTACGTTTTGTCGGCTGGACCAGCCAGGGCTTCGGCCTCATTGGAATTGTCATCGCGTGGTACGCCTTCGACCGCATCTTTCCCGGCGTCTTCACTCTCGCGCTCAACCTGCTTTATCCCGGTGCAGGCTACGGCTGAGCGACTCGGCGCTGCGTCCAAGACTCGAACGACACTCCCGCGCTGGTTCAATCTCGAACATCTGTGCCGCGCTGCACGCCGCTAATCGTAGATCACCCTGCTTTGTTAATCGCTAAACCATTGCGTGTTAACGGCGCCGCGAATCTCGCGATTGGCCCCATTCCTGCTCCACGCCACACAGAGGTTTTTATGATTGCCGTTCCCGACGAAGATCAATACTACGGCGTGGAAGTCTCGGGCTGGAACTCCGCTGAGAATTTCTTCGTGGAAAAAACATCCCTGGAATGGACGCCCGACGGCGCCAAGTCGGTGCGCGTCAGAGCCGATCTCCGCCAAGGCTCGATCATTTTTCTTCGCTTGCTCCAGCGCGGCTCCGCAGCAATCCAATTCCCAGTCGCGTATCAAACCACGCAGCTCAGCCCGCGCGACCACAACGGCTGCACGCGCGTTCAGCTCCAGCAAATGCATCCAAAGAAGACTCGCGATGCCATCACCTTGCGAGAAGCCTCTCCAGTGCTTTAGCAACTTGGCGCAGATGTAAGAACGCCGTCGTGCCGAACGCAGTGAAGAGCCTGTCTCGAGTCCCTCGAGGGAATCTGCTCTTTCCGGCCGCGAGGAAACCTGCGGGCTTTCTTCCTGCCTCCAGCCTCCAACTTCCAGCCTCTAGTCTCCAGCACAGCCAATTCCGATTTGAAACTTCGGTTCCACGGTGGAACGAATCGCCCTCAGTTCCACCTCGATTCACTTTCGCTCACGCCAACTGAACCCCGTCCTTTCCTCGCTGCACGCTCTCAATAAGCTACGTCCCTTGATGCTCTTGAAGCCTGCCCTCGAACAGAAGGCGAACCGCTCCGCTCCCGCCTGCGAACAATCACCAAAGATGGAACACGCCGTGCCTATCCGCTTCACATGGCTACCATGGAAAAATCGCTCTCATCCACACTTCGCACCAATCTCCCCATCTGCGTCCTCGACGACGAATCCGATCAAGTCGAGCAAACAACTCTGCGTCTCGAAAAAGCCGGCTTCCCGGTCATCGGCTCGACCGATCCCACGCAGGCCCTCGACATCGTCCATCGCGGCGGCTGCCGCGTCGTCCTCGCCGATGTGCAAATGCCCGGGATGGACGGCATGAAATTCCTGGAGAAATCGCTGCAGGTCGATCCCGGCGTTTACGTCATTCTCCTCACCGGCTTCTATTCCGTGGATTCCGCCATCGAAGCCATCAAACGCGGCGCCTGCGACTATCTCTGCAAGCCCCTCGATCCCCAGCGCCTCTATAAAACGCTCGACGAGCTGGCCGAGGTCTTCGCCCAGCGCGTGCAAGTCCGCGACCTCGAGCAAAAGCTGCTGACGAATCTCGAATTCCACGGCATCGTCGGTAAAAGCCCGGCGATGTTCGATATGTTCGATCTCGCTCGCAAAGTCGCGCGCCACTACACCAACGTCTTGATCACCGGCCCCACCGGTTCCGGCAAAGAGTTGGTCGCGCACGCCCTCCACGAAATGAGTCCCGTCGCCAAATCCCGCTTCGCCGTCTGCAATTGTTCCGCTCTGGTGGACACGCTGCTCGAAAGCCAGCTTTTCGGCCACATTCGCGGAGCGTTCACCGGCGCTACCGACACTCGCCCCGGGCTCTTCGAATTTGCCAATGGCGGCACCGTGTTTCTCGACGAAGTCGGGGAAATGTCCCTGCCCATGCAAGCGAAAGTTCTGCGTGTAATCCAAAATCGCGAAATCCAGCGCGTCGGCTCGCCCGAAGTCCGCACCGTGGATGTGCGCTTGATCGCCGCCACCAATCGCGATCTTCGCGCCGAGGTCCTCGCCGGGCGCTTCCGCGAGGATCTTTACTATCGCCTCAGTTCCATCGAATTGCGCGTTCCCGCTCTCGCCGACCGCCCCGAAGATATCCCGATTCTCGTCCAGCATTTCCTCAAGAAGTATCGCGAAGCCTATGGTAAAACGCTTCTCGGCCTGACCCGCCGCGCCCAGGTCGTGCTCTTCCACCACAATTGGCCCGGCAACATCCGCGAGCTCGAGAACGCGCTCTCCAGCGCCGCCATCACCGCCGCCAGCGATTTCATCGACGTCACCGATCTGCCCGAGCATCTGCAAAAACACAACGGCTTCTCGCCCCTGCACGATGAGCCCTGGCGCCCGCTGCCGCTCGACGAAATTCGCCGCATGCACATCGAGCGCGTCCTGGAATCCTGCAAAGGCAATCGCGTTCGCGCCGCGCAACTCCTGGGCATAGGCCGCACCAGCCTCTATCGTCACCTGAAACGCACCAACAAGAAAGCCGCCCGCGCCAGCGCCTAAGTAGCGCCGGCGTACCCGCCGGCATCCGACGACCGAGCCGTCAGCCAGCAACGCAACTCAAACGCGGACCAAGGTCTCAAGTAGCGCCGGCGTCTCTGCCGGCATCCGACCACCAACCGTCAGCCAGCAACGCAACTCAACCGCGGACCAAGGTGTCAAGTAGCGCCGGCGTCTCTGCCGGCATCCGACGACCTCGGCCAACAGGAACGCAATTCAACCGCGGACCAAACTGTTCCATCCGAGAGCAATGTTCCAATCCGCGACATGTCACCGTCAGACTCGACGAGCTATCTCTATTAGCATGAAGAGAATCTCACCAACCAAATGGCAATCCGCGCGCAATGAAGACATCGTGGGCAAGTTCGAATTCATCAGGAAGGTCTAACCGCGCCAAAATCATGTCTCGAATAATCAATCGCAGCGCATTCCCCGCCCCGCCGGCGGTACGTCGCAATCCTCGCGACGAAACTTCCATCTTCATTGTCGTCTCCGGCTTCGATTCCGCCGGCCACTTCTTCACCGAGCACACCGCCACAACGAACATCAGCGAAAATGGCTGCTGCTTTCGCCTGAGGCAAGATGTCGCCTTCGAAGGCCTGCTCGCGATCCAAACCATCGACGCAAGCTCCGACGCGAAATCGCGTCCCGCTTTGTACCAAGTCGCTTGGATGGAACGGCTGGTGAAAGGCGTGCAAATCGGCGTGGCGCGCCTGCACGGCGAATCCAGCTGGCATCTAGCGCAACCGCTGCAAGCCGCGATCGGAACGCCAAAAGCCTAGCCGCACGATCGGCTACTCGAGAGACACGGCATATTCATCCCGAGCAGAGCGAAACTAAAGAGCAGATCCCTCACTTCGTTCGGGATGACGCCGTTTTAGTTTGTTCGGAATGGCGCTGCTCACTCGTGGCGTCAATTACGTCCCGCGGCGTGAGTCGCTAACCCTTCGCGCGGGCGTACTTCCCATTCGCAAATTTCCAGTGCTGCTCGCGATGCACTTGAACTTCTTTGTCGTGCGCGTCCGTTTCCGTGGCGGAAATCTTCACCACGATGTCGTCGTAGTCCGTGTTCGCTCCGCGCTCGAACGAAATCTTCGCGCTCATGTCGCGGCAACCGCCCATGCCATCGCCGCAGTCGGTATCCTCGGGCCAATCGGTCTTCGCCGAAAATGCTTCGCTCAGTTCGCCTTTCCACGGCAGCAAGATCAGCGTCTCGGCCGTGGTTTCGCCCTGAAACGTGTTGCCCGGATCCAGCTCGAACGCGCCGCGATCCGGCCCGATGCGAACGATCTCCGCGTTGGGGGGTCCGCCGAAATTACCCAGCACGCTGAGCGCTTTGTTCTCGCATTCCACCGTCCAGGCGCCGGATTTCTTCGCAAACACCGCCGCGCCAATCACCGGCGCGCAGGCGTGGCACTGAAACATCGGCGAACGCGCGGGCACCGCAAACGTCAGCAGGAAAACTTTCGTCGCGCCCGAGTCCGCGACTCCGCCGGCCAGAAACGCCTGCACCTCGACTTTTCCCGGCTTGTCGAAAAATGATCCTTTGAATGTTTTCGTCAGTTTGAAAATCGAGGATTTCCGTGCGGGATCGTAATTTCCGTACAGCTCCTTCATCGCATCCGGCAAACTGAAATCCGCCGGCACATCTTTCATCGAGACGACGTGCGGCTCGTATTTCTGAAAGGAGATGGCTGCGCCGCCTCTTGTGATCGGCGACGCAGCCACCCCACAAACCGCAATAATTGCCGCAATAATCGCAGTCCGCTTGCGCATCATTCCTTGAACGCGATTCGTTTGTGACGACAAATTACAAGTAAGAAAGAACAGATCCCTCGCTTTGCTCGGGATGACGACAAGATTCCCGGCGCCCGCCGACACACCGCCCTCAACTGCGGAAACGCGGGCCGGCGCGCCATCCGCGAAATTCTCGCCGAGCCCGCGCCCTACTGCGCGCCGTTCGCTGTGCCGTTGGCCGGAACCATCGGCAGGGAGACATTGCCGTCGGTGCGCACCAGGAACTGCGTCTGCGCCGGCAACTCGACGTCCTTGCCCTTGCGCTGAATCACGTAGGCGGTGCCGCCGATGAAGCCCAGCACCGTGCCGCGAATCACGTGGCTGAAGATCACGCCGACCACGGTTCCGCCGCCGGTTCCCAGCGCCGCGTCTTCCACTGTGCCCTTGATGTCGCGCTTCTCTTTCACTTGCACGCCTTCATCGGTTTTCAAATCCTTGCGCGGTTTCGTGCCGTCCGCGCCGCCATTCGAAATCGTGATGATGCTCATGGCCACGGGATAAATCTGCCCGTTGATTTCGATGGAGCGGAAATTCAAATTCATTTCCGCCTGCCCGCGGAAGATCGCGAAGTGTTCCGGCCGGATCACCGTGCCGATCGTGCCGTGAATTTTCGCGCCCTGCGGAAGCACCAGCATCCCGTTGTAATAAACGGGTTCGGCTACTTCGGCCGTGAAGGGATCGCCATTGCGGGCCACACTGGTGCTCAGGCCGGTGGAGAGATTCAGCTTGATTTGCGTGCCTTGAACGAGCGTAGCGGTCTGCGCGTGCGTTACAGGGGTTAGTACCAACAGGATGGACACCACAGCGCCTAGCAAACACAATCGTTTCATCGTTCCTCCGTTCCCCGTTTCGTGGGGTTTGCCGCTGGCGCCGCGGAGCAGGTGCGGAGGATGCACCCGCCGGATAAGATACACCACGCTGTCAAGTTCACAAGCAAATTCTCAATTTGATTTGGGTGGGGCATCGGGCGTAGGGGCCGGTCCGCCGAGGCGGAGGCCCGGTTTGGCCGTGGGTTTCTGAGCCGCAAGCCGCATGGGAATCCCAAAACCCAATGCCAACCCGGGGGCGTTGTGAACCTGCCCCGCTACGAAATCGACGGTTTTTGATATTCGGAACACCCCCCTTGTGTCCCGATTAGAGTCGGGGGCTGTTCTTTGTTTCCAACGAGTTAGCGGCGTTTTTAATCGTATGGTGTCCCGATTAGATTTTTCTTCGCCTTTTGGTCCGGGGGCTTGTTCCTGTCGGGCCGCGACCCGTATTCGAGTTTCGAAACCCAATGCCAACCCGGGGGCGTTGTGAACCCGTCCCCCTACGTTAAATCAACGGTTTTTGATATTCGGAACACCCCCCTTGTGTCGCGATTAGAGTCGGGGGCTGTTCTTTGTTTGCAATGAGTTAGCGGCGTTTCTAATCGTACGGTGTCGCGATTAGCTTTTTCTTCGCCTTTTTGATGTTGCAGGGTTGATTCTGGGTGAGGTAGCCGAAGACCCGAAGCGCTCTGGTAGATTGGCCTGGGTCCGCGTTGGATTTGTGGATCTGGCTGGATGTGCGCTCGCCGGATGCCGGCAGAGACGCCGGCGCTACTTTCGGAAATGCTGCCGCTGCTGGCGCTGGGGCCAGGCATCTTCATAGCTCCTCGGTTGTTAGGTTCTCGGCGCGGACGATTTATGCAGCCGGGCTGAGTCATCTTTCTGCGCTGGGCTGAATCATCCTTCCGCACTGGGCTGAATCATCAGCCCAGACCCCAGCCCAGACGCCAGCCCGGGCGAGGGCGGCTCTGGAGAGCCAGCCCTGCGCTCGGGGACTGCTTACAACCTTATCCCGTATAGCGCGAAAATACCAGTAGGTCAATAGTACTGTGATAGTACTCTGTATCGATTAGAAGTCAAAGGCGGGGCCGAAAACCCCCACCCTTCGCACAGAACGCGAAGGATGGGCCACCCCGAAATGCAACCCCAGGGGAAGGCGTGGGCCACCCGCCGCTGTTAGCTGCCCTAGTGCCCAGCGCTAAAGCGCAATGATAAAAGGGCGGCTCTTTTCCGGAGCGCTGAAGCGTTCCTTCCCCCTCATGAATGAGGAGGCTCCCACCTGGAAATTCAAAAGCGAAGCGAGAGAAAAGGCAACGACTGGGCCGAAAAGCCTCACACTTGCCGCACATCCCTCAGAGAGAAGGGTCGTTACTGGAAATTCAAAAGCGAAGCGAGAGAACAGGCAACGACTGCGTCGAAAGGCCTCACACTTCCCGCACATCCCTCAGAGAGAAGGGTCGTTACCGATGCTCGCTGCCCCAGTGCCCAGCGCTAAAGCGCAATGATAAAAGGGCGGCTTTTTTCCGGAACGCTGAAGCGTTCCTCCCCCCTCATGAATGAGGGGGCTCCTACCTGGAAATTCAAAAGCGAAGCGAGAGAAAAGGCAACGACTGGGCCGAAAAGCCCCACGCTTCCAAACCCCGGAAGGATGAGGCACCCGAAATCGTAGACCACGGAAAACGTGGGCTACCCACCGCTAAAGCGCATTTGATAAAAGGCGGCTTTTTTCCGGAGCGCTGAAGCGCTCCTTCCCCCTCATGAATGGGGAGGCTTCTACCTGGAAATTCAAAAGCGGGGCGACAGAAAAGTCAACGACGGGGGCCGATTTTTATCGCTCCTGTTCCGCATATTCCCAGACACAAATTTCGTTGCCCTCGGGATCTTCGAACGATCCCAGGACACCATTCCTTTTTCTTACCGGCGAGCCCGTGCGCACACCCTTGGCCTTCAACTCGCGCAGCGCTGCTTCGACATTTTCGACTTGCAAACAAAGTCGCGCATTTCCAGGAGCTCGCGGCGGCGTGCCCCCGGCAGGCACGAGCTCGAAAAGCACGCCATCCATATCAAACCGAGCGACCTCATCCCGCGAGACGAGCTTGAATCCCAATACATCGCGATAGAACTGGATCGCCGTCTCCATGTCCTTCACAGAGTGAAAGATGCAATCGAAGTGGAAGTCCATTCCGCAGCCTCCTGACCGGCAGTCCATCACCCAGTCTATCCCGCCCGTCGAGCCCCGCGTCACATCTGCGCGTGACTCCCATCACAGCAACTTCGCCTACCGCAGACCACCATGGTCATGAATTCAGGCGGGCATCGCTTGGCACTGTGGCTCTCGGATTTGCGGCGATGTTTGCCGGGAAATTCTCGGGAGGCATGGCCATGACTCTGCAAGGCGAGCTTCGAAATCACATGCAGCAGAATTTCTCCCGGCACTTCAGCATCGAGCCGGAGTGCACCTGCGGCAATCCCAACCATGCGCGAGCGCTGGTGTTTCGCGTGAACGACTCGCCCGCTACCGTGATCGTTCCAGAGGGCTATGAATTGAGCGCGAAGCGCCTTTCCGAAGCGCTGGGCGGGGTGCGGGTGGAGGCAATGCTGGAGCAGGAGCTGGACTCTATTTTTCCGGACACGGAGATTGGGCACACCGAGCCTTTCGAAAATCCATTCGGCACGGCCGTTTATCTGGACGAAAACCTGACGCAATTCTACTGGATGGTCTTCTGCCCGAAGATGCTGAGCGGGCGGAAGGGCGAATGTTTCCGCGTGCCGGTAAAGGATTTTCAGAAATTGGTGCGCCCGGTGGTGTTGCAGCTTTCGCCTTTGGCGATCGTGGAGAACGGGACCGAAGCATGGTGACGAAACCATCGCGCGAGCTGGTTTCGGGAAATCGCATGCTGGCGGAAGGCGCGTTGGACGCCGGGTGTCGATTCTTCAGCGGCTATCCGATTACTCCCTCGAGTGAAATCTACGAAACGATGATGAAAGAGCTGCCGGCGCGCAATGGCCTGGCGCTAGCATCGCCGGATGAAATTACCGCGCTGGCGCAATGCGTTGGCGCTTCCTTGTGCGGCTACAAGGCCATGACTGCGACGTCGGGTCCCGGCTGGTGCCTGATGATCGAGACGGTGCAATACGCGATCATGACGGAAACACCGCTGGTGATCGCGCTGGTGCAGCGGCTGGGACCTTCGACCGGCGGGGCCACGCAGGGGGCGCAGGGCGATGTGCTGCTGGTCGAGTTCTGCACTTCGGGGGGCTACACGATTCCTGTTTTTGCGCCTGCGACCGCGGCGCAATGCCATCAGCTGGCGCAGGCCGCGTTTTATTGGTCGGAGGTATTGCGCACGCCTGTGGTGGTGCTCTCCGACAAAGAAGTGGGCATGACTTTGGAAAGCGTTGACGTTTCTGCGCTGGCGCGCCGGCCGCAGATTGAACGCGCGCCTTTCAGCGGCAATCGCGGGCAATTCCTTACCTACGGATGCGAGTGTGCGGATGAGACTCCTGAGTTCGCGGCGCTTGGAAGCGCCGAACGCGTGGTGGCCACCGGCTCGCTGCACGATCAGGCGGGGCGGCTGCGAAAAAATGTTCCGGAAGCGATTGAAGTGCTGCGTCATTTGCAGGCCAAGATCAACGCGCGTGCCGAGGAAATGGCCATGGTGGAGGAAGAACTGGTGGCGAATGCCGAGACGCTGGTGGTGAGCTACGGTATTTCGGCGCGCGCGGCGCGGGCTGCTTGCCGGCGGTTGAACGGCGAGGGCCGGCGCGTTTCGTTCCTGCAGCTTTTGACGCTGTTTCCCATTCCGGCTGCGGCGATTCGGCGTGCGGCGCTTGGTTGCCGGCGCGTTGTGGTGGTGGAAGAAAACGCGCGGGGGCTTTACGCTTCGGTTTTGGAATCGATTGTGGGCGCGGAGCGGCTGGTGCGCGCGAATGCTGTGGGGAATTTGATCACGCCTGCGGACATCATCGCGGTGGCGGAGGCAGCGTGATGGCTGAGACTTACCTTATTCCTAGCGCTGCGCTTCCTTACTGCAAGGGCTGCGGTCACGGGCAGGTGTTGCGGGCGCTTGGTGAAGCTCTGCGGCGTTTGCAATTGCCTGCGCAGGAATTGGTGATTGTCAGCGACATTGGTTGCGTGGGCCTGGCCGATTCGCAATTTTCTACGCCGAATACGGTGCATACCACGCACGGGCGCTCTACGGCTTTCGCTGGGGGGATTGCTTTGGCGGATGCGACCCTTGGCGCTGGGCGGCTGAAGACCATCGTGCTTATCGGCGACGGTGGGGCGATGATCGGCTTGAATCATTTGGTGAATGCGGCGCTGCTGAATCCGGACGTTACCGTGTTGGTGCATAACAATTTTCTTTTCGGCATGACTGGCGGGCAGAATTCGGCTTTTTCGCCTCCCGGCTTTGTCACTTCCACGACGCCTGCCGGCAACGCTACGCCGCCGCTTGATTTGGCCAAGGTTCTGATGGCCAGCCGGGCGCCATTTGTGGCCCGCAAGCTAGCTACCGATCACGATCTGGCCGAAACGATCGGGCGCGCGATCTCGTATCCTGGTTTCGCCATGGTTGAAGTACTGGAATTGTGTACCGCTTACGCTACTCGCTGGAATCCGCTTACTGGAGCACAACTGAGGAGCGTGGCGGATCACTCAGGCTACGATCTTGGGGTTCTGCGCGATGAGGCGCGGCCGATATTTGCAACGACTTACAATCGGCAGCCTGCGGGAGCGGCTGCGCCGCGTGCCATCGCGCCGGAGTTTACGTGCACGTTGAATCAGCCCGTCGGCCTCATCCTTGCCGGCACGGCCGGGGAGAGGGTGCAATCGGCTGCTTCTCTTCTTGCGTCCGCTGGCATGCGCGCGGGTCTCTACGCCTCGCAGAAGAATGACAATCCCGTCACTCAGGGCACCGGCTTTTCGGTTTCCGAAGTCATCTTGAGCCCCGAAGAAATTCTATTCACCGGCATCGAGAAACCTGACGCTTTGCTGATTGTTTCTGATGACGGGGCGCGCGAACTGGAACGCAACCGGGTGTTCGCGCGCGTTGGGGAATCGACGCTGGTGCTTGCCGATACGCAAATTGCTTTGCCTAATTTGGCGTGCCGCGTCTTGCGATTGCCTTTCCGGCGCATGACTAACGCGAAGCTGGCGGCTACGGCGGCAGTCGCGGCCTGGCTGCAAATCAGCGGCGCGCTGCCGCTTGAGGCTTTCTGGGCTGCGCTGGCTGCGCGCTACGGCGGGCAGACGGAGGCCACTAAGGTCGCGCTGCGTCCGTTGCTCGAGTTGGCGTCTTCTGCCGAGTCGCTTGAAGCGACGCCCGCAACACAACTGCTCACGCCGGAACCAATCGCCACGGCCCAGCGGTAAATTCGCGGCAGAGGAGGTCGCCATGGACAAGCCACGGCACCCGCAAGTGATCCAGACCTGGAAAATGCAGCAATCGCAAAAAAGTCGCTGGACTGCGAAGCTCCAGCAGTCACGGCACACCGGCCACGGGCGCAAAGCCTTCGGCCCGAAGCCAAGCTGAAGCGGACTAGCATCACACCGCCGCGTGATTGCCATCACCGCGAACTCCCGCCTGCGGGCGTACTCGTATCTTGTTGCTGTATTTTGGCCTCACGGAGGCGTCTATGGAACTAGCCACCGAACGCCGCGGCCCTTGCCTGAGCCGCGATGAACTCTTCGCCGCCGCGCAAGAAATGCGCGCCATGGCCATCACCGACATTTACGCTGCCGGCTCCGGGCATCCCGGCGGCTCGCTTTCTATCATGGACGTTGCTGCTGCGCTTTACCTCAACGTCCTTAATCACGATCCTGCGGATCCCGCCTGGCCGCGGCGCGACCGCGTCTTCTGGTCCGCGGGCCACAAAGCTCCTGCGCTGTATGTCGCGCTGGGCCGCGCCGGCTATTTTCCGCTTGACGACACAATTGCGCTCCGCCGCCTTGGCTCCAACTTTGAAGGCCATCCTAATCGCCTCAAGCTTCCGGGCGTGGAAATTTCCAGCGGCTCGCTCGGCCAAGGACTGAGCGTCGCCGTCGGCAGCGCTCTTGCCGCCAAGCAGCGCGGCGAAGCGCATCGCATCTTCTGCATCATGGGCGATGGCGAGCATCAGGAAGGCAGCGTGTGGGAAGCGGTGATGGCCGCCGCGCACTACAAACTCGACAATCTCTGCGCCATCGTTGATCGCAATCGCCTGCAAATCGATGGTTGGGTCAAGGAAGTCATGAACGTTGAGCCGCTGCCCGCCAAGTACGCCGCTTTCGGCTGGAACGTGATGGAAATCGACGGCCACGACATCGACGAAATCCTCAAGGCTTTCGCTGCCGCCGCCGACCACGACAAAGGCGCGCCCTCGGTGATCATCGCCAACACCGTTAAAGGCAAGGGCATTTCTTTCATGGAGAATCAGGCTGGGTGGCACGGCGTCGCGCCCAACAAAGAGCAATTCGAGAAAGCGATGGCAGAGCTTGCCGTTCCTTCGATGCCGCCCGAGCGCGTCGATCGCCTGCTTGCCAACGCGCGCCTCGGCGCTGATATCGCTACCGCGAAAGCCCGCAAGCAAGTGCCCATGAATGAGCGCGATTTCTGGTGGAATTCCCGCGAGGTGATGAAAGTAGACATGGATCCTACGCGCATGGGCTTTGGCCGGGGCCTTGAAGCCGCCGGCGAAGATCTCCGCGTCTGCACCGTCCAAGCCGACATTTCCAGCTCGATCCGCATTTCGGATTTCGCCGCGAAGCATCCCGAGCGCAAAGATCGCGTCTTCAGCGTCGGCATCGCCGAGCAGAACATGATGGGCGTTGCCTCCGGCCTGGCGAAAGAAGGCTACATCCCGGTCACCGGCACTTACGGCGTGTTTGCCTCCGGACGCTGCTGGGATCAATTGCGCACCACGGTTTGCTACAACAATCTCAACGTCAAAATCGCCGGGGCGCACGGCGGCATTTCTGTCGGACCCGATGGCGCCACGCATCAATCGCTGGAAGAAATCTCACTGATGAGCATCTTGCCCAACATGCACGTGGAAGTTCCCTGCGATTCTCCCGAAACCGAGAAAGCGACGCGCCATTGCCTGCTGCAAGTGGATGGCCCGGTGTATCTGCGCTTCGCGCGCGAAGCGACGCCGGTCGTCACTTCCGCCGAGACGCCCTATCAATTTGGCGTCGCCAACGTCATCCGTTATCGCGGGGCGCGGCCGCGGTTTGCCGACGCCTTCGAAACCGTGCTCTCCACCGATTATCGCAACGAGGATGAGGACGCCACCATCGTCGCCTGCGGCCCCATGGTTCCCGAAGCGATGCGCGCGGCCTGGCTGCTGAAAGAAGAATTCGGCCTCGAGGTCCGCGTCCTCAATATGCACAGCATCAAGCCACTCGATTCTCGCGCGCTCATCGCGGCGGCCGCGCAAACCCGCATCGTGGTCACCGCCGAAGAGCACCAGAAAGGCGGCTTCGGCGATATCATCGCCGGCGCCATTCTCCGCGAGCGCAAGCATTTCGAGCGTCCGCTGCTCTTCGACATGGTCGGCGTCGAAGATCGCTTCGGCCTCTCCGGCAAACCCTGGGAACTGATCCAGACCTTCGGCCTTACCGCCGAACACATCGCCGAGCGCGTCTTGCGCCTCTACGCCCGGCAGGTGATAACGCAAATTCAGCAGCCGGAAGCGGCGGAAGCACCGGAAGCGCCTGAAGCTACAGAAGCAACAAACGCGGCAGCGCCGATGAGCCTCGAAGTTCTGATGGCGCACGCCGCCGAATTACTGGGCCCTGCGACACCACAAACGGAGGTAGCCCCCATGACCGCAACCTTGGAATGCAGCCAGTGTCAGGCCCAGCAATCGGTGTACGACTATCTCAGCGAATTTCCGCTGCCCACCGACGAGTACTGCGTCGAATGTGAGTCGCGCTCGCAAGACGGCTGCGCAGCCTGCCAAGCCGCCTGGATGCGCGACAATTCGGCGTTTACGTATGTGTGCCGCGATTGCCGCGAGGTTGTAGCCGTCTGCTAGCGCCGCGCGCCACGTCGGCCATCCGGTCGTAGGGGCCGGCCTTCAGCCGGCCCGCCTTTAGGTCCCTGTTTCCAACTTCCGTCTCTGCGTACCTCGAACCATGCTGGCTAGCAACCTACCATCGTTTGCAGATTTCAGGCACAGTCGAAGCCTTCATCGAAAAAATCTCCTCGCGCACTGCCATGCGCCCGATCACTACGAAGGTGGCCGTCCTCGCCAATCAGTTGCCTTCCGACTACTCGAGCGATCCCTGCGATCGTTTGATCGGCGCCACCGCGCTGGCCGAAGGCATTCCGCTGGTGACTAAGGACCAAAGGATCCGCCAATCGAAAGCGGTTACAACGATCTGGTAGGGTTTGACGGATGGGTCAAAGCTAGAGGGCAGACTCACGGGCGGGCTACGGGGAACGCGGCCCTGCGCATGATTGCCGTACACGCTCGCCTCGAATTCTGAACAGCCGTTCGCGTCCTGGACGAGCTGAGCTACAGCCAAGAGTGGCTGTGCTACATAAACCTAAGTTTACTTGTGATGTTAATCTAGGTTAATATAGGCGCCGCTGAATCACGTCTCGGACATCCCTGACGGGTGGGAAGAAGGCGCTTTGCTCCGTGGAACTCTGATCGCTGTCATCTTGGCTTGCGGGCTGCTTTGCCTCGCGGCGCGGGTTGCGGCGCAGGGCGAAACTACCAGCGCCATCCTTGGCAGCGTCAGCGATCCTTCTGGGGCTGCGATCCCTAACGCTACCGTCATTCTCACCAGCCGCGATACTGGCTCGGTGCGGACTCTCAAATCCGACGCTGATGGGCGGTTCAATTTCACGCAGCTCAAGCCTGGCAATTATTCTGTGCGCGTCGAAGCTGCGGGCTTCGCTGCGCAGCAGACCGACAATGTGCTGGCTGGACTCGGCCAAAAGCAGAGTATCAGCATCACCCTCAAAGTCGAGCAGGCCTCGCAGACCGTTGAAGTCACTGGAGCTGCTCCGCTCATCAATCCTGAGAACGCCAACACTTCAACAAATCTCAGCGCGCCGGCGCTTGAAAATCTTCCCAATCCCGGCGGCGATCTCACTTACCCGCTGCAATTCGCGCCTGGCGCGCTGATCAATACCGCCGGCAGCGGCAACGATTTCGTCGGCAGCGCCAACGGCTACGGCAACGTGGAATTCAACGGCCTTCCGGCGCTTTCGAACGGCTACATCGTCGATGGGCTGGAAACTAACGATCCGCTCACCAATCTCAATAGCGGCCTTTCTACCAATCTCGTCCTGGGCCTGAATTCCATCTCCGAAGTCACCGTCAACACGCTTTCCTATTCGGTCGATCAAGGCCGCTACGGTGCGTCGCAAATCAATTACGTCACCAAGTCCGGCTCGAATCAATTTCACGGAAATCTTTACGAGATCTGGAATGGCTCGATTCTGAATGCCGCCGATTTTTTCACCAACGCGACGCCTGGAAATCACAAGCCGCGTTCGACAGTGAATCATTTCGGCGGCAGCGTGGGCGGGCCGGTGCTGCGCGACAAGCTGTTTTTCTTTTTCGATTCTGAGTGGGTGCGCATTGCGTTGCCGATCGTCACGCCTACTACCGTTCCTACAGCCGCCTTCCAGAATTACGTCCTGCAGCAACTTCCGCTGGGCGGCACCGATGCGGTTACCGCCGCCGTTTATCCGGCTGCGCCGCAATTGGTTCCTTTCTATCAAAAGATGTTCTCGCTGTATGGCAACGTGAGCGGTTCGCCGCTGGCAATTCTCGGTTGCCCATTCAACGCCGGCGGCGCGCCCGTTGGCGGCAATCCGCCGAATGGAGACGGCTGCGCCAATCGCCGGAGCGTCTCGCATTCGAGCGACGATCACGAACAAGTTCAAACGGTGCGCTTCGACTACAACATCGACGCGAAGAACACGGCCTGGTTTCGCTTTCAAGCCGACACCGGTTTGCAGGCCGCATATACCGACCCGATCAATTCCCTCTTCGATTCGTTCTCGCCGCAACCGCTTTATTCCTTCGCGGCGGGCTACACGCACGTTTTTTCGCAGAGCCTAGTGAATTATTTCAATCCGGGATTCTCGTGGTACGAGAGCCTGTTCGCGCCGGCCAATTTCCAGCAGACGCTAGCCGCGTTTTCGATCGTGCTGCAAGGCATCGGGGCGAATGCGCCCTTCACCACGATCGGCGGGCTCGACAACACCTGGGTGCAGGGCCGCCGCGCCTCGCGGTTCTTCATCAATGACAATCTGGCCTGGAATCACGGGCGCCACGAATTGCGCTTCGGCACCAACACGCGAATTTTCCGCCTCAACGATTACGATTTCGGTGAAGGCACCGTTCCCACGGTCACCTACACCACTCTTCCGCAATTCATCTACGGCGTGGCTTCCACCGCGACGCAGTCTTTTCCGCAATCCGCCAACGAGCCGTTCCGCTTTTTGAATCTCGATCTTTACGCGCAGGACACCTGGAAGCTGACGCGCACGCTGACCTGGACCTTCGGGGTGCGCGATAGCTTCAATTCCAATCCGCTCAATCCGCACAATGAGATTGCGCGCCTGCCGGGGGCGTTTGATTCCATCGCGCATGATGTGAATCAGCCGCTCGACGCCGCGATCCGCAGCAATCTCAGCAAGTTGTTCGCTTCCACTCCGCTCGCCATCTTGCAGCCGCGCACCGCGCTGGCCTGGCAATTCGCGCCGCAGAGCGTACTGCGCGCCGGCTTCGGCCTCTTCAGCGATATTTTGCCCGGCAGCATCGCCGACATCGTCGGCGTCAATCCGCCCTACGACCGCACTTTTCAGGGCGGCCTGCTTGGCACCGCCGGCGGCACCGCCATCGCTCCGGGCGTGCCCAACAGCGCCGTGGATGCAACCGTCGGTGCGAATCAGGCCTTCGGCCAGGGATTCAGCCATGGCTCGCTTTCGTGCAACGCGCCGCACGCCAATCCCGGCGCCTGCGTGCCACCGGTAGCCATCACCGCGCTGCCTAATGGCACGTTGCGCGCGCCCTATTTCATGCAGTGGAGCCTCGGCTTCGAGCACCAGTTCGGCGCGTCAGCAAGCGTCAGCGCGCAATATGTCGGCACGCGCGCCTTGAATCAGCCTTATCAAACGCAGGTGAACGGTTATCAGACCGTTTGCAGCGGCTGCTTCGCTCCTTATCCTTATCTTCAGGCGCCCGATCCGCGATTCGGCGCCGTCACGCAATTCTCGACCGGCGCGAGCAGCCACTACAACGGCCTGCAACTCACCGCCATGAAACGCTTGAGCCACGGGCTGCAAGGGCAGCTGAATTACACGTTCAGCCGCTGCCTCGATGAAGTCTCCAACGGCGGATTCCTGCAGTTTGCCGCCGGCGCGGTGCTCTCGCCGTTGCCGGGGCAGCTGGCGCGCAATTACGGCCCGTGCGATTACGACATTCGCCACAATCTGAATGCGCAGTATGTGTATCAATTGCCGATGAAGGCGCAAAGCCGGGCGCTCGGCTTTTTGCTGAACGGCTGGCAGGTTTCCGGGACCGCGTTCTGGCACAGCGGCATTCCCTTCTCTGTGCTCAGCACCCCGTATTCGGCCGGTGGCAACGGCATCGTGCAAGGGGCTGGCCCGCAATTCGCTAGCGCGGTTCCGGGCGTCGCGCTCTACGAGCACGGCGCCATTCCCGGCGTCACGCAGCCGGGCACGCTCCAGTGGCTGAATCCTAACGCTTTTGCGTCGGCGGTAGACCCCAGCACTGGCGCGTGCGTCGGCGGTGATGCGCCGCAAAACTGCCAGTTCGGCACGCTCGGCCGCAACGCCCTGCGCGGCCCGGATTTCGTGTGGTCGGATTTCTATCTCACGAAAATGTTTCCGCTGACCGAGCGGCTGAAACTGCGCCTTGAAGGGCAATTCTTCAACATCTTCAATCATCCCAATTTCGGCCTGCCGAGCATCACGCTTGCCGGCGTTCCCGGCAAACCCTCGACGCAGACCGGCTTCGGCGCGTTGGCCTACACCGTCTCGCCGCCCACGGGCCTGCTCGGCGTCGGCCTGGGCGGCGACAGCTCGCCGCGCATGATCGCCCTGCACGCCCGCCTTGAATTCTGATCCGCCGTCGCGTGCTACACGAGCGTGCCTCAAGCGACGCTTCGCGCGGCGGAGGGTACTGCAACGACAATGGGTGGGCACGTCGCTCGCTCGCTGCTACTTCCGCGGTGCTAACATTTTCTTGGACGGCTGCTCAGAGGCGCCGCCCTTCTCCGACTCGCTCAATGGGTGGCCGCGTAATGCGAACGCGTTTGCTGGCAATCTGTCTCCTGGCCGCGCTGGCGGTTGCGGCTACGGCTGTTTACGCCACCGATTTTGCGGTGATCGTCAATCCCGGCAATTCTACGAAGGCTATGCCGCTGGCGGATTTGGGCAAGATTTTCCGCGGCAAGACGGCGGCTTGGCCGAATGGGCGCGGCATCACTCTGGTGCTGCGCGATCCGAGTTCGCCGGCGATGAAATTCATCATCGAGAAAGTGATGGGCGTTTCCGCGGAGGAAGGCAAGGCGGCATTGAACGATCCCAGCCGGGGGAAAGCAGGAGCGTCGATTGTGTTTGTTTCGAGCGATGAGGATGTGGTCAAGGCTGTGGAGGGCAGCGCGACGGCCATTGGCGTGGTGGACGTTTACAACATCACGAGCGGCGTGAAGGTGATCAAGATTGACGACAAGCAGCCCTTTGATCCGGGTTACGTGCTGAAAGGACGCTCGCAATAAATTTTGCGCGAGGGACAATGCGACACATTTCAATCAAGCGCATCTTGAGAATCGGATTCCTGGTGGCGATCTTGGTAGGCGTGGCGGCCGCGGCGCCGGGCGCGCAGCAGCCACCGGAGTCGAAGAGCGGCAAAAAATCGGGCGCGAAGACGGCGCCGGCGCAGAGCGTGCACGCGGAAGCCAAGCCGGACAAGGTCCCGGTAACGACCTCATCGAAAGCGGCGCGGCACGATTACGAGCTGGGGATGCTGCACCGCGAGGATTTGCTGTTTGATGAGGAAGGGCTGAATGATTTCCGGCGTGCGGTGAAAGAAGATCCGAATTTCTCTCTGGGGCATGCCACCATCGCATTTTTCAGCGACGACCCGCGCGAGGAGAAGCGCGAGATCGTTTTGGCCAAGCAAACTTTGGCGCATGCGGTGCCGGATGAGAAAAGTCTGATTCGTTTCATGATCGGGACCAAGGACGGCGATCTGATTCCGGCGATTTCGGCGATGAATGATTTGCTGGCGGCTTATCCGCGCGATTCGCGACTTGGGAATTTGTACGGGGAATGGCTGCTGGCCGTGCAGCTCAATTACGAGCGTGCCGAAGACGTTTTGAAGCATGTGTTGAAAGTGGACCCGAATTATTATCCGGCGCTGAATAATCTCGCTTATTGCTATTCGCTGAGCGGGGATTACAGCCAGACCGAGAAATTGATGGAGCAGTATGTGGCGCAATTGCCGGGGCAGCCCAATCCGCAGGACTCCTATGGCGAGCTTTTGCGAATGGCCGGGGATTTCAAGGATTCCATCGAGCATTACCGCGCGGCGCTGTTTATCTCGCCGACCTTCACCACTTCGCAGTTGGGCGTCGCTTCGAATTATGCGTTTATGGGCGATGAGGAACGCGCGCGCTTGGAATACCTGCGTGCGATTGAGATGACCAAGGAGCGCACCACCAAACTGCAATATCGCATGTTGTGGGCGATGACTTATTTCCGCGCGGGGCAGCAGGACGAGGGGCGCAAGGCTTATGCAGATTTGGCGAAGCTGGCGCACAAGGAAGATTTGGCTGTGGATGAAGCGGAGTGCTATCGCACCATGGCGCTTTTCAATCCTGCGTCCGACGGCGCGCTGATGGATCTAGATGCGGCGCAGGCCGTGCTTTCGCAGAAGCACGAATTACCGCGCGCGGAGCGCGATGCCGAGCTGGCTGTTGTGCTGGAGACGCGTGCGTTTATTGCGGCGCGTGCGGGAATGGAGGATGTTGCGGAGAAGGCGCTTGCGCAGCTCGCTCCCGTTGCGGACAAGAGCCGTAGCAATGTGGTTCAGGCTGCATATCATTCGACGAATGGGGCGGTGTTGCTGCTGCAAGGGAAATTTGCGGAGGCGGTTTCGGAATTCCAGGAGGACCCTCGCAATCCGCTGGCGCTGCAGTTGCTGGCTGATGCGCAGAGCAAGGCGGGGCAAAGCGCCGAAAGCACGAAGACTTTGGCTACCCTGGCGGCGATCAATGACGAGCGCGTCGAGACGGCGGCGGTGGCGCAGCCAGTGCGCGACGCGCTGAAGCGCAATAATCCTTCTTCTACGCAGGCGAATACGCCGGAGACGAATCCGTAGGTTGTGGGGGTTCGATCGCAGCACGCCAGCGCGATATGTAGTGTGTGGGACTCGCAGATTTAATCTTCAAAGCATAAAAACAAACCTCGCGCAGACTCGAGCGTTGATCCGTCGCGTTCGGATAAATTTCGTTCGCGATCGTTGAGGGGAAGAACGCCGGCTGGCAGCCGGCGTTGCGCGCGCGTTTGCTTTCGCGGTGTATGGGCGTGTGCTAGACTCACGCTTGCGGGAAAAAATTTTCCTGCCGATCGGTGGAACTTCGGGCTCTGTGCAACGATTCCCCGCAAACCCCGCCAGGCCCGGAAGGGAGCAACGGTAGCGGGTCAGCTTCGTGTGCCGCGGAACACCCGAAGTTCCTCTTCTCGTGACGCGGATTTCGGGAGCGGCAAAAAACCACATGGCTTATCAGGTGATTGCGCGGAAGTGGCGGCCGCAGACGTTTGCGGATGTTGTAGGGCAGCGGCATGTGACGCAGACGTTGGAGAACGCAATTGCGTCCGGGCGCGTGGCGCATGCGTACATTTTTTCGGGCGTGCGCGGCGTGGGAAAGACTACGACGGCGCGAATTTTGGCTAAGGCCATGAATTGCGTTAAGGGGCCGACCGCGACGCCTTGCAACGAATGCCCTTCCTGTTTGGAAATCACCGCTGGAAATTCGCTGGATGTGCTGGAGATTGATGCGGCTTCGAACCGCGGCATCGATCAGATTCGCGAACTGCGCGAGATGGTGCGCTATGCGGCTACCGGCGGGCATTACAAGATTGTGATTCTGGATGAAGCGCACCAGTTGACGGATGAGGCTTCGAATGCGCTGTTGAAGACGCTGGAGGAGCCGCCGGACAAAGTTATTTTTATTCTGGCTACCACGCAGCCTGAAGATCTTGGGGACACGATCAAGTCGCGAGCGCAGCTGTTTCAGTTTCGGGCGCTGACGTTTGCGGAGATCAGCGCGGCGCTGGAGCGCATCGCCAAGGCGGAAAAGCTAGAGATCGAGCCGGGAGCGATTGCGGTGCTGGCGCGGGCGGCTGAGGGCAGTTTGCGCGATTCGCTTTCGCTGCTGGAGCAGGCCATCGCTTATTGCGGCGACAAGATTACCGATGCGCAGGTGCGCGAACTGCTTGGCGTTGTGGCGGAGAGCATTCTCGATGAATTGATGAGCGCCATCGAGAATCAATCTACCGAGCAGGGGCTGAAGCTGGTGCACCGGTTGATATCCGATGGACAGAATTTGCAGCATTTTTGCCGTGAGGCGATCCGGCACATGCGCAATTTGCTGGTGGCGCGAGTTTGCGGCGCGGATTCTGACTTGATTGCGGCGCCTGCGGACGAGCGGCCGCGCTTGGCGGAGCAAGCGGCGAAGTTCAGCGAAGAGGATTTGACGCGATTTTTTCAGATTCTGCTGGCGACCGATGATGATCTGCGGCGGAAGCCCGATCCGCGTTTGCATATGGAATTGGGGATTTTGAAATTGG
Organism: uncultured Acidobacteriota bacterium; assembly: GCA_963748865.1. Taxonomy (GTDB): domain Bacteria; phylum Acidobacteriota; class Terriglobia; order Acidiferrales; family UBA7541; genus Palsa-147. The sequence continues at coordinate 82,999 of CAVVLE010000023.1, read as the reverse complement.
TTACGGCGCGGCGGATGGCACCGCTGGAAGAAGTGATTGCGGATTTGCGCGGTGAGGCGACGGGGCGGCCGAAATTGCCGACGAAGTCTGTGGCGGCTTCGGCGACGGGGGCGGCGGGAACTTCTGCGGCGAATGTTTCATCGAATTATGGGATGAGCGCAGCGCCAACGAGCGATCGTGCGGTGACGAAAACCGGCGCGCCGCAGTTTGAAACGCCGCGGCCGCGATACGAGGCGATGGCCTCTGGCGGCGGGGCGGCTACTGCGGCTGTGCGTGCGCCTATTGTTGCCGGCGAGGTGGATGCGACGTCGGATGCAGACCTAACGGCCCTTCGAAGCTCAGGGCAAGCTGGCGCTACACACGGCACGGCACAGAGTGTGCCCTTGCCGGCTTCGCCGCCGCGGGTGGTGGCTCATTCGGTAGAGGCCGCAACTTCCGGACTTGCGTCGGCGCAGTTTGAAGCGATAAAGTCTGCGCTCCAGACGCAGAAGTTTCTTTGGGCCATGGTGGAGCACGTTAGCAAATGGGAGCTGGAAGGCGGGGAGATGCGCTTGTATTTTCCGTCGGAGCGCCGCTCGCTGGCGGAGATGTTGCAGTCGCGCGACCCGATGGAACGATTGCGCACAGTGATGAGCCAGGTGATCGGACAGCCCTTGCGCGTGTGTGTTAGACTCGACTCAGGTCGCAGCGGAATCGCGCGCGGAGCGGAATTGAAGGCGCGCTTCGAGCAGGATCCGATCGTGCGCACGATGTTAGAGAAATTTGGCGGGCGGATTTCAGAAGTGAAACGGCGTAACGAGGACTAGGCCATGGAAGTCAAAGCCCTGCAGCAAATGCTTGCGCAGTTCCGGATGGCACAGGAGAGGCTCGAGAAACAGATACAGGAAATCCATGTGGAAGCGAGCGCGGGCGGCGGCATGGTTGTGGTGAAGATGAACGGGCAGAAGCAATTGACGGAAGTGAAGATTGAGCCGGACGTTTTTGCCGGCAAAGATGCGGAGATGTTACAGGATTTGTTGCGGGCGGCGGTGAATGAGGCTACGCGGCGGGTGGATGAGGAATTGGCGAAGCAGGTGAAGGATCTCGCTGGTGGGATGCCTGGTATGGCTGGGATGAAGATTCCTGGGTTGTTTTAGACCTCGCAGTTCTTCCCTTTTTTTGCAGGGCATAAGCGACAGACCAATTTCAAATCTCAAATTTGAAATTTCAAAAAAGAGAACTTCGAAATTCATACTTCTGCTCATCCATCTTCACCGCTACCATGCCCCGGCCCATGCCGCGACGGGCTGTTGTTACGTGGGCGGGCGGAGCAAGCCCCGCCCCTACGACGGCGGAACACGAAGGGATTTGCGTTTTCGCAACTGGCGCTAGCCCTAGTTGACGTCAAAGACGCCGGCTGGCAGCCGGCGTTACGGGCTGGGTGTGCGTCTACTTTTCGATCGGCTGGATGGAGCGAACATCCAAGTAATTGGTCTTGGGATCCAGAGTGCCGACTACCTTAACTTTCATGCCGGCGTTTTTTTCAGCTAGCTCCTGGTTGCTGAGCTTGTAGACTTCCGTCTTCGTTTGCAGTACGAATTTGCCGCCGCGCTGGGAGACGCAATAGCGCGAGCAATCGGCTGGGGTTTTGCCGGCGTTGCCGGTTTTGATCATTACTTTGTGGGAGCGATCGAGGGAGTGGACGTTGAGGGCGCATTGGGTGTCGGCGATTTGGCCGATGAAAGTCTTCTCGGCTTCGCCGCCGTTGGACGGGCTTACCAGGGCGAGGCTGGAGATGATGGCTAGGCTGAAAATGAATTGCTTGATGACTTTCATAAATTTTTGCTCCTGCCTTTTGTGTTTCAGTTCAATTCAATAAACGTTTAGATCCTTCGGGCCGGAACTGCTGGCCCTCAGGATGACAACAGTCCGGCCGCGTACAAGCCGCGACTCCAGGATCACAATCGTCCGCAACCGCGATTGACTACGGCTCGACTACGAAGCGCATGTTCATTTGCTCGTGGTCGGGGCTGCAGATTACTGTGCACTCGACTATGTATTCGCCCGGTTCGATTGGGGCGGTTACTTCCAAATCTTGAGTGCCGGGCTTCAGTAGAAAATCCCAGCCGTCTACTGGTTTGCGATCTTTGGCGCGCAGCAGCGTGAAACCGTGAATGGAGCCGTCGCGGTTGTGGGTTTGGGCTTTGCGGGCCGTTATGCGTAGCGTCAGTTGTTCGCCGGGCTTGGCGGTGATTTGTGGCGTTTTCTGGCCGGCGATTTTGTAGCGGCTATCGTGGTCGGCCAAAATTTCGATTACGCGATGTTGCGACTGAGCGCGAACGCTTGAGCCGAGAGTTGCGAGGGCTAGGGCGGCGCCAATCCAGAATAGCAGCCTAGGCATAGGAGATTGGCGAATCATTGCTGCATGTAACGCAAGATCAAACGCATGTCTTCGTCGGTGAGCGTGGCGCGAACGCGCATGTGGCGGACGATGGTGGCCATGGCGCGCGGAGAGAATTTGTGCGGAGCCTGGTGGCAGCGGCCGCAGTTGGTGTGGAAACGCTTTTCGCCTTCGATGCGTTCGGCGGCTTCGATGCTGCGCGCGGAGGGTTTGGCGGCTGCTGGCTGCGATGGCGTTTCTGGTTCCGGTGCGTTGGCTACGGCTGTCGGCTGCTGTTCTTGGGCGGCTGCAACCGTTTTCGGGGGCTCTTTTGTTTCCTGGGCTGCGGCGAAAACGGCTGAACCCAGGCTCAGCGCACATACGACTGCGAGAATTTGAGGCTTGTTCATTACTGATTTCCACCTCGCTCGAAGGGCACGACGAATCGGTAGGTCATGGCCAGCGTCCAGACATTCGTATTGCCTTGGGAAGTGAATTGGCGGCCGTAATTGAAACTGCCCTTCAGGCCATCCTGGAAGTAATAGTTCGCGCCGGCTTCGAAGACTTGCGTGTTGACTGGTTGCAGAGCGGGATTGGCCAGGGGACCGACCCAGAATTGCTGCACGCGAGCTACGAGTTGGGTGCGGCGCATTTCGTCGCGCAGGAACCGCAATTGACTGAGGCGATAGGCCGGCTCGATCCAGTAGCCGCTGCCTTCGCGGGAGCGGGCTATTTCGGCGCGAATGTCTAGCAGGAGGGAATTCGGTTGCCAGATGAAGTGCGTGCCCCAGAGATTGGAGCGCTCGTCCTGGAGGCGATGTTGGAATGAGGCGCCGACTTCGAGACGCAGCTTGGGAAAGAACAGGCCGGCACGGCCTCCCGCGGTGCGTTCGGAATCTACGGGAGTGACTTTGGAAAGAGTCGAATAATAAACCGCGTAATTTAGATTTACAGTCGGATTGACGCTAAAACCCCCGCGAAACATTGCGCCGGTGCTGGCGTTGCTGGGGCCGATGCCGATGGGCAAGATGAGCGGATCGGATTGCAGATTGCGAATCCAGACGGGGTAAAGACGCTCGTTGAAGATGCCGAAGGGCGTCAGGAAGCGGCCTACTGTTAACGTGAGATAGGGATTGGCTATGAAATCTACCTGAGCGTAATCGACTTCCTTTTGGAGCGGGCCGTGGAAGCCGCTGCGGCCTGGCTCTTGCATCATGTCGTCTTCGAAGGAATCGCGGGATTCGATTAGCCAGCGGTCGCCCAGGGGAATGAGAAAGATCGCGGAGGCTATGGGATGGACGTCCCAGACGCCGCCGGTGGAATCGGAGATTAGGCCGGCGCTGCCGGTGAAGATTGGGACGGGTTTATCGTTTTGGGTGTCTTCGGTTTCGGGTGCGGGCGGATTTGTTGATTGCGCATTGAGCGGACGTTGGAATTGTGACGACGCTAGTACTGCTGCCAAGATCAATACGAATTTGAATTTCGAGGTGCGGTGCGTGCGGAGACGCAGGCTACGATGGCTCGTGGCCTTCGTTTCGTGATGGCTTGCGATGAGAGTCGTGGAGCATGTTGCCTCCACATTCACACCTGTATTCGACATCGTCTGCTCTGAGAAGAAATCGGCCGCCCTATTCCACGTTGGGTTACAGAACCGCCTTGGTCAATGGGACTTCGAGGATTTGTGCTGGATTTATTAATTGCTAATTCGCGGGTGGGGAGCGAAGCAAAGCTGCGATTGACCGGCGGTCCGTTTGCCAGTCGGCGTTCTTAGCTGGAGTATTCCACTTGCGAGTTTCAGCCTTGGATTGAGTTTTCTTCGTCGGATGCCGGCAGAGACGCCCTTCGAGTCTCAGGGTGAACCGGCGCTACTTGCTGCAAGAAATTGGCGCGCCTGCGTTCTATGGGTACGGAATGCGAGGGCGTCATGAAACGATATGCTACTTGGCTTGGCATGTGCGTTTTGTTGCTTGGATTGCGGGCTGGGGCGCAGGCGCCGGCTTTAAAGCGGGCGGCGGCCACGGATGGGGCTGCGGCAGCCTCGAGTGGGAAATCGGCTAAGGCTTCTACGCCTGCTAAAGCTGCGACCGAGGTGGCTTCGACTGGGCGGGCGCCGGCGGGGTTGCCTGTGCATCGCGTGGTGCTCTACAAGAATGGCGTTGGATATTTCGAGCATTTGGGCAAGGTGAATGGCGATGAGAGTGTGCGGATCGACTTTACCAGCGGGCAGCTGAATGACGTTTTGAAGTCGCTTACGATTCTGGATCTTAGCGGCGGGCGGATCGCCGGTGTCGATTACAACTCGGAGGCGCCGCTTAGCCAGTTACTGGGGGCGTTGCGGCTGCCGCTGGGTGAGAAGACTAACGTCGCGGATTTTCTGGATGCCTTGCGGGGGGCGCGCCTCGAGGTGAATGCCAAGCCTCCGGTTAGCGGGCGGCTGCTTAGCGTGGAGCATAAGACCCACGTGGTTGGCGAGACTTCGGTGGAAGTCGAAGTCATTTCGGTGGTCACCGACGCGGGTGAAGTGCGTGAGATTGAATTGACGCCGGCGCTTAGCGTGCGGCTGGCTGAGCCGGAGTTGAATCGCGAGGTGGGGCGCTATTTGACTTTGCTGGCTTCGGAGCGCGATCAGGACTTGCGGCGCATGGCGATTTCAACTGCGGGCAAGGGCGAGCGGCAGATCTATGTGAGCTATATCAGCGAAGTACCGGTGTGGAAGACGACTTATCGCATCGTGTTGCCGACTAAGGCGGAGAGCAAGCCGTTGCTGCAGGGTTGGGCGATTGTGGATAACACGATTGGCGAGGACTGGGATGATGTGCAGCTTTCGCTGGTGGCTGGAGCGCCGCAATCCTTCATCATGCAGCTTTCGCAGCCTTATTATGCGACGCGGCCGTGGGTGGGAATGCCGGAGAGCGCGCAGCTTACGCCGCAGACGCATGAGGGAACGATGCGGGCGGGATTTTCGGGGATAAACGGCGCGGTGGTTGACCCATCAGGAGCTACTGTTCCCGGCGCGCAGGTGCGCTTGCTCAGCGAGAGTGGACAGCTTCTTGCCACTACGACGAGCGATACAAACGGCAGATACAGGTTTGCTGATCTACCGACGGGGATGTTCAAGCTGGAATTCAATAAGGCCGGCTTTAATGCGGGTGTCGTTCAAAACGTCGCGGTGAATGATTCCTTAGGGACGAAGCAGGACTTTAAGCTGCAGTTGGGGAGCAGTGCGACTACCGTCGAGGTCTCCGGGGAACTGGCGAACGTGAACACACAGATGTCGGAATTAGCTGTTAATGGGCGGAACCTGGGTTCGGGGCGTGCGCTGGGGTCGCATGGCGGCGTTGTGGGAGGAACGGCCGGTGGTGCACTCAGCGGTGCGGGCGCGGGATTTTCGGCGCTGGCTGCACCGGCGATGAGCCCGGGCGAAGCGCGGCAGCAACTTCAGGCCGCGGCGCTGGGGCGGGATTTGGGCGATCTTTTCGAATATCACGTTAAGGGCCCGGTGACGATTCATAAGAATCAGTCGGCGCTGGTGCCCATTGTGCAGACCGACGTGAAGGCGGAGAAAGTGTCGCTGTGGAATGCTTCGTTGAATTCGGCGCGGCCGTTGCGGGCGCTTTGGCTTACGAATTCGAGTCCGCTTACGCTCGATGGCGGGAGTTTTAGCGTGCTTGAGGACGAGACATTTGCGGGCGAAGGATTGATGGATCCTTTGAAGGCCGGCGAACGGCGGCTGCTTTCTTATGCGGCAGATCTTGCATTGCGGGTGCAGGCGAATGTTGGCAGCTATTCGGATTTGGTGCGGCGCGTGGTGATTGTGCACGGCAACATGATGCTGACGAACAGCGCACGGGAGCAGAAGACTTATACGGTGCGCAATGAGGATACCGAGGCGCGGACTTTGATTATCGAGCATCCGGTGCGGGCGGGTTGGACGCTTAGCGCTGATACGGCTAAGCCTGAGGAGACTTCCTCGGATTATTACCGTTTTCGGATGGTGGTTGAGCCGAAGAGCACGGCTACGCTGGTGGTTGCGGAATCGATGCCGGTGTCGCGCACGATTGCGATTAATGCGATTGATTCGGACCAGACCAAATTGCTTTTGCAGCAGCACTCCATCAATCCGAAAATTGAGGCGGCATTGCGGGACATTATCGCGCAGAAGGATCGCGTGGCGGGTTTTGAAGCTGAGGCGGAGAAACGCAAGGACGAGCTTACGGGCATTTACGACGATCAGCAGCGGTTGCGCGAGAATTTGAAATCGTTGAAAGGCAGCGCGGAGGAGCGGGCGCTTACGCAACGTTATTTGCAACGGTTGAATGATCAGGAGACGCGCTTGGAGGCCATTCAAAAGGAAATTGCGGACTTCGAGAAGAAGCAGGAAGAGGCGCAGGCGGAATTGGATCAGATGATTGAGAAGATGTCGTTTGATGAGGAATTGTGAACGCGGCGGAGGCTTGCGCGTTGAAAGTTCTCGATGGACGCTCCTAAGGATCTAGGCGACTCGCACCCGGCTTCCGCCTCGGCGCCGCGTTCAAAAGTAATCGCGGAGCGATTTGAACCACTTTTCTTTTCTGGAGATGTCGTAGTTGGCGGCGTCGAAGGCGGCTGGATTCAATTGCTTTACCGCTGGCGCGTGGAAATGTGGGGGTTCTTTGATCTCGAATGTCGAAAGATTCTTAAGATCCTGGTCGTGGCAGCGCGTGCAGCGGGTTCTTAGCTTCACCACTAGCGGCGGGGCTGGCTCGCCGGATGGTCCTTGTGGGTGGGTTGGTGCGGCGAAGGTGTAGTTGCCGAAGTAGGCTTGCGCATTTTGGTCTTCGGCGAGCAGCCCGCCGGATTGCGGTTTCTGTAACGCCTCGCGGCGGCTGATTTCGGCTACCTGGATGTTGGTTCGCTGGAACTTCCCTTCTGGTGTTTTTTCGAAATTGCGGACTTCTACCTCGCCCGTCAGGCGTGTTGGAGTCATTTTTCCTTGCGAGTCAATCAGGATCAATTGCATCAGGATGGCGGCGCCGTCGAGCGATGCGGTTGGATCGCCTTCGGGATTGCGCAGCGCGTCGAGTAGTTTTTGCGTCTTCTCTGCGAAGTGGACGGGCTTTACGAAAATGCGTGAATAGCGGCGGTATTCGGCGGCTTGATCGTGCATGCGGTCGGGGAACCACTGAATTTCGACCCAGCCTGCTTTGCTGTTGAAGAGATCGGGGAGACCTAGGTTCTTCATCGCTTGGGAATAATTGTCGGGCAGCGCTTGGATTTCTTCGGGAGTTAGCGCGATTTTGCGCATGAGGCGTGCGATTGCGTCTAGTGCGGCGGCGTGGCGCGCGTCCATTTCGGCCGAGCGATCCTCGGGGAACAACGGCTCGCCGAGAATGTCGTGGGCGGACCAGAGATCGCTTTGCATCCAGGCTCGAGCGACGGGAGAGCGCGGCGAGTTGTCGGCCAGGGCATCTTGCAGCCCGGACATGAATTCGGAGTAGGCGGGATCTAGCAGCAGTTGGCGGCGGCCTTCGCGGGTGTGATAGGGCGGATAGTAGAGTGGATCGATGGCGCGGTCGCCGAATTCCTGGCGATCGAACAGGCGAACGCTGGGGCGAAGATCCCGGTCCTGCAGAGGATCGGCGAACGGGGCGCCTTCCGGGAAATCGCTTGATAGATAGGCCTGGAATCGGCGGGAGAACAACATGGTGAACAGGCGGTTCCAAGGATCGTGGGCGTCGCTCGAATAAACCGGCTGGGGCGCCAGTAGGAACGAAGGACGGGCGGGTTGCTGCGGTCCGGACTGAGCATAAACAGACAGCGCAACGGCCACTGCCAGGCAAAGAATTGGCGCGGCTGCGCACAGCGCAAATCTTCGGCTGTGGTCGCAGTCAGTAACTGTCCGCATCGCTCTAATAGTCGTCCGCGGCGCGGCAAGTGTTAACACGGCGTCGCAAAATGCTCAGCGCGCTCCCGGCGCTGTTCGCTTTTCGCGTCGGTTATACTATGCTTCTTTGACGCTTTCTCCAGGAGTCACATGCCCGACTACTCGCCTTCGGTAAGCCGCTTGATTGATGAATTGAAACATTTGCCCGGGATCGGGCAGAAGACCGCGCAGCGGTTGGCGTTTCATCTGCTGCGCGTGGACCGCGAGCAGGCGCTGGCGCTCGCCGATGCCATTCGCGATGCCAAGGAGAAAGTGCGGGAGTGCTCGATCTGCAATAACATTACCGATTCCGATCCCTGCCTTTATTGCGCGAGTCCGGCGCGCAATCGCAAGATGATTTGCGTTGTGGAAGACGCGCCTAATATTTTGGCGATTGAGAAAACGCGGCAATTTGATGGGCTTTATCACGTGCTGGGGGGATCGCTTTCGCCCTTGCAGGGGATTGGCCCGGAGCAGTTGAAGATCAAGAGCTTGATTGAGCGTTTGAAGGGCGGGACTGTCGAGGAGATCATTTTGGCTACTAACCCGACGGCTGAGGGCGAGGCTACCGCTATGTATCTTTCGAAGCTGGTTAAGCCGCTTGGTGTGCGGGCTACGCGGATTGCTATGGGGATTCCGGTGGGGTCGGATTTGGAGTATGCCGACGAGGTCACTATGTATAAGGCTATGGAGGGGCGGCGGGATTTGTAGTTTGCGGGTGGAGTTGTCATTCCAGTTGTCGATGGGCGCTATGATCCCGGCTTTGGCTAAGATGCCGGTCTGTAAGGCCGGCGCTACATAAAGGCTCTCGGGGCTCGGCGGAGGTTGGTTATGGCTGGATTTGAGCGGTATATGGCGCAGTATGACCATGAGCACCACAATCCTTGGAATAAGGTGCTTCATGGGATTGGGATTCCGGCAATTCTGGGCGGGATCGTGCTTCTTGCGCTTTTGCACTGGAAGCTAGGATTGGCGTTATTTCTGGGCGGTTGGGTGCTGCTGTTCGCCGGCCATCGGATCGAGGGGAACAGACCGGCCTTTTTTCAAGGGATCGTCTATCTGCTGGTGGGACCTCTGTGGATCGCTAAGGAACTGAAGGATGCCCTAGTGGGCCGAGGACAGAGCTCAAGTTCCGCACACTAAAGGAGTTAGGCAGGTCGACGGCTGCCTTGTGGCTCGGATTCGAAGCTTGACTCTGTTACTCGCCTTTGTAGTCGGGGTCCATCCCGTTGCAGTGATCTAAGCCGCAGCGCTCCGTGGCCTGGACTCTTTTGCAGATTTCGTAGCACATGCAGTGGTAATGGCCTTTTCGGCTTCGGGGCATGCCGTAGGAGAGAGTTGCGGCTACCACGAACATCAGCAACCAGGCCACGATTCGCGTCTTCACCGGTTACCTCTCTAAGCCCAGAGCTGATTCATCAGCCCTGAACTTTCCCGCCAGGGAAAGTCGAGATTAGAGGGCGATTCAGACGGCGACCATGAAGCAGGAGGACCGTTTTGCTGGAACCGGAGTTCCGGCGCCGAATAGTACTTCCTGGGCAGTACCTGGAACCGGCCTCCGAATGCTTCCAAATTGTAAGTAACTGATTCGAACTTCTGTTGCGGCAGGTGCGCCAGGCGTGGCCGGCGATGTTACGCTGATGAAACCCCTCGGAGGGAATTCAAGGAACGACCGTGGCTGAGCTAGACCCATCGGCATCGAACGACCCCAGCTTGGGCAAACGCCGTAGCACGCGCATCGTGCAGGCGGTTCCTATCACTGTGTCCGGAGCGGACGCGTTGGGACAGCCTTTTAAAGAGCGCACCTCGACGGTTATGGTGAGCTGCCACGGCTGCAAGTACCACTCGAAGCACTACGTTCCGAAACATTCCGTGGTGGAGCTGGAGGTTCCACGTACCGAGGCTTCCCTGCCTCCGCGCACCGTAAAGGGGCAAGTGATCTGGGTGCAGCGGCCGCGGACGGTGCGGGAATTATTTCAGATCGGCATTGAGTTCGATACGCCTGGAAATGTGTGGGGGATCGCGTTTCCGCCGGATGACTGGGCGGAAGCCACCGAGAAGACCGCAACAGTGACTCCCGCGCCGCCCGCGGCGCCGACGCCGAGCGTAGTTCAATCTACAAGTATTTTGGGGATTCCTCGATATACGCCACCGCAGCCGCAGGTTCCGGCGGCGGAAAAGAAACTTGAAATTGTGCCGCCGCCTGCTGCGCCCGAAGCGGTGGAAGCGTCGCTTCAAGCCGCTACGCCTACGGCTGTGCAAACCAAAGTTGAGATGCCAATCGCGGTCGCGCCGAAGCCCACGCCGCCACCTGCGCATTCGCAGGTAGCGCCGGCGGTAACTCCGAGCGCTCCGGCAGCTTCCGCGCCTATCGCTATGGCGCCGGCTCCTCCTTCGCCGACTCCCGATATCGCGAAGCAAATGGAGAAGCTCGTCGCCGAAGCGCGACAAAGCCTGCATCAAGTGGCGCGGCATGAATCGCGCGCGGCGATCGCTGAGGAATTGGCGGCAACGCGGTCGAAGGTGGACTTGCAATTACGGGAGGCGGTCGAGCAGGCGGTGCAGTCGTCCATGACGCGCGTATCGGCGCAAGCGCTGGACGTGGTGATGCACCAGGCGGCATCGCGCACGGACTCAGTCGTTGAGGACGCGCGCAAAGCCACGCGGCAAACGGTGGAGGAACTGGAAGCGCAACTGCGGCAATCGTTGCAGTCCGCCGTTGAAGCAGCCACATCGCGCGCCGCCGAGCAAGCCGTGCAGACAGCGCATCAGAACGCGACTTCACAAGCGATGCAAGAAGCTGTCGAGCTGGAAATCTCGAAGGCGCTGGCCAACCGTCCGCAAACTGACGCTGCGTATTTCGCGAGCGACGATGCGGCGCGAGCGCGCAGCGAAGAATTGCGCCGGGACGTGGAGCAGGCCGCGGCGCGCATGCGCGAGGAGAGCATCGCGCGGATTCAGAGCGAGGCCGCTGAGGCTAAGGATCGCTGGCAGCAGGAGTTGCAATCCACGCTTTCGGGCGTATCGGAGAAGCTGAATCAGCAGATCAACGACGTTACTCAGAATTTGCTCTCCCAGGCTGAACAGGATATTTCCCAGCGCGCCGCGGGCATTCGGAGTTCATTGGAAGAAGTTTCGGCGCAGGCGCGCAATCAGCTCGACGCCGTAAATGCCGGTGTTGTCGAAGGCCAGGCGCGATCTGAGGAAGCGCGGAACCAGATTCATGGCGCGGTGCAGGAGGCGGTGGAAAACGCGCGGCGCGGGATACAGGATGTTTTGGTCGAGAGCCAGGCGCGCACGGAAGAAACCAAGAACCTGATTCAGAGTGCGGCTAATCAGACGCTCGACGATGTGCGCCGCGGCTTGCAGGATTTCCTCGCGCAACAGGAAGCCGAGCTGCAGCGGCGGGCTGAGAGCATCGTCGCAGAGCGGGCCGGAAAACTCCAGCCGGCGATGGATGCATCGGCGCAGCAGATTCTCGAGCGCGTGTCGAGCCAGGTCGAGCAGCGGCTGATTCCCGAGGTCGAATCGGCGCGCCGGGTGGCCGAAGAATTGGCGGCGGCGCGGGCGCAGGCTGAAGCGGCCCAGCAATCGGTGCAGTCCACGATCAGCATGGCCGCGGAAGCCGAGCTGCAGAAATCGCTGGAGCGGCTGAAAGAACAGACGTCGCAATTCCCGGCGCAATTCGAGGAATCGGTTCGCGCCATGTTGAAGCGGGCCGAAGAAGAACTGGAAACGAAGACTACCGAATCAACGCACACCACATTCGAATCGTTGCTGAAGGCTTCGGATTGGTATTCGAAGAAGGCGCAGACGGCCATGCAGGCTTCGCTCGAGAAGGCCGTCGAGCATTCGACCAGCTTACTGCACGAGCGCGCGGCCGAAGCTTCGCGGAAGATGGCTTCGGAGCTGGATCATTACAGCCGCAGCTTCGCGGACCACGCCAAGAACCAGATGGCGGAATCGGCGAGCGAGCTGCTGGAGCGGAACCGCGAGCGTTTGAAGGAAGCCGCGGAGACAACTGCGGCTACTTTCGCCGATGAGACGCATCGCGTGGCCAGCAACACGTTGAGCGAATTCGATCAGGCTGCCAATGAGGCGGCCGAACGCGCGCGTGCCGATTTGCTGGCGAGCCGCAATAATTCACTCGGGGAATTCCGCGAAGAGCTGATCAAAAATGTGGCCCAGGGAGTTTCGCACGCGCGGGTTAGCCTGGAAACGCAGCTGAAGCCCTTGATGGACCAGTGGCACGCGCAGCGCGAGCAGCAGGAGCGCGATTGGCTGGCGCAGCTGAATCGCTCGAGCGACGATGCCATCGAGCAGTATAAGACGCGGCTGGAGAATGCCTCGAATTCGTGGCTTTTGGCTTCCGCGACTACGCTTGGGCAGCATTCGCAGGCTGTGATTGAGGCGCTGGCGCAAGCGGCCGAGAAGCGGCTGCGCGAGACTTTCTCCGACGTGCTGGCCAATATGGGCGACAGCCTGCGTCAGCGGCTCATGGGAATCTCGACGGATTTCGGCCCAACCGAAACACCCAAGACTGACGACGAGAATAAATAGCCCTCTCAGGCGCACAGCTGCCCCAGCGAACTTAGTCCGCACACTGAAAATGCGTGCATTTTCGTTCGCACAGAATTTAAATCTGGCCTCTGTTTTCAATCACTTACGCGAAATAGTGTGCGTAGCCCGTGCGATCACGATTGTGAGCAATGCTGCTTCGAGGTGTGTTACGGGAAGCCGCTGCGCTAGCTTTCCTAGGACGATTCGGCGCATTGGCGCGGAGCCATTATAATGTGCCGATGGCGAATCATGCTTATGCGGCCGTGTGGTGCCCGGCATTCGGGGCGGACGTGCAGCTCGAGCGGCTCGAGCAGTTTCTTTCTACCGTTCCCTTCGCTGCTACGCGACCGGGTTTTACGGGGTTGGTGATCCGGGCGGTGAGCCCGGCGGAAACGCCATTGATCGAGCCTGATCTGCGTGCGAGTCCTGCGGACGCGGCCGCCATCGTCGAAGTGGCGCGCGAGTTTCAAAACGGCGATTGTGCCTACGAGGTACAGGCGCATTGGGATTTGTGGGCTTTCGGAGCGGCGTCAGAGAAATTCGTGTCGCAGCCCGAACTCGTGGAGATTTTCTGCCACGGCGAAGAATATGACGACGGGGTTTGGAAGGAGCTGGGCCATTTTCAGGTGGATCTTGGCCTGGAGCATCTGTTCACTGGCCACGGGCGGCTGCTGGGCTTTCGCAGTGGCCAGCCGTCGCGTGCTGAGCATCCCGATGAGGCGCGTTTCTTCGAGTTGATGACGCAGCCGGCGAAGCTGGAGGAATATCGCGACAAGACGAAGGAGAACATCCGCAAGCTGTTCGACTGGATGCGGCGCATCGAACACGCCATGCCGGTGAAAAACACGCGCCTGTGGTCCGAAGGCGAAGACAACTTCGAGGCACGCATCGAAGAGATTTTGGCGGCGCGATGAAAACAGTGAGGTCTAGCAGCTTTTCACAGTTTGCGCCGGCGGATACAATGGAGACCACTTCAGAGAGGTCCCGGGGGTGGGGTGAATAAGCCGGGTACAATTCTTGCGGCGTCAATTCTTTCGATTTTTCTTTGTGCCTGCGGCGGCTCTGGCGCGTCTAATCCCCAGACGGCGCCGGCGGCACAGCCGGCAGAACCCGCGAAGCCCGCGGCGCCGGCGATCCCGCCGGATATCCAGCAGGTGGCTGAAAATACGCTGGGTTCGGAGGCTGAAGTACTCGTGTTCGGAGACTTGGCGCTGACCGGCAAGCAGCAGATTCTGGTGATCAACCGGCTGAAGAAGACGCCGGAGGGCAAAGCGCCGGGGACATTGTTGACGCGCGCGGCTATCGTGGAAAATGACGGTGGAAAGTGGAAGCAGGTTTTTCTGTGCGACGAGCATCTGAAGAATACCAAGGGATTTCTGGCCGCTACGCCGGTGGCGGACGTGCCGGCATGGCGGTTGCAGTACGAACAACACGAGGATAAGGGCCTGGTGATGTATTTCACGCCGCTTGATAAGCCCGCTGGGGGCTACTTGCAAACGATCGGCGTGCGCTGGAATTCGAAAGTGGGCCGCTACCAATCGCTGGACCGCAATTACGAACAATTTCTCGGTGAGACGCCGTCGTTGGATATACCCGACGTGAGCCGCAAATGAGTGCTGCCGCACAAACTATGCCGCAAACCAAGACCGCGGAAGCGCGCGTGCCTGGATGGAAGCAACTGCTGCGCCTGATGCCTTACCTGGGCCGTTACAAGGGCGGGATGACCATCGGGTTGATCACGCTGGTGGCTATGGGATTGGTAGGCAACCTGGTGCCGCTGATTATGGGCGTGATCTTTGATTGCTTGCGCGGCGAGCCTACGCCTTTGAGCAAGCTTTCCGGACGAATGGGTTGGCTGACTAATCTGGCAGCGCCGCATTACGCGCCGATGAATCGCCATGCGCTAGGATTTTTCTGTGTTGCCTTGATCATTGCCATCGCGCTGAAGGGGATTTTTTCGTTTTTGACCCGCTGGATTCTGATCGGGGTCTCGCGCGAAATCGAATACGACCTGCGCAACGATTTGCTGGTGCGGCTGCTGCAACTGGAGCCGGAATTCTACGTGCGCAACCGCACCGGCGAACTGATGTCGCGCTGCACAAATGATTTGAACAACGTGCGCATGGTGCTTGGGCCCGGGATCATGTACAGCGGCAATACGATTGTGGGGTTTGTGTTGGCCGTGGCGGTGATGTTGCTCATTTCCCCGAAGCTCACGCTGTATGTGCTGATTCCCGTGCCGGTGGTGGCGTTTGCGGTGCGTTATTTCGGCGAAATCATCCACACGTTATTCGAGAAGATTCAAGCCTCGCTGGCCACTCTTTCGGCGCGGGCGCAGGAAAATCTCGCCGGCGTGCGGGTGATTCGCGCCTATCGCCAGGAACAGTGGGAATCGAAGCAATTCGATAGCGTGAATCGCGAATACGTCTCGAAGAACATGAAGCTGATTTTGGCCTGGAGCATGTTCATGCCCGCGCTGACGGCGCTGATTGGCGTGACGTTTCTGATCGTGCTGTGGCAGGGCGGCCGCGAAGTGATGCAGACACGCATTTCGCTGGGCGAATGGATCGCCTTTTACACGTTTTTGGGACAGTTGATATGGCCGATGGTGGCGTTGGGCTGGGTGACGAACATTTTTCAGCGCGGTGCGGCCTCGATGGGGCGCATGAACTTCGTTCTTGACGCCAAGCCTGCGATTAACGATGCGGCGGCGGGATTCGAGGGCGTGGCGCCGGAAGATTCCGTCATCGTGCGCGAGGCCGGTGAAATTCGCGGCGAAATCGAATTTCGGAATTTGACATTTACATATCCGACCGCGGCGAACGGCAGTGCGGGCAAGGCGGTTTTGAAAGATATCAATCTGCGAGTGCCGGCCGGCTCGACTTTGGCGGTTGTGGGACCTACCGGGAGCGGGAAATCCACTCTGGCGGCGTTGGTGGCGCGGCTGTGGGAAGCGCCGGAGGGGACGCTGCTGCTGGATGGGCGCTCGATTCGGAAGTGGCCGCTGGAGGCGCTACGGCGGGCGCTGGGTTTTGTGCCGCAGGATACCTTTTTATTTAGTGAGAAGCTTGCGGAGAATATTGCTTTTGGCGTGGAGACTGCCACGGCGGATGAGGTCGAAGATGCGGCCCGCAGCGCGAGCATCTACGCCGAGATTACGGATTTCCCTGCAAAATTTGACACCATGGTCGGTGAGCGCGGCATCACGCTTTCCGGCGGGCAAAAGCAGCGCACCGCGCTGGCGCGCGCATTGATTCGCGATCCGAAGATTCTGGTGCTGGATGACGCGCTGTCGAGCGTGGATACGGAAACCGAAGAGCGCATTCTGAGCCATTTGCGCGAAGTGATGAAAGAGCGCACTACGATTATCGTTTCGCATCGCTGCTCCACGGTGCGCGACGCCGATCAAATTATCGTGCTGGTTGACGGTCGCATCGTCGAGCGCGGCACGCATTCGGAATTGCTGGGCATCGACGGATATTACGCCGATCTTTATCAGAAGCAGCTGCTGGAAGAGGAACTCGCGCGGGCATGAGCGATATTCGCGAAGAAGAAGCGTTAGGAAAGATATACGACTCGCATTTGACGCACCGGCTGGTGCAGTACTTGCGGCCGTACAAATGGTGGGTGTTTTTCGCTTTGGCGCTGGCGCTGGCCGTTGCGCCGATGGAAATTGTCGGGCCTTACTTCTTCAAGATCGCCATCGATAATGACATAACGCCGGTGCTGCAGCATCAACGTGCGTTCGCTAGCGCGATGCATTCTTTGGGATGGATCACGCTGGGCTTTCTCGCCTCGCTGCTGTTCAGCTTCGCGCTGCAGTATCTGCAGATGCGGGTGATGCAGCGCGTGGGCCAGAACATCATGTATGACCTGCGCCGCGAAATCTTTGTACACCTGCAACGGCTGCCGCTGAGCTTCTATGATCGCAGCCCGGTGGGACGCCTGGTCACGCGCGTGACCACTGACGTGGACGCTTTGAATGACCTTTTCGCCTCGGGCGTGGTGGCGATTCTCAACGATTTTTTTGTTCTGCTGTGCCTGATTGTTGTGCTGTTGCGCTATGACGTGAAGCTGGCGCTGGCCACGCTTTCGCCGCTTCCTTTGATGCTGCTCACCACGCTGGTGTTTCGCACACAGGTGCGCGACGCCAATCGCCGGATTCGCACGGCCATCGCGCGCATTAATGCATTCCTGCAGGAGCACATCACAGGCATGTCCGTGGTGCAGCTTTTCAACCGCGAGCGCAAATCGCGGCGCGAATTCGAGAAACTGAATCGCGTGCACATGGATGCTTACAAAGACGCGATCAATGCGTTTGCTTACTTCTATCCGGCGGTCGAGTTTCTGAGTATCGCCGCGATTGCGCTGGTTTTTTGGTACGGCGGCGTGCGGGTGATTCGCGGAACGCTCGATGCAGGGTTGCTGGTCGCGTTCATGATGTGGGCGCAGCGATTCTTCCGCCCCATCCAGGATTTGAGCGACAAATTCAATATTCTGCAGACGGCCATGGCCGCTTCCGAGCGCATCTTCAAGCTGCTCGATGAGCCGCTCACGATCGTCGAAGCGGAGGCGCCCCGAGCGATTCATGCGCCGCGTGGCGAAATCGAATTCCGCAATGTGTGGTTCGCTTATCGCGGTGGCGCGTCGCCGAAAGACGACGATTGGGTGCTGCGCGACGTTTCTTTCCGCATTTCACCCGGGCAGACCGTCGCGGTGGTCGGCCATACCGGCGCGGGCAAGACTACGCTCATACAGCTTCTGCTGCGCATGTACGAAATTCAGCGCGGCGAGATATTGCTCGACGGCATCGACATTCGTGATCTGAAGGTTGAGGATCTCCGCCGCCAATTCGGCATCGTGCTGCAGGATCCGTTTCTTTTTACGGGCACGATTGAATCCAACGTGCGGCTGGGCAGCGACATCGATCGCTCCACGGTTGAGCGTGCGATCCAGGAAGTCGGGCTTGGTGATTACGTACGCTCACTGCCCGCAGGCGTGGGGTCGGATGTGACGGAGCGCGGCGCTACGCTTTCCGTCGGGCAGCGCCAGCTGATAAGCTTCGCGCGCGCGCTGGCGCACAATCCCACATTCCTGATTCTCGATGAAGCCACGTCCAGCGTGGATACGAAAACCGAGCTGATGATTCGCGAAGCGCTCGATCGCCTGCTCGAAGGTCGTACGGCGCTGGTTATCGCGCACCGCTTGAGCACCATTCAGCATGCGGATCGCATTCTCGTCTTCCACAAAGGCAAGCTGCGTGAAGAGGGCTCGCATCAGGAATTGCTCGCGCGCCGCGGCATCTACTATCGGCTCTATCAGCTGCAGTACAAGGATCAGGAAGTTCAAGTCTCGATTGCAGGCCCGGCGCTTGCGGGTCCCGCGGGACCGCTTCCGGCCGACGACTAATCCGTGGCATCCGATTCCGCTCCGCAAATTCTGATCTCAGCAGGCGAGGCTTCGGGGGATATGCATGCCGCGCGTCTGGCGAAGGCGCTGCAAGCGCGCACGGGTGCACATATCTTCGGTATGGGCGGCTCGCGCATGCGCGATGCAGGAGTCGAGCTGATCGCCGACGCCAAAGAGATCGCGGTCTTGGGAATCACCGAAGTGATTCACAAAGTTCCCACGGTGCTCAAACTTTTGAGCCGACTGCGTAAGGAAGCTGCGCGGCGCAAGCCGGCCCTCGCGATTTTAGTCGATTCTCCGGGCACAAATTTGCCGCTGGCCAAAAAACTCCACCGCTTGAATCTACCGGTCGTCTATTTCATCGCGCCGCAAGTGTGGGCCTGGCGACCCTGGCGCATTCGTGCGATGAAGAAGAGATTGAGCCGAGTTCTGGTCATTTTTCCGTTCGAGGAAGAATTTTTTCGCAAAGCTGGAATCCCAGTGGATTTCGTGGGCCATCCTTTGGTGGATGTGGTGAAGCCCAACGCGACGCGCGCCGAATTCCTGGCTGCGCAACGCCTCGATGCGTCGCGCCCGATCGTAGCTCTGCTTCCGGGCAGCCGTCCGACCGAAATTTCCCTGAATCTGCCGGCGATGCTCGATGCCTGCGAAGGATTGGCGCGCGATCTTCGCCCGCAATTCATCATGGCCGCGGCGCCAGGGCTTGAGGAAGGCTTTTTCCAGCGTTATCTGCGGCCGGGGCTCGATGTAAAGCGCATCACCGGCGCTCCGTACGATGTGCTGGCCAGCGCGGATTGCGCAATCGTCTCCAGCGGCACAGCCACGGTCGAGGCTGCGTTGCTCGGCACGCCCATGGTGGTCGTTTATCGCGTTTCGCAGACCAGTGCTTTCATTCTCCGGCGCATGATTCGAGCTCCATTTCTGGCCATGGTGAATCTAATTGCCGGGAAGGCAGTTGTGCCCGAGCTGGTGCAGGACGATTTCACCGGACCGCGCGTGGAAGCGGAAGCGCGCCGCCTATTGGGCTCGGCGGCCGACCGCGAGGAGATGAAGCGCGAGCTCGCCGAAGTCCGCGAGCGCCTCGGCCCGGGCGGAGCAATCGATCGCGCTGCCGATATTTTGGCCGGCATGCTTGCGGTGAAATCCTGAAAGCAACTGGCCGGGCGCATTTGGTATCTTAGAAAAGCGAAAGGAAGAGTTGTGCGCCATACCCATACAAGAAGCTCAATTTCCGCTGTTCTTCCAGCGGCAGCCGCCATCGCCCTGATTTCGCTCTCTTTCTCGCCTAGGGCCGCGGGCCAGGCGCTTACACGCTTTCCCGCGCACGCAACGCATTACGATGTTGACGTGACGCTGCAACCCGCCGATCAGACCATCTCCGCACACGCAAAAGTGGAATTCACTGCGGATGCGCCGGCGCGAACGCTGCTCGTCGAGCTGCACCAGGATCTGAAAGTAAAGTCGGTGGTGGGCGCCAACGGCAAGCCGTTGGAATTCGACCGCGACCACAACAACCCGCTGAATCTCCGCGTCAATCTGCCGGAAGCTCTCGTCGCGGGGAAAACGACCACCGTCACATTTGACTATGCGGGCCCGATTTCGCTTGAAGACGACAGCCCGACGAAGGGCATTCGCTTTGGCGCCGTGGAGAAAGACAGCGCTTATCTGCTCTTGCCGGCGCGCTGGTTTCCACTTACGAATTATCCATCCAATCGCTACACCTACACGTTTAAGGTCACTGTGCCGGAAGCATTCGCTGTGGTGGGCACCGGTAAATCGGAAATGCAATCGGGCTCTGGCGGCCAGACGACCTATGTGTTTCACTCCGACCAGCCATCGCCCGGTGGAACTTTCGTCGCCGGAGCGTTGCAGTTGAGCCCAGTAAAAGTCGAAGGCAATCAGGTTCTGGTTTACACTCCGCCCTCGCAAACGAACACGGCTGGCAACTACGGCGCGGTGATGGCGCACGCGGTAACGTATTTCTCGGATCTTTACGGCCCGATCCCGGATCGCAACGTGGTGCTCGCGCAAATGCCAGATGGATCGCTGCCGTTTTATTCTGCGCCGGGCCTGGTTCTGATCAGCGCGCGGCAGTGGAGCGAGAGGCCCAATCAGCGGACCATCGCGGAGGGTGTCGCCGGGCAGTGGTGGAATGATTCGGTGCTGCCCGCGTCGCCGGCGGACGCATGGCTGTCAGACGGGCTTTCACGTTATTCGGGCGCCCTCTTCGCCGAAGAGATTGATGGCGAGTCGGGACTGAGGCAGGCGCTGGAAGATTTCGCCATCGGCACGCTGATGTACGAAGATGCGGCGCCGATTTCGCAAGCGCAGCGGCTCGAGCCGTTTTCCGATCCCTATCGCTCGGTGGTGCAGGATAAAGGTTCGCTTGTCTTCCACATGTTGCACAGCGAGCTAGGCGATGCTCCGTTCCGCGCGTTTCTTCACTCTTTCTACACTTCGAACGCCGGAAAGAATGTGAGCCTCGCCGAATTCGAAAAACTGGTGGAATCGAAGTTCGCCGCCGCGCCCGCTACGGCGGGGCAGCCAAAGCTCAATTTGGTAGCATTCTTCGCGCAGTGGCTGAATTCCACTGGCATTCCGGAATTCAAGCTGGAGTACATCGTTTACCGGACCAAGAAGGGCTTCAAAGTGGTTGGCAAAGTCTCGCAGGAGTTGGACACGTTCCGCATGCCGGTGGAAGTGAAAGTGGATACGGAAGGAAATCCGGAAATCAAGACGATCAATGTGACCGGCACGGTTTCGCCTTTTATCATCGAGACGTTTGGCCGGCCCAAGCCGAACGGCATCACGCTCGACCCCAATAACAATCTACTGAAGGCTAGTCCGAAGCTGCGCGTGCGCGCCGCGATCGCGCGAGGAGAAGGCCTGGTCGCGCAAGGAAAATTCTACGACGCCATTCAGGAGTATCAGCACGCGCTCGATCTGCAATCGAATAATTCGCTGGCGCATTTCCGCCTGGGCGAGGCCATGTTCTATCAAAAGAATTATCAGGCCGCGGCCAACGCTTTCCGGAGCGCGCTCGATGGCGATCTGGATGCGAGCTACAAATGGGTGGAAGTCTGGAGCCACATCTACATCGGCAAGATTTACGATTTGACCGGACAGCGCGAGCGCGCCGTAAACGAATACGGCAAGGCTCAGCACCTGAAAGATGACACGGGCGGCGCGCAAGCTGAAGCCGAGCGCTATCTAAAGAAGCCCTACAGTGAAGGTACCGAAGCTACGACCAAACCCGGTCAGTAGGGCGGTCTCAATCCCGCCAATCAAACGCGATTATCAGACTCAGACACGGCGCAAAACCCAGCGCTACAAATCTGCAAGCCCCATCAATTTCGGCGATCCAATTCCCTTCCCCTGCACCATCACCCGGAACGTCTCTCCCATCCCCTCAGGATTCACGAGATTCTGAAAGCTTAATCGCGCCCGTGTTTTCTCCATCTCGCTCCACTCGTCATCTTGCAAATCAGTGAAATCAGTCGCACGGGCGATCCCCAATAAAAAATTAGTCTGCGACGTGAAGCCCAGGCGTTCCAATCCAACCTCACGCCCCCAAATATCCAGTGCTGTGAAATTCACATGGGCCGTAAGGTCCTGCTCGCCCGGCGCTCGGTAAAACTCTTCGCTGGCGCGATGCCTCGAATAAGCCAGCAAGGTCCCGTCGGCGTGCCGCTGGTCGTAAAGCTCGCGCGCTTCGTGCCCGTAATCAATGGTCAATACGAAACCGCGCGCAACTCTGCGCGAAACGTCTTTGATCCACCGGCAGGCGGCCAACCCAGCCTCAGCTTGCTGGCCGGGTTCCAGCACGATGCCCTGCCGCTCGAAATATTCGAGAATTTCCGGCGATGACGGCGGCAGTTCCCTTTCGATTAAGCGCTCACTTCCGGTATCGATGAAAATCTCCTTCAGTCCATTCGCCGTCATCACCACCCGATGTACAGGCAGCGCGTCCAGCAACTCATTCGAAAAAACGCATCCACACGCAACGGATGGAGGGAGTTCGCCGAGGCTCGAAGCTCGGTCAGCGGCGATGTGCCGGGCCAAAGCTGCTTGCAACATTCGGCGCCGTGATTCTGAAACTTCAACTGCGGCGTAATGCAGCGAGGAGTAGAACTCACTCAATCGCAGCGAAGCAAAATCGAGAATGTGCGCCGCCAGCCGTCCGGTCCCTGCGCCCGCTTCGACCATCGTAAAGGTCTTCGGCTTTCCTGCAATTCGCCACATCTCTTCGAATTGCCGCGCCAGGAGCCTCCCGAATATCGGAGAGACATCCACGCTTGTGTAATAATCGGCGCGCCCGCGTTCAATCGCCCCACTGTAATAGCCGAATTCCGGATCGTAGAGACAGGCATCCATATACGCGGAAAAGGTAATCGGCCCGTGCGTACGAATCCGTGCAATCAATCGCTCAAGAAGTGGGGAAGCGACGGGTGCCCCATGCGCCGACCTTGCGCGTGGGGCTTTTGAAATTTCCCCAGCGTTCACGATTTAATCCTGCTCTTGCGGATTGCGCGTGAACATTTCGATGACGTAATCGTGGAGAGAATCGTAAAGCTGCTTCTGGAAGGACCACGGAAACTGCGGATGATCGATCTCGCGGGGACGCAGCAGCATCTCGTAGACGTGGACGTTTGCGCCGTCCAGCCTGCAGCGAATATCTATCGCCACGCCTTCGCCCGCCGGCCGCGCTTCAAACGCAAACAGCGGGTGCTCATAGCGCGCCAATTCCCGCCGGACTTTTTCGAGCGCACCGGCCGGACTTGCCTCCGCCGGAGTCACTCGTCCTGCGCTCCGGCTCGCAGCGTTGCACGCGCAACGCGTTCAAAAATTTTGCGCGCCTCATCATCGAACAAAACAAAATAAATTTTCTCCAGTGAAGTCTCGCCAGCAAGATGCTTGGCGGCTTCCTCGATCATAATTTCAGCGCATTCGCGAAGCGGAAAACCGGCGATGCC
This sequence comes from uncultured Acidobacteriota bacterium, assembly GCA_963748865.1. GTDB lineage: Bacteria > Acidobacteriota > Terriglobia > Acidiferrales > UBA7541 > Palsa-147. The sequence continues at coordinate 59,796 of CAVVLE010000023.1, read as the reverse complement.
AGTGCCGACGGCCGGAAACGCAATCGTTTTGAGCTTTTTGTCCGCGGCAATCTTCAGCGCGATCGCTGTGGAGCTTCGAAGATCCTTCGCCGACGTCGCGCCACCGAGCTGCATGCTCGCCGCGTGAACCACGTAGCTCGACTTTAAGTTCCCTCCCCCCGTTATCGCCGCGCTGCCCACCGGAATCGAGCCGATCTCGTTGCACTCGCGCTGGATGGCGTCGCCGCCCTTCCGCCGAATCGCGCCCGCGACTCCGCCACCTAGCTGCAAATCATTATTGGCGGCGTTAACGATCGCGTCAGTGTCCATCTCGGTGAGGTCACCTCGCTGAATAATGATCCGCTCGGCTACGCGTTGCATCGCATTGGGCTCTTTCTTGCGTCGTGGAGCAGCCATTAGTTTTTCCCCTCTCGCATAGCGCCCATGGTATCCGAGACGATGGTCTCGTCCAGTCCCAGCCGGCGCGCGACGTGGACACATGTCTCGACCGCATCCACAGCGTTGCGGTTGGACCGAATGATCTCGACGCGCTTCAACTTCGACTCCGACATCGCAAATCGCATTCCGAAGCAGCGTTCGGCCCGAAACGTAATCGTAGCAATATCCGCAACCGAAAGCGAAGCCGTGCAGCTGGCGAGAATCGCGCCCGGCAGCGCGAATTTGTCGAATATGGTGAATACCTCGAGTTTGGTCTCCAGCTCATCGATGGTGGTGTCGATGATGAACTCTGCGGCGCGCATTGCGTCTTCGATCGATCGCGAGGTTGAGATGCGGTCAAACGCCGCGTCACCTTCCTGACGCGTGATTTCGCTTGCCGCTATCGCCGAATCTACACGCGCCCGAATCGCCGCGAGAGCGCTATCGAGCGTCTCGGAGTTTACATCCTCGAGAACCGTCGCCAAACCGGCGCGCGCCGCCAGGCAGGCGATCGCGCGGCCCAGCGGCCCCGCACCTATCACCGTGATCCTTTCGATTTGCATGGAAGCAAGCGCTAAGCGCGAACGGGAAACAGCCGTGCCGCATTGTCATACAGAATTTTCTGTTGGCTGGCGGGTGAGATAGGCAGCGACCGAAATTTCTCGATATTTCCGAGGACGGCAGGAACTCCTGGCCCGGGCCAATCGGTGCCCCAGAGAACTTTGTCGGCAATTTCTTCGATCCGCGGAAAATGTTCCATCAACTTCTGCGGCGGAATTCCAGAAACATCGATGTACATATTTTTGTGCCGCCGCACGAGAAAAAACGCCTCGTTCATCCATAGCGGCCGCCCGCCATGAGCCAGAATCACCACGAGATCGGGATAATCGACGCCGAGATCATCCGCGAGCATCGGATGCGCGTAGAGATTTCGCGCGCCGGGAAAGATCGAAGTACCGGTGTGAATCATGATGGGCATGTGCAGCGATTGCGCGCGCTCGTACATGGCCGCAAGGGGCCCGAATCCATCGCGATAAGCATTGGGAGCAAATAGCTGATGCGATGGATGCACTTTCAGCCCGCGAATTCCGATGGAATGCAGCCGCTCTACTTCCGCGCCCGCATCTGGCACAAACTTGGGATGCACCGAGCCAAACGCCAGCAAGCGCTTCGGATCCGCGGAGCAGTACTTCGCGATCCAATCGTTGACATCAGGCCCGAATCCAATCACTTCCGGGCTGACATAATTGATAAGGCCGGCTCGTTCGATCCCCGTGGCATCGAGGAATTTCAGAAACTCCGTGGGACTCGCCGAGTATTTCTCCACCTCGGCATAGTCCTTGCGCCCCTGCTGCACCAACTTCAACGCGTGAGGCTTGAACATATGCAACGGCTGAATATGAATGTGGATATCAATAATAGGATTCAAGATGGAGTCAAGCCCTCAGAGGTTTTTGTATTCATCTGGATCGAAACCAAGCACTACACGTCCGCCTGCTACGACTACCGGCCGTCGGATCAGATTGGGATCCGCGGCCATCATGCGAATGGCGTCCGCGCGCGATGGCGGATTGTCTTTCATCTTCTTCTTGCGATAGGTCTCGTTTCGCGAGTTCAAGAACTCGGTGTGATCCCGGTCGCCAATCAATTTCTCAAGCTCCTCCGAGCTCAAGCGTTCCTTGTCAAGATTGCGGAAGTGCAGCTCCACGCCACGATTCTCGAGCGCCGCTCGAGCTTTTCGGCAAGACGTTCAAGTTGGTTTGTGCAGAAATTTGACGGATTTCTTCTTAGCCATGCCGGCCGCTCCTAAAATCAGTATCGCGGAACCTTCGGATCAATTTCCATCGACCATCTCTCAATCCCGCCCGTCATCGACCGCGCTCCTTCGACGCCTTGCGAGCGCAGCCACGCTGCGGCATCGAGGCTGCGCATTCCATGATGGCAGAAAAGCACCACGTTTCCCGCAGCTTCAATTTCCGCGAAGTTCGCCTGAATTCGCCCGAGGGGAATCAACTGTGCGCCTTCGATGTGCGACGTCTGATGTTCCCACGGCTCGCGCACATCGATGAACGCGAACTTCTCGCCGCGATCGAGACGCTCCTTCACTTCCCGTGGCGTGATCTCAATATTCTCGAGTAAATCGTTTGCCATCCGTTTGTTCCTCTAGTAGCCGAAATCAACCGGCGCCGAAAACGCATGCTCGCGCACGCCCAAGGCGTCGAATCGTGCAGATCCCAGTTCCTTCAGATATTCGCGGCGATCGCCCACGCGAATTACCCAACGGTCCAGCCACTTCTCGAAGTCTTCGAGTTTACGGCTTTGCTCGTGATACTCGGCGAAAAAAGCATGATCGCGTCCATAGTACCCCTGCACCGGCGAAGGATGCGCGCCCCCAGGATCGTGGACAACCGCAGCCACAAGAAATTCCGGCACCAGCGTGCGATTCGGATCCGAGGCAATCGTCTCACGCGAAACAATTTCTTCCGCGACGATAATTACCTTATGAGCCGCTCGCGCTCCATCGATAGCGACCCCCAGGCTGCCCCAAATGTGCGCGTTGCCGTATTCGTCCGCGCGCTGCACATGCAGCACCGCTACGTCCGGACGCAGCGCGCTCACGGCGACAAGTTTATCGTCACTCACGGGCGAAGTGAATTCGCGGAGATTGGTGTTTGTTTTCAGCAAATCGCTGCCCAGCGTCGAATGAGCCGGCAAAAACGGCACGCCCAGCGCCGCCGCATGCAGCGCCAAGGCCATCGTAAAATTCGAATAATCGATCACTTCAATACGCTGCGGAATTCCCTGCTCTACCGCCCGCCGCAGACAATAGGCAACGCCCGCAGAGACATTGCCGATCCACGCAGCCATCGCTTTCGAAACGCAGCCTGCGCCGATGAGTTGATCAAACAGAATATCCGATATCGGGCCAATCAGCGTCAGATCGCGCCGGCCTTGGCGCATCAGTTCGTGGCCCGCCGAAAATGGAATCATTTGCTCCATCTGCGCACCCAGAAGCACCGAAGCGCCGGATGGAATGTGCTGCGAGACGGCGTCGTGCATGCTCATCAATTTCGACGTCTTGTTCACGATTCCAACCTAGCCTCGCTTGCCACAGTGGTTGGCGCTACTTCGTCCAAAAATGATCGGGATCCAGCGTGCGCATCGCCGCCAATTCATCTCGAGCCGGTGGCTGCGTTTCGATCACATTCTCGGCTACTCGCAGTTTCCAGCCTGTATTCGTCTGAACATCCTCCACGCTAACGCCCGGATGCACCGAGGCGAGAAACGCTTCGCCGTCGCTGCCGAACCGCAATACTCCCAAAGTTGTGATCAGCGCGGAAGGCCCGGAGCGCGACGGAAGTCCCTGCGCCGCGCGCCACCCGTGGCCGATGCCATTTCCCGGCGATGTGATGTACGCAACGCGCTCGCGAAATCGCCCGCGCTCGTGCGCCAGCAAAATCACCGTGCGCTGCGCCAGGCAGGCGATATCGCATGCGCCGCCTGAGCCCGGCAAGCGCTGCCTAGCGCCGTGGCGGTCGCCCCAAGTCGTATTCAGATTGCCGAAGCGGTCGACCTCCGCGGCGCCGAGAAACCCCAGCTGCACGCGTCCTTGCTGCAGAAACGCCATTACATCGAGCATCTGGCCACATTGCAACGCGCCGCGGAGATTCGGCGGATCGGCCATGGTGTAAAGCAATTGCGGCGAGGGCGTGTCGCGAATCAGCCCATTTTCATATAGGCCCACGGCATTTGGCGCGTGCGAACTCTTCGCAACAAGAAACGCCAGCATCGGCAGGCGCATGCCGACGAAGACCAGCTCGCCATCCGCGATTTCGCGCGCAGCGGCTGCCACCATGATTTCGCCGGCAGTGTAGCCGCGTTCCGCAATGTGCTGTTCGGTGTTTGCCGTGGCCACTTTTTCTCGATACTTCCGCTATCAGGCGCAAACCAGCCCTGCAGCGTCTCGGCGAGCTGGATACAAAAAGTCGATGACTAGTGTCCCTTAAAATGTGGGCGGCGCTTCTCAAAAAAAGCGGCAAGGCCTTCGGCGCAATCTTCAGAATTGAAGCATTTGACCTGGCGCTGGACTTCTTCATCGAGGATCTTCTCCAGCTCCACGCGACTGGAGCCGAAAAGGCGGTCTTTCACGAATCGCGCCGCGATGGGTGGTCCGGCGGCGAGCGCGGCTGCGGCTGCATGCACTTCGGCCTCAAGTTGTTCAAACGGCACGACGCGATTGTAAATTCCGAGCCGCAAACAGTCGGCGGCGGAGATCATCTCGCCGGAGTAAAACAGCTCCGCGGCACGCGCCATGCCAACAAGGCGCGGCAAGTAAAACGTGCCGCCAAAATCGGGATAGAGGCCCAGCTTGGAAAAGCTCTGCCCGAAACTGGCCTGTTCGGCGGCGATGCGCATGTCGCAGGCCAGCGCGAGATTCGCTCCACCGCCCGCGGCTGGCCCGTTTACTGCAGCGAGAACCGGCTTCGCCATCGTGGCGATTAGCAAAACGATTTCTTTCCCGGAACCAACTAGCGCCGCCAGTTCGTGCGAAGCTTTGCGCGTTCGCGCGTCGCGCAGCAGGCGCACATCGCCGCCGCCGCAAAACGCGCGGCCCGCGCCGGTCAAAACGACGGCGCGAATCGAAGAATCGTCGCTCACGCGGCGAAGTGCGGCTACAAGCGCCGTGCCCATTTCGATGTTAAGCGCGTTCAGGCGATCCGGACGATTGAGACGGATTGTGAGCACCGCACCATCGCGCTCTTCCAGAATCACGCCGCCACTCGACGGTTGGGTTGCTTCCGACACGACTTCTCCTCGTCTTGGAAGATTGAGCTAGCTCTTGAGGCTTTTCAACAGCGCCGCGAGTTTCTTGAAGTAGCGCATTTTCACGCCGCGCTCGGTGCCCGCGTTTGTCCCGCTCGTCGAAGGCAGGACGAAAATATGCGCGCCGTAGAGTGTCTCTTTCTGTAATCCCAGATTGCATTTCCGTCCGGCGAAGTTTTGGTATACGAGTTTGCCGTTGAACGCTACGACCCGCGGCTTGATCTCTTCGAGCTTCTGCGCCAGCAGCACGCGTCCTTCGGCAAATTCCTGCCGCTCGATTTCGTCGATACCCTTCGTCGCTCGCTTCACCAGATCCGTCAAACCGATTCCAAATTCAACCAGCCGCTTGTCATCGTTGTAATCGAGCGGCTCGGGAATCACGCCGGACTCGTACATGATCGGCCAGAATTGATTGCCGCGGCCGGCGTAATAGTGCCCGACGCGCGCGGAGCGTTCGCCGGGATTGCATCCGACGAGCACCAGCTTCATGCCTTTGCGAAGATAGTCAGGCAGCGTGCGCATCTGCGAACTTTCCTCCGCGGCGTGCGAAGTCCATGTGCTCCCGATAAACAGATTCAATCACAAATTTCGAATCCGCGCATCTTGGCCGCGTTCTCATCGGCCCTTGAATTGCGGCGGCCTCTTTTCCGTGTAGGCCTTCAGGCCTTCTTTCGCGTCCTCGCTGGTAAAAAGCAGTTGCTGCAGTTCGCGCTCGAGGCCCAAAGCTTCCGCGAACGGCAATTCCGAGCCCGTGACGACCGCGCGCTTGATGCGGCCCACCGCTTTCGCAGCTTTATTCGGCGGGCAAAACTGCCGCGCGTAAGCAAGCACATCGTCCCAAAAAGAATTTGAGTCGTAAATGTGATGAATCAGGCCGAGCTGCAACGCTTCCTCAAAGCCAAACGTCCTGCCGGTGGCCATCAATTCGAGCGCGCGGGCGCGGCCCACCACGCGCGACAGCCTCTGCGTTCCGCCCGTGCCAGGAAGAACGCCTAGATTCACTTCGGGCAGCCCAATTTTCCCCGCATCTTTGCGCGCAATGCGGATGTCGCACGCCAGCGCGACTTCCAGCCCGCCTCCCACCGTGTGCCCGTTCAAGGCCGCGATTACCAGCTTCGGCGTTTGCTCCAGCCGCGAGAGCGTCTCATTGGCATGCAGGCAGAAATAATATTTGAATTCCGGAGTTGCGTCGGTAAGCATCGAGATGCTGGCTCCAGCGCAGAAGAATTTCTCGCCTTTGCCGCGCAAGATGATCACATGCACGCTGTCATCCATGCGCGCCTGCAGAATGGCAGCATCGAGCTGCTGCATCATTTCATAGCTGTACGTGTTGGCCGGCGGATCATCGAGCTCGAAAATCGCGATACCATTTTCCACGCGATAATGAAGCAGCGTCCTCTGGTCGGTTGCCGTAGTCGCTCCCATGCCCCAAACCCTCAGAGTGCAAACTTGCCAGAAGGGATAATACCACCGCCCGATTCTCCCCAAAGCGCCGAGCCGTTCAAATTGCGCGACTCGCCCCCATTCGGCAGGAATGCGCGTCTATGCTACCCTAATGATGGCGTCGCTGGCAGCGCGATGCCGGGCCAAACATTAGATGAGCGCACCAAAAGCAAATCCTGTGAGCGTGACACCCGCACCCAAAGCGGCGCCCATTCGCACGCCCGCGCCAGTTGACGACGAGCTGCAGCTCGTAACCGCGGCGAGGGCCGGCGATGTCGGCGCCTTCGAAACCCTGGTAAACCGCTACGAGCGCAAAATCTTCCGCCTGGGCATGAACATCACCGGCAGCCGCGAGGACGCCGAGGATGTGATGCAGGAAGCCTTTCTAAAAGCCTACGAACACCTGCCCGAATTCGAGGGCAATTCTCGCTTTTATACCTGGCTGGTGCGCATCGCCGTCAATCAAGCGCTGATGAAGCTGCGCAAGCGCCGTCCCAATCAAGTTTCGCTCGACGAGGAAATCGAAACAGGCGAGGACTCCTTCTTCCGCGAAGTCGAGGACTGGGGTCCTTCGCCGGCGGAGCGCTTCGAGCAGACTCAACTAAACGAAATCCTGAACGCGGCCATTTCGGAACTGGATCCATCTTTTAGAATCGTTTTCCAGCTTCGGGACATCGAAGAACTGTCCACCGAAGAGACCGCGGAAGCGCTGCATCTTTCGGTGCCCGCGGTGAAGTCGCGGCTGCTGCGTGCGCGCCTGAAATTGCGCCAAAAGCTGAACCGATATTTTCGGCGGAGCGAGAACCAGTGAAGTGCACCAATCTGATTGAAGAATTGACCGGCTATCTCGATGGGGCGCTAAGCCCGGCCCTGCGCGCCGAGTTGGAAGAGCATTTGGCGAAGTGCAAGAAGTGTCGGATCGTTGTGGATACTTGCAAGAAGACCATCGACATCTACTGCAATTCCGAGCCCGTGCCATTGCCTGAAGATACGCGCAGCCGTTTGCATAGCGCGCTACGCGAGAAGCTGCAGCATCGGCGCGCCTGATTTATCAGCAGTTCAAGCCTCGGCGGCGCTCTTCTTGCCCCAGAACGGCAACTCCACGCCTTTCTTTTTCTGCACGGCAAGCTCGTAGATGCGTCCGGCAGTTACGACGTCTTCGATTGCGATTCCGTTCGACTTGAACAGCGTGATTTCGTTGCGGCTGGTGCGGCCGGGCGTTCGCTCGGCAACAATCTCGGAAAGTTCGACCACTTGCGACCATTTCGATTCGTCGCCGGCGAAGGCCTGAATCAAATCGCCGGCTTCGAGTTTCGACTGCTCGCGTGAATCCACCGCGATAATCGCCGCGCGCAAGACGGCGTCCGTATCCAGCTCGCGCTTCTGCGGAAAATTCGCCCCGATGGCATTGACGTGCGTGCCGGTCTGCAGCCAGTCGCCTTGCAGGACGGGTCGCGTTGCGTTCGTCGCGGTCACGACGATGTCGGCCTCGCACACTGCTGCTTGCGGCGAATCCACAGCTTCGACGGGAATCTTTAGCCTCTCGGTCATTTCCCGCGCAAACTTGGTGCGCCGTTCGGCATCGCGCCCAAACGCGCGAATGCGCTTGAGTTCTCTCACCTGGGCGATGGCCTGCAACTGCGTGTGCGCTTGCAAGCCCGTGCCGATAATGCCCAGCGTCTGTGCATCGGAGCGCGCCATCAGCCGCGTCGCCACTCCGCTCGCCGCTCCTGTGCGCATCTGGCCCAGGTAGTTCGCTTCGATCAGCGCCAGCAAATCGCCTGTTTCAGTGTGGAAAAGCGGGACGATGAAGCGCAATCCTTGCGGCGAGCTGGTGTAAATCTTCAGGCCCATGTAGCGATCGCGCCTATCCGCCGCGGCCATGTAGTGCAGGTAGGAATTGGCGGCAGGATTTAGCCGCGCCCGTGAATGCTCAATCGCGGAGCTGTCTGCAAGATGGAGGAACGAGTCCTCGACGGCTTTCAGCGCGACCTCCATGGTAAGAAGTTCACGAACATCCGCTTCGCTAAGATATAGCGCCATCAAAGCACCTCAAGTTCCGCCGGCTTGCCCCGGATGATTCTGTAGGGCATCTCTGCGCGCGTCGGGCAACCGCAATTCCAACTACAAGCAGCAATCATAAGCGGACCACAGGAACGAATCAGGGCAATTAATTCAACGCCGCGCTCCGCGCGCGATACGAGCACTCGCCAACACTCGAGCTCTCAAGATGCCGGCAGAAGCGCCGGCGCTACTCGGAACGCTAAAAATTAATCTTAAAGCGCAGCACCTTGGCAGCGCCGCAATCCAACACCAACAATTCCCCGCGGCGGCTCGTCGCCACTTGATACGCGCCGTTACTGCCACCTAACCGGCCGCCGAGATCATCGACAATCTTCTCGTGCCCGTCAACCGTCCAGACTCGCACTCCGCGATTCTCCGGCGCAGTGATAAACACATATTTAGAAGTGACGCCGATTCCCCGCCCCGCAGGCCCTGCGCTGCCCGCCGCACCGGATGCCGGCGGGCTGGCCCACACCGCGGTGTAGTCACCCGAAAGCGTAAACTTCGCGATCTGCGTGTCCGTGGAATCCACCACGTAGAGATAACCATCCGAAGCTGCAATCAGCGCCGCGGGATCGAACGGCGTGGCCGTCGAGCCTTCGGGCATGCTCAGCTTCTTCAGCAGCCGGCCGCGCGAAGTATACTCGCGGATCTCGTGCATCGCCGCACCTCCCTTACTATCCGATTCGTTCGCCCCGACGATCACGAAAATATCGCCGGCGTCGTCCACCGACACCGATTCCGCCACTTGATGTGGCCGTTGCGGTGCAAGCAGGAGATTGCGAAAGTGCTCCCCGAGCGGCGAATAGATGTACAGGGAATTCGATTCTTCGCCGAGCACATAGATTCCATTGCCCGAATCTACCGCTACGCGGAAGGGATCGCGCGGCACGCCTTCATCGAAGGAGAGCAGCGGATGGCCCTCAAAATTAAATTTATGGATGAAGCCGCTGCCATAATCGGCGACGAATACGTTTCCAGCGAAATCCGTGGCAATCCATTGCGGACGCGAAAGTTGTCCCGCGCCCCCGCCGCTGGTTCCCCATTCAGACATGAAAGTGAGTGGCGGAGGTAACGGAACCTGTTGCGCCGGCGCGGGCGTGATACCGCAGCCGCTCGCGCCCAGAGCCGCCAGCAGACCCGCGGCGGCGAGCAGCCGCACCCGACCGCCGGACAATCTCAAAAGGCGATGTGAATTTTCTCCCAAGCTCGCGGAAGCGAACAAGCCCTGCAATCCACCTCTCCGGCCTAATGCGCCTTTTTCGGAGTCGCGCGCCGCTTCGCACGGTTCTCGTCCGTGCGGCGGACCAGCGTTTGGTGCATGCGGTACGCTCGCTCCTCTTTCCCCGATTTGCCGATGGCCGCAAAGTGAAATGTGGCATCGCCACCGGGTTGCGTCCCGGGCGTGACCTCCACCGGCATCAGCCCGCAGAAATTACTCTCTACAAAAGCGGTTTCGTAGCGCTTGCGCTTTGCTCCCCAGGTGTAAACGCGCATGGTTGTGAAATCGCAAGCGTCGCCTTCCGGCCCGTGCGTCCCGAAGACCAGATACTGCGCGTGCTGCTCACCGGCAGCCGCCACGTGATTAAGTTCCAGCCAGCCCGTCACCCGCATCCCGGCGGAACTCGTGTAATCGGGCAAAGGCGACGGCAAATCCATCGCCACGAAGCGCCCCACCACCCATCCTGCGAAATCGCCTTGATCCTTCGCGTGCGCTAGCACCAGCAGCCAGTCTTCCTTCTTCGCCGTAGCCGGTTCGCCGGCGCTCGCGTCCTCGTCCGCTTGACTCGCGCTCGGAGTCACCGGAACGTCCACAATGCGGCGCTCGAGTATGGAGACCGGAGTGTCACGCGAAAGCTGGAAGACGCGCACCGCATCGCGTCCCGGATCGAGGCGCAGGTTCGTCAGCACTTTCGTGTGCGCCGCCGCCTGCACCGGCATTTTGCGCGCGTCAGCGGTCAACGCTACCGTTTTCTGCCAGAGATCGGCGGTCAATAGATCACGCGAAGCAACCCAGCCTTCCACGCCCTTCTCCGTGCGAATCTGCACCGAATCGCCGGAGTGATCGAGAACAGAAAAGCGATCTCCGAAGCTCGCGTACACCAAAGGCTCGCGCACCTGCGCGTTGCTGCTCCACACCGTCACCTTACGCGACCCGGCGTACACTTGCTCGAGCGGCGCTCGATTCGCGTGTGCGCGCCAATAGGCCGCGACGCCCACCAGCGCAAGCACCACTACGCCGACGAGAATACGCTTCATTCGGGGCTATCTCCAAAAGTGATGCCGATCGCGCGCGCCGAGCGCACGTGATCGCTCGATGGATCCACCAATTTGCACGCGCCCACCGCGGTATCAATGGGCACCGATTCGATTTTTCCCGAGCGCAGGCACACCATTTTGCCGTAATCCTTATTCGCTACCAGATCGGCGGCGTGCACGCCGAAGCGCGTTCCCAGAATGCGGTCAAACGGGCTCGGCGAACCGCCGCGCTGCACATGCCCGAGTACCGTCACGCGCACCTCTTTCTCCATCGCTTCGCGAATCGCGTAGCCGACGGCATTCGCCACCTGCCCCGGCCTCGCCTCAGGCATCGGCTTTCCCAAAGCATCTTTCGCGGGCAGCTTTGCGCCTTCGGCCACCACCACCAGGCAGAAATCGCGGCCCGCAGCTTCGCGTCTTTTGATCGATTCGCAGACGGTCTCGATGGTAAACGGAATCTCGGGAATTAGGATGACGTCGGCGCCACCAGCGATGCCCGAATGCAGCGCGATCCAGCCGGCCGTGCGCCCCATCACTTCCACCAGCATCACGCGATGATGGCTTTCGGCCGTCGTGTGCAGGCGATCGATAGCGTCGGTCGCGACATGCAGCGCCGTATCGAAGCCGAACGTGATTTCCGTGGCTTGCAGGTCGTTGTCGATCGTCTTCGGCACGCCCACCACGTTCATGCCCAGCTTGGAAAATTCATTGGCGATGTGCAGCGTTCCATCTCCGCCGATCACCACTAACGCGTCAATACCCATGCGGTTCATGTTCTCGATGCATTGCTTCGAGAAATCCCTCATCACCATCTTGCCGTTTTCTTCCACCGCAAAATTGAAGGGGTTGCCGCGGTTCGTGGTGCCGAGGATCGTTCCCCCGCGAGGCAAAATGCCGCGGATCGATTCCAAAGTGAGCTCTTCAGATTGCTCCGGCCAGATCAGCCCGTTGAAGCCGTTCTTCACGCCCACCACGGTCCAGCCGAATTCCAGGATTGCCGTGCGCACCACGGCGCGAATCACCGCGTTCAACCCCGGGCAATCTCCGCCACCATTGCACACCCCGATAGTTCGCTGGGCACTGGACATAACTTGCTCCTCATCGGAATTTAATATTTTACATCGCGCTGCGATAAAAACCGTGCTTCGTTGTGCGGCGATTGCCACAAAGAAGCGTTTTCGACTATGGCGATTTGTAACGACGCCTGCACGTTGAATCGGAATTGATGAACTCAAACGCCGCGGAGGGGTTGGCGGACGGTGTCGCGCGAATCGTTCAGCCGAGGTCGCTGGTTACCAGGAACAGCGGCTTCATTTCAAAGCTCTCATACAGCGGCCGCAGACGATCGGTATTGTAATTCTCTTTGATGCTGACAGCTTTTTTCGACGCCGTAACAGTATCAATGGGCGTGTTGTCGTAACGGCCATTCTTCAACACCACCAGCCGCCCGTGAATACGGTTCAAAATCAAATCGAGCGCCAGATTCCCGTAAGCCATCGGCACGATGGAATCTATCGCGTCGGGCTCGCCGCACCGTACCAGATATCCAAGCTTCTGATTGATCACTTCCACCGTTTTTCCGTTGTTGAACTTGGCGGAAAGTTCCTTCACCTGTTCCGAAACCAGATCGCCGATGCCCCCAAGCTTCTTGTGCCCGAAAGCATCCGCGGCATCTCGTTCAAACACCATTTCCCCGCCTTCGAACATCGCGCCTTCCGAAACCAGCACCGTCGCATAGTGACTGGGATTTTTGCGCCGGTCGGCGACAAGCAATTCCGTCAGCCGCTCAATATTGAATTTGTATTCCGGAATCACGCAACGATTCGCCGCTCCCGCCATCGTCGGCACCACCGCCGTAAAACCCGCATAGCGCCCGAATACTTCCAGCACCAGAAAGCGCTCATGCGAGCCCGCCGACGTGCGCAAATTGTTCGACATTTGAATCGTCCGGCTGACGCACGTGCTGAATCCGATGCAGTAATCCGTACCCGGCACGTCGTTGTCCATCGTCTTGGGAATGCCGACGACTTTCATTCCTTCCTGATACAGCCGCACCGCGAAGCTGAGCGTGTCGTCGCCGCCGATCGGCACCAGATATTCCATCCCCAGCCATTCAAGATTCTTCAGCACTTCAGGAGTGAGATCGTTCTTGTCCGCGGAGTACGAATCTTTCAAATGCGCGGGAACTTCGCTTTTACGCACGCGCGCCGGATTCGTGCGCGACGAATGCAGAAATGTGCCACCAGTGCGCCCTGCGCGATTCACCACTTCTTCGGTCAGATGCTGAAAATTGTCGCTGTTGTCGTATTTTTCGTCGCGGATCATGTCCACGAGCCCGGCCCAGCCGCGTCGAATCCCAATCACTTCGTAACCCTCGCGCAGCGCGCGGAACGTCACCGCGCGTATCGCCGGATTCAATCCGGGCACATCGCCACCCCCGGTCAAAATCCCAATGCAGCCCTTCTTCGTCTTAACGTTGGCCATTCACACTCCAGCCACTAAATCGGAATGAACGCCTCAATAGTTTAACGCCGAAAGCAGTTTACGGATGGACGATCGCGTCGATCTACGCTTCAACCTGGCCCGCTGGCTTGTTTTTAGCTGCGCGATACAACATGTAGGTCATAAGCCCGTGCAACCACGTTTCGCCGTTGATTTCGTCGTGCTTGCTCTCGATGGATTCACTCAGCACATGCGCGTAATCCCCGCCCAGCCTCGATATTTCTTGCCTGAGCCGCGCGCTGACGGCGCTCATCAACTCCTCATAACAGCGAGACCACAATTCATCGCGATGTTCGAGCGTTCCTGGAACGCGCCCGCTCGTCGCCTCCACGATATGCTCTCCCAGCGCCTCCGCATCGCGCGGTGGAATTTCGCGGTGCCAGTAGATGATCTTCCCATTGCCGCTCATGCGCGCGCCTCTGCCGATTGCAATCCCGAACCGTTTCGATCTTACCGGAAGCGCTCGCAGTGCAGTGAATGAATCACCGTTGCAGAACGTCTTTATAAACATTGAGGGCCATCTTCTTCGGCTGCCGGTCCAAAACAAAATCAATCTTGCGCGTCGAGTTCCCCACCATCACGATCTGCCCAATGCGCGCCCAGCCTTCCCCGAAATCGGCGTAGATGGGAATGAGCATTCCGAAATTCTGGTCCACTTCACTCTGCGTCAGTTCCACGTGCACACGGAAGCTGCCTTTGTCGCCGGGCTGCATTTCATATTTGAATTCATACCGCGGCACCAGCGTGCCATAGACCCACTCGTTAAAAAACCAATCCATGCGCCCGTTCTGCTGCAAATCCATTTGCTTGGTCATATGCTTCTCGACGATGGCTTTGAACGATTCCGTCGAGGCCGGCGCATCGCGATGGCTCGCCACGAAGTCGTGCATCATGTCGATAAAAATATGGTCGCGATTTGAGTCCGTGCCTTTATCGTCGTGCATAACGGATCGCAGCATGTTCAAGATGTAAGCGCCCTTGGAATAAGTCACACCCTGATAAGCCTGCATCGAGCGCGGAGAAATGAGCCGCGTCCCCAGCCAGAGCGGGCCGGCATCGTTCGGCGAAACGCCAAAGTTATTCTTCTCCAGGATGCGCGTGCGCTGCCGCTCCCAGAATTCGATGTAGTCCTTCTGCCACTTCCCTCCCACCGCCTGCTGCAAAAACAACCCCGCCGCAAATTCCGCGAATCCTTCCGAAAGCCACTGATCGTGATACGACGCCCAACCCACGCCGTGTCCAAACCACTGATGCGCCACTTCGTGCGGCGTAACTTCCTGCACGAATCCATTGAACTTCGTGTCGATGCGGCCAAAAAGCATCCACCTCTGCGTGGAATCGATATACGCGGAGATCGGCAAGTACACCAAATTTGGCCACGATTGCCCGAAATTGAAATTCGGCTGCTCGGTGACAAATACATTGCTGTAGGGCGACTTGCCGAAAAAATACGTGCACAATTGCATCTGCGCGCGCGTTTGTTCCAGCGCGTATTTGGTCATTCCATTAGGAGACATCGCTCCCAAAAAAGCGCTGTCTGTATAAGGCCTCAAACTATCCGGCAATTGCTCCAGATAATAGCCGGCCAATTCGTAGTGCGTGATGTCGTCGGGGAAATCGATTTTCTTGTAGACGCCGTAATTGAATCCCGCCACCGCCACTGGCACCGGCGTAACCCAATGCGACACCGCGAATCCAGCTTCCGTCGATTGCCCTTCCAGCTTGCCCACGCTGATCACCACGTTCGACGGCGGCACCTTGAACGTCAGGTCGTAAATCGCCTTCTCGCCGAATCCATTCAGATTCGGATACCACGATTCGCGCGCCGCCACGTAATAGCTTCCATCCCCCGCGTTGCTCAGCACTTTGTCGCCGGTATATTCAATCGAAATCGAATGTTCTTTCCCCATCGCCGGCGCTTCATCCAGAATCGCGTAGAACGATCCGTCCTCCTTGCGGCTCTCCTGAATGAAATGCAGATCGTGCCCGTCCTGATCGACCACGCGCGTAACCCGCAAATTCGGCAGCAACCCGAATTTCATCACGCGCTCTCCGGCGTTGAGCGAATAAAACGTGATCGTAGCCAGGCTGTGCAAATGATCGTTCTTCGAAATCACCGTCTCGATGTTGTAGCGTCGGGTCGCCAAACAGCCGGCGGTCCTCGCGCGAATCCGCTTTGTGTGCGCGAAGTTCCGAAATCAGGTGATCCGAATACCACACGCCGTCGTCCATATCGCCGCCATTCATGTTCACCAGCGCTACTTCCTCCGGAGAATCCATTTGCGGCAGCGCACCGACGATCGCGCGAATGAAAAAACGCAGGTCCTTGTGCGGCGAGCCGTGCATGTAGGCGTTGAAAAACGGAGGATGATTGGGATTGTAAACGGCGGCGAGCACGTCCGCGTCCACGTTGTCAATTGTTTCGCCTTCCAGCACAGCCTGCGTGTATCCCTCGGGCACTTCGTGCCGGTGGCGCACTTTGTCTTTCCAGCGCTGGAACGCTGACGTCGCGCCCGCCGGCGTCTCCGTCTTGGCCCCAACTCTCGAAGTGAAAACTTTGGCTTGCTCGCCAGTGAAGCGAAACACCACCTCGGTGAAATCTTCCTCCGCGGTCTCTTTGCCGTACGGCGCATCAGTTCCTGCGTGTTGATGGGCGCGACTGGTGTCAGCGTGAAGTGCCCCTGCCCGACAAAAATCGCGCCGGTCACGACATTGTTAACCGGCGCCAGAAAAGTCAGCGTCCCGGACGCGAATTGGAACGCGCCCACGTCGATGCGCAGACTGACGTTGTCGCAGCGGTAGGAATCGCCAAAGCCGACGCCGCGCAGCTGGCGGTACGCCACGTCCGAGTTGGCGAACGCCAGGTTTTTTTCGGTGACAGTAACCTGCGCCTGCTGCGCGGCGATCGTAAGGTTCAGTGGCAGTTCCGCCGTGCCCTTCAAATCGACAGTAGTGACGAGATCGTCGAACCCATCCTTGCTCACCTTCACCGAATACTTCCCAGCGCTAAGATTCGGCGCGCTGAACTTCCCAGAATCGTCAGTAATAAGCACCAGCGCCTGCGACAAACCTCCGCCAGTAATCTCAATTCGCGCTCCAGCCACCACCGCGCCCGAAGGATCCTTCACCGTGCCAGAAATAGTGTCCGCGTAAAGCCGCACAGCCAGCGCCAGCAACATCATCGCCGCAGCAATCGAACAGACGAAGAGCTTCCGCGCAAACTGCACGCGCACTCCGCAGGCACAAGCGCTCTCGCAGCCATCTCGCGTGGATCGCATTTTGTCCAGTCCGTTCACAGTCCTAAGAGACCGGGGCTAGCTCAATCGAAAACCAGGGCACGCATAAGCAGTTCGGCCGTAGGGGTGGGGCTTGCTCCACCCGCCAGCGTGAAAACGGAGAGAACGCCGCCCACTCGCCTCCCCTATACTGTCGAGATATGTCACCGTTTAGCGAACAGTTATATCCAAGCAAAAAGCATTGAGCAATAGGGAACGCGGCCAAATGGCACGCTGTGACGCCGCCGGATTGCCTACTCCAAGGCAAGCAGGTAAGATGCACGGGCTATGCCGGATGCCTCCTCGATCGTCGGCCGCACCATTTCTCACTACGAAGTAATCGAGAAAGTGGGCGGCGGCGGCATGGGCGTCGTCTTCAAAGCCAAAGACACGCGCCTGGGCCGCAATGTCGCGCTGAAATTCCTCCCCGAAGACATCGCCCAGAACGATGTGGCCAACGAGCGCTTCCGCCGCGAAGCCCGCGCCGCCTCATCGCTCAATCATCCCAACATCTGCACCATCTATGACATCGGCGAATTCGAAGGCCGCCCCTTCATCGCCATGGAGCTCCTCGAGGGCAAGACGCTAAAGCAGCGCATCGACGGCAGGCCGATGGACATTGGCGAGCTCCTCGAAATCGGTATTCAGGTAGCGAACGGTCTCGACGCTGCGCACGCCAAAGGAATCGTCCACCGCGACATCAAGCCCGCAAATATCTTCCTGGTCGAGCGCGGCCAGGCAAAAATTCTCGATTTCGGCCTTGCCAAGCTGGCGCCAGGAGTGCGCCAGAGCGCCGATTCCGTGAGCGCGACTTCGATGCCCACGCAGACGCAGCTTCCGGCGCGTGAGCAGCTCACCAATCCAGGCAGCTCGATGGGCACGGTGGCCTACATGTCGCCGGAGCAGGCCCGCGGCGAAGAGCTGGATGCTCGCTCGGACTTGTTTTCGCTCGGCGTAGTGCTTTACGAGATGGCCACCGGCGCCGCTCCGTTCGGCGGCACGACGACGGCGCTGATCTTCGACGGCATCCTGCACTCCACGCCGACGTCCGCGCGGGAGCTGAACTCGCGCTTGCCTGCCGCGTTCGAAACAATCCTCAGCAAGACTCTCGAGAAAGATTCCGACCTGCGCTGCCAAACCGCCGCCGAACTCCGCGCGGACTTGAAGCGCCTGAAGCGCGACATCGAATCCACCCGCCGGCCCGCGGCTGAAAAGTCCGTCCCCGATTCCGGGTCGCAACAAGCTGCTACGCCGAAGCAAAAATCGGTTGCGGTGCTCTACTTCGAAAATCAGAGCGGCGCGAAAGAGGATGAATATTTTCGCGACGGAATCACCGAAGACATCGTCACCGAGCTCTCCAAAATCGCGCAGCTCGAGATTTTTCCGCGCTCCGAAATGCTGGCGTTCCGCGATAAGCCGGTCACCTCGCAACAGGTGAGCCAGAAGCTCGGCGCAGCCTACGTTCTCGAAGGCTCCATCCGCCGCGCAGGCAACCGCGTACGCATCACCGCGCAACTCGTCGAAGCTTCCACGCGACATTCCGTCTGGGCCGAGCGCTACGATCGCCAGCTCGAAGACGTTTTCGCCATACAGGAAGAAATCGCTCGCAGCATCGCCCAAGCCCTGCGCATCACCCTCACGCCCCAGGAAGAAAAAACCATCGCCCGCAAGCCCACCGAAAATCCGCAAGCCTACGATTTTTACCTGCGCGGCAGGAGCTACACCCGCCGCGAAAATCTGGACTATGGGCTGCAGATGTTCGAGCAAGCCATCCAGCTCGACCCGAATTTTGCTCTGGCGCATGCCGGCATCGCCCATCTCTGCGGGCTGATTTTCGAAATCCGTGAACAGAACCAGAAATGGATCGACCGCGGCCTGGCCGCCTGCGACCGCGCTACCGCTCTCGCGCCGGACCTTCCAGAAGTGATCGTCGCGCGCGCCCGCGTTGTCTACTCTCAGAAAAAATATGCGGAGGCCGCGATGCTGGCGCAGCGCGCTATCGAGCGCAAGCCCGATTGCGAAGGCTCCTGGAATATTCTCGGGCGCGCCTATTTTGCGGCAGGGCGTTTCGAGGAAGCGGCTACGCTCGCGGATCGCGCCCTCGAACTCAACGGCGACGACTACAACACCTACATCCCTTTCGTCACGGCGCTCGAGCGCCTGGGCCGAAAAAAAGAAGCCGAATCCGTACGCGAACGTATGAGCAAGGTTCTCCGCCAGCAGCTCGAACTCGTTCCCGAAGATGTCCGCGCACGCATTTTGTTGGCCACGAATCTCGCCTACAACAGCCAGGATGCGGATGAGAGCATTCGCCACCTGCAAACCGCCGTAGCCTTGCGCCCCGGAGACCCCAATACTCTCTATAACGCCGCTTGCACTTACGGTGTTCTCGGAAAGAAGGTGGAAGCGCTCGAGACACTCAAGAAAGCCTTTGCCGCGGGTTACGGCAATCCCAGCTGGGCGGCCAAGGACGCCGATCTCGTTTGCCTCCACGACGATCCCGAATTCCAGAAACTCGTCGGCGGCAGCGCCGCTTCCGCTTCGTAGAGCGCAACACATCCGGTTCTTAGGATCTCCGCAGACCAAGTTCACATACTTTCATGCGACTGCGGCGTCTTGGCGCTGAATAAACCTGCTACAATTTCTACGCTGATTGCAGCCACTTGCCGTGCTTGCGAGGTAACGGGATGCAGTTTCTGGAGAAGTTGAAGCCTGTGGCGCTTTTGCTGCTGCGCCTGGGGCTCGCTGCTATTTTCATTACTCATGGCTATCCGAAGCTATTCGGCCATGCGCAGCAGTGGGTGGGAAATTTCCAGCATATGGGTTTCCCCGGCTATTTCGCCTATATCTCGGGCGCGCTGGAATTTTTCGGTGGCTTGATTCTGATTCTGGGACTGTTCACGCGCATCGCGGGATTGCTTCTGGCGATCGAGATGTTGATTGCCGTCTGGCGCGTGCATCTGCCGCAAGGCACGATTCTCGACGTCCACAATTACGAGTTTCCGCTGATTCTCGCGCTCGCCGCTTTCACTCTTGCCACGGTGGGCGCCGGCGCCATCTCCCTCGATCACGTTATTTACGGCAGCGGGAGCGCCCCGCGCCGCGCGCCAAAGGCCAAGTAGCGCCGGTTCACCCTGGAATCCAACCTCAGCGGCCAAAGCCATCGCAATTTCCCCGCGATTTCGGCACGGCTGAAGACCGTGCCCTGACAAACCGTCGGAGTCCTCACACAACCGAAAAACCCAAATACGGAGCCGAAATGAGCTTCGCGCGCTACGAGGTCGGCACGACGTGCTGCGGCGCTTCGGGGGCGGTGTGCGGCACCGGTAGCGGCGCTACCGGCATGACGATCCAGCTGACGATGTAGGCTACGACGCCGAGCACTGGCACGGGCATGATCGTCAGCACGGCCCAGAGCACGCGCACCAGGGTTACATCGCAATCCAGATATTCCGCGACTCCGGCGCAGACTCCGGCGATCTTTACGTCGGTCGAGGAGCGCATCAGGCGCTTGCCTTGCCAGGGGGCTGTGCCTGGCGCGGGCGGAGCGCTCTGGCGGACTCCGCAGAAGTAGCAGAAGTTCGAATAGTCGGCGATTTCACGGCGGCAATTGGTGCAATTCATTGACGCACCTCCAGCGTTGGCGACTTCACTGTAAGTATACGCGATTTGTTGGCGGAAAGTTTCGTGGGGTATGTAGCGCTGGCGTCCTCGCCGGCATCGGACGATTGCGATTGCGAGAGGAGAAGATCGTCACGCGCGGATTGTTGGCGGCGGAGACAGACCTCTTTTTTTGAAAAGTGCGCCGCGCGCGATTTTGGGCTTTGGTGACCGCTTCCGTCGTCGGATGCCGGCAGAGACGCCGGCGCTACTAGAAGCTCAGAATCTCGCGGATGGCGGCTGAGATTGTTGCGGTTTGCGGGAGGATTACGTCTTCTAGCTTTGGTTGGTACGCGCAGAAGGTGTCGGTGGCGGCCACTCTTCTCACCGGGGCGTCCAGATCTTCGAATAATTCATCGGCGATTCTGTGCGGCTATTTCGGCGCCGTAGCCCCAGCTGCGCGTGTCTTCGTAGGCTACGATTACGCGATTTGTCTTGCGAACGCTTGTGGCGATGGCTTCCCAGTCGTAGGGGCTTAGTGAGCGCAGGTCGATGATTTCGACTGCGGCGCCTTCGCGCGCGATTTCGGCGGCGGCCACTTCCGCGCGATGCACTACGGCGCCGTAAGTGATGATGCTTACGTCGGTGCCTTCGCGCACTACGCGGGCGCGGCCGAATGGAATCGTGAAGTCTGCGCCGGGGTATGGCGAGCGATTGTACGGCTGGCGGTAGAGATGTTTGTGTTCGAGGAACAAGACGGGATCGTCGGCGCGGATGGCGGTGCGCAGAAGGCCGCAGGCGTCCAGGGCAGTTGAAGGCATCACCACGCGCAGGCCCGGAATGTGCGTGAAGGTTACTTCGCCACTCTGGCTGTGATAAATCGCGCCGCCGGTTAGATAGCCGCCGATGGGGACGCGGATTACCACCGGGCATTTGAATGCTCCCGAGGAGCGCCAACGGATACTGGCCAGCTCGTTGCGGATTTGCATCATCGCGGGCCAGATGTAATCGAAAAATTGAATTTCAGGAACGGGCTTCAAGCCGCGCGTTGCCAGGCCAATCGCGCGGCCCACGATGCTGGCTTCGGCTAGCGGCGTGTTGAAAACGCGCGAAGAGCCGTAACGGCGCTGCAGGCCCCAGGTAGCTTTGAAGACGCCGCCTTTGCCTTTGACCTTGGCGAGAGATTCGGGGCGGCTGACGTCAGCTACGTCTTCGCCGAAGACGAGGATGCGCTCGTCGCGGGCCATTTCATCCATCAGGGTGTTGGCGACCATTTCGACCATGGTCTTGGGCCCACCGTTGGGCTGCGGCTCGGATTGGAAGGCGCTGGAGGTGGGATCGATGTCGGGTGAATAGACCCAATTGTGGATGGTGTCGCAGGCGGGAATTTCGGCGGCGAGCGCGCGATCGGTGGCTTCCAGGACTTCGCGATCCACTTCCGCTTCCAGGGCTTCGATTTCCTGCTCTTCGAGAATTCCTTCGCGGACGAGGAATAGGGCGAATTTGGGCAGCGGATCGCGCTGGGCTTCTTCTTCACGCTCGGCGCTGGTCTTGTAGAGCTTTTCGTCGTCGGAGAGCGAATGGGAGTAGGGACGCGTAACGTGCGCGTGAATCAGTGCGGGGCCGCGGCGAGCGCGGCAATGGGCCACGGCGCGGGAGAAAACCGCGTAGGTTTCGAGCGGCTCGGTGCCGTCACATTCTTCAACGCGCAAACCTGGATAGTTTGAGACCAGCTTGGAGATGCTGGCGCCGGCGGTTTGCACTTCGACGGGAACGGAAATGGCGAAGCCATTGTCCTCGACGACGAAGAGAATCGGCAATTTGCGATTCGACGCAATGTTCAGGGCTTCGAAGAATTCGCCCTGGCTGGTTGAACCTTCGCCTCCGGATGCGTAAGTGATTTCGTCGCTTTCGTGGGTAACGCCATCGCCGAGTGGGGCTTGCTTGGCTTGCTCGAGGGCTTTCGGAAATTCGTCGTAATAGCCACTGGCTTCGGCTACGCCTAAGGCTTGCACCCATTGCGTTCCAGTTGGTGAGGAGCGGGTGATGAGATGGATTTTCTTGTGGCCCCAGTGCGAGGGCATTTGGCGGCCGGCGGAGCTTGGGCCTTCTTTCGCGCCTACGGCTTCGAGGAGCATTTCCAGCGGCGTCATGCCCAGCGCCAGGGCTAAGGCGCGATCGCGATAGTAGGCGTGGAACCAATCGTAGCCGGGCTTGAGGAGCAAACCTGCGGCGGCGCCGATGGCTTCGTGGCCCGCGCCGCTAATTTGGAAGAAGATCTTGTTCTGGTGCTTGAGTTGGATTTCTTTGTCGTCGAGGCGGCGAGAGAGGAACATGGTGCGGTAAATACGGATTAGTGCGGCGCGATCCAGGCCTTGGTATTTCGAGGTGTCATAGCTCGAAACCTTGGTGCGGGTTTGCGACGGCATCGCTTGTATTCGCCCCACGAGCGGAATGATTGCGGCCCATTATAGCCAAAGTCGGGCTTGGCGGGGCTATAAAGGCTTTGTGGTAGTGTCGTGATTTCTTGGAGCCGCTTTGTAGCGGGAGCCTCTAAGGTCCAATCGATTTTACCCGGAGGCGCATGGGCTGCGCTGCGGCCGTTATTACGCTGGCGGGCGCAGCAAGCGGCGCCCCTACGGCCGAAATGCCAAAGCGTGCCCAGGATTTCAACCGAGCCAGACGCCATCTGTGCCTGGTGCGGCTTCGGTGAGCTTTAGCGCGGCTTGGGCGTCCCATCTTTCGGCCACTTTTCTGCTCCGAGACCCCCCTATAGTCATTATCGATTAGAACTGGGTGCTGTCCTTTGTTTTCATGAAGTTACGGCGGTTTCTACAGTTTTTCATTATCGATTAGAAATTCTGGGTCCCCCCCGGGGGTTACCCTACCGTGGCAGCGATTAGAAATGGGTGCTCTTCTTTGTTTTCAATGAGTTGCGAGCGTTTCTAATCATTTTGAGCGTCGATTAGAAATTGGGCTTCGGTGAATTCCGGCTTTGTGCCTCTGGATTGTGTTTTTTGTTCGCACAATTTGTCGCACCTGCTCCTGTTCTACATTAGATCAAGCATCTGAGAGGTCAATGGTACTTGGGATTGGAACTTTTTGAAGAAATACGGAGTGGGAGTGCGAGTGAAGAAGTGCGGAGTGCGAGTGAAGAAGTGCGGAAATGCGGGTTTGCTCGCGACCAAGAAGGAGCGGCGCTTGTGGTCCGCGGTTGAGCGAGGTCGCTGATTCGATTGCGGTCGTTGGATGCCGGCACGGAGGCCGGCGCTACTTTAATCCAGAGAATCGAAAAGTTCGGAGGTTTTGTCGTAGTCGGGGTCGCTTTGGTTGTGGACTTTGGGGTTTGCGCTTTTGAAGGGTTCTTCGGTGGGGATGCGATCCAGCCAGCGGGTGTAGGAGAGCTTTTCGTGGTCGGAGAAGGATAGGCGGAGTAGCAGGCGGATGTGGCTCGCGGCCTCGTCTGCTTCGGTTTTCTTCTTGGATTTTTCTGGTTTTTCTTCTGCTTCGGAATCGGTTAGGGTGCGCTCGAATTTTACTTGGAGTTTGTTGCCCAGGCGGAAGCCTTTTTTCCAGCCTTCGGCGCGATGCCAGGCTTGTTGGGCGGTTTCTTCGTTGGTGCCGAAATCGAAAATCAGGATGGATTGGGACATAGAGAATCTATAGCGGGGGTGGGGTGGTGGTGTCAAGTTGCGGGGAGGGCGAGAGCGCAGTGCTATTGGGCGGGCTTCTTTTCAGTGGGCAGTGCGGCATCCGAGAACAAATACGGCCAGCAATCGTGGGACTCTGCGAGCAGTGGAGTGGAAGCATCCCAGGAGGAGAAGGCCTGGCTGGGGCCGATCATCGCCTCAAGATCTTTGGCTTGAATTGGGACCGGGAGTTGTTTGTGGTCCGGTTCGCTCATGGCGTTGATGCGATTTTTATACTCCCTTTGCTTGCCGGGATTCAATAGCAATTGAACCAAGAGGGATCCCTCGCTGCGCTCGGGATGACGCCGTTTTTGTTTTTTTCCGCGACCTGTGAAACCGTGCCCTGACGAGGCTCTCCCGACCTTTGTGATTGCAGAGCAAGGCCGGAGATTTGCGGCTCCTGCGAACCGGTCGCTCCCCACGCGCAAATGCGGCGCATGGGGCACCCTGCGCTTCGCTGCTCGAAATTTGAGTTTGCGTATTAGTTCGTAGTTGCGCCTTGTTGTTCTCCGTGCTAGTCTCAGCGAACAAAAAGCGAAAATGGCAGGATGGCCTTGCTTCGCTTTGCTGGAGGGTCTGTGGCGGCGGCTTCTACTTTGGCGGTGCGGGGGCGAGGGTCGCTGGACGCGGTGCGCGAGGCTTTGGGGGTGTTTGCTGAGCGCGACCGTTCGGGCGAGGTGTTGACGGCTATACGGCACTTCCCTGCCCGCGAAGCGGCGTTTGCGGCGATGCCTGGCTGGGTGCGGGCGGAGCTTGTGGAGGCTTACCGGAGCAAGGGCGTGGAGCGGCTTTATACGCATCAGGCTTTGGCGGCTGAGCGGGTGCGGGCTGGGAAGAATTTGGTGGTGGTTACGCCTACGGCTTCGGGGAAGACGCTTTGTTACAACCTGCCGGTTTTGAACGCGATTCTGGAAAATCCTGACACTCGGGCGCTTTATCTTTTTCCTACCAAGGCATTGGCGCAGGACCAGCTTGCGGAATTGAATGATTTGGCTTCGCGGCTGGAGGATGCGTTTGGCGTGTTTACTTATGATGGGGACACGCCTTCTGACGCGCGGCGGGCTATTCGCGAGCGCGGACATTTGATTTTGACTAATCCGGACATGCTGCATACGGGGATTTTGCCGCACCATACGCGGTGGATGCGCTTGTTTGAGAATTTGCGATACATCGTTTTGGATGAATTGCATACGTATCGTGGGGTTTTTGGGAGCCATTTGACCAACGTGCTGCGGCGATTGCGGCGCGTGGCTCGATTTTATGGATCGTCGCCGCAGTTTATCTGCTGCTCCGCGACGATTGCCAATCCCGGCGAACTGGCGAAACAGTTGATCGAAGATGACGTCGAGGTGCTGGACGAGAATGGGGCGCCGAGTTCGGAGAAGATTTTTGTTTTTTACAATCCGCCGGTGGTGAATCGGAATCTGGGGATCCGGCGGAGTTACTTGAATGAATCTACGCGCGTTTCCAAGGAACTGCTTGGGCGCTCCTTGCAGACGATTGTGTTTGCGAATAGCCGGCTGCATACCGAAGTGATGCTTACTTATTTACAGCAGGCCTTTCCTGCGGCGGCTGGCGGGGGCGAGCCGATTCGCGGGTATCGCGGCGGTTATTTGCCCGGGGAGCGGCGAGAGATTGAGCGTGGGTTGCGCGATGGGAAGATTCGCGGCGTGGTGGCTACTAATGCGCTGGAATTGGGGATTGATATTGGGTCGCTGGATGCGGCGGTGATGGCTGGTTATCCGGGATCGATTGCTTCTACGTGGCAGCGGGCTGGACGGGCTGGGCGGCGCAGCGGGACGGCTTGCGCGGTGTTTGTGGCTTCTTCGGCGCCGCTCGATCAATTCATGGTGCAGCATCCGGATTATTTTTTCGGGCGCTCGCCGGAGCATGCTTTTGTGCAGCCGGATAATTTGGAAATTCTGGTGAACCATTTGAAATGCGCGGCTTTTGAATTGCCGATCGCGCCGGAGGAGAAATTTGGCGGCGTGGATTTGGGGGAGATTTGCGGGAAATTGAGCGACGCGGGTTATTTGCACAACAGCGGGGGGAACTGGCATTGGGTGCAGCAGGCTTATCCGGCGGATACGGTTAGCTTGCGGTCGGTGTCGTCGGACAATTTCGTGATCATTGATATTACTGGCAGCGAATCCAGCGACGAGGGGATTTCTGGGGCGCCGGAAGTGATTGGGGAGGTGGATTTTTCTTCGGCTTTGACGACCGTGCATCCCAAGGCGATTTATTTGCACCAGGGGCAACAGTATCACGTGGTGCGCTTGGATTTTGAGGAGCGCAAGGCTTATGTGATGCGCGTGAATGTGGATTATTTTACCGACGCGATTCGTTATACGCAGGTGCGGATTTTGGAGATTGCCGACGAGGACTTGATGGAGGGGCCGAGTTTGCGGGCGCATGGGGACGTTTTGGTGCGGTCGCAGGTGGTGGGATTTAAGAAGATCAAATTTTTTACTAATGAGAATGTTGGGTCGGGGAAATTGGAATTGCCCGAGAACGAGATGCATACCACTTCGTTCTGGATCACATTGGATCGGAGGCTTGTGGCTGCTTTGGGATTTTCTGTTTCGGAGCGGCAGGCTGGGATGTTTGGGTTGCTTTATGCGTTGGAGTCTATGGCGGCGCTGCTTTTGATGTGCGATCGGCGGGATTTGGGGACGGCGATTGGGGAGCGGCCGCCTTCGGCTGGTGTTGGGGCGGATTGGGATTCGGATGCTGCCGGTGGCGGTGGAGGAATTGGGCGATGCGAATTTGCCGCGGGATTATTTTGAGCCGAATCTTTATATCTATGACGCTTATCCTGGGGGGATTGGGTTTAGCGAGCCTTTGTTTCGCATGTGTGATTTGCTTTTGCGGCGGACTCGGGAATTGATTTTGGGTTGTGGGTGCGAGGGTGGGTGTCCTTCTTGTGTTGGGCCGGTGGGGGATAAGGCTGTGGCGTTGGAGATTTTGAGGAGGATATGTGGATTAGGCAGTGATGGTGTGTCGAGCTCGAAGGGTTTCGGAGTCGGAGATCGCAAATTTAAAATTTGAAATGGCTTTGTTCACATCATGGGTGCCGCGGTTTTACAGCACGGAGACGATCGATTTGCGCAGAGGTGAGTGGGGACAGTTGTGGCCGTTTTTACGCTGGCGGGAGGAGCAAGCCCCTCCCCTACGGCCGAAAAGCTAACGCGTGCCCAGGATTTCAAGAGAGCCATTTTAAATTTCAGATGGACTTGAAGAGATTCAGAGTCGGAGATTTCAAATTTCAAATTTGAAATTTCAGATGGAAATGCGAAGACGTTAGCGATCGCAAGTTGGCTCGATTCGTTTTGAAGGCTACGTTGGCGGGCGCGTCGATTGGTTCACAATCGCATCGCGATTGACCGGCGCCCCTACGACCGAACAGCGTGGCGCGGCGTGCGTGTGAGAGTAAGACTTGGCGGGATTTGACGATGGGATTGCGTGACAACATTTTGGGGCGCGTGGCGGCTTTGCGGCCGGCCCGCGGGGGCGCGGGTGCGGCTCGGGTTCGGGATGCTGCTGGGGATTCTGCTCGCGGACTCGCGGGGGCTGGGCGCTGCGGCGATGCTGCTGGCGATTTTGCTCGGGGATACCTTACCGACTTGCCTGCTGGGTGGGAGCGGTTGGCTTCTTTGCTTGGGGCTGAGACTGCCCGGAATAAATTTGGGGAGCATCTTGTTTTGCGGCGGTGGCATGAGGCGCCGGAGGCATTTGAGGCTTCGCTGGCTGCTTTGCGTTTGATTGCGCCTGGCGCGCCTGAACTTGCTGCGGATTTGTCGAACTGGCTTTTTTTGGATACGGAGACTACCGGGTTGGCTGGCGGGACTGGGACTTATCCGTTTCTTGTTGGGTTGGCTTGGTGGGATGGCGGCGGGTTGCAAGTTGAGCAGTTTTTTATGCGCGATCACAGCGAGGAACATTCGGTCTTGCTGGCGTTGAAGGAACGGCTGGCGGAGCGGCCGGTTTTGGTCACTTTCAATGGCAAGGCGTTTGATTGGCCGCTTTTGGAGACGCGCTTCCGGATGACTCGAGTGATTGCGGCTTCGTCGCTGGAAGCGCATTTGGATTTGCTGCATCCGGCGCGGCATCTCTGGAGATTGCGGCTGGGATCGGTGCGCTTGGCGGAATTGGAGCAGCACGTTCTGGGGAAGAGGCGCGCGTCGGACATTATTTCGGAATTGATTCCGCAGATTTATTTTGAGTATTTGAGCGGCGGGGCGGCGGATGGGTTGGTGCCGGTGTTCTTGCATAATCAGATGGATTTGGTGGGATTGGCGGCGTTGGCTGGGAGGATGTTTTCGCTATTGGCGGAGCCGGAATCGGCTGGGGCGGATGCGTTTGAGTTTTATGGCGTGTCGCGGATTTGCGAGCGGCGCGGGGAGGCGGCGCGAGCGCGGGGACTATATTCGCGGGCGATCGCGGGGAAATTGCCGCGGACGGTGGGGCGGGCGGCGCGGCTGGCGCTGGCTCGATTAGCCAAGCGGCAGGGGGATTTTGAACTGGCTACTTCGCTGTGGATGGAATTGCGCGGGGCTTCGGTGGATGGAATTTTAGCTTATGAGGAATTGGCGAAATATTACGAGCATCGGGTGCGGCAGCCCCGGCGTGCGGCGGAATTGATTGGCGAGGCTTTGGCGGAATTGCGGCGTGCGCGGGGCGGGCGACTTATCACGACCGCGCAGTATGCGAAGGCGCACGACAGATTTGGTCGGCGAATGGCGCGGTTGACGGGAAAGTTGGGAGATGTGGGCGGCGGCGCGCTGCTGGATGCGGTTGAATCGCGGGCGTTGGCTGCGGAATCGAAATAAGGAGACTGAATTTGGGCGCGCGAAGCGGATGGCGCGGGTTTGGCGGGGATTGCAGAGTTTGGGTTGGAGGAATCCATGGCTAGCGTGGCTAGCAGTTTTTTTCAGGGTGCGTTGGTGGACCGGCGGCGGAAGCTTGAGGCGGCTATGGCCGTGGCTTCGCCCGATGACCGGCTTACTTACTTGCTGACGGAAGTGGATGCGGCGCTGGATCGTTTGAAAAAGGGAACTTACGGAATCTGCGAAGAGTGCCATGAAGCTGTGGAGCAGGATCGCTTGATTGCCGATCCTTTGGTGCGCTTTTGCCTGGACCATTTGAATGCGGCGGAACGGCGGGCGTTGGAGGCGGATTTGGAACAGGCGGCTACGCTGCAGCGGTCTTTGCTGCCGGCGAGGGACAATTATGCCGCGGGATGGCATCTGCATTATCACTATTGGCCTGCGGGGCCGGTTAGCGGCGATTATTGCGATGTGATCTTGCCGAATGGGAATCATGAGGGAGTTTTCTTTTTGGTTGGGGATGTTGCTGGGAAAGGCGTGGCGGCCTGCCTTCTGATGACGCAGTTGCATGGGATGTTTCGGAGTTTGATTTCGGTGGGATTGCCTTTGGAGAAATTGCTGGCTTCGGCTAACCGGTTGCTTTGCGAGACGGCTACGGCTGGGCAATATGCGACGCTGGTTTGTGGGCGGACCGGAGCGGATGGCGAGGTGGAAATTGGCAGCGCAGGGCATTTGCCAGTTTGGGTGGGGTGCAAGGAAGGATTGAGATCGATTTCGGCTACGGGGTTGCCGCTAGGATTATTTTCTACCTCGACTTATACGACGCAGAGATTTCGGGCCGGGGCTGGGGAGACGGTGGTGGTTTATACCGATGGTTTATCGGAGACGCGGGATTCGGATGGGAATGAATATGGCGGGACACGATTGAATGAATTTTTGACGGCACAGCATCATCTGCCGCCCGGGAAATTGTCGGCGGCTTTTCTTGCGGATTTGAATTTGTTTTCGGCTGGGCGACAGCCTACGGATGATTTGACTTTGATGGTGGTGCGGCGAGAGGGGTAATTTGGGGCGGCGGCGGTTGTAGTTGGCGTTGTGCCCCGGGCGCAGCAAGCGGCGCCCCTACGAAGAAAGGACCGCGGCAGCGCTATCTGGGGATCTCGTAAACCCGGTATAGGGCTCCTACGCCGGCTGTTGAGACGCCGAAATCGGCGTCGCGGTTCGAGGGTAACTGCGTGAGTGTGGGCTTGGGGGTTGGCTCGGTTTCGGATGGGGCTGGGGGCCAACCCATGGCGCGATTTAATTTGTCGAAGAAGTCGCGTTCGGCGCCTTCTACTATCAGGCAGTCACTTCCTTCGCAGCGCAGAAAGACCTTTGCTTCCTCGGTGCGGAATTGGAAGTAATTTGGGCGGCGGAGTAGCTGCGTGGTCTTTTTGTATTTGTCCGTCAGTAGCTCGGAATAGCGGCCGAAAAATAGCGCGGCATCGTCAACGTTATCGAGATGAAGCTTCACGACCAGGGTTAGCTGCTTGGTCTTGGCGTCTTCGAAGACGGCGTAGCGGTCGCCATTCCAGCTGGGCGCTGTTTTCAATGCTTGCTCTTCGCCTTGGTATTGCTTCAGGACTTCGCGCAGACCGAATTCGCCGAGGACGTTTTCTTCCAGAAGCTTCCATCCCGCGGGCGCCAAGCCTTGCCATTTGGGAAACGAGATTGGCGGCGGGGCTACGCCTTTCAAATACAGATCGGGGTGGATAATTTGCGCTGTGGAGACCGGGGGATTCTGGAAAATTTTGCGGAGAGCACTCCAGCCGGAATTGGCTTTCAGGAATTGCTGGGTGAAATTGGTGCCATCGAGATAGGGAAAGAGCAGCTCGTCGCGGATGATGATAGGGGCTTTGGAAAGTAGCGGATCTTTTTCCATTTCGCTTACGGCGCTGGAGCGGATGTAGCCGGAAATATCGGGAAGATCGCGAATGGTGATTTTGGTATCGAGGAAAGAATAGTCCAGCATCGCGGCGACGGCGGAGCCTTCGCTGACGGAATCGCGGGCGAGTTCAGCGTCGTCATTGGGGCGCGCGGCTTTGATCCATTCATCCAGGCCGAAGGATTGATCGACCAACGCGTGGGTTAGTTCGTGAGCCATCACTGTTTTTTGCTCGTCGGCGGGAATCCAGTCGGCGATGTAGAACTCTTTGCCCTTGGGATCGTAGAGGCCGGCTACCTGGTCGGTTAGGACATCGAGCATGAATTTGTCGAGGGGGAAATCCTTGGGGATCAGGCCGAAGGCTTCGAGGGCTTTTTGATCAGCGTATTTCTGATCGGGCTTTTTGTCCTCTTCTTCTTCGCGAATCAGATATTCGCGGATTTCGGCTTTGGAGCGCAGGCTTTTCTTTAGCGGCTCTTTGATGGGCAGGTCGAGGAGGGTGCTCATTTGATGGAGAACTTCGTCGGCGGCTTTCAGGAATGCGGGATCGCTTGGTGTGGCGGGGAGCGAGGCTGCGCCGGGGGCTGGGGAGGCTTGCTGCGCGCGTAACGGGGCGAATATGCCGAAAGACGCTGTGAATACGACGATAGCGATTATGAAAATCGAGGATTTGCGAGTCATTTGCTGGCCGCCCCGGTTCTTGTGGTTTATTCAGGATAGCAGAGTTCTAGGGAAAGCACCCCCTGGGGCGGAAATAACGGTTGCCGGCCTGCTTCAGGGGCTAAAGAGTGTGTGTGAGTCCTGGAATAAGGGAAGAAAGACCAACCTCAGCGGCTAAAGCCGTTGTAATTGGCGGCGGTTACGGCACCACTTAAGTCATGCCCTGACGATTCGACCGCACCCGACCGTCAAAAGCCATACGCGCAAGTACGGCGTGTGGGGCACCCTAACCGAGATGGCTTGTCACGGTGTGGTCCGCGCTTGACCGGTCCTTTGGTGTGATTGCGATCGTCGTATGCCGGCACGGAGGCCGTTCGAGGCTCAGGACAAGCCGGCGGTACGTACGTAGTTTCGCGGAAGGTCCTACAACGTTCCACAGATTAATTCGGAGGCTTGTTCCGTTTACGGAACAAGGCCTTGCCCCTCTGTTATAATTCGCGCACTCCGCCCCGCAGGGGACGCTCCTGAGGGAAACTCATGCAGGCAGGTAGCTGTCTAAGACAAGTGCGCGAGCGCTTGGGCCTCACGTACCGCGATGTCGAGCAGTCCAGCTTTGAACTCGCCACGAAACACGGCCGGCCGGAATTCGTGATTCGCATCAGCCGTCTGGCGGATATTGAGAACGCCGGCGTGGTGCCCACGCTGCACAAGCTCTATACGCTGTGCGCGGTGTACAAGCTGGACATCTTCGAGGTGTGCCAGTGGTACCAGATTCCCTTTGATGAACACTTGCGCGACGGGTTTGCGTGCAGTGCGAAGAAGACGCACCTGGGCAAGCCGCCGTACCGATTGCATTTGCCGTTGAAATTCGATCCGGCGTGCGATCCGCGAAAGACGGGGAACCTGACGCGCATGGTGGAATCGTGGCGGAGTTTCGAGGGCGCGCTACTGGACGGGACGCGGTATCGGTATGGATTTGTGGGCACGGAGGACACCTGGATGGATCCGCTGCTGAGGCCGGGATCGCTGGTATTGATCGATCCCAATCGCCGGGAGATTGAAGCCGGGCCGTTTCGAAATGAGTTCGAAAGGCCCATTTATTTCCTGGAATCAAGGAGCGGGTACCAGTGTTCCTGGTGCGCGGTGGATCAGGATCGCGTGGTGTTGCATCCCTACGGGCTTTCGGCGCGAGCGCCGCAATTTTATCGCTGGCCCGAAGAGATCGAAGTTGTAGGCCGCGTAGCCGGAGTGGCTATGCGGCTGCCGGAACGGCAGTAGGTTCGCTGCAAACCAGCTCAAGAAGCATGCGGAAGTCCGAGCAGAAAAGATCCCGCAAATATTCGGGAATGCCCAGCGGGATGAGCATGCGATAAACCTCGAGTTCCTTCCAACGGGCCGCGATTTCGGAAGTATCTCCCTGCAAACCTGAAAGCCAATCGCGGAATAGGCGTTCCTGGCGCTCGAGTGGTGTCTCCAGGATGCGCTGAAAAATCTGCTCGTGACAGAAAAGCAGCGCCTCGTGCACCGCGGGCGCAGAGTAGAGCGCTTCGAGGCCTTCGTGTTTGTACTGCCCGGAAATTAAATCGCGCAGCGTGGCAATGTGAATCAAGCGCCCGAAATCGCCGGGGATGGCGGCGAGGGTGTTGGAAGTGAAGTCATCAATGATGCGCTGATATTGGTGGAAGCGTTCAAGCGATTCCATATTCCCGCCTGTTCCGGTTTCTGAACATTTCAGACCCCCGATTCATAGCTGTGCCTCCACGGCCAAAGCTGCCGCTCAGGAGGAAGTCAGCCTATGAATCGAAGTCACCTATTGGTTTCCTTGGGTCTCGTTGTAGCCGTTGGAATGCTACTCCAAGTATCCGTCGCAGTCAACACTCATTCGGTAAACAGTCAACAATCCGTGGCGGCGGCTGTGTCGTCTCCCGTGCCCCCGAGCGCCACCAGCGACGGAGGCAGCGCACCACCCCCGCCGTTCCCCAATTTCGCACACGAC
This sequence comes from uncultured Acidobacteriota bacterium, assembly GCA_963748865.1. Classification (GTDB taxonomy): domain Bacteria; phylum Acidobacteriota; class Terriglobia; order Acidiferrales; family UBA7541; genus Palsa-147. Next base: position 26,317 of record CAVVLE010000023.1, on the reverse strand, counting down.
GGAGGGAGCGCACCACCGCCTCCGTTCCCGAACCTCCGCTTCGACGGAGGCAGCGCGCCGCCTCCGCCGTTCCCCAATTTCGCACGCGACGGAGGGAGCGCACCACCGCCTCCATTCCCGAACCTCCGCTTCGACGGAGGCAGTGCGCCACCCCCGCCGTTCCCCAATTTCGCACGCGACGGAGGGAGCGCACCACCGCCTCCGTTCCCGAACATCTGGGGTACGAGCGCGCTGTGCTGATGCGGATCCAGTGTACGAAGTGATGATTGCCGCCGGGACGCATTATTACGGTTACGGAACGGGTACTAGCATGGTATGATGCGTCCCAGCCGTGATGTACTTTAATGAAAACGTGATCCGATTAATCCTTGGCTTGTGCCTGGACATGGTTGTCGCATTTGCCGCGGTCCGGAGTGGACTGTTCAAGCGCCTGCCGGTCTTCACAGCCTATCTGATTGTGGTCGTCTCGTGTGATCTGCTGGCGGACTCATTTCTGTTACTTCTCGGAGCCAGATCGACCGCGGTGTTTTACGAGTACTGGGCCGGGCAGGCGGCAATGGTAGGGATGCGAGCTGCGGCGGTCGCGGAGATTTGCTTCCGAATCCTGAGTCCGTATATCGGAATCTGGCGCTTGTGCAGGATTTTTCTTGCGGGCGCGGCGTTGCTTCTGCTGGTGAGTGCAGCATATTCTGCAGCGGGGCAGCAACATTCCATGACTGTGTTCATCACTGTGCTTCAGCGCGGCCTGGAGCTCGCGATCGTGGGGACGCTGGCGTTCGCGTTGGTATTTGCGGAGTACTACGAATTGGAGATCGATCGGTTTATGAAGCTGATCGTAGCCGGGCTGGTGTTTTACTCGGCGGTGCAGATCGGGAACAGCCAATTCATGAGCACGTCGAAGAGTTCGTACTACCAGATTTACGCCGGCATTTCGCTGGTCTCCTTTAACATCACGGCGTTGATCTGGCTGGCGGCAGTTTGGAAGCCGGTGCCGGCGGCAGTTGTACCGCAGGCTAGGGGACTCGGTGCGTTCGGCGTGTCGGTGCCTGAGGTGAATGCGCGGCTTCGCGAATTGAATGCACGGCTTTCGGAGATTTTGAGGTGATAGTGCCTCCTCTATTTTTTGTTGGATTGTCGGGCGCCTTGCTGGTGGTCGCGATCTGGTTAGTAGTGCGGCCGCTGCGCGCGGAGTCGGACCTGGGGCCTGACGCAGCCGCTAAGATTGAGACGCTGGTGGCGAGACATTGCACGCATTTCGCGCAGATGCGCCAGGCGCTGGCGACTGAGGATTTTGATTTCATCCGGCGGCGACTCCCTAAAAAGGATGCCGCACGGTTGCGGCGGGAGCGGCAGCGGGCTTTGCAGAAATATTTGGACGCTATCGGCGAGGATTTCGCACGATTGGATCGCATGGCGCGTATTTTGACGTCACTATCTCCGGACGTTAAACGTAGCGATGAGTTGGAGCGACTGCGATTGGAATTACGTTTTCGGGTGTTGTTTCGATTGGCGCGCTTGCGAGTGATGCTGGGAGTGGCAGTTGGCGTTCCTACGATTGGGAAATTGGCTGAAGTGGTTGCGGGGCTTTCGCGGCATGTGGAGAGCTTGTCGGGTTGGCAGCGGACTGCGGAGTCTTCTTAGCGTTTCTTCGGCAAGATATTCTCGCTACATTTCTACCTTGGAACTTTCCCGCCGCGCTTGAGTTGCGGTCCTCGTTTGGTCTTCGCTCGTCAGAAGCCGGCAGAGACGCCGGCGGTACTTCGGACTTGCTTTGCACCGCGCTTGAGTTTTGGTCCTGGTTTGGCTTGTGCTCGCCGGATGCCGGGAAAGACGCCCCTCGCCGCTCAGGCCAAGCCGGCGCTACTTAGTGCAAAAGGCGGCACATTGGTTGTAAACGACGCGGCAGCTTAGCAATCCCCTTGCGATAATGGAGTTTGCGGCCAGATTGAGCCAGGGGTGGACCTGTGTCCCGAGAACGCATCCTGATCGCTGACGACGAAGAAGCCATCCGCGAAGTGATTTCCACACTGCTGGAAGCGAAGGGCTACGAGTGCCAGATTGCGCCTAACGGCCAGGCTGCCGCGGATTTCTTCCGCCGCGAATCTTATTCGCTGGTGTTGAGCGACATCCTGATGCCAGAGATGGACGGGCTGAAGCTGCTGGCGCAATTGCGGGATATCAATCCGGAAGTGCCGGTGATCATGGTCACGGCCATGCACGATATTCAGATTGCGCTGGAGGCTATGCGCAAGGGCGCTTACGACTACATCCTGAAGCCGTTTGAGAAAGATCAGCTTTATCTGAGCGTGCGGCGGGCGCTGGAGCATCGCCGGTTGGTGATGGAGAACAAGACGTATCAGAGCGATTTGGAGCAACTGGTTGCGGAACGGACGAAGCAGCTGTCGCAGACTTTGCGGGATCTGGAGCAATCTTACGATTACACGCTAGAAGCTTTGGGCGGGGCTTTGGACGCTAAGGACGCCGAGACCGAAGGGCACTGCCAGCGCGTGACGGCGTTTACGATTACGATTGCCAAGGCCATGGGCGTGGATAAGGCGACTTTGAAGCAGATTGCGCGCGGGGCTTTTCTCCACGACATCGGCAAGATGGGAATTCCGGACTCGATTCTGCGCAAGCCGGGGCCTTTGACGGCAGATGAGCGCGAGGTGATGCGCAAGCATTGCGAAATCGGATTTGCTGTGCTGGAGCGCATTCCTTTTTTGAAAGAAGCGGCGGAGATCGTTTTGACGCACCAGGAATGCTACGACGGGACTGGGTATCCGCAGGGTTTGAAAGGCGAGAACATACCGGTCGGATCACGGATATTCGCTGTGGCGGATACTTTGGACGCGATGATTTCGGACCGGCCTTACCGCAAGGCATTGCCAATCACTGCGGCGCGAGAAGAGATTCAACGAAATGCCGGGACACAGTTTGATCCTAAAGTGGTGGAAGTGTTTCTCTCCATGCCCGACAGCCTTTGGGTGAAATTGCATCGCGAAGCGGTTGACCCGTTCAAGCTGGCGCAGCTTGAGCGGGTTTAAGTCCAGCGAAGCGCCCATTCCGCGACCCTCTCTTCTTGCACCGCTATTGAATCGTGGATAAGATTTGCTGCGGAGGGTTGACGAATGGCATTGGTGCCCATCAAGACATCCACAGGGACGGGATATTGCGACTGCATTCATGGTTGCTACGAATTGGCCAGCCTGCGTGATGAGGAGACGGGTAAAGGCTATTGCCCGGCTTGCGGGAAAGAACATTTGGAGATGAATAAGGGATTGGGGTTGCCGCAACCGCCTCCTTCGCAATTGCCGGTGGGCGATGCGCCGGCGGCGGGCAAGGCTACGCCCGCGCCCGCGGATCCACCGGGACGATTGCGGTAGCACCGCTGCTAGCCGGCGATTTTCTTTGAATCGACCCGAACCTCAAGGATCGACCTGGATTTTTTGCTGCTTAGGAAGAACCACGGCGACTTACTTCTCGCCATTGCACGCTCTATTTCCTTGCTCCCCAAAAACGCCGGCTGGCAGCCAGCGTTACGGGCTTATAATGGGCGGGCTCGAGTGTGTGGGCTGCTCGAAATCTGAATAGGAGCAAATTTGATGAAGCGATGGATTACGGCTATGTGCGCGGCGGCTCTTCTGCTTGGCGGATTCGCTGCGCAGAGGACTGCGACGGCGCAGGAAGAGCCGGTCATCGCCAAGACTACGTTGAAGGTGGGCGATGTCGCCCCGGATTTCACCTTGCTGGCCAATAATTGGAAGACGGTGAAATTGAGCGACTACCGCGGGAAGAAAAATGTGATTCTTGCCTTCTACGTGCTGGCGTTTACTGGTGGTTGAACGAAAGAATTACAGGCCTATCAGGCTGATTTGGCCAAGTTGGAAGCCAGCGACACCGTAGTGCTTGGAATTAGCATCGACAGTCCCGCCGCAAACGCTGCATTCGCGAAACAGATTGGCGTTACGTTTCCGCTTCTGAGCGATATGAACCGCAAAGTTCTCACCGCGTATGGAATCATGCGTCCTTATGATGTGGAGGGCGATAAGTACGAGTGGGCGGAGCGGACCACGATCGTGGTAGATAAGGATGGAAAAATTCAGCATGTGCAGCAGGGGGATGGCGCGGTCGATCCCAATTCCGCTGTCTCCGTTTGCACCAATCTGCACAAAAAGACCGGTTCGTAGTACTCTCTGAAGTTTCAAATCCCCGGGGCGGGCCTTTCGGCCCGCCCTTCTGATTTTTCGTGGAAAAGCGAATAGCTATTTTCGACGTTGCCCGCGTCCTCGTTAGGCAGCTGCTGCTGCCGCTGCTGTCTTTTTGCGTGTTTATGGTGATATGCGCGGGTGGATATGTCTGGATGGCGCACATCGGTTGGGTGGACGCGTTTTTCTGGATCTTCCATCCATCCGCGATAGATCCCGCGCGGGTGCACACCGACACAAAGGTCTTCAGCATCGTGGTGTATTGCGGAGTGTTCTTCTTCGAGGTGTGGATTGCGGAGCGCGTGCTGGTTTCCCTGTTTCACCGCGAGGGTGGTGGGGTTTGGAGGACGATGATGATTGAGGTGGCCATTCAGAACGCGCGGAACCACTACATACTTTGCGGCTATGGGCAGGTGGGGCGCACGGTGGTGGAGCAACTGCGCAAGGCGAAGATCCCGTTCCTATTGATCGAATCGAATGACGGGCTTTACCGGCAGCTTTTAAGCGAGGGCATGCTGGTGATTCATGGAGATGCCAAGCGGCACAGCGTGTTGGAGAGCGCGGGAATCATGCGGGCACGGGGCATCTGCGCTTTGATTGACAATGACGCCGACAATCTCTACATCACCATTACGGCTAAGACGCTGAATCCCAAATTGCGGGTGATTACTAGAGCTGGGCAGGAGCGTTATGCGCAGGCTATGCGGAGTTCTGGTGCGGATGAGGTGGTGATTCCGGAGTATGAGGGTGGGTTGGTGATTGGAAGGTTGATTGCTGAGGCTGGGAAATCGGCTGGGGTTTCGGGGGATTGATGGATTCCGCAGAGGATTGCGGCCTTGGATCACGCTTGCGGCGCGATCGCGATCGGTAATTGACACCCGGTTCGGGCCGCAGAAAAACGCCGGCTGGCAGCCGGCGTTACTTGGGACTCAGATCTACCAGGCGCAGGCTGTCTGGGAAGAACATTATCAGCATCATGCAGATGCAGAAAACCATGGCTGGGATTAGCAGCAGGAACAGTCCCAGACGCTCGAAGCGCAGGTGCATGAAGTAGGAAACGATTAGCGCGGCTTTAATCAGCGACAGACCTACCAGGATCGTCAGCATTAGCGGCGGGGCAAGGCGTAAGTAGGCCAGAAACACTTCGATTCCCGTTATCGCCAGCAGCCAGAACCAGACAATGGCGAAAAGCTTGGTGCTGCCTACTTCGTGAGGTGCGATCGCGGAGTCGTGTGCGCTCATTCGCTGGCTCCTAGCCTTTCAGGTTTACGGACATCAAGTAGACCAACGGGAAGATAAACATCCAGACCAAGTCAACGAAGTGCCAGTAGAGACCGCTGACTTCCACATCGGTGCCGTCGTACTTGCCGCGCTTGAAGCCCCAGGCCACTACCGCGAGATAAATCACGCCGATGGTTACGTGCAGCATGTGCAGGCCGGTGAGGCCGAAGAACGTGCCGCCGAACAGCGGAACGCCCCAGGGATTCGACCACGGGGTGACATTTTCTTGAACGATTAGTGTGTACCACTCGGTGGCGTGGATGGCCACGAAGAGGAAACCGAAGACCATCGTCCAGCCCAGGTAACGGAGCGTCTTTTTGACGTCATTGCGATGCGCTGCGGCGACGCCGAGAACCATGGTCAAGCTGCTGCTGAGAAGGATGAGCGTCATGCCCGTGGATTTGGCAATGGCCGGCCAGATTTCGAAGGGCCGTGGCCAATCGGGATTGGAGAGGCGCACGTAGGCGTAGGCTACGAGCAGCGCCGAGAACGTGAGCGAGTCCGAAACGATGAACAGCCACATCCCGAGCTTGTTCGAATTAATCGCGAAGGGCGAGCGTCCGCCCGACCACGATGATTCGATTATTCCCTCAGTTTCTCCATGGCTCACGTTTCACCGTCCCAGAAGTAGGAGTAGAAATAAAAATACCCACAGACCATCCATGAAGTGCCAATACATGGCAACGATGTGCGATGACGTTGCCAAAGTCATGCGGCGTCCGGTGTGGAACGCCACGCCCAGAAGCGCGCCGAGGCCGCCGAGAATATGCAGACCGTGCGCGGCGGTGAACACGTAGAAGAAGCTGCTGCTCGGATTGGTCGCGAGGAAAACTCCCGCGGCGGCCAGTTGGCGCCAGGCGATCAGCTGGCCAATTAGAAAGAGAAAGCCGAGGGCGGTGGTGACGTACCACCAGTGGCGGAAGTTGCCGAAATCGTCGCGCAGAAAATCGCGGCGCGAGCGGCTCAGTGTGAAGCTGCTGATGATCAGAATCGCGGTGTTTAGCCAGAGAACTCGCGGAACTTCGAGGACGCGCCAATCGTCTCCGGTTCCTTTGCGAACGATGTAGGCACTGACCAGGGCCATGAAGAACATCAGAATGCCGCCGAGAGCTACGGTCATTCCGGTGACGTAGGCGCGCTGTCGGGCGCGCGAATCGCCGCCGTTGCCTCCGCCGCCATCTCCACCATCGCCGCGCGGCGGCTTGCTGGGGCCCGGAGGGCCCCCACGTTTGGTTTCTATGATCTCGATTTCGTCAGTGACGATGGGCATGCTGCTGCTCATTTGCTGCGACTGACTTCCTGTGGCGCCAGATGCTGCGGAACGTAATCGTCGGTAGCGCCGGGCACGCTGAATTCGTAAGGTCCGCGATAGACGCTGGGGTAGTGGCCGCCGAAATTGTCGTGCGGCGGCGGCGTGGCGGTGGTCCATTCGAGCGTGGTGGCGTGCCAGGGATTATCCGAAGCTTTTTCGCCGTACTTCAGGCTCCAGAAGAAATTGAAAAGGAAAATGAGCTGGCCTGCTGCGGTGATGAAGGCTGCCACACTCATGAACATGTGCACGGGCTGGAATTGCGCCAGATACTGAGCGCCGCTGGGATCCGCATAGCGGCGGATGGCTCCGGCGATGCCGATAAAATGCATGGGCATAAAGATGCAGTAGGCACCGGCAAAGGTGATCCAGAAATGCAGTTTGCCGAGGGGCTCGCTCATCATGCGGCCGAACATTTTGGGGTACCAGAAATACGTGGCGGCGAAGATGCCGAAGATTGCGGCTACACCCATCACCAAGTGAAAGTGAGCTACTACGTAATAGGTGGCGTGCAGGCGATTGTCCACCGCCGGTTGCGCGAGGAAGAGGCCGGAGAGGCCGCCGCTTACGAACAACGAAACGAAGCCTAGCGCGAAGAACATCGGTGATTTGAACTGAATCTTGCTGTTCCAGAGCGTGCCGAGCCAGTTGAAGGTCTTGATCGCCGAGGGGACGCCGATGCCCATGGTCAGCACCGAGAAGGCGAAGCCGGAATAGGGGCTCATGCCGCTGACGAACATGTGGTGGCCCCAGACCATGAAGCCTAGGAAACCGATGGCGCACATGGCGTAGGCCATGGCGCGATAGCCGTAAATCGGCTTGCGCGAAAAGGTGGAGAGAACATGGGAGGCTACGCCCATGCCGGGAAGAATGGCGATGTACACCTCGGGATGGCCGAAGAACCAGAAAAGGTGTTGCCAAAGGATCGGCGAGCCGCCCTTGTGATTGAGCAGCGTGTCGGTGACGACCTCGCCGGCGGGTATGAAGAAGCTCGTGCCTGCCGAGCGATCGAGAAGCAGCAGCACTCCAGCAGCGAGAAGAACGCCGAACGCAAGCAAGCCGAGAATGGCGGTGACGAACCAGCCCCAGCAGGTCAGCGGCATACGCATGAGCGTCATGCCCGGGGCGCGAAGATCGATGATGGTGGCGATGAAATTCAGCGCGCCCATCAGCGAGGCGCCGCAGAACAGTGCGATGCTTACGATCCACATCGTCTGTCCCCAGCCTTCGCCCGGGCCCGTGATTTGCCCTAGGCCGCTGAGAGGTGGGTAGCCGGTCCAGCCGCTGATTGGCGAGCCGCCCGGAACGAAGAAGGCGGCGATTAGCGCGATGAAGGCGAGAAATGTGGTCCAGAAGGAAAGCATGTTGAGGCGCGGAAAGGCCATGTCCGCCGCGCCGATTTGGATGGGCAGAAAGTAATTGCCGAAGCCGCTCTGCGGCGCGGTGGTGAGGACGAAGAAGACCATGATGGTGCCGTGCATGGTGACCAGCGCGAGATATTGCTCCGGGGTCATGAGGCCGCCGCTGACGAAGGGCAGGTGCGCGGTGGGCCAAACGAGATGGAAGCGCATGAGCACCGAGAGCACGATGCCGATGCAGACCGCCAACAGCGCGAGGAGGAAATACTGGATGCCGATGATTTTGTGATCGAGGCTGAAAATATATTTGCTGATGAACCCCGTCGGCGCGGGCATCGCGTGCGGCGCGGAATGGGCGTGCGAACTCATTCATGGCCTCCTGACTGCCGGAAACGGAAAGCGCTCATTGTGCGGCCTGCTTGAGGAAGGCTTCGTAATCGGGCTCGGAAACTACATTGAGCAGGCTGCGCATGTGGTAATGGCCCAGCCCGCAGAGTTGGGTGCAGACGATTTCATACTGCCCGATTTTTGTGGCGGTGAAGTGGATGGGAATGGCCAGACCGGGAACGGCGTCTTGCTGCAGGCGCAGCTCGCGGACGTAGAAATTGTGGATCACGTCTTGAGAATGCAGAACGAGTTCGATTTGATGATCTACCGGGACGGTGAGCGTGGGAGTGACGATGTCGTCTTTGCCGGCGGGATCGTTGGAATCGATGCCAAGCGGATTGCCGGAGGACGCGCTGATTTGCTTGGGATCGAGGCGGCCGAATTTGCCGTCAGGTCCGGCATAGCGGAAATTGAAGGCGAATTGGTTGGTGGTCATTTCGATCTGGATGGCGTTGGGCTCGGCGGGGACGAAGCGGGTTTCCGCCCAGGCTTTGTGGCCCAGCAGGCCTAGCCCGACGAAGAGAATGATCGTCGCGGAGGTCCAGAGAACTTCGAGGGTGTTGTTGCCGCGGGTGAAAGTGGCTTTCTGGCCGCGATCGCGGAAGCGGAAGATGGCATAAGCCAGGCCGAGCTGCGAGAGGATGAAAACGATACCGGTAACGTAGAGCGTGTAATCGTATTGATGGTCGATTTGCACGCCGACCGCGGTGATAGGTGCCGGCGCCGTGGACCAAACATGGTCGGTGAAGAACACATAAACGGTGACGCAGACCATGATTGCAATGAGCAGGGCGAGAATTGCCGGCGCGACGGCCGAGCCTTTGTGGCGTAAATCTCTTGGCATCCGATTCGCTCCCGATTTTGTACGAACTTGGATGATTCTAGCGCTGTCGGGCTAGAGGGTCATCCGGACAAGACTGCGTATCATATCTGAGCGTGGATGAAATTCAAGTTTCATTGTGGCGAAAAGCGGCGGGGACGCGTGAGCGGTTGCGCTGCGAGAACTGCGCTTACGTACGAGTCTAGCGTTCGACCGCAGCAGTTAGTCGGGATTTTTGATCCGCGGGTGGTTTCTGCCCTAGGTCTGATCTTGCTCGTCGGATGCCGGCCGAGATGCCCTTCGCAGATTACGACAAGCCGGCGCTACTTTACGCAGCGGAACCCGATTGTGCCGGAGCGGTCGCGGCCTGGGGACATCAGCAGGAATTTTTGGTGTTCGTCCAGGCGATAGGTTTGCGGGAAATACCAGAGCGAGCCTAGCGGTTGGTAGTAGGCGCCGCCGCGGATTATCGCGGCGCGAGTGTGGTCATCGCGGAATTCGTCGGTCCATTGCGAGATGTTGCCTTCCATATCGAGGACGCCGAACGGGCTGGCGCCGTGCTGGAACGCGTCCACGTCGGAGGGATCGCGCATGTTGCGGCCATGATCCGGCGGAGGTAGCGCGGCGGCGTCCCATTCGTTGCCCCAGGGGTATTTGTAGCGAGCGCTTCCCTGCGCGGCGTATTGCCATTCCCAATCGTGTGGAAGGCGCTTGCCGGCCCATTGCGCGTAGGCCCGCGCGTCTTCGATCGAGACCCAGGTGACCGGCTTGTTGGCCCAGCCGTCGGGGTATGTGCCGTTCTGCCAGTGGCGCAGGAAATTATGGTCGTCGGTGGGGCGGTAGTTTGAGGCCTCGAGGAATTTCTTGAAGTCGGCGTTGGTGACCGGGGTGCGGTCGATGTAGTAGGAATTTACGTGCAGGCGGTGGCGGTGGAAGCGGCGCGGGGCGTCTTCCCAGGGATATTGGACGTCCACGCCGGGATCGTTACCGCCTTCAATTTCGATTCCGTGGACTTCGAAATCGAAGTCGGCTTCGGGAATGCGGATCATTCCTGGCGGCGCGGTGGCGGCCGGCGTTGCTGCGGGAATCTCGACCATCGTTTGCGGTAGAAATTTCCATTCGCGCGAGTAGCTGCTGAGCGGGCGCGCGGAGCGATCCTTCATGAAGGCCAGTAGCTTCTGAACGGCGGCACCGGGAGGATTCTCCTGCGTGGCGAGGACGGCGGCGAAACCCAGGCCTTCGATATCAAATTTCAGCGTGGCTTCGTTCTCGCCGATTGCGGGCTCGAGTTCGACTCCGTGCCATAGATCGTAGTAATGAACGCCGGCTCGATGCGGGATGCAGAGTTGTTCGCCGCTCACGGCGTATTCGTTGCGATTGACAATCGTCCACAGCGTCTGATTTGCGGCCGGGAATTCGCTGGCGAAGACGCCGGCTTGCAGCGTGGACGCATGGGGCCGCCATGAGGGGCTGGTCAGGTTGGCGGCGAGTGCGCGCTCGATGCGCGTGATGCGCAAGACGGTTTCTTCGTCGCGCGGCTCCATGCCGTACCAGAAGCCCCACAGATTCTCCATGGTGGCGTAGCCGATGCCGTTGAAGAAAGCGTGCTGCAGGCTGTTGGTTTTGTCGCGCGTGAAGCGATCGGTGACATCAATCATGTGCCGCGGCTCGAGCCATTTGGCCTGATTCACCATCGGTACGAATGGATAGGGCGTGTCTTCCCAGGTGACCCAATCGTTCCAACTGAGAGTGCTCCAGGCTAGAGATTCGTCGCGGATGGCGAATTGTGGTTCTAGGGCTAGCGGATGGCCGGCGTCATTCGCGGCAGCGTGAAAATTTGCGGGAACGCTTTCGAGCGTGTCGAAATTGATTCCGTCGGCGCCGGTTTGCTTCATCAGCTCGGCGAGGGCCTTCCAGGGCGGCGCACCTTCGTCGCGGGTGCCGGAATCCCACGCTAGCGTAGGGAAGAAAACTTTGATGTCGCGCTTGTGAAAATCATCCACCATTTGCCGAACACCCGCGATGCCGCCGGGCATGTCGCGCAATAAATCGAATTGATTGCGATCATCCACGCCAATATTGGGATAGAGCGGCCAGACGAGCACGGCGTCAATTGGACCGAGGCGACTTTCGACATCGGCTAGGAAACGATCCACGGTGTATTCGCCCTTATCGGGATCGTAAAACGTGCGATCCCAAATCAGCATTTGCACCTGCGAGAAGACGCGCTGCGTCCAGGCGATCTCGGGGCGCGCATATTCCGAGCCATCGTAGCGCAGGCGCGTGAGGCGCTCTTGTCTCCAACCTTTGAGTCCCGCGAGCCATGCGGCCGACTCCGCGGGGTCCGCCGGGCCGGGCAGCAACACATCCTGTGGTCCGGCTACATCGGGGAGATTGATTACGCCGGTCGGTGGGACGAGCGCGTGCCTGGGCTTCCACTCGTCGGGAAACGCTGACGCAGAAATGAGAACGACGGCGAAGATCGTGAGCGTGAGTACGGCTTGCGTGCGGCCGAGGATGTTTCGTGGTTGCATCATTCTGGGATCATTGCGCCGCGCTTCACTTCGATTGGGTGGCGGCGCGTTCGACCTCCCGTAATAAGTGGTCCAAATCGGCGCGGGAGAAATAGCGTCCATTTAGGACTACGGCGCTGATTTTCTGAGTGTTGCTGATGTTTTCGAGGGGATTTGCGTCTAGCAGGACCAGGTCTGCTCTTTTGCCTCTCTCTACTGTGCCGGTGTCCTCTAGCCCCAGGAATTTGGCTGCGTTCAGCGTGGCGGTTTGCAGAGTTTGCATGTTGGTTAAGCCCGCTTGGGCTAGCAGTTCCAGTTCCTGATGCAGGCTGAAACCTGGATATACGCGGACTCCGGCGGCGGTATCTGTGCCGGCTAGAATTGGCACGCCTGCGTCATTCATTTGCTTGACCATATTCAGCTCTGCCTGGACGAATTGCTCGCGGACGGCATGAGGGTCGGTGTCCCAGTCTGCGGCGATGTCCTTCGTGAACATCGGCCAAGTGCGGTCTTTCCAGGCAGGGGGCGCGTACTTCGCTAACGGATCAGGGCCGCGGTTGGTGTCTTCGATCAGCCATTCGCCGCGCTCCCAGTAGAGCGTGGGAACTTGCCACGTTTGGTTTTTGGCGAAGAGCGCGATCAGGGACTTCGCTTTTGCCGGATCGTAGGTGGAAAGATAGCGCGCGCGGCCGGGGCCTCTTGGGGCTTTCATGAGTTCGTCTTCCATCGTGGAGCAGCCTTCAAAAACTCCTGTGAGATGCTCGATGCTTTTCTGTCCGGCATTGGAGGCCTCGACCGCGCGGATGGCGTCCGGCACATGGCCTACGAACACGATGCCGAGCTTCTTAGCTTCGGCTGCGGCGGCGAAGTAGCCGTCGCGAGGAATCAGCGATTGGATTTTGATGAAATCGGCGCCGGCTTCTTTGGAGATCGTCCACGGCGCGGCGGCCGCCGGCTGCATCGCTGATCGGGACGGAACTTGGGAATCGCGGGACGGGCCCGTCGAGCATTGGGCCGGAGATCACCATTCGTGGCGCGATCATTTCGCCGGATGCGGCACGGGCGCGCCATTTTTTGAGCGGCTCGAGATCGCCGCCCATGTCGCGGACTCCGGTGATGCCGTTGGCTACGAAGAGCAGCGGCGTGATTTTTTCGTCTTCAGGAAGCCAATCGCCGAAAATTTCGTGGACGTGCATGTCCCAGAGGCCCGGGATGAGGAACTTGCCGGTGGCGTCGATAACTTGGGCGTTGGCGGGGATTTTGGCGCCGGAGGATTTTTCGATCGCCGAGATTTGGCGGCCGGTGATGATTACGGTCATGCTGGGTTGCGCGGGCGCGCCAGTGGCGTCGATGACGGTGACGTGGGTGATGGCGATGGAGGGGGCCGGGGTGGAGGTTGAGAGGAAGGCGAGGGTTGCGGCAATTGAAGTCGTGAGGAAATTGGCGGCGAGATTTTTCATGTGTTGATTGGCGGCGCGGATGATACCACCGCGGGAACAAAATGAGTGTGCGGGGACGTGCCGATGCGGACCGGAAAAGCAGATCCCTCACCCCTGAAGAGGTTCGGGATGACAGCAAACGCGTCTGAGCCCGGAATTTTGAGATGCGTGGGCGATTGGTGCGGAAGGTGGGATTCGAACCCACACGCCTTGCGGCGCCACCCCCTCAAGATGGTGCGTCTGCCAGTTCCGCCACTTCCGCGTGGAGAGGTGCGAGCTGAATTGTAGCAGACGCGGCTATTTCTGAGGAGGCGTCTGCGCCGGGGCGTTGGCCGGAGGCGTTGCTGGCTTTGCCGGGGCGGTTTTTGTGGTTTGCTCGAGGATCGAGCTGCTGCCTGTGGAGACTTCCGTGGGCGTGCGCTTGATGGATAGCGTTAGCGACGTGAGCATGAAAACTATGGCGCACCAGGTGGTGGCTTTGGACAGGAATGTGGCGGCGCCGCGCGGACCGAACGCGGTTTGACTGCCTGCCCCCCCGAAAGCGCCGGCTAGGTCGGCCGCGTTGCCGCTTTGCAGCATGATCACCAGGACGAGCACAAAGCAGACCAGGATGTGCAGGGTGACCAGGACTGGGGTGTATTTCCAGCCTGCGTAAATCAGGCCAGCGGCTACTGCGAATGAAATCGCCCATTTAACTTCGATTGGCATTACTTGCTCCTGTGCTTTGATTGCTGCTCTTGCTTCCCAAGGCCACACCGGGGGCGTGGTGAACCCGTTCCCCCACAAACGCCCTACAAAATCACGCCTAGAAGTTCACGATTGACGCAAAGGATTGCGCGTCTAGGCTGGCGCCGCCTACTAGCGCTCCATCGATCTCCACTTGCGCCATCAGACCCTTGATGTTATCGGGCTTGACGCTGCCGCCGTATAGGATGCGAAGACCGGAGGCTTTCTGGGTGGAGAAGCGCTTTTGCGCTAGTTCCCTTAGGTAGCGGTGGGCGTCGGAGGCGATTTCCGGTGTTGCTGTGCGCCCCGTGCCTATGGCCCAAACCGGCTCGTAAGCCAAAAGGATACGCGAGAAGTCATCGGCGGTCAACGCGGCGAAAGCGCCTTCGAATTGCGTCTCGAGGACGGCATGGGTGAGATTGCCTTCGCGTTCGGCGAGGGATTCGCCTACGCAGACGATGGGGCGGAGATTGTAGTCGAGGGAGGCGCGGATTTTCTTGGCTACCGATTCGTTGGTTTCGTGGAAGTGCTGGCGGCGTTCGGAATGGCCGATGATCACGCCGTTGCAGCCAACTTCGACGAGCATGGGCATGGAGACTTCGCCAGTGTACGCGCCTTCTTTTTCCCAGTAGGCGTCTTGGGCGGCAATGGAGATTAGCGAACCCCGGGCGGCTTCTACCGCGGCGTGGAGAGAGGTGAATGGCGGGGCTACTACGATGTCGCAGTGATGCGAGTTGGCTACTAGAGGGCGGAGCTTTTCGATGAAGGCGCGGGTCTCCGCCTGTGTTTTGAACATCTTCCAATTGCCGGCGATTACTGGGCGGCGCATGCGCACCTCGGAGATCAATGGTACACGAGCGAACCGAAGTAAGAGCACCGAAAAGCGGGCGGGAGTTACGGCCCGCCCCTACGAACTGCAAGACCGGGCCGGCTGAAGCCTGCCGCTACGATTTGTTTGTTAGCGCTTCTACGCCTGGCAATGCTCGACCGGCTAGGAATTCCAGCGAGGCGCCTCCACCGGTGGAGATGTGCGAGATTTTATCGGCTACGCCGGCTTCTTCTATCGCGGCTACGGAATCGCCGCCGCCTACAATGGATGTGGCGCCGGCTTGCGTGGCGGCGGCTACGGCTTTGGCTATGGCTAGCGTGCCGGCGGCGAAGGCTGGCTTTTCGAACATGCCTAGTGGGCCGTTCCAGACAATCATGCGCGCGCTGGCTAGATCGCGACGGTAGAGTTCGATGGTTTTCGGGCCGATATCTAGGCCCATCCAGCCTTCGGGAGTCTGCGCGATGTCTATAGTTTTCGTCTCCGTGGAATTGGGCGATTGCGCGACTACGTGATCAATGGGGAGGCGCAGGCGGAAATTCCTGGTGCGGGCTTGCTCAAGCAGGCTTTTTGCCAGATCGAGCTTGTCGTCTTCGACTAGCGACTTGCCTACTGGCAGGCCTTGAGATTTTAGGAACGTGTAGGCCATTGCGCCGCCGATTAACATGCCGTCGGCCAGTTTCATCAGATTTTGGACGACTTCGATTTTGTCGGAGACTTTGGCGCCGCCGAGGACAGCAACGAACGGCCTTTCGGGATTGGAGATGGCCTTGCCGAGATAGGCTAGCTCTTTTTCCATCAGCAGGCCTGCGGCGGCTTGTTTTACGAATTTTGTTATGCCGACGACTGAGGCGTGTGCGCGATGGGCGCTGCCGAAGGCGTCGCAGACGAAGAGCTGGTCGCAGAGGGCCGCTAGCTGGCGGGAGAAATTTTCGTCGTTGGCTTCTTCTTCGGGATGGTAGCGGACATTTTCGAGTAGCAGGACGCCGCCATCAGCTAGCGCGCGGCTTTTCGATTCTGCTTCCGGGCCAATGCAATCATTGGCGAAATCTACTGGCTTGGATAGCAATTCGGAGAGGCGCGCGGCTACCGGCTTTAGGCTGTATTTGGGATCGGGCTTGCCTTTGGGTCGGCCCAGGTGCGAGGCGAGGACCAGCCGGGCTCCGCGTTCCATCGCGAATTTGAGGGTTGGAATTGTCTCGCGGATGCGCGTGTCTTCGGCAACTTTGCCGCCTTCGAGCGGGACGTTGAAGTCCACGCGGATGAAGATGCGCTTGCCGGACATTTCGAGATCGCGGATGGAGAGCTTGGTCATTGAGTCATCTCATTTGCCTGGCGGGATTTCGTTCGAAGTGGATAATCAAAACCTCAGCGGCTAAAACCGATTTAAGTTGCGGTCGTTTCGGCACGGTTGAAAACCGTGCCCTGACAAACCAGACCATCGAACAATTGGAGGCTACGCGGCGTTGAAGTGCCGGCAGCGATGACGTTACGGGGCCGAACGGCGGGCAGGACTTAAGGCCCGCCCCTACGAACCGGGAAACCTTACAGCTTGGCTGCTAGGAACTTGATAAGGTCGCGGCAGCGGCAGCTGTAGCCCCACTCGTTGTCGTACCACGAGAGCAGCTGCAGGCAATTTGTTCCCACAACGCGCGTATAGCCGGCATCGACGATGGACGAATTCGGATTGCCGCGAAAGTCGATCGATACGAGCTGTTCGTCGGTGTAGGCCAAAATTCCCTTCATGGGGCCTTCCGCGGCGCGTTTCAGCGCGGCATTCGCGGCTTCCGCGGTAACAGGGCGATCGGTGATGACCGTGAGATCGACGACGCTGACGTTGGGGGTCGGCACGCGCATGGCGTAGCCATCGAGTTTGCCCTTCAGCTCGGGGATCACCAACTGCAGCGCTTTGGCTGCGCCGGTGGAAGTGGGGATCATCGAAAGCGCAGCGGCTCTAGCGCGGCGCAGATCCTTGTGCGGCAGATCGAGCAGCTTTTGATCGTTGGTATAGGAATGGATGGTGGTCATCGTGCCTACGGTTATGCCGAAGGTATCCTGAATCACTTTTGCTACGGGCGCGAGGCAGTTGGTGGTGCACGAGGCGTTGGAAATGACGTGGTGCTTCGAGGAATCGTAGACTTTGTCGTTCACGCCGAGGACGATGGTGAAATCCGGATCGGTGGCGGGCGCGGAAATGATTACTTTCTTCACCGGGCCACGCATGTGCTTGCGGGCTTCTTCGCCTTTGGTGAAAATGCCGGTGGATTCGACGACGACTTCGGCACCGACCGAGGCCCAATCGAGTTCGGCGGGATCCTTCACTTTGAAAACGCGGAAGGATTTCCCGTCCACGGAGATGGAGTTGTCACCGGCGGAGACGTTGTTCGTCAGATTGCCGAGAATGGAATCGTATTTCAGCAAATGCGCGAGCGTCTTGGGATCGGTGATGTCGTTCACCGCGACGATCTCAATCGCGGGATCGCCGAGCGCCGCGCGATAAATATTGCGGCCGATCCGGCCGAACCCGTTGATACCCACTTTTATTGGCATGCTTCCTCCGGAAGGGCTTTTGTTATTTCGACCCGGGAATGCGGGCCGGGCGTGGACCAACTCGAACGATTGATGCTAGGGTGCGGCCGTCAAAAAGTCAACGCGGCCCGAGACGATTGATCCGCCATGCCGATATCGGAGAGCGGGCGGAACAAGCCCCGCCCCTACGAACGGCCTCCCACACACTTCACCAACGGAAAGGAATATCGGCGGGTTAGTTGAATTCCTTTACGCGAATCACCTTGTCGCCAAGGAATGTGACGAAGACGGTTTTCGACGGTGGATCGCCGTAAATCCAATCTTCGGTTTCGCTGCCCTGTTCAGTGCGCTCGCGAACTTTGTGATCGGGGCGGCCGAGCGCGGCGATGACCATGTCGTGATCCATGCCTACGATGGCGCGATTTTCCTGAATGGCTTTCTTGTATTCGGGCGGCAGCGTATCCACCCAATTGACGGCGGCGGACTTCTCGTTCTGGAAATTCAGGACCGGCGCGAGATCGTGTTTCAGATCATCGGGACTCATGTCCGGAAGCGGCTTGCCGTAATCGAGGATCAAGGTGGCGCCTGTGGGCTGTCCTGCCTGAACGGGAGACGCCATAGTAGAGGTGGGCATTCCGCCTACGCCGACTTGCAGGTGATCTTTCAGACGGAAGTGATGGCCCGAGCCGCCATTCAAATCCAGGACGATTTCTTTCTCGCGAAATTCGAGCCGGGTGATTTGCACGGTGTCGCCGGGATTGACGGCTGTGCCGGTGTTAGCGAGCAGTTGGTGCAGTTCGTGGTCGTCGAGGCTCTTGCCGACTTCGAGATGTAGGCCTTTTTTGGCGCCGGGCAGCGGCGTGACGGCTTTCGCGAATTCCCCGGAAACGTAACGGACGAGTTCGAGGCGTGAGGTTGGTTGCAAGGGCAGCGATTTCTTTTTGGCCTGTTGCGCGGTGCTTTGCGCGACTTCCACGAGGACGCTGGGAAGAGGAGACTGCGAATCTAGGGTGTTGTCTGTTGACGGCAAAGGCGCGAGCAATGGAGCTGGGCGCAGGTCGTACTTCCTGGGCACGTCGGCAGCGGCGGCGAACAGAGTCGTCGCGGCTACAGCCGCCAATAAGCCTAGATTTGACCAGCGATCCATGGATTGCCTGCGGCCCTTATTTTATTCCACCTTGGCGTAGTGTGAAAGCCCCGCGACGGCAATCAGGCGGAGGTCGAGACGCAGGTTAAGCTATTCGATGCGCGGCTGCCGTGCCGCGTTTCCGACAACAGATGGCAGCAACGGACCTGTGCTGGGCAAACGGTCAGCGCGTGACGCGAACGGTCACCCCGCGGCGGTCGAGGCGCAGCGGGAGGACTTGACCACCGCCAGCGGCGATGGCGCGTTCGACCGCGGCGCGGGCATCGGGTTCGATGAGCAGCGTGACGCAGCCTCCGCCACCCGCGCCGTTCACTTTTCCTGCGAGAGCACCGGCACGGCGCGCTCCGGCGATTATGCGATCGATGACTGGCGTGCTGATGGTTGGCAGATTCCGGCGACGGTAATTCCACTCTTCTTGCATCAAGCGCCCGACTTCGCGCCATTGCCCGCGTTCGAGGGCGGCGCGCATGGCTTGCGCGACCTGGGAAATGACTTCGAGATTGCGGAATACGCGACGGTCGCCATCTACGTGCGCGCGATAGACTTTCCAATTGTTGATTCCCGATTGGCGCGGCTCGCCGGTGTAGCAAACCACGATGCGGCGTTCGAGTTCATCGAGATCGACTTTCAGCGCTTCCCTGCGGACGCGGCCGGGCTCGAGATGGATGGCCGCGGCGCCGCCGAATGCCGGCGGAAAATGATCTTGCGTGCCAGTGGGAACTTTGATGACGATGGCTTCGATATCGCGGCTGATTTCAATCCAGGCGATGCGATTGTGGCCGGCATGTGTCAGGCGATCGAGCGCGGCGCACAACGCCACGGCCATGGCGCTGGAGCCCCCAATGCCTGCGCCGGCGGGAGCTTCGGAATTGGTCGAAAGCGAAAATCCTACGCGCGGCCGAAAGTGGCGCACCAACTGCGCGAGAAGCGGCAGCCGATGATTGCGAGCGCGTTCGAGAGCCGCAAACGAAAAGAAGCTCTGCGCCCGGCGCGTGTCGCGCGAGGCCAACTCGATGCTTTTGCGATGCGGATGCACCTCGAGGACACACGAAGCGTAACGCGTGATTGCGCAATTCACTGTTACAGCGCCTCGGTGATACAGGTAGAGTGGCCAGATATCGAGCGTTCCGCCGGCGAGATCTATGCGGGTGGGTGCACGCGATTCAATTCTCATCTTGCTCGGAAGCTCCTGCGCGATTAGGCTTTCCCGACAGAGGCAATGAAGGATAACGCGTTCCGCTTGCGGCGCAGTGGCGAGAGCGGGCGCGTGATAGCAAATGAACAACAGCGCAAACATTCCGCCGGCGGTGCTGAAGAGATTCCTGCTGGGATTCAACGGCACGGCGCTGCCGCATGAAATGATTGAGCTGTTGGGCGGCGGGCTTGTGGGCGTCACGATTTTCCGCCGAAATTTCAAGACACCTGAGCGATTGCTGCAGCTGACCTACGAGATTCGCGATGCGGCTGACGGGCCGGTGCTGATCGGGATCGATCAGGAGGGCGGTATCAAGTTCGCGCTGCCCGAGCCGTTTACGCAGTGGCCTTCGGCGGCAGAACTCGGCGAGCTGAACGATCTGACGGCAGTGGAAGCAGTGGCGCGCGCCGTAGCGCGCGAACTGCTGGCAGTGGGTTGCAACCTGGTTTTCGCGCCGATGCTCGATTTGCACGTGCGCGCGGGCAGCCCGGTAACATCGGACCGCAGCTTTGGCTCGGACCCTGAGCGTGTGGGCGAGTTAGGAGCGGCGTTTGCGCGCGGGCTGTCGGCCGAGGGGATTCTTGGATGCGCCAAGCATTTTCCGGGACATGGTGACGCGGAGGCTGACCCACATCTCGAGCTGCCGATATTTGAGGGCACACTAGAGCGCCTGCGGGAAACCGAACTGGTTCCGTTTGCTGAAGTCATCAAAGCAGGCGTACCGACGGTGATGACGGCGCATATTCTGCTGCCGTGGATTGATCCCGGCCGGCCTGCGACCCTCTCGCAGCGAGTGATCGAGAATTTGCTCCGGCAAGAATTGAATTTCCGGCGCGTGGTGCTGGCGGACGATTTAGGGATGGGCGCGATCGCCAGGCAGTATCCGTCGGGGACCGCGGCCGTCGAATGCTTCCGCGCGGGATGCGACATCGCCATGCTTTGTCACGATTGGTCTTTGGTAATGCCGGCGCTGGCGGCGACGGCTCGCGCTTTCGAGAATGGCCAGTTCGCCGCTGCGGGTTGGAGGGCTAGCCTCTCGCGAATTGACAAGCTGCTTGGAGGACGCTCGAAGGCACCGGTGAAGCGTCCTGGACTCGAGGTCGTCGGATGCGCCGAGCATCACGCTTTGGCGCGGGAGTTGCGGGCGCGAATCAAAAGAAAGGCCAACAGCGCGGAGGTTGCCTCGACGGGAGTTGGGGGCGCTTGAGATTGTGGCCGCGAAATGCCGGCCTAAAAGGCCGGCGCTACAAAGTGCTAGCTTGCGGCGGCTTGCGAACGGGCCGCGGCTTTCTTCCCTTCCTCGATTTTCTGAGTGGCTAGTTGTGGCTCGAAGCAGCGGCGGCATCGCGCTTCGTACATTCCGCCCGCGCCTACTACGATTAATTCCTCCGACGCAACGAGGCGCTGCGTGTGCACGGCTGGATTGCCGCAGCGGACGCAGATCGCGAGAAGCTTGGTGATTTCTTCGGCGACGGCCAACAGCCGCGGCATCGGTTCAAACGGACGGCCCATGAAATCCGTGTCCAGGCCGGTGACGATTACGCGCTTGCCGAGATCGGCCATCTTGGTGCAGACGTCAATTAATCCTTCGCCGAGAAATTGGCCTTCGTCGATGCCCACCACTTCGGTGCGCGATTCGAGTTTCTCCAGAATTTCTTCCGCGGTGCGAACTAGGTCTGAGGCCAGCTCAAGTCCGGAGTGCGAGACGATTCCGCTGGTGGAATAGCGCTGATCGATCACCGGCTTGAAGATTTGTACGCGCTGGCGCGCGATTTCCGCGCGGCGCAATCGGCGCATCAGTTCTTCGCTTTTGCCCGAATACATCGGGCCGACGACGACTTCGATCCAACCCATGTTGCCCTTCACGATGTCCACTGTAAGACCTCCTGCGAGCGCTGCGAAGATTACAACTTCAAATTAGCACAACCGCGCTCGACGATTCGCTCAAAACCGCAAAGAGCAGATTCCTCACCGGGCTCGGATGACAGCGCCTGGATTTGCGCCTACCAAATGTTGGCTACAGATAGCCTCGCCCGCTCGAGTCATCTCGCCTCGGCGCGACGAATGGCATCTCCGCGATAGGCTTCGAAATTGTAAAACGGAGCGAATGCGTTTATCACAGCGAGGCGAAACGCGTCGCGCCTGGTGACCAAATCGCGCGTCAGCACACCCCAGGCGCCCTGCGCATCGCGAATGCCCTTGCTGCCAGCGAATTCATCCACGGCGTTTGCGAGTTGGTCTCCGTGATCCACCACTCTTCCCGCCAGCAGTTCCGGAACGGCCACTGCGCCGGATTGGCCGAATGAGCCGCGGTCGCCGCGATCGAGGACGTAGGCCCAGTTTTCAAGGAAGACCCAGCGAGCGCCGTTTTCCTGGATGATTTCGAGGCCGCCTTCGACGCCGATGAAGTAAGTCCAGGATTCGGGTTTGGCGAGAGCGACGTCGCGCAGGTGCTCGGCACGATTCCTCGCTCCCTGCATCATCTCTGCGCGAGATATGGGTGTGTCGCGCACGCCGCTGGGGGCCTCGACGCCGATGACTTCGAATTCAGTGTGAGCGCGGAATTGCGGCGTCAGTTCTATTAGGGCATCGCGGACACCGTCGAGCTTGGGGCGGCGAGTGCTGCCGACGGCGACGATCAGTTTTGGCATGTTAAAGAGTGCGTCCGTAGGCCGGCTGCTAGCCGGCGGTTTTGATCCCGTCATAAACAGCAAACATTTCGATATCTTACAGCCTCGATGTTGGCCAGCGGGATGCCATTTTCGCAGAAAAGCGCCGGCTGGCAGCCGGCGTTACTCTTTCCAGAATTGCGCTTGTTTTTCACGGCCGTAGCGGCGCAGGAGAAACTCTTTCAATTCGTCCACGCCTGAAAAAATCTGATCGGCGCATCCCAGCATCCAGCCGCTAACCTGATCGAGAGCCAGCGGCGTAACCAAATAAACTGGAATTCCCTTTCGAAACGCGGCTGTCAATTCCGCCGGAGTGCCGCCGCTAGGGTTCGACGGATCGTCCCAATAGCAAATCAGGTAGTCAGCCTTGTTCTCGATCAGATCGAGATCGAAGTGAATGATTTTGCGTACGGCGCGGCGGAAGCGCTCGGGCTCGCAGGTTTTCCATTCACGAAAATGCGCCACTTCATCGTCCGTGAGATTTTTCTTCTCGTCCTCGGCCGGATCGTAAAGACGGTGTCCCAGTTGCTCGCGCAGGAAAGGCGCAAGTTTGCGGCGCCAGAGTTTCCCGCCGCCATTCGCAAATTCAATCGGACCGCAAAGGTACGCCAACATGAGGGCTCGGCGCGCAGAACTCTAGCATGCCATCGTGGGCGTCGCAACGAAGGGGACGCGCCAAGAAACGAGCGCGTCGTGCAAAAAAAGGATCGAGCGATTAAAACAGGCAAAGAGTGGAGCGGGATAAGGGAATCGAACCCTCGCCTCGACCTTGGCAAGGTCGCGTACTACCACTATACGAATCCCGCGTACCAGGGATTTCCGGACGACCTTAATTTTATAGCACGCCATTTAGCGTGGGACAAGAGCCGCACGAAACGGGAATCCCATCTCGTTACTCATGTTCGCGGGTGATTTGCCGATAGGCAGCGGGTGCGTAAACCCGCGAGGGCTAGTCCACTTCCAAAATGCGCGCCGAGCGCACTACAGGCGATTTCTTCTGTCGTGCGGCAAACCTTTCGGCTCTATCGCGGTCGATATAAACGCGCGCGAATCGTTCGCCATCGCGATAAAAAACGGTCACCTGCCAATGGCGGTGCTTGCGCCGCTTGTCGCGATGAAAGCGTGTGGATTTTCCAGTGGCCCTACGCCCCGTCTTTTTGCTGCTGCCTTTCGTGGCACTGTTTTTCTTCACGTTTTGTCGCCTCGGAGTTGTCGGGATTGTTGTAGCACTAACAAACTGACTGCACTATCGCAAGTTCAGTTCGGCCGCGCAAGTAACTAGTTAAGGGTTGATGCGTTGATACCGCAATTGCGAATTCCAGGCCATAAAATACATCAGATTTGCGAGCCGCCAGCGCGCCCGGCGGCATCCAATGCTACTGAGAAATCGAGGCGCTTGGCGCAAAAAATTTCCGGCTCGGATGGAACATTCCGGCAGGGTCAGGCGTATTAGTGAGTGAGGAAACGAACATGGGATGCGACGCAGCAACGCCCGATTATCGCGGTATAAACGAAGTCATGAATCTCGAGATCAAAGATCTAAGGCACCATTCCCCTGAAGCCCTTTCGGCGCTGCGGGCCCTTCTGGCCGGCGGAGCCGATGTTCGGCCTGACCCCAAGCGGTCGCATTTCTATGAATTGGAAGGCGACACGCATGTCTTCTATATCTATATTTCCCCGGCGGATGGCGCGGTGGAGTTGCTTGCTACTTGGGCCCGCGCAGATCGTCCCGCGGATTCGGAGCTTGCGGCGCGCGCCTGTTGCTAACGTCGTCCGCAACGCGCTTAGTTTTCGTCGCAATTGAAAAAGAGCAGATCCTTCGCTTCGCTCAGGATGACAGCATTTCGGACTAGTTGGCTGTTGAAAGCCTGCTGCCGATTCGTCTAATCGTGAATTCCTGTGGGAGCGAAGGTCAGGTCGTCATAAATTGATTTTCCCAGCTTGAGCACCTCGGGCCCAGCATTGGTGCGCGCGTAAACCGAATCGCCAGTCGGCCCCGACATCTGAATCTCGATTTTCTTGCCAGACTTATCCGTGAGCGTTACCTGGACCGGCGGCTTGGCCAGCTGAGATGTTACTGATGCCGGTGGCGTGTCGAGAACCTCGGTGGCCCGTGCGCTGCTGAGCGAACTCCAGAAAGCGGGACACGCCGGCGCGGGCGTTTTCTGCGCGGCGGTCTGTTCCAACTCCCAGCCGCCATCGGCGCCTTTCACGCACGTCGTGGTGCCCTTGGAATTTTGAATCTGCGCGCGAACGATGTCGGTCTCCTCGGCGTGAAACAGGTTTTTGTCCCGCAAATCGAAGAACTTCGACGACAGGCTGGTGTGCAAGGTGTCTTGCACACGGAAAATGAACGGCCGCGAGGGATCGCGCGCGAAATACGCGCTGCCATCCTTCTTGCCCAGGTGCAGGTCGACGAGCTTGCCACTGTCCATTTGCGCGTGGAAAGTAATCGGCGGGTGCGCCAGATCGTACTTTGCCAAATCGTCTGGCGTGTTGCTGGCGTACGACACGATACGCGCGGTTCCGATCATGCTCAGCACCGACGCTATTGACCCGGCCTCGCCGGCGGTCACGCGCGGCTTTTCGATTTGCCAGCTGCCGCCGGTTTTCTTGGCCTCGATCGTTCCGGATTCATTCTTCAATTCAAAGGAAGCGACGTTGTTGCTGTCGAGTTCGAGAACAGATTGATCGCGGAAATCATCCACAGACTTGTCGCTGCTGGTAAGGATTGTGTCGGAGAGTAGAGAAACATCCTTAGCGCCGTCTACGATGGCATAGACATTGAGGCCGGAGAAATCCTTGCCACCGAGTTGCAGCTTATGTTGGGCGCCATTCTTTAACTTGAATTCGAGGGTGACTGCGGGGTTTGCGAGGCCGTAATTGGCTTTGCGATCCTGAGTTGCGGAAAGCGTCCGGTCCACGCGCACGCTGGCTAGTTCGCTCGCGATCGCGCCGAGAAGCGATTGCTCGGCGCGCGTTGCTACGGGCTGGGTCATGTACCAGCCGTCGGTGCGCTGCTCAAAGGTAGACGTCTCTCCCCCGCGGGTGAGTGTCAGATTGGCGATGTCCGCCGCAGCCAACGAAAAGGCTGGCTTGGAATTGGCCGACGAATCGCCCGCAGGCACGCCCTCCTCAGTACCATTCGATGAGTCAGTCGGCTTGGTGTGCTTCAGATCGTAGAAGTAAACGTAGGCGGCGAACGCCGCAGCCAACAGAAGAATAATGCCGGTGCTCTTCTTCATGGTCCGCTAGCGCCGTTTCCACCAGATGTAGACGCCGGAGAGAATCACGATTCCGGGCAACGAGAGCAGGCTGAACCAATTCAACTCGCGTTGTTGCGTCTCGGTGAAGTTAACGCGCCGGCTGGTCGCGCTCTTGGGGCGGATAGAGATGAGGTCTTCATCTTCGGCAAGCCAATTAACGGAATTCATGAACATGTCGGCATTGCGAACCTGCCCACCGAATTGGTTCGTCGCAAACTGCGAATTTCCGATTGCCACGAGTCGCCCATCCTTGGCGTTCGCGTCGGGGCCATTGCGCTTCTCGGAAGCGACGCCGAGGGACAACGGGCCGAGCGTGTCCTTCGATGCGTCATATTTGATCTCCTTTGCGCTCGGGTCGAGCTTCGGGACGGTAAAACTGCGCGTGGAGCTCTTCATCAACTCGGTTGTCCCCGCTTGCGCCTTGGTTTTGTCGGCGATGGATACGGTGCGGGCGAGGGGGTAAAAGAGTCATGGAGTTGCCGAAATTACGCGTGATCGCGCTCGAACCATAAGTGACCACGATTGGAACGAACGGCCCCATTTGTGCCATTTGATCTCGAAAGCGCTGGCATCAACGACAACATTGTCACCGACCTTTACGTTCCACGCGTTGAATACGTCGTCGAGTTTTGGATCCGTCTCGGGAT
>CAVVLE010000022.1:0-44124 GCA_963748865.1 uncultured Acidobacteriota bacterium | reverse complement strand
CTGGCGAATCCAGCAGCGTCCCGCAGTTCGACGGGCAGTTCGCTCAACAAGTACTCTTTGCGCTCCATGTGTTGTCTCTCCTTATTTGTTCGATCGGGCGCCGGCGGTCGCCTATTTCGCCGACGCCCCTTGCTGCGCACGGCCCTGATCCGGCGTGATTTCAGGGCGCGACCTCCCCCCCGCGATCTCTCCATTCCTCGGCAGCCTGGCCCGATCACAAAATTGCCGTTGGCCTCGACGGGCTGTTCTGATTTGATTTCTGTCGCATCTGCCTCGCTGTCCTTCACGTCGGCCTTGTCATCGCGTGCGCTTTGGTCTGCTTCCCCACCCGTCCATGCAGGAGCCTGGTCGAACTCGCCGCGTGAACCCATTTCCTCCCGGTCAAATCGGTTGGCGGGCATTTCTGACCCGTTAACTTTTGGCATGCTCCCGACAGTGACGAGCGGCGGCTCGTGAGACAGCCTGCCGCACAATCCGCGCCCTGCCCGGACCGAAAAGCGGAGTGCTGCTTGAAATGGAACCCGACACCTTCCCGGGCGCAAATGTCCCGCAGTTCGGTTGCCCAATCCTCATGCATCGGACGGAACTTCGGCCCGGATTCGCCGCCCGCTATCAACCAGTGATAGCCGACGAGATTGATGTCAGCCAACGATTCCAGGAGCGGCTCCGCCGAGATGAACCGCACCGCCGCAGGGATTTCCCGGAGCGCATCGAGCCGGGGATAAGAGCTTCTCACGCCGCAGGTTGTGCCGAGCCAAACATGCGGCCAGCCCTTGCCCCAGTCGGCCGGCAAGCGGCGCGGGATAAGCTGCGGACGCTTGGTCAGGATGAGCCAGTCCATTTCCGTGCACTGGCGGATGACCTCCCACGCCTCGTCCCGCCACTGGTCGGCGTCTTGGATAAAGAAGTCGGTGAGTGAAGCGCAGAACACCCGGACTCTGCGCCCAAGCTCTGCTGCCGAAGCCGGAGCCTTTCGATTCCATTTGAACGGCTCCTTCCAAGTCTTCGTGCGCTGAACAATGGAGAAGTCGCGGCCCATGCGGTTCGTGACGAGAGCGTCAGCGTAACAGTGGTCGCATTCTGCCGACACGTGTCGGCAGCCAATCCACGGGTTCCACGTGTGGTCCGTCCAATTGATTTTGCTATTTTCCATGACGTTCCCCCATGCGGCGGAAGGTCAGGTTGACGCGCTCTTGCTGGACGTTTGCCTGTTTAGGGACCGAGTGCATCCAGTCTTCGTTGGTGCGCCCGCGCATGATGATGAGCGACCCGTGCGCCGGCGCGTATTCGACCGTTTTCTTAGTCTGCTTGTGCCGCAGGAGGAACCGGCGAGTCGCGCCCAAGGTGACACCAGGGATTGTAGGCTCGGCGACACCGTAGTCGTTGTCCGAATGCCATGAAATGTAGTCGTTTCCACTTCGGTAGCGGTTGATCAGAACGCTGTTGAACGGTTCGCCCGCCGCTTCCTCCACCTTACGCATCAAGTCCAACAAGAAGCCAGGCATGGGTTGGGCTATGAGGACGACGCCCTTCGAGTAGGGATAATCGTGATCCCCGTACCAGGCTTCCAAGCGAGGGATCGCCTTTCTGCCGAAAAGATGAATGTAATTCTGTTTGAACTCACCCTCGATGCGGATGCGGGCGAGAAGAGCGTCCGCTTCCGTAGTGCTCAGGAAATCACGGATGTATACGATCTCGGGAGTTTGCGTCATGCTGTCTTCCACGATCAGCCGGTTTCCCGTTTCAAGTGCTTTATCCTTGGCCATCTTTATTTGCTCCTCTCATCCGCCGCGCGCCGCTCCATGATGGACACCTCCTCACCGCCGGGAAGATCCGGAGCCACCTTGTGCTTCGAGTCCTCGTAAACAACGCTGACGGTGAAGTAACAGCGTCGACGATTCACCTTGGCTGCGAATCGGCGAGCTTCGTCCGCTTCAACAAATTTGACACGATATTTGCGTGCTGTGAGGATGTCCGTTACGGTACGCCATAGCGGCATACTGCACGACAGGAGAGACGGTTTCGCCTGTCTGTGCGTTCAGTTGTTCCCGCGGGGGTGGCGTGAGATTTCGCTTCCTTGCTGTGCTCATGCTTGCCCCGTCTCTACTTGTTCCCACTGTTTGTCGTACTCCGCACGCAGCCGTGCCTGTTCCTCTTCGGGGCTTTCGGCAGCAGGCTGAGGCTCGGGGTTGGTCGGTTCTGGGGTCGGCGGCGTGACCTTGTTCAGGCGGTCTTCGATGCCAAGCTTAAGACGACTAAGGATGACCGCCGCTTCCTGGTTCTGCTGTCCTGCAATCTGTCCGTCGAGAACCTGCAAGATGATTTTGACAATCGCGGCAGGTGAGCCGAGAGAAACACCTTTCACCGACCCGCGCACCGATCGTGAAGTAATATTCGTCACGGTCAGACTTCGGTTCGGGGGCAAACCCACCTGGTCGCTTCTCGCTTTGCTTCTGTGCGGCGGCAGTAGTCGCTTTGCTTATGACTTCGTCCGCAACGTCCTGCTTCGCCTGGGCTACGGCTTCATCTTTCTTGTCAAGGCTCTGCTGCAGCTTCTTGGCGTTTTCCCGTGCGGCTTTGAGTTCTTCCGCTTCCCGCTTGAGTCTCTCTTCTCTGCACGGCGCTTGGCTTCGCGATCCGCTTTCGCTTCTTCCCGCTTGATGCGTGCTTCTTCTTTCGCGGCGTCTTTCGCTGCCTGTTCCGCAGGGGAGAGGAGCTTGCGACCGCCGCGGTTGTCGTTGATGACGTTGTAGAACTGCTTGCGTGAAATGTCGAGATAGTCGCACAGCGTTTCAATGGACTTGAAGCCGAGGAAATAGTTCTTGCACTTCTTGCCCGCCTTGAAGCGCTTGTCAAACTCCAGGAACACGGAACGCGAGAACCGCGAAAGTTTTGCCACGCTCACGGCGCTGACGCCGTATGCGAGCATCTGCTTGTCAGCTTCCCCGTTCCAGTTTGTGCGGGGTTCAACCCTGACGATATCTTCAAGGTTGTCCAGTCTGCTGGCGTCAACCCCCAGAAAAGTGTGTAGCGCTACACCGTTTTTCGCCAGGGCATCGTGCTTTTCCGTGTTCATAATTTTCTCCGTTCGCTGAGATTCAACCTGCCAGTCGGGCTTGGGGCGTGCTCCGCTGCTGGCTCGATAGTCGTAGGATAGCTGCCCCGTTACTCTTAGTCGAAAGCGCGAAAAAAACACTGTTACTCGTATCTGCTTGAAAAGACAGCTCTGTGGGAGACGCTTCTGCGGCAACGCTGGCAGTCTTTTTCGTTACCTCGCATGGCGTAGACGCATGGATGAAGCCCAAACAAAGCAGAATGCTTCAGAAGGTGGTGGAGCCACACTAAGCAACTGCGCAGTCCTAAAGTAACGAAACGGTTGCAAGAAGCGATGGGGCAGGCTCGCGCCAGTTTGTTTTCCGACTTCGTGACACGCAAGAACGGAGCCGAGCTGGTGGACACGCTTCGCAACTTGCTCGCCATGACATATGCCTTCGCTCATTACAAGGGTATACGGCGCGGCTACCTGGTTGCTCGCCAGCTATACAAGCTCGAATCAGGAAAGGCAGACCATCGAGCAAAATCCGCCATCGCCAGTCTTGTTGAAAAGCACCCCACATGGACAACGAATGCGATATTCGCGGCACTAGACGAGAAGGAAGAGGTGCCGTTTTATCGATTGACGGGAGTTCCGAAGTACGTCACTCGCTGGTCGGATGTTGCCAGCGAACCGACTTACAAGATGCTTGTCTCACGCATTCGGCAAAAAGTCCGTGCGGGCTCCCGCATCACGGGATGGCGGGAATTGATGCGTAAGCATGAAGACTTGCGGCGCAAGGTTCCCCCCGCGCAAGAATAGGATTCGCTATCCTCCAGTGAATTTATTTGGAAGCCCACTCGAAATTTGAAGATTGTGAATTGCGTTGGGGAAAATCTCAGTACCATAAGTGTGAGAACAAAATATGGGTCCACCCCTGCCAAGAAAGGAACGCCATGCAGGTCGTCGGCAACCAAGGCCGTCCCTCGGCCGGTTAGCTCGACCACGCAGGTGTTCCATGCAGGTAAACTCACAGCAGCAAGCAGTCACGGTACAACCTAACGAAAGAGAAGGCGGTTCCGTACCTCAGACTTCGGCTCGCACGCCCTTCGTCCTCGGTGCTGCCCTCACCGTCGCCGCATTCTCGCCGGCGACCTCGCAGGCCAAGCCCGATTCCTCTGTTTTAACCTATGACGACCCAGCCTGGGTCGTAGAGCCGTTGCCCGCCCTGTTGCAAATTGCAGCCAGTGATTCTAAGGTTGGCTTCGTATCCGAAGCGCAACCGAAGCGACGACGGAAAGACGAAAGTCCATGAAACGTCGCAGCGGTCGAGAACGGAACTGTAGTAATTCAAGCCGGGTGGTATCGAGTGAGATGGCGACAGGATGTAGAAGGTCAGGAACAACGTCAGCAAATGAACGAGAAAATCACGCCGGTCGCGCTCGACAAGGACGGCAATCCCAAACCACCGTCGCCTGAAGTTCGACGAATGGCTCGGGAGATTGTCGAACGCTCCGGCGCGAATAGCAAAGAGCACTTCACCACGTCGTACTCGGTGAGGAAACTTTCAAAGAACGTGCGGAAGCGTTTCTTCGTGAAGTTCAGCGCCGCCGTTTCGACAAGTACAAAACCTCAACGATTCCGACGATTGAGGGTGCTCTTCGCAAGCACGTCAATCCTGTCATCGGCCACTTACCCCTGGCACAAGTGAACAACAAGAGCTGCAAGCCGTTGGTCGAGGCAATGTTCAACGCAGACTTGAGCATTTGCTCGGTAAACAACTATATGCGGCTCGTCCTGCAACTCGTCCGTTCCGTTAAAGACCCGGAAACGGGCGAGCCACTCCACCGTCTTGCAATGGAATCGTGAATACCTCGGACTTCCCAAGATAGTGAAGGATAGAGCAACACGTTCCGGCTGTGACGGCGGGGCAGGTTGAAAAACTCGTGTCGGAAAGCAAGGGCAATGAACAGGCGTTGTATGTGATTGCCGCTGCAACCGGAATGCGGATTGCAGAAATTCTCGGTCTCGAAGCACGGCATATTGTCAACAATGGCCGCACTTTCGTGGTCGAACGAATCCGTCAATCGTTTCGGTCGTCTTTCCGGTCTGAAGACACGGGCCGCAAAGCGCAACGTTGATGTGAGTAAAGCTGTCGGAGATTACTTACTTTCCTTCATCGAGGGCAAAAGCGGTTTGCTGTTCAAGACGAAGAAAGGAACTCCGTATCGTGCCGGGAATCTGCGCCGTCGCTGGCTGGATAAGCGGCTCGTGATTACGGCTTTCACGGCTTCCGCCGATTCCGTATCACGCATCTGGACGCGGCGCGAGCGCACGGACATCTGACCAAAATATGGGCAGGACATTCCCTTGGGGACGACATTACGTCGGAATATGCCAAGTCGCTCAAAGAGAATTTGTCCTTGCGGCTCGAAGAAGCGGAGAAGGTTGGCACTGGATTTGCTCTACCTGCTCCAAGTTGCTCCAAGATTTCCGGGGCACAAGCGGTTGCGGTCGCAGCGTAAGTGATGGAAAATAATTGGAGTAGCCAACAGTGGGCGTGTAGCACCATATTTTTCCCATTGCTTCATTCTTTAGCCGCAGCGCGCGACCACGACTGCACAAGGCCGCTCGCAACGAGGCGGTCGATCAATTGACTGCGCGCATAACCCGCGATGACCTGCTATTTCTCGGCTTAATGGCGAGCGCGAGCTCGGCAAACAATCTCGTCGTCGCGGACATGTCGGTGTGTACGGCGAGAGCAATCTCTGAAAGCGGAAGCTTCCCAGGCAATTTTCGTGTGACCACTCCGCGAATCTGGTGGAGTCTCGCCGAAGACGGCAGCACAGCGACGCCCAAGCCCGCCGCCACTAGAGCAACGACGGAATAGATGTCGCTGGCCTCTTGCACAACGTGAGGGCTCACTCCCGAAGAATTGAGGATGCCCAGAATTCGATCGTGAAACCCCGGGGCCTGCCTCCGTGCGTACATCACGAAGTTGGCGCTGCGCAGATCGTGGAGACGTAAAGATTGAGCCTTCGCCAGCGGATGGGCGACTGGCAGCACCAGTATAAAAGGCTCCTGGTGAAGAACCGTGATTTGCAGCTGCTCTTCCGCTGTCACCGGCAATCGCAGGAAGCCGGCATCCAGCCTCCGCTCGCGCAAGCGCACAATTTGATCGGCGGTGAGAACGTTTCCCAGTTCCAATTCCACGTCGGGATAGAGCTCTCGAAAGCGCTTCACAATCGGCGGCACCAGGATCGCGCCGGCCGTAGAGACGAATCCCACGCGCAGGATTCCCACTTGCCCGAGGGCGGCTCTCCGCGCACGACTGACCGCGCGCTCGGATCGCTGCAGCATTTCCCGGGCCTCGTCGCGGAACATCTGGCCCGCCGGTGTCAGTAGCGTTTTTCTGCGATCGCGCACAAACAGTGCCACGCCAAGTTCGTCTTCGAGCGCGCGAATCTGCAGGCTGAGAGCCGGCTGGCTCAAGTGGATTGTCTGCGCGGCGCGTCGGAAATGCAGATGCTCGGCGACTGCGAGAAACGACCGGAGATGCCTCAGTTCCATGAACGTCCTTCAAAAGACGCTGATTTAGAATTGTTATCACAGGTGACAAGAAATTCAAAGAGCCCGCCGTCTTTGAGCGCAATCCAATTTAGTGTGCAGGGTATTGTGATACGCCGGTGGCCGGCACATCACGGTGAAGATGGTCTTGGGAACTCGAACACGGCCAATAAACCAACCCGGTTGAAACTGAGGCAATTGATTGTGCGAAGGAGGACGCGATGATCTGCAACAAATTGAATCCTGGTAACTTAGCGAAGGCTGCAGCGATGATTTTCGCGCTGTGTGTATCTATCACGCCGAGCGCGTTTGCGAACACCAAAGACAACAGCAACGCTAAGTCCGCTACAGTCGTGGCGCACTTGCCGCTTGCAGGCTCTGCTGCAACAGATTTGTCTTTGCGAGGCCAGAACGGACACCAATATCTCTATGTCGCACAAAACTCCAAGAACGCCGTGACCGTCATAGACGTCACGAAGCCTGCCAAGCCAGAGATTGTCAGCCACGTCGCTTGGCCCAACGGAAAGCGTACCGGTCGATTTGAACTTGTCGGCACCAGAATGGCTGTCACCGAATCGCTCAGCAGCGACGGTTCCTCGCCGGCTGCTGCTCCGCAGACTGAGACAGTCAACGTGCTGGACTTGAGTGATCCCGCCAATCCACGTACGATCGAATCGTTTCCCGGTGTGACCAGCGTCCTCACGGAAGGGCCGCGAAACCTGGTTTACTTCACGAACGATCAAGGCCTGTGGATTTTAAGCATGCATCGCGATCTCCCGTTGCGTGCCTGCACTTCGGACGACGCGACGGCCATCATGCCGGCTTGCCAGTAACGCGATAGCGCCGGCCAAGCAACGCGGCCTCCGCCCCTGAGGGTTTTCGTTCTCGGATCGGAGGCCGCGCCTTTTTAATACCAACCTTTCCGCACGAATCAGAGCCTGGCTAAACTCTATTGACCGATTGCTGTATAATCCCGCGCGTTAACCCTGCCGGCCGTTTAAAATTCGCGAAGTCGAAGGAGATCCTCCCATGGACCAAAATCGCAGAACTTTTATGAAGGGCACGGGTGCGGTCTGCGCGTTGGCGGTGACGGGCGGGTTGCCGGCAGCACTTGCCGAGGCGCAGCCTGCCGCGAGCGAAGCGCGCGGCATGGCTCGCGGGCTCACGTTGCTGAACATTCGCCGCGGCGGCGAGTATCGATTGGGGGTTAAGAACGAAAAAGGAATCCTCGATGTAGTCGCAGCCGCGAGCATTTTGCGCATGCATGCGCCGGCCACCATTGACGATTTGCTTCAAAATGAAGACGGTCCGAGCCTCAATGCCCTGGTGGACGCGGCCGGCAAATCTAAGGCGGCGCAAAAAGCTTTCCTCAAAGAAGACGCGATAGATTACGGCCCGGTGGTGACGCGGCCCGAAAAAATAGTCTGCGTAGGGCTGAACTATCGGCAGCACGCCATCGAGATTGGCGCGCCGATTCCGAAGCAGCCGGTGCTCTTCAATAAATTTAATACGGCGCTCAATCACCACAACGGAACGATAAAGCTGCCCGTAGGTTTCGCTACTAAATTTGACTACGAAGTCGAATTGGTAATGGCCATCGGACGCGAAGCGAAAGTGGTGAGCGAAGCCGACGCGCTGTCCTACGTCGCCGGCTACGCCACCGGTAACGACTTCACGGCTCGCGACCTGCAGCTTGAAACCGGCGGGCAGTGGATGGTGGGCAAGACGCCGGACCAGTTCGCTCCGATCGGCCCTTACCTGGTTACCGCCGACCAGATCGATCCCGACAACCTCAAGCTCGAATGCCGCGTGAACGGTGAGACGCGCCAGTCCTCCAGCACCAGCGATTTCATCTTTAACACGCGGAAAATGATCAGCTACATTTCCCGCGTCATTACCTTGAAGCCCGGCGATATTATTTTCACCGGCACGCCCCAGGGCGTGATCCAGGGCAAGCCCAAGGACCAGCAAGTGTGGCTGAAGCCGGGGGATAAAATCGCGTGCAGCCTGGAAAAACTGGGGGAATTGAAGTTCGACCTGGTGTAAGCGCGAAGAAACGGCTTTCAACGAGTAGCGGCTTACCGCAATATCTCTGTCAATTCACGAACCTGGCATCTACTGCGCCACGCCGCCAGGTCACGTTTTACTCCGGAGCCCCTGGAACTTCCGCAGCGATTGCCAACTGCTGGCGCCACGCGTCGGGCGATGCCAGGTTACGCCGCAACTGCGCCGCGTCGACTTCATGTTCCCATCGCGCAACCACCAGCGTGGCGACGCCGTTGCCCAGCATATTTACCGTCGCGCGGAACATGCTCATGAAGCGATCAATCCCCAGAATCAAAGCCATCCCGGCCACGGGGATTGTCGGAATCACTTTCAAGGTGGCCACCAAGGCGATAAATGCGGCGCCCTGCACTCCGGACGCGCCCTTGGAGGTCAAGACCGCCACGGCGAAAATCATGAGCTGCTGCCCCAGCGTCAAATGAATGCCGGTGGCTTCGGCGACAAACAGCGCCGCCAGCGTCATGTACAAGCTGCTGCCATCGGTGTTGAAGGTGTAGCCGGTCGGCACCACCAGTCCCACCAGGGCCTTGGAACAGCCCAGCTGTTCCATTTTTTCCATGAGCGTCGGGAGCGCCGGTTCCGAAGAACTGACCGCCAAAGTGAGAATGATTTCCTCTTTTATGTATGCGAGATATTTGATGATGCTGAATCCCGCAGCCCAGGAAATTCCGCCCATGACGATTAACACAAACAGGATGCAAGTGATCCAAAACGTGGCGATGAGCTTGATCAGCGGCCCGAGCGAGGCGATTCCATACGCGCCGATCGTAAAAGCCATGGCGCCGAAAGCGCCAATGGGAGCAAAGCGCATGACGATATTGATCACACCAAACACCGCACGCGTGAGGGCTTCGATGACCTCGAGCAGCGGCTTGCAACGGCTGCCCATCGCCGACAAGGCAAAACCGAACAGAATCGAAATTAATACCACCTGTAAAATATCGCCCTTGGCGAAGGCGTCCACGACTGTCGTCGGGATGATGTGCATGATGAAATCGGTCACGCTTTGCGCCTTGGCTGCGTCGGCGTAACCTGCAACGGCCTTGCTGTCGAGTGTCGCAGGGTTCACGTTGAAACCGGCGCCGGTATGCGCGAGGTTTCCGACTACCAGGCCAATCAGCAAGGCCAGCGTCGAGACGATCTCGAAGTACAACAGCGCTTTGCCTCCAACACGCCCGACCTTCTTCATATCCTGCATGCTGGCGATGCCCGTAACCACGGTGCAAAAAATCACCAGCGTGATGATCATGCTGATGAGCCGGATGAAAGCGTCGCCCAATGGTTTCATGGCCACTGCGCAGTGCGGCTTGAAGTAGCCGAACACGATAGCTATGGCCACGCCCAGCAAAACCTGGCCCCACAAGCTGCGATAGAAGGGTTTCTTGCTCGAGCGAGAGGCCGCATTGGAGGACGCGGACGAGGGCGGCGCGCCGGAGGTTCCCATAGTTGGTTTCTCCCTTCAGCTGTAGGGCATTTCGGTGCGGCAAGCGGATTCGCCAGCACGGCCGCTTCTTTAAGCCAGAACTCCGGCTTTTTGAACCACCGGAGGGCCGGAAAGATATACCCAACTTCCTGCACATGCAAGACGCCTTACTGAGTTAATGAGTTTTTGATTTCAAATTAGAGGCCTTTGGTATAGTGTGCGCCCGTCATGAGCGCCTCCGCAGCGAACGAAGCGAACGGCTCCGCCCACGGGTTGGCCCTGCGCCTCACGCGAAACCAGATTCGCGGCTTCTGGGCATCGTGGGGTGGGTGGACGCTCGATGGCATGGATTCGTTCGTTTATGCGCTCGTTCTGGTGCCATCGCTGCGCGAACTGCTTCCGCGCTCCGGAATCGCAGCCACCAAAGCCAATGTTGGATTTTATGGAGGCTTGCTGTTCGCGCTGTTCCTGATCGGCTGGGGATTTGCATTTCTTTGGGGGCCGATTGGAGACAAGTTCGGTCGCGTTCGCACGCTGATGCTGACCATCCTTTGGTACTCGGTGTTCACTTTTTTGAGCGCGTTCGTCACTGGCGTGTGGCAACTCGCCATTCTTCGACTGTTTGCAGGCATAGGCATCGGTGGAGAATGGGCTATGGGTGGGACGTTCGTCGCCGAAGAGTGGCCCGAGCAGCGCCGCCGCGTCGGCGCTGGGTTGATGCACACCGGTTATTACGTCGGGATATTTCTCGCCGCGCTGGCGAATTACGCGATTGGCAGCCGCTACGGCTGGCGGGCCATGTTTATAGTCGGTGGGGCGCCGGCGCTGCTGCTCGCTTGGATACGCCAC
Organism: uncultured Acidobacteriota bacterium; assembly: GCA_963748865.1. Classification (GTDB taxonomy): domain Bacteria; phylum Acidobacteriota; class Terriglobia; order Acidiferrales; family UBA7541; genus Palsa-147. Next base: position 33,187 of record CAVVLE010000022.1, on the reverse strand, counting down.
GGCGTTACCGAGCCTGCCGCCTGGACCAAAAAAGAAAAAGTCATTCGCGCGTGGGCTGTCTGGCGTCCTCTGGCAACGCTGTTTTCAGCCGCTTGGCGCCGCCGCACCATCGTGAACTCGTTACTGATGCTATTCTCCATCTGCGGCCTGTGGGCCGGGACGGTATATGTGCCTGCGGCGATCACGGCAGTAGCAGAGTCTAGCGGCCGCGTTGGGCCACAAGTCGCGCAGTTGGCCTCCTGGGGGGTAATGCTTGTCGCGTCGGCTACCATCCTGGGCTGCCTCATGATGCCGTGGCTCGCCGAACTCGTAGGACGCCGCGGTGCGCTCGCTGTTTTCTTCACTCTCATGATGGTGTTTATTGCGCTGACCTTCGGAAAAGTCTTCTATCTGGGCGGCGCCGCGCTCCCCTGGTTTTTCGTCTGCCTCTTCTTCCTAGGCTTGGGCGGCGCCAACTTCGCTGTCTATACGCTGTGGCTGCCCGAACAATACCCCACGGAGTGCCGCGCCAGCGCTTTCGCTTTTTCGACCTCGTTCGCCCGCTTTGGCGGGGCTGGGATCACTTTCCTGGTGGGTGCGGGCGTACGGCATTTCGGCTCGCTAGGTGTTCCGGTCGCGATGACGTCTATTGCCTTTGCGTTAGGTTTGCTGCTGATCCCCTTCGGTGCGGAGACGCGCGGCAAGTCGCTGCCGACTTAGGTAGAACTTATCGTTCCGCTTCGAAACGAACCTGCAACAGATTTGGCGCGAATCGGCCACCAGCAAGAGCTTCTGCGCTCTCGCAACTCCTACTTCCTGCTTGATTTATGTGCAATTTACAGTGCGGGATGTACTCGAACTCAAGGCTCGATTGCTACGCAGGCTTGGCCTGCGCACACACGCACATATAATGATGAGGTTCGTCGTCTAAAATCAGGCGAATCCAGACCGGCGGGTTTAGATTCTGCTACGCCGTTACACCTCGCGCTTTCATGGCCGGAGCCGATTCCGCAACGCCGGCACTTTCCTGCGACTTCCGAACTACCTTGGCTGCCAGGGGTTTCAGCCAGAGCAGAGACATGAACGCGGCCACTAAATCGCACACGATCATGGCCCAGAAGACCTTAGTCCAGGAGCCGGTCTTGGCAAACAGCCAAGCAGCACCCGGGCCGGCGAAGGCCGCGGCGACTCCCTTGGCCGTGTATACGACACCATAGTTGGTCGTAGCCCATTTGTTTCCATACAGATCGCCGGTTATCGAAGGGAACAGCGAGAATATGTTCCCCCAGGCGAAGAAACATAGGCCTGATAACGCGACGAACCAGACTGGACGGTTGATCAGTTGGAGCAGGGCATAGACGGCGATGGCCTCCAGTATGAAGGCGACGAATATGGCGTTTTCGCGGCCGATATTGTCAGACACCCACCCCCAGAACGGGCGCGTCAGCCCATTCAAAAGCCGGTCAACCGTGATCGCCAGCACTAAGGCGGTCATGCCCCAGGCCACGACGACGTTATCCACATGGTAGGAAGACGCCATGGGGTTGAGCTGAGCGGTGACCACCAAACCACCGAAGGCCAGCATTGTCATCATCACGTAGATGACGTAGAAAGACGGCTGGGCCAGCATCTGAATCGGCGTCATGTCCACCGCCGAAGTGTTCACTTTGGCTTTGATCTTGGCTTCCTTCACTTTCCAGTCTGGCGGAGTCCAGCCAACCGGAGGCCTGGCCAGAAACAAGGAAGAGGCCAAAACGACCACTCCCTGGATAATTCCCCAGACGATGAAAGTGTGCTGGTAGCCCGAAACTTTCAGCATGGCGGCTACAGGAGCGATCGTCGTCGCTGTGCCGATACCGAATGCTCCAGCGGTGAGGCCGACGCATAGGCCGCGGTGGTCGGGGAACCACTTCAGCGCGTTTCCGATCGCGCCCCCGTAAACAATTCCTGCGCCGATGCCGCCCACTCCGTACCAGAAGTAGAGACCGTTAATGGACTCGGCATAACCGGATCCGATCCATCCAAGTCCGACCATGATCGCGCCGAGACCCAACATCAATCGCGGTCCGATGCGATCCACAAGATATCCCTCAAACGGTACCAGCCAGGTTTCCAGCGCGACGAACAGAGTGAAAGTCCACTGCACCGCGACCAGCGAGACATGCAGATGCGCTTGGATGGGCTTGGTAAACAGAGTCCATGCGTATTGCAGGTTTGCGATGGCCATCATCGCGACAATGCCGGCTGTCAACTGAATCCAGCGGTTGGGAATACGAGAAGGGTGAATAAGAGAGGCCGGAGAGGTGGACATGAGCAAACCTCCGTGACGCCTAGACGTTAGAAGCGCACAGCCAGAACCCAAGAAATTCCGCGGAAATTTGGCAGCTCATGCACTGGCCGTGAACTGGAAAACTCCGTGGTCCGTAAGGTACTTTGGTATACTGGTCCACTTATCGAACCAGTTGGAGGGGAAAACTAGCACGCTGGCCGAGGGGTGTCAAGGGGCCATGGGAGCCCGCAGCCTCGTCGTCCATGTGGTCCCAAGTTCTCCTGTTCGTCGTTAAACTGAGAGTCGCGACTGAAGCCGATGGATGAAAGCCCCCAAACGCATATCGAAAATTACCTTATTCACCTCGATGGACTGATCCGCCGCGGACGCCGGCTTCAGAATCAGTTGTCGGCCGATTCATCGGAGCCGGGTGTGATCGAAGCCACTCGCGCCTGGCAGGAAGACTGCGGCGTCACGATCAACGAATTGTCCGGAGGCAGCAAGGCTCATTGGTTGGCGCGGTCGTTCAGCGAAGCATTTCTAATGCGAACGGCGGACGGCGGCGCCATTGCGAGTGCGCTGCCAGCTGAGATCGTGCAGCGATTGATTGCGGTTCTCGACCAAGCTGTCGCATCGCTTTCAAGAATGGGCGATGGTTCGGGCGTGTCGGCGCTTGCATCCGCGACGTCGGAGGAGGCACCTCGCCGATTCGATTTCGTTCGCAATGTGGATCTGCGCCCGGTTGTAGAGCTGGCCTACGCCGATAGCCGGCGTGCTCTCGAGCAAGGAGACTATGATTTGGCGTTGCGCATTTCCTGCGGAATCCTGGAAGCCATCGTGACCGATGCACTTGAGCACAAGGGGCTGAACGCGTTGGCCGGTTTGGGTGCGCCCGTGGGGAGGATTGCCGATTGGCCGTTTGAGACGCGGCTCGTCGTGGCGGAGAGAGCCGGAATCATTCGTAGCGGTTGCGCGCGGTTACCTGGTGTCGCGCGAGCGTATCGAGAGCACCATGATGGCAACGGCGAGAGCCGCGTGAAGAGTGGCGTCACGGAGCGCGATGCGCGGCTGACTGGGCAAGTGCTGAATGTTGTGATGCGAGATTTAAATCCTGGGCGGTAGGCGGATGCATCGGTAGGCGTCACTCAAATGGGCGCGTCGATTGCTTCGCAATCGCATAGCGATTGACCAGCGCTTCTACGACCTCAGTCTTTTCTTCGAGGATCTCCAGCGCGAGAATTTCGGCAGCACCGATCGGCTTACGAATTACCTGAGCGCTGAATTTCGGTAGTTGCGCCGAGAACGGGCGCTCATCTTAGCTTCAACCTTCCAAGTCTTGGCGGAATACCGGTTGTGATGGATTTAGGTTGCCATCGATTACGCCTACCAGCAGATCTTCGTAGGCGCTGGCGGCTTCGGGCAATGTGGCGTAACCACGCTCGCGTTGTAGCGCGCCGCTGGCCGAGTAGATCAGCGTGAAGTACCGGCCCGTAGAATACTGCAGTTCGAGCAGCCTGCTCGGCATCTCGGGATCCCCTGCTTGTCCTAGCACATCCATCAGCGCGACCGTCCATTGCTGACCCTTCGGATCGGTGACGACTTCGCGCTCGATGTATTGCCAATCATCCATGCTCCATGAAGGCATATTTATTCCAGGAGCTGCTCGAGCGCTCTGGCGACCTGTGAACCGGTGAACGGCTTCGGAATCAGCAAGACCCTTCGAGCATTGCGGGAGCGAAGGCTGGCGTCGGCCACTTCGGGAGTGTCGCTGATGATGACGACGGGAAGCTCGGCGTGATCGGGATGATGACGCACGGCGTCAAAGAGCGATTCACTCATGTCGAAGGCGGTGCAATCGAGAACGAGCGCTTCGGAGCGTTGCTCGAGAACCAGTTCATTCACGCCGACGGTGTATCCCGCAGTGAAGACCTCGTAACCGTTGTCGCGCAGCGAGAAGCTTAGAAGCTCGGCAATTTCCGGCGTGTCGTCAATGAGCAGGATGCGGCGCAAGCGTGCGCTACTTCTTAGCGGTTCCGGTGCCCGGCAGCCGCTTCTTTTTGCCTTCGCAGGGCTCCAGGTCCATAACCCAAATTCGCCCGCCGGCCGTGTAGTAGGCGCGGTGATCGTTCTCAATCATCGCGCCCCAGGCTTCGAGCGTGCGCATGGCGAACGTGTAGCCCTCGAAATTATTGCGCGTGTGGCTCAGGACTTCATTGGTGTGCCAGTTGTCGGTGAGAATTGCGTCGCCGGGGTGCACGCGCAGTACGGTGTAGTAGCGGTCGAACGCTGCTTCGGGCCGCACATCGCGCGTGGAGCCACGCTTCTTGCCTTCCGAGACGATATAGCTTTCCTGCGCTTCGGAAGCCGCAGGCGCGGGATTCGCTTTGGTGTTCATAGAGTTTGCGCCACCGTTTCGGCCGCTGTAGCCGCCGCCATGTTGACCAGATTTTTCGCATCCGCGGCCTGAATCAAAGCCTCGGGAAGCTCGACGCCCATCATGCGCCATTGCTCGTTGGCGAAATTTTGCAATTTGGCGATGTGCTCGGCGTGGAGATGGCCAAAGCGCCCCTGCAATTTCAAATACTCCGATACCGGGCGCATATTCTGCGGCCGGAAGCTGTAATCGTAGGCGCGCTTCTCAGGATGCCACTCCCAGATCGGGTAGAGGCCACATTCGACGACCAGACGGCCGAGATCGATCGATCGCGGCGTTTCGTAGACGAAGCCCTTCTGGCAGGGCGTGTAAATCATCAAGTACGCAGCGCCTTTGTGGTTGAGTCCTTTGCGCACTTTGTTCATCAAGTCGATGGGATAGCCGACGCTCGCTGTGGCCACGTAGCAGTGCGGATGACCGGCCGCCATCATGCGCGCGAGGTCTTTGGGGAACAGTGTCTTCGCTTCCGGAACTTTCGGGCCAGGAGGAGAAAACGTTGTCATGCCGCCGTAGGGCGTGCGCGAGGAAGCCTGAATGCCGGTGTTCGCGTACTGCTCGTTGTCGTAGCAAATAATCAGGCAATCGTGATTGCGATAGAGCGCGCCGGAGATTGAGGCGATGCCGATGTCGGAGGCGCTGCCGTCGCCCGCCTCGCAAATAATATTCGGGAAAGCGCCCTTCCACTTGCCCTTGCGGATCATGGCTTCATACGCAGCAGCGACGCCCGCGGTGAAGCTGCCCGAGCTGCCAATCTGCGTGTGCGCCCAGGGTACGTTGTAGGGCGTGCACAAATACGAGCTGTTCGCGACGTACATGCAGCCCGTCGGGCCTACGAGAATCGTATTGTCGCCCGCGGCTTTGCTCGTCATGCGGTATTGAATCGACGGCCCGCAGCCGGCACAAGTGCGATGCCCGGGAACGAAGGGCTCCGACGACGGCAATTCAGGGTTGTAGAAACGCGCGCCCTGATTGGGGCTGTCGAGAATCGGCAGTATTTGCCGCTGAACTTCGATGGCTGACATGTCAGTTCCTCCGAATTGCAGAAATCAGATGCCGTTTCCCGCTACTGCATTGGTGCGGACGCTCGAGTCCGCCGAAAAAAATAATTCGCTACTCTTCGAATCCAACCCAATGCGTACGTTTTTCGATTTTGCCGCGTTTCTGCGCTTCCGTCATTTTCTGCGCCATCCAGTAAAATTCCTTCAGCACGATAGCTTCGCCACCCATTCCCGCCATGAACGAGACGACCAATGGGCGCTGCTTGCTTTCGTAAAGAGCCGCGCAGGCCTCGGCGTAGAGCGATCCGCCGCTGCTGACGCTGCCAAGACCCATGTTGGTTTCGATCACGCCGACCACTTTGAATTTGCTGAGAACCTCGTTCACGCGATCAGTTGGATATGGCCGGATGGTGCGCAGGCGTACGAGACCCACTTTCAAGCCATTATCGCGCATGTGCTGAATGGCGAAACGCGCCGTCACCGCGTGGCCACCTTGCATATAAAACACGATGTCGGCGCCGTCAGTCATGTACTCTTCGACCCAGGGATCGTATCGGCGTCCGAATATTTTCGCGAATTGGTCGTGGACTTCTTCGATCACCGCCATCGATTCTTCCATGGCGCGTGCGCGCTCCAACTGCAGCGGCGGGCCTTGCTCAGGCATGATCTGCGGACCGTGTGAAACGGGATGCCGCGGATCGAGCGGATAGGGATGCTTGTAGGGCGGCAGGAATTCTTTTACCTGACCTGGGTCGGGCAATTCGACGTCGGTGGTGATGTGCGAGACGAAAAAACCGTCCTGGCAGACCATCTGCGGCAGAAGCACGCGCGGATCTTCGCCGATGCGATAGGCCATCAAGTGATTGTCGAATGCTTCCTGCGCGTCGCACGACCAACCCATCAGCCAGCCCATGTCGCGCGTGGAGAGTGCGTCGGTGTGTTCGGAACCAAAATCGCCGGGCGGATCGAGCGTGCGATCCGCAATCATCATCTGCACCGGCATGCGGCTGCCGGAAATCGGCGAGTAAAGTTCGTAGGCAAATTGCACGCCGACGCCCGAGCTTCCGGTAAAAACGCGCGCGCCGCTGGAGGACGCTCCGTGCGCGATGCTCAATTGCGAGTGCTCGCTATCGGCGACGATGTACTCGGCGTCGAGTTCGCCATTGGCCACCATTTGCGCGAGCGCCATCATCGTTGCGGTGTAAGGCCGGATGGGGTACGCCGTAATCACATCGACGTCCGCGTATTTGGCCGCTTGCGCGGAGGCGACGCAGCCATTTATCCGCACCGTTCTCTTTTTTACGTCAGTCGCCGTCACCATGATTCGCTCCGATTCTAAATTGTCTTCGCCGGCTGATTTGCCAGGTTTCTCAGTTGTTCCGCTTGCCGTCCGTGCAGCCCCGGTGTGACCGCGAAAGCGGTATCCATGCGCACCACGCCCGTATCGAAATCGAGTTCGGGGACGCCCTCGAGGCAGCCTGTGGGGCACTCTTCGATGCAGACACGGCAGCCTTTGCAGTAGTCCACCAGAATTTTATAGAGGCCGTTGGAACGCACGTCGCGCACGATGCATGGCTCGGGACAGACCAGATAGCAGTTGTCGCAGGCGTTGCAAGTGCCGCAACTGAAACAGCGGCAGGACTCTTCGACAGCTTGCTCTTCCGAGAACGACCGAATGACTTCGTCCTGTGTTCTGCGGCGGCTCTTCGGCGGCAGCAGCGTTTGCTGGACGCGCGGGAAGTGCGGAAAGTACGTCATGTTCATGCGATTCAAATCGAAGATGACGTCCACGGGAATGGTGCGCGGCTCGAGCGGCTCGCCGCGCAGCACTTTGTCGAGATTGAAAGCTACGCGCTTGCCATCGCCGACTGCATTTACCACCATCAGCGGCTGGCCTGAACCTAACTGCACCACGTCGCCGGCGGCGAAAAAGTTGGTGTTGCCGAGGCGGCCGAAGCGGTCGATCTTGATTGTGCCGCGCTCGTTTTTAAATTCATTGGGAAGCCAGGCGAGCGAGGCGTGCTGTCCGACTGCGATGATTACGTTGTCAACGGCAAAGCGCTCTGGTTCGGCTTCGCGATTGATGGTGATCGGCGAGGCGTTGACGGCACCGGAAAAGCGCGCAGGATGCAGTTGCAGGGCTTCGATTCTGCCGTTGCCGTGCACGGCGGTCACCGCACGACCATGCAGCAACTCCACTCCTTCATCGAGCATGTCGTGCAGATCTTCCGGCGAGGCCGGCATTTCCTGCGGATTTGCTTCCACCGTGATCATGGTGACTTCCACGGCGCCTTGCCGCAGGGCTTCGCGGGCGCAATCGATGGCCGTGTTTCCGCCGCCGACGACGGCGACTCGCGCGCCCAGCTTCACTTTCGATGTGCCCATGCCGATGTCGCGAAGGAACGGCAGCCCGTAGTGCACGCCTTCTTTATCTTCGCCATCGGCGCGTACGCTGTTCGGTTCGATGAGGCCTACTGCGAGTACGCAAGCGTCGTAATTCTTTTTCAAATCGTCCCAGGTGACGTCCTTTCCGACTTCGACGTTGGTTTTAATCGTGATGCCGAGCTCGACCAGGCGTTCGATTTCGCGATCGAGCACGTCTTGCGGCAGAACCCAATCCGGAATTCCGCCGCGATTCAGTCCGCCAGCTTTCGGAGATTTTTCGAAGATGGTGACTTGATAGCCGAGACGCGCGAGTTGGTAGGCGGCACTGTGACCGGCAGGGCCCGATCCGACTACGGCGACTTTCTTTCCGTTGGGCGCGCCGGGCTTGACCACGTCGCGGGCGAGCGCTTGTCCGAGATCGCCGAGAAAGCGCTCGACGGCGCGAATCGAAATGGCCTCATCGTACTTACCGCGATTACAGGCTTGCTCGCAGGGGTGATAACACACGCGGCCGGTGACCGACGGAAAGGGCATGTCTTCCTTGATGAGCGCGTAGGCGTCCAGATATTTTCCGCGTTTTACCAGGTCGAGATAGCCCTGAATTTTTTCGTTCGTTCCGCAAGCGTTGTTGCAGGGCGGCAGCTTGTCGCGGTAAACGGGCCGGATCGAGCGCCAATTTCCGGTGGGAAATAAATCTTGTCCCTTTTCCTGTGTGGGCGCGGGCGTGATGCCGGCGAAGGTGATCATGAGCCGGGCGGGAATTTTTGTCCCTTTGGTTGACATGTGTCCTTCCTAGGCAGCCACTGGATTCAGCGGCATGATATGCAATTCGTTGAGTGCCAATTGAAATGCGTGCTTGTTGGCGATCATCGGCTGGATCGTTTCGAGTTTGACGATGCCTGTTGTCTTGACCACAGCTGCGATGAGCGGAGCCGCGATATCGGGAGCGATCGCTTTGTTGCGCTCGGCGGCGCCTTCGGTGGAAAGGCGATCGAGGCCGAGTTCGCCCAGACGGTAGTAGAGCCATTTGTGATCGGCCAGTTTGGCGGCATCCACGCAGACGAGTTGCGCCAGCCTCTCGGTGCCGGGCACGAAGCGAATCATGTACTCGGGCGTGTAATGCGTGTTGATCACCAGCGTTCCGCCGGGCGGCATGCCGCGCATGTAATCCCATCCCTTGACCATCGTTCCTTCGACCAGCACGACGATGTTGGGCTGCTCGTTTTCGTAGGTCAGCTCGTTCTCAATCACCGCGTCGCTCACGCGGCAGTATTTGCGCGTTGGAGCGTTGGTGCGATCGGGATTGTCAACGTAGTTTTCCATGGCCTGCGCGTGTTTGCCCTCGAGGCGGGCGGCCGCGGAGACGGAATTGACGATGTCGCGGCCTTCTTTGTCCATGATGATGCCGCGTGTCCAGACGGTAAGTTCTGTGTAACTCATGATCGGCCTCGTTATCTCGTATTTGCGTCGGAGCGCAAATTCGCTACGCGATTGCTCGGCGCGTTTGCTCCTTTCAATCGATTAGGACTGCCACGATCGGATTCGAGTACCGCCAGAAAATCGCTCCGCAAAACGGCAAATTGCGCCGGGCGATTGCCGTCCTGAAATTCCACAATCGCGGATAGCGTCGCCTTTTTGCAAAGGCTTTCGATATCCGCGCCGGTGAATCCTTCCATCCGGCCCGCGAATTCCTTGAAATCTACATCGGGCGCGAGCGGGACGCGCTGGCAGCAGAGCCGCATGATCTCGGCGCGATCGGCGGCGTCGGGAGCGGCGAACGGGAGCACATAGTCGAACCGTCCACTGCGCAACAGCGCCGGCTCGATGCGCTCAGGGCGATTGGTGGCAGCCAGCAAAACCACGCCTTTGACGTCGCGCAAGTTGTCGATTTCGCGCAGGAGCTGGCTGAGAATTCGCTGATAAACATCGCTGGTGAATTGATCAGCCCCGAACTTTGGCGCCAGCGCGTCAATGGTGTCGAAAAACAGAATGCAGGGAGCGGCGCGCCGAGCCTTTTTGAAAACTTCGCGCAACGCCCTCTCGGATTCGCCCAGCCATTTCGAATAAAGCTGCGGGCCATCAATAGCAATCAGCGGAATTTGCTTCTCGCCCGAAAGCGCCCGGGCCATGGCGGTCTTTCCCGTTCCGGAGGCCCCGGCCAGCAGAATTCCTCGGGGCGGCGCCAGTCCGACCTGCTCATAGATTTCGTCGTGCATGTGCGAATGCTCGATCACCGCATCAAGCAAGCGCTTCACCTCGCTGAGACCTCCGAGCGACGCAAAAGTCGCGGTGCTTTTTTCAATAAAAAATTCGCGAGTCGCGCTAGGCTCGACTTCCTTCAAGCCCGCAAGAAAATCTTCGCGCGTCACCTGCAACGAGCCCAGATCAGCCGATGCGGCGCCGTCGGTCTCAAGTGGAAACGCGGAGAGAAATCCGCGCAAGGCAATCATGCCGACTTCCTGTCCCAACGCTTCGAGATCGGCGCCGACGAATCCGTGCGAATGTTCGGCGATTTCTTTCAGGTCAACGTCCGGTGCAAGCGGCATAGCGCGCGTATGAATCTTAAGAATTTGCAGCCGCGCTTGCGTGTTCGGAACGCCGATCTCGATTTCGCGATCGAACCGTCCGGGACGCCGCAGCGCAGGGTCGAGCACTTCAGGGATGTTGGTGGCACCAATGACAATCACTTGCCCGCGAGCCACGAACCCATCCATCAAGCTGAGAAGCTGCGCCACCACGCGCTTCTCAACTTCGCCGGACACCTCGGCGCGTTTCGGAGCCACGGCGTCAATTTCGTCAATGAAGAGAATCGCTGGAGCATGGCGCGCGGCTTCTTCGAAAACTTCACGGAGCTTAGCCTCGCTCTCGCCATAAAACTTGCGCATGATCTCCGGGCCGTTGAGGTGAATGAAGTGCACGCGGCTCTCGGCAGCCACAGCGCGGGCAAGCAGAGTCTTGCCCGTTCCCGGCGGGCCGTACAACAGCACGCCTTTGGGCGCGAGAATTCCCAGGCGCTCGAAAATGCGCGGATATTTCAGCGGCAGCTCGACGATTTCGCGCACGCGCGCCACTTCACGCTCAAGCCCGCCAATGTCTTCGTAAGAAACCGCCGGAGCGCGCGCCGCGGTCTGCTCTCCTTCCACAATCCGCAGGTCGGTGCGCTTCCCGATCACCACAGGCCCAGAGGGGATGGTGCGCACAACCTGAAAGTTCACGGCTTTAGCAAACGTCGGCACGCGCACCACGCAGCCGGCAATCACCGGAACACCAACAAGATCCTCGAGCATGCGCTCAGGCGCGATGGTGGCCGGCGCAGCGCCCACCCACAACGGCGACAAACGAATGGCCACGGCCTGCTCGTGTTCGACGGGCGAAACAGTCACGTGCTCCTGCAATCCCGCGCTGCAATTGCTGCGGCATGTCCCGTCGATCTGGATCATGCCTTCGAATCCATCGTCCGAAACCTCGGCGCGTCCGACAGCGATCGTGCCGCCGGTGATTTTCAACACGTCGCCCGCACGCACGCCCAGGCGCCGCAGGTCCGCTGGCGCCAGCCGAGCAATGGCGTGGCCGATGTCCTCAACGCGCGCCTCCGCAACGCGAAGGGTAAGAGTTGCCACGCGAGATGAGCCGGCAATTTCAGTCATGGCGTCACTTGCGGCTTGCTCCGGATCCTGCAGGCGAATTCGTCGAAGAGAACTTTTCGAAAAATTCCTCGACCGATAATTTCAATCGCGAATCGCGCGCCCACCGCGAAACTCCTCCTAGCTCGAATCTTTGCTAAGTACGATTTCTTCAACTTCCTCAATGTGCCGGCGCATCGCAGAGTTCGCCGCTTCCGCATCATGTCGCTTGATGGCCGCCAGGATTCGCCGGTGGCCGCCGAGCGATTTCTGTGGGCGTCCTTCCAGCTGCAAAGACTGCTCGCGCGTGTCGCGCAGCAAATCCATGAGCGTGTCAATCACCTTCAGCACCACGGTATTTCCGGAAGCCAAAGCGATGCTGTAATGGAATTCCGCGTCCTCGGCGATGGCGGCTTCTCCTTGAGTCTGCTTTTGTTCCTGCCGCCGCAAAATCTCTTCCAACTCTGAAATCTCTTCGGCAGAAGCGCGCGTTGCGGCGCGCGATGCCAGTGGTGGTTCCAGCATCTTGCGAAAATCCAGAAGTTCGGTGACCAGTTCCTGGCGCCGCTTCAGCGCATCGCCAAAGGGATTCACCACTGCACCAGTGGGCCGCTCGCGAACGATGGTCCCGGCGCCTTGGCGCGGTTCCACCAACCCCATTAGTTCCAGGCCCCGAATCGCGTCGCGAATAGAGCTCCGGCTCACCTGCAGCAACTCGGCCAGCTCACGTTCCGAGGGCAATTTGTCACCGGGCTTCAGCTTTTTCAAGATCAGGCGTTCGATCTGTTTGGCGACTTCTTCGTAGACTTTGTTCCTGCGGATGACGGCGAAGTCGGATTTGGCGGGCGCGGGCATCGATAAGTGGTCCGATAAGCGGACCAGCTAACGACCGGAGTATAACCCGGCCGTCAAGCCCCTAGCAATTGCTTTTGTCGGGGTGACGAAAATCACAGGCAGTTGGCCCTACTGGGCCTCCCGATAGCGGTCACTTCGGCAGTTGCGAAGTGGCGCATTGCGCCAAGAGCTTCGTGCAGCTATACACCGTTCGGGTGTAAGGCATGGCCAGCCCCACGCGCTCGCCCAATTCTACAATCGCGCCCACCAATGCTTCCAGCTCCATCGGCCGGCCAGCTTCCAAATCTTGCAGCATGGAAGTTTTGTGCTCTCCGACTTTTTCCGCGCCGGCCATGCGCTGATCGATGGTAACCGGAAGCTCCATACCCAATTTACTCGAGACCTCTTCCACTTCCCGCATGATATTGCGGATCACCGCAGAAACTCCAGGATCGCGCACCATCTGGACAATAGTGGCCCGCGTAAGTGCGCTGACCGGATTTAACGAAGCGTTGCCCAGAACCTTTACCCAAATCTCGTGCCGGATGCGCGTGGTAATCGGGCAGCGCAGGCCTGAGGCAATTAGCGCCTCCGCGATTTGGCGGCAGCGATCCGAACGCGAGCCATCAGGCTCGCCGAGAGAAATGCGGTTACCCTCGATGTGTTGAATCACGCCGGGCGAGGAAATCTCCGTCGAAAAATAAACAATCGAACCTAAGACTCTGCGCGCTTCAATGGCCGAGGAAATCACGCCGCCGGGATCGATACGCTCGAGGCGCAATCCTTCCCAGTCGCCGCCGAATCCTTGGAAATACCACCAGGGAATTCCATTCTGCGTGCTGACAACCGTGGTCTTCGGCCCCAGCACCGGCGTCAATTGCGGCGCCAGCTGCGTCAGGCCGTGCGCCTTGACTCCAAGAAATACAACATCCACCGGCCCTACTTCTTCGAGCGAACTGGCAACCGCGGGCCGCGCCACAAAATCGTCCTCGCCACTTTTCACCTGCACGCCATGCTCCTGCATGGCGCGAAGATGTGGCCCGCGCGCGAATAGCGTGACGTCGAATCCCGCATGCGCCATGCGCGCGCCGACGTAGGCGCCGATGGCACCCGCCCCTGCGATCAGAAATTTCATGTCTGGTCATCCGCGAGCGTTGCAGCGACGACGCGGCGACGAATTTTTCCGGTTGCGGTGGTGGGGATACTCTTCACGAGATAAATCTTTTTAGGGCATTTGTACTCCGCCAAAAACTCGCGGCAGTGTTTAAGGAGCGCCGCCTCGGTGGCAGCACTGGGATCGTGCAATACCACTGCGGCAGCTACTTCTTCACCCAGCGTAGGATGCACGCATCCAAAGGTGACCGCCGCAGCGACGGCTGGATGCCGCAGGAGAATTTCATCGACTTCGTGCGGGGCAATATTTTCGCCGCCGCGGATGATGATGTCTTTGATCCTGCCAGTCAGATGCAGATAGCAGTCCGCGTCGAGCAACCCTTCGTCACCGGTACGAAACCATCCCTTCACAAAAGCGCGGGCGTTGGCTTCGGGATTGTTCTCATATCCGCGAAAGACGTTGGCTCCCTGAATAGCCACTTCGCCGCGCTGGTCCGTGCCCAGGTGATTGCCGTCTTTGTCCATGATGCTGATGCGCAGTCCGGTGCCCACGCCGACAGAACCGGCCTTACGATGCCGAGGAGGCAAAGGATTCGAAGTCATCTGGTGCGAGGCTTCCGTCATTCCGTAAGCTTCGACGAAGGGCACGCCGAAAAGCCCCTCAATTTTGTGAATCAGCTCCGCCGATAGGGGAGCGCTGCACGAACGAATGAAGCGCAGAGAAGCGGCTTCTTCGGGTTTCCGGTGCGTACGCGCCAGCACAAGCTGGTGCATCGTAGGTACTCCGGAATACCACGTCACGTGATGTTCGCGAACCGTCCGCCAGAAGGAAAGCGCGTTGAATTTCGTGGGAACCACCACGGTCCCGCCGGAAAGCAAAGTCGCCATGGTTGAGCCAATCAAGCCGTGAACGTGGAACAGCGGCATGACGCACAGCGAAACATCTTCCTCGGAAAGCGCGTAAGTGTTGGCGATATTGGCCGAGGAGACTGCCAGGTTGAAATGCCGCAGGGGAACCCGCTTCGGTCGCCCCGTGCTTCCGCTGGTATGCAACACCAGCGCAATGTCGTCGGGCGTAGGCGCGATAGCGGAAACATTGTTGGCCGCGCCCGGCAGCTGAACATCGCCCTTCTCGCTCATCTCCACCGAGAGTATTGGGATTTTGCGGTCCGCGGCGGCGCTGCGCGCGAATTCCGCGCCCACTGGTGGGCAAAGCAAAACGCGCGCGTTCGTGTCCCCGAGAAAAAACAAAAATTCTTCGTAGGGGTACGCCAGGTTCAGAGGCGCGGCGACCCCAGCGATGGACGCAGCCAGAAAGCTCACAATCGCAGGCAATCCATTGGGCAGTGCGATCGCCACAGCATCTCCGTGGCGAATGCCCGCGGACGCCAACGCATCCGCCATCTTCAAGACCTGCTGCCGCAGCGAATCGTATGTGACCCGAATTCCAAGCTCAGGGACGACTACCGCTGTATGGCTGTCGGCGAAATGCAAAACGTCTAGAAGAGTCTCGACCGACTTTAGTGTCATGCGTTTGCGCCCCAGGGCGCGCTACTTAGTTGCTCTATCGGCATCATCCCGTGGTCTTCGCAGTGAATAGAATGCGGTTTTTCCCCTACACGCTGTCAGCGACTCGGAACGTTCCGCGAGAATGCTTCAGGCTAGATCGGCGAATGCCGTCCCTGAACAATCAGTTCCTCCGCGATGCGCCGCGCTTCGGGTAGCGTCGCCGCTGCCTGGCGATCAATCTCGGCCGGCAAATCGCGCTGAATTTTCGCCAGTTCCTCGTCAAATATCCGCGTCACCAAAGCAGGCGAGTGTTCCACCTGCTTGCCATCGTCGCTGGGCACGCTGACCTTGTGCCGCACGCGCTGCGCAATCATCAGGCGATAGATGCGGTCGGTAGCCAGATCTTCCATGTAGCCGTCGAGCAGGCTGGCGCCTTTTCCATTGAGCACGCCGTTGCGATAACGAATCACGGTGCGCACCGCGGCTCGCGTTCCGCCGAGAGTTGTCGCGCCCACGCCCTGGGGGATGGGCCGCAGGTCGGGATGGGAACTCGCTAGCTTGGGCCGCTTTGCAATTTGATTCGGATACGGAAATTGGGCGACCGCGATCTCGTTTTGATCGGGATGGCCGGTCCACGCGCCGTCCATCAGGCACTCGGCTTCATTCTTTTTGTCTTGTTTCAGGACTTTCAGAGCGCGCTCGTTTAATTCCGGGTCCGTACGGCTGGGATACAACGCGGTCATTCCGCCGATAGCCTCCGCTCCGTGCTTGTGGCAGATTTCCGGCATCAGCGTGCGGAAATTCTGGAAAAAGGCTACGTCGTGCGGGATGGTATTGCGATCGGGCAAAACCCAGTTGGGATCTTCGATCATGAAATGAATCAGCGAGGCCATGTAATCCCAGCGGCCGAGATTCAATCCGAGGCATTGGCCGCGCAGAATGAAAAGAAATTCCTCCATCTGATAGACCAGCGGGTGCGCTTCCACAAGCGCCATGCACTTGATGTAGTCCTTCGCCAAGCCTTTGGATTTAGCCAGGGCTTCGAAGAGATCGCGCCACCAAAAGGCCTCTTCGGCAGATTCGCTCTTGGGGATATACACGGAGAAATTGTGCGGCAGCCATGCAGGATCGATCTGGTACCAGATCAGGGCCAAATCGAAGAGGGACGCGGACATGATCTCGTTTTCGATCACGCCGCCCTGGCTGATGTGCAGCCCGCGAGGGCGCACCCAGGTCACAGTTTTTGAGCGCTGCACTGTGACTTTCCGTCCGCGCTTCTTGTCGTCGTAGCTCAGTTCGTATTTGTAAGCGGCGATGGTGTTCTTGACCGCCAGCAGGATGTGCTCCCAGGTATTGGCGGTGGAATCTTCGAGATCGATCATCACCGCGGGAGATCCGGAATTCAGCAGTTTTACTGTCAGCTCGGCGTCATCTGCCGGACCGGTCATCTGGTTGCGTTGATCTGCGCACCAGTCGGGCAACTCGATGCGCCAGTCGGACGTCGTTGCTTCCGAAGCTGGCAAATAATTTGGCGGATGTCCTCGATGTGACGCCTGTAAGACTTCCGCGCGCCTTGCGACTATCTTTTGTTGCCAGGGTGTGAATTGTTTGTGGAGCGGCAATAGAAAATCGAAGAATCCCTTGGGGAGATCCGTCTCGGGATTCAAATTCGCTGGCGCGTAATTCATGTCTGGCGAGGCGGCGTTTTCCGTCTGCGATGCCGGGCGAGGCTGCGATTTCGGTCCAGCATGGCGACATCATGGCAGGGCCGAAATGCAGAGTCAAATGGCTTGAGAACGCTTACGATGCTGGCCCGCGTCAGACCTAGCGCACAGTGACAAAAAAGTATGCCGTCATTGCGAAGCCGGCTACGATCACGAAGGCTCGCACTTTCCGGGGATCGATTTTCTGCGCGTAATGCGCGCCGAACCAGCCGCCTGCCAGCGCGCCCGCGACCATCGCCACGCACTGCGGCCACAACACCGCGCCAGCGAAAATGAAAGTGACGACCGCAGCAGCATTGATTGCAGCGGCCAGCAGCGTTCGGATCGCGCCCATGGCGTGAATGTCCCTCATTCCCAGCGCCGCCAGCATTCCTAGCGCGAGAAATCCGATCCCCGCACCGAAATATCCGCCGTAGATTGCGACCAGCAACTCCACAAAAGAACTCACGACGATGGTCCGCCAGGAAATCTCCCGAAGATCGTCAACGATGGCACCCGTGCCAGCCGTAGCACGGATGCGATTGCCAAAGGCGAACAGCAAAGTGCCACAAAGGAGGAGCCAGGGAACGAAGCGTAAAAAAGTGTGTTGCGGGGTTTTCAGCAGCAGCAGCGCACCGGCCCAGCCTCCGGCCACGCTGGTCACGAGCAGAGGGATCAACAGGCGCCGAGGTGCGTCGAGCCGTTTTAAGTACGCGATCGCGCTGGCGGCCAAGCCAGGCCAAAGTGCGACGGTGTTGGTTGCGTTGGCCTCCACCGGCGGCACACGTACGAACAACAGCGCCGGAAACGAGATGAAACTGCCGCCGCCAGCTATCGCGTTCAAGGTTCCTGCGACGCCCGCGGCGAAAAATAGGAAGAGCGCTTGGCTGAATTGCAGCCGCATCAGATGACAGAAGACCGGATGATTACGCTCATCTCCACAACGATTTCATGGTTTCGAAACGAAAACTGATGTGTTGCAGCGCCCACGAACCACACGGCTAACGCAGGGTCTTAACTTTTTTCCGTACGGCTACCAGCAGCGGCGCAGGCAAGTCGGAGTAGCCTTCTTGAACCGCAAATTTTTGGCCATCCGAATAGATCCAATTCAGAAAATCGCTTAGCGCGGCCGCACGCGCTGGATCGGATGTTGAAGTTCGCAAGTAAATCCAGGTGAAGCTGCTGATCGGAAATGAATCGGGCCCCGCGGTGTTGGTCAACGACGCGGAAAAATTGTCCCACCTCGGCTCTTCGGCCGCGTTGCATGCCGCCGCCATGCTTTCGGCGGAAGCTTTGACAAACTTACCCGCGGGGTTCAGCACCGCCGCTTGGGGAATGCTGCTTTTCACGGCGTACTGATACTCCACATACCCAATGGAACCAGGGGTGTTTTTCACCTTATCCGCCATATCGGAACTGCGTTCCGCAGGTTCGCCAACCGGCCACTTCGGCGAAGGACTTACTCCAACCTCGGCGCGAAACTTAGAGCTCGACTTGGACAGAAAATCAGTGAAGACGAAATTCGATCCCTTTCCTGCGGGGCGGTTGATCACTTGAATCGCAAGATTCGGCAGGGTGACATTCGGATTCAGCTTCGCGATCTGCGGCGCGTTCCACGTCTTCACGTCGCCCAAGAAAATTCCCGCCAGCACATCGCCCGAAAGGCGAAGCTGCTCGTGCACATCGGGCAGGTTGTACACCGGAACGATTCCGATGATTACAACCGGCAGCTCCATTAAGCTCCCGTCTTTCCGTTCCTTCTCCGTTAGCTGAGCTTCCCCGGCTCCGAAATCGCCCGAACCATGCGAGATCTGCTTGATACCCTCGCTGGTGCCGACGGGCAGGTAGCGCATCTGAATGTTGGGGTTGCGCTTGCCGTAGTCCTGCGTCCACCGCCCATAAAGGGGCGCCGGCACGCTCGAACCGGATCCCACCAGCACAATCCCATTCGGGGCTTGAGCAAAACTTCCGCTCACAGTTACAGCAAACAACGCAATCAGACAGAAACTAAGCGAAAGCGTCAAACAGCGTTGCGCCGCGCTGAGCTTCGAAATTCTGCCCGTTGCCTTCATTTCTCCCTCCGTAGCTCCTGCATTACCTCAAATATATGGGTTCTTTGGCCGTCGGAACTGGAGCTAAGAGCTAAATTATCATCGCTTTGCACAAAGCAAGCGTTCGCGTAACGGGCAGGTGTTGTCACAATTGGAACATCGCTCCGTGTTCGAACTCGGCGTGACCATGGAAACCCCGCGCTGAGATTCGGCTGGTGTAAGATGCAAAGCCTCAATCTGCCTATGTCAGCCGATCCCATGTCCCAAAATGAGCTCGACTCACTAGTGCGTGAGTTGCTGTCCGCATATGAGACGGGCCAGATGATCGCCGTCCCTCCCTCCTCGCGCCCGGGTTTCACTCTCAATACGGCGTACCACGTTGAAACAGCACTTCGGGACTTTCGCGAGGCTGCTGGACACAGAGCGGTTGGCCGCAAGGTCGGTTACGCAAACAAGGCGATGTGGCGGGTCTTCAAGCTTGAGTCCCTGGTGTGGGCGCACATGTACGAAGACACGGTGCATCACGCGGACAGCAACTCCGCAACGCTGGCGCTTGCGCATCCGCGTTCTTTGAAGATCGAACCCGAAATTGTTTTCGGTTTAAAGCAGAATGCGCCCATGGAAGGCGCTGATGCTGCCTCTGCGCTCGCATCCGCAGATTGGCTGGCGCTGGGATTCGAAATCATCGACTGCCCTTTTCCAGATTGGAAATTTCAGCCCAGTGATTTCGTGGCATCTTTTGGACTACACGCGGCACTTGTGATCGGCGAGAAAATACAAGTTCGCCCCGAAGTCATCTCTGCGCTAGCGGACGAACTGGCGCAATTTAAGCTGCGCATCGCGAAGAGTGGAGAATTCGTCGAAGAAGGCTCCGGAAGAAATTCTTTGAAGAGCCCCGCTTTATGCCTGGCGGAACTCGGAACTGCCATCGCGCGCCGTTTTCCGACTCATCCTTTGAGCGCGGGAGAAATCATCAGCTCCGGTACCCTCACTGCCGGACACCTGACCGCCAAGGGCGATCTTTGGACCGCCGAGGTCGAAGGCATCTCGCTGCCGTCACTGACGCTGCGCCTGGCTTAGGTCAGCCCCGGGAAACTCGAATTCGCTGTGACACTACGCATGCTGACGTCCGCTCGTTCCCGAATGTTGCAGAGCCAATCGGCTCTTGCACTTGCGCCCAAAATTGAAAGGAATCTACAAACCAATTTCCCGGCACTTTTTCTTGTCTTCCTCGTTCGTTCCATTACTTGAAACCGGTCTCATATGAATCCTCGAATCCACCGGAAAACGCCGCCGCCGCAAACAATTTTGCCCGCAGCATCGAAGATTGCTTGACATCAGAATGAAATTCATGGTAAACGCGCGCCCCTCAGTATTTTCCTTTTGTGGGGGAGATCAACATGCGTTTGCCAAAATCGTGGTTTGTGCCTCTGGCACTTCTGCTTGCGGCCCTGGGTTCCCCCGTTTGCGCGCAGGAGAGTAAGCCGGCAGATTCCCCCGCCAAGCCTGCCTCCGCGCCGGCCAGCGAGGAAGAAGTACAGCAATTGCGCCGCGAAGTGGCGGAGTTGAAGGCGCAAATCCAGCGTCTCATCCAAGTCAGCGGGCAAGGTGTCTCCGGAGACGCTCACTTGGTGCAGACCAAGGAAGTTGTGGCGGCCTCCATCAAAGCACCCGATGTCAATCCGCCGGCCTCTTCGGCGGACATAGACGCTCTGCAGAACGAAATTGAGGTCCTGCAAAAGAAAGCTGCTGAAGTTCCCCCTATTACTGCCGGCTGGAACGGAGAGCATTTCTTCCTGAGGAGCCCGGATAGCCAGTTCACTCTAATGCCCGTCGGCTATTTGAACGCGCAATACACTTTTTACAAGGGCGATGGCGCCCCTCCGGACACCTTTGCGATCCGGCGCGCGCGCTTCGGGGTGCAAGGCAGCTACGGCAAGCAATTAGACTACGCCTTCTTGTTTGATTCCGCCGCGACCAACGGAATTTCCATCCGCGATGCCTTCATCGATTTCAAGCCGTGGTCGTTTTTCAAAATCGAAGGCGGCCAGTTCAAAGTGCCTTTCTCTCAGGAAGTCAGCACCGGCGACACGAACGTCGAGTTCATCGAGCGCTCGATTACTTCGGTCCTGTATCCGGACGCTTCCGGCACGTTCCGCGCGCCGGGAATTATGGCGCACGGCGACTTTGCAGGAGGCGCGCTGCAGTACTGGGTCGCCATGGTCAATGGCCAGGGACTCCTCACCTCCTCCACCACCAACGAGCCTGAAGTCACCGGCCGAGTTCGCGTCTATCCGTTCAAGAATTCCTCCAACGCATTCCTGAAGGGACTCGCGTTCGGCGGATCAGCCGAACATAGTCGCTCGCGAGGTCTCTCAAACGAGGTGAGCTTCAACGGCGCCCTGAATGACGCCGCTTACACGTTTTTTCCGCAGTTTAGGATCAACGGTGGAATCGAACGCTACAACGGCCATTTCCAGTGGCTCGACGGACCGTGGGGCATCCGTGGCGAATACACCCAGATTCTCGAAAAGCGAGTGGGAGTAGGTTCCGAGCAAGTCGGAGGAATCGGGTTCCTAAGCCTTCCCGGCGTTGTCGGAAGAGGCGCGTATGGCCAAATAAGTTATATGCTGACGGGGGAACGGGAACAGGAAAATGCAATCCCCCGTGTGAAACACCCTGTCATCGGACCAGCCTCACCGGGCGAGTCGGGAGGACCTGGATTTGGTGCGTGGCAATTGAAGTTCCGCTATTCGTGGATTGAAGGAAAGGCCCCAGGCTTTGCCTGCGGACCACCGGAGTGCCCGATCACGCCGGTAATCTTCCCGGCGTACGGCGAACACACGTCGCAGATTACTGGTGGCTTCAACTGGTATCTGAACTACTGGGTGCTGCTGAAGTTCGACGTCAACGTGGATCGGCTGGTCAACCCCAGCGTACAGGGCATCAGTTCGGGTAACTATTACGTAATCTTGCAAGGCGTACAGTTCCGATTCTGAGTTCGCAGCATTGTTCCAACCGGGCGGCTTGCAGGCGCGGGAGAGCAAGAAGGCGCATCGAATGTGCCGATTAACAATACGGAATGGATCATCGGGAAAGTAAATTGCGGGAGGCAAGGCAATGAAATCGAAAATGCTGCCGGTTATTCTTTTCGCAGTAGTACTGGGGTCGCTCTCATTTTCAACCAGTTGCGGAAATGGTCCGGGCTTGGTGAATTGCCCGGTCTGCGGCACAAACCAAAACGGATCGGTTGGTTTGATTGACGTCATGATTGTGCCGGAGCACAACCCCAACGGTGAGCCCGGCGGGCCGTTCAACATTTTTGACATCAGTTGGGTGGATCCGGCCAACCGTCTCTACTACGTCTCCGACCGCATCGGCCTAGATGTCCCTGTGTTCAACACCGTTTCCAACATCGCGTTGTGGGCCATCGGCGGTGACAATTCCGTCGCTGAGGCGGGGGATAACGCCAGCCTATGCTGGGTGGATACCTCTACCGGTCCAACAAGCGGTGAAACAATTCCCCCCATCACAACCGCCCAGGGCAACTACACCCGCTTTGGCTGCAAGACGAATGGATTCCGTCTTCCGGGTTTCTTCGGGCCCAATGGCCATTTCGGTGGATTCGTAGGCGGCCAGTGCTGCGCCTCGCGCGCTAACAACTTGAACCCGCTTTCGGGTCCGAACGGTCTTGAAGTTTCGGGCGACGGGAATTTCCTGTTCGTGGGGAACGGCAGCTCTGTCTTGTACGTTTTTGACCTAGCTCCACAGGTTGCAAACAATTTTACGTCAGCGCCAGTTCTGACTGCGACTATACCCACGGGCTCTTCTCCCGACTATGACGGACCCACAGGCATCAGCGGGTGCATGTCCTCTGCGGACGGACGAGCCTTTTCCGACCCAAGTTGCGGTGACCTCCGCGGCGATGAGATCGCCACGACCGGAAGCGTCGTTAATTTCCCGCAAGACGGTTCCTCTCGCTATCTCGTCTCGATAATCAACGGCGACCCAGGACTTCCCTTCGTCACCATCATTGACGCCACCGGAATTGTGACCAGAAACGCAAACGACCAGATTGGGCACTGTTTGCCCTACGCACCATTCACGACTGCCGGAAATCAGAACCCCTTCAGTCCTGGCGGCCCGGTAACAACTTTCCCGGCAAATTACGCCTCATGCATCCTCGGTCAGATTTACTACGACGCCGCGGCACAAAACGACGATACAGTGTTCATTGACGACGGCGGCGCGAATGGGCCCGTCGGATCCCCGGCATTCCCGTGCCCTGATCCTTCGCTGCAATTCTTCGGCCCGGCACCCGGTGTGCCCGGTCCGGCCGTCCCGTCCGGCGCTTCCGGCCACGCAGCGGGTTTCAACCCGGATGTTGCCTGCCATCACGGTCCGCAACTCACCGCAACTACCTCTACGCAGGTTGGAGGAGTATTCTGCGCGCCCGGCCCAGGCACGCCTGCGGGCTGCGTTGGTGCAATCGCCCCGGCGGGCCTTGGCGGGATGATTTTTTATCCCCCCACAAGTACATTCCTCCTGACGAACGGGAACGCGACTGGCGACATTACGGTAGGAAGCGTGGATGTGATCGATCCCCTCCACCCTATCACAGTGAACGGTGCCACTCGATTCGTGCCCGCAGTCATCAACAGCTTCCCGATTTACAATTGCATGCCCACGGGTTTAAGTCTCGGGCCCGGCACCGATGTTTTGGTCGGTTGTGCCGATCACGACGGACGCGCCTTCGCACCATCTACCGTGATCATCAACGGTACAACTGGAGAGGTAATTACTACAATCAACAACGTCGGCTTCGTTGACGAAACCTGGTACAATTCCGGCGACAATCGCTACTATCTGGCCGCCAGAGACATGCCCACCGGCCCAGTTCTTGGCGTTATTGACGCCAAGACCCACCAGTGGCTGCAAAATGTGTCCACCAACGGCAACGCTCACAGCGTGGCCGCCGACCCTAAGAGCAATCACATCTACGTGCCGCTGCCCTCCGGCAGCGCCAACTGCCAATCGCAGCAAGCCGACGGTTGCGTGGGAGTGTACTCGCGCGACTGACGGCACCAAGGAACACTAGCGTAAAAGAGGAGCCCAGCCGGATGGTACGGGCTCCTCTTTGTTTATCCGGGCGAATCCACCAAATATTTCGAGAAGTATGTGCGGCTCTACAGGCCGCGGAGAAGAGTCTCGACGTTGTCATCCCGAGCGCAGCGAGGGATCTGCTCTTTCTTAATTTCGAGGCACCGCTTACTTCACCTTCGTCGCCTGGTAACGCCACGATTTCCATTCTCCGTTGCGGTTTACCCAGATCTCGCTGATGAAGATTCGCTCAAAACGTACACCAGCGCCAGGTGGGAACTGAATGAAGTTTTCGTAAGTCATCAGAACTGCATCCGCAGAAATCCGATCCATCCGGAATAATTGCACTCTGAAGTCGTGGACCACACTCTCATCCACTTCACGAAGCACTTGCGTCTTGGTCCGTTCGCCTTTGCCGTCCTCCTCCACAGCCATGAAGTCATCGGCGAGAAATTCCGCGTATGCTTTTTTGTCCTTCTTCTTGAACGCTTCCCACGATGCTTGGATTTTTGATTCGAGCAGATCTTCGAGTTTTTTGTCCGCCGTGCCGCTGCCCGCTGCCTTACTGGCGGCAGTTTTGTTAGCGTCTGTGGAAGATGGCCCCGACTGTTTCACCCCGGCACCCTGGCCTGTGCCCGCCGGCTGCTGCCCGAACGCGGAGCACGCCAAGGCAACCGTCACACACGCGCTCATCCAACCCATCCGCATCGCTTTTCTCCTCCGGTATCGCGGCAAATCCTACAAGTCTATCGCGGGGCAGTCAAAGCACAGTTCACCACCACCCTAGCTGACCCGTAGCAGAGATCCCGTCCGTACCCGGTTGCGGTCCCGAACTGTCTTGGCTAGTATGGGGCTGCTCGGCGGGCGCGGTTGTACTCGGAACAATCGCGCGGCCCAAGTTTCCAGTTCCGCCGGACATTTACAGGATGAGACGATGAAACCTGCCCGTCTAATTTGCCTTGTGTCGCTCGCGTCGGCGTCATTTGCATTCGCGCAGGCGCCGCAACAACAGGCCCCGCCGCCACCGTGGAAATCGCAAGTGACCTCTGCTGTTCACGGAATTGTGCACACGCAATTTACCTTGCTGGGCAAATACCTTAAGGCGCCGCAGGGCGAGGTCACCCATGGTCCGGCTCTGGTAGTGGAGTGTATTCCCAGCAAGGGATCCCACGGGTCTAAGGGCAGATTCGTATCCGCGAATCTTCTTGCAGGCACGACTTTCAAGATCGACTACGTTGAGCCGGAAGAAATTCACGGAACGTCCTACTACCCAAAAGTATTTGTCGAATTTCGCCTCGACGACGCGAAAGAAGAGAAAGAAAAGTGGTCGCCAGGGAACAATAAGACTTCTGCTTCCATTCCTAAAGATTCGCTGAAAAAAATCCTTCGCGGACACGTCGTTGAAATAAGTGCAGATGATGACGACGGTTCGCATCTCGTTATGCACTTTGATATGCCGGACCCAGCGCCTGTCGAACAAGCCTGCAACGTGGACGAACCCAAGAAGTGAAGTGTCGGGATCACCGCCTGCCCGCAGGGAATTTGCAACCAGCCTCCGATATCCTTTCGATGGGAGCCATGAGTTTCGACGTCATCGAGGATCTTCGCAGAAAGTATCGGCTCGAAGGGCATGAGGATTGGATAGTTAACTCAATTCCGCAAAAAGGAAAAATCCGTGAGTACTTCCGCACTTCATAAAACGCACCAAGAGTCCGCCGCAGTAAGCCCTGTCAAATACGTCTATTTTTTCGCCGATGGCAAAGCCGATGGTAACGGCACGATGAAGTATGAATTAGGCGGCAAAGGCGCTGGCCTGGCCGAAATGACCAATGCGGGACTGCCGGTGCCTCCCGGCTTCACCATCCAGACCGAGGCGTGCCGCGAGTACATGCGCAGCGGCGGCAAAGCGTCGCCGGAAGTCACGCAGCAGATGGAAGACGCGCTCGGCCGCCTCGAGCAACTGCAAAATCAGAAGCTGGGCACCGGTGAAAACCCGCTGCTGGTCAGCGTGCGCTCCGGTGCAAAATTCTCCATGCCGGGAATGATGGACACCATCCTCAACCTCGGCCTCAACGATCAGAGCGTCGAAGCGTTGGCGCGGCGAAGCAATAATCCCCGTTTTGCTTACGATTCTTACCGGCGTCTCATCCAAATGTTCGGAAATGTCGTTCTCGAGATTCCCAAATCCGAGTTCGACGAAGTCTTCGAAAAAAAGAAGAAACAAAAAAAAGCCAAGCTCGACACGGAACTCGATGCCCGCGCTCTTCGGGAAGTAATTCAAGAATACAAGAAAGTGGTTAAGAAGCACGCCCGGCGCGATTTTCCCCAAGACCCGCGCGAGCAGCTCGTCATGGCCCGCGATGCCGTCTTCCGTTCCTGGAACAACCAGCGCGCACAGACTTACCGGCGCATTAACAATATTGATGACTTGCTGGGGACCGCCGTCAACGTGCAAGCAATGGTCTTCGGCAATCTGGGTGACACCAGCGGTACCGGCGTAGGGTTCACGCGCAATCCCGCCATCGGCTCGAAAGAGTTTTACGGCGAATTCTTGATGAATGCGCAGGGCGAAGATGTCGTCGCCGGAATCCGCACCCCGGTCCCGATTCTGGAACTCCAGAAAATCATGCCTGAAGTTTACAAACAGCTCCGCGAGATCACCACGCGCCTGGAAAAGCATTATCGCGACATGCAGGATTTCGAATTCACCATCCAGAACGGCAAGCTGTACATGCTGCAGACGCGCAACGGTAAGCGCACAGGTTTGGCAGCTGTTCGCATTGCGATTCAGATGGTGGATGAAGGCTTGATCACCAAAGAAGAAGCGATCTTCCGCGTCGAACCCAACCAGCTCTACGATTTCCTGGTCCCGCGATTGGATGAAAAGAAAGCGAAGGTCGAAGTTCTCGCCACCGGCTTGCCGGCGTCGCCGGGCGCTGCCGTCGGGCAGATTGTATTCACCGCGGACGAAGCGGTGGAGAAGGCCGGCCACGGCAGCAAGAAAAATCCAGTCATCCTGGTCCGAGCGGAAACCACTCCCGAAGATATACACGGCATGGAAGTGGCCGTAGGCATTCTTACTTCGCGCGGCGGCATGACCAGCCACGCCGCGGTAGTCACGCGCGGCATGGGCAAGTGCTGTGTCGCAGGCGCGGGCGACATCGAAGTGAACGAGCGAGCTCGCGAAATGCGCGCAAAGGGCCAGGTATTCCGGGAGGGCGATTGGATTTCGCTCGACGGAACCACCGGCCGCGTAATCAAAGGCAAGCTCGACACTCTCGACGCCACCCCTGATGATCCCGAACTCACGAAATTCATGAGCTGGGCCGAGCCGTTCCGCAAGTTGGGCGTCCGCGCCAACGCCGACATCCCCCGAGATGCCATCCAGGCGCGCGCCTTTGGCGCCGAAGGCATCGGCTTGTGCCGCACCGAGCACATGTTCTTCGCCGAAGACCGCATTCCACACATGCGCGCCATGATTCTCGCGGACAATGAGAAAGATCGCCGCGCCGCGCTGAAAAAACTGCTGCCCATGCAGCGCGCCGATTTTATCGGCCTCTTCCGCGTGATGGACGGCCTGCCCGTCACCATTCGCCTTCTCGATCCCCCGCTGCACGAATTCCTGCCCAAGCGCGAAGACCTGATGGTAGAAATCGCGGTGCTCGAAGCAACCAAGCCAAACTCGCCGAAGTTAAAAAAGCTGAAGAGCGTGCTCCGCAGAGTAGAGGAGTTGCACGAATTTAATCCCATGCTCGGACATCGGGGTTGCCGCCTCGGCATCACCTACCCCGAAATCACCGAAATGCAAGCGCGCGCAATTTTCGAAGCGGCCGTAGCCGTAGCGAAAGAAGGAGTCAAGCCCCACGCGGAGGTAATGATCCCGCTGACGGCCACGTTGAAGGAAATGGCCAATCAGGGCGGCATCGTTCGGCGGGTAGCCGAAGAAGTCTTCAAAGAAAAGAAAGCAAGTGTGCACTACTTGGTGGGCACCATGATCGAACTGCCGCGAGCCGCACTAATTGCGGGCGAAATCGCCAAAGAAGCTGAGTTCTTCAGCTTCGGCACCAATGACCTCACTCAGACCACTTTCGGCTTCTCGCGCGACGACGTAAACAAGATCCTGCCGACCTATCTCGCCGAAGGGATTATCAAACAGGATCCCTTCGCAGTAATCGATCGCGAAGGAGTAGGCGAACTGGTTCGCATCGGCATCGAACGCGGACGCAAAACCCGCCCCAATCTCGAGGTGGGAATTTGCGGCGAACACGGCGGCGACCCGTCATCCGTCGAATTCTGCCACGAGGTAGGAATGGATTACGTAGCCTGCTCGCCCTTTCGAGTGCTGACCGCGCGCCTGGCCGCCGCGCAAGCCGGTGCAAGCGACAGGTTGAAAGTAGAGAGCGGCCGCACGAAGTAGATCCTCATGCAGACGAAAAGCCCTGATTCGGACTCACTCAAGCCGGCGCTTGCGCTTCATTCGCTCGAACCTTTCGCCTCTAACTTCTTGGGACGCCGCAGCGACGTCATGCTCGCTTCGTCATCCGGCACAAAGTATCCGACAACGATCCCCATCGCTCTCCACCGCAAGTCTTTGCCGGACACGTTGTCATATTTCGCCGTAATCTCCAGTTGATCGCCCCTATTAAGACGATAGCCTCCGCGATCCGTAAACATCACCACGGGAAGTCCGAGCAGTAGTCCGCTGGCGTCAACGCGCGCATCAAGCGTCGCGACCGTCTCGTTCTTCGTGACATCCTGCAGCACCAGTTGCCGGCCATAATCATGCAGATGCCCGCCGACGCCGATCAGCACCCCGCTATAATTCACCGCCACGCTCCCGGATTTAACACTCTCGCCAGCCGGCAGGTCATAGCTCGAATCGCGGCAAGACTGAACATCCATCCACGCCGGATAGACATCACGAATCTCCGCCGCGTCCGCAGGCTGGTACGAAATTCGAACCTGCAGATAGACGCGGTCGTAAGAGATGTTCGTAGGGTTGTAAACCATAGTCTCGACGCGAATCCGATCGCCTTTCTGCACGCGGTACCCGAATCCCGGCACCTGCCCCCAATCTGTCATCTCGCTTCCCGCTCCAAAAATGTGTTCTTCCTTATTAGGGCAAAGAAAATCGGAGCGATCTACGTTCCAAAACGCCGTGTGATGCAGCACTCGCCCCGGCACCGCATTGCCCGCCGCATCCACCAACTGAGGATGGTACGCCAGCAACCAGCCATCAAACGGAACCACCCAAATCTCATCCGGCGGCTGCGGCATTTTCATATGGCTGGTATGCGCCGGCAAAGTCATCGGCCCTTCGCGCAACGTCACCACGCGCCCCGCCGCATCGACGTCCTCGTTCAATGTGATGCCTTTCGCGACGGCATGATGCATGCCTTCCTGCATGAACCCGCCGTGGTCCGCGCCTTTATTCATCTGTCCCATGTCGTGCGGGGCCGGCGTCTCTTGCGCAGCAAGGACCGCTCCAGCAAGCGCAAACACAGCGAAAACTCCAGCACTCCCCAACGGGCCAGTTCTTATCGTTCTGGCTGCCACGATAACTAACTCCCTCTCGCGCTCGACTCAGAAAGAAGACAGCGGTGAATCGAGCAACGACCGCCTACGCCCGCGGCCGATTTAAAGCATACGCGCGCAAATCCGGAATCGGAAGCGCAGGCTCGTACCTCAATCGGTTAACCACACGCAACTCGTGCCTCAATCGGTTAACCACATGTAACTTTGGCAAAAACTATTCTGGTGCTTTCGACGCATTCGCGGTACACTACGCATGGCCTCATCCCACTGCACATGGATTCTGCGCTGTGGCTTAAGCCCCTGAATTGCTTGCCGCAATTAGCGAAAATCACGGACGGAACCCATGACGAATATGCGCACTAACGTTCTGCCTCAGACTCAAGGCAAAGAGAACGGCATCAATTGGATCACCACCACCTTCATGGTGCTGTTCCATTTGGGCGCTCTCGCCGCTATTTTCTTTTTCACCTGGAAGGCATTCTTCGTAGCAATTTTCCTCTGGTGGCTCTCCACCAGCCTCGGTATTGGTATTGGCTATCACCGGCTTCTCACCCACCGCGGCTACAAAACGCCCAAGTGGGTCGAATACGTTCTCACCGTTTTCGCCACCCTCTCGCTTGAAGGCGGTCCCATCTTCTGGGTCGCCACGCACCGCATCCACCACCGTTTCTCCGATCACGCCGGCGATCCGCACTCCCCGATTGACGGCAAGTGGTGGGCGCACGTCGGCTGGATCCTCGTCGGCAAGTCCATGCATCACGACACGACCACGCTGGCCCAATACGTCCCCGATCTGGCCAAGGACAAATTTCACGTCTGGATCACCAAGTATAATTACGTTCCCATAATTGCGCTCGGCGTCCTGCTTCTCGCCGTCGGTGGCTGGCCGTTCGTTTTCTGGGGCATCTTCCTGCGCACAGTGATCGGCCTGCACGCCACCTGGCTCGTAAATTCCGCCACCCATTCCTGGGGCTCGCGCCGCTTCGAAACCCGCGATCTTTCCACGAATAGTTGGTGGGTCGCGTTGGTCACCTGGGGCGAAGGCTGGCACAACAATCATCACGCGCATCCAGTCTCAGCTCGCCACGGCCTAAGGTGGTACGAAGTCGATTTCAATTGGTACGGCATCTGGCTGATGAAAAAACTCGGCCTGGCCCGCCAGGTCCACTGCGCCAAGGTAGCCACGCCGCAGCACGAAGACCAGATTCTCCCAGCCGAATCCCGGCGCGAGATGCTCTCCGCCTAGCGCATAGCACACCTACACTCGCACATCGTCCGACGCCGAAAAATCTTCGCCGTAGCGGCGGGGGCTTGCTCCGCCCGCTCGATGTCAACCCCACTGCGGCGTCGACTACAACCTCGAACGTCATCCTTGCAGTATGATATTTCCGCTGAACGATGGAGGAATCCAATGAAGCTAGCCAACTACGTCACCGGCCAATGGAAAGAAGGCGCCGGCCCAGGCGACGCGCTAATCGATCCCGTGACCGGCGACGAACTAGCCCGCATCTCCTCCCAAGAAATCGATGTCCGCGCCGCCCTGGACTACGCCCGCCAACAGGGCGTCCCCGCTCTTCAATCGATGACTTACGGCCAGCGGGCCGACTTGCTAGCCAAAATCGGCGACGTCCTAACCGCCAATCGCGACGAATACTTCCGCATCTCTCTTCTGAATTCAGGCGCCAATCAAGCCGACGCCTCCTTCGACGTAGATGGCGCCCTTTACACCATGAAATTCTTTGCCAAAATCGGCCGCCCGCTAGGCGAAGGCAAAATCCTGAAAGAAGGCGCAGTCCTCCCGCTCTCCAAAACCAACATTTTTTCGGCGCAACATTTCCTGGAACCCTCCAAAGGCGCCGCCGTCTTCATCAACGCCTTCAATTTTCCCGCCTGGGGCCTCTGCGAAAAAGCCGCCCCGGCGTTGCTTTCCGGCGTGCCTATCGTAGTCAAACCCGCCTCGCCCACCGCCTGGCTAACTCACAACATGGTCGAAGACATCGTCAAATCCGCAATCCTGCCTGAAGGCTCAATCTCAATTCTCTGCGGCTCCGCCCGCGATCTCCTCGATCACGTTCGCGAAGGCGATACCGTCTCCTTCACCGGCAGCGCCGACACCGCCGCACGCATCCGTTCGCACGCCAATATCCTGCGCCGCTCCGTGCGCGTAAATGTCGAAGCCGACAGCATCAATTCTGCCGTCCTCGGCCCCGACGCAGCCCCAGGCAGCGACCTTTTCGATCTGCTCGTCAAGGAAGTAGTCCGTGAGATGACCATAAAAGCCGGCCAAAAATGTACCGCCATCCGCCGCGTCTTGGTGCCCCGCGCAAATCTCAAAGCCGCAAGCGAAGCCATCGCCGCGCGTCTCAGCACAACGAAAGTAGGCAACCCGCGCAACCCGGAAATGAAAATTGGCCCGGTAGTGAACAAAGCCCAGCAAGCAGCGTGCTACGAAGGCCTGCGCAAACTAAAAGAAGAATGTTCAGTAGCCTTCGGCGGCGACGAAGCCTTTCAACCTCTGGAAGCCGATCGCGCAAAATCCGCCTTCGTCCAACCAACGCTGCTGGTCTGCAACGACGGCCTGGAAGCAAAATACGTCCACGACGTAGAAGTCTTCGGCCCGGCAGCAACTCTAGTAGCCTACGACAGCCCGGAAAATCTAATAGCCATAGCCCGCCGCGGGCTAGGCTCGCTGGTAGCCTCAATTTTTTCAAATGATGCAGATTTCGTGCGGGAAGTAATCCTGGGAATCGGCGACATGCACGGAAGGATCGTGGTGGTGGATTCCAGCGTAGGCGGCCAACACACCGGCCACGGCAACGTAGTTCCCAGTTGCCTACACGGCGGCCCGGGCCGAGCCGGCGGCGGCGAAGAACTAGCCGGCCTACGCGCCCTGCTCCTCTATCATCGCCGCTTCGCAGTGCAAGGCCCGCCAAGCCAGCTAACCGAACTAGCAGCAATCGCCACTGACGCTAACCTTCTATATCAATAAAAACCCGCCCAACGATAACAACAACCTCAACTCACGCGCGCCGCAGGCCGTTCGTAGGGGCGGGACTTGCTCCGCCCGCCGGCGTCATCCCCACCGCGCAGCCCACAACGATCTCGCTGTTCAATCCAACGGCTATCTCAACCCTTCGCCGTCCTTTTTCTCTGCCCCCCAACTTTAAAAACCCGCCGCACCGATTCCAAAAACGAAATCGTAACCGCCGAATCCTCACCCTTCCTCCAAGCCGCATAAACATCAACCCGGGCCTCCGGCTCATCCAAAGGAATGTATGCCAACTCCAACCCAGCCACTGACCGATTCACCGTAGCTCCAGCCCCCACAAATATCCCCTTGCCTGAAGCAATCATGATTGCTCCGGCCTCCTCATGCGCCTCCACATGCGTCAACGTCAAATGCGGCGTCAATCCCTGCCGGCTGTACAGACCCAGAATCTTGTCGTAAAGCCCCGAAGAAAAACCGCGGTCAAAAATAATCAGCGGCTCATCCGCCACATCTTTCAATTTCAAAACGCGCCGCTTGGCAAAGCGATGCGACTTGGGCAGCACCGCCACAAACTCTTCCTCAAATAACCGGTAGCAATCCAAATGCACCTGATCCACCGGCGGCCGCAAAAATCCCACATCAATCTCGCCGCTATTCAGCGCCTC
>CAVVLE010000021.1:0-13236 GCA_963748865.1 uncultured Acidobacteriota bacterium | reverse complement strand
CGCCTCGCCAACTTCTACGCCGGCCCGTTCAGCGCGGTCAAGCAGTTCACCGGATCGGGCAATCGATGAATCCAGATTCACCAAGTCATCGTGCAGCGCTTTTGCGGTCTCGGAACCCTTATCGCCCTCGACATGGCAATTCATGCACACCGCACCTTGCGCCGTGCCAATCATCGCGTCGGTGGGATGCAGCACGCGATGGTTGGAATGGCAAGTCACGCAGCCGGGAAGTCCCATGGAGCCAAAAGCATCTTTGTGCGGCCCGGAATCGAATAATTGCGCCTGAAACACATGGCACGTGGAGCAGACGCGCGCCACTGAATCGACGCCCGGCGGCGCAGCCCCGTGGCTGCCATGGCAGGTCGAGCACGTCGGCGCGCTCAAGTCCCCGCGAACCGCAAGCGCGTCGTGATGTACGCTCGCGGAATAATCCGCAAACTGGCCAGTGGCGATGCCGTAGGGTTTCATGTAATCGGCATCGGCATGGCAGCGAGCGCAGGTCTGCGCCACGTTCAGCGGATGGACTCTCGAGCGCTGATCGCTGGGCGGCTGAATATCGTGGACGCCGTGACAATCCACGCACACCGCAGCTTTCGTGTCGCCTTTCGCGAATAGCCTGCCATGCACGCTGGTCTGATACTGGCTGAATTGGTCAGTGCGCACCGACGGATTGTAATTGCGCATATAAGCGGCGTCAGAATGGCACTTGGCGCAGAGTTCGGGAATCTGCTTGCGATCAATGTGCCCGCGAAAACCGGCAGCGGGGCTCATCGCCCGCATGGGATCGTCGGACGTAGGATCCCCGCCGTGGCAACTCGCGCACGTGAGCCCTTTCTGGGCGTGAATGCTGGCCACGAATTCTTCGCTGTCCACGTGAAATGGGCCGGTTTGCTTGGAATGGCAATCGAGACAGCTGTTCTTGCTCTGCGCGTGCAGCGGCGCTGCTGCGAATAGCAGGCTCGCGCCGGCAACCAGCAAAGCAGCGGCGCACAGCCCGCGCAGATTATTTCGCCAGGTAGCCATAAGCAGTCAGCACCACGATATAAGCGAGCACAAACACTCCGGCTCCAGCGACCCATCGCGCGGTGCGCCCATTACCGCCGCGATCGAAGAAGGGAAGTAGCGCCCAAGCCGCTGCAGCCAGGCCGAATCCCACCACGCCGAGCAAATCTCCCGGAATCGGGCCGATCTTTCCCGGCAACAGTTTCAGCGTCTGAAACATGAACATGAAATACCACTCGGGACGAATGCCCGCGGGCGCGGAAGCAAACGGATCCGCCTTAATGCCGAGTTCCCAAGGCTTGAACGCGGCTAGTCCACCTAGAATCGCCAGCGCGACATACCAGGCCATGAGCTCGCGCAGGAGGAAATTCGGCAAGAACGGAAGTTCGCGTTTCTGCGCAGGCTTCGCGCTCCACTCCGCTTCCACCGATGGCGGAACGCTCATTCCGAAGCGCTGTACGAGCAGCAAGTGCAGCCCCACCAGCAACGTCGCAAGTCCGGGCAGCAGCGCGACGTGAAAGCCAAAGAAACGCGTAAGCGTCGCCGCAGTCACGTCTTCGCCGCCGCGCAGCAGCGTCAGCATCCATTTGCCGATGACCGGAACCTGTCCGGTAATGTCCGTGCCCACCTTTGTGGCGAAGAACGACAGCGTATTCCACGGCAACAAATAGCCGCTGAACCCGAAGCACAGCACGATGATCAGCAGCGCGATGCCGCTAAGCCAAGTCAGCTCGCGCGGCTTGCGATAAGACTTTAGGAAAAACACGCTGAACATGTGCGCGAAGGCGGTCAGAATCATCAGGTTCGCGCTCCACGAATGAATCGAGCGGATCAACCAGCCGAAACGCACCTGCGTCATGATGTATTGCACGCTCTCGAATGCGTCGGCCGGCGTGGGACGGTAATAAAGCAGCAGCAGAATGCCGGTGACGACCTGGATGCCGAAAAGAAAGAGCGTCATGCCGCCGAGGAAATAGAAATACGAGAAGCGGTGAATCGGGACCGTTTTATGGCGCAGGAAGGCGACGATCTCGTTGACGCCGAAGTGATCGTCAAGCCATGCGTACGTTTTCGCGAGCGCGCTCATCTACGAATTCCGCGGACGCTGCACGTAAATCTCATCGCCCTTGACGAAAACATCGTAATCCTCGAGCGGACGCGGCGGCGGACCACTCAAATTGCGGCCGGTGAGGTCGTACATCCCGTTGTGGCACGCGCACCAGACATTGTGAAGATCACTGCGGTATTGCACCGTGCAGCCCAAATGCGTGCAGACGCCCGACATCGCGTGGTATTTGCCGTCGGAAGTTAGGACGAGCAGCGCAGGCCGGCTGCCGAAGCGGAAAATCTTGCCGGTGTTGGGCTTCAATTCGCCGATTTTTCCGGCCAACACCGTGTCGCTCGAAAGTTCGGCCGACGGCGGCGGAATCAAATAGCGCAGGACCGGGTAGAGGAACGATGCGAGAGATGCCACGATCCCCGTCCCGAGAAACATCTCCACGAAATGACGGCGCTTCGGATTATCCGATTCGTGTTCGTGTACCGTCGCCAATGAGCGCCCTTGAAAGAATTATCGGACAACTAAATGTGGTGCATTAGGGCCAAGATCAGGGCCGGGAGATCAGTTGCGATGTAACCGGGCCGCAGTTTAACACGAGATTTGGCCACGATTTGTGACCCTCGTCACAAACAGCCAGTTTCGCGGAGTCGCCAGAGTACGTAGTTCCGCAACATCTACCGCCTGCGCCCGGAAATCAATGTACTTGACTCCGTCAACTATATATGTGACGCTGTCACCCAGTTGTCCGCTGCCGGGGAGGCTCGCACTATGCCCCAGAGCAATCGTGCCGCCCGCGTCGAAACCGTGCGCCGTTTCAACCGCTTCTACACCCGCGAAATCGGCGTCTTGCACGAAGCTTTCCTCGACAGCCCCTTTTCCCTCACCGAAGGCCGGGTGCTCTATGAGCTTGCACACCGCGACAAGCCCACAGCCACGGCCGTGGGAACCGCCCTGGGCCTCGATGCCGGATATCTCAGCCGCATTCTCAGCGCCTTTGAAAAGCGGGGATTCATCGAGAAGTCGCCTTCGCAAGACGACGGCCGTCAGAGCCTGCTGGCGCTTACCGATGCCGGTCGCCGCCAGTTCACTCCTCTGGAGGCGCGCTCCAATCAGCAGGTCGGCGCCATGCTCGCGAGAATTTCCGAGAATGGACAGCGCGAATTGATCGCCGCAATGCACACCATCGAGAAATTCCTGGCGCCAACCGCGAAGTCGGAGCAGGAAGCCAAAGCGCCGTACTTGCTTCGCCCGCACCAGCCTGGCGACATGGGCTGGATCGTGCACCGCCAGGGTCTGCTTTATGCGCAGGAATACGGCTACGACGATCGGTTCGAAGCGTTGTGCGCGGAAATCGTGGCGAAATTCATCCAGCATTACGATTCCAAACGGGAGAGGTGCTGGATCGCCGAAAAAGACGGCGAAATCGTCGGCTCCGTGTTTCTGGTGGCGAAGACGAAGAACGCATCCAAATTGCGCTTGCTCTACGTCGAGCCATCCGCGCGCGGATTAGGCATCGGTTCGCGCCTCGTGGCGGAATGTCTGCGATTCGCGCGCCAGGTGGGATACAAGAAAATGGTGTTGTGGACGCAAAGTGAGCTCGATGCTGCGCGCCACATTTACAAAAAGGCAGGATTTCGCGTGGTGGGACAGAAACGGCATCACAGCTTCAGCAAGGATCTTGTCGCCGAGACCTGGGAGATCTCCCTATAGAAAGCTCCCCTGCACCGTAGAGGAGGGCGGAGCTTATGCCGCACCCTATGTCATACATCCGCGAAAAAGCGATTGCAGGTTTGAAAGCAGGCGATTCCTTCACCGTTTCGCGCACCTTCACCGAACAGGACTCGCTCGCTTTCGCAGATATCAGCCGCGACTATAACCCCGTGCATTTTGACCAACGCTTCGCAGAAGCGGAAAAATTTCGCGCTCCGATTTGCCACGGCCTCCTGGTCGCCAGCCTGGTAACCGAAATCGGCGGGCAAATCGGCTGGCTGGCGTCGGCAATGAATTTTCGCTTCAAGAAGCCTGTCTATTTCGGCGACAAGATTGAATGTCGCCTCACCATCACCGAACTGGATGCGCGTAATCGAGCCAAAGCCGAAGCCGTCTTCAAAAATCAGCACGCGGAAGTCGTAATCGAGGCAGAACTGACCGGCATCGTCCCCGGGCCGCAGGAACGGCACGTCATGCAGTTAATGGTTGCTGAAGGCGATCCGACCAACAAATGTCGTTAAGCGCTTTTGGATTGAAATGGCGGAGAGGGTGGGATTCGAACCCACGGTCCCGGTTTTGCCAGGACACTCGCTTTCGAGGCGAGCTCTTTCAACCGCTCAGACACCTCTCCGCAGCGAGAACGCTAGATTAGCAGACACATGCACGCGTCTCAACGCCCGCCTGCGAGCCTTAGCCATAAGCCTGGGGAGCCTGCCGCCAGCAGCGCCGGCGTCTCTGCCGGCATCTCACGAATAAAAATTTCCCCACAAGCAACGCACACACGCGGACCGCGCGAAGCAACCGCGAGAATCCCTCAAAAGCCTATCTCCGCGCAAAGTCCCAAGGGAGCGTGACCCTGCAAAGCGCCGCGAGCAGCGATGGCCACCCGCAACCACCCAGGCCTACCGCCGCTCTGCAAAGAAGCTCTGTAGCAGAGCCACCGCTTCCGCCGCCCCCACGCCGGGCGTGAACTCGATTCTGTGATTAAGCTGCGGATTGTCCAGGAGCTGAAAGCAAGTCCGCACCGCTCCGCCTTTAGGATCATCGGCGCCGTAAACCAGGCGCGGAATTCGCGCCTGAATCATGGCCCCCGCGCACATGGCGCAGGGTTCGACGGTGACGTAAAGAGTAGCCTCGGTCAGGCGATAGTTACCAATGGCTTTGGCGGCGAGTCGCAGCGCAACAATCTCCGCGTGCGCCGTAGGATCGCAATCGCGAATGGTGCGATTGCCGGCTCGTGCGATGATGCGCTCGTCCATGACGATCACCGCGCCGATCGGCACCTCGCCGTTCGCAGCCGCGTCGCGCGCCTCCTCGAGCGCGATTTGCATCCAGGCGGTATTGTCGTGGCAAGCTTCGTTCATAAGCGCAAAGAGTATCACCGAGAGCCGTTCGTAACGCCGGCAGCTTGCCGGCGTCTTTCTGACGCAAGGAGCAAGACTGCGAAGTCCCGTACAAACGCTAACTGCGCAAAGCTTGGTTGTCTTACTTTTCTGCAAGCGCTGCACGAATCGAGAAACGCCATGGCGACCAAGGCGCTCGAACCAGCGTTGCAGCACCGCCCGAGAAAGTCAAAAACGCCGGCAAGCTGCCGGCGATACGCTGCGAGGCCCGGCGCTACTTGCCTTGACATCCTGGTTTCGGGACGGCACACTACGTTCACGATGAAGGATTTGCTGCGTCGCATTTTCATGGTGGACCTGCTCAAGGGCATGTGGGTCACCTTCCGTTACCAGGCTCCCAAGAATATTTACACCGAGCAATATCCGCTCGAGCGGCCCATGGTCGCGGAACGCTACCGCGGCGCCCCGCGGCTAAATATCAATCCCGAGACTGGCGAATCGCTGTGCATCTCCTGCAATCTCTGCGCCTTGGCGTGCCCGGAGAACCTGATCGTGGTGGGCTGGCAGCGCGACGATGCCACGCGCCGCAAAGTGCTCACGACTTTCACTTACGATACCTCGCGCTGCATGTTCTGCGGCCTCTGCGAAGACGCCTGCCCCACCGATTGCCTGGAACTTACCCAGGATTTCGAGCTGGCAGCCTATAGCCGCGAAGGCGCGATCTGGGATCGCCATAGGCTGGAAGTCGGGCCCACGCCCGCGCATTACACGCGGTAGATGAACCAACGCCCAACATTCCACGAAAAATATGAGTAGCGAGTTTGAGATGTCGGGCCGGGGTGTGTGCGGATGCGAATTTGGAAGATTGAAATCAGAGAACGGAAATCGGAATGGTTCTGTTGGATCGTTTCGCGTCCAAAGAAAGCGCTGTCATCCTGAGGACTGCGCAGCCCGATTTTCGCGCCCATTCACCGAGGCCCGCGCGAAAATCGGGCGCTGTGGCGCGGTCCGAACGGATCTCGGCGCCGGAACGGCGGATACCTGGGATCGGTTTTTCTTGCCCTTCCTACGAGGTGCTTAGGCGATTGCATGGAACTGCGTAAAGATCCAATCACCAGAAGCTGGGTAGTCGTTGGGCCGTCGGACCAGGCGCGCGTGCCCGATGATCCCTGCCCGCTTTGCCCGGCGAACTTGACCCAAGCGAAACCCCTGCTGCAGTTTCCGGACGCGCAGAAGTGGCAGGTGTGCGTCATTCCGCACATGCGCCCGCTATACCACATCGAAGGCGATACGCAACGCTCCGCCGAAGGCATTTACGATCGCATGGCGCCGGTCGGCGCGCACGAAATCATCATCGAAACTCCGCTACACAATCGCACCATGAGCGAGATGAGCGACGATGAAATTCACGCCATTCTGGACGCCTATGCGGTGCGCATCGCGGATCTCAAGCGCGACCCGCGCTTCAAGTACGTCACAGTATTCAAGAATCGCGGCGCTTTAGCCGGCGCCGAATGGTCGCACTCCCATTCACAGGTGACTGCCACCACGTTCGTTCCGCGGCGAATCCTCTACGAACTGCGCGCCGCCCGCGAATGGTTCCGCGATAAAGAACGCTGCGTTTTCTGCGACATCCTCAGGCAGGAAGAACGCCAGAAAGTGCGCATGGTGGATACGGTCGGGGATTACGCGGCCTATTGCCCCTACGCTTCGCGCGTGCCTTTCGAAGTCTGGCTGCAGCCGCGCACCCACAATCACCAGTTCGAGACCCTGGTTGCCACGGAGAACCGCCGCAATCTGGCTACACTGCTCGGGCGCACGCTGCGGCGCCTGATGCAAGTTTGTGAGGGCTACCACATGGTGGTGCACACCTCTCCGAATACCCTGCAAACCAAGGGCGAGCTAAGCGAATATTGGAAAACCATCGCCGGAGATTATCACTGGCATTTCGAAATCCTGCCCATCGTCGAATCGCGCAGCAAGTCCTACAGCATCAAGGAAGTCTATTTCAACGGCCGTTTGCCGGAAGATGCAGCCGAACGCCTGCGCAAGATCGATCCGGGCCCATGAATCTCCGCTCGCCGCGCGGCCAACGATCAGCCAGTTCACAGCGCGGTGGCATCATCAGCAAGGGCATTTTCCTGATCTTTCTGGTGGTGTTGATCGGCGTGATCTATGTCGCTCGGCATCCGCTCTTGCGCCTGTGCGGGCGAGTCTGGATCGTGGACGAGAATCCCGTGCGCTCGGACGCAATCGTGATTCTCGGAGATGACAACTACAACGGCGATCGCGCCGCCCGCGCTGCAGAATTGCTGAACGCCGGCTGGGCCCCGCGAATCGTAGCTAGCGGCCGCTTCCTGCGCTCCTACGCCAGCGTAGCGGATTTCATGGAGCACGATCTGCGCGACCGCGGCGTGCCGCAGGATGCCATCCTCAAGGTAACGCACCGCGCCGAAAACACTCGCGACGAAATTGACGTGCTCCGCCGCCTGGCGATGCAAAAAAATTGGCGCAAGCTGCTGATCGTCACCTCGAACTACCACACGCGCCGCACCTCCTTCATCGCCTCGCGCATGTTCCCGGCCGGCATCGAAGTGCGCGTAATCGCCGCACCCGATGCCGATTACAATCCGGACACGTGGTGGCAGAGCCGCCTGGGACTAAAGCTGTTCTTCCACGAGCTTGTCGGCTATGTCGTTGCCATGTGGGAGGTTCGGCGCACCGAACCGACTACGGCAGGAGCAGCGATTCTGCCGGCACCTTTCGTCTTATCTTCGCCCGTAAATCTACGCTAAGTACCTTATAAGCTTCGCTAGTGCAGCTTTGCGTTTACACTGTCCAGTCCCTGTACTATATTCCAGTAGCGAGCTTGGTTGAGCCCCTTCTTTGGACTTGGCCCCAGCCCCGTCCGGGTTCGCGGCTGAACTTTTTCACGGTTTTTCCGATAGTTGAGTCTTGGGACGCGTAACCGCCGTCGAGCCGGCGCTACGCTGGGCGTTTCGATTTTCCAAGGACTCGGGGGACGGAGAAACCGATGGTGCTGACCTGGGGAATGAACTGGCAACTTAAGACGCGCTCCGCCATGCCCGCTGCTGCGGCAGCCCCCGGCCCCAAGACCGCCGCCGCGCCCGCCGCCGTTCCTACCCGCACTTCCAATGGACTAAAGGAATTCCTGTGGCTGTTGAGCGATGCCGGACGCGGCAAGCTGCTCGATCTTGGCCAGGTTTCTCAGAACACTCTCAATTTTTTCATTGAGAAAGGCTTTCGCGTCACGACCGAAGATTTCCTGCGCTCCTGGCGCGATTTCATGAATACCGAAGAGGAGCGCCGGCGCAAAGTTTTGTTGAGCAAGGACGGCGAGTTTCCTTCGCCCGATGCGCTGGCGGCCAGATTCTTGGAAGATATGCTGCAGTATCCGCCGGAAAGTTTTCACGGCGTGCTGGCCTGGGATTTGTTCGATTATATGGAGCCGGAGCTGCTGGCCCGCGTGGTCTCGCGCCTGCACGACATTTTGCGCCCCGGCGGGTTAGTGCTCTCGCTGTTCCACAGCCGCACGCCGGATCACTACTCGCGCTACCGCATCCTAGAAAACCAGACGCTCGAAGTGCTGCCGACGCCGCCGCTGGCGCCGCACGTGCGCGTCTTCCAGAATCGCGAAATCCTCGATTTATTCGGCAAGTTCCGCTCGTCGAAGTCCTTCGTAGGCCGCGACCAGATCCGCGAGGCGCTGTTCTTGAAGTAGCTCTTCTCCGGTTTCCGCGCGTTAACCCCGAACGAAGTACATTCGCCTGTTATTCGCCTGCGATTTCTAATTTTTTTCGAGAAAAATTGCTTTGGAACATTTCGCGGGATGGGGGAGTGTCCCGATTGTTTTTGCGCCGCTGCCTTGTTTTCAAGCACTTACGCACGGCAACAATATTTGAGTGTCCCGATTGTTTGGATTCGATTTTTCTTCGCTAAGCTGTGGGACAAGAGGGGGTATTCCGCTGTTGTGTTATTTGTCCGCCGACGGCTTGCTGACACCGATTCATCAATACTAGCATCACTGTGATTGAGGGATTCATGAGCACCTTTGACTCTCTCTTAGAACGGAATAAAGAATTTGCCGCTCGCCAGGCTGCTGCGGGGGCGCTCATGCCCTCGCTGCCGCGGGCGTTGCCGAATGTGAAGGCAATCATCATCGGTTGCGCGGATATGCGTGTGGACCCGGCTCATGTGCTGGGAATTAAGCCCGGCGAAGCGGTGGTGATACGTAATATCGGCGGCCGCGTGACGCCAGGGTTGCTGGAGCAGTTGGGTCTGCTGGGGCGCATCGGTGAGGTTGCCGGAGCGATTCCCGGAGGTGGCGGGGAATTTCACATCATCGTTCTGCAGCATACCGATTGTGGCATTACGCGCCTTCCTGGCGATCCTGCAATGCTGACGCGCTATTTTCAAGTACCGGACGAGGAACTGAAGGTGAAGGCGGTCAGTGATCCCCGCGCGGCGGTTGCCGGGGACGTTGCCTTGCTTCGGGCGATTCCCGCATTGCCGGGAGAATGGATCGTTTCCGGCCTTGTCTATGATGTGGCCACCGGACTGGTCGAGACGGTGGTGGCGCCAGCGCGGTTGCGTACTGCGAAAATGTCTGCTGGGCGCTGATTCCGATGGCACCCCCGCGGCTAAAGCCGAATCTATTTGCTCGTGCTCCGTTTCCGCTGGACTGAAGTCCAGCTTCCCCCCTGCTGAAGCAGGGGCCCCACCTATCGGAGGGCTCCCAACCTATCAGTGCGCTCCCACCTGTCGGAGGGCGGCGAACAACCAGCTATGAGGATCTGCCCGGTGAGCAGATGGTTCGGGCGATGTTTGTCGGCTGAAAATGAGGCCAGAGTGGCTGATTCATTTCGCCAGCTAGCTCTTCAGAAATGTTCCGATGGCGCCTAGTGCTTGCGTGGCAGCGCTTAGTGCTTCGATGCTGTTGATGAACTCTGCCTTACTGTCACGCCGAGTTTGGTTGCGAGCCGTTGCGCTTCGTCCTCGCGTGACTTTTTTACGGAGCCGTAGTTTTCGAAAAAGGCGCGGATCACTTCTGGTGACGCCGTTTCTGGCGTTCCGCTGTGAAACGGGGGCTCTGGCGCGTACTCGATGCCGAGTTGGATTACCTCGGCGACTGCGTCACTTCTCAGAATAGATGCCAGCTTCAAGGAACCATCCAGGCCTGCGGTCACTCCTGCAGTGCTTATGTAGTTCCCGTCGATCACGACTCGCGACTTGACTGCGATCGCTCCGTAATAGGGCAGCAAATTGTGGGCGGCCCAATGCGTGGTGGCGCGTCGGCCACGAAGAATGCCAGCCGCCCCGCAGAGAAGCGCCCCGGTGCAGACCGAAAAAACATAACGGCCCGAGTCTGCCTGATTCTTAATGAACGACAGGACTTCTTGATCCTCCATCAACGCCTGCTGGCCCAGCCCACCCGGCACGAGCAATAGATCGAGTTGCGGAGACTCTTGGATGGTCATCTCCGGCGTCAGGATCAAACCCATCACATCGCGCACCGCGGACTTCTCTTTTCCAATCACATGCACAGACGAATTGGGTATGCGCGACAGGACTTCAAAAGGGCCTGTGAAATCGATTTGATCCATCCGGTGATAGACCAGACATCCTATCGTCAGATGGGACGCTCTCGGCTTTTTCTCCTTCTCCACGCCGCCCTCAGGACCTCGCTGGCAGTCTGGCGAGGCTGCACAAGCGCGGCAATACAGCGGTCGCTGTAGGGAAAACTCAAAACGGGGACGAAAAGTGAAGTGCTGGGTAGGTGCTCCTGCAAGCACGGGCGACAGGGTTCGAACGGGATGCTAGGATGACGGAATGAAGGACGCGCTTGATGCCATTCACCAATACTACAAAGCGTTCAGCACCTTAGATTTGGACACTTGTGTCCCTTTCTTTGCCCTGCCGTGCATGTTCGTTGGGTTCCAGGGCACGTTTGCGGTTGCGAATCGAGAGGATCTCGCGAAGGTGTTGGGGCCGACATTCGAGATGTTAAGAAGCAAGAATTTTCAACGCAGTGAGTTTGGCGAGCCTCAGTTCACGAGCCTTACTGAAACTGCGGCTCTGGTGCGGGGAGTGGCCGTACGGT
The DNA here is from genome assembly GCA_963748865.1 of uncultured Acidobacteriota bacterium. Classification (GTDB taxonomy): domain Bacteria; phylum Acidobacteriota; class Terriglobia; order Acidiferrales; family UBA7541; genus Palsa-147. The sequence goes on along the minus strand of CAVVLE010000021.1, from coordinate 2,000 downwards.
ATCGGTCCACCGGTGCAGAGCTCGACCGAGTGCCTATCGCTTACCTGATGCATCACATCGGGGCAGCATGGAAAATCGCAGTCATCGCTTCCGCGTTGAGGTTTCCGACGCCGGATTCGATCAAGTCACATTAATCGCGGCTTCGCTCACGACAAAATCCTACCGTCGAAAAAGGCTGGGGCGGGGCGGCCCGACGTTTCTTTTTATTGCAGAAGCGACGTCAGGATTCGAAAAAAATCTGCAGGATTGGCAATGCGGACGCCGGCTCGTCTGGAAACGGTCGACGTGAAATGCCGCGTGTTATGTGTCAGCAGCCAGTCTGGCTTGCTGGCCATAGCCGAGAGCAGCACCGGAACGTCCGCGGCATGCCGGATGAGATGTCGATTCGAGCGCACGAGGGCCTCGCTGGGATAGGCAACTGTCTCCGGCTTCGTGAGTTCTATCAAGCGGTGGTAGTCTTCAATCAGCTCGTCGGCCTCGCGTGAACCGAGCCTTTCCGCATGGATCAGAAGATTCTCTTCCACCTCATCGCGGACGATGTGTGCGAGAACCAGACGACAGACTCGGGCGGCGCACAGCGACAGTACGGCTTTATCGAGGCCCCACGGAGAAAAAATCCCGCCAGTGAGCACATTTGAATCCAGGAATAGACGGATTCGACTTTGGCGCGTCACTTACTGCGGCGGGTTCGAGCGCGACGCTGCGAGGCCTTTTCGCGAGACGCTGAGGTCGTGTAGCGGCGAGCGAAGATGCGCTCGCGTGCCTCGGGCAGCGTCGCGAGAATCGCATCAGGAGTCGCGCCTGCGCGCGTGAGCGCAGCCGCGATTTTGGCGCAGAGGTGGTCGAAACGCTGCTGCTCGGGGAGCAGCACGAGACCGTCGCCCAGACGCAACACAGCAAAGGGCGCGCCGGTTCCCAGTCCGAGATCCTCGCGGAATTGTTTTGGGACAGTGAGTTGTCCCTTCTCGCCGATCTTGGTAGTGGTCAGATATTCGAGTGTCGCTTGCCGCGTAGCCATATATTACTCCAAGTAGGAATATCCTACCATAGGGGTTCGTTCAGGTCGAGGGCCATGCGCGATGAATCGTCCCTCTGTGGTTAGCCTCGGACTATGGAACAGCTTTTCTCGGCAGGGCCTTGGCTATGCCGGGATTTAGCCAGTACGGCTCGATTGCGTTTTGCGCTTGCAATCGCGGGCGCAGGGGCGTACAAGTCGAGATAGCAATGAATCAGCTTGGAGGGAGAATGACTCCACCGGGCGACGATTGCTGACTGAAAATTGCACACCGCTTTTGCGGTGCGAAACCGAGGGCATCTTATGTATCGCAGGGCTGAATCATCAGCCCTGACCTGTGATGCCTCGGCCTTCAGAGATAGCGAAACGGGGAGCCGCCAGGTTCCCCGTTTTGCATTTTGCTTCGGATGCCAGCGCTAAAGCGCGTCGTTGATGGCGACAGCTTTTTCCGGAGCGCTGGAGCGCTCCTTCCCCCGCCCGCCAGAATGATGGCGGGCGGAGGCTCCCACCCGGCCGCAAAGGATTTGCGAATGCGGAGGCTCCCTCGCGGCTGCAAGGGCTTCGCCGCGTAAGTGCGGGGCTCCCTCCTGGCTGCAGTTGCGCATGAATGCCGGGTTCCCACCTAAGGCCGACATTTGCTAGGCCCCGGCGCTAAAGCGCGTCGTTGATGGCTACAGCTTTTTCCGGAGCGCTGAAGCGCTCCTTCCCCCGCATGAATGCGGAGGCTCCCACCCGACTGCAAAGGCTTCGCGGACGCGGAGGCTCCGTCCCGGCCGCAAGGGCTTCGCCGCGTAAGTGCGGGGCTCCCTCCTGGCTGCAATTGCGCATGAATGCCGGGTTCCCACCTAAGGCCGACATTTGCTAGCCCCGGCGCTAAAGCGCGTCGTTGATGGCGACAGCTTTTTCCGGAGCGCTGAAGCGCTCCTTCCCCCGCATGAATGCGGAGGCTCCCACCCGACTGCAAAGGCTTCGCGGATGCGGAGGC
>CAVVLE010000020.1:0-37677 GCA_963748865.1 uncultured Acidobacteriota bacterium | reverse complement strand
TTCCAGGCGGAGACAAGACTCGCGGGCATTCTTTCGCGCAGCAATGCCGCGCTGCTGCAGGCGAAATCGGCGCACGAACAGATCGAGAAGGTCGCGGGAAAAACGCACGATGGGTTGAGCGATGCCGTTACGGCGCTCAAAGAGAAAATCGACGTTCTGCTGGACGGCCACAAGGATGCGGACGCTTCGAAGACGCCCGAAGCGACGCTCAGCCGATTGAATGGAAATATCGGCGCCTTGTACGCGGAGATCGACCGGGCCGATGCGGCGCCGACGGCCGCGCAAGCGAAGGCGCTGGCGGACCTGGAGCGCGATTTTCCCGGGCTGATGAAGCAGTGGGACGCGATCCGCACCACCGATATTCCCGCGATCAATCAGCGGCTGAACGATGCGGGGCTTGGCGAAATCAAGATTGAGGCCAATCCTCAGGCACAGAAAGATTCAGACGGCGACGAAGGATGAACCAAGAAAAATTGAGTGTGGACTAGATCGAGCGCGGTTGTTTGTATGTGAATTTGCGGTTCGTTGCGGGATGTTTGCGCGCTAAGGAGAAATGATGGCGATCCTCGTGACCGGCGGCGCCGGCTACATCGGAAGCGTGACGGTGGAGCTGCTGCAGGCTGCGGGCGAGAGCGTGGTGGTGCTTGACGATTTGACGCGCGGGCATCGGCGGGCTATTACGCAGGAGACGCCGTTTTATCAGGGGCGCGTCGGCGATCGCGCGTTGATTGCGAGGATCGCCGGGGAACACAAACTGGAGTCCTGCGTGCATTTTGCGGCGCTGGCTTACGTCGGGGAATCGGTCGAGCATCCGCAGAAATATTTCGAGAATAATGTCGAGCAGGGCATCTCGTTTGTCGGGTCGTTGGTGGCGGCCGGCGTTCGACGGATTGTTTTTTCTTCAACCTGCGCGACTTACGGCGAGCCGGAACGTGTCCCGATCAGCGAGGATTGCCCGCAGTGGCCGAAAAATCCCTATGGCTGGTCGAAGCTGGTGATGGAGCGCCTGCTGGATTCATACGACTCGGCGTACGGACTGAAGTTCGCGTCGCTGCGCTATTTCAATGCGGCAGGCGCCACCGACCGTTGCGGCGAGCAGCACGAGCCGGAAACGCATCTGATTCCGATTGTTTTGCAGGCCGCTGCGGCTGAAAGAAGCGACGTTCCGGTTTTTGGTAGCGATTACCCGACGCCCGATGGCACGGCCATTCGCGATTACGTGCACGTGGCGGATTTGGCTGAAGCGCATATTCGCGCGCTGCAGCTCCTGCGTCGCGGGCGAAAATCCGAGTTTGTGAATTTAGGCACAGGTCACGGATATTCGGTGCTGGAGGTGATCGAGACTGCTCGGCGCGTAACGGGGCGCGAGATTCGCATTCGCAAAGAGGCGCGGCGAGCTGGCGATCCGGCGCGATTGGTGGCGGATGCGGCGCGTGCGCGCCAGGTGCTCGAGTGGACGCCGAGATTGTCGGATTTGAGTTCGATTATTCAGTCGGCTTGGGAATGGAAGGGGAGGCATCCGCGTGGCTACGATGCCTGAATCGATAACTACCGTGGATCGAGATTGCTGCGCGGTTGAGTCGTGGTGCTTGCTTCCAGGTTGATCGTCAGATGCCGGCCCTTCGCGCCTCAGGGCAAACAGGGACGCCGGCGCTACTGGAAGCCGTACTTTTTAAATACATCGCGGGCTGGCGCGCTTAAGAGAAATTCGGCGAACTCTTTTGCGGCGGCGATATTTTTTGAATCTTTGATTACCGCCAAAGGATAAATGATTGGCGAGTGAGAATCGTCCGACGCGGTGGCCACAATTTTCACCTGCTCCGAAATTTTAGCGTCGGTGACGTACACGATGCCGGCGTCCGCGTTTCCCGTCGCGACGTAGGCCAGCACTTCGCGCACATCTTTGCCCAGCACCAGCTTTGTTTTCACTTTGTCGTACAGGCCGAAATGCATCAAGACCTGCTGCGCATATTTGCCGGCGGGAACTGTTTGCGGCTCGCCGACGGCGATCGTTTTTGCTTCGGGCTTGGTCAAATCCTCGAAGCTCGAAATCCCTTCCTTATCCTTGGGGACGATTAGCACCACGCTGTTCTTCACCATGTCCTGGCGCGTGCCCGCAAGGATCAGCCCTTTGGATTCGAGCGCGTCCATTTGATCGGGAGAGGCGGAGATGAAGATATCGACGGGCGCGCCTTGCTCGACCTGGCGCTGCAGCGTTCCCGAACCGCCGAGATTGAAATGAATGGTGACGCCGGCGTGCTTGCCGCGATAGAGCTGCGCGATCTCGTCCAGCGCGTCTTTCAAGCTGATCGCCGCTGAGACGGTAAGCTCCGTTTTGCTCTGGGGAAGCCCGGCTGCAAAGCTGACGGACAACAGCCATGCCGTGGCCAGCAACAGGAACCGCGCAAGTCGCGAAGAGCGACGAATCATGAAAATCTCCCGGGCCAGCCGTGTTCTTTGGGGCGTTCGCAAATCCCGATCCCGCCGCGAAAACAATCAGAAGCTGAAACGGCCGCCGATTGTCGGAGCAAGGTTGTTGTCGTGGATGTACGGCACGCCGGGGCCATGAGGAATGGCGATGGCCAGACCGCCGCTCACATAGGAATACGCAACTCCAGCAAAAAGGTCGAAACGCTTGGTGAAGTGATGATCTAAATAGAACGACACCTCGTTGAGTGTGCCCGCGCAGGAACTGCGGAAGCCGGCTGTGGGCGAGCAGGTCCGCGGTTCACGGAAGTCGTTCTGCCGCTGCTGATACCACGCGAAAGTGGCGTCGGTTTTGCTATCGATAGCATATTTCACGCCGCTCCACCAGATCTGCACCAACTTTTCAGAATCAAGATTGGTATCTTCGACGCCGCTCATGAGATACCCGCCCTGGTCGGAGGCGCCAACGCCCAACGGTTGCGACGGGTTGTTCTGCCAGATGTATTCGTAGCCGGCGTAGATTTTGAACGGGTTCCACGCATACTTGGCCGCGACCATAATGGCGTTGTTGTCGGTCACGATGCCATACACGGTGTTGTCCGTTGAGATCAGATTGTTCCCCATGATTTGGTTTGTATTGATGCTGTTGGTGGTCGACTGAAATGGCGCCGACAAACTCTGAGGCCCCAACAAGGGGTTCACTACGCTGATCGCCTGGTTGTAATGTTGGTAGACGATGTCGGCGGAAAACTTCCCGAAGCCTCCGCCGAGGTCGACGCCAGCCGCCGAGTTATGCGGCTTTTCCGGCGTACAGCTGGTGGCACTCCAGGTCATGGAGGTGGAGTAGCAGCCGCCATTACCGTCGGCCCATTTGTACATCGCGCCGACATGGATCGGCCCAATCGTGAGGCGATATTTCAATGCGTCGTCCCAACGGGAATTCTCGGTATCGCCGCCGCCGGCCATCGTCCCGTTATATCCGATGTACGAAAACGCATACGCGCCGCCGGCCGGATCGTAAAGGAGCATTGCATCGGTGCCGAGAGAGCGCTGACGGCCAAAAGTCAGCGTGCCAAAATCCTTGGACGATACACCGCCATAGTATTCGTCATTGAAGGGTTGACCCGCCCGCGCGCCGTCGATGGCTTCCGAATAGCTGCTCCTCGGAAGCCCGTTGTTGTTGATGTCGGTGAGTGAGGCGTTGGCAAGCTGGCCGGAGTTCGGATTGATGCCGGTTGAAGCGTTGAACACGATGGACCAGCCAGGCAGAAACTCTTCTTTGCCCCTGATGCCGAAACCCGTTTGCTGCAGGTTGTTCGGTGCCACGAGAAATCGAGAATTATTGCCGTTTCGGTTCACCAGAGACTCGCCTTCATAGTTGTAGGGGTTTACCGGCAAGCCGTGGCTGACCCAGCCGACGCCGATGTCATACGCACCGTACACCGTGACGCCGTGCCAACTCAGCGAGCAGTCGGTGGTGATGAACTGCTTGGGGCTCGTGCAGGCGTCGCTCTTGGGTCGATCTGCCGGAGCCTGTTCAGTGGCACTCTGCTGCATCTGAATGTCCACCCTGGCGTCGTGGCCGGCGGCCAGGCTGATTCCCGTGCGTGTCTCATCGGCGAACCCTGGTTTCGCCGCTCGAATCTCGAAGCTCCCCAGAGGCAGGCCGGACGCCTGATAGTGCCCTCCACCGTTGGTTGCGATCGTGCGCGCTGCACCTGTTTCGATGTTCTTGATTGTCACCGCGACATCGCGAAGGGCCGCGCCGCTTTGGTTGGTCACCTTGCCGGAAAGACTCGCTCCCGTTTGCGCCCACGCGACGCCCTGCATGCAGAGAAAAGCAACGATCGAAGCGAGCGCAACGGCAACGGTACGGTATTTCACTGGGTCTCTCCTTTTATTGCTTGCCGGATGAATCGAGCCGCCCATTCGGGGGCCGCCGAAAACGGACGCCGACTTTAAGCGATTCATTACGATAAGTCAAACCGGATTGAGTCGATTGTTGATGATCGGTCTTATACGATTCACGAATGGCTTACGTTTGCCTGAAGAGCCGCTACGGCCGCGGCTGAAGGGGAGCTTGGAATGCCGGCTTCGCGTTTGTATAGTGCGTCCTGATTTCGCGGAGGTCCCAACATGCTGCCGCCGATTGGCGAGATTTTGCGCTGGGCGGCTATTTTCGCCTTCGCTGTTTACGCGGCGCGACGGCGCTCTCTGACCGCTTGGATCATCGCCGGAATGGTGGCCGGCGTGGAATTTGGTCACGACTGGCCGGCGACCGCAGTCAAATTTCAATTCCTCGGCACCATTTTCCTCCGGCTCATCAAAGTGATCATCGCGCCGCTGCTATTCGGGACATTGGTGGTCGGCATCGCCGGGCACGCAGACCTGAAAAAAGTCGGGCGCATGGGAGTGAAGGCGCTCGTCTATTTCGAAATTGTCTCCACGCTCGCGTTGCTGATCGGATTTGCGGCCATCAGTATCAGCCGCGCCGGCGTTGGAGTGCAGCTTCCTTCGAGCAGCGCGCAGAATTTGAATGTCACGCCGCGCTCAGCCAGCGAACTCGTGGTGAATGTTTTTCCGGAGAATATTGCCAAGTCCGTTGCGGACGGCGAAGTGTTGCAGGTCGTCGTTTTCAGCGTGCTGTTTGGCATCGCGCTGGCGATGGTGCCGGAGGCCAAACGCCGCCCGCTGGTGAGTTTCGCGGAAAGCCTGTCGGAAACGATGTTCAAGTTTACGAACATCGTGATGCTGGCGGCGCCAATCGGAGTTTTCGGCGCCATGGCTTACACCGTCGGGCATGTCGGGCTGAGTGTGTTGGCGCCGCTCTTGAAATTGCTGGGAACGATGTACGTGGCGCTGTGCGTTTTTGTTTTGCTGGTGCTGCTTCCTGTCGCGCTGCTCATTCGCGCGCCAATGGCGCGATTCCTGCGCGCGGTGGCTGAGCCGGTTTCGATTGCATTTGGCACCGCGAGTTCGGAAGCGGCGCTGCCTCGCGCCATGGAAAAAATGGAGCAGTTGGGCGTGCAGCGCGAAACGGTTGCCTTCGTGCTGCCCACCGGCTACAGCTTCAACCTCGATGGCTCCAGCCTGTACCAATCTCTCGCGCTGATTTTTGTGGCTCAGGTTGCCGGCGTCCATCTGACCTTCGGGCAACAGGCCGTGATGCTGCTCACGCTGCTGATCAGCAGCAAAGGCGTGGCGGGCGTGGCGCGCGCGTCGCTGGTGATTGTGTTGGCCACGGCGAGTTCGTTTCATCTCCCGCTCGAGCCGGTGTTTCTGCTGTTCGGGATCGATCAGTTTATGGACATGGCGCGCACTGGTGTGAACGTACTGGGAAATTGCCTCGCGACGCTGGTGGTCGCGCGCTGGGAAGGCGAGACCCGCGCGTTCGAGAAAACGCCCAACGCCGCACACGAAAACTTGATAGGCCGCGCCTAACCAGTGGCTGCGCGCCTCGCGACGCTGAATTTGTTTTCAGCCGATATCGTCACGGTAAAGACTTCGTCGAAGCCTTCACCGATCGTTGGCGGCTGAATCTTCCGAATGGCGCCGGCGATGGCTGGCACTGGAATTTTCTGCTTGCCGCTGCGCTGATCGTTGCGGCGGATCGCGTCTTTTAGCGTCGTTTCGAAGAAATAGGCGACAACGTGAAAACCCGCCGCGCGTGCGGGTTCGATGTAACGCGCGCGATCGGCCGGAAGCGGATTCGTGTTGTCGATCACGAATGGCTGCTGTGCCTGCAGGCACGCGGCGACGAGGATTTGCTCGCGCTGCCGCGTGCGCAGCATGTCGAGATTGATGCGAACGTGCGTATCGAAAAAGCGCTCGCGATAGAAAGTGCTCTTGCCTGAGGCTTGGATCCCGACAAAAATCACGGCTTCCATTTTGCTTTCGGGCTAGCGCCGCAGCTTGGGTAGCTTAGGAGGCCGCGCGCCGTGCCGCACCGCTCCAGCGACGGAAATGTGCGTGAGCTGGATTCGCTCGCGCGCGCAACGCAGCAGCAGGCCGCCGCGGCTCATGTCCCCGCGCCCGACGAATTCGGCGGGAAACTTCAGACGCTTGCCAAAAACTTCCATCAGCGGCTCGACGTACTTCGGCGTGGCGATGCTGCCGAGCAGCACAACTTCGCAATTTCGGCCCAGGCGATCAGCGAGCAGCCGCGCATCACGCTCGAGCGGAACGCGGTAGCGTGGTTCATTGGCGTCAACGCGTCCCTCCGTGAGTTCGCGCAGTTGCTGCACCGAAACATTTTGGTCCGCAGATACCAGGCCTCCCGATGCGGTGATCACGCTGACTCCAGGAAGAGCTGGCGGTGGATGGGCGTGTGTGCGGGCATAAGCTAATTTGCCGCGAAAATAAAGCCCGCTGATGAAGCTGAAAATCTCCCCCAGCGGCGCGCCCCCATTCCGCATTTGAAGCGCCAATGGGAATTGCGCGGCATCATTGAAGATCATCTTCGCGCGCAGCCCCGCGGCATTCGCCGGCGATAGCAGAAAAATTCGATGGTGTGGAGATTTCGCGACGCGCTTCGGTTTCGCAAGCCGCGGCGTGATCGGGTCCAAGCCGGCGAAGCGGACGATTTTAGGGGCGTTTTTCTTTTTCATGACGCGCGAATCACGGCGAATTTATAGTAACGCAGCGAGGAGAAGATGAAAAATCCAAGCGAATGCGGAGCCCGCTCGCGACTGCTCTGATTACAATTCACGAGCAGCCATTCATCCGCGGTAGTTTAGTGCCTTTGCTTCTCGCCTTTGAAGGCCGGCACCGGAGGATCAACGCCTTGGGCCGCCAATTGCACAGTGAAATGGAAAGCGCTGCCCTGGCCTGGTTTACTCTCCACCTGCAACGTTCCGCCCATCAACTTCACAAGTCTCGCGCAGATGGCCAGCCCCAAACCCGCGCCGCCGTATTTTCGGCTCATTGAGCCGTCCGCTTGCGCGAATGGCTCAAAAATCTTTTGCAGTTTGTCTGCGGGGATGCCGATGCCCGTGTCCTTCACCATGAAGCGCAGACACGGCACACCGCTGCGCCCGGATTCCTGCTCCACGCTGATCTTTACTTCGCCGCGATCCGTAAACTTGATGGCGTTGCCGGCTAAATTGAACAGCACTTGGCGAATACGGCCGGGATCGCCAACGAGCTCATTGGGAATATCTGTCTGGATGCTGCAGGACAACTGCAATCCCTTCTGCTGGGCCCGAACGCTGAAGGTCCGGACGATCTCCGCCAGGCTGTCACGAAGATCAAACGCTGCCGATTCGAGCTCCAGTTTTTCAGCCTCCATCTTGGAGAAGTCCAGAATGTCATTGAGAATCGAGAGCAGAGACTCCGCGGACGAGCGAACGATGATCAAGCTGTCGCGCTGTTCGTCGGAAATATCGGTATCCAGGACCAACTCGGTCATGCCCAGGATGCCATTCATCGGTGTGCGGATTTCGTGGCTGATCGTCGCCAGGAATTCGTTCTTGGCCGCGCTCGCTCGTTCGGCGGCGATCTTGGCTTCTCGCAGAACCGTTTCCATTTGCTTGCGTTCGCTGACATCGCGAATGGCGCTGCAGACGAGGATGCCGTCTTCGGTGTCGAAGGGACTCAGCGTGATTTCCGCCGAAAACTCGCCGCCATTCTTTCGTAATCCGTAAAATTCAAAACCTGTGCCCATCGGCCGATGCTTTGGACTGGCAAGAAAATGGCTCCTGTCGCTCACATGCCGGCCTCGGAATCGTTCGGGAACCAGAATCTCGAGTTCCTGGCGTATCAATTCCGCTCGCGAATAGCCGAACAGTTTTTCCGCTTGCGAGTTGACTAGAACAATTTCCCCCGTTCGACTTACAACGATCATGGCGTCGGGCGCCGACTCCAGAATGCCTCTAAACCTTTGCTCGGCGCGCTTGCTGAATTCGAGCTCCAAAGCTTGCGCCGCGAAGCGGCGATCGGCCTGCGAAGTCAGCAGCGTGAGGCTGAGGATCATGAAAGTTACGACGGTAATGCTGATGATTCCCACAGACGAGATGCCTATGGCGTGCGAGAGATCGCCGTTGGGAATCGGCGAGAACGTGAAATGAACCGCCGCCATTCCTGTGTAGTGCATCACGGGAATGGCCGCTCCCATGGCAACAGCGCTGAGCGCTTTCATCCAACTGACTCGCTTGGTTTCTACTCGAAAGTGAAATACCAGCCACAGAGCGGCTAAAGAAATCACAATCGCCAGAAGTATGGAAGTCGCAACGAGCGGCGGATTGTAGCTGCACATCGCCGGCAGGCGCATCGCGGACATACCGATGTAGTGCATCCCTGCGATGCCCGCTCCCATGAAGAGACTCCCAAGCACGGCGCGGAGAATCCCCATATCTTTTCGGCTTACGACGAATAGGGCGATTGCGGACGCCGCGATAGCGGATAGAAGCGAAAGCAGCACGGTGGGCCAGTCGTATTCGACCGCAACGGGCAGGCGAAACGCCAGCATTCCCACGTAATGCATTGACCAGATTCCCGTGCCCATCGCTGCCGCCCCGCCGCACAACCAGCCGACACGCATTCTGCCCTTAACGGACGTAATTCTTCCCGCGACGTCGAGCGCGGCATAGGAAGCCACCACGGAGATGACAACGGAAACGGCCACCAGGCGATAGTCGTACCAACCGGCCATTTCGGCAGCTGTGGACATAGTTCGGCCTTTCTCAGCACACGATCCGAACGCCCGGCCAATATGCCGCGCTGCTCGGAACTCAACTGCGAAGGGGACAGTCTTAGATCCGAAGAAAAAATTGGAAGGGAACTCTATCTTGACTCATCGACAAGCCAAGTCAAGCGAAAGGAAAATCATCGTGCGCAGAAAGTCGCCACATCAGCCCATCGGAGCGGCCACGGCAACGTCGAACTTCGAATAATACTTCTTCACGTCGCCGGCTCCGTACTTGGCACGGAATTTCTCGACCACGGACGACACTTGTTTCGCCTCAGTGATTGGAACCACCTTGAACTCAGCCTCGGCGCCCTTTGCATCGATCCACAGCGACGGCTTCTTGAGCACGTTCTTGTACCACTGCGTGTCCGACCCTTGCACCGGCAGCAGGTAAAGCTTCTCGCCATCCACCACAAACCAGACTGGGATTGTGATGGCGCGTCCCGACTTCCTGCCGGTCACAGTGATGTGAATTTCGCGATAGCGGGAGAGGCGGTCTTTCAAAGTTTCATTCCGCGCTGGCATGTGTACTCCTGCTCCTTACTGTTAGCTTAGAACTCCTGGCGCGTGGGCCGGTACAGGATTTCGTTGATATCCACGTCGTCCGGCTGGCTCATCGCGAAGCTCACCGCCCGCGCGAACGATTCGGCGGGAATTGCAATTTCATACATCTTGCGGATGTTCGCGGCGATGTCCGGCTCGGTCACGCTGTTGGGGAGTTCGGTATCAACCGCGCCCGGCGAGATCACCGTGGTGCGAATATTGTAGGGCTTCACTTCCTGGCGCAGCCCTTCGGATATGACCCGCACCGCATGCTTGGTCGCCGAATAAACCACGCCGCCCGGCCGCACCTTGTGCCCGGCAACAGAAGAGACATTGATAATGTGCCCGCCTTTCTGCTGCTTCATATGCGGCAGTGCCGCGGCGATGCCGTACAGCACGCCCTTGATGTTGACGTCGATCATGCGGTCCCAATCATCAATCTTGAGGCGCTCCAGCGGCGACTGCGGCATCAGCCCGGCGTTGTTGATCATCACGTCGATTCGCCCGTACGTTTGCACCGCGGCATCCACCAGTGCTTGAACCTGCTCGCGGTGGGTCACGTCCGTTTTTATCGCCAGTGCCTTGCCGCCGCGATTCTTCAACTCGTCCGCGAGAGCCTGTATGCGCTCCACGCGCCGCGCGCCCAGCACAACGCTCGCGCCCTGCGCGGAAAGGAATCGCGCCGTCGCTTCGCCCAGCCCGCTGCTCGCGCCCGTGATGACCACGACTTTTCCTTCAATGTTCTTAGTCATTCCCGTGCCTTTTACTTGCCGCCGCCGTATTGCTCCTCGCTCACGTGCTCCATCCAGTCCACAACTTTGCCGTTGAGATTCTCCTGAACGGCGATGTGCGTCATGGCCGTGGTCGGGGCAGCGCCGTGCCAGTGCTTCTCGCCGGGCGCGATCCAGACTACATCACCGGGCCGGATCTCTTCGATAGGCCCGCCTTCGCGCTGAGTCCGGCCGCAGCCAGCCGTTACGATCAGAGTCTGCCCGAGCGGATGCGTGTGCCAGGCCGTCCGCGCGCCCGGCTCGAAGGTTACGCTGGCGCCGCTCACGCGTGCCGGACCCGGCGCCTGAAACAGCGGATCGACTCGCACAGTGCCCGTAAACCACTCGGCCGGTCCCTTAGCAGAAGGCTGCGAGCCACCTCTTTTGATCTCCATCTGCAAAACTCCTTCAGCAGAGCTATTACCTTGGATAGTTTGAGTGGTCGTAGCGTCGCCCATCTCAAATCGGTTACAGCCCCGTCATTTTCTCCAGGCGTTCCGGATACCGGTCTCCCTCCACCTTGATCTTCGACGCGGCCGCATCGATGTCCCGCAGGTCATCAGTCGTCAGTTGAATCGACACCGCACCGATGTTTTCTTCCAGGCGGTTCAGTTTCGTCGTGCCGGGAATCGGAACGATCCACGGTTTTTGCGCCAGCAGCCAGGCCAGCGCGATCTGCGCCGGAGTCGCATTCTTGCGCTTCGCGATCGCGCCGAGCAAGTCGATCAGCGCCTGGTTCACCTTGAGAGCCTCCGGCGTGAAGCGCGGCAGCGTACTGCGAAAATCGGAGCTGTCGAATGTTGTGCTTTCCTTGATCGCTCCCGTCAGGAATCCCTTGCCGAGCGGGCTATACGCCACTAAACCAATCCCCAGTTCTTCGAGTGTGGGTATCACTTCCTGCTCCGGCCTCCTCCACCACAGTGAATATTCGTTTTGCAGCGCAGTGAGCGGCTGGACCGCGTGGGCGCGCCGAATCGTATTTACCCCCGCCTCAGAAAGTCCAAAGTGCTTCACCTTACCGGCTTGGATCAATTCCTTCACCGCGCCGGCCACGTCTTCGATTGCCACGTTGGGGTCAACACGGTGCTGATACAACAGATCAATCACATCAATCTTCAAACGCTTGAGCGACCCTTCGACGGCCTGCTTGATGTGCTCGGGCCGGCTATTCAGACCGGGCGCTCCCGGCCGATTATTGCGGCCACTCAGATCGAATCCGAATTTGGTGGCGATCACCACTTTCCCGCGGTAGGGAGCGAGGGCTTCGCCGACAAGCTCTTCGTTGATGAACGGCCCGTACACCTCGGCCGTATCAAAAAACGTGATGCCGCGCTCCACTGCGGCGTGGAGAAGAGCGGTCATCTCCTTCTTATCTTTGGGCGGGCCATAAGAAAAGCTCATGCCCATGCAGCCGAGGCCCAGCGCTGATACTTCCAAGTTGCTTTTTCCGAGCTTGCGTTTTTGCATGACTTCTCCTTTAGAAAATGGAATCCGCTAGCGATGACCTTCTCGAGAACACTAGCTTCGCAGCGTTCGAAAAGTCACTACATGGGCGGTCGCAGGACCGGCCGTGAAGTATATGTGGTAGGCAACGATTGGATGATCTCATCCAACTTCGCACCGGGCACCCGTCGCGCTATCGTACGGACATAGCCCATAAGTTTCCCCGCATCATCCTCAATTGCGCGAATCTCGCAGAAGTTTTCTGGTGCGACGACGTTTTGCCACTGAAGCCAGAACTTCCAGCCGTCAGGCATAGAGTCCGTCAACTCGACGTCAACAAGTCCCGTTTTCCCCCAGTGTGTGCGCCACCACGTTGCGGAATGCAAACAATACATGCTCGGCTCCCACCAAGAGCGCAGCCGCTCCGGGACCGAGTCTTCCATTTCGCGCATCAGCCCCGCGCCGGCAATGGCAATCTGCCCGCCAGGTTTGACGAAACGCAACACGTAGTTCAAATACAGATCATCGGTTCCATAATACGGGAATGAATCGATCGAAATGATGGCGTCAAAAAAGTCGTTATCAAAAGGAAGCGATCTTGCATCGCAGTGAATGGGGTGGACACGATGTTCGGCGCCGGCATCTCGAACTCGCTGTAGGTTTTCGGACGCGCTGAACCATAAGTCCACGGCCCAAACCTCCACTTCAAATTCACGGCATAAGAATATAGATGACAGAGCACGGCCGCAGCCCAAGTCGAGAATCCGCATCCCGGGACGTAGGTCAACGGCGCTCGTCAACCACTCAGTCAGCCACAGAGGATTAGCCCCGCCGCTGCAACCCGCTACGAGCCACTCTGGATTGTATTTATTTGACCGAGGAAACCGCTCCGTCATCAGTCGAGTGTCCAAATCGCTCGCCTAGAGGGTGGAAATGGTAGGCCCGTGCGAACTTGAACCGCAGACCTGGCCGACGCTGCGTCGGCCCGCTCTAGCCACGCGGCGTCCAGAGAAATGGTAGGCCCGTGCGGACTTGAACCGCAGACCTCTTCCGTGTCAATTCAGAAGGCGATGAGGACAGCGAAGGCCACGAGTGGCCATAAGTGCGTGTGGCCGCCGAACTTGTAATGATTTTCGTCAGATAATCACGGCCAGCAGATGACACGAGAGGACAGCACTTACCGGGGGTGCCCAGGCAGGGTTATGGCACAAAGTACGTCACAAACGCTGGCAGGGTTCCGGGCTGAGTTTTCAGAGAGTGTTTAGCTCAAGCAGTCTAGAGAAGTGGCCCCAAGCTAGAGTCGTTAGAAGGTAGGCCTGCCCACGAAAGTCAGGGGTGGGGAGTGGGCGGAGACGGATTACTCTGAGGCTGCGGGTTGCTGGCCGGCGTGCGCGTTCATCAACTGCTGAATCTGCTGTTCCATGTGATTGATCTTACTCTGGACATGGATCGAATATACAGCCATAGAACTGAGCCACACGACAATCAGAATCAACAAGAAGGCCGACATTTTTCTCGACCTCGATTCCGACGACTGCGGCGAGATGGCATACCAAAGCGCGAACAGTGAAAAAACCATTGCAAACGCCGGACCCCAGAGCGCTGACGGTGCCCACCATGTGGGGTTCGGGGACTTTCCAAAAAACAGCGTAACTGCAGCTATAAGTAGCCCAATTACTCCAAATGTGATCGAAACAAAGTTGTCCACACGTTCTCGAATGTCATTTACGCGACCCTCAACCTTTTCAGTCGTTTGATGCATTTGGCGCTCGTAGGCTGAGAGCTTTGTCTCCGCAAGTTCGTATAGGCCACTGTTCAGCTCCGCCGCCCTGTATTCTTCCAGAAGAACTCTCTTGGGTGGCCTTGTGTACGCGACGCTCTTTCCCTGTCTAAAGGGTGTCGTCGTGACGAAATCCATCAAAGCTATTGGGTCGTCAATCCGGAGCACAACTTCTTTATTTGACAAGTTGTAGAGTGGACAGAAAAGATTTCCCACCCAACCGGGATCCACCTGAGGCCCCCCAACCCACAGCAGGCCTTCGTAAGCCCACTTAACTCGAATGTTCCAACGCGCAATGAGGTATCGAGGAAGATTTATGGTTTCCGCCGTTTTGACTACGACAACGTTGAAGGGTTTGATTCTAATCTCGCCATCCTTGCTCAACTGTTTCCTCTCGCCACCTAGAACGTACTCGTCGCCAATAGACAATTCGTAGCCGGCTGGTTTGAGGTTCGCTGGTTTGAAGGGCCAAATCATCTTAAAAGCTTGAACGCAGTATTCGATTTCATCGCTCAACAAAACTCCAACCGGAGCGGACTCGCGGCCGTCACGCTCGGGACACTGTAGGATCTCGAGCCGCGTCCTTTCTTGTCTAATGCGTTCCGTGTCCATCTGAAACCTCGCATGGCACAAATACTATTTCATCATCAGCATTGAGCGTGAGAGGCAACGAGGAAGGAATGATTCCCAATGTGAGTCGCTGTAAACATGTCCTTCAGCTTCGGTCCAGTTCCAAGATAAAAGGAATCACAACCTGCTACCTCGGAGAGCCTATCGATCATCTCGATTGATGCTCGATCCAATGAGTCGACCTCGCAAACACCGCAATTTCTATAGTTGAGCAAGTCAAGTCCGTTAAGAGCAACATGTGTCGGCCTATTGAGGCCAATGGCTTGCCTAGCTAACTCCCAGTCGAAACGCGCAACCCGGCGAACTTTCCTGGTGACTGTAGTGTGCTCTTCGATCGGATGTGGGTATCCACTCTCAGCTTGCACTTGCCGCCAAGTGATCTCGTCCTTCAAGGGACCGGCCTGTTCTCCAGCGACCCTGATCGGAAACGTCCGAAGAACGACGACTACCTCTGTTACGCGAAGAGGGCTTACACCTGCTTCACTTAGAAAGCCGGCAGCAGTGGTGTCGCGAGATGTTGTTCTAGGATAAAAATCGGAATGGTAAAGAGACAGCCCAAATCCCTGAGTCCCTTCAATGAGTGCGCTCTTGCCCCCATCCAGACCGTCGTTCAGCTCGTCGGAGACGTCAGTCAGATACGCTCCTATCCATGGGTGCTCGACGACAGCGTCCCTCGCGAGTCGTACGTCCTCGCCGCGCAATACTCTTCTCGCCTGTGCGGCTCCTACGCCGCAGAGCGTCGAACTCAGTCTTTCGCGGAGGCCTAAGGATTGTTCCTGCTTTCTATCGCGTTCTTCGATGAGGAAACACTTTCTATCAATTCCAATCCGATCGGAGGGAAGAGAAAGGAAGTCAATTTCGCTCTTCAACACAACTGGATCGACCAGCGCACCAGCGGGGATTAGTAGACGGGTTCCGGGATTAACAAATCCGGTGGGCAACTGGCGAAGCACAATCGTATTTCCATGTTCGTCCACTAAGGAATGCCCAGAATTTGGTCCTCCGCAGCGAACACAAATATCGATATTCTCTCGACGCGTGATATAAGCGGAGACCTTGCCCTTGCCTTCGGAACCAAATTGTCCGCCGACGACGACCCAGAGACTCATTAGCGGTCTTCCCTCCTGAATTCCTCAATTGCCGTGTCGAGTTCCGAGTAAAGTACTTCTAAAGAGCTTTCATTCCTGAGCACGCGTGCCGCGCTTTCTCTGAGCGTTTCAATTCGTTGTTCGACAGGATGCAAATCCGCGGTTTGAAATGAGGCGAATTCAGCATATCTGCTTCGTCCCTTTAGATGTTCCCAACGGAGCTTTGAGGGACTCTCTATATACACCAAATGAAATGATTCGGGAGAAAAATCCTTAAGGCTCTCGTAGTCGATGGGATGGCGCAGCCCGTCTACGGCGGTATCCATGTCGGGCTTGATCTGCGCGATGAGGCGGCGATTGAGTTCAGGTTGCTTTCCGCCCGACATCACTTCCCATCCGATTTCCTGTAGGCGAGGCTTGTTCTCGGGGTCTGTCGCGAGCCAATCGGCAAGCACTTGGCTATAGCGGAGGTACTGAAATCCGCGGTTCGCACACAGGTACGAGGCGGCTGACGTTTTGCCCGCTCCGATGCGGCCAGCGATACCGATTATGAGGCGGTTAGTTTGCAGTTGCGGCGATGGATTGGACATAAGCAGTTTCCGGCACGTAGTCGAGGCCGGAGGCCGCAACGACTGAGGCTAGCTTCGTGTAGTTGAATCTCGGCGACCTTGGGACTATCAGATATTCTTCCGATTTCGTGCCCAGAGCGATGTAGTCGTCGGCAAGATAGAAGAGACCTACTAGAGCCGATGTGATCGCATCGACTTCGTCGTGAGTGACTTTGGCCGTCACATAGTCGCCAGCGATTCCGGCGCGGAAAAGACCCCATTTCAGTTCTTCCAGGCTTGCTTTCTTGCGCGGGATTCCTAGCACATCCTGCGCCGCACCTGGATAACTCTCTATCACTTTGCAACCACGGCTGCGAAGTTCCTGTGCGAGCCTGATTCCGCGCCGGGTGAGCATCGCCATACTCGGGAGCAAACACCAAAAGACCGATATACCCATCCTCTTAAGCGCGAGTTCACACTTTCGGTAGATGGGCACGCCAGGCGAGCCGCTCCCCGCGGGAAGGGAAAGTGGCGAGTCAATTGAAACAAGGTCGGGCTTGGCCGCCAACGTCTCTAAGATCAGCTCTTCGTCTGTGCGAATGCTCTTAGTGGTGGCGCAGGAGCCATGCATTAGCGCCCATCCCGTCGCACGTTTCTCGCTTCCCGTAAGGTCGATTCCCACAATTTGGGGCAGCCCCGACCGGTTCGGACATTTCTGCAGCAATCGCTCCACCACATCGCCAACGTTAGATAGTTTCGAGA
This sequence comes from uncultured Acidobacteriota bacterium, assembly GCA_963748865.1. GTDB lineage: Bacteria > Acidobacteriota > Terriglobia > Acidiferrales > UBA7541 > Palsa-147. The sequence goes on along the minus strand of CAVVLE010000020.1, from coordinate 21,001 downwards.
CGCGCTTGAGCAGTGCCCGTTTGTTCGAGCGAGGTGACCTTCCGATTGCAGTGAATAGCGGAGTGACGGAGCCCTTTCGGAGGGAGGCGGTGGAATTAGAAAGCCTGTCGTAGGCCATCTCCATGATGGCCTTCAAGTGCACCACGTCTTCCGTGTTGTACCGTATTAACTGTTCCAATGCGCTTTTTTCGCCGCGCAAGTATTTTGCCCAAAGGACGGTCGCATCGAACCCTGTCAAGTCCTCGACCGACTCGTTTCGCGTGAGTCCGAACTGTGCTTCGATCGATTTAAGCCCGCCCGTCATGCCGATCTTTCGGGTAGCCCAGCGAAGGTCGATGTGAACCGGCGGAAGCGTCAGGTCTGGAAAGGCCAGCTTGAGGAAGCGGAGATCGAATCCGGAACCGTTGAACGTAACAAGAAGGGAGTGGCCTCGCAAATAAGCCGGCAACTCCGACAAATTCTCTCCTTCGACGAAAGCCTTGTAAGTGCGGCCATCATAAACTCCGACGACCGTCACCGAGTCAAAGACCGAGGAAAGACCGGTTGTTTCTATGTCAAGGTAGATACACCGGTCTGCGAAATCGGGAAACAAGCGCCAGGCTTCGCCCGCTGCCGATAGACGTTCAAAGAATCCCACATTCTTCCGACGAATTGCTTCCCGCGAGAGCGGAATGTATTCGTCGAGTTTTTTCTGCAGGCGAGCTCCCACGGCACCGAAGCGCTTCTCGAACCGGTCCGCGTCGTCCCAACTGTGGATTCCGTGCGCCCACAGGTCTAGTTCGGTCTGTTTACCGATACCCGGAATGTGAATGAACGTTTGCTGCAGCATGGCCCTTGCTCAAGATAGAATCCGATTCTAATCGAATTCTAATTAATTAGAGTAGTCTATTTAATTAGACTTCAAGAAAGAGGCATTCCTTGGCGGACCGTGGCCGAAAGCGCCTTGCTGACGCGGAATTCGTGATAGCTCAGGTTAAAGACCAGTTCAGCAAGAAGATGAAAGAGTTGGGTAGTGTGAAACGGGCCGCCAGGGCTCTGGGCGTAAGCCGAGCATCTTTCTACAACTATATTAACGGCAAGACTGTCCCTGATTTGGAGGTGCTCCGAAAGGCGTCAGAGAAGTGGGGCATACACTGGAAGTTTATTGACGCATCTCAGATTCTTCCGAAACTCACAGTGAATACACCCAAGCAGTATGTCTTCTCATTTCTTGATGCTGTGCGACGGGACGATGTTGAAATACTTCAGATCGGACCCAAAGGGCCAAAATCTCTTCAAGTCACAATGAAGATTCGGTTCACGGCCTGAGATCTCTTCAAACTCGACAGAGCGTACTCGGGGTGACGGACAGCTTCTCACCTGCGGAAAAGCAGCGGCGCACGTGTGCACATCCGAAGCAAACCTCGGTAACCCGCCACGGGAAGCGTTTCTAATTCAGCTACGCGAAGCGCGCGCGGAATGGCACCGGCGCAAGTCTGCCAATGCAACCGGGGGTCACCACTCGGCGTGAGCAGCAATCCCCCGGCCCTGTCCGCTTGGCGTTGTACATCGGGTCGAGGACGCCATCGGGCAATGGGCCAACGTTACACCGCCTGGCACTCTCATTCAATGTGAGCGAGCGCTGATCCTTGCGGAGTGCGTGCGAACGATAGGCGCGGAATTCTCTCTAGGTGCGCGTAGAGCATCTAACAAAACCCCTCACCGCAGCTTCGCGTACTCGGCCTTGGCTTGCTGAAGGATGGGAATGTCGGGGTCGGCGTCTTTCCACAGCGCGAGGAAGTCCTGATACGCCGCGCGGGCCTTGGCGGTTTCGCCCTGAAGCGCATAGGCGCGGGCCAGGCCTAAGTGCGCCAGTGAACCGATTGGCTCATTCCCGACGACGGCAGGGTGGTCGAGAATTTTCTGAAACTCGGTTACGGCTGCGCTGCCTTGGTGCGCTGCCACATAAGCTTCGCCACGCAGGTAGACGAGGTCGAGAAAACCGAGTTCGTATGGAGCAGCCGGGACAAGCGCTTCGATTGCCTTGTTGGCGCTGCCCCCTTGTAGAGCAGTGACTGCGTGGATTGTGGGCAGATAATCAAACTGCACAACCGTGTCTTCCTTGAATCGTTTGGCCAGGTCGGCGGCCAGCCGCGTGGCTTGAGGGGCATCGCCCGCCAAACCCAGCGCGAAGGCCGATATAGCTTCAACATCTCTGCCGGTCGAAAGAGCCAGCGCGGCCTGCGCCTGCTGCTTTGCTTGGCTCATGTTGCCCACCAGCGGCTCGCGCCACGCCGCTTCGGCCTCGTAGGCCGCCGCCGTTTCTTTTTCGTCTGCACGTTGGGCCGAATCGGACGCGCGCCGCGTCAGTTCCCGTGCTTTGGAAAACTGCCCGGCAGAAGCGGCAGTGTCGGATTCAAGATAGAGCATAACGTCTTCGAATCCGGGCTTTCCCATCAGTGCTGCCGCCTCACGCTCCATTCCTGCCGCATCGTGCTGCAGGAAATCGATGCTGTAAAGTATACGGTGATTTCCAGGATCATCCAGATTGTGGGCTTGCGCCTCCTGTACTGTCGCCCTGGCTTCATCCAAGCGGTTAGCATAAAAATAGCTGGCAACGAGGTTCGTGTAGCTGACTCCGCTTTCGGGACTAAGTTTTAGAGCCTCCTGGCTCGCAGCGAGGGCTCTGTCGTAGTCTCCCAGAGCGATGTGAATGACGGACAGGTTGGTGGGCGGAATCTCGTCGCGCGGGTAGGTCTGCGCCCAAAGTTCATAGGCCTTTCGTGCTTCTTCCAGGTTCCCGGCGACTAAATCTTCATAGAGCGAAACGATGCAAAACTTCTCGCGCTCGCTTACCCGTTCGCGTAGCTCGTAGGCCTTACGGATATTTTCAGCGGCCCGCGCGGTCTGGCCCAAGTTGTAATAGTTCGTCCCCAGCCGCGCGTAGGCCATGGCAAAATTAGGGTCCAGGCTGACGGCCCGCTGAAACAGCGGGATGGCGGCAGAGGGATAGTTCTTCACGTCCATCGTCTGGTAGCCCAGACTGTAGGCCTGCAGCGCCTCAAGCGATGTCGTGGTCACGTTCTCCGCTGGCGCGTCATATTTCTGCACGGAGGCCAGCGATTCGCCCAGCTTCACGCGCACCTTCGCCGCCGCTTCTCCCAGCGCTTTCAGCACCTGCTCTTTGCTGCTCGCAGTGGCCTGTTCGTTCGCCAGTACATCGCCGTTGCGACAGTTCACCGCCTTTAATCCCACGACATACTGGCTGCCCAGACTGGAAATCGAGCATTCGATGCTCGCGGCACTAGCGGTGCGCTGGCAGACTTCGCGCGCCCGCTCGCGCGTGAGCCGCGCGTCCTTCGGCTGCGCCATCAGCGCGAGCGTCTGCGACACACGCTCGTCGGAGAGCAAGTTCAGGAATGGCGACTGCTCCAGTTGCGACGCCAACCCCTGCCGCAGCGTGCCGTCGAACACCGCGTCGCCCGTGGTGTTGGTGAAATCTGCAAGCACGATGGTGTCTTTCTCCGTCAAAGGCGCTGCGTGACGCGACCGGAAGTTGAGACCACCAGCGACAAGGGCAGCAACCACAACAACAGCAGCGGGAACGAAAATCTTCCAGAGTTTTCTTCCCTTGGTGACTGGAACTTCGGCGTCGCTCCCGGCAGCCGATGAACTAGCAGCGGGTACCGAACGTGATGAGGGCATGGTCTGCTGGGCGAAGGGCTGACTGCCTGCATCCTGTGCCGCTGCCACTGTCCCTGAACTCGCTGCGACCATTCGGCTTGTACCCGTATCTCGCTTCAGACGCTGCAAATCCGCAAGCATCTCAGCGGCCGACTGGCAGCGCAGATTGCGGTCCTTCTCCAGCGCCTTATTGATGATGTGCTCAAGCTCTCCCGGAACATCGGGATTCAATCGTACCGGAACAACCGGGACGCGGTTGAGAATGGCATCGGCGATCGCGCCAGAAGTTTCGCCGCGAAACGGCAGCGTCCCAGTGGCCATCTCGTATATCACCACACCGAAGCTGAACAGGTCGGTGCGCGCATCGAGTTCCTTACCAAGCACCTGCTCCGGGGACATGTAGGCCATCGTTCCGACGACTGTCCCGGGGCTCGTTAGTTGCTCGTCACTCATCCCGCGCGCAGCATCTGTCGAAAGCGTGGCGTCTGATGCGGCGGCATTCCGGCCTCGTCTGCTTCGCCAGCCCGAAATCCAGAATCTTCGCGTGACCGCGCTTCGTCACAAAAATATTCGCAGGCTTGATGTCGCGATGGACGATGCCCTCGGCGTGAGCCGCATCGAGCGCATCGGCGATCTCGATGGCCAGCGACAGCAGCGTTTCCGTGTCCAGGGGCCGCCCCGCAATTCGGTACTTTAACGTCACGCCGTCCAGGAACTCCATCGCAATGAACGGCTGGCCTTCATGCTGGCCAATCTCGAAGACCATGCAGATATTGGGATGGCTGAGCGCAGAGGTGGCCTGTGCTTCTCGCTGGAAACGGGCTAAGGATTGGGGATCTTTGGTAAGGTCACTCGGCAGGAACTTCAGCGCAACGAAACGGTGAAGCGTCGTGTCCTCGGCCTTGTAGACCACGCCCATGCCACCGCCACCCAGCTTCTCGATGACGCGGTAGTGCGAGATGGTCTGGCCGATCATTACTGCAATGCCGCCCTTGCCGATGCATGTTAGGGAGCGCCCAAAGGCAAGTCAACCTGCCGCGAAATTCAGTAGTGCTTCAGTTTGAAACTAGTCTTACGGACTGGGCTTACCCGGGGCCTTGTCTTCGAGGCGACCTAACTTTTCATGGAGCAACCGATTGATCTCAGCAACCAATTTCAGCAGCTGTTCAGGGTCTTTTTCAATTGCTGCCTGCTCGCAGACCTCTTGCCAACGCTCTTTGGTCTTGCCTTTCATGGAGAGTGATAAGCATAACACAGTAAATAGGGGCAAGCGAGCGGCAAGCGGCGCGCGGATATGTGACCCACTCGGGTAAACCAGGACAATGCCCGAAATTCCACGATTGCCCTCAGATTCGAAAAGTCCAGACAGAACCTCGAAGCAAAAAGACGGTTGTGGTGCACCGCGAAGACATACAGCCCTCGCACGCGTCCGTCGTGACGACACCTGCTTCAACAAACATTTGATTTTTGAAAGGTCCGAAGTGCGCTCTGGGACTATTGAGAATCAGTCACTTGCAGCGGTGCTTTTGGTAGGGATTTTTGAAAGGCTACGCGAGGCTTGAAAGACCGTTCCGACACTGACACCTAGTTCAGCGGCAATCTTCGGCCAGGACAAGCCGGAAGCGCGCAGACGGCCAATTCTGGCGGCATCCACGGTAACGCGCGGCCTTCCCAGCGTCTTTCCTTTGGCGCGTGCGTTCCGCAGACCGGCCCGGACTCGCTCCACGATTAGGCTGCGTTCTAGTTCGGCCACTGCGCCCAAGACGGTAAAAACCATCTTCCCGGCGGGCGTGCTGGTGTCCATCTGTTCTGAATAGGAAACGAAGTCGATCCCCAGGGCTCTGAACGTCTCCAGAGCACGCAGCAAGTGAGAAACCGAACGGGCGAACCTATCGAACCGCCAGACGCAGACGACATCGAATCGTCGCTTGTGGGCGTCCGCGAGTAGGCGATTGAGTTCTGGCCGGGAGTCCTTCGTGCCGCTCACTCCCGAATCGACGTACTCGCCCGCAATCTCCCACCCGCGCGCCTGGGCGAATTGCTCTAGCTCCCGCGTTTGGAGCGTTACGTCCTGGCCGTGGTTGGTCGTAGAGACTCGCGCATAGATTGCGGCTCTCATTTGGCGTCCGCCTTCGGCCCAGGCTTCTGCGCGGCCTTCACCTTGCGGCCTTTGGCGATGTCCGCGTCAGTCCAGCGCCAGAGCGTCCGGCCTCCGCCCATCGGCAGTACCTTCGAGGCACGTATCAATCCAAGAGCCAGCCAGCGATTGAGTGTCCGGAACGAGACGCCCATCTTCGCCGCGGCCCCCTTCGTGCTGTACGTCTTCTGCATCGGTACTCCTGTTCCGGCCCTATAGGGCCATTAGCTCCACTTCGAGACGTCCCAGGCAATCGCGGACGTTATTGCGGCATTCCTTGGAGAGCCGCGCGAAGTCCGGCGCGTTGCCGTTTCCGCCTTCCGCGTGCCACACCTTGTCGAGATACTCGGCGATCTCCCCGGCCATCCCATAGCTTGAGAAGTCAATCGGGAGACAGCGGCTCAAGAATCGCGGCTCCAGCCCGTCCGTCGAATTGCACGTAAAGACGAACACTGTTCCCTTCGGTGCGTCCGTCGAATCGAGTTTCGACAGCAAGGCAAGCTGCGCCGCGCGCGACGCGGAATCCACTTCGTCTATCAGCACAAAGTGGAATCCGCCAGTGAGCGGAACGTACTGGCAGATACGGCAGATTTCCTCTAAGTTCTCCAGGTTGCACTTTTGCGAGCCCAGGTGGTGAAACTCTGCGCCCATTTCCTCGGCCATCGCCATCGCCATCGAAGTCTTGCCGACTCCAGGCGGCCCGAAGAATAGAAACGAGCAAGCGTAGGGATGCGCCGCAAACTTCGCCAGGACGCGCTTGGCTTTCGAGAGTCCGACAAACTCTGCCACCTTGCGCGGGCGATACTTCTCGCTGAGGCGAATAGGAAAAGCAAAAGTGGGGGTGGTCATTGGCCACCCCCCTTGAGTGCTTCCGTCTGCGAGACGTGAAACACGGTCGTAGTCCAAGGACGGCGGATAACCTTGCGCTCGCCAGTGTCCTGGTCTAGTTCCTTGCTGCGGCAGTCAATGAACGTCACCACCTTGACGCCATGCTCGCCGCGACGCACGACGCGTCCTAGCGCTTTCCACGCGTCGAATGTGAACACGTTCTCGCGCGGCTTAATCTCAGACTCAGGGATACCCTTCGCCGCGAATCCTTGGAAGATTGCGGGAAAGTTAGTGAGCGATTGGCCGGAGACGGCGCGCGTGAGTGCTTCTTGCCTTAATTGCGATTCCTTGCCTTGCGGATGGACGGTTGATAGATTCGAGCTAGCTTCCATGGTGACTCACCTCACTTTGGGAGTTAGGCTCTGTCGGATGCATCAACATCCGGCGGAGCCGTTCTGTTTCTAACACTACATATGCCACAATACTCGAAACCTGTCAAGAAAAAAATGGCGGCGAGTGAAAAATAATTGAGCGGCACGAAAACTTTCAAGCGATCTTACGGGGATATTCGACGGACTTTGCGTTCACCTCGTCAATGCAGTTTGTATGCTGCCGTGAACACTTCCATGGGTCCCCATTGCAGAGCGCCAAGCCCAGGGTTTCTGCCTCTCTTGCTCTCTCTGTGTGAATCGCTGCACGCGTTTGTAGAATTGGTCCACCTACCATACAACCGTGGTTGGCAATATCAGAGTGGACCGACAGATTATTCCGTCGCGTTGCTGGACGAAGAAAACGCCGAGAGCGCAGCCTAGCGGTCAGTCTAAAATTGTGGTGAAGTCAGACGTAGGCAGATGTCTTTTGCACGCTTTTTCGGGGACGCGAGAGGACCAGAGTAGAGGAGGTGCGCAATATGCTTGTCCTGCAAATCCTGGTTGGTGCGGGCCTACTGCTGCTAATTCTTATATGCGCTCAGCTACAGCAAATAAGCAGCGCAGTCACCACGGTTCACCACCAGCTAGAAGAACTGGGAGCGCCCCTCGAAGTGCGAGATGGAACGATTGTCGCGGTAAGAACCAAGAAGCCTTAGAACCAAATCGCGCCACTACCGCCATTGCCGTCCACTGAGCGGGCATGCGGATCGAGTGTTAAACTGTCACGATGCGAATCGAGGGACTGAAGAAGTATCGTGGCCGAAACCCGCAAGGGTATTTTCAGGACCTACCGTGGGAAGTAAAGAACCGCGCATTCAATTGGCTGCACCACCTCAAGCAAAAGGGTAAGCGTGAGCGGGGGTACGTTCCGCGTTGGTTGTTTGCCCTCTATGTGGGACAGGCGAAGCGGCTCGCTGTGCAAACGCGAGACGAGTTGTCGGCATGGGGCAAGCGAATGATTGGCAAGCGCGGCGGGTTTGCGGTGCAGCGACTCTACCGTTCTCAGGGCAGGACGGGGCCATACCATCCGGCTCAGAAGGCGTGGCGGATAAGCGTATCGCGGCGGAAGTGGCGCAAGAGGCAGAAGGCAGAAGCAGCCGAACGCGAGCGCCTTGGACTCCCTCCAAAGCCCCGAAACTGGCGTATGCCTGTCGGGTAACATTCGGGGTAAGACAGAAACGAGCGTGGCGGAACGTCCTCACGAGCGGACGAATGTGCAACGAAGACGACAGCAAGGGCTGTGAATGGCTTGGATGGCTGTTCTACGGAGGTCTGGCAAGTGGTCTGGCAGCCGCCGCTCTAATCGGCACCTGACGCAGATATGTGCTTAGGCAAAGAAGCAAACTGCCAAGAAAGTGAGTCAGTCATTTTGAGCGGCTGCCGTTACATGACCTGTCGTTACTCATTCGACTCCTGTTCCGCTCCCTTCTTCCGCTCGTGTTTCCAGATAGCATAGTCGTGCCAAGCATGGCGAATCTCATCATCGGTTAGAGTTTCGCCCGGAAGTAGCAACCGGACGACGCAGTAGTACTTTTCCGGATGAATACGTAAACCCAAGCTGTGGCGGGCAAACCCAATGGGCACAAGTTCGCTCCAAGAGCCAGCGGCATTTTCTACGAAGGCCAGAACCGGCGCGTAGTGGATCTCCGGCTCTCCAGTCAGCTCCGATACATACGCTAGTCGCGTGCCGGGGGGCGCCGGGACTGCGGGTGGCGTGTTCAACCGTGGGCCTGCATCGAAGGCGCCCCGTCTGTCTGCCTTTAATATAGCTTCACTAACCTGGCTAAAATTGTGCAACAAGCTGTCGAGCGTCTTGCTCAGCGCCAAGAACCCGACGAGGAGAATGCCCGCGATGGCCCAGAGTTCTATTGTCATTATGTGCTCCTGTTTCCTTAATCCTGCCAGAACAGCGGTCGGCATCTGCCCGCGCCCATGATCGAGAGCAAAAGAATCGCTCTGGCCACCGGACTTGCGGGCGTTTCAAGTAGCATGTGCGGCAGCTTTCCCGATGGAGCCTCTCATAAACGAGGTGAAAGTATCCCACTTTCCGCCTTTGGAAGAACACTCTCGCGGTCGCTATCCGCGTATATCCCGCTCTGCTTCGTCGCCCCGATTTCCCTGTCTGCCAACTCCGCTCGGTGCTGGGGCCAGCGGCGCGAGTTTCTATCCCGCAACGTGGCGCACCCAGGCGGAATAAATAGAAAAGCCGAACGACACCGGAAATCAGAACAAAGGCCCCAAGCATCGGTGAGTGCGCCAGGAATGCCCTTTCTCGCGGACCACGCCGATTCTGGGGCACGAATCTCCCGCCATCTGCGTGATAGACTCGCCGGATCAGTTACGCGAATCCGCACCCTAACCATGGAGATGACGCCATACAAGACTCGACTGCGGGCATTCATTTCTTCATAGCCCGCGTTGTGGACCTCTACGGGTTTCGGGGTAGCCCGATACGGGCCGTCGCAATTCTCTCCGACAGCAGATAGGAGGTTCCCGTGCCGCTGTGGTTGGTTGCGTTGCTGTTCTTGATCGGCTTGGCATGGATCGCCGACCGTTCTGTGACCAGACTCTTAGAAGGCTTCTCTCGTTTCGAGCAATCGCTCAGCGACTCCAACGAGGACTGGGAGGACCGATTGACTGCATTGAACACAGCCATCGGCCACCTAGGTCTCCGTTTGGAGAAAACCGAGCGACTACTTCTGCCGATGGCCGCCATTGCCGAATATCGGATGGAAAAGATTGGCTGGAGCAAGTTCACAGACCTGCACAGTAAAATGGCCGAAATCATTAAGTTAGCCGAGCCAGAAAAATTCTCCGTCGTACTCACCGACGTCGGCGCAAACAAAATCGGCGTGATTAAGGCAGTCCGAGAGGTGACGGGGCTGAGCCTGAAAGGGTCTCTGGACCTGGTGGACGGCGCGCCGAGGCGCATCAAGGAAGGCATCAGCAAGGAAACAGCCATGACGATCAAGACGAAGTTCGAGGACGCTGGTGCACACGTGGAAGTCAGCACGTCGAACCCAGACGCCGCTCAATAAAGTAACCATGGAGATGACGCGATGCAAAGCTCGAATTCAGACCTCGAATCACTCGCTGCCCGCGTGGAAAGCCTCGAAAAACAAAACCGCTCGCTAAAGCCCGAGGTAGTTACGGAGAAACCTGTTCTTATGGATTCCGATGGGGAAACGAGAGCGACTCTGTGCATGTCTGAAGGAGGACCGGGGCTCAACCTTTACGACGCGAACGGAAAGGAGCGTCTGACCCTGAAGGTGTCTGAATGGGGGCCCGAACCTGACGCTGTACAACGCGAACGGCAATACCGATATTTTCGTAACGACACTGGAGGATGGACCAAGCGTAAACCTGTCCGACCCGGCGAACGCCGGCGGAAAAACAAAAGTGCGGCTCCAGGTAGACGACGATGGACCGGTTCTACTGTGTATTAAAGAAGGTAAAGTGCTTTGGTCCGCACCCTAATTGCGCCGACGCTGCGCCGTGGCTCCCGAAGCTGGTTCTCTCTCTTTGCTAATAGTCACCTCCTCGTGATGTCTTACTCATTTTCATCACAATTCGGCGTCCGACCAAATTCTAGGGCGCGAGAGTGCCGCATTGAGCGACGTCGGTGCATGTGATAACTTCCGCTCAGGGAAGACGATTCCCAGAACATGCCGAATAAATTTCGCCAGCTTTTCAAAATGACGGTGTTCTTTGTTGTTTTGTTCGCTGGCCTTTTTTACTTGGGTGGTTTCTCAGTAGCCCAAAGCATCGCACTTGCGTTCTTGTTCAGCATGGTTTGGCTATTCGTTGTTTTGAGAACCGAAGAGAGATTGCCCTTCGTGCCTTATCAAGTGTTCATCAGGCCGAAATTTCGCACGATTGCTGCGGATTTTGACCTACTGAAAGATTCGGATGAGGAATGGGCCAAGCTGTGGAAAGAAATAGAAAAGCTCCCCAAAGAGCCTTGGAACATTTGGGAATCAGGTTTTTCGTTCTCTGTGATTACGCCTCAACTCATCTTTCAGCACGGATGGAACCGCTTCACCACCGAACTAGATATGTCAGCCAGCTTAGAGCCACTGGCCAACCCGCGTGAAGGCTACGAACCGTTCTCGCCCAGACTGGAACTCCACTCATTGGGTATCGGCTATCGTTTAAGGCTTGTTCTTCTGGAAGACCACTGGAACAGAATTAAGAGTAAGCCGATATTCGCAAAGATGGACAAGCTTGACGCTATCTTTGACCGCATGTGCGGGACAGTGGAAGTGGTTCTGGCCCTGATTCCTGAAGAAGAAGTTGGTGTACATTTTTCAGTCAAGCGCGGAGATTCGGGCAAGGCGTATACGGAAGCGATCAAGCGAAGGGCAGAGGTACGTACTCGTTACGGATGGAAAGGCGAGGCCCAAACGGACATGTACGAAAGAGAGACAGCCCCCGATAATTCAAACTCTGTAGAACACAAGTATTTCGAAATCTCACATTCCAGCATCTGACGCTATTTGGAGGAAAGTCAGCGGTACCGCGGGGCAGCCAAAAACCTTCTTGGGCTGACCTTCTTTCTCCAGTTCGGCCAACTTTGTCCCACGGGAGACGATTGCAACGGCAAACACACCTCACGAGATGCTGCCTCTGGGAACAAATCGACCGGCGAACGGAACGTACAATTGCAGCTCCACGAGGCGTCAGCACCAGACTATCAAATTATTGCGCTGTTCAATTGGGCTGCGTACTTTGTTGGAACGCCACGCTCGGTCGGACGCCGATTAGAGCGCCAGGCCGTTTTTCAACGGGAGTGTCTTCAGAATATCGAAGGTATTGTGGATCATCGTAGTCGTACTCGACAACTTTGAAGCGCGTGCTGTCGCCACGCCTGATAAAATCCATAGTCAAAAATAACGCGAGTTGTTCAGCAGCATTTCGGTCGTTGGTTCCGTCCGATATCTCTCCGCAGGTTCCGTCGTCCGCACCGGGATGATGTTCCCAACGAGGGTCCTCCATATCCCAGAGTAGATTGCCGTAAGTGTCTTCTACGAAGTATAAAATCGTCATCGGACCTCTTTCTTTCCGTTATGACAGAGTCTGTGGAAAACTAGCTGATGCTCATTGTCTTTTTCCATCCACCGCAGGAACAGAGTGTCGCTCCGCGTCCGCCACGAACGAGAATGTAACCCTCGCCCCCGCACTTTGAACACGCGCCTCCATTAGCGTTCGCTACTGTGGTCGGGCCGCTGACAGCAGCTAAGTATTCAACCCGAGGTGCCCAAGTTCCGCGATGAAGGGCCTTCTTGCGTTGGAGGATGATTGGCGCGTAGCGAATCCCGTCTTGGCCGCACTCCGAGAGGACTTTCTCTAGAATGTCCGTCAACTCACGCACCCCAGTCGGAGAGCCATGATCTCTCCAGATTCGCTCGGCCACTTGGAGTGAGACACATTCATCGGGTTTAAGAAGCCTCGAATTGATCTCTAGCAGGCGGGTCAGCGTCATGTCAGGTCACCTGCCGGGGATTTTCCTGAATTTGATTCTCAGTCAGGCTTGTGGTCATTGATGACCTGACCTGACTTTGACTGTGGTGAATGATAAGTTGCGCAGTTTCGCCGCTGCGCTCAAAACGCGCAACGGTGTTCGGATCGCACAGCTCGTAGATTCGTTTCGCCCAACGTCCGTGCGCGCCACGCCTCAATTTCAACCGTAGCCACCCAGCCTCCGCCAGCTCTGCTTGTGCTCGCTCACGTCGCCTGCGGCCCCAGCGGAGCACTTCTTCGAGCCTCTTAAGCGACACGTAGCTCACCCCCGTGTGTCCGTCTGCAAAAGCACCGATCAACGCACGCAGAACCTTCGCATCGGCAGACATTTTAGGGTTTTTCAGGAAGCGGGCGGGAATACGCACTTCAAAGTCCTGTTTGGCCGGTCCACTCATCGCAAGCCTCTGTTCGACTCCTAGGGATCGGTCTCTCGCTTCCCGGAGGCATCGCGTCACCTATCAGTGCTCGTAGGGCATCCAGGGGCACTATGACCCTACGACCGAGGCGCGTCGCTCTTAACTGGCCACCGGCGATGTAGCGTCTAATTGTGCGTACGCTCAACGATGTGAGTCGCGATGCCTCGCGGACATCAACGGCCAACGGTTCCATGGTCGACGCTCCGACGCCTCACCCTTTGCTCAACTGCATGTACGGGGATCCGCCATTTTCCGTCAATTTTGTGCGCTTCGAGTTTGCCTGCCCATATCAACGAGTAGACAGAGTCGAGGCGGGTTTTCAAACGCCGGGCCGCTTCCTTCGGTGCTAGGTTCTTTTGTCTGGCCATAAGTCCTCTGATGAGATTTGGCTTGCCGGTCCTGCCCGAACAGTAGTAGTGTGTGCTAGATAGATATGAGATTCAACAGTCCTGCAAACTCGATCCAACGTGTTGCGTTCTGTGTTCTAGCAGGCTGTGAGAGTGTCCGGCTGGAAGGACAGGACGTTGCCGGACGTTTCAAGAGTTCCTTGTCGTCTCTTGCTCGACCTAAGCGGGAACGGCTTGTTGAGGAATTCGCGAACTGGCCGAGCGGCCCTGAGGATATTGTGCGATTCACAAAACGATATGGTCCGCTTGAAGAAAAGCCAGTGGCAGGAATCTCTTTCCGTTTTCAGGTGGATGCGTGGCTTGCCAATCAGGAGGGTTTCCGCTTGCTTTGGGCAATCGTTCAAGATGGTGCCAGCGCTGGGGGTTGGGGGAGATTTGCGGGCAGCGCATTCGAGCCGCTTGTGCAGTTCGATCTAGATGGAACGTTACGGCTGACCGTCAGCTCCGATGACGTTTGGACGTACCCGAAAGTTGGTCTCTCTTACCAGGCCGCTACTCTTTGGCGCTTTCTCATTTTCAACCTGCTAGCCTGCCCTAGAGAGCGTCTCAGGACATGCGCACGACCAGAGTGCGATAGCCGTTTTTTTGTTGCGAGACACCTCAAACAGAGCTACTGCACCGACAGATGCGCGGCTTGGGCGCGAAAACAATGGAAGCTCAGATGGTGGAAGGAACACGGCCCGAAATGGCGGGCACGTCGTCAAAACGTCTTCAAGGGGAAAAAGCCAAAACATGGGAAATCACTGGGGAGGTGAGTCTTGGCACTTTATCGCAGAGCTGCGACATGGTGGACCGACTTCAGCGTCAATGGCCAGCGCTTCCGGGAATCGCTCGATACAACCGACTGGCGCGAGGCGCGGAGCGAGGAGAAGAAACTCATCGCGCAGGCGCAGACAGGGAAACTCTCTGTGGCAGGACAGTCGTTTGCGCGGCTCGCTTTCACTGAGGCCGCCGCGCGCTACCTCGATAGCCGCAAGCTGGAACTGTCCGAGCGGAGCCTGAAGAAAGAGCGCCAACTGTTGGTGCAGCCGTCTCGCTTCTTTGGGACGACGCAAGTGGCGCGCATCACGACGGAGAACTTGCTGGCCTACAGAGAATCGCGTGCCAAGAAGGGATCGGGACCGGTCCTCGTAAACATGGAGATGGGCGCAATCCGCCGAATCCTCAAACGAGCGAAGCGCTGGCACATTGTTGCTGAGGACATTCACCCGCTTAAAGAGCGCCGTGAGGTCGGGCGAGCGCTCGCGCATGAGGAAAAGGTCCGCTTGCTTCGAGTGGCCGAGACCCGTCCTGAGTGGCAGGTTGCTCGATGCGCTGCGATTCTCGCGCTCAACACCACGATGCGAGGCTGCGAGCTAAAGGGTCTGCGCTGGCGCGACGTGAACTTGATTGACCGGATGCTGACTGTCCGACGCAGCAAGACAGAGGCAGGCGAGCGAGTGATCCCGCTCAATAACGACGCGCAGGCGACGATTCTAGAGCTATACAAACGCGCTCAAGCCGTCGGCTCTACTGAGCTGAACCACTACGTATTTCCGGCTTGTGAGAACGACAAGATTGATCCCACACGACCCCAAACGAGTTGGCGGACGGCATGGCGCAAGCTGACCCAAGCAGTCCACTGTCCCGCTTGCGGCCAGCTACAGAGTCCCGCCGACAAATGTCACAGCGAGAAGTGCGCAGCGGATATTCACGATCTGAAGAGTCCTCTCGCCGGCCTACGGTTTCATGACCTTCGCCATCATGCAATCACAGAGTTAGCCGAGTCCCAGGCAAGCGACCAAACTGTAATGGCAATTGCAGGTCACGTCTCGCCCAAGATGCTCGCCCATTATTCCCACGTTCGGCTCGATGCCAAGCGCCGCGCCCTTGACGCACTGAGCAGTGGGCGCTTGGTAGGGGGTTATGGCACAAAGCACGACACAAACGCCATTCTGCCGCCGAAGGCTGGTCCGGAAGTCGTTGAAAAGAATGGTAGGCCCGTGCGGACTCGAACCGCAGACCTCTTCCGTGTCAAGGAAGCGCTCTAGCCAACTGAGCTACGGGCCTGATGACGAAATCATTTTAGCACAGCGTTATCCAGCGCCGCGCTCGACAACCACCGCCGAGCCGTACGCCAAAACCTCAGTCACGCCCTGCATCACTTCATTCGCGTCGTACCGCACGCCCACCACCGCATTCGCGCCATGCTCCGCGGCATGCTGCATCATCAATTCCAGCGCCTCTTCGCGCGTCTGCTCGCACATATCCGTGAACAGCGAAATATTTCCGCCCACGATCGTCTGCAGCGATGCCCCCAGCGTCCCGAAAATGCTGCGCGAGCGCACCACAATTCCCCGCACCATTCCCAGATTGCGCACGATGCGATAACCAGGCATTTCAAAAAGTGTAGTCACCATGCTCGGTTCAACGCGCACGCCCATGAGCCCTCTCCTTCGCCTCGCGAATCAGCGCACCGTCACAGGGATTTCCACGTTCGAGGGATAGCGGCTCGAGCGATAAATCCGTTGCGTCGCTTTCTGATAGTCGCCCTCAGTCGCTTTGAAAATGTTGGGCACAAATTTCTGTGGATTGCGATCGATGATCGGAAACCACGTGCTCTGCACCTGCACCATGATGCGGTGCCCTTTCAGAAACGCGTGATTGTTGGTGTGCAAGTCGATCGTATACGGCGTCACCTGATTCGGCACAATCGCCTCGGGCTTTTCAAAGCTGTTGCGGAAGCGCCCGCGAAAAACTTCATCGGCGATCATCAATTCGTAGCCGCCCATCTCCGGTTTGGCGTCGTACTTTTCAGGATAGACGTCAATCAGCTTGACGATCCAATCGCTGTCGCTCCCGCTCGTCGAAGCGAACAAATGCGCCACGATGTCACCCGATACCACCACCTCTTCCGCCAGCGGCTCCCTCGACCATGTCAAAGTATCCGGGCGATTCTCCACAAAACGCTGGTCCTCAACCAGCCACGTATACCAGCGGCTTCCCGGCGAATAAGTTTCCTCCACCGGCCGGTGGCGATACGGCACCGGATTGGCGGGATCCGAAACGTAGGAATCGAATTCCTCACCGCCAGACGCCGGCGCATCGAAGCTGATCTTCCCGGAATCGCGAAAATACAGCTTGCGGCGCTCGATGCCATCCTTCGGCGGCCACGCGCTATACGGCTTCCATTCATTCGCGCCGGTTTCGAATGTCAGCGCCTCTTCCACCGGCAGCTTCCCTTTATCTTTCAGCCAGTAGGCAAACCACGGCGCCTGAATGTTTTCGCGGAAATATTTCGAAGTTGCGCCGCCGAACTCCACGTCCCCCAGCTTGCTGCCATCCGATCGCGCCCAACCGCCGTGATTCCACGGCCCGACCACCAGATAATTCTTGTGATCGCTGTCGTTCTTCTCCATCATCTCGTAAATTTTCACCGGGCCGTAGAAGTCCTCCTGGTCCCACCAACCCGCCACATTCAAATTCGGCACCACTGGCTTCACGTCTTCCAGGTAAACAAAAGTTTTCTTCTTGTTGAACGCGTCGTAGTTCGGATGCTCGACAAAATCGTTCCAGGTCGGCAGCGTGCCGTGAAAATATTTCGCGTTGGCGTTGGAAAGCGCGCCAAGCTCGAGATACCAGTCGAAAGTGTCGTAGCGATCGAACTGAAACGTGAAATTCGTTTTGCCGCTCTCCAGCAGCGCGGCGTATTCGAAGCCGTAGCTCAATCGAAACGCGCCATTGTGATGAAAATCGTCGCCCAGAAACATGTCCGCGGGCGAAGCCTGTTCGGAAACCGCTTTCATCGCCGGATGTGGTTCCAGCAGCGACATCGCCGTGAGCCAGCCCCCGTAGGAAATGCCCGCTTCCCCGACGCGCCCGTTGTTATTCGCGACATTCTTCACCAGCCAATCGATGGTGTCGTAGGTGTCGCTGGCTTCGTCGATCGAATGCGGATCAGATTTGTCGCGCGGGTCGCGCTGCATCACGAACTGGCCCTCAGATCCGAAGCGCCCGCGAATATCCTGAAAGGCGAAAATGTAGCCGTCGGGCATCATCTCCCGGTAAGTAAAAAGCATGTCCGAGAAACCTTTCTCATCATCGCCGAGCCCGTAGGGCGTGCGCTCCAGCAGAATCGGCAGCGGCTCCTTCGCATCTTTCGGTGTATAGATTTCGGTGTGCAAGCGAACGCCGTCGCGCGCCGCAATCATCACCTCACTTTTGTTGAAGGATTGCGAGAAATCAGGAACCGGTGCCTGCGTCGCTTCAAAGCGCGACCCCGACATCGGTAAAACGATAGCCAGCAAACTCGCCGCCACCAGGACTTGCAGCCCGCTACCAACCCGCCAAGCCATCGAGACACTCCGATCTGAGCAGCGCCGGTTTATCCCGAGCGTCGCAGGGCGTCTCGGCCGGCATCCAACGACCTCAAATTAACAAGCAAAAGCCGAACGCGGACCGCGCAACCCGGGCGAAGAGAATATCACGCAGCCGAAGGGTCTCCGATAATCCTGCCAATCGGCTTTTCATATTCCCCGCCACCGATCAGATCTTTTTCTCAAATTCCTTAGCCATCCTCACAATCGGCAATACTTCCCCATTACCAAGCCGCACCTCCAAATTCTCCAGCGCCGCATACCCCTTCGCCCGGTAAAATTCCACCCCACTAAGCGTCGCACCCATTTCCAGCCGATTGAATCCCGCCGCGACGGCCGCATTCTCGCAAGCTTCCAGAATCAATCCGCCAATGCCACGCCGCGCCCATTCCGGATGCACAAAAAACGCTCGAATCTTCGCCGCATCACGCCCCGGATCCAGCAGTGAATCTTCGCGCCCGAAGTATTGATCGCCGCCATAAAGCGTCTTGCGCTTGCTCCACCCGCCACAACCCACGATTTCACGCGCCATCCCGTCGGATTCGACAATCTCCGCGATCAGGTAAGTTCCATCGGCAATAAGCTGGCTATCCACCCCATAAACAGACTGCAGCGCGCCTTCAATCTGCGCCGGCGAATAATCCCCAGCCTGCAGCCCGCGCACCGAGGCTTCAATCACCTCGCGCAAGCGAGGAACATCCATCTCAGTCGCTTTTCGTAGCTGAATCTTCACTTTCTAACGGTCCTCGGGAAGTGCGAAACGCCGCCAAATACGCCCTGATTCGCCCTCAGTCAGTGGCTACTTCACGGCCAGCACGAGCAGCGTAGCGTCGTCATGAAATTGCGCCCCGCAGAATTCCGTTACCTGCGCCAGAAGTTGTTGATTCATCTCGGCGGCAGATTCCGCCGCGTTTGTCTTGGCGAATAAGGCGACTCTCTCCACTCCGAATTCTTCCTCCTGCGGCCCCTCGGCTTCGGTAATGCCGTCCGTAAATAGCAGCAGCCGGTCGCCGGAGCCAAGGTCCACGCTCGAGTCCTCATATTTCCAGTCGGGAAAAACGCCCAGCACCGCGCCGCCCTGATCGAGCATTCGCACCGCACCGGAAGCCACCAGAATGGGATAAGGATGCCCGGCATTGCAGTAGCGGAAGACGCGCGACGCTCCGTCTAAAACTCCGCAGAAGAAAGTCACGAATTTATCGCCCGCGATGCTTTCGCAGAGCATGCCGTTGACGATGCTGCACACTCGCGCCGGGCTATCCATGTCCCGAACAGATGCGCGCAGGCTGGCCTGCACGTTGGCCATCAGCAGAGCGGCGGGAACGCCTTTGCCGGAAACATCAGCGATGCAGATGGCCAGGCGCTTCTCGCCCAGCTTCAGCACATCGAAGTAATCTCCGCCCACCGCGCGCGCCGGCTGCCACGCGCTGGCCACCTCGAATCCCGGCAGTTGGGGAATCACCTTGGGCAGCAGCGACTCCTGAATCTCCCTCGCCCTCAAAAGCTCCTGGTCTTGAATTTCCAGCCGCGCAGCGCCGACCTGCACCATGCGCTGCAGCTCCACGTTGCGGTGCTCCAGCCGCGCCTTCGTCCTGCCGTAGAGAAAATTCGCCAAGCCATAGACGATGGTGATCAGAAAGGGCATCTTCCAGCCGGTGGTGAGCAGGTGTCTAAGCGATTGCGGAGTAGGCGGGGCAATCAGCCAGACAATCACGCTGGAGAGCAAATAAACGGGCACAGTCACGATGCACAGCAAGGCCAGAAAGATTAGCCAGTCATAAGGAGCCGGTTTTTCGTACAGGGCGTGCAGCCATTGCATAGGAGGAGAAAGGAAATTACCGATGCACAGCGAATACACGAGGACAGTAAAAGGATTTATGGGCTGCCCGATGGCCCAGAAAATGGCCCCGACCACGAGCGCAATGAACAAATAGATGCCCTGGTCGCGAAAGAAGATCGTCAACCGTCTCGATTCGGCCTGTATCTTTGGCGTGCTCGCCACCGATCACCAATATTCTGTCTCTTGCGTTCAGTTGTGAATTCCCTGCCCCGTCGCCTGCAATTTGAGGCGTCTCTCGACAGGCAACTCGTGCGTTTGGCGCCGATCCACTCCCGGATAGCACACCCACCAAGCGCGCAAAGCAGACGCATGATAGAATAGGATGAGTTCGTTGCGCTCGTCATTCTAGGAATGGGATGAAGCAGGGCTGCAGGGACCCCGGCAGCCCTTTTTGTTTGCCCGCCGGCCGACGCACGGAATCTGACACCATGCAATCGATTCGCAACATCGCCATCATCGCCCACGTGGATCACGGCAAGACCACGCTCGTGGACGCCATGCTGCGCCAAAGCGGAATTTTCCGCGCCAATCAAGCCGTCGTTGACCGCGTCATGGACTCCAACGATCTCGAAAAGGAACGCGGCATCACCATCCTCGCCAAAAATACCGCGCTCTTCTATCACGACACCAAAATCAATATCGTGGACACCCCGGGCCACAGCGATTTCGGCGGCGAAGTCGAGCGCGCTCTGCGCATGGTCGATGGCGTGCTGCTCCTCGTGGACGCCAGCGAGGGCCCGCTGCCGCAAACGCGCTACGTGTTACAAAAAGCGCTGCAAGCCAAGCTACCGCCCATCGTCGTTCTGAATAAAATCGATCGCAGCGACGCGCGCACCGCCGCCGTGCTCGATGAAATCTACGATCTCTTCATCGATCTCGACGCCACCGAAGACCAACTCGATTTCCCGGTTCTCTACACCAACGCTAAAATCGGCGTGGCCCACAGCAAGCTCGGCGACAGCTCCACAAATCTTCAGCCGCTTTTCGAAGCCATCGTAGCTTCCATCCCCGCCCCCACCGGCGACCCGCAAGCCGTCCTGCAAATTCAGGTGACCAATCTCGATTACAGCGATTATCTCGGCCGCATCGCCATCGCCCGCGTCTTCAACGGCACCCTGAAGCGCGACCAGGAAGTCGGCATCACAAAACTAAGCGGCGTAATCGAATCGACCAAAATCACCAAGTTGTACACCTTCCGCGGACTCGAACGCGATGAAGCGGACGCTGTTTATGCCGGCGATATCGTCGCCATCGCCGGAGTCGAAGGCATTCAAATCGGCGAAGGCATCACCGACCGCGAAAATCCCGCACCGCTCGATCCGCTGACCATCGACGAGCCCACCCTCGCCATGGTTTTCACCGTAAACACCTCTCCATTCGCAGGGCGCGAAGGCCAATACGTCA
>CAVVLE010000019.1:0-96408 GCA_963748865.1 uncultured Acidobacteriota bacterium | reverse complement strand
GTGTTGAAATTAGCGGAGAGTGGACGCGAGTTCACTTTCATTGGGGGACCGATATGGCGTGGAGGTCGGGAAGTACGGCTATTGCTTCTGCCGACTGGGGAAGAGTATGGGCGGCTGGATTCACGAGCCTGAGTCCGACGCCGATTGGAAAGACTGGCAGCAGCTCTTGATTAGTACCTTTTTCGTGCCGGGTGTGCGCGGTGGCTATGGCGCGAACGGGACAAGCGACCTAGCATGAGGAGAACGATCGTACTTTCTGCGAATCCACGAGCTAATGTTTTTGAATCGCACGGCGTTGAGAATTCTTCTTGCACTCGCGGGCTTATCGGCGGGTTGCGGGCAGATGCCACCTTCCGCCACTACGCAGCAAGTACGCTGCGGCCGCTGTACGCACATCCACACCGCCGCAAGGCGCTGCGCTGCAGCGCGAATCTTCATTGTCAAACGCGCCCCAGGCAGCTCAATTGGCCGCATCTCCGGCCGACCAGTCCGGAGTCAAAGACGTCGAAGAGCGCAAGGGCCCGTTTACGATTAAGGGGCAGACATTCACGGTTGTCCAGCACTTGAAGCGCACAGGACAGGAGGGCGCTTTCGACGAGACTCTCGCGTTGCTTGAGATTGTCGACAGCGGTGGAGTTGTCCAGTATCGCGACGACTTCCCCTACGCTGTCGAGGCCGGCGGGTTCTGCGGGGCGAGTGTGAAGGTGATTTCGGGAAGCAACGGTGCGGGTTTCTTACTGGATATGACGTGCGACCCATCCGCGCCCGAGAGCGGTGGCCCTTGGCAGATCCTTAGTGTGAGCAACGGAAAAATATCGCCGCTTGGAAAGCCGGTTTCCGCAGAAGGGCAGGTTGGCGATTTTGTTCCCGGCGAGATCAAGAAAATTGGCAACCTCACCCAAATTCTCCCTGACGAGCTGAGGATTCGCCTGTTTACTGGATATTTCTACGTTTCCGTGGCTCTTCGTGTGGGGTGGCGGGAGGGCGGACTCGCGTTGGCACAGCATTGTTTCTATCAAACCGGTCACGGACTTGCGCCAGACGGGTGCGAAATGCCCGTGGAAGATGTCGAACGCCTACCCAGTGAACAGGAACTGACGTTCGCGCGCATGTTCAAAGAGTCGAACGCCCAAAGCGGAATACCCGAGCACGTTGTCGTCAAAAAAGATTCACAAGTCGAAATTCTCGACGGCAAGGTCTTGGTGACCTTGGAAGAATCAAAGAGTGGAATCAATCTGGGCGTTGGGCCTGATGTCTGGGTCAAGGTCCGAATTGACGGCAAAGAAGGTTGGATTCACACCGAGGAAGATCTTCAGGCCATCGGCCTTTATCGCCGCTGACTCCCCGCTGAGCCGTTATCCAGCAGTTGGTAACGGCTGCACCGCAACTCCCTTTCGAGAGAATTAGAGCGCGCGACACAGGCCCCGGAATGGGGCCGTCCCTTGTGGAACGCATCTGGATACCGATAAACGGGTAGCATGCCAGATGTATGCAAATAGTGCTTGACATGCATGCCAAACGGTGATTATTAGCCGGTCGGGGGCATTGTTGGAACCACTGCAGGTCCGCCATTCCACGGCGGCTCCGATTTTCCTTAGGGTTTTGCGGAGGGTGAATATGAACTGGACATCCCTGAAGCGCTCATATTCCGGAGGTCTGTTCCTTTTCGCTTGCTTAGCGATTTCGCTGGCGGTTGTACCGTCAGCGCGAGGCCAAGCGGGCACCAGTTTTGTGCTGCAAGGCACGGTGCAAGATTCCTCAGGTGCGGTGATCGCCGGAGCATCGGTGACGGCGAAGGACGTCAGTCTGGGGGTAACGAGGGCGCAGACCACCGACAACAACGGTCACTACATTCTTCCGGCGCTACCGCCGCAGGGCGTTTGGGAAATTACGGTGGAGGCGAAAGGCTTTGCCACGGAGACATTGACTGGATTGACTTTTCTCGGGAACGCACAGCCGGTTCTAAATTTTTCTCTCAAACCGGGGAGCATAGAGCAAAAGGTCACGGTTGCCGGTGAAGCGCCGGTCGTGGAGACGGATAAAACGGAGATCGATCAAACTATTGATCCTGCACAAGTGAATGACCTGCCGCTAAACGGGCGAAACTTTTTTACGTTGGCACAGCTGGCCCCGGGCGCTGTGAGCCTGGATCAGGGAACCGGCGGCTTGACGTTCAATGGCCAGGGCGAGCGGCAGTTGACGATTCTCGCCGATGGGATGACCAACCAGTTGCGCGAAATCCGCACGCTTCCCGGCGATTTATCGGGCGCCAACGGCACCTTTAACCTCTCGGTGGTGGACGACGTTCAAGTCCTCACCAACAATTTCTCTGCCGAGTTCGGCCGGTCGCCATCCGGCGTGATCAACGTCATCACCAAGAGCGGCACGAACGATTTTCACGGCTCGGCATTCATCTATGGCCGTCCGGGCGCGTGGGATGCCACGAATGCGCTGACGGGCCAAAATCCGGATTTCGATCGTTTGCAGTGGGGCACGACGGTTGGCGGTCCCATCATTCACGACAAAATGCATTTTATCGCCAGCTACGAGCAGGAAAATCAGACGCAGGATGACGCCGGCATAACGTCTTCCTTGCAGCCAAATCCGGGCCAATTGATTATTCAACCATTCAAATCGATCAATCTATTCGGAAAAGTCGATACGGAAATTTCGAAGAATAACCGGCTCGATGTTCGCTACAACCTGCTGCGCAGCCGCGTCGACAATATCAATGTTGGCGGCCTAAATACGACGCAACAGGCGGATCTGATCATTGACAATCCGCAGAACGTGACCGTTGGGCTTACCTCGGTGCTCTCGTCACACCTCGTCAATGAAGGGCGATTCTCGTGGACCTTCGACCGCGTGGACATTTGCTCGGAAGATTACCCGTGTTCCGACGCTCCCAATTTTTCAAATGTTCCACCCGAATTGATCTACCCGGGCGAGGGAGTTCTAGGACCGGACGACAGCCTGCCTCAAAACCTTCGCGAGAATGGCTTTCAATGGTCCGACAAACTCTCACAGACGCTGGGGAAACATAACCTGAAATACGGCACGGATATTGAGTATTACAGGCGATTTGTGACGTTCTTCGAAAACTTTAATGGGACGTACACCTTTAATCCCGACGCACCATTCCCATTTAACCCAAGCAACCCGGCTAGTTTTCCGATCAACTTTACTGAGACGTTTCCAACGCCGGGGTCCGAACTGGGACAGGGCCTTCACTACAACGAGAAACTATTGGGTTTTTACGTTCAGGATGCATACAACGTCCGACATAACCTCACTCTGAACCTCGGCGTGCGCTACGACTATGAGACCTTGCTGCATAACACGAAGAATTGGGCGCCGCGAGTAGGATTGGCCTGGGATCCTTTCAATCATGGGAAAACGCTGGTGCGCGCCTCTTTCGGACTGTTTTACGCGACAATCGAATCCTCGTTGATCAACCGCGAATCCGCTATGGGTCCCGAGGGCGACGTGACGCTGAACTTGGATGCAGGCGATCCTCTGTTCCCGACGTTCCCGAATCGCTACTCCTCGATTCCGAACGGGGGCAACTTCATCAAAGACAGCGTTTTCATCCCTATCGTGCGCGGGCTGAGCTCCACGGATTTCCCGCTTTCGGTGGGCGACAAATTCGGCTACCTGCGGAAAACCCCGTACACAGAACAGGCGGACTTCGGCATTCAGCAGCAAGTCGCCAAGGATATTTCGCTGAGCGTGGATTACATACACGTTCACGGAGTGCAATTGCTACGCACGGAGGACGAGAATCCACCGCCTTTCATCGAACTTAGCCCGACCAACACGCGGACTTTGGCGCAAGCCGACGCACTGCGTCCCTTCGGCGTACCTTCCGTCGTTCCTGGACCGCTAGGGGTTCAATTTGGCGGTTACCGGGAATTGTTCCTGCAGGAGTCCGGCGATCAGAGTTTCTATGACGCGCTTCAAATCGTGCTGGCCAAACGGTTTAGCCGGCATTTCAGCGTGCAGGCGAATTACACTTATTCCCACTCGCTTAGCGACTCAGACAATTTCCGTACGTTCGCATCGATGCATCTTGATCCCACCGACTATCTGCTGGATCGCGGAAACTCGAGTCAAAACACGCCGCACAATTTCTCGCTGTTCGGCGTTTATGAATTCCCCCTGGGCATCCGGTTCAGCGGCATCTTCACTGCATATTCCGGACTGCCCTATACCGGGTTGGTAGGCTTCGACGCCGGCGGCTATGGCAATGACGGCTCCCTCGTCGAAAGGCCGGGCCTGCTCGGCCGAGACACGTTTGCCAATCCGCGGACCGTTAATCTGGATAGCAGTCTGGCGAAGACTTTCAAATTCGGAGAGAGACAGCGAATTGAGGGCCGCGCGGACATGTTCAATTCCTTCAACAAAGTCAATGTTCAGGCCGTGAACAACGTCATTGGCCTGGATGCTTCGAATCCCGCGCCCGGATTCGGCGCACCCGTGCAAATTGCCAATGGCAGGGAATTTCAATTTTCGGTTACGTACAGTTTTTAACCGCTCGCGACAACCACCCCGGACAGCGCAAGGGTTGAGTTTCAAACAAGCTCAACCCTTGCGTCGCGAGTTCAATCTCGTCGTCAACGGTCGAGAGCGGGTGCTGCGGTGCGATGGGAGCGGAGTTCCCCTCCAGGGTGCGGTTCAGGACTTTGTTCCCCAGTTGATCCTTCAAATTTAGGGGGCGTGATGAGAGAGGGATTTTTCCGAGTCATTCTGTTCTCGGTCGTCCTACTGATTATCGCTTCTCCAGCCTCCGCGCAAAACAAGCCTACGATCGCCATCGAGCACGTTACGTTGATCGACGGCACGGGCCGTCCGGCGATTGCCGACGCGACCGTGCTGATCGAAGGCGAGCGCATCACGCGCGTTTCGCGAACCGCGATCGAGATCCCTGCGACGGCCAAGAAAATCGACGGCCGCGGCAAATACCTCATCCCCGGAATGATGGATGTGCACATCCATCTCCACGGAGGAATGGCCAACCCGCCCGATGAGCGCGCTGGAATTCGCGCGCTGCAGAGTTATCTCTATTGCGGTGTCACAACCGTTCTGGACGTCGGCAACAATCCAGCTTTCATATTCGGCCTTCGCGATAAAGAGCGTGCCGGGCAAATCGCCTCGACGCGATTGCTGGCCGCTGGCGGCATCGTCACATATCCGGGCAGTCATGGCGGCAATCCGAATATGGCCACGCTGGTTGATTCCTGGCCACAGGCCATTCCGGCGCTGGACAAAGCGCTGGCCTATCACCCGGACATGTTGAAGATGACGTACGAAGAAGAAGGATGGGGAACGCGGCCGATGATCACGCTGCTCCCGATTCCTTTGATGCAGCACATTATCGAATACTATGCTGATCACGGCGTGCGCAGCACCGTTCATGTCTCCAGCGAAATTCGCGCGCGCGAGGCCATTGCCGTGGGCGTGGATACGCTCGCTCATCCGGACATTCAAGGGCCGGTGAGCGAGAGTTTCGTCAAATTGATGGTCGCCAAGCAGCTTCCGTTTGCTTCCACGTTGACGATCGGCGAGGGCTATAGCCGCCTTGCGAACCACCCCGAGTTCCTCGATCAAGCGCTGTATCAGGCCGTGCTCGAACCGGACGAAATCCAGAAGTTGAAGACGACGGAAAGTGAAAAGCAGAAGAAAAATCGCTGGGCGCAATGGATGGCGATCATGACGCCCGTCGCGCAGGAGAATATTCACAAAATCGACGCGGCCGGCGGGATTGTGGCTTTGGGAACAGACCAATCGATCGGCCCAGCGGTGCACCGCGAACTCGAATTGTTGGTGGGCGGCGGCATTCCACCGATGGATGCGATCCGCATCGCCACTCTGAATTCCGCGCGCTTCCTCGGGAAAGATCGCGATATGGGTTCCGTCGAGGAAGGCAAGATTGCCGACCTGGTGTTGCTGGACGCCGATCCGCTGGCGGACATCAACAACACAAAGCAAATCGATACGGTCATCAAAGCCGGGCAGATCATCGATCGCTCGAAACTCGATTTACCCGTGAATCGCAAGACGGCAGCCAGCGAAATCAGATCCACGCTCATGTACCCGCTAGAGAACGCTGAAGAATAGGGAGGCCTCCATGATGATGGACCTGCGCGCGCTGGCGATTCTTCTTGCGATCTGTTTTTTGCCGGCGCGATCTCCGGCACAAACGAAGCCGCAGCCATTCAATCCGCAAGACATGCTGAACGTCGTCGAGTTCATTCCCGGCAGCGAGCCCGTTCTGTCGCCAGATGGCATGTGGGTCGCTTACGCAACGAAGGACCCATCTCTGGAGTCGAATATTCTGTCGGCGCATTCGATCGGGTTTCTGTGGGTCGCGAAACTCGGCGAGAAACCATCGCGGATCGCCGAAGGCGCGAACGCCGACACTCCTGTGTGGTCTCCCGATGGCCACGAACTCGCTTTTATCCGCACGAGCAAAGAGCGCAGCCAGCTCTGCGTTTGGAACGCACGCAACCGGCAAAGTGCGCGAGCTCGGAGAATCTTTTCCGCAAGATGACAGCCTCTGGCCGACTCACGACCTTGCGCCCAAATGGAATGCGAAGGGAGATTCGATCGTTTTTGCAGGCGTGGTTCCCGCACCTGCTGTGCCCGATCCGGAATGGCAGCTCGTTCACAGCACCGATGCGGTGATGCCCGGCGACATGCCGTTCGTCGACCTGCGGAATTGGACGCTCTTTAGCGTTAATGTCTCAACGAATCAGAGCCGTGCGTTGACGCCGAAGCCGGTTCACGTCGTGAATTTCTCGATTTCTTCAGACGGAGCCCAGATCTTGTTCCGCGCAGTAGTGCCGGAGACGTTGGATCTCTTCCGCCAGCAGAAATTTCAGGAGTGGATTGTGCCTGCCGACGGAAGTCAATCGCCGCGCAGCCTGCTGAAAGACGACGAAACATCCTGGATGGTATTTTCCGCCGACGGCCGCACACTGCTCTTCCCGCAGAAAGGCGCACTCCACTCGATCGATCTTTCGGGAGGAAACGATAAGGTCGTCGTCGAAAAGTTCCCGGTGAAATCACGAGATCCGCAGGTGAGCGCGAACGGTTCAATCGCCGTAATCGCCGCACGAGCGGGCACGGGTCCTCCGGAATCGAAGATGTACACAATTCTCGAACCCACGTGGGACATTTTGGTCGTCAGGCCGGGAGAATCCGCCCCGCCCGCTCTGACGCAATCGGAAACAGACACACAGAATAACGAGCTGATTTGGACAGCCGACGGCAAAGCGCTGTTTTATTGCTCGGACAACGAGCAAACGTACCGCGAAACGATTCACCGCTGGGATGCCAACAGCGGCAAGATAATTTCAGTTTATTCCGCAGATCGCAGCATTCACTCGTTGCATCCGTCGCGGGACGGCTCGGTGCTAGCATTCACGGCTCAAAGCGCAACTGCTCCTGACGATGGATACGCTCTCGAATTCGGCAAGTCCGACGCGCGCCGCATCACCGACCTTAACCCCCAATTGTCGGCGTTCAATTTTCAAGAGCCGCGCATGTTTCGCTTCTTCAACAACGACGGCGTTGAGCTGCAGGGTATGCTTTTCCTCCCGCCCGGCACGGATTCAAATCACAAAGTGCCTGTCGTCACGTGGGTTTACGAGAAGCTGAGTCCCTACAAGAATCATTTTGATCCCGACGCTCAATGGTATGTCAGTCATGGCTACGGCTACCTGATGCCGGATGTTCTGGTGAAAACGAAATTCCTAGCGGAAGCTTATCTCACATGCGTGGTTCCGGCGGTGAACGCGGTTCGCGCCATGGACGTGAGCACGGGAAAATTCGGAATCAGTGGCGGAAGCCTGGGCGGTCTGGCCGGCCTCTCTCTGATTTCCCGCTCGGACATCTTCGCCGCGGCGGTTCTGCGCGCGCCGCCCAGCGATTATTTCAGCACCTGGGCTGACGGACGCGATCGCGACATTTGGACGATTGAAGACGGTCAAGGGCGCGCCGACGGCACGCCCTGGGAGCAGCGGGACGTTTACATCGACAATTCCGCGTTCTTCCACGCCGATCGCGTGCACACGCCCGTTTTGATCGTTCACGGCAAAGCCGACTTCACCATCCCTTTTCAACAGGGAATGATGGAGTTTGCCGCGCTGCGCGCGCTCCATCGCACTGCCGATCTTTTGATTTATCGCGACGGCGATCACAGTATCGTCCGTGGTTCGCGTTTTCGCTTTGTTGATTTCCACGAACGCACGATGGGATGGTGGGAACGCTACATGCGCTAAGCCAACAACTGACGGCCCCAAAAGTGCCCGAAGTTTTCGGCGTCGAGCCGAGCACGAAAAGGGTTGCAGTTTTGTTTCGTCCGCATAGAAGCCGGGAGCCCCGCGGCTCTCACAGGAAAACACCATGAAACATTCGATGCACCGAGCATCTGCACAATTCCTCCCGTTCCTTTTGCTGCTCTGCGCCGGGACCGCGCACGCGCAAGTCAATCCAGACCAATTGCAAGCCCTGCGCTGGCGCGGCATCGGGCCGTACCGCGGCGGTCGCTCGACCGCTGTTGCAGGCGATTTCAACAACCGCCTCGTCTTCTACATGGGCGCGACTGGCGGCGGCGTGTGGAAAACCACCGACGGCGGTATCACCTGGCTGCCCATATCGGATGCCTATTTCAAAACTGGATCGGTCGGAGCCATCGCCGTATCGCCCTCGGATTCAAATATTGTTTACGTCGGAATGGGGGAAGCCTGTCTGCGTGCCAATATTTCCCACGGTGACGGCGTTTACAAGTCCACCGACGCCGGGAAGACCTGGGAAAATATTGGGCTGCGGGACAGCAGCCAAATCGGCAAACTGCGCATTGATCCCACGAATCCCGATGTGGTCTATGTCGCCGCGGTCGGCCACCCTTACGGCCCCAACGAAGAACGCGGCGTGTTTCGCACGCGCGATGGGGGCAAGACCTGGCAGAAGGTTCTCTACATCAACGACAAAACGGGCGCTGTGGACTTGGCCATGGACCCGCACGACCCTCTCACGATTTACGCCACCACGTGGCAGGTGCTGCGCACTCCCTGGGGAATCACGAGCATTGGCGCCGGTGGCGGCATCTACAAAACCACGAATGGCGGTGACACGTGGGCCGAACTCAAAGGCGGGCTTCCGAAGGGGGACAAGGGGAAAATCGGCATCACTGTCTCGCCGGTGAATTCCAAGCGCTTGTGGGCGACCGTGGAAGCCGAACCGGACGGGGGCATTTATCGTTCGGACGATGCGGGCGCAACCTGGACGCTATTGAATGACGCGTTCGAACTGCGCGCGCGGCAATATTATTACGGCCATATCTTCGCCGATCCGGCAGAAGCCGACACCGTTTACATCTTTTCGACCAAGAAATTCCTGAAATCCACCGATGGCGGGAGAACCTACAAGTCCGTGCCGACGCCCCACGGCGACTATCACGATCTCTGGATCGATCCCCATGATCGCCTGCGGATGATCGACGGCGATGATGGAGGCGGCGACGTCAGCTTCGACGGCGGCGTGAGCTGGAGTTCTGAGGACAATCAAGCCACCGCGCAGTTTTATACCGTCAGCACCGATAACGCATTCCCTTATCGCGTTTACGGCGCGCAGCAGGACAACACTACGGTCGGTATTGCCAGCAGGACCTCCGGCCCGGGCATCGAAGCGACCGATTGGTTTGAAGCCGGCGGCGGTGAAAGCGGCTACGTCGAGCCGGATCCGCAGGATCCTAATATCGTTTACGCGGGCGCTTTCTGGGGCCTCTTGACACGCTACGATCACACCACCGACACCGCACGAAATATTTCCGTTTGGCCGGACCTGCCCGGCGGCCGGACTGCTGCGCAAATGAAATATCGGTTTCAGTGGACTTACCCAATTGCCGTATCCACCGCGGAACCCGGCGCGGTCTATGTGGGCTCCAATATTCTCCTGAAATCTACTGATGGCGGCCAAAGCTGGCACGAGGTGAGCCCTGATCTCACACGCAACAGCAAGGAGCATGAAGACGCGCGGTTGGAGGATGTTTACTCCACCATCTTCACCATCGCGCTTTCGCCGCTCGATAAGAACGTAATCTGGACCGGCTCGGACGACGGGCTGATCCATTTGACCACAGACGGAGGCAAAACTTGGTCCGACGTCACTCCTCCAGCCGTACAGCCCTGGACCCGAATCAACATAATCGAGGCCTCGCCGCACGACGTTCAGACCGCATATGTCGCGGCAAATCGCTACCAAGTGGACGATTTCAAGCCCTACATCTATCGCACCCACGATATGGGCAAGACTTGGACGCTCGTCAGCACCGGAATCGCTACGGACGCCTTCGCCCGTTCCGTACGCCAGGATCGCGTTCGCAAAGATTTACTCTACGCGGCGACCGAGACGGGAGTGTACGTATCGTTCGACGATGGAGATCACTGGCAAAGCCTGCAGCTCAATCTTCCGATTGTCCCTATCACGGATATCACGGTGAAGGACAGCGATCTGGTGGTCTCCACGCAGGGAAGATCTTTCTGGATTCTGGATGACATTTCACCATTGCAGCAGCTCACGCAAGAAGTCGCCGCTTCAAAGGTTCACCTGTATCAGCCGCGGCCCGCGTATCGCTATGGCGGAAGGTCGGGATTCGAATCCGAGCGTCAAACCTTAGGCGAGAATCCGCCCTCCGGCGTCATCGTTTACTATTCTCTCGCAGAAACACCCGCCGGACCTGTTTCTCTGGAATTTCAGGATGCGACAGGAGCGCTCATCGACACATTCAGCAGCGACGATAAGCGAAAGGGCCGCGCACCAGTAAAAACTGAGATTGGACTCAATCGCTTCGTGTGGAACATGCGTTATCCCGATGCCCACGGCGTCGAAGGAGGAACTTATTTTCTGGGCGGCACTCTGAGCGGCCCGCGCGTCGTTCCAGGAAAGTACAAAGTGAAGCTCACCGCAGGCGGAGATTCGTTCACGCAGGAGTTCCAAATCAAGAAGGACCCGCGTCTCGCAACTACCGCAAGCGATTACGAAAAGCAATTCAAGTTGTCGCTAGAGATTCGCGACAAAGTGTCGGCCATCGACGACGCCGTGAATTTGATCAATCGCACTCTCCCCGAATTGGACACCGCTTCGCAGTCACCGAAAGCGGATGACGCAATTCGCGAGAACGCAGCCAAAGTGAAAGAAAAACTCGGCGACGTTCTGCATCATTTGATCGAGCCGCGATTTACAGGCTTTGATGATCAGACTTTGGTTTTCCCGTTGAAATTGAACAACAGGCTAGCCTCGCTGCAAGGATATTTGCGTGGAGATCAGCCGCCCACCGAGCAAGACTACGCAGTATTCGACCAACTCTCTGCGGAAATCGCGCGGGAACTGAGCGCTCTTGATGAAATCTTCGCTACGGACGTGCCGGCGTTAGACTCTCGACTCAAAGCACGAGGTCTAGCGCCCCTTGCGATCCGGTAAATTTCTGGATCACCAACACCTTTTGTTTAAACCAGACTGCACTATTTGTAAACGTTCGCATTCGTCTGCCGCGACGTTTCGGTGCAGAACTCCTGAAGGCCTTCCCGCGTTGTTTCATCGTTGTTTTCACACACTTCCCTTGAGAACGAGTTGGGTCCAACTTGGGACCCAGAAACTTAGATGCGGGCAATAGTCGGCGTTGGGATATCCTTTGAACCGCTGCGTTATCGAATCTCGATTCACGATGATTTCGCCATGGCGATGATCCTTGACGGTGAAATGTGATCTGGGGATGGGTCGGCTGCGGGAAGGCGCGTCTTGCACCTCAGAAGATTTTCAGAATCACATTCCCGTTGTTTTTCCTTATTTTCGGCATTTCGCGGCGCGGCATCGGCGCAGCAGCAGTCGGCACCCCAACCGCACAATCCCGAACATCCGTCACGGCCCGTGGTTACTTCCTTGCCAGAGCAAACGCAGCAGAATCCCCACGCGCCGTGCATTCAGCCGACTCCCGGGGTGAGCTGGCGGGATTATCAAGGGCCGTTTGCAAAAACAGTGGGCGTATTCGCGCGCAAGCTGGAACGCCGTTCGGTGGGCACGCCGCACTACAAGGCCGGAACGGCACTGTGCACGCTCGAAGTGAAGGACAAATTCAGGCTTTTCGTAGCGGATACTTTGGACCCGGCCACGTTCCTGAGCGCGGGATTCAATTCCGGTATCAGCCAAGCGCAGGACAACGATCCCTCATACGGGCAGGGGGCGGAGGGCTACGGCAAGCGCTTCGGTGCGAACATGGCCGGCTCCGCGACCTCGGGATTTTTTAAGGACTTCGCGTATCCCACCATTTTCGCGGAAGACCCGCGGTACTATCGGCTGGGCGAGGGCAGCGACGGAAGACGGTTTTTCCATGCCGTGCAACATTCCTATATCGCCTACCGCGAGAATGGCCGGCGCATGTTCAATTTCTCGGAGTGGCTGGGTACAACCAGCGCTGTGCTGATCAGCAACACCTATCGTCCGGACAACCGCCGCGGTTTCTCGAACACGGCGCAGCGCGTGAGCGTTAGTGTGGGGAGCGACATTGGCTATGACGTGCTGCGCGAATTTTGGCCGGAGGTCGCCCGCAAATTCAAGCTGCCATTCCGCGAACAGAATGCGCGGGTTTCAGCGGGCGCTAGCGCAACGCAGCATTGAACATTCGCTTCAGGCGGCGCCAGAACCATGCGCACGAATTCCCACGCGGTGGCCGCGCCATAATCGATAGCGCCCAAAGCGCTCCTCGATTCATCAAAGGAATGACGACCATGCCCCTAAAAACATACCGTAGCAAGCGCGATTTCAAGGTTACTCCAGAACCCGCCGGCAAACGTGAAACGGCCGGCGAAGCTGCTGAGCTGATTTACGTGGTTCAGAAACATCGCGCCACGCAACTTCACTACGACTTTCGGCTGGAATGGAAAGGCACGCTTCTTTCGTGGGCCGTACCGAAAGGCCCTTCGCTCGATCCTTCTACGAAGCGGCTGGCGATGCAGGTGGAAGATCATCCAGTCGAGTACGCCAAATTCGAAGGGGTGATTCCCGCCGGGGAATATGGCGGCGGGACGGTGATGGTCTGGGACATCGGAACCTGGGAACCCGAAAGTCCTGACGTTGACGCGGCACTGAAGAAGGGCGATTTAAAATTCATATTGCATGGAAAAAAGCTGAAAGGATCGTGGGTGCTGGTTCGCACGCGAGGGTTCGGCTCGAGTCCCGGGCGTTCCTCTTGGCTGCTGATTAAGCACCGGGACAAATATGCTTCTGATGCCGACGTTACGCTGCAAGAGCCGCGGTCAGTGCTGACGCGCCGGCTGCTTGCAGATATTGCGCGCGAGTCGGGGGGAAATGTGGAACTGGCGATGACCGGTGATCCACCTGCGGTTAAGAAGGCGTTGGCAAAATCAGCGCCAGCGCGCGGAGCAAAGTCGAAACGCTGAGGAGCGGCTTACAGCCATAGGCCTTGCGCACATTAACGGCGATGTTGTGTTTCGGCGCATGATGATATGAACAATCGCATTCCTTTCCGCGTGCAACCCATGCTGGCAACGCTTGTCGCGCAGCCGTTCGACAAGCCCGGTTGGGTTTACGAAGAAAAATACGACGGCGACCGCATGCTTGCGTATAAAGAGGGCAAAAGCGTGCAGCTGCTCTCTCGCAATGGGAAGAACCACACCGCGCGGTATCCCGAAATTGTGGCGGCCATTGAGAAGTTGGATCGCGCCTCGCTGCTGCTGGACGGGGAGATGGTGGTGTTTGACCGCAAGGACGTCTCGCGATTTCAACTCCTGCAACAAGGAAAAGGCGAGGCGATCTACGCCGTTTTCGATTGTCTGTATAGCAACGGCAAGGATTTGCGGCACGAGCCGCTTTCGGCGCGGCGTCGAGCGCTGGAAGAAGTCGTGCCAGCTCGTGGTGTTCTGCGACTCTCGCGGCGCCTCGCCGATAATGGACTGGAAGCCTATAAGATCGCGAAACGCCGCGGATATGAAGGTTTGGTCGCGAAGGATCTCACGTCCGCGTACGTCGAAAAGCGGTCGCAGAGTTGGCTGAAAGTAAAGGTTCATAAGGAAGATGAATTCGTCATCGCTGGTTTCACGGCGCCAGAAGGTTCGCGAAAATATTTCGGCGCGCTGTTGCTCGGCGCTTACGTCAGAGGCAAGCTTCGCTATGTCGGAAAAGTCGGGACTGGGTTCGACGAAAAAACTCTCGCCGACCTCTACAAAAAGTTCACGCCCCTCGTAAGCACTTCTCCCGAACTCGAAGATCCGCCGAGGGAGCGAGCAGTCACCTTTCTGAAGGCGCGGCTGGTGGCGCAGATTTCTTACCAGGAATTGACCGCCGACCGTAAGTTGCGCCAGCCGGTGTTTCTGGGTTTGCGAGATGACAAGAGGGCGGAAGACGTTCAACTGCCGGAGCCACGCGCATGACAGTTGCAAAAGCCACAGTGTCGAAATCAAGCCTGCCGATTGACGTGTCGAATCCCGACAAGATCTTTTGGCCGGACGAGGCGTACACGAAACTCGATCTCATCGAATTCTACGCATCCATTTTTCCGCATCTGCAACCGTATGTGAAAGACCGCCTGCTCACACTGGAGCGCTGCCCGGACGGGATGAAGGGCTCGTGTTTTTACCAGAAAGAAATGCCGAGCGGGATGCCGCCCGGTACGCCGACGAAACGCATTGAGAACGTAGCGGGGAAAAGAAAATTCACCAACTATATCGTTGGTGGATCGCTGGCCACGGAATTGGCACTCGCCAATCTGGGCTGCATCGCCGTGCACGTGATGGGAAGTCGCGCGAACTCGCCGCGGCAGCCGGATTGGGTCTGTTTCGATCTCGATCCCGAGTCGGGCAAATTCGCAGACGCTGCGCGTGCGGGCTTGTACGTGAAAGAGGCGCTGGACGCTTTGAAGCTGGAGGCCTTCGCAAAGACTTCGGGGAGCCGCGGCATGCATATTTTTGTGCCCATTCGCACGGGGCCGGATGCTTCCGAGGTGCTCGCTTTCGCCGAGGCGGTGCTGGAGCAAGTCGCGGCGGCGCATCCTGAAGAGCTCACCGTCGAGCACGCGATCGCGGCGCGTCGCGGGCGCGTCTATCTCGATCCCTTCCGGAACGGCTTTGGTCAGACTGTCGTGGCGCCCTATTCCGTTCGCAGGCGCGCGAAGGCGCCGGTTTCGACTCCGCTCGATTGGGCGGAGGTCAAGACAAACCTGGATCCGTCGAGTTTCAACATCGGAAATTTTGCGAAGAGGCTAAAGCGGGCGGATCCCTGGCAGGATTTCTTTAGGGCTCGCCAGTCGCTCAAAGACGCCGCGGCACGCGTTCGGAAGCTCTAGGCGAAGTATGGCTCGCCGACGGCGGCGCAGGATTCAGCCAATTGCAAATGGTTGTTTGACCGTAATCGTCGGGAGTAAGCGCCCGAACCCGCCTAGTTTCCGGCCATCTGCGCCGAGCGAATCCTGTGTAGCTTCGATACAATATAATTAGTGCGAAGGTGCAAGGTCTTGGCGCCCGCGAAAGATTTGCCAAGCATGACGCGTACTAGGGATTAGCAGTTCTACTAGAGGAGGAGTACGGGCGGTAATGTCGTCCAGTCCTCAAGCTCCCAAACACGACCTCGGTTCGCTGCGCATCAGTGAAGGCCAGCGCAAGGGCGGCCGCACGGGCAAGGCCTTCGGCATATTTGGCGCCATTGTCGGCGTAGCCGTGCTGATAACCGGGGGCGTGCTCGCCTTCATGCATCAGAAGCCGGTGGTGGAAATCGCGGTGGCGCAAAAGGCCGGCAGCGATCGCCCGGCCCTGCTGAATGCCAGCGGCTATGTCACGCCACGGCGCCGCGCCACTGTCGCGGCAAAAATTACCGGCCGCGTCACCGGCGTGTTTTTCGATGAAGGCATGCACGTGCATGAGGGGTTCGTGCTCGCCACGCTCGATGATTCCGATGTGCGCCGCGCTCTCGATTCGGCCAAAGCCGATCGCGACACCGCGCAGGCCTCTATCGCTGATCTTCAAGTGCAATTGAAATTCGCTCAGATTGAATTCCATCGCGCGCAAGAGCTGCAGGCCTCAGGTGTGCAAACGCAGGAGGCGCTCGATACCGCGCGCACCAACGTAGATAGCTTGAAAGCTAAAATCGAGTTGGCCAAAGTGCAAGTTCTCGGAGCTGTTGCGCGCATCGCCGAAGCGCAGCAAGCCGTGGATAACTGCGTGATCCGCGCGCCATTCGACGGCATCATCGTCTCCAAAGACGCGCAAGTGGGCGAAATGGTCTCGCCCATCTCCGCCGGCGGAGGTTTTACGCGCACGGGCATCGCTACCATCGTGGACATGAACTCCAACGAGATCGAAGTGGATGTGAACGAAGCGTATATCGCGCGAGTCGTTCCCGATCAACCCGTCACCGCGATTCTCGACGCCTATCCCGAT
Organism: uncultured Acidobacteriota bacterium; assembly: GCA_963748865.1. Classification (GTDB taxonomy): domain Bacteria; phylum Acidobacteriota; class Terriglobia; order Acidiferrales; family UBA7541; genus Palsa-147. Next base: position 79,957 of record CAVVLE010000019.1, on the reverse strand, counting down.
TGGCAGATTCCCTGCAAAGTGCGCACCGTAATTCCCACCGCCGATCGCCAGAAGGCCACGGTAAAAGTCCGCATCTCATTTCTCAAGCTCGATCCGCGCATCCTCCCCGACATGGGGGTGAAGGTTGCCTTCCTCGGCGATCAACCTGAGCAAAAAAGCGGGGCGGCCTCTGCCGCAGTATTAATTCCACAAGGCGCGGTCCATGACGAAAATGGCGCCAAGACCGTTTTCCTGGTTAAGGACGATCATGTCGAGCGCCGCGCCGTAAAGCTCGGCATAGTCCAAGGCACCGATCAACAGGTCCTCGCCGGGCTCGTAGCTGGCGATTCCGTAGTTCTGAAAGGCCCGGCTGATCTTCGCGACGGCCAAGCGGTCGAAATCAAGCGATAGGAGCAAACGCAATGGTTCGAGTCGATGGCAGGGGCAATGGCGGCGCGCTGATTCAAGTCCGCGGCGTGGATAAAGATTATTCCAGAGCCGGCGAGACCATCCACGTCCTGCAATCCCTCAATCTCGACGTGGACAAAGGCGAATTCGTGGCCTTCATGGGCCCCAGCGGTTCCGGCAAAACCACGCTGCTCAATCTCCTCGGCGGCCTGGACGTGCCGACGCACGGCAGCATAACCGTCGCCGGCGATGAGATCACCCACATGTCGGCTCACAAACTTACCGAATGGCGCGCGCGGCATGTCGGCTTCATCTTCCAGATGTACAACTTGATTCCCGTGCTCACGGCGTTTCAAAACGTGGAGTTGCCACTGCTGCTAACCAAGCTGTCGAAATCCGAGCGCCGCCAGCACGTCGAAGCGGCGCTTTCGATCGTCGGGCTCGCAGATCGCATGAGTCATTATCCGCGGCAGCTTTCGGGCGGGCAGGAGCAACGGGTGGCCATCGCGCGCGCGATTGTCGCCGATCCCACGTTTCTTCTTTGCGATGAGCCTACCGGCGATCTGGACCGCAAGAGCGCCGACGAGATTTTGGCGCTGCTCACACGCCTGTCCTCGGAATATCACAAGACGATTCTGATGGTTACTCATGATCCTGCGGCTGCGGAGCGGGCGCACACATTGCTTCACCTCAACAAAGGCGTCCTGGTTGAAGGCGCGCACTTGGACGCGGTGGCAGGAGGCAGGGCATGAAATACAGCGGCTTGCTGTTCGCCAATTTATTCCGCAAGAAGGTTCGTCTGACCCTGACGATCGGTTCCTTCGCCGCAGCGTTGTTTCTGTTCACGTTTCTGGCCGTTGTCAAAAGCGCGTTCAGTCGCGGCGTCGAGGTGGCCAGCGCCGACCGGCTCGACGTGATCAACAGAACCTCAATCATTCAGCCGCTGCCCATCGCCTATCGCGACAAAATGTTGACGATCCCGGGCATCAAGGCGATCACGCACGACAACTGGTTTGGCGGTATCTATCAAGACGAGAAAAACTTCTTCCCGCAATTCGCCATCGATATTGAAAATCAGCGCCAGGTTTTTCCAGAGATGGTGCTGCCCGACGATCAGTGGCAAACATTTCTCAAGGATCGTCAGGGCGCCATCGCCGGTGCCAGGACCGCTAAACGATTCGGCTGGAAAATCGGCGATCGTATTCCACTAAAGACCTCGTTCTACGGCTGGCCGAGTTCCTGGGAATTCAATCTTGACGGCATCTACCACAACACGCGGCCAGGCGGAGACGAAAGCCAGTTCTGGCTCCAGTATAAGTATTTCGACGAGAGCATGCCTGCGGATCAAAAGGGTCTGGCCGGTTGGTACATCATTCGACTCGACAATCCCGACGATGCCGCCCGCGTTGCGCGCGCGGTTGACACGATGTTCGCAAACTCTAACTACGAGACCAAGACCGAAACGGAATCCGCTTTCGCTGCGGGTTGGGTGAAGCAGTTTGGCAACATCGAATTTCTCATCCTCACCATCGGCAGCGTCGTCTTTTTCACTTTACTTTTAGTCACCGGTAACACGATGGCCATCGCCGTTCGCGAACGCACCGCAGAGCTGGCGGTCTTGAAGGCCGTCGGCTTTTCTGATCGCGCTGTGCTCGTGATGGTCCTGGCGGAATCGATTTTGGTCTCCGTCGTCGGTGGCGGGCTTGGGCTACTGTTTGCGGCCCTCGCCGTGCCGGTAATCGCCTCGGCTTTGAATGGATTGCTCCCGGATCTAGTCGTTTCTTACGCAACATTGCTCGCTGGTGTTGGCTTCGCACTCGGCGTAGGGGCGCTCAGCGGGTTGATTCCTGCGATCGGCGCGATGCGTTTGCGCGTGGTTGACGCGCTACGGAGGGTCTGAAATGCCCATTCCTGTCATTTACAATTTCAGAAGCGTTCGCGCTCGCTGGCCATCCGCCATCGTTGCAGTGCTCGGCATTGCGGGCACGGTCGGAGTGTTTGTGGCAATGCTTTCCCTGGCCAAAGGGTTCAAAGCCACGCTGGTTTCATCGGGTTCGCCTGACAACGCGCTTGTCACACGCGCCGGCGCTTCGTCGGAAATGATGGGGGCGGTCACTCTCGACGAAGTCAAGATCGTCCAGGACGCACCGGGAGTTGCACGCTTGGGTTCGGCGCCGCTCGTCAGTCCCGAAGTCGTCGTCATCGCTCCGTTTCCTCTGAAATCAACGGGCACAGATGCGAACGTCCAAATCCGCGGCGTTTCGGGAAACGCTCTTCTCGTTCGCGATAAGATCAAGATTGTCCAGGGCCGGTTCTTCCAGCCAGGTCTCAGCGAATTAGTGGTTGGCCGGAATGTGCCGGGAACGTATGCGGGACTGAGCCTCGGCAACACGGTGACCTTCGGCGGCGGGAAATGGAAAGTCGTTGGCATGTTCGACGCCGGAGGTTCCGCATTCGATTCGGAAGTGTGGTGCGATGCTCGCATTCTGGATCAGGTTTATAAGTATCCGGAGAATATCTTTCAATCCGTAACCGCGCATCTTACGTCTCCAGCCGAGTTGCCGCAATTCAAGGACTCGATCACCGCCGATCCGCGTATGAACGTGGACGTCAGCAGCGAAATCGAATATTACGCCAAGCAATCCACGCGCATGACCACTCTCATCACCGTGTTAGGAGGTGTTGTAGCCGCAATCATGGCTTTCGGCGCCATTTTTGGCGCCCTGAATACCATGTACTCCGCGGTCGCGGAACGCTCTCGTGAAATCGCCACCATGCGGGCTATCGGATTCGGCGCGACCAGCGTGGTGGCTTCATTTCTTATTGAGGCGCTCCTAATCTCGTTCCTTGGCGGGCTGTTGGGCTGTATCGCGATTCTTCCCCTGAATGGCCTGACGACCGGCGCCATGAACTGGCAGACGTTTTCTCATCTGGCATTTGCATTCCGCATCACGCCGCTGCTTTTAGCTATGGGTGTCGTCTTTGCTCTAGCGATGGGATTGATAGGTGGTGTCCCTCCCGCTATTCGTGCTGCGAGTCGTCCCGTTGCGCAATCGCTGCGTGAATTGTGAAACTGCGCGTCTCGCGTTAAGACAAGTCCGTTTGCTTTTCCCAAACACGGCGACAAAGCGGCTGCAGCGTATCCGCGCTTTCTGAAACCTGCAAACCCCTAGCGTCCCCGCAAAGGGTAGATTTAAGATGCCATTGTATGAGAATGGTTCGAGTAATCGCCGGTTGGAGCCTGGCAATCGCGGCGCTTGCGACCGTACTCGCCTACATCTGTGATTCACTTTATATCCGCTACAAACTCGGCGGCGCCAATTCGTCTGCGGCGCTCGGCAGCGTGCAGTACTATCCGGCGGTGCAACAAAAAGACGGCAACCTCGAGATCTATTACGAGTCGCCCCAAAACGAAACCTGCGTTCACGCCCTCTTCCCTCATTACGGCTACAATCCTTGCTGGTACGCCAAACGCAAGACCGTGCGTCTAATGGGAGGACGCATCGCGCCCGATAACCCGGTAACAGCCGCCGCATCGATGGAGTTGAGCCGAACGCTCCGCTCTGAACCGCCTAACCGGCGGCCGATCTTCAATTTTGACGGCTCGAAAGAAATCTGAGAGGAGGAAATATGAAGAAATATGGAGCGATGACATGCGCAGCAGCTCTGGCCCTCGCAGCTTTAGCGACGTCCGGCAGCGCGCAGGATGAGAAATCGAAGCGTCCCAGCCCGCCCGAGACCGCCTCCTGCACCTTTTCAGCCGGGAAGATCATCAAGGTCGATTACTCCAGCCCGCGCATGAAAGGCCGCAAGATCTTCGGCAGCCTCGTGCCCAATGGGCTGGTATGGCGTGCCGGCGCGAATGAAGCCACGGCGCTTCACACCGATGTGGATCTCAGTGTCGGCGGCACCAATGTGCCCGCAGGCAATTACACCCTCTTCGCCATCCCCAATTCCGACAAATGGACGCTCATAATCAGCAAGAAAACCGGCGAATGGGGCACCGAGTATCCCGGGGAGTCCAACGATCTCGCCCGCTTAGACATGAAAGTTTCCGCGCTCTCCAGTCCCATGGAAGATTTCACCATCCGCTTCGCGCAATCCGGTGACACCTGCACCATGCACATGGAATGGGAGAACACGCGCGCCTCCATCGAAATGAAGAAAAAATAGCCGCCTTGTCAGCCGCCGGGCCGTGGAGTAGAGTAGCCGCCTTCTTGCTCTGAAGACGGAGAGCCATGGCCGACAAAGGCCGCAGTCATCTTAAAACTCTGATACGCCGTTCCGCGATTCAAAAGCGCGTGCGCGAAGTCGCGCGCCAAATCTCCAAGGATTTCGAGGGCGAACGCCTGCATCTGGTGGGCGTCCTGAAGGGCGCCTGCATCTTTCTCAGCGATCTGGTGCGCGAAATTGGTCTCGACGTCTCCATCGATTTCATCGCGGTCTCCAGCTACGGCAAAGGCAAACAATCCTCGGGCCAAGTCCGCGTAAACAAGGACCTCGACAGCAGCATCGAAGGCCTGAACGTGATCCTGGTCGAAGACATCCTGGATACCGGTCTCACGCTAAGCTATCTGCGCCGCGTCCTGCTGCAGCGCCGGCCAAAAGTGCTGAAAATTGCCGCCTTACTCGACAAACCCTCGCGCCGCCTCATCAAAGACATCAAAGCCGATTACGTAGGCTTCGAAATCCCGAACGAATTTGTCGTCGGCTACGGCCTCGATTACGCCGAGCGTTACCGCAATCTCAAAGACGTCTGCATCCTCTCTCTCCCGCCGGAGTAACGGTGCCACGCCCAGTCCTAACGGCGCGTGATCTGGAAGAAATCGCCGACGGCGGCGAAATCGCTATTTCTCCCGACACGCTCATCACGCCTCTGGCGCGCGATGCCGCAGCTCAGCGGGGAATTCAAATTCGCATCGAGCAACCGAAGTCGCAATCCTCAAATTACGCCAGAGTCGTGGCGCTGGGCGCCGATCACGGCGGTTTCGCCCTGAAGGAACAATTGAAAAATTACATTCGAGATTGGGGCTACACACCGCTGGATCTGGGCACTTCGAGCACAGACGCTGTGGACTATCCCGATTTCGCCGAAGCCGTGGCCAACGCCGTCGCCCGCGGCGATGCCTGGCGTGGCGTCGTAGTGGACAGCGCCGGCATCGGCTCTTCGATCGCCGCCAACAAGGTTCCCGGCGCCCGCGCGGCGCTATGCTACGATCGAGCCTCGGCGCGCAATAGCCGCGAGCACAACGACGCGAATATCCTCTCGCTGGGCGCCCGCATGATTTCCGAGGAAAACGCCCGCGAAATCCTGGCTGTCTGGCTGGAAACGCCGTTCGCCGGCGGTCGGCACCAAAATCGAATAAACAAGATTCTAGCTATCGAGTCGCGGCATCAAAAGCCCAAGGGAACCTGAGCGCAAGATTGTCGAGCAGTTGTAGGGGCGGGCCTTCAGTCCCGCCCGCAGTGCGGCCAAGCGGTTCGTCCCAGGTTTTCAGCCTCAGTTTCGCGGAGCAAGCAAAGTGGAATCGCAAGACCTGGAAAAACTAATCCAAGCCATCACCGAGGAAATGCTGGCCTATCTCGGTGCCCAACCGGGCGCATTCCGCGGCGTTGAGCTATCCGAGATTTATTGCGCCGAATGCAACGACCGCTGCGGCCACCTCTGCGTCCACAAAACTCAAAAAGCCATCGAAGCCGGCGCCGCCCGCATTTCCGCTGGTGGCGAGGTAGCCTCCGTTGACGCCCAGGTCGCTCACCTGATCGATCACACGCTCCTCAAGCCCGACGCCACTCGCGATCAAATCCGCAAGCTCTGCGAGGAAGCCGTGAAATTCGGCTTCGCCTCCGTCTGCATCAATCCCTGGAACGTAGCGCAAGCCGCCGAGCTAGTCCGCGGCAGCGAAGTAAAAGTTTGCACAGTAGTGGGCTTTCCGCTCGGCGCCACGCTGCCGCAAGTGAAAATCTACGAAACCGACGCAGTCATTAAGTTAGGCGCCCAGGAAATCGACATGGTCATTAACATCGGTGCCTTGAAATCCAATCTAGACGAGATCGTCGAGTCCGACATCCGCGGCGTAGTAGAAGCGAGCCATCGCGGCGGCGCCATCTGCAAAGTAATTTTGGAAACGGCTCTGCTGACCACCGAAGAAAAAGTCCGAGGCTCGCTAGCTGCCAAAAATGCAGGCGCCGATTTTGTCAAAACTTCCACGGGCTTCTCTACCGGCGGCGCTACAGCCGAAGACGTAAGCCTGATGCGCGCCGTAGTCGGCGGTGAAATCGGCATAAAAGCTGCCGGCGGCGTTCGCAGCTTCGAAGACTTCCAGAAAATGGTCAACCGCCGGCGCCACCCGCGTAGGCGCCAGTGCCAGCGTAAAAATCCTAGAGCAAGCCCGAGGCCTGGCCGCCGACTGAGTCGACCTCGGGGGCGCCGGGCAGTCGGCTACGCCTTCGTGTCGTAGGGGCGGGCCGTGCCCTGACGCAGGAAGGGCTGCTGCGCCCGCCAACGTTCAAAACCACTTGAATCTCCACGAACTTCAAACATTGCGCCACGCAAATCTCTTAATTTCCCTTGCGAAACCAACCCGAACCCACAATCCTGCTGCTATAATTGTATTTTCTAATTAACTTGGAAAAACGAGCCCGGCAGGATACGTTCTCTCCCGCCGCGTGCAAAAATTCGCATGGATCCTGTCGAAATCAAATCCGGCACCGAAATTTCCGCCGAAACTCTCTCGACCCTAGTCGAAATCGGCCAGGAAATAAATTCCTCGCTGAATCTCGACGAGGTTCTGGCGAAATCCGCCCAGCTAATCAAAAGGCTGATCGATTATGAAATCTTCGCCGTCCTTCTCCCCGATGAAGGCACCAACCAGCTGTATTTCCGCTTCGGCATCGGCTACCGCCAGGAAATCATCGAACACTGGCGCATCCCCTGGGGCGAAGGCATCACTGGTACAGCCGCAGCCACCGGCCGCGCCGTCCGCGTCAGCGACGTCCAGAAAGATCCGCGCTATCTGAATGCCATCGAAGCCGTTCGCTCCGAGCTGGCTGTCCCGCTTATGGTCGGCGGCAAAGCAATCGGCGTACTCGATATTCAAAGCCACGAAGTCGATTACTTTACACCTGAGCAGCAATCGATTCTCACCCTGCTGGCGACCAGAATCGCCGGCGCCATCGAAAACGCCCGCCTCTTCGAGCGCGTCCGCAATCAAGCCGACACTTTGCTTCTCCTCAATGAAGTCAGCCGCGAAGCCAGCTCCGTGCTCGAAGTCGAAGAAGTTCTCCGCCGCGCCGCTGAATTGGCCAAGCGCATCATCGACTACCAAATATTCAGCATTCTGCTTTACGACGACGCTGACAAAGTCTTCCGCCATCGCGTCACAGTGAAATTCGGCCAGCGTATCCAGGAAAAGCACGCGGTCCCAGCGCACGAAGGGATTGTCGGCGCCGCGGCAGCATTAGGCCGCGCCGTTGTGGTTCCTGACGTCTCGCATGACCCCCGCTATCTGATGGTGAATCCAGAAACGCGCTCCGAGCTGGCCGTCCCTCTTCTCAGCAAGGGCCGCGTAATCGGCGTAATGGATCTCGAAAGCCCGCAATTAAATTACTTCACTCCGGATCACGTTCAGGCCCTTTCGATTCTGGCCGCAAGCCTCGCCGTCTCCATCGAAAACGCGCGCCTCTATGAAAAACTGGCCGCCGATGAAGCGCGCCTGGAACGCGATCTGAACGCCGCGCGCCGCCTGCAAGGCGCGTTACTCCCGCGGATGCCGGGCGCCGATTTCGGTCTCGACATCGCCGCCCGCGTCGTCTCCTCTCGCGAACTCTGCGGCGACCTCTACGATTTCATGCGTTACGGCCCGCAAGAACTGGCCATGGCCATGGGCGACGTCAGCGGCAAGGGAAGCGCCGCCGCTCTTTACGGTGCCGCCGCCATCGGCATCATGCGCAGCCTGGCGCCCACAAAACTCGCTCCCGCACAGATGCTTCACGACATGAATCAATTGATTGTCGAGCGCCGCATCGAAGGCCGCTTCATGACCATGTGCTTCGCTACCTGGCACCGCGGCAAGCACAAGCTGCGCATCGCCAACGCCGGCCAGGAAGAACCCATCCTGTTCCACAAGGGCGAGTGCAAGAAAATCGATCTAGCAGGATTTCCTCTAGGCATGTTCGAGGACGTGACCTACGACGAAATTTCGATAGTCCTCGATCCCGGCGACATTCTGGCCTTCTATTCCGACGGCATCACCGATACGCAAAATGTCGAGAAGGAATTCTACGGCACCGAGCGGCTCATCGATTTCATCCGCACTCATGCGCACGAACCGTCCTCGGCCATCGCCGATCGCGTCCTCGAACAGGTCGAACTTTTCTCCGGCACGCCCCACGCCTTCGACGACCGCACTCTCGTCGTTTTGAAAGTGCTTTAAAACCGCCGATGGCTGCAAAGAAAGCTGTGATCCCCAGGGCCCAAAGGCCCAAGGGATATAAGCGTTTGTCTCGATCGGACAAAGCTGTTGCCAGCCTAGACACTCGCCCAATCGATCCCGCAGAATTCACACCACACTTCGAATGGCGAGGACAGTGGCTTTATGCCGAGCGAGTCCCTCTTGTGCGTCTTGCCGCTCGTCTCGGCACGCCAACCTACGTTTACAGCCGCGCCGCAATTGAAGAGGCGTGCCGCCGATACCAACGTGCCTTCCGCGCCGTTGCGGCGACAATCTGCTACGCGGTGAAAGCCAATTCCAATCTCTCCGTTCTGGCTCTGGTAGCCAGACTCGGCTGCAATTTCGACATCGTCTCGGGCGGTGAGCTGTTTCGCTTGCTCCAAGCCGGAATTTCAACTCGTCGCGCCGTCTTCTCTGGTGTAGGGAAGAGTCGCGCTGAAATCCGCGAAGCGCTTCGCTCCGGAATCTACTGCTTCAATATCGAATCCGAATTCGAGCTCGATTTCCTAATCCGCGAAGCAAGCCGGCTTCGCCTCCGTGCTCCTGCCGCAATCCGCGTGAATCCCGACGTCGAAGCAGGCGGCCATCGCCACATCGCCACAGGCCATCATCGCCACAAATTCGGAATCGATTGGCGCGATGCCCGGCGCCTTTATCTGGCACACAAAAACGAGAAATGGCTCGAATGGAAGGGAATCAGCGCCCACGTCGGCTCGCAGATGCTCGAACTTGAGCCCACGCGTAAAGCTGCAGCGCAGGTGGCGTCCTACTTCGTGGATCTCCGCAAGAACGGCGTACGGCTGCAACACATCGATCTCGGTGGCGGCCTCGGCATTCGCTACACCAACGAAAATCCGCCGATGCTAAAAGACTACGCCCGCGCAATCATCTCAGCCATCAAACCGCTAGGCTGCCGTCTGCTTCTCGAGCCGGGCCGCTCCATCGTCGGCCCCGCGGGCATCCTGTTAATGCGCGTCATACTTACAAAATCCAATCGCGACAGAAATTTCATAGTAGTCGATGCCGCCATGAATGATTTTCTCCGTCCGGCTCTTTACGGAGGCATCCATCCGATGACGCCGGTAATGCGAACCGCCCGGCCATCGGCAGTCATTCGCGCAGACATGGTGGGACCAGTCTGCGAAACCGGCGATTCCTTCCTAAAAGATTGGCCAATCGAGGAAGTGCAACCAGGCGACATCCTGGCGCTATGGGGAGCCGGCGCCTACGGCTTCGTAGAATCCAGCAACTACAATTCCCGCCCAAGGCCAGCCGAAATCCTGGTAGATGGCGCCAAGTCCCAAGTCATAAAACGGCGCGAAACCCGCGCCGACCTACTCCGCGGCGAACAGCAAGTCCGAAAGTAGCGCCGCCGTCTCTGGCGGCATCCGGCGACCACATTCGCAACTTAGCACCACGAATCATGCGCGGACCACAACGTGCCGCCAAAAGGTCTTGCGGTCGTAGGGGCGCCGCTTCCTGCGCTCGTGTAACGTCCACTCGCATCAATGCCCCGTACGCGCACCGTTACCTATGCGCCCGATGATGCTCAGGATGCAAAAAATTATCAATCGCCCCAAGATATAGATTCGTCTGATCCACAAAAGCCATATGCCCGCTCTTAGGCAAAATCAACAACTGCGATCCCGCGATCTTCTCATGCATCTCTTTCGATAACGACGGATCGCACTCATCATGATCCCCAACCAAAATCAAAGTAGGCACACGAATCGAAGGCAACCGGTCCACATACTCCGCCGACTTCATATTCCCATCAATCACGAACTCCCCATGCGATCCCCACATTTCCCGATACAAATCCCAAGAAGTAACGCCCATCTGTATCGGATCAAAATTAGGATCCGGCCGGTTCTGATAAAGATAAGGGAAATAACCCTCGCCCCAAGCCGCAATCATGTAGTCGTCGGTGTACCGGTGTTTCCGGTAGTCAGCCCCGTGCCCGTATAATCCTTCCGCCTCCATCCGATCGATCCGCTCGCGCAATTCCGGCGCCATATTCGCCTTCATCTTTGCGAAAACTTCATTCATCTGCTTCGTGCTCGGAAAAGTGCTGGCCAAAATCAAATGCGTCAAATTCTGCTGATACTTCAGTGCATAAGCTTGCGCCAAAACCCCGCCATACGAATGGCCCATCAAAGTGATTTTGCCAAGCCCCAAACTCTTCCGTACGCCCTCAACGTCCTCCACCATATTTTCGATCGTGTATCCCGCCGGATCCTCCAGCTTCTGCGATTTTCCGGACCCGCGTTCGTCGATGAATATCAATTTGTTCTGCCGCGCCAAAGGCAGCAAATAAGGCAAAAAATAGTCGTGCGAGCCGCCAGGGCCGCCATGCACGATCAACAAAGGCTCGCCGCGCCCAATCGTCATGTAATAAATCAGCATGCCCTCAGCATCCACATAACCCTGCGAGGAAGCGTTCACATCCACAAATCCATCATTGATCGGATAATTCGGCGTATCGGAAGTCGGTGCCGCAGCTTTCTTATGATGCTGCTGCGCCAGCAGCGGCCCGCAAACCAGCGCCAGCAAAGCCGCCGCACACACGGCCATCCGCAATCGATAATTCATGGCAGGCTCCTTTGCAATTTCAGGAAACGGTAACTAACGCTCGCCCCAGCCCAACTTACTGCGCAGCACGTCGAAATAAGATCGCCCCGGCGCCCGAACCAACCGCACACTCGTTTTCGCGCGCTGAACGCCCACGCGATCGCCGGGCAGCAATTGAAACCCAACTTGTCCGTCCAGCGTCATGCTGATTGGCTCGCCCTGCTGCTCCGGAGCAATCTCAATCCGTGAAGTATCTGGAATCACCAAAGGCCGGTTCGTCAGCATATGCGGGCAAATCGGCGTAATCACGAACGCATGGATATCTGGCACCACAATCGGCCCGCCAGCCGCCAGTGAATAAGCCGTTGAGCCCGTAGGCGTAGCCACGATGATTCCATCGGCCCGATAGCGCGCCACGTGAGATCCGTTCACATGCACATCAAATCCCATCAATCGCGCCAAGGCTGCCTGATTCACCACCGCATCATTCAAAGCCCGCGCGCCCTCGGCCGCCTTCCCGTTGCGCAGCAACTGCGCCTGCAGAGCCATTCGCTCGCTGGTCTCGTAATTCCCAGCGAGCGTGCTTTCAAGCAGTGGATAAAGATCGTCAAGCGTAACGCTGGTCAAAAATCCGAGCGAGCCAAGATTCACGCCAAGAATCGGAATCTCGCGATCGCCCAACAAACGCGCCGCGGCCAGCAAAGTCCCATCGCCGCCCAGCACCACCACCAAATCCGCGTCCGCCACCAACCTTTCGCGCTCCGACGCCGCATCCAGTTCGCTGCAGGATTCCGCCGCGCTCTGATCTAGCAACACATTCAATTTCCGCGCGCGCAGCCAATCCACTAAAGGAGGCAGTACGGAACAAAGGTCTTCTTTGCGAGGTTTGCAGAGGATCCCGACAGTGCGAATCATTGGGCAGGCAAAATTGTACTCTAGCCCTAGCGCCGCGCGTGGATAAAATACTCCAGATTGCCTTCCGCCCCAGCCACATGGCTGGGAGCAACGCCCAAAATCTCCAATCCGTTCTCCGCCGCGCAGGCCCGCACATGCTCGATCGCCCGCTCGTGCAGTGCCGTATCGCGCACAATCCCGCCCTTGCCGATATCGCCGCGCTCCAACTCAAATTGCGGCTTAACCAAAATCAAAAACTCCGCACCAGTTCGCGCCACGCGCACCAGCGCACTCAAGATCTTCGTAACGGAGATAAAAGACACGTCCACGCTGACAAAATCCACCAACTCGGGAATCTTCTCAGGCGTCATATAGCGCGCATTGCCCTCGATCGCCACAACGCGCGAATCCTGCGTCAATTTCCAATCCAGCTGCGCCGTATTCACATCCAGCGCATAAACCTTCCGCGCCCCATGCTGCAGCAAGCAATCCGTGAATCCGCCGGTCGAACTTCCAACATCCAGGCAAATCAACCCACTAGGCGAAATCCCAAAATCTGCCAGCGCCCCTTCGAGCTTCAATCCACCACGGCTGGAATAACGCAGCGAATCTGAGGCAACAGTAATAGCGCAATCCGCCGCAACCAAGACCCCAGCCTTACCCGCGCGCTGCCCATTCACCAAAACATCGCCGGCCATCAACATAGCCTGCGCCCGCTGCCGCGAAGGCGCCAACCCACGTTCCACCATGAGCAAATCCAAGCGCTTCTTCTCAGCCCGAATTTTGTAGGGGCGGGGGTTCACCACCCGCCCGCCAAAAATCCAGAAACAAGCAAATGGCATCCAGCAGTCACGGAAACCCCAAAACGAAGCCGGTTTTAAAGCGCCAAAAGTCCCGCCGCCGCCGCGCTAAGACCGCCTCTCCACCAGAAACTCCGCCAGCTCCCGCAAATTCTTCCCGCGCGCCCCAAAAGGCTGCAACTCCGCCACAGCCTTCGCCAATAATTCCGCAGCCACCTCCCGCGATTGCGTCAATCCCAAAAGCCCCGGATACGTAGCCTTCTGCTGCGCCGCATCTTTCCCCGCCGTTTTCCCCAGCGCCGCCGAAGATTCCTCCACATCCAAAATGTCGTCCACCACCTGAAACGCCCAACCAATGTTCTCGCCAAAATTCCGCAAGCGCTCCACGTCCGAATCCAGCGCCCCGCCCGAAATCGCTCCAGCCACGCAAGCCGCCCGAATCAAAGCCGCAGTCTTCGAGCGATGAATATATTCGAGGGTAGCCAAATCCGCCCGAGTCTTCTCCGCCTCCAAATCCGCCACCTGCCCGCCCACCATCCCGTCCACAGTCCCAGCCGCCCGCGAAACCTCCGCAATCAATCGCACGCCCCGCCCAGCCTCAATCGGCGCACGCGCCAAAGTCTCAAACGCCAAGGTAAGCAATCCATCTCCAGCCAAAATCGCGATAGCCTCGCCAAATTTCCTGTGACAAGTAGGCTTCCCGCGCCGCAAATCATCATTATCCAAAGCCGGCAAATCATCATGAATCAAAGAATAGGTGTGAATAAACTCGATAGCGCAAGCAGCAGGCAAAGCGGCCTCAGCAGTTTCCGAGAATAATCTCGCCGCCTCCAGACAAAGCACCGGCCGCAATCGTTTTCCCCCGGCAAACACGCTATACCGCATGGCCTCATGAATCGAAGCAGGCAAACTCCGCGCCAGCGGAAGAAACCGGTTCAAGGCCGCATCAACAGCAGCCCGGTCCGCCTCAAAAAATTCAGAGAGACTCATACGCAGCAGGGAACTGCAGGTAAGAAGTTTCTTGCAGCAGGGTGCCCCATGCGCCGCAGTTGCGCGTGGGGTTCTTGAATCTCAATTCGTCTCGTCCTCCGCCTCAAAAGCCTGCGCCACAATCTTCCCATCCGCCTTCTTCAACAAAATCTCAATCCGCCCTTCAGCCTCCTCCAACTGCTTCTGGCACTCCCGCGAAAGCGTAACGCCCTCCTCAAACAATTTCATAGCCTCATCCAAAGAAAGCTCCGCGCTCTCCAATCGCTTGACCACTTCCTCCAACCGCCCAAGCGACCGCTCAAAGTCCCCCTTCTTAGCAGGCTCGACAGGTTTATTAGCAGCAGGGCTCACAGAATCCTCTCATCAAGCCAGCAATTCTAACGCACGACGAAGAACTTCACCAATCCCGATATCCACCCAAACTCGTGCCAGCCCGAAAATGTAGCGCCGGCCTTTTAGGCCGGCATCTTAAATCCAAGCCCAAACGAAAATTGCAATCTCATTTACGATCCACAACGCCATCATTCCCCAGGCAAAATCTCCAACCGATGTACCCGCACTCTCGCCTCCGCCCCAGCCGAAAACGGCGCCGGTATCCCATGACCGGCAAACCACTCCGGAAACTCATCCCGATAATGCTCGCTGGCATACTGCCCCGACTCCCCAGCCGGAATCTCCATCAACGATTGATCCCAATTCGAAAGATCAGCCACAAATCGCATCGCCGGCCCGTGCCGGAAACCCATAGCCCGCACCGTATCAATCGAACCACCCTGCTCCAAGGGCCCAATACTAAAAATCCATCGCAAAAATCCCTCGCGCCCAAACGGATGATAAATCTCCAAAGGATGCAATTGCCCCCAATAAGCATGCAGAGGGTCGCCATCCCGCGCCGCCCGCCCCATCCGCTCCACAGCCGAGTCCGCAGCTGCCATCAGTAAAGCATCATAATCCGCAAATCCCTGAGGCAGCCAACTCGCAGGCCGTGCCCGCAGCACATTCTCCAAAAAAACTTTATCGCGCCACCAAACATCGTTGTAATCGCTCTCCGGCTCCCAAAGCTCGTATCCCTTCCATCGCTCGCCCAGATAAGGCGCCAGCAGCAAACCCATCAAAGCATGCCGCGAATACTCCACGAACGATGTCTCCACCGAATCCGCCGCGGTCTTCCCATCAAAATTCTTCAATCCATCCAGCAAAGTCTTCGTCCGCAAATCTTTCGTCAACACCTTCCCACTAGCCGCATAAAGCTGCTGCGCCAAGAATTGATCCGGCAAACTGACAATATCGTTCTGCACCGTGTTAGCATCCGCCGGCCGCAAATCCTTGCGCGCCCCAAGCAATTGATACATCCGCTCCGTCCGATAAGGCCCGGCCCACCGGTCGCTGATGAAATATTTGTAACCCGGCCCAACAGTCCGCGCGTTAGCCGTAGCTATAATTCCGCCGCCCGGATTGAAACTCTGCGGCAACTCGCCAAACGGAATGTAGCCAGTCCACTCGTAATCATCCGTATCGCCCGGCACGGGCATATCGCCATTCCCGGACCGCCGGATTGGAATCCGCGCCGCCATCACATACCCGATGTTTCCATCCACATCGGCATAAATTCCATTCTGTCCCGGCCCGGCAATCTTGCTCATCACCCCCAAAAAATCATTCCAATTCTGCGCGCTGCCAATCAATGGATAAGAAAAATCCAAACCGCCAGGCTCCAGCGCCGTCCAACGCAGCGCGTAAGCCCGCCCACCCTCTTCCGCCGTATCGCGATGCACAATCGGCCCATGGCGAGTCAAAACCACATCCAAATTCTCATCCGCCTGCCCACGCACATGAATCACTTCCCGCCGCGTCAACGCTTTTACCCAACCAAAATTAACGCGATATTCCAAAGGATTAGCCGGATTGAAGGTCTCAATATAAAGATCCTCGACTTCCGCATTGCTATTCGTAAATCCCCAGGCGATCCGCTCGTTATGCCCAATCACCACCAGCGGTGACCCAGGAAAAGTAAATCCAGCCACGTTCCAACCCGGCGCCGTCAAATGCAACATGTACCAAATCCCAGGAATCCCAAACATCAAATGAGTATCGTTAGCCAGTAAAGGCTTCCCCGAAGCCGTATGCTCTGCATTCACGACAAAATTATTGCTGCCGATAATCTCGGAAGTCTCTGCTTCAAATTGCGAGAGAACCCCAAGTAGCGCCGGCGTCCCTGCCGGCATCCAACGACCGCGGTCCTCCGCAACGGCACTCATCAACCGCGGACCACCAACCAACGAAAAATCCTCTCCGATTCCCGCACCGGCCCTGATCAATCCAGCGGTCTCCGTATCCGAATCCTCCGGCACCGGCCGCGCGACTTTTCCCGGCGTAGCCCCGCCAACCTCCACCCCACCCACAATAAAATGATCCAAAGGCGAATCCACCACAAACAAATCCCGCGCCCGCTCCGGCCCAACCAGCGCTGTAATCCGCGCCCGATTCAATTTCGCCTTCCAACTAGAAGTCAAAGTCTTCCACATGTAAGCGCTAATCAAAAAAGTATCCGCCGGAGTCCAAGCCCGAGGCCGGTAACGCAACACGGTAAACTCGATCGGCAGACGCCCGCCCCGTTCCCGCATATACCGGTTAACGCCGGCAGCATAAGCCTCAAGAATTTTCCGCGTAGCAGGATCCATCCGCGCAGCAGCAGCCTCAGCCGCCGCCCGCAATCCCAAAGTCCGGTTCTCCCGATCCAACGGCAGCGCCACCGCTCCAAAAATCTCCGCCAACTCCCCGCCGGCAGCCCGCCGCAGAAGATCCATCTGCCAAAGCCGGTCCTGCGCCACCACATACCCCTGCGCCATCTCCAAATCCTCAACCGACGAAGCCTGAATCCACGGCACGCCCCAGCCATCGCGATCCACAAGCACAGGCTGCTTCAATCCAGGCAAAGAAATGCGCCCATCAAGCTGCGGCAATGGACGCCAAATCATCCACCAACCAAGCAAGAAAAATCCGCCAAGAATAAGCAGGAACCCAGCGAAGAAATACCGCAACCAGTGCGAACCACGAGAGGTAGTCATCAAAGAAGCCCAGAGTCTAGCGCAGCAACAAAACCCAAGCAACGCCAAGACATCACCCGTAACGCCGGCTGCCAGCCGGCGTTTTTCCAAGGCGCCACCCACACGAAACCCACAAGCGAAATGTCTGCGAGCCGCTGCTCCGAAATCAATAATTCGCGCCCGCTCCGGAAACCAACACGCCCGAACGCGGAAAATCCCTCATCCCCCCGCCAACTTGCTAAAATTCCCCCAGATGCTCCTCCTGCGCCTATTCGTAGTCTTAGCCCTGGTCGGCATGAACGCCTTCTTCGCCGCCGCCGAATTCTCACTAGTAGCAGTCCGCATCTCCAAAGTCCGCCAACTAGTAAGCGCCGGCGACGCCAGAGCTCGAATCGTCGAATCTCTCCTTTCGGACCTAGGCCGAGTAGTCTCCGGCGTCCAAGTAGGCATAACCCTAGCCAGCCTGGCCCTGGGCTATTTCGGCGAGCTAACTCTAGCCGCCATCCTGCGCCCGCTAGTAGCCCACATCCCCAATCGCTGGGCCGCCATCACCGCTCACGGCACAGCCTTGGTCTTGGCGTTCGGCATGCTGACCGTAGTGCAAGTAGTCCTCGGCGAACTCGTCCCCAAAACCGTAAGCCTGGCCCGCGCCGAACGCGTAGCTCTCCTAATCGCCCGCCCCTTCCATTGGTTCCTAAACGCCTTCCGTTGGGCCATCGATCTCCTCGATGGCATAGCCGAAAAATTCGTCCACGCGATGGGTGTAAAAGAAGCCCACAGCCACACGCTGGTGCGCTCTCCCGAAGAACTCCAGGTTCTGATCGAGCAGGCTCGCGAACGCGGCGTTCTACCCGCCACAGAAATGCAAATCGTGCAAGGCGCGATCGGCCTCGCTCAACTGCAAGTCCGCGAAATCATGGTAGCCCGTCCCGACATCCACGCTCTCCCCATGGACGCCACGCTGGAAGACGCCATGCGCATGTTCGCCACCACGCAGCGCTCGCGCATTCCCGTGTACGAAGGCACACTCGACCACATCAAAGGCTTCGTGCACATCAAAGATTTAATCTGGATTCAATTAGATCGCGCTCGCCGCGCCGAGCAAGGCCTGCCGCCGACAGATTTCAGCCTGCACCGCTATCTACGCGAAATTCTGATAGTCCCGGAAACAAAGCTAGCCAGCGAACTCCTGGTCGAACTGCGCTCCCGCCGCACAGAAATCGCCATGGTAGTGGACGAATTCGGCAGCATCCTCGGCGTGGTAACGCTAGAAGACATCCTCGAGCAAATGGTAGGTGAGTTCCACGACGAGTTCGACGTAGTAGAGCGCCCCATGCGTCTCCCCGACGGCTCGCTGATCTTCGACGCCGCCCTGAAAGTCCGCGACCTCGAATCGCAGTACGGCATCATCCTCCCGGACGATCCCGGTTACGAAACCATCGGTGGCTTCGTCCTCGCGCATCTGGGCTTTGTCCCGCGCGGCGGCGAAAGTTTCCAAGCCAACGGCTATCTCTTCACCGTAATGGACATGGAGCGCCGCCGCGTCTCGCGCGTAAAAATCAAGCCGGTCCCGGTAGCGGCCGAGCCGGCCGCAACGAAATCCGACGCGCAGTCGGCCAAGTCCGCCGAGCCGCCCGACAATGTCACCGAAATCCCCAGCCCCGCCGCGCCGGAATCCACCACCGCCGAAGCCGCCCCCGCGCGAACTCGCGCGCGCCGCGCCTCGCGCCGCAGCCGCCAGTGAAAATTCTCCGTCACGTAGGTCTTCGCATTCTTCTAGCGTTGCCAGCCGTCTGGCTGATCATCACCATGGTTTTTCTGCTAGCCCACATAGTCCCCGGCGATCCAGTCCAACAAATGCTAGGCGAAGGCGCCCGCGCCGAAGACCTGGCCCAACTCCGCCACGCCCTGGGCCTGGACGTCTCCGTTCCCGTGCAATACTCCCGCTACCTGACGGGAGTCCTCAAGGGCAATCTAGGTGAATCCTTTCGCTATCAACGCCCAGTAACCAGCGTAATCCTAGAGCATTATCCCGCGACGCTGGAGCTAGCGTTCGTAGCCCTGCTAGTCTGCGCTGCGATCGGCATCTCCGCAGGAGTACTGGCCGCACACAAGCGCGGCCAACCAGCCGACCGCGCCGTAAGCGTCCTAACGCTCTTCGGCCTATCCATCCCCAACTTCGCATTAGGCCCGCTACTGATGTTGGTATTCGCAGTAATTCTAGGCTGGCTGCCAGTCTCAGGCCGAGGCGGCCTGTCTCACATAGTCCTACCAGCAATAACGCTAGGGGCAGCGTTAGCCGCCATCCTAACCCGCATGGTGCGCAGCAGCATGATCGAAGAGCTGTCCAGCGACTACGTCCGCACCGCCAGAGCCAAAGGCCTGACCGAAACGCAAGTGCTATTCCGCCACGCCTTCCGCAACGCCCTAATCCCCATCCTAACCATCCTAGGCCTGCAATTCGGCACCCTCTTAGCCGGCACAATAGTCACCGAAACCATCTTCGCCTGGCCAGGCATAGGCCGCTTAGCAGTAACCGCCATCCAAGCCCGCGACTATCCGTTACTCCAGGGCTGCATCCTCCTAATCGCAATCTCCTACGTAGCCGTAAATCTCCTAACCGATTTCATCTACGTCCTGGTAGATCCAAGGGTCCGCTTCGAATGAGAACGCGAGCCACAAATGAGCCGAAATGTAGGGGCGGGGGTTCACCACCCGCCCGCCGCAAAATCCGCAACAAGCGACGTCATCCCTGCAAGACAAGACAACCAAAAACCAACGCCGGTTTTCGCCCCGATCAAAACCAAAAAGGTCCCCGGCCAATGAACTCCCTAACCCAATTCTGGCGCCAAAGCCCCCTAGCTCGCGTAGGCCTAATCCTGACCGTAATCCTGGCCGCCAGCGCCATCCTAGCCCCGTGGATCAGCCCCTACAGCCCAATAGCTCAGGATTTACCCGCTCGTCTGTCTGCGCCAAGCACAACCCACTGGATGGGCACCGACGAGCTAGGCCGCGACATCCTCTCCCGCCTAATCTACGGCGCCAGAGTCTCCATGCTAGTGAGCATAAGCGTAGTCCTATGCAGCGGTCTGATAGGCTTGTCGATAGGCTCCATCGCAGGCTATTTCGGCGGCTGGCTGGATCGCGTGGTCAACATAGTCCTAATCAACGCCTTCCTCTCATTTCCCGGCATCCTGCTGGCAATAGCCTTCGCCGCCTTCCTGGGCCCAGGCCTGGGCAAAGTAATCCTGGCCCTAACCATCACAGGCTGGGCCGGCTACGCCCGCCTAGCCAGAGCCCAAGTCCTGCAAGCCAAAGAAATGGAATACGTCCTGGCCGCAAAATCGCTGGGAGCCAGCCACGCAAGAATCCTGGTAAGCCACCTGATCCCGAACATCCTCCAACCAGTCCTAATCCAAGCCACAATAGCCATGGCCGGCGCAATCCTGGCCGAGTCCACGCTAAGTTTCCTGGGCCTGGGTGTGTTAGCCCCAATGCCCAGCTGGGGCGCCATGCTAAACGACGCCCGCGGCCACCTATTCGACGCCCCGCACCTGGTAATCTTCCCAGCAGCAGCAGTAATGACCGCAGTCCTGGCCTTCAATTTATTAGGCGACGCCTTCCGCGACTGGCTAGACCCCAGAATGCGCAGCCAGCTAGCCGTAGCCGACCTAGCGAGATAGCGCAACGTAACGCCGGCTTGCCCTGATCCGCGAAGGGCTGCCAGCCGGCGTTTTTCCCACCCCAACTCACACCAACGCCAACAAGCACAACCGCCTCGCTAGGTGTTCCTCTTGCAGTCTCTGAAATCTGAAATGGCTCCGTTGAAATCCTGGGCACGCGTTAGCTTTGCCGGCCGTAGGGGAGGGGCTTGTTTACCCTGAGCTTCGAAGGGCTCCTCCCGCCAGCGTAAAAACGGCCACAACTCTCCCCACTCGCCTCCGCGTAAATCGATCGTCTTCATGATGTAATTCCGCGGCACCCACGGTGTCGACAGAGCTAGATGTTGTTCTTGCCGTCTCTGAAATCTGAAATTTCAGATGGCTCCGTTGAAATCCTGGGCGCGCGTCAGCTTTGCGGCCGTAGGGGAGGGGCTTGCTCCTCCCGCCAGCATAAAAACGGCCACAACCCTCCCCACTCGCCTCCGCGTAAAATGATCCTCGTCGTGCTACACTCCTGCGCCGAAGTCGTTCTCGCCGTCTCTGAAATCTGAAATTTCAAATTTGAAATTTCTGCCGCCCTTTATTCTGCAAACTATCCCACACACCACCACGCAAACGCCCACCCTCCGCGCAAAAAAAATCCCAAATTCAAAAACGGAATCGAAATCCTACAGGCAGGACCTACCCAACCTCCACCGTAACTTCCGACCCGCGATTAACTCCCAAAGCCTTAGCCGCATGCCCCTTATTAACCGAAATCTCCAAAGCCCCATTCGACCCGATCAACGCAATCGGCTCCGTCGCCCCGCCATCCGCAAACGTCTGCGAAAGCCGGTTAATCTCTTTATTCCCGATCTTGATCTTAACTTTGGCGTCGTTAGTAATCAGCGCAGGAATCTCATCCGGAGTCAAATTCGTCAAAAGATTCCCAAACGTATCCACCCGCAAAACCACGCCCTTCGTAACATTCCCATCCGCCTTAGGCTTAGGCACCGTCAAGCGCACGTAATCCTCAACTTCTTCCCCAAAACTAGCGCTCTGCCAAGCCTTGCAGAACCACGCCGCCACCGGCGCAAACACATCGCGCCCATGAAAAGTCCGGCTCAAAGGCTGCAGGAAATAATGCTCGGCGGTAATGTGCCGCACCGTCAATTCATCCTTCTCGCGCTCGTAAATCAACGACAGCACGCCATTATCCGGCGCAATGTAATACTGCAATCCCGCGGTCACCAGCAACGGCCGCCGCTCCGTCCCCACGCCCGGATCCACCACCACCACGTGAATCGTGCGGCTAGGGAAGTATCGCGAAGCGTCATTAATAATCAACGCCGCGTCCAGAATATCGTGCGGCGCCACGGCATGCGTGATGTCCACGATCTGCACTTCCGAATTGATCCCCAGAATGACCCCCTTCATCGACCCCACAAGGTGGTCATTCGTCCCGTAATCGGTGGTTAAGGTGATAATTTGCCGCGACAAGTCCCTCTCCCGGACATCGGCGAAGCTTTGCGCCTGCCATCTAGCCTGTTTTCAACTTAGCGAAGCTGACCTACAGTGTCAAGAAATCCGCAGCGAAGTGTTCACGGCGAGCACTAGCCACCGAAGCACAATCTAAGCGCAATTCCAGTCTTCACGCCCGAAACCGAAGTTTCCCTCACGAACCTCGGCCCTCGCGTTCAGAGCCCCTGGCGTCCCGCCCCTGCCTTAAGCTTCCAGAACGCCCCTGCTCATGAGCGTTTCCGTCGAACGTCATCGTCAGCCCGTCTCCCGTCTTGTAATTCCACACCAGATAGTCCCCGGGAGTTTTCCTCGCCAGCTCCGTCACTCTCGCCTTGGCATCCTCCAGGCTCTCCGCCGACCCGCGCCACAGCACGCCCCCGTCGGGCTCTTTTAAAAATATTTCGAATGGCGGCATCGAATACCTCACCTTTGAGTTCGAAAGCGCTGCAAGTTGATTTAGGACGTCGCTCATGTTTCAACCTTTCCCGTTCGCTGTTTCCAGCCCGTTTTCTCCGCGCTGATCGACCTTGGCAATCTTCAAAACCGTCTTTACCGGAACCTGCTCGTAGTGCGTCTTCACTTTAGCCATTCACGAACCTCCGCAACACGCTCACGAACGTAACAGCTTTGATTTCATACGGGTCAGATCTTTAAAAACATTCCGCGAATCCTTAGACAGGCAATCGCACTCTGTTAGCGGCCCGTAGCGGTTCGGCAGCCAAGAGCAGCGCGCCCTCGCCTTTCCCGCTCCCTACGGCCGGGCAGGGATAGCCCGACAGGGTTTAACGCCCTGTTTATTTTCCTTGACGAGCCATTTTAATGTACGTATGATTCGTTTTCCATACGTTAGTTTAACGTCTATTTCTCGGAGGGAGTCATGAAGCGCGCGCAAGTGAAAATCACCCCCCTGCACTTCAAATCCGTCGCCCAGGCTGACGTCCCCAATTCCCGCAACGGCAAGCACAAGCTCATCGTCACCACCATCCTCAAAGATCTCGATCAACTCCCGGATGGCTCCGCGCTGAAAATCGCCCTGACCGATTTATCTTTCTCCAAGGAGAAAATTCGCTCTGCTCTGAATCGCGCCACCCGCAAAGCCGGCCGCGAGGTAGCCACCGCCACCGACGCGGATTTCCTCTACATCTGGAACGTCCAAGTAGAGCCACAAAAGTAGCGCCGGCGTCCCCGCCGCCATCCGGCGAGCACAAGCCGATGCAAAGGCCCGAATCAGCCGCGGATCGCGGGGTGTAATTCGGACTCCGAACATCGTCATAGAATTTCTGCTCCGTCGCCAAGTTGTAGAGGAGGGCCGATTTCGCCTCCCGCATAACCTACAAGCTCGCGTCATCCAACGCGCACCCTCGCGATTCCCGCAATCCGCCACCACAACTGGATTACAATCCCTCCGCCCATGAAGCTCTCCTCCCTCCTCCACGGCACCTTCCGCACCGGCATCACCCTAAAGGGCATCGGCGGCCTAATAGAAACCGCCGGAGGCGTCCTACTCTGGTTCGTAACCCCGGCCAAGCTAAGCGCCATGGTGCACGCGCTCCTCGAGCGCGAGTACGCCCGCCACCCCTACAACGTAGTCGCCGCCCACTTCCTGCACATGGCCAGTCACGTAGGCCATTTCGATCCCACCTTCGCCTCGCTCTATTTGCTAGCCCACGGCGTAGTAAAAACCATCCTGGTAGTAGCCCTCTGGTTCAACAAAATGTGGGCCTATCCGCTGACCATCGCGGTCTTCGGCGCCTTCATGGCCTACCAGGTCTACCGCTACACAGAAACCCACGGCTTCGCCTTAATGGTCCTAACCATCTTCGACGCCGTCATAGTCTGGCTAACCTGGCACGAATATCAGGACCAAAAAAAGAAGCGCGAAGCGCATGTCAACCGCTGATCAATTACTCCGCTGAAATCCTAGGCACGCGTTGGCCTTTCGGCCGTAGGGGAGGGGCTTGCTCCTCCCGCCAGCGTAAAAACCGCCACAACTGTCCCCACTCGCCTCTGCGTAATCAATTATCCCCGTGTTTGCTTTTTCTTCTCCTTGACTAACTCGCCAATCCATGCTACCGTTGTTCAGGCTGTGTACGCGAGCCGCGAAGCAGCAAGGGCGGTCTGATCACCGCCCCGCCGCAACAGCAGTCGCCACAGGTGTAACTAGGTAAAGGCTCCGTACAAAATCTAAAAATGTGAGATAACACCAATGAGCAAAAAGCGAAGCTCTCCCCGCAAAGGAGCCTCTCCCGCCGAGCCACCCGCTGAATCATCAATCCTCGCAACCACCCCCGAACCTCAACCCCTGCAACTCCACCCCGCCACAATCCCGCAACTCGAATCCGAACTCGCCTCCGCCCTCGAACGCCACTCCCGCAAATGCCAAATCTGCCACCACCCCGACCGCGATTTCATCGAAGACGAATTCATCCACTGGATTCGTCCCGACTACATCGTAGTCAAATACGATCTCCACGATCGCTCCTACCTCTACCGCCACGCCCGCGCCCTCGGCCTCGACATGCAGCGCCGCCGCAATCTGCGCCAGGCCCTCGAGCCCATCCTCGAACAAAACCAATGCGTCCGCGTCAACGCCCAATCCGTACTCAGCGCCGCCCGCATCTACAGCCACATCAACGACGACGGCCAATGGCAAGACCCGCCGCGCGAATCCATAATCACCAAGCGCCCCTTCGTCTACGCCCCCAACCCGCCAATAAGACTAAGAGACCGATACCAAGCCAGCCGCGAAATGGAAGCGAATCTCCAATCCTCAATTCCGAACATCCATTCCAACAATCAATCCGCGCCGTCCACTTCCAACCTCGATCCCCCATCCGCGAACCCGCAAGACCCTCCTCCAGCCGCAAAAACCGAGAATCTAATCGCCACACCAAAGCGATTAGAAACGCCCGTAACCCCAACAAAACAAACCACCGGCATCGTTTCTAATCGCCACAAAAACGCAGTCGAAAAAAGTACTATTCGGCCGCTCACTCAAATCGCGAAGAGAGCAAGGAGAGGGTAATCGCAACGGCGAAACAAAATGAACGTTCGGCGAGAAACGAAAACAAGCCGCACGCCGCAAGGCGTGAAGGGCAGCGTGAGTAGCACCGCGATTCGTCAGGGCGCCGCCTCAGCTGCCGTCGGCGTCGATGTCCGCAACACTCCCGTCGCCGAGTGTCATAATGTGGCCATGCCTGCGATGCTGAATTCGTTGACCGCTCCGGAGACAGCGCGGCGCGTGATCCGAATCCAGCAGCTGACGCTGGTCTGGATGACGGTCGAAGCCGGTGTAGCGCTGGCGGTGGCCTGGATTGCGCACAGCACGGCGCTGCTGGGCTTCGGCGGCGACAGCGCGATCGAGTTGCTCTCGGCGCTGGTGGTGCTGCGGCGCTTCTACCATCCGGCGCACGACGCCCACGCTGAGACAAAAGCGGCGCGGACTGCGGGAGTGTTGCTGTTTGTGCTGGCGGGATTTGTGGTGTTTGCCGCGGCGTGGTCGCTGCTGGGACACGTCGAAGCGCAGCCAAGTTGGCTGGGGATTGTGGAGTTGATCGTGGCGGCGATCGTGATGCCCTGGCTGGCGCGGCAGAAGCGGCGGCTCTCGGCAGCTACTTGCAGCGCCGCGTTGCGCGCGGATGCGACGGAGTCGGCGGTTTGTGGATATATGGCGTTGATTGCCCTCGCGGGGCTAGGCCTTAACGCGATCTGGGGGATACGTTGGGCGGATCCTTTGGCCGCGCTGCTGCTCTTGCCATTGATTGTGTATGAGGGAGTGCAAGCGATGAAAGGAAAGCCGTGTTGCGATTAGGGCGGGGCAGGCGTGCCGGCAACGCGTTCTTCGGAGCGCGAACGAGGCCCGGCGCGTCCGGTCGGCCCGCAATCGAAACGCGATTGACCTGCGTCGCTGCAACCGGAAAGTCCTTCCGACGCTTCGCCGCGTTCAAGACGACCACTTCAGACTTTCAGTGAAGTCTCAGCCCATGCGCTGGGTGTCACTTCCCTTGCAGCCGAGAAATGAAGAACTTGATGAAGCGATCGGAATCGATGCCCACCGCGACATTCACGTTCGGCTGCACCGGCGTCATGCCCACCGTTTCCCAGTGATCGGTGACGAAGACGTTTTTGTCCACCGTTCCGTGGCGATTGCCGATGGTTTGGCCGCGCGCGAAGCGCCCTTCGGTCTCCACGTCCACGTGCATGAAGCGGGTGGTCAGGAACGTCGGATCGATGGCGCCGCCGACGGCCAGCGCGTCGTGAATCGCGCCGCCGGGAAAGCCAGTGCCCTGGTACAGGCCAATCTGAAATTTTGCCACGGCCGCGGCAAACTTTGCTTCGGGCCCGGCATTCTTCAGCAGCTCGGCGACATCGGGGTCGTGCACCAAAGTGATTTCGGTAACATCGAGCCCGACCATGGTCACCGGCCAGCCGGCGCTGAAGACGATACTGGCGGCTTCGGGATCGCCCCAGACGTTGAATTCCGCTGCGCCGCTGACGTTGCCGCCGGAAATCGAGCCACCCATCAGGATCACGCCTTTCACCAGCGGCACGATGGAGGGATCTTTCAGCACCGCGAGGGCGATGTTGGTTTCCGGGCCAACGGGCACGAGCGTGATCTCATGGGGATATTTGTGAACCAGGTCAATGATGAGATCGGGGCCAAAGCGCGCATCGGGCTTGCAGCGCTGCGCAGGAAGCTGCGCGCCGCCAAGGCCGCCGGGGCCGTTCCAGAAAGGCTCGATGACCAGGTTGCGGCTGATCGGCTTCTCCGCGCCTTTGGCGACGGGAATGTCGCAACGGCCCGCCAGCGCGGTGATGCCCAACGCATTGTCGAAGCCCATCTCCGCGGTAACGTTGCCAGCGACCACGCTAATTCCCTCCACGCGCACTTCCGGAGAATTGAGCGCGAGCAGAATGGCCAGCGCGTCGTCAGTCCCGGGATCGGTGTCAATGATGATGCGCTTGGGCTGCGATTGTGCGAGCGAGGGCGGCGCGAACGCGGTGAAAAGGAAAATTGCCGCTGCCACGGCGGTGAACAGTGCGAGCGCTGCTTTGCGGTGCGTTTCGAACATGGCTGTCTCTGGCCTCCGAGTGGGCTGAAATGCGGGAGAGAGGATACAGCAAATTGGAGAGTAGCGGTTGGAGGTTTGAGGTTGGATGTAACGCCGGCTGCCAGCCGGCGCTTTTCTGAACAACAGGCACCGCGAAAATTCGTAAGCGAGCTGCGCCCGTCACGCTGGTCTGGCCGCGCCTTGACCGCGAATTCGCGCGACGGTTATGCTGAATATTCGCAGGATTGCGCTGAGGAGAGCACAGGCTTGACCAACTGAAATGCGCGTTTATCTCGACAACAACGCGACTACGCCGCTGGCGCCGGAAGTCCTCGACGCCATGATGCCGTATTTGACCGAGCGCTATGGCAACGCCAGCTCGATTCATTCCTTCGGCCAGCTAGCGAGGTACGCGGTCGAGGCCGCGCGCGAGTCGGTCGCGGCGTTGCTCGCAGCCAAGAAGGCAGAGATAGTTTTCACCAGCGGCGGCACCGAAGCCGACAATCTGGCGATCTTCGGCGCGGTAGCAGCAGTTGTAGGGGAGGGTGCTTTAGACCCTCCCGCCTTTCGAGGCCAACAGCAACACGCGAGCGATCAGGCACCCGCGCCCAGACGCAATTCCAGAAAGCACATAATCACCAGCTCAATCGAACATCACGCCGTCCTGAACACCTGCCAAAAACTAGAGCGCCAAGGCCTGGACGTGACCTACGTAGGCGTAGGCCGCGAAGGCATCGTCGATCCGGAAGATGTGCGCCGCGCGATACGCCCGGAAACGGTGCTGATCAGCGTGATGCACGCGAACAACGAACTCGGCACGGTTCAGCCGATTGAGGCCATCGGCGCAATTGCACGCGAGGCCGGCGTGGCGTTTCATGTGGACGCGGTGCAATCGGCGGGCAAGCTGCCCATTGACGTGGCGCGGCTGGGCTGCGATTTGCTTTCGATTTCCGCGCACAAAATTTATGGACCCAAGGGCGTAGGAGCGCTGTATGTGAAAAGCGGGACGCGCATCGAGCCCATCTTCGCCGGCGGCCATCACGAGCGGGACAAGCGCCCCGGCACGGAGAATGTCGCCGGGATTGTGGGACTAGGGCGCGCGGCGGAATCGGCCCGGGCGCTCTTGAGCGACAGCAACGCGCGCGTAGGGGCGCTGCGAGATCGCTTTGAGCAGACCGTGCTCGAGATGGTGCCGCAGAGCCGCGTGAATGGAGATCGCTCGCGGCGCGTGGCGAATACGACAAACATCACGTTTTCGGGCGCGGAGGGCGAGTCGCTGGTCATTGCCCTGGATTTGCGGGGCGTCGCGTGCTCGACGGGCGCCGCGTGTTCTTCCGGTGCGGTTGAGCCTTCGCATGTTTTGAGCGCGATTGGATTGTCGCCCGAAGATGGGCGATCGAGTGTGAGATTCAGTCTGGGGCGCACGACCGTGGATGCGGAGATTGATTTTGCGATTCGCGCGGTCTGCGAGGCGGTAGGAAAGTTGCGCGAGATTTCGCCGACATGGCGACAGAGCGCGCGGATGACAGCCGGCGAGAGATGAGCGAGGAGACGACAATTCTGAAGCGCGGTGGCTCGCAAGTAGCGCCGGCTTGTCCTGAGCCGCGAAGGGCGTCTCTGCCGGCATCCGACGAGCAACCTCGCAGCTATCTCCCGAAATCGAGCGCGTCAGACAAGGTGACGACCAGCTCGGATGGCGTAGGGAGTTGTCCGCGCGCGAGCGCTGCCCTTGGCGACGATTCCGGTCGTCGGATGCCGGCGGGGACGCCGGCGCTACTGGCCGTCGCCATGAGCGGCGGCGTGGACAGTTCGACGGCGGCGGCAATTTTGGCGCGCCGGGGAGAGGCGATTATTGGATTGACCATGCAGCTCTGGAATCATCGCCGGCTGCCGGAGCTTGTCGGCGACGGCCCGGTGGCACACCGGTGCTGCTCGCTCGACGATGTGTATGACGCGAGGAGCGTGGCGGCGCACCTGGGGTTTCCGTTCTACGTGGTGAATTTCGAGCGCCAGTTTGAAGAGAGCGTGATTCGGCCGTTCGTCGAGGATTACCTCGGCGGGCGCACGCCGATTCCGTGCACCAGCTGCAATAGCGCCGTGAAGTTCGACGAGTTGCTGACCACCGCGCGCTCCATTGGCGCGGAACGGCTGGCGACGGGACATTACGCGCGGGTGCGGCGCAACGATGAAACCGGGCGCTGGGAACTTTGGCGCGCCCGCGATGATTCCAAGGATCAATCCTATTTTCTGTTTGGGCTGAAGCAGGAGCAGCTGGCGCGCACGGATTTTCCGCTCGGCGATATGACGAAGGCGGAGGTGCGCGAGATTGCGCGCGCGGCGAACTTGCCGGTGGCCGAGAAGGCCGAGAGCCAGGAAATTTGCTTCGTGCCGAGCGGCGATTACGTGCAATTCATCGAGAGCTATTTGAGCGAGCAGGGGCGGGAATTGAGCGCGCAGGCGGGCGAGATTGTGACTACCGATGGGCGCGTGATTGGGCGCCACGCTGGTTTGCATCGCTACACGATTGGCCAGCGCCGCGGCTTGGGATTTGCCGCGGGGCGGCCGATGTATGTGGTGGCGATTGATCAGGCGGCCAATCGATTGATCGTCGGCGAGGACGCTGAGTTGCACTCGACCGCGTGCGAAGTGCGCGACGTCAATTGGATTGCATTCGATGCGCCGCCGGACCTGCTGCGCGCGGCGGTGAAGATTCGCAATCGGCACGAACCTGCGATGGCTACGATCTCGCCGATGGAAGATGACGCGGCGCGCGTGATTTTCGATGCGCCGCAGCGGGCTATCACCGCGGGACAAGCCGCGGTTTTCTACGATGGCGAGCGAGTGCTTGGCGGAGGATGGATTCGTGGTGGATCTGCGGCGGGGATGGGGTCATGAGCCGCGGCTCAAAGGCCCCACGCGCAAATTCGGCGCATGGGGCACCCTGCGCTTGCCTTCGGCGGCGCGTCGATCGCCCCTACGGCCGAAAAACTACCGTGGGAATTTTTAGTGGAGGGGAAGTTGGCCGAGCCCTGGGAAGGGGTTGGGCTCAGATGAACAGCTCTTCGTCCTGGGTCGTGGCGTCGGAACGGCGGCGATGCTGTTGCTGGCCGCGGATGAAGTCCAGGCCGACCTTGATGCCCTTGAGCACTGCGGCGACCTGGGTAACCGGACCGGTGACCGTCCGGCGAACCTGCGAGCCGGTTTCTTCCAGCACTTCCAGCGCGCCGGTGAGGAGATGGTCGGCGCGAATGACTTGGACGCGCAGGCGATCCACCGCGTCGGTGAAAACGCGATCGACCTTTTGCGCCTGGCCGCGGGCGATGCGCGTCACTTCGGCGGCGTCGCCAACGATGCTGGAGATGCGGTCCTGCGAGTCGTCGAGAATGCGGTTGACGCGCAGGAGAATGGGATTGACGCGCGACTCGAAATCGGAGGTCACGCGCTTGATGTGCTGGTTCATGTCGCGGAACTGGAGAAACATGCCCAGCAGAATCGCCATTTGCATGACGATAGCCACTGCGGCGATGACGATGAATGCTTCAGTCCAACCGGACATGTTGCGCCTCGCGTTTCGCTACTGCTTCACTTTCTCCCGGTAAGCTTCCTTGCCCGCTTCGACCGCGCCGGAAACTGCGGAAACGGCGCTGGAGAGGCCGTCCTTCTGACGGGCCATGATTTCCTTGCTGCGCTCGATCATTTCTTCGGCGCGTTCGCGGAGTTCGCGGGCCTTGCGCTGCGCGTAGTCGCGGCCTTCGTCGGCTTTCGAGGCCAGATACTCGCGCGTTTCTTCGCCGGATTTGGGAGCGAACAGGATGCCGAGCAGGGTGCCCACGCCTAGCCCGACCAGAAAGAAGCTGACTTTGGAACCTACGTTGTCACTCATGGCTAACCTCCAGAATGAAAGTAACATAGCAGGGAAGGGCTGGCAAGAATGGAGGTGTTTGCGAGGCACGAGGCATCGGGAGAAGAAAAGGCGATTTCAAATTTGAAATGAAGTCATCTCATAAATAATTTGGACGGTGGATCGGAGTGTCGTCAGGGGCTAAAGCTCTTAATTCTAAAAGCGGATTAATGTCGGAGCTAGAGCTCCGACCCCCCAAAAAGCATTTATGAGATGAGTTCATTTCAGATTTGAAGTGACGGCAAATGCAACGGCAACGCCGAGAACAAATTTCGCGCTGGCTTGAGTTTTGACGCTGGCGGGCGGACCCTTCGATGCTCAGGGTAAACAAGCCCGGTCCCCTCGGTCGAATTGCCACGGCTCAGCCCTGAACGGATGAGCTAGTGAAGTGCGCCAGGACTTTTTCGGCTTGTTTGCGATTTACCACCTTTGCTAGCTCATCTACGGTGCGCTTGCGCAATTGCGCTACGCTGCCGAATTCGCGCAGCAGCTTCTGCGCGGTGCGCTGGCCTATGCCCGGGATGTCGGCTAGCTCGGTTTTGATGCGGGATTTGCTGCGGCGCTGGCGGTGGAAGGTTACGGCGAAGCGGTGGGTTTCGTCGCGGATTTGTTGAATCAGGTGAAGGATTGGGGAATGTCTCTCCAGAACGATCGGCTCGTGTTCGCGGCCTTGGACGTAGAGGATTTCTTCTTTTTTGGCGATGCTGGCTAGCGGTTGATTGATGATCTCTAGCTTGTCTAACGCTGCGGCGGCGGCGTGGAGTTGGCCTATGCCGCCGTCGATGAGGATCAGGCTTGGCAGCGGCTTTTTCTCTTCGATCAGGCGGCGGTAACGGCGCTCTACGGTTTCGCACATGCTGGCGAAATCGTCGCGCAGGATGCCTGGTAGATCGGTGCCGCTCGATTGTTCGCCGCGGATTATGAATTTGCGGTAGTCGGATTTTTTCATCTTGCCGTTTTCCCAGACGACCATCGAGGCTACCGTGTCGGAGCCTTGGATGTGGGAGATGTCGAAGCTTTCGATGCGCTTGGGCTCTTCCGGCAGCACCAAGGCTTGCTGCAACGCTTCCGCGATTGCTTTGGAGCTGGGTTTCAGGACTCGGAATCTTTGGGTGAAGGAATGCTTGGCGTTTTTTTCTACCAGCTCTAGAAACTGGTGTTTAGGGCCTCGCTGCGGGGTCATTATTTCTACCCGGTGCTTGGCGGTTTCGGTCAGCACTTCTTCCAGGAGTTCGCGATCTTCGAAATCTGTTGGCACGTGGATGAATTTCGGGAAGTAGCGCGAATCCAGATAAATTTGTTTCAGCAGCGACGATAAAAACTCCTTCGGCTCGAAATTTTCCTGATCTTCCCAGTAGAAATCGCGGCGATCCATTACCCGGCCGCCTCGCAGGTGGAAGAGATTTACGGCTACTT
Organism: uncultured Acidobacteriota bacterium; assembly: GCA_963748865.1. Lineage (GTDB taxonomy): Bacteria > Acidobacteriota > Terriglobia > Acidiferrales > UBA7541 > Palsa-147. The sequence continues at coordinate 47,285 of CAVVLE010000019.1, read as the reverse complement.
GCGGGGGTTCGGCGTACCAGGCGATTACGTCAGTGTCGTCGCCGGCGGCTGCGGCTATTTTTTGGCGCTCTTCCATTTCGCGCAGGGTGTTCAGGCGATCGCGGTAGCCGGCGGCTTCTTCGTAGCGCTCTTCTTCGCTGGCTTTTTGCATGCGTTGCTCGATGTTGCGGGTCAGGTCTTTGTGGCGGCCTTCCAGGAACAGGCGGACGTCGTTGGCGGCTTCGGCGTATTTTTCGTCGGTGGTCAGGCCGGCGGCGCAGGGGCCCAGGCAGCGATGGATGTAATATTGCAGGCAAGGGCGTGGGTGGGTGCGGGTTAGATCTACCGTGCAACTGGGAACCAGGAATTGTTTGTGGATGAAATGGACCATGCGCCAGGCTAGATTTGCGGGGAAATAGGGGCCGAAATAGATGGAGCCGTCTTTGGTCAGGCGGCGGGTTACGTAAACGCGGGGGTATTTTTCGAAGGCGGTGTAGCGGATGTATGGGTAGGTTTTGTCGTCGCGGAGCAGGACGTTGAATTTTGGTTTGTTTTGCTTGATTAGATTATTTTCCAGGGCCAGGGCTTCTTTTTCGTTGTCTACGACTATGTAGTCGATTTCGGCGATTTCGCGGACCAGGGAGCCGGTTTTGGCGTCGAGGGAACTGGCTTCTACGAAATAGTTGCGGACTCGGCTTCTTAGCGAGAGGGCTTTGCCGACGTAGATGATGGTGCCGGAGGCGTCGCGGTAGAGATAGACACCTGGTTGAGTCGGGAGTTGGGCGGCTTTTTCGCGGAGATCCATGGACTAGCCCGAGTGCGTCGCGCGGCAGCGCAACGGTGGTCGTTCCAAAGCCCCACGCGCAAGACCGGCGCATGGGGCACCCTCGACGGCCTCAGGTCTTACGACCTGAGCTGTATGCTGTAGAATTGCAACTTTGATGATAGCAAACGACATCTTAGTCTATCGAGTTCAGGAGATGCGGTGAAATTGTTGCGCGTGACTGAGGGGTTTTTGGTTGCTGCGCTGATGGCTGGTGGGGTTTGCTCGACGGCGCTTGCTCAGGGTGGGGCGCCGCCTGCGCCTTCGCAGGAGCAGAAGCAGAAGCCGGCGCCGCAGCCGCTGGGGGCTAGTGATAGTGGATCGGCTGCTGCCCCTGGGGCATCTGGTGGCGGGGAGATTTACGATCCTTATCACGCGGCTAAGAGCTTGGAAGTGGGGAAGTATTACATGCGTAAGGGCGATGTGGATGCGGCGATTGAGCGATTCAAGGATGCTATTCATTACAAATATGATTTTGCGATTCCGCGGATTTTGCTGGGTGAGGCTTATGAGAAGAAGCATGAAGACGCGGAGGCTATTCGCTATTACAAGGAGTATTTGAAAATCCTGCCTGATGGGCCTGATGCCAAGCATGCTAAAGAGCGCATTGAGAAATTGTCTAAGCGTTTGTCGGCTGAAAAGTAGTCATAGTTTTTCGCGCGTGGTTCGCCGCTAAAATTCAAAGACGCCGGCTGGCAGCCGGCGTTACGGGGAACTCGCCGGGCTTGTGCCCAGCGCTCAAGCGCGCTGAGAAAACGCGATCTTTTTCGGAGCGCTGAAGCGCTCCTCCTCCGCATAAATGCGGAGGCTCCCACCTGAATAAGAAATGCGGAGGCTCCCACCTTGAACGAGAAACGTGGAGGCTCCCACCTGGACTTGCTAAACCTGATCTCAGCTGCGCAGTACCAGTTGGGGCATTGGGAAAATCTCGAATTTGAAGCCTTGGCCTGATTTCATTGTCGGGTCGTTTGCGCGGATGGTTTGCGCTTCTGCTTCGGTTTCTACTTGCAGAATTCCTACGCCCCAAGCTCCGGCGGGATCGGCTACGGGGCCGAAAGCTATGGCGACATCTTCGTCGGCTAAGTCTGTCCAGTATTTCACGTGTTGCTGCATTATGGTGCGCTCGGAGGAGGTCATGTCTTGCGCGAAGGTGGGTCTTGGAGGGATTAGTTTGCAGAGAAAGTAGGGCATTGGGGGATGGTATTGATTGGAGGGCGCGGAGGCAAATTAATTTTCATGACAGCGAGTGGGCGAGACAGGATTTCAACGGTGCCTTCTCAAATTTAAAATCTCGGAGGAAAAAAATTCGTTGCTGGTTGCTAGAGATTCATTGTGTTGGACGCCTTGGTGGTGGCTTGGAAAAGCGCCGGCAGGCTGCCGGCGTTACGGGTGCTTTAGGAATTTCTGGGCTTGGGTGTAATTTTTGTAGCGTTTTTCTTCGGCTCGAAATGCTCGCGAATGGGACTCCAGGCGGCAACGCGCGAATTTTATTGGGTGCTTTACGTGCAGCATTTCGTGGAATAGGACGTATTCGACTACGTACTCTGGGATGCGATTGTTGTCCAGGTCGCGGCTTAGGACTATTTGATCTAGGGCTGGGTCGAAGCTGCCTAGGGTGCTGCGCCAGGGGCGGCGGCTCCAGGCCAGGCGCGGGCGGCGTAACTCGCCTTCGAAGTATTCGCGATTTAATTTATCGAAAATTGGGGATAGATCGTGATGCTTGCCTGCGGGACGTTCTGGGGCGCGGCGGCCTCTGGTGCGGCGCAGGTTTGTGATTCTGGCGCGGGTGCGGCTTGAGTACGTGAACTCGCGATAGGCTTCTAGATATTCGCGGGGGGTTTTGCGGCGGTACATGCGCGATAGGAGGATTGCGGCTATGGATTCGAAGACCGGGAGGGCTGCGTCGCGGAGGATGTCGGAGAGGCGGACGTAGGCGGTGTCTTCGCGCAGGCGGATGGTGTGGGTTAGGTCGGCGTAGGGGTGGAATTCGACTATGAAATGTGGTGGGCGGCCGTGGCAGTTTAGGCGGGTGAAGATGCGGTGGAAGAGTTGGGCGCCGTGGGGGACGTGGTTGCGGTGGCGTTTCATGAGTGCGCGGCCATTTGGGGTGGATTTGAAATTCGGAATGAAGGGGCCGGAAGAGGAAAGGCAATTTCAGATTTCAGATTTGAAATTTCAGATGGAAGAAGAACCGAGGACCGACCGGGCGGAATTTTGAATTTGAAATATTTCAGATTCGAAATTTCAGATCGAAGAAGAAGCGCGACGGGATTTAAGCGGCGCAGGTTGCGTCGAGTAGGGAGGAAATTTACGTTGGCGGGCGCCCTTCGAGGCTCAGGGCAAGCAGCAAGCGTCGCCCCTACGGCCGAAATGCCACAGCATGCCGAGGACTTCAAGAGAGGCATTTCAGATTTCAGATTTGAGATTTGAGAAAGAAGAAGATGGCTGTCGCACGAACGTGGGCTTGCGGACGGTGGTCGCACAACGACCCCACGCGCAAAACCGGCGCATGGGGCACCCGGCGCTTCGCTTAGGAACGGCTGCACTGCGGGCATCATTATTATTGTGGCCTGCGTACTGGCGGTGGGGACATTTCTTTTTCGGCTTGTTGGGCGTCGTTGATGGCGTCTTTGGTGCCTTCGATTGCGTCTTCCAGGGTGTCTTTGTAGAGGTCTTCGTCTGGGTTCTTTTCTAGTTTTTCCAGCGTGGCCTAGATACTCTTTGCCTTTGGATTGCATTTCTTTAATGCCGGCGCGGATTTCCTGCTGCTTTTCTACGGCCAGGCTGATTATGTCGGCGGCGTCGTCTATGCAGCCGCTGTAGGCGTTTAGCAGGCCGTTCAGGGTTTCGCCTCTGCGGCTTTGCGGTAGCGTGCGATCGAGCTGGTATTGGAATTTTTTCAGGCGGTCGGCGGCGAAGCTTAGATAGAGCTTTACGCGTAGGTTGGGAGTTTCGGCTTCGCGGATTTTGTCGGCTTCTTCGTCGGAGAGATATTCCTTTTTTTGCGGGGCGGCGTAGGTGGAGTGCGGAGTCGCGGCCACTGAGATTAGCGCTGCGGCTATCAGAGCCAAGAAAATTGTGACGCGCATCGTTCTACTCCTAAGGCTTCGGACTTGGCTTGGTGTTGCTGCCCGGTTGGCGCGGGAATAGCTCGCGGACTAGTTGGTTATCGAGTTCTTCGAACTGGGCGCGGACTTTGGCGTAGGGCTTTTGGTCGTCGCCGGATAGGCCGGCCATGAGTTCGCGCAGGCGGTGCAGGGTTTCGCGCACGGTGATTTGCAGCTCTTTGAAGCCGGAAGATTTGCTTTCGGGATCGGTGCCTGTGGCTTTCAGGGCATCGTGCGTGGTGGTGCATTCGTCGCGGAGATTTTCTAGATCTTTCAGGCCTTCATCGGGTTTGCCGGCTTCGATTTCGCTGCGGACGGCCTGGAATTGGAAATCACCCAGTTTGACCAGGATTTTGGCTTTGTGGACGGGGTTGGTTTCTTTGTCGTAGCGGGCTTTGGATTGATCGAGGGAATCCTGCGGCGGCACGGGAGAGATTGAGGCAGCGCCGAACGGAAGTAAGAAAAGACAACACAGAACCTCAGCGGCTAAAGCCGTCGTGAAAATGCGGCGTTTTCGGCACGGTTGAAACCGTGCCCTGACAAAGCGTTCGCTACAACGGCTGCGAATTTGCGCGGCGGAGGTTATTGCTTTTTCTCCTTTAGCTCACGTTCCAGGATGCGGACGCGCTCGGCGGAGACGAAATATTCGTTGGTGGTCTTGCCGTTATTTAGATCTAGAAATTTGCGGTACGTGTCGAGCGCCTCCTTTTTGCGGCCTAGTTTATCGTAGCAACTGGCGCGGAAATACCAGTAGTCCACGGAGAGAGATTCGCGCTTGTTGGCTTCATCGAGGAGCGTTAGGGCGGCGCTGTAATTGCCGGCCAGGTATTCGGCGGCCAGGAGATCGTGGAGGACGTCGTTCTGCGATCTGGTCTGCGCGGAAGGCGATGACCAACTCTTTTATGGCGCCGGGGTAGTCCTTTTTTTCCAGCAGGACATGGCCTATGCGGGCGTGAATGTCGGTGTCGGCGGGAGCGGCGGCTTCTAGCTTTTGCAGGGCGGCCAGGGAGGCATCGTAATTTTTCAGGCGGTAATTGATTAGCGCGCGGAGCTTGATGGTGTCGGGAGTTTCTGGCTTCACGGCTGCGGCGCGATCTAGTTCGGCTATGGCTTCGTCGTTCTTGCCCAGCTCGGTGAGGATTTGGGCGCGCTGGATGCGGGCGGCGGCGTCTTTGGGCGAGGATTGCAAGTAGGTGGCTAGTTCGGTGGCGGCTTCTTCATTCTTTTTTTGCTGCACTAGAGATTCGGCCAGGCCGGAATGCGCTGCGGTGGAATCGGGTTTGAGGGCGAGCGCGGCGCGGAATTCTTTTTCAGCTTCTTCGTAGCGCTTGGCTTGCAATAGGGCGCGGGCTAGTTCGAGTTGGACTTCGAAATTGTTGTGGTCGAGATCGAGGGCGTCGCGGAATTGCTCGATGGCGCCGGAGAGATTGCCGGTTTTTTCGAGAGCTATGCCGAGGAGATAGATTGGGGTGGGAAGGCGACCGAGTTGGATGGCTTGGCGCAGCGGGGCGATGGCTTCGGCGGGATGTTTGTCGAGCAGCGCCAGGCCGAGGTTCACGAACGCGGGGGCCATTGTCGGATCTAATTCGGTGGCGCGGCGATATTCCTTGGCGGCGTTTTCGGAATCTTGCGCGGCGGTGTAGGCGTAGCCGAGCTGGAAGTGGATGTTGGCGTCGTCGGGTTTTTTGGCGGCGGCGTCGGAATAGAATTTGATTGCCGCGGCGTAATCCTTTTTGTCCATTGCTTCCTGGGCTCGGGTTAGGAGCTCTTGCAGGGCGGGATCGACATCCGGGACGCGGACTTTGGTGTGGGAGGGAGCTTGGGCTGGGGCGGAGAATTCGTCACGCGCCGGCGACGAGCTGGGATCAGAGGAGAGAGGCAATTTCAAATTTGAAATTTCAAATTTCAAATCGAGCGTAAGGGCAGGATTCGAGATGTGAAAGTGCGCCGTGCTTATTTGGGCGCAGGCGGGCGGAGCAAGCCCCGCCCCTACGGCCGAAAACCAGAAAGCCGCCGGCGTGCGCCGGCGCGATGAAAATTGATGCGGTGGTTGCTGCTGCGGCGTGGGGCGTGCCTACGATTGTTGCGGCGCTCAGCGCGGCGGCGATCGTCGTGAGGCGGACGCGGCGCACGTTCATTTTCCCGCGGACGGATTTCGCGGCTCGCCGTTTCCTGCTTGCGGCGGGGCAGCGGACTTGTGGTTCGCGTGATTTTGGTTGTTGTGATTATTGTTGAGCGCGCGGGCCAGGAATTTGCCGGTGTGCGATTGGTTGTTGCGGGCTACTTGCTCGGGCGTGCCTGCGGCGATTACTCGGCCGCCGGCTTCGCCGCCTTCGGGGCCTAGATCGATTAGCCAGTCGGCGGATTTGATGATGTCGAGATTGTGCTCGATGATCAGCACGCTGGCGCCGCCCTCTACTAGTTTGCGGAATGACGTCAGGAGCTTCTGGATATCGTCGAAATGCAAGCCAGTGCTGGGCTCGTCGAAGATATAGAGGACTCCTGTGTTTGTCTGGCGAGTGAGATGCGCGGCGAGTTTTAGGCGTTGTGCCTCGCCGCCGGAGAGAGTGGTGGCGGACTGGCCGAGACGCAGATAGCCCAGGCCTACTTCTTCCAGGATTTTCAGGCGCGAGAGAACCTTGGGATGCGCGGCGAAAAAGATCAGGGCTTCGCGGACCGTTAGCTGCAGGACATCGTGAATATTTTTGTCGCGGTATTTCACTTCCAGGACGCTGGATTTGTAGCGCGTGCCGCGGCACTCTTCGCAGACCAACTCGACATCGGCCAGGAAGCGCATTTCTACCGTTACGGTGCCGTCGCCTTCGCAGGCTTCGCAGCGGCCGCCGGGGATGTTGAAGGAGAAATGGCCGGCGCTGAAGCCGCGCTTTTTTGCTTCGGGCGTGCTGGCGAAGACTTCGCGGATGGGATCGAAGGCCTTCATGTAGGTGGCGGGATTGGAGCGCGGGGTGCGGCCGATTGGCGATTGATCGACCATTTCGATTTCGGTGATGGCGGCGTCGCCTTCGATGCGATCGGTGAAATCTTTCCAGCTTGCGCCGGTACGCTTGGCTTGCAGGGCTTTGTAGAGGACGTCGTAAACGAGCGTGGATTTGCCGCTGCCGGAGACTCCGGTGATGGCGGTGATCATGTTTAGCGGGATCATCACGTCGATATTTTTTAGATTGTGGACGCGGGCGCCGAAGAGTTTCAGGAATTTGCCGTGGGGTTTGCGGCGGACTGCAGGGCAGAGGAATGCGCAGCTCGCCATTTAGATAGCGAGCGGTTAGAGAGCGTTTGTCGCGGAGAAGGGAATCTAGCGGACCGGCGAAGACTAGTTTGCCGCCGTGTTCGCCGGCGCCGGGGCCGAGATCGAGGAGATAGTCGGCGGCCAGGATTGTGTCGGGATCGTGTTCGACCACTACGAGCGTATTGCCTAGATCGCGCAGGCTTTTGAGGATGTGGATCAGGCGATGCGTGTCGCGGGGGTGCAGGCCGATGGAAGGCTCGTCCAGAACGTACATTGCGCCTACCAGATGGGAGCCTAGCGACGTGGCTAGCTGGATGCGCTGGGCTTCTCCGCCGGAGAGAGTGGAAGTCAGGCGATCCAGCGTCAGATATTCGAGGCCTACTTCTACCAAGTAGCGCAGGCGCTGCTCGATTTCTTCCAGGATTTTTTCGGCGATGGCGGCTTCGGCTGGAGAAAGCGCGATGGTTTGGAAGAATTCGCGGGCTTGCGCGGCGGTCATTTTGCAGATTTCGGTGATGGATTTTCCGGCTACGCGGACGGCGCGGGCTTCCTGGCGGAGGCGCGTGCCGTTGCAATCGGGGCAGGTGGCGTAACCGCGATAGCGGCTTAGGAAGACGCGGATGTGCAGCTTGTATTTTTTGCGCTCCAGATATTGGAAGAAGCCTTTTATGCCGATGAAATCGTCTTTGCGGTCGCCTTCGAGTATGGACTCGAGTTGGGCTTCGGTTAGATCGCGCACGGGGACATCGAGCGGGATGCCTTTGGCGCGAGCGTAACGCTTGAGATCGATCAGATATTGGCGGTAGCGCGGCTTGTTCCAGGGATCGATGGCGCCTTCGGCTAGGGATTTGCTTTTGTCGGGGATTACGCGATCGATGTCGAAATCGATGGTGTTGCCGAAGCCTTGGCAGCGCGGGCAGGCGCCGTAGGGATTGTTGAAGGAGAAGAGGCGCGGCTCGGGCTCTTGATAGACGAGGTTGCAGATTTTGCACTCGAAGCGCTCGCTGAAGGTTAGGCGCTCGGGGGGTTGCGCGGCTGGGTCATCGCCGGCGGGGAATTCCAGGACGGCTTCGCCGCGGCCTTCGCGGTAGCAGATTTCGATGGAGTCCATTAGGCGCGAGCGGATGGCGGGGTCTAGCGCGAGGCGATCCACCACGACATAGGCGGGTTGCGCGAAATCCAGATCCAGGAGCGTCTCGGGCGAGGAGAACTCGTAGGTGCGGCCGGATTGATAGAGGCGATTGAAGCCGCGTTTTTGGAGGCTGGCTAGAGTTTCTTTGATCGCTTCGGGCGTGGGCTTGGCGGATTTTTTGGCGCGCGCGGGCTTTTGCGTTGCGGCGTTGGGATCTTCTGCAAGGGCCAGGCGATAGAGAACTAAGAAGCGGCGGCCTTGCGGCATTTGCAGGACGCGGTCGGCGATTTCGTCGATGGAATCTTTGCGGACTTCGTTGCCGCAGCGGACGCAGTAGGTGTGGCCGGCGCGGGCGAAGAGCAGGCGCAGATAATCGTAAATTTCGGTGGCGGTGGCGACGGTGGAGCGCGGGTTGCGCGTGGAATTTTTCTGGCGAATGGCGATGGCCGGGGCTATGCCGGTGATTTCGTCCACGTCGGGCTTTTCAATGCGATCGAGGAATTGGCGGGCGTAGGCGGAAAGCGATTCGATGTAGCGGCGCTGGCCTTCGGCGTAGAGGGTGTCGAAGGCTAGGCTGGATTTGCCCGAGCCGGATACGCCGGTGACTACGGTCAGGGCGTTGTGGGGGATGTCGAAGCTGAGATTCTTGAGGTTGTGGACGCGGGCGCCGCGGACGCGGATGGCGTCGGTCGTCTCGGGAAGGGAGGCGTAGGGCTGCGGAGCCGAGTGGGTGGACTCTATGGGGTTCGTCGCCATGTGGCTAAACTTAAAATTATACGCTGGGGTGCAAGGGGCGGCAAATTGACGAGACGCGGGGCCGCGGTCACACTCCGGTCGCCCGACATACTATCGAGTTGACTCGAAGTGGCCAGTACCCAGTGTGTCAGAATCCGTGCAAAAGCCGGGGCACCAGACACTTTTGTATAACCCAGTCAAAGCCCTTCTTATTGGCTTGCTCGGATTACTGCTAGTCTTGGGCCTGTTGCAGAGCAACTAAACTGTGGCCGCCGCACTCCTACCGATTCACGAGCTCTAGGAACAGGAGAAGACCTTACGGGGACTCGATTCAATTTCGCTGTTGCATCTGTCCTGCTGCTCTGGTTCTCGTTTGGCGCGGTGGCGAATGCGCAAACCAACGGACAATCGCGGAGCGGCGCGCAGAGTCCGGCTATCACGGTGGGCTCGAATTTGGTGCTCGTGCCAACGCTTGTGAAGACAAAGTCTGGCGAGAGCGTCTTTTCGCTTACTGAAGACGATTTCATGCTCACCGATAATGGCGTTCCGCAACCGTTGCGGCTGGAACCCGATGCCGATGCGCAACCGCTTGCACTGGCCGTCATCGTGCAGACTGGAGGATTAGGCGCATCGCACCTGGGTGACTACCGCGATCTTGGGGCGGTGCTGGATGCCGTCATAGGCAATGTGCCGCATCATGTCGCCGTGATCGCGTTCGACAGCAAGCCCCACCTCGAACACGATTTTACCGTCAACACGGATGGGGCAGCGAGAACGATTGCCAACCTTGAGGACGGCGATGCGGGCGCAGCTATTCTCGACGCGCTCAGTTTCGGCATCGATCTCTTGCGCCAACAGCCTTCAGACTATCGGCGTGCGGTGCTGCTCTGCAGCGAAACCATCGACAGCGGCAGCCTGACGACATTCGAGGATGCCGTGCGCGCGGTTGATGACACAAATACGGCGATTTATAGCTTCGCCTTTTCGAGTACGAAAGGAGCCGTGAAGCACGAGGCGTCGAAGCTGCCGGGGCCGGGAGGAAGTCCTTACTCGGACCAGCCCTACGCACCAGGTGGCTGCATGAGTAAAGATCCAAATGCCGACTCGGACGCGCACGGGAAACGCAGCATTCAGGCGCTGGACTGCGCGAGTGACCTGCTCCCACCCTTGCGGTTAGCACGGATGGCGCTCCTAGCCGCGCGGGACAGTCTCAGGCGCAACGTGCCTGAATCCGTGGCGCAACTCACAGGCGGAGAGTACTCCGCCTTCAAGGACGCAACGACGCTCAAACGGGACCTGATAACGATGTCGAATGACGTGCCGAACTACTACGTTTTGAGCTTCAGTCCGCAATCGCCAACTCCGGGCCTCCATGCGCTGGAACTGAGGATTAAGGACAGGCCAGATCTCCGACTGAATGCCCGTAGAGCTTATTGGGTGGACGCCGCAGCGGCTGCGGACAAAAAATGATTCCGCGGTGATGGTAATCCCAAGCTGACGGTTTTCCCTCCGCTTCTTGCGTCGCGAGGCCCGCTTCGTGGCGGCGTTCCCAATAGCTACAGGGTCCCGTCGATTCCTACAGGCCAGCATCGGCTAAACTGGTGCGACGGGGGCTGATGGTTCGGGCCAGAGCAGAGCCGCCAACTGCGCATATCGCGGCGCGAGAAAATAAATCGAATAGGCCGGGAAAAACACGATTACCGGCACGGAGATGAGCGCTGCCGCGAAGATAACAAGTGCTAGCGCAATGCACCCCGCGACCACGGCCAGCGTAATCGTGAGGGGATTCCACGTCAATCCAGCCGCTTTTCCGGCAAGCACCGCACCGACCCCAACTCCGCCCATGACGAGAAGCAAGACGAGCAATGCAATCAGCGTGACGATCAGGACGGCAATCGAGGCTGCGATTGCCAGCACGATTTTCATCCCGATATACCCGGCGTAGCCGCCTTTCTCGTGTTTGATCCACAGCCATAGCCTGCGCCAGCCTTCCATGACGGCAATGTTTTCCAGGGCCATTTGCGGGACGACAAAGTCTTTGGTCATTACGCTGACCACTCCCACGAGTACCAGAAGGACAAGCAAAACGAAGAACAAGACTATTCCGCCCAGCACGAGTCCCAGCACATGATCGCCTGCGTGCGCGAACCAGCCCAGGGCCGCGGCACACGCTGCCGGAATGCCGATGAAGATCAATAAAGCCGCGACCGTTGCGAGCATGAATAAAAGCTGCCACACAAAAAGACGGAAGCCGGGCTCCTTGCGTCGAGCCCATCCCCGGCGAATATGACATTCTCGGGCAACGATGCTATCGAACAGAATGAATCGCATGACGCTGCTGATGTACGTGAACAGCACGACCAAGCCAATCGCGACTACAGCTGAAGCTACGATGATCCCGGCAAGCAAACCAGGATGGTCCGTCAGTTGCGCGGGAAAGGATCCGGCAAGGAATTGCTGAGACCCCTGGTGCTTAGTATTCAAAGGGTAGTTGAAGTTGCATCCGCCGGAGCTCATCTCGCCCGCGAGCAGTCCGACGAAGGCTAAACGCACCCATTGCCCAAAGCGAAATGGCCGAAAGAGCTGCTCTTTGGCATGGCGAAAAGCGGGCTGAATCACATCAGGGGCAGAAATTGGCACAGACGCGCCTCGGTATGACGGATTGCTCGATGGACAGACGGTACTGCGAAGGCGCTAAGAGATCAACCAACATCGTCGTGGAAGAGCACCTGCCCCTATCGCATTGAAGAAACGGTTCGGATACGGGTCCTGCGCCAAGCTCAGCGGCTGTGATCGTTCCAGCGCGCGACGGTGGCGTTGGGGCCGACGGCCCAGGCGGCGCCATCGAGGACGGCGATGGCGTTGAGGTCGAGGTCGCCGGTTCGCGTCCAGTGAGCGCCTTGGTCGGTGCTCACGTCTTCACCACCGGTGCCGACGGTCAGAAGCGTGTTGCGATCGAGGAACGCGACGGCTGAGCGGAATCCTCCCGGCGGCCGCGCGGCGAGATTCCACGTAGCCCCCTGGTCGAGCGAGTAGGCAACCGTGCGTTCCGGGCCAGCGTCATCGTTGTAATCCCCGCCGACGACAACAAGGATGCTTCCCAGGCGAGTGATCGAGAACGCTCCCCATGAAGGTTTGCCTTTTGCGATGGGCGTGTCAGTGACCGTCCAAGTGCGGCCGAGATCGGATGAATGAAAGACACGCGCGGCACCCTGGCCCGTGACGAAGTAGATTTCGCGATTGTCATAGACGGCGAGGCAGGAACCGCTGGCGGCGAAGGCACTTTCGCCGGGGAGGGCCGCGGGCATTGTGTCAGCCGGGAGTTCTTTCCAGTGCTCGCCATCGGTCGTGCTGAGGAGTATGAATTTTCCGTCAACGGGATCGCTGAGCGCGAAGCATTCCTTTTGGGAGATGCAGACGAGCGCGTCGAGGAAGAACTGCGGGCGCGAGCCAGAAAATTGGAGCTTGAAGGCGGCGCCGCCGTCGTGGGTCTTGTAGATGCGCGACATTTTCCCCGGGCCGCTGGACATAACGTAGGCAAGCTTCTCATTGAAGGCTTGGACTCCGCGGAGATCGAGTGTCCGACGGCTATTGAGGAGGAGGCGTGTGTAGTGTTTGCCGCCGTCATTTGACCTAAGCAGGCGGCCTTCTGAACCAGAGGCCCAGATGACCGGGGCAGGATGGCGCTGCGGATCGCGGGCGTGAGTGGCGGAGACGGCGCGAAGATTTGTATTCCAGCGGGCGGCCTCCATGGAGCTGGTCTCGATGGTCCAGGATTGCGCGGCGACGGGCGAGACAAAAAGAATCGTAAGCAGAAGGATTCGCACGGGGGCGCATTCTAACAGCAATGCTAAAGGAGCTCCTAGCGGGCCGTCCACCCACCGTCGATCAACAGCGTCTCGCCGGTGATCAACGACGCCGCGGGGGAGGCCAGGAATACGACCGCCCCTGCCACTTCCATCGGGTCGCCGATGCGGTGGAGCGCGGCGATGCGTTCCACTGTGTCGGCAAGAAATGCCGCATCTGCGAGCGCACTTTCCGTCCCCGGTGTGTGGATGAAAGTTGGCGCGACGGCGTTCACGTTGATCCCGTACTTGCCCCATTCCACTGCCAGGCATTTGGTCAAATGCGCGATGGCCGCCTTCGTCATGCAATAAATTGATTCCGCCGGCAACGCTGCGAAGGCTGCCTGCGAGCTCATGTTGATAATCTTCCCGCTCTTCTGCTGGATCATCAGCCGCCCTACGGACTGGCTGGCAAAAAATGTGCCTTTCAAGTTCACGGCCAACGTTGCGTCAAAATCCTCCTCGCGTACATTCTCGGCCAGATTTTCGGGGCCGATCCCAGCGTTGTTCACCAGGATGTCGATTCGCCCAAATTCCTTCGCAGTTTCGTCCACGGCAGTCGAAATCTGCTTCACGCTGCTCATGTCCATTTGAAGCGGCAGGGCTTTTCTTCCCATCTTTCGTATCTCTGCGGCTAATCCCGAGTCTGCCTTTACATCGCGCAATCCTAGCGCCACGTCCGCACCTGCATGCGCCAAGGCCAGCGAAATTGCGCGCCCTAAACCTCGCGCCGCTCCCGTTATCAACGCTACTCGCCCACTCAATCCAAACTGCGGATACTCCATTAACTTTCCTCCGTCACTTTCTTACTGTTTTCGCCGAAAGCGTTCGCTCGAGGGCGAAGCATAAATCGTTCGAAGGACGGCATTCACAGCGAGATTTTCTCCGCTGGCCAATGCTCGAGAACTCCATCGATGAGTAATCAACGAGGGCGTTCCGAAATTGTCCGGCCCGCCGCATGAAAGAATATGGTCTGTCCGACGGCGAGCCGGCCGATGCGCGTTACCGCGCCGTAGATTCCGGCGTTGTTGTGGTTCGCACGAACGGCCGCCTTCAGCATCTCGGGAGAAGAATTTGCAGAGTCGGGATCAAAGTTGATCATCACACAGCGAACGTCGTGCATCGTGACGCCGATCGCGGGAGCGTCGTCGCCCTCGCCGAATGACAGCACACCGCCCAGCCATTCGTCCTCCTGGAAAGGAGCGGGTCGCAGCAAGCGAACAACAACATTCGGGCGAAAGCGTCGCACGTCGGGGCTCAGCCCCGCGAGTCGGGTGATCTCGTGCACCGTATCGGAGGTGATCACGGAGATGCTCGCATCATCGAAGATGCCATTCTTCAAATGCATCATCTGCACGGGAGACCCGTGCCGGCGTCCGACCTCCGCGGCCAGTTCCTCGCCGAAGACGGGCATCTCTTCGCCATCCGGCGTGCGAACCTGCGTCGGAAGATCTGCTGGAGCAGCGTCTTCATGGCGGCGCGGAGTAAACAGAAGCAGTTCGGGGAGCTTGCTCGCAGTTAGCCACGGGATCCCGCCGTGGTCATCGATCCGGCGAAATGCCAGGCGTCTGTCACCCTCAAGGCCGTGCCAGCCGAGATTGGCGGCCTCGAGTCGTTCGCCGCGCATGGATTTCACGGGGTACCGGAAAATCGCTTCCACAAGTCCGATTTCGATAGGCATGCTCAATTTCTTTCCGCCCGCGGAAATCTCATAGGAGGCGACGAGTTATCGCCGCGCTGAAGCGTTCCTCTGCTCGCATGAATGCGGCGGTTCCCTCCAAATGTATGCAGGGGCTGCCTCCCGAAAACCGTCAGCCAGCGCCGGGAAGATTCATCATTTTCGCCAGCGCGGGCCAGCGCGAGCTTCGCCGCAAATCTTTCGCGAGCGCGATCGTTACTAAAAATACGGCCCACGGCTCGCGTCGCTCAATCGCCTTTTCGGCCCAGTCGGCAGCCTGTTCGATTTCCGAGCAAACAAGATGGCAGTACACGAAACCGAAGGGAGCTCCAAACGCCGCGCCGTCTCCCAGCGTCTCGAGCATTGCCTCCGCGCGGCTCCGTATCGCCAGTGCGCCTGAGCAGCCCGGCAACGTATCCGGTGCTTGCCCTAAGTCGCGATGAATGATGCCTTTAGCGTGAGCGGCGCAGAGCGCATCGCAAATCTGCACGGCGTAGCGCAGGGCCTGCTCGAGCGGGAATGGACCGCAGAGCTGAGCCCCCTCGATAAATTCCATGACCAGGTAGCTGGGGCTGGCATCGTAGATCTGGCAGACGTGAGGATGATTCAGGGCGGCGATGGCTTTGGCTTCGCGCTCAAAGCGCGCCGAGAACTGGGCGGCGGAGACTTTAATGGCCACGTCGCGATTCAGCCGCGGATCATGCGCGCGATACACCTCGCCCATCCCGCCCGCGCCGAGCGGCGCGACGATTTCATAGGGCCCGAGTCTTGTGCCGGAGGAGAGTGGCATGCGTGGCTGAGAGTATAACTTCAGAGAACCTGTGCGTGTTATCGAGCTTTCAGACGAGACATACACGCGGGAAGCCGCAGGATCGCTGGCAGATGATGGCGGTACGTTCGCGCGCGGCGTTGGCAGGAGAGGCCCGGTTAAAGCGTGGCCGCTGTGGGTGCACTCTGCCTCGCTCATTCGCGAGGTTCGGTGGATAGACGCGCGGCTTGGGTTAGGAGGTAGTCGCGCTCGGGGAGATTTCCAGTTTTGCCTGCTGCGGCGCGGTAGTGCCTGACGGCGGCTTCGCGGTCTCCGGCGAGTTCCAGGAGATGCGCGCGGACCGCATCCAGGCGGTGGTGATCTTTTACGCGGGGATCAGATTTGAGAGTGTCGAGGATTTGCAGGCCCTTTTGGGCGCCGTGCACCATTGCTGCGGCTACGGCGTAATTCAGCATGACCATCGGATTATCGGACATGGGGCGAAGGAGGTTATAAAGCGCCAAGATTTGCGGCCAATCGGTGTTTTCGGCGCTGGGGGCTTCGTCGTGAACGGCGGCGATGGCAGCTTGCAATTGATATGGGCCGACGGAGCCTTTCGGTAGCGCGGCGGATAGTAGCGCAATGCCTTCCGCGATTTGTTCCTTGTCCCACAAATTGCGATCTTGCTGCGCGAGAGCGACTAGTTCGCCTTCGGAGTTGGTACGGGCTTGGCGGCGAGCATCGGTCAACAGCATCAGGGCCAGCAAGCCCGCGATCTCGGTGTCGTCAGGTTGCAGATGATGGATGATGCGCGTTAGGCGCATGGCTTCGCGCGCGAGATCGGCGCGCTGCAAATGCGTGCCTGCGCTGGTGGTGTAGCCCTCATTGAAAATTAGGTAGAGGACATGCAGAACGGCGTGGAGGCGCTGGCCGCGCTCTTTTCTTGTGGGCAGTTGGAAGGGAATGCCGGAGTCCTTGATGCTTTGCTTGGCGCGGCTGATGCGTTGAGCCATGGTTGCTTCCGGAACTAGAAACGCGTGGGCGATTTCGGCGGTGGTCAAGCCGCCTACCGCTCGCAAGGTCAGAGCGATCGCCGAAGCGGAAGTGAGAGCGGGATGGCAGCACATGAAGAGCAGGACCAGCGTGTCGTCTTCTTGCGGCGCGATCTCGAAGGCTGCGGGTTCTGAAAGCCGAGCTGCTTCTATCGCCACTTCTTCTTCGCGGCGGCGGCGCGCGGAATCGCTTCGAATCTGGTCGGCCATCTTGCGGAATGCGACTTGCGTTAGCCAGGCGCGCGGATTTTCGGGCAGTCCATCGCGGGGCCATTGCAGTGCCGCCGCAATGGAAGCATCCTGCACGGCGTCTTCGGCCGCAGCGAAATCGCGGAATCTGCGCACCACGATGCCAAGCACCTGCGGCGTCAGTTCGCGCAGCAGGCGCTCGATGGGTCCGCCGGTGGATTCTTCCGTCACCGCAGCCATTCTTCCGGAGCGCGACTCAGCACCTGCCGCACCTCGATGGGGATGCTGCCGCGGATGCCTCCTGGTCCGGGGGCGGCCGAAGCGCGCGCGGCGATTTTGTAGGCTTGTTCTTCATTCTCCACATCGATGATCCAGTATCCGGCGAGAAATTCCTTGGATTCGGGGAACACTCCATCGGTTATAGGCTCGCCGACTTTTCCGGCGCGCACAATTTTGGCCTGATCGGGGAAGGCCAAACCTTCGGTGGCGACGAAAACGCCTTCCTCATCGAGCTGCTTGCTGAAGTCGCGCATGAAGGCAATATTTCGCCGCAGATCTTCCTTCGACCAATGGGCGTAGGCGTCGAAGTCGGCTTTCTTGGCGTTCATCATCAGGATGTATTTCATATCCTTGCTCCTTTTCGATTCTAGATTAGTAGCTCTTTTTCTTTCGCAGTTCAGCGATACGCGCTTTGACGAGCCGCTTAACGAGAGCCGTTGGCGGCGGCTCTTCCAGCTGGAATTGGATGGTCCCTTTTCCCGATGTTTCGTATGCGTCGAGTTCGGATCCCAACGCGCGGCGGGTGGCTTCGCTGATTGGATAAAAGCTGCTGTGATGTTTCCACGCGCCGTACCATACGAATGGTTTTCCATCGAGGCTGAAGGCCGGCATCCCGTATCCAAAGCTTTCGACGGCGCCGGGCGCTGCGGAGCGAATTGCCTCGCGCAGCTTTTGCAAATGGGTGCGTGTACCCAATGACAGTGCCGCGAAGTAGGCGTGAGCTTTTTCGCTGGGCTGCTTCGAGCTTCGTTTCGTCTTTGAGGATTTCATACCGAATCTCCACGTTTTAAGTTCGTTTGAGTGGCTCCAGTTAAGGCCCTGCTTATGCTTACGATGATTTCTGGCCGTGGTTGGCCAATTGACGGACTTCGATGGGCATGTTGGTCGGTACGCCGCCCGGTCCTGGCGCCACGGCGATCTGAGCGGCGATGGCGTAGGCGCGTTCGGGAGTCTTGACATCGACGATCCAGTACCCGAGCAGAAATTCCTTGGATTCGGCGAAGACGCCATCGGTGATAGGCATGCCGCTTTTCTCGCCGCGCACGACCTTAGCGTCCTGCGGGCCGGCTAAACCCTGCGTGGTCACGAACTCGCCGGATTCGGTCAGCTCCTTGTTGATTTTTTGCAGCACGGCCATGTGCCCGTCAATATCCTTCTTGGACCAGGAAAGATAGGTGTCCACGCCCCGCTTTCGTGCCGGTCATCAGCAGAATGTACTTCATGTGTTTTGCTCCCTTCCGTTGTGCGCTAATTTCTGCGCTTTCATAGCCTAGTCGGAGCGCCCTGAGGATTCTCGACGCGCCGGGCCACAATTTTTAAACAAAAGTTTGTGCGCATGCCGTGTCGATTTTGGAGACCAGGATTCGACGATTACATAGAGGTGACAAAATGGCTACCGATGCAGTGGTTGTAGATGTCAGCCAGGACTGGATGACCGCCTGCGACGTGCAACAGTGGTCCATGCGGAATCCGGGCACGAGGATTGACGAGCTTGACTTCAGCGCGCGCTGCCGGCAGGTGCGCGCGCTGGGCGGGGATTGCTATGAATTCGTGCGGTTGGCGGATCGGCGTCTGGCGCTGGCGGTGGGGGACGCTTCGGGTAAAGGGCTTGCGGCGGCGCTGATGATCGCGAATGTGCAAGCGTCGCTGCGTACCGCGGCGGCCTTCGCCAATGAAGACGTGGCTGCGGTGGTTAGCGCGGTGAATCGCCAGGTGCAGGCTTCGTCGCCCTCCGATCGCTACGCTACCTTATTTTACGGAGTGTTCGACGCGGCTACGCGTACGCTGCGGTACGTAAATGCCGGGCACAATCCGCCGATAGTGATTCGAGGAGATGGCTCGATCATGTGGCTCGAAGCTGGCGGACCGCCGGTTGGCGTGTTTGCGGATTCGAGCTATGAGGAGGGCGTTATGCAGCTCGAAACCGGTGATTTGCTGGTTGCTTACACTGACGGAGTCACGGAGGCAGCAAACCCGGCAGGGCAGGAGTGGGGAGTCGCCGGCTTGCGGAAGGTGGCGATCGAAAGTTGCGCGCGGCGCGCAGACGAAATCGTCGAGTCAGTTTTCGCGTCGCTCGATGAATATTCGTTGGGACGCCAAAGAGACGACGCAACCGTTGCAGTTGTGCGCGTGCAATGACTCGCTCGGCGATTCGGTGGGGCCAATCTGGGTTGATGTCAGGGCGTTGCTAGCGTGTCTCCGGTGTGATGCTCCGTGATTTGGAAGCGGAGGAAGTCTTGAATTGCGGCTACGGCGATCTCGTCCTTCGATGCGATGCGCACTCGGCCGCCGACGGCGATCTCTTCATAGCTGAAGCGGATCTTATCCCTCAGCAGCTTCATCGTTGTGGTGCCGGGCGGAACGCTGCCGTGAACCTGCATGGGCGTGGAGAAATCGCCGTCGCGGAACATCAGCGCGAGGTGCGATAGATGGCTGCGAATCGCGGTTATGTCCGTTGTGTCGCCCGGGTCGTTGGCGGTTACTTCGATGGCACCGCCGTCGGCGAGCAGATGAAAGTGGTGCGTGGTCTTGTCGTGCGGGAAGCCCATCGCCTGATCGCCGTTCTTCATCACCATTTCGTCGTGTGAAGCTCCCATGTGCTGGTCGTGCATCGGGCATTTCTGCATAACGTCGGGTTTGTCGTGTTCTTGCGCATGGGCTGCCACTGTAATCAACATGATCGAGGCGGCGAGCAGGGAAGTGCGGAGCATGCGATTCATGATCTACTTCTCCTTTTCAGATTGCTGCGATAGCGGCCGCTCAGCCTCGGCTGGCCAGCGAGGCTTTGCAACAGGAACGCTTTCTTTCCACCGGAAGTGCGCGACAGCCGCGCTCGCCAGTCGCGAACCAATTGACGCAAGTAGAGCTCGGTTCTCCGGAGTTGGGTAATTTGATCGTTGAGGGCGGCGAGCTTTTCCTCGGCGAGCCGAAGGACGCGCCGGCATGGAGCGCCTCCGGTGTCGCGCGTGCGGAGAATTTCAGAAAGTTCAGCGAGGCTGAATCCGAGTTGCAGAGCCCGCTGCACGAGCTGCATACGATCGACTGCGCCCGGCGCGTATATGCGATAGCCCGATTCGGTTCTTGGCGAAAGAGGTAGAATGCCTAGCTTCTCGTAATGGCGGACCGTGTCGGCACTGACGCCGGCCAGGCGGGCGAGTTCGCCGGAGCGCAGCGGTTTGGTTGCGACGGTCATGCGAGAAGAGTATGAACCCTGGAATCGATTCGAGGGTCAAGCATTAGTTTGGCAAGGAGGGCGGAGATGACCAACACCATTGCGCTACCGGATCTTTCCGGTCGGCCGTATCGGCTCTCGTGCGAGCGGCAGATGAATGCGCCCGCTAGCGTTTTGTATCGCGCGTGGAAAGAGGAGTTCGACCGCTGGTTCGCGGCGCCGGGGACTTTGATGATGACGGGCGAGTTGAACACGCCATTTTTCTTCGAGACGCATTTTCAGGGATCGCGGCACCCGCATTACGGCCGATTCTTGCGCCTGGAGCACGAGCGGCTGGTGGAAATGACTTGGGTGACGGCGGCCACGAGCGGAACAGAGACGGTGGTGACTGTTGAACTGAAGGCGACCGGGAGAGGGACTCTGCTGCACCTTACGCATGCGGGATTTCCAGACGAGGCCTCCAGGAAACGGCATGCGGATGCGTGGCCTACGGTTTTGGAGCAGCTAGATCGGAAAATGATGGGCGGGACGTAAGCGCCTACATAGGCCGTGCGAGGAGCGCGCTCTACTGTGTCAGGCAAAAACCTGCTTTCACGGCTTGCTGGTGGCGATCGGCGATCGCTGGGTCGCGCAAATAAAATTGCCGCGGAAGTCATTCGTAAGCCCAGATTGTTCCCCAGCTTGATCGCGGGGTTGTGGTCGGAGGACGCGATTGTGCGCATGCGTGCTGCGGACGCGGCAGAGAAGGTCACGCGCGGCAATCCGGCGCTTCTTCAGGATTACAAGACGGAGCTATTGGGTTTGATGGCTGACTCTTCGCAAATCGAAGTGCGCTGGCATCTGGCAGCCCTGGCAACGCGGCTGCGCTTGAGCGCAGAAGAGCGCCGACGGGTGATTGGAATGCTGCATGATTACCTGGAAGATCGCAGCGCGATTGTCAGGATTTTTGCTCTGCAGGCGCTGGCCGATTTGGCGGAAGGCGATGCGGAACTTCGGCCTGAGGTTATTGAGTTGTTGCACGAATCGGCGCGCAGCGGCACCCCGGCGGTGAGGGCTCGCAGCCGCAAATTGCTGGCTCGATTGAATCGTTTATAAGCGCGGCCACAGTTTGCGCCGGTGCAATAGCCGCAAAGAAACCCCACCTCCGAGGATGTGAGCTACACGCGCATCAGTTGACGTGACCGCTCGTTCCCTCCGAATTGTTGTCGCGCAGCAGGTCGTGCAGGTCGCTCATCTTTTCATCCAGTTGATTCAATTTTTGGGCCAGCCCTTGGATCTCTGATTCCGCGCGGCGATTGACATTGAAATCCAGTTCATTCCGCACGCGGTCTTTCATGTCCTGGCGGTTCTGGCTCATCAGGATTACCGGAGCCTGAATGGCGGCAAGCATGGAGAGAATGAGGTTGAGAAGAATGAACGGATAGGGATCCCAGGCGTTATGCCCGAGCATGGCGTTTAGCCCGGCGTAAACGATGGTGGTGACGAGGAAAACGATGATAAATGTCCAGGACCCGCCGATGTTGACCATCGCATCGGCAATGCGCTCGGCAAATGTTTCTTCCTCCTCGATCACCTCGTTGGCGTTACGCGTGGCGCGCAGCCGGACGAGCTGTTGGGAATTGTGGAATTGACGGCCGAGGACCGTCAGCATATCCATGCCGGCGAGCGGCTTGCGTTGCAAGAGCACGGCGATGTCGTCGCGGCTCACTTCCAGGCACACAACATCGTCAATGGCCGTGGCCCCGGTTTGATGCGGCGTTTGCTCGAGCATCGAGGCGAAGCCGAAGAATTCCCCGTGTGTAGGCTCATCCACGACTACTTCCTGGTGATCTTCGTCCACGGTAGTGACGCGCACGTGGCCGGAGACCATGACATACGCCTGGCCGGTATTGTCGCCCATCTTGTAAATTCGCTGGCGCGGCGCGAATTTCTTTAGTTCGACCTGCCCGGCCAGAACGGCAGTCTCCTCGGCGTCGAGTAGCGCAAAAAGCGGGACGTGCTTGAAGACTTCAGGATCGCAGGCCATGGGTCACCTCGTCAGTGTGGAATCGCTTGCTCGGCGGCGCGGTGCGATCTGCTATTCGCCGAGCCGCCCAAAATCAGCCGGCCATCATAAACCCGGTTGACGCGATTTGGAGTCAAAGCCTCGTTACCGGGATAGGCTATTCGTAGCGCAGGGCGACTACGGGATCGACGCGCGTGGCGCGCCGCGCGGGAATGTAGCAGGCCAGCAGCGCGATTCCGACGAGAAGCGCGGAGACGGTAAGGAAGGTGAGCCGGTCGCTGGGCGTCACTCCAAAAAGCATGCCGGACATCAGGCGCGTCAGCGCCAGCGCGGCGGCGATGCCGAACGCCACGCCTAGCAGCGCCATCTTTGCGCCCTGGCCGACAATCATCCGGAGAACATCGCGGCGCTTTCGGTGAGGAGTTGACGGAGCAAGCGCACGCGACCGGCGCCCAGCGCGGCGTCCCTCACTCATAGCGGAGAGCTGTCATTGGATCGACATTTGTAGCACGGCGAGCGGGGATGTAACAGGCTGCCAGCGCGATGACGACGAGCAGAAGCGTAACGCCAAGAAACGTGAGCGGATCGCTCGGCGTGATGCTGAAAAGCAGGCTGGACATGAGCCGCGTCAGGCCGAGCGCAGCGATCAAGCAGCGGACAGCGCGGCATTTCGCCATGTGGTAGATTTGGGCGCGGGAGACGCAGACGTGAGCGATGCCAAAGCGCCCTTCGCGCGCGTGATCTGGATCGTGCTGGACAGCGTCGGCATCGGCGAATTGCCCGACGCCGCGGACTATGGCGACGTTGGCCGCGACACGCTGGGGCACATCGCGCGTTCGCGAGCGTTGCACCTCCCGAATCTGACGCTTCTGGGTCTAGCCAATATCAAGCCGCTCGCGCATCTTTCCCCGCCCGCAAATCCCGCCGGCTGTTTCGGCAAGGGCGCCACTCATTCTCCGGGGAAAGACACCACCACCGGGCACTGGGAAATGGCTGGAATCTGGCTCCCGCAGGCGTTTCCAGTCTATCCGCACGGATTCCCGGCGGAACTAATCGCCGAATTCGAAAAGCGCATCGGCCGAAAAACTCTGGGGAACAAGCCTGCCTCGGGAACGGAAATCATCAAGGAGCTCGGCGAGGAGCATGTGCGCACTGGGTCCCCGATCGTCTATACCTCCGGCGATAGCGTATTCCAAATCGCGGCGCACGAAGACGTGATCCCCATCGCCGAGTTGTATCGCATGTGTGAGATCGCGCGCACGCTGCTCGATGGCCCGAATCGCGTAGGGCGCGTAATCGCGCGCCCTTTCACAGGCACGCCCGGGAATTTTCGGCGCACGGAGCGGCGGCACGATTATGCCGTTGAGCCGCCGCGGCCGATGTTGATGGATGTGCTAGTCGAGCGCGGCGTGGCGATCTTCGGCGTAGGTAAAATTCATGATATCTACAACGGGCGCGGAGTGGGTGACTACGCGACCACGAAAAATAATGCCGACGGAATGGCCAAGCTCACCGAATCGCTCGCCACGCGGCGCGCGGGATTAATCTTCGCCAATTTGGTCGATTTCGACATGCTCTTCGGCCATCGCAAAGATGTGGAAGGCTTCGCAAAATCACTCGAGGAATTCGACGCGCTGCTAGGGCCGTTCCTGTCGAAGCTCGAAGGCTCCGATCTGTTAATGATCACAGCCGATCATGGCTGCGATCCCGATCCGGTGAATCCCACCACCGATCATTCCCGCGAATACGTTCCGATTGTCACCTATGGGCCAAGCGCGGCGAGCGGCGTAAA
The DNA here is from genome assembly GCA_963748865.1 of uncultured Acidobacteriota bacterium. Taxonomy (GTDB): domain Bacteria; phylum Acidobacteriota; class Terriglobia; order Acidiferrales; family UBA7541; genus Palsa-147. The sequence continues at coordinate 23,502 of CAVVLE010000019.1, read as the reverse complement.
TCTTGGCGTGCGCGCCACGCTCGCCGACATGGGCCAAACAATAGCCGAGAATTTCGGCGCACGCATTCCGCATGGCGAAAGCTTCTTGCCTCAAATTAGCGCGAAAAATTGAAATAGCTGCGAAGGATCTACTGCGCCCCGGAAACGCCCTTAGCGAAGTAGCCAGTTCGCGTGCGAACCGAAAGCTTGCCGCGCCCTTTGGCGTTAACCAGAACCTGCACGGCATGAAAGCTGCCATTCTTGTCCGCGTTGATGGGATAGTACCCGAGCGTGTACTGATTGCGAATATCGTGCGCGATCATAGTGCACACAGGCTGCACTTCATCGAGAGTATTCGGGAAATAAGCCGCCCCGCCCGTAGCCTCGGCGAGTTCCGTCAAAATCTTCTTCGAGTGCCGAACCATGCGCTTGTCATGGGATTGATCGTATTCGCTGAAAACTCCGACAGCATAAATGAGCGCATTCGATTGTTGCGCAGCCTTGATGGTGTATTCGAATGATTTGCGGCTGGCATCATCGTCGCCGTCGGTGATGATCAGCAACACGCGCTTATCCTTGTGCGCCTTCTTCAAGTGATCAAGCGAGCCGACCACTGCGTCATAAAGCGCCGTGCTTCCCCGCGAATCGATGCGCTCCAGCGCCTCCTGCAATTCCTTCGGATCGCTGGTGAAATCGCGATCGAGGTCGAGGTAATAGTCATCGTTAAAATTCACAACGAAAACTTCATCGGAAGGATTGCTGGTCTTCACGAAAGTAAGCGCCGCGGAATTCACCTGCGCCCGCTTCTCGCGCATGCTGCCGCTATTGTCAATCACCAAGCCCATTGAGACCGGAACATCTTCGCGCGAGAAAACCGAAATCTGCTGCTCGACCTTGTCCTCGTAAACCTTGAAATTGTCGCGCTTCAAATCCGCAACGAACTGGCCTTTGGAGTCCTCCACGGTCGTATGCAGCACCACCAGATCCACATCTTTCTTGATAGTAGAGCCGGGAGGCGATTGCGGCTTCTGCTGCGCCCCGTCAAAAAGCGAGGCCGGCGGCGCTCCAGGCGGCGGAGGAGGAACATCCTGCGCATTCAAGGAAGGTGTAGACAACACAACAGCGCTGAGGAACAGCACCAGCCCAGCAATTCGCGCGGATCGAACGACGCGGGCGAACTCAGTGGCCCGGAGCGAAGTATCCCGAGCGGGCGAAAACTTCCAGTGGGGGCAATCCGTGCGGCGGGCGCAGGCGCACTTTGATCTTGCGCCATTTGCCGTCCCGAGCGTGATTGCTTGGCCTGTAGCCGAGTACATACTGATTCCGCAACTCCATGCTGATCTTCGACGCAATATCAGGCAGATCGTTTAGGCTATTCACGCGAAACGTCCGCCCGCCCGTCATTTCCGTCAGGTCGCTCAAAAGTCCCGGTCCGTTGCGTTCCTCCGTCGTCGGAAATTCGGGCCCTAATTCATAGATGCCGATGGCGTATAACTGGACGTCTGCTTCCTTCAAGTACTTGCGGACGTCCATTTCAGTATAACGACTATGGTTGTCGCCGCCATCAGATATAATCAATAACGCTTTCTTTGAGTTACGTGCGCCCTTCATCTGGCTCAGTCCCAGATAAATTCCATCGAACAGCGCCGTCTGCCCGTGCGCCGAGGTGTACAGCAGACGATCCTGCAACTCTTCTATGTCCGCTGTGAACGGGCTAGCCAACTGCGCGCGATCGTTGAAATTCACCAGGCAGAATTCGTCCTGCGGATTGGCGGTCTTAAAGAATTGCACCGCGGCCAGGCGCGACTTCTCGAACTTGTCGGCCATGCTGCCGCTCATATCGAAAATCACTCCGATCGATATGGGCACGTCTTCGCCGGAGAAGCGCACGATTTCCTGTTCCTGATTGTCTTCGAAAATTCGGAAATTATCCTGCTCCAGCCCCGTGACCAGCCGCCCATACGGGTCTGTGACGGTGACGTTGACCAGCGTCAGATCAACGTCCTGCTTGAGGATCTTCCCGCCCGATTTCTTCTGCGGCTTGTCTGCCGGAGTCGCTGCCTGGCTAGCTGGTTGACTCGACTGATCGGTGGGCGTCGCAGACTGCGCAAAATAGGACGGAACAGCCAGGAAAGCGAGATTGACGATCAGAAGGGCGCAAGCGAATCCGGTAAACTTTTTAGCTCCACGCGGTCTGGCGTGATCGCTCAAGTTTTCCCCGGTTCTGGGCCGCTGCAGGTGGGCGGGGCGGCTTCCAGCCTCACTGCAGGGGATTCTACCACTCGCGCTTCGCAAAGCAAGCCACCTCTCGCTCAAAATTTTCGATGCAACACTCGCCACGCCGGTGACGAAGCCCGCACATGCTATGATTTTCCCGCGCGGAAGAAGAAATCGTCCGCGCACTGTTAATCTTTAGAGAGCTTTTTGTAGCGCCGGCTCGTCCTGAGGAACGAAGGGCCTTTCAGGTCGGCATCCCAACCAAAGGCAAAGCCGCACCATCGAATGTCCGTATAAATCCATGACCGCTGCGCCAGATCAAACCGCCATAGCAGTAATCCCCGCCCGCTACGAATCCTCGCGCTTCCCGGGCAAGGCGCTGGCCCCGATTGCCGGTCGCGCCATGATTCAGCGAGTGTACGAGCGCGCAAAAAAGGCCGAACGAATCTCGCGCGTAATCGTAGCCACCGACGACGACCGCATCCTCAACGCCGTCAAGGATTTCGGCGGCGAAGCGATGATGACGCGCCGCGATCATTCCAGCGGCACCGACCGCGTCGCCGAAGTCGCAGCCCACGTTGCGGCGGGAATTTACGTCAACGTGCAGGGCGATGAGCCTCTAATTGACCCCGCGGCCATCGATGCCATCGTGGGCGCGATGCAAGACGACGAATCCATCCAAATTGCCACGCCTTCGACGACGATCCGCGTGGCCTCAGAAATCATGGACCCCAACGTGGTGAAAGTGGTAGCCGACTTTGACGGCAACGCCCTCTATTTTTCGCGCGCTCCCATTCCGTGGGTCCGCGATCGCGCCGAGTCGGTCGCCGCCCGCCACTCCAAGCACATCGGCCTCTACGCCTGCCGCCGCGACGCCCTCCTCGATTTCGCCACGTTTCCCCCGGGCGAACTCGAGCGCATCGAGCAGTTAGAACAATTGCGCTGGCTAGAGAACGGCTATCGCATCCGCGTAGTCGAATGCGACTACGAAGCCGTAAGCGTGGACGTCCCCGCCGACGTAGCCAAAGTAGAAAAAATACTCCGCGATCGAGGGTTGACCTGATCAGGAAAGGCGCAATAACGGACCCGACAGAATTAGCGCGTGGAGATCGAGCGTCTAGGCGATTCGGCATATGAGCAAACTGTATTCGCGAACCGCGCTCTTCGCTACCCTCTGCTATGCGGCTGCGATTGCGATTTTGCTTATTTACATCTGGCACGGTTCAGACTTTGAAGGGCGTAGCGTCGGTATGCTGATCATTGGGTTTCCGTGGGTGCTTGCTCTCCGCAGCGACAATCTATTCGTTTACTTTCTTTGTGTCGTTCTAAATGCCGCCACGGTCTACCTTTTTGTCCTTTCGGTTGTCAGATTGTTCGGGCGTGATAACGTGGGCCTCTAGTTAGGTCTAAGCTTAATTTGACACGCGCCCCAATTCTCCTCATAATGCGTTGTACGCACACCTGACCGGAGGAATTTCCGAAACTTGCGGAGCGCCCCGAAGTATATCTTCGTAACGGGCGGCGTGGTTTCCTCTCTCGGCAAAGGCGTAGCAGCGGCCTCCATGGGCTGCCTGCTCGAAAGCCGCGGTCTAAAAGTCACCCTCCAGAAGTGCGATCCCTACCTGAACGTCGATCCCGGCACAATGAGCCCGTATCAGCACGGCGAAGTCTTCGTCACCGATGACGGCGCCGAAACCGATCTCGATCTGGGCCACTACGAACGCTTCACCAACGCCAAGCTCACCCGCGATCACAACTGGACCACCGGCCGCATCTACGAAGCCATCCTCACCAAAGAGCGCCGCGGCGATTATCTAGGCAAGACCGTACAAGTGATTCCGCACGTCACCGATGAAATCAAAGCCGCCTTCCGCAAAGTAGCCGACGAGGTGGACATCGTAATCGTCGAAATCGGCGGCACCGTAGGCGACATCGAATCACTTCCATTCCTCGAAGCCATCCGCCAAATGCGCCTCGAACTAGGGCAAGAGAACGCACTCTTCGTTCACCTCACGCTCGTCCCGTACATCTCCACCGCGGGCGAGCTGAAAACCAAGCCGACGCAGCACAGCGTCAAAGAGCTGCTCAGCATCGGAATTCAGCCGGACATTCTGCTCTGCCGCAGCGATCGCCGCCTCGAACAGGAACTGAAATCGAAAATCGCGCTCTTCTGCAACGTGGCGGAATCGTGCGTGATCTCCGCGCCGGACGTCGCCAATATTTATGAAGTGCCCATGTCGCTGGCAGCCGAAGGGCTCGATGAGCAAGTCCTCCGCCTGATGCGCATCGAAGCCCCGCCGCGCGATCTGAGCAAATGGATCGCCATGCTCGAACGCCTAGAACATCCCGAAGGCGAAGTGCGCATCGGCGTGGTAGGGAAGTACGTGCAGCTCGAAGACGCCTACAAGAGCCTGCGCGAAGCGCTGATGCACGGCGGCCTGGCGAACCACCAGCGCACGGTAATCGAATGGATCGAAGCCGAAGAAATCGATTCGCCGCAAACGGCCGAGCAGCGCCTCCGCCACGTCGACGGAATCCTGGTCCCCGGTGGCTTCGGCAAGCGTGGCATCGCAGGCATGGTCCACGCCATCACCTACGCCCGCGAAAAGAAGGTCCCGTTCTTCGGCATCTGCCTCGGCATGCAATGCGCCACCATCGAATACGCGCGCCAAGCCTGCCACATGGATCGCGCAGACAGCACCGAGTTCGATCCCTCAACTCCCAATCGCGTAATTTATAAGCTGCGCGAGCTGCTAGGCGTGGATGAAATGGGCGGCACGATGCGCTTAGGCGCCTGGCCATGCAAACTGGAGCCCGGCTCGTTCGTAAATCGCGCCTACGGCCAGCTGGAAATATCCGAGCGTCACCGCCATCGCTACGAATTCAATCGCGAATACGAACCCACGCTGGTAGCCGCCGGCTTCCGCATCACCGGCAAAACGCCCGACGGCGTTTACGTCGAAGTAATCGAAGTAGCCGATCACCCCTGGTTCGTAGGCGTGCAATTCCATCCCGAATTCAAATCCAAGCCGCTGGCCCCGCACCCGCTATTCGCCGCCTTCATCAAAGCCGCACACGAACACCGCCGCAGCCACCACGCCGTAGGCGCCGAGACCAGGGTCCGCGCCGCCGAGCCCGCCGACTAACCGCAAACGCGCATCGTAACGCCGGCTGCCAGCCGGCGCTTTGCTCCCAATTCACCTCACATCCACCGCGGTCTGCGCCGCAACTTTCCCCTTCCACTTCGACAAGAGCTGTTGTACCCTCCTGTCGAAGCCAAAGGGGAAGCAATGACCGACGCGAAACTCGAACTCCCGCAAGGCACTCTCGATCTCTTAATCCTACGCACCCTGGCCCTCGGCCCCGAACACGGCTGGGCCATCTCCGAGCGCCTCCAGCAAATCTCAAAAAAGGTGCTGAAAGTAAATCAAGGCTCGCTCTACCCAGCCCTGCATCGCCTCGAGCGCCAGGGCTGGATCAAATCGCGCTGGGGCGCGTCAGAAAATAATCGCCGCGCGAAATTTTACGAACTCACGCGCACCGGCCGCCGCCAACTCGAAGCCGAAGAATCCGCCTGGCGCAAGTTGACCGCCGCCGTGCAGCAAGTTCTGGTGTCGTAGGGGCGGGCCTTTTTACCCAGAGGTACGAAGGGCAGTCCCGCCCGCAGTTCGGCCATCTTTGTCAAAAGTAGGCATCTTCTCGGCGTCACAACAAAGCTGGAGCCAAAAATGCTGACCGATCTCTTCCACCGCTTACGGTCGCTGTTCCGCTCGCACCAAGCCGAGTCCGAGCTCGACGAAGAACTCCGCTTTCATTTCGAGCGCCAGCTAGAAGCCAATCTAAACTCCGGCATGACTCCCGCCGAAGCCCGTCGCCAAGCCCGCCTCAAATTCGGCGGCCTCGACCAAGTAAAGGAAGAATGTCGCGACGCCCGCGGCATCAGCCTCCTCGGCCAACTCCTTCAGGACGCCCGCTTCGCCGTCCGCATGCTCGTGAAAAGCCCCGGCTTCACCGCCGTAGCCGTTCTCACCCTGGCGCTCGGCATCGGTACCAACACCGCCATCTTCAGCTATATCGATGCCTGGCTGATCAGAGGCCTCCCATATCCCCAAAGCGAGCAGCTCGTAATCGTCAACGCGCACGACCGCCAGCAAGGTTGGACCGGAAACGCCATCACACCCGGCGATTACTATTCGCTCCTCGATCAATCACCCGCGCTCGCCTCGCTCGCCGCCAGCGATAACGCCAATTTCAATCTCACCAGCGACGGCACGCCCGAGCGCATCGCCGGCGCGCGCGTCACGTGGAGCTTCTTCGACACGCTCGGCATCAAGCCCATTCTCGGCCGCACGTTCCTCCCGCAGGAGGACCGCGTCGGCGCAAATCACGTCGTAATTCTGAGCCGCGGACTATGGGCCAGCCGTTTCGCCGCCGATCCGAACATCATTGGCCGCACAATCACGATCAATGGTGAATCCTACTCGGTAGTCGGCGTAATGCCCGCGAATTTCCAGTATCCATTGATCGGTATAGCGAATATTTGGACGCCCATGGCTTGGACAGATGCACAACGCACTTCACGAGAAGGCGCCGGCTACGGAGCCGTTGGGCGGCTCAAAGACGGCACCGATCTGCGCGGCGCCAACGCGCAATTCAGCGCCATCGGGCGGCGGCTCGAACAGCAATATCCCGCCACGAACCAGAACGAAGAATTCTTCCTGGGCCCGCTACGCGATGAAATTCTTCGCAACGAAGGTGGCGATCAAATCTTGGTCTGCTTCTGGATCGTAGGCCTGGTTCTGCTGATCGCCTGCGTCAACGTGGCAAATCTGATGCTGGCCAGGGCCACAGGTCGCAAGAAGGAAATGGCCGTCCGCAGCGCCCTCGGCGCAACTCGCCGCCGCATCGCCCGCCAGCTTCTCACTGAATCGCTGCTCCTGTTCGTGCTAGGCGGCGTGGCCGGCTTGTTCTTCGGCATTTTAGGAATGTCATGGATAGATTCGCTGATTCCCGAGCGCGTCCGCGGCTTCCTCGTCAATTACGGTCACGTCGAGCTTGATTTCATGACCCTCGGCTACACTCTCGCCATTGCCTCCCTCTGCGGGATCGTTTTCGGCCTCATTCCCGCGCTGCAAGCCTCCAAACTCGATTTGAACCGCGCGCTGAAAGAAAGTTCGGGCCAGGCCTCTAGCGGCCGCCGCGGTTCGAAAACGCGGCGAATCTTCGTGATTGCCGAGATCGCCGTCGCGGTAGTCGTCTTGATTTCGACCGGGCTTCTGGTGCAAAACTTCGTGCACATGGTGCTGGCAGATCCAGGCTTCCGCCCGGCCGAGGTAATCACCGCGCAGCTCGAATTGCCGAAATCCAAGTACCCCGCGGACGCGCAGATCCGCGCCTTCTACGATCAGGCGATGGAGCGCATGCGGGCGTTGCCGAACGTCGAGTCTGTAGCCGTCAGCCAGGTCGTGCCTTTCTCGGGATCCGGCGAATTCGCGAAAGTCGCTCGCGCAGACCGGCCCGCCCCCGCGCCGAACGATACTCTCTACGCGCAATACGCGGCCGTTACGCCGGAATACTTCTCCACCATGGGCATCGCGTTGCACAGCGGCCGCGCATTCACCGGCGCGGACAGCGCCGGCGCCGTGCCGGTAGTTATCATCGGCGAACGCCTCAAGGAACAGTTGTGGCCCGACTCCGATCCCTTGGGGCAGCAACTCGCCTACGGCGACGATCGCAGCGTAGCCACGATCATCGGCGTAGCCGCCAACGTAAAGCTGTTTCAGATGAGCGAACAACCCCGCCGCGAGTTTTACCTCCCCTTCGCGCAATCTCCCAGCCGCTCCGCAGGCATCGTCGTGCGCTCCACCACCACAAACCCGACGCTCCCAACGGCCATGCGCGACGCCATCTGGTCGGTGGACGCGCAGCAACCTGTCTCGCAGGTCGATTACCTCAACACACTCATCAGCGACGCTCTGGCCGGGAATTTAGTCCTCAGCAAGCTAGCCGGCTTCTTCGGCGTGCTCGCGCTGTTCCTCGGCGCCATCGGCATCTACGGCGTGATGGCCCATTCCGTCGCGCAGCGCACCAGCGAAATCGGCATTCGCATGGCCCTGGGCGCAAATCCAGGGCAATTGGTGAAGTTGGTGGTATGGGATGGACTGAAGCTCGCCCTGGTCGGTATAGCCGCGGGCGTACTGATCGCGCTGGCCGTAACTCGCTCGATGGCCGCAATCCTAATCGACGTGAAACCCAGCGATCCCGTAATCTTCAGCAGCGTACCAGTCTTGTTCGTCGCAATAGCAACCGCCGCTTGCGCCATACCAGCCTGGCGCGCGCTACGCGTAGATCCCACCGAAGCCCTAAGGTACGAATAAGCAGCGCCGTAAGTAGCGCCGGCTTGTCCTGAGCTGCGAAGGGCCTCTCTGTCGGCATCAAACGAAGGCATCTTCACCACAAGCAGCAATCAACAGCGGACGACGCAGCCAGATCCGCGCTCTAAGTAGCGCCGGCGTCTCTGCCGGCATCCAACGAAGGCCTCTTCACCACAAGCGGCAATCAACAGCGGACCACGCAGCCAGTCAGTATCGAAGAAGGTTTCCCGCGCATCGACGCTCCGCGCCATGTCAGGGCAGTGGTTTAGACCGTTGCCGTAACGGCAGTATGACTACGACTTTAGAGGTCGCGGAAAAAAGCCTTAACGCCGTCATCCCGAGCGCAGCGAGGGATCTGCTCTTTCTTGATTTCGAGGTAAAGAGCAGATTCCTCGCCGCTGCGCTCCTCGGAATGACGCCGCTTGTACTTTTTTTCCGCACTTCTTTAGCCGCTGAGGTTTTGTTTCGCACTTTTGAAACACAAACTAAGGAATTCCCGCGTCAACTCTTCAGTCCCCTAAGCGGAGTTTTAGGACCACATGTCCTCTCGCTAGGGAACCCAAACAAATCCGTGATTCAAATTATTCCCATCAACATACCAACCGGCCACAGCTCCTTCCAGGTTGTTAGTAGATGGCCGCGTACCCTGGCCCGCAGCAATGCCCGCGTCAGGAGCGTCAAACGTCGCGAACCCCTCGAAGCCGGATCGCGAGAATCCGTGCATCGCGCTGTTCGCGTCGTTGAATTCTCCGGTCACCGCCCCAAACAAATTGATCGAGAAAGCGGCAGTGCCTTCCCCCGAGGCCGTGGACGCGCTGGGCACACCAAACGTCGTGAAGTTGCCATTGCGCGTGCGCACGAATCCATAAGCCACGTTGTTGCCGTCCACAAAATACCCAGTGATGGTGCCCTCTAGATTGATGCTGGCGCAGACCGTGAAATCCGCCGCTCCCGGCGCGTCAATGCTCGTAATCGTCCCATTCGGCTCGCGCAAGAATCCGTGAACGCCCCCGCTGGAATCTGCGTAGTAACCCGTCACCGCGCCTTCCGCGTTCAAACACGTTTCCTCGCAAACCATCGTCCCGGCCGCGCCATCGGGATCAATGGAGATGATCTCGCCGTGACGCGCACTCACGTACCCGTGCTGCGCATTGTTCCCGTCAACGTAAATCCCCGCCGTTGCTCCTTCTAGATTGATGTTGAACGCCACCGTGCCTTGATTCGCGCCAGTTCCCGCGCCGGGAGCGTCGAAAGTCTTGAACGATCCGTTGGGGTAGCGCACAAATCCATGAAACACATTCATGGAGTCTTCGAATTGCCCCGCGATTACACCGAAGTCGTTGATGCTGTAAGCCACGGTGCCCTGGTCCGCGCCTGCCTGCAAGCCAGCTCCCGGTGCGTCGAAGGAAATGATGCGTCCGTCAGCATTGCGCAAGAACCCGTGCGGCACAATATTCGCGTCCGTATAGAACCCCACCGTCTGTCCCAAATCATTGTTGGCGAACGCCATCGTCCCCAATCCAGGACTGGTGCTCGCATTCGGAGCATCAAATTCAATCAGCTGCGACCGGTGATTGAGACCTCCGTGGACTTGTAGATCCTGTGCCGGCAATTGCACCGCGATCGATAGGGCAAAAATCAAGCAGCAAAAGAGGTAGCCAATAGTTCGCAATTTCCCAGTAATTCGCAACGTCATGGTGTCGTCTCCTTGGGCCGACTCGGGAATCCGTCCTACGAAGGCCGCAAAATCAGCAACACCGGATAATTCACACGAGCGGGCCCCGCCAATCTGCCTCGGTATCTCGCGAAGCACAATGATAGGAACTCTGAGATTCGTCTGAGAGTCTATCTTATTGAATCTGCGCTTGTTATGCCGCGCGAAGGCCTAGGTCAATCCGCCCGGTTTTTTGATGAATTCAATGCTACAATCGCCAGCCAGTTTCCCCGCTGGAGTTCTCTTGGCTTCACCGGCCCGGCCTCGGGTTCTGCTACGCTTCGGCCCGTTCGAACTGAACGCCGCCAGCGGCGAGCTGCGCAAAGCCGGACTCCCCCTCAAAATTCATCCCCAGCCGATCCGTGTTCTCCAATTGCTCGCCGAACGCTCCGGCCAGATCGTCACCCGCGAAGAAATCCAGCGCTGCCTCTGGGGCGACAATACCTACGTCGACTTCGAAGCCGGAATCAATTTCTGCATCAAGCAAGTCCGCGACACTCTGGCCGACGACGCCGAGCGCCCACGCTACATCGAAACCATCCCGCGCCAGGGCTATCGCTTCATCGCCGCCGTAACCCACGGCCACCCTCGCGAGCAGGTCCTCTCTTTCCCGCACGCTCCCGCGGAACCGACGCAAGCTCCAGCCATGCCCCGCGAGCCTTCCTCTCCTCTTCGCACCGCGCGTCCGGTCCTGGCCCCTGCGGCGCGCAGCAAGCCACTCAGCCGCTTCGTCCTACCGTCGGTTCTTGCGATCTTTGCCTTCGCTGCCATTCTCATCGCCGTCTTCTACTTCCGTCGTCCTCCGAAGCTCACTGAAAAAGACACCATCGTCCTCGCCGACTTTCGCAACAACACGGGCGATCCCGTCTTCGACGAAGCCCTGAAGCAGGCACTGGCCATGGAGCTGGAGCAATCTCCCTTCTTGAATGTCCTCTCGCAAACAAAAGCCGGCGAAACACTGGCCCTGATGGGCCGCTCGCCCAACGATCGCCTCACTCCCGAAGTCAGCCGCGATCTCTGCCTCCGCTCCGGCAGCAAAGCCTTCCTCGGTGGCGCCATCTCCAGCCTGGGCACCCACTATCTCGTCGAAGTGGACGCCGTCGCCTGCAAAACCGGCGACACGCTCGCCAAAGCCCAATTCGAAGCCGCCAGCAAGGACGACGTCCTCAAAGCTCTCAGCCGCGCCTCTTCCAATCTCCGCGCCAAGCTAGGCGAATCCCTTCCTTCGGTTGAAAAGTTCGACGTGCCCATCCAGGTCACCACCAGCTCTCTCGCAGCGTTGAAGTACTACGCCATGGCCGGCCAGATCGTCAGCGAGAAAGGTGACGCGCCCGCCATTCCATTTCTAAATCGTGCCATCGAGCTCGATCCCAATTTCGCCATGGCCTACGCCGCTCTCGCCTTTCGCTACAACAACATGGACGAGCCTTCCCAAGCCCTCGCCTACGCCACCAAGGCCTACGAGTTGCGCGATCGCGTCACCGAGCGAGAAAAGCTGCGCATCTCTGTCGCTTACTTCCGTATGACCGGCGCGCTCGATCAACAGGCGCAGATTTTCGACCTTTGGACCGCCGATTACCCGCGCGATCTGAGCCCCCACGGCTACATGGGCGTGAACTTCCTTTACGCGGGGCAATACGAAAAAGCCCTCGCCGAGTTTCAGAAGATCAGCTCCTTCGGCCCGGATTCCTCCGTCGACGAGAATTTGGCCGACGCGAATATCGCCCTCGGCCGCTTCGATGACGCCGGCTCCGCCCTGCAAGACGCGCAAGAGCACAAGCTCGAAAGCGCCGACCTGCACCGCCTCGGCTACTACCTCGCCTTTTTACGCCGCGACTTCCCCCAAATGGAGCAGCAGGCCGCGCAAGTCACCGGCAAACTCGGCTCCGAAGATGAAATGCTGGCAGCCGAAGCCGATACCGAGGCCTACTTCGGCCGCCTCCGCCGCGCCCGCGATTTTTCGCGCCAGGCCATCGATTCCGCCGTTCGCGCCGACTCCAATGAGCGCGCCGGTCTCTGGCAAGCCATGCTCGCCCTGCGCGATGCCGAGCTGGGCTCCGCCGCCGAAGTCCCCGACGACGTCCGCCAGGCCTTGGCCCTCTCCTCCGGCAGAAATGTCCGCCTATTAGGCGCTCTAGCCTTAGCCCGCGCCGGAAACAGCGCACAAGCCCAAACGTTAGCGTTCAGCCTGGAGAAAGACTACCCCTCCAGCACCCTCCTGAAACTCTATCGCCTCCCCGCCATCCACGCCGCCATCGCACTCAACGCCAATCGCCCCGCCCAGGCGCTCGCGTTCCTCGAACCCGGCGAGCCCTACGACCTGGGCCAACCCAGCCCGCTCCCCCTAGCCACCATGTATCTCCCCTATCTCCGCGGCCTGGCGTATCTGCAACTGCACAACGGTCCCGCCGCAGCCGCGCAGTTCCAGAAGCTCCTGGATCACCCAGGCATATCCCTAAATTTCCCGCCCGCCGTAATGTCCCGCCTCCAAATAGCCAGGGCCGAGGCCATGGCCGGCGACAACTCCAAAGCCCAATCCGCCTACCAAAATTTCCTCAGCGTATGGCAAGACGCCGACCCCAACATCCGAATCCGCCAGCAAGCCCAACAAGAATCCGCCAAGCTCCACTAGCATCCTGATCCGCGCAGGGGCGCCCGCTTGCTTACCCTGAGATTCGAAGGGCTGCGCCCTCCAACAACCTCGCCGCAAACAATGCACCGAGACCAACCGCGGAACCCGTCGTTGCCTTTTCTTCGTAGGGGCGGTGGCTTGCTGCGCCCTCCGACGACCTCCGCTAAACATGACACCCGACAACAACCGCGGCCCCCCGTCCCCCCAAGGCCGCCGCCGTTCTCTTCGTAGGCGCGCTCGCTTGCTGCGCCCTCCGACGACCTCTGCCAAAAACTTACGTCTCGCACAACCGCGGACCCCGTGCCGTCACCCGCCTGTTTCGCAAACCATCGCCAAACACCAACGCGGCAAGACGCGGTTTAGTACCGAAGTACCATTGCTGCTAGAGCTTACCTACTGTGTTATACAGGCCAAGGCGCGGGTTTAGTACCGAAGTACCATTGCTGTTAGATTACCTATGTGTTATACAGGGCAAGGCGGTTGGCGCAGTTTCCGAGCGCGCGCGTGCCACCGCCGCTCTGCGTCTTCCCCCGAGGCCGGCTCTTCCGAGCCGCCGTTTTTCGCGCCGACGATTGGCACAAAGGAGCCATACACGATGCTCGGCGTAGGCGCCGACAGGCGGAGCATTTGCAGGGGTGGGCCTTTTACCCCGAGGCCCGAAGGGCAGTCGCGTCCGCCGCTCGGCCCCGGCCGCACGCGTCGCGTGTGCACCCACCGCTGGGAAAAAGGCGAAGAAAAAGCTAATCGGGACACTCAATTATTAACTTTCCACGTAACTCCAACAAAACAAAGGACGGCGCACCGACTTAATCGGGACACACCCGGGGGGTCTAAGAACTTAAAAGCGTCCCCAAATCGCCTACGCCGACAAAAATTGTCACCTCCCCTACCGTCGTTGTGCCCCCACCGCCAATTCCGCTAGAATCCACACCGCTTCCAACTCATGGCACAACAAACATTCTCGGTAGGCAAAATCAAGCTAGGCCCCGGCGTCCCTCTGTTCATCATCGCCGGCCCCTGCGTGATCGAAAACGAATCGCACACAACAATGCTCGCGGAACGCCTCGCGGTAGCGGCCAGCAAGTTGCGCGCCCCGCTGATCTTCAAAGCCTCCTTCGACAAAGCCAATCGGACTTCGGTGCAGTCGTATCGCGGGCCGGGACTGAAAGAAGGCCTGCGTATCCTGGCCGCCATCGCCAAGCGCACCGGCCTGCCCATCCTCAGCGACGTGCACGAGCCCGCCCAGGCAGCCCCGGCCGCGGAAGTCTGCGATGTGCTGCAGATTCCCGCATTCCTCTGCCGCCAAACCGATTTGCTGGTAGCAGCGGGGAAGACCGGCCGCGCCGTCAACATCAAGAAAGGCCAATTCGTCTCGCCCGCCGAAATGGCCAACGCCGTGGACAAAGTGGCCAGCACCGGCAACGAGAAAATCATTCTCACCGAGCGCGGTGCTTCATTCGGCTATCAAAATCTCGTCGTGGATATGCGCTCGATTCCCATGATGAAGAATCTAGGCTACCCGGTGGTCTTCGACGCCACCCATTCCGTGCAACTTCCGGGCGCGGACGGCAAATCGAGCGGCGGCCAGCCAGAATTTATCGAGACTCTGGCACGAGCCGCTGTGGCTGCAGGCGCCGATGGAATTTTCGTCGAAGTACACGACAATCCGCCGAAAGCGCTCTCCGATGGCACGAACGCGTTGCCGCTCGAGAAATTCAAGCCACTCGTGCAGCGGCTGATGGAATTGTCGAAACTCGTACGCGGCTGGGACAAAGCATGAGCCTCGAAACCGCCAAGCGCGTGCTGCGCATCGAAGCCGAAGCCATCGCGGGCCTGATCGAGCGCCTCGACGAGCGCTTCGCCCAAGCTGTCGAGCTGCTCTATAGCTGCAAAGGCCGCGTGGTAGTCACCGGCATGGGCAAGTCCGGCCTGATCGGCCGCAAAATCGCCGCCACATTCGCCAGCACCGGCACTCCATCCCAATTCCTGCACGCCGCCGAAGCTGCACACGGCGATCTCGGCGTGCTCGCGGCCGAGGATGTGGTCGTCGCAATCTCCTCAAGCGGCGAAACCGAGGAACTGCTCGATCTCCTCGAGACCCTGAAGCGCCGCGGCATCAAGCTGATCACCCTGACCGCCAAGCCGCGCTCCACGCTAGCGCAAGCCAGCGACGTAGTTCTCGACATCGCGGTAAAAGAAGAAGCCTGCTCGCTGAATTTAGCGCCCACCGCGTCGACAGCAGCAGCGTTGGCAATGGGCGACGCGCTGGCCATTTCGCTCCTCGAGCGCCGCGGCTTCAAAGAAGAAGATTTCGCCGCATTACATCCGGGCGGAAAACTCGGCAAGCGCCTGCGCCGCCTGGAAAGCTTGATGCACGCCGGCGAAAATCTACCCTGCGTAGCGCCCGGCGCAAAAATGCCAGACGTAATTTATGAAATGAGCCGCAAAGGCCTGGGTCTGGCGGCGGTAGTGGATGGCGATCGCAAGCTGCTAGGCATCATCACCGACGGCGATCTGCGCCGCCTGATGCAGCAAAGCCCCCAAGACGCGCTCCATCTAACCGCCGAGCAGTGCATGAGCAAAAATCCAGTAACGCTGGCCCGCAGCGAACTAGCCGCCAGCGCCCTGCGCGTGATGGAAGAAAAACGAATCACCTCGGTGCTGGTGGTTGATGGCGAACATCGCCTCGAAGGCGTAGTCCACATCCACGATCTCTGGACCCTGCAACTTTTCTGAGCTCGCAAATGCTGCAGCTGAATCTCGCCGCGAAAATCATTCCGAGCGCAGCGCTTGTATTACATCGACGCGGGCGGCGCGTGCCGCCGGGAGCATTGAGGCGATTACCGCCGCGCCTAACAGCACAATCGCAGAAACAATCACCGGCAATGCGCCCGGCATTTTTAAGTCGCCGAAATAACTGCCTGCCACGCGCGCAACGACGAGGCCGAACGCCGCGCCGGCCAGAACGCCAACGCCAGCCATCACCACGCCTTCCGTGACAACACCTCGGAGCAGATTTTTCGGCTGTGACCCGAGCGCCAAGCGGATGCCGAATTCGCGTGTCCGCGCGCTGACAGAAAACGCCAGTACGCCCGCGACGCCGACCACGGCAATCAGCAGCGCGACTCCCGCGAACACGCCGAAGACCAGCGAGTTCAAGCGGTCTGGGGCGAGCACTTTTGCACGGATGTCTTCGAGAGTGGCGGCGTGCTCCACGGGTTCATCGGCGGACATTTCCCGAATAATTTTTGTTACCGGCGTTACTAGCGCATAAGGATTTGCGGTGGTGTGAATGAAGAGGTGACCGCCGAACAAGCCACCTTCCGCGAAGGTGCCGTAAATGGTGGAGGTGGGCACCGCAACGATATGCAGGTCGTCCATATCCGGGACGACGCCAATAATGCGGTGCGGCGACATAACTCGCGCCTTCTCGGCGTCACTGCCGGGCAGAAACTCGAGCACCGGATCGGTCCAATAGACATGCCGATTGATGGGATCCTGACCGGGGAACATGGTCTGTGCAAGAGTCTGGCTGACGATCACGACCGGCTCGTGATTCTCGTCATCGAGGGCGTTGAAATCTCGGCCGGCAAGAATGGGAGCGCGCAGCGCGCTGAAAAAGCCGGGAGAAATCGTACGCGACTGCGCGCGAGGATCGTCTGAGGTATGGGGGTGACCATCGCCAGCGAATTGCAAACCTATACCGAAGTTTTCGGAGTCACGCCAGGGCGCAACCTCGGCGAAAGCCGTCTCGGTAACACTGGGTAGCGCATCGATGCGACGGATCGATTCCTTGTAGAAATCGAGCACTTGCTGCGGCGATTTTCCGTTGTACAGCGCTGGAACGTCGACGACGAGGACTTTACGCGTATCGACACCGGTCTGCTGCGCTTGTAAGGCGATCAGTGTAGTGATCAACACGCTTGCGCCGGCCAAGAGCACAAAAGAAGCGGCGATTTGCGTGACGGCGAAGATCCGCTGGCGGCGGCTGGTGCTGCTGGTAATGCGGACGCTTCCGCTGGCGAGGTTCATGCCATTCGCGGCGCCAGCCGAAGGCAGGCGCGGCACAAACGCCAAAATCACCGCGGCGACCACTGCCAGCGCCACACCCACCCAGAGCAGACTGGAATCGACCGTTAAATCCAGCGCGCGGACGGAAAAGCGCGAGGCGTAGCGCGCCAGGATGGTGACCAATGGCTGCGCGATGATTAAAGCGATGCCTGCGCCGGCACCGCAGAGCAGAAGGCTTTCGGCTAGTAACATGCGGCGCAGCGCGAAAGTGCTGGCGCCAAGTGCGGCGCGGATGGAGAGTTCGCCTTCGCGGCGAACCGTGCGCGCGAGAATCAGGTTGGCCACGTTGGAGCAGGCGATGATGAAGACGAGGCCCGAGGCAGCGAGCAGGACGAGAAGAACTGTACGCGCGCCGGAGGTAATCTCGTCGCGGAGCATCCTCGTTTCAATGCGGAAGTTGCCGTTGGCGGGATACGCTTCGGCGTGGTCCTTCTCCATGGCGGCGTAGACGGTGCTCAACTCGCCGCGAGCCTGCTCGAGAGTGGCGCCGGGAGCGAGCTTACCGAAGAGTTCAGTCATGCGATGGACGCGGCCGGTGACCATCGTGGCGGAAAGATGATGCGGGCTGGTGACCACGTTGCCGATAATCTCCGTGTCCGCGGGGTACGGCACGCTCGGTTCCAGGACGCCGACCACCGTGGCAGAACGATCGCCAATGCTGCTGAGGCGAACTGTTTTGCCGATCACACCTGGATCTTTGTGGTAAACGGTGGACCAGAAGCGATAGGTGAGCACGATGACGCCGGCGGCGTTGGGACCGTCGTCTTGAGGTCCGATGAGGCGGCCGAGAACCGGTCGCAGACCCATGACGTCGAAGTAGCTGCCGCCGACGACGCCACCTTGAACTCCGCGAGGTTCACCGAGTCCCACCATCGTAAAGGTCATCTGCGAGAAATCGCCGAACTCGCTCACGGAGTGGACGCTGGCTTCAAGGTCTCTCACTTCGGGCACGGAGAAAGCCACGTTATCGGTGCCGAGGCCGGGGGCGCCCTGGCGGATGTAGATGAGCCTGTTTTCGTCACGGTTGACGAGCGGCTTGAGCAACACTCCACGCACCAGCGTGAAGATGGCTGCGTTGGCCCCGATCCCGAGCGCCAGCGTGAGGATCACGATGGCCGCGAGGCCTTTGCTGCGCATCAGCGAGTGGAACGCAACTTTTAGATCGCGGAAAAATGACATGTTTCTTCTCCCCTCGGTGTTCATGAGCACAACGCGTGCCAATAGGAAGCCCTGCATTGTAAATCACTTCCCATGGGATAGTCGTAGCGGATGCTCGTTTTCGACAGCCCTAATGTCCAAATTCGGACAGCGGCTCGGATTCGGTGCGGGGATCAGTTTGCGCGGCGAAGCGTGACGGAATTGCCTGCGACGCTTACGTTTAGCAAATCCCCTGCCAGCGCGTAGTGCCACTTCACCGAGGCGTTGGGTGAGTTGTCTGGCGTGCCGGGTTCCGGCCGATGCCAGCGGATCGTTATGTCGTCTTTGTCCACCGAATATTTGCAGGGACCGCCGAGTTCGCGACCGTGCAATATGTAGCGGGCCGAACAATCTCCGGATGGCAGGAAATCAACCGCGTAGCTGCCGTCCGCGGTTCGCCACTTTCCTACGATTCCGCTTTGCGGAGCCGGGCGACGACATGCTCCGAGAACGAATGCGCTGGGAAGAATGATCGCCAGCAGGAGTGCCGGGACGTTTGTAAGCTTCATCCGCGCACCTCGAATATCAACTCGCTGACCCGGATTTTCTCTGCACGTAAAACGATCAGGAAAGCGGGAGACAACAAGATTGGCTACAAGATACGCGCATTGGGGGAGGCTTGCAATTGGCCCTGCGGAAGCTTTTGGATGTGGCGGTCTGCCCGCGCGAAAGCGTTGGGACAGCATCGGGCGCGTGTTAACCTTGGCGGCCGGAGGTGCACTTGGCGAAGAATTCTGGGCGCGTGCCGGCGAGCGTGACTAAGCGCGCGAAGCGCATCAAGCTTTTCTTGATGGATGTGGATGGGACGTTGACGGATGAGAGCGTGTGCCTGATTGCGAGTATGGCCACCGGAGAGTTGAGCGAGCTGAAGATTTTCAATGCGCATGATGGGGCGGGGCTTACTTTGGCGCACATTATGGGGATTAAGACTGGGTTGATCACCGGACGGAATTCGGCGGCTACGGCGCAGCGGGCTAAAGAGATGAAGATGGACTATGTGTATCAGGGGCGGGCGAAGAAACTGGAAGCTTATGAGGAGTGCCAGCGTTTGAGTGACGTTGGGGATGCTGAGACTGCTTATCTTGGCGACGATTTGCCGGATTTGCCGTTGCTGCAACGCGCGGGACTGGCTATCGCGACGGCTAACGCCACGGCAGAAGTGAAGAAGGCATCGCATTACGTGACGCGGGCTGGCGGCGGGCGCGGTGCCGCGCGGGAAGTCGTCGAATTGATACTGCGAGCGCAGGGGCGGTGGGAAGAGGCTGTGCCGAAGGCTCTGGCTTAGTAGCGCCGGCGTCCCTGCCGGCATCCGACGATCGATCTGATAAATTAGTGAGAAAATCAGTCGCGGAAGAAATGCAAGAACCCTGGCCTTGATCCGCAAGCTGCTCCGCGCACGACCCAGTGCTCACACATTCGGCGCTCGTCAGATGCCGGTAGAGACCCCTTCGACGAGGCTCAGGGTGAACCGGCGCTACTGATTAGCGCAACTTGGTGCTTGCGCTTGGCATCTAACGGATTAGAATGACTCCGAGTGTGGGACGGCCCGGCGTCTCGTGCCACCGAGTACTTAGGAGGCTGAGATGAAGCGATTTTCCTTCCATCATATCTTCATTCTTC
This sequence comes from uncultured Acidobacteriota bacterium, assembly GCA_963748865.1. Lineage (GTDB taxonomy): Bacteria > Acidobacteriota > Terriglobia > Acidiferrales > UBA7541 > Palsa-147. The sequence continues at coordinate 3,698 of CAVVLE010000019.1, read as the reverse complement.
TCGCAGCAATTTTATTGTTTGGATTTGGACCTTCGCCGGCGTTTGCGCAGCATGGGGGCGGACATGGCGGAGGAGGCGGCGGATCGCACGGCGGCGGTGGCGGCGGATTTCATGGCGGCGGCGGTGGCGGCGGTTTCCATGGAGGCTCCGGGAGCTCTCATGGAAGCAGCGCTCCGCATAGCAGCGGTGGATTCCGCGGAGGATCGAGCGGCGGTGGTCGGTCGTTCGGCAGCAGCCGCGGCTTTGGAGCTCCGAGTTCTCGTGGTGGATCGTTCGGACGGCCGGGCGGCAGCAGCGCGGCACGGCCCGGCGCTTTCGGGAACGGCGGGCGTTCGTCAAGCGCATCTGGCGGCGGCCGCTCGGGCGTGAACGAGGGGACGCGTGGAGTCAGTTACGGCAAAGCTGATGGAGCCTGGCATTCGTTCGGCGGCGGTGCAGCAACTGGCAGCCACGCGGTCGGCGCGGCGAATTCGGCCGGCGGGGCACGCACTTCCGGAGCGGGTTCGGGCGTCGGGCGCAGCGGCGGAGTGGGCTCGGGCTCATTCAGCCGAGGCTCAACCTCGGCGTCGCATTCGTCCGCGATGTCGTCGTCGCGGGCGCTATCCGGAATCAATGCTAATCACAACGGTTCCGCGTTTGGCGGTCGATCGTTCGGCAACACAGGGCTGAGCGGCTCGCGGCTGGGAACTACCGGCACGACGGGCTCGCGATTCGGCAATGTCTCGCTGCTGGGCAACCGCTTCGGCGGCTCTTCATTCGGCAACGGATTCAATCGTGGATTTGATCGCGGCTTCGGTCGAGGATTCGGCGGCGGATGCTGGGGCTGCGGCTTTGGTTGGGGCTTCGGCTGGGGCTTCGGACTAGGCTGGGGTTTCGGCGGGCCGTGGGGCTGGGGATTCGGTTGGGGATGGGATCCCTGGTTCTGGGGCGGACCGTGGGGCTGGGGCTTCGGTCCGGCTTATTACTATGATCCGTGGTGGGGCTGGCCCGGCTACTATCCGCCGGCAACTTATTACAACAACGACTACTACAACAACGGTGCGCCCACGACCCCTGCACCTTACGGGACTTGGGGGAACGACAACAGCTACTCGCCGAACGGGACTGCTGTACCCGCCATGGATTCGGGTCTGGCTACAGGGGCTTTTGCCTCTTCGCGGTATGGATTTGAGGGTGTTTCGTTGCAGTTTTGATGTTTGATTGCTGCTGATTCATTGCTGAATCTCTTTGGGCGGGCCGGATTGCAGTTCTGGTCCGCCTTTTGTTTTGTTCGGAGAGTTCTTCGTTCATAGGCTGTGCTCCGCGCTTGGGCTCGCTACTGGCTAACACTGCGGTCGTCGGATGCCGGCGGGGACGCCGGCGCTACTTAGGACTGATTCGCGTCTTTGGCTTGGAAAATGTGTGGATTCTGGTTTTGGGGGCTTGATATGCTTCCGGGCCTAAGGAGCGTATATGCCTTCGTCCTGGAAGGGATACATTTCATTCGGTTTGGTCTCGATTCCGGTGAATCTGAGTCCCGCGGCGCGCACCGAGCGAATCAGTTTCAATCAGCTACATAAGGTGTGCCACACGCGGCTGAAGCAGCCTCTGTATTGTCCGCATTGCGAGCGCATGGTCGAGCGCTCCGAAGTCGAAAAGGGCTACGAGTATGCCAAAGACCAGTATGTGATGTTCACCCAGCAGGAGCTCGAGGAGATCGAGCCGGAATCAGCGCGGGTGATGGATATTCTGGAGTTTGTAAAGCTGGAAGAGATTGATCCGTTTTATTTTGATGCTTCCTATTACGTCGCGCCGGAAGAGGGCGGAACGCAGGCCTACCATTTGCTGATGAACGCGATGCGCAAGCTGGGCTATGCGGGAATCGCGAAAGTGGCCATGCACAATCGCGAATATATCGTGATTATTCGCGCGCATAAGAACGGCTTGGCGCTGCACACCATGTATTACTCGAATGAGATTCGCGCCGCGGGGGACGTCGGGAAGGGAAACGCACAGCCGCGCGAGCAGGAAGAAGCGCTGGCGATACAGTTGATCAAGAGTTTGGCTGCGCCGTTCAAGCCGGAGAAGTACCACGACGCGTATCAGGCCGGACTGGAGCAATTGATTGAGGCCAAAACGCATGGGAAGACTGTGCCGGCCACGCCGCATAAGAAAGTTGCGCCGGTGATTGATTTGATGGCGGCTTTAAAGAGCAGTTTGGAGAAGGGCAAGCAGCCGGTGGGAGAATCGAAGACGCTGTTCGGGACGGAAGCAAAGAAGGAAGAGACCGGCAAAAAGCGCCGCAGAGTAGGTTAAGGTGACGAGGCGCCGGGCGAAGCACGCTCCGGCGGCGAGTTCTCAGTCTGCGTTCGGTTTCAAGAGCCAAGCACGCCGGGAGATTTTCCCGGACCTGCCGATTGCCGCAGTTTTCAGTTTTCTCAAAGATACGCGTGGGATGTTGAGTTGGGGTGTGCGCGATATGGGCGCGATTTTGCGGATCAGCGCGGCGACGGCCGGCGAGGTGATTCCGTTTTTGACGATGCAGGGATATGTGCGCGCGCGCGGCGCGGAATTCGAAACTACGGTGGCTGGAGAGACCGTGTCGGGATCGGTGGCGCCACACTTTTTGCCGCAGTCGGTGGAGGCGTCGCTGGCAGCGTTGACGGGACGCATCAAGGATTTCAATCGCGATTCGCATGCGGCGTTCGTGGTGAAAAAAGCGGTGGCGTTCGGTGATTTTTTGCTTGGTGGAGTTCGGGCCCAGGCTGCGAATGTGGGCGTCCTGCTGGCGCGCAGGGGCCGCGGGCGTGAGGCCGGGGATTCGGCAGGAAAGCGCAAAGAGGAAGTGGCGTTCTTAAGAGAATTGCGGGGCCGAAATTCGCAAGTTCAGCTGCGTGGCTTTGAGGATTGGATGGAAGCGCGAACGCACCGCAAGCTCATCTGACGTTCGCATGTGAAGCTGGAGATTGGAGCGGGAGAAGGGAATCGAACCCTCATCTCAAGCTTGGGAAGCTCGCGTTCTGCCACTGAACCACTCCCGCCCCGGCCTTGAGACCAGCGCAGAATAACATTCGAGAGAAATGGCGTGCAAGAGTGTGGAAGAACGCCTCGGAGTGCTCCGCCGAACGCTGTCCGGTTTCGCCGCGTTCGCGGCAGTTAGCGGCGCACCGCCGTATACGTGAAAAGCTTCTGGCATTCTTTGCGCAGAAAACCGCCGGTGACCGGGATGACGTGATTGCCCTTCTCGAAAACGAAGCGGCAGGGAATTAGACAGGCCCGCCACTTGTACTCGTCCGTACCGCGCTTGCGGCCGTACGCGGCGATATCTTCCTGCGAAACTCCGTAAACAACTGCGCCAATTCTCGACCAAACGCAGGCGCCGGCGCACATAGCGCAAGGCTCGTGCGTGGAATAGAGGACAAAGTCCTGCAAGTAACGGCCATAGCCGCTGGAGACGTATTTCAGCGTTTCCAACTCGACGTGTTTGATGCTCGATCCCGAAGTCTTGACGCGGTTGCCGGCGCTGGCGATGACCACCTCGCGCCGCCCGCTGAGCCGAGTAATGACTGCGCCAATGGGATAATCGCCGCGATCGCCGGCACGCTTGGCCTCCGCGACAGCCAATTCCATGAACTTCCGTCGCGGCTTATAAGAAGCAGGGATCATGCGGACAGATTATATCCGCTTGGCTGAGAGTCTTTCTTAGGATAGGCGGACAG
>CAVVLE010000018.1:0-19286 GCA_963748865.1 uncultured Acidobacteriota bacterium | reverse complement strand
TCGCCCACTAACCCGCAAAGAACTCCCCCTCGACACCGAATCCCTAGCCCGCTACCTAATAGGCAAAACGCTAGTCCGCGAAACTCCCCAAGGCCGAATGACCGGCCGCATCGTTGAAACCGAAGCCTACGTCCTAGGCGACGCCTCGGGCCACGGGTACAGAGGCGAAACCAAACGCAATCGTTCTCTCTTCCTCGAACGAGGGCACGCCTACGTCTATTTCATCTACGGAATGCACTATGCTCTGAACGTCTCCGGAGGCAAGAAAGGCCAAGGCACAGGAGTCCTGCTGCGAGCCTTGGAGCCAATAGAGGGAATCGAACAAATGCAAAAAAATCGCCGCACAAAAATCACACGCGATCTAGCCAGAGGCCCAGGCCGCCTGGCCGAAGCTCTTCAAATCGACAAACGCCAAGATGGAATCGACCTCGTCGTAGCGCCGGCTGCCAGCCGATTTACCCCGAGCTCTGGCGAAGGGCGTCTTTCCACCAAACAACCAAAATCCCCCCACGATCTCTGGCTAGCAGCTCCGGTCCAACCCACCGCCGAAATCATAGCAACCAAGCGCATAGGCATAACCAAAGAAATCCACCGCCCTCTACGTTTCTACGAGCAAGGCAACAAATACGTAAGCGGCCCCAAACACCTCAACCGCAGCCATTGAATTCTCCTCGACATTCCCGCCCTTGATGTGTAATTGGCCCGGTCGCGTCGGTGCACCTCTCTTAATTTCGCGGCCGTAGCGGCGGGGCTTGCTCCGCCCGCCGACGTAAACGCGGGCACTCACTCCCCCATTCGCTCATGCCGTAAATCGATATCCGCGACCCGATAAACTCGCGCCACTCCCCATACCAAGACCGCCATTTCAAATTTCAAACCTGAGATCTGATATTTCTTCCTCTGAAGAAGCCCAACCACGTGGAGCAATCCCTGAAGACCCAGCAAAAAACTCGGCCCTTTGCTAACCACCGCCAGGCGAAACAATCCCCGCCGTCTTCAAATAACTCGTCCGCAAATCCTTCTTCCCCGAATGTCCATTTCCCTTGCCATGAGTCGAAGCCCCAACCAGCTCCCCATCCTCCTCCGCCGGCAAGGCCCCCATAGCCAAATTCCGCCCCGAATGTTTCGCCTCATAAAGCGCCTTATCCGCCAACGCCAACACCTCTTCGTAACTAACCACCTCCGGCGATTCCGTATCCCAAGGAAACGCCGCCCAACCAATCGAGCAAGTGCGATGCAAAGAAATCCCAGCCCCCTTAATCTCAAACGGCTCGCGCGCCACATTCCCCAAAACGCGCGCCGCCAAAGCCACCGCATCCTTCCGCTCCGTAAATCGCGACACCACCAAAAATTCCTCGCCGCCCCAACGCACCAAAACATCCGAATGTCGAATCGCCGAGCTGATTCGCCGTGTCATCTCAATCAAAACTTGGTCCCCGGCATCATGCCCAAAGCGGTCGTTGATTTCCTTGAAATGGTCCGCATCAATCAAATAAAAAATCAGATCGCGATTCCGCTTCGCCCGCGAATTATCCCCGGAAACATACCCGCGCACCGCCTGCCCTACATCCGCCGCAATCGTAGCCTGGAAATATCGCCGGTTCCTTACGCTGGTAAGCGGATCAGTAAGCGTCATCTCCTCCAGCACGCGATTGGCCTCCGCCAAAGCCGCCGACCGTTCCGCCACCGCCTGCTCCAATCGCAATCGCTCGCGCTCCAACTGCTTGGTCCGGTTGCGAACCACCCAAATCAGCAACAAAATCCCGATCGAAATCGCTCCGCCGCGCGTGTACCACTCCTGCCACCACGCCGGCTCCACAACAAACCCAAAATACGCCGGCGCGCTCGCCGCCCCTCGCGACGACCGGCAACTCACATTAAATCGGTAATGCCCGGGCGGCAGCTGCGGATAACGCACATCTCGCGAGGTCGTCTCATTCACCTCGTTCTCCAGCCCTTCCAGCCGGTAGCCGCAGCGCACATTTTCCGGATCGCGATACGTCAGCGCCGCAAATTCCACGCTGAACGTATTGTCCTCATGCGACGCCTTCGGATTCTTTTCACTCAGCCGGTTCCCCGATCCCAAATGCGCCGCGGTAATCACCACTGTTGGCGCCACATCGCGGTTATCTTCCCCCGCGAATGGGTTGTATCGTGCCAATCCTCCGCTGGTGCCAAACAGCAGCGTCCCGTCCGGCTCCTGATAAAATCCGCCGCTGCTCAAATCGTTCCAGATCAATCCATCCGAACGCGTGAATCGCTCCGAATTCCCGTTGTGCAAAAATTCCGTCAACCCGCGATCGCCGCCGGCCCACACATTTCCCTCGTGATCCGCGCCCAGCATATAAATTTCCAGCCCCGGCAATCCCTGCGCCAGACCGAAATGCGTCACTTGCGTGCGCCCGTCCATAATCCGCAGACGGCTCACACCCAGCGCATCGCCGTAATCCACCCACACTTCGTTCGCATTCACGGGCGCGATTTCGTCAACCTGGTCTTCCATCAATCCATCGCCGCGAGTGAAATGCGTCCACGCATGACCGTCGAATCGCGACACGCCTCCATGCCCGCAGAGCCACAGCACATTTTCCGGCCCCAACACCAGCCGGCCGCTGCTTCCCACAATTCCCAATCCCGCCGGCGTCGGCACATCCACGAATCGAAATGGCCGCTTCTCCGATTCCAGCGCCTTCAAATATTTCGCATTCCCGATCCACAATCGCCCATCCGGCCCGCGGCTGATCCCCGAAGGAAGGGGATCCGGTGCCGCCACTTTTTCCGGCTGCAGCGTAACCGGGTCAAATCGCGTCAACCCTCCCGGAACGCACAGCGCCCAAACCGACCCGTCGCTCGCCAGCGTCATATCGCGCACCGTCGAGCCGTTTAATCCATCTTTGGCCTTCCACACCCGCCAGCGATGCTGCTCCGCGTCCCACATCGCCATGCCGTTATTGGTCCCGACCCACAGCCGCTTCTGCAGATCGCGCAATTCCCCCCACACCACGTTGTCGGGCAATCCCTCGGCCTGCGTCCAGCTCGACCACGTCTTCCGCCCGATCCAGCGCTGGATTCCCGCGCCGCCCAGCCCGATCCAATACGCTCCTTCGCGATCCTCAGTAATCGTGAACGTCGCGTTCGTAAACATCCCCCGGCTCTGATCGATCAATTCCCATTCGCCGTCCACGTGCCGGTACATTCCCAGCACGCTCGGGATCATCAAGTTCCCCTCGCGGTCTAGCGCCGCGCGTCCAAAATCATTTGCCGGAGGCATTTCGCTCGGCGCATCCGCCACGAAATGCGTGTCCGAAGCATCCAGGCGGTAAAGCCCCAGCGCCGTGCGCACCCACAAGACGCGCTGCCCATCGCGCAAAATCGACGAGATTTTTTCCCGCGGCAATCCGCTCTGCAGCGGAAAGAATTGCAAATGCCCGTCTTCGTCGAGCCACCCCACGCGATGGTCCGACGCCAGCCAGATGCGCCCGTCCGCATCCACCGTCACCGCTTCCACTTCCGCCGCTGGCATTCCCTCTTTCTTCGACCACAGCTGCAATGTTTTAACCTTCACCGCATCCAGCCGCAGCAATCCATTCTGCGTGGCCAGGTACGGCGATCCCTCGTGGTCCACCGCCAGTGCCTGCACTGCATCAATCTGCGAAAATTCATCCGGTAGCTTGAACCCATGCAGCACGTTGCTTTCAAAATAGGCCAGCCCTCTGCGCGTCACCACCCAGATCCGCCCGTTCGGCGCCTGCACGATTTCCTCGATGTCCGTGCTCGGCAGTCCCTGGTCCAGCCCGAAATGCACCACCCGCGCGCCGTCGTAGCGCAGCAATCCATCTCGCGTGCCGATCCAGATGAATCCAGTTTGATCCTGCAGAATCGACGATGGCGTTACCGAGCCCAGCCCCAATTGCTCGCCCACGCGTTGAAATACGTAATGAGGCCGGTCAGGAAGAGATAGTCCCGGAGCGTCCTTCGTTTGTGCGCCGGCGCCCAGCGGCAGGGCGAGCAGCAGCATGAGAGCAGCAGCGGGAGAGGGAATCCGCATGAACGCTCCGAATCATCTCGTGCAAAACCATAGTTTAACTTGCCCGTTGCCCTGGCACTCAGCGATGTAACGAAACGATAACGCACTAGTGTTCGTAAACGTCACCTCCAATCCTCTCTTCCTTTGTGACCGCCGTCACGTTCCTCCGTGACTCCAGGCACTGCCGCGCTCCTCCCTATCGCTCATTCTGGCCATCGAGAGGTGGCCCATGACAACCCCTTCGATTGGCAAGCGCATTTCTCTCAATAACATTCTTTACTTGACCGATTTCTCGCAGCCTTCCGAAGCCGCGCTGCCCTACTGCGTCGCTGTAGCCCGTGAATACGGCTCTTTCGTGCACGCCGTGCATGTTCTTTTGCCGACTGCGCTCGCCTACACCACGCCGGAGCTCGCCTCCGCAACTATGGAATCCGAAGAGGAAGGCGCCGAAATTGAAATGCAGAAAGTCGAATCGCAGCTTGCGGGCATCTCCCATGACACCACCGTGAAGCGCGGCTTCGATGTTTGGCCCACCGTCGAAGATGTCATCCTCGAATTCAAAGCCGATCTCATCGTTCTCGGCACTCACGGCCGCACCGGCGCGCAAAAAATGGTCATGGGCTCCGCCGCCGAAGAAATCTTCCGCCGCTCCCCGGTCCCGGTTCTCACCATCGGACCGGCCGTGAACCGCGGCATGCACAGCAGTGCCCGCTTCCACCGCATTCTCTATGCCACCGATTTCACCCCTGACTCTCTGGCAGCTGCTCCCTGGGCCGTTTCCATGGCCCAAGAGAATCAAGCCCATCTCATGCTCATCAACGTCCTCCGCCAGCGTGACGTTTCGGCCAATGAGAGAATCGCCGAAGAAACCGTAGCCCACGCCATGTACCAGCTTCACGATCTCGTTCCGCCCAGCGCAGAACTCTGGTGCCGCCCCGAAGCCTTCGTGCAGTACGGCGATCCAGCCCGCAAAATTCTGGAAATGGCGCAAGCGCATGGCGCGGATCTGATCGTCCTCGGCGTCCGCGAAGCCACCGGCTACGTCGGCGCGACCACCCATCTCTCCCGCACCACCGCACAATACGTCGTCGCCCACGCCCACTGCCCGGTGCTAACCGTCCGCGGCCAACGCCAACCAGTAGCCTGCGTCGCGACCCGCCCCGCCAAAGCAATCTGGGGCGTCTCGCCGGAGCTAGTAATCTGAACGCCCCGGTAGGGTCGTTCGTTTGAATTCTGCCCTTCCGTTTGAAATTGCGTCCCTAAACCTGCGCTTTTCGGACGTACGTGCCGCGCTTAAGCCGGCCCGTCCGGCGACCTCAACCCAACAACCACCGCAACCCGCCGCGTTCCCCCAATCAATTCCCATCGAACCCCTTGAATCAACTCCCACTTCCGCCGATATTGTCTCTATGCCCGAACTCAACTCCATCCCCAGAATCGAAACCGGCCCCACTCTCGAATCCCGCGCCCTGGATTCCATCTTCAAACCCACCCGCGTAGCCGTAATCGGCGCCACCGATCGCGAAGGCAGCGTAGGCCGCACCGTTCTCCTGAATCTGAAAAATTCCCCCTATCAAGGCGAAGTAATCCCCATAAATCCCAAGCACGCGGAAATCCTGGGCCTCCGCGCCTATCCCGCCATCGGCAAAGTCCCCGGCAAAGTCGATCTGGCCGTAATCATCACTCCAGCTCCCACCGTTCCCGCCGTAATCCACGAATGTCGTGAAGCCAATGTAGGCTCCGCCGTCATCATCTCCGCCGGCTTCAAAGAACGCGGCGAAGAAGGCGCCGCCCTCGAGCACCAAATCCAAAAAGACATCCAAGGCACGCGCCTGCGCATAATCGGCCCCAACTGCCTCGGCGTAATGAATCCGCTAGTTGGACTGAACGCTACGTTCGCGCACACCATGGCCCGCAAAGGCAACGTAGCCTTTCTGAGCCAAAGCGGCGCACTGCTAACCGCCATTCTCGATTGGAGTTTGCGCGAGCAGGTTGGCTTCAGCGCCTTCGTCTCCACCGGCTCCATGCTCGACGTAGGTTGGGGCGATCTAATCGACTACTTCGGCTACGACGAAGGCACCAAAAGTATCCTTATATACATGGAGTCCATCGGCGACGCCCGTTCCTTCCTCTCCGCCGCCCGCGAAGTCGCCATCACCAAACCGATCATCGTAATCAAAGCCGGCCGCACCGCCGCCGCCAGCAAAGCCGCCACTTCCCACACCGGTGCAATGACCGGCAGCGACGAAGTCTTCGACGCCGCCCTGCGCCGCTGCGGCGTCCTCCGCGTTCCCAGCATCTCCGACGTCTTTTACATGGCCGAAGTCCTAAGCCGCCAACCCCGCCCGCAAGGCCCGCGCCTCACCATTCTCACCAATGCAGGCGGCCCCGCCGTCCTCGCCACCGACGCGCTCATCAGCCACGGCGGCGAACTCGCCGCGCTCTCCGGCGAATCCGTGCAAGCTCTCAACGCTTTTCTCCCGCCGCACTGGAGCCACGGCAATCCTATCGACATCCTCGGCGACGCCGATGCCGATCGCTACGCCCGCACACTCGAAATCGCCATCAACGATCCCGCGAGCGACGGTCTCCTCGTAATCCTATGCCCGCAAGGCATGACCGATCCCGCCGGCGTAGCCGAGCGACTTCGCCCCTATGCGCACGGTCACGGCAAGCCCGTCCTCGCAAGCTGGATGGGCGGCGAATTGATTTCCAAAGGTGAGTCGCTTCTCAATTCCGCCGGCATTCCCACCTTCGCCTATCCCGACACCGCTGCCCGCGCCTTCGATTTCATGTGGCAGTACACCTATCATCTCCGCGGCCTCTACGAAACTCCCGCCATCGCTGATTCCCCCGAAGAATCCGAATCCCGCCGCAGCGCCGCCGAAAATCTGCTCCGCACCGTGCTGATGAGCGATCGCACCATCCTCACCGAATTCGAATCCAAGCAAGTCCTCGCTCTCTACGGCATTCCCACAGTGCCCACAAAAATCGCCCGCACCGCGGACGAAGCCGAAGCCGTCGCTCGCGAGATTGGGTTACCCGCAGTTGTCAAATTGCACAGTGAAACCATCACTCACAAAACCGATGTCGGCGGCGTACGCCTCAATCTCGCCACTCCCGAAGCCGTTCGCGAAGCTTTCGACGCCATCCGCTTCGCCGTCACCGAAAAAGTCGGCGCTGCAGCTTTTCAAGGCGTAACGGTCCAACCGATGATCAAGCAGGAAGGCTACGAACTAATCCTAGGCAGCAGCGTGGACGCGCAATTCGGCCCGGTAATTCTCTTCGGCTCAGGCGGCCAGTTGGTCGAAGTCTATCGCGACCGCGCGTTAGCTCTTCCTCCGCTGAATACCACGCTGGCCCATCGCCTGATCGAGCAAACCAAAATCTACAAAGCCCTGCAAGGCGTCCGCGGCCGCAAGTCGATCGACCTCAGCGCACTAGAATCCCTGCTAGTCCGCTTCAGCTCGCTAACGGTAGAAGTCCCGCGTATAAAAGAAATCGACATCAATCCTTTACTAGCTTCGCCAGACCGCCTGCTAGCCCTCGACGCCCGCATAGTCCTCTACGATAAATCCGTCGCAGATTCCGCGTTACCACGCCCGGCAATTCGCCCCTATCCAGCCCAATACATCTGGCCGTGGAAAATGAAGGACGGCTCTGAAGTCACCATCCGCCCAATCCGCCCCGAAGACGAACCTCTACTCGTCCGCTTCCACGGCACGCTCTCCGCCGAAACCGTCTATCTCCGTTACTTCCACATGGAAAAACTGGACACGCGCGTAGCCCACGAGCGCCTGCTGCGCAAATGCTTCATAGATTACGATCGCGAAATGGCCTTAGTAGCCGAAACGCAACCAAGCCCAACCGGCCAACGCGAAATCCTCGGCGTAGCCCGCCTAACCCGCGAGCGCGACACTCGCGACGCCGAAGTCGCCGTCCTGATCACCGACAAAGTCCAACACCAAGGCCTAGGAAAAGAATTCCTACGCCGTCTGATAGAAATAGCCCGCGCAGAAAAACTAACCAGCATCAGCGCCCACATCCTCCCAGAAAATCGCGGCATGCAAGGCCTGGCAAAAACCTTCGGCTTCCAAACAGTAGCAGGCGAAGATCCAACAGAAGTAAACGCCGTCCTGAAGTTGTAGCGCCGGTTCACCCTGAGCCTCGAAGGGCGTCCCTGTTTACCCTGAGAAGCCCGAAGAGCCGGCATCCGACGAGCAATATGCCGACAGCAAGAAACTCGATCGCGGATAGTAACGGTGATCAGGGGCAATTGTTGCGGCCGGTAGCGCCGGCGTCCCTGCCGGCATCCGACGAGCAGAAATGCCAGCCAGCAAGAAACTCCATCGCGGATAGTAATGGTGATTAGCGCAACTGTTCCGGTTCGGTACAGCAAAATCGAACTCTTCCTATCTTAATCTCTTCCTACCAGCCGGAAGCCGGCACCACTTCCACCTAAAGCAATCCACCCACCTGCCGATAACTAATCCGGAGGAAAAAAATGCCAACTATCAACCCAGTGCAATCCGCACTAACCGCAGCCCAAGCACAGGAAGCACAAAAACCCACTCAGCTCAATACCGGCCCAAAACCAACTCTCGCCGCCAAGGCTCTGCCGCAAGATCAAGTGACCATCAGCCCGGCTGCCCGCCAGGCCCAAACTCTACCGCAGCCCCAAACGCTGCAATCCCAGCAAGCCAAGCCGTCCATAGCCTCCAACAACGACACCGACCAAACCGGCGAAGGCCACTAATCGGGACAACTCACCGCGCAAGCGGTGAGTCGTCGCCACAAAATTTCCTCGAATTTTTTGCACAGCTGCAGGTGTGCGTAACGCCGGCTGCCAGCCGGCGCTTTTCGCAACTTCAATCTCCAACTGCCGACTCTAGCGTCCGCTTTTATCCATCCAACTCATACGCCACCTTCAGCCACTTCCTCACATCCCCATCAATCTCCCCCGCGTCTTTAATCTCAATCCGATGCGTAATGCGATCCTTCTTAGCCGCCCCGCCGGTATCAATCACGCGCTTAGGCAATTTCCCCTTGTAAGCGGTCAAGCACAATCCCAAATCCACCCGCGAATTAGTCGAAGGCTTAATCTGCGCAAAAACATGCTGCCGGTAAAACGGCACAATCGTCCTGCAAGGACAAACTTTCACATCGTCCCCAAGCGATTTACCAATCGCCAGCAATTCATCATAAACAGGCCGCAACCCAGCCTTAGCCCCCGAATATTGCGATTCCACATACTGCACCGCCGCCTGCAAGTAAGCCTCCGGCCCGCTGAATTCCGACGTCTTTCCCTCCGCCAGTTCCGCCAACCACGAGGCCCAATTCGTCCCCAATTTATGTTTGCTCTTCAACCAATCCAGCCGAGCCTTCTCCCCCTTCGGCCCATCCTTCTTGATCAACGCCAGCCATTCTTCCTGCGTTCGCCCAGTCTTCTCCTTCAAGCCCGCCACCCACTTCTGCAGCAAAGCCACGCTAGGATGCACCTCATAAACCGAGCCAGCCGAAGCCGCAGCACCACGCGCCATAACCAATCTCCTCTCTGAATTTTCTAAAGCGCCCTGTCAGCACGCAAGGTAGAGAACGCTGTCATCCCGAAGACCGAGCAGCCCGATTTCCGCGCCCATTCACCGCGATCCGCGCGGAAATCGGGCGCTTTGGCTCGGTCTGAGGGATCTCGGCGCCGGAACGGCGGTAACCTCAATCCGGTTTTGATGTTTTCGAGCACGCTGTCAACAAAGCCATACAATTCTCAATGAGACCCGCGCTCCAAATACTTCGCCACTACCGCAGCGCAACCCTCCACAAACTCCTGCTCCGTAACATTAAAAGTCCCCGAAAAATAACTCTCCACGTCCAATTCCCCCGCCAATTTATTCTTCACCAAAATCGGCACCACAATCTCGCACTTCACCATCGGCGATCCCGAAAGATACCGCGGGTCCTTCGTCACATCATGCACCACCACCACTTTCAAGCTGCGCGCCGCCGCCCCGCACAATCCCGTATCCAAGGGAATCCGCGCATTGGGCGTAAAGCTACCCACATACGCCCCCACCAGCAGAACCCCCGCATCCCCCGGATCCACCAGATAAAATCCCACCCAGTTGTAGCGCGTCATCTTCTCGTGCAAGCGTTTGCAAATATGCTCCATCAGTGAACTCGCCGTGTGCGCAGTCGCAGCAAAACTCTCAAATTCCGCAAGCAGCTCAGCATGTAAAGGGGTCATGCGTCACCCTCACGCCCAGCAGTCATAGCACGCGCCGCAGTCTACCACCGCTGCACGAGCCCGCAATCTCAACCGTCCGCCCGCGTCATCTCCGAGCCTACTCTGCGAGCTCCGCGTCTCTGCGTCGCAATTTGCCATTACTGTTGCCCGTCGATTTTGCGTTTGCCTTTCCATCTGAAATTTCAAATCTGAAATTCGAAATTGCCTATGCCGTTGCTTTTGACGTTGCCTTTGTCTTTTCGGCCGTAGGGGAGGGGCTTGCTCCTCCCGCCGGTCGCGCCCCACCGCGACGTCCACAACGATCTCGCATGTAATATCCGCCCGCGCCATCTCCGCGAACTCCGCGTCTCTGCGGTAAACTCCATCGCGCACATCTAAGGAAATCCAATCATGAATCGCATGATCTCACTATTCGCAACAGTCGTAGCGCTATTCACCGCCCTCCCGCTAAACGCGCAATCTCTCTCATCCGCCAAACGCCCCGAAGAAGTCGGCTTCTCCTCCGATCGCCTAACCCGTCTAACAAAATTCTTCCAATCCGAAATCGATAAAAACGCCATCCCCGGCGTCACGCTCCTGATAGCCCGCGAAGGAAAACTAGCCTACTTCCAATCCCTCGGCTACCAAGACCGCGAAAAGAAAATCCCCATGAAGCCCAACAACATCTTCCGCATAGCCTCCATGAGCAAACCCATCACGACAGTAGCCATCATGATGCTAGCCGAAGAAGCCAAAATCGATTTGACTGCCCCAGCCGCCCAATACCTACCCGAATTCAAAAACCTAAAGGTAGGCGTAGAAAAAACAGACTCAACAACAGGCAAGCCAGCATTAACGTTGGAAGAACCGCAGCGCGCAGTGACGGTCCAGGATCTCCTCCGCCACACCTCCGGCATAATCTACGGTCCCTTCGGCCGCGGTTTGATCAATCAAGCCTACAACCAAGCCAACCTCTTCGACCCCAATCAAACCCTGGCCGAATTCGTAACCAAAATTTCCAAGCTCCCGCTAGCCCACCAACCAGGCACAGTCTGGGAATACGGAATGTCGGCAGATGTGCTAGGCCGCATAGTAGAAGTAGCCTCCGGCATGCCCTTCGACCAATTCGTAGAAGAAAAAATCACCAAGCCACTAAACATGCCCGACACCGGTTTCTATCTAACCCCCGAGCAAGCCCCAAGAATGGCCGAGCCGCAAATAGATCCCGCGACAGGCAGGCGCACCCCAGCAACGCCAGTAGAGGATTTAACAAAGGAAAAACTAAAATGGTTTTCCGGCGGCAGCGGTATGAACTCCACAGCGATGGACTACACGCGTTTCTGCCAAATGCTGCTAAACGGCGGCGAACTAGGCAGTGTCCGCCTGCTCTCGCCGAAAACAATAGCTCTGATGACTTCCGATCAACTCCCGCCAGGCACAAAGCGCAGCGGCTACGAAGACCTGGCCCCCACGGAGGAGTTAGGCCAAACCTTCGGCCTGGGCTTCGCCATCCGCAAAGAACCAGGTCAAAATCCGATCCCCGCCTCAGTAGGCAGCTATTTCTGGGCCGGCAGCTACGGCACCTATTTCTGGATCGACCCGCAAGAAAAAATGTTCGCCATCTTGATGGTGCAAATGCCCTTCGCCCAATCAGGCCCCTACCGCCGAGCCTACCGCCAGCTAGTCTACGCGGCCCTAGTCCGCTAGCATTCCATCTGCTTTTTCGCCAACGCTCATACCTCTTGCCCTCGCTCTCCCCATCGCTTTTGCGAACCGCACTCTTTCTCGGTTTTCTTCTTGCTCTTCCATTTGAAATTTCAAATCTGAAATTTTAAATTTCCGCCTGCTAATCTTAACGACGCAGCCATCAAACGCGCCTTTCACCCAAAGGCGAATTCCCCCAAAAGCGCCAATCCCGCGCACCACTCACGGTTACTTTTAGAAAACCCTCCCAAAAACCTGAACTTCCCCAAATTCCCGCCGATGGTAGTTTGGAACAGGCTGTCCTGGCACATCGGACAGTCCAAAAAATAGAATTCCTTCGCGCGGCCAGCCGGCGCAGTTCCCCCTTTCCCCGACTTCCGATCGACGGCAAAAAAACTTACTGGGAGGAATCGAATGAGGAATTCGTTTGTGCGTTTGTCTCTGTTGACGGCTCTGTTCGTCGCCCTACCCGCAGTTCTTCCGGCACAAGAAGCAGCACGCGCGAGGCGCATTACCCACGCACCGCGCTACGACGCCGCAAAAGAAGTCACTCTCGAAGGCACCGTCGAGAGTCTCGTCACCAAGCCGGCTCCAGGAAAAATGTTGGGCGGGCACTTGTTCGTCTCCACCGCGAAAGGCTCCGTTGACGGCCAAATCGGTGCGTACGTGCTTCGCGCCTCTCACGCCTTCACCGCGACGCCGGGTGAAAAAGTAAAACTCACCGGCGTCATGACCACCTTTCACGGGCAGAAAGCCTTTCTGGTCCGCACCATTGAAACGCCCGATCGCATCGTAGTCGTTCGGGACGCGCACGGCTTCTTCGTAGTTCCCGGCGCACGCCCGGTCATGACCCAGACTTCGTCCCAGGGAGGTGCGCGATGAATCGCAAACCACTCTGGATCGTCCTCACGCTAATTTTCGCCGCCTCAATTTCCGCCTGCGGCAGCACCAGCCATAAAGTCACGCCAGCGATCACGATCGCAATGACCACTGCGCCACCGGCCACACTAACCGTGAACGGCACGGCATCGATGGCCGCCACGGTAAGCAACGATTCCGCCGCAGCAGGCGTCGATTGGACTTGCACCCCAACCGCTACCTGCGGCTCATTTAACCCAGCTCACACCGCCAGCGGAGCCGCCACTGTCTTCACCGCTTCTGCGACCGCTGGCGCTATCGTCATCACCGCTGCTTCCACCACCACTCCCACAATCACTGTCACCTCCAACGTCACCGTCAACCAGCCCACTGTCGTCCAGAGTCTCGTGGGAACGTACACGTACTTCATGAACGGCTGGACCACAAATGGACCGTATAGTGTCGTCGGTTCCGTCGTGCTCGACGGCAACGGCAACATCACCGGCGGCGAGCAGGATGCCTTCAATTTCAACACTTCCACCCTCTTCACCGCCGATGCCATCCAGCCCGCTACCGGCGCAGTCGTAGCCAGCAGCGACGGCCGCGGTACCATCACTCTGACTCCTACATTGGCTCCCGTGGAAACTCTCAGCATCGCCGTGGTCAACCCTAAACACGTTTTGATCACTGAATTCGATCTGGTGGCAACCACCACAGGTGCGATGGATCTCCAGACCGCACCCTCTTCGATTCCCACAGGGCGCAACGCCTTCGCCCTGTTCGATGCTGACGACTACTTCTCGTACGGCGGGGTGTATTCTTCCGACGATTCTTCCACGATCACAACAGGAGAAATCGACGCCAACTTCGAGTTTGAGTTTGACTTCGATGATGGCGTGACGGGCTCTTACACCGCTCCTGACGCCGCGGGCCGTGGAACCATTACCCTAAGCATGCCAAACTTCGAAGAACTTCGAGTGCCGAACAATTCCGCGCGCCCGGCCGCGAAGGGGGGCGGTACCCCGCAGACCATGCAATTCGCCTACTATGTCGTAGGTCCCGAAGTGTTTCGACTGGTCGAGATTGATGCTAATTTCTTTGCCAGCGGATCCATCTACGGGCAAGGCTCGGCAACCTATTCGGGCGCTTCGCTCGAGGGCAGCTTTGTTTTCGGCGTGTCCGGAGAAGAAGACTACGGCATCGGCTCATACGCCATGGTCGGCCAGTTCACCGGCAGCGAGGGCGGGTTCTCTGCCGGCGTTGCCGATGTGAACGAAGGCGCCGGCAGTCCCGTTTTGGCCGGCTCGCTTACCGACGCCAGCTACTTCGTCAACTCCGATGGCTACGCCGGCTTCGGGGTTTCCGGCGAGTTCACCGACGGCCTGTCCTCATTCGGCGTCTATCTCGTCGATCCGAATCTCAACATCGCCGATCCCAATAGCTCCACCGGGGGTGGCGGCGCTCTGATGATCGAACTCGACGACGATAATAACGGCGTCGGGATAATGGTCCCGCAAACTGCCAGCGCAACTTTTGCCGGAAATTACGCCATCACCCAGGACGGCGCCTATGAGACCGAGACAACTTTCAGTTTCTTCGATCTCGTGGGCCAGGTGAACTCCGATGGAGCGTCCACCTTCACCGGCCTGGCCGACTTTAACGACGTTCTCAACACCGGCCTCAATCCGGGGATCACCGTCTCCGCGACGTACCTGGCGGACGGGGCCAATCCAGGACGCACAACCTCGGTGGTCACTCTCGCCGGCAGCATCGTGGACAATGTCACCCTCTATCAAGCGAGCAGCTCTCTGTTGCTGCACGTTGACGTAGATTCCACCGGCAACGGTCTCGGCACCGTCGGTCTCGGTGTCCTCGAACAACAGCAGCTGCCCAGTAACTAAATCCAGCGAATCACGCATCCGGCACGGCCGCGCAATCGGCCGCGCCGGATGCTCATCATTCTTTACGGCCGCGTCGCTTTGCTCGCGTTCAAAAATAGAAACGCGGGCGGAGTCCCACATCCGCCCGCGTCATTCGGTTCACTCTGGCGTGTGTTTATGGCCTGATCGCGACCTTTATCACGCCATCCCGGCGCTCGCCGAAGAGCTGATACGCTTCGACGATCTGGTCGAGCTTGTAGGTGTGCGTCAGCAGCGGCTTCAGATTCAACCTTCCGTTGCGCACCAGTTCCACAAGACGTCGCATGCGCTCTTTCCCGCCAGGGCAAAGCGTCGTAACGATCTTGTGGTCGCCGAGTCCCGCCGCAAAGGCATCGAGCGGAACCGAAAGCTTTCCGGAATAAACGCCCAGACTGGAGAGCGTTCCTCCCGGCTTAAGCACGCGCAGAGCCGATTCGAAAGTGGCCTGCGTGCCCAGCGCCTCGATGGCGACGTCAACTCCCTTGCCATCGGTGAGGCGCTTGATTTCGCCGATCACGTAAGTGGTCTGGTGATTCAGCACGATATCCGCGCCCATGCGCTTGGCCATTTCCGCGCGCTTGGGATCGGATTCCACGGCGATAATCAAGCCGGCGCCCTTGAGCCTGGCACCCGCGGTGGCGCAGAGGCCGATCGGGCCTTGCGCGAAAACCGCGACCACATCGCCGATTTTGGTGTTGGCGCTTTCCGCCGCAGAAATTCCGGTGGAGGCGATGTCGCTGCAGAGTACGACTTCTTCGTCGCTCAGCTCGTCTGGAATTTTCGCCAGATTGGCTTGCGCGTTGGGAACCAGCAGGTATTCCGCCTGCGCGCCGTTGATGGTGTTGCCGAATTTCCAGCCGCCGAGGGCGCCGCCGCATTGCGACCAGACGCCGCTGAGGCAATAGCCGCACTGCCCGCAGGGGGTGATGGCGCCGACCAGGACGCGCTCGCCTACGCTGTAGCCGGTGACGCCGACGCCGAGCTCTTCGATCACGCCGACAGGCTCGTGGCCGATGGTCAGGCCGGGTTTCACGGGATATTCGCCGCGCAGGATGTGCAGATCGGTGCCGCAGATGGTGGTTAAGGTGACGCGTATCAGTGCTTCGCCCGGGCCGGGTTTGGGGATAGGCACTTTGGTTAGCTCGATGCGATTGGGCGCGCGAAAAACCAGGGCGCGCATGGTGGAAAGCGAGGAAACTTCGGACGCTCGATCGGCTACATCGAAAATTGTGGTTGGCACGGCGGTCTCACCTCGCGTGGGAGATTAGCGTGAGACGCCAGGCGAGGAGATGACGCGCGTCACCTGGCAATGTGACGCGCGTCACTTGGAGCGGCCTGGAACGCGAATTTCCAGGCGTGCGCACAACTCAAAAGCACGCGTTTTGTTGCGCACAAAAAAGAAACCGACCCTTTGTTTTCATAGAGTTAGAGCGAATTTTGTGCGTCGCTGTTGCGATTAGAATTTGGCTCCGATTTGGCTGTTTCGACGAGGTCGGCTCCGTCGAGGCGTTCTAATTTCTGCTCCGCCGGGACCGATTCTGAGAGTAGAGGCGTGGCCGGATCGACCAGCGCCGCGTAGGATTCGATCTTCGGCGATTCGCGGGTGACGATCAGCCGGCTCGGAGGATCGACCCAGCGACTGTCTTTGTTGAGGATACTGTACGCGCGAATGGCCCGAATGACGGCGTCGGCGCTTGGCTTGCTGTCTCCGGCCTGTTCGATGATGCGTTCGAGGGCGTGGGACATCTTGCTGCAGCGAACCTTCTCGAGACCGGTGGCTATGGCGTGGCGGCGCACCGAGTACCGGGACCTTAGATCGAACTCGTAGGCAATTTCCGCAAGGGAGACCCAATGGAGGTAGGCCTGTTCGATGGCTTCGCGATCCTCGTGCTGGCAGACGGTACATTTACGGGAGTGGGCCTGCGCGGGAGTTAGCGGAGGGGCCGGCGGCGCGGGAGCGGCGCGTTTGCGCGGCGGGCGAGGCGGCTTGGGCGGCGGTGCGGCTGCTTGCGCGGGTTGGGGTTGGGCGGGAGCGGTTGGCGCGCCCGCTCTGCCGTATAAGTGGGCGAAACGATCGCCTGGAACGTAGATGAGTTCAAAGTTTGGGTAGTCCTTCTCCGGCTTGGCGGAGGGGTCGTTGTTGGAGGATTGGGACGAGTTGGGACTGGGTTTGAATCTGTCGTTTTCGTTCATGGCTTCCTTTTTTCCTTTTTTTGCTGCATCCCGCACGGCTTGCAGAGGTTGATGTCGCGTTGTGACTGCTGTTGCAGCGGGCGGCAGAGTGAAGAACTGCTTGTGCGGCTTGCCGCCCTCTGCCGGCTACCTTGCGGCAGCTGACATTAACTTCAGTGCTAGCACTGAAAAAGGATAATCGCAATAGGCCGGAAGTTTTGGGGGGCCGGTCTTCGGTGAGCCGACTTATCGGGAGCTACTTGGGCAATCGCTAACGTCGTCGGGCTCTCTATTGTTCCCAGCCCGGCCCATCGCCGCGCTTCAGGATTAGTAACAAACGCGGGTGTCTGCGGCAGAGACCGAGACCATGACAAGTGCGTTCGGCTGAGAATTATTGTGACAATCCGACTCGGTGGTAGGGGTTGGGTGGCGGAGAGAACGGGAGAAAGGGATTTCAGATGGCTCTGTTGACATCATAGGCGTTGCGGAACTACAGCACGAGGACTGTTGATTTACGTAGAGGCGAGTGGGGATAGTTGTGGCCGTTGTTAAGCTGGCGGGAGGAGCAAGCCCCTCCCCTACGGCCGAAAAGCCAACGCGTGCCCAGGATTTCAATAGAGCAATTTCAAATTTCAGATTTGAAATGAAGTCATCTCATAAATAATTTGGACAGCGGATCGGAGTGTCCTCAGGGGCTGAAGCCCTTGATTCTAAAGGCGGATTAATGTCGGAGCTAAAGCTCCGACCCGCTGAAAAGCATTTATGAGATGAGTTCATTTCAAATGGGAGGGCAAAAGCAGAACCCAAAGCCAACAACAAAAGCCGTGGCAAAGTTCGACGCAGAGATGCGAGGTAACATTGGCGGGCGCAGCCCTTCGTGCCTCAGGGCAGACAAGCGGCGCCTACGGCCGAAAAGCCGGAATTACGGCACGAAGACAATCGATCTACGCGGAGGCGAGTGGGGATAGTTGTGGCCGTTGTTACGCTGGCGGGAGGAGCAAGCCCCTCCCCTACGGCCGAAAAGCCGGAATCACGGCACGAAGACAAGCGATTTACGCGGAGGCGAGTGGGGATAGTTGTGGCCGTTGTTACGCTGGCGGGAGGAGCCCTTCGAAGCTCAGGGTAAACAAGCCCCTCCCCTACGGCCGAAAGGCTAACGCGTGCCCAGGATTTCAATAGAGCAATTTCAAATTTCAGATTTGAAATTTCAAATGGGAGGGCAAAGGCAGAACCCAAAGCCAACAACAAAAGCCGTGGCAAAGTTCGATGTAGAGATGCGAGGTAACATTGGCGGGCGCGGTCCTTCGTGCCTCAGGGCAGACAAGCGGCGCCCCCACGGCCGAAAAGCCGGAATTACGGCACGAAGACAAGCGATTTACGCGGAGGCGGGTGGGCAGAGTTGTGGCTGTTGTTACGCTGCCGGGAGGAGCAAGTCCCTCCCCTACGGCCGAAAAGCCGGAATTACGGCACGAAGACAATCGATTTACGCGGAGGCGGGTGGGCAGAGTTGTGGCCGTTGTTACGCTGGCGGGAGGAGCCCTTCGAAGCTCAGGGTAAACAAGCCCCTCCCCTACGGCCGAAAAGCCGGAATCACGGCACGAAGACAATCGATTTACGCGGAGGCGGGTGGGCAGAGTTGTGGCTGTTTTTACGCTGCCGGGAGGAGCCCTTCGAAGCTCAGGGTAAACAAGCCCCTCCCCTACGGCCGAAAAGCCGGAATTACGGCACGAAGACAAGCGATTTACGCGGAGGCAAGTGGGCAGAGTTGTGGCTGTTTTTACGCTGCCGGGAGGAGCCCTTCGAAGCTCAGGGTAAACAAGCCCCTCCCCTACGGCCGAAAGGCTAACGCGTGCCCAGGATTTCAATAGAGCAATTGCAAATTTCAGATTTGAAATTTCAAATGGGAGGGCAAAGGCAGAACCCAAAGCCAACAACAAAAGCCGTGGCAAAGTTCGATGTAGAGATGCGAGGTAACATTGGCGGGCGCAGCCCTTCGTGCCTCAGGGCAGACCAAGCGGCGCCCCTACGGCCGAAAAGCCGGAATTACGGCACGAAGACAAGCGATTTACGCGGAGGCGAGTGGGGATAGTTGTGGCCGTTGTTACGCTGCCGGGAGGAGCAAGCCCCTCCCCTACGGCCGAAAAAGCTAACGCGTGCCCAGGATTTCAATATAGTAATTTCAAATTTCAGATTTGAGATTTCAAATGGAAAGGCGACGGCAAAGCTAACGCCAACGGCGACGGCAACGGCAAAGTTTGTTGCAGAGAGGCAGAGTTCGCGCTGCTGTTGCAGCGGGCGGCGGAGTGAAGAACTGCTGTGCGGCTTGCCCGCCCTCTAGTTAGCGCGCCCGAACTTCCCAGAAGCGGATCTCTGCCCCAAAAATTTA
>CAVVLE010000017.1:0-45138 GCA_963748865.1 uncultured Acidobacteriota bacterium | reverse complement strand
ACATCCTGAAAACCAAGGACAACGATTACGGCATCATTAAGCTCGACCACGAAATCAATCCCAGCAATCGCCTTTCTATCCGCTACTCCATCGAAGATGGCCGCGATTTGAATCAGTTGGTCGGCAGCACCCTCGACGGCGGCGGCATCGGTGCCCCCAGCAGCGGCCACAACGTTTTTCTGCGCGACCAATCCCTGGTCGGCACCGTAACTTCCAATCTTTCCCCGAACCTGGTCAACAGCGTCCTCGTTCAATGGGCTCGCCGTCATTACAATTTCCCCGGCGACACCGGACAACCCAACCTGGATATCCCCAACACTCTCCTCTTCGGGCACAATTTCGGCGTTCTCGACGCCATCTACGAGAGCCGCGCGCAGTTTTCCGATTCCGTCGCTTGGGTCAAGGGAAATCACATCGCGAAATTCGGCGTGGACATCAACTACGTCAACAATTTCGTCATCTGGCCGGGCTTCACGCCTATGCGCATCGTCCTCCCCGGTATCAACTGCCTCGTGGACTTCGCCAATTTCGTGGATCCCTCCGCCGGCATTTTCTCCGCCGTCAACGATGGCCCTTGCCCGACCGCTTCGGCTCCTTTCTTCCCCTCGACCCCGTTCGGCGCAAATCCCAACGATCCGCTCAACGGCGTTCCCATCGTTTTCTGGGGCGATCCGGTCGGCAGCGGTGCGGTCGCCCCGGGCTTCGAGCCCCCTGCGATTCCGACGAACTGGGCCAACGCCTATTTGCCGACGCAGACCGTGAACTTCTCCGAAACTCTCAACCACGAATACTATGGCTTCTACGCTCAAGACCAGTGGCGCATCACTCCCAAGCTCACCATCAATTACGGCTTGCGCTATGACTTCGAATCCGGTCTCAGCAAGCAAATCAATCCCGATTACAAGGGCTTTCAACCGCGCGTAGGTTTTGCCTTCTCTCCCAACAGTAAGACGGTCATCCGCGCCGGCTTCGGCCTCTTCGATGATCGCTACAATCTATCCTTCCTCTTCATCACCCAGCCGCAGCGGCCCAACACCATCCCCGGCGAAACTCTTCCCGGAATCCGCAAGGGCGCCGACACCGCAACATGGGTTCTAAACCAGCTCACTCCGGGTCCTCCGAGTCCCGGCGGCCCGCCACCGATCTTCCCGGCGCAGGCTGCCGCGACGCTGGTCACCACCGGTGTAGTGCCTCCGGAATATCTGACCGGGACGGCGGGCCAAACTGTCACAGCCGGCTCGGGGATGGTGGATCACGCCAGCCGCATCCCTTATTCCGAGCAGGCTAATCTGGAAATCGACCGGGAGATCGGCCACGGCTTAGCCGTAAGTGCCGGCTACCTTTTCGTCGCAGCCCACAAATTGGTGCGCGCCGAGAATTTGAACGTCTGCCCTCCGGATGGCTCGTCTGCAAGCACCACCGTTCCGGCCATCACACCCGGAACTCCCGGCTGCACACCCGGAACGGCCGCGGACATACCAGCAGGCTGGCCGGCCGGCAAAGCGTATTTCTACCATACGTCTGTCGGGCCTTTGGCTGCCGGCGGCTCTCCGGCGTACACCAACTCGGGCTTGTTGTACTTTACAGATAACTCCGGCAACTCCATCTATCACGGCCTCACCCTGCAGGTCAGCGAGAGGATGAAGAACTTCAACCTCAACGCCAACTACACCCTCTCGCACACGCTTGACGACGGCACCTTCACCACCTTCGTCAGCACCCCGCAGGATCTCTACGACCGTTCTCTCGAGCGCGCCAATTCCAACCAGGATGTCCGCCACCGCTTCATCGCCAATTTCACCGCCATCGGTCCCAAGGACACCTTCTTACGCAATTTCGAATTCAGCAGCATCATCACCCTGCAGTCTCCGCGGCCGTTCACCGAGTTCGTAGGCTTCGACGCCAACGGCGACACCAATCCGGTTACCGATCGCGTCGGCAATCAACCCAGGAACTTCTACTACGGCGATCAACTCTATTCCTGGGACCTGCGCCTCTCGCGTTATTTCCAGCTTAGAGAGCGGCTGCGCCTAGATCTAATGGTGGATGCCTTCAACGTCCTGAATCGCCCCAACGTGGATGAAGTAACGTCCGTGTACGGCGCAGCCGTGCAGTGCGGCACGGGGCCAGTTCCCGAGCACTACAAAGACACCGGCACCCTCGCCACGCAGGCCGAAGCCATCGCCTTCGCCACCGGCGGCCCGCCAAGCTGCCCGCTGAGTCTAGGCCTGACGCCGGCTCCGCCCGCGCCAAACGCTCTATTCGGCACGCCGCGAACAATGCTGAACCCACGTCAATTCCAGTTCGCAGCAAAGTTCTCGTTCTAGCCTTCGATAACAAAAAACGGGCAAGCGCAAAAAAAAAGCGCCTGCCCGTTTTTTATGCTTTCTTCAACCACGCCCAAATGAGACCTTGTCATCCCGAACCCCTTCGGGGGTGAGGGATCTGCATTTTCTTTCGTCCACCTTCCCGGAACGACGGAAACCTCGCTTCGGTTTCTCTCGCTTTGTCTTTTCGGCCTTAGAGGCGCCGGTCAATCGACGCGCCCGCCAGCCTAAAATCACCGCAACGTTACCCACTCATCCATATATAAATGATTTTCTCTGTGCTGTAATTCTGCAGCACCACGGCGTCAACAAAGCCATCTGAAATTTCAAATCTGAAATTTGAAATTGCCGTTGCCCAGCGTTTCCCGTTTCAGCCCACCTCCTCGCACCCCTTGAGAGCACTTCCAACACAATCGATCCATCATTCCAATTCCAATCAATCGTCGCCATAATCTAAATCCACGCCCAATGCCAATAAAAAAACTTCGCCCACTAACCCGCAAAGAACTCCCAACCGACACCAAATCCCTAGCCCGCTACCTAATAGGCAAAACGCTAGTCCGCGAAACTCCCCAAGGCCGAATGACAGGCCGCATAGTAGAAACCGAAGCCTACGTCCTAGGCGACGCCTCCGGCCACGGCTATAGAGGCGAAACCAAACGCAATCGTTCCCTCTTCCTCGAACGAGGCCACGCCTACGTCTTTTTCATCTACGGAATGCACTACGCCCTGAATGTCTCCGGAGGCAAGAAAGGCCAAGGCACAGGAGTCCTGCTGCGAGCCCTGGAGCCAATAGAGGGAATCGAACAAATGCAAAAGAATCGAGGCGTAAAAAATCTGAGAGATCTAGCCAGAGGCCCAGGTCGCTTAGCCGAAGCTCTTCAAATCGACAAACGCCAAGATGGAATCGACCTCGTCGTAGCGCCGGCTGCCAGCCGGTTTACCCTGAGCTCTGGCGAAGGGCGTCTTTCCACCAAACAACCCAATTCCCCCCACGATCTCTGGCTAGCAGCTCCGGTCGAACCCACCGCCGAAATCATAGCAACCAAGCGCATAGGCATAACCAAAGAAATCCACCGCCCCCTACGTTTCTACGAGCAAGGCAACAAATACGTAAGCGGCCCCAAGCACCTCAACCGCAGCCATTGAATTCTCCTCGACACACCCGCCCTCGTGTAATTGGCGCGGTCCCGTCGGTGCACCTCTCTTAATTTCGCGGCCGTAGGGGCGGGGCTTGCTCCGCCCGCCGACATAAACGCGGGCACTCACTCCCCCATTCGCTCATGCCGTAAATCGATATCCGCGACCCGGTAAACTCGCGCCACTCCCCATACCAAGACCGCCATTTCAAATTCAAATCTGAGATCTGATATTTCTTCCTCTGAAGAAGCCCAACCACGTGGAGCAATCCCTGAAGACCCAGCAAAAAACTCGGCCCTTTGCTAACTACCGCCAGGCGCCACAATCCCCGCCGTCTTCAAATAACTCGTCCGCAAATCCTTCTTCCCCGAATGCCCGTTCCCCCCGCCATGAGTCGCAGCCCCAACCACCTCCCTATCCTCCTCCGCCGGCAAGGCCCCCATAGCCAAATTCCGCCCCGAATGTTTCGCCTCATAGAGCGCCTTATCCGCCAACGCCAACACCTCTTCGTAACTAACTGCCTCCGGCAATTCCGTATCCCAAGGAAACGCCGCCCAACCAATCGAGCAAGTCCGATGCAAAGAAATCCCAGCCCCCTTAATCTCAAACGGCTCGCGCGCCACATTCCCCAAAACGCGCCCCGCCAAAGCCACCGCATCCTTCCTTTCCGTAAATCGCGACACCACCAAAAATTCCTCGCCGCCCCAACGCACCAAAACATCCGAATGTCGAATCGCCGAGCTGATCCGCCGTGTCATCTCAATCAAAACCTGGTCCCCGGCATCATGCCCAAAGCGGTCGTTGATTTCCTTGAAATGGTCCGCATCAATCAGATAAAAAATCAAATCGCGATTCCGCTTCGCCCGCGAATTATCCCCGGAAACATACCCGCGCACCGCCTGACCCACGTCCGCCGCAATCGTAGCCTGGAAATATCGCCGGTTCCTCACGCTGGTCAGCGGATCGGTAAGCGTCATCTCCTCCAGCACGCGATTGGCCTCCGCCAAAGCCGCCGACCGTTCCGCCACCGCCTGCTCCAATCGCAACCGCTCGCGCTCCAATTGCTTGGTCCGGTTGCGAACCACCCAAATCAGCAACAATATCCCGATCGAAATCGCTCCGCCGCGCGTGTACCACTCCTGCCACCACGCCGGCTCCACAACAAACCCAAAATACGCCGGCGCGCTCGCCGCCCCTCGCGACGACCGGCAACTCACATTAAATCGGTAATGCCCGGGCGGCAGCTGCGGATAACGCACATCTCGCGAGGTCGTCTCATTCACCTCGTTCTCCAGCCCTTCGAGCCGGTAGCCGCAGCGCACATTTTCCGGATCGCGATACGTCAGCGCCGCAAATTCCACGCTGAAGGTATTGTCCTCATGCGACGCCTTCGGATTCTTTTCACTCAGCCGGTTCCCCGCTCCCAAATGCGCCGCGGTAATCACCACGGTCGGCGCCACATCGCGGTTATCTTCCCCCGCGAATGGGTTGTATCGTGCCAATCCTCCGCTGGTGCCAAACAGCAGCGTCCCGTCCGGCTCTTGATAAAATCCGCCGCTGCTCAAATCGTTCCAGATCAATCCGTCCGAACGCGTGAATCGCTCCGAATTCCCGTTGTGCAAAAACTCCGTCAATCCGCGATCGCCCCCGGCCCAGACATTTCCCTCGTGATCCGCGCCCAGCATATAAATTTCCAGCCCCGGCAATCCCTGCGCCAGACCGAAATGCGTCACTTGCGTGCGCCCGTCCATAATCCGCAGACGGCTCACACCCAGCGCATCGCCGTAATCCACCCACACTTCGTTCGCATTCACCGGCGCGATTTCGTCAACCTGGTCTTCCATCAATCCATCGCCACGCGTGAAATGCGTCCACGCATGACCGTCGAATCGCGACACGCCCCCATGCCCGCAGAGCCACAGCACATTCTCTGGCCCCAATACCAGCCGCCCGCTGCTTCCCACAATTCCCAATCCCGCCGGCGTCGGCACATCCGCGAATCGAAATGGCCGCTTCTCCGATTCCAGCGCCTTCAAATATTTCGCATTCCCGATCCACAATCGCCCGTCCGGTCCGCGGCTGATCCCCGAAGGAACCGGATCCGGCGCCGCCACTTTTTCCGGCTGCAGCGTAATCGGGTCAAATCGCGTCAACCCTCCCGGAATGCACAGCGCCCAAACCGACCCGTCGCTCGCCAGCGTCATATCGCGCACCGTCGAGCCGTTTAATCCATCTTTGGCCTTCCACACCCGCCAGCGATGCTGCTCCGCGTCCCACATCGCCATGCCGTTATTGGTCCCGACCCACAGCCGCTTCTGCAGATCGCGCAATTCCCCCCACACCACGTTGTCGGGCAATCCCTCGGCCTGCGTCCAGCTCGACCACGTCTTCCGCCCGATCCAGCGCTGGATTCCCGCGCCCCCCAGCCCGATCCAGTACGCGCCTTCGCGATCCTCAGTAATCGTGAACGTCGCGTTCGTAAACATCCCCCGGCTCTGATCGATCAATTCCCATTCACCGTCCACGTGCCGGTACATTCCCAGCACGCTCGGAATCATCAAGTTTCCTTCGCGGTCTAGCGCCGCGCGTCCAAAATCGTTTGCCGGAGGCATATCGCTCGGCGCATCCGCCACGAAATGCGTGTCCGAAGCATCCAGGCGGTAAAGCCCCAGCGCCGTGCGCACCCACAAGACGCGCTGTCCATCGCGCAAAATCGACGAGATTTTTTCCCGCGGCAATCCGCTCTGCAGCGGAAAGAATTGCAAATGCCCGTCCTCGTCGAGCCACCCCACGCGATGGTCCGACGCCAGCCAGATGCGCCCGTCCGCATCCACCGTCACCGCTTCCACTTCCGTCGCTGGCATTCCCTCTTTCTTCGACCACAGCTGCAATGTTTTAATCTTCACCGCATCCAGCCGCAGCAATCCATTCTGCGTGGCCAGGTACGGCGATCCCTCGTGGTCCACCGCCAGTGCCTGCACTGCATCAATCTGCGAAAATTCATCCGGCAGCTTGAACCCATGCAGCACGTTGCTCTCAAAATAGGCCAGCCCTCTGCGCGTCACCACCCAGATCCGCCCGTTCGGCGCCTGCACGATTTCCTCGATGTCCGTGCTCGGCAGTCCCTGGTCCAGCCCGAAATGCACCACCCGCGCGCCGTCGTAGCGCAGCAATCCATCTCGCGTGCCGATCCAGATGAATCCAGTTTGATCCTGCAGAATCGAGGATGGCGTTACCGAGCCCAGCCCCAATTGCTCGCCCACGCGCTGAAATACGTAATGAGGCCGGTCAGGAAGGGATAGCCCCGGAGCGTCCTTCGTTTGTGCGCCGGCGCCCAGCGGCAGGGCGAGCAGCAGCATGAGAGCAGCAGCGGGAGAGGGAATCCGCATGAACGCTCCGAATCAACTCGTGCAAAACCATAGTTTAACTTGCCCGTTGCCCTCGCACTCAGCGATGTAACGAAACGATAACGCACTAGTGTTCGTAAACGTCACCTCCAATGCTCTCTTCCTTTGTGACCGCCGTCACGTTCCTCCGTGACTCCAGGCACTGCCGCGCTCCTCCCTATCGCTCATTCTGGCCGTCGAGAGGTGGCCCATGACAACCCCTTCGATTGGCAAGCGCATTTCTCTCAATAACATTCTTTACTTGACCGATTTCTCGCAGCCTTCCGAAGCCGCGCTGCCCTACTGCGTCGCTGTAGCCCGTGAATACGGCTCTTTCGTGCACGCCGTGCATGTTCTTTTGCCGACTGCGCTCGCCTACACCACGCCGGAGCTCGCCTCCGCAACTATGGAATCCGAAGAGGAAGGCGCCGAAATCGAAATGCAGAAAGTCGAATCGCAGCTTGCGGGCATCTCCCATGACACCACCGTGAAGCGCGGCTTCGATGTTTGGCCCACCGTCGAAGATGTCATCCTCGAATTCAAAGCCGATCTCATCGTTCTCGGCACTCACGGCCGCACCGGCGCGCAAAAAATGGTCATGGGCTCCGCCGCCGAAGAAATCTTCCGCCGCTCCCCGGTCCCGGTTCTCACCATCGGACCGGCCGTGAACCGCGGCATGCACAGCAGTGCCCGCTTCCACCGCATTCTCTATGCCACCGATTTCACGCCTGACTCTCTGGCAGCTGCTCCCTGGGCTGTTTCCATGGCCCAAGAGAATCAAGCGCATCTCATGCTCATCAACGTCCTCCGCCAGCGTGACGTTTCGGCCAACGAGAGAATCGCCGAAGAAACCGTAGCCCACGCCATGTACCAGCTTCACGATCTCGTTCCGCCCAGCGCAGAACTCTGGTGCCGCCCCGAAGCCTTCGTGCAGTACGGCGATCCAGCCCGCAAAATTCTGGAAATGGCGCAGGCGCATGGCGCGGATCTGATTGTCCTCGGCGTCCGCGAAGCCACCGGCTACGTCGGCGCGACCACCCATCTCTCCCGCACCACCGCGCAAAATGTTGTCGCCCACGCGCACTGCCCGGTGCTAACCGTCCGCGGCCAACGTCAACCAGTAGCCTGCGTCGCGACGCGCCCCGCCAAAGCAATCTGGGGCGTCTCGCCGGAGCTAGTAATCTGAACGCCCCGGTAGGGTCGTTCGTTCGAATTTTGCCTTTTCGTTTGAAATCTCAAATTTGAAATTGCTCCCCTAAACCTGCGCTTTTCGGACGTACGTGCCGTGCTTAAGCCGGCCCGTGCGGCGACCTCAAAGGCAACAACCACCGCAAACCAACGCATACCCCCAATCAATTCCCATCGAACCCCTTGAATCAACTCCCACTTCCGCCGATATTGTCTCTATGCCCGAACTCAACTCCATCCCCAGAATCGAAACCGGATCCACACTCGAATCCCGCGCCCTGGATTCCATCTTCAAACCCACCCGCGTAGCCGTAGTCGGAGCCACCGATCGCGAAGGCAGCGTAGGCCGCACCGTTCTCCTGAATCTGAAAAATTCCCCCTATCAAGGCGAAGTAATCCCCATAAATCCCAAGCACGCGGAAATCCTGGGCCTCCGCGCCTATCCCGCCATCGGCAAAGTCCCCGGCAAAGTCGATCTGGCCGTAATCATCACTCCAGCTCCCACCGTCCCCGCCGTAATCCACGAATGTCGCGAAGCCAATGTAGGCTCCGCCGTCATCATCTCCGCCGGCTTCAAAGAACGCGGCGAAGAAGGCGCCGCCCTCGAGCACCAAATCCAAAAAGACATCCAAGGCACGCGCCTGCGCATAATCGGCCCCAACTGCCTCGGCGTAATGAATCCGCTAGTTGGACTGAACGCTACGTTTGCGCACACCATGGCCCGCAAAGGCAACGTAGCCTTTCTGAGCCAAAGCGGCGCATTGCTAACCGCCATTCTCGATTGGAGTTTGCGCGAACAGGTCGGCTTCAGCGCCTTCGTCTCCACCGGCTCCATGCTCGACGTAGGCTGGGGCGATCTAATCGACTACTTCGGCTACGACGAAGGCACCAAAAGTATCCTTATATACATGGAGTCCATCGGCGACGCCCGTTCCTTCCTCTCCGCCGCCCGCGAAGTCGCCATCACCAAACCGATCATCGTAATCAAAGCAGGCCGCACCGCCGCCGCCAGCAAAGCCGCCACTTCCCACACCGGTGCAATGACCGGCAGCGACGAAGTCTTCGACGCCGCCCTGCGCCGCAGCGGCGTCCTGCGCGTCCCCAGCATCTCCGACGTCTTCTATATGGCCGAAGTTCTGAGCCGCCAACCCCGCCCGCAAGGCCCGCGCCTCACCATTCTCACAAATGCCGGCGGGCCCGCAGTCTTAGCCACCGACGCGCTCATCAGCCACGGCGGCGAACTCGCCGCGCTCTCCGGCGAATCCGTGCAAGCTCTCAACGCCTTTCTCCCGCCGCACTGGAGCCACGGCAATCCTATCGACATCCTCGGCGACGCCGATGCCGATCGCTACGCCCGCACACTCGAAATCGCCATCAACGATCCCGCGAGCGACGGTCTCCTCGTAATCCTATGCCCGCAAGGCATGACCGATCCCGCCGGCGTAGCCGAGCGCCTTCGCCCTTATGCGCACGGTCACGGCAAGCCCGTCCTGGCAAGCTGGATGGGCGGCGGATTGATTTCCAAAGGTGAGTCGCTACTCAATTCCGCCGGCATTCCCACCTTCGCCTATCCCGACACCGCCGCCCGCGCCTTCGATTTCATGTGGCAGTACACCTATCATCTCCGCGGCCTCTACGAAACTCCCGCCATCGCTGATTCCCCCGAAGAATCCGAATCCCGCCGCAGCGCCGCCGAAAATCTGCTCCGCACCGTGCTGATGCAAGATCGCACCATCCTCACTGAATTCGAATCCAAGCAAGTCCTCGCTCTCTACGGCATTCCCACAGTGCCCACAAAAATCGCCCGCACCGCAGACGAAGCCGAAGCCGTCGCTCGCGAGATTGGTTTACCCGCAGTTGTCAAATTGCACAGCGAAACCATCACCCACAAAACCGATGTCGGCGGCGTACGCCTCAATCTCGCAACTCCCGAAGCCGTTCGCGAAGCTTTCGACGCCATCCGCTTCGCCGTCACCGAAAAAGTCGGCGCCGCAGCCTTTCAAGGCGTAACGGTCCAACCCATGATCAAGCAGGAAGGCTACGAACTAATTCTAGGCAGCAGCGTGGACCCGCAATTCGGCCCGGTAATTCTCTTCGGCTCCGGCGGCCAGTTGGTCGAAGTCTATCGCGACCGCGCGTTAGCTCTTCCTCCGCTGAATACCACGCTGGCCCATCGCCTCATCGAACAAACTAGAATCTACAAAGCTCTGCAAGGCGTCCGCGGCCGCAAGCCGATAGATCTGAACGCACTAGAATCCCTGCTGGTCCGCTTCAGCTCGCTAACAGTAGAAGTCCCGCGCATAAAAGAAATCGACATCAATCCTTTATTAGCCTCGCCAGACCGCCTGCTGGCTCTCGACGC
This sequence comes from uncultured Acidobacteriota bacterium, assembly GCA_963748865.1. GTDB lineage: Bacteria > Acidobacteriota > Terriglobia > Acidiferrales > UBA7541 > Palsa-147. The sequence goes on along the minus strand of CAVVLE010000017.1, from coordinate 34,735 downwards.
CCGCATAGTCCTCTACGAGAAATCCGCTCCGGATTCCGCGTTACCCCGCCCGGCAATCCGCCCCTATCCCGCCCAGTACATCTGGCCGTGGAAAATGAAGGACGGCTCCGAAGTCACCATCCGTCCAATCCGCCCCGAAGACGAGCCCCTATTAGTCCGCTTCCACGCCACGCTCTCCGCCGAAACCGTCTATCTCCGTTACTTCCACATGGAAAAGCTGGACACCCGCGTAGCCCACGAGCGCCTGCTGCGCAAATGTTTCATAGATTACGATCGCGAAATGGCCTTAGTAGCCGAAACGCAACCAAGCCCAACCGGCCAACGCGAAATCCTCGGCGTAGCCCGCCTAACCCGCGAGCGCGACACCCGCGACGCCGAAGTAGCCGTCCTGATCACCGACCAAGTCCAACACCAAGGCCTAGGAAAAGAATTCCTACGCCGTCTGATAGAAATCGCCCGCGCAGAAAAATTAACCAGCATCAGCGCCCACATCCTCCCAGAAAATCGCGGCATGCAAGGCCTGGCAAAAACCTTCGGCTTCCAAACAGTAGCAGGCGAAGATCCAACAGAAGTAAACGCCGTCCTGAAGTTGTAGCGCCTGCTTACCCTGAGAAGCCCGAAGGGCCGGCATCCGCCGAGCAAAAATGCCGGCAGCAAGAAACTCGATCGCGGGATAGTAACGGTGATTAGCGCAACTGTTCCGGTTCGGTACAGCAGGATCGAACTCTTCCTATCTAAATCTCTTCTTGCTAGCGGGAAACCGGCACCACTTCCACCTAAAGCAATCCCCCCACCTGCCGATAGCTAATCTGGAGGAAAAAATGCCAACCATCAATCCCGTCCAATCCGCACTAACCGCAGCGCAAGCACAGGAAGCACAAAAACCCACTCAGCTCAATACCGGCCCAAAACCAACTCCCGCCGCCAAGGCTCTGCCGCAAGATCAAGTGACCATCAGCCCGGCAGCCCGCCAGGCCCAAACTCTACCGCAGCCCCAAACGCTCCAATCCCAGCAAGCCAAGCCGTCCATAGCCTCCAACAACGACACCGATCAAACCGGCGAAGGCCACTAATCGGGACAACTCACCGCGCAAGCGGTGAGTCGTCGCCACAAAATTTCCTCGAATTTTTTGCAAAGCTACGGGTGTGCGTAACGCCGGCTGCCAGCCGGCGCTTTTCGCAACTTCAATCTCCAACTGCCGACTTTTAACTTCCAGCCTCTAGCCTCCGCCTTTATCCATCCAACTCATACGCCACCTTCAGCCACTTCCTTACATCTCCATCAATCTCCCTCGCGTCTTTAATTTCAATCCGATGCGTAATCCGATCCTTCTTAGCCGCCCCGCCAGTATCAATCACGCGCTTAGGCAATTTCCCCTTGTAAGCAGTCAAACACAATCCCAAATCCACCCGCGAATTAGTAGTAGCCTTAATCTGCGCAAAAACATGCTGCCGGTAAAAAGGCACAATAGTCTTGCAAGGACAAACCCTCACATCGTCCCCCAGCCCCTTGCCCAGCGAAAGTAATTCATCGTAAACAGGCCGCAACCCAGCCTTAGCCCCCGAATACTGTTCCTCAACATGCTGCACCGCCGCCTTCAAATACAAATCCGGATCGCTATCCTCCGTCCCCTTACCCTCAGCCCGTTCCGCCAACCAAACCGCCGAATTAGTCCCCAGCTTATGTTTCGATTTCAACCACTGCACCCGAGCCTTCCCATCCTTAGGCCCATCCTTCTTAATCACCGCCAACCATTCCTCCAGCGATCGCCCAGTCTTCTCCTTCAATTCCGAAACCCACTTCTGCACCATAGCCACGCCAGGATGCACATCATAAATCCCAGCAGAAGCCACCCCACTTCGCGCCATAACCAATCTCCTCTCTGAACTTCCGAAAGCCGGCCGTCCGCGCACCAAGATTACTTACGCTCCGTTGGAAGGCGCCGCCATTCCGAGGCCCGCGCGCACAGAGGATCTTCGGCCGTAGGGGAGGGGCTTGCTCCTCCCGCCAGCGCAAAAATGGCCACAACTGTCACCACTCGCCTCTGCGTAAATCGACTGTTTTCGTGCTGTAATTCCGCGCCACTCACGATCCCAACAAAGCATACAAATTCTCAATGAGACCCGCGCCCCAAATACTTCTCCACCACCCCAGCGCAACCCTCCACAAACTCCTGCTCCGTAACATTAAAAGTCCCCGAAAAATAACTCTCCACGTCCAATTCCGCCGCCAATTTATTCTTCACCAAAATCGGCACCACGATCTCGCACTTCACCATCGGCGATCCCGAAAGATACCGCGGGTCCTTCGTCACATCATGCACCACTACCACTTTCCCGCTGCGCGCCGCCGCCCCGCACAATCCCGTATCCAAGGGAATCCGCGCGTTAGGCGTAAAGCTACCAACAAACGCTCCCACCAGCAGAACCCCCGCATCCCCCGGATCCACCATATAAAATCCCACCCAGTTGTACCGCGTCATCTTCTCGTGCAAGCGTTTGCAAATATGCTCCATCAGCGACGTAGCCGTATGCGCAGTCGCAGCAAAACTCTCAAATTCCGTAAGCAGCTCAGCATGTAAAGGGGTCATGTGTCACCCCCACGCCCAGCAGTCATAGCACTTCCCCATCGCCACTAGCGCCGCAGTCTAACACCGCTGCACGAGCCCGCAATCTCAACTCTCCGCCCGCGCCATCTCCGAGCCTACTCCGCGTCTCTGCAGTAATCTTTGCCTCCGCTTTTGCCTTTCCATCTGAAATTTCAAATCTGAAATTTGAAATTGCCTTTTCGAAGGGCGGCCTCGCTCTTCACTCTTCCCTCCTCCTCTGCGATCTCCGCATCTCTGCGATAAACTCACACCGCACCAATCAAAGGAAATCCAACATGACCCACAAGACCGCCCGATTAGCAATAATCATCGCGCTATCCATCACCACCGCACTAAACGCCCAGTCCCTACCAACAACCAAACACCCCGAAGAAGTCGGCTTCTCCACCGATCGCCTAACCCGCCTAACAAAATTCTTCCAATCCGAAATCGATAAAAACGCCATCCCCGGCGTCACGCTCCTGATAGCCCGCGAAGGAAAACTAGCCTACTTCCAATCCCTCGGCTACCAAGACCGCGAAAAGGAAATCCCCATGAAGCCCAACAACATCTTCCGCATAGCCTCCATGAGCAAACCCATCACGACAGTAGCCATCATGATGCTAGCCGAAGAAGCCAAAATCGATCTAACCGCCCCAGCCGCCCAATACCTACCCGAATTCAAAAATCTAAAAGTAGGCGTAGAAAAAACAGACCCAACCACAGGCAAGCCAGCGCTAACGCTAGAAGATCCCCAGCGCCCAGTGACAGTCCAGGATCTCCTCCGCCACACCTCCGGCATAATCTACGGCCCCTTCGGCCGCAGTCTGATCAATCAAGCCTACAACCAAGCCAACCTCTTCGACCCCAATCAAACCCTGGCCGAATTCGTAACCAAAATTTCCAAACTCCCGCTAGCCCATCAACCAGGCACCGTCTGGGAATACGGCATGTCGGCAGACGTGCTCGGCCGCATAGTAGAAGTAGCCTCCGGCATGCCCTTCGATCAATTCGTAACAGAAAAAATCACCAAGCCGCTAAACATGCCCGACACCGGTTTCTATCTAACCCCCGAGCAAGCCCCAAGAATGGCCGAGCCGCAAATAGATCCCGCGACAGGCAGGCGCACGCCGGCAACGCCAGTGGAGGATTTAACAAAAGAAAAGCTAAAATGGTTTTCCGGCGGCAGCGGTATGAACTCCACTGCGATGGACTACGCGCGTTTCTGCCAAATGCTGCTAAACGGCGGCGAACTAGGCAGCGTCCGCCTGCTATCGCCAAAAACAATAGCGCTAATGACGTCCGATCAACTCCCACCAGGCACAAAACGCAGCGGCTACGAAGACCTGGCCCCAACCGAGGAGTTAGGCCAAACCTTCGGCCTGGGCTTCGCCATCCGCAAAGAACCAGGTCAAAATCCGATCCCCGCCTCAGTAGGCAGCTATTTCTGGGCCGGCAGCTACGGCACCTATTTCTGGATCGACCCGCAAGAAAAAATGTTCGCCATCCTGATGGTGCAAATGCCCTTCGCCCAATCAGGCCCCTACCGCCGAGCCTACCGCCAGCTAGTCTACGCAGCCCTAGTCCGCTAGCATCCCATCTGCTTTTTCGCCAACGCTCATAGCTCTTGCTCTCGCTCACAGCTCCCGTTCTTGCTCTTGGTTCTCCCTCCCGGCCCTGGGCCTCGCTCTCCCCAACGCTTTTGCGAACGGCGTTCTTTCTCGGTTTTCTTCTTGCTCTTCCATTTGAAATTTCAAATCTGAAATTTTAAATTTCCGCCTGCTAATCTTAACGACGCAGCCATCAAACGCGCCTTTCACCCAAAAGCGAAATCCCCCAAGAGTGCCAATCCTGCGCACCATTCACTGTTACTTTTAGAAAACCCTCCCAAAAGCCTGAACTTCCCCAAATCTCCGCCGATGGTAGTTTGGACCAGGCTGTCCTGGCACATCGGACAGTCCAAAAATAGAATTCCTTCGCGCGGCCAGCCGGCGCAGTTCCCCCTTTCCCCGACTTCCGATCGACGGCAAAAAAAAATACTGGGAGCAATCGAATGAGGAATTCGTTTGTGCCTTTGTCTCTGTTGACGGCTCTGTTCGTGGCCCTACCCGCAGTTCTCCTGGCAGCACAAGAACCAGCCCACGCGAGGCGCATTACCCACGCACCGCGCTACGACGCCGCAAAAGAAGTCACTCTCGAAGGCACCGTCGAGTGCCTCGTCACCAAGCCGGCTCCAGGAAAAATGTTGGGCGGGCACTTGATCGTCTCCACCGCGAAAGGCTCCGTTGACGGCCAAATCGGTGCGTGCGTGCTTCGCGGCTCTCGCGCCTTCACCGCAACGCCGGGTGAAAAAGTAAAAATCACCGGCGTGATGACCACCTTTCACGGGCAGGAAGCCTTTCTGGTCCGCACCATTGAAACGCCCGATCGCACCGTAGTCGTTCGGGACGCGCACGGCTACTTCGATCTCGTGGGTCAGGTGAACTCCGACGGCACCTCCACCTTCACCGGCCTGGCCGACTATAACGACATTCTCAACACCGGCCTAAATCCGGGGATCACCGTCTCCGCGACGTACCTGGCGGACGGGGCCAATCCAGGACGCACAACCTCGGTGGTCACTCTCGCTGGCAGCATCGTGGACCATGTCACCCTCTATCAAGCGAGCAGCTCACTGTTGCTGCACGTTGACGTAGATTCCACCGCCGAAGCTCTCGGCACCGTCGGTCTCGGCGTCCTCGAACAACAACAGCTGCCGCAGTAACTACATCCAGCGAATCACGCATCACTCTTTACGGCCAGGTCGCTTTGCTCGTATTCAAAAATAAAAACGCGGGCGGAGTCCCACATCCGCCCAAGTCATTCGGTTCACTCTGGCGTGTGTTTATGGCCTGATCGCGACCTTTATCACGCCATCCCGGCGCTCGCCGAAGAGTTGATACGCTTCGACGATCTGGTCGAGCTTGTAGGTGTGCGTCAGCAGCGGCTTCAGATTCAACCTTCCGTGGCGCACCAGTTCCACAAGTCGTCGCATGCGCTCTTTCCCGCCAGGGCAAAGCGTCGTAACGATCTTGTGGTCGCCGAGTCCCGCCGCAAAGGCATCGAGGGGAACCGAGAGCTTTCCGGAATAAACGCCCAGACTGGAGAGCGTCCCTCCCGGCTTGAGGACGCGCAGCGCCGATTCGAAGGTAGCCTGCGTGCCCAGCGCCTCGATGGCCACGTCAACTCCTTTGCCGTCGGTGAGGCGCTTGATTTCGCCGATCACGTAAGTGGTCTGCTGATTCAGCACGATATCCGCGCCCATGCGCTTGGCCATTTCCGCGCGCTTGGGATCGGATTCGACCGCGATGATCAACCCGGCGCCCTTCAGCTTGGCGCCCGCGGTGGCGCAGAGGCCGATCGGCCCTTGCGCGAAAACCGCGACCACGTCGCCGATTTTGGTGTTGGCGCTTTCCGCCGCGGAAATTCCCGTGGAGGCGATGTCGCTGCAGAGCACCACTTCTTCGTCGCTCAGTTCATCCGGAATTTTCGCGAGATTGGCCTGCGCGTTGGGAACCAGCAGGTATTCGGCCTGCGCGCCGTTGATGCTGTTGCCGAATTTCCAGCCGCCGATGGCGCCGCCGCACTGCGACCAGACGCCGCTGAGGCAATAGCCGCACTGCCCGCAGGGGGTGATGGCGCCGACCAGGACGCGCTCGCCTACGCTGTAGCCGGTAACGCCGACGCCCAGCTCTTCGATCACGCCGACAGGCTCGTGGCCGATGGTCAGGCCGGGCTTCACGGGATATTCGCCGCGCAGGATGTGTAAATCGGTGCCGCAGATGGTGGTTAAGGTGATGCGTATGAGTGCTTCGCCCGGGCCGGGTTTGGGGATAGGCACTTTGGTTAGCTCGATGCGATTGGGCGCGCGAAAAACCAGGGCGTGCATAGTAGATAGCGAGGAAACTTCGGACGCTCGATCGGCTACATCGAAAATTGTGGTTGGCACGGCAATCTCACCTCGCGTGGGAGATTAGCGTGAGACGCCAGGCGAGGAGATGACGCGCGTCACCTGGCAATGTGACGCGCGTCACTTGGAGCGGCCTAGAACGCGAATTTCCAGGCGTGCGCACAACTCAAAAGCACGCGTTTTGTTGCGCACAAAAAAAAGAAACCGACCCTTTGTTTTCATAGAGTTAGAGCGATTTTTGTGCGTCGCTGTTGCGATTAGAATTTGGCTCCGAAATGGCTGTTTCGACGAGGTCGGCTTCGTCGAGGCGTTCTAATTTCTGCTCCGCCGGGAGCGATTCTGAGAGTAGAGGCGTGGCCGGATCGACCAGCGCCGCGTAGGATTCGATTTTCGGCGATTCGCGGGTGACGATCAGCCGGGTCGGAGGATCGACCCAGCGACTGTCTTTGTTGAGGATACTGTACGCGCGAATGGCCCGAATGACGGCGTCGGCGTTTGGCTTGTGTCTCCGGCCTGTTCGATGATGCGCTCGAGGGCGTGGGACATCTTGCTGCGGCAAACCTTGTCGAGACCGGTGGCTATGGCGTCGCGGCGCACTGTGTACCGGGACTTTAGATCGAACTCGTAGGCAATATCCGCAAGGGAGACCCAATGGAGGTAGGCCTGTTCGATGGCTTCGCGATCCCCGTGTCGGCACACGGTACATTTGCGGTAGTGGGCCTGCGCGGGAGTTAGCGGAAGGGCCGGAGGCGCGGGCGCGGCGCGTTTGCGCGGCGGGCGAGGCAGCTTGGGCGTCGGCGGCGCGGCTGCTTGCGCGGGTTGGGGTTGGGCGGGAGCGGTTGGCGCGCCCGCTCTGCCGTATAAGTGGGCGAAGCGATCGCCTGGAACGTAGATGAGTTCGAAGTTCGGGTAGTCCTTCTCCGGTTTAGCGGAGGCATCGTTGTTGGAGGATTGGGACGAGTTGGGACTGGGTTTGAATCTGTCGTTTTCGTTCATGGCTTCCTTTTTTTCCTTTTTTTGCTGCATCCCGCACGGCTTGCAGAGGTTGATGTCGCGTTGTGACTGCTGTTGCAGCGGGCGGCAGAGTGAAGAACTGCTTGTGCGGCTTGCCGCCCTCTGCCAGCTGCCTTGCGGCAGCTGACATTAACTTCAGTGCTAGTACTGAAAAAGCGATAATGGCAATAGGCCGGAAGTTTGGGGATCCGGTCAGCCCGTCATGTAAGCAGCGTCCGGCCCATACTGTTGCCGAGGTCAAATGCGAATTCGCCTTTTTTCGTCGTCGGGCGAAATACCTTGATCGGCTTTGCCGTATCCTCATAAAGACCCTTGCAACGAGGCCCCTTACAACTTGGGAGGACAGCATGAGTTCCACCCGCAACCCAGGCAGATTCGCAGGCTTGCTGTACATACTCACGTCAGTAGTGGGCTTCTTTGCCATGATGTACGTTCCCACCAAGATAATCGTCCACGGAAACGCACAGGCGACGGCCAGCAACATCTTGGCTCACGAGACGCTTTTTCGTCTCGGCATCGCAAGCGAACTCATCGGCCAGGCCGGTTTCATCTTCGTGGCCTTCGTTCTGTACAGTCTGCTCAAGGGCGTCAACCGCCAGCAGGCCTCGCTCATGGTGACATTGATTGTGGTCTCGATCCCGGTAGCCTTTGTGAATGAGCTGAACTCAATCGCTGCTCTCGTCCTCGTGCGCGGGGCTGATTTCCTATCCCTATTCGATAAGCCTCAGCGCGATACCTTGGCGATGCTGTTCATGAACCTGCACGGCCACGGATTTGACGTGGCCGAAATATTTTGGGGTCTGTGGCTCTTTCCCATGGGGCTGCTTGTGTACAGGTCGCGATTCCTGCCGCGCTTCCTCGGCGTCTGGCTCGCCCTCGCCGGCTGTGCCTGGGTGATCCTGAGCCTTACAGCCATCGTGTTCCCGCAATTTGAGGACAAGGTGTTCAGTTACGGTCAGCCCGCTTTCATCGGGGAGGTTGCGTTCATGCTGTGGCTCGTCATCAAAGGTGCGAAGCCGCCAGCGCTGACGCCGCAGCTTCATTGACGGCAGCTGGTTAGGCTGAATCAGCCTGGTCGCTGAGTTCAGCTCTTGTACACCAAGCGCTCCGCCTTTGACCTATGCATTCAAACTCATCCGGAGTTGCAGGACTTATTGTGGAATCGATTTTCGGAGTCTGTCAGCTTGTTGTTTGAAAGTCTGCAACAAGAACTGCATGGTATGAGTGAATTCTTGGGGTGTTTGACCCGTTTGCTGGGTCGCGGTCAGCGCAGTGCGGACGGTATAGACCGGGCCGGAGTCGGGCTTGTCGCTGAAAGCCTGCTGATACTGGTCGCGGTTCCAATTCTGGTCCAGTCCCCGCTGTAATATCGCGACCGCATCTTCATACTGGGAGGCGCGCAGAGCGCGGTAGTTGAAGATATTGCTCGCCCATTTGGGTGGGCCAAAAGATTCGCCGTCAGCCCAGATACCTGCGATTACTTCGACTTTGTTAGGTAGGGCGTTTCCAATGATGGGGTTGAGAGGGCGTGTGACCGTCTGACCTGGCTCGACGGGAGAGCCACCTTGCACCAGCGCATCCCAGACTGTCGTTGTTTTCCTTGCGCCTTGCGACGGATAGGATTGTTCGAAAACGCAGGCGGTTACGGCCTTGGAAGTGAGATTCGTGACGGCGAAACTTGGTCCTTGTCCTTTTTCACTGGCGGCACGAATTTCGATTTTGAATTTAGGCCGTTCTGGGGTGGTTGATGTTCCCTGAGCGGCTGTTGAGTAAAGCATTCCCCCGCCGAGGACGCATAAAAAGGCTGCGGAAAAAAGCAAGAACGGCGTTATTCCGAGGAGCGCAGCGACGAGGAATCTCTCGATTTGCTCGACAACCAAGCAAGAGGGATTCCTCACTTCGTTCGGAATGACGCCGAATTGGCGTTTTTCCGCGGCCTGTAAAGCCGTGGCAAGCATTCTCATCGAAATCTCCAATTGCCGGGCCCATGTGTGCATGCTTCCAGAGTCATTTCTAACATCTAACTACCGCGATTGGTAACAGAGTTTGGGCAGCCCGATCAACGCAGTGAACTGACATGTGGAATCGCTGCGCGGGCACTGGAGAGTATTTCAGATTTATGATTAGACGCTTATCGGACGAGTGGCTTTGGCGGACTTTGAGTAGCTTCGAATGGAAAGCGCCAAACCAAACCTTTGTGGTAATCAGTCAGCCATATTGAATCGTGTCCAAAGCGAAGGGAATCACCGCCGTGACCAACCCACTGGCGCAGAACTTTGTTCGTCTGGCCATCAATTTGGGTAAGTGGAACATCAAAGACGCTGGCCCACACAGAATCAGCGCCATAGCAGATGTCGCCACCCGATCCCGGTATACGCACAATGATTGTAGCCGTCAAAGTCCTGCTCTTTTCATCGACTCGACTAATCGTTCCGTCTCCTTGGTTCAAAGTCCAAACTGAGCCCCCACCGACCGTTAGAAACCGGGGCTTCGGGCCGACAGGAATTGATGCGAGCACTTCACCAGTTACAGCGTCAACCGCGGTCAAGACGCTGCTATCAAACCCGGTGATCCAGATGATGCCGCCTCCGAACAGCGGGTTATAAGAACCAGGCGGAATGGAAATCTTCTGCCGCACTGTATCGGTTGCCGGGTCAATACGAAGGAGCGTGCCTTTTTTGTCTGTGACAATCCAGATGCTGTCCGCACTCACCGTGATTCCTCCCTCGGGACCCGCCGGTCCAATCGGAAGCGTGGCACTGATTTTATTCGCGATCGTGTCTATCCGAACGAGCGAAGGTCTCTTGCCACATAGCGGAACCCAGAGGCTGCCGAACCCGATGGTCAGACCCGAACACGCTTCTCCGGGCAAACTGACTTTCGAGATAAGCCTGTTGGTTGCGGGATCGATTCGTTGCACGGAATTTGGTTTTGTAACTGCGACCCAAACAGCGTCATCCGTCGAAACAACCCAGTCTGCGGTGCTGCCGAGTTTGAAGGTGGCGATTGACTTCAAGGAAGCAAATGGAACTTGAACTTCCTTCACTCCGGGCCTTGGAGCCAATGTTTCTGTCGCAGAAGTTTGAGCCTGCGCAACTTGGCATGCCATTAACACAATAAGAAGCAGCGTCAGTTTCATCGCCGAGCATTCTACTCCTCTGCCTCGTAAACTCTGAGGTGGTCTCAAAGTCCTGATAAATGCGCTTACTGGCCATTTACGCAGAGGTGAGTGGCAACGTTGGGGCCGTTTTTGCGCTGGAGGGCGGAGCAAGCTGTTCGGTGTCACAAGACATGCGTTACACCGTGTGTCAGGACATCCGTTACACTCCGCGCTCCTGGTTTGCGATCTTGGCAGGGCTCGTAGGGAGCCCGGAGGGCGACCGGAGAGCCCTGCCAACATCGCGCGACATCACCAGCGCCCGCGTGCGGCCTTGCTTCCGGTCGATCTCCCGCACGTACATGTGCCGGTAACTCACAGCCAGAAGATTTTCCACGCTTTCCACCTGCACCCACCGTCCCGCTAGGGCCTCGCACACGAACCACGTCTGCCCTTTCCAATATAAACAGCCCGCCGCGTTCAGCCGCCGCACCACGCTGCCCTGCGGATATTCCCACTCGCGCGGTGCCACCTGGTAAGCGCGCGGACTCACGCGATACCGTTCCACCGGCCGTTTCATCCCCAGCGCTTCGTGCGGTCGCCGCTCGTTGTAGATCTGCCGAAATTCCTCCAGCGCCCCGGGCCACTCCGCCATCTGCTGCGGCTTCCCGCGATGCCGCAGCGCTTCGTCCAGCGTGCGATGGAAGCGTTCTACTTTCCCCTGCGTCTGCGGATGACGCACGCGTCCGTAGCACAGCCGGATGCCTTGCTCGATCAAGCGCACCGCAAGCCAAGTCAGTCCGTATCCGTTCGTCGTGCCCCACCACACCGACCCGTGATCCATCAACAGCGCTTCCGGCACTCCGCAACGCTCGAACGCGTTCACCAGGCAGGGATGCACCCGCTCGGCCGTGAACGCCGGCAACGAATACAGGCCCACGGCGTAGCGGCTGTGATCGTCGAGAATCGAGAGCGGATAACAGGTCCCATCGCTGGCGCGATACTCCCCTTTGCCGTCCATCTGCCACAGCTCATTCGGTGCCGCGCGCTCGAAGCGCTCCAGCGCCGGCGGGTGCGAATCCTCTATCCCCACCAGCCCGCGCCGCTTCAAGATGCGGTTAATGGTCGTGATCGTCAGCGCGGTCGCTTCTTCGTGCAGCAGCACCTCGATCTTCTTCGCTCCCCAACCGTACTGGCGCCGCAGCTCCACCACGCGCTCTTCCTTGCGCGGCGCGGTCCGCGAAGGGCTGCGCTTCGGCCGACGGCTGTGCTCCACCACCGCCGTGAAGCTTCCACCCTGCTCGAATCTTCTCCGCCAGCGATAGCCAGTCGTGCGCGAAATCCCGAACTCGCGGCACAACGCCGCCATGCGTTCCTTGCCGCTCGCTGCCCGCACCACGAACTTCACTCGTTGCTCGCCCACATCCGTCCTCGCCCATGGCATAGTCCCAAGCCTCCGCGGCTCAGAACTCTACCCAATCCAGGTGTAACGGATGTCCTGACACAACCTGTAACGGATGTCATGAAACCACACAGCAAGCCCCGCCCCTACGGCCGAAAAGCCGGAGTGTGCCCCAGGATTTCAACAGAGCGATTTCAAATTTAAGATTTGAAATTTCAGATGGAAGACAACGACAAAATCCGACATTGGAGGCGGGGCGGGACGGTTGAATCGTTTGCGCGGTCAGAAGATGGGTAGGAGTTTGTCGGCGGACTCGAATTCCAATTCGCGATCGGGGCTTCGCGGGGGGCGCTTTACGCCTACTACTGTGCTGGCTTCGGGATCGTAGGTTAGCGTGTAGGTGCCGGCGCAATTGGCGCACAGCCAATATTCTTCTACGCGCAAACGCGGGATGCTGCCGCCGTTGCACGCGGAGGCGCACATATCCGCTGCGGCGGCATCGCGCGGGTTGAGAATTTCCAGGCGAAAGAATTCGCCAGTGCCTCGGCAGCGCGCGGCGCCGGCGCAGGACGGATTGGCACACTTCAAACTTTTGTCGCCCATGGGTAGCTCATCCCGCGCTTAGTTCGGGCCGACCGAATTGTCGGAAGCCGCAACGCGGTGGCCGGCGAGGCGCTCGCGCTCGTCCTCGAGGCGGTGAATCGTGGCGCGCAGCCATTTTCCGTACACATCTTCGATTTCCTGCTGCGAGCCCCAGCGATAGAGCGTCTCGAGAGTGTCACCGGCATGGGTCAGCTTGATGTGCCGGCAGGGAATGCCTTCCTTGCGGTCGCCGATGGGCACCAAGTCGATCAGCACGCATTCCTTACAGGGCGAAGGATTGTCCTTCGTGTCGTAATTCATGCAGGTTGGAGAATCTTCGAAGATGAGCGGTGCGCGCCAGGCTTCGCGCGGCGAACGGCCGTAGCCGCCCTTCTCCAGAAAATTCAGCTCGAATTTCAGGACATCCAGCAGGTCGCGATCATCAATGGCCATAGCAGCCTCCTCACTTACATGCGTAAGTATCGGCGCGGAGGTCGCAGGGGGCAGTGACGAAGCTCACGGCTGATGGTGATGAATGTCACAGCCGCTTGGTAGGCAAACGGCTATGAATGTAGGCAGGTTACGGAACGGCAATGGTGCCAATTGAAAGCAGTAGCGGGAGGTTTGAGATGGCCTACCGAATGAGGGTTGTGCCAAAACGGAAGCGCCGCAACGGAAATGGGAACGATGAAGTCGCGGCGGAAACGCCGACGAAAGCGCCCTATGGGCTTCAGGTTGTGGAAAGCTGCCTGGATTGCCCGCTGATTACGGACAATATCTTCTGCGATTTGTCGGTGCGGGCGCTGCAAGGACTCGACAGCATCACGTCGCCGGCCACTTATCCCAAGGGAGCAATCCTGTTTGTTGAGGGACAGGAGCCCCGCGGCGTGTTCATAGTTTGCAGCGGACGGGTGAAATTGTCGGCTGGATCTACGAGCGGGAAGGCGTTGATACTGCGCATCGCCGAATCGGGAGAAGTGGTCGGCTTGCCAGCGACGATATCGGGGAAGCCGTATGAAGCGACGGCGGAGGCGCTCGAGCCCATTCAAGCCAGCTTCATTCCCCGCGAGCAGTTCTTGCAGTTCCTGCGAGAGAATGGCGAAGCATCTTTGCGCGTGGCGGAGATACTGAGCAATATTTACCGCGCGACGTATCAGGAAGTGCGCTATCTGGGGCTTTCGGGGTCGGCGGCGGGAAAGCTGGCGCGGTTTTTGCTGGATTTGGTGGAGACGCACGGAACGGCCGAAAATGGCACAGTTCGTGCAACGATGACGCTTACGCATGAAGAGATCGCCGAGATGATTGGGACTTCGCGCGAAACGGTGACGCGTTTGTTTGCGGATTTCAAGCGGCGGCAGTTGTTGGAGGTGCATGGGTCGGCGTTGGTGATTCGGGATAAGGTGGCGATGCAGAAGGTGTTTGAAGCGTAAGTTCGCGTTGTTAGGGGTTATCGTTCTGAGTTACGCCGGTGGGGGCGTCGGTTGCATTGCAATCGCAGCTCGATTGACTGCGTTGCAATCGCATAGCAATTGACCGGCGCCCTGCGGCCGTTTAACCAGCCACAGTTTGCTTATCTTCTCATTCCATTTGGAGTAGGATTCGCGCATGGAAAATGCTGTTGATGTGCATCGCTTGCACTTCGCTTTTACCGTCACGTTTCATTACATCTTTCCGCAACTGACCATGGGATTGGCGCTGCTGATTGTGTATTTGAAGACCAAGGCGCTGCGCACCGGGGATGAACACTACAATCGCGCGGCGCGTTTCTGGGCCAAGATTTTTGGGATCAACTTCGCGCTGGGCGTGGTGACTGGAATTCCGATGGAATTTCAGTTCGGGACGAACTGGGCGGCGTTTTCGAAGTCGGCTGGTGGAGTGATTGGGCAGACGCTGGCGATGGAGGGGATTTTTTCGTTCTTTCTGGAATCCAGTTTTCTGGGATTGTTTTTGTTCGGCGAGAAGAAGCTGGGGCGCGTCGGGCATTGGTGGGCGGCGTTTCTGGTTTGGCTCGGGTCGTGGCTTTCGGGCTATCTGATTGTGGCGACTAACTCTTGGATGCAATATCCGCAGGGGTATGCGATCGGGCCTCATGGCGAGTTCATGCTGGCCAGCTTCTGGGGATTGGTGCTGAACAAGTGGGCGCTGTGGGCTTACGCGCACAACATGCTGGGGGCGGTGCAAACGGGTTGCTTCGTGATGGCCGCGGTGGGCGCGTTTTACCTGCTGGCCAAACGCGATGAGGCTTACGGGCGCACGTTCGTGAAGGCGGGTGTGCTTGTTGGCGTGATCGCGGCTTGCTTGCAGCTTTTTCCTACCGGCGACATGCAAGGGAAATTGATTGCCGAGAATCAGCCGCCGACTTTGGCTGCGATGGAAGGACTGTTTGAGTCGCAGCCGGGGGCGCCGCTTGTGATTCTGGGCCAGCCAGATGTGGCGGCGCGGAGGCTCGATAATCCGCTGGAAATTCCCGACATGCTGAGCTTTCTTACTTATCGCGAGTGGAAAGCGAACGTGGAGGGGCTGGCGGATTTTCCGCGGGATACGTGGCCGGACCAGATTCCCCTGCTGTATTTCAGCTATCACGTGATGGTGGGACTGGGGACGATTTTCATTGCGGTGATGGTGATTGCGGCGTTTTTGTTGTGGCGCGGGACGCTCTACCATTCGAAATGGATGCTGTGGTTGCTGATGATTTGCGTGCCGCTGCCTTACATTGCGAATACGGCGGGATGGATGACGGCGGAATTGGGGCGGCAGCCGTGGTTGATTTATGGATTGATGCGTACCGTAGCTGGTGTTTCGCCGCGCGTTGGGGCGGGGAATGCCTGGTTTACCTTGATTGGATTTATGGGCATGTATGGGGTTTTGGCGATTTTGTGGTTGTTTTTGATTTGGCGGGAGATTGAGATTGGGCCGGAGCCGAGGAGGGGGATTGGTGCGGAGGTCGCGGCATTGGCGGCGGATTGATGTTTTAAGGAGCGGCGAACGACGAGGAATTCGGCACTTCAAGAGCCCCACGCGCAAATTCGGCGCATGGGGCACCCTTCGCTTCGCTGCGGCCTGAATTGAATTGAGTTTGATGCGTGGAAGTTGAATTCGGAAAAACCCAAAGCTAAACCGGGCGAGTGGTGAACCCCCGCCCCTACGAGGATGGGATGGGAACTGTTTGGTTTTGTTTGGTCGCGATTATGGTGGCTATGTATGTGCTGCTTGACGGCTTTGATCTCGGAGCGGGAGCGCTGCACCTTTTTATTGCGCGGACGGATTCTGAGCGGCGGCAGGTGATCGCTTCGATTGGGCCGGTATGGGATGGGAATGAGGTTTGGTTGCTGGCGGCGGGCGGGGCGCTTTATTTTGCGTTTCCGGCGCTGTATGCCAGCGGGTTCAGCGGATTTTATCTTCCGTTGATGATTGTGCTGTGGCTGCTGATTCTGCGCGGGACTTCAGTCGAGTTTCGCAATCATATTCGCAGCGCGGTGTGGATGCCTTTCTGGGATTTTGTTTTTTGCGCTTCCAGCCTGCTGCTGGTGGTGTTTTTCGGCGCGGCGCTGGGGAATGTGGTGCGGGGAGTGCCGCTGGATGCGAGCGGTTATTTCTTCGAGCCGCTGTGGACCAATTTCCGTTTGGGCGCGGAGACCGGAATCCTCGATTGGTACACGATTCTGGTGGGCGTGCTGGCGCTGGCGGCGCTGGTGATGCATGGCGGGTTGTGGGTGGCGCTGAAAACTTCGGGCGTGGTAAGCGAACGGGCGCGGGCGGCGGCGCGCGGGGTGTGGTGGGCGGTGGCGTTGCTGACGGCGCTGGTGACGGTGGTGACCTTCAGCGTGCAGCCACAGGTTTCACGCAATTTGCGGGAGTGGCCGCTGGGGTATGTGCTTCCGCTGCTGGCCATTGCGGGAATTGCTGGTGTGCCGTGGTTTATTGCCAAGCGCAATGAGCGCGGGGCTTTTCTTTCTTCGGCGGTGTTTCTTACTGGGATGCTTACTAGCGTGGTGTTTGGAGTTTATCCGATGGTTTTGCCTGCGCGCGATCCGGTTTATTCGCTCTCGGTGGGTAATGCTCAGGCTGGGGCTTACGGGCTGAAGATTGGGTTGGTTTGGTGGATTATTGGAATGATTCTGGCGGCGGGCTACTTCATCTTCTTATATCGGTCGTTCGCTGGCAAAGTCGCGGTGGACCGCGATTCGCACGGCTATGGAGAGTGATTTTTTTTCGCTGTGATGATGCTCTCTTTGCTCCTGCAAAGCGAAATCCTGACAACGACATTCGCGTGTGCAGCGCATTGCTGACGTTGGTCTCGGCCTTCGGCCGAATCCGACATACACAAGATCGATCCCGTCGGACACAGCGCCGCCAGGTCAACGCCGTAAACGGTCCCAATGGCCACACTTTGGGCTTCCCTTGGAAAGCGTAAGTTATTGAAAAACTAAAACTTAAGAGGGTTCGTTTTTGCATTTTCGGCTTCTACGGAAAGCAATCGAAGGATGAAACGATCCGCGACTTCTTCTCAATGTAGACTGGCGGCGCAATTATATAAATCATAAGATATATTACTTAACTATTATACTAACCGATGCTCCGGGGCGGCGGCAATATGGACCATGGACTCGCGCATCGTACGAGCGATCGGCAAGATGCCGGAATGGCCGGTTACTTCACTCCAAGCCAGGTTGCAGTTCGTCAATGGGCGCTAAGCGCCCGCGCGCCGCTCCTTGACAATGCAGGACCGCCTCACTACACTTTTATCGAGAGCCGCTGTAGGGCCACGCTAAGTGAGAGAAGCGTGCCTGCCGAGCGGTAAATAGACAGGAATTCAGGGACGTATCGCGGCGTATTTTACCGCGGCGTCCCTTTTGCTTTTTTGGCGTGAAAATTTTGTTTCGGCAGGATACCAAGCGTGAAAGATGAAACTGGCGATGCTCATGATCAACCAAGCAGTGGATCCAGTCGCGGTGGGCCGCGGACGCCTCAAGGCAAACAGCGCTCCCGACGAAATGCGGTAAGGAGTGGAATCTTTGCGCGTGTCGTGCTCGACGCGGGAGCATTCCGAGAAGGCCAGAAGGATTTTAAAGAGCTGCTTACGGCCTTGCAGCAGTCGCTGCGCCCAGCGGATCCGTTTGAAGCGATGCTGGTCGAGACGCTCGCTCTGGAATTCTTGCGGCTCGCACGCCTGTATCAGGCGGATGCTGCGACTGCGCCGCTACTTTTCTCAAAAATGCGCAGCGGCTTGGAGGGCGACGGCGTCGAGGCGGTCGTCTCCGGCGTTCTGGGTGATAAACCCTCTGACCAAAAATATTTTGCTGGAGCCGACCTGCTTTTGCGCTACGAATCCAGCATCTGGCGTCAGATCGATCGAATTCTGGACCGCCTCGATAGATGGCGGGAGTCCCGGATGGTGGAGGGTAACGAATGAGCCTTCGTGAAACACCACCGCAACGGGCCGCGGCTGGCTATGTGGACTCCCTGAAGCGGCTTCTTGATCTTCCGCCCGCGCTCGACCCGCTGAGCCGCGATGGCGATGCTCCCGCTCGGGACTTGCGCCTGCTCCTTTCCACGCTGCGCAAGGAAGAACAGCGGCTGGCGCACCTCGATCAGCTCACGCGGATGGCCATCGAGGCTGTGGGTGGCATTCAGTCCATCCGAGCCTGTGTACATCTAGAAATTCGGGAACGGAGCTCCGCCGCTGCCGATGGTGACAGCAGAGTCAGAGGTTGGATTCAAGGAATCTGGCTTTGCGGAGCGGCTCGTTCCGACATTTACGGAGTAGATTGTCTGCCCCCCACTTGGGAGGATGGCGACAAGCAGAGACTCATCGATGTTGTTCGGAACCCCACAAGTATGGAATTGTGCCGCTCGGCTGATAACGCCCAGCAAGCAAGCGAAGCCATGCGTCCGTCGATGGAGCGCCTCAAGCGCGCGCTGAAAGATTTCGGCGTCAATACCATCGCAGCGGAAATGCAAGCCGTAAACAATTTCGTGGCGGAGATTCAGAACCGACTATCGATCGCCGAAGATGCCGCATCGGCAAAAGGAGCGCAAGAGGAAGTTCGTCGCTTACAGGCCGCGCGAAAGCTTGAAACCGAGCGGAGCGGATTGATCGCCAGAGCAGCTGACGGGATGCTTCGATGTCTCGGAGGGCCGAGCATTCTGCGGTTCTCGCCTGTAAAGCCGACGGATGCCCTAGAGAGCCTCCCTCCAGACGTGGCGGCGATTCTCGATCGGGAGTCCCGATACGTCATGACGCGAGGCGCAGATTCATCCGAAGATTTCGATCAGAAAGCGTGCCAAAAGGCGCAAAATCTTGGCGGAAGCGCTGTAGTGCTGAAGGAAGCGGCTTCACCTCAAGCCCGGGATGATTCCAATTCCGCGGACCCGCAGCGGTGTCCGTTGGGACGCGATACGCTCGTCCGGGACGCATTACTGCGGTTAGAGGTACAGAATGGCCGGCAGGCAGACGCCCCCGGCGAGAATCGCGTTGCGTCCGCTGCTGACCCGCCGGCCGATCAGCCACGCAGCGCGAGCCGCCCCACGGCGGAAAGCGATGGTGCATGAGGACGCAGTTGGAGACCGCTGCGCCCATAAAGTCCATCGTGCCTATCCCAATCAGCGGAGACTCCAAGATTGAAAGGATAAGCACATCTCAGATCGAACGCGCCAATCTCAGCGTCAGAACGCAACTGCGTCGCTTTACGCGCCTGAGCCTCGGTTTCAGCAAGTCGCACAAACATCTGGTCGCCGCCGTGAACCTCTATATGGCCTTTTTCAATTTCTGCCGCGTACATCAAACACTCCGCGTGACCCCGGCGATGCAATCCGGCGTCACTGACCGCGTTTGGTCTGTCCAAGACCTACTTGAATGGACTGGCGCATGATCTGGCTTGCCAAACTCATTCGCTCGCCACCAGCATCAACACAGAGTCCGAGCATTACCCGGCCCCGCATGTGGAGGATCACTTGATGCTGTACATCGACACTCCGATCCGTTTACGGTCTACCGGCGTTCTTCGAGCTCCACGTTTGGGCGTGGCGGGACAACTCCCAGGGGCCTTTCGTGGACTGGAACGACCATGTAACGTGCACTGACCGATAAATTACAGGGAGGCACCTGCTTGCGCTGTGCGTCTCCCGGCAACTCGGACATCGAGCAACATTAAAAATTCGTTGCGTGGAGCCGGGCCGGACAGCAAGCGAGCGCGGCAGGCGTTGGGCTGTTGGACCCGAAGATGGAAAGGGATACGGGAAGACAGCCCCGCGTAGGCATGAGCGCTTCTTTGGCGACGGCCGGCGATCTTATCCGCGGCGAATTCTCTCCACGGGCACTTCCACTTGGCTCACGCCGCGGAATGAAAACAGCAGTTTCACCAAATATTTCGCCGGCTCCTCCGCAGTTTTCTTCACGATGTTCCCCACGGCGTCGGTGACCGCTGCCTGAAACGCCACGCCGCCAACTTGCACCCCCGCCAAATTGACCTTGACCAAGTCTCCGGTATTGAATTCTTCGGCCATAGCCGCTTCACAAACTTAGGGCCATATCGGAACCCCCCAATAATTGTGATGCTCCGGCCCGAATTGAGTCGCACCTGCGCGGCCGGCTAGCCAATGAAGCCCGAAAACCAACAGGCCGCAGGCAGATGCCGAAGAGAGCAGACACGCGAGCTACTCACCAATTCGTGCGTAGCCGAACGGTCAACTGTGGTCGCCCAACGTTCTGGACAATAGTGCAGGCGGAATCGGGAGCGTCTGTTGAAATTCCAGTGCTCCAACCCAATGCCTTGGACAGCAGCTCATCGACAACGTCGGCAAAACCAAGCCCATGAACTACGGGGCCAAGTGAATTCCTTGGGCCCGAAAGGGCGAAAGTTAGGAGGCCTCGTTTTTCTTCTTATCCTTGGCCCAACGCGCGAGGCTAGCTTTTCGTGCAATCTCGCGTCGTTCCTCAGCGGATAGGGCTGCCGCGCGTGCGTTGCCGCCCTTCTGGGCACCTAGTTTGGACAGGGCGACAGCGTGGGGGTTTTTTTTCTTCGCCATAGCACGTTTGGCTCTTATGCCCGATTGCTCCCCAAAACGCAACTGGCCACTTGACATCCATGCCCGAGCAAGCATATGCTTACACGAGCAAGGATAGAGGCGTTCCGGATGACTCAGCAACTAAAGGCAATCAGCATTAACGCGAGATTCGCCCAGAAGACCTGGGGCAAACTTCCGCTAATCGCATTACGCCGGCTGGAGGAGCTCACAAGGAACTATTCGCTATCAGTCGTCTCCGGCGATCTCCTATATCTGGGTGGCAAATGGCATGTCACGCACCCTGGTCTTCTCCGCGTTGCCCGTCGAAACCGCTGCGCTGGAATACGCGTTGAAGCGGTTCAGGAGTTTTGCGATCCGCAAGCCAGCCGGTGGGCGTTCAAGGCGACCGCATATACAAGCCGTTGTTGCAGAGGCTTCGTCGGCTATGGCGACGCCGATCCCTCCAACGTCTCTCCGCTAGTTCGTGGCGCCGAGATGCGCGTGGCCGAGACCCGCGCGGTCAATCGGGCCCTCCGCAAGGCCTACGGCATCGGGGTCTGCTCCGCGGAGGAATTGGGCTCGCTTTCGGGACCGTCAACCCCGACTGTTCGTCCCGCGCGGGCGGCTCAATTTCACACTGCGGCCCCTTCGAACAATGGTTATCATCCTCGTCTTCGCGACCAACTCTGCCTGCTGATCCGCCAGCACAACCTCGATCCTTCTCTCGTGAAGGCCTACGCTGCTGATTTCTGCGGAACGGCGACGCTCAAAAATGCCAGCCGCGAGCTGGTCGAGGCTTTCATCACGCAGCTGGCTGCAGCTGTCAGGGGTGATCGAGACGTCTTGATCTGCAAACTCAACTCCTATGCCAAATCTACGGAGGCGAAGATATGAAACGCCACATTCCCGGCCTGCATGCCAGAGAGCAGAATCACCAAAGCGAACTCAAGGGCTTGTTCCTGGTCCGCGTCGATGCTGCCTCCTACCGCTGGCATCCCCACAAGCCGTTCTTTGTCCTGCGGTTCGTGATCCTCGAGCCGGAATCATTTGCCACCCGTTCTTTCTCGGGACGCCTCTACTGCAGCGAACGCGCGCTGTGGAAGCTCAATTGGTTCCTGCGGGATTTTGCCTACGATGCCGAACTCCTCGGCCGCGACCAGGTGGATGAGAAAGCGCTTCTGAATCTACGCGGTGTTGTGCGCACCTCACCGATCGCCTTCAACGGCCACTCCTATCAGAGCTTCGAAGCGTTTGCCCCTGCCAGGGAGTGGGAAGAGCTCTCCTGTAATGCTCTGGACGGTCAGCTGCGGAAGGAGAGTCTCCATGATCTTTAGCCACACACAGATTGCGCAGTTCCTGCGCTGCCCGCGCAGCTATCGCTACCGCTATCTCGAGGGCTGGCGGGAGAGAGAAACGCGTGCTGCCATGGTCTTTGGCCGCTGCTTTGAAAAGGCCCTGGGGGCCTGCTTCACCGGGGAGGATCCCACCGCGGTGCTCTACAAGGAATGGGGCGCCTATCGCGATACTCCGTTTGATTACAAGAAAGGGGATTCCTGGGATCGCTCCCTCCATCAGGGTGTGCACCTGCTGCAGAAGTTTGCCCAGGACGATCGCGTGCAGGTGCGCCGGCCGCAACAGGATCTGCAGGTCAAGATGCTCCGATCACTGCCGGGCGACCATGAATTCGTGGCCTACATTGATGCTCTTGGGGAGCTGGACGGTCGGCCCTGCCTGATCGACTGGAAGACCACCTCCTGCCGCTATCCCGAAGAACCCGAGGGATTGCTGGCGCTTGATCCGCAGCTGATCTGCTACTCCTGGATCAGCGGGATCTCTGACGTGGCTGTGGTGGTCTTCGTGCGCAAGCATCAGCCGGAGATCCAATACCTGCGTACGACCATATCTGAGGAGCAACGGCGGGAGTATGGCCGGCTCGTGGAGGCCATCGTAGCGCAAATCGAAGCGGGCCAGTTCGTCTCCCACAGCGGCATCCGCTTCCCGCAGAACGGCTGCGTGAGCTGTGCGCATCTGGGGCTCTGTCTCAACAACCAGCCCTTGATTGACGCCAACCTCATCCGCCAGCCGGGAGCTGCAGATCTTGATTGGCTTAGCGACCTTGACGACTAAGGGGAGAGCACTGGTGGCACCCGAGCTCAATCGCCGCCGGGCGCTCTTTGTGTTGACCAAGATCGATGAAATCCTGGGCTGGGAGAAGGGTGTGGCGCGGGAGCGCGATATGCGCTTTGTGGAACTGGGCCGCTACCTGTGTGAAGTCCGCTCGGGGCAATACTGGCGGCTCGACAACCTCAAGTCCTTCGATGAGTTCCTGGAGAAGCGCTTCCCGGAATCGCGGCGGAAGGCCTACTACCTGATGGCCATTCACGAGCATCTGCCGCGCATTGCGAAGCCGGAACTGCGCGAGGTGGGCTGGACCAAGGCCACGGAACTCGCGAAGATTGCCCGCCGGGAGGGACAGCGCTTTGAAAGTGCAATCTGGTTGCACAAAGCCCGCTCCATGCCGGTCGAGGAATTCAAGCGCGCCGTGGACCGGCACCTGACCGGCCAAGAGACGGAGCCATGGGAAATCCTGTACTTCAAGATGTACAAGAGCCAACTGGCGGTGATCGAGCAGGCGCTGGCGACAGCGGCGCTAATGCTCGGATCGGACAAATCGCGGGGCTATTGCCTGGAGATGATCTGCGCGGACTTTCTTGCCGGCGCTAGCCTGGAGGCGGGCCAGGAGAATACGCTGTTCCTGGCGCTCATTCGGCTGATCGGCGCGCTTCCGGCAGAACAGAAATTGCGATTGCTAGGTGCGATGAGGAACGAGCATGAAAGGGCTCAGAAGGAAGCAGCCGCGATTACGGCTTGACACCGACGCGTATCGCCAACTCGCTCGTCAAGTACTCGCGCGCGATGGGTGGCGATGCCAGGACTGCGGCACTTCTCAAAACCTCCAGGTGCACCACGTCCGCTCGCGTAGCCTGTTGGGCGATGATGCCGAAGAGAATCTGATTACGCTGTGCGCCGGCTGTCACCAAGCCAGACATCTTCATCGCCAATCACCGTAGGGACAGCCGCGGGTCGCACCGTCCGAGCTCCTCTCAGGGACTTATCTGCTGCATTTTTGCGGCGATTCGCATGGCTGTGGGGAATAAAGACCCCTAATGGACTAAGTCGCGAGGTATTCGAAGTTCAGCAAACACACAGACGGTTCATTCCTCGCGCAAGGCTACTAACGGATCTACGCGCGTGGCGCGCTGCGCGGGTAGGTAGCAGGCGAGGAGCGCGACGGCGGCAAGAACCACGGTGACAGAGAGAAAGGTCACCGGATCAGCTGGGCCTACTTGGAAGAGCATGGACTGGAAGAGGTGCGTGACGATCGCCGCGCCTACCAGGCCTGACGCCAATCCGATCACCACGATGCGGGCGCCTTCGCCAAACGCCAAGCGCAGAATATCTTGACGCTGAGCGCCCAGAGCTATGCGAATGCCTACCTCGTGGGTGCGCTGGCTGAAGGAATAGGACATTACGCCGTAGATGCCTACGGCGGCTAGCAGCAGCGCTACTACTGCGAAGACACCCAGAAGCTCCAGGGCGAAACGCCGGTCGGCCACGGACTTGGCGATGATTTGATCGATGGAACTGATGCTGTGGACGGCTACGTTGGCGTCCACCTTTTCTACTTCGCGACGGACGGCTTCGCCGATTTGGGCCGCGTCGCTTCTGCTGCGGAGAAAAACTACTGCGTTTACGGGAGCGAACTGCCCGAGCGCAACATAGATATGCGGAACGGTGGGAGCTTCGAAACCGTCGGATTTGATATCACCAACCACACCGACAATTGTTACTCCTTGTACGCCGCGGCCAAATCCGAATTTCAGCTGTTGTCCTACGGGATTCTCTTGCGGCCAATACTGGCGCAATAGAGTTTGGTCGATCACGGCGACCGGCTGGGTCTGGTAGGTATCGGACGTGGTGAAAATTCTTCCGGTAATCAGAGGGACTTCCATGGTGCGGAAATAGTTCGCATCCACGACGGCGATATCGGCAACGGGGTTGCGGTCTGATTCCGTGGGGCGGCCCTGGATGGAAAATTGAGAATAGTTGCGGCCGGAATTCATGGGCAGAGTGTCGTTGCCGGAGATGGAGGCTTGTTCGACGCCTGGCAGGACGGAGACTTGACGAAACATATTGAGGAGCAAATCGGCGCGTTTTTCTTCGATGGCGAAGGGGTCTTTGGGATCGTTGGAAATGGGGATCCAGATTTGCACTGTGTTCAGATTGCGGGGATTGAATCCGGGATGGACCTGCAGCACGCGCCAGAAACTACGGAGCAGCAACCCTGCGCCGGCTAGCAGAACGATCGATAGCGCGATTTCGGAAACGGCGAGAACGCGCGCGAGCCGAGTATGACGCCTGCCTAGGCCAGCGCCGCGGGAGCCTTCCCGCAGATTTTCGACCTGATTGGGACTGGCGGCTTGCAGCGCGGGGACCAGGCCGAAGAGAACGCCGGTGAGGACGGAGATGAGGAAGGCGAAGAGAAATACTCCGGAGCTGATGTCCACTTCGCTGAGGCGGGGGATATCCGCGGGAGCGAAGTTGATGATGGCATTCTTCAGAAAAATTACGGTGACCAGAGCGAAGATGCCGGAGACGACGGAGAGCAGCGTGCTTTCGGTCAACAACTGGCCCACCAGGCGGGTGCGGCTTGCGCCCATGGCCAAGCGAATGGCGATTTCGCGGCGGCGGCCCGATGTGCGCGCCAGAAAAAGATTGGCGATATTTACGCAGGCGATCAGCAGCACGAAGCCCACGGCGCCGAGGAGGATGAATAGCTCGGTGCGCTGCGGGCCGACGAGGTCTTCTTTTACCGGGACGAGTCTTAGCGTCCAGGCGGCGGGTGCAGGGTAGTCGCTGGGATATTCGCGGCTAAGTTGGGCTACATAGGAATTAAGCTGGGCCTGCGCCTGCGCGACGGTGAGGCCGGGCTTTAGGCGCGCGATTGCGCCGGGAATGAATCTTAGCGAGCGTTGCGCTGGCACTGGAAACGGAGCGCCATTGAAGCCGGTGCCGACCCAGACTTCGACATCGGTCTCGAATGTAGGACCGGGATGACGGAAGTCCGCGGGCAAGACTCCCACGATTGTGTAGATGTCCTTATCGAGGCTCATTTTGCGGCCGATGATTTTCGGGTCGGAACCATAATAGCTACGCCAGAAGCCGTTGCTGATGACTACCGGTTCGAGGAATCCCGGGGTGGAATCTTGCGTGGTGTACACGCGGCCGAGCAGCGGCTTCACTCCGAGCATCGTGAAGTAATCGGGGCTGGTGAGCAGAGCTTCGGCGCGGACGGTGCGATCTCCTCCGGCTACGGCGGAATTGCCCGGGGCTACCGCGGTGATGTCCTGGAATATGCCGGAGCGATCCTGCAAATCCCAGAGTTCCGGGGCGGACATGCCGACATCCTGTTCGTGCGGGCCTTGCAGGTCGTCGAAGATGCGCACGAGTTGCTGCGGATGAGGGAAGGGCAAGGGACGCAGGATAACGGAATAAACCACGCTGAAGATGGCGACGTTGGCGCCAATGCCGAGCGCGAGAGTTAGCACGGAGACCAGCGTGAAGCCGGGGCTTTTGAGGAACATGCGTAGGGCGTAACGCAAGTCTTGCGGGAATGAGAGCACGGGTCTCCTTATCGCGCCATTGCGGCGCGCGGCAGATGCGATCGCCCCTTGTGAGGTATCGACGAGAAAAGAGGGTCATGGTTAGCAGCGGCATTTGCGGGTGAAAAGGGCAGTCATGGGTATGATCCTGGCGACGGGCTTCCGTTGCTGAGTTAATCGCGCAGTTCCCTCCTCGCAGCGGCAATTCAGTTACATAACGCGCGCGTTGGCATCTTCGTCCGCTCAGGTTTGAAGGGGCGCAGTCGGTTCTAAGTAGTGTCCCTGGTCACGGGCTAATGTGACGTGAGTCACAGCAGGCAGTGCCGATTTGGCCCAAAATCCAGTGCAATGCCCATTGCACGCGAACTCGTGATACATTGGGACTATCATCCCGCTGCGGGGCGCCGCATGTCCTTCATTGCGGGAGCGTTAGTGTTGCGGCGACCCGGCCCTGCATCCACACCCAGGGGAGCTAGAACCTTCCGGCTTGGCTACACCAGGAAGAGCTTTACACACGGCCATCAAGTGGATAGCCGCACGGTGCGATTAACACTTTTGCGCGCAGCCTACCGAGTTCCGCGGAGCCACGGGCGGATGTGTGGGTATTCGGGTGTGTTTCCTTTGCTGGCGGTGATGGCGCTCTTCGCCGCCACGCAGGCGCGTGCCGATGTTCATCCTGTGCCGCTGGATAAGAACACGCCCTCGGCGAAGTGCCTAGAGTGTCACACCAACGAATCGAAGGGCAAGTCGGTGCATTCCGCGATGGCGATGGGATGCACGTCGTGCCATGAAGTGCGCGTCAACAAAGACGTGACGCGCGTGAAGCTGATCACTACGACGCCCTCCGGATTGTGCTTCACGTGTCATGCCGATAAGAACCCCACGCAAATCAAGGGCACGGTGCATCCGCCTGCGGCTCGCGATTGCCTGAAATGCCACGATCCGCATTCTTCCGACAACAAGTTTCAACTTCTGAAGCCCGAGTCTGGAGATGCCAAGACAAATTTGTGTCTCGAGTGTCACACCAAAGGGCTGAACGTGCCGGAAAAAGGGAGCGTCCACGCGGCGCTTGATGCGGGCTGCGACACTTGCCACGCCACGCACAAGACCGGCGAGAGCCAGGAGCGCGAATTCCGATTCCATCTGGTCAAGGCGGTTCCGGCGCTATGCGTGGATTGCCATGACGTGAAGGACAGCGGTCTGGCCAAGGCGCATCAGAACCAGCCGTTTGAAAACGCCGATTGCCTGCAATGCCATAACCCGCACCAATCCGATCGCGCGAACCTGATGCAGACATTCGTGCACCCGCCCTTCGCGGAGAAGCAGTGCGAGCTCTGCCACCAGCCCGCGAAGGACGGCAAAGTGGTTTTGACCCAAGCGTCGGCGAAGGAACTGTGCTCCACCTGCCATGCCGACAAAGTGAAGCAAATCGAGAGCGCGAAAGAGCAGCATCCGGGGGCGCAGGGAGATTGCACTGATTGCCACAATCCGCATGCCAGCAGTTCGCCGGGCTTGCCGAAGCCGGACCCGGTGAATGTCTGTCTGGGCTGCCATGTGGCACAAGCGGATGAAGGAAAGAAGCCCGTGCTGCACCAGCCGGCGTTCCAGCAGGGTTGCGCGACTTGCCACGAGCCGCACGGCAATGACATGGATCATCTGCTGCGGGCGCAGGGCAACGCGCTGTGCACCGAGTGCCACGGCCCGGATTCGGTGCCGCAGAAGCTGGAAGCGGAGCACGTGCTGACCATTTTCAACGGCAGCGTGAAACTCCCCGATGATTACTACAAGAAGAATCGCGTTCCGATTCTGCCGCTGAAATTTGGATACGGCCATCCCGTGGAAGGCCATCCGGTTGCGGATGTGCCCGATCCGAAAGACGTCACCAAGGTGCGTTTCGCGCTGAGCTGCCTGACCTGCCATCAGCCGCACGCATCGCTGCATGCCGGGCTGCTGGTGAAAGACCAGGAAAACAATATGGCGTTCTGCGACACGTGCCACAAAAACCGGATTGATATGAGCCGGTGATGCGGAGCAACGCAATGCGAGAGAGCTCGACAAGATCGAATGGCGGAAACAGAGCGGCGCTGGCAATTTTGCTGGCTCTCTTGATCGCGTCGCCGCTGGCCAGCTTTGCTCAGAAGAACAAGAAAAAAAAAGCCGATGCCAACGCAGAGCAGCCGACCACGACGAAGGTGGAGATCGATATCTCGAAGCTGGTGTGGCCAAGCCCGCCGTCCATCGCGCGGGTGCGTTACCTGAACTACTTTGCAGGGGAAAAGATAGACACCACGGCGGTGCCGAAAAAGAAAAAAGCGAGTTGGATGGATCGTCTGGCCGGGGCGCAGCCGCAGAGCGAGAAATACGACGCCAAGACCTTCCCGTTCCAGTTGATCGGGCCGTACGGAATAGCCATTGATTCGAAGGGGCTGGTGTACGTGGCGGACCAGAAGGTGGGCGCGGTCTTCATATTCAACACGGATACGCGCGACGTGCAACTGATCCGTAACGGTTACGAAGCGCGCTTCGGACTGATCAACGGCCTGGCGATCGACGATGACGATCGCCTATTCGTCTCCGACGGCAAGCTGCATCGGGTGCTGGTCTTCAACTCCAAGCACGAAGTGGTCAACCAGATCGACAAAGAGATCGTGGATCCGGTGGGGCTGGCGATCGATAGCGAGAACCGCTTTTTGTATGTAGTGGATACGCAGCAAGACCAGGTGATTGTTTTCGACGCGGACACCATGAAGCTGATCCGCAAGATGGGAACGACCGGAAAGAATCACTGGCTGACGACGCCGGGAGATTTTGGCGCACCCTCGAACGTGGCGTTGGACAAGGACCGCAACGTGTACGTCACCGACACGATGAATAACCGCGTGGAAATTTTCGATGCGGACGGAAAGTACATCGGCATGTTTGGGCAGCATGGCGACGGCCCGGGTTACTTGGCCCGGCCGAAAGGCATCGCCATCGACGGCGACGGGCACATTTGGGTCGCGGACGAGTATCAGGACCGAGTGGAAGTGTTCAACCGGGAAGGGCAATTGCTTACCTGGCTCGGCGGACACGGACATTTCCCCGGGCAGTTCGAAGCGCTGGTGGGCATCGCCATTGACAAGCAGAACCACGTTTTTACCACCGAGCAATATCCGGGCCGCATGCAGATGTTTCAGTACGTGACGGATGCACAAGCGGAAGCCGAGAGGGCTCGCCGCGAAGCGGCGCCGGAGCAAAGCGCGCCGAAGCCGGCTGATTCTGCGTCGCCGAAAGACGCGCCGTCAGCCAAGGCGCTAGATTCCGCGGCGCAGTAGCGGGCCGCCAAGAGTTTTTGGCTGTCTTGGGACAGCCAAAAAGAGAGACGGGTGAAGAAAGCCAACTCGGCCGGCTCTCGTACCTAGAAGTGGAGTAGTAGAACAGGAGTAACGTGTTGCAACACGGTTTGGAGGTAGGCAAATGAAGAGGATTGTAATCGCCCTATTAGTCGTACTGGGTTCAGCGAGTATCGCTGCGGCTCAGTCCGGCTTTTCGCCGTCGACTGACGTCCTCGGCGCCCACCTTAACTATGGCCGTGGCTGTGCAGCTTGCCATGCTCCGCACAGCGGAGCATCTGGTAACGGCGCGAACAAATCCGGCGATCCAAATGCCGGAGCTGTTGCGCTGTGGGGCCAGGACGTCGGCAACCTGTACAACAAGGTCATCAACACTGGACAGTCCAGAGCCGGTTCGTTTTACGTCGAGACTCTGCCTGCCAGCCTGACCGCCAGCACGCCCGATGTATTAGGAGTTCTAACCTGCCTCAGTTGCCACGACGGCAACTATGCAACGGGCGCGATGATGAAGAATATGGTCTATGAGACGCTTCCCCCGACTTACGGGACCTTCAACTCGATTCCGACGTTAATTGGAGCCGACAGTTTGGGTTATCTCAACGACCACCCGGTGGGACTGAACGCCGTAATTGGCTGCGGCGGGCAGTACAACTGGGATTGCACTATTACCGCTGGCGCGATCAACGTCCCGTCTGGAACGAATTTTGCCAGGTTTATTCAGAACTATGGCTTCTTCGTTCAGCCGGGGAATTACAACAACACCTCACCCGTAGTCATGTGCACGACGTGCCACAACCAGCACCTGATGAACGTGGTGAAGGTGACCAACGGCCCAAGCACTGGTTTGCCTTCGGGCTACTACCAGACGATGTTTTTCATCCGGGCGCCGTACAACCCGGGCTCAACCACCGCTGGTTCGAATCAAAACGCGCAGTTTTGCCGTCAGTGCCATGGCGGCGAAGCGAACGAATCGAACAACGGAACGGCTGGGACCACTTTCTAACTTCAACGGATGAGGGGAGAGCGAAAATCTCTCCCCTCGTTTTCAAAATGCAGTGGCCCGAAGACGCGATGAGGTTTCCGGTTTATATCGGCATGCTCGTCCTGGCAGCGCTCTCCCCAGCGCAAGCGCAAGTGGCCTCTTCCGCAGCGCCCACCCAAGAATCGACGTCGCAAAGCATTCGCATTCAGGCGGAGGGTCGCCCGGTTGCCCGAGTGAACGGCACCGTACTGACCGATCGCGATCTACTGCGCGAGATGTACGCAATCTTCCCTTACGCGCGCCAACACAATGGCGGCTTCCCGAAGGAAATGGTGGACAACATCCGGGACGGCGCGATGAAAATGATTGTCTTCGAAGAACTGGTGTACCAGGAGGCCTTGCGCCGGGGAATGACGGTGCCGGCTGCGAAGTTGGAGAAGGCAGAAGAAGAATTCCGTGGCACGTTTGCCTCGCCCAGCCAGTATCAGGAGTTCGTGCACACGGAATTCAGCGACTCGGAAGACTTGGTGCGCGAACGGGTGCGCCGCTCGCTGTTGATCGACGCGTTGCTCAAGATCGAAGTGGATCAAAAATCGAGCGTGTCGGATGCCGAGCTAAAGGACTACTACGACAAAAACCCGTCACGGTTTGAGTACCCGGAATCGTTTGCGTTTCAGACGATCTCCGTTCTCCCGCCACAGAATCCCAATGCGGAACAAGCGAAAGAGGGACGCCGGCGCGCCGAAGACGCATTGCGGCAGGCCAAGGCGACGAAGACATACGAGGAATTCGGGCTGCTGGCCGAAAAAATCTCCGACGATGACTACCGGGTAGTGATGGGCGACCACAAATTGGTTGAGCGCGTGAAGCTCGATCCGGCGGTGGTTCACGCCCTGCTGGCGATTGAGCCCGGACAAATCACCGGCATCATTCAAATCGAACAGGCTTACACCATCGTGCGGCTGAACAAGCACGTTTCGGCCGGCAAAACGAAGTTCGAAGACGCGAAGGCCCAACTACGCAAGGAGCTGGAAGGCAAGAAAACCAACCAGCGTCGTGCGGCGCTAGACCAGGCCCTCCGGCGCAATGCAAAGATCGAAGTGCTCTGAGGAGGCTGGGGGCTCTTGTCGAGGATGGCTCGAGTTGCGGGCTTGGCGATGGCCGTGCTGCTACTTCTGCTGGCACGTCCGGCATCCGCGCAGATTCAAGCCGGCGACTTGAACATGAACCTCACGGGGGTGGTATCGGGTGGGTATTCGGCCGATTACGGCAATCAGACTCCCTCAGATCACAGTTTGAATTTCGGAGGGACGGCGAGCCTCGCGGGATATTTCTACGATCCCAACTTTTTGACGTTCACACTCTCGCCTTACCTGAATCAGTCACGAGCTGACTCGAACTATCAATCCATCTCCAGTGCCAGCGGCGTGAACTTCAGCTCCGGAATTTTCAGCGGCAGCAATTATCCGGGATCGATCAATTATTCGAGGGCTTACAACAGCCAGGGAAGTTTTGCAATTCCCGGGCTGCCGAGCTACACGACGCACGGGAACAGCGACTCGTTCGGAATCAACTGGTCGGAAAATGTCCCCGACCTCCCCAGCGTTTCGGTCGGATTTCAAAGAGGGAGCTCGGACTACTCAATTTACGGCGCGAATGACCAAGGAAATTCCACTTTTAATTCCTTCAACGTTCATTCCGGATACCTGCTCGATGGATTTTCCATGGGGGCGTTCTACCAGTATGGAAACTCGCATTCGCTGATACCGCAGTTGTTCACCAGCTCGGATCAGCCGGTTACGACGGACACGGACACGAACGCGTTCGGTTTCAACATCTCCCATGTCCTGCCGATGCGCGGAGGATGGTCAGCCAACTTTACGCGCTCGTCTTTCAATAACGAAGACCAGGGTTATAGCTTCAACGGAACGGTGGATACAATCAACACGAACGCGGGAATTCAGCCCACCAACAAACTGCATCTCTCTGCGGGGCTCAGCTACTCGGACAATCTGGGCGGTACGTTGTACGAGGCGGCAACTTCGTCGGGAGGAGTGGTGTTTCCGACGAACACAAACGAGAAGTCGGACTCGCTGGACGTCCTGGGAGTGGCCAGCTATGCGTTCTTGCCAAACCTGCAGGCGCTGGGCGAGGTGGAACGCCGGGATCAAACATTTCTGGGAGAGAGCGTCGGAGCGACTACCGCCGGAGGCAGCATTCTGTACACGCGCCCGTTACTGGGCGGCTCCTTTAACGTATCGACGACAGTGAATGACACGAAACTCGACACGATGAACGTCAATACGGTGGGAGTGATGGCCACGGTCAACTACTCGCGGCGCATCGAGAAGTGGTACTTCGCGGGGGCGTTCAGTTATGCGCAAAACGCGCAGACCCTGCTGGTGACCTACACGACGGGTTATTACAACTACTCGGGGAACGTGAGACGCCGATTCAAAACGGTGTATTGGAGCGCGAGCGCGGCCGGCTCACGGACGGCGTTGACGCAGGTGTCGGGAACGGAAAGCCGCAGCCAGAGCTATTCGACAGGGCTGAACTTCGGACGCTGGGCAAGCATTACGGGAAGCTATGCTATGTCGAACGGAAATGCGGTGCAGACCGGGGCGGGACTGGTCACTACGCCGGTGCCCACGCCGCTGCTGCCGTCGAGCTTGATCGTTCTCTACGGCGGCAAGAGTTACGCGTTCGGGCTGGGAGCTTCGCCGGTGCGAAGACTCACTATCGGCGCCAGCTTCTCAAAATCCAACAGCGATACGGGCGGTGACACACAGGCATCGTGGAACAAGAACGAACAGTTTAATGGCTACTTTCAATATCAGTTCCGAAAAGTTTATCTGACAGGAGGCTATGCGAAGCTGTCGCAGAGCTTCAGCGCATCGACTTTGCCGCCCGCTAATGTTTCGTCGTATTACCTGGGAGTGTCACGTTGGTTCAAACTCTTCTAAAGCGAGCGACGCGAATCACGCTGTGTGCGGGCCTGGCGGCCGCGTTGGCGCTGGTGTTGTTCATTCCGGCTTGGGCCTCGCGGAACGATAAGAAAAAACCAGCGGGGCAGCCGGTTCCCGATTTGCTGTTGGAAGGCGGGAGGAAGCTCAGCTACGAGCGCAACTTCAGCTGGGAGCGCGACGTCAAGCCGAAGCGCGGCTTCTGGAACAAAGTGCTGGACGTAGTGGCGGGCGAGCCTGAGTTTCACTCGCTGATTCGTCCCTACGGCGTCGTCACGGATTCGCGCGGGCGCGTGATCGTCACCGATCCCGGCGCCTTCGGCATTCATATTTTTGATTTCACCCAGCAGAAATACAAATTCGTTACCCGCCGAGATAAAGGAAAAGATCACCTGATGGCGCCACAATGCGTGGCCGTGGATGCTCAGGACAACATCTACGTCACCGATTCCGAGAGCGGGAAGATCTTCGTATTTGATGCCAGCGGGAAATTCAGCCGGGTGATCGGCAGCTTGAAATTCGGGGAGGGCTTCTTCAAGCGGCCGACCGGGATTGCCGTGGACTCGGTAGCGAACCGCATTTATGTGAGCGATACGCTGCGCGACAAAATTTTCGTGATGGATCTTGCCGGAACCGTGCTGCAGACCATCGGGAAAGAAGGCACCGGGGAGGTGGAATTCAACTTCCCCACCGAACTGCGCCTGAATGGCCCGGACTTGATCGTGGTGGATGCCATGAATTTCCGCGTGCAAGTGCTGGACCGCTCGGGGGGATTCCGATACTCGATCGGGCATATCGGCGACGGCACGGGAGCGATGTTCCGTCCCAAAGGGATCGGGATTGATTCCGAGGGCGATCTCTACGTGGTGGACGGACTGTGGGGCCTCGTGCAGGTGTTCAATCGCAAGGGTGAGCTTCTCTATTTCTTCGGGCAGCGCGGGACGGCGGTAGGGCAATTCCAATTGCCGGCGGGACTGTTTATTGATCACAACGATCGCGTATTTGTGGTGGATTCAATGAACCGCCGGGTGCAAGTTTTCCATTATTACGGCTTGCCGAAACAAGCCACGGGAGGGAACTAGTGAAGCCACGGTTCCTTCTTGCGTGCGCGTTCATCCTGATGGCTCCGGCGGCGTTGCCGGCGCAGGTGACC
>CAVVLE010000016.1:0-17982 GCA_963748865.1 uncultured Acidobacteriota bacterium | reverse complement strand
AGCGGCTAGTAATTGTATGACCTTGCGCTTTCTTCTAGACTTGGGCCGTTGTGAGGGCGGCATGGTGTCCGATTTGAATTCGGCCATGACCTCTGCGAGCCCGAAGAAGCATGCCAAAGGACTTAACTACGCATGAGCAAGATCCGGAGCGCGAGTATCACCATCGATTGGAGCTGCTTCGCGCGCAGGAGGCACGTCTAAAGCATCGCCATTCGATCCTCGGCTACATAAAGCTGGCCATTTTTCTTTTAGGCGTAGTTGCGGCGGTGTGGATTCTAACGTCTCGAATCGACTTGCTCTATTGGGTTTTTCTTCCCGCATTACTCTTTGTTTTCTTTGCGGTCAGGCATGAGCGCGTAATCCAATCCATGTCTAGATGTTCGCGAGCGATTTCTTTCTACGAATTCGGACTTGCCCGCATCGGGAATACCTGGGCGGGGAAAGGAGAGAAGGAGAACGCTTTTCAGATCCATCGCACCCCTACTCACGAGACCTCGACCTCTTCGGCGCCGGCGCACTTTTCGAATTGGTCTGTACGGCGCGCACTCGGGAAGGCGAAGAGACTCTGGCGAAGTGGCTGCTTGCGCCTGCCCCCGCGGCTGAAGTTCTGTTGCGCCACGCAGGCGTAATTGATTTGCGTGGCCGCCTGGACCTTCGCGAAGACTTGGCCGTCCTTGGCGAGCAGGTTCGTTCAGCGTTCAGCCGGAGGATTTAGCTGCTTGGGGGGAGAAAGTCCCTGAATTCGAGAAAATTCAATGGCGAATCGTGCTGCCGTTTCTCTCGTTTTTATGGTTGATCGGCGCGGCTGCCTGGCCCATCTGGCACTACAAATCACTCTTTCTTTTCGCTTCCTTGTTGAACGTATCCGTGGCGTACAGATTCCGCGTGCGCCATAGAGAAGTATGTTTGCGATTGAGGGAGCAGCCCATGACCTCAAGCTGCTTTCCGACGTGCTTGCTCGGCTGGAGCGCGAAAAATTCTCGGCACCGAAGCTGATTAGCCTGCAAAGCGGCTTGCAGCAAAACGGATTGGTCGCGTCGCATTGCATCGCGCGGTTGAATCGGCTGGTGGACTTTTTGGTGTCGAGACGCGGCCTTCTCGTGCAGATGATTGACGCCTTCGTACTTTGGAGCCTGCAATTTTCTTTCGCCATCGAGGCCTGGCGAAAAAAGTTTGGTCCGTTCGTGCGCTCGTGGCTGGCCGCGGTGGGCGAACTGGAAGCTCTGTCAGCGTTCGCGGGATACGCGTACGAGCATCCCCAAGACGCTTTTCCGGAGTTTACCGAAGACGCTCCCTGTTTTGAGGCAGAAGCATTCAGCCATCCTCTGATTCCCGAGAATCGGGCGGTACGCAACAACCTCCGCCTCGGACGCGACCTTCGCCTCATGATCATCAGCGGTCCAAACATGGCCGGGAAAAGCACATTCCTCCGTGCCGTGGGCGTCAACGCAGTGCTCGCACAATGCGGCGCGCCCGTGCGCGCGCGAAGGCTCCGCCTGTCGCGTCTGACCGTGGCTGCCTCGGTTTGCATTCTCGATTCGCTTCAAGGCGGCATCTCCCGATTCTATGCCGAGATATCGCGCTTGAAACTGATTCTGGAGTTGACCAACGGCCCCGCGCCTGTCTTGTTCTTGCTCGATGAGTTGCTTCAGGGAACCAACTCGCATGACCGGCGCATCGGCGCAGAAGCGATTGCGCGAAGCTTGTTCAATCGGGGCGCGATCGACCTGCTGACCACCCACGACTTAGCGCTTGCTGAGATCGCGGATTCCCTGGGCCCGCTCGCGGCGAACTTCCACTTTGAGGATCGCTTGGAGGACGGAAAATTGCGCTTTGATTACAATCTGACCCCGGGAATCGTCCAGACGAGCAACGCCCTCGACCTTATGCGATCGATCGGCCTCGATGTTTGACGGCGCAAAGACATTTCCACCGGATCGCGAAGCTCAGGGTAAACAAGTCCTCCCCTACGGCCGAAAAGCTAACGCGTGCCCAGGATTTCAATAGAGCAATTTCAAATTTCAGATTTGAAATGAAGTCATCTCATAAATAATTTGGACAGCGGATCGGAGTGTCCTCAGGGGCTGAAGCCCTTGATTCTAAAGGCGGATTAATGTCGGAGCTAAAGCTCCGACCCGCTGAAAAGCATTTATGAGATGAGTTCATTTCAAATGGGAGGGCAAAAGCAGAACCCAAAGCCAACAACAAAAGCCGTGGCAAAGTTCGACGCAGAGATGCGAGGTAACATTGGCGGGCGCAGCCCTTCGTGCCTCAGGGCAGACAAGCGGCGCCTACGGCCGAAAAGCCGGAATTACGGCACGAAGACAATCGATCTACGCGGAGGCGAGTGGGGATAGTTGTGGCCGTTGTTACGCAGGCGGGAGGAGCAAGCCCCTCCCCTACGGCCGAAAAGCCGGAATTACGGCACGAAGACAAGCGATTTACGCGGAGGCGAGTGGGGATAGTTGTGGCCGTTGTTACGCTGGCGGGAGGAGCCCTTCGAGCTCAGGGTAAACAAGCCCCTCCCCTACGGCCGAAAAGCCGGAATTACGGCACGAAGACAATCGATTTACGCGGAGGCGGGTGGGCAGAGTTGTGGCCGTTGTTACGCTGGCGGGAGGAGCCCTTCGAAGCTCAGGGTAAACAAGCCCCTCCCCTACGGCCGAAAAGCCGGAATCACGGCACGAAGACAATCGATTTACGCGGAGGCGGGTGGGCAGAGTTGTGGCTGTTTTTACGCTGCCGGGAGGAGCCCTTCGAAGCTCAGGGTAAACAAGCCCCTCCCCTACGGCCGAAAAGCCGGAATTACGGCACGAAGACAAGCGATTTACGCGGAGGCGAGTGGGCAGAGTTGTGGCTGTTTTTACGCTGCCGGGAGGAGCCCTTCGAAGCTCAGGGTAAACAAGCCCCTCCCCTACGGCCGAAAGGCTAACGCGTGCCCAGGATTTCAATAGAGCAATTGCAAATTTCAGATTTGAAATTTCAAATGGGAGGGCAAAGGCAGAACCCAAAGCCAACAACAAAAGCCGTGGCAAAGTTCGATGTAGAGATGCGAGGTAACATTGGCGGGCGCAGCCCTTCGTGCCTCAGGGCAGACCAAGCGGCGCCCCTACGGCCGAAAAGCCGGAATTACGGCACGAAGACAAGCGATTTACGCGGAGGCGAGTGGGGATAGTTGTGGCCGTTGTTACGCTGCCGGGAGGAGCAAGCCCCTCCCCTACGGCCGAAAAAGCTAACGCGTGCCCAGGATTTCAATATAGTAATTTCAAATTTCAGATTTGAGATTTCAAATGGAAAGGCGACGGCAAAGCTAACGCCAACGGCGACGGCAACGGCAAAGTTTGTTGCAGAGAGGCAGAGTTCGCGCTGCTGTTGCAGCGGGCGGCGGAGTGAAGAACTGCTGTGCGGCTTGCCCGCCCTCTAGTTAGCGCGCCCGAACTTCCCAGAAGCGGATCTCTGCCCCAAAAATTTACGGTCAGCCCGTCATGTGACCAGAATCCGGCCCAGATTGCTGCCGAGGTCAAATGCGAATTCGCCTTTTTTCGTCGTCGGGCGAAATACCTTGACCGCCTTGCCGTATCCTCATAAAGACCCTTGCAACGAGGCCCCGTACAACTTGGGAGGACAGCATGAGTTCCACCCGCAACCCAGGCAGATTCGCAGGCTTGCTGTACGTACTCACGTCAGTAGTGGGCTTCTTCGCCATGATGTACGTTCCCACCAAGATAATCGTCCACGGAAACGCAGAGGCGACGGCCAGCAACATCTTGGCCCACGAGACGCTTTTCCGTCTCGGCATCGCAAGCGAACTCATCGGCCAGGCCGGTTTCATCTTCGTGGCGTTTGTTCTCTACGGTCTGCTCAAGGACGTCAACCGGCAGCAGGCCTTGCTCATGGTGACATTGATTGTGGTCTCGATCCCGATAGCCTTTGTGAATGAGCTGAACTCAATCGCTGCTCTCGTCCTCGTGCGCGGGGCTGATTTCCTATCCCTATTCGATAAGCCTCAGCGCGATACTTTGGCGATGCTGTTCATGAACCTGCACGGCCACGGATTTGACGTGGCCGAAATATTTTGGGGTCTGTGGCTCTTTCCCATGGGGCTGCTTGTGTACAGGTCGCGATTCCTGCCGCGCTTCCTGGGCGTCTGGCTCGCCCTCGCCGGCTGTGCCTGGGTGATCCTGAGCCTTACAGCCATCGTGTTCCCGCAATTTGAGGACAAGGTGTTCAGTTACGGTCAGCCCGCTTTCATCGGGGAGGTTGCGTTCATGCTGTGGCTCGTCATCAAAGGTGCGAAGCCGCCAGCGCTGGACGCCGGAGCCTCATTGACGGCAGCTGGTTAGGCTGAATCAGCCTGGTCTCTGGGTTCAGTTCTTGTATGCCAAGCGCTCCGCCTTTGACCTATGCATTCAAACTTATCCGGAGTTGCAGGACTTATCGTGGAATCGATTTTCGGAGTTTGTCAGCTTGCTGTTTGAAAGTCTGCAACAAGAACTGCATGGTATGAGTGAATTCTTGGGGTGTTTGACCCGTTTGCTGGGTCGCAGTCAGCGCGGTGCGGACGGTATAGACCGGGCCGGAGTCGGGCTTGTCGCTGAAAGCCTGCTGATACTGGTCGCGGTTCCAATTCTGGTCCAGTCCCCGCTGTAATATCGCGGCTGTATCTTCATACTGGGAGGCGCGCAGAGCGCGGTAGTTGAAGATATTGCTCGCCCATTTGGGTGGGCCAAAAGATTCGCCGTCAGCCCAGATACCTGCGATTACTTCGACTTTGTTAGGTAGGGCGTTTCCAATGATGGGGTTGAGAGGACGTGTGACCGTCTGACCTGGCTCGACGGGAGAGCCACCTTGCACCAGCGCATCCCAGACTGTCGTTGTTTTCCGTGAGCCTTGCGACGGATAGGATTGTTCGAAAACGCAGGCGGTTACGGCCTTGGAAGTGAGATTCGTGACGGCGAAACTTGGTCCTTGTCCTTTTTCACCGGTGGCACGAATTTCGATTTTGAATTTAGGCCGTTCTGAGGTGGTTGATGTTCCCTGAGCGGCTGTAACTGCGACCCAAACAGCGTCATCCGTCACAACAACCCAGTCTGCGGTGCCGCCGAGTTTGAAGGTGGCGATTGACTTCAAGGAAGCAAATGGAACTTGAACTTCCTTTACTCCGGGCCTTGGAGCCAATGATTCTGTCGCTGAAGTTTGAGCCTGCGCAACTTGGCATGCCATTAATACAATGAGAAGCAGCGTCAGTTTCATCGCCGAGCATTCTACTCCTCGCTGCCTCGTAAATCCGGAGGTAGTCTCAAGTCCTGATAAATGCGCTTACCGGCGATTTACGCAGAGGTGAGTGGCAACGTTGGAGCTGTTTTTGCGCTAGCGGGCGGAGCGAGCCCCGCCCCTACGGCCAAAAAGCTGGAGTGTGCCCCAGGATTCCAATAGAGCAATTTCAAATTTCAGATTTGAAATTTCAGATGGAAGACAACGGCAAAATCCGACATTGGAGGCGGGGCGGGACGGTTGAATCGTTTGCGCGGTCAGAAGATGGGTAGGAGTTTGTCGGCGGACTCGAATTCCAATTCGCGATCGGGGCTTCGCGGGGGGCGCTTTACGCCGACTACTGTGCTGGCTTCGGGATCGTAGGTTAGCGTGTAGGTGCCGGCGCAATTGGCGCAGAGCCAATATTCTTCGACACGCAATCGCGGGATGCTGCCGCCGTTGCACGCGGAGCGCATATCCGCTGCGGCGGCATCGCGCGGGTTGAGGATTTCCAGGCGAAAGAATTCGCCGGTGCCTCGGCAGCGCGCGGCGCCGGCGCAGGACGGATTGGCACACTTCAAACTTTTGTCGCCCATGGGTAGTTCATCCCGCGCTTAGTTCGGGCCGACCGAATTGTCGGAAGGCGCAACGCGGTGGCCGGCGAGGCGCTCGCGCTCGTCCTCGAGGCGGTGAATGGTGGCGCGCAGCCATTTTCCGTACACATCTTCGATTTCCTGCTGCGAGCCCCAGCGATAGAGCGTCTCGAGAGTGTCACCGGCATGGGTCAGCTTGATGTGCCGGCAGGGAATGCCTTCCTTGCGGTCGCCGATGGGCACCAAGTCGATCAGCACGCATTCCTTACAGGGCGAAG
Source organism: uncultured Acidobacteriota bacterium (assembly GCA_963748865.1). Classification (GTDB taxonomy): domain Bacteria; phylum Acidobacteriota; class Terriglobia; order Acidiferrales; family UBA7541; genus Palsa-147. The sequence continues at coordinate 11,858 of CAVVLE010000016.1, read as the reverse complement.
GATTGTCCTTCGTGTCGTAATTCATGCAGGTTGGGGAATCTTCGAAGATGAGCGGTGCGCGCCAGGCTTCGCGCGGCGAACGGCCGTAGCCGCCCTTCTCCAAAAAATTCAGCTCGAATTTCAGGACATCCAGCAGGTCGCGATCATCAATGGCCATAGGACCTCCTCACTTACATGCGTAAGTATCGGCGCGGGTGTCGCAGGGGGCAGTGACGAAGCTCACGGCTGATGGTGATGAATGTCACAGCCGCTTGGTAGGCAAACGGCTATCAATGTAGGCGAGGGTGCGGAAGGCAATGGTGCCGATTGGAAGCAGTAGCGGGAGGTATGAGATGGCCTACCGAATGAGGGTTGTGCCAAAACGGAAGCGCCGCAACGGAAATGGAACCGCTGAAGTTTCGGCGGATGCGCCTACGAAGGCGCCGTATGGGCTGCAGGTTGTGGAAAGCTGCCTGGATTGCCCGTTGATTACGGACAATATCTTTTGCGATTTGTCGGTGCGGGCGCTGCAAGGACTCGACAGCATTACGTCGCCGGCTACTTATCCCAAGGGAGCAATCCTGTTTGTTGAGGGCCAGGAGCCCCGCGGCGTGTTCGTAGTTTGCAGCGGCCGAGTGAAATTGTCGGCGGGATCTACGAGCGGGAAGGCGTTGATACTGCGCATTGCCGAATCGGGAGAAGTGGTCGGCTTGCCGGCGACGATATCGGGGAAGCCGTATGAAGCGACGGCGGAGGCGCTCGAGCCCATTCAAGCCAGCTTCATTCCCCGCGAGCAGTTCTTGCAGTTCCTGCGAGAGAATGGCGAAGCATCTTTGCGCGTGGCGGAGATACTGAGCAATATTTACCGCGCGACATATCAGGAAGTGCGCTATCTGGGGCTTTCGGGGTCGGCGGCGGGAAAGCTGGCGCGGTTTTTGCTGGATTTGGTGGAGACGCACGGAACGGCCGAAAATGGCACGGTTCGTGCAACGATGACGCTGACGCATGAAGAGATCGCCGAGATGATTGGGACTTCGCGCGAAACGGTGACGCGTTTGTTTGCGGATTTCAAGCGGCGGCAGTTGTTGGAGGTGCATGGGTCGGCGTTGGTGATTCGGGATAAGGTGGCGATGCAGAAGGTTTTTGAGCAGTGAGTTCGCGTTTTTCGAGGCGTTGTTGCGGGTGTTGGATTCTGAGTTATGCCCACGGGCGCGTAAATTGCTTTGCAATCGCATAGCGATTGACCGGCGTCCATGCGGCCGTTTAGCCAGCCAAGGTTAGCCTTATTATCTCAGCGTATTTGGAGTAGGATTCGCGCATGGAAAATGCTGTTGATGTGCATCGCTTGCACTTCGCTTTTACCGTCACCTTTCATTACATCTTTCCGCAGCTGACCATGGGGTTGGCGCTGCTGATTGTGTATTTGAAGACCAAGGCGCTGCGCACCGGGGATGAACACTACAATCGCGCGGCGCGTTTCTGGGCGAAGATTTTTGGGATCAACTTCGCGCTGGGCGTGGTGACTGGAATTCCGATGGAATTTCAGTTCGGGACGAACTGGGCGGCGTTTTCGAAGTCGGCGGGCGGAGTGATTGGGCAGACGCTGGCGATGGAGGGGATTTTTTCGTTCTTTCTGGAATCCAGTTTTCTGGGATTGTTTTTGTTCGGCGAGAAGAAGCTGGGGCGCGTCGGGCATTGGTGGGCGGCATTTCTGGTTTGGCTCGGGTCGTGGCTTTCGGGCTATCTGATTGTGGCGACTAACTCTTGGATGCAATATCCGCAGGGGTATGCGATCGGGCCTCATGGCGAGTTCATGCTGGCCAGCTTCTGGGGATTGGTGCTGAACAAGTGGGCGCTGTGGGCTTACGCGCACAACATGCTGGGGGCGGTGCAAACGGGTTGCTTCGTGATGGCCGCGGTGGGCGCGTTTTATCTGCTGGCCAAACGCGATGAGGCTTACGGGCGCACGTTCGTGAAAGCGGGTGTGCTTGTTGGCGTGATCGCGGCTTGCTTGCAGCTTTTTCCAACCGGCGACATGCAAGGGAAATTGATTGCCGAGAATCAGCCGCCGACTTTGGCTGCGATGGAAGGACTGTTTGAGTCGCAGCCTGGGGCGCCGCTTGTGATTCTGGGCCAGCCGGATGTGGCGGCGCGGAGGCTCGATAATCCGCTGGAAATTCCCGACATGCTGAGCTTTCTTACTTATCGCGAGTGGAAAGCGAACGTGGAGGGGCTGGCGGATTTTCCGCGGGATACGTGGCCGGACCAGATTCCCCTGCTGTATTTCAGCTATCACGTGATGGTGGGGCTGGGGACGATTTTCATTGCGGTGATGGTGATTGCGGCGTTTTTGTTGTGGCGCGGGACGCTCTACCATTCGAAATGGATGCTGTGGTTGCTGATGATTTGCGTGCCGCTGCCTTACATTGCGAATACGGCGGGATGGATGACGGCGGAATTGGGGCGGCAGCCGTGGTTGATTTATGGATTGATGCGTACTGTTGCTGGTGTTTCGCCGCGCGTTGGGGCTGGGAACGCCTGGTTTACCTTGATTGGATTTATGGGCATGTATGGGGTGTTGGCGATTTTGTGGTTGTTTTTGATTTGGCGGGAGATTGAGATTGGGCCGGAGCCGGGGAGGGGGATTGGTGCGGAGGTCGCGGCTTTGGCGGCGGATTGATTTTTTAAGGAGCGGCGAACGACGAGGAATTCGGCACTTCAAGAGCCCCACGCGCAAATTCGGCGCATGGGGCACCCTTCGCTTCGCTGCGGCCTGAATTGAGTTGAGTTTGATGCGTGGAAGTTGAATTCGGAAAAACCCAAAGCTAAAACGGGCGGGTGGTGAACCCCCGCCCCTACGAGGATGGGATGGGAACTGTTTGGTTTTGTTTGGTCGCGATTATGGTGGCTATGTATGTGCTGCTTGACGGCTTTGATCTCGGAGCGGGAGCGCTGCACCTTTTTATTGCGCGGACGGATTCTGAGCGGCGGCAGGTGATCGCTTCGATTGGGCCGGTTTGGGATGGGAATGAGGTTTGGTTGCTGGCGGCGGGCGGGGCGCTTTATTTTGCGTTTCCGGCGCTGTATGCCAGCGGGTTCAGCGGATTTTATCTTCCGTTGATGATTGTGCTGTGGCTGCTGATTCTGCGCGGGACTTCAGTCGAGTTTCGCAATCATATTCGCAGCGCGGTGTGGATGCCCTTCTGGGATTTTGTTTTTTGCGCTTCCAGCCTGCTGCTGGCGGTGTTTTTCGGGGCGGCGCTGGGGAATGTGGTGCGCGGGGTGCCGCTGGATGCGAGCGGTTATTTCTTCGAGCCGCTGTGGACCAATTTCCGTTTGGGCGCGGAGACCGGAATCCTCGATTGGTACACGATTCTGGTGGGCGTGCTGGCGCTGGCGGCGCTGGTGATGCATGGCGGGTTGTGGGTGGCGCTGAAAACTTCGGGCGTGGTAAGCGAACGGGCGCGGGCGGCGGCGCGCGGGGTGTGGTGGGCGGTGGCGTTGCTGACGGCGCTGGTGACGGTGGTGACCTTCAGCGTGCAGCCACAGGTTTGGCGCAATTTGCGGGAGTGGCCGCTGGGGTATGTGCTTCCGCTGCTGGCCATCATTGGAATTGCTGGTGTGCCGTGGTTCATTGCCAAGCGCAATGAGCGCGGGGCCTTTCTTTCTTCGGCCGCGTTTCTTACCGGGATGCTTACTAGCGTGGTGTTTGGCGTGTATCCGATGGTGTTGCCGGGGCGCGATCCGGCTTATTCGCTGTCGGTGGCTAATTCCAAGGCCGGGGCTTACGGGCTGAAGATTGGGTTAGTTTGGTGGATCATTGGAATGATTCTGGCTACGGGTTATTTTGTGTTTCTTTACCGGTCGTTTGCGGGGAAAGTCGGCGCGGGGGGCGATTCGCATGGATATGGGGAATAGAGATTCCTAGCGAATCAATGGCCGAGGACCGGGGGTTGGGAGAGCAATTTCAAATTTCAAATTTGAGATTTCAAATGGAAAGGCAGAGGTGAGTGGGCAAAGTTGTGGCCGTGTTTACGCTGGCGGGAGGAGCAAGCCCCTCCCCTACGGCCGGAAATCCAGAGCGCCGCAATCGCATCGCGATTGACCAACGCACCTACGTTGGCGTTGTTTGACGTTCATTCCTCGCGCAGAGCTACCAGCGGATCTACGCGGGTGGCGCGATGGGCTGGTAGGTAGCAGGCGACCAGCGCTACGGCGGCCAGGATCGCGGCTACGGTCGCGAATGTCGCGGGATCGGCTGGGCCTACCCCGAATAGCATCGACTGGAACACTCGCGTTACGATCGCGGCTCCCACCAGACCTGACGCCAGGCCGATCACCACTATGCGGGCGCCTTCGCCGAACGCCAGGCGCAGGATGTCCTGACGCTGGGCGCCTAGAGCTATGCGAATTCCTACCTCGTGGGTGCGCTGGCTGAAGGAATAGGACATTACGCCGTAGATGCCTACGGCGGCTAGCAGCAGCGCTACTACTGCGAAGACACCCAGAAGCTCCAGGGCGAAACGCCGGTCGGCCACGGACTTGGCGATGATTTGATCCATGGAACTGATGCTGTGGACGGCTACGTTGGCGTCCACCTTTTCTACTTCGCGACGGACGGCTTCGCCGATTTGGGCCGCGTCGCTTCTGCTGCGGAGAAAAACTACTGCGTTTACGGGAGCGAACTGCCCGAGCGCAACATAGATATGCGGGACGGTGGGAGCTTCGAAACCGTCGGATTTGATATCACCAACCACCCCGACAATTGTTACTCCCTGTACGCCGCGGCCAAATCCGAATTTCAGCTGTTGTCCTACGGGATTCTCTTGCGGCCAATACTGGCGCAATAGAGTCTGGTCGATCACGGCGACAGGCTGGGTCTGGTAGGTATCGGACGTGGTGAAAATTCTTCCGGTAATCAGAGGGACTTCCATGGTGCGGAAATAGTTTGCATCCACGACGGCGATATCGGCAACGGGGTTGCGGTCTGATTCCGTGGGGCGGCCCTGGATGGAAAATTGAGAATAGTTGCGGCCGGAATTCATGGGCAGAGTGTCGTTGCCGGAGATGGAGGCTTGTTCGACGCCTGGCAGGACGGAGACTTGACGAAACATATTGAGGAGCAAATCGGCGCGTTTTTCTTCGATGGCGAAGGGGTCTTTGGGATCGTTGGAAATGGGGATCCAGATTTGCACAGTGTTCAGATTGCGGGGATTGAAGCCGGGATGAACCTGCAGCACGCGCCAGAAACTACGGAGCAGCAACCCTGCGCCGGCTAGCAGAACGATCGAGAGCGCGATTTCGGAAACGGCGAGAACGCGCGCGAGCCGAGTATGACGCCTGCCTAGGCCAGCGCCGCGGGAGCCTTCCCGCAGATTTTCGACCTGATTGGGACTGGCGGCTTGCAGCGCGGGGACCAGGCCGAAGAGAACGCCGGTGAGGACGGAGATGAGGAAGGCGAAGAGGAATACGCCGGAGCTGATGTCCACTTCGCTGAGGCGGGGGATATCCGCGGGAGCGAAGTTGATGATGGCATTCTTCAGAAAAATTACGGTGACCAGAGCGAAGATGCCGGAGACGACGGAGAGCAGCGTGCTTTCGGTCAACAACTGGCCCACCAGGCGGGTGCGGCTTGCGCCCATGGCCAGGCGAATGGCGATTTCGCGGCGGCGGCCGGATGTGCGCGCCAGAAAAAGATTGGCGATATTTACGCAGGCGATTAGCAGCACGAAGCCCACGGCGCCGAGGAGGATGAATAGTTCGGTGCGCTGCGGGCCGACCAGATCTTCTTTCACCGGGACGAGTCTTAGCGTCCAGGCGGCGGGTGCCGGGTAGTCGCTGGGATATTCGCGGCTAAGTTGGGCTACGTAGGAATTAAGCTGGGCCTGTGCCTGCGCGACGGTGAGGCCGGGCTTTAGGCGCGCGATTGCGCCGGGAATGAATCTTAGCGAGCGTTGCGCTGGCACCGGAAACGGAGCGCCGTTGAAGCCGGTGCCGACCCAGACTTCAACATCGGTTTCGAAGGTGGGGCCGGGATGACGGAAGTCCGCGGGCAAGACTCCCACGATTGTGTAGATGTCCTTATCGAGGCTCATCTTGCGGCCGATGATTTTCGGGTCGGAACCGTAATAGCTACGCCAGAAGCCGTTGCTGATGACTACCGGTTCGAGGAATCCCGGGGTGGAATCCTGCGCGGTGTACACGCGGCCGAGCTGCGGCTTCACTCCGAGCATCGTGAAGTAATCGGGGCTGGTGAGCAGAGCTTCGGCGCGGACGGTGCGATCTCCTCCGGCTACGGCGGAATTGCCCGGGGCTACCGCGGTGATGTCCTGGAATATGCCGGAGCGATCCTGCAAATCCCAGAGTTCCGGGGCGGACATGCCGACATCCTGTTCGTGCGGGCCTTGCAGGTCGTCGAAGATGCGCACGAGTTGCTGCGGATGAGGGAAGGGCAAGGGACGCAGGATAACGGAATAAACCACGCTGAAGATGGCGACATTGGCACCGATGCCGAGCGCGAGAGTTAGCACGGAGACCAGCGTGAAGCCGGGGCTTTTGAGAAACATGCGCAGGGCGTAACGCAAGTCTTGCGGGAATGAGAGCACGGGTCTCCTTATCGCGCGGTTGAGCCGCGCGGCAGATGCGATCGCCCCTTGTGAGGTATCGACGAGGGAAGAGGGTCATGGTTAGCAGCGGCATTTGCGGGTGAAAAGGGCAGTCATGGGTATGATCCTGGCGACGGGCTTCCGTTGCTGAGTTAATCGCACAGTTCCCTCCTCGCAGCAGCAATTCAGTTACATAACGCGCGTTGGCTTCTTCGTCCGCTTAGGTTTGTGGGGGCGCGGTCGATTCTAAGTAGTGTCCCTGGTCACGGGCTAATGTGACGTGAGTCACAGCAGGCAGTGCCGATTTGGCCCAAAATCGACCGCAATGCCCATTGCACGCGAATTCGTGATACATTGGGACCATCATCCCGCTGCGGGGCGCCGCATGTCCTTCATTGCGGGAGCGTTAGTGTTGCGGCGACCCGGCCTTGCATACAGACTCAGGCGACCTAGTAGGACCGACCGGTCTGGCTACAGCAGGAACAATTCTATACACAGCTGTCAGCGAGGGAGCGGTACGGGTCGATTAACGATTTCGCGCGCAGCCAACCGAGGTTCGGAGAGCTACGGGCGGATGAGTGTTGTGTCGGGCGTGTTTCCGTTGCTGGCGGTGATGGCGCTCTTTGCCGCTACGCAGGCGCGTGCCGATGTTCATCCTGTGCCGCTGGACAAGAACACGCCCTCGGCGAAGTGCCTGGAGTGCCACACCAACGAATCGAAGGGCAAGTCGGTGCATTCCGCGATGGCGCTGGGATGCACGTCGTGCCATGAAGTGCGCGTCAACAAAGACGTGACGCGCGTGAAGCTGATCACTACGACGCCCTCCGGATTGTGTTTCACGTGTCACGCCGATAAGAACCCCGCGCAAATCAAGGGCACAGTGCATCCGCCTGCGGCTCGCGATTGCCTGAAATGCCACGATCCGCATTCTTCCGACAACAAGTTTCAACTTCTGAAGCCAGAGTCTGGGGATGCCAAGACAAATTTGTGTCTCGAGTGTCACACCAAAGGGCTGAACGTGCCGGAAAAAGGGAGCGTCCACGCGGCGCTTGATGCGGGCTGCGACACTTGCCACGCCACGCACAAGACCGGCGAGAGCCAGGAGCGCGAATTCAGATTCCATCTGGTCAAGGCGGTTCCGGCGCTATGCGTGGATTGCCATGATGTGAAGGACAGCGGTCTGGCCAAGGCGCATCAGAACCAGCCGTTTGAAAACGCCGATTGCCTGCAATGCCATAACCCGCACCAATCCGATCGCGCGAACCTGATGCAGACATTCGTGCACCCGCCCTTCGCGGAGAAGCAGTGCGAGCTCTGCCACCAGCCCGCGAAGGACGGCAAAGTGGTTTTGACGCAAGCGTCGGCGAAGGAACTGTGCTCCACCTGCCATGCCGACAAAGTGAAGCAAATCGAGAGCGCGAAAGTGCAGCATCCGGGGGCGCAGGGAGATTGCACTGATTGCCACAATCCGCATGCCAGCAGTTCGCCGGGCTTGCCGAAGCCGGACCCGGTGAATGTCTGTCTGGGCTGCCATGTGGCGCAAGCGGATGAAGGAAAGAAGGCCGTGCTGCACCAGCCGGCGTTCCAGCAGGGCTGCGCGACTTGCCACGAGCCGCACGGCAATGACATGGATCATCTGCTGCGGGCGCAGGGCAACGCGCTGTGCACCGAGTGCCACGGACCGGACTCCGTGCCGCAGAAACTGGAAGCGGAGCACGTGCTGACCATTTTCAACGGCAGCGTGAAACTCCCCGATGATTACTACAAGAAGAATCGCGTTCCGATTCTGCCGCTGAAATTTGGGTACGGCCATCCCGTGGAAGGCCATCCGGTTGCGGATGTGCCCGATCCGAAAGACGTCACCAAGGTGCGTTTCGCGCTGAGCTGCCTGACCTGCCACCAGCCGCACGCATCGCTGCATGCCGGACTGCTGGTGAAAGACCAGGAAAACAATATGGCGTTCTGCGACACGTGCCACAAAAACCGGATTGATATGAGCCGGTGATGCGGAGCAACGCAATGCGAGAGAGCTCGACAAGATCGAATGGCGGAAACAGAGCGGCGCTGGCAATTTTGCTGGCTCTCTTGATCGCGTCGCCGCTGGCCAGCTTTGCTCAGAAGAACAAGAAAAAAAAGGCCGATGCCAACGCAGAGCAGCCGACCACGACGAAGGTGGAGATCGATATCTCGAAGCTGGTGTGGCCAAGCCCGCCGTCCATCGCGCGGGTGCGTTACCTGAACTACTTTGCAGGGGAAAAGATAGACACCACGGCGGTGCCGAAAAAGAAAAAGGCGAGTTGGATGGATCGTCTGGCCGGGGCGCAGCCGCAGAGCGAGAAATACGACGCCAAGACCTTCCCGTTCCAGTTGATCGGGCCGTACGGAATAGCCATTGATTCGAAGGGGCTGGTATACGTGGCGGACCAGAAGGTGGGCGCGGTCTTCATATTCAACACGGATACGCGCGACGTGCAACTGATCCGTAACGGTTACGAAGCGCGCTTCGGGCTGATCAACGGCCTGGCGATCGACGATGACGATCGCCTGTTCGTCTCCGACGGCAAGCTGCATCGGGTGTTGGTCTTCAACTCCAAGCACGAAGTGGTCAACCAGATCGACAAAGAGATCGTGGATCCGGTGGGGCTGGCGATCGATAGCGAGAACCGCTTTTTGTATGTGGTGGATACGCAGCAAGACCAGGTGATTGTTTTCGACGCGGACACCATGAAGCTGATCCGCAAGATGGGAACGACCGGAAAGAATCACTGGCTGACGACGCCGGGAGATTTTGGCGCGCCCTCGAACGTGGCGTTGGACAAGGACCGCAACGTGTACGTCACCGACACGATGAATAACCGCGTGGAAATCTTCGATGCGGACGGGAAGTACATCGGCATGTTCGGGCAGCACGGCGACGGCCCGGGTTACTTGGCCCGGCCGAAAGGTATAGCCATCGACGGCGACGGGCACATTTGGGTCGCGGACGAGTATCAGGACCGCGTGGAAGTGTTCAACCGGGAAGGGCAATTGCTTACCTGGCTCGGCGGACACGGACATTTCCCCGGGCAGTTCGAAGCGCTGGTGGGCATCGCCATTGACAAGCAGAACCACGTTTTTACCACCGAGCAATATCCGGGCCGCATGCAGATGTTTCAGTACGTGACAGATGCACAAGCGGAAGCCGAGAGGGCTCGCCGCGAAGCGGCGCCGGAGCAAAGCGCGCCGAAGCCGGCTGATTCTGCGTCGCCGAAAGACGCGCCGTCAGCCAAGGCGCAAGATTCCGCGGCGCAGTAGCGGGCCGCCAAGAGTTTTTGGCTGTCTTGGGACAGCCAAGAAGAGAGACGGGTGAAGAAAGCCAACTCGGCCGGCTCTCGTACCTAGAAGTGGAGTAGTAGAACAGGAGTAACGTGTTGCAACACGGTTTGGAGGTAGGCAAATGAAGAGGATTGTAATCGCCCTATTAGTCGTACTGGGTTCAGCGAGTATCGCTGCAGCTCAGTCCGGCTTTTCGCCGTCGACTGACGTCCTCGGCGCCCACCTTAACTATGGCCGTGGCTGTGCAGCTTGCCATGCTCCGCACAGCGGAGCATCTGGTAACGGCGCGAACAAATCCGGCGATCCGAATGCCGGAGCTGTTGCGCTGTGGGGCCAGGACGTCGGCAACCTGTACAACAAGGTCATCAACACTGGACAGTCCAGAGCCGGTTCGTTTTACGTCGAGACTCTGCCTGCCAGCCTGACCGCCAGCACGCCCGATGTATTAGGGGTTCTAACCTGCCTCAGTTGCCACGACGGCAACTATGCAACGGGCGCGATGATGAAGAATATGGTCTATGAGACGCTTCCCCCGACTTACGGGACCTTCAACTCGATTCCGACGTTAATTGGAGCCGACAGTTTGGGTTATCTCAACGACCACCCGGTAGGACTGAACGCTGTAATTGGCTGCGGCGGGCAGTACAACTGGGATTGCACTATTACCGCTGGCGCGATCAACGTCCCGTCTGGAACGAATTTTGCCAGGTTTATTCAGAACTATGGCTTCTTCGTTCAGCCGGGGAATTACAACAACACCTCACCCGTAGTCATGTGCACGACGTGCCACAACCAGCACCTGATGAACGTGGTGAAGGTGACCAATGGCCCAAGCACTGGTTTGCCTTCGGGCTACTACCAGACGATGTTTTTCATCCGGGCGCCGTACAACCCGGGCTCAACCACCGCTGGTTCGAATCAAAACGCGCAGTTTTGCCGTCAGTGCCATGGCGGCGAAGCGAACGAATCGAACAACGGAACGGCTGGGACCACTTTCTAACTTCAACGGATGAGGGGAGAGCGAAAATCTCTCCCCTCGTTTTCAAAATGCAGTAGCCCGAAGACGCCATGAGGTTTTCGTTTTATATCGGCATGTTAGTACTGGCAGCGCTCTTCGCCGGCGCAAGCGCAAGTCGCCTCTTCCACAGCACCCACCCAAGAATCGACGTCGCAGAGCATTCGCATTCAGGCGGAGGGCCGCCCGGTTGCCCGAGTGAACGGCACCGTACTGACCGATCGCGATCTGCTGCGCCCGAGATGTACGCAATCTTCCCTTACGCGCGCCAACACAATGGCGGTTTCCCGAAGGAAATGGTGGACAACATCCGGGACGGCGCGATGAAAATGATTGTCTTCGAAGAATTGGTGTACCAGGAGGCCTTGCGCCGGGGAATGACGGTGCCGGCCGCGAAGTTGGAGAAGGCAGAAGAAGAATTCCGCGGGCACCGTTGCCTCGCCCAGCCAGTATCAGGAGTTCGTGCACACGGAATTCAGCGACTCCGGAAGATTTGGTGCGCGAACGGGTGCGCCGCTCGCTGTTGATCGACGCGTTGCTCAAGATCGAAGTGAATCAAAAATCGAGCGTGTCGGATGCCGAGCTGAAGGACTACTACGACAAAAACCCGTCACGGTTTGAGTACCCGGAATCGTTTGCGTTTCAGACGATCTCCGTTCTCCCGCCACAGAATCCCACTGCGGAACAAGCGAAAGAGGGACGCCGGCGCGCTGAAGACGCGTTGCGGCAGGCCAAGGCGAGACGAAGACATACGAGGAATTCGGGCTGCTGGCCGAAAAAATCTCCGACGATGACTACCGGGTAGTAATGGGCGACCACAAATTGGTTGAGCGCGTGAGAGCTGGATCCGGCGGTGGTACACGCGCTGCGCGATCAAGCGACAGAGTCGCCGGCATCATTCAAATCGAACAGGCTTACACCATCGTGCGGCTGAACAAGCACGT
>CAVVLE010000015.1:0-9325 GCA_963748865.1 uncultured Acidobacteriota bacterium | reverse complement strand
GATTGTTGCAGTCTAAGCGCTGATTGCCCGTCGAGGTGGTTTGGCAACGCTCCGCGTGGGTCTGCTGGTTGTTGTTACCTTGCGGTCGTCGGATGCCGGCGGGGAAGCCTTCGCAACTCAGCGTAAACCGGCGTTACTTTAATGCGATCAAAAAATAGCGCGATTTTGTTGATTAGCTGCCCGGATCGGAAGGGGCTTAATGCTGCTATTGCGGATTTTATTTTTCGCAATAACGGGAATATTTTGCACGCGGACGAACACCAGGATGAGGATTCCGGGCTTTTTTTGATGCGCGTGGAGTGGGACCTCGCGGATTTCGCCATCGAGATTGGGGATTTTGCGCGGCAATTTGCGCCTATCGCAGAAAGATTCGCTATGGATTGGCGCTTGGCTTCTTCTAGCCTGCGGCCTAACGTCGCGCTTTTCGTTTCGAAATACGATCACTGTTTGGCGGATTTGCTTTACCGGCATCGCAGCGGAGAATTGGCCTGCGAGATTCCTTTAATCGTCAGCAATCATCCCGATGTGCAGGCTTTGGCGGATTTTTATCGCGTGCCGTTGCAGGTTGTGCCTGTTACGAAAGAGAACAAGGCCGAGGCAGAACGGCGCGAGTTGGATTTGCTGGCGCCGCTGAAGATTGATTTGATTGTGCTGGCCCGCTATATGCAGGTGCTTTCTTCGGATTTCATCCGGCATTTTCCGCATCGCATCATTAATATTCATCACTCGTTTTTGCCGGCGTTCGTGGGGGGCAAGCCGCATCATCAGGCTTATCAGCGCGGAGTGAAATTAATTGGAGCTACCAGCCATTACGTTACGGAAGTTTTGGATGATGGGCCGATTATCGAGCAGGATGTGGTGCGCATTTCGCATCGGGATACCTTGGAGGATTTGATTCAGAAGGGGCGGGATTTGGAAAAGGTGGTGTTGTCGCGCGCGGTGCGTTGGCATATTGAGAGCCGGATTTTGCTTTATGGGAATAAGACGGTGATTTTTGATTAAGGGTGGGTGAACAATCCAGACGCAGGCGGCCAAGAATCGGGCGCAGCAAGCGGCAGAGGCCGACACAAGCGGACCGAACTGCGGGCGCGACTGAAGGCCCGCCCCTATAAAGGCGCTACTTAGTCGAACAGATCGGGCTGGGCCTTGGTGATCATTTGCCAGAGCGGTTGGAATTGGAACCAGCCAGCTTCGTGGGTGCCTACCTGATTGCGGGTTAACAGCGCGTTTTCGCGATCAATTGAGATTGGTTTGCCTGCGGCTTCGGCCAGCAATTGCGCCTGACAGCTTCTTTCCATTGTCACGAACCACCAGACGGCTTCGTCTACCGTGCGGCCTACTGTTAGATTGCCGTGATTTTGCAAGATGGCCGCTTTCTTCTCGCCCAGGGTTTTCGCTATGCGCTCGCCTTCGGAGGTTTCGTAGACTACGCCGGTGAAATCGGCGAAGACGGCGTGATCCTCGAAGAACGCGCAGGCGTCTTGGGTGATGGGATCGAGCGGGCGGCCTAGCGAGGCCCAGGTTTTGCCGTACAGCGAATGCGCGTGGGCGGCCGCGATTACGTCGGGTCGGGCGCGATGGATTTGCGAGTGAATGGCGAAGGCGGCGCCGTTGAGCGGGTGCTTGCCTTCGACGACTTCGCCTTTGTGATTTACCAGCATCAGATTCGAAACGCGGATTTCGCTGTAGTGCACGCCGAAGGGATTGACCCAGAAATGATCGGTTAGTTCCGGATCTCGTGCGGTGATGTGGCCAGTTACGCCTTCGTCGAAGCCGAATTTGGAGAAGATGCGGAAGCCGGCGGCCAGGCGTTCTTTGCGATGACGGCGCTCTTCGGCGAGGGTGGCGAATTGCGGCGGGCGTGGGAAATTTAGATTGCGGGTTTGCGTGGCGGACATGGTGGCCTCCGGGTTGAGATATGCGCGGATTATGACACAGGTCAGTAGCGCTGGCGTCTCTGCCGGCATCCGACGAATTCGGGTTCAACAGGTACGTAGCTCGTGGGCGGAAGTCGACGTCAATCAATGCACAATGATTGGGGTGTCGTCCGCGCTTGATTGTTGCTCGTTGCGTGAATTGTGGTCGTCAGATGCCGGCAGAGACGCCGGCGCTACTTGTGCGTTTCAGGTCGGCGGCTAGGAGCTTGTGGAACAGGTGTTCGCCGGCTTCTCTTCTTACGCTTAAGCGGCCGGCTATGTAGGCTTGGGAATTCAGGCCTCGCTGTACGGCTTCGCAGATGTCGACGTCCTCTTCTTGGACTCGGTGGCTTACGGCTATGCTTTGGCGATTGTAGTCGGCGGCTTGGTCGTCGGTTTTTTCGAAATAGAAATCGAAAATTACCAGGCAGCGATCTTGGGCAAGCGGCAGAACTAGATTGGTATCCAGATAGCCTTCGTACCAGTTCACCATGAAATTGGGGTATTGCCAGAAATAGTAGGCCATCTCGCCTTTGCGCGTGGCGGAGGCGTCGGCATCTTCGTGCGAATCCTTCAGCGGGCTGGATTGCAGGCAGAAGCGGTCTTCATTTTCGATGGCGTAGTTGACGTATTCGAGGACACTATTTAGGCCTTTGTGGAGATGCGGGACGTGATAGCCGCCGTCCAGAAAATTGTCGATGTACACCTTCCAATTGCATTTCAGTTCGTAGCTGCGGCGTTCGAAGAATTGCAACTTGCCGAGTTGCAGCGGCTTAACGCGCTTGACCAGGCCGCCTAGAAATTTCTCGAGCGGTTCGGCTTTGGGATCCAGATTGATGAAGACGAAGTTCTCCCAGGTTTCTACGCGGATCGGAACCAGGCCGTTTTGGGAGCGCTCGAACTGGCAGACGCCCTCGAATTCGGTCATGCCTTTCAGCGCGCCATCGAGGCCGTAAGTCCAGCCATGATAGGGGCAGCGGAGATGTTGGGCTTGGCCCTGGGGTTCGGTCATGACCGCGGCGGCGTGATGGCGGCAGACATTAAAGAAGGCGCGCAGAACATTGTCATTGCCGCGCACTATGACGATCGGCTCGCCGGCAACCTGGATGGTGAAAAATTGGCCGGGCTTGGCGACTTGATCGATGCGTCCTACGCCTTGCCAGGTCTTGCCAAAGACGCGGCGGCGTTCGAGATCGGCGATGCGTTCGTCGAAATACCACGGGGCGGGAATCGTGTGCGCGTCGCTGAGTGAGGCCTTGTCGTCGTAGATGGCGAGAATTTCTTGGACGGTTTGATCCATGATGATGTGCTCCGTGTTCGCTACTCCCCGCTGATCAATCGGGGTGATGCGCGCGCGTCGAGCGCGGGCCGATGGCGCCGCGCAGCACCGCGAGAAACTGCTGGATACGAATTTTATTTTTTTCCTGATCGCCGGGATGCGGAAAGAGGCCCGGGTCTAACTCTTCGGTGAGCAGCGCATCCTGAAAGCGTTCGACGGTCCATTCGAGAATCGAGGCGATCAGCGCGGGATCGACGTCGGTGCGCACTTCGCCGCGCGCAAGGGCAAAGCGCACGACCGCGGCGCTGCCGTAGGGATCTTCGGCGATTAGGAAGCGATTGATCTCGCGTTTGAGCGCTAGATCCACGCCGTAATTTCCTACGAGCACTACGCGATAGGGAATCCAGTCTTCGTGCAGCATGTGCTCGGTGCGCACGAGCCAGTAGCGCAGAACTTCGAAAAATCCCTTTTCGCGCACGGGGGCGGGGCAATCGAGATATTTGGCGAATGAACGAGCGGCCTTTTTGTACACCTCGAGAAACAGGCCGGCCTTGCTGCCGAAATATTGAAAGATGGAGCCTTTGGCGACGTTCAATTCATCAGCGAGATCTTCGATTCGCGCGTTGTGATAGCCATGCTCGGCGAAATGGCGCATGGCGGTCTCGATGATGCGGGCGCGTTTGGCCTCCAGGCGCGGGCGCGCGAGTAGCTCGCTGCGCGGCGGGGGCGGAAAGGGAGCGGGTTGCGGTTTATGAGTCATTGCTGACCTGAAGTCACGCGGTAGAAAACGCGTCAAAGGCGCAATGTAATATGATTATGTCACGCTGGCAACAAGATTCTGACTGAGGGTCAAGACTGTGGTGGGCCCGGCAACCCAACCAATTTACGACGCGATTGTGGTCGGCGCGGGACACAACGGGCTGACTGCGGCGGCGTATCTGGCGCGCGCCGGGCTGCGCACGCTGGTGCTGGAGCGGCGCGAAATTGTCGGCGGCTGCTGCGTGACGGAGGAAATCGCGCCGGGGTGCCGCGCTTCTACGACTTCTTACATTGCCAGCATGTTGCGGCCCACCGTGATCCGCGATTTGAATCTCGGCGCGCATGGATTGCGGATGGTGCCTTGCGATCCGTCGATTCTGGTCGCGTTTCCTGACGATACGGTCTTGCCTTGGTGGGCTGAACGCGAACGCGCTTTGCAGGAATTCCGGAAAATTTCGGTGCGTGACGCAGAGACTTTTGCGCGCGTGGACGACAAGCTGAAAAAACTGGCGCGCTATCTGCAGCCATTTTTTCTGGAGCCGCCGCCGCAAGTGGGCTCGGATGGAATTGGCGGTTGGATGGAACTGCTGCGCGCCGGACGGAGGTTCCGCGGAATTTCTGGGGAGGAGATCGCGGAATTCGTTTCGTTTTTTACGGGAAGCCTGGGCGAGTTTCTCGACCGGAATTATGAAACGGAGAAGATGAAAACTCTGATCCTGGCGAACAATGTTTATGGGAAGCATGGCGGGCCTTACGACAATGGATCGGCGCTGGGATTGTTGTTTCATCTTTTGAGCGGCGGTGATGGCGAGATTCAGGGATTTTATGGGCACGTGATTGGAGGCATGGGTTCGATCACGCAGGCGCTGGCCGCCGCGGCGCGGAAATTCGGAGCGGAGATTCGCGTGTCGGCGGCAGTCGCGCGGATTGATACGCGGAATGGGCGTGCGCGCGGCGTCACCCTTGAGGACGGAACGGAGATTCGAGCGAAGCTCGCGCTCTCCAATGCGGATCCGAAGCGCACCTTTTTGCAGTTGGTCGAATCGAGCGAATTGAATGCGGAATTCCGGCGCGCCATCGGTGGAATCAAGATGGCCGGACCTTGTGCGAAAGTGAATTTCGTTTTGAGCGAAGAGCCGCGCGTAAAGGGCATGCCGCGTGATTGGCCGGCGCCGCAGCGCTCGTTTTTTACTCTAGTGCCTTCGCTGGAATTTGCGCAGCGCTGCTATGACGTCGCGAAGTTCGGGGACTTGCCCGAGGAGTTGTGGGTGGATTGCGTGGTGGCTTCGAATGTGGACGATACGCTCGCGCCGGCGGGAAAGCACATCATGACTTGTTTCGTGCAGTATGTGCCCTACAAGCTGCGCGATGGAAATTGGGACCAGCAGCGCGAGTTATTGGGCGATCGCGTGGTGAAAATAATTGGCCAGTACGCGCCGAATGTACCGGAGGCGATTTTGGCGCGGCAGGTTTTGACGCCGCTGGATCTCGAGCGCACTTATGGACTGACCGAGGGGAACATTTTTCACGGCGATCTTTCGCTGGAGCAGCTTTTTTTTATGCGGCCGGTGCCGGGTTGGGCGCGGTATCGCACGCCGATTGCGGGGCTGTATTTGTGCGGGGCTGGCGCGCATCCGGGCGGCGGAGTTACGGGCGCGCCGGGATATAACGCGGCGCATCAGGTGCTAAAAGATTTGAAGCGCGGAATGGCTTGAGCGAGTTGACGTTTAGATCCCTAGGCGCCGAAGTGCGTCGGGACACAGGATGACAACGCCTTCTTTGGTTGTGGAGGGTAGATATGAAAAAGGGAATTATGCAGAGATTGAGAGAGGGCACTGTGCTTGGCGACGGCGGATATTTGCTGGAGTTGGAGAAGCGCGGTTGGGTACGCGCCGGGCCGTTTACGCCGGAGGTGGCGCTGACTTATCCGGAGGCGTTGCACGAATTGCATGTGGAATTTCGCGAGGCGGGGGCGGATGTGCTTCAGGCGCTCACCTTTTATGCCAGCCGCGACAAGTTGGCTACCGTTGGACTCGAAGATCGGCTGGCGGATTTGAATCGCGCGGCGGTGCGAATTGCCAAAGAGGTGGCCGGCGATCGCTGCGTGGTCGCTGGAAATTTGAGCCTGACTTGGATGTACGAACCGGGCGACAAAGCCTCGCACGACCGCGTGCGCAAACTTTTTGATGAGCAACTGGACGTGCAAGTCAGTGAAGGGATTGATTTCATTATCGGTGAGACGTTTTCGTATCTTGGCGAGGCGCTGCTTTGCGTTGAACGCGCCAAGAAAACCGGATTGCCCGTGATGGTGACGATGTGCTTCGAAATCGAACCGAAAACGCCTGAAGGGAAGACCCCGGCGGAGTGCGCCAAGGCGCTGATCGATGCGGGAGCTGACATTACCGGCATCAATTGCCTGCGCAGCCCGGAGCATACGCTGCCGTTAATGGCGGAGATGCGCACGGCCGTTAGCGCTTATCTGGCGTGCCAGCCTGTGGCTTTTCGCACGACCGACAAGAATCCCGACTTCACCAGCTTGCCGGCATTTCCAACGCAACTTGATCCCTATCAACTTAGCCGCGGAGAGATGGCGGATTACGCGCTTAAGGCTCGCGAGATCGGCGTCAATTATATCGGGGCTTGTTGCGGGGCTGTGGCTTCGCATATTCGCGAGATGGCGCGCGTGCTTGGGAAATTGCCGGAGGATACGCGGGTGTGGAAGAAGGGCGGAGAGAAGGCTATGTCGGCTTATGAATATTATGGGCACGATAAGAAGTGAGCTGAGTGCGCGACATATGATGATTATGGGTTGATCTTGCCCGAAGAGGTCCGGCTGAAGACCGGACCCTACGTTCGGATTGCGCGATTTCGCGCTTGGTGAACACTCTCGCATTTCATTGCTTCCCGTTGCATTATGGCGCGGCCGTTTGACTTCGCCTGGTGCGAGGTAGCATGCCGGAAAACGAGGTCTCGAACCGTCCGCGCCGCGTGATGGGTTTTCGAGACCTTCTCTTTTTTTACATCGTTACGGGCATCAGTTTGCGCTGGATTGCCACGGCGGCTACGGCGGGTGCGAGCGCCGTGGTCATCTGGCTGATGGCTTGGTGCGCGTTTTATCTGCCCCTCGCGCTTGCGGTGATCGAGCTTACCTCGCGTTATCCGAACGAAGGCGGGCTATACGTTTGGAGCAAGAAAGCCTTCGGTGATTTCGGTGGATTTATGTCCGGCTGGATGTATTGGACCAGCAATATTCCCTATTTTCCTTCCATCCTTTATTTCGCGGCCAGTAATGCGCTGTTTATCGGACCGGCTAGTTGGAATCATCTGCAGAACAGCAAACTCTATTTCATTTTGTTTGCGCTGTCCGGAATTTTGCTGGGCACAGTGACGAATGTCCTCGGGCTTTCGGTCGGGAAATGGGTGCACAACGCCGGCGGGATCGGGACCTGGATTCCGATCGGGATTCTTTATTTCATCGGCATCGTTTGTTGGCGGAAATTTGGCTCGGCGACATCGTTCGCGCCGTCGCAATTGGTGCCGCACGCGCATTTTCAGGACGTGCTGTTCTGGGCCACGATCGTGTTCGCCCTGGGAGGAAGTGAAGCGGCATCGTGTCTCGGCGATGAAGTCGAGAATCCGCGGCGCAACATGCCGCGCGCGCTGATCATCGCCGGCGTGGTGGTCACTACGGGCTATATCCTCGGCAGCGTGGCGATGCTTGTGGCGCTGCCCGCGAGCGAACTGAGCGGGCTTCAGGGGATTATGCAAGCGACATCGCACGCTGCGCAGAAAATTGGGCTCGGTGGTCTCTCCAACGTGACGGCAGTGCTCATCACCATCAGCAATCTCGGGGCGTTGGGCGCTTGGTTTGCTGCGTGCGGACGAATGCCGTTTGTGGCGGGTCTCGATCGCTATCTTCCCCCGGCATTCGGAAAGCTGCACCCGCGCTGGCACAGCCCGCATGTCTCGTTGCTGACGCAGGCGGCGTGCGCGATTGTATTCATCTTTCTGGGGCAGGCGGGCGCGAGCGTTTACGGCGCGTACGAGGTGCTGGTGAGCATGGGCATCATCACCTATTTCATTCCGTATCTGTATTTATTTGCGGCGCTGATTCGCTTGCAGCGCGAGCCGGCCGCGACGGACGTAATTCGAATCCCTGGTGGAAAGCGCGTCGCGTATTTCGTGGGCACGCTGGGTTTCCTCACTTCGGTGGTGACGATCGTGTTGTCGCTCGTGCCGCCTTCCGAAGAGCCGCACAAGATTCTGGCAGTAGCGAAAATTGTGATTGCTATGGTGGCGCTAGTGGGAATTGGAGTTGGACTGTTTTATCTGGGGCGGCAGCGTGTGCAACGCGCTGGCGTCACATAATCGATGAATCTGCCGACGCGCTGATTCTTTTTGGCGGAACGGAGCCGAAGATTCGCGAGTTGACCTGACCGCGCAGTGTCCATCTCTGCGTGGGCAGGCTCGCGGCGCATTTTATCGAATGGACCGTGCACTGCGAAAAACGAAATCGTGTAACATGCGGTTGGCCCGCATGAAGCTAGCCCCAAAACTCGCGGCCGGAATATTCCTCGGTATTGCGCTTCTGTCCGGTTGCACATCACTGCGTCCGGGAGGAGTGTCACCGGAACAGGCCGACAAAGTGCTCGCGAGCCTAGACATGCAGACGATCATCAATGCTTGCGGCCGGGGAAACATCGTCAACTATCGGGTGCTGACCTATCGGTTCGGTTCCTTCCAGTTCGATCAGCCGCCGTCCGTGCTCATGATGTTCTCCAGTCCAGGCGAGGAGCCAACGCTTTCCTGGGTGAACGTGCACAGGGACTCGGAGGATGAAAACCCGGACCTTCGCAAAGGACACGATGCGCTTCGCAAATTGGAAGTGAGCGCGGCCGGTATGCGCTTTATGAGTGTTGAAAAATACGAAGGCGAGCGGGCATTGAAGGTATTCGATAGCGCGCCCTGCTTATCCAGCCTGCTAGAGAACGCTAAGAAATCGCGAAGTAAATGACCATTGAGCGTCAACGCGTGCAGCGGGCAACCAGTACAGCTGATCGCTATCGATCTTCGCCTGATACATAGATGGGGCTCCGCGCCAGCGAGACGGATTCTTTGAGATTGTCTGGCCCGGAGAGATGCAAGAACTGTGTCGTGCAACTAATCGAAGGTTCGCCAGAAGCTTGCTGAGCCAGATAGGTAGGTGGCTACTAGGACTGAGTATTTCGGTTGGCCGGCGGAATTGCTGTTCAAGGCACAGACGCCTACTCCGAAACGAGCTGGGATCGTGCTTGCATATGTCTCCCTTGCCAGGCGCTGGGCGGACTCAGGTATTTGCGCTGGTTCGAATGTTTCGTATCGGACGATCTTG
>CAVVLE010000014.1:0-17349 GCA_963748865.1 uncultured Acidobacteriota bacterium | reverse complement strand
CTAGATGAAACACTATCAATCAAAAATGACTTTGCGGCATCTCTGCGATGACAACTTGTTCATCTCAGTTCTGGCCATGGCTGACCCAGCATCAAACTGACGGTGCGGATCCTGATCCTGTGCCCCTTCACGAAGGTGCGTTACTACCCGCTTATCGTCATTGGAATCTTTTTTGCGGCCCTAGCTGCGATGGGTCAAGAAGTATCACCTCTACCCGATGCGCCGAGGCCGATTCAGTCCCAAGCCCCTCAGCCAAATCCTAAGCAGACGGGCCCGCAGCATGAACCGAGTAAAAATCACATCCTTTGGGTGATACCCAACTATCGGTCGGACGAGAACTCGACGCAATTCAAACCGCTGACACCGGGCGCAAAGATGAAAGTTGCGCTCGATGATTCTTTTGATCCTTCGGCTTTCCTAGTTGCTGGCGTATTTGCCGGCGTGGAGATGGCGCAGCGGCAATATCCTTCCTTTGCCGGAGGTGCGAAAGGGTTTGCCAAATACTATGGAGGGGCATTCGCCGATCAAGCAATCGGTAACATCATGACTGAGGGTCTATTCCCGATTGCGCTTCACCAAGATCCTCGCTATTTCGTAAGAGGGTATGGGGGGTTTTGGAGACGAACAGGGTACGCCTTGAGCAGGGAGTTTATAACCCTCGGCGATGATGGCCGCGAGCACTTCAACACGTCGGAGCTTGCTGGAAATGCCGTGGCCGCGGGGATATCCAATGCCTACTACCCTGCTGCCGACCGCTCTTTCGGTAATACCGCCGATAAGTGGGGACAACAGATAGCGCTCGACGCTGTTTTCAACGTGGGAAAGGAGTTTTGGCCCGACGTGCGCAAGAAATTGTTTGGAAAGTAGCGCCAAAGCACGGTTTATGCGGCGTGGAGCACACTCGCGGGCAGCGAAAGAGTTACGGCGGCACCGCCTGCTGGGCCATCGGAGATCGTGGCAGTGCCGCCATGTACCCGTACAACCGCATCCACGAAAGCAAGTCCGAGACCATGCCCGTGGGAGTGTTTCCCTCTGACAAAACGTTCAAACGCTCGGGAGGTGATCTCAGGTGGAAATCCTGGACCATTGTCCTCGATCACCAGCGTTGCTGATCCCTCCCGAGAACGCAGCCGAATCGTAATCTGGCATCCTACGGGTAAATGAGCGATTTCGTTCTCGATCAGATTGCTCAGCACGCGATTCAACAAACGCCAGTCCGCGTCCACGACGACGTGATCCTCAAGATCAACCACCAATTCGTGATGGCGTTCGTCCATAGCTGGCTGGTAAAAATCGACGAGTTGCCTCACAACAGCAGAGAGGTCAATTGGACCGCGATCGAGGTGAAGTGCGCCAGCTTGTGCTTCTGCAACGTCTAGTGTGGTGTCCAGTGCCCTCAAGAGCCTATCAAGACCTTCGATTGCGTCACCGACCGAATCATGCCACCCGTCATTCGGCTCACTGGATAGCACCGATTCCAGCGCACCGCGAATCGAAGTTATCGGACTTTTCAGATCGTGAGCCACCGCGTCGGTTACGGAGCGAAGCTCGTCTACGGACGACTGAATGCGATCCAACATGTGATTGAAAGTTTCTGCCAATCGGGAGATCTCATCGGAATTGACGGGTTGAGGCAATCGCTCCCTTAAGTCCTCGCTCCCGATTCGCGCGACAGTATCGGTTATGCGTTGAACGCGCAGGAGAGTACGACGGGCGCTCATGTACGAGATCAGGAAACCCATGAGGACCGTGGTTCCCCATAATATCAGGAAGCGACGAGTCAACGTGCCAAGGAGATGCTCGGCACCACGAGTTGAGAGTCCAAGGTAGATCGTTCGCCCGCTTTCATGTCGGGCGACGACTCGGAATGCTGTCGGCCATCCTTCTACTTTTATAGACTGCGGAATACCGGGAACGGGTCTAGTTTGCTGAATTGCCTTGAGAAATGCATCCTCTTCGCCCGGTCCGACCCACAGGGGCTTTTCAGCGCTATTTGGATCGCCTTCCAGGAAGAACACGGAATTCAGCCTTTGGCCACGCGCATTACGCTCATCCGGCAATTCCTGCGTCGCAAGTTCGGCTACCTCTCCAACGATTCTGTTATACAGATTATCTTGGGGGGTATCGGCAGAAACCCGCGCAAGGACTTCCGCTTCACCACTCAGCCACGCGTCGCTACGATCCTGAATCGCCTTGGCAACAAGGAAGTAGACAATTGAAAACGCCAGCGCCGTTCCGAGGGCGAACGCCCCAGTCGTCCAGGTCGATATGCGCCAAGCTGCCGTAGCCTGCAAAAACTTAGGCATGTTTAAGAACGTATCCGACGCCACGGATCGTGTGGATGAGCGGAATGGACTTATCCTGGTCCACTTTGGTGCGTAGGCGATAGATATGGACATCAACTACGTTTGTGCTGGGATCAATTCGCATGCGCCAGACGTGATCCAGAATCATAGCGCGGGTGACTACGCGCCCGGCGTTCCGGCAAAGATATTCCAACAGCGAAAACTCCTGAGGCGTCAATTGGAGCACGTGATCGCCACGGCGAGCTTCGTGACTCACAAGATCGAGTTGCAAGTCAGCAACCTGTAACCGTACCGTGTCATTCTGTGGCGTGGAAGATCTGCGCAGGAGATTTCTCACTCTCGCGAGCAGTTCCGCGAGGGCGAATGGCTTCGTCAGATAGTCGTCTCCGCCCTGCTCCAATCCCTTTACTCGTTCGTCTACGGAACGGCGCGCCGAAAGGATCAACACGGGGGCGGATATGCCTTGGGCTCGGCACCTCCCAATCAAGTCCAATCCATCAATGTCGGGAAGCCCGAGATCTATAATGAATGCATCGTGGATGCCTTCCAAGGCTCTAAGCTGTCCCGTTTTGCCATCGCTGGCTGTATCCACTTGGTATCCGGATTCCGCTAAGGCCCGTTTGAGGAATCCCGCAATGGCCGCATCATCTTCTACAAGCAGCAATCGCATACGATGGTCCACCTGATCGAGACTCTACACCCGAATCTACGATGCCAGGTACACCTCAAGTGTTTGGATGGATCGCTCGCGCGCAGAACCCGGCTTCTGCACGTTTTCCTGGGGACGATGAAACCGGCGCGTGAGAGAATCCAGGCATGAGGAAGAATGCGGCTTCGCACGCGGATGGATTGTGGCGCTATTACGCCGTGGTTGGCCTGATCGCGGCCTCCATTTATCTCGCTTGCATCGTTTCGCCTCCTTCGTTGGTCGATGATGTCGATTCCGTCCAAGCACAGATTGCCAAAACCATGTTAACCAGCGGCGATTGGGTGACCGCGCGAATTGATGGCGTTCTGTATCTCGAGAAAGCGCCGCTGATCTACTGGCTAATTGCCATCTGCTACAAGATTTTCGGCGTCGCCGATTTGGTGGCCAGGCTTCCTGTGGCGCTTTCTGCGATCGCTTTGGCGTTGCTTACGACTGCCTTTGGGATTTGGGCTTTCGGAAAGCGGGCGGGCTTTTATGCGGGGCTGTGCGTAGGAACTTGCGTCGGGCTATTTTTGTTCACCCGCGTACAAATTCCCGACGTCATGCTCACGTTCACGATCACGCTCGCGATGTGGGCCTTTCTTCGCGCTCTCGATCCCGAAGAAAAGCGCCCCTATCTGTGGGCCACGATTCTGGCAGCCAGCTTGGGCACTGGATTGCTTCTCAAGAGCCTCGTCGCGATGGTATTTCCGATCGGGGCGTCGCTGATCTACCTGGCGCTCACCCGGCAGCTGTTTCAGCGGGCCACTTGGCGGCGGCTGCATCCTCTAAGCGGCTTGTTGGTCGCGGCCGCCATCGCCTTGCCCTGGCACATCCTGGCCACGCTGCGTAACCCACCGTACTTCGCCTGGACGCTGCATAGCGGCCCGGGCCAATATCACGGCTTCCTGTGGTTTTATTTTGTGAACGAACAGCTGCTGCGGTTTCTGAATCGCCGCTATCCGCGCGACTACAATACCGTTCCGCGCCTATACTTTTGGCTCTTCCACTTCCTCTGGCTTTTTCCGTGGAGCGTTTATCTGCCGGCGGCCGTCAAGCTCCCCTACAAACCCGTTGATCGTGCCGGGCAAACTCGCCTGCTGGCGCTCTGTTGGACGGGATTCCTCCTGGTTTTCTTCACGTTCTCAACAACGCAGGAATATTACTCGATGCCTTGCTATCCCGCGCTGGCCCTGATCATCGGCTCCGCGATGGCCGCCGGCGGCTCGTGGATTCGGCGAGGCGCCCGCGTTCTCGGCGCGATTGCCGCCGCCGCCGCAATCTGTGTGTTCGCGATATTTTACAAGGTCCGTAGTCTGCCGACTCCGGGAGATATTTCAGGGGCCCTTTCCTCGCATCCTGGTGCTTACAAGCTGTCGCTCGGGCACGCCTTGGATCTCACGATCAATTCCATGGCCTATATGCGCCTGCCGCTGATCATCGCCGGCATCGCGTTCCTGATCGGCGCGCTCGGGAATTTATGGGGCTCGGGGTGGCGCGCATATCTAATGTCCGCGCTGATGATGGTCATTTTTTTTCACGCCGCGCGCCTGGCCCTGATCCGGTTCGATCCCTTTCTCTCCTCCCGGCCGTTGGCCGACGCGTACACAAAATCGCCACCGGGAGGCTTGATTCTGGACCACCACTACTACACATTTTCGTCTGTGGTTTTCTATACCGGCGTGGAACCTCTGCTCCTGAATGGAATTAGGTTTAATTTGGAGTACGGCGCCGCCGCTCCGGACGCGCCGCACGTCTTTCTGGATGATTCCGAATTCGGGCGCCTCTGGAAAGGCACGCAGCGCTATTACCTCGTGGGGACTACGAGCGGCATCGAGCGCGCTACGGGGCTGGTCGGCAGCGATCATGTGGACGTCGTGGCTTCAAGCGGAGGGAAATTGCTCGTCACCAACGAGCCAATCACTAAGTCCGCTTCGGCTGAACATTGAGTGCGTCTACGCCTTGCTACATGGCTTCAAATCACAGGTATTGATTCAGGCGAAATCGAAGTGCATCGATCGTGTCTTTTCTTTCGGTTACGGACACCAGTCACCCGACCATTTGATACGCCGGGAGTGCCCAAAAACCCTTCTGTGATCCGCCTCGAAAGTGCCTGGATTCACGTGCCGGAAATTCCACATGCCTCTTGCCCAGAAGCAGATGAGAGTGTTGAAAAAGTCGGTTTAGGAACCGATTTTCTGGAGCGACTATGCGCTTGTGTGCTAGCTGGGCGTTCAGGAGGAACGCCACCGATGATGGATCAACAACTACAGAGAGAGTCGCTGTTCTACTACTTTCGCCTGGAGGACCAGATTTCCCAAGATCACCTGTTGCGATTGATCGATCGCTACGTGGATTTTGGCTTCGTGCGCGAACAGCTGAAGAACTTCTACAGCACGACAGGGCGCCCCTCGATTGATCCGGAAGTGTTGTTGCGCCTGCTACTGGTCGGCTATCTCCACGGGATCACGAGCGAGCGACGCCTGATCGAACGATAGCTAAGACGATTCACTCAGCCTTTGGAAAGACGCCGACCCCGACATCCCCTCCTGCAGCAAGCCAAGGCCGAGTACAACAAATTGCAATAACCCGGGATCGCAGGGGACGGTCTTCGATTGACCAGCGTCGCCCGCGCTAATCCGTCCTAGTGCCCCGATAGTCGGGCCACCGCACACGGGATCGAACAGATTTCGTTTTGCCCCAAGCGATCGGCTCGGGTCTACGCGCTTGATCCAGCCAAGGCGTTCGAGCATGCCTCTAGAGTGTCCGCGTCGGCACGCTAGTACTGCGGGGGAGGGGCACGTGCAACGTCGCTAACGGAACGAGGTAACTTCAGTCTATCTGGTCAACGCGCGGATTCGACTCCTAGGCGTGACCTCATGCGGGAAGTGGCTCGTCAAGTTTCTAAGCGCATCAGCGGAACGGAGGAGAGACACGAAAATGAAAAACTTTCTTCTGGGAGTGATCGCCACACTGTTGGTACTCGCAGTCGGCATTGCCGGATACCTCAGGCTCGGTCTGGCTGAAGTGCGCGCCGACCTTCCTCCAACTCGATTCGAAACCTATTTGATGAATTCTGCAGTGCACGCGCCCGTGAGGCGCAGCGCGCCGGAAATCCCGAACCCGCTGGAAGCGACAAACGAAAATCTGATCGCTGGCGCTAAATTTTACCTCGAGGCTTGCGCCGGCTGCCACGGCACGCCGGGGAAACCGGAAAATGGCAAGGGCGCTGTCCTGTTCCCGATCATCCCCGAACTCCCGGTGGTTGGGACCGAGTACACTGAAGCGCAAGTTTTCTGGGTGGCGAAACACGGACTGCGCAGGTCGGGCATGTTTGCAAACGGAGCGTACGCCAAGGACAACGACCTGTGGACGGTCGCCGCCTACATTAAAAAAATGAATTCATTGCCGCCGACGGTCCAGGCGGCCGTTGCCAAACTCGTCGAAGCTCAGCATTAGGATCTCCGCGGATCGCTTCCAACGAAAATTGCTGAGAAGCGCTCAGGGGAACATTGCCCGAGGGCGTCCTCCACCGGAGATTCAGCGCCCTGCGGACAAGGCCGGGGGATCGCTACTCGGGACGGAGTGGCGACCCCCGGTTGCATTGACGGATTTGTGCCGAAGTCATTCGAGGAGTTGAATCGACACGTACCGAATTACTGCCCTAGTGAAGAATGACTCGCAGGAAACCAAGCAGACCGGCGAGAACACGCAGGACCAACAGCAGAAGCCGCTCCCCTATCCCGTTCTGTATCGCGCTGCGACTCATGACGTGCTCGCGCTGCGATCAATCTCACCGACACCGTACGCCCGCGCTTGTGGAAAAAACAAGCGGAATGTTAGCGGGCAAGCAGGTATTCGGTCAGTTTCCGATAAACGCGGTGGTCTCAATGGGTCGACGCAACACCGGCCCGAAGTCCAATCTGCAGGTGTTTCAATGGCTAAATTCGTCCGAGAGAGCTAGTTCAAAGAAAACACTGCCGTGTTTAGGTTTAATTGAGCGCAGCCCAAAGGATCAGGTCTCCTTGAAAAACGCAATCGGATCAACAGAATAGAAGAGTGTTGCATCGACCGGTTGAGACGGCAGCATTTATCAGGGATGTGGGCTACCTTCGGGTGGTTCGTCACTTGGCCGCTGCGCTGGCCTGCTCATCCCATCGTTGAGCGTTCACGCCTTTCATGATGAGCCATAGCATCAGCGATGCTTCCGCGAAGAAGCCGAGGACCTTGAGGTAGGTGGACAGATAGTTTGCGAGCGGTAACAGAAAGATCAGCCAACCCAAACCGGCAAGCGCTATCAGCACGCCCAGAACGCGCGGCAAGAAGGTCGACCTGAAAATGAGAAAGCCGATTAGGAGGCAATAGGGCCCGAAGAATACTAGTGAGCTGATTTTGTAGGGAGCGAGGTTACAGAGGCCAAGAACGTCATTGGCGCATCCCAAGAGGCTGAACAACGCCGCAAGCAAGGAGAGGCTCCGATTCACCGGCTTAAATAGGTAATAGAAGCGCAGCGTCACTGCGATGTAGAACGCGTACGCGACGAGGTTGACGGCGTCATATACAACAAGCCGACCCCGGCCAACGAAGGCTTCGGCCGATACCGCCGTCAGAAAGTAAAGCAAATAAACGACTCCGGTAATCCTGGCCCTGGCACGCGGCGACGCTTCTGCAATCGGTTCCGTCATTTCATAGCCTCCGGGGAGGGGCCGCTTCAGGTTAGGTTGTATCACTGAAGCGTAGGAAGCGCCGATAATTACCGGACATCGAAAATCACTTGCCGGCTTCTTGAGAAGTTGCCCGCCCGTCACCCGCCGAAATCGTTTGCGCATACTTCCACGTCAATTGGGCCGCCGAAGCGCTACATGGTCACCCCGACGAGAATTTACCGAGGAACGAGTTTCGGGCGGGTGGCTAACAAATCCCACGCTGGTACGTCAACAGAGCACGAGGAACCGCCATGAGAATCTTCTCGATGTCGTTGGCCAAATCCTTGCTTATTGTCGGACTCGCATACGGCCAGCAAGAAAAACAACCCGCCGCATCCGCTGTCCCCAGCGAACCCTCGACTCCGGAGGCCATCAAGCAATTCAATGATGAACAAATTGCGACGCTCTCAAAGCTGATTGCAGGCAAGGAAGACCAACCAGCGGAGGTCGTGTTCAAGAACATCAAGATCTTGACGGGCGTTCCGGCGGGAAATCTGCTGAAGATCATGCAGCTCGGTTACAGCAGGTCGCTCGGCACCAGTTGCGCCCACTACCACGTTGCGGGCCAATGGGCCAGCGACGACAAACCAGCCAAGCAGATTGCCCGGGAGATGTCGGACATGGACCACGACGTCATCTTTAATTACTTACGGAAAATCGACGGAATCAAGGACCGCAACCCTCTTGTTAATTGCACCACATGCCATCGAGGCCAATTGAAGCCGGCGCTCAATATGGACGCAGACACGGCCAAGAAGTAAGTACTGGTCGCGGAACATCGTTCATTCGTACTGAGTTGCCTTCAAAGCGTTGGTGTCGGATCCGGTATCGGTTTGTTTCGCGATTCGGCGCGTGTCGGTGTGGCCGCACGTCTTTGGTGGACTCGTATGAGCCCCATCAATCCATGCCCGACTGGACCTTGCGGCCAGAGGTGGCCGGATTTACGATACCGGTGACTCGAGAAATCGAAAACGCAATACACGGTAAAATTCCCCCAGTCACGCGATGTCCCAGGCACCTCCCACGCTCAATGGTCTCGAATCCGTCCTCGAATCCATTGCAAGCGACGCGCGCATCCCGCCGAATTTCGCAGAATGGATCCGCGACAGCCTTCGCCGCGGCGGGCGAAAGATTCGAATACTGCGGTACATCCTAGCGCACGCTCCAGAAAATCAAACTCCGCGGCTGCTTGATGTGGGCGCACAGTTCGGCGCGCTCGCGATATACGCGGCGCAGCTCGGCTGCCGCTCCGCAGCCCTGGATTATGGACTTTACGCCAAAGCATTTCGCGAAGCCGTCACCGATCGCGGCGTGGAGTATCACAACTGCGATCTCGGTCGCGAGCTACTGCCTTTCGCGCAAGACTCATTCGACTACGTCACGTATACGGATGTAATGGAACATCATGCATTTTCGCCAAAACGTGTCCTCGCCGAAATTCATCGCGTTCTCTGCCCCGGTGGCCGGTTGATCCTCCTGACGCCCAACCACGCATCCGTCTACAACCGGATCAAACTTCTCTTCGGCGGCAACGTCAACGATGAATTCGATTATTTCTTCAACACCACGGCGGACACGGAAACCTACCCCGGCCATCATCGCGAATTCACACGCGTGGAAATCAAATCGGCGCTCGAGCAGTTGCGTTTCCGTGTCCTTGAATGCCGTGTGATCGACGATGACCTGGAATCGCTCCTGAATTACCGCCGCCGCGCTGGCGACGCGGATTCAGTCTCCGATTCGCACGAGTTCGCCATGCGTTTCCTCGGTGGGATTTGGTCGGCGCTAGGATTGCCATTCGGTCGCTGGATATGGGCGGTCGGCCAGAAGACAATGCCTACCACAATTTCTTGACGCTGTGGAAGGGCGCCGACCCGGACATGCGCCTCCTTCAGCAAGTCAAGGCTAAGCACGCGAAGCTGCGGTGAGGTTTGACCTGAATCGGGCCATCTTGAAATTTGCGAACCGGCCGCTTCAAATGGCGATGCCGACACTGACACTAGCTCTGGGCAGTGGCGCGAACACCGCCATGTTCAGCGTCGTCGAAGTGCTTTGCCGGAGAAATGGATCACCGCTCATCACTCGAAGCTCATGAGATGATTCTCGGCATGCAAATTAGAATAGCGAGACCGACAGACAAGCTGGACCAAGTCGTCGCGTTTTATCATGACGGCCTCAGATTCCCGATTATCTCTCAGTTTGAACACCATGCAGGTTATTCCGGCGTGATCCTCGGGATGCCAGCGGATCAACTTCATCTCGAATTTACGCATGCCGACGCTGGTAGTCCGTGCCCTGCCCCAACCAAAGACAACCTGTTGGTCCTTTAGATCAGGGACGCGGAAGCACACACCAAACTCGTGCAGCGTATGCAAAACCACGGCTATCAGCCTGTGGCTCCAGAAAACTCCTACTGGAAGAATGACAGCTTGACGTTCGAAGAGCCCGATGGGTGGCGTGTCGTGATCTACCGCGGGCGAGCATTTCGAAGTCAATAGCTACACAGCCTTAGGGCATGGGCTGGCCGACACTGCGCGTCGCCTTCAGGCCGAGTCCACCACGTTCATCCTGTTGGGCGGCCTGCTAGGCGGAATTTTGATACTCCTCTTCTTGTATCTGATCGCGCGCAGGTTCCTCCCCATCGGACCGCTCGTGTCAATGGCCTCCCTCGCCGAGATGAATTCGATTCCGAGTTCGTTGAGTTCATCGACGATTTCAAGAAAGTTCTTCGTGCTCCGGGCAATCCGGTCGAACGCAGCGACCAACACGACGGAAAACGCCCCACGCCGTGCGTCTGCCATCATTGTATCCACCCCCGGACGGCGAGCCTTGCTGCCGGACACTTCACGGTCGCAGTATTCTTGCACGACCCCGAAGCCTCGCTGCGCCGTAAGTTTGCGGAGGTCATAAAGTTGAGTCCTCAAAGTGTTGGTCAGGCGTGCTTACACGTGCGTAGATGGCTGCTTTCTTCATTATTCGGTTCCTCCTTTGTATCCTGCTCTTAGGGAGTGGTCTTGACATATGTGGTCGTCTTCACGTTGCCGGTGTTGCGGTCTACTTCCGTGTACGTTTCAATGGGACCACGGCGGTTCACCGTCGCAATCTTGTCCTTCGAAATCCACTGTTGGGGTGCCGGGCAGTGCTCATCAGGGTTCGGCTTATACACAGTATTCCCTCCGAACGAAATTTTTGAAGTTCTCGTAAGCAGCCTTTTCTTCTGGTGTGTTCTTCACCTCGAGCCAATCCTCGTATAGCGCCCGAAGCTTGCGGTCTCGTGCGATTGCATGCGGACTCAAGTCGCAGCCCGTGTCTTCCTCGATGCGCTGACGAAGGGTTTTCTTACTCATCAAGGTCCTCCAAAATCTCTTCGACACCCGTCCATGCTCGTTCCATGGCTTGTGCCAATTCCAAATGCAGGGCGGCTGCCGATTCGTAGTAGGCGTGTCGGCGATATGATTCGGCGTTGTCCAGAAGGTCTCGAAGGCGCGAGATGCATGCCGCCATGTCGTCGCACGCAATCATGGGGTCAAGTTTCGAGATGCTGCCGTCTCCGTATCTCAAGATTTGGACTCAGCTTTCTCTGTTGTCGGCATCATTGGCTCGCGCTTCCATTTCGCGTCGAAAATAATAGAGCGCAAGTAGGAGCGCGAACTCTGCTCGCCGCGACTTGCGCCTCAGCTTTCGGAAGGATTTCCAAAATGCCGGGTAGCTGTAGGTCTCGGCGTTGGCTATCAGGTCGCGAGACCTCGATAGCCAGTGGGTCACCGCGTCGAACCGCATGAAGCAATCGGGCTTGCTTAGTCCACCGTCTTGTCTTGAAGGCGCTGCCACTGTGTGCTCCAGACGGAAAAGAGTCCATGTCCCCATCATCGGTATACCACCCGAAATCGACGAAAAACCAGACTTCGAACATCAAATGGAGAAAAAGTTCAAAAACGTAACCAACGTACGAGGAGTTTTCGGAGTTGGTCTGTCCGAGGGGAGACCGCTATCGAATGAATGGCCGAAAGCAATTGTTGCCCAAGTCCCGATCGTCGCCTTAGCACGACGCCACTCTTAGCGACGTCCGAGTACGTTGGGACGACAGCGAAACCTTTGCTTTCGACGTATCGCTGGATCGCTGCTGCTTGATTCTCGAGGAGTATCGCTGGTGCTCGTTGGACATGCGGAGATATTGCGCGGCGGGAATCGACGAATCGGCTGGCATAATCGCACCTCCATGACAGCAGATCGGCAGAGCCTCCGAGAACTTTAGGAGAAATCGTTATTCGGTCGGTTGGGTGCGATGATACGCTCCGTAAAAATACGTACGTATTCGTACGAATTGACGCGACATGTAGTTGGCGTAATCTCTGCTCATTGCCCGAAGGCGGCCTCCACCTGAGAGTAGCGCCTTGCGAACAAGGCCGGGGATCGCTGCTCACACGGAGCGGCGACCCCTGACTGCACTGATAGACTAGTGCCAGCCCACTCCACGCGCTTTGTGGGACTGAACTAGAAACGGTTCCGTCGGCGGGCAAACGAATATCCGCTGTCGCCTGTCCTGTTCTACCTGCGGCGTCTTGCAGTTTCGATTCCCGCGCACGGACGAGCAAGTTTCTTTCGTGTAGAATCATCACTAGTAGAAGCATCGTAGAAATATTCTCGGATTGCCGAAAGCGGTTCGCAAGTTCGGGGCGGCAGGGTATCTAACTAGTGTGTGGAATCTGCGGCATCATCGGAATCGAAGCGACGGAGGCAAGCGAGCCCATCGTTCGCCGGATGATGGCCGCGATCGAGCATCGTGGTCCGGACGATGAAGGGTTGCTCCTGGCCCGCGGTGCAGCCCTCGGTATGCGCCGTCTCAGCATCATTGACCTCCCAGGTGGCGGACAGCCCGTCTGGAATGAAACTGGCACGTGCGCCGTCGTGTTTAACGGCGAGATCTACAACTTTCGAGAGCTGCGCCGTGAGCTCGAGTCGCTCGGACACCAATTCCGCACGAACTCCGATACCGAGGTCATCGTTCACGCGTATGAATCTTGGAGTACCGATTGTGTTGTTCACCTCCGTGGGATGTTCGCCTTCGCGGTTGTGGAGCTACCGGGAGGCCGTAGTGGAGAGGTAACGCGAGTTTTCTTGGCGCGGGATCGGTTCGGAATCAAACCTCTTTACTATGGAGCTTTCGCCGGAAAGCTTTTTTTTGCGTCGGAAGTGCGAGCCCTCCTTGCCTCCGGACAAATTGCGCGAAACGTATCACCCACTGCGATCACAAGCTACCTTCTCTTCGGCTCGGTCGGCGAACCCGAGACGCTTGTGCACGGAGTGCAGTCGGTGCCTCCGGGCTATCACGTCATGGTCTCCGCGAGGGATCCAGTGGTCGCTCAGCCACAGCCTTACTGGGATGTCGAAATAGCGCGGGCAAGATGGCATGACGAGGGCCACCCCGACGAGGCTGCTCCGCCGAAGCGCGTGCGCGCCCTGCTCGAGGATTCCGTGCGCAAGCACCTTATCGCCGATGTTCCCATCGGTGTCTTTCTAAGCAGCGGCATCGATTCAACGGCGCTGACTGCCTTGGCGAGCCGCGAGCGCACAGGACTGCACACGTTCACGTTGTTTTTTCCGGAGCGCGAGTTCAGTGAAGCCGAAATGGCGCGGCGCACGGCCCGGCATTTTGGCACCGATCACAAGGAAGTGATGATCGGCGGCGATGAAATGCTGGTGCGCATGGATGAAGCGATCGCTGCATTCGATTCGCCCAGCGTGGATGGAATCAACACATTTTTTGTATCCTGGGCCGCGCGACAAGCAGGCTTAAAAGTAGCGCTCTCAGGTCTCGGCAGCGACGAGATCTTCGGGGGCTATTCGGAATTTCGAGTAACCCCGCAACTGGCGCGATTGGCCCGAGTCGCGCTTGCAACTCCCACTGCATTGCGTAACGCACTGACTCCCGCAGTCGATTTTTTTGGCAGACGAATCAGCCATGAAGATGGGGCACGCAAGCTGGTGGCGGCCTGGACTACTCCTGATGCTCTGCCAGATGCGTATTTTTTGTCGCGCGCACTTTTTACGCCGCCTCGGGTTACCGAATTACTCGGAAGTGATGCGGCTACTTGGAGCCGCGCACCCGCGGGTCGCTGGCTCGAAAAAACAGTCCGCCAGGCGGAATCATTGCACGGCGAGGCGCGAATCTCCTGGCTTGAGCTGCGCAATTACATGGCCAGCACGCTGCTGCGGGATGTAGATGCGATGAGCATGAGCCACTCGCTCGAGGTGCGCGTGCCGTTCCTCGATCACCCGCTTGTGGAGTCTGCTTTGGGTGCTGCAGACTCCGGCTGGACCAACGGCAGCAAACGGCCAAAGGCGCTGCTCATCGCCGCTCTCAGGGACTTGCTGCCAACCGAAGTAGCCGAGCAACGCAAGCGTACATTTACTCTCCCGTGGGCGGAATGGATGCACGGTGCGTTGCAAGCACGCATGAGGGAATCATTCGCCGAATGGTCATCGCAACTCGAACTGCACATTTCGGGTGCTGCTGCGCGCGCGGTATGGGACGGATTTCAAGCCGGACGAACCAGCTGGTCGCGGCCGTGGGCGCTCTACGTGCTGAATGAGTGGGTGAAATTGAATCTTGAAAGCGCCAGCGCGCCGGCGCGAACGTCTAAAGCAACATCCGTAATCCCCGCCGTGACGTAACCCAAGGAACCTCTCTATAATCGAACGCGCGCAGATCCGATGATCATTCTGGGGATTAATGCCTACCACGCGAATGCTTCGGCGGCGATTGTCGTCGATGGGCAGCTGATGGCCGCTGCGGAGGAAGAGCGCTTCAATCGCGTGAAGTACGCCGCGGGTCTGCCCGTGCAGGCCATTCGCTATTGTTTGGCTGAGGCGGGCGCGACGCTGGCGCAAGTCGATCACTTCGCCATCCCGCGGAATCCCTGGGCGCGCATGGGGACGAAGCTGCGTTACGCGTTGCGGATGCCGAAGTTCGCGATCGAGCGAGCGCGCGTGATGGCTCGATTCTCGGGCATCAAGGAAGAATTGGCGGCGGCTTTCGAAATTGATCCCGAGGCGATGCGCGGCGCGTTTCACCGCATCGAACATCACGTCGCGCATCTCGCCAGCGCCTATTTTGTTTCCCCGTTCGACCGCGCGGCGGTTCTGTCCGTGGATGGGCTCGGCGATTTCGCGAGCGCCATGTGGGCCACTGGCGAAGGCTCAAAACTCCAGCCTCACGGCGCAACCACTTTCCCGCACTCGCTCGGGATGTATTACACCGCGCTAACTCAGTACCTCGGCTTTTGGAAATTCGGCGACGAATACAAAGTCATGGGCTTGGCCGCGTACGGCGCCCCGCAATACCTCGACGCTTTCCGGAAAATTGTGCGCGCCGATGCAGGTATGAAACTCCGGCTGAATCTCGATTATTTCACGCACCAGCGTTCAGGACCGGAGATGACCTGGCGCGATGCAGGCACCACGCCAGTGCTAGGCCGGCTGTTTTCAGAGCAGCTCGAAAAATTGCTAGGGCCGGCCCGGCGCGCCGAAGAACCCCTCGAGCAGCGTCACCGCGACCTCGCCGCGAGCATGCAAGGCGCGCTGGAAGAAGTGCTGTTGTCGCACGTACGCGATCTGGCCGCCCGAACGAAGCAAACATCGCTTTGCCTGGCCGGAGGCGTGGCCTTCAATTGCGTGGCCAACGGAAAGATGCTCGAGTGCACGCCGTTTGAGCGCATCTACGTGCAGCCCGCCGCGGGCGATGCAGGCCTCTCGGTCGGCGCAGCCTTTGCCGTTGAACATTCCATTCTCGGCCGCCCGCGCAAATTCGTAATGGATCAGGCGGGATGGGGCCCGGGATTCACGCGCTCGCAGATCGGCCGCGCGATTGAAGATCGCCTGGCGCGCAACGGCGCGGTCGAAATTCAGGATCTCGACGAGGATGCCTGCGTGCATGCCGCCGCCCGCGAGCTCGCCGATGGAAAAATCCTCGGCTGGTTTCAAGGCCGCGCTGAATGGGGCCCTCGCGCTCTCGGCAATCGCAGCATCCTCGCCGATCCGCGCCGCGCAGAAATGAAAGATGTGCTCAATCAACGCATCAAACATCGCGAGATGTTTCGTCCCTTCGCGCCTTCGATTCTCGAGGAAGCCACCGCCGAATATTTCGAACGCACGCACCCTTCGCCGTTCATGACCTTCGCCTACGGCGTGCGCCCCGAAAAACGCACCGCGATTCCAGCTCCCACGCACGTTGACGGCACCGCGCGCCTCCAGACCGTGAGCCGCCGCACAAATCCGCTGTATTGGAAATTGATCCGCGCCTTCGCTGATCTCACGGGCGTGCCAGTCGTCGTGAACACCTCGTTCAACGATAACGAACCGATCGTCTGCAAGCCGCAAGAAGCCCTCGATTGTTTCCTGCGCACGCGCATGGACGCTCTAGTGATGGGAAATTTCGTCCTCCGCAAGTCCACCGCAATGAAAGACGATGACGCGCCCGTCCAGGCGCCCGCGCGCCGGTTGGCATGACGTCCCGCGTACCCGATTCGCAATTGCTCTCGCTGCGCCCCGAAGATCAGCCGTGCATATTCTGATCCTCAACGAGTATTACCCGCCGGACACTTCTGCCACGGCCAAGATGGCGGCGCTAGTAGCCGAAGCCCTCGCCGAGAAGCATCGCGTCACCGTGCTGGCGGGGCGCCCCTCCTACGATCCCGACGAGCGATATCCATACGCAATCCTGCGCCGCGATATGCGCAACGGCGTCACCGTCGAGCGCGTCGGCTCCACGGCGTACTCGCGCCACAAGATGGTCAGTCGCGTGTCGAACTATCTCTCTTATCTGGCTCTGGCGGTGCCACGCGCTCTGGCCATTCGCGCCGACGTCATCGTGGCCAT
The DNA here is from genome assembly GCA_963748865.1 of uncultured Acidobacteriota bacterium. GTDB lineage: Bacteria > Acidobacteriota > Terriglobia > Acidiferrales > UBA7541 > Palsa-147. The sequence continues at coordinate 772 of CAVVLE010000014.1, read as the reverse complement.
GACCGATCCGCCATTCGCAGGCCTCGCAGGCGCATTCATTTCCAAACTCGCCCGCCGGCCTTTCATCTACAACATTCGCGATCTCTATCCAGACATGGCACTAGGCGGAGGCATAGTCAAAGAGAGCCTCTCGGTGCGTTGGTGGGAAAAGCTGCATCGTCGCGCGCTTCGGCGAGCGAAGCGAGTCGTCGTGCTCGGCGATGATATGCGCGAACGCATCCTGCGCAAAGGCATCGCCCCCGAGCGCGTCGTAGTAATTCGCGATGGCACGCTGATTCCTGAGATTCTTGCGGAGCAAAGCCACCCAATAGCCCGCGAAATTCGCTGCGGCTTTCCGTTCGTCGCGATACACGCCGGAAATCTCGGCTTCTACGGCGCTTGGGAAACGCTACTCAACACCGCAAAGCTGCTCGAAGCCGAAAATATCGGACTAATCTTCGTCGGCGAAGGCGCCAATCGCCAGCGCCTGCAACAAGCCACCCAAGGCTCCCCCAATGTCCGCTTCCTCCCGTTCCGCCCCGCGCAAGAAGTTCCGCTGGTCATGGCCGCCGGTGACGTTCACATCATCACCATGGCGCCGCGGCCTCGAAGGCGTAGTCGTGCCAAGCAAGCTCTATTCCGTCCTAGCAGCCGGACGCCCCGTGCTGGCGGTCGCCCCGCAAGAATCTGATGTAGTGCGCATCGTTCACGAAGCCCGCTGCGGTCTAGCCGCCGATCCCGACGATCCTGCCGCCGTAGCCTCTGCCCTCCGCGCCATGCGCGATAACCCCCT
>CAVVLE010000013.1:0-17635 GCA_963748865.1 uncultured Acidobacteriota bacterium | reverse complement strand
AATACGTACGTATTCGTACGAATTGACGGGACATCCAGTTAGCGTAATCTCTGCTCATTGCCCGAAGGCGGCCTCCACCTGAGGTATTGCGCCCTGCGGACAAGGCCGGGGGATCGCTGCTCACACAGAGCGGCGAACCCTGGCTGCACTGACAGACTAGCGCCAGCCCACTCCGCGCGCTTCGTGGAGCTGAACTAGAAACGGTTCCGTCGGCGGGCAAACAAATATCCGTTGTCGCCTGTCCTGTTCTACCTGCGGCGTCGCGCAAGTTTGATTCCCGCCACAAACGAGCAAGTTTCTTTCGTGTAGAATCATCACAGGTAGGGGCTCGTAGAAATGTTCTCGGCTTGCAGAAAGCGGCTCGCAAGTTCAGGGCGGCAGGGTATCTAACTAGTGTGTGGAATCTGCGGCATCATCGGAATCGAAGCGACGGAGGCAAGCGAGCCCATCGTTCGCCGGATGATGGCCGCGATCGAGCACCGTGGTCCGGACGATGAAGGGTTGCTCCTGGCCCGCGGTGCAGCCCTCGGTATGCGCCGTCTCAGCATCATTGACCTCCCAGGTGGCGGACAGCCCGTCTGGAATGAAACTGGCACGTGCGCCGTCGTGTTTAACGGCGAGATCTACAACTTTCGAGAGCTGCGCCGTGAGCTCGAGTCGCTCGGACACCAATTCCGCACGAACTCCGATACCGAGGTCATCGTTCACGCGTATGAATCTTGGGGTACCGATTGCGTTGTTCACCTCCGTGGGATGTTCGCCTTCGCGGTTGTGGAGCTACCGGGCGGCCGTAGTGGAGAGGTAACGCGAGTTTTCTTGGCGCGGGATCGGTTCGGAATCAAACCTCTTTACTATGGAGCTTTCGCCGGAAAGCTCTTTTTTGCGTCGGAAGTGCGAGCCCTCCTTGCCTCCGGACAAATTGCGCGAAACGTATCACCCACTGCGATCACAAGCTACCTTCTCTTCGGCTCGGTCGGCGAACCCGAGACGCTTGTGCACGGAGTGCAGTCGGTGCCTCCGGGCTATCACGTCATGGTCTCCGCGAGGGATCCAGTGGTCGCTCAGCCACAGCCTTACTGGGATGTCGAAATAGCGCGGGCAAGATGGCATGACGAGGGCCACCCCGACGAGGCTGCTCCGCCGAAGCGCGTGCGCGCCCTGCTCGAGGATTCCGTGCGCAAGCACCTTATCGCCGATGTTCCCATCGGTGTCTTTCTAAGCAGCGGCATCGATTCAACGGCGCTGACTGCCTTGGCGAGCCGCGAGCGCACAGGACTGCACACGTTCACGTTGTTTTTTCCGGAGCGCGAGTTCAGTGAAGCCGAAATGGCGCGGCGCACGGCCCGGCATTTTGGCACCGATCACAAGGAAGTGATGATCGGCGGCGATGAAATGCTGGTGCGCATGGATGAAGCGATCGCTGCATTCGATTCGCCCAGCGTGGATGGAATCAACACATTTTTTGTATCCTGGGCCGCGCGACAAGCAGGCTTAAAAGTAGCGCTCTCAGGTCTCGGCAGCGACGAGATCTTCGGGGGCTATTCGGAATTTCGAGTAACCCCGCAACTGGCGCGATTGGCCCGAGTCGCGCTTGCAACTCCCGCTGCATTGCGTAACGCACTGACTCCCGCAGTCGATTTTTTTGGCAGACGAATCAGCCATGAAGATGGGGCACGCAAGCTGGTGGCGGCCTGGACTACTCCTGATGCTCTGCCAGATGCGTATTTTTTGTCGCGCGCACTTTTTACGCCGCCTCGGGTTACCGAATTACTCGGAAGTGATGCGGCTACTTGGAGCCGCGCACCCGCGGGTCGCTGGCTCGAAAAAACAGTCCGCCAGGCGGAATCATTGCACGGCGAGGCGCGAATCTCCTGGCTTGAGCTGCGCAATTACATGGCCAGCACGCTGCTGCGGGATGTAGATGCGATGAGCATGAGCCACTCGCTCGAGGTGCGCGTGCCGTTCCTCGATCACCCGCTTGTGGAGTCTGCTTTGGGTGCTGCAGACTCCGGCTGGACCAACGGCAGCAAACGGCCAAAGGCGCTGCTCATCGCCGCTCTCAGGGACTTGCTGCCAACCGAAGTAGCCGAGCAACGCAAGCGTACATTTACTCTCCCGTGGGCGGAATGGATGCACGGTGCGTTGCAAGCACGCATGAGGGAATCATTCGCCGAATGGTCATCGCAACTCGAACTGCACATTTCGGGTGCTGCTGCGCGCGCGGTATGGGACGGATTTCAAGCCGGACGAACCAGCTGGTCGCGGCCGTGGGCGCTCTACGTGCTGAATGAGTGGGTGAAATTGAATATTGAAAGCGCCAGCGCGCCGGCGCGAACGTCTAAAGCAACATCCGTAATCCCCGCCGTGACGTAACCCAAGGAACCTCTCTATAATCGAACGCGCGCAAATCCGATGATCATTCTGGGGATTAATGCCTACCACGCGAATGCCTCGGCGGCGATTGTCGTCGATGGGCAGCTGATGGCCGCTGCGGAGGAAGAGCGCTTCAATCGCGTGAAGTACGCCGCGGGTCTGCCCGTGCAGGCCATTCGCTATTGTTTGGCTGAGGCGGGCGCGACGCTGGCGCAAGTCGATCACTTCGCCATCCCGCGGAATCCCTGGGCGCGCATGGGGACGAAGCTGCGTTACGCGTTGCGGATGCCGAAGTTCGCGATCGAGCGAGCGCGCGTGATGGCTCGATTCTCGGGCATCAAGGAAGAATTGGCGGCGGCTTTCGAAATTGATCCCGAGGCGATGCGCGGCGCGTTTCACCGCATCGAACATCACGTCGCGCATCTCGCCAGCGCCTATTTTGTTTCCCCGTTCGACCGCGCGGCGGTTCTGTCCGTGGATGGGCTCGGCGATTTCGCGAGCGCCATGTGGGCCACTGGCGAAGGCTCAAAACTCCAGCCTCACGGCGCAACCACTTTCCCGCACTCGCTCGGGATGTATTACACCGCGCTAACTCAGTACCTCGGCTTTTGGAAATTCGGCGACGAATACAAAGTCATGGGCTTGGCCGCGTACGGCGCCCCGCAATACCTCGACGCTTTCCGGAAAATTGTGCGCGCCGATGCAGGTATGAAACTCCGGCTGAATCTCGATTATTTCACGCACCAGCGTTCAGGACCGGAGATGACCTGGCGCGATGCAGGCACCACGCCAGTGCTAGGCCGGCTGTTTTCAGAGCAGCTCGAAAAATTGCTAGGGCCGGCCCGGCGCGCCGAAGAACCCCTCGAGCAGCGTCACCGCGACCTCGCCGCGAGCATGCAAGGCGCGCTGGAAGAAGTGCTGTTGTCGCACGTACGCGATCTGGCCGCCCGAACGAAGCAAACATCGCTTTGCCTGGCCGGAGGCGTGGCCTTCAATTGCGTGGCCAACGGAAAGATGCTCGAGTGCACGCCGTTTGAGCGCATCTACGTGCAGCCCGCCGCGGGCGATGCAGGCCTCTCGGTCGGCGCAGCCTTTGCCGTTGAACATTCCATTCTCGGCCGCCCGCGCAAATTCGTAATGGATCAGGCGGGATGGGGCCCGGGATTCACGCGCTCGCAGATCGGCCGCGCGATTGAAGATCGCCTGGCGCGCAACGGCGCGGTCGAAATTCAGGATCTCGACGAGGATGCCTGCGTGCATGCCGCCGCCCGCGAGCTCGCCGATGGAAAAATCCTCGGCTGGTTTCAAGGCCGCGCTGAATGGGGCCCTCGCGCTCTCGGCAATCGCAGCATCCTCGCCGATCCGCGCCGCGCAGAGATGAAAGATGTGCTCAATCAACGCATCAAACATCGCGAGATGTTTCGTCCCTTCGCGCCTTCGATTCTCGAGGAAGCCACCGCCGAATATTTCGAACGCACGCACCCTTCGCCGTTCATGACCTTCGCCTACGGCGTGCGCCCCGAAAAACGCACCGCGATTCCAGCTCCCACGCACGTTGACGGCACCGCGCGCCTCCAGACCGTGAGCCGCCGCACAAATCCGCTGTATTGGAAATTGATCCGCGCCTTCGCTGATCTCACGGGCGTGCCAGTCGTAGTGAACACCTCGTTCAACGATAACGAACCGATCGTCTGCAAGCCGGAAGAAGCCCTCGATTGTTTTCTGCGCACGCGCATGGACGCTCTAGTGATGGGATATTTCGTCCTCCGCAAGTCCGCCGCAATGAAAGACGATGACGCGCCCGTCCAGGCGCCCGCGCGCCGGTTGGCATGACGTCCCGCGTACCCAATTCGCAATTGCTCTCGCTGCGCCCCGAAGATCAGCCGTGCATATTCTGATTCTCAACGAGTATTACCCGCCGGACACTTCTGCCACGGCCAAGATGGCGGCGCTAGTAGCCGAAGCCCTCGCCGAGAAGCATCGCGTCACCGTGCTGGCGGGGCGCCCCTCCTACGATCCCGACGAGCGATATCCATACGCAATCCTGCGCCGCGATATGCGCAACGGCGTCACCGTCGAGCGCGTCGGCTCGACAACATATTCGCGCCACAAGATGGTCAGTCGCGTGTCGAACTATCTCTCTTATCTGGCTCTGGCGGTGCCACGCGCTCTGGCCATTCGCGCCGACCTCATCGTGGCCATGACCGATCCGCCATTCGCAGGCCTCGCAGGCGCATTCATTTCCAAACTCGCCCGCCGGCCTTTCATCTACAACATTCGCGATCTCTATCCAGACATGGCACTAGGAGGAGGCATAGTCAAAGAGAGCCTCTCGGTGCGTTGGTGGGAAAAGCTGCATCGTCGCGCGCTTCGGCGAGCGAAGCGAGTCGTCGTGCTCGGCGATGATATGCGCGAACGCATCCTGCGCAAAGGCATCGCCCCCGAGCGCGTCGTAGTAATTCGCGATGGCACGCTGATTCCTGAGATTCTTGCGGAGCAAAGCCACCCAATAGCCCGCGAAATCCGCTGCGGCTTTCCGTTCGTCGCGATACATGCCGGAAATCTCGGCTTCTACGGCGCTTGGGAAACGCTACTCAACACCGCAAAGCTGCTCGAAGCCGAAAATATCGGACTAATCTTCGTCGGCGAAGGCGCCAATCGCCAGCGCCTGCAACAAGCCACCCAAGGCTCCCCCAATGTCCGCTTCATCCCGTTCCGCCCCGCGCAAGAAGTTCCGCTGGTCATGGCGGCCGGTGACGTCCACATCATCACCGTGCGCCGCGGCCTCGAAGGCGTAGTCGTGCCAAGCAAGCTATATTCCGTGCTCGCAGCCGGTCGCCCAGTGCTGGCCGTAGCCGCCGACGAATCCGATGTAGTGCGCATCGTTCGCGAAGCCCGCTGCGGTCTAGCCGCCGATCCCGACGATCCTGCCGCCGTAGCCTCTGCCCTCCGCGCCATGCGCGATAACCCCCTCGAGTTAACCGATATGGCTCGGCGCGCCAGAGAAGTCGCGAAAAAATATGTTAGAGTGAACGAGCTGAAACGATTTGTAGGGGTCATCGAAGAAGCGACCGATCGCAGCGTCTCGTAATCAAACGAACGGAATCTGCGCACCGGCACAGCGTAAATTAGACAATTCAGGCGTCCTCCCTCCGCAACGCGCCTGAAGACTCGGGAAACCTGGATGTATCGTGATCTGCTGGCGTTTAGCATCGCGCTGTTCGCATCGCTCGGTTTAACAGCGCCCATTCGCAGGCTAGCATTGCGCACCGGCCTCGTGGATAAGCCCGGACCGCGCAAGGTTCACGTGCGCCCAATTCCGCTGCTCGGCGGCGTGGCCATTTATTGCGGCTTCGCCATCGCCGTGCTCGTCACTTCGCAATCGCCCGCGCGCGGCCAAATCATCAGTATCCTCGCCGGAGCGACGCTCGTCGCCATCATCGGCTTTCTCGATGATGGTGGTCTCCTGCACCATCAAGTGAAATTGTTCGTAGGCATGCCCGCCGCCGCGCTGCTTCTGCTAGCTGCCGGAATCCGCACGCACATTTTCTCGGCCTTCGTGCCGGGCGATACCGGAATCGTTCTCGACGCCTGTCTTACTGTTCTGTGGGTCGTAGGAATCACCGCCTCATTCAGCATTTTCGATCACATGGACGGCCTCTGCGCCGGAATCGCAGCCATCGCCGCACTGTTCTTCACCATCGCCGCGAATCAAGGCGGCCAGGTAATGGTCAGAACGCTTGGCGCGGCTGCCCTTGGCGCGGCTCTCGGTTTTCTCGGCTGGAATTTCAAACCCGCCAAGATTTTCATGGGCGATGGCGGCGCCATGTTCCTCGGCTTCCTTATGGCCACACTCGCGTTGAAACTTCGCCCCGAAACAGGCGACACGCAAGCCGGTTGGCTGATCCCAATCTTGATCCTCGGCGTTCCGATTTTCGATACGACTCTCGTATCGATCTCGCGCGCACGCCGTGGCCTGATTCCCTTCACGTCGCCCGGAAAAGATCATGCCGCGCACCGCCTCTCCAATCTCGGTCTCGGACAGCGCGGCGCTGTCCTGGTTTTGTACGCTCTAGGAGGAGTTTTTGGCGTCACCGCGATCTTGATTCCGCTGATGTCCCCCGCCAAAGCATTTGCACTCGCAGCAGTGGTCGCCTTGTCCGCGCTTGTCGCCATCTACTTCCTCGAAAGCGCGCCATATGAACGCCAGCAAAAGCTGCACAAACCTTCCGCGATTCCGTAGCCTCTTACAGCTAGCGTGGCCTTGGCGGCAACGACTTCAAATATGCAACGATCGCTTTCGCATCGTCGTGGTTCATATGATAGATGTGCATCGGCGGGCGCAAAGCCTCGCCCTCCGGTCCGGTCCCTTTCTCTAGGACTCTTTCCACCTGTTCCTCAGTGAAACTGGGAAGCCCAGCCAAAGCTGGAGCACGCTCCGCCCAATTAGAAGTCTTGACTACCGGCAAAATCCAAATCGTGGTGCCCTGCAGCCATTGGTCTCGCAGCAATTCCCCCTGCGCATTGCGCGGTGTATGACACTCGGAGCACTTTGCCACTTCCTCCGCCAAATAGCGGCCCCGCTCGACTTCCGCATTTCCTTGCTGTTCAGTACGTTGCGAATAGCCCTTGGAGACGATAAGAAACGCCGGAATCACAAACGCACTCGCAAAAACCACCAACCGCAGCCTGCTCATGTTTTTCACTCCTTAGCGCGGCCCCGAGCTTCCCTCGACCGCGCCATCTCAGCGATGCAAGCCTGTCCCTATAAATAGGATTGCAGGGCTGCCACCAGGTTTCGCGCAGCGATGCCTCGCGCGCAACGCAGCAATTCATTTGTGGATTCTGCTGCCTAGGATATACTTCCCTTCCCGACGCACGAGCCGCTCGCCGATTTGAGCGTATCCCAGCGAAAGCGCGTGCAATCCCGAAGTCATCGCGAACGTGCTTCGCTCGCAAGCCGGCGATCGCAATGGCCTGATGTGACAAAACGCGGGGGCGAATACAGACGGTGAACTCGTTGTCAGGCCACAATCCACCCACCAGCTCGCAGACTGACGCAACACCCCGAAACTTGCCCGTCGCGATCGTCGGAGGTTCCGCGGCGGGATTTTTCACCGCGTCCCTGTTAGCGCAGCGCGGCGTTCCGGTCCAAGTCTTCGAAAGAGCCGAAACACTCGAGCCCATCCAGCGCACCTTGATCGTCACGCACAAACTTCGCACCCTGCTCGGGCGCGCCGCCGCCGGCAGCGTCGTAAACGAAATCCGCCGCTTCGAATTGTTCACCGACGGTCGAGCCGCCAAGATTCAGCTCAACGAGCCCGATCTGATCATCGAGCGCTCCACGCTGATTCGCGGATTGGCTGACGAAGCCCGCCGCGCCGGGGCCGAGATTGTCCTGGGCCGCCGCTTCCACGGCCTGCACAGCAACGGCGCGAGCCTCATTCTCGACGTAGAGCGCAGCACGGACGGCGCGCGCGAGGAAGTGCGCACCCAAACGGTAGTCGGCAGCGACGGTGCCGCCAGCCGCGTCGCCCAATCAGCCGGATGGCCGCGCCAGGAAACCGTCCCGCTCGTTCAAGCCATCGTCGAACTTCCGAAGGATATGCCCGCCGAAACGGTCCGCGTCTGGTTCGTCCCTGACGATACGCCCTACTTCTACTGGCTCATTCCGGATTCAGCGAATCGCGGAGTGTTGGGATTGATCGGCGAATCAGGGCAGGAGACGCGCAAGCATCTCGAACGGTTCTTAGAAAAACGCAAGCTAGAGCCCATCAGCTTTCAAGGAGCCCGTATCCCGGTTTACCACCGCTGGGTCCCAGTGAAGCGCCGCGTTGGAGCGGGCGATATATACCTCGTCGGCGACGCCGCAGCGCAGGTCAAGGTAACCACCGTGGGCGGCATCGTCACCGGATTCCGTGGCGCGCTCGGCGTTGCGGAATCAATCGCCAATGGCGGCAACAGCCCGGAACTGCGCCGCCTGCGTCGCGAGCTTGATATGCACCTGCTCCTCCGCCGTTCCCTGCATCATTTCCAGCAAAGCGATTACAGCCGCCTCGTTGATTTGCTCAACGACTCGGCCCGCCGCTCGCTCAGCGACTACTCCCGCGACGAAGCCCTCAAAGTTCTCTGGCACATCTGCCTCAGCCAGCCTCGCCTCATTCTCATGGGCCTGCGCGGGTTGTTAACCGGCGGCCGCACTATCGCTCCACCGCGCGCCTAGCAGCCCGCCTGTCCCCTTTCCTCTCCAAACTTTCTCCACGTATAGTGTGAAGCCGCATGGCCGCTGAAGGATACATTCTCGGGCTTTCCGCTCTCGCACACGATCCAGCCGCCGCGCTGCTCGATCCCAGCGGCAAAATAATCGCCTTGGAAGAAGGCAAGCTGACGCGTTCGCGCCAGGCGACAGGAATTCCACGCGAGGCCATCCGCTACTGCTTTAATCGTGCCGGAATCAGTTGGCGCGATGTCGCCAGCATCGTCGTTGCCGGCGAGCCGCGCAAAGCCTGGCGCCGCTCCACCGCGCTGCGTCTGCGCCAAGCCCCGCGAGCCCCCGTGCCGAGCGGCTATTATCTGAGCAAATCGGTAGGCGAGCTGGGACGCGAGCTCAACAACTTCCGCATTCTCGAAGCCATGTCAGGCGAACCAGCGGGCCGCGTGATCGCTTCCCCGCATCAGCTTTGTCACGCCGCAAGTGCATTCTTCGCCTCACCGTTCGATCGCGCCCTGACCCTCGTCATGGACGAACAAGGCGATGGCCGCGCTGGACTCACCGCGATCGGGGAAGGCACGAACCTTCGCGTCCTCGATCAATTCACGTTTCCCCATTCCCTGGCCTGGGTCTATTCCCAAGTCACAGAGCTTCTGGGTTTCACTCCCCACAAGCACGAACAAAAACTTCAATGGCTCAGCCTTCACGGCTCCCCAGCGTTTGAAGATCTCTTTCTCGAAATGTTGCGCCAAAAAACGTCGCCGTTCCCCAATTTGAACCGCCGCTATTTCACCCGTGGCTTCACCGGCCGCCTGGCATTTTCAGACGTTTTCTACAAACGGATCGGAACCGCCAACGCGGGAACGAAAATCGCCAGCGAAACGCTGCGCGCGAATCTCGCGGCCAGCATTCAATCTGCCTGCGCGAAAATTGTGACTGATCTACTCGAATCCCTTCGCAAAACGCACAAAATCGATAAACTCTGCCTGGCCGGCGGCCTTTTCCTGAATCCCCTCTTGGTTTCCGCCATCGAGCGCCGCAGCGGTTTCACCGATGTATTCGTCCAGCCCGCCGCCGGAAACGAAGGCACCGCGCCCGGCACTGCATGGCTCCAGTGGCACTCGCGCTCGGCACGCAAGCGAGTCGCCCCGATGGCCCACTTATATTGGGGCCCGGCGTACTCCAACGATGAAATTAAGCAGGTTCTCGACAACTGCAAGGCCTCCTACCGCTGGGCCGATTCCGATGCGGAGAAAATTCAGGAAGCCCTGCGCTTGCTGCGCGCAGGAAAAATCGTAGGATGGTGTCAGGGCAATGCCGAATTCGGTCCGCGCGCCCTCGGCAATCGCAGCCTGCTCGCTTCGCCCTGGGCGCCTTTCGTGAAGGAAAATTTGAACGACTACGTCAAGCACCGCGAGTCCTTCCGCCCCTTCGCGCTCGCAATTCCGGAAGAAAACGCAGGTCAATTTTTCGAATCCACCCGCGCCTCGCGATTCATGGCCTCCATGGGCGTGGTAAAGCCAGAAGCCCGCGAACTGCTCAGGGAATTCACGCTGCCGGGAAATCTAACCCGCCTGCACGTGGTCGAACGGGCAGCCAATCCTCTCTTTTGGCAGCTACTGAAGCACTCCGGCGAGAATTCCCCAGCCCCCATCCTGGTGAACACATCCTTCAATCTCTTCGGCGAACCTCTGGTAATCACGCCCCGCGACGCAGTCCGCAGCTATTTCTGTTCAGGTACCGACGCGCTAGTCCTCGGCAATTTCGTTCTGAGCAAGTCCTGACCTGGGCATCGCATTTCAACGCGCGTACTTATCAATCCATTTCAATTCCTCGCGCACCATAATTTTGCCATGCCACGGATTCTTTTCCAGCTCGTGACTCTCTCCCGGAAACAGAAGCAGACTGGTCGGCACACCGCGGCTATAAAGCGCCCGCTCCAGCAAATATTGCTCGCCCACGTAAACGCGAACATCTTCAGCCCCGGCAAAAACCAGCGTCGGCGTGGTCACTTTCCCGATTTGCCAGATCGCCGCCTCCGCATCGTAATTCGCGTGCGCTTCCCAGGGCCGCCCGCCGAGAAAATAAGCATCATCCATCACCGTATCGTCATTCCCCCAATTCATCACGTTCTCCACCGCTCCAGCTCCAGTTACCGCCGCCTTGAATCGAGTCGTCTGCGTAATCACCCAATTCGTCACATAAGCCCCGTAACTGTAGCCGCCCACGGCCATGTGCCCCGGATCCGCAATCCCTTCTTTCACCAGCGCGTCCACGCCTTCCAGCACATCCTTCCCTGGCCGTGAATTAATGTGCGGAATAATTCCCAGCGCCACCGCGTCTCCATACCCAATCGATCCGCGATAATTCGGTTCGAATACCAGCCACCCGTCGCTAGCCGCCAGCGCCCCCCACTTGTACCAGTCGGCCTCAAAATAATCTCCATCCGCTTCTTCCGGCGTCCCGTGAATGTACATGAACAACGGCAAATTCTTCGCCCCCGTTTTTCCCGGAGGATAAATCAGCAAGCCCTCCAGCGTCGTGCCATCATCGGAGGTCCAGTGATAAAGCTGTGCAGGAGGCATGGCCCTCTCGGTAAAAATCTTATTGAGCGCAGTCAGCGGCCGCGCGCTCGCAAGCTCGTCCACGCTTTCAGCCAGATAGACTTCCGTAGGCCGGTGAAATTGCGAATAAACAAACGCCACTCGCGGAGAATGTGCCGCAGCAGAAATCTTGTCGTAGCTCCCAGGCCAGCCGGCATGTTTCGTGAACACGGCATCCGGCGAAGCTTGCGTGTACAGCTGCGTCTCCGTCCCCAATTGCCCCGCCGCCAGTAACTCTCCGCTAGGCATAACATCGAAATGCGCCATCGCCCCGCCAAAACTCGCAGCCCAGCGCGAATGTTGCGCGCCCCCATTCAACGGCTTCGTGCCAACAGGCCCCGCGTCCACCCAATAGACGCGGGGCTGCGCGTCCTGATACGCGCCCTCAACAGACCCATAGAGAAAAATAAAAAAGATGTGCCGGCTGTCGTTGGCCCAATGAATGTGGTCGTAAATCACCTGCGTATGACTGACAACCTGTGGCTGCCCCAGTGCCTCGCCGCCGGCTCCCATCTCAATCGCGAAAATAGAATAAGTATCGAGCGTCTCCTCTCGTTCCGAACGCGAGTCCGTGCAGAAGGCCAACCGCGCGCCGTCCGGTGAAACAGAAAGTTGCATAACGCGGTCAGCAATTTTCACAATCTCGTGAGCTGCCGGCGCAATCTCGCCGCTCGAAGTTCCGATCTGCCAGCCTGACTCGATCGCCGCCAGATCCACGCGGAAAATCTCGTCCCCGCGCTCCGCTTCGCGATAACGAATCACGTCCTTCCATTCCTTCTTCCACGCAGCCTTCTCCTCTTTCGATTGCGGCTGCCGCGTGGCGAAAAAAATCGCTCGCGAATTGGCCGACCAGGCAAACGCATGCACGCTGTCCTCGCCCGCAGTAACGGGAAACGCCTCGCCGCCCACCGCCGAAATCACGTAAACCTGTTCCGCTTTTTCGGCGCTGTCGGAATCACTGGCATCGTCCTCGTCTTCCGCCTCGCCCTTCGCTTTCTGTACACCCCGGTCAGAAAGAAAAGCGATCCATCGGCCATCCGGCGACCATTGCGGCGCGCGCTCGTGCCCCGACTGCGTCAACGGAATCAACACCCCGCCCGCCCCGGCCACGCGATAAAGCCACAAATCCGTACGATAGCGGTGAGCGTCCCAATCGCTCCTCGTGGTCTGAATCGCAACAGCCCCGCCATCAGGCGAGATTTGCACCGAATTGTATTCCACCGAATTGAAAAATTCGTCAAACGTCACCAGCGGCTTATCAGCGGCTGCCAAAAGCCGGCGCTGCCCCGATCCAAACACGATCAGAGTCGCGAGCAACGCCAAAAAGAATGAAAGTCTGCGCATGGTTTCTCCGAGGGAGCGAGAAGATATACTCTGAGCCGTAAGGCGCGTCAAGAAATCAGGCGCGAATCTAGCCCTTCGCAAGCAGAGCAACTGTGACTAGCGATCAAATCGTCGAGCGTCGCGCGCCCAACAGGCGCCCAGTCCGATTCGCAGCCGCCATCCTCCTGATCCTCGCGCTGGCAGCCATTTTCATTTTTCGCGGCCTGGGACGCTGGCTTGTAGTGCAGGATCCTCTCGAGCGTTCCGATGCCATTGTAGTTCTGAGCGGCGGCATGCCTTACCGCGCGCTCGAGGCTGCAAAAATCTACCGGCAGGGCATGGCGCCACAGATCTGGCTCACTCGGCCTGAAAATCCGTCCGAGATTTTGGAGAAGATGGGCATCCCGTTTGAAGGCGAGGAAGCCTACAGCCGCTCCGTGCTGACTTACGAAGGCGTGCCCGAAGTGGCGATTCGAATCCTGCCTCCTGAAATCGTCAATACGGAAGACGAAGAACGCGCGGTAATCGCCGAGATGCAAGCGGCAGGAGCACATCGCGTAATATTCGTCACCTCACCGCCGCACACCCGGCGCGTGCGGGCGCTGTGGCGCAGACTTGCGCCGACCGGTCTCGGGGGGCTAGTCCGCGCGGCGAGCGATGACGAATTCGATGCCGATCACTGGTGGAGAACAACGAGAGACTCGCTGTCAGTCATGCGAGAAACGCTGGGTCTCCTCAACGCCTGGGCGGGACTTCCAGTCCGGCCAGCGACGCATTGATTGGGCGCGAATCGCCAGCCGGCGCCAACAATCGTTCGATCTAGCTCACCTTGGCCATCTGTTGGGCTTCCACAATTTTCCAACGATCCCACTCCGATCGCCGCACCAGATCGCGCAACCGAAGTTGCCACTCGATCCCCGTTTCATCGTCTTCGCTTCCGTAGAGAACCATGAATTGGTGCCCGTTCGAACCGGATCCATTGCCCGAACCATTATCGAAAATCGCAGCCGGTTCGTTCTCTGCCGATTCCTGCGCCTTGCGGAACGATTCGAGACGCGCCGCATCCAGTGGCACAATCAGTAGGGATCTCTCCTCGGGCCGCAGTGTGATCACATCGTCGCCGGTCGATGTGCAGCGATCCTGCAGAACGCAAAGCTCCAGCGCCTCATCGTGCCAGCGCAATTCGAGTGTCGGCACTCGCCCCGTCGAAGTCGCCTTCCCTTCCTCCAGCGGCATCTCCCACAACGTCACCGGATGAGCTCCATTCGAGCTGTCCGGAAAAATATCGAAACTGCGCGTCTGCCAATTCGCAGACTTGCTCTGCGGCAGCACTTCACTCACGGTCAATACCGTATGGCTCCGCCAGCGTTCGATCTTCACCGAGCCCAGAAAATTCCCGTGCTCGCGAATAAACGCGCGCTGCGCCTCCGTCGTCTCCAGCGTGTTTTTCCAGAACCGATCGCTCAACTGCAGGCCAAATGTGTAGAACTGCTCCAGCGGAGACGGTGCCGATTCATCCAGCCGCCGGCGGAAATTCGGATCAGCAACTTCTTCGAGGGAATGCAATCGGTCCGTCAACCGGCGAATCGACCACGCCTGATGAACGAGAAGCCTTTGCCAATGCCGCGCCAAAATTACAAATACGAATCCAACGATTACGCAAACCCCTAGCGCGACCCACAAAATGTCCATATCCCAGCCCTTCCCTGGCCCCCAGGGCGATCTCTCATGGGGATTTTGAGAGTGGCGGGATTGTACTCCACATTCGACGCGCGGCGAAACCTCCCGTTATGGTCATTCCCGGGAGATTTCTTAAGCCTAGATACTGGGAAACCTACCGGCACCCCCAGCGGAGCCGCTAACGGATCGGTGACACGGCGATCGCCCGTGCCGGCCCCGGATCCTGAACCGTGATCAGCGTCGCGAAGAAACGATTGCCAGTGATGGTATTGCCGCTAGACCCGGATATCTTCAGCACTCCCACCGCGGCATCGGTGATCTCATTCCCGGTGACCGCGTTACCATTACCCTGAACGTATATTCCTGCCTGATCTGAGTGAAATAACGTGTTATCACGGGCGGAATTGTCGTCGCCTACGAATGCAATGCCGATCAGCGTAACCGAGTTCGAGACTGCATTCGAGATGACCGTAGAGTTTTGGCCCCCGATAAAAATGCCAACCTGATTCGTTGCCAACGAATTGTTCTCAACTGTGACCCCATTCGACTCGAAGACTAGGATTCCGGTGGCGTTCGTTTCGCACACATTGGGCGACACACAAGATGACCAAATGTTGTCGGTGACGGTATTGTTCTTCAGTGTCCCGCTCGCGCCAAAACCGATCTGAATTCCATTTTGCGCGGCGCCTGGCGTCGGGCCGATGCCGGAGACAACGTTTCTGTCCGCCAACAGCTGAGTGCCTGGCTCGTTTCCGGTGATGCCATTCTTCTGATAGTCCCAGACGCTGTTGTCAGTCACCGATACGTTTGACGCCGAACCGCTGGCAGTCTCAACTTCGATGCCGTTTCCGCTCTGGCAACCGTTGTCGGCCGTACCCAGGCTCATGTGGCGAACAGAGTTGTGCCGAATACTGCCGGAACTATTTTCATAGAGGATGCCGACCAACCGCGGTGAGCAACCGGATAAGCCGTTGTTCGAGCCGTCTACGATGAAACCATTTATATCCACCTTTCCAGCGCCATCCACAAGGAAAACTGCAGCTATTGAATCGCCGCCTGAAGCGCCGTTCGAGTTCTGCGTAACGTTGCTCGGAATCACGATGACTCCATTGTCGGCGCGCAACGTGAGTGATTTAGTGATGGTCACTTGCTCAGGGTACGTACCGGCGCAGACGCGAATCACGTCGCCCGAATTCGCGGCGTTCACCGCGGACTGAATCGTCGTAAATTGCGCGGACGGGCACTGCACCTTGTCGTCGTCCACGAGGATGTTTGCTTTAACGTTCGAGTTGTCGGCGGAAACCGGGCGCAAAATCAACAGAACTAGAAGTATCGAGGCGAACAACGCAAATCCGGCTCTTTTCATGGGACTCCCCTTCCAGGATGCGCTTCCCTGGCTAACTGCAGGATGAGGTGCGAGAACGGGGCTCGCGAGGCCGGACTATATCTCGGTAAACGAAAGACGGGAATAGTACTCGGGGCCAGCAGCCTTAATAATTCTTGGGCCCCTCGACAGGGAATTAACCACCTTTATGGCGTACAAACCATATGGGCGGACCGACCTTGCTCATTTTTTAATTCTTGCGAGGGCATCCGCTACAAGTTCATCACACGCCGCGAGCGTCTACCAGGGGCCGTGTGATTTGTCTAATTAGGTACCCTCGCCATACATTCCGAATGTGGGTTTCGGCGTCGCGGTCGTGCGTGAACAGATTCCGCTGACATGTGTTGCTCATCACTTTGCGCCGGCGCGCCCCTGATCTCAACGCAGTTCAGGCCTCGAGCCTACCGGGCCTTCAAATACTGCGCGGCGAACTGCATCGGCAGATTCAGATGCGACGCGGGTACTTTTGAGGCGCATCACGCGCGGCGCGTGGGCGGGACGCTGCGATACCATTCCACGAAATTCTTTAGGCCCGCTTCAAACGTCGTCGTGGGAGCGTAGCCGAGGGCCGCTTTCGACTTTGCGAGATCGGCGCAGGCCTGAGGCATGTCCCCGGGCTGCACGGCCTGCGGGGAGCGCTTAGCTTTGCGGCCGGTTAACTGCTCGAGGGCGGCAATCATTTCATCGAGTGTGATCAGCCGTGAGCTTCCCAGATTGAAAACATCGAAGCGCGCGCCGTTGACAATGGGCGGCGTGAAATCGAGTGCGCCGAAAATTCCTGCCACGATATCCGCGGCGTGCGTATAGTCGCGTCCCGTAGAGCCGTCCCCGTAAACGGGAATCGGTTTGCCGGCCTCAATCAGCGCGGTGAATTTGTGAATGGCCAGATCGGGGCGCTGCCGCGGGCCGTAAACATTGAATAAGCGCAGGCAGATGACAGCCAGAGGATGGAGATGCGCGTAGGTGCACCCGAGCGTTTCGCCGGCAATCATCGTCGCGGCATACGGCGAGATCGGCTGGAGATTCGTTTCAGTTTCGACAAATGGCGCCGCAGGAGTGACACCATAAACCGAGCAGCACGAACCGAAGACGAATCGTTGCACCCGGAATTCCCGGCAAAGCTCGAGCAGGTTGAGAGTGCCGGCGACGTTGACTCGCTCATACAGTTGTGGCTGCTCGATCGAGTGCCTGACCCCCGTGCGGGCCGCCAAGTGAATGACGGTATCCGGCCGGGAGACGCGAAAGATCTCGCGAACACGAGGTGCGTGGCAGATGTCGGCTTCGAAAAATTCGAAGCGGCCAACGCGGCGGATATCTTCAAGATTGGCGCGCTTCCACGCGGGCGAATAAAAGTTGTCGAGGGAATCGACAATCGTAAGCTTCGCGCCGCCGCGTGCGAGCGCCTCGGCGACGTGCGAGCCGATAAATCCGGCACCGCCCGTCAGTAAGATTTTTCGCGCGCCATCTGCCAAGGATTCCTCCGCAACCAAGAATAACAGGGCAGAGTACTAACAGTGCCTGTGGACGCAAAGATTCGTTCCATGGCACCGGGGCAGGCGGTTTAACCCTCTTACCGCCACATTTAAGCGCTCCGCACCTCTTTAGCATTGACATTCTTGCTCGAGGGCGCTTCCATAGTATATTTAACAGTATTTATATAACTATAGAATATACGCTAATCATACCCAGAACAATAAAACTGGAAAACGAACCTGCTATCTCCTGTGTTTACAATACCTTCGGCAATATGGCTTCGCCAATTTTGACGGTTTTTCGAAGCCGATAAGCTATCGATCCCCGGATACTTTTCGATACTGCGCCACGCGGTAGATTGTACTCCGTGCCACCACAAATTCAGACTTCGGGAATGCCGACACCGACCAGAAAGATTCGTTTGGGCAATTAACGTAAGTTGGTTCAAAATGATAAGCGCATCTCAGCGTATTCAGCCTTCTTAACTTTGGGAGCTGCGATTGAAGATATCAGTCGTCGGCACGGGCTACGTGGGTCTGGTCACCGGAGGTTGCCTCGCGGAAATCGGCCACGAAGTGGTGTGCACAG
>CAVVLE010000012.1:0-55017 GCA_963748865.1 uncultured Acidobacteriota bacterium | reverse complement strand
GAGTAACCCGCGCCATCCAGGAACAAGCCAATTTCGGCACCAGCTACGGTATGACCTCGCCGTTAGAAAGCGAACTAGCCGAAGCCATCGCCAAAGCCATGCCCTCCATCGAAATGCTGCGCTTCGTAAGCAGCGGCACCGAAGCGACCATGTCCGCCGCCCGACTCGCCCGCGGCTTCACCAAACGCGATCTTATCCTGAAATTCGAAGGCTGCTATCACGGCCATTCCGACAGTTTCCTCTCCCAAGCTGGCTCCGGCGGCTGGCCACGCTGGGAATCAGCGCCAGCCCAGGCGTGCCCGATGCCTTCGCCAGCCTGACTCTGAATGTGCCATACAACGATCTCGATGCAGTCGAGGCCGCTTTCGCGAATCACAAAAACAAAATCGCCGCGATCATCGTAGAGCCCATCGCGGCGAATATGGGCGTAGTCCTGCCGAACGATGGCTATCTGCAAGGACTGCGCGAAATAACCCAACGAAATGGCGCCCTGCTAATCTTCGACGAAGTAATCACCGGCTTTCGAGTAGCGCCAGGAGGCGCGCAAGAGCTGTACGGAGTAACTCCCGATCTAACCACGCTAGGCAAGATCATCGGAGGCGGCCTGCCGGTAGCAGCCTACGGAGGCCGCCGCGAAATCATGCAAATGCTGGCCCCGCTGGGCCCGGTCTATCAGGCCGGCACGCTTTCCGGCAATCCGCTGGCGATGCGCGCAGGCCTGGCGGTTTTGCCGCATCTGAGCGCCCCGAACTTCTACGAGGATCTGAACAAAAAATCCAAGCGCCTTGCCGAAGGACTGCGCAAAGTCTTCGCCGAATCCAAAATCCCAGTGCAAATCAATGAAGCCGGCTCCCTGGTCACCATCTTCTTCAACCCCAATCCGGTCACGAATTACGACGACGCCAAGAAATCCGACACAGGTCAATTTGCGAGCTTCTTCACAAAAATGCTCGACCAAGGTGTATTCCTGCCTCCGTCGCAATACGAAGCCCTATTCGTAAGCGCCGCACACACCGAAGCCGATATCGAACGCACAATTAAGGCCGCAAGTAGCGCCGGCGTTCCCGCCGGCATCTGACGAGCAAAGGACAGCGACGAACACAAATCCCAAGCGGAGCAAGACGACAATCGGGCGAGCCTGTGTAGCGCCGTGCTTTTAGCCCGGCATCCAACGAGCGCGCGGAAGACGAAGTCGGAAATCGTGCGCGGACCAACACCTAATGGCGCGATGCCATCTCGCAGTCCAATCCGCGCATGTTATCGCCCTAGACCAGTCCGCGATCGTTGGATGCCGGCAGAGACGCCGGCGCTACTTTAAATCCTTAACCACCACTCCGCCCTTCATCACAAATTTCACTCGCTCCAGCTCCTTCACATCCTCCAGCGGATTTCCGCTCACCGCAATCAGATCCGCAAACTTCCCCGCGGCTATCTCGCCGACACGATCGTCCCAACCCATCAAGTCCGCCGCTGACAAAGTAGCCGCCCGAATAGCCGCAATCGGCGTCATCCCAAATTTAGTCATGTACTCGAACTCGATCGCCTGCGTCCCATGCGGAAAGGGCCCAGCATCCGTTCCAAAGGCAATCTTTACGCCGCTGGCCAGCGCCCTCTTGAACGAAGGCTCGTGAATCCGCGCCCGCGTGGTCATCCCGCCGGACATCTCCAAATCCTCCTCCGGCTCAAACTCATACACGTAAAGAGTGGGCACCAGATAAATTCCCTTGGCTACCATGTCGCGCACAGCGGCGTCATCCAGATCCAGTCCATGCTCGATCGAATCCACCCCGCCATCGATGCAGTTGTGCAAGCCCTCGCCGCCATAGGCGTGACAGGCCACTTTCACGCCCTCGTGATGCGCTTCTTCAGTAATGGCGCGCACTTCATCCAGGGTAAACGTGCGAATACTCACCAACTTCCCGTCAGCGCTGAAATGAAAATGATGCGTGCCATAAATCTTGATCAAATCCGCGCCATACTTAATCTGCGTGCGCACCGCCTTGCGGGCTTCATCTGCGCCGTCCACAACTTGCACGCCAGAAGGCACAGTCACTTCCGGTGAATAGCCCTCGAGCGGATATCCGCCAGTGGTGGAAAGAGCGCGTGTAGCCACCTGCAGTCGTGGCCCCGGAATCAGTCCACGATTAATAGCATCGCGCACGTCCACGTCGCTGTACATCGCGCCTTCCGTCTCCACATCGCGCATGGAAGTAAATCCAGCCTCAAGATCTCGCCGCGCATTCACCACCGCCTCAATCGTCCGGTACTGCCACGATTCCTTCAAAAGCTGCTCTTCATAGCGCCCGTGCGATTCGCCGGTGAGAAAAATATGCGTATGGGCATCGATCAAACCGGGCAAAACGGTAGCGGCGCTCAAATCCACAAGTTTCGCCCCAGAAGGGATGGCAATCTCCGCAGCGCTTCCAACGCGCTCAATCTTGTCGCCGCGCACAACAATCACGCGATCGGCAAGCATCTGCCCCGAGCGCACATCCAGCAAGTGCCCAGCCCGCACGTAAACCACAGGCGCATCCGCCGATCGCGCCGGACTAATCGCCAAAAGCAGAATCGGAAGCAAAATCCATCGCTTCATAAAAACCTCCCATAAAGCGCGTAACGCCGGCTGCCAGCCGGCGTTTTTCTCAGGCGTGGCGAGCTCAAAGCCCGGAGCTACACGGTAAAATTCGAATTGTTCAATAAAGTGAGCAAATTCCTAGCCGCGCCACGCCGCACAAAACCGCCGGCTGGCAGCGGGCGCTACGAACCGCGCGACTCTATCACGGCTCGCACCGTTTGCACCTCCGCACAAGACCCGGCCGCACTCCCGGCACAGTCCAAAATGAATCCCACAACTCGCTCAAGCTTCTTTGTTAGAATCTCCCCCCGGAATGGCGAAACCCTCCGGCACTTCAGACGTCAAAACACACATCCGTACCTTCACAAAACATTCGAGGAGCCAGGAATGATGTCAAGGCTTTCAATGCGTCGCATCTATTTCTTCGTCGCGACCCTGCTTCTAATGGCGTTGAGCCCGGCGCCTGGTAAGACCGATCCGAGCCCGCTGCAAGATCCCGCGCCGAAAGACGAAAAGAAAGACGAAAAAGAAAAGAAGCCCGAGAAGCTCCCCATCGAGCCCAAGCGCAAAATCAGCTTCACCACCGACGAAGGCACTTGGATGACCCTTGACGTCTCCCCCGACGGCAAGCAAATCGTCTTCGACATCCTTGGCGATCTCTATCTCCTGCCAATCGGGGGCGGCGAAGCCAAAGCCCTGACCACCGGCATGCCCTGGGATTGCCAACCGCGCTTCTCGCCCGACGGCAAACAAATCGCCTTCATCAGCGACCGCACTGGCAGCGACAACATCTGGCTGATCAATGCGGATGGCACAGGCCTAAAGCAAGTTACCGAAGAAACGGATTATCTCCTCGGCTCGCCCTCCTGGACTCCCGATGGCAATTACCTCGTAGCCCGCAAATACGGGCCTTATCCCGGCCCCGAAAACTATCTGCGCATGACGGCGCTGTGGCTCTATCACAAGAATGGCGGGAAGGGCATCGAGTTAGTAAAAGGGAAGGCCGAAACCACCATAAATTCCGGTGCCTATTTCTCGCCGGACGGCAAGCTACTCTATTTTTCCAGCCACCCGGAACGCTTCCGCTACAACGTGGATATCGGCCGTTTCCAGGTGCACACCTTCAATCGCGAGACCGGCGAGATTCAGACCATCACCTCCGAGTACGGCGGCGGCTTGCGCCCGCTGCCATCTCCCGACGGCCGCTACCTCGTTTATGCCAGCCGCCGCGACACCAAGACCGCCCTGCGCATTCGCGATCTGAAAACCGGCGATGAGCGCTGGTTGGCCGCACCCATGCAGCGCGATGATCAGGAAGGCTTCGCCGTAAACGACATTCTTCCCGGCTATGCCTTCACTCCAGATTCGAAAGCGGTCCTGTTCACGGGCGATGGTCACATCAAGCGCGTAGACGTAGAAACGCGCGCAGTCTCGACGATTCCATTCAGCGCCAATGTCAATCTCGATCTCGGCCCGCGCGTGCACACCGATTACACCATTGACGATGGCCCGCTTACGGTCCATCAAATGCGCTGGACCAATCAATCGCCCGACGGCAAGCAGCTGGTCTTCAGCGCCGTAGGCAAAATCTGGCTGATGGACGTCGCCAGCGGTAAATCGCATCGCCTCACGGACGCCAGGGTGCGCGAATACGATCCAGCCTTCTCGCCCGATGGGAAATGGATCGCCTACACCACCTGGTCGGATTCCGAAGGCGGGGAACTATGGAAAGCCCCGGCAGAAGGCGGCGCGCCGGTAAAACTGAGCAAGATCGCCGCCTATTACGCGTCGCCGGCATGGTCCAATGACGGCAGCAAGCTGGCCTTCGTCATGGGCAGCGCCAGAGGTTGGTTAGCCGAAGATCGCGCCGACGTGGACGAAATTCGCTGGATGCCCGCGGATGGCGGCGAAAGCCACGCCATCATCGCGCTGCCGGATGGCTATCAAGCTCCCACGTTCAATTCCGACGGCACGCGCATCTATTACATGGACGACGCGCCTCCTCCGCCGAATCCCGAGATTCCCAAAGGCCCAGCGCGCCTCCTGCGCTCGGTGCGCCTCGACGGCACGGACAAAAAAACACACATCGAACTCGACGGCGAGTTCGTCCTGATAATTCCTTCGCCCGACGATGAATACGTAGCCATCCAGAATCGCTACGACGCCTATCTGGCAGCCTTTCCTCGCTTCGGCACCGAAACCGTTAAGCTCAGCCTGAAAGATTCAGCCGTGCCGGTAAAACGCCTGACCGCTACGGGCGCGAATTACATCCACTGGGCCGACGGCGGAAAGACGATTACCTGGAGCTTTGGCAACGATTTCTCGCGCGTTAGCCGCGATACGGCCTTTCAAGCCGAAAAGCCCGATCAATGGAAAGCGGAAAAAACCTCCATCGCTCTGGAAGTCCCGCGTGAAGCTCCCAAGGGCCAGGTCCTATTGCGCGGCGCCCGCATCATCACCATGAAAGGCGATGAAGTGATCGAGCATGGCGATGTGCTCGTCGAAAACAATCGCATCAAGGAAATTGGCGCAACCGGCAAACTGCACGCCGCCGCCGATGCCAAAGTCATCGATTGCCGCGGCAAGACTATCCTTCCAGGCTTCGTGGACATTCACGCGCACCTGCACACTGGCCGCGACGAAATGACCGACCAGGAATGGTCCTACGCCGCGAACCTGGCCTACGGTGTAACAACGACACGCGACCCATCGATCGAATCGAACGTAGTTTTCGCGCAAGGGGAAATGGTTTCAGCAGGCGAAATCGTTGGCCCGCGCATCTACTCCACCGGCACAGCTATCACCACGCTGGCTGCAAGCATCACCAGCTTCGAAGACGCCGACAACATCGTCAAGCGCTACAAAGCCCACGGCGCCGACTCGCTCAAGCAATACATGCAGCCGCGCCGCATCCAACGCCAATGGCTGGCCATGGCCGCCGCCAAAGAAGGCGTAAACATCACCGCCGAAGGCGGCGGCGACTTAAAGACCGACCTCAGCATGGTTCTGGATGGTTACACCGGCGTAGAGCACGGCCTGCCCGTAGTGCCCATCTACAAAGACGTGATCCAACTCGAAGCTCAGGCCGGCACCACGTACACCCCCACGTTGATCGTTTCCTACGGCGGCGAATTCGGCCAATTCTATTGGCGCCAGCACATGAACATTCACGACGACCCGAAGGTGATGCGTTTCACGCCCCACGATCAAGTGGACAGCGTGGCTCGCCGCCGCCCGTTGCTGCTGGACGAGGAATACATCTTCCCGCTGATGGCCAAGGGCGCAGGAGACATCCTCAAAGCCGGTGGTCACGTAGCGCTAGGCTCCCACGGCGAGCAGCAGGGAATCGGCGCGCATTGGGAAATCTGGATGCTGCAATCCGGTGGCATGTCGCCGTGGCAGACGCTCTATGCTGCCACAATGAACGGCGCCGAAAGCATCGGCCTGGAGAAACAAGTCGGCTCGCTGGAGCCGGGCAAACTGGCCGACATCGTGGTCTACAATTCCAATCCCGCCGAAGATATCCACAACACAACCAACATTCTCTATGTAATTAAAAACGGAATCGTGTATAACGCAGACACTCTCGATGAAATCTGGCCAGCACAGAAAAAATTCCCACCATTTTTCTGGAAGCGTTCTGATACGGACTTTCAGACGCTGCCGTAGTACTGCATCGGGTTTTGCAGCTTTACGATTTTCGAGTTTTCAGGTCGAGGAGGCAAAAAGGACAGTCCATAGGCCCAAAAATGACATAAACCACATATAATCAGCAACTTCCGCGAGTACTACTCGGCCGGTACAGCCCAGCTATTTGCGCCGGTCCTTCGCCCACGTACCCTTCCTACGCTGAGGTGAATGGATATGCTGCTCGCGACTTTAGTGGTTCTGTTTCAGATGCCGATTTCGGCCGCTGCCCAAGTTCCAGCGAAGCCGCAGGCGTCGGCCCCCATCCTCATGGCCGAAAATACTTCGGCGAAGCTTCCTCCGCCGGGGATGAGTGAGCCGCTCTTTCCTCCCCCAGCGCCATCCGATCTTTTCGACCGTGACAGAATCCGCTTGGTGGATATTCCGGCAGCCGCCGACGGCACATCACCCGACAAAACCACCAATGCGGGAACGGCGCAACCGAGCGCAGACTTGAGCGACTCTGCATCGCTCCTTGCGGAAGTGCACATTCCCACGGAAGTCGAACCGCCGTCCGCTGGCTATCATCCTCCGCATATCGCCGCCGAGCGCCCGGCGCATACCTGGTTGGCGCTGAGCATGGTCGAGCACGGCGCCGCCACGTTCGACGCCTGGACCACGCGCCGCGCCATCGAGCAAGGCCACGTAGAGATGAATCCGATGCTGAAGCCCTTCGCCGGCAATGCCAGCATCTACGCCGTGATTCAGGTAGCTCCGCTGCTTTTCGATTACATGGGCCGCAAGATGGAATATAGCGATAAGAGTTGGATGCGCCGCGCCTGGTGGCTGCCGCAATCGTTGAGCGCCGCCGCCTCGTTCTTCGCCGGCGCCCACAATCTCTCGGTGACAAAGTAACGCCGGCTGCCAGCCGGCGCTTTTCCCCTGGCGGGACGAGTTGTCTACCACGATCGATTTGTAACATCGAGCTGTTCTTCCGGCCCATACCATGCTCGAAAATTTGCGTTCGCCAGGCGCCATGGAAAATCGCCGGCTAGCAGCCGGCGCTACCCTCTGAATTCGAACTTATGGGTTGCCACCGTCCACATATTCCCGAACGGATCTTTCAAAGTCGCATTCCGCTCTCCGTACGGCTGATCCCCGATCGGTATTACCGTCGTCGCTCCAGCCGCCAGCGCGCGGGCCGTCACCGCATCCGCATCCGGCACGTACATATGCAGCAAGCCCGGCATGGGCTGCGCCGCGCCACGGGCCTCGCTCAGCTCGATCACCGCATCGTCGCCGAAGCCCATCTTGGCGTGCACGATCGTCCCTTCCGGGCCCTTTACTTTGAGCAGTTCCTCGGCGCCGAATGCGTTCTTCATGAAGTCGATCACCTTCTGTGTGCCCACAGCATGGATAAAGGGCATCAGATTCGGCAAATCCGCCGGAACCGGATTGGCGCCACGGCGCGAGCCGACGTACCAGTTATTGCCGAAGGCATCGCGCACGCTGAAGTCGCGATCGCCATACTCCTGGTCGGCGATCGCATGGAGCACCGTGGCACCGGCAGCGAGCGCGCGGGCGTAGGCCGCATCCACGTCGCGGACGTAGAGATGAATCGGCATCGGACGAGCGTGGAACTGCTCGTTGGCGTCGGAGAACTCCATGACCGAGTCACCGATATTGGCCTCGGCATGCATGATCTTGCCGTCTGGCCGGGGGACGCGGAACCGCTCGGTCGCGCCAAATACGGTGGTAAGGAACTCTATAAATTTCGTCGCGCCATCCACGATCAGGTATGGGGTGATGGTGCGGAAACCCTGGCGCTTCCAATGAACCTTTCCCTCGTCGGCTTGCGGCTCTTGATGCGTTTCACGTGCAGGCGTTGCATTCGTTCCCATGGTTGCTCTCCCTTCGAGTTCAGATTTCAATCGAGCCCGGAAACTCTCGCGCGGCAAATCGCGCAAAGCCGCGGCCACGCGCACCAGAGGAGCGAGATCCGCTCCGCCGCGTTGCACGTATCCATCACGCCGCTCGAGCATCGCCGTGACGGCGGCATCCAATCGTTGGCTTGGCGACTGCTTAGCCATCGGCTTTTCCCATCTTCGAACGCATTGTCTTGATCGCGCGGAACTGCAGCTGCTTGATCGCGCCTTCTGTCTTTTGCATAGCCGTAGCGATTTCACGCACGCTACGCTGCTCAACAAAGCGCAGCAGAACGACGCGCCTCTGCTCCGGCGGCAACTTGCGCACCAGCGCAAACAGCCAGGCGCGATTCTCGATCGCGTCCATATCCAATGTCTCGAATTTCTCGGGCGCCGGATCGCCGCGCTCGCGCCCCACGCGCGCCCAACGATCCGCCATGGCATTCCAAGCGATGCGCATCAACCACGCCGAGAAGGGAACGCCGCGCCATTCGAATTTAGGCAGATTGGCGAGGGCGTTGTGGAAGACTTCCGAGGTCAAGTCCTCGGCCACGTCGCGGTCGTGCACCCGCGAGACGATGAAGGCATACACGCGGTCGAAATGGCGTTCGTAGAGCGCACCAAAGCGCCCCGCGTCGCGCTGCGCCTCTTCTACCAGCAGGCGCTCGTCCGCTTCCACCGCATGAGCCTTCAACCGTTTCTCCGCGATTTCCAGTCTCGCTAGGGTAAACCGGCCAGGGGCGCAAAGGTTACGCGAAATGTCCTGCCCATCCCTATTTTGTCTGGCGCTGATCCTTGCTCCGCGTAACCAATTTCCGCGTAAAATGTTCAACGAATGTACTCGTCGCGATCCGGCGGGCACACGGAGACCGAAAATGCTACATCTCAGCTTCGACGCCCTCGTCGAATACACCGATTGGGACCGCCGGAAGTGGCACGATTTTTTTCGCAAGCACGGCGAGCAAGCCCTGAAGCTACCCGTCGGTCCCAACGGCGATGGCCGCTTCGCCACGGTCGGCGATTTGGTCAAGCACATCTTCAGCACCGAAAAGCGCTACGTCGATCGCCTCGCCGATAGGCCGCTGACCGACCCGGCCGCAATCCCGAATGACAACATCGACGCGCTGTTCGCCTTCGCCCAAGTCAGCCGCGCGGACCTGAAGCACTTCATCGCCACCTTCCCCGAAATGGAATGGGACGTCCCGCACGAATTCAAAATCCTGACCAATTCGATTACCGTAACGCCGCGGAAGATCATCACCCACGTCCTGATCCACGAAATCCGCCATTGGGCGCAGATCGCCACGCTGTTCCGCCTAAACGGCCTGGTAGGCGAATTCCACGACTTCCTGTTCAGCCCGGTAAAGTAGCGCTGGCGTCGGCGTTTACCCCGATCTGCGAGGGGCCGGCATGCGACGAGCAGAACCTCGAGCGAGGAGCGCCAGCAACCGCGTAGCGAACGCTCGCCGGTATGCTCCAGGCCGGAGTTACCTCGTTTCCCTGAAGTCTTGTATTAACTAGCTGGCTCATCTGTGATAACGTCTTTTTCGGCTGCAGCCACGAGCCGCAGGTGAAATTCGATCTACGGAAAAGGCGAAGAAAAATTTAATCGGGATATCCACGCCTCTAGACCGCCGAGCTAAGAACCCCGTTAGTTGCCATCCCGTGATTCTTCAGCGGCGCTCGCAAAATGTTTCGCAATTGCGAAAGAAACCCACAGCGGATGTGTGGAATCTCAAGAGGATGCCGTTGGGACTGGAAACCGGGGTGAATTCGGGTATTACCCGTGGCGGGAAGCTAGGCGAAAATAGACCAATGAACAATGGACAACGTCCGCGAGCATTGAGATTCGCACTCGGAATTATTTTTGGTTTCTCCATACTATTCGCTGCGCCCGCTTGGGCGCAGCAGCAGCCACAGAATCCTCCCGCAAACCCGCCCAGCGATCAGAAGCCGGCGCCGGATGCCGGAGCACAGGATCAGTCTAAACCGGCAGGACAGGGTCAATCCCAGCCTTCCGATCAAGGCCAGAGCAATCCGAATCAAAAGCCCGGGACAGAGGCTGGCACCTCCAATGACCGGCTGCTTTTTGCGCTGCCGAACTTTCTCACGCTGGAGAATGAGAGCAACGTCCCGCCGCTTACAGCAGGACAGAAGTTCAAGGTCGTGGCGCGGTCTTCCTTCGATTACGTGGAGTTTGCCTGGTATGGGGCGCTCGCGGGCGTCAGCCAGGCGGAGAACAGCGAACCCGGTTACGGGCAAGGCGCGCAAGGCTACGCCAAGCGCTACGGCTCTTACTTCGCCGATGGAACGATTGAGAACTTCATGACCAGCGCCGTGTTTGCGGCGGCATTTCGTCAGGATCCGCGGTTTTATCAGAAGAGTCAGGGAGGATTTTGGCATCGCGTAGGCTATGCCATGAGCCGGATATTTGTGACCCGCACCGACGCCGGCGGGCAGCAATTCAACTATTCGGAGATATTAGGCAGCGCCGCGTCGGCGGGGATTTCCACGTATAGCTATCATCCCAGGTCCGACCGCACTCTGGCGAATACCATGAAGGTGTGGGGAACACAGGTCGGCTACGACACTGTGACGATCGAGATCAAGGAATTTTGGCCGGATATTCGCAAGAAATTCAGCCACAAGCAGCAAGCGGATTTGGAATTGCCTTAGCGTCACGCCTCGTATCCGACCTTCTCGGTAGCCATCGTGGCGCTTTTTCCATTCAGGCGATGGGCCACCCAGTCGCCGGCTTTCTGGCTGGCCGCGACGGCGCCGCTAGCTAAAGATTCCGGCCCTTCGCTGTCGGTGTTGGCGAAGAAGACGCGCTCCAGCGGATGGCGCGCCGCAGGAATCGTTTTGGTGAAATTGCCCGGCGTGGCCATGAACATGGGGTGACCTCGGCGGTACATGTGCAGTTCAATGGGATCGGCCTGAAATTCCGGGAGGAGCTTCTTGAAGTCACGTAGGACGTTCAGAGCGATTTTCTTGCAGCCTTCCTCGGTTAGCTGCTTGTGGCGATCTGCTTCGGCGAGCGGAGTGTAAAAGGTGAGGATGTTGTTCTTTTGGGTGTAGCCCGGCTGGTTGCGGACGGTCCAGTCAGCGACGGTGAAATCGGTGAAGGCGTTGCCGGGGCACCAGGTGTCATAGCCGCGATTGTAGATAGGTCGATCGAAGATCATGTTGATCACCGGGTAGGGCGCGTAGCGGATCGCTTGCATGGCGTCACGCTGATTGGGGGAAATGCCGGAGGTGATGCGCGAGGCGATCAGTTTCGGCGCGGCCATGATCACCAAACGGCCGGCGACGGTGTGTAGATGGCCTTCGTGGAAGTAAGTTACGTGCACGGTGTTCTTCAACTGCTCGACGGCCACGGTGGTGGCGCTGGTGAGCATTTGATCGCCGTGCTTTTCGAGCAGCGCCGCGGCCAGTTTTTCGGTGATGGCGCCATTGCCGCCTGGCAACGTGATGCGGTTGTCTTTGGGCTCTTCGCTGGCGAAATCGTGTAAATCTTCGAGGGCAATGTAAGTGGAAGTCTCGGCGGCGCGCGCGCCCCAATTCGACGGGCCGTAGGCGTCCCACCAGTGCGTTAGCTCGGGCGGCATTCCCTGCAGATATTTTGTGAGCGGCTCGTTGTCGAGTTGCTGGACGTTTTTCTCCGGGTCGATGGCCAGCATCCTCTTGCGGAATTGTTTGAAGGCTTCGCGGACTTTTTGCGGGAAGGGAAGTTCGTCGAGGCCCTCGCGCCAGGTGTTGGCTACCCATTTGCCGTTGACGATGGTGGGATCGCCGCAGTTGACCGGCAATTGCTGGAGGCCGATTTCCTTGGCCAGCTGGGCGCTTTCCGAGTCAACGAAATCGTAGGCCGAGCCGGTGGCGAATCCCTGGCCCTGGTATTCCTCTTTGTAAGCGTTTCCTCCCCAGTGTGGTTCCTTCTCCAACAGTAGGAAATTTTCATCGCGAAGGAAATAGGCGCTGCTGAGGCCGCTGATGCCTCCGCCCACGATTACGATGTCGTAGCGCTTGCTGACCGGCGGAGGAATAAATTTCTCCCCATCGCGGATTTTGTGGCAGATGTCGAAGTGATCGCCGTCCACCTGCGGAGCGGGAGCATCGGGCTCGGCTAGGAGTTTGAGATCGAAGGGGCAGCCCGCGGACACTGAGCCGGCTAAGACGAAGCGCAGAAAGTCGCGGCGTGTCGGAGTCATGCCTCTTCTCCTTGGATTGCTGATGGAAGAACCGTCGCGGCTTCTTCGGCGGACTGCGAGCGCGTGCGCAGGCGATACCACACCAGGATCAGGACTATCGAGAACAGAAGAATGATTGTGGAGACTGCGTTGATTTCTGGCGTGATGCCGCGGCGCAGGCGCGACCAGATTTCTAGCGGCAACGTGTTGTTGCGACCGATGAGGAAAAAGCTGACCGCGATTTCGTCGAGGGAAAGCGTGAAGATCAGCAGTGCGGCGGCGATTATGGAAACGCTTAGATTCGGGAGCGTGATGCGCCAGAACGTCGTCCAGTGATTGGCGCCTAGATCGAGCGAGGCTTCTTCCTGAGCGCGGTCGAGCTTCTGCAGCCCGGCAAAGATTTCGGTGGTGGCTACGGAGATCAGGGCCGTGCCGTGTCCTAGCGTGATGGTGATGAGGCTAAGTCTCATACCCGCGGCCACGAAAAGCATAAGTAGCGAGAGGCCGGTGATTATGCCCGGAAGAATCAAGGGCAGAAGTACGAGACGTCGGAATAAGGCTTTGCCGGGGAACTGGGCTCGATCCAAGGCGAGGGCGGCCAGCATACCCAGAGTAATGGCGATGGCCACGGCACAGGCCGCGACGATCAGGCTATTGAGGACCGTGGACCAGATGGCGTCGTCGGAGAAGAGGGTTTGATACCACGAGAGTGTCCAATTGCGTGGGGGGAATCCGCCTACGCCGCCGCCATTGAAGGAATAAATCACCAGCACGGCGATGGGGAAATAGAGAAACGCATAGACGAGCGTGGCATAAATGCTGAGCCAGCGCGATCCCTCTGAGACCGGACGAGATGTGTTGGCTTGGTTCATGAAAAGCTCAGCTTCTTTTCAAGGCGCTCGACTAGAAACAAGAGCGTGACGACGAGAATCAGCATGCAGAGGGAAATTGCCGCACCGAGAGGCCAGTTATAGGCCGCGCCGAAGAGGCTGACTACGATGTTGGAGATCATGATGCCGCTGGGGCCGCCGACGAGAAGCGGCGCGAGGAAATCGCCGAGCGTCAGGACAAAGGCGAATGTGGCGCCGGCCAGGACGCCCGGAAGCGAGAGCGGCAGGATTACGCGCCAGAAGGTACGCAGCGGCGAGGCGCCCAGGTCTTGCGAGGCTTCGATCAGGTTGCGGGGGATGTGCTCCAGCGACGCGTAGATGGGGAGGAACGCGAACGGTGTGTAAATGTGCGTCAGAGTGAGGATTACGGCGAAGGGGCTGTAAAGAAAGAATTCTACCGGGTGCTGTGTGATGTGGAGGTATTGCAGGAAGCCGTTTAGGACGCCGTCGCTGCCTAGGATTGTTTTCCAGGCGTAGCCGCGGACCAGGTAACTGACCCAGAGGGGAATGATCACCAGTTGATAGAAGAGGTCTTTGCGGCGGCTGGCGCGGAAGGAGAGGAAATAAGCGAGCGGGTAGCCGAGGAGCAGGGCTAGCACCGTTACCGCTCCGGCTATCCGCATGGAGCGGAGCAGGACCTCGACGTAGATCCGATTGCGCCAGAGCTCGCGGAAATTCTCTAAGGACCAATTGTGGATGATGATTTGTTGCGGGGAGACTTGCCAGAAGCTGTAGCAGAAGAGGATGGCGTAGGGGATTAGCAGGAAAGCCGTGACCCACAGTAGCGGGGGGATTGAGACGGCGGCTCTGTACGCGCGGGTGTACACGCTAGCTGGGCTCCAAATCTTGGACGCGGATGGCATCGGTGGAGGTGAATTCGAATTGCTGTGGACCGTCGAGGATGCCGCGGCTGGGGATGCGGACGCGTAGCGTGCGACCGTCGGAGAGGGCGACTTCCAGGAGATCTGTGGCGCCGCCGAAGGTTTGGTTGGTTATGCGCGCGGCGAAGCGGACGTTGTTGGGGGCAGAGCTAGAGGACGTGTTGGCAAGGTGGATGCATTCTGGGCGCAGGGAGAAGGTTGCGGCATTTTCGGACGCGGTTGGGGGTCGCGTAGGTTTGGCGGCGAGGTCGTCGGAGGGCGGAGCAAGCGCCGTCCCTACGGGCGTGTTGGGCACGGGATGTGCCGCGAATGAATCAGGCATTGATCTGGCGCCTAGGTCGTCGGATGCCGGCGGGGACGCGCTTCGCGCCTCAGGGCCAACCGGCGCTACTTTCCAGATTATGCCGCTGGAGGTGGCGTAGCCGTTGCGGAGTTCAGCTTGGAGTAGGTTGGTCTGGCCTATGAATTGGGCGGTGTAGGCTGTGGCTGGGCGAGCATAGATTTCGCGCGGCTCGGCTACTTGCTCCAGATTGCCGGCGCGCAATAACGCTATGCGGTCGCTTAGGGCCATGGCTTCTTCCTGGTCGTGGGTTACGAAGATAAAGGTTATGCCTACTTCGCGTTGCAGGGATTTCAACTCGATTTGCATTTGGCGGCGGAGGTTAGCATCCAGCGCAGAAAGAGGTTCATCGAGGAGAAGAACTTTCGGCCGATTCACCAACGCACGCGCCAAAGCGACACGCTGCTGTTGGCCGCCGCTAAGGCGGGCCGGCGCGGATTTTGCGAAGTCGGTCATCTTTACCATCGCTAACGCCTGCTCGACGCGTTGCGGGATTTCGGTTTTTGCCGCGCCTTGCACGCGCAGGCCGTAGGCTATGTTTTCGAAGACCGAGAGGTGCGGAAAGAGGGCGTAGCTTTGGAAGACCGTGTTGACGTGGCGATGGTAGGGCGCGAGCGTATCTATGCGCTCGTCGGCCATCCAGATTTCGCCGCTATCGGGTCGTTCGAAGCCGGCGATCAGGCGGAGCAGTGTGGTTTTGCCGCTGCCACTTTCGCCCAGAATGGTCAGGAATTCGCCTGAATCAATTTCGAGCGTGATGCCACGCAGCACGGCGCGATTCCCGAAGCCTTTCACTACGTTTCTGATTGAGAGCAGCGAGCTCACTGCGCAGCTTTGACCTCATTCCAGATTTCGGTGTACTTGGCTCGGCGCGGGACTTGTTGCCAGAAATAGATGCGCTCCATGTAGTGGTCCACGTCGTCGAGGTGCAGGCTTTTTTTCTGCGCGTCGGTCATGTATTGGCCCGCGCCTGGATTGGCCGGATCGTAGCCGGTTACGTCGCTGACCTTTTTTTGCGTTTGGGCTTGGATCATGTATTCGAGAAATTGCGTGGCCAATTCTTTGTGGTCGCTGGCAGCGGTGATCATCAAGTGATCGATCCAGCCGGTAGTGTTTTCTTTGGGGATGGTTTCGGCGATGGGGAAGTTCGCGGCGCGCAACTGGTTGGTCATCAGCGGCCAGCCCATCGCGGCTACCACTTCGTGATTCTGGAAGAGATTCGTCAGCTCGCCGCCGGTAGTCCACATTTTGCGGATGTTGGGCTTTAGTTCCAGGAGTTTCTTCTTAACATTCTCGAGTTCTTGGTCGCTGAGATTGTAGAGATGGCTCGGATCGGGTTTGTCGTAGCCGAGAATCTGCGCGGCCATGTACAGCGTGGAAAGTTCGTCCCAGACGGAAATCTTTCCTTTGTATTTGGGATCCCAGAGAATCGCCCAGGAATCGGGCGGACTTTGGAACACGGTGGTGTCGTAAAGAAGAGGGTTGGGGCCCCAGGTAAAAGGAACGCCGTAGATTTTGCCGTTGACGCGGACGAGAGGCATGTCGCGCAGGCGCGCGGAAGTTTGCTGGTACGACGGAATTTTTGAGACGTCGAGTTCCGCGGCTAGGCCTGCCGAAGCGATGGTTGTAGCGACGTCGCTCGAGGGAGAGATTACGTCGTAATTGCTGGCGCTGCCGCCGCGAAGTTTGGCGACGAGTTCGTCGCTGGAGCCCATGTAGGACGCTGAGATTTTGCAGTTATGGGAGATTTCGAAATCGTGGACGAAGGAGGGATCAGCGTAGCCCTCCCAAACCAGAAGGCTGAGCGTAGGAGATTCTTTTTTGCACGAAATGGCGGTGAGGAGAAGCGCCGCGGTCGATATCAAAAGATAGCGTCGGATATTCATTCGTTTTCCTCGAATTGAAGAAAGAGCAGTTCCTTCCCTTCGTTCAGGATCACAACGCTAAAAAGCTGCGCCAACATTCGGCGACAATATTTACAGCCAACAGTCAAAATGTCGGCGGCGTGTTGACCCATAGCACCCAGGCTTCGTTTTTTCCGGTGTTGCTCCAGCGATGCTTCATGTTGCTGGCGAAATAGAAGCTGTCGCCTTCATGCAACTGCGTGGGCTCGCCCCCCTCCAGCGCGATTTCCAAGTTGCCGCGGAGAATGTACAGGAACTCCTCGCCTTCATGGGCGTAGGAATCGCCGCTGCCCGCGCCGGGGGCGATGCGAAACAGATGCGGCTCCATCACCGCGTCGCCCCAGGCCAAAAGTTCCATGCGCACGCCAGGGCCGGTCTCGAGAATTTTTCGTTCGGACGGACGGACATGGCGTGGACTGGCCTCTGACGCGTCGAAGAGCGAAAGGATGTTGATGCGATAGTAGCGCGCGATGCGGCTGAGCGTGGAGATAGAGGCGCTCATGCGGCCGCGTTCGAGAGCGCTGAGAAATCCTACGGAGACGCCGGTAGCCGCAGCGACTTGCGAGAGAGAAGCATGCTTTTGCAGGCGCAGTTTCCGCAGCCGCGAACCGACCGGGCTGGGCTTGCGGCTGGCGCCATTCTTCAGCAGCCCCTCGGTGCGCAGCAGATGCATGATGGCCGGCGCGTTCATGCCCCGCGCCCGGCGCAGGAATTGCGCGCGCTTGAGCAAGCGAACATCGCGCGGAGTGAAAAGGCGATAGTGGCTCTGCGTGCGCGTGGGAGAAATGAGCCCGACGCTTTCCCACGAGCGCAATGCGGACGGAGATATGCCCACAAGTCGCGCCACATCGCCAATGCGCAAATAGCCGTGCGAGCGATGCATTTTTTTCGCGTTGTGGCGGCCGGCAGCCAACCGAATTTCCTTGACAGGCCCTAGGCCTTGCACTAAGGTTCGCGGATTATAGTAAGGTTTTTTCCCGGGGTGCAATCGAAATCTGGAAGCAGTGCAGGGGGAATGTCCGGCTGTCCCGAATGTTAAAGGAGCGGCGATGAGAACGAGACTGGGACTCGGTGTGTGTCTTTTTGCATTTCTGGGGATCATGGCGCTGAGTGCCCCGGTGTGGGGGCAGACCGGGTCGATTCGCGGGAGTGTGAAGGATCAATCGGGAGCGGTGGTTCCCGGCGCGCAAGTGACGATCACGCTGGCCGGGACCGACACATCGCGGTTTGCGACAACAGACAAGGATGGCTCGTTCGAGTTCGTCGATCTGGCGGTGGGGCATTATGAGGTGAGCATTGACGCGCCTGGGTTCAAGAAATTCGTGGTTACCGAAGTGGCGGTGGATATCGGGCACGTCGCCGCAGTGACGGCGACGTTACAACTGGGTGCGTCGGCGCAGACGGTAACGGTGGAGAGCGAAGCCGCGCAGGTCGAGACGACCAGCACGCAGCTGGGCGGCGTCATGAATGATCTGGCGGTCACGGAATTGCCGCTGAGCACTCGCAATACTTATCAGCTGCTGCAGTTACAACCTGGAGTGCAGTCGCAAGTTGGCGCCGACCTCTTCTATGGATCGGATTCACCGGGCGTGGTGTCTGTGAATGGCGGTCGCGGACGATCGAACAACTACATGGTGAACGGCGGAGATGGAAACGACATCTTCGTGAACCTACCCGCGATTCAACCCTCGCCGGACGCAATCCAGGAGTTCCGCGTTTTGACGAATACATTTGACGCGGAGTACGGAAGGAATTCGGGCTCGATCGTAAACGTGGTGACCAAATCAGGGACCAACCAGCTGCGTGGAGATTTCTACGAGTTTTTCCGGAACAATATTCTGAATACTCGCGGGTATTTCGATCCGACCGTTCCAGACTACAAGCAGAATCAGTTCGGGGCGACGCTGGGCGGGCCGATCAAGAAGGATAAGACGTTCATCTTTGGATCGTATGAGGGAGACCGCATCCGGCAGGGTATTTCTTCCGGCTCGGTTATTTTGCCGTCGGCGCAAGAGGCCATGGGTGATTTCTCGGAGGGCGGGACGGCTTCGCCCTTTGTGGGAACCTTGACGGACGCCAATTTCGCTTCGATTCTGGCCGCGCGCGCGACGGGCTCGAGCGGGCAGACGTGCCAACAGGCGGTGAGTGCAGCGGGCGGGCCGACGATCGCCGCGGGTGAGCTTTTCTCGCAGATATTCCCAAATAACCAGATTCCGATTCCGTGCTTTGATCCTACGGCGGAAGCGCTCTATCAGAATTACGTAGCGCCTCTCGGGAGTTCGACGGTGAGTTTTGTTCCGGTGCGGCCAACGCGGGACGATCAATTCACCTTGCGGCTGGATCACAAGCTGAGCGAGACCCAGCAATTGACGGTGTACTACTACTTCGACGATGACGGCCGAACTGAGCCTTTCGCGACATTCCAAGGAGCTGGTTCGAACGTGCCGGGCTTCGGGTCAATTTTTAAGACCCGCGTGCAGCAGATCAACGTGGGACACACGTGGACGATCGGCACGACGGCTGTCAACGAATTCCACTTCAACTATTTCCGGGAAGGGCAGGGAAATCTAAGCCACCCTGTGAATATTCAGGACGTGCATTCATCGTGCAAAACGATTCCCACGAGCTTTTGTTTCCAGGACCCCACAAACCCGAATCCGCAGGCGGGAATCACAACCACTCTGCCGGGACGTGAAGGTCTGCCTTACGTGACCGTTCCCGGCGGCTTCGCCATCGGAAACAACTTCGAGGGCGAACTTCCGCAGACCGGGCAAACGTATCAGTGGACGGACAATTACAGCAAGATTATTGGCAAGCACAGCTTGAAGTTCGGCGGCGACGTGCGCCGGCAGATTTTCAATCAGTTCCTCTATTTCGATGTTGACGGCGAGTACGAATATACCAGCGATTCATCGCTCTGCACGTCCGCGGCGCAGACGAATTGCGATTCACCGTTCACCAACGACGTGGGTTTTGCGACGTCGTATCCCAATTATTTTATCGGGACTCCGGACGAATATATTCAGGGAGCGGCGCAGGGAGAGAACGTCAGAAACTCGGCGTTTTATGTGTTCGCGCAGGATAGCTGGAAGATCAAGCCGTCTGTGACCTTGAACTACGGGCTGCGCTGGGAACTGAATACGGATTATTACGATACCGGAAACCGCCTGCAGACGTTCCGGCCGGGCACCGTGTCGACCAAGTATTCGTGCACGCTGAATCCGAATAATTTCGCTAGCGCGCAATTGATTGCCACGTACGGCAGCACGAATTGCAATCCTGGGGGCGCGGCGAGCGCGGTTTTCCCGCTGGGCTTGGAATTTCCAGGCGATCCGGGCGTGCCGGCGGGTCTGACGCAGACATATTACAAAGCCTTCGCGCCGCGAGTCGGTCTGGCGTGGAGCCCGGGATGGACCGAAGGGTGGCTGGCGAAGCTGACCGGCGGACCGGGGAAGTCGAGCGTGCGGATGGGATGGGGGATGTTCTACAACCCAATCGAGCAACTGGTACTGGAACAGTTCAGCGCCGAGCCCCCGTTTGGTGGCAGCTCGTTTCTTTCGAATACTTTGTTCAACACGCCATTTGAGTTCCAGTCGGGCGGATATGCGCCGAATCCCTTTGGCGGAGTCATAAAGCAGACGCCAACTACCCCCTGCTTTAGTTCGGCGGGGAAACCTGGCTGCGTGGATTTCTCGAACTTCAGGCCGATGCTGTTGTTCGGGGAGTTTCAGCCGCACCTGAGGACGCAGTACGCCGATCAGTACAACCTGACGCTGGAGAGGCAGCTCGTTCAGAATATGATTCTGCGAGTTGGCTACGTGGGGACACAAGCGCACCGGCTGCTGGCCTCGCACGATTTAAATATTGGAAATGCCTCGACGTGCCTGGCGCTAAACTCAATCCTGGGAGCGGGCACATGCGGGCCATTTGGATCGGACTCGGAATATACGATTCCAGGAGGCACGACGCTGCCGGTAGCCTTGCCACTGCCTTATAACGCTGGAAGCGGGGGCCTCACAATTCCTGCCGGGACGACGCTGAGTCCGGCGGGGGTGACGCTGGTGGGCTTGCGGCCCTACTCTTCTCCGGAATGCCAGCCGTTGACGGGCATCGGATGCCCGGCCGACGGTGTGCCGGTGTTCAGCAACATCTTCGCGGAGGACACCATCGCGAATTCGGTTTACAACGCTTTGCAGGTGCAGCTCGAAAATCACTTCTCCCACGGACTTTACTTCTCGTTTGCGTACACCTTCAGCAAAGCCATCGACCAGGGAGCCTCGTTTGAGAATGAGCTGAATCCACTGAATTTCAAGGCGACTCGCGGAGTGTCATTAGTGGACGCCAAGCACCGCTTCGTTTTCAGCCCGTACTGGGAGATTCCGATTCCCAAGCACGGCGGCTTTACTGGCAAAGTGATCAATGGATGGGCGATTTCGGGCATCGTGACGTATCAGAGCGGGTTCCCGATTCGCGTGAATACCCAGGACGATACCGAACTCGAGAGCAGTATTTTCTTCGAGTCTGCGAACACGCCGCAACTGACTGGGCCGCTGACGTTTTTGAATCCGAAGAAGAACAACAACGTATGGTTTACGGGAAATATCTCCGACCCGCCGCTGGGACAATTCGGAAATCTGCCGCACGCACTTTGCTGCGGGCCGGCGATCAGCAACACGGATGTGGCGATTGAGAAGAAGACGGCAATCAATGAGAGATTTTCGGCGGAATTCCGGGCGGAATTCTTCAACGCCTGGAATCACACGCAATTTGCCAATCCGGACGGCAATTTCACAGATGGTCTGCCGCAGGATGGTGGCACTTTCGGGCAGATCTTAACGACCCGGGAAGATCCCCGCGTCATTCAGTTCGGGTTGAAGGTTCTTTTCTAGCAGCGCATCGCGCTCGAGGGAAAAGGTTTCAGGGAGGGCCGTGTTTGCGGCCCTCCGCGATTTCGCAAGCGCAAAGATCAGGCGTCCCCTCTGCGTTCGTCTCCTGTGAATTGCGATGGCGGGGATTGGTACGGGCTGAGGAGATCGATGGACTTTGTCGTTTTGGGCGCGGGGATGATGGGGCGCGCGGTGGTGTACGACCTGGCGCGGGCCGCGGATGTGCGCCGCTTGATAGTCGCGGATTTCGACTTGGCGCGGGCGCGGGAAGTGGCATGGAAGTTTGGGCGCGGAAAGGCGCGGGCGGCCTTTGCCGATGTGCGCCAAACGGCGAAGCTGGCTCGGCTCTTGCGCGGGGCTACTGCGGTGGTGAATTGCACGCAGTACAATTGGAATCTGGAAGTGATGAAAGCGGCGCTGGCCGCGCGCGTCGAATTACCTCGATCTCGGCGGGCTTTATCACATGACCCGCAGGCAATTTGCCCTCGACTCGGCTTTCCGGCGGATCGGGAAACTGGCAATTGCGGGAATGGGTGGCGCGCCTGGAACTACGAATATTATGGCGCGGCATTTGTGCGATCGAATGGAGCGCGTGGACTCCATTGTGGTTTTCAACGCCTCGACTGATTTGCGCAAGTACGACAGCCCCGTCGCTTATTCGTTCTCGATTGCCACGATTCTCGATGAGCTGACTATGCCACCGGTAGCCTTTCGCGGCGGGAGATTCGAAGAGCGGCCGATGCTGTCCGATCCGGTGGTGGCGAGATTTCCGGCGCCGATTGGCAGAGTCACGCTGCGAAATTCGATTCATTCGGAAATGGGGACGCTGCCGGACAGTTTTCGAAAAAAGGGCGTTCGCGAAGTCTATTTCAAGATCAACTACCCGCCCGAACTGGTCGGCTTGGTGCGAAACTTGACGGATGTGGGATTCACCAGCCGCGATCCGGTGGGCGTCAACGGTTGGCGCGTGGCGCCACGCGATGTTTTGCTGGCGTTGCTACAGCGTAACGCGCCGAAGGTGGCGCCACAAGATATTGAGACGATTCGCGTGGTAGTGAAGGGGCGCAACGGCGGGAAGAGATTTGCAGCTGCAGCCGAGTCAACGGCGAAGTACACGAACAAGCCGGCGTTTTCGGCAGTGGCGCGCGATACGGGTTTTCCGGCGGCCATTGGAGCATTGATGCTTGGACGCGGCCAGTATTCAGGAATTGGCGTGCAGGCCCCTGAGAATGTTGTGCCGCCGGAGCCGTTCTTCAGGGAATTGGCAGCTCGCAATATGCCGGTGAAAATCAGGGTCAACCGGCTTTGATTGCGAGATTCGGATTGATGCGCGCGTGGTACGAAGTCGTTGGGCGGCTTTCAGCGGGCGGTGGTCAACCCCGCCCCTATTTCGAGATCGAGCACTCTGGGAGGGATTATGCACGAGGGATTGCAGAAGGAGATTCAGACTTACGAGCGGCGGACTCCGAAATCGCGCGAGGCCCATACAAAGGCCACCAAGCGCTTACCCCTGGGCGTGGCTAGCAATTACCGCGCTTACGATCCTTATCCGCTTTTTGTGCGTGATGGTAAGGGCGGGCACATCCACGACATCGATGGGAACGAGTACATCGATTTCAATTTGTGCTTCGGGGCGCTGATGGCCGGGCATTGCCATCCCGCGGTGATCAAGGCGGTGCAAGAGAAACTGGGGACGGGCACAATGTTCGGGATGCCGCACGACGCAGAGAATGCTCTGGCGGAGGAAATTTGCGCGCGCTTTCCGGTGGATATGGTGCGTTTTAGCAACAGCGGAACCGAGTGCACGATGCACGCCGTGCGTCTGGCGCGCGCGGCGACGGGGCGCGACCGGATCATCAAGATGGAAGGCGGATATCACGGCCTGCACGACTCGGCGCTGGTTTCGGTGAAGCCTAAGATCAATGAGGTCGGCGATCCAGCCTCGCCGAATGCTGTGCCGGGCGGAGAAGGTGTAACCAAAGCTACGCTCGCTAACACCGTCATCGCGCAGTTCAACGATCTCGCGGCCGTGGAACGGCTGTTCGCCAAATATCCGGGAGAGATTGCCGCGGTGATTGTTGAGCCCATTATGATGAACGTTGGCATCTTGATGCCCGATCCCGGCTACCACCAGGGATTGCTCGAGATCGCGCACAAAAACGGGGCGCTGCTGATTTTCGACGAGGTGAAGACCGGCGCGAAGCTGGCGCGCGGCGGAGCCTGTGAATTCTTCGGAATCAAGCCGGACATCGTCTGTCTGGCAAAATCCATCGGCGGCGGTTTTTCATTGGCGGCATTTGCGGCGCGGCGCGAGATCATGGATTTGATCACCGATCATCGCGTCTTTCATGGTGGCACCTACAATACGAACCCAGTGGCCATGGCCGCGGGCTTGGCGACTTTCCGCGAGGTACTTACGCCGCAGGCCTATGAGCACGTAACGCGCCTCAATAAGAAGTTGGTGGACGGCTACCAAAAGCAGATTGATAAGACCGGAATGCAGGCTTACATGGCATCGGCGGGATCGAACGGAGCCTTGATGTTCTTTCCCAAGCCGATTCGCAATTATCGCGACTGGTTGACCATCGATAGTGATATCTGGCGGCACTACTGGTTTGCGATGACCAATCGCGGTGTGATTCCGCAACCGTATTGGTGGGATGAGCAGTGGACGATTTCTGTGGCGCACACGGACGCGGATGTTGACCGGCATCTGGAGGTGTTTGCGGAAGTGGCGCCCGCGGTAGCGCAAGCGCAGCGCGAACGAGCTGTGGCGGCCGCGCGCTAGAACCGCAAAACGAAGAGGGATTCCTCGCTTCGCTCGGAATGACGCCGCGTGAATTGCATGGCACACAAGGCGGGGAGACGGCACGAGAAAGGCGCGAAAGTTGTCTGATAATGGGCGGCCAACGAATGGGGCACATTTAAAGCGCGCCTTGGGGCGCTGGGATCTTGTCGCGCTCTTCGTAGTTGCCGTTTTTAATTTGAATGTAGTGCCTAGCATTGCCGCGAATGGCGGCGTGACTATCTGGCTGTGGTTGATCGCGCTCCTATTTTTTTTCTGGCCGCAGGGAATTGCCGTCCTCGAATTGGCGCACCGCTATCCCGGCGAAGGCGGCGTGTATTTGTGGGCCAAAGAAGTTTTCGGCGATTTCCACGGATTCCTGTCCGGCTGGTGCTACTGGACGAACAACATGATGTACGTGCCGACCGTGATGCTGTATTTCGTCGGCGTGTCGGTGTTCGTGCTGGGCCCGAGCCACGCGTCGCTGGCCGACAATAAGGCATTTACGGTAATCGCCTCGGTGCTGTTGTTCGCGTTGCTCGTGGTGCTGAATATCCGCGGGCTCGGCGTAGGAAAGTGGGTGAATAATCTCGGTGGAATCGGGACCGGCATCGCGGCCGCAGTCCTGGCCGGGCTAGGAATCATCGTCTGGCTGCGATTTGGCACCCACGTGACCGGTGCGGATTTTCACATTCCCGCAAATCCGCGCTTCGTGCTGAACTCCTTTGGAGTGATCTGCTTCGGGTTGGTTGGACTCGAACTCGCGTCGGTGATGGGAGACGAAATACGCGATCCGCAAAAGACGCTCCCGGGCGCCGTTGCTTGGGGCGGGATCTTGTCGGGCACGCTCTACATCGTAACCACCTTGACTCTACTCATCGCCGTGAGCAAGAACGAAATCAGCGTGCTGCAGGGCATAGTTCAAGCGGTAAGCCACATGGCGGACCGTGTAGGCGTGGCCTGGATCGTCGCGCCCTTTGCGTTGATGCTCAGCATATCGATCGCAGGAATCGGATCGGCGTGGCTGGCGGGCTCCGCAAGGATTCCATTTGTCGCCGGTCTAGATTCCTATTTGCCCAGCTGGCTGGGCAAAATTCACCCGCGCTACGGAACGCCTTACGCGGCATTGATCGTGCACGCAGTGGTTTCGATGATGCTGGTAGGATTAAATTTCCTAGGCGGCGGCGTGCAGGAGACGTTCCAAAAGCTGTTGTCCCTTGCGGTAGTGCTGCAATTGGTGCCGTTCCTTTATATGTTCGCTGCCCTGCTGCGGCTCGCTTTCGGCGAAGCTGACGGAAAAGGCCGCTACAGCCGCGGCGTGTTAATCGCCGCCGGAACGAGCGGCTTGATCACCACGATTCTGGCAATCGTAGTGGCGTTTTTTCCGGCCCAGCAAATCACCTCGGTATATCTGTACGAAGTCTGGATGTTCGGCGCAACAGCGTTGTTCATCGGCCTCGCGGCATTCTTCTTCTACGTTTACGGGCGGCGCAAGGCGTTACAGGCCGCGGCGAGTCGCGTCTAGCCAAAGAATTGGTGGGAGGTTGTCATGGCCAGCGAAGCGAAAATCGGCGTAAGGCGCTATCAGAACTATATCAACGGGGAATTCTG
This sequence comes from uncultured Acidobacteriota bacterium, assembly GCA_963748865.1. Classification (GTDB taxonomy): domain Bacteria; phylum Acidobacteriota; class Terriglobia; order Acidiferrales; family UBA7541; genus Palsa-147. The sequence goes on along the minus strand of CAVVLE010000012.1, from coordinate 29,403 downwards.
CGAAAGCGCTAACCGCGAGTATTTCCCCGTCGTGGATCCTGCGACGGAAGAAATCATCGCTGAGGTGCCGGAGGCTGGCGAAGCGGATGTAAATCGCGCAGTAGCCGCCGCGCGCGCAGCCTTCGATTCCGGCCCCTGGCCGCAGACCACCGCGCAAGAGCGCGGCCGAATTCTTTTCCGCCTCGCCGAGCGAATCCGCAAAGAAGCCGCAACGCTCGCGGAACTCGAGGCCCGCAATTGCGGCAAGCCGATCGTCGAAGCCGAATACGACATCGCCGATTGCGCGACTTGCTTCGAATATTACGGCGGCCTGGCCACGAAAATTCTAGGCCACGTCAATCCCGTGCCCGACAACGCCATCAACTTCTCGCTCAAAGAGCCGATTGGCGTCGCCGCGCAAATCATTCCGTGGAATTACCCGCTGCTGATGGCCGCCTGGAAGCTGGCCCCGGCGATCGCCGCGGGCTGCACCTGCGTGCTGAAACCCGCAGAGCAAACGCCGCTAACAGCCCTCGAGTTCGCCGGCTATCTCACTGACGCAGGTCTGCCTCCGGGCGTAGTGAATATCATCACCGGATTCGGCGAAAGCGCCGGCGCCCCGCTGGTCCGTCATCCGGACGTAAACAAAGTCGCCTTCACAGGCAGCGCGGCAGTAGGAAAGCAGATCGTGAAAATGGCCGCGGACACGGTGAAGCGCGTAACGCTCGAGCTAGGCGGCAAATCGCCGAATATTTTCTTCGCCGATGCCGATTTCGATGCCGCCATCGACGGCGCGCTCTTTGGCGTATTCATCAATCAAGGCGAGGTCTGCTCGGCAGGCAGCCGCATTCTTGTCGAGCAGCCCATCTATTCGAAATTCGTGGAAGCCATGGCCGCCAAGGCCAAGACCATCCGCCTCGGCCCGCCGCTCGAGCGCGAAACAAAGATGGGCCCGTTGGTCAGCCGCGATCAGTACGAGCGCGTGAATTCTTATCTCACCATTGGAAAGCAAGAGGCCAAGTTGGCTGCAGGCGGCGGGCGGCCCGCGAAATTTGCCAAGGGCTATTACGTCGAGCCGACCGTATTCTACGACGTGAATAATTCCGCGCGCATCGCGCAGGAAGAAATCTTCGGGCCGGTCGCCGCGGTGATTCCATTCGCCAACGAGGCCGAGGCGATCAGCATCGCCAACGCAACGCCTTACGGCCTGGCGGCCGCCGTATGGTCGCGCGATATCTTCAAAGCCTTTCGCGTAGTAAAGGCCCTGCGCGCCGGAATCGTCTGGGTAAATCACATGCAGCCCACCTACGTCGAAGCCCCGTGGGGCGGCTACAAGCAATCAGGCTTCGGCCGCGAGCTGGGGCCGTGGGGAATTGAGGAGTATCTCGAAACCAAGCAGGTGCACATCAATCTCAACGAGCAACCGATCGGATGGTACTAATATGCCCGCAATCCAAGTTCGCACAACGATTCCAGGCCCCAAATCCAAAGAGCTGATGCAGCGCCGTGCCGCCGCAGTGCCTCGCGGTGTTTATCACGCCACGCCCGTATTCGCCGCCCGCGCTGAAGGCGCACTGGTCGAAGACGTTGACGGCAACCGCTTGATCGATTTTGCCGGTGGAATCGGCTGCACCAATGTAGGGCACCGCTCCGATCGCGTGGTGGCGGCCATTCGCGCCCAAGTGGATAAATTTTTACACACGTGCTTTAGCGTCGCGCCCTATGCCGATTACATTACGTTGGCAGAAAAACTGAATTCCCTGGCCCCCGGCGATTTCCCGAAGAAAACGATCCTGGTAAACAGCGGCGCCGAGGCCGTCGAAAATGCGGTGAAGATTGCCCGCTGCCACACGCGGCGACCCGCAATCATCTGCTTCGAAGATGCATTTCACGGCCGCACCATGCTGACCATGTCGCTAACCAGCAAGACGCATCCCTACAAAGCCGGATTCGAGCCTTTCGCGGCGGATGTCTATCGCATTCCCTACGCCTACTGCTATCGCTGCTCCTACTCGCTCACCTATCCGTCGTGCGCCGTGTTCTGCGCGCATCACCTGGAGGACACCTTCAAACGCGTAGTGGCCGCTGAATCGGTCGCGGCGATCATTGCCGAGCCGGTCCTCGGCGAAGGCGGCTTCGTTGCGCCGCCGCCGGAATTTTTCCCGGTGCTCCAGGGCATTTGCCGCAAGCATGGAATTCTGTTTATTGCCGATGAAGTGCAAAGCGGATTCGGCCGCACCGGACGGCTTTTCGCCTGCGAGCGCTACGGACTTGTCCCGGATCTGCTCGTAAGCGCGAAATCGCTGGGCGGCGGCATGCCTCTGGCTGCGGTTACTGGACGGGCCGAAATTATGGACGCGCCCGGCCCCGGCGGCATCGGCGGAACGTTTGGAGGCAATCCGTTGTCGTGCGCCGCGGCCCTGGCAGTGATCGAGACGATGGAAAAGGAGAATCTCAGCGCGCGGGCGGAGCTGCTCGGCGAAAAGTTTGTAGCGCGGGCGCGGGATTGGCAGAAACGCTGGCCGCTCATCGGCGAAGTGCGCGGCCTCGGCGCTATGCAAGCGCTCGAGTTGGTGCGCTCGCGGGAAACACGCGAGCCGGCCAAACAGGAAACCGAGCAGATCATGCGCCACTGCTACGAGCATGGGCTGCTCACCATTTCCGCCGGAACTTATGGCAACATTATTCGTGTGCTCGTGCCGCTGATGATTCCCGACGCCCAGTTCGACGAAGGACTGGACGTATTGGAAGGCGCTCTAGCCGCCGCGAGCGAAGCGCACGCCCAAGCAGAACCGCGTCACGCCTGAACCGGTCGCGGAAAAAAAGTTTTAACGCTGTCATTCCGAGCGCAGCGAGGAATCTGCTCTTTCTTAAGTTCTAGGCAAATAGCAGAATCGTCGTCGCCTCGCTCTTCGAAATGACGGCAATACGTAGTTTCGCCGTAAATTGTGAAGCCGCGCAGTTCCCCAGGAGGCCCGATGGCAACTACTACAAAAACTCCCACGAAAAGTTACCCGTTCTCGGTCGCAGGAAAATGGGTCTCCGCGGGCCAACCATTAGAGGTCGTGTCCCCCTACGATGGCACCCCCGCAGGCGTGACTTACTGGGCGACTTCAGAACAACTCGAACAAGCGATTCAGGCTTCGGTCTCGGTGTTTGAGACCACTCGAAAGCTGCCTGCATACGAGCGCCAACGCGTTTTGCGCGCAATCTCCGATGCGATCAATGCTCGGAGAGAAGAATTCACACGCCTGATGGCGCTGGAGGCCGGAAAACCGATCAAAACGGCACGCGCGGAAGTAGATCGCGCAGTATTCACATTTGCCGTCGCGGCGGAAGAGAGTGTGCGCATCGGTGGCGAATGGCTACCGATGGATTTGCAGGCTGCCACGGTTGGACGAGTGGCCATCGTGCGGCGATTTCCGCTCGGACCCATCGCGGCGATCACTCCATTTAACTTTCCGCTGAATTTGGTGGCCCACAAAATCGCCCCGGCCATCGCTGCCGGCTGCACGATGGTCCTGAAGCCCGCTCCAAAAACGCCGCTGTCGGCTTTGTTGCTCACGGAAATCGTCGAGAAAGCTGGATGGCCCGCCGGAGCTTTGAATACGCTCTCGCTCTCGAATGAAGACGCCGCGCGGATGGTGGCCGATGATCGTTTGAAGCTGCTGACGTTCACTGGGAGCGGCACGGTCGGCTGGTCGTTGAAGCAACGCGCAGGAAAAAAGAAAGTGGTCCTCGAGTTAGGCGGCAATGCGGCAGTAATCGTTCACGGCGATGCGGACGTGGACTTCGCGGCCGAGCGCTGCGCGTTGGGCGGATTCTCCTACGCCGGGCAGAGCTGCATTTCCGTTCAGCGAATTTTCGTGCAGCGCGGTATTGAGGAAAAGTTCAAGTCGTCTCTGCTGGCGCGGGTATCGAAAATTAAATCCGGCGATCCGCTCGATGAGTCCACCGATATCGGGCCAATGATCAATGAAGATGCCGCGAAGCGCGCGGCGTCCTGGGTGGAAGAAGCCGCCAAAAGCGGAGCCACGATTCTGGCCGGGGGCAAGCGCAATGGCGCGGTGATGGAGCCTACAGTCCTCGCCGATACGAAGCCCGATATGCGCGTCAATTGCGAAGAGGTTTTTGCGCCGGTTGTTGTGATCGAGCCGTATGACGATTTCAACGATGCGCTGCGGCGCGTCAACGATTCTCCCTACGGCCTGCAAGCGGGACTCTTCACTCGCGACGCAAAACTCATTTTTCAGGCTTACGAGACCTTGGAGGTCGGAGGCTTGATCGTCGGCGATATGTCTTCCTTCCGCATCGATCACATGCCCTACGGCGGCGTAAAGGACTCAGGCCTGGGCCGCGAGGGGCTGCGCTATGCCATCGAGGAAATGACCGAGCCTCGCCTGCTCGTACTCAACCTGCGCTAGGTTCCTTCGGCCGCGCCGAACGCGATGCCAGCGCCGCTACGGCCAGAATTCCGCAAATCACCGCTAGTGAAATACCATTCGAAATCGCAATCCGCTCCGAGAGCAGCATCTTCGCGCCCACGAACGCGAGTACCAGCGCGAGCCCCTGGTGAATATAGCGAAAGCGCGGCAGAATTCCCGCCAGCGCGAAGTAAAGTGCGCGAAGCCCGAGAATCGCGAAGACGTTGGACGAATACGCGATGAAGGGGTCGCGCGTGATGGCCAGAACGGCGGGAACCGAATCAACCGCGAACAGTACATCGGTCAATTCCACCGAAATCAGAGCCAGCAGAAGCGGCGTAGCCAGCCACTTGCCCGGGGTGCGCACGATCATCTGCGTTTCGCTGAACTGGCCGGCCACAGGCAGCCATTTGCGCGCCAGCCGTACTTGCCATGTCAATCCCGCTTCGGGAGTCTCGATTTTCTTGAAGAGCATGTGCACGCCGACCAGGATAAGGAAGCCGCCAAATATGTATCGGACGACATGAAAGCGATCGAGCAGCGCCACACCTCCGAAAACGAAAGCGCCCCGAAAAATCAAAGCCCCGAGAACACCGAAAAACAGCACACGGTGCTGCGCCTCGGCCTTAATTTGAAAGGCTCGAAAGATGACGATGAAAAGAAATATATTGTCCACGCTGAGCGATTTTTCCACGCAGTAGGCAGTCAGGAAATCAAGCCCTGCACCGGGTCCGCGGCTGAGATAAACCCACACATTGAATAGCAGGGCGACACCGATCCAGCCGCCGGTAGCCAGCAACGCTTCGCGCAGCTTCACTTGATGCGGTGTACGATGCAGAACGAACAGATCGACCGCAAGCAGCGCGATAATTCCCGCGCCGAAAAGCAGCCAAGTGTGCAGCGGTGTCGTCATCAAATCACTGAACCGAGTTCGCTACGGTAGCGGAATCCACAACCAGAATCGAGTCCCGGCCCGCGCAAATTGCTATATCATGAATTGAAAGATCACCGGCCGCTGATTCGGAAGTTCACGCCTGTTTCATGGGGGAGAATAAATGGACCGCGAGCATTTTTACGCGACGATGAATGGCGAGGGAACGCTCGATTATGAGCTCTATCTAAATACCAAGGCTCTCCTCGCCTGCCAAAAAGACTTCAAAGACTTCTGCAACGCCGACGAGTTGCAGTTCCAGGTCGTCCATCAGGTGGAAGAGCTGTGGATGAAACTGATCGGCTACACCCTGCTGGATATCGACGACTACATCCAGCAGGAGAACACCAATCGCGTGATTACGCTCTTTCGCCGCGTGCACATTGCATTGCGCCTGATGATCAACCAACTCGACTTGCTCGAAACGATGTCTCCCAAGGAGTACCAGGAAATTCGCCTGCAGCTCGGCAACGGCAGCGGCCAGGAATCGCCCGGATTTCGCACCATCTTGAAGATGCATCCGCCCCTGTGGCATTCGTTCAAGAGCGCCTACCTCGACAAACATGGTTTGACGGTCGAGAAAATCTACAGCTCCGAATATTCGCACTCCGATGCCTACGTAGTGGCGGAGGCCCTAGCCGAGTTTGACGAACTCTTTCAGCGCTTCCGCTTCTGCCACATCCAACTGATCCACCGCACGATCGGTCTCGGAGCGAAATCTCTAAAAGGCCGCGCCGTGGATCTACTCAACGAAGGCCAGCGAGTAAAGTTTTTCCCCGAGTTATGGGAGATCCGCAACGAGATGACAGATCAGTGGGGCGGTAAATACGGCGTGGTCCGCGACTCCATCGGAGGCCACTAACGCGAGGTCGGCCAGTATTTTGGACTCTGTCGCGAACTCATCGGTGCAATTCGCGGTGTCCAACCAGCGTCTTGTCCCACAGCTTAGCGAACAAAAATCGAATCCAAACAATCGGGACACTCAAATATTGTTTACCTGCGTAAGTGCTTGAAAACAAGGGAACGGCGCAAAAACAATCGGGACACTCTCCCCCCATATCGAAATCCGCCCGCCGGATTATTTCTCGAATTTTTCCAGTAATTCGAGGCAAAGATAAGGCGAATGGCGAAAATGGCGGTTGGCTTAGCACCGCGCGCAGTTCGTCGCAGTGGTTTCATTCCATGCGGGCGTAGTTGCTGCGCATAGAAGAGTAAAGGCCGGCCTTCATAAATAGCCGTCCCCTCGACGCTCCCGATAAAAATGGAATGGTCACCTGCGTCGTGCACCGCGCAAAGAGTGCAATCGAGCTGTGCCAGGCAAGGCCAGAGGAGCGGCGTGCCACGTTCGTTCAGGGATAGGCGTATGCCGAGCCCCGCCAATTCATCGGGATTCTGATTCTGCAGCGCAAAATAACGCGCCACGGGCTCTTGATCTTCCAGAAGAATGTTCACGCCAAAGCGTTTTTGTGCCAGCAAGTGGCCATGGGTCAAGGCCCGGCGATCGACAGAGACCAGAATTTGCATAGGCTCGAGCGACACGGAGGCGAAGGAGTTCGCCGTCATGCCGTGAATCTCACCCGGCGCACGAACCACGGTGACAACGGTGACGCCAGTGGCGAAACGTCCCATCGCGGTGCGGAACTCTTTCGTGCTTAATGACATCGGTGGCTATGATACGGCAAGTCGCGCTGTACGCCCGGCAGCAATTTTACGTTCGAACGGTTCGGTTAGCGTGAAGAGGTTGGCGGGTGCAGTGCAGACGTTAACTTGCGCCGCGGCTCGAATTGGCGGCAAGACGGGTAACCACGCCGCGCCTTAGCGCGAGGCGCAGCAGCAGGAAAAGCGAACAAATCACGATGAGAACGACGTTATCGGCGGGCGGCATGGGCGCAAAAGAGAAAACGGCAGGCGGGACTCCGCCCCCAGGGAGAACGAAGAACGGCACAATCGGGATGATTGGAAAGGGACGGTGAAAAATATGCGCTGCCAGCATCACGCCTTGCGGCGCGCGCACCACGGTGGCGACGTTCATCTCCTCGGGCGCCGGCTGCACCGGACTGACCGGTAACAGGGGCACCTCAGATAGCCGGTTCCCGCAGCGCACCCGAGCAAGATTGAACCCGTCGGTTACCAGTTTTTCGCCTCGCCGCAGCAGCATCGGTCGCGCTGTCCAGAACACGCCGCTAGGCAGCCGGTAGGAGACATAAAAAGCCTGGTCGCGCCCCAGCGTAACGAACCGGACCTGTTTTAGACCAAAATCCGCATAATGCTCCGCCACCACCGGATCCTCCGCGATTGCTTCGCGAAGTTCGTCGGACGATTGCACGCCGCCGGGAATCACTGAATATTGGTAGAACAAACGCAAGCTGGCCGAGGCGGTCCGCTCAATTGAAGCGTTCGATGGAGGGGGAGGGCCCGCTGCGGAAAAGAGCGGCAGAGGATCGGATGGACCGCGCTCCGCAGATACAGCTGAAAGCCATACTATGCCGCAGATGCCGATGCCTATAAGCACAAAGCCAAGGACTTGCAGTCGCTGGAGGGTGCTCGAGAAGTGGCATACTACCCGCGGCGATGAGCGCGGAAGCCTCGACGATTCGACCCTAGAGTTGGATCGCATATGCGCAAAGTTTTGCAAGGGTCCCAAGTCCGGGGGAGTTGGCCCAGATGACCCAATTAACACGAATACCATGCACCACGGATGCCAAGGACGCACCGGGATTACGGAATTTCGGAAGTGCAGACTGCCACAATCCGGTCTTTAGGCACAGTGTTTTCTGGGGAATGCGTTGCACGTCGAACGAGGTAACCATCCGAGAATCGGATGCATGCAGACGCAGTCGGTGACGGTGCCAACCCGCGTGTAATATGTGCATGGCTCGGACCTGGCGGAGGCGGTCTGCGGCGTACTAGTCGCCAAAGGACTGTGAGTAGGACTTGAGGGAAATTAGGCAAACTCTTGCCTAAACTGCGCAGGTCTATGCACAATGTTTCACCTCGGTCCATAGTTCCGCCCTGAATCAGAGCAGCGCGTCATATCTAGCGCGGACCGATAAGCCCGGTGAGACAGTTACTCCTTGGATCTGGCGCGTGTTGGAGGAATTGACAGCAACTGTCTAAGCTGAGTGATCAGAGTCCGCTTTCTTATAATGCAACTCCCTGTTTTCACAACTACTTGGGCGAAGAATCTGGGCATCTTGGTCCCTCGTGGTTGCATCAACTGAACGAGCCGCGATTGGGGGCTTCTTGGCGCCTCGCGGCTTCGATTAGGCACAGCTTATCGGGGACCGACCAGGTATTTGGAGGCTAAGTTGACGGATTCGTGCGATGTCTTTGTGGCCGGCGGTGGTCCTGCAGGACTGGCCGCGGCGATTTGTGCTCAAAAGAAAGGACTTCGAGTTACGGTCGCCGACGTAGCAGCTCCGCCAATCGACAAGCCGTGCGCCGAGGGCCTTTTGCCAGATGCGGTTGGGGCACTCGCAGAGATCGGGATATCTCCGACCGAGCTCGACGGCTGGCCGGTCGAAAGCGTCCGGTTTCTGAGTGACGGAGCGATGGCCGAAGGGAAGTTCCCGCTGCGAAACGGAATCGGGGTGAGGCGAACCAAGTTGCACGAGGCCATGCTCGCATTTGCGGAGGATTGCGGCGTGAAGTTTCTGTGGCGCAGTCGAGTCTCGGGGCTTAGCGATGACGGAGTTTGCGTCGGAGATCGGCAGATTCGCGCTCAGTGGGTCATTGGAGCTGACGGAGGAGCGTCAAAAGTGCGGGCCTGGGCCGGTCTAAATCGCGGCCGCGAACGGACGCGGATTGGATTCCGGCGGCATTACAGGGTGCGGCCGTGGTCGCGCTCGCTGGAAGTGTACTGGGGGCGCGATGCGCAGTGCTACGTCACGCCCATTGGGGCCGAAGAGGTCTGCGTTGCCGTGGTCAGCGATGATCGCCAGATGCGGCTGGAACGCGCTTTGGAGCAGTTTCCTGACCTGAATAGGCGGCTGGCCGGTGCGGAAGCCTCCACGTCCGAGCGCGGCTCATTTACTGCCACGCGGCGGCTGAATCGCGTTTGGGGAGGCCGCGTGGCGTTGATCGGCGACGCCTCCGGTGGCGTTGACGCCATTACCGGCGAGGGATTGAGCCTTGCGTTCCAGCAGGCTCTGGCGCTCGCGGATGCTCTCGAGGCGGACGATCTCTCACTCTATCAAACAGCGCATGAGAGGATTCTTCGGAGGCCGATGTCGATGGTGCGGTTGATGCTTTTGCTGGGGCGGCATCCTGGATTGCGGAGCCACGTGACGCGGATCTTTGCCGCGGAGCCGCAGTTGTTCGATCGATTCGTCGCCGCACATGCGGGCATGGCCTCCAGCCGGTCGCTAGCCGCTTCCACCCTAGCGCTTGGCTGGCATATGCTGCTTACCTGAGACAGCGGCGTGCCCGTTAATCAAGTTCGCGCATTCCTGTTGGCGGCGTGTTTGCTGGCCGCTTTCCCGGGTCCGAAGTGGCGCCCGCTGACGATTCCGGCGCAAAATTCACCCCGCGACGTTGTACTCGAGCTGGATCCCGCGCAGTCGAAGATTGATTGGACTCTGAGCGCGACATTCCACACCGTGCACGGTACTTTCGCCTGCAGCAAAGGCCGCATCCACTACGACCCCGGTACAGGCTCAGTTGGCGGAGAAATCATTGCCGACGCGCACAGCGGCCAAAGCGGAGATAGCGGGCGCGACAGCAACATGCATCAGAAAGTGCTGCAGAGCGAAAAATACCCCGCGATAGCTTTCAGGCCTGATCGCGTAGATGGAAAGGTCGCTTTGCGAGGCGATTCCAACGTGCAAGTTCATGGGTTCTTCGATATCCATGGAGATAAACGGGAATTGACAGTACCGGCAGCGATCAATTTTTCCGGCCAACGCTGGACCTTGAAGTCTGAATTCGATATTCCCTACGTGCAATGGGGGATGAAGAATCCCAGCACTTTTCTTCTGCATGTGGGCGAGAGCGTGAAAGTAGAAATCGAACTGGCAGGGAGCGTGACTCTGCCGCGCTGAATTAGCGGCTCGTATTCGTAGGCACTCCAAGAAGATTTCGGATACGGTCTCCGCACATCGCCGCGATTTTTGTCCAGGAGTGGGTGGCGCGGATCTGTGGCGAAGCCTCTCTGGCCTTGTTTGCCGCGTCTTCGCGATGCTGGTAGGCGAAGCGCATCAGTTCGGCAAGGTGGGCGACGTCTGGCTCGAACCACTGACATTCCGTGGCGAGCGGGCCCAGGTGGCTGGGCGGCTCGCGCATCGTCACAGCTCTGGCGCGGAGGAAATAGCTCGCTGATTCAGGGCAAAACTCCCGCGCGGGGCCGAGGCCGGTTGTAATCACCGGCTTTCCACACGCGAGCGCTTCCGCCAGAGGCATGCCAAATCCTTCGCCCCGGTAGGGAAGGACGAAAACGTCACATCCCCGATAGAGCGCCGCGAGCTTTTCGTCGTCGAGTTCGTTTCTGAGGACAATTACATTAGGTGCGGCGGAGCTTTTTGCCATGGCCTGAAAGCGATGCAGCAACTTCGAATGTTTATAGAAAGTAGCGGAGCCCTGGTCTTTGATAATCAGCGACACATCGTCGCTGGGGCGGAAGGCAGCTTGATACGCTTCGGCGAGCAAGTCCATTCCTTTGCGTTCGATCACTCCGCCAACGAAGAGGAAGGCGAATTTCCGGCAGCCCTCGGGTCGCCAATTCGGTCCGTCGGGACGAAATATATCCGCGTCCACGCCGTAGGGAATTACGAAAAGTTTCTCTGCTGCGACGCCGCCACTGAGGAACACGCCGCGAACAAATTCCGACGGCACCCACAGCTCGTCGACATTCTCATTAATGGCGCGAACCCAGCGCGAGGGAATCGAACCGTACTCCCAGGGCACGAGGTTTACGAGCTTCCCGCACGGTGGCTTGCGAAAATCGGGCGGCCAGTGATGGCGGACGGTCAGATCGCAGTGAGCCGGACGGCGATAGAGCCCTTGCAGCAGATTGGCGCCTTCGGGAAAAAATGCTGAGGGAACGGTCCCCATGCCGTGAGGCTCAAGAGCGATGTCGAGCTCAGGATCGCGCATCAGCTGGAGGGCCAACTCGCGATTGGCACGCGCCAGGCTGGAAATCGTAAGGAAGGGGCCCGTGAGAACTATTCCGCGGCGATTTGACGTGGACTCGCACGGGGAAAACGTCGCCCGCACCGAGTCGAAGATGCGGCAGTATTTGGTGCGCTCTTCGGCCCTAAGCGAAGCAACCCGCAACAGGCGGCCGGCGGATTCGATCTGGCGGTGCAGCAAGAGGAAATAGAAGGTCGGTTCGAAGTAGCGTGGCTCGCGCCTAGCGAGAGGGCAGAGATCGAACCGGAGGCGATAAGCACTCGTTGCAGGCATGCGCTGGCGCAGCATCCCCGCCATCGAAGGGGCAAAAGCAGGGCGAGCATAGAAACCGGCGCGGAAATGATCGATCGTCGTGCCTTGTTTTCCGGCCGGTTCGAAGAGTTGTGCCATCAGCCAGTGAGCACGATAGCTGCGCTCACCGCCGCTTCCCACAAATGTAGGATCCGAACGCTTTGTCGCTCGCTTCAAGTAATCCACGGCCTCGGCGACGGATTTGGAGCCTGCAGCGAGCAGCGCCTGGATGTAAGACAGCTCACCATTGCGCGGAAAAGCACGAGTTCCCTGGCGCGCCAAATCGCGAGCTTCGGCCAAGCGATCATGGCGGATCATGAGCACGATGAGATTGCGCAGGAGCAAGGACGCCAGAATGGGATGCCAGCGCTCCTCAAGCCACAAACGTGACAAGGCATCGATTCCCGCGCTGGGGGATTCGAATTCTGCCAGCAGGGCGAGGGAATGCTTTGCCCAGGGCTCCGGTTCGCTGCGAATGGAATCACCGAGCGATGCGGCTGCGGCCGAGTCTGACGCGATGCGAATATTGGTGCAAACGCGGTCGATGGAAGCGTTCGGCATAGACAAGCGGGGCTCAAGAGCGATCAGATCCAACTCGGCGAGGCATGGATAATGCACCGGAACGAAATTCCGGCTGGGAGTCCCGACAAGCGCGCGGCGAATGGCCGCGGCATCGCCTTGCAGCAATCGCTCGCCGGAGAACCAGGCAATGGTTCCGTCGGCGTCATTGGGTGCATTTTGCGCGGCGAAAATTTGGCGGCGCCCGAATGCCACAGCATCCGAAGCAGAGCGGACTTCCTCAGGAATCGAATCGGCCGAGGCGGCATTCGTGATCAGAGCGATGCGTGCGCTGCGCTCGCACGCCTGCGAGAGCTTGCACTCGGGAACTGAGACGACGTATAGGCCCACGCGACGATCTCCGCGCTTTTCTGGTCAATCCAACAAACGCCGAAATTCACTGACCCACTGGGGGATGACAACATCCCAATCAAAATCGCGCACCATGGTCTCGCGGCCGCAGCGAGCACGCTTTTGCGCGTCCTCCCGATCATTCATGACGTGACGCATCTTCCGGCGCAAATCGTCCACGCTCGGCTGCGCCCAACGATGCTCGACGAAATATTCCATATCCACATCCGCCGGCGCCTCAACCAGCCCCTCGATTTCGACCGGGAAACCATTGTGGTCGTTGAGGAACTCCATTTGTCCACTCCAGCGCGTGGCGATAACCGGCAGGCCGCAAGCCATCGCCTCCATGTAGGGGCGCCCATAGCCTTCCCCGCGGCTGGGCAGAACAAATGCCTGAGCCGCGGCATAAAGCTGCGGCATGCGTGACTGCGGAAGATAGCCATTCAGGAGAATGATGGGAGGGGCGTCCTCGAGACGCATTCCGATACGCCGCTCGATGAAATGCGTGAGCTTGGCTTCCAAGTCGGAGACCGGGTCATTGATCTGGTACACCTTTAATATAAGGGCTACATCCTCGTCGGCGCGGAATTCGTTCAGGTACGCGCGGAGCAAAACGTCGTAGCCCTTGCGCTGGTGCCAATCGAAAACGGAAACAAAATTGAAGCCGCGCGTTTTCGGAATTGCCAGCGGCACGACGCCAGGATGGAAAAGTTGTGTATCCACGCCAGGGTGGACTACGCGCAGGCGCTTCAGGTCCACGCCGGCCCCTGAGAATGTCTCCACATTGAATTGGCAGGGAACCCAGATTTCATCCATGGTCTGGCAGAGTTCGGCCCAGCCGTCGGGAATGCGATCGGTTTCAAACATGGTGCGGGCGATTCGGTAAATTCCTGAAAGGCTCAAATCGTAAAGATCCGGCGGCGCGCAGACATAGAAAACGCCGCGGCTGAGATCGACCCGCTGGCGTTTAAGTTCTTCGAGGCGTCGTCGGGCGTCGCGTGGCAGGAGTTTTTTCGAATCGCGCGCGATCCGCAGGGTCTGAAGCTGTAAATGAATTCCTGCGGCGTCGAGGCCTAGGGCTTCGACCCAGGTTTCTTCGGAATAGCCGCTGCCATCGAAAATGAACCCTTGATAGAGTACGCCCGGCTGCGGCGCGCGAGTCACTCTCTGCGGCGTCAACGCCGAAAAGTCTCGTGTTTTTCGAATGTTTAAAGTCGCATGCTTCGGCATGGCAGAGCTTTTTAGAGGGACGGGAACGGTAATTGAGGAATTCATGCGCAGTGGAGCCTGGGCTGTGGCCTGGTCAGGTTTTGTGAGCTGTCAAGAATCATCGCGATAGCGAGTGCACTGCATGCAGTCGAGCTTCAAAGGCGTCGAGGCAATCGTCGAGCGCTTCATCGAGAGAAATTGCAGAAGTCCAGTTCAGCTCGCGAGCGATTTTCTCGAAACTTCCGACGCGGCGCTTTACATCCGTTTCAACTACGGGCACAGAGCGAAACGACAGTGGCCCGGAATCTGGAAGCGTGTGACGGTCAACGGCTTTGCGGTAAAGGCGGGAGGCCAGGCTGCGAACGGTGATGGGCTCATCGCGGCCGAGATTGAAGATTTCGTTTTTTGTTTCGGGAGCAAAGGAAAAACGCGCGATGGCTTCTGCGGCTTCGCGAATGTGGAGAAAGCTGCGCACCTGGCGGCCGTCGCCCAGAATTTCGAGGGGGTTCTGCTGCAGCGTCACCAGGCGATGAAGCAAGTCCGCAAACACATGGCTGTAGCCCGCTTCTTCGGCGGCTTCCTCTTGCGGATTGATTACGTTGAAGGGGCGCCAGATGGTGAACGGCAAATTGCGCTGGCGCGCATAAGCGCGGGAAATGCGTTCATTTACGATCTTTGATACGCCGTAGTCCGTTCGGGGAATGCCGGCGAATTCGACTTCCTCTTCGCGATGAGGCTCATGGCGCGACTGCTCATAAACCACTGAGGAAGAGAGAAAAACGACGCGCTCGACGCCGGCCTCGGCGGCCAGGCGGACGGTGGTCTGGTGCGCGGCGATATCGTTGGTCAGAATCTCCGCAGCCTGTTCGTGATAGCCCACCACGCCGTAGAGAGTGGCCACGCCTTGAATCACGCCTTGAACGCCGCGCATCAGCGGGCGCAATACTTCGGCGTCGGTGCAATCGCCGACGTACAGACGATAATCGCGGCGCTTGAAATTGGCGCCCCATTTCTTGCAGGTATCGATGCCGGTGACTTCGTGTCCCGCGGCTAGCAAATGCGGAATTGTCTTGGAGAGGATTGTGCCTTCGCTTCCGCAGACGAGGATTTTCATCTTGTCGAGACTGCGGCGCTTGCCGGCTCGCGCTGCGGCAGTGCTGTTGCCGTCGTGAACTGCGGAATTTCGCGGCCGTAGAAGCAGCCGTTGGCGGATTGGCCGCGCATGGAGGGCCAGAATCCCCAAATATCCACATAGAGGCAGTTCGTGTTGTCGACGATTTCGGCGAAGGCGTGCAGGTCTGCGAACTCGGCGTGCGGCGTCATCAGCACGACTGCATCGCAGCCGCGCAGGCGGGAGAAATCGCGTTCGTTCGGCAGGTGGGGATCTACGCAAGCGGCTTCGAAACCGGCGGCTTCCAACAGCTTCTTGAATTTAAAACTGAGCGAGTAGCGCGTGTCGTCGCTTCCGGATTTGAACGTTAGCCCGAGAACTCCCACCTTTCTGATTTCGCGATGGGCTTGAATCTTTTTGAAGATATGGACGGGCATGCTCTCGTTAATTTTGAAGGCGCTGAGAATCAGCTCGGGGAAGGGAAACCATTGCGCGAGGAAGAATCCGTCTTTGAAGAGGCAAGGGCCCGAAACGTTGGCGCCCGGTGTGGGCAGGTTGAAGCGTGGGTAGTCGTAGCCGCAGGCGTCGAAAATACGGTGGATGTTGGCTTGATACTGATCGGCAATTAGGTAGAACTCATTGGCGACTGCGAAGGCGGTGTAGCGCGCCATGTTGCACATCAACTTGGCTAGCTCGGCTTCGCAGGGGGAGATGTGCAGGCAGCGGTTTTCGACGAACGTGGAGAAAAAACGCTCGGCCATTTGAAAGCTTAGGCGGTCGTATGCGCCGATAATCTGCGGAAGAGTGCGGATTTCGGCTAGGCTCTTGCCCTGTACTACGCGTTCCGGCGCATACACGAGAAAAAGATTGCCGCCTATGCGCCATTCGGTCTCGCGCTCGAGGGCTGCGCGGATACTGTTCGTGGTGCCTGGCGAAACAGTGCTGCGCAATACGATCATTTGCCCTTTGCGCAGGTGTGGGCGCAGCGCGCGGAAGAGATTGTGCAACGGCGCGACCACGGGATTCAGATTCTCATCGATGGGCGTGCCGAGGATCACGATTACAACCGAACAATCCGCTATAACGGCCAAATCGGAGGTCATTGCCAGACTGCCATTCGCCAAAACGTGGGCGAGCATCCGCTCGGCGCCTTCCTCAACGAAGGGCACCTCTCCGCGGCGGATGGTTTCAATGGCGGCTTGGTTGATGTCGATGCCGAAGACCTGATGGCCGGCGTCGGCGATGCTCAGCGTTAGGCCCAGCCCAACATGGCCTGCAGCTCCGATCACTGCTACGTTTTCACGCTTCATAGGCGATTCGCTATCAGTGACGACCGTGAGAATTCCAGGAAACGAAATGCGCTCAGAGAACTTTTCGACTGAAGTGCCAAGGACTTTAAGCACACTAGCAGCCATTCGCGATTTTGTAGTCGTGGGCGAGGAATCTGGTGTGGGCCGGGGTGCCTTCTATAGTTCGATTAGAAATTTCTAATTCTTTCGTCCAGGGCTCGACGCAGGGATATAATTTCGCCCACTATGACTACCGAAGAGATTCTCTACAGCACTTCAGAAGGCATCGCGACGATCACTTTGAATCGGCCGGACAAGCTCAATGCTTGGACAGCGACGATGGAGCGGGAGGTGCGCGGCGCCATGGAGAGCGCTGAAAGCGACGACAATGTTCGCGTCATCGTTCTCACTGGCGCGGGCCGAGGCTTTTGCGCCGGGGCGGATATTTCGCTGCTGAGCATGGTGGCCGGGCAGGGCGTGGACGCGCGCGTTCGAGAGCAGGCGCTGCGGGCGGGAGCTGTGCGCGAAGGAGTGCGCGCGGATTTTCAGAAGAAGTATTCGTATTTTCCGGCGGTGAATAAGCCGGTCATCGGTGCGATCAACGGGGCGGTCGTAGGATTGGGGCTGGTGATCGCGCTTTACTGCGACATACGTTTTGCTTCCGACGCGGCTCGTTTTGGCACGGCTTTTTCGCGGCGGGGCTTGATCGCGGAATATGGGCTGGCGTGGTTGCTGCCGCGCATTGTTGGATTGCCGAACGCGCTGGAATTGCTGTTTTCGGCGCGCATGGTTGATGCGGCGGAAGCGCAGAGGATGGGATTGGCCAACGCGGTTTTTCCGCAGGACACGTTTCAAGCGAAAGTGCGCGAATATGCGCGGGACCTTGCGGCCAACGTGAGTCCGCGATCCTTGCGGGTGATGAAACGCCAGGTGTACGAGGGGATGTTCCAGACGCTCGCGGAAGCGTTTGAGCTTTCCGAACGCGAAATGTTGGCGAGCCTGCAGTGCGAAGATTTCAAGGAAGGCGTGGCGCACTTTGTCGAGAAGCGCGCGGCTGCCTTTACCGGGAAATAGTTACGCTGTCGCGGTTTGCGGTTTGTTGAAGTCCGCGAATGTTTTTCCCTGCTCGGCCAGTTGCTTTAGCAGCGGTGCCGGTTCCCACAGTTCGCCATGCTGCTGCTCGAATTCCCGCACGCGATCGTAAACCTTCTTTAGTCCGACGGTGTCCGCGTACCACATAGGGCCGCCGCGGTGGAGCGGGAATCCATACCCGTTGATGTAGATGATGTCGATATCAACGGCGCGCAGCGCGTAGCCCTCTTCCAGGATGCGCGCGCCCTCGTTTACGAGTGCATAGACGCAGCGATCCACAATCTCTTGCGCCGAGATTTGCCGTTGCGCGATTCCCGCCTCTGCAGCCCACGTTCTTACCATTGCCGCGACTTCGGGGTCGGCAATCGCTCGGCGATTCTCGTCATATTTGTACCAGCCTGCGCCGGTTTTCTGGCCGTAGCGGCCGAGTTCGCACAATTTATCGCCGGCCATCGCTTGCCGGATTCCCGGCTTCTCGAGATGGCGGTACTCCTTGCGAATTCGCCAGCCGACATCGAGACCGGCGAGATCGCCTACTGCTAGCGGCCCCATGGCCATGCCAAATTCGTAGAGAGCGTTGTCCACGGCTTCGACACTGGCTCCTTCTTCGACTAGGAAGACGGACTCTCGAACATAGGGATGGAACATTCGGTTGCCGACGAAGCCGCGGCAATTCCCGACCAGAACGCCGACCTTGCCGAGTTTCTTCGACAGCTGCATGCAGGTGGCGATCACTTCCTTGCTGGTGGCCTTGCCGCGGACGATTTCCAGCAGGCGCATCACGTTGGCGGGGCTGAAATAGTGCGTACCAATCACGAACTGCGGGCGGGAAGTCGAGGCGGCAATTTCATCGATATTCAGCGTGGAAGTGTTGCTGGCCAGAATCGCGCCGGGCTTGCAGACGCGATCGAGTTCGCCGAAAACTTCCTTCTTGAGCGCCATGCCTTCGAATACGGCTTCGGTGACCATTTCGGCGTTCTCGAAGCCGTCGTAGCTGAGCGTCGGTGTGATCAGCTTCAAGCGCTCGTCCACGAATTGCTGCGTAAAGCGGCCGCGCTTGACCGAAGTCTCGTAGTTCTTGCGGATATTGGCCATGCCGCGATCGAGAGCAGCCTGATCGGTTTCCTTCAGCAGCACCGGAATTCCAGCATTGGCAAAGACCATGGCGATCCCGCCGCCCATCGTTCCGGCCCCGACGACGGCGGCGCGATTTACGGGAATCAGCGGCGTCTCTTTCGGAATGTCGGGAATCTTGGCCACTTCGCGGTCGCCGAAGAAAACGTGGATCATGGCTTTCGATTGGTCCGAGAAGAGGCACTCCATGAACAACTTCCGCTCAGTCTTGCATCCTTCTTCGAAAGGCTGCTTCGTTGCAGCTTCGACAGCATTGATTGCCGCAAGCGGCGCCATCAAGCCGCGCTGCTTTTTGCGGGCCGCATCTCGCGCAGCCGCGAAAATGGCGGCATTTTGTTCCGGAGTGCCCAGCTTCTCGTTGCGCTCCCGTGTTCTCGGCGCCGGCTTCCCGGCGATTTCGCGCGCGAATGCTACAGCGCCCTTCAAAAGATCGCCTTCGATCAGTCTGTCGATGATGCCGAGCTTCGCCGCTTCTTCGGTCTTTACGGGATTTCCGCCGGCGCACATTTCCACGGCTTTCTCGATTCCTGCAAGCCGCGGCAATCTCTGCGTGCCGGCGGCGCCAGGGATGATTCCCAGCTTCACTTCAGGCTGCCCGACCTGTGCGCCAGGCGACGCGACGCGGTAATGGCCAGACATGGCCAATTCGAGGCCGCCGCCGAAAGCGGTTCCGTGAATCGCCATCACGATTGGTTTACGCGAGTCTTCGATGCGCAGCAAAAGCGTGGGCAGATCGAGAGTGCCGGCCGATTTTCCCGAAGTAATCTTTCCGAATTCCTTGATGTCCGCGCCGGCGACGAAAGTTCGGCCGCCACCAATCAGGACCGCGGCCTGCACATTCGGATCGGCGTTGATTTTGTCGATGGCCTCGGCGATGCCTTCCGGCACGCCGGGACTGAGGGCGTTCACTGGCGGATTGTTGATGGTGATAATCGCGATGCCATTGTCGGTAGTCAGTTGAACGAGGTCGCTCATAGTGGTTTGCGGAGCCTGCCTTTCGAAGGATTCTCTAGACCGTCTTGGCGGCAAAACTGGCCGCGTCGATTACCATGCGGGCGATGCGCTCGCGATGGTAGGTTGCATCGCCAAACATCGTCTCGCTAGCCTTGGCGCGCCGGTAATACAAGTGCAGATCATTTTCCCAGGTGAAGCCCATGCCGCCGTGAACCTGTATCCCGCGATTGCCCACGGTGCGGCTGGCGTCGCTGGCGTACATCTTGGCGATCGAAACGGCGGTCGCGGCGTCAGCCGCATTCTGCTCGAGCGCCCATGCGGCGTAATAGACGGCTGAACGCGAGCTCTCCGTCTCTAGATACATATCGGCGCATTGATGCTGCACGGCCTGGAATGTGCCGATGGGCTTTCCAAATTGCTTGCGTGTCTTGGCGTATTCGACCGTGAGGTCGAGGGTCCGCTGCATCCCGCCCACCATCTCAGCCACCAGCGCTGCGGTGGCGATACTGCGCGCGCGTGGTAAACCTGCCGAGTTGGCGAGTTTCTCGCCGGGCGTGTTCTTGAATTTCACGGAGTATTGCCGGCGAGTGAGGTCCAAGCCGGGCATCGGCTTGATCGCAAGCCCTGCTGCCCGGGAATCAACCGCGAAGACGCCATTTCGCGCCACGACCAGCAGGGTATCCGCGACGGCCGCATCGGGCACGAACAGCTTCTCGCCGGTAAGTTTCCCGTCCGCCGCCTCCAGGTGAATGTCGGCAGGATCCCAACTCGCGCCGCTTTCAAGGAACGCGACCGTGGCACGCGCTTCGCCGCGACAGATTGGCGCAAGGTATTTCTTCTTCTGCTCCGGACTTCCCGCGGCATCGATCAACGAGCCCGCTTGCACGACGGTTGTGAAAAACGGCCCCGGCAAGAGCGCCCGCCCGGCCTCTTCCATCAGCAGAATCAATTCCACGATGCCGAGTCCGACGCCGCCGAATTCTTCCGGGTAAATGATTCCGGTGTAGCCTTGTTCCGCCAGCTTGGACCACAGCGCGGCGTCGTAGGCGGTATCGCTTTCGATCGAGCGTCGCACTTCCGTCATGGGGCATTCGCCGGCGAAAAACTTCCGTGCCGAGTCACGCAGAATTTCCTGGCTTTCGCTCAGTCCAAATTGCATCGCGGCCCTCAGTAGCTCCGTGGCAGTCCAAGAACAAAATGGCCGATAATATTGCGCTGAATCTCCGAAGTGCCCGCCTCAATCGTGTTTCCGCGCGAACGAAGGTAGCCGTAAGACCACATCCCGTGATCGATCGATTCGTCGGCGTCGCTGGTCAGTTGGCCGTAGGGACCTAGAAGCTCCTGCGCGACTTGTTGAAAACGTTGATTCAGCTCGCTCCAAAAAATCTTCTGGATCGAGCCTTCCGGCCCCGGCACGCCAGTAGCGCTGATCCGGCTGAAGGCCCGCATCTGATTCAAACGCATGATTTCGATTTCGCCGTAACATTGCGCCAATTTCTGCCGGATGATCGGATCCTGCGCCGCGGGAGCCCCGTTTCGCTGCGTCGAATGAGCCAACTCCGTGAGGCGGTCCATGTTGCGCTTGTAAATGATCTGCAGTCCGGCGCCAAACGAGCCGCGTTCGTGCATCAGCGTGCCGATCGCCACATCCCAGCCCTGATTCACTTTGCCGACCACATTTGCAACGGGAATGCGGACGTCGCGGAAGAAAACTTCGTTGAATTCAGTCTCACCGGTCATTTGCCGCAGCGGACGGACATCCACACCCGGCGATCTCATATCCACGAGAATGACGGTCAGGCCTTTGTGTTTCGGAGCGGCCGGATCGGTGCGCACCACCAACTCGCACCAATCGGCCAGCCAGCCGTAGCTGGTCCAGATTTTTTGCCCGTTCACGACGTAGTGATCGCCGTCAAGACGCGCATCCATCTGCAAGCCGGCGAGATCTGACCCCGCATTCGGCTCCGAGAATCCCTGGCACCAAATTTCTTCCGCGCTGAGAATATTTCGCAAATAGCGTTTTTTCTGTTCTTCCGTTCCGAAAGCTATGATGGTGGGACCAATCAGCCCGAGACCCAACACATTCGCCAACGGCGGCGCCCCCGCGCGCGCCATCTCCTGCCAGAAAATCACCTGCTGCATCAAGCCAGCGCCGCGCCCGCCATATTCCTTGGACCACGAGATCCCGGCCCAGCCGGCATCAAAAAGCTGCCGCTGCCATTTGCGCAGAAACTCAAAGCGCTGGTCGAGCGATTCCTCGCGCGTGTGTTCCCACTCCCGCGGCACGTTCGCTTCGAGCCACGCGCGCAATTCATCGCGGAAGCTCGCTTCTTCACGAGTCAGATTCAGATCCATGTCCGAAATACTCCTGCAACCTAGACGTTTCCGACCGATTCCGGGCGGATGGTGTTCTGCCCAGCCCAATATTTCTTGCGCAGCTCTTTCTTCAGCACTTTGCCCGTGCCCGTCTTAGGCAATGCATCGAAGAATTCGACCGACCGCGGGCACTTGTAGTGCGCCAGCTGCGATCTGCAAAACTCGATGATATCGGCCTCGCTGGCTTTCGCGCCCGGCTTCAACACCACCAGCGCCTTCGGCAGTTCGCCCCACTTCGCGTCTGGCACCGGAATCACCGCGACTTCATAGATTGCCGGATGCGCCGCCAGCGCCTTTTCAACTTCAAGCGAAGAGACATTCTCTCCGCCGCTAACGATGATGTCCTTTTTGCGATCGACGATCAGCAGATAGCCGTTCTCGTCAATAGTGGCCATGTCTCCAGTGTGAAACCACCCACCGCGCATGACTTCCGCGGTGGCTTCAGGCTGATTCCAATAGCCGGCCATCACTCCATCGCCGCGCGCGACGATTTCTCCCATCGTCTTGCCATCCCGCGGCACGTCATTTCCTTCCGCGTCCACAACGCGCATCTCCGTGCCGGGAATGGCGTAACCCGTCATCGCCTGGCCAATGAATTTCTGCTCTCCCTGCCAGTCGGTGCCCGGCTTCGCGACGGAAGTCGAAAGCGTCGGCGAAGTTTCCGTCAAACCATAGCCGGAGAAGCATAGACACCCGAGCTTCTGTTCAACTTCGCGCACCAGTGTCGGCGATGAAGCTGCTCCGCCGATGCTGATTCGGTCTAGGCTGCTGAGATTGTATTTTCCCAGCGCCGGCGAATGAATCAAGGCCAGCGCCATGATAGGCACGAGCCCCAGCCCCGTCACCTTTTCCTGTTCGATCAGCCGGAATATTTCTTCGGCGTCAAATTTCTGCATCATGACGTGCTTGCCGCCCAGTTGCGTAATGAAATGCGCGGCGCCCCAGCCGTTGGCGTGGAAAAGTGGGATCGCATGAAGGTGATTCATGTTTATGGCCGGATTGAAACTCAAGCAGGTGTAAAGCCCGTTCAAGTAAATGTTGCGGTGCGTGAGCATCACGCCCTTGGGATTGGCGCTCGTGCCGCTGGTGTAAAAAAGCTCGCCAACCGCGTTCTCGTCGAAGGTCATGATGTCGGGCTGGTAAGGCTCGGCAGCCGCGAGCATCGAATCGTAGTTCTCTCTCGCCAGCCATTCGCGATCCGGTGCGCCGTCAAGAAGCACTATGGATTTCAGCGAAGGCACGCTCGCGCGGAACGAATCCACCACCGGCAGGAACTCTTTCTCGACAAAAAGGATCGTGGCCGAGGCATCGTTGAGCACGAATGCCTGTTCTTGCGGCGCCAAACGTATGTTCAGCGGCAGCAAAATCGCGCCCGCTTCCAACACGCCGAAGTAAGCCTCCAGCAGCCGGTGGCAATTCAGACTCATGAATGCAACTCGATCGCCGGGCTTCACCCCCGCCTGTCGCAATGCTCCTGCAAGCCTGGCTGCTCTATCCCCGAATTGCGCGTATGTAAATCGCGAGCCTTTGCAAACAATCGCCGTCGTATCGGGGAACTGCTGCCGCGCGTATCGCAGAAACCTTACTGGCGTGAGAGGAACGATCATAGCGCGACGTCCGCCGGCTAGGCGGTTTGGCCTCCATCAACCACTAGAACATGCCCGGTCACAAAATCCGAAGCGTCGGAAGCGAGAAACACCGCCGCTCCTTTCAAATCATTCTCCGAGCCAAATCGTCCGAGCGGAATGCGTTTCAGAAACGCGTCCTTGTTGCGTTCGATCACCACTTCCGACATATGTGTGGGGAACCAGCCAGGGGCGATGGCGTTCACGTTGATATTATGACGCGCCCACTTGCATGCCAAGTCCTTCGTAAAGGCGATCACCCCGCCTTTGCTGGCGTGATAGCCGGTGGCGGGAAGCTCGGGAGGCGCGCCGCGAAATCCAGCCACGGAGGCAATGTTTATAATTTTTCCGTGCTTCTGGCGGATCATGACCTTGCCCGCGGCCTGCGAGAACAAAAACGTGCCGGTCAAATTCGTCTCGATTACTTTATTCCAGGCTTCGAGCGGCATGTCCTCGACAGGAGCGCCCCAGGAAACGCCGGCGTTGTTGATCAGAATATCGATTTTGCCGAACTCGGCGACGCTGCGGTCCACCACGTCCTGAATATCGGCAGGGTTTCTCACATCGCAAGCGAGGGCCAGCGTCTTCACGCCGAGCTCTGCGAACTGCATCGCCGCCTGCTCGCAGCGCTCTTTCTTGCGCGCGCATAGCACAAGGTTGACGCCTGATTCCGCAAACGCCTCGGCCATCTGCCGCCCGAGCCCCGCCGCGCCACCAGTGACGATGGCTGTGCGCCCTCTAAGATCAAACAATTGTTTGACGCTTGCCAACTCTCACTTCCTCCATGAAAGGGGACTGCATGGTAGGAACTCCGGCAGGGAATTGCAACCGGCAATCGAACTATGCACCCGTTGTCACGCGAGAACCTGACTTCAGCGCCTATGCGCGATGCTTTAGACGGAAACGGCGCGCCGTGATAGCGCGCCGCTCCCGCGAGAACGCATCTTCAGAAGATGAACCGCGCTCCGAGTTGGAATTCGCGCATCGGCAGAGCGGACGTAAATCCCAGAGGCGTGCTGGGTGAAAGCTTCGCGCTCCCGTGGACATTAAAGGTGGTAAAGCCGGGCGTGAGTCCGAAGAAAGGACCGACCTCATTATTCACGCTGGCGTAGTTGGTCCGGTCGAAAAGATTGAATGCTTCGGCCGTGATACGCAGCGACACCTTTTCCGCGAGCTTGTGTTCCCAAGCTAGCCGCATGTCGAAATCGACCAGGTTCGGTCCGAGGCCGCTATCGCGGGGCGCGCCGACCGGACGCTCGTTGGTAGTGTGGTTGTTCCCATTTACCTCGCCGCCGGCGAGCAGATTGAACGGATGGCCGCTGCGGTAGGTGAAGATCGGGGCAAGCTGGAAGCCCGACAGCACGGAGTTCTTCCACGGACTGTTGAACACGCCCGCGACGACAAGCTTATTCCTTTCGTCGAACTCCGACACAGCGCGGTCCGCCTCCAGATTCGTGGGATCTTGCGGACCGTAGTCGGTGTTGAAGTCCGTCGAGGTGTCATAGGCTTTGCTGTACGTGTAATTCCCGAACAGCGTGAAATTGTTGCTGAAGCGTTTCTTCACCTCAATGATCCCGCCTTCGTACAGCGCATTCGCAGCCGATGAATATTGATTGTTCTGCACAATCAGCGGGTTCACGAAGCAGGCCGAGCCCGGCTGGCCGAAGCCGTTGAATGTAATCGCGCAGGGATAGACTCCGCCGGCGCCGGCTCCGGTCTCGAATCCAGCGTAAGGATCAGTTGAGGGGCCTTCGTTCCAATTCTTGTACGTCACGCTCTTACCGTTCGCCAGCGTGATCGTGCTCGTCGGTGTTGACGGTTGAAGATTGGTATCAATCGCCACCGGCAGCCGGGAAGTGTGCGAATAGATGCCGCTGATCGAAATCGAGAACCCCGGGGCTAGCTCGCGCTCGATGCCAAGGGACAGCTGTTGGGAGTACGGAGGCTTATAGTTTGGCGGGTTGCTGAACAGCACCGTCAATGGGGCCAGCGGCCCGCTGTTGGCTTGAATGATCCCAAGCGGCGCGACGTCTGCTGCAGTCACGCAAGATAGCGCGCCTGGAGGCGGCGTGGTGCAGCCGATCGCGCCTCCGTTCGGGCCCGCGGCAAACAGCGTCTGGAACACCGTCGGCGCAGTAGCGAGCGGAAGTCCGGACGGATTGATCGGATCAACATAGATCGAAATATACCGCGTGCACGGAGAACCGCCGGTCCCAGGGAAGATTGGGGAGCCCGCGAACGCGATACCACAAGTGTTCACAACGTTGTTGACTTGATCGGGAACCTGGCCCGCGTTGTGCTGGTTTTCTACCGTGCTGCGATTCTTATTCAGTACACCCAGGCTCAGATCCACTTGCGGAATCTGCGAGTCAACCGGGCCGTAGAAAATGCCGTAACCTCCGCGGATGACGGTCTTGTGGTCCTTGAAGGGGTCCCATGCGAACGAAACGCGCGGCCCGATGTCACCGTAATAGGTGTTCAGAGGCTGGAACTGCGAGTCGATTTCGTATCGTGCGCCGAAGTTGAGCGTGAAGTTGGGGGCGATCATCCACGAATCCTGCCAATACAGCCCGGTGAGCGGACGCGTATAAGCCGGGTAGTCGGGATCGCCGAAACTTTGCTGGTAGACTTGCGGCAATCCGAACGATGCGGACTCCAGAGAAGTCAAACCCGTGGGAGTCAGGAACGGACTTAGCAAGTCGCCCGGCAATGTGCCAAATACAAAACGGCCGGGCATAAACGTGTGCGACTCGCTGTGGTTCCCGCGCAGAACTTCGGACGCTCCAAATTTCATCGTGTGCCGGCCGCGAATCATGGTCACGTTGTCGGCGATCTCCGGCCGCCGAAGAATGGTGAAGTTAGGAAGGAAAATGTTCGTACCCAAATTGTTCGCATATCCGGAGATTTGAAGCCCGATTTGCGCAGGCTCGTTCGGAACTACGTTGAAACTATCGTAGTCCCACTGCGCGCGGAATTCGTTTGTGGTTCGCGTGCTGAATTGGTGATACCACGCACCCTGGATGTTGTCGTCGTAATTGTGGATCGAGCTGCCTGCCGAAAAACCGGTCAGAGATTGTACGTCCGGATTTTCTTCCAGATCGTGGGCGTACCGAAATGTCAAAAAGAGCTGATCAGTGTCGCTAAAGCGGTGATCCAGGCGGACGTTGGCAAGGTACTCGCGCGTGTTGTAGGGGAACACTCCGCCGTTGTTCTCGAACTGATTGACGAGATAAGCGCTTATTGGACTCGTTGCTGGATTAACTGTGAGCACGCTGCCCAGGACGAAGGCGCATGTCGTTCCGGGCAAGCTCGTCGGCAATCCCAACTGCGTGGCAACGGCACTTCCCACGGGGCCACTCAGACAGGGAACAACGCTGCTCCCGGCAGCTGCGGCGGCGCCGATGGCTGCTTGTTGGGCTACGGTTGGACGAAAGATGTCCGTGTCGGTCAGCAGTGGCACGGCGTTTTGAGCATCCTGATACAGTCCTTCGAATGCCGCGAACAAAAAGGTCTTGTCTTTCTGTATCGGGAAGCCGACGTTCGCTCCGAACTGGTAGCGTTGCAGGGAGTTCTTAATCGGGCTTCCGACGCTATCAGAGTTCAAGGGATTGAAAACGGCGCCTGGCGCCAATGCCTGGCTAAACGCGAACGGATCGCGAGCATCAAGCGCATCGTTGCGAATAAACGTGAACAGATTCCCGTGCACGTCGTTCGTACCGGATTTCGTAACGATATTGATCGAGGCTCCGCTCGCGCCGCCCAGTTCTGCGGTGTAATTGCTGCGATTCACTTGGAATTCCTGGACCGCATCCTGGCTCACTGTCGGACGCACGCCGCCCGCATCATCCTGGGCCTCGCCGCCGTCCACCGTGACGCTGTTTCCGCGTCCATTGCTGCCATAAAAAGAAAGGCCGCTCTGCGGCGTTTGTTTGACTCGAAAATCCTGGTCATCGGCCAAGCGAGTCGAATCCGCCACGCCCGGCATCAGCAGCGTAAAGGTCAGATAATCGCGCCGGTCGATAGGCAAATCGTCGATGTACTGCGTATTTAGCGTGTCCGCTTGGCTCCCGCGCTCAGTCTCCACTACGGGTGGCTCCGCGGTCACTTCCACTTGCGTCGCGGTCGTCGCGACGTTCAAGCGAACATCGGTGACCGTAATTTCCCCGACGTTCACCACCACGCCTTTCAGAAGTTCCGTCTGAAAGCCCGACGCGCGCACAGTAACCGTGTAGGTCGCGGGCGGGAGGCCCGTAAGTCGAAACTGACCACTCGATTCACTGACGGCGGTGAACTTGAACCCGCGCGCTGACTCCTCAGCGACAATCGTAGCCCTGGGCACGACGCCGCCAGACGGGTCAGTAACCGTTCCGGTGATACTCCCCGACGCGCCTACGCCCTGTGCGCGAGTGACGTGGCTACCTACCAGCAGGAATGCGAAAACGCACAGCACTGCGATCAGCCTCTTCATACGCCTTCCTCCTAGAACTCAGGTTGCCCGCGCGGTCCCAAGTCTAACTGACTTGATTCAAACTGATTCTTGAGTCGTGAAACTCTTCGTTCTTGGATGTTCACACCGGCGACCCCATGCCGGCGCACTTGCCTGTGATTGCCCGAATATTACTGCCGCCTATCAGCTGTTCAATCGCCTGAGTCTCGGCCTCGGCTCGGCTGCCGGTGAGCGAATACACCTTGCCATCCGAGGCTAAACACCAATCCAAACTTTAGCGGCCCAAGACGCCCGTGGATCCCCACAATGTGCCCGAGGTTATGCCACGTCCGGTTGCGGGGTCAAGTCTTAGTACCTTGCCGGACCTCAATAAGTTACAAACGTTGTCGCTCAGCGTACATTCTCGAAATCCATCATTCTCCAGGTTTTGGGCGCGGTCTCTGCTTTTCTGGAAATTGAGCAGGAGATCGCGCCAGTGACCTGCCTCTCCACTCGGGCGTCACTTACGTATTCCCCCGTATTGACTAGGTTGGGCGCAAAGCTTATACGGGAGCGCCCGCGATTCCGACTCGGCGCGCAAGCACCCGGCCCGAAGGTTAGCGCGGCGCGGCTCATCAGCGCATGAGCCTGAGACACGCCATCGAGGGAGAATGGAAATGCAGCAGCTCGACGCTTTAGTCGTTTCCGACCGTATGGAACATGTGAAGTCACTTGTTCGCGTCCTGGACGGCCTTTTGATCAACGTTTACGTCGCCTGCACCCTGAAGCAAGCCCGCGAAGTCCTTGCTCGCCAGTCGCTGGCCCTGGTTTTCTGCGATGAGCATCTTTCCGGGGGCTCCTACCGTGAGCTGTTGCAATCGCCAGACGCCCGGCGCAAGGTCTCGCGCTTCGTGGTCATGCTGCATACCGGCGAATGGGACGAATACCTCGAAGCCATGCGCCTTGGCGCCTTCGAAGTCATCCGCTGCCCCGTGCAACCGACCGACGTTGAGATGACTCTAATTCATGCGTCCAGGGACCAGGCGCAGAAAGCCGCCATGCGCATGACCGCCTGAGTCAGCGCAAGGCGATTTCACGATTCGCGTCGGACTACCGGCACCCCACGCTCTCGAGCGGCCAGCCATCTGCCGTCCCACAAGAGAGGTCGAGGTTGTCAGCATCCAAGGCCGCCCAAAACAACCGCTACTGCCCGTTTTGTGGCAGCGGGAAACTATCGAAATCGCATCGCCGTTCCTTCTACGAGCGCTATGTCCTTTCGATTTTTCGATTGCGGCCCTACCGCTGCGACTCATGTGACCGGCGATTCTTCCGCCGTATCGAATCCGACCCAGAATCTTCGGCCAAGGCTGCATAAAACGCGCCGCAACCCGAGCGGTCCGATGTCGGGCATTAAAAGGCGCTAGGCCTCGGCTAACGGCAGGTTACGGCGGCTAACGTCTTGAAATTTGACCGAGTGATGCGCTTCCGCTATGATTCCAACGCGGGGTGGAGCAGCCTGGTAGCTCG
>CAVVLE010000011.1:0-27191 GCA_963748865.1 uncultured Acidobacteriota bacterium | reverse complement strand
TGCTCAGGATGAACCGGAGCTACTTGAGGCGGCCAAGGGCTGCTTCCAAGGCGGTCAAACTGCAAAGGCCCGCTCGGGCAACCGTGTGCAGTCACTCCCTCTCGGGACATGGCCGCCTCCGGTCGAAGTCGATGTCGTTCCGCGGCAGATTATACGCTGGCGCGCGGCGGAGCAATGCGGCGAATACCGTATAAATCCAGCGAATCGGCTGGAGACTGGATTTTTGCGCGGCTCGCCTGTTTGCGACCTGGTTGAGAATTGCGCGGCTGCGGTTGACTTCCAGAATTCGGCAAGTATGATGGGCGAAGTGGCGAAGGAGTTCGCCCTTAACCGCTGTCCTTCTTAGGCCGGGACAGATGATGACTCCTGACAAGGATCTTGTCGCGGAGTCATGTCGCCGGCAACGATCCTACAACTGAAACAGGAGCGGGAACCGGCATGCAAAATGTCTGGGCACTGGCTTCGCTGTGGGTTGGATTGGCGCTGGTGGCGACGCTGCTGGCGATTTGGTTCAAAATTTCCACGGCGCTGACGGAGATTGTGGTGGGCACCGTCGCGCAATTGATCATCGGGGCGCTCGTTGGCCCGATGGGGTTGGCCGCAAAAACGGAATGGATTACTTTCTTGGCCGGCACTGGCGCGATTGTGCTGACTTTCCTGGCAGGCGCTGAACTGGACCCGGTTATATTTCGGCTGAAATGGAAGGAAGCAACCGTGGTTGGCCTGGTGGGTTTCTTCGGGCCGTTTCTCGGCTGCTCGGCCGTGGCTCGCTTCATCCTGCACTGGTCTGTGAGCTCCAGTTGGCTTGCGGGTGTTGCGCTCTCGACTACCTCTGTTGCGGTGGTCTATGCGGTGATGCTGGAACTCGGATTCAACAAGACCGAGTTTGGGAAAGCGATTCTGGCCGCGTGTTTTATCAATGATCTTGGAACGGTGATTGCGCTGGGGCTGATCTTTT
This sequence comes from uncultured Acidobacteriota bacterium, assembly GCA_963748865.1. Taxonomy (GTDB): domain Bacteria; phylum Acidobacteriota; class Terriglobia; order Acidiferrales; family UBA7541; genus Palsa-147. Next base: position 26,233 of record CAVVLE010000011.1, on the reverse strand, counting down.
CCCCTTTTACGATCCGGACGCTGATTTTCGTCGTCGTAAGCGCGGTAATGTTCTTCATCCTTCCCTTCCTCACGCCGCGATTCTTCAAGCATTATGGAGGCCGGGTTTCGGAGCTGGAGGCCAAATACCTGCTGTTTTTGCTGTTCGGGATGGGCGGCTTGGCGGTGTGGTCGGGGAGCGAAGCTGTGCTTCCTGCGTATGTCATCGGAATGGTTTTGGCTGGAACCGTTGGCAAGGATCATGTATTGATCCGGCGGCTGCGGACGCTGACTTTTGGATTGCTTACGCCGTTTTATTTCATCCGGGCAGGCTCATTTGTGTCTGTGCCGGCGCTGGTCGCGGCACCGCTTGTGTTTCTAATATTATTTGGGGCCAAGATGGTTTCTAAAATCGTCGGGCTATTTCCGACCGTGAAGGCCTTCAAGTACCAGCGCGAGGAGGGCCTGTATTACACGCTGATGATGTCCACGGGACTGACGTTTGGAACCATCTCGTCATTGTTCGGACTCAGCCACGGAATCATCGACCAGGCGCAATATTCGTATCTGGTTGCGACGGTTATCGGGAGCGCAGTCGTCCCGACGATGTTCGCGAACGCCTGGTTCATGCCTCGACATTTGCTGCCAAAGACGGAGCAGGAATCAGGGCTAAAGGAAGTCAGCGCCACTAGCACGAATTGAGGAGGCGATATGAACGGCCGCAGGCACTCCCAATTTAAGACAATCCTTATCGGATATGATGGCTCGGCTCCGTCGGACAAAGCGACGGAGACGGGACTCGCACTGGCGCAATCACTGGATGCGAAAGTGCTGCTTTTTGCCGTGGCTCGACCGCCGGAGCCTGCCACCATGGTTGAAGTTGATGCCATGCTCGATGATGCGCGCGAGCATTTCGAGGAACAGTTCAAGAGAATCGCGCAGCGAGCGCGGGAGATCGGCGTGGAGATGACCACGGATATCGCCGTGGGTCATCCCGTGGAGCAAATCGTGCATCGCGCGGATTTAGGCCACTTTGATTTGATCGTGCTGGGACGGAGGGGCAAATCGAGATTCGAAAAGATGCTGGTGGGCTCGACCGCGGAAAAAGTGCTGCGCTACGCGAATTGCCCGGTGATGGTCGTGAGATGACCGCGGAGGCCGAGCATCCTATCCCTGATGGCCCGGGATTGAACGAGTTTCAGGCGCGCCGCTTGCGCGTGACGTGTCAATACGTGGACAGGCTGCTCGGCGAAATTGAGGAGATATTGAACATTGCGGCTTCCAAAGCCGCGTTTCCGCGTTACGCCGCGGATGTTTCGCCGGCCCGGCAGCAGATGATCGAGGGGTGCATTCCGCAGATTCGCGCGCAGCTCATTCGCGTTGTCGAAGAGCAGGGGATACCCCACGAGCCGCCGATTCTGGCGTCGCGCGCGATTCAAGCGGCGATCAGCGCGATTGACATCGCTGTCGAGGAACTGAAGCCGCGGTACATGCGAGGGTACGGCGAATTACCCGAGTCGGCAGCGGCGAAACTCAGCGACATTGCCGGAAGTTTGGAGCGCCTGGTATCCCAGCTGGCCGAGAATTCCCCCGCCGGATGAGACGATGGCCCGCGATCGTGTTATGGTGCGTCACGCGGAAAACCGGAGAGGCCGTTCTCTGAAATGAACAAGTACCTGATGGTCGGAATCGGCGGATTTCTGGGAGCCATCGCCCGATTTTGGGTGGGCGGATACATCAGCAACCGCATGGGCACGAAATTTCCTTACGGTACGTTCGCTATCAATTGCTCCGGGTCGTTTTTGATTGGATTCATTATCACACTGCTGGCCGAGAGGACGCACTGGAGTCCGAATTGGAGGTACTTGATACCTGTCGGATTCATTGGGGCGTACACGACTTTTTCGACATTTGAGTATGAGATCTTCCGCAGCCTAGAGGACGGCGAGTGGCTGATCGTGGGATTGAACGTCGGTCTCAGCGTGATTCTGGGATTCGTGTGTGTGTGGCTTGGCGTGATCGCCGGCCGGACTCTATCGTGAAACGTGGCGTTCGCGCGCTTTGCACCGCCAGCGGCGCGAGTTGCTTGAGAATCGCGGCAGGCAGGCACTCGGAGTAGGAGGGAGCATGCTCAAAGCTGGGCCGGCTAAAAAGGTCAGCATCTACGTCGGCGAGGATCATCAGTATCACGGGCACTCGCTCTATTCCGCCATTCTCGATTTTCTGTTTTATCGCGGAATTTCCGGGGCGAACGTGGTGCGCGGCATAGCCGGCTTTGGCGCAGACCATCACATGCACACGATGCGAATCGAGAGGCTCACCGAGAACCTGCCGATAAAGATCGAGTTCATCGAATCACCTGAAAAGGTGGAAGAACTGCTCCCCAAGCTGCATGAGATGGTGGGCACGGGTTTAATCGAGGTTCAGGACACTAATGTATTCAAGGCGTCCGAGGTATCCAAGAAGCAAGGCTCGGAGCCGGCCGTCACGGCGTTGCGCAGCGAAGGTAAGGCCAAGTTGATGCGCATCTTTATCGGTGAAAACGATAAATGGCACGACAAGCCGCTGCACAAGGCGCTGGTCGAAAGCATGCGCGCGAACGACATTGCCGGCGTTACGGTGTATCAGGGCATTCTCGGCTATGGCGCTAACCGGCGAATCCACCGCGACACGGCGCTGCATCTTTCGCACGACCGCCCGATTATGCTTTCGGTGGTCGAGAGCGAAGAAAAACTACGCGCCTTTTCTCGCATCCTGGATGACATGGTGCAGCAGGGGCTGGTCGTTCTGTCCGACGTGGACATCATCAAGTACGCGCACAATCTCCGCAAAGACGAGGCTCCCAAGGAGGTATCGCGATGAAATTATCGGGCAAAGCCAAGATGCTACGGATTCATTTTGGCGAAGACGATAAATGGAAGGGCAAGCCGCTGTATCGCGCCATCGTCGAAAAATGCCGGGAGCTCGACATCGCCGGAGCCACCGTGTTTCGAGGAATTGAAGGGTACGGCGCCAGCACACTGATCCACCGCTCCCATCTTCTTTCGTTCTCATCCGACGCGCCAATTATGGTCAGTGTCATCGATGAAGATCAGAAAATCCAAACGTTGATTCCCTACCTGGACGAAATGGTGGACGAAGGGCTAATTGCCCTCTCCGAAGTAGAGGTGATCAAGTACGTGCACCAGGATGGCGCACGCGCTTAAGCTGTAACGCGCTTGTAAGCGTCGCGTCTTTAGCAATAGCCTCGCGGCCAGACGTATCGAGCGTGACATCCACCCGTCCGCGGAGTTGTTCCGACTTGATACACGGAATTCACTGGCATATAGTCCTAGCCCAGTTGTTGCGGAGCGAATTGAATTGGGGCGCAGTTTCCCGGAGGGGGTGGGTATGTCTGCATTTAGAGGTTTGCGTGTTTATGGCGTAGTGCTGGCACTGGTCTCCCTGTTCTGCATTCTGGGCGTTTCTGCGCCTCTTTTCGCGCAGAGCACGATCGCAACCGGAAGCATTGAAGGCACGATTTCGGATACCAGCGGCGCAGTAATTCCCGGCGCCAAGATAACCATCACGAATAAAGACACGGGCCAGACCCTCAACGTCACCACGACCTCGACAGGCACCTACACCTCAGGAGCTCTAATTCCCGGAAATTATACGGTTCGAGCTGGATCCAAGGGATTCCAGACCGTCGAGCAGGGAGTGGTGGTTCGCGTTGGAGTGACCCTGGGCGTGAATCTTTCCCTTGCGATCGGGGCGACGACCACTGTGGTCGAGGTGTCCGAGGAGACGGTGACGGTAAACACCGAGCAGGCCAGCGTTCAGGGCGTATTGAACAAGGACCAGATCGAAAACCTGCCGGTGAACGGCCGCAACTTTCTTGATCTGGCGCAATTGGAACCGGGCGTGCAGATTCAGGATGGAGCGGATTTCGATCCCACCAAAGTGGGGTTTTCGTCGATTTCGTTCGGCGGGCGCTTTGGACGCACGGCGCGCATTGAAGTGGACGGCGTGGATGTGAGCGACGAGACGGTCGGCACTACGACCGAGAATATTCCCTCCAGCGCGATCTCCGAATTTCAGCTCAGCCAATCGAGCTTGGACCTTTCGAACGAACTTACATCATCGGGCGCCGTGAACGTCATCACGCGCAGCGGAACGAACCAGTATCACGGCGAAGGATTCGCACTATTCCGTGACAGCAGCTTCTCGGCGCCGCTGCCCGGGCCGCCATCTCCCTACGCGCGCAATCAGGATGGCGGGAATTTTGGCGGGCCGATTATGAAGGACAAGCTGTTTTTCTTCCTCGACGCCGAACACACCAATCAGAACCTGTCGGCGCCGGTTGTAACGTCGGGGCCATTCAGTTCGTTCACGGGCAGTTCAGGCGCTCCGTTTCGCGAGACGGATTACGATGCGCGGCTTGATTGGCAATTCAAGAACAGCGTGCGGATGTTCTACCGCTATAGCTATTTCGACAGCCGCGCGGTTTCGGCGGGCGGCGCCATCGGCTACCAGCCTTACGAGGACAAGAACTACACGAAATCGCATGTAATCGGCGCCGACTTCACCACCGGCGGATTCACGCACAGCTTCCGATTCGAATACCTGAAATTCATCAATAACCTCGGCGACGTGGTGCTGGGATCGAACCTTCCGCTGGCCAATTTTCCAGTGAGCATTAATATCTCGACATTTGGGTTTTTCAGCGGGCCGAATTTCCTGGCGCCACAGCAGACATTTCAAACTGACCGTCAGCTCAAATACGACGGCAGCAAGACTCTCGGATCGCACATTATCAGGTACGGCGTAGCGTACAACCGGCTGCGCGGCGGCGGCTTGTTCTCCTTTAGCGCGATTACGCCCAACGTGAGCCCCATCGGCAGCTCTTCAGAAGTTACGGCAGCGGCTGGGTTGCCGGGCGGGTCTGCGAATCCGCTGAACTATCCTTTGGACAACGTGACGTTAGGAAATGGCGAGGCCTGCGACACGGAAATTCCGGCGTTCAACGAACCGTGCAGCGGCGCCCCGCCGGACAATCGTTTGGGCTTGTACGTGGGCGATAGCTGGAAGTTCAAGCCCAACTTTACGATCACCTACGGGGTGCGCTATGTGCGCGACACGGGCCGCGCCGATAGCGATCTGCCACCGATTCCGGCGCTGAACGCGCTATTGCCCGGACTGGGCAACCGCGTGAACCAGCCAAATTTGAATTTCGGCCCACAAATTGGGTTTGCTTGGGACCCACGGAAGAACGGCAAAACGGTGATCCGCGCCGGCGGCGGCGTGTTCTATGAAAATGCGATCTGGAACAACGCGGAATTCGACCGGCCGGAGCGCCTTGCCACTGGCGCGTTTCTCGCCAATCCCTCTGCCTGCTTCAGCGGTGCTGGCGCAGGAGTTCCCTTTTCGACCGGCACTGCCTTTCTGGGAGGCAGCCAGGGCGCTGCTAACGTAATCTGCAGCACGCCGATCGGGTCGACACTCGACTCCAGCGGGGGCACTTGCGCCGGCGTTACCGCGGCGCAGTGCGTGGCCACCTTTCAGGCCGCTCTGCAGGCTGACGCGAAGTCTGTCGGCCTGAGTGCGCCCAATCCGTTCTACATCCCTAACCTGATCTCGACCGACTCGGGAATCTTCCTGGGTGCTTTGGCTCCCAAATACCGAACACCGTACTCGGTGCAAATCAACGGGGGAATACAGCACGAGATACGTCCGGGAATGGTGCTGAGCGTCGATTATGTCCGCAATATAAATCTGCACTATCTAATCGGCGTGGACGCCAATCACAGTGGCGATACGAAATTCTTCAACGTTGCGGCGGCGCAGCAGGCCATCGCAACTACCAATGCCCAGTTTGGCTGCGGCAACTCTTTTAGCCAAGCCTCGATAACGTGCGCCACCAACTCGCACGTAATTGACCAATTTACAGGATTACCAGGCGCGTCGATCGCCAGTTATGCCAATAACGGACTCGATGCCGCGGTCGATCTTGGAGTTGGTGGGTGTCAAGGTGCGCTGGGAGTGGCTTGTGCGTTTCAAGGCGTGAATCCGGCGCTTGGCAATGCCGTTTTCCTATATCCCATCGGGCGGTCGGTGTACAACGCGATGGACGTAAAGCTGGTCGATAACGTGAAAGCGCCCTTCCGCGGGGTGAAATATCTGAACTTCCAATTCGCCTATGCCCTGTCGCGGTTCACGAACTGCGGGGCGGCACTGACTACCTCGGCGGGTACATCGCCAGCCGCCGCGGATCAGGACTTCGTCAATCCGACGATCGACAACCGTGCGCCTTGCGGATTCAGCGGGCCATCGGCGCTCGACCGCACACACCAATTCTCTTTCGGCGGGTACGCGGATTTGCCTTTAGGTTTCCGCCTCGGCACCATATTCCACTTCGATAGCCCGCTCGCTGCTGCCTTGGCTGTTCCGACTACAGGTATCGGGCCGGGCGAGATCTTCCGCACGGATTTCAATGGCGATGGCACGACGGGAGATCCTATCCCCGGGACGAAGCAAGGCTCGTTCATGCGCGGAGTTTCGCTGGGCGACTTGCCGAAGGTGGTCAACAACTACAACAACACAGTGGCCGATCAACTGACGCCTGCTGGCCAAGTGCTCGTGCAGGACGGCTTGTTCACCGCGCAGCAGCTTGGCGCGGGCAACCCGCTATGCGTGAACAATCCAAACGCCGTCGGTGCTGGTGCGGCCTGCGCCGTGGCGCCGCTAATCACTTACACCGATCCCAACAGCGGAAATCCCGTACCCGGCGTGATTCCCGGCGAAATGGGGCTGACTTGGCTGAAAACCTTCGATATGAGCCTGACTTGGGTGGGCAAAGTGAACGTCGGAGAAAAAGCCCTGACGTTCGAGCCGAGCGTGAGCTTCTACAACCTGTTCAATTTTGCGAACTTCAACATTCCCGGAAACGTGCTGAGCGGCATCCTGACCGGCGGCTCGGGCTCGTTGAATGGCACGACATATAACAGCGCAGAAGCCCAACGCATCGGCGTGGGCACGGGCGTCTTTTCGCTCGGCGCGCCGCGGACTATCGAGTTCGGGATGAAATTGACGTTCTAGGCGCATTTTCGTCGCAGTTCGAATAACAGCACCTTGTAGCGCGGCGTATTGGTGTGTCTGCTGCGTACTAGCGCAATTCCCTCAATAAAAGACGGCTTTCCCGCACCGGCGCGATATCGAGTTGAGCACGTCCCTCCCGCGTCTTCATGTCCCTCGGGACAGTAAAGTACCCGTACCGAACGTTGGCCCGGATTCGCCCATACGACCAGTACCCCCCTACTAATACACGCCAGTAACCTGCTGATGTACGCGGAGTTCCGTCAGCCGGGCTGGCGGGAGTTCGACGCAATTACCGGAAAAAAGGCTCGTTGGGGGGACCGAAGTGAAGACCAAGAATGCATTGAACGTGCGGCAGCGGTTGACGTGGTGGGTGGGAGTTGCAGCGCTATTATTCGCCAGCCTTAGCTCGGCATACATCGCAGTAGCGAGTTCGACGGCGCAGAAGACGATAACGGCCTCGGCGCCAGCTGTGAGCGGGGTGACCTCGACCAGCGCGACCATCTCGTGGACTACAAGTTTGGCCGGAACCACGCAGGTTCTATATGGCACAACGAACAAATATGGCCAGGCTTCACCGCTGAAACGCACGAAGGTGACCAGCCACCAAGTTACGCTGAGCGATCTCACCGCCGGCACCGAGTACTACTTCGAGTGCCAATCCAAGGCCGCAAATGGAACATCGGTCACGACACCCGGCGCGACCTTCACCACCAGCGGCGGCACCACTCCCCCTCCCCCGAACGCCATTGAATTCGTGCAAGTGAATGCGACTGTGCTGCAGACCTCCGAGAATCCGGTGACCGTGGCTTATGCTTCGGCGCAAACGGCCGCCGATTTGAATGTGGTCGTGGTGTCCTGGTATGACTCGGTCACCACGGTGCAATCGGTTACGGATTCGAGCGGCAACGCCTACTCTCTTGCCGCGGGTCCGACCATTCTCAGCGGCGTGGCGACACAATCCATCTACTACGCCAAGAACATCGCTGCAGCCGCCGCCGGCAAGAATACGGTGACGGTGGAATTCAGCGAATCAGCGCCTTACGTGGAACTGCGAGCTTTGGAATACTCGGGAGCTGATCCGGTAAGCCCGCTGGATGTGGCCGTGGGAGTGACGGGAACGGGCACAACCGCAAGCAGCGGCGCGATAACCACGACGAGCGCCAACGATCTGCTCTTTGGCGCGAACTACGTAGAGACGCAAACGACCGGAGCGGGGTCGGGCTACACCAGCCGCTTGATCACCAGCCCGGATGGAGACATCGTCGAAGATCAGAATGTGACCGCAACAGGAAGCTACAGCGCGACTGCGCCGCTCAGCTCGAGCGGATGGTACGTGATGCAGATGGCGGCATTTCGCGCTTCCGGTTCTACGCCGCCAGTGGTCACCATCACATCTCCGGCGAACAATGCTGCCGTAAGCGGAACGGCCACCGTGAATGCCACCGCTACGAGCAATGTCGGAATTGCCAGCGTGCAGCTGCAGGTTGATGGCGCGTACGTTGATGCAACGGATACGACCTCGCCGTACAGCTTTTCGTGGAACACCAGCGGTGTCGCGAACGGGAACCATGTGCTGACGGCCGTGGCGAAAGATAATGCGGGAGTCTCGGCTACCAGCTCCAGCATCACCGTCGATGTAACCAACGCCGTTAGCGATCCCGTAGGTCCCAGCGTTTCGATCATCTCACCCACAGCCAATTCAACTGTGAGCGGCACCGCTACGATTGCCGCTACGGCCACGGCAGGGAGCGCACCCATCGCTTCCGTGCAACTTGAAGTTGACGGCAGCAGTGTAGGTTTGACGGATACGAGCTCGCCTTACAGCTTCTCGTGGAATACGACCACTTACACGAACGGCAGCTATTCGCTGACCGCAGTAGCGACGGACACGGCAGGCAACAGCGCAACCAGTACGGTCCTCAGCGTCACGGTGGACAACCCGTCGTCTGGCGGCGGGAGCGGAAGTGGCGGAGGCAGTGGCAGTGGTGGCGGCAGCGGAAGCGGAGGAAGTGGCAGTGGCATTCCAACCGCGCTGGGCTGGTTCGATGTCGCGGGCCAGCAAATCGCACCGAATTGCCCGCCGGATCCGTCCTCAACTGGCTCCTGCTACGGCGTCGTTGATGCCTGGAATAGCGCCATCGTCGATACCAATCGCAATATTTTGTGGGTTTGGGGCGGCGGTCACAACGACTACTCCGGCAACGAGATCTACGCCTTCAATCTCAACACATTGCAGATGACGCGTGCCAACAATCCGGCCGATCCGACGCCGACTTGCACGGACGCTTTCAGCAACGGCACGCCAAGCTCGCGGCACACTTACGGCGGCACCGTGTACATGCCAAATGTGGACAAAATGCTCGTTTTCGGAGGCGTTCCCTTCTGCCCGTCGGGCGGATTCATTAGCGACACATGGACGCTGAATCTCTCCCAGGTTGGATCGAGCGGCACCGGCGGATGGACGCAGCTCAATCCCACGATTTCGGGCAACGGCGGCAACGGCCCGAGCAACCAGTACGGCAACTCGCAGCTGCAGTACGATCCCAATACGCAGCTGGTCTTCCTGAACGAATCCACCTACGGTCTGTGGAGCTACAACGCCACAACCAACACCTACACTTTCCTGGCTCCGGACAGCGATATTTCGCTGCACCAGGGCACCGTGATCGATCCGGTTCACAAACTCTTCCTGCGCTTCGGCGATGGCACCGGCCAATCCATCAGCATCGCGCCGGGAAGCAGCTATGCCGAGACACAGCTCAACATGACCAACTGCAATACTCTGCCCGGCGGCAGCCTTGCCGGTAACAATCCCGGCTTGCAATGGGATCCGGTGCTGCAAGCGGTCGTCGGCTGGCCGAATTTCGGCAACGGCGTTTACATCTACAATCCCGCTACCGACTCCTGCACCACGCAGACTTTCACCGCCAACGCGCCACCGGATTCGGACCAGACTGGCTCTGCCTCGACGACGAACGGCACCTACAAGCGCTTCGGTTACTTCCCTGCTTTCGGAGTGTACGTGCTGGTGAACGAGTGGAACATTGACGTCCACACCCTGCGCCTTACGTCGGGCAGCGGAAGCGGAAGCGGCAGCGGCAGCGGCAGCACGGAGACCATTTCCAACGTGGCCGCCGGCAGCATCTCCACTAATTCCGCGATGATCAGCTGGACCACGAGCCCGGCAGCCACGACGCAAGTCATGTACGGAACAACGCCGAGTCTCGGCTCGTCCACCACGAAAAACTCAACCATGGTATCCAGTCACTCGCAGGCGCTCTCGGGCCTGACGCCGAGCACTCTGTACTACTTCCAGGCACAGTCCGTAGACGGCAGCGGAGCAGCGGTGTCCAGCAGCGTGATGTCCTTCGGCACGTCGAACAGCACGGACAATACTCCCCCGACGGTGTCGATGACTGCCCCGGCAAACGGCGCCACCGTGTCCGGAACCGTGACTGTGTCGGCCAACGCCAGTGACAACGTCGCTGTGGCCAGCGTGCAATTCACGCTTGACGGCGCCGATCTCGGCTCGGCCGTTACAGCGTCACCGTACGCCGTTTCCTGGAACACCACAGGCTCAAGCAACGGTTCACATACGCTATCGGCCACGGCTACGGACACTTCCGGGAACACCGCGACGGCTACATCCGTAACCGTTTCGGTTTCCAATTCCTCCGGGGCCGGCTCAGGCGGCTCGGACACGAATGCCAACGCCGATTTCCAAGCGCGATGCTCGGCTGCTGGCGTGGTGCGCTGCGTAACGTTTGACACAGCTTCTACCATTAGCGGAAATGCCGCTCCTGGCCTGCCGTTAATCGCGTCGGGTCTGACCACGCCGACCATCGACACGACGACGTATGCCTCGGGCGGCGGATCGCTGCACTTCGCGGTCCCGGCCGGAGCTACGTCACCGAATACGTCCGGATCTTTCAACATTGACTTTTCGGACGATTTCTCGCAGCAGGTCGATTCGTTGATCAACGGCGATCCGGCGTCGCTTACGAATGCTTGCGGCGGCAGCCCCTGCAAGAATGAAGTCTGGATTCAATGGCGCCAGCGCTTCGACTCGGGGATGCTGCAGCACTTCGCCAATTCCAACGGCTGGAAGCAAATCATCCTGGGCGAAGGCGACACGGCCGGGACTCTGTCTTATTCATGCTCGGATCTTGAGACGGTGGTCGAGAACTCCAACCAATTCGAGATTCCGCGCATGTATCACAGCTGCGGCGTGAAGCTTGATGAGTACGATCCACTCGAGGTCAACACCGGTCGCACCGACAGCTCCGGCAATGGCATCTTCTCGCCGGAGAACGCCGCGGGCGGCTACTTGAATTGCACCTACACCGTCACGGTGAACGTGCCGACGATTCCGCCATGCGTGCCGTACGTGGCCAACCAGTGGATGACGTTCCAACTGCATATCGTCGTCGGGACTTGGTATCCGGGTGGCGTATCTTCGAGCGGTGGACCACCGGCAACCTTCAAGCACGACAGCACGATTCAGCTCTACGTGGCGCAGGAAGGCCAGCCATCGCAACTGGTGATGGACTTCCATCCGGGCGCGACGTCAGCATCGTGCGATGCCACACAGCAGGACATTCCGTCCTGCCAGACGGGCTACGACTTGGTGAACCCGACCGCCTACGGACAACCGGACGGCAACGGCAATTCGATCCGCGAGAAGTTCGGAAAGGTCTGGCTGCTTCCGTATCAGACCAACCTGGATTGCACGAGCTGCTCGGCCGCCAATACCTGGTACGACGAGCTGATTATTTCCTACAACCAGATTGCCGACCCGAAATTCTGAAGCTTCGGCTAGGTGGAGTAACGAGGGATTCGCTCTTTCGCCGTGAAGGTGAAAGAGCGGATTCCCCTCGAGGACCCAGAACAGGCTCCTTACGCGTTTCGCCGTGTGCCGGCTATCGAGCTTGCGGAAAAAGTCAAAAACTCCGCGAGCTCCAGGTAAGCCGAGGTTCGGGGAAAAGTCAGCGATGGCGAAACAAAAGCGAATGATAGGGCTTAAATTTTGTTTCGGTTAGATTCGACCTCAACCCCGTATTTTCATAAACTTAAGCCGATTCCTAAAAAATCGGTGTTTCGGTTAGATTCGGTCCGCAATTACAACGGCCTAGGCCTTCAATAACACTTTCAAGACACCCGGCCTCTGCGCGAATTTCATGGCTGCCCTTGCTTCCGCGAGCGGGAACGTGCGTGAAATCAACGGGCGCGGATCGACTTTTCTCTGCCGCAGGAGTTTGAGCGCGGCGGCGAATGGCCCACAGCGCGAGCCCACCAATTGTATTTCTTTCACGACGATGGGCCAGGTCTCGATGGGACTCGCGCCGTGAAACGTGGACTTCAGTACGAGCATGCCGCGCGGCCTGGTCATCGCCATGGCCAAGCCCAAGCCTGCCGGTGAGCCTGTTGCCTCGATGACGAGCGGAAAATCCCTTCGAATTTTGAGGAGGTCACTCGCGTCGCCGCGAATGCGTTTCACTTCGACGCCTGCTCGCCGGGCGAGCGCGAGTTTCGTCTGGTGCTTGCCGTAGAGCACAACGAGAGGAGTCGAACAGCGCAGCACCCTGGCGATCAATTGCGCCAGTTTTCCATCGCCAAGGACGGCTACGGCCTGCGACTTGCTGACGCGCACTTGCGTGAGGATTTCGCAGGCAGCGGCCAGCGGTTCGACGAATACGGCTTGCTCGTCGGGCACGCGATCCGGAACTTCGTGCAGATTTTCCAGCGGCAGAGCGAGAAATTCAGCGAAGGCGCCATCGTGCGCCACGATTCCCAGGACCTTGCGACGAGCGCAGTGCGATTTCAGCCCGCGCCCGCAAAAATCGCACACGGGACGATATCCTTGAGCAGCGCAGCCGATATTGATCTCCCCCACGACGCGGCGACCAAGCCAACGTGCCCTGGCGCGCTGGGAGACGCCGCAAACATCATGCACCTCGCCCACAAACTCGTGGCCCAGCACTCCGTGAAATGAGTGATAGCCACGAAGGAGCTCGACGTCGGTGTTGCAGATTCCTGCGAGACGCACGCGAATGAGCGCCCATCCCGTGCGCAGTTTGGGCAGTGGCTTTCGAACCGAAACTAGTCCGCGTTTATGAACGGCGAAAGCGAGCATCGCAGTTCCTTGAGTTGCTGCCGGGATTCGTGGTGCGTTCAGGGATGCCAATCTTACAGGAAACTCGGCGCCGCGGAGCCTAGCTCGATCGAGGGGAAAAGCCGAAGCTTAAATGAAGAAGGGCGCCTCGAGGTTTAGCCTCCAGGCGCCCATGGTTGCGGGGGTTGGATTTGAACCAACGACCTCCGGGTTATGAGCCCGACGAGCTACCAGGCTGCTCCACCCCGCGTTGGAATCATAGCGGAAGCGCATCACTCGGTCAAATTTCAAGACGTTAGCCGCCGTAACCTGCCGTTAGCCGGGGCTTAGCGCGTTTTAAGGTCCGAGATCGGACCGCTCGAGTTGCGGCGCGGCGCGATTTACGCGGCCTTGGCCGAAGATTCTGGGTCGGATTCGATTCGGCGGAAGAATCGCCGGTCACATGAGTCGCAGCGGTAGGGCCGCACTCGAAATATCGAAAGGACGTAGCGCTCGTAGAAGGAACGGCGATGCGATTTCGATAGTTTCCCGCTACCACAAAACGGGCAGTAGCGGTTGCTGTGGGCGGCCTTGGATGCTGACAACCTCGACCTCTCTTGTGGGACGGCAGCTGGCTGGCCGCTCGAGAGCGTGGGGTGCCGGAAGTCCGACGCGTATCGTGCGATCGGCTTGCGCTGAGTCAGGCGGTCATGCGCATGGCGGCTTTCTGCGCCTGGTCCCTGGACGCATGAATTAGAGTCATCTCAACGTCGGTCGGTTGCACAGGGCAGCGGATGACTTCGAAGGCGCCGAGGCGCATGGCTTCGAGATATTCGTCCCATTCGCCGGTGTGCAGCATGACCACGAAGCGCGAGACCTTGCGCCGGGCGTCTGGCGATTGCAACAGCTCGCGGTAGGAGCCCCCGGAAAGATGCTCATCGCAGAAAACCAGGGCCAGCGACTGGCGCGCAAGGACTTCACGGGCTTGCTTCAGGGTGCAGGCGACGTAAACGTTGATCAAAAGGCTGTCCAGGACGCGAACAAGTGACTTCACATGTTCCATACGGTCGGAAACGACTAAAGCGTCGAGCTGCTGCATTTCCATTCTCCCTCGATGGCGTGTCTCAGGCTCATGCGCTGATGAGCCGCGCCGCGCTAACCTTCGGGCCGGGTGCTTGCGCGCCGAGTCGGAATCGCGGGCGCTCCCGTATAAGCTTTGCGCCCAACCTAGTCAATACGGGGGAATACGTAAGTGACGCCCGAGTGGAGAGGCAGGTCACTGGCGCGGCCTCGTGCTCAATTTCCAGAAAAGCAGAGACCGCGCCCAAAACCTGGAGAATGATGGATTTCGAGAACGTACGCTGAGCGACAACGTTTGTAACTTATTGAGGTCCGGCAAGGTACTAAGACTTGACCCCGCAACCGGACGTGGCATAACCTCGGGCACATTGTGGGGATCCACGGGCGTCTTGGGCCGCTAAAGATTGGATTGGTGTTTAGCCTCGGATGGCAAGGTGTATTCGCTCACCGGCAGCCGAGCCGAGGCCGAGACTCAGGCGATTGAACAGCTGGTAAGCGGCAGAAATATTCGGGCAATCACAGGCAACTGCGCCGGCATGGGGTCGCCGGTGTGAACATCCAAGAACGAAGAGTTTCACGACTCAAGAATCAGTTTGAATCAACGCAGTTAGACTTGGGACCGCGCGGGCAACCTGAGTTCTAGGAGGAAGGCGTATGAAGAGGCTGATCGCAGTGCTGTGCGTTTTCGCATTCCTGCTGGTAGGTAGCCACATCACTCGCGCACAGGGCGTAGGCGCGTCGGGGAGTATCACCGGAACGGTTACTGACCCGTCTGGCGGCGTCGTGCCCAGGGCTACGATTGTCGCTGAGGAGTCGGCGCGCGGGTTCAAGTTCACCGCCGTCAGTGAATCGAGTGGTCAGTTTCGGCTTACGGGCCTCCCGCCCGCGACCTACACGGTTACTGTGCGTGCGTCGGGCTTTCAGACGGAACTTCTGAAAGGCGTGGTGGTGAACGTCGGGGAAATTACGGTCACCGATGTTCGCCTGAACGTCGCGACGACCGCGACGCAAGTGGAAGTGACCGCGGAGCCGCCCGTAGTGGAGACCGAGCGCGGGAGCCAAGCGGACACGCTAAATACGCAGTACATCGACGATCTGCCGATTGACCGGCGCGATTATCTGACATTTACGCTGCTGATGCCGGGCGTGGCGGATTCGACTCGCCTGGCCGATGACCAGGATTTTCGCGTGAAGCAGACGCCGCAGAGCGGCCTTTCTTTCTACGGCAGCAATGGACGCGGAAACAGCGTCACGGTGGACGGCGGCGAGGCCCAGGATGATGCGGGAGGCGTGCGCCCGACGGTGAGCCAGGATGCGGTGCAGGAATTCCAGGTGAATCGCAGCAACTACACAGCAGAACTGGGCGGCGCGAGCGGAGCCTCGATCAATATCGTTACGAAATCCGGTACGAACGACGTGCATGGGAATTTGTTCACGTTTATTCGCAACGATGCGCTTGATGCTCGCGATCCGTTCGCGTTTAGCCAGGCATTGGCGCCAGGCGCCGTTTTCAATCCCTTAAACTCTGATAGCGTCGGAAGCCCGATTAAGAACTCCCTGCAACGCTACCAGTTCGGAGCGAACGTCGGCTTTCCGATACAGAAAGACAAGACCTTTTTGTTCGCGGCATTCGAAGGACTGTATCAGGATGCTCAAAACGCCGTGCCACTGCTGACCGACACGGACATCTTTCGTCCAACCGTAGCCCAACAAGCAGCCATCGGCGCCGCCGCAGCTGCCGGGAGCAGCGTTGTTCCCTGTCTGAGTGGCCCCGTGGGAAGTGCCGTTGCCACGCAGTTGGGATTGCCGACGAGCTTGCCCGGAACGACATGCGCCTTCGTCCTGGGCAGCGTGCTCACAGTTAATCCAGCAACGAGTCCAATAAGCGCTTATCTCGTCAATCAGTTCGAGAACAACGGCGGAGTGTTCCCCTACAACACGCGCGAGTACCTTGCCAACGTCCGCCTGGATCACCGCTTTCAGCGACACCGATCAGCTCTTTTTGACATTTCGGTACGCCCACGATCTGGAAGAAAATCCGGACGTACAATCTCTGACCGGTTTCTCGGCAGGCAGCTCGATCCACAATTACGACGACAACATCCAGGGTGCGTGGTATCACCAATTCAGCACGCGAACCACAAACGAATTCCGCGCGCAGTGGGACTACGATAGTTTCAACGTAGTTCCGAACGAGCCTGCGCAAATCGGGCTCCAAATCTCCGGATATGCGAACAATTTGGGTACGAACATTTTCCTTCCTAACTTCACCATTCTTCGGCGGCCGGAGATCGCCGACAACGTGACCATGGTTCGCGGCCGGCACACAATGAAATTTGGAGCGTCCGAAGTTCTGCGCGGGAACCACAGCGAGTCGCACACGTTTATGCCCGGCCGTTTTGTATTTGGCACATTGCCGGGCGACTTGCTAAGTCCGTTCCTGACTCCCACGGGTTTGACTTCTCTGGAGTCCGCATCGTTCGGATTGCCGCAAGTCTACCAGCAAAGTTTCGGCGATCCCGACTACCCGGCTTACACGCGTCCGCTCACCGGGCTGTATTGGCAGGATTCGTGGATGATCGCCCCCAACTTCACGCTCAACTTCGGCGCACGATACGAAATCGACTCGCAATTCCAGCCGCTGAACACCTATTACGGTGACATCGGGCCGCGCGTTTCGTTCGCATGGGACCCCTTCAAGGACCACAAGACCGTCATCCGCGGAGGTTACGGCATTTTCTACGGCCCGGTTGACTCGCAGATTCCGCAAGTGGATCTGAGCCTGGGTGTACTGAATAAGAATCGCAGCACGGTAGAAAACCAGCACAACGCGGGCCAGGTTCCCGATCAAGTCAACAACGTCGTGAACACTTGTGGCATTGCGTTCGCGGGCTCGCCAATCTTCCCTGGGACCGGCGGTTCTCCGTGCACGCGGTATATTTCGATCTATGTTGATCCGATCAATCCGTCCGGACTTCCGCTCGCTACTGCGCCGACGGTGTTCCAGACGCTGTTTGCCGCGGGCCCGAACGGAGGCGCGATCGGCTGCACCACGCCGCCTCCGGGCGCGCTATCTTGCGTGACTGCAGCAGACGTCGCGCCGCTTGGGATCATTCAAGCCAACAGCGGGCCGCTGGCCCCATTGACGGTGCTGTTCAGCAACCCGCCAAACTATAAGCCTCCGTACTCCCAACAGCTGTCCCTTGGCATCGAGCGCGAGCTAGCCCCGGGGTTCTCGATTTCGATCAGCGGCATCTATTCGCACACTTCCCGGCTGCCGGTGGCGATTGATACCAATCTTCAACCGTCAACACCGACGAGCACGATCACGCTGGCGAACGGTAAGAGCGTGACGTACAAGAATTGGAACGAAGGCCCCTCGACTGATCCTTACGCTGGATTCGAGACCGGAGCCGGCGCCGGCGGAGTCTATCCCTGCGCGATTACATTCAACGGCTTCGGCCAGCCGGGCTCGGCCTGCTTCGTGAACCCGCTGATTGTGCAGAACAACCAATATTCATCGGCTGCGAATGCGCTGTACGAAGGCGGGATCATTGAGGTGAAGAAACGCTTCAGCAACAATTTCACGCTGTTCGGGAATTACACGTACAGCAAAGCCTATGACACCTCGACGGACTTCAACACCGACTACGGTCCGCAAGATCCCACGAATCTGGAGGCGGACCGCGCTGTGTCGGAGTTCGACGAAAGGAATAAGCTTGTCGTCGCGGGCGTGTTCAACAGTCCGTGGAAGAACTCCGTGCTGTCGGGCTTCCAGCTTGCCCCGATCTTCACCTACCGCAGCGGCCATCCGTTCAATCTGCTCGCCGGCGGCGAGGTAAATGGGAACAACCACACCACCAACGAGCGTCCGGTCGGCGCGCCCCGCGATAGCGGCCTCGGACCGAACCTGGTCGATTTCGACATGCGGCTAGCTTGGGAACACAAGCTCGCGGAAAAGGTGTCGCTGCGTATCACGGCCGAGGCATTCAATCTTTTCGACCGGACCAACTACGCCAGCGTGAACAATGAGGTCGGTCCTTTCTTCGGACTCACGCCCGGCTTTACCACCTTTAACGTCCACGGGAGCGCGAAGCTTTCACCCAGCACGCCTCTTGGATTTACGTCCGCTTTGCCGATGCGCGAATTCCAACTCGGAGCGCGGTTCATCTTCTGAAGATGCGTTTTCGCGGGAGCGGCGCGCTATCGCGGCGCGCCGTTTCCGTCCAAAGCATCGCGCATCAGCCCTGAAGTCAGGTTCTCGCGTGACAACGGGTGCATAGTTCGATTGCCGGTTGCAATTCCCTTCCGGAGTTCCTACCATGCAGTCCCCTTTCGTGGAGGCCGTGAGAGTTGGCAAGCGTCAAACAATTGTTTGATCTTAGCGGGCGTGTAGCCATCGTCACCGGCGGCGCGGCGGGGCTCGGGCGGCAGATGGCCGAGGCGTTTGCGGAGTCCGGCGTTAATTTAGTGCTGTGTGCGCGAAAGAAAGATCGCTGCGAGCGGGCGGCGACGCAGTTCGCAGATCTCGGCGTGAAGACGCTGGCTCTCGCTTGCGATGTGAGGAACCCTGCGAATATCCAGGACGTGGTGGAGCGCAGCGTCGCCGAGTTCGGCAAAATCGATATTCTCATCAACAACGCCGGCGTTTCCTGGGGCGCGCCTGTCGAGGATATGCCGCTTGAAGCCTGGAATAAAGTAATCGAGACGAATTTGACCGGCACGTTTTTGTTCTCGCAGGCCGCGGGCAAGGTCATGATCCGCCAGAAGCACGGAAAAATTATAAACATCGCCTCCGTGGCTGGATTTCGCGGCGCGCCTCCCGAGCTTCCTGCCACCGGCTATCACGCCAGCAAAGGCGGGGTGATCGCCTTTACGAAGGACTTGGCATGCAAGTGGGCGCGTCATAATATCAACGTGAACGCCATCGCCCCTGGCTGGTTCCCCACACATATGTCGGAAGTGGTGATCGAACGCAACAAGGACGCGTTCCTGAAACGCATTCCGCTCGGACGATTTGGATCGGAGAACGATTTGAAAGGCGCGGCGGTGTTTCTCGCTTCCGACGCTTCAGATTTTGTGACCGGGCATGTTCTAGTGGTTGATGGAGGCCAAACCGCCTAGCCGGCGGACGTCGCGCTATGATCGTTCCTCTCACGCCAGTAAGGTTTCTGCGATACGCGCGGCAGCAGTTCCCCGATACGACGGCGATTGTTTGCAAAGGCTCGCGATTTACATACGCGCAATTCGGGGATAGAGCAGCCAGACTTGCGGGAGCATTGCGACAGGCGGGGGTGAAGCCCGGCGATCGAGTTGCATTCATGAGTCTGAATTGCCACCGACTGCTGGAGGCTTACTTCGGAGTGTTGGAAGCAGGCGCGATTTTGCTGCCGCTGAACATACGTTTGGCGCCGCAAGAACAGGCATTCGTGCTCAACGATGCCTCGGCCACGATCCTTTTTGTCGAGAAAGAGTTCCTGCCGGTGGTGGATTCGTTCCGCGCGAGCGTGCCTTCGCTGAAATCCATAGTGCTTCTTGACGGCGCACCGGATCGCGAATGGCTGGCGAGAGAGAACTACGATTCGATGCTCGCGGCTGCCGAGCCTTACCAGCCCGACATCATGACCTTCGACGAGAACGCGGTCGGCGAGCTTTTTTACACCAGCGGCACGAGCGCCAATCCCAAGGGCGTGATGCTCACGCACCGCAACATTTACTTGAACGGGCTTTACACCTGCTTGAGTTTCAATCCGGCCATAAACATGAATCACCTTCATGCGATTCCACTTTTCCACGCCAACGGCTGGGGCGCCGCGCATTTCATTACGCAACTGGGCGGCAAGCACGTCATGATGCAGAAATTTGACGCCGAAGAAATATTCCGGCTGATCGAACAGGAAAAGGTGACGGGGCTGGGGCTCGTGCCTATCATGGCGCTGGCCTTGATTCATTCGCCGGCGCTGGGAAAATACAATCTCAGCAGCCTGGACCGAATCAGCATCGGCGGAGCAGCTTCGTCGCCGACACTGGTGCGCGAAGTTGAGCAAAGGCTCGGCTGTTTATGCTTCTCGGGTTACGGCTTGACCGAGACTTCGCCGACGCTTTCGACTTCCGTCGCGAAGCCGGGCACCGACTGGCAGGGAGAGCAGAAATTCATTGGCCAGGCGATGACGGGCTACGCGATTCCCGGCACGGAGATGCGCGTGGTGGACGCAGAAGGAAAGGACGTGCCGCGCGATGGCAAGACGATGGGAGAAATCGTCGCGCGCGGCGATGGAGTGATGGCCGGCTATTGGAATCAGCCTGAAGCCACCGCGGAAGTCATGCGCGGTGGGTGGTTTCACACTGGAGACATGGCCACTATTGACGAGAACGGCTATCTGCTGATCGTCGATCGCAAGAAGGACATCATCGTTAGCGGCGGAGAGAATGTCTCTTCGCTTGAAGTTGAAAAGGCGCTGGCGGCGCATCCGGCAATCTATGAAGTCGCGGTGATTCCGGTGCCAGACGCGAAGTGGGGCGAACTGCCCAAGGCGCTGGTGGTGTTGAAGCCGGGCGCGAAAGCCAGCGAGGCCGATATCATCGAGTTTTGCAGATCGCAGCTGGCGCACTACAAGTGCCCGCGGTCGGTGGAATTCTTCGACGCATTGCCGAAGACGGGCACGGGCAAAGTGCTGAAGAAAGAGCTGCGCAAGAAATATTGGGCTGGGCAGAACACCATCCGCCCGGAATCGGTCGGAAACGTCTAGGTTGCAGGAGTATTTCGGACATGGATCTGAATCTGACTCGTGAAGAAGCGAGCTTCCGCGATGAATTGCGCGCGTGGCTCGAAGCGAACGTACCGCGCGAGTGGGAGCACACGCGCGAGGAATCGCTCGACCAGCGCTTTGAGTTTCTGCGCAAATGGCAGCGGCAGCTTTTTGATGCCGGCTGGGCCGGGATCTCGTGGTCCAAGGAATATGGCGGGCGCGGCGCTGGCTTGATGCAGCAGGTGATTTTCTGGCAGGAGATGGCGCGCGCGGGGGCGCCGCCGTTGGCGAATGTGTTGGGTCTCGGGCTCATTGGTCCCACCATCATCGCTTTCGGAACGGAAGAACAGAAGAAACGCTATTTGCGAAATATTCTCAGCGCGGAAGAAATTTGGTGCCAGGGATTCTCGGAGCCGAATGCGGGGTCAGATCTCGCCGGCTTGCAGATGGATGCGCGTCTTGACGGCGATCACTACGTCGTGAACGGGCAAAAAATCTGGACCAGCTACGGCTGGCTGGCCGATTGGTGCGAGTTGGTGGTGCGCACCGATCCGGCCGCTCCCAAACACAAAGGCCTCACTGTCATTCTTGTGGATATGAAATCGCCGGGTGTGGATGTCCGTCCGCTGCGGCAAATGACCGGCGAGACTGAATTCAACGAAGTTTTCTTCCGCGATGTGCGCATTCCCGTTGCAAATGTGGTCGGCAAAGTGAATCAGGGCTGGGATGTGGCGATCGGTACGCTGATGCACGAACGCGGCTCGTTTGGCGCCGGACTGCAGATCATTTACAAGCGCAACATGGACCGCCTCACGGAGTTGGCTCATTCGACGCAGCGAAACGGGGCTCCCGCGGCGCAGGATCCGATCATCCGGCAGAAATTGGCGCAATGTTACGGCGAAATCGAAATCATGCGTTTGAATCAGATGCGGGCCTTCAGTCGGATCAGCGCTACTGGCGTGCCAGGGCCGGAAGGCTCGATCCAGAAGATTTTTTGGAGCGAGCTGAATCAACGCTTTCAACAAGTCGCGCAGGAGCTTCTAGGCCCCTACGGCCAACTGACCGGCGACGCCGACGAATCGATTGATCACGGGATGTGGTCTTACGGCTACCTTCGTTCGCGCGGGAATACGATTGAGGCCGGCACTTCGGAGATACAACGCAATATCATCGGACATTTTGTTCTTGGACTTCCACGGAGCTACTGAGGGCCGCCATGCAATTCGGACTGAGCGAAAGCCAGGAAATTCTGCGTGACTCGGCACGGAAGTTTTTCGCCGGCGAATGCCCCATGACGGAAGTGCGACGCTCGATCGAAAGCGATACCGCCTACGACGCCGCGCTGTGGTCCAAGCTGGCGGAACAGGGCTACACCGGGATTATTTACCCGGAAGAATTCGGCGGCGTCGGACTCGGCATCGTGGAATTGATTCTGCTGATGGAAGAGGCCGGGCGGGCGCTTTTGCCGGGGCCGTTTTTCACAACCGTCGTGCAAGCGGGCTCGTTGATCGATGCCGCGGGAAGTCCGGAGCAGAAGAAGAAATACCTTGCGCCCATCTGTCGCGGCGAAGCGCGTGCCACGGTCGCGTTCCTTGAAAGCGGCGCGAGTTGGGATCCTGCCGACATTCACCTGGAGGCGGCGGACGGGAAACTTACCGGCGAGAAGCTGTTCGTGCCCGATGCGGCCGTCGCGGATACCCTGCTGGTCGTGGCGCGAAATGGCGTCTTCGCGGTTGATTCCCGGGCAGCAGGGCTTGCGATCAAGCCGATGCCCGGCTTGGACCTCACTCGCCGGCAATACTCCGTGAAATTCAAGAACACGCCCGGCGAGAAACTCGCCAACTCGGCAGGTTTGCCACGCGCGCGCAGTATCGCCACCGCAGCGCTGGTGGCTGAGATGGTGGGCGGGATGCAGCGGACCCTTGACCTTACGGTGGAATACGCCAAGACACGCAAGCAATTTGGCAAGCCCATCGGCACATTCCAGGCCGTGCAGCACCAGTGCGCCGACATGTATCTCGAGACAGAAAGCTCACGCTCAGCCGTCTATTACGCCGCATGGGCGCTCGAGCAGAATGCGGCTGACGCCGCGACCGCCGTTTCGATCGCCAAGATGTATGCCAGCGATGCATGCCGCACCGTGGGCAATCGCGGGATACAGGTTCACGGCGGCATGGGCTTCACCTGGGAGAATGATCTTCACTTGTATTACCGGCGCGCCAAGGCTAGCGAGACGATGTTTGGCGATGCAACCTACCATCGCGAGCGCATCGCCCGCATGGTAATCGACGCGGCCAGTTTTGCCGCCAAGACGGTCTAGAGAATCCTTCGAAAGGCAGGCTCCGGAACCACTATGAGCGACCTCGTTCAACTTACTACCGACAATGCCATCGCGATTATCACCATCAACAATCCGCCAGTGAACGCCCTCAGTCCCGGCGTGCCGGAAGGCATCGCCGAGGCCATCGACAAAATCAACGCCGATCCGAATGTGCAGGCCGCGGTCCTGATTGGTGGCGGCCGAACTTTCGTCGCCGGCGCCGACATCAAGGAATTCGGAAAGATTACTTCGGGAAAATCGGCCGGCACTCTCGATCTGCCCACGCTTTTGCTGCGCATCGAAGACTCGCGTAAACCGATCGTGATGGCCATTCACGGAACTGCTTTCGGCGGCGGCCTCGAATTGGCCATGTCTGGCCATTACCGCGTCGCGTCGCCTGGCGCACAGGTCGGGCAGCCTGAAGTGAAGCTGGGAATCATCCCTGGCGCCGCCGGCACGCAGAGATTGCCGCGGCTTTCAGGGGTCGGGAAAGCCGTGGAAATGTGCGCCGGCGGAAATCCCGTAAAGACCGAAGAAGCGGCAAAGCTCGGCATCATCGACAGACTGATCGAAGGCGATCTATTGAAAGGCGCTGTAGCCTTCACGCGCGAAATCGCCGGGAAGCCGGCGCCGAAAACACGGGAGCGCAACGAGAAGCTGGGCACTCCGGAACAAAATGCCGCCATTTTCGCGGCTGCGCGAGATGCGGCCCGCAAAAAGCAGCGCGGCTTGATGGCGCCGCTTGCGGCAATCAATGCTGTCGAAGCTGCAACGAAGCAGCCTTTCGAAGAAGGATGCAAGACTGAGCGGAAGTTGTTCATGGAGTGCCTCTTCTCGGACCAATCGAAAGCCATGATCCACGTTTTCTTCGGCGACCGCGAAGTGGCCAAGATCCCCGACATTCCGAAAGAGACGCCGCTGATTCCCGTAAATCGCGCCGCCGTCGTCGGCGCCGGAACGATGGGCGGCGGGATTGCCATGGTCTTTGCCAATGCTGGAATTCCCGTGCTGCTGAAGGAAACCGACCAGGCTGCTCTCGATCGCGGCATGGCCAATATCCGCAAGAACTACGAGACTTCGGTCAAGCGCGGCCGCTTTACGCAGCAATTCGTGGACGAGCGCTTGAAGCTGATCACACCGACGCTCAGCTACGACGGCTTCGAGAACGCCGACATGGTCACCGAAGCCGTATTCGAAGGCATGGCGCTCAAGAAGGAAGTTTTCGGCGAACTCGATCGCGTCTGCAAGCCCGGCGCGATTCTGGCCAGCAACACTTCCACGCTGAATATCGATGAAATTGCCGCCTCGACTTCCCGCCCGCAGTTCGTGATTGGTACGCACTATTTCAGCCCCGCCAACGTGATGCGCCTGCTGGAGATCGTGCGTGGCAAGGCTACGAGCAAGGAAGTGATAGCCACCTGCATGCAGCTATCAAAGAAACTCGGCAAGGTCGGCGTCCTGGTCGGGAATTGCCGCGGCTTCGTCGGCAACCGGATGTTCCATCCATACGTGCGCGAATCGGTATTCCTCGTCGAGGAAGGCGCCAGTGTCGAAGCCTTGGACAACGCGCTCTACGAATTTGGCATGGCCATGGGGCCGCTGGCGGTAGGCGATCTCGCAGGTCTCGATGTCGGCTGGCGAATTCGCAAGGAGTATCGCCATCTCGAGAAGCCGGGAATCCGGCAAGCGATGGCCGGCGATAAATTGTGCGAACTCGGCCGCTACGGCCAGAAAACCGGCGCAGGCTGGTACAAATATGACGAGAATCGCCGAGCGATTGCCGACCCCGAAGTCGCGGCAATGGTAAAAACGTGGGCTGCAGAGGCGGGAATCGCGCAACGGCAAATCTCGGCGCAAGAAATTGTCGATCGTTGCGTCTATGCGCTCGTGAACGAGGGCGCGCGAATTCTCGAGGAAGGCTACGCGCTGCGCGCCGTTGATATCGACATCATCTACATCAACGGCTACGGCTTCCCGCTTCACCGCGGCGGCCCCATGTGGTACGCGGATACCGTAGGACTAAAGAAAGTTTACGATCGCGTGCGGGAATTCGAGCAGCAGCATGGCGAACTATGGGAACCGGCACCGCTGCTAAAGCAACTGGCCGAGCAGGGAAAAACATTCGCGGACTTCAACAAGCCGCAAACCGCGACAGCCTAACTATTTCCCGGTGAAGGCAGCCGCGCGCTTCTCGACAAAGTGCGCCACGCCTTCCTTGAAATCTTCGCACTGCAGGCTCACCAACATTTCGCGTTCGGAAAGCTCAAACGCTTCCGCGAGCGTCTGGAACATCCCCTCGTACACCTGGCGTTTCATCACCCGCAAGGATGTGCGGATCGACGTTGGCCGCAAGGTCCCGCGCATATTCGCGATTCCGCTTGAAACGTGTCCTGCGGAAAAACCGCATTGGCCAATCCCATCCGCTGCGCTTCCGCCGCATCAACCATGCTGCTGAAAACAGCAATTCCAGCGCGTTCGGCAATCCAACAATGCGCGGCAGCAACCACGCCAGCCCATATTCCGCGATCAAGCCCCGCCGCGAAAAAGCCGTGCCAAAACGAGCCGCGTCGGAAGCAAAACGTATGTCGTAAAGCGTGATCACCAGCCCCAATCCTACGACCGGGCCATTGATCGCACCGACTACCGGCTTAGTCACCGCCGGAAAATACGAATACTTCTTCTGAAAATCCGCGCGCACTCCTTCGCGCACAGCTCCCGCCCGCAGCGCCTGCTCTCGAACGCGCGCGTCCACGCCCTGCCCGGCCACCATGCTCAGCAGCGAAATATCCGCCCCGGCGCAAAAGCCTCGGCCCGCGCCAGTGAGAACGATGACGCGAACACCTGTCGTCGCTTTCAGCGCTCTCCATGGCGCCGCGCACCTCCCGCTCCATCGTCGCTGTCCAAGCATTGAGCTTGTCCGGCCGATTCAAAGTGATCG
>CAVVLE010000010.1:0-342530 GCA_963748865.1 uncultured Acidobacteriota bacterium | reverse complement strand
CGATCAGCACGTGCGCCTCGCGGTAGAAGACTTTGTAACCGTGCTGGACGGCGAGCTGCGCGATAGCCTTGGCGCAGTGACTCTTGCCGGTGCCGGGCTGACCGATCAGCAGCGCCCCTTCGCGTGTCTCGATGAACTTCAGCGTGGCAAGCTCGAGGATATCGCGCTTGGGGATCTTGGGGTTGTAGGTCCAGTCGATGTCCTTGAGATCCTTGCGCTCCGGCAGTCCCGAGAGCGTGAAGCGCCGATCGAGCAGGCGCGAGCGTCGCCGATCGAGTTCATCCTGCACGAGCCAGGAGAAGGCCTCGAGGAAGTTCATCTCATGAGTTGCGACCTGCATGGCGCGCGCCTCGAGCGTTGTGATCATGCCCGAGAGGCGCAGCGCCCGCAGCGAGCGGTGTAGTTCCGGGATCGACATGCTCATCGTTTTCGGCTCCTATGGTTGGTGGGGTGGTGGGCGGATCGGATACGGGCAGCGGCAGCTGCGAGTGCTGATCGAAGAAGCGCTGGTACTCCTCGATCGCGCGGATGTGATCGCCGTGCTGCTGTAATGTGTTCTTGTCGGCGGCAGCGCGAGCCTCTTTGGCCGCGGCGGTGGCAGTCAGGATGCGCTTGAGGACTTGGTAGGATGGCCGCGAGAGCCGCAGCACCTGCTCGCAAGCCCGTTCGATGTCCTCACCGCTGTGGTGGCGCGTGAGATTGGATAGGCCGTAGATCGCCTTCTGGCCTGGGCGACCGAGCCGATCAAAGATATCGCGGGCGAGCTGCGCGCAGTGCGGACCGATCTTGCGCACTTTGCCGATCAACCGTGCGGTCTCGCGCGAGGGGTTGAAGAGGCGGTCCTCCTCGGGCAGCACGTAGGCACCTTTGCGCGCGGATTTATCGTGCCGTCGCAGCACGGTGCCGTTGGCATCGAGGATTTCGATCTCGCGCTCGTAGATACGCACGGTGACCTCGGAGTACAGCGCCGCGGGCAGAGCGCTGTAGTGCGAGGCATCCACGGCAATGAGCCCGGCATCGTCGACGGTGCGCGTTTCCTGGCGGAAGTAGCGGAAGGGCTCGAGCGGCAGAGCTTTCAGATGCGGCTTTTCCTCCAGGTACATCGCGAGCACTTGGCGCTTTTTGCGCCCGTGGATGCGCGGTGCCGCCCAGCGTTCCTCCCAGTGTGAGAGCCACGCGTTCTGCTCCTCGATCGACTCGAAGCGGCGGCCCTTGAGCGCGGTGTCCTGGGTGTGCTGGATCGCTCGCTCGACCGCACCCTTGCGATTGGGGTCGGCGACGCGCGCGACATCGGCGACGGCAGAAAAATGTGCGAGCATCGCGGCATAAACGGGGTTGAGGTGCGGCTCGTACAGATCGGGCTTGATCACGCCCTGCTTCAAGTTGTCGAGCACGACGTAAGCGACCGAGCCGCCCATGGCACGGAAGGCTTCCTCGTGCAACCGTGCCCACGTTTGCTGATCGGCCTTCCACACCACCTTGCGGAAGGCCTTGCCGGAGTATTTGAGCGTCATCACGAACAGATACGGCCGACGGTACTTGCCGCGTCGGTGCAGCGTGGGGGCACCGAGACCAAAATCGACCTGTGATTCCTCCCCCGGGAGGCTGTCGAGAACGTCGAAGCGTTCCGGATCGCGCGCGCGCAGCGAGCGCACGAAGCGCTTGACGGAGTTGTAGCGGTGAGTGAAGGCGAAGCGCTCAACCAGATCCTGGTAGATGCTCTGGGCGTTGCGGCCCAGGGCGAGCTGTTCCTCGATCCAGGCGCGGTGCTCCTCGCAGGCCGAACGGGCAAGCTTCGGGGGCCGAGCCGATGGCCGGGGTGGGGGAATTTGCTCACCGAGAACTGCGCTCTCGCAGCCGTCGTAGCCGGTGGCCACCCCGGGGGAATTTCCCCCGGCGTCGGTGGCAATTGCTTGCTCGTAGCGGCGGATCGTCTTGCGATCCACCCCGGTGAGGCGCTCGATCTCGCGCTGGCTCGTGCCCGTGGACAATAACGTGCGGATCGTGATCCGCAGATGCGACTTCAAGACGTTCAACCCTTTGCTCCCCGTCAAAAAAGGGAGCAGCGTAACGTCCCGCCGCAGTTGCACCCTCGGCGCCGACCGGCGCCGGATCAGTTCAGGGGTGGGGGAATTTCAAGTGGCCACCGGTGGAGGAATTTAGGTGGCCGCCAGGGGATGCGGTAAAGAAATTTGTGGTGTCAGTATGATCTAGAACTGATATTCAACGATTGATAAGACCGCAATACAGCAAGACTAACCCCGATCCGACAAAATTTTTGCGCTGAGGTGCGCGCACACTATTGAAAAAGGCCTTTCGTTGTGGTTGAAAGAAGGTACCACCCAAACTTTCTCCCACAAACGAAAGGCCACCGACATCAAGGGACGAAAAAATACCAATTTGCCGCGCGCATTAATAGGGATCTTACTCTGGATTTCGGCGAAGTGAAGCTGACCTCTTACGGCGGATTGGAGCTGTTCCAGCGGTATCTGCGCCGGATGGACTTCAGCGCCATGATCCGCTGCAGCTTGGAAGGCGGCCCGCTGGGCGGGGACTTCGGAGTGGTCGCCATGATTCGGCTACTCGTCGGCTTGCTGGTCGTGGGCGGACGGCGCCTCGAGCACCTGACCTACATCGCGAACGACCCCTTGATCCAACGTTTTTGCCAATTGCGCGTGCTGCCGGCCGCGCGCACGGTCAGTCGCTGGCTCAAGCGATTCACGATGAAGACGGTGGAGCGGCTGCAGGGGTTGAACGCGGCGGTGATTGCCCACGTGATCCCAGGCTTGAAGCTGCACACGATGACTGTGGATGTGGACGGGACGGTAGTGTCCACGGGGCTGCAGGTCGAGCGCGCACGCCGCGGCTACAACCCTCACCACCGCAAGGTGCCGAGCTACTACCCGATCATGGCGCATCTGGCCGAGACGACGCACATTCTGCGAGTGAGAAACCGCTCGGGCAACGTGCACGATGGCAAAGCCTCGCTCGGTTTTCTGCGCGAACTGTGGGGGCAGTTGCTCGCTCTGTGCGCCGCGCACGGCGCAGATCCGCTTTCGCATGGATGGAGCCTTTTTCCGCGAGGATGTGCTCACGTGGCTCGGGGCACGACGGGCAGGTTTTGCCGTCAAAGTCCCGTTCTATCACTGGTTGGATCTGCAGCAGTACATTCGCCGGCAGAAGAGTTGGACGCATGTGGCAAGGGATGTGTCGGGTTTTGTGGTGCCCGCGGTCGATACGCCCTGGGGATGCACGCTGTGGGTCGCGATCTATCGCAGGAAGGTCGCGCATCAGACGGCGAAGAATTTCCAGCTCGATCTGTTTGATCCCGATGATGGGCATTACGAATACTCGGCGATCACGAGCAATCTGGACTACACGCTGGCCAACCTGTGGTATTTCATGGCCGGCCGCGGCAATCACGAGAAGACTATCGCGCAGCTCAAGAGCGGTCTGGCCTTCCATACGGTGCCGACGATGGCCTATGCGGCCAACAGCGCCTGGCAGCAACTCGTCGCCCTCACGCACAACCTGCTGACCAATTTCCAGATCGAGACTGGCGTCGAACGTCGCCGCCGATCGCGCAAACACACCGCGCTGCCAGTGCTGCAGACGATTCAGACGCTGCGCTTCACGCTGTTCCAGCGCGCCGCAGCCCTGGTGCGTCCCGGCGGCAAGTCATTGCTTCGCTTCGCGAACAACGCTGCTACGCAGCGGCTCTGTACGCGCATCGAGGGCGCCTTGGCGTGCGCAGCATGAGTTTTTTGTCGGATCAAGGCTAATTAACACTCTGCGTGAATTACGACTTTTTGAGGGGCCGCCTGGTGCAATTGATAACCGCTCCCGGCCGCGGACCGCCCCCGGACCCGAACGCGACGTCTCACGACCGGCGGTACATGGACGCCCCCACATTGCCAAGCTTTCATTCATGACGGCTGACAGGATCAGATTGCACCAGTACATTCGGACTTTCGCTGCAGCTTGCGCTGCTGTCCCTGATGGGTTTGGCTCATTGGCTCCCTATAGCTTTGTCGCACTCGGGGTGCTGCAGCCGGTCTGGGTTTGGCCAACCACGGTCTAACCTGTTTTGCCATCACTGCTTGATCGCCTGCGCAATCGGTGGTGTCTTCTCCTGTTCTGTCGTCATCTTCTGTGGCGGTTCGGGTCACGCCGCCATACGGTGGCGTGCGTAGTCTGGTTTGAACTCGCGCCCGTGAGCAAGCAGCGCCCACACGGTGCGTCACGTTTTTGTTGGCGAGAGCCACGGCCGCGATATTCGGGTGCCGGCGGGAGAACAAATTGGTCAACCATCCATTCGTGTTGTCAACTTTGAGCTTCGCTGCCAGGATCGCGGAGCGGGCACCGCGGATCAGTAGTGTGCGCAAATACGCATCACCCCGCTTACTCATTCCCAGTAGTGTCGGCTTGCCTCCGCTGGAGTGTTGCCGCGGCACAAGTCCCAACCAAGCCGAGACTTGGCGGCCGTTGTCGAAGCTCCTGGCGTCTGCGATCGAGGCGACCAGCGCGCTGGCCGCCAGCGGGCCGATGCCTGGTATGTTCTCCAGCTTGCGGCTGAGTTCGCAACTGCGATGCCAAGCGATGATTTGCTTCTCGAAGTCCTTCACTTGCCGATCGAGCTCCTTGAGATGCTCAGTCAATCGCTCAATCAATTGCCGGAACGGTACCGGCAGTTCATTGCTGGCATCCTCGAGCAGCTCCGGTACGCGCTTGGCCACGTTGTAGATGCCTTGAGGAATGACCAATCCAAATTCACCGAGCAGGCCGCGGATCTGATTGGCCTGAGCGGTGCGCGCCTTCACGAACCCTTGGCGCACGCGATGCACTGACAATATGGCTTGCTGCTCAACGCTCTTAATCGGAACAAATCGCATGCTCGAGCGGCTCACCGCCTCGCAGATCGCCTCGGCATCGGCCGCATCATTCTTGTTCGTCTTGACGTACGGTTTGACAAACTGCGAGGCCATCAAGCGCACAGTATGCCCGTAGCGCTGTAGCGTACGGCCCCAGTAGTGGGCGCTCGCGCACGCTTCCATGCCAATCACACACGGTGGCAGATTGCCAAAGAAACACCGCAACTTGCGCGCGCCGCAACTGTTTCCGGAGCACCGGCTTACCACGCTCATCGACGCCATGGACCTGAAAGACGTTCTTCGCCAAATCAATTCCAACCGTTGTAATCTTCATAGTGGACGCTCCCATTCGTTTAAGTGGTTGCTCGGCACTTCCACTTTGGCACATCGATGCCGTTTAGAGTGGGGGCGTCCATCCCATAGCTTTAGGGCAGCTCAGGCATCGACGTCCGGGTTGTGACACCGAGCCCTGGCCGCCCGGTGCGAGAGGGGGTCAGGTCTCGGCGTGATCCCGTTCCGCCTTGCGTGTTGCAGGCCTGCGGCGCAGCAGCTCAGTGTGTTGCGCGAGTTTCGGAAGCCGCGAGGCGAGCGGCTGGCTCGCTTCCGGATACCAGTCGAGCAGCATGTGCAGGTACGGGTCCACCGCGGTCAGGGCGTCACCCAATACGTAGGGCGACAGCGCATCGTCGATGCGCTCGAGGTGGCCGGCATAGTCCGCGACTGCCTGCGCCTTGATCGCAGGTGCCGCGGCCGCGCCGGCCGTGGAGTAGCGCTCCGAATAGAAGTAGCGCAGCGCCGCTTCGTAGATGTTCGCGGACAGGAAGACCATCCACTGCAGGAATTGCGCGTGCGCGGCGCTGCCGGTCGCTGGCCCAAGACCCGCCTCAGGATGCGCGTTGGTCAGGTCGGAATTAGGATCGCGGCGGACTCCGCCACCGCCGTGCCGTCCGGCAGCACCAGTGAAGGAATCTTCCCGGTGGAATTGATGCGGCGAAAGGCCTCGAGCTCCGCGGGTGTCTTCCTGACCCATATGAGCTCGTATGGGGCGCCGATCTCCTCGAGCACCATTTGCGGCGCCAGCGAGCCAGCATTTGGCCGCCCGTAGAGTCTGTACCTACCGCCAGTCATGTTGCCCTCGCGTGCCAGCCGTTGCTGGCGCATTCTATCGTCGGCACGCCTGCCGACCGAGAACGTGCGCTTTGAGCTTTGAGACCTGTCAGTTATCTCAGCGTGCCGCCCTCCGCGCGACTTCGACGCAGCGGCTACCGAACGATGCGCTGGGACCGCTTCCCCATTCGCTCCGCCATCTCTCGCCATAGTGCGGCATAGATCAGCGTTGCTGTGCCGCTCGGCGAGAAAGCCGGCAATGGTGCCCGGCGCAGGCTCATTCGTTCGATTTCGCTCCAGTACGGCACCTCGGTCTTGAGAATAGCAGGGAAACTGCTTGCGCGTACTCGCCATCAACTCGCGGTGTAGGGACCTACGTACATCGACCATTGAGAAGAAAGGTAACAGCACCAGATCCCCCCATCCTTGGTCGTCGATGAAGTCTCGCAATTGCACTAACATGCGCACCGATAACGGCGTCGGGAGCAGCGGGACGATCACTACGTCCGCAGCGTGCAGCACATTTTCCGACAGCAGCGAAATGCCCGGCGGGCAGTCGAGAAACAGTACTTCGTAGACCTCTCGAAGCGAACGGCTTATTTTCAAGAGCCGCTCGGTGGGATTCTTGCGTGCGTTGAGATGAATGTCGAATTTTCGATAGGACAAATTTGCAGGCAGAAGATCCAGATTCGAGTACTCGGTCGCGATGATCAGTTCAGGTACATCACACTTACCGGTGAGCAGTTTCTTTGCCGATGTGAGTTCATGCTCGTTGGGATCGATCCCAAGAAGGTAAGTTGCAGCACCCTGTGGGTCCAGATCCCACAACAGCGTGTGCTGCCCGCTCGCTGCGCACAAATAAGCAAGATTGACGGCTGCGGTAGTCTTGCCGACTCCACCCTTGATATTCGTGACGGCAATGATCTTCATATGATGCCGTTGAGACTATAGGCGGAGCTGTTGACCATGGCCAACACCGATCGCGGGTGGCGCATTGTGACGGGGTGAACCCGACCAATCGGGGACATTCGCGACTGGCAGCTGTCGGGATGTTGCGTGAGAATACCTGGCGCGCTAAAAGAGGCTGGCTACGTACTGACGGAGGTGACGGTCGTGTGTAGGAGCATCAAGACCCTTTTTAATTTCACGCCACCGGCGACAGAGGAGGAGATTCGAGCCGCGTCGCTCCAGATTCGTCAGGAAACTCAGCGGGTTTAACAGTCCATCAAGGACCAACCGCGCTGCTTTTGATCACGCCGTCGATGAAGTTGCCGAGTCGGCCCGGGCGCTCATCGACGTGCACAATCCGCCCACTCCATGCCCGCCGCACCCCAAACTCTCTCCGCCACCCTCCGCTTCGGCCGCATCCTCTGGTTCATCCTCTTCGCCTCACAACTCCTCTACACCTTCGGCTCAAACCGCCTCCTGCGCCAAATGTCCGCCAACCATCCCATTCCCCCGCACTCATTCGTCATCGGCATGACCTACGCGGCACTTTTCGAAACCGCGCTCGGCGTCATCTTCTACGTCCGCCTTGTCCGGCGCTCTGGCGTCACCCTAGCGTCGGATCCCACCGACGCCCTCGTGCTTCGCAAATGGCGCCAAGGCATGATCCTCGCGTGCACGATGGCCGAAGCCGCAGTCCTCACTGGCTTCGCCGTGCGCGCCCAAGGTGCTCTCCCCACGCAATCGTTCCCAATTAGCGCTCTCGGTCTCATCGCCATGCTCTTCTTCTTCCCCAAGACGCCAACAAACTGACCCTGTAGCGATGGGGCGCGATCCCCCCCCCGTAGGCGCTGTAGGAGAGGGTGCTTCAGACCATCCCGCCTTTGACTTTTCCGGCGCAAATCCGAAATGCCTCCATTGAAACCTGGGGCGCACTTCGGCTTTTCGGCCGTAGGGGCGGGGCTTGCTCCGCCCGCCGGCGTAAAAACGGCCACAACGCCACCCACTCACCTCCGCGTAAATCGATAATCCTCGCGCCGCGCACAAAATTGATACCGTCGTACTATTGCCTTTAGTTACTTTCGGGCTAAGTATTCTCGAAGGACCCGGCCCAAAGGCCAGTCCGGAAGGAGAAGGCGAAGAACGGGTCTGGGCTCGGGTTCGGGCTGATGAATCAGCCCGACTAAACTAGGATGATTCAACCCAGGCGAAGAAAAGGTAAATCGGGACAACAATCGGGACACTCAAATATTAACTTTGACCGTAAGCCATTGAAAACAAAGGCCAGCGAATGAGAACAATCGGGACACAAGGGGGTAGCAAACGTAGGAGCGGGCCTTCACTCCCGCCCGCCTTTCGGCCCCCTCTCAACCGCGGCTCACGACCCTCAATTTTGTTTCGGTTAGAACCGCCCGCAAATATTTGTTTTCAACAACTTACGCGACATTCTAATCGTACGATGTTTCGATTAGCCCTCGCGCCAAGGCAAAGCTCAGGCGAAGGAGAAACGACAAAATCAGAACTCCTTGATGGCAATATCACGCGGATGCGTGCCCACCGGAATCAAGGTAATCAGCCCCCCGGTAGCAGTCCGCACCACGGCCAGATCATTCGACTGCGTGTCGGCCACCAGCAGCATGTCTCCGCCCGGCGTAAACATCAGCGGGCCCGGCCGCTGCCCGACGGCAATCGGCCGCGCAACTTTGCGCTGCTCAATCGCCACCGGCACAATATGCCCGGCATCGGTGTCGGACACAAAGAGCAGGGAATCGTCCGGAGTGAGCACGGCTTGCGTCGGCGCCGAGCCGAGCAGAACAAATTCGGCGGCCTCATTGGTTTCCGTGTTGATGATTTCCAGACCGTGAGCCGCGGCGGAAGTGACGTAGAGCTCGCCGCCATCGCCCTTCAGGTCGAGATCGTCGGGCACGCCGCCGATATCAAGATTCGCAAGCAGCACGCGGCGGCGCAAATCCACCACCGAGACTTGCGTCGAGCCGCCGGAAGTAATGAACGCCTTGGAGCTGTCGGGCAAGATGGCGATTTGCTCCGGGCGCGGCGCGACTTTAACCACGCCGAGCACCGCCAGCGAGTTGGCATCGAGCAACGATACGCTGCTGTCCTCATGATTCGACACCAGCAGCGCTTTGCCGTCGGGCGTGAGCCGCGCAATCCAGGGGCGCCGTCCGGCATAACCGCGGGCCACGATTTGCCGCGTTTCGCAATTGATGGCCAAAATCTCGTCCGAACCGGACGACGCGATGTAGGCGCGGCGGCCGTCGGGCGAAAAATCCAGCGCAAATGGCTGCGCGCCGGTGGCGATGCGCGCGACGATCGAGTTCGACCGCGTATCGAGCACCCACGCCAGGCCTGCCGCAGAGCTGACGCCCCAGATCTCCGCGCGCGTGGGATGCGCGCGCAGGCCGCTGGGCCCTTCGCCCACACCAATCGTTGCGATGGGCGCGAGCTTGACCAGGTCGATAGCCGAGATGGTGCCGTCGCCGGTGTTGGCCACGTAGGCGGTCAAGTGCAGGCCGGGCCGCAGATAGGCGGGGACTTTCTCGATCCAGATCAGGCGAATGCCGATAACCACAAGAATGGCGATGGGGATCGTGACGCGGTAATTCAGGCGCAGTTTCTTCATGGGCAGGCGCGCGGTCGATGGCCGTCAGCCGCGCTGCGCTTAATTCAACGAACGGT
Source organism: uncultured Acidobacteriota bacterium (assembly GCA_963748865.1). Lineage (GTDB taxonomy): Bacteria > Acidobacteriota > Terriglobia > Acidiferrales > UBA7541 > Palsa-147. Next base: position 332,910 of record CAVVLE010000010.1, on the reverse strand, counting down.
TCAAGACGCCCGCAATCTGATTCACTTCCGCCATCAATTGCACGAATTCCCGCGGCACGATGGATTGCATGCCGTCGGAGAGGGCGCGATCGGGATCGTTGTGTACTTCCACGAGCAGCCCGTCAGCGCCGACGGCGACCGCCGCGCGCGAGAGCGGCAGCACTTTATTGCGCCGGCCCGTGCCGTGGCTGGGGTCCACGACGATGGGCAGATGGCTGCGCAGCTGCACGGCGGGAATGATGCTGAGATCGAGCGTGTTGCGCGTGTGATCGCTGAAGGTGCGCACGCCGCGTTCGCACAGGATGATGTTGTAGTTGCCCTCGGCCATGATGTATTCGGCGGCCATCAGAAATTCGTCGAGCGTGGCGGACATGCCGCGTTTCAGGAGGATCGGCTTCTTGGCGCGGCCGGCGCGCTTGAGCAGCGAAAAATTTTGCATGTTGCGCGCGCCGATTTGAATGACGTCGGCGTAGCGCTCGACGAGGTCGAGACTTTCGTTGTCGATCGCTTCGGTGACGATGCCCAGTCCGAATTTGTCGCGGACCGCGGCGAGAATCTTGCAGGCCCTGGCTCGCCGAGGCCTTGGAAACTGTAGGGCGAAGTGCGCGGCTTGTAAGCGCCGCCGCGGAAGAGACGCGCGCCGGCTTTCTTAACGGCTTCGGCGACGGCGAAAGTTTGCTCGCAGGTCTCGATGGCGCAAGGTCCGGCAACGACGGCGATCGCAGGCCCGCCGAAAGCCACCTCGCCGAGCGGCGTGGGAATGCGAATGACCGTGTTTTCCTGCTTGATGTCGCGGCTGACCAGCTTGTAGGGCTTGCTGACGGGAATGCACTCGACCACGCCGGACATAGCTTCGAGCGAGCCGATGTCCACAGCGCCTGTGTTGCCGGTGATGCCGATGGCCGTGCGAATCGAGCCAGGAATCGGATGGGCCTTGAAGCCCAGCGATTCGATGCGCTCGCAGACCGCGCGCACCTGCTCTTCGGTAGCGTGAGACTGCATTACGACAAGCATGGACTAGGAGTTCCCTCGGTTCGCCGCGACAATGCCGATTAATTGCTCGCGCCCGCTCCTGTGCGCGAATCCGTCATCGAGCGAAACCGAAAGTTTACTTCATCGTTCGGAGGGCTGCAAATTCTGCTGCGATGCTCGAATGGACGAAAGGAAGTCCGTGTTTTCGCGAGTAAATCAGAAAATGCAGATCCCTCACTGCGTTCGGGATGACACCGGGGAGGCGCGTTCGAGGTACGACGAAGGGGTGGGCTTGATGTACGACGTTGAGTTGGCGGACCGCTGCGAGAGTGAGGAGTGCGGCGGGTCGGCGGATTGCGGCTGCTTCACGATACCCTCGGCTTCGGCCAGGGCAGGATCGCGCTTTTGCTGCAGGTCGGCGATTGTCGGAGCGACGACCTTGTCGGGCATGATGCCCGCGCCTTCGAGCTTGCGGCCTTTCGGCGTCATCCACATCGATTCGCTGATTTCCAGCACGCTGCCGCCCTTCATTTCTCGCGGCTTGGTGATGCCCAGGACGCAGCCGCAGGTTTGTGTTCCGATGACTTTCGCGCGGCCGATTTCCTGCATGCCGCCGGCGAAAATTTCCGAGGCACTGGCCGTGCGCGGGCCGACTAGCAGCGTCACAGGACCAGTGTAAACGGCCTCTCCGCTCTGGCCGGCTTCCACGTCGAGCTTCAGCTTGATTAGGCCGCCGACCCAGGCGATGGGCTTTCCCGTGCGCGTGGAATATTTCGCGATCAATGTCTTGTCGTTGAGAAAATAGCCCGCGATGGCGATAGCCGGATCGAGTTCGCCGCCCCCATTCCAGCGCAGATCCACAATCACGCCGGGCGCGCCGCGAAATTTCCGCAGCGCCGCTTTGAAATCTTTCTGCGTCCGGTGATTGAAACCGTCGAATTCGATGTAACCCTCGCCCGAAGGCAGCTGCCGCGCACGCACCTCCGGAGCATTGGGATAAATCTTCGCCGTGAGGTTGGCGTAGAGCGTCGAGCCATCGGCGCGCGTAAGACTGATCTTGACGGAAGATCCGACCGGTGCCGAAAAGACGTCGCGATAGACAAACAATTGGTCGGCGCGCTGGGAAGACGACGGTTCGCGGCTCGCAGCAGCTTCGATCAAGCGAGCCGCGACCGGCTTGCCGTCAACGCTGACGAGAATCATGCCAGGCGCGATGCCGGAGCGCGCTGCATCGGAATCATTTTCGACGGCAGTGACAACGGGCTTGCCCTCGACTTCGGCGGCGGTGAATCCCAGGCTGGCGTATTCGTGCAGCTTGATGCGTTTCCATTGCTCCGGCGAATAGAAGCGGGTGTGCGCGTCGTGGAGCTCGCCGGTCATGCGCCGGACGATGGCGTAATAATCTTCGTCGTCTGTTGCGGAGCGCACCTCGGGCAGGTATTGGTCGTGGACGTGGTCCCAATTTACGCCGTGGAATGTGGGATCGTAATAGAGATCGCGAATGTCACTCCAGACTTTTTCGAAGATGTCGATGCGCTCTTGCGGCGATAGGGCAGCGTCTCGGGGGCGAGCGGATAAGCGGATCGGGGCGGCAGCTAGCGCCAAAGACACCAACAGCACGATGCCGCCGAGCCATTGGCTCGCGCGCCAGCGGGCTGGATGTTTTGCGATCACCCCTTCTCGGCCTCCGCACAGGACGGGAATTCAGAGGTTTACCGCAAATCTGGGCAAGTAGGAATCGCAATCTTCAGCAGAGGTTGTATTTGCGGGCGGCGTAGGAAGATGCCGGCCTGAAAGGCCGGCGCTACATTTAAGAGCGGCCTTTTTGAGAGTTTCCGCCGCGTTTGCGGGTCTGCGAAAATTCCGCTACACTGTTTCGTGCTGCAGGGTTGTTGCGGCGCTCACCGTTTGCTTACCGGGACATTCTGAGGGAATGGCCGAAGAGACGCAGAATACAGTACCCGCCTACGACAACGAGGACGAATACCGCCCGGAACCGACTCCGCCGCCGGCGCCGCCTGCCTGGAAGGACGGCAGCACGCGCATCGGGATTCACACGTCCATTGCGGGAGACATCGCCGGAGCTTTGGAACTGGCGCACGGCGTGGGCGCCAACGCGCTGCAGATTTTTTCTTCCAGCCCGCGGATGTGGTCACGCGATCGTGACGCCTCGCGGATTTCCGCGGCCGATGCGGCGCGCTTTCGCGAGCGGCGGCTGGCGCTGGGACTTGGCCCGCTCGTAATCCACGATAATTACCTGATCAATTTGGGTTCGCCGGATCGCGTGCTGCGGGCGCGCTCGGTGCAGGCATTTCACGGCGAGACTTGTTCGCGCGCTGGCGCTTGGCGCTGACTTTCTGGTGGCGCATCCGGGCGCGTGCTGCGGAAGCAGCGTTGCGGACGCCATCGCGGCGATCGCCGATGGCCTGCGGCAAGCCGGCGGCGGACTGAAGCTGGATGAACTGCGAATTCTGCTGGAGAACACCGCGGGGCAGGGAAGCTCGGTCGGCTGGCGGTTCGAGGAACTGCGCGCGATTATGGATTTGTGCAGGGACTTGCCGTTGGGCGTTTGCGTTGATACCGCGCACGTGTTTGCCGCGGGGCACGACATTCGCACGGCCGAAGGGCTGGAGAAGACGCTACAACACATCGAGTCGGTGATCGGACTCGACCGGGTGTATGTAGTCCACGCGAACGATTCGAAGACGGCGCTGGGCTCGCGCGTTGACCGCCATCATCACATCGGTCGCGGGCATATCGGGCTGGAGGCCTTTGGCCGAATCTTGAATCACAAGCTGCTGGCCGGCCGCGCATTTATTTTGGAGACGCCGATCGATAAGCCCGGCGACGACCGACGCAACGTGGCGACGCTGTGGAGGCTGCTGGGAGTTGAAGTACCGAAGCGGCGCGGGCGCGATGGTTTTCGCGTGCGCCATAAGGCGGCTGGCCGGACGCGGCGAGCGACACGCGCACACCGCAGCGAGCCTCCGCGCAAAGCAGCGCGAGCGAGGGCCGCTGCGCGGCGTGCGGCGCTGAAATCACGCAGGCGAGGAAACTGAAATTGGGCCAGTACGAACCACGCGCGATCGAAGAAAAGTGGCAGAAGCGCTGGGAGGCGGAGCACGCCTTCTACGCCGACGTCGATCCTGCTCGCCCGAAATACTACATGCTGGAGATGTTGCCGTATCCCTCGGGCACCATGCACATGGGCCACATGCGCAATTACACCATCGGCGACGCGGTGGCGCGTTTCCGCTGGATGCGCGGCTACAACGTGCTGCATCCGATGGGCTGGGACGCCTTCGGATTGCCCGCCGAGAACGCCGCGATCCAGCGCGGCATTCATCCCCGCATCTGGACGAATCAGAATATCGCGGAGTTTAAGAGCGTCCTGCAGCGCTTCGGCTTCAGTTACGACTGGCGCAAGGAAATTTCCACCTGCGAGCCGGAATACTATCGCTGGAATCAGTGGTTTTTTCTGCGCATGCTGGAGCGCGGCATTGCTTACCGCAAGAAGAGCCGCGTGAACTGGTGCCCGAAATGCCAGACGGTGCTGGCCAACGAGCAGGTGGTGAACGGTTGCTGCTGGCGACACGAAGATACGCTGGTCGAAGCGCGGGACATCGAGCAATGGTTCCTGAAAATCACGCAGTATGAGGACCAACTGCTCGACGATATGAAGCAGATTGAGGGAGGCTGGCCCGAGCGCGTGCTGACCATGCAGCGCAACTGGATCGGGAAATCGAAGGGTGCGCGCGTTCGCTTCGCGATTGACGATTCCTCCGGGCGCAACATCGAAGTATTTACCACGCGCATCGACACGATCTACGGCGCCACGGCGTTGATTTTGTCTCCGGATCATCCGATCGTGCCCTCACTGATTGCGCAGGCGAAAAATCCTGCCGCCGCGGAGCGCGAATGGAACGAAATGCGCGGGAAGGTGCTGAAAGCCGAGGAAATCGCAACCGCGGAGAAGAAGGGCTTTCCGGTTGACCGCTACGCGATCAATCCGTTTTCGGGCGAGAAGATTCCCATCTGGGTGGCTAACTTCGTTCTGGCGGAATACGGAACAGGCGCGGTGATGTGCGTGCCGGCGCACGATCAGCGCGACTTCGAATTCTGCCGCAAGTACGGACTGCCAGTACGCGTGGTGGTGCAGCCGCTGGATGGCCCGCCGCTCGTGGGCGAGAAAATGACGGCTCCGTTTGACGAGCACCAGCACGGCAAGTTGGTGAATTCGGACCCGTATGATGGACTTGCGCCCGAGACGGCCATCGAACGCATGATTGCCGACGCCGAGGCGCGCGGTTTCGGCAAGGCGCAGACGACCTATCGGTTGAAGGACTGGGGCATTTCGCGGCAGCGCTACTGGGGCACGCCCATTCCGGTGATCTATTGTCCGACGTGCGGTGTCGTGCCGGTGCCCGACGATCAGCTTCCCGTGAAGCTGCCGGAGAAGGTGGCGCTGGTGGAGACAGGCCAATCGCCGCTGGCAACTTCGCCGGAATTCGTGAACGTGAAATGCCCGAAATGCGGCGAGCCGGCGCGGCGCGAAACGGACACGATGGATACGTTCATGGATTCGTCGTGGTATTTCTATCGCTACGCCGATCCGCACAATAACAAGGCGCCGTTCGACAAAGAAATCATCCGCTATTGGTTCCCGATAGATCAGTACGTCGGGGGAATCACCCACGCGATACTTCATCTTCTGTATTCGCGATTCTTCACCAAATTCATGCGTGACATCGGGCTGGTTAAAATCGACGAGCCCATCGCGCGCTTGTTCACGCAGGGCATGGTGCAGAAGGGCGGCGTGGCCATGTCGAAATCGCGCGGCAATGTGGTGGGTGCGATCGAGATGGCCGAGCAGTACGGCTGCGATACGGGGCGCCTTTACACGCTGTTTGCCGCGCCACCGGAGAAAGATCTGGAATGGAGCGAGCAGGCGATTGAGGGCTGCGCGCGCTTTCTAAATCGGTTGTACCGGTTGGTGGATGCACATGCCGCGCGCTTGTCGGGGGTGAAGGCGGTCTCGTACGAGACATTTGACCTGGCGCGGGCCACGCCGAAAGAAAAAGTTCTGCTGCGCAAGGTGCATCAGACTATCAAGCGCATCACGCACGATTTTGAGGAGCGCTGGCATTTCAATGCGTCGGTGGCGCTGATTATGGAGTTGCTGAACGAGCTGCACGCGCAGGAACCGCTTGCCGAGGGCGCTGATCCGGCCGTCATCAAGAAAGTTTTCGAGACGATGGTGTTAATGATCTCGCCGATCACCCCGCACATCGCCGAGGAACTCTGGGAAATGCTCGGCAATTCGGGAGGCATCACGAAAGTACGCTGGCCGGATTATCGCCAGGATCTCGCTGCGGAAGAAGAGTACGAGATTGTGGTGCAAATTAACGGCAAGGTGCGCGGCAAGATTGTTGTCTCCGATGGGTTGGGCGACGAAGAGCTGAAGACGCGCGCGATGCAGGATGTGCATGTGGCGGCGCTTGTGGCGGGCAAGGAGCTGGCGAAAGTGGTGGTTGTGCCGAAGCGATTGGTGAATATTGTGGTGAAGTGAGGTTGTGTAGCGCCGTGCTTTTAGCGCGGCTTCTGGGATTCGGCGCGAATTTGGGACGTTGGGCGAAGGTGGAACTCGCGCGAATCGTGCCTGTGCCGCCCTAAAAGGGCGGCGCTACATAACCGTCGTCGCTAATTTCGGTTTTCATCAGACGTAGAGAGGATCGGCGTGAGCGTAAAGAAGGGAATCGTGGTTCTCGATTTCGGCGGGCAGTATACGCAGCTGATTGCGCGCCGCATTCGCGAATTTGAAGTTTTCTCCGCAATTCTGCCCTGCAACGCCAAGCTGGATGACATCCGCGCTTACGATCCGATTGGAATCGTGCTTTCCGGCGGGCCAAGCTCGGTGTACGACAAAGACGCGCCGGTTTGCGATGCGCAAGTGCTGCGGCTCGGCGTGCCTGTTCTCGGGATTTGTTACGGCATGCAATGGATGGCGCACGCCCTGGGCGGAAATGTGCAACCCGCGGAGCGGCGCGAATACGGGCCGGCGCAGCTCGAGCGCGAGGGCGATTCCAGGTTGTTTCATGGCGTGCCGCGCAGCTTGAAGATTTGGAACAGCCATGGAGACCATGTGGTTGGGCTGCCGCCGGGATTTTCCGTTACGGGGCGGACATCGAGTGCCGTCGCAGCGATCGAAAACGCCGCTGCGAAACTATGCGCTGTCGAGTTTCATCCGGAGGTGCTGCATACCGAGTTCGGTACGGAAATCCTGCAAAATTTCGTTTTCGAGATTTGCGCCGCGAAGAAAAATTGGAGCCGCGCCGGATTTATTGACGAAACCGTGGCGGCCATTCGCCAGCAGGTCGGCGACGGCCGGGCGCTCTGCGCGCTCAGCGGCGGCGTTGATTCCGCTGTTGCCGCCGCGCTGGTTAACCGCGCGATCGGCGAGCGGCTGACCAACGTCTTCGTGGATACAGGCCTGCTGCGGAAGAATGAATATCAGGAAACGCTGGAATTGCTGCGCGATCGCGTGGGGCTCAACGTGGACGGCGTCGATGCCTCCAAGCAATTTCTTTCGCGACTGGCGGGCATCACGGACCCGGAGCAGAAGCGGAAAATCATCGGCGCCGATTTCATCGCCGTTTTCGCCGAAGAGGCGCGCAAACTCGCGGAGCGCACCACCAATGGCGCGGGCAAAATCCGCTTCCTCGTACAGGGCACGCTATATCCCGACGTGATCGAATCGGTTTCGGTAAAAGGTCCGTCCGCGACTATCAAGTCGCACCACAACGTGGGCGGCCTGCCGGAAAACATGCCTTTCGAGCTGATTGAACCGCTGCGGGATTTGTTCAAGGATGAAGTAAGGCGCATCGGCAGGGAATTGGGCCTGCCCGAGGAAATCCTGGTGAAACACCCGTTCCCGGGCCCGGGGCTCGCGGTGCGCCTGCTCGGCGAAGTGACGCCGGAGGGCCTGAAGACACTTCGAGCCGCGGACGCAGTGGTAGTGGAAGAGATTCGCCGCGCGGGGCTGTACGAAAAAGTCTGGCAGGCGTTTGCCGTTCTGCTTCCCATCCGCAGCGTCGGAGTCATGGGCGATGGCCGCACCTACGGAAACACTATCGCCGTGCGCGTCGTGGACTCCCAAGACGCGATGACCGCCGATTGGTCGCGATTACCCCGGGAAGTGCTGGAGCGAATTTCGACACGTATCGTGAACGAAGTCGCGGAAGTAAACCGCGTCGTTTACGATATCAGTTCGAAACCGCCAAGCACTATCGAGTGGGAATGAAAGGGCTGAGCGCCAACAAGGCCCGGAATTCGTGCGCCCTAGCGATTCGCCATTTTCTGGGCCATGTAAAGAAGCAGCCGCCGGTCGGGCTCTTCGAGCCGGCCCAGCAGACGCCGCATGCGCCCCAGAAAACGCGCCTCTTTTCCCTTGCTCCCCCAGGCGATATCATCGGCCGACTTCCGCTTAGGAAGGTTCGGCAGCTCGGGAGGCTCCTCGCCATCGTAGAACAGCTGATAGAGGGGAATCTCCATCGCGCGCGCGAGCTTTTCGAGCGTCTCGATCGCCGGAACGGTGTGACCGTTTTCGACGCGCGAGATGTAGCAGCGAAGCAGGCCCGTGCGCTTTTCGATGTCGCCCTGAGATAGCTTCTTGGTTTCGCGTAACAGACGTAGTCGATCGCCGATAATCATGTGGGTAGTGTTAACATAGACGTTAGCTGTCTGCAAGAGCAAAGTGATATATTTTCGGTATTTTTCACGGTCCATGAGGATGTAACCGGAAGCTGATGCCCAACGTCCCAAAAGATGTGGCAGCCTCGGCACAAACGATGCCGGCCCTGGGGGTTCTGACCGGCGGTCAGACCGATGAGAGGGAGCTGGTCCGCCTGGCCCAAAATGGCACAGCGGAGGCCTTTGAGGAGCTGGTTCGCCGCCATCAACAGCGTGTTTTTGCGGTAGTTGCGCGCATTTTGCACCGCCGGGAGGACGTGGAGGAGATTGCCCAGCAGGTATTTTTGAAGGCCTATGTCTCAATTCGCCGGTTCGACATGCGTTCGGCGTTTTCGACCTGGCTGTATAAGATTGCCGTCAATGAGTGCTGGGATTCCCTTCGGAAGAAGAAAGTACGGCCACTGGTCTATGAATCAGACCTTTCGGAAGAGCAGGTCCAGCGCCTGGATTCGCGAGCCAGTATAGGCCAAGGCCCGGCCAGTCCCGATGAGCGCGCCCAGGCTCGGGAGCTTGTGGAGCTGCTGCTTTCCAGCTTGTCCGAGGAAGACCGGCGTATTTTGCTTCTGAAGGAAGTCGAGGGCCTGTCGGTCCAGGAGATTGCCGATATTTTCGGATTGAACGTGAACACGGTGAAGGTCCGGATGTTTCGCGCCAGGTCGGCGATGATGGATGCTTATCGCCGGCGGTTTGGTGCGGGCGGCCGGGCGCAGTCGAAAGAAAGAAGGGGATGAAGAAATGGGCGAGCAACTGAAATCGCAAGCCTGTCCGGAGCTTGAGACCGTCCTGGATGACTACACCTCTGACGTCCTGAGCGCAGCGGAAAAAGAAGGCGTTGCGGCGCACTTGCAGAGTTGCGCGGGATGCAGCGCGGCGGTGGAAGCCACCGTCCAGGCTCGAGCGCTTCTGCGTGCGGGCGCTGAAGCTACCGAAGATCCGGGGCCATTCTTTGCGCGGCGTGTGATGACGCGGATCAAGGGGCTCGAGGAACGTGCGTCTTCGGAGAAGGGTTTCTGGAGGCCGCTGGAGATTTGGGCGATGCGCACGGTTTGGGCCTCGGCGGCTGCGATCGCTTTGCTCGTAGCTTATGTGAACATCTCGGGTGTGCCGCAGCGGCAGACCGCCGTTGAAGTTCGCACTGGCGAGCAGGGCGGCTTGTTTGTGGACCCCTCCACCGCGCCGCCGATGAGCCGCGACGACGCATTCTTGAGCATTACGGACACACGCAATGGACAATAGTAATTCCAAATTGAGAGCCGGCTTTTTGGTCGCCGTCGTGTTTGTGCTGGGAATCGTTCTTGGTTCGGTTGGGACTTACTATCGGCAAGTCGGAGCGGCCAACGGAACGAGCCTGACGGGATATCCCGTTCACAGCGAAGTGATGAAGCGCATGTCGCGGCAGGTGGGCCTGACGCCCGAACAGGAAACACAAGTTGCCGCGATTGTTGATGACGTTCGCGGGCGCATGCACGAACTCGCCAAGCAGCAGAAGCCGCAGGCGGACGCAATCCGCGCCGAGGGCCGGCAACGGATTCGCGCTCTACTCACTCCCGAGCAGCTCCCCAAGTACGAAGACTTCGTCAAGCAACTCGACGAGGATCGCGCGAAAGCCGAAAGCCAGCGGTAAGTGCGCCGCAAGTAGCGCCGGCGTCTCTGCCGGCATCCGACGACCCCAACCCTAACAAGAACTGATCGCATCCGCGGACTCGAAGGCAAATCAATGCGCTCGTGTCAGAACGCTAAAATCCGCGCAAGATTTTAATCCGAAGCTTGGTTTCAATCGTAAGATGCCGGCAGAGCCGCCCTTCGCGGCTCAGGATAAACCGGCGCTACTATTTCGCCGGCGGGCGGCCTCGAAGCGGTTTTAGAAGGGAATGTCTTCGTCGGATATTTCTGGTCCGGCGGAAATGGACTCATCTGGCGCGGGCGCATCGATATCCGAGCTTGCACCGGCACTCATTCCGCCGGCGCTTGCTCCCGCAGCCATTCCTTCGGCGCGCGATGTTAGCATGCGCATCACATTGCCCACGATTTCGGTGGTGGTGCGCTTCTGGCCGTCGCGCTTGTCTTCCCATTGCCGCGTTTGAATGCGTCCTTCGATATAGACCAACATTCCCTTTTTCAGATACTGCTGGGCAATCTCCGCCAGCTTGGCCCACAGCACAATGCGGTGCCATTCCGTGCGCTTCTGCCGCTGGCCGGAGCGGTCGGTGAAAGATTCGTCGGTGGCCATGGTGAAATTGCAAACGGCCTGGCCTGAGCCTGTATAACGCATTTCCGGATCGCGGCCCAATCGCCCAACGAGAATTACTTTATTAACTGACATCGGAGCACCTGCCTGTCTGGAGACTGCGGAGGAACCCGCGGAGGCGAGTATAACCGAAGTGCGCCGCCAGGAGCGGCAAATCAAACTCAGTGCGGGTTGGAGGCCGGCGCGGTGCGCGGACTTAGACTCTGAATGCGGGCTTCGGCGCGCTTAGACTCATCGGTTCCGGGAAAGCGGTTGACGACGGTGTGAAATTGCCGCAGAGCGCTGGCCTTCTGGCCCATGGCCAGCATCGCTTCGCCCTTCTTCAGTGAAGCCGCGGCAACTTTAAAGCTCTTGGGATAATTTACGAGCACCAGATCGTAGGCCGCGATGGCGTTGGCGTAGTCGCCCTGCGCGTAACTGATCTCGCCGAGATAAAATTGCGCGTTCCCGGCGAGATCGGATGCCGCGAAATTCTTCAGGAAATCGCCGAATTCCTGCCGCGCCAAATCGCTGCGCCCGCTGCTGAAATCACGCAGCGCATTTTGATAGAGAGTGTCCGATGAAATCGGCGCAGGGATCGATGGAGGCTGGGACATCGTAGAGGGTCCGGGAGTGCTTCCGCCTCCAGCGGTGGAAGATCCAGGGATTTTCGCGTCAATGCTTTGCAGCAGATTCTGTATGTCGGTAAGCTGCTGCGAGAGTTTTCCGGTGCGGGCCTGCAAGTCCTGCATATTGTCCGACAAGCCTTGGGTTTGCGTTGCCAGCGTATCGACTCGCGCCCCGGAGTTGGCTTGAGTGTCCTGCAGGGTCTTCTGCAGCGCGCCCATCTGGTTGGTCACGCGGCTTTGTGAGTCGAGCGACTGGTTCACCAGCGTGCGCAATTCCGCCAGCCTCTGATCCATCGCGCTGCGCATGTCCTGCTGGCCCTGCAGCAATTGCGACACCGACTGTTGCAGCTCGATAATTTCCCGCGCGACAGCCGAGGCCGGCTGTGGGGCGATCAACTGCCCCGCGAAGGCCCCCAGAAATACGGCGGCAACAACGAGTGCTATCGTTCCCTTGCGCGACATCTGTCCTCCTCGCCGTCGTCCCGGCGGCGCTGAGCAACGTGCTCAGCGGCGCCGGGCGATCCGTTTCGTTCCGCCTAGCTTACTGCGCGCGCACGAAGTGCGCACGCCGATTCTGTTGCCAACAGGCTTCGGTATGCTCGCCGCAGAACGGCTGTTCCTTGCCGTAGCTCACCGTGGTCATGCGATCGGCGGGTATTCCCAATTGCAGCAGGAAATCTCGCGCCGCTTGTGCACGCCGCTCGCCCAGACCCAGATTGTATTCGGTCGAGCCGCGTTCGTCGCAATGGCCCTCGATGCTGACCTTGATCTGCGGATAGGAGCGCAGAAATTCCGCGGTCCGCGTTAATGCCGACCGCGCGTCCGCCCGCAGATCAGACTTGTTGAAATCATAGAACGCGTCCTGCACGTTCGTGCGGAACAATTCATCCATTCCCGGCTGTGCGGCAGGCGGCGCCTCGGCTGCGGCAGCCGCTACGGTGATACGCACGCTCGCCGTTGCGGAGCCGCCAGGGCCATTCGCCGTTATCTGATAGGTAGTCGAGGCCGTGGGCGTGACGCTTGTGGTCCCCGAAGGGGCCACGCGGCCAACGCCGGGAGACAAATTCAAATCCGTCGCATCCGTGGACGACCAAGTCAGCGTCACGGCCTCACCTGGATTGATCGAAGTGGTTGAAGCATTGATCGTCACGGTCGGCTGCGCCGGCGTTGGCGCCGGCGCTTGCGTCGGTGGCGCGGCTCCGACTTGCTTCTTACAACCGCCCGCGGCAAACGCAAAGGCCACCAGGCAGCACACGAAAGCAACTTGACGCAGTGAATAGTCCTTCATTAACAGTCCTCCTTCGGCGCAACGAATGCCACACGATGGCGAAAATTCGCGCCGCAATTTTGTACTACGTTTGGGCCCATGAAATTTGGTCATGCCGCAGTCAGTTTCCGTATCTGCAAGCGTGATGCAGGGAATCCACCGGCACGGCGGTCACTTCGGCGACCAGTTCGGCGATTCATTCTGGCCGGAAAAGGTGAGTTGCTTCGGCTCACTCCCGTCGGCGAGCATGGTCCAAATTTGCCGCGAGCCCGTACGCGTTGATTCGAATACGATATGCCTGCCGTCTGGCGCCCAACTGGGCCGTTCATTTCGACCGGCATCGCGCGTCAGCTCCACGAGTGCGCGGCTCACGATGTCCATGATGTAAAGATCGAAATTGCCGGAAGGCCTGCGCCACGCGAACGCCAGAAGCTGCCCGTTCGGCGACCAAGAAGGATCCACCACGTAGCCCATGTCCGGCATGGCAATCTTCTCGATGTCCGACCCGTCCGCGTTCATTTGATAAAGCACCGGCTCGCCGCCGCGGTCGCTCACAAATATGATTTGCTGCCCGGTCTTGGGATTCCACACCGGAGAAGTGCTGACGGCCTTCATCAGCGTCAGCCGGCGAATGTGCGAGCCATCGGCATCGGTCAAGACGATTCCTTGATCACCCATGGCGCTGGACATGAACGCCAGCTTTGAACCGTCGGGCGACCAGGCGGGCGAGCTATTCGTCCCTTTGTATCGGGGGAAAGCAATGGTGCGATTCGATTCCATGGAATACAGGCAGATTTGAGCGGAGATTATCTTTTGATAGGGCGCGAAGCACGTGAACGCAATACGCGTCGCGTCCGGTGACCAACGCGGCGTCAAAGCGATCGTGCCGATGTGCGTCAGCTGATGCTGGTTCGCGCCGTCGTAATCCATCAGCCAGATTTCTTTATTTCCGCTGCGGTTGCTGACGAACGCGATTTGCGTGCTGGCAATTCCGGGAAGCCCGCCACTGAGCCGCGCAATAATATCGTCGGCGAATTGGTGCGCCAGCTTGCGGGCATCGGCATCGGTCGCAGCGCCGCGATAAACTTTTTGCAGCACCGCCGCGCCAGAAGCGGAGCGGACGTCAAATAGATTGGCGTTCGCCGCGAGGCCCGCACCCTGCGAGTCGAGGCTGCCAAATGCCAGCATGAAGGCGTTGGCGGGCGCCGCGCTCCAATCCGTGGGCTTCAATTGCCCTGCCTGGGTAGGCACGCTCGCGGGATAAAAGCTTGGACTCACCAGTTCGACGATGCCGCTATATTCCAGATCGTTCCACAGGACGTCGTGAAACGTTTTCTCCAGCGGCTGCACCGGCGCGGCGGTCGTGCCGAATTCCGCAATCGCCAGGCGCGCTTTTGCCACGCCAAGGCCAGTGCCCGTTTTGAACCAATCCTGCGCCGCGGCCGGGCGCGCAAAGCCGAGCGCCGCGACTCCGAGCACCGCAATAAGCGCCGCCCGCTTCACCCCAGCCCGCATCCTGATTTTCATTTCGCTCCCCAAATTACATTCGGCTTGACCGTTTAGTGAAAAAAGCCTGCGCGCCGTCATCCCGAGCGCAGCGAGGCATCTCTTTTGCTTTAGACGCTGGCAAGAAAGAGGGCTTCAGTGTCGCCTCGCTCCTCGGAATGACGAAGTCTTGGACTTTTCCGCACACGGTTGAGCCGATCCTCCTCGTTATCTGTGAAAATCGAAATAAAAAGTCACGTTCACATAAGAGCCGTTGTAATCCCCCGGCAAAGGCTGCAAGGGATTCGAAGCCTGCAGCGCACGAACCCCGGACGTATCCACGGACGCATTGCCGCTCGACTGCGTCACCTGAATATTCGAAATCGAGCCGTCGCGCGTAATCGTGAAGCTGATTTCCGCGCGCGGCGCCGAGCGAATGCTCGGATCGACGGTCGCCTGCAGCCAATTCCCGCTCACGCGCCGCTGCACCGCTTCCACGTACCAGGAATATCGCTGCCCAAAGTTGCCCGCTCCCGCTCCGCTGAAACCCATGCCCCCCTGCACCGAGCCACTGCCCATAGTGAACGTCGTTGCCGAAGAGTAGGGAACCGCGGGAGTTCCGCCTCCGCCGTAAGGCACCGCGTTCTGAGGTGGGGGAGTCTTGTTCTCCAGCAACTTCGAGGGCCGTGAGTTGTACTTGGGCGGTTTTTTCTCCTTGAATTTGGGAATCGGCGTTGCATCGACCGGCGGCGGAGGCACCGGCTCGGATTTGAATAGCCCCTTGCTCTCATCCACAACGCGGCTCTCCGACATAATGTCCGGCGCAGGCAGAGGCACGGCCGGTACCGCCGCCGGCACGCTGCCGACTACGCCGACGGAAATCGAGCCGCCGGATCCGCCCCACCCGCTATCGCGCGGCGTGGGCTTCATTAGAAACACCATGCCCGCGAACAACGCGAGATGGAACATCGCGGACAGCTTGAGCGGCCCTTTGAGACTTTCGATCGGACGTTCGTAAAAAGCGTCCATATCACTGCGTCTGCTGGCGCTCGGTCAGCGGCTTGGTCACGATCTGCACGTTCAAGACGCCCGCCTGCTGCAGTGCATCGAGAACCGTCGTCACACTACCGAACGGCACAGTCTCATCACTGCGCAGATAAACGGGCTGGTGGGCAGGGTCTGACGATTTTGCACGAACCTGGTTGCCGAGGTCATGAATATTTATGGGCGTATCGCCGAGATAAACGCGCTGCGATTTGTCTATGGTCACGACCAAGCGCGCCTCGGAAATCTCTTTCACGGTTTTGGTTTTTGGCAAATCCACTTCGATCCCGGACTGCAAAATCGGCGCGGTAATCATGAAGATGAGCAACAACACCAGCACCACGTCCACGAAGGGAACGATGTTGATCTCCGAAAGCGTCGAACCGGTTTCGCGCGAGGTTTGCGGCATGGCGTCAGCTATATAGCGTCTCGATGCGCGAGACGAATTCCATCGTGAAATTGTCCATCCGCGTGGCTTGCGAGCGGATCCGTTGCAGGTAATGGTTGTAAGCAATCACCGCCGGGATCGCGGCGAAAAGGCCTGCGGCCGTTGTAATCAGCGCCTCAGCGATGCCCGGCGCCACAACGCGCAAACTAGCGGCCCCAGCAGTGCCGAGGCCCTCGAACGCGTCCATTACGCCCAGCACCGTTCCGAATAGTCCGATGAAAGGCGAAACCGAGCCGATGGTCGCCAGCGCAGGCATCCATCGTTCCAGCACGTGAACTTCTTCCGCGGAGCTTAGCTTCATCTCTACGCCGATGGCGTTCACATTTTTTGGTTTTCCGCCCGTGGGATTCGTCGCCACGACCTGGCTTTGCAATTCGCGGAAGCCGGCCTCATACAGATTGACGAGCGGGGAACCGCCCGCCGCTGCACGCAACGTTCTGGGATCGGCCAGCCCCCGGCCGGAGCGGAATACTTGCAGGAACTTCTTGGTTTGCGGCTCGATGCGGCTAAATAGCCGCGATTTGGAGAGAATGATGGCCCAGGAAAACAGCGATAGGAAGAGAAGGATTGCCAGGACGATTCGCGCTACCCAGCCGGTTTGCTCGACTAGAGCCTGGATTCGTCCGTCGTAGAGAAGCGTCGCGATTCCGAGAATTGGACCCCCCAAAGAATTATATCGTAATCCGACCCAAATTCAGGTTAGCACAGGCACTTATCACAATCAAAGTTATCGCCGCACGCGAGTTTCGCCATGCCTCTGAACGGCCACAGTTTACTCTGCCCATAGCGCTCTCAATCGCTGTGATAGAATCGGAGTTTCCATGAGCGAGACAGTGCACATTCGCCTCGAATCTCTCGTTTCGCGTGCTGCGAACGCCTCTCTTGTTCCATCCATAGCTGTCTCAGGGCGCGCTCCATCGTTCGATGCCGCCTCCAGCGCCTGCGTTACACCGCCGACGGGAAAAAGCTTTTATATCGAGACGTTTGGCTGCCAGATGAACGTCCACGATTCCGAAAAAGTTGTCGGCGTCCTGGCCGGTCGGGGTTACCGCCAGGTTGACGCTCCCGCCGATGCCGATTTCGTCCTCTACAACACTTGCAGCATCCGCGAAAAAGCGGCCCAGAAAGTCTTCTCGCGCCTCGGCGAATTCCGTGGCACGGCCGGCGAGAACAAAATCATCGGCGTGCTGGGTTGCGTGGCGCAGCAGGAAGGCGAAGACATTTTCGAGCGCGCGCCGTGGGTGAGCCTGGTTTGCGGCTCAGCCAGCTACCGCAATTTGCCGGCGTATCTTGAGCAGCTCGAAGCCGGCGGGCGCCGCGTGATGGGACTCGATCTCGATACCGACGAAACTTTCGAGACGGAACTGACCCGCCGCGATAATCCCTTTCGCGCTTACCTAACGATCATCGAAGGCTGCGATTATGCCTGCGCCTATTGCGTGGTGCCGCACACGCGCGGGCCGGAACGCAGCCGCCATAGCGATGCGATTCTGAATGAAGTGCGGCGTTTAGCGGATTTCGGCTACTCCGAGATTCAGCTCCTGGGCCAAACCGTGAATTCCTATCGCGATCCCGGGCCGCGCAAACTGAATTTTACCGAACTGCTGCTTGATGTTGCCGCAGTCGCAGGGATTCGCCGCGTGCGCTTCACGACATCCCATCCCAATGATTTCACTCGCGAGATCGTCGAAGCTATCGATGCAACGCCCGCCCTATGCGATCACATCCATCTGCCGGTGCAGTCCGGTTCGACGCCGATTCTGAAAGCCATGCTGCGCACCTACACGCGCGACGAATATCTCGAGAAGATTGACTGGATTCGCGCCGCTCGTCGCCCCATCAGCGTCACCTCCGACATCATCATCGGTTTCCCGGGCGAAACCGATCGCGATTTCGCAGACTCGCTCTCGCTGCTCGACCACGTTCAATTCGACGGTGTATTCTCTTTTAAATATTCGCCGCGGCCCAACACTCCGGCTCAATCCATGCCCGACGCCATCGCCGAGGAAGAGAAGAGCCGCCGCCTCGCCATTCTTCAGGATCGCCAGCGCCAAATTCAAATCGCCCGCAACGAAAAGCTCGTTGGCGAGACCTTCGAAGTCCTCGTGGACTCGCGCCACTCCTCGCGCAATCAATGGAGCGGTCGCACCTCCAGCAATCGAGTTGTAAATTTCACTTCGCCGCGCGAAAATCTTCTGGGAGAATACCTGCAGGTAAAGGTCACGCGCTCGGGACCCAACAGCCTGGTCGGCGAGCACTTGGTCTGAGTCTCCGGGAGGTACCATGGAACTCGAGGTCAAGATTCGCGGTCTGATGATGGACCCGGTGACCAACATGCCCGTAGTAGTCCTCAAAGAAACGCAAGGCAGCGGTGTGCTGCCCATCTGGGTGGGCATTTACGAAGCCAACGCCATTGCTCTCGAAATCGAAAAAGTGCAGACGCCGCGCCCGATGACCCACGACCTTCTGAAAAATGTGATCACAGGCCTGAATGTCCACGTTCATCGCGTGGTCGTCTGCGATCTGCGCGACGATACTTTCTACGCTCTGATTTGGATGGAACGGGACGGCCAGATGATGTCCATGGATGCGCGCCCCAGCGACGCTCTGGCTCTGGCGCTGCGCCTGGATTGCCCGATCTTCGTGGAAGAAGACGTAATCAAAACCTCGAAGATGTCCAGCGCCTCCGCCGAGCGCGGCAGCAACGAAGAACTCCGCAAGTGGCTCGAAAACCTGAGCGACGAAGACCTAGGCCGCTACAAGATGTAAGTAGCGCCGGCGTCTCTGCTGGCATCTGGCGAACGCGATCCAGCCACAGGCAAGGTCCAATCGCGGATTCAGCAGCCAAATCAACGCCGTGGATTTATGTCAACGCGCCACGGACGACGACTGTCTTTATAATCGCGGCGGTCGTAAAATGCCGGCAGAGACGGCGGCGCTGCTTAAACCCTTCGCCCCAACTTTTTTCGCTTGAACTATCTCCACTCCCTCTGTACAGTGAGGGCCAACCGGTAGTACCAAATCTAAAGGCCTCTCCTATATATAGGCCTGCGGTTGCCGGGGAAGGGAACGGTGTTCGCGCTTGGCTTGCGTCCTGGCGGTCGCCAATCAGAAAGGCGGCGTCGGTAAGACCACCACTGCTATCAATCTCGCCGCCGCTATCGCTCTTCGCAAGAGGAAAACTCTTCTCATCGATCTCGATCCGCAGGCGAACGCATCCATCGCCTTTTTCGATCCCGCGGAAAATCAGGCTTCGATGTACGACGTTTTCAGCGATCATCCCGTCGAGCTCGCGAACATAGTCAAGCCGACGAAAGATCCAAATCTCTTCGTCGCGCCGTCGCGTCTCGCGCTCGCCAAACTCGAGCAGCAGCTCGCCGGCCAATTCGACGCGCCCTTCAAACTCAAAGACGCGCTCACTCCCATCCTTCACGAGTACGAATACATCGTGATGGACACGCCGCCGGCCCTCGGCATTCTCACCGTCAACGCGCTGGTCTCCGCGACGCATTTGCTGATTCCGATTCAGGCCGCCTATTTCGCCATCGAAGGCACCGACGACCTGCTCGAAACGTTCGGCCGCATTCGCTCGCGCCCCAATCCTGAGCTGAAAATTCTGGGCGTGGTCATCACCCTCTTCGACAAGCGCACCAACATCTCGCGCGACACCCACGAACAAATTCGCGCCACGTTTGGCAGCGCCTTATTCAAAACGCGCATCAGCAAGAATGTACGTCTCGAAGAAAGCCCAGCCTACAAAGAGACGATTTTCAGTTTCGCGCCGAAATCTTCCGGCGCCGAGGAATACCGCAAGCTCGCTCAGGAGGTTGTACAACGTGTCGAGGAAGATAGGGTTACCCGTCACTCTCAAGATGCGGCATGACGCGCACTACGTCGAGACGCTAGCCAGCTACAGCGGCGCGTCTATCGGCCGCATGATTCCCATCGAGAAAGTTCGCCCCAATCCCGATCAGCCGCGCAAGACGATCGGCGATATCCGCGAACTCGCCGACTCCATCCGCGAAAAGGGCGTCCTCGAGCCGCTGCTCGTCCGCTTCGTCCCGCGCGAAGACACCTATTACATCATTTCCGGTGAGCGCCGCTATCACGCCTCGCGCGCCGCAGGACTGCACGAAGTCCCCTGCATCGAAAAAATCGCCGACGACGCCGAAACGCTAGAGCTAGCCCTGATCGAAAATCTGCAGCGCAAAGACCTGACCGCCTTCGAAGAAGCCGATGGCCTCTCGCGGCTTGGCCGAGCAATTCGATTACACCCACGACGACATCGCCCGCAAGATCGGCAAGGCTCGTTCCTCGGTCACCGAGACGCTTTCGATTCGCGTGATTCCCGAACCGATTCGCAACGTCTGCATCGAGAAGGGAATTGTCACCAAATCGCTGCTGCTCCAGGTGGCGCGCCAGCCCAACGAGAAAAAGATGCGCGAAATGGTCGAGCGCATCGCCTCCGGCGGCCTCTCCCGCGATGAAGCCCGTCGCGCCCGCCTGGAAGAAAACGCTCCGGCCCCGCGTCCGCAACCGTTCTTGTTCGATTTCCAGCCGGACGACAATTCTTTCCGGATGCGGATTCTGTTCCGCAAGAGCCAGGTAAGCCGCGAAGAGCTGGCCGCCACGCTGCGCTCAATTCTGAACGAAATCGAATCCGGCGAAATTTCCAGCTCGGCAGCGTAATTCATAAAGCATCCGACGTAGGGTCTGGCTTCAGCCGGACCTCCTTCGCCCGCGCCCACGCGCCACTATTTGCGCTTACGCCGCGATCCAACACATTCCCCTCGAACTCCCCGCAACCGTCTGCTAGCGTTTAATCATGGCCGAGACACCCAAGGCCTCGCGTCCCGAGCTTCGCCGCCGCAGTCGGCGCGTGAAAGCGCATATCCCGGTCATCATTCACCGCCATCAGGGCGAGTCCCGCTCCGAAGCCACCAACACTCTAGTCGTCAACGCCCACGGTGGTCTAATCCTGCTGGCCATGCAGGTAATGCCCGGGGAACTGATCAGCTTGAAAAATCCGTCGAATGACGAAGAAATTCTCGCGCGCGTCACCACCGTCGGCACTCGCCTGCTAGGCAAGACGCAAGTGGGCGTCGAATTTATCAAGCCTGAGCCCGATTTTTGGAAGGTAGTGGATCGTCCGGAAAATTGGGAGCGCAAGTCCCCGAGAGTCCCCGCGGGGAGCGGCGCAAAGTCACGATAAGAACCCGCAGGGCTCGACTTTAGTCGGACTTCTTCAAAGCCGCTGCGAACTATCCCGCCCGCGAACCATCCGGCACTCGCTCTTCCGGCACCGCCAGCACCGGGCGAATTCCGTCGGCATAGCCGATATCGAAAGAGCATTCCTTCGGACACGACGCCGCGCATCTTCCGCGGCTCGAGATTCACCACGAACAACGCCTGCTTGCCCTCAATCTCCCGCGGGTTCGCGCGTTCCTGCTTCATCCCCGCCACAATCGTGCGCGTGAAGCCGCCAAAATTCACGTGCAGCTTCACCAATTTATCCGAGCCTTCGACATCCTCCACCGCCTCAATCGTCCCCACGCGAATATCCACCTGATTCAAAATATCAATCGAAATCGTAGCTCTCACCGGCGCGTCGCTCATGCGTCTATCCTACTATCGGACGCGCAAAATCGCCGACGCCATGTCGCGTGGAAGCGCTCCGAGAGTAGGGCCCAGTCTTTAGCTGGGCCTCTTCGGGCACACCGCGAGAGCGCGCTCGGCCCGACTCGCGCTCGGATGCAGATTGAGAGGAAGGATGCGAGAAATGCGATCCACGTTGAACACACTTCGTTCTCTGCCGCTCGCCGCCATTGCGATGTTCTTAGTTCTCGCGGTCTCTGTAAATGCGCAATCCGAGAGGCACGATCGCGCCTTCTGGCACAGCATCCAAAGCAATCACTACGATGTCCCCCAAGCGCGAATCCGCCGTAGCTCTGGCGCACGAACTAAGCGGCTATCTCGGCTCGCCCGATCCCGATCTCCGCGATAATCTCGCCTATTCCATTCTCGATGTCTGGATCCTAGAACGCCCGCAACTCTCGCGCCAAGAACTCATTCCCTTCGTCGAGGAATGGTCCGCCAATCTAAAAATCGGTCTAGGCGAATCGGGCACAGACTCCGTCCTCAAGCGTTCCTTCTCCGCTCTTTGCCTCGCATCCATAGCGGAACGCGATCTGAAAACGCCATTCCTCGGTCCGGAGCGTTACCATGCGCTACTCGGCGACGCGATTTCCTACCTGGTGAGCGAAAAGGACCTTCGCGGCTACGACGCAACCATCGGCTGGATCCACCCTACGGCCCACACCGCCGATCTGCTCGCCGCGTTAGCAAAGAACGATTTCTTGACTAAAGATGAGCAGCACAAAATTCTCGATGTCATCGCGACCCGCTTCGCCACAGCTCCCGACCGTCTACAGCTACGGCGAGCAAGATCGCCTGGCGATGGCTGTGCGTTCCGTAGTCACGAGAAGGGATTTCGACGCGGATTATTTTAACAACTGGCTCGCCGCCCTAAACGAAGCCGACGATAATGTGTGGAAAGCAAAACCACTCACGCCCGCAATCCTGGCCAGCTACCAAAATCGCACTTATATGCTGGAAGCTCTAATCGCCAGACTGTCCACCGAATCTCTAAGTCCGATCGCAGCCGCAGCTCAAGCAAAGGTTATAGCAGTAATCGCGCGCCGCTGAAGTAGCGCCGGCGTCCCCGCCGGCATCCGGCGATCACAATTCCCACCAAGGACAAAAATCAAGTGCGAGCCACGAAACGTAAACGCGCACTTCTCGACACAGGCAATTCCGAAATCATGCTCTGAATCGCGAAGCGTCCCGCCGACAAGAAAACGATGATTTCTGGAGGAAATTGCCGCTCGTCACTTAATCTTTGCGTATTCCGCTTTGGCTTGCTGTAGCACGGGCACGTCCGGATCCGCATCTTTCCACAACGCCAGAAAATCCTGATAAGCCGTCCGCGCCTTAGCCGCATCGCCCTGCAACGCATAAGCCCGCCCAAGCCCCAGATGCGCAAGCGCTCCCAACGGAAAATTCCCAATCAAATAACTATGGTCAACGATTTTCTGAAACTCAGTCGCGGCCTCGGCCCCTTTTCCCGTCTGCAGGTAAGCCTGGCCGCGCACATAAATCGTCAGCAATTCTCCGCCAACGCTGATTGATGGAGTCTGACTACCATACTCGTACGGCGCCGTCGGCTTCAAAATCTCAATAGCCTTTGCCCCATTCTTGCGATCAATGGCTGCAGCGGCCTGGGCAACAGGCACCCAGTAAAAATTCACCAGGGTGTCCTCAGGGAAACGCTTTTCCAAATCGGCCGCGATCTTTTCGGCCTGCTCGGGCTCTCCGGCCATGCTATCGACGACAGCAGCAAGTATTTGCGTATCATGATTTGTCGCCAGTGACAACGCGGCCGTCGCCGCCTCTCGCGCCTGGCTCGCATTTCCGAGCACAGCCTCGTGCAATGCCGCCGCCATTTGCCAAAGCGCCCGCGGATTCTTTCTGATCGCTGCGCTTGTCAAACTCCACGGCCCGTTTCGAGAAGCTCGCGCCCCTTGGCCAGTCGTCCGTGGTAAACCGCTGTATCCGATTGAATCGCGTCAAGAAAATCCTCGCCGCCTTGCTTCCCGCTGGCCCAAGCGGCCTGGCGGTCCATCTCCGCGCCATCGCCTTGTAAAAACGCCAGCCAGTAAGCCATTGGCGTGCAGCACCGGCATGTTTCCAAATTTCCCCACTGCATCCTGATACGCGCTCTTGGCCTCATCGAGGCGGTTCAGAGAAATGTAATATCCCACCGAGTTTCCGTAACCAATGGCGCTTTCTGGAGCCAGCCGTATAGATTGGAGCGTATGGTTGAGCGCCGCTTCATAATCTCCGTAGGACGATTCGGCAACTCCCAAATCCACCAGCGGCCGATCGTCGTGCGGATAGGCCTGCATCCACTGGGCGTGAACTTGCTTGGATTTTTCCAAGTTCCCAGTGCAGAACTGGTAGTAGTCAGCAGAGATTTGAAATTTTTCCCTCTCGCTCACGCGGTCACGAAGCTCGTACGCCTTCGTAATGTAGTCGTTCGACAACCCGTTCTCGCCGAGATTGGAATACGAAATTCCCAGAAACACGTAAGCGCTCGCAAAATTCGGATCGAGATCGATGGCCCGCTTGAGATAGGGGATCGCGGCGGCGTCGCCGGTCGTCGTTCGAGCACGCACGCCTTGCGAATACGCTTTCAACGCTTCGAGTGAGGAAGTGGTAGCTTCCTCGAGCGGCTTATCGAATTTCTGAATCGTGGTCAACGATTCGCCCAGCTTCTCCCGCATCGCTGTCGCCATTTTGCCCAGCGCTTCCAGGACGTGATTTTTATCGCTCGCCTCCGCCTCCACGCTGGCCAACGAATCGCCCGTCGAGCAATTCACCGCCTTCAGCACCAGCGAATAGCGGTCGCCAACTTGCGCGATAGTCCCGGAAAGCATCGCCGTGCTCGCCGTCCGCTGGCAAATTTCCCGCGCCACTTCCTTGCTGAGACGATCGCCCGGCGGCCGTCCCATCATGTGCAGCGTGTCGTTCACTTTCTCGTCCGAAAGGATATTCAGGAAAGGCGACTGTGCCAGTTGCACGGAAAGCGCCTGCTTCAGCGTATCGTCAAACGCCGTGTCGCCGGTGCTGTTGCCGAAATCGGCGATCACGATCGAGTCCTTCTCCGTGAGCTTCGGAGTCCGATGGAAAAAGAAATACCCGCCGATCACCAGAAGTAAAACGACCACTCCCGCCGCCGCAGGAATCATCCACTTCGGCCGCGCCGCCGTGAGTGTGGAGACGGCCGTCGGAATCGTCGCTGCGGCTGCAGCCACAGGCGCAGCAGCATCCGAGGCCGCTGCGGCTACCGGGCTCGTGCCCGTCCCGCTGCCCGTGCCGCCAACTGCTCCAGCAGAACCCTCCCTGGCAGAGTCGGTAGCGGCTACACCGGTCTTAGATGTTAAAGTGCGACTCACATTCAGCAGTTCATCCGCTGTCGAAGCGGCCGCCACCGTGCCGCTCATTCGGCCGCTGCCCGTGTCGCGCTTTAGGCGCTGCAGATCAGCCCGCATTTCTGCCGCGCCCTGATAACGCAGCTTGCGATCCTTCTCCAGCGCTTTATCAATAATTCGCTCGAGTTCCCCGGGCGCTTCCGGATTCAATCGCACCGGCGCAATCGGCGCGCGATTCAAAATCGCTTCCGTAATGACGCCCGCGCTTTCCCCGCGAAACGGCGCCGAGCCGGTAGCCATCTCGTAAAGCACCACGCCGAACGAGAACAAATCCGAACGCGCATCCAAATCCTTAGCCCGCACCTGCTCCGGCGACATATACGCCACCGTCCCCAGGGTGCTACCCGGACTCGTGAGATTTTCCGGCGCTAATTCCGTCGCTGTCTCCTGCCCAGCCGGCGCAGCGGGCGTCAGCGTCTTCGCCAATCCAAAATCAAGAATCTTGGCGTGTCCCCGCGAGGTAACAAAAATATTGGCCGGCTTGATATCGCGGTGCACGATGCCTTGCGCGTGCGCTGCATCCAACGCATCCGAAATTTCAATCGCCAGATCGAGCGTGTCATCCAGCGGCATGGCCTTCCCGGAAATTCGCCGCTTCAGCGTCTCGCCGTCCAGAAACTGCATGGCGATAAACGGCTGCCCGTCGGCCTGGCCGATCTCGTAAATCGTGCAGATATTGGGATGGTCGAGCGCCGAAGCCGCCTGCGCCTCGCGCTGGAATCGTTCCAACGCCAGACGGTCCTTGGCAAGTTCAGGAGGAAGGAATTTCAGGGCCACAAAGCGGTGCAGCGTAGTGTCTTCGGCCTTGAACACCACGCCCATTCCCCCGCCACCGAGCTTCTCCAGCACCCGGTAGCGCGAAATCATCCGCCCCGAAAGCGAGTCAGGCGAACTCACCGCCGCGTATCTTATTCACGGCGCAAACTTAAGTCAATGCGCCGGGCTAGTTTCTCCGAAGTTCGCTGATCGATCCGAGTGTCCCACCACGGCTTGGGAGGGCACAGAATTCATGATTTACACGGATATGTCGGACGGTTTACTTGGTTTCGCGCAATAGCACCACATCGGCGTCGATACGCCGCTGCAACACCGCCAGCTTCTTGCCGTCCGGCGACCACTCCAACCCGAAGATCTGGTCGCTCTTGAAATTCGTAAGCTGCCGCCCGGGCGAGCCGTCGAGCGGCTGCAGCCACACGTCATCGGCGCCCGCCACTGTAATCGGGTACACCAGCGCCTTACCGTCTGGAGTAAACCGCGGAGCATCGGCAATTGCCGGGTTCGGGTCCAGATACCGCACTTGGGGCTGCGCGCCCGCGTCCAACGGTATCAATGCAATCTTGTGCACAGGGTTGCTTTCGCCGACTAAATACAGCAGCGCCAGCTCTCGTCCGTCCGGGGAGCGACCCAAATAGTAAGCCTGGGAGACGAACGTGTGTGGGATCACTGTTCCGGCCACAACCTCGGGGATCCCGCCATCCGTGGGCACACTCTTGACTCGTCCTTCCACCTGATCGAAGTAATACGCGCGCTTCGAATCGGGGGAGCATAGAGGCATGACGTCGCGCCTTCCACTCGTAAGCCGTGTCAGGTTCGTACCGTCACTGTTGATCCGCCAGAGACTGAGCCAACCGCCACTGTCATTTCCTGTCGAGGACAACAACAGTGTCTTTCCGTCCGGACACGAGGCGAGATAGGGGGTCGTCGCGTTGCTCAGCAGCGTCGTCGCGTTGCTCCCATCCGATGACGCCCTCACGATGTGGTTGTCTTGGCTCAAATAGAACCCATCGTTTCCAGCCCACGTGAAATTAAAGGTGTCCCTCTGTTGTTGCGGAATGGCCGGGCCTGGCGCGCTGAATTCTCTGCCGTTCGCCGCGATCGTAGAAACGGCGAACAGGCGCTTTTGCTGGACTGCAGCCAGCATGCTGCCATCCGCGGAGATTCCCGGGGTGATGTAACTGTTGGTGTCTTTCGTGACCGCGCGAATCTGGCCGCCCGGGTACGCGACATAGGCGATCTGGCCGCGGTTCGCTCCAGTGGACGGATCGACATACTGCACAATCAGACCGCGCCCGTCCGGCAGCCAGGCCACACCCGCGAACAAGTATGTCGCGGTGCCGGGCAGTTCGTCGCTCTTCCGGGACGCCACATCCATCGTCTCGATCGCGCCCGCGCCCAAGTTACTCGTTCCCGCCATCGCGAGATGCTTCCCGTCGGCCGACCACGAGAGATGCGGGTGCCCACCGGTGATCGGCCCATCGACGACCATCTTCTCGCTCGTGCCATCTGCATTGGCTTCCAACAATTGAAACTTGCCTACTTCCGGATCATTGAAGCGCTCGTAGGCCATCCGCTTGCCGTCGGGCGATAGCGCCACATTCGAATCTACGTCTCGCGCCACCATCTGCGGCGTGCCGCCCAGCGCCGGCGCGCGGAACACGTCGAAAGCGTCCTGCGCCGCTGACCGCGCTTTCCGGAAATAGAAATAATTCCCATCCGGAGAAAAACTGAAGTCGTTGTAGTAGGCGTCAGCGGGCGCAATGATCTGAGTATCGCTATTCGTCGCCACGTGCCGCAGCCAGACGCTCGCCTTGCCCGCGTC
Source organism: uncultured Acidobacteriota bacterium (assembly GCA_963748865.1). Taxonomy (GTDB): domain Bacteria; phylum Acidobacteriota; class Terriglobia; order Acidiferrales; family UBA7541; genus Palsa-147. Next base: position 305,440 of record CAVVLE010000010.1, on the reverse strand, counting down.
CACCATCACGCTCAGGATGTATTTCCCGTCCGGAGAAATCGCTGCCGCCCGGGACTTCCCGCTGTCGGTAATCTTCGTAATCGTGAAATTCTGGAAGGGAACGGCCGTCCCGCGACTGAGCATCGAATAGACGCCATAGCCGGCCGCCGCGAGCACGATGACGGCGATCAGCGCTGCGCCCGCGAGGCCCAGTTTGTGCTGCTTGGCAGCCGCGGTGACCACGGAACTGCCGGACAGATGTTCGCTCTGCGCTGGTGCTGCCGTAGTCATGCCAGAAGTTGCAGGAGGAGTCGAAGGTACGCTGACCTGCTACACCGCCGAAATTGTCGTGGACGCGCTCGCCGGAAGCGCCACCGAGCCACTGGTTGTGCCGGACATTGTCTCGCGCCGCAGTTTCTTCAAATCCGCGCGGAGGTCCGCGGCGTGCTGATAACGCGTCTCGCGGTCCTTCTCGAGCGCCTTATTGATGATCCGCTCGAGCTCGGCCGGAATATCCGGATTCAATCGCACTGGCGGTACCGCCGCGCGATTCAGAATCGCGTCGAAAATGATCCCGCTCGATTCGCCGCGAAATGGCGCTGACCCTGTAGCCATCTCATATAGCACGACGCCAAAACTAAAAAGATCGCTGCGCCCATCGAGTTCCTTGGCGCGCACCTGCTCCGGCGACATATACGCCACAGTTCCCAGCGTGCTGCCCGGACTGGTCAAATTCTCTGGTGCGATCGGCGCGCCATCCTGGGTCGCCGACGCGGACAGACTCGAAGCCGACGGCGTGGTCTTCGCCAGTCCGAAATCCAGAATTTTCGCGTGCCCGCGCGTAGTAACAAAAATATTCGCGGGCTTGATATCGCGATGGACGATGCCCTTCGCGTGCGCCGCGTCCAGCGCGTCGGCAATCTCGATCGATAGTTCCAGCGTCTCGTCGAGCGGCATCGCCCTGCCCGAAATCATGTGCTTCAGCGTCCGGCCCTCGAGCAACTGCATGACGATGAACGGCCGCCCGCCCTCTTGCCCGATTTCGTGGATCGTGCAGATGTTCGGATGGTCGAGCGCCGAGGCCGCCTGCGCCTCGCGCTGAAAGCGTTCTAAAGCCTGCCTGTCGCGCACCATGTCATCAGGCAAAAACTTCAGCGCAACAAAGCGGTGCAGGGTAGTGTCCTCGGCCTTATAAACAACACCCATCCCGCCGCCGCCCAGTTTTTCCAATATTTTGTAGTGCGAAATCGTGCGTCCGGATAGTGGAGAAGGATCGCTCACGCCGTGAATCTTAAGTGCCGCGATGCTTCAAGTCAACGCGCCCGTAGCGCCGGCTGCCAGGCGGCGATTTTCCCAGGCGTGGCATCGCCGACCCATTCACGGATGCATAACGCCTACTGCATCAGCTTCTTTAGGCTCGCCCGCGCCTCCGCCACCTGCGGCAACTTCGTCTTCGAATTCTCGAACCGCGACAAGAACTCCTGATACTCATTGATAGCCTGATCCCGCTTTCCATCGCGCTCGTACATCGTCGCGAGGTAGTAGTGCGCAAGGATCGCTTCGGCGGGAAACACACTCTGCATGTCCACGAAGTTATTATTCCTGCGCTCGTATAAGAGGCCCTTGCGGAATTCCGTCTCCGCCGACGCATCGTCTTTCAGCAGCAGATCCGCCCGGCCCTTCAGGAAGCGCGTTGCGCCAATATTCGAAAGCCCAGAAGCCTTGGCAAGAGCCGTCTGCCCGTCATTTCGCTGCAGCGCCGCAAGTGCTTCGTGTCGCCTCTTCATCCTCTCGATCACCGCAGCCGCAACATACGGATGGCTCGACGCGAATTTCGCCCTGCTTTGCTCAGCTGCCGGCGCGTTCCCGGCGACTTCTTGCAGCAGGGCGACCGTGGGCAATTCCTCGCCCTCCATTTTTTGCTGCTGCGCGAAAGAAAGCGCCGCCGAATTCTCGCCTAACATCATCGACAGCACCGAGAACTGATTCAGGAACCGCGCCGCCGGTTCGCCTTGTCCCGCGCGGGATAACTGCGTCACCGCTTTTCGATAGCTCGTCAGCGCGCCCTCTAAATCCCCGCGCGTCTGCAACAGATGCGCCTCGAATCCCGCCACGTACGCCTGCTGCAGCGGCGGGACGTGCTGCGCCCATTGCTGGAACATGGCCTCGGCCATATCGAATTTTCGCTGATCGGTGTAAACGATCGACAGCTTGAGATATTCCCCGTAGTCATTGAAATCCGGCTTGATCTCCAGCGCCTTGCGATACGCCGCCACGGCCTCGTCATCGCGTCCTGCGTCATAGAGGACATCTCCGCGAGAGTCGAGCGGATTCAAATCACCGGGGAGCGCCGCGACGTATGCGTCGGCATCGGAAATCGCTCCGATGAAGTCGCCTGCTTCCGCCAGCGAGTACTCCTCCATATTCATCAGATCCGTGTTGTTCGGTTCGCGCGCGCGAGCTTGCCGGCAGAGGGCGACATTCTCTTCCGCCCGTCCCAGCGCGCCAAGTGTGCCGGAGAGATTTGTAGTGTCGATAATCGAGCGGGGGTATTCCGCCAGGGCGGCTTTGTAGGCGTCAACTTGCGCGTCCAAATCACGCGAGCGCCCGGCCAACTGTTCTTGCAAAGCAAGCTGGTCGTAACGCGGAAGGCGCGCCTTGAGCTGCTCCGCTTTTTCGATCATCTCCTCGTTTTTCTTGGCATCACCATCCAGGAAATAAGTGTCGGCGAGCCGCATGTAAACGAGCGCGAACTGAGGATCGAGGCGCACTGCTTCGTTAAACTCTCGAATGGCGTCCGAATTCAGGAATTTCCGCGAGTAATCCATCCCCAGCTCGTAATGCCGCAGCGCCTCAACATTAGATGTAGACGCGCTCTCGATTTCCGGTCCCTTGGCCGGCAACGCTGACTCCGGCAGAAAATTGCCCGCAATATTCGCCGTCAGCCGGTCCACCATTCCGAAGATGCTCTGCACATCCTGTCCTTCGAGCTTGTCGGAATAGAGAATCTGCCCGGAGCCGGTATCCTGCACGCGCACATCCAAGCGCAGTTGCGAAGGCCCGACTTTTAGCAGCGCGCCAGTGATGTAGGTGTCAGCCCCAGCGTCGCGCGCCACTTTCTGCGCCTGCGCCGGATCGAGCGACTTGCCATCCTTCGTAGCGCTCTGCACCCCGCCCATCACTCGTTCAGTCGAAAGAACGTCTAGCCCCTTCACTTGCGCCAGATTCGTTGTCAGCATGTCCGTCAATCCTGAATCAAGCCAATTCAGCGACGGGTCCTGCGTCAAATTGTTGAAGTAAAGGACCGCGATGGATTTATGCTGCGCCCCGGCCGCGCCGCGGCCACTACGCCCGCGCAAGAGTAAATAACCCCCGGCAACAACCAGAGCCACCACCGCCGCCGCAATCACGCCTATCGTGCGCTTGGAAAGCGAGGGAACCGCAATCGTAACGGATGAACCCGACGCAGTAGCCGGCGCCGGCGTCTCAACGGCCATCGAAGAAACGCCCTGAAGTTTCCCCGAAGAGACGCGCCGCGCAGATTCCTGCGCCGCCGATGACGGCGTGGGCATCGCCGCTGCAGCAGGCATCTCCACTTCCTGCACCGCAGTCCGCCCCGATTCCGTATCGCGCTTCAATCTCTGCAAGTCCGTCCGCAAATCCGCCGCATGCTGGTAGCGCAGGTTGCGATTTTTTTCCAACGCTTTGTTAATCACGTCTTCGAGTTTTGGCGGCACCTCAGGATTCAAACGCAAGGGAGGGGCGGGAACGCGATGCAAAATCGCGTCCGAAATTAAGGCCGAGCTGTCCCCGCGGAAGGGCAGCGTCCCGGTAGCCATCTCGTACAGTACAGCCCCAAACGAAAATAAATCCGTGCGCGCATCGAGCTCCTTGGCCCCCAACTGCTCGGGCGACATGTAAGCAATCGTCCCGACAGTCGTCCCCGGACTGGTCAAATCGACTTCGTTGACAGTCCCGGCAGCCTGCGTCGCCAGCGTGGGATCGTCCCGCGTGTCTTTCTTCTGCGGCACCTTAGCCAGCCCGAAATCCAGAATCTTGGCGTGTCCACGTCGGGTTTCAGGGTTTGCATTTGCAAACCCTGAGCCAAGATAAGTCACGAAAATGTTCGCCGGCTTGATATCGCGGTGCACGATGCCCTTCGAATGTGCCGCATCCAACCCATCCGCAATCTGGATCGCGACATCCAGCAGTGTATCGATCTCCATCGGCCGCCCGCCGATCAAATGCTTCAGCGTCTGCCCCTCGAGATACTCCATCGCGATAAACGTGCGTCCGCCGTCTTCGCCAATGTCGTAAACGGTGCAAATATTGGGATGATTGAGCGCCGAAGCGGCCTTGGCCTCGCGTTTGAATCGCTCCAAAGCCTGCACATCCTGCGCCAGATCAGCAGGCAGAAACTTCAACGCCACAGCCCGGTCCAGTCGCGTATCCTCAGCCTTGTAAACGACACCCATCCCGCCCCCACCAAGCTTCTCCAGAATTCGGTAGTGCGAGATAGTTTGTCCAATCATGGCTGCAGTTCGGTCGTTGGTAGGAATGTTAGGATGCGCACACATTCAAGTCAATTAGGCGTGCGAGTTTAGAAGATGCGCCAAAGCGGACCAAGCCGGCGAGCCAGTGACTCATTCTCGCAAACAAACGATGCACCGACGCAGTTCCCGGCAGTTAAGCGGCCCCAGCTAACGAAGTTCCCGCAGCGGCCGGTTACAACCCAAGAGCCCAGGCACCCATGCGCCTGCAGCCAACCACCAGCCCCGGAGGTTCCTATGGATTTTGAACAAGCGATCTTGGCGCACCGCCGATGGAAGGACAAGCTCAACAATGACTCGACGCATCGCGATGGCAGCCTCTCGGCTGCGACCATCGAGCAAGACAATCAACGCGAGCTGGGAAAATGGATCTACGAGGAAGCACGAAAGCACTCGCGGCTCCCGGAATATGAAGCCCTGCGTTCCGCACATGCACGCTTTCACAAGGCCGCGGCAGATGTCGTGCGCAAAGCAGACTCAGGAGCAAACGTGGAACGGCGAGACTGCTCTCGGCGGCCACAGTGAGTTCTCGTCCGCCTCGACGGCGGGAGTAAAGGCCATCATGAAGTGAGACACAAAGTCGAAAAACAAGCGTTAGTCACAAAGTAGCGCTGGCGTCCCGCCGGTATCCGACGAGCGTGACCTGACCCTAGAGCAAATCTCAACCGCGGATGCGGCTGCTCCCCAAAAGCACTCCCAGCACCGCCAAACCCATCACTGCGCCGCCCCCGTCTCCTGCAACAACACCACATCCGCCTCCGAATGCGTGCGGATCAACCCAATTTTCTTCCCGTCCGGCGACCACCTCACAACGGTGATCGTATCCGCCGGAAAATTCGTAATCTGCTTTCCCGCCGACCCATCCAGCGGCTGCAGCCACAAATTCTCCACACCATTCACGCGCACCGAATACTCCAGCGCCTTCCCATCCGGCGTGAAATTCATCGGGGGACGCACGCCCGGATGCGGCTCGATCATGCGCGTCTGCGGCTGATCGCCGGCGTCCAGCGGCACCAGAATGATCTTCTGCACCAGCGGTGCGGATGCCTCCGTCGTGAGCGTCAGCAGCACCGCCGTATATTTCCCGTCCGGTGACATTACCGGTATGGCCGTCACATCGATGGCATGTTCTGGCAACGTTCCCGGAACAATCGCCGGTTTGCTCGAGCCGTCCAACGGCACTCGCCACAGCCGCCCCGCACCCTTAAAGTAGGCCCACTTCGAATCCGGCGAGCACCGCGGAAGCACCTCATTCTTTCCGAACGAGAGCTGTTTGGGATTCGCGCCGTTCGTGTCCGCGCGCCAGATATTGACGTCGTTCGTCCCACTCGATCCGATCCACGAATACAGAAGCGTGTGCCCGTCCGCGCACGCGTCGATCCCGGCCGTGCCCACGCCGCCCAGCACCACCGTTTTATTGCTCCCGTCGAGAGAAACGTGCTCGACGTTAGCGGGCGTCGCCAGATACATGCCGTCGTTTCCGGACCACGCGAAACCGTGCTCATCTTTCTCCTGTGCCAAAATCGGAGCGGGAAGCGCCACCCCGGTACCCTCGGCAGGAATCACGAAAAGGCTCGGCGTCGTGCGCTGCTGCACGGTCGCGATGGTCTTGGCGTCCGCCGAAACCGTCACGGTCTTGTAGTTGTTCGTATCCTTGGTAATCGCGTGGAATTGCCCGCCGGGATAGCCCACGAACCCGATCTGGTAGCGCATCCAGTTCGTGGTTTCGTCCTGGTAGAGGACCAGCAGGCCCCTTCCGTTCGGAAGCCAACGAATTGTGTTGAGAAATTTGTCTTTGAACGACGCCAATGGCTGCGCCTCGCCCGTGGCCACGTCGAACAGCTTCAACACGCTAAGCTGGTTGCCCACCTGAAGCTGCAGTTTCGCCACACGATTCGCGTTCGGCTGCCAGGCAATGTACCGCGAAGCCTCGGCCATCGGCCCGGACACAAATAATTTCTCGTCCGAGCCGTCGGCGTTGGCCGATCGCAGTTGAAACTTCCCGACGTCCGGATCGTTGTCGCGCATAAACGCGAAGCGCTTGCCGTCGGAAGCGAATGAAGCGTTGGAATCAATATCGTGCGTGATCAGTTGCGGCGCTCCGCCAAGCACCGGCGCGCGGTATAGGTCCCGCACACTCTGCGTGGCCGCTTCCGCCCGAATGAAATAGATGTAATTTCCGTCCGGCGAAAAACCCAGATCGGTGTAAATCACGTCCGCCGGCGCGATCACTTGCGTATCGCTGCTCGTCGGCACGTGCCGCAGCCACAGGCTGGATTTTCCTCCATCGTCCAACTCGCTGAGAATGTACTTTCCGTCGGGCGAAATCGCCGCCAGCGCCGATTTACCGTTGTTGGTGATTTGCGAGATCGAGAAATCTCTGAACGGCGGTACCGCGCTCGGTCCTGCAAGCAAAGCGTAAATTCCGTATCCGGCCGCCGCCAAAACCACAAGCGCGATCAAGATTCCAGCAGTCACTCCCAGTTTGTGCTGCTTAGCCGCAACAACCACCACGGAACCGCCAGAAGCATGCGCCTCCGACACTCGCATCGCCGAAGAACCACTTGCAATCGCCGCATCCGGCACTGCCGCGATGCTTCCGGTCGATTGCGTCGCCATACTGGCGGTCGAATCGGACCGCGCTGTCGCGCCCGAACTCGTATCCCTCTTCAACCGCCGCAACTCCGAGCGCATATCATTCGCGTTCTGATAACGCAGCGTCCGGTCCTTTTCCAGCGCGCGATTAATAATGTCCTCGAGCTTCAGCGGTATGTCAGGATTAAGCCGAATAGCCGGCGCAGGCGCGCGATTCAGAATCGCTTCCGTAATCAGCGCAGAAGAATCCCCGCGGAAGGGAAGTGTCCCGGTAGCCATTTCGTAGAGCACAGCCCCAAACGAAAACAAATCCGTCCGCGGATCCAATTCCTTAGCCGCCAGCTGCTCCGGCGACATATAGGCGATGGTCCCGACAGTGGTCCCGGGACTCGTCAGATCGATTTCATTCGCGCCCCAAGCGCCTGCGTCCCCAGCGTAGCGTCTTCGCTCCCGTCTCGTTTCTGCCGCACCTTAGCAAGTCCGAAATCGAGAATCTTGGCGTGTCCCCGTTCCGTCACAAATATGTTCGCGGGTTTGATGTCGCGATGAACGATCCCCTTAGCGTGTGCCGCATCGAGCGCATCCGCGATCTCGATCGAAAGATCGAGCAAGGTGTCGAGGTCGACAGGCCGCCCGCCGATGCGATGCTTCAGCGTCTGCCCCTCGAGATACTCCATCACGATAAAGGCCTTGCCGCCGTCCTCGCCAATATCGTGAATGGTGCAAATATTCGGATGATTCAGCGCCGAAGCAGCCTTAGCCTCACGCTTGAATCGCTCCAAAGCCTGCGTATCATGCGCCAAATCATCAGGAAGGAATTTCAGTGCCACAGCCCGGTCCAGGCGCGTATCTTCAGCCTTATAAACCACGCCCATCCCGCCGCCACCAAGCCGCTCAAGAATCCGATAATGTGAAATGGTTCGCCCAGCAAGAGGAGAAGATTCAGGCATAGCCGCAAATCATATTGCGCACCCCAACCCAAGTCAACGCAAATACCGCCCCGCAAGACATACGAATGTTGTGTCTTGTCTTTTCGTCTTTCTGTTTCTTTGAAATTCGAAATTTGAGATCTCTTGCTCTCTAATCCGCTTCGTGTGCCCGCCGCCTTCACTTCTCCTCCCGCAGCAACACCACATCCGACGTGTCATCCCCCGCGCCACCGCCAATTCCTTCCCGATCCGGCGACCACGCAAAAACGATAAATCCGCCCGCTGGTAAAATTGGTGAACTGCCCGGCGGCCCTCCGTTCATATCCTGCTCCCATATATTCGACACGCCTTCTCGCGTATCAATGTACTATTCGGCGTTGCCGCCATACCAGCAGGGGTATCGCAACGTTCAATTCAAATGTCCGCACGATTGACTTGCCATCCGCAACATAAGCCCCGGCCGCCACCTCTGCGCCTTTTCATCTACGTAAGTCATTGCGATCCATTTTCCGTCCGGTGACGGCGCCGGCAGCACCGCCACCGTGTCAGAAATTATCGTTGGCTCCCCGCCTTCCAGGGCGTTTTTTGCAAACGTCCTTCCCATCCTTCAGCGCCGTGTTTGACACCCACTTCCCGTCCGCGGATATTCGCGGCACAAAATCTGTGCACTTGCAGCAGCGCCCGCTGATTCGATCCATCGTCGCATGTTCAATGCCTTGTGTCGGCGATGATCAACTGTAAACACGATGGTCTTCTCGTCGCGATACCTCCGGAAATTGATTGATACCCGAGTTGGTAAGTTGCGTCGGCTCGCTCGCGCCGGCGCCAGAAGCGACATATCCTCTCCGCTCCCGGATCGCGCCGTGTAGAGTAGGCCTCCGTTGGCAGGTAGGCCACGCCGTCAAAGCCCTCCGAGCGCCCGCTCGTTGCGCGTCACCTGTTTCGCTGCCTGCGCCTCTCCGCGCTTCTCTCCAACTGCTCCAGCGCTTCTTGCTGCACTGACACCAGAGCTTTCGGCGTCCGCCGTCAAACTCACTCCCAGGTAACGGTTCAAATCGTTCGTGATTCGGCGCGTCTTGCCGCCTGGATATGCCGTGTACCAGATCTGCGGGGTGTGCGACCGCATGTCTCGCGCCTCCATCACCAGCCCTCTGCTATCCGGCAGCCATTCCACTCCGCCGATATAATCCCAGTCGTTGCTCCCGAGCGCCTTCGCCTCGCCTCCTTGCCCTGCCACGGTCATCAGTTCGAAGCCTCCTTCCCGTGCCGTCACCGAACCTCTTCGCGAGACTGCCAGCGTTTTTCCATCTGCCGACCACGCCGGCCCTCCGGCGTCGCCAAACCATCCCGAGCTGTACACCGCTGGCCGCTTGCAGCTGGACACAATCTTGGCGTCGCTGCCGTCAATGTCGGTCACGATTAGGTTGTCCGTGCCGCTCTCGGGCGCAAAGCGTACGATCGCCAGCTGCTTTCCGTCCGGCGATATTCCCGCCTTGGCATCCACATCATCCACCAATTTCCGTGACGAGCCGCCGAGGACTGGCACCTCATATAGCGACGCCCGCGAATCGCCTTTGTCAGCGCGCACGTAGTAAACGAAATTTCCGTCCGGCGAAAACGTCATCCCGAAATAATGTGTCTCCGCCGGCGGCACAATCTGCACGAGGCTCGACGTGACGATCTGCCGCACCCACAAGCTCTCTTTTCCGGCTTCCTCCACCGAATGCACCACGTACTTGCCGTCCGGCGAAATCGTCGCCATGCGCGCCCGCCCAGTATTCGTGATGCGCGTGAGTTGCATCGACTGGAATGGCACAGCGGGCGCTTTCGCCCCGCGCTTGTCCACGAACTCGAACACGGCAATCGCCGCCAGAATCAGGAGCGCAGCGCCGGTGAGAACGCGCTTCGACATCGGCATCCGCGGCGCATCGGCAGCAGTCGCAGAAGCTGCCGCCGCGGCTGTCGCCCCCGCCATCGAGGAAGACGAGCCCGATCCCGTCGCCACGCGCGACTGCGATCCATACTTGCCGCTGTCCGCAGCGATGCTCGCCGTCGTCGCCTGCGACGCTTGCGTGGCGCTGGAATCTTCCGCCGCATCGGCCACACCGCGCTGCTTCGAAGAGCTGTCGCGCCGCAATCGCTTCAGATCGCTGCGCATGTCAGCAGCGTGCTGGTAACGCAGGTCGCGATCTTTCTCCAGCGCCTTGCCGATAATCTCGTCGAGCTTCAGCGGCAAATCAGGATTCAAACGCACAGGAGGCGCGGGATCGCGTTCGAGAATGGCGTGAAAAATCACTCCCGCCGATTCGCCGCGGAACGGCATCGCGCCCGTAGCCATCTCGTACATCACCACGCCAAACGAAAATCAATCCGATCGCGCATCGAGTTCCTTAGCGCGTACCTGCTCCGGCAACATATATGCGACGGTCCCCACAGTGCTGCCGGGGCTGGTAAACAGTTCCGGCGACACATTCGCGGCATCCTGCGTAGCCGACATCGTCAATCCCGAAGCCGGCGCCGCAGTCTTGGCCAAACCGAAGTCGAGAATCACCGCGAATGATATTGCGCACCCCAACCCAAGTCAACGCAAGCGATTCCAACAGTGTTGTTCGTAGAGGTGGGGCTAGCTCCGCCCGCCAGCGATAAAACAACTCAGCCCACGCCACGAACCTCCTCGCGACCGCCGAGCTCTCTTCTCTGAAATTTCAAATTTGAAATTTGAGATGGCCGTTCCTCCTTCCGCCGTCATCACGTCTCTGAGAAACCCATGCTAATCTGAATCCGTCGCGAGCACTCGCACATCAGAAGCAACGACATGCGTCCAGCAACAAGCGCGCAACCATCTACGATCTAATCTCCATCGGCGCGGGCCCCACCGGCCTAGCCTGCGCCATAGAAGCCAAGCGAGCCGGTATGCGCCCGCTAGTAATCGACAAAGGCTGCCTCTGCAATTCCATCTACCACTACCCAACCAACATGATCTTCTTCACCACCGCCGAGCGTCTGGAAATCGGCGACCTCCCACTAACCTCCGCCGAAACCAAACCCACCCGTGCCGAAGCCCTGAAATACTATCGCCGCACCGCCGATCACTACGCCCTGGAACTACGCCTCTACGAAACGGTCGAAGCCCTAACGGGCCACGATGGCGACTTCGCAATCCACACCCGCGACGCAATCGGCCGCACCCACACCCACCGCGCCAAAAAAGTAGTCCTAGCCACCGGCTACTACGATCGCCCCAACCTAATGAACATCCCCGGCGAAGATCTCCCCCATGTCTCCCACTATTTCACCGATCCGCATCCCTACTGGCAACAAGACGTAGTAGTAATCGGCGCAAAAAATTCCGCCGCCGAAGCCGCCCTGGAGCTCTTCCGCGCCGGCGCCCGCGTAACGCTGGTCCACCGCGGCGCCGCCGTAAGCGACAGGCTGAAATACTGGGTCAAGCCGGACATCGAAAACCGCATCAAAGCCGGCGAAATCCAAGCCCACTTCAACACCCAGGTAACCCGCATCGAGCCCACAAAAGTCTGGATCCGCAACGGCGCCGGCGAGCATCACATTCCCGCCGAGCAAGTCTTCGCCATGACCGGCTACCACCCCGATTTCGCCTTCCTGGAAAAAATGGGCATAGCTCTAGATCCCCACACCCGCAAACCCATCTGCGATCCAGTAACGCTAGAGAGCAATGTAAAAGGAATTTACGTAGCAGGCGTAATCCTAGGCGGAAAATACACCGGCGAAATCTTCATAGAAAATGGCCGCTTCCACGGCAAGCAAATCATAGCCGCGCTGACAGGCGAGCCAGCAGACCTAAGCGCCGCCCCAGTCTCCCAACCAGGCGAATAATCCGTTAGCGCAAGTCCCAGGCAATCTTGAATTCAAGCCAGTCAAGATGCAGATAATGGAGCACGTCTCCCCGCATCTCGCCGGCTTTGAAATTTCAAATTTGAGATTTGAAATTGCCTGTTCCCAAAGAGACGCCCATCCGAAAATCGCCCGTCCATAGGGGCTCTGGTTCTCTATCCCTAGCAGCTCGAAGGACCCGCGCCCACCCACAACAAACGCAATCCAACCCCAACCGCCCCACCAAGCAAACTCCAATTTGCCGCCCGCAAACGACTTTGCTAAAGTGAATTGATGCCGTCCCTAATCATCGAAGTAGCCGAAACCTTCAGCACCCTAGTAAAAGGTTTCAGCGTCACCCTACGCACCATGTTCCGCAAGCCCACAACAGAAATCTTCCCCAAAGGCCCAGTCCAATTCGAAGCCCGCTACCGAGGCATCCACGTCCTACAGCGCGACGAAAACGGCCTGGAAAAATGCGTAGGCTGCTTCCTCTGCGCCGCAGCCTGCCCGGCCAACTGCATCTACATAGAAGCCGCCGAAAACACCGATGCCAACCGCATCAGCGCAGGCGAACGCTACGCAAAGGTTTACAACATCGACTACTCCCGCTGTATCTTCTGCGGATACTGCGTAGAAGCCTGCCCCACCGACGCCATCACCCACGGCCACGGCTTCGAGCTAGCCCCCTACAACATAAACTCCCTAATCTACCGCAAAGAACAACTCCTCGAAAAAGGCCACCCCAAGCCATTCCCCCAGCACCCCAAACAAATCCGCTCCCAAAACTAAATTACCAATCAAAGGTAAGCTGCTGCCAGTAAACAAGATGCACACCAACCGGCGCCGCAAAGCGCAAGCCGCCTAACCTCCAGCAAGCCAGCACACCACCACAGAACAATCGAAACTCCCCTCCCAAAAAAAGCCAGCATCAACCAACTCAAACACCATAACCAGACAAAAAACCACGCCCGCCAAGCCCCTCGGAATAGTTAGTTATGATTCATGCGAGAAATCGAGAGGTTGGCAATACTGGCCGAGCCTGGGGCTTGCGATGTCGACTTCGTTCGGAGCTATCTGGAGCTGCGGCAGCGAAGTGAAAGAAGGGCGGGCGCGTGATCGAGCGACATGACCTTTCTTTGGTACGCGGCGGTGACGCCGCGGAGATGGTCGCCGCTGGACTAGGATCGTGATTCTTGTCGCGCTACTGAGATTCGTCGTCTCTGGAAAAATTGCGGAGCGCGGCGAAGGCATCAGGATGAGGCCCTCGGAATGAGCGGCGTGAAGATTGGAGGCCGCGGCGTGAAGAAGCGCATGACTGTTTCGTGGAGATCAGGACAGGAGCGGGCAATGACGCAAGGGCTGCGGTCGGTTTTGAATGTAGGCCAATTTGCAGGGGCTTTTTGCGCGCCTCCCGCTCATGGATGCATGGGCGAAAATTTGCCGGGCGTGCGGCGGTCTGCTCGCGGTTTTCGCGTACCCAGCGTGCTAGTTGGGCTTCGACCGCAGCCTCGACCCATTCCTCGGCGATGTCACGCAACTGCTTGCGCAGGCTGGCGACGCGATCGAGGCGGGCAAGCTCGAAATCTTGTAGCGACATTTGCGAGCATTTCAAGAGGTACTCAAAAGGAGTGGTTTTGGCACGCATGGAGTTCGGTCCTCCGTATGAGCCGGGCCGCGTAAACGCTGGCGTGCCGGGCTGAGGCGCGGAGGATAACGCATTCAGTACGTAGTGCAAGCGTACCGGCTGCGAACATGCGGGCGGCGATAAGGCGAAGACGTGTGTTTGCAGTTGGTACTACTGTTTCTTCGAAGGCGATTAAAGGCGTGAAACGACGGCTCTTCATTGGTCGGGAAGTTACATGGGGCGGGCGAATCCGGCGCGGTTGGAGATTTGCCTGGTACGAACCGCGCCGCCGCGTGGCGGTGTATTTTCCGTCGCCGTTGCATTGGGAGCACGAGCCTTGCGAGAGTTGCGCTGGCGGTTTCGCTCGGCTTGGAACGCGATGCCGCAGGAGCGCCACGAGGCGAACGAGATGCGACGTGCCTTCCGCGAGCGGCAACTTCTTGCCGAAGAATTCGCGAGAGGATATCTCGAGGGCTGGCAGGAATGTTTTGACGGCTGGACGGCCGCGATGAAGGGCGAATCGGAAGAGCGTAGCGGTTGGGAGAACTGACATGAAGCCGCGGGAAATATTCGACGTATGCTTAGCGCGCTACCGTTCGCTAGGGAAGGGAATCGGGCGCAAAGTTCGGGCAGTCGATCTCGACGGCCCCTCGAGTGGATACGCCTGGCGGCCGGAGACAGTGCGCGCGGCCGAATACGTCGCAGATTTTGAATCAGCCGCGGCGCGGGCGTTGCGCGGGCACGAATGGAAGGGCCGGCGAAAGCTTTTCGTTATCTACTTCATGCGCGGAATTGAATACAAGCGCGCGATGGTCCTCGTGGGCGTTTCCGAGAACACGTTCGAATATTGGGCGAGCCAGGTGAAGAATGCAGTCGGGTGTGAGTGTGCGCGGGTCGGGTTGTTCCCACCGCAGAAGTATTTTCGCTTGCGGGGTCCAGAGTGACGCTGAGCGGAAGGGGCTTGCGTCTTGCCGTTGGAAAGCCGGTTAAGTCTGTCGCGCCATGATGGCCTTGAAACGAGGAAGCTCGCGCAGGTTGTTCAGGTCCGAATCGTGCAGCGCCCAGTCTTTGTACCAGGAGGCATGAGCCATGGCCTTCTCAAGGCAATCGAGCGCTTGATCCTTCTCGCCGAGCAGAGAATAACAGCAAGCAACGTTGTAGAGGACGCCGCAATCTTCGGGATCGATGGCCAGCGCGCGCCGCGCCCAGTCGAGACTACGGGCTCTCTCGCCGATCTGTGACAGGCTCTGCGCGCCCATATACAGGGCTCGCGCATCGTCGGGATGAAGTTCGAGATGCTTTTCAGCCATCTTTAAGGTGCGCACGTGGGCTGCTTGTGCATCCGCGGTGCGGCCCATGCCGTCGTAAACCAACGCCATGTATCTCACGGCCTGGTGATCGTCGGGCTTCACTTCGGAAGCCCTCCGAAATAGATCTTCGGCTTTCGACAATTTGCCTTGCAAGATACAAGAGCGTCCGTAGAAGTAATAGGCCTCGAAAATCTTGGGATCAAGGCGAATCGCAGTCTCGAATTCGGTCTCGGCTTCGTCGTACCGCTTACTCAGAGAGATGGCCAGCGCGCGAGCCACATGCGCTTCCGCGAGGCCAGGATCAAGCATGAGAGCTTTGCGGCTGGCATCTTCGGCAGATTCGAGATTATCTTTGGTGTGGTCCCAATACATATAAAGATACGAATAGCAGTCCGCGACCCCAGCGTAAGCACGAGCGTAGCCGGGATCGATCTCGATCGCTCGTGTAAACATCTGTCGAGCGAAATCGTAACCGCGCCGGCGAAACTGATAGAAAAATTGCCGTCCGCGTAGATAGTAGTCGTAGGCCTTCACGTCCGCGGTAGGCGTCTTCGAAAGCGCCTGCATCTCCGAATCCGTCAGCTTCACCTTGAGCGCCGCAGCGATGTTCTGGGCAATTTCATCCTGAATGGCGAAGACGTCTTCGATCTGGCGATCGTAGCGCTCCGCCCAAACGGAATGGCGCGTTCGCGTCTCGACCAACTGCGCGGTGATGCGCAGCCGGTTTCCGGCGCGGCGGATGCTGCCTTCCAGAACGTAAGCAGCATTTAGCTGCTGACCGACTTGCGGCGCGTTCGCCCCTTTGTCGCGAAATGGAAGCACTTCCGAGCGCGAGAACACCTGCAACTTATTGATCTTTGATAACTCCGTGATGATGTCCTCAGTCATACCGTCGCGAAAATACTCATCATCCTTCGAGGCGCTCGAATTTTCAAAGTAAAGTACGGCCACCGATCTCTGGGCCGGCACCACCGCTGCACTGGCTGATGAAATTCGTCCAGATTCAAGATCGCGCCTCACTTGCTGCAGGGCGGCACGCAGCTTTGCTGCGGATTCATACCGTGCAGAGCGGGTCTTTTTCGAGCAAGTGCCCGATGATCTCGCCAAGCGCGCCGGGCAGTTTGGAATTCACGTGCAGCGCCGGGACAGGCGAGCGGTTCAGAATGGCATCGAATATCTCGGCTGAGGTGTGGCCGCCGAACGCCGCGTGGCCCGTGGCCATTTCGTACAGCACTGCGCCGAAGGAGAAGAGATCGGTTCGCGCATCGAGATCCCGTCCGCGCGCCTGCTCCGGAGACATGTAAGCGATCGTACCCAGAGTCGAGCCGGGACTGGTCAGATTCTCGTTCATAACGCCGGCAGTATCTTGTGTCAATGAAAGAGAATCTACGGATGTCGGCGTGAGATTCTTGGCCAGCCCGAAATCGAGAATCTTGGCTTGCCCGCGTTGCGTAAGAAAAATGTTCGCGGGCTTAATGTCGCGGTGCACGATAGCCTTTTCGTGCGCGGCCGATAGCGCATCTGCAATTTGAAGCCCGATATCCAACGTTTCATCAATTGAGAGAGGCTTGGTCAGACGGTGCTTGAGCGTTTGCCCGTCCAGATACTCCATGCTGATGAACAGGCGCCCGGCATCCTCGCCGATTTCGTAGATCGTGCAAATATTAGGGTGATTCAGCGCCGAAGCAGCGCGTGCCTCGCGGCGGAATCGTTCGAGCGCAACCGGATCATTGGCGACTTCGGCGGGCAGGAATTTAAGCGCGACCGGGCGGCCGAGATTCACGTCTTCGGCCTTATACACGACGCCCATCCCACCGCCGCCTAATTTTTCCAATACGCGGTAGTGCGAAATCGTTCGCCCGGAAAGTGGGGATGGATCGGCCATTGAATCCGAGATTCTAGGCCGCGGCGATAATCAAAGCAAGCTGTTGGGGATGAGAATGCTGGCAATTACGCGAAGAATCGTGCTTGGATCCAGCGCAGCACGAAGATGACCCCGGCGAGAAGAGGATTCGAGACAGCAGCTGCCGCGGCATTGACGCGAGTAACTTCATCCTGCGTTTCCTGAAATTCCTCGCCCATTACGCGCGCCAGATACTCGCCTTGCAGTTGCGCGAAATCAGCGCCGCATTGCTCGCATTTGCCGCCGTGATTTTGGGCGTGCCAGCACTTAGGGCACTTGAATATCAGCGTAGCGTGGCACTGTGTGCAGAACGCCGCGCCGTCTGGATTTGAGTGGCCACAGGTCGGGCATTCGCATGGCTAGATCTTAGAGTTGGAGGCTGACGTGGCAATGCCGCAACGAGGACGAGAAGTGAATCGGATAACTTTGCGAGTGGGCCGAGATTGTACGGGCGGGATGTTACGCCCGCCCCATTCTGTTGCATGTCGATTTCGGCGATTAGCGCTTGAACAGCGAGGCAGCGCGATTCCGGAAGGCTGCGAAGCCGCCCTTGGTGTCGCCGTTCTTAGTATCTTTCGCTATGGTTGCAACGCTGTTCTGCTCCGTATCGCTCACGTCGAAGCGGTCGCCGTCGCGCACGCGCTTTTCGTTCACGGCGGCGTCGCACAGCTTGCGGAACTCCTGCTGATCCGCGACGGGCGCCGGCGTCGGCACCGCGGGCTTGGTGTAACCGTTGGACGATAGCGTCGAAACCATCGGCTTCTTCGCCACGGAGCTGCCATTGCTGTTCGCGCTCGCCGCAGTCTTCTCGGTATTCAGGCGCTTCGGCGGCGCCAGCAACTTCACCATTTGGCCCAGCTTCTCCTGTTTGAAGGGCTTGGCCATGCAAATCGTCGCGCCCACCGCGTGGGCATTGGCGTAATCGCTCGGATAAGCCGAGCTGGTCACGAGAATGACGTGCACGTGGCGCAACCGCTCATCGCTCTTGATGAACGCGCAGATATCGAAGCCGGCCATGCTGTCGCCTTCCACATCAGCGATCACGACGGCCGGCACACTCGTTGCGAGAATCTCGCGGGCCTTGGCCCCGCTCGCGGCCATGATGGGCGAATAGCCTTCGCTGCCCAAATAGCTGCTCATAGATTCCCTTGTGCGCGTATCGGCTTCCAGAATCAGCACGCGTACTTCTTTCGCTTCTGCTGATGTGCCTCGCCGCTCGGCAAACCCGGGACGCGCAATGCGTGGGGCTGCAGCTGGCGCCCGCCGGAGTCCACTAACGCTTCGTCGGTGACTACCGCTGGCTTTTCGAACGAGACCGCGATGCCGCACCGGCCGTCGTCATACTGCACGACGCGTACGATGTGGCCCATCTGCTCGGAATGCACATCGCCAGGAATCCCGCTGTAAGGAAACACCACAGCGACTTCCATGTGCTTCTCGTAATTGCTCAGTTCGCTGACGAAGAAGATGCCCCCCCGCGAAACGTCTATCGTGGTGGTTACTTCGCTGGGGCCTTCCTCAGTAACGTTCAGCGAGCGCACCCGCACCGGCGCAGAAATTAGCGCGCGCCGACGCCGGCGACGCTCATGGCCGTGTTCCCGGCCTCCGTTACCCTGGCCGCTGTGGCCGTGGCCGCTGTTGTGGCCGCCGTGATGCCCGCCGCCGTTGCCGTGCCCGTTGCCGCCATTTGAGCCCGGGCCGTTACCGCCTGACTTGCCGGAATGAAACGCGGCGTTCTGTGCCTCGGGGGTGCTGACCACGGACACCACGATACTCTCGCTCTCGCTGACTGGGCCCACCACCGGCGAATCAATCGGCGCTTCCAGTGTAGCGATGGCGGTGCTGGAATCAGCTTTGTATGCGCCCGCCTTGCGGTCCGCTCTCGGACATAAACGCGCTCGAGAGATCCTGCGAGTCCAGATGTTCGGCTTCCACCGTGCCGGAATAGCCCCCAGCGCTAGTCTGCGATTTGCTTGGATTCTGTCGCTTCTTCATGGCTCCCCATCCTCAGTCGTCTCGAGTTCGGCTCGAGCAGTTCGCGTCGGGTGATTAGGACACCTGCGGAGGCGTCCCGCGCGATGGTTAAAGGTAGCAACTGGAACGCCCGGAACCTCTAGCGGAGTAGTCACATTTTTTCAGTACCAGAGTACTACCGGGTTTCTGCCACCCAATGATGGGCCCTGCGAGGGTAAATCGCGGCTAGCCTTGAGGGATGGATTTAGTACAAGCGTCCCTGACCCGGCGGACAGCTGTTCTGAGGCTCTACGGCCCTTCACCGCTGGTATGAATCCGGCGTATGATGCCGCCGCGTATGGCCGACTATGCCACGCCAGGCAAACCTCTCGCCAGACGGGGACCAATTCTGGCCATCTTCTGGATCACGCTGATCGCCGGCACGCTCGACATCTCCGAAAACATTATCTTCAATTTTTTCCGCCACATCACGCCCTACATGATTTTTCAATATATCGCCAGCGGATTGGTCGGAATGAGAGCGTTCGACGCCGGCTGGGGCTCCGTAGCTCTAGGCGTCGCTATCCATTACACGATCGCGCTGACGTGGACCGTGATCTATTTCGCAGCCAGCCGCAAGCTCCACGTTTTGGTTTGCCACCCGGTAATCTGTGGACTGCTCTATGGCGTCATCGTTTACGTAATCATGAATTTCGTAGTCCTTCCGCTTACGCTTCTCCCGCATGCCACAAAGGCCATGACCCTGGCCTCCCGCCTCAACGGCATCGCCGCACTGCTGGTGTGCATCGGCCTGGCGATAGCTCTGCTGGTCCGCCATGCAGATCGGGCGTAGTCGCCCCACGCGCCCGTCGCGGCGACGGACTCCTGCTATCATCCGTCGCACGCCATGGTTTACCCGCAGGAACGTGTAGAGGAACGCATCCGTCAACTCGAGCCGTTTGCGAAGGCGCGGCCGCAGCGCTGCCTGTTATATGCCTCGCTCGTGGCGCTCATCGGCTATCTGACCATTGCCGCTTCGTTAGTTATCGGAGCGGCCTTGTTCGCAGGTTCAATCCTCGCACTCCGCTATCCGAACATTTGGACGATTAGCCTGGCTTTCGGATCGCTCATCGTTCTGCTTTCAATTGTGAAATCTCTGTGGGTGAAGTTTCCGTCTCCAAAGGGTTTACGTCTAGAGCCCGGACAAGCCCCGAAATTGCTGCGATCCATCGCGCGCATCCGCGAGAAACTCGGCAGGCCGCGAATTCACGACATTTATCTGACGCGCGACTTCAACGCGGCTATCGTGCAGAATCCGCGCTTCGGAGTCCTAGGGGGCGAAAAGAACTATCTCGTACTCGGCGTGCCATTGCTCTGCGCGATGCCGGCCGATGAATTTCAGGGAATACTCGCACACGAGTTCGGGCATCTGGCCGGAAATCACGGGCGCTTCAGTGGCTTGCTCTATCGAGCGCGCCAGACGTGGATCGGCGTCCATGGCAACCTCGCCGCGGCGGCTGAAGCGCGGCGCCGCTGGGGGTTGATTCGCTTGATCGTCCTGCTTTGGGCTGCAGCGGGCGACCGATTCCTCGGCTGGTACATACCAATGCTGGATAGCTATGCATTTGTCGTCAGCCGCATGCACGAAGTCGCCGCGGATCGTGCGGCTGCCTCACTCGCCGGGACCTCTGTCCACTCTCGCGCGCTCACACGCTTGAAACTGCGCGGCCGCTTTCTCGCGGAACGCTTCTGGACGCCGGTGTGGCAATCCGCCAGGGACCATTCAGCACCGCCGGCCGGGGTTTTCCTGCAAATGGCTGCGACCGTCCGCGCAGAAATGCCCGCCGGCGATACGCGCGATTTCTTCGCTCGCGCATTGCTCGAAGAAACTCAGCCGCGCGATACCCATCCGTGCTTTTACGAGCGCCTTTGCGCCGTAGGGAACTCGATTCCGCGTCCGCTCGGCGACGCGCCTCTTCCGGACTTCGCTGTTACCGCGGCGCAGACTTTTAGCGTCTCTGCCGCCGAAGAGCTCCTTGGGGATGTGTGCAAGGCCGCGCTCGACTTCTGCGAGTCGAATTGGACCAAAGAAACTGGCGAAAACTGGAAGAAAACCTACACTGAGGCCGAGGCAGCACGCACGCGCATCAATGAGCTCGAGCAACTGTCCCAGACGCGCGATCTGACGGAAACGGAAGCGCTGGCGCGCGCCGAAGCCATCCGCAGCGTGCGAGATCCGGCGTCGGCGCATGCCGCGTTTGAATCTCTACTGGCTCGATTTCCCGCCAACGCGCGCGCCAATCTTGTTCTCGGCTTCTATCTGCTCGATGCCCATGACGCGGCAGGCCTCGATCTGCTTGATCGCGCCATGAAATCTGACGTGCACCTCACTCCGACCGCCTGCGACGCGGCCCGCCAGTTCTGCGCAGGAGCAGGAAACGTTGCCGCCGCGGAATCCTATTCCCAACGCCGCGAAAAATACCTCGAGGAAGTGCGCCTGGCGCAGGCCGAACGTAAGGGGTTCGTTCGCGGAGACGAGTTTCTCCCACATCAGCTGTCGCCACAGGCTATCGCGCTGCTGCGCCCAGTGTTTCTCAAATACCCGCTGCTCGCGGCGGCCTACGGGGTGCAGAAGCGCGTGGCCCATTTCCCTGACTCGCCGTATTTCATCATTGGATTGTCACCGCGCCGCAAGTGGTACCGCTGGGCTTCCACCAGCAAAGAACGCGCCTTGGTAGGCATGGCCAAGGATCTGAGCTTGCCGGGGCAGGGTTGGGTGGTGCTCTTGAACGACCGGAATCGCTGGCTGCGAAAGAAGCTGCAATCTCTTCCCGGCAGCCAAATATACCCATAGCGGAGCTTCTCCGGTAGTCGGCAAGGCCCTCTCGCCGAAAATGCCTGCCCCTGGCCGTTCGTACAGGTATCGCTGCCACATCTCCGTCCTTTGTGCCAATCGCCGCGATCTTTAGCGGATGCTACATTTGAGGATGCGAGGTAGCTGTGGCTCCGATTACATGTCCCAATTGCGGCAACGTGCAAGACGGCGGCGACCGCTGCTTGCGCTGCAACTCTCTCTTCGCCTATTACGCGGACCGCTCAGACCCGGGCAGCGCATGGCGTCCCGTGGAAGGAGCGTCGCAAACAAACCGCCCCGGCCACACGGAAGCCCACGACATCGTCCGCGACCCCACCGTCTTCGATAAAGCGCGTAAATACTATCGCGTAGCCCAGTGGGTTACGCTTGGCCTGATACTCATCGTCGTCGTCCTGATAATGAGGAAAGGGACGCCCCCTCCGGTGGTCACCGATCCGTCGGCAGCGGCTCGCGCCGAAGAGAAGATCCGCGATTCGCAAGTGGCGCAATCCATGGGCGAGCCCCATAAGCTGCAGCTCGATAGCACCGAACTCAATTCCTATTTGAACGCAAACTTGGCTACGACGGGCAATAGCGCTGCGCCATCTCCCGCCGCGCCCGCTAATGCGCAGCAAGCCCCAAGTCCTGCGGCCTCCGGATCGGCTCCCGTCAACGCCCCGCAAGCGACTGACGCTGCGCCGACCCTCGAGGAAGTTCAGTCCTCCGTCCGCGACGTCAAGGTCGATATGGTCGGAGACGTTGTTAAGGCCTACGTGATCTTCAACTTCCACGGGCAGGATTTGTCGTTGGAGCTTGACGGCCACATCCACGCCGAAAACGGCTATTTGAAATTCGAGCCCACTAGCGGCTCGATCGGATCGATGCCGCTGCCGGCCGCGACCCTCCAATCTGTGGCCGAGCGCATCCTCGATTCGCCGGAGAACCGCGACAAAATGAAACTTCCCGCAGGAGTCAGCAACATCCGCGTCGTGGATGGACAGGTCGTCGTAGATTATAAATGAACGTCGAGATGAAAGTGACGGGCTCGGTGACAGTCCGCGCAGAGCGCAATGAGATTTTCCTCGGCATCGTCGCCCAACCGGCTGCGCGAGCGGATGTGATGAACCTGCAGATTCTGAGAAGTGCCGCAATCTTGGCATCGCCATCCGTCGCGCGCGAGCACCTCGCGCGTGAGTTGGCGATACGCGTCCGGTTCAAGCCGTAATCGCGGCTGCTTCCGGCGGTGCTGTTTCATAGTCGTTCCTCATCGCACCTAGCAATCGCAGCCTCTGTTCTGCCGGAAGTGCGCCGATCAGCCGGGCGAGAGCCAGAAACAACGTAT
The DNA here is from genome assembly GCA_963748865.1 of uncultured Acidobacteriota bacterium. Classification (GTDB taxonomy): domain Bacteria; phylum Acidobacteriota; class Terriglobia; order Acidiferrales; family UBA7541; genus Palsa-147. The sequence continues at coordinate 282,549 of CAVVLE010000010.1, read as the reverse complement.
TCTCCTGGCTTGCTTCCAAGCTCGCCCCCGCCAGAAAATCCGCGCAGATCATTTCCAGGCAATAGCCCCGCGATTTATCCGTCCCTAGCATCAGTGCCGCCGTCTCCAGCGCCTGCTCGATCACCCCCAGTTGGCTCTTGTAGGCTTTGAAATATAGGATCTCCCACGGCTCGCTTTCCTTCCCCGTCACGTGTCGCTCCACTTCCCGCTTGAACTCCTCCCGAGGTAGCTCGCGCGCCTTACGCACCCAAGGTGCACAATCGAATCCCTGTTGCTCCCTGCGCACCACCTTGGCCAATTCCCTGGCCTTAGTCCAGCCCATCAATCGCAGGTCGGCTTTCGGAATCCGCGGCAGATGTTCGTGGATGGCCATCAGGTAGTAGGCCTTGCGCCGCGATTCGGGAAACTTCTTTTCCAGGAATTCATCGAAGCACTTCAGGTTGTCGAGCCGCCAGTACTGCCCGGAACGGACTTCGCACAGGTAGCGGCCCAGATCCACAAAGCGTGAGTCCCGTTCCTGCTCCGTGGCCTTCTCCCAGGCCAGGATCTCCTCGATCTTCAAAAGCACGAACAGAGCCCTCCGACGGTTGAGCTTCGGAGCCACCAAGGGTCTCCCGTTAGTCGTCAAGGTCGCTAAGCCAATCAAGATCTGCGGCTCCCGGCTGGCGGATCAGATTCGCGTCGATCAAGGGCTTGTTGTTCAGACACAGCCCCAGATGGGCACAGCTCACGCAGCCGTTCTGCGGAAAGCGGATGCCGCTGTGCGAGACGAACTGGCCCGCCTCGATTTGCGCTACGGTGGCCTCCACGAGCTGGCCATACTCCCGCCGTTGCTCGTCAGATATGGTCGTGCGCAGGTATTGAATCTCCGGCTGATGCTTGCGCACGAAGACCACTACGGCCACCTCCGAAATACCGCTGATCCAGGAATAGCAGATCAGCTGCGGATCAAGCGCCAGTAATCCCTCGGGCTCTTCGGGATAACGGCTGGAAGTGGTCTTCCAGTCGATCAGGCAGGGCCGACCGTCGAGCTCCCCAATGGCGTCAATGTAAGCCACGAATTCGTGGTCACCGGGCAGTGCTCGGAGCATCTTGACCTGCAAATTCTGTTGCGGCCGGGGCACCTGCACGCGATCATCCTGGGCAAACTTCTGCAGCAGGTGCACGCCCTGATGGAGGGATCGATCCCAGGAATCCCCTATCTTATAATCGAACGGCGTATCGCGATAAGCGCCCCATTCCTTGTAGAGCACCGCAGTGGGATCCTCTCCGTCGAAGCAGGCCCCCAGAGCCTTTTCAAAGCAGCGGCCAAAGACCATGGCAGCACGCGTTTCTTTCTCCCGCCAGCCCTCGAGATAGCGGTAGCGATAGCTGCGCGGGCAGCGCAGGAACTGGGCAATCTGCGTGTGGCTAAAGATCATTGGCGGCCTCCTCCGGCGGCGGATTTCCCGGCACGGTGCAGGAGAGCTCTTCCCACTCCCCGGCCGGGGCAAAGGCTTCGAGGCTCTGATAGGAGTGGCCATTGAAGGCGATCGGGGAGGTGCGCACGACGCCGTGCAGATTCAGGAGCGCTTTCTCATCCACCTGATCGCGGCCGAGGAGTTCGGCATCGTAGGCAAAATCCCGCAGGAACCAATTGAGCTTCCACAGCGCGCGGTCGCTGCAGTAGAGGCGCCCCGAGAAAGAACGGGTGGCGAAAGATTCCGGCTCGAGGACGACGAAGCGGAGGACGAAGTAGGGCTTGTGGGGATGCCAACGGTAGGAAGCGGTATCGACGCGCACCAGGAATAAGCCCTTGAGCTCGGCTTCCTGATTCTGCTCTCTGGCATGCAGGCCCGGGATATGGCGTCTCATGGTTTTGCCTCCGAAGGCTGCGAATAGGAGTTGAGTTTGCAGAGCAGAGCGTCGCGATCATCCCTGGCAGCGGTAGCAAGCTGAGAAATGAAGGATTCGACCAGCTCACGGCTCGCTTGTTTGAGCGTCGCCGTTCCGCAGAAGTCCGCGGCATAGGCCTTCACGAGAGAAGGATCGAGGTTGTGCTGGCGGATCAGCAAACAGAGTTGATCCCGCAGCCTGGGCTGACTGTGACGGGAACCGTCTCCGTTGCCAGAAACAGGCGTAGCCTGTTTGAGACGAGAGGTTGGCATGGGAGCAGGGAAGGATCCGAGCTCTTCGACGGAGCACAGGCCGATTCCATAAGCCTTGCGGAGAGCGCGATTGACGGCGCGGGTTTCAGCCACGCGCATTTCGGCTCCGCGTACCACGGGAGACGCGTTCGTCGGATCAGCGTCGCCGTAGCCGACGAAACCCTTAGAGTGGGGCGTCCTGTAGACAACGGCTTTGAAGACCCAACGGCTTGCCTCTGGATCGCATAGTTCGCGCACGGCTGTGACTGTGATGGCCGAGCAGCAGTCGAGGCGAGCTAAGCGCAGTAGGCCGGCGTGGGTGACATACCATTTGCTGTCCAAGTACAGAAGCTCTCCGAGCGCCACCGAAAACCCAAAGTTCAGAGTCAGGTCACGCAACCCGCACAGAGCGGTTCGTGTTAGCGGAGCCGCCACAGAGCGTTTCGCGAGTCTCACATTCTGGCGTACCAATGCATGTGCGTTAAGACGCGACGTGAATTTTCCTCTCGGAGGTCTCCTACTGTGGGCATATGTCGAACTGTAATAAGTGTACGGCTTGATTGTCATGGCTTTTTACCTCTTTCTATTAATTGATACTAACAGCAAGGCTTGCTGTTTGTCAAATCGACACGACTCCGCTCAAAGAAGGAACAGGTTAAGCTGGTTGGGTACGTCTGATTAGGCAGGTTTCCCTGAACACGCTAGAGCGAAAAAGAGCAAGGGATGAGAACAGCGTGTGGCCTGCTTTCGCAGAAACGAAATAGGTGATACGGAGAGCTTTTATCTTGTCGCGAACTCAATGAATCATGTTTTTATCAAGAAGGCGCAGAATGTATGATCGCGTCTTTCCTTCTCAAGACGAGGCCTGATTTTATCGATGTAGAGCGACGCCTGCTTTGCGGTTATTCCGCTGGCAGCAGGTTCGCTGTTGCAAATGCTATGCCGCACAGGATTTCGGTGATGATCGCCCAGGACTTTCTGTCAGCTCTTTTTCCTGCGCGGCCTCCCGCCCTTGAATTTCCTCCGCATCGCTGCGATCTTTCGGAAATACGCTGGCCCTCGCTTCGCAGTTCTCTTTCCGCCAATCTGTCCGGACCGCCTCACGATTAAGGCATCTGGAATGGGCTTACCGCAGTGCGGGCAATTAAGCACGAACGCAGACTAGAAACGCCCCCCCGTTTTGTCAACAACGAGGCGTCCACTTGTTTCGAACGCGTGCCAATGAGAGATGCCACAGGAATTGAAACCTAGATGCCGCATTTTGGAAATGCAGATCGTTGTATTAGATAATCGGTTTTGAAAATGGATCGGCTCAAGCTGGGCATCCAGGAGACTGGCTAAACTCGTTGGCGACCGATGCACGACGCCAGCGGAACGCGGAAGTGCTACTCGCCAGGAGTAATAGTATCCTCGCGACGCGATAGTAAGCACCGCCCGATCCCGCGAGCGTTGCGGGCGCGATTCAGCTCCATGCCTCGAGGTGTTTCAGGGATCTGCACGCATACCAGCGGTTGCATGTCGCGATGCATTTCGTGGAGGAAGTTTCCTCGGAATGTTTGCGCGCTGGCCCACGCGCCTACATCCTGAAATCCGACGCCGACGAACACCTACTCGAAGGGAGCGCCCCGTCCGCGACGACGGGCCGTTCTTCACGCCGCGCTTCAAGGAGATCTTCTATTTCGGCCGCCTTACTGCGTGTAATCTACGTAATCCCTACTTCACCGCGCGGTTCACACGGCAAAATCCCTCTGGCGCGGCTCACCCGGCGCGAGCAGGAAACGTCAAAGTGCCCTGTTAGCAACAAGGAAGTTGCTTCCCAGGTGGGCATCAGCACGCGCACCGTCGAACCGCACCGCAACAACATCATGCAAGAGCCGCAAATCAGCACCTTGAATGATCTGGTAGGTTACGCTGTCCGTCACAAGATGGTTCCCGCGTAACCAACTATGCGGCCCAAAGCGTCGGGATAGTGGTTGCTGCGGGTCGGCGACCACTCATTAACTCGTCCGAGCGCGATCCTGGGTTCACAGTCTTTCTGCCTACCTAGCGCTTAATTGCGGCGACTACTGATTCCAGTTTCCATATCCTATGGCTTATAAAATCTGTGGATAATTGAAGATAGCGTTGGTACTCGGACTTCCGCGGATGACTAACCGCTTTGTTTCCAGCGTGTTCCAAAGGGTAAAGCTCATCACAGGAGGTGGTACTGAAAGTGCACTTAGCGTGCACGACTGGGGCGTAGTCTATTCAAACAACATTGCCAATCGAACTTTTGAGCGCTCCTGGGGAGGGGTCAGTGTCCTCAAAGACGAAATCTGTGCTGAGATTTGCGCTTTTCGCGGTACTCGCAACGCTCTTGCCGGGTCTTGCGATGGCCCAGAAATCGACTGTGACGGGTACGGTAACCGACCAGTCCGGGGCGGCAGTGCTGAAGGCCGACGTGACGATCCATAGTGTGGACACTGGAGTTGACCACAGCGCGGATACGAACGCGGCGGGCTCGTTCTCTGTGGACGTCCCTCCGGGCAAATACACGATTACGTTGTCGAAGTCCGGATTTCGGGACGTTCAATACACGGACGTCACCCTGACGGTCGATCAGATCCTCACGCTGAATGTGAAGATGGAAGTCAGCACGGTCAAGCAGGTCGTCGAAGTGTCGGGCGCAGCGGTCCCCCAGGTTGATTTGCAGACGGCGCAGCTCTCGAACGTAATTGAGCAACAGCAGATGGATGACCTGCCGCTGATCTTGCGCGACCCCTATCAGCTGGTGCTGCTAGGGCCCGGCGTCGTGCAGTCCGATGACTTCGGCGGTATCTCCGCCAACGGCACCAGGACGCGCAACAACAATTTTATGTTGGATGGCACGGACAATAACGACGCGGACGTCCCCGGCAGCTTGGGCGGCCTGACCACCCAGAATCCGGACTCGACGCAGGAATTCCGCGTGATCACCAACAACTTCGCGCCCGAATACGGCCGCAACAATGGTGCGATCATCGACGTGATTACGCGCAGTGGAACCAACTCGTTCCATGGCACCGCATACTACTACGGCCGCTGGGATGCTCTGGGAGCGCGCGATTTCTTCAACCACCAGATCGATCCGCTGACCGGCAACGTTGCCCCCAAAGATCCTTACGTCCGCAACCTGTATGGCGCCTCATTGGGCGGGCCGATCATTAAAGATAAGACGTTCTTTTTCATCAACTATCAAGGCGATCGCTTCGTAACGACTCTAACCAATGAGTCCACGGTGCCGACGAGTGCGTTTAAGACCGGCATTTTCACTTACACCAACCCGGTCGATGGCGCTTCGTATCCGGTCAATCTCACAGTTCCACTAAGTGGGAACAATGCCACTCCGGTGGGCCTGGATCCTATAGTTCAGAAGATATTGGCGCTTTATCCCACGCCTACCGTCGGAAACGGCGACGGAGTCACTGGGACTTTATTCTTCCCCAGCGCATCGCGCGAGAAGGACGAAGACGCGACCATCAAGATCGATCACCGGATTAACAAGAACAACAGCCTGTTTGTTCGCTATCTCTTTGACTGGTTCCACGATCCCAACCCGTTCCACACCGACTTTTTGCCGGGCGACCTCGGAGCCATCGGATCCCCGCAGAAGACACAATCTCTGGCCATTGGTTTGACTTCAACCATCGGCTCTACATTCACAAACGATCTGCGCTTCGGCGCAAATCGTGCCAATCTGGTGTTCCTCTGCAGCGGCGTCAGCACGTTTGACGGCATCGATCCCAGCCTTGTGGACCAGGTGGGACACGGCCCCGACTATGGCTTGCCGTTCCTGAGTGGCTTTGGCTGCGGTTCCTTGGGCGATACCAACGAGCAGGACAGCCGCCAGGGCACCTACGACACCTGGGACAATATGAGCAAAGTCGTGGGAAGGCATACGCTGAAATGGGGTGGCCAGTTCCGTGACGTCTATTCCAATAACTTCACCAGCTTCTTCTCGCGCGCTGCCGTGGACTTCAACATTTTTACCGATTTCAATCTCGCGCCGGCCGCAGTACCGGAACCTGCCAACGGTTATTTCAATCAGATCGAGGACATGTCGAGCTTGTTGCTCGGCTTGGTGTCCACGCAGTCGCAGACCCAGTTTTTTAACAATGCCAACCAGCGGTTGCAGAACGATTTGCTGGGGTTCCGCCAGCACGAGACGTCGATTTATGGCCAGGACACGTGGAAGATCTTGTCGAACTTGACCTTAACGTACGGCATGCGCTGGGAATATTACGGAGTACCGTACGAAGTCCACTCGAACCTCGGACAGCTCTTTGAGAATCCCAACGCGACCTCGACGCTCTTTGAGAACCCACGCCGTTCTCGGGCCCAGCGGCGTCTTCACCTTCACGCCGGTGGGGCCGGGTAACGCTCAGTTTTACTCCGACTACTATCGTAACTTCGAACCACGGTTTCGGATTTAGCTGGGATCCGTTCAAAACGCGGACGCACGGCCATCCGGGGCGCGATCGGGGTGTTTAGCGACCGCGTTTACGGCAACCTGGCCGAGGACGTTCGAGGTAACCCGCCGTTCCAGCCGAGCCTTTTTAACCTCATCGGCGCGTCGGAGACAGTTTCGTCGCTCAGCGTTCCTCAGAATTTGAGCCTAAACCCTGTTGTTCCCAACGGCTCGGGGATTTTCCCTGACTTGTTCGCTCCCAATATCAAGCCGCCTCGCGTAGTGACATGGAACTTTGGTATGCAGCGGGAAATCACTCACAACCTTACGATCGACGTGAACTATGTCGGTAACCACGGCACGCGCATTCTGCGCGTGTTAGACGCCAATCCGCCGCAGCCGGCCCTCGTAAACCAGCTCATCTGGCTATGGGAGTTCCCGCTGCATGCACCTCCACGCAATTCGGTAATCTATATTTCGGTGCGAGAGCTAACCCTCGGCCGTGTTGCCATTTGACCCCGTCAACAACAACGCCTTTGAACACACATTCACAGATCAGACCACAGCCAAGTCTTTCTACGACGGTCTGCAAAGCGAAGTCAGCTTGCGAAACTTCCATGGAATGCTGATTCAGCTTGCGTACACGTATTCGCACGCTTTGGACAATGCCAGCGATCCGCTGGTCACGACTGCTGGAAATGGAAACTATCCGGTCAATTCTCTCAATCTGGGACCCGAATACGGCAACTCACCTTTCGATGCCAGACAGCGTGCCTCAATCAACTTCGTCTATAACCTGCCGTTCGGTCGTGGTTCGGCGCGTTTGAATAACGGGGCTGCGGGCCGGATCTTCGAGGGCTGGCAAGTCAGCGGCATCGGTCAGATGCAAACCGGGTCGCCATATGACATCTTCCAGCCGTTCGACACGCTGCACACCGGGCTCTGCCGATCGTGCCACTGTTGTCGGCAGTCTGAAGAATCCTTCCGGCACGGATGAAACCCATACCGGGCCGCCGATATCGGCGTTCGCGTCAGTTCCGGACTTTGGAGTCACGTCGAACGTGGCGCGGAACTTCTTCTACGGACCGGGATTCGACAACTGGGATTTGGCGGTGACTAAGAACACTTCGATTACAGAACATGTCAAATTCCAGCTTCGGATTGAGTCTTACAACATCGCCAACCACGTGCATTTCGCAAAGCCAGTGAACAATACTGGCGATGCCAACTTCGGGCTGTCGCTTTCGCAAGTTGGTCAGAGCGATGGCTCCACTGGCGCACGCCAAATACAGATTAGCGGCCGAATCAACTTCTAAACTCGATCGCGACAGAATTTCAACCAGGCGGGCGCCTGAAAAGACGCCCGCTTTTTATTTTCCGCGGCTTTCTCCGCCATATAGAGATTCATATGTGAGGTTTTGTAGGCCCGGCCTAGTGCCTCCGTTCCCACTCATTGCGCCTAAATTTATACCCATGCCAATCGGCAGAATTTACGCGACTTACTGACGCTTTATATCGATTCATGTCCCCTGGAGACCCAACTGCACAAATCCGAGCCGAACCGGGGTGCATCTGCCTCGCGCACGCGAGGACAGGCATCGCTACCCGGTCGGGGCGTAAGGGAGGAACAGTGGGGTGGAAGCACTTCTCAAGAGCGGCGCGGCTCGTCTTCTTGTTGTTGGTGGCGCTGGCGGCATCGAATTCCGCATTCGCGCAGGACGCAACAGTCACCGGCACGATCGTCGATAGCACCGGTGCGGTGGTAGCCAAGGCCACCGTAACAGTTCACAACGTAAACACGAACAGCGATCGGACCACGGAATCCACGGCAGAAGGTACTTATACAATCCCGCAGTTGCTGCCTGGCCTGTACAACATATCGGTAGCCAAAGATGGATTTAAGAAAGTGGACGTCAACAACGTCACCTTAGTGGTGGATCAGAACTTCACACTAAATATTAAGCTGGAAGTGAGCACCGTTTCGGCGTCGGTGGAAGTGAGTGCGCAATCGGTTCCAACAGTCGAACTGCAGAACGCCACGATTTCGAACGTCATCGAAGAAAAGCAGATGACCGAGCTGCCTCTGATCCTGCGCGATCCCTACCAACTCGTGCTGCTGAGCACTGGTGTGGTGCAAACGGACGCGGAAGGCGGCGTATCGGTGAATGGCGGCCGCGAACGCAATAACAACTTCCTGCTCGACGGTGTGGACAACAACGACGCGGATGTCCCGGGCAATCTAGGCGGATTGACGTCACAGAATCCGGACTCTGCGCAGGAATTTCGTGTGTTGACCAACAATTTCGCGCCGGAATACGGCCGCAATAATGGCGCGGTGGTTGACGTTATTACTCGCTCCGGCACGAACAGTTTCCACGGCGACGTCTACTACTTCGGCCGCTGGGACGCCCTCGGCGCGCGCGATTTTTTTAATCACCAGATCGACCCCGTAACAGGCGACGTGGCGGCAAAAAACCCCTACGTACGCAATCTCTACGGTGCATCGCTCGGTGGTCCGATCAAGAAGGATAGTTCTTTCTTCTTCTTGAACTACGAGGGCGATCGTTTCAACACCACGCTGACAAACAGCTCGGTCGTTCCGAACGCGGCTTTCCGCACGGGCATGTTCACATATACCAATCCGCAGACGGGTGCGAGCCAGGCAATCGACATCTCGACACCGGCTTCTGCCAACAACCCGTTCGGGCTTGCGCTCGATCCAACGATTCAGAAGATTTTTTCCTTCTATCCGCTTCCCAGCATCGAGAACGGCGACGGAGTCACAGGCACGTTGTTCTTCCCAAGCCCCTCGGTCGCCAAAAACGAGGACGCAACTCTTCGTTTCGATCAAAAACTGGGGCGTAACAACAACCTCTTCGTGCGCTACATTTTCAACTGGGCGCACGATCCCAACGCATTTCACACCGATACTTTGCCAGGCGACCTCGGTGCCGTCGCCACGGCGCAGCGAACGCAGGCGCTATCCGTCGGTCTGACCTCGACGATCGGATCGTCCTTTATCAATGACTTTCGTTTCGGCGGCAACCGTGCGCACCTGTTCTTCGGATGCGACGGGACCTCAGCGTTTAACAGCATCGGATTCCAGGATCCGTTCGGCAACGGCGCGGACTTCGGACCATCGAACATCACTACGTTCGGCTGCCAGCCGCTAGGCGATACGGACGCGCAAAACAGCTTTCAGGGCACCTACCAGACCCTCGATAACATGACCAAGATCGTGGGTAAGCACACGCTCAAGTGGGGCGGGGAATTCCGCGACGTGTATTCGAATAACTTCACCAGCTTCGGCTCCCGTGAACAGTTCACGTTCGCTAACTTCTCCGACTTCGGTATCTCTGTTCTCGGCGGCGTAGCGCCAACCGTCGATAGCGCGCAACTTGAGAACATGGCATCCACTCTTTTTGGGCTGGTTGCCGTGCAGGCGCAGACTCAGTACATTAACTCCGCCAATGTGCGCACCCCGACCGACTTGCTCGGTTTCCGCCAGCACGAAGTGGGCATCTACGGTCAGGACACCTGGAAGATCCTGCCGAATTTGACTCTGACCTATGGTCTACGTTGGGAGTACTACGGAGTTCCCTACGAGGTGCACAGCCAGCTGTCGACTTTGTTCCAGGACCCCAGTGGCGACGCTCCGTTCACATTTACGCCGGTGGGCCCGGGCGATCCGTCGCTGTGGACCGACTACCACCGCAACTTCGAGCCGCGCTTCGGTTTTGCATGGGATCCGTTTAAGAGCGGCAAGACTTCGATTCGAGGTGCAATCGGCGTCTTCAGCGATCGCGTTTACGGCAACCTGGTCGAAGATGCGCGCGGAAATCCGCCGTTCCAGCCGACGTTCGAGAACTTTGCTGGTGGGAGTCAGACTCTTACCGGCTCCGCAGTTCCTCCGAACGAGTCGCTCAACCCGGTAGTGAACAACGGGGCGTTTATCTTCCCCGACCTGTTCGCACAAAACATTCGGCCACCGCGCGTCGTGACGTGGAACTTCGGCATACAGCGCGACTTGGGCCACAACTTGAGCATCGACGTGAATTACATCGGCAATCACGGCACGCGCATCTTGCGAGTCGTCGATGGCAATCCGCCTCAGCCTGCGCTCATCGCAGCAGCGCTGGCCAGCGGCATCCCGGCATCCGCCCTGCAGTTTAACAATCTCTACGAAGGCGCAACCGCGGTAGTCAACAACAACGCGTTCTTCCACGCCTTCGTGGACGAAACCAGCGGCAAGTCCTTCTACGACGGGCTGCAAACGCAGATCAGCACGCACAACTGGCACGGTTTGCTGGCGCAATTCGCTTACACCTACTCGCACGCGCTGGACAATTCCTCGGATCCTCTGGTGCCAACACTTGGTAACCAGAATTTCCCGCGGGATTCCTTCGCGCTGTTCCGCGAATACGGCAATTCCGGCACAGACGTACGTCATCGGGGCGTCTTCAACTTCGTGTACCAGCCAGCGATTGGCCGCGGCACTTCACGCTGGAACAATGGCTTCGCCGGCCGAGCATTCGAAGGCTGGGAGCTAAGCGGAATCGCTGCACTTCAGACCGGCCTGCCGTACGACGTGTACAATTCGGACGACAACGGGCCAGCCAACGGCGTGATTGACACGCTCCACACTGGGCTTGCCGATCGCGCTACGGTTGTCGGCAGTATCCACCGCGTTTCCGGCACCGACGAAGCGTTCACAGCGCCTCCGGCGTCCGTGTTTACGACGACTCCCGCCTTCGGCGTGCCGTCCAACGTTGGGCGCAACCAGTTTTTCTCCTCCGGGATGGATAACTGGGACTTCGTTCTGGCGAAAACAACGGCGATTCGAGAGCGGGTCAAACTGCAACTGCGGCTCGAAAGCTACAACATCTTCAACCACGTTCACTTCGCGAAACCCGACAACAACCTCTTCTCGCCGATTTACGGCGAGTCCACCGTGCAGATCGGCCAAAATGACGGCTCGACCGGTGCGCGGCAACTGCAAATCGGAGCGAAGCTGGTGTTCTAAGGGGACGACCAGTCTCGCTATTGAACGAACAGGCGGCCTTGTTCCTCCGGCCGCCTGTTTTGTTTCTGTTGGCGTCGTGGAAAAGCCGAAGACCAGAAACAAAAAGGCCCGCCCCTTTCGGAGCGGGCCTTCAAATTTCAATCTGGCTTAGGTGCCGCGCGAACTCAGCCCTTCGCGGCAGCTGCCTTGGCCATAGCCTTCACCTGCGCCGTGGCTGACTTCTTCCGCCGGCCGCCTCGCCGCGGCTTGACGGGCTTCTCCGGGGCTTCGCCGATCAATTCGGCTACCCAGATGCTTGTGACGAACTTCTTCATTCCGTGATCGTCGAAATCGATCATAGTGCGCTCAGAATTTGATTCCGTCACGATCCCGTTGCCATAGATATCGTGGCGTACCACCTGACCTTCAGACAGTACCTGCATTGAGTCCTCCTAGTAGGCCGTGCTTATTAGAAGAGGCTGGGTCGTGCGATTTGTTGCCCTGCTGTTGCCTTGCTTGAGAAGAAGCGGGGCGACCTGGATAGGGCGCCCCGCCTGTCAGAGACTAGAGGCTGACTACGTTCTCGGCCTGCAAGCCCTTTGGGCCCTTCTTGACTTCAAATTCGACGGCCTGGCCTTCGTTGAGGGACTTGTAGCCCTCGGCCTGGATCGCCGAAAAGTGGACGAAAACATCCTCCCCGGACTGGCGTTGGATGAAACCGTATCCCTTGCTGGCGTTGAACCACTTCACAGTTCCTTGTTCTTTCACTTCAGTGTTACCTCGTTGATTATAAAGCTATTTGCGCGCTGGTTCGCCTCTAGTCCACAAAAAAAGGCTGCTCGGCACGTTGCCTTGCAGCCTTAATACTGCGTCAAAAGCAAACACAAGAGCAACAAACGCGACGACAGATTAGCATACATCTGCCTCAATTTCAAGAGCTTAATTGCGCATGTCGTCTCATTCTGCTACTGGGAAATGCGCGAGAAGCAGCGCCTTTGTCCCGAAAATCCGGAGGAAAAGCCTCGTCGACGACGTGAGTCGCTAACCGCTTCGGTTTCGACTTAGCGCCGTCGCTATCGGAGTGACGGCGAAGACATTCCCTCTCGGCATCGTATTATGTTTTGGGGCCGCTGCTATGTCCTTGGGGGAGATGGAAGTATCAATCGCGCCAAATCCGGCGTTTGTTGACGCCGATGTGCGCATTCGCGTTTGTGGCGCACCGCCTGGTGGACGCGTGCGGCTTCTGGCCTGGACTTTGGACGATTCCGCACGTCGCTGGGAATCGCACGCCGATTTCATTGCGGGGCCTGACGGCAGCCTCGATCTGGGGAAGGACGCTCCGCAAGCCGGTTCTTATCGCGGCGTGGATCCCATGGGTTTGTTTTGGTCGCTTGACGCTCAATTCCGGCGATGCCGGCCAGTTCGATCAGTACTTAAAGAAGGAGTTGACGCCCAGCGAGATCACGATCGAAGCGTCCTGCGAGAGCCAGCGGCGCATATCACGGGCTCGTCTCGAACGTCACTTCGTTGCGCCCGGCACGGTGATTCGTACGGTTGAGGAGAATGGCCTCGCCGGACTGCTTTTCCTGCCTCCTGCGGAGAGCCGTTAAACGCGTCGGCCCTCGCTCAAATGGCCGCCTTCCGACCGTCATCACCATCGGCGGATCGGGCGGTGGGCTCGATTGGGAGATTGCGGCTGCGCTCGCTGCGCACGGCTATGCGGCCTTGGCGCTGCCCTACTTCGGTTTCGATCCGCTTCCGGCGTCACTCAATAGCATTCCGCTCGAGTATTTCGAAAGCGCCATCGCTTGGCTGGGCCGGCAGCCTGAAGTTGACGCTGGACGCTTCGCGATACATGGCACGTCGCGGGGCGGGGAACTGGCCCTTCTGCTGGCGTCGCGTATTCCATTGCTGAGGGCCATCGTGGGGATTGTGCCGGGCCACGTCGTGTGGCAAGGCACCGGACGGCCGCCGGAAGGCGGCGAATCGACGACGCAGTCGCGCGACGGGCGTCGCTCGTCCTGGACGTATCGCGGTGAGCCCTTGCCGTTCGTGCCCTATCATCTGAGTTGGTTTCGCATCTGGACTGCGGCTCGGCTGATCGCTTTCCGCAAGCCCGTGCGCTTCGTGAATCTTCATCGCGACTCGCTCAAACACCGCCAGGCAGTCGAACGCGCGCGGATTCCGGTGGAGAAAATTCAAGGTCCGATTCTGCTGGTCTCCGCCGCCGCCGATTTGATCTGGCCGTCCGAGCCGATGGCTGAAGAAATCGAAGCCCGCCTGGCCGCCGCTAAATTCGGATACGCCGTGCGTCACATCAAGAATCCTGGATCCGGCCACGCGCTCAGGTTGCCACACACGCCCGCCACGACTCTCGTTTCAAGAATCCCTACGTTCGGTTTCCGCTTTGCCTTTGGGGGCGCTCCGGAAGCCACTGCGAGAGCCAGGGTGATATCCTGGCACGAGACGTTGAAATTCCTCGATCAGCATTTGTGATTGCTCAACGACTTTAAATCGCAGTCATGCTCGAGACCACAAACACGCATGGAATTCCCGCTACGATGCGGTACAATTCCGGCCGTGAAAACTAAGCGGAACTCGACGAAAAAGCCTGCCACCCGCAAGAAAGCTGCATCGCCCAGGAAATCCGCGCGAGTGCCGGTGCTGAAAAACTCATCGCCCGGCTCGCTAGCGACATTTGCGGCCCTGCGCACGATTCTCAGCGAATTCGATGGCAAGCTGCGCGTTACCAAAGATTTGCCGGGGAATTACGAAGTGGTCTCGCTGGAGCCGACTTACAAGGGCAAGCCGATGTATTTCGGCAGCCGTAATCGTCCAGAAGAATTACGTCAGCTTTCACCTGTTTCCGTTTTACATGTGCCCTGAGCTTGAGAAGGAGTTATCCCCGGAACTGAAGAAGCACAAGCAAGGCAAAGCTTGCTTCAATTTCACCGAGCCTGACCTGCTGCTGTTCGTGCAACTCGCCGCGCTGACAGTCTCGGGCTACCGCCTATTCAAAAGTAAGGGTTGGGTTTAGCACTCAAAGCACGGCCTTGCTCCTTCTTTAGGTCGAGTTTATTCATAACGCAGCGCTTCCATGGGATCGACCTTCATTGCCCTGCGGGCGGGAATGTAGCAGGCCGCGAAAGCAACGGCGGCTAGGAGCAGCGAGACGCCGGCATACGTTAATGCGTCGGTGGGCGCCACGTTGAATAGCATGTCGCGCATGACGCGTGATGCAACGAACGCCACAATTAAACCGACGCCAATTCCCACGACCACGAGAAGCATGCCTTGCTTCAGCACCATGCGCAGGATGTCCGTACGCTGCGCGCCGAGCGCCACACGAATGCCAATTTCGTTTGTGCGCTGGCTCACAGCGTAAGCCATCACTCCGTAAGTCCCGACTGCCGCAAGCAACATCGCCAGCGCGGCCATGCCGCCCAGCAGCCTCGTCTGGTAGCTTGTATCGGTCATGTCGGATGCGATCCGCTCGGAGATGGTCTGCACTGAGAACATCGCCAACGCCGGATCGAGATCCTTCAGCCGCGCGCGGACCGTTGAGACTACCCCGGCCGGAGGCCCCGGACTCTGGACTTCCACAAAAAAGAAATCGCGCTCGCCGGAGAATTGTTGCGACACCGGGAAGTAGGCTTCCGCCATCGGCGCGGCACTCAAGCCATTGTTGTGCGTCGTGGCCGCTACCCCGATCACTCGGTACACGCTCGAGCCGCGCTCGAACACTTTTCCGACCGGTTCTTCGCCCGGCCAGAATTCCCGAGCCATCTTGTCGCTGATAACCGCGATTCGTTGCAATTTCCCCGCGGCCGAATCGTAGGCTTTCGGGTCGTCGTTATACCTCGGCAGGCTGCGCTGATTTTCGGCTTCGCGAGCGATGTCCTGACCTGTGAATGTGCGCCCGCGGAGCAAGGGAATTCCCATAGTCCGGAAATAATCCGGCGAGATGTAATTCCAGGCCACTAGAGGCCCTTCCATATGGCCCATTCCGCGCCCAGGGATCGTGACGTAGCCATTGCTTCCTTCGTCAGGTGGAACGGCGGTGGAAAGAGAGGCTGATTTCACGCCCGGAGATGCTTGCAGGGATTCAAGCAGGCGCGAAGCAAATTGAAAGGACTTGTCGTAGGTGTTGTACTTGCTTTGTGGCAGGCTGAAAAACGCAGTCTGGACGTTGTCCCCATGAATCCCCAGATCCACAGCGCGCAAATTTGCAAACGTGCGCAAAAGCAAGCCGGCCCCAATCAACAAGGCCAGTGAAAGCGCGATTTCACCAGCGACCAGGACGTCCCGCAAGTAACGCCCGCGGCCGCCTACACCCAAGGTGCCGGTGCCCTTCGATTTCAGCCAATCCGCGAGATTGATTTCCGAAATCTGCCAGGCAGGTGCCAAGCCAAAAAGCAGGCCGACAGCGATGCTCACCAACAAGCTAAAGCCCAGCGCCACCGTATCGACTTGAATCGGGTTTGGCTGTACGACGTTGAATCCTTTCGCGGTGCGCAACAGATCTACGCCGTAATAGGCAAGGACGATTCCAGCGATACCTCCAAGCAGCGATACGAGGACGCTTTCGGTCAACAATTGCCGCACCAAGCGGCCGCGTGTCGCTCCAATCGCGCCGCGCAGAGCCACCTCCCGTTGCCGCCGCGTCGATCGCGCCAGCAGTAAATTGGCCACATTCGCGCAGGCAATCAACAGCACCAGAGACACCGCGCCGAACATTGTCCAAAGTTGAGTGGTTGAGTCGCCGATTAACTCTTGGCGCAGGGGAATTACGATCGCGGAGACATTCTTGTTGCTGTCCGGGAACTGCTTTTCGTATACGGCCGCCAGCACCTTCAAATCGTCGCGTGCCTGCAGCGGAGTTACGCCAGGCTTCAATCGCCCGAGAGCTCGCAAATAATGCTCGCCGCGTGGGCCTAGCTCTTTTGGCGCCATGTCAATCGGCACCCAAATATCCGCCGTGGCCGGAACGCGATACCATGCAGGCATAACGCCGACCACCGCGTAGGACACTCCATCCACGCTCATTTGCTTTCCGAGGGCATCGCGCTTTCCGCCAAAGTGCGACTGCCAGAAGGCATTACTGAGGATGGCGACGTGTGAGTTCGCGGCAGTGTCCTCGCCATCGACAAAGCTGCGCCCGATCTGAGGCTGCACACCCAACAGGGAAAAGAAATTTGCTTGTGCACGGACGATACTGACTTCCTCAGGAGTGCCTGCACCGGCCGCGCTTGCGCTCATCGGATAGGTGTAAACACTCATATCTTGGAATGTGCGATTGTCGTGCCGCCAATCGATAAAATCCTGGCCAGTCAGGGGGAACTGCCCTTCCGCTGACTCGGTCTCAAACAGTGCGACAAGCTGGTCCGGCGCCCTGTAGGGCAGCGGCTTCAGCAGTACAGGATGAATTACCGAGAAAATCGCGGTATTCGCTCCAGTTCCGAGTGCCAGCGTAAGCACAATAACCGCCGCAAATCCTGGGGTTTTCGAAAGCATTCGCAAGCCGTAACGCAGATCCTGAATCACAGTATTCACGTTCGATGCTCCCGAGCCTTAGATAGGCATTCGGTGGTGCCGAGTTTCAACGCCTCTGACGACGGGCCTCTACGCTATACTCAGGCTGCGATGATACCGTTTCTTCATCTCGGTCCGATCACGCTACCGACTTTCGGCCTGATGGTGGCGACGGCGATGATTTGCGCGTTCTTCGTGATGCGCGCTGATCTGAAGCGCCGGGGCATCGAAGTCGAGGCTGAGACTTTGGTGGCCATTCCATCGCTCGCCGGAATGGTCGGCGCTAAGCTTTATCACGTCTTCGAATCTCCGCGCGAATTATTCGCCGATCCGCTCGGGCAGCTATTTACCAGCTACGGCTTTGCCTGGTTCGGCGGTCTGATTGCCGGTCTGTTGGCCTTCATGTATTTGGGCTATCGCTATCGCATTCCTTTGCTTACGTTGTTTGACGCAGCATCGCCCGCAGCGGCTCTCGGCTATGGCATCGGCCGCATTGGCTGCCTGCTGTCTGGTGACGGCGACTACGGCATACCCTCGAGCCTGCCCTGGGCCATGAGCTTTCCCAATGGCGTGGTCCCTACGACGCAGCGCGTGCATCCCACGCCAATCTATGAGTTTCTAGGAGCAGTTCTGATTGCATGGATCCTGTGGCGCCTGGGTGCAAAACAAGCCGCGACCCCGATCAAGGCTACAGGCGGAGACGATAAGGGACAGGGCATGAAACTGCGCACTTCCCGGGTAGGCCGGATTGACGGCTCAAGCGCGTCAGCGCTGGCTCCCGGGTTCGTTTTTGCCGGGTACTTGATTTTTACCGGCGCGGCGCGTTTCCTGGTGGAATTCATTCGTATCAATCCGCGCAGTTTCTTCGGTATGACCAACGCGCAGACCGCGAGTTTGGCATCTATCCTGTTAGGAGCTGCGTTATGGGCGAAAGTACGAAAATCCAAGGCCACGCCCACCTAGGGTCGGATGTTGGGCGAGGAAGCGGCAACGTCGTTCGGAAGGCCATAATTCAGGCCCGTCGAGGAAATTCTCGTAGACGAGACGAGACACGCAACTCTGTTGCGCTCCCACACGTCCAATGTATAGAATCGAACGCGTTCCCGGAGGGAGTCGCTCATGGCGCTCTTCGTGCAAGCTCGGCCTTCTAGGGGCCACAAGACCCCCAAAGCGAGGCGCATCATCAAGCGCGCCTTCCGGGACGCGGCCAAACTCCTCGCGGTGCTTCTCCTTGCCGGCTTAATCCCAGCACTAGCGTTGCAGCACGGTGGTGGCGGAGGCGGCGGTCACTCCGGAGGAGGGGGAGGCGGCCATTCTGGCGGGGCGCATCCATCTGGCGGAGTTCATCCTTCGGGCGGATCGCATCCAAGCAGCGCTCACGCCCCCGCACCGCACGCAACAAGCAGCCCGGCGGGGCACCTTCCGAGCGGAAGCAGGCCATCTCCCAGCTTTGCTCCGGGCGCTAATCGGGGCGCAAACCAGCGGACTCCTGAACCCGTGCACGTAGCCCAACCGGGTTACGTATGGGAAGCCACGCCCGGTTATACGAACAACCGCGTCGGTCCCGAAACTCCGAAGAATTTGGGTATGCGCGGCTATCTCTGGGAAGAAGGACCTGCGAATGGCAGTGGCAGCGAAAAGTCCTACCTTTTGACGACGAATTTGTTGCCGCGCAGCGAACCGATGGCGTCGCAGCGTGCGCCTGGAGGCACCTTCGTTGCGCGCGGCGGGGGTTCGGCACGGGGCAATTCGGTGACCGTAAATCGCCGTCCGATACCCTCGGCGTCGCTCGCAAGTCGCCCAGCGCGTATCATTGGTAGGCGCCCACCCCTGGGCTTTAACCACCGCAGGATCTTCTTCGGCGGTTTCTTTCCGTTCGGATTTTTCCCGGGCGCATTTTTTGGCGATTGCTTCGGCTTCGGCTTTGATTACGGCTACGGCTTCGGCTATCCGTACGATCCCTGCGGTTATGGGTATTTCTATCCGGGATACGGATATTATCCCGCTGGGAGCTATTACAACTTCACCGGGAACGTCTATACCGATACGAACGATATGGGATCCTACGCCGAGCCGACTGAGGACGAGGCTGTAGCGCCGCCGGGGGCGCCAGCGCCTACGCCGGGGCCGGATGTTACCGTCCTCTATCTGAAAGATGGCTCGAGCTATGGCGTGACAGATTACTGGCTGGAGAACGGCCGGCTGCATTACGTAACGTCCTACGGTGGTGCAAACGCCATCGATCTTGATGCGCTGGATCTACAACGCACGGTGGACGAGAACGCCAAACAGGGCGTGAAGTTCACCCTGCGGCCCCCGCATTGGAAGGATCAGGAAGCTCAACCAGCACCGACTCAGCCTCCGGCAAACGCGCAACCGCCGCAACAGTAAGGCATCGTCGTGCAGTTGGCTGTGGAGCGTGCTTCCCAAATTGTTTCGAAAAGTAACGAGTTGGGTAGCGGCACGGAGTATGGCTTGCCGCGAACGCCATCAATTTTGAAGAAGATCGCTTTTTTCACCGAAACTAGATTTCTTTTATAAAGAAGTACTTGACAAGTATTCAACGTTCTGGTATAAGTTTTAACTGTAATCTCGAATTGTGTAACAAGCTGCAGTCGAAACCTTCCCGGCTTTAACCTGCTCCCAAGTTCGATCATGACGCAGGCGTCGTAGTCTGGTTTTTCGCGCCGCGTTAATTTCTTCCGGAGGTCTTATGCCCAATTACAACGCCCAAAATCCGCCCTACGCAATCTTCCCCGGCGATGTGGCGCTGGCCTTCAATGCCGAATCTCCAGCCTCGGGGCAGGCGAGCCAGCAGTTTGCGCTGCCGGATTATTCGGGCTTTCCGGCGCAAGGCCGCGCGGTTTCGTGGCAAACGATCTATGCCAGTGCTCCGAGCGCCGTCAGCGTTACGTTGCAGGCGGCTATGAACGACGTGGACGCGCAATACCAGACGATCGATACCAGCACAGTCACGGCCGGGGAATCGCGCACCGTAATGACTGTAAATGCCAAATTCCTGCGCGCCAAGCTAACCAGCATCACCGGCGGCAGCGGCGTGACTGTCCAGATCCTGGCCTAGCCGCTCACGTCAATTAATCTCCCTGCGAAACGAGAAAATCTCATGCCCCAAAAGCCCGACATTGTACCGCCATCTGAAATGCAACCTGCTGCCACACCAGCATCGGACGAGCCGCAACCCGCGCCCGCAGCGCGGCGCAGACGCCGGCGCGGAATGAAAATGTGCGACGCCTTGCGCGCGGAAGGCGTAGATGAATTCAAACTGGCTGAGACCTACAAGTTGCTGCTTGGACGCAGTGAAGCCAAGACCGGGACGCAAGACGCCAAGCTGCTGCTGGAAGCGGCCCGCGACTGCGCGAAAATTCTCGAACCTCCTAACACCAACAATCAGGGGGAAGGCAATTTTCAACTGATCCATCACATTCCACGGCCCAATCGAAGCGAACAAGCGTAGTACGGGCTGTTCTCTCTCTGGTTTTCTTCGGATGTAAATACATTTACGTCAATCGGGGTTCACATGACCGTCACAAAATCGACTCTCGGCTATGCCATTCAAGTCGGCGGTGCCAGCTGCCTCATTGTTGGTGCGGTGCTGAGCGTGCATCACGCCGCGATTGCCGCTTGTCTGCTGGCGGGTGCGGCGGCGCTATACGTCGGACGCCGCATCCGCACCAGCGCGTAAACGACCCGTCCGCATCAACTGCGAAGTGCATAACGTCCTGCACGCCTCTGCGTCCGATTTCTACTTTCGGGTCCTTGCCCTTGTAATATGCCAGTCGATCTCCAATCCGAATTAGACCGCTGGTACGATCAGGTTCGTCTCGGCAAGGTATTTCAGGGCGCCGACGGGCGATTCCTGCTGCCCTACTTTCCATTTCCGAGGCAGGGTGAATTTCATCAGGCGGGAGCGAAGTATCGCCTGTTTGGCGGGGCCGCGGGCCCCGGCAAATCGCTAGCGCTGTTGATGGAAGCGATCTTGCGCGCCTACGAGGTGCGGCATTCGAACACGCTGTTGCTGCGGCGCACTTTTCCGGAACTCGAATCTTCGCTGCTGCTGTACTTTCGCCGCGATGTCCCACACGAACTCTACATCGATTACAACGACTCCAAGCACATCGTTACCTGGCGTAACGGCTCGACTACGCGCTTCGGCTATTCGCAGTCCGACCATGATATCTACCAATATCAAGGCGCCGAATTTCTTTTCATCGGCGTGGATGAGTTGACGCTGTTCTCTCTCACGCAATGGCAATTCCTGACTTCTCGCAATCGCTGTCCGGTGCCGGATTCGCATCCGGGCATGGCCGCCACCACGAATCCCGGCAACATCGGCCACGCGTGGGTTAAAGCACTGTGGGTAGATAAACAGCCGCCGGCAGGCATGGATGGTGCCGGTCAGTATGATCCCAACGATTACGAATTCATCCCGGCCAGCGTCTTCGACAATCCCATTTATGCCGGCGACGCCCAGTACCTGAAGACGTTGACCGCCCTACCCGACGCGATGCGTCGCGCATTTCTAGACGGCGATTGGAATATTTTTGCCGGGCAATATTTCGACAATTTTAGTGTGAACCGGCATGTGGTCCGCGCCGAGCAAATCCCATTCGAGGACTGGTGGCAGCGGTGGATCTCGATTGACTGGGGATTTGAACATCCGGCCGCTGTTCACTGGCACACCGCGATTCCGAATGCATATGGCGCAGTGGCGGGAACGGTGCGGGATGCGGACAGCGGAAATTTCTCCGGCAAAGAAGCGGGCGGCATGGAGAGCGGCCCCTTATCCGCCGAAGCGGCGGCTCGAACTTCGAATGAAGCGGCCGGTTCTCATCTGCCGCCGGCGAAGCCGCTCACAATTACTTACCGCGAATTTCTAGAGCAGCATGTTGCGCCCCGCGACCTGGCCCATAAAATCGGCGACCTCTCTCGCGGCGAAAAAGTGTCTGCGATTTACCTGTCGCCGGATGCGTTTGCTCGCCACAGCGACACCGCAACGATTGCCGATCAGATGGGGGATATATTCGTCGCTTACGGCCTGCCGCGGCCAGTACCTGCTGATAACGATCGCGTCGGCGGGTGGATGCTGATGTATCAAATGCTTGCCGCCAATGAATGGCGGGTCACTACGAATTGCGCTGCTCTGATTCGCACGCTGCCCAATTTGGTGCGCGATTATGCGCGAATCGAAGATATTGCCAAAGTAGATGGTGACGATGCCGCGGACAGTGCCCGCTACGGCCTGAAATCGCGGCAGTCGCGAGGCCTGGCTCGCGCGCCCTACGACCAGCTCTTAGCCCAACGAATCACGTCTGCGGATCCGACCATCCGCGCCATTCAAATTCGCAAAGCCGAGAGCGATTTGCGTGCGTTCGGACGCCCGGTTCATTTCGCTCGGCACCCGCGGCCGAATCGATGAAGTGGCAGCAAAGCATCGTTCGTATTTTCAGGACGAGGTACACGCGATCGCTGGAAGCGGAAATTTCGCGCCTTCGCGCTGAAAATCGCGCACTCGTTAATTCCATCCTCAGCGTGGCGGGCTTGCCGCCGTTGCGCCTGGAAGCCGAGATCAACCGCGAGCATCATCGCGACGAAATCGCGGCAAAATTCAACCCAAGTGCACAACCTCATCCCACTAACTGTGGCTCTCCAGAATCAACGGCCCCGCGGGCTGGAATCGTCCTCCCCGCGAATCCGCACCGCCGCCGGAGCTGGCAGCAGATTAATCGCATCCTGGAAATCGAAGAGGCACGTCAAATCACAAATCGGGATAATTCCGATGCTATGCACCTTAACGCGCACGAGTAATTCGATCAAGCGCGCAGTAAAGACACATTAATCTTCGAGGCCTCATGCTTACCGATTCTGTTCGTTTCCCGGGCGATCCGCCGCCCGCCGATGCCGCTGTCGTGCCCGTAGAAGGACCCGCGGAATCCGCGCCTGCGTCTCCGGGCGACGCCATTTCGCATCTGGAATCCGCCGCCTACGGACCTAACTACGAGTTTCTTCCCGAACGCCTGCAATCCGCGCTGCGCCGCATCGTGCAGGATTTCACCAGCGAGTCGGAGCTTTCGCGCCGGCAGGAAATCCGCCGTATCAAGAAAGCGCATCAATTCTGGCGCGGCTTGCAATATCTGTGGTGGAGCGAGCGCGACCAGAACTGGCATCTTCCTTTCGAGCAGAAGATAACCAGCGAAACCTCCCTAGAAGACCTTCCGCGCTACGAGTTCGTCACCAATCTATATCAAGCTTTCGGCCTTTCGATCATTGCGGTGCTTTCGCAGGACGTGCCGCGCGTGCGCTTCTTTCCACAGTCGGCACAGGCGGAAGAGGATATCGCCGCGGCCAAATCAGCGACGGAAGTAGCGCAGTTGGTCGAACGCAACAACCGCATCGGCAACTTGATCGTCGATGAGTCCTTCCACCTGTGGACCAGCGGCAAAGTAGGCGCGTACGTGCGTTACGTGGTGGATGGCCAGCGCTTCGGATTTCATCCCGAGTTGGAAGTCGTAAGCAGGGAAGTGCAATTAAATCCTGCGGGTTGGCGATGCCAATGTGGCGCGGCGGTCGCCGCGCCCGGCGGAAACGCTAACCCGGTTCGATCTCCTGAATCGCCCACCGGCGGCGTCGTTCCGCCTGCCTCAATTCCCGCCGCAGGTTCCGCGATGCCGCCACCTCCCCCGCCTGGGTTTTGCGCGGATTGCGGCGCAGCGTTCGAGCTCGGAAACTGGATTCCAGCCGAACTCGTAACCATCCCGTCCGTAGCCGCGCGTCTGCGAGTCGCCAATGGCCAGGAGGTGGTGACGATCGTTGGCGGTCTCGAACTGAAAACTCCGCCGTGGGCCAACGAAATGCATGAATATCCATTCCTGCAATGGAACATGGAGATCCATCAGGCCCGTCTGAAAGCCGCATATCCGCAGGCGGCCGATAAAATCGGTCCCCCGGTTGCCAGTGGCGCTGTGCAATATGAACGGCTGGCGCGGCTGGCGCAATCGCAAGGCGGCCCGCTCACCGAAGGCGGCGATTACAACATGAATCTGATCACGTTCCAGCGCACCTGGCTGCGGCCGTGGTCGTTCTACCAACTGGAAGATAAGGATCTTCGGGACGAGCTGCTGGCTCTGTTCCCCGATGGTTGCTACGTGGCATTCGCGGGCGATGCTTACTGCGAGTCGCGCAGTGAAAACATGGATGATCACTGGCGCGTGCTGCACGCCTTGCCCGGCGATGGCTCGAGCGGCCGGCCCGCACTTGGCGACGCGCTGATTTCGGTGCAAGAGCGTTTCAACACGCTCTCCAACATCCAAATCGAGACCTACGAATACGGTATTCCACCGATTTATGCGGATAGCGAAGTGCTCGATTTCGACGCTCTGCAATCGACAACTGCCGAACCGGGAGCGCACTATCCGGCACGTGCCAAGCCAGGGCAACCGCTGGCCGCGGGATTTTTCCAGCCGGCTCCAGCGCAAATTCCTCCGGACCTGGCCATGCATGCGGCGAATCTGATGGGGCCGGTGGCGCAGTTTCTAACCGGGGCATTTCCGGCGCTCTTTGGCGGCGCGATGCAGAACACCGACACAGCCGCCGGCTATTCCATGGCGCGCGACCAGGCCATGGGCCGCATCGGCCTCGTGTGGCGGCGTATGAAATTCTTTCACGCGGACGTGATGTTGCTGGCGGTGGATTGTTTCCGGAGAAACCGCCCGAGCGATGTGGAAACAACGCTGCTTGGCGCAGGCTCGGCGTTCGAATCCAAATGGATTCGTCTGGCTGACTTGAAAGGAAATCTGTTCTCGTTCCCGGAGACCGACGAGCAATACCCGACATTGTGGTCACAACAGCGGGGCGTGCTGCTGCAATTGCTCTCCACTCCGGATCCGCAACTGCAGCAAGTGCTCTCGCACCCCGAAAATATGGCGCTGATCAAGCGCCTGATCGGCCTCGAAGATATCGTCATTCCCGACGAAGAATCGCGAACCAAACAGTTCCGCGAGATCGCGCAATTGGTCGCCGAACAGCCGATCGTTCATCGAGATCCGCGGACGGGCACGGAAACGCTGTTGCCTAGCATTATCCCAGATCAATTCGCGGACAATCATGCGGTCGAGTTGGCGACGTGCAAGCGCTGGTTTTCAAGCGACAGCGGACAGGTTGCTAAGATCGAGTCTCCGGCGGGCTACGCGAATGTCAGAGCGCACGCGCTGCTGCATCAGCAATTCCTGGCTCGTTCGGGCCCGACGGCTGCCCAGCCGTGACAGAAACTCGCAACTGCGCAATGAGCGTGGCAACCGGGTATTCTAGATTTACTCGGGGTTTTACAGCGATCGCTCTAGACCGTAGCCTAGTTTGGCGCCATATGCGGAGCGCTGCGCCGGGGGCGGCGCCACCAATCTCACTACGTGCTGCAATCTCTCGGGCTTGAACGGTTTGGCCATGCACACTACGGCGCCGTACTGGTGGCTGGTTGAGTAGTCCGCTGGCTGTGCCGCTTGCGTGATCAAAATGACAGGGATGTGCTTCAAGCGTTCGTCTTTTTTAACGATCAAACACAGATCCTGGCCGCCAAGCTCTTCGCCCTCAAATTCCGCCAAAATCACCGCGGGCATAGCGGTCTTCAGCACATCGAGGGCTTGCTTGGCATTCTTCACGATTACGACGTGATAGCCATCCTGCTGCAACAGCGCGCGCATCGTTTCCGCAAGGCGCTCATCGGATTCGACCGCCAGCACCATGGTTTGCACAGCGAACGTTTGCGCCGCGGTGCGACCGCTGGCCGGTACTTTGGCTGCCTGATTTGCCGCGGCTTCGAAATGTACGGCGACGGCCGCGCGACCATCTTTATTTTCGAACATGCGCACGATTTTTGCGCGCTGCGCCGTATTGATCGCCGTGGCCGCTGAAGAATAGGGGAAGGTTACGTCCAGAACCTGGCCGACCCAATAATCCTTGCGAATGGTGGTGAATAGCAGGCCGTCGCGCGAGACGTCGATGCTGGTGCACAAATCTTCAAATGTATTCACGGAGCCGATGCCGCCGCGTACATGCACTTGGGCCGTGATTTTGGCGCGTTTGCGCCGCCGCCGATCGGTGTTGGTTGCAGCCGGCTGTGGCGGGGCCTCGCCTGGTTTCGTCGGATTCATCGCAACATGAGCCTCATCGAACAGGAGCGCAAACGAAATGGCGCACAGCACCGCCGTCAGCGCATCACGCTCATTCTATTTATAGAAGGAATCGCTACGCTCGGCCATAGTACTTCGGTCATGGAGGGTAACTTTTGCGCACGCGCCTGTGGATTACCGGAATGGCCTCCGGCGCCAGGTACCTTGCTGATGGGCTCTGGTCAGGGATCGTGGACGCTCAAACTCTTCAAATCCCGAGAGTTGCGTGAGTGCAGCGCTTTGCTAATCCGCGACGCTCTACTCGGTGCGTACGAACGACGCGATATTGAATTGCGCGCTGTACGCTGAGCGTTCACCCGGCGGCGGCGCTACGAGTTGCACTACGTGACGCAGTCGTTCCGGCTTGAACGGCTTGGCCAAGCAGACCAGCGCGCCCAATTCATGGCTCGTTGCGTAGTCCGCCGGCGCGGCCGAGCGCATCAACAAGACTACGGGAATGTGTTGGTGGCGCTCGCTCTTTTTCACAATGGCGCACAGGTCGTGGCCAGACGGGTCGCCACATTCGACCTCGGCCACGATTACATCGGGCGTTTCGGACTTAATCACGTCGAAAGCATGAGAAGCGGAGACGACACTCACGACCTGGTAGCCATCCGCTTCGAGCATGCTGCGCAGCTTCTCACCTTCGAGAATGTCGGAGTCCACTAACAGCACGTGCACCGATCCAGCGACTCGGTGCGGCAGCGTGGCCGACCCGGTGGCTATCGAGTCAGCTCGCCCCAGTTCGATTTTCAAAGCGACACTAAAATGAAACGGCGAAGCGGATGACGCGCGAACGACAGTGGCGCGCTTCGGAGAATTGATTGCATCCGCGTCGCTGCTGTAGGGATAAGTGACTTCGAGGGACTGACCCACGTAATATCCGCCGCGCGCAGTTTGAATTAACAAGCCGGCCCGCGCCACGTCAATCGTCGTCACCATGTCTTCAAACGGGTCAGTTGTGCCTACGCCACCCCGAATGCGCACCGGCAAGGACACTTTGACGCGATGGTGCTTGCGCCGTTCATGCGGCGGCGCAATTCGCGGACCGCTCTCAATGCCATTGATCAGCCGTCCGTTGCCGGTCACGCAACGCCTATCGGCGCGTTAAAACCTAACTTTAGTGGCAGTACCGACCCAATGAGTCGAGCCTGCAGCAGGTTGCTCGGCAATTTGTTGAACAGATCTCAACGTTTCACCTTGGAGCACCTATGGCACACACCTCACCGGCACCATCAGCACCGGCTCAGGCCGCCCGTCCAACCGACGATGAAATCTTGGGCCTCACCGCGAGCCCTGCCGCGACGCCCGCAGATTCTACCGCGCCTGGCCCATCCGATCTTGAAGCCGCAGCAGAAGAACAGGGAACTACGGAGCAAGCGAATCACCCGGATAATGATCCGCCCGAGTTTCGCGCCATCTTTGATTCCAATCCTGAGCTGGGTAAGGCATGGCGCGACGCCCGGACTTTCCGCGAAATTTTTCCTACCGTTGATGATGCCCGTGCAGCGGTGGCCCATTCGGCAGATCTTGCCAAGCTCGATGCTCTGTTTTTCAGCCAGGATCCGCAATCGCACACACAATTAGCCCAGGCCCTTCGCAGTCTCAATCCGCAAGCGTACGCAAGCCTCGCCAAGGTCATGCAAGAAACGGCAAAACCAGAAGCCGAAGCCAGCCCCGCCTCTTTCGCGCGCGAACACGCGTTCTTCCACGAAACCAATGCCGCGGCCGTCGATGGCGTCCTCCAGTCTATTCAAGCTCAGCTCGATCGCCTGCTTCCCGAGGGCACGCCGAAGAACACACGCAACCGATTGACCGGGGAGATCTATCGCGAAGTGGATGCCGCGCTGCAATCCAATCGCGCGTTTGGACAGCAGTTGCGCCAGGCCTTTCGTACCGGCCAGCTCACGCCGGAAAACCACCGCGCGATCGTCGGATTGGTGGTGGGCCGCGCCAAACAAAGCTTGCCGGGGATTGCCAAGAAAGTATTAGGTGAGTGGACCGCCGGAGTTGTTGCGAATGCCCAGTCGCGCCAAGAACGCCAGCGCCAGGCCGCGCGTCGAGTGGATATCGCGGGTGGACATCCTGGTGGGGATACTCCGCGCTCACTGATGCCCAAGGACATCGATTACCGCCGCATGAGCGACAACGACATCCTCAATCTCTAATTGAACGATCCAGCGGGTGGGGTGGCGGGCACAATAAAAAGGGGGAGGGCCCTTCGGCCCTCCCGACGTGCCTCGCTCCGTTTATGTGGATCGAGGTTTGGCCCCCGCGCGACTACAAACTCTTCTTATTGGTAGCTGTTTTGTACGTTTCGATCGCCTGGGCGACTCCGACGGCAAACTGCGACACCTGCGCCGAGGTAATCGCCGGCGTCAGCTTGATCATTCCGGTGCCAATGAGATTGCTGACTACTGTGTTTAGCGCGCTGCTCACCGACGTCCAATTCACATTCCCATTGGAATCCGTATAGCTCACGATGTACGAATCAATGATGCGCAGCACACCGCCGGGCGAGAATGATGCGCCGTCGTTCGTGTCCATCTTATCGGTTGTGTCGCGCCCGAATTCCTGCACCTGCGCTTCGGTGACTCCACTCGGCAAGGTGATTAACCCATTGCTTAGCGCCGAATCAATGATCGCGTTAACGGCTGCGTCCTGCGCGGCTTGATTCGGCGAACCGTCGCTATTGGTCGGCGGCATCGCATCGGAGATTGCAGTTGCCGCGCCCAACACCAGGAAATAAGTGTGTCCCGATTGCAGGATGCGCAGGACCGCAACGCCATAGGCTTGATACTGCGAGAGCGTCATTCCCGCGGGCAATGTGACTGTGCCCGTGTCCACCGCATTGCGCACGTAACACTTCACCGCAACCGACTGACTCGAATCGCAATAATTTTGGGCGTAAGTCGGAGTCGCAACAGCAACGAGCAGCACCACGTGAACGAGGATCACGTATTCGAACACTTGCTTCATACGCCCTCCGGCGACAGTCCTCCGTCTGCAGCGGCCCCGGGGACGACGGGTAGCTGCGAGAAGTTATCATCAAACACAAATTGATGCGCCGCCCAACCTGTGGAAATTGTCTCGCGGTACAAATCCGGTACAGCACCGGCGCCCGGCCTAAAGTACAGGTGCCTGTCCTGGCGGCCAGGATCGCACGACAGCGCAACGCCGCAGCAAGCCCGGGCAAATAGAAAACAGCGTTACTGAAAGGTTTTTCTCGTCCGTAACGGACACCACCGCACTTAAAACTTAACCCAAGGGGAATTACCAACTATGGCTCAAATGCAAAATGCCCAAACCGTTGCGCTCCAGCTCGAAAAGGTCCGCGACAAACTTCCACTCCTCTACGAACGCGATGACATCCTGCTGACGATGATTCAGCAGCGCGGCGACGTCGAGCGCGTCAGCTCTCGCAATATGCGTCTTCCGCTGCAAATTCGTCCGGGAGGCAAGCCAGGCCTCGCCAATCTCGACGGCGGCGATCTGGGCCGCGGTTCCGGCACCACTTATGACGTCGCGCAAGTGACGCCGATCTTCTTTCGCCACGCAGTTGAAATCTCCAAGCTGGTGGAGTACGCATCGAATTCACCGGAGAAAGCCATCGAGAACGCCGCCAAACGCGAAGTGAAAAACAACATGCAACAATTTCGCGCGTTCCTCGACAAAGTGATGCAGACGAACGGCAACGGTGTTCTCGGCACCATCTCGTCGATTTCCGGCACCACGTTCACGATGGCCAAACCACCCGGGTCCGTGCTCGTTTATTACAACCAGACCATTCAGGTGTACGACCCGACGCTCACTACCAACCGCAACGTCGCCGCCGGCGTAACCACCAACGTCACCTCCGTTGATCCCTTTGCAGGAACGATAACCGTGGACAACGTTCCCAGCGGCACGAGCGCCAACGACGTGATCGTCCACGATGGCCTCACTGGCTCTCAGCCGGTTTCTCTTTTCGGCATCCTCTATCACCAGACCAACGCAACCACCGGCACTTGGCTCAATCTCAACCGCTCCACATATCCGGTCGAGCTCGCTACTCCGCGCGTCGCAGGCAATAACTCGGCGCTAACACCCGGCGTTGTGCGCCTGGCTATCAACAAGGTCCGCAAGGCCCTCGGCACCAGCCAGGTCGGCAAACTCATCGCCTACACCTCGCTCGAACAAGAGCATGCCTGGGAACAGCTCGGCGTCACCATCTCGCAAATCATCAAGGAAGGGGCCGGCGGCCGCGCCAGCGATCTCGACCTGCTCTTCACCGGCGAGAAGACGATGGCCGGCGTTCCGATTAAATCCTCGATCAATGCCAATTCTACGCGCGTAGATTTCCTCGATTTAT
The DNA here is from genome assembly GCA_963748865.1 of uncultured Acidobacteriota bacterium. Lineage (GTDB taxonomy): Bacteria > Acidobacteriota > Terriglobia > Acidiferrales > UBA7541 > Palsa-147. The sequence continues at coordinate 251,930 of CAVVLE010000010.1, read as the reverse complement.
CGCACTGGGGACGCGCCGTCATGCAAGACATCGATTTCTACGATGTCGGTGGTCAAACCGTCTTCCCGATCTACGGTACCAGCGGAGGACTCGCCGCGGCCTACATCTTCTACTTCGTGACGGGCCTGCAAGTCTGGAACGAATCTCCACGCAGCGGAGCTTTTATCGACACCCTCGCAATTCCCAGCGGTTACTAAGCAGCGCGGGCGTAGAGGCGGGAGGTGGGTCCCGCCTCTACAAATATCTTAATCCATTGTCTTCATCGAAATTCAGGAGCTTGCCATGTCCCTCACCATCAGTGTGCAAAGTATCGACGCCACGGGCATTCTTACCTCGATTGTCGGTGCCGTTACATTCTCCGGAAGTTATTCCACTGGTGGCGACACGCTCGACTGGACCACGGTTCTCGAGCAAACCGGTCAAACCGGCCAAGTCGCTGCCTTCGCCACTCCGCCCGTGCGGGCGACGTTTGAAAGCCAAAACGGTAACGCTGGCTACTACGTGCCGGTGCAGGGAAATGCCCTGAACAACTGGAAGCTGAAATGTTTTCTGGGCAGCGGAACGGAAGTTGGCGCCGGCGCATATCCCAGCAGCGTCACGTCTGATGTGGTCGTCTTTCAGGCCCAATTTAAGCGCCTGCAATAACCTCGGATGGGCTCAACGCTGCTCCGCCATTATGATTCGCATACTCCGCGAAATCCATTTGCCTCCTCCCTCGCTCTGCAAGCGTATCGCTTCCGCCGGGGGTTGGAATCGTTTCGGCGAACCCAATTTCCGCGTGGTATGGGGATGGTCGCGGCTGGGTTGGATCGGCGGCCGGTGGACCGACCGCGATTCCAGCGGCAACATCGTGCGCGAGACGATCGAGCTGCGCATGGTGCCGAAGTATCTCCCGCATAATCGCTGGCACATCGAGCGCTGGATTCCCCCGGAAATTTATGGCACGCCGGAATCCTGGCGCGAACTGACCCTCGAACGCGAAGACGGGATACTCGTTCCGGCACTGGGGCCCTACCCCGCACGTGGCGAATACGAGCATTGCTTCACGCTCGCTGGGCCGAGCGGGGAATTTGTTCCGTTGGATCCCGCTGCCTGCGACAAAGTGATTCGCGCCATCGAATGGGCAAAGCGTCAACCGCGCAGCGCAAGACGTGCAGCTATGGACCAACGTGAATCGCGCCAGGACCGGCGATGGGACGGCAAAGCAGACGCAATTCTGGACGATGCGGTCCCGGCTTTTCATAGTCAACCATTCACCGTCGTCCCCGCAACGGCGTCGTAAGATTCATCTGATCAGGAGGCTTCATGCCCGTACATCGCACCACTGCTGCGACGCAACTTGAATTAACCGCACCATCGCCCGCGCCCGTTCTGGAATCGCATGAGTCCACCGTCACGATCGTAAATCTGAGCGATCAGGATTTCTACATTTCGCGCACCTACGGGATCTTTCACATTCCCGCATGCGCGAAAGGCGAACCTTTCGCCCTCTTACTCGTCACCGCTCGCGGCGACGCTATCGATCTCGGTGACAACCGCCGCTTTCCCTTCACCATCTCGGCGCGCCAAATCGCCGCAGACTTGATCCAGGATCTCGAACCGCATGGCATCTTCGTGTGTACAGGCGCCCGGCCAACGGAAGCCGAACTCGCCGCAGCGCAAGTAAGGCGACAGGAGTGGTATCAACAGCTAATCGCTGAGGCCGACATCATGTGGGCGCGCGGCCACAGCTACCGCGAGATCTCCGACATGCATCGCCGCGCCGCTCTTTCGCTCGGCATCGAGCGCGATTGGGCGTTCGTGCCTCAGAAGATGATCGAGTGTCCGGCCTGCGGCGAAAAAGTGAAGCCGCAAGTGGCCGTTTGCAGGCATTGCAAGGCCGTCCTCGACCCCGAAAAAGCCGCCAAGCACGGCATACCCCGTCCATAACGCAGATACAAAATCGGTCGCATACCGAGCGCGCTTGTGCACAATAGGGGCGCCCGCTCATTTCACGATTCCGCGAGGAAGGGAATCACGATGAACTTGAAGCAATTCCATCACAGAGTTTGTCTGCGCGCCGTTACCGTGTGCGCTTTCTTCGCGCTGCTCTCCAGCGCTGCCTTTGCGCAGGGCTCGCGCAAGGACGACATCGCCTTCGGCACCAATGGCCGCCCGCTAGCCGGCGCCACAATCACAGTCTGCACCAGCGGCGCTACAGGTACGCCGTGCTCCCCTTTGGCCACGCTTTACACGGATGCGACGTTAACCGTTCCCTCCGCCAATCCTTTCACCACCGACGGCCTCGGCAACTACCATTTTTACGCAGCGCCCGGCCGCTACGTCGTGCAAGTCTCCGGGAACGGGATAAACACCTACACAATCAAAGACACCATTCTTCCCAACGATCCCTCTACACCGTCCTTCAATTCCGTAACTGCCACTTCTATCTCTCTCGGAGGGAATCTTACCGTTGGTGGCAACGCGTCGGTCACCGGCACGCTCAGTGCCGGGGTTTTCAATCCCACATCAATCAGCACGAGTTCACTCAGCGTCTCTGGTAATGAAAGCCACGCGGGTCCCCGTCCGTGGATCGACGTCACCGCACCGCCTTACAACGCCCAAGGCAACGGCGCCGCGGACGACACCGCTGCCGTCCAATCCGCCATCAACTCCGCCTGTACGAGCTCTACTGGCGGTGGCACCGTTTTCTTCCCGCCGGCGTCCGGCGTCAATCCTATTTACGTTTTGTCGCAGCCGGGCCCCCTCACGATCAGTTCGATTTCGCTCACCAGCAACGTCGTAACCGTCACGATAAGCGGCGGAACGCTTCCTGCTGCCTATGGCACGAATTTCCCGGTCATCATCAGCGGCGTATCGAATGATCTATTCAACGGCACCTGGCTCATTGCATCCGTAACCAGCTCGACGCAATTTACCTTCGCTCTCACAGCGGCCAACACTTCATCTTCGGGCGGCCAGGTAAATCTCCCGCCCGTTTACATTCCCCCGGGCTGCGTGGGTCTCACATTCCAAGGCGGAGGCTCGTTTGGCGGCAATGGCGCACAGTTCGCGCGCCCGCCGCTCACCCGCGTCGGCGTAGGCAGTGGAAGTGCCAATCTCGCGCCCGTATTTCTTCTGACCAATACTGGTGCCGCATCATCCGTCAGCTTCCGCGATCTTGCGATTCAGGGCAACAATCAGGCGGTGCAAGTCTTCTCGACCAACAGTCCCACTTTCTTCAACGTCGAGATGAGCGTCGCCAACAAAAGCGGCCCGCTGATCGATACCGTCGATAACACGCCCCTAGCCATCTACAACACATTCTGGTTCTGGTATGAAAACGGCGCCTTGAACACGAATGGCAGCGCCGCCAATCAACCTGCAATGGTCCTCGCCTATGTGGGCGGCGCCGGCCAACCCGGCGGAGGCATCGGCGTGATTCGAAACATTCTTTCGACTTCGTACTACCTCGTTGACAATCGCACTTCCACTTCCGTCAGTGAAGGCACCATGGATTTCGAGAACGATCAGCAGGAAGATAACGGCAATCCCTTCTTCACGGTCACCAACAGCGGCGGCCATTCCTTTACGCTCTTCTCCAATTTGATCTTTAAGCAGGATTTTCAGTACGATTGCGCCAGCAATAGCCCATTCATCGTTCTCAACGCGCCGGCGGAATTTAATTCCATCCACCTTGAACAAGTCAGCGGCTGCGTCGGCTCAAATCTTTTCAATGCGATTCAAGTATTGAGCGGCAGCCTTGACAGCGTCTATCTGGAAGACGCCGGTGGCGTCATAGACGGCAGCGGCAATCCCCTCGGCAATGTCGAGATTCACCATAACCACGGCGTTGATTTCATCACCAAGAATCAGACAGCTGCGCTTGAGACCCAGGTTGGCAACGGAAACTCGAACTGCGCCGGTTGTTACGGCAATCTTCATGGGCCGCCAGTGGCCGTCACGCAATCGGGCAGCCCGCAGCGCAGCCTGGCTCTTAATCCTTACGCGGGTGTTCTCTGGAGCGACAGCACGCATGCGGGTTTTGAATCCGCGATTAACCGCAATGCCACCGACAGCGTCGCGATCAATTTTGCACAAGCCATTGCTCCGACGGGCTTGACCGCTACTCCCACAACCGGCGGAACTCTCGCGGCCGGCACTTACTATTACAGCATTGAGACTGGCTCAGCTTCTTCGAGCAACAATTCCGCCGCCTCAAATGAGGTGTCGGTAACTCTCAGCGGCTCGAACAATGCCGTAAGCCTCACATGGAGCGCTCCGGGCGGCACGAATCCCGGCGCCTGCTTCCTCTTCCGTTCGACCACTTCCGGTGGCACCTATCAGGGCGGCACGCCCTACTACCAGGTTAACGCGTGCCCGTCGCATCTGTCCTTCACCGACACGGGCGGCGCGCCGAACGGTTCAGGCGCTGCGCAACTCACGAATCAGACGCTCACGCCGTTTTACACTTTTGCGGGCAATACAACGAATCCCAGTGGCGGCAATGTGCCTTATTACAGTGGCACGCCAACGAGCGGAAACTGCGCCAAGTGGGGAAGTGCTGGACTGCTGCAGGATGCCGGCTCCGCATGCGGAAGCGGCGGTGGAAGCAGCCTCACCGCCTTCGTTCCCGGCGCGAATGGCGCCGGACAAAATACCGGCCCTTCTTCGGCCAACGCCATCAACGTCGTCGCGTTCCTGGTGCCCATTCAAGTGCAGTTCGGGCACCTTTCGGTGGACGTTGCGACCAGCGATACTACCTCCGGCTCCTTGTGCGGGAGTTTCGCGGACTGCTACGACGTCGGCATCTACAGCATGAGTGGCACGCGCCTGTGCAACTGGGGCGCAACCGCGCTGAGCTCCGGCGGAATTGTTTCCAACGCCTGCGCTCAGGGCACAGTGACGCTGACTCCCGGCTATTACATATTCGCCTTCACCGGCAACGCCACCGCCGGAAAGATCTACTTCGGCACGGCGGGGAACGGCGGTTTCGTGCAGCTTTCCTCGGCGACTTCCGGCACGAGCTCAGTGAACGGCGCTCTGCCGTCCAGCATCAGCGTCCCGACGTTTGGTCAGCCCAGCAGCGTAGGCGGTACGTACGCCAACGTCTTCATAGCTCTGTACTGACCAGCACGAGTACCGTCCTCGGCACCCAACCGCTGCAATATCGGTCTGCATTTTCGGACTCTACATGCGCCATCCAAATGTTCTCGCCAAATGGGAAATCTGGCTTCGTGGTGTTATCGCCGCCGCGATTTCGGGCGGAGCCAACGGTGTCGTAACCGGATTCGCTGCCATCGGCATCGATCCGGCGCATTTCAATCTCAACGCTGGCCTGCACCACACTCTGAGCATCGCCAGCGTCAGCGCCGCAATCAGCGCCGTCCTGGGTGTAGCGCTGTATTTACGCCAGTCGCCGTTACCTGCGCCTGATCCAGCAACTTAAAGCGATCGGCGCTTGCCATCAATCGCTTTCTCTAAAGGACACTTATGCCGGTTCTTTCGACCACCGCCTACGATCAGGCCGAAACCGCTCTGAATCTTACGCGTGCGCTCATTAACGACGCTGCAGGCTCGGTTTTCAACGACGCGACGCTAATGCCTCTGATGAATTCGGCCTACCGCGCGCTGCAGCGCGAGCTGGCTGAGGCCGGGGTTTCGGTCCTCGTCTCTCAGGCGGACCTCGATCTCCCGCTGACAAGCGGCCTGACCATCACCGAGCTTTCCGACACCTCTTCGCCTCAGCTTCCCACCGATCTGCTGGTTCCCCATCAACTCTGGGAGCAACAAGCCAACTCCAGCGATCTTTTCGTGCCGCTCGAGAAAATTGTGGGAGGCCTACCCAACCTGCAGCCGGGCGCGTTTCTGCGCATGTGGGAATGGCGTGAAGATACGATTCAATTGCTGGGTGCGACGAATGAAGTCACGCTGCGAGTGCGTTACGAAAAGGTTCTGCCGCAATTGGTCCTGGGCACAGATCCAATCCTGATTCGCGCCTCGAACGATGCTTTAGCCTATGCCACAGCCGCGGTGGCCGCGCGCGCACGCGGCGCACGCGCTCTTGCCGCAGACATGCAAAGCGCCGCGATGGAGGCCACAGGAAAGCTGATTGAGCGCTATGTCCGCCCAGAACAGTTCAAAGCGCGGCGTCGCAAACCCTACGGCTTCCATCGTCGCGTCATCTATTTGTGACGACACGCAAGCGAGGCTGGTCGCACCCGCTAGCGCAGATCCTTAGGCCTCAACGATCAGCGTAATCGTAAAGGCCCGGGAAGCGCCCTGCGAATTGCCGATCACATTTAGCTTTGTCGTTCCAGCGGGCGTCCCGGGATTCGGCTTCGTGATGATGGTCGTGGTATTGCTGCTGCCGCCGCAGGCGGAAGCGAAGGAAATCGCCAGTAGAGCCACAGCGGCGAAAGTTGCGGTGCCAAGCCGGCGATGAGTGGCGAACCCTCGTCGCCATCCCCACGCACCAAGCAAAGCAATTGAGGCCATGGAAAGAACTAATACGCCCGGGGCGGGGAAGCGCGGCCACTTTCGCGGGGGTACAGTTGAAGTAATCTGCCCTTTTGCTTGCGTCACCAACGTCACGACGAAATTCTGTGGCGCCCCCGGCGTAACACTGATAGCCAGCGACGACGGCCCAAGGGTTCCGCTTGGCAAACCCGAAGATGACGATGCCGTCCCAGTCGCGATCCCGCACGTCGTGTCGGCTGGCAATCCAACGGGACATTGGATCGTCACGCTTCCGGAAAAATTATCGTCCGGTACGACAGCCAGATTGTAGTTTCCCTCCGCGCCGGCGATCACCGTCAGCGTGTCGGTGTTTCCCGATTGCAACTGGAGTTCGAAATCATCTGCGAATCCAGCCAGTGCGGCAGTCTGTGGCGAGGACGGATCGCTATCGGTGACGTGCAGCGCTCCCGACCGGTTGCCCGCCACCTGCGGCACGAAAACAACATTGATGGTGCAGCTCGCGCCCGAGGCAAGGATTGACGCGCAATCGCTGGTCTGCGTGAAATCGGGAGGGTTGGAGGAATCTTCAATGCTGATGGTAATTCCGGTCACCTGCACGGCGGAATTATTGGTCAGCGTGAAGGCCTGAGCCGCACTGGCGCCGCCGATCGGCTCATTCGGAAAGGTGAACGTATTCGGCGATAACGTCACGCCGGCTACAGCCGCGGCATGAGTGACCTCGCGAATCGCCCGGTTGCCTGTATCCGCGATCAATAGATCGCCGTCGCGATCAATCGCCAGCGCTCCCGGCGCATTAAACTCCGCTCCAAGCGGCGCACCGCCATCGCCGGAATAACCTGCGTGTCCGTTACCTGCGAAGGCCTCGACTTTCAGCGTTGTCGAATCGAGCCGGAAAATAATATTGGCCGCGGAGTCGGCCATAAAAATATCGCCACTGGCGCCAATGGCCAGGCCGCCGTAAGTGTGGCCCTTCACAACGCGTGGGCCGTCGCCCCTATCGACTGCCATGGCCGCGTCCGACGCCATGGGATAGGTAAACGCCATGCCGTAGTGCGCCGCACCAGTCCGCCGGAAAACGATCAGCAGTTCGCCACCGCCAGCCACTACAGCGATCGTAGCTCCATCTCGCGACACTGCCAGCCCACGAGGATTGCTCACGGTAGCGATTTGCGTGAGAGTTCCGGCCGTATCCAGACGCCACAGTATGTTATTTCCGGTGCCAAATAAATTTCCCGATGCGTCCGTGGCGACAAGTGCGGGCCGCACCACATCGCGCGAAGTGACAGCCGCGCCCGTGGACCATCTCCCGGCCACGCTCGAAATTAATTGTGATTCCGCATCCACGCGACGCACAGTATCGTTTAACGTGTCGGCGATGAACAGGCTTCCCGAGGGATCCGCAGTCAGGTTTCCGCCGGACGCAGCCAGATTGAATTGCGCCGCGATTGCCGGCCCGCCATCTCCGGTGAATCCGCGTTGGCCAGTACCGGCAGCGCTTTCTAGCCCGCCATTCGGAGTCGCGCGTCCGCCCGCGGCAATGCGCACATCGCCCGTCAACCGAAATACCTGATCGTCCGCAGTGAAATAAATTCGGCCCGAGTCATCTGTGGCTAGTCCGCCGGCAACAACGTCGCGGGCCAAAGTCCGGACGATTGGATCCTGCGCAGAAGAACTACCTGTCGTTCGAGTCGTTCCGCTGGAAACGGCGGAGCTACTGCCCGAACTTGAACCCGCTTGCGCTTTTCCGCGCGCAGCCCGTGCCCGTGCATCCACTCCGCGCAACGCCAGCGGCAGCACGCACAAGATCAGCAGCGCGCCGGCAAAAAATAGTCGCCGCATCCAAGGCCCTCGAATCATGACGGATTGACCAGCCACATCCCAAGCTTTCAGATTCCGCTATCGCGCAGCGGGTTGCGTCAAACGCTCGATTGCAAACCGCCGATGATAGCACAGCCCGTCGGGGCGGGGGGCACTACCCGCCCCATTTGGTTGGGTTTCATCAGCTCTAGCTGGCCTTCTATTCCCATGTCCCTGGAATCATTCGCGCCCATTCCTCTTAATTCTTTCGGCGGCTGGATCACGCTTCTCGATCCCTCCGATCTGCCGCCGGGCCTCTCGCCGAATCTCGGCGACGTCGAATTCATCCCCGGCGGAGTGCGTACGCGCGCCGGCCTGGTCTCGCAATTCGCCGCGCTTTCCGGCGCCGTCAACATCAACGGGCTGAAAACTTACATCACCGCGAATCTCGTAGATCGCCTGCTCGTCTTCGATTCCCTAGGCAATCTTTACAAGGAGACCTCACCAGGCATCCTTGGATTGACGGCATCGGGCGGCACGCCCAATCTCTACCTGGCATCCACCACGCTCTTCGGCCGCGAATACATGGCCTTCAGCGATTCGCTGCTCGGCCAGGACCTTCCTCGCCAGTTCGATGACACATATTTCGATCGCGTCAGCCAAGTCGGTCCCGGCGAGGGCCCCGCTGCGGCGGACGCCACTGTCGCCGGCAACATCTCTGCCGGGGTGCATCGAGTCAGCGTCATTTTCGTGACGCGCCAGGGCTTCTGGACCGCGCCGTCACCTCCCGTAAGCTGGACCGCCGCAGGCGGCAAGCAAGTCACGCTCACCAATATCCCCACTGGTCCCGTGAATATCGTTCAGCGCCTTCTCTGTTTCACGGCCGCGGGCGGCGCAACGTTCTATCAGGTCCCCGCCACGATGGTCATCAACGATAACACCACCACCACGCTCACTCTCGATTTCGACGACACCATTCTTCTATCCGGCGTGAGCATGGACTATCTCTTCGCGCAGATCGAGCTCCCCAATCAGCTTGGAGTAATCGATTATTCCGAGCGCCTGTTCTGGTGGGGTGAGCGCGCCAAGATGGACAATTGGACCAACATCACATTCGATGGTGGCTGGGACGCCTCCGGCAACGGCCGCCCCTTGGGCTGGACGCTCGATCCTACTTCTGGTGCCGGCGGCAGCCGAGAATCCAGCGACACCGTCTGGGGCGACGCCTATCGCGTCACCGCCGACGGCCACACCGTCGCGCGCGGCATGATTGAGCAGTCCGCCGTGCACGATCCCGCCGGTAACGCCCTCCTGGTGCGGAATGTGGACTACTCCGTGCGCGCCCGCGTCCAGCGTAGCAGCAACCTGAATCAGGGGACTCTACGGATCAATTGCTTCAGCCCGACAATGGGCACCATCGGCGCCGGTCTGGCAGTAACTGCGTTGCAGACCACAACTTCCTACGTCGAATACTCCGCGCAGTTAATGCCGCCACAGTCCAGCATCCCTTCGGACACGGTGCTCCGTGTATATGCCGACGGGACACCCGCTCCCAACGGCGAATCCTTTCTGGTGGACAACATCGAGATTTTCCCCACACTCGCGCCGCAAAATGCCTCTGTAATTCGCGCATCTCGCGCGCTCAATGCCGAAAGTTATGACGGCATCACTGGCTTGATGGAGGTAGCTGAAAACAACGGGCAGGGAATTCGCGCCGCTTTCAAACTCCGTAATTACCTCTACCTAGTCAAAGAACGCAGCTTCTTCGTCACCACCGACGACGGCGTCAACGAACCCGACCTTTGGACCATCGAAGAAGTCTCCAACAAAGTCGGCACGCCTTCGGCGCACGGTGTCGCGGTCGGCGAAGAATGGGCGGTGATTGCCGGCCGCGACGGCCTCTATCTTTTCGAAGGTGCCAATCCTATCAAGCTCTCGCAGGAGATTCAGCCCACCTGGGACTCGATCAACTGGCAATACGCCTCGCAGCTGTGGGTTCTAGCCGATACTGCGCATAAGCGCATTCTGGTAGGCGTGCCGATGGGCAGCGCCACGCAGCCCTCGCAAATCCTCGTTCTTGATTACACGGAAGGCTTCAGTGATCCGCTGTCAACGATGCTTTCGGTTCCGGGCTACGGCCGCAAATGGACGCGCTGGATGATCCCGGCAAATTCCGCCGGCCTGATCGAGCGCGCCAACGGCACGGCCCAGATATTCTTCGGCAACAACGCCGGAAGCGGCAAGATTCTGGGCGTGACACCAGGCACCTTTGCTGACGACGGTAACGCCATCAATTCCTTTTACACCACGGCCTTCCTGACGCGCATGCCTCAAAGCGGCCGCAATCTCTTCGGCTACGCCACCGCGAATGTGCAAGACAGCGGCAACCTGCAGCTAGCCGCAATCCTCCCGGGCAATATCGCGCAATCGATCGGAATCTGGGGGTTAGCTAGTCCCGCAACGCAAGACATGGAGCTGTTCACCAGCGTCTTGGCCGAGCGCGTGGCCTTCCAATGGGGCACCTCCAGCCCATCAAATTGGTTCTCGCTGTCCAAGTTCGCCACGTGGGCCAAGCCGGACCCCTGGTCGGTAGTTCGTGGCCACAACTGAACCACAAGCTCATTCCATCGCTGGCTTGGTCGTTGCCAGCGCCGTCCGACAGCCACGCGCAAAGCAACCTCGCCGCCGTCTCCCCCGTCCAACTTGCGGGGTGCGGCTCGCTTCTATAAACTGCTCTGCGCACAAATTCTTTCAGGGGGCTTGATGCGGCGGTTTTCGGCTCTCGTTTTAGCCGGTGCAATTCTAATTTGTCTCTGCGGTTGCGGTGGCGGCAACGGTGTCGGTCCGCTGTCCATCGCTTTCACCAACAGCGTCGGCGCCGTTCCCGGCGGCACCATGTTCGTTTTCTCTGTCACCACGCAGAACGATACGCAAAACCGTGGCGTGAATTTCACCCTGGCTCTGAACACGCCGAGCAACAACGAAACCACGACGCCTTGCACCACTGCCTGCGGCTCGATCTCCGCGCCGACGAACACGATCGTTGCCAATGGGCCCAAAACATTCACCACTACGACCACGGTCACGTACTCGGCGCCACTGTTGCCTCCAACTCCCAACAACCTGATTCTGACGGCTACAGCCAACGCCAACTCGTCGCTCACCACCACCGACACATTCACTGTCGGCGCTCCGCAAATTGTCGTCCGCATCACCAACAAGATCACCAATATCGAGCCTGGCGCCGCGCCTGTCACGCTCAATGCCTCCGTGCAATTCGACACCACCAACGCCGGTGTCACCTGGATGCTGACGGCGCAAGGCGCGGCATGCAGCCCGGCTTGCGGCACAATCACAAACCCGCAGCCCTTTAGCGTAGTTTATGCGCCGCCTACGTCGGTGCCTGCGGCGCCAAATAACACGCCGACAATCACCGCCACGTCGGTCACGAACACCTCCATTTCCGATTTCGACGATCTTCGCATTCAGTCCGCGACCCTGCCGGTCAGCGTGAGCATCACCAATCCGTTCACGCAAATCACCGCGGGCGGCGAGGGCGTCACCATCAATGCGCAGGTCACCAACGACGTTGCCGATCAGGGCGTCACCTGGTCACTGGAGCCCGCATCCGATGCCGGTGCGCTGAGCGCAGAGCAGCCGTTAAGCGTAATTTACACCCCGCCCAATAACGCTCCCCAGCCGCCCAATAACACGCCCACAATCACGGCCACCTCGGTAGCCGACAACACCAAGAGCGCCAGCTTCACCTTCACCATTGAGTCCTCCAGTGAGGCCTTCGCGGGTCCCTATGCGTTCGTGATCCGTGGACACGACGACAGTGGCAACACAATGGCGGCCGTCGGCAGCTTGACTAGCGACGGAGCAGGGAAGATCACGACCGGTGAAATCGACCTAAACACCGGCAACGCGAGTGCACCGGAAACCACCGCGCCAGTCACTGGCAGCTACCAGAGAACGGTGACTAACGCAGCGGAACGGCTGTTTCACATCCAACTTAGCGGCACTTTGATCCCAGGCGGGACAAGCCCTCTCGACTTTGACGGCAGATTCCGTTCCCGGCCAGGTCACCCCGATTCCACAACAAATTTCGATCTGGCGGAAATCTCGGGACATAGCGGTGCGTGGACTCTGTCGGGCGATATGGAAAGACAGGATTTATCCTCCGCCCAGATAACGAATTTCACTGGCCGCAAAGTACGTGTCGCCTTGACGAGGAACTCGGGTTCGGGCGGATACGAAAACGGCGATTTCACTCTCTCGGATAGCGGCTCCGTTCTTGAGGGCGCGCTAGAAGAACATGGCACCTTCACATTTTCCCGCTCGAGTGGCGACGAATCGGTCGCCGGCTTCTTTACCCCGCAAAATGACATCGTCGGGGGGAATTTGGCGTCCTTCGACAGAAGCGGACGCGCGACTTTGACTCTGTTCATGCAATTCTCCGAAGGTGCTCGCCACTTCGCACTCTATGCGGTATCCCCAACTCGTTTGATCGTTATTGAAGCGGACAGCTCTCAGTCTGCTGAGACCGGCATTGTGCAGGTGACCTCGACGCCGGATTAGGCGTCGACGTAGTTTAAGTATCGCCGGGTTCCATTTGCACGATTCCCAACAGTCCCTTGTCGCATCGCAAATCGTCGCTACAAATATGGTCAATATCCCTCAAATCGAAGCGTTGAAGTCCACCTCGGCGTATCTCTACGAATCGCTCAAGCGCCTCCTAACCGGGATCAACGCCATCGGCACCACCAACAAGCTCTCTCTCGATTCCGCCATCAGCGACGGCGCCGATTTCGCGCGCGTCTCCGCCAACGCGCTAACCTCGAACGATATTGATCCCTCAAAGTCCGGCGTTTTGGCCAAAGGCAGTGTCCCTCCCACCTGGAACGGCGCCTTCACCTACGCCTCCACGCCGACATCCATCGCCTGGTCGTGGTCCGGTCTCACAATCTACCGCGCCGATGGCACGACAACGCTAATCGCAAACAACTCTCTGGCAATCACTGGCCTCGCCGCCGGCACAACGTATTACTTCTACCCCTATTGGGACGAATCCGTCGCCGCTCTGAACTGGGTTGCCGGGGGCACCGGCACACCCGCCAACGCCCAGAGCGCTAAAACGAATGCCGCGGCCCAGCAACAATCGCTTCAATCGCGCATCCCTCTCTCGCAAGGAGCGATGATAGCCGCCACTCCAACCACCGGCAGCGCCGGCGGGTCCGGTGGCGGCAGCGGAAACTGCCTCCGCGCGGGCATGATGGTTCTCGAGCGCGATCGTGGCACGGTCGCAATTGACTCCTGCAAGATAGGCGACTACATCCTCGGCCCGGGAAATGGTGGCGTAGGCCCGCAAGGCAAGGACTCCTGGACACGCATAGCACGTATAGAAGTTCTCCCCGCTGATATGTTCATCCGCCTGCATTTCTCAAATCACGAAATGCTGGACGTAACTCCGCACCACATCTTCACCTTAGCCGACGGATCGCCCATGCGCGCTGAACGCCTGTGCCTCGCGGACATTTTGATTTCAAGGTCGGCAAACGTAACGCTGCAGAAAATCGAAGTGATCCATCAGGAAGGGAAGAAAGTGACGGTAAGTTGCACCCCAATCCACGAGTTCTACGCGGGCAGGATCAGCGCTAGCATCCTGACGCACAACTACACATTTAGTTCGTAGCATGACGCGGTAGCGTGCCCCATGCGCCGATGTTGCGCGTGAGGCTTTTGATCGTCACGTTCCCATCGATCCGAGTCGTTCGAGAGTTCTGCCGCACGAAAAAAAACAAAATGCAAGGCCGCACCTACTACATAACTACGCTCGAATCTTGGCAACGCGAAGCCCCGCGCTTCGCGGCGTCGCACTACATCCATGCCGACCCGCGAGCTCCCGCCACCCCGGAGACAAAGATCATGGTCATGATCGAAGCCGACGAGGGCACGCACAACACGTTATCGCGGGATCCGCGTTGGCAAGAGCTCCCCCACGCTTTAGCCGGAAAACCGATCCCGACGGCTGCAGCCGAGGCCCTCGCGAACCACCAGGTATCGCCGTTCGCGACAACCTTCGAGGCCACAGAAGCGGTAGCAAAGAATCACCCCATAATGAAATACAGGCCCCTATAGGGGCGGATTCACCAGCTGCCCGGTGTAGCCGTAGGCGTTGCCATGCCCGGCTGTTCTGCAAATGCCAATCCGCGAATACACAGAAGCCGACCAAACCGCACTGCAAGAAATTCACGCGGCCCAAAGCTTCGACTATCAGTTCCCAAATCTCTCCAATCCACTATTCGTCTCGAAATTAATCCTCGAAGACCCTAAACACCGGATAGCAATGGCCGCGTTAGCCCGCCTGACCTGCGAGATTTATCTGCTGGCGGACCCGAACCATGGCACGCCCCGCACTCGCTTCGTCAATCTACTGTTGTTACACCGGGCTGCGAAGCAGGATCTCCGCATACGCGGGCTGGAAGATGCTCACGCCTGGCTTCCGCCCACTATCGCCAAACGCTTCGGCAAGCGATTGACACAGCTAGGCTGGACGCGCGATGACGCCTGGACGCCGTATTCGATTCGCTTCTGACGCTGTGACCGCATCCTTTTCCCGATTTCGAACCTCTGAACTACATCTCTAAAAAACTGGAGTCACCTATGTCTCGTGCCGCACAGCAACAAACTCGCAATCTCACCGATGAACAACTCGCCATGCAAAATCAGCTGATCGGTCAGGAAAATCAGAATACGAACCAGGAGCGCAGCATGCTCCTGCCGACGTTGCAAAATCTCCTGACCAATCCCGGCTACACTCCCGCGCAACAAAACGCCATCACGCAAGAAGGCATGGGCTCAGCTCGCACCGCCTTCGACGCGCTAAACCAGGCTGCTCAAAATCAAGTTACGCGCACCAATAACGCCGTCGGCTTCAATGACCTAACCGCCCAACTCGGCAGGGAAGAGGCCCAAAACTTGGCCCAACAGGCCAGGCAGAACCAAATCACCTTTGCCAACAACGCCCAACAACAACGCCTGGCCGGCCTGAACGCCCTCAACCAGACCTTCGGGATAGACACAAACCTCCTGGGCCGCAGCATGGGCATCCCAGGACAATTGCTGGGCGTCCGCAGCAGCGCCAGCGGCAACGCAGACTACAGCGGCCTGGATAACCTCTTCGGCGGCATCGGCGTGGGCCTGGGATCACTTTTCGGCTAAAACGACAGCCTCGCCGACCGATTCCTCTGGAGGCTTAAAACAGGGAATACTCGAAGGATCCTTACTCGAAGGCCCGTCAATGAACTACCTACTCGATCCTTTCCACATCAGCTTAGCGCTAACTGCCGCAGTCCAGTTCGCTCTGTTCCTGCGCTGGCTCTACCGTCGCATTCGCAACGACGAACTCCTCCGTGCCTTCGTAGAAGACATGGCCACAAAGCATCTCCCACACATCTACGAGCGCTTAGACCAGCTCTGCGACCAGCAGGGAATCGTCCGCAGCCAATCCCCGTCCATTCACTGGGTCAAGCTGAATGAGCCAAGGAACTAAACCGCATCCGGTAATCTTCGCTTTCAGCCGCTAAAAAGTCTCGAGCTAAGTCATGACATTCTCAATTCATCGCCGATAGCCCGGCAGATAGCCGCCAACCATGGCCTCGATGCGTCCCTAATCTGCGCCATAATCGAGCAAGAATCCGGCTGGGACCCTGACGCCATTCGCTACGAGCCCGCCTTCTTCTCGAAATATGTCGCTCCGCTATTCGCCAACAACAAGATAGATCCGCCGACCAACACCGAAGCCTATTCGCGCGCCATGAGTTGGGGCCTGATGCAGGTAATGGGACAGTCCGCACGGGAGTGCGGCTTCACAGCTCAATTCCTAAGCGCCCTCTGCGATCCCGCCACGGGCATCGAAGTCGGCTGCACGCTATTCCAACGCAAACTAACCAGCGCCAAAGGCGACACAAACCAGGCCCTCGAGTTCTGGAACGGTGGCTCCAATCCCAACTATGCCGCCGAAGTGCAAGCCCGCCGGCCCCACTACCCCGAATAGATTGTGTACGGAAGTCCACGCTGGCCAAGGGGGCAGATCACTGTCGCGGCGTCTCAGAACCCACGAGCGGGCATTTCAACGGGCTGGTATCGCCTCTGGGCTCGTAGACAGCACGGGTTCCGCAGAACTCCGTGTCAATTCCGGGGTGGCAAAAATGAGTCTCGAAAAACTAGTCCTGGCAGTCATCGCCGCTGCAGTTCTAATCTTCCTGGCGATCACCTGGCAAGAAGCCCGAAACGACCGCGTACGCCTGGAATCAACGATCGACGCCCAACAGCGGATCATCGCCGCCGCAGTCTCCAGCGAGAAGGAGCGCGAAACCACGCTGCAAACCGCGCTCGCCCAGATCGCCGCCATAAAAAAATCCACCCAAACCCCCGAGCAAGTCTTAAGCGCGTTGCCCGAGTATCTCCATCTACCCGAACCAATTACGCTGAGCCGCAGCTCACCACCGGCCTCAAGCCAATCCGGGAAGGGAACTCTTCCCTACCCAAACACGTCCGAGTTCCCGACATCGCTGTTCACCACAGTCGCCGAAGCTAACTCAGCCCCCAGCCCCCAGTCCAAGCCTCCGCGACCCCAATCAAGTTCTGTGGAGGCCACCTCCGGATCGGAAACGAGGCAGGCGCCGTCGCCCAAGGACGCTGGATCCACGTACTCAAGCTCCCTGGAACCAGGCTCACAAAAGGACACTCCGGGCCCGCCAAGATCCCAAGAAGCCTCACAGAATGCAACGCCGCCGCCCTCAAAGCCAAATGCAGACCTAGTCGCATCCGCCCAAAGACAGCCACCCCCCAAACAATCCGCAACGATCCCAGCCGCCGACCTAAAACCACTATTCGACTACATCCAAGACTGCCGCTCCTGCCAAGCCCAGCTATCCGCTGCAAAGGCCGACCTAGCAGACGAACAATCCCGCGAAGCTGCTCTAACTCGCGAACGCGACGCCGCCATACGCGCCGCCAAAGGAGGCACCCTATACCACCGCATCAAGCAGAACGCCAAGTGGCTAGCCACTGGCGCCGTCCTAGCAATAGCCATCCTCCGCCTACACTAAACTCCCAAAGCAGGCATCTCCCAACCGAAATGCCCCACATTGAACTTCGCCCTTGACATCCGATAATAGTTATTATGTGGCGAAAGGTAGAGGTGTTGGGCGCAGTTATTTGCGCGTTGACAGTTTGCCTTCGGCGCGGCGAAGCTCGAAATCGATAAGTTGACCAAGGTTTCCGGGATCTCCTCCCACATTTTCGCGGCCGTTTACGAACACAGTCGGCGTGCTGGAAATCTTCAGTTCCTTCCCCAGGGCCATGTCGGCTTCGACTGCCTTCTGCGCCTGAGGATCGGCAAGGCACGCCTTAAAATCGTCGCGATTCAGTCCAGCCGCCGCGGCGAATTCCGCGAGTTTGTCGTAAACGGTCTCTGGCGAAATGATTTCCTGTTGCTGAAAGATGGCGTCGTGCATTTTCCAAAATGCGTCTGGCGAGGATTGAAAGGCGCAGCGGGCGGCTATAGCCGCAGTCATAGCCCAAGGATGGATTTGCGTTAAGGGAAAGTTCTTAAAGACAAACCGCACCTGAGGGTATTTGGGCTCAGTCGTTTTCAGCGCCTGGCTCAGCACGCGGCAGTGCGGGCACTGAAAATCGCTGAATTCGACGACTGTAACTTTGGCGTCGGCGGGCCCAATGGACGGCGAGCCGCTCGTAACCAGCTTCGCCCGAATCTCGGCAAAGGGATCCTGGCTGGTATTGTAAAGCTCTCCGCGAATGATGTATCGCCCGTCCTTGCTCGCATACACAACGCCGGTGTCTGTCTGCTGCTGATAGGTTACCTCGACAGGCACCTCGTAAAATCCAGGCAGTATGGAATCCTTCAAAGGCCCCAACTTGAGATGAAATTCCGGCCCCCAGCCGAAAAGATTGCGAAGGTAGCTCTCGATCTTACTGATCAGGGGAGCGTGTTCGGAATCAGCCACCGCGGGCTGCTGCGCCGGAGCCTGCGCCCGCGCATGGGCCACGCACAAAAATAGTGCCAATCCGAGAAATACGTACGCACGAAGCCTCATACGGTAAATCTCCTCACTAAGAGACGCAGTACCATCACGGAATAAACCGATTAGCGATCGGGAAGCGCCGCCCCACGCTGAAAGCCTTCGAGGTAATTTTCAATCCCGGCGCTGCCTGCTTGCGTTTGTACTCATTGCGATCCACGCGCCGCGCGATATCGCGAACCAGCCCCAACGGGAAATTGTGCAGGTCGGCAATCTCTTCCGGACTCTGCAGGTCCTCGACGTAAGCCTTCAGAATCGAGTCCAGCACGTCATATGGCGGCAGGGAATCCTGATCCTTCTGATTCGGACGCAGTTCGGCCGATGGCGCCTTAGTCAGCGTCGCGACAGGAATCACTTCCCTCTCGCGATTTCGCCATTTCGCCAATTCGTAAACCATCACCTTAGGCACGTCGGAAATCACCGCCAACCCGCCGGCCATGTCGCCATACAACGTGCAATACCCCACCGCGATCTCCGATTTATTGCCAGTGCTCAGAACCAGAGACCCGAATTTATTCGAGAGCGCCATCAAATAATTTCCGCGGATGCGCGCCTGGATATTCTCCTCGGTCACGTCCTCGGCCCGGCCCGCAAAGCTCGCCTTCAATACGCCGCGATAAGCATCGAAAACCTCGCCAATCGGCAGCGTAAGAAACGATATTTTAAGATTCTCCGCAAGCCGCTTCGCATCGCTGATCGATCCTGCCGAAGAGTACGGCCCGGGCATGCTCACGCCCAGCACATTCTCGGCTCCGACGGCATCCACAGCGATAGTCACCACCAGCGCCGAATCAATGCCGCCGCTCAGCCCAACCACCACCTTCTCGAATCCGCACTTGCGCACGTAATCGCGCGTTCCGCATACCAGCGCTCGATAGGCAACTTCCAGTTCATTCGTCGGCTGGCAATGGATATCGCCTTGACCCGTGGCCGTATCGAAAATCACCAGGTCTTCTTCGAACGATTTAGCCTGCGCCGCAATCCGCCCGTCAGGCATGACCGCCACGCTGGCGCCATCAAACACCAAGCTATCGTTACCGCCCACCTGATTCACGTACACCACCGGCACGCGGTGTTCGCGCGCCAGGGAACTGAGCATATCCAGCCGCAAGCCCCGCTTGTCCATCGTGTACGGCGATGCCGATATATTCAGCAGCACCGTAGTTCCCTTCCCGACCAGTTCCGCCACAGGATCGCGATCGTAAAGCCGCTGCGGCCAGAATGCCTTATCGTTCCAGCAGTCCTCGCAAATGGTGATCCCCAGCTGCTCGCCGCCAAACGGAATGATCGTCTGCGTGTGCGCCGGCTGAAAATATCGCGATTCATCAAAGACGTCGTAAGTAGGCAGCAGCATCTTCCGCTGCTCGAACAGCACGCGGCCATCCGCAATCAGCGCCGCCGAATTAGCCGCAGCCTTGCCCGTATCATCCTGAGCCCGGCCGACATACCCCACGATCGACGGCATCGGAATGGACTTCGCGAGCTGCGCCAAGGCGCTGTGGTTGCGCTGCAAAAACGCCGGCCGCTCGACCAGATCCTGGGGCGGATAGCCGCATAAACACAGCTCCGTAAATACCGCAAGGCCAGCTCCACGCGCCTTCGCGTCGCCCGCAAGTTGCAGAATTCGCGCGGAATTACCGTCGAAATCCCCTACGGTGGGATTAAATTGTGACAGCGCAATTTTCATGCGATGTACATAGAATACGGTGTCTGCCGCGTCATTTCAAACGTTCGAATCGGGAGTTAACGAAGATCTTCCATCGAGCCGTACTATGCGAACGATCGACTAGTGGCGCGTAGCTCTTATATAGAGTACACTTTCGGTACTCCAGGCAGTCATACCTACGGTATGACTCTAGGCCACGGAGCCAGCCTACCCGGGGCCGTTACAGCCATGATCGAACTGATTCCAGCACAAGATTCCGCCTACAAGGTGCTGAAGTATGCCTTTGGCGCCGGCAATCTACTCCTTCTCGAGGGCCACTCCGGCCGCGGACGCACAACCGTGCTTCGCAAACTTCACGAGGAGACTGGAGGCGGATTCGTAACGAGCAAAGATTTCATCGAGTCCTCTGCAACCCGCCATCCACTCTCGCTGGAAGAGACGCTACACGCGTCGGTATCCTCGGCGATACGCGAAAATCAGATCGTTTACGTGGACGATATCGACCTGATCCAAGACGCAACTTCGAGTTGCGATTTTTATCCTCGCGGGCAGTACGTCGAAATGGCGATTCTGGAGCTGTGTAATGGGGCGCTGCGCGACAATAAGAAACTCGTTGCCTCAACGAACGGCACGATTGCCCATGCCTTCGCCGCCCGCAGCTTCAACGCCACTATCCGCCGATTCTCAGTGGAAGATTACGCGGCGCTGCTGCGAATCTTCACCAATACAAATGTGGCCTCTCGTCTCGATCCCGAAAAGATATTCCGGTTCGCGCCAAAGTTGAATGCTCACCAACTCCGCGCAGCCTGTTCTTGGCTGAATGCCTCCGGCACCTTCTCGACCGATAACTTCATCGAATATCTTCGCTCGCAGCGGCTGGCCAGCAACGTGGATCTCGGCGAGGTGCAGGAAGTCAGCCTGCACGATCTATACGGCGTCGATGATGTGATCCGCAACCTTGAAACGCACATTGTGCTCCCGCTCAACGACGACGCACTGACCGCAGAGCTGGGGCTGCGCGCAAAACGTGGCGTTTTGCTCTACGGGCCTCCCGGCTCTGGCAAGACCACTATCGGCCGTGCGTTGGCGCACCGCCTGCGCGGCAAGTTTTTCCTAATCGACGGGACATTCATTGCCGGCACTCAGGATTTTTATCAGCGCATCCGCCGCGTGTTCGAAGCGGCAAAGCAGAATTCCCCCGCGGTAATCTTCATCGACGATGCCGATGCAATTTTCGAAGACGGCGAAGAGCGGGGCCTGTACCGCTATCTGCTGACGATGCTCGATGGCCTGGAAAGCGAAGGAACCGCCCGGGTTTGCGTGATGATGACAGCGATGAATCTGAATCACTTGCCCCCAGCTCTCGTCCGTAGCGGCCGCGTCGAGCTTTGGCTGGAGATGAAGCTTCCCGATTCCAACGCACGCCAGAAAATCCTCCGTGCGCATATGTCGAGTTTGCCTTCCGGTCTCGCGAGTCCTGAAGTCGCGATGGTCCTCGACGCCACCGACGGGTTCACCGGCGCGGATCTGAAGCGCACACTCGAAGACTCAAAGGCCCTCTATGCCTTTGACCGCGCCTCGAATTCCCCGCTGCGCACCGCCACCGATTATTTCCTCGCCGCCGTAAAGGCCGTTCGCGAGAACAAGCAACGTTACGCGCAGGCGGAAGCCGCCGTACGCGCCCGGCCAAGGTCACAAGCCGGAGATCACGCGTACATGTATTGGCAGTCGCACGCAGAAGACGAGTAAAGTCGAGCTTCGCTCTCCATGCTGAAAAAGATCAGCATCCTAAGCGAGCGCGTGGCCGGCTGGAATGAATATCCCTTCTCTGTTCCGGCCATTCGGGGACTGAAATCGCTCGATTTTCACTCGCCAATCTGTTTTTTCGCCGGCGAGAACGGCACAGGAAAGTCCACCCTGCTCGAAGCCATCGCCGCGCATTACGGCTTCGGTCCTGAAGGCGGAAACCGCAGCTTCAACAACGACAGCACGGTTCGAAATCGATCCATCGAGCCTCTCGCGCGCGCCCTGCGCATGTCCTTCGACAAACGGACCGGCTTCGGTTTCTTCCTGCGTGCCGAAAGCTTCTTCAACGCCGCCACGCACATCGACGCGCTCGGCGTTCAGGACTTCTACGGCGGCAAAAGCCTTCACGAACGCTCGCACGGTGAAACTTTCCTGACCCTCCTAGAGGTTAAATTTCGCGGCAACGGCCTCTTCCTCCTCGACGAACCCGAAGCCGCTCTTTCGCCGATGCGCCAGTTAGCATTCCTCGTGCTAATCCACGACGTCCTGCAAGAATTCAAAGACGCACAATTCATCATTTCCACGCACTCTCCGGTGCTTCTCGGCTACCCGAACGCGCAAATCGTTTCCTTCGACGGCGGCCAAATTCACGAAATCCAATATGAAGAAGCCGCGGCAACGCAAATCGTCCGCCGATTCCTCAATCATCGTGAACAATTCCTCGCAGAACTATTCAAGTAGTCCGGCCCCTCAGTAACGCCAGCTGCCAGCCGGCGCTTTTCCGCCTGCGTGCTATCCAATTGCGCCGTTATGCGTCTCGCCGCTCGTACGGGCGGGTGTCCACCCCCGCCCGCCGCAAGCCACGCAAACAAGCGCACGCGTCCCCGCCCGCCCCTCACGCACAAATCGACGCCGGTATTCTTCCCGTCACCTGCCTATCGGGTTCATAAACGCCGTTCAACGCGCCCAACCCCCGCAAATACCTCCCCGCTGTCATCCCGAACCGCTTCAGCGCTGAGGGATCCGCATTTCCTCTCCTTCCTATCGCGCCCGAAAATCCGACGCAACTTTTCCCCTCGCACTTGCGTACCTCCATTCGAATGCCAAGGAGCACTATGCCATCCCCCGCCATCCTCGAAAACTTCACCCAAGACGCAAAATTCGCCATCCGCAATCTCCGCCGCAGCCCAGGCTTCACCGCCACCGCGATCCTGGCCGTGGCCCTCGGCATAGGCGCCAACACCGCCATCTTCACCGTAATCAACAAAGTCCTACTCCAACCCCTTTCCTATCCCCAGCCTGATCGCATAGTCAGGTTAGTCCGCGAATTCCACGACGGCGTCAGCACCTCCGTCTCCGTCCCCGAATTCGTAATCTGGCGCGAACAAAAGAGCGTCCTCCAAGCCTCCGCCATCTACGATTTCGGCGGCCCAGGCATCAATATCACCGGCAGCGATCGCCCCGAGCAAGTCGCCGGCATCCGCGCCTCCGCCGGCTATTTCGAAGTCTTCGGCGCCCCGGTAATTCTAGGGCGCACCTACACCGACGAAGAAGATCGCCCAGGAGGCCCCAACGTAGCAGTGATCAGCAACGGCCTCTGGCGCAGCCGCTTTGCCAGCGATCCAGCCACAATCGGAAAAACCATCCTGCTAGCCGGCGATCCCTACACGATAATCGGTGTCCTAGGCGCCAATTTCACCACCGATCCCAAAGCCGACATCTGGCTCCCCATTCGCCCCGATCCCAGCTCCACCGACCACGCCCATTACCTGGTCTCGGTAGCGCGCCTGCGCCCAGGTATCAGCCTGCCGCAAGCCAACGCCGCAATGAAAATCGCCGGCGAGCAATTCCGCAGCAAATTCCCAGACAGCATGGATCCAGACGAAAACGTCGCAGCAAAGCCGCTGCGCGACATGGTCGTGCGCGACGTCCGTCAAGCCCTGCTCATCCTTCTAGGCGCGGTAGCTTTCGTGCTGCTGATCGCCTGCGCCAACGTAGCCAACCTGCTCCTGGCCCGCGCCACGCTACGCAAGCGCGAAATCGCCCTGCGCGCCGCCCTCGGCGCAGGCCGCCGCCGCATAATCTCGCAATTGCTAACCGAAAGCCTGATGCTCTCGCTAGCAGGCGGCGCGCTAGGCCTGTTCCTGGGCTACGCTGGCGTCCGCGCCCTGCTAGCCATCAATCCCGGCGACATCCCCCGCATAGGCGAGCACGCCTCCGCCATCACACTGGACTGGCGCGTCCTGGCCTTCACCGTGCTAATCTCCGCGCTAACAGGCATTCTCTTCGGCCTGCTCCCGGCTCTAACCGCCTCGCGCTCCGATCTAAGCGTCACGCTGAAAGAAAGCGGCTCGCGCACCGGCACAGGCATGCGCCACAATCGCGCCCGCTCAATCCTGGTAATCACCGAGATGGCCTTAGCCCTAGTGCTGCTAGTCGGCGCCGCCCTGCTGATCCGCACCTTCACCGTAATGCGCACCGTAAATCCCGGCTTCGACGCCCACAACGTCCTGACCATGCAAATGTCGCTCGTAGGCAAGCGCTTCGAAAACGCCGCCGCAATGGCCGAAGTAGTGCGCGCCGCCGAACAGCGCATAAACGCCCTGCCGGCCGTGGACTCGATTTCCGCCAGTTGTACGCTCCCGCTCCAGGGCACCATAGATCTGCCATTCAATATCGCGGGCCGCGCCCCTACCGAAGGCCAATGGAACGGCGACGAACAATGGCGCGACGTCTCCGCGCAATTTTTCACCGTCTTCCGCGTCCCGCTGCTACGCGGCCGCGTATTCACCACCGCCGACGAAGCCAACTCCGCCCATGTCCTGGTAATCAACGAAGCCATGGCCAAAAAATATTGGCCCAACGACGATCCCCTGGGCGCGCAACTAACACTGGCCAAAGGCCTGGGCCCCGAGTTCGATCAACCGCCAGTGCAAGTAGTCGGCATAGTAGGCGACGTGCGCGACACCGGCCTGAATCGCGATCCTCAACCAATCATGTACTCCCCGATAGCCCAAGTCCCCGATGGCGTAGCCACCCTGGAAAACCGTCTCCTTCCCCTGGAATGGGAAATCCGCACCAATGTCCCGCCATTCACGCTGAGCGAGCAAATCCAAACCGAGCTGCGCGCCGCCAGCGGCGGCTTGCCGGCAGCCCACATCCGCTCGATGGATCAAATAGTAGTGGAATCCACAGCCCGCACCGACTTCAATACCACGCTACTGACCATCTTCGCGGCAATAGCCTTGCTGTTAGCAGCAATAGGAATCTACGGCCTGATGGCTTATTCGGTGCAGCAGCGCACGCAAGAAATCGGCATAAGAATGGCGTTAGGCGCCAGCAGCTTCAACGTGCAAGCAATGGTAGTCAAGCAAGGAATGTTGTTGGCAGGAGCAGGCGTAGCCGTAGGCGCGGCAGCAGCCTTCGGCCTAACAAGATTCATGAGCAGTCTGTTGTACGGAGTAAAAGCCTGGGACCCAATAGTGATGATCTCAGCGGCAGCAATGCTAAGCGCAGTAGCATTACTAGCCACGTATCTGCCAGCCAGAAGAGCCTCAAAGGTAGATCCCATCGAAGCCTTGCGCTACGAGTAGCGCCGCGATCAGCGTAACGCCGGCTGCCAGCCGGCGTTCTTCCCCGGGAGTGCCGCAGCCACACCACGAGCACTCTCGCGCAAGGCCCGAAGTCCGATTCGGGTAGGAAGCTATTAAGTCCGGCGTTCGATAGCGAGGTTCTCGTGGATTCGAGAAAAAAAAGCGTGCAATTGTTTGGGCCGTGCTTGAAATGAACGAAAAACGCCGGCTGGCAGCCGGCGCTACCGGCGTGACCTCCTACTTAAATCCGCTAACCAAAATCACATTCCTCTCCGCATGCCCTCTCGACATCAACAACGTCTTCCCATCCCGCGCCCAATGAAAATCCGCAATGCGCTCCGACGTAAAATTCGTAATCTGCCGCGGCGCGCCTCCATCGAGCGGCAGCTCCCAAACGTTCCCCGCCCCGTCGCGAGTTGCCGAGAAGTCAATTCCCTTCCCGTCCGGCGACCAGCGCATATTCCCGGCACCCCGCGGCCACGGCATGGTCTTCACCGCCGCTCCGCCCGTCGCTGGGACAATCGATAATTTGTCCACTGGCACCGGCGAGCCTTCAGCATACTGAAAGGCGATCCACTTCCCGTCCGGCGAAATGCGGCCGTTCGCGATATTCGATTGCGCAAAGGGAATATCGCTGGCTGCGCCGCCGTCAATAGGCACGCGTTTGTATTTTGATTGGTCCGAGAAGAACACCCAGGTTCCATCCGGAGAACATTCTGAACCCAGCACAGCATCGGCCAACTTGATGGCGTTTGAGCCGTCCGCGTCGGCCCTCCACAGCTCCAGTTGCTTGCCCTGCAGGCGGTCAAACACGATGTAGCGGTCTCCGCACGCCGAGATCGAAAAAAGGTTCCGCGCCTCGGGAATCAACAAAGCCCGCTGGCTGCCGTCCGCATTCATCGAAAAGATGTCGTATCCGTGGCTGCGAAACAGAATTTTGCCCGCGGGCCCGGACACCGCGGAGTAGTCCGGATATTCTCCGCTGGTCAATTCACGCGCCTGCGCGCCCTGCCCCGCCGGCGTGGCCCAGACGTGGAAGTCGCGCCGCAGCTCCAGCGCTACCAGATACTGCCCATCGCGGGTGATGGAGATTCGCGGCAGGTAGTCGGTTAGGTCGTTGGTCAGGCGCGTCAGTTCCCCGCTCGGATACGCCATCACCCACAACTGTCCGCGATCCTCGTTGGGAACTCCCATCCGCAGCACAAACGCGTTTCCATCCGGCAGCCATGCCGGCAGCCCCACCGGGGAGGTCTGGGATAGGATCTCCTTCATCGCGCCATCACTCACGTTAATTGCCGAAAGCGCCCACTTAACCGGCCTCGTGCTCGCCAGCGTTGGCGCCAGAATCGTCTTCCCGTCTGGCGACCACGAGACGCCATTCATCGAGAACACCGTCGGCACGCCATCCAACGATTTCAGCAAACGATCGCCCGAGCCATCCGCATCGGCGATATGCACTTCGATTTGCGCTTTGTCCGGCACGCCGCGCATGTACGCGAATTTCTTGCCATCCGGCGAAAAGCTCGGCGTGGAATCGATGTCGCGGATCAACTGCCGCGGCGTGCCGCCGAGCACGGGCATGGTGTAGAGATAACTGTAGAGCGAGGTCGCTTTGTCGGCGCGCACGAAATCGACATAATTGCCGTCGGGCGAAAACGTCAGTCCGGCAATCTCCAACGTATCGGGCGGCAACACCTGCACGTCGCTCTTGGTGGCCACGTTGCGCACCCAAAGGCTTTCCTTTTCGCCGTCCACCATCACGTACACGATGTACCGCCCGTCTCCCGAAATCGCCACAGCCCCGACCTTGCCGCTATCAGTCACCTGCGTAAACTGCATATTCTGCAGGTTAAGCGCGTGCGGCCGGTTCAGCAGCTTGTAAGCCCCAAACGCCAAAACCGCGAGCACCACAATTCCGATCGCCACTCCCACAAGCGGAAACTTGCGCGCAGCCGGAGCGGGCGCGATGACCGTTGATGCCGTCCCCGCTGCCGCGACCTGCGACGCCGAAGAACCGGGCACTGAGCCAGCGACCGCTCCACTCGAGCCGGCCGCGGCCGCGGAAACCCCGCTGGCCTGTGCCGCGCCGGCGGCTCCGCCAGAAACTCCTGACCCGCTCGACGCCACCGTGCGCCCCGAACTCGTATCGCGCTTCAAGCGCTTCAAGTCCGCGCGCATCTCCGCCGCGCCCTGATACCGCAGGTCGCGGTCCTTCTCCATAGCCTTGTTGATGAGCTGCTCGAACTCCAGCGGAATCGAAGTGTTGAGCCGCACCGGCGCGACGGGATTCTTATGCAAAATCTCATCAAAGATCGCGCCAGAGCTATCGCCCTTGAACGGCAACACCCCAGTAGCCATCTCGTACAACACCACACCGAACGAGAAGAGATCGGTCCGCGCGTCTAGCTCCTTGCCCAGCACCTGCTCCGGCGACATGTACGCCACGGTGCCAACCGCCATGCCCGGGCTGGTCAGTTGCGCCGAATCGATAGTCGCAGCGGTAGCCTGCGTTTCCATTCCCCCAGCACCGGCCTTTGGCCCAGTCACCTTAGCCAGCCCGAAATCCAGAATCTTCACGTGCCCGCGCTTAGTGATGAAAATATTGGCGGGCTTGATGTCGCGATGAACGATATGCTCGCTGTGCGCCGCGTCCAGCGCTTCAGCAATCTGAATCGCCAAATCGAACAGCCGCTCCAAATCCATCGGCTGCCCGGCAATCGCATGCTTCAGCGTCAAGCCATCCAGATACTCCATGGCAATGAACGCCCGGCCATTCTCAGTTCCAATGTCGTAGATCGTGCAAATATTGGGATGATTGAGCGCCGAAGCCGCCTGCGCCTCGCGCTGAAAGCGCGCCAAAGCCTGCGCATCCTTAGCCACTTCATCAGGCAGGAACTTCAAAGCCACAAAGCGCCGCAGGCGAGTGTCCTCAGCCTTAAACACCACGCCCATGCCACCGCCGCCAAGCTTCTCGGTGATGTGATAGTGCGAGATGGTCTGCCCAAGGAAGGCCGAAGAGTCAGTCATGTGCGGGGAATTTTAGAGCGGGCCAGCAATCAAGTCAACGAGCGCGGAGCAAGCCGCAACGCGTAACGCCGGCTGCCAGCCGGCGCCTTTCCCCAAACGTGGCGCTACCAGGCCAAGAGCGCGCCCGTTTCATGTTGACGGGCCTTAGGTTTCTGCCGCTCGTGCGGACACACCACTAGCGACTTCTTATTCGCACGTAGTTTAATTCTGGTATGTCGCCAACGAAAAGCGCCGGCTGGCAGCCGGCGTTACGCGCTCTGAACGTTACACGCTAAACGAGCTACCACACCCGCAAGTGCTCTTCACGTTCGGGTTGTTGAACTTGAAGCCGGAGCCTTCAATAGACTCGATGTAATCAATCTGCACGCCGTCCAAATACATCTCCGACATCTGATCCACCATCACCTTCAACCCATTAAATTCATAGACGTTATCGTTATTCTCGTTCGGCGCGCTCTCAAAGGCCATGTGATAGCTGAAGCCCGAGCAGCCTCCGCCAACGACGGCAACGCGCAACCCGGCCGGAACCGGATTCTGCTGCGTGAGAATTTCCTTCACCTTCTCAATCGCAACGGGGGTCAAATTCACCATTTCGTTTTCTCCCAATATGTTAGATGCCGCACAAGCATCTTCGATGCTGCGAGACCATTATACCGCAAAGTAGCCCCGGTTTATCCTGAGTTTCGAAGGGCGTCTCTGCCGCCATCCGCCGACCAACAACCAAAGCAACAAGCGGAGCGGAGCGCATTTCGAACTACAACCCACGAATTGGAAGTCGCACTCCGCCTCAGATCGCGCCCGTAAACAAACTTCCAATCGTAAGCCGCCGGTTCTAGGTAGCGCCGGCGTCTCTGCCGGCATCCGACGAGCAAAACCAAAACTAGAACCGCAATCGTAAGCGGAGCACCGCGCGAACTAAGACCCACCGAATTGGCAGTAGCACTCCGCCCCCGATCGCGCCCGTGAACAAACTTCCAATCGTAAGATGCCGGCAGAGACGCCCTTCGAAACTCAGGGTGAACCGGCGCTACTAGAACCCCCGCAACGAATGACGATTTGCCGCACTACCAATTTCTCGTAGAATGATAAAACCCGAATGAAGCACACCGTAACTCTAATCCCCGGCGATGGCATCGGCCCGGAAGTCTCCTTCGCCGTAAAGGAAATCCTGGCCGCCTCAGGCGCCGAAATCACCTGGGACGAAATCCCGGCGCGCGCGGAATTCGAACGCCGCGGCCTGGATTTCATCAATGCCGGAGTCCTGGATTCCATCCGCAAAAATCGCGTAGCCCTAAAAGGCCCGATGGCCACCGCCGTAGCAGGCGGCCCGCCCAGCATCAACGTTGCGCTGCGCAAAAATCTCGAGCTCTACGCCAACCTCCGACCGGTAAAAAATCTAGCCGGCGTGAAATCTGTTTTTCAGGACGTAAATATAGTCCTGATCCGCGAAAACACCGAAGACCTCTACGCCGGCCTCGAGCACACCGTAGTCCCAGGTGTAGTCGAGTCCCTGAAAATCATCACTGAAAAAGCCTCCACCCGAATCGCCCGCTTCGCCTTCGAATACGCCCGCAAATACGGCCGCAAAAAAATCCACGCCATCCACAAAGCCAATATCATGAAGCAATCGGACGGTCTCTTCCTGGCTTCCATCCGCAAAGTAGCTCCCGAATATCCCGAGATCGAATACAAAGAACTGATCATCGATAACGCCTGCATGCAAATGGTGATGAACCCGCACCAATTCGACATGCTGCTGCTGACCAATCTCTACGGCGACATCATGAGCGACCTGGCCGCGGGCCTGGTAGGCGGCCTGGGCGTAGTCCCCAGCGGCAATATAGGCGAAGGCATGGCCCTATTCGAAGCCGTCCACGGCACAGCTCCAGACATAGCCGGCAAAGGCATAGCGAACCCCACAGCCCTGCTAATGAGCGCCATAATGATGCTGCGCTACCTGAACGAAGAAGCTACCGCAGACCGCGTAGAGACCGCGTTACAGCGAGTCTATCGCGAAGGCCAAACGCTAACGCACGACGTAGGCGGCAAAGCCACCACAGCCCAATTCACCGAAGCCGTGATCCGAGCCGTTTGTAGCGCCGTGCTTTAGCCCGCCATCCGGTCGTCATCAAATCAAAACCCCGACCCTGCACTGAGAAAGCCCACACCCAATATCCGTTCGAAGGGGCGCGGCTTGCTCCGCCCGCCGCTTTAATCCTCACCGTAGCCCAGCCACTGATCGGTTTGAACTACCAAGATTTGTGGATTACCGAGGGCTCGCGAAGGGGCTCAGAGGCCGCGATTTTGTTGCGGTTAGAATCGGTCTCGGTGCTTTGTTTTGTTGCAGTTACGTCGATTTCTACCTGATTTGGTGTTGCGGTTAAAAGTGCGGGCGTACCGAGCTGGCCGGGCTCGTTTTGAGGGACGGGGACCGCGTCGGAGCCACGGGAAACGACGACACGCTGGACGGGGTCAGACCAATTGCCATCGTCATCGAAGCGCACGCAAGTGCGGACAGCGCGAACGATAGCGTCGCCCGAGATGTTTGCAGAGCCGGTGCGTTCAATGACCAGCTCGAGGGCCGCGCGGTAATTGCGGCGACGGAGAGCGAAGAGATTCATGGCATGAGCATGGCGATAAAGGCTAAAGCGGCTCACGTTGTACTCGCCGAAGATAAACTCAGGTCCGATCCAATGGAGGAAGGCCTCCTCGATGTGCTGGCGGTTCGGGGAACGGCAGATCGCGCAAGTGCGCGAGTGGCGTTCAGGGTCCACGGCAGACGCGCTGCCGCTGATGATTGAGTTGGAATAGTTTTTGGTCGTCATAATGAAGTGGATAATCCACAATTGAATAGCAGAGCGTCAAGACTACGAATTGCGGAATTCCGGGCGAATGGATGGCGAATGCGGCGATTGTGATTGGCGACTTGCTGCGCTAGTTGCTTACCTATTCTTCCACGGTTGATCGCAGCTCCGTTTTTACTTTTTGCTCGTCGGATGCCACCAGGGACGGTGGCGGTACTTAGTACGGCATGGCGCCGTATTTGGATTCGAATTCGGCTAGCGGGACCATGTCTATCGCGTCCCAGGGGCAACCTTCCAGGAAGGCGCCGTCGGGGCCTTTGCTGGTGCAGAGTTTGCAGCCGATGCAGAGGATGGGGTCAACGCGGATGTGGCCAAACGGGGCGTGATCGGGATCGGAGACCCAGTACATGCAGTCGGCTACCGGGCAGTAGTCCACGCAGGCTGGGGAGCCGGAGCAGCCTGTGCACATCTCGTTGATTACGGCGATGATGTGGGGCTTGCGTTTGCGCTTGTTGGTGGTGCCGGTGGAGATCGGGTATTCCTTTTCGATCTCACCGTTGGCGTGCTTTGCGATGTCGATTTCTAGTGGCACCGGGCCTCCCAAGATCGCGTTATGCAGATATTTTGTCGTGTGGGGATGCGGTTGTCAAACGCGGTGTTGCTGGAGCGCCGCGCCGTAGGGCCCGGTGCTTCAACCGGGCCAGGCACAGCACCGACAAATGGCGAAGAAGGCCTCGACCTCAAAACGAAATTACGGAGGCGGGTTGAATCCGGCACCGTGCCCGAATGCGCAACGCAGCCCGAAGAGGCCCGGCTAAAGCACGGGCCCTACGAACCGCTGACCGTCGTCACGCCCAAGCTCGTCACCGTCATCCCGAGCGCAGCGAGGGATCTGCTTTGCGTGGGTGCCCCATGCGCCGTTTTCGCGCGTGGGGCTTTTGAACGATCCGAATGCGCCACATGTTCGGAGCACGAACTGTGCGGGGTGCCAAAAGCCCCACGCGCAACCCCGGCGCATGGGGCACCCCGCGCATCGCTTCGCGACGCGTTTGAATATCGGCGGGTTACTTTTCTTTGGAAACCAGCAGGTGGCGCAGCAGCGAGATGCCGCCGGTGAACGGGAAGGTACAACAATTGTCGCATCAATCCGGAGCGGTGCTCGATCCGATCGTGCTCGAGGTCCAGCGCCGCTTTATTCTGATCGATCACCAGCGACGCGAACTTCAGGAAGTCCACGCCGCATTTGTCGCAGGTTCCGCCGTGGCGCTGCTCGTTCGCGCAGGAAGGGCATTTGAAACGCAAAGTGGCGTGACAGCGCGTGCAGAACGTGGCTACATCACGCACTTCGTTATGGCATTTCGGGCATTGCATTCGATTATTCTAGCGAGGAATGCGGCCAAGGAAGACTGTACGAAAGTACAGGCACGGCTGAAGATGAAACCTGGCGCGGCTCGGCCCCAAACCCGTTGTCTGGAAAAGCCTGGCGGTGTATCGTGCCCGCGTCATAAGTGCCGAGCGAGAAACGCGGTTGGGATACGCCGCTATTCTCAGGTGCCTGCCCATGCGCATCGCCACACTGTCGCCGAGATTCGTCGAAATCGCCATCTGCCTCGGCCTGCTTGCCATCGTCGTATTCCTCGACTGGCAGCACAAGGTGAGCCGCACGGTAGTGGACCGCTTCACGCGCGCCCTGGCATTTTCGGCCATCGCCTTCGCCGTATTCCAATTCTACGATTCGGGAAGGATCATCAGCGACTTCAAGGACGTGGCCGACAATTTCAAAAATGTTGAAGGGAATTTCAACAACGTCGAGAGAGAAATGTCCACGCGCTCGGCGGGTAATTTTCCCAAGAACATGGCGGACATCAACGAAGTGATCGCGCACACCAACAACGAGCTGGATGTGATGACCGACTACGTCGGCTACGGGCACTATTCGGCGCCGCCGCAATTCGAAACCTATCTCAATACCATTCATCGGCTGCGCGACAAGCCCCATCCCGCCGTTGTGCGCATGCTCATCTATACCCGCAATCAGGCGGAACGCATCGAAGCCAGCCAATTCACGGACACCGACTTCCAAAAGGAACGCACCAGCGACATTTTCAAGGACTTTTGCAGCAAATACAGCTCCGACCAGCCCTGCCCGCAAAACCGCGCGCAATTCACCGCGCTGCTTTTCCAGCGCCAGGAAGTGTACATGCGCGATCTGCTGAAGCGCGGCGTGCAGATTCGCGCAACTTGCAAAGACCTGCCCTTTTATTTTTGGAATGCGGACGGCGACGAAGCGGTGTTCTCGTTCTGGAATACCGGACCCAGCGGCACGGGAGAAATTTCATTCCGCACTCGCGAACAAAACATCATCAAGGACGCCTTTATGGGGCGATTTAATTCCATTTGGGATGCACCCACAACCGTGACCGTGAAACGCAGCGCGGATCCCAACCAGCCGGGGAAAATGAATTGGGATGAGAATCCCTGCGGGAATGAGGCTGGTGCCCGGTAATGTGCCCGGGTTCGCGGTCCGCGGATGATTTGCGAGCTCGGCGGGTTTTGTGGTGGTCGGATGCCGGCAGAGACGCCCTTCGACTCTCAGGACGCAGCCAGCGCTACTTGTCCCTTCGCGACTCAATTTGCTCCAGGGTGAGCTTGGCTTGCTGCTGCACTTGCGGCGGCATGGCTTCGGCTCCGCGGTCGTAGGGCGCGATCGCGGAGATATCCTCGGGCCGGCCAATCAGGAAAAGCGCGCGCAGCGCTTCCCAGACCATTTCTTGGCTGGGCGCCAACAGCAGGATCGTCTGCCCCTCGGTCACGCTGGATTTGTCCGCCGCAGTCCAACGCACAATCGTCCCGGGCACGTTGACGCGCACTTCCCTGCTCTCTTTGCCGGAATCAATGTGCGCCACCATCGTTCCGGGATTCACGGTTTCGCCGGGCTTCAGCCGCTCGCGCAGCACTCCGGCGAATGGCGCATTCATGGCAAAAGGTGCGAGCATCGAGACGATCACGTCGTGACCGGAAGCATCGCCAAAGCGCACGAGGGACAATGCCGCATTGCGCTGCACCATGGGATCCGCATCGGCGAGCATCTTCAGCAACGCGTCATGAAATTCCGGGGCGGTGTTGTCCTGGCCCATCACCCAGGCATCGGTGACGCGAATTTCCGTCAGCGGATCATTCGCCAGCGTCACCAGTTGCGGATACCACTGCCGCACCGACGGGTCCTTGTTCTCGATGCGCTGCTCGATTTGCGTCAGGGCGTGCTGTATCTCGCGGGCGTGCTTGCGATCCTGAAAAGCCTTGGCGATTTGAGAATCGGTAAGCGGGCGCCCGAACCAAGTAGCATTCCAGAACATAAAGGGCATGGAAACGAACAGCACCGCGACGATCAATACGACATAAGTCCATCGCCCGCCGAACGAAGGCTTCTGTGCGCTGCTGGGCTTTGTATCGCTCATGTTTGCGGAAGAAGATCAGCCGAGGAAATGATGAATGGTGGACGCGAGCAGCGCAACACCAGAAGGCATGCGCGGCGTGTACAGGCGATACAACATCCAGTAAACGATCACGCCGGTGACGGACACATAGAGCCACAGCGGAAACGTCCACACCGCGATGGCGCGGTGCCGCGGGAAATTGCTGCGCAGCGCGCGGGTCAATGTGATCAGCACGAGCGGCACGATAATCACCGCCAGAATTGTGTGCGTCGTCAGGATGGTGAAATAAACCGGACGCACCCAGCCTTCGCCGCCAAAGCGCACCACGCCGATCATCGCGTGATAGTAGAGATAGCCGCACAAAAACACCGTGGAGCATGTGAACGCCGTGAGCATGCAAATCCTGTGCGCAAAGATTTTGCCGCTGCGAATCATGACAAATCCGGTGAGCAGGAAAACCGCGCTGATGCCGTTCAAAGTGGCGTTGACTTCAGGGAGGTGATAGACCCACGAGGCTGGCGCGTGCAAGTGGGTTTCCTACTTGGCCGGAGCCGAAGAAGCAGCGGCTGCCTTCTTGTCTTTAGCCGGGCGCTTGATCCAACCGGCTTCGAGCGCGGAGAGAAGAATCTGCAGAGCGAAGACGCCCGCCATCATCAGGCAGATGATCACCAGCAGAATGCCGTCAACGCCGCTGAAGCAGCAGCCCGCTGGTGATGCACCAAACAATCCCAACCAAGGAGAGCGCAAGGAAGAAAAGGCTGATCGCGATCATATTCAGGTGATTTTTCTTGGGATCCATGTAGAGAGGGCTGTTCGGCTCCTTTCGCCACGCTTAGCGAATTGTGCGATCCAGAATCATCAGGCCGAGAAGGATGGGAATGTGAATTACCGTGGCGTGCATCAGCCACTTGGCGCGGATGTTGGTGCGGCTA
The DNA here is from genome assembly GCA_963748865.1 of uncultured Acidobacteriota bacterium. Classification (GTDB taxonomy): domain Bacteria; phylum Acidobacteriota; class Terriglobia; order Acidiferrales; family UBA7541; genus Palsa-147. Next base: position 216,360 of record CAVVLE010000010.1, on the reverse strand, counting down.
CGCTCGGCCCACAGGCAGACTTGCAGCAGCCCCATGCCCAGCAGCGTCGCGCCGAAGAAATAGCCGATGCCGGTGATGCCGATTACCGAAGGCAGCAGGCTGACGGGAACGAGGATCGCGGCGGTAACCAGAATCTGCCGGTAGGTGCGATCGCCCGATGGTTCGACTACGGGCAGCATCTTGATTCCCGCGCGGGCGTAGTCTTCGCGATACATCCAGGCGATGGCCATGAAGTGCGGGAATTGCCAGAAGAATAGAATGCCGAACAGAATCCACGCGCCGAGCGAAAGCGAGCCGCGGGCTGCGGCCCAGCCGATCAGCGGCGGGATTGCGCCCGGGAACGCGCCTATGAAGGTCGAAAGCGGGGTGATTTTCTTGAGCGGCGTGTACACCCCCAGGTAGAGCGCGGTGGTCGTCAGCGTTAGTGCGGCGGCGAGTACGTTGGAAAGAACGCTGAGATAAAGAACGCCGAATACCACGAGAATCGAGCCGGCCCAGAACGCTTCGGACGGCTGCACCACGCCCGATGGAATCGGGCGCGCCGCGGTGCGGCGCATCAGCGCGTCGGCGTCGCGCTCGGTGTACTGATTCAGGGCGGCGGTGCCGGCTGCCGCGAGCGTCGTTCCGATCAGCGTGTGCGCCAGTAGCGCCCAATCGAGCGGGCCGCGCGAGCCGATGTAGAAGCCAGCGACTGTGGTGATGACTACCAGGAAGGTGACATCTGGTTTGGCCAGCGCTACGTACGCCCAGGCGCGCTCGGAAATCGGGACGGTGGTCTCGCGGGCTGTATTCATGAAGCCCTCATATGGCCGCCCGAGATGTCTCGGAACTGAGCTGCACGGCGCCGGACGGCCGCAACAGCCTATTACAGATCAGGGTCAGAATCACGCTCGAAGCGAGGACCAGAGCGCCGACCAGCACGTGGGCTACGGTGAGGATGACGTAGGGCAAAGTGGGCTGGGCTTCGTTGATAGCCTTGGCAACGGCCCAGTAGGCTGCGACGCCGAGCACGACTTGCGTGCCGAACGTGGCGTGCAGCCAGACTACGCTGCGGCGAATTTCCGGCACATTGCCGAAGCGTTTCTTGGCGATGCGCGCGGTCCAGATCACGAAAACTGTGACGGCAACGAAGCCGATCAGATGCGGCAGGATGCCGAAGGCTCCGTGGCGGAAGCCTGCGCCGAGAATGAGCTGCAGCAGGATGATATAGGTCGTGCAGTGCGCCAGGATGCGCACTCGCGGCGATCCGGAATCCTCGAGCGTCGCGTGATCCTGCAGGCTCCAGGCGCTGGTTAGCACCGCCAGCGCTACCGTGGTGATGAAAAATACCTGCGCGACCGTGGCGTGGATCGTGGCGATCACCGGCGGATGGCCGAGGAGCACACGGGCGGCGCCGAGCAGGGCCTGCGCGACTACTAGCGCTAGCGCTGTCCAGCCTAGACGCCTAACTGCCGACCGTTTTTCAACGCGGGACAGCCAGATGGCGAGTGTTAGAGTCAGAATTGCGACGATTGCGGCCACCACGCGATGCGTGAATTCGTAGCGGATGCCGCCTACTAGCGGCGGGATGATTTTGCCGTAGGCTAGCGGCCAGTCGGGGACGGAATCGGCGGCGTCGTTGCTGGTGACTAGCGCGCCCGCCATTAGCAGCAGGATTGTGAAGCCCGAGGTGGCTACGGCTAGGCGGTGGACGCCAGAGTTTGTGGAAACGGCCACTGGTGAATCGATTCCCTTCCCTGGTGTTGCGGTGCGTCAGAGTTTCCTACGTTCGGGAACTTGGCGCAAGAGTTGCCGAATTTTGGGTGGCGCTCGCTGGTGTGCGAGCGCCACCTGCGTGGAAAATCGCCGGCTGGCAGCCGGCGTTACGAATGGTTAGTCGCCCGAGGTCGGCTTGAATGCGAAGCTGACCGTTTTTGATTCTTTCGGGCCTACCGTGACTTGCTGGTCCATGGTGCCGAACTTTTCCTGCCAGGCTTCGATGGTGTATGTGCCCGGTGGAAGGCCCTTGATGTCGAACTTGCCGTCTTTGGTGGTTACGGCGAAGAACGGGTTCTTGAAGACCGCGATGTAGCCCTTCATCCACGGATGCACGTTGCACTTTACCGGGATGGCGACTTCCATGCGGGCGAACTGCTCATCGAGCGGAGCGGCGCCGGGCGGCTGCGATTGGTTCCATTCGCGATTGTCCTTGGGCGTCGGGTGGATGTTGTGGGTGGTCTGGTCGTCGTTCTTCACTTCGATGGTTTGCCCGGCCATCAAAGCGACCACGTGCGGCGAATACATGCAGCCGCGCTGGTCGAGGCCTACGGAATCTTTCGGCGTGTCGAAGGTGTATTTGCTCAGGTCGTCTTTCACGTACACGACGACGTTGGCCAGCGCGCCCTTATCGCCGACGACGACATCCTCGGGAAGGACCGGAGATGAGTGCGCCTTGGAGCAGAAGGGCTCGGCGCTCATGTTGATGGCTTTGAAGGTTGGCGGGGCGCCGTCGAGGGTGATGGTGCCGCTGACGTCGCCTACCGTGCTGGGATCGATTGTTGCGCCGCCGCCGGCTGGAGCGCTGGCGGGTTGGTTCGACGATTCCGTGTTTTCTTTATTGCCGCCGCAGCCCGCGAAGGCGAGCGCGAGGGCCGCGATGAATAATGTCAGATGCCATTTGCTTCTCATGATCTTGTCTTTCCTCCTCAGCAGTTTTGAGCCTATTAGAATCTTAACGCGCGATGCATTGCGAGAACAAATTTGGAGGCCGCGATCGAACGGGGCCGAACTGCGGGCGGAGCTTAAGGCCCGCCCCTACGAAACCCTATTTGCCGCCGCCGCTTGTCTTGCTGCTGCCGCTTGGCGTGCGGCTTAGCAATGCGGCTTGTTCTTGCGGCGTTAGCGTGAACATGTAACGGACCAGCAAGTCGGCTTGGTCGCCGGTGTAGTGCTGCAGCGCTGCCGGGACTGGACCTGTGAATACCCAGTGGTCGCCTTCGCGCTTGAACAGGCCTGAGGGCATCGCTGTGCCCGGGATTATTTTGGCTGGATCGGTGATCCAGCGCTCGGTCCATGGTTGCTGCAGGCGCTCTTTAGCCAGCAGGAAATTGGGAGCGATGGCGTTCTTGTCGTGCGCGGCGTTGCCGGTCTCGTGGCACTTCAGGCATGGAGCTGCAGGACTGGTGAAAAGATCGCGCGCCATCTCGCGCTCGGCGGTGCTGATTTCAGGTTCTTTGGGCTGAATATATGGCTCCGGTTGCGCCGACATGGCTTCGAAGAACAGCACCAGTTTGCGGATTTCATCGTCGGAGAGATAGAACGTCGGCATGCGGACCTGCAGATACGTGCGGATGCCGTTGCGATTCGTGTCCGTAGTGCTTAGCGACGGATTGGCCAGGAATTTCTTCAGCCATTCGGGGTTTACGCGCGCGCCTTCGGTCGTGAGCACCGGCGGCAGATTCTGCTTGTTCTCGGCTTGATACATAGGCAGGTCCATCAGGATGGAACGCTGGCCGATGCCGATTTGATGGCAGCCGATGCAATTGTATTTCGTGACCACCCACCAGCCCTCTTGAATGTAGCGATGGCGGTCTTGCGGCCGGTACATGTATTCCTGCGGGAGCGTGGGATCGGTGCTGCCTAGCAGGAATGTGACTAACGCTTCGAGATCGCCCGGCTCGTAGAGATTGGGCTTGGGCATGCGCAGGGCGTCCATGGGATTCGAATGGTATTTGCCCTGGTCGTAGACGCCGGGGTTTTGCAGCTTTTGTTCGAAGAAGCCTTTGGAATCGAACCAAGCGACTTCGTGGCCGTTGCGGATGTTGGGCTTGCCGTCGGGAAGCACGCCGCGCTTGGCGTCTTCGGTGTAGAGCGCGAAATCCAGGCGCTCGATGGGCTTGCTGCCCTCGTTGGTCAGCTCGGTGCCGATGCGGCCTTCGTCTTCGAGGCCGGCGATTTCGTGGCAGCCGGCGCAGCCGAAGTGCTTGACGAGATCCTCGCCTTTGGTTTTCAGCGCGGGATCATCCATGTAATTGGCGGCGCTGTAGCTGGCATCCGGATGCTTCAGCGTGATCAGGTAGCTGGCGATGTCGCGGGCGTCATCGATGGAAAGGCGCAGGCTGGGCATCACCGTCGGTTGCTGAACGACTAGCTCGTGGCCATCGTTCGGGCACTTGGAATGATCCAGATCGAAGACGAACGGGAGATTGTGCTTGGCGTAGTCTTCGGGGCCCAGATCGCGTTTCTCGTAGGGGCAGTAGGGACGCGTGCGCTGGCGGGGATTGTGCACCCAGCGGACGAGGTAATCGTAATTGTCCTTTTCACCTACGCGGGTGAGATTCGCGGCGAATGTGCCGCCCATTTTGTTGGAGGCTTCGCCGATGGAGTGACAGGCGAGGCAGCCGCGCTCTTCGAATAGCTCTTTGCCATGAGCGGCGTTTCCCGCCGGCTGATGCTCTAGCGCTGGTCCGGTCAGGCCCGATTGCCAGACGAATGCCGCTATGGCTTGCACCTGGTCATCGCTCAGGCGGAATTGCGGCATCTTGGTGGTGGGCCGGAATTCGTGGGTGTGGCCGATCCAGTATGGGATCCATTCCTTTCGGAGCTTGAGGCGTGCGTCCTTTAGGTCGGGGCCGACTTTCTTGATTTCTTCCAGCAGCGTGTGGCTGCGGCGCTCGAGTTCGGCCACCTGCGCGTCAATGCGGCTGACGCTGACCGTCATGTTTGTGGCCTGCGCGTAAAACTTGTTGGCGGTAGCGTTATCCGGCGCGTTGTCGCCGAGTTTTTGCAGGCGCGGGATTTCCAGCTCGTCCTGCGATTTGTCGCTGCCTAGCTGCATGATTTGCTGGCGGGCGGAGACCAGTTGCTCGTCTTGATTGTCGAAGCCCTGATAGCGATGGCAGCCGATGCAGCCGCGCTGGCGGAAGAGCTGGCGGCCGTGATTGAGGACTTCAGCGTGGTCGGTGACCATATCGGCGGCGTGGCATTGCTGGCAGCCGGCGTCATAGTTTTCGCTGTAATAGAGCGGCCAGAGCCAATGTTCGTAGCGGCCGTGGCCGCGGCGGATGGAATCTATGGCGCGGCCGTTGCCGCCGTGGCAGGGGGAGCAGCCGAAACGCTCTAGCGTGTGAATCTTTAGCAGATCGGGATCGGGATGGCTGGTGAATGGCGCGTCGTCGCTTTTGGCCATGCCGAGATCGGCTTTTGTCAGCGTCAGCTGCGGGGGGACCAGCTTTTGATTCATGCCGATGTGGCAGGATTGGCAGCGATCGACTAGCCCTGCGCCGCCGAGATAGTTGATCGAGGCGCCTTGGGGATTCACGTTGATCTGGATCAGCGTTTCATCCCAATCGCGTGCGCTATTCAGCAGGCCATCCAGAGCTGTGGAGCTCAATCCCGGGAGATGATCGCTTAGGTAGGTGTTGGCCTGGATGCGGGCTTCTTTTGCGGCAGTGTCGTTGTCGCCGCGCTCGGCTACCAGCTTGGCGCGCTGGGCCATCAGGCTGGTGAAGGTGTCGTTGAGTTGATCGGCGGTGAACTTCTTGTCCTTCTCAATCGCGCCGTTGGCTGTAGGCCAATCCACCTGCCAAGTGCCTTCCTTGGCTTCGTTCAGATCTTTCAGGCGGGCGGCTTTTTCGCTTTTATCGCTGGCCGGGACGATTTCGTATTCGTACACCAGATGGCCGATTTTGCCGCGGGCGTCTTTGAAGGCATCGCCGATGGCGGCGCGCTGGGAGTCGAGGAGCGCGATTTGCTGGGCGATAGCGTCGTCTTTAGGCTTGGCGGTTTTTTCCAGGTCGTCGGCGGTGGCGGCTAGTTTTTTGTAGTCGGGCGAGGAATAGACGCTGTCTTCCAGCTTTTTCTGGCGGGCTACTTCTTTCTCTAGATACTTCGAGTATGCGGTGGCAAAGCGGCGTTGGTAGGCGCGCCAGGGGCGCAGACCGTACATTTCAGACCATAGCGACCAGGCTACCGTGATCATCAGCAGCACCGAGGCGATCATCAGCGGCGTGCTGAAGGAACTGGAGACTATGGGATCTTCTTTGGGGGCGTTGGGCGGCAAATCAGCCACGCGTGGGCTCCTTGGGAATGTTGGGCGCCTGTGCGCTTACGACGACGTAGGAGATTTCAAATTTCAGATTTGAAATTTCAGATGGAAGAAACGGCAAAGGCGAAAGCAAGTGCAGATCCCTCACCCCTAAAGGGGATTCGGGATGACAGTTTGGTAGTGCTGGGTGGCAGAACCCCATGCGTGAAGTCGGCGCATCCGGCACCCGCAAATGCAGATCCGTCACCCCTAGACGGGATTCGGGATGACAGCTGAGAAACCTCATTGTTCGAGATGCGAATGTTAGATGCTGAACCATGGCGTTACCCAGATGTATTTGATTGTGAAAACCAGGCGCAGGAGGATTTTCACTGGTAGTGAAATCATCAGGATCAGGAACGTGTACATGGTGATTAGCTGCACCAGGCTCATACGCTTGTACATTTTGCGGCTGAACTCGGTTCTGGTGCAGATCCAATGGATCAGCAGGCCGGCCAGGACCGCGAAGATTATCAGCGGGAATATGCCGAAAATTACGCGGGCCCAGATGGCGGCCATTGGGGCCATTGAGGCTGGCAGCAAATGGACGAGCCACGAGCCATTGATGTGGAACACCTCGTCCAGGTTCCGATTTACGGCGTAATCTACGCGTTCAGCGTCCCAGGTTTGGCCTGGCCAGAACCACATCCATCCCGGGCCGCGGATGAAGGTGCCGATCACGATCATCACCACCCAGAGGCCTATGAAGCCTACTAGGAATGTCCAGATGGCGAAGCGGCGCTGGCGATAGGTGTAGTAGCCGTTGCCGAGAGGGTTTGTATCGATGTACGGGATCGCCATCAGGCCTATGATGATCAGCGTGGGCATTACTACGCCGGCTATCCACGGATCGAAATAGACGAGCATTTCCTGCAGGCCCAGGAAGTACCAGGGGGCCTTGGCGGGATTCATTGTTACGTTGGGATTGGATGGTTCTTCTAGCGGGGCGTTTAGCGTTAGCGACCAGACCATGAGAATGATGGTGATGATGATCGCTACCAGGAACTCCATGCGCATTAGGTACGGCCAAGTGTGGACTTCGCGCTCCCATTTGGGATCCCATGGTTGCGTCTTGCGGTATTTGGTTTTTGCTAGGGCGGGATCGTGGCCGATTATGGCGATCAGTTGATCGTTGGCTACGGCTTGGCGGAAGGCGTACCAGGTGTAAAACGGGACTACGAATAGTAGCGCTACGATCGGAACGTTATCCGGCGTCGAGACTACTTCCCAGATTTGATGCCAATCCATCAGCAAACCTCGCTCGAGCGATGATGGGTAGCGGCTATTGCTTTCATTACGGCGTCCCGCTGGGTCTCAAGATCACTGGGCGCGGGCCTTTCTCTTCTTTGATTTCCGACTCGAGCATTATTGGGGCTGGGCCGCTTATGCCGCCGTCTTTGCGGACTCGCCAGAAGTGTACGCCCATGAAGATTGCTGCGATTAATGGGATGGCTATGCAGTGCCAGATGTACGCGCGCAGTAGCGCGTTGGCATCGACTATCGAGCCGCCTAATAGGGCGAAGCGGACGTCGTTGTAGGGCGTCATGCCTAAGAGGCTGCCGAAGGGGCCTTCGTGGCCTAAGAGAGGCGTGGCGCGGGCCATATTGGTGCCTACTGTTACGGCCCAGAAGCCTAGTTGGTCATCCGGCAGCAGGTAGCCGGTGAAGGAGAGTAGCAGCGTCAGCACCATCAGCAGGACGCCTACGCACCAATTGAATTCGCGCGGGCGCTTGTAGGAGCCCGTCAGGAAGACGCGGAACATGTGCAGCCAGACGGCTATGATCATCAGGTGGGCCGCCCAGCGGTGCATGTTGCGGAGGAGTTTGCCGAAGGGGACATCGTTTTCTAGATAGAGAATGTCGCGGAAGGCTTGGACCTTCGACGGATGGTAATAGAACATCAGCAGGACGCCCGTGAATGTCAGGACTATGAAGAGATAGAAGGTGATGCCGCCCATGCCCCAGGTGAAGTTGTAGCGGACGGCGTCGCGATTTACTTTGGCTGGATGGAGATGGAAGAAAACGTTGCTTAGGACGCTTAGGGCGCGATTGCGGGGTTCTTCGTCGTGCTTTACGCGGAAAATGGAGCGATAGAGCTGAGTTTTTTCCGGTTGCTTCAGCTCTTCGATTTGCTCTTTGGCTTTGGCCTGAACGGTTTCTTTCAAGACCGCGACTTGTTCGCGGACGCCTTTGCGGCCGTTGGCGCCGTTGCCGCTGCTGCCGCCATCGCCGCCTGGGGCGCTTTTTCCGTTGCCGCCTTGCTCTTCCGCCATTTTGAGAGGACTCCCGGTGTTGCCTTGCCTAGACCGACCCCGCTACTTGGGCCGAAAAGCGGGCGGAGCAAGCCCCGCCCCTACGAAACTTCAACTGCTTGGCCGAACTGCCTTGGCCGAAAAGCGAGCGGGACTAAAGGCCCGCCCCTACGAACCCCAATATGAACCCCAATACAAAACCTTACACGTTCAGAAAGGCGCCTGGGTCGTTGAAGTGATTTACGCCGGCGCGTGGATCATCTACGTATAGACGGCTAGTATCCACTGTTACTTTTCCCGTGGGATCCAGCGACACGAAGGCGCGGTCCATGGGCCGCGGAGCTGGGCCTTCGAAATTTACGCCTTCGCTGTCGTACCCGCTGCCGTGGCAGGGGCACTTGAATTTGTTCTCGGTGGGCTTCCATTCTGGCGTGCAGCCCAGATGCGTGCAGCGGGCGAAGATTACGAACATGCGATCGGGTTCTTTCACTACCCAGACGCGATTGGTCATCAGGTAGCGCTGGTCGATGCCGAGCGCGAAATCGGACGGGTAGCCGATGCTGAAAATCGTATTGGGCTCATAGAGCGCGCGGGGAAAGAAAAAGCGGAGGAACATCAGGAAATTGACGCCGAGATAGCCCCAAATACATGCCCAAACGATGCGGCGACGGCTCTTGTTGATCTGTCCGGCCGCTTGTTTGTTGGCCGCAGCGGCTTTTGCGTCCGCGGCGGCAGGCGCAACAGGCGCAGCCGCGGCCTGTGCTACCTTGCCCTCGGTTTGATCTGCCATAGGCTCGTTGAGTAGAGCGGATGACCCCCGCGCAGACACACAATTCGCAATTGGTTCAAATGTCTGCACAGGTTTTATAGTCTGCGGGAGATTCTGTGTCAAGGGAGAGCGTGAAATTCGGTGGGCGCGGTGATTGGTCGTTTAGATCCTTCGAGGCCCTGGGAGGCGGGCCCTCAGGATGACAGCGCAGCGGAGAAAGCGGGCCCTCAGGATGACAACGTTAAGAAAAAAGACGTAACCACCCAGGATTTACAGGGTGCTGGCTGAGGTTGCTGATTCGGACCTGGAATTGACGGCTTGTTCGTGGCCGATTGCTTTCAGGACTACGTCGGCTAGCGCGCGGATCAATTGTGGAGAATCGTTTAGGCCTGCGGTCATGTGGAAGTCCGTCACACCTTGCTCTTTGGCGTGCTCGCGGGCTTCGATGTTGATTTCGTGCAGCGTTTCGATGTGATCGGTCACGAAGGAAATTGGGATTACCAGCAGGCGCTTTACGCCTTCTTCCGCCAGCCATTCGATGTTCTGCAGTAGCGACGGTTCCAGCCACTTTTGTGGGCCTACGCGGCTTTGGTAGCAGAGGACGTGTTGATTGGGCCAGCGGCCGCGAGCCAGGACCAGCTCCTTCGTTTTGGAAATATGCACGGGATAGGGATCGCCCGCTTCGATCAGTTTCAGCGGCAGGCCGTGGGCGCTGAAAACCAGGCAGACTTCATTGGGATTGGGGAGCGTGGATAGCTTTTCGTCGATTCTGGAGCGTAGGGCTTCGATGTAATCGGGATGATCGTAGAAACTTTCGATTACGCGGGCGATTTTTCCGCCCTTGCCTTTAGTCTGGCGCTTCCATTCTTTCAGGCTGCTGCGCGTGGTGGCGTAGGAATAGTGCGGATAGAGAGGCAGCAGGACTAATTCGTCGTAGCTCCATTGACTGAGAGCTTCGAGCGCTTCACTGGTCAACGGGTGCCAGTAGCGCATGGCGATGAAGGTTTTGGCTTCGATGTGCGGGCTCAGCGCGGCTTCGAGAGCGCGGCCTTGCTCGGCCGTCAGGCGGCCGATGGGCGAGCCGCCGCCGATTTCGGCGTAGTGTTGCGCGACGGTTTTGGATCGGCGTGTGGAGATGAGCTTTGCCAGCGGCTTGCGCGCGATCCAGGCCAGCGGGAAATTTATGATGTCGGGATCGCAGAAAAGATTGTAAAGAAACGGCTCGACGGCCGCTTGATTCTCGGGCCCACCCAGTTGGAAGAGAACAATGGCTACGCGTTTCACGCGGGTTCCGGTTTTCGTGGCTATTTCCCACCCAGCTGCGATTTCAGGCGCTCGACGTCTTCGCGCAGGCGCGACAGGCGCTTGGCGATGGTCACTTGATAGCCAAAGAAAATGGCCCAGACGATCATGTAGGCGATGAACAGGCTTTCGAAGTTCTTCATGTTCGTGGCTCCTTCATCCCGCGCGAGTGGCGCTGGGTTGCGGCGCCGCGGCGGATTCATCCTCTGCAAGCTGCTCGGCTTTTTGCCGCAGGGCTTCGAATTCGTGACGGGCGCGCTCGAGTTGATATCTTTGGCGCATGAGAAGCACCATGATTCCCAGCAGCGCCAGCCAGCACAGCCAGAAAACCATGCGCATGGTGGGATCGAGCCCGGATTTTTCGCCGCCGAGAATCACCGGTTGAGGATGCTGCGTGCGCCAGATGCGAATCGAGAAATAGACCAACGGCACATCTAAGAACAGAAAAATGCCGTACACAGCCGAGAAAACCGCGCGGCGATCGGGGTCGGCCATCAAATTTCGCAGCAGCAGGAAGGAAATGTACAGGAGCCAGAGGACTAGCGTCGAAGTGAGGCGCGCGTCCCAGGCCCACCAGATGCCCCAGGCTGGCTTGGCCCAGATGGGACCGGTGATTAGGACTACGCTGTTGAAGGCTATGCCTACTTCGGCGCCGGAAACGGCCAGCCAGTCCCAGCGTGGTTGGCGATTGATCAGGTAGGCGATGTTGGCTACAAAAACTACGGTGAAGGCTATCAGCGCCACCATGCCGCTGGGCGCGTGGAAATAGAATATGCGCTGGATGGCGTGCATGGTTTTTTCGTCGGGGGCGATGAATAGCGCGGCATAGCCCGCGCAGGCCATTAGGGCGCCGACGATTAGCGATTGCCAAATCGAACTCTTCATTTCCTACGCCTCATTGCCTGGGCCTCACTCTTGCAGCAAGAAATCCGATAGCAGCCAGGACGCTGTGAAAAAAATCACGTCGAAACCGATCAGCACTTCTAGCCAGGTGCGCTGCAGCTCCGGCGTATCCGCTAGAAGTCCGGCGGTCGCTTCGACTGCGGCCAGCAGCAGCGGCACTAGGACCGGAAGCAACAGCAGCGGCAACAGCAACTCGCGCATGCGGGCTTGCGCTGCTACCGCCGAGAAAACCGTGCCGGTGATCGTCGAGTCCGAAGGTGCCCAGCGCTAACACCAGCACGAGACGGCCTAGCACCGGCAGCAAAGCAACATTGTAGAGCACGGCGAAAACGGGCAGGAGCAAAACTTCGCAGGCGGTGAGAAAAACGAAATTCGCGGCGATCTTGCCTAGAAGTATGGCGAAGGGCGAGACCGGGGCGAGGCACAGCGCGTCGAGCGTGTCGTTGGCGTGCTCGCGGGCGAAGGAGGGCTGCAGCATCAGCGAGCCGGCAAAGAGCAGCGCGATCCACAGCAGGCCGGGGCCGAAGCGGCGGGCTTCGGCAGCAGTGGGATCGAAGGCAAAGCTGAAAATCACGACCACGACCAGGGCGAAGATCAGCGTGGTGTTAAGCAATTCGCGGGCGCGGAATTCGGCGCGCACTTCTTTGGCGACGATGATGGCGGCGGCGCGTCCGGCATTCATTGCGAGGCCGCCTGCAAGCCCGCGAGGATCGTTTCGAGATTGCCGCCGGCGGCGGAATCGGAGACGACGCGGCCGGATTCGAGGCGCACGGCGCGGGTGGCCAGGCGCAGCACTTCGTCGCGCGCGTGCGTGCTGGCTACGATCGTGCAGCCGTCTTGTTGCAGCGTCGCGAGCGTCGCTGCAAACCACTCGCGGCCTTGCTGATCGATCCCGGAAGATGGCTCGTCGAGCAGCAATAGCCGCGGCGAATGAACCAGGGCGCGGGCGATGGCCAGGCGCTGGCGCATTCCGCGCGAAAACGTGCGCACCAGGCTGGTGGCGCGCTGCGCCAGGCCCGCGGCGCCCAGCAATTCCGCCGCGCGCGCCGCCGCATTCGTCACGCCGTAGAGCTTGGCGAAGAAGACCAAATTCTCCTCGGCGGTCAATTCATCATAGAGAAGCGTGCTGTGCGCGACCATTCCGATGCGGCTCTTGATGATCTCCGGAGAATCGGCCGCCAGGCCTTTTAGCTTCACGCTGCCGGCGTTGGGGCGCACCAGTTGCGCGGCGATTCTCAGTAGCGTCGTCTTCCCTGCTCCATTGGGGCCGAGCAAAGCGACGAATTCAGCGGGCTGGATTTCCAGGCTGACGCGGCGCAGGGCGGTGAGCGCGCCGTAACGCTTTTCCACCTGATCGAAGACGAGTCCGAGGCGCTCGCTGCCGCTTGTCGGGCTCAACGCGAGCGCTCAGCCCCGCACGAGTTCGCGCAGCGTCTGCTCCACCTGCGCGCGCTGCCGGGCGTATTCCTCGTCGGAAATGGTGCCGGCCTGATGGCGAAGCTCCAGGCGAAAGATTTTATCTTTCAGATCATCGAGGCTTCCGCTGACGGCGCGGTCCACCGCTGCCGCGGCAGATTCCGGCGCTCGCGCTGGCGCAGATTTGGAGGCACTCGCAGGTGAAGCGACTGGCGCGGCGGCTGGCACGGCAACAGCGGCAGCGCCATTTCCTGCGATGGCCAATTGCGGGCGGCGCCAGAGGTAAACCACGCCGAGAGCGAAGAGCGCGACAAAACCGCCGACGATAATCCATTTCAGGCTGTCGAGGCGCGCCGGGAAAGTATTCACGGTTTCGGCGGCGCCAGTGGCGCGCGAGTTCACGGAAGGATTGCCGGAATCATCGGGTGGGCCGCCGGCATTGGCGTTATCGGGCGGCGGTGGAGCTGTGCCCGATACGGCGACTTCGATGGGGGCGTTGGCGGCGACTGTGTCATGCCCGTAGATGCTGTAGCCGTCTTGCATGCCGCCGGGATTGAATCCGGTGCCGGTAATTTGCACGGTGGGCGGCGCGACCAGAAAGAGGCTGGGCGTGGCGTAGGGCGAAATCAGCTTCAGCGTGGTTTTGTTCGATGGGTACGGAAGCTGATAGGAAATGCGCACTCCGTTTTTGCCCGGGCGGAAAGGAAACGCTACGGCGGTCAGATTCTTGCCTTTGTCGATCGTTCCCTGCACTACGGGCATGCCCGAGGCAGACCAGGCTGCGACTTGGCCGATTTGTGCGCCTTCGGGCAGGATGAAATTGAACGTGCCATCAGCTTTGAAGAATGTGACCTGGGGCTCCAGTTTGTTTTCGATCGAAAATTCTTCGCCCACTTGCAGATTGGCGCCCGTGGGCTGCACGACGACATCATGCTGGGCGACGGAGACGGACGATGGGTCGGCGGTGACCTCGAAGATTTCGACATCCACGTTAGAGGTGCCCGGCGGAAGCGGCTGGTGATAATTCACACCGTGGTAGGGGACGCGAATCAGCATCGGCGCCTGACCGATCTCGGGGCGATCGATTTTGAAATGGCCTTGGGCGTCGGACTTGACCGTGGCGACGGGCTGCATCCCGCCCTGCAGTTGGATCAGAATGACGTCGAGGTTGGCGCCGGGCTTGTTGTTGGTGCCATTGTGAATTGTGCCGTTGACGGTGCCGGCGAGCGTCGCGCCCGCTGACAGGCCCGCTACGAGTATTGCCGCCGCAAATTTAAAGAAGATGCGATTCATCTCGGTCCGATCATGAAAGCTTGGGCTTCTTGGTCATCGCCTGACGCGTGGCCGGCGTCGGCGCGCTGCCCATCAGTTGATCCATTTCGGCCAGAACGCGAGCGGCTTCGGCTTCCAGCGACTGGCGCATTTCGTCGTAGTCCTTATCGGAAAATTTACCTGCGCGATGCTCGAAACGCAAATCGCGCAAATTGTCGTAAATGGTGTCGCGGCGCTCGAGGAGCGAATCGAGGCGGGAGCGGTGCGGCGCGGAATCGGAGGCGTCCGGCTCGATGACGAAGATGAACAGAATCATCGCGCAGGCGAGCAGGATGCAGGCTAAGGCGATGGCGGTGCTACTCATCGGGGCCTATCTCATGCCGCGCGCGGGCCAACAGTTCGGCCGAAACGCGCGCCGGCTGCGCTTGCACGGCGCGCAAGCGCCAGCGCCGCAGGATTTCGCGCACGATGAAAATTCCCGCGATCACGAAAACGATGGGCATCAGCCAGATCCAGCGATTGAAGCCTTTGGCTTCGGGCACGATGACGACCTCGGTGCCGTATTCCTGGATGAAGGATTGCAGAATGAGGTCGTCGGAATCGCCGCGCGTTACGCGGTCGTCGATTTCTTTCAGCTCGTTTTTGGCGACATCGCAGGGGCCTGAAAACGACGCGCCGGGATGATTGCAGAGGCTGGCGGAATCGCCGCAGCCGGCGCACATGCAATTGATGCGCTTGCCGATTTCCTTGGCGCGATCGGTTTTTTGCGCGAGTGCGGCAGGCGTCGCGGCGTACAGGCACGCGAGCATGCAGACAAGAATGCGCGCGCGCGTCCGGTCAATCCTGGCCATGAACGACTCCGAGAGGTTGCGGCAGCGGGCCTCCGGCTGCGGCGGGCGCCAAGTCCGTAGCCCTCGAAATCACCAGGACCGGTTGGCGGCTGGGGATCAACGCGAGAATCGTGCCCAACACAACGACCAGACCGCCGAACCAGATGCACTTTACCAGCGGATTCAAATAGGCGTGCACTTGCGGCTTATTCGTTTCCGGGTCGCGGCCGTCATAGACGAGATAAATATCGCGCAGCGGCGTGGACTGAATGCCCGACCAGCGTTTGCGTGATTTGGCTGGCCTTGAAGAAGCGGCGCTCGGGATACAGAATCATCTGCGATTTGCCGTTTTTGAAGACCTCGAGGGTAGCGCGCTCCGAGCTGTAATTGGGAGTATCGGTCTGATCGAAATTCTGGCAGACGATAGTGTACGGGCCGATCTGCATATGCGCGCCGGGCGGAAGATCTTGCAGCACGTCGCGATTGAAGGCCGATCCGGCAATGCCGATGAAAATCAGAACCATGCCGAAGTGCACCACGTAGCCGCCGTAGCGGCGGGTATTGCGCATGGTGAGCTGGCCGATGGCGGCGAGGATGTTGATTCCGCTACGCGCGGCGATCACTCGTGCACCGCGCCAAAATTCGGCGAAGATCGTGAGGATCACGAATACGGACAGAATCAGGCACATGAGCGGGTAAAATTGATGCCAGCCGATCGCAAACCCGATTACGCCGGCTATGAGACCGCCGACCATGGGCCAGGCAAAATTCCTTCGCAGGCCGTCCAGCGTAGTTTTGCGCCACGCCAGCAGCGGGCCGACGCCCGTAAGGAATAACAGGAAGAGTGCGATCGGGACGTTGACCTTGTTGAAGAACGGCGGTCCCACGCTGATCTTTGTTCCTTGCACCCACTCGGAGAAAACCGGGAAGAGCGTGCCCCACAGCACGGCGAAGCACGCGGCCAGCAAAATCAGATTATTGAAAAGAAAGCTCGATTCGCGGGAGACCAGCGAGTCGAGTTGATTGTCGCTGCGGAGATAATCGCGGTTCTTCCAGTACGCCAAGAGGCAAGCTACAAAAATCACCGCCAGGAACACGACGAACCATGTACCGATCGACGATTGCGCGAAAGCATGAATCGAGCTGACCACGCCGGAGCGCGTCAGCATCGTGCCCAGAATGCATAGCATGAAGGTGGTGAACACCAGCCAGACATTCCATACCTTCATCATGCCGCGCTTCTCTTGCATCATCACCGAATGCAAAAAGGCGGTGCCGGTGATCCAGGGGAGCAGCGAAGCGTTTTCGACGGGGTCCCAGGCCCAATAGCCGCCCCAGCCCAGCACCGCGTAGGCCCAATGCGCGCCGAGGATAATTCCGACGGTCTGGAAGATCCAGGCGATCATGGTCCAGCGGCGCGTGATGTGAATCCATTTTTCGCCGGGATAGCGGCCGAGCAGCGCGGCCATCGCGAACGCGAAGGGGACGCTGAATCCGGTGTAGCCGAGATAGAGCATCGGCGGGTGAATCACCATCTCGGAATATTGCAACAGCGGCGTAAGGCCGCGACCGTCCGCTTGCGCGACGACCGAGAACCCTCCTCCTGCGCTGGCATGGCCCAGAATCTGGAACGGGCTGGCGACAAAATTATTGAGCGTCAGGAAGAAGAGCTGAATGCAAGCCAGAACGACGCCTACGTAGGGCATCAGCTCGGGATGCTTTTTTCGGTTCAGGAAGAGAGCGAAGAACGCGTAAATGGAAAGCAGCCAGCTCCAGAACAGCAGCGAGCCTTCCTGCCCGGCCCACAGCGCTGCGAACTTATAGAATCCGGGCAGATCGCGGTTGCTGTGCTCCGCGACGTAAGCCATCGAAAAATTGTTGGTGAAAAATAAATACTCGAGGCAAGCGACGGCCAGGGTGACCAGTAAAAACACGGCGATGCCGGCGTGACGCGAGCTTTTGATCAGCAACGGATTGCGCGTGCGGATGGCCAGAACGCCCGCGACAATCGCATAGGCGGCGGCGATCAGCGCGAGCAGCAGGGCAAATGAGCCAAAAATGTCCACTAAAGCGCTAGTCCTCGATTAACTCTGGGCATTGGGATACGCAGGCTTGGCGCCGTCAGCGGGCGTGGTCTGTTGCGGCGCAGCCTCATACTTGGATGCACATTTGGCCTGGACCTGTTCGGCATTGAAATGGCCATCGGCCATCAAATGGCCCTCCACCAGAGCCTGCGCACCGTCCTTGAAAGTGTCCGGGAGCGGGTCGCGGCCGGCGTAGCTGACATTGAGCGTTCTTCCCTGCTCTACAAGCACGAACTCGACGCGCCCGGGAAGATGCTGGATCGAGCCGGCCTGCACGTCACCGCCGATGCGCATGCGTTCATTCAAAGTCGAGCCGTGCAGGGCGGAGACTTCCGAGAGCGTGTGGTAATACGTCTTGCTCTGCGTGTAACCGACGTAGGACAGCGACAGCAGCGTAACGACGATAATTCCCGAACCGACCAAGAATTTCGATTGAGTTTTCATAACCAGCCCTGTACCCGTGCTAATCCCAAAGCACCAACGAGCAATACTATCACATTGCAGCGATGCGGGCCGGGCGTACGAATTTCCAAACTACGGGCGCTCTTGTGGCTTGATCTCGTGACCGAGCTTAGAGCGCAGGCAGCCGACTAATTCAGGCGCGAGCTCCGAAATATTCATGCCTTCGGAAACCATGAATTTGCAACTAAGGATCGGACGGGCCTGGTCGTCATCCTGAAGCTGGCAGTTCACTCTACAATACTGGCATTCCTGATTCCAGCAGAAGCGTCCGTAAGGGATCGTCTCCGGGCTAATGAATTGAAAACAACGGAGAACCGAGTTTTTCTCGGGCACCAAAAACGTCCGCCCCAGAATATTGATCTCCACCAGCCGTTCGAACGGACGAAAAACTTCGGACATTTTGGAGTTCTCCCTGGCCCCTCTGGGAGCAAAGTTACGGGAGCGGCGGGGCGGTGGCAACTCTTGCCATTTCGCGCGTGCCTAATTCTCCAATGGCGGCGATGGAGGATGAAAATCAGGCGAGAGCGATTATGGGGGCCCCGAAATAACGGCGCGGATCAGCCGAAGAATTGGCCCATGTGCCGGAATTTCTCGTAGCGCCGTGCCAGAAGATCCTGCGGCGAGAGCTTCACCAGACTGCGCAGCGAAGTCTGCAGAACGGAGTCGAGCATTTTGGCCGCGGCTTCGGGATCGAGATGCGCGCCGCCTTGCGGTTCCGGCACGATTTCATCGATCAGTTTCATCTCCAGCAAATCCTTGGCGATGATGCGCAGCGCTTCGGCGGCGAGCTCGGCCTTCGAAGAATCGCGCCACATGATCGACGCGCAGCCTTCCGGCGAAATCACGGAGTAAACCGAGTTCTCCAGCATGTGCACGCGATCGCCAAGCGCAATGGCCAGCGCGCCGCCTGAGCCGCCTTCGCCGGTGATGGTGACGAGAATCGGCACCGGCAGGCGCGCCATTTCGCGCAGATTTTTGGCGATGGCTTCGGCCTGGCCGCGTTCCTCTGCGCCCACTCCGGGATATGCGCCGGGCGTATCAATAAAAGAAAAAATCGGGCGCTTGAATTTCGCCGCCAGCTGCATCACGCGCAATGCCTTGCGATAGCCCTCTGGCTTGGGCTGACCCCAATTGCGCGCCAGTCGCTGCTTCGTATCGCGGCCCTTTTGCTGGCCGATCAACATCACCGGATCGCCATGATAAAAAGCCATGCCGCAAATCAGCGCAGGATCGTCGGCGAAAGCGCGGTCCCCGTGAATTTCGCTGAAGCCCTCGAAAAGCATGCGCACGTAATCAAGCATGTAGGGCCGCAGCGGATGGCGCGCCAGCTGCACGCGCTGCCAGGCGCCCAGATGCGAATAAAAATCGTGCTTGAGTTCCGCGACCTGACGGCGCAGGCGCTCGATTTCGTCTTCCGCGGTGTCGCCGTTGGGTGAAAGGCGCAGCAATTCCTCGACGTCGCGCTCCAGCGCGTCGATCTCTTTCTGGCGTCTTTTTTCGCGTTCGTCCATTACTCCTGCATCACCACCGCATCCGGCCCGCAAATTCCGCGAATGCGCTCGAGCAATTCCGCGTCAAGCTGCACACTGCGCGCCGATTCCAGCCGCGCCTCGGTGCCATCTTCGCTGAGCAGATCGAATTCCACGCGGCAACGCCCCGGCCGGCTGGCAATCAATTCGTCCAACTCCTCGAGCATGCCCTGATCAGCGGCTTTCAAATCCACGCGCACGCAGATCAGCGCCGGCGCGCGCTGCAGCATCTGCGAAATGGGCCGCGCTTCGGCCACAGCGATGCGCGTGCCGACTTCCTCCACCGAGACGCGTCCTTTAATCACCAGCGGCGTCCCGCTTTTCAGCACAGGCTCAAGCCGCTGAAAAGCCTCCGGAAATACCAGCGCCTCGACGATGCCGGTCTGATCCTGCAGCGAAACGATGGCCCAGCGCGCGCCTTTCCGCGAACGCATCGGCCGCGTTTGCACGATGATGCCGGCGAGCACAACGTCGCTGCCGTTGCGGCGTCCTTCCAGCGAGCCGATTTCCACCGCGTTCAATTCCTTCAAGCGCCCCGCGAAGCGATCCAGCGGATGCCCGGAAATATAAAAGCCGAGCATGGCGTATTCGCCCAGCAATCGCTCTTCTTCGCTCCACTCCTCGATTTCGGAAACATGATGCTCGGCCGGCGCGATAGCAGCCGGCGAAGACCCGAAGAAACACGCTCTGCCCGCTGGTGCGCTCGCGATGCAGCTTCTGCGCGTACTTCATGGCTTCATCGAGATCGGCCCAACGGCTGGCGCGATTTCCCGGCAGCGAGTCGAGCGCCCCCGACTTGATCAAACTCTCCAGCACGCGGCGATTCAAAAGCCCGGGATCGAGCGCCGCGCAAAAATCGAAGAGGTCGGTGAATTTCCCGCGCGTCTCGCGCGCCGCGCAGATGCCGCGCGCCGTGTTTTCGCCGACGTTCTTGATCGCCGCAAGCCCGAAGCGAATGTGATCGCCCACGGGCGTGAAATAAAGCGAGCTTTCGTGAACATCGGGCGGCAGCACGGTGATGCCCATGCCCCGCGCTTCGGCAATATACTTCACCACTTTCTCGGTGTTCCCTGCCTCGGCCGTCAACATTGCGGCCATGAATTCCACCGGATAGTGGACCTTCAGGTAAGCCGTCTCGTAAGCCACGATCGCATACGCGCAGGAATGCGACTTGTTGAATCCGTAGCCGGCAAATTCCTCCATCAGATCGAATATCTTGCCGGCCTTTTTCGCATTTACCTTTCGCGCTGCGCAACCGGCCATGAATTTCTCGCGCTGCGCGGCCATTTCCTGCGGCTTTTTCTTGCCCATGGCGCGCCGCAGAATGTCGGCTTCGCCGAGCGAAAAGCCCGCCAGGCGGTTGGCGATCTGCATCACCTGCTCTTGATAGACAATCACGCCCGAAGTCTCAGCCAGAATTTCTTCCAGCTCCGGCAAATCGTAAGTGACTTTTTTCTTTCCGTGTTTGCGCGCGATGAATTCATCGATCATTCCGCCCTGAATCGGGCCGGGGCGATAGATGGCGTTCAGCGCGGTCAGATCTTCCAGACAAGTCGGCTGGTAGCGCCTTAGAACATCGCGCATGCCGTGCGATTCAAATTGGAAAATCCCGGTGACGTTGGCGTTGGAGAAAAGCTTGTAAACGTCGGGATCGTCGAAGGTCAGCGAGGAAAGATCGAGCTCCACGCCGCGATTCTCACGAATCAGCTTCACCGAATCATCGAGCACGGTGAGCGTGGTTAGCCCGAGGAAATCCATCTTCAGGAGGCCAATACGCTCCAGCGCGTTCATGTCGTACTGCGTGGTGATTTCGTCTTTATTCGTCTTATATAGCGGAACGATTTCGGTGAGCGGCTGCGGCGAAATCACCACGCCGGCAGCGTGCGTGGAAGCATGGCGCGCCAATCCTTCCAGCCGCAGCGCCACGCTGATCAAGTCTCCGACGCGTTCATCCTCTTTGCGCTGTTGGGCCAACTGCGGTGAATCCACCAGCGCTTTATCCAGCGTGATATTCAACTGGTTGGGCACCAGCTTGGCCAGGCGATCCACTTCGCCGTAGGGCATATCCAGCGCGCGCCCGACGTCTTTTATCGCCGCTTTCGCCGCCATAGTCCCGAAAGTGATGATCTGCGCCACGCTCTGCTCGCCGTATTTCTTGCGCACGTAATCGATGACTTCACCGCGGCGCCGCACGCAGAAATCGATATCAATGTCGGGCAGCGACACGCGCTCGGGATTCAGGAAGCGCTCGAAGAACAGGTCGTACTGCAGCGGATCAACATCGGTGATGCGCAACGCGTAACTCACCAGGCTGCCCGCCGCCGATCCGCGTCCCGGACCGACCGGAATACCCTGCGCCCGGGCGTAGTGAATGAAATCCCAAACGATCAAAAAGTAGCCGGCGAAGCGCATCTTCTTGATCATCTCGATTTCGTCGTTCAAGCGCCGCTGATAGACGTCGAGCGCTTTGCGCAGTTTGCCCTGCGCCGCTAGCCGTTCTAGCTGCGGCAAGCGTTCGGCGAATCCCGCGCGCGCCACTTTCTCGAAATAGCTTTCCGCCGAATCGCCTTCCGGCACTTGGAATTCCGGGAACGAATTGGTGACGCGCGAGATTTTTACGTTGCAGCGTTCGGCGATCGACACGGTGCGCTCGACCGCATCCGGAATTTCGCGAAACACCTGCGCCATTTCCTGCGCCGTTTTAAAATAGAACTGGTCGGTCGCAAACTTCATGCGATTCTGCTCGCTCATCGTCTTGCCGGTCTGAATGCACATCAGCACTTCCTGCGCGCGCGCGTCCGACTGGTTCAGATAATGGCAATCATTCGTAGCGACGAGCGGAATTCCGGTTTCGCGGGAGAGCTGCACGAGATCGCGATTCACGCGCGTCTCGATTTCCAGTCCTTGATCCTGCACTTCCAGGAAAAAATTGCCTTTGCCGAAAATATCGCGCAGGCGGTAAGCCGATTCCCGCGCCTTGTCGAACTTCCCCTCGCTTACGGCTTCGGAAACTTCGCCGCGCAGGCAGGCCGAAAGCGCGATCAATCCTTTGCTATGTTGCGCCAGAAGATCGTGGTCAATGCGCGGCTTGTAGTAGAAACCTTCAAGGAAGCCGGTGGAAACCAGCTTGATCAGATTGCGATAACCCTCATCCGATTCACAGAGCAGGACCAAATGATTGGAGCGCTCCGCGTCCGCGCCTCGGGTCTTGTGGCTGCCTGGCGCGACATACACTTCGCAGCCGATAATCGGCTTTACGCCGCGCGTGCTGGCTTCATGGAAAAAATTGGCGGCCGCAAATAAATTGCCGTGGTCCGTGACCGCGACGGCAGGCATGCCGCGCCGCGCCGCTTCGTCCACCAGTTCGCCGATATCGCAGGCCCCGTCCAGAAGAGAGAAATCCGTGTGCAGATGAAGGTGTACGAAGTTCGTGGGAGCCATGAAGTTCTATCTTAAACCCGCGCGCAATGCCGCGCTATGCAAGCCGAGGAGCGACGCCCGCTGCAAGCCATGCACAGCAGCCATCAGCGCCGCGCTCGTGATTTTTTCCCTGCGTGCTTCGACGCACGCGCCTTGGACGCCGAAGATATCTTGGCGCCTCGCGCCGCTGAAGCGCTGGCCGCGGCCTTTTGCGCGGCGGTCGCTGCCGCCGGCTGAGCTTCCGCCGGCAATTTCGTTTCCGCTGGGGCAGCGGCCTTTGCGGCGCCTGGAGCAGCAGCCTTGCCTTCCGCCTTCTGCTTGCCTTTTGGCTTTTTCTTTTCTTCTTTCTTCTTCGGCTCGTCCTTGATTCCCGCGAGCTTTTTCAGAATCTTGGTGCGCTCGATCGGATCGCGGCCCTTGCCCTTTAGTTGCGCTTCAAAGAAATCTTCCAGCACCTTGTCGAACTTTGGGCCGCGCGGCACGCCCAGCGAATCAAGCTCCGCCACAGGCATACTGGCCCGCATGGGCCGCCATTTTTGCAAATAATTGCGGATCTTCGATACGGCTTTCGAATCGCCGTACTCGGCCTGCAAGAAAGCCAAGCGCTCCGGCGGCACCGTCTCAAGATAGAAGAAAGCTTCCTTCGGAGAATCGGTCTTCCGATTCTTGAGGATTTTCAGGGCCTTTTCCGTTTCAGGGGCAAGATCATTGAAAGCGTCCACAATCTTCGAAGGAATCTCGAGATGGCGCAGAGCGGCGGACGCCTCCCGATCTTTCAGTCGCTTCAACAGGAAATAAATTGTGGACAGTACCAGGCGCGGACGAATTCCCACGGAGAGGAAATTTTCGCGTGCGCGGCTCAGTCGCGCGAAGCCGTCATAATCGGGGTGCCGGCGCTCGAGCTGCGGATGAATCGCCGCGATCAAACCATGCGCTTCCCATTGCTTTAGCACGCCGGCGGGATTGTCTTCGCGCCCGAGTTGCAGCACTTCGCGCCCCACCGACGCGGGATCGAGATTTTCGTGCAGCTTCCGGCCGATGGCCAGGTCGAACCATTCCTGCGTGCGCTGCTCCATTTTGAAATCCATGCGCACGCCGTAGCGCAGGATGCGCAGCAGGCGGATCGGCTGATTGGTGAACGCGTGAATCGAAAGCGCGCGGGTCTCGCGCTTCTCGAGATCCGCCAGCCCATTCGTGGGATCGAGCAGAAGTCCGCGCGAGGCCGAATTCAAGGAAATCGCGACGGCGTTGAGCGAGAAATCGCGGCGTCGCAAATCCTCCATCACCGTGGACCAGCGAATCTCCGGCTTGGCGCCGGGCCGCTCGTACACTTCATCGCGCGCCGCGGAAATCGAGCCATCGGCGTCGCCGGCAAAGACGACTTCGTAATGGCGCAGTCGCTCGTCCTCGGAGAGGATCTTTGCTCCGCCCTTCTCCAATTCGCGCACCATGCGCTGCGGATTGCCCTCGATGGTGAAATCAAGATCGCGAATGGGCATCCCGGAGATCAGATCGCGTACCGCACCGCCGGTGAGATACACATTTGAATCCTGCGCGCGCGCCAATTCCTGCACGCGCACCAAGGCCGCCCGCTGTTCGGGCGAGAGCCGGCTTTCCAATAAAAACATGTAATCAGGCATAAGAGCTTAGGCCTCCACTCGGCCAGCAAATCGTTTGACTTTGAAGCGCCCCCATGGCGCTGACCTGCTTTACGTTGGCCCCAGAGCTGGTGCGAGTCCGACTAAATTCTGGTCCCTCACGCACGCGGATGATGCGCCCGATAAACCTGCTTAATCCGTTCTTCGACTACGTGCGTGTAAATTTGTGTTGTGGCGATGTCCGTGTGACCGAGCATCATCTGCACTGCGCGCAAATCGGCTCCGCGATCCAGAAGATGCGTCGCGAAACTATGCCGCAGCATGTGCGGCTTCAGCTTCTTCCGCAACCCGGCCTTCTTCCCGCAATCCGATACCGTCTTCCAGAAGCCGTGCCGCGAAACCGCCCCGCCCTTGCGGCTCAGGAACAGCAATTCCGGCGAATGTTCGCGCGCCATTTTCGGGCGGGAATCGCGCAGATAACGCTGCACGATATCCAGCGCGCGGCGTCCGATGGGAACGAGCCGCTCTTTATTGCCTTTGCCGACGCAGCGCAGATAGCCGGAATCGTAGTGAATGTCGCTGAGCCGCAAGTTGCAGAGTTCTGAAACGCGCAGCCCGGCGGAATACATCACCTCAATCATGGCTTTGTCCCGCAGGCCGACGACTGTCTCCGGATCCGGCGCGGCCAGCAGGCGATCTACTTCCTCCACACTCAGGAACATCGGCAGGCCCATGCGGAAGCGCGGCGATTCCACCGTCTCGGTGGGATCTTCCTTCACGAAGCCCTCGATCAACGCAAAACGGAAAAATTGCCGCAGCGTAACCAGATGGCGGGCCACCGAACGGCTGTCGAGCTTGCGGTCGTAGAGCGAACGCAGGAATTCGACGATTGTGTCGCGCGTCGTCCGTTCCAGCGCGATTTTCTTCTTTGTGGTGAATTCCTGAAACTTCTCTATATCGCGACGATAGGCGTCATGCGTATTCATCGAGACGCCCTTCTCGACGCGCAGATAGCTCAAGAATGCATGGATGATGCCTTCCAACTCAGCCCCCGTCCGTCCTACTGCGCCCAGCGTCTAACGAAACGCCTTCTTCGCTGCTTCGGGTGCCCCCTGCGCCGGTTTTGCGCGTGGGGCTTTTAATCGTTCTCGTCAAGCCTCCGCCGCGCGCACCCCGAAAACGCTACGCACATAGCCGATAACTTCGCTCACCTC
Source organism: uncultured Acidobacteriota bacterium (assembly GCA_963748865.1). GTDB lineage: Bacteria > Acidobacteriota > Terriglobia > Acidiferrales > UBA7541 > Palsa-147. The sequence continues at coordinate 191,246 of CAVVLE010000010.1, read as the reverse complement.
AACGCAACGAAGCATCCGTCCCACCGTCAAATAAACTCCCACCGCAACCACAATCATTCCCGCCAGCATTCCCGCCTGCGTCACAAATAGCCGCAAAGAATCAAAATGCACCCAGCGCAGCATCGCAACACAGGCGATGCCCATAGCCAAAGCGCAAACTCCAGTCCTGGCGAACGAACCGAACAAAGCCCAACCGCCCACGCGCCCGAAACGCCGCCGGAAAATTACGAATAGCGCGCCGATATTGATGTACGCGGCGAGGGTGGTAGCAAGCGCCGGCCCTCCATTCGCCAGCGATTTCCACAACCAATGCAGAAAAATCAGATTGCCGGCAATATTCACCGCCAGCGCCAGCGCCGCCACACGCACCGGCGTGACGGTATCGTGCAGCGCGTAAAACACCGGCACGAGCAATTTCACCGCGGCGAAAGCCGGCAAGCCCAAGGAATAGAAAAGCAGCGGCCGCAACGTAAGCGCCGTCGAACTGGCCTCGAAGCGTCCGTGCTGGAACAGCACCCGCACGATGGGTTCACGCAATAAAATCAGTCCGGCCGCCGCAGGCAAAGTCACAAATGTAACAACGCGCAGCGCGAAGCCGAACGTCGAGGCCATATCCTTGAAACGTCCTTCATGCGCCTGCCGCGAAAGCGTAGGCAGAAGCGCCGTCGAGATGGCGATCGCAAAGCTGCCCAGAACCAACTCGACCACGCGGTCCGCCACGTACAACGACGTAATGCTCCCCGCCGGCATCTTCGGCGACATGGCAAAGATCGTATTCACGAAGAAATTGATCTGATACAGCCCGGCGCCCAGGAACGCGGGAATCATCAACCGGCCCACCGCGCGAACGCCGGGATCGTGCGCAACGGGCTGAAATCGAAAGCGCATCCCGCGTCGCACTAGTTCCGGCACCTGCATGAAAAATTGCAGCGCCCCGCCGACTAAAACGCCTACTCCTAGCGCCACAGCCGGGCTGCGGTACGCTTCCGGCGCCCAATTCATCACCGGCTTGTAAACCACTGCCGTCGAGAACAGAATCAGAGTCAGATTGAAGACAATGGGCGCCGAAGCCGGCAATCCAAACACTCCCAGGCTGTTGAGTATGGCCATTGCCAGCGCCGCCAGGCCGATGAACAACACGTAGGGAAAAATGAGCCGGTTCAGAAAGACCGCCAGCCCCCAATCCAGATGGTTCGTGCCCAGAACGGTGAAAAGACGGATTACCTGGTCAGAAAATATGACTCCCAGCGCCACCAAGGGTGACAAAACCAGAACCAAGATCCAGAAGATTCGGTCAGCAAACTCCCAAATCTCCCGCTTCGACTTCCGGGCCAGCAGGCCCGTGAAGACGGGGATGAATCCGGCGCTCAGTGCGCCCTCCCCCACCAGCCTGCGGACCAGATTGGGAATGCGAAAAGCGAGGATAAATGCGTCTGCGGACATCGAGGTACCTAGCAACAGGGTGATGCGCTGGTCCCGTAAGTACCCTAGAATGCGGCTGATAACAGTAGCTAGTGTGATGGAAGACGCGGAATGGAGGACTTGCCGGTGTTCAGTCAATCGCCCAGCTCTCCAATGCTAACCCTTTTATCACCAACGACTTGACAATGATTTCTCACAAAGATAACATAACCCGGTGCTTTTCGCAACTCCCCTGCTGAAACGGCCGTAAGTGAAGACGCGCTCCAGTACCGCGACGCGAAAAAAGGTCGTTGTGCTACTTCTAGACGCGACCGCGATCAAGGGATACCTCAGCCCGTCCGCTCTGCCTGGGAATGAAACCCTGGACCTGTTGACGCCGGATGGCGAGCACCAGGCGGTTCCTACCAGCGAAATTAAGGCCGTTTACTTCGTAGATGACCTGAATCTGCGTTACGAACCGGAACGCAAATCCTTCCTAAGTCGCCCCAAGCTGGAAGGCCTCTGGCTCAAGCTGACCTTTCGGGATCACGATACGCTGGAGGGCATCGTGACCAACGAGCTGCTTGAGATTCTCGATCGCGGCATTCAGTTCATCCCTCCTGATCTGCATGGGAACTGCTCGCGGGTTTACGTTCCGCGTTCCGCCCTGCTTGAAGCTAAAGTGCTCGGCGTAGTTGGCGCGGCGAAGCGATTGCCCCGGCCGGCTGCGGCGGCAGCTGCGGCGCAACCCAAGCTTTTTGACGAATAAGTGCGTTTTCCCCGTCGGCTCGCGACATCGGCATCGAACATTGTAATCGCAACAGCTGCGAACACTTTTCCGCGTAACTCACAGAAAATAAATGCCAAGTTTCGTTTTTGTGCGCAACAAAATGGCACCCCAGCCAGTTACGCACGAGCTGGCTAACGCCAGGATTCTGCCAAAGTGATGTAAATTGGCCTATGCACGGAGAGGAGAACCGCTATGAAACTCGGCGAGATCGCCGAACGGCTGGGCTGTAAACTCGAAGGTGACCCCGCTATTGAAATTACGGCAGTTGTCGGCCTCGAAGACGCCGGAAAAGGGCACCTCACCTTTCTGAGCAATCCGCGCTACAGGGCTGCCGCTGCCTCGACGAAGGCTTCGGCCATCCTTGCTGCGCCGGACGCGGGGCAGCTTCCGGTAGCGGTGCTGCGCTCGCAGAACCCCTATCTCGATTTCGCCCGGGCTTTGGCCTTCTTCCATGAGCCTCCGCGCTATGCTCCGGGAATCCATCCGACAGCGAGTATCGCGGCCACTGCGCTGATCGGCGAAGGGTCACACATCGGTCCGTATTGCGTGGTCAGCGAGGGCGTGCGCATCGGCAAAAATGCAGTGCTGCACAGCTTCGTCACGATTTATCGCGATGTGCTCATCGGCGACGATTTCATGGCCCATTCGCATACTGCCGTTCGCGAGCGCGTGCGCATCGGCAACCGCGTGGTTTTGCAGAACGGCGCGATTGTCGGCTCCGACGGATTTGGCTTTGCCAAGCGCGCCGACGGCAGTTGGCACAAAATTCCGCAAGCGGGCATCGCCGTAATCGGCGACGACGTCGAGATTCAGGCCAACAGCGTGCTCGATCGCGCCACCATCGGCGAAACGCAGATCGGCGATGGCACCAAGATCGACAATCTCGTTCACGTCGCCCACGCCGTAAAAGTGGGCGAAAACACTCTTCTATGCGCTCAAGTGGGAATTGCCGGCTCGGCGCGAGTGGGAAACAATTGCGTGCTGACGGGACAGGTCGGCGTCGTCGGCCACCTTACCATCGGTGACGGCGCGGTAATCACTCCGCAAAGCGGCGTCCCCAATGATGTTCCGCCGGGAGCTCTGTACTCCGGTTCTCCCGTGATCGAGCACAGGAATTGGCTAAAATCTGTGGCCGTGTTCAGCCGCCTGCCCGAACTGCAGAAACAGGTTCGCGAGCTAACCGCAGAAGTGGCGCGCCTGCGCCTGAGGAAGTGACTTAGCCCGTGTCTAGGTTTCGAGCGGCCTCTGCTCGTCAGGCAATCCCGCCGCGACGAGCGCAAAGACGCGTTTCCTGAGCGCGTCGCGCTGCTCAATTTTGTATTCCGACGCATCCACAGCCGGGCCGAAGCGCACCGTCATTTCACCCGGGCGCATGAACCATTCGCCCTTGCGCATCAGCTTTTGCGTCCCCACAAGCGAAATCGGGACTACCATCGCGTCGGCCCCGATGGCCATCACGAAAGTGCCATTCTTGAAGGGCTTCAGGTGCCCATCGCGGCTGCGGGTGCCCTCGGCGAAGACGAGGAAGGATGTTCCTTCGCGCAGATACGCGATGGCTTGGTCCACCGTCGCCGAAGTTTCCTCCTTGTTGCCGCGATCAACGGGCAGGATGTGCGTTTGGCGCAACGCCGTAGCGAGCACTGGGATGCGGAAGACTTCCCTCTTCGCCAGAATGGCCACGCGCCGCGGAATGTAAGGCGCCAATGCCGGCGGATCCACGTTGCTCACGTGATTGGATACGAATACGCATGCGCGCTGCGGAATATTCTCGGCGCCCTCGACGTGCACGCGAATTCCAGCCATGCGCAAGCCCAGGCGGAGTGCTTTCATGGCCGTGAAATACATCGGATCGGCATTTTTGATGATCGCTGTGTACAGAATCAGGAACGGCAGAATCAGGAAGATGGCCAGGGTGAGATACACGACAACGATGATGGTGCGAAACATCGCGGTTTAGTTCGTCGAGCCGTGCAGCATGCCTTCGCGAATGCGGCGCTGCTTTTCGGTGGGATTAGGGATTTCTTCGATCGAATATTGTATTTCTTCGCGCGAGGCCAACTTCAGCGTGAGATCCAGCTCGTCGCCCCCGCGACGCACGCGCATTGGCACGCTATCGCCCGGCGCGCGACTGCGCAGCCAGCGAAAGCTGGCCGGAGAAGGCGCATCGCCATTGATCTGCAAAATTTCATCGCCCTGGCGCATGCCGGCGGCTTCCGCACTGCCCCCCGAGGTGATCTCAGAAGCCAGGAAGTGCCCGCCCGCGCCGCGTGCGATCCCGAATCCATAATCGGCGGCGGTTTTATTCGCGCGCGCCAAATGCAGGCCCGCGAATGCCAGGAAATCGTCGTAGGGCACTTCATCCACGCCACTCACGTAGCGGCGAAAGAATTCCTCGAACGATTTGCCGGCCACTTGTTCGATGGTAGCGCGTACATCCGCGCTCTCATTGTAGAAGCGCCCGCGCTTGGCGAATTCGTCGTTCATCGTGCGCAGCACGTCGTCGAGCGATTTGCGGTTGTCGGTGTCATCGCGAATGGCAAGATCCAGCATCACGCCGACGATCTGCCCTTTGTTGTAATACGAAATGCTGCGATCCACGGAATAGTAGGCGTCGTATTTCTCAAGCCAGGCGTCCAGGCTCGATTCTTCGACGCTTTGCCACAGACGAGCGGGGCTGGAATCGAGGCGCTGAAGTTGCTCGCTGAGATCCTGATAGAAATGCGAGGAATTCCAGACGCCCGAGCGCACCAGCGTGTACGACGCGTACGTATTCGTGACTCCTTCCGCAAACCACAACGCGCGTGTGTATTGCTCTTTGGTGTAGTCCACGGGCTCGAGCGCTTGGGGACGAATGCGCTTGACGTTCCAGGCGTGGAAGAATTCATGCGCCGCGATGGACATCGCGCCTGCTTCGGAGCTTGCGGCGATGGCGGTGCAGTTGGAATGTTCCATTCCTCCACCGCCGGCCTGGCCGTAGGGGCCGATGTGAAAGAAGAAGGTGTACTCGCGGAAGGGCGCGCCGCGCATCATGCTCAGCTCGTATTTCACGATTTTGTGCAGATCGCGTTCGAAGTCGCCGCGGTCCCAATCTTTGGCATCGATTACAACGTGGAAATGCGCGCCGGCTTCATCGAATCCGAATTCCGAGAATGTTCCCGCCTCGACTGGCGCGTCGACCAGTTTGTCGTAATTCTCCGCGACGAATGTATTCGCCGCCTTGCCGGGAGCGAGCTCCGCGGCAATGTGCCAGCCCTGCGGGACATGATCGAATCTTACTTCCGTGTCTTCGCCACGGCGGTCGGGTAGGTACATCAGGATTTCGGCCAGATTTATGAAGGCGTGATCGTTGTTTAGCTGCGAGTTGAAGGGCCCAGGATCGTTCCACTCGATGTCGTACTGAATGACGAAGCCAACTTTGCCTTCACCAGCGTCGGCGCCATTGCGGCCAATCGTCCAAGTGTCCTTGTCTATCGGAATGAGACGGATGGACGTATTTTCTTTTCCGCTGTTGTCGAGCGCGAGGAGGTGAAGGTCGCGCATGCGATAAGAGAAGTCGCGCACTTGGTAGAGCGCGTTCCAGGCGGGCAGTGCTACCGCCGTTCCTAACGGAACAGCCGGAAGAATCATTTGCACGGTGAAGCGGTGTTGCTCGGGATGTTCGAAGGAGACTTTGTATTCGATGGTGGCCCAGACGGGACGTGCGACGAGAACGGCGAAAACCAGCAGGGCGAAGAAAGTGCGACGCGCGACTGCAATCACGCGCGCGCCCCCGCATGCGCCGCGAGCTTTTCGAGCAGCTTCGCGCTCAGGCCATCGAAGCTGCCATTGGACATGACCATCACCACATCTCCCGGCCGCGTTTCCGACGCGAGATATTCGGCGATTTCCTCGGCGGAGTCAAACGCGCGCGCGGGCTTGCCGTGAGCGCGGACGTCTTCGGCTACTTTAGCCGGGGAGAAACGGTCTTCGTCCTTTAGAAGCTGGGCGCGATTCACCGGGCCGATCACTACGGCATCGGCGAGCGAGAGCGCCTCGGGCAAAACTTTCTCGAATACTTTGCGACGCATGGTGTTGGAGCGCGGCTCGATGGCCGCCCAGACGCGCTTGCCGGGCCAACGCATCCTGGCGGCTTCGAGGGTCAAGCGAATGGCAGTCGGATGATGCGCAAAATCCTCGATCACCGTCACGCCGCCGGCGTCGCCCTTGAATTCCATGCGCTTGCGAACATTCTGGAACGTCAGCAGGGCCTGCTCGATGGCTTCACATTCCACGCCGCGGCCGTAAGCCAAACCGATGGCTGCCAGAGCATCCAGAATCATGTGCCGCCCGGCGACAGCCGTGCGAATGCGGGCCACTTCTCTTCCCTTGTAAGCGACGCGGAAGCTGGTGAGGTTGTCTTCCCACAGCAAATCTCCGGCGGACCAATCGCACTCGCCCGAGAGGCCGTACGTTTCAACTTTGCAGAAGGCCTTCTCCGTGCAGCGGCGGACCTCTTCGCTTTCGCCCCAGACTAGAATGCGCCCGCGCCGCGGAACGAGATTCACCAACAGGCGGAACTGTTTGGCGATGGAAGCGAGGTCGGGATAAATATCGGCGTGATCGTATTCGAGCGAGGTGAGAATTAATTCATCGGGATGGTAGTGCAGGAATTTCGGGCCGCGATCGAAGAAGGCCGTTTCATACTCATCGCCTTCGATGATGAATTCTTCTCCGCCGCCCAGGCCATAGCTGCGATCGCCGAAATTGGGCGCCACGCCGCCAACCAGAAAATCCGGACGCCGCCCGGCCACCTGGAAAATCCATGCCAGCATCGCGGTTGTGGTGGTCTTCCCATGGGTTCCGGCGATGACGATGGAGGTGTGCTTGGGAATGAAAAATTCCTCGAGGACTTCAGCCATCGAGCAATAGGCAATCTTTTCATCGAGAACATGCTCGAGTTCCGCATTGCCCCGCGCGATGACGTTGCCGATTACAGCGAGGTCGGGCGCGGGCTTCAAATTCTCGACGCGAAAACCTTCGTTCCAAGGAATGCCGAGCGACGCGAGTAGCGTGGAGGCTGGCGGATAAACGTTCGTGTCGGAGCCGGTGACGTGATAGCCGCGCTCTTTCAGCATTCCGGCTACCGGCGCCATCGCGGCACCGCCGATGCCGAGCAAATGAATGTGACCCGAACGGCTTGAGATCGGATTTCCAATCATGAATTCTCTTCCCTGGTTAGGCGACGCAGGCCGGCTCGAGAATCTCCAGCCGCCCCGCATTTTGCGCTTCGAGCCGCGCTTTTACGCCCAAAGGTACTGTCAGCATTGGCCTCTCGGTGTGGCCGAGCGGCGCTCCGAATACAATCGGAATATTCAGCGGCGCGCAAAGGCGCTCGATCACATCGCGGGCGTTCTCCGTCCCGGCCGGTGGATCGCATTCCGGAAAGTCGCCGAAAATCAGGCCGCGGACTTCGCTGAACTTGCCCGCCTGGCGCAAGTGCGTCAGCGCGCGGTCCACTTGCCACGGCTTCATGCCGCGATCCTCAAGGATCAGAATCGCGCCGCGCGTATCGAGCTCCCAGGGCGTGCCAAGAGTGGTTTCGACCAGCGTAAGGCAGCCTCCGAGCAAGATTCCCTCGGCGTTGCCGCCCGCGAGAGATTCACCGTGCAATTCAATTGCCCATCCGCGCTGCGTTTCCGAGATGGCCCGAGCGAATGAATCCGCGTCGTATCCTCTTGCTACTCCAGCACCATGGTCCAAACCCGCGGCAACCATCGGCCCATACAGACTAACCCAGGCGAATTTCTGCCAGAAGAAAACCTGCAGCGATGTGACGTCGCTATACCCGACGAAGAGTTTTGGTGAAACGGCCCCCAGCGAATCCCAGTCTGCACCGCTGTCGAGCAGGTAAGTCGAACCGTAGCCGCCGCGCGCGCAGAACACAGCCCGCGTATCCGGTTCACGCAAGGCCGCGAACAATTCACGGCGGCGGTCAGTGGTCGTTGCCCGCGAAAAAACCGTCGCGTGCGAGCACTCGCGCATCTTGCCGCGCGACAAACCCGAGCCTCTCAATCTCCGCAATTCCCTGCTGCAGCCGCTCGGCGTCCATTGGACTGGCCGGCGCGATCACGCGAATCGCGTCCCCCGGACGAAGCGCGCGAGGTTTCTGCGGCTGAGGCATCGAAGAAATCGAGAATAAGGAATTCCGGGGAGGGAGTCCAGAGAGGCGGCGGGCGGGATTCCTGAATCGCAAGACGCAACGCGCCGCAGGATTTCGGGAGAGCCGCGGCAACGCACAGACCCGGTCCAAACTTGAGGCGGCGCTATTCTTTCGGCGCTTCTTTGTCGTCCGGCGCGGCGCCGGCGGCCATTTCGACGGGCCCGTATTTCGCAAGCACATCCTTGATTTGCTTGCCGTCGCCGACGCAGACGATCTGCATGTGATCGAGGTCCACGTATTTCTTCGCTGCCGCTTCAACGGCCGCCGCATCAATGGCCGCAATATGTCCGGGATACTGATTCCAATAATCTTCCGGCAGCCCGAAGTGATGCACTTCTAGATCATCCTCAAGAAGCTGCAGCTGATCCTCAAGCGACAACGCAAAGCTGGCCACAAGCGCGCGCTTGGCCTCATCGAGCTCCGACGCCGGAACCGGTTCGGTGCGGATCCGATTGAATTCGTTGAAAAGTTCGTGCAACGATCCATCCGTCACCGCGGTGCGCACTTCGGTGTTGGCAGACCAATAGCCGCGGTACACGTCGGTGGACGCCTGGCTATAAGCCCCGTAGGTATAGCCGTGCACTTCGCGCAGATTCAGAAACAGCCGTGCGCTTGGTCCGCCACCGACCACGCGATCCATCACCGTCAAGGCGAAATAGTCCGGATCGTTGCGCGTGATGGCCAAATTTCCCGCGACGATATTCGTCTGTACTGATCCCGGCCGGTCCACCAACACGATCTTCTTCGCTTGCGGTGGAGGAACTTCCGCCAGCTTCACTTCGGGCGGCGCAGTGTTGGGCCACTCGCCGAAATATTTCTCGGCCAGCTTCAGCGCATCGTCGGTATTAATGTCGCCGACGATTCCGAGAACGGCGTTGCCGGGGACGTAGTATTTGTGGTGGTACTCGGTGAGCATTTCCGGCGTTACGGCCTGGATTTGCTCGGCGGTCGGCGCCGTCACGGCGTAATTGGTATCGCCGTAGAGCGCTTTGTGAAATTCCTTGTCCGCGAGGAAATATGGCCGGGACATTTCGTCTTGCAGATCTCCCAGCTCGCGCTTTTTATATTTTTCGAGCTCCTCGGCCGGGAAATTCGGATGAATGACGATATCGCTTAAAAGGTCGAAGAGCGTCTCGGTGGAATCGGTCAGCCCCGAAATATGCATGGTGGATTCGCTGGCGCCGAATTCGGCGTCGCTGCGAAGCTGCGCGCCGATATCATCCACGGCTGCGGCAATCGCCGCGCTGTTGCGCTTGGCCGTGCCCTCGCGCAGCATTTCCGCCGTGAATTTCGCCATCCCGGGCGATGGATCGGCGATGGCTCCGGGCTCCATCTCGAGTTCCAGCGCGATCGTGGGCAGCTTGTGCTCTTCGAGGATCAGGACGGTCATGCCGTTCGACAGCTTGTGCGTGGAAGCCTGCGGCAATTTCACTTTCAGGATTTCCTTGCTGACCGGGGCGCGATTCAAACGCACCACTTGGGAAAGCGGCACGGATTTATCTTGTCCGGGTTGTGCCTGCGCGTGTGATGCAGCAGTGCTGGCCAAAGCGATGCCGCAATATGCCACCGTAGCGGCGGTAATCGATTTGATCGGTCTCATTGCGCGCCTCCTTTCTTTTCGGCGGCTGCGGATTTTTCCGGCAGAGTGATCACCACGGTGCGCTGGTCGCGTGCCAAATATTTCTTTGCCACGCTGTTCAAATCTTCCACGGTGAGCGAGTCATAGCTGGCGCCCAGGGTGTTAATTAGGTTGGGATCGTTGAATTTCACCGCGAAATCTCCCAGGCTTACGGCCATGCGCAAATCCGAGGAGCGCGTTTCGATCCATTGCCGCCGCAAGAACGCTTTGGCCTTGCTCAATTCCTGTGGCGTTACGCCATCCTTCAGCACGGCCGCAATCTCCTCGTCGATGGCTTTCTCGATATCCTCGACCTTCACTCCGGGGCGCGGCAGCGCGTAGACGTAAAACAAGCTCGGCCCGATGCGCGAATCGGCGAATGCGCCGGCTTGAATGGCCAGCTGCTTGTCCTTCACGATGTGCTGGTAGAGCCGCGAGCTACGTCCTTGCCCGAGCACGACGGAAAGCGCGCGCGCGGCGCGGCTCTCGGCAGTATTTCCGCGCGCGATGCGGTAGGCCATGAAGACCTGCGGCAGGCGGGCCAGCGGATCGTAAACCGTTTCGCGCCGCTCGCCGTAGTGCTCCTCTTCGCTCAAATCCGGCGCCGGAGGAATCGTCTGCGGCGGGATGGACCCGAAGTACTTTTTCACCTTGGCCAGCGTCGCGTCGGGATCGAGATCGCCCACCAACGTCAGCACGGCATTATCCGGCGCGTAATAGATTTTGAAAAAATTGCGCACGTCGTCGATGCTCGCCGCATCGAGATCGGTCATCGATCCGATGGTCGAATGTTTGTACGCAAAATTGTCGTAAGAGAGGTTGTCGATCTCGAGCCGCGATTTTCCGTATGGTTCGTTGTCAATGCTGAGGCGCCGCTCCTCTTGCACCGCGTTGCGTTGGTTATCCAGCTTGTCCTGCGTGATCGTCAGCGCCTTCATACGGTCGGATTCGAGGAACAACCCGAGGTCCAACTGGTTCGCCGGCATCTCTTCGAAGTATGTCGTGCGGTCCTCGTTGGTCGTGCCATTCATCTCCCCGCCGTTGTTGAAGATCAGGATGAAATGCTCGCCCTTGCCAACATTTTCCGAGCCCTCGAACATCATGTGCTCAAAGAGATGCGCGAAGCCGGTGCGGCCGGGGCGTTCGTTGCGGCTGCCTACGTTGTAGCAAACGTCGATGGCATACACCGGCGCCGTGTGATCCACGACGATCAGCACGCGTAGACCGTTGTCGAGTTTGGTGTCCGTAATTTTTACCGGCGGAACGGTCAACGTCCCACTCGCGGCCGCGCCGTCGCCTGCCCACGAGCTAAGCGCAAAGAGCCCGATACCAGCCAATACGAGCATCACCAAGCCGGCCGCCACCGGCGCGGACCTGCTGCGAGCGCGAACTCGTTCCATCGGATTTACCTCCGCACACACTGCTCAGAATTCTGTCGCATGGGCGATTGAACCGTTTTGCGCCGATTCGGTTTGCTTCCAGCGCTACTGCGTTGCGGGCAGGACGCCGACAAGAACGTCTCCCCCGCCATTGAGGTTTCCCTTGAGACCTGGGACAGGCCCGGTGGAAAAGAGTGCGATTATTTCGCCGTCGAGGCTCACCGGGGCGCCAAATCGCGATCGTCCGCCAGCCAGTTCGGCGGCTCGGCCAACGGCTGAACCGAGCACTAAGTGTGTGGCGGGCTTACAGCCATCCGGAGCAAGGCCACCGGCGCAGGTATCGCGCAGATAAGCGCGAATCGTGCCGGCGGAAAAGTCTCCATTGTCGGTTACGTAAGTCACGAAGCGTCCATCTCCGCTGATGAACGGAGCATGCGCGCCACCTGAGCCGGGAGTGGAAACCAGCGCAGTGGCTGGCACGCAAGATGAATTCGGCGGCGCATTGGCGCAGGTGCTGCGCACGACGATCTTTTGTGCGCTACTGGTATCCTCGCGCACGATCGTGGTCGCTCGCGTTACGAAGGCCACGTAGGTGCCGTCGGCGCTAATTGCCGGCGCGAAGCTTGCTCCGTCCGCGGCGATTCGCTGCGAGCCAACGGACACAAGCGCCGTTGAAGGACTGCATCCCTCCGGCGTGCGATCGCCCCAGCAGGTATCCCGCAAGAAAACGTTTGAATATCCCGCCGAAGTCTCAGGCGCCAGATCCGGCGCTTGCGAATCGAAGGCCACAAAACGACCGTCGCGCGAAACTGACGCCTGCAGGCTGGCAGCTTTGCCGGGCCCACCGGCCGGATCCGCAGAAACTAAAACAGTTTGCGGAGAGCAAAGCGTGCTCGCCCCTAAGCACGTATCGCGCATATATACCTGCGGCACGCCGCGATTTACTCCGGGCACCAGGTTCGACGCAGCCGAAGCAAATACAACGTAGCGGCCATTTGCGCTCACCGACGGAAACTCACTAGCCGCATCTCCCGGCATTCTGTTTCTGGCGATGGAAATCAGAACCGTCGAAGGCAAGCACTGCTCCGCCGCGTCGACGCCCGAGCATGTATCGCGCAAATAAATCTGCGGCCCCGCACGGAATTCTCCGGCGACGAGGTTGGTCGCCTGCGACGAGAACGCCACGTATCTCCCCTCCGGGCTGATGGCCAGACCGCGGCCCAATCCTGCATTGGGTGCTCCTCCGTCCATGCCCACATCCACGGCAATCGTCTGCGGCGTGCAATCTGCCGCCGCAACGCAAGTATCGCGCACGAACACACTGGCGCGCGCGCCGCTCGGCAACAGATTCGTCGCCAGCGATTCAAACGCCACGTATCGTCCGCTTTCATCCATGCGCGGCGCCCCGCTCGGCCCGTTGGCAGCCTCGCCCGAGACGCCTTCGGACACCAATCGGAAAATCGACGCCGCACCGGCGGCAGCCGCGGCGACGGGACCGTTAATGGTGAACACGGAAATTCCCGACGTACCACCTCCGGGAGAAGGATTCGTGACCGTGACATTCACGGAACCTGCCGTGGCAATGTCGCTCATGAGAATGGCCGCACTCAGTTGCGTCGCGCTAACGAACGTCGTAGCCCGCGGGCTGCCGTTCCAATTCACGCTCGAGCTGCTGATAAATCCAGTCCCGTTCACTTGCAGCGCAAACGCCCCACCGCCCAACGTTGCAGACGGCGGCATCAAACTCGTAATCGTTGGCGCGGGATTATTCGGCGGATCGATGAAAAAGGTCAGATCGTTCGAGATTCCTCCGCCCGGCGACGGCGTCACCACAGTGACGTCCGCTGTTCCGGGCGTGGCGATATCAGTGGCGAGGATCTGCGCTACCAACTGGCCGGTATTCGGATCGGTAGTAGTGGTACGCGCGCTTCCATTCCAATTCACGGTCGTGTTGTTTTCGACGTTGAGCGCGACGAGACTGAGTTGAAAGGCGGGGCCGCCCGCAGTCGCGTGCTCTGGAGTCATGGTGCTGAGAATCGGCGTGGGATTGATCGTCGCGCCGCCACCGCAGCCGCATAAGCCGAAGATAATTAGCGCAGCAAGCGCCAGCCGCTTTCCGAATCGAATCAAGACACTCCCCCGTTTGCCCTGCCAGATTTAACACGACTTGCGCCAGTTCGTAAAATGCCCAGTCCTATCGGATTCCGCTTCGCGGCCCGAGGTTGGTTTGCAGCCTTCTGCTCAGCACGCTGGTCGAGAACCCTAAAGTTCAAAAGAACTCAACCTGTGGAAGCGCCTCGCCCGGGCATGGATTTCGCGCAAGCGTCAGTTTGGTCAGCCGCTCCACTCCGAATTTTTCCACCGCGAAGCTGCCCAGCACCGAACCGTACACCATGGCACGCCGCAGCGCATCGTCGGTAACTCGCCCGACGCTCGCCAGGTAGCCCATAAAGCCGCCCGCAAAGCTGTCTCCCGCTCCCGTCGGATCGTGAACTTCCTCGAGCGGAAATCCCGGTACGGAGAACATAAACCGGTTATGCACCATCAGCGCACCATGTTCACCACGCTTGATCACCAAAGTCTTCGGGCCCATACCGAAAATGCGTTTTGCAGCGCGCAGCAGGTTGTGTTCCCCACTGAGCTGTCGCGTTTCGTCGTCGTTGATCATCAACACCTGCGTGTGCTTCAGCGTCTCGCGCAATTCCGCGGGAGTGCGTTCGATCCAGTAATTCATCGTGTCCAGCGCAACGAGCCTGGGCTTGCCGCGAATCTGCTTCAGCACCGAGCGCTGGAGCGTCGGATCGATATTCGCGAGAAAGACGTAAGGCGAATCGCGAAAGGTGGCCGGCAATTTCGGATTAAACGCGGCGAAGACGTTCAATTCCGTAGCCAGCGTAGTTCGCTCGTTCATGTTCTGGCTGTAGCGCCCAGCCCAGAAGAAACATTTGCCCGGCGCGCGTTCCAGTCCGGAGACATCAATGCGGTGCGAGCGCAGCACAGCTTCATCGCGCTTCTCGAAATCATCGCCGACGACACCCACCAGCCGCACCGGCGTAAACCGGCTAGCCGCCAGCGCGAAATAACTGGCTGCACCACCCAGCGTGCGGTCCACTTTGCCAAAAGGCGTCTCGATCGCGTCGTACGCCACCGAGCCGACTACCAGTAACGACATTCAGGCTCCCAAATTACGAAAGGTATTTGCCCGCAATTGGCGACAACCGCTTCTTTGCAGCCGCAGGAATTAATTTGCGGTCCGTTAAAATCGCGTGCGCCAGCGCCGAGCCGCACTTGCAATCGCGCGCCTCGGCCAAATTGCGCACGGCCTCACGGATCACGTTCTGGGCGTTCTGCGCATTGCGTGTCAGGTTGGCGATGATTTCGCTCACGGTCACCGACGCGTGCGCTGGATGCCAGCAATCGTAGTCCGTGATCATGGCCACGGTCGCATAGCAAAGCTCCGCCTCGCGCGCCAGTTTCGCCTCAGTCAAATTGGTCATCCCGATCACATCGAAGCGCAACTGCCGGTAGGTATGCGATTCCGCCAGCGTCGAAAACTGCGGGCCTTCCATGCACACGTAAGTCCCGCCGCGGTGCACATTCACGCTTGCCCGCTGGCACGCATCCCCCAGCGCGGTCGAAAGCGGCGCGCAGGTCGGTTTATCAAACCCAACGTGCGCTACCACGCCGCTGCCGAAAAACGTCGCCACACGCAGGCGCGTGCGGTCGAAAAATTGATCGGGAATCAAAAAATCAAGCGGCGCGTAATCCTCCCGCAACGATCCCACGGCGCTGACCGAAATCACGCGCTCGACGCCCAGCATCTTCATGGCGCAAATATTCGCTCGATAATTGATCTCGCTCGGTGATACGCGGTGCCCGCGCCCATGCCGCGCCAGGAACGCCACTTGTCGCCCCTCGAGTTCCCCAATCACAAATGCATCCGACGGCTCGCCAAATGGTGTCTTTACGCGCACCTCGCGCGCTTTCGCCAATCCTTCCATGGCATAAAGCCCGCTGCCGCCGATAATACCGATGCGCGGCGCCTCGCCGCCCTTCTTCGATTTTTCCCGTGCCCGAGTCTTCGCCATTCTCAATCCACCCGCACCGGCTCAACTTCAAAGTTATCTTCGCGCTGGTGCAAATAAGCGGCCGGCACATGCGCATCGTGCGTGAAAATCGCCAGCGCTCCGGTCCGCGCCACTTCCGGAATCCACTTCTTTTTATTTTCCAGCGTCTGCATCGGGTACAAGTCGTATCCCATGATCCAGGGAAACGGGATATGCGCAGTCGTAGGAATCAGATCGACGAAGCAGAACGCCGTCTTCCCTCCGCCCGATAGCCGCACGCATTGCATATCGGCGTTGTGCCCGGGAACGCGAATCAATTCGATGCCGGGAGCAATTTCGCGATCGCCCTCCAGCAGCTCAAATTGCCCCGCCGCTTCGACGGGCAAAAAATTCTCCGGCATATAGCTCGCCTGATCGCGTTCCGTAGGCCGCTTGGCGTGCTCGAGTTCGCCGCGCTGAACGAAGTATCGCGCATTGGGAAATGTCGGCACCGCGCGCCCGTTCACAATCCGCGTATTCCATCCACAATGGTCAAAATGCAAATGCGTATCTACGACGATGTCCACATGATCGGGCCGCACGCCGTTGGCGGCCAAGCGGTCCAGCAATCGCGGCCCATCTCCAATCGCATAAATATCGCGGCGCTTGGCGTCCAGCTTGTCGCCCGCGCCCGTTTCGATCAACACCGTCTTGCCCGCCGTACGAACCAAAACGCAATTCATCGCCAGCTGAATCCGGTTCCGTTCGTCGGCCGGCGCGCGCTTCTCCCACAGCGGCTTGGGCACCACGCCAAACATTGCCCCGCCATCCAACCGAAATCCGCCATCGCTGACGATCGTAAATTCCAGATCGCCCAGCCTCACCGCGCCTCTCCCAATCCGGCCCGGGCCAGAATTTCATTCACCGCGGCGTAAGGATCGGTCTCGCGATTGGCAATTCTCTCCGCCAGCGCTGTCAACGCCGCCTCGTCAATCCCTGCCCGCTTCACGCGGTCGATCAAGCGCTGCTCGAGCAACTCCACCACGCGCTGCTTCCATAATTCAATTTCCTTCCCGCGCCGCGCCTCCGCTCGCGAGACGTATTGACGGAACCGCTCAATTTCCTGCGCCACTTCCGCCATTCCTTTGTTCTCGGTCGCAACGGTGCGCACAACCGGAGCGTGCCAGCCATCCCGCGCCGGCGCAATCGCCAGCATGGCGCGCAATTGCTCCTCAAATCGATCCGCGCCCTCGCGATCGCACTTGTTCAGCACAAAAATATCGGCAATCTCCATCAGGCCGGCTTTTAAATTCTGCACATCGTCGCCCATGCCCGGAACGAGCACCACCAAAGTGCAATCCGCCAGACGTACAATCTCAATCTCGCCCTGCCCAACTCCCACCGTCTCAATCAGAATGAATTGCTTCCCCGCAGCATCGAGCAGCAACGCCGTATCGCTGGTCGCCTGCGCCAATCCGCCCAAAGATCCACGCGTGGCCATCGAGCGAATGAAAATCCCGGCATCGGTAGCATGCCCCTGCATGCGGACGCGATCGCCTAAAATCGCCCCGCCGGTAAACGGGCTCGAAGGATCAACGGCAATAATTCCCACGGTCTGCTTCTGACCACGGTAATGCGCCGCCAAGCGGTCCACCAAAGTGCTCTTCCCGGTCCCCGGCGCGCCAGTCACGCCAATTCGATAAGCATTTCCCGTGTGCGGGAAGAGTTCACGCAGCAGCCGCTCACCTTCCGGCACGTGATTCTCAATCGCCGTAACCGCCCGCGAAATCGCGCGCACGTCGCCCGCGCGCACCTGCTCCGCCCAGCTTTCCGTCGTGATAGGCATCAGGCGCGATTCATGAACTTCAGGATTTCCCCAGCAGTTGCCGGGCGATCACGAGCCGCTGAATTTCGCTCGTGCCCTCGCCGATGGTGCAGAGCTTCACATCGCGGTAATACTTCTCCGCGGGATAATCTTTCACGAAGCCGTAGCCGCCGAAAATTTGCACTGCCTCGTTGGCCACACGCACGGCCACTTCACCCGCATAAAGCTTGGCCATGCTCGATTCGCGGGTAAATCGCCCGCCGCCCTCATCACCGGCGGCAATCGCGCGATCCGCCAGCCACGCCGCGTGATACGTCAACAAGCGCGCCGCCTCGATTTCTGTAGCCATGTCCGCCAGCTTGAACTGAATGGCCTGAAACTCGCTGATCGCCTTTCCAAATTGTTTGCGCTGCTTGGCGTACTTCAGCGCTGCTTCATAAGCCCCCTGAGCCATGCCCAATCCCAGCGAAGCAATCGAGATTCGTCCGCCATCCAGAATCTGTAAGCTGTTGACGAATCCTTCACCCTCTTTGCCCAGCAGATTCTCCGCCGGCACGAAGCAATCGCTGAAAATCACTTCCGAAGTATCGCTGGCGCGCAATCCCAGCTTGTTTTCTTTCTTTCCGGGCTTGAATCCCTTCGTTCCCTTTTCCACGATGAACGCGGAAATTCCGTGGCTCTTCTTCGATTTATCCGTCACGGCCATCCCTACACAAACTTCCGCGTAGTGGCCGTTGGTAGTAAAAGTCTTCGAACCGTTGATCACCCAGCCGCCGTCTTTGCGCACCGCCATCGTGCGGGTCCCGCCGGCGTCCGATCCGGCCTCGGGCTCCGTCAGCGACCAGCAGCCGATCTTCTTCCCCTGCGTCAAATCCGGCAGATATTTCTTCCGCTGCGCGTCGGAGCCAAATTTGTAAATGTGATTGGAGCAGAGCGAATTGTGCGCCGCGACGATAATCCCCACCGAGCCGTCCACGCGCGAAAGTTCCTCAATCACAATCGCATATTCGACGTAACCCAGCCCTGCTCCGCCATATTTCTCCGGAAAAATCACGCCCAGCAATCCCATTTCGGCCAGCTTGGGAATGATCTCCGACGGAAAGTGCGACACCTCGTCCCACTCCATCACGTGCGGCGCGATTTCGCCT
This sequence comes from uncultured Acidobacteriota bacterium, assembly GCA_963748865.1. Classification (GTDB taxonomy): domain Bacteria; phylum Acidobacteriota; class Terriglobia; order Acidiferrales; family UBA7541; genus Palsa-147. Next base: position 172,840 of record CAVVLE010000010.1, on the reverse strand, counting down.
TCAGCGAATTCCCGCACGCTGCGGCGCAACTGCTGCTGTTCTTCGGTCAGCGAGAAATCCACGTCACCCTCGGCGCAGCCCTGGAGAGTCCAAACTCATCGGGTTCCACGCCATTTCAATTCAACATTTATAGCACACGCGCCGCTGTCACCAACCCGTTGGATGCCCCGCGTTCTGCTCATCCAGCCATTTCTTCAACGGCGCGTAATAATCCAAAATCGCCGAAGCATCCAACTCGCGTTCGCCGCTAATGGCCTCCAGCGCATCGGGCCAAGGCCTGCTCTGCCCCATCGCCAGCATCTTCCCCAATCGCGCTCCGGCCGCCTTGTTCCCGTAAATCGAGCAACGGTGCAGCGGCCCGGTAAATCCCGCTGCCCGGCACAATGCCCGGTGAAATTGATATTGATAAATCGCCGCGAGAAAATAACGCATATACGGCACATCGGCCGCAACGTGATACTTCGCCCCCGGATCGAAATCAGCCTCGCTGCGTGCGTCCGGCGGCGCGACGCCCTGATACTTTTTCTTGAGTTCCCACCAGGCCTTGTTGTAATCGGCCGGCTTGATCTCGCCTGAGAAAACTTTCCAGCGCCATTGATCGATCATCACTCCAAACGGCAGGAACGCCACTTTATCCAGCGCATGCTTCATCAAAAATTCCAGATCGCCCGAATCGCCCGGCGCGGCATCGAGCAACCCGAGTTGGTGCAGATAATCTGGCGTAACCGAAAGCGCGATCGTATCCCCCACCGCCTCGTGAAAACCATCATTCGCCCCGCTCTGAAACAACGGCGGCAATTTGTTGTAAGCCCGCTGGTAAAAATTGTGCCCCAGCTCGTGGTGCACGGTGGTGAAGTCCTCGTCGTTGATTTGAATGCACATTTTCACGCGCAAATCATCGCGAAAATCGAGGCTCCACGCGCTGGCATGGCAAACCACGTCGCGATCGCGCGGCCGCGTGAACATCGACCGCTTCCAAAACGTCCCCGGCAGTGGATCGAATCCCAGCGAAACGAAAAATCGTTCGCCGTACTTGACCATGTCCACCGCGCTCAAATTGCGCGCCTTCAGAATTTCGGTCAGGTCGTAAGCCGGCTTTCCCGGCGGTGCCACCAGTGGATAAATATTTGTCCAGCCCTGCGCCCACATGTTCCCAGTCAGTTGCGCTGGAATCAGGCCATCGGCGGGAACAGCGCCGGCGCCATATTGCTCGCGAAGTCGCGTGCGAACATAAGCGTGCAGCGAAACATACAGCGGCCGCACTTGCTCCCACAGCCGATTGATTTCCGCCTCAAATTTCTCCGGCGGCATGTCGTAATTCGATCGCCACTGCGCCCCCATATCCGCAAACCCCAATTCGCGCGCGCCTTTGTTCCCCAGGGTGACCATGCGCTCGTAGCGCTCGCGCATCGGCGGCGCGATCGCATGCCACCCGATCCACGCCCGTTTCAATTCCTGTGCATCCCGGCTGGTTGCCAGAATTTTCTCCAACTGGTCAATATTCAGGCACTTTGATGGATCAGCCAGCATCGGGGCACCACTTGCCTTTCCCATAGTCGCCCTGCAGCGACGCCGTGATCCCGGCAAGTTCTTTGGCCTCCGCCGCATCGCGCGGTGCCGGAATATCCACCGACAGCCGCAACAGCTTCAACTTTCGCGCCACATCCTCCGGCAAAGTCAATCCATCGAAGCGCCGCGCCTCCGCCGCCAATTCCGCGGTCATGGATTTCACGGCAAGATCAGCGTCAGCCGAAATTTTCTGTGTATCGTCGGTGATATAGGTCTGCTGCACCCACGAAGCCCGGCCCGACTTGACCCACAAATCCAGCAGCTTCGCTTCCGCCCCTTCGGTAAACTTGCGCGCCTCGTCCACCGTCGGTTTCGCATCGGCACCGGTCCCAGAGGCCGTCTCAGTCCCAATCCAGCTCATCAAGAAAATCCCCACAATCGTTATCCCCAGCAAACTGCGCACGCCGCCCGCGTGCCGTGTCAACCCGTTGATCATCACTCCCCCGAATAAAGTCGTCGTTCTCCGTGCCCTGTGCGTTTCTGCGGTAACCCACGTCAAGCCGCAGAAACAACCTCCTCCACCCCCCGCAGTGCCCGTTCACAAGCCCCGCGATCGACGTCGTAATGTGTCACCATGCGAATCAAATATTTCTCGGTCGGATTTGCCAGAATTTTCTTCTTCGCGAGCGCGCCCGATACCTCACTCGCGGTTTTCCCGGTCTGCTGCACATCGAAAATCACGATATTCGTCACAACTTTCGCCGGTTCGATGCTCACTCCGCGAACCCGCGCCAATCCTTCCGCCAAAAACCGCGCATTCTCATGATCGCGCCGCAAAATCTTCGGCGATTCCTCCAGCGCGATCAGTCCCGCCGCCGCCAAAACCCCAGCTTGCCGCATGGCCCCGCCCAGCATCTTCCGGGTAACATGCGCCTTCGCGATAAATTCCCGCGACCCCAACAGCATCGAGCCGACCGGCGCGCCCAATCCCTTCGACAAGCAAAACATCACCGAATCAAACTTGCGCGAAAGCTCCGCCACGCTAATTCCCAGTCGCCACCGAAGCATTAAAGATCCGCGCCCCATCCAAATGAATCGGCAAACCCAGCGCATGCACGCGGTCGCAAATTTCATCGGCGCTGGCCTGCGGATGGACAGTCCCGCCGGCCATATTGTGCGTATTCTCGAGCCACACCAACCCAGTCTGCGAAAAAAGATAAGCCTTAGGGCCGGATCAAACTCTCAACCAAATCCCAGGAAAGAATTCCGTCCGGCGCAAGGACAGTGCGCGGAAAGCATCCCGCCAAAGCCGACATCGAAGCCAACTCATACTGGTTCGTGTGCGCCCGCTGTTCGCAAACAATCTCAGTTCCGGGCGCGGCCCAAGTCTTTATCGCCAGCAAATTCCCCATCGAGCCGCTAGGCACAAAAAGGGCAGCCTCGCGCTCAAAAATCTCTGCAGCCCGCCGCTGCAAGCGATTGACGGTAGGGTCCTCGCCGTAAACATCGTCGCCGACTTCAGCCTCAGCCATAGCTCGCCGCATAGCCGCCGTAGGCCGGGTAACCGTATCGCTGCGCAAATCCACAAAAGCAGCAGCCCCCCGCTCGGCGTCGGCACTCATCTCAGTAGGGACAACTCGAATTTCCGTCATGTCTTAAGTAGCGCCAGCGTCTCTGCCTGCATCCGACGAGCAAATCCAAACCAGAACTACAACTCAACCGCGGACCTCGCATTCGGAGGGGTGGGCCTTAAGTCCGCCCGCAGTTCGGCCCTCTTTGTCCGTCAAGCCCCAATCATCTCGAGCAACCCAACGAACACCTCATTAGAAACCGCCAATCGATCCGGCGCCAACCGCACGCGACCGCCATCGATAATCAATAGTCCCTGCCCCCGCAATTCCTCGATACGGCCGCGCAATTCCGAGCCGCCGTCTCGCAACACGCGCCCAATCTCAATCCCCTCCAACTGCCGCAATCCCAAAAAAATCTCCTCTTCAATCTCCTCCCGCTCGCTAACTGTCTGCAACTGCTCCATAGGCAATCGACCGCCCTCAATCGCCGCCACATAATCCGCCGGCTCATGAGCGTTCGCCCACCGCCGCACTCCATCAAACGAATGCGCCCCAGCTCCCAATCCCAAATAAGGCTCGCGCCGCCAATACTTCAAATTATGGCGCGAACGAAATCCCGGCCGCGCCCAATTCGAAATCTCGTAATGCTCAAATCCCGCGGCCCACAATCGCTCGCGAGCGCGTTCATAAAAATCCGCCATAGCATCATCACTAGGCAAAGCCGCAGCACTATAACGCCCCCCGCCGGAAATCGCTTCTCGCCCCAACCGGCTGCCCTCATCAATCTCCATCAAATAGATGGAAACATGCTGTGGCTCAAGCTGCAGCAAACCATCAAGCGAAGCATCCCAACTGGCTGCCGTCTGGTGCGGCAATCCAGCAATCAAATCCAGAGTCAGATTGCGGAATCCCGCAGCCCGCAGTGCCGCAACAGCGGCGACAATATCCTCGCGCCGATGCATGCGCCCGGCCGCCTTCAGCTCCACATCATTGAACGACTGTGCGCCCAAACTGACGCGATTGAACCCCGCGGCAAGCCAGGCCTCGGCCTTCTCGCGCGTAATCGTTTCCGGGTCGGCCTCCAACGTAGCCTCTTCGATCTCGCAAGCAAAATTAGCCCGCAGCGCCCCAAACACGCGCGCCAGGCTCTCCCCGCGAAGCAAACTAGGCGTCCCTCCGCCGAAATAAGCCGTATCGAAAACGCCCCAAGCCTCCCCCGCGCGCAGCTCCGCCTCGCGGCAAACCGCCGCCGCATAAGGCTCATAAAGCTGCGAGGAAAATACTCCGGTATGAAAATTACAGTAGGTGCACTTAGTTTGGCAGAACGGAACCTGGATGTAGAGGCCGCTCTTCATCGGTTAACGAGGTTATCATCCGCGCCGCAAGCCGACAACGCGCTAATCCCCGACAATCTTCACACGCACATCGCGATGCCGCGGCCCGTCAAATTCGCAGAAGAAAATGGCCTGCCAGCGCCCCAAAGCCAGCCGCCCATGCTCGATAAACACCGATTGCGAAGTGCCCACCAGAGCCGTCTTGATATGCGAATCCGAATTCCCTTCCGCGTGCCGGTAATCATCCTTTCTGCGGAATCAAGCGGTCCAGGCTGACTTCCATATCCCGCGCCACATCCGGATCGTAGCCTTCATTAATGATCACGCCAGCCGTAGTATGCGGCACGTACAAGTGGCAAACCCCCGCAGCGCAACCCGATTCCGCAACCAGCTCCTGCACCTCAGCGGTAATGTTGATAAGCTCAGTCCGCCGCGAAGACTGCACCGCAATAGTCTTAGCCCCGAACGGTTCCCGCCGCGCATTGCTTCCAGAAGATGCCATAGTCAAGGCAAGCACCCGTAGGGCCCGGTCTTCAGCCGGGCCTCTTCAGGCACAACCGCGCCAGAAAGCACAGCCCAGCGAGTGCCACGCAACTCCCGAATGGAATTCTGAAATGTCGAGGCAAGTAAGCCACTAACTTTGCCATGCCTGGCCCGGCTAAAGCGCGGGCCCTACGGAAAAACGACGCAATCGCGTCGGGTCCTGCCGCAAGAGCCTCAATCCGCCAACGCCATCGCCGAAGTCGCCCCATAAAAACTGAACCACGGCTTAGCCGCGCCCAAACGATCATTCACATTCTTGATGTTCTTCACGCCCTCAACACTCAACCAATCCTCCAACGCCTTCAACCCCTGCTTCGCGTAAATCGGCATCCCGTCTTTCCAAGTCGCGCGCCCACAGAGCACCCCGGAGAAATTAGCCCCCGATTCCGCAGCCAGCTCCAATGTCTCCGAAAAAACATCGTTGCTCACGCCCGCGGACAAATAAATGAAAGGCTTCTTCGCCATAGCCGCAGCCTTGAGAAAAAATTCCTTCGCCTGCTGCCGCGTGTAAGCCGACTCGCCCTTGCAAGCCTTAGTCCCGGCCACAAAAGCCATGTTCACCGGCACTTCGACTTTCAGCACATCCACGCCGTACTGCGGCTTGGAAAATTCCTCCATGCTCTTGGCCACAATCTCCGGCTTTTTCTTCGCGAACGCAATGCTCTTCTCATCGCCATTCTCTTCATATCCCACAAATTCCAAGAAGAACGGCACGTCCGAAGCCACGCATTCCGCCCCAATGCGTTCCACCCAGGCATGCTTCGTTTCATTGATATCGGCCGAATCAAACGGCGTGTAATACAGCAAAATCTTCACGCAATCCGCGCCAGCCGCCACCAAACGCCGAACCGACCAATGATCCAGCAAATCCGGCAAGCGCCCCGGCCGCGTATTGTCGTAACCGGAATTCTCGTACGCCAGCAACAAGCCGGCATTTTTGGCCCGCGCCTTAGCCGCCTTCAATCCATATTCCGGATCGAGCAAAATCGCGCTGGCATAAGGAGTCAAAATCCGCGTCACCGCCTCTTTAAATTCCGCCATCATCTGAGGCGTAACCGCGCTCTTCTCTATCCCTTTATCCTTGGCTATCGCGCTCTTCAACGAACCGCGCTGATCCATAGCCGCCGCGGCAATCACGCCGCGAGAATTCGCCACCGCCTGCATGCCCTTCTGCTTCCCCGCAGTAATTTTCATAAGCCCCTCCCCAATCACAAACCGATCATTCAAGCGTCAGCATTTTAACACGCGCGTACTCCGAACTCAGCGCCTCCTGAGGCAACCTCTTGCCTTCTCCGCTCACAACTCCACCACGCAATGCTGCGCAGGCGACCCGCCGGCATGCAAAAAAAGCTTATCGAGCAGCTCCGTCCCACCAGCCGCCAAAAAGGGCAAAAAACAAAGTGCCCGCTCCTGTGGCGCCCGCAACGGATACAACTCCTCCAAAATCATTCGCTCGTGCTTTTCCAAAATCCCGCTGCGCAGACCCTCGGCCGCCCCGACTTTCCGTCGCAATTTCAAAAACTGGTAAATCATCTTCCGCTCCGCCGTGCTCAAAGCCCCGGCCAGAGTCTTGTCAAGCTTCGCCACCGGCGCCGCGTATTTCCCCAGCAGCTTCCGCAAGCTCTTCTCATCGGCATCAAATCGCGCCGCCAATCCACGCGGCAACGATCCTGCCGCCAGCGCCGCATGCACCCGCTGCCGCCCCTGAAACACATCCGCCAAACTCAATCCATATTTCTTCAGCAAGCGCCCCACATGCGGCGGCACTAAAGTAAATCCCGCCCGCGGCAAAATCGCCGGCATAGCCTTCCCCAATTTCCGGTAAACCACTTCTACCTGCGCCATGTACGCTACTTCCGCCGGCCCACCTACGTAAGCCGCGGTCGGCAAAAGCGAATCCTGCACGATGGCCCGCAGCAACACATTCGGCGAAAACACTTCCGGCGTCTTCTCGACCATCCCAAGCAATTCATCGGCGCCGAACGCTTTCCCTCCAGCGCTAAATTTCCCCCCGCGCAGGCGCACCGGCTCGCGCCGCCCGTCCACGTTCATGAAAAGCAGCGTCTGCTCCGCCGTAACTTTCACCTGCGCATGAAATCCGGCCTTGTCCAGCGCCTTATTCCGCGCGAGCAATTCATCGCGCAACGCCCCAGCCTGTTCAATCGCCCGCTGAAAAATTGGAGCCGCAATCCGATGCAAGCTGCGATCCAGCGGGTCGAGCAAAATCATCCCGCGTCCCGCCAGCAGACGCGCAAACAATTTCCCGAAACCAGACCCGAACGTATCGCCCGCCGTGTACGACTCCCGCAACGCCCGCTCCACTTCGCCGGCAAACGGACCGCTCAATCCGCGCGCCGCTTCATCCACAACCGCCACGATCTCCTCTCCGAAATGAATGGCCCCAACCTGCCGCCCCGCAAACTGCTCCGCCCCGCGAACCGTCAATCGCTGCGTCGCATCCTTCGTCAACCAATAACTCTGATTCACTTCCGCCAAATCATGATCCTCAGTCGCCAGCCAAAACACCGGCACGGCATCAATCCCGCGCTCGCTCAATCGCGCCGCCCAGCGCAAAGCCGTCAGCGCCTTATAAAAACTGTAAGCCGGCCCGCTGAAAAGCCCCACCTGCTGTCCGGTAACGATCGCGACGGCCCCATCCCCCAGCCGCCGCAAACTCTTCTCCGTCGAATCGTCGGCCCCAAAAGCCCGGTTCTGCTCCCGCAGCACCTCCACCACAGCCCGCCGCACGCCCGCTGGGAAATCCACAGCCCGCGCCGCAGCCTCCACGCCCGCACCATCCGGCGAACGCAAATAAAAAGGTTTCACCCGAGAGAAATCTTCCAGGTAAGCGGCAAATAACTTAGTAGTGTGAGGAAGCGAGGCCAGCCGGAGACAGTGAGACTCCATGAAGCAATGGATGATACACGCCAAAAAACGACGCAGCAATCAAGGCGTGAGGGTTATGTAGCGCCGTGCTTTCAGCGCGGCACAGGCACCATCGCGCCGAGTGGCTACCGTGCAGCCCCGCCAGCAGCCGCAATCGAAGCCATCTCCGCCAGCAGCTGATCAATCTCCACCCGCCCAGTCTCATCAACAGGCAAAAGCGGCCCGCGCACCGGCCCGCCATAATACCCAAGCCGGTCCAGCGCATATTTCAACCCGGCAATCCCATACCTAGCCCCAAACAGCGCAGAAGGCGCCAAAAGCAATTTCTGCAACTCCCGAGCCCGCGCCACATTCCCGCTCATCGAGCAATCATAAATTTCGCAACACAATTCCGGAAAAGCGCAAGCCAAAGCCAGAATCGCCCCACAGGCTCCCTTTTCCAGCGAAGGCTCCAGCGTAGAAGCCGATCCCACCAGCAACCGAAATCGCGGCGGCGCCACAGCCACAATCTCCGCGGCCCGCTCCACGCTCCCAGAGCTGTCCTTCATCCCGGCAATATTTTCATGCTGCGCCACCCGCGCCACTAATGGCGGCTCAATCGTGTAACCGGTGAAAGCCGGAATCGAATACAGCAAAATCGGAATCCGCGCCGCATCCGCCACGCGCAAAAAATGCGAAGCCTCGGCCTCCACGGTCATCGCCGGCTTGTAATAACTGGGCGTGCGCACCAAGGCAAAGTCATAGCCAAGCGAAGCCGCCCGGTTCGTGTGCTCGATCGTCTCCGGAGTAGATTCCGCCCCAGTCCCCGCAATCAAAATCTTCCCGGCCGGCGCGCATTCCTTAGCAACCTCCCAAATCCGATAAATCTCCGGCCAGCGCAGCAAAACCGACTCGCCGGTAGATCCATTCAACACAAATCCAGCAAGCCCAGTCCGCGAATAGCGCGCCAAATTTTCTTTCAAGCGCGCAAACTCCACGTCGCCCCGAGAATCAAACGGCGTAGTAACCGGCGGAAATATTCCTCGAAGCTCCATTAAATTCGCTCGCAATCCCCGGCGATGCCTCGAAACGCTGTCATCCTGAGGGAAAGTTTTTGTCCCGAAGAATCGAAGCGTCCACTCGCCCTCGGAATTCCGATTCCAACAACCCGCACCCTAATCCGCCCCAGCAGGCGAACCCGCCGCACTCTTCTCCGCTCGCAAACCATCGCGATGCAATTCCTGCAGCGAAGCCACTTCCGTAGTCTGCTGCGCCATAGCCAAAATCCCCCGAGCCGCAGCCACAGCCGCCGAAAGCGTAGTAATACAAGGCACGTTATAACGAATAGCCGCCCGTCGAATCGACTTCTCGTCGTAAAACGATTCCCGCCCCAAAGGCGTATTAATCACCAAATCCACTTTTCCCGTTTTCACCAAATCCACTATGTTAGGCCGCCCCTCATTCACTTTATAAACCGTCTCCACGCCCACGCCAGCCGCATGCAAAGCCGCCGCCGTCCCCCGCGTGGCAATGATCTTCAACCCAGCCCGCGTCAAATCCTGCGCCAAAGGCCCCACCTGCCGCTTATCGCGATCATTCACGCTAATAAACACCACGCCTTCGCGCGGCAGACGCGATCCTGCCGCCAATTGCGCCTTAGCAAACGCCACCCCAAAGCTGGACGAAACTCCCATAACCTCGCCGGTAGAACGCATCTCCGGCCCCAAAATCGTATCCACCCCGCGAAACTTGTTGAACGGAAACACCGGAGACTTAACCGCAAAAAATCCCGGCACCATCAATTCATCCACGCCATTGGCATGCGACAACGGCAAGCGCATATCCCGCAATTTCCGCCCCATCATCAAGCGCGCCGCCACTTTCGCCAAAGGCACTCCGGTAGCCTTGCTCACGTAAGGAATCGTTCGCGAAGCCCGCGGATTCACTTCCAACACGTAAACCACATCGCGCTGAATGGCATACTGCACATTCATCACGCCCACCACATTCAAAGCCCGCGCCAATTTCGCCGTATATTCGCGAATGCGGTTCTTCACCGAATCCGAAAGCGAAACGGCCGGCAGCACGCACGAGGAATCGCCCGAATGAATCCCGGCCTCCTCGATGTGCTCCATGATCCCCGCGATCACCACATCGGTCCCATCCGCCAACGCATCCACATCCACTTCAATCGCATCTTCCAAAAACTGGTCGATCAAAATCGGCCGCAGCGACCCGCCGGTAGCCAGCAAAGCCGCCTGCGCCACATACTCCTCGACCGTCTTTAAATCGTAAGCAATCACCATAGCCCGCCCGCCAAGCACGTAGCTAGGCCGCACCAAAACCGGCAAGCCAATCTCCTCCGCTAAGCTGCGGGCCTCCGCCGGTGCCAAAGCCGTCCCGGCCCGTGGCTGCGGAATCTTCAATTCCTCCAGCAATTTCCCGAATCGCCGCCGGTCCTCCGCCAAATCGATCGATTCCGGCGCGGTCCCGATAATCGGCGCACCGTTCTTCTTCAATTCCAGCGCCAGATTCAAAGGCGTCTGCCCGCCAAACTGCACAATCACGCCCTGCGGCTTCTCGCGCTCAATCACCGCCAGCACATCTTCCAAAGTCAACGGCTCGAAATACAATCGGTCCGAAGTGTCGTAGTCGGTAGAAACCGTCTCCGGATTGCAATTCACCATCACCGTCTCAATCCCATCTTCCTTCAGAGCAAACGACGCATGGCAGCAGCAATAATCAAACTCAATTCCCTGCCCGATGCGATTCGGCCCGCTTCCCAAAATCACCACTTTTGGCCGCGTCGACCGAGATCCGCTTCGTCCTCTTCCTCGTAAGTCGAATAAAGATAAGGCGTGAACGACTCAAATTCCGCCGCGCAAGTATCCACGCGCTTGAACACGGCACGCACGCCCATCTTCTCGCGCGCCTCGCGCACCGCCGCCGCAGAAGTCTTCCACAACTGCGCCAGCATGTCGTCGCTGGCCCCCGATCGCTTGGCCTCCAGCATCAATTCCGGAGTCACCGCGTCGAACTTCGACGCCGCGATGCGCCCATCCAGTTTCGCCATGTCCTCCAAGTGCCGCAAGAACCACGGATCAATCTTCGTAAGCGAATGGATCTCTTCCACCGCCATCCCGCGCTCAAACGCCTCAAACAACCAATGCAATCGCTCCGGTCGCGGCACCGCCAATTGCTCGCGTAACAGCGCTACCGAAACTTCCGCCGGCGCGCGCCACGGCGTATGCGGCTCCAGCGACCGGATCCCCTTGCTCAAGGCCTCCGCAAAAGTCCGCCCGATAGCCATGACCTCGCCAACGGATTTCATCTGCGTGGTAAGAGTAGAATCCGATCCAGGAAATTTCTCGAACTGCCACTTCGGAATTTTCACCACCACGTAATCAATAGAAGGCTCAAACGACGAAGGCGTCTTCTTCGTAATGTCGTTGGGAATCTCATCCAGCGTCATGCCCAACGCCAATTTCGCCGCAATCTTTGCAATCGGAAATCCAGTAGCCTTCGAAGCCAAAGCCGAGCTGCGCGAAACACGCGGATTCATCTCAATCACCGTCATCCGCCCGGTAGCCGGCTCAATCGCGAATTGAATATTCGATCCGCCCGTCTCCACGCCCACTGCGCGAATAATCGCCGCCGCCGCATCGCGCATGCGCTGGTATTCCTTGTCCGTCAAAGTCTGCGCCGGGGCCACGGTAATCGAGTCCCCGGTATGCACGCCCATGGGATCGAAATTCTCAATCGAGCAAATCACCACAAAGTTGTCGCGGCAATCGCGCATCACTTCCAATTCGAATTCCTTCCACCCCAGCACCGATTCCTCGACCAGAGCCTCGTGCACCGGGCTGGCATCAAGAGCCCGAGCAATCGCCTCAATAAATTCCTCATGGTTGTAAGCGATCGACCCGCCAGTCCCGCCCAAAGTAAACGAAGGCCGGATCACAACGGGGTATCCCATCTCGTCGGCTAGCGCGATGGCCTCATCCGAGTCATTCACCACCGACGACCGCGGCACCTCCAATCCAATCTTCCGGCAAGCATCCTTGAACAGCAGCCGGTCCTCCGCAATCTTGATGGCCTGCAAAGAAGCCCCAATCAATTTCACGCCGTATTTCTCAAGAATCCCAGCCTCAGCCAATTCCACAGCGAGATTGAGCCCCGTCTGCCCGCCCACAGTAGGCAAAAGCGCGTCCGGCCGCTCCCGCGCAATAATCGCCTCCAGATATTCCTTGGCGAATGGCTCGATGTAAGTCCGGTCGGCAATCTCCGGATCAGTCATGATGGTGGCAGGATTCGAATTCACCAAAACGACTTCGTAGCCTTCCGAACGCAAAGCCTTGCAAGCCTGCGTCCCCGAATAATCAAACTCGCAAGCCTGCCCAATAACAATCGGCCCCGAGCCGATGATCAAAATCTTCCGAATGTCAGTACGCTTCGGCATTTTCTAACGCTGTCCCAGCGGAACACTCTCCCGTCCAACCAAAAAAGAAAGCGGCGTCATCCCGAACCCGCCTTTCAGGGTGAGGGATCTGCTCTTTCTTTCTTTCTTTCTTTCTTTCTTTGCTTCCGGCCATGACTCAGCGATATCAGCCCAAGTCGGATTCTTCTTCTCAATCAACGCCACTTTCTTTTCCCGTCTCCATCCCTTAATTTCCTTCTCTCGCGCAATAGCATCCCGAGGGTCCGCAAAAGCCTCCATGTAAACCAACCGGTCGACGTGATATTTGCTCGTGAATCCCAGAACCGTCTCGTGCTTGTGCTGGTACACCCTCTGATCCAAATCCCCCGTCACGCCAACATAAATCACGCGACCAAGGTGGACATGATGTACACGAAAAATGTCCGCGACATCGTAGAGCAAATCCCTCACTGCCTTCGGGATGACAGCTTCTTTGCTAGCAATCGGCAAGTCAAAATCCACCTGCATTTAATTGAGATTCAAATGATGGCGCTCGACGATCCCAGCAATGCGTTCCTCATCCTGCAAATCCGTCTTGTAAATCCACAAATAATGCCCTTTATCTTCGATCACGCGCTTGGTGCGTTCCTCGCCGAGCAACTCGCGATCCGCCAGAATTTCCAGATAGCAATCCACCAGGTGCCCATAGGTGCTGTAAACGCTGTCGGCCCCATCCGGATCGCCCACCGGAACGCGCGGGTAAATCTCCCGCAGTTCCGCAATGGCCTGCTTCTGCTGAAAATCATGATCGCGTAAATACCAATGCAGCTCCTCGTGCACAAACTGCGAAAGCAACTCATCCGGCGAATCCGCAAAACGCGCATTCAAAGTAAGCTGCGGAAACGCATGCGCCGTCGCCCGTTCTTCAATCATCACATCGCGCGTAAAAATATATTTCTTCAAGTCATAAGACGCGAGCACCTGCTCCAACTGCGCTTTCGTCCGCAACTCCCGCTCCGTCCCATGCTTAACCTGAATCTTCATCTCCCCGCCACGCGGAGCCGCTGCGATCGCGGCCAACAACGCCGCCGCCAGCGCCCGCGTCACCGCCGCACGCCCTTCATCATCTCCACAAACTCTCCAAACAAATAGCGCGCATCATGCGGCCCAGGACTCGCCTCCGGGTGATACTGCACGCTGAAAAGCGGCAAAGACCGATGCCGCATCCCCTCATTCGTATGATCATTCAAATTCACATGCGTAATTTCGACATCGCCAGAAGGCAATGAATCCGGATCTACGCAAAATCCATGATTCTGCGCGGTAATCTCCACTTTCTCCGTCAGCAAATTCTTCACCGGATGATTCGACCCATGATGCCCAAATTTCAATTTGAAAGTCCGCCCGCCCAGCGCCAACCCGCATAACTGGTGGCCCAAACAAATCCCAAAAATCGGCACGCGCCCAAGCAACTTCCGAATATTCTCAATTGCGTAGCCGACCGGCTCAGGATCCCCAGGCCCGTTCGAAAGAAAAACGCCGTCAGGCTTCATCCCCAGAACATCCTCAGCCGAAGTCCGCGCCGGCACCACCGTCACGTCGCAGCCATGATCCACAAGCTGCCGCAAAATGTTCTGCTTGATCCCGTAGTCGTAAGCAATCACGCGATAGCGACGCCCGCCGTCAACATGCGGCGCCCGAGCATGATGCTCGATATCCACCGAGCTTTTTGACCAGTCGTAAGATTTCGCGCAACTCACACGCCCAGCCAATTCCTGCCCGGCCATCGTAGGCAGCGCGCGCGCCTCCGCCACAAGTTGCTCCGCCGCCGCGCCATCGGTAGAAATCACCCCGCGCAGCGCCCCCACCTGCCGCAAATGCCGCACCAGTGCCCGCGTATCCAAATCCCAAATCACCGGCACGCCAAAGCGCTCCAAATACTGCTGCGCCGTCTCGCTAGCCCGCCAGTTCGAAGCCAGCGTGGAAAATTCGCGCACGATCAGCGCCTCGATGTAAGGCTTCGCCGATTCTTCATCCTCGGCGTTAGTTCCGACATTTCCAATGTGGGGATAAGTCAGGCAGACCGCCTGGCCGGAATAACTCGGATCGGTGAAAACTTCCTGGTAGCCGGTAAGAGAAGTATTAAAAACAATTTCGCCGCCACGGCGGGTGCGAGCCCCCGCCGCGCGACCTTTAAAAACTCGCCCGTCCTCCAGCGCGAGCGTCGCGCGAGCCTCGTGCGTCAACGTCAGCTATGTCTCCTCGACCAATCATCTCGAGCCGGCCTCGACCGTGGCAATCGAACCGAAGTGGTCCACCGGCCAGTACGCAAACACCGCTTTGCCGTAAATAAAATCGCGCGACACCGCCCCGAACATCCGCGAATCGTTCGAGCTGTCGCGGTGATCGCCCATCACGAAGTAGCTGCCCGGCGAAATCTGCAGCGGCCCGTAACTCGAGCCATCAAAGAACGAAGCGGGCACATACGTTTCGCTCAGTTCCTTGTCGTTGATGAACAGCCGCCCGCGGCGCAGTTCAATCGTCTCGCCCGGCAATCCCACCACGCGCTTGATGAACGACTTCGAACGGTCGAGAGGATACCAGAAAACCACCACGTCGCCGCGCTCGATGGGCTCAAAATGATAAACAAATTTGTTGATGAAAATCCGCTCTTGATCCGAGAGCAGCGGCGCCATGCTGGTGCCTTCCACCTTCACCGGCTGGTAGAGGAACACAATAATGATCAGCGCCAAGCTCATAGCCACAGCAAGATCGCGCACCCATCCCCGAAGTTCGTGCGGAAAGTTCGTAAGCTGCTCAATCGCGGGACCAGGAAGCGGGCTAGTGCTAGCGGGGCTAGTGTTAGCGGGATTCGTACCGACCGGGCTGGCGTTAGTTTCGTCGCTCATTCCAAAGCTCTTATCTTTATATCACGGCCGCGCCGCCGCGCGCTATAGGTTGCGCGGCGCGGCGCCAAATTCTATCTCTCCCTACTTTTTTTAGACGCCGTAAGCGCCACCTCCGTTTGCTACGTCTTTAATTTCGTTTCTTCCGTAGGGCCCGGTCTTAAGCCGCGGCCTCTTCGATGCAAGGTCGAGCCACCTACTCTCCCAACGCATACCGCAAAATCGAAATCGCGGAGATGACGGCGGTTTCCGTTCGAAGAATTCCTTCACCGAGCGAAGTTTCGAAGAAGCCCGCTTTTCTCGCCGCAGCAAATTCCTCGTCGGTCCAGCCGCCTTCGGGGCCTATGGCTACCGAAATCGATTTGCTTAGGCAGCCCATCTGCACGCTGCGGACCGGGCGCGCATCTTGGCGCTCGGAGAACAGGAACTGGCAGCCAGCCCGGGAATTGGCGAAGGCTTGCCCCGACGGCGTCGCCGGCGACAGCGCCGGCGGCTTCAATTGTCGCGACTGCTGCGCGGATTCGTGCAGGATTTTCTCCCAGCGCTCGGAGCGCTTCGGCGCCGCGGTGATGAGTTTCTTTTCGCTGCGCGCCGCGGCCAGCGGCACGATGGACGTCACGCCCAACTCCGTGGCCTTTTCCAGGCACCACTCGAAGCGATCAAACTTGATCACCGAAATCAGCAATTCGATGTTCAGCGACGGAGCGGCCTGCTCGATCGGCTCGAGCAGCGTGAATTCGATCGTGCCTCCGTTGCGCGGCGAATTCACCAGGCTGCGAATTTCCGCAAGCCATACGCGCTCGCCGTCGCTCAATTCGTAGACCTGCCCCGGCTCGGCACGCAGCACGCGGCCAAGATGCACCGCGTCTTCGCCGTGCAGCACCGCGGTATTCTTTTCGAACTCCTCCACAAAAAATCTTCGTCGCATGACTTCTGCCACTCACTCGCTTTCTAATTTTCTGCCGAGTTTCGCCTATGAGACCGGTAAAACGCAGAGGGCCGAACTGCGGGCGGGATTGCCGTTCGGCGCCGGTGAGACGCCTCACGGTAAAAAGGCCCGCCCCTACGACGGCTCTGGTGCTTAGCCGAAAATGTCTTTTACTTTGTCGAAGAAGCTGGTGCTGCGTTCGGCGGGTTTGTTCTCGGATTTTAGAACCTGGCCCAACTGTTCGACGATACGCCTCTGATCGCGCGTCAGCTTCGCCGGGATGTCCACCCGGATGTTGATGTACAAGTCGCCTTTGCCGCCGTGCGGGTTCGGCAGCCCCTTGCCTTTCTTGCGGAAAATCTGGCCCGACTGCGTGCCCTCGGGAATCTCGAGCTCTTCTTCGCCATGCAGCGTCGGCACGCGAATGTGCGCGCCCAGCGCCGCCTGCGCGAAGGTGACTGGAATCGTGCAGTAGAGATCGGCATTGCGGCGCTCGAAGAACTGATGCTCTTTGATCTGAAAGAAAATGTAGAGATCGCCGGTCGGGCCGCCATTCGAGCCGGGCTCGCCTTCCCCGGCGAGGCGCAGTCGCGTTTCGGAATCAACGCCGGCCGGAACGGCTACTTCCAGAATTTTCTCCCGCTCCATTCTTCCCAATCCACGGCATTGCGCGCAGGCATCGCGAACCGTTTGCCCCGCGCCCTGGCAATTGGGGCATGTACGGGAGATGGAGAAGAACCCTTGCTGGTAGTGGAGTTGGCCGCGGCCGCCGCAAGTCTGGCAAGCGGCCATGCCGCTTCCCGGCTTTGCACCGGTGCCGTTGCAGGCGGTGCAGTTCTCGTGGCGGAAGACTTTGATCTTGGTGCGCACGCCCATGGCCGCTTCTTCGAAGCTCAGCGAGAGGTCGTAGCGCAGGTCGGCGCCACGCTGTCCGCGCCGCGTGTGCCCACCGCGGCCGCCGCGCGCGCCGAACAGATCGGACATGCCGAAGAGGTCGCCGAAAATATCCTGGAAGTCTTCGAAGATGGTGGCGTTGAAACCGCCATCCGCGCCGCTGGTCTGCACGCCGGCGTGGCCGTAGCGGTCATACATGGCGCGCTTCTGTTGGTCGGAAAGAACGCTGTAAGCTTCGGTGGCCTGGCGAAACTGTTCTTCGGCTTCGTGCTTTTTCTCCGGATTGCGGTCCGGATGCCACTTCATGGCCGCTTTGCGGTAGGCCGATTTGATTTGATCGGCGCTGGCATTGCGCTCGACGCCCAAAGTTTCGTAATAGTCGCGCTTGTGTTGTGTCGCCATTATGTTTTCTAAAATCTCCGCGAAGCTGGCTTGACGCCGCACTCAACTTGAATCGGCGTCATCTCCCGCTCCTTGAATTCAATTGGGCTGCGCCGCCTGCTGCTGCGCATTGGCCGTCACGCGCACCATGGCCGGGCGCAGAACCTTGCCGTGGAAGATGTAACCCGCCTGCAGGACGCCAATCACCGTCCCGTCCGCGTAATCCGTAGTTTCGACGCGTTCGACGGCATGATGCAAATGCGGGTCGAAATTCTTGCCCTCAGCGTCAATACGCTCCAGGCCGCGCTTGGCGAGGATGTTTTCAAGTTGGCGGTAAATCAGTTCGAATCCTTTGCGGTAATTCTCGTAGGCCGGATCGTTGTTGGCGGCCAGGGCGCGCTCGAAACCGTCGAGAACCGGCAGGAGCGTTTCGATGAGGCCTTCGGCGCCGCGATGGTGCTCTTGCTGGCGTTCGCGCTCGACGCGCTTGCGGTAATTTTCGAAATCGGCCTGGCGGCGCTTGAGCGTGTCGGTGAGCTCGAGTTTTTCGCCCATGAGCTTGGTGACCTGCTCGAAGAGCGCGTTAGCGTCGCGGGTAATCGGCGGCGCGTCGGCTTCCGCGGCCGCTGCAGGAGCCGCTTTGCCGGTCAAGGGATCATCCTGAGGCTCGTGGTTGTGATGTTTTGCGGTCATTGGCTTCCCTTCTCTCCCGCGCTGAAGAAATCGGACATGAAGGCCACCGCGGCGATCACGCGCTCGTAGTGCATGCGAATGGGGCCAAGAATTCCCAGCGTGCCCTGCGATTGCTCGTCGTGCGAATACGGCGCGGTAACGAGAGCGAGTTGGCTTCCCGCCGAGGCGATGCCTTTCAATCCGAATTCCACGTGCACGGGCTCCGGAGCTTCGATGAATCCGGTCAGCAATGTGATGAGGCGACCGCGTTCTTCGATTGTCGAGAGCAGTTCGCGGAGCTGCTCCTGGCTGGAGAATTCGGAGGAGGTGATGAGCCGCGCCGCGCCTTCAATGTACACCTTGCGGGAAGTCTCATCGCCCAGAATTTGCGGATCGCAGAGCATCAGCGCGTCCTGGGCCAGGCGATCGTAGCGTTCGCGTTCCCTGGTGATTTGCGTCTGCAGGTCGGCGCGGATGGCGTCGAGCGTCCAGCCGGAATAGTGGCTGTTCAGAAATTCTGCGATGCGATCGAGTTCCTCTTGCTTGAAGGGGCGCTCGGTGTGAATCAGTTTGTCGCGGGTCAGGCCGCCGGGACCGATGAGCACGACCAAGACTCGGCCATCGGGAATCAGCAGGAAGCGCAAGTGCTGCACCACGGTGCGCGCCAAGGGCGGCGAGATGATGATGCCCAGGCCGCGCGAGACGTCGGAGAGAATTTTGCTGGCACGTTCCATTACCGCTTCGGGAGTCGCGGCGGTGGCCAGTTCGCGGCGAATCCATTCGAGATCTTGTGGCCGAACCGTGGCCTGGGCGGTGACCTCTTCGACGAAGAAGCGATAGGCTGCGGCGGTGGGGACTCGCCCGGCCGAGGTGTGCGGCTGGTAGAGCAGGCCGTCCTCTTCGAGGTCGGCCATTACGTTGCGGACTGTGGCGGAGCTGAGCGGCTCGGGATGGCGGCGGGCGATGCTGCGCGAGGAGACCGGCTCGCCGGTCTCGATGTAGATGCGCACTACGTCGCTTAACACTTCACGGTGGCGCTTTTGTTGTAGAGATGGAGTTGCCATGTTCCCAGCCAAATCGGTGCCGGCTACGAAGCCGCGGTCCAAACTACGCCCACGACGATAATTGATTCTAATCAGTGGGTTGGCAGGCCGCAAGTGGAGCGCAGGGTGAGGTTGAGGAACCGGCCGGCCGGAACTCTCTAATCGAAACACCGTACGATTAGAATCATCGCTAAGTCGCAGAAAACATTGGGTCGAGGTCAATTCTAATCGAAACGTTTCACGGGGCCTTCGGCGATCCGCGTTTCGCGATCCGCGGCCCGTGCTCCGCCACCCGCGGGGTGCGCTCGGCAGCTCGAGATAGATCGGGCGGACGATATGCGGCGCCTTGCCCGCTTCCGGGCTTTCGGGCAACGCTACCGCTCTTGGCTTTGGCGCCAAGGACATACTTGTAGCTCCTGCAGTTCAGGCTTTGACGCGGACCGCAGCGGCTCAGAAGAGCCGGCCTCGCGCCGGTGGACTGCTAACTACGTAGGTACGTATAGCACAGTGGTTAGTTTTTGTCAAGGGCGTCTGTGGCAGGGTAGTCACTCAATTTCCGATAAGCCGACTTTCATGACCGTGCGGTGGTCGGCCCCACGGCGGGGATAATCATCAACCGCTCCACACGATCCATCAGCAACGAATCCTGCTCGCGCTAGCGCACCAAAGCACTTTCGGTTTTCTGCCAGCGCACCACAGGTCCAGGTTCAAGCGGGTGGCTGGGATCGTGCCGTCGGTGTGAACCACGCCACTGCCGTCCTTCACACAGTAGCTGATCGTCCTCTTGTGAACATCCACTCCGATGTAATACATAGTCTGCATGGGGGAGCCTCCTTGGTGTCTCTGAATCAGCCTGGTCGCTGAGTTCAGCTCTTGTACACCAAGCGCTCCTCCTCTGACCTATGCATTCAAACTTACCGGGAGTTTGGGTTAAATAGCGCCTCGATCTAACGCTTACTTCACGCCTGCCGATTACCTTCAGATGGAGCGACGCACCGCAGGTGCTTTTCGAGCCGGCCCTCCAAGGCGTAGATTTGCGGCACTGATTGCTCTCGGCGTTCTCGTTTCGGGAAGCGCGTGCCCCGCGCAGGATGCAAAGCCGGAAGACCTCTCGGACAAGACGATCGAAGAGCTCAGCCAGATCACCGTTTACTCGGCTTCCAAGCACGAGCAGAGTGTCAGCGATGCACCGTCCTCGGTCACCGTCATTACCGGCGACGAAATTCAACGCTACGGCTACCGCACCCTGGCCGACATTCTCGAGACCGTTCGCGGCTTCTATGTCACCTCGGATCGCTATCAGAGCTACATCGGCGTACGGGGATTCGGCCGGCTGGGCGATTGGAACAGCCGGATTCTGCTGCTCGTTGACGGCCACCGGATCAACGACAATGTGCTGGGGCAAGCCTTCATTGGCTTGGAATTCCCGGTAGATATCGATTTAATTGAACGGATCGAGATCATTCGCGGACCGAGTTCGTCGCTGTATGGCGCCGAAGCATTTTTCGCGGTGATCGACGTGATCACGCGTAAGGCCAATCAGCCCAAGCGAGAAGAGATTTCCTTCGCGACGGGCAGCTTCGGTTCCTATGGCGGCCGCGCCACCTGGTACGGCGGATACAAAGGCGCGCTCTTCGCGCTGTCCGGTTCATTTTATTCCAGCACCGGCCCTACGCTGTTTTTCCCGGAATTCGATAGTCCGGCGACGAACCATGGCGTCACCAGCAATACGAATTATGAGAGCTATCAGCGAGTGCTGGCCACCGTCAACTACGGTGGGTTCACGTTGCAGGGCCTATACAATAACCAAAACAAAGGCGTACCGACGGCGTATTTCGATTCGCTCTTTAACGATCCGCGAACCCGCAATCTCCAGGGCATCGATTACCTGGATTTAAGGTACCAACTCGCATTCGGAAACCAGTGGCAAATTGACGCTCGGACGTCGGTAAGTAAAAACACGCTCTACGGGCCGGTGGCCTACGAGGCTGCGCCGGCGCCGCCGGACAACTACTCGTACAACGGCCAGTGGTGGGACTCGGAGATAAAACTGAGCAAGTCTCTGCCGCACGACAGCACGCTGAATTTCGGGACGGAGATTACCGACAACTTTCGGGTGGATGAGTACAATCTCGATCCGGACGTCAGTCCGCTAACCACAAAGGTTTCCGCGAAATCGGTGAACTGGGCGGCATACGCGCAGCTCGATTCTCAAATCAACACAAAGTTTTCCGTTAGCGCCGGCCTTCGCTACGACTACTACAACTCCGGGTTTGGCGGGAGCGTCAATCCCCGCATCGCGCTGATTTATCACCCGGCGAGTTCGACCACCGCCAAACTTCTCTACGGCAGCGCCTTCCGGGCTCCGGTGCCATATGAGAGCAACCCCGATTATGGCCCGTTCTATGTGGGCAATCCGAATTTGCAGCCGGAGAAAATCCGAAGCGTGGAGGGAATTCTCGAGCAAGGCCTTGGCAGCCACCTGCGCGCCTCGGGCTCGGTGTTCTACAATCGGATCACCAACCTTATAACTCTGGAGACGGACACGACCACCGGGCTTTCCGTATATGAGAATTCTCAGGCGGCAACAGCTAAGGGAGTCGAGTTGGAGCTGAGGGGAGACCTGGCTGCGAGGTTGACCGGCCGTGCCAGCTACAGTTATACGCAAACAACGAACTCGGAGACGGGACTAACTCCGCCGAATTCTCCCTCAAATCTGGTGAAGCTAAATTTGACGATGCCGCTATTCCGCCAAAAACTCTCCGCTGCACTGGACGGGGTGTATACCGGGGAGGTCACGACGTTGGCCGGGAACACTTTGGGAGGATTCTCGGTCTTGAACGCCACGTTGATCGGCCACACGCTTGGCAAACGCGCGGATATTTCCGCGAGCGTTTACAACCTTCTTGACAAGAAGTATTCGTTCCCCGGGCGCCCCGAAGATCCTGAGGATGCACTTCCGCAAGACGGCACCACCTTTCGCGTCAAACTCACCTACCGCTTCAATTCCGACAGCGGCGCCGCAAAGTGATCTGAGGTCCCTAAGTACTGGTAAACGCGGTGGATTCAATGGGTCAACACAACAGTGGATCGAAGTCTAAGTGCAGCAGTTACAAAAGCTACGATCGTGCGCGAACGTTAATTCAAAGAAACGACTACCCTGTTTAGGTGTAATAGAATCGAGCCCTCAAGATCGTTTTCTTTCAAAAGCATTAGAGAACTAATCGACTAGAAGCGTCTTGCATCGACCGGTTGAGCACGACCTAGTGGGATCGATGAGTTGGCCGCAAAGCAGCACGGTCCCCATTCGACTCTGACTTTGGTTTCTGCCATGATTTGTTCCTTCAATTGGCCAATCTTTGGAGTGGGAGCGCGGCTTTACGATATATCCAATCAAATTCAGGCGCAAGTCCTGATTAACGCGCTTACCGGAAAAGTGGGTACTAGCCGACACATGTCCGATTATCCAAATAATCAGGACTTGGGAATTGGCAATTTGGGGCTGTGCTGGTGCGGATGGAAGCCCATGGGAAGTGCTCTCGATGAAAAATCGTTTACCGTGTCGCGAACATGCGAGACGGGTGTACTATCGTGCCGTTCTTGAGGCCAAAAAGGCCATTCCGGTCTACACCACCGGGCCGGAGTAGGCGCAGGTATCGATCTGGCCCCGGGTTCGTTGGATACGAAAGCAGTTTCGAGTTTTCTTTATGGGCCGGCACTCTCCCACGAGCAAATCGCAACCTGGCATGGAGTGTGGTCGAAGACTTCACGCAGACAACTCTTTAGCGGTCTAGTCTAACTTTTACCCTCAATTTTCGCGGCTCCTGGTTCCTCGGAGCTGCACCTGGCAATCGGAGGAAACCTATGAAACGGGAAATCATTCGCGTAGAGCCGCTGGCGACCTATCTCGAAAAATACAAGGCGCCAGCTTCAACGGTGACGAAGCACGGCGACACAATCTACGTCTCCGGTTCTCCGCCGTTCGACCCCCAAACAGGAGAAATCTTCAAGGGAGCAATCGAGCGTCAGACGGAGATCGTATTAGATCAACTCAAGCTCTGTGTCGAAACCGCAGGTTCTTCGTTGGAAAACATTCTGAAGCTGAATGTGTACGTCACCTCAGTGGACATGTTTCCTGCGGTGAATGCCGTGTACAGGCGTTATTTCCCGGAAAATCCGCCCGCGCGCATCTTTATCAATGTTCCGGCTTGGAATGGCGGGTTTGATATTGAAGTGGATTGTGTTGCCGCCGTTTTGTAAGACCATCCTTTTTAGTTAGGTATCGATCTCGGATCGTTCGCTTTAGGAGAAGATCCGCCATGTCGCATCATTTCGATACGCCTACCGCAAAAGAAGACCCGCGCATCAACGTCTGCGACTTCTACTTGTTTCGCGGCCGCCCGGGAACCACGGTGATGGCTTTGACCGTGAATTCGAACGCCGGCGTCGGCGCGCCCGACACCTTCCGCGACGAAGCTCTCTACGCTTTTCGCTTCGACACGGATCGCGATCTACGCGAAGACGTCACCTTCAAGGTCCAGTTCGGCGCGCCCGCCCACGCCGATGGCGGCGCGCACGGGCACGTTCAGACCTTCACGGTCCGGCGCGCCACCGGGGCGGACGCTCTGAAGGGTGCCGCGGGCGACCTCATTATTTCCGGGAATACGGGAAGCGTCGTGCAATGCGGATCAGGGCTGCCTGGCGTACGCAGGCCTCGCGCCCGATCTATTCGCCACCGATGGCGCCGGTTTCGGTGTCTTCAGAAAAGCTCTGTGGTCCGAAAACCGATTTGCCCCGGAGGCGTTTCAGAATCGCAAGAACATCTTCGCCGGCAACAATGTCACCGCCATCGTTCTCGAGGTGCCCAGCAGCCTGATCGGACGAGGAGTGGTGCACGCCTGGGCCACCGCATCGCTCTACGGGCACGCGCCGGAGGTGCAGGTATCGCGTTGGGGCCTGCCGATGATTACCCACATCCTGCTCTCCGATCCTTCGCTGCACGACGCAGCGGAAAACTACAACCGCGCGGTCCCGGCGGACGAAGTGGCGCTATTCTCCAAGCCGATCCGCGACTTCGTCGAAAAAGTCACCGCGCTTGCCCACTCAGCGGCCGACCCATCCGCCTACGCTACGCAGGTCCTCGCGCGCCTCTGCCCTGCGGTGCTGCCGTATGAACTGGACACGCCCGCCTCATTCAGCTTTGCGGGCTTCAACGGCCGCGGCCTCTGCGACGACGCGATGGACGTGATTCTCACGCTGGTCACGAACACGGCCCTCGGCGATGGGGTGGCGCCGGATATGCGGCTGATGCGCCCGGATTTCCCCTATTTCGGCGAGCCGCACCCTACGGCGGCGAGTTCCGCGAAGCAGTGAGAAAGCGCCACGCGTTTCCCCTGGGCCATCACACCACCTTTGAACGGAAGTTTTATATTAGATGGTGTTGCATCGACCCATTGAGACCACCCGACTTATCGGGACCTGGCAGTTCGCGTAACCAACAATCGAGCGACCCGTTCCGGCGCATCGGCCCGCGTGCAAAATGGCTGGAAGCTCGCGACCGCCGCGTCTGGGGCGAGAGCATCTTCGCCGCCGCAGTTCCACATCTGGACGGCCACCATGCCGCGCATAAGCCGCCGGCCTGTCTCTGTAACTTGTAGCAAATAAGCCTCTCAAGCCGCCCGTGCCCAGTGCCCTGGCCCCACAACAAATAGGAATGCGGATCAGCGCGGAATCATGCCGATCGTGGTTAGCCACGTTTCTACCAGCTTCGGCCATTGTGTTATCGGCAGCTCTGTGGGGCGCAGGCCGAAGGCGTGGCCGCCTTGGGCGTAGAGATGAATTTCTACTGGGACCCCCGCGTTCTTTAGGGCGATGTAGTACGCCAGCGAGTCGTCGGCGCTGTCTACGTGGTCGTCCTCTGCTTGCAGCAGGAACGTTGGCGGCGTCTGGTTGGTGACTGGAATATCGGGGTTCAGCGCTAGATGTTTGTCGGCTGTTGGCGGGTGATGGAGCACATACTTTTTGGCGCCCTGGTTGGCATCCCATTCGGCTGCGGATAGCGAGAGATGTCCTGGATAGATGGCCACCGCAAAGTCGGGGCGGCAGCTTTCTTTGTCGGCGGCATCTGCGGGCGGGTACAAACGCTTCGCAAAATGCGTGCTGATGGCTGCGGACAGATGCCCGCCGGACGAAAAGCCGAGCACTCCAATTTTGTGCGGATCGATTTGCCACTCGGCGGCGTGAACGCGCACCAGGCCTAGGGTCCTCTGCGCGTCTTCAAGCGCCATTGGTGATTCCGGATAGGGGCCGGATTTTGGATAGGGAGCCGAGTTCGGATAATGTTCCGGGCCCGGCACGCGGTATTTCAGCAGCACGCAGGTGATGTTCTTGGACGTCAGCCAGTCGCAGACCTCCGTTCCTTCGAGGTCGATGGCTAGATCCTCATAACCGCCTCCTGGGAACACCACGATTGCAGACGCCGGTGTGCTTCCCTTCCGGCGAATAGACCGTCATTGTCGGCTGCGAGACTTTGCTGACACCCACGGCTGGCCTGCCGGCTACCAGGAATTCCTTGCCTGTTGTCGTGGCGACCTCTGGCCCGGCGACCGGCTGCGGATCCGGCGGCGTTCCCGGCCAGATCGGAACTTGGGTGTGGCCGGGCGATGGCTGCCAGGCGGATTGCTGCGGGGTCAGTCCAGCAGAAGCAAACACAAGACAGACAGCGAAGAGCACAGGCTTCATCATGATCTCCAGGGCTCAATATAACGCGGAGATTTCAAATTTCAGATTTGAGATTTCAAATGGAAATGCGAAGACCTTGGGGCTTGCTCTTGCGAGACGGTTAACACCCGCGACTTGTGCCTCGGTGCGCGAGCTTGCACGAAGAGGCCCGGCTGAAGACCGGGCCCTACGGGTGCTTGTTTTCGCGTTGGGGTATGGGCGCGCGGGGTGTGCGGCGTCGAGCGCGAATGGGCTCGGAATTGGAGATTTCAAATTTCAGATTTGAGATTTCGGATGGAAATGCGAACACCTTCGCCGATAGCCCTCGGTTGGATTCTTTTTAGAGCTAGGTCAGGGGCGCAGCCCTTCGAAGCACGGGATAAACAAGCCGCGCGTGGTGTTGCGAATGAGCGAGACGGGTGTACTATGGCGCGGTTTTCGAGGAACGCAGGTGTGAGATTGGGAACTGCGATTGATACTTGCGACTTCGCGAATTAACCACACGGAATGGGACTGATGCGCAATATTCCTGCATCTGAAGAATCATCGATTACAGACCCAGGATGCGAGCTGTCCCGGCGTTGGTTCTTGAAAACGCTGGGGGCGAGCGGCAGCGCGATTGGGCTGGCAGGAGTCCTTGGAGTTCTCGATGCGGCGGCGCAGGAACCTTCTGCTGCGCGTGGCGTGCCCGATTTCACTGGGCCCGGCGCAAACCCTTTTTGGAATTCGGTGGGGCCGATCGTTGTGGAGCCGCAGAAGGCGCCGATGATTCTTCTGACGGACCGGCCCGTGCAGCTGGAGACGCCGCGGCATAATTTTCTCAGTGCGATTCACGCCGAACGAATCGTTCTATGTGCGCTGGCATCTGGAGACGCTGCCGAATTCGGTGGATCTGAAGGAGTGGCGTCTGCATGTTGAGGGAAACGTCGGAAATCCTCTCACCCTTAGCCTTGCCGAGTTGATCGAGCGCTTCAAACCCGTTTCGATCGCTGCGGTGAACCAGTGCTCTGGTAACAGCCGCAGCCGCCTGCAGCCACGCGTGCCCGGCGGACAATGGGGCAACGGGGCGATGGGCAACGCGCTGTGGACGGGCGTGAAACTGCGCGAAATTCTGAACGCGGCGGAGCTGAAAAGCGGCGCGCTGCAGGTGCAATTCGAGGGATTGGACCGCGGGAAAGGGCCGGAGGGCTATGGCTCGAACCGTTTCATGAAATCGCTCGATTTGAGCGATCCGGTAGTCGAAGAGTGCATAATCGCCTACTCGATGAACGGCGAACCGCTGCCCATGCTCAATGGATTCCCTGTGCGACTCGTTGTGCCCGGTTATTTCGCGACGTACTGGTTGAAGTGCCTTTCCTGGATTCGCGTTCTGGACAAGGCGGACGAGAATTTCTGGATGAAGACCGCTTACCGCATCCCGGATACGCCGGGCGGATCGACTACGCCTGATGACGTGAAGGCCGGAAAGGTCAAAACGATTCCCATCAACAAAATGCCCGTTCGGTCGTTTTTGATTACTCCCGACGGCGCGACAAAGATTCCTGCGGGCCTGCCGGTGCAATTGCGTGGGATCGCCTTCAGCGGATACGGAGGCATTCAGAAAGTCGAAGTCTCGGCCGACAACGGGGCGAGTTGGCTCCCTGCCCGACTGGGAGAAGATTTGGGGCCCTATTCGTTTCGCACTTGGGAGTTAGCGTGGACGCCGAAGCGGCCGGGGAAATATGAATTGGCGGTTCGCGCGAGCGATGAGAAAGGCCACACGCAGGGCGGAGAGGGGATATGGAATCCGGGCGGGTATTTGTGGAACCGCATCGAGCGGCAAGAGATTACCGTCGGCGGAGCGGCGTGAAGTGGGGCGTATGAACTCGCGCAAATTGTTCGCGGTGGCAACCGTGCTGTGGGCGGCTCTTGCCAGCGCTGCGCTGTACGCGGAATTCAATGCGGGATTCTATACGCCTGACGGACCTGGGAGCATTCGGCAGACGCTGCCATATGCTGCTGCCGCCGAAGCGTCGTACGAAGTGGGAGCTTATACACTGTACGCCGCCAGCCTAGCGCCCGGGGTTGGCCGGCAGGAAGTCACCGCCTACTGTAATACCTGCCACAGTCCTCGATACATCACGATGCAGCCTCCGCTGCCCGCGGAGGTGTGGGCTGCGGAAGTAAATAAAATGGTGAAGGCCTACGGCGCCTCCATCCCGGAAGACGCCACTCAGAAAATCATCCATTACCTGCAATCTCATTACACGCCCGAAACGCGCGAGAGGTGAACGGCGCCTTTGTAAATGGATTACATAGGTTGCGGGAATTGAGCTTGTGGCCTATGCTCTCGCGCGGAGCTTATCCGTTCGCAGGTGCAATTTCGTCGGTGGAGGTGTGGCTGTGAGAGACAGGGTTACGGCGGTTGTAGCGCTTGTTTGCGCGCTGGCAATGGTATCGGGTGGGGCGCTGGGCGCCGGGGCGCACGATGGGGCTTCGGGATCAGCGAGGACGCTCGCCCGGCCTCGGGCTTCGCTCCAGGCTGCTGCAGTTGCTCCGACTACAAAGCCCGCACCTGCCGGCGAGCATCCTGCGCTTTCTACGCGCGTGGTGGCCTACAAGATTGATGCCAAGCTGGATGCTGCGGCGCATACGATTACGGCTACCGAGACGCTTACCTACCACAATTTGACCGGGCAGGCGCAGCAGGACTTTCCTTTTCATCTTTATTTGAATGCGTTTCAGCCGCAATCCACCTGGATGAGCGAGGAGCGCTTGACCAATTCGGAGTATGAGTGGAAGCCGGAGCATTACGGCGCGATTCGGGTGAGCTCGATCGAGGCTGTGGGGATGGGCGATGTCAGCAGCACGATGCACTTTATCCAGCCGGACGACAACAACACGCAAGATCAGACGGTGATGCAGATTCATTTGCCGAAACCCGTGGCGCCCGGCGCGGACGTGGAATTCAAGATTGCTTTTGTGGACCAGATGCCCCAAGTGGTGGCGCGCACCGGATACTTGCGCGATTTCTTTATGGTCGGGCAATGGTTTCCGAAGGTGGGCGTGTGGTGGCACGGGGCCTGGAATTGCCATCAATTTCATCGCGACACGGAATTTTTCGCGGACTTCGGCACGTTCGATGTGACGCTCACGCTGCCGGAAAAGGAAGTGGTCGGCGCGGGCGGCGATCTGGTGTCGGATAAGCAGAACTCCGACGGCACGAAGACGCTGCAGTTTCATTCCGAGGATGTGCACGATTTTTCATGGACGGCCAGCCCTTCTTATACGCGAGTGGATGATTCCTGGACCGGCAGCGCGGGGACGGTGCAGATTCATGCGCTGATTTCGCCGGGCAACATGGGCAGCGCGCGGCGTTATATCGATTGCGTGAAAGGCACGCTGCAGAAATTTGACGAGTGGTATGGGCCCTATCCTTACGACCGTATCACGCTGGTGGATCCGCCGCACGGAGGATTTCAAGCGGGCGGGATGGAATATCCCACGCTGATTACTTTGGATACGACGTGGTGGATGCCTAAAGGCGCGATGCTCCCGGAAATCGTTACGGAGCACGAATTCGGTCACCAATACTGGTATGGCATGGTGGCGACGAATGAATTCGAGGATGCCTGGCTCGATGAAGGGATCAATAGCTATACGGAAGTGAAGATTATGGATGCGCTTTACGGGCGCGATACCGACGTTTTCAATATTCCGTACCTGACGTTGAGCGAGCGCGAACTGCAGCGCATGGGTTATGTGGGCCTGCCGGACACGGATCCGGTCACGCGGCATGCCTGGCAGTTTGTGAACGACGGCGCTTACGGCGGAATCACTTATGGCAAGTCGGCGACGCTGTTGCTGACGCTGGAGAAAATCATCGGCGAAGACACCATGCGCCGGGCGATGCATACCTATTTCATGCGCTATCGCTTCACGCACCCTACCACTGAGGATTTTCTGAAAACTATCGAGGAAGTGAGCGGGCAGAATTTGCGCTGGTATTTCGATCAGGCCGTTTACGGCACGGCGATTCTGGATTACGAAGTGATGGACATGCACTCCGATCCTCTGCCCTGGTATTCGACGCGCGATAAGGGCATGGGCAAGGACGGCTTCCGCAATTACGTGGTGGTGCACCGCATCGGGGATTTTGTCATGCCGGTGGATTTGCAGGTGCGCTTCAAGAATGGCGAAAGCGTGATGGAGCATTGGGACGGGAAGGATCGCTGGATTCGTTATACCTACGATCGGGCGGACAAGATTGTCTCCGCGGAGATCGATCCGACCCATCAGGTGCTGCTGGATCGCGATGAATTCAATAACAGCCGCACGACCGTTGGCGACGGGAAAAAGGCGGTGCGGAAGTTGAATACGCTGAGCACGTTTTTCGATCAATGGATCGGTCAAATTCTGGCGTGGCTCACCTGAGGGGGATGAGATGAGCGAGGGTCGAGCGGGAGTGTTTACGGGCGGCGCGGCGCTGACGTGGCGGCGGCAGCGTGTGTTGTGGTGGCCGTTCCTGGTGAATTTGGTTCTGGCGCATTTCGCGGCGCACGTGACCATGGAGCGGGCCGGCTGGATCATTGAACGCAGCCTGGCTTCGGAGCGCTTGCTGGTACACGGATTTCACTTGAGCGCGGTGGTGGAATTGATGAGCGGGCCGGCGAACCGGCTGAGTTTCGGGCCTGAGGGGCTGGTGTTCGGCTTTGTGTTTTTCTTTTTTATGCTGCTGGCTACGGGAGGAATTCTGGAGTCTTACTGGCGCGATGCCACGCTTACGACTACGGAATTTTTCCAGAATGGCGGCAAGTATTTTTGGCGCTTTCTGCGTCTGGTGATTTTTTTGCTGATCGCCTTGATTCCTGTGGGGATTATCGGGGCCATCGGCTCGTCGATTGCAGATCGCGTGGATGCTAAGTCCATTTCACCGTTTCCAACGGTATGGATTACGGCTGCGACGGCTTTTGTGGTGCTGCTGCTGTTGATGATTGTGCGGCTGTGGTTTGACATCGCCGAAGTGACCGCGGTGGCGGAAGGCGAAACGGGGGCTTGGCGCTGTTTGCGGGCGGCGGCGCGGGTGCTGTTTGGCAATTTCGGGAGTTTGTTCTGGCTGTATTTCCGCATCAGCTTTCTGGCCTGGCTGGGCGAGGCGATTCTGCTGCATGTTTGGGTGCACTATGTCAGACCGGAGTCGGTGAATATTTCGTTCGTGATGGCGCAATTGATTGTTCTGTTCTGGATGGGGATGCGATGGTGGCAGCGGGCTAGCGAAGTTTTGTGGTATCAGGCGCGCGGGCTGGAGGATTTGGCGCCGCGCGGGCCGGTGTTTACGCCGACGCCGGCGCCTGCGGAAGACGTGGCGACTGTGGCGTAAAGCGCGGCTTAAAACAATGCGCCCCGAGGTTGGGCCTCGGGGCGCGAGCAGGTCAGTTGGTCTGTCAGGGAGAGAGAGTCAACAGAGTCCTTGCTCCCCGAGTTGGACGTTGGCTCTTTGAAACCGTTAGCTGGGACGGGTACACGCCGCGGGACGGCTAACCCGGCCCTCCCCTACAGCGGCTGGTTTTGGTACGCGGTTGACCGAGACCCTGGCTGCTATGCCTTCGTCGGATGCCGGCACGGAGGCCCTTCGCAGATCAGGGTAAACCGGCGGTACTTACCAGATTCGGCAGCGGTCGGCTGCCGGCCTTACCATCGGATCGCCTTCGTTGCAGTGCCATGCTTTTGCGAAGGCGGGCATGTTGCTTAGTGGGCCGATGGTGCGCAGCCTGGGAATCGGGTGCGGGTTGGTATTTGCCAGCAGGCGGTCGTATTCGACGCGATCATTGCTGGCCCAAATTTGCGCGAAGCCCAGGAAGAAGCGCTGCTCGGGAGTGAAGCCGTCGATTAGCCCCGGATTTCCCTTCTTGGCGATATCTTTCTCGAGAGCCATGTAAGACAGCGTCAGGCCGCCGAGGTCGGCTATACTTTCGCCTTCCACCAGCTTGCCCTTCTCGTGCAGGTCGCCATCCACAACGTAGGAATCGAACTGGTTGGCCACGCAATCGCCGCGAGCCTTGAAATTCTTCAGGTCTTCGGGCGTCCACCAATTGTTCAGGTTTCCCTTGGCATCGAAGCGCGAGCCTTGGTCGTCGAAGCCATGCGTCATTTCGTGGCCGATGACGGCGCCCATGCCGCCATAATTCATGGCGTCATCGCGCTTGGGATCGTAAAAGGGCGGCTGCAGAATTCCCGCCGGGAAAACGATTTCGTTCACGGTGGGATTGTAATAGGCGTTCACCGTCGGTGGAGTCATGCTCCATTCCTTGCGATCGACCGGCTTGCCGATTTTCGCCAGGCGGAATTGGCGGTCGAATTCCGAGCCGCGGCGGGCGTTCTCGAGGAAGACACCGCGATCGACTTTGAAGGCGGAATAATCGCGCCACTTGTCGGGATATCCGATTTTTAGCTGGATGGCGTCGAGCTTCTCGAGGGCTTTCTTGCGGGTTTCATCGCTCATCCAGTCGAGCGTGCCGATATCTTCGCGCAGGGCGGCCATCAGATTGTGGACCATGTCGAGCGCGGCGGCTTTGGATTGCGGCGGGAAATAATCCTTGACGTAAATCTGGCCCAGCGCTTCGCCAAGATTTCTATCGGTGTCCGCGACGCAGCGCTTCCAACGCGGCTGAATTTCTTCGGCGCCGGTCAACTGGTGGCCATAAAAATTGAAATTTTCGTCCACGAATTTCTTGGGCAGCGCTTCGGCGGCATCGTGAATCAGGTGCCAGCGCAGATAGGTTTTCCAATCGTTGATGGGCGTGGCGGTTAGCTCGTGATCCATGGCTTTGAAGAAATCGGGCTGCGCCACGTTGATGGCTTCAATGGAATCGTGGCCCATGGCGTGGAAGTAGGCGCTCCAATCGAAATCGGGAGTGAGGGCCTTGAGGGCTTCGCGATCGAGCTTGTGATAGGTCTTCTCGGGATCGCGGCGCTCGACGTTGGTCATGGAGGCTTGCGCCAGCGCGGTTTCGATGGCCATCACGGTTTTGGCTTCGGCAGCGGCGGTCGCAGCGTCATCGCCGAGCAGCACGAACATGTCGGTGACGTGCTGGACGTACTGCTCGCGCGTCTTTTGAGAATTCGGATCCGGGCGCGTGTAGTAGTCGCGGTCGGGCATGCCCAGGCCGCCCTGGCCTGCGATGGCGATGTACACGGCGCTGTTCTTGTAATCGGGCACGGAGCCGAAGCCGAACAGCGCGCCGGCGCCTTCGAGGTGCATGCGAATGATTTCGGCCTGCAGTTCGGAGAGATTCGAGATTCTGGCGATGCGCGCGAAGTCGTCCTTGAGCGGCTCGATGCCGGCCTTCTCGATGGCCGGCTCATCCATGCAGCTGAAATAGAAATCGCCGATTTTCTGCCCGATGGAGCCGCGCGGCGCCGAGGAGTTCTTCGAGGCGGCCTCGAGGATGTCGCGGAGCTTGGAAAGATTGGCGTCCCTGAGAGCAGTGAAGGTGCCGTAGGAGGGAAATTCAGGCGGGATGGGATGGCTTTTCACCCAGCCGCCATCGGCGAACTGGAAGAAATTGTCGCATGGCTTCACGCTGCGATCGAGATTGGCGAGATCGAAGCCGTGCCCTGGGGTTTCGTCCGGCACAGCCGGAACTACGCAGTCGCCGCCCGCAATGGCGGGAAGCAAAGTTTGCGTTACTGCGGCATCGAGGGATTGGCTGGATTGCTGGGCCTGGGCGGATGCGGCGAAAAGAAAAAGCGAGAGCAAAGCGAGGCTACCCGGCACACGAAGAATGAACTTCAAAGCGACACCTCCAGAAAATGTCTTGCGTTTGCTTGCCGATTCGATTTTTGGGGCAGCCCCGCGCCCAATTGCGGCCTGTCATTTTGCTTGGTAATCGCAGCAGCGTCAATCGCGTCAGTTGTTGTCAATCTGCGCGCGCTGCAGCTTGTCGGAATAATCGATGTAGAGGGATTTCCATTCGGTGTAGAAATCCAGCGCGGCTTGACCCGATTCACGATGGCCGTTGCCCGTATTTTTGATGCCGCCGAAGGGCAGATGGGTTTCGGCGCCGATGGTGGGGGCGTTGACGTAAACGATGCCGGTTTCCAGATCGCGCTGGGCGCGATAGGCCAGATTGACGTTGCGCGTGTAGATCGCCGAAGAAAGGCCGTATTCCACGCCGTTGGCGATTTCGATGGCTTCCTCGAAGCTGCCGAACGGAATCGTGGAAACCACGGGCCCGAAGATCTCTTCTTGGGCGATACGCATGCGCGGATCGACGTCCAGGAAAATCGTCGGCTCATGGAACCAGCCGCGCGCATAGGCGCCGGAATCCAGACGATGCCCTCCCGCGGCCAGCTTGGCGCCTTCATTCTTGCCGATCTCAACGTACTTCATCACGGTTTGCAGCTGCGATTCGTTGATGCTCGGGCCCATGTCCGTGGCCGGATCCAGCCCGTCGCCGATGCGCAGAGCCTTGGCGCGGGCGATGAGCCGCGAAGTAAATTCGCTGTAGATTTTTTTGTGCACCGCGAGGCGGCTGGTGGCCGTGCAGCGCTGGCCCGTCGTGCCGAAGCCGCCCCAGATGGCGCCGTCCACGGCCAGGTCGAGATTGGCATCATCCATGACGATGGTGATGTTCTTTCCGCCCATCTCCAGATGGCACTTCTTGAAGGTGGGCGCGCACGCGTTGCTGATCATGCGCCCGACTTCGGTCGAGCCGGTAAAGCTGATGAGCCGCGTGTCGTGGTGTTTCACCAACGCCGAGCCCGCTTCCGAGCCGTGGCCGTTGACGATGTTCAGGACGCCCGGAGGCAAACCGGCCTCCGCCAAAACTTGCACGTAGTTGTAAGTCGAGAAGGGCGTTTCCGCAGCGGGCTTGATCACCACGGTGTTGCCGCAAACCAGCGCGGGTGCAATTTTCCACGAAGGGATGGCCATCGGAAAATTCCATGGGGTGATTAGCCCGGCTACGCCGATCGAACTGCGCACGCACATGGCAAATTTATCGGGCAGCTCCGAAGGCGTGGTTTGCCCGTACAGGCGCCGTCCTTCCCCGGCCATCAGATACGTCATGTCGATGGCTTCTTGCACATCGCCGCGCGTCTCGGCCAGAACTTTGCCCATCTCGCGGGTCATTTCGCGCGCAAAATCCTCTTTACGCGCCACGAGCGTCTCGGCCGCGCGAAATAAAATTTCCGCGCGCTTGGGCGCCGGCACCAGGCGCCATTTTTTGTAGGCTTCCTTGGCAGCATCCACGGCCAGATTGACGTCCGCTTCCGTCGAGGACGGAAATATCCCAACCACCTCATCGCGATTGGCGGGATTACGGTCCTCGATCGCGGCGCTGCCGGAGGCTTCCACCCATTCTCCATTGATGTAGTTCTTGTAGACCTTGGGCGTAACTGCGGTGGCCATTGGAATTCCTCCGGATGGATTCGATGCTCGAGCGACGTCGCGGATTCGGCGTTGCGCGCCAGTTGTATGCCAATCGAAAGTATCAGAGTCGTGCGGGAAGCGTCAAAGGCGCCAGGTGAAAGGAAGAGAGGGCTGGGCGGGATTTACGCGGAGGCGAACTAATCCGCCGCTATGGCGTGCTCGGCCTCGATGGAGCGAATTGTGGACGCGGCAACGTTTAAGGCTTCAAACGTCGGCTCGCCCTGGGCGAACGGCCTCACCTTCTCGAGGAACTGCTTCCCTGGGCCCTGAAGGTATTTCTCGGCATCAGAGCTGCTCTTCCAGAACATGATGCCCACAAATTGGTCGTGCGCATTTTCCCGCGTGAGTGCGACGGCATCGACAAATCCGGGCGACTGCTTGGCCACGGGTAGCCGTTCGTCGATCATCTTGAGGAATTCCTTGTGCTGACCGGGTTTGAGTGAGACTTGAATCATTCTTGCGTGCATAGACATCCTCCTATGGTTTTCTGGGGATTAACGCCGGGCCAACGGGCGGGCGAATTCAATGTGCCACACGCCGGCGGGGCACTTCAAGAGTGAATTGAAAAATATTTGTGCGGAGATCTCGGGCAGCGCAAAGAATCTCCCCACGAAGGAGCAGATTTCGGTGGTGACTTAGTTTCCGATTCGCGCGCTAATCGGGCCAAGTGAAGCTGGCTATCGCGGTCTAACTTTCCGGGAACTCTGTTTCTGCGGAATGGTCGCTTTACCGAGTCGGGGCTTGACTGCGCCGGTGATATACTCCCGCGCAACCATGAGTTGTCCCGCCTGCGGAAGTGAAGTCCCTGGTGCAGCGCGCTTTTGCCCTTCGTGTGGCAGCGCGGTGGATTTCGGCTCTACGCCCACGCTGGGGCTTGACGCAGTTCAACCCACCCCCGGCACGCCGTCGCGCAAACGCGAATCCTCTTCCAGTGCCAGGAGTTCTTCATTAACCGGCTACGAAGCCCGTTACGTTCCGGGGACCACTCTCGCCGACCGCTATCGCATTGTTTCGCCTCTTGGCAAAGGCGGGATGGGTGAAGTCTATCGCGCCGAAGACTTAAGACTGGGCCAAACGGTGGCGCTGAAATTTCTGCCGAAGTCGCTGGCACAGACGGAAGAAGCGCGCGAGCGATTCACGCGTGAAGTTCGTCTGGCGCGCCAAGTCTCGCATCCCAACGTCTGTCGAGTTTTCGATATCGGCGAGATAAGTGAGACCACCGACGCCGGCAAGACCATCACACACACTTTCCTGACCATGGAATTCGTGGACGGCGAAGATCTTGCTTCGCTGATACGCCGCATCGGACGGCTTCCGGCGGACAAAGCCGTCGAAATCGCGCGGCAATCGTGCGCCGGCCTAGCGGCTGCTCACGAGCACGGCATCATTCATCGTGACCTGAAGCCTGCGAACATTATGCTCGATGGGCGTGGCCGCGTGCGCCTCACGGATTTCGGGCTCGCCGGGCTGGCCGCGGAAATCGGAGGCGCCGAGGCGCGCGCCGGCACTCCCGCGTACATGTCGCCAGAACAATTCGCCGGCGGCGAAGTGACGCCGAAAAGCGATCTCTACTCGCTCGGCCTCGTGCTCTACGAGATCTTCACCGGCAAGCGTCCCTTCGACGCTTCCTCAAGCGAAGCGTTGGCACGCCAGCGCGATAAAAGCGCGCCCACGCACCCCTCGGAGATCGTGAAAGACATCGACCCGCTGGTCGAACGGGTCATCCTGCGCTGCCTGGAAAAAGATCCTGCGAAGCGGCCCGCTTCGGCATTGCAGGTCGCGGCGGCACTTCCTGGAGGCGACCCGCTCGCTGCAGCGCTTGCGGCCGGTGAAACGCCGTCGCCAGAAATGGTCGCGGCGGCGGGTGACGAAGGTGCGATTTCCCCGCGCACGGCGTGGAGCTTTCTAGCCGGGACGTTCGCGGTGCTTTGCCTCGTTGTGGCTCTCGCGCCAAAGGCCTCAGACCTGGGTTTGGCGCCTCTTCCTAAGAGCACAGATGGCTTGGCGGACAGCGCACGGGAACTCATCAGACAATTCGGTTACAACGACCAGCCCGCCGATAGCGACTCCTCGTTCGTCCGAACCTACGATTTTCTCCGTTACCGTGCTTTGCATGAACCTTCTCCGCAGCGCGTCCGGGAACTTGCCAAGGCCCAACTGGGACCGACGAACTTCTGGTATCGCCAGAGCCCGCGTCCGATGATCCCGCTGGACCCAAGCGGCCACGTTTCGCCAAATGATCCGCCGATAGATCTCCCGGGCATGGTCTCCGTCGAACTCAACGCGTCGGGGAGACTTCTCAAGTTGCACGCTCTCCCACCGCAGCTGGAAGATTCGAAAGGTCCGTGGCCGGATCCGGATTGGGGAGCGTTGTTCGCAGCGGCGGGCCTGGATATGAAGCGTTTCACACTTTCGGGGCCGAAACTGCTTCCACCAGCCGCGTTTGACGCGCGCGCCGAATGGGACGGCAGTTTAGAGCAGGATCCAGCGACTCCTCTGCATGTGACGGCGGCGGCCTACCATGGCAAGCCCGTCTATTTCGATGTGTTAGGCCCGTGGAATCGTCCTGAAGTCGCCGGACAGCGCTCGCTCTCTAACGTTATTGCGGGCGTGACCTTGATCCTCATGATCGTTTCCTTGCTTGTGGTAGGTTCTATCTTTGCGCGCAGGAACGTGCGCATGGGCCGCGGCGACCGCCGGGGATCCTTCCGGATCTCCGCCTGCGCATTCTCGACCGTCATGCTCACGTGGATCCTTGCAGGGCATCACGTAGCAGATCCAGGCGGCGAGTTTGGTATGTTCATGCACGCCTTTAGCGGTGCTGTGACCTCGGCAGTCTTCGTCTGGTTAAGCTACATGGCGCTTGAGCCGTACGTCCGGCGGCGCTGGCCAGACGTGCTGATCTCCTGGACGCGACTGCTCTCGGGCAAAGTCTGGGATCCCCTGGTGGGCCGTGACGCCCTTGCCGGCGCACTGATGGGGACGGTCGCGGCCCTTTCCGGTTACGGGTTAGATGCACTGCCGTACTGGTTTAACGTCTCCGGTCTTACTCCCGTTAACTCCTTGCCCGATTCCCTGGGCGGGCCAAACCGATTCTTGGCGACTGGACTCGCCATTCTCTTGACTGCACTGTTCATGACACTCGTAACGCTGTTGCTGCTTTTTCTTGCGCGCGTATTCCTCCGCAAGCAGTGGTTGGCGGTTGGTCTCACCGGACTGATTCTGGCCATCTTAATTCTCGGAATCACGGGTGAGAACTTCTGGGCGGCATTGCCCTTTTCGATCGTTGTAGTGGCGCTGTCGCTGATCGTCCTGACCCGGTTCGGCCTCTTGGCGCTTTTTGTCTTCAATGCCTACTACATCCTGCTGTCCCTGTTGCCTGTCACGCTGGACTTCTCCCGCTGGTACATCGGTCGCTCCCTGTTTCTACTGCTCGTCCTGATCGGCCTCGCGGTGTATGGTTTCCGCGCTGCGCTCGCGGGCCGGGCCGCCTTTAACATTGCCGGGCTCGAGGAGTGAGCTTCGATTCGTGCGCCCGCGCCACCGTGCAACCGCCAAAAACTTATCCACTTTGGCGGCGGCTAAATCCTGGTAAGTCATATTATCGGGGACTGTGTCACTAGGCAGATTCCCCGTCGCCGCACTCCCCGCGACGATACCGGCAGAATATTTCGCAAAGCGGAAACGATTCGTCCTAAGAAACCGACGGGGATGTCACGCGGAACCTAACTGCGGCGAGTCAAAACGCGCCGGAATTGGCGGTGGCGCTGCTGGTCGATGTGGCGGGGTTTGGTGTCACGTCTGGCGGAGGCGCTGCCGTGGGATGTTGCACGGGCTTGGGCGCGCTTACGCCGGCAATGTCCGAACCCAGGCCAAGCTTTTGCAGCGTCGTTGCGTCCAGTTTCCCCGAGCCGGTCATGCCATGTTCTTCCTGGAAGCGCCGCAGCGCATCCTGCGTGTCGGAATCCCACTTCTTCGAAGGCTCGCCCTTGTAATAGCCTTCTCGCCCTAGCGCGGTTTGAATCTCTTCAATGCGATCCACGGTGGGCGCCTTCTGAATCGGCTCGCGGCGATGTGACGATTTCTTCTTCTTCGATTTTGACGAGGCCTTGCTGCTCGACGATTTGCTGTTCGAGGATTTTGCCGATGACTGCGGCGGATTTGCGGCTGCTCGGGCCGAGGGCGCCAAGGAAAGTGCCGGGAAAGCCAGCGCGGCCGCCAAGGCCACGCCTGCAGCGAGCGACAGAATTCGATGGCCGCGACGCGCCGGGGCTTCGCGGATGAGCGCTGGCGCGGGCCTCATTCGTTGGGCACGGCTCCTGCCAGGAAGACCGTCAGTTCCCTATCATTGTTGTCGTGGCGGATGACTTTGAAGAGCACATCCTGGCCCGGCTTCAGCTTGGCCACTTCGCGGCGGTATTCGTTCAAGGTGCCCACCGGAACGTGATTGACCTCGACGATGATGTCGCCGCGGTCGAATTGAATGTCTTCCGCGAAGCTCGCCGGATCCACTTCGGTGACGATCACGCCGGGCGTGCGCGAAATTCCCAGCTTGCGCGCCAATTCGGCGGACAAATCTTCTACGTGCAGACCAAATTCCGCCGGCTCGATGCCTTCCGGCGAAGTTTCCATGTCTTCGGATGTATTCGGGAAGAGCTTGGCGCGGTCGGCAACGACCACGGAAACCTCGTGCGCGTCCTTGTTGCGTACATAGCGCAACTGCACGGATTGGCCGACGGCTGTATCAGCAATCGGATCGACGAGATCGGAACCGGTGCGCACGGGATGCCCATTCACATCGGTAATCAAGTCGCCGGGCTTTAGACCGGCCTTATCTGCGGGGCTGCCCGGCTCGACGCCCTGTACAACGATGCCGTAGGAAGCGCCCAGTTCACGCAGCAGAACCGGATTGGCGCTGTTCTCTTCGCTGAAGCTGATGCCGATAGAGCCGCGCGTCACTTTGCCGCTGGTGACCAGCTGGTTGTAAACGCTGATTACAGTATTCGACGGCAGCGCGAATCCCACGCCTTCAAAGCCGCGCCCGCCCGTATAGATCGCGGTGTTGATGCCGATCACTTCGCCGGCCATGCTTACCAGCGGGCCTCCGGAATTTCCGGGATTGATGGCCGCGTCGGTCTGGATGAATTTCTGAAATTGGAAGCCGGGATTGGCGCGGTCCTTGGCGCTGACGATTCCCGCGGTGACCGTCGCTTGCAGGCCGAAGGGGCTGCCGATGGCCAGCACCCAATCGCCCACTTGCACGCCGTTGGAATTGCCCAGGCGGGCCACGGGTAGCGCGTGATCGGTGTCAATTTTGATTACAGCGAGGTCTGTGAGCTGGTCGGTGCCGATTAGCTTGGCCTGGTAATGCTTGGGATCTTTATCAATGGTGACTTCGATCTTGGTGGCCTGATCGATGACGTGGTTGTTCGTCAGGATATAGCCCTTGGGGTCCACGACCACGCCGGAGCCCAGGCTGCGCTCCGCTGTTGGGCCTTCATTCTGATTGTCGAAGAAGCGGTCGAAGAAATCGTCGAAGGGTTCTTCCTGGTCCTGCTTGTGCTGGTGATGCCCTTTGGGCCGATCGATGACTTGCGTGGTCGAGATGTTGACGACCGTAGGTTCCAGCTTGCCCGCGATGGCCGAGAATGTACCGCTGAGCGCGACGGGATCGGGGATGGCTAGGAGCGTGGCGCCATTGCCGACTTGCGGGCGCGTGGCCAGTGCGCGTCCTGATATCACCGTGCCAATCAAAATGCCGATCGCGAGGGTAAAGATGATGAGCACGCTGGCGAAAAACTTTCGCCGCCGCACCCAGTCAATCAGCTCGCGAAACTGAATACCCATGTCCCCGCTCCGTTCCTGGCGACACCACTCCTGAGCGAAAAGGAAGTATAACACCTGCCCGAAGGAGCAAGAACTGGTCTGTTGGCCCGGAGTGCTTTCATCGTCATAGCCGCAAGCTGAATTCTGTAGCCGACTTTCCGACTACAAGCTTCGGCTTTGAGAAAATGCCGCATTTGTCCTTCACCGTTCGTTTGATGCATTTTAGAGTCGATCTACAATTTTTTTAATCGATAATGGAAAACTGTAGAAATCGGTGTAACTCCATGAAAACAATGAGTCGAGGTCACTTCTAATCGATAATGACTATAGGGGGGACTGGAGCCCATGAAACGCGGTTTAAGCCAACCATTTGCATTCAGTAGCCCGTGGCAACTCCGGGCAGTCTTCTGGGTCACGCTGGAAGTTTCGTTGTGATACAGTCTCGCGGCCGCGTTTGCGTGTTTCGGGCATTGGCGAGCGGCGCGGAGATTGTTACAATCGGGTTGCAGACTTATGGCCTCGCAAACTCTCTACGAAAAGATTTGGAATGCCCACGTTGTTCGAGAAGTTCCCGGCCAGCCCTCCCTGATTTACATCGACCGCCATTTGATTCATGAAGGGACTTCGCCTCAGGCCTTCGCGGGATTGAAGGCCGCGGGGCGCAAAGTGCGGCGGCCGGATCTCACCTTCGCGGTGATGGACCACTCTGTTTCGACCAAGAATCGCGACCTGCCGATTCTGGATGCCGATGCGCGCGGGCAGTTTGAGGCGCTGGAGCGGAACTGCAAAGAGACCGGCGTGCGGTTGTTCGATATGCACAGCCGTAATCAGGGCATCGTGCACATCATTGGGCCGGAATTGGGGATTACGCAGCCGGGACAAACGCTGGTTTGCGGCGACAGCCACACTTCAACGCACGGCGCTATGGGGGCGCTGGCGTTTGGCATCGGCACCAGTGAAATCGAGCATGTGCTGGCAACGCAGTGCCTTTCGCAGGCCAAATCGAAGACGGGGCTCGTTCGGTTTAATGGCAAGCGCCCGAAAGGCATCACCTCGAAGGACTTCATCCTGGCGCTGATCGGCAAGACAGGTATTGCCGGCGGGACCGGACACGTCTTCGAATATGGTGGAGATGCGGTGCGGGCGCTCTCGATGGAAGCGCGCATGACCATGTGCAATATGACCATTGAAGGTGGGGCGCGCGCGGGAATGGTGGCGCCGGATCAGATTACGTTTGCGTACCTCGAGGGCAAGCCGTTTGTGCCGCGCGGGAAGGAATTTCAGGAGGCGGTGGAGCGCTGGAAGGCGCTCGCTTCCGATCCGGACGCGAAATTCGACACCGTGGTGGATATTGACGCTTCCAAGCTGGCCCCGCAAGTGACCTGGGGCACGAACCCCGGGATGGTGACCGATGTTACCAGCCGCGTGCCTGATCCGAATTCGTTTGCGGATCCTGTGGACCGCAAGGCAGCGGAGAGCGCGCTGGTTTACATGAATTTGAGGCCTGGCACGCCGATCACGGATATCTCCGTGGACCGCGTTTTTATCGGCTCTTGCACGAATTCGCGGATTGAAGATTTGCGGGCGGCGGCGCACGTGATCGAGGGCAAGCACATCGCGAAAAATATCAAGCAGGCGCTGGCTGTGCCGGGCTCGCGCGTGGTGAAGGCGCAGGCGGAGAAGGAAGGGCTGGACAAGATTTTCGTGAGTGCCGGATTTGAGTGGCGCGATGCGGGCTGCAGCATGTGTATCGGGATGAATGATGACGTGCTGCCTAGCGGCGAACGTTCGGCCAGCACTTCGAATCGCAACTTCGAAGGGCGCCAGGGCAAGGGCAGCCGCACGCATCTAGTGAGCCCGATGATGGCGGCGGCCGCAGCTATCGAAGGACATTTCGTGGACATCCGTAAGTGGGATGTGAACGGAGCGGAATAGGCGTGCAGGCGTTCGTGAAGCATACGGGACTTGTGGCGCCGATGGATCGGGTGAATGTGGATACCGATCAGATGGTGCCGAAGCAGTTTTTGAAATTGCAGACGCGCGAAGGATATGGACGCGTGCTTTTTTATGACTGGCGCTATTTGCCCGGCGAGAAGCCCAATCCTGAGTTTCCTTTTAATTTTCCACGCTATCGCGGTGCGAGCGTGTTGCTGGCGCGCGCGAATTTCGGTTGCGGCTCGAGCCGCGAGCACGCGCCTTGGGCGATTTTGGATTACGGCTTTCGCTCCATCATTGCGCCTAGCTATGCGGATATTTTCTACAACAACTGCTTTAAGAACGGGATTCTGCCGGTCACTTTGAGCGATGCGCAGGTGGATGATTTATTTAAGCGCGCGGAGAAGCGCGAAGGCTACAAGCTGACCGTGGATCTCGAAACCCAGGTCGTCAGCGATGATGAAGGGCTGAAGATTCCTTTTGCGATCGATGCTTTTCGAAAGAAGTGCCTGATAAAGGGGCTCGATGATATCGGCCTCACGCTTGAGCATGAGCCCGACATTTCGGCCTACGAGGAATCG
Organism: uncultured Acidobacteriota bacterium; assembly: GCA_963748865.1. GTDB lineage: Bacteria > Acidobacteriota > Terriglobia > Acidiferrales > UBA7541 > Palsa-147. The sequence continues at coordinate 129,303 of CAVVLE010000010.1, read as the reverse complement.
CATCCTAAGTCCGCAACGATGTACGATCCCGTGGATGTGAAGATCACGCAGCCACAAACGTAATCCTGAGATCAACGTCAAACATAACCTGGAGGCGAGGAAATGACTTGGCGTCGCTTGCTTGCCGTGATTGCTGCGCTGTGCGCGATCTCCGTTACGCGGGCGCAGGACAAGGCGTCGCTGCCCTTCCCTCCTGCTTCGCTGCTGAGTCGCGTCACGCCCGAAGGCATTCGCTCGAATATGGAATATCTCGCGGATGATTTGCTGGAGGGCCGTGGTACGGGCACACGCGGGTATGAGCTCGCTGCTCTTTACATGCGGAGCCGCTTCGAGGAAATGGGGTTGAAGCCAGGTGGCTTGAATGGCAGCTACTTTCAGCCTGTACCACTGCGACGCGTCGAGCTTGTGCCTTCGGCGTCGTCGATGGAAATCACGCGTGCGGGAAAGACACAGAAGCTTGTGTTCGGGCGGGACTTCATCGCCGCGGGGCACGAGAGCGCCACCTACAGCGCTGCGGAAGGGCCGCTCGCCTTCGTCGGCTATGGAGTTACGGCGCCGGAGTTTGGCTACGACGATTACGCCGCGGTGGACGTGCGCGGCAAAATCGTTGTGGGCTTTTGGGGCGCGCCATCCAGTTTCCCGGACGCTCCGCGGGCTTACTACTCCGACGGGTTCGTCAAGGCGAAGATGGCCGCGAGCCATGGCGCAATCGGAGTGATTGCCATCTGGGGCGGGCCGATCGCCGAGCGCATTCCGTTCGATCGCCTGGTACGCTTCTTTCAGGAACCCAACCTTCGCTGGCTCGACGCTAACGGCGTGCCGAACGACTCCGTTCCGGAAATGCGCGGCTTTGCCGTCGTGAATGAGAAGTCGGGAGCGGTGCTGTTCGACGGTGCGCGGAAATCGCTGAAACAGGCGCTTGACGATGCGTCGCAGAACAAACCTCAGGGCTTCTCTTTGCCAGCCGATGTGTCCATCCGTCTCACTACGCGATTCACGGCAGCGGAAAGTCCGAATGTCGTCGCTGTGCTTCCCGGCTCCGATCCCACGCTGAAGAACGAGTATGTCGTCTTCAGCGCGCACCTGGATCATCTGGGGATCGGCGAAGCGATCAAAGGCGATGCCATTTACAACGGCGCGCTTGATAACGCCTCCGGCAGCTCGGCGCTGCTGGAAATCGCGCGGGCGTTCAGCGAAATTGCCCACTGCTCCGCGCCGTTCGCTCGTATTTTTGTCGGTTACTGGAGAAGAGGCCGGGCTGCTGGGTTCAGACTATTTCGCCCGCAATTCCACGGTGCCGATCAAGCAGATCGTTGCCGATATCAATATGGATGGCGTCGCGCTGCTGTACGACTTCCGCGATATTGTGGGCTACGGCGTGGAGCACTCGAGCCTTAGCCACGAACTGGGCGATGTTGCCAAGCACATGAATCTTGAAGTCAGTCCCGATCCCATGCCCGAAGAAGTGTTCTTCGTGCGCAGCGATCAGTATTCGTTTGTGAAGCAGGGCGTGCCCTCGGTGTTTTTGTCGGAAGGATTCAAGACTGTTGATCCGAAGTTGAACGGCAAGAGCATTTCGCTGGAGTGGGAGAGCACGATTTACCATACGCCGCAGGATGATATGAAGCAGCCGTTTAATTTTGAGGCTGGGGCGAAATTCGCTCGAATTGACTTGGCTATTGGGTATGAAGTGGCGCAGGAAACCGCGCGGCCGCATTGGAATGCTGGGGATTTCTTCTTGGCGAAATTTGGAACGCGCTGAGTGAGAGCTACTTCAAAGACCCAACGCTAAAGCGCACCTTTGTACGTGAACCGTTTCCGGAGCGCTGAAGCGCTCCTTCCTCCGCATGAATGCGGAGGCTCCCACCAATGCGATTTGACGCGGAGAAAGTCAAAGTCAAAAACGCCGGCTGGCAGCCCTTCGAGACTCAGGACGCGCAGGCGTTACGACTGCGCGGTCTCTGCTACTGATCCCGTGGAATCTATTGGTGCGGGGGCTGGGCCTTTCAGTTCTGCTAGCAAGATCGCCGCAAAGATCAACGCGGCGCCCGTTAGCGTTCTGTGGCTTAGGCGCTCGTGCAGCACAACGTATGAGGTTAGCGCGGCGAAGACTGGCTCTAGTGTGAATAGGATTGCGGCGTGATTTGCTGTGGTGTGCTGCTGGGCCCAGAGTTGGGCGGTGAAACCGAGCACGGTGCAGCCTAGAGCGGTGACTAGGACTGCGAAGACCAGGCCTGAGGTCATTTCAAAGCGCGGAACCTCCCATCCTGCGGCGGAAACGATTGGCAGAGCGATTGTGGCCAGGATCGCGGTCAGGGCGATCTGTAGGAAGCTTAGGCCGGTGATGGAATGGCGCGTGCTGTAATGGCCTACCGCCAAGATGTGGAAAGCGAACATTACGGCTGAGCCGATACTTAGCAGGTCTCCGATATTTAGATTTCCGAATCCCGATGGCGGCACGGCTACGAAGTAGAGTCCGAACAGCGCTGTGATGGCGCCCGCCCAGGCCCAACGATTGATGCGCTTGCGCCAGAAAACCGCCAGCAGGATCGGAACAATCACCGCGCTGGAGCCATTCAGGAATGCCGCTTTTGATGGCGTGGTGAACTTCAGGCCGACCGTTTGGCAGATGTAGCCCCCGAATAGGAATACGCCAATCACCGAGCCGGCGACGATATCGCCGCGATTTACCCGAGCGACGGTGCGCCAATAGATTGCGGCCATGACCAGCGTGGCCAGCACAAATCGCACGGAGAGAAATGCGAAGACCGAAGCGTAGGCCAATGCGTCCTGAACGACGACGAAGGTCGCGCCCCAGATGAACATGCAAGCGGCGAGCGCCAGGTCAGCTTTGAGTCTTTGACTCATCGAGCTTAGCGTGCTTAGAGGCCGGGAAACCTAGTTCGCTGAGCCGCTGTTGGACTTTTGCTTCGAATCGTATACGACGCGGCCACCTGCAATTGTCACCGAGACTTTGGCATTAATCAGCTCGCGCGGCGAAATGCGCGTGACGTCAGCCGGAAATATCACGATGTCGGCCAACATTCCGGGAACGAGCTTCCCTTTCTGAGCTTCCTCGAATTCGGCATAGGCGGAGCCTGCAGTGTACTCGCGGATGCAAGTGTCGATGGGCAGCGTCTCTTGCGGCTGCCAGCCGCCTTGCGGGCCGCCTTCGGGCAGTTCGCGCGTGACGCAGGCGTAGAGGCCGCGCATGGGATTTACCGCTTCGACTGGGTAGTCAGTGCCGAAGGCTAGATGCGCGCCGCTTTTCTCGAGGGAATTCCAGGCGTAGCCGCCTTTGATGCGTTCGCTGCCCAGGCGCGATTCGGCCCAGCGCTCGTCGTCGAGGATGTGGCTTGGTTGCATTGAGGCGATTACGGCTAGCGCGGCGAACCTTGGAACGTCGCTGAGAGCGATGATCTGCGCGTGTTCGACACGATCGCGGCGGTCGCGCGGGCCGTTGGCCTGACGGACGGCTTCATAAGTATCGAGCGCGACGCGATTTGCGCGGTCACCTATGGCATGGAACGCGATCTGAAATCCGGCGGCATCGCGCGCGATCGCCATTTGCTTTAGCCGCTCGGGATCGGCGCGCAGAATTCCCGAGGTTCCCGGCTCATCGGAATATGGCGCGAGAAGCGCGGCGGTGCGCGAGCCGAGCGAGCCATCGAGGAAGCCTTTCAGCGTTCCCGTCTTGAGCCACGGATCGGTTGTTCCGTACGCGCGGCGCAAATCCTCCAGCACCGGGAGCGGCGCATTGAATGGAAGCCATTCGGTGATTCTTAGAGGAAGTTTGCCTGCGCGGAGCAGTTCCTGATAGATCGGCAAATCGATGAGCGCGGGCGGAGACGGGGCGGTGCGGCCGTCACGCGAGCGGCCATCGGGAAATTCTTCGTATAGGCGCAGGAGAAGCTCTTCGGAGTTGTCCTGGATGGAAGTTACGCCGTAGGACGATACTTCGGCCAGAGCCAGTTCAATCGCGCGGCGGCGCTGCTCCTGGGTAAAACGCGGAATAACCTTGATCACACGATCCATTGCCGCATCTTCTTCGAGCATGCCGTCGGGTTCGCCGGTGGCGGGATCGTGGAGGAATTTTCCTCCGGGCGGATCGGGTGTTGCGCTGGTGATGCCGGCGATTTCCAGGGCGCGGGAATTCGCAACGGCGACGTGACCGTCCACGCGGCCGAAAAACATGGGGTGATCGCGCGAAACGGCATCGAGATCGGCGCGCGTGGGAAAGCGCTTATCGGACCAGAGGGTGTGATCCCAACCGCGGCCGGTGATCCACTCGCCGGACTCAAAGTCTTTCAGATGGACGCGAATCCGCTCCTGCATTTCGGCGAGCGACTTCACGCCCTCGAGATTAATCTTCAGTTTGGCTTCGGCGGCGCTGGCGAGGTGCATGTGCGCGTCATTGAAGCCCGGCATGGCGAATTGGCCGTGGAGATCGATGATGCGGGTTTTGGAATCTCGCAGGCGATTGATGTCGACGTTTGAGCCGACGGCGACGATTTTTTCTCCGCTAATGGCCAACGCTTGCGCGCGCGGATTTCTCGGATCGCCGGTGTAGATATCGCCGTTGATCAGAATGAGATCGGCGCTCGATTGGGACGAAGTCTGAAGATCGGGATTCTTCATTGAGGATAGGCTCGGGCGGCGAGCTGCGTCATTGGCCAGCACGGCTTCAAAGCAGAGACCGAGGAGAGCGATGGCGATGATTGCGCGACGGGGCAGATGAAACAGTTGCGAGGCTCGAAGCCGCACACGCGAATCGTTCACGGCGCAGTTCGAGCGATCAGCAGCGTAGTGAGCAGGACGCGCTTCAGGCCCAGGAGACGATCGGTGGGTTCATACCATTCGTCGAGGCTGTGGGAGCCGCCGCCGAGTCCGCCGCCGCCGATGGCGATGGCCGGGATTCCCTTGGATAGCGGGACATTCGCATCCGTGGAGGAACGCTCGCGGCGCGCGGGATTGTTCAGGTACGCGTCCACGCTGGTAATCGCGGCTAGCAACTCGGAATTTTCCGCTAACTTTCCGGAAGGACGCACGCCTAGCGAGCGGAATCCCGATTCTAGAGATCCGGCCCCAGCCTGCGTGGCGGCAATTTCCTCATTGACGCCTGCGCGAATAGCTTCGTGCAACGCGGACTCGAGACGCGTGATTTGTGCATCCTCTTCGGAACGCAAGTCAACTTTCACGCCAGCGCGATTGGGAATTGAATTTACTGATGTTCCGCCCTCGATCACGCCGAAGTTAAAGGAGGTGCGCGGCGAGTCTGGAACAGAAATGGCGGAGAATTTCACGATGCCACGAGAGAGCGCGGTGATGGGATTGGGCGCGCCGAAATCGGACCAACTGTGGCCTCCCGGTCCGGTGACGTAGGCTTCGATGCGGCGGGAGGCGAGACCTTGTGTGGTGACGAAATCGGTGGCGGCGCCATCCACGGCGATTACGGCACGGAGGCGCGAGCTATAGGTGTCCACGAAGGCGCGAATGCCGCGCAGGTTGCCTTCTCCTTCTTCGCCAACGTCGCCGGCGAAGATAATGGTCATGCCAGTGCGGATGTGGCCTTCCTGAAGCGCGCGCGAAATGGCCACGAGAGTGGCCAGGCCTGCTCCGTTGTCGGCGATGCCGGGAGCTTCGAGACGCGCGCCATTGTGCTTGACGTGCACGTCGGTGCCGGCGGGAAAAACGGTATCGAGATGCGCGGCCAGAAGGATGATTTCGTCGTGCTGGTTGCCGGGGCGCTCGCCGATTACGTTGCCGATGCCGTCGATGTGAGTTTTCAAGCCGTTAGCGTCGAAAAGCTTGCGCAGGGCCTCACCACGGTGCGACTCGGAGAATTCAGGAGCGGGAATCTCGGTCAGGCGGATGTGTTGCTCGGTGATCCAGTCGAGATTGTGGGCCAGCCAATCGAGCGAATGGCTGACGCTAGACTCGTGAGCGAGGGACTCGACGCTTATGTCGGAGCCGCGCAGGGACATGGTAGCCATGGCCAAGAGAATACCGGAAGCGAGCGAAAGTTTCATCGCCGGATTGAGGTGCAGCCTCCCGGGCGCTAGCGGCGAGGCATCGCGGGCCGCGACTTCGGCGAAGGCTCGACGAGGGCGAGAATTTCCTGCTCGCTGAGAACTTTCTGCGGCCTTTTTGGCCGCGGTGAGAACGCGGTCCACGCGCTCGTCGGTGGCTTCGATGCCGTGCTTTTCGAGCCAGTAGATAACGTTAGAGCGGCCGCTGAGCGGGCCGATTTCGATGATTTGCTCGAGGCCGAAGAGATGCGAGGGGACGCCGCTATAAATGGCATTGGCGAGCTCGCGATCGTTCTTTTTGTAGGCTTTGACGATGGCGGCGGCGTGCACGCCGGTGGCGGTGCGGAAAGCATCGCGGCCGACTACGGGATAATTCGGGGGAATGGGCGTGTGGGTCGCGCGCGAAACGGCCTCGGAATAGTCTTTCAGGCGCGAAAGATCGTGATCGAACAGGCCCATGAGTTTGAGATTCACAAGCATTACTTCCATTGGGGTGTTGCCGACGCGCTCGCCGAGGGCGAGGGCCGCGCAATGGATCTGATCGGCGCCCGCGGCGATGGCGGCCAGAGAGTTGGCGATCGATAGGCCGCGATCGTTGTGGCCGTGCCAATCTACGCGGATTCTCTCGCCTGAGGGCTTGGCAACGTGTTCGATGAAGAAGCTCACGAGATTGTGGGCGCCGGGCGGTGTGGCGTGACCTACCGTATCGCATAGAACTGCGGCGAGGGCGCCACAGCGAATCGCTGTGGAATAAAGGGCCTTCACCGTTTCGGGATCGGTGCGAACGGTGTCTTCGGTGACGTACATTACGGGGAGGCCTTCGGAGACGGCGAAGGTGACGGCTTCTTCTGTCGTGCGCTTGAGGTGATCGACGGTCCAGTCTTCGACTAGTCGGCGAATCGGGCTGGAACCTAGAAATGTTGCGGCTTCGAGTTTCAAGCCGACTTTTTGGGAAATCTCGACGATCGGGCGGATGTCATTCTTGTGCGTGCGCGCGGCGCAGTTGGGGCGAATTTTCAGGCGCGCAGAGACGATTTCGCGGGCCAGGGCTTCGGTATCGGCGTAGGCGCGTGGGCCGGCGCCTGGGAGACCGATGTTCACGGTGTTGATGCCGAGGGCTTCCATCAAGTGGAGGATTTCGATTTTTTCGGCGATGGAGGGATCGTGGACGGAGGGATTTTGCAAGCCGTCGCGCAGCGTTTCGTCATTCAGGGCGACGTGGCGGCCGGCCGGGATTTCCCCACCTTTGGCGGTGTTCCAATCGTAGATGAGTTCCTTGCGGTTCAATTTCCGAACTGCCTAGTAGCGCAGCGTGTAGCTGTGCGGGCCGGATGAGAGATCGGGTTTGTACAGTGTTTTGCAAAATTCGCAGCGATAGATTTCTGCTTTCGGGCCGATTAGATTTTCGATTTCTTTGGGGTAGTCGTACCACCGTTTAAGGTGGCCGCAGCAGAGCTTGCCTTTTTCGGCTTTTTCATCGCAGGCGCGTTGGGTGCGCTTTTTCATTTTAATTTTCGGCGCGGCAGGCTTTGCCTCTGCGGGCGCGGCCGCAGTTGGAGCCGGTGGCGCCGTAGCGGGAGGCGTTGCCGCCGGCGGAGTTGGTGGTGCGGCGGAGTCTGGTGTGCTGGCGTCGGCCATCGGTCAATTTCCTCGAAGAAAACTGCGCTGCTAGATTCTGTGCCTGCGAAATACCGTACCTAAAGCGCCGCGTGGGCGAGATAGCGCGGCCATGCGGCGCGTCCAGCGCGGCGCGAATAGAAAGTCTACGAAACTATCGGCCGCCGCCGCTACGTTCTCATTGTAGCCGAACCACCAGGACTTTGGCGTGCGCGGCAGGCGATCCACGTCCACATATTTTATCTGCACCATCTCCAGCAGGCCAAAACGCGAGTGAGAGCGTCCCCAACCGCTGGCGCGGCTGCCGCCGTGCGGGGCTTCGGAGATGCCGTAATAGCTGCCGACGTCATTGATCATCACCGAGCCGGCACGGATGCGCTGGGCGATTTCGCGGCCTTTGGCGGGATCGCTGGTCCAGACGCTGGCGCTGAGGCCAAATTCCGAATCGTTGGCTAACGCGACGGCTTCCTCTGCGGATTTTACCGGGCGAATCGCGATTACGGGGCCGAAGGTTTCTTCGCGCATCAGTTGCATGGAGTGGTCCACGTTGGTGACGACTGTGGGTTCCAGGAAGCTGAGGCCGAGATCGGCACGGCGATTTCCGCCGGCTACGATCTTCGCGCCGCGTGCTTGGGCATCGCGCAGTTGCTCCTCGACTTTTTCGAGCTGCTTGAGGCGGATCAGCGGGCCGATTTCGGCGTCCTGATCTGTTGGCGGGCCGACACGGAGTTTGCTTGCCTTCTGGATGCACTGCTCGATGAACGGTTGGGCGATTTGTTCTGCGACATAGATGCGCTCGACCGAAATGCAGGTCTGGCCGCAATTCATGAAGCCGCCCCAGACGGCGGCGCTTGAGGCGATATCGAGATCAGCGTCGGCCAGAATCAGCATGGCGTCTTTGCCGCCCAATTCGAGCGAAGTTGGAATCAAGCGACTGGCACAGGCTTCGGCGATTCTCTTCCCTGTGGGTACGCTGCCGGTGAAGAAGAGTTTGTCGGGATTGGATTCGATCAGCGCGGCACCGAGCGCGCCTCCGCCTTGCAGCACTTGCACGACGCCGGACGGAATTTCTGCTGCCGAAACGATTTCTGCGATTACCTGGCCTACTTGCGGCGTCAGCTCCGACGGCTTCACCAGTACGGCGTTGCCGGCCACCAGGGCAGGCAGGATCTGCGCCATTGGAATCGAGAAGGGATAATTCCACGGCGAAATGATTCCGAGTACGCCGTAGGGCTGAAAATGGAGCGAACCGGATTTTGCTTTGACGCCGATATTGTGGTGCGGCACTGGTTCGGGGCGCAGCCATTCCGGGGCCTGGCGCGCGAGGAAATCGGCGGTGTCGAGGGCCAGAAGCAGTTCGGCATAGACGGCTTCCACATGCGGCTTGCCGGTCTCGAGGGAAATGGCGTTGGTGACGGCGTCACGTTGCTCGTAGATAGCGTCGCGGATTTTGCGGAGATAGGTGCAGCGTTGGCGAACGGATTTTGCGGCCCAGGTTTCTTGCGCCTGGCGGGCTTGGGCCATCAGATTTGGAACTGATTCGGGCGGTGTGGCTGGGATCTGCGCTATTACTTTGCCCGAGGCCGCGTCGATCGACTCGAGGAATGCCGCGTTCGCGGGTGCTGACGAATCCGCGGTGAGTGTCGAAGCCTGAGTTTTTGCGGTCATCGCTTAGTTGATTCTAACTGATTTTTGCCTCCGACTTGCGGCGCGTATGCGCTAACGATGCGGTCGGGTCGGGGTACTCGAGCGAGACGAGATAGAGGCCGTCGGGCGGTACGGTCATGCCGGAGCGCGAGCGGTCTTTGGCTTCGAATATCGCGGCGATGTCGGAGGGGGCTAGTTTTCCCTGTCCCACGTCCAGAAGCGTGCCGACGATTTTTCGCACCATGTAACGCAGGAAAGATTTTCCACGGACGACATATTCGAGTTCGTGGGGGTGCTCGGTGACGCTGTCTGACGTAAAGCTGGAAAGGCCTGTTGCGTTGCCGCCGCCGTTTGCCGCGACCCCGAACGGCGCATAGGGATGGCTGATTACCTCAGAGCTATAGATTTCGCGAAGGGTTTCACGATCTTTCGCGCCTTCTTCTGAATCGGCGGAGGCGGCGAAGGAAGTGAAATCGTGTGTGCCTTGGAACAGGTGCGCGGCTGCTTGCATCGCGTTTTCGTCGAGAGGCCAGGGAAAGTGGAGCATTCGCCCGTATTCGAACGGTGGAAGGACTCGGCCGCGGAAGATTCTATAACGATACGTCTTCGCCAGAGATTGCCAGCGGGCGTGAAAATCGGGGCCGACCTCTTCGGCAGACACGATGCGGATTTGCGGTGGGAGCAGGGCGTTTAGGGCGCGGTGATAGTCGTTGGCGGTAAGAGTCGAATGCGTTCTGAAGTTGGCTACCTGGCCGAGGGCGTGGACGCCGGCATCGGTACGGCTGGCGCCGAAAATTTGGAGCTTTTCCTGGGTGATTTGCTGGACGGCTTCGGAAAGGAGGCCTTGGATTGTGGGCAGGCCTGGTTGGATTTGCCAGCCGTGGAATTGGGAGCCGTCGTAGGCGATAGTTAGTTTGATGTTGCGCATGACTCACTGGCGATTATGACACGGGAGCGCATGCTTGCGCGTGAGGAGGAGTTTGATTACTGCCTAGCGGCCGTTTCCTGGCTGAACAGGCAGAGCCAGTCTTTTCCTCTTTTCGTCCAAATAGAGGAAACATAGACTTGGGCGGTGAATTCCTTGCCGTGAGAAACCCCCTTTTCGCGGATTTTGTAGACGATCAGGCCAGAAGTTTTCGAAAGGGCTGTGAATTTTACGTCGTTCATTGAATATTCGGAGAGAGTAAACCCTTCTACGTTTTTTACAACTTGAGCTTTTGTTGCCGGTCCTTGTGCGTCCACAAAAATGGCGTCGGCGGCGGTGAGTGCGGCAAATCGTTGAACGTCGCCGGACTTCAGAGCCTCAAGCCCTTCGCTTTCTTTGGCTATGATTTGCTGCTCCATGGAGGTTAATTTGGTCTGCTCATCGCTAGAGTCGAGTTTCGGGTCTGCAGTTCGCCCGTGAACCAGCGAGACAGCAGCGGCGAGCGTGAGTACCACAGTTAAGATTGCGGCTGAGGGCTTCTTCATTGGTCTTCCTCCTGAAATGCGCGGAACGACTCTAGCGATGACGGCGATCTTAGCCGGTTGCACGGAGGTGGCGACTGCCTGGGCGGGCGGCGGTGCTGCCGGAGCGGCATTGGGGGCAATCATCGGGTTCGTAGCTCGGGACGGATAGTTCCAGCAAGGCTCTGGCAGGAATGCTTAGTTCTACGCGGCCCGCGCTGCGATCGATAATCGCGCCAGCGGCTATTGCCAGGCCGCCGGATTGTTCGACGACTCCTATGGCCTCGCGCGTTGAACCGCCTGTCGTCCAAACATCTTCGACCACCAGGACGCGTTCGCCGGGGGTGATTTCGAATCCGCGGCGTAGGGCCATCTGACCGGAGCGATCGCGCTCGACGAAGATGGCGCGAATGCCAAACGCGCGGCCGACTTCGTGGCCGATGATCACGCCTCCTAAGGCCGGGGAGACTACGCAGGTGGGATTGAGATCCGCGAATTCCTGGGCCAGGGCACGCCCGAGTTGCTCGGCATGGCGCGGATGCTGGAGAACCAGGGCGCACTGAATGTAGGTGCCGCTATGGAGGCCGCTGGATAGCTCGAAGTGGCCTTGGCGGACGGCTCCGGCATCTTCGAGGATTTTGAGAATCTCTTCGCGTTTCATGGCAGATGGCGGCGATAGAGGTGAATGAACCGCCGCGAGGCGAACAGCCTAGGCCGCCAAAGCTGCGTTGTCAATCATTCGCTGGCGATGCTAGACTCACGCTTCGGTTTGTTCGCTTGCGAACCGCCGGTGTCCGATAACGGACACACGAATGACGCGCTTCGCGCTTATCCGACACATTTCAAAGGGGCATACGTGGCTTTCGGCGTGCAGCCCTGAATACCTCCGTGAAACAAAGTAAACGTGTGGGGCGTTCTATTTCAGAGAGCAATCGAAGTGTGAACCGAATTACCGATTGAGAGGAAAGAAAAATGACTGGAAGCTTTCTCCGAACGGGTCTAGCGATGATACTGAGTTCGCTGATGGTGGTGGCGCCGGGTTTTGCCGCGGCGCAAGAGCAGTCCCAACCGCCGCAGAACCAGGATCAAAACCAGGGCCAACAAAAATACGAGCCGCCAACCGCTCCTGGACAGCAGCCGGCACCACCTCCGGCACAGCTGCCTGCCGCTGCTTCCAGCACGGAAACGGAGGCGGCGCGGAATCTGAAGCCCACGTTTGGACGCGATTATTCCAAGGGTCCGCATGCGTTTCCAGACATTACGGCGCCCTACCGGCAGATCAAGATTGACCCGCTGATGCTGACGAATTCTCCGCGCATCCAGCAGCTCATTCAGAATGGGCAGCTACTGCTGAGCCTGGATGACGCGATTACGCTGGCCATCGAGAACAATCTCGGGATCAACATCGCGCGTTATACCCCGTGGGAAGCGGAAACAGACGTGCTGCGAGCGAAATCGGGGCAGACTTTTTTTGGGGTTCCGGCGCTTGGTACGACCGGCGATTTCGCCAGCATTCCCAGCATTACATTCGACCCGATTCTTAGCGGCACATTTAACGTTGCCGACGCCGTAGTGCCCGTGAATAACCCATTCCTATCGGGCACGGGACAGGTCGGGATCCTGGCTCTTGAGGCACATTCGACGGTGACCAATATCACCTATACGCAGGGATTCCATGAAGGAACGCAGGTGTCGGTCGCATTCGATAACACGCGCTCGAGCAACACGACCTTCGAGAACTTTTTCAATCCGGGGGTGCAATCGAATATCACCGTCACGGTGCAGCAGCAGCTTTTGAATGGCTTCGGGACACTGCCGAACACTCGATTCATTGTAGAAGCCAAAAACGAGCGCCAGGCTGCGGACCAATATTTCGCGTTGCAAGTAATCAACACGATCACCGCGGTCGAAACGGCTTATTGGGAATACGTGTTTGCGCGCGAAAACGTGAAAGTTGAGCAGGCGGCACTGACGACTTCGACCAAGCTGTACAACGACAATAAGCGCCAACTGGAAATCGGGACTATGGCTCCGCTGGATGTGCTGACGGCAGAATCTGAAGTCGCGTCGGACCGGCAGAACCTGATTGTGGCGCAGACGAACCAACTGCAGCAGCAGACTGTGCTGTTGAACGACATCACCAAGCAATTGATGGATCCGGCGCTGCAGAACGTGGAAGTGATTCCCACCACCACGTTGACGACGCCGGGCGATGTGAACATCGCATCGCTTCCGGAGGCGGTGAAGGAAGCGCTCGACAACCGCCCGGACATAAAACAGGCTGAAGATTTGCTGAAGAATGCGGGGATACAAGTGAAGACGGCGCGCAATGCCCTGCTGCCGACTGTGACAGCCTTTGCGCAGTATGAATCGCAGGGATTGTCCGGCATTTCGACGACCGTGAGTCAGACGCCTACCGCTTTCGTCGCCGATCTCAACGCTCCATTAGTTACGGCGAATGGCACGCCCGTTCTGATCGGGCCTAATCCCGTATACGCGGGAACGCCCTCGGCGTTTAATACCGTCACTACTTCTTCTACCAGCGGACTCGGAAGTGATCTGTCGAACATTTTTCACAATGTCTATCCGACTTATGCCGCGGGAGTGAACTTTACTCTGCCGATCCGCAACCGCGCGACTCAGGCGGATAGCGCGCGTGCCATCCTCTATGAGCGAGTGGCGCAGGCTCAGTACCAGCAACTGCAAAATACGGTGGCACTCAATGTGCGCAACGCGCAGATCGCGCTGCAGCAGGATCGCGCGCAGGTGGACGCTGCTATCAAAGCCAGCGAACTGGCGAAGCAGACGCTGGAGGCCGAGGAGAAGAAATATCAGCTGGGAGCTTCGACGAGTTACAACGTCATATTAAAGTCGCGCGACCTGACCACGGCGCAGGGGAATGAATTGCGGGCGCGCGTCAATCTGGTCGAGGCGTTCATTAATTACGACCAATCGCTGGGACGCACCTTGACTTCGAATCGCATCACAGTGGCAGATGTGCAGAAGGGAGACATTTTCCGCACGCCTAATATTCCTGGCGCGTTTGAACATGTGCGGTTGTTCGGAAATGGCGATCATAGTTACAAGGGAAATTAGGGGAAAGTTGTTGGTCTGAAAGTCGACGCTTACATAACATCAGCCTACATAACCGCTGCCCTCTGTCCGATTATCTTGTCGCACGCTGCTGGGTATTCACCTAAAATGAAGGGTGCGATCGCGCTTAGCCGTTGAACGAGGGCGTTTCGCGGCTGTGCTTTAGGAGCGTTGCCATGCCTGCCGATTCGAAGAATCCGTCCGTCACTTCCACCCTTACCGGCACGGAAGCGGTTGAACTACGCCGAAAGACGAGCGCGGCAGAGAAAGCTTGGGAAGAAAAGACGCTGGCGCCGACGCTTGAAAAATCGCCCGAAAGAGCGAAAAGCTTTTCTACGGTTTCCAGCTATCCGATTCGGCGCTTGTACACGCCGGCGGACCTCGCGGACTGGAGCGAGGAGCGCGATCTGGGATTTCCCGGCGAGCCGCCGTACACGCGCGGAATTCACGCGACGATGTATCGCGGGCGGCTGTGGACAATGCGACAATTCGCCGGATTTGGTGCTGCCGAAGATACCAACCAGCGATTTCGTTATTTGCTTTCGCAGGGACAGACGGGGCTTTCGGTGGCTTTCGATTTGCCGACGTTGATGGGCTACGACTCCGATCATGCGCTGTCGGAAGGCGAAGTCGGGAAATGCGGTGTGGCGATTAGCTCGCTGGCGGATATGGAGGTGCTGTTCGATCACATTCCGATCGCGGATGTGAGCACTTCGATGACGATTAATTCGCCTGCGGCGGTGATTTGGGCGATGTATCTGGCGGTGGCGGAAAAGCAGGGCGCGGACTGGAAGAAAGTTGCGGGCACGTTACAGAACGACATCTTGAAGGAATACATCGCGCAGAAGGAATACATCTATCCGCCTGAACCCTCGATGCGGCTGGTGATCGACACGATTGAATTCGGCGCGAAGCACACACCGAAGTTCAACGTGATTTCGATCAGCGGGTATCACATTCGCGAGGCGGGCTCGACGGCCATTCAAGAATTGGCGTTCACTTTGCGTGATGGGATCGAGTATGTGGATTGGGCGCTGCGGCGCGGCATGGACGTGGATGAATTTGCGCCGCGGCTTTCATTCTTTTTCAACGCGCACAGCGATTTCTTCGAAGAGATTGCCAAATACCGGGCCGCGCGGCGGATTTGGTACAAGACCATGACCGAACGCTACGGCGCCAAGAATGCGCGTTCGTGGGCGCTGCGCTTTCATACGCAGACGGCCGGTTGCTCGCTGACGGCGCAGCAGCCCTACAACAACGTGGTGCGGACGGCGCTGCAGGCGCTTTCGGCGGTGCTTGGCGGGACGCAATCGCTGCATACGAACTCGCTCGATGAAGCCTGGGCGCTGCCGACGGAATTTGCGGCCACGGTCGCTTTGCGGACGCAGCAGATCATCGCGCATGAAAGCGGCGTGACGAATACCGTCGATCCGCTCGGCGGATCGTATTTCGTCGAGACGCTGACCGATGAAGTCGAGAATGGAGCTTGGGATTACATTCGCAAGATCGACGCGATTGGCGGGATGGTTGCGGCGATCGAGCGCGGTTATCCGCAGCGCGAGATTGCCGATGCGGCGTATCAATATCAGGTAGAAGTGGATCGCAAGCAGAAGATTGTTGTGGGCGTGAATGATTACGTGACGGAAGAAAAGCCGATTGAGATTTTGCAGATTGATGAGTCGGTGGCGCACCGGCAGGCCGAGCGATTGCTGAAATTGCGCGCGGAACGCTCGGGAGATGAAGTGGCGCGGCGGTTGGCGGCTCTGCGGAAGGCTTCGGGCACGAACGAGAACCTGATGCCGTTCATTTATGATGCGGTGAAGGCCTACGCGACTTTGGGCGAAATTTGTAATGCGATGAAAGACACCTTCGGAATTTACGACGAGATCGCCATTACTTGACGCTGTCAGCTTCTCAGTACCAAATGACCGGCGCGCCTACCGCGCCGCAATAGTTTCGAGTATGCTTTCCGCAATGACTGAGAAACGCATTCGGGTATTGATTGCCAAGCCCGGGCTGGACGGGCACGACCGCGGCGCAAAAATTATTGCCCGCGCGTTGCGCGATGCCGGCATGGAAGTGATTTACACCGGCTTGCGGCAGACGCCCGAGATGATCGCCTCTGCGGCGGCGCAGGAAGATGTGGACGTGATCGGGCTTTCGATTCTCTCCGGAGCGCACAATACTTTGGGGCCGCGACTGATGGATTTGCTGCGTGAAAAAGGCATGGGCGACGCCACCGTGGTGATCGGCGGAATCATTCCGGAAGCTGACATTCCCGGATTGAAGCAGGCTGGCATCGCGGAAATTTTCTTGCCCGGCACGCCCACGCAGGCGATCGTCGATTTTATTCGCCAGCGCGTGGCGTCCGGAACTTCGCAGGCTTGATGGACTGTGCGCGCTGAACTTCGCGCCTTTCGGCACGAAGATATCCTGGTGATAACGTTGGGGCATGCCAGCGGATTGCCGCGACTGGAACGGCGCGTGTTGCGCGAGCTTGCCGCGGAAATCGAGCGCATGGACGCGGAAAGCGCTTGTGTGGGCGCGGTGATTACCGGGAGCATGCAGGCTTTTTCGGCGGGCGCGGAACTGGAGGAGATCGCTGCGCTGCGGCCTGTTGAGGCGTTTGAATTTTCGCGCGAGGGGCAGCGCGTGATGTCGCTCATTGGAGATTCGCACAAGCCGGTGATTGCCGCGATTCGGGGAGTTTGCATGGGCGGCGGATTCGATTTGGCGCTGGCGTGCCGGGCGCGCATCGCCGCACACGATGCGGTGTTCGCGCACCGCGGCGCGACGCTGGGACTGGTAACCGCCTGGGGCGGCACGCAGCGACTGACGAGCTTGATCGGGCGCGCGAAGGCCAGCGAACTTTTCTTGACTGCGAAAAAGATTGACGCGGCCGAGGCTTCGGCGCTGGGCCTCGTCCGCGCGGTTGTCGCGGCCGATCACCTCCTGCCGCGCGCGATCGAACTGGCGCGCCGCTGCGCTGCTAATCCCACTTGCGCATGAATTTCGAGCGCGTGTAGGCCACGCGAAAGCCTTGGCGCTCGATATTGCGATGCGAACCGGAATTGAGCTGCGCGATGCTCATCGCGATCGTGCAGCCTGAGGCGGCGCCTTCGGCCAGGCGCGTTTCCAGCAGCGCCGTCTGCACGCCCCGATGCCGAAATTCCGGCAGCGTGCTGGCGCCGAAGCACCCGGCGATGCCCTCGTGCGTGCACAACGCGGCGCCACCCGCGACGCTGCCGTCCACGTAACCGAGGTACATGCGATCCGACGGTCGCTGCGAAAACATCTCCATCATGTCGATCAGCTCATCGGTCACGGGAAAATGCTCGGCGAAGCCGCGCGAAACCGTGGTAGCCCAGAAGCGGGCTTCGTCTGCCCGGGCTTGCCGGATTTCGATGCCCGGCGGAAGCGTTGGTCGTTTCGAGTTGGCATCGATCGAGCGGTAGAGGACATTCGAAAGTTCGATGACGCGATAGCCGCGCGCCCCGAGCAGCTCGAAGAGCGACGGATCAGCCATCGGACAGACCTCGATATTCACTTCCGAATCGCGGCTGCGATAGAAGTGCTCGAGCTCGTCCATTTCGGCGCTGCTGACGGGGCCGTGCAACGCCAGCGCCACGGCTTGCGTCACCGGCGAACCGACGCCGGTGAACGAAGCCAATCCGCCCATGATGTCAATGCACGTAGCGTCGCTAGCGGGCTTCCTGCGCGCGAGAAATTGCGCACATTCCCTGGCGGCCAGAGCCTCAGCGACTTCGAGCCGCCGAACCAATTCCAAATCTACAAATTGCATCTCAGAATCCTCCTCGATGGCGTCGCGATGGCGCCGGCGAATGTTGTGGACCACGTTGTATCGTTCGATTAGTAAGAGGATTTCGCGAGGAGAAGCTGCCAGACGCCGCTACCGCTAGGCAGACGCGGAGGCAGACCAATCCCCACTCGAAACGAAGCAGGACATAGGCGCCTCCAAGAAGAAATTACACTCGCTTGAAACGAAACCTTCAGAGTATAAGCGGTCGACTCGCTAAGTCCAAGCGTGCGGAAGACCGAACCAGAACACGCATATTCGGTACGGCCAGTCCGTTGATGGTAAAATAGACCACGATATCAGGATGACGTTCAGGAGTCACAAGCAGGTGATGCGCGACGCGGTGGACGTAAACCCCGTTGATGTGAAACCGTTTGGGACGTACGGCGCCGGATTGTTCACGGCCCATCCGGTCGGCCTGATCGTTGCTGCGGCGATTGTGTTCACGGCCTGGCGGATACCCGCGGCCCGCACGTTCAGCATGCTCTCGCTGCCGCTTGGCATTCTTCTCGGCGTTGCACTCTGGATGCGGCATCGGCACACCGGCTACCCTTCCCTGCCTTCGATCCTCCCAAAATCGAATCAGCATTCATGGCTGCGCCGTATTGCGCCGGACACGCGCTCGCGCGCGTTGCGTAAATTACGTATACTCTGCTAGGCCGATGTGGGCGACGCGTAAGGGCCGCTGCAACTGATTCCCTGCTCTTCGTGAGGCTTGGGCATTGTCGAGTTCCGTCCTTCAAAGCACGATCAATCTGAAAAGCCCCGAGTTTGAGAAGAATTCCCGCCTGATCGTCGACCGTCTCACCGAAATCAAAAACGAAGAAGAAAAAATCCGCGAGGGTGGCGGCAAGAAAGCCATAGAGGCGCAGCACAAAAAGGGCCGGCTGACCGCGCGCGAACGCATAGCCAAGCTGGTCGATCCTCCCGGGCATTTTTTTGAGCTGGGTCTATACGCGGCGTATGAGATGTACGAAGAATGGGGTGGCGCGCCGGCGGCCGGCACCGTCACGGGTATTGGCCGCGTGGCCGGGCGGCAGATGATGATCATCGCGAATGACGCGACGGTGAAAGCCGGCGCATTCTTCCCGATGACGGCAAAAAAAGTAATCCGCGCGCAAAATATCGCCATCGAAAATCACATCCCGACAATTTATCTGGTCGATTCCGCCGGCGTGTTTCTCCCGCTCCAGGAAGATGTCTTTCCCGATACGGATGATTTCGGGCGGGTCTTTCGCAATAACGCGGTGATGAGCGCCATGGGCATTCCGCAAATCACCGCGATCATGGGCATGTGCGTCGCCGGCGGCGCGTATCTGCCGGTAATGTGTGACCATATTTTGATGACCGACGGCAGCGGCCTTTTCCTTGCCGGCCCGGCACTGGTGCAAGCCGCGATTGGCCAGAAGACTTCGGCGGAAGACCTCGGCGGCGCGAAAATGCACGCGCAGATCAGCGGCACGATTGATTTTCGCGAGCCGGACGATGAATCGTGCATCAAGCGCATTCGCTCGCTTGTCGAAAAAATGGGACACCGCCGCGGTGCGCCGTTCAATCAGCACAAGCCAGAGTTGCCCGCGCATCCTGCGGAAGAGATTTACGGCATCTTCTCGTCGGATCCCAGCAAGCAATACGATATGCGCGAAATCATCGCCCGCATCGCGGACGGCAGCCGCTTCGATGAATACCGCGCGGAATACGGACAGACAGTGCTCTGCGGCCTGACGCGCATCGGTGGATGGGCAGTCGGGATCGTCGCGAATAACAAGAAGCACGTGCAGATCGCCGCGGCAGGAACCGGAGAGCGGCGAATGGAATTCGGCGGCGTGATCTACACCGAATCAGCCGACAAGGCGGCCCGCTTCATCCTCGACTGTAATCAGAATTTGATCCCGTTGGTCTTCTTGCATGATGTCAACGGCTTCATGGTCGGCAAAGAAGCGGAATGGAGCGGGATCATTCGCTCCGGCGCAAAGATGGTGAACGCCGTCGCGAACAGCGTCGTTCCGAAAATCACGGTAATTTGCGGCGGCAGCTTCGGCGCCGGACACTACGCCATGTGCGGCAAGGCTTACGATCCGAGGTTCGTGTTTGCGTGGCCGACGGCGCGCTACGCAGTGATGAGCGGCGATGCTGCGGCCAGCACGCTGGTGGAAATCAAGATCAAGCAACTTGAGCGCGAAGGCAAAAAACTGACCGAGGCGGACAAAAAAGAATTGTACGAATCGGTGCGCGCCACCTACGAGCATCAGACCGATCCACGCTACGCCGCCGCGCGGCTTTGGGTCGACGCGATCATCGACCCGGCACAGACGCGCCACGCTCTGATCGAAGCTCTCGACGCTGCGGCCCTAAATCCCGACGTGCGTGAGTTCAAGACCGGAGTGCTGCAGACCTAGCGCGCGCGAATCGCGGCGAAGAGTATGCCCAACGAATCCGTCAAAATCATCGAATGCCCGCGCGACGCCTGGCAAGGGCTCAGCGAGATTATTTCCACGGAAGCGAAGGTGGAGTATCTGAGCGGTTTGCTCGCGCTGGGATTCCGGCACATCGACGCGGTGAGCTTCGTTTCTCCGAAGCACGTCCCGCAGATGGCCGACAGCGAAGAAGTGATGCGGCGCTTGTCGCGCGCGATGCCGTCGGGTGAAGCGACGGAAATCATCGGCATCGTAGTGAATGCGCAGGGGCTCGATCGCGCTCTTTCCGTGCCGGGCGTGACCACGATTGGCTACCCTTATTCGATCTCCGCTTATTTTCGCCGCGCAAACGCAAACATGTCTCGCGATGAATCGCGGGCGTTGGTAGGGAAGTTACAACGCGAAACGCAAGCCGCTGGTCGCGGCCTGGTCGTTTACATCTCCATGGCGTTCGGGAACCCTTACGACGAGCCATGGGGTCCAGAAATCGTTGCCGATGCATTGGGGTGGCTGAAAAGCGTGGGCGTCACGACTGTATCGCTGGCAGATACCGTGGGAACCGCGACCCCGGAAACGGTCTCTGAGCTCTACCATGCGGTGCGCGACACTGCGGCCGGGATTGAGCTCGGCGTACATCTGCACAGCCGACCCGAGGGCGGTGCGGAAAAAGTTCTGGCGGCCTACGAGGCGGGCTGCCGCAGATTTGACGGCGCGCTTACGGGCCTGGGCGGCTGCCCGTTTGCGGGCGATGATTTGGTCGGGAACATACCCACCGAAACCGTAATCGCCACACTTTCCGCGCGCGGAGTTGCCACTGGAATTGACACGAAGTCGCTGGCCATTGCCTGCGCGATGACCGGCAAGATTCGGGAACAGTACGCGCATGCCTAGCAGCGAGTGACACAGTGATGCGATTCAACACCTTGAGACTCGAGATCGACGGCGCTATCGCGACGATCACCCTTGCGCGTCCGGAAAAGCGCAACGCCATTTCCACGGAGATGATCGAAAATCTTCTGACCGCGCTGCGTGAAGCGGAGGGCAGCGCCGCGCGGGTAGTGATCCTCACGGGCGAAGGCAAATCCTTTTGCTCCGGGATGGATCTGGACGAGCTGCGGGCCATCGCCAAACGCTCGCCCGCCGAGCATCTCGAGGACTCACGCCGAATGGCCCAGCTTTTTCGCTCGCTATACACATTCCCGAGGCCGACGATTGCAGCAGTAAACGGCGCCGCCATAGCGGGTGGCTGTGGGCTTGCGACGCTAGCCGATTTCACGATTGCGGTTCCGGCTGCCCAATTCGGTTATACGGAAGTGCGCATCGGATTTGTGCCCGCGCTGGTCTCGGTATTCTTGCGGCGGCAAATTGGCGACAAGCGTACTCGAGACCTCGCGCTCTCCGCCCGGTTGATTGCAGCTGCCGAAGCGCACGCGATTGGCCTTGTCAATGAAGTGGTTCCTTCCGAAGAGCTGATTCCAGCCGCGCGGCGCCTGGCCGCGACTCTAATTGCCTCCAGCCCATCAAGCCTGGAAAGCACCAAACGGCTGCTTTTGCAGTTGTCGGAGGCGGAACTCGACCGCGACATTTCCTACGCCATCAAGGAGAACTCCGAAATTCGCTCCACGCCTGACTTCACGGAAGGTCTCTCGGCATTCCTCGAAAAGCGACCGCCGAAATGGAGCGATGGCTGAGCTGGAAGCAATATTCGCTTTAGGAAATTGCTGGCTGCGTCACGCTGGCTGACGGCATTGCCGCGCCTCTGCTAAACTCTTTCGCCGATGTCACGCCACATCGAATCGAATCCTGGGGATGATCACGGACGCTTTTACGACACCACCGTGCGCGTCCGCTACGCGGAAACCGATCAGATGGGCGTGGTTTACTACGGGAATTACTATCTGTGGTTTGAAGTCGGGCGCGTGGAATTGTGCCGCCAACTGGGATTCGAGTACAAAAAGATGGAAAGCGAGGACGATAGTTTCATCGTCGTCGCGGAATCGTCCTGCCGTTATCGCAAACCAGCGAAATTTGATGATGTGCTGCGCATTCGCACGCGCGTAGCCGAAGCACAACGACGCACCATTCGATTCGCCTACGAAATCTTCCGTGAGAATACCGGCGAACTTCTTGCCAACGGCGAGACATTTCATGTGATTTGCGATCGCCTCGGTCGGCCAAAGTCTCTCCCCGAGAAATATCGGCGCTACTTCGGAATTGCGTCACCCCAGCACCACGATAGCGAATCCATCAAGCATGCCGTTTCGAAAAAGTGATGGCCCGCCGCCCATGACTCTCGCGCTCACCGGAAACGATCTGACCTTCGAAAACGTGTATGAAGTAGCGCTCGGCGATCGTGAAGTGTTGCTGGCGCGCGAGGCCCGAGAACGAATGGACGCTTCGCGCGCGGTGATCGACCGGCTGGTGCAATCCGACGAGGTCGCATACGGGGTTAATACCGGATTCGGGAAAATGGCATCGGTGCGCATTTCGCGCGATCAAATTCGCCAACTGCAAACCAACCTGGTCCGCAGCCACTCGGTGGGCGTCGGGCCTCTTCTTCGGGAAGCCGAAGTCCGCGCGATGATGCTGCTGCGCGCTAATGCCATTGCCAAAGGATTCAGCGGCATTCGCCCCATTGCCGCCGATACGCTATGCAGCATGCTAAATCGCCGCGTGCATCCTGTGATTCCATCGCAAGGATCTGTTGGGGCGTCGGGAGACCTCGCGCCACTGGCGCATCTCGCGCAGGTCGTCATTGGCGAAGGGGAAGCGGATTATCATGGGCGGCGCATTCCGGGAGTGGAAGCCATGCGACTCGCTGGCATAGAGCCCATCACTCTCGAAGCCAAGGAAGGGCTGGCGCTGCTGAATGGCACGCAAGGCATGCTGGCACTGCTCACGCTGGGACTTCGCGTTGCTGGAATCCTCGTTGATACCGCCGACGTTGCGGCTGCGCTTTCGCTTGATGCGCTGCGCGGAACGCCGACGGCTTTCGACGAGCGCATCGCCGCGGCGCGTCCGCATCCCGGCCATGCCATTACGGCTCGAAATCTCGCGCGACTGAATCGCGGAAGCGAGATTCGCGAATCGCATCGCTCGATGAGAAAAGATCCGCGCGTTCAGGATGCCTATAGCCTGCGTTGCACGCCGCAAGTGCACGGTGCGGTGCGCGATTCGCTCGCCAGCATTCGCGCCACGCTGGCGATTGAGCTGAACAGCGCGACGGACAATCCCCTGGTGTTCGCGGATTCCGGCGAAGTATTGAGTGGCGGCAATTTCCACGGCCAGCCTCTAGCCATGGCTGCCGATCAATTGGCCGTGGCGCTCGCCACTCTTGGGGGGATTTCGGAGCGGCGCGTGGAGCAAATGGTGAACCCTTTAACCAGCGGTTTGCCGGCGTTTCTGATTCAGGATGCGGGGCTGAATTCGGGCTTCATGATTCTGCAAATCAGCGCTGCAGCACTGGCCAGCGAATTAAAGGCTCTATCCACGCCGCACTCCGTGGATTCGATTTCTACTTCGGGCAATCAGGAAGATTACGTCTCGATGGGCATGGGAGCGGCGCTGCGCATTCAGCCGATGCTTGCAAATCTCGAGAATATCCTCGCCATTGAGCTGCTATCCGCCTGCCAGGGCATCGAACTGATAGCGCCGTTGCGTACTGGAGATGAAGCGCGAAAGGCGCAGGCGCTTGTGCGCGGGGTTTCGCAACATGTCACCGAGGATCGGTCGCTCGCCCCCGACATTTCAGCTGTCGCCCAGCTTGTCTCCGCCGGCAGATTTTCTGCCTTGCTCGCTTAGTTCCCTGCTGAAGTCGGCCTCTTTCTACGCCAGAGCTCCCATCAGGAACTGCCCGAGCCGATAGCCAGCCATGTAACTGAATGGAGCTTCTCCGAGAGAATAGTGGCCGCAGGGCAAATGCAGCGCCTCGCAATGCACTCCATCGCGCTGCAGCGCAGCGAGGAATTGATTGGACAATTCGGGCCAAAACGTGGGATCGAAATCGGCAGTGACGGCAAGCAACCGTTTTCCGCCGCCACTTAACTTCGAAATATAGGGGAACGGACTGATCGGTTCCCAATAGCGCCGCAATTCCTCAAGACTTACGTTGGCGCGAAGTGGTTCCCATACATTCGACGTGGTCAAGCCGTTGGCCACAACGTCGGCGAAGTAGGTCGAAACGTGCAGTTGGACACTGGCGCGGAGTCGCGGCTCGTGCGCTAACGTGATGAACGCGAGCGATGAACCGATACTCGTACCGACGATGCCCAGCTTGTCGTATCCGCGCGATTCGAGCCATCGCAAGCACCCGCGGACGTCGCATACCGCCTGGCGATTGGCCTGCAGCGTGAGTCCAATGTTTGGTCCGACGAGATGATCGCCGCGCGGATGATCGGGGATTGCTCGCCTGTCGTGGTAGGGCAGGCTCAGTCGCAGCGCCGAAATGCCTAACTTCTGAAGCCAGCGACACAGCGCGACTTGCTCGTGCCATTTCGCGTTCCATTGCGCGAGTACGACGACGGCCGGCCCGCTATGATGAGCCGGAAAGAAACGCGCGTTTACGCTGTCGTTTACCGGCCAGGGCGATTCAATGGCGCTAGTGAACGTGAGGACTCCCGATTCTCCGCGTACTTCACGCGACTGCGTGAATCGGAAATCTCCACGAGGTTGCGGTGCAAACCATGCGTCGCTCGCGCGAAGAGTACGCTCCGCGAAATCATTTAAGAACGCTCGCGGCTCAGGCTCATCGGCGCGTCCACCGATGTGCTCCAATCCCCAAGCGAAGGGAAGCGTGCGGCGGTTTTTCTCGTCGGCCCAGCGGCCGTGCTCGTAGGCCCGCAGTTTTTGCTCGTACCAATGGCGAAGCATGAGCTCATCGAATATAGCGTAGCGGCCTGCCACTCCGCTCCCATTTGTCGAGATTAATCTAGTGTGATTCCCAATGGACCGCGATTCGGCGCTGTGTGCCACTGTGGACGCGCGGCGCTTTCTGTTCATAAGTTTAAGACTCGGGCACGGACAGCGGTTCACCGGTTGAGGCTCGCGCACCGCTATGCCATATTGCAAAGATGCTTCCCGGTCCTCTCATCGCGGGCGCCGCGTTCCTTCTCGGCCTGGTCATCGGCAGCTTCTTGAATGTTTGCATTGTGCGCATTCCCGCCGGGAAGTCGATCGTGTTGCCCGCTTCGGCGTGCCCAAAATGCGGCGCGCCGATCAAGCCCTACGACAATATTCCGGTGTTGAGCTTCTTGATTCTCGGCGGGAAATGCCGCGCGTGTCGCGCGCCGATTTCTCCGATGTATCCGCTGGTGGAGTTCCTGAATGGCGCGCTCTATGTTGTCTGTTATCTCGCCTTCGGCTTGACCGTCGAAACGCTGAAGTGGGCGATCTTTGCATCTCTGCTGTTGATTCTCGTCTTCACCGATCTCCGCGAACGCATTCTCCCGGATGTGGTGAATTTTTCGGGATTCGCAATGGGGATGATCCTGAGCCTTTTCCTCCCGCCTGCCGACGGAGCCGCGCTATGGCTTGCAAATCACTATTTCGCGTTCCCTCCCCCGATGCCGGCAGTCTCGCTGGTTGATGCGCTACTCGGCGCCGCATTCGGAAGCGGCATTCTCTGGCTAATCTCTGAAGGCTACTTCCGTTTGCGTAAGCGCGAAGGTATGGGGCTCGGCGACGTGAAAATGATGCTGATGGCCGGCGCATTTCTAGGGTTGAAGCGCACTGTGCTGACGATTCTCTTGGGCTCAATTTTGGGAAGCATCATCGGCGTGGCGTTCATAGCCATCCGCCGCAAGGGCGCCGATTATGAACTCCCATTTGGCACCTTTCTTGGCGCTGGCGCTCTCCTCGTCGTGTTCCTCGGGACTCCATTCGTGAACTGGTACATGTCGCTTCTGAGGGTGCGTTGACGTGCCGGCCCTCGCCATTCTCAATCTCCCACCGGTGCCGCACGCCGTATCGCCGCTCACCATGGCGCTGATCGGGGCCTCGTTCCTTATCGTCGTGGGCATCGCGGTAGCCATTGGAAAAGCCATCCGCAAGCTGCTTCGCGAGCACGAATCCGAGGCGCGAGGAGACTGGACCGCGCCGAAGCCTTCTGAGGACAATCCCTCAGCGTTCGTCACAGCGTCCATGCAAGGTGTTATCGAGAAACTGCGCGCCCAAGAACGCGAACTCGCCAGGCTGCATCGCGTCGAGCAGGAACGTGCCCGCGAGTCGGAGCGCATCACCGAAGAAGTCACGCGCAACATGCCCACTGGACTTTTGCTGCTCAGCGCCAAGGGCGCGATCACCTCCGCAAATCCCGCGGCCGAGGCGGCGCTGGGCGTCAAGGGCCTGCAATACCGGGCATACACAGAAGTGCTCGATCCCGATTCCGATCTGGCTGCGCTGCTCGGTGCCTGTCTGCGCGAGGGCCGCACCATTCAGCGCGGCGAAATTCGGCACGTTACTCCAGCCGGCGAGGTTCGGCAGCTGGGAGTAACAATTTCCCCGATCGAGCGTGTCGTCCCGAACTACGTGCGCGCCGCCGAAGGTAGCGCCATTTCAACGCCCGCCCGTGAATCTAAAATCACCGGCGCGCTGTGCCTGATGAGCGATCTCACGGAACTCACCGACCTGCAACGCCAGGTGCGCTGGAAAGAAAATCTTGCTGCGCTGGGGGAAATGTCCGCGGGCATAGCGCACGAATTCAAAAACGCGCTGGCCACAATCTCCGGCTATGCGCAGATGATCCGCCAAGAGGCCCCGCCCGGCGAGTTACTGGAAAACTCCGATCGCATCCTGGAACAAACGCGCGCCCTCACGCACGTGGTCACCGAATTCCTTCGCTTTGCCAAGCCTCTCGAGCTTTCTTACGAGACGCTGCCAATCGAATCGCTGGTCCTCCGCGTCGCGGACGAAATTCAAGAAGCCGTGCCGGGCTGCTCGATTCTCACCGAGGTGATTTTCTGGAAATACCCGGCGATGAGGCCCTTCTTCGCCAGGCGCTTTTGAATCTGACCCGCAATGCCGCCGAGGCCGCCCGCAGCCGCGGCGTGCAGGGTCGCGTCACAATTTCCGGTTCCTGCGATGATCGCGCTGGCCGAAAATGGCAGCGCATTTCAGTCGCCGACAATGGCGCCGGTATTCCCAACGCCGATTTATCCAAGATTTTCCTGCCCTTTTTCACCACCAAATCCGACGGCACCGGTCTCGGCCTTGCCGTCGTGCAAAAAGTGGCCATGCAGCACGGCGGCTCCGTCGAGGCCCGCAACTTGCCCGAAGGCGGCGCCGAATTCATCCTCTGGTTACCTTTGCGACAGGCGCCTGTACCACAGGACGTTGTCCAAGCCGTCGGCCGCATCTAAACTATGAGTGACCCTGATTCAGGACCCCGAAAGGCGGTGTGTATGCGCAAGGCAATCTTCCTCGCCCCGGTGGCATTTGTGCTGCTCGTCGGTTACAGCGCGAACGCGCAGGATAGTCAGAGCGCACCTCCTCAAAATCCCCCGGCTCAGACTCAGCCCGCTCCTTCCATCGCTGATGCAGCCCGCAAAGCTCGCGAAGCCAAAAAGGCCGAGCCGAAATCCGGGAAGGTATTCACCAACGAGAATCTGCCCGGGACCGGCGACGTAAATGTCGTCGGAAGCGAAACGGAAGCTGCAAATCCGGGCGCGCCTCCGTCATCTTCCTCGAAACAAAGCCTCGCCCAGCAGGAACAATATTGGCGCGACCGCTTCGCAAAGGCCCGTGGAAAACTCGACCGCGACCAAGCCGAACTCGACGTGCTGCAGCGCGAAATGGATCGCCTGCAGTTGCAGTTCTACCCCAACGATCCTCAGAAGCAGCTCATTCAGAGCGTCACCCGCAGCGACATCAACAATCAACAAGCTAAAATCGAAAAGAAGAAAGCCGATATCGCTGCGGACAAGCAGGCGCTCTCCGATCTCGACGACGCTCTGCGCCACGCGGGCGGCGATCCCGGCTGGGCGCGATAGGCTTCCCCGAGATGGAACCAGTCCTCCTCGTCGAAGATAAAGCCGAGCTGCGCGCCATGCTGCGCAAGTTTCTCGAGCGCTCCGGCTACGAGGTGGACGAGGCTCCCGATGGAAACACCGCCATCGACAAAGTTCGCGCCCGCCGATATCTCTTCGTCCTCTCCGACCTGAAGCTTCCCGGCAATTCCGGACTTGACGTGCTGCGCGAAGCCCGCCGCGTCGAGAGTTCCCTTCCCGTGATCCTCGTCACCGCCTATGGTTCGGTGGAAGAAGCAGTAACCGCCATGAAGGAAGGCGCATTTGATTTCATCCAGAAGCCAGTGGACCTCGACCATCTGAAAATTTTGCTTGAACGGGCCGCCCGCCAGCAGGAGCTGTTGCGCGAAAACCTGCTTCTTCGCGAGGAATATTCTTCGCGCTATGGATTCCCGCGTATCGTAGGCGAGCATCCGGCCATGAAAGAAGCCAGCCAGGTCGTGCAGCGGGTAGCCGCTACCGACGCGACCGTTCTGCTGCTCGGCGAGAGCGGGACAGGCAAGGAGCTATTCGCGCGCGCACTGCATCATCTCAGCCCACGCCGCGAGCAGCCCTTCGTCGCCCTGAACTGCGCGGCCATCCCTGAAGGATTGGTCGAGAATGAACTCTTCGGCCATGAGCGCGGCGCATTCACCGGAGCCGGCGCGCGCAAAATCGGCAAGATCGAGTTGGCGCATCACGGCACCATATTCCTCGACGAGATTGGCGATCTGCCCCCTGCGATTCAAAGCAAGCTCCTGCGCGTTCTTGAAGAACGCCAGTTCGAACGCGTCGGCGGCACAATGACCGTTGGCGTGGACGTGCGCCTGATCACCGCCACGAATCGCGATCTGCAAGCACTTGTCGCCGAGAAAATCTTTCGCGAAGACTTGTACTTCCGCATTTCCGCCGTGCCCATCACCGTTCCTCCGCTGCGTGATCGCGGCGACGACGTCCTACTCCTCGCCGAATTTTTCCTGGAGCGTTTTCGCCGCGAGTTCCACAAGCCGGAGCTGAATCTCAGCGCCGCCACCATCGCTCGCTTACGCAGTTATCCCTGGCCGGGCAACGTTCGCGAACTGCAAAATGCCATCGAGCGCGCCGCCATTCTCTCCGATGGAGTCGAGATCGACGTGCCCGGCCTGCAGCTCCCGGCCGACAAGCCCGCCCGCGATCAAATGCCTGATGGCTTGCTGCGCGATGAATTCCTCTGGGAAGGGCCGCTCGAAGAAGTTTCGCAGCGCGCGGTGGCGCACGTCGAACGCTTCAAAATCGAAAACGCGTTAAGAGAGTCGAAGTGGAATAAAACTCGCGCGGCCGAGAAACTGGGAGTTTCCTACAAGACCCTGCTACACAAAATCCGCACGCTGCATTTGGAGAATTAGGTCAAGTATATAAGTTCATCTGGCTCTGCTGAAAAAAATAGGCACGCTTTGGCTTTTCGGCCGTAGGGCGCCGGCCTGCTGCGCCCGCCAACGTCAAAATCGCCCGGAACACACCCACAACTCAAAACTTACGACTTTCGTCCGGTATGCAATGCCACGCTGCCAAATATCCAGAGCTTAAAACCCACGTTTTCAAAGCCAGCCCTCCCCATCCAGCAGGCAAGCCCTTCCGGTCCAGGAAACTTGGACACCGACTTAGGCAGATAGGAATAGGCGTTGGAGTCGGCCGCGATTGCTCGCCCGATGTGCGGAAGGATGTGCCGAAAATAGAAGCGAAATGCAGCAGCTCCCACCCCCTTTTCGGCCTCGGAGAATTCCAGAATACCCACTTCCCCGCCCGGCTTTAACACCCGCGCGATTTCTTTCAATCCATGCTCGTAGTTAGCCAGGTTGCGAAATCCAAAGCCGACGGTTACCAGATCGAATGTGCCGTCGGCAAAAGGAAGCGACAACGCATCACCCGCAAGAAACGGCGCCGGCACGTCCGCCTGGCGCGCCTTGCCTAATGCCAGTTCGACCATCGGAATTGCGAAATCGATTCCGATAACCTGGCAATGCGCGCGACCTGAATCGCTGAGCTTTTTCGAGCGGCGATAGAGAGCCAAGGCGAGGTCGCCGGTGCCGCAGCAGATATCCGCTGCCTGCGCCCCCGGGCGTCCAAGAATCGAGGAGAATCGTTTGGCCGTCCTGCGCCGCCACACACGATCCAGCGACAGCGAAAGAACATGATTGAGAAAATCGTACGTCGGCGCGATGCGCGTAAACATCTCACGCACGCGGGCGCGTGCTTCGCGTTCATCGTGCGTCCCTTCGGGACGAGAACCGAGTGCCGCCGGGGCGGAAGTGCGGCGGTCGCTCAAAGGCTGCTCGGTCACGGGGCGCGTCGTCACTTGCCTTCTCTCATCCCCGCCGTCCAATTCGCTGCTCTCGCAATCGCCCACCTCACCAAAGAAGGATCCAGCTCGACTCCCCATTCCACATCACCCACGCGAT
Source organism: uncultured Acidobacteriota bacterium (assembly GCA_963748865.1). Lineage (GTDB taxonomy): Bacteria > Acidobacteriota > Terriglobia > Acidiferrales > UBA7541 > Palsa-147. Next base: position 98,799 of record CAVVLE010000010.1, on the reverse strand, counting down.
GCGGCAGCACCCAGCGAACACTTCCTCCTCGCGATTTTTTATCGCTCTGCATCAGCTTCAGGACACGCGCAGTACTGATTCCGCGACATTCCGGCAAGGGACCAATCTTCAAGATTAGCCCCGCAATGCGCATCGATTCGTGTGCATCAATTCGTCGAGCCGCAACAGCCGCGGAAGTTGCGACCAACATTCCCCATCCGACGGCTTCGCCGTGCAGAAATCGCCGGTACCTGGTAGCCGTCTCGAGCGCATGACCGAAGGTATGCCCGAAATTCAAAATCTGCCGCAAGCCGGTCTCTTTTTCATCTCGGGAGACGACCATCGCTTTCACTTGGACGCATTTTCGGATGATCCATTCCAGCGCCTTCCCATCGCGGCGAAGGACCGCCTTCATGTTGTTCTCCAGCATTTCAAAGAGTTCGCTGTCGCCGATGACGCCATACTTGATCACTTCATAAAGGCCCGAACGGAATTGCCGCGCTGGCAGGGTTCGAAGGAATTCGGGATCGCCAACCACAAATTGAGGAGGATAGAAAGCGCCGACAAGGTTCTTTCCTTCCGGCAGGTTCACACCAGTCTTGCCGCCAATCGCGCTGTCGATCTGAGCCACAAGGGTCGTCGGCACATGCACCAGCCTCACGCCACGCAGGTAGCTCGCAGCAGCGAATCCGGCAACATCGCCAACAACTCCTCCACCGACTGCGACGACAACCGAGCGCCGATCAGCCCCCGCCCGAGTCAATTCCCGGCAAATACCCTGCACCGTCGCGAGATTCTTAGCACTCTCCGCGTCATTCATGAAGATCACGCGACGCGCGCCCGCCCGACCGATAGCAGACGCGATGCGAGATTCGCAATGGGACCAAACCCGCCGCGACGTCACGACAAAAATTCCCGTGCAGTCCTTCACGCGCTTGAGCATGGGCCGCAGGCGCCCAAGAGCACCCAATCCGCAGACGACTTGATAATCCCCCGCACGAGAGCGAATCGTAAGAGTTTCCATCGCGGCAAGAATGTAACACGAAGAGGTAGCGCCGGTGGACCCTGAGCCTCGAAGGGCATCTCTGCCGGCATCTGACGATTGCAAGCTTCAGCAAATAGCGCAGTCATGCGCGGCGCGCCGGGTCAAACGGGCTCTGTTTTTTGTCAGGATATACGGTGGCCGAGGAAGTTAAACGCCGCTAAAATCACAGCCCAAGGTACTCAGGCACACCGGTGACTTTCTGCTATTCGCCCTACCGGGGATGCGCCTGCAATTCGTCCACACTGGCAAGCAACACATGCCCCACAATTCCGAGGCTCCGGGCGCTGATCTTATCCATAGTATCTTCGCTCGTATGCCAGTACCCCGCCTGGATGTAGTCGTTGAGATCGATGATATCGACGATCGCAAGACGCCGGTCCTTGAACGGTACGTGATCGTCGCTAATGGCCGTCGTCTCAGACGATACGAAAACGTCCTGATAGCCTAGCTTCCCCGCCGTGGACCAGACCAAGCCAGCGAGCCAAGGCGTCGAATTTGCCTCGCGTTCGAAGCGAACATTCTTCTGCCCGATCATATCGGCCAAAATTACGGCCTTCACGTGCTTAAGTTCATCCGCGAGTGCCAGGCGCGCGGCCAGTTCGCGCGAACCGTAGGTGTTGTCATTGTTCTCGTCCCAATTGATGAATGCTTCTTCTCCGTCAAGAAAAGCGATCCAAACTCCCAGGCGCTGCTTCTTCGGACAAAGCATCCGCGCCAACTCCAGCATCACTCCCGTCGAAGAAGCGCTGTCCTCCGCTCCCACGAATCCGTCTTTCTTCAGCGAATCGTAATGCGTCAGCAGAAGGATGATGTCCGGCGATGTGCCCGGGATTTTCACCAGAATGTTCTTCATCGCCACCGAGCCGATGGGCGTCGAGGCATGAAAATCGTCATCCTCCGTTGCACAGCCGAAGCTCTTGAGCTGCGCGTGAAGGTAATCCTGCACTTTGTGAATTCCTTCCGAATCGGGAGGCCGCGGCCCAAAGGCCACGATCTTCGCCACCTGGTCGTAAGCCCGCGCTCCATCGAATCCACCAGTTTTATCAGCCGGCAAGGCGTCCGAAGCCCCGGCAACGGGTGCCGCAGCTTGTACCGGTTGCGAGCCAGGCGCCGAACCGTCGGCCTTTTTCGGCGCATCGCTCCCGCACGCGAATAAGCACACAGCCAGAAAGCCGGCACTCGCGGCTACGGTAAGACCCATCGTGCGTCGCTTCATGCCTTAACTCGCCCCTTGCCCGGCAGCCATTTCCGCGCGCCGCCGCTTTCGCACCACCAGATAGGAAACGCCGATTCCCAGCACGTAAAGCAGCGTCATGACCCCCATGAAGATTACCATTGTCGTGGCGTCCGGCGTCGGAGTAACGATGGCCGCAAGGATGGTGATCACCAGGATCGCGTAACGGAAATTCTTCCACAAGAACTTCGGCGTAACGATCCCGAATAGCGTCAAGCAAAAAATCAGCACTGGCAATTCGAAGATGATCCCCAGTCCCAGCAGCACGATCAGGATCATGTCGAAATATTCATTGATGCTGATCAGCGGCTTGAAGGGGCCTTGAAATCCGATCAGGAACTTCAGCACGTAAGGCAAGCTGATGAAGTATCCGAAGGCAACGCCGGTAAGAAACAGAAACATCGATGAGAACACGAACAAAGAAACCGCCCGGCGCTCATGACGATACAACCCCGGTGCGATGAACAGCCAAACCTGATAGAGCACCACAGGCAAAGCGATGACAATTCCGAGATAAAGCCCCAACGTAATAATCAGGCTAATCGCCCCCGTAGGGCTCGTATAGATGAGTTTCTCTTCGAGATGGGCGTCGTGCAGAGCCTTAAGCATCGGCCGTGCCAGGTATCCGAAATACCTTTTCGGAGACGCTCAGGCCGATCACCATGCCGATGCCTATGGCGATCGCTGAGGCGATGATTCGCTTGCGCAACTCGACTAAGTGCTCGAAGAACGACATCCGCCCGCCTTCTTCCTCTTCAGTCTTGGGAGGCGCAGGCGGCGGGCCGGGAGCCGGCAGTGCCGGGGCTTCCACGATCGCGGCCTGCTGCTGTTCGGAAATCTCAGGCGGAGTGGGATCGTCCATCAATGGCCATCATGCGCAGCATCGGAATTAGGTCGCTCGCGCGGCACCGTCTCCGGTGGCGAGGAACCCGCGGTTAATGGGGTACTTGAGGGAAGGTCAGCCGGATGGGGCGCTTCCGGGGCCGCGCCCGGCAGCGCAGGCTGCTCCGGAGAAGCCTGCGGCGCGCCGCTCTGCTCCTGCGCCCGGCGCTCCGCATCTTGACGCGTCCGCTCCGCTTCTCGCTTCTGCAAGTCGTGAAGCTGCGCTTCGCGCTCGAGTTCGCGCATATGCTCGTCAAACGTGGAGCGCAGATCGCCCGTCGCCCGCCGGAATTCCGCCATCAACCGACCCAGATTTCGAGCCAATTCGGGCAGTTTTTCCGGCCCAAATACAACCAGCGCGACCATAAATATGATGATCAGGTGAGGAATACTGAGCATTTAGGTGGCGTTTCGGCCTTCGAACGCATCATAGAGTAGGGCTATAGCGCTGTCAAACCGCCTCAAATGGGTATGCTATACTGACGAAGTGCGGGGCGCGGAGGAACAAAACCAGATGGAATCACCTAAGCGCGGGCTAATGCTTTTTATCGGCGTGCTGGCAATCTCCGCGATCGCCGGCGGGCTTTACGGACATCCCGTCGGCGCCACGGGCGCAAGCGCCGGCGACATCCAGGATTCCTACCGGTCATTCACGAAGGTTCTTTCGATCGTCGAGAAAAATTACGCCACACCAGTTGATACGGATAAAGCTGTGTATGACGGTGCAATTCCCAATATGTTGCGCGTCCTCGATCCGCACTCCTACTTCTTCGATCCCAAGCAATACGCCAGCTTCAAGGAAGAGCAGCAGGGCCGCTATTACGGCGTGGGGATGACGGTAGCTCCCCGCGAGAATTACACTTATGTGGTCGCCCCGATGGTCGGCTCGCCGGCCTACAAAGCCCACATCCGCCCCGGCGACATTATTCTGAAGGTTGACGACAAATCCTGCGAAGGCCTCGATACCGGGCAAGTCGCGGAGCTATTGAAAGGTCCCAAAGGAACGCAAGTCAAGATCACCCTGGGTCGCGAAGGCTGGGAAAAGCCTATCGAGGTCAGCGTAATCCGCGACGAAATTCCCCGCCCCGGCGTGGATTTCTACACGATGGTCAAGCCGGGAATCGGCTACGCGCGAGTCTCGGCATTCAATGAAACCACCGACGCGGATCTCGCCACCGCTCTCAAGGACCTGGACGTTTCCCATCTCGAAGGCATGATTCTCGACGTCCGCGGCAATGGTGGCGGCTTGTTGCAACAAGCCGTAGGTATCGGCGACATGTTCCTCGAGAAGAATCAGCTGGTGGTTTCGTTCCATGGGCGTTCCGCTCCGGAACGCAGATTCTACGCAGTTCGCGGCAATCAGGGCGTCACCGTGCCGTTGATCGTCCTGATTAACGGCCAAAGCGCCTCCGCTTCGGAAATCGTTGCCGGCGCCATGCAAGATCATGATCGCGGTCTGGTAGTAGGAGAAACGAGCTTCGGCAAAGGGCTCGTGCAGACACAATTCCCGTTGAGCGAAAACACGGCGATGCTATTGACGGTCGCGCGTTACTACACGCCGAGCGGCCGCCTGATTCAGCGCGATTACAAAAATGTCTCCCTCTACGACTATCACTACAACCCCAAGCCGCCCCGTCAGCCCGAAGTTAAGCTTACGGATAGCGGCCGCCAGGTATTCGGGCAGGGCGGAATTACTCCCGATATTGTCGTGCCCTCGCCCAAACTCAATCCGTTTCAGGAGACCTTGATCCACCGCGGAGTGTTCTATCCGTTCCCACAAGGCGTCGGCGATTTCACCCGGTCCTACCTCGGACAGAAACCTGAGATTACAAAGGACTTCACCACCGACGATGCGGTCATCGAAGATCTGCGCCATTACCTCGACAAAGAGCACATCCGTTACAGCGATGACGACATCCACACCAATCTCGACTGGCTCAAATGGCGAATCAAGCGTGAAGTCCTGACGTCCGTATTCGGCGTGAACGAAGGCTACAAAGTTGAGTTGGAGAACGATCCGCAGCTCGCCGAGGCGGTAAACGCCATTCCGCGCGCCAAGGCCTTATACGAAAATGCCAGGAAGATCGTCGCCCAGAGGCAGGCGCTGAACTCCCCTCAGCCCTGATATCTGGCAGGCCAGCCGTTAGTTTGGCGTAACGAACCGATCCACCAATAGAGCGGATTTCGTCGTGCGTGAGCGCCTTCCTTTGAACTTCAGCTAATGTCATGCTGTTGCAGTACTGGAACTAGCTTTTGAATTGGCGTATCCCCTTAAGCCACGCCCAATCTTAATCTTATGCAGGCGAGTTCTTCCCCCTTCATGAGCCAGGCGCCTCTACAACTGCCCATTTCGACGGACCTTGCTCCCTCGCGCCCGACGCTCAACTGGCTGATCGCGACGGGCTGGTTGATATTCTGCGGCACCTTCACCGCGTGCGCCGTTCTGGTGCCTCCTGGGCCACGCCTGACCATGTTTGGCGACTTGGCCATGTCTGTTGCCGCAACTTTCGCCTCGGTGTGCATCCTCGCCAACGCCATCCACCCTCCGCGACGCAGCCAAGCCTTCTGGGTCCTTTTCGGGCTCGGAGTCGCGTCCTGGACGGCGGGCCAGTTTCTATGGACGTATCTCGAGGCTTTTCAGCGCCGCCAGATACCCGATCCCTACATCGGCGACGTGATTTTGTTCCTACACGCCGTGCCGATGATCGGCGCGTTAGCGCTGCGGCCGCATGACCGCCGCGACGACCTGCGAATGCATCTTAGCTACATCAATTGCACCCTGTTGCTTCTCTGGTGGGTCTTCCTGTACCTGTTCATCGTTATCCCGTGGCAATACGTCTCGCTGGACGTAGCCCGTTACGACAGCGCCTTCGATTCGCTCGAAGGCGTGCAAAATCTGTTCCTTGCGGGAGGATTGGCGGTTCTCTATTTTCAAGCGCGAGGCCGCTGGCGCACGATCTACGCTCATCTTTGCTGCGCCGCATTGTTGTTTGCCGTAGGCGTGTACGTCTCCAACGAGGCCATCGGCAAGAACCTCTATTACACGGGCAGCCCTTACGACATCCCACTGGTCGCCGCATTGGTTTGGTGGGGCACTGCCGGTTTGGTGGCGCTGGATTCTAATCGCAAGAGCGAAGGTTTTGCGCACGTCTCAAAGCAAATCAGCCCCTGGCCCGCCCGGCTGGCACTTATCGCTGTCTTCTCCATGCCTTTAATGGCCATTTACGCATCGCTGTCACGCCAGGCTCCGCCCGCGGTACGTAATTTTCAAATTGCCGTAACGCAGATTGCCTTGGTCGTCGCCGGTCTTCTGGTCTTCGTGCGCCAGCGACTCGTTGATCGCGATCGCGAGCGCCTCCTGAAAGCCTCCCAGGACGCACTGGAGAACCTGAGGCATCTACAGTCGCAAATGGTGCAGACAGAGAAGCTCGTATCTCTAGGCCAATTGGCCGCCGGCGCAGCCCACGAAATCAATAATCCACTGACTGGCATACTCGGTTACACCGATCTGCTGGCCAGCGAAGGCGGGCTCACCGAAAAACAGCAGGCATTGGCCGACAAAACCGCCGCTCTTGCGCGACGGATCAAAACGCTTGTCGCTAACCTGCTCAGCTTCGCCCGCCGCGTCCCTCCGGAAGTCGCGCTTCTCGACATCGCGGAGGTCATCACCAGCGCCCTCAATTTGAGCAGTCTGGACATGCGCGGCAAGGGCATCCACACGGAATTCGCTGCACCAGAATCGCTTCCGCCCGTGCGCGGCGACGCCAATCAACTGATGCAGGTGTTTTTTAATCTGGTAGATAACGCCATTGATGCCCTGGAAGAGGTCGGCGGCGGCACGCTCACGATTCGTGCTACCCACAAGGAATCCAACGTCATTCTTGAGTTTTCCGACACCGGACCGGGAATTAAATCCCCCAATCACGTATTCGATCCGTTCTTCACCACGAAACCGGTCGGCAAAGGCACGGGCCTCGGCCTGAGCATCTCCTACGGCATCATTCAGGAGCACGGCGGCAAGATTGAGTGTTTCAATCGCCGAGGAGGCGGCGCTACGTTCCGAATTACGCTCCCCGCCGTAGTCGAGATCTCTGTAGCGGAGCACCCGATCGATTCAGCCCCGGACTCCCTGCACCACCTAGATGCATAGATCGGCCCCGCGCTAATCCTTAAGCCACACCTGTACTTCTGCTCTATGGTCACCAGCAGCCTTCCGTCTCAGACTGAGAGCGAAGATTAAGTCCTAGGAGTGTACCCATGGACACCCCCAACCCTCTCGGGGAAAGTCCAAAACAGAAACCCGTTCAGGCGCCCGGGCCCGTACATCGCATGATGCCTACGCCCGAACTAATCCGCCAGATGCTGGAGATCGCCAAGCACACCAGCGACGTGATCTTCTCGCCGGGCCGCGCGCCGATGGCCGAGGTCAATGGCCAGTTGCTGCAGCTCAATCTGCCCGGAATCAATGTCTTAACATCCGAGGATACCGCTCGAATCGCGGCGGATATCATCGGCGGAAATCAGGATTTCGTCCGTAAATTGCGCGAAGAGGGCTCCTGCGATCTCTCTTATGCCGTGCCGAAGCTTTGCCGCTTTCGCGTCAACATCTTCACGCAACGCGGCAGTTGCGCCATCGTCATGCGGGTGATTCCCAACACAATTCCAGGCTTGAAAGACCTGAACCTGCCCCCGCAACTCGCGGAAATCGCCGACTTGCGCAACGGCATCGTTCTGGTGACCGGCCCGAGCGGTTCCGGCAAATCCTCCACACTTGCGGCCATCGTGGACAGCATCAACGAGCATAAAGCCTGCCACATCCTCACGATTGAGGATCCTATCGAGTTCCTGCATCCGCATAAACGCGCTGCGATTCACCAGCGCGAGCTGTACAGCGACACGCCGAGTTTTGCGGCTGCGTTGCGCGCCGCGCTGCGTCAGGCGCCCAAAGTCATTCTTGTCGGTGAAATGCGCGACAAAGAGACCATCGAAACGGCTCTCGAAGCTGCCGAAACCGGCATTCTGGTCCTTTCCACGCTGCACACCATCGATGCCGCAAAAACCGTGGAGCGCATCGTCGGTGCGTTTCCGCTGAATGAGCAACTCACCATTCGCTCCCGCCTGGCACGCATGTTCCGCTTCATCGTGGCCCAGCGCCTGATTCCAAAGATGGACGGATCCGGGAGGATCGCAGCGGTCGAAATCCTGAAATCGACCATGCGCACGCGGGATTACGTGGCGAAAGGCGAAAGCGATTCGCGCTCGATTGTGGATGCCATGAAGGCGGGCGATAACGAAGGCATGCAGACATTCGACATGGTCATCGAACGCCTGATTCGGGATGGCACGATCGATTTCCCGACCGGCATCTCCTATGCCACCAATCCCAACAATCTGCGTGTGGAGTTAGGCGATTTAGCCGAGCCGCGGCTGGAAGAACCCGAACTACCGGGCGCTCCCGACGCAGAAGCAGTAACCACCGAGAAGGAACACTAATTCCCTTCCCGCCGGCGTTCCTAGCTCGCCTATTCGAAGGCTAAATCCTTTTCCGCTATGCAAGCCAGCAACGATCGTCCAGCAGTGGAACTCCGCTTGGGTTCTTAGAATTGAGCTCGCTAGCTCTGCGGCCCGTTAGTACTCGGAGCGACAAGGATACGTAGCGCAATAGAAGCGGCAATTAGCGCCGCTCCAAACATCGCTAGCATGATCGGATCCGAAGAAAGTTTATGAATCATAGGGTAGGTTTATCGAGTCCTTATAGCGTCACGAGCCTGGGGCTCGGCGCCGATTGCATTACGAATTGCAGTTTCACTGCGACACGAAATCTTCCGTCGGGTTGCGTCTCCAGCCGCACTACCTCGCCCAGATACTCCCAACCGCTCGTTTTCCCCGACGAAATGTAAGGATAAGTGACCAATACGCGCATGCCGCGATAGTAGGAGTCGCGCCATGTGGTTATGTAAAGGCAGCCGCGAGAAATGTTTACGGTCGAAGTCACATCTTCGAAGTTCCCGTCCGTGAAGCGCACAGGGCGCACGCGTACGGGAATCAGCACGGAAGCGCGTGCGGCACGTCGGCGGTCGTTCGGCTTCGCCTCCGGTGCCGTATGAAAACTGCGATTCGGCAGAATTGGGGATGAATTTGACGCGCCCATGGTCCTAACCCGCTGCTCCTGCGAAATCGAAGATTCAAATGCACTTCAAGCATGCGGTCGCACTCTGCGACGGTCGATGGTACGAGCGTACTATCGCGGGAAACTTGTGATGCGCACGAAACTAGAACCGGCGGAGATTTGGTACACGGCAGGGGATTCGAACCCCCGGCCTTCCCGGTCTGACCGGGACGCTCCACCCCAGCTGCTCGTATGACGTTTGCGGCGGTGTGTTAGACAATTACCGCAGAAGTCTTGGGTCCGCGGTCGAGCGCCCTTGGGAGTAAAATTCCGGCCGCCGAATGACGGCGCCACTTTTGGCGGATTGTAACGCGAGATTTGGTGGACGGCAGGGGATTCGAACCCCCGGCCTCCTCGTTGCGAACGAGGCGCTCTCCCAGCTGAGCTAGCCGCCCACCGGATCGATTTATTTTAGCAGAGCGGCGCGCGGTAGCAATGCGTCCAATGCGGCTGCTATCTGGAAAGATGAACGCTAGGAACAAACCAACCGCAACGCGACCCGGCTTGCTAAAATTGCAAGATGCCCGTAAAGCTGCTGGCCATGGATATTGACGGCACTCTGCTCGATAGCCGCTGGCGGATTCCCGAGGCCAACCGCAAGGCGATTGTGGAGGCGGCCGCGCGCGGGATTGAAGTCGTGCTGGTCACTGGGCGGCGCTTTGATTTCGCGCGCCCCGTGGCCGAGCAGCTAAACTGCGAGCTTCTTCTGATCGTGAACAACGGAGCGCTCATTAAATCGCTCTCCGGCGAAACGCATCTGCGCCACCTGCTCCCGCGCGCTGTTGCAAAACTGGTTCTGGAATCAACGCGCGAGTACCGCTCCGGCGCCGCGGTCATCTTCGATCGGCCCAAAGCGCGGCAAATTATGCTGGAGCACATCGATTGGAACGATCCGGTGCGACACCAATACTACGAGCGCAACAGCGAGTTCATCTCCCAGGTCGCGCCGCTCGAATCGTGCCTCGACGAAGACGACCCAATTCAGGTGATGTTTACGGGTCCCTTTGAGAGCGTGCGCAGCGTTCATAAAATCCTCCAAGCACTGCCGGCCGCCGGCCAATATTCACTGGCGATCACCGAATACGAGTCCAAGAATTTCTCCATCCTCGACGTGATCAGCCCGGCGTGCTCGAAGGGCACGACTCTTGAGGAATGGGCACGCCGCCGCGGCATTGCCCGCGACGAAGTCATGGCCGTAGGCGATAATTGGAACGATCACGAAATGCTGGAATTCGCCGGCTATCCCGTGGTGATGGGCAATAGCGTTCCGGAGTTAAAATCGCGTGGCTGGCCGGTGACGCTGACGAACGATGAAGCCGGCCTGGCGGCTGCCATCCGGACATACGCTTTCGGAGAATGAGCATCCAAGCAGAGAACGCATGAAGCGACTGGCCTTAATCCCTGCCCTGATTCTGCTCGCGGCTTCCGGCGCGCGCGCCGATTACGCCGTGCTGCGCTCCGGCGAGCGGCTGCATATCACCGGCTACGAGCAAGTCGGAGACACAATGCGCCTGACCGTTTCTGGAGGCCGCGTGGATATGCCCGCGAGCGAAATCGTTTCCATTGAGCCGGAAGATGTGTTTCAGCCCAATCCCACACCGCCGCCGGCCGTAGGGCCTTACAGCGAAATCATTCGCGCCGCGGCAAGAAAGCACGGAGTGGATGAAAATTTGATTACCTGCGTGATTGCTGAAGAATCCAATTTCAATCCGCGCGCGCTTTCCTCGCGGCTCGCAGCCGGACTGATGCAATTGCTGCCCGTCACGGCGACGCGCTTTGCCGTGCGCGATGTCTTCGATCCGGCCCAAAATATTGATGCCGGCACGCACTACTTGAAGGAACTGCTCGATCACTATCGTGGCGACTTGAAGCTGGCGCTGGCCGCTTACAATGCCGGCCCCGACGTGGTCAGCAAATATGGCGGCGTTCCGCCGTACGCCGAGACACGCAATTACGTGAAGCACATCACCGCGCGATATGCGCAAGTCACCGCGAAGTCCAAGGCGAATATCCAGCCCTAGCAGCTTACGGAACAGCTCCTCGTCGCTGCGCTCCCCGGAACGACAGTGACGCCGTCATCTCTTTTCAATATCATGTCGGATGAAGTGCTTGGTAGATTAATGCTGGCGAGAGCTCTACGGCTGCGAAGTCGGCGGCAGGGTATTCGATGGAGGCTGCCCTGGACCCGTAGGCGTCGGCGAGAAGGGACTGCTGCCCATTCCATTGCCGGGACCGCCGAACGATGATCCCGCTCCGGGTTGCCCGACGGGAACGCCGATCGAAGCGCCACCGCCGCCCATGGCCTGGGCCTGCTGCTCAATCGGATTGAAGATGAATTCCCACTCTTTATATTTCTTAGCGCCTTTGTAAACTTTCAGCGACGGTTTTTCGATTTTGCTGCCGACACCGGTAATACTCCCGCCCAGCACGCTCATCTGCCCCAACGTATCGCTGCTGGATTGCCCCGTGGTGCTGCCAGGAGACGAAAAGCCGAAGGCGCTGCCCGATTGCTGCATACCGTTCCCGGCGCCAAATCCAGGTTGATTGCCAAATCCCGATTGATTTCCGCCGCTTGGGAAACTCGGCTGATTCTGGCCGGCACCTGGATTTCCCACGGGATTTCCGGAGGAATCCATGCTCCCTGTCGGATTCTGATTCATCCCCCCGGGATTCGTGCCGCCTTGATTCCCTTGTTGCCCGAACGCCGAGGATGAGTTTTGCCCGCCGAACGAGCTCCCCCCGCCAAATCCAGATGCGGGGCCGAAGGGGCTCGCGCCGCCCGTTCCTTGCATTCCCTGCAGCGACTGCATTCCCTGCATCCCTTGCATTCCCGCTTTTGGAATCCGCCCACGCCGGGCATACCGCCCATTCCGGCCATCGCCGCGCCGCCCATCTGCATCATCTTATCCATCAAGGCCATCTGCACGAGTGACGTGTAACGCACGCTGCCGATCAATGCTCCGGCCGGCGTAACGTAAATGAAGCGCCATGAACCGTCTTCCTTGTTCATGGGGTCCTTGTAGGCCTCGCGCATGTAGCGCACGCCGCTGGTGGCCTTCACCATGTCGTCGACTTTTCCCGGATAGCGTCCGAACTTCTGCACGTAACGGCGGATGCCGCGCTCGTACTGATGCCCGCGCCAGACCATCTCTTCCTCTTTTTCGCGCTGGCCCTGGGTGATGATATTGAGCGTGAGCACGGAAAGCGAAATCAGCATGGTAGCAGCGAGAAACACGGCAAAGAGCATGGTGTAGCCGGCTTCGCCGGAACGATGGCGCGCCGGCACGATCCGCGAGTGGCGGCCTGCACGACGGACCGAGTTGGCTTGGCGAGCGCTCATTGCGATTGCGGCTGCGGTGCCGGCGGCGGCGTTCCCGGCTGGCCCGGGGCTTCCTCGGCAGGCTGCGTCATCTGCAAGGTGGCGTGCTTTCCGCTGCCGACTTCTTCGAAATCCGCGGACACATTTCCGATGCGCATCAGGCGATAGCGGTTGAGCAGCATGCCGCCCTCGCCGACGATGAATACATCATCCGGCGTGCTGAAAAATGCCAGGCGATTCTTCGTTTTCGGATTTGTGGCATATCCAAAAAAAGTAGCGGGCACAACCAGCGCAGGCTCCGGCGGAGGCTGTCTCGGCCCAACAAAATTCTGCCGCTTCTCTTCCGCCTCTTTCGCTGCCACCTGCGCGGCAGTCGGCGGCGGAGGCCCATACGCAAAAATATTGTGCTCGGCGCCCTTGTATTCTGCTTTGCGCACATTTTCCAGCTCGTACACGCGCAGCGCCGGGTCTTCCACCTTGAGCGGCTCGAATTTTGCGTCCGGTGTGGTTCCGATGATTCCAGTACCCGAGCCGCCGCGACCGAGAAAATAGACGAGCCCCAGCACCACGACCAACACAGCGAGCACGTAGCGTTGTGCCTTTGGCGACATATCTCAGGTTCGAAAATAAGTTCTCAACAGCAGCTTCAAATGCAAAATCCCCGTCTCCGAGGTATCCAATCCCAAATCGCTTAAAAGATAAAAATTGCGCGAGCGCTCCAACCCCTGGATGTACTTCATCACCGAACTGTAATCGCCTTCCACGGTCTCTTGAATCTGGATTTCAGTAACGCCGCGATCCTTCAATTCATGATCCTGAAACGCCGTGGACGTGGTCCGCAATCCGGCCTTCGTGGCGATCTCGCCCAGATCGGCCACCAGCGCCGAATATCCAGCCGTAGCCGGCGGCAATTGCTGCTCGTAAAAGCTGCTGGCCTGATCGCCCACCTTTGGCATTTCCTTGAGGATGGCGTCGCCGCGCGCCACATCCGCCTTCAACAGCTTGGTTTTGGTCTGCAGCTCCGTGCGCTGCCGGCTCAGGTCCGTAGGATCGGTTTGCCGCAGGTGCCACAGAAAAACTGCCAGTCCCAAATCCACCAGCACCAGCGCGCCGAGCCCGGCGAGGACTACGTTTTTCCACCCTCGAGATCGAGACATCCAGTTCATGTGGTTGAATACCACGCTTCCAGCGACACCACGATGTGATCGTTTGTGGTTCCGCGGTCCGCCGGTTTATCGTTATATTTCTCGTCGCTCACGCGAATCCCCGTAAACTCCGACGATTTCTCTAGCTTCTGCAGAAATTCCACCTTCGAAGCGTCGTCCATCGCGCCAACGGTGAGCTTGATGAGCGCGCGCCCGCCTTCCAGCCGCGGGGCGATGCTGATGATTCGCACGCCGGGAGGCAGCGTCTTCTCCAAATCCTCAAAAATCTTCGGCCACGGAAAAGTCCGCGCCTCGATCAGCGAATTGAGGAAATTCGAACGGTCGAACACCTGCCTGGCCTGCGGCAACTCAAATTGTCGCGCCAGATCCTGCTGGCGCGAAGTCTGCACTGCAATTTCCTTCTCGATTCGTGAAATGTCCGTGCGAATCGCGCGATTGGCGCGCCAAGTCGAATACGTAAGCTGCGAAAGCACAACGAGGGCCACGAGCGCCGCAATGCCCGCCAGCCCCGCACCCGCCAGGAAACGCCGGTTGTTAACCAGCGGCGCTGTCGCCAGATTGAGGTTCAGCTTCATTTATTCTGCATCCCGCCTGAAATCGTCATTTCCCGTTGGCCATCCATCCCACCAACGCTTCCCCGCCCCGCGCGATCAAATCGCGAGCATCGCCGGAAAGTCCCCGCGACGTTTCACCGTCCGTCAGCGCCAGCGCCGTTGCGTGCAATTCCTCCGATATCGCGGCGCGAATCGCATCTTCCCGCTCGCCGAATCCCGCCACTAGCACGCGCTCCAATTCCCCGCCCCACGTATCCTGATAGTACGCCACCGCCGGAAAAATCTCGTCGAGGATCGACCGCGCGTCAAAATGTGCCGGATCGCTCCCGGCCATTTCCGTCGAGCGATATACGCAGAGATTATTTCCGCGCACGATCGCGGTCGTAAGATTCGTCCCCGCCACGCGCACCAGCATCGCGCCGGTGGTTTCATCCAGCAAAGGCAAGCACGCAAATGTGGAACTCAGCACCACGCCCGGCACGCCGTCAGCGCTTTCCAGCGCCGTCTCATACTCACGGATGATAGATTTCCGCGTGATCGCGGTAATCACCTCGAGGCTTCCGCCGCGCCCCGTCTGGCGCATCGAAGAAATCACCGTATCATCCACATCAAAAGGCACACTCTTCTTCAACCGCCAGCGCAGCAGCGGCAAATATTCTTCCGGCCGCCGCGGCAGATTCTCAAATGGCAAAATGAAAACGCGCACCGCGGGATCAGGGATCAGCAATGCCATCATCTGGCCGCGGACTCCCGCGCGATCCAATACCCTCTGCACCGTCGCAGCCAGCTCCGCAGGATTCGCGACATTGGCATCCACTGGCGAAGGGTGCACCACGCCCGGCTCCAACGCCTCGACCGCCGCAACGTCCAGTCCTCCGGTCCCGCTCCAGCGCGCCGCGGAAACATGATCCCCGGCGATTTCGCACACGCTCACCGGGTGCGGCATGGCGTCAAGCCAGTTCGAAAAACGGCCCCAGAGACTCGGCTTGCTTACCGCAGCGGAAGCATCCGTAAAGCTACTCAAGGAAGGTCACCTTGTTGATCTCGCGTATCGTCGTGAGCCCGGAACGCACTTTATCCAAACCGGAATCCCGCAGAAAGACCATCCCTTCTTCTTTGCCCGCGCGCTTGATCTCCGAAGTCGGCCGCCGCGCGATAATCATTTCGCGAATCCGATCCGATAGATCGAGCAATTCGCAGATCGCCGTCCGGCCATGATAGCCAGTCCCGCTGCATTCCAGGCATCCGGAGCCTTCATACAGCGGCACATTCGCCCACATGTTCGGATTTAATCCAACTTCCTCGAGTTGGTCCGGGGCGTAATGTACCGGCTTCTTGCAATTCTCGCAAATCAGACGCACCAGGCGCTGTGCCAAAATGCAGTTGAGCGCCGAAACAAAGTTGTAAGGCTCGACTCCCATGTTAATAAAGCGCCCGATCACATCAGTAACGTTGTTGGCGTGCACGGTTGTGAACACCAAGTGCCCGGTAAGCGCCGACTGAATGGCAATCTGCGCCGTTTCCTGGTCGCGGATTTCGCCCACCATGATCTTGTCGGGATCATGGCGCAAAATCGACCGCAATCCGCGCGCAAACGTCAGCCCCTTTTTTTCGTTCACTGGAATCTGGGTAATCCCGCGCACCTGATATTCGACGGGGTCTTCAATGGTGATGAACTTATCTTCGTCGCTCTTGATTTCATTGATCGCCGCGTAGAGTGTGGTCGTCTTTCCCGATCCAGTAGGACCGGTGACCAAAACCATGCCGTAAGGCTCGCGAATGTACCTTCGAAGATGCTTCAGCTCCTCAGCCGAGAATCCCACCACGTCCAGCGTCAAATTGCGGAATTTCTCGCTGAGCGTCTCCTTATCCAACACGCGCAAAACCGCGTCTTCGCCATGAATCGAAGGCATGATCGAAACGCGGAAATCAATGAAGCGCCCCTTGTAGCGCACGCGGAAACGGCCGTCCTGCGGCACGCGGCGCTCGGCAATATCCAATTCGCTCATCACCTTAATGCGCGAAAGAATCGTGGCATGCCATTCTTTGCCCAGCGGCGCCATGGCATGCTGCAGCACGCCGTCAATGCGGTACTTCACCACCACTTCCGTATTTCCGGTTTCGATGTGAATATCCGACGCGCGCCGTTCCAGCGCGGTGAAAATCACGGTATCCACAAGGCGCACCACGGGACTGACGCCGGTATCGCGCGTCAGCTTCTCCATGGTTATGTTTTCTTCGCTCTCCTCGTCTTCGGTGACGACCGTGAGCGTAAATCCTTCCGTAGCCTGATCCAGCACGCGCTGCGACTGCTCCGTGCGTTTCAGGATGTCGCCAATCTGCGTGGCCGTGGCGACCTTAATTTGCAGTTTCTTGCCCAGCAGCAGTGAAAGCTCGTCATTCACCAACACCTGGCTGGGATCGGAGACTGCAATCGCCAAGGAGTGGTCGTGCGCCTCGAGCGGCACGAAGTTGTATCGGAACATCAATTCCGCCGGGATGCTGCGGAACAACTCCGGATCAATGCGCTGATCTTTCAGATCGATGAACGAGCAGCGATACCTCTCCGCCAGTCGCCGGCTCTTCTCCATTTCAGCCGCGGCATCCGGCTGGTTTGGAGGAGTGGGATTGCGGTTTGTAGCGCTCATCGCCTTTACCCCTGCACCGTACCGGCGGTCAAAGAGAACATGGGCAGATAGAGAGCAATCAAGATGAACGCGATTACCGCGGCCATAATCACCAGGATTGCGGGCTCGATCCACGCCAGGATCGCCGTCAGTTTCAAATCTACTTCCTGCTCGTAAAATTCCGCCACGCTGGTCAGCATCGGCGCCAACGCTCCGGAAGCTTCGCCGACCTCAATCATTTCCAGCGCCAGATCGGGCATCACTTTTGTTTCTGCCAGCGCCGTGTGCAGGGGAACGCCTTCGCGCACCTGCGCTGCCGCTTTTCTAACCGAAGTCGAAATCAGCTTGCTGCCCATGGCGTCCGCCGAAGTATCGAGAGCCGTCACCAAAGGTGAGCCCCCGGCAAGCAGCGTCGAAAGCGTGCGCACGAATTGCGCAATCTGCGCCTTCAGCCAGATATTGCCGATCACCGGAGCTTTTGGTTTCAAGCGATCGATCACCAGCGCCCCATGCTCGCTGCGCGCCCAAAGAAATCCCAGCGTCCCGACAATCGCGATTCCCGCAATCACAAACACGATGTAATCGCGCAACGGCAACGAAATCGCCAGCACGATGCGCGTGATCGTCGGCAACTGTACGTTCAGCTCTTTATACAGTTCCGCAAACCGCGGCACGGCAAACGTAACCAGATAAGACAAAACCACCACAACCATCACGATCAAAATGCTGGGATAGATCAACACGTTCTTCAAACGGCTGAAAAACGATGTCGTGGTGCGCTGGTAAGCGATGTATTGGTCCAGTACCGTGCTCAGGCTGCCGCTCTTCTCTCCCGCCATCACCGAAGTCGTATAAACCGGCGGGAATACGGCCTGCGCCACCAGCGCCTCGGATAGCAGCGCTCCGGTGCGCACTCGCTCGCGCACATCCGCAAGCAGCGGCCGCAGTCGTGGCGCCGCAGCGCGTTCAGCGAGCAAATCCAGCGCCGTCAAAATCGGCAGTCCGGCTTTAATAAGAGTATTGAATTGCTGATTGAAGATCAGGAAGTCCTGCCCGCGCAGCAGCCGGCTGGCACCCGACCGTCGGAACCGCGTAGCCAGCCCCAGGTTCCGGCTGATGGAATAAACGTAGAAGCCGCGCTCGGACAGCCGATGCCGGGCTTCATTCTCCGACAGCGCCGTCTCAACCTGCTCGAAAACGCGCCCGGTCGAATCGGCAATTTTGCAGACGTACTCAGCCATTAAGCGAAGGCTTTCCCAAAACTAAGATTTCCACAGGCTCAAAGTTTAGCACATCCCCTACTCCGCCCATCCCGCCGCCAATACTACTGCTGCTAGTACTGAAATAGCGGCCCGAGATGGGCTGGGAAACACAACGGTATGCGCGTGGAGGTCGGGGCACCTTCTACAAGATGCGCCCAGGCCCGAAATCTTTGCCTTAGCGCACCATTTTCCGTACCCAACACGACACCGGCACTACAAGCGTCTCGGTGAGCGAGTCTGACGGCTTGACTCCCGAATTGAGCGGAGTTCTAATCCCGCCTATGAAGTAGAGGCTACGCTTCCGTGGACCCAAAGACACATTGGGACAAAATCTATACAACCCAGGCGCCCGAATCCGTCAGCTGGTACCGAGCGCATCTGGAAACGTCGCTCGCACTGATTGAGCGCGCAGCGGCATCCCGCTCCGCCAACATCGTTGACATTGGCGGCGGAGAATCGACGCTGGTTGACGACCTTCTTCTTCGCGGTTACAAAAACCTCACCGTACTCGATGTTTCGCAGACCGCTATCGAAGTCACAAAAAGGCGCATGGGTCCGGCGGCAGACCAGGTGCGTTGGCTGGTGGGAGATATCCTCGAAATCGGGCTCGAACCGCGCGCCTACGACCTCTGGCACGACCGCGCCGTATTTCATTTTCTAACCACACAAAAGGAGCGTATCGCCTACGTTCGTCAGGTCGCTCGCGCCGTCAAGCCAGGTGGCCACGTAATCGTCAGCACATTCGGACCGGAAGGTCCTACGAAATGCAGTGGGTTGGAAGTGATGCGCTACGACGCCGACTCGCTTCACGACGAGTTCGGCGGAAGCTTCCGTTTAGTGGAGAGTTCGAAGGAGCTGCACCAGACGCCATCGGGAAGAACACAGCAATTCCTCTACTGCTACTGCCGGCTGGAATGAAGTTTCGCGAAGACCACGCTGCCCTTCTCAAAAATTGGCACTGTCTTCTTAAGCTGGCGAAGTACTAACGGGCAACTTCGCGGCCTCCCATGCTGCAATGCCGCCGGCAATTTCACTCACCGGACCAAATCCGCTACCTTGCAGTAAGCTTGCGGCGATGGACGAGCGGTAACCGCCCGCGCAATAGACCAGCAGCGGGCGGTCTTTCGGAAGCGTCTTTATATTTTCCAGAAGACGATTGAGCGGGAAACTCAAGCTGCCGCGAATGTGTTTCTGCTCGCGCTCCCGCGGCGCGCGCACGTCGATAGTCACCGGCGGCTCCGCCGAGGATAGTAGCTCCGCAGCGAATGGCGCGCTGAGGCGCTCGGTGGAGGCGATCAATTCCGGCCGCGATTTCAGGCTGAGTAATCCATTCTGCAAATATCCTGCCACGTGATCGAAACCGATGCGCCCCAGGCGAATCGCCGATTCATTCTCCCGCTCCGGGTCGGCGATGATTACGATCGGATGCGCGCGGTCGAGCACAGTTCCTGCCCAAGTGGCGTATTGCCCGATGAGGCCGATATTGATGCTGCCTGCCAGATGCGCCGCCGCGAATTCGTCGGCGTCGCGCGTATCAAGAATCTGCGCCCCTTGCGCTTGCAACGCCAGCACAGCGTCGAGGGTCAGCGGGTTCATCCCCCGCGCCAGCGCTTCGTCCAGCGTGGGCCTCTCTTCGCTGTTCAAAACCGCGTCATACGTGAAGTACGGCGGAGCGTCCGGTTGATCGGCCGTCACAATCTGGATGAATTCTTCCTTGCTCATCGGCTGCAGCGCATAATTCAACCGGCGTTGTTCTCCCAGCGTTGACACCGTCTCCTTGCTGAGAGCCTTTCCGCACAGCGAACCCGCCCCGTGCGCTGGATAAACCAGGATTTGGTCCGGCAGCGCCAGCAATTTGTTGTGCAGCGAATCATACAAGCGGCTGCCCAGCTCAGTTGCCGACCAACCTAACGCCGCACGCAGGTCGGGCCGTCCGACATCGCCAATAAACAAAGTATCCCCGGTGAGTACGGCTTGCGCCTGTGCGTCGCTGCCCGCGAGATCGTAAACGAGGATGGAAATGGACTCCGGCGTGTGTCCCGGGGTCTCCAAAAATTTCAGGCGCACACGCCCGAATTCCAGATTTTCGCCGTCGTGAAGTGGAGTAAACGCGTAGCCTGCTTTGGCCGCAGCCCCGAGATAAATTTTCGCGCCGGCGCGATCGCGCAGTTCCAAATGCCCGGCCACGAAATCGGCGTGCAGATGCGTCAGCAGCACATGCTTGATCTCCAGCGCGTGCTCGGCGGCAAAGGCGATGTATTGGTCGGTGTCCCGCTGCGGGTCAACTACCGCTGCCGTGCCCGTCTGCTCATCCCCAATAAAGTAGGAAGCGTGTGCCAGGCACGGTAGATAGAACTGCTTGAAGATCACGCTGCTACACCCTCAATCGCTTGCCGCTACTTCGGTTGCGGAACAATCCGCAGATACGGCCGCGGCGCTTTCCAGCCGCCGGGATACTTCTGCTTGGCCTCTTCGTCCGAAACCACCGGCAGGATAATTACATCGTCGCCCTGCTTCCAATTCACCGGCGTGGCCACTTTGTGCTTGGCCGTGAGTTGCATGGAATCGAGCACGCGCAACACTTCGTCGAAATTGCGGCCGGTGCTCATCGGATAGCTGAGCATCAGCTTGATCTTCTTGTCCGGACCCACGATGAATACGGTGCGCACCGCGGCATTGTCGGCGGCCGTGCGTCCCTCGCAAGTCTCTCCGCTCTCGGCCGGGAGCATGCTGTAAAGCTTGGCCACCTTAAGTTGCGGGTCGCCGATCATCGGGTACTTCACTTTGTGACCCTGGGTCTCTTCGATGTCCACCGCCCATTTGCTGTGATTGCTTACTGGATCCACGCTTAACCCGATGATTTTGCAATTGCGCTTCTCGAATTCCGGCTGCAACCCGGCCATGTAACCCAATTCGGTGGTGCACACGGGGGTGAAGTCCTTAGGGTGCGAGAACAATATGGCCCAGCCGTTGCCGATCCATTCGTGGAAGTTGATAGTGCCTTGGGAAGTTTCCGCGGTGAAATTAGGAGCTTCGTCGTTTATTCGCAGCAATTTTTGTCTCCTGGTGTCACGCTTTCCATCCGGCATCTTTGACAGATGGCATCTAGCAAGGTTTCTTGGCGCTGCGGGAAGCAAAGTGTAGGTCAAGTTGATATTCGAAATCTAGCGGAATCTCAGCTTTACGCGGGCGCCAGGAATGAGGCGTTTAAGAAGCCGCGGCTCTCAATCTCGCTTGCGGGGCTCCGCAGGACCGCAAGCAGTCTGTGTTCGTTGACTTGCTTCCGGCTCCAACCTAACATGTCCGCCCAATGGTCGATTCCTCCTCCTTAATCGGCCGCACCATTTCCCACTTCCGCATCGTCGAGAAGCTTGGCGGGGGTGGAATGGGTGTGGTGTACAAGGCCGAGGACGTGACGCTGCACCGATTAGCCGCCTTGAAGTTTCTTCCTGATGAGGTCGCTCGAGACCCGCAAGCTTTGGCCCGTTTCCAGCGCGAAGCGCAGGCGGCTTCTGCCTTGAACCATCCAAATATCTGCACGATCTATGAGATCGGCGAGGAAAACGGCAAAGCCTACATCGTTATGGAGTATCTCGACGGCGTGACGCTGAAGCATCAGATTGCGGGAAAGCCCGTGGAGGTGGAGACACTCCTTGCACTGGCCATTGAAATTGCGGACGCACTGGATGCTGCGCATGCGGAAAGGATCGTCCACCGCGATATTAAGCCTGCCAATATTTTTGTGACGAAACGCGGACACGCGAAGATTTTGGATTTCGGTCTGGCGAAACAGACCCCCAAGCGGGGAGCCGCGGGCTCCGAGGCCACTCTCGCTGTGGATGCGATGGCGGGAATGAGCGCGGAGCATCTCACCAGTCCTGGCGCAGCGCTCGGCACTGTCGCTTACATGTCGCCGGAGCAGGCGCGAGCGAAAGAAGTGGATGCGCGAAGCGATTTGTTTTCGTTTGGATCCGTTCTCTATGAGATGGCCACCGGGCAGTTGCCGTTCCGTGGAGAGAGCTCCGCGGTCATCTTTAACGCGATTCTGGAACGCGATCCGCTTCCCGCGATCCGCTTAAATCCTGACCTTCCGCCCAAGCTGGACGACATCATCAACAAGGCGTTGGAGAAAGACCGCGAGACGCGCTATCAGGTTGCGGCGGAGATGCGGGCCGATCTGAAGCGTGTGAAACGCGATTTGGAATCGCGGCACGGCGCGCCGGCTGGTTCGGGTTCGGTGACGGCGGCGCAGGATGGAGGCTCTCGACCTGCCGCCCAGCAGCCCGTGCCGTCATCAGGTTCGGTTCCGGCCGCTGGTTCATCCGCTCCTGTGAAAGTCGCGGAAGTTCCGGCCGTCGGGACGAAAAAGCTCTGGAAGATTCTGGTTCCCGCCACGGTGGTTGTGATTGCCGCTGCGGTCGCTGGAGTTTTCTTCTTGCGTCCGCGTGCAGCAGCGCCTTTGACCGAGAAAGACACCGTCCTTCTCTCCGATTTTGTGAACACAACCGGCGACCCCGTCTTCGACGATGCGCTTAAGCAGGCGCTGGCGGTCTCGCTCCAGCAGTCACCTTTTTTGAGCCTCGTCTCCGATCAACAGGTGCAAGAGACTTTGCGCTACATGGGGCGGCCATCGAATACGCCACTCGCCCAGGACGTGGGGCGAGAGGTTTGCCAGCGCCTCCAATCGAAAGCCATGCTGACGGGCACCATCTCCCAACTGGGCAGCCAGTACGTAATCACTCTCGAGGCCATGAATTGCTCTACCGGTGCTTCCCTTGTGCGCGTCGGCGCCAACGCTCCCGCTAAAGATCAGGTTCTTCAGGCGCTTGGGAAAGCTACCGCGGATCTTCGAGGAAAACTAGGTGAGTCACTTGCTTCCGTTCAAAAATTCGACGCGCCGCTTCCGCAAGCGACCACAAATTCGCTGGAAGCATTGAAAGCCCTCAGCTTGGGCTTCAAGGCTATCGATGAGAAAGGGAGTGCGGCAGGGATTCCCTTTTTCAAACGCGCCATCGAAATCGACCCCAATTTCGCGGGAGCATACTCAATTGCGGCGGCCATGTACGGCAACATTGGGGAATCTGCCTTGGCTGGCGAGTATGCCCATCGCGCTTACGAACTTCGCGACCGCGTTACGGAACACGAACGGCTTAAAATCTCGATTGATGAATCCTCCTATGTGACAGGAGACTTGCTGAAGGACGAGCAGATCGCTGAGCTCTGGAAGCAGACTTACCCGCGCGACCCGGGCGTCTATAACTATTCGGGCTCTGACAAAACGACCCGGGGTGACTATCAAGGCGGTCTTTTGGACTTCCAGCAGGGTCTTCGACTGGACCCAAACAGCTCGATTACCGTTGGCAACCTCGCGGATTCTTACCTCGCTCTGAATCGCTTGGACGAAGCCAAGCTCGTTCTCGACCAGGGGCTGGGACACGGAATCGATCCCGAGGCTTTCGCTGACCGCTATTACGGCCTCGCCTTCTTGCGGAACGATACGCAGGCCATGCAAAAGCAGTTCGACCTGGCCATGGGCAAGCCTGGTTACGAGGACCTCTTGCTGTCTCTGCAATCAGATACCGAGGCGTACTACGGCCGTCTGAAAAAGGCCCATGAGTACTCGCAGCGGGCGGTGGAGTCAGCCCAGCGCAACGCAACAAGGGAAGTTGCGGCTGGCTGGGCCGTGGACGAAGCCTTCCGGGAAGCTGAAGTCGGGAATTCTTCTCTTGCCCGGCGAGCCGCCGTCTCGGCCCTACAACTCGCCCCCCGGGGTCGCTATGTGCAGGCTATTGCCGCGTTGGCCCTGCTGCGGGCCGGCGATACCACGGAGGCACAAAAAATGGTGGATGATTTGGCAGGGAAATATCCCGAAGACACGATTGTGAATTCCTACTGGCTACCCACAGTTCGCGCCATCATGGAAGTCAACGGGCACAATTCCGATAGGGCTCTCGAACTTCTTCGGGCTGCCCAGCCGTACGAGCTTGGTGGCCTGACGCCTCCTGTGGGACCGCTTAGTCCCGTCTATTTTCGTGGTTACGCATTCCTCGCTGCTGGCCAAGCAAAGGAGGCCGCGGCCGAGTTCCAGAAAATCCTCAACCATCGTGGGATTGTCCTGAACTCGCCCATCGGCGCGCTCGCCGAAGTTGGATTGGCACGTGCCCTTGCCTCTGCAGGCGACAAGGAGGCCGCGCGCACTGCCTATCAGGATTTCTTCGCGCTGTGGAAAGACGCCGACCCCGACATCCCCATCCTGAAAGAAGCCAAAGCCGAATACGCAAAGCTGCAGTAGTTCCGAGTCTACGTCGAAGAGAAGATTTGGGGAGCCCGTCAGACAGTCAGCGGACAATCAGTCGTCTTACCGCGAACTGACAAACAACTCTCGCCGGCGCTCGTGGCATTGCGCCGCTTACGCGCGTCCTCTAGCGGATCGCGCGGGCAAGATCTTCCGCATTGACCACCGAGACACCAGGCGGCGGCTCGAAATGAAATTTCGACTCGGGAACATCGACATTCTCGCGCCAATCGCCAAATCGAAATTCCGTTTCCGTGTCGCCCGGCTCGCGAATCAGAACGCGCACCAAATGCGCTTCCGGATCGACCTCAAAAAGAATCTGCCGGAACGTCGCTTCGTCGTTTTCCTTTGCAGGCCGCGGCAAACAGCTCAATACCTGGTCGCGCAGATCGAGCGGACCATCATCCGCCGAGCGCGCGTCCGCCAGTGCGATCTTCCCGCACAGCCGGTCCAGATGAATTTTCCCGGTAAGGAGCGCCAGCGGCGTTCGCCAATCATCGCTTTCTTTCATCTTGGCGCGGCTGGCTGTGCGATCGGCGGGCACGTAAAGCCACACGTTGGTGCCATCCACCAGGAACAGCTTCGACTGCGGCGATTCATACTCCCAACGCATCCGTCCCGGCTTTGAGAAATACACGGTTCCGGATTCCGACACCGCGGGCTGGCCGGAAGCGTGATACCGCTCGTAAAACCTCGCTTCCAACGTATGTGCATGCGCGTAGCGCGCTTCCACCGCGCGCACGATATCCGCTGTGGTTTTCGCTGTCGGAAAAGCGCTGAACGAAACGAGAGCCGCGACGAATGCCAATCGCATCCTTCGAGTCTAGCAGGAACTGCTGCCGGTTTATTGCAGTGAAGGGAGCGCTTCGCAGGCCGCCGGCGTGCCCGCCGCGACACCTGTCGGGTCGTAATGGATGACGCCCGGCTCATCACTGCAGAAGCTGCGATTGCCGGTGAAGCCGATGGTGAGGGGTACAGCCGTCACAACATACTGATAAAAGCCCGGCGCAGAGCAAGTTGGCGCTGCGATGGCCGGGTTTCCAAACACGGTGTAAGCATACTGGTAGCCGCTCTTCTGGTTCGGAGCGTTGGTCAGTGTCGGATCGACGAGTTGCGCGAAATCGCAGGTCGAAGATGTTCCGCCAGGGCCGCTAAAGGTGGCGAAAGTCGGCGGAAAGCCGTTGTCCCAGGTCGAGTTATACACCACGGCCGCCGTAGTGATGGTACGCAGGTTCTCTGCCGCCGAAGCTTCGTTCGCCGACATGCGCGCTTTCAGCAAATTGGGCAGCGCAATGGCCACGATGATCAGGATGATGGCCACCACGATCAACAGTTCGATGAGCGAAAAACCAGATACGCTTCTCCGCGGAGCTTCGCTTCCACCGGATTGGAGTCGCGCGAACATTGGGTCTCCCACTGCCTCCCTCTAGAGATGCGAAATGGGGAGAAAGTCCAGGCTTTCTCCCCATTTCCGCGTGAAACTCTTACTGCAACGATGCCAGACCTTCGCAGGCCGTATCGGTTGCCGGTGCCGCGCCGCCCGTGGGATCCACATGGATCACGCCGGATTCGTCGCTGCAGAACGTACGGTTGCCCGTGGCGTTCACGCTCAGTGGCACCGCACCCGTAACGTAGGTGGCCGAACCCGGAGCCGCGCAGCCAGTCGCTGCCGCAGTCAGGGCCTTAACTTGCGTGTAGGTGAGGGTGTAGCCGCTCTTCTGCCCGGTGGTGGTCAAGGTGGTGTCGAGCAGGTTCGCAGCCGCGCAGCTTCCCGGAGGTGCGCCACCGAAAATAGCGAACGTCTGCGGGAAACCGTTGTTGTAGGTCGATTGATAGGTCACTGCTGCGGTGTTAATCGTACGCAGCGTGCCCACGGCCGAAGCCTCGTTGGCGGCAATACGCGCCTTCAGGAGGTTCGGAATAGCAATCGCGGCGATGATCAAAATAATCGCCACGACGATCAAGAGCTCGATCAGCGAAAAACCCTTTTGACGCTTATTCATCTTCAATCTTCTCTCCTTAGATTCCCAACCTGAACACTCAGCTGTCGCGTTGTCGGGCGATTCGCTGGCGTTATATCCTGATTACTGCAACTGCCTTGCCAGCCTCTCGCGTCAACCCTGCCCCCCTGAGCGTTTCAGCAACCCTAGCGCCTGCTACTACTTGCGGACGGTTTCAGCTATCAAGCCAGCGAGCGCTATTTTCCCAGCCCGAAGGGCATCTCGAAACTGACAATTTGTGTCGACCCAAAACGCCACATAACCGCCGACCCAAAATGGAGCATCAGCCCCGCTCACCCAACGGACTTGCACGACAGAATCCATCCGCGCCCCCAAAACCCAACCAAGACACGTCCAACAGTCCTCTAAGATGCCTAATTCCCGACCTGCGGCCAGGGGGAGGCGTCCGCGGTATTTCTCTCGCCACGTAGAGGATTATGACAGTGCGGATGGCCGTACACAAGGACGGTGCGCCGTGAGCGTTACTAGCAGCCCTAATCGCTACGTGCTTTCGCGAGCCAACAAACCGTTCTAACGCTCCCCTAAAAAGCGAAACGGGGAGGAAGTCCAGGCTTCCTCCCCGTCTCAGAATTACAGGTTGCTTACTGCAGTGCCGACAGACCTTCGCAAGCAACGTCCGTCGCTGGCGCCGCGCCGCCCGTGGGATCCACGTGGATCACGCCGGATTCGTCGCTGCAGAACGTACGGTTGCCCGTGGCGTTCACGCTCAGTGGCACCGCACCCGTAACGTAGGTGGCCGAACCCGGAGCTGCGCAGCCAGTCGCTGCGGCAGTCAGGGCCGTCACTTGGGTATAGGTAACCGTGTAGCCGCTCTTCTGCCCGGTGGTGGTCAATGTGGTGTCGAGCAGGTTAGCAGCCGCGCAGCTTCCCGGAGGTGCGCCACCGAAAATGGCGAACGTCTGCGGGAAACCGTTGTTGTACGTCGACTGATAGGTGACCGCTGCAGTGTTAATGGTGCGCAGCGTGCCGACCGCCGAAGACTCGTTGGCCGCGATGCGGGCCTTCAAGAGGTTCGGAATTGCGATAGCCGCAATGATCAAGATGATCGCGACTACGATCAAAAGCTCGA
Source organism: uncultured Acidobacteriota bacterium (assembly GCA_963748865.1). Taxonomy (GTDB): domain Bacteria; phylum Acidobacteriota; class Terriglobia; order Acidiferrales; family UBA7541; genus Palsa-147. The sequence continues at coordinate 71,177 of CAVVLE010000010.1, read as the reverse complement.
TCAGCGAGAAACCCTTCTGACTCTTCTTCATCTTCTCTCCTTAAGGATGTGGACAGCAATTAGAACTCTTCGGGCTCCCTGGCGGGGGTGCCGCAGTGACAGGATGCAAGTGCGGTGCCACAGAGAACCGAAGTTCCAGTACTCGTCGCCTACGCCGTAAGCCACTCTATATCTTACGGTTACAGCAGCTGCCGGTGGGCGTCAGGGCGACCGGAATTCCCTGAATGGCTCACCACCGCGGGAAATTGACACTAATCGTCAGCCAGAGCTGCCGCCAGAGGGCATCCACCCTCTATTCTGACAGTTAGAGTCGCAGTTCGACTAGGACAAGGCCCAGTCGAGCGTGGAGCATCCGGAATGTCATAGCTGACAAGCTTGACGAGAGACTTGAGACTGGCGCGACCTCCCCTGGAGTCATTATCGATTAGAACCGCCCTCGATCCTTTCGTTTCAAGGAGTTGCAGCGATTTCTACAGATTTTCATTATCGATTAAAAATTCTGTAGATTTGCGTCGATAGTGGGTCGGCAGCGCATTGTGACGGGTTCTTCAGTCCTTACAGCTGCGGGCCGCGCTTAGGGCCGAGCTACGCGCCCGCCCCGTGTCCTTAATGGGGGGTTATCTTTGGCGGATCCCGGCATAGGCATCCTTCGGCTCTTGCTCAGGATGAACCAGCGCTACTTTTGCGGATTAGACACCGTGCTTTTTGGCGTAGTGGCGGAACGATCGGTAACTCATTTTGAGGAGTTCGGAGGCTCGCACGCGCACACCTCCGGAGCTTTCGAGGGCAGCGAGGAGGTAGGCGCGCTCGATTTCGCCAATTTTCTGCTCTAAGTCGAGGCCGCCTGCCGGCACCAGCAGATCGCGGATGACCGGCTTAAGGTCGGGGCGATGCTCCTGGTAGTAGCGGGTGATGCGCTCGGGAAGGCCTTCCATGGTGATCAAGCGGCCGGTTTCGAGTGCCACTGCGCGCTCGATGGTATTCTCGAGCTCGCGGACGTTGCCGGGCCAATCGTAGGTCTCCAGGCGCTCCATGGCCTTAGGCTCGATGGCTTCCACGGGCTTGTTCATCGATTTTCGATAGCGCTCCAGAAAAGAACGCGCCAGGAGGGGGATATCCTCGCGGCGATCGCGGAGCGGCGGAAGCTGAATAGGGATTACGCTGAGCCGATAATAGAGGTCTTCACGAAAGCGGCCTTCGGCAATCTCCTTCTCGAGATCCTTGTTGGTGGCGGCGATCACGCGCACGTCCACGTCTTCTTCGATCGTACTGCCCAGCGGCCGGACTTTGCCTTCCTGCAGCACGCGATAGAGCTTCACCTGCATCGTGAGGCTCATGTTCCCAATTTCGTCCATGAAGAGAGTGCCGCCGTGCGCCGCCTTGAAAAGGCCGTAGCGATTCTCGCTGGCTCCGGTAAACGCGCCTTTCATGTATCCGAACAGCTCTGATTCCAGAAGGGTTTCTGGAAAAGCGCCGCAGTTGATGGTGATAAAAGGCTTCTTCGAGCGAGCGCTGTTTTCGTGAATCGCGCGGGCGACCAGTTCCTTACCGGTGCCGCTCTCGCCGGTGATCAGCACGCGGCTGGCTTGCGGCGCGATGGTCTGAATCAGCTCAAAGATTTCCCGCATTTTGGAGCTTGTACCAATGATGTGGTCCAGCCCAGTGAGGCGGCGGAGTTCCCTGCGAAGGATCCCGGTCTCTTTCTTCAGCTCGATGCTTTCGGCGATTTTGGCGACGGCCTGGCGCAATTCGTCCACAAGTGAGTCACCCTTGATGACGTATCTATCGGCGCCAAAATTGACAGCGTCCACAGCGGTGTTCAGGGTAGGAACGCCGGTGATCAGGATAAAGACCGAATTGGGCGAAACTTCGCGGGCAAAGCGGAGCAAATCAACGCCGGTCATATCGCGCATGTTGATGTCGGAGACGATGATGTCAAAGAGTTGCGTCTCGAGCCGGCGCTTGGCCAGCTCGCCGCTAGAAGCTACTTCGACGCGGTGCCCATCCTTGCGAAAAGTGATTTCCAGAAGCTCGCAGATGGAGCGCTCGTCATCGACTACCAGCACATGCGCCATGGTTTATCCCTGCCTCATGGCTTCGACGGTTTCTTCGAGGTCCGCGGTCCTCGGAGTTGAAGGCTTGCGCCGGCCACTGCCCATCTTGGGCAGCTCGATCGTAAATTCCGCGCCGTGCCCTTTCTCGGAGACCAGGTTGATGCGGCCTCCGTGGGCCTGCACGATCTGGTACACGATGGCCAGACCCAGGCCGGTGCCCTCCGCGAAGCTGGACTGAAAAGGCTCGAAGATGCGGGCCGCATCGGAGGGATCGATTCCGATGCCGGTGTCGCGAATGGCGATGCGCAACCAAGTGCCATCGCTTTCAAGATTAATGGTGATGTTCCCGCCGTCCGGCATGGCGCGCACGGAGTTGTTCAACAGATTCCAAAATACCTGCTTGAGGCGATTGCGATCCACGCGGGCGCGGGCAGCGGCGGGGTTGTAGAGCCGTTCAATCTTGTAATTCTTGCCGAAATCCGGCTGGTGCTCGAAGAGCATGAGAGTTTCGTCGAGCAGGGCCACGACGTTCTGATCGCTGAACTCGTAATTCTTCTCGCGAGAGTATTCGAGAAAGTCGGTAATAATTTGGTTCAAACGCTGGGATTCGCGGGAGACGATCTGCACCAAGCGTTGATTGTCGTCTTCCAGAGGAGCGAGGCGCGACAAGGATTTAAGCGCGCCGGTCATGGCGGAGAGCGGCTGGCGAATCTCGTGGGCGATGGCCGCGGAAAGGCGTCCGAGAGCGGCCATACGATCCTGTACGGCAACTTCGTGCTCCAGGCGCTTCAGTTCCGTCAAGTCCTGGAAATTGAAGACGTAGCCGCTTAACTGATTCTGGCCAGTGCGTAAAGGTGAGATAGAAATACCGAGGAAGCGCACGACCCCGTAGGGAGTGCGGCACTCGACTTCCTTGCGCAGCGCGAGAGGAACACCGCGGTCATCCATTTCGATGGGCCAGAACGCGGGGAAAATATCGCGCACGTGGACGGCGCGATGAGGACCGTCTCCGCGGCCGGTTATTTCGGCGCCGGAACGGTTCATGAGCACGATCTTGCCTTCGAGATCGGTGGTGAGCAGGCCGCCGCGCATAGAACGGATGATGTCTTCATTGAAAGCCTGCAAATCCTTGAGCTCCTCGCGCTTTTCTTCCAGCTCATGACCTTTGTGGCGCAGCGAAGCGGAGAGAACCGAGCCGAGGTAGCCTACGCCGACGAAGGCCATCAGGTTGGTGGCCAGCCAAAACTCCAAGCCGCGCGGACTGAGAACCGAAGAAGAGTTCCTCGGGATCACGTTGTAATAAGCCAGCTCGACGACAGCGCAGAGAAGAATGAAGCTCCCCGCGGCGGTCAACATAGCGCCGCGGCGCGAGAAGAGAATCGCGCCCATCAGCACGACGAGCAGATACAGAGAATTGAAATAGCTATCGTGCGCGCCGGTGGCATAAACCACCGCGGAAATCATGATCGCGTCGCAGGCGACTTGCAGCGGCGCATGCCAGTAGGCACGCGGCATCCATTTCAAGAGAATGACGAAGAGGATGGCGAGTGAAAACCACAGAACGATAGTGGGGGCGAAGAACTTGGTGGGCAGAGCGATATTGGTTACGTCGCGGACGAACAACACCAGGGCTACCAGGGAGGCGATGACCAGCAGACGGACGCGGACCAGCCACGGCAGCCAATTGCCCGAATGTTGTGAGGCTTCCATGCGCTTACCTCAAAGCGACGCCTCGCCCGCGCGGAAGTGCGTGGGCAGCGTTTTGCCGGTTGTTACGCTGGAGGGCGCGGCTAAAGGCGCGCCCTTAAGAACCCATGCCTTGCCGCACATTGCGAGATTTCGAGAAGAGGAGAGCGCGGCTTGCCTCTCCCCTTCTCCGAAACGATTCCCGGCCCTGCTATCCCGCCAACTTGGAAATGAGCGAGAACAAGGGCAAGTACAGAGATATGACGATGCCGCCGACAACGATGCCCAAGAACATAATCATCATGGGCTCGAGTAGGGTGAGCATGTCTTTTACGGCGACGTCCACTTCGTCTTCATAGAAGTCGGCAATTTTCTGGAGCATGGCGTCCATCGCGCCAGTTTGCTCGCCGACGCCGATCATTTGCGTGACCATGCCGGGAATACACGTCGCTCTCCTTCAAAGGATCAACGAGCGAGCGTCCGGCTTCCACGGCCTTTCGGGTTGCATTGATGGCTCTTTCAATCACAGCGTTGCCCGCGGTGCGCGCGGTGATATCGAGGCCTTCGAGAATGGGGACGCCGCTGGAGATTAGCGTGCCGAGGGTGCGAGTGAAACGCGCGACGGCAATCTTGCGCATCAGCATACCCAGGACGGGGATTTTCAACATGATGGTGTCAATGGTGATGCGGCCTTGCGGCGTTTTGTACCACCAAGCCAGGGCTATGACGCCCCCAACCATGGCGAAGAAGATCAAGGCTCCGAACCAGCTACCGATGAACTGGCTGAGGCCGATGACGATACGCGTAGGCAAAGGCAGCTCGGCGCCCAGGCCGTTGAAGAGGGTGACGAATATGGGGACCACTTTCCAGAGCAGGAGAGCGATAACACCGACGGCAATGCCGATAACGGCGACCGGATAGATCAACGCGGACTTGACGGCGCGCTTCAGCTTTACGTTCTTTTCAATGTAGGTGGCGAGGCGCTGAAGAATGGTGTCCAAGATACCGCCGGTCTCGCCGGCATCCACCATGTTGTAGTAAAGGGCGTCGAAGACCTTGTCATATTGCTTCAGTGAGGCAGAGAGCGTCGCTCCGCCTTCCACCGAGGCGCGCACGCCAGTCAGAACCTTTTGGAAGGTCTTGTTCTCCTGCTGGTTGGCCAGAATCTCGAGGCACTGCACCAGCGGAAGGCCAGCATCGATCATCACGGAGAACTGCCGCGTGAAGACCGCGAGCTCCTTGGCGTCAACGCCGGTGCCGAAGGTAGGGATGTTGAACTCCCGGCCCTTCTCCGACATCTTGGAGACGTTGATCTGGTCGCGGCGCAGCATGGCGGCAAGTTCGGTCTTGTTGGCCGCGACGCGCTCGCCGGAAATAACCGCGCCTGTGCGATTTGTACCCCGAAACGTATAGACTGGCATTTCTTCCTCCTTGATTCCACTACCGCGCTGTCCTAGCGCCGAACCGGGGTGCGAATTCCGCCCGCCGGTGGTGAAGTGACGCCCCGGTTGATTAAGTCCTGCAACTCGTCGGGATTGGACGAGCGCATCAACGCCACTTCCAAGGTGATCAACTTCTGGAAATAGGCGTTGGCCAAGCTCTGGTTAAAGGTCTGCATGCCGGATGCGCCGGTTCCGGTCTGCATGGCGGAATAAATCTGGTGAATTTTGTCTTCGCGGATGAGGTTGCGGATGGCGGCAGTGGGCACGAGAATTTCCATGACCATGACGCGACCGCGGCCGTCCACGCGAGGCAGCAGGGATTGGCAAAGGATGCCTTCGAGCACCATAGAGAGCTGCGCGCGAACTTGCGGCTGCTGGTGGGCCGGGAAGACGTCCACGATACGGTTAATGGTGGAAACGGCGGAATTGGTGTGCAAAGTGGCGAAAGTCAAGTGCCCGGTTTCGGCGATGCGCAACGCGGATTCAATCGTTTCGAGGTCGCGCATTTCGCCGATGAGCACGACGTCGGGGTCTTCGCGCAGCGCGGCCCGGAGTGAATTGGCGAAGGAGTGCGTGTCGGAGTGAATTTCGCGCTGGTTGACCAGACACTTTTTGTGGTTGTGCAGGAACTCGATGGGGTCTTCGATGGTGATCATGTGTTCGTCGCGCTCGCTGTTGATCTTGTCGAGCATGGCGGCGAGCGTGGTGGACTTGCCCGAACCGGTGGGGCCGGTGACGAGCACGAGTCCGCGCGGCTTGTCGCAAAGGACCTTCACGACCGCCGGCAGGCCGAGGGCCTCGAAGCCCTTGATCTCCCAGGGAATGGTCCGGAAGACGGCGGCCACGGCGCCGCGCTGATGGAAAATGTTGCCGCGGAAGCGCGCCAGGCTCTTCAGGCCGAAGGAGAAGTCGAGCTCGAGGCTTTCCTCGAGGCGATGCTTCTGCGCGTCGGTGAGCACGCTATAGGCGAGCGCCTTGGTGTCCGCCGCGGTGAGGGGCGGCATGTCCAGCGGGCGCAGCTTGCCGTGCACGCGGATGCGCGGTGGGCTGTTGGTCGAAAGGTGAAGATCGCTTCCGCCCATCTCGATCATCTTCTTGAGCAACTCGCTTAGTGTGATTCCGGCCATGGCAGTTCCTTTCTTAGACCACAGTCTCGCGCAGCACTTCTTCCATCGTCGTCTGTCCGGCGGCCATCTTGGTCAATCCGCTCCGCCGCAGCGTGATCATTCCCATTTCGAGGGCCTTTTTCTTCAATTCCAAAGACGAGGCACCGACTAAGATCAGTTCCCGGAGGTCATCGTTGATTTCCATCACTTCGTACAAACCTACGCGGCCCTTGTAGCCGGTGTTGTTGCAGGTGGTGCAGCCGCGGCCGTGAAAGACTTGCGTGGTCTTGGCTTCCTCGGGCGTGTATCCGGCGTCGGTCAGGGCTTGTTGCGGGATTTGCTCGGGTTCCTTGCACGCGACGCAAACGCGGCGCACCAAGCGCTGCGCGCAGATTAAGTTGACCGAGGTCGCCACAAGGAAAGGCTCAATACCCATGTTCATGAGGCGACTGACGGTGGACGGCGCGTCGTTGGTGTGCAGCGTGGAAAGCACCAAGTGGCCGGTGAGCGCAGCTTTGACGGCGATTTCGGCCGTTTCGAAGTCGCGGATTTCGCCGACCAGGATGATGTTGGGGTCTTGACGAAGGAAGGCGCGCAGGGCGGAGGCGAAGTTCAGGCCGATCTGCTCCTTCATCTGGACTTGGTTAATGCCGGCCAGTTGGAATTCGACTGGGTCTTCGGCGGTCATGATGTTGGTTTCGGGTGTATTGAGACGAGCGACGGAGGAATAGAGGGTGTTGGTTTTTCCGGAACCGGTGGGGCCGGTGACGAGCACCATGCCGTAGGGTTTCAGAATCTGGCGTTCGAATTTGGCCAAGGATTCGGGTTCGAAGCCGAGCTTGGTCATGTCCAGACGGAGGTTCTCTTTGTCCAGCAAACGCATGACGACTTTTTCGCCGAACAACGTGGGAACCGTGGAAACGCGGAAATCGAGTTCTTTCTTTTTGCCCTCTTTGACGTACTTGATCATGATGCGACCGTCTTGGGGCAGGCGCTTTTCGCTGATGTCCAGCTTGGCCATGATCTTGACGCGGCTGGTGATGGCGTCTTTTAGTTTCAGGGGCGGGGCCATGACGTTTTGCAGAATGCCGTCAATACGGAAGCGGACGCGGTATTCCTTCTCGTAAGGCTCGATGTGAATGTCGCTGGCGCCTCGCTTTACGGCGTCGGTGAGGACCAGATTGACTAGCTTGATGATGGGGGCTTCGTCGGCGGCCTTTTCCAGGGCCGCGAGGTCCATCTCGGCCTCTTCGGCGGCCAGCTCCATCTCGGCTTCTTCGCCGGTGAGGTCCTTCATCACTTTTTCGAGCTCTTCGCCGGCTTCTACGGAGCCGTAGAACTTGCCGATGGCCTCGGTGATGGCGGTTTCGGAGGCTACTACCGGCTCAACGTTGAAGCCGGTCATGAACTTGATATCGTCCATGGCGAAGACGTTGGTTGGATCGGTCATCGCGATGGTGAGGGTGGAGCCTACACGGCTGAGCGGGACGATCTGATAACGGACGGCGGTTTCCTGAGGGACGAGCTTGATTACCGACGGGTCCACCTCGTAAAAGCGGAGATTGATGGAGGGGACGCCGTATTGACGCGACAAGCACGGCGGTAATATCCTCATCGCTGACCAAGCCCATCTTGACCAGGCAAGTGCCCAGACGGCCGCCGTTCTTCTTCTGATAGTCGAGGGCCTGCTTCAACTGATCCGAAGAGATCAGGCTGTCCTTGACCAAAATGTCGCCAAGCCTCGAAGACAAGAAACCACCCCAGCGGCACACCTTTGCCGGATAGAAAAGGCTAGCATGCGCGATGAATCAAAATGGGAGCCGCTTCAGCGTGTCGTCGTGTAACAGGCAATACCCTGTACGAACGTACAGCTCTGTACGTAAGGACAGTGTGCTGGCTTGACTTGGCTATTGGGCGTCGCTATCTTCGGTTGTAAATGCAAGCCAGCGCGTTGCACGTTGCTGAAAGTGGCCCTCCGGTGACCTCAGGACATAAATCGGCACCTATACGACAAAACTTGCCTCCCGTGCGCGAGTACTATGAAAAGCTCTCCAAAGCGCTGGGACCGCAGCATTGGTGGCCGGCGGAGACTCAATTTGAGATTATTGTCGGCGCCATCCTTACGCAGAATACTTCCTGGACGAATGTCGAGCGCGCGATTGCTAATTTGCGGGTGGCTCGGATTCTGACTCCCCGGGCGATCCTTCGAACGCCCTATGCGCGCTTGGCTCGGCTGGTCCGGCCATCTGGTTACTTTCGGCAGAAGGCGAAGAAGCCGAAGGCGTTTTGTACGTTCCTGGAGAAGGAATATCGCGGATCGCTGGAGGAGATGTTTGCCCGGCCCACGGCCCAGTTGCGGGAGGAGTTGCTGGGGGTATTCGGGATCGGGCCGGAGACGGCGGATTCGATTTTGCTTTATGCCGGTGGCGCATGCGGTGTTTGTTGTGGATGCTTATACGAAGCGGATCTTGCAGCGGCACGGCTGGGTTGAGGAGAAGACCCGGTACGAGAAGCTGCAGGATTTGGTACAGCGGCAGATGGCGGCGGACGCAGCGCAGTACAATGAGTTGCACGCGTTCTTTGTGCAGGTGGGCAAGAATTGGTGCCGGCGGACGGAAGCGCTTTGTGCGCAATGCCCGCTGGAGAGTTTCTTGAGGGAGCAGCGTTGAAGCAGCGCTCGTGGACGCAGAAATTGTGGCTGGCGATCGGCGGAGTGTCGATCGTATTGCTGGCGGCGACGATCTTTACGTTGGGATCGTTGCGGGCGCCGATTCACGCGGCGGAAGGATTCACGCTGGCTATTTTGTTCGCGGTTTCGCTGTTCGTTTTCGTGGCCTTCATTATTTTTTCGCTGATTTTGTTCCGCAGCATTGTGCGCGTGGCGACCGAACGCAAGGCGGGGGTGCTGGGGTCGCGATTCAAGATCAAGATGGTTTTCGGAGCGATGGGAATCTCCCTGCTGCCGCTGGTGTTTTTGTTCATGTTCAGCTATTCGCTGGTGAATCGCACTTTGAATTTGTGGTTTCCGAAGCCGCTGGAGATTGCCAATGCGGAGAGCCAGAAGCTGTTGGATGAATTTGCCGACGAGGTGCACCAACGGTTGAATTTGCGGGCTGCGCGCGTTGCGCCGACTTTGGATGGGCGCGGCGTGCGAGGCGTGCTGGACGAATCGCAAGCCGGCGCTGCGATTCCGTTAGACGCGATTTGGATTGCGGATGCGCAGCACGCGGTGCGCGATGCGGCGCCCGCCGATCTTGTTGCGCGGCATTTGCGCTATGCACAGACGCTGCCGTCGGGAATCGATGTCTGGCAGACGGACAGCGACACCTACATTACCGGGAACGCTCCCGTTTCCGGCGGGGCGCTTTTTGTGGGGCGCAAGCTGGCGAGCGGATTTCTTGACAGCATCGCCGCGATTCGCTCGCAGACGGCGGAATACGAACAGCAGCGGCAGCAGATCCGCAGCTACAAGAGGCAGATTCTCGCCGCGCTTTCGCTGATCACGCTTCTTCTGCTTTCCTCTACCACGTGGGTCGCGCTGTACCTCTCGAAGCAGGTCACCGTTCCGATTCAGGCCATGGCCGAAGCCACGCAGGAAGTGGCGCACGGAAATTTCGATCATCGCGTCGCTATTCAGGCGCAAGACGAACTGGGAACTCTGGTTACTTCCTTCAACGAAATGACCGCGCAGCTCGGCGAGGGCCGGCGGCAGATCAATGACTTCACGAAAAGCTTGCAGCAGGCCGTCGAGGAACGCGATCGCCGCCGTAAGTTGATGGAAGCCATTCTCGAGAACATTCCCACCGGCGTGCTTTCGCTCGATTCCGAAGGCGGGATATCGCGAATCAATTCGGCGGTGGTGGATATTTTCGGCGAGCACGCGCGAGAAGCGCAAACGCTGAGCGAGTTATTCGGAGAAGAAGCATCGCGGCCGGTAGTTGCGTTGATACGGCGCTCGCTGCGCATGGGGGCTGCATCGCGGGAGATCGAAATCGCGGCCTCGGGCCGCCTGGTGCGCGCGGCGGTGACGGTTAGTTCGCTGGGCCCGCGCAGCTCGAATCCAGGTTTCGTCGTGGTGATCGATGATCTCTCCGAGCTGCTGCGCGCGCAGAAAGCCGCGGCGTGGCAGGAAGTGGCGCAACGCATCGCGCACGAAATCAAGAATCCGCTGACGCCGATCATGCTTTCGGCGCAGCGTCTGCGGCGATTTCTGGAACGCGCCGACCCAGCGGCATCCAAGACCGAGCTCGCCGCACTGGTAAAAGAGTGCGCCGGGCTGATCGAACGCGAAGTTCACACGCTGGAGTCGCTGGTCCACGAATTTTCACAATTCGCGCGCTTCCCTTCCGCGCGGCTCGCGCCTCGCGATATCAACGAAATCGTGAATGGAGCGTTGGCGTTGTTTCAAGGTCGGCTGGACGGCATCAACGTCAAGTCGGACCTTGCCGCACAACTTCCCGTGGTGCAGGTAGACGAAGAACTGCTTCGCCGCGTTCTGGCCAACCTGATCGATAACGCCGCCGAAGCAATGGAAGATTCCAAGCTACGCCGCCTGACGGTTGCGACGCGCCTGCGTGAAGAAGGCGACGCAGTGGAAATCGAAATCGCGGACACCGGTCACGGCATTTCGCCCGAAGATAAAGAGCGGCTCTTCCTCCCGCATTTCTCGACCAAGGAGCGCGGCACGGGCCTGGGCCTGGCGATCGCCAGCCGTATCGTTTCCGAGCACAAAGGTTCGTTGCGCGTGGAAGACAATGAGCCGGTCGGCTCGCGCTTCATCATTCGCTTCCCTGCCGCGGAATCCACTGCTGTCCCGGCCAGCTCGAGCACTTCTCCAGCCGCCGCTCCGCTCGATGATCTAGCAAACGATGAAGCGTCGGATTGATTTGTCTGCCACAATAGAACCGCGATGCCCGCATCCATTCTAGTCGTTGACGACGAAATCGGAATCCGCGAGTCGCTCACAGCATTACTGCGCGAAGAAGACTACGAAGTCGAATCTGCCGCTTCGGGCGAAGAATGCCTGCACATGCTCGAGGAGCGGCGCTTCGATCTCGTGCTGCTCGATGTGTGGCTGGAGAAAATAGACGGCCTGCAGACGCTGGAGAAGATCAACGAAAACGACGAGCCGCCCATGGTGCTGATGATTTCGGGCCATGCCAGCATCGAGACTGCCGTGCGCGCCACGAAACTGGGCGCATTCGATTTTCTGGAGAAACCCCTCTCGCTTGAAAAAACGGTTCTGGCCATTCGCAACGCGCTCGATTTTCTGCGCCTGGAATCCGAAAATCGCCGGCTGCGCGCGGAACTGGAGCAGCGCCACCAAATATTGGGCAACAGTGTGCCGATGAAGGCGCTGCGGCAGCAGATTGCGCTAACCGCGCCGACCAACGGCCGCGTCCTGATTTACGGCGAAAGCGGCACGGGAAAGGAGTTGGTGGCCCGAGCCCTGCATGCGCAGAGCCCGCGTTCCTCGAATCCTTTTGTGGAAGTGAATTGCGCCGCGATTCCCGAAGAGCTGATCGAATCGGAACTCTTCGGCCACCGCAAAGGCAGCTTCACCGGCGCCAGCGATGACAAGCTCGGGAAATTCCAGGCTGCCGACGGAGGAACTCTATTCCTCGACGAAGTCGGGGACATGAGTTTGAAGACGCAATCGAAAGTTTTGCGCGCTTTGGAAGAACAGCGCGTGGAATCCATTGGCTCGAATCAGATGGTGCGCGTGGACGTGCGCGTGATCGCCGCGACGAATAAAAAACTGGAAGATGAGATCGCTCGCAATGCTTTTCGCGAAGACCTTTTTTATCGCCTCAATGTGATCCCGTTCACCGTCCCGGCCTTGCGCGAGCGTGCGGAAGACATTCCTATCCTCGCCGCGCACTTTCTTTCGGAGTTCTGCCGCTCTTACGGCAAACGCCCCAAGGAATTGACGTCCGCGGCCCTCGAAGTGCTGCTGCAATATCCGTGGCCGGGGAACGTGCGCGAGTTGAAAAACCTGATCGAGCGTTTGGTGATTATGAGCCCGGGGTTGCGCATCGAGCCGCACCACCTTCCACCCGAAGTTTTCCGCGGGGCTTCATCGAGCCCGGGGCGGCCGTATGCGAGTTTGCAGGAGGCGCGGTCAGCGTACGAGCGGGAATTCGTTCTCAGAAAGTTGGAAGAGAATCGGTGGAATATGACCCGCGCTGCCGCGGCGCTGGGATTGGAGCGAAGCCATCTCTACCGCAAGATGAAATCGTTGGGAATCGCAGGCGCGGCGCCGGAGCGGGCGGAACGCACGAATTAAGGTGCCTGATGCGGAAGGCGGGGGCCGACGGTTAGATCCTTAGAGCCAAACCCCGGCCCTCAGGATGACGGCGCGTTTTTTCGCCGGGCTGCAAATGCGGGAATTGCGCGCTATTCTTCGGAATTCGGGTCATCGCTCTCAGCGAGTTGCTCTAGCTGCTGATGCCAGTCGAGCTGCCTGACCATTCCCGGCTTCTGCCGCCAGTTTGCTTGCACTTTGACGAATAATTCCAGGAACACTTTTGTGCCCAGCAGCGCTTCGATCTCTTTGCGGCTTTCCGTGCCTACTTTCTTCAGCAGTTCGCCGCGCTTGCCGATCACGATGCCCTTCTGGCCTTCGCGTTCGACATAAATCGTCGCGCGAATGCGAATCAGCTTTTCAGTCTCCTCAAAGCTATCCACCAGCACCGCGACCGAATGTGGCAACTCCTCGCGCGTCGCTGTGATTAGCTTCTCGCGTATGAACTCGCCGGCGAGGAATCTCTCCGGCTGATCCGTGAACTGGTCTTCGGGAAAGTACGCGGGATTCTCCGGCAGATAAGTGATCCAGCTCTTCACCAGATCCGGAAGCCCATTACCGGTCAAAGCCGAAATCGGGATTATTTCCGCGAAGGCATGTTCGCCCCGGTAGCGGTCGATCAACGGCAACAGCCGCTCTTTGGGCATGCGATCCACTTTGTTCAGCAGCAGAAAAACAGGTCCATCAAACCGGCGAATAAATTCCAGCGCTGCGCGATCGCCCGTTCCAAATTCCACCGCAGCATCCACGATCAAAGACAGCACGTCGATGCCCTCAAGCGCCTGGCGCGTCTCATTCATCATTTGCCGGCTCAACGCATCCCCGGCGCGATGCAATCCAGGAGTATCGATCAGGACGATTTGCGCGTCCTCCCGATTCACAATGCCTTGAACGCGATTGCGTGTGGTTTGCGGCTTGGTGGTAACGATGGAGACTTTGCGCCCCACGAGCGCGTTGACGAGCGTGGATTTTCCGGCGTTGGGGCGCCCCACGATGGCAATGAAGCCGGACTTAAACGCCACTTACGCGGTCCTCGATTGCGCTGCGCCCGCAGCCCGGCGGGCGCGAAGGCGCAGCACCTTGCGCTGGTTGGCTTCGAGAACTTCGAACTGCAGCCCGTCATAGTCAATACGCTCGCCGGTCGCGGGCACGTGTCCTGCGACACTGTTCAGCAACCCCGATAGCGTCGCGGCCCCGGCATTCTGCTGCGTCTGCTCGAGCTCGATGCCGAAAAGTTCGTTCAATTTCTCGACGGCCACGCTGCCGCGCAGAACGAGGCTTCCTGTCGGCTCGCGTACCACGTCGGGTGCAGGGGCGCGGTCCTCATCCTCGATTTCCCCGATGATTTCTTCCACAAGATCCTCGACGGTCACAATTCCGGCCACCTGCCCGTATTCATCAATCACAATAGCGATCTGCTCGCTCTTGCGCCGCATTTCCTTCAGCAATTCGGAGCCGAGCTTGGTCTCCGGCACAAACATGGGCCGGCGCATCAATTCGCGAACGGTTCGGTGAGCAGCTTCGCTTTCGGGGACTTTCAAAATGTCGCGGGCGAAAACCAGGCCTACCATATCGTCGAGATTCTTCTCGTAAACTGGAATGCGCGAGAACTTCGCCTCCACGAACAAATTGCGCAATTGATCGAGCGTTGCCGATGCCGATATGGCCACCACGTCGGGCCGTGGCGTCATGACTTCGCGCACGCGCTTGTCGCTGAATTCCACCACCTGCTCGATCATGCGCGCCTCGTCGTGCTCGAGAATGCCTTCCTCAGTGGCCGCTTCGACGATGGCCTCGATGGCTTGCTGCTCGGGCTCGGCTCTGCCCGTCTCCGTTTCTTCCTCGCTGACATTTAAAAACGAAACGACGAGATCCAAGATCGCGTACACCGGCCAGATGGCCCACACGAAAACGCGAATGGCCGGCACCAGCGGCGCGCACCAGCGTCCCGATCCTCGCGCCAGCAGCATGTAGGGAATGAATTGCATAGCCACGACGATTTCGATGCCCAGGAAGCAGACGATTTCTACTGCGGCTTGCCAGCTGCCGGGTTCGAAGAAGAGCACGCCGCGCGCGGTTTCCACGGCCACCAGCGCTAGCCACAGGCGGCTGAGCAGGCTGAAAGCGAGGGCGGCGCGATGGCGCTCGAGATGGAATTTCGGCTCGACGTCGGATTCGAAGGTGTCGAGATGGTCATGAATGCGGCGCGTGGAGACGCGGCCCATCTCGCGATAGACGCGATCGAGATAGGAGAAAACGACCAGGCCGGTGGTGAGCCCGAGCACTCCCAGCGTGTATAGGAAAATTGGCATCGTTCAGTTCAGACCGAATCGGGCGCGCAATTGCGTTTCGTAGCGCTCCATTTCGCCTTGGTCGGTTTCGTGATCGTAGCCCAGCAAATGCAGCACTCCGTGCAGTACTAGAATCCGCAGTTCGGCGGAAAGCGAACGGCGGAAACGCGCGGCATTGCGGCGTGCCACGCTGGGCGAGATGGCGATATCTCCCAGGTAATCGCCGTTCGCGGACTTTCCGTTCGCGGCGCCTTGCGGTCCCAATCGCTCCGCCGGCGAACCGCTCCCATTTCTGCGCGCTCCGTTTTTTCGAGCGCCATTTTCTCCGGCCGGAAACGAGAGCACGTCAGTCGAGCCGCGTTTCCCGCGATAGGCGCGATTCCAGCGCGCCACGTCGGCATCCGCGGCCAGACAAACCGTCACGCTTTGCGCGGGCAGATGGAAATGCCGCAAGAGGCTGCCGAGAAATCGATTGAGCGGCACAACGGGAACACGTACACGGCTTTGGCGGTTGAGCACCATGGCGGGATGGCTAAGGCCGCGGCGCGCGGGGTTGATTTTCGCGCGAGGCTACTCCCGCTGGCCCTTTGCCGGGCACATAGGGCTGCGATGCGCCGTATTCGTCGTAGGCCTTGATGATGCGCTGCACCAGGCTGTGGCGCACCACGTCGCGCTCATCGAAATAGACGAAGGCGATGCCGTCAACTTTGCCGACGATTTCGATGGCTTCGAGAAGTCCGGAGCGGCGATCGTTGGGCAGATCGATCTGCGTGATATCGCCAGTGATGACGGCCTTGGAATTGAAACCCAGCCGCGTGAGGAACATTTTCATCTGCTCGCTGGTGGTGTTCTGCGCTTCGTCGAGAATGACGAAGGAATCGTTCAGCGTGCGGCCGCGCATGAAGGCCAGCGGCGCGACTTCGATGATGCCTTTTTCCAGGAAACGCTCCATTTTGTCGGTTTCCAAGAGATCGTAGAGGGCGTCGTAGAGCGGGCGCATGTAGGGATCGACTTTTTCTTGCAGGGTGCCGGGAAGAAAGCCCAGGCGCTCGCCGGCTTCCACGGCGGGGCGCGCCAGAATGATGCGGTTCACTTGCTTGGAGAGCAGGGCCGAGACCGCCATGGCGACGGCGAGATAGGTTTTGCCGGTGCCGCCCGGCCCGATGGAGAAAACCATATCGAAGGATTCGAGCGCTTCAATATAGCGGCGCTGGTTCAAGCCTTTAGGCGTGATTTGCTTGCGCCCCACCGACCGCGGCCCGCGCACGGGCGAAAATGTTCCGCGCAGCGGCGCTTCCGGCTCTTCGGCGGCCATGCGGATCAGCGATTGAATTTCATCGCTGCGCAGCGCGGTGCCCCCGCGTACCAGATTGTTGTATTCCTTCAGAACGCGCACCGCTTCCTGTACGCGCGCACTTTCGCCCACGACTTCAATCTTGCTGTCGTGCAGGTTGGCGGTCACTTGCAACGCGGATTCGAAGAGTTTCAGGTTCTCGTCGAGAGTGCCGCAGAAATCCGCGGCGTCGCCCAGCAATCGAACGGTCTGTTTCATCTAGGTTGGCAGCCAAGCTCCATTGACACGCAGGCCGGAACAAACACTCAAATTAGCGTAGCGCACGCTGGTGGGCCGGTCAAGAACGCGCAAGGCAATCAGCGGTTCGGCGGTGGAAACTCGACTTTAGGCGCTTCGCGCGAGGCCTCCGAGGCTTTGAAATAGGCGTCGTTGCGCTTGAAGCCGGCCATGCTGGCGACGATATTCTGCGGAAACTTCCCGATGTAGGTGTTGTAGTCCTGAATGGCGTCGTTATAGCGCTGGCGCTCGACGGCGATGCGGTTCTCCGTGCCGGCCAGCTCGTCCTGAAGCTTCAGAAAGCTTTGGTCCGACTTTAGCTGCGGGTAATTCTCGACGATGAAAAGAAGGCGCCCGAGCGCACCATCGAGTTTGCCGTTTGCGTCAATTTTGTCCTGCGGCGTTTGCGCGCTGAGGAGTGCGGCGCGCGCCTGGTCCACATCGTGAAACACTGTCTGTTCCTGGGCCGCAAATCCTTTCACTGTGGCGACCAGATTAGGGATTAAGTCGGCGCGGCGCTGCAGCACGTTATCCACCTGTGCCCAATCTGAGCGGATGGTCTCGCTTTTTGTCACCATCTGGTTTCGCTCGGTGATGTATGTGCCGCCGAATATCAACGCGAGCAAAACCACAACCACCAGGATGCCGACCGCTGCCTTCATGGCGCCCCTCCCGCCGCTACCGTATCACAGGATTCTGCATCCCGCGTCATTCCTGAACGCCGTCTTAACGCCGTGGCTGGAATCGGCGATCCACCTCGTCAGTGATCAGCTCGACCAGCTCCAAATAGCCGTGCAGCACAGCTTCGACATCCACATCGGATGCCTTCTTTTTCCCGTCGCGAACGTCTAGCACCGTCAGAAACGGCGCGGGATTTCCGCCAACCAGATGCGCAGCACCTTCGATGGCTTCGCGCATTGAACGCGGCGGCGGCTCTCCCATTCCCAGCAGCGCGTGACGAAACAGCGTGGCGAAGGACGCCACCGAGTCAGTCATCAGCGCCAGCAACTCACGATTCTTCGCCGGCGCCGCAAGCAACGCCCGGCGCAAGCGCACCCAATTCGTGCGCAGCTCGCGCTCCACTTGCAGGCGGTGCAGCCAGGTGGGCACTTCGAAATTCAAGAATTGATCGTCGCCAAAAAGCGTGCGGTGATTGCCGACGATATCCAGCAGCTCGATGGCGAAAATATCCGCGGAGCGGCGCAACTCCTCAATCGTGAAAACGAGCGGTACGGCTTGTCCCTGCCGCATCCACCACTTCACCGCAGGACGCAGCGCCTCCAGTTCGCCGGCGCCGCTGCGTTCCACGATGCAAAGCACATTCAGATCCGAGCGCCCAGCCGCAAATTCGCCGGTGACAGCCGAGCCATACAGCACGACCGATTTAAGATTCGCGCCAGCTGCCTGCTTCAGACGGTCAATTAGTTCGACGAGTTCCTTCTCCATTCCGCACTCTTCTGCGGCTCTCGCAGCCGCAATCCGTCAGATGAATCACTCAAATTCTCACCAGCTCCCGCTCGCCCCTCCGCCGCCAAACGACCCGCCGCCGAAGCCTCCAAAACCGCCGCCACCACCGCCGCCTCCGCCACCCCAGGAGCTTCCCCCGCTCCAACCACCACCGCTCCATCCTCCGCCGCCCCAGTACCATGGGCCGCCGAACCATCCCGCGCGCCGCCCTCGATAAGTGGCGCGACGAAACAGCACCGACACGATCCAAAAAAATAAAAAGACAAAAATGAGGAAGGCGACGATGCTGATTTTATCCCGATTCGACTCCGCCGGCGCCGGCGCGCTCGGTATGCTGGCTAGCGATTCAAGCGTAACATGCTGATCCGCGGCTATCGTTTCCGCTACGCGCCGCGCCAGCAACATTACCGCCCCGCTATAATCCCCAGACTGCAGCAACGGCACAGCCTCGCGCCCAAAGCTGCCAACTTTCCCGTCCGGCAAAATCGGTTCCAGGCCGTAGCCGACTTCAATCCGATATTTATGCTCGGTCGGAGCCAGGAGAATCAGCACGCCGCGGCTATTCCCCTTGGGCCCGATTCCCCAGCCCATCGCCAGATCCACAGTGAACTGCTCCACCGATTCACCTTTGAGCGAGGTAACCGTCACTACGGCGATTTGCGCGTGCGCTTTCTGATCCACCTCCCCGCACAGCGTCTCGATCTGTTTCTTCGTGTCCGCGGAAATAACGCCCGCGAAATCGCTGACATAACCCTGCGGCGATAGCTCCGGCGTTTTCGCAGCCTTCTGCCAGCCGCTAGCCAGGAGGCCGGCGACAATCACAATTAGCCCGAAGAAACGCATACGTTCCCTGCCAAACATCTCAGATGTCCGGATGAATTTGCCCAAGCACAGGGGCCTGCTACACCCCAAATCTTAGGCCGCCGAACGCAATCGTGCAAATCGCTGGAGCGAAAAACCACGAGTGGGGAAATAGGTAGATGAGCCGCAGACCAACAGCGCAGTCCGCAAAAAAAAAGGCGGCGTAGCGCGAATCCGCGCCACGCCGCCGAATTACTTCCAGCCTAGCGTCGTACTCTAAGGCTGATGGTCGTCGTATGCGTCAAGCTGCCCGAAGTCCCGGTGATCGTGATCGTCCGGGTTCCGGTAGTAGCCGAGCTGCTGGCGGTAAAGGTCACCGTGCTCGTGCTCGTCGCCGGATTCGGGCTAAAGGCCGCGGTCGTCCCGCTTCCCAATCCCGAAGCCGAAAGCGTCACTGAGCCTGTGAATCCTCCCGAGGGTGTGATGGTAATCGTGCTGGTGCCGTGCGAGCTACGAGTGATCGTCAGACTCGTCGGCGAGGCCGATAGCGTGAAGTTCCCGCTGCCGGTCCCGGTCACGGTCAACGATACGGTGGTGGTCTGCGTTACCCCGCCTCCGACTCCCTGCACGGTAATCGTATAGGTTCCGGTCGCGGTAGTCGACGCCACCGCAATGCCCATGGACGACGAGCCCGAACCTCCGGAGATCGAAGTCGGATTGAATGTGACGGTCACCCCCGTAGGCTGCCCGCTCGCCGACAGCGCGATCGCAGAGCTAAACCCGCCAGAAGGCGTCGCCGTAATCGTCGACGATCCGTTGCCGCCTTGCGCCACGGACACCGATCCCGGCGAAGCCGACAGCGTGAAGCTCGGCGAACCGCTGCTGCCTCCCGCCAGCGCTGTAATCAACGCCGCGCCATTCGGACTCCCCAACCCGGTCGCCAGGTCATAACCAGTCGTGGCCGAATAGCCGTTGCTGCCGCTGGTGATGTCGTGGAAATCGGTGGCGTAGCTCGAGCCCGCTGCGATCGGATAAATTAGCGGATTGATGAACCCGAGCGTCTTATTCCCGTTGGCAACAGCCTGCTGATTGATCAACGCCAGATAGCCAGCCCACATCGGCGCCGCGAAGCTGGTCCCGCCGTAATCATTCGCGGTACAGGTGGTCTGGTCGGCGCAAACATAGAAGGTGAAATTCGCATTGGCCGAAACGTCCGGGCCATTGCGAAGCGTCTTCGAGCAGCTCGAGCAGCCGGCCGCCGCGGTGGTTTGCCATGACGGAATCGCATACTTGTCCGGCGAAATTCCGCCGCCGCCATCCACCCACGCCGATTCCGAATTCCACGCTCCGCCCGCGCTCTTAGTTGTCAGGTCTGTCCCGCCCACCGACGTCACATAAACATCGTCGGCCGGGTAAATCTCCGAACTCGTTCCCCACTTCCCGCTGTCGCCGGCGGCCTGGAACAAATTCTGTCCCTGCGCCGCGAATTCCTGGAAGTAGGGGTTGTCGGTGCTCGGATCCGCCGGCGACCACGTCCACGAAGAACTTAATTGGGCGTTCAGTGGACTATGCGTCGCCATGCCGTTAAAAATGGGTGCATCGGTCGACCCGACGTACATATAGAGACCCGACATTCCCGGCGCCATGCCCAACGCTTGAGTCATGTCCAGGGTCTGTTCGGTATCATCGCAGCCGGACGAAGCAGTGCAGCTCGTGCTGGTCCCATCCGTTGAAATCAACGTGACCGGCACATTGTTGGTTTGGCCCGCGTTTTTGTAATACGTGGTCAGGTCTGCCAGGTCGGTTCCGTAGTATTCGAGCAAGCCGAGCGACTGTCCGCTGCCCGTAAGCGATCCGCCGTAGTACGCGGCGCGCATGTCACTGCCGAGGAACGAAGCTGACGGCCCCGAACCCGTGGTAGCAGCAGGCTTCGTTTCCGGAGTGCGTTTATGCAAGCCGGCCGGATGCGGTATCGAATAGTTGTCCAGTCCAGCGACGCGCCACAACCGCACCGACATATTCGGCGTGGGCTCGCGGTCCGTGGCAAAGAAAGTGCGGCTTTCCGTCGGGTGCTGGTAAACGCCCATGGTCACATGGAACGCCTTCTCAATCGCCGACACCGGCCCGCTGACATCCAAATTCACGCGATTGCGCGATGTGGCTTCGACGGTCAGGCCATTGGCCTTCGCAAAGTCGATTACCTTGTTGTAGTCCTCCTGGGTGGGACCAAACAGGGATGTGAACTCTTCCACGGTGAGGAATTGACGGAAGTACGGGCTGGAGGGGTCAGAGACGTTTTTCAGAAATTCATCTAACTGAGTTTGGTTGCGAAGCGGCAGTACGAGCGTAAGCCGCATGGTCTGGCTCGCGGGCAGCTTCCCGACGGAATGAGCCTGTCCATTGGCGACCACGTCCCGTACATGGTGGGTGAAAGGCGCGAAGGACTGCGCCTGCGTCACCGCACTGAGGACCAAAACCATCGCGACGAGCGTAAGTATCGAGATACTTAGTCTTCGAATCACGATTTCTCCTTTGACCCGGATTTTCCGTTTCGGCTCCCCGCCCACCTAAGCGGAAGCTCCGATTTGGCATGACCTAATGGGCAGAAATCATATGTCACTCTGACCTTAGGTCAAACACAAAATTCATATCATTTTAGGTCATATACCGCCCAGTACCGATACTGGTCGTTAGGACAGGTCCCCGGGGTCTGCCGTGCCTTGCCAATCGGAATTGCGCCATCGCCAGCAAGTCAGCGTCGCCCGGATCGCAGGCGAGGTGCCATCCGACGCGCGCCTTCTTGCCGCAGCGATCTTGCGCACTCCAAATTGACAATGCCAAACGGCTCGGCTAGCCTATACGATTCACCTACACCTCAAAAGGGAGCACTGAATGCCGCAAGGCACGCCAATCAAGCATAAGAAGAAGAGCAAGTCGGTACTGAAGAACATCCGCCAGAGCGAGCACCGCACCATCACCAATCGCGTCAACCGCACCCGCGTGCGCTCCGCCATCCGCAAATTCCGCGCCGCGCTAGCCGCCGGCGATGTGGACGCCGCCCAGAAGCTGGTCGGCCCGACGTTTTCCGAAGTCGATCGCTCCATCCGCAAGCACGTGCTGCCGGAAAATACCGCCAATCGTTACAAGTCGCGCCTGACTTTGGCGCTGAACGCGCTGCGCGCCAAAAAGAAAGCCTAAGGACCTCACGAGATTGCTAGGCCGACCCGTGCGCCGAGTTAGCGCGCGGGTTCGTGCGTCGATCCTTCAATGGTTTGTCAGGGCACGGCTTCAGCAGTGCCGTAACCGTCATCCAAAGAAGTAGATTCAAACTAACGCTCGGGCCTATGGAACAAACGCGCTCGTTGTCATCCCGAACGAAGTGCGGGATCTGCTCTCCCTTGGGTTCGAGGCGATCCAGTCAAAGCCAATTTCTGATCGACTGGTGCGGCCGCAAAAAATTCACTTTTCAGGCCGCGCGCGATTTCGCCGTCAACCGCGCAATCACAAATTCCAGCGCCGCCCGCGCGTCTTTCACGCCGCTTTTCAGCACACTGTCCGCCTCGGCGAGGGCCGTTAGCCCATCGAGCAGTTGCACGCGGCTAAACTTTGGCGCTTCCCGCAATGCGATTACCGCAGATTCCTGTTGCATCCCCAACTCGCGGCACACGCGCCACACATCTGTGTTCCGCGGTAGCTCGCGTACCTCGATCAGCTTGCGATACATCCACGCCAGCCCGCCCACCAACGCCGCCGGCTGTTCTCCATCGCGAATCAATCCGTCTAAGAACTTCAGGGCATCCTCGCGCCGTCCTCCGGCAAGCATCTCCGCCAGCTGCCAAACCGTGTACTTCCGCGCCGCCAGCACCAGCGCTTGCACATCGCGCGAGGCGATCTTCTTCGTCTTCAACGCGTAAACTGCCAGCTTCTCCACCTCAATCCGAATCCGCGCTGGCTCCGCGTTCACGGCATCAGCCAACAGGGCGGCCGCATCGCGGTCCATCTGCGCGCCAAGCTCTTTCGCCGTCGCAACCGCCAATTCCTCGGCCTGCGCGCGATCCATAATCAGCTCGACGACCAAAACACTGCGGGCGTTCTTGCTCAACGCCTTGAAAAGCCGCAAGCGCTTGTCGAGCTCGCTCGCTTCCAACACCAGTACCGTGAATGGCGCCGGATCCTCCAAATAGCGCTCCAGCGCATCCACGGCCGCATCGCGCCCCTTATCTCCCAATTCCTCGAGCGCTTCCACTTCTTCCACGATCAGTACCTGTCGCGGCGAAAGCATCGGCAGCGTTTGCGCGCGCTCGAAGACGTCCAGCCAGCCGCGCCCGAGCGCCGAAAAACGGCCCAGCGCCCAATCGCGCGTGCCTTCGGGCACGTAGGCGTTGATCAGCGCGTTACGGCACAACTCGCGCAGATAGGAATCCGAGCCCAGCAGCAGCACGGCGGGAATCGTCTTTCCTGTGGCTAGCCGCGCCTTCAGTTCCTGCGGTCCGAGCGTCGCCACTAGAAGCCCTCCACTACGTCGCCGACGACCCGCGTGGCAAAATCCCGCGCCATGCGGTCCAGGGCGGGATTTTGCTCCTCGAAGAAGCTCTTCACGTCGGTCGAAATTTGGTATTCGTCGCGAAAAACCAGATCGTCATTCTTGAACACCGGCTTCTGATCTTCGCGGGCGACCAGCGAAACTTTGGCGTGCACCGTCACCAGCATCGTGGTTACTTCTCCAGAGGTCGCATTGAACAAAACGGGGCTGGTCTCAATCGTCAGCACTTCGCCGTGCAGCACGGCGTCCGCGGATTCTTCACTTTGTACTACCTTGTATGAAGTGCGTGCCAGAAATTCCCGAATCACCGCCTGCGTGAAACGCTCTTCGATTCGATAATGCGTAGTGCGATTCACAAACGCCGGCACCGCGATGGCCTTCCATTGCGCAGGCAGCACCGACGATCGCCCCACAACGTGGTATCCGCATCCGGACAAAGCCGCGGCAATAAGCACGGCGAGAAATCCCCGCCGCGTCCCGCTAAGCCGGAATGGCAAGAAGTTCCTCCGCAATGCGCACCGCGTTTGTAGCGGCCAGCCGCAAATTATCCGCCACGCCCCACATCCAGCGCCCGTTGGCGACGCTGGGATCTTTTTCGGCCAGCCCGATTTGAATTTCGCTTTCGCCGGCGGCGCTGACATTGTCCGGCGCCGGCTCGTTCTTCTTCGCGACTTTCATTCCCGCCGCGGCGAACGCTTTTTCCAGGCGTCCCGCATCCGTCGCGGTCGCGAACTCGGCATAAGCGCTGAAGGCGTAGCCATAAAACACCGGCGCCTGCACGACCTGCACCGCGGGAGCAGCGGCGCGTCCGCCCAGATAGCGCTCCAGATCGCGCGCCAATCTTTCGCGGATTTGCTGCAGATTGCGCGTGGACTCGGCGCCGTAGCCGGTCAGCAAATTGAAGGCCACCTGCGCATCGAACACCCTACGCTCGATTCCGCGGAAGGACAACAAGCTCGTCGTTTGCGTCTCCAGTTCGTCGATGCCCGCCTGGCCCGCCTCCGATACTGGCGGATAGAAAACCAGCACCACTCGCGCCGGACTAAATTCCCGCAGCGCCGCGGCCAGCGAGGCGGCGATGATCATCGCGGTTCCCGGAGAACGATACAGCGCCCGCTTTTCTCCAGATGCCGGCTGTTTCGCCGCAGTTGCAGCCACCGCCGCGGAGGGCGCCGGAAGCAAAACGTCCAATGCGGGAATCCAAGTGAATGGGCCGCTCTCGTCGGAAACGCCGCCGGTCAGATCAATCACCGATGCGCCGGAACGAATCGCGGCTTGCCAATTGGCCGCCGCCGTCTCCGAAGTTCCGGCGAAGAATACAAAGCGCACGCCTTTGAAACTGTCCTCATCGAGGGCCTGTATAAAAGTAGGCTCGCCGGCGGCTTCGGTCAGCGTGCCCACGGCAGAGCTTTCGTCGAACAACACTACGTCGGAAGCCGGAAAATTCCGGTCTTCCAGCACCTGTTTTAATTCTTTGCCAAGGAGAGAAGACGCGCCGACGATGGCGACGCGTTGAGCCGAGCCAGCCTTCGCCGCCATTTCTCAGGCAGGTCGCGAAACGATGCGATGCCGCACCATTCGCCCGATTTCCAAAATGACTCCGTGCGCCGCGTACGCGGCCGCAATGGCCAGCAGCGCAGGCCCCGAATAAAACACCACCGCTCCGGCGATCAGCGCAAATAACACCAGCATCCGCGACGATTGCCGCCGGTCCCAGCGAATATTTTTGCCGCTGTAGTGCCGCACCGTGCTGGACATCAATACCGCGAGAGCGACCATGATCAGCAGCCACAGCAGCGACATCTTGACGGTCTGAATTGGAATGGTGACGGCGTGCACTGTCGCCGCTATTAGGCCCGCCGCGGCCGGTGTCGGCATTCCCACGAAGTAACCCGAGCCACCTGGAGCCATGCCGTGAATGTTGAAGCGCGCCAGTCTCCAGGCGCAGCACACCACGAAAATGAAGCTCACGAGCCAGCCTAACTGGTAGATGTGCACTGCCTGACCGGCTTCGCTGAAGGGAAGGCTACGCACGCCCCAGGCATAGGCCAAAAACGCCGGCGCAATTCCGAAACTCACCACGTCCGCCAGCGAATCGAATTCCTTGCCGAATTCGCTGTTGGCGCCCAGTGCCCGCGCGATGCGGCCGTCGAGAGCGTCAAAAAGGATCGCAAAACCAATCGCTCGAGCGGCGTTGTCAAAATCCGAGACTCCGCCTTCCAAAGTGGCCAGTATCGCGTAGTAGCCGCAAAGCAGGTTGGCCACCGTGAACGCGCCGGGAAGCAGGTACGCTCCGCGCTTGGCCGGCTTGTTCGCTGGCCGCGTCCGATCGTAGGGATCTAAACCGTTGATTTCCATTTCGCCAGAATACTCGAGCCGCCGGCTACTTTCTGTCCGCGCCGCACCACGATTTCAGCGTCCGGCGGAAGCCACAAATCCACTCGGGATCCGAAGCGGATCATCCCGACGCGTTCGCCCAAAGCCACCGCGTCCCCGCTTGCCTTCCAGCATAACACGCGCCGCGCGATAGCTCCCGCAATCTGTTTGAAGACGATGTTACCGCCAGGAGTCGCCACCGAAATGACATTCATCTCGTTCTGCTCAGAGGCACGCTTGCGCATCGCAGCGTAGAAACGCCCGGGCTTGTACTCTACGGCCGCGATTTTACCGGCCACCGGCGAGCGGTTCACGTGCACGTCGAAGACGGAAAGAAATATGCTGATTCTCTGCCCCGGCTGCGAGCCCATCGCTTCCTCGACAATTTCAACCACATGCCCATCGGCGGGCGAAACCACCGCATTGGGTTCGGCGGGAATTTTGCGTTCTGGATCGCGGAAGAAGAAAAAAACAAACAGCCCGAGCACGCACAGCACAATTCCAGCCGAAAGCGTCCACAGACCGCCAACTCCCGCCAATTCAGCGAGAAGCACCAGTCCTACGCCCAGAAGAAGCGGCGGCAATCCGAATTTGAATCCTTCTTTGACCATCGGGCCAACGGGTCCGCTAGCGCGGACACAATTCCATTGTACGACATCCCTCAGCGCTTCGGCGGGCCTGTCAGTGGTAGGTGGGTTCGGAGAGATAGCGCGCGACGATGTGTTCCATGCGGTCTTTCAACCGCAATTTCATTTTCTTGATGGTGATTTCCATGATGAGGTCATCGGAGTCGCGGTAGGATTGCGTCTGCAGTTGTTCCAGCTGGGCTTCATATCTGGAGTGCTCGGTTGCCAGCCTGCGATACTCCGAGTCACTTGACAGCAGGGTTTCCCGAATATCCCGCGCCATATGGGGCATCCGTTCCTCCCGAAACAAATTGGAATGCGCGCTACATGAACGAAAATTAACACATCGTTGATTTCAAGCCAACAGAAAATCAGCCTCCCCGGTCGAAATTTTCGCGGGACGAAGAGGCGCCCGTTGACGATTTTTGGCCGGCGACCCAGGAGCGAACCCGGGTGTCGAGGACGTCCAGCGGCAGGGCGCCACTACCGAGAATTTCATCGTGGAAACTGCGGATGTCGAACTTTTGTCCCAGCTGATCTTTGGCGTATTGGCGCAATTCAAGAATCTTTAGCTGGCCAATTTTGTAGGCTAGCGCTTGGCCCGGCCAGGCGATGTAGCGGTCCACTTCGCTCTGGACATTGATCTCATCCATCGCGGTGTATTTATGGAAGTACGCAACCATTTGGTCGCGCGTCCAGCGCTTCTCGTGCACTCCGGTGTCAATCACCAAGCGAATGGCGCGCCACATTTCGTTTTCGAGGCGGCCGTATTCGCTGTAGGGATCTTGATAGCGGCCGACTTCTTTGCCGAGGCGCTCTGAGTAGAAGGCCCAGCCCTCTACGAATGCCGTGTAGTCTTCGTACTTCCGGAAGCTCGCCTGATTGGTGAGTTCCTGGGCGATGGAAATCTGCAGATGATGCCCTGGAATTCCCTCGTGATAGGCAATCGCTTCTACGTTCAGCGTCAAGCGATGTCCGGGATCCCATTCGTTGACGTTGATGTGACCTGGGCGCGAGCCGTCGGCGGTGCCGCTGCTGTAATCCGCCGGAACGGCGTCTTTGGAGCGCGAAGCCTCCATCGGAATTGCGGTGAGTTTCGCCTTTGGCAGCCGGCCGAAAAGTTTGGGAAGCTCCGGCTCCATATCCTGGACGTACTTAGCGTACAAATCGAGTAGCTGCTGCCCTGAAGTGGCGTAGAAGCGAGGGTCGCTCTTGATGTGCGCATTGAACGAGGCCAAGTCGCTGTAGCCCAGCTTGCGGGCCAGGGCGAGCATCTGCGCTTCGGTTTCATCCACTTGCTTCAGCCCAATTTCGTGAATCTGGTCGGGAGTGAGATCAGTCGTGGTCATCGCGCGGACTTCGAATTGGTACCGCTCGGCGCCATCCGGAAGCGCCCAGATTCCTGGTTCGCTTCTTCCCTTCGGCACGTATTCATCGCGGAGAAACGCCGTGAAGTGGACGTAAGCCGGAAGCACGGCCTCCTTGATCGCTGCCATGCCGGCTTCGCGAAGGCGCTTCTGATCCGCTTCGGAGATGCTGTTCGGAAATTTTGAAAAGGGCGCGGCGAAAGCAGACTTATCCGGCGCCTCAATCGCGATGGAATTGCTTTGCTCCAGGGCTTTTTCGAGCAGGTATCGCGGCGGCATCAGCTTGTCGGCCATCCCTTTGCGCATTTGGGCGATATTCTGCTCGAGGAAGCGCGGAGTCTGGCGCAGGCGGGAAACGTAGTCCTCGTAGTCTTTGACCGATTCGAAGGAAAGCGTGTTGACCATCTGCGGCAGAAAGATTTGCACACCGTTTTGCTGATCCACGGGCATTTCCCAGCTTTTGAAGCGCGCGCCTTCCAGCAGCATACGCAGATCGCGGACGATCAGTTGCTTGTTCAGGGCTTCTTGTTCCGGAAAACCGGTCGTATCGATGGCCTCGAAGCGAGCTAGGAATTTACGGTCGGCGTCGAGATTTCTATCTATGGCTTCTTGGGAGAAGTCGTCGAGCTGGTCGTTCCAGCGCTTGTCGCCGAGGAAGGAGGCGAAGAGCGGGCTGGAGCGCAGGCGGTATTCCCAGCGTTCGGCGAGGAGATCGTTGAGGGCCTTGCGGCGGGCTTCGAGCGATGGGGATTGCGTGAGCACGGAGGCGCAGCACGCCAATGCGGTGAACAGCGCTATGCAGGCGTCAAAACTGAAGAGGCGCATTCGTGCTCCTTGGCGATTTCTGGGTTTGATTTTGCGCGTCTTTCATATCACGACTTTGTGGGTGGCAAAATCAGATATGTCGATTTTGTTCGATTAGAAATGACCTCCGTGGTTTGTTTTGTTGGAGTTGCGGCGATTTCTAATCGTAACTGTATCGATTAGAATCTGGAGCTTGGAGGCTTGAGTCTGGCGGCTGGAAGAGAAATTAGAGCGGCGGGGCGAATAGCTTATCGTCTTGGCGTTGGCGCCAAGCATTTTCTTTTGCGCTCCTTTTCTAGTTTCGGCGCGCACTTGCAGCGTGCTCAGGAGAGCCAGCCCCGCGCTTAGGGACTGCCAACTTCCTCTATACTCTTAGCATGGGAATACTGCGTTGTCAATAGTACTACGAATGGTACTGGTGGGGATTCGGGCGGCGACTTCGGAGGTGGTTGGTTTGGGGTGGGTGCTCCGCGTTTGGGATTGCTTGTGGTTGGATTCCCTTCGTCAGATGCCGCAGAGACGCCCTTCGATTTCTCTCAGGATAAACCGGCGCTACTCGGGCCTTGCGCCGCGTTTGGCTTTTTGATCGTGGTTGTAGTGGATTCGTCAGATGCCGGCGGGGACGCACTTCGGCTCTGCTCAGGATAACCCGGCGCTACGTAGGCGGTACAGCAGGTGTCGCCTTAGCGGGTGGCCTGCGGGAAGGTTGGGGTGGTCAAAATCATCGGCGGGATTGTGGGTCATGCCTAGCTTTTCCATTACTCGGCGGGATTTTTTGTTTGCCGGGACTGTGAAGGAGACCAACTCTGCGATTTGGAGTTCTCTGAAGGCGTGGTTTGCTATCGCTTTGGCGCCTTCTGTTGCTAGACCTTGGCTCCAATGTTCGGCGGCTATGCGCCAGCCTATTTCTATGCAGGGGGTGAATTTGGCTTGGAATGTGGGGATTGCCAAGCCTATGTAGCCTATGAACTCTTGGCTTTCGCGGAGTTCTGCTGCGTATAAGCCGAAGTTGTTTTTTGCGAAGTGGGCTTCGATGCGGTCGGCCAGGGCATTGCTTTCTTTACGGGTGAGTGGGGCTGGCATGAATTCCATTACTCGCGGATCGGCGTTCATCTGGGCGAAGGGTTCGCGGTCGGAATCGCGCCAGTGGCGGAGGATTAGGCGGGTGGTTTCTATTTGCAATTGGGGCTCCTAGTTGTATCCGGCTACGCTTAGATTTTAGACGAGGATCGCGCGAAGTTGCTCGGGACGCTGCATTCGAAGGAAAAGCGCGAGAACGGCAATTTCAAATTTGAAATTTCAGATTTCAGATGGATCTGTTGACATCGTGGGTGCCGCGAAATTACAGCACGAGGACAATCGATTTACGCGGAGGCGAGTGGGGACCGTTGTGGCCGTTTTTGCGTTGGCGCGGGAGGAGCAAGCCCCTCCCCTGCGGCCCAAAAGCCAAGTCGCAGCGAGGATCCTCGGACATGGCCATTTCAGATTTGAGTGAATCGGAGAAAAGCTGCCTTAAGTGATTCGGGTTGATAGTTGTAGGGCGTCTTCGGTTGGCGATTGATAGTAGTTCTTTCGGCGGCCCGCTTGGTGGAAGCCTTGGCCTTCGTAGAATTTGATTGCGGCGTTGTTCGAGGCGCGGACTTCTAGGAATGCCTGACTGGCTCCGTTCTCTTTTGCCCATCTCAGAGAGGTTTCTAGCAGGCGTTTGCCGATGCCTTGGCGTCTGGCCTTCGGCGGCACCGCTAGATTCAGGATTTCGATTTCGCCGGAGGCTTGGCGCGCGACTAGGAAGCCCTCGATCGCGATTGCGGCTGAGGCTTCTGCTTTGCTTTGGCTTCGTTGTTTGCTTGCTACCCAGCCTGTCATCTCGTGCTGCGACAGATGTTCGTAATCTTGCCGCGTCCATTGGGCTAGTTCGGGGCATTGGGCTTGGACAGCGACGATAGCCTCCGCGTCGTCGGGGTCCAGGCGGCGGATGGTTATTGGGGCTTCCACAGGACTTCCGCGTCGGAGCGGCGAATGTAGTTGGCGTCCAGTTCGAGAGCGGTAGTTAGATCGCCTCGCGCTGCCCTTGCCTCGCCGATTTGGGCGATCGCCGGAGCGAGCACGGGGGAGACTCGGACGATTGTTGCGGATGACAGGCTCGACTGACTGAGCGCTGGCTGGATTAAACTCGGCGATGGCGACGCGATCGTTAGCGGGCGCGCTGCCACGTGCGTTGCGGCTTCGGAGAGAAATTCTTCGGCGCTTAGGACGCACGGCGGCATTACGGGGCGCGAGCCTGAGGGGCTTGCCTCATACAATGCTCCGAAGATCTGGCCGCGCCTGCCGTCGGTTACTGCGGCGATCATTCCTGTTGTTACGTGGGCTTCATACGCTACCGCCTCGAGGGCGCTCACCGCGGCTACGGGACGTTCGTACACTTCGGCCCAGCCCTTTACCGCGGCTAAACCAACCCGCAAACCCGTGAACGAACCGGGTCCTGCCGAGACGGCGTAGAGGTCGAATTGCGGCAGGCCGACTTTCAGTTCCGCAAGCAGGAACTCCAGCTGACGAAATAGGCGCGAGGAATAGGCTTCGGCGGATGAGGTGGAAACGACGCCGAGAAGGTCAGAATCCTTGAGGACTGCCAGGCTACCCATGGTGCTTGAAGTATCTACGGCCAGTACCAACATGGGCGCGATTATAGGGCAATTGGTCTTCCAACCCGGCAGAAATCTATCCTCTAAATCTCTCGTATGTCGCTAAAATTAGACGGAATACCTTGACTACAGGGTTCGCGTGTGCCTAATATTACAACATTCAGTTTATTCGGGGAGGGGACTCCGATCTATGGAATTCAAGCTGGGCGAGAAGGTTGTCTATCCGAACCACGGCGTGGGAATCATCGAACAAATCAGCTTTGGATATCTAAATGGCCGGTCCGAGCGGTTTTACGCGCTGCGGATCCTCTCCAGCGGGCTCAAAGTGATGGTGCCGCAGACTAACGTGGATAACGTTGGATTGCGGCCGGTGATCCGGACTACCCAGGCCGGCGACGTGATCGCCTACCTGGAGAAGGGTCGCTCGGCCAGCCATCACGACTGGAAGCATCGCTTCAAGGAGAATTCGGAGCGCATGCGGACGGGGTCACTGATGGAAGTGGCGGCGGTGCTGAAGGGTCTGGTTTCGCTTAGCCGGACTAAGCCGCTTTCGTTCCGCGAGAAGAAGATGCTGGAGCGGGCTAAGTACCTGCTGGTTAGCGAACTGGCTACGGCGCGAAATGCTTCGGAGCAGGTTATTGAGGCCAGTTTGATTCGAGCTTTGGCTAAGGCTCATTTGCAGATGCCTGAGGCGCCGAAACTGCCGGATTAGAACCCTTCGTTCCATCGAAATCCCCTACATTCCGGATAGACGGGCGGGCCTCGTCTTCGCAGCACAATTTGGCTATGAGTGCGCGGGTGACTGTGCTTCGGGGCGCGGCCTTGCTCGAAGAGGCCCGGCTTAAGAACCGGGCCCTACGGGGCTTGCTTACGTCGCGCCGCATGCCCGGATTCCGTTGTGCGGTCAGTTGGGACACCAACTCGTGGCTCGAGTTCACTTGATGGTGCCATTTTGGTGGTGGGACGGAAAAGCGCCGGCTGGCAGCGCTTCGAGACTCAGGACGAGCCGGCGTTACGGTTTGCCCCAGCCGCCGCCTCCTGGCGTTTCTACCGTTAGGATCGCGCCTTTCGGGAACGGCCAGGCACCTTTCGATCTTAGTTGCCGCTTGCTATTGCCAATCTTAAGTTCGGCTCGGCCCGGACTGCCATCCTTGCCTCCTGCCAGGCCGTAGGGGCCTCGCTTTCTTCGATCGCTCAATAGTGCGACTTGCATGTCGGTTAGGGCCTCGAATTCGCGGATGATGCCGTCGCCGCCGCGGTATTTCCCTGCTCCGCCGGAGTTGCGGCGGATGCTATAGCTGCGGACCCGCACAGGCAGAGCGTGCTCCAGCATCTCGATTGGCGTGTTGAGGGAGTTGGTCATGTGCGTGTGGATGGCGCTTACGCCGTCGCGATCGGGGCGAGCGCCCATGCCGCCGGCTATGGTTTCGTAGTAGGCGAAAGGGCCAGCGGGGCGACCGGGGCGGGATTCGGTGCCGCCGAAAGTCAGATTGTTCATGGTGCCCTGGCTGGCTGCTGGGATTTTGCCGGGTGCGGCTTTGGCCAGCGCTCGCAGCAAGGTGTCCACTATGCGTTGCGACGTCTCGACGTTGCCGCCGGCTACGGCGCGCGGGGGGCGGGCGTTTACGATGGTTCCTTCCGGGGTGATTACTTCGATGGGGCGCATCAGGCCCGACGTGGCGGGGATCTGGTCATTCAGCAGGCAGCGGAAGACGTAGAAGACGGCGGATTCGGCGATGGCGCGCACGGCGTTGACGCTGCCTTGGCATTGCGGGGCTGAGCCGGTGAAATCGACGACCGCTCGTTCGCCTTTGATCGTGATTTTGACCGCAATACGCAGCGGGGATTCGGTGAAGCCATCGTCGTCGAGGAAATCTTCGGCTTGGTAGGTTCCGTTGCGCAGGTTGCGAATTACTTCGCGCATCATGGTTTCGGAATAATCGAGCAATGCCTCGGCATAGAGGCTGATTTCCTTCCAGCCATATTTGGGGAGCATGGCCAGCAGGCGGCGTTCGCCGATGCGGCAGGCGGCGATTTGCGCGGTTAGGTCGCCTTCGCGCTCGACGGGGGTGCGGACGTTGGCGGCTAGAGTGCGGACCAGATCGCTATTGAGTTTGCCGCGCTCTAGAATTTTTACCGGCGGGATTCGCAGACCTTCCTGGAAAATTTCCTGGGAGAGGCCCATGGAGCCGGCTTGCGCGCCGCCAATGTCGGCGTGATGGGCGCGATTGGCGACATAGAAGAGCGGAAGAGACGCGCGGCTTGCGCTGCGGCGCTTGCTGGCTGCGCGGGAGTCTTGCTCGAAGACGGGCATGACCATTGTTAAATCGGGGAGATGAGTGCCGCCTTTGTAGGGGTCATTGAGCAGAACCGCGTCGCCCGGCTCGAGGTGGAGATGGGCCGTTGCGGCCGCTACCGATGCGGGCATGGAGCCCAGATGGACGGGCATGTGGTCGCCCATGGCCAGGACTTGGCGATCGGCGTCGAAGACGGCGCAGGAATAATCGCGGCGTTCGCGGATGTTGGGAGAGAAAGAGGAGCGGCGCAGGCCTGCGCCCATTTCTTCGGCGACGGAATGGAAGAGATTTTTGAAGATTTCGAGGCGAATTGGATCGATTCGTTGCGCCATTTTCGTTGTTACCGGCCGACGGGAGTTAACACGATATTTTCGTGATTGTCGATTGCGGCGCGCCAGCCGGGTGAAACCACCGTCGTCGCGCTGTAGTCGGTGACGATTGCTGGACCTGGGAAGCGATTGCCGGATTTGAGATGCGCTCTGGTGTACACCGGCGTCTGAAAGAGTTTGCCTCGGAAATAGACTGGCGCGACGCGTTCGATGGCCTGGCGCGCGCTGGCGCCGGCGCGGCTGGACCGCGGCAGAGTCGGTTTTGGCGTTAGTCCGGTTAGGCGAACGGCTACGTTCACGATTTCGATTTCGCGAGTGGGATCGGCGTAGCCGTAGCGGCGTTCATGTTCGCGGTGGAAGGCTGCGGTAGGGTTGCCGGCGGCGGAGACTCTTAGCGAATAGCCCTGGCCCACGTAACGCAGATCGAGTGAGCGTTCGACGTGGATTTGATTTGCAGCGAAATCTTCGGCGCGCATTTCGCGACGGCCGTGGGATTCGAGGTGCTGCAAGGCCGCCCGCAATTTGCGCTGTTCGATCTTTGACGTGCTCGCTCGTTGCAGGATGGTCTGCGAGTAGTCTTTCACGACGTCGGCGCGCAGGATTCCCAGGGCGGAAAGGCCCCCGGGAATTTGCGGGATCAGGACGCGCGGCATTTCTAGGGCGGCGGCTAACGCGCAGGCGTGCAGGCCTCCGGCACCGCCGAAGGCTACGAGCGTGTAATCGCGCGGATCGTGGCCGCGCTCAATCGAAATCACGCGGATAGCGCGCTCCATGGTGGATTCGACTACGTCGAGAATTCCTTGCGCAAATTTTTCGGCGGTGCGAATCGCTGGGGCACTCTCGATGCTGCGCTGGAAGTAGCGGCGGGCGCGCCCGAGGTCCAGCGGGAATTCGCCTCCCAGGAGTTCGGCTTTCCCCAGCCGGCCCAGCAGGAGATGCGCGTCGGTTACCGTGGGCTGCTGGCCTTTGCCGTAAGCGATGGGGCCGGGATCCGCGCCGGCGCTTTCGGGGCCCACGCGCAGAGCGCCGCCGCGATCGAAGCGCGCGATCGAGCCTCCGCCTGCGCCTACGGTGTGAATGTCGAGCATGGGCACGCTGACCGGCAGGTCGTCAACAATTGCTTCGTTCGTGGTTTGCGGCGTCGCGTCCAGCAAAGCTACGTCGGTGGATGTGCCGCCCATGTCGAAGCTGATGATTTTGTCGTAGCCGGCTTGCCTGGCCACGTATTGCGCGCCGAGAACGCCGCCTGCGGGGCCGGAGAGAATCGTGCGCACCGGCTCGGCGGCTGCGGCGCGTGCGGAGATGATGCCGCCGTTGGATTGCATGACGCGAACGCGGCTGTTGTTTCGCTTGGAGCTGGGCGCGGTTGCGCGTCGCGCGACCGTTTCGATGGCGGCGAGATACTCGCTCATTATGGGGATCAGGTACGCGTTCACGACGGTGGTCGAAGTGCGCTCGAATTCGCGGATTTCCGGGAGGACTTCGTGGGAGGCGGTTACGCGAAAGCGGGCGGCGCGCAGCGCGTTCGCGAGCATTCGCTCGTGCTTCGGATTCGCGAAAGAGAATAGGAAGCAGATCGCTACTGCGCCAGGGCGGGCGCGCCGGATGCGGCGAATCAGGCCGCGAATTTTGCGCGGCGATGGCGCGGTCACAATTTCGCCGTCGGCACCGATGCGTTCGCGGAGGCCGAAGCGCATTTCGCGCGGAACCAAGGGCTCTGGCCGTCCGCCGAAAAAATCGTACAACTTGGGGCGTGCTTGGCGGCCGATTTCGAGAACATCTTCGAAACCTGCGGTGGTGACCAACACAACGCGGCCGCCGCGACGCTGCAGCAGCGCGTTCGTTCCCACTGTCGTGCCGCAGAGCAGATCGAGCGGAGCTAGCCCGTCGGCACCGACCCGACGGGAGATTTCCGAGAGGGCTGTGGCGATGGCCTGCGCCGGATTTCGCGGCGTGGATGGAAGTTTGAGGATTTCGATTCGCCCGTCACGGAAGAATACGCAGTCGGTGAATGTTCCTCCGGTGTCTATGGCGATGCGCAATTCGCTCTCGCGGCTACTTTTTCTTCTTGGGCGCGAGGATGGCTTCGATCTGGCCGAGATGGTTGAGATCATGGCCGGCCATCATGTGCAGCAGGCGCTCGACGCTTTCTTCGCCGCGCTCGGAGTGGATACCGAATTGCTTCCACTGCTCGGGCTTCAGCGACTTCATCAAGCGGAGGTTGGCTTCGCGGACGGTGCGATATACCTCAAGCGATTTCTGCGGATCTTGCTTGCCGTAGCTTTCGGCTTCGGCCCATCGGTCCTGGTCGAAAGCGGGGATCGGCGAGCCCGGAGCTCCCAGGATGCTGCGCATGCGGTAGCCGGCGACAATTTCGGTGTCGGCGATGTGGGCCAGGATTTCTACCACCGACCATTTTCCTGGCGCGGGGCGTTTCATGAGGCGCGGTTTTGGGGCGCCTTTGAGTAGCTTGGCGATTCTTGCGGCAGTGGTGGATTGGATTTTAATGGGGTCCTTGCCTGCAATGTGGCCCATTATGCGTTGTTTGTATTGCTCTACGGTTTCTGGCATTGGAGTTGCTCCTGTTGATTTTGGCGGCCGCAGCTAAAAAAACTAAAGAGGGCCGAACTGCGGGCGGGACTTAAGGCCCGCCCATACACGGACACGGCGCCATTTTATAGAAATTGCGGCTTGGCACAAACCATGGCGATTCCTACGGCGTCAAGCATCCGCGACAATTTGGCATTCGGCTGGATCGGGGCGTGGCGTCTCAATTTTGGAAACAGTTGCTCGCTGCCACGCGCC
Organism: uncultured Acidobacteriota bacterium; assembly: GCA_963748865.1. Taxonomy (GTDB): domain Bacteria; phylum Acidobacteriota; class Terriglobia; order Acidiferrales; family UBA7541; genus Palsa-147. Next base: position 34,667 of record CAVVLE010000010.1, on the reverse strand, counting down.
AAATCGCCTCCGGGAAAATAAACTATAAGGGCCCGGTTCTATGCTTCAGAAAACCGGCTTGTGAATCATGATTCGACAGTCGGACATGCAGATTACGCGTCCTGAGGACCGCGAGCTGGAATCCAAGCGCAGCGAACTGGCCGCGCTCGAAGCCAATCTGGCGGAACGCGAGCTGCAGCTCGCCAGCTTGCGCGCGGAACTTTCGTCGTTTGAGCGAAAGTATCTGGCGGAAGTGGGCTCGCGTTATGCCGAATTAGATGAGTTGAAGGCGCAACTGGCGGAGCGACTGGCGGCTGAGAATCCGGGGGACCTGCGATTGCGGGAATCGGCGCGGCAGGCTCGGGCGCGGGCCGACGAGACGCGAGCGACGGCTCCGGAGGACGCCTCGCACGAACTCAAGATATTCTCGCCGACGCCGGAATTGAAGAGGCTGTACCGCGACGTAGCCAAGCGCATCCATCCCGACCTGACTTCCGATGACGCCGACCGGGCCAAGCGCCAGGAACTGATGGCGCGGGCCAACCGCGCCTACGAGATGGGAGACGAGGTCGAGCTTTCGCGCGTCTTCGCAGCCTATGAGTGTTCACCGGAATCCGTTGCGGGCGAAGGCACGCCCGCAGAATTGATCCGCACGATCCGACGCATCAGCCAGGCGCGCTACCGCTTGAGTGAAATCGAGGCGGAGTCGAAGAAATTGTTGAGTTCCGACGCACATCAATTGCGCATGCGTTTCGATGAATCCGCGCGGCAGGGGCACGACCTGTTCTCCGAACTTGCAGCACGCATTGCTTACGAGATCGCACGCGTGAAACACCAACTCGCGCACCGACCCGAAACGAGTCCCGTGGCATGAGCGTGCTGTCGCCTAGCGCAGAACTTGTTACGCGCAAGACGCAATCGCTTGCGGTGCGTACGGCCACGCTGGTGCGCCGCGGCTTGCGCGATCTGGCGGTCGAGACACATTGGCGAGCGCGCAAGGTGTCATCGGCGCGGCACGGAGCTGTCGCCGTCTCGCCTTTCGGGCGAATGGCCGCTCTGCAGACTCCGCAGGGGCGCGGACGCGTTTCGTTGACGGTGGAGGACCTGGAGAACGAAACCGAAGTTGAGACGCTGCCGCTAAGCATCGCGGGCATCACCGAGCCCGGTCTGGGGATCAGCGTGGCGCGATGGTCACCGGATGGGCGATTTCTGCTGGTCGCATCTCCCGATTGGAATCCGGAGGCGCATTTGTTCGATGTTGAGGCGCTTTCGTGCGTGCACACTTACCCGATTCCCAGTCTGGATGATTCGTTTGCCTGGTCGCCGAATGCGGGGCTGTTTGGATTGGCTTCCGCGGCGGAATGTACGGTGAATATCTGGCGGTGCCGCAATGCCGCGCCGGCGCTGGATGATACGCCGCATGGGTCGCTTGATCCCAGCCTGGCGATTCGCAATGATTCGGCGGAGGCGCAGCCCGGGGACGTTGCAGTGCTTTCGGGATTCGGGCCTATGGCGTTCAGCAGCGTAGGCGGGCTTATCGCCGTGGCGCTGCGTTTTCCGGAAGAGTGGGCGGACGATCATATTTTGCTGGCTGCGGCGCCGTCATTGTCCAGCGGCACCATTGTCCCCATTCAAGGCAATGCTACGGATATGAGTTGGGACGCGCGCGGCGAGAATTTGATTTACTGTGCGGGCGGGAAAGTCTTTGCGGCGAACCTGGCTTCGCGCGGCATTCTTCCGCTGCCATTTAATGCGGAGATTTGCCGCTGCCATCCGATTGTGCCGGTGTGCGCTTGCTATTCCTCGTGGCTGAAGGATTCGGCGAACGGGAGATTGTTCATCATCGAAATGCGCACCGGGCGTGTGGTAGACGAATGCGATGCGGAAGGCGTCGTCGATCTTTGCTGGAGTGCGGATGGCGAGCGGGTGTTTGCGGCTACGCGTGATGGGTTGGCTTATATTTACGACCGCTCGCTGGGTTAGAGGCTGACGGCTTATTTGCGGCTGTTACGTTCGTGGCGGTCTTTTTCTACCAAACCCGGAAAGAACAGATCCCTCCCTTTGGTCGGGATGACACCGTTTTTATTCCTGGTTCGGTTAATCTTGCAAATTCAGGCGAGAGGTAGATTGGCTTCGGCGTTGAGTGTTACGTCGGCGGCTTCGCCTGCCAGAAAGCGCGGATAGGCTGCGGCGGCGATCATGGCGGCATTGTCGGTGGAGAGCGCGCGGCTTGGGAAATAGACGCGCTGGCCTGAGCGGGCTGCCACAGCTTCGAATCCTGCGCGCAAGGCTCGGTTCGCCGCCACGCCGCCGGAGACCAGCACGGATTCGGCTTTGAACTCTTCTGCAGCGGCCATCGTGCGGCGCACGAGATCTTCCACCACTGCACGCTGGAAACTGGCGATCAGGTCGAGAGTTGATCTTCGAACACAGCGGCTTGAGCGCTTCGGCACTGCGTTCGCCGCGTGCGAGTGCCGCAGCGCGGGCTTCGATTTCGTCGTGAAGCTCGGGATGCTTGCGCAGCAGATAGAAAACGGCGGTTTTGATTCCGCTGAAGCTGAAGTCATAGGCATTGCCGCGAATCTTTGTAGTGGAGAAGCGGATTGCGGCGGGATCGCCGTGGGTGGCGAGTTGATCGACGATCGGGCCGCCGGGATAGCCGAGGGCCAGCATCTTCGCGACTTTATCGTAGGCTTCGCCGGCAGCGTCATCGCGCGTGCCACCGATGCGCCCGTAGTGCAACGGCGCCTCGCGGGCTCGCGTCGCGCTGCCATTTCCGTGCTCGCCGCCGTCTTTGATGACGCGATACAGAATTGTGTGACCGCCGGAGACAATCAAGCAGACCGCTGGAAACTCTGGCGAACGCGCGGCTGCTTGCGCCTCGAGGAGAACCGCGTGCACGTGGCCTTCGAGGTGATTTACGGGAATCAGCGGCTTGCCCAGAGACATAGCCAACGCTTTGCCGTACGTTACGCCAACGATCAGCGAGCCGACCAGGCCGGGGCCGCGCGTTACGGCCACCGCGCTGACGTCGCGGAGAGCGATGCCTGCCTGCGACGCGGCTTCTCGCACCACTGGGACGATGCGGCGCAGATGTTCGCGCGACGCCAGTTCGGGGACTACGCCGCCATATTTGCGGTGAATATCAATTTGCGATGCGACCACGCTGGAAAGAATCGTTCTGCCGCCGGCGACAATGGCCGCCGCGGTTTCATCGCACGACGATTCAATGCCGAGGATTAATTCCTGCGGCGGATTTTGTGGTAGGCGCGAATCGCTCACGATCGTTCTTCCTGTTCACGTTGTATCGTAGCACGACGCGGCGAGTCTTCCCTGCTGCGCGGCTGTGCGGCGGGTTTGATTCGCATTTGCGCGGCGGGTGTTGGCTCAGTTTCCGATACGGTGACCGACCAGGAGCTAGCCCTTATTTCCGATGATCGTCCTCGTCGGCACGAATTACACGGACGCCTAGTGGTATCTGTCGACCGGGAGCCCACCTATTCCAGAACAGAATCGCTCCCGAGTTACGAGAGCTACAAATGAAGACATACGATACTGCGAAGTGATGCGTACTTGGCGAATGCTATATCCGGGACAATCAGAGAAGACGCCTAGGTCTGCCGGATCATGCCTGTCGCATCTTTTTGCAAGTTCGCGCCGTCCGCGTCCCGCTGCCGTAGGATCGCTGATTCCCGTTGCGCGTTTACAGCCGGATCGTCGTACTCCGCAAGACTTCCGGTCCAAGCGCATGATTACGCTTTACCAGTTGACTTCGGCAGCCGCTCGATTTCGACACCACGCAAACACACAGACCTCTTCGGAAGCTTCGAGAGATCAAGAGGAAAAGTTCTATCCGAAAGAAAAGAAAAATCGCCCCTTGCTCGTCCTGACTCAACTGAAGTCGCCATAAACTTGCAATTCTTCCGCGGTAAGCGATGAATTGCTCAGTTCTCTGTTAGTGGCCATCGATTGGCGGGGGATTAGGCCGAAAACCCACGTCACACAGAGAATCAGGGTGGCAGAGCACTCTCATGGACTCAGGTTACGACTTAAGTCGAAGCTGCCAGCGAATTTCCGGTCGGCGTCTCCTTCGCAGAAGTTAACATCGGAGTCACCGCCGCGCGGCGACTCCGTTTGACAGTGCTGCGCATCGAAAGGTATCGTGCCAAATCGCTGATTCGCTCTCCGGAGAGACATGAGTCCATCGATCAAGAAAGTACGCAAGGCTGTGCTGCCCGCCGCCGGCTTGGGCACGCGATTTCTTCCCGCCACCAAAGCGCAGCCGAAGGAAATGCTGCCGGTGGTGGACAAGCCGCTGATTCAGTACGCGGTGGAGGAATGCATCGCGTCGGGAATCGAGAACATCATCATCGTCACCGGCCGGCGAAAGAATGCGATTGAAGATCATTTCGATTCCGCGCCGGAGCTGGAGCATTTCCTCGAAGAACATGGCAAGCCCGGGCAAGCCGAGATGGTGCGCAAGATCAGCGGCGGAATTCATTTCAGCTATACACGACAGAGCGAGGCGCTGGGATTAGGCCACGCGGTTTCGCTGGCGCGCGAACTGGTCGGCGACGAGCCATTTGCGGTCCTGCTCGGCGACGTAATTCTCGACGGACCCGAGCCAGGCACGAAGTCGCTGATTGATGTTTACGCGCAAACGGGACAGGGCGCGATTATTGTGGAAGAAGTGCCGCGCGAACGCGTGCACCTCTACGGAATCGCGGATGCCCGGCCGGCGCCCGATCTGGGCTTCGGGAATCGCTTGATGCGCATCAACGACGTGATTGAAAAGCCGAAACGCGAGGAAGCGCCGTCAAATCTTGCCGTGACCGGGCGCTACGTTTTTCCTCCGGAAATTTTCGATTGCCTGGCGCGCATCAAGCCGGGCAGCGGCGGCGAAATACAGCTTACGGATGCGATGCGGCTGTTGGCCAAAGAGCACGGCCTGTGGGGCTACATTTATCAGGGAAAGACTTACGACGCCGGCGACAAGCTTGGATTTCTCGAAGCGACCGTCGAGCTGGCGCTCAAGAATCCGCAGTTCGGATCGTCTTTCCGGAATTACCTCAAGACCCTGAAGCTGTAAGTCGCCGTGTCGATGTTGTTAAATCGTGCTTTCAATAATCGCGGTATGTAGCGAAAGGCCAGATTTGTCGCCTTTTTTAACCGGAGGGCGGAGCAAGCCCCGCCCCTGCGACCGAGAGTTTACACCGCCGATTGCACGTCTCGGGGTGGTAGCACGGGTAGACGGCGGCTACTTGCCTTTTTTGGTTTTTTCCTTAGTGGTGGTTTCTTTTGATTCGGATGGCTTGCTGGCCGATGTGTCGTCCTTTGCAGCCGCGGGCTTCGATTCCCCGTCGCCCGATTTCGATGCCGAACTCTTGCCGGCGTAATCGGTAACGTACCAGCCTGATCCTTTGAATTGAATTGCCGATGACGAGAGAACGCGCTCCGCTTTCGCGCCGCACTTGGGGCACTTTCTGGTTTCGGGAGCGGAGTAAGACTCGATTTTCTCGAAGGTGTGGCCGCACTTCCCGCACTTATACTCGTAAAGAGGCACTCCGATATTCCTCCGTAAATCGCCTAATAGAAAATACTATCACGAGTAGCTCCGCGCCCGCCGAAGCAGCGGACGGCGGAGTTCCCTGTGCTAGACTGGCGGCTCGATGAGCGTCGCGTAACGCTCCGGCAAGTCGAAAGTAGGATCATGCGCAAAGCATCGTCCAAACGCACCAATAGTGCAGGTTCCCCCGCGCGCACTGAGCGTGAAACGACGGCACCGGGCAATGGCGTTCACGTTCCGGGACAGGGCTGCCTGTACTTAGTCGCCACGCCGATCGGCAACCTGGAAGACATTTCGTTGCGCGCTCTGCGTCTGCTGAAGGAAGCCGACGTGATCGCCTGCGAAGACACGCGCGAGACGCGCAAACTGCTGGCGCACTACGATATTCATACGCCGATGGAAAGCTATCACGAACACAACGAGATGACGCGCGCGCCGGAATTGGTCGTGTTGCTGGAGCAAGGCGCTCAAGTCGCGTTGGTAAGCGACGCGGGCACGCCGGTGGTGTCTGACCCGGGACACAGGCTGGTCACACTTTGTCTGCGACACGGGATTCCGGTTGTGCCGGTGCCGGGGCCGTCGGCATTGGTCGCGGCCATCGCGGCTTCGGGATTGCCTACGGAGCAGTTTTTATTTGCGGGATTTTTGGCCTCGCGGCCCAGCGAGCGGCGTAAATCGCTGCGCGCGTTGACGGCAATTCCGGCGGCGCTGGTGTTTTATGAAGCGCCGCATCGCATGCTGGAAATGCTTGAGGACGTGCTCGGCATCCTTGGGAACCGGCTGTGCGTAGTCGCGAGAGAGGTGACCAAGCTGCATGAAGAATTCCGCCGCGGGCGCGTGGTGGAGTTGATGGAAAGTTTCCGCGAGGCCCCGCCGCGCGGGGAAATTACGGTAATCATCGCTCCGGCTGACGAGGAGTCGAATCTGCCTGCCGCGGGCGAGTCGGCCCGCGCGGACGTGACCTTGTCGCAACGCGTGGCAGAGCTGATGGAGAAAGAGCACCTGGATCGCAAGGCGGCGCTGAAATTGGCGGCGCGGGAGCGCGGATTATCGAAGCGCGAGGCCTATAAGCAGCTGCTTGTTCATCGCGACGATTGAGCCGGCGAGCATAAAAGCGAGCACCCGACGCTCGCTCGCCGGTCGGCTTACATACTCTGCAACGCAGTCTCGAAAAACTTCTCGACGCGCTCCAACACCTCATTCGTGGATTTGGCGGAGTGGACTTCGTGCCGCAGCTCGCCGCCGTTGCGAACGCCATGCGTGAACCAGCAGGCGAATTGCTTCATTTTGCCGATGGCGTCGGGCATCTCGCTGGCGACGAGGCGGCGGAAATAATCGATCAATAGCAAATGGCGGTCCTGGTCGGTCGGACGATCGTACCGGCCCGTGGCAACGAACTGCTCGATCTGACGAAAGATCCACGGATTGGCAGCGGCCGCGCGTCCGATCATCACCGCATCGCATCCAGTTTCCTTGACGATTTGCAGCGCATCTTCCGGAGATCGCACATCTCCGTTGCCGATCACCGGGAATTTGACGGCTGCTTTCACCGCGGCGATGACGCTCCAGTCTGCATTGCCGTTATACCCTTGCACTCGCGTGCGCGGATGGACGGCGATGGACTCGATGCCGCAATCTTCCGCCATCTGGGCCACTTCCACGGCGACGATATTGTTTTCGTCCCAGCCGGAGCGGATTTTGGCGGTCAAAGGTATCGCGATCGCCGCGCGCACGGCGCTGAAAATTTCCTGCAGCAGTGGCAAATCGCGTAGCAGCCCCGACCCTCCGCATTTCACTACTTTTTTCGCCGGGCAACCGAGATTGATGTCCACTTGATCGAAGCCCAGTTCTTCGGCGAGCGCGGCTGCCGAGGCCATGACTTTGGGATCGGCGCCAAAAAGCTGGGCCGCGATGGGGTGTTCGTCTTCCTCGTAGAAGAGATAACGCAGCGTGCGCGCCGCATTGCGCGAGAGACCTTCGGAGCTGGTGAACTCGGTCATGATCAGGCCGCAGCCACCGAGTCCGCGAATCACGCGGCGAAAGACCGTGTCGGTAACACCGGCCATCGGCGCGAGAATCGTCGCGGGACGAATCGAGCGCTCGCGGATTTTCAGTTCGCTGGGAAACATGGAGGGCATTTAGAGCAGTGTGGCGTCGATTGGCACAACCGCATCGGCGGGGGATTTCGTGCGCGCAGCTTCCGGCTGCTTTACGACAGCAGGAGTATCCTGGCCGTCCGGGGGCCGCGCAGAAACGGGGTCTCTTCCCGCGCGACCTGTTCCTGCGGATGCAACTGCGGCAGCGGCCTTCGCTGGCGCGGCGGTTTGCGGGTGGCTATCGGGCGCGGTTCCGTTGCCAAGGTACGCCGCCGCGATTTCCCGCGAGCCGCCAAAGAAACCTTCCACCACTTGACCAAGCGCGTGCGAGCGCGCTTCTTCAACGCTGAGGCACGGACGATAAATGTAGGCCCTGCCCGATTTTCGCCGCTCGACAATTCCTTTCCGCGCCAAGCGGTCCATGATGGTCATAATCGTGGTGTAAGCGCGGGGCAAATTCGGCGCGAGCAGATCGCGAATCTCTCGCACCGTGCCCTCGCCAATCGGCCACAGCGCATTCATGCAACGCAACTCGAGCGGCGCGAGTTCGAGCAGCGAACGGCGTCGCGACGCCGCGCCTCCGATCCTATTGTTACCGTTCGATTCCGGCGGCTTCATGACTTCGATCCATCGTTGCTCTTCGGCGACGCCGCTATCGGGACACCCACCGTAGCGCCGCTGGACTTGAGCCCTTCGGGCGGCTCGGCCAAAAACTGCGACGTGCGCAGCAAGTTGCGGCGCAATGCTGGATTTCGCTCCGTCCAATCTCCGCTGCCGGCATCGGAGGCCATAGTCGTCTCGATGGCCGCCATTTTGGAATCCAGATCATCGAGAAAGTGCAAAGCGACAGCTTCGCGCGTCAGCGGAAGGCGCGGCGAGCCAAATTCGTACGATCCGTGGTGGCTCAGGACTAAATGCTCGATTACCGCCGCCAGCGGCCTCGGAAAATCGCTAATGGCGTCGATTTTCCGATGCAAGATTGCCTGGCCGAGGGCGATGTGCCCCAGAAGTTGACCCTCCGTGGTGTACCCGAACCCGCGAGCGCAGCTCAATTCTTCTGTCTTTCCGATATCGTGAAGTACGATGCCCGCAATGAGCAGGTCGCGATTCAGCTCCGGATAATGCGAGCCCACCAGCCTCGCCAAATCGATCAGGCTGACCATGTGCTCGAGCAGGCCGCCGATAAAAGCATGGTGCATGGTCATTGCCGCCGGAGCGCGCTTGAGTTTAGGCGCAATGGAAGCGTCTTCCACCACGCTTACGAGCAAGGTCTTGATCCACGGATTTTCCACCGCGTGTACCGCTTCGTTTAGCCGTACGTAGAGCTTCTCAACATCCTGCTTCGTGTGCGGCAGAAAATCGCCGAGCTCATAATCTTTCTCGGCCACCGGCGCCACGTGCTCGACGGTGAGTTCCAATTGGTCGTTATAGAGCTTGGCCCGGCCGCGCACTTTGATCACGTCATCGCGCTCGAACAGCGCGACAATGGCTTCGAATCCGTCCCACATTTTCCCGGAAATGCTGCCGCTTGAATCCGCCAGCTCCAGCTGCAACCACGAGCGGCTGGTTCGCGGCGAGGTGCGGATTTCTTTGGAGCGCACGAGAAATGTAGCCGCGACCGCCTGCCCATCACGCAAATCGGCGATGAATTGGCTTTTCACTGAGCGGCGGCGGCCTTCTTGGCTTTCTTCGATAGCTTCTTGTCCGGAGCGTCCGGAGTTGGAGTCACTTCCTTGATGGTCGTGTTGCTCGCCACCGCAGCGGTATCCACGTACCCGGGCTTTACCACCACGTAGCTCTGCTCGCGCAATTCCGCAAGATAGCCGCGAAACATCGTGGACATGCGCTCGGCGTAGATGCGATTTTCGATTTCATTCTCGACTTTGTCGATGGGCTGCAGTCCGGCATCGTAATGGGCGAGCAGCTTGATGATCTCGAAGCCCGTCTTGGTCTGAATCACGTCGCTGAGATCATTTTTCTTCATGGCGAAGACGATGTCTTCGATTTGCTTGGATAGCTGCCCGCGCTCGAAAACGCCGAGCTCCCCGCCGTTCTTTGCCGTCGGGCCTTCTGAATTGCGCTTGGCCAGTTCCCCGAAATCGTCGCCCTTTTTCAAACGCGCAATCAAATCGTTCGCCTTTTTCTGGATGGCTGCGGTTTCCTCCGGCGTCTTCCCTTCCGTGCTCAGGAATATATCCGCCAACGCCACCGATTCGGGCCGCACGAAATCCTGTTTGTGCTCATCGTAGTATTTCTGCACGTCTTCGTGCCCAATGTCCACACGCTGCCCGGCATCCTTGCGCAGCACCTCCTGCGTCAACAGGTTGTTTCGAATGCTGGTCTTGTATTCCTCCCAGGACAATCCCTGGGTCTCGACGGCCTTCTGCAATTCCTCCATGCTGGGCAAGTTGTTTTGCTGCCGTACCTGATCGAGCTGCTTGATCACTTCCGCTTCCACGCTGATGCCCATGTCCTTGGCGCGCTGCACCAGCAATTGCTGATCGATCTCATCGCGCAGTAGATTTTTCTGCCGATCCGTGTACATCGTGTCCATGCGCTCGGGCGTGCAGCTCTGGCAGTCGTGCTGCACTTCCTCGTGGAGCTGAGCCTCGGCCTTTTCGTAGTCGGAGAGAGTAATAATCTCGTTATTCACGCGCGCGACGATTTCTTCGACTACCTTGCCGTTGCCAGCCGGTTTGGCTTGTCCCCAAGTAGCGCAGGGGGCGAGCCACACCAGCGCAACCGCAGCGAGGGCGCAACCGATCCGCAACGTTTCTCTGCTCATTCGATTTCTCATCCGAGTCATGCGCTTTCCACCTTCACTTGAATTTTAGCCCTACGATTGTAGTTGCAGCAACAGCTTTTGGGTCGTGCCCGCAACTCCGTCTTTTTCACTCTTCCAGTCGAACCACAAAACCCCGCTGGGATCCAGGCGCATGCCCCGCCGCCCGCGAATCACCCGCACCAACTTTTCAGGCTTGATGGGCGTCTCCTCGTGAAAGCGAACGGCGACTTGATCACCACGGCGCTCGATGGATGCGATCAACAGCCGCTCCGCCAACCCCTTCAGCACCGCATAATCCAGTAGATTGCTCACCGCCGGCGGCGGCACGCCGAAGCGATCTTCGAGTTCCTTGCGCACTTCCTCACGCTCGCTCTCATTCGAAACTTCGGCGATACGTTTATAGATGCGCAGGCGCAGATTTTCGCTTTCTATGTATTCGCGCGGGATGCGGATGTCCTGCCCCAGATTGAGCGTCACGCGGCGCTCCGGCTCCACCGCCTCGCCTTTGCGTTCGGCCACAGCGCGCTCTACCATGCGGCAATAAAGATCGAAGCCCACGGCGGCGATCTGTCCGTGCTGCTCGCGGCCCAGCAAGTTTCCGGCTCCGCGAAGTTCCAGATCGAGCGCGGCGATGCGGAATCCGGCGCCCAGATCGCTGAATTCCTTTAGTGCGGCGAGGCGGTGCCGCGCCAGCGGCGTTAATCCACCCGACGGCGGAACCAGCAGATACGCATAGGCGCGCTGGTTCGATCGGCCTACGCGGCCGCGCAATTGATACAGCTCGGCCAAACCAAAGCGATCCGCGCGATTGATGATGATCGTATTGGCGCGCGGAATATCCAGGCCATTTTCGACGATCGTCGTGCACACCAGCACATCCGCGTCGCCGCGCACGAACTTCAGCATCACCTTTTCCAGCTCCGACTCACGCATTTGCCCGTGCCCGATGATTACCCGCGCGTGCGGCACCAGACGCTTCACCAACGTAGCCACCGAGGCGATCGATTCGACGCGATTGTGCACGAAGAACACCTGCCCGCCCCGCGACAACTCTTCTTCAATCGCGCGCTTGATGATCGATTCCGAAAACGGCGCGACGCTGGTTTGAATCGCCAGACGATCCTTCGGCGGCGTTTCGATCACCGACATATCGCGCAATCCCACCAGCGACATATGCAGCGTCCGCGGAATCGGTGTCGCCGACATCGTCAGCACGTCCACGTTCTTGCGCATTTCCTTGATGCGCTCTTTGTGCGCGACGCCAAAGCGCTGCTCTTCATCCACGACCAGCAATCCCAGATTTTGGAATTTCACATCCTTGGAAAGCAGGCGGTGCGTTCCGATCACGATGTCCACTTTCCCGGCTTCAACTTCCGCCAGGATTTTCTTTTGTTCGTGCGCCGTGCGAAAACGGCTGAGCATTGCGATGCGCACGGGAAAAGCGGCGAATCGCCGGCGAAATGTCTCGTAATGCTGAAACGCGAGCACGGTCGTAGGCGCCAGAACGGCTACCTGCATGGAATCGGTGACGGCCTTGAAAGCCGCGCGCATGGCTACTTCCGTTTTGCCGTAGCCGACATCGCCACAAAGCAGGCGATCCATCGGCTGCGCCGATTCCAGGTCGTGCTTCACATCATTGACGGCCTTCTCCTGGTCCGGCGTTTCCTGAAATTCGAAGGCGTCTTCGAATTCTTTCTGCCAGTTGGAATCCGAAGGAAATGCGTGGCCCGTGGCCAGGCGCCGCTCGGCGTAGAGCGCCAAGAGCTGCTTCGCCATGTCGCCGACCGATTTACGCACGCGCGCCTTACGCGCTTCCCAAAGATTGGTGCCGAGGCGATCGAGTTGTGGCGTGGCGGCGCCGAGCGATTGATATTTCTGAATCAGGTCCACGCGCGCCAGAGGCACGTAGAGGCGCGCATCGTCGGCATAGCGCAGCAGCATGAATTCGCCGATAGTTCCTTCCACGGTAATTTGCCGCAAGCCGTCAAATTGCCCGATGCCGTGATCCACGTGCACGACGTAATCGGCGGCCTTGAGGTCGGAGAGATCGCTGAAGAACGAAGCGCTCGTCGTTCGGCCGCGCGGACGCGCCGGCGCCGGAAGCGTCTCGAATAAATCCGCGTTGCCGTAAATCGCCAGCCGCGATTCCGGAAATGCTACGCCTTCCGAGAGCGGTGCCTTGCACAGCACAAGCGCTGGGACCGTTCCGCCGCTGCTTTCTTCCGCCAAGCGTACGCCCGTGGCTGTGTCGTCCAACTCGCCGAGCCTGTAGGGCAATTCGTTTTCGTGGCAAAGATCGGCGAGGCGTTCCATTTCGCCGGTGCTGGCCGCGGAGACCATCACCTGCGCTCCGCCCTGCACGCGCCCGCGCACTTCAGCCATGAATGCGGCCACGTTGCCGCGATAGCGCACGGTTGGCTGCGTCAACATCGCACGTGGCGCCGATGCTTCACGTTCCAGCGCCAGATGCTCGAGCCGCAAGCGCGGGCGCCGCAACAACTCCGCGGCCCATTCTTCGTCGCTCTGAACGTAGCGCTCCACCGCCACTTCGCTGAGCGCAGCCACTGCCGAGCGTCGCGCCGCTTCAAGCCGCGAACGATAATCGTCAATCGCTCGGCGCAGCGAATCAGGCTCTTCTTCCAAAACCACGGCTTCCGGCGCAAGTTCCAGCAGGCTCGATTTGGCATCGCCCAGCAGCGCCGGATGAAATTCCCAGCCCGGATAAAACGCCGCGGGCACGCTCTCATCCTCGCGACCTGTGACCTCCGGCGCCTGCAGCCTCTCGAGCAATTCCGCGCGTTGTGGGTAATCGGTGAGCGGAAGCAGCGTCAGCCGCTCCAGCGGGCGCGACGATCGCTGCGTATTCGCGTCGAACTCTCGCAGCGATTCCAGTGTGTCCCCGAAAAATTCCAGCCGCACCGGCGCCATGCTCTCCGGCGAGAACACATCCACAATCCCGCCGCGCACGGCAAACTGGCCGGGAGCTTCGACCGTCTCTTGCTTCTCGTATCCCACGCTGGCCAAATGCGCGATCAAGCCGGCCTGCGGAAAATCCAGTCCTCGCTGCAGGCGCCACGCCAGCCCGGCATAAAATTCCGCATCGCGCATGCGCTGCAGCGCCGCGGTCACCGGCGCGACGACAATATCCACCTCCCCCGCAGTCAGGCTCGAGAGCGCGTAAGCGCGCATCTCCGAAATTTCCGCGTGCGGCGATCGGCCTTCGTAAGGCAGCACGTCATGCGCGGGCAGAATGGCCACGCGATTCCGCGTCTTGCGCGTCAGCGCTTCGAAGAAATAGCGAATCGGCTCGAGCAATTCTTCGCCGCGCCGGTTCGAATCCACCAGTAGGAATACGGGGCGCACCAGCGACGCCGCGCAAATGGCAGTAATCAGCGCCTTGGCCGCATCGGTCAATCCCGCGAGCGCGGATTCCCCAGCCCCGCGCCGCAAATCGTCCAGCGACGCCTCCACCGCCGGATGGCGGCCCACCCGCGACAACAGCTCTGCCACCAGCGGAAGAATCATGCGTGGATGCGCCGGATTCGATCGATCAATTTTGTCGTGGAATATCCTGCTTCGAGAGGAATGGATACAACTTCGCCGCCCGCCGCTTCAACTTCTTCGCGCCCGACGATTTCATCGGGGCCCCAATCGCTGCCCTTCACCAGCACCGCCGGAAGAATCTCCGTGATCAACTCGCGTGGCGTAGGTTCGTCGAAGATAGTCACAAAATCGACAGCCGCCAGCGCCGCGAGCAATTCCGCGCGCTCGGAGTCTGGAATTACCGGACGCTGCGGGCCCTTCATTTCCTGCACGCTTGGATCCGAATTGATTCCCACGACAAGCGCATCGCCGAGCGAGCGCGCCTTTTCCAGCATGCGAATGTGCCCCGGATGCAAAATATCGAAGCATCCATTCGTAAAAACGACGCGCTTCCGCTCGCGTTTCAGCGTCGCGATGCGCTGCTTCAATTCCGTGCGTGTGACGACTTCTCCCACAAGCCCCTTTCACGAAACTTCGCCCGCGATTCAGATTCTATCACGCGCGCCGTGACCCCTCGTCGTGCCCCCGCTGCGCGATTGCGCTGCGGCTCGCGCTGTATTGTCACAACTCCGCGAGCGTGCTAGCGTCTCCTCGGCTTCAGGAGAACGACCCATGCGATGGACTCCCGGCGGCGAAAGCCCAGACATCGAAGATCGCCGCGACCAAAGCGGAGGCGGCGGATTTCAATTCGGCGGCTTCCACATCGGTATCGGCGGCGCCATCGTCCTGCTGATCCTGAGCTTCATTTTCAAGACGAATCTCTTCGCGCTGCTAAACGGCGGCGCTGGCGATCCCCAAAGTGCCGTCAGCCAGCCCAATCCCGCGCAGGATGCCGCCGAAAAACCTCTGGTGCAATTCGTCTCCTTCGTGCTCGATGACGTGCAATCCACCTGGACGCAGCTATTGCCGCAACAAACCGGCACGCAATATCGCCACGCCAAGCTGGTCCTGTTCCGCGATTCCACTTATTCAGGCTGCGGCAATGCGGCCGCCGCAACCGGCCCGTTCTATTGCCCCGAAGACGAAAAGGTTTACATTGACCTGGGCTTTTTCGACGAGCTGAAGCAGCGCTTCGGCGCGCCCGGCCAATTTGCGCAGGCGTACGTTCTGGCTCACGAGCTCGGCCACCATGTCCAGAAACTTCTCGGGATCGAAGCCAAGGTACAGCAATTGCAGGAGCGCGATTCGCGCGAAGCGAATCCGCTATCCGTGAAACTCGAGCTGCAGGCCGACTGTTTTGCCGGAATCTGGGCCCACACCACCCAGCAGCGCGGCCTTCTCGACCCAGGCGACGCACAGTCCGCGCTCGGCGCGGCAGCCGCCGTTGGCGACGATCGTCTCCAGAAAATGGCCACGGGCCACGTCAGCCCAGAATCGTTCACTCATGGCACGTCGCAGCAGCGCATGCAATGGTTCAGCGCCGGTCTCAACAACGGAACGATCTCAGCCTGCAACACGTTCGCCCAGTCGCAATAGACAGCAAGCCGCCGCGCAGTTGCGGCCGGCGCGATTGCCAAAAATCAAGCCGTATTTCAGTTCTGGAGGCACTATGACGCGCCTACCTATTAGCCAACGCTTTCTGACCATCTACTCGGGCTGCCTCACGGTGGTCTTTCTGGTCACCACGCTTTGCGGCTTTGCCGCATTCCAGCAAGCGAGAAACTTCGATGAGATCACAGTGCATCGAATCAATGTGGTTGAACCCGACGGCACGATTCGCATGGTGCTGACGAACAAGGATCGCGCCCCAGGGGTATACGTAAAAAACAAGGAATATCCGCACGGCACGCGTCACACTGCGGGGCTGCTCTTCTTCGATGATGAAGGTACCGAAGACGGCGGTTTGATCTACGGCGTCAGTAAAGACAAAAGCGGCAAGATCGCGGAGAGCAACGTTCATCTCAGCTTCGACAAATACATGCAGGATCAAATCTTCACTATCGACGCCGGACGCGATGGCCAACAGGATTATTCAATCCTCACGATGCAAGATCGCGGCGAGTACTCGGTGATGGATGCCCTCTCGGCCAACGATCGCATATCGAAATTGCCGGAGGAGCAGCGCAACGCCGAGTGGGCAAAATTCAAGGCGTCTCATCCCGGAGATGCGACGCGAGTGATGCTGGGCCGCGCGAGCGACGGATCCTCCGTTCTGAAACTGAAAGACGTTGAAGGGCGCGATCGCATTGTCATGCGCGTGGCAAGCGACGGCACTCCGAAGCTACAAATCCTCGGCGCCGACGGAAAAGTGATTGACGAGCTGCCGCATATTTCGGAGCCTTCGAGGAGCCAACCGTAGCGCTCTTGCAGCGAGGCTGTTGCCTCAAACGACGCCGCGGATTTCGCCCCGCCGATGCCTTTCTCGATTTGATGCTATACTCCGGCTCTGCTTAACGCTGCCTGTCACCTCTGCGGGAGCGATTTTCGATGAAAGATGTAGCCATCGTAGGTGGCGGCCCCGCGGGGGCCATGTGCGGCGAGCGCCTCGCCTCGGCGGGCTTCCATGTCACGCTGTTCGACGAGCATCTCGCCTGGGAAAAACCCTGCGGCGGTGGCCTGACGCACAAGGCCATCTCCACCTATCCCTTTCTCCTCAACAGCCCGCATCCAAAAAAAATCATCAGCACCGCCGAACTGATCTCCAGCGGTGGCCATCGTGCGCGCTTCCAGATGAATCACCCCATCGTGATCTATTCGCGCACGGTTCTGAACGGCCTTCTGCTCGATCGCGCCGCGGCTGCAGGTTGCCGCACGGTCCGCTCGCGCGTCACCAGTTTGTCGCATTCCGGTAGCCGCGTGCATCTCACCGCCGGAAACGAAGAGACCTCCGCCGATTTTGTCGTAATCGCCGGCGGCGCCCGCAATCAACTTCTGCCGGAAACGACCGCGCTGCAAGCCGCCGATCTGGAAATGACCCTCGGCTATTTCGTTCCCACCGACGAGCAGCTGATCAAAGTGAAATTCCTCAAGGAATTCGAAGGCTATATCTGGTCATTTCCGCGCGCCGATCACGTCTCCGTCGGTATCTGCGGCAAGATGGCGCAGAATTCCAGCCAGGGACTGCGCCGCCATCTCGCCGATTTTGTGCGCGATGAAAAAATCTCCCTCGCAGGCGCGCGCTTCTACAGCCACGTGCTGCCCTCGCCGCAAGCCCACACCCTGCGCCGCCGCCGCATCGTCGGCAAAAATTGGGCCATGGCCGGGGACGCCGCCGCTTGCGTAGATCCCATCACCGGCGAAGGCCTCTATTACGCCATGCGCTCGGGCGACATTCTCGCCGAAGCGTTGATCGCCGGACAGCCCGACGCCTATCCCGCACGCATGCGCTCCGAGTTGATTGCCGATCTGGAATTTGCCGCGCGCATTGCCCGCAAAATTTTCTGCGGCCGCTTTCTCGGCGGCGCCGTTACTACGCGCATGGTGCAACTGCTGAACCACAGCGCAACCTTCCGCGATTTGATTCGTGATGTCTTCAGCGGCGCGCAGGATTATCGCAGCCTGAAGCGCCGTCTCTGGGCCCAGCTGGGCATTACTCTCGCTGAATTCACCAAAAGCTTCATTGATGCAAGTTCCTGCCGCGACGCGTCCTCTCCCATGGATGGACCGGAGCCGGCGCGTTGACCGCGGAGCACAAGACGCCCTACCCAAATCTGCCGCACGGCATCCACGCAAAGCTGGAAAAAAATGTACCGGCCAATTGGACTCTGGCCGCCTTCGATCCACAGCTTCCTCCGGTCCTTTCAACACCCGCGATGATCGGCATGATGGAATCCGTAGCCGCAACGGCCGCCAAGCCGCACCTGGCCGAGGGCATGATCACCGTAGGCACCAGAATCGAGGTAGACCACCTGAAAGCAGTAACAACGGGCGCCACGGTGGAAGTTACGGCCCGCCTGATCGGCCAAGACGGCCGCTTCCTAACTTTCGAGGTTGAAGCCCGCTCCGGCACGCACGTGATCGGTCGCGGCAAAGTCTACCGCGCAATCGTAGAGCCGCGTTCGTTCCAAACCCGCGCCGATGCCCGCGGCAAGTAGCGCCGGTTTATCCTGAGAGAAATCGAAGGGCGTCTCTGCCGGCATCTGACGAAGACAACTCACACGAACTCGCAAAACCATGAGCGGAGCAAGCCGAAAGCAACCACCGGGCCAGCTGTAATTCGGATTCCGCGCGAGATCGGCCAGATTGCGTAACGTAGCGCCGGCGTCTCTGCCGGCATCTGACGAAGACAAATCACGCTAACTCGCTGGAACACGATCGGAGCAAGTCGAAAGCAAGCTTCTTGTTTGCGGCATTCCGGAATCCGCGCTCGACTGTGATGATTGCCGCCGACTCTATTCGCCAGATGCCCCAGAGACGCCGGCGCTACCTGGGAACGCCGCAGCACTGCCCATTCGTGTAATTACAGGTATGGGGAAGCGAAGAATCCAAATCCAAAGGAGAAATTCTAGTATTCCGCCCGCCGCGCCGCAGCCTTGCGCTGCACCGGCGGCGTAATAGTAGCCATCTTCCGGATCATAGCCAAAACCAGCTTCTTATCATCATCCGAAAGCGTAGTGCTATAACGCTTGATCTCCGCCAAGAAACGAATCTCTTCTTCCGATAACTCGCCCAGCATCTTGCGCGTCTCGCGATCCTGCGGCGTATCGCTGCCAGGGAAGAAGTCCGCCAAATTGATCTCCATCGCCTCGGCGATCTTCGCCAGCGTCTCGAGCGAAGGCACGGTGTGCCCGTTCTCCACGCGCGAGAGATAGCAGCGCAACAATCCCGTGCGCCGCTCGATATCACCCTGCGACAAACCGCGATCGCTGCGATAGGAGCGAATCACTTCGCCAATATTTACCTTAGGCTTCTCTTTCGGCACTGAAAGTACCCCTCCCCGTATCGCGGTATCTTAAGCACCCAGTGCTTGCACACGCAAGTAAATTCTATGTGACCTTTGCAAGCGGCCAGAAGCGCCGCAATCTGCAGTTTCGCTGAGCCGAATTCAGGAAGGATTTACTGCGAAAACAAGCCAAAAGGTGAAGAAATGAAAGAACCAGAAGTCAGACGCGCGCCGCGCGCTTGTCTTCGTACATCGCTTCGTCCACGCGATTGATGAATTCCTGCGCTGTCTCGCCGATCATGTAATCCTTGAAACCCGCCGCGAACGACACCGGCACGTCCGAGGTTTCATAGTTCACGGTCAAGCCTTCCAGCCTGCCGAGCACGTGTTGCACTTCCTCCAGGCGGCATTCCGGCAGAATCACCATGAATTCGTCGCCGCCAATGCGCGCCGCGAAGTCCGAACCGCGAATCGCGCGCTTCAGCCGGTCCGCGAAATTGCACAGAATCATATCGCCGCCGCCGTGGCCCAGCGTGTCATTCACCTTTTTCAAGCCATTGAGGTCCAGAAGCAGCAGCGTCAGCGGCCGCGAATGTCGGATGGCCCGCGACATTTCCTCTTCCAGTCGTTGCTCGGCGGAGCGCCGGTTGTAAAGCCCCGTCAACTGGTCGAGCGCCGCCAACTTGTACACTTCCGTCGCCAGCGACTCCACCTTCGCCAGCGCCTGGATCTGATTCGCCATCTGCGAGCGAATGCGGTTGATCATCAATTGCTGATGGATGGTGTAGAGATTGAAGATCAACACCAACCCCAGCAAGCAGCGTACCGCCTGCGCCAATGAATCCGCCCCGGCGAACCCGCTAAGTCGCGAAAGCGAGGGAAACACGAACGAAGCCACCGCAATCGTCAGCAGCGTGATCACCAGGAACGCGGTGGACCACAGCCACCATTGCCGGCGGTCCAGCTTCCGCAGATTTCGCTCGATGGCAGCCGCACCTAGAGTGACCGCATCCGGCGGCGTTTGTACATTTATTTCGGGCATTGCCCCTTCTCAGAACCCCAAGCTACGACTCGATTCATCCATGAATACCCGATTCCCATCGCTTTCACTACTGGCCGAGAGTGCTGATGTGTCATATTCACAACCCTTGCGTCGCGGCGGGCGTGCGTCGCGCCTTTGAAACACGCTCCGCGTTCGAAATTGACACGGAAACCATCGTGCCAGTCTAATGAAGCGGGGGCCGTTCGGTGCGCCGCTGCGCGTGTGGTCGCGGCGCAGAATGAACGAACTGTGCGCCGCGAGCGACACCCACGGAAAAGCCGCTGACAATATCAACAGCCAATCCCACCGATTCGCCCAGCGCTAACTCCAATCCCGCGCCGCGCCGCTTCGGCACCGCGCGCTCGGCGTTTCTCGTGGCCGCGGGTATCTTCCTCAGCCGCATTTCCGGCCTGATTCGCGATCGCTTCTTCGCCCACTATTTCGGCAATTCCGATGCCGCCGACGCCTTCAAAGCGGCCATCCGCATCCCCAATTTTCTCCAGAATCTCTTTGGCGAAGGCGTTTTATCAGCTTCCTTCATTCCCGTTTACGCTGCGCTTCTGGCCCGCGACGATCGCGAGGAAGCTGACCGCGTCGCCAGCGGCATCTTCTCGCTCCTGGCGCTCACAGCCTCGCTGCTCGTTCTTATCGGCGTGCTCACCACTCCGTGGCTTATCGAAGTAATCGCTCCCGGCTTTACGGGGGAAAAACGCCAGCTCACTATCCACCTCGTCCGCGTTCTCTTCCCGGGTGCCGGCCTGCTGGTGCTCTCCGCCTGGTGCCTCGGGATTCTCAATAGCCATCGCAAATTTTTCCTCTCTTATACTGCCCCGGTCGTCTGGAACGCCGCCATGATCGCCACGCTGATAATTTTCGGCGCGCGCATGGCGCAATTCCCTCTCGCCGTCGCGCTCTCCTGGGGAGCAGTGGCCGGCAGCGCCCTGCAAGTCGGCGTGCAATGGCCAATCGTAATGCACTTGCTCGGCCGCTTTCGAATCTCGCTGCAAGCCCGCGCCGAAAATATCCGCACCGTGGTCCGCAATTTCTTTCCGGTCTTCATCAGCCGCGGAGTGGTACAAATCAGCGCCTACATCGATTCGGTCCTAGCCAGCCTCGTAGGTACCGGCGCCGTCGCAGCCCTCTCCTACGCGCAAACTCTTTACACGCTGCCGGTCAGCCTCTTTGGAATGGCCGTCTCGGCCGCGGAATTGCCGGTCATGTCGGGCCAACTCGGCAGCGAAGAAGAAATCGCGCGCGCCCTGCGCCAGCGCCTCGATGCCGGCCTGCGCCAAATCGCCTATTTCGTCGTTCCCTCGGTCGTCGCCTTTCTCGCCCTCGGAGACATCATCGTCGCCGCAATTTATCAGTCGGGCCGATTCCTGCACGCCGACACAATCTACGTCTGGGGCATTCTCGCCGGCTCAACGGTCGGCCTGCTCGCCTCCACTCTCGGTCGCCTCTATTCCTCCACCTATTACGCCCTCCGCGACACCCGCACTCCTCTCCGCTTCGCCATCATTCGCGTCACCCTGACAACGATCCTCGGCTACCTCTCCGCGATTCCCCTCCCTCGCGCCCTCGGAATCGATCCGCGCTGGGGCGTCGCGGGCCTCACCATCTCGGCCGGCATTTCCGGTTGGGTCGAGTTCGTCCTGCTGCGCCATTATTTGAATCGGCGCATAGGCAAAACGGGCCTCTCTCTAGGCTTCACGTCAACCGTCTGGTCCGTAGCAGCAGCCGCAGCCGCAATCGCCTGGGGAGTTCGCTGGCTGGCAGGCCCGCATCGCCCGATCCTTCTCGCCGTAGTAGTCCTTATCCCCTACGGTCTCGTCTATCTCGGCGCCACCTTCGTCCTCAATCTACCGGAAGCCAAATCTCTAGGCGCCATGTTCTCCCGCTTCTCGTCCCGATAGAATTCTCGCGCCGATAGCTCGCCAAACGATCCCCGCGCCTCGAATCTCTTCGTAGGGGCGCTGGCTTGCTGCGCCCTCCGACGACCTCGTCGCTGCTCCACGAGAACTAACGTCCGCGGACGCACCCCGCGCTAAACATCTATCGGTTTCCCTGAACGCTAGGCTGGCAACGCGCCACTCCCTAAAGTTCCCCACTCCCCTGCCGAATGAATTCGATTAGACATCCAAGCGAGGATTTCCTGTGCGTCCATCGGTCCTGCAACTCACCAATCACGAGCGCACCTTCCCCGAAGACGACATAATCGTCAGCAAGACCGACCTGAAAGGCATCATCACCTACGTCAATCAAACCTTCATCGACGTCTCCGGCTACAGCGAAGACGAACTTCTCGGCCAGCCCCACAACATCATTCGCCATCCCGACATGCCGCGTTGTGTCTTCAAATTGATGTGGGACACGCTGGAAGCCAAACAGGAAATCTTCGCCTACGTGAAAAATCTCTCCAAGAATCGAGATCATTACTGGGTCTTCGCACACGTCACGCCTTCCTTCGACATCTCCGGCCGCGCCGTCGGCTATCACTCCAATCGCCGCGTTCCCGATCGCCGCGGCGTCGAGCTCTTCGACAATATCTACCGGCAGCTTCGAGGCGAAGAAATGAAGCATTCCGATCCCAAACGCGGGATGGAAGCCGCCGGCCAGCTCCTGCAACGCCTGCTAACCGAAAAAAACACAACTTACGACGAGTTCGTATTCGCCATCTAATCCCGCGCCCATGCCCCCAATCGCTCTCAGCGCTCCTAAACTACCAAGCCTCCTCGAATCCCTGCGCCGTTACCTGCCATTTCTAGGCCCGCGCGACCTCGGGAACAGCCACGACGCCCCAGCCAGTAAGCAATCAGTGCAAGCGCTCGATGCGCGGCACGCTTCCCAATCGCAATGGATTCATAGCGCCGCAGCAGCCTGCGAAGCCGCGGCTCGCGGCGATCTTGACGTTCGCCTCATCCGCTGCCACGAAAGCCCCGAACTCGAGCGCCTCGCACGCGCCATCAACGATCTCCTCGATCGCACCGAAGCTTTCGTTCTCGAGTCGGCCCTCCCGCTCGAAGCCGCCAATCAGCAGCGCTTCTACCGCCGCGTAGTCCTCCGCGGCATGCTCGGCTCCTTTCGCCGCGCCTCCGAGCTCATCAATCGCGCCTGCCGTGAACTGGCCCGCGAGCACGCTGCCCTCGCTGAGTCCACCGAAAATCGCCGCGCTCTCGCAGATCAGTTCGACGTCAGCGTTCAGAAAGTAGTCTCCGCTCTGGTCTCTTCCGCCACCCGCGCCAACGCAGCGGTTCATGAACTCGCCGCCGCAGCCGGCTCCGCCAATTCGGCGTCCGGAGCAGCGTCAAACAATGTGCCCGCGTCCGAAATCAAGTCATCCTCGCCAGTCCGCACGCCTTCCGCGAACGCCGCACCAAACGCGCCCGCTTCCAAGTCCGCTTCCGCCAGCCGCGAACTCAACACCGTCGTAGCCGAACTCGTCGAAGCCTCCCAACGCATCGGCGGAGTTGTCAAACTCATCTCCCAAATCGCCGCGCAAACCAACCTCCTCGCCCTCAATGCCACCATCGAAGCAGCCCGTGCCGGCGAAGTCGGCCGCGGCTTCGGCGTAGTAGCCACCGAAGTCAAAAGCCTCTCGCAACAAACCGCCAAAGCCACCGATCAGATTCGCCGCGAAATCACCGCCGTCCGCGTAGCCGCCCAGAGCACCGCGGAGATGGTCGGCTCCATGAGCCAGCGCATTTCCGAAATGAGCGAAATCTCCTCGCACGTCTCCGAGCAAGCTGGCGAACTCTCCGGTTCCGTAGACAACTTCCTGCGCACGATCCGGACGAGCTAAAGAGCGAGGCACAGCTTCCTGCACAGCACCACTTCATCCCGAGGTCGCTTCCCATAGCGGGAATAGGGACACGCAGACATCCCGTACTGGTATCGCTCCGTGCCATCCCGCCCGATTATTTTCAATAACTTAAAGGTTTTACCGTACGCCCTTCGTGGTCACGCTTGTGCAAAGGGGACATCGCATGTTGCGAGGGGTGCAAAGGATGAAACTTCGATCGGTCTTCTTCGGCCTGCTATTGGTAGCGTGCGTTGCCACGCCACTGCGTGCTCAGTATCTTGCGCAGCCGGCCGTCTCCGCCGATTGCGGCACGGCGCAAACGTGCACCGCGAAGCTGGCCATAAATGTCACTGCGGGCAATTCTCTGATCGCCGTCATTCGCCTCACTGCGATCACATCCCTGTCCGGCACTACCATCACCGATACACGTTCGAACTCCTGGGTGCTCGACAGTTGGATCCTGCAATCCACCAATCTGCACATTCTCGCCGTCTATCGCGTCGCGTCCGCAAATGCCGGCGCAACTTCCCTCACCGTCTCCAATAGCGCCACTTCCACCACGCGAATCGTCGGCTTGGCGGAAATTTCCGGCCTCGCCTCGGGCGCGCCCTCGGCGCAGGTATCAGCCGTAGGTTCCGGCACCGTGGCCATGCCCGGCACCATCGCCACCACGCAAGCCAACGAATACGTCCTACTCGCCGCCGCCACCGACAACAATCAATCCTATACTTCGCTCCAGCCCTTCCTCGTCGAAGCCGACGTCACCCGCGGCGCCTACGCCGACGCCATTCCCACGCAGCCCGCCACGCTCACGCCCGAAATTTCCTATAGCGTTTCCGACGATTGGCTCGCCATTGCCCTGGCCTACAAAACCACGGGCACTCCGCGCCTGCCTATCTTCCTTACACTTCACTACGACGACGGCACCCCCGTTACCGGCAATGTCGTCCTCTACAGTCTCGTCGAACGGCACCAAAACTTCGCTGCAATCCTGGACCATCGCTTCCAACGGACAAGTTTCAATTTATTGCCCGATCGTCAGCTCCGGCTCCTACGAATACGACTTCCTGGATCCCAGCGGCAACCTGCTGCAAAGCTACATGATCATGCCCGGCGCCTTCATCTCGCTGATTACGCCAGCGCACAGCCTCCAATCCACCATCACGCTAAGCAAATCCACCCACAACATCACCATTCCCGTCAGCTTCGCGTTTCAGTAGGATTCTCAATCAGGCTTGCGAGAGAGCTTGCCATACGAGAGAGCTTGGCTTGCGAGCGACCGTAGGGCCCGGTCTTCAGCCGGGCCGGGCACGGTGTAAACTCATGGCGAGATCGCCCCGCGAGGCAAAAGGAAATTAACGAGACGCTTCGCAGGCGCAGGCTGTGTCTCTGTGCGCGACCTTGCCCGAAGAGGCCTGGCTAAAGACGGGGCCGTACGGATACTTGCTTTCACGCTGGGTTTTAAACGAACGGATCGTTAGTGCTCAGACAGACTTTTCAGACTCGTCCCCGTGATCTGTTGATGTAAAGAGTGTTTCATGCAGGTCAGCTTGAAGGACTAATTGTATTCCGCGCGTGCACGGGCGCGAGCCCGAATCACTTGCACCGCGCGAATCCGCGTGGTCACCACGCTATTTCCGAACTCCATTCGCAATCCCGGCGCGGCAATGATATCCCGCTTAATGGCGCTCCCGCCCCAGGTACATCCATTGATCCCCACGCGCTGCGGCGAAATTTTCTGGCGGTCAAACCATCCGCCCCAAATCCAATAATGCCCGTCGCCCAGCACCCAGATGACGTACTTCGAGTTCATGGTCGTGACCAATAGCCGGTCGCCCACGCGCAGCTCTTCCTTGCGCACTTCATCCTCCAGCGCACGGGCTTGCTCGACCACCCGCTCCAGGGTCATCCCGCTACCGCCCATCTTCGGCCTCTGCTCGCATCTTGCGCTGCAACCAACCCCAAGTCAACGCGTTTCGTCTTTTGATAGTCGTACCAAGCAAGCATTTGGACGCTGCCGACGGCTCTCTCTCCTAACTCAGCGCCCTCATCGGTCACTCTCTTCCGGCGCTCGTACCCGAGGCGCCGCCTACCCCTTTGGCCTTCCATCTCTGCAAGATGCCTTTGAATTCCGGATCATCGCGCAGCGCGATGAAATCCGGATCCCGCGACGCCCACTCGAAATCGCTGAATCCCGCCCGCGCCGACTTCTCCAGCATCATTACTGCTTCGTCCTTCATTCCCATCAGACCGTAGGTGGCCGCCGCGTTGTAGAGCACATTCGCGTCGTTCGGCCGCATCGCCACGGCCTTCTCGATTTGGTCACTCGCTCGACTGAGCTTGCCAAGGCGCGCATTGCTATTGGCCAGCAGAATCCGCGCCCGGACGTCTTCGGGGACCAAATCCAGATGCTGTTCGAGCACACTCGAGAATCTTGCGTGCAATTTTAAGCCCCGCTCTTCATCACCCAGTGCATCGAGAGAAAGCATGTAGGGAATGAAAACGTTGTAGTCGTCGCCAGCCGACTCCAGCGCCCGATCCATCACGCTGATCGCCTCCGCCCAGCGATCCGAAGAGAAAAGCGCGCGCCCAAGAATGTCCCAAGCGCTCTCACAATCTGCTTTGCGCTCGATCGCCATGCGCGCGTATTGCACGGCTTCATCGTACTTTTGCTGTACGTGGAATATCCGTCCGCGCGCGGCCAACGCTTCGGGCAGCTTGGGATCGAGCTCGAAGGCGCGGTTCGCGGCCGCCAGACCCTTCTCGATCCAGCGCGGGTCGCGCCCGTGCAATTCGAATTGCATCCCGCAAACGTTGGCGATCCCCGCGTGCGCCAGCGCAAAGCCAGGGTCCAGCTTGATCGCGTGCTCGAACATCTGCATCGCGAATTCCAGATTTTCGCGGCGCGTGTAGTTCCGTCCGCGCAGGAAATAGTCGTAAGCCTGCAAGTTCTCCGTCGGCTTGCTGGCGATCACCTGCTCTTCCTGCGGCGAGAGGGTGATTCTTAGCGCCTGGGTGATGCTGCGGGCGATATCGTCCTGCACTTCAAAGACGTCCTTCATTTCCCTGTCGTAGCGCTCCGCCCACACCGAACGTCCCGTCCGCGTTTCCACCAGTTGCGCCGTAATGCGCAGGCGGTTCCCCGCCCGCCGCACGCTTCCACCCAGCACGTACGCGGCGCCGAGCTGCTGCCCGACTTCCGGCCCGGTCGCCGCTTTATCCCGAAACGCTGCAATCGCGGCTCGCGGAAACACTTCCAGCGTCTTCACCTTCGCCAGTTCCGTGATGATGTCCTCGGTCATCCCGTCGCGAAAGTATTCGTCCTCCTTGGCCCCGCCAAGGTTCTCGAAGTACAGCACGGCAATCGACTTCTCGACGCCCTTGGCCGCCCGCCCCGACTGCAAGTCGGTCTTGACGCGCTGCAAATCGTTCAGCAATACCGCTGCGCTCTGGTAGCGCGTCATGCGGTTTTTCTCCAGCGTCTTTTCGATCAATCGTCCCAACTCCGTGGGAATCTGCGGATTCACCCGCGAGGCCTCCGGCGGAACGCGATTCAGAATCGCATCAAAAATCGTAGCCATCGAGGTGCCCGCAAAGGCCTGGCGGCCCGTCGCCATCTCGTACAGCACCGCGCCAAACGAAAAAATATCCGAGCGCGAGTCCACCTCGTCCCCGCGGGCCTGTTCCGGCGACATATACATCACCGTGCCAATCGTCGATCCCGGATTGGTAAGGTACTCCTCCGAGGGTGACAAAGTCCGCGTGGCCGATGCGCCCATAGCCTCGCCCATCGCCTGTGGCTTGGACACCAGCTTTGCCAGACCGAAATCCAGCAGCTTCGTTTGCTTCCGCTGGGTAATGAAAATATTCGCAGGCTTGATGTCGCGGTGAACGATTTCCTTCGCATGCGCGGCGTCCAACGCGTCGGCGATCTGAATGGCGTAATCGAGCAGCACATCCGTCGCCAGCGGCTGCCCGGTCAAAACATGCTTCAGCGTCACGCCTTCGAGATGCTCCATGGCGATAAAGTGCCGGCCCTCATGCT
This sequence comes from uncultured Acidobacteriota bacterium, assembly GCA_963748865.1. GTDB lineage: Bacteria > Acidobacteriota > Terriglobia > Acidiferrales > UBA7541 > Palsa-147. The sequence continues at coordinate 6,990 of CAVVLE010000010.1, read as the reverse complement.
CATCCACTTCGTAAATCGTGCAGATGTTCGGGTGATTCAAAGCCGAAGCCGCGCGCGCCTCGCGCCGGAATCGTTCCACCGCCTGACGGTCTTGCGAAGTGTCCTCGGGCAAAAACTTCAACGCCACGCGCCGCCCCAGCTTGGTGTCTTCGGCCAGGTACACCACACCCATGCCTCCGCCGCCAATTTTTTCCAGGATCTTGTAGTGCGAGATCGTCCGGCCAACCAGGGTCTGCGGTGAATCCATGTGGAGCGCCATGTTAGGCCGCACAGCAAAGCAGAGTCAATCAGCAGCTCTCGGTTTTCGGCGGTTCTCTGCGAACTCTTGCGTCTCTGCGGTAATTCTTTTGATGGTGCCGGAGGAGGGGGTCGAACCCACACGGCCTTGCGGCCACCGGATTTTGAGTCCGGCGCGTCTGCCAGTTCCGCCACTCCGGCGAAGAGCTTCGATGATAGGGTCTGCGCCAAAAATTTTCAATCCGCGCAATCAGAAGCAGGCTCTAGATGAGACCAATCAGCAGCAAGCCCCCCGTGGGGCCCGGTCCAGGCCTCTTCGGGCGGCCGCACACTTGGACGCGGCGCTGGATTCAAACCGCCTCTCTAATTTCGTGTTGCGCCTGGGGGCCGGTCTCGCTGTTCATAGGCTCTGTGCCTGGCCCGGCTTAAGACCGGGCCCTACGTTCGGAAAATGCGGGCGGCATGGTTTTGGCTACCAGGATTTGTGGATTATAGCGGGGTCGGGGAGCCTCGTAGGGGGGTCGATTTTTTCCCGGTTAGAATTAACTTCGGTCGTTTGTTTTGTTGCACTTAGGTGCGTTTCTGCTTGAATCTCAGTTCCGGTTAGAAATCGGGATTCGACGGCCGGATTGGCGTCTAGAGACGGTCGCGCGGGGTCCTCCGATGAGCGGGTGACGATGATTCGCTGGGGCGGATCGACCCACTGGCCTTCCTCATTGAGGCGGCCGCAGGCGCGTACGGCACGGATGATGTGGTCGCCGGAGAGATGGGAGGTGGTGCTGTCAACGTTTTCCAGCAGGCGCTCGAGGGCGAAACGATAGTTGCGGCGCCGGAGGGCAAACAAGCCGGTGGCGTGGGCGTGGCGGTAAAACGCCGAACGCTGAACGTCGTACTCCATGCTGATGGAATAGAAGCCGATCCAGTGCAGGAAGAGTTCTTCGATCGCTTCGCGGTGCGGGGAGCGACAGACGGTGCAGGTGCGCGTGTGGCGATCGAGATCCGGGATTGGCGCGTTTTCGGGGCTATTGGTATGGGTAGTACGTTGAGTGGTCATAATGCGTTGGATAATCCTAAATTGAATAGGAGAGCGTCAAGACTACGAATTGCGGAATTCCGGGCGAATAGATGGCGAATTGGGTGGTTCCGAATGGGGACCTACCGCGCTTGTTTCTTACCTGCTTTTCCGCGGTTGGTTGCGGCTTGGCTTTACTTTTCGCTCGTCGGATGCCACCAGGGACGGTGGCGCTACTTAGGGTGGCTGAAAACCACCACCTCGTCGAAGATCAACCATTAGCAGAGGCATTTTCAAACGCTCGAGGTTGTTTAGTCCGGCGCTATCTCGCTGGAATCACTCGACTTTTGCAAAACACGCCAACCTGAACGCTTTGGCAAGCCTATTGCCCTAAGCATTGCGGTTGTTTGATACAAAGGAAAAGAAAGGCGGATTCCAGAAAGGGGTCCAATATGAAAATCACAAAGATTCTCGCAATCATCGCAGTGCTAGGAATTCTCGCAGTAGCAGCGCCCAATGCCAGCGCCCAGCGCGTAGTTGTCGGCGTGGGCGTCGGCCCGGCCGTCGTAGCAGGCCCGCCAGTCTGCACCTACGGCTACTACAATTATTACCCGTACGCCTGTGCACCCTACGGCTACTACGGTCCCGATTGGTTCGTCGGTGGAGTGTTCATCGGCGCAGGCCCGTGGTTCCATGGCGTGCACCCCTGGGGCTTTTACAGCCGTCCAGGTTTCTGGGGCGGGCGCGGCTTTGAAGGTCGTGGCTTCGCAGGTCGTCCCGGTTTCGCAGGTCGCGGATTTGCAGGCCGGGGATTTGAAGGCGGCCGCGGCTTCGCCGGACGTCCAGCGGTACGAGGCGGAGCAGCCCCGCGCGGCGGGTTTGGCGGCCGCGGGTCGGTAGCGCACGGCTCAGCTGGCGGCTTCCATGGCGGCGGTGGGTTCCATGGCGGCGGCTCCCACGGAGGCGGCGGGCGTCGCTAACAAAATCGCACTCCCTCGCAAACAACAACGGCCGGCAGACAATCTGCCGGCCGTTCTCTTTTCCGCATTATTCGCAGCGCAAAGCTGCAATGGGCTCAACGCGCATGGCGCGGCGCGCCGGGATGCAAATAGCGAGCAGCGAAATCCCGGCTAGCGCCAGCACGACCGCGACAAAGGTGAGCGGGTCGCTGGCAGTGACTCCGAACAACAGGCTGGACATCAACCGCGCCAGCCCCAACGAAGCGACAATGCCAATGGCCAGCCCGATCAGCGTGATGCGCAGTCCCTGCCCCAGCACCAATCGCAATACGTCCGCAGGATGCGCGCCGAGCGCCATGCGAATGCCAATCTCGCGGGTGCGCTGCCGGGCGCTATAAGCAATCACTCCATAAATACCGACCGCTGCGATCACAAACGCCAGAGCCCCGAAAGCGCCCACCAGCGTGCCGGCCATGCGCTGCACGAACGAAGAGGTCTTCGTGCGCGCCTCTAACGTGGAGATATCGAAGACCGGCAAGTCCGCATCCGATTGATGCACCACAGCGGCGACCGCCGAGGCCGCAGCCAGCGGATCTCCCGCGGTGCGAACATGCAGGATGGCAGAGGGAGAATAAAATTGGTACAAAGGCAAATAGACAAAGGGCTCCGGCTTCTCATCGAGATCGTAATACTTGCTGGTGCGCACGATGCCAATCACCGTGGCCCACGCGCCCTCGATCTTCATTCGTTTGCCCAGCGCATCCTGATTGCGCCAATAGCGATCCGCGAGCGTCTGATTAATGATTACGACCTTCGCCGAGGGCGCGGAATCCGAGGGCGAGAAATCGCGCCCGCGCAGCAGCGGAATCTCGGTAACGGCGAAATATCCAGGAGTGACAATATTGATGCCCGCTTCGACCGATTCATGCGGGCGCGCGACATATCCCTCCGGCTCGAAGCCGTCCGAATTGCCGCTGAAACCAAGCGGCGTCCAGTTGGCAATGCTTGCGGCTTGCACGCCGGGCAGCGCTTGGACTCGCGCCAGGATCTGCTGATGGAAAGCAATTCCCGCGGCCTGCGTATAGCTGCCCGGGAAGAGATCATAGGATTCCAAAAGCACGTTGTGGGTGTTGAATCCCGGATCGAAGCGTTGCTCGGCACGGAAGCTGCGAATGCACAATCCCGCGCAGACCAACAGAAACAAAGAAATGGCGATCTGTGCGGCAGCAAGCGTACTCGAAAGCCAGGCCCTGCGCCGCCCGCCGCCAAGCCCGGCCGATTCGTCTTTGAGAACAGTGCCAGGGTTCAGTGCCGAGGCGCGTAGCGCCGGCAACATGCCGGACAGCGCGCACGTCAGAACGGAAATCGCCAGTGTGGCCAGCAGCACGGAGCGATCCACGCGCACGGTAATCCACACGGGCAAGTCGCTGGTAGGCGCCATCTCCATGAACGAGCGTGCCCCAAAAATCGTCACCAGCAAGCCCAGCCCGCCGCCCAGCAATGCGAGAATCAGATTTTCAATCAAGAGTTGCCGCACGAGGCGCGTCCGGCTGGCACCCAGCGACAAGCGCACCGCAAATTCCTTTTGCCGCGAAACGCTGCGCGTCAACAGCAGATTGGCGATGTTGGCGCAAGCCAACAGCAGCACCACGCCGGCCAGAGCCATCAGAATGGGCAGCAGCATCGAGAAAAAAGCGTTGGCGCCGTTGGGAGCGCGCCACAGCGGGTACAGACTCATTTGCGCCGTGCCCTTGTGGCTATCGGGAAACTGCTGCGCGATTTGCTGCTCCAGAATATTCATTTCCGCCTGCGCCTGCAGCCGATTGACGCCGGGTCGCAAGCGGCCCAGCACCTGCAGCCATCCCGCGCCGCGATCTTCCAGGCGATCGCTGCTTGCCTGCGTCAATTCCGGCAGCATCACGATGGGCACCCAGATCTCCGTGCGCAGTCCGGAAAAGCTTCCCTGAAACACCGGTGGCGTGACGCCGATAATCGTGAAGGGATGCGAATTGATGTGTACGGTCGCGCCGATGATGGCGGGATCCGCGCCGAAATGCTCTTGCCACAGGCGATAACTGATCACCGCAACGGGCGCGCCGTTGACCGTCGAGTCCTCCGCTGGCAAGAATCCCCGCCCCTGCGCGGGCCGCACGCCGAGCAGATCAAAATAATTTGCCGTGACGAGCGTGCCCCACACGCGCTCCGGCTTGCCCTGACCGGTGAGGTTCATTGCCGACATGCCATACGCCGTCATGCCTGAGAAGCTGTGACTGCGTTGGCGCAGATCTTTGAAATCCGGATAGGAGAGCGAGCGCGCCTGCCCCGGCCCGCCGTTTACGACGGCAACGACTTCGCTCGTGTGCGTCATGCCCGGGATAGGATTGAGCAGCGTGGCGTTGATCCAACTGAAGATTGTGCTGTTTGCGCCGATTCCGAGACCAAGCGTGAGAATCGTGATCAGCGTAACGCCCGGCGCTTTCAGCGCCATGCGCAAGCCGTAGCGAAAATCCTGCCAAATGTCAGTCATGGCCACACCCTGAATGAAAGTACGCAGGAAACGTCGAAAAGTTCCGCGCAGAAATGCCGCTTTTGCCAAGACATCTTTCGCGCGTCGGAACGCCATGCAAAATTCCTGCGCCCCGGATTCACGGACCTCTTCAGGTTCGCATCCTGCTATCGGCAGTTTGCTGAGTATGTGACACGGCTCACGCGCCTTCGTGATGCCGGCATACACTTCCGGATAATCGCGCCCGCGGTTGCGCGAGGGTAGAGATCAAACCCGGCGCCGAGCAACTCTGCTACACTAACCGCGTCATGCCCGAAGCAGTCAACGCGCCGCGCAATTCGTCTCTCTGGCTCGGCTTGGCGATCGCAGTCGCTGCGGGACTGTGCAACGCTGTCTACTTCGTGAATCCCCCCGCGCAGGCTGCGCTGCCTTGGGTTAGCCTTATCCTTGGCATCATCGCCCTGGTCTTCATCGCCCTGGGCGCAAAGCAACTCTTTCACGTACCCGCGCAGCATCGCCGCAAAGGTCGGCGGCACGGTCGTCGTTTTGCTGGCGCTGTTCTTCTCTGCTGGCGCGATTTGGATTTTTGTCGACGCGCGCGCGCTTCCCGCTTCTGCCGACGCGCCGCAAGTGGGCCAAAAAGCTCCCGACTTTACGCTGACCGACACAAATGGCCAAGCCGTGACGCTGACGCAACTCTTCGCGCCCACCGGCGCCGCCGCCCCGCGCGCCGTGCTCCTCATCTTCTATCGCGGCTACTGGTGACCCTACTGCAACCTCGAGTTGCGAGGCATCGAGAAGCTTCTCCCGGAATTCCAATCCGCGGGCATTCGACCCGTAGCGATCAGCGTTGACGCGCCCGATGTCTCCCGCGATCTAGCCCAAAAAGCCGGCTACACCTTCACCATCCTCTCCGATCCTCATGCCGAAGCAATCCGCAACTATCACCTCCTGCACACCGCCGGCAGCCCCGACGGCCAGGACATCTCCCGCCCAGCGGAGTTCCTCCTCGATTCGCAAGGCCGCGTGCAGTGGCGCAACCTAACCGAAGATATCCGCGTCCGCGCCCGAGCCAACGAGATGCTGGCGGTAGCCAAAAATCTTCACTAGCCTCAAGTAGCGCCCCATGATGGCTGCACGACAAACACCAGACGCGAGCAACTAGAGGACTGCGGGCGCGGAACGCCCGCGCAGCGCCGCGCGTTCAATCTCTGCGTTGATCTCGCCTCCGATGAGGAATGCAAATCCGCTCACGTAGAGCCAGGCCAAAAGAATCATTACCGCACCGAGCGATCCGTAGGAAGCGCTATAGGTATTGAGAAAATGCAGATATATGCGGAATCCGAGCGAGGCGAGCAGCCATAGAAGCGCGCCGAATGCCGATCCGGGTGTAATCCAGCGCCACTGCCTGGCTCGCAGATCCGGACCGCAGTAATAAATCAGCGAATGCGACACAGACACGAAGAGGATTGCGGCGGGCCACTGAATGATCTTCCAAATGAAAATGACCGCCGGTTGAATTCGAAGTTCTGCCCCTATCCAGTCAACAAAATGAGTACTCACCAGAACAAAAACCAAAGCCGTGAAAAGAAGAACCGAAATGAGCACGGTCAGTCCGAGCGCCAGGGCACGAACTCTCAGCCAGGAACGAGTCTCGCGAACGCGGTAGGCCAAATTCAGCGCGGAAATCATCGAACTTACTCCGCCGGATGCAAACCACAGCGTAAAAACGATTCCAACGGTAAGTTTTCCGCCGCCGGCGTTGGCCGCCAGCTCGGTTGCCGTTGCGCGCAAGAGTTGGAAAGCCGCCGGGGGAAGAAAATCCGCGAAGTACGAGAACAAATCGTTCTGCAGTTCGACACGGCGCGAGGCGAACAGGCCAAACAAAGTGACCATCAATAGGATCAGCGGAAAGACAGCGAACAGGAAATCGAATGCCAGCTCCGACGACCGCCCAAGAAGATCGTTCGCACGGATATCGCCGAATACGTTGCGCGCCAGTTGCCAGGGAGTCAGCCCGGCCAATTTCCAAGCGGATTTGAATCGTCGCGTCGTCGCGAGCTGCGTCTTTGTCATTTCCGCGGCTGGAAGAGTTTTCCGTGCGCATTCTAACGCAAACCTTCGTCCCTGCAGCTTAGAAGCGGCGATGGAGACCACTATGACTCAGGAGATGCAATGTCCGCGAGGGCCAACTCCTCAAAAGTCGTGCCCGCTAGGACTGTGGTCTCGACACGGTTCGACTTGTCCGGTAAGCGCGTTTATCAGGACTTGAGGAA
>CAVVLE010000009.1:0-67775 GCA_963748865.1 uncultured Acidobacteriota bacterium | reverse complement strand
CGGCGTCCCCGCCGGCATCTGACGAACGCGGCCCAATCCAAGGCCGCCAATCATCCGCGGCGTGCCGCCCACCCGAGCGCAACACTCGCACGACTACCCTCTGTTTCGTTGGACGGCCGGGGCGTCAACGGCCGCAGTAACCCTCGCACCCTGCCATCGGAAACGAGCTAAAAGGTTTCAATTTGTATTGACTTATGGGTTAACATGTGCTAGCGTATTTACGGCTCCATTCAGAGCCGCAGTAAAAATTGTGCCAGGGGAGGTGTACGCCCCCGGAAGGGCATCGAGCTAACCAGAGCCCACGCTCCGCCCCACAACCCACGGCCTCCACGAAGGCGAACAAAAAGCTAATCGGGACACCCTACGATTAGTTCTCCCCGCAACTCCAACAAAACAAAGAAGCGAGGCCAAGTCTAATCGGGACACACAGGGGGGGTCTATCGATCAAAAAACGGTGCCATTTTAGCCAAAGTACTCTTCGGGACGTATCCGTAAGGCTGCCGGCAGCCGGCCAATCCAACGTGTTCGAATCCGCGGACGACGGCTCACAGTTGGAATCGGAATCCTGAGAAAGGGCGTCGGGAGGCTTGTTCGATTCCGTAATGGCGGCGTCCCGGAATCGCGCAACCGGCGGCTTAGCTTACGATGCCCGGGGACGTAAGTCGTGTGCCTACAACTCAATAGGCGGCGCCGGCGATGGAAGAGGTTTTGCGTACTTGTAATTAGGAATCGAGCTATTGGAGCTCGAGCGGGATGTGGCGATGAGATCATTGTGGCAAGACATTCGGTACGGCATGCGCATGCTGCGCGGATCGCCTGGACTGACCGCGGTCGTTATCATCACCTTGGCCGTGGGCATCGGCGCAAATACCGCGGTCTTCAGCATCGTCAACGAGTTCATCCTGAAACCTTTGCCGGTGCGCGATCCGGCGCAGATTGTGGTTGTCGCCAGCCACACGCAGCAATTCCCGATGATGTATTCATCGTCGTACCCAGCGCTGAAGGATTTTCGCAGCCAGGTCCCGGCATTCTCGGATGTGTTCGCAGATCAAGTTGGAATCGGCGGGCTGAGCGTTGACGGCCAAGCCGATAAATTCGTCTTCAGCGGCGTGAGCGGAAACTTCTTCACGGCTCTCGGCGTCCAGCCGGCAGCAGGCCGGTTGCTTCTGCCGGGAGAGGGAGAGAAGGCCGGCGAGACTCCCGCTGTCGTGCTTGGCTATTCCTATTGGCAGCGGCGATTCGGCGGCAGCGCGGATGTTGTCGGCAAACAGGCGCTGTTAAACGGCAAGCCTGCCGTGATTATCGGCGTGGCGGCGAAGGGCTTTCGCGGGACGTCATTCGCATTCGATTTGCAGGGGTACGTGCCGCTGAGCGTGTCGGCAGCAATTGTGGACGCGGAATCGACTTCGGGAAGGTCGTTCTGGACGGATCGCGGGGGTCGAAATCTGCGCGTTATGGCGCGGCTGGCACCTGGAGCGAGCCTGGCGGAGGCCAATAGCCAGCTGAAAGTGGTCGGGGAGCGTTTTGCAGAGCAGTATGAGGCCACGGACAAGGGGACGGATTACCGCGCGGTGCCGGAAAGACTGGCGCGGCCGCAGCCTTACTCGACAAATATCGTCAGCATCATCGCGGGATTGTTCCTGGTTCTTGCGGCTTTGGTTCTCTTGCTGGCGTGCATGAACGTGGCAAACGTGCTGTTGGCGCGGGCGATGGCGAGACAGCGCGAGATGGCGGTGCGCGCGGCGCTGGGAGCGAGCCGGGCGCGGCTGATTCGTCAGACGCTGACGGAAACTTTACTGCTGTCGCTCTTTGGAGGCGTAGCTGGGTTGCTGCTGGGGATATGGGTGAGCGCGCTGAATGCGGTGCATGGAACCTCGACGATACCGGTGTCGCTTGAGTTCAGCTTCGACGGAACGGTGTTCGCGTACGCGCTGGCCTCGGCGGTACTGACCGGAATGGTGGCGGGAGCGTGGCCGGCGATGAGGGCCAGCCGCGCGGACGTCAGCACGGTGCTGCACGAAGGCGGGCGCGGCGGATCGGGCGGACGGGGACGACAGCGCGTGCGCAGCGTCCTGGTGGTGGCGCAGATGGCGGGTTCGGTGCTGCTGTTGATCGCCGCGGGATTGTTCGTGCGCTCGCTGCAGAAAGCGCAACAAATGAACTTCGGATTTGACTCCGATCATGTGGTTCTGGTGGCCACGGATCCCTTCGAGATCGGTTACGACCAGACGCGCACGACAAACTTCTATCGCGAACTCGAGGCGCGAGCGCGCGCGCTGCCCGGCGCCGAATCGGTGGCCACGGCGTACAGCGTTCCCATGGGAATTTATCAAACCGGCGATCGCGTTTACATCGAAGAGCACCCGCTGGGGCCGGGAGTGGAGCGGCCGATGCTTACTTACAATCGCGTCGATTCAAATTACTTCGCGACCATGCGCACGCCCATTCTCCGCGGCCGGGCGTTTACGGATGCTGACAACGAGAAATCCACGCCGGTGGCTATCATCAACGAAGAAATGGCCAAGAAATTTTGGCCGGGTGAAGATGCGATCGGGAAGCGCTTCAGTATTGTCGCGGATGCGGGCCCATTCATACAGGTGGTGGGAATCACGCCGACGGGCAAATATATATTTATCGGCGAGTCGGCGATGGCGTATTTCTATCTGCCTCTGGCGCAGAGTTACTCCTCGCTGCGGGTGCTGACGATTCGCGCTTCGGGACCTGAGGACCAGCTTCTGCTTGGGGCGCAGCAGATCGTTCATGACTTGTCGCCCAATCTTCCCGTGTTCAGCGCGCAGACGATGACGCAATCGCTGAGCGGCGCGAACGGATTTTTCATATTCCGGCGCGGGGCGATATTGGGAATGCTGATGGGAGTGCTGGGGATGGTGCTATCGGTGGTGGGTGTTTACGGCGTGGTGTCGTATGCGGCGACGCAGCGGACGCGCGAGATTGGCATTCGCATGGCGCTGGGGGCTGGTAGCCGCGACATCCTGGAAATGGTCATTGGCCAGGGTTTGGGGCTGGTGATTGCCGGGGTGGCTATTGGGTTGGCCACGGCTTGGGTGATGACTCGGCCTATGGGGCGGATGTTGATTGGGGTTGGAGCTGCGGACCCACTTACCTATATCAGCGTGGGTGTGTTTTTGGCCGGGGTGGCTTTGCTAGCTTGTTGGATTCCGGCGCGACGGGCTGCGGGGTTGGATCCTTTGGAGGCCTTAAGGTACGAATAGCGCCGCCTTGCCGCCTTGCCCTGAGGCTCGAAGGGCGTCCTCGCCGGCAACTTTCGAACGCTCAGCTCACCAGGGCGGTCGTCGCGTTCGGGTCACTCATTCAATGCAATTTATTTCCGCCGCAGTATCCGCGCGCGATTGAGTTCGGCGTTGGGTTTAGAGGTCGCAAGATGCCGTCCTGAAAGGGCGGCGCTACATTTCTTCTCGATTGTGATTTTATACCGCGGTTGATTTGTGTCTTCAATTTCCGCTGCCGTCGGCGGATGGCGGCACGGAGGCCGGCGGTACTTGGTGCCATTGGTTGGGTGGGTGATGGCCTGGGATTCTTACCTTCAGGTAGTTGCCGGTTAGCGCTTCGGTCCAGGTTTCTCCTTGGCGGTTTAGGGTTAGGGCTTGGTGTTGGCGGCTGGCCTGGCTGGCGCGGAATTCGGCGGCTTTTTGGGCGCTTAGGGCGCGGAGTTGGCGGGCGCGCTGGTGGATTTCGTGTCCCGGAACCTGATTGGGCATGGTTGCGGCAGCTGTGCCCGGGCGCGGGGAGAACGAGAAGACGTGGATATAGGCGAACGGCAGGCGCTCTATGAAGGTCCTAGAGTCCTCGAAGTCCCCCTCGGTTTCACCGGGGAAACCTGCTATCACATCGGCGCCTATGGCCGCGTCGGGGAGGAATTCGCGGATCAGGTCGATGCGGCGCTCGTAATGTTCGGCGCGGTACCAGCGGTGCATGGCGTGGAGAATGCGGTTGGAAGCGGATTGCAGGGGCATATGCAGATGCTGGGCAATGCGCGGCTGGGCGGCTATGAATTTGAGGAGATCTTCGGTCACGTCCATGGGCTCGATGGAGCTTAGGCGCAGACGGTCGAGCGGGGTTTGGTCCAGGATGCGGCGCACGATTGATTCCAGCGAGGTGCGGGGCGTGAGATCGCTCCCGTAAGTGCCCAGATTGATGCCGCTTAGGACGATTTCGCGGGCGCCGGCTGCGATCAAGGAGCGGACCTCTGCTAAAACGCGCTCGGGATCGAGGCTGCGGCTATTGCCGCGCACGAAGGGGATTACACAATAGGAGCAGCGATGGTTGCAGCCGTCCTGGATTTTAAGCGTTGGGCGGGTGTGTTCACCGTCTTCGGCTGAGGCCGGGCCTACCAGGACGCCGGACTGGGCGAAGATGTCGGAAGTGAGGATTTTGGCCGGGCCGCGGGCGAGGGACATCTCGCCGGCAGTAATGGCCGCGACGGGGATGAGGTTGGAAGAATTGATCGCCGCCGTGGCGGCCCGATCTTCGGTTAGAGCGGCGAGAACGCCGGGAATTTCCGCCAGATGCGAGTTGCCGACGACCCATTCCACGCCCGGTAGCGCGGCGAGTTCTTCGGGGGCGCGCTGCGCGTAGCAGCCGGAGACGAGAATGCGAGCTCCGGCATTGGCGGCGCGGATATGACGGATTGTATCGCGCGCCTGTGAATCGGCGGCGGCGGTTACGGTGCAAGTATTCAGGACGACGATCTCAGCGTCGCGGTGTTCGCTTACGCGCAGGAACCCGCTGGCGCGGAGCTGGCGTTCGATCGCTGCAGCATCGGCTTGCGTGGCGCGGCAGCCCAGGTTCTCGATGGAAAAAGTGGCCAAGGCCCTATCTCTTTCTCACACGTATCGTAACTGTTGCGTAATAATTCGCGGGCCTCTCAGGTCTGGCGCGCCATTCACGGCGAAATTGGCGCAGATTTTTAGCACGCGAGACGTCTCAATTTGGGAATTTTGGGAAGCGGAATTCCATCGAAGCCCATCGCGTTTCCTAGTTTTGGGCGGTACTACTGCGATACCAGTACAAGTCATTGAAAACATTGTGTTTGCTGGAGGTGCATTTGGTACGGTACTTGCGGTGCTCCAGTACGTGCATGCAATCATAACATCTCTGACGGCCCTTCCGGAAACGCGAACTTTGGTTCTTGTCGGGGCTGGATTGATTGTCATTTCTCTGTTCCTGCGACGAATTCTCTCAGCCATCGGGCCAGCGGCGGGTCCGGACGTGAAACCGGGCGACGCGGCCAAGCAGATGGCGCAGAAGTAAGCCGCAAAAGCCCTCCGACAAAGTAATCTCCGCGGATCGACGCTAGATCTTTCCTCCGCTTGGCATCGCAAGCAAGCGCCAAATATCGCGGTTCATGACGCGATTTTCCGGCAAAAGCACGCCTTCTGGCACGATTTGGATGGTGTGCAGATTTGGTATCGCGGATTTCTCGAGTAGTTTCAGCGCATCTTCCCGACTCTGATGTGTCCCGAGGGCCGTTGATTTACGCGGAGGCACATGGGTAGAGTTGTGGCTGTTTTTACGTTGGCGGGTGGAGCAAGCCCCACCCCTACGGCCGAAAAACCCGCTGCTGCGAAACGGGACAAAAAAGCCGGCTGAACCATGCGGTCCAGCCGGCCGGTTTCGATCCTATAGCTCGGGCTCAGGATGTGGGCTGCGGGGCTTCCATCTTCTTCTGCTTGATGGCTTTGACCTGCTCGACCAAGTCGTCGGCCTTCTTTATGTCTTCGTCGCGGACCTTGGCGTCCGACTCCATATCAGCCTTTTGGCGGTAGAGGAGGTTCAGATAGGCCATGGCGTCGTCGTAATCGGACTTTATCTGGATGGCTTTCTCGAGATTCTGAATGCCTTCGTCAACGATGGCGCCTTCTTTGGCGCGGAAATCAGTGGAAAGCGCCGGGGGCATGGGATCGGTATCGCGGACGGGCTTTTTGCCTTTGTTGTTGTAATCAGCGCGCATGTCCTTGTTGGCGCGGTAGGCGAGCGACCAGTCAATCACGCCGATCCAATAGTAGGATTCGGGATCGTCGGGCTTAATTTGGATATGCTTCTCGTGGTACTGCTTGGATTCCTCAAATTTCTTGGCGTCGAAGGGCGTGCCGCCCATGTTGTAGAGGATGGCGCCGATGCCGTCGATGGCCGAAAGATTATTGGGGTCGGCGGCCAGGACTTCCTTGTATTCATTGATGGCCTGCTCGCCCATGCGGACGTTTTCATCGGAGGGCGCCCCGGGAATGTACTGTGAAGAGTAAGCGGTGGCGAGATATAGCCGGGCGTTGAGCAAACTGGGATCGAGCTGCTTGGACTCCTTGAAGTCTTCGATGGCTGTATCGTACTGCCCGCCCTTATAGGCTTGCACGCCCTTGTTGAGGAGGTCGCGGGCCTTGAGCTTGTCGCAGCCCGGCACGATGGCCAGGGAGGCCAGTATCACGACGAGCAGGAAGTGACTGCGGGGCTTGCGCTCCATTCCAGTATCTCCTTGATTTTCCTCAGCCGGAATCTGGATGCCCCCGATCCGGCGAGCGGCCCGCGTGTCAAGCGGGCCGTTCAGATCATGCGGGTACAAGCTTTGTTGAAATCAACCCGACTTTGTCGATCCCATGGGCGCGCATAATGTCGATGGCGCGCGCCACATCAGCGAAATCCGCGGAATCATCGCCCCGAACGAATGCCACCCTCTCAGCCCGCAACTTGAAAATGGCGTCAAGGTCGGAGCCCAGCGTATCCCAATTGGTGTGAACTTGATTGATCATCAATTGGCCGCCCGCACCCACTTGAACGATGATGGGATTCGAACTGGACGGGCCGTCGTTTGCCGAAGGTTGGGGCACAACAGTGCGCAAACCTCGCGGGGTCAAAGGACTTATGACCATGAAGATGATGATCAGGACGAGAAGAATGTCGATCAGAGGTACGACGTTAATCTCTGCGCCGATCTTCTGGCCCACGTTTACGGATACGCCCATCGGAAGGATTCCCCCAAGCGAGCCCGTCGGAAAGCCCGCGCGGAAGCGCCAACTTAAACTACTGACCGGCTTCGACTTTGGCGGTGATTAGGCCGACTTTGTCGATGCCCGAGCCGCGCATGATGTCGATGGCGCGGGCTACTTCGGCGAAGTCCACGCTGTCATCGCCCTTGACGAAGGCGACCTTTTCGGCGCGCTGCTTGAAAATATCCTCGAGCCGCGGGCCGAGCTGATCCCAGGTGGTCTCGTCCTGGTTAATCATGACCTTGCCGTTGGCCTGCACGACCACCACGATGGTCTTGGCCAGCAGGGCAGGGTCTTCTTTTTGGTTCGGCGGAGCGGGTTGCGGGACGAGGGCGTCGAGGCCATGCGGAGTCGTGGGAGTGATAACCATGAAGATGATGATCAACACGAGGAGAATGTCGATCAAGGGCACGACGTTCATGTCCGATACGACGCCTTTGCTACCGCCTACTGCCATTCCCATGATGGAACTCCTTGGTAAAAGCTCGAGAGGCTATTGACCGGACGGAGGCGGAGGGGGTGCCTTCCGAGTGGTCTCCAGCTTCTCTGTAAGCAAGCCCAGATTATCCACGCCAGCCGAGCGGACCTCGTCCACGGCCTTGACGACGGTGCCGTACTTGGCGCGCGCATCGCTTTTGACGAATACGGTCTTGTCGAGGCGATTGGCGAGCAGGTCCTTCACTTTATTGGTGATGTCATCCAGGCTGACCTGGGTTGTGCCGAGAAAGTAGCGGCCATCGCGGGTGACGGCGATAAGAATCGCGTCATCGCGGTCGGCGGCCTGCATCTCTTCGGGATTCTCGACCTTGGCCATGTCCACGGAGAAACCGTGCTGCAACATGGGCGTGACCACCATGAAGATGATCAGCAGGACGAGCATGATGTCCGCCATGGGAATGACGTTCGGCGTCGCCATTACCGGTGGCGCTTTTGGCTTGTAAGCCATGGACTTACTTCTTTCCGCCCCGGCGCGTGATGAAGTAGTTGATCAGCTCCATCGAGGAGTTGTCCATCTCGACGTCGAAGGCTTCCACTTTGTTGGTGAAATAGTTGAAGGTCCACACCGCGGGCACGGCGACGAGCAAGCCGAGAGCGGTGGTGACCAGGGCTTCGGAAATACCGCCGGCGACGGCGGACAGGCCGGTCGCTTTGCTATTGGCGATGCCCTTGAAGGCGTTGATGATGCCGACCACGGTGCCGAAGAGGCCGACGAAAGGCGCCGTCGAGCCGATGGTGGCGAGGCCGGAAAGGCCGCGCTTCATTTCGGCGTGGACGATGGCGACGGAGCGCTCGAGACCGCGCCGGGCCGCTTCGATGACTTCCTCATCGCTGACCTGCGCGGAAGCCGCCTGGAACTCGGAGAGCCCGGTCGCTACAACCTTGGCGATGTGGCTCTTCTTATTGCGCTCGGCGATGGAGATGGCTTCATCGAGCTTGTTGTCTTTCAGCGCACCCGCGACCTGCTGGACGAATACGCGCGACTGCTTGCGGGCGGCGCTGAACATGAGCGCGCGGTCAATCATGATGCCGACCGACCAGGCGGACATGACGAAGAGCAGAATAACGACGGTCTTCGCCGGGATGCCCATGTTGTGCCACATGGTGACGAGGTCCCAGCCGACGTCGTTGCCGGTACCCTGGAACATCAAAAAGCAAGCCCATAGACTATTCACAAACATAGAATTTACCCCTCCTCGATTTCATTCGGAGTCAAAATTTGCCAGCGAGAATCTGCCGGCTACCCAAGCCCTGTCTGCAAGTGTCACGCACTCCGGCAAGCCGGAGCCGTACCGCCGGTCCTAACCGCTGAGAGTAAAGACCACGGAAATCGTTGTGTCAACCTCTACCGGCTCGCCGTTCAGAAGCGTCGGCTGATAGCGCCACTGGCGGACGGCGTCCATGGCCGAACGCATCAGCAACGCGGGGCCGGACACGTAGGTCAGTTCCTGCACCGAGCCATCCTTGGCGATGATGGCGTGGAGGATCACTGTGCCCTGAACGTGGGCGGTCTTAGCGATCTGCGGATAGAGCGGCGTGATTTGCCGGACCATCTTGGCGGCTTGCACGTTGCCGCCGACGCGCACGCGCTGTTGCGTGGGCTTGGGCGGAGGCGGCATACCGCCGCCCACACCGCCGATAATTCCGCCGAGGACTCCACCCGCCTGGCCGCCCGGAACGCCACCGGGCACGCCACCGACGACGCCTACGGCGCCGACATCGGGAGGCATCTCTTCTTCCTTAATCATTTCCACTTTTTTGGGGATGACGGTGGGAGCCATCATCTTGCCGGATTGAATCAGGCGCGCTACCGGCTTCACAATTCGCTGCACCGCGGCAGCAGGCGGCGGTGGAGGCGGAGGCGGCGCGGGCGCCACGAGGAACGTGGTGAGCAACTGCTTCGGCAACGCCTCGGTGTAAATCAGCGGAATAAGGATGAAGACGACAACGATAATGCCCTGGAGGATGAAGGAGAGGGTTACCGTCCAGGACTTGTTCGTCTTTTTTCTTATGACGCTTGATTCGACTAGATCGTCGAACATCGTTTAAACCTCCGTGCAACTGCCGCGCTTAGGCTGCGGATCCAGCGCGAACAGCGGCCTTTTGTCCCCTAAATTTGTTCCAAACCACGACGATGGGGGCTGCGATGCCGAAACTGGAGTATGTTCCTATCACAACTCCCACCACCATAGCAAAAGAGAAGCTGCGCAAAACTTCGCCGCCCATCAGATAAAGGACCAGAACAGTGAGAAAAGTGAGGCCACTAGTCAGGATGGTGCGCGAAAGGGTTTGATTGATGGAGCGATTGACGATGTCGGGCAGAGCTTCGCGGCGCATCAGGCGCGTATTCTCGCGCACGCGATCGAAGATTACGATCGTGTCGTTCATCGAATATCCGACGAGAGTCAGCAAAGCCGCAATCACCGTCAGCGAAATCTCGTAATGAAAAAGAGAGAACAGGCCCAAAGTGATCAGCACGTCGTGAAAGACGGCGATCACCGCCGCCGCGCCGAAAACCCACTCGAATCGGAAGGCAATATATATCAACATGCCCGCCAACGCATAGAGGGTTGCGAAGATAGCCTGGCGGCGGAGCTGGGCGCCGACCTTGGGCCCGACGATCTCGACGTTGCGGATGGCGAAGTTGCCGAGGGAGAAGGTATCTTTCAGATCGGCAATGGTGGCGGCATTCGCGCCGGGGGCATTTTTGAGATCGTCGAAATTGGTGACGATGCCGCCGTGATCCTTGTCGCGCGAATCGGTGAGGGCTTGCGCGAGCTTGGTGTAGCGATCACCGGCGGCGGTGCCGAGATTGAGCGGATCTTTCTGAGTGAGAAGAGAGGCGAGAGCCGAGGGCGTTGCAGAATTGAAATCGGGCTTGGTGCTTTGCTCGCCGTACATTTTTTGCAGGACGCCGAGAATGGCTTGCTTGCCGGCGTCGAGCGATTCGCTGTCGTTTTGGCCGCCTTGCTCCAGACCGATGACCACGTCGTGACTCTTGCTGGCGGCGCCGATTTCGCCGCTGCTGATTTGCTGCAAGGTGCTGTTCTTTAGGCCGGCATCGGCCAGGCTTTTCCGCAACTGATCGAGAGGGGGCGCTCCGGCGAAGCGGACGTACACTAATGTTCCGCCGCGGAAGTCAATCCCGTATTGCAGGCCGCCCTGGCGGATGATCGAAACGGCGCCAATGACGAGCAAAGTGAGCGAGAGTGCAACGAAGTACTTCGCCTTCCCCATCCAGTCGAGATTTACGCCGCGAAAGAATTCCATTCGCTATACCAATCCTGTCTGAAATTAGACACCGCCGAGCCCCGAAGGGTTCCCGGCGGAGCGCCCGGGATCGGCACCGTTCAGGCCCCGTAAGTGCAAAATGCTCAACCGCTTGCCAATACCGGCGGGCGCTAAATGCTCAGTTCCGCCTGCTGTTCCATGCGTGACAAATGCCAGTCGAAAATGGCTCTGGATACATAGATCGATGTAAACAGGTTGGCCAGGAGACCTATGACCAAGGTGACGGCAAAGCCCTTCACCGGGCCCGTGCCGAATAGGAACAGAAAGGCCGCGGACACCAGGGTGGTTATGTGGGTGTCAATGATGGTCAGGAAGGCGCGATCGAAGCCGACCGAAACGGCCGAGGCGTTGGCTTTGCCGCCGCGTAATTCCTCGCGGATGCGCTCGAAGACCAAGACGTTGGAGTCCACGCCCATACCGATGGTTAAGACGACACCGGCTATGCCTGGGAGCGTTAAGACCGCGCCGGAATAGGCCATGAAGGCTATGAGGATAACTAAGTTGAGTGCCAGAGCGACGATGGCGTTGATGCCGCTCAAACGATAGTAAATCAGCAGGAAAATCATTACCACGATGAGGCTGCCGATGGAGGCGCGCACGCCTTCGCGTATGGAATCGGCGCCTAGCGATGGGCCGACGGTGCGCTCTTCTTCATATTTGATGGAGGCGGGAAGAGCGCCGGCGCGTAACACCAACGCGAGATCCTTGGCGGAATCCTGCGAGAAGTTTCCTTCGATCAGGCCGGAGTCTTCGATTTTGCCTTTGATGACCGGGGCGGATTGCACCTGGTGATCGAGGACGATGGCCATGCGCTTGCCGATGTGAGATTCGGTGAAAGGGCCGAAGCGCGAGGCCGCGGAAGTGGAGATCGAGAAATTCACCTGATATTGGCCGGGATATTCGGTGCTTGGCGTTGGGGATGCATTGCGCAGATCTTGCCCCGTGACGATGGGCAAGCGATCGACGACATACCAGACTTGTCCGGCTTGCTGGCCGTTGGCGGTGTCGGATTTGCCGGGGAGCAGCTCGGTGCCGGCGGGGAGAACGCCGCCGTGTGCGGCTAGCGCGGCTGCTTCGGAGGGATAGGTTTGATCATCATCCACGCCGCGGAGTTCCAGTTGGCCGCCGGCTTGAATGACGGCCTTGGCGCGCGTGGGATCTCCTTCGCCGGGTAGCTGCACGAGGATTTCATCGTCGGAGCGTCCGGTGAAGGCGATTGTGGGCTCGGTGAGGCCGAGAGCATTGATGCGGCGCTCGATGGTTTCGAGCGATTGGTCCATGGTGTTCTTGCGTAGGTCAGCTACGGACGAGGGCTTCATGGTGAGCAGATAGCCGGAAGTCTCTCCTGCGGCCGGAGAGATATTCCAATCCGCCTGAAACTGATTGCTGATCAGATCGTTGAAGGCGCTAACGGAAGAGGGCGCAACTTCGCGGACCAGGATGTGCTGATTGTCCACGCGGCGGATTTCGCCTACGGAGATATTCTTGTCGCGCACTTGCTTCTGGATTTGATCGACGGCTTGATCGCATTTGAAGCCGATGGCTTCATCTAGCTGGACTTGCAGGACTAAGTGACTGCCGCCGCGGAGATCGAGTCCGAGCTGAATGCGGCTGACGAAATTGTTTTTTGCCGCGGCCAGGGAAGTCGGGAAATCGGGCAGACCCACCAGGCCGTAAATGCAGCCGAGAATGACGAGGGCGATGAAAATGAATTTCCACTTGAGCTGGGAATTCATGCTTGCAGCCTAACTCTCCTTTGGCCCTTCTTGTTGCTGCCCGACGATGGCGCTGCGCGAGAGCTTGATTTTCACTTGATCGGCGATGCGCAACTGCACGGTGTCGTCGTCGAGGCCCACGATTGTGCCGTAAATGCCTCCGTTGGTGATGACCTTGTCGCCGTTCTTAAGAGCCTGCAACATCTGCGTCGTTTTCTTCTGGCGGCGCTGCGCGGGAAGAATCAGCAGGAAATAAAAAATCACCATGATTAGGACGAGCGGGACGAAAGTCATCAGCCCGCTGGGCGCGGCCTGCGCGAAGAGAGCGAACGTTGTGCTGGATTCTGGCGTCACTTGAGTTTCACGATCCTATCTTTAGAACTGGGTGCCCGAAAGAGGCCCGGCTAAAGACCGGGCCCTACGAACACCTTTACGGCGCTAGCTTTTTGGGCGATTTTTGCGAGTCTCGCTGCGCTGCGCCTTCCGGCACGTCCACGCTCCTATACGCCCAACTCGGAATGCCGATGCTCGAGGCGTGACTGAAGCACAGCGCGGAATCTTGCCAGATTCCCAAACTCGATAGCCTCCCGAATTTTGCGCATAGTGTCAAGGTAAAAGTGGATGTTGTGGTGGGAGTTCAGGATGGAGGCTAGGAGTTCGTTGGCCAGGTAGAGATGGCGGAGATAGGCGCGGGAATAGCGGCGGCAGACGGCGCAGGTGCAGGATTCGTCGAGCGGGCGTGGATCTTTGGCGTATTGCGCGTTCTTAATAAGGATGCGGCCTTGCGAGGTGAAGAGGCAGCCGTGGCGTGCGCTGCGGGTGGGGAGCACGCAATCCATCATGTCCACGCCGAGGGCTACGTAGTCGGGGATTTGCTCGGGCTTGCCGACGCCCATTAGATAGCGCGGGCGATCTTGCGGGAGCTTTGACGCTGCTTCGGCCGTCATTTCACATGTGATGCCGTGCGATTCACCGACGGCCAGGCCGCCAATGGCGTAGCCGGGAAAATCGAGAGCGACAATGGCTTCGGCATTTTCGCGGCGCAGATCGGCGTGCGTGCCGCCTTGCACTATGCCGAAGAGCATCTGGTGCGCGGCGTCGCCCTTGTCTGCGAAATGCTTTTGTGCGCGGCGCGCCCAGCCTAGCGTGCGTTGCGCGGCTGCGGCGGCGCGGGCGTGATCCGCAGGGGCTTCGATACATTCATCGAGGACCATGATGATGTCGGAGCCGAGGGCCATTTGAATGTCGAGCGCGAGTTCCGGCGACGAGGGAATGTTCGGAGCCGTCGAGGTGGGAGCGGAAGCGCACGCCATCGTCGGTCACTTTGCGCAGATCGGCGAGGCTGAAAACCTGGTAGCCGCCGGAATCGGTGAGGATGGGGTGGGGCCAGGACATGAATTTGTGCAGGCCGCCGAGTTGGCGGATGAGTTCGTGGCCGGGGCGGAGATATAGGTGATAGGTGTTGGCCAGAATAATTTGAGCGCCGAGTTCTTCGAGGGCTTCTTGGGTAAGGCCTTTGACTGTTGCGGCCGTGCCTACGGGCATGAACGCGGGCGTTTCGATTACGCCATGCGGCGTGGTTAGGCGGCCGAGGCGGGCGCCGGTCGGGTCGGTCTTCAGGACTTCGAAGTGAAAGCCCATCCGGCGAATTGTATCAGGAGCGCGCGTGCATCAGGAGAATGCGCCGACCCAGCCGACTTTGATGAGGGTGAAGAGCGCCCAGCAGATGGCGACGATGGCGATGCCCTTGCCGATAGAGACTTTCTTGGGGCTTGCGGCCGAGTAACCGACGCCCATCAGCGCGATGTTCCAGAACACGAAGAGATTCAACGAGGTCGCCCAGTGTCATCAGCCAGTGCGGAGAATCGCCCGAAAGGAATGCGCCTACGTTGTCAGCGACGAGATTTTCGATATTGATCGTGTCCGGGGCCTTCACAAACAGCAGTATCAATCCAATGATCGCGCCGATAATTCCGGGAGTCCACGCGTAGGTCACAATTCCCAGCGATTGCAGGAAATTCACGCGCGCTCCGGCGACGAGATTAAAAACCCCCATCAGAACCGCCGCCACGAGCAGCGCCGCGATGGGAACCGCGACGACGGTGCTGACGTAAGCGACGATGGGCGCGAATTTTGCCCCGCGCTCCAGCGCTTCGGCCTTTTGATCTGCGGGCATGTCCGCGGTACGCGGGCTTTCCGCTAGTTTCTTTTCGACCAGTCCGCGCCATCCGACGCGCTGGCCGAAGATGGCGACGATTACGACCGAGAGCACTACGATGATTACCAGCGGTAGCGCCCAACTGGGCTTCGCGGCGATGTCCTCGTAGGTCGCTTTGGGATTGAAGAGCACGCCTGTTAGGCGCGCGAAATCGCCCATGCGCGCGGGCTGCGGGGTTGCGTTCTCGACGGCGTTCGGGGGCGTGGTCATCGTTGCGCTCCTTCCGGGACGGGAGGGATCGATCGCTGCCGTCTAGTACGCACGGTCTCGCGGGATATTACAGCGCGGGAGTGTAACGCAATCGTGTCTGCAAATGGAAATTTTGGCCGATAGAGCGCGGGAGGGAGATCTATTGGTACCGCCGCCGTCCCTGCCGGCATCTTCCGAGCGCTGGCGTCGGCGAAGGCCGGAAATTGTCCGCGGCGCATAAAGTCAAATACGGGGCCGCTCGTTCCGCTTTTTGTGGTCCGCGCATGACCGTCGTAGGTGGCCAGGCTTTTGATCGTCGGATGCCGGCAGGGACGCCCGACGGCTTAGCTCAAGACGAGCCAGCGGTACGAAGACTCTACGCGGGAATTTCGGGGACGGCGGCTAGCAGCGATTGGGCGTAGGGATCGCGTGGGTGCGTTAGGACTTCGGCGGCGGGGCCGAATTCTACGAAGCGGCCAGCGCGCATTACGGCTACGCGCGTGGCCAGTTGCGCGACAACCGGCAGCGAATGCGAGATCAGTATGTAGGTCAAGTTGAGTTCGCGTTGCAGCTTGGCTAGCAGCTCGAGGATTTGCGCGCCTACGGAGACGTCGAGGGCGGAGACGGGCTCGTCGCCGATTACGATTTCGGGCCGCAGGATCAGCGCGCGGGCGATTCCTACTCTTTGCTTCTGGCCGCCGGAGAATTCGTGCGGGTAGCGGCGCAGCGCGTCGGGTTCGAGGCCTACGGCGGAGAGGATTTCGACAATACGGGCGCGGCGTTGCTCGCTGTTGAGTTGCGGCTCGTGGATGGCCAGTGGCTCGCCAACGATGGCGGCGACGCGCATGCGCGGATCGAGCGAGCCGGCGGGATCCTGGAAGACCATCTGGATGCCGCGGCGGAGGGAGCGCAGCTTGCTGCCACGCGCGGCCAGAAAATTTTCACCGCGGAAATCGATTGCGCCGCTGTCGGGTTCAATCAAGCGCATCAGCATGCGCGCCAGAGTTGTTTTGCCGCAGCCGGATTCGCCGACAATGCCAAGCGTTTCGCCGCGCTCGAGCGTGAAACTGACGCCGTCAACGGCGGTAGCGTGATGCGTGGCAGCCGCGAATGCGCCCGCGCGCACCGGGAAAGATTTGCGCAGATCGCGCGCAATGAGAATCGGCGACGAACTCACAGCGCACCAGCCGCGCGAATTCTGAAAATGTAGCGCCGGCGTTCAAGGCCGGCATCCGACGAGTCAGAATGCATGCTGCGAGCAAAAATCGGCGCCGGACCGAAGACGCGACCAGGAGCGAGTGCTGGATTCCAAATCACTGCGACATCTCCACCGGAACGAGTACGCAGCGCGCGGCGTGCGCGGCGTTGACGCGACGTAGATCCGGGAGGGCCGCGTCACATTCTGCGCGGCGAAATTCGCAGCGCGGCGCGAAGGCACAGCCTGGAGGCAGCGCGTCGAGCCCCGGCACGGTGCCCGGAATCGGCGTGAGCTTGCCGCGCTCGAGTCGCGGAGCGGCGCGGAGCAGGCCTGCCGTATAAGGATGCCGCGGCTCGCGAAGAATTTCCTGCGTCGGGCCTTCTTCGACGATGCGGCCCGCGTACATCACCGCGACGCGCGCGGCTACTTGCGCCACGACTCCGAGATCGTGGGTGATGAAAATCATGGCGAGGCCGAGATCGCGCTGCAGTTGCGCGAGCAAGTTCGAGGATTTGCTTCTGCACGGTGACGTCGAGCGCCGTGGTCGGTTCGTCGGCGATGAGAATGCGCGGCCCGGCCGCGAGGGCCATGGCGATCATGGCGCGTTGGCGCAGGCCGCCGGAAAGCTGATGCGGATACTGGCGGGCGCGCAATTCGGGCTCGGGGACCGTGGCGCGTTCGAGCGCGGCAACGGCGCGACGATAGAGGTCGGCGGCGCCTGCCTTCGGCTCGTGCGCGCGAATGGCTTCTTCGATTTGTGCGCCGACGCGCAGCACGGGATTGAGCGCAGTCATCGGCTCCTGAAAGATCATCGCGATTTCGTGGCCGCGGATCTCGCGAAGATCGGCGGGCGCGGAGCCGGTAAGATCCGTGCGGCGTGTGGGCCGGGCAGACGGCGTGCCATTGCGCGGGTAAAGCCAGGCCTCCCCCAGTCGCCGCGCGCCTGGACGGCGTGAGCCCGAGCAACGCGAGCGCAAGCATCGTTTTGCCCGAGCCGGATTCGCCGACGATGCCGAGCGTCTCGCCCGGCGCAAGCTTGAACGCGACATCGTTCACAGGGCGCACCCAGCCGCGCTCAGTCGGCAGCTCCACCGTCAGCCCGCGCACATCGAGCAAGGCGTTCATGCTTACATCATAGAATGAATTGCGAATGGCGCGTGGCCGGTAGCGGGCAAGTGGATACTAGGGATTGCGTTGGCCTCGTGCCGCTGATGCGCGGCGTTTTCCACTGAACGAGAACCAAAACCCAAACCGGGCGGGTCGTGAACCCCCGCCCCTACGGTTCCGCCGCGACTAGCGCTGCGCGAGTGGGATGACGAAGCGAAGCGCGGTATGCGTGGGCGAGAAGCTGCAGACTTTGTTGTCGGTCAGGGCTGCGGAATTGCCTGCGGTGATTACGTCGATTTCGCGAATGTGTTGCTTGCCTTTTGGATAGACGACCCAGATTCCGCCGTTCTTCGCGATGCATTTGCGCAGGCGGGCGAGATTTTTCAGCGCGTCTTTGGCTTCCGCTGCAAGAAAAATTAGATCGATATCGCCCTCGGGCTTTTTCTCCTCGAACGCTGGTGCGAACGTCTTGATCTCGTTCAGAAACGACGCATCGAGAATATCGAGGATGAGGATGCGCTGGCCCTGCTTCACGCCGAGTTTGTCGAGCAGCGAGCGATGCGAATAATCGCGCTCGGGCGGCCGCTGCTTTTTCGGCGGGCGCGGCATCGCTCAGCGCTCGATCACCGTGGTCTCGCCGAATTTCTTGCCGAGGTCTTTCATGTACGTGTCGATGGTCGCGGTGTAGCCAAAAACGAAGCGGGCCATGAAGCGAAAGATGCGATTGTGGATTACGCCGTCTTCGCGGATTTGCACGATGCATCCGTTCGGTGGAATCGGAAGAATATCCGTGGTCCAGGTGCCGCCGAAAGGAAGATTGGGATCGGCAATTTCGGTGACGAGATGGCCTGGGGGATTTGATTCGATCACTTGAAACGGAATCACATTGCCGTGGGTGTCGATTTCCTGCCAGGCGCTGAATGAATTCTTCGAGGCAAGCGTCCCGGTGCTCTTCAAACTGGATCGCCAGGAGGGAAATTTGTCGTAATCGGTGATGGCCTGCCAGATCGCGTCAGGCGGCTGGCGGTAGCGAGTGACGCGCACCACGGTGTGTTGTTCCGGCAAAGCCGCGCCGATCGCATAGACCGTCGCGATCAGGGCCACCATGACGCCGAGTATCCAGAGAATCCATTTCATCGAAAATTCCGGAAAATCGCTGCCCGCGAACCCGCAGAACAATCGGTACAATCAAAACTTCAGATATGCGGGCAACATTACAACACGGAGCGAATTGGCGCGCGCTGCTGGCGCGGCGCGGCTTCCGCTACTTTTTTTCGGGGATGATGATATCGCTGTTCGGCTCGGGAATGAACTTCGCGAGCGTGACGTGGTTCATTCTCGCGCAGACGGGCTCGACGGTGGACGTGAGCATCATGCTGATTCTCGCGACGCTGCCGGGATTGCTTGTGCCCGTTGCCGGCGGAGTGCTGATCGACCGCGTGGATCGCCGCTACCTGGCTATCACACTGGACCTGTTGCGCTTTGTCTCGGTTGGCTCGGTGGCGGCGCTGGTCGCCTTCGCGCACCAAGGATTGCTGCTGATTTATGGCATGGTGCTGTTCAATGGCTTCTGCAGCGCGATCTATTGGGCGACGATCAATGCGCTGGTGCAGGAAGTTGTCGGTGCCGGCGAGTTGGTGGGCGCGAATTCAGCGCTGGTAATCGCGGTGCAGTGCGGCTGGCTCATGGCCGGCGCGCTGGTGGGCTTCTTCTACGATCGAGTGGGAATCGCCGGCATCCTGGCGATCGATTCCTCGACGTACGCCGCATCGGCCTGGTGCCTCTTTCAACTGCGCCGCGGCTATCACCATCCGCGCGCGACGGCCCCTGACGAAGCACGCGCAGGCCTTGATGCGCCGCTGGCTAGGGCTGAAGAGACAGCGCTGCCGCCGATTGTCGAACCGCTGCCGGATCCGGCCTTTCTGCACGAATTGAAAGACGGCATCGTGTACTTGCGCTCGCAACCGGCGGTGATGGCGCTGGGATTCACATACGCGACGATGATTGCGGGAGTCTTCAGCGCGAATGTGCTGGTAGTAGCGTTGGCCAGGGATGTTTTGCGCGCCGGAGCGCGGGGGTTCGGCGCGCTTGAATTTGGCTGGGGCTTTGGCGCCTTAATCGGAGGGCTGGCGGTTGGGATGCTGATGAAACGAACGGGCATGATCCGCGTGCTGATTGTCGCGCTCGCAGTTCTGGCGGTGGGTCACAGTTTGTTTCCGTTCGTGCACATCCTGCTTTTGTCGGTGGCGATGCAAGCGATTTTCGGCAGTTGCCGCGCAATGACTGGAATTATCACGCAGTCTTCGATCATGACCACGGTGCCGAAACAGCTTATGGGACGCACGCAATCTGCAATTACCGTCTTCGCGACGACGCTGCAAATGTTGATGAGCTTCCTGCTCGGATGGCTAGCGGAACGGACGGGCTTGATCGTCGCGTTCGTGGTGCTTGCCGCAGTTTACGCCGTGGCGCTTGGAACGGCTTGGCGCGCTAGAGGACTGACTTTTACCCTCAGCACGGAGACCGCCGCCGACTGAGCGACGCCTTCGTTTAATCGTTGAATTCCGCTTTTGAATGCCAGCGGCTTGCAGCATAATCCCGGCGCGAGGAGGTTCTCTCCGATGCTTCCGGGCTTGAAAGCAATTCTGAACATTCATCCCTTATTCGTGCATTTTCCGATTGGATTGTGGATCGGCGCGCTGATCTTCGAAATCATCGCGGTGGTGAGGAAGAGCGACGACTGGCATCGCACCGCCGCGCGGCTGCTGTATCTCGGAACAATCGCCGCGGCGATTGCGATTCTGACCGGATTGTATGCCGAGAAATCCGTTCCGCCGGGCCCGGCGATGACAGTAGTCGGCATTCACGAGACGCTGATGATGATTACGAGCAGCCTGGCGCTGGCGCTGTGTCTTTTCGCGCTGATCTTTCGCAAAGATTTCAACGCTGGCTATCGCAAACTGATGCTGATCGGCATGTGCGTGCTCGCGATTTTGCTGGTGCTGGGCACCGATCGCGGCGTGCAGCTCGTATACGGCTACGGCTCAGCGGTAGATTGGTCCACAGCTCAGCCGCAGAAGTAGCTTTGATCAGTAATCGTTGGCGGAGCCTTCGAGGAAGGCGCGGAGCTTGCGCGAGCGCGACGGATGGCGCAGCTTGCGCAATGCTTTTGCCTCGATCTGGCGAATGCGTTCGCGCGTGACGGCGAACGACTGGCCGACTTCTTCGAGGGTGTGCTCGCTGCCGTCGTCGAGACCGAAGCGCATCTTGATCACTTTTTCTTCGCGCGGCGTGAGCGTCTTCAGCACCGAAGACGTCTGTTCCTTCAGGCTGAGATTGATCACCGCGTCGGAGGGCGACACGACGGCCTTGTCCTCGATGAAATCGCCCAGATGCGAATCTTCTTCTTCGCCGATGGGCGTCTCGAGTGAAATCGGTTCCTGTGCGATCTTCAGAATCTTGCGCACCTTGGCGACAGGAATATCCATGCGCTTGGCGATTTCCTCGGAGGTAGGTTCGCGGCCAAGCTCCTGAACGAGCTGGCGGCTGGTGCGCACCAGCTTGTTGATGGTCTCGATCATGTGCACCGGGATGCGAATGGTGCGGGCCTGATCGGCGATGGCGCGTGTGATGGCCTGACGAATCCACCATGTGGCGTAGGTGGAGAATTTATAGCCGCGCCGCCATTCGAATTTGTCCACGGCCTTCATCAAGCCGATGTTGCCTTCCTGGATCAAATCGAGGAACTGCAAGCCGCGATTCGTATATTTCTTTGCGATCGAAACAACGAGGCGGAGGTTGGCTTCGATCAATTCCTTCTTGGCCTGCTCGGCTTCCACCTCGCCGCGCACGATGATCTGCAACATGCGCTTCAGTTCGGTGGGATTGGCCTCGGCGATGACCTCGATTTCGCGAATTTCCTGGCGGCGCGCTTTCAGGTCTTTGCGCGCCTCGGCGAGAACGTCAGCCTTGGAGGCTTCTACGCGCCGCTCCAGCTTCACGATTTCGCGCTCGAGCGACTGCACGCGCTCGACCGTCTGACGCATTTTGTCAATCAGGCGCTTCTTTTCGAAAAGGTTGAAATCGATATCGCGGACGCGCAGCGACATCTCCACACGCGTGCGGCCCAGCGCATAACGCGCGCGCAGATAACCGCGCTTATTCGAGCGCGCCGTATTTTCGAGCTTTTCCGCTTGCTTGACCGACTGGAGGTAAAGCTTGCCGATCTTGTCGATGCGCTTCAGCGTCTCGCGCGTCTTGGCTTCGATCTTCTCTTCGGTCAGCTCTTCGTCGTCGAACTGGACGATTTCCTTGATCGAGCGAGTGCCGCGGCGCAGGTCTTCGCCAACTGTGAGCAATTCTTTCAGGATGATCGGTGAGCGGGAAATGGTCTTCAGGACGAGCAATTGGCCGCGCTCGATGCGCTTGGCAATGGCCACTTCACCTTCGCGCGTCAGCAGAGGAACCGTGCCCATCTCGCGCAAATACATGCGCACGGGGTCGTTGGTCTTCTCGAGCGAACCCGGAGTGAGGTCCAGTTCGCCATCGTCCGAAGGAGCTTCTTCCTTGGTCTCAACAACTTCGCCGGAATCCGCCGCCAAAGCAGCCTTGGCGCTGGCGAGATCTTCGTACACATCGATCCCGTAGCGCTCGAAAGTGGAGAG
The DNA here is from genome assembly GCA_963748865.1 of uncultured Acidobacteriota bacterium. GTDB lineage: Bacteria > Acidobacteriota > Terriglobia > Acidiferrales > UBA7541 > Palsa-147. The sequence continues at coordinate 45,873 of CAVVLE010000009.1, read as the reverse complement.
CAGATCGTCGATTTCTTCCGAGGAGTGAATTTCCGGCGGAAGAAGGTCGTTCACCTCATCGTAGAGCAGGTACCCGCGCTCCTTGCCCATGTTGATGAGTTGCCGAACCTGATCGTATTTTTCTTCAATCGCCAGAGTCGTCATATCTCTCCTCGCAGAGTGTGTGCCCTGCGTAGGGCGCAAAGGTTTGCGCCGGCGTTGCAACGCCGCGCGGGGCTACACCCCGGCCGCGCTGGAGTCCGTGTAGCAATTCGATTGGCGGATGAATTTCTGGTCAACCCGATCGCGATTCCGACCCCTACCGCTCCTGCCTCGCCCATTGTGCTCCCGCCATGTCCCACCCTCATAGGATGCACGACGGATTCAGCCTGTTTCTCCCCAAAACTTTAGGAGAATACACTGGCTGACCTTACTGAGTCAATTAGATGTTGAATGGGGCAAATTTGTTTCATTGGCCCTGAGTGGTTTGTAAGTGCCACACTTTCAATGAGAAAGCGTCCAAATTTACATAGAGGAGCACGTTCGGTGCCGCGATGACGACATTTTCACTCCGGATGCCCAGGCACCCCGGATTGGTAAATCGATAGGCTGCAGTTAGTCCCAGTTCAGGCGAAAACCGAGCCTCCAGGCTTGCCAGCGTCGAACGAATTTATCAGCGGGTAAACGGCGGGCTGGCCCGGAAAACCAAAAGCCCAGCGATACTCAATATCCGGAGGGTTATTCAGGCAGATGGCCCTGAAAGAATGCGCCGGAGTTCCTGCTTGCGACCCAACAAGCGGCGCAGGTCGTCGGCCGACGGCTGCGCCTCGATATCGCGCTGAACGGTGGCAAGTTCGACTTCAACCCGGCGGCGGCGCATCACGCTGAGACAGCTTTCGGCTTCGTCCCAACTGGGAGCAGCGCCGGATTCGAAGAGTATGTCGAAGAGAATACGCCGATCCGCGGCATCAAGAGACTCGGCAAGCGCGGCGGGGCTGGGCGGCGCTCCTGAATTGGCGGCGGCCAGCAGCGCCTCGAAAATTTTCTCCGATTCCAAGCCCCGGTGAAGTCCGGCTTCGATCATTTCCTTGGCCAGCTTCTCGCGGAAAGCATCCGCCTCAATCAGCATCTGCATCAGGCGGCGCTCGGCCTGATTTACCGGCGCAGCCACCAACTCCGCCTTCGGTTTCACTTCGCTGCGGCGCTCGGCGGCGGCGCGGCGCAGGGCTTCGCGCAGCACCGGCTCTTCGATGCGCAGCTCGCTGGCAATGCGCGATGCCCATTCCGAACGCATCAGGCGATTCGGCACGCGCTGAACATAGGGCATCAGGTAATTCAGCGTGGCCAACTTGCCGCCGGGCGTTGAGCGATCGCGCGAACGCGCTCGATCGATCAGATAATTAAGGTACGGCGGCGAATCGCGCAGCACTTTCTTGTAGGCTTCCGCCCCTTTTTCTTTGAGGAACTTGTCGGGGTCCGCGCCTCCGGGAAGCGCGAGCACTTGGATTTCGAATTCCTTCTCTAGCAGCAGCGCCAGAGAGCGCTCCGTTGCGGCTTGTCCGGCGGTGTCTGGATCGTAGTTGACGACGATGCGGCGCGTGAAGCGATTGAGCAACTTTACTTGCGGTTCGGCGAGGCTGGTGCCGCAGCTGGCGACGACATTTGTGAAACCCGCCCGAGCTACGGCGATCGTGTCCATATAGCCTTCGACGAGAATCGCAAACTCCGCTTTGCGGATGGCTTCTTTGGCGCGATCGAGATGATAGAGGACGTTGCTCTTCGAATAGATCGGAGTCTCGGGCGAATTCAGGTATTTCGGCATATCGTCGCCGAGAGCGCGAGCGCCGAACGCAACCGTCTTGCCCGATTCATTCGCGATAGGAAACGCGATGCGGCGGCGGAAGCGATCGTAAAGGCGACCGCTGGATTCGCGGGAGAAGAGGCCCGATGGTTCGAGGAGTTTGTCGGGATATTTCTGCTTCAACTGCCGGTAGAGCGCATCGCCGGCGGATGGCGCGAAGCCGATCCCGAATCGCGCGATGGCCTCGCGATCGAGCCCGCGATCTTCGAGATATCCGCGCGCGGCTCGGCCCTCGGCAGTGTCGTTTAGTTGACGCGCGAAAAATGCTGCGGCTTCACGATGCATCTCGACGAGTGCTGAACGCTGTTGGTTCTCACGTCGCTCCTCCGGCGAGCGCTCGCGCGGCGCCGGCATCGCGATTCCACATTTCTCCGCCACGATGCGGATCGCATCCGGGAAAGCACACTTCTCCATCTCCATCACGAATTTGAAAACGTCGCCGCCCACGCCGCAACCGAAGCAGTGATAAATCTGCTTCACCGGATGCACGGCAAACGATGGAGTTTTCTCAGAGTGAAAGGGACAGAGTCCGATGAAATTTTGCCCGGCCTTCTTCAGGCGCACATATTCGCCGACTACGCGGACAATGTCCGCCTGCTGTTTGACGCGATCGGCAAATGAACCGGCTTCAGCCATGGTTTCCGAATCGGTAGGCTAATCTGTGGCTACCGCCGCCTATCCTCTCGCGAGCGTGTCACGCGGTCAACTCCACCACCGTGATCGCCTCGCCGCCTCGGTCTGCAGCTTCCGCGTGGATCTGTGCTACCAGCGGATGCGTGCGTAAGAATTCGGCGAGGCCGCGGCGCAGTGCGCCAGTGCCGTGCCCGTGGATGATGCGGACGCGGGCCTGATTGTTCAGGGCGGCAGTGTCGATAAACTTGTCCACGCGCGCGCTGGCTTCTTCCACTGTGCAGCCGATCACGTTGATCTCTTCGACCGACGGCTCATCGGTGGATTGGGCTTGCACGCGGATTCCGCTGCGCGTGGCTGCTACAGGGTGCGGGGCTTTGGGCGCGGCAGCTTCGATGCCGAGAATATCGTTGAGCGCAACCTTCATGCGCATCGGCCCGGCTTCCACTTCCGCCGAGCGGTCGTCTACGCGTCGCAAAATGACGGGCTGCTTCATGCCGCGGACACGGAGCCGCGCACCTTCGGTCAATTCTGCGAGCGAGAGCGGCTTTCCAACGTCGGGCGAGACGCCGAGATCGCCTTGCGAAGCTGCGAGCGTTTCAAGCACCGCGGCGTTGGCATCGTCGTGCGCGGCAGCGTCGATCTTCCCGAATTTGCGGCCCGCAGATTTCTCGATTTCGGCGCGCAACTTGCGGTCCTGAACATCGGCCGACAGCTTGGCCACCTCAGCCTCGAGCTTCTTCACCGTATCCGCGAAATTCTTTTCGAGTTCGGCGATGCGTTTGCGCTGGCGTTCCACCCACTCGGTGCGCAGCGCGCGGCGCTCGGCTTCCAGCGCTTCGAGTTCTGCGCGCGATCGGCGCACGATTTCGTCAGATTCCTCGCGGCTGCGATGAAGATACGCGATCAACTCCCGCGCCTCGCGCGTCTCCGGCGAAAGACCGGCGCGCGCACGTTCGATAATTTCTTCCGACAGGCCCAGGCGGCGCGCGATTTCGATCCCGCTCGAAACGCCCGGCACGCCAACAAGCAGCCGATACGTGGGCCGCAGCTGCTCCTCATCGAACTCGACAGCGGCATTGATGACGCCGGGCGTCGTCGAAGCATAAGACTTCAGTCGGTCATGATGCGTGGTGGCCAGAACGAGCGAACCGCGGCGGCGAAATTCTTCCAGCAGCGCGACAGCCAGCGCCGCACCCTCTTCCGGCGCGGTTCCCGTTCCCAATTCGTCCACGAGGACCAGCGTCCGCTCCGTGGCGCGCTCCAGCATGCTTTTCAAATTCAACACGTGCGCCGAAAACGTGGAGAGATCGGCCGTGATGGATTGCTCGTCGCCGATATCGGCCAGCACGGCGTCGAGAATCGGCAACTCGGCACGCTCGGCGGCAACAGGGATGCCCGATTGCCCGGCGAGCGCGGAAAGGCCGAGCGTTTTCAGCGCCACAGTCTTGCCGCCGGTGTTCGGACCACTGATGACCATCACGCGGCCGATCGAATTGGCGCCTGTTCCGGTATTGCCGGCGCCATCGGCTGCGCCGCCGAGAGCAAGAGAAACGGGCACCACGCTGCGACCCTGCGGCTTCAATGAAGCCTCGAGGACCGGATTGCGCGCGTTCTTCAAACGAATCGCGATTTCGGAGATGAATTCAGGCATCGCGCAATCAAATTCGCGCGCGAAGCGAGCGCGCGCGAAGACCGAATCGAAGTCGGCGATCCGCCCGGCGGCGAATGCCAGTGGACCGCGCACGAGGCGCAACTCATCCGTCAGCGCCGCGAGAATTCGCGCGATTTCAGCGGCTTCGTCTTCGGCCAGCTGCACCAGGCGATTGTTCAAATCGATGGTTTCAAGCGGTTCGACGAATACCGTCTGACCGGTGGCGCTCGCCCCATGAACCACTCCGGGCACAGCACGCCGTTCCGCGGCGCTGACGGGAATCACGAACCGCTCGTTGCGCAATGTGACGTAGTCGTGGCCGGTATCCCCACCGCGCGCGCGCAAAATCGCTTCCAGGGATTTCTGAATCTTTTCGCGCGTCTGCGCGCTCGAAGCGCGGATGCGTTTCAGCGCAGGCGAAGCGTTGTCGCTGATCTCGCCGTTGGGAAGAACAGCTCTGCGAATGCTGGCCGAGAGAGAGCGAAAATCGCCGAGTGCGGCAGCACGCTCAGCCAATCGAGGAAATTTCGCGGCGTCACCACGAAATGTAGCACGCAAGCCAGCAGCCGTATCAGCAAGCGACGCGGCGTCGAGCAGCTCAGCCGCAAAGAGAACCGAAGCCGGCATGCTCAGCGCACACAGCCAATTTTCAGGATCGGCAAGCGAACCAAATCCAAGTTCCGATCCAGCGCGCAGATACTCGACCGCCTCGCGAATCCACTCGAATTCCTCAGCAAGAACGGAAGCCTCGAATCTCGGCGCAAGCCCGAGAATTGCGCGGCGTCCCAGCGCACACGTAGACCGCCCCGCGACGATTTCGAGAAGTCGCGGAAACTCGAGAAGTTCCTCAGCGCTGCGGCTCACCCGATCAAAATGGCGGAGGACATCGCGCCTGTCAAGGATGCGAAATATTCGGGTCGGTCCGGCGAGACGCCCTGTAGAAAAAAGCTCCACGTGAGGGCGGCAAAATACGTGTGGAGAATTTCCGCCGCAGTAGCGGGCGATGAGGCGATCTCGACCCGCGCATTCCGTCGCCGATTCACTTGCGTTTCGCGGAAACGCCCAACTCTTGAATCATCGCCTCCAGAATAGCGTCGAAAGTGCCCGAAATCTCATGCGGCGGCGCGGCATTGTTGTTGGTGAAAATCGAAAACACGAGTTTCTCGCCGCGCAGCGTCGTGGCATAGCCGGAAATGCCGCGCACATGTTCGAGCGCCCCGGTCTTGGCGAAAATGCGGCCCGCAACTGGCGTGCCCTTCAGACGGTCCTCGAGAGTTCCATCCTCTCCCGCGACGGGCAAGGTGGAGCGGAAACTTTCGCCCCAGGGCTGCCGCGCTGCAAACGTCAGTATCTCCGTTACTGCGCGCGGCGACACGAGATTTTGCCGCGAAAGACCTGAGCCGTCCGCGAGCACCGCGTCGCCATCCGCAATGCCCGCCGCACGCAGAAATTCCTTCTCCAATTCAACGCCGGCATCGGTTGTGCCCACACCGGCTTTTTCGCGCGCGATGGTTCGCAGCATCAATTCGGCGTGCAGATTCTGGCTCATTTTGTTGAGCAGGCGAATGGATTCCAGCAGCGGCAGCGATTTGTGTTCCGCCAGCACGAGTGGCGGATCGCTGCTCGGCCGCGGCTCGTGCACCGGCGCAGGTGTCAACACGTTCCCACCGTCCGCCTGCCGAACGGGCGGCGGCCCATGCAGCGCACGCGCGTTACCGAAAACATTCACGCCGCGAGCCTCCAGCAATTTTTTTAACAGCGCCGCGGCGTACTCAGCCGGCTCTTGCAGCGCAATATCGATCTTCACCATCTGCCCGTCGAGCGGAATCGTGCCGCGAATCAGGATCGGATTAGCACTGGGCTCGCGCACTACCGAAAGATTCGCCTTCGACGCGCTCGGCCCCGTGGTGATTTCGTGCCCAAATGTTTCATATCCGCTCGCGGGCTCCACGCTGACGATCGCGGGATCATCCACATGCTGTCCCGGCAGAATATCCACCGTGACGGTGTTTTCGTTAACCGCAATGGCGCTGATTGGAGCGCCAAAGGTGAAATAGAGATCGCCGGTGGTCCAGCCCTCAGGATACGGATCGTAGGCAAAATAGCTGTCATCGCCGATGATATCGCCGTCAATCCGCTTCACGCCGCGCGCCACAACGGCATCCGCGAGCTCCGCGATAATTTTCTCGGCCGGACCATCGCGCTCGGGCTTCTGCACGAACGGCAGCTTACGATTCGACAGATCCGGATCGCCGCGGCCCACCAGAGAAAGATCCCCGTGCAGCCGGCCGTTGGTGTCCAGAGTTGCGGAAGTCTCAACAGTAGTCCGAAAAGTGTAATCCGAGCCCAGAGTGGCGAACGCGAAAGCGCTGGTGAATATTTTTGTGTTCGACGCGGGAGTAAAAAGGCTGTCGGCGTTCAATTCGTAAAGCGTCTGTCCCGTAGCCGCGTCCGCCACCAGAATTCCCCAGAACGCTTTGCGCGCATCGGGCGCAGCCAGCGCCGCCGAAACGCGCCCTTGAAATCGCGCGATGTCCGCGCGCGGTTTTCCCGATTTCGCGGACCCCTTTGATGCCGACGGCTTATGCTGCTGCGCCGGCGCGCTGCGCGGCGACATGACCATCACCGCAGCGCCAGTGAAAGCCCAAAATGCCGCATGAAGACCCGCACGGCGTAACCGCATTCCATCCTTCTGTAACACTGGATTTACAACCATGAATTATATTCCAACCGCACGCCAGACCCGCGCATCCCATTCGCTTGCGTACGGAAACAGGAAGCCCTATCATGTCGGCCCCGGAAAAAGGAGGGTGACTATGAAAAGATTCATGTCCTTGGTTCTCATGGTGTCGTTGACCGGTTTCGTTTCCCTCTTCGCGCCCAAGCCCACCAGCTCGGCGGAAGATAAGAGCAAGTACCTCGATCGCATTGAGAACAGCGGCGTGGTTCTCAAGGAAATTCTCGATGTCCCGGACGATATCCCGCAAAGTCTGCTCGACAAAGCTGAGTGCGTGATCGTTTATCCCTCAGTGCTGAAGGCCGCATTTGGAATCGGCGCAAGTTATGGCCGCGGTATCATGACTTGCCGCAGCGGCGAAGATTTCAAAGGCCCCTGGGGCGCTCCGTCCATGATGGCTCTCGAAGGAGCCAGTGTTGGATTCCAAATTGGCGGCCAGGCGACAGATTTCGTACTCCTGGTCATGAATGACCGCGGCGCAAGTTCCATTCTCAGCAGCAAAGTGAAGCTCGGCGCCGACGCATCGGCCGCCGCCGGCCCCAAGGGCCGCGACGCCGAAGCCGATACCGACGTAACCATGCGCGCCGAAGTTCTCTCCTATTCCCGCGCTCGCGGTCTTTTCGCCGGCATCTCACTCGAAGGCTCCACCGTGCGCCCGGACAACGACGGCAATGAAACCGTTTACGGCCAGAAGATTTCCGCGCGCGATATCGTGCTGAAAGGCGCTGTCTCGTCTCCCAAGGAAGCCCATCAATTGCTGATGGTGCTGAACAAGCGCTCGCCGCGCAACCTTTCCGACCATAAATAACGCAGTCCTTGAACGCAAACATTTGACGCGAGGCGCTCGCTGAAGAATTCGGGCGCCTCGCATCCGATTTCCTCCTGCCACATCAAATAACTGACCGCCGCGAAGCGCGCCCAGTGTACCGCCGGCGCTCGGGCTCCCAGCTTGACAATCGGCAATTAGTGACTTATAGTCACAATTGACCATGAGTCGAAATTGATGAAGACCAAGCGTATCCTTGCCGTTCCTGCCCCTGCTCTCCCCGGCGGTCAGCGTCTTTCGCGCCGCGAGCGTCACTCTGCCGCGGTGCGCCAGCGCCTCTTCGATGCCGCCATGCACCTGTTCGCCCAGCGCGGTTTTCAAGCCACCACCGTCGAAGAAATCACCGAAGCCGCCGATGTAGGAAAGGGAACGTTTTTCAATTATTTCCCGAGCAAGGAGGAGCTGCTCACTTCTTTCGGCGAAATCCGGCTCGGCAAGGTTCGCGCCGCTCTCGACGCGGCGAAAGAAGGCAACGAATCGATTGCCGCTATTTTGCGCCGCCTCGAACTCACCCTGGCCGAAGATCCCGGCCGCTCCGCCGAGTTGGCGCGCAGCATAATTTTGACTCTGCTCTCAAGCGAATCCGTGCGTAACGACGGCTGCGCGCGGCTGCGCCAGGCACAGTCGATCTTCGCCCAGATTTTCACCCTCGGCCAAAAACGCGGCGAGGTTCGCCGCGATGTCTCGCCCGCCGATCTGGCGCGCTGCTTCAAGGAATCGCACTTCGGGGCGCTGCTTCTCTGGTCGCTTGAACCGGTAGGGAGTCTGGCGTCCGCAGTAGGCCGTTCCTTCGAGCTCTTTTGGGCCTTTGCCGCGGCGCCTCCGCGCTCCCGCGTCAGGAAAGGGAATCGTCCATGATGGCGAAACGTTGGCTGCTACTCGGCGTCGTGTTCGCGCTTTGCGCGGCGCCGGCCCGCGCGCAATCTTCCACCAGCCTTTCCTCCAGCCCGTCCAGCTCGCTCACTCCGCCGAATCCTTACACCGGCAGCGTCCCGAATGGCAAAGCGACACAGGAAGTTCTGAAAATCGGATTCGCCGACGCCATCGAGCGCGGCCTGAAATTCAACCTGGGTTTGCTCCTCTCCGAACAAGACATCACTTCGGCGCGCGGCCAACGCTGGAAGCAGTTGAGCGATGTTCTGCCCAACCTCACCACCAGCACCACCGAAACCGCGCAGAAGGTAAATCTCGAGCAGGAAGGATTCACCAAAATCCGCCTTCCGAATTCGCCGTTCGCGAATATCAGCCCGATTGCCGGACCGTTCGGATATTTTGATACGCGCGCATACGGAAGCGCGTCAGTTTTCGACTGGAGCGCGATTCAAAAAGTTCGCTCCTCAAGCGAGAGCCTTCGCGCGTCGCAATTTTCTTACAAGAATGCGCGCGAACTCGTGGTTCTCACGGTGGGCTACAACTATCTGCTTTCTATCTCCGCGGCGTCGCGAGTCGAAACTGCCCAGGCACAGCTCAAGACCGCCGAAGCTCTCTACGATCAAGCTTCGGACCAGCTCAAAGCGGGCACCTCGCCTCAAATCGATGCGCTGCGCGCCAAAGTCGAATTCCAGACGCGCCAGCAGCAATTGATCTCCGCGCGTAACGATTATCAGAAGCAGCTTATTGCCTTCGCGCGCACCATCGGCCTGCCGCCGGGTCAGGCCTTCGAGCTAACCGAGAAAATTCCCTACGACAAACCCGAACCGATCTCCATCGACGCCGCCGAGCAGCAGGCCTACACCTCGCGCCCCGATTTTCTGGCCGCACAAGCCCAACTGCGCGCTGCTGAACTCGCGCGCCGCGCGGCGGTAGCAGAATATTTCCCCACACTCTCGGTGGACGCAAACTACGGCGCCGGCGGCAGCACGCCGGAACATATGTTCGGCACTTATCAGGCCGTTGGCTCGCTGAAATTCCCGATCTTTCAAGGTGGCAAAGTTCATGCGGACACGCTGCAAGCAGCTGCGCAGCTCACTAACGGCCGCAATCAGCTGGAAAATCTGCGCGCGCAAATCGATCAGGATATTCGCGATGCTGTTTTCGACCTGCAATCCGCCGCGCAGCAAGTCGAGGTCGCGGAAAGCAACGTGGACCTCGCCGGGCAAACGCTCGATCAGGCCCGCGATCGCTTTGTGGCCGGGGTCACGGACAATATCGAAGTGGTGCAGGCGCAGGATGCCGTCGCTTCCGCGAATGAGTCCTATATCACCAGCCTCTTCAATTACACGGTCGCGAGAATCGCTCTCGCACGGGCTGAGGGAATCGCGGAAACCGGTGTGCTCAATTATCTGAGAGGAAAAGGCGATGCCACAAAAGACGGAAACTGAAGAGCGCGCGCAGGCGGCGGAAGTCGAAGGGCCGCCGGAGAATAAATCGGCCACGCCGCCGACTGGTGACCCTGCGCATTCCGAAGCGCGCTCACAGCGCGACGCGATTTCCGCACCGAGGCGCCGCGCGATTCCCGGCTGGGCGATTATCGCGGCTCTTGTCGTGCTCGCGGTCGTGGGCTATTTCGTCTGGAATTACTATTCGACCTGGGAATCCACCGACGACGCGCAGGTTGATGTCCACATCAACGCCGTTAGCGCGCGCATCAGCGGCTACATCAGCAAAGTGAACGTCGGCGATAACCAGTACGTGCAAGCGGGCACCGTTCTCGCCGAAATCGATCCTCGGGATTATCAAGCCGCGGCCGATCGCGCCAAGGCCGATTACGAGTCCGCGCTGGACAGCCAGAACGCAGCCGAACAAAACGTCCCGATCACTACTGCAAGCTCCTCAAGCCAGCTCGAATCCGCGCGCGCTGACGTCGAAAGTGCTCGTGCCGGAATTTCCGCTGCCGAAGGGCAAGCCTCCGCAGCCAAGGCGCAACTGGCGGAAGCCGAGGCCAACGACGTCAAAGCGCAGAGCGATCTGGAGCGCTACAAGCAACTGGTCGCCAAGCAGGAAATCTCGCAGCAGCAATTCGATCAGGCCGTCGCTGCGGCGAAGGCCTCGACCGCCACTGTCGAAGCGGCGCGCGCATCGGCCGCTGCGGCGGATCAGCAAGTGCATCAAGCGCAGGCGCGGCTCCTGCAGGCGCAAGCATCGGAGAGATCCGCGCAGACGGCCCCGCAACAGGTCGCCGTCAGCAAGGCGCAATATTCTTCCGCGGGTGCTTCCGTGGCGCAGAAGAAAGCGGCGCTCGATCAGGCCTTGCTGAATTTGAGTTACTGCACGATTTACGCGCCCTCCACAGGCGTTGTGGACAAAAACGTCGAAGTTGGCTTGAACGTACAGCCGGGGCAGCAACTGTTCTCGGTTGTGCCGATCGACGAGGTGTGGGTCACCGCCGATTTCAAAGAAACGCAACTGAAGCACATGCGCCCCGGCCAATATGCGGAAGTTTCGGTGGATGCCTACGGACGCAAATATAAAGGTCACGTGGACAGCATCGCCGGAGCCAGCGGCGCGCGCTTCAGCTTGCTTCCACCGGAAAATGCCACCGGCAACTATGTGAAAGTCGTGCAACGCATTCCTGTAAAGATCATTCTGGACCCCGGCCAGAATAACGATCACCTGCTGCGTCCCGGGATGTCCGTTGAACCCAAGGTCAAAGTGAAATGAGCTCGGCTGCCGTAGCCGGATTTTCGCCCGGCGAAGATATTTGGCGTCCGGCCGTTAATCCGTGGGTGATCGCGCTCACGGTGACGCTGGCGACGTTTATGGAAGTGCTCGACACGAGCATTGCCAACGTCGCGCTGCCGCACATTGCCGGGAGTCTCTCCGCCAGCACGGATGAAAGCACCTGGGTTCTCACCTCCTATCTCGTCTCCAACGCCATCGTGCTGCCGCTGAGCGGCTGGCTCTCCACGATCTTTGGCCGCAAGCGTTTCTACATGAGCTGCGTCGCGCTGTTCACTCTGAGCTCGTTCCTCTGCGGATTTGCTCCCAATCTCAGCATGCTGATCATTTTCCGCATTCTGCAAGGCGCGGGCGGCGGCGGCTTGCAGCCCAGCGAGCAAGCCATCCTCGCGGATACTTTTCCTCCAGCAAAGCGCGGCATGGCATTCGCCGTGTACGGCATGGCCGTAGTTCTGGCGCCGGCCATCGGCCCCACCATCGGCGGCTACATCACCGATAATTTCAGTTGGCGCTGGATTTTCTACATCAACGTTCCGGTGGGAATTCTTTCGTTGCTGCTGACGGCACGGCTCATTCAGGATCCGCCGTATTTGAAACAGCGCAAGAAATCAGCGCACGGCATCGACTATTTCGGCCTCGGCCTGGTGGCCGTCGGACTTGGCGCGCTGCAAATCGTCCTCGACAAAGGCCAGCGCGATGACTGGTTCGAATCCCATTTCATTCTCACACTCAGCATCGTGTCTGGAGTGGCGCTGATCACCGCCGTTTTCTGGGAACTGAAGCACAAGGATCCCATCATCGATCTGCGGCTTTTCAAAAATCGCGGATTCGCCATCGGCAACGGCATGATGTTCATGCTCGGCGTGGCACTCTACGGCACCACTGTGCTTCTGCCGCAATTCGTGCAAACGCTGCTGGGCTATACGGCGCAAGAGGCGGGGGTTGCGCTCATGCCGGGCGGCTTCACCGTCATGCTCTTTATGCCCGTAGTGGGTTTCTTGCTCAGCCGCCGCGCCGATGCGCGCAAGCTGGTGGCCTTCGGCATGTTCGTGCTGTCCATGTCGCTCTTTAATATGACACGATTTGACCTGCAGATTGATTTCTATACTGCGACCATGGCCCGCGTTTATCAGGCCGGCGCGCTGGCGTTTCTCTTCGTGCCTATCAATACGCTGGTTTTCGCCGACCTGCCGCCCGAAAAGAACAATGCCGCTTCGGGCTTGATCAATCTGGCCAGAAATATCGGCGGCAGCGTGGGAATTTCGTTCGTCGAGACCATGCTCGACCGCCGCTCGCAAGTTCATCAAACCTATCTTTCGCAGCATCTGTCGCCCGCCTCTGCGCCGCTGCAAAGAATAGTTCACGGCGCGTCGATGGCGCTGCAAGCACGCGGCTCCTCGCCGGCGCTGGCCTTGCAACAGGCCTACGGTCTGGTCTATTCCATGGTTTCGCGCGAGTCGCTGATGCTCGCTTACGTGGATACGTTCCGCATTCTCGCCGTGCTTATTCTGTGCCTTGTCCCGATTGTGTTCGTGGTCAAGAAGCCCAAAGGCGGCGCGGCTATTCCCGTCCACTAAGTGCCGCCTCCTCTTGCCGTTCCCGGGCCTTACGGAGCATAATGCGCCGCAGGTGCGTTTGGCACCCTGAAATCTTTCGCGCATCTCATGAGTGGCGATGTCCATTCGAATCATCACGATTGAGCGTGAATATGGCAGCGGCGGAGCCGCCATTGCCGAGAAAATTGCGCGCCGCCTGGGCTGGAAGCTTTGGGACACGGAGCTGACCCAGGAAATTGCGCGCCGAGCCAAAGTGCGTCCGGAAGCGGCGGCGCGGCACGATGAGCGGGTCGATTCCCTCCTCTATCGGCTCTTCAAAACCTTTGCCCGCGGCAGCCACGAACGGGCTTTGCCGATCGGCGAGGAGCAGCCCTTCGATACGGACTGCATGGTTGATCTCCTCGGGCGGGTAATTCGCGAGGTCGCCGAGACCGGCAATTCCGTCATCGTCGGCCGCGGCTCCCCCTACATTCTTCGCAATCGCCCGGACGTATTCAGCGTGTTTATTTTCGCTCCGGTGGAAGAAAAAGTGCGCCGCGTTCGCGCCACAGGACGGAGCGAAGCCGAAGCCCGCGAACTGGTGGACTCGATTGACAAGGAGCGCGGCCAATTCATCAAGCGCTATTTCGGCGCCGACTGGCCCTGCCGCCAGCTCTACGACCTGATGATCAATTCCGATCGCGGCGACGACTACGTAATCGAAACGATGCTTAACACCATCGCCCTGGTAGAAAAAACCAGCGCGCCTGCGGTCGCTTCGCACGTGTAAGTGGAGCCTGTGGGAGTCCCGGGCATCCGATACTACCCCCCCTGTGTCGCGATTAACTCCAGGTGCCGGCCTTTGTTTTCAATGATTTACGAGCAAAGTTAATTATTCGGTGTCGCGATTAGCTTTTTCTTCGCCTGGGCTGAACCATCCCTTGGGGTTGGGCTGAATCATCAGACCCGAGCCCAGACCCGTTCTTCGCCTTTTCCCCTCCCGGACTGGCCTTTTGGCCAGGTCCTCTTGCCATACTTGACCCGAAAGTAATGGAGGTCAATGGTACGGCGGTACCAAATTGCGCTGAAGCGAGGAAGGCGCGGCATTGCGTGTGCGACCCGTCTCATTAATGTTGTGGTGCGGCTCGGGGCACGCCAGGGATCAATCTCCGTCGTGCCCGGCCCGGCTGAAGCGCGGGCCCTACGAGTGCTCGTATCTGCGTTCTCATGCGGACTCTGAAGTTGTAGGGGAGAGTGCTTTAGACCCTCCCGCCTTTTGCGGCCAACATCGGGGCTCAAAACGTTAAACATCTTAGGCTCTCATCACAAGACGCAATTTCGGCCGTGCACTCATCTTATGCGGCGAAAACCGGGAGGGTCTAAAGCACCCTCCCCTACAACTTCGCGGCTTGGAGGGCGGAGCGATTTCCCGTAACCTGAGGAGCTCAAGATCCATTGCGACGAATGGAGGCACATGGCCTGTCCGCTCTGCGAGACGCGCAAACCGAAACGCTACTGCCCTGCTAAGGGCGAGAAAATCTGCGCGGTTTGCTGCGGGGAAAAACGCGAAGTCACGATCGATTGCCCTTCCGACTGCACTTATTTGATCGCGGCGCGCAGTTGGGAACGCGAGCATCGCAAGCCCACCACCGTCACTGATATTCCCTTTCCCGATGTGACCGTGCGCGCGGATTTCATCCACGAGCGCCAGCCGCTGATATCCGGACTCGGCTACTCGATTCTTGTGGCTGCCGCCGAGCATCGCGAGATCGATGATTCCAGCGCGATTGACGGCCTGGCAGCGCTGGCGGAGACCTATCGCACACTGGATAGCGGCCTTTACTACGAACGGCCTCCGGATGGCCCTGCGGCGCGCGCTGTCTATTCACAAATCGCGAAATTCATAGCGGATTTCAAGCAGGATGAGAAAAAGCACGCAGCGTTCGGAGGCGTGAAAGATTCGGAGATGTTCCGGCTGCTGGTGTTCCTGTTGCGCGTCGGCAAATACGAAACCAACGGGCGCCCGCGCTCGCGCGCTTTTCTCGATTTCCTGCGCGCGCAATTTCCCCGCGCCGCGGGGGAATCTCAGCCCGAACCTTCGCGCATCATCGTGCCGTAGCGAAATAAATCTGCTGCGGGCGCGCGGAATTCCTTTCGTGACGAGGCGGGGCGACTTTGCGCACAATTCGTTGCGGAGCCGCAACGGGCTCTTCGCTGGGCCGCGCGGCAGCGGGCCCGCGCACGCCAATCAGCAGCGCCGCATACCCAAGCGTCCCTATCCATAGAATCAGCGCGCTCACCGATTTCATCCGCATGGCGTTCTCCTGGTCTCAAGATTCGTAACAGTTCTCGCAGGCAGCGCCGGCATGCCCGGGAGGTGCTTAGAATTTGTCTCCACCGGGGTGGCGAGATCTTCCACCGGCTGCAGTCCCAAATTCATCTGCGGCGGGCCGCAGGGCGGGCGCATGGGTACTTCCGGCCGCGAGCTGATGCCATATTTCTTGCGCAGTTCCATGAACTGGAGGGCAATCGCGTCGGCGTAGTTCTTTGGGGCGCCATTGTGGCGCCTGTACCAATCGTCGTACTGACGAGCCAGGCGCGGGAACTTTGCCTGCACGAAGGGCAGGAATTGCTTCAGCGCGGCAGGCATCAGATAGAGGACCCGGGCGCCCACCCACTGCGCGTCCGCTTCCTTCGCCGCTTTCACCAGAGAATCGAGATCAGCCGGCGCGTCGGTGATTCCGGGAATCACCGGCATGGCCAGCACTCCGGCGGCAATCCCCGCTGCGCGCAGCTGTTTCACCGCGTCCATGCGCAAATCCGGCCTGGGGGCGCGTGGCTCAAGCAGGCGGGCCAGCCGCGTGCGCATGGTGGTGATCGAGAGATTCACGGAAATCGAGGAACGCTCCGCAATGCGGTGCAGCAAATCGAGGTCCCGCAGCACCTGATCCGATTTGGTGGTAATCGAAACGCTCAGGCCGCTGCGCGCGGCAATCTTCTCCAAAATCGCGCGGGTAACACCGAATTCGCGTTCCGCCGGCTGATAGGGATCGGTGGCCGCGCCAATGGCGATGTGCTCGCCTTCCAGCTTCGGATTCTCCAAATCGCGCGCCACCAGCGCCCCGGCATCACGTTTCGCATAAATTTTCTTCTCGAATTCGCCGCCGTCGATCTCCATGAATTCGTGGGTATAGCGGGCGTAGCAGTAATGGCAGCCGAATTCGCAGCCGCGATAGGGATTAATGGTGTAGTTGAAAGGCACGCGCGGCGAATCGCAGCGGTTGATTATCGAGCGAACGGGCAGAACGAAATATTCGGTGCCGCGTTTGGCATCCGCGCGAGGGGAGGAAGCGGCGAGACGCGCGATGCCGACCAGCTGCGCTGCGGGCTTCTCTCCCCGGTCAGGCACCGGGGCGGGCGCGGAAGCACCGCTAGCGTTTTCATCGTTGCCGTGGCGAGCGGCATGGGGGAATAAGGTGAGACTGGTCTGCTCCGGCCGTACACGGCGGATTCGGGAAGGATCTGCCGCTGGTCGAAGAGTGTATGTAGTGGCCATCGAAAGCCTCGCCGCACGAGGCGAATAGTATTCGCCTTTTGTTCGCCCTGTCAAGAACTATTTTGCTTTTTCTTCGCCTGTCCGTTCGGACAGGCCCATTTCCACAGCGCTGTCCGCAAGAACAAATCAAGGTGGTGGAAACCCGGCCGATGAAAAGTGCAGGGTCCTAGAACTGCACTTTTATACTGGCAGCCATGGCAATTCCCGAAGCGACCAAGCCCGCGCCCGAAGTCGGTATCCTGATCCTGGATTCCATGCCTACGAGCCAGCAAGCTCTGCGGCAGTTGCTGAGCGGCGAGGGTTGGCACGTGCAGGTGGTGACCGACGCCAAGCAGGCCCTACAGCAGTTGCTCACCGGCGCTTGGAATCTGGTGATCGCCAACGTGGAACTCTGCCCGCCGGACAATCCGCTATTCCAAATCCTGAAAGACCTGGCGCACGCCGAAGGCGTGACCGTGGAAGCCGAGGAAAAGGATAAAGAAGCCACGCGCACGGCGGTAAAACGCAGCCCCGAAGAAGTCACTTCCGTTCGCAAACGGAGGCTCCGCGTGTTGTTCCTGGTTCCTTCGAACCTGGCCGCCGACGTGGTGATGGAGCTGGAAGCGGAAGAACTGCCGTATTCCATCCTTCCCTATCACTTTCACGATTTCTTCGAAAAGATCAGCGATCTTCTGATCGAAGCCGGGGCCATCGCCCATTCGGTGCGCACCTCGCGCTTTGACACATCCAACCGCGCGCGCATGCAACAGGCCGTGAAAGATCAGCGGGGCAGCAATTCAATGTTTTCCTCGCGGCGCGAATATCAGATGACCGAAGAAGAACTCGCCGAATACGAAAAGCAGGAAGAGGAAGAGCGGCGCAAGAGAAGCAAGCGCGAACGAGAAGAAGAGCGCGAAGTCTGGTAAGCCCGTAACGCCGGCTCGTCCTGACAGCGGAAGGGCTGCCAGCCGGCGTTTTTCTGCGGCGTTGGCCAGGTCAAGCCAAATGCACTTATACTGGTGGCGGCGCAAGGCCATTCAGCGCCCTACGTAGAATGACCGTCTGGCATCCCGAAACTTACCTGAGATACTCGAACGTCCGATTCCGCGCGGCGTACGATTTAATCGCGCACATCCCGCTCGAGCGCTGCGAGCGCATTTACGATCTGGGCTGCGGCACCGGGCACTTGACGCAAGCACTGCAAGAGCGCTGGCCGGAAGCGCGCATCACGGGCATTGACTCGTCGAAGGAAATGCTGGCGCATGCGCGCGGCGAATTCCCGAAGCTGGATTGGCTGGAAGGCGACATCAGCAGCTGGCGCCCGGCGGCACCGGCGGATTTGCTTTTCAGCAATGCGGCGCTGCAATGGGTGCCGGGTCACGAGCGATTGCTCCCGGCGCTGCTTGGCTGTGTGCGCGCAGGCGGCGTTTTCGCGATTCAAATGCCGCGGCATATCGAAAGCCCTGCGCATCTGCTGCTGGTGGAGACCGCCCGCGAACCGCGCTGGCGCGAGCGCTTGCTGCCCGCCACGCTGCGGCTGGTGGTGCATTCGCCGGAACAATATTGGCGCTGGCTTTCGCCGCATGCTTCGAAGCTGGATATCTGGGAGACGATTTACCAGCACGAATTGGACGGCGAGAATCCGGTGGTGGAGTTTTTTCGCGGGACGCAGTTGCGTCCTTATATTCACGATTTGTCCGAGTCCGACGCCGAAGAATTTGTGGCGGCCTACGCGGCGAAAATCGCGCGTGCGTTTCCGGAACAGCCGAATGGCAAGACTTTGTTGCCGTTCCGCCGGATTTTTATCATTGCGCAGCGTTGAAAAGGATTGTAGTCCGCGGTTGGCGGGAGCGTTGGTTTTACGGCGAGATCGCCGGAGGGCGCAGCAAGCCAGCGCCCCTACGAAGAAAAGGCGACCTCGAACGCGCAAAACTGGCTTATTGGCTGCTTAGCTTGGCTTTTCCTGCGCTGAAATCCACCAGCGCCGGCGAATGCAAATAGCTTTCGGCCTTGTCGCTGTTCTTCAAGTAGGCATCCCAAAAAGCTACGCTGGCCACTTGCACTGTCTCGTATAACACCGCGGGCTCCGTTCCCATGCGCGACGGCAACCCGGTGAAAGTCATATGCCCGCCGCCGTCCAGCACGATGGCGTATTTGTGCACGCTGCGCACCAGCTCATAGGGCTTGATGCGCTGCTCGGGGCGCAGGCCGCCTACGCCGAGATCGCGCGTGCCGGTCATCAACATCATCGGGGCGGTGATGCTCTGCCACGACGTCTCGTCCACGCCGTGCTGCTTTGGGCCTGCGCCGGAAAGTACCAGCAGCGCGGAGACGCGCCGGTCGGCGAGGCTTTCGGGTTGCGAGGCGCCCGGCGGCGTGAAGGTCAAGCCGCCAATCAGTTCCGTGGTCAGCGCGCCGAAGGAATGTCCGCCCACGCCGATGCGCGCGCGGTCGATTTTTCCGGCGAGGCCCGGAACGCGGCGCTCGATCTCCTCCAGGGAGTCGATCACGAAGGAAACGTCGCGGGCGCGATTGCGCCACTGCGCGGGATCGGAAATGTCCTCGCCCAGCTTGGAGAAACCTTGCATCACGCCGCGTATCTGCCCGTTTGCTTTTCTCTGGGCGATGGAATCGTCGTGAGTGGGCTGGATGATTATGTAGCCGCGCGCGGCCCAATATTCCACCAGCGAAGCGTAGGTGTCTTTCGAGCCGCCGTATCCGTGGGAAAAAACGATCACGGGAAACTTCCCGGCGGTCTGCGGATAAGTCACCTTCACGTGCAGGTCTTTGTTCCTTTGCGCATCGTGCAAAATGAGATCGTCAGCCGCGGCGGTCGCGAATGGGCCGGCGACGGCAGTGTAGGCGGAGGATTCCGAGCCTTTCTGGGCGCGATTGGCGGCGAAGGTATAAACACGATGCAGAGCGACAAACGCGAGAAGAGCTAAAACTGCAAGGATAATAATCCGGCGGCGCAACTGAACGGTCATGGGAGCCCGGCCTCTGATCTATTCAACACCGCGCTCCACGAAATGTCTCACAAATTTCCGCTCAACGGGGAACGCGACAGATATCGAGCTGCGTGGGAATTCGCACTGCAAACGGATGCGGTCTGTGGGATGCGACGATGGCGACTGCGAGGAATTAGCGGCGGCGCGATCCCTGCCCAACGCTGCCGGCCAACACGAGGCTCTCGAAATCCGCGGGAGTGGCCAGCTCGACGCGGTTGCGGCCGGCATCTTTCGCGCGATACAGCGCGGTATCAGCGGCCAACAGCAGGGCTTCCGAATTGCGCGCGTGGTCCACATCGCGAACGGCCACGCCCAGGCTGATGGAGAGGCGCAGCTCGCCGGCCGAGGTGTCAAACTTCGTCGCTGCAATTCCTTCGCGGATACGCTCGGCCACTCTCATGGTGCCCTCCGAGTCCGAGAGCGGTGCGATGATCACAAATTCCTCGCCGCCGTAGCGCCCCACCGTGTCGTAGGTGCGCAGCAGCGCCGTCACGCGCAGGGCCACGCCGCGCAGCACGGCATCGCCGGTCAAATGCCCGTAGCTATCGTTGACTTGCTTGAAATGATCGATGTCGGCCAGGATCACGCCCAGGGATTTTCCGGAACGCAGCGAACGGGCCACTTCGCGCTGCAACTGGCCCAGAATTTCTCCGCGGTTGGCCACGCCGGTGAGCGGATCGTGGGTCGCCTGGTATTGCAGGGCGTCGCGCGCCGAAATCAACTCATCCTGCAGCTTCAAGATGCGCTCGCCGACGAACAAGCGCGCCTGCAGCTCCTCGGCATCGAAGGGCTTGGTCAAATAATCGTCCGCGCCGGCTTGCAGGCCCTGGAGCATGTCCTTCTTCTCGTTGCGCGAACTGAGCAGCAACGCGTACACGTAGGACATATCCTTGCGCTCGCGCAGCTTGGCGCAGACCTCCACTCCCTCCATTCCCGGCATCATCCAATCGAGAATTGCCAGGCGCGGGGCTCCCTCCTCGTTCAACAGCCGCCACGCGTCTTCGCCGCTCGATACCGACGTTACGCGGTATCCCCAGCGCGACAGAAACACTTCCAGGACACGGCGCGAAACCAGGTCGTCTTCGGCAATCAGAATTTTCGTTCCTGCTACATTTCCCCCGCTCATAGGGCCCTTTCTCGAACCGCGCTGTGATTTCCGGACGCCGGCCTCACGTCGCGACCTTTCGCGGATAAGCCTCGAATTCCGCCAGCAAGCGCTTGATTTCTGCCTCAAGAACTCCGAATTTTTCCGCCGCGCCTTGCAAATTCCTGTTGCGGCCGAGCATCTCCAGGTCGCGCGCGCAATTCGTGGCCGGGGCTGCCGAAAAATTGGCCACTGCGCCCTTCAGCCCGTGAGCATTCAGCTCCAGGGCCGCGACATCGCCGCGTGCAATCGCCGTGCGGATCGCAGCGAGCAGCTTGGGTGATTCCGCTTCGAAAATTGCTATCAGCTCTCCCAGCAAATCGCGGTCGCCTCCGACGCGCTCGAGGGCCTGCTGCTGGTTCCAGACCGTTCCGTCAGATGCGGCCGCCGTTCGGGTTTCGTGTTTCACTTTGGCCTCCGCTGGCAGGTTGAGTTTGCTCGCGTACCGCCGCAGCAATTGAAAGAGCTCCGCTTTACGGACCGGCTTGGTGAGATAGTCGTCCATGCCGGCCGCCAGGCAACGTTCGCGGTCGCCCTTCATGGCGTGCGCGGTCATGGCAATAATCGGCAAATGGGCCCCGGAGATGCGTTCGCGGGCGCGAATTGCGGCGGTGGCCTCGTAGCCGTCCATTTCCGGCATCTGCACGTCCATAAGCACGATCTGAACGTCCCCGCGGGACGCCAATTTCGCGGCTTCGCGCCCGTTCTCGGCCACTACTACCACGTAACCTTCCTTCTCCAGCAGGCGGGTGGCCACCAAGCGGTTCACCGCGTTGTCCTCCGCCAACAAAATCCGCGTGCCCGATTTCCCGTGCGGCTTGGCGCCGACGTCCGTCGCCGCGGCCGTCTGCAAATGCTCCGCGTCTGCGAATATCTCCTGCAGCGTATCGTGCAACTGCGATTGCTGAACCGGCTTGGATACAAACGCGTCGATCCCTGGCTCTTTGCAAGGCGCCGCCATCGCTCCTTTTGCGTTCGGAGCAAGCATCACGAAGCGCGGCGCTTCCGCTCCGAGCCGCTCTTTGATGGCGCACGCCAATTCGAATCCGCTCTTGCCGGGCATCTGCGCGTCCGCCAGCACCAGTTGGAATTCTTTGTGCTTCTCGATGCTGCGATCCACGGCCTCCAGGGCGGCGCGCACATCGCTCACCGCCGTCGGCTTCATTCCCCAGGCGTTGAAAACTTCCAGCAGGATTCCGCGCACCGATTCGTTGTCGTCCACCACCAGCACGCGCAACCCGCGCAGCGTTTTGGGATCCCTGTCGCGCGCCGCTTCCTCGGGCACCCCGGTTTTTCCGAATCGCGCCGTGAAATGAAACGTGCTGCCGCGCCCCGGTTCGCTTTCCACCCAGATGCGCCCGTTCATCATTTCCACCAGCCGTTGGGTGATCGCCAATCCCAATCCCGTGCCGCCGTAGCGCCGGGACATGGTGCTATCCGCCTGCGTGAAGGCGCCGAAAATCAGGCCTTGCTTCTCTTTGGGAATCCCGATGCCGGTGTCGCGCACCGTAAAGTGCAGCAGCGCGCCCGATTCATCCTGCGATTCCTTGGCCACTTCCAGCACCACTTCGCCGCGCTCCGTAAACTTGATGGCGTTGCCGATCAAATTCACCAACACTTGCCGCAAGCGCCCCGGATCACCCACCGCCCACTCCTCCACTTCCGGGCGGATGCGGCAGGCAAACTCCAATCCTCGCTGGTGCGCGCGCAACGCCAGTGTCTCCATCGTTTCGCCCAGCGAATTCCATAAATTGAATTCGACGCGCTCGAATTCCAGCTTGCCGGCTTCGATCTTGGAAAAATCCAGGACGTCGTTGATTACCACCAGCAACGCGTCGGCGGAATTTTTCACCGTCTTCAAATATTCGCGCTGCTCCGGAGAGAGCTCCGTGTCCAGGGTCAGCTCTGTCATTCCCAAAATGCCGTTCATCGGTGTGCGGATTTCATGGCTCATGTTGGCCAGGAATTCGCTCTTGGCCTCGCTGGCCGCTTCCGCCGCTTCCTTGGCGCGCTTCAGCTCTTCGGCTGCCTGCCGGGTTTCGGTGATATCCCGCACGACGGCACATACCGTGGGCCGCACGCCTTCTTCCGCCGGAATTCGCGTCAACCGTGCCGCGAACCACCGTTCGCCCGCTGGCACAGACTTCGAGTACTCCACGATCTCGATTCCTCCGGCGGCCAGGACGCGTGAGATTCCCGCGTGAATCCGCTGCGCGGTGGCCGCAGGCAGCGATTCCCCCATTCTTTCACCCAACAATTGTTCGCGTGGCTTCACCAGGAGTTCACCGCGCTGGTTCCAGATATTGATGTACGCGCCCTCGCCATCCACCTCCATGACGATGTCGTCCACGGACTCGAGCACCGCCTGCAGCCGTTCTTTCCCCTTACGCACGGCCGCCTCGGCGGCTTGCACCTCTTCTACCTTCTTGCGCAGATCAACGGTGCGCTCTGCCACGCGTTTTTCGAGCTCCGCCTGGCTTTGCTGCAGCGCCACATCGCGCTGCTGGATGCGCTCCAGCATTTCGTTGAACTGATCGTAGAGAAATCCGATTTCATCGTGCGTGGTCTTCTGCGCGCGAATGGTGTAATCGTTCTCCATGGTCACCGCGAAAGCAGTGCGCGCCAGCTCCAGCACCGGCCCGGAAATGGTCTGCTGCAGCCGTGAACCCAGCAGGTACGCCGCGAAAATAGAGATCAGCAGCACCGCCGCTAGCGCCGCAATATTCCGCAGCAAATGCGCGCGCACCGCCTCCAGATCCGATTCCAGATACAGCGAACCAACGTCTTCGCCTTTCACTTGCACGCGCTCGAAGGCGATCAAGCGGTCCGCAGTAAACCGGCTGCCATCTTTCTCCGCCGCCGGCGCCACGAAACTCTGCTCTTCGCCCGCGCGCGCGTAGGTCGCAAACACTTTTCCATCGTGGGTGTACAGGCAGGCACGCACGATCTGCTTTTGCGCGGCCAGCGCTCCCAATATTTCCCGCCCCGCGCTGGCATCGTTGAAGGCCACGGCCGCGGCGCTGTTGGAGCTGGTAATGCGCGCCAAGGTTTCCAGGTCCCGGGCCATATCCTGGCGGAACGTCAAGCGGTCAAACACTGCCAGCGCGCTGCCGGCCAGAATCAATGCCGCCGCGCAAGTGGCCATTACGATCAACGTCAACTTTTCCCGGATGGATTTCTGCCGCATCCAGTTCATCTCAGCCCTTCTTTCGCGCCAAATCGTCGTGCACCACATGCGCCAGGCTCAGCAGCTTCGAGCTGACTTTCAGCCCGGCCCGCTCGGTGGCGTCCGCGTTGATGATGAAATGCACGTGGCTGTCTTCCAGCGTGAACTGCACTCCGCCTCCGCGCGCGGCGAAGTCTTCGCTGTCTCCTACGGTCAGTACCGGAGCATTGCGCAACGCCGTGAAAATTTCCGGCAAGCGGCTGCGCTCCGACGCACTGATAAACAGAATTTCGCATCCGCCAAGTTCCTCGAGTTTCTTCCCCCGGCGCACCATCAAGGTCCGGTCGCCCGACATCTTCCCCGCGGCTACTACGTCTAGCGTTCTCCCGAAGGGGTCCTCGCCCAGCACGCAGACTCCCAGCGGCGCCGTCGCGCTCTCGAACGCGCGCGGCGGCCATTCCACAAAGCGCGCGAAATTGAGCAGAAACGCGGCCTTCACTTCGTACTCCGTGGCGGTATGCTCCACGCCCTCATTGCCTGCCGCCACGCGCCCCGCGGGCACCGCGGCCAGCGCCAAGGCCAGCAGCAACCTTGTGCACAGTTCTCGCGTTCTTGGCCGCCCGGCCGCCGCAATCCTCCGTTCGTATTTCGTCTCACCCAATTTCGCCCCGTACGCTCTTCAGAATCTCCAGCTCAGCCGGATGTAGCCGCTGCGTTTGATCTCATCCGCTACGCTCGTTCCAAACGGATCGTTGAACTCGCGATGCACGTTGCGCAGCAGGTTTTGCCCCACCAGCGCCACGTTGAACCTCTCGCCCGCCTGCCAGTTCAAGCTGCTGTCCACTCGCGCGTAGGCGGGGACGCTCTGCGCCCGCAGCCGGTCCACAAACTCCCCCGACGCGTCCCAGCTCACTCCGCGCCAAAAATTCATGTGCGAGCGCAGCATGGCGCGGTCTCGCGGATCGCTGCCTTCGATATCTCCGGGCGTGTACGTGTCCGCGCTGGTAGCATTGCGATGCATGTGCAACTCGAGCAGCGCGTAGCTCGCCCGCAATGACCATCTGCTGTTCACCTGCCAGTTGCCCGCGAACTCCGCCCCGTGCGTTTCGCCGTACAGCCCGTTCCCGTTCACAAAGGGAATCACCAGATGCTCCGGCGCAGGCGTGCTCTCAGGGAACGGAGTTTCCGGCTCGGAACTGCCGATGTCGGAATAGCGGTTGAAGAACGCTTCCACATCGAGAGACACGCGGGTCGCCACCTGCTGCCGGTAGCCAAGCTCCCACGCAATGACCTGCTCGTCCTTTTGTTTCGGATTTCCGAAGGAGCTCACCAATTCCGGCTCGCCTCCCGGTCCTGCCAGCGCCTGAAGATTTTGCCGCGCAGAGGTCTCCAGAAACGAAGGGCTGCGATGCGCGTGCGATACTCCGAACCAAACCGTGCGGGTGGCTGCGGGCGTCCACAAAATGCGCCCCATGGGCTGAAAGCCGTAGCCGGTGTAGGCTTCCCAACCCCACAGAGCTCCCAGCGTAAACATCACGCGGTCCGGCACGATGGTGATGGTGTCCTGCGCGAAAATATTGGAGAACCGGCTGGTATGCTGCGCGGGATCGAACGAAAGATTCAGATTTCCCTGGGTCTGCGCCGCGGAATCGCGAAACGACGCGCCCCACACGAAATCGTTCCGCGGCAGCCACTGCGCGTGGTGTTGGAAATCGATCTGGTAGGTGTCGCGCAGCTCGTCGATCTCATCCAAGGAGTTGCGCCGGTAGCGGTCGAAGGAGAATTGCACCGAAGTTTCGGAGCGGTCCGATTGCTTCTCCGTCCAACGCGCGACGATGCTCCCGCCGGACAGATCGGTCAGCGAGGTCAGCCCCGCGTTGACGGGCGGCGAAATCGATACCACGTCCTCCCGGAATACACCGGTCGTGCCCGTGTACATGTCGCCGCCAACCATCAGCGAATCTTTTGCAGAAAGCTGAAAGTCAGCGCGCGTTCCGCCGCGCAGGATATGCGAGCCGTCCTTCACTGGCTGGCCGTCGGTGCCGATAAAATCGCCGACATTCAGGTATTTCGTGAAAAAGCGGACATCCCCGTTTTTGCTGATGGGCGCACCGAATTGCACGGTGCCGAGCCCTTGCAGAAAAGTTCCGTAGTCCATCGTCGCCAGCACCCCACGCGTCTCGCTGGCTTTCTTGGTCACGATGTTGATTACCCCGTTCATGGCGTTTGCGCCCCAGATCGATGCGCCCGGCCCGCGGATCACTTCGATGCGGTCGATATCTTCGAGCGGCACGTCCAACGTGTCCCAGTACACGCCCGAAAACGTCGGCGTGTACGCCACCCGCCCGTCCAGCAGCACCAGCAATTTGTCCGAGAACTGCTCGTTGAACCCGCGCACGCCGATGGCCCAGGTGTTCCCGTTGATCTGCGCCACATTCACGCCCGGGACCATGCGCAGCAAATCGGGAATGTTGCTCGCGCCCGAACGGCGGATATCTTCCTGGGTGATCACGAAAATCGCCGCAGCCACCTGCGCGAGCTTCTGCTCCTTCTTCGAGACCGAGGTCACTTCGGTGTTCATCAAGTCTTCGAGGCTCTTGCCCGAAAGGTCGTCGTCGGCCATCTGCTGCCACAAACCCTGCTCCGCCAGCGCCAACGTCGGACCCGCGAGCAGCAACAGCATCCCCAGGACAAGCGCGTTGACAGGCGTCGCGATGCCGGCTTCAGGCCTTTCGACCGTAGGGGCGGGGCTTGCAGCTTGCCCTGAACTTCGAAGGGCGCCGGCTCGGTGTAATGCCCGGCACAGCCTTCCCCACATCTCCCGCGGGGACGCCGCCCGGCACAATGCTCGCCACGACCTGGACTGGGTCTTCCGCGTCCGGCGACACAGCTTCAGGAACCAATTCCCGGTCCACGATTCCACCGACGATGCGCTCCATTCCCTCAAAACTCTCCAATCCATCCGAGTTACCAAAACCGCCAGGAGATCTCGCCGTAGGCGCTGCGCTTCACCAATCCGGAAATTCCGATGCCTGGCCCATTCACAAACTCGAGATGGTGGTCGCTTCCCAGGTCTTGGCCCACGGCGCGCACGGTCAGGTTTTCCCTCGCGTGCCAGCTCAGCTGCGAGTCAATGCGCGTGTATGCGGGCGTCGCTTGGGCCGAGAGGCGGTCGTTAAATGTGGCGCTGGCATCCCAGTCGAAGCCGTGCGTGAATTCCACGTGCGAATCGAGCCGTGCCCAGTGGTGTGGAGTGCTGCCCTGCGCCGCCGGCACCGACTGCGTGTCCAGGCTCGAGGGATTCAAATGCATGTGAATCTGCTCGAAGGCATATCCCGGAGCGAGCGTCCAATGCGCCGCAGGCTTCCAATTCGCAGAGATCTCTACGCCGTGTGTCTCGCCGCGCATCATGTTCCCGTATTCGAGGGGCAGCACCAGATGCGGCGGCGGGGGCGAGGTTTCTAGGAAAGACGCCTGCGGTTCGGTGTTTTGCAATTGGCTGTAGGAATTGTAGTAAGCCGCTATATCGATGGAGACTCGCTGCGACACGCCGGCCCGGTAGCCCGCTTCGTAGGCGAGTAGTTCCTCATCTTGGAAATTCGGATTGCCCTCGATGCGTATCACCACCGGAAGGCCGCCGCTGCGCACGAACCCGCCGACATTGTCGATCGAGGAGGTATCTTTGCTCGCGGGCGTCCGCAGAGCTCGCGATACCGCGGCCCAGGCCGTTTGCTGGCTGTCCAGTTTCCAGGCCGCGCGCGCGCTGGGCATCGCCCCGGAGCCCGTGTAGTAGTTGTGCTCCAGCTTGGTTCCCACGGTGAGCGACAGGCGCTCCGGAAGCAGCGTGATTTCATCCTGCAGAAAGCCGCTGAAAAGTTGCGTGTCCAGATTCGCGGGGTTCAGAGAGAACGTCGGGCTCCCCTTGGTGGTGGATGACGAAAAGCGGTACCCCACGCCCCAGACGATGTCTTGCCGCTGGCCCCAGGCAATGTGGTTCTGGAAATCGAGATTGAAAGTGTTGCGCGTCTCGCCCAGACTGCTTTCCCGGCTGAAGCGATCGAAGGAAATTTGCAGCGCTGTCTCTGCGCGGCTCGCATAGCGATGCGTCCAGTTGGACTGCAGATAGCCGCCCGAAAAATCGGTTTCAAAGAAGCTATTTTGTACGCCGGGCGAAGCGAACGACGTAAAGGCGCCCAGGACGTCTCCTTCTCGCGCGGTGTATAGATCTCCTTCGAAGCTCAAGTCATCTTGCGAGTCCAACTGGCTGTCGGTGCGAAATCCTCCGCGAAGCGCGTGCCAGCCATCCTCGCCGCTCTGCCCCGTGCGGCTCGGGAGGTGATCCTGGTTGAAATATCTGGCGAAGACGCGGTAGTCGGTGTGCGCTCCGAGCCCGCCGCCGTATTGCGCGGTCCCGAATCCCTGGTCGAGGTTGCCGCCGCCCGCGGTCACCATTTCGCCCCGGCTGTCGCTGGCCTTCTTGGTGATGATGTTGATCACCCCATCCACCGCGTTGGCCCCCCAAGTGGCTCCTCCGGGGCCGCGAATCACTTCGATCCTCTCGATCTCCTCCAGCGGCACATCCAGCGCGTCCCACAGCACGCCCGAAATCGTAGGCGAGTACACTGGCCGCCCGTCCAGCAGCACCAGCAGCTTGTTGCTGAATTCCTGATTGAATCCCCGCGCACTGATGGCCCAGATGTTGGAGTTGATCTGCGCCACGTCCAGCCCGGGCACCATGCGTAACAGGTCGGGAATGTTTGTGGCGCTGGAGCGGCGGATGTCCTCCTGCGTGATTACGAAAATTGCCGCGGCGGTTTGCGAGAGTTTTTGCGTCTTCTTCGAAACCGAGGTCACCTCGGTGTTCATTAGGTCTTCGAGGCTTTTGTCGGAAAGGTCGGCGGTTTGCTGCGGGCTCTGCGAGGTCTGTGCTTGCGGACGGGCCGGGCCGGCGAGCGTCAGCCGCGCGGACGCAATGGCCAGCACGGCGATGATTGAGACAACTTTTGCTCGTGTCGCCGCGTGCTTCCGGGCGACACTCCCGGCGGCCTTTCCGCGGCTCATTTACGCGGCTCGAGCGGTACTGGCTTGTCTACCTTTGCTTCTCCTGTTTTTTGTTCGCCGGGAATTCCCACGGCGGTGTTGGCGGTTTTGCCGCCCAGCGGTGCGCCCGGGTCGCCTGCGGGTTTGCGCACCCCGCTCCAGATCGCGTCGGGCACGCCGCGAATTCCACTGGTTGTTTCGCCTCGGCCGGTGCCTTCCGCTCCGGCCACCGCGGCGCTGCGCTGCGCCGCAACGGCCGGAATCGCCGCGCCGCCGGCAATGCGGTCAAAAGTCAGGCAATGGTCGAGATCATTCCAATCAATGGAGAGGACGTCGCCGAGATTCACTTGCTCGGTCGCCAGCAAGCTCGCCAGCGGATACACCAGATGCCGCTCGATGGCCCGCTTCAAGTGTCGCGCGCCATACTTCAGGTCCGTTCCTTCTTTCAGCAAGTATTCCCGCGCGCCAGGCGTCACGCGAAACAGGAATTTTCCGCGCGCCGTTTCCAGCACGCGTTGCTGCACCATCCCCAGCTCGATCTCCAAAATCGATTCCAACTGCTCCGACCGCAGCGGATGGAACACCACCACCTTGTCAATGCGGTTCATGAATTCCGGCGCGAATTTCCGCTTGGCCGCTTCCGAGGCCGTGCGCTCCACTTTCTCGTCGAGCCCCACCTGATTTTCCGGCTTCTGTTGCGGCGCAAAGCCCATTCCGCCGGTCATCAGCTCGGTGATTTCCCCGCCGCCCAGGTTCGAAGTCATGAAAATCATGGTCTGCGACAAATCCACGCGGCGGTTGTCGCCCAATGTCAGCGTGGCTTTGTCCAGAATTCCTAGCAGCAATTGCCACAACGCATCGGAAGCCTTCTCGATTTCATCGAAAAGCAAAAACGACAGCTTCAATTTCTCGGTATGAAATTGCGCCAGCGCTTCCTGGGTGATCAGCGGATGCGTCTCGCGATGCCCCAAATAGCCGGGAGGCGAGCCAATCAGCTTGGCAATCTCATGCGAGTGCTGAAATTCCGCGCAATCCACTTTGATCACTGCGCGCGGATCGCCAAACAGAATCTCCGCCGTGGCTTCCACCACGCGCGTCTTGCCCGCCCCGGTCGGCCCCAGAAACAGCAAATTCCCCACCGGCCGCCCCGGCGAATTCAACCCCGCGCGGAACACCTGATACAAATCCACCACCGCTTGCACCGCTTCGTCCTGCCCGACAATTTTTCGCCGCAACCCCGATTCGAAATCCAGCGATTCCGCGCTGCGCAAAAATGGGTTAAGTAGTTTTCGTGGCTGCGTGCTGGCGCTCATTGGGTCCCCCTTTGTCGCCGCGGACGCTGTCGTCCGCTCGAACCCACAGCACACCCAAGCAGAAGAGTGGCCAAACCCAATTCGACACATTGAGTTAACTGACAGAAAATGAAGGTGTTGTAAGACTGCCGAATCGGGAATCCGAGCCCCCGGTTCGGAAGCGGTTCATCTGCACCAGGTTGGTTCGGATTGAAACCAGAAGGTCGTTTCGGCGTTACGTGATTGTAACCTTCCCGTAATCTGCGTCACAAACTCCCTGCGCAAGATAGGAGCGGGTGAGAGCCTTGCTTGAATCTTCCGGTTCCATTATGTTTGAACGAAACGAGGGCCTGGAGGCCGTGATCAAGAAGCGCATTCTAGTCATCGAAGACGACCGCGACATCGTCGAACTGGTTCGCTACAACCTGGAGAAGGACGGCTATCAAGTCTTCACCGCGACCGATGGCGCCATTGGCATCGCGCAAGTCAAAAAATCGCCGCCCGATCTTCTGGTTCTCGACTTGATGCTGCCGAAACTCTCCGGCCTCGAAATCTGCAAGGAGATTCGCCGCGACCCGGCGCTGAATCGCCTGCCGATTCTGATTCTCACCGCGCGCGGCGAAGAAGCCGACCGCGTTGTGGGCCTGGAACTGGGCGCCGACGATTACGTCACCAAGCCATTCAGCCCGCGCGAATTCGTGGCGCGCGTCAAGGCCCTGCTGCGCCGCGTCGAGCCGGCCGCTGCGGCCGAGAAATTGATTGATGTCGGCGCGCTGCGCATCGATCCGGCCGCCTATCGCGTCACGCGCGGAGGCAAGCAGGTTCCGCTCAGCACGCTGGAGTTCCGCCTGCTCTATTATCTCGCCGCGCGCCCCAACAAAGTCTTCTCTCGCGATCAGCTTCTCGATGCCGTGTGGGGCACCGACCGATTCGTCACCCCGCGCAGCGTGGATGTATACGTCCGCCGATTGCGCGAGAAAATTGAAGAGAATCCGCAGTATCCTTCCTACGTAAAAACGATCCGCGGCGCGGGCTACTTGTTCGAAACTCGTGCGAGCTAAGCTTTTCTGGAAACTGAGCTTCACTTATCTTCTTCTGCTGCTGGCCGTGCTGGCGGCGATGGATTTGTACGCCACCAGCGCTCCGCGCGGGCATCTCGTCATTGCCGCGCTGATCATCGTTGTTCTCGGCAGCATCGCCACGCTTCTAGTTTCCCGCGGCTTCTCCGATCGCGTGGAACGCTTGAAAAACTTCGCCGGGCGCGTGGCCGGCGGCGATTTCAGGCCGCTGGAACGCGAAGATACCGAAGACGAGCTGGCCGACCTCGCGCGCGCACTGAATGAAACCGCCGCGCGCCTGGAAGCCACTATCAGCACCCTCACTAACGAGCGCAACCGCTCCAGTGCCATCCTTGGCAGCATGGTCGAAGGCGTGGCCGTAATTGATGCCAAAGAGCGCGTCATTTTCTGCAATCAAGCTTTCGCCGAGATTTTGAGCATCGATGCGGTTGCCAGCGAAGGCCGGCCAATTCTTGAAATCGTGCGCCAAGCCGATCTGGTTTCCCTCGCTCGCCGGGCGCTGCAAAGCGGCGAGCATGCGCAAGGCGATCTGGTCATCGGCACCATCTCGCCGCGCAGCTTCGACGTAACCGTCGCGCCGGTCGCCGCGCTGAATTCGCAAGTGGCCGCGCGTGCGCCGGGCGGCGAGTCCGGCGGATCGGGAGCGCGGCAGGAAGTGCCGCGGGGCGCGGTGATCGTGCTGCACGATATCAGCGAGCTGCGGCGGCTGGAGAGGGTACGGCAGGATTTCGTGGCCAACGTCTCGCACGAATTCAAAACGCCGCTGACCGCCATCCAAGGCTTTTCCGAAACGTTGCTGAGCGGTGCGCTCGAAGACGAAAAAAACAATCGCCGCTTCCTCGAAATCATCCGCGACCACGCCGTGCGCCTCGGCCGGCTTACCGACGATCTGCTCAAGCTGGCGCGCATCGAGGCGGGCAAACTGGAGCTCGAATTTCATCCCGTCGCGCTCGCCGACATCATCGAAAGCTGTGCCTCGACTTCGCTGCTCAAAGCCAGCCAGCGCAATCTCTCCCTCGACGTGGAGTTCCCGCCGGGGCTTCCGCCCGTTCGCGGCGATGCCAGCCTGCTGCGCGAAGTGCTGCAAAATCTGCTCGACAACGCCGTGCAATACACCCCGCCCGGAGGCAAAGTTGTCCTCAGTGCGGCCACGCGCGATTCGGAAGTCGTCGTCACCGTGGCCGACACCGGCATCGGCATCCCGCTGGCGGATAAGGAGCGCATTTTCGAGCGCTTCTATCGCGTGGATGCCGCCCGCTCACGCGAGGTAGGTGGCACCGGTCTGGGCCTCTCGATCGCCAAGCACATTGTCGAAGCCCACGGCGGCCGCATCTGGGTTGATAGCGCCGTCGGCGAAGGCTCGCAATTCCATTTCGCGATCCCGCTGGCGTCGCATTCCTAGCCTGTGCGGATTAGGGTGAGCCTGGAGGCGTTAAGGAGCGGAGCCAGGACTCCACATGCTTCATGGACTCGCAGTCTTCGCGGTTGTAGGTGAGCAGAGTTTGCAGAATGTCGGAGCGGGCCGGGTCTTTCTGATATTGCTGGAACCAAACGATGGACTGGGCCCCGCCCGCGTCCGCTGAGGAATATTTGACGCCGACGAAGGGCGCCACGGATTTCAGGCCATAGTTTTTGGCGGGCAGCGCGACGCTGTTTTTCACGATGAAGAGCAGGTCCACCATGCGGCTGCGGAATTCGTCTAAAGCGCTGGGATTGCGGCTGCCATAGCGGCGCTCCAGCACCGAAATTTTTGTCTTCTCATACGGCGAGAAGTGGAAGACGGCGTAATCCTCCCCGGCAATTGCGGCACAGACGTCTTGCAGCTCGTCCCAGATTTTGCCCTCGCTTTTTTGGTCCGAGCAGAAAAATCCGTGATAGTTCAGGCCGTTCAACGGCGGGTCAATCCACATGCCGCAGAGATAGATGAGTTCCTGCGTGGGATCGTCCTCGAAATCCAAATAGATTTTTCTGGGCGGATTGGGAAGAGAAGCGCGCGCCAGCACCTGCAACTTATTTGCGATCTTCACCGTCGCGGCAAGGCGCAGCGCTTCGATGGTTTTTGGCCCGATGCCTTTGATCTTCACGCGCGAGAAATCGAATTTCTGCAACTGGGGAATGGAGCGGATGCCGGCCGAGTTCAACAGGATTTTTTTGCTGCGGCCAACATCCGACAGCAGCGTCAGATCCTGCGCGGATTCGAGAGACTTCTGGCAGCGGCCCCACCATTGGCAGTTGCGGCAGTCCGAGCACAGGGCCGGTTCGTCGGTGGCAGCCCCGGTTATCAGCGCGCGTATTTTCGGCAGAGCGCTCTGAAACTGCTCGCGGAACTGCCGCAAAGGATAAGGAACGCGTTCGCCGTCGCGATTCAAAATCGCGCCATCCGGCGGGAAAACTCCCTGGATGGCTTCCAGAAGAGCGCCGTAATGATAGAGCTGCATTCCGTAAGCTTCGCGCAGCTCTCCCGTTTCACGGTCGGCGTAGCCGCTGCCGGCTTTGATGTCCACGGGCAGGTAGAAATAATTGCCGAAATTCGAGCCGCCGCCGACCTTCTCGAGAAGATCCGGAATGCCGCTCTCCGCGGGCCGCAGCAGGACGCCGTGGTAAATGCGCTCGACGCCTTTTCTCATCAGTTCCAGCGTGGAGGCAGCCCGTTCTTCGAGAGTCGTGCCGCCAGGCGCGACGTGCGCAAGATTCGCGATGATTTCCTCTTCGTAGGACAGCGCGTTCTCGAAGAGAAGATTCAAAAACGGAGAGTGCGGCAGCTTTTCGCTAGCGTCGCCGAAGCGATTCAGATAGACGCGATGCGGGCATTTGTCGAAATCGTAGAAATCCTGTGCGGTGACGCGCGCTGCTTGCGGCGCAGTCATCGCCCCAGTCCCGGCGGGAGCCACATGCGAACCATGATACGACGGTGCAGCCATGAGCACGCGAGAGTAAAGTGGCCGATGTAGCAGAGCAAGAACGGAGAATACCTACGTAGAGAGTTGTTGAAATCCTCGGCGCGCTCTGGGTTTTCGGCCGCAGGGGCGCCGCTTGCTGCGCCCGCCGGCGTAAAAACTGGCACAACTCCGCCCACGCGCCTCTGCGTAAGGGCGCGCACTCGATTGCCCTGCTTGCTATCGATTCAATATCGAAACGTATTCCTTCCACGGGCCTACCGCTGCAGTGTATTGCTTCGCAATCACGCGGTTGATCTGATTGAGATGGGTTAGATCGTGTACAACCCAGGTGGCCAGCAATTGACCGAGCGTAACCGCCCCCAGCTCAGGATGTCTGCCTTTGCGGCTGAAATCCTCGGCAGTCAGATTCAGCTGCGCCAGATGCCGAAGATTCTGATCGCGCAGAATGGCGAATTCGTCCAGCAGATTGGCGACAGGTATGGTTTGGTCGCGGCGGAGTTGCGCGAAACGGTCAAAGGGCTCGAACGCGCGAGTGTCGCCCTGGGCGAGAATGATTTCAAGTCGCGGGATCCAGTCGGTGCGCTCGCCGTGAATGAAATGGCCGACCACGGTGTAGGCGCTCCAGGTGTCGGGGCCTTCGTTGGCGTGCAGCCACTCGTCAGGTAAGATCGCGAAGAAGCAAGTCGAGACACGCCGGCGTTTTGCGCAGGATCATTTGCGCATCCAAGAGATCAAGCTGCATGGGGTCCTCCGCGCAGAATATCGAGCCAACCGCGCCAGCCTTTTGGATGCGCGCCCGTCCGCGAAGAACCAGGTTTACGCAGGGGAGAGTGCTTCAGACCCTCCCGCTTTCCGCAAATATCAACGCCGCCTCCTATGGATGCTGCATCGCGTCTTTGCTGCCAGGAATTACGATGATGTAAGCGTCCGGCTGCCCGGCGCGGATCAGATGCGGCATGTTGATGCCCGGCGGAGGCGAGCCGATATCTTTGTCGGTGGCGTAGGGCGCGTAGAACATCAGATGCGGAGGCGCGTGCACAATGCTGTTGTTGGCGGGATTTAGCAGAAAAACGCTGTTCGAGAGCATGTACACGATCCCGGGCTTCGCTGGCGCTTTGAATTTTCCGCTCTTGTAGCCCTCGTTGATTTCCGCGGTGATTTCCTCCTCGGACTTCCCTTTGGCGCGTTCGGCTTCGGCGAACAGGCGCGTGGGCAAAGTTGTCGCGCTGCCTTCGGCGTCGAAGCAGGTGGGCTCGCTGTTCCACGGCGTCTGGCGATCGACGAAACAGGTGAAGCCGTTGCTGCCCTCCCGGACTTTTTCGTAGCCGCTGCGCTCCAGAACGTAAACCGTCGCTTTGCCGGAAATCTCCGGCGGCGCGGCACTTTCCGCCAGGGCGATTTTGGCCTCCCGCGGAAGAGCGAAATCGTAGGCCGGCTTTGGGCTGCGGAGTTTGATGCGGCGCGAGCATCACGGCGGCGGAGAACAGGGTTAAGGCTGCGAGCATGTTTTTTGCCTCTGCGTGGAATGCGCCCCTAAGCTGCCTGGCGAAATAGACGCGCGGCGGAGTGGCCGGTTAGCACGGCGTAGAGGTACAGCGGCGCGCGAATTGTCGATCCTGTAGGGGAGGGTGCTTTAGACCCTCCCGCTTTTCGCTTGACATCGCCGATGCGAAACTCTATGGTTACATATTATGCGTAACCGTTCGGCTACATATTCGGGCAATGCGGCGTTCAATGCGCTGGCGGACCCCACGCGGCGGGCGGTGCTGGAGCTGTTGCGTAGCGGCAACCGTGCGGCGGGGGAGATCGCGCGGGCGTTTCCGGTTTCGCGGCCGGCCATTTCACGGCACCTGCGATTGCTGCGGCGCGCGCGGCTCGTGGAAGAGCGCCGCGAGGGACGCAACCGTATTTACCGTCTAAACGTGGCGCCGCTGAAGGCCGTGGATTCCTGGCTCAGCCGCTACCGCGTTTTCTGGCAAAGCAGCCTCCGCGATTTGAAGGCCTTCGTGGAGGCCGAGCACAGCCGCGAGATTTCGACTTCCCGCAAGAAGAAATAAATCACTCGGAGGAGAACATGGCTACGACCCAGGCAACACCCGACGAACTGATCAATGAAATTCAGATTGCCGCGCCGCGCGAGCGCGTGTTTCAAGCCATCACCGATCCACAGCAATTGGTGAAGTGGTGGGGCAAGGCGGGACTTTATCGCACCACCAAGATGACTGCGGACCTGCGCGTGGGCGGAAAGTGGCGTAGCGAAGGAGACGCGGCAGACGGTCGGAAGTTCTTCGTGTATGGCGAATATTTGCAGGTGGAACCGCCGGCGCTGCTGGTCTATACCTGGATCGCCAGTTGGTCGGGCGCCGCGGCGACCACCGTGCATTGGGAGCTGGAAGAGAAAGACGGCGGCACGCTCGTGCGCGTCCGCCATACCGGATTTGCCGCACATCCGGAATTGGCGCAGCATTTCCAGGGTTGGCCGCTAGTGATCGGCTGGCTGCAGGGCTATCTGGAGCGCGGGGAGAGTTTGCCGGAGCTGAAGTGACGCGGCGCGCGGAAGAATTGCGCCCAGTTTTTCGGCAGTAGGGGCAGGGCGTCAGAAACTGTGTGAGCACCCGTTGAGCAAGCAACGGCTTAACGTAGGACCCGCGCTTTAGCCGGGACGGGCTCGGCGCAAAATCATGGCGCACTTGCCCTCGCTCCGCAGCGCTACATTAATGACATGGGTTGCAGGCCCCGGCTGCGCCTCTGAAGGCGATTTCGCCCGAAGAGGCCCGGCTGAAGCGCGGCCCTACCGGCTGCCGAAACTCCGGTGCGGAGGACGGATGGTGCGCAGAAGTGCAGGCTTGCTAATGTTCCGGCGGCGCGGGGCGGAAATTGAGGTGCTGCTGGTGCATCCGGGCGGGCCGTTTTGGCGGAAGAAGGATCTGGGGGCGTGGTCGATTCCCAAGGGCGAGTATGAGGAGGGCGAAGATGCCCAGGCTGCGGCGCGGCGGGAATTTCAGGAGGAGACGGGGATCGCCGTGAGGGGAGAATTGACTCCGCTCGGTGAAATCCGCCAGGCCGGAGGCAAGCTGGTCACAGC
The DNA here is from genome assembly GCA_963748865.1 of uncultured Acidobacteriota bacterium. Lineage (GTDB taxonomy): Bacteria > Acidobacteriota > Terriglobia > Acidiferrales > UBA7541 > Palsa-147. The sequence continues at coordinate 8,784 of CAVVLE010000009.1, read as the reverse complement.
GTGGGCCATGGAAGGCGATTGCGCCCCTGCGGAAATGCACAGCAATTTTTTTGAGATGGAATGGCCCCCGAAGTCGGGGAAGAAACAGAAATTCCCGGAGGTAGATCGCGCGGAATGGTTTTCGCTGGAGGACGCAGGCAAGAAGATCGTGAAGGGCCAGGCAGAGTTCTTGCAGCGATTGAGGGACCGCGGATCACGATGATGACCACCTCTCAAACACAGCGGTTCGAGGAAGCAGTCGCCCTTAGGGGTGACAGCCTCACCGGCCGTTGTCATCCTGAGGGCCACCTTATCGGCCCTAAGGATCTAAGAATCCACCACTCCCCAAACACGCACACGGCCGACTCTCGCCCGTCCACCCCCCAGAATCCTAATCGCCCCAAAAGTACTACCCAAGTACCATTGACCTACCGTAATTCTATGATACACAGGTAAGAGCAGTTCCGCAGCGCGGGGCTGGCTCTTCCGAGCCGCCGCAGTCCGCCCCAAACGCAAAACAATCAGGAACTGCCGAGGAGGGATGTACAAACGGGACAGCGCTCGGGCGCCCATTATTCTTCTAAGTCCAAAGCCTCCAGCGTCATACCGCCAAAAAGGCGAAGAAAAAGTTAATCGGGACACCCAATAATTAACTTTGCCCGTAAGTAATTGAAAACAAAGGATGGCGGCACGAGTTAATCGGGACAGTGGTGGGGGGGGCCGAGAGTACAGAGTCTAAGCGAAAACGCTCAGTTTGTCAGGGCACGGTTTTCAACCGTGCCGCAAGCGACGCAAACTCAACCCGGCTTCAGCCGCTGGAGTCCGGACTCGGAAGCCAGCCCTACTGAGATTTGGGCGGCGCGGAGTGTGAATCGCAGGCGGAACTTATGATCTCGTTATAGAACGTGGCGGTAGGACCATTGGTGGCATATTGCGCGATAGCTCGATTGCGGAAATTGGCGAAGCGCCAGCGATCGTTGTTGGCCCACAGGCCCTGGGCGTCGAGGCCGATAACTTTGCCGGAGGCATCCTTGATCCAGCGCTCGTCGGTGGAGACGCTGAGCAACCATTCGGGGCTGGGCTCGGCATCGGGCGCTTGCGGATCGAGGGCGATCCTCAGGCCCGCGCTGTCGTTGCCGTAGGTAATTATGTAGATCAGCGGGCCGCGTTTTCCTTCCTTGCGGTATTTGGCGCCGCTCGGAAGCTCGAAGAGCAAGTCGTAACCGACGCGTTTCTGCCCCAGTTGTGCCGCCGTACACGCCGTGATGGTCCAGTCCGTCAGCTTGGAATCATGAAGAACAACCAGAGTCGAGTCTGTGCTGGGGCCGAGAAGCTCCGTCAGCGGGCGGAGATCGTCCTTGCGGAACTGCAGGATTTGGCCTGGATAGGCGAAATGAAAGCGGCCTTCGGAGTCGGTGGTGGCGGTGCGGATTTGGGCCTGAGGAGTAGGCGTTTTGTTGATTACGGTTACGCCGGGAATGGCAGCGCCGGCGTCGTTGACGACTTGACCGTCGATGGCCGACGGTGCGGGCGGATCGGATTCGACGTTGGAAATGCCGGTGATCAGCAGGAGATGGCAACAATTGAGATGGCCGTACGAAGACGTCAGCTTGTTGCCGCCGGAGGAGAGCAACTTGCCGCCGGCGGCAAAAAAGCCTCCGGTTAGAGTGGCGGTGACACGATAGATAGGATTTTTGTCATTGCGCGCGGTGATCAGCGAGAAAAATTTCAGGAAATTATCGTCTTTGGTGAGGGCAAAGGAGCTGCCGGCGAAGACGAGGTTCTGGCCCGCGAGGGCGTTCGGTGTCGCCCCAGGTGGAGCTTGTGGGCGTCGCAACGTCACCGCCGAACATCAGCCAGATTTCCGGCCTGGTATTGCAGTCGAGGGAGTGGATAGTGAAGTCCTCGAAACTGAGGTGGATGGTGCCGCGCACTTTGACGTATTTGTGGTCGAAGGCTAGCGGGTCTTTCAGGATTGCGCAGAGTGGAGTCTCTTGAATGTCGGATTGGGCCTTTGCGCTGGTTGGCGTGGCGAGAATCGCCAGGAAGAGGAGCAGGGCGAATGCGAGTCTCGCGCTCTGGCTCGTTGGGATTAATTTGGCCATTTCGCGGAAATAATAGCATTGCAGAGACGCAGAGTTCGCAGAGAACGGAGAGGAGACGGCCAGAGGCTCTTCATCGGGGATTCACTTGCGGTTCATCGCTGGTTCATGCGCTGAGGATAAGATTTGGGCGCGGAGAGTGTGGACAGACCCTTGGGAGGCACCATGGCTACGGCTAGCAACGGAGTGGACGGCATTTATCAGGCGGCGCTGGTGAATTACCTGGTGGCGATGGCGCGCACGGTGGAAGGATCGGTGAACCGGGCGATTGAGGCGTTGCTGGAGCGCGACGAAAAATTGGCCGGCGAAGTGTTTTTGACCGAACCGCGCATCAACGAGATGGAAATCATCATTGACGAGCACGCGATTCGCTTGCTGCGCGCCGGAAATTTGCCCGAGGGCGCGGTGCGCATGATCGTTGCCAGCCTGAAATTGAACAACGATCTGGAGAGAATCGGCGATCTGGCGGTGAATATTTGCCAGCGGGTGATTTCGCTCTCGGGGATGGAAGAAGCCGAGACGCCGGCGGAGTTGACGCCGATGGCTGCGGCCGTACGAGCCATGGTCAGCAAGAGCTTGGGAGCGCTGATTTTCCGCAATGTGACGCTGGCGAATGAGGTGCTTGAAAGCGACGATGTTGTGGATCGCTACCGCGATCAGATTTTCGAGAGTTTGCTGGCGGGGATGAGGGAAGACGCATCGCAGGTGGCGCCGAATTTGCATTTTGTGCTGGCGGCGCGGCATTTGGAGCGCATTGCGGATCACACGACGAATATCGCCGAGGATATTTTGTTCTGGGTGCGCGGGTTGGATGTGCGCCATGGACGCGCGCTGCAGATGAATGCGGACGTGGAGGGGCGGATTGCGGTTGTGCCGGAAGTGCCGGGGGATTAGGGATGGAGAGCACGTCGTGTCGGGAATGAGCGACAAAGGAAATATAAAGTCAAAACACCCCACGCGCAAACCCGGCGCATGGGCACCCTGCGCATGGACCAAGCAGGAGGGATGTAACCTAGAATTCATATTTTGCTGACGCGCTGTTCACTCCGTTTGAGTTAGGTTCGCGCCGCTCCACGTTTCACTGACTCATGGCACCCCGAATAACAGCCCTGACTCACCATCCCACCGAAGACGCCCCCAAGGGGCTGACGATCCCCCTCGTTGGCCCCTTGAAAATTTGCGGAACGGGGACAGCCGTTCATCCGGAATTCTCACGGTTGTAACCCGGTTGTAACACTGGCTGGAAAGAATTTGAGGAAAGGAGAATCGCCAATCATGATGAAGAAATTCGCTCTAGCGATGCTGCTGCTGTCGCTTGCGGCGGCGGGGGTGGTAATGGCTAACGCCCCGGTGCTGATCAACGCGGCGGGCGCTACATTTCCCTATCCGATCTACTCGAAGTGGTTTGACGTATACCACTCAAAGAACGAAGGCGTTCAGATCAACTACGCCTCGGTGGGCTCAGGCGCGGGAATCGCGCAACTGACGAATGGAACCGTGGATTTCGGGGCCTCCGACGGGCCTATGAACGACGACCAGATGAAGGATTTTCAGAGCAAGCGGGGTACCCCCGTGCTGCACTTCCCGACGGTGCTGGGCGCGGCGGTGCCGACTTATAACGTTCCGAATGTAAGCGGAGACTTGAACTTCACGCAGAAGGCCATTGCGGGGATCTACCTGGGTACGATAACGAAGTGGAATGACCCTGAAATCGCCGGGGCGAATAAGGGCGTGAATTTGCCCAACACGGATGTCGTGGTGGTGCACCGGTCAGACGGCAGCGGAACGACGTATATTTGGACGGATTTTCTGTCGAAGGCGAGCAGCGAGTGGGCCAATAAGGTTGGAAAGAAGACGTCGGTGAACTGGCCGGTGGGACTGGGCGGCAAGGGCAACGAGGGAGTTTCGGGACTGGTGAAGCAGACGCCCGGCGCGATCGGCTACGTGGAGCTCATCTACGCGGTGCAAACGCACATGTCGTACGGCAAGGTGCAGAACGCCGACGGGAAATTCGTGAAGGCGGACCTGGCCAGCGTGTCGGCGGCGGCGGCCGGAGCGGCGAAATCGATGCCGGATGATTTCCGCGTATCGATCACGAACGCGCCCGGAGCCGGAGCGTATCCGATTTCCAGCTTCACCTGGCTGCTGATTCCGGCGAAAATTCCGGACGCGTCGAAGCGCGATGCGATTAAGGGCTTCCTGAAGTGGATGCTGACCGACGGCCAGGATTATAACGAAGGGCTGTCTTACGCGAGACTCCCGAAGCCAATCATCGCGAAAGAGATGAAGGCGATTTCGCAAATCCAATAGCGATGGCAACCGCCTCGAGCATGATGGAGCCTGCGGCCCCGGCGCATTCGGGGCCGCGTTCCTTTTTGCGGAAGCTCTTGGAAGGGGATGAGATCGCGCATCTCATCACCCTCGTGTTCGCGGCTAGCATTCTGCTGATTACCGCGCTGCTGGTTTATCGGCTGTGGATCGATTCCTCGGTGGCGCGGCACAAATTCGGCTGGCAATTCTTTTTTACCAGCACTTGGGATCCTGTCGCCGGGGATTTCGGCGCGGCGCCTTTCATCTTTGGGACGCTGGTGACTTCGGCGCTGGCGCTGTTGATCGCTGTGCCGCTGGGATTGGGCGCCGCGATTTTTCTGGCCGAATTGGCCCCGCGGCGGATTTCGGACGGGCTGGCGTTCTTAATTGATTTGCTGGCCGCAGTGCCGAGCGTGATTTACGGATTGCTGGGAATATTCATTCTCGTGCCGCTGATGCGCACGGTGATTGCGCCGGCTTTGCGGAACACGCTGGGATTCCTGCCGCTGTTTCAGGGGCCGTCGTACGGAGTGGGCATGCTGACGGCGGGGATCGTGCTGGCCATCATGGTGGTGCCGTTTATCGTGTCAGTATCGCGCGAAGTGCTGCTGTCGGTGCCGTCGGACCAACGCGAAGCGGCGTTGAGCCTGGGCGCGACGCGCTGGGAAGCGACGTGGAAAGTGGTTGTGCCGTTCGCGCGGACCGGAATTTTCGGCTCGGTGTTTCTGGCGCTGGCGCGCGCGCTGGGCGAAACGATGGCCGTGACCATGGTGATCGGCAACGATCCGCGCATCGCGGCTTCGCTTTTTGCGCCGGGTTATTCGATCGCCGCAGTGATTGCCAACGAATTCAGCGAGGCGACCGGCGATCTTTATGTGAATGCGCTGATCGAGCTGGGGCTGGTGCTATTCCTGATTACGTTCATTTTGAACGGACTGGCGCGGATTTTGATCGTGATGACGGAGCAGAAAGGGATGTCGCAAGCATGAGTATCGGCATGATTTGGCGAAAATCGCTAAACGTGGTGATGCTCAGCTTGACGGGCGCGTGCGCGCTGATCACTGTTTCGGCGCTGGGCTTGATCCTCGGATACTTGGTGTGGCACGGGGGCACGTCGTTGAACTGGGCTTTTTTCACGCAGTTGCCGAAGCCCGTGGGCGATGTGGGCGGCGGGATGGCCAACGCGATTGTTGGCACCGGAAAATTGCTGCTGCTGGCGTCGGCTGTGGGGATGCCGGTCGGAGTGCTGGCGGCGATTTATCTGGCGGAATTTGGCGGAAAGACGTTTTCGTTTATCGTGCGCTACACGACGGATTTGCTGAATGGCGTGCCATCGATCGTGATCGGAATTTTTGCGTACGCGCTGGTGGTGGTGCCGATGCATCACTTCTCAGCGCTGGCCGGTGGATTTGCGCTGGGCGTGATGATGATTCCGATCGCGGTGCGCAGCACGGAGGAATTTTTGCGCGCCGTGCCGCGCAGCCTGCGCGAAGGCGCGATGGCGCTGGGCGCGAGCAAATGGAAGACGATCGCGACGGTGATTGTGCCGGCGGCGTTTCAAGGGATACTGACGGGGTTGCTGCTGGACCTGGCGCGGGTGGCGGGAGAAACGGCGCCGCTGCTTTTCACCGCATTCAGCAACCGTTTTTGGAGTCCGGGCTGGAATCAGCCGATCGCGTCGCTGCCGGTGATGATATTCACTTACGCGATTTCACCTTATGATGATTGGCACCGTCAGGCCTGGGCTGCGGGATTGGTGTTGTTGGGATTGGTGCTGTTGGTGAACATCGCGTCGCGCATGCTGATGGCGCGCAGCGCGTCGTTTTCGAGGTGAGAGGGGCGCTAGAGTTAAAGGACTAAGTATGGGAGCATCGAGTGCAGCCGGCACGGTGAGAGCCATGCAAACTGCCATACCCGCGAAATCGGAAAACGCGCAGGAAGCGGCGGTACCGCTGCGGTTCAAAGTCAGCAACGTCAATTTCTTTTACGGCCCGAAGCAGGCGCTCTTCGATATCAATCTGGACGTTCCCACGAACCGGGTAACGGCGTTGATCGGGCCATCGGGATGCGGCAAGTCCACGTTCCTGCGCAATCTGAATCGCATGCAGGAGACGATTCGGCATACGCGGCTGGAAGGCGAGATTCTGCTGGACGGCGCGAACATTTTGGACATGGACGTGGTGAAATTGCGACGGCGCGTGGGAATGGTTTTTCAGCGTCCCAATCCGTTTCCGAAATCGATTTTTGATAATGTCGCGTACGGATTGCGGATCAACGGCTACAAGGGCAGCCTGTCGGATTTGGTGGAGAAAAGTTTGCGGCGCTCGGCCTTGTGGGATGAGGTGAAGGACAAGCTGAGCCATTCGGCTTATGCGCTTTCGGGCGGGCAGCAGCAGCGGCTGTGCATCGCGCGGGCGCTGGCGGTGGATCCGGAAGTGCTGCTGCTAGATGAGCCGTGCTCGGCGCTCGATCCGGTGACCACGGCGAAAATCGAAGAGCTGATGTTCCAGCTCAAAGACAGTTGCACGATGGTGATTGTGACGCACAACATGCAACAGGCGGCGCGGGCCAGCGATTTCACGGCGTTTCTGCTGGATGGCAAATTAATTGAGCGCACCGTGACCTCGGAACTGTTCACCACGCCCAAAGATCCGCGAACTGAGGCGTATATCACCGGACGCTTTGGATGAGACGCTGAGGGAATATGGAACGCCACTTCGTACATGATCTCGAGGAGCTGAAGCAGCGGCTGCTGTGGATGGGCAGCCTTGCGGAGCGGGCTGTGCATCAGGCGGTGCAGGCTGTTCTGGATGTCGAGGAGCATCTGGCCGAGACAGTGCTGGAGGAAGAGAACGCGATCAATGAAATGCAGATGGAGATTGACGATCGCGTGACGCGGCTGCTGGCGCAGCAGCAGTTGGTGGCCGTTGATTTGCGATTTATTCTGGCGGTTTCGCGTATCAATAATGACCTGGAGCGCATCGGCGATCAGGCTGTAAACATCGCGCAATCGGCGCTGCGCATTTTGCGGCATCCGCAGGTGAAGCCTTACGTGGATTTGCCGCGCATGAGCGAGATTGCTGAGGGCATGGTGCGGGACAGCTTGAACGCGCTGGTGCGCGGCGATGTGGAGTTGGCGCGTAATGTTTTGGCGCGCGATGACCAAGTGGATTTGCTGCGCGATCAGATGTTCCGCGAGCTGCTGACCTACATGATGGAAAATTCCGCGGTGGTGTTTCCCGCATTCGAGTTGATTCTGGTGGCGAAAAATCTGGAGCGCATCGGCGACCACGCTACGAACATCGCCGAGGACGTGATTTACATTGTGGCGGGGCGCGATGTGCGCCATCCGGCGCTCGATCGCCGCTAGCGGGTCTGTTCGCCCCAGTCGCGGAGCAGCTTCGTCACGATCCAGCCAGCGTCTTGGTTGGGTTCGTTCCAGCACTTTTTGCCTTGTTGCCGAGCATCAGCGTCCGATCATTCCGTTGCGCGAAGACCTCAAGGGCTCGCGGTCGAGTCACGGCCCTGGGCCATCGCGGTGGGTTCGTTTCCGCATTTTTCGAGCGCTGCGCGATTAGAGGGAACCTTAATGGCCGACGGGTCGCCGGTCCTCTCCCCGCGGGTCGGCCTCGACGACCCGGGTCGGCCCCGCAGTAGTCCGCGGATCACACCACACCGCAAGTTACGCATACTCTCCGCAACGGTGCGGCGAGCGTGCAATCTGAGATTGCTTCGGAAGGCCAGCCGGTCGCGGAATCGACCTGGCCACCCGTCGATCCGGCCCGTACCACTGATGCTCACTCAGCCGGACGGCGCCCTTTCACGGTTCGAACAGCTCACGGGCGTCACAGATAAAGTCTCGTCTATGTCGTCGCCCGCGCTTAATCCGCTCAATCATTTCCTCGATCTTCACGCGACTCAATCCATTTATTAGAGCCGTTTGAGTCCGTTTCGTGGTTGTCTTGTGAACCGAGACTGCTCTTAGGTTCTTCCGCAGGCGGAAGACCCGTCGCTTTTTCAATGGTCTTGACGAGCGTTGAACCACTTGGGCGGCGCACTGCCTGCGGTGGTTTCTGATGATTCTTCGACTGTTCCCGATTGACGCGATCCGACTCTTGCCTGCGCGCCGGTTTCGACTAACCTGCGGCGCCGTTGTCGTGGACGCATCCGGCACGCTGCCGAGGTGGTGAGGTCCTGCGGTTCGTCGGTATCAGTTCTTGAGGAGCTTCGGACGGTTCGTCGGTCGCGTCATCATTGCTGAGCGCATCGTCCTCTTCCAAATTGGCAGAATCGAATTCGACTCGACTCTGCCTTTCGTGCTGCTTGGAGGCGTTCCAGTCGGTCGATCAGCTTTTCCAACTGACGGCTGAGGTTGGATTCGTAGCGCACGATT
>CAVVLE010000008.1:0-23143 GCA_963748865.1 uncultured Acidobacteriota bacterium | reverse complement strand
GCCAGTGGGTGACCCTCAACGAAATCTTCGTACGGCATCGAATACCGACTTGGACTTGCCAATGGTTCGGGTCGAGTTCCATTCGTTTTCTCGGGCTGACTACCTGATGCTTATTCTAACTACACATAGTTTTCCTATGACAGCGTGAATTTCAAGACCATATTTCCGGCATCCCGTTGTATCTATGAGATTAGCGGGTCGGACGCGTATTCGGAAGAATGAAGCCGTCGTCTACCCAATACGATAGCGACCGACATACTCCATCCAAACCATGGCGGAGGCAAACGCCATGACCCAGGCCACCGGCGCGCCCGCAGGCACGAAAAGGAGGTATGGTCGGAACTCGTGAAACCGAAGCATCCAACGAATTCCATCGTACGGCCCGAACTCAGTCGACCAGAGGGCGAAGTGGATGGCAAGGATAACGCCGTTCATCCAGGCGGGCAAACACCACTTGCCGAGCACATATCGGAACGTGAAGAAAACGACAAACAGAGTTTCCACAAGAAAGATAGCTGGTCGCACGGGCCAACCGCTAAGCCAGAAACCTCGGCCGGCGCACCAGAGCGCAGGTAGGGCAGTAATGGCCGTGAAGCCTGGCAGTGTAAGAAGTATTTTCTTGGTACGCCGCGTGTCAGAAAAGGTGAACGCAAACGCCGCGATACAGAGTGCGAGGGCCGTCGAGAGAATGAAAAACACAAAATAATTGGAAGCTAGATCGCTCTTCCCGACAGTCAACGGAGCACTGATCGAACTGTCGAGTCGATAGAGCCAGGACACGATGGATTTCGGTGCGTAGGCAAATACCGCAAATGCGCCGGTGCAGCCGACGGCGAGGGCGAACAAAATTTCGTGAATGCGTATTAGGTAGCTGTAATTCGTTCGAGTCGCACCCGCAGCTAGGCCGACATCCATAGGGACTCCTCACCTTGTTCAAGCAGAAAGATACCGCTACGAGTCTCACTTCGTTAGACACCGAAAATAGCGGTGCAGTGTCCGAAATCAATCCGAGGCGCAAAATGCTGGCGTAATGTACCACCCGGTCCCTAGGCAATTCTCAAGACCGATAAGCGCGTTGGGCGAACCATCCGGCGTTGGTGCATTCTCCCAGTGAAGGGCGATCTTCGGCACGCTCCAGAAGCCAGTCCAGAACGATGGCTCAGCCTTTCCTTTTACACATCCTTAACTAGCGCTGTTTAGCTGGCTGGTGGTGAATATAAATCCTGATGGGCAATCCGGCGCCGAGGTTGGACCTAACAATTTCTCCAAAGATTCATCATACATCCACGCAAGGTTGTGGAGAGCCTAGCGCAGTAATGTCCTTTGGGTTTGCAGCCTCAGTGCTTTGGAAATAGAAATTTACGTTAGCGAAGGGTACCGGTACGTAGCGCATGTACGACCTTTTTGCCGGGCAAGAGGATCAAAACTGACGACCATCCGATTAAGAAGAGCTCGCCTGACAGGCTAAAATAAAGGAACGGTTTAATGCCAAGAAGCCGCGCCGATGAACGGAGGTCTTGGATCCCATGAACGGCACCAATCATCAGGACAACCCCCAACACAACCAGAAGCAAGTTCCAGAAAAATCTTCCGAGCAACGCTCGTTCTGACGGCTCTCGAATCTCTCTACGTTTGTCCAGCGCACGACCGACCAAGAACCAGACCGCGGCCACAAGCAAAAGAAACAGAACCTCTCGCAAAGGGATCCCATAGACCGACAGATCGATCCAGCTCAATGGAAGAGAGGTCATTGATATGAGGAGTTGAACACCTCTCACAATTAGACCGCCGATTAGCCAAGCAGGCGCGTTCATCCCGCGATAGAAAAAGGTAATCGCGGGGAAAAGGAGCGTCTCAGCCGACAATTTATAACGCCAAACGACTGCGGTCAGGGCCAGAAGAAACTGCACAATCGGCAACGCCAGAGCAAATTTCAGTTTGGACACGAGTAAGTTCCGCCGGGCGAGACCTGATACTGCGGTCCCCCGCCGAGTGCCTTGTTCTCTAAGTAAAAGCTAATATTTTCAGAAGGCCCTTGCACTCCGAAAACGCCCTCCAAAAACGCGTCATCGGCATTGAGCAAAAAGCCGTGCAACGACTCGTGAAAGATATTGGCCTCATTCAGGACTCCCGCGGATGTGGACTGGCAAATATACTGGGGACTGAAAAATGACAGCAGATGGTCCAGTCGGCCCGCTGGCTGTGTGACCGCAACTGCGCTATTAGAGCTCATCCATGCACTGACTGTTGTTCCGACATATTGGCAACCCAGCTCGAGGAACCAATAACCCCCGCAATTCAGGAAATCCATTCTGAAATTCGAACGGGATCCGTCAAACAGCGAGGCCCCTTTTCTCAGGAATTGGTAGAAGTTCACTTGAGAGATTTGGGGGGGCAGTCCATAAATGCCGTATTTTGCATTTATCGGGTTGAAGACATAGGTTACGCAGGCGGTACAAGATGGCCCAGCCATAAGCGACGTCACTGATGATGCTGCACCATACAGTAACTCTCTGGGTCCGGGACAGGCCACCGGCGGTTTGAGAGTTGTGTCGTAACAACTGGCAAGCGGCGGGAACCATTGCTGCTGCACGGAAGTACCATTTGCTGAATTGTTGCCCCCAAGTATCGCAGCGAACGTTGGCGCGTAATAGATCGGCGAGTCGGCTATCCGTTCAATGGGACCAAGCTGATAGGTATTATCCAGCCACGAATAAGTCGGCAACGCCGCCATCTGCCCGGTCGCATTTCCGTTCGCGTCAAACGTTGCATTCGTCAACCCGTCGGAGGATTGCGCGATCATGCCTCCGTCCGACGTGGCCATTAGAGGTGCGTAACTCGGGGTTGTCCAGTTCACGTTGCCGGACGACCCGAATCCAACCATTGAATTCCCTGCCTGAGTGGAAACCGAACCCACATATGTTCCACCAGCTAGCTGAAGCACAGGTTGGAGCAGGCTTGTCTGGCCAGGGATGCTTAAGTTTGTCCCGGAGGCCACACTTGCACCTGACGTTGTGGCCATGCTGAATGTAGCCGATTCCCCGACGCACCCGCTGTCGCCGTCTGGTCCCGAAGCGGCGCAGTATGCGGGTGTATCGGCCTCCCAAGACAACACAACGCCGGAATCAGCATTGCTAACGGGAGTCCCAACGGTGATGTTTGGAGCCGGAGCAGACCGAGAGACAATGCCATACGTGCAGCACGGATTCAGTATGGCGACTATAGAATATGTCGAACTCCAGTCTCCCAAGTTGATGGTTGTTGCGTTACCTGCGGTGTCGATTCGCAGCAGACGTAGATGCAGCGAGCCACCTTGTTGCCCGATGCAGTAGCCCTGGTACGTGACAACGGTATTGAAGTAATAGTAAGGCAAGTAAGCGTAGCCGTCGCCTCCGATCATCAAGGAGCCCACACTCGGTGGGTAGGAAGTCTGCGTCCCGCCCGATCCGCCTTGAGGAAGAGGGCTATCGTAACAGAAGACGGAATTTGTGTTCACGTAGCTGTACGTGGAATCCTGCAGCTGAAAGTTGAACTTTGCCGTGCCAGTCTGCGGATTAATCCCAACAACTTGATCGCCATCTACGACAATGATCGTGCCGTCGATATGCGCGACGATGTTGAAAAGAGTGTTGCCTGAAGGTGAGGTATAGGCTGAGTTAGGCTGCCCGGTCGCGTTACTTAGGTCTTGGACTGACGATCCGCTAGCCTCAACCAAGCCTCCGCTGAAGTCGGGAACATTAATCTCGCCGGCATTCGCCGTCCACGCGGTGGTCCCATCAGTTGTGATCGCTGCGACGTTCCCGGAATTCTCGAATGCGAAGATGTCGACCCCAGACGCGCTCGGTACTGCGGGTACGATGCTGGTGACTCCGGAACCATCTCCAGGGTTCGTCCACTGAACGGTTCCAATTGGGAGCGATCCGGGGTAAACCGTAACGTCAGCAGAGGCGTTGCCAGCGGTAATTGTCACATGTCCCACCGCGACGGCCGTCAGGATCGGCGGATCATCTGTGGACAGACTTACAATAGTCGAGTCGCTCGAAGCCCACGTTAGTCCCGCAACCGGCTGTCCTTGAGCATTAAGGGCTTGGATCGTATGGGTATCGCCGATAACCATAGCTAGGCTGGTCGGAACAATCGTCAGAGGGCTACTGCCGTCCGCGGGAGATACGGTAAAGGAGATAGAGTTGCTCCAGTTTCCGTTTTGTTGGACACGCACGATGCCGCTAAGCGCACCGCTGGCGACGTTCGCGACAACTTGGCCATCGCTCCAGCTAACCACCACGCCATTCGCGCTACCGATCCAGACCACGCCACTTCCTTGTGTTGCTCCAAATCCGCTGCCGCTAATAGTCACCGCGGTTCCAACCGAACCGGAAGTCGGGGATATTCCAGTGATCTGCGGCGCACTGATAGTAAACGGAACGGCGTTGCTCCAAACACCGTTTTGGAGAACCTGCGCGTTGCCCGAGGCGGCTCCGGCTACGACGGAAGCTACCACTTGGGTATCGCTCCAACTCGTCGCACTGCCCGTTAAACTACCCAGCTCTATCTGACCACTGCCCTGCGCTGTTCCGAACCCCGAGCCGTTGACCGTGACGGAGGTTCCCGCGACTCCGCTTGTTGGCGTAACGCTGGTAATTGATGGCGTGCTGACGGTGAAAGCAACCGAATTCGACGAGACTCCATTTTGTTGAACCTGCACGATACCCGAGGTCGAACCTGTCGCAACATTCGCGACTACTCCGGAATCGCTCCAACTCACCACCGAACCAAGCGTACTTCCAAGCCAAACGTACCCGCTGCCTTGCGTGGCTCCGAACCCCGACCCGTTGACGAAAACTTGTGTTCCTGCTGTGCCACTCGTGGGTGAGACGCCGGAAATAGTTGGGGCGACAGGAGTGGACGGACTGACCACGGTCACGGAACTACTGCCGCTCGCAGTACCCACAGTCGCTGTGACCGTGGCGCTTCCCGAACCGGTTGCGAGAGGATAGGCCTGAGATCCGACAAGGTTCGTAACAGTGACTACCGAATTATTTGACGATGCCCATGTCGCGCTGGCTGTCACATCTTGCTGTGTACCGTCACCCAACGTAGCGACCGCGGAAAATCCTTGAGTGGCACCCACCGTAAGCGTCGTAGACGACGGACTCACTGCGATTGAAACGAGGGAGGAGGGAAGAGACAGCTTGGCGATGAAGCCATTTTCTACACTTCCGTTCAGCGAAGTTTGAAAGGCACCGGGAGTAGTTTGCATATCGCCGGACGGAGCCGCACCTGCTATGTAGATATTGCCATCCTGATCGACGACCAAGCCAGGGGCAAAGGCGTCGCTGCCGCCGCTTCCTCCGAAATACGTGCCGAAGAGAACGGTGGACGCGTCGGGGCTGAGCTCCGCGACGAACGAATCCTGTCCGCTGGAACCCAACGTTGCTTGAACCGCATCCGCCGTTACGGGAAAGTCGGTCGACCATGTCCAGCCGGATACGTAGGCATCCCCGTTCGCATCGACTTTGACTCGATAACTAAACGAGTCACTCGACCCTCCAAGGAGTCTCGAGTAAACAAGCGATGCGGCCTGGGACTGGGTGGTATCGAGCTTTGCGACAAGAACCGTGCCGGCGCCGCTGGTGGTCGTTGGGAAATTTCCAGAAACTCCGCCGGTTATGTATGCCTTCCCGGCGGAGTCCAGCGCGACACTCGATCCTTGACCTGATGCCTCGGTCCCGCCCAAAATTGTTGAGTACACGAGCCCAGCGGCCCCATAGCTCGCCGTGTTGATTTCAGCGAGGAACACACTTCCATTCTCGTTCACCGAAGTTTCGTAAGCAGTCGAAGTGATGGGGAAATCAGACGACGACGCCATTCCTGTCAAATAGACATTATGATTTGAGTCGACCGCGATTCCGCACGCTTGGTCCCAATCGTCGGGAATGGAAATACTGCCGCCAAAATAGGTGGAATAAACGAGAGAATTGGCACCGGATTGCGTTGTGTCGATCCGCGCCACGAAACCGTTGCCGTTCGGGCTGTTGAGCACCGTCTGGAATGCATTCGCTGTCGTCGGGAAGGGCTGCGGCGATCCCGACGTTGTCAAGCCGTCCAAGTACGCGTTTTGGTTCGCGTCAACGGCTATATCATACCCACCGTCAAAACCGCCTCCGCCGAGATACGTGGAGTAAAGTAGGGTTTGTCCATCTGGACTCAGTTTACTCACATATGCGTTTCCGCCGGCGCCCGAGCCGAGCGCTGTCTGAAAGGCATTACTGCTAGTAACTGGAAAGTCCGTCGAACTGGTGTCGCCTGTGAGGTACACGTATCCGTTTTGATCGAGAGCGATCCCATCTCCGAAATCTCCGCCCGTTCCACCGAGATACGTCGAATAGACTAGCGCGGTTCCCGTCGGGTTAATTTCCGCGACGAAGGAGACATAGGTTCCGCTTGGTGTCGCAGTGATCGAATTTCCTTGTATCGGAAAGTCGTCAGAATCAGTCCACCCAGTTACGTACGTGTTTCCTTGAGGATCGACGGCGAGATCGTAGACGCCATCGTCGTCTGACCCACCCAAATAAGTTGAATATGACAGAACGGGGTCGATGATTAGAGGTTGCGTGCGGTCGTAATCTTTCACATGAACGCCAATCACATTCGGGCTACGTAGTACAAACTCTCCGTCGACAGCTTTCCGCTGCCCCTGATGAGTCTGATATACGAGGGGCTTGTTCAGCTTCATCACTCCGAGTGCCGTCGTCATTGCCACATTGCCGGATGCATCGACGGAGACGTTCTTCGCGCCCTCGAAGCCGAGTGAGATAGTCTCAGGATCGGCTCCCGGTTTAACGACAAAGTCGTACTCAAGTTGTTTCTGCTTGCCGTAATACACAAGGTCAATGGCGGGAAATACCTCTGAGAACTGAACGGACGAGTATAAAGGAACCCCTGTGTGCCATCTCCCCGCATTCCGACCGACAAAATAGTTCGCTACGCCGGACAGTTGCTGGCTCCCTGCGGCTCGTGCGTCGGAGTTTGATCCGACAAGCTTCATCCGTACTACAGCCGTGTGTCGTGACGACTTCAAAACTCGTTCTTGCTCGAATCGTCTGCCGAACTTCTTCTCGTTTCGCAGGGCGCGCGCACCGCTATGTAACGTTAAAACGGCTTCGGCTGCCGTAAGAAATAGCGTGTATCCCGAACCTCGAGATATAAACTGGACCTTGCTGTCCGTCTGCCCAACGTTTGCTTCGAAGGACAAGGGTAGATTAGAAATGATCGCGCTCTTGGCTAACCGCCCTGGTTGCGCGGGCATTTTTCCACCTGATGCATGCGGTTGTCGATTGTCTCGGTTGGAAGTGGCTGTCTCTTGTGCCAAAGTAACGAAGCGCTGGGATGCATGGCGCTGCGCTTGGCTCGTATATGAGAAAACCAGCAGAACAACCGCGGTGACGACTGGCAATAGCGAGCGGGAAGATTGCACGGCCCCCTCCTTCCGAATCGCCCGACCCGGCGAACTGATCGCCGAGAGATTCGGACGAACCTTGCTCTCGCGTGGATGGCAGCTCCTGTACTCTAGCGGTGCTGTATTGTCAAGTAAATTATCTATGATTTCGAATAACCTGTGGATTTCTGTTAGCATAGGATCGGTGAGGTTCATACTGGGCCGCTAACGGGACTGAGCGCTGCCGATTTCATTTTCACGTGCTAGATGCAACCGAGCGTCTCAGTGAGCACAATCTGTCCAGCGTAGGTCCACATCGTGCTTGCTTTTCCGATCAACGCAACCTTCACGTCGACAGCATCACCGATATTCCGGCGGAGAAATTCTGCGGCAAACGACTTACTGTGAATGTCCTACAATGACCCTGTGAATAAGCCGCTCGGGATACGAAGCAACGAAGGAATCCGTCGGGTGCCATTTGATCCGTTGTCTATGAACGGACCGGATTTGCGCATCGCCGCGAGTGAAAGAGTCTAGATGACGGCCGTCGGCTAGGAAACTTCAATCTATGGCTCAATTCTTGAACCCACCTTCTTGAATCCTTACAATTTAAGCGAGCCTCAAACGATCTTTCCGATGCAGCCCTTCGCTAGGCACAATCCGTTGACTGACGATGAGTTTGCGCCGCTCGACGCGTTTCTCGATAACGCCAAAAAATTGTCGGGCCATGACTCTGGAACAGACCGACGACTTCTTTACGGCACTTGTCTGCGGCCCGGAAGTGGTCATGCCGGGCGAATACTTACCTTACGTCTGTGGCAAGGAGAGGTCGCTCGATGGGGTTTTTGAAAATCTTGCGGAGGCGCAGGAGATTCTCGGCCTCGTGAATCGTCACTGGAATACGATTGCAAAGCGCTTGTGTGAAGGCGGGGTGTAACTCGAGCCGCTTCTTGGATGACGAAGAGCACGGCGGCAGTATTGTGCCGGTGTTTATGCTGGCCCACGAGCACGATCCCGACCCCTCGTTGCGTCCTCCTCCGATTTCGCCAGAGTAACGGGAAGGCATCCTGAGCCGTCTGGCTGCCGGCTTAACCTTTGCCTACCGGTACCTTCGACCGAAACATTTGGCGCATGCGAAGGGTTAGACGCGGACTTCAATCGTGGAGGGGTATCTCCTCGGATTGATCGTGCTAGGCACATCGAAAGCATCTTATTGGGCCGTGTGAAGCAGGGCAGCGCGAACCGCTGAACTGCCCTTTTGGTGTAGCTCTGCATGTAGGGATAACCCCTGGCACTGCCTGAGGTCCTTTGACGGGCCCCTTCCCGCCAGTGTTGGATCACCAGATTGAAAATAGTTGGAGAGATTTTGCCCCAAGAATCCCTCTGTATATATGAGGGAACAACTCGTGTTCGCCCCTCGTCTGCTCAGGGCGGAGGCAGCCAGTGTTCGCGTCACCGAAGGAGCAGACTGAAGTGCACTTCAGTACCAGACTTCAGGGGCAGGAGCTGTTCGCTTCAGCTCCGACGGGTGAAGCGGACTTCACCCCGGTACTTCACGCATCGCCTTGATTCGCTTCACCTTGGTGGTGCCGCGAACGTGTAAGAAACAGGAGAAATACACCGTGAAGAAAAAGCCCGGAAGCGCGCGGCAAAATTCAGATGGGGCGGGAGCGACCCCACCCTTTGACGCACCGTGCGTCACGGTTGCTGTGGGGTCGCTCCCGCCCCAATCACGCTTGCTGCGTGACCTGCTTTGGCCGCGCGCTGGAGTCCGAGAAAGACGTTTGTAAAGTACACGGCATTACATCTTGTAGCTAAGAGGAGTGGAAGTGCTCTACGACGCCTTAGCACCGCACGTAACCCTGGTCATAGTCGTGGACCCCAACCGTAAACATCACCGAAAACCGGATTTTGTTGGTGAGGTTTCTTCGTTTTTCCCCCTCTGTATAGATGAAGGGACTTTTTGCTCAATGCCCAACCACGAGGGTGGGACCGTCGCTGTAACCCGTCAAGCACCCAGGGCGACGAAGGCGCGGGCCTTGTGGGAGCAATTCAAGTATCTGCAGGTAGCAGGCAGTGCGATTGGCGTAGGTACACGTCCCCTGAATGGCGAGGCAACGACCGCAGTTATGCCGTGCATTTTGCTGTGCAGGCCCTGCGCCGGGTCGCGGAAGCAGACAACGAATCCGCTAAGACAGGGTGAAGAGGATCGAAATGACGCTCTGCACTTTTTCCCTTGTCACTTTCTTCACCTCGTAGCGGAGCGAAGTCCTTGTCCGCCAGAGGAACGGAAACGCTGCGACGAGGAAAGACGCTGTGGACAAAACTCCAAATCGGGCGGGAGCGACCCCACTTTTTCGGCTTTCAGCCGCCCAAAAAGTTCGTGGGGTCGCTCCCGCCCGCCCCGAGCAGCTCGGGGCCGTGTTTTTTCCACCGGCAGCAGAAAAGCAAGAATTCTGCCAGACAACGAGTCAGACGATTTGTAACCAAAAAGGAGAAAACAATTGCCAATTCTGAAAGTACCGCCCAAACAAGCCAAGAATGAATCTTTGCAGCTACGTGTCTCTACCGAGTTCAAGCACAAGCTGCAACACTACTCAGAGTTCCTCGGAGCTGCACCGTCCTACGTCGTGATTGCAGCCCTCAACCGCATCTTCGAAAAAGACCGCGATTTCAAAACTTGGCTTGAGCAACACACCGACACGGTTGACGAGCCTCCAACCGAAGCAACTTTCGTGACGGAGATAAGCAAGAGACCCTAATGCCTCGGCACATCCAATTCGGTGCGCGCAAGACTTCAGCCTCCCCGCGACGGCTTGTCTTGCGCTTTGTTATGCTCGACCTCACCAATGGTTTCTTCAAGAAGCTGGCTGACTCATTCGATGATCCGCCATTTCAGGAGCAAAGGCTCCGTGCAGTACAGACGTTCGATCTCCCCCTGGCTGAAGAAAAGCAGGAGACCACAGGGGGAGAGAGTCTCGATGCTGCTGCAATTTCCTCCCTGCGGGATATGTTTCTCTTGCTCGACGATTGGGACCGCGATCTCTGTGAAAAGAAGTCTGCGGACAATTCTTCCAAGAAACACGAGGTGCTCGTTGACACAAGAACACAATGAGCGCATGGTGGCCGAAATAAGTCAAAAGCGGAGGCCAACGTGAGACCAGCCGTCATCTACGCCCGAGTTTCCAGCAAGGACCAGGAACGCGAGGGGTATTCGATTCCGGCCCAGCTGAAACTGCTACGGGAATACGCCCGGACGCATGAGTTCGAGATCGTGCACGAGTTTGTTGACGTAGAGACGGCCAAGATCACAGGCCGCAAGCAATTCGGAGAGATGGTCCGGTTCTTTCGGGAGAATGCGTCCTGCCGCGTGGCCATCGTCGAAAAGACGGACCGGCTGTATCGCAACTTCCGCGACTGCGTGACGCTTGAGGACTTGGAGATTGAAATTCATCTGCCCAAAGAGGGCCAGGTCATCGGGAAGGACTCGAAGTCCCAAGCCAAGCTGGTGCACGGCATCCAGGTTGTCATTGCGCGGAACTACATCGAGAACTTGCGCGAAGAAGTCCGCAAGGGAATGCGCGAGAAGGCCGAGCAAGGCATTTACCCGAGCCGGCCGCCTCTCGGGTACCGCAACAACAAGCTCGAACATACGATCGAGGTTGACCCTGAGCGCGCGTCGATCGCGCAGCGCATGTTCACGCTTTACGCTTCTGGCCAGCATTCGCTCAATGGCGTGCGCAAGATTTTGAGAGCGGAGTTTGGCGTGAAGCTCGCCAAGGGTTATCTGGAACGCCTGCTAAAGAATCCCTTCTACAAGGGGCAATTCATCTGGGAAGGCAAGCTCTACAGTGGCACGCAGACTCTTCTCATCAGCGCCGAACTGTTCGAGCAGGTGCAAGCTGTCTTTCGCGGACACAACAAACCCAAGTACCGGAAGCATGACTTTGCCTTTTCCGGACTGCTCCGCTGTGCCTACGACGATTGCATGGTGACGGCGGAAATCCAGAAGAACCGCTACACCTACTACCGTTGCACCGGATTTCGCGGCAAGTGCGAGCTGCCCTACTTCCGCGAAGAGGAACTTGGCTCCCGGCTGGGAAAGGTCCTCCAGGACATTCACATTCCCGACGACGTTCTGGCGCAGCTCGAAAAGTCCTTGCTCACCGATAAAGGCCGCGACGAAGCGATTAGGAAGCAGCAGGGCGAACGCTTGAAGCAGAGGTTGAGTGCGGTGCGTCACCGGCTCGATCAATCGTACTTGGACAAACTGGACGGCAAAATCAGCGAGGAATTCTGGACGCGGAAATCAGCGGAATGGATTGCCGAGGAACAGCATGTATCGCTCGAGATTCAGGGTCTTGCGAGCGCAAACCCGGACAGAATGATTGATGCCGTCAGGATTTTCGAACTCGCGAATAAGGCGCATTTTCTGTATGTTAGTCAACCTGCCCCGGAAAAAGCCAAATTGCTCAGAATGGTGCTTTCGAACTGCGCAGTGGACGCTGTAAATATCTATCCTTCGTATAAGAAGCCGTTCGATCTGATCTTCGCTAGAGCGAAAAATGAGGAATGGCGCGCCCGGAGGGATTCGAACCCCCGACCCTCTGCTTCGAAGGCAGATACTCTATCCAGCTGAGTTACGGGCGCGAAGTTCTGATTTTACTCGATTGGCATCCGCGGGTCGAATGCTCTAATTCGCCCGCACGCTCCTAACTTAAGTTCAGGCCGAGGTTTTCAGGGGGTCGGAACTTTACCTCCGACATAACTATCTAAAGCATTCGCGGGCTTTAGGGTGTGCGTGAGAACCCCGAGATTTGTCAGGGCATGACTTTAGTCGTGCCGCAAATGTCGCGATATCAATAAGGCTTTAGCCGCTGAGGTTTTGTTTCTCCGGTTCTGCACACACTCTCTAGCCCGACACATTTCATCTCGAGCCGCAAGACGCCCGTTGCCGCCGCTGCACGCAATCGCAGCCCGCCTCCGCACCGCGTTCCACAGACTCCGGCCCATGAATTTTCCGCGAATCCATGCTACGGTGATTAGAGGAGCGGCAAGCATGAAAAATTGGCGCCACAATACAAAGCACGAGTTGGCGATCGAAAAGAGCCCGCTCGAGCTCCCAACTCTCACCAAACCGCTTAATCGCACCACCTGGGCGGTCTTTAAAATGTTTCGGTTAGAAATAGGCTCCACTCTTTGTTTTCAATAACTTACGGAAGGTTTTAACTGAACCCTTGTTTCGGTCAGAAATCGCGCGGCAAACGCTATGAAATCACCGAGCTGCCCCAGAATCTACGCCTCAGTTTTGCGCCGCGTGCCGGCGCTGGGCCTGCCTCGCGGCGGGAAAATCCTCGACGCGCCCTGCGGCGATGGCGAAGTTTCCATCGAGCTCGCCAAGCTCGGCTTCGAAATCTCCGGCGTGGATATGGTCGACGAACTCTCGCCCGCCGCGCGCGCCGCTCTCGACGGCCGCTTCCGGCTCGCCGACATTACGCGCCCGCTGCCCTGGCCCGATGCGAGCTTCGATCTCATCCTCTGCGTCGAAGGCATCGAACATCTCGAGGACGCATTCGCCTTCCTCCGCGAGATGCATCGCCTCATCAAGCCGGGCGGAATGCTGATCGTCACGACGCCGAATGTGATCTCGCTACGCTCGCGGATGCGTTTCTTCGGCAGCGGCTTCTACAACTGCGATCCGCGCCCGCTCGATGAATCCGCGCGCCATCCGCTGCATCACATCGGCCTGCGGACATTTCCCGAGCTGCGCTACCTGCTGCACACCAGCGGCTTCCAGCTGGTAACCGTCGGCGCGACGCACACAAAACCAATCAGCTATGTGTACTCAATCTTCGCGCCGTGGATATGGCTCTACACTCTGATCGCCTTCCGCAAGGAAAAATCCGCAGCGCAGCGCGAACGCAACAAGGAAATTCGCCGCACTCTTCTCTCGCCTGCAATTCTCTACGGCGAAAATCTGATGCTCGTATCGAGGAAAGTTTGATGGCGGCAACTCCCGCAGCTCCCACGGTCTCCGCGGGTCTCTCCTCGCGCGAGGCCGCCGACCGCCTCAAGCAGTTCGGGCCGAACGAGCCGGCGCCGAAAAAACGCAGCGGACCAATTCTCGAGCTGCTCCTCCTTTTTCTGAATCCGCTGGTCATCATCCTGCTCATTGCCAGCGCGGCATCATTCGCGCTTGGTGATGCGACCGACGCAACCGTAATTCTCGTCATCATCTCCCTCGGCGTCGCCATCAATTTCATTCAAACCTACCGCTCGCAAAAGGCCATCGAGAAGCTTCGCGAAAACGTCACGCCGACCGCTACCGTCCTCCGCGACGGCACGTGGCAGGAAATCAAGCGCCGCGAAATCGTTCCAGGCGATCTGGTACGGCTCTCCGCCGGAGATCTCGTCCCCGCAGACGGCAAGCTGATCGAAGCGCGCGATCTCTACGTCCAGCAATCCGCGCTGACCGGCGAATCGATGCCCGTCGAAAAAGAGGCCAAGCTGAGCGCCGGGCAACCTTCGACCGGCCCCGACGCGCTCAATCTCGTGTTCCTCGGAACATCGGTAGTCAGCGGCACCGCTACCGCCGAGATTCTGAAGACCGGCTCGCAGACCATTTTCGGAGCGATCGCCGATCGGCTGGCGATGCGGCCGGAAGAAACCGACTTCGAGCGCAGCATGAAGCAATTTGGTCTGCTGATCTCGCGCACGGTGTTTTTTCTGGTTCTATTTATCCTCGTTGTGCGCGTGGCTATGCACCGGCCCGCATTTGAATCTTTCGTTTTCGCCGTGGCGCTCGCGGTCGGATTGACGCCCGAATTTCTGCCCATGATTTCTTCGGTCACGCTCGCGCGCGGAGCCGTACGCATGGCGCGCAAGCAGGTGGTGGTCAAGCATCTTCCCGCAATTCAGAATTTCGGGACGATCGACACCCTCTGCAGCGACAAGACCGGCACACTGACCACCGGGCAGATGGTTCTCAATTCCTCGGTGGATTATCTCGGCAAGCCCTCGGACAAGCCGCTCTCGCTCGCTTACATCAACAGCAAATTTGAAACCGGCATTCGCAGCCCTCTCGACGTCGCAATCTTGAAGATCGACCGGCCGGATGCTGAGGCTTACGTGAAGCGCGATGAAATTCCCTTCGACTTCGATCGCCGCCGCCTTTCCGTTGTAATCGAGAAGAAAAATGATTCCGCCGCGAAACATCTGCTGATCACGAAAGGCGCGCCGGAAGGAATTCTCGCCGTCTGCAATTCTTACGAAGCGGACGGCCGCGTGATTCCGCTCGATCCCGACGCGCTGCATCGCTGCCGAAAGACTTTCGACGAGCTGAGCAGCCAGGGCTTTCGGTTGCTCGCCGCGGCGTATCGCGAAATCGATGCGCGCGAGCGCTATACGAAGGACGATGAGAATTCACTCGTTCTCGCCGGCTACCTCGCGTTCGCTGATCCGCCGAGCCCCGACGCTGCCGCATCGCTTGCGGCGCTGGAACGCGACGGCGTCACGGTCAAAATTCTAACGGGCGACAACGAACTCGTCGCACGCCACGTCTGCGAGCAGGTGGGTCTCGCAAATCCCACGATCATTCTCGGCGACGACCTCGAGCACACCACCGATACCGCCTTGCAGCATCTGGCCGAAGAAGCGACGGTCTTTGCGCGCGTCTCGCCGATGCAGAAACACCGCATCATTCATGCGCTCAAACTGCGCGGCCACGTGGTCGGCTACATGGGCGACGGAATCAATGACGCCCCGTCGCTGCGCGCGGCCGACGTGGGAATTTCGGTCTCGTCCGCCGTAGATGTGGCTCGCGAGGCGGCCGACATCATTCTTCTCGAGCCCGGCCTGAATGTGCTTCACCAAGGCATCGTCGAAGGCCGCCGGGCATCGGCCAATGTGCTGAAGTACCTGCTGATGGGCACAAGCTCGAATTTCGGAAACATGTTCAGCATGGCGGGCGCTTCGATTTTCTTGAAATTCCTGCCGATGCTTCCCACGCAGATCCTGCTCAACAATTTTCTCTACGATGCAGCGCAAGTCACGATTCCAACGGACAACGTGGACGAGGATTATGTTCGCAAGCCGCGCCGCTGGAGCATGAAGCTTATTCGAGATTTCATGCTCTATATCGGGCCGATCAGTTCGATCTACGATTTCCTCACGTTCTACGTTCTGTTGCACTACTTCCACGCCGGCGAGCCGGAATTTCACACCGGCTGGTTCGTCGAGTCGCTCGCCACACAGACGCTCGTGCTTTTCGTGATTCGGACGATGGGCAATCCGCTGAAGAGCCGTCCGAGCACACCGCTGGCGATCACCACGATCCTTGTCGTGATTATCGGGATCTGGCTACCCTATTCGCCGCTCGCTCACGAATTGGGATTCACGCCTCTGCCGCTTCCGTACTTTGCCTTTCTCGCGATTTCCACGGTGACATACCTCGCGCTGGTCGAAGTAGCCAAGCGGCGGCTCTTCACGCAGGCCGAATTTTAGCCGCAACGCGTGTAACGCCGGCTCGCCTGAAGAGACACATGATCGAAGAGCGCTCCGTAAACTCCGAGGAACTTTGTACGTGTCCGGACATCTAATCAGCCAGTCTCGTGCGTATCATAAGTAGGCACCGGGAGCGGCAAGGGAGCCATGTTGGTCAAGCGCCAGGACGAATTGAAATACTCGGATGTGACCCCGCGATCCGTGTACATCAATCGGCGAAAGTTCTTGCAAGGAATGACTCTGGCCGGAGCCGCAGCTGTCGCAGGCACGAAAATTCTCGATTTGTTGTCGCCCCGCCAGATAGCCTATGCCGGGACGAAACTGAATGTTTCCTCGAAGAGCCCGTTCAGTACCACCGAGCCGCAGACGCCCTACAACGACGTTACGACTTACAACAATTTCTACGAATTCGGCACGGGGAAAGAAGACCCGGCGCAAAATGCCAAGAATTTCCGAACGTCGCCGTGGACGGTCTCCGTCGAAGGCGAAGTGAAGAAGCCGCGCAAGTTCACGATGGACGAAATTCTGAAACTTGCGCCACTCGAAGAACGGATTTACCGGCACCGCTGCGTCGAGGCGTGGTCGATCGTGGTGCCGTGGATCGGCTTCTCGTTCAGCGCGCTGGCAAAGCTGGTCGAGCCGACGGCAAAAGCGAAATACGTTGCATTCGAGAGCTACTACGATCCGAAACAAATGCCACAAGGCCGCTGGGCCGGAATCGAGTTCCCTTACGTCGAAGGTCTGCGTCTCGATGAAGCCATGAATCCGCTCGCGCTGCTCACCGTGGGGATGTACGGCGAAAATCTGCCGAATCAGGATGGCGCGCCGGTGCGCATGGTGCTCCCGTGGAAGTACGGCTTCAAGAGCATCAAGTCGCTGGTGAAAATCCGCTTCGTGCAGTCGCAGCCGCCGACCACCTGGAATCTCGCCTACGCGGCTGCATACGGCTTCTACTCCAACGTGAATCCCAACGTCGATCACCCGAACTGGAGCCAGGCGAAAGAACGGCGGCTCGGCGATTTCTTCAAGCGGCCCACGCAGATGTTCAACGGCTATGGCGACCAGGTCGCGAGCCTCTATAGCGGCATGGATTTGAAAAAGTATTACTGAGCCGGAGCCGCCGCGTGCATTCCCTCTTCGCGAATAAATGGACGAAAGTGCCGGTGTTTGCTCTGTGCCTTGTGCCGGCCGGGTTGCTGGTCTGGCAAGGGCTGCATCACGGTCTCGGCGCGAATCCGATCGAGCGCATCACGCACGCGACAGGCGATTGGACGCTGCGTTTCTTGATCATCGCGCTGGCGGTAACGCCGCTGCGAAAAGTGCTGCGCCTGCCGGAATTGATTCGCTTCCGGCGCATGTTTGGTCTCTTTGCGTTTTTTTATGGCTGCCTGCACTTCACCACTTACATCTGGCTCGATAAATTCTTCGATTTCGCTGAGATGATCAAAGACGTCGAGAAGCGGCGCTTCATCACGCTAGGCTTTACCGCCTTTGTGCTCATGATTCCTCTCGCGCTCACGTCCACGGCGGGCTGGATCCGGCGTCTCGGCGGCAGGCGCTGGCAAATGATTCATCGCGCCATCTATATCAGCGCAATCGCCGGGGTGATTCATTACTACTGGCTCGTGAAATCCGATGTTCGCAAGCCGCTGCTCTACGCCGCGCTGGTCTTTCTCCTTCTTACATGGCGTGTGGGCGACTGGCTGCAGCGCCGCCGCGCTTCCGCTTCAGTAAGTGCTGCGACAACTACCGCGCCGTAACTACTGTGTCATGCCGGGACTTCCAGCCAGTTGCCCGGTAGTGCCTCGATTTGAAAGACTCTTAAGATGGCTCAGTTGTACGAAGTCGCAGAATTCGAAGCGCCAACCGCGGAATTGCCGCGCGAATCCGCCGGCATTCCGCCAGAGCGGAATTTGGCGCTCTTTTACGGCGCAGTCATATTTCTTAGCGCGTTTCTGCTCTTCCAGGTTCAGCTCGTCATCGGAAAATACATTCTGCCTCGCTTCGGCGGCGGACCTTCGGTGTGGAACACAAGCCTGTTCTTCTTCCAGGTTCTCCTGCTGCTCGGATACGGTTATGCGCACTGGTTATCGAGCCGGCGCCAGGCGCGAATACAGAG
Organism: uncultured Acidobacteriota bacterium; assembly: GCA_963748865.1. Taxonomy (GTDB): domain Bacteria; phylum Acidobacteriota; class Terriglobia; order Acidiferrales; family UBA7541; genus Palsa-147. The sequence goes on along the minus strand of CAVVLE010000008.1, from coordinate 5,084 downwards.
CCGCATTCACATCGCGTTGCTCTGCACCACACTCGGCGTCATGTCTATTCTCTGGTTGAAGTGGGGAACGCCGATCACCCCGGGCGCAGCGTGGAAGCTGGAGCCGGGAGACAATCCTGTCGCAAAAATTCTGGAGCTGCTAAGCCTCACGGTGGCGCTGCCGTTTTTTCTCCTCTCGACCACGAGCCCGCTGCTGCAGAACTGGTTTGCGCGCAGCCACGGCGGGAAATCGCCCTATCGTCTCTACGCGCTCTCGAACGTGGGCTCGCTGCTAGGTCTGCTGAGCTATCCGTTCCTGGTGGAATGGCTTTTCACGATCAAGTATCAGGCGCTAGTTTGGTCGTGTGGCTTCGTGCTGTTCGCGCTGGCGTGCGCAGCGGTGGCGTGGCGATTCCGCAGCGACGTTCCGGCGGACTACGAAATTCCAACGCCTCGCTCGGCGGTTGGAGAATTCGCGGCGGCTCCCGGGCCCGCGCGTTACGCAGTTTGGATCGCGCTCGCGACGTGCTCCTCGGTGATGCTTCTCGCGACGACCAATCTGCTGTGCCAGAACATTGCCGTGATTCCATTGCTCTGGGTCGTGCCGCTCAGTCTTTACCTTCTGTCATTCATCATCACTTTCGATAGCGATCGCTGGTACCGGCGAGTCGTTTTCATCCCGCTCTATGCGCTGGGCCTCGGCGAGGGGATGAAGGCAATCGCTGCCGGCGCGAACGTCGCGGCGCTGCGGCAGATCGGTATTTTTTCACTGGCGCTTTTTTCGGTTTGTATGGTTTGTCATGGAGAATTGGCGCGATCGAAGCCAGCCGCACGCCATCTCACCGCTTTTTTTTTGCTAGTGGCGACGGGCGGAGCACTCGGAGGCGTGATTGTGGTGCTGATTGCGCCTGTCATCTTCCGCGGGCTGTGGGAATTTCAGATCGCATTGATCGGGTGCGGGGCGCTGCTGATTTGGGCGTTCCTGATGGAGGATCGCCGCGGACGCACGGAGCGAACGGCATGGCTTGCGGCACTGGCGATCATGGGAGTATTCCTCAAGCCTTTGCTGACACAGCGTCAGGGGCTCGTAACGCTCGGTGTTCTGTTGATTCTTGCGCTTATTTATCAGCGGCGGAAAAGCCGTGGAGCAGCTGCCATCGCTCCGAATTTCCCGTGGATTCCCGCCGCGGCGCTCGCCGCGGTGTGCGTCTTCGGATTCTTTGCTCTGCAACGGATACGCAGCGATGCGGATTATGCGCTTCTGCGTGACCGCAACTTTTTCGGAGTCAAGTATGTTGTGAAAACGTTCGATGCGCTACGCATGCAGAGCGGCGCAGTGCAGCACGGCTCTCAATTTCTTGATCCGGGGAGGCGCGACGAGCCGACCGGATATTACAGCCGCAAGACCGGCATCGGCATGTTACTCGACGATTTTCCGAGGGGAGCGAGCGGGTCGCAGCCGCTGCGCGTGGGGTTGATTGGAATGGGCGTGGGGACGCTGGCGGCTTACGGGCGCGCCGGCGATTTCTATCGCTTCTACGAGATCGATCCGGTGGTGATTCATTTCTCCGAAGGTCCGCATCCGTATTTTACTTTCGTGAAGGATTCGCCGGCGAAAGTGGAAACGCAGGTGGGCGATGGGCGACTCTCGCTCGAGCATGAACTGTCGCAGGGCCAGCCGCAGAAATACGATGTGTTGATTGTGGATGCATTTCGCGGCGATGCAATTCCGCTGCATTTGCTGACGCGCGAGGCCATGGAGATTTACACCAGGGAATTGCGCGGGCCGGATAGCGTGGTCGCTTTCCACATCTCGAATTGGTATCTGGATCTGGCTCCCGTCGTGGTAGCGCTCGGGAATTCGCAGCAGATGAGCAGCGTCGCCGTCTCAACCGGAGGGGCGCGGTGGATTTTCCTTTCGAGGAATCCGGCGAGTCTGGCTCTGCCGAAGATGAAGGAATTTGCGACGCCTGTGCCGCTGAGCAGGGCGCCTTTGCTTTGGACCGACGACTACAGCAATCTATTGCAGGTGCTCAGGCCTGAGTTTGTTAAGTCCCTCTACAAGTAGTTCGCCGCTACACATTTGGTTTCCACCTCTCTGGACGTACGCCGGCGGGCGCAGTCCGCCTGAGCGGACGCCCCTACGATCTCATTTATTGAAATTTGAGCGGATTGCTTTCAGCGGACGGGTGCGCCTGGGGCGCGGCCGGGCCAATCGGTGGGGGTGAAATCCACGCCCCAGAAATGCGGGGCGGGCGAGAGGAATTCGACGCCGATGCGCTGGCCTTTGTCGGAAAGGTCGCCGATGAAAACGACGCGGCATTCCTGCTCTTCTTCGGTGACCGGATTGATCAGAAGAATGTCGGTGCCGAGTTCGACTTCCGCTTGAACGTAGAGCAGCGCGCCATGAGCATTGACGACGATGGTTTGGCTGTTCTCGCGGAATTTGCGGCCTTCAGCGGACTTGCCCGCGGCGCGCACGGGAATGCGCGTGAAGACGCGTGTGCTGCGGCGAGCGGGCGGGCTGGGCGCTACAGTCTCCACAAGGCAATCGTGCGCTTGGCGGGGATGCGGGTCAACTGCACTTTTGTCGGGAGGTGCCCAAAATGTCTCGCTGCGCCGCGGGCGCCGGCATACTACGGGCATTTTCGGCAGGCCTTTGGAGCTCGAGCCGCGAATCGAGTTCGACGCCATTTGAGCTTGCTGGGATGTGGGCTGCTTCCGTAGAATGACGGTTTGCGACTTGGGGACAAAACACCTCTGCTGGTAACGCGTCGCGCATCACCGGCGTCCATCATCCTAGCTAACCTGGGAGCGTATTGATGAATTTTCTGGAATACATTGAGAACCATCGCGATCAGAATCTCGAGGAGCTCACCGAGTTTCTGCGCATTCGGAGCGTCAGCACCAAGTCAGAGTACAAGCCGGACATCGAGCGCGCGGCGAAATGGTTGGCGGAAAAGCTGCGCTCATCGGGTATGGAAAAGATCGAGATCTATCCGACGAAGATGCATCCCCTTGTGTACGCCGAATCGAAGCAGATTGCCGGGCGGCCCACGATTCTTTTCTACGGGCATTACGATGTGCAGCCGGCGGAACCACTGAATCTTTGGAGCTCGCCGCCCTTCGAACCTGCCGTGCGCAACGGGAATCTTTTTGGCCGCGGCACGGCTGACGACAAGGGGCAGGTGCATATTCATTTGAAGGCGCTTGAAGCGCTATTTAAGACCGAAGGCGAGTTGCCGCTGAACGTGAAAGTGATGATCGAGGGGGAAGAGGAAGTCGGCAGCGTAAGCCTGTGGGATTTCGTGGTGCAGCACCGCAACCAATTGAAGGCCGATGCGCTGGTTGTGTCGGATACGAGCATGCTGGCCAAGGGCGTGCCGTCGATTACGTATGGCCTTCGCGGCCTGAATTATTATCAGCTCGAGATCACCGGGCCCGTGCAGGATCTGCACTCCGGAGTATTTGGCGGCGCGGTGCCGAATCCGCTGACGATCCTCGCCGAGATGATCGCGAAGCTGCATGACAAGAACTTTCATGTCACGGTGCCGGGATTTTACGACGACGTGGCCACAATTTCGCGCACGGAGCGCAAAGCGCTGAATTCGCTCCCGTGGCGCGAGAAGGATTTTCGCAAGAATGTGGGCGCGCCGGCTCTCTGCGGCGAAAAGGGATACACGATTCCCGAGCAGTTGTGGTGCCGGCCGACGATGGAGACGAATGGCATCTGGGGCGGCTACATGGAGGAGGGCGCGAAGACGGTGATCCCGTCAAAGGCCCACGCGAAGCTCTCCACGCGGCTGGTGCCGAATCAGGATCCGCCGAAAATTGCCAAGATGGTGGAGAAATACATCCGCAAGTTGCTGCCAGACACGGTGAAATGCAAATTCGAAGTGCTGAGCATGGGCAAGCCGTGGGTGGCGCCTTATTCGCATCCGATTTTTCAGAAAGCGATGCACGCGCTGGAGCAGGGATTCGGGAGGAAGGCGGTGTTCATCCGCGAAGGCGGTTCGATTCCGTTCGTCACGCAGATGCACGACACCTTCAACGTGCCGTGCGTGCTGCTGGGCTTCGGGCTGCCGGATGAAAACGCGCATGCCCCGGATGAGCACATCTCGCTCGAGAATTACTTCGGCGGCATCAAATCGGTGGCGATTTTCTACGACCGTTTTGCGCGGCATTGAAACAACTGGGCGCCCGGCAGAGGCGATTCGCAAAAATAGCGATTTTCCGGGCTTTTTTAGTGTTTCCGCTTGCGCAAAGCGGATGCTGCGGCTATAGTGCCTTGCGCAGTCCGGCAGCCCTGAATCGTAATCAACTTAATTCTGAGGAGGAATTTGAAACTCGATGGCAAGCCCAATGAGCAAGTCCAAGATTGTGGCGCATCTGGCCGAAAAGCTGGAAGTGCCGAAGAAGAAAATCGGCGATTTTTTTGACGAACTTTTCAAGCTGGCGGTAAAAGAAGCGAAGGGCGCCGGCAAATTTGTCATTCCCGGATTGGGTCGGGCGGTGAAAGCTCATCGCAAAGCGCGCATGGGGCGCAACCCGGCTACCGGCGAAGCGATCAAGATCAAGGCGAAGACCGTTGTCCGGCTCCGCGCGGCCAAGGCTTTCAAAGACGCCGTTCTGAAATAGGGATTTCCGGCGCAAAGATCACCCAAAGGTGAATTGACGAGCCCCCAAGGGATAGCCCGCATCGTTCGCGATGCGGCGGCTTGGGGGTTTCGTCTTTTTGTCCCGATTCAGGGAATGAGCTATACGTGAACGCGCCGGCAACAGCCTTAAACCCATTGAGCGATGCACGGCCAATGCGTGAGCACTCGGGGCTTCTGACCGACCTCTACGAATTGACCATGGCCGCGGGCTATCTGCAGACCGGCTTCGACGCGTGCGCCACGTTCGAGTTGTTCGTTCGCAATCTTCCGCACCGCCGGAACTATCTTGTTGCGGCGGGCCTCGAACAGGTCCTCGATTTTCTTGAAAATGTGAATTTCACGCGCGAGGAAATCGATTTTCTTCGCCGCCATCCGGTTTTCCGCAACATCCGCGAGCCTTTCTTTGAATACCTCGAGAGATTCCGATTCACCGGGGAAGTCTGGGCT
>CAVVLE010000007.1:0-149421 GCA_963748865.1 uncultured Acidobacteriota bacterium | reverse complement strand
ACACCGATCAGCTCTTTTTGACATTTCGGTACGCCCACGATCTGGAAGAAAATCCGGACGTACAATCTCTGACCGGTTTCTCGGCAGGCAGCTCGATCCACAATTACGACGACAACATCCAGGGTGCGTGGTATCACCAATTCAGCACGCGAACCACAAACGAATTCCGCGCGCAGTGGGACTACGATAGTTTCAACGTAGTTCCGAACGAGCCTGCGCAAATCGGGCTCCAAATCTCCGGATATGCGAACAATTTGGGTACGAACATTTTCCTTCCTAACTTCACCATTCTTCGGCGGCCGGAGATCGCCGACAACGTGACCATGGTTCGCGGCCGGCACACAATGAAATTTGGAGCGTCCGAAGTTCTGCGCGGGAACCACAGCGAGTCGCACACGTTTATGCCCGGCCGTTTTGTATTTGGCACGTTGCCGGGCGACTTGCTAAGTCCGTTCCTGACTCCCACGGGTTTGACTTCTCTGGAGTCCGCATCGTTCGGATTGCCGCAAGTCTACCAGCAAAGTTTCGGCGATCCCGACTACCCGGCTTACACGCGTCCGCTCACCGGGCTGTATTGGCAGGATTCGTGGATGATCGCCCCCAACTTCACGCTCAACTTCGGCGCACGATACGAAATCGACTCGCAGTTCCAGCCTCTGAATACCTATTACGGTGACATCGGGCCGCGCGTTTCGTTCGCATGGGACCCCTTCAAGGACCACAAGACCGTCATCCGCGGAGGTTACGGCATTTTCTACGGCCCGGTTGACTCGCAGATTCCCCAAGTGGATCTGAGCCTGGGCGTATTGAATAAGAATCGCAGCACGGTTGAGAACCAGCACAACGCGGGCCAGGTTCCCGATCAAGTCAACAACGTCGTGAATAACTTGTGGCATTGCGTTCGCGGGCTCGCCAATCTTCCCTGGGACTGGCGGTTCTCCGTGCACGCGGTATATTTCGATCTATGTTGATCCGATCAATCCGTCCGGACTTCCGCTCGCTACTGCGCCGACGGTGTTCCAGACGCTGTTTGCCGCGGGCCCGAACGGAGGCGCGATCGGCTGCACCACGCCGCCTCCGGGCGCGCTATCTTGCGTGACTGCAGCAGACGTCGCGCCGCTTGGGATCATTCAAGCCAACAGCGGGCCGCTGGCCCCATTGACGGTGCTGTTCAGCAACCCGCCAAACTATAAGCCTCCGTACTCCCAACAGCTGTCCCTTGGCATCGAGCGCGAGCTAGCCCGGGGTTCTCGATTTCGATCAGCGGCATCTATTCGCACACTTCCCGGCTGCCGGTGGCGATTGATACCAATCTTCAACCGTCAACACCGACGAGCACTATCACGCTGGCGAACGGTAAGAGCGTGACGTACAAGAATTGGAACGAAGGCCCCTCGACTGATCCTTACGCTGGATTCGAGACCGGAGCCGGCGCCGGCGGAGTCTATCCCTGCGCGATTACATTCAACGGCTTCGGCCAGCCGGGCTCGGCCTGCTTCGTGAACCCGCTGATTGTGCAGAACAACCAATATTCATCGGCTGCGAATGCGCTGTACGAAGGCGGGATCATTGAGGTGAAGAAACGCTTCAGCAACAATTTCACGCTGTTCGGGAATTACACGTACAGCAAAGCCTATGACACCTCGACGGACTTCAACACCGACTACGGTCCGCAAGATCCCACGAATCTGGAGGCGGACCGCGCTGTGTCGGAGTTCGACGAAAGGAATAAACTTGTCGTCGCGGGCGTGTTCAACAGTCCGTGGAAGAACTCCGTGCTGTCGGGCTTCCAGCTTGCCCCTATCTTCACGTACCGCAGCGGCCATCCGTTCAATCTGCTCGCAGGCGGCGAGGTAAATGGGAACAACCACACCACCAACGAGCGTCCGGTCGGCGCGCCCCGCGATAGCGGCCTCGGACCGAACCTGGTCGATTTCGACATGCGGCTAGCTTGGGAACACAAGCTCGCGGAAAAGGTGTCGCTGCGTATCACGGCCGAGGCATTCAATCTTTTCGACCGGACCAACTACGCCAGCGTGAATAATGAGGTCGGCCCTTTCTTCGGACTCACGCCCGGCTTTACCACCTTTAACGTCCACGGGAGCGCGAAGCTTTCACCCAGCACGCCTCTGGGATTTACGTCCGCTCTGCCGATGCGCGAATTCCAACTCGGAGCGCGGTTCATCTTCTGAAGATGCGTTTTCGCGGGAGCGGCGCGCTATCGCGGCGCGCCGTTTCCGTCTAAAGCATCGCGCATCGGCCCTGAAGTCAGGTTCTCGCGTGACAACGGGTGCATAGTTCGATTGCCGGTTGCAATTCCCTTCCGGAGTTCCTACCATGCAGTCCCCTTTCGTGGAGGCCGTGAGAGTTGGCAAGCGTCAAACAACTGTTTGATCTTAGCGGGCGTGTAGCCATCGTCACCGGCGGAGCGGCGGGGCTCGGGCGGCAGATGGCCGAGGCGTTTGCGGAGTCCGGCGTCAATTTAGTGCTGTGTGCGCGAAAGAAAGATCGCTGCGAGCAGGCGGCGACGCAGTTCGCAGAGCTCGGCGTGAAGACGCTGGCTCTCGCTTGCGATGTGAGGGACCCTGCGAATATCCAGGACGTGGTGGACCGCAGCGTCGCCGAGTTCGGCAAAATCGATATTCTCATCAACAACGCCGGCGTTTCCTGGGGCGCTCCTGTCGAGGACATGCCGCTCGAAGCCTGGAATAAAGTAATCGAGACGAATTTGACCGGCACGTTTTTGTTCTCGCAGGCCGCGGGCAAGGTTATGATCCGCCAGAAGCGCGGAAAAATTATAAACATCGCCTCCGTGGCTGGATTTCGCGGCGCGCCTCCCGAGCTTCCCGCCACCGGCTATCACGCCAGCAAAGGCGGGGTGATCGCCTTTACGAAGGACTTGGCATGCAAGTGGGCGCGTCATAATATCAACGTGAACGCCATCGCCCCTGGCTGGTTCCCCACACATATGTCGGAAGTGGTGATCGAACGCAACAAGGACGCGTTTCTGAAACGCATTCCGCTCGGACGATTTGGATCGGAGAACGATTTGAAAGGCGCGGCGGTGTTTCTCGCTTCCGACGCTTCGGATTTTGTGACCGGGCATGTTCTAGTGGTTGATGGAGGCCAAACCGCCTAGCCGGCGGACGTCGCGCTATGATCGTTCCTCTCACGCCAGTAAGGTTTCTGCGATACGCGCGGCAGCAGTTCCCCGATGCGACGGCTATTGTTTGCAAAGGCTCGCGATTTACATACGCGCAATTCGGGGATAGAGCAGCCAGACTTGCGGGAGCATTGCGACAGGCGGGGGTGAAGCCCGGCGATCGAGTTGCATTCATGAGTCTGAATTGCCACCGACTGCTGGAGGCTTACTTCGGCGTGTTGGAAGCGGGCGCGATTTTGCTGCCGCTGAACATACGTTTGGCGCCGCGAGAACAGGCATTCGTGCTCAACGATGCCTCGGCCACGATACTTTTTGTCGAGAACGAGTTCCTGCCGGTGGTGGATTCGTTCCGCGCGAGCGTGCCTTCGCTGAAATCCATAGTGCTTCTTGACGGCGCACCGGATCGCGACTGGCTGGCGCGAGAAAATTACGATGCGATGCTCGCGGCTTCCGAGCCTTACCAACCCGACATCATGACCTTCGACGAGAACGCGGTTGGCGAGCTTTTTTACACCAGCGGCACGAGCGCCAATCCCAAGGGCGTGATGCTCACGCACCGCAACATTTACTTGAACGGGCTTTACACTTGCTTGAGTTTCAATCCGGCCATAAACATGAATCACCTTCATGCGATTCCACTTTTCCACGCCAACGGCTGGGGCGCCGCGCATTTCATTACGCAACTGGGCGGCAAGCACGTCATGATGCAGAAATTTGACGCCGAAGAAATATTTCGGCTGATCGAACAGGAAAAGGTGACGGGGCTGGGGCTCGTGCCCATCATGGCGCTGGCCTTGATTCATTCTCCGGCGCTGGGAAAATACAATCTCAGCAGCCTGGACCGAATCAGCATCGGCGGAGCAGCTTCGTCGCCGACACTGGTGCGCGAAGTTGAACAGAAGCTCGGGTGTCTATGCTTCTCTGGCTATGGTTTGACGGAAACTTCGCCGACGCTTTCGACTTCCGTCGCGAAGCCGGGCACCGACTGGCAGGGAGAGCAGAAATTCATTGGCCAGGCGATGACGGGCTACGCGATTCCCGGCACGGAGATGCGCGTTGTGGACGCGGAAGGAAAGGACGTGCCGCGGGATGGCAAGACGATGGGAGAAATCGTCGCGCGCGGCGATGGAGTGATGGCCGGCTATTGGAATCAGCCTGAAGCCACCGCGGAAGTCATGCGCGGTGGGTGGTTTCACACTGGAGACATGGCCACTATTGACGAGAACGGCTATCTGCTGATCGTCGATCGCAAGAAGGACATCATCGTTAGCGGCGGAGAGAATGTCTCTTCGCTTGAAGTTGAAAAGGCGCTGGCGGCGCATCCGGCAATCTATGAAGTCGCGGTGATTCCGGTGCCAGACGCGAAGTGGGGCGAACTGCCCAAGGCGCTGGTGGTGTTGAAGCCGGGCGCGAAAGCCAGCGAGGCCGATATCATCGAGTTTTGCAGATCGCAGCTGGCGCACTACAAGTGCCCGCGGTCGGTGGAATTCTTCGACGCATTGCCGAAGACGGGCACGGGCAAAGTGCTGAAGAAAGAGCTGCGCAAGAAATATTGGGCTGGGCAGAACACCATCCGCCCGGAATCGGTCGGAAACGTCTAGGTTGCAGGAGTATTTCGGACATGGATCTGAATCTGACTCGTGAAGAAGCGAGCTTCCGCGATGAATTGCGCGCGTGGCTCGAAGCGAACGTACCGCGCGAGTGGGAGCACACGCGCGAGGAATCGCTCGACCAGCGCTTTGAGTTTCTGCGCAAATGGCAGCGGCAGCTTTTTGATGCCGGCTGGGCCGGGATCTCGTGGTCCAAGGAATATGGCGGGCGCGGCGCTGGCTTGATGCACCAGGTGATTTTTTGGCAGGAGATGGCGCGCGCGGGGGCGCCGCCGTTGGCGAATGTGTTGGGTCTCGGGCTGATTGGTCCCACCATCATAGCTTTCGGAACGGAAGAACAGAAGAAACGATATTTGCGAAATATTCTCAGCGCGGAAGAAATTTGGTGCCAGGGATTCTCGGAGCCGAATGCGGGGTCAGATCTCGCCGGGTTGCAGATGGATGCGCGTCTTGACGGCGATCACTACGTCGTGAACGGGCAAAAAATCTGGACCAGCTACGGCTGGCTGGCCGATTGGTGCGAGTTGGTGGTGCGCACCGATCCGGCCGCGCCCAAACACAAAGGCCTCACTGTCATTCTTGTGGATATGAAATCGCCGGGTGTGGATGTCCGTCCGCTGCGGCAAATGACCGGCGAGACTGAATTCAACGAAGTTTTCTTCCGCGATGTCCGCATTCCCGTTGCAAATGTGGTCGGCAAAGTGAATCAGGGCTGGGATGTGGCGATCGGCACGCTGATGCACGAACGCGGGTCGTTTGGCGCCGGACTGCAGATCATTTACAAGCGCAACATGGAGCGCCTCACGGAGTTGGCTCATTCGACGCAGCGAAACGGGGCTCCTGCGGCGCAGGATCCGATCATCCGGCAGAAATTGGCGCAATGTTACGGCGAAATCGAAATCATGCGTTTGAATCAGATGCGGGCCTTCAGCCGGATCAGCGCTACTGGCGTGCCGGGGCCGGAAGGTTCGATCCAGAAGATTTTTTGGAGCGAGCTGAATCAACGCTTTCAACAAGTCGCGCAGGAGCTTCTAGGCCCCTACGGCCAACTGACCGGCGACGCCGACGAATCGATTGATCACGGGATGTGGTCTTACGGCTACCTTCGTTCGCGCGGGAATACGATTGAGGCCGGCACTTCGGAGATACAACGCAATATCATCGGACATTTTGTTCTTGGACTGCCACGGAGCTACTGAGGGCCGCGATGCAATTTGGACTGAGCGAAAGCCAAGAAATTCTGCGTGACTCGGCACGGAAGTTTTTCGCCGGCGAATGCCCCATGACGGAAGTGCGACGCTCGATCGAAAGCGATACCGCCTACGACGCCGCGCTGTGGTCCAAGCTGGCGGAACAAGGCTACACCGGGATTATTTACCCGGAAGAATTCGGCGGCGTCGGACTCGGCATCGTGGAACTGATTCTGCTGATGGAAGAGGCCGGGCGGGCTCTTTTGCCGGGGCCGTTTTTTACAACCGTCGTGCAAGCGGGCTCGTTGATCGATGCCGCGGGAAGTCCGGAGCAGAAGAAGAAATACCTTGCGCCAATCTGTCGCGGCGAAGCGCGTGCCACGGTCGCGTTCCTTGAAAACGGCGCGAGTTGGGATCCCGCCGACATTCACCTGGAGTCGGCGGACGGGAAACTTACCGGCGAGAAGCTGTTCGTGCCCGATGCGGCCGTCGCGGATACCCTGCTGGTCGTGGCGCGAAATGGCGTCTTCGCGGTTGATTCCCGGGCAGCAGGGCTTGCGATCAAGTCGATGCCCGGCTTGGATCTCACCCGTCGGCAATACTCCGTGAAATTCAAGAATACGCCCGGCGATAAACTTGCCAACTCGGCAGGTTTACCACGAGCGCGCAGTATCGCCACCGCAGCGCTGGTGGCTGAGATGGTGGGCGGGATGCAGCGGACCCTTGACCTCACGGTGGAATACGCCAAGACACGCAAGCAATTTGGCAAGCCCATCGGCACGTTTCAAGCGGTGCAGCATCAATGCGCCGATATGTATCTTGAGACGGAAAGCTCACGCTCGGCCGTCTATTACGCCGCATGGGCGCTCGAGCAGAATGCGGCTGACGCCGCGACCGCCGTTTCGATCGCCAAGATGTATGCCAGCGATGCATGCCGCACCGTGGGCAATCGCGGGATACAGGTTCACGGCGGCATGGGCTTCACCTGGGAGAATGATCTGCACTTGTATTACCGGCGCGCCAAGGCTAGCGAGACGATGTTTGGCGATGCAACCTACCATCGAGAGCGCATCGCCCGCATGGCAATCGACGCGGCCAGTTTTGCCGCCAAGACGGTCTAGAGAATCCTTCGAAAGGCAGGCTCCGCAACCACTATGAGCGACCTCGTTCAACTGACTACCGACAATGGCATCGCGATTATCACCATCAACAATCCGCCAGTGAACGCCCTCAGTCCCGGCGTGCCGGAAGGAATTGCTGACGCCATCGACAAAATCAACGCCGATCCGAATGTGCAGGCGGCGGTCCTGATTGGTGGCGGCCGAACTTTCGTCGCCGGCGCCGACATTAAGGAATTCGGAAAGATTACCTCTGGAAAGCCAGCCGGCACTCTCGATCTGCCCACGCTTTTGCTGCGCATCGAAGACTCGCGTAAACCAATCGTGATGGCGATTCACGGAACCGCTTTCGGCGGCGGCCTCGAATTGGCCATGTCTGGCCATTACCGCGTCGCGTCGCCTGGCGCACAGGTCGGGCAGCCTGAAGTGAAGCTGGGAATCATCCCTGGCGCCGCCGGCACGCAGAGATTGCCGCGGCTTGCAGGAATCGAGAAAGCTGTAGAAATGTGCGCCGGCGGAAATCCCGTCAAGACCGAAGAAGCGGCAAAGCTCGGCATCATCGACAGACTGATCGAAGGCGATCTATTGAAAGGCGCTGTGGCATTCGCGCGCGAAATCGCCGGGAAGCCGGCGCCGAAAACGCGGGAGCGCAACGAGAAGCTGGGCACTCCGGAACAAAATGCCGCCATTTTCGCGGCTGCTCGAGATGCGGCCCGCAAAAAGCAGCGCGGCTTGATGGCGCCGCTTGCGGCAATCAATGCTGTCGAAGCTGCAACGAAGCAGCCTTTCGAAGAAGGATGCAAGACTGAGCGGAAGTTGTTCATGGAGTGCCTCTTCTCGGACCAATCGAAAGCCATGATCCACGTTTTCTTCGGCGACCGCGAAGTGGCCAAGATCCCCGATATTCCTAAAGATACGCCGCTGATTCCCGTAAATCGCGCCGCGGTTGTCGGGGCCGGAACGATGGGCGGCGGGATCGCCATGGTCTTTGCCAATGCCGGAATTCCCGTGCTGCTGAAGGAAACCGATCAGGCTGCTCTCGATCGCGGCATGGCCAATATCCGCAAGAACTACGAGACTTCGGTCAAGCGCGGCCGCTTTACGCAGCAGTTCGTGGACGAGCGCTTGAAGCTGATCACACCGACGCTCAGCTACGACGGCTTCGAGAACGCCGATATGGTCACCGAAGCCGTATTCGAAGGCATGGCGCTCAAGAAGCAGGTGTTCGGCGAACTCGATCGCGTCTGCAAGCCCGGTGCGATTCTGGCCAGCAACACGTCCACTCTCAATATCGATGAAATCGCCGCCTCGACTTCCCGCCCCCAGTTCGTGATCGGTACGCACTATTTCAGCCCCGCCAACGTGATGCGCCTGTTAGAAATTGTCCGCGGCAAGGCCACCAGCAAGGAAGTGATCGCCACCTGCATGCAGCTGTCGAAGAAACTCGGCAAGGTCGGCGTTCTGGTCGGGAATTGCCGCGGCTTCGTCGGCAACCGAATGTTCCATCCCTATGTTCGAGAGTCCGTCTTCCTAGTCGAAGAAGGAGCCAGTGTCGAAGCCGTGGACAACGCGCTCTACGAATTTGGCATGGCCATGGGGCCGCTGGCGGTAGGCGATCTCGCCGGTCTCGATGTCGGCTGGCGAATTCGCAAGGAGTATCGCCATCTCGAGAAGCCGGGAATCCGGCAAGCGATGGCCGGGGATAAGTTGTGCGAACTCGGCCGCTACGGCCAGAAAACCGGGGCAGGCTGGTACAAATATGACGAGAATCGCCGAGCGATTCCCGAACCCGAAGTCGCGGCAATGGTAAAAACGTGGGCTGCAGAGGCGGGAATCGCGCAACGGCAAATCTCGGCGCAAGAGATTGTGGATCGCTGCGTCTATGTACTCGTAAACGAGGGCGCGCGCATCCTGGAAGAGGGCTACGCGCTGCGCGCCGTTGATATCGACATCATCTACATCAACGGCTACGGCTTCCCGCTTCACCGCGGCGGCCCCATGTGGTACGCGGATACCGTAGGACTAAAGAAAGTTTACGATCGCGTGCGGGAATTCGAGCAGCAGCATGGCGAACTATGGGAACCGGCACCGCTCCTGAAACAACTGGCCGAGCAGGGAAAAACATTCGCGGACTTCAACAAGCCGCAAACCGCGACAGCGTAACTATTTCCCGGTGAAGGCAGCCGCGCGCTTCTCGACGAAGTGCGCCACGCCTTCCTTGAAATCTTCGCACTGCAGGCTCGCCAACATTTCGCGTTCGGATAGCTCAAATGCTTCCGCGAGCGTTTGGAACATGCCCTCGTACACCTGGCGTTTCATCACCCGCATGGATCGGGGGCTCACGTTAGCCGCAAGGTCCCGCGCATATTCGCGAACTTTGGCCTGAAACGTATCCTGCGGGAAGACCGCATTGGCCAATCCCATCCTCTGCGCTTCCGTCGCATCAACCATGCGCGCCGAAAACAGCAATTCCAGCGCGTTCGGCAATCCAACAACGCGCGGCAGCAACCACGCCAGGCCATATTCCGCGATCAAGCCCCGCCGTGAGAAAGCCGTGCCAAAACGTGCCGCGTCGGAAGCAAAACGTATGTCGCAGTAAAGCGCGATTACCAGCCCCAATCCCACGACCGGCCCATTGATCGCAGCGATAATCGGCTTCGTCACTGCCGGAAAATACGAATACTTCCTCTGAAAATCCGCGCGCACTCCTTCGCGTGCGGCTCCCGCCTGCAGCGCCTGTTCCCGAACGCGCGCATCCACTCCTTGCCCGGCCACCATGCTCAGCAACGAAATATCCGCGCCTGCGCAAAACCCCCGGCCCGCTCCCGTCAGAATAATGACGCGCACGGCGTCGTCACCCTCGGCGCTTTCGATCGCGGCCCGCACCTGGCGCTCCATCGTCGCAGTCCAGGCGTTTAGCTTGTCAGGCCGATTCAAAGTGATCGTGGCAATGCCTTCCGAAACGCTATAGAGGATTTCTTGGGTAGTCATACTGAACGGAATTATATCCCTACCGCCGGGCGACCTCCGAGAGAATTAGAAATCCCTGGCCCATTGTCCAAGCACGCACCCAGATTGCCAAGGGCGCTCCGCTTTTGCAACGTCTTCGCGTCGGACCCTCCTCAGTTTGGAGGTGCACCTCCGGAAACTTGAGTCCTCGCGAACTTGTTGGATACAACGCTGACGAGCACGGGCCAGAAGAGCGGCTACATGGTACCTAGATTGGGTTGCAGATTCTGAAGACGGCAGCAACCGGTTGGGAAGACGCTTGCGCGAAGGGTTCCATCCTTGGCTTAGTGGAATAACTCGGCGCTCGAAGGCAGCCGCTGTTCCCGCCATCGCCGTCGTATCTGCCGGGAACGAAGACCATGCCATTGTTCAACAACGCGGCCGGCTGACCCTGACGCGGCGTATTCAAGCTCCCTGTCACGCTGCAAGCTCTTGATGGCACCGTAGTCAATCTGATGAAACAATCCTGTGACGATGTGCGCGGGATCAAGCGGCAGGGGATCGGTGATAGCGATGCAACGGAGAAGCTTGAAACCCATGAAGATCGATAATGTTCAGGAGACTCCGCGGCAGCGTTGCAGATTCGTAGGAGATGCCATTCCAGTAATCTGCGTCCTGGTCCAAGCGGACCACGAGATAATTCCTTCCAGGGTCCATCAAAAGCTGATCGTCTCGATCATGGTTTCCCACGCTTCCGCGTCCCCGACCGGTGGCCCATGGCCTCACAGTGTGAGTCCCTACGCGAGCATGCTAGACACTACGTGCGAGATGTTCACGATGTGCACTTCAACCCTATCGTCGGCCGACTTAACTTGTTTATTTTTAAACATCTACATCGGATGGCAGCCGATTGCGCTCATCAAGGAGCGGAATGCGGTCGGCCCGGGGAGGACGCAGTCGCCGGGGTGTTGGCTCAACGAATCTCAGGCCTCCCCCGAGTCTGAATTCGTCACATAGCTGGCATGGCACGCCACCGTAGCCACGCTCGAGGCCAGTGAGAGTTGCGAGATGGGTTCTGTCGATGCCCATGCAACGCGCCAGTTCGTGAATTTTCCGCCGAAGCGACGGCGTGAATCTAAGGCCGCGGCCGAGATTCCCGAGCCTCTCGGTTCTAATTCCCAGCGATTTCAAGATTTCACTGGCTTTGCGGGCGCTGATAGTGAAATTCTCACCACGGTATTTAAGCGTTGCATTGATCTGTTCGGCGACCCCACCTACAAGGCTTTCGCTGATCCAGCCGCCCAGGGTCAATTGCCTGTGACAAATCGCGAACAGGCTCTCTGTGCCGAGCCATTCGGGCTCTAGGAAGCGATCGACTCGCATCGCTGCATCGCGTTCCTGCAGGATCGCGATTAGATCCGATTGCGCCTCTGCAACTTCCTGCAAAGGCGCAGCCAAGATGCAGGCAAGTTGGCGCGATCGCGGCATCATTCCTGCGAGTCGTCCAGGCTCCATACGAAATCCGCGGACAATCGGATAACGGGTTAGCCGAAACCTCAACAGCTGGGGTTGAAATTCCCTTGCGAGCCGATGCATCGCGTCGCGGGTCAACGGCTCGAGTTCGTTCACGGTCGGCAGGAGCGAGACAACGATCGCGCGGCTTGCCAACGCCGCATCTGAGGGCAGATGCCGGGTGGCAATAATCTTGAAACCGTACGTCGTGAAGAGCCGACCGTTGCGCACCGTCTTCATTCCACTGGTGCTGCCGACGCGTAAGAGGCGCATGATATCTGAAACGGCGTGAGGCCCGGATGTATCGAGTTCGTCAATCAGAAGCGTCGTGTCCCACGAGTCCACGAGCTGATATAGCGCTGCTGGGCGAATGTCGCCGACTACGAGAGCACGCCGGCAAAAACAGCTGAGCAGCCGAAGCAGCTTTGTCTTTGCGCTTTCTGGTGGACCGACCAGCCACAGCTGCGGGGCGGCTTCGAATAGTTCTGGGAACCAACTGGCCAGCACGACCGCTTGGATTGGCTGCCAGATGCGATCGGAGATTTCCACGAATTGCGCGCTGGCGCTGCGGATGCATGAAACTAGTTCGGACAATCCGCCGAACTCGCAGGCCCCGGTTGCCAGGGTGATATCTGCAAGAACATCTTTCCGCTCCTTGGGCGGGGAGAAAATTCTTCCGCCGTGCTCGATTTCCGGAACGATGGCGTATTCGCCGTCTTTCCAGTCAAGAAAAAGTAGGCGATTGGCATCCTGGGGGTCCTGAATTGTTTCGATTAGACGGCACGAAGATGCTGGATCCTGAAAAAGCGACAGCGTTCCGTTCACTATCACCGGCGACAATCTCGAGGTCACGGACAATGCGCTCGGTGTGTGGCGCGCACCGCTAGGAAGGTACAACACAGGAGCTCTGGAACTCGCCGAGCTATGCTGCTGACGGATGGCGCAATTCTTCTTCATTAAAGGTTCCTCCACTTATCCGCATTTGCGGCAGAAACATTCTTCGTCCTCATCTTTGTGAAATCTTGATTCCGCTCAAACTCACCAAGTCAGCTCGTCGCCTGTTGAGTTTGGGTGGCTCCCGCCGATCGTTCGTCGTCAAGTTTCCAGCGCTGATCAGCGCGCGGTTTCTACAAGCTGGGATTTGGCAGCAGGCGATCGCAGCGGGGGGTGTCGATTACGAAGATGCCGAATCTGCAGGAAATACTGTCTTGCAAAATGCTTCCGGCTGCGCTGCATACCCGCCCCGAGAACTCGTCGTGAGGGACTTGGCCAAAACGTCCCGAGCTGCACTACGTCCTATCGATTCGTCACAACGAGCCCCGCCGGCGGGCAATCGCGGGAATTGATTACCTCGAGGAGCCTCTGCGTGTAGCTTAACGTGGTGGCCCCCGTTGTCAAGATTTTAGATCGAGGGAAAAACCCAACTACACGAGTCCGCGATATCGGGCGGCGCTCCGCCGTCATTGGCGATTGCGGATGCGGAGGAATTTTGGCTTTGAAATGCTCAGCCGCCTCGCCGGCGCTGTATCGCATGTGAATAACGGATTCTGTCATCGCATCCAGCGAGGCGCCCCGCCAGTAAGAGGCGTTGAAACGTTATCGCGATGGGTGATGAAGGTGCCTGTTTTGGTGACAGCCAGCGCAGAGCGTGATCAGATTCTCTTCGACGTCGTTTCCCAATCGGCTGCGCGAGCGGATGTGGTGAACTTGGAGGTTGTGAAAACTGCCGCAGTCCTGGCACCGCCACCCGTCGCGCGCCAGCACTTCGCGAGCGAGTTGGCGATATGCAGCGGGTTCAAGCCGTAATCGCGGTTGCTTCCGGCTGTGCCGTTTCATGAACGTTCCTCATCGCACCGAGCAGTCGCAGTCTCTGTTCCGCCGGCAGCGCGCCGATCAGCCGAGCGAGCGCCAGAAATAGCATATTCTCCTGGCCTGCTTCCAAGCTCGCGCCAGCCAGGAAGTCCGCGCAGATCATCTCTAGGCAATAGCCCCGCGATTTGTCCGTTCCGAGCATCAACGCGGCCGTCTCCAGCGCCTGCTCGATCACCGCCAGTTGGCTCCTGTACATCTTGAAGTACAGGATTTCCCACGGTTCCGTCTCTTGTCCGGTCAGGTGCCGGTCCACCGCGCGCTTGAACTCCTCGACCGGCATGGAGCGGGCCTTGTGCAACCAGATTGCACTTTCAAAGTGCTGCCCCTCCCTGCGGGCGATCTTGGCGAGTTCCGTGGCCTTGGTCCATCCCACCTCCCGCAGTTCCGGCTTCGCAATGCGTGGCAGGTGTTCGTGAATGGCCATCAGGTAATAGGCTTTCCGGCGCGAATCCGGGAAACGCTTCTCCAGGAACTCATCGAAGGACTTGAGGTTGTCGAGCCGCCAGTACTGCCCGGAGCGGACTTCACACAAGTAGCGGCCTAATTCCACGAAGCGCATATCGCGCTCGCGGGCCACACCCTTCTCCCAGCCCAGGATTTCATCGATCTTGGTCAACACGAAGAGCGCCCGCCGGCGATTGAGCTGGGGTGCCACCAACGCTCTCCCCTTAGTCGTCAAGGTCGCTAAGCCAATCAAGATCTGCGGCTCCCGGCTGGCGGATAAGGTTGGCATCAATTAAGGGCTGGTTGTTGAGACACAGCCCCAGATGCGCACAGCTCACACAGCCGTTCTGCGGAAAGCGGATGCCGCTGTGGGAGACGAACTGGCCCGCTTCGATTTGCGCTACGGTGGCCTCCACGAGCCGGCCATACTCCCGCCGTTGCTCCTCAGAGATCGTCGTGCGCAGGTATTGGATCTCCGGCTGATGCTTACGTACGAAGACCACCACAGCCACTTCGGGAATTCCGCTGATCCAGGAGTAGCAGATCAGCTGCGGATCAAGCGCCAGCAATCCCTCGGGCTCTTCGGGATAGCGGCAGGAGGTGGTCTTCCAGTCGATCAGGCAGGGCCGACCGTCGAGCTCCCCAAGGGCATCAATGTAGGCCACGAATTCATGGTCGCCCGGCAGTGATCGGAGCATCTTGACCTGCAGATTCTGTTGCGGCCGGGGCACCTGCACGCGATCGTCCTGGGCAAACTTCTGCAGCAGGTGCACACCCTGATGGAGGGAGCGGTCCCAGGAATCCCTTTTCTTGTAATCAAAGGGGGTATCGCGATAAGCGCCCCATTCCTTGTAGAGCACCGCAGTGGGATCCTCCCCGTCGAAGCAGGCCCCCAGGGCCTTCTCAAAGCAGCGGCCAAAGACCATGGCTGCGCGCGTTTCTTTCTCCCGCCAGCCCTCGAGATAGCGGTAACGATAGCTGCGGGGGCAGCGCAGGAACTGTGCAATCTGCGTGTGGCTAAAGATCATGGGCGGTCTCCTCCCGCGGCTGAACTTCCAGCGCATTACAGGAGAGCTCTTCCCACTCCCCGGCAGGGGCGAAGGCTTCGAGGCTCTGATAGGAGTGGCCATTGGAGGCGATCGGTGAGGTGCGCACGACGCCGTGCAGATTCAGGAGCGCTTTCTCATCCACCTGATCGCGGCCGAGAAGTTCGGCATCGTAGGCAAAATCGCGCAGGAACCAATTGAGCTTCCACAGCGCGCGTTCACTGCAGTAGAGGCGCCCCGAGAAGGACCGGGTGGCAAATGATTCCGGCTCGAGGATCACGAACCGCAGGACAAAGAAGGGCTTGTGGGGATGCCAGCGGTAGGAAGCGGCATCGACGCGCACCAGGAACAAGCCCTTGAGCTCGGTTTCAGAATTCTGCTCTCTGGCATGCAGGCCGGGAATGCGACGTCTCATGGCTTTGCCTCCACAGATTGGACATAGGAATTGAGTTTACAGATCAACGCATCGCGATCATTCCTGGCAGCGGTAGCGAGCTGAGAAATAAAGGATTCGACCAACTCGCGGCTGGCCTCTTTGAGCGTCGCCGTACCACAGAAATCGGCAGCGTAGGCCTTCACGAGTGAAGGATCGAGATTGTATTGGCGAATCAGAAGGCAGAGTTGGTCCCGCAGTCGAGGCTGGCCGTTATGGGAACCGTTTCCATTGCCAGAAACGGGCGCAACTTGCTTGGGATGTGAGGCTGGCACCGGCGGAGAGAAGGCCCCGAGCTCTTCGACCGAGCACAAGCCGATTCCATAGGCCTTGCGAAGGGCGCGATTGACGGCACGGGTTTCGGCCACGCGCATCTCGGCACCACGGACTAGCGGAGAGACGTTGGACGGATCGGCGTCGCCATAGCCGACGAAGCCGCGAGAGCGAGGCGACTTGTAGACAGTGGCCTTGAAGATCCAGCGGTTGTTGTAGGGCTCAGAAAAGTGCCTTTCCAAGGTTGTCTTGATGCCAGAACAATGGCTGCGGTGAGCTAACCGCAATAGGCCCGCGTGCGTGACGTACCAGCGACCGTCGATGTATTGCACATCGCCCAAGGCGACGGACAGCGAATACTTCTCAGTCAGGATGGCTAGCCCAGTTCGCGCGAGCTTCGAAAGCTGCCCCCACGTCCGTGTCGCAACGCTGAGATTTGTGCGCGAAGCCGTTTTTGGAATTCTCACCGGGCACCCCCGATCCGATGCGTAGGCGCTAACGCATAATTATTATGCGTTAGCGCCTACGCATAGTCAAGAGGTTTATCCTTGCTTTTTCGGGTCTGTCTGGGCATAAGACGTTGAGGCCAATGCGAGAAAAGAACGTACATGCAGTGGAACTGGGAAGGCTGGGCGGCGCGAAAGGTGGAAAAAGTCGGGCCGAACGCCTAACTGCTGAAGAGCGCAGCGCTAGTGCGCGCAAGGCCGCCCTTGCGCGGTGGGCAAAGGCGAAGGGGACGAAAGGAAAGAAAAGAGGGCCGGCGATTGGCTGATACGTTACGAGATGGCGGATTCGAGAATTCGATCAGCCGAGATGTCGACGCATCGCGAGTCAGTGTTTGAATTGAAGAGTCGCGTCATCGAAATGTCGGCAGCAAACAGACTGGGTAGATGCTAAGGCTGAGGCGCAATCCTGCGATCGCTACGAATCATTTGAAGTGCGACTGGCAAGGATCTTCAATCGTTTTAACCGAGAAGATGCGGCGTCAAGTTCACGAGCGTGCGCGCGACTTCGAGGTCCGATCGGCGGCAACGTGACTGTTACACGATGGTCAGCAGGACCTATTCTGCCCAAACGCCTTCGACGCAGGAAGAAAGCAGACGCATCGAGGACGAGAATCGGGGGGAGATTGAGCGTTGCCGCCAGCTGTCGCGATCGCATTCGCGTTCTGCTGGGAATGCAATCGAAAGCCATCGACTAGTCCGAGGGCGGAAACACGGCGCGTCCCGCCAGCTCCAGCTCGATCTTCACCGTTTCACTGACGTGCAGAAAGAAATTGCTGGGGTTCTTCATTCCCCACTGCACGTAAGGAATCTCGAACGTGGATTTAGCGGTCCAGCGATCGCCCGAGAAATTGACTTTGGCAGGGACTGTCAGCCCGCGCTTGGCTCCGTGAATATCGAATGCGCCGTGAACTTGAACTTTCGAATCACCACGCAAGTCAATGGTTCCATCGACCTTGTCTGGGGTAAAAATCACAGTCGGATATTTTTCGCTCTCGAGAACCTTTTGGTGCATGTTGTTGTCACGGCCGGAATCTCCGCTCTGGCCGCTTCGCGCATCCGCAACAATCTGTCCTTCCACCTTTCCCGTGGCCGGATCCAACTGAATGCTTCCCTTGCTGCAGGCGAAAGTCCCGTGCACGGTGTGAAACGTGGCGCTCAATGTCCAGTCGATCTTCGATTGCCCCGGATCGAGCTCAAGCGACACTCGAGGGCCCGCGCTCTGCCCGGGAATGTGGGGTCGGAATAATCCGAGGGCTGCGAGCGCCGCAAAAAACAGGATCGCTCGGAAGATCGTCTGGTGACGATGGGTCTGCATAGTTCCGCTAAGCTGACAGCATATGCCAGCCCAGCAGAAGCGTGGAAGCGGCAAGATTTCGATTTGACGCAATTCCAACGTGCGCCGCGACGAATCGTTCGAAGAACCGCGGATCTTCGGCAAATGTCCTCATCACGCGACGCTGCAGCCGTGGATTTCGCCCAAGCAAAAGCATTAAGCGCACCATCATCGATGGCCGTCGCAGAATCCGGCTGTGCGCTTCCTGATACTGCGACAAATCGCCCGCCGCGAGGGCGTCCGCAAGCACCGGACCCTGCCGGAATGCCAGGCTCAATCCTTCGCCCGTAATCGCGTCAACGCCGCCGGAGGCGTCGCCGATTAGTGCCACGCGACCTTTCCAAACGCGATTCAGCTGCCGCGTGGCAGTAAATGAGCCGCGCTCGGCCGTGAAGGCTTCCGCACCCGCCAGACGTCCCTTCAGGTCAGGAAACTGCTCCAAAGCGCGTTCCAGCCGCGTCTGGCGATCGTCGCTGACAACGGCGACGCACACCTCTTGGGCCCCAATGGGCGTGACGTAGCACTGTGCATCGCGCCCCCAGTAGATTTCCAGCGAGCGCGACCACGGCCGCACCCTGTAATGACGCCGGAATCCAATCCGCGTCCGTTCGCGGCCGGGATTTAGACGGGCCCAGCCCCGCACTTTTGACGCTCCTCCGTCAGCTCCGATGACCCACTGAGCGCGAATCAGCCGATCTCCGACGCAAACTCCGTCATCGCTAAGCCCCGAGACTCGACTGCGCCATAGAAACTTCACGCCGCAATCCTCCGCACATGCAAGCATGGCCTCGTGCAGCTTGGTTCGCCTCACCCCGATCCCTTTTCGCAGCGGGAACTTCCCTTCGGCCATCGCCCCGTCACTCAGAAACCGGACGCTTTCGAACGGCCAGCCGTCGAGCTCGGTCGGAGATATCCCGATCTCTGCGAGTGCCCCAACCGCATCGGGCAATAGGCCCTCGGCGCACGGCTTGTCGATTGGCGGAGCTCCTACTTCGGCGACCGTAACTCGAAGTCCTTTCTTTTGAGCACAGATCGCCGCGGCCAGTCCGGCAGGACCGCCGCCGGCCACAAAGACATCGCACGAATCCGTCAACTTAGCCTCCAAATACCTGGTCGGCTCCCGATAAGCTGTGCCTAATCGCAGCCGCGAGGCGCCAGTGAGCCTCCCAAACGCGGCTCGTTCAGTTGATGCAACCATGATGGAGCAAGATGCCCAGATTCTTCGCCCAAGTAGTTGTGAAAACACGGGGTTGCATTATAAGAAAGCGGATTCTAATCACTCGGCTTGGAAATTGGCTGTCAATTCCTCCAACACGCGCCAGATCGATGGAGTAACTGTCTGACCAGGGCGTATCGGTCCGCGCTAGATATGACGCGCTACTCTGTATCAGAGCGGAACGATGGACCTAGGTGAAACATTGTGCATAGACCTGCGCAGATTAGGCAAGAGTTTGCCTAATTTCCCTCAAGCCCTACTCACAGTCTTTTGACGACTAGTACGCCGCCGACTGCCTCCGCCAGGGCCGGACCATGCACATATTACACGCGGGTCGGCGCCGTCACCGACTGAGTCTGCATGCATCCGATTCTCGGATGGTTACCTCGTTCGACGTACAACGCATTCCCCAGAAGACACTGTGCCTAAAGACCGGATTGTGGCAGTCTGCACTTCCGAAATTCCATAATCCCGGTGCGTCCTTGGCATCCGTGGTGCATGGTATTCGTGTTAATTGGGTCATCTGGGCCAACTCCCCCGGACTTGGGACCCTTGCAGAACTTTGCGCATGCGATCCAACTCCAGGATCGAGTTGTCGAGGCTTCCGCGCTCATCGCCGCGGGTGGTACGCCACTTCTCGAACACCCTCCAGCGACTGCAAGTCCTTGGATTTGTGCTTATCGGCATCGGCGTCTGCGGCATGGTATGGCTTTCAGCTGTATCTGCGGAGCGCGGTCCATCCGATCCTCTACCGCTTTTTTCCGCAGCGGGCCCTCCTCCTCCATCGAACGCCTCAATTGAGGGCACCGCGTCGGCGAGCTTGCGTTTGTTCTACCAGTATTCAGTGATCCCTGGCGGCGTGCAATCTTCCGACGAACTTCGCGAAGCAATTGCGGAGGATCCGGTGGTGGCGGAGCATTATGCAGATTTTGGTTTAAAACAGGTCCGGTTCGTTACGCTGGGGCGCGACCAGGCTTTCTATGTGTCCTACCGGCTGCCTAGTGGTGTGTTCTGGACATCGCGGCCGATGCTGCTGCGGCGAGGCGAAAAACTGGTAACTGACGGGTTCAATCTCGCTCGGGTGCGCTGCGGGAACCGGCTATCGGAGGTCCCCCTGTTACCAGTCAGTCCGGTGCAGCCGGCGCCCGAGGAGATGAACGTCGCCAGCGTGGTGCGCGCGCCGCAAGGGGTGCTGCAGGCGGCGCATATTTTTCACCGTCCTATTCCAATCATCCCGATTGTCCCGTTCTTCGTTCTCCCGGGGGGCGGAGTACCGCCTGCTGTTTTCTCTTTTGCGCCCTTGCCTCCCGCCGATAACGTCGTTCTCATCATGATTTGTTCGCTTTTCCTGCTGCTGCGCTTCGCGCTAAGGCGAGGCATGGTTACCCCTCTTGCCGCCAGTTCGAGCCGCCGCACAAGTTAACGTCCGCACCGCACACGGCAACCTCTTGAGCCCGAGCCCGTTCGTTCGAAATTAAAATTGCTGCCGGGCTCACAGCGCGACTTGCCGTATCATAGCCACCGATGTCCTTAAGCACTAAAGAGTTCCGCACCGCGATGGGACGATTCGCCACCGGCGTCACCGTCGTCACAGTGGTCCGCGCGCCAGGTGAGATTCACGGCATGACGGCCAACTCGTTCGCCTCGGTCTCGCTGGAGCCGACGCAAATACTGGTCTCAGTCGATCGCCGGGCCCTGACGCACGGCCACTTGCTGGCACAAAAACGCTTTGGCGTGAACGTTCTTCTTCAGGAGCAGGAGCCGGTGGCGCGTTATTTTGCGCTGCAGAATCAGAATCCCGATGAATTGGCGGGCCTCGGCATACGGCTATCCCTGAACGAACGTGGCACGCCACTGCTGTGGCCTTGCTTGGCACAGCTCGATTGCACTCTTTGCGCGGTGCACGACGTAGGTGACCATTCAGTTTTTATCGGGAGCGTCGAGGGAACGGCTATTTATGAAGGGCAGCCTCTAGTCTTCTATGCCAGCAACTACGCCCGCCTGGAATGAAACCCCTCCTGCGAACTGCGCGCGGCGCTGAGGTTGTAGGGGAGGGTGCTTTAGACCCTCCCGCCTTTAGCAGCCAACATCCGGACTCAAAACCTAACCACCTGATATTTTGGTCACAAATCGTAAACCCGCTCGTGCACCAATCTCACGCGGCGAAAACCGGGAGGGTCTAAAGCACCCCCTACAGTTTCACCCGGCGTAATTCGGGTTGCGAACCGCATTTTCGCCGTTCGCCTTATCTTTGCCTCGAATTACTGGAAAAATTCGAGAAATACTCCGCGGGCGCATTTCGATATGGGGGGAGAGTGTCCCGATTGTTTGGATTCGAATTTTGTTTGCTAAGCTGTGGGACAAGACGCTGGTTGGACACCGCGAATTGCACTTATGAGTTCGCGACAGAGTCCAAAATACTGGCCGACCTCCCGTTAGTGGCCGCCGATGGAGTCGCGAACCACGCCGTATTTACCGCCCCACTGATCTGTCATCTCGTTGCGGATCTCCCATAACTCGGGGAAAAACTTTACTCGCTGGCCTTCGTTGAGTAGATCCACGGCGCGGCCTTTTAGAGATTTCGCTCCGAGACCGATCGTGCGGTGGATCAGTTGGATGTGGCAGAAGCGGAAGCGCTGGAATAGCTCGTCGAATTCGGCGAGGGCCTCCGCCACGACGTAAGCGTCCGAGTGCGAATACTCCGAGCTGTAGATTTTCTCGACCGTCAAACCATGTTTGTCGAGATAGAACGCTCTTGAAGGAATGCCACAGCGGCGGATGCATCTTTAAGATGGTGCGAAATCCGGGCGATTCCTGGCCGCTGCCGTTGCCGAGCTGCAGGCGAATTTCCTGGTACTCCTTGGGAGACATCGTTTCGAGCAAGTCGAGTTGGTTGATCATCAGGCGCAATGCAATGTGCACCCGCCGGAAGAGAGTGATCACGCGATTGGTATTTTCCTGCTGGATGTAATCGTCGATATCGAGGAGCGTGTAGCCGATCAGCTTCATCCACAGCTCTTCCACCTGATGGACGACCTGGAACTGCAACTCGTCTGCGTTGCAGAACGCCTTGAAGTCTTTTTGGCAGGCGAGGAGGGCCTTGGTGTTTAAGTACAGCTCATAATCCAGAGTTCCCTCACCGTTCATTGTCGCGTAAAAATGCTCGCGGTCCATTTCTTCCCCCATGAGACAAGCGTGAACTCCCGAATCAATGGTCGGCGGACTTTCAATTCATGATATAGCAATTCGCACGGGTGGGGACTCGATTCTGCTTGCAGATTCCGCTACCGTAGCGAACTCAGCGCAGACACCTGATGACCACATCACTTCACACCTGGTTCTTATTCAGCGCGGGAATCATCGTGCTGCTCGTGATCGATCTATTTGTTCTGCATGGGACGCCACATCAAGTGAAGCTGCGAGAAGCGCTGCTGGCGACGGGCGGTTGGATCGGTGTCGCTTTGCTTTTCAATCTGTGGATTTATTTCAGCCGCGGACCCAGCGCAGGGCTTGATTTCCTGACCTCCTACTGCGTGGAAAAATCGCTCAGCGTGGACAACATTTTCCTGTTCATCGTAATCTTTCGCGCCTTTCAGATCAAACCCGAGGCCCAGCATCGCGTGCTGTTTTTCGGCGTTCTCGGCGCGCTGATTCTTCGCGCGGGATTCATTTTCGGAGGCGTGGCGTTGCTCGATCGCTTTTATATCGCGCGATACATATTCGGCGGCTTCCTTATCCTGGTCGGCGTACGCATGCTCTTCAAGAAAATCGGGACTCCGGAAGGGGGATTGACATGGCAAGTACGGCTGGCGCGCAAATGGCTGCCTGTGGCCGGCCAGTTCAGTGAAACGCAGATGATCGTGCGCACCTCGGGCAACTGGCTGGCTACGCCGCTTCTGCTGGCTCTCATTTCGGTGGAATTGACCGATGTACTGTTCGCGGTTGATTCGGTTCCCGCCGTTCTGGCCATCACGCGTGACCCGTTCATCGCGTATTCGTCCAACGTCTTCGCGATTCTCGGGCTTCGCGCACTTTACTTCGCGCTGGCGGGAATTCTGCCGCGCTTTCGCTATATTCACCAGGGGCTCGCACTGGTGCTCGCGTTCGTGGGCGCGAAGATGTTGCTCTCGGAGCGGATTGCGATTTCGAATGGTATTTCACTAGCGGTGATTTGCGGAATTCTCACCGTAGCGGCGCTGGCATCGCCTTCGGCGCGGCCGAAGGAACCTAGCGCAGGTTGAGTACGAGCAGGCGAGGCTCGGTCATTTCCTCGATGGCATAGCGCAGCCCCTCGCGCCCCAGGCCTGAGTCCTTCACGCCGCCGTAGGGCATGTGATCGATGCGGAAGGAAGACATATCGCCGACGATCAAGCCTCCGACTTCCAAGGTCTCGTAAGCCTGAAAAATCAGTTTTGCGTCGCGAGTGAAGAGTCCCGCTTGCAGGCCGTAGGGAGAATCGTTCACGCGCCGCAGCGCATCGTTGAAATCGTCATACGGCTCGATCACAACAACCGGTGCAAAAACCTCTTCGCAATTGACTCGCATATCGGGCTTCGTATCGGCGAGGACTGTAGGCTCCATCAATGCGCCATTGCGCTTACCTCCCGCTAGAATCGTAGCTCCGCTTCTGGCAGCCTCTTCGACCCAGGACGCCGCGCGCTTCGCGGCATCTTCATTGATCATTGGCCCGATATCGGTGGACTCATCGAGTGGATCGCCGGATTTTATTTTCGATACCCGCACCAGCAGAGACGACTTGAACTTTTCCTCAATACCGCGCTGCACGAAAATTCGCTGCACGGAAATGCAGCTCTGCCCTGCGTAGGAGAATCCGCCTAACGCGCAGCGCTCGGCCGCGAAGTCCACGTCTGCGTCGCCGTGAACGATTACTGCCGCGTTGCCGCCTAACTCGAGGACCACTTTCTTTTTCCCTGCGCGTTGCTTCAATGCCCAGCCGACCGTGCCGCTCCCTGTGAACGTCAGCAGCTTCAAACGATCATCGGCCACCATCCGCGCGGCGTCTTCATTCGAGAGCGAGAGCGTATTCAAAGCCCCGGCGGGCCATCCAGCTTTCTCGACGATTTCCGTGAGCAACAAAGCCGACAGCGGCGTTTTTGGAGCGGGCTTCAGGACCATAGTGCAGCCGGCAGCGATGGCCGGGGCGATTTTGTGGGCCACCAAATTCAGCGGAAAGTTAAACGGAGTGATCGCGGCGATGGGCCCGAGCGGGAATCGCCGCACGATGGCCACTCGTCCAACCGTGGCAGCCTGCAAATCCATCGGCAGCCATTCGCCACCGATGCGCACGCTCTCTTCCGCCGCGACGGCAAATGTGAATACTGCGCGATCTACTTCCGCGCGTGCGGTTTTCATCGGCTTGCCGGCTTCCAGCGCCATCAGGCGTGTGAATTCTTCTCTGCGAGCGTTGATCGCATCGGAGATTGCGCGCAAAACGCGTTGCCGCTCGTATGCGGGCAGCTTTCGAGTGGTCTCGAATGCCGCAATCGCAGCCTGAATGGCCTGCTCGAGCTGTCCCGAAGTCGCCCAGTACGTAAGACCGACGGGAGTGCCGTCGTACGGAGACACAACCTCCAGCGGCTGCCCTTCGGACACCCATTTCCCGGCAACCGCGAACGGGTAAATCTTCGCGGGTGTTCTCGTAGTAGTTGCCATCAGGGCCTCCCGGGGAGCACCGCGGTTTCAGGCGTGACGCGGCTCAGCGTGAGCGTGCGCTTCACTCGCAGCGGCTAACGCGCCTTCCAGAACGTCGAGTCCCTCGTCGAACTGGGCGTCGGGAATCATCAGCGGCACGAGCACACGAATAATGTTGCCATAAGTTCCGGCGGAAATGGTGAGCAGTCCATGCTCGTAGCAGTAGCGCATGATCTGCTCGGTCTCCTGCTTGGCCGGCTCGCGAGTCTCACGCGAGCGCACCAACTCGAGCGCTTGCATAGCGCCGAGGCCCCGCACTTCGCCGATTAGGGGCCAACGCTTCTGCCAATCCCGCGCGCGAGCTACGAACCTCTCGCCGAGCAGCTCCGCCCGCGCACTGAGATTCTCCTTCTCCATCGTCTCGATCACTGCTAGCGCAGCGGCGCACGACAACGGATTGCCTCCAAACGTTCCGCCGATCCCGCCAGGGCCGGGCGCGTCCATAATTTCAGCTCGTCCGGTAACTGCCGCTAGCGGCATGCCGCCGCCCAGCGATTTCGCGCTTACTAGCAGATCCGGCACGAGTCCGTAGCGCTCGCAGGCGAAAAGCCGTCCGGTGCGGCCGAATCCGCTTTGCACTTCATCGGCGATAAACAGAATTCGGTGCTTGCGGCAAATGTCCTGCAGCACCGGGAAAAATTCCGGCGGCGGCGCAACGAAGCCGCCTTCGCCGAGGACCGGCTCGGCAATGATCGCCGCGACCGACTCAGCGGCCACTACGCGCTTGAACGTGTCCTCCAGATGATGCGCGCAGAACACGGCGCACGACGGATAGGTGAGCGAGTAGGAGCAGCGATAGCAGTACGCGTAAGGAATCCGATAGACATCCGCCGCGAACGGCTCGAAGCCCGCCTTGTAGGGATGCGTCTTGCTAGTTAGCGACATGGTGAGCATGGTGCGGCCGTGAAACGCATCTTCGAAGCAAATTATGGCCGGACGTCGCGTGTGGCACCGGGCGATCTTAACGGCATTTTCGACGGCCTCGGCGCCGCTGCTTACCAGGATCGTTTTCTTTGGGAAGTTGCCGGGGGCCAGGGCATTCAGTTTTTCTGCCAGCGCGATGTAATCGGCGTACGGAGCCACGCTGAAGCACGTGTGCAGGAATTTATCCACTTGCGCGCGAATTGCTGCCACTACGCGATCGGAGCGGTGCCCGACATTGGTGCAGCCGATTCCGCCGGCAAAATCGATGAAGCAGTTGCCGTCAACGTCTTCGACCAGTGCGCCTTCAGCGCGGGCGGCGAATACGGGCGTGGCGTGATATATGCCGCGCGGTACCGCCGCGGCACGGCGCTGCATCAGCTCTTTGGATTTGGGGCCTGGAATCGTTGTGCGAACTTGGATTGCGGGCATGTTAGTACCATCCGATTGGTTGCTCGTTGAGATTGATGTGCACCTGCTTGGTTTCGAGATATTCCTCAATTCCCCACGGACCCAGCTCGCGGCCGAAGCCTGATTGCTTGTAGCCGCCCCACGGGGCTTCGACGTAGGTGGGCTGCATGTGATTTACCCAGACGATTCCGGCGCGCAGGGCCTTTACTACGCGAAAGGCTTTGAAGATATCACGCGACCAGACTGCTGCCGCCAGGCCGTAAGGCGTTGCGTTGGCGATGCTGATCGCCTCGGCTTCATTCGCAAATGGGATTACCGCGGCTACCGGCCCGAAGATTTCTTCCTGCGCGATGCGGGCGGAATTATTCACGTCGTAGAATACCGTCGGCTCGACGTAATAGCCCTTGGCAAACTTCGCGGGCCGCCCGCCGCCTGCAGCCAACTTGGCCTCTTGCTTTCCTATGGTGAGATAAGAATTCACGCGCTCGTACTGATCGCGGCTGACCAACGGGCCCATCTTTGTTTCGCGCTCGAGCGGCGGGCCGAGACGAATCGTTTTGGCTTTTGCGGCCATGGCTTCCACGAATTTCGAATAAATGGGCTGCTCGACAAGAATGCGGCTGCCTGCGGAGCAGACCTCGCCTTGATTGATGAATACGCCGAAGAGCGCGCCGTCGATGGCCGCATCGAAATCGGCATCGGCGAAGAAAATATTCGGCGATTTGCCGCCTAGCTCGAGCGTTACGCGCTTCACCGTGTCCGCGGCCATTTTCACGATCTGCTTTCCTACTGCGGCGCTGCCTGTGAAGGCTACTTTGTTTACATCCGGATGACGGACCAGCGGGGCGCCGGCGCTTTCGCCGAATCCGGTGATGATATTCACTACGCCCGGGGGCAAGCCGGCGTCGGCTAGATAGCCGGCGAATTCGAGCGCTGTGAGCGGCGTTTGCTCTGCGGGTTTCAGCACGCAGGTGCAGCCCGCGGCGATCGCCGGCGCCAGCTTCCAGGCGGCCATCAGTAGCGGATAATTCCACGGAATGATTTGCGCGGCGACGCCGATCGGCTCTTTGAGCGAGAGGTTGATGGCGTTGTCGGGCACGGGATTCACGTGGCCTAGAATTTTCGTCGCCAGGCCGCCGTAATATTCGAAGCAAGTCGCGCAATCGGCGATGTCGTATTCGGCTTCGACGATCGGTTTGCCGCAATTGCGGGCCTCGAGTTCCGCGAGCGTTGCGGCTTCTTTGCGAATTCGTTCGGCCAGGCGGAAGAGAATTCGGCCGCGCTCCTGCGCGGTGGTCTGCGGCCAGGGGCCGGAATCGAATGCTGCGCGCGCCGCAGCTACTGCCCGGTTTACATCCGCTTCGCCCGCCTCCGGTATCTCGGCGATGATTTCTTCCGTCGCAGGATCCACGACGGGGAAATACTCGCGGTTAGCGCTTTCGCAGAATTCCCCGTTGATGTAGTTCTGGTAGCGCCTTACGCCGATTTTCGCTTCGCTGGCCATGACAACCTCCCACCGATTCTTTGGCTAGACGCGACTCGCTGCGGCCTGTAACGCCTTGCGCCGCCCGTAAACGTAGAAGAAGAACGCCGCGAGGCCGATGAACAACGCTGTTGCGCCGAACATCCAGACTTCGTACAGATATACCGAGGTGATTTGCTGGGCCGGAAAAAACGCCACTACGATTGCCAGAATCGTGGTGATCAAGCCGCTCGTTCCGGCGGCGATTAACACGCCGCGGCTGTAGCGCCCTTTGCCGTCAGCTTCGCCGAAAGCCAGCCGCAGCAGCGCAGCAAACATATAAAGAAACGGCACCAATTGCAGCACTACCGCAAGGGACAACAATTTCTGAAACGTTTCTTGCACGCCGCCGCCTAGAAAATTTAATCCTACCAGCATCATCGAAACCACTGCGTGCACGATCAATGCCGCGTAAGGCGTTCCGTAGCGCGGGTGAATTTTGCCCAGCCAACTGGGCAAATAGGAATCGAGACCGGCGACGAACGGAATTCGCGCGGAACCCGCCAGCCACGCCGATCCGATTCCTGCGATCGAAATGCTGAGCATGAGCGCGAATGGTGCCACGATCCACGCCACGCCTACACGGTCCGCCATGTGGCTTACCGCTTGAACTATGCCCTGCAGCACGCTGATTTCGTTCTTGCTCACGGCTATGAGTAGAGTCAAGGTGGTTACGATGTAGAGCGTGCCTGACAAGATCCCGCCCCAAGCTACGGCGCCCGGGAGCGTCTTTTGCGGATCGCGTATTTCGTCTCCCATTACCGACGCGAGTTCGAGTCCAACCAACCCGAAGCAGATCACTCCAAAGGAATTCAGCACGAAGCGCGGATTTGCGGGAATGTGAAAATCCGCACCGGTCACGTGGGTGCCAAATCGCAGCCAGACGATGATTCCCAGCCCGGCCAGGACGGCGGCCGCGATGCCGGTCCCGATGCCACCGAGATTATTCACCCACTTTCCTACGCCGAGCCCACGGATATTCAGCACCACGAGCAACGCGAACAACAGCACCGAGGCGATCACCGTAAATGCCTTATTGTCGGCCAGCGACGCGTGGCTCGGGCCCAGCACGAATACCGACACGCCGACGAAATACAGCATTACGGTCGGCACGTACATCATGTTGTTCGTCCAGTAGCACCAGCCGGACAGGAATCCGTGGAAATCACCGAAAACTTCTTTGGCCCACAAATACACGCCGCCTTCGCCGGGATAGCGGTGCGCCAATTCCAGGACGGCAATTCCCTGGGGCCAGAAAAAGAACAGGAGCGCGATCAACCACAGCCAGATAGTCACGCCGCCATTCGCGGCAATGCTAGGCACTACATTCAGATTAAAAACAGCAACAACGAAGAGCGCGACGAGATCCCAGCGCCCCAAGGCGCGCTTTAAATGCGCCCCATTCGTTGGTCGCCCATTGTCAGACAACTTTCGCGCCTTTCTCGTGCCGTCTCCTCGCCTCGTGTGCCACGCAATTCACGCGGCGTCATTCCGAGCGAAGCGAGGAATCCCGCTTCGTTTGCGCTTCTACCGCGCGGCCGCCACGGCTCGTTCCCGCTGCGCCTGCGCCACGGCCGGCGCCACTTCGGCGAAGACCTCCAGGTGCCTGTCAATATCCGCATCCGTGTGCGCCACTGAAATCGTCCACTGCTCATCCCACCAATATGGCTGCGGAATCACGCCGCGATTGGTCATCGCAAACCAATAGTGCCGCCAGATGTCACTATCAATCGTCAGCCAGTCGCGATAATTGCGAATCGGCTTGGGAAAGAACATCAGCGCTCCATTCGATCCCGCCGATGCCATGTAAGCCTGCATTCCGGTTTTATCAATCTGCTTTTGGTAGCCGTCCACCAACTTCTTATTGAGGCGCGTTACGTGCTCATAGGCCTGCGGCGTAAGTACCTCGCGGAAAGTCGCCAATCCCGCGGCCATGGCCACTGGGTTTGTATTGTAGGTGCCACCATGAAAGACGCGATGATCGGTGATCAAATCCATGATCTCGCGCCGCGCCGCAAACGCTGCCAATGAAAAACCGCCGCCGATGGATTTTGCCAGACAGACGATGTCCGGCTTGATTCCGAAGAATTCGCAGGCTCCGCCGCGCGCCAGCTTCGCGCCGGTCTTCACCTCGTCGAAAATCAGCAGCGCCCCATTTTTGTGCGCGATCTCGAGCAATCCCTGGTGATAGCCGGGATCGGGAATCAAGATGCCAACGTTCATCATGATGGGCTCAACGATTACCGCCGCAATCTCGCCTGGATACTTAGCGAACAGCCGTTCCACGGCCGCCAGGTCGTTGAATTGCGCGATAACGGTATTGGCGAGAGTGGCCTTGGTCACGCCCTCGCCTCCGGGCACGGCATTCGGCGAGGCGGGGTCGCCGACCTCATTGATCTTGGGCTTCACCGAAACCAGCGCCGAATCATGCAAACCGTGATATCCGCCTTCCATCTTGATGATCCGGTCGCGCCCCGTCGCCGCGCGCGCCAGACGCACGGCGTGCATCGTGCACTCGGTTCCGCTGTTGCTAAAACGCACCATATCCACCGGAAAGCGCGCGCAAATTTCCTCCGCCAGAGCATTCTCTGCGTCGTGCGGCATCCCGAACATTGTGCCCGTCCCCAGTTTCTCCTGCACTGCCTTGATCACCGCGGGATGGCAATGCCCGGCCATCAGCGCCCCGAAGCACAAATTGAAATCGATGTACTCGTTCCCATCGATGTCGTGGATGTGCCCGCCCTTACCGTCGCGCACAAAAAGCGGATAAGGATCGTAAGCGCGGTAATTGCTAGCCACGCCCAGGGGTAAGCGCTTGGTGGCCTTTGTATGGGCCTCGCGCGATTTCGGAGTCCGCCGCTCGTAAGTCTGAATCTCCTTCTGCAGTCCCTCGTGCATAATCCCTCCCAGAGTTCTCGATCTCGAAATAGGAGCGGGGTTGACCACCGCCCGCTGAAAGCCGCCCAAAGACTTCATACCACGCGCGCATCAATCCGAATCTCGCAATCAAAGCCGGTTGACCCTGATTTTCACCGGCATATTCCGAGCTGCCAATTCCCTGAAGAACGGCTCCGGCGGCACAACATTCTCAGGGGCCTGCACGCCGACTCCTGGGCACTGGCCGCGCCCAAGCATCAATGCTCCAATGGCCGCCGGAAAACCCGTATCGCGCGCCACTGCCGAAAAAGCCGGCTTGTTCGTGTACTTCGCCGTTGACTCGGCTGCAGCCGCAAATCTCTTCCCGCCGTTACGTCCCTCCACTACCACGCGAATCGTCTCAATATCTCTTGGCGCCACCCTCGGCGCATTGCGTTGCAATAGCGCCAGCAAAACATCGCGTGGCGCCACGCGCCAACCGTTGACGCCCACCGGATCGCGGCTGGTGAATCCCACATCGGTCAAGTTTCGCACCAAGCCAACCAGTTCGGGCGGGTAGTTGATCTTGAAATAGACTTCGCGAACGCCCTTTTTTCGAAAACTGTCCGGCAGCGTCCCCATTTCCGAATGAATCGAATTTCGCAGCGTGACTCTGCCAATCGGCGCCGGAAATCTCGCCACCACCGGATCGGACAGCATCGGCCGCTCTTCGAATCTCCCGCCGCGAAAGGCTACCGGTGGCATAGTCAGCTCATCGAGAATCGTGGCAATCGAGAACGAATAAGCGACGGGGCTGTCGTACTTGCGCAAATCAGTCGAGGCGTTGAAAACCACAATGGAGTCCACGCGCTCCATTCGATCGCACAAATGCCGCGCCATAATATTCGTAGTTCCAGGCGCACCACCCATTCCCGCAATGGCTAGTTTACCGATCCGCCGAAAAGCCGAGTCGAGGGCAAATTGCTTGCGCGTCATGTGATAAAGCCCACCGAGATCGAGATAATTCACGCGCGCGGCCAGCGCCGCTTTCATCACTTCCAGATTCCAATTGTACTGCGTGCAATTCACCACCGCAGTAGCCCCGCGCAAGAGCCGAGCCAGCTTCGCCGTTTGGCGCACGTCGGCAAAAGCAGCCCGCGCCTTCCCACGCCCAAACTTCCATGCCACTTCCCGCGCCCGCGCCAAGTCGAAATCCGCGACTATCAAACGGCGCACATCCGCGGCCCGCGCCAGGTCGTACACCACCGCGCGCCCCATCATTCCCGCGCCCAGCACCACAAATTCCATGAAGCTCCCAAGCCCGTACGAATCCCGCCATCGCAATTCACAGGAGAGAAACGCAGCGGGGCGGCTGGTCGTTTCACTTGCCGACTACGACGAAGGGCCGGAGACCCGGCCCTTCCGAATAGTCAACCTCGCGTTCGATCGGAATCTAGAACAAAATCTTCAGACCAAACTGAATCACGCGCGGATCTTCGCGCGTCTTTTGGATCTGGCCGAACGTCCCGCCGGTGTTAACTTCCACACCGTTCTCAAGCGAAAGCGACGGCAGGCCATCCGTGAAATTTCCGTCTGGGTTCGCGAACTGCGTGTGATTCCACGCGTTGAAGAACTCCGCCCGGAACTCGGAATTGAACCTCTCAGTGATCTTCGTTTTCTTCTCAATCGCGATGTCCGAGTTGCTGATTGATGGCCCGCAGCACAACGAGTGAGGCAGATTCCCGAACTGTCCCAGCGGTGGATCCGCAATGTTTCCCGTAAACCACACCCCGCCGTTCTTCTTCGGGTTGATGAAGTTCAATGCGCCAGTGAGTTGCGGTGTATTGGCGTCTTCAAAGAAAATGCTGCTCTCGAGTTCCGTATCATCCTGAGTATTCACGCGAATCGGGAATCCGCTCTGGTAAGTCAAGATGCCCGAAACCCCCCAGCCATTGATGACTTTCCCACTGAAGCCACTGTGCTTGGGAATCGGCAGTTCCCAGTACGGGCTGAAAACGAACCGGTGCTTGGCATCCACTAGCGACAATCCCCTGCTGAGCTTGAAATTGATCGGATTCAGCTCATTTTCAAACGACGCGCCCTGATCCATCGCCTTGCTAAACGTGTAGGCGAACGAGAAGTACACCCCGTGTGCGAAGTGTTGTTCGAGTTGCACTTGCAGCCCGCTGTACGCCGAGTTCGCAATCGTATCCTCGGCGAAAATGTTGCTGAAGACGGGCACTCCATCCGCGGGACATCCTATGCCCGTCAACGGCTGGCATTGAGGTGACGAGAATGGCCGCAATCCCACCAGGGTGAGACCTGCTGGACCGAGCGTTGTTCCAGCCGGAATGACCATGCCACCGCTTCCAGCGTTGTACGGCAGCGGCAAAGCTACGGGCAACGTTGTACCTCCCGGTATGGTGTACTCGGTATCCGAACCGAACGGGCCGCACGCTGGCGTCGCACTTGGTATCTGGTTGAGCGCGAGACACGTCGCAGCATTTCCGATGTCGAGATCGTGAGATGCCAGCAGCCGGTGCGCCTGAGTTCCTACATACCCCAGCCGCAAAATAAGGCCGGCGGCGAGTTGACGTTCCAGCGTCAAATTGTACTGATCGGCGTACTGCGTCCTCAGGTGCGGCTGAAACTCCCCGAACAGGAGCATCGGCCGGAAGTTCGCGAAGTCTACGCAGCCGGCTTTGCCCGCGGGGCTGAAGCAAGGCGTTGTGGGCGACTGGTTGATGATCCCGCCAAACGGATTCGGAGCGAATCCACCCGACTGGAACTCAAACGGGAGATTGAATAGCGTATCTGACAGAAACGAGCTGCCGCCGAACGGCGGTTCCGCGCTGAATTGCTCCAGCACAAGCTGTTCGATCGGGTTATAGAACATCCCCCATCCCATCCTGACGCTCGATTTGGAAGGTCCTCCTGTCAGCTTACTTAGCCAACCCTCGGTCCATCCCGGACTCCAAGCCAATCCTATCCGTGGCGCGAACGCCTTGTAATACGTCTGCGTAAGCCCGCGCGGTACTCCCGGGTCGCCTGGGAACTCGAGGCCAAGCGGATACACCGCATTCGCCGCACCGCTCGGGCCGCAATCGGCGCTTCCATAGGCTGCGATCAGTTGCGCGCTCGAGAAGTTGTTCGGATTCAGCAGGCACGAATATTTCGTTGACATCGCTCCCGGGCGAAACGTCTGCAAGCGGTTTCCCGTATCGTAGTAATTGGTATTCAATTCCCACCGTAGCCCGTAATTCAGCGTCACCGATGGTTTGATCTTCCAGCTATCCTGTGCGAAAAGGTACACCGCCGAATTTCTGTCGTTCTCACCTTGCGCAGCCCCCTGCGTGTAACCACTCGGCAATCCCAGGAAATAATCGGGATACAACGATCCGAATCCGACGTCATTTTGATCGCTACTCGAATATGTAAATTCTCCGTCCACATCAAAATAGAGAAATTGATTGAAAACCTGCCGACGCACGTCGCCGCCAAACTTCAAGCTGTGCTTTCCAATTATCTTGCTGTAATTGTCGGTCCACTGATACGTGTTTCCTGTCTGCGGCAGTTCGCCCTCAAAGTTGTTTCCGATTATGAAGCCGCCCGAGACGTTTATATACGGCACACCTTCCCGCCCCGGTATATTCGTCGTGATTCCCGCCGAAGGATTCGGATTTGTCGAGTCCTGAAAGCAGAACGCGGCGGGAACTGTGACGCAGGATGAGTGCACGTCGACATTGTTTACGGGGTGATCGAGGTTCCCTTGTCCCTCGCGGAAATAATTGAAATGAAATTCGTTCACCGCGGTCGTTCCAATCGTCCAGGTGTGCCCGATATTGATTTGCTGCACGCGCGTCGCAAATAGCGAACCAAATCCCGGCAGATTCGCTCCTGCGCTCTGGAAAGTCGAAAAAGGTTCCGTACGCGCGTCGTCGTCGAAGTAGTAGTAGGCGGTTAGCTGCTGCTTGTCGCTGAGCTTGTGGTCGAAGCGTAGTGTGAATTGATCGTCGCGCGTCGGGCGAATCGGCACGAAACTGACCGTGGCTGTTCCAAACGGCGCTACGTAGTTCTGATAGAGGGCCAATGCCGTCGGGTCAAGGCATGGGATTGGAATCTTGTTATTCGGAAAAATCGAGGAATACGGGGTGCCCGCTGCAATCGGAACTCCGCCCTCGCTGGTCACTGCCCCCTGACATGTTTGCCCACCGCCGGTCACCCGATTTGCTAGGATCTGCGCAAAGTTGGCATCCGTCAAAGTCCCGGTAAACGGAGCGAGGTTGGAGCCCCCGCCCTCCGAGAAATCGCCGGAAGCCTCCGCAGTCGTCGGCAGGATCACCGAGCCCGATGAAATGCCCTGCCGGATCCGGTCCCCTTCGTAGGATCCGAAAATAAACGTCTTGTCCTTCTTGATCGGCCCTCCCAGCGTCGCGCCGAACTGGTTCTGTTTGTAATCTGGAATCGACGGATCGAAATATCCGCGAGTGTTCAGGACATTGTTCCGGAAAAACTCGTAGAAATCCCCGTGTAACTGATTCGTGCCAGACTTGGTCACCACGTTCACAATCGATCCCGAATTCCGCCCGTATTCCGCGTCAAACGTATTCGTCAACACGCGGAATTCTTCGATCGCATCGGGCGAAGGTTGAATAGCGGGCAAATTCACAAAAATGTCGTTTCCATCTCCACCGTTAACCATGTAATTGTTCGATCGCCCGCGGCCGCCATTCACGGACACCACGCCCGGCGAATCCGATCCATAGAACAAGTCGGCGCCGACCTGCGATTGGACGCCCGGCTGAAGTTGCAGCAGTTGGTAGGTATTCCGAGTGCTCAGTGGAAGTTCCGTGACAGCCTGACTATTCATCACGCCGCCGAGCTGCGTATTCGTAGTTTCAACCTGAGCGGCCTCGCTCTCAACAGTCACCGTCTGCGCCGAGGCCCCGATTTGCAGCGAAGCCGTCACCGTGGCAACGTGTCCGATATCCACAGCCACTTCCGTAACCACGAATTTCTTGAATCCCGGTGCATCGATGCTGACTTCGTAATGCCCCACCGCCAGATCGACGAACTCGAACGAGCCATCCTTATCCGATGTCGCAAACCGCGATGTGTCTGTGCCGGCCAGAGTGATCGTCACCTGCGCGCCCTGAACCACCGCTCCCGATTGATCCTTCACACTCCCGCGAATCGACCCGGTCTGCCCCCACGCCGGCGCACTCAGCGCTATCATCCCCAGAAATGCAAAAAGACACACACCGAGTCCCAGTCTCGTTCTCATCGCCGCTCCTTTAACATTCGGGACAGCCGGACATTCCCCCTGCACTGCTTCCAGATTTCGATTGCACCCCGGGAAAAAACCTTACTATAATCCGCGAACCTTAGTGCAAGGCCTAGGGCCTGTCAAGGAAATTCGGTTGGCTGCCGCCCGCCACAACGCGAAAAAAATGCATCGCTCGCACGGCTATTTGCGCATTGGCGATGTGGCGCGACTTGTGGGCATATCTCCGTCCGCATTGCGCTCGTGGGAAAGCGTCGGGCTCATTTCTCCCACGCGCACGCAGAGCCGCTATCGCCTTTTCACTCCCCGCGATGTTCGCCTGCTCAAGCGCGCGCAATTCCTGCGCCGGGCGCGGGGCATGAACGCGCCGGCTATCATGCATCTGCTACGCACCGAGGGGTTGCTGAAGAATGGCGCCAGCCGCAAGCCCAGCCCGGTCGGTTCGCGGCTGCGCAAACTGCGCCTGCAAAAGCATGCTTCTCTCTCGCAAGTCGCTGCGGCTACCGGCGTCTCCGTAGGATTTCTCAGCGCTCTCGAACGCGGCCGCATGAGCGCCTCCATCTCCACGCTCAGCCGCATCGCGCGCTACTATCGCATCAACATCCTTTCTCTCTTCGACGCGTCAGAAACCAGTCCACGCCATGTCCGTCCGTCCGAGCGAAAAATTCTCGAGACCGGCCCCGGCGTGCGCATGGAACTTTTGGCCTGGGGTGACGCGGTGATGGAGCCGCATCTGTTTCGCATCGCTCCCGGCGCGGGCAGCGGCGATTCCTACGCCCATGAAGGCGAGGAGTTCCTGTACATTCTCCGCGGCAACTTGGAAATCGCGCTGGAGGGAGGCGAGCCGGCGCAGTTGCATGAAGGCGACAGCTTCTATTTCGCCAGCAACATGAAGCATCGCTGGAGCAACACCGGAAAAAACGAAGCCTGGGTGCTATGGGTCAACACGCCGCCGACTTTTTGATTGTTGCCTGTGAATATTGTCGCCGAATGTTGGCGCAGCTTTTTAGCGTTGTCATCCTGAACGAAGTGAAGGATCTGTTCTTTCTTCAATTCGAGGAAAACGAATGAATATCCGAGGCTATCTTCTGATATCGACCGCGGCGCTTCTCCTCACCGCCATTTCGTGCAAAAAAGAATCTCCTACGCTCAGCCTTCTGGTTTGGGAGGGCTACGCTGATCCCTCCTTCGTCCACGATTTCGAAATCTCCCACAACTGCAAAATCTCAGCGTCCTACATGGGCTCCAGCGACGAACTCGTCGCCAAACTGCGCGGCGGCAGCGCCAGCAATTACGACGTAATCTCTCCTTCGAGCGACGTCGCTACAACGATCGCTTCGGCAGGCCTGGCCGCGGAACTCGACGTCTCACAAATTCCGTCGTACCAGCAAACTTCCGCGCGCCTGCGCGACATGCCTCTCGTCCGCGTTAACGGCAAAATCTACGGCGTTCCTTTTACCTGGGGCCCCAACCCTCTTCTCTACGACACCACCGTCTTCCAAAGTCCGCCCGATTCCTGGGCGATTCTCTGGGATCCCAAATACAAAGGAAAGATTTCCGTTTGGGACGAACTCTCCACGCTGTACATGGCCGCGCAAATTCTCGGCTACGACAAACCCGATCCGAGCCATCTCTACAATCTCAGCGACCAAGAACTCGAGAATGTTAAGAAGAAACTCCTGGAACTAAAGCCCAACATCCGCAAAATGTGGACTACCGGCGGCGAGCTGACTAATCTCTTCCAGAATCACGAAGTGGTAGCCGCGATGGGCTGGCCGCTGATGACCAACCAGTTGCGCGCCGCGAACTTCCCCATCGCCGAAACCATCCCCAAAGAAAACACCACCGGCTGGATCGATCACTTGATGATCACCGCCGCCAGCGACCACAAAGAATTGGCCTCGCAATTTCTCGAATACATGATCCAAGCCCAAACGCAAAAAAAGGTCAGCGACGTAACCGGCTACGATCCGGCCAATCCGGGCGCGGGCCAATACATGACCGACGCGCAAAAAAAAAGCCTGCACCTCGACGACGTGGACCACTACATGGAGCGCATCTATTTCTGGCAACAGGTCCAGCGCCGCGCCAAATACAGCGAAACCTGGAATGAGGTGAAGGCCGCGCAGTGAGCGCCCTGCTTTCCATCAGGAATGTTGCGAAAGGCTTCGGCAATCGCGCCGTGCTGCGTGGCATCACGCTCGAAATTGATTCCGGCGAATTCCTGACCATCCTGGGAGAAAGCGGCAGCGGCAAAACCACATTGCTCCGCCTGATCGCCGGCTTCGAACGACCCGATAGCGGCGAAATCTGGATGGCTGACGAGCGCATAGATACGCTCGCGCCCTACCATCGCCACGTCAACACGGTCTTCCAAAGCTACGCCCTCTTTCCGCACCTCTCGGTCTTCGAAAACATAGCCTACGGCCTGCGCGTGCAAGGCGCGGCAAAAACCGAAATCCCGCAACGCGTCGAGCAGGCGTTAGCGATGGTCAAGATGACCGACTTCGCAAAATCCGCGCCGGCCCGCCTCAGCGGCGGCCAACAGCAGCGCGTTGCGTTAGCCCGAGCGTTAGTCAATCGCCCGAAAGTTCTTCTCCTCGACGAACCGCTCTCCGCGTTGGACGCCAATCTCCGCCGCCAAATGCAAGTCGAGTTGAAATCCCTGCAACGCGAAGTAGGCATAACCTTCATCTTCGTGACCCACGACCAGGAAGAAGCCATGGCCCTAAGCGACCGTATAGCGTTATTGCGCGCCGGCAATATGGAGCAGGTAGCCGAGCCGCGCGAAATCTATGCTCGCCCAGCCACAGCCTACACCGCCCAATTCATAGGCCAGACCAACCTACTCCAAGCTGAACTCCGCAACGGCTACGCCACCTCCAGCGGCATAATCTGGAAAGTAGCGCCGGTTGGCCCTGAGCCGCGAAGCGCGTCCCCGCCGGCATCCGACGACCTAGGCGCCAGATCAATGCCCGATTCATTCGCAGCACATCCCGCGCCTAACACGCCAGTAGGGGCGGGGCTTGCTCCGCCCTCCGACGACCTCACCGCCAAACCTACGCGGTCCCCAACCGCGTCCGAAAATGCCGCAACATTCTCCCTGCGCCCAGAATGCATCCGCCTCGCCGATACGTCCTCTAGCTCGGCCCCCAACAACGTCCGTTTCGCCGCGCGCATAACCAACCAAACCTTCGGCGGCGCCACCGACCTGCTCGAAGTCGCCCTCTCCGATGGCCGCACGCTACGCGT
This sequence comes from uncultured Acidobacteriota bacterium, assembly GCA_963748865.1. Taxonomy (GTDB): domain Bacteria; phylum Acidobacteriota; class Terriglobia; order Acidiferrales; family UBA7541; genus Palsa-147. The sequence continues at coordinate 110,798 of CAVVLE010000007.1, read as the reverse complement.
CCGCATTCCCAGCCGCGGCATCCTTGACGGCCCACAGCAATTCGAATTCACCTGCACCGATGCCATCCGCGTCCAAGATTTGGAGCCCAGCTAGCGTGTACACCCGCGCGTACAGAGCCGCCGTCTCAATCCCCCCGCTACTGTGGGTCACGGCGTTCCTGCTGATCCCCTACGCCATCCTCTTCTGCTACAGCTTCTGGCAAGTCTCTCCGCAACAAATCATCATCCACAATTGGTCCTTAGAGAATTTCCGCGAGCTCTGGCGCAATCGTATCTACGTCGAAGTCCTGCTCCGCTCCATGCGGATAGCGGGAGCGGTAACGGTGCTAGCCCTGCTGCTCGGCTACCCATTAGCTTATTTCCTCTCTTTCCGCGCCAGCCGCCGTAAAGACCTCTTCTATCAACTGGTGATCATTCCCCTCTGGGTCAGTTACCTGGTCCGCGGCTACGCCTGGAAAACAATCCTGGGCAGCGACGGCGTCCTAAACGGCTTCCTGCAGTATCTCCACATCACACAGCACCCGGTAGAATTCTTTCTTTACAGCCCCTTCGCCGTAATCCTCACTCTGACGCACATCTACACACCGTTCGCGTTCCTCCCCATCTACGCATCGCTGGAGCACATCCCCCGCAACCTGATCGAAGCCTCGCAAGACCTGGGCGCCTCGCCGCTGCGCACCTTCTGGCGCGTAATCCTGCCTCTCTCGCTTCCGGGCGTCCTGGCCGGCGCCACATTCGCCTTCGTCCTGACGCTCGGCGATTTCCTTGCGCCGCTTCTCGTCGGCGGCCCCAGCGGCATCATGATCTCCAACATCGTAGTCAGCCTCTTCGGCGCAGCCTATAACTGGCCTCTCGGTGCGGCAATTTCCCTCTGCATGCTGATTCTCGTCGTCACGCTCTTGTTTCTAGTCGAGCGCCTTGAAAAGAAGCTGAGCTTTTCATGAACCAAGCCAACACATCTCGTCCGGTCTCAAACGGATCGCGCTGGCTCAGTATTTATGCCACGCTCGTCTATGCCTTCCTCTATTTCCCCATCGCCGTGCTGGTGATTTATTCCTTCAATGGCGGCGGCGTAGGCGGATTCCCTCCGCGCAATTGGACACTCTCGTGGTATCAAACCCTCTTCTCCGACGACGCCATCTGGTCCACGGTCCTCAATAGCCTGATCGTCGCGGCCTGTGCTGTGGCCATCGCCATTACTCTGGGTATGCTGTCCGCCCTCGCGTTGGATCGAGCTCAGTTCCCCGGTAAAGCGCTATTCCGTCGGCTAGTTCTTCTTCCGTTGATTCTTCCGGGCATAATCACCGGCCTCTCGCTGCTTATGCTTTTCGTGGCCGCGGGTATGAAACTTAGCCTCATCACTATCACGCTAGGACACGGCACAGCCCTGATCTCCGTCGCCACCACCGAAATCTTCGCCGGGCTGCAGAAGCTCGACCGCGTTCAGGAAGAAGCTTCGCTCGATCTAGGCGCCAATCACTGGACGACGTTCTGGCGCATCACGCTCCCGAATCTAAGCGTCTCCATAATTGCCGCCGCACTGCTGATCTTCACGCTTTCCCTCGACGAAATCGCGGTCAGCTTCTTCCTCATAGGTCGCAACAACACGTTGCCGCTGGAAATCTGGTCGCGCCTGCGCCGCGGCATCACGCCAGAAATCAACGCAGTCTCCACAATCATTCTTCTGTTCTCGATAGTCCTGATCCTGGTGTGGTATCGCCTGCGCACGCGTTCGCAGTCCGCCGAAGAAGCCGCGACGGTTCTTCCATCAGCAATCCAAGGAGAAGAGGCATGACTCCGACACGCCGCGACTTTCTGCGCTTCGTCTTAGCCGGCTCAGTGTCCGCGGGCTGCCCCTTCGATCTCAAACTCCTAGCCGAGCCCGATGCTCCCACTCCGCAGCTGGACGGCGATCACTTCGACATCTGCCACAAAATCCGCGATGGGGAGAAATTTATTCCTCCGCCGGTCAGCAAGCGCTACGACATCGTAATCGTGGGCGGAGGCATCAGCGGCCTGAGCAGCGCCTATTTCCTTCGCGATGAGAATTTCCTGCTCTTGGAGAAGGAACCACACTGGGGAGGAAACGCTTACAAAGAGGAATACCAGGGCCAGGGATTCGCCACTGGCTCGGCCTACGATTTCGTTGACTCGGAAAGCGCCCAGCTGGCCAAGGAAATCGGCCTCCAGCAATTGCCGGTCAACTGCGCCGATCCCACCATCGTCAACGGCAAATGGGTAGCCAACACCTGGCGCGAGGGCCTCGACGAACTTCCCTTCCCGCAAAAAGTCCGCGAAGACTTCAAACAATTCCGCAAGAGGATGCTGGCCATCGACCCGGAGAAAAACGCCCAGCAACTCGACAACGAGCCGCTCACGAAATATCTGCAGGGAATGCCGCCCGAGCTAACGCACTGGTGGGACGCCTACGGCCCCTCGAATTGGGGCGCGCGCGCCGCCGAGACTTCCACTTACATTGCCCTCGAAGATTTACACGATTTCGCCAGCGAAGAGCCCAAAGACAACCGCATCACATTGCCAGGCGGCAATGGCGCCATCACCGAAAAACTGGCCGCGGCGCTGCTCGAAAAGCACGGCGATCAAATGCTCACCGGCGCCACCACCGTGGCCGTCGAGCAGCTGAGAAACACCGTGCACGTAACTTACTTCCACGAAGGCCATCTCCGCACCGTCGCCGGCCGTTTGGTGATCATGGCCGCGCCGAAACTGATCGCCTCGCGCATCACCTCCGGCATTTCCCCCAATCAACGTGACGCCATGCAAGCCATCCGCTACGCGCCCTATCCGGTGATCAACATGATCTTCGATCGCCCCATCTACAATCGCGGCTACGACACCTGGTGCCCAGGCAACGCCTTCACCGATTTCACCGTCGCTGACTGGACCGTCCGCAACCAACCGAGCCACACCCAAAAGAACAACATCCTCACCTTTTACACTCCGCTCGCCGAAGCAGATCGCCACAAGCAGCTAACCGAAGAAGGCTGCAAGAAAATCGCTCTGAATGTCCTACGTGACTTCAAGAAGCTCCTCCCGGAATTCCAGGCTGATCCCATTGAACTACACATGTACCGCCGAGGTCACCCCATGTTCATGGCCACGCCGGGCAATTTCACCAAAACGATTCCTGCGGCGCGCCATCCGCTGGAGCGCGTCTTCTTCGCCAACACCGACAGCGAAGGGCCGGAATCTTTAGCCAGCGGCGCCGTCGCGGCCAGCCAGAAAGCCGGCGACTGGGTGGCCCATCGCCTGAATGGAAAAAGCGCCACGATGGCTACCGAGAAGGTCGGATACGAGGTGTGACGCTAAGGCAGTTCCAAATCCGCTTGCTGCTTGTGGCTGAATTTCTTGCGAATATCCGGCCAGAATTCCTTGATCTCGATGGTGATCGTGTCGTAGCCCACTTGCGTGCCCCACACTTTGGCGGTATTCGCCAGAGTGCGGTCGGACCGGGGATGATAGCTATAGGTGGAAATTCCCGACGACACCGCGCTGCCTAATATCTCCGAATAGTTGAATTGCTGCCCGGCGGCGTCGGTGCGGGTCACAAATATCCGGCTCATGGCATAGCCTACGCGATGCCAAAATCCTCCCTGACTCTTCTGATAAAACCGCGGATCCTGACGAAATGCCGCAGCAAACACGGCGCTAGTCATGAAGTTCTCGATCGTTCCATCGGCGAAGTAAGAGCCGTAGCGCTTGGCGTAGCCTTGCGCGCCTTGCCCGTAACCGGGCTCGCTGTTCTCCGCCTGGCTGATGCCCGCGAGCGCCCCATACCAGGCAAACTCCACGTAATCGAAGGAAGACCGCGCCACAACCTTGAACTTCTGTCCTGCTGTAAGCGGCGGGACGTTGCTCTCATTCTCCAGCGTGAGAAAGTTCGGCAGCGCAAAAAGCAGACGGTCATTGGAGGTGCCAGCCTCTGTCCCGGGCTTTTGATTCGGATTGCTCTGGCCCTGATCGGCAGGCTGGGATTGGCTCTGTCCTGCCGGTTTAGACTGATTCTGTGCTCCGGCATCCGGCGCCGGCTTCCGATCGCTTGGCGGGTTTGCGGGAGGATTCTGTGGCTGCTGCTGCGCCCAAGCGGGCGCAGCGAATAGTATGGAGAAACCAAAAATAATTCCGAGTGCGAATCTCAATGCTCGCGGACGTTGTCCATTGTTCATTGGTCTATTTTCGCCTAGCTTCCCGCCGCGGGTAATACCCGAATTCACCCCGGTTTCCAGTCCCAACGGCATCCTCTTAAGATTCCACACATCCGCTGCGGGTTTCTTTCGCAATTGCGAAACATTTTGCGAGCGCCGCTGAAGAATCACGGGATGGCAACAAACGGGGTTCTTAGCTCGGCGGTCTAGAGGCGTGGATGTCCCGATTAAATTTTTCTTCGCCTTTTCCGCAGATGGAATTTCAACCGCGGCTCGTGGCTGCAGCCGAAAAAGACGTTATCACAGATGAGCCAGCTAGTTAATACAAGACGTCAGGGAAACGAGGTAACTCCGGCCCGGAGCATACCGGCGAGCGTTCGCTACGCGGTTGCTGGCGCTCCTCGCTCGAGGTTCTGCTCGTCGCATGCCGGCCCCTCGCAGATCGGGGTAAACGCCGACGCCAGCGCTACTTTACGGGGCTGAACAGGAAGTCGTGGAATTCGCCTACCAGGCCGTTTAGGCGGAACAGCGTGGCGATCTGCGCCCAATGGCGGATTTCGTGGATCAGGACGTGGGTGATGATCTTCCGCGGCGTTACGGTAATCGAATTGGTCAAGATTTTGAATTCGTGCGGGACGTCCCATTCCATTTCGGGGAAGGTGGCGATGAAATGCTTCAGGTCCGCGCGGCTGACTTGGGCGAAGGCGAACAGCGCGTCGATATTGTCATTCGGGATTGTGGCCGGGTCGGTCAGCGGCCTATCGGCGAGGCGATCGACGTAGCGCTTTTCGGTGCTGAAGATGTGCTTGACCAAATCGCCGGCAGTGGCGAAGCGGCCATCGCCGTTGGGACCGACGGGTAGCTTCAGGGCTTGCTCGCCATGCTTGCGAAAAAAATCATGCCACTTCCGGCGGTCCCAATCGGTGTATTCGACGAGTGCGTCGAAGCTGAGGTGTAGCATTTTCGGTCTCCGTGTGCCCGCCGGATCGCGACGAGTACATCCGTTGAACATTTTACGCGGAAATAGGTTACGCGGAGCAAGGATCAGCGCCAGACAAAATAGGGATTGGACGACATTTGGCGTAACCTTTGCGCCCCTGGCCGGTTTACCCTAACGAGACTGGAAATCGCGGAGAAACGGTTGAAGGCTCATGCGGTGGAAGCGGACGAGCGCCTGCTGGTAGAAGAGGCGCAGCGCGACGCGGGGCGCTTTGCTGCGCTCTACGAACGCCATTTCGACCGCGTGTATGCCTTCATCGTCTCGCGGGTGCACGACCGCGACGCGGCCGAGGACTTGACCTCGGAAGTCTTTCACAACGCGCTGGCGAATCTCGCGAAATTCGAATGGCGCGGCGTTCCCTTCTCGGCGTGGTTGATGCGCATCGCTTGGAATGCCATGGCGGATCGTTGGGCGCGCGTGGGGCGCGAGCGCGGCGATCCGGCGCCCGAGAAATTCGAGACATTGGATATGGACGCGATCGAGAATCGCGCGCGGCTGTTTGCGCTGGTGCGCAAGTTGCCGCCGGAGCAGAGGCGCGTCGTTCTGCTGCGCTTTGTTGAGCAGCGTAGCGTGCGTGAAATCGCTACGGCTATGCAAAAGACAGAAGGCGCGATCAAGCAGCTGCAGTTCCGCGCGATCAAGACTCTGCGTTCGAAGATGGGAAAAGCCGATGGCTAAGCAGCCGCCAAGCCAACGATTGGATGCCGCCGTCACGGCGCATGCTCGAGCGGCGTGATGGATACGTGCCACGCGGCGGAGCGGATCTCGCTCCTCTGGTGCGCCTGGCCGCGGGTTTGCGGGATTTGCCGCGCGAGAGTTTCCGGGCTCGATTGAAATCTGAACTCGAAGGGAGAGCAACCATGGGAACGAATGCAACGCCTGCACGTGAAACGCATCAAGAGCCGCAAGCCGACGAGGGAAAGGTTCATTGGAAGCGCCAGGGTTTCCGCACCATCACCCCATACCTGATCGTGGATGGCGCGACGAAATTTATAGAGTTCCTTACCACCGTATTTGGCGCGACCGAGCGGTTCCGCGTCCCCCGGCCAGACGGCAAGATCATGCATGCCGAGGCCAATATCGGTGACTCGGTCATCGAGCTGTCCGACGCCAACGAGCAGTTCCACGCTCGTCCGATGCCGATTCATCTCTACGTCCGCGACGTGGATGCGGCCTACGCCCGCGCGCTCGCTGCCGGTGCCACGGTGCTCCATGCGATCGCCGACCAAGAGTATGGCGATCGCGACTTCAGCGTGCGCGATGCCTTCGGCAATAACTGGTACGTCGGCTCGCGCCGTGGCGCCAATCCGGTTCCGGCGGATTTGCCGAACCTGATGCCGTTTATTCACGCCATAGGCACGCAGAACGTGATCGACTTCATCAAGAACGCCTTCGGCGCCGAGGAATTGCTGAAGGTAAAAGGCCCGGAAGGGACGATCGTGCACGCCAAGATGGGCTTCGGCGACGATGCGGTGATCGAGCTGAGCGAGGCCCGTGGCGCGGCGCAGCCCATGCCGGGCTTGCTGCATATGTACGTGCCGGATGCGGATGCGGTGACGGCCCGCGCGCTGGCGGCTGGAGCGACGACGGTAATACCGATCGGGGATCAGCCGTACGGAGAGCGGAATGCGACTTTGAAAGATCCGTTCGGGAATATGTGGACGGTGGCAACCCATAAGTTCGAATTCAGAGGGTAGCGCCGGCTGCTAGCCGGCGATTTTCCATAGCGCCTGGCGAACGCAAATTTTCGAGCATGGTATGGGCCGGAAGAACAGCTCGACGTTACAAATCGATCGTCGTAGACAACTCGTCCCGCCAGGGGAAAAGCGCCGGCTGGCAGCCGGCGTTACTTTGTCACCGAGAGATTGTGGGCGCCGGCGAAGAACGAGGCGGCGGCGCTCAACGATTGCGGCAGCCACCAGGTGCGGCGCATCCAGCTCTTATCGCTATATTCCATTTTGCGGCCCACGTAATCGAAAAGCAGCGGAGCTACCTGAATCACGGCGTAGATGCTGGCATTGCCGGCGAAGGGCTTCAGCATCGGATTCATCTCTACGTGGCCTTGCTCGATGGCGCGGCGCGTGGTCCAGGCGTCGAACGTGGCGGCGCCGTGCTCGACCATGCTCAGCGCCAACCAGGTATGCGCCGGGCGCTCGGCGGCGATATGCGGAGGATGATAGCCAGCGGACGGCGGTTCGACTTCCGTGGGAATGTGCACTTCCGCAAGGAGCGATGCAGAGTCGCTCAAGTCTGCGCTCGGCTGCGCCGTTCCCGCATTGGTGGTTTTGTCGGGTGATGTGCCGTCGGCGGCTGCCGGAATATCCACCAAGCGGATTCTGTCACGGTCGAAAAGATCGGATGGCGCTGGGGGAGGAAAGAGCGGCTCACTCATCCCCGGCGGAGGAAGCTTCGCCGGAGTATTTTCGGCCATGAGGATGGGGGCCGACGCCTGCGGCTTCGCTGGAACTTGGGCAGCGGCCGAAATCGGCATTTGAAACAGAACCACTAAAGTCGCGAGCAGCATATCCATTCACCTCAGCGTAGGAAGGGTACGTGGGCGAAGGACCGGCGCAAATAGCTGGGCTGTACCGGCCGAGTAGTACTCGCGGAAGCTGCTGATTATATGTGGTTTATGTCATTTTTGGGCCTATAGCCTGTCCTTTTTGCCTCCTCGATCTGAAAACTCGAAAATCGTAAAGCTGCAAAACCCGATGCAGTACTACGGCAGCGCCTGAAAATCCGTATCAGAACGCTTCCAGAAAAATGGTGGGAATTTTTTCTGTGTGGGCCAGATTTCATCGAGCGTGTCTGCGTTATACACGATTCCATTTTTAATTACATAGAGAATGTTGGTTGTGTTGTGGATATCTTCGGCGGGATTGGAATTGTAGACCACGATGTCGGCCAGTTTGCCCGGCTCCAGCGAGCCGACTTGTTTCTCCAGGCCGATGCTTTCGGCGCCGTTCATTGTGGCAGCGTAGAGCGTCTGCCAGGGCGACATGCCACCGGATTGCAGCATCCAGATTTCCCAATGCGCGCCGATTCCCTGCTGCTCGCCGTGGGAGCCTAGCGCTACGTGACCGCCGGCTTTGAGGATGTCCCCCGCGCCCTTGGCCATTAGCGGGAAGATGTATTCCTCGTCTAGCAGCAACGGGCGGCGGCGAGCCACGCTGTCCACTTGATCGTGGGGCGTGAAACGCATCACCTTGGGGTCGTCGTGAATGTTCATGTGCTGGCGCCAATAGAATTGGCCGAATTCGCCGCCGTAGGAAACGATCAACGTGGGGGTGTACGTGGTGCCGGCCTGAGCTTCGAGTTGGATCACGTCTTTGTAGATGGGCACCACGGGCAGGCCATGTTCGACTCCGGTGTACCCGTCTAGGACCATGCTCAGATCGGTTTTTAGATCGCCGCCGCCTTCGGCGGTGATGTTTACGCCTTCTTTGGCGGCGGCCATGGCCAGCCATTGGCGTTGGATGCGGCGCGGTTGCATGTATTGCTTGAGCGAGTCGGCGCCGTGGGCTTTGTAGCGCTTGACGATGTTGTCGGCGTCTTCGAAGCTGGTGATGCTTGCAGCCAACGTGGTGATAGCTGTGCCGGTGGAGTAGATGCGCGGGCCAACGATTTCGCCGGCTGCCACCATTTCCCCTTGCGCGAAAACCACGTTCGATTCGATCGATGGGTCTCGTGTCGTTGTCACACCGTAGGCCAGGTTCGCGGCGTAGGACCATTCCTGGTCGGTCATTTCGTCGCGGCCAGTGTGCAGGTGCGCGTGAATGTCCACGAAGCCTGGAAGGATAGTCTTGCCGCGGCAATCGATGACTTTGGCATCGGCGGCGGCGTGCAGTTTGCCGGTTGCGCCAATTTCCTTGATGCGATTGTTTTCGACGAGCACATCGCCATGCTCGATCACTTCATCGCCTTTCATGGTGATGATGCGGGCGCCGCGCAATAGCACCTGGCCCTTGGGAGCTTCACGCGGAACTTCCAGAGCGATGGAGATTTTTTCCGCTTTCCATTGATCGGGCTTTTCGGCTTGAAAGGCCGTATCGCGACTGACGCGCGAGAAATCGTTGCCGAAGCTCCAGGTGATCATCTTTCCGCCGTCGGCCCAGTGAATATAATTCGCGCCCGTGGTGGTGAGACGTTTGATGGGCATCGCGGAATCTTTCAGGCTGAGCTTAACGGTTTCGGTGCCGAAGCGAGGAAAGGCTGCCAGATAGGCGTCGTAGCGATTCTGGATGGCTACGTATTCATCGTCGGGCGAAGGAATTATTAGAACGAACTCGCCGTCGAGTTCGATGTGTGTTTTTTTGTCCGTGCCGTCGAGGCGCACCGAGCGCAGGAGGCGCGCCGGGCCTTTGGGGTTCTCGGGATTCGGCGGAGGAGGCGCGTCGTCCATGTAATAGATGCGCGTGCCATCGGAATTGAACGTGGGAGCTTGATAGCCATCCGGCAGCGCGATGATGGCGTGGCTTTCGCCGCCATCCGCGGGCATCCAGCGAATTTCGTCCACGTCGGCGCGATCTTCGGCTAACCAACCTCTGGCGCTGCCCATGACGAAGGCCAGTTTGCTGCCGTCATTGGACCATGCCGGCGACGCGTAATAGGCGGCGATCTTGCTCAGTTTTACCGGCGCGCCGCCTTCTGCCGGGGCTTTCCAGAGTTCGCCGCCCTCGGAATCGGACCAGGTCGTATATGCGATCCATTTGCCATCGGGCGAAAAGGCCGGATCGTATTCGCGCACTGCGGCGTTGGTGAGGCGATGCGAATTGCCGCCGGCGACGTCCATGAGCCAGATTTTGCCTACGGCGCTGAAGACCAGTTGCTTGCCGTCGGGCGATTGATTGGTCCAGCGCATTTGATGGACCGTAAGCGGGCCATCGTCAATGGTGTAATCGGTGTGCACGCGCGGGCCGAGATCGAGATTGACATTGGCGCTGAATGGAATCGTCGAGACTGCGCGCGTTTCTACGTCTACGCGCTTGATGTGACCATCGCCCGTGAACAGGACCGCTTTCGAATCTGGAGTGAAGGCATAGCCGGGAAGAATGTCGTTTACGGCGAAGCCTTCCTGATCATCGCGCTGCATAGGTGCGGCCAGCCAGCGCTCGTCGCCGGTTTTCAGATCGCGAATGCGCAGGGCGGTCTTGGTGTCGCGGCGGCTGGCATAAACGAGGTAGCGGCCGTCGGGAGATGGCAGCGGGCGCAAGCCGCCGCCGTACTCGGAGGTGATGGTCTGAATCTCGCCGGTCTCGCGATTGAAGGTGTGCACCTGGAAACGGCCGATATCCACGTTGTAGCGGAAGCGTTCCGGGTGGCTGGAAAAATAGAGTAGCTTGCCGTCCGGCGAGAAATAGGCACCGGAATTTATGGTGGTTTCGGCCTTCCCTTTTACTAACTCGATGCCCTTCCCGCCATTCTTGTGATAGAGCCACAGCGCCGTCATGCGCAGATAGTTTTCGGGGCCGGGATAAGGCCCGTATTTGCGGGCTACGAGGTAATTGCCATCGGGAGTCCAGGAGGGCGAGCCGAGGAGATAATCCGTTTCTTCGGTAACTTGCTTTAGGCCTGTGCCATCCGCATTGATCAGCCAGATGTTGTCGCTGCCAGTGCGGTCGCTGATGAAGGCGATTTGTTTGCCGTCGGGCGAGAAGCGCGGTTGGCAATCCCAGGGCATGCCGGTGGTCAGGGCTTTGGCTTCGCCGCCCCCGATTGGCAGGAGATAGAGATCGCCAAGGATGTCGAAAACGATTTGCTTGCCGTCGGGGGAGACGTCAAGGGTCATCCAGGTGCCTTCGTCGGTGGTGAAGCTGATTTTGCGCTTGGGCTCGATGGGGAGCTTCTCGGGCTTCTTTTCTTTTTCGTCTTTCTTTTCGTCTTTCGGCGCGGGATCTTGCAGCGGGCTCGGATCGGTCTTACCAGGCGCCGGACTCAACGCCATTAGAAGCAGGGTCGCGACGAAGAAATAGATGCGAAGCATTGAAGGCCTTGACATCATTCCTGGCTCCTCGAATGTTTTGTGAAGGTACGGATGTGTGTTTTGACGCCTGAAGTGCCGGAGGGTTTCGCCATTCCGGGGGGAGATTCTAACAAAGAAGCTTGAGCGAGTTGTGGGATTCATTTTGGACTGTGCCGGGAGTGCGGCCGGGTCTTGTGCGGAGGTGCAAACGGTGCGAGCCGTGATAGAGTCGCGCGGTTCGTAGCGCCCGCTGCCAGCCGGCGGTTTTGTGCGGCGTGGCACGGCTAGGAATTTGCTCACTTCATTGAACAATTCGAATTTTACCGTGTAGCTCCTGGCTTTGCATTCGCCAGGCCCGAGAAAAACGCCGGCTGGCAGCCGGCGTTACGCGTCGTATTGGAGGTTTTTATGAAGCGATGGATTTTGCTTCCGATTCTGCTTTTGGCGATTAGTCCGGCGCGATCGGCGGATACGCCTGTGGTTTACGTCCGGGCTGGGCACTTGCTGGATGTGCGCTCGGGGCAGATGCTTGCCGATCGCGTGATTGTTGTGCGCGGCGACAAGATTGAGCGCGTTGGAAGCGCTGCGGAGATTGCCATCCCTTCCGGGGCGCACGTTGTGGATTTGAGCGCCGCTACCGTTTTGCCCGGTTTGATAGATGCCCATACGCATATTTTTCTCACCGGCGAATCGCATGGGCGCTATGAAGAGCAGCTTTTGAAGGAATCGTGGCAGTACCGGACGATTGAGGCGGTGGTGAATGCGCGGCGGGACCTTGAGGCTGGATTTACTTCCATGCGCGATGTGGAGACGGAAGGCGCGATGTACAGCGACGTGGACGTGCGCGACGCCATTAATCGCGGGTTGATTCCCGGGCCACGACTGCAGGTGGCTACACGCGCTCTTTCCACCACTGGCGGATATCCGCTCGAGGGCTATTCACCGGAAGTGACTGTGCCTTCTGGCGTGCAAGTTGTGGACGGCGCAGATGAAGCCCGCAAGGCGGTGCGCACGCAGATTAAGTATGGCGCGGATTTGATCAAGATTTATGGCACGCATCATTTTCATTTCAGCGCTGACGGGAAGTTGGTGAGTATTCGCACGTTTACCCTGGATGAAGTGCGCGCCATTACTGAAGAAGCGCATCACGAGGGCGTGAAAGTGGCCTGTCACGCCTATGGCGGCGAGGGCTTGCACAACTGCATCGATGGCGGGGTGGATTCGATCGAGCATGGACTGGATCTGGATGACGCCGCTGTGCGCGACATGGTAGCCAAGGGAATTTATCTGGTGCCCACTCTTTACGTGTATGAATTTGAGCCGGAGGAGGATTTGGAGATGTCCGGCGGCAAAACCACGCGGGCGCGCATTCATGAGCCGTCGTTCAAGAGGGCGCTGGCCGGCGGCGTAAAGATTGCCTTTGGAACGGATGCTGGGCCCTTTCCGCATGGGACGCAGGCGATCGAGTTCGAGTACATGACTAAATTTGGGATGACGCCGATTGCGGCTATTCGGGCGGCTACTTTGTCGGCGGCGGATTTGATGGGTTGGGGCGATCGTGTCGGCGAGATTGCCGCGGGGAAGTTTGCGGATTTGATTGCGGTGAGCGGAAATCCGCTGGAGGATGTGAAGGAGCTGGAGCGAGTGAAATTTGTGATGAAGGGCGGAGTGGTGGTCAAGGATTTAAAGTAGCGCCAGCGTCTCTGCCGGCATCCAACGATCGCGGACTGGTCTAGGGCGATAACATGCGCGGATTGGACTGCGAGATGGCATCGCGCCATTCGGTGTTGGTCCGCGCACGATTTCCGACTTCGTCTTCCGCGCGCTCGTTGGATGCCGGGCTAAAAGCACGGCGCTACACAGGCTCGCCCGATTGTCGTCTTGCTCCGCTTGGGATTTGTGTTCGTCGCTGTCCTTTGCTCGTCAGATGCCGGCGGGGACGCCGGCGCTACTTGCGGCCTTAATTGTGCGCTCGATATCGGCTTCGGTGTGTGCGGCGCTTACGAATAGGGCTTCGTATTGCGACGGAGGCAGGAAGACACCTTGGTCGAGCATTTTTGTGAAGAAGCTCGCAAATTGACCTGTGTCGGATTTTTTTGCGTCGTCGTAATTCTTGATCGGATTGGGGTTGAAGAAGATGGTGACCAGGGAGCCGGCTTCATTGATTTGCACTGGGATTCTGGATTCGGCGAAGACTTTGCGCAGACCGTCGGCCAGACGCTTGGATTTTTTGTTCAGATCCTCGTAGAAGTTCGGGGCGCTTAGATGCGGCAAAACCGCCAGGCCTGCGCGCATCGCCAGCGGATTGCCGGAAAGCGTGCCGGCCTGATAGACCGGGCCCAGTGGGGCCAGCATTTGCATGATTTCGCGGCGGCCTCCGTAGGCTGCTACCGGCAGGCCGCCTCCGATGATCTTGCCTAGCGTGGTTAGATCGGGAGTTACTCCGTACAGCTCTTGCGCGCCTCCTGGCGCTACTCGAAAGCCGGTGATTACTTCGTCGAAGATTAGCAGGGCGCCATTTCGTTGAGTGATTTCGCGTAGTCCTTGCAGATAGCCATCGTCCGGCAGAACTACGCCCATATTCGCCGCGATTGGCTCTACGATAACCGCGGCGATTTTGTTTTTGTGATTCGCGAAAGCGGCCTCGACTGCATCGAGATCGTTGTATGGCACATTCAGAGTCAGGCTGGCGAAGGCATCGGGCACGCCTGGGCTGGCGCTGATTCCCAGCGTGGCCAGGCCGGAGCCAGCTTGGGAGAGGAAACTGTCAGAATGGCCGTGATAGCAGCCTTCGAATTTCAGGATCAGATCGCGTTTGGTGAAGCCGCGGGCCAGTCGGGCGGCGGACATGGTCGCTTCGGTGCCGCTGCTTACGAAGCGCAGCATTTCGATGGAGGGCATGGCTTTGGCGATGGCTTCGGCTAGTTCGCTTTCTAACGGCGAGGTCATACCGTAGCTGGTGCCGAAATTGGCTTGTTCCTGGATGGCGCGGGTTACTCCTGAATGGGCGTGGCCCAGGATTAGCGCGCCCCAGCTGCAGACGTAATCGAGGTAGCTGTGGCCGTCCAGATCGAATAGGTGGGCGCCGCGGGCTTGTTCGATGATTAGCGGGTGGCCGCCTACGGCGCGGAAGGCGCGGACTGGGCTATCTACGCCGCCGACCAGGATTCTTTCGCTGCGGTGGAAGACTTCGCTGGATTTGGGCCGCGCTTTCGATGGCATGGTGGGAATTTAGCGCATTACGGCCTGAAGGCCAAATTTTGAGTGGGGACGGCAGACGAAAACCTTGTGGTCGTTGCTTTCACGCGTGCTCGAATTTTCCGCCGGCGGGCGTAGCAAGCCGCGCCCCTACGAAGAGGGACGCGTTTGTTCGCGGTTTTTTCCGCGGTCGACTGGAGGTGCTGGCTACTTGTGTGGTCGTCGGATGCCGGCGGGGAAGCCGGCGGTACTTAACAGCGTTTCAACCAATTGGCGGCTTCTTTGGCGTGATAGGTGAGGATGAAGCCGGCGCCCGCTCTTTGGATGCTGGTTAGGATTTCCAGCGTTACTCGTTTCTCGTCTATCCAGCCGTTTTTTGCGGCTGCTTTTACCATGGCGTATTCGCCGCTTACGTTGTAGGCGCCTACCGGGACGTCGAAGGCTTCGCGGACACGATGCAGGACATCGAGATACGGCAACGCGGGCTTGACCATTACCATGTCGGCGCCTTCTTCCAAATCCTGCGCTACTTCTTTCAGCGCTTCGCGGGCATTCGCCGGATCCATTTGGTAGCTGCGGCGATCGCCGAATTGCGGGGCGGATTGCGCGGCTTCGCGGAACGGGCCATAGAAGCCGCTGCAATATTTCGCGGCGTAGGAGAGGATGGCTATGTTCTCGAATTTATAGGCGTCCAGTTTTTTGCGGATGGCGGCTACTCGCCCGTCCATCATGTCTGACGGGGCCACGATGTCGGCGCCGGCTCGCGCGTGCGAGAGCGCTTCTTCGGCGAGGATTTCCAGCGTGGGATCGTTGGCTACTTCGCCGTCCTGGATTACGCCGCAGTGTCCGTGGTCGGTGTATTCGCAGAGGCAAATGTCGGTGACTACGATCAGATTCAATTTCGTCTTGCGAACCGCTTCGATGGCGCGCTGAACGGGGCCGTTGGGGGCGACGGATTCTGAGCCGGTGGCGTCTTTATGCTCCGGCAAGCCAAACAGGATTATGCCAGGGATGCCCAGCCCTTCCACCTCGCGGGCTTCTTCCAGAAATTTATCCACCGATTGCTGATAAATGCCCGGCATGGAACTTACTTCCTTGCGGACGTTCGTGCCAGGGCACACGAACATGGGATAGATGAAGCCGTCGATGCCGAGGCGTGTTTCGCGGGCCAGCGACCGAATGGGCTCGTTGCGGCGCAGGCGGCGCGAGCGATGGATGGGGAATGTCATGGGCGCGGGGCTCCTGGCGGGCGCGGCGCGAACTGGGCGGCGATGGCATCGGCGAGACCTTTCGACGTGGACACGCTGGCTTCGATGGCGGTCCGCCAGCCGGCATCGGCGATGGCTTTCGACGTCGTGGGGCCAATCGAGACGAATCGATTCGCGTCGGAAAAAGAGCGCATGAAGTCCGGGCCGATCAGTTCAGCGAAACGCTGCACGGCCGAGGGGCTCGCGAACGTTATCAGATCAAATTCGCCGCGACGCACGCGATCGAGAGCTTCGCGCTCCGGCTTGTGCGGCTCCTCGGTGCCGCGGATGCGGCCCACAAGGGTGCCCTGATCGCTGACGGCCGAAATCGTGCGATAGCAGATGATTTCGATCACTTGCGCGGCGGATTGCCGCAGCGCGCGCGGAAGTTCGTCGGTGGCTAGGTCGCTGCGCGGGAGCAGGACGCGCTTGCCGGCGATTTGGCGCTCCAATTCCTGCGCCAGCGCCTGGCTGTTGTGCTGCTTGGCAACGTGCGAGACATACCAGCCGGCGGCTTCCGCGGCGGTGGCGGTGGCCGGGCCCACGACCGCGACTTTCACGCCCGCGGCTGCGGTGCGGATATCCACGCCGATTTTCTTCGCGCGCAAGGCTAGAAAGTGCGCCGCATTTTCGCTGGTGAACAAAATCCAATCTATTTTTGAAAGCGCTCTTAGCGAAGCGTCCATCAGGTCCTTGTAAGAGGGCTCTTCAAAAGTGAGTACAGGCACCAAAATCACTTCGGCGCCGTAGCGTTCAAGATGCGCCGTCAATTCGGCGGCTTGATCTTTTGGGCGCGTTACCACGATGCGCTTACCCGTAAGCGGCTTGATGAAAACGGTCATTCTGCGGTGCCTCGGGCGGCGTTGTCTGCAGGGGCGTCGAGGCGAACATCGCGCCCAGCGGCGAGCAGGATTTTGTCGGCGCCAGCCGCGCGCAATTCCGCGCCAAGCTTGTGGCCGATGGTCTCCGCGGCGAGCATGCCGCCGAAGCGGCTCAGGCGAATATATTCGCTGCCGTCGGCGCTGACCACGCAGGCATCCAAGCTGAGCAATCCTGCGTCGATGTAGGCCCAGGCGCCAAGAGGCACCTGGCAGCCGCCTTCGAGTTCGGCCAGCACAGCGCGTTCGGCAGTGACGCAGGCGCGCGTTTCCGGATCGGCCAGGCCGACGACCAAATTTTTTGCGGCTTCATCATCGGCGCGCGTTTCGATTCCCAGCGCTCCCTGGCCCACTGCCGGAAGCATCACATCCGTCGTGAGGACCTCCGCGGCGCGCCAGCCCAGCCCGAGGCGATCGAGCCCCGCTTTGGCAAGCACGATCGTGTGAAACTCGCCTTCATCGAGCTTGCGCAGGCGCGTATCCACATTTCCACGAATCTCGCGCACGTCAATATCGGGTCGGCTGCGCAGGAGTTGAGCGCGCCGCCGAACGCTGCTGGTGCCCACGCGCGCCCCGCGCGGCAACTTCGAAAGCTTATGCCCGAATTTGGAGACCAGGCAGTCGCGCACTTCATCGCGCTTCAGAATCGCGGAGATGGCCAGTCCATCGGGAATCTGTGTGGGCACATCTTTCATGCTGTGCACCGCCAGATCAATCCGCTTATCCAGCAGGGCTTCCTCAAGTTCCTTGATAAACACGCCCTTCGTGCCGATTTCGCTGATGGGAGCTTCCTGCTCGTGGTCACCGGAAGTCTTGATGATGATGATTTCAGCTAACACATGCGTCGCGGATTCGAGCAGCTTCTTGACGTGATTCGCCTGCCACAAAGCCAGCGTGCTACCGCGAGTCCCAATGCGAAAGGAATTCATGAATCCTCGCCATCGAGGCCAAACAGATCGCGCAGCGCTTCGATTCCGGCCAGGCGCCGCCGCAGCTCGCGGGTGCGGCGCAATTTGTTGTTGGGAGTTTGCACTACGCGCTCGATCAGTTCATCGGTGAGGCGCAAAATTCGCTCGCGTTCCTCGGCAGGCAAGCTGGAAATTTCCGCCGAGCGCTCGTCCAGAAGCTGCGTGCGCTCCTTGATGAGCCGGTCGCGCAACCGCTGCGTGAGCGAAATCGCTTCCACGCTGGTGCACCAGGCTTCGAATTTGCCGATGTGCTCGGTAATCAAAGCCTCGGCACGCGGAATTTCCGCCTCTCGCGCTCGGCGATTTTGCTCGACGATTTCGCCCAGATCGTCCACGTTATACAAATACAAGTTGTAGAGACTGGCGGCCTCCGGCTCGACATTGCGCGGCACGCCTAAATCTACCACGAAGAGAGCGCGGCCTCCGCGCGCCCCGTGCACGCGCTCGAGAAGTTCGCGACTCAGCACCGCGCTTGCAGCGCCAACGGACGTTACGATGATGTCGGGCGATTCCAGAGCCCGCTCCATCGCGCTCCAGTCCAGCGATTCCCCGCCCATGCGTTGGGCCAAGTCTTCAGCGCGATCCCGCGAGCGATTTACCACGCGCAGCTTGCCAATGCCACGATTGCGCAAATGCTCGACGACTTGCTCAGCGACCGCGCCGGCACCCAGAATCAGCGCCTCGTGTCCTTCCAGATCGCCGAAAACGCTCTCGGCCAGTTTCACTCCGGCCCAGGCCACCGACATGGGCCTTGCCCCGACTTCGGTCTCGGAGCGCACGCGCTTTCCGACTTCCAACGCGCCCTGGAAAAGGCGGTTCAATACCGGACCCGTGGAACCGTGATCGAGCGCGCGCCCATAGGCATCGCGCACCTGCCCCAGTATCTCAGCCTCGCCCAGCAGCATGGAATCAAGGCCCGACGACACGCGAAACAGATGTTTCACCGCGTCGGAATTTTGCCAGCGATAGAGGCGGCCGTTCAAATCCGTCGAAGGAATGCCGTGGAAGTTGGTGAGGAACGATTCCATCGCAGATTGCGCGTCAGTCCCCGCGTCAGCAGGAACGCCATAGAGCTCGCTGCGATTGCAGGTGGAAAGCACGAGCGCTTCTTCCAGCGTGCCGCTCAGCCGCAATTCATCCGCCGCGCGCAAGGCCTGCTCCGGCGTGAAGGCAATGCGTTCGCGCAGCTCCACGGGCGCAGTCTGATGGTTGCAGCCGATCAGCGCGATCTGCACGCGCCCCGCCTGGGACTTCGTCGGAATTTTGGCCATCGGCATCACAAATAGCGATGAAAATTCGTCAAATACAAATTCACAAACGTATAGCTGAACAAAACCAAAACGAAATTAAATGCGCAAATCCTTGCTGCTCGAGCGCCCCGCCAACCAGCCTTCCCCGCCAGCCATAGGTACGCGACATAGAGCGCAAAAATCACGAGCGTGATGATAATTTTGGGATCGGCCGCGGAAAATTGCCCGCTCAGGCGGTGCTGCCAGACAAAGCCGAAGGAAACGCCGAGACCCAAAGCCACCAGACCGACCAGGACGCTGCTGCGGCTCATGCGTTCGAGAACATCGAGAGCCGGGAAGCGCCAAAATGTCAGACCCGGGCGGCGGGCTTTCAGCACGCGATTCTGGATCAAGTAAATCAGGCTGAGAATGAACGACAGTCCGAACGCCGCGTAAGCCAACGTATTCAGCGTCACATGCAATGCAAAAAGCGGTCCGCGAGCGGGAGGCGCGGGCGCCGAGGTTGGCGCAAAAATCATCACCATGCCCGTCCAGACGATCAGCAGCAAAGTCACAAATGCCCCGACGGCGCGCTGCGCGTGATAGACCTCCAGCCCGAGATAAGTGACCGCCAGCAACCAGGCGAAAAGCGACATCGAGCCGTAAAGATCATCGTACGGAACTGTATGCGTCCAGCGCGAGCGTTCCATCAGCGCCACATAATGCGCCAGCACGCCGGCGGCCAGCGCGGTCGTCGCGAGCACTCCCGCCCAGCGATCGTTGGTGTAGAGATAGCGGACGTACAGGACGAAACTGAGAACGTAAAGAGCCAAATTGATGTAGGCCCATGCGCCGATCATGCTATCCGTCCCAAGCGCGCGCGGCCCGCAACCGCCACGCGGCTCGACTGGGCAGGTCGTAAGGAATCACTCATTATAGTCCCGCACATTGGTCGTTGCATATCGGACTACCGCAGGGATAGTGTCCAAAGCTTACGGTTGCCGGTGGATCGTAGAAGTCCGGGAAGTGCTGGGAGGAGAGCGATGAAAACGCCTGCGCTGCGAATCGGGTTGGTCGTGTTATTGGCATCGAGCTTTGGAGTGCAACGGGCTGCCGCGCAATCCGATTCGCACCCTACACTGTGGCCCGAGCCGCATGAAGCGGATTTTGTGGTGCGCGATTTTCACTTTCAGTCCGGCGAGACTCTGCCGGAAGTCCGCCTGCATTACCGAACACTGGGAACGCCGGTGAAAGATGCCAACGGCAGAACGACCAACGCTGTTCTGATCCTGCACGGCACCGGCGGCAGCGGCCAGGGATTTCTGCGCCCCATTTTTGCGGGCGTCCTGTTCGGGCAGGGTCAATTGCTAGACGCGACGAAGTATTTCATCATCCTTCCCGACAATATCGGCCACGGAAAATCCAGCAAGCCCAGCGACGGGCTGCACGCGCATTTTCCACAATACGAATATGCGGATATGGTCGCGCTGCAGCATGAGCTGGTCGAAAAAGGCCTGGGCGTGAATCATCTCCGCCTGATTCTCGGGACCTCCATGGGCTGCATGCATTCCTGGATGTGGGGCGAAACTTTTCCCGACTTTATGGATGCGCTGATGCCGCTGGCTTGCCAGCCTGTGGCCATCGCCGGACGTAATCGCATCTGGCGCAAGATGGTGATTGACGGCATCCGGCAGGATCCCGACTGGAAGAATGGCGAGTACACCACTGAGCCTCGCGCGGCGTTGCAGATTGCGGCGGATTTTTTGCTGATTGCCAGCAGCGCTCCGTTGGATATGCAGGAGCAGTTCCCGACGCGCGAGGCCGCCGATAATATTCTGGATGAATTCATGAAGCGAGAAACATCGTCGCTGGACGCCAACGATTTCCTTTACGCCGTAAGCGCTTCGCGTAATTACGATCCTTCGGCGAAGCTCGAAACGATTTCAACGTATGTCATGTTCGTGAATTCGGCCGACGACTTCATTAATCCGCCAGAGCTGGGGATTGCGGAGCGTGCGATCAAGAAAGTGAAGAATGGAAAATTCGTGCTGCTGCCGATTTCGGAGGAGACGCATGGGCATGGCACGCACACCTATGCGGCTGCGTGGCAGCGATATCTAAAGCAATTGCTTGAGGACTCGGGGCCTTGAATCTCCTCTATGGATGGTGTCCTCAGTAGAACTCTGTCAACGTCAAGGTGCGGCCCGGTACTGTGCGCTTCTGCTATGATGGTTTGTTAATGGCGTTGGGAATGTCTGGTTCGAATACTCAAAATCGCAAGGGCCTCTTCCTTCGGGCTTGCCGGAACGAACCGGTGGAGCGCGTCCCGGTGTGGATCATGCGCCAGGCAGGACGCTATTTGCCTGAATATCAGGCCGTGCGCCAGAAGCACTCCTTCCTCGAAATTTGTAAGACTCCGGAACTGGCCGCCGAAGTGTCGCTTCAGCCATTTGAGCGGCTCGGCGTCGATGCCGTCATTGTTTTCTCCGACATCTTGATCGTAGCGGAAGCCATGGGCATGTCGCTGGCCGTGCCGGATAGCGGGCCCGTGCTGCGAAAGCCGATCCGTGATCGCGCGGCGCTGAAGCGGCTTCGTGCTTTCGATCCGCACATCGCTACGCGCTTCGTGGGCGACGCGATTCGGCAGATTTGCCGGGCGGTGGGCCCGGACGTGCCGGTGATCGGATTTGCAGCTGCTCCCTGGACGCTGGCCTGCTACATGATCGAGGGCAAAACCCGTGGCGAAGTGACGCTTAGCAAGGGCATGCTTTACGCTGATCCGCAACTGCTCCGGGCGCTGCTCGAAAAAATCGCTGATGCCACCGCGCTTTACTTGCAAGCGCAGATCGAAGCCGGCGCAGCGGCGGTGCAGCTCTTCGACACCTGGGCCGGAGAATTGAGCCGCGATGAGTATATCGAGTTCGAGTTGCCGGCCACGCAGCGCGTGATTCAAGCATTGCGCAAATCGGGGGTTCCTATAATCCTCTATACTAAGGGCACGGCGCATTGTCTGCCCTCGGTAGCGGTAACGGGCGCGGATGTTTTGAGTGTGGATTGGCGCGTGGAGCTCGACGAGATGCGCCGCGGCGTCGGCCCGCATATCGCCTTGCAGGGGAATGTGGACCCGCGCGTTTTGTTGACTTCGCCAGAAATCGTGGCGAAAGCGGCGCACGCGGCCATCGCGAAGACCGGCGGCCATGGCCATATTTTGAATCTGGGTCATGGCATTTTGCCGCAGACGCCAGTCGAGAATGCGCAAGCTTTCGTGAAAGCGGCGAAGGAATACGCATTGCCGGCTACGGCGGGAGTTGCCGACCGGGGCGCGCGGCAATCGGCTGCCTCGTAGCGCCAGGATACGCGAATATTGATGAGCGATTCGAACCACAATTCGCTGGACGCCCAAACCGTGGCGGGAGTCTCCGAGGAATTCCTCGCCAAGTACAATCGCCCGGGCCCGCGCTATACGAGCTATCCGACCGCACCAGTTTGGAAAGATGACTACGGCCCTAACGATTTGGAGCACACCTTCGCGGCTGCGGATGCGGCGGCCACGCCGGTCTCGCTTTACATGCATATTCCCTTTTGCGAAAGCCTATGCCTTTTCTGCGCGTGCAACGTTTCGATTCAGAAAAACAAGGGCGTCGCGGTTCCTTATCTGGCCACATTGAAGAACGAAATCGCGCACGTCGGACGGTTCGTTTCGCGCAACCGGCCGGTGGTGCAATTTCATTGGGGCGGCGGCACGCCGACGTACCTGACACCGCCGCAGATGCAGGACCTATTTGAATTTACGCGTCAGCGATTTTCCTTCGCGCCGGATGCGGAAATCGGCATCGAGGTGGACCCGCGCGTTACGACTTGCGACCATCTCGAGACCTTGCGGCAACTGGGATTCAATCGCCTGAGCATGGGCGTGCAGGATTTCAATCCACTCGTGCAAGAGACTGTAAATCGAGTGCAGCCTTACGAGATGACCCGCGATTTGATTGCCGCGGCGCGGGCCTTGGGATTTGACAGCATCAATGTGGATTTGATTTACGGTTTGCCGTATCAAACGGCGCAGAGCTTCGCGGATACCGTGGACAAAGTGATCGCCATCGCTCCGGACCGCGTGGCCATGTTCAGTTACGCGCATGTTCCGTGGCTGCGCAAACAGCAAGGATCGTTTCAAGGTCATTTGCCTGAAGGCATGGAGAAATTCCGAATTTTCTGCGTGGGCTTGCAGCGATTTTCGTCGGCAGGATACGCGTACATCGGCATGGATCATTTCGCGCGGCCCGCCGATGAACTGGCTGTCGCCCAGCGTAATCGCACTCTGCATCGCAATTTCCAGGGCTACACCACCAAAGCTGGCGCCGATCTTTACGGGATGGGCGTCAGCGCCATCAGTGGATTCGATTCCGCCTATGCGCAGAGCTATCGCGAGATTCCCGCCTACACCGACGCGGTGGCGCGGCGTGGCATTGGCACCATGCGTGGATATCGCATGACGGCTGACGACCGCCTGCGCCGCGCCGTGATTTCTCGGCTGCTTTGCCACACGATAATCCGCAAGCGCGAGATCGAGGGTGAGTTCGGCGTCGCGTTCGATGAATATTTCGCGCCCGAGTTGGCGCAGCTGAATGAACTGCGCGCCGATGGCCTGGTCGAAATCTCCGACGGCGAAATCCGCGTCACGCCGCTGGGACGCGTCTTCATTCGCAATCTGGGGATGATCTTCGACCGCTATTTACGCGAGCAGCAGATGGACGCTCGCCCGCTTTTCTCCAAGACGCTTTAGCCGGCGCTCCATGCAGACTCCACCACAAGTCGCCGTCGTCGGAGCGGGAATCTCGGGCCTGGCTTGCGCGCATCGCCTTCAACAGCTTGGCGTCCCCGCGATTCTCCTGGAAGCCGGAGAGAGAAGCGGCGGCGTTATCGGTACCGTCGAGCGCAACGGATTTCTCTTCGAATCCGGCCCGCAAAGTTTTCTCGGCACCCCGCCGGTTCTCGATCTCATCCGCGAATTGAAGCTCGAAGCAGAATTGCTGCAGGCCGACCCCAACGCGCCGCGCTACATTTTTCTGAAGGGACGCCTACAGGCCGTGCCCATGTCTCCAGGCGCGCTGCTCACCAGTTCGTTGCTCAGCGTGCAATCGCGCTATCGCGTTTTTACTGAGCCGCTTCGCCGCACCTCGCCCGCTGCGCACGAAGAATCGGTGGCCGACTTCGTGCGCCGCAAATTCGGGAATGAGATCCTGGAATATCTCGTCGCGCCCTTCGTTTCCGGCGTTTACGCCGGCGATCCGGAAACGCTCAGCCTGCGCGCGGCATTTCCATCGCTCGATGAATGGGAACGCGAGTATGGCAGCGTGCTGCGCGGTGCGATGAATTCGCGTAAGAAGCAGCCTGGCCCGCGGCCTGCATTGTGCTCGTTTCGCGGCGGGATGAAGACTTTGCTCGAATCGCTCGAAAACAATCTGGGCGATCAGCTGACGCGAGGCGCACGAGTTGACACAATCGAAAAGTCTACAACGGGTGGATTTACGCTTCGCTTTGCAGCAGGCGATCAGAGCGAATCCCTTAGCGTGCGCGCCGTCGTTCTGGCTGCACCTGCGTACGTCTCGGGACATCTTGTAAGCGGCCTCTCCCGGCGTGCCGGCGAGCGCTTGCTTGGCGTCAGTTACGCTCCAGTTGCAGTAGTTGCCGCCGGTTACAAGCGCCAGCAGGTCGGCGATGGCCTGATCGGTTTTGGTGTTTTGATCCCGCGCAAGGCCGGCCTGCATACGCTCGGGACGGTGTGGAATTCGTCACTTTTCCCCGGCCGCGCGCCGAGAGATTCCGCCACGCTAACCAGTTTTGCGGGCGGCGTGACCGACACGGAAATCGTTTCGCGCGAGCCCAGCGAAATCGGCGCCCTCGTCGAAGCGGAGCTCGAAAAGCTGCTCGGAATCTCCGGCCCGCCGGTGGCGCGCGAGATATGGCGCCATCCCAAAGCTTTGCCGCAATACAATCTCGGGCACGCGCACGTCCTGGGAAATGTCCACGAGGCGTTGGCAACCGTCCCAGGAGTTTTTTTGGCAGGAAATTATCTCAGCGGCCCCGCGATTGGCAATTGCATCGAGCAGAGCAACCAGACTGCGGAGGCCGTGCGTGGATTCTTGCAGGGCGCTGCCGCCGTTTCGGCTTCCGGAGCAGGCCGCATATCGTAGTGCAGCCTCGCTTCACCGAATCAGCGTGAATCGACTATGGGACGCTTGTATCGGTGCGCCAGGCGGATCTTGCGGCGCTCCCCCGCCTCCCGAAAGCGCCTGCGGTCCTCATCCGTCTCCAGAATTAGCGGCGGAACCGTTTGCGGATTCCGCTCCGCATCAATGGAAACAAAGGTCAAATAGGCGCTGCTGGTGTGCAAGTGTTGCCCGGTAATGAAATTTTCCGAAAACACTTTCACGCCCACTTCCATCGAAGTATGAAACACGCGATTCACGCTGGACTTCAAAATAATCAGCTCGCCCACTTTCACCGGATTCCGGAAATCCACATAATCAACGGAAGCAGTCACCACGTGAGTATGCGCGTGACGATGCGCGGCAATCGCGCCGGCAATATCCACAAGATGCATCACGCGCCCGCCTAGAATATAGCCCAGCGGGTTGGCATCGTTCGGCAGCACAGCTTCAACCATCTCCGAGCGCGACGCGCTGACAGGCCGTCCCTGCATCGCCGTGGATACGTCGCTTCCGACGTTCCCATCGGCGCGCTTCGAATTCGACTTCGCTGTCTGCTTCGGCATCCTTTAATCCGTCCTGTTGCCTTGAATGGAACGCGGCCGGCGCGTTGCGACGGCGCTATCTTGGCGCGGGCGCCTCGCGCCCGATATAATACGCGCTTACGACGATGCCCCAAACAACGAAGTCACGGCGTGAAGCTCTCGAAGGATTCGTAGCGGCCAATCCCAACGATGCTTTTGCGCGCTATGGCCTGGCGCTCGAATGCGCCAAGCTCGGCGACGATGCAGCTGCCACCGAGCACTTCCGCCAGCTGCTTTCCGCCCATCCCGAATACGTCGCGGGCTATTTTCAGTTCGGGCAGTTGCTGGCGCGTCTCGGGCAGCTCGTCGAGGCTCGCCAAACACTGAGCGCCGGCATTGCCACCGCGTCGAAAACCGGCGACGCGC
This sequence comes from uncultured Acidobacteriota bacterium, assembly GCA_963748865.1. Taxonomy (GTDB): domain Bacteria; phylum Acidobacteriota; class Terriglobia; order Acidiferrales; family UBA7541; genus Palsa-147. Next base: position 84,994 of record CAVVLE010000007.1, on the reverse strand, counting down.
ACGCTCGTGATGAAATGCAGGCCGCGCTAGCCGCATTGGAATGAAGCCTGCGAGCACAGCCGAACGGGATTCTGAAAATTGACCTCTGAGCGCATCACACTGTTCCCACTGCAGCTCGTCCTTTTCCCCAACGGCGCGGTGCCGCTGCACATCTTCGAACCGCGCTATAAAGAATTGATTCGTCGTTGCATTGACACGGAAACGGAATTCGGAATCGTGCTGGAGCGCAACGGCGGCGTAGCCAGAATCGGTTGCACCGCGCGCGTCGTCGAGATCACCCAGGAATACGACGATGGCCGCATGGACATCGCCGTCGAAGGCCGCCGTGTCTTCGAGATTCTGGAGCTCTATCAGGACAAGCCCTGCCTTGAAGCCACCGCCACGTTTCTCGCAGATGCTCCCGACGCTAAAACGATTTCCGCACCATCCGCCGTGATCCAAGCCTACGAGAAGTGCCACGAACTGCTCTACGGCGCGACGCCCGACGATATTGACCGCGATGAGCATCCCTCTCTAGCCTACGCCATCGCCGAAGATCTGCCGCTGGACCTCGACGACAAGCAAACGCTTCTAGCTCTGCGCGACGAAAACGAGCGCCTGAAACAGCTGCTCCCAATGATCCAGCAGCTGGTCCCGAGAGCCCAGACCCGCCAGCGCATGCGCCAAAAAGCTGGCGGCAACGGCCACGCCCAGTAGCGCTGGTTCAGGGTGAACCAGCGCTACTTCTTGCGTCATCATCTATAATGATTGCAGCCGCGAAAATTCGTGGCGCGTACAGCGTTTATCTAATTGAGGCACTCATGACCCATCGTCCTGGGAATCTCGGAGAGCTTCGGCGCAGTTCGTGGCCGGAGGAAAAAGTAGCCAAACGCAACGTAAAGCAGGAGCTGCGCGAAAATCTGCTGTTGCGGCTAGGCAAAGGTGAGCCGCTCTTTCCCGGCATCCACGGATACGAAGAATCCGTAATCCCGCAAATCGTAAACGCGCTGCTCTCTCGCCACAATTTCATCTTGCTAGGATTGCGCGGGCAGGCAAAAACGCGCATCTTGCGCGGCCTGGCGGCTCTGCTCGATCCCGAAATTCCCGCCATCGCCGGCTGCGAGATCAACGACAATCCCTACACCCCGATCTGCCGCTCCTGCCGCGAGCGCTTAAAGTCCGAACGCGACGCCACCCCCATCATGTGGATCAGCCGCGACTTGCGCTACGTCGAAAAGTTGGCCACCCCCGACGTGACCATCGCCGACATGATTGGCGACGTCGATCCTATCAAGGCCGCCCGCGGCGGCCGCGATCTTTCCGACGAGCTCACCATTCACTATGGCCTCCTGCCGCGCGCCAATCGTGGCATTTTCGCCATCAACGAGCTCCCCGATCTTGCCGGCAAGATTCAGGTTGGCCTCTTTAACATCATGCAGGAAGGCGACGTGCAGATTAAGGGCTATCCCGTGCGCCTCCCGCTCGATGTCTTGCTGGTCTTCACCGCAAACCCGGAGGATTACACCGCCCGCGGGAAAATAATCACCCCATTGAAAGACCGCATCGGCTCGGAAATCCGCACGCATTATCCCGCCACGGTGGAAGAAGGAATGTCCATCACCGCGCAGGAATCCTGGACCGCCCGCGACTCGCATCTGCGTGTGGATGTGCCCGTCTATCTTAGCGAGGTAATCGAAGAAATCGCCTTCCTCGCCCGCGAAGATAAACGGGTGGATCGCCGCTCGGGCGTAAGCCAGCGCTTACCAATCAGCGCGCTAGAAAATGTAGCCAGCAGCGCAGAACAGCGCGCGGTCCGCAACGGCGAGCGCCACGCCGTGGCCCGTGTCGCGGATATTTACGCTGCCATTCCCGCGATGACCGGGAAATTCGAGCTGGAATACGAAGGCGAGCTCCGAGGCGCCGATAACATCGCCCGCGAGCTAATTCGCGCCGCGGTCGGCAAAGTATTCACGCGCTATTTCTCCGACGCCAATCTCCAGCCGGTAGTGCAGTGGTTCGAAATGGGCGGCGATTTGAAGGTAGCAGCCAACGCTCCCGCGGCGGAGCACCACGCGCAATTGAAGAAAATTCAGGGCCTCTTCGACAATCTCTCGCCGCTCGGCGTGCGCGCCAAGGACGAGGGCGCCGTGGCCGCCAGCGCCGCCGAATTCGTACTCGAAGGGCTCTGGTCGCACAAGCGCATTAGCCGCAGCGAAGAGCGCGGCTTTTTCGCGGAAGCCCGCAAAGCGCCCGAAGCCCGTGAGCAGCAACCAGGCCGCATGCCGCGCCGCCAATTCAACTAAGAATGGCCTGACCACCACAATGCGCTACATCCGCTATTCGCGCTACACCGGAGAAGCCGCCGACGACGTGGACCTCCAGGAATTAATGAACAAGCTCGCCAATTTCCTGCTGCAAAGCGGCTTCGAATCGCAATACGGCATCTACGAGATGGATCCGCAGATGTCTTCCGAGCGCATGATGGACGAACTGCGCGAAGCCATCCTGCGCGCTCTCGAAGAAGGCGATTTGGTCCCGCCCGAGTTGATGGAGCAACTCCTGCAGAATCCGGACCTCTCGAAAAATCAGGAATTGCGCGACATGATCGATCGCTTGATCGAGCGACTGCAGGAAGAGGGATTCATTTCTCAGCAGCCGCCGCAGGTTACGCCTCCGCCGAGCGAAACGCCTGGCGGTCAAATCGGCCGCGATCAGCCCGACTCGCAAGCCCGCTTCGAAATCACCGACAAAGCCATCGATTTCCTCGGATTCAAAACGCTGAAGGACCTACTCGCCTCGCTAGGCAAATCCAGTTTCGGCCGCCACGACACGCGCGACCTGGCCACCGGCGTAGAATCCGGCGGCGTTTCCCGCCCCTACGAATTCGGCGATACGTTGAATCTAGATATCGGCGAAACGCTCTTTAAAGCCGTACGCCGTCAAGGTGCCAAGGTCCCGCTGGAAATCGACTATCCCGATTTAATGGTCCATCAGTGCGAGTATCAAAGCTCCTGCGCGACAGTGCTGATGCTCGATTGCAGCCACAGCATGATTCTTTACGGCGAAGATCGCTTCACACCCGCGAAACGCGTCGCGCTGGCGCTGGCGCAATTGATTCGCACGCAATATCCCGGCGATTCGCTGCACTGCGTCTTGTTCCACGATTCCGCGGAAGAAATTCCGCTAGGCAAGCTGGCCCGCGTCCAGGTAGGTCCGTACTACACCAACACGCGCGAAGGCCTGCGCCTCGCGCAACGAATCTTGAACAAGCAAAAGAAAGACATGCGCCAGATCGTGATGATCACCGACGGCAAGCCGTCAGCTCTGACGCTCGAAGACGGCCGCATCTACAAAAATGCCTTCGGTCTGGATCCGCTGGTAGTGACGCAAACGCTCGAGGAAGTAACGAAGTGCCGCCGCGCCGGAATCCTGATTAACACTTTTATGCTAGCCAGCGACTACAGCCTCGTCCACTTCGTCCAAAAAGTGACCGAACTCTGCCGCGGCAAAGCCTACTTCACTACGCCCTACACGCTAGGCCAATACCTGCTGATGGATTACGTCCAGAAGAAAACCCGCAACATTCACTAACTTGTACGGATTCGCCGCCTGTAGGGGCCGCGCTTAAGCCGGCCCTCCAACGACCTCAACACGACAACAACCTGAAAACACCCGCGGGCCACCCACTCCGGCTGTAGGGGCGCCGCTTGTTTACCCTGAGTATCGAAGGGCTGCGCCCGCCCCACGACCACAACGTACCCCAAGATCGCAACCAACCGCGGACCGTCGTAACCGCCCAAACTGCCTGGTGCTGCGCCGTTGGCGATCTGGAATCCAGAAGCTTTCCACAACGCACTGCATCAAATAAGTTGCGGTAGAATTTTGTATACAATGCAAGCCGATCGCTGAGTGCCAGGACAAAGGGCAAATCCACAGATGCTAGCGACAGGAAAAACAGCCCCAGATTTCAAACTAAACGGCACAGACGGAAAAACCCACTCTCTCTCCGAAGCGCTGAAAAAAGGTCCGGTCCTGCTAGCCTTTTTCAAGGTCTCCTGCCCTGTCTGCCAATTTACCTTCCCCTTCCTTGAACGCCTGTACGAAACGTACGGCGACAAAAAAGTCACGCTATGGGCCATCTCGCAAGACGACGCACCCGATACTCGCGATTTCAATCGCGAATTCGAAATTACCTTCACCGGCCTGATCGATGACAACGGCTACCCCGTCTCCAACCGCTACGGCATCACCAACGTCCCGACTCTTTTCTTGGTCGGCACAGACGGCAAAATCCGAGTTAGCGAAACCGGATTCTCGAAAAAGGATTTAGAACAAATAGCGAAGGAATACGCCGCCGCCAGCGGCAAGTCGGCTACGGCGCTCTTCAAGCCCAGCGATATCGTCCCAGATTACAAGCCCGGTTGAGGGTCCAAAAACTAGGTTCCGGGGGAACCTATCAAGATTCACTCGAGAGCCTCCTCGAACAGCTTCTTCTTGTGTTTAGGCGCCTTCTTCCGCTTATCCTCAATGACGCGCTCACTTTGAGGAGCACCCAAAGCGATACGAGCCCGCCGTCGCGCCTCTTTGGCCGCACGGAACTTCTTCGGTTTGCGCAAAGGACTCATATGCCCAACTGAATTATATACTTCGCGGGCTAGACTAACCCCGGCGTCTCTGCCGGCATCTGGCGATATCGGTCCAGATACGTGCGAGACTCACGCGGGGATCGGTACTTCGGACCATTCTGCCGCAGCTTCGAATCCGCGCACGATTTTAATTCTAGCTCACACTCTGGATCGTAGATGCCGGCAGACTCCCCGGCCCGACTTGTAGCCCCACAGCGAATCGGCTGTGGGATACTGCCTCATGCTGCGACGCGTCCGCGCACTGGCGACTTCTCTGCCCCTAATTCTCGTGGCAGCAGCGATTCTGCGTCTCGGGTTTTTCATGGATTACGCCGGGCAGAATCCCCACCGCGCGCTAGGAGTAATACCATTCCTCTTCGAGCCGGGCAACATAGCCGCTTCGATCGCCTCCGGCAATGGTTTCGCCTCCCCCTTCCGAGTTCCCAGCGGCTCGACAGCCTGGATGGCGCCCATTTATCCGCTACTGTTAGCCGCAATCTTCAAGATCTTTGGCTCCTACACGTTCCACGCATTCGTTGCCGCAACGCTCTTCAACATTCTCTGCTCAACGCTGACCTGCATTCCCCTCTTCCGCATCGGCCAACGTCTCGGAGGCCTCTCAACCGCAGCCGCCGCCGCATGGATCTGGGCATTTTTCCCCAACGCGATTCTCATCCCGTTCGAATGTATGTGGGACGCCTCACTAGCGGCCTTACTCGCGGCCGCAATTCTATGGGTCACGCTCGCGCTCGATGATTCGCCGCGAAATCTGCACTGGTGTGCGTACGGTGCGCTATGGGGTGTAGCCCTGATGACCAATCCCACCCTGATTGCTCTGCTGCCATTTCTGCTCGCTTGGCTAGCCTGGCGGCTGCGCAAACAGGGGCACGCGTGGATCAAGCCCGCGGCACTTTCGCTCGGCGTGACGGCGATCTGCTGCGTGCCCTGGACGATCCGCAATTATCTCGCTTTCGATGCCTTCGTCCCGCTGCGCGCTAATCTCGGCGTGCAACTTTGGTGCGGCAACAACGAGCACGCCCGCGATCTCTGGCTCGGCGAAGGCCATCCCATCCACGATTCCGCCGAGCGCCAACGCTACATTGATCTGGGCGAAATCGCCTACGAGCACGAAAAGCGCAACGAAGCGCTCAACTACATCGTCACGCACCCCCGCCGCGAACTGCACCTGCTGCGCGTGCGCTTCCTGACTTTCTGGAGCGGCGGCTCGCCCGCGCCCATCACCGATTTCGTCGCCAAGCACTCCGCCTGGTTCCGCTACGTTCTGCTGTTCAATCTGCTCACCGCCGTCGGAGCGCTGGCGGGAATAGTCGTGCTCTTCGCACAGCGCAGCCTCGCGGCCATCCCGCTCTCCATTTGGCCGCTGATCTATCCCTGGGCCTACTACCTGACAGTGGTCGAGCCGCGCTACCGCCAGCCGATAGATCCCTCCCTGATGCTCCTCACCGTCGTCGCCATCCAGTCAATGATTTCGGTTACAATGCGTCACAACCGTCGGTGATCTATATCACATCAGCATCTGTCTGCCTTCAATAGCATGTCCGCGGCGGATGAAATTCAGGCAGCCGGGGATTCAAAATGATAGATTCGCCGGGGTTGTCGGGGAGGATGAAATGGTTCATCGAGGCGTCGCGACCTTGTCCATGTGTTTAGCCCTCTGTTTTCTTCTGCTTAGTCACTATGACCAGCAGTTTTTCCTTGTTCATTTCTATGAGTCGGTCATTTACCTGGCGATTGTGCTGATGCTCTTCTACTTCGAAGATCGCTGGGCCTACATGCTCGGCATACTCGCTCCGGCCGCCTGGCTGGTGCTTTTCACCGCGATCGGCGGAATGACCGACATTCTTCGCCAGATATCGCTAGTGGCGCGCTTTCAGCGTCCGGACTTTGCCGCGCACTTTCTGGCCGCCATCACGCTAGTGCTGGCCATCGCCATGATCGTTGTTTGCGGATATCGCTGGCGGCGTGAGTTCGCCGGGTTGAAGCAGGGATGGAGCACGTTTCTGGTCTGCCTGGGAGTCGTGGTCGTATATTACGGGGCCATGGTGATCTGGATCCTGAAGTGGCCCAGGGCGGTAGCGTAAACGACGGAGGCGGCCATGAAAGTCTTACTGGGGACCGATGGTTCAGAGTACTCCGAAGCAGCGTTGCATGCGGTGGCAACTCAGTTTCAGCCCGCAAGAGACGGAACTCCGCGTGGTCCACGTCGTGCAGCCGCTCATCATGGGGGTCACACCGCAGATGTCCACCGACTACGCACCCGAAGTCGAGGGGCTGGTTAAGCAAGGCAAGGAACTCGTAACGCGGGCCAGCAAGAAACTCCAGGACGCCGGGTTCAAAGCCGACACGCTGGTAGAAGTCGGCGATATCCGCGTCAAGCTCATCGACCTCGCTGCGGAATGGAATGCCGATGTCATCGTACTCGGCTCGCACGGCCACGGCGCCATCCGCCGCTTTCTGCTTGGCAGCGTCGCGGAGTTCGTCGCACGCAATGCCTCTTGCTCGGTTGAAATCGTGCGCCGGCACGAAAAGAAGTAGAAGCACCGAATGCCCGGCGTGGTTAGGATGCGCCGATGGATCTGGAGCACGCGCTGATCGAAGTTTGGCGCCAAGCTCTCGTCGAAGGGCGCCGCGAAATTGAGCTCGATGGCGCAAGTTTCCCTGTACGCGTGACCGCAAAAAAGAATCTGAGGCAAGTGGATTTCCGCTTCGACGACGCAGGCCTGCGCGGCATCGAACAAAATCCGCGGACGGAGTCGCGATGGGCTAAACTGGCCCGCGAAGGCCGCAAGGTCATGCAGTTTCTGGCGGAAGGCCGCTATATCGCCAACGTCGTGGACGGCAAAGTCACCCTGTACGGCAAGCGCGCCTCGCGCGATTGATCTCCACAAACGCCATGGATGAATTTCTAGGCTCCTCAGTAGTATAGTTGCGTCGTTTTGTAGGAACCCGGAATCAAAGGCTTGGGAACACGAACTCGACGAAAGGGGGGCTCGATTCGTGGCGGGATCAAACTTCTCCTCATTCGAACACTGGTTGCTGAAAAGAATTCAACAATCGATCGGCAGAGCTCCGGTGCAACTCGTCCTCGGCGGCGAATCCGAACTTCCCCGCGCCGGCACTGAGTCCGCTCCGCGCGTAGTAATCCGCGACCGCAAAGCGCTGCTGCGCATGCTGCTCGATCCCGAAATCGGCTTCGGCGATAGCTACATGCAAGGCCGCGTCGAAGTGCAGGGCGACTTGGTGCGCGCGCTGGAAATCGTTCTCGATTCCATGAACAAGGCGAAATCACGCACCTGGTACGGCAATTTCTTCACCCGCTGGCTTTCCTGGACGCAAGACAACACCCTGCGCGGCTCGGCAAAAAATATTCATCGCCACTATGACCTCTCCAATGATTTCTATAGCCTCTGGCTCGATTCCCGCATGGTTTATACCTGTGCGTATTTCCCCAAGCCTTCTATCAGCCTCGAGGACGCCCAAATCGCCAAAATGGATTACGTCTGCCGCAAAGTGCGCCTCGCGCCCGGCGAAAAAGTCATCGAGGCCGGCTGCGGATGGGGCGCTCTGGCTATTCACATGGCCAAGCATTACGGTGCAGACGTGCGCGCCTTCAACATTTCCACCGAGCAGCTCGCCTACGCTCGAGAGCACGCGAAGAAAGAAGGAGTCAGCCGCCGCGTTGAGTTTATCGAAGACGATTACCGCAACATTTCCGGCGCGTGCGATGTTTTTATGTCCGTTGGAATGCTTGAGCACGTGGGCGGCCGCCATTACGCCGAGCTCGGCCGCGTGATTCACCGCACCGCGGGCGATTCCGGCCGAGGCCTGTTGCACTTCATCGGTCGCAATCAATCAAAGCCGTTTAGCCCCTGGATCCGCAAGCACATTTTCCCCGGGGCCTTCGCTCCCGCACTGCGCGAAGCCATGAACGTTCTCGAGCCCTCGAACTACTCCGTTCTCGACGTCGAAAATCTGCGCCTGCACTACGCGCGCACCCTGGAGCATTGGCTCGCGCGCTTCGAACGTTCCAGCGAGCGCGTGCGTCAGATGTTCGGCGAAGAATTCGTGCGCGCCTGGCGCCTGTATCTGGCCGGCTCCATCGCCGCCTTCACAACCAACTGCCTGCAGCTATTTCAGGTCGTCTTCGCCGGTTCGCAATGCAAGCAGTTGCCCTGGACTCGCGCCGGCCTCTATCAGGAAAGCCGCGAAGAGTCCGCCGAGAAAGAGCCCCGATGGATTCGTGCGATGTCCTGATCGTCGGCGGCGGTCCTGCGGGCTCGTCATGCGCCTGGGGCCTTCACAATGCCGGCCTCGACGTCGCCATTCTCGATAAATCCACATTTCCGCGCGACAAAGTCTGCGGCGGCTGGATCACTCCTGAAGTTCTGCTGGAACTCGAACTCGATAGCGCCCAATATCGTCGCGGCCACGTCCTTCAACCGATCGCCGGCTTTCGCACCAGCTCCATCGGCGGACCAGAAGTCGAAACTGATTACGGCCGCCCCATCAGCTACGGCATCCGGCGCTGTGAGTTTGACGCCTTCTTACTCGCTCGCAGTGGCGCACGTATCCTTCCCGCTGCTCCCTTGAAGACCATCGCACGCGCAGGAGATTCCTGGATTGTGAACGCGCAAGTAAAAGCCCGGCTGCTAATCGGCGCCGCGGGCCACTTCTGCCCCGTAGCCCGTTATCTAGGCGCCGGCGCTCGCAGCGAAGTCGCCGTAGCCGCGCAGGAAATCGAATTCGAAATGGACGCCCAGCAGCGCGCGAATTGCACCATTCGCGCCGAAGTCCCCGAGCTATTTTTCTGCCAAGATATGCGCGGCTACGGCTGGTGCTTCCGCAAAGGCGAGTACCTGAACATCGGCCTGGGCCGCCTGGATCAGGAAAAGCTCCCGCTGCAGGTGCAAAACTTCCTCACATTTCTGCGCGATAGAAAAAAAATAGATTTCGATTTTCCAGCCAACTTGCGGGGCCATGCCTACTTAATCTATCGCGAAGCCCATCGTCGCATCCTCGATGACGGCGTGCTCCTGATCGGCGATGCCGCCGGCCTGGCCTACTCGCAAAGCGGCGAAGGCATTCGCCCCGCCATCGAATCCGGCCTGCTAGCCGCGAAAACCATCAAAGCCGCAAACGGCAACTATTCCGACTCCCATCTCAGTGGTTATCGCGATTTGCTATCCGCCCGCTTCGGCGACCCCAAAGAAGACTGGCCCACCAAAATCGGCCGCAAGCTCCCCAATCGAGTAATGAGCAAGTTCGCCCAGCTCCTCTTAACCAACCGCTGGTTCTCCCGCCACATAGTCCTAAACCGCTGGTTCCTACACAGTCAGCTACCAGCGCTAACCTAGCCAGACGCGCTGCGGGTGTCGGTTTCGCTTGTAGGGGTGAGCTTGCTCCGCCCGACAACGTAACAACAACCTGAACCTGCGCCACGGCCTCGAACCCTAATCTCTGCAACTCTGCCCGAGGGTGCCGTGACAAGCGCTTCGATGCCCTCGTAGCTCGCGCCAAAGAACACGCCGCACCGAACCACGCGCACAAGTAACCGCACACACGAGCCAAGCCGGCCGATGCGGATAATCAATCCTGAAACTTTTCCATTTGTCTGAGCGTCAGATACGTTGAAAGCAGTATGCGAGGTGCCTTATTCGTTCCCTATCGCACTGCGCTGTAACGTTGCGCATCGCTCTGGCGGCTATTGGAACCGCAACCCTCCTGACCGTCAACCTGCCCGTCGCCGCTCAAGATCAAAATCCTCTCCCGGCGCAAGATCAACCGACAGCCCAAGATCTGAATGTTCCGCCCGCGTCCGACCAGGCGCCCTACGCGAAGCTCTCAGACGATCAACTCGATCGCCTGGTCGCGCCCATCGCGCTCTATCCCGATTCGCTGGTGGCGCAAATTCTGGCCGCGTCCACATACCCATCGCAGCTCGTGGACGCCGAAGACTGGTTGAAAGCGCACCCAGGTCTGAGCGCCTCCGATCTAGGTGCGCAGGTTGACCAGCAACAGTGGGAGCCGAGCGTAAAAGCCTTGACTCAATTTCCCTCGGTGCTCGCCGATCTCAGCTCCAATCTCGGCTGGACCTCCGAACTCGGCGACGCCTACTACAACCAACCGGACGATGTGATGAAGGCCGTACAGGTAATGCGCAAGAAGGCCCAGAAGGCCGGCAATCTGAAAACAACCGAACACTTGAAGGTCGAGGATCAAGACGACCAGGTCGTGATTGATCCCGTCGAACCCGACGTAGTTTATGTCCCGGCCTACGATCCTTGGCTCGTGTACGGCTATCCCATCGCGCCCTGGCCGTACTGGGTAGAAGTTCCCGGAATCTGGTGGTCAGGCCCGGGAATTTATTTTGGCTTCGGCTTCCCCATCGCGCCTTTCTTCGGTTTCGGCTGGGGCTGGGGCGCCTGGGGCTTTGATTGGCGCCACCATGATTTGTTCTACAATCACGAGGCGTTTCACGCCCGAGGCCCGGCATTCTTCAATCGCGGCAACTATTACGGCGGACGCGGCGATTTCTCTCGCCCAGGCAATTACCGCGGAGCGCTACCCAATCGCGATACCTATCGCGGCTACACCGCCCCGCGCAACGGCTCCGGGGTTCGCTCCGGCGCATTTGGCAACATAGATCACGGTGGGGCCACGCGCGGCTACTCGGCACGCGGGCAAAGCAGCGCCGGCGGCTTCCACGGAGGCGGATTTGGCGGTGGCGGTTTCCACGGCGGGGGCGGCGGGCGTCACTAGCTCGCCCTAAAATCAAATTAGAGGGACGCATATGTCACGCATCGAGAATTGTTTCCGGCGGGAGGCGCTCGCTGCCCTCGCCTTTGTTTGTGTGCTAACAATGGCAGTAAGCTTGTTCAGTCCACCCGCTCGAGCCCAGCAGCCCGCGGCGAAACAATCTACCGATGAAATGCCGCCTCCCGACGGCAAAGCCTTCGCCTCTCCCGAAGCCGCGTCCGCCGCGCTCTTTGGCGCGGCCAAACGCAACGATGAAGACGCGATGCTCGTAATTCTCGGCCCCGGCGCCAAAGATGTCATCCTCTACGACACTCCCGAAGCCCGCAAAGAGCGCCACCAGCAATACGCGGAAAAGTACGAACAAATGCACCGTCTCGTAACCGAGCCCGATGGCACCGTCTGCCTCTACGTAGGCGCCGAAAATTGGCCCGTGCCCTTCCCCATCGTGCACTACAAGGGCGCATGGTATTTCAACGCCGAGCTGGGCATGAAAGAGGTTATGTTCCGCCGCATCGGCAGAAATGAAGTCGAAGCTCTGGAGGTCTGCCACGCACTCGTGGATGCCGAGAAGGACTATTTCGCCGCCGAACACAACTACACCGCGAAATTTGTCAGCACCAGCGGAACTCATGACGGCCTGTACTGGAATGGAGGCTCCGGCAAGAGTCCCATCGGCCCGTACCTCGCGCATGCCGGCGCCAGCGGGCCCGGCACCGAAACGCGCGAGCCCTATCACGGCTACTACTATCGAATCGTGATGGAGCAAGGTTCCGGTGCCAACGCCAATTTCGCCGTCGTAGCGTTTCCCGCGGAATACCGCACGTCAGGCGTAATGACGTTTCTAATGAACCAAAACGGCGAAGCCTACGAAAAGGACTTAGGCCCCGCAACCACGGCCGCCGCACAAAAAGTTACGTCCTTCAATCCCGACAGCACCTGGAAAAAAACCGAATAACGAAGTGTTCCCCGCAATTCGTAGGGGGCGGGTTCACAACGCCCCCGGTGTACGCTCGGGTTTTGGTTGAGGTTTGGGTTCTGCCTTTTCCGCCTGCAGGGGCGTGGCTTGCTGCGCCCGCCGGCGTAAAAAACGGCCGCAACGTTGACCACTCACCTCAGCGCAAATCGATCGTCCTCGTTCTGTGATCCTGCGGCACTCATCCACCTTGCGCTAGGCAACCCGCTCTCCGATTTCTGGAACTAACGCCATCCCTACGGGGAATAGCTCACAGGAAACAAAACCCAAGCCAATTCGCCAGCAAAACAGCAATCAGAGGAGGATATAAGCAATGCATCACAGCAATCATGAACATATGAAAGTCGCGCTTTGGATCGCAGGTATCGGCCTGGCGCTATTTCTCGCTTCGGTGGCGACTCTCAGCGCCCGCAATCTCCCGAGCCTCGCGCCAATCGCGCCAGGCTGCTCTCAGGCCTCTCCGCAATCACAACGCGCATCGAATCCCAATCTCGCCGGGCATTGGACTCTAAACAAGGATCAAAGCGACGACCCGCATCAAAAGATGCAGGAAGCCATGGGCTCGGGCGCGGGTCGCGGCAACGGTGGCGAAGGCGGCGAAGGCGGAGGCGGCAGCCATCGCGGCGAAGGGCGTCCCGGCCACGGGCCCGGCGGAATGATGAACGATATGCAGCAGCTCACCATCGAGCAGACCGACAAATCCGTCAAAGTCACCGGTGCGTCGGGCCGTGTCCTCGCCGCTTACCCGCAAGAGCAGCGCGAGTCAAAACCGTCCTCGGGCGAAAACGGAGAGAACGAAGCTCACGAGCACATGGTGCCGCTAGCAAAATGGCAAGGCGCGCAGTTGGTCGCAACGAATGAGGGCGGTCGCGGCTCCATGACGCGCACCTACGAGCTCTCCTCCGACGGCAAGCAGCTAATCGTCACCACAAAAATGCAGAACCCCCGCATGAGCCAGCCGGTCACCATTCGTCTCGTGTACGACGCGACGAAATCCGCCCCGGGCTCTGGGAACTAGCATTGCGCAACGCGGACGAACGCGACAACCAAGCGGCGTTCATCCGCGGCGAAGGAGTACGCGACGCAAAAAACCCGAACGTAGAGTCCGGCTTCAGCCGGACCTCTTCGGGCACCATCGCGCCAGGATCACGCACCGCGCCGGTCACCAGAGTGGGACCTCGATAGCATGGTCGCAAAGATAGCGAGCGCTCTACTCTGGTTGTTCGTCGCGTTGCCGCTCGGCGCTCAGCAACCCGCGCCGCAAGAGCAAATCGATTCCAATCTCTCAGCCACCTTCGTAGCCGCCGGCGAAGTGCGCACCGCCGAGAACACCCCGGTCCCCGGCGCAACGATGCGCATCACTAACACGCAAACGCAAAAAGCCTGGGTCAGTTGGACCGACGAATCCGGAAAATTCCGCTTCCCCGATTTGCCGCGCGGCACCTATCGCATCGAAGCCAGCGAACCCGGATTCATGCCGTCCTTGCTCGAGCTCGAAGTTCCCGTAGTTCCCAACGCGCCAATTCCGATGGTCCTGCGCGTGGCCACGCTAGCCGAAATCGCATCGCAAGCACCGGGCACTGAACCTGCCGCAACAAACCCAGCCGCACCGCAGAATGCACCGGCCGCGAACAACGCCAACAATGCGAACGCGCGCAACGGGCGCAGTGGCGGGCGCGCCAATCAAATTCCTGCTGGCGTGCAAAACGCCATTCGCGAAGGCCTCGCTGCCGGCGGATTTCAGGAAACGCAATTAACCGGCGAAGGCGCGGGCAACCAGGAAAACGAAAATCCCGGCGCGAGCACCGCGCAGCAACCGACGCTGACCGTAGTCCAGCCCCGCCGGCGGCGCTTCCACTTCCGACGCATTTCTGCTGCAAGGCACCGTCAGTCAGGGCGCCGCGTCCGGAAATCCCGGCGGCATGTTCGCCGACCTCGGCGTCGGCGCTCCCGGCGGAGGACCGGGCGGCGGCCCAGGCCAGCGACAGGGGCAACAGACCGGCAGCAATCCCTTCGGCGCCCCGGGAGGTGGGGGCCAAGGCCCCGGCGGTGGTTTCGGCGGCCCCGGTGGATTCGGAGGAGGAGGAGGACCGCGCGGCGGTGGCGGAGGCAGGCTGGCGCGTCAAGCCGCGAATCGCATGCGCTTCGGATTCACCGATCGCTATGAAAACTCCATCTGGGACGCACGCCCCTATTCCATCACCGGCGCGCAACCTCCGAAAATTTCCCATTACGATGAACGCGTCGGCGGTAATCTAGGCGGCCCGTTTAAAATCCCGCACCTCTACAACGGCGCAGATAAAACATTCTTCTTCGTCAATTATCAGCACGAGATCGAAAAGACCCCGGTGGACGTGTTTTCAACGGTGCCGACACAGGCCGAACGCAACGGTGATTTCTGCGGGACCGGAACAGTTCTCTACGACCCCAATTCCAGCCTGACCGGACAGCGCACGCTGCTGAACAACGGCTGTAGCATTCCATCAACGCGAATCAATTCCTCTGCGAGCGGGTTACTTGCCTTCGTTCCGCTGCCGAATCTTCCCGGCACGGTGCAGAACTTCCATTTGCAGGACACCACGCCGATGAACAGCGACACCGTAAACCTGCACGTAATCCACACCATCAACGCGAAATGGAGCCTGACCGGTGGCTACAATTTCAATTCGCAGCGAATGAACACGCTCGGCAATTTGCCCGCCTTTGCCGGAAGTCAGTCCACGCGTAGCCAGAATGTGGATCTGATTTTGACCCACAACTGGTCCTCGCGCCTGGTGGAAGCCTCGCACCTGAATTGGAGTCGCAATCGCATTCGCGTTTCTCAGTGACAACGCGTTCGTCAACGACGTAGCCGGCGATCTGGGCATCACTGGAGTTTCCACCACGCCGATCGATTTCGGCGTGCCGCTGATTAATTTCACCGATTTCACCGGCCTGAACGATCCCGTGCCTTCGCTGACGCGCAACCAAACGCTGCGCTTTGCCGACGGGCTAACCTACATCCTCAAAAAACACACCTTCAAATTCGGTGGCGAAATCCGCCGCATCCAACTAAACGATGACTCCGATCCCACTCCGCGCGGGCAGTTTACTTTTACGGGATTGATGACCAGCCAGTTGAGCGCGACCGGCGCTCCGGTACAAGGCACCGGCAATGATTTCGCCGATTTTTTGCTCGGCCTGCCATATTCCACGCAGGCCCGCTTCGGCGATCCCACCACTTATTTCCGCAGTTGGGGATTTCTCGGCTATGCGCAGGATGATTGGCGCGTGAATCCCAATTTCACTTTCGAATTCGGCATTCGCTATGACGGGGTCACGCCGCCGGTGGAGCTGTACAACCACATCGCCAATCTCGACCTCGAATGCGCAGGCCACGGCCGTAGGCGTGGTCACACCGGGAGAGACGGGATCGTTCAACGGCGCATATCCGCGCGCATTGATTCACGGCGATTACGGAAACTGGGAGCCGCGCATCGGCTTTGCGTGGCGCGCGCCGATCAAACCGAAGACGATCGTTCGCGGCGGCTATTCCATTTTCTACAACGAAGCGATTTACAACACCCTGGCCACTTCCTATCTCGCTTACCAGCCGCCGTTTTCGCAGGCCCAGACGCTCATCACTTCCAGCACCGAACTGCTCACGCTGCAAGACGGCTTCCCGGCTCTTTCGCAATCGAGCGCGTCGTCGAAAATTCTAAACACCGCGGGAGTTTCGCCGTTTTACAGAAACGGCTACGCGCAGCTATGGATGCTGGGAACGGAAACCGATTTCACGCGCAATTGGATTTTCAATGTCACCTACACCGGCACGAAAGGAACGGATCTCGATTTGCTGCGCGCCCCCAATCGTGCTCCGCCGGGGACGAGCCAGCTCGACACCCAAAATGAATTGAGAATCCCCGATGCGACCAGCTTTCTCTACGATCAATCCGGCGCCAATTCGATCTATAACGCACTTCAGGCCCGCCTCGTGCACCGCTTCACCCGCGGCCTATCCCTGCAAGTGATCTACACTTTCTCCAAGGCTCTCGATAATGCCAGCACCATCGGCGGTAGCGCTCCCGTAGTCGTCCAGCAAGACGGCAATTTCGCCGCCGAGCGCGGCTTATCTTCCTTCGACATGCGCCACCAATTGCGCGTCGTTTTCCGTTTACGAGCTGCCTTTTGGCGAGCGCAAGCGCTTTGCCAATCACGGTTTGTCCGAACACCTTTTCGGAAACTGGCGTATCTTGAATAACGTGACGTTCCACACCGGCACTCCCTACACCGCGCTTCTCGGCGGCAGCGAAACCGACAACACAGGAACCGGCGCCAATGGCTCCACGCGTGCCGATCAGGTCAGCAATCCCAATGTCGGCATTTGCGGCGGCTCGCCTCTCACTTTCTTCAATACCGCAGCCTTCGCGCTCCCGCCCGCCGGCCAATACGGAAATGCCTCGCGCAATTCCATCGAAGGCCCGTGCTCGATTTCCTGGAACACCTCGTTCGACAAAAGCTTTCGCTGGGGCTCGCGCGAGCGTTCCCACCGTCTAGATGTGCGCTGGGAAATTCAAAATCTGTCGAATACGCCGAGCTTCACGGGTCTCAGCACGCTATTCGGTTCCACCACCTTCGGCCGTGTTACGTCGGCATCGTCCATGCGCACGATGGATGTAGCAATTCGGATGAACTTCTAATGAGATACATTGCTCGAAAAGTGCTCGCATCTGTCTTAGCCGCGGCAATTTCCGCCGCTCCACTCATGGCGCAATCGCAACAGCAATCCAATCCCCCGCCGACTCCTATTCCGGCCCCGGCCCCGCAGCCACCGTCTGAACAAACTCGCCGCTCGAATCAAGCCCCGCCGTTGCGCACATCTTCTGATCTCGTCCGCATCGATGTCGAAGTCACCGATCGCAGCGGCGCGCCAATCAAAGGACTGAAGCCCGAGCAATTCACCGTCACCGACAACGGCAAGCCGCAAAAGATTTCCACCTTCCTCTATTCCGATATCGAAGCGATTGAACGCGCCGGCAACGAAGATCAAAAGCCCATGACCATTCCAGTGGACCCGCCAGCTCCGCTGCCCGAAGAAACCGTCAGCAATGCCGTCCGCGATCGCCGCCTGCTCGTTCTCTTCTTCGACATGACCTCGATGGAAAATGACGACGTCTTCCGCGCCCACGACGCCGCGCAGAAATTCATAGACAAGCAGATGACCGCCGCCGACCTCGTTTCCATCGTCGTGTACGGCAACAAGCTCTCGGTCTGGGTCGATTTCACCAATGACCGCAAAGCCCTGGCGAAAGCCATAAGCGGTCTGACTTCCAATGCCGCCACCCAGCTAGCCGACAATCCCTACGCCGCAGCGCAAAATGGCGAATACGATGTGCAGGAGTACACCGGCGCGGCCTACACCGCCGACGAAACCGAATTCAACGTCTTCAACACCGATCAAAAGCTAGCCGCGGTCGAAGGCCTGGCCAATGTCCTAGCCGCCATTCCCGGCCGCAAAGCCATCGTGCAATTCACCGGCGGCATCACCCAAACCGGCGAAGAAAATCGCACCGAGCTGCGCTCCGCCACCGACGCCGCCAATCGCGCCGATGTAGCCATCTATTCCATCGACGCGCGCGGGCTGTTCGCCACCGTTCCCGGCGGCGACGCCACCGCCAACGCCGCCACCGGCAATTCCCTGTACACCGGCGCGTCCGTCTATCACCAAACCGACCAGCGCCAGGATTCCCGCGACACTCTAGCGACTCTCTCTTCCGACACCGGCGGCCACGCCTTCTTTGATCTAGGCGATCTAAGCCAGGCCTTCCCGCAAATCCAGAAGGAAAATGGCGGCTACTATCTGGTGGGCTACACGCTAGCTTCCAACATCAGGCGCGATGGCACCTATCACAGCATCCACGTGAAAGTGAACGCCTCCGGCGCAAAAGTACGCTATCGCGAAGGCTACTACGCCCCCCGCGATTTTCAGCACCTCGAAAAAGAAGATCGCGAACAGCAACTAGCCGACGCGCTGCATTCCGAAAATCCCGGAAGTCGAGCTGGCTCTAGCCGTGGAAACCACCATGTTCCGGCTAAGCGATCAGCAAGCCTACATCCCCATCGCCGCAAAGCTTTCGTCCAGCACGCTCGAATGGGCGCAAAAACACGGCCAGCACCAACTCGAATTCGATTTCGCCGCCGAAGTTCGCGCGCCGCCGCAACGCTCAGATCGTCGCGCATCTCCGCGACACAATCACAGTGCATCTCGACGAGCAGCGCTTCCAGCAAGTAAACCGAAGCAGCCTGCTCTATCAAGGCGGCGTAATTCTAGCCCCAGGAATTTACGATCTGAAATTTGTAGCCCGCGAAGATCAAACCGGAAAGATCGGCACCTTCGAACAACCGATAGTAGTGCCGCCAATGCCGCCCGACAAAATCACGCTAAGCTCAGTACAGCTCTCCAGCCAATTGGTGCCAGTAGAAAAATCCACAGAAGTTCAAACCAAAGCCCAAGGAGCCCGCGCCAAGCTAACCAATTCCCCGCTGGAAATGGACGGCGCACGCATAGTCCCGAGCGTCACGCGCTTACTTCACCCAGCAGCAAACGCTCTACGTTTTCTTCCAAGCCTACTACCCGGAAAAATTCCAGCAAGGCGCCGCCTTCGACCCGCAATCACTGCGCGCCAGCCTGATTTTTTTCCGCAACGGATTTCAAATCAACGCAGCTCCGCTGCTAGCCCCCACCGAAGTCAACGCCAAATCGCGCACAGCCTCATTCCGCATAAGCCTACCGTTGGCCAAGCTCCCGACAGGCCGCTATACCCTACAAGCCATCGTAATCGCCCCAGGCACCCAACACTCCGCCTTCGGCCGCGCCTACCTGGCCCTGATCCAGCCCCCAATCCCGCCGAATTCGCCAGCAACCCAGGCCCCAGCACCATCACTGCAACCCGAAAAACCGTAGCGAAAACAACCTAAGTACCGCTGGCGTCCCTGCCGGCATCCGACGACCGCGCGCGTAACTCCGCTCACCAGTCACGCGCGGACCACCCCGCAAAAATAAAAAAATTCTGTTGCAACGACGTGCCAGCAGGAGCCTCCGCCCGCCATAACTCTGGCGGGCGGGCGAAGGAGCGCTTCATCGCTCCGGGAAAGAACCTCGCCACTTAATGAAGCGCTTTAGCGCTGGGGCGTCTTGGGTTTGGGATTGGAATCAGGATTCGGATTCGGATTTGGATTCGGACTCGGATTCGGGCCAGCCGCAGGCGCAGCCTTCTCCTGAATCGAAATCAATTCCACCTCAAAAATCAAAGTCGAATTAGGACCAATCGTAGGCCCATTCCCGCGTTCCCCATAAGCCAGATCCGCAGGGAACAAAAAGCTGCCATTTCGATCCCGCAGGCATAAGCTGCAGCGCCTCTGTCCATCCCTTAATAACGCGCGACACGCCAAAAGTAGCGGGCTGCCCGCGCTTATAAGAGCTGTCAAATTCCGTGCCGTCAATCAACGTGCCGCGATAATTGCAAACCACGCTATCGCTGGCCGCAGGTTTCGGACCCGTGCCAGCCTGTAAAATTTTGTACTGCAGACCGCTGGGCAGCACTACCACGCCCTCCTTCGCCTTGTTGGCCTCCAGAAACGCGTCGCCTTCCTTCTTGTTGTTCGCCGCCAGCTCCTGCTGCTTCGCCTGCTGCTTCTTGCGAAGATCCGTCTGCAATTGCGCCAAGGTGGCCTGCAGCTCGGCATCCGTGAGCAGCGTCTTGCTGCCGGCAAGCTCGTCCTTAATCCCCTGCTCGAGAGCCTCGAAGTCGATGTCCAGTGATTGCCTGCGGAAGCTGCGCCCAAGGCTCATCCCGATGGCATAGCTGGTCTTCTGCGCCTGCGACTTGAATGGCGACACGTCTTCACTAGCCGCGTTCGGCTCCGCAGGCTGCGCCGCGGGCGGAGTCTGCGGCTTCGCAGCGGGAGATGGCGGCGCAGGAGGCTGCTGCGCTCGAGCCGCAGGCACCAAAAAGCAAGCTACCAGCATAAGGGCGACACTCAGCGTATTTTTCATACGAGCATTGTGGCACGCCAACGCCAATGGCACAAATCGAGCGAGGCCAGGACATTCGCCCCGCCGCCGAATTTTCCCGCCGTTCTCGGGGAGGTTTGAACGGCGCGAAGTCCGCAGCTGGCGCCGCAGCCGCCGGCGCTTGCCCGCCAGGAGCCGCAGATTGCGTCCCGGTCGGCGCCTGCGATTTCGCAGCGGGCGCTTGCGGAGGCGCAGAAGATTGCTGCGCCCGCCCCGCAACCGAGACGCTAACGGCCAATAGTAAAACGGCAATGCTAAAAGTAATTTTCATGCGAGCATTGTCACACGCCAGCGCCAATGGCACAAATCGAGTGCGGATCCTTCGTCCCGCCTTCGAATTCCCCGCCGAAGTGCGGCCCAGCCGTCGAATTTCTCCGCCGTTGTACGGGAGGGCCGAATTAGCCCTCCCGCGCGGGTCGCCCGCGCATTCCGATTCAAGCTCAAGCTTGCCCGCCATCCATCATCGTCGGTGACCCGCGTCACATATTTGTCTGCGACATGATGTAACTTAGTCGGCAGCACGCGGCGGCCACATCGTGCAGAAGGTTTTATGACTTGGATACTTGGAATCGTTCTCGTCGCCTTTCTGGCAATTTCAGTCGCAGGAATGCGCCGAGTATGGCTCGTCTTTGCCCGACTACTCTGCAACGCATCTGTACCGCCACACTTTTCGTCACCAATTTGTTTGTCGCATTGACAGCGATATTCGGCGGCATTGCACTGGCGATGGGAATCGATAAATTTCCAGCCGCTTGGCTTGTCGGAACGCCGTTCCGCAGCTACTTGATCCCCGGCCTGATCCTGGCCGTGATCGTGGGCGGAAGTGCCTCGATGGCCACGGTTACCATGCTGCCTCAGGGCCCGCGCCGGCACGCTGACCTCGCTGCTGGCCGGCGCAATTCTCCTGGGCTGGCTCGCCGGTGAACGCCTAATTCTTCCGTCAGAGGCGTTTCCCACCCAGTTTTCGTGGCTCGAGTCCATCTACATCGCCGCCGGATTGCTGATGATGGTGCTTGCGGTGACGCTCTGGCGCAATGCGCAACGCACCTCGCCAAGATCCCGCCCACAATGACCTCAATACACGATAGGCGCTGCCGTGTAGCGCAACCCTTCCGAAGAAATTGCTTTCAAGGGCTGGCCCCGCCTTCGCGCAGTTTGCGAAGGGTGGAGCTTTTCGGCCTTGCAGTTCGGCTCGCACTTGACATCTGGGAATCCTTCAAGATTTGGTCCATCTGAGTGCTTCACTTCTGGCGGAAACGTGTGAAGCGTCACGCCTGAGCGTGACGCGAGTCACTGCACCTTGGCAAACACAAAGCTGATAGTGAAATGTGTTGGAGGTGGCCAATGACATTCACTCTCATGCTAGCGATCGTCGGGGTGCTGGTGGCGTGGTCCCTCGCCGGCTTGGCAATCTGGCAGTGGGGTCCAGGACTGCGCAAGCGTCTGGTGAAATGCCCGCTCATGAAGAAACGCGCCACAGTTCTAGCCGAACAAAGGGAAGCGCGCTTCTTCTGCTCCTACGCAGGAATCGAGGCGGTTGACATCAAGCGCTGCTCGCTGCTGGACGGCCCGCCAGTCCTATGCGGCAAAGAATGCCTGCAGCACCTGTAAACCCTTCGCGGCAGTGATACCACTTCGGCTGCCATGGCTCACAACCAGAATTGTCCGAATCCGGTCTCAGTGCAAGAAATGGCGATACAGGACTATCAAACAAATCGTGGCGAAGCCAAGTAGGATGAGGCCAAGAATGGAGTTGACGAGCCGGAAGAAGTTCGGGCCGATGCGGTGCGGTACGAATCGCACGGCCACAATCAGCGCGGTAAACCAAGTCGTGAGCCCGGCGGCAGCCATCACGATTCCCCACCCCGCAGCGCTGAAGCCCAAGACCGCATGGGCGAAGGGTAGCCAGTTGGAAGTGACGCCAACCCAGTAAGCGATCGTCAAGGGGTTTAAGATCGTCAGCACGGTGCAGTCGGCGGCTTCGCTCAGCAGATGCGCTGGGACGGCGCGTTCGTCCCAGCGTCGGCGAGCGTTCGCGTAGGCCCGCAGCGGCTCCCTGACGGCGCGGATCAGGAAGTAAACTCCCAGCGGAAGCAGGACAAGTACGCCGAGGATCGTCAGGACAATTCGCAGTGTCGGGCTGGACAGGTCGGACAGCAGGTAGTGCCCCCCGAAGAGGACCAGAGAGAAGAGGATTAGATCGCCCGTGACAGAGCCGATTCCGCACGCCAGTGTATGCCGCCAACCGCCGATCATGCCGCGGCGGATGGCTAGCATGTTGACGGGGCCCATCGGCGCGGCCGCCGCCAGTCCCATCAAGAATGCGGCCGAAAGCACATGGATGTAGGAAACAAACAGCATATTCCGGCAGGTTGGTAGGATAATCCTGAATCCGTCACCAAAGTGTAGATCTTCAATAGCGGCTGTCCCGCGTAGCCAGTGAATCCGCGCAGGACGAATGGAACTGCGATGGCTTAGCCGCGTCGCTCATGCCGCAGCACGAACGAACACAAGGTCATGCTCAGCGCGTAAAATCCAATCCCTGCCAGCAACCCGGCCAAAGTATCAAAAGCTACGCCCGATCCAGATCGCCCCCACGATTCCCACCAAGATCGAAGTAACCAGAGAAAAACACACCGCGACGTAGTCGATGATGTCCTCGGGCTCATGTTTCATTCCAACAAACGCGAATTTGGAAGCCACCTCTGCGATTTTCATGGCTGCCCTCCTAGGCCCACAGTCAGGCTAGGACGGAGAGGGGACCCGCCCGGCCCCCTCCCCAAACAGACACCAGAACTCAGTTGTGCGATACCGTGGCGAATTTCTTGAATGTCGGAAGAGTTGCATACTCCACATCGAACGTCTTCACTACCGGCACGCCCTCAATGTACTTATTCATGATCTTGGCGGCCTCGGGATAGAATTCCCGATTGTAAACATCGGCGAACTCCTTCTTCTCCCACATGCTTATAGCGACCCCTTCCGGCTTGTCGGGGGCAACCAGGATCACCTCATCAAGGAATCCTTTCTGCTGGCGCAGCAGCGGCAGCAACTCGTTCTCGACCACTCTCGGAAATTCTGCCAACGCGTTCTTCTTGATCTGAAATGTCATGTGTCGGCTAAACATAAATCCTCCTTCTTGCGCGACCGCAACACCTTCGTTCCGCGTGCGTCTATCGCTACGCGGGATCGCGTTTCGCGCCACCCTCCAACAAATACGCTTACGCGATTCCGCCCAACGCCGCCATGACCGCCGTCACGCCTCAGCGTGACACCGGATACTCCAAGTGGCATTCTCTTTTCCGACGGTTTACGTCTTTCGCGGTGGCCCATCCTTCGCGCTCTCTGCGAAGGGTGGAGCTCTTCGAGGGATTCCCCTGCTTTGAGGCGCCTTGTACGGGCCACTCCCCAGATTCTGAGAACTTCACAGCAGCACGTTGGCCCAAAATCGCGGACCAGCCTGAAGAAATCCCACGCCCACGTACACTCTACCTTGGATGCGCCTGCTCATGTGGATCACACGGCACTCCTGTTCCGCGTCGTTCTCGGTGTTTGTAATCCACAGCCGTTGGCCCAGTACGACTTCCGTCCACAGCGCAAGCAAGCAACCGCCTTCGTTTAAATCCAGGGTATAGGCATCCTCGTGGAACGGCTGATGATTGAAGTTGGAGCCGTACACGAATAGAGGAACATTGAGCTCGACGCGTCGGCTGGTGCGGCGGTCGCGTCGCTTCGCCCCTTTCTTCTGATTAATCGCCCGCGCCCTGAATGACAGCGCTGCCTTCAGGGCGTTCCAAATGCGGCTCACGCCGTTCTCCCATCAGGTCCGACGATTGACGAACGCAATCACCGAGGCCGAGGAATCCGGTAAAGCACCAGCAGCAGGATCGCGGCCAGGGAGATGAAGACAATCGCGCCGCGAAGGAATACGCTGGAAACATAGTCCTGATTCGTGCCCTTGGTAGCAACCAGGTAGGTCACTTCATCCAAGACCATCGCGCTGCCGACCCCCAGAGCCACGGGGGCTAAGAATGCTGCCAAACGGCTGCGTGTACCAAACGCTAAAACAAACGCCGCCGGGACAACGATCAGAGCGTCCAGAAACAAATGAATCAGCACAAATGTACTGATTGCCACAGAAAGCGAACTGAAAGTTGGGTGATTTGTGAACGTTGGCGGAAGCGTGTGGGAGTCGAACCCACCATCCGACCCGCGAAGGGCCGGATCGCCGGCTTTGAAGACCGGGAGGATCACCGGACCCCTTGCGCCTCCGCCGTGGCTCAACCAGATGCTAATACAGGTCCCAGCTTGCGCAAACAGCCGCTGCGTGCGCTTACAATGCAGGCTAACCCACGACGGACAAGCCAGCGGTCACCGAAGCTGAAAGAAATCCGCTGCAGCCCAAACCGAAGCACATCGCATCTACTCGTGGCGCAATGCGACCATGGGGTCAACTCGCATCGCCCGGCTCGAGGGGATATAGCAGGCTAGCAGGGCCACAATCGTCAGCGCCAACGACGCGCCAAAATAAGTCAGCGGATCGGTGGCACTCACCGTCAGAAAATTCCCCACCACTCGCGCCGCAGCCAGCGCGGCGGCAAGCCCTATCACCAGTCCAATGCTGACAATTAGCAAGCCCTGCCCGAAAACCATTTTCAGGATGTCCCAGCGTTGAGCGCCAAGCGCCAAGCGGATTCCGATTTCGTGAGTCCTCTGGCTCGCGGCGTAGGAGATCACGCCATACACGCCAACCACGGCGAGGATCAATCCCAAGATTCCAAAAGAAGCCGCCAGCACTGCGCCCAACTCGTAGAACAGGAGGCCGTTCAAAGTGCTGAGCGCATCCGTCATCGTTCTAACATCGAATACCGGCAGTTCCGGCGCCAGGGTTTCGATGACCCGCTCAATCTCCGGAATCATGGTTCCAGGCGCTGCGGCGGTGCGCACTTGTAGCGCTTCCATCGAATTATTTGCGTAATGCTGAAGTACTGGCACGTAGAAGTATGGGTCGATCGCCCCGGTCATGCCAAGGAACCGCGAATTTTCGACCACTCCGACCACCTCGATCGAATGGCTTGGATCCGAGCCGATCGTAAAATGCCGCCCTATCGCCTCGGACCTCGGCCAGTAGGTCTTGGCCATCGTCTCGTTCACGATAGCCACATACTGCGCCTTTTCGTCATCTGCATCGGTGAATACCCTGCCGCGCAACATCGCAATGCTCAGTGTCTTGAAATAGTCGGTCGAGACGGTAGTGTAGGGCACCGCCGGCGCCGGCTGGCCGGGAGGCGGTTCGAAACCCTCGATCGCGAGCGCGTCGAAATCATAGAAATAGCCCATCGGAACGCAATGGGTGATGCTCGCTGATTCGATCCCGGGGAGCGCGCGAACGCGATTCAGCAGATCCTTGTAAAACTCGCGTCCCTGTTGTTCGCTGTACCCGATTTCATTCGGATCCATATACAGGTTCACTACATGGTTCGGCTCAAAGCCCAGATCCCGCATTCGCTGCGTTTCAGCCAGGCTGCGCGTGAAAAGCCCGGCAATGATAAGCAACATCAGCGACGCCCCTACCTGCGCGATGACCAGCAGATTGCGAAACCACTGCCGGCCTCCCGCCACGGTGCGCCCGCCTTCGTGCAGGATCACACCCAAATCTCTTCGCGAAGCGCGAAGTGCAGGAATTATGCCGACCATGATCCCTGTCATTAACGCCGCGGCGAACGAAAATGCGAAAACGCGCCAGTCAAAAGCCAGCGTGAATCGGTCAACGAGGTCGATCCCCGACGGAATTGAGCCGATGGCCGACTTGCCAAACCACCCCAATCCCAGCCCTACCAGGCCGCCTGCCAGCGACAGCAAGACGCTCTCGCTGAGCAGCTGGCGAATCATGCGGACTCGCGATGCTCCCAGTGCCGCACGGATTGCCATCTCACGTCCCCGTACTGCTGCCCGCACTAGCAAAATGTTCGCGACGTTGACGCAGGCCAACAGAAGTACCAAGCCAGTCAGCCCCATAAAGAGTGCCGACACGATGAACGTCATGTTTTTGGGGTCGGGCAGCGGACGGGCACGAAGTTCCGGATACGCCAGGATGCGCAAATCCTTGTCATCCTTCGGGTAATCCTGCGAGAGCCGCGCGGAGATAACGTCCAGCGACGCTTGTGCTTGTTGCAGGGTCTTCCCGTTCCGAAGTCGCGCCAGCACCAGCACGTTTCGATTTTGCCGGTTGCTCACGAAGTCGCTCGGAAGTCCTTCCAGCGGCAGCATGCCGAGCGGCAGATAACCCTGCAGGGAAAACAACGGCAAGGGAAGGATTCCGGGGAAATCTTTCGGGGCGACTCCTATGATTGTCACCGGCCGGCCATTTAAAGAGACCTTCCGCCCGATTACATCCGGTTGTCCTCCAAAGCGCGTCTTCCAGTACGCATAGCTGATTACCATCACGGGATCCGCCAGCGGCGTTTCGCCTTCCGATGGCAAAATCAAGCGGCCCAGTGCCGGCTTAAGTCCCAGTCCGGAAAAAAAATTCCCCGACACATACTCGGTCACAATTCGCTCAGCTTTTCCGCTGGCGTTCATTCCGTCGATGCCGACCCAGTACGCTATCGCGTCGGAGAACACTTCTTCGGCCTGGCTGCCGATATCGCGATACTCGGGAACCGAAAACTGGATTTGCGGAGAGCCTTGATCTTGCTGGGTCGCCAGAACATAAATCTGCTTGGCGTCCTTCACCGGCATCGGCCGCAGCAAAACCGTGTTTACGATGCTGAAGATCGCTGTGTTCGCGCCAATACCGAGCGCCAGCGTAATCACCGCGACGATGGCGAAGCCCGGGCTCTTCAGGAGCATCCGAACGCCGTACCGCAAGTCCTGCCAGAATGTCGCCATTTCACCTCAAAGACACTGAACACACCCCCACCAACTCTTCCATGTTCGGAGCTGACCGACAGGCGTCTTCTGTGAGCGGAATCACGTAGCCTTGTGACCGGGGGCGGGTGCTCAGCTTTTTCGCGGTGGTTTCGCCAATCAGGGCGGCGAACCATGTGCGCAGCACTTGGTGCCCATGAGCCGGTCCAGCGTGTGGGGCTGTTGAACGATTTCCTACAGCACCAAGTCAAGGCGAGTTGCGGTGCCCGCGCCGAGCGATCAACTCAATAACTTGCCGGCGAGCCAGTAATCAACACTGAACTTTCCCGGACCAGAGCAGATCAACCAGATAAAGAACAGCACGTACAGGACTTCCGGAAGGTAAAGGAAGTCGTCAAGCCAGCTAAGACCCGAGACTCCCTTAGGCAAGGTGGAAAGCGCCTGGGTCAGGGTGGCGACAATCATATCGATCATTAAAGCCACGCAGGCCGCGCTCGAAAGAAACCCCACGGTCATCAACGATCCGCAAACGAACTCGACACTCGCCACGAAATATGCCGTCTGGCGAGGAAACGGGACTTTAGCCTTAACTAGCGTGTCGTAAACAGGTTTCGTGCCGCCGGCGACAAACAATTTGTTTGCCCCCGAGATGGCGAAGAACAGCCCAATCGAAACGCGTACCAGCAGGATGGCATATTGTTCCAAATCACCGCCGCCCAGCAGTGCAAACTGGACCAACCGTTTCCAATCCACCTTTTATCCCTCCATCGGTGTCGGCCTCGGAATTATGTGGGCATCCGTTCGACCCATTGAGCACGGAATGCAGGAGCCGGAAATGGATCCGCAAAGTACTGTGTTTCCCGCGCAACCTTGACGCCCTTGAACTCCATAATGCTCACGGTGTACGACGGCTTGCCGTCATATGCCAGGATGAATTCGGTGACCCACAGATCACCGCTGCCAATGATTCGTCGGATCGTAAACCGCTTGTTGCTGGGCTGACTCGCGCGTTGGCCCTGAATATTGCTTCGACCGCGGGTTCGCTCGCCGGACTGCGGGTAATCCAGCACCGCGTCCTCGAGATAGATGAGGTGCTCCGTTTCAAAATCGTTGGCGTCGGACGCCGCCCAATGCTGATCCAGCGCCGCACGAATCTGTTGATCTCTCGTTCCCGAAGACTGCTCCGTCGTTTGTTGATCGTTCATCTTGATCCTTCAATTCCACAAGAAGCTAAAATGGCGGGTGGCCCAACTTTTTCCGTATGGTTTACGCTTTTGAGTGCCCCATCCTTCCCGGTCTTGTATTACGGGAAGGGTGGGCTTTTCGGCTCCGCTGTTCGGCGCACGATTTTGGGTTGGCATTCGTAGGGGTGGGCCTTCAGCCGCGCCCGCTGTTCGGCCCGGCATTCCGGCCCTGCTTTTATTCTGTTCTTTAATCCCCCGTCCGTAGTGCCGCCGCTTGCCCGCCCTGCAAACGCCTTCCGTGAAACACGGAATCTGGAGGCCGCCGGGAGGACACCGGCAGCCGAACTGGCCCCGATATTCTCGAATATCTACATCTTGATGTGCGATTGCTGGCTGGCCACGCACTGCCACTTGCCGCCCGCCATCTTCACCCACGTATCAGTGAAGCGGTCGTTCGCGTCGCTCGACGTGCCGTCTGGACGCGTGACTTTGCCCTTGAACGTGCCCGTGGCAATGGCCGTCTCGCCGAACACTTTCACCTTCAAGTCCAGGTAATCCACGTCGCTCGCATATTTCGTGCTTTTAGCCTCAGCAATCGATTCGGCCTTGTTCTCAACTTTACCGTCGATGTCCGTATTCACAAATCCGTCGGCCAGCAGCGTGTTGAGCATGGCCGGATCGTTGGTTCGCTGCGTCTTCAGCCACTCGTGCTCCAGATCAGCGACCGCCTTTTCGGTCCCGGCGCTTTTCTGCGCCAGCGACCACGGCGCCACCGCCAGCCCGAGTGCCGCGACGCCGCACCACATCAAAATTCGTTTCATGAACTTCCTCCCACGTTGGATTTCAAGTGTGCAAAAAAACTTGCCCGCTTGCGGCGGCATTTGACACCGATGCCGCTGGGCATGTCAAGGAGACCCGACGGTTCACGCCTTTCGGGGCGGCCCATCCTTCGCACCGTTTCCGAAGGGTGGAGCATTTCGGCCCCGCCTTTGGCTTTTCCGCTCCATCAAATTCGACAATCGGCGCCTTCGTCGAGCAATCACAACTCACTCGAACAGCGGCGCCCTCTTCCGCTATATTGTCACCGCATCCGCGCTCGCTGCGGTTCGAGGTGACTCCGATGACATTCCCGCAATTGGCCCGCTTTACCGACGTCGCGCTTCTGCTTCTGCGCTTTATGGTTGGAATCGTGTTCCTTACCAGTGGCTACAGGCATCTCAAAGACCCGGAAGCGCGAAGCAAGGACATGGGGACGAGCAAGAGCTTTACAATTTTTCTCGGCGCGGTTGAATCAGCCGGCGCACTCGGACTAATTTCGGGCGTTCTCGCACAACTCGCCGCCATCGGTTTGATTTTGATCATGCTCGGGGCCATCCAGAAAAAAATATTCGTTTGGCACTCGGGCTTCTGGGGCAAATCGGGGACCAGCGGTTGGAGCTACGACACGATGCTGGTCGTAATGAATCTGGTGATCGTCACCACCGGCGGTGGAAACCTCGCCCTGACTCGCCTGTTCAAGTAAGGCCAGCCCATTCACAGAGGCCCGCGGAAAATCCGGCGCCGCGCGCGAGTCCGCTACCCTGCCCCGAGTCCCACGAGGGGATCGCGGACCTTTCGGTGCTTGGTTGGACGTTGTCATCCCGAACCCCGTCAGGGCTGAGGAATCTGCATCCGCCGTCTCTTCAATCTGAAATTTCAAATCTGAAATCTGAAATTGCCGTTGCCTTCGCGTAACGCCATCGCACGACCGTTCAATGCGAAAATGCCACGATGCGGCGTAGCTCTGCCATCCCGAACCCCTTCAGGGGTGAGGGATCTGCATTTTCTTCCCTCTAACCCTTGCCGCAACTATGGAAACCCGGGTCCGGTTTTTCTTGTTTTCTACATACCGCAGCCCCTCACGCCGTCGCCCCCGCCAACCTCCTCGCCCCCACTGAAAACATCAACCGCGCCACCCCGCTAAACAAAATACTTATCCCCACCAGCGTCCCCAACACCCACAACGACCCCTGCGGCCACACCCTCCAAATCAAAATCGCCAGGATTAATGTGATCAGCGAATCAAACAACATCCACGCCCAACCCTGCACCGGCCGCAACCGCAGCGAAAACGCAAACTCCAGCACCGCCTCCGCAAACAGATACGCCGCCAACGCTAAAGTCAGCGACACCGTCCCCAGCACCGGGTTCCACAGCATGTACCCGCCCGCGACGATGTAAACAATCCCGATCAGGAATTGCCAGATCATCGCTCCGGTTCCGCGCGTGTGCCACGCATATACTAGGTGCACCGCCCCGCCAAAAATCAGCAGCCACCCGAAAAACACCGCCGCGGCAATGCTGGCCGCCGCGGGCACTACAATCGCCACCACTCCCGCAACAATCAAAAAGATGCTCAAAATAATCGACAATCGATACGACCGCCCAATCACCGCTGACACCGCATTAGCGTTCATAGTTCCTCCCTTTCAATCACAACCCACCAAGATCCATTCCTCAAATGTACGAATCAAGCCAAAGGCTGTGTCATAGCACGGTTCCACAGTTCGCGGAAGACTCCCGCGCCTTGTCAGCGCACGCTTTCACAGCCTGCGGAAAAATGGCCCGGAGTCGAAAACGGGGCCTCAAACCCTGCGTGCGAACACCGACGCCTTGTCAGGGCACGGTTTCAACCGTGCCGTAACAGTCGCAGAATCACTACGGCTTTAGCCGCTCGGGTCCGGGCTGATGAGTCAGCCCGGGCAAACGAGCGTTGGTTTAGCCCTCGATTTGATTTTTTCCGCAAGCTCTTAATACGCTCGTACGTAACCGCCGCGATTAGGACCGCAAGGGCCGGAAACAATGACCCGAAAATTCCGAGCCAATCAATCTATTGGATGGAAGCGCTTCGGTGAAGGGCGCCCGATTAAGGGCATCGCCCAGTTTCAACGCGTAGAGTCGAGGGCCAGCGCGGCACGGGAGCGACCAGCGAACCGCCAGAGAGAGAAGTACGCCCAGTCGGAAATCTAGCACCGATAAGCACCCCATTGCAACCGCCTCGCTCGCGCTCCGGAATCGTCCCCAGGGCCTGGCTTTATGGTTCGCAGAAAGGCATATCCGCTGTCATCCCGAGCGAAGCGAGGAGCCTGTCCCGAGTCCCTCGAGGGAATCTGCACTTTCTTGAGCGATGAGTCTTTTTTCAGGCCTCATTCGTAGTACGGATAGGATAGGCAGCTTGCACCTGGCGTGGGAGACGAGCGTGGGCGTGGAAAGTGAGATTGCCCAGCTTCGACGAGGCGACCTCAACGCGCTTTCTGCGCCTGTACCGCTACCTCCTTCGCAGCTGGCAAGAGCAGGCCTCTCCGTAGGAGGTTGACATGCATGACACGAAGGAGCGGTTGTCTCTATTCTGGATCTTCGCGTTATTGAACTACCTGTATGCCGACGTGCTTGCTTTGTTCTCTTTCGTTGGCTCGCCGAATACAGCCCCACATCTCCCACCATGGGCTCTGATCGGCTCAGCGGTCTTGATGGAAATACCCATCGCCATGATTCCGGCGTCTCGACTGCTTCCGTTTAGAGCGAACCGGCTGACGAATATCATCGCGGGTCTCATTCTGACCCTTGTAAACGGTTTCCTGACCTTCGTTCTGCCTCTGACGAACGGTGATTTTCGGGACCCCACTTTTCCGGCGTACGTGTTCTTCGCGACGATCGAAACGGTGTGCACCTCGGTCATCATCTGGCAGGCGTGGACTTGGTCAGCGGTTGATGCCGCAGTTAGTTCGGAGCGGATCGTCGGCAATCCGCAAACTGGGCTGCCTATCGGGTAGTTGACGATAGATGGCGTTCTCACAAGTAACCGGGTCACGTGCGGGAACGCCTGTTCACGACAGTTGACTGTGGAGAACTCGTCTCATAAATGCTTTTAGGGAGTCGGTGCTTTAGCTCCGACAATAAATGGCCCTCAAAATCTTGGGCTTTAGCCCCTGAGGACACTCCGATCCGCCGCTCAAATAATTTATGAGATGAATTCGTTTGAGTATCTGCACTCGATGGATCGCGACAAAATTCGCGCAAGTGAGGTCAATGTGAAAAGAGAACGCCTGACACAGATCGTCCTGGTGATCGTGGGGCTGCTCAATCTGCCCCAAATTTATCTTTTATTTATGGATCTGTGGCATTCCAGCTGGATTTTGGAGGGGAAGAACGAGGTCGGGCCGATGTTTCTAAGCTTCTTTATTCCAATCGGGGTCTTTCTACTCCTGGCCGCAAGGAGACCAGCTGAGCATCGCTCGATGATTGCTCTAGTGGCTTGGTGGAACATCTCTCATGGCGTGGTGATGGGTATTCAAACCGTAGAAGACCGGATTCACGGCGTCCACAGGAGCTTTACCGATGTGATCGTTGTCATCGCGATCGGAGCCGTCTTGTTAGCGCTTCTGCCGGCAAAACGAGCGGCAGTGGCGTCGCGCGTTGCGTGAACGAGCGCAGAAACCCACACGCCGCGCGAATAAACCGTTTCTTCTCATTTTCTTTTCACGGTTTTTCCCCGCCGGTGCGCGTTAACGGGATAGGTTACAGAGCGGGGAAAAGTGCAAACTTTCCGACAGACAACTTTCTTAAGTTTACAAACTGAGAGTAGGGGTACTAGGAGCGACTTGTCCGGTAAGCCGACTAACCAGGAGTTACGCACAATTCTGTGGGAGAATTGAGTGTTCCTCCGCGGCAGTGCCCACGGGGGCGCTCCAAACACCAAAGAACTGAGGGTGCGAAGAGGAAGTTCGGAACACTTCACGCGAATTGCGCGACCGGCAATCTGAATAATCGGCCCTCAGACCCCGTCAAAGTTTGCTCGACAATTTAGCCAATCGAGCAGAAGCGCGGCCAGGAAGCGTGAAGAGCAGGAGCGTCAGGCATCGCCGATCTATGATGACCGCATGAACAGTCCCTCTCCACTTTTGGCGGATGCGATACTACCTAGCTTGATCTGGGTTTGGCCAATCACTGTTGTACTGCTGCTGCCAATTATCGTCGTTGAAGCGCAATACGCTCGAAGGTCTCTAAGGCTGACGCCGGGACAAGCATTCCGAGTCTTCGCGGTCGCAAACGTAATCTCAACGATTATCGGGTTTCCCTTAGCAACCATGGTGGCCAGCGCTCTTCAATTCAGGATGCAGAATCACTTTTACGGCAGTCGGCGGTTGAATTTTGAACGGTGGAGCCACGGCGGTGATGTCTCAAGTCTTGGGCGCAGTTTTGGGCAATATCCAAACTGGACCCTGCTTGCGGCAGCCGGATTCATGTTCTTGCTATGCTTCCTGATTTCGTGGTGGGTTGAGGCCACTTACATAAAATGGTGGATTGGGCGAAGAAGCCCGGACGCAACTGCGGTGTACTCCCAAATTACGCACGTGGTTGGGAACGCCAACGTTCTCTCTTACGCGCTTCTGGCGGCGATTTCAATTGGCATGCTCGCTTGGCTTAGCAGATGAATCGCTCCCATCCTGCTTTGCATTATTTGTGCAGATCGGCTTGTGCGTGTGGGATGCAAGGCCGCTGATTCGGGCACACGCCTGATTAACGCGCTAATCGGAGAAGTGGAGTACCGGAACGCCACATCTCCGGTAAGCCGACTAATCGGGACTTGGTGCAAGTCCGAAAGGCCTTACTGTCATGTTATCCTGCCAAAATCGTCTCAACCGGGCGACCGGGGTCAAACGAATATGGATTCGATCTGGCAGCTCTTTCTGCGAGCCAAGCACTGGCAGATTTTTTCCCTGCTCCTCGGAACCTATGTGCTTTCGGTTATAGCTACTATGCGATTGTCGCCAAAGCTACAATCTGGCATAGAGCACAATCCTGTTGGCCTGATTCTGCTAATCGCGGCGGGCATTGCGCCTTACGTGTTCTCGACTTTCGGCTGGCTATGGGCAGCAGGGTTGCTGTTCAACGCCAATCTCAAACCGGACCTGCGGTTGCGAACTGGGTTCTTTCGATTTGCGATCGTTTACGTGATCTTCGGCCTTGTGTTCGGTCTGCCCATTTTCTGGGCCTCAAGCGAAATCCAGCAACGCTGGTTGCTGCTGCCGCAATTCTTTGGGTTCATTTGCATCGTTTACATCCTGAATTTCGCGGCGAAGGCGTTTGTCACGCTAAATCGGGGCCGGCGCTCGCTGCTGTGGAATTACGGTGGCGATATGATTCAATTCCTCGCCCTTCCGCTTTTTGTCTGGCAAATTCAGCCGCGGGTCAATCGGTTGCACGCGACCGCGCAGAAATGGGTGAAGTAGCGAAGCCCCTTTTAACGATGACTCTGTGTTCAATCATTGTCACGGTTTAAGTATCAACTCATACGGCGAAATTTCCGGCGAAGTCCTGGTTAACGCGCTTATCGGAAAGTTGGCCTCAATGTCCCGTAGGCGACAGATCAGGAGCTAGGCAGTCAACGCGACGCAGTATCGTGCGGCTATTTCACGAAAGCGCGCCAAAGTGGATCACTCAAGAAGGCGAGGCTACCTGCAACGACGAATGAGATGACCATGAGGCGTTTCGCACTCTGGGGGAATGACCGAATGTGTTCGTTCCAAGCATTGATGATCGCTTGGCCCGACCCCGGTCGCCCCCGAGCAGCTCCGTAAAAGATAAACGTAGTTTGGTCCTCTAGACTCAATAGCGGAAGAACCTCGCGGACAATAAGAAACATCGTCACTCCAGCCAACCCGAATAGCGAGAGGCCTACATAAATTGGAAAATGCCTCATGGGAACAGTTTAGCGCGCCTTGGAAGCTCTAATAGGGTAGGTGCACGGTGAGCAAACTCCCTGCGACCTATCGGATAACTCCTGATTAACTCGCAAACCGGACAAATGGATTTCACGCCTCGTGTAGCGGGGTGTATCACTTTTGCCCGCCCTGTAACCTTTCCCCGGTGCGCGTTGACTTGCCCTAAGCCGCGTCCTAACATGCGTCGCCCAGGGTGCTGGCAACCCAGCAATGATTGGCCAAACCATCGCGCACTACCGCATCAACGCAGAACTCGGTCGCGGTGGGATGGGTGTCGTTTATCGCGCCCATGACGAGCGCTTGCTCCGCTCCGTGGCCATCAAAATCCTGTCCGACGTGTCTCGCGGGTCAGCGGAAAATCGCTCGCGCATGCTGGCGGAAGCACGAGCCGCTTCCAACCTGCATCATCCCGGAATTACCACCATCTACGAAGTCGGCGAGGACGGTGACAGCATATTTTTGGTGATGGAGCTGGTCGAGGGCCGCACGTTGCGGTCCCTCCTTTCCGACGGGCCGCTGGAGCCGAAACGCATCGTCGATCTCGGCACGCAGCTCGCCGAGGCTCTCGAAGCAGCCCATTCGCGCGGCGTTTTTCACGGCGACATCAAACCGGAAAACATCGTAGTGCAACCGGACGGGCGCGCGAAGCTGCTCGATTTCGGTGTAGCCCGCCACGGCGTCGATGAATCCGTCACGAAGACGATCAGCGCCCCGCCTGGCGCCGAAGTAACACCGGGCATTCAGGGGACTATCGCCTATCTCGCGCCCGAGCAATTGCGCTGCGAGCCTGCCGATGGCCGCGCTGATCTTTATTCACTCGGCGTCGTGTTCTACGAGCTTGCCAGCGGTCGGCGGCCGTTCTCCGCCCCGACTGTCGCCGCGCTCATTTCCCAAATTGTTTCCGGTTCCGCGCCGCACTTGACGGATGTCGCGCCCGGCGCATCCCGCGCGTTTTGCTCCATTGTCGAAAAGGTTCTCCAGAAGGATCCGGCAGATCGCTTTCAAAGCGCCCGAGATCTTCAGCGCGAGCTCACCAACTTGGGTCGCGAGCTCGAACTCGGGGCCTTCCTCCCGGCAGCTCTTGCCGGCCAGCGTTCCGTTGCAGTGCTGCCCTTCAAGCTCCTGACTCCGAATCCGAGCGATGAATACCTGAGTATGGCCCTGGCGGACGCCGTGATTAATCACCTCAGCTCCAGCGGCGAGCTGCTCGTTCGCCCGGCCCAGTCTGTATCGCGTTATGCCCAACGCGAAACCGACCCGCTCGCCGCCGCCCGCGATCTAAACGTCCACGTCGTCGTGGACGGCAGCGTTCAAAAACTCGGCGATAAGCTGCGCGTGCACGTCCGCGCTTGGAACGCCGCCGATGGCTCGGCCCTGCTTTCCGCCAAGCACGATAGCGACGCCGCGGACCTCTTCCATCTGCAGGACTCCATCGCCGAGCGCGTTGGCACGTCACTAGGACTCAAAGCGCATCCCGATGGCGAAGCGACAACCCCTCCAACCAAAAATCCAATTGCCTACGAGCTCTACCTGCGTGCCGCCGACCGGCTAATTCGTCTCAACAGTTGGGACAACCGCGCAGCAGTGGACATGCTCGAGAATGCCACCAAGCTCGATCCGAAATTCGCTGAAGCCTGGGCCCGCCTGGCTGAAGCGCTCATGCTTGTTGGAACCACTTCCAGCTCTTCGCCCCACTGGGTGCGCGACGCTGAGAAAGCCCTGAGGAAAGCCATCTCCCTTGATCCCGATAATGCCGAAGCCCATTGCGCGCAAGGTCGGATCCTGTGGACTCCTGCGAAGAAATTTCAGAATGGCCCGGCATTGCGGGCTCTCTCGCGCGCTTTGCGCATCAATCCGGGTTGCCAGCCCGCGCGCATCTGGCAAGCGCTGATCTTCAATCACATTGGCATGTTGAAAGAGGCCAAACAGGGATTGCTTATGGCTTTAGCCGCGCGGCCTGACGACGCTTTCACCAATGTTTTTCTCGGTCACGCGGCCATGAACGAAGGGAATCTCGAAGAAGCTGAGGAGTGTCTTGACCGCGCCCTTCGCTACGACCCGGTGAACATCTGGGCCAACGTCTTTCAGCCCACGGTCTTGATTTACGCCGGGAAGCTCGACAGGGCCCAGGCGCGTATTCGCGCGGCACTGAATGCGCTGCCGGCCGATTCGTGGCTAATCTCTTGCGAAGCGCTTCTCTCGGCTCTGCGCGGCGAGCGAGCCAAGGCTGCGCGCCTCGTGCATCTGGCCCTGCACGCCAAGACCAAGCCGCTGCTTCACACTCATCACATGTGGCACACCGCCGCTGCTACCCTCGCTCTTCTTGGGAAACCGACACCTGCCATCGAATTGTTAGAGAAGGCAGGAAGCTTCGGCTTGCCCAATTACGAATTGTTCCGCGACGATAAGTTCCTCCAGCCTCTAAAGGGCAAGCTGCGTTACGAGCGTCTTCTCGCCAAGTTGAAACGCGAAGATGACGCCTACCGCCGCGAGTTTACCCAGTCCTCTTGACACTCCCAAGGGCTCTCGGACCATGATTTCACGCCCAAAAACGCCCGTTAAAGCCCCCTTAAGCGCCTCTAACACGCCCCTAAACACCACTTAAATGCCGCCAAAGCCCCCTTAAATCGGCCTTCCGCACCATATCTCGCACGCAATCTAAACCACTTACCCGCCCGAAAAAGTACTACACACGATTAGTCCAAATGTCCTAGTACGACTCAGTAACTCATTGCCACTCTGGAAGTTACCACCCCATGTTAAAGTATTACTTTAAATGTTCCACGTGGAACATTTTGTCGCATTTTTCCGCTGCGCACCAATGAGTCTGAAAGATCGTTCACCGATCGGTTCGAAGGGTCTGCGGGTGGGGGCGATGCTAAACGTCAACGCAGTTGCGCTCGCCGGGTCGGCGTTCTTACGCTGACGTTTTGGCGGAGGCTGCGGCGGCTTCGGCGCGAAGGATCAGCACGGGGCAGTGCGAGACTCGGACTACCTTTTCGGTTACCGAGCCGAATACGAGTTTGTGCCAGCCGGACATGCCGTGGGTGGCGATTACGATTAGATCGATGGCGTTGTGTTCGGCGATGCGAACCAGCTCCATGGCCGCATCGTTGGCGGTGCCGACTTCCGTCTTCGTCTTGATTCCCTGCTTGGCGAGATTGTCTGCCAGCGTTTGCAGGTGGTTGACCGCCTCCTGGTGCAAGCGATCTTCGTACTCGCGCTCTTTGAAGAATTCGCTGGGCGCGTCTAGCTTCGGAATTGCCGGCACGACGTGGACCAGCCAGAGCTCGGCGTCGAAGCGCTTGGCCATATCGGCGGCGACGTCGAGTGCAGAGCGCGAGGGATCACTGAAGTCGATCGGCGAGAGGATTTTCTTGAATGGCTGCATGGGTTTCAGTTGCCCTCGTTTCGTGCTTCCTGTCGCGCTGAGAATTTAATGAATCAAGAAGATCACAACGCTGCTGTGCTTCCTAGCTCCACTTGCTGAAGAGCCAGAACAGGCTGCCGGCGAGCAATGCGGCGGCCGGCAATGTGAAAATCCAGGCCAGGGCGATGTTGCGCACGGTCGCGAATTGCAGGCCGGTGCGATTGGCGGCCATTGTTCCGGCTATGCCGGACGATAAGACGTGCGTGGTACTGACAGGTAAGCCGAATTTGTCGGCGGCGAGAATCGTCGCGGCTGCGACGAGTTCGGCCGACGCACCTTGCGCGTAAGTCAAATGGTCTTTCCCGATCTTCTCGCCGACGGTTACCACGATGCGCTTCCAGCCCACCATCGTGCCGAAGCCCAGTGCGAGAGCTACGGCGACCTTGACCCAGGTGGGAATAAATTTCGTCGCGAGATCGAGGTGCTTTTTGTAATTCGCGAGCGCGGCAACATCGCCGGCGGCTAGCACCGGCTTGCCGGATTTTTGCATCAGGCGCAGCGCTTCGCTGATGACGTACATGTCGTTGCGGACGTTGGCTTGCTGATCCGCAGGTACCGACGCGAGGGCCTTGTAGAGCTGAACTTCGTGCTCGATATCGCCGATGAGCTGCTGCATGGCCAACATAGTGCTGGGCTTGAACTCGCGGGTGCGAATGTAATCGGTTACTTCTACGCGGGTATCGCCGACGACGGCGTTGGGATCGATGTAGTGATTCACGGCAGTGATGGCCTGCTCGGAAACCGCGGCGAAGTCCTGAACCTGGCCGACGCCCACGGCGTGATTGAGAGCGTAGGCCGTCGGGACCGTGCCGATCAGGATCAGCATGATCAGCCCCATGCCTTTTTGCCCGTCATTCGAACCGTGGGCGAAGCTGACGCCCGTGCAAGTGAGAATCAGCAGCGCGCGGATCCAGAACGGCGGCGGCTCGGTGCCTTCGGGAGCTGTATAGAGGCGAGGATCGCGAATCACCGCCTTGGCGATCAGCAGCAGCACGGCGGCGCACGCGAATCCTACCAACGGCGAAATCAGCAGCGAGCGGAACACGTTTCCTGCCTGTCCCCAATCCACGCCGCTGGTGCCGGTCTTTCACGGCGATGAGTTGGTTGGCGATGCCTACGCCGATGATCGAGCCGATCAGCGTGTGCGAACTCGAAGCGGGAAGGCCGAGCCACCATGTGCCGAGGTTCCACAGGATGGCGGATACCAACAGCGCGAACACCATCGCGAAGCCGGCGCCGCGGCCGACTTGCAGAATCAGCTCGACGGGCAACAGCGAAACTACCGCGAATGCTACCGCGCCAGAAGAAAGCAGCACGCCGATCAGGTTCCAGCAGCCAGACCAGACCACGGCTACGTGCGGCTCCAGCGAATGCGTGTAAATTACCGTGGCGACAGCGTTGGCGGTGTCGTGGAAACCGTTCACGAATTCGAATGCCAGGGCGATTAAGAGCGCGATCCCCAGAAGAATATAGGGCCATGCGGAGGTGAGCGTGTACGCCAGACAAGTCGCCCATCAGGCGGTTCGCGATGAAGATGATTCCGCCAACGAGAATCAGGCCGAAGAGGAGCATCCCTAAGCGGCCCGGGGAAGCTTTTTTCAGCTTCTGATCGAGTAGCGATGGTGGCGGGGCTACACCTGCGACTGCAGGGACATTTGTCTCGGCCATAGGGACCCTCGAATGAGTTAGAAACGCGGGGACACTAGCAGGGGGCGTGTGACAGAACGATGACAGGGCGATGAATACTCGAAAAACGGGTTCGTGGATGAAATAGAAAAATTGCGGGGCGCGGATGTGTGCTCGAGTGGATCTGGTTACCGCGGCGGCGCGGGATGGAGATTGAGGAAGATGTGAAAGTTGGGGATGGCTTATGATGGATGGGTGGAGAGATTTTGTTGACGTCGTGGAGGCCGTGGTATTCCAGCGCGGCGTGAATGTTTGCATTTGAGGTGAGTGGCTCGTGTTGTGGCGGTTGTTACGTTGGAGGGAGGAGCAAGCCCCTCCCCTACGGCGGAAAATTCTAGAGCCATCGTTCGCCGCGAGGTGGGTGGCTCGTGTTGTGGCGGTTGTTACGTTGGAGAGAGGAGCGAGCCCCTCCCCTACGGCGGAAATTCTCAGGCCTAGAATTCAGCGGGGGCGATGCGTTAGCTACGGCGGGCTTGCGTTTCCATTGAACGCTGTAACATGCGGTTCACGATTTTGGAGGTAGAAGCGTTTGACGCGGTTGCTACTTGGCCTTCATGGGCCGATGGCGGACGATCGGTGCGCGAGGTTTGGTATTTGGGATTTTGTGAGGGTTGGCTATGCAAAATTATGATCTTGGTCGTGATTGGTTCTGGGCCTGGGGGGCAGCGGGCGGCGATTCAGGCGGCGAAGTGCGGGAAAAGCGTGGCGCTGGTGGAGAGGCAGACCACCATTGGCGGGACTTGCATCAACTTCGGGACGATTCCCAGCAAGACTTTGCGCGAAGCGGTGCTGCATCTTTCGGGATTTCATTACCAGAATCTTTATGGCGTGGATTATCGGGTCAAAAAAGACATCACCATGGACGATTTGATTTTCCGCGTGAATCGCGTGGTGGAGACGGAAATCAGCGTTACGCAGGCGCAGTTGCAGCGCAATGGCATCGAGATGTTGCACGGGACTGCTAGCTTTCGAGATCCGAATCATATTCACGTGGAGAACAGCCGGGCGACATTTGACGTTAGCGCCAGCAACATCATCATCGCCACGGGCACCAAGCCGGCTACATCGCCCAAGGTGCCGTTCAACAATCGCAACATCTGTGAATAGCGATCAGGTCTTCACCATGCACGTAGATTCCCAAGACCATGATTGTGGTGGGCGGCGGCGTGATTGGCATGGAGTACGTGTGCATGTTCGCGACCTTGGGCGTGCGCGTGATTTTGGTGGAGAAACGCGCGCGACTGTTGGAATTTGCGGATGCGGAGATGGTCGAGGCGCTCTCTTATCAATTGCGCGACCGGCGCGTGACTATGCGTTTGAATGAGGAAGTGGATAGCGTCGAGGAAACTGCTGACGGGCGCGTGGTGGCGAATCTGATGAGCAAGAAGCAGATTTTTGCGGACGCGCTGCTTTATGCCGTGGGGCGGCATGGGAATGTTGCGGAGCTTGATTTGCCGGCGGCTGGGTTGAGCGCGGATTCTCGCGGGCGCATCGCTGTTGATGAACATTTTCGGACTACCAAGCCGCATATCTATGCTGTCGGCGATGTGATTGGATTTCCGAGTTTGGCTTCGGTCTCGATGGAGCAGGGGCGGTTGGCGGCGGCTCATGCTTTTGGAGTGCCGGTGCAATCCGATCCGGCCAGCTATCCTTATGGGATTTACACCATTCCGCAGATTTCGTTTATTGGGAAGAATGAGGAGCAGCTTACTGAGGCGGATGTGCCTTATGAAGTGGGCATTGCTTATTATCGCGAGATTGCCCGGGGGCAGATTTCCGGGGAGGTTACCGGGCGATTGAAATTGATTTTTCATCGCGAGACGAAGGAATTGCTGGGGGTGCATATTATTGGGGAGAATGCTTCGGAGCTTTTGCATATTGGGCAGGCGGTTTTTAGTTTGAAGGGGACGATCAATTATTTTGTGAATACGGTTTTTAATTATCCGACCTTGGCGGAGGCTTATAAGGCTGCGGCTTTTAATGGGTTGAATCGGTTGGGGTAGTCCAGGATAAGACCTTCGAAAAACGCCCTTTCAAAAGTTCCACGCACAGGCAAAGGCATAGGCAATTTCAAATTTCAGATTTGAAATTTCAGATTGAAGAGACGGCTAATGCGGATCCCTCACCCCTGAAGGGGGTTCGGGATGACAGCGAATAGCGCGCGTACGGATTTGCGGCACTTCTTTCGCTTTCGGGCGCAGCAAGCCGGCGCGCGTACGGCCGAAAAACCTTAGGCCTTCGGATTTCAACAGAGCCACGCCGCATCGTAGTGTTTTCGCAGCGACCGGATCTTTCAGAAGTCCCACCCGAACGGCACGGGCAATTTCAGATCTCAGATGGTGGGGCGAGTTGTGGCCGTTTTTGCGCTGGCGGGAGGAGCAAGCCCCTCCCCTACGACGGAAAAGCCAACGCGTGCCCAGGACTTCAACAGAGCCACGCCGCATCGTAGTATTTTCGCAGCGACTGGATCATTTCAAAAGTTCCACCCGAACGGCACAGGCAATTTCAAATTTCAGATTTGAAATTTCAGATTGAAGAGACGGCTAATGCAGATCCCTCACCCCTAAAGGGGATTCGGGATGACAGGGTTCGGAAAGGCGTTTCAGAAATACAAGAGGCATCCGGCCCATTCAAAAGCCCCACGCGCAACATCGGCGCATGGGGCACCCTTCGCTTTGGTCACCCCGCAGCATTTCTGGCACGGCGAGAAAATCGATTTGCGAGGTGCAAGTGGACGGATTTGCGGTCTTTTTTTACGCTGGCGGGCGCAGCAAGCGGCGCCCCTACGGCCGAAAGGCTAAGGCCTCCTGCCCGGGATTTCCGGAGTGTTGCTGAGACGAGAGGAAACAAAACCTCAGCGGCTGAAGCCGTGTTGATCTGCTGCATTTGCGGCACGACTGAAGTCGTGCCCTGACGAATACATGCTGGAGCGTTGTCGCGTTGCTTAGCGGCCTATTAGGACCCAGGCTGCCCATTTTTTCGGGGTCGTCTTTGCCGGTGTGTTTCATGATTGCGGCGCGCATCTCTTCTTCCGCTTTGCGCAAGGCTGTCGCCTTGTCATCGCCGGATTGCCAGTGTTTGTAGAATGCGCTTGTCATTTCTGCGGATTCTTTTTCGCTTACTGGCCAGAGAGTTGTCAGCACTGACTCGGCGCCGGCTCGCAGCAGGGCTCGCGGCATTGCGAATGTTGCTTCGCGACCGGTTTGTTGCTGGCTTGTTCCCGCTGAATCATCCAGGACTACCAGCTCGGTTCCGTTCAGATCTAAGTTTGCGGCTTCGTAGGCGCTTAGGATTCCGTCTTCTGTGTCGGAGGGGACTTCGGCGCCTGACAATGCGGCGTTGGCGCCGGCGAAGAAGAGGCCGACGCGTAGCGTGGGATCGCCCAGGCCTGGCGGCGTTTCTACTGCGGTCGGTGAATTGGTTGCTTCGGATTGCTCGAGATAGAAGCTGCGCGTGGCTATGTGCAGAATTTTCGGGCTGTGCGCGCCTTTTGCCGCTTCTTCTACTGCCAGCGA
Organism: uncultured Acidobacteriota bacterium; assembly: GCA_963748865.1. GTDB lineage: Bacteria > Acidobacteriota > Terriglobia > Acidiferrales > UBA7541 > Palsa-147. The sequence continues at coordinate 41,138 of CAVVLE010000007.1, read as the reverse complement.
ATTTTCGTAGAGTTGGACTTGCCAGCCATTGTCGCGCAGGATTTTTGAGACGGAGTCTAGCTCCGGCTGCGGTTTCTGGCGCGGGGGCTAGCGCGCTTTTCGGATCCGCTGGCGAATCCGACGGCGGAACTGGCGGCGGGGTCATTCCTTTTGCTACCGCATCGATGGCGGCCAGGGCGGAGCGATATTGCGCGGCAGACAACGAAAAATTGGGATTGCCCAGGAGGATTGCGGTTTTGTCGGCTTTCGGCGATGCCGCCGCGGGTCTGATCAGGTCGCGCGTGCTGGGAAGAATGTGCAGCTCGTATTTTTCCAGCAGCGGTTTGCCGTCTGTTGACGTTACCGCGTTGAAGGAAACTTGATCTAGAGCGGCGTCCGGGGAGATGAAGATGCGCGTGGCGTTGCCGAATTGTGATTCTAGGGGCTTCCAGAAGGCTGCGTAGAATTTTGTTGAGTCGGGATGGGCGCTGGGAGTCAGCGAATTGCGATAGGCGGACAGCGGATCGGCTTCCAGCGTGGCTGCGTCGCCTAGCGTGATGATTGCCGGCGAATCGGATTGCGGTGTGATTACCAGAGCTACGTAGATGGGCTTGCGAGCGTGGGCTTCGGGATCGTCGAAATCGAAGCGGAGATATTCGACGGCGGCTTCGCCCGGCTGCAATTGCTTTTTGATGTCGCCCCAGGTGGGCGGAGTGTTGGGAGTGGGAGCAGGGTGCGAGCCCAGCTTGCGGGTGTATTCGCGCTCTAGTTGCATGGCCTGGTCGGCCAGCTTTTCTTCGGCGGCGCGCCAGTCTTCGGTGTCGTCGTGTTTTACGGCGATGAAGGCGGCTAGTTGCGAGCTTTTTGCGGCCAGGCGCTCGAGCAACGCGGAGATTTCCGGATCGCCGCCTGCTGTGGCGCGACGGCGGGCGGAGGTGAAGCTGCCTAGAGCTATGGCCTTCTGCCAGAGGGCCAGCTCGTACATGCGATCGGCGAAGGCTGGAGCGCTTTCGCGATTGGCGTAGGCGAAGCTGTAAGCGCCGGGAAAGAAATTCTGTACGGCGGTTAGAAGCGCGCGGCGATCTTTGTCGCTGGTGGTCAGGATGGATTGCGAGAGCTGGGCGCGCAGCATTTCCTCGCGGCGGCGGAAGAATTCCTCGGCTTTTTCGCGATTGCCTTCGTAGTAGTAGAGCAGAGCCAGATTTTGAACGGTGTCGCCGGTGCGCGGATGCGTGGGGCCGAAAACCTTTTCGCGGATGGCGAGGGCGCGCTGGAGGAGAGGCTCGGCTTCGTGGGTTTTGTATTGCGCCAGGTAAACCTGGGCTAGCGAATCGGCGGTTAGAGCCAGGTCAGGGGAATCTTTGCCGGAGAATTTGGTTTGGATTTCCAGGGCGGCGGAATAATTTTTGGCGGCAGCGTCGTGCTGGCCTTGCAGCTCATCGAGATCGGCTACGCTGTCTAGAGTTTTGGCGTAGAGCGCGGTGGTCTTGCCTTGATCCTGCTCGATTAGTTTCAGGGCGTGCCCGGCGGCTTCGGCGCCTTTGGCGTAATCGCGACGGGATTTGTAGAGATCGGCTAGCGTGGAGTAGGAATCGGCTAAGGCGGAGGCGTCGGCGCCGGGGAGTTTTTCTTCGATGGCGATGGCCTGGCTGAGAGTTTGCGCGGCGTCGGAATAGCGGCCTTCGGCGCGATAGACGGCGGAGAGGCCGTGGAGCATATCCACGATTTGCGATTGATTCGCGTCCTTTGCTGATGTGGCGATTTTCAGGGCGCGGCGATAGCTTGCTTCGGCTTGGGCGTATTGGCCTTGATCGGAATAGAGGCCGGCCAGGTTTGCCAGCGGGGCGGCCAGCGCGGCGTTGTCGGCGCCGGATATTTTTTCCTGGATGGCTATGGCGCGGCGGAATAACGGCTCGGCTTCGGGGAATTTACCTTCGGAGTTCAGGACCGCGGCCAGATTATTTAGCGCGGCGGCTACGGCGGGGCTATCGGCTTTCTTTTTTTCGCGAATTTCGAGGGCGCGGCGCAGCGGGCTTTCGGCTTCGGCGTATTTTCCCTGGGCTTTGTAGACATCGGCCAGATTCGATAGCGTTTCGGCGAGGCCGTTGCTGTTGGGATAGACTTCTTCGCGGATGCTTACGGCTTGCAGATAGGTTTCAGTGGCTTGATCGTATTGGCTGGCATTTTTGTAGAGATCGCCGATGCCATTTAGCGCGTAGGCTTGCATGCCGCGATCGCCTAGTTCCTTTTCGATTGCCAGAGCGGAGCGATAGGTATCCAGTGCGGGGCCGGATTGGCGTTGGCGGGCCAGAACGCCCGCTAGATCCAGCAGCGTGTCGGCTTCGTTGGTTTTGTCTTTTAGTTCCTGTTCGATGATTATGGCCTGGCGATAGCAATCCTGGGCGGCGGCGAAATCGCCGTTGGCTTCGTAGGTGTTGCCTAGATTGTGGCGGGCTACGGCTTCGTTGGCGCGATCACCGGCTTTCTTCAGTAGATCCAGCGACGATTGGAATTTCTCGGCTGCTTCTTTGTAGTTTCCTTTGGCCTTGATGAACAAGCCCAGATTATTGGTGGCTACGCCTAGAGTTTTGTTGTCCTGATTCTTATTGGTTTGGAGATTGGCGATGGCGCGGGTTTGGTAATTGATGGCGTCGTCGTATTTTTCGCCGCGGTAGCAGAGCGTGGCCATGAAGGCGTAGTGATCGGAGAGCACCGCGGCGTTGGGGCCTAGATCGCTTTCGTAGAGGCTGATGGCTTCCTTTTCTTTTTCGATCGCGGGCGGATAGTCTTCTTTTTTGAAATCGGCGAAGGCCAGATTGCTGATGCTGGTGGGGATGTCCTGGTCTTTGGGGTCGAGAATTTTCTTGCGAACTTCGATGGTGTGCTCGAAGTTCTTTATGGCTTCATCGAATTTGTTTTCTTCGACGAGGAAAAACGAGAGAGTGTCGAGGCGGAGCGCGGCTTCTTTGGATTCGTCGCCCTTGGCGGCTTTCACTTCTTCGTAGGCTTCGCGATCGAGTTGCTCGGCGTCGGCGTTGCGATGCGAATCGCGATAGATGCGGACTAGATTATCCATCGCGGTGAGCGTGTCGGGATCGCCGCGGGGGAGGCCGGCTTTGCGGATGCGCAGACATTCGAGGTAATACTTTTCGGCTTCGTCCATTTTGTGCTGATCGTCGAAGAGGACGGCTAGATTGTTGACTACTGTGCCCATTACGCGAGCGTCGTCGGGCTTGTTGACTTTGGTGCGGATGGCGATCGCGCGGCGATACATTTTTTCGGCTTCGGGGTACTTCTTCTCGTCGTGCAGCGTTACGCCGTAACTTTGCAGCACGTCGGCTACTTCCAGGGAATCGGGGCCGAAGATTTTTTCGCGCGTGGCTATGGCGCGTTCGAAATAGGGCTCGGCGCTGGAATATTTTGCTTCGACCAGCAGGAGGCGCGCGAGGCCTACGGTGATTCGCACGTATTCGGCGTCTTCGGTGCCGTTGGCTTTTTCCCAGGTTTCCAGCGCCTTGGCGATATAGCGCCTCGGCTTCATCTTTGGCGCCCTGGTCCTGCTCGAATCCGGCTAGCGATTCCATGGCTTCGGCGGCTTCGCGCTTCGCGTCGGACTCCTCGTAGAGATGAATGGACTGTTCGAATTCCTTCTTCACCTCGTCTTTGTCGCCGAGCCGCTGATGGCTGGCGGCGAGTCCGAAATAGGCCGCGGCCTGGCCGTGAACGTCGCCGGCGGATTGGAATCCTTTGAGGGCCTCTTGCAGAACCGGGATGGCCGCTCTGGTGGACGGTTCGTCGCCTTGGTAGAGCTGAATTCCGTGGGTGTAGGACTTCTCGGCACTGATGCGTACATCGTCGCCCGGCTTTGCGGGCCGCAGATCGCTGATGCGGATTTCGTATTTGCCGGGGAGCGCGGTTTTGTCGAAGCTGCTTACGTCGATTCGATATGTTCCGGCTACCGCTGCGATGGCGGAAACATTCTCGGGGCCGAACGAGGCGTTCAGGCTGTCCATCTGCGCGACTTCTTTGCCATCGGGACCGCTGATAGCGACAACGACGTCGATCCCCCGCTGATCGGCTACGACGTGTATGAAGTCTCCGGCGTGAAGTTCGACGCTGTACGAGCGCGAGTCTCCGCCTTTCAGCGTCTCCTCCACCGGCTTATCAATTGTGAGCGGGCGGATCTCTGGCGCGGATTGCTGGACGCCCGCAGCGCGGCTTGCTCGGACCGCGGGCGCAAACGCGCATAACATGATGGCGAGTAATAGCGCGGAGAAACCGGAAATGCTTCGAAATGAAAGCAACACAGTGCCGAAAATGAGCGTACGTTCTCGCTGAAGACCCTTCATGGTTGCATCAGTGCGCGTAGAGAGTAATAATAAGGGGTCAAAAGAATGTCAACCAGTAAGTCTGACATTCGCGTTTCGTAATTGCAGCGATTGTGGGTCCCAGGCCATCGCGTGAGCCCAGCATGATGCGCGAGAAGCATTCGCGTCCTCTTGTGCGCGTCGTCGCGTACGTAGCGATTTCCGTCTTTTTTCTGCTTTGCCCTTCCCTGCTGCGAGCGCAAACCAATCTTGCGGGACATTGGGAGGGGACAGTAGCGCTGCCCTCCAAAAGCATTCCTGTGGAAGCCGATTTTGAGCGCACGGATACGGATTGGCGCGCGACGATTTTGTTCCGGGAGATGTCGCCGCCGGTATATGCGGCGAAATCGGTGACTTTAAGCGGCTCGGAAATTTGGATCAGCCTGGATATGGGATTTGATTCCGTGGTGTTTGATGGGGAGTTGAGCGGGAACACCATCCAGGGAACGTTTACGCGGGACAATAACAAATCGAAATTCAAGCTGACGCGCAAGGCGGGTGCTAAGGCACCCGGCGATGAGGCGCAGGGACGCCCGAATTCCGCGCCGGTGCCTGCGGCGGAGGAGCGCGGTACCTCCGGGCCGTCGAAGACGGCCGGGAGTAATGAAGCCTCGGGGACGAGCGGCGGCGGGGGACGAACCCTAGCGGCGAGTTCGCCTCGAGAGACCGGCGTGATCCGCGACGATGAGGGCGGATCGCGCGGCGTGATTCCCGCGCAGGCCAGCGACGGGGGCGGCGCCGACAACGGCTTGCCCAATTTTTATGCCGTTTTATTTGCAGCTGATGATTACGATTCGCCGGACTGGCCGCACCTGAACAATCCCATTGACGACGCGCAATCGATCGCCCAAGAGCTGCGCGCGTTCTACGGGTTTCAGGCCGACGTCTATCAGAACCAATCGTTCGGCGGCATCAAGCACATTCTGACGGAAGATCTGCCCAAGAAATCGTTCAAACCCAACGACGAGCTGTTGATCTACTTTGCCGGACACGGCGACTTCGATGAGAACGATGGGCGCGGTTACGTGATCGCGCGCGATTCTTCACCGCCGGGAACTGACCGGGAACGGCAGGTGGATTTCGACCAGTTGACGAAGTGGATGGACCGCATCAACGTGGCGCATATTTTGCTGGTGCTGGATATCTGCAAAGGCGGCAGCATCTTTAAAGAGCAGGAAGCGAGGAAATATTCCTGCGCCGGTGCTCGCCGATCGGGTCGACGCAGTACAACGTCTGCAAGGCGTGAAGACGCGCAAGTGCATGACTTCCGGCGGCATGGGCTCGGTGAAAGACGGGCGCGCTGGGCAAGGGCTCGCCGTTTGCGAGAACGTTTATGGAAGTTCTGGGAGAGGCTGGCCCGAATACCGACTACATGGTTTTGAACATGGAAGAAGTGGCTGGCAAGATGATCAAGATAATGGGGCGCATGCAAGGGGCCTCCCGGCCGGAGTACGGATCGTGCGCCAGCGATAAGCCCGCGAGCGATTTCTTTTTCTTCTGGCAGTCTACCGCGAAGTAAGACCCACTTGGCGTGCTTTGGCTCTCTGCGGTGAAGTGCGGCTCCACGTAGGGCTCGGTCTTCAGCCGGGCCTCTTCGGGCACGGCCGCGCAAAGAGCTACAGCAGTGCGCGTGTCACCCCTCCCTTTAATTTTGCGTCGCGCGCGGGACAAACGCGCCTTTCATTTACGCTGTGCCCGGCCCGGCTGAAGACCGGGCCCTACGGGAAGAGCTGCGCCGCGCGGTTTCTCTAGGTTTTTGCGGGGGATTCGGAGAGCTTTTTGCGGGCTATTTCCAGGAGCTTGGGGTTGGTGCAGACCTCGTAATAGTTGCGGGGGCCTGGGTTGCCGATTTTGGCGTCGGGTAGGAGCTCGCGGACGGCGCCTTTGCGCACGACTATGGTTTCCAGCGAATTGCCCAGCGGCAGTTCGCCTATATAGAGCTGGGCTTTTTCTTTGCCCCAGGGCATGGAGAAGGTTCCTGCCAACGGCAGTCAGCGAGATTTCGCTGGATAGCTTCTCGAAGCCCTCTTCGTTCAGCTCGATTCCGTTTAGGTTGTAACGCACCAGCAATTCTTCGCCTTCATCGTCGCCTACATCCTCCATCAGTGTTTGCAGGAGGAAGACGTTAAAGGGCGAGGGATTCTGGGCGAAGATGCGGCGGGCTACTTTGGAGCAGCTGGAGAGGCGATCGGAAAGATTGAGGGCCTTGGAGATCATGATGCGCGAATCGCCGTCCATCCATAGCGACGGGGCCGAATTCTGGAAGGCTACGCCGATGCCCAGTTCGATGCGCGGCAGATCGGCGGCTTCTGGACGCGCATTGTAGGACTGAATGACCGCCAGGATTTCGCGGGCGAGAGTGCAGGCTTTGGCGACGGCGCGCTGCGTCGCGCGAGTGGATTCGGTTTCGTAAATGGCGAGAATTATGGCGTCGCCTTCGATGAACACTTTCGCGGCGCCGTAGCGATCGAGCAGGCGCTTGACGGGCTCGTGCAGATTGCGGCTGATATGCGAGGCGGGATTCAGGCCGCGGGCCTGCAAATCCTTGGTCATGCCGCTGGAGCCGCGCACGTCGGCTTTGATTACGGCGTGACTGACGACCGGATCGTTGTCTTTGCCGGCTTCGTCGGTGAAGACCAGCTCGTAGAGGCAATTGTTGGCGCGCGATAGCTCGCGGGAATGTTCGGAGCGCACCAGGTTGATGCGCTCCATCCAGGCCACGACGTGATGATAGTTGCGACGATCGCGGCGCAGACGGATGAAATCCTCGGCGAAGCGTAAGGCGATGGAGGGAATTTCTTCCGGAGGCACGCGGCGAATGGCGCGGGCGGCTTCCTCGAGGCGCTTTAGTGAGGATTTGCGCGCGGGAAACTGGGCCAGAACCTGCTCGATGCGCTTGGTCTCTTCGCGATTGACGAGAGCCTTCTTCAATTGCTGCAAGTGCACCGGCGGCGAATAGTCCATGTAGATTTTGCGCAGCTCGTACCCGGCGAAAACATGGGCGAGCAGGTCGCGCTCGTCGAGGCGGTTCACCCATTCACGCAATAAACGCTCGCGCGTTTCCGGAGGCGTGTCGGCGTCACTCTTGGCGGCTCGAGCGTCGAACAGGCGGCGGATATTTTCCGGGTCGTAGAGATAGTTTCCGATGCGGGCACGATATTCTTCGGTGAGGAAGTCCATGCGCTGCTTGGCGGCTTCGATGCCGGGGCCGAGCTCTTCGAGATTCAACTCGATCAGCGCGATGCGCTTCCTGAGTTCCTCGGCGTCGCCGGAGGGCTCGGCGTGCGGGGAGCGTCGCTTCCAGGGCCAGGCGAAGAGGTCGTCGCCGCCGCCCGTTTTGCGGCGGATTTCTTCCTGCTCGGCTTCGAGGCGAATGGCTTCCGTGCGCAATGAGCGTGCCTGCTCCATCAGGCGGTCGTAGGATTTGCGGCTGCGGCTGAGTTCCTCGGCGTTGTCGTCGGCGTGAACGAAATCGCGCACGAAATCGAGCAGCAGCTCCTCGAAGACTTCGAAGCGGTCGGGGTCGTGAATGAAATTTCCGAGCAAGACGTAATTTTCGAGCAGCAGGGTTTCGTCCGTGCCGCCTTCGAGGAACAGCAGGCGGTTGCGGAAAAGCTCGTAGATTTCCGGGAATTCTTCGCCGAAGAGGGCGCGGCGCGATTTGGCGAGGACGTTGTCGTCCAGCTCGCGCAAGGTTTGATACACCGACAAGCCTACCTGGCGATAGATGGCGCGGCGCTCGCCCTGCAGTTCGGTGATGCGCGAGCGCATGATGTGGGCCTGCTCGCTGCGCTCGAAATGCACGCCGCGCGAGTGGATCCATTCCTTGCACTCGACGATCAGAGTCGAGAACTGGCTGGTGATTTCGCTGAGCAGGAATTTCAGGACGGCGAGGCGGTTTAGAATATCCACCTCGATGTTTTGCGCGTATTTGGCGCGGGTCAGCGAAATTTGCAGGAGCTCGAAGATCTGCTTGCGAAAGCCGGAGGTGTCGGGAGCGGCGGAGTTGCGTCCCTGGGAGTAGGAGAAATTCAGGCTGGCGATGGCGCGAATGCTGTCGAGCAGATATTTGCGGGTGGGCTCGGTGAACTTGGGGCTGAGATAGACGTCATAATGGATATTGTCGAGGCCGACGTTGATGCTCTGCAGGTGAAGCTCAAGGGTGTACGGTTCCAGCTTCAGCCGGGCCGGGTGCGTGGGCGAGAGTGTAGTGGTAGGCGGTTCGGGCATATCGCGCCTATGGCGGCTAAAATTTCACTGTAGCAAAATGCACTTGAGGCGCAACCGTGAGAGCCCAACCCGTTAATGGCGCTATGCAAACAGGCGATGTAGGACCGGTGTGCCTGTATTTGGGAGCGAATGGGAGGCGTTGTGAGAGGGTTGCGGTGCAGGGGGGATTTTGTGAACGGCATAATCCCGAGCGGGAATCCAAGCCCTTGATATCGGTGGCGCGGGTTTTTGCTGCTTTGTTGTTGGTTTTCGCGCTGCTTTGGCCTTTGATTGCTGATGTGTTGCGGGAGATGGGAGTGTTGCGGCGGTAGAGCGTCGGTTCGGCTCGGCTGTGCACTGCGCGCGGCCTTGCCTGAGGAGGCCCGGCTGAAGACCGGGCCCTACGTGCTTGATTGCGCGCTTGTGCGCACGGACTACGGCACGGGTGAAACTTGCTCGCAGCATCCCGTAGGGCCCGCGCTTTAGCCGGGCCGGGCACAGCGTAAATCGATGGCGAGTTTGCCGCGCGTCGCACGACCACGTCAAAGAGAGAGGTTGGTACGCGCGGCGCTCTCGTTTTTTGCGCGGCCTTGCCCGAAGAGGCCCGGCTAAAGACCGGGCCCTACGGGGAGAATTCCCGCTGCATCTGCTACGCGTAGCCTGCGTGAACTTTCGTCTACGTGCTCCAGCTCGATTCGCAATTGCGGCCAATCGCTGCGGACGGACATTTTTTCGGGCCACTCTACTATGATTATTGCGGGCTCGGCGAAGAGGTCTTCGACACCTAGCGTTTCGAAATCGTGGAAATCGGCTATGCGATAGAGATCGATGTGATAGACGCGGGCGCCGTTGCGATATTGGTGCACCAGGGTGAAGGTGGGGCTGGTTACGTCTTCTTCGCGGGCGGCACCCATGCCTGTTACCAGGCCTTTTGTCAGTGTGGTTTTACCCGCGCCTAGCTCTCCTGCCAGAAGAATTAGCAGCGGCGGTTTTAGCTGCGCGCCCAGTTCCCTGCCCAACCGAATCGTTTCCTCGGCGGAATGGGTCGATCCATTCATGCGCCGGCATGATCTAGCTCGCGAATCAGATGCTGATAGGCGTCCGGAATGGCTTGGATGATGTCGGTGGCCATCAGGGGGATTTCGCCGAATTCCTCGGCGGCGAGGTCTCCGGCCAGGCCGTGGAGATAAACTGCGAGGCAGACGGCTTTGGCCCAATCGGTCTGGCCGTGTTGTGCGGCGATTCCAGCCACCATTCCTGTCAGCACGTCGCCGCTGCCGCCTTTGGCCATTCCTGGATTGCCGGTGGAATTTATCCAGGTGCGGCCGTCGGGTGAAGCGATCACGGTTTGATAGCCCTTCAGCACGACCGTAGCTTTCAGATCGCGGGCTGCTTTTTCGGCTATGGCGATGCGATTGGCTTGCACTTCCTTGGTGGGAAGATTCAGCAGGCGCGACATTTCGCCGGGTGCGGGGTGATCGCCAGGTGCGCGGCGCGATGCTGCGCGAGTTCGGCGCTGCGCGCGGCGAAGGCGTTTAAGCCATCGGCGTCGAGCACCAGCGGGATGTCAACATCGCGGACGACGGTGCGCGCGAGTTCCTGCGTTTCCGGATGCGTGCTCAGGCCTGGGCCCATGGCGAGAATTGATTTGCCGCGCAGAAGTTCGGTAAAGCGCGAATCCTGAACGCAACTGATGGACCCGGAGTCGGTGGCGGGCAAGGGCGCAGTCATCAGTTCGGGCGAATGCGCGCCGACTATTGGCACGCAAATATCGGGCGTCGCTACCGTTGCTAGTCCGGCGCCTGCTTTCAACGCTGCGGTGCCGGCCATCACCGCCGCGCCGGTTTTGCCGAGCGAGCCGGCGATGACTAGAACGTGGCCGAAATTGCCTTTGTTGGCGCTCGCCTTGCGGTGCAGTTGGATTTTGGTGAATTCGGAAGGCTCGAGCCAACGCAAGTGCGTGTCGGAAATTTCTTCGATTAGCGAGGCGGGCGAACCGATGTCGCCGACAATCAGGCGCCCTACTCTTTCTGATGCCGGATACAGCAGCTGGCCAATTTTCGGTGCCGTGAAGGTGATGGTGACATCGGCTTCGATCGCGGCGCCGGCAATTTCGCCGGAATCGGCTGGGAGGCCCGACGGGATATCCACGGCGAAAATTCGAGCTGTCGCGCTATGGCGATTGATATCTTCGATCACTCCCGCTAGCCAGCCTTCGACAGCGCCGCGCGTGCCGGTGCCTAGCAGCGCATCGATGATGATGTTGGCCGAAGCGATCTGCTTTTTTGCCGCGGCCCATTCGCCGGCATTGCGGGCGACACTGAATTCCCCTCCCTCTTTTTCGAATCGCTGCAGGCTGGTCGCGGCATCGCCGCGAATTTCGGAAGGATCGGCGCAGAGAATCACGGCCGGCTTGGCATTCCATTCGGCCAGCAGGCGCGCGATGGCAAAACCGTCGCCGCCGTTGTTGCCCTTACCGCAAACTACCGCGATTCGCGATTCTTCGATGCGCGGAACCTGCGAGCGAAAGATTTCGACGAAAGCGGCGGCGGCGTTCTCCATTAGCCGCTCGCCGGGAATTCCGTAGCGCTCGGTGGTGAGGCGATCGACTTCGCGCATTTGCGCGGCGGTGAGGACTTTCATGGCGTCGATTCGTTGCTGGGATTTTCGAGCAAGTCGAACCTGCAGATATTCACGTCAGGCGATCACAGCATCCATCCGCCGCTGACGTTCAGAACCTGGCCGGTGATGAAATCGGCTTCGTCGCTGGCGAAGAAACGCACGGCTACGGCCACATCCTGCGCCGAAGGCGGCCGGCCGATGGGCGAACGCGTGTCGCGAATTTTGCGCGCTTCATCGGCGGTTAGATCGCGCTCGTCCACATTCGAAGGGTTGATCACGTTCACGGTGATGCCGTGCTTGGCTTCTTCCACCGCCAGCGAGCGCGAAAACGACACGACCGCAGCCTTGGCCGCGGCGTAGGCGGAAATCGTAGCCTGGCCAAACGCGCGCTCGGCTCCGACGGCGCCCAAATTTATGATGCGGCCCCAATGCTGGCGGCGCATCACGGAAAGCACTGCTTTGCTAGTGTAAAAAACGCTGAGCAGATTGGACGCCAGGACGCGTTGCCACTCTTCATGCGTCGTTTCGATCACCGGCTTCCAATTGAATGCGCCGACGTTGTTGACCAGAATATCGAGGCGCCCGAATCGCTCCACCACCGTGTCGGTCAGGAATTGCACTTTCGCCGCATCGGTGACATCGGCTTCGACGGCGAAACATTCCGCTCCGCAGCTTTGCATCTCGCGCAACGTATTCTGCGCGGCATTTTTATTCGAGCGATACGAAATGGCCACGCGCACGCCGGCTTGCGCCAATCCTACGGCGATGCCTTTGCCGATGCCGCGGCTTCCGCCGCTTACCAGCGCTGCCCGTCCCCGCAGAGGCAATTGCGCATCCCCCTTCGATTAAGAACTCGCAAGTATAAGGGAAAGCCGGTCGCCGCCCTAGTCGCTTCCCCTGTTCCCGTTGGAATTCAGGCGCGCGACGACTACGGTCATGTCATCGGCTTGCTCGTCGGTGCCGCCCCATTGTTCCGCGGCGCCGATTAATTCTTCGGCGATGCGCCCGGCAGTGGCGGCGCGATGGCGCACCACTTCTTGCATCAGGCGTTGCGGGCCGAATTCTTCGCCGAATACGTTTACCGGCTCGGTCAAGCCGTCGCTGTAGATTACGAAGACGCTGTCCGCCGAAGCTGGCACAGCCACCGCGTCGTAGGTCGCCTCTTCGAAAAGACCGACCACAGTGCCGCCTTCTTCCAGTTTTTTTACGTCGTCGCCCGCTACCAGAAACGGCACGCAATGCCCCGCGTTCGTATATTCCAGCGTCTTCCGGTCGGAATCGTAGATGGCATAAAAAAGTGTCGCGTAATGATCGTCGGCAGTATTGCGGCAGAGGTGCAGATTCAGGCGCGTGACCGTTTCGGCAGCGCTCGCGCCGGGATCCAGCAGCAGCATACTGCGCAACGCCGCCTGCAAACTGGCCATCAGCAGCGCGGCGGAAATTCCTTTTCCGCTGATGTCTGCCAGGACCATGGCGACCCTGGTGGGATTGAGCTGAATAAAATCATAGTAATCGCCGCTCACGGAGCGCGCTGCGCGGCAGATGGCGGCCAGTTCCAATCCCGGCAAGCTGGGAATCTTTCGGGGAAAGAGCTGCGCTTGCACTTCGCGCGCGATGGTGATTTCGTTCTCCAGGCGTTGGCGCTGCTTCTGCTCCTCGATCAGGCCGCTGATCGAGCTGGTCATTTCGTTGAACGATTCGGCGAGCACGCCCAGCTGATCTCTCTTCTGCACGCGAACGCGGCGGGTGAAATCGCCCTCGCGTACGTAGCGCGTCGCGTCGTAAAGATCCGCGACCGCAGACGTAATCCTGCGCGTCAAAATGACGCCGGTAACCAGCGCCCCCGCCTCCAGCAAAATGAACAAGGCACAGGCCGACAGAAATACCACCGTGACATATGGCCCGAACGCGCCGACGGAAGCGAACAAGGTGCCGTTGAGCCGCGATGGCCGCACTTGAAATTGCGCGTAGATCGGCGTGGGGCGCGGCTGGCGCGACCCGGACTCGAGCAGCAAAGCCTCCAGCGTCAACGCTCCGTTGATCTGAAAGTCCGTCCAATGTGCCGCGGGTCCTAATTTCCTGCGGCGGCTGGCGATGTCGTACACGGGAACAAAATCGGAAGCGTGCTGCACGTCCGCCGCTCCATTGGGCACAGCCGGCCTAGTCAACGTGAATTGAATCGGGCCGAGCTCATCCGTTAATCCGTCCAGGAAATCCGACGTAACCGGCAGCGCCACGCGCAGCGGCACCGCATCGCGCGAGGTGTTCACGTGGCGAAAGCACTGAATCCACAGACGGCCGTCGCGCTCGACCAGGCCTACGAATTCCTTCCGCTCCGATCCGTCTTCGCGGCGCAGCAGCCCTTCGGCGCCTGCGCCATCTACGGTCAGCCCGGAATATTCGCCGGATTCCGAGGAAACCACCGCGGCCACATCGGGGCGTTGCAGCAAGGCAGTCGTATCGTTGGGCGCTGCCGTTTGCGGCGCTGCGCGCCATGGTGTGGGCGATGGCGTTCGAAACGCCGCGCACATCTTGCATGCGATCGGCGAGCGCGTCACGCAGCACGTGCGCGCCCAGCTGGATGTACAGCAGATACGCGGCGACGCCGAACATGGTCAGCAACAGCACCACCGGCACCACGGCGATGAACACGTAGGCCACGATCAGGCGATTGCGCAAGCTCCACAGCAGTTGCCCGCGCACCCAGGGGCTTAGCCGAAATGCGCCGTAGATCAGCGCGACGATGAACAGATAATCCAGCAGGCCGAGAAACGGAACGCGCATGCCCAGCGTGTAGGCGATTCGCGCCAGGAGGAATAGCGCCGCGAGTGCCACGGCGGCGACGTCCACCGCTGTGAATCGCCGCACGAATGCGCGGACACGCGCTCTGTTGCGCCACGACATGACGAGTCATTGTGACGCACACAGGCGCCTGCACTCAACGCCTAACAACTGGACGCGAGCGCGCAGGTCGCGCTTCAGGCCGGACCGTCTGAGCCTGTGTGAATACTCCGACGTTTTGTCAGGACACGGGTAGGTCAGGCCAGCAATTCGGAGGGAGCCAGTAATTCCGAATACGCCCGGTTCATTCTGTCAGGGATGCGCCCGGTTGTACCCCATTTCTGCAGCGTCGGGGATGCGTCCGGTCTATACCCGGTGGGAGCCCCCTGCTTCAGCAGGGGGAAGCTGGACTTCAGTCCAGCGGAAGCGCGCACGACCCCACCTCCGGCTTCAGCCGCGGGGGTTTTGTTTATCCGTCTTTAACCCAAATTTGCAACTCCTAGCCCACACCCGTCCGCCCGCTTCGCAAATAAATATCTGCGCCCGCCGTTCGTTGTACAATCCGCGGCAGCATTGACCCGGGAGACGCGCCCGAAACCGGGCACGCGGGCTGACGTTTAGGATCCACATGCAAACAACAATTCTCGCCACATTTCTAGTGGTCTCGCACACGGTAATTGCGATGCTCGCCGCCGGCATCGTGTTCCTCGTGATTGGCCTGTGGGCGGCGAAGACCGATATCGCGCAGGCCCCCGGCCTGGACAAAATCGCAGCCCTGAGCAATTTGTGTTTCGCCATTCCCTTGGGAGTCTTCGGCGCGCTGCATCTTTTCGGCGTGGAATTCGTCGCGCCCTTGGTACCTGCATTTATGCCGTGGCGATTGTTTTGGGCCTATTTCGTCGGCTTTGCGCTGCTGGCCGCGTCGTTGAGCATCGCCACCAAAATTCAGGTGCGCTGGTCCGGCCTGCTGCTGGGGATCATGTTTTTTCTTTTTGTGGCCATGATGGACATCCCGGGCGCGCTCGCCACCCCCAAAGACAGGTTCGGATGGACGCTGGCCCTGCGCGAAATGTCCTTCGGCTGCGCAGGCTGGGTTTTTGCGGGCGCCGCGATGGGCGGGCGAGTCGGAAGCAAGCTCGTAACCTTTGGCCGCGTGGTGATCGCCATCACCGCCATGTTTTATGGCGTGGAGCATTTTCTGCATCCATTGTCACGCCCCGGACTCCCCCTCGAGGCCCTGATGCCCGCGTGGATTCCCGCGCGCCCGCTAATCGGCTATCTGACCGGCGCAATTCTTCTCGTAGCCGGCGCATGCATGCTGCTGAACAAGAAGACGCGCCTGGCGGCAACGTATCTAGGCGGCTGGATTGTGCTGCTGGTAGTGGTAGTGTACGGGCCAATCCTGATCGCCGCGCTGCTGGACCCCAGCACGGATGCCAAGATTGAGGGCATCAACTACTTCTTCGACACGCTGCTGTTCGCCGGCACGATTCTGGCGGTCGCCAGCGCCACGCCGCGCACAGATTAAAACGCCGGACCGGGCCGAACGGCTCGGGTCCGAATTCTGCCTAATCATGCTACTTGCCTGAAGGCTTAACTATTGAATTTCAGACTGCTCCTGTGGTAAAAGTCGTCCCACTGCTTGTTCCACGGAGTGTTCACCATGAAACTGCTCGGTGGACGATGGTCTATAGTTGATTTCTGCATATTCGCCACAGCCCTTGCGGCTATTCTAACGATTCCGGGAATGCCGAAGATCTTCCATTGGGATTCCGATGTTAAAACCAAACAAGTCAATCCTTCAAAATCTGTTGCTCCCGATCCAAAGCCCGACCCTCCGGGAGGAAATTCAACCGCTGAAGGTCGAGATCCAAAGCCCGATCCACCAGGGAAAAAAGGCCCATCCAACGGAAGTGCCGTTGTTGCTGGTGGTGCGCAAATCGATTCGGTTGGAACGATCAGCGCCAAGGCATGGCAAAGAATCGCGATCCGAGGGGCGCACTTCGGGACGGCCCAACCCTACAACGGATGCTCGGATTTCCTGCATGCCACGGATATAACCGACGGCCGCATGTTTGGCGCCTTCGCCCCTGGCAGATTCTGCTATTCCGGGCTTTACGTCACGGCGTGGACCGATACCGAGATTGTTATTGAGGCCTTCACGCCGTTCAAGCAGGGCCAGGACGCCTTCAAAGTCGGGGATATGATCAAGATCGACGTCGCTAACCCCAGTCAATCGCAGTGGGTCGGGGGTCCTCCCGTGGCATCTTACTCGGCCAGGGTCGAAACGGAAGGGACTGATGCGTTGGAACAGGCCCCTGGAGAGCCCGCATCATCCGGGCAATCGAGCTCGGCCCCCGGTGGCCCGGAGATTACCTCGGTGGGACCAATCAGCACCAAGGCTTGGCAAAGAATCGTGATAAAAGGGGCGCACTTCGGCACGGGCCAGCCCTACAACGGATGCTCGGATTTCCTGCGTGCCACGGACATAACCGACGGTCGAGTGTTTGGTGCCTTCGCCCCCGGCAGATTTTGCTATGCCGGGCTTTACGTCACTTCGTGGACCGATACCGAGATTGTCATCGAGGCCTTCACGCCGTTCAAGCAGGGCCAAGACGCCTTCAAAGTCGGGGACGTAATCAGGATCGACGTCACTAATCCCAGTCAAACGGGGTGGGTCGGCGGTGCCCCCGTGGGATCGTACTCGGTCAGGGTCGTTCCCTAACGACTGGCCACCCGCGTTTCGGGGCGTTTTCACGCCAGCAACCATCGCAATACTTCTACAGGTTACCCTTGCGACAACTTCATTGGCGATTATCTTGATTAGGCTTAAGTAGGCGAGATAGCATCTGTTTCATCATCAAGCAACGGGGGTCATATGGCAGCGAATCCACCAACTGTCGAAGCCGCGCAGGACTCTGACGAGCGCCAAAGGCTGCTCGAGCTTTTCTCGTTTGGCTTCGACCGCTGGTTGCTCAGCAAGTGCCCGCCAGACGTGCTTACTCACATTGAGACGATCGGGCGCGAACCGATCGGCCGAGCGCAGCTGAATCAATTGCTTCACCTCTGTCATGAAGCCGGGGTGTCTGACGGATTTTATCGATACTACTGGCTCACTGCTCCTAAGCTGCACCCATACGAGGTCGTCAAGTTGCCTGGGTACAGCGCGGAAGTTCTCCAAGGCGATTTAATTCGATCCCACGAACATCTAAAGTGGGGCCTATACCGCCTGTACGTAGATGCATTACTTTTTTATGGTGACGTCCGGATCGCTTTCAATAAGCTCCGGGCACTCAGCAGTGCGGAGTTGGACCAGTTTTTTCAATCGAAGCGATTCGACGACGATGCAATGGCTCGCCGGGGACCAGCAATTTCCCTACGTAACATCGCGAAAGACAATCGATATTTGATTTCAGAGATGGCGTGCAAATCCTACGCCCCTCCGGCGGAGGGGCAGAGCAACTTAAAATCGTTTTTGATGCAGGCTTTTGAGGCCCACTCCGCAAAGGGTGGGGGACGGACTACGATTCGCAAGCTAATGACCGAGAGTTTCTCAAAGCCAAGCTACAAAGACCGCCAGTCAGAGTTTCTGTTCTCGGCCGACGACATATTGGACGAGGAAGTTGAAAGCCAGGCGCAGATTGCTGCCAAACATGAGTCAGTGCTTAGGCTGTTCGAGAAAGCTCGGGCGGATGCGCTTGAGAATACGAAATACTTCCTTTCGATGGTTAACGATCTCGATGTATATGTTGCTACAAGCATGAGGGATCGTTCTGATTTTCGCAAAATGGCCGACTTTTGCGAAAAAGTCTTCCGTGCTTCTACACTCAAGCCGCTATCCCTACGTTACTTTGACCCGACTGTGAGCGCCGCAGAAGGGCACGAGGACAAAGGGCTAATCGAATGCCTGATGGTGAAGTCGGCGAAAGTCCTCGTCTATTGCGCAGGGACGAAAGACAGCTTTGGCAAAGATGCCGAGGCCGCCATGGCCCTCAGTCTGGGAAAACCGGTGATTTTTTACTGCGACGAGGCCGAAAGGCAACGCTTCTTCAGCCAAATACATCCGCTAAGCCGGTTAATCGATTTCGAGACAGGCGTCGCGGTCGGCGCAATGGTGACATCTTCGCAGGATGATGTCGTCACCCTGTTAGGACGGATCTTTGAGAACAGAATGGAGTACGAGTTAGTGCAGAAACCTGCCGGTCTGCGATTGCTAGACAAGGTGACACGTTGCGCGGTCCGGCTGCAAACGGGCAACTCCCTGTTGCGGGAGACCTTCTGGAACTACTACCACAAGAAAGTATAAGGGGTGGCGACTAGCCGGCAGATGGCAAACCCTCCTCGGAGGGTTTGAGCTGTGGAGTGCCGCATCATTCCCCGTTTTGATGCTCAGGCGGGTGGCCCAGCCTTTCCGACGCGTTAAGATTGCGAGGGTGTTCCATCCTTCCCGAAGCGCGGCAAGGGCGGGGATTCCGGCCCCGGATTGTCGGGCTCTTTTGTCTCGACATCCCCTTTTACAGACCCGGCCGCTACGATTCAAGAAGGATTGTCTGGCTGATTCTTCTGCCACATACGGAATCCTCCCCGAAACGCATTCTCGTTGTTGCCGAGGCGCGCGCCCGGCGGCAGCTTCTTCAGCTTCTTGCTGTTTCCTCCGCCCAGCACCAGATAATCCGCATCCAACGCGGTCTTCAAACTCTTCGCAATTTTGGCGACGTAGCGGCGCCACTTTTTCTTGCCCATTCGTTCGAGGCCCCGCAATCCAAGATAGTCCTCATAGCTTCTGCCCTTCTTGTAGCGCAGGTGCGCCAATTCCATCGGCTGCAGCATTCCGTCCACGATCATCGCCGAGCCCAAGCCCGTGCCCAATCCCAGAAACAGCATCCGCCCGCCTTCGTAGCTGCCAAGCGCCTGCATCGCCGCATCATTCAAAATCTTCACCGGACAACCAAAAGCCTTTTGAAAGTTGAATCCCACCCACCCGCGTCCCAAATTGTGCGGATCGCGCAGCGGATGCCCATTGATGATTGGCCCGGGATAGCCCATCGAAATACAATCAAACTTCCAATCCGCGACGCACTTCTTCACCAGACGCACCATCTTCTGCGGAGTCATCGACGGACCCGACGGATATTTTCGCGGCTCCTTCTGGCCGGTGGCCAGGAGCTTGACGTTTGTCCCGCCAACGTCGATCACCAGCACCTTCAGAGGTTTCGCCGTCTGCGCCGCTTTCATCTCGTTGCCGCTCCTCTAATGAACGATCGGCTCATGAATTGACATGCTTATCCTCGTTAGCTAAAGCAGCCTGCGCTAATCCTACCGCACCAGGTCGGACAGTTCGTCGGAAAGGAGGTCGCGAATGTACTCGGCTTTCCGACGCCTTAAGATTGTGAGGGTGGCCCATCCTTCCCGAAGTGTGGGAAGGGTGGGTGCCCGGATTTCCGGCGCCCTAGAGTGGGTGCCCAGGCTTCCCGAGCCTAAGGGTGGGTGGCCCAGGCTTTCCGACGCCTTAAGATTGTGAGGGTGGCCCATCCTTCCCGAAGTGTGGGAAGGGTGGGTCGCCCAGGCTTTCCGACGCCTTAAGATTGTGAGGGTGGCCCATCCTTCCCGAAGTGTGGGAAGGGTGGGGATTTCGGCCCCGGATTGTCGGCTTCCCCTTGCAGTTCTCTGTTGACTTATCCGGCGGGTGGCCCAGGCTTTCCGACGCCTTAAGATTGTGAGGGTGGCCCATCCTTCCCGAAGTGTGGGAAGGGTGGGGATTTCGGCCCCGGATTGTCGGCTTCTCCCTGCAGTTCTCTGTTGACTTATCCGTTAATCCATGCTACAGTACGTGCGCTCTGCTGTTGAGCTGGTGACAAAATTTGGCACTCGGAGTCGAGCGCCACACGAAAGGAGCGCAGCGTCATCCCGGTCGAGTCATGGTCTTGCCGATTCCAGCCCTCGCATCAATTCTCCAGCCGACATTTTCCACGCCGGGCTGAGTCAATTGATTTCGCAATCGCGAAGACGATTGACAGCCCGGATCCGAGAAAAGGCGAAGAAAAAGCTAATCGCGACACCGCTACGATTAACTTCGCTCGCAACTCCATGAAAATAAACGGCGGGCACCAGAGTTAATCGCGACACAAGGGGGGTATCTGCAGCGCAAAAATCAGCGCAAAATGCGGCCCGACGCCAACGGCGCCAAGTCACTTGGGGCCGAAAACAGGGCCGAAAGCCCACTCTTCCCAAACACCGGGAAGGACCGGCCACCCGGCGAGGCGAAGAAAAAGCTAATCGGGACACCTTACGATTAACTTCGCGTGCAACTCCATGAAAATAAAGAACCGACACCAAAGTTAATCGGGACAGTAGGGGGGTATATCAAGATGACAGCGGAAGGAAGGAACGAGGGAAGGAGATGCGCCATCCCTAAAGGCCGAGGCGGCCGGATGGCGTGGCCTACCCCGCCGGATGGCTTCTGGCTCCCGCAAGTGGTATGCTTCGGCCTCCGCCCTGCCACTCCTTCTAGCGAGGTTACGGTGATTACAGAGATTAAGAGCTATGCCGGAGTTTTTTGCGCTTGCTGCCGCCAACCAATCGCGGTCTCCGCGAAGGCGGTGAGTTTTCGCGATGGACTCGAATCCGGAGAGGCGAATCCTCCTGCTTCTTTCGTAGCTCGCTGCAAGCTCTGCGAGTGCGAGAACATATATTCTTGCGCCGAAATCCAAACCTTCACAGGAGAGCCGCGGAGAAGGCGGTCGAGAAATCAGGCGGCGCGGCCCGCTGCTTGATCGGCGCCGGGGCGAATGACCCCATAGTTGACGGTCGTGAATCCAATGGTTATGAAGCAGGGGATGCAAGAGCGGGTTTTGCTGGCGGTAGTTCTGGTTCTCGGCGTTTTGCTTGTTATCCTGCGCGTTGTGCGCCCCTAAGGGCTATATGACGCCGGCTAAGCTGCAAGAAACCAAGTCAACGATTCGCTTCAGCGCCAAGTTGTTTCCGACCACGGCCAACGAAAAACCTGGATCGTGGACCCTCACCCTGCCCAAGAACGCGAGTGCCAAGCTTCCCTCACGAGGCCGGACGATGGTGGAGGGAATGATCAATGCCTTCCCTTTTCGAGCCGCTCTCGAACCAGACGGCAAAGGAAGCCACTCGCTCTCGGTAAACAAAACCATGCGCGATGGCGCAGGCGGAGATGCCGCAGACACGGTTACCGTGGAAATTGCGCGCGCCGGAGAAGAACCGGAGATGCGGGTGCCCATGGATCTGCGCAAAGCCCTGGCAGCCGCTCCGCTGGCGCAGGCAGGGTGGGAGGACATCACTCCACTGGCGCGCCGGGACTGGATTTTCTCGGTAACCTCAGCCAAGCAAGCGGAAACTCGCCAGCGCCGGATCGAGAAAGCGTGCGACATGCTGGCCTCGGGAAAGCGACGATTGTGTTGCTTTCCCGGAGTTAAGTGGATGATGAAAGATAACGAAAAATCATGTGGGATGTGGCTTCCGTTGCCGGACTCGCAAGGTCGTTTATGACAGCGGAAGGAATATTTGCGGCGAATCAGATGCGGATCCAGCCGATACGTATCAAGGCCAGCGAGCTCAGCGCCACAACTAGCCACAAGGCGACGCCCTGCACGAATGGCCGAACTCCCACTCGCCGGAGTGTTTGCCTGGTGAGACCAGTGCCGATGAGGAAGAGCGTCGCGGTCAGGCCAATTCTTCCCAGGCGGCTCAGCACGGTGAAGCCCGGCGAAAACTGCGGTAGATACGTATTGGCGACGGCGGCGAAACAGAAAAACAAAATGAACCAGGGCCATTGAATGCGCGTCTTGGTCTTTTTGAGGACAGCCGTGGCCACGGATACGGGAACGATCCAAAGCGCGCGAGCGAGTTTGACGGTCATGCCAATCACGAGCGCCACAGAGCCGTATTTTGCGGCGGCGCCGACCACCGAACTTGTGTCGTGAATCGCCAGAGCCGACCACAAACCAAACTGCATTTGATCCAGATGCAGGGCCCAACCAATCAAAGGGAATAAGAAAAGGGCCACCGAGTTCAAGACGAAAATCGTGCCCAACGACACCGCCATTTCTTCCTCGGTAGCATTTGCGATGGGGCCGACGGCGGCGATGGCGCTTCCGCCGCAGATGGCCGTTCCCGCCGAAATCAGCAGCGAGGAAGTGCCGTTGACGCGCAAAATGCGGCCCAACGCCAAGCCGAGAGTCATCGTCAGCGCGATTCCTGCCGCGGTGTAGATAAACCCCGAGCGGCCAGCGTGGACTACATCGTGAAGATTCATTCCAAATCCAAGGCC
Organism: uncultured Acidobacteriota bacterium; assembly: GCA_963748865.1. GTDB lineage: Bacteria > Acidobacteriota > Terriglobia > Acidiferrales > UBA7541 > Palsa-147. Next base: position 18,884 of record CAVVLE010000007.1, on the reverse strand, counting down.
CACGACGGAAGCCTGCAGCAAAAACCTGGGTAGATCTTTCCCCGCCCAATTGTGCGGGTTCTGAAACGCCAAGCCATAACACAGGCCGAGCGCGAGAGCGATGGGAGGGGATATGAACCCGCTGGCAGACAGAATCAAACCCAGGAAATAGAGATTTTTTTGAGTCATTTCAGGGTCACACCACCGTTCCGGCAAGCAGATCAAACCCTATACGTATACCGCAAAACGTGTGGATCTCGACGCCGTTGTCGAACTTCGATTCCAAAATTCCGGCCGTCTCGAGGAGTCGCGCCCTTCCGGCGCCGACGGAGAATATGCAGATGCTGTTGCCCTATTTCGGAGCTAATCTTTGAACGATGGCTCGGCAGAATCGGACGCGGAGGCGCCGTTGGCGCATGTTGATATCATGCCGGTATTCTTGGGCAGCGGTCTCCGAGCGTTTGATCGTTCCAGCCTGGAGCGCGTCCGCCTCGAGAAGATCGGCGTGCAAGAATTCGGCGCGAGAACGACATTCAAATTCCGCGTGAACCGGTAGGCGACCATAGCCAACCGGCATGAACCATTGAAAGGAGGAGATTGATGCATGCAGCGGTGCTGCACTCGTTGGGGAAACCGCCGCGCTTCGAGGAATTTCCAGACCCGATTCCGGGTGAAGGAGAAGTGCTCTTACATGTCTGCGCGGCGGCGCTGAAGCCTGTGGATAAACAGATGGCTGGCGGAAAGCACTATGCCAGCCCGCGCGAATTTCCTGTCGTTTGCGGTATGGATGGCGTGGGGCGGCTCGAGGACGGGACGCGTATGTTTTTCGGCGGCCCACGGCGGCCGTACGGCGCGATGGCAGAACGCACGGTGGTGCGTCGAGCGCAGTGTTTTGCAATACCTGAGGGCGTGGACGACGACACGGCCGCGGCCATTCCTAATCCTGGTGTATCGGCGTGGCTTTCGCTGAAGCACAGCGCGAAGCTGGCCTCGGGCGAAACCGTGTTGATCCTCGGCGCGACCGGGGTCACAGGCAAGCTGGCAGTGCAAATCGCAAAAATCCTGGGCGCGGGACGCGTCGTGGCCGCGGGTCGCAACGAAGGCGTGTTGAGCACACTTCGCGAACTTGGCGCCGATGCGACGATTGGGCTGGGCAAGCCGCATCCAGAATTGGTCGAAACCTTTCGCCACCAGGCAGGTGAAAAGGGATTCGACGTGATCATCGATTATCTATGGGGCCCTCCGACGGAAGCTCTTCTGACGGCGATTACCGGAACGGAATTTGCGGTTGCGGGATCGCAGACTCGACTGGTGGAGGCGGGCGAGAGCGCGGGACCAACAATCACACTGCCCGCTGCAGTGCTGCGCAGCACGGCGCTGACGATTCTGGGAACCGGAGGCATGCCGTCTTGGGACATACTCACCGACGCGTTTCAACAGGTAATGAACCACGCAGCGAGCGGCAAACTGCGCATTGAAACCGAGCGCGTTCCGCTGGCCGAGATCGAAGATGCCTGGGAGCGCGACGCACACGGCCGCAGGCTGGTGGTGATCCCTTAGCCTGACAAAATCGCCGTTCGCGGCTGCTATGATCCCGGGCAGATGGTTGGCAATCTGGAAACTGAGCTGGGATTGTGCGCCAACTCCCGGGTTGCGCGTCACCCCGACAAAACCTAACGTTTGGCTGCTTTGGGGCCGGCAACACGCAAATTGGTGATCGAAACCAAAGATGAGCTCACCTCCAGCCAGTCCATTCATTCTGAATTTGGATAGCCCCCAGGCGACACTCGAACGGGTGGGAGGCAAAGGCGCATCGCTTGCGCGCATGGCGGCGGCTGGCCTGCCCGTTCCGCCCGGCTTCCACATCACTACCGACGCCTATCGCCGCTATGAGGAGGAAAACCAGATTGGCGGACGGATTCTGTCCGCCGCGGCAGAGGCACAAGCCAACGACCCGGCCACGCTCGATCGCGCGTCGGCGGAAATCCAATCGCTCATCGCACAGGGAAAGATGCCCGGCGACATCGCCGAGATGATACGGCGGTGGTACGGCGAGCTGGGCGCCGATGCCGCCGTGGCGGTGCGTTCGTCGGGGACGGCGGAAGATTTGCCGGGCATGTCGTTCGCGGGCCAGATGGAAACGTACCTCAACGTGCGCGGCAGCAATGACGTGATCGAGGCGGTCAAGCGGTGCTGGGCGTCGCTGTGGACCGGCCGCGCGATCGGTTACCGGCAGCGACAGGGGATCCGGGAGGAGGCCGTCAGCATCGCCGTGGTCGTGCAACAGCTTGTTCCCGCCGATGTCGCAGGCGTGATGTTCACCGTGAATCCTGTGACGGGCGCGCGCGACGAACTGGTGATCAACGCGGCATGGGGCTTGGGCGAGGCGATCGTCAGCGGCCGCGTTACGCCGGACACGATCATCATCAAGAAGCAAACGGGTGCCATCGCATCACAGGAAATCGCCAGGAAAGAAGTCATGACGGTGCGGACGCCGGAAGGCACGCGCGAGGAGCCTGTTCCGGCCGACAAACGGAAACGAGCTGCGTTGGAGCCCACACAGGCGGAGGAACTCGCACGGCTCGGCATGAAAATCGAAAAGCTCTATGGCCAGGTCATGGACATCGAATGGGCCATGTGCGGCGGCCAAATCTTCATCGTGCAGGCGCGACCCGTGACCGCGCTGCCGGAGTCGCGCGCGACGCTGGAATGGAAGCTGCCACGAGAGGGGAGGCAATACTGGCGAAGCAGCGTGGCCGAATTGCTGCCTGATCCGCTCTCTCCCCTGTTCGCTACGCTGGCCTTGCCGATTTGGACTCAGGCGCTTGAGCGTATGGCGCGAGCGAATCGAATCCAGCTTCTTCAAGGCGAGGATGTGGCGCTGGTGACGATCAATGAATACGCTTACTACGATTTCAGCTTAACCGCGTGGCGAGTGCTGAGACTGCTTGTCGCATTGCCCGTGCTAATGCCCAGGATTGTACGGATTCATCGCGCGTCTAAAACGCGCTGGGCCGACGTAGCACGCCCGCACTTCGCGAATGTAACTCGCACATGGAACGGGCGCGATCTGAGCGCAACGCCCGCGCTGGAATTGCTGGCTGGCGCGCGCCAGATCACGCAAGCAGCGGCAGACTACTATGTGAGCATCCAGCTCGTCCTGGGGAGTGTGAATTTAAGCGAAGCCACTTTTACGAAGGTGTACAACCGCTTTCTCAAGCGCCAGGGCGATCCGCCAGCGTTGACTTTCCTGTTGGGTTTCGATAGCGCACCGATCCGCGCGGAAAAGTCGCTCTATGATCTGGCGATGTGGACGCAGCAACGCCGGGAACTTAGCGAATATCTTACCCGAACGAGCGGCAAGGACCTCAGCACGGCGTACCAATCGCAATCGCCGCCCACAGCCGACGGGCAAAGCTGGCGGGAATTCACTGAACGCGTGGAGCAACATCTGGGGCGTTTCGGGCACGCGGTGTACGACCTGGATTTTGCCAAGGGCATCCCGGCTGAGGACCCGGCGTCGCAGCTCGAAGCGCTCAGGTATTTCATAGCCGGGCAGGGCCGCAGCCCCTACGAGAGGCAGGCGGCGACCGCCGCAGCTCGGGAGCAGGCCACAGAATCTTTGCTCGCGGAGCTGAGTGGCCTGCGCCGGGGAGTTTTCAGGCGCTTGCTGTCGTGGGCGCAACGTTGGGCGCCCGTGCGCGAAGACGCGCTCGCTGATGTGGGGCTGGGATGGCCAGTGCTGCGCCGCATGTTACGTGAAGTAGGGCGCCGGTTGGCCGCGGCTCGCGCACTGACGGAAGCAGACGACGTGTTTTGGCTGCAGGCGGAAGAGCTACAAGAGGCAGCTCAGGCGCTCGATGCCGGCCGGCTCGTGAGGGATTTGTTTCCCGCGATAGCCAAACGTCGCGAGACCTGGAAAGAGGCGCAAGCGGTCACGCCTCCGGTCGTGCTACCTATTAAGGGCGGTGGCCGACTCTTCGGCCTGGACGTCAGCCGCTGGATGCCCGCGCGTAGTGGGCAGGCGGCAAGCAACATCCTCAAAGGAATTGGCGCAAGCCCGGGCCGGGTGAGCGGCATAGCATGTGTGATTCACGGCCCTGAGGAATTCGATCAAATGAAGCCGGGCGATATTCTCGTCGCCAAAATCACCACGCCGGCGTGGACACCGCTCTTCGCGCTCGCGTCGGGCATCGTTACAGATGTGGGCGGCCCGTTGAGTCACAGTTCCATTGTGGCGCGGGAATACGGCGTCCCTGCGGTGCTTGGTACCGGTGTGGCTACCCAGCGCATCCGCAGCGGGCAGCACATCACAGTGGACGGCAACGGCGGTGTAGTGACTATGAGTGGATGAACTGCAACTCGCGTCTGTTCCGGCATGACAGTGCGTGTCGCCTGCAAAGGTACTCAATAAGCGCAAGCACGCTCGTCGGATGGCGGCCGAGACGCCCTTCAGGCATAGGGTTAACTGGCGCTACTTACCGCGATTCAACAAATTCTGAACGTGGCTGTGTTTGCGGCTGTAGGTGAAATAAATCACCATGCCGATTACTAGCCAAATGATCAGGCGGGCCCAGTTAATCCAGCCTAGCTTGTACATCATGTAGCCGTTGAAGAGGACGCCGAGGATGGGGACTGCGGGCACCCAGGGCGTGCGGAACGGGCGCTCCTGGCTGGGATTGGTGCGGCGCAGAACCAAGACCGCGATGCAGACGATTACGAAGGCGAGCAGCGTACCGATGTTCACCATCTTTCCGATATCGTCTATCGGGATGGTGCTGCCCACGATCGCCGCCAGTAGGCCGACCAGAATCGTATTCTTGTACGGCGTGCGGAACTTGGGGTGAATGGCGGCGAAGAATTTCTTGGGCAGCAGCCCGTCATTGGCCATGGAATAGAGGACGCGCGTCTGGCCTAGCAGCATTACCAGCATTACGCTGGTCAGGCCCGCCAGTGCTCCCGCTGTGATCAGATACGACGCTTTCGTGAGTCCGCGGTCCATGAACGCAACTGCTAGCGGGGCTTCGATGTTGATTTCTTTCCAGGGCACCATGCCCGTCAGCACGGCGGCCACTAGTATGTAAAGGACGGTGCAAGCCACCAGCGAGGCAATGATTCCTATGGGCAGATCGCGCTGCGGATTTTTAGCTTCTTGCGCTGTGGTGGATACTGCGTCAAAGCCGATGTAGGCGAAGAATATGTACGCTGCGCCGGCGCCTATGCCTCCGAAACCCATGGGCGCGAAGGTGGACCAGTTGTTTCCCCAGTTGCCGGGATGCACGTAGTGCATGCCCAGAGCGATCACGAAGAGCACCACTGCTACTTTGATCATCACGATCGCAGAATTGAAGCGGGCGGATTCCTGGATGCCGATCACCAGGATGGTAGTGATTACCAGGGCGATGCAAAAGGCCGGGAGATTGAAGCCGAACTCCATGCCGAAGAGATGCGGCGCGCCCACCAAATCGTGCGCGCGTTGGATCAGCTCCGGTGTCTGCGCGGAAAGCACATCGCCGACTTTGGTCAGAAACGCCTGGGTGCCCTCCACCAACGAGGGATCCGCGGTATGCGCCATCTGCCTGGCTACGACATTTTCGGCGGTGCGCAGCGCCGTCCAGTGGTCGTAAGCCAGCCATAGCGGCATGCGGGCGTGAAATATATTCAGGAATTCGATGAAATGGTTGGACCAGCCTGAGGAAACCGTGCTGGCGCCCATGGCGTATTCGAGAGTCAAATCCCAGCCTATGATCCAGGCGAAGAGTTCGCCGAGCGCGGCGTAGGCGTAGGTGTAAGCGCTGCCCGCCAGCGGAATCATGGCGGAAAATTCCGCATAGCAGAGGCCCGCAAACGCGCAGCCGAATCCGGAAATCACGAAGGACAGCATCAGCCCCGGCCCGGCGTAATGCGCGCCCAAGCCCGAGAGCACGAAGATGCCCGCGCCGATGATCGCGCCGATGCCCAGCGCGGTGAGCGAGACCGGGCCGAGCGTGCGCTTCAAGGAATGCTCGGAGGTATCGCGCGATTCCTCCATCATCAGCGCCATCGGTTTCTTAGCCAGAATCGAGCCCATTCGTCCTCCAGGTAGCGCCAGCTTGCCCCGATCTGCTTCGGGCCTCTCTGCCGGCATCCGACGAACCCAGTCGCAAGCAAAACCCAAACCAAGCGCGGAGCAAGTCAAAATACTACGATCGCGATTTCGCCGCCGCGTCCCGGCTTCGGCTCCAAGCGAAATAAACCGGCACACCCAGCAGGACGATAATCAACCCAGGCCACGTGTACTGCGGTTTATAGCGCAGAAGCTGAATTTCAATAAAAACGGCCATCACGATGTAAAGCGCCGGCAAAATCGGATACCCGATGGCGCGATAAGGCCGCTCCATATTCGGCCGCTTCCAGCGCAAAACAAACAAGCCCAGCAGCGTCAGAATGTAGAAAACCAGCACCGCAAAGATCAAAAAATCGAGCAATTGGCCGTACGTTCCCGAAAGGCAAAGGACCGAGGCCCATATTCCCTGCACTAGCAGCGCCGCCCCCGGAGCGTGAAAACGGTTCACTTTGCCGGCTGATTTGAAAAACAGGCCGTCCTTGGCCATGGCGTAATAAATGCGCGCGCCCGCGAGAATCAAGCCGTTATTACAGCCGAAGCCCGAGATCAAAATCGCGATGGCCATTACTACCGCGCCGATCGGGCCGAATATCACTTCCAGAGCGGCGGTGCCTACGCGTTCTTCCTTCGCAAACTGGATGCCGCGGGCAATGGCATTCTGCCCGTGGGGATCGCCTAAAAGCGGGAGTTCCCGCAGGTAGGTAACATTGGCGAGGACATACAGAGTGATGACGATGAAGGTTCCCAGGGCCAGCGAAAGCGGCAAGTTGCGGCTGGGATTTTTGACCTCCGCGGCGGTAAAGGTGATGTTGTTCCAGGCGTCCGCCGCGAACAGTGATCCGACCATGGCCACGGCCACCAGAGTGATCGTGCCGATCATCCAGGTGCCTTGGCCCGGCGGATACGGATGCATCACGGATAGGCTCGCGTTTTGCCAGAAATGGGTGAAGTTGGCTTCGCGCGCGGCGGCCGTTGAGAACAGCACGCCGAGGACGGCCAGCACCGCTAGCGCGCCGGTCTTGGTCACGGTAAAGATATTCTGCACGATGGCGCCGATGCGCAGGCCGCGCGAATTCAGCCAGGTGAGAAACACGATCGAGGCAATGGCCAGAAGATTTTGCGTGTTGAGGCCGACGTTGTACGGCCCCAGCGTGCCGAACCAGAGCTTCCACGGGCCCATTGTGCCGGCTTTCCAGATCCATCCTGAGGCTGAAAACCACGGCACCATCACGCCGGTGAATTTCGCGAAGGATATTGCGACTGCTGCGATCGTGGCGGTCTGAATCACTAGCAGCATCGTCCAGCCGTAGAGGAAGCCCCACATTGGGCCTAGCGATTCGCGCAGATAGACGTATTGGCCGCCGGCGTGGGGCATGGCTGCGGCTAATTCGCCGTAGCTTAGTGCGCCGATCATGGTCATTACGCCGGACATGATCCAAACCACGAGCAGCAAGCCGGGGCTTTGCACCTGGTTGGCGATATCCGCGGAGACGATGAAAATGCCCGAGCCGATCATTGAGCCACACACAATCATCGTGGAGGAAAACAGGCCGAGGCCTTTGACCAGCTCGGTTTGCTGGCCGGTGGCGACCCCCGTTATCGGTACTGCCTGCTCAGCCATTCGGTTCCTCACCAAAGAGCCGCTTTAGTTTTCGTTTTCGTTCGGCGCTTGCTTTGGGCCTTGGTTCCAATTGCTATCGTCGGATGCCGGCAGAGACGCCCTTCGCAGCTCAGGACAAGCCGGCGCTACTTAGAGGCGCAAATATTCCGCTGCGCGCTCGGCTGCGTTTCCCGACGCCAGCAAATCTCGTATCACCGCCAGCGAATCGGCGCCAGCGCGATAAACCAATTCGGCGTTCTCCAAAGTAATCCCGCCAATAGCCACGATCGGCTTTTGCGTCAAGCTCTTAGCCTGGGCAATCAATTCCAGCCCGACTACCGGATCCGGATTCTTCTTCGTGCCGGTTGCAAAAACGGGCCCTACGGCCACGTAATCTGCCGACGTCTTCACTGCGGCGCACAGCTGCTCGATATTGTGCGTCGAAATTCCTACCCAGCGCTCGAGGCCGCAAATTGCGCGGGCTTCTTCGACGCCCAAGTCGTCCTGGCCCACGTGCACGCCGTCCGCGCCGCACAACGCGGCTACATCGGCGCGATCGTTCACTATGAATCGCGCGCGGCCAGCTAGCCTTGACGCCAGTGCGGTGCAAGTTTCCAACAAGCGCCGCGAACTTGTCGTCTTGTCGCGATACTGGATTAGCCGGACGCCCGCCCCTACTAGCTCTTCCGCCAGTTCCAAAACGCGATTCCCCGCTACGGTTGCATCTACGATCGCGTAAAGACGGGGAAACACAGCTCCTCTTGTATCTATTTCGCCGCTAATGCGGCCGTGCGGTCAAGGAAATGGGTGTCGAAGTTTCCCGCAATGAACTCCTGATCGGCCATGATTCGCAACTGCAAGGGAATGGTGGTCTTGATGCCTTCGATGACGAAACCTTCCAGCGCGCGGCGCATGCGCGCGATGGCTTCGTTGCGGTCGCGGCCGTGGGCGATTAATTTGGCCACCAGCGAATCGTAGTACGGCGGGATTACCGCATCGGAATAAGCGGCCGTATCGACGCGCACTCCCGGCCCTCCGGGCACGCGGAAGGCAGTGATGCGACCGGCGGACGGCGCGAAAGTCTCGGGATCCTCGGCGTTGATGCGGCATTCGATGGCGTGGCCGCGGAAGTCGAAGGGACCTACCACATCTTTCATCTTTTCTTTCGCCGCCAGGCGAATCTGCGCTTTCACCAGGTCCACGCCGGTGACCATTTCCGTCACCGGGTGCTCCACCTGGATGCGGGCGTTCATTTCGATGAAAAAGAGCTTGCCGGAGGCGTCGCGCAGAAATTCGACGGTGCCGGCGCTGGAATATTTGAGCTTCTTCAGCGCGGCCACAACTTTGTCACCGGTATCCTTGCGGGTTTTGGCATCCAGCACCGGCGAGGGCGACTCCTCGACCACTTTCTGGTGGCGGCGCTGGATGGAGCATTCGCGCTCGCCGAGATGGATTACGTCACCGAATTCATCGCCCAGAACCTGAAATTCGATGTGCCTTGGCCGCTCGATCAGCCGCTCGAAGTACACATCCGGGCAGCCGAAGGCCTGCTGGGCCTCATTGCGGGCGGTTTGAAAGGCGCCCAGCAGCTCGCCGGGACCGGTTACCATACGCATGCCGCGTCCGCCGCCGCCCTCCGCGGCCTTGATCATCAGCGGGTAGCCGATTTCCTTGGCGGCTTTGCGCGCGGCCTCCTCATCGGGTACGACGCCTTCGCTGCCGGGGATAACCGGCATTCCGGCCGCGGCCATGGCCTGGCGGGCCTTGTCTTTTTCGCCCATCAGGCGGATGGCGTGCGAATGCGGGCCGATGAAGGTGATTTGCGAGGCTTCGCAGACTTCGGCGAAGTTGGCGTTTTCGGAGAGGAAGCCGTAGCCGGGATGGATGGCATCCACGTTGGTAATTTCGGCGGCGCTGATCACCTGGGGAATATTCAGGTAGCTTTCGGATGAGCGCGGCGGCCCGATACAAACGGCTTCATCGGCGAAGCGCACGTGCAGGGAGTTGCGATCCGCTTCGGAGTAAACCGCAACGGTGCGGACGCCCAGCTCTTTGCAGGCTGAGAGGATGCGCAGGGCGATCTCGCCCCGGTTGGCGATCAGAATTTTTCCGAACATCTCGCTGGGCGCGGAGCCATTTCTGTTCGCCTACTTCTTGCGGAGCGGGTGAATGCCGAAAAGCGGCTCGCCGTATTCGACGGGCTGGCCGTTTTCGACGAAAATGCGCATGACTTCCCCATCCACATCCGACTCGATCTCGTTCATCAGCTTCATGGCCTCGATGATGCACAGGACCTGGCCGGATTTGACGCGGTCGCCGGTGCGCACAAAGGCATCGGCTTCGGGGCTGGGAGAGGCGTAAAAGGTGCCTACGATGGGCGATTTGACCATGTGCAGGTCTTCGGCGCGGCCGGCTTCCGCGGGGGTCTCGCGCGGCGCGCCGGGACTGCCTGTAGGCGACGCGGCTGCCGGGGCTGCAGCGATTGCCGGCGCGGAGCCTACCGGCGCGGCAATCACAATCTCCGGCATTACCGCCGAGCGCATAACGGGCACGGAGTTATGGGAGGCTTTCTTGAGGCGGATGCGCAGGGAGTCGCGTTCGTACTCGAACTCTTCCAGCCCGTGCTTGCCCATGAACTCGAGCAGCTTCTCGAGTTCCGGCAAATCCACGCCGGAAGCGCCGGACCCACCCTGTTTCGCTTTCTTGGATCCCGCCATTTAGAGCTCTAGGAATTCCTTTGGGGCGCGGGTGAGGATCTCCACGCCGCGCTCGCCGATCACCACGTCGTCCTCAATGCGGATTCCCCCGGTGCCTTCGACATACACGCCCGGCTCAATGGTCACGACGTTGCCGCAAACCAGCTTTGCCAAGTCGCCGCGCGCCAGCCGGGGGATTTCGTGCACTTCCAGCCCCAGACCGTGCCCTGTACTGTGAGTGAAGGCCCGCGCGAGGCCGTGACGGCGCAAGGTGCGCCGCGCCGCGGCATCCACGTCTCCTGCCTTAACACCGGGCGCCAGAGCAGCGATAGCCGCCAATTGCGCTTCGAGTACTGCTTGATACCAGGCGCGGATCTTCCGGGGCGCCCTGCCCACGAAAACGGTCCGCGTCATGTCACTGCAATATCCGCGGAGTATAGCACCCAGGTCTAACACGACCAACTCGTTTTTCCCGATGGGGCGCGCCGTAGGACGCGCATGAGGCAATGCCGAACGTGGTCCGGAAGCCACAATGGATTCGAATGACGGCCCGGCGGCGCCTTTGCGGCGCATGCGATACTCGGCCTCGGCGGCCAGCTCGTTTTCCGTCACTCCTGGCTGGATCAGCGGCACGATGTCGTCAAAAACGTCGCCAATCAGCTCAGCGGCGCGGCGAATTTTCTCAATTTCGCCGTCATCCTTGACGGCGCGCATGGCCTCCACCGCGTTTGCATCGCTGCGCCAGGCCACGCGCGGGCCGGCTGCGGTGCGCAAGTATCCGAATTGTCCGACGGTGATGTTTGCCGCGGAGAACAGCACGCGCCGCTTGCCATGCGCCGCCCGCAGCAGGGAGCCGAGCTCGTTCAGAGCGCCGCGCTTGGCGATGCGCACGCGCACGCCCGACCCTGATACCTCCTCGGGCGCCTGAACGGTGTAACGGCCGTCGGTGAACAGGATGGCCGAGTCCGATGAAACGAGCAGCGCCCCAGCACTACCCGTAAAGCCACAGAGATAGGCGATGTTGGGGAGATGCGTAACGAGAAGGGCGTCAGCATGCGGCCCTAAAACACGAATCCGGAGCCGCTCGATGCGGCTCCGGATCCCGTTCCCAGCGAGTCTGTTGTCGGTCAAATGGCCTGGCCTGCCTCTCCCGCTAGTTGGGCAGGATACGCGGCGTCAGGAAGAACAGCAACTCCGACGAAGTGGAACTGACCGTGGAATGCTTGAACAGGTTGCCGATTACCGGCAAGCTGCCGAGCAAGGGCACCTGGTCAATGGAGGTGCGCTGTTGCGACACGATGATTCCGCCGATGACTACGGTTGCGCCGTCAGAAACCAGCACGCGCGTATCAGCCTCCTGCGTATCGATGGCCGGAATGCCCTCGACGCGGGGGATGGATTGATCGATCTGGTCGTTGGTCACCTTCACGTCCATGAAGATGGTGCCTTCGGCCGTGATCTGCGGAGTGACTTCCAACTGCAGCACGGCGTCCACGAATTGCACGGAAATGGTGTTGTTGACCACCGTTTGCACGGGAATCTTGGTTCCCTGCTTGACGGTAGCCTTCTCGTTATTTTGGGTGATCAGGCGGGGCTTGGATAGCAGCTTGCCCACGCCCTTGTTCTCCGCCGCGGTGATGATGTAATCGAGGGCGAAATTGCGCGACGTGAACAGGTAGCTGAAGCCCACATTCGGCGAAGTGGCGCCCAAGTTGGTCTCAAACGGCATGCTTGGCGCGGTGGTGCTTCCGCCGGTGCTGACAATGAGCGGCGGTGAGGGCAGCGGAGAAGGCCGCGAGATCGGGCTGGTTCCCGCTTCCGAAGTGCCGCCAAACACGTTGTTGCGGCTGGAGGTACCGGCCGAGAACGCCAGCTGCGTGCCGATTTCGCGCGTGAAGCTGCGGTTGGCGGCAACGACGCGCGCTTCGATTTCCACTTGCTGCGACTTGCGATCCAACTGGCGGATCAGGTTATCGATCACCGGCATCACCGCGGGAATATCGCGGATGATCAGGGTGTTGGAGCGGGCATCGGAGATCACGTCGCCGCGCGAAGAAAGGAACTTCTTCATGGTGTTGGCCATGTCGTCGGACTTGGCATAGCTCAGCACGCGAGTAGTGGTGACCACATCGGCGGCTTCGGCCTGAGCGCGCGCCAGATCACGCGACTCTTCGGCTTCTTTCCTCACGGTTTCGCGGGTGGCGATGCGCAGCACGTTGCCTTCGAGCTGCTTCTCGAGATCGTTGTTCTTGAGCACGATATCGAGGGCCTGATCCCACGGCACATCATCGAGAACGATCGTCAAGCTGCCCTTCACGTTGGGATCCACGACGATATTCAAGCCGCTGATTTCGTGAATGAGGCGGAAGAAATCGCGCAGGTCAACGTCCTTCAGATTCACGGAGATCGGTTCACCGGAGTATTTCCCGGAAGATGGGCCCGCCGCAGCCTGGCCATTGACCATCGGTGTTCGAGCAACGACGGTCTTGGTGTCGTCGCTCTTGGTGGAAGGAAGCGACATCTTGGCCGGATCGGGGGAAGCCAGCGCAGCCGCGGGCTGCGTCAGCGTCGCCGGCAGAACGACTGCAGGCGCTGCTACGCCGCCATTGTCTTTCTTGGTCGCGGGCGCGGGACGAAGCTTCTGAGTGGTGGTCTGTGAATCTGTCGCGTCGCTATCGGCCGGCTTGGATCGACCCTTGACAAAATCAACGGTGACCGTGTTGCCCTTGGCGCTGATGGTGTAGGGAGCCGGTGTGCGCAGTTCAATCACAACGCGCGCCACATCGGGCGAAAACTGTGCCAGGCGCACTTGGCGCACGGGATCCAGATTGCTGGCGATATTGTGTTCGGAAGTCTTCACATGCGTGGCGGAGAAATCCAGCACGATGCGCTCGGGATTGCTGAGCTTCATAACGTGATAGGTCAAAGGCCCGTCTCCGGTGACGTTGACAGCCATGCCGTTGCCGGCCTGCTCCAGGCGCACATGCTCGATGGCCGCCTTGGTCTGAGAATTAGGAGCCGCGGGCTCTGCGGAATCGGCCGAAGGCTTCGCCGTTCCATTCTTGGCAGCGCCGTGTCCGTCAGCCACAACCAAAGTCAAATCCATGGGGCCATTGCGTTCGATAGCCGGCTCTGCCGCGGCGCTCATACGCACTTCAATGCGCACCACGGATTTGTCGCCGCTGCCGTAAGGAAGAACGCGGTAGCCGCTGACCAGATCCGAATCCAGCACCTTGGCCGAGCTGACTTGCGGCGCGGACACTCCGCTCAAGTCCAGCACAAAGAGCGAGCGGTTTGGCCGGCTCGTGGTGTATTGGAAAGGCGCCGTGGATTGCGCCACCAGGCGAACCACGCCGTCCTTCACTTGGCTGTCGAGCCGCACGACCGGGCGAGTCTCTGCCCGCGCCCCGCTCGACGCTATCAGGCTCGCCGCGAACAATACGGCGAGTCCCCACGGTTGCCTTATGATCCTCATTGCTGCTCTCCTGCGCTCGAATAGAGTCGCTTGGTTACTTCGCGCTCGACCGGTTTCCCGAATGCATCTTTGGTCATTTCGCGGAATACGACGCCTTCCAGACTGATCTTTTCCACTTCGCCGTCATAAAGGCGGTCGCCTTCACGGATGAAATAAACTCGCTGCTGCGGATTGGAGACCACCGCGATCATGCCGTTCTGCGATTTCACGGTCCCGTCCACGCGAATCTGGGCGATCACCAGTCCGGCCTTGCCCGGAGGCAGAGGCGGACCGGATTTGCGCACCGCCAGGAGCGAGAGGAACGGATCGCGGCGTGCTGCCACCGGCGTCTCTCCACCCTGGGCCGCGGGAGCCTCGCCGGCTTTGCCCGCTTGAGGCTCGGCATGCTTCTTCGCAGCCGGCTTGTGCGCCGTGACGCTGCCGCCTGCCGGTTTGGCCGCTTTCTTTTTGGCCGGTTTGGCAGCCTGCGCCGCAGGCGGATTCTGCGCGGCGTTGTCGTGAGCAGCCGCCGGCGGAGCGAGCCACAAGGCCAGCGCGGCTGCGGCTATGGTCATCGCAAATGATTTTGCAAGTCTCATGTCTCTCGTCCTAACGCTTGGCAGGCGCCCCGGCCTTGGTTGGCGTGGGGGGCGGCTGCTCGTCGGCAGGCTTGCTGAAATAAGTCGTTACGGTCATGGTGCCAACAACCGTGGTACCCGGCGTCACCTGGAATTGCGGCGCCTGCGTCGAGCCACTGCCGATGCCACTCAGCTTCAGATCGCCGACGTTGATGATGCGCGAAAGGCGGCTGAGCTTGCTGAAGAAATCCAGCACCGAGTAGTACGGCCCGTCCACTTCCAGTTCGAAGGGCATCTCGTCGTGATAGTCCTTGGGAACAATGGGCTTGGTGGTGATGCGACGGATCGAGACTCCCGAAGTGCTCGCGGCCGTCTGCAGCATGATGATGAACTGATCCACCTGCTTGTCTTCGGGCACGATGGTTTGCAGCGTAGCCAGTTGCTTTTGCAGCGCTTCCATCTCGCTCTGCAATTCCACGCGGCGCTGCTGGTAAACGCGCAGATTTTCGACTTCGGTTTGCAGCGGCTTCAATTGCGCCTTGGCCGCTTCCAAATCGGTGCGCACGCGCGCCACCGGCGAGAACGGCGCCCAAAATCCCAGCAACACGATGAGAAATGCCACGCCCAGATAGATCAGAGCCTGGATCGGCCAGGGCCACTCTTTGAACGGCGTTGCCATCGTTTAGCTCCTGCCCTTCGGTGCCGGCGCCGCCGGAGCTGGCGTGGCGGCAGCCGGAGCGGCTCCAGGAGCCGCTTGCGGCGTGGCGATTTCCGCAGTCATCGTGAAGGCGAAGGTCTGCACGGACTTCTCCAGGTCGTTCTCCTTCGCTTCCTTGATTTCAATCTTGTCGAAGTAGCCGGAGCGCTTCATCTGCGAAATGAAGTTGGCCACGGCATTCACGGAACTCGCTTCACCGTCGAACGTGAGCGTATTACCGGCCTTGGTCAGCGACGTCAGCCACACGCCGTCGGTGCGCGCTACCGTGTTGGCCACCGCGGTCAGCAATTCCTGCCCGCCGGTGCGGCCCTTCTGCAATTCCTCGATCACGTTAATGCGCGTCTGCAGGATCGATTTCTCGCTCTCGAACTGTTGCACTTGCAGCTTAATCTGCTGCAGCCGCGCCTTTTCCGCCTGCAGTTCGCTGATCTTCTGCTTGGTTTGCGTCAGTTGATTGTTTTGTCCGACGTAAACCACAAACAGCACGATGGCCGCCGCCGCCAGCGCGCCAATCAGCATCAGCACGCGCAGCGTTGCTTCCACCGGCACCGCTTGTTTGGCGGCCTTCGGACGCGCCTGCCCGAGTAAGTTGATCCGAATCATGGCTAGTCAAAACTCCTCAACGCCAGGCCCACGGCGATGGCCAGACGCGGCGCCACATCCCGCAGCTGGTTTTCGTCGAACTGGCCGGGTGTCACACCAATCTTGCGGAAGGGATAAAGCTCTTCGACCGGCATGGCGAACTCTTCACGCAGCAAGTCGAGCAGGCCGGGAACGCGCGCCGTGCCTCCGGCCACCAGAATGCGGCGGATATTTTCGCCGCTGGCGGTGGCGCGGAAGAAGTCGAAGGTCTTCTGAATTTCGAGAATCAGAATGTCGGAGACGGAGCGCAGAATGGCGGTGCGCTGCTCTTCGGAAACACCCGCGTGCGTGCCGCCCATTTTCAGCTTTTCGGCGTCCTCGAAGCTGAGGTCCAATTCCTTCTGCAGCGCGTCGGTGTACTGGTTGCCGCCCACGGAAACGTCGCGCGTAAACAGGGGCGTCGAGCCGCGCACAATGTTGATATTCATCACGCTGGCGCCGATATTGAGCAGCGCCACGACCTGGCTGGGATCCGGGTCGTAATTCACTTCGAAGCAGTTCTGCAGGGCAAAAGCGTCAATATCCACCACCACCGGCGTCTTGCCCGCCTGCGCCAGCACGTTGGTGTGATTCAGAATCTTGTCTTTCTTTACGGCCACCAGCAGCACGTCCATGGTGTTGTCGGTGGCTTCGAGCAGCTGATAGCTGAGATTCACGTCGGCGATGTCGAAGGGAATGTGCTGGCTGGCTTCCATCTGCACGCGATCAAAGAGCTCTTCTTCGCTCATCAACGGCATGGGCACGCGCTTGACGATCACGGAATGGCCCGAAACTGCGGTGGCTACATCCTTGGATTTCGTTTTCTGCGCGTCGAAGATCGCGCTGATTTTTTCGGCCACCGACGGAGCGTCCATGATCGCGCCATCCACGACTGTGTCCTGCGCGAGCGACTCGATTCCGTAGCTGACGAGCTCGTAGCCCTGCTTGGACTTCTTGAGCTCGACCGCTTTGACCGAGCTCGAGCCAATGTCCAGCCCGACCAGCGACTTCGTCTTTCCAAGATTGAACATCGCGCGGCCCCTCGCTACCCCTCTCCGCGATCTACGCGGCCCATCCTCAATTTCCAATCGGGAGAATCCGAATCTCTCGGACGCCCTCTAGAACGATTCCCCGGTTCCCACGGCGGCCAACCAATCTGGCCCACTCGCGCACTCAAAGCACATGAGTACTATGCTTGCCGGTACGCGGCGTTTTTCTGTTTATTACATCCCTGACTCAGAGTGTCAAGCGGGGTGTTGCTGCGGTGCGCTGTTGGTTAAGAGCAAACTGGACTCACGGGCGGCAAATAGCTTCGGGGTTTTCTAACGATGCGGGCTGTACCGAAGGACAGGAGCAGCGACGCTTCACGCTCATTGCCGGTCAAAAAGTGTCTTACTTTGCGCCGAAATCATCAAGATGTAGCTCTTTCCAGATCTCCGTAATTCTGCGTTTCGTACCATCGTCCATCTTGATCTCATCTGGCCAGCGGCCGGTGTAGCCTTCGCTGCTCCATTTGCGCGTGGCGTCGATGCCCATCTTGGAACCGTAATCCTGGATGCGCGCGGCGTGATCGAGCGTATCTACCGGACCCAGCACGAATTGCACGTCCCGCTCCGGGTCAATGGCGCAGAGTGCTTTCCAGACGACTTCGCTCGAATTTTGCACGTCTACGTCGTGGTCCACTACGATCACCACTTTGGTGAACATTGCTTGGCCCAGTGACCAGATTGCGTTCATTATTTTTCGCGCGTGGCCGGGATACGACTTGCGAATCGCAACAAGCATCAGATTCTGGAAAATGCCCTCGGCGGGCATGGCCACATCTACGATTTCCGGGTATTGCATCTTCATCACCGGCAGAAAGATGCGCTCGATCGCGTGCCCGATCCAGAAATCTTCCTGCGGCGGCGGGCCGACGATGGTGGTGAGATAAATCGGATCCTTGCGGTGCGTGATGCAAGTAATGTGAAAGACGGGATACTCGCCTTCGAGCGAGTAGAATCCGGTGTGATCGCCGAACGGCCCCTCGGTGCGCGTCTCGGATAGATCCACGTAACCCTCAAGCACGATCTCCGCGTTGGCGGGAACTTCCAGGTCGCACGTCTCGCACGCCACCATCTCTACCGGGTCGCGGCGCAAGAAGCCCGAGAACATAAATTCATCCATATCCGGGGGCACGGGCAAAATTCCTGCCAGCGCGGTGGCGGGATCAGCGCCTATCGCCACGGCCACATCCAATTTCCCTTTTCCGCTGCGCGCCCGCGCGCTGCGGTAATGTTCTGCGCCGTGCTTTTGCGTCTGCCAGTGCATGCCGGTGGTGCGTTCGTCGAACACCTGCATGCGGTAGCAGCCGACGTTGCGCTTACCGGTTTCCGGATTTTTCGTAATCACCATCGGCCAGGTGATGTAACGCCCGCCATCCTGCGGCCAACATTTCAAAATCGGAAAGTAGTTCAGCGAAAAGTCGGTCTTGCGAATCACTTCCTTGCAAGGACCCGATTTCACTGTCTTGGGGAAAAACGAGCCCAGCTCCGCAAGTTTCGGTAGCATCTTCAATTTGTCAAAAATTCCCTGCGGCGATTGCAGATTCAGGTAGGACCGAATGCGCTCGGCAATGTCATCGAGCTTCTCGACTTCCAGCGCCAAATTCATCCGCCGTGCAGAACCGACTGCATTAATAAGCAGCGGCACCTTCGAACCCTTGGGGCGCTCAAACAGCAGCGCCGGCCCGCCTTCTTTCGACACGCGATCGGTGATCTCGGTGATCTCCAGCACCGGATCGATTTCCGCGCTGATGCGCCGCAGTTCCCCGGCTTTCTCCAGCCGCGCGATAAACTCCCGCAAATCGCGATACGCCACAATTCCTCCGCCGCCAAAAACGAACGCACAACCGCAAAGCGCACACTCTAACACGGCAGCGTGCCACGGTTCATATACCCTTCAAGCACACCCATGCCCTGCCGATAGGAGCAGAGACGTTGTTGGCGCGCAGAATGGACACGGACAAACAATGGAATGGTATTTGAGACGTGTTCCTCTGGTTTGGCTGTTCCTGACAGCGGTAATCATTGCGGCCGTTCTTTACTCGATTCACCAATCGGGGGGATTTCACTGAAAGCCAGCTGATTCGAG
>CAVVLE010000006.1:0-258790 GCA_963748865.1 uncultured Acidobacteriota bacterium | reverse complement strand
CCCCTGTCCTGTACAGGACGTGTGGGTTCGACCCCCACCCCGGGCACCAGTATTTCGTTTTGTCGTGGGAAGAACTTGCGGGCGAGATTAAAGCTGGCTATTCCTTCTTCCAGGTAAAAAATCCGTACACGATCAATCCCAATCCGCTTAAAAACAGCATCGGCGATAAATACACCGTCACCACCGGATGGATCGGAAACGGCAGGTCCATCGCGCTATATCCGCCGGCAAAATAATGCACCACGCCGGCGGCCAGCATCGAAAGTAATCCGCGGCGAATCTCCGTGTGTTTCTGCGGCTCCGGCCGCTCCGACGCGGGCAGCGGAACCGCCGGCAGCGCCTCCCGACAATTCGGGCACTGCGTCGAATCGGAAGGCACTTGCCTGCCGCAGTGGACGCACTGCCGCAGCGCCGCCTGTTCGATTCCGACTGTAGTTCCCGAAGACATTGGAATGATCCCTTATCGAGCCTAACGGCTCAACCTAGACGCGTCAATCGCTGTGCCGACATGACGTTCGCAGTTGCCAACTGACCTAAGGTTCATTCTTCGCCCGGGACTGGTCCCGTGCGCCATCGTGATGCTGGACACAACGAGCGGTGATCGCCGGCACAGATTTCTTTTGCCCTACCAGGTTAAATTACGCGCGGTTGAAGGATCCAAGTGGAGGTCGCAGAAATACCGAAGCTCATCGGGATCTATGTACCAGATGGGACATCCACCTTCGGACCTGAATGGAGTTTCGGAAGGATTCAGGACAGGGAAGCGATTGAAGCTCGGGTTCCTCAGCAAGCCAGCGGCGGTGCTCGAAGCCTGATAACTGCGCCAAGAGGTAGCGACGCAACGGCCCGACCGGGCCGAAAACACTTCGAAGCCGCCGCTGGTTAATTTTTTTTAGGCAGCTATTTCCGCTCCGACGGGGTCAAATGTAGCGTCGGGCTTTTAGCCCGGCATTTTCGTGCGCAATCTGGCCATTAGATAAAAACCCACCAAGCTCCGCTCAAGCCGACTCAGGCAGTCTCTCTCGAAACGCCCGCCGCACCCGAGCCAGCATGCGATAGCGGTGCGCCCGCAACCGCCGGTGCCGCCATCCAAGCCTGCAAGGCCCTCATATCCCGCGCAACGGTCGTCGCAGCCGCAAACAAAACCCCCGCCACCCCCAACATGCACAACGGAACAACATACATGGCGCTATGCAGGCCAACAGCGCGCGCCGCCTCGCTCACGGCCCCGAGCCCAGCTGCCGGCATAGCCGCCCGCGCGAAGTGATCGCTCAGCTTGCCGGTCAAAACGGGCCCGAAACTCCCACCCAGCAAATACATCGCGAAAAAATAAATCGCCATGGCCATTCCCCGCAAACTCGGCTGCACCACGTCCTGGATCGCGGCATAAACTGCGGAGTAGTAAAAGTAAGCCAGCAAACACCCTGTCCCCATCAGCAACCCAAACGACCAGATTTTTCCCGGCGGCACATTCAGCGCCAGCCACATGCAAGGCGCCGCGAATAATAGCGCAACGCCTCCGATCAATAGTCTCCCGTTCGGCCGCCGCTTGCCGGCACGATCCGCCGCCCAACCTCCGATCAGCAATCCCGGGATACCCACCAATCCAAACACAATGGAAGTCACTCCATTCGCGTCTTTCAGATGCAACCCGTGATACCGCGCCAGCAACGCCGGCAGAAACACTCCCACCGTGTACATCATGAAGTTGTGCAGGGCTCCCGAAGCAATCAGCCAGCTCATGGTAGGAATTCTGAGCACGCACCAAAAGGCCCAGCCTTCATGCGCGCGGCCCGCATGCCGCGAACTCTCTGCCGCCCCGCGCTTTGGTTCGGAAACCAAAAGTGCAAGCAGAGCCACGAGCAACCCCGGCACGCAAGCGATGTAACAAGTCGTTCGCCAACCGTACGCCGCCGCAGCATGGCCGCCGAAATACGACGCACAAAAATTCCCCAGCGGCAACCCCATCATAAAAATTCCCAGCGCCCAGGCGCGCCGCTTGGCAGGATAAAAATCCCCAATCAGAGAATTCGAAGCCGGCGCGCAACTTGCCTCCCCAACTCCCACGCCCAGTCGAATGGCAAACAGCGCCGCATAATTCCGGGCCAAGTCCCGAAGCCGCCGTCAGCAGGCTCCACGCCGCCACGCCAATCCCTAGAATGCGCGGCCGCCTTACCCGATCCGAAAGCCACCCGAGCGGAAGCCCTGCCACCGCGTAAAGCAAGGTGAAAGCCGTAGCCAGCCAGCCCAACCGCGCGTCGCTAAGCGCCCACTCCTTCCGAATCGGCTCGGCTAAAGCCCCAAACAGATTGCGATCAAAAAAATTCAGCAAATTGATCGCAAAAAGAATGGCCAATGCAAATCCGGCGCGGTTTTTGCCTTGGTCGCCGTTCACGAAATCCTCCCCGATGCGCCGCCAAGCATACTCGAAGCGCCCCGTTTTTGTCCGCACGAGCCGTTCTCCTCCGCTCTCTGCGGCATAGGCGTCTCTGCGGTGCTCTTTCTTTCGGCCGCGCGGTTCAAAAAAGGCCTACCCCTTGAATTCCAGCAAAGTCGTGCTAGCGTTAAAGGAGAAAATATGAACGCGCCAAGGCCAAATCGGGAACGAAAAAAGAGCGAAAGTAGAGGTCTAATCGACCATACGCGGCGATTAAAATTCGAGCTAACTCATTCAAAACAAAGGTCAAGTTCTGTTTCTAATCGCCCCAATAGCGAAATAAAGAAAACACTGAAAAATTCAACATACCCCGGAGACCGGCCCTTCCATGCGACTCCTAACCTTTGAAATCACCCCGAATCGCCCGCGCATCGGCGCCTACGGCTCGGGCCTGCGCATCGTTGACCTGAACCTCGCCTACGCCCTCTACCTGCGCGACGTCGAGAAAGAGCCGGCCTTCTATCGCCTGGCCGATGCGCGCGTCCCTGCCGACATGCGCGGCCTATTCGAAGGCGGCGACAAGAGTCTCGACGCCGCGCGCGCCGCGCTTAAATACGTCACCGAGCGAGGCTCGGAAACAAAAGGCCCGTCGGGCGAGAAAATCATCTACGAGCCCTCCGACCTCAAATTCAAAGCTCCTATTGCTCCGAAAAAATTCTTCCACACCGCCGGCAATTTCCGCGAGCATCACGAAGAAGCCGTAAAAGCCGGCTTCTCGCATCCGGTAATGCCGTGGATTGTCTTCTTTCAGAATGTGGACGCCATCATCGGCCACGAAGAGCCCATCATTTATCCCGAGCAGCTCACCCAGGAACTCGACTACGAACTGGAACTCGCCGTGGTGCTGAAGAAATCGGGCAAGCACTTCTCGATTGACGATGCGCCGAATTACATCGGCGGCTACGTGATCTTCAACGACGTAACCGCCCGCGACATCCAGCGCAACGAAATGAAGTCCGGCGTTTTCAGCTTCTGCAAAGCGATCGATTCCTTCTGCCCGCTGGGCCCGTGGATCGTCACCGCCGATGAAATTCCCGATCCGCACAATTTGGCCATGGAGCTGCGCGTCAACGGCAAAATCCGCCAGCAATCGCACTCCAAGAAAATGTCGGTGAAAATTCCCGAAATCATCGCCCACTATTCCGCCATGGGCTACAGCGCCGGCGACGTTCTCTCAACCGGCACGGTCTCAGGCGTGGCCGCCTTCAGCGACGATCCCAAATCGCTGTTCCTGAAGCCCGGAGACATCATCGAGTGCGAAATCGAAAAAATCGGCGTGCTGCGCAATCCGGTAGTGTCGTGGGAGCAGTATTACGGCAAAAAAGTCGCTCGAGCGAGTTGACCAATGATCACAGCGCCCAACTTCGATCGACGTCATCCTGAGCGCAGCGAAGGATCATTGTCCGACGCTTTGTCAGGGCACGGTTTCAACCGTGCCGTAAGCGACGCAAATTTCAACCCGGCTTCAGCCGCTGAGGTTTTGGTTGAGGCGCAAAGATGACTACCACCAACGGCCATCAATTCTGGGTCAGCGAGCTAAACGGCCCGTCGCGCATCGCCTACGATGTACGCAAAGGCCCCATCCGCTTCTACGACACCACTCTCCGCGACGGCGAGCAAACCGTCGGCGTGGCCCTCGATCCGCAGCAAAAGCTGGAAATCGCCCGCCTGCTCGATTCGCTCGGCATCAGCCGCATCGAAGCGGGATTCCCGCGCGTCTCCGCCGACGACGCCGAGGCCTTCGGCTTGGTCTGCAAAGCCGGCCTGCGCGCCGAAATTTGGGGCTTCGCTCGCGCGGTGGCTGAAGATCTAGACGCGGTGATCCGCCTAGGCGCCCGCGCAACGGTGATCGAAATTCCGTGCAGCGAGATCAAGCTGCGCGCCTACGGAATATCCGCCGAGGAATCGATTCGCCGCGCTACCGAAGCGGTGAAGCACGCGAAAAAGCACGGCCTCAAAGTCGCCTTCTTCCCGGTGGACGGCACGCGCGCAGAACTGCCCCATCTCGAACGGCTCTACCGCGCGGTAATCGAAGCGGGCGCCGACGAAGCAGTCTTAGTGGACACCATCGGGGCATGTGGCCCCGAAGCCATCGAGTTCCTGGTCGCAAAACTCCGCGGTTGGGTCGGCGATTCCGATTCCGATTCACTTTCATGGCCACAATGATTTCGGTTTGGCCACCGCGTGCGCGATAGCCGCAGTGCGCGCTGGCGCGGAGTGGATTCAAGGCACGATCAACGGCATGGGCGAGCGTGCCGGAAACGCGGACATCGGCGAAGTGGCCATGGCGCTGGAAGGTGTTTACGGCGTGTCGACCGAGTTGAAGCTCGGTAAAATTCGCGAAGTCTCGCGCCACGTACGCCGCGCCAGCGGCTACGAACTCGAGCCCTGGAAGCCGGTGGTCGGCGAAAATCTCTTCATGCGCGAAAGCGGCGCGGTAGCCAGCCAATTCCACATCCCCGAAGCCATCGAGCCCTTCAGCGCAGAAATTGTGCATGCCCGCCGCGAAATCGTCCTAGGCAAGAAGAGTGGCCTGGACAGCGTAGCCATCAAAAGTCGCGAATTGGGCCTGGATGTTCCCGAAGCTCAGCGCCCAACGGTGCTCGCCGCAGTAAAGCGCAAAGGAATCGAAAAGCGCGGCCTGCTGACGGACGAAGAATTTCGCGCGATCGTAGCCGAGGTCCGCAAGTAGCGCCGGCGTCCCCGCCGGCATCTTACGAAATAAAACCGCGCCACATCTCAGACACTTCCGCGGCGCACGGTCAAACAAAACATCTCGAATTCGCGGAGGCTGTGAGGCCGCGCACCGCTTCCGCGATCGCCGCCATTGCTGGTCGTCAGATGCCGGCAGGGACGCCGGCGCTACCAACCCTTGCCCAAAAATTATTGCCGATGAAAATGCGGAATCACAGTTTCGCCAAACAACTTCGCTTGCTCGAGGCGATCGTCGCCCCAAACTTCGAGCAGGATGTGCGTGCAGCCCGCCGCGCGATATTCCTCGATGCGGCGGATGCACTCGTCCGGCGTGCCGGCGATCGGGCAAACTTTTTCGAGCACCGCATCCGTGACCGCTTTGGCTGCGGCTTTGCGCCCGCCGGATTCCATGGCGTCGGCGATGGGGCGAATCTCATCGAAACTCAGCCCCGCTTTTTGCAGCAGCACGTCGGCTGAGCCGCGGATGTTTTGCACTTTGTTGGCTAGGTACATCGCGGCCATCTCGCGCGCGCCTTCTTTCGCGGTCTTCGGATTTTTGCCAATGCTGCCGACGACCACGCCGCCTAGATCGTTGTTGGCCGGATCCTTGCCGGCTTTGCGGCAACCTTCCTCCATCATCGCGCGGGAGTAGCGAATGAAATCGGGCGTGGTGATGCTGGCCGTGAGCAAGCCATCCGCCACGCTGCCTCCCATGCGCTGCAGCACTGGCCCGGTGGCGCCGATGTAGATCGGC
This sequence comes from uncultured Acidobacteriota bacterium, assembly GCA_963748865.1. Lineage (GTDB taxonomy): Bacteria > Acidobacteriota > Terriglobia > Acidiferrales > UBA7541 > Palsa-147. The sequence goes on along the minus strand of CAVVLE010000006.1, from coordinate 252,905 downwards.
GGAATGCCGCGAGGCGAGTGCGCGTCGGATTTGAGTGGCGGGACGTGGGCGTCGAAGACCTGGCCTTCGTAGTCGAATTGCTGGCCGCCGAGGACGCCGCGAACGATGTCGATCGATTCCTTCATCACCGTCGCCGGGCCGGCGCTCTTCTCGCCCTTCTCGCCTTCGCCGACTTCCTTCATGAAAATTTTGGAGGCGCCGAGGCCCAGGAAAAAACGGCCGGGGCCGGCGACATCCTGCAACACACGGGCTTCCATCGCGATTTGCACGGGATTTCGCGTGTAGGGCGAAATGATGCCCCAGCCGATGGGGATTTTTTTCGTTTCTCGCGCGACTATCGCGGTGATCGCCGTCGAGGAGCGCGCTTCGTAGGAATGTTTGCGCCACCAGGGGTACGCTTCGGCCAGCCAGAAGGCGTCGAAGCCGGCGCGCTCGCAGGCTTGCGCCATGGCTACGGTTTCGGCTACGGGCTCCATGCTCAGTTGCAAGACGCCAATGCGGAACGGAACGGCCATTTGAGTTGTCCTCTCGAAATTAAGTGCTTAGCCCTGCTACGGAAATGCAGGGCCGAAAGTTCTCGAAGTTAAGTGCGTGGCACCGCTTCAAAAACGGGGCCGAAAAGCGGGAGGGACTAAAGGCCCCCCTCACTGCGACTGCCAACCTCAGCGGCTAATGCCGTCTTGTGATCGCCGGGCTGGTCGGCACCGTTGAAACCGTGCCCTGACAAGGCCCGAGCCATCGGCGCCTGATGACAGCGACTGATTTGCTCATAGCGCTTTCGCGTCAGTGCTACGGATTGGTCCAGGAATGCTCCAGACCTTTGATCAGCTCCCACATTGCTTTGTTCAGCGGCGTGGGGACTTTCATTTGTTCGCCCCATTTCGCTATCGCGCCATTCATGAAATCTACCTCGGTGATGCGCTTGGCGAGGACGTCCTGCAACATGCTGGCGTTGTGTTTGCCCGGGGCGTTCGCACCTTTTTGCACTAACGCGCGCGGATCGCCGTGCAGCGTGATGCCCATCGCTTTTGCGACGGCTTCGCCTTCGGCGATCAGATCGTTGAATAGCTGGCCGGTGGCAGGAAGCCGCGTGGCTGCGCCATGATGCAGAAGCGTTAGCGCGCCTACTGGATTTGTCGAGGCGTTGAAAATCAGCTTGGTCCACTGCGCGCCGCGGGCGTCTTCGAGCGGAATTACGTTCAGGCCCGATTTGTTCAGCGCGGCGGCTAGTTCGTTTACGCGCGCCATCGGAGTCTTTGTCGGCTCGAAAGGGCCGATCCAGGTGTCGCCCTTGATGTCAAAGCCGACGTGGCCGGGCTCGACGATGTGGCCTGCGGGAAATGTGGTGCCGCGAATAACGAGCTTCACGTGCTCGGCGATGATCTCTTCGTTGCCGACGCCATTTTGCACCGAGCAGACTGCGCCGTTTTGCGCGAAGACGTGCGCAGTTTGCGCAATCGCTGGGCGTGTGTGTGTGCTCTTCGTGGCGACGATGCCATAGTCGCAGGGAGGAATGTGCTTGGCGTCGGTGGTGGCGTGGAGGCGCGCGGTGAAATCGGCGGCGCCGGAAATGCGCAGGCCGTTTTTGTTGATGGCGTCCACGTGCGCCTGCGAAACGTCGTAGGCCCACACTTCGACGCCTTCGACGCGCGCGAGATGCGCGCCAAAGAGGCTTCCGATTGCGCCGCAGCCGACGATGCAGATCTTCATGGCGTCCTTATCTCGGCTTTTCCGCGCCGGTATAGAATTTCCACTCGACGTTGGCCAGATTCTCGCCTTCCTTCTTTCCGACGCGATAGGTGTCCTGCGTGTAGAGGCAAACTTTGCCATCTTGATCAACAACCTGCGGATGGAAAGAGAAAATCATATTTTCGTGCAGCAGCGTTTCGGAATTTGCGCCGATGGCCGGATGCTCAATCATGGTCATGCCGATGGAATGGCCGGAAAGATGGCCGAGAGCGAAGCCTTGCTTGGCGAAAATATCGGCGGAGGCTTTGTGGACATGCTTAATCGGTTCGCCTTCGCGCATCAAGGCGCGCGCGGCCTCGAGCGCCTCGGGGTAAACGTCGGCCATTTTTTTTGTGGTCGCGCTGATCTTGCCTTTGATCAGCGGACGCGAAAACTCCACCCAATAGCCTTCGGGGCCGGCAATTTCGAGCGAATAGAGCAGCAGATCGTCGGCGTTCACTTTGCGATCGCGGGGGACCTTGAACATTGCTTCGGCCGAGCCTTTGGTGCCGGACAGCACGATATTCATCATCTGCAAGCCCGCGCCGCCGGCGAAGAATTTGTCTACGGCCGGTGCCATCACTTCCGCTTCGGTTTTTCCCGGCTGGTATTTCGCTAGCATGGCCCAAAAACCTTCTTCGATGATTTTCATGCTGTGGCGGATTCCGGCGATTTCTTCTTCGCTCTTAATGGCGCGGGCCATATCGAAGGCGCGATCGAAATTGATGATTTCGAATCCGCCTTTGTCCAATTCGCGGTAATCGCGGACGGCCATTACGGCGTCGAGGCCATAGACGCCGAGGCGTTTCCAATTTTTCGATACCGCGTGGGCGTGAATCCACTTGCCGGGAATATCGGCCCAAATGTGATCGCGGACCCAGGGCTTGCTCTTGTCGCCGATCCAGCGGGCTTCGGCGGGGAAGACCAGGGTGAGATCGCCTTCGAGTGGGATGAGGGCATACACGTAGCGATGGACGATTTCGAAGCCGGAGACGTAGCGGATGGCGCCTTCGAAGCCGGTGTATTCGTTGCCGCAGACGATCAGGGCGTCGAGGTGGTCGGCGGCCATGGCCTCGCGGATGTTGGTGTAACGGCGATCGATTTCGGATTTGGTGACCAATGGTACTCCTCGGGCTTAGTTATGTTCCGTCGTGCTTGTGTCTGACGCTTAGATCCTTCGGCCTGAATGCGGCCTCAGGATGACAACGCTCTTTATTTCGGCCTCAGTTTCCTTCGTGGCGCGTTGGTTGCACTAAGAGGGCGGAGCAAGCTCCGCCCCTACGGCCGAAAAGCATCATCACCGCACGCCGCAGGTTTCGGCGATTGCTAGGGCGTAGATTTTGGTGATGTTCACGAATGTTTCTACGGCTACTTTCTCGCCTTCGGCGTCGCGCGGGCCGCTGGACGGGCCATAGTTCACCGTTTCGATGCCGAAGCGGGTCATTACCGATGCGTCGCTGCACCACAAGACTGTGTCGCGCTTCGGGGCGGAGCCCATGATTCTCGTGTGGGCTGCGTCAATTGTTTTCACCAGTTCGTGATTGACGTCGATTTGCGCGCCGGGAACGGAAATGTACGTCTCGAAATCGAGGCCATAGCTGGGAAACTTTCTTTTGCAAATCGAGATATAGTTGCTTGGCGGCGCGGCGGGCTTCGGCTAGCGCCATATTCGGAGGCACGCGCAGATCGAGGAAGACATCGGTGCGATCCGGCGTGCGGCTGGCGCGCCACGGATAGCCGCCGCGGATGCAGCCTACATTGACAATGCCGGCTTTGCCTTCGTAGCTGGCTTTTGCTTCGAACTTGGGGATCCATTCATAGATGGCGGCCAGAACTTCGTGCATGCGATGGATGGAGCTTTCTTTTTGCTTGCCGACGGCGAAGGCGGTGTGGACGTAATTGCCGCGCACACCGATGCGCACCCAGACGGAACCGTAGTGCGCGAGAACGATGTGCATATCGGTGGGCTCGCCGAGTATGCACATGTCCGGCAACACGCCGTGATTCACCATGTAGTGCGTGCCGGCGCCGTAGCCGCGATATTCTTTGCCGATGAATTCATCGCTCCATTGCGTTTTTTCGATTTCGCCGACAACGGCTGCGATCAGCACATCGCCTTCGAGCTTGATTCCGGCGCGCTGCACGGCTTTCACCGCTTGCGTGTAGCAGACGAGCGCGCCTTTCATGTTGTAGATGCCCAGGCCGTAAATCATTCCGTTTTTAAGGATGGCTTTCGGTTTGTAGCCTGCGCCGGTTAGATAAGTTTCGCGGCCGGTGTTGGAGGTATCCATGTGCCCGTTGAACATCAGGTTTTTGCCGGTACCGGCGCCTTCCCAGCGGCCGATGACGTTGGCGCGGCCTTCTTCGACCTCTTGCCAGGTGACTTGCAGGCCTGCTTCCTCCAGCGTGCGGCGCATGTAGCGCGCCATTTCGAGTTCTTCGCCGGTCGGGCTGGGGATGTTGACCACGTCGCAGGCCATGGAGATGATTTCGTCTTCGCGGACGTGGGAGGTGATTTTGTTGGCGAGGGTGGAATCAATCGGCAAAGCGGCCTCCGATCGTTGTTGTGGTTACATCGCGCACTAAGAGGGCGGAGCAAGCCCCGCCCCTACGGCCGAAAATCTGTGCATGATTGTGGATCGAGGTCGAGTTCATCATCTTCAGTGCATCCGGAAGTCGTCGGGGTCGGTGCAGAGTTTTTCGCTGCCGTCCGAGGTGACCAGGAAATTGTCTTCGAGGCGCAGGCCACCGCCGCCTTCCCAGTAGATGCCGGGCTCGATGGCTAGCACCATGTTTTGTTTCATCAATCCCGGAGCGGCTTTGTGAGAGTAGGGTGGCTCGTGGGCGCGTGCGCCCACGCCGTGCGCTACCGGGTGCGATGGCTGGCCCTTGTAGCCGGCTTCGTCGATGCGCGCGCGGATTACGCGATCGATTTCGCCGAGCGGGGCGCCATCGCGAACCACGCCGATCGCCTCCTTGAAAATTTTCAGCAGCAATTCGAGCAGGCGATTGTATTCGGGTGTGAGCATGCCGGGGCAAATATTCTTGGTGAGATCAGTCCAGTAGCCGTCGGCGCAGACCCAGATTTCGACAAGGGTGGGCTCGTTTTCCTGAACTGGACGATCACTGGTGGCGGTAAATGTAGCGATGCCTTTGCCGGACCAGACCAGCGTGAAGGCGCGGGCCATGGCGACTTTGCCTTGATAACCGACGCCGACGGAGTGGATGTGGCCTTCGATCATGGCGGCGACTTCGCTTTCTTTCATGCCGGGGCGAATATTTTCGCGCGCGTAGGCCATGCCGATGGCGGCGAGATCATTGGCGATGCGCATGCGCTCGATCTCTTGCGAGGTTTTGATCATGCGGAGTTCGGCGAGAAGCGGCGCGGCGTCGATGACTTCTTTGGCGGCGCTGCGGAAGGCGTCGAAATAGCCCTGCGTGTAGCCGGTTGGCTCGCCGACCATGCGATCGCAGATTTGCGAGCCTTGATTGAGCTCGACGGCGATGCGGCCGGTGAGTTTTTTCTCGCGGAGGAATTCGAGTGCGACATCGAGCGAGCGTGCCGTTGGAGGGCGCGGATCGGAGGGGTGATAGAACTTGTATTCGCGGACGTCTTTATTCCAGGCGGTGCGTTGGGCTTCGTGGAATTGGGGCTCGAGGACTGCGAGCATGGGTTCGCCTTCGCGAGGGAAGACGACGATTTCGTAGCCTTTCATGGTCCAGTAGTTGGTGAGGTAGAGGACGTTGTCGGGGGCGCGGGCGATTACGGCGTCGAGGTCTTTATCGGACATGGCGCGATGAAGGCGCGTCCATTTTTCGCGATCGAGTGGGTAAGACATGGTGAGTGAATTCGCGCTTTTAGTACGGCGTCGGTTTTTCTCCTGTTCAATCACTTTGCTCGAAGAGGGCGGAGCAAGCCCCGCCCCTACGATTGCTGCTAACTTACTGCTCGAATGAATCTTGTCAGAGATGTTGGCGCGGAGAAACGCCGGCTGGCAGCCGGCGTTACGTTGCTCCTTTCGGTTTGAAGGTCCAGGAATCTTCTTTGGCGCGGATTAACCGGTACAGGGCCGTGTGTAACGGGGCCGGGTAATTGATGCGCGCGGCTTCGCGGGCTATGGCGCCTCCTAGAAAATCGATTTCGGTGGGCAGATGATGGCGGACGTCGTAGAGCATCGAGGGCGGATGATCGGTGCGGGCGCCGATTTTGTTCATCTCCCAGGGATCTTCGTGGAGCGTGATGCCGAGGGCTTTTGCGACGTCCTTGCCTTCGTTGATCAGCGCGTGAAGGAGATGTCCGAGATCGTCGAATTCATCTTCTTGCGAGAAATGTGCGCTGTGAGGAAGTTCGGTGAGCGCAGAGACGGAATTGACCGAGGCGTTAAAAATTAGCTTGGACCATTGAGCGGGCTTGGCGTCTTCGAGAGCGACCGCTTTCAGGCCCGAGGCGATGATCCAATCGGCCGCGGTTTTTACCACGGAGAATGGCGTGCCGGTGGGTTCGAAAGGACCCATCCAGGTTTCGGTGTCGAGCTCGTATTGGACGTGAGTGTCGCTGTGGCGCGTGCCGCTCATGAAGGTGGTGCCGCGGATGACTTTTGATTTGGTGAGATCGGCGATGATTTCTTCGCAGCCAAGGCCGTTTTGCGCGGAGAGAACCGCGCCGCTGCGGAATTTGTTGGCAACAGGCTTGAGAGCGTCTTCCGTTTGTGTGGCTTTGCAGCTCACGATGCCCAGATCGCAATCGGGAAATTCATTTGGATTCGTAGTGGCGCGGATGCGTACCGAAAATTTGTGCGTGCCGGTGACGCAGAGATCGTTTTCATTGAGGGCGCGGGCGTGCTCGGGGCGACGGACGAAGGCGTGGACCTCGGCGACGCGGGCGAGATGAGCGGCGTAGAGAGAGCCGATTGAGCCGCATCCGATGATGCCGATTCGAGGCATGGATCAAAGGCTCGCGGCGTTAGGCAGATGAGTACGGACATTGATTTGGTTCGTGGCGTGACGGCGGTTCGAAGAGAGCGGAGCAAGCCCCGCCCCTAGGGCCGAATTCTCGCTCGCGTATGACGCGCACGATCATTTTGCGACTGCCCGGCTCTCGACTTCGACGGGAATGCTGGCGCGATGCTCGTGAAGCGCCTGAAATATGGTTTCCGCATTGTTGTGAGAATCCGAAATGATGACGCCGGTTTGCGCCAGTGCATCCTGCAACGCCGCGCTGACGGTGTGCACCGGCGCGGCGCCGCCTTCACCCATGCCTTTCGCGCCGTTGTAGCTGAAGGGCGAAGGCGATTCGATGTGGCCGTAGAGCAGATCGGGCATGTTCATGACGGTGATCGGCGTGTAATCGCTGTAAGTGCTGGTGAGCATCGTGCCTTCGGCGTCGTAAGCGCAATTTTCCATTAACGCGGCGCCGATGCCGTGAGCGGTGGCGCCGTGAACTTGACCTTCGACGATCATCGGATTGATGGCGCGGCCGCAATCATCCACGGCGGCGTAGGCGAGAATTTTCGGCTGAAAGGTTTCGCGATCGATCTCGATTACGGCGATGTGAAGCTGCGCGGCGTAGGTAAGCGTCAGATTTCCATATTTACGCTTGATGTCGGGAAGTTTGAAGGGAGCGCGATATACGTAGCGGCAATTTAGAGTAACGTCAGCCATCTCCATCGGCAGGGATGCATTGTTGACGAAGACTAGATTGGCGATGCCCCAGTAGTTGATCGATTTCTTTGTGCCGCGAATGCGGACTTCAGGGCCCTGCTCGCCGATGCCGAATTCGAGATTCTTCTCTTTGGTTTTCAGCGTGAACGCGGCCACGCGAGCCATCTCGGATTTTAGTTGCTCGACGGCGCCGTGAATGGCGGAAGCGCCGGTGACGGCAAACTGGCTGGCGTAGGTTCCCGTATGGCCGGTGTAAACATTCTGTTCGCTATCGAAACCAGGGCGAACTTTCACCATCTCTGGCGGAATATTCAGCGATTCGGCGACGATTTGAGAGGCGATCGTCTCGTGGCCCTGTCCTTGCGGCACCGAGCCAAGACTGACGACGACTTCGCCGTAAATATCGAGTTTCGCGAGCGCGGCTTTCGATTGGCCGGAGAATGGGGCGTAGGGATTTATAATTTGCACCTGGCCGAAATTGTTGGTGCCGGAATCGAGCGTGGTGCCAATACCAATTCCCAGATAGCGGCCTTCTTTGCGGGCTTTTTCGCGCTCCTTGACCCACTTGTCCCAGCCGATTAGTTTTTTTGCGACATCGAGCATACGAGCGTAATCGCCGGAATCGTAAATACAGCCGTTTGGCGTGGTGTACGGGAATTCATCCTTGCGAATGTAATTGCGCGTGCGGAATTCGTCGGCCGGGATGCCGAGCTTGTGGGCGCAGATGTCCACGACGCGTTCGAGGAACCAGAGATGCTGCATGCGCGAATAGCCGCGATTCGGGCCGACCGGACATTTGTTGGAGACAATTTGCGAGAAATCGAAGCGGGCATTCCTGAAGCGATACGCGCCGGGTAAAACCTGCGCCCAAATGACGCAGCCAGCCGGCTCGTAGCGCGGGAAAGCGCCGCAATCGTCCACGTGGCGGGAATCGATGGCGGTGATGACGCCATTTTTATCGAGAGCTACGCGCGTGTCGAAAAATGTGCGTTCGTTGCCGTGGGCGCTGGCGAGCATGTGCTCGGAGCGCGTCTCGGTCCATTTCACGGGGCGCCCGCCGATTTTGCGCGAGGCCAGGGCGCAGAGAGCCATGTAGGGATAGTTGGTGATCTTAATGCCGAAGCCGCCCCCGATGTCGATGCTCTGCATGTGAATCTGATCGATGCCCACGCCGAGCGCGGAAGAAAGAAATTGTGCGGCGAAAGCGGGAAAGGAATTGTTCGACCAATAGCTGATGCGATTATCCCTGGGATCCCACGCGCCGATGATGGCATTGTTCTCGAGCGGCGTGCTGGAGAAGCGATGGAAATGCATGCGGCCGATTTTCACAACGTGTGAGGCCTGTTTGAAGGCTTTCTCGATGTCGCCAAATTCAAAAACGTCGTGATAGATGACGTTTGTGCCGGCCTTTTCGTGGATGATGGATTCGTTGGCGAGGCCATCTTCGGCGGTGAGGACCGGCGGAAGAATGTCGTAATCGACTTCGACGAGATCGGCGGCATCTTCGGCAGCGAAGCGCGTTTCAGCGATTACGGCAGCGACTGGCTCGCCCTGAAAGCGGACCTTGTCGGTAGGCATCGCGTAATCTTCGATGGTCTGGCCGACGCCTGGGCCGATTTCGATGAACGGCTTGGTGAGCGAAACCACTTCTGGGCCGGTCAGTGTGCAGAGGACGCCTTCGGCTGCCGCGGCGCGCGATATATCGAGCCGCGTAATGCGCGCGTGCGCGTATGGGGAGCGCACCAGCTTCATGTACACCATGCCGAGAAACTTCTTGTCGTCAACGAAACTGCCCTTGCCTTGAACGAGGCGGATTTCCTCGCGGCGCTTGATCGGCTGGCCCACATATTTGCCCGCGGGCGCGTGACCGTTCTTGCTCGCCTTTGCTGCGGACGCCGGGCGGCGCGGGGCGCGCGAGGTTTTGGCCTTCTTCTTCACTCGTTTCAACCTTTCATTCCGGATCCGACTCCGCAATCTAAGAGGCCCAGCCAAAGACCGGGCCCTACATTTCAGAATCCCGCGACCCGAGCGCTACGACAGCGCTTTCTGCAACGAATCGATCACCTTCTGAATATTTTTCTTGGCCAGCGGCTGGAGCAATCCTCCTGCAAGGGACGGAAGCCGTCCGGCAATCTGCGATTCGCCTTTCCAAATCACTTTGGTACCCGAGCCGTTTGGTTCGAGGTGAAATCCGGCGATCAATGTGGCCGTTCCGCTGGGGACGTCTCCTTTGCCTTCATAGCGGGCGTGCGTCACCGGATTTTCTTCCACGAGTGTCATTTTCACCACGGCATTTCCGCGAATGTGCGAGATGCCCACGCGCAGATTCACGCTGAAATTCTTGGCGTCGTGCTTGGTCATGCTTTGATAGTCGGGCAGAAGCGTGCAGAAGCGTTCGGGATCGACGAGAAAATTGTACACTTCGTCCGGTGTGCGCGGGACGATGAAATCTCCTCCGAATTCAATCTTCATTTCATCTCACTTGGCGGCGCTAGAATCTGCAGTCGCGTTTGCCGCGGTGCGAATTGCTTTCAGAATGTTCTGATAGCCAGTGCAGCGGCAGGTGTTTCCGGCGATGCCTTTGCGAATTTCTTTGTCGCTCGGGTGCGGATGCTGCGAGAGCAATTGCACTGTGGACATCAGGAAGCCGGGCGTGCAATAGCCGCACTGCAGGCCGTGGTTTTCGGCGAAGGCCTTTTGCGCCGGATGAAGCTGATCGCCTTGGGCGAGGCCTTCGACCGTAGTGATCTCGCCATTGTGCGCCTGGAAGGCAAACATGGTGCAGGATTTTACGGCCGCGCCATTCAGGAGGACGGTGCACGCACCGCAGTAAGTGGTGTCGCAGCCGATGTGCGTGCCGCAGAGATCCAGCTCTTCGCGGATCAGCTCAACCAGCAGCATGCGCGGTTCAACGGTACGCTCGTAGAGCTTGCCGTTCACGCGCACTTCGATAGGGACGCGATTAAATCCTTCCAGCATATTCGTGTCCGGCCTCCACGTGTTCGCCGCCAGCGCGCCGCACGGCAATATCGATGGCGCGCTTGACCAGCGCGCCTACGAGAACTCGCTTGTATTCCGCGGAACCGCGCATGTCGGGTTGCGGATCGGCTGCGGCCATCGCCGCGTCGCCAGCGGCTGCGATTGTTTTCGGCGTGATCTTCTTCCCGCGCAATGCTGCTTCAGCTTCCTCGGCGCGGATGGCGGTAAGCCCAACACAGCCGAGAATAATTCGGGCGTCCTTGCAGGTATCCTTCTCGGCTAGCGTCAGGCCAACGGCAGCACTCGCGGAGGCGTACACCGGCGCGCAGCGCTTGAAGGCGATGAACGCGCCTCCGTGATGTTTGGGCGGCGCAAGTACCGAGATTTCTTTCACGAGTTCGCCGGTAATCATTGCGGTGGTATAGGCGTCGCGAAAGAAATCGGTAAGCGGAATCGTGCGCGAGCCGCCGGGCCCAACGACGTGAACGTCGGCGTCGAGCGTCAGTAGCGCCGCGCCCCAATCGCCGCTCGGATCGGCCTCGGCAAGCGAACCGCCAATCGTCCCGCGATTCCGCACTTGCACATCGGCGATACCGGCTGCGCAATCGTGAAGGATAGCGATCTTGCCGGCGACGTCGGAATTCTCGATATCGGCGTGGCGAGTCATCGCGCCGAGGCGCAGCGTTCCGTTCTGGCGAGCAATATGGTCCAGGTTAGGGATGAAATTCAGATCCACTAAGGCTGACGGAGCCGAGAGCCTCAGCTTCATCAGTGGAATCAGGCTTTGCCCACCGGCGAGGGCCTTGGCGTCTTCTCCAAGTTCCGCGAGAATGGATGAGGCTTCTTCGAGAGTTGTGGGCCGGTAGTATCGAAATGCGCTTGGGTACACGGTGCTTCTAACTTCCCCTGCTCCCGTCTTGGGCGATCTACCCGGAAGCAAATCTTCGTCTGTGGCGCTGCCGATTCTAAATCGTCTTGCGCCGGGGTTCAACAGGCAAACGTGAATTCGCGTTGATGAGCGTGAGGCGCTATCTTATAGTTTGTTGGTGTGCAAATGAACCGGATCGCAGTGTATCCCATCATTCTGGCCGCTGGCGGCTCTGCCCATCTTGAATTTCCGAAGCCACTGGCGCAATTCGAAGGGCGGACTGCGCTTGAACTCGCCATACAAAATTGTGAGGGTCTAGAGCGGCCGATCGTCGTGCTGGGGGATCGCGCAGAGGACATTCGGCCGCACGTACCAAAGGGCGCCCGGGTCGTACTCAATCGCGAGTGGCAGAGAGGCCAGCTCAGCTCGCTCTTGGCCGGATTGCGGCTAGTGCCGGGCGGCGCTGCCTTCCTGCTCTATCCCGTGGATCAACCGCTGCTGACCGCCGGGCTTGTTTCGCGATTGGTACGAGCATTTGCGAATCGCGGTCCGGGAAAGAGTATCGTCATGCCGCGGAAGGGAATTCGCGCGGGGCACCCGATTCTTTGCTCTGGCGAATTGCGCAACGAATTGCGTAAGGCTCGCACCGCGCGCGAAGTCGTTTATCGCGATCCGCGCCGCGTTCGCTACGTGACTGTTGGCGACGTTGCCATTTGGACGGACTTCGATTCGATGACAACCTACCGGCGATGTGTTCGATTGTTTCGCCGGCAACGGAAGAAGTTCACAGCTCCCGCAGCAGCGCTTCATTCAGGCCGCGCTTCGGTTTCTGCTGAATCCTAGAGCTATCGCCGCGAGGGAAGCGATCACCAGCGCCGAACCCGCTACCGCAACGGCCTTAGGAAGCAAGCCGCGATTCAGCGTCTCGAGTAATACGCCGAGTGGAAACAGCACGGAGCCGGCAAGGAGTGCAGCCGCTAAACCAAATCGCACAGACTCAGAAAAGCCCACGCGGCTGAAGGCCACTCCCAAAAGAATCAATAGCAGTCCCAGCCCGATCCAGTGGCCATGCGTATCCACTTGGCGCACATACGCGTAGTTCGCATTCGCGTAGGCTTGCATCGCATCCTGTGATTGTTGAGATGCTTGTGCGGCTGCGTGCACGAACGCTGCGGTGAGTGAGCCGCCGATGCTGTCAAGCGTCTGGTGCTCGACGAAGACGGCGTAATACAAGCCGTAAGTCATGCCCCAAACCGCCAGCAGCAATCCGCCAATGACCAGAAAGCGGCCGGAACGGGTCATCGTGTCGCTCCTGACGTCGGCGCATCAAGAGTGCCGGTGTAGCGCACCACTCCGGCGAGCATTCCGGTGAGCGCAATGATCACGAGCAGGCCGCCGATATCGGCTATGCCGCCTGCCACGAGGCCGAGGCGCAGTTCGAGGAGGACGAAGACCGGCAGGATTACCGAGCCAGACAACAGCGTCGCGACCCAGATTTTCTTCCAGCGTTCGCTGAGAAAAACGTAGGGCTGGAAAAAGGCCATCAGGATCGCCAGCATTCCGAATTCGATGATGTGCGCGTGCGCGGCGACGTTGACCGCCTTCTGGCCTTGCAGCATCGCGTAGTCCTGAACGGCTTGCGCTCCGACGTCGCGCGCGCCGTTGGTCATTTGCGTCAGCAGCGCCACATCGCTGGCTTCGTTGGCGTAGAGCTGCGTGCCTGCATAGTAGGAGCCGTGAATAAATCCCGCGAGCACCAGAAGCGTGCCCCATGCGAGCAGAGTGCGCGCCGTCGGGCTACGATCGGAGAGAAGGGCGTCGGCGGGCTTAACTTCGGTAGAGAGTCTGCGGTACTGCCAGAGACCAAACAGCTCGATGGCAGCGACGAGTAGAACAAAGAATCCGCCCAGATCGGCAAAAATGCTGGCCCAGCCGATGGATTCGAGCGGACTGTAAACGGGGCCCACGTAGTGGATCAGGAATACACCCACGGGCAGCAGCGCCGCACCGAAGAGAAAAAGAGCGGCGAGCTTGCGTCGCATGGATTCGCGGAACGCGACGAACGGTTGCAGCAGCGCCAACAGCAGCGCCAGATAACCGAAGTCGATCATGTGAACGTGCGCGTCCACTTTGGTCCCGCGATTTTCGAGGAAGCTGCCGATGGCCGTGAAGTACGGCGGAACGCTGGAAGGATCGCGCGCGGCAACTGCGTTGGTGGCCGCCAGCAAATTCTCATTAATGCTCGAGGCGTTCTGATGCAGCACGAAGACTGCGAAGATATCGCCAAGTAGCATCCCGGCAAGGATCAGAGCAATCCCGCCAATGACCAGCAGCCGCCGTGCGCTCAACGCCGGGAATGTGCCGGCGATCTCTCGCGATGAAGCAACGTTCAGCGCATCTGAATGCGATGACATGGCTTTTTGTAGCGCTGGCCTTTTAGGCCGGCATCTTAGGTCTAATTCAGAAACTCCAATAAGATCGAAATCCCACAGTCGCGCTCGCTGACGGTACCTTATCTCGACGGCAGCATCGCGAATATGCTGGCCTTAAAGGCCAGCGCTACATTTATCGGAATTTCGAAATCACGTGCTTCGCGAACAGTTCCTGAGTCTTGATGCTCTTCCAGTGCTCCAAGCCGCCGAAATTCGACACGATGGCTAGTTCGCCGATTCCGCCCTTAGTTTGCAGCGCGCGCACCTGGTTCAGAACTTTTTCGGGTGTGCCGATGAAACCGATCTCCTGCTGCACGATTTCGTCGTAGGTCAGCTTGGTCAACGATTCCAGCGCGCCACTGGCGTAAAACCCGTAGCCCTTGGCCTTCAGCTCTGCCTGCTTGACAGGATCCTTGAGCGAATCGACGGGCGCGGCGTTAAACGCCAGGAAATTGTAGAGCGCCTGTTCGACTTCTTTGCGAATCTGCTTTTCATCCTCGTCAATATAAACGGGCCGGATGTAAACGATATTGGGCTCATGGCCCGTGGCCGCGCAGGCATCCTTGTAAATTTTCAACGGCGGCTCAAGAACCTTCCAGGGCAGTAGCGGGGGAACAAAAATTCCCCAACCTCGCTCGCCAGCCATCTTGTAAGTAATGTCGCTCGTGCCGCCGGTGTAGAGCGGCGGATAAGGCTTCTGAATGGGCTTGGGAACGACGGTGACATCCTTAAAATTGAAACACTTTCCGTGGAACGAAAATTTGTCCTCGGTCCAGGCTTTGACGAGAATTTCGATGCCTTCGTCGTAGCGCGGGCGGCTCTCTTCGAGAGCGACGTTGGACATGGAATACAGCCAGGCATGGCCGCGGCCGAGGCCGCATTCCAGGCGCCCGTTGGTCAAAATGTCGGCTTCGGCGATTTCTCCGGCAAGCCGAAGCGGATCTTCAAGCGGGATGGTGTGCAGCGCGGTGCGAAAGCGGATGCGCTTGGTGCGCTGCGCCGCCGCGGCAAACATCGCCAGCGGGTTCGCCGAAATCGAAAATTTCTGAAAGAAGTGGTGATCTATTGTCGAGTACACATCGAAGCCGACTTCGTCGGCGTGCTCGATCTGGCGCATGATCTCCCAGGTCATGTCATAAAAAGGCTTGCCGGGAGGCGTCTGAATTTCGGCGTAAATTCCAAATCGCATCGGCGCAGTCTACCCTTTCTCGCGAGATTTGAAAATCAGTCCAAGGATACCGGCGGGGAAGAGACGTGAGGCTGGCCGCCAACCCGGCAGCCAGCCTCACGCGGGAGGCTAGAAAGTCAGCTTGGCTGCAAACTGCAACTGCCGCGGATTGAGCACGGCGCTGGGCGTTCCGTACAAAGGATTCGGCGATCCGTCTTTGAAAAAGGCCGGGGCCCCTGCACAACCTGGCGCTGCGGGATCCGGGCCACAGAAGTCCGCCGCACCGTAGTTCGTATTGAAATAGCGCACGTTCACAGTATTGGCGACGTTGAACGCTTCAACGATCAATTGCAGCTTGAATTGCTCGTAAATCGGGAACGTGCGCGCCAAGCGGACATCCAACGCCGCGAGCCTGTCACCCGAGTATGTGTCTCGGGGCTCAAATCCGACGCGGTCGTTGTTGCCGAAAACGTCGCCGTTGACGTCGAAGCCGGCAAATTTCGTGAACCATAGCGGCGACTGCACCGTCAGAATGGTGCTGAACGCGAAATCGCGCAGCGCCACATTCCACGCGTGCGGCGCCGAAACAGTCGCGTTTCCCACGAAACGGTGACGAATATCGTCGGCTGAGTTTCCGCGCTCAGCTTGCAGGTTGCCACTGTCCTGAGGAATGAGCACGAAACTCGGATTCGGCCCGTCGTCGATCGAGTGCGCGAAGGTGTAGCTGAATTCGAGCGCGAAGTTGTGAGTCAGTCGCTTGTTGAAGTTGACGAGTAGCCCGTCGTACACGGAATCCCAACGCGAAGTGGCTTCGAAGAACACGCTGTATTGCGGGTCACGAAAACCGGGAACGCCCCCGACATGCGGCACGCCTGAAATCACGTACGACGCGGGGTAGGCGGAGCAATTTGTTGGAGGCACTGGTCCGGCAGGGTTTTCGGGCGAAGAGAAGTCGTAGTACACATCTTTGCAGCCGCTGGCCCCCGAAGACGTGAAGACCTTAACCGTGCCGCTGGGGTCAGGCTGGTTGACATTAAAAAAGCTGCCGAGATGCACGCCGCGCAGGTGAACGCCCGAAATGCTCATCGCCGCGTCCTTGAACGGCTGGAATTCGATCGAGGCGCTGGCTTGGATACCGTAGGGCGTCTTGCTGCCCTGATCGAAGCGCACGATCGTCGCATCTTGCAGAAATCCGCAGGAATCGAGGAAGCCGTCGGGGCAGAATGCTTCCGGCGTCCCATTCGGATAAGTTCCTTGAGTGAGCAGAGCATTCAGGCCCAGGTAATTGATAAACGGCGAACTGGCGAACGTAAAGAGTCCTGTCTTCGCGTTCAAAGAATCCTCGAACGGGCGGTCCGGATACTTCGAGAGTCCGCCGCACGAGGGCTCCTGGCACATCAGCAGCGGGGAAGGGAAGATCCCGTGGAACAGCCCGAAGCCCGCGCGGAAGACGATGTTGCGGGAAGTGCCGATGTTGTACGCCAAGCCCACGCGCGGATCGAAATTCTTCCACTGCGTGTTCAAGACGCCGGAGGGCCAATTTTCGAATTCCCAGCGTACACCGAGATTGAGAGTTAGCCGGCTGGTCGCGCGCCACTTTTCCTGCCCGTAAAAGCCGGTGTAATAGTGATCCAGCGTTGCGGACGATTGATCGCGAACCGCCTGCGAGATCGGCCCGCCCTGATAGACCGCGGTTCCGCCCAGTATCGAGGGTTCGGTGAACTCCGGCGTGGTCGTGGTGCTGAAGCGCTGGAAGAAAATCACGAAGGGATCGGGGCAGGAAACGCCCGCAGGACATCCCGCCGCGCCATCCGTTCCGAGGAACGCCGGAAGGTTCGCGAAGTCCGCCTCGAAGGGATAGAACAGCGGGAACGATTCATACGTTCCCACGCGATTGAAATCGCCGCCGAAGCTGAAGGTGTGATTCCCCCAGTTGTGCGTAACGTTGTCCACGACTTCGAAGCGATTCTCGCGGTAAATATCGGGATTGCCGCGATTCACGCCCACGGCAAAGACGTTGGATACCTCCAGGTGCGGCTGCGTCGAGACCACCGGGAAGTCGAAGCGGCGGTTGGCGTACTGCATGCGCAACTCGTTGATCCAAGTCGGCGAGATGTTCGACGTCAGTGCGCCAGCCACCGATTGGTCACGAATGAAGGTGTTCTTGAATGCCGAAGGCAAATCGAAACCGTTATTGAGCGGCGATTGATTGGTCAGCCGGTCGTCGTTGATGAAGTAGCGAATGTAGAGATAGTGCTTTTGGCCGAAAGAGTGGTCCAGCCGAGCGAATCCATTGTCATAATTGGAATCGCGAAGGACGGAAAGATTTTCAGCTGGCAAGCCGAAGACTGTGGTCTTGACGTTGTTGATGGCCGTGATGTTGTTCAATACCGCGGAGTTGTACGTGGGCGATTCGTCGCGCCGCTGGCCCTCATAATTCACGTAGATAAACGTCGCATCCTTCTGGATTGGTCCGCCGATCGCCGCGCCATACTGGTTCTGGCTGAGCTCATGGAAATGCGGGGCAGCCAGCAGGTTGATGGCGTCAAAGGCGCTGTTTTGCGCGTATTCATAAAGCGATCCGTGCCATTCGTTCGTTCCACTGCGCGTGATGATATTCACGATGCCACCGACCGCGCGGCCGAATTGCGCCGTATAGTCGGTGTTTACCACACGAAATTCCTGCACCGATTCCTGCGGCGGAGTGCCGCGCTGAATGCCGGAGGCCGTGGAAATGTCATCCGCTCCGTCCACGGCGATGAAATTGAAATGAATGTTCTGTCCGGCGAAAGAGAGTTTCGTCACCGGCTCGACGATTACGTCGGTGCTCCCCGAGGTCGTGTCGCCAACTTGTACGCCCGGGGCGAGCAGCGCGAAATCAATGAATTCGCGGCCGTTCACCGGCAATTCATCAATCTGATTTTCGGTGACTACGGTGCTCACCTGCGTGCGCGTCGGCTCAATCACTTCGCTCGCGGCCGACACCACGACTTTCGATTCCGTGGCGCCGACGGCAATCGTGATATCCAGCGAGCCTACCTCGCCAACTTGCAATGTAATTTCGCGCTCCGCCTTTGTGAATCCGGAGTGCTCCACCGTGATGATGTACTTGCCCGTAGGCAAAGCCGAAAAGTAGTAGTGCCCGCCGTCCGATGTTTGTACCGTCCGGGAAAGCCCGGTGGCCGTATTCACCGCCGTGACTGTGGCTTTCGCCACTACTCCGCCCGAAGCATCGGTGACCTGCCCGGAGAGTTCCGCGGTAACAGCCTGCGCCCGCAGTCCCTGGTTTATACCGAGACAGAACAGCGCCAAAATAAGAGCGGCACAGCACACACTTGCGGTTCTCATGGACGTAGTTTCCCCCTAGGTTTGTACTCTTCCCGCAGCCCCAGACCGGATCGAGTCGCCCCCAACACCTTTCGGCGTTTATAATACGGTGGAAAATTTTGTCAAGCCCTTTCGATTCCGACAATTACAAGTATGTCGTATCGGTTCTCCTGAGAGCCGAAGACAGACGGATGCGCGCCGACTGTTTATTCTTCGATCTTAATCGGTGGGATATGCCTTGGCGTGAGGCTCAGAAAATACCGAGAAGCTTTGCGGCGACGCCGGCTATCAGTAGGGTGACGATTCCGATCACGACGATCCATTTGGTCGCCAGGCCCGTTCCCTCGGCTCTGACCGGAAAGATGTTTACTTCCTCGAAGTCCAGAACTGCTCCCTGCATTCCTCCGTGTCCCCGGTAAGGATATATCTTGGCCAGTTTGACGCGGAATTTCCGGCCTTCTTCAAGCTTCTGGGCCACTTCCGTATGCGGCGTGACGAACCCGAGCTCCACTCCAGACTTTCTGAGAATTCTTAAGGATTCAGGATTGCCGCTGTGATTCGTTCCGCGTGCCAGAGTCAGTTCCTCGCCTACCTTGCAGGCTCGCAGGATTTCCTGACGATCCACGCCGTCGTCGTTTTGCTCCGTGACGCCCCGAAGCTCCACCGAATGATGACGCCCCAGTCCAACCACGCGGACCGGCGACCCTAACAGATCAGCCCTTGCTTGCTCGGTGTGACGGGTCACGACGCACGCTCGTTGCGATTACGCGGACGGCGACACTCGTGTTTGGGCGCGACGAGATCTCCCGGCGCGGTCTGCGGACTCCTGATTCCGAGTTTCGCGTCAGAGTCGGTCTGCACATTGCGGCATCCAGGCGAACCCTCCTCCTGATGCGGGGACAATTAAACTACTACCGTCGGAGTTCATGCGTCAACTCCACTCTCGGCAATCCCGGGTACTAGAAGTACGCCCACGTCATCGCGTTCTACACGGCTCTCTCCCTGGCAGGGGTTCAGTGTTGGAAATTACGGCTAATCAGGGAAAAAAGAATTAGCCGTCACGATGTGGGTCAAACCATGACCTTCTCTGGAGATCAGAGGTCATCGCAGCTTGGCGTACTCGGCCTTGGTTTCTTGCAGAATGGAGATGTCAGGTTCGCCGTATTTCCATTGTCTGAAATACTTTGCGCGATGTCACTTTAAGCCTTCGACCAGACTAAGGTCGGAGAGCACTCGGCGGTAGTTGTAGACGTAAGTCTTCGCGTCAGGCGTAACCAGCACTGGTCCGACCAGGTACACGCCGGAAGAATCGAACGGCACGAGTTGTTTCAAGAGCATGCGCTGACCGGTTTGAAAATTCAGCCGGTACACGTTTGCGGGCAATGCGCCTCGCTGATAAACAAAAATTGATTGGCCATCTGCACTCCAACCGACGGGCACATCTCTGCTTTCCATGCCATTGATCTGACGCGCTGCGCTCTTATCGACCGAGTAGATTGCGCCGTGATGATCGGACCCAATCGCCGCGACAAATTTTCCATCCGGCGAGATGGCGAATTCGGCTGGGTCAATCGCTTCCGGCGTAATGGCTTCCGGCTTTGCGCCTGTCAGATCCTCGACGTAGAGCCGGACGTTGTGCCCCGGTTCATTTCCCGACACAAGAATTCGCTGTCCATCCGGAAACCACCTGGCGGCCAGATGAACGATCCCGTCCGGCGGCAACTGCTTCGGTTCTCCCGCCTTGGTCGGCAGGAGCGTCAGTTGCATCGGAGTTGACGGATTGGAGGCAAGCGCCCATTTCCCATCCGGCGAAAGAGCCAATCCGCGGCCTTCGCCCAATCGCACTGCGGCCGAACCATCTGATTGCCGAATATAAAGCGAATAGTTGGGTCCCGAAGCCGCGCCGCCTTCGAAAAAAAGCACCGTCTTTCCATCCGCGGAGACGTCCACCAGAACTGATACGTCGAAGAGCGAGAGATCGCGTTCCTTCGTGTCACTCGCGCCCAGCAAAATCATCCCACGCCTGCGATCGTCGTGTGCGATCAACGCGCGACCATCTCGCCGAACATCATGGAGGTTGAAGAACCCGGGCAGTGCAGCCAGCACCCGCTCGCGGCCCGAGAGGCTCACGGCGCGCAGAACACCCCCGTTGTTGAACCACAGCTCATCGCCGCCTGCTGACCAATTAAGACCCTGGACCGTAGCGAAAACTCTCGTTAGTGTTTTCTTGCTCCCGGCTTTGTCAACAACTGCGACGGATCCCAGATCGTCGTCGCGAAGAGGGTGGTCGAGGAAACCTACTCTTTGGCCATCCGGAGACACGCGCGCATTGGATACCCATCCCGCGGTCGTGTAGAGCGCTTTGCCTACCGGATATTCCAACTGATCCTGCCCGCCAACATTCCGCACCACCGCAAGATCGGTGCCGTCCGGCGCCCAGTCGGCCCATTCGACGGCCTCTTCCAATTCCCGCGGCGCGCCTCCAGTAATCGGCACACGAGCGAGTGTGCCGTTGACACTGAATGGACCGGTCACCCGGCTGTTGATCAAGATGGCCAGTTCGCCGGTCGAAGAGACGCTCAGAAGTTCGCTTCCAGGAAGCCCGAGATCCCGCGATTCAGGGCTGGCCCGGCTTGTTACGAAAATGTCGGAGGGATTGCCGCTCCAGCTGGCGCTGTACACAACCGTCTGCCCATCAGGAGCAAATCGCGCCGTTCGCACGAACCCTCGCCCGAAAGTCAGTTGAACGTACCTGGGCGCACCGCTCTGCCAAAATCTTCTGCCCAGGAAGAGACCTAGAGCAGCCCCGAGAAGAATCCCAAGGATCAGTCCCGCGACGGCGATTCGTGGAACGCGCTGCCGCGCGAGCGGAAGCGATGCGGTCTCGCGAGGCACGCTGCGCGCAGACTGCTGTGTCGCAGAGCTTCCAGCTGTGGGACTCACGGTGAGCGAGGTTCTGGAAGCCGATATCCCGGATTGTGAACCGGTGTCTTCCTCGCGCTCAAACTTTGGCGTGCTCTGTCGCGAGGAATCGATGTCGCGCTTCAACCGCCGGAGCTCCGCGCGGAGTTCTGCGGTGCTTTGGAAGCGCAAGTCGCGATCTTTTTCAAGCGCCGTGCCGATGATTTCTTCCAGCTTCGGTGGAATCTCGGGATTGAAACGGATGGGAGCTGCTGGAGCGCGATGAAGAATCGCGTCGGTGATCAGAGCGTGAGTGTCCCCGCGAAATGGGGTTGTCCCCGTCGCCATTTCATACAGAACGGCACCGAACGAATAGATATCCGTCCGCGCGTCGAGTTCCTTGGCGGCGAGTTGCTCGGGCGACATGTAAGCGACCGTGCCAATCGCGGTTCCCGGGCTGGTGAGGAACTCTGGCCTTGCGGGTGCCATGGCATCCGCCGGAAGCGTGTCCTGCGCGGCGGCCGCTCCGTGCATCTCCGTCAATTTCGCCAAACCAAAATCGAGAATTTTCACGTGCCCGCGCTTGCTGACAAAAATGTTGGCGGGCTTGACATCGCGATGGATGATGCCCTGCCCGTGCGCAGCTTCGAGCCCTTCCACGATCTGAATGCTCAAATCGAGGATGGCTTCCGTCTCCATCGGCCGGCCGCCGATCCGATGCTTTAAGGTCATGCCATCCAGAAATTCCATCACGATAAAGGCGCGTCCATCTTGCTCGCCAAAGTCATATATCGTGCAGATGTTGGGATGATTCAGAGCGGAGGTCGCTTTGGCTTCGCGTTTGAAGCGTTCCAAAGCAAGCGCGTCGTGCGCTACGTCGTCGGGAAGAAATTTTAGAGCCACCGCGCGGTCAAGCCGACTGTCTTGGGCTTTGTACACCACACCCATCCCGCCGCCGCCCAACTTCTCGATGATGCGGTAGTGGGAGATCGTGCGGCCGATCAAAGACGAGGAATCCACCATTGGCCGCACATCTTAGGTTGGTGCCGGAGCCAAGTCAATGAACACGGCCCCATGCCCGTCGGCACAGCACGCGAGGCTTCCGACATTCCCATTCGCTCCATTTCGCCGCCCGCGATAGAATCCCTCGGACGATTGGGGGGAGTTGAAATGAATTTGGGCCGATCGTGGATTTCGAGCCTGGCGACAGGTGTTCTGGTGTGCGTTTTGTGCGCGGTGGCCGTCGCAGCGCAATCGCTCAAGGACGATACGCTCAAAGGAATGAAGTGGCGCTTGATCGGACCGTTCCGCGGCGGACGCGTGCTCGCCGTGACCGGCATCGCCAACGAGCCGAATATCTATTACTTCGGCGCGGTCGCCGGCGGCGTCTGGAAGACGACCGATGGCGGTCTCACTTGGTCGCCGATTTTCGATAAACAGCCGATTGCCTCGATCGGCGCGATCGCGGTAGCGCCATCCGATCCCAATATCATCTACGTCGGAACAGGCGAAGCCTGCATTCGCGGAGACATCTCCTTCGGTAACGGCGTGTACAAATCTCTCGATGCCGGCAAAACCTGGACGCACATCGGTCTCGACGACACGCGCTACATCGGCAGCATCGTAGTTGATCCGCACAATCCCGACATAGTGTTCGTCGCCGCGCTCGGCCATGCATTCGGGCCGAACAAAGATCGCGGCGTCTATCGCAGCGCAGACGGCGGAAAAACCTGGCAAAACGTCCTCTTCAAAGATGAAAAAACTGGCGCCATTGACATCATCTTCGATCCCAACAATTCCCACATCCTTTACGCGTCGCTTTGGCAAGCCCTGCGCACGCCGTGGAGTTTCGAGAGCGGCGGGCCCGGCAGCGGCCTCTATAAATCGAGCGACGCGGGTCTCACCTGGCAACGTTTCGAAGGCCATGGCCTGCCCGAAGGCGTTCTCGGACGGATCGGAGTCAGCGTCTCGCCTGCGGACTCCAACCGCGTTTACGCCCTGATTGAAGCCGAAAAAGGCGGCCTCTATCGCTCCGACGATGGAGGCGCAACATGGGCGCTAATCAACGACGATCATCGCTTCCGCCAGCGCGCTTGGTATTTCACACACCTCTACGCCGATCCGAAAAACGCCGACAGCCTCTATATCCTCAACACCGGCATGTTCCGCTCTACCGACGCCGGCAAATCGTTTCAGATTTTGCCCGCGCCGCACGGCGATCGGCACGATCTGTGGATCGATCCTTCGAATCCGAATCGCCTGGTTGAAGGCGACGATGGGGGCGCGACCATCTCGACCGACGGCGGAAAAACGTGGAGCGCCCAAAGCAACCAGCCGACGGCGCAGTTCTACCACGTCGCGACGGACAATCGCTTCCCCTATTACGTTTACGGCGCGCAGCAAGACAACTCTACCGTCGCCATCGCCAGCCGCAGCGATGGCGGTGCCATTGGACAGAAAGATTGGTATGACGTCGGGGGCGGCGAGAGCGGCTTCGTCATTCCCGACCCACGCACCGCCAATGTTGTTTACGCTGGCTCCTACGATGGTTTGATCACACGCTTCGATAAATCCACCGGCCAGACGCAGGATATCTCTCCATGGCCACTGAATCCGATGGGCGCAGGCGCTGGCGAGTTGAAGCACCGCTTTCAATGGACTGCTCCGATTGCCATCTCGCCTCACGATCCCAACACGCTCTATTTCGGGGGCGAAGTCCTGTTCCACAGCGGCGATGGCGGCGCCACGTGGAACATCATCAGCTCCGACCTGACGCGCAACGACAAGTCCAAGCAACAATCCACAGGAGGCCCGATCACCAAAGACAACACCAGCGTCGAATACTTCGGCACCATTTTCGCCATCGCCGAATCGCCCGTCGAGAAAGGCGTGATTTGGGTCGGCTCCGATGATGGCCTGGTGCACCTAACGCGTGACGCCGGTCAGAATTGGAGCGATGTCACGCCGCGCGATCTGCCCGAGTGGGGCACAGTAAGCATCATCGAGCCATCCAGCGCCGATGCCGGCACCGCCTACGTAGCTGTAGATCGCCATCGCCTCGACGACTATCAGCCTTACATTTTTGCCACCACGAATTCTGGAAAATCGTGGTCGCGCATCGCCAATGGTCTGCCCGCCGGCAGTTATGTTCACGTCGTGCGCGAGGATGGCAAGCATCCGGGACTGCTCTTCGCCGGCACGGAGACCGGCATCTACGTTTCTTTCAATGCCGGTGCACATTGGCAGCCGCTGCAGCTCAACTTGCCCGTTGCGCCAGTTCACGATCTCGCAGTTCACGGCGATGATCTGATCGTCGCAACGCACGGTCGCGCGTTCTGGATTCTCGACGACATCGCGCCGCTGCGCGAAATCACCGACGCGGTTGAATCCGAGGACGTTCATCTCTACGCGCCGGCTGCGGCGATTCGCTTCCATGGCGGCTTTTTTCATGTGCCGGCAAACTGGCCGCTCGCCGCCAATCCGCCGGACGGCGCCATCATTGACTATTCGCTGAAATCAAAGCCCAAGGATCCGATCGAGCTCGAAGTCCTCGATGCTGACGGCAATCTCATTCGCAAA
Source organism: uncultured Acidobacteriota bacterium (assembly GCA_963748865.1). Lineage (GTDB taxonomy): Bacteria > Acidobacteriota > Terriglobia > Acidiferrales > UBA7541 > Palsa-147. The sequence continues at coordinate 228,262 of CAVVLE010000006.1, read as the reverse complement.
TTCTCGAGCAAAAAGAAGGATGAAGAAAAACTTCCCCGCGAAGAAGCGGAGCCTGAGGAGCCGGCCGATTTGCTGCCCACCGAACCAGGACTGAATCGCTTCACCTGGGATTTGCGCTACGAGGAAGCCGGCAAGGTGCCGCGCACCGTCGCCTGGGGCGGTGGAACCGACGGCCCGCGCGTGCTTCCGGGCACATTTCAGCTCAAGCTAACCGTAGCGGGGAAGAGCTATACGCAGCCGGTCGAAGTGAAGCTCGATCCACGCGCCACAACATCGCCGGAAGATCTCAAAAAGCAGCTCGATCTGGCGCTGAAAATCCGCGATCGCGTCTCCGCGGCTCACGATGCCGTCAACGAGGTGCGCGACGTGCGCGGCCAGCTCGAAGCTCTGCAAAAGCGTTTGGCAGGCGATGCTTCACATGCCGACATTACCAAAGCCGCCCAAGAGCTGGTGAAAAAGATGAACGCGGTAGAGGAATCCATAATCCAGCCCAAATCGAAATCGTCTGAGGATCCGCTCAACTATCCGATCCAGGTAGCCGACCAGTTGATGGCGCTATCCAGCACCGTCAACAGTGCCGATGCGGCTCCTACTCAATCGTCGTACGAAGTGTTCGACGAACTGAATCGCCGCCTCGACGAGCAGCTCGCAAAATGGAAGGACATCAAAGAAACGGACCTGTGGTCCTTCAACGACCAGGTTCAAAAAGCAAACATCCCGGTCGTAATGCTCACCCCTCCAAAAAAGGACTAATACCTTCAGCCGGCTGTAGACGAAAGCTGGCCTCTCATTGCCCGATAGAAACTCTGTTGACACACTACCGATAGCACATATATGATTGCAATATATGGAGCCGCAAGCTAATCAAGAATTAAAAAAGGGCAGTACCGAACTGCTCATCTTGGCGCTGGTGGCCGAGCAGGCGAGGCACGGCTACGAGTTGGGCAAGCTAATAGAATCGCGCTCCCACGGCATTATCCGCTTTCATGTGGCCTCGCTTTATCCGACTCTCTACCGCCTCGAGCGTCGCGGCTGGATTCGCGGCGAGTGGGAGCCGTCGGGAGGCCGCCGCCGTCGCTTCTACCGCATGACCTCGAGCGGTCGTAAAGTTCTCGCCCAACAGCACAGCCGCTGGCGCGCTTTCGCTCTCGCTATCAATCGCATAATTGGCCCACTCCGCGAGGTCCGTCATGCCTGACTGGCGATTGCTCCTTCGCAGCAAGCTGGCTCCGTTACCGATTGGCGATAGCCGCGCTGAAGAGATACTCGAAGAGCTCGCACAGCAACTCGAAGCCAAATATGAAGAGGCTCGCGCTTTGGGCGCCGGCGAGACTCAGGCGATCCAGACTTCCCTAGCGCAATTTGCAGATTGGGAAAAGCTACGCCACGAACTCTTCGCTGCGGTGGAAGGCGCACGTTTGCCGTTGTGGCAACAGCGTGGTGTGCTTTCTCCCAGGCGCGCCGCGGTCTGGGTATTGCTCGCGATCGCGGCTCTCTTAAGTGTCCTGCCGGCGTCTCGGCAGGCACTCCTGACTCTGCCCGTCGTGGCCCCGGAACTCTGGAAGTCCGCCCGGATTTCGCAAACGGACTTAGTGCGAGTCGAGCAGAGCGGCGATCTTGAAAAGTATGGCCGTACCCTCGCATTCACGGCATTGCACGACCCTGATATGTCGGAAGCAGAAAAAGCCGCCCTGCGCGCCATCTCTCTTGATCCGAAGTGGACATGGGTCACCGTGAGATTCGCTCGATCCAATTCGTCGGATGCGCACGATTTGAGCTTCTGGATCGCACGCCTCAAGGCATGGGATCCAGGTAATGCGTTCCCATTGTTGCTGGAGGGCGAGCTCTTCGTGAAGAAGTTTGCGACAAGGCACGGTGTCAGCAGCGTCGTAGTCCCGCGAGACTTGTACGACTCTATTCGCGGAGACCGGGATTGGCGGAACCTCATGGAAAAAGCGTTTGCGGCGCCGAGGATGGACTCCTATGCCGCGCGCCAATTCCAATTGGATCGCGCGGTGCTCGAGGAAACCCATCCTGATCGGCCCGAACTCCTGTTGCTGGCATCTGCTTCCGTGCAGCTGCCAGATCTGCTCAGCATCCAGCGCGCAGGAGAGTACGAACTCGACGACGCGGGCGCGGCAGGGATAGCCGGACACTTGGAGATAGCGAGAGAGAAATACGAATCCGTCGCGCAATTCGGTGACGCTCTTCAACGTGATTCGACACGGCTGGTTCAATCCGTAGGTATGGCTCTTTCCACGGACGCCTACCGGCGCCTCAGCTCGGTGCTGCGCAGCGAAGGCCGGGATCGAGAATCCGCCACATTTGAATCCTTCGCCACTCAGTTGACCGCAATGCGCGCCAACATTTCTGAGCGCGATCGTGGAATGTACAAGTCACGGGCAAGGGAAGCGCGCCTGGTAATGATTTCGTCCCTTGCGTTCCTGATTTTCGCATCAGGTTCTTTGCTTTGGCTTCTTCTTGCCCTTTTTCGCCGACGAAGGCCGGCCAGAAGTTCGCTCCTAGACGGGATCGTGGCCAAGCTGCAATTTGCTCCGCCGCTATGGACCGCCTCAAGCGCTGTGCTGTACCTCAGCTACTACCCGCACGCATTCATGCTGAGCGATTATTCGACCCCGCGCGATCTGTGGGAGAGCTATGGAATCTTCCGTTCTAGCTTGCTAAACGATTGGCAGCTTGATCTAGCTTCGAAGGTTTGGATCGGCGAGATGTATACGTCTCTGATTTGGTGCGCGGCTATCGCAATGATCGGAGCGGTCGCCATTTATATGATCATTCGCCACCGCCATGTTGGGGATAATCTGACCAAAGAATGATTTTCTCTGTGACGAGCCATGAATTTGGCTTCATCCGTGTGTCTCAACCCCGCTAGTGATTTTCCATTGCGCGCTCTTGAGCACCGGACGCGCGTGACATATCATTTCATCCAGTAATGAGCGACGAAACCATCGCATCATCCAAAGAATCGAGCCATCCAGCCACCTACTGGATCGGCGAAGGCGCAGGCTGGCTGCTGAAGCACGTAGTGAGCGGTCTCGCCGCTACCGGCATAACTCCGAACATGTTCACGTTTTTCGCGCTCGCCGTGAACAGCTGGGCGGCCGTGCTATTCGCCAGAGGGAAGTTCCTTCAGGCCGCCGCCGTTTTGTTTCTCGCCGGATTCCTCGACATGGCTGATGGGCAGGTCGCTCGACGTGTGGGACGCGTAACGGCCTTCGGTGCCTTCCTCGATTCCACGCTCGATCGTTATTCCGATCTAGCCCTATACATGGGCTTGGTCGTTTATTACACGCTGGTTGGCCGGCCCTTCTACATGGCCCTCGCCGCAGTCGCGATGGCTAGCTCCTTTATGGTCAGCTATTCGCGCGCCCGCGCGGAATCGCTCATTCCAACTTGCAAAGTAGGTTTCATGGAGCGCCCCGAGCGTCTGGTGCTCCTAATCCTCGGTGGCATCTTCAATCGCATGGCCCCGGTTCTCTGGGTCATCGCCTCGATTTCCACCCTGACCGTGATTCACCGCGTCATTTACACCTGGCAGGAATTGCGAGCCGGCCGCACGCTGCCCGAGGCTGGGGCGTCCTCTCCATCCTAGCCCCGGCTCAAAAAGGAATTTCCGGTTCAACGAGCAGATAGGAAGAAAAGATGCCGCAGATTTCTCCCGACGAGTATTACGCGCTGCCGCTTCGCGCGCACTCGCTACTCGCCGGCGTCCCGCTGCACGACGTCTGGGCGGTTGATCTGCCGACGCGCCGCGATGGCATTACCCTTTCTGATTTTCTGCGCCGAATGAGTCGCCGTGATTCGAACGCAGCAGATTCGAAGATCAACAGACTTCCCCCAATGGCCCGCGCGCTTTTTCGTCTGCGATTTTTCCTGGGACGCATTTTTCGGCTTGAAACCGAGCCGAAGGATGCCTTGGCGGCTTCGTTTAGCAGCCGCCTGACCGCAGAAGATCGCGCTCGTTCTTCCGTCGTACCGGGAACGCCAGAAGGACTCTTCCGCGTTGTCTATCGCTTCGAAAACGAACAGCTGCTCGAGGTACACAATCGTACCGTCCATGCCGCGGCCCTCAGCGCGCTCACTGAAGGGGCCGGTAGCTATCGCTTCTACTTCGCGGTTTACGTGCAACGAAGAACGTGGATTACGCCCTTGTACATGGGCTTAATCGATCCGTTCCGAAGATGGATCATCTATCCGGCCATGCTCCGAAGAGTTCGTGGGGCCTGGGATCAAAATATCTGACTTAAGGCGGCTTGTTCCTTACGAAGCGCCAGTCGGAACCCCCATCCTGCTAGTTAGACCCCGCTTTTTTGGACTTAGCAATCGCACCCGGATAAAAAGCGCGGCGCAGGCCGTCGTCCTCAGTCCGCGCGTGCGGCGAATGCTGGCGGTGTTCCTTGCTCGTCGGATGTCGGCAGAGACGCCGGCGCTACGGAGCCGTCCGCGTCCGCATAAACTCCTCTACCGGCGCGGAGACGATTGCGCGCACCCGATCGCGCAATTCATCGATGTCGTCACGCGTAATGCCCGTCGTGTCGATCGTGTCGTGCAAAATCACGGTGATTTTACCGGGATAGAGAATCCAATTGCCGGTCCGGAAAAACTCATAGGAGCCCACAATGCTCATTGGCACAATCGGCGCCCCAAATCTTTGAGCAATATTGAAAACGCCCTTTTTGAACTCGCTGACGTGCCCGTCGCGCGTTCGCGAGCCTTCCGCGAAAGCGATGAGGCTGACCCCGGAGTCGAGCGCCACTTTGGCGCGCCGGGTCATTTCCTCAAGCCCCGCGCGGCTCGGCGCATCGGGAACCGGAATGTTCCCAAAGCGCTTCATCATCCAGCCGTAGGCGGGGATTTTGAAGTGCGACTCCAGCTCGAAGCCGCGCACGAACTGCGGAATCGCCGAATAAATCACGAAAGCGTCGAAAAGATTTACGTGATTACTGATGAAAATGCTCGTTTGCTGCGAATCGAATCCCGGGGCGCGCTTGACCTCAAATTTCACTCCCGCGACGCGCAGAATATTGCGAAAGAAGACACGCTGCGGCCAATCGTTTTTGCGCGGATCGAAGAAAACAGCGAGGACCACGAGGAAGGTACAAACGATGAAAAAATGCAGCCCGCTTAGAATCCATAAAATGACGGAGCGGACTGCGAGCCACGCCTTCTTCATGCGTAAACATCCAGCGCGCCCGCAAGCACCGCGATGCTCTGAAGCTGCAGCTCCAGGCTTTCGCCATCCACCATCACCGTAACCGGGCGATCGAGATCGAAATCCACGCGCTGAACAGCTGCGCGCGAAGCGAGAGGATGTTCGATGTGTGTCCCGTCAAAAAGCGTCGGCAAATTCCGCAGCAATCCCAGCCGGCCGATTGGGCCCCAGCGAACATATTCGAGCAGTCCGTCATCGGTTGCCGCTTTCGGAGCGATCATCATTTTGCCGCCGGTGAATCGGCTGTTGTTGAAGGCAAGAAAAAGACAACGCCGCCGGTCGTACTCTGCATTCGGGGCGAGCCGATGAGGAAATGGCCGTCGATCGAGCCGGGCGAGACAAGTAAGCACGCCGAGAATGTAGCCCACTTCGCCAAAGGCCTTGAATCGCCGATTCGTTGTGGCCGCGACGTCAGCGGCAAATCCCAGCGTTAGAAGATTGATGTAGTAAAGCTCGCCGCCGTTATACACCAGCCGCATCACGTCGCAACGCCGCTTGCGGCCTGAGACGATCGCCTCCGCCGCGCCTTGCGCGCCGTTCTGGTTGAAATCCCTCAGAAACGAATTCCCCGTGCCCAGTGGCAGGAATCCAAGCGCCGGCCGCTCGCCTCCGAGGCACTCGGGGAATAGTCCATTCACGATTTCATAAGAAGTGCCGTCGCCGCCGACGGCTACGAATTTCCGCCAGCCCTCGCAATAAGCGTCGCGTGCGATGCGCGTGGCCTCTCCCGATGCGCGCGTCTCGCGGATCTCGAAATCGACGCCTTTCGCGCACAAATCCGTGAGGGCCTTCGCCGCCAGCTTGCCGGAGCGTCCGCCGCCCGCGGCCGGATTGACGATCGCGAGGAAGCGCTCGTTCATAGCGGCTGGATAGCGCTGCGATCGAGCGCTCCGCGAATGTCTTCGGCCAGCACGTTGCGCTTGATTTTCACGGATGCGGTGCGCGGAAAATCCTTCTCCCACAGAATGATTCCGCTGATGCGCTTGTAATTCAACAACCGCAGGTTCCGCTCTGCGATTTCCGCACGCAACCCGGCGTCGATGGCGCGGCCCTCGTCAGGATGCGCCACAAGCACCAACTGCTCGCCGACCATCGTGCGCTGCGGCCAAAGATAATTTGCCGCAAACACGCAGAATTCCTTCACCGCGATTCCCTCGAATACATTTTCGATGTCCTCGGGATAAATATTCTTGCCCTCTTCGGTGACGATCATGTTTTTCTTCCGCCCGAAGAGCTGCAAATGCCCCATCGCGTCGAGCCGCCCAAGATCGCCGGTCATCAACCAGCCATCCACCAGCACTTCCGCGGTCATTTCCGGATCGTCGAGATAGTGCGACATCACATTCTTGCCGCGCACCGCGACTTCGCCGATTCCATCGGCGTCAGGCGAGATAATTTTCACTTCCACACCAGGCAGCGGTTTCCCGACGGTGTCAGCTCGAAACGGTTTGAAATCATTCAGCGTATTGACGGTCCCGGCCTCGGTACACCCGTACCCATTGCCCACAAGAATTCCAAGATCGTAGAAAAATTGCAGCGTTGCAGGCTCCGTAAAAGCGCCGCCGACAAAAAGCGCCCGCAATTCGCCGCCGAAAGCCTTATGAACATCGCCCAGAAGCGCCCGGCTCAATCGCGTATTCGGCCGGCGCCGCGTGAATGCGCGATTCACGCCGATTAAAGCATTCAAGACTTGCCGCTTCCCACGAGGCAGGGAATCGAAGCGCTGCCGCATCCCGCGTTCGAGATTTTTCAGCACCATCGGAACCAGCGTCATGTAGGTGATTTTGTAGCGCGTGAACGCGTCGCGGATGTACTCCGGCCGCAGCGTTCGCAAATGAACCACGGCCGCGCCGCAGGTAAATGGGCCGACAAATCCCACCATGAAATCAATGGCGTGATTGGTGGGCAAGATGCTGAGATAGCGCACTCCCGGCCAAAAGGGATAAAGCGCTGTCAGCGACATGCACTGCTCTAAATAATTCTCGTGCGTAAGCACGCAGCCTTTCGGCCGACCTCCGGTCCCGGATGAATACACGATGCAAGCCGCATCGCTTCGCTTGCGCATCTCGAACCGCGGCTCGCCGCCGGCCTTGGCATCCTCCCACCGCCGCGCGCCAAAGAGTTCCGCATTCGGCGGCGCTTCTGTGACCAGAACTACCTTCGCCCGCAGCTTCGCAAAATCCGGAGCTTGCGCCATCGCCCGCCAAAGATGATGTTCAACCACCAGCACCTCAGCCCGCGAATGCGCCAACAGCTGAAGCTGCTCGCCCGGTGTCAATTTGTAATCAAGTGGTACCAAAACGCCGCCGCAATAGAAAATCGCATAAGCCGAAATCAGCCACTTCGACTGATTCGTCATGATGATCGCCGCGCGGCCAGCCGGCGCCAAACCAGCATCCTGCATCCATCGCGCTAAAGGAAGGGCCGCTTCCTTGAATTGCCGGTAAGTCAGCCGGCAATTCTCGCGCTCGCGATCGGCCTCAATCAGGCAAATTTCATCCGGCCAGCATTCCAGCGCATCTCGCAGCGCCTCACCAAGGCAGGAATAACGGCTGAGGTCCAGCATCAGAGGCGGGCTTGAATTCTCTCGGCCAAGGTACGGAAGTCGGTGACACCCTGCAGTTCATAATCCGGCAGCTCAATATGAAAATGATTCTCCAGCCGCGTAAGCAAATCGAGCGCCTGCAGGCTGTTGATGCCCAGCGTCTTGAAAAAATCATCGTCAGCCTTGAGTTGCGCCCGCGGTACAGAAAAATGCACCGCCGCAAGATCCAATATCGCCTCGGTAGTATCCTGAAGTTTCGCCATGCGCTTTAGAATCCGCTACAAAGTAAGTCCCGCGCCAGTGGGTTCAAGAGTGCCCCATGCGCCGAACTTGCGCGCAGGGCTTTTCTGCAAATCCGGCTCACCCTAACCCTAAGGCAAATAAGGCAGCGCATCCTCCGACTCCACAAACTTCCGCAACCCAGCCTCCACCGCCGGGTGCGTAAACAAATCACAAAAAATCTCAATCTCCTGCCGCAATTCCTCTTCAGGAACCGGCTTGATAAATCGCTTAGCAGCAATGGCCGTAGCGCGATCAAATTTCGCCAACTGCAAAGCTGTAGCCCGCGCCACGTGCAAAGCCTCGCCCTCAGCCACCACCTGGCTGACTAATCCCATGCCATGAGCCCTGGTGGCGTTGAAGCTCCGCCCAGTCAAAAGCAAATCGCGCACCACAGCATTTCCCACATCGCGCTTCAATCGTGGAATTCCGCCAAATCCAGGAATCAATCCCAGCCGCAATTCCGGAAAACAAAACCGCGCCATTTTGTCAGCGATGATGAGATCACAAGTCAAAGCGAGTTCGAAGCCGCCTCCAAAGGCCATGCCGTGGACGGCGGCGATTGTGGTGAGAGGTGCGGTGTCGATCCGGTTAAAGACGCGGTGAATCCGTTGCAGGAAATCGCGAAGCTCAGCGAGGCGCGCATCCATCGCAGCTTCCTGTGAGCGGCGAAACAACTCGCGCAGATCGGCGCCCGCGCAGAAGCCCGACTTCAATTCGCTGTGAATGATCAGCGCATGCGCGGAGCCGAACACCGCCTCGAGCTCCGCGATGAAGCGCTCGAAATCTACGAGCGATTCGGAACCAAGCTCGTTGTTCGGCGGCCGATGCAGCGCCAGCTCCACGCAACCATCCCGCAAGCTCCACGACATTGTCTTAGCGCGAAATTCCTTCATGTCGTTTTCTTCCGGTAAAGTTCCTCGATCGACTCGCGAAGCCGCTCGGCGATGACGTCCCGCTTCAGTTTACCATTGGCCGTAAGCAATCCGTTCTCGATCGAAAATGCCTCCGGCGAAATGCAAAGAGCCCGGATTTGCCGGTAATGCGGCAAAGTCTGGTTGACGCGATCGAGAGCCTGTTGCGCCGCATCGGCGTGCAATCCATTCGTAGACGCCGCGCCGGAAGCGAAAATCGCCGCAAGATAGCTGCGATTGTTGCCCACCAGCACCACATGCTCGGCCGCGGGAACCAGTTTCTTTAATTCTTCCTCGATCGGCTCTGGCGCAATATTGTGTCCAGAGTTCAAAATGATGAGATTCTTCACGCGGCCGATGATCCGCCAATTGCCATCGGCGTTTACTTCGCCCTGATCTCCGCTGTGAAACCAACCGCCCTCGAGCGCCTTCGCCGTCGCTTCCGGCCGCTGCCAATAGCCCGGAAAGATATTCGGCCCGCGTACCAGAATCTCGCTGTTTTCGCCGGCTTTCATCTCGATCCCAGGAATTGCCGGTCCTACAAATCCCGGCGTGTAATGCTGCGGGTCATCTAGCGTGCAGATCCCGGTTGTCTCTGTAAGCCCGTAGGCCTGCAAAACAGGAATTCCCAGCATCATGAAAAATCGCTGCGTTTCAAGGGCCAGAGGTGCCGAGCCGCAAATCAGCGCCTTCAAATTGGGCCCAATCGCGCTCCGAATCTTCCGGAACAAAATCGCATTGCCCAGCGCAAGCCAAACTCCGTCTCCAATTTGCGCCGCTCCACTCTGCCGACGCGCGAATGCGGCCTTAGCGCGATTGAATAGGCCTGCAATCGCGCTGCCGCGCTCAGCGACTTGCCCCTCAATCCGCGCTCGAATGCGTTCCAGAAGGGTTGGCACATTCAAGAAGTAGTCCGGCTGGGCAACTTTGATCTCGTCGGCCAGCCGGTTCAAGTCCATCGAAAGAGAAAAGACCGAATTGCGCGAAAGCGCGCTGAGCAAAGTCAGCCACGAGGCGGCGAAGTTCAGCGGCAGATAATGAAAGATCTGCTCGCGGCGGGAGAGCTCCGGATACATCTGCATCAGCCGGTCGAGCCGTGCCGTAGTGCACCCCATCATGTGATCCAGATTGCCGACGTTGAGCACCACTCCCTTCGGCTCGCCGGAGGTGCCGGACGTGTAGATGATCGTGACAGGGTCAGCTTGGCTGACCCACTTACAGCCCAATTCGTTCGCCGCTCTCTGGTCCGAAGGTTTGGCGTCAAAATCACCGGCTGGCGAGAAGACTTCCTCGAAGACCGAAGCTGGCGGGTGTCCGGGCCAGGCTGCGGCGATGGAATCGCGCAGCTCCGGCGTCGCGCAGAACAGTCGCGCGGGAGAACAATCCTGCATCATGTTGGCGAGTTCGGCCGGCGCCTGACGAGAATACAGCGGCACGACGATCACGCCCTCGGCCATCAGCGCCAGATCGACAGCCACCCAGCGAATGCTGTTCGGGCCAAGCAGCGCGCAACGATCGGCTTGTTCCAATCCTGCGCCAGCTAGAAAGCCGCGCGCGCGCGTTACGAGAGCCAAAAGTGCATTCCCAGATATGCTCTCCACGCGCTCCGCACGAATTTCCTGCAGCACGGGTGCATCGCCCGCCGCCTTCAGTCGCTCGAAGACATTTTCCAGAAAATTCATTTAGCAACGCGCTTCCGCTAATTGCTCGAGAGCCGGGCTGAGCGGCGGCAAATATTCTTCCCAACTGCGCCGCCCGCCGCGAATCGGAAACTCGGGATATTGCCGCGCGAGATGCGTCTCGAGATAAGTTCCCATGCGCGCCATCAATTGCAAATTCTTGATCACCGTGCGTCCGATGGCGTCGCGAATGGCGTCGGCCTCGCGATCCAGAGTGTGCATCACGGCAACGAGCTTTTCATCGAGCTGCGGATCGTCCACCCGCACCAAAAGATGATCGTGGCCGCGCTCGTGCATCAGGTTGCGGATGCGCTCATCCATTGTGACTCCCGCAGAAACGATCCCGGCGGGCATCGAAGTGACGATCGCGTGATAGCGTGAAGACACCATGCGATCGCAGCAGCGCAGCACGCTCACCAGCTCATACATGTCGAGCCGGTCGGAAGAAAAGATCGGCGCGCCACCGATCTTCGGCGCAAGGCGTTCGCAGGCCCGGCGGTCGAGTTGCTCCATGGCCACCAGAATCGTAAACATGGGCCGGTCCCGGCGATAGCGCTCGATCGCGCGGCCCAGCGCCGACAGATATTTCTCAAACGCTGCATCCACTTCCTTGCCCGAGCGATGAAAGTAAATGGTGCGATAGTAGCTTTCCTTGTAAGCACCGGCCGTCAGATGGGCCACACGTTTGGCAATCGAAGCCGTCACCGGCCACCAAAAAGGATGGATCGGGCAAACAGCTAATATCGGCGCCTGACCGTCCCACCCGGCCTCGCGCAGCAGCTTCCGGCCGAATTCCGGCGGATGCGGCTCAAACGTCCACGCGGTGTCGGTGCCCAGCTCCGTCGAAATGCCCAATTTCCCGAGCACTTCTTGCGACTCCATATTGCGCGTGATGATGAAAGAATTGCGGCAGTAGGCGCGGCACATCCGTTGCACGAAAGGATCCATATGGCCCGCCTCGGCCCCGTATCCGATGCTTAATTTGTTTTGCGCCGCTGCAATTCCTAGCGAACCGACGATCATGATCGTCAGCGCGTTGGCAAATTTGCTTTTAAACATCGAGCCTTCGCAGGCAATCACGCCATCATTCCGCGGCACTTCACGCGCCAGAAAGGGCGGATACACATCGGGGAGATGCACCTGGCGGGCATCGCCGAAATATCCGCGCGAAAGATCGAAGCTCTGGGTCATCACGGAAAGCGAAAGATTTTCCGGCCCCAGAATCCGCCGCACTTGCCGCAGGATTTCTTCGACACGCACGTCCGATCCCGTGTTCCGCGTCCCGTTGTAGCCTGCAAACAGCAGTTTTAGCTTTTCTCCCGGCCGCCAGGAATTGCCCGCGCCCAGCATCCAGGCAATCTTCTTTTCCTCGATGATGCTGCTCACCCACGCAGCGAGCGCCAAATCGCTCATGCCGGCGAACCTCCCGTCGGGCTGCTCGCTACTGGCGCCGCAGCCGCGGCGGGCCAATCCTGATAGCGATATTGAAAATTATTGTCGCGGCTAAAGCGCAACAAACCCAACGAATATTTCGAAAAGGGCTCCGGCTTACGGCCCAACTCCGCCACGATGCGCGAATTGTCGAACACTGTGTTCCAGACGAGATAAGGCAGGAAAACCTTAAGCAGCGTCGCGATGCCGCCGACTTTTCCCGATCGCCGCGCCAGCGAATTCACCACGCGCGTCGAAGGTCCTTCGAGCCCCGGCATAAACACCGGCCCGCGTTTTCCCTGCGCCTGAGCGAGTGCGTCGGTGAGCTGCTGAAAAGTCTCAGAGTCCTTACCCGAAGCGAGATGATAAATCTCATGCTCGGGCCGATCCTTCATATGCAGCGTGGCAATTCCGTCGGCGACGTAATCCACCGGCACGATATCGATTTGATCGTTGGGCCGGAAGGGAAGCATCGGCAATCCGGCCAGAAAAACAAACGCGCGCACCATATCGAATTGCGTCGTTTCCGGCCGCCGGCTGTCGCCCAGCACGATGCTCGGTCGCAAAAATAATTTCGAGACGTTCGGCAAAAGCTCGCGCCCCATATGCTCGCAGAATTTCTTGGTGCGCGCGTAGGGATCGTAGTCCGAGCGATCCCAATCGATCGCCAAATCCTCCTGCACCACTTCATTGCTGCGCATCCCGGCCACGGCAACGGTGCTGACATGGCTGAACCGCCGCAAGCCGTGATCCGCATCCGCGCGCGCAGCGAGCTGAATCACTTGCAGCGTCCCACGCAAATTGACGTTGAGGCAGGCCTTCTCCGATTTGCGATTGAGCGAAGCCGCGCAGTGAATTACGGAATCCGTCGAGCGCACCAATTGACGGTATTCATCATCGGCCAGCCCAAAGCGCGAGCCAGTCAAATCACCACGAAAGATAGAAATGCTGGAATCGAGCGCCTCGCGAAAGCGCGGAAAATCAAAGTGAATCTGCACGGCGCGCCAAAGCCGTTGCCGGGCTTCGTCTTCATCGCGCGCGCGAACAAGGAGATTGAATTTCTCGCCCGAGCGTTCCAGCAAATTCGCCAGAACGTGAGCGCCGATATACCCGGTCGATCCAGTCAGGAAGATAGCCACAGTGGTTGGGCGTTCAAGACGCAGCCGGGGCCGCTCGCCGCGCGGCATCGCCGTCCGAGCCGGGCGCTCCCGGCTCCGAATCCGGCGCGAGAGGCACGGAACGCCGCGGCGGCGCCTCCGGAGCGTGTCCTTCGATGAGAGGATAGCACCACTTCCGCAGCGCCGGAATGTGCACATTGATCCAATAATTCCACCAATCAAGATCCCGCACGTCATAACCAAAATCGGCGCGCTCCTCGGCGGGAAGGGAAGCGGATAACCGCTCGATGTTCTCGGCCTCGAAGATATGGTCGTTGTGCAAAATGAACGGCTCGAAGAGCGCAATCAATCTCACAACTTTATCCAGCTCGCGCTCGCGCCGCGCCAGCGTTGGCATCTGCAATCCAATCGATTCGGCGCTGCGCTGAATCGCCCGCACGATTGCTTTCTGCGCCGGCGCGGATAAATTTTCGTAACGCGCCTTCGAAACGGGTATCGCGTCGAATTTCAATTTCCAGCGCCCTTCAAATCCATTCTGCGCGCGGTAGTGCCGGCGATGCCCGAGCCCGGTAAGCTCGATCGAGCGGCGCATGTTGCACGGATTCGTTACGGAAGAAGCCAATTGATACACCGCCGCATGACACCGCGCCATCAGCGCCGCGGCGATCAGTGTCATCCCCCGGCAAACCAAGTCCACCGGCACGATGTCCAGGCACTTGCGCTCGTTGGTGGGCAGCTGCCGGAAATAGGTTCCCAGCAAATACGACAGCGAAGCCGAAGTATTAATGCCCTCATTCCACCCGAGAAACGGCTTCTCAATCGAAGACTCCACAATCGCAGGGCGAACAATGGCCACTGGAACCTGCGGCGATTGAAGCATGAAATTCACGATCAGCGATTCCGCCAGGCTTTTCGTCAGCGTGTAAGTATTAGGCCAGCCCAGCTCATTGGCACGCCGCGTCCCGGCTTCCGTCAGCGTCTGCCGCACCCAGCGCAAGCGGTTCTTGCGAATCTGATTCTCGAGTGCTACGCCGCGCAGATCCTTGGCTGCGTGCTGCTTTCCCAGCGCCTGCTTCAGCAGCTCCGCCGAAACTTCCGCGCTCTCCGAATCCGCCTCGGTCTCGCGAATGAAATTTTCGAGCCCATGCCATTCCTTCTCCGCGTCGAAGCCCGCAATTCCAGCCGGATTGTAATTCGGCATGGCGGTTTCATGGATGCGGCCATCGCGGCGTCCCGCGACGTAACAGGTGGAAAGATGCAGCAACCCGGCATGGCGGCATGCGCCCAGAAAGTCGAGGACGTTAGCAACAGCGTTCACGTTGGAAGAAAGCGCGTCGCGCAGATCGGGATTGAAGTCCGTTAACCCCGAGCTATTCACAATCAGATCGAGCGATGCCGCGAGTTCCGCAAGCGCCTCGGTGGAGATTCCAAGACCCAATTTCGTGACATCGCCTTCGACAATCTGCACGCGCTCGCGCAGAAATTCGGCAAGTCGTGCTCCGTGCCGCTCCGCGAGCGGACCGAACACCGGCGACGTCTCGACCATCTTTTGGAACCGTGCCAGCGAAGAGGTTGAACGATTCCGCCGCACCAGTACGGAAATCTTTCCGATTTCAGGCAGCTCCAAAAGGAGGTTCGCGAGCCAGACCTTTCCAATGAATCCGGTCCCGCCAATTAGCAGAACATGCTTCCCGGCCAAAGATTCGCGAACGGAAAGCCGTTGAGCCGAACGTCCCTGTGGAAATTCGACTACCGGAACGGTCATGCGCGTCGCGGACCGCGCAGCCGGCCGAATCGCGTCGTCCAAAATCTGAGGATTCCGCGCAAATCCCAGATCCCGCGCCAGCTCTTCGCGCGAAATCCGGCCGTCGGGCCGGTGCCCGGTCAGCTTGGCCAGGGCGCCGCGTGGCCGAATTACCGGCTCGAGCAACCGCCCGGTAGCAAAGCCATCCCGGAATTCGAGCCGGTTGGCGATCAAATTCTCGATGCCCAGATGCCGCGCCAGCGGCACCATGATGTGGTCCAGCCCTTGGCTGACCAGCACGATCCGCTCGCCCCCGGCAATCGCCTCCCGCAGCTTCGCCACGCCCGCCGGCTTCAGCCGCGCCTTAAAGACATATTCGAAGTATTCCTCGCCCAGCAGGTCAAGCCGGTCCTTGCTCACGCCGCGCAGGACGGTATGCAGCAGCCGCGTAGCAACCACCCGGTGCGTCACGTAGAGGAAGGGCCGCGCCGCCGCCAGCACTCCCATCCCGCCGCGCCGCGCCCAGCGCTCAAGGAAACTCTGCGCGTTCCAGGCAAAAAAGCCCACCGGCCGCACGGCGGTAAGGTTCAGCAGGCTGCCCTCCACGCGCCAAAACGTGACCGGCCTCCCGGGCACACCCGTAGCCCCGGCGCCGTTCGCGCGATTGCTCTTAGGGGTCACAACCTGTGGCGATTCCATTTGTGAACGGGGCCTCCACGCGACGGTCCCGTATGCCTATGGAATTACTGAAATTAGCATTGTAGCAGGCGCGAAGCAAGCAGCGCCATCGGGCAGTCGAGTTTGACGTGGAGTCACAGGTGGGAGCCTCCGCATTCAGGCGGAGGAAGGAGCGCTTCAGCGCTCTGGAAAAGGAGGTCCTTTGCCTATGCGCTTTAGCGCTGGTCCACGTGCACGGTCAACCGATGGCTATCGCGTAGGTTCGCGAACTCAGGACGCTGCTGAGCGCTCATATCGTCTATCCCATTCTCGCCCCGCGATTAATAGATACGAAGGGTGCATCAGGCCCGTCGCCGGGTACAGCTCTTCGTGCGTAAAGCGAAAGCCCAGCTTTTCCAGCACGCGCCGTGAGGCCGCATTGGACGGGTGATGCCCAGCATTTCGTGGGCTGCCGGCGGCTGCTAATGCGGATACTGGAATTGAAAAAGCGCGCCAGCCGGGCCGCTCACCGGACGCGTGTTGTATTCAAGCAGGTAGCGCAGATGCTCGCCATCCATCGGATAGCCGATTCCCGCCGGGTACGGATACGGCGTAAGCGTGTGGAATGGCAGCGGGTCAACCGTATCGCCATGCGCGGCATAAAAATCCATATCCTTAGCGAAACCGTCAGCGTAGAAGAAATAATCGCGCGTCCAGTTAGCTTGAGGCGGTGGAAGCTTGGACGCGTCGAATTCGACGGCCACCTCATCGCCTGAACCGAAGACCACATACTCGTTGTCGGTCGCCTGCACAAGCGCTGTCACGTCGCCATAGCGAGTGTAATTTCCGATTTGACGCGTGTACGGCCCAGTGCGGCTGACATTTTCATAGACGTAGCGGATATCATTCTTCGGCGTGCCTTCCACAACCTGCGGATAGCCGCGGAAGCCCAACGTCGCGTCAGCCAGCGGAATTTCCTTCAGTTCATAAGCCACATCAGCCGGCGAATTATCCACGCGAATGCGGTCCCAATAGATTTTGAGATTTGTGACAATGCGAATGCGCCGCGTCCCCGCAGGCAGCTTCCCGGAAAGATCAGCGATCATCGTGCGCGCCAAACCAGCCGGAAAACCCATATCATCGATCACGCGCACCCATTTGCCCGAAGCATCCCGCGCCTCAACATACGGCGCCACTGGCTGGACGCCAGCCTGCCAGGCCGCATACATCGAATTCGCCGTGAAATAATCCGTGAATCCATCCAGCAACAAACGCAGCGGCCGCGAAGCATCCCACTCGCCAAGATCAAGCGTGAGCGTATGCATAGCCGCAAATCCCTGATAAGGCGCCGCAGCAAAATCCATCACGTATTTGCGATCGCGCGCGCTGAGCAGCGGCAAGACATCCTCGCCACGATCGCCCCAAGCCCCCGCAGGCAAATGCGCCCCGCGGCTCGCAATCACCTTGAACGCCGGAAAAGGCGGATTGCTGGCGAAGTATTCGTTGGGAAAAACCTCGACATCCGCGGGATGATCAACCGCAAGCAAACGAACGCGATCAAGATAATCAAGCTCTTCCATCGGCTCGAGCATCCGGAAACTGATGCGCCCATCGCGCAAAGCCACTTGCGACCCGCTCACTTTCAAATATTCATCCGGATCCGGCACATCGCGCTGCCCAGGCCCAATCCAATGTCCGACGATTCCGGGACCAATCATGTCGGCAAGAAACTCATACCGCGTGCCATTCCAAACGAAAACGATCGGGCAAGAACTACCGCGGCGGTCTATCTCCGTGATTGTCTTCCGCTGATCCGCCGCAATCTTCACCTCATCTTGCAGCACGCCCATCGGCCACAGCATCCTCACCACATCAACTTCCGTTTCGCTGCCCAGCCCGACGTGTACATCGAGCGGTCCCTGGCTGAGATAACCGGATGCGCCGCTAATTTCGAATTTCTGCCGCATCGCCCCGGCGAAGACTTCAACCTTCGTGCCAATCGCAGATTTATTGTCGTTCGTGCCCTCTCAGCGCCAAGTTCCAGCCAGTTGATTCTTGTTGCCGCCCACATTACGCAGCAGCACCGGCGGCCCGAGTTCTCTGGGTGATCAGTAATCCCATCGAGCCATCGCCATCGAAATCAAAAGGAATCACCGACAGTCGGACTGCTCAGCACGAATTTTGTCGAGCCTGACCTCCTTCGTCACATCGCGAAAGCCTGCCGGTCCCTCATTGCGCAGCAGCGCAATCCGTCCGCCAGAGTCATCTTCGCCCGACAGCGACAAGATCGATCCATCCGTCGTTGTCGTAATCAATCGCGCGCAATTCCCCACCCACGCTTCCAACCAAGATCGGGCAGCGTCACGCGGCTGAAACGCTTGCCGCCGTCATTGTGCCAAAGCGAAATTCCCGGCGCCTCGTCGTGCGTAAGAGCCACATCCATCCAGCCGTCCTTATCGAAATCGAGCGTGGCGATTCCCATCGATGTCACCAGCGCATCCTTCGGCCACATCGTCGCGGCGCTCGAAGGCGCCCTCACGCCGATTCAAAAACGCGAATGGCGGCGCGTCGGCCCGCCCGTCACGATCAAATCGATCGCTCGATCGTTGTTAATGTCCGAAACGATAACGCCAACGCCGTTGGCCGCGCCCGGTAATCCCGGTGTCCTTGGTCACATCCGTGAATGTCCCATTTCCGTTATTGCGCCAAAGCATGCGCGGAAATTGCCAGCTTGCGACGCGTCTCGTCTGCCGGGTCCAGCGTCACAAGAAGATCGAGATCGCCGTCGTGATCGTAATCTACGAACGTTATCCCCTCGCACGATGCCGGTGCTCGAATGCCTGCCGACGCAGTCACGTCGCGAAACGTGCCATCGCCCTGGTTGTGCATAAGCGCCACGCCGTCGTTCAAATGCGTATTGACCGCTATATCCGGCCAGCCATCGTTGTCGTAATCCCCAACCGCGCACGCCGATCGTCTCCGTGTACAGCTTGATTTCGCCTTGCATGTCTGCCGCTTGTTTGACTTCTCAAACTTTCCGCCCGCCGACGTTGCGGTATAACTGGGCGTGTCCCGATACCCTTGCCCACAAGAAAAATATCCGGCCGTCCGTCGCCATCAAAATCGATCACGCAAGCGCCCGCGCCCTCGGGAATAATGCTCAGGACGCCAGCCACTGCGCTGGGCGCCGAATCTACTGGCATCAGCGGCAAACCCGAACTCTGCCGTCACATCTTCAAAGTGCACCGGAATCGCCGGCAGAACCGGGGAGAGCGCCGCAGAAATTTGCTCGGCCAGCGAATATTTTCCCTGCTCGCCGTAAACCAAGCTCATCGGCGCGCCCAATTTCGCCGCGGTCAAATGCTGAAAGCGCTCGAGGTGCGTCTTGGCATTCGCCGAATCCCCGCTGCGCTGGTAAGCCTGCGCCAGCCCAAATTCCGCCGAAACGTGAAACGGATTGATCTTCAGCGTCGCGCCAAATTCCTCAATCGCTTTCGGATACTCGTGCAATTCTGAATTAATCGTCGCAATGAAATAATGGATATCCGCATCGGAGGGATCGATCGCCAAGGCCCGCGAAAACGCCGCCCCAGCCGCTTCCGAATTTCCCGCAGATTTTTCCAGCAATCCAAGGTTGTACCAGCCATGCGCATCCTCAGGATGCGATTGCGTGACCTCCACCAAAATCGCGCGCGCCTCATCGGCTCGCTGCATATTCAGCAGCGCAATCCCAGAATTGAGTTGAGGAATGTAATTTCGAGAGTCAGCAGCAACAGCCTGTCGAAATTCCTTCAGCGCGTCTTCAGGGCGCTGCTGATCCATATAAGCCACGCCAAGATTGTTGGCCCGCAACACCGCAGCAGCCTTGGCCTCCGCTTTCGACTGCGCCTGCCCACCAGCGCCGCCATCAATCCCAGTCGTCGCGAGACACACGACCAGCAAGCTGGCCGAAGCAAGCAGTGCAGCAAATCGCGATCGTAAAAGGGAATTCAGCAAGCCTCTGTATAGCGCAAGCTTTTGACGATTCAATCCAAGTATGTTCTTCAGCGCAAAACCTGTGCGAGAGCTCCGAAGATTTGTCAGGGCACCGCTTCAGCCGTGCCGTATCCGCCGAAGAATGAGATCGGCTTTAGCCGCTGAGGTCCTGTTTTTCCACTTCTCACACAAGCGCCTAAGCCCACCAAGCACTATTTCCGATTCAACTTCTGCGCGCCGACTAGACCCGCAGCCTCTTTCAACGTAATGATCTGATCCGCAGCAACGTTCTTAACGCCGTCCGTAACTCCGCTAGGCCACTTCACCTCAATCGCATCCGCCGCCACCGCCCCGCCAAGCCCAAAGGTTAGCACAAGCTCGCTCGCCGATTCATAACTCCCCCCGCTACGCAACATCTGATCCTGCGTCGCTCCCCCAGCAGTCAAACGCACCACCGCGCCAATTCCGTCGCGATTCGATTTCGTCCCTATCGAGCTTCACGCGCAAACGGTGATTCGAAGTCCCCGTATTCCGAAACAGCACGGCCGGCCCGCCGTTCGAAGTCACGGCGATATCCAGTGCCCCGTCATTATCAATATCGCCGTAAGCCGCCCCGCGCGCCACGCGCCGCGAAGCAAACGCCGTGCCCACCACCGCGGTAGTCTCCTCAAACTTCCCATCGCCCAGATTCCGAAACAAATGCGGAGGCTCGGCATAACGCACACGCGCCTGAATCTTCTCGATGCCATTCTCGATGTGCCCGTTAGCGATAAAAATATCTGGCCAGCCATCCAGATCGTAATCAAAGAAAAAGCATCCAAATCCCAGAGTCAGCAAACTCGCCCGCCCGATTCCGGTGGGTGCAGCCTCATCCACGAACAATCCATTGCGCTCGTTGTGATAAAGCGCCGCCATCTGATTCGAAAAATTGGTAACCAGCAAGCTCGGAAATCCGCTTCGATCGTAATCCGCAGCATCCACGCCCATCCCCGCGCGCGCAATCCCGTCCTCGCTGAACGCCACGCCCGAAGCCACGCCCTTCTCGGTAAAAGTCCCGTTGCCATTATTGATGTACAGTTTATTCGGCTGCGTATCGTTGCTGAAAAAAATGTCCGGACGCCCGTCCTGATTCGCATCCAATATCGCCACGCCCAGCGTCTTCGAAGTCGTATCGAAAAGCCCGGACTTCTGCGTAGCATCTTCGAATGTTCCGTCGCCGCGGTTATGCCACAGCCGCACCGAAGCCCCGCGGTAAGATTCCGGCGTGCAGTACGACTTCGTCTTGCCGTCCAGCGTGCAGTAAATGTCCGCTTGCGGCGACCACTGCACGTAATTTCCCACCACCAGATCGAGATGCCCGTCGTTATCGTAATCCACCCAAGCCGCGCTGGTGCTGAATTCATTCGGCCCGGCCAGCCCGGCCTGCTTGGTCACGTCCGTGAAAGTGCCATTTCCGTTGTTGCGAAAAAGATGGTTCTGCCCCAGCGCCGTAATGAAAATGTCGTCGTAGCCATCGTTGTTGTAATCGCCGATCGCCACGCCCATCCCATACATCTCAATCGCGAGGCCCGCCTTAGCCGTAACGTCCGTAAAAGTCCCGTCATGATTGTTGTGATAAAGCGCTGGATGCGAAGCCGTCCGATGATGCTCTGGCCAGTCGCTCCCATTTACGAAGAAAAGGTCCTGCCATCCATCGTTGTCGTAATCAATGAACGCGACGCCCGCCCCCATAGCCTCAGGCAAATACACTTTCCCAAACGCGCCATTGTTATGCGTGAAATGAATCCCAGCCGCGCGAGTGATGTCCTCAAACTGAATGCCCTGCACCGCGGCAGCTGCCCGCGGAACCGGAGGAAACGAAGCAGCAAGCAGCAACCCGACGAAAATCGCAAGGCAGGGAAGCGCCCGCCGCGAACGTGACGCACGCCGACGATTTTCTCGCGAACTCATTTGCCCTCGTTGAAATCCCAACTAGCTCACAGCCTTTCGGACGTCGGAGCGCTGTCTGCGACGCTTTGTCAGGGCACGGTTTCAACCGTGCCGTAAGCCTCGCCGAATTTCTTCGGCTTTAGCCGCTCGGGTCCGGGCTGATAAGTCAGCCCGGCGTAAAAGAGGAATTGTTTCTCCGTTTCTCGAACGGCCTTCGACGCTTTGTCGGGGCACGGTTTCAGACCGTGCCGTAGTGCTGTCGAATTTCTTCGGCTTTAGCCGCTGAGGTATTGTTTTTCCGCAAGCCCTCAACCGTCCCGCAAGCGTCGCCGAACGATCTGCACACAACTTCGCCTCAATCCGACCCACCGCGCGCTTGGCTCTGAGCCCCCCTCAAGACCTCCACCCCAACAGAATCGTGCTCATGAATCGGCTGCCTCTCCACGTTATCGTCCGGATGCGTCCGCAAGTAAGGCCCCGTCAAAGTCTGCGCCGCCTCATCCGCCTTGAATCGCAAATAGCGCTTCTGAAATTCCGCCGCCCGTTCGCCCTGCCCAAGCCCGGTATAGCAAAGCATCAAATTGTAATTCCCTTCGAGATCCTCCGGATCGATCGCCAAAGTGGCGTTGAATTCCGCAATCGCATCGCCATAGCGACGCTGCAAAAAATAAATTCGCCCCAGCTCATCGTGCACCACGCGGTCCCGCGGATATTGCCCAAGTATCAGCCGCAAATGCGCCGCAGCATCGTCGTAGCGCCCCTGATTCCGCAGCACCTTGGCATAAAAGAAATTCGCCCGCGCCAGCGAAGGTGAAAGCTGCAAAGCCTTCTCCAGCGCCGTTTTCGCCGCCTCCAAATTTCCTTCCTGAAAACGCGCCCGCCCGATATTCACCCAGCCATCCGGATTGTCCGGCGCGATCTGAGTGATCTTCTCAAAAGCCGCTGCCGCATTCTTCAAATCTCCCTGCAGCAGCAATCCGATCCCGTAGTCATTCCACCGGGTCCAATCCGCCGCATCCAATTTCACGTCCGCCGCCGGCTGAATCGCATTCGCCGCCAAGACATTCAGTTCAGCCTTGTCCTCCGCCATCGTAACGATCGGCAACGTTGGAATCGCTTTGATGTCACCCGAAACCCCCGAAGTGTCGCCGCTAAAAACCCAGTGCCCGTCATCAAATTCCGAACTCACCGCCGGCCGCGGCTCTTTCGGATCGCGCACGCCGCCAAATGCAAACTGCGTGTTCCACCACATAAATTTCCGATAGTTCAGCTTTGCATGCAGAAAAATCTTCGGCCCCGCATCCGCAGGAATCTTCAACCGGTAGTGCACCGTGTCCGCCGCCCCGGGCGGAATCAGATGCACGTAAACGGTCGCCCGCGCCGCCCAGGCATTGCGCTTGTTGATCGGATTCCCATGCGCATCAATCAAAACCGAATGATAAAAATGCGCTCCCGGCTCAACCGGCCCGCGCCCGCCATCCTCGGCCATCCCGCTCCAAAAAATAACGCGCCCCGCCCCATCGGTGGCCTGCAATTCCAGCCAGCAATCAAACGCATCCACGGTCCCGCCGGGAAAGAAGTGCCCAACTTTGCGCGTGCGCACCACAACATCCACGCGCACCGTATCGCCGCGCCGCACCGCTGCCGAGACGCGATTAAGCGGCGCAGTCACCGGCGCAGCCGGACCAGAGCTCTCCTCGCCAGCTGCCGCGGCCGTAGGTGCCTCCGCCTCCTCGCCCACCGCAAACGTCGTTTGCATCTCAGGCGCAACCGGCACCGCCGACGGCGCATTCGCCTTCGCTTCGGGCGTGATCGCGAAAATATCCACGCTCACTTGCTTGTCCTGTAAAAATTTCTCGGTGGCGCCGAGCTGCGCCTCGTCCCGATTCGCAAACGGCACGGCCGTATTCGCCGCCAAAAATCGGTGCGAGTGAACGATCTTCGGCCCCGCCGCCGTATCCCGCAGCGGCGCCAGCGGCATATGGCAATCCGCGCAAGTCTGCGGCTTCGGCGGGTAATAAAACGATCGCGCCCCCAGCCCCGAGACGCCGCTGGCCTGCCAGTTGTCGTAATCGTTGAATCCGCGAGTCCAGCGGTAATGATTCACTGGAATATCGAGATGCACTTTGTGGCAAGCCGAACAAAAATCCGGAGTCTGTTCGCGCATAAACGGCTTCAAAAAAGTCCGCCGGTGCGGCTCCGGATTCAACTCCACCAGAAAATCATGAAAGCGCTGCACCAAAGGATTCTGGCTCATCGCCAAATCATGCAGCGCCGGCACCTCCAGCCGAAAATCCCCCTGCCCCATGGTGCTCTTCACGCCGGTAATCGAATGGCACATCATGCAGCCAAGCCCCGCCTGTCCCGCCGGCGTCATTTCCACGTCGCGAATCGGCTTGTCAAACTCGCCGCTGAAAAGCAGCGAAGGATCATGGCACCCCGCGCACCATCGTGAGGGCTTGATGCCAATCGTGTCCTGCATGTACTCGATGCTCTTGCGATACCACTGATTGTTGAACGAAGAAAAATGGTGCATCGAACTCTGCCACTGCTTGTAAATGTCCGAGTGGCACCGCTCGCACGATTGCGATTCCATGAAATATTCTTTGGCGATGCGCATCTGCTCCGGAGTCTGCGCCGAGCTGGGAAAGAACGGCCCCGAAGGCCCGTCGCCCTCGGAGTCCATGCTAGCCGGCGCAATCGCCGGATTCACGATGCGATAAGCCCGCTCGAACGGCACAGTGCGCACCCACCAAGCTCCAGCAGCCAGGCCAGCAGCGAGAGCCAAGGAGAGACCATAGCGCAGGGCCGCACGCGCCGCCGATCCCACGAGCCACCCGCGCCGCCCCGCCCAAGCCGCAACAAGCACCACACCGCCAGCCAGGCACGCCATGATGTGCGCATAGAGCAACGGAAACCGCGAGCGAGGCGTGCCGGTGAAAACCAACACGACGCCGATAACGCCGCCAATGGCAATCAAAAGCCAAGCCAAGCGTTCAGCCGCATCGCCAGAACTTATTTTTTGCCAAAGGAAGGGGAGGCCAAGAAGAAGGAATAGCACGCCGCCAAACAAATGCAGCAGCACCGTCCCTTCATAAACCACAGTAGCGTAAGGCCAAACAAACAGGTAAGCCGCACTGAGGAATAGGAAATAGAGAAGAAATGAACGCAACGGTTTCATCTTGGAGCGGGATGATCCGCGGAAGTCTGTTGCACCAATCAAGGCGGGTCAATAATACAAAACGACTAGACATTCGTAGAGGTGGGCTTTGAATGCTGGCGAAGAAGCTCGGTTTAGCGGCGGGGCTGCCAGAGCCGGGAAAAACTCAAATTCAGGAGCGCACCTTGCACATTTCTGATCGAAACACCGAATTTTTAGAATTCAGTCTAAGTCCATGAAAACAAAGGGTCGAGGTCAAGTCTAACCGAAACAAAAAACGCTCCATACCTTTCGCTTTTGTTTCGCTAACGCTCACTCCGACTTGGCAGTCATCTTCAATGCGCCCGGGCCACAAGCAAAATCGCCAGCAAATAAAAGACGAAAGTCATCGACAAATAGGCCCAGGCCTTCGTATTCGCGCCCGTGAACTCTTTCCAGACAAACACGCCCCAAAGAGCGGCCACCATAGGCGCCGACTGGCCGATTGCATAAGAAATCGCCAGCCCAATCGAGTTTCCAGCCACAAGATTGAACACGGTGCCGATGCCCCATATAAATCCGCCGAGCAACCCGAGCATGTGCGCGCTGAACGGCGCCCGGAAAAATCCACTAAATGCCACCGGCTCTCCCACCAAGGGCCGCTTCATAAAATAAATATTCCAGATGAAGCAAGAGAGCAGCGCCCCGAACGTAAAAAAGACACAAAGGCTATATGGCCCCAGCGAGTTTCCCTCGCGCATCGCATGAGCGGAAAGCGGCGCCCACAAGCCCCATCAGTACGCCGGAAACGATGCAAGTCACAATGCTCTTTCGCGAAACAGCGCGATTCCCGGTCGGCAGCTGCCCGTAAGCCTTCCCATCCAGCACCACCGCCACGATCGCGCAAAGCACGCCGGCCCCCAGCATCACCGCGTTGCCTTTGGGCTCACGCAAATAAGTCAGCACCACGCCCACAACGAGCGCGATTCCAATCGAAACCGGAAACGCAATCGCCAACCCAGCCATATCAATGCCCGCGACCAGCAAAAGATTAGCCAGGTTGAAAATCGCCCCGGCCAGCATCGCAAACCAAAAATTCGAAGTATCCGCAGCCCGTACATTGTTCAAGAAGCTCGAGGCGTCATTCCCGGTGCTCCCCATCGTGAACGCCAGAATCAGCGAAATCACAAAAATCCCAACCGCATAGTCCCAATAGAAGAGTTCAAACCGGTAATTCTTAACGCCTTTGTAGGTGTTAGCCCAGGAACCCCAACAAATCGCCGAAGCGACCATCATCACCAGAGCAACAGTAAATGTAGCTGGCGTAAACAAGAGGTGTCCTTCCCAAAGCAGTGATTTGAAATTTCAAATGAAATTCTGTTTTGTCTTCCACAAATCAACTAAAACGAAGCTGCGGCCGAACCCTTCTGCTTGCGAATAAAGGCCACGACTTCATCATGCTTGGCCATCGCCCGCGCGCCCACCTTGGTGCAACAAAGGGCCGCGCAAGCATTCGCAAACATCCCCACACGCTCTTGATCCCAACCCTGCAGCAATCCGTACGAAAGCCCGCCCATAAACGCGTCGCCAGCACCAGTCGTATCTACCACTTCGACTTTGAACGCCGGAACGTGCACCATCTTCTCTTTGCTGGCGATGATGCACCCCTCCGGTCCCATCGTCACAGCCACCAACGTCGGACCCAGCGTCAACATGTTGGCCGCAATCTTTTCGAAATCAGACTCTCCGGTAAGCTCCCGCGCCGCGGCCTTGCAGGGCTTCAACACATCCACCAGCTGCAATGACTCCGCCAACTCCCTCGCATCACCGAGGTTGGCCTGCTGAAAAAATGAGGGCGCCACATCCAGATCGAAAATCACCCGCACGCCCGCCGCCCTCGCCACTTTCATAGCTTCGCGCACCGGCACCAGCGGCAATTGCGAAGCCTCGGTATGAAAATGCTTGGCCTTCTGAATGTGCGGCGCAAAGCGGTGATTCACCTGGTACGGCGTAATTTTTCCGGTGACGTTCGGAAACATGTAAATACAGCGTTCGCCGGCGGCATCCACGGGAATCCAAGTCAGCGACGAATGTTCGCCCTTGACGGTTTCAATTCCGCTGCAATCCATCCCATCATCCTGAAACGCCTTGACGATAATCCGCCCGTTGTCATCATCGCCGATCAAGCCCAGCCATCCGGTCGTTGCACCGAGCCGCGCCACTTGCGTCAGATTGTTTGCTGTCACTCCGCCGGCATGAATTTCCAGCCGGTCGGCATTGATCTTTTCCTCCGGGCCGAGCAATCGCGGCACGATCGCAAAAAAATCGACAGTGCAGCTCCCGATTCCGACCACCTCAACACTTCCAGCCATAAAATCCCCCGATTCTTAATCTCTCGCCACTACGCTCTGGCCCGCGCCAGAGGAACCTCAGCGGCTAAACAGGCTGCAGAAAAAGCATATACGCCGTCATCCCGAGCGCAGCGAGGGATCTGCTCTTTCTTGATTTCGAGGCAAAGAGCAGATTCCTCGTCGCTACGCTCCTCGGAATGACCGCGCTTCTGCTTTTTTCCGCACCCTGTAAAGGCGTACTGAAATTGCCTTGCTTACGGCACGGTTGAAACCGTGCCCTGACAAACATTCGGAGAAATTGCAGAGTCATCGGCTCGACCCATCGCCCCCCCGAATCGCCCGCTGCTTATAAATCGCGCCACAACCCCCGTCAAGCGAAAACCCCGCACCCATCGGCGGGCGCAGACCACGATGCTATACTTCCCAAATGCTGTTCGGCCTCCTTCTGTCGGTCCACTTCGCTCTCGCCGCGCAATCTCCCTCGCGCCCCAAGTCCGTCAGCGCCGCCGAACTCGAAAAGCTGGCCCAGGAATCCGCCGCCGAAAAAGACTGGGAAAGCGCCGCCGACGAATACCGCCGCGCCATCGCGCTCGATCCCCGCAGCGTCCGCCTGCATCTCGAACTCGGCGAGGCCCTGGCGGCTTCCGGCGATTATTCCGGCGCGATCTCCGCCTTTACCGAAGCCCTGCGTCTCGACCCGCGCCTCGAATCCGCACAGCTCAAGCTCGCCGAAGCCTATCGCCGCGTCTTCAATTACGAGCAGGCCCGCCAACTCCTCGAACGTGCCCAGCGAGACCATCCCACCAGTGCCGATGTCCGCCAGGCCCTCGATCGCCTCGAAGCCGAGATGCAACATTATCAACAAGCGGCCAACCAGGTCCCCGCGCAGGCCGCGCATCTCCTTCAAGAAGCCCAAGACTTCGCCAAGCGCAGCCAATTCAGCCAAGCTGTCGATCTGGTCACGCAGGCCGTCGAGAAAGATCCTGCCAACGCCGAATTACAAGCCCAGTACGCCAAAATTCTTTGCGCCGCGGGCGAGCTATCCAAAGCCGACGCGGCTATCCAGAAATCCCTGGCCATTCGTCCCAACGATCCCGACTATCTCTTCATCCGCGGAAAAATCCTGGAGAAGGAAAATCACCCGGAAGAAGCTCTGCGGGTCTTCGAAGAAATCACCCTGCTGAATTCCAAGCGCGCCGACGCCTATTTTGAAATCGGCGCCATCCGCCAACAACAAGGCAACACAAAAAAAGCCCGCGAAGCCTACAAAAAAGCCGTCGATCTCGATCCCGCCAACTCCGACTATCGCAAGGCCTTCGACTCCGTTTCTTCCGCCAGTCCAGGCGAATCTCCCTGAACCATCCCTATACGGGGCCGCCGCGCCTAAGGATGGCCCGCAGTCATCAGCGACTCAAACAATTTGTAAAATTTCGCCACGTCCAGATCGTCCTGCACCTCCACCAGGTCCTCGCCCAAACCCGGTTGCTGCCCCTCGGCCCAAACCAGCGTATCGCCGTAGGTCGCGCCATGATCGATAGAAACATCCATGTACATCTTCGAGCTCTTGGTAATGATCGAAGGATCGAGCCACGCTACGGCGGCCAGCTCGTCCCACAAATACCCCTCCTGCGCGTATTTCGCCACATACTGCGCTGACGGCGATTTCCCCGCGCCAATCTCGGCGATCATTTCCTTGGTCATGTGCGTCTTCACCGAAATATCCACGGTGGTAACCACCACGCGCGGCCACGGTGCACGCAACGCCCGCCGCGCCGCTTCCGGATCGATCCAGAAATTAAATTCCCGCCGCGGCGTAGCTTTGAATTCCGGATCATCGGTCACCGGCGCAATGCTCCCGCCCATTACGATCAATTCCTTTGCCAGCGATGCAAACTCCGGATCAATCGCAATCGCCAGCGCCAGGTTCGTGAACGGGCCGCCCTCGTAGATGGTCACTTCATGCGGATAGCGATGCACCATGCGAATCAAAAAATGCGCGGCGTCTTCTGTCGAAGCCTTGATTTTCGGCGCGCCTTCCTCCAGCGGAGGGATCTCAAACGCCTCGTGCACCGGCTTGCCCCAGTTCCAAGCCCCCTGGTAAATAACTTTGCCGTACTTCGCCTCCCATCGCACGACGTCGGCTTTGGTATTCACCAACGGGAACACCGCTCCGGGAACAACAGGAATTTCCGTCCGTCCGATAATCTCCAGCAGCCGCAACGTGTGTTGCACTTCCTCATCGCGCCAAGCGTCCCCCGTTACGACCGTGATTCCCAGCACGTCCGTCTGCGTCGAGTTCACCAACGCCAGCACTGCCTGCATGTCCGTTCCGCCGGGCCCGGCGCAATCCTGATCAATAATCACCTTGCGCCGCCCCTGCGCGCACAACGGCGCCGCCAGGAAAAACGCGAGGACGATTCCTGCTACAGATTGAAGAATTTTTCTCAAGGTGAATTCCTGAGGCGTAGGGGCGGGGCTTGCTCCGCCCTCTAACTGAAATGGGTCCAACGTGCGCCCTATGACTCGATACCTCAATTCCCAGGCTTTGTTCCTACTCCTTTGCCCCTTCTTCCTAATACATGATGGTCCGAGTCAAATGATGCGGCCAAAATGTCGTGTGATAAGGCAGCCACAACCGCGCATCAATCTGCGGAATAATCACCTGCATATCCGCCGGGCGAATCTTATTCACCTCTTCGCGCAAAAGCGCGGTGGCATAAAGCATATGCGCGCGAATCTCAATCTCCTGCGTGCTGTCGCGCTCAATCATCTGATAGGTATTGATCGCGTTCTCCAGCGCCGGCGAATACTTCATAATCCCCAAAATCCGGCAAGCCGCCGGCACAATATAATCCGCAAAGGCGGTCATCTTCTCGGGATCGTCGAGCCGGAACCACCCGCGCCGGTGCAAATTCGCATACAGCATCCAAATTCCCAACTGCGGCAATTTGTAAAACTTGATTTCATGCCCGTCGTACATGCTGACATCATTGAATCGCGGAAACTCCTTCACCAACCGCTCCACAATCCCGTTGCCATTGTCATAAAGCCGCGGCGAGCAATCATCGATGAAATTGTGAAAATGCCCGTCATACTTCTTCACCAGCACGCCGCCCACTTCGTGCAGCACCGCCAATTTCTCATCGAGCATGGGCATCTCGATGTTGCCGCTGAAAATCTCCGCCAATTGCTTGCGCGTAACCTCCACCATCCACTTGCCATCAAGAATGGGAATCTTGTTATCCATCGCCCGCTTCAGGCAGGCAAACTCCGCATCCGAATCCGACCAATTCTGGCCCTTGAATTCGGTCTGAAATTTCACATGCGTCTTAAAGTCGGTAAACGCAGTATCAATCGAATCCGACACCATGATGAAATCCACAGCCTCGCGCCGGTCTTCATTTCCGATCCCATAAGGCAGCGCATACTCCGGCATCGGCAGCGCTTCGTAGGCCATGAACTTCGCGACTTCGACGATCCGCTCGACATCCGTGGAAACATCCCGCGAATGCTCGATCACCGGATGCAAGCTATCCAGCACTGGACTGCCGATTGGCTTCGGCCATCGCAGCGATTTTTCTTGCGCCACGCCGCTACCCCCCAAAAAAGAAGCCGCCAGGAGCTTATCGCCCCCGGCGGCCGTCAACGCCATCAAACTTCCGGCTTCCTGTAGAAACTGCCTGCGCCCCGTTGGTTTCAAGTTGTTAGAAGATGAACTTGATCACCTGCCTGGAACGCAAACGGCGTGCTTCCCGGTGCCACCTGAGTCACTCGCCGATACGTCGATCCCGCCGGCGAAATGCTCTGGAGGTAGGAGCAGCGACAGCGAAGTCAACGGCTGGCAGCTCTGGCCCAGCGCGCCGGATGACGGGGAACAGCGTCTGACCATGGCACGCAATTTCCAGCCGTCGAGTACGAAATCGTGCCGTTGGTGTCCGGGTTTGAGTACACGTTGTGCCGATTCGTCAGGTTGAAGAAATCTCCGGATAGCTCAATGTATATTTTTCGCCGAGCTTTATGTCCTTTGCCAAGCGCGCATCCCACTCGGCGTAGTCCGGCTGGCTGAAAGGATACCGGCCAAGCAGGTACGGTTTCCCGCTACCGATCTGAACGGACGGACGATCATTGTTATGCGAGTAACCCGAATTGGCGACGCCGTCCCCGTTTACGTCAACGTCCACGTACAACGGGAATGGCACTCCAGATGAGCGATCACGGAAGAACTGAACAGGAAGCCCCACGGCAAGTCGTACACGCCTCCGGCCTTGAATTGGTGGCGGACATCCAAGCTGTTGCGGCCGTAGTCGAGATTGATGTTGAACGGATCCTGCTGCCCGAAGTACGTATCCGTGTCGCGTTCGCTGGCGCCATTGTCTCGGTTCTGCGAGTAGCATGTAATTCGCAAAGAGTTGGAAATGATTCGACGAAGCGCTTTGTGATGTTGATGACCATCGACTCATAATTTCCGTGCGCGTAGCTGGCCGTCGTATTTGTGCCACTGCCAAAGCGTCGGGTCGAGAACTCCGCAAAGAATGGCTCGCCCAGCAACTGATCAGTCGCCGGCGGCTGACCCGTCCCTCCGCAGGTTACGAAATTGCGATACCACGCTTCCTCCGATCCGTAGCCGCCGGTTCGCAGATGCTGCGAGTTCATCCACGCAAACGTGCCCAGTGAGCGTCCAGCTCCTCGCAAACGTATGCTCCAGGCCGGCCGTCAAGCTCGAGACGCGTGGATTCCGGAAGCTTCGGATCCACAAGATTCGGGCGCCGGGCAACCACAATGTTATCTGCCGGACTCCGCGTTCAAATCTGATTGATGCCCTGCGGCACCGCACTCGGAAGCAAGTACGGGAAGCCGGGCGCTAGGGAAGCACGTCGGGCTAAGAAGCAGAATATTCCAACCGTTTTCCCGCCGCCACCCGTCGGCATAAAGATTGTCGGTATCACCGCGTAGTAGTAGCCCCACGCCGCACGTACGAGCGTTGGCGAACTTGGTCGATCCCGCGACTTTCCACGCCAATCCGATTCGTGGTCCCCACTGACCGAAATCATCCGGGAAGCGCTGCGTAACGGAATGGTCCGAATGGGAGTTCGCCCCCGTTCCAACCAGCATTTCCTGTCCTGGGAATGCGGTCTGCGGCTGCGGATACCACGTGCCATCCCATCGCAAGCCGTAGGTTAACGTAATTCTCGGCGATCAGTTGCCACTTGTCCTGCCAATAGAGACCTAGGCCGGTCTCATAATTCGGGAACAGCGTCCCGGCCTTGAAAAGCGGAATGTTGTTCAGGCCGAGATCCTGAATGAGCGCTTGTGGCTGAACGGACTGGAAAGATGCTAGATTGTCGGAGAATGCACCCAGAAGCTCGAAATCCCATTGGCCGGTAGACCATCCGACGAACGTGTCCTTACGATCTTCGAAGGTGTCCACGTCGCCGCCGAACTTCATATCGTGTTTGCCGAACGAATAAGAGAAGTTATCGCCGGCCTGCAGTTTGTCGTTTTGTCCGTTGATCGGCAGGTAGTAGCGATCGCCAATCAGGTCCGAGTCCAATTAAATCCGTCGCGTGCCCTGGCCCATTGGAATCGTCGAACGCGGTTCTCAGCTGCCACGCTGACCCGTAGCTTCATTCACCTTCCGACCCATCACCGTGTTCAACGCAAACACCGTGCTGATTCCTTCATTGAGGAAATTCTCGGTGTCGCCGAAGGCCATCGGCGTCTCGTTCTGCCCTAGAGCCGCCAGTAAATCCGCTGGTATGATTTCGTGTCGCGTACGCGCGCACGCTGAAGTGATTCGCTGCGACTAAATTGGTAATCGTAATGACCCAGAATCGTGAACAAATCCTGAAATTGCGTATGCGGTCCGTTCAAATCTGCGAGATTCGCAACGCCGTAGCAAGCCTGCAAGTACGTCGTCCCCGCCGCCGGCGTGCCGCAAGATGCCGGCAAACTGAATCCTGCTGTCATGCCCCCGGCACGGAACTTCGCCGGCCGGCGCAAGGCAAAGTCGCACAGTTTGCAAACGTTGGCCCGGTGATCGTACTCAGCGTCGCATTGCAGTCAGCAACGGACCCGCTGCTGCAAAGATTCGTGAGCAGCGGCCCGTTCTGCTTCTGCACGTCCGTCGCGAGGAAGAGGAATTGGCGGTCCTTGTGAATCGGGAAGCCGATCGATCCGCCAACCTGGTTCTGGTTCGAGATATTCGGAGGCTCGCCAAGAGCGTCATTGGCCGTCAGTCCGCTTCCGCGGTAAAACTCATGCGCCTCGCCGTGCACTTCGTTGGTGCCCGACTTGGTTACCACGTTCACCAATCCGCCTGTCGCGCGCCCAAATTCGGGCGCAAACCCGTCCGTAACCACCTGGAATTCCTGCACTGCGTCCAACGGAATCGTGAAGTTCTTCGTTTCCAGCGAGCCAAAGATTTCGGCGAAGAAGTTGTTGAAGCTGTCTTGCCCGTCGATCACCATTCCGAGGTAATCGCTCTGCTGCCCGCCAAGTCGAATGCCGCCGCGCAATCCCGGCACGATCTGCGCCGACGAGCTCAGTTGCGCCAGGTCGCGGTAATCGCGCCCCGAGAGCGGCAAATCGTCGAAATGTCCCTCTCGTTGATCACCTGATTGATTCCCGCCGTCGTCGTGTCCACCGGACCAGTCCGCAGCTTCGCTGACTTCCACCGTCTGCGTCTGGCCTTTCACCGGTAGCGTGATGTCGATCGACAAGCTCGCGCCGATCTGCACCGTGATATCCGTAATTTCGGTGGCTGCAAAACCCGTCCGCCTCCGCGCGGATTTTGTAGACGCCCGGGAGCAAGGTCGCGAAGTCGTAGGATCCCGTCTGCGTCCGTTTCCAATTCGCGCTTGTAGCCGGTCGAAGGGCTCGAGATCGTCACTTTAGCGTCTTCGGCACGATCGAGTGCGTCGAATCGAAAACGTTGCCGCGGATTTCGCCCGTTGCAGGTTCTGGGCGCTCGCGCCGTTCGCCGCCACTCAGCAATCCCAGCAGCGCCATCATCACCAACATCATCTTCCCAATCTTCATCGTTGCTCTCCCGTTCGTTCTGAGCTTGCGAATGGGTTTCTTTTCAGCCGAAGCTTCTAATTTGTTGAGCACTTGCGGGCAGTCTGCGGCAGCAAACTCGCAATGGTTACGCACGATTCGCCATTCAACGTGCCGATCCAGGACGACCCCCGCTTCAAAATGGGCCGTAGCCTATCCGTCGGCTCGCGCCCTGTCAAGCCCTAGTTCTTTTATATTAGAAGCGCTCAATTTGTTTTCTTCCAGCCGCTTGCGCGCGCGATGCTAAACTTTCGCCTCGCGATGCGCAACCGCCTCAATCCTCAAGCAAATAAGCGTCGTACTGGCACGCTTTTCAGCGCATTCCTTCTTATCTGCACGCTTGGCTTCGCACAAGCGCATCCGCAATCTCATAGCCCTGCTCCTCCGTCGGCGCAAGCCAATCCGTTCCACGTCCAATTCACCGACGTCACCGCCGCCTCAGGCATCCGTTTTCATCACGAACGCGCCCAATCCCCCAAGCGCATGTACCCGGAGACGATGGGCGCCGGCGCAGCCTGGCTCGACTACAATCAAGACGGCTACCTCGACGCCTTCTTCGTCAACAGCGGCTTCACCCCGCTCTTTCATCCCGCGCAAGCCCCGCAACCAGCTCTCTACCGCAACAATGGCGACGGCACCTTCACCGAAGTAACCGCCCAGAGCGGCATCCATTCCGACGGCACCTTCTTCTTCGGCGTGGCCGTAGGCGATTACGATAACGACGGCTACCCGGACATCTACATGACCGGCTATCGCCACAGTGTCCTCTATCACAACAACGGTGACGGCACTTTCACGGATGTAACCGCGAAAGCGGGAGTAGGCAACGACGGCAATTGGGGCACCGCCGCAGGCTGGTTCGACTATGATCGCGACGGCAAGCTGGATTTATTGGTCGCCAACTACGTGCAATACGACGTGGACCATCCCACAGTCTGCGGCGATTTCCGCCCCGGCTATCAAGATCTCCCGCAAGTGAGCAGTTACTGCCATCCCGATAATTTCGATGGCACAAGCCCACGCCTCTATCACAACAACGGCGACGGCACTTTCACCGACGTTACCGAAAAAGCCGGCCTCATCAACAAAGACGGCAAAAGCCTCGCCGTAGTTCTGGCCGATCTAAATGGCGACGGCTGGCCAGACATCTTCATCGCCAACGACACGCAAAGAAATTTCCTCTACCTCAACAATGGCGACGGCACCTTCCGCGACGTCAGCTACACCTCCGGCGCCGGCTTCAGCGAAGATGGTCGCCCCGAAGCCGGCATGAGCGCCGATGCCGCCGACCTCCGCAACAACGGACGCATGGACCTATTCGTCAGCCACCTGGACTTCGAGCTAAACCGCCTCTATTACTCGAACGGCGACGGCACCTACACGGACGCCACCATCACCTCCGGCATAGCCCAGTCCAACATCCTCAACAGCAGCTTCGGCGCCCGTTTCTTCGACTTCGACAACGACGGATGGCGCGATCTGCTGGTAATCAATGGCCACATCCTGGACAACATCGCTCGCTATCATCCCGACGTAAACTACGCCGAATCCAAAAAGCTCTATCGCAACACCGGAAACGGCCATTTCGTGGACGCAAGCGCAACGCAGCCAGCAGGATTCCTGGCTCCGAAGGTAGGCCGAGGCCTGGCCGTAGGCGATTACGCCAACGACGGCTGGCAAAGCTTCCTGGTAAACAACAACGGCGAAGAAGCCCAACTCTTCCGCAACAACGGCGCAAGTTCACCAGCAGCAAAGACGAATCACTGGCTAGGCGTCCGTCTGGTAGGTGTAAAAAGCAATCGCGACGGCACAGGCGCCAGCCTGAAGCTAGTAGCAGGCGACTTCACCAGCTACGACCAAGCCAAAGGCGGCATGAGCTACTGCAGCGCGCAAGACCCCAGAATCTATTTCGGCCTGGGCCAGCGCGCCAAGGTAGATCGCCTCGAAATCCAATGGCCCAGCGGCACAAAACAAATACTCACAGACATTCCGTCAGATCAAATCATCACCGTGAATGAAGAGAAGGGAATTACGCCCTACAAATTCCCGCCTCTTCGCCACAAATAAATCATTCGGCGCCGCCGTAAACTGCGAGCAAACTGTCGCAATTCAAGCCGCACAGGTGTAGCATCTGCCGTTCTCGACGCGACGTGTACCACGCGAAGATTTGTAAGGGCACGGTTTCAACCGTGCCGACCAGCCGGCCTAATGCAACGGCTTTAGCCGCTGAGGTTCGTCGTCATCTTTTTTTTGTATGTTAATTAAGAAAAACCGGCAACGCCCTGAATTCCTGTTGCCGATCGATGGAGGAAGAAATCACTATGACTCACGAAACTAAAAATTCCTCGCAATCTCGCCGCGAATTCCTGAACACCACCGCCGGCATGGCCCTGGCCGCCGGGCTAGCGGGTCTCACCCCGCGCCCAACCGAATCCGCCGCGCGCCCGAATCTCTCACCGCGCCCCACTCCCGACAAACCCCGCCGCATTATCATCGACACCGATCCCGGCGTGGACGACGCCATGGCCATCTTCCTAGCCCTGCGCTCACCAGAACTGAAAGTCGAAGCCATCACGCCCGTATCCGGCAACGTCCCTCTAGCCCTAACGCTCCCCAACGCCCTGCGCCTGGTAGAAATCGCCGGCCACCCGGAAATTCCGGTAGCGGCAGGCGCCGCAGTTCCGTTAGTCCGCCACTTAGTCACGGCCAGCTACGTCCACGGCAATAACGGCCTAGGCGGCGTAGAATTCCCCGAACCCAAAATCAAGCCGGTAAAAGAAACCGCGTCCGAAATCATCCGCCGTATAGTCCGCGAGAATCCCGGCGAAATCACGCTAGTCCCAATCGGCCCGGTCACCAACATCGCCACCGCCCTCCGCAGCGATCCCGAACTCGCCAAAATGATCCCCGCCATCGTAATGATGGGCGGCTCCATCTCCGCCGGCAACATTACCCCCGCTGCCGAATTCAATCTCTACGTCGATCCCGAAGCCGCCCGCGCCGTCTTCGATTCTGGCATTCCCATCACGATGGTCGGCCTAGACGTCACGCGCAAAGTCTTGCTCGGCGATGAGCACGTCGCAAAACTTGCCGCCGCGCAAAATCCCGTCAGCCAGGCCGCCGCTAAAATCATGCGCAACGCCATCGACACCATGCGCAAAATCGGCATGGCCAATGGCTCGATGATGCACGACCCTCTCGCCGTAGCCAGCATGATCGATCCCGAGATCCTCACCCTCCGCGACTACCACGTCGACATCGAAACCGAAGGCGAATTCACCGCCGGCATGACTGTAGGCTGGGCAAAAGGCCCAGTGCGCGTCTCCCCGCCGATGGCCGAAGCGGGCGCGCTGCCGCCCGAGCGCGACACAACCTTCCGTCCAAACGCAAGGGTTGCGGTGGATGTAAATCCCGACCGCTTCTTCAATCTGCTAATCCCACGCTTAACAGGAGGGTAGCCCCGGCGTCTCTGTTTACCCCGAGCCGCGAGGGGCCGGCATCCGACGAGATAGTGGTCGCCAAGCATTTCGGTCATCGGCGGACGAGTTCGTTGAACGTGCTGAAGCTCCCCCGAACGCACCTCGGCAATGATGTATTCTAGAAAACGCCTTGCCATCGCCAAATATCCAAGCGCAACCTCACCCCATCCGCTCCGCCATCTTCGACTTCGATTTCACGCTGGCCGATTCCTCGAACGGCATCTTCGATTGCGCCAACACCGCCCTCGCAGCCATGGGCGTAGCACCCGCAAGCCGTGAAGCAGTCAACGCCACCATCGGCCTGCCTTTGCGCGAAACATTCTCCATTCTGACGGGAGAAAATGACGCGCTCCGCCGCGACAAATTCGTAGAGCTCTTCCACAGCCACGCCGACAAAGTAATGGTGAGCTCAGCAGTAGTATTCGACTTCGTTCCTGAAGCCCTGCGCCAACTCCGCGAACAAGGCATCTCCCTGGCTGTAGCCTCCACAAAGCGCCGCAAGCACATAGAAGCGATTCTGCAGCGCGAAGGCCTGCACGAGCTGTTCGCGGCCGTAATAGGAAGCAACGACGTCCAAAACCAAAAGCCGCACCCCGA
This sequence comes from uncultured Acidobacteriota bacterium, assembly GCA_963748865.1. Classification (GTDB taxonomy): domain Bacteria; phylum Acidobacteriota; class Terriglobia; order Acidiferrales; family UBA7541; genus Palsa-147. Next base: position 190,136 of record CAVVLE010000006.1, on the reverse strand, counting down.
ATCTCTGCACGCCGCAATGGCAAAACTCGAAGTATCGCCGGAGGAATGTCTTTACGTAGGTGACAGCACAGTGGACGCAGAGGCGGCGCAAAGAGCCAAAATCAAATTCATAGCCGTCCTGACTGGGGTAACCCGAACTCTCGAATTTGATCCCTATCCATCCGCCGCAATCCTGAACCACATAGGCGAACTACCACCCTGGCTCAAATCCGCTGCGAGTGAGCAGTCGTAGGGGCGCCGCCAGCTGCACCCGCCAACGCAACGCACACCGCGCAGCGGCCACTAAGCCGTCTTGCGGTCAATCTCAAATCTGAAATTTGAAATTTGAAATCTCCTGCTGTTCTCCCATCAATTCACTGAGCCCCCGCCGCCCGCGCCCCAGGCGTCGCCCTCGCCATCAACTCCACAAACATCCTCTCAAACTTCTCCCGATCCAATTCCGTAGGCAAATGCACCAACTGCTCCCCCAACCCCGGATGCGCGTCTTTCGTAAACACGCGCACATTCCCATAACTCGCCCCATGATCAATATCAATGTCCATGTACAGCTCTTCTTCCTTAGTGATCACCGAAGGATCGAGCCACGCGGCCGCCGCCAACTCGTCCCACATATATTCTTCATCCGCATACTTGGCCAAATACTGCGAAGCTGCGCTGGACGATTTAGCAATTTCCGCAATCAAAGCCTTGGTCATGCGCGTCTTCACCGAAATATCCACGGTCGTGATGGTGATCTTGTGCCACGGCGAAGTCAGCGTGATGTGCACCGCCTCCGGATCCCACCAAAAATTAAATTCCCGCCGGTTCTCCGTCTGCCAATCCAGCGGCACCACCGGCGCAATCGATCCGCCCATAACCACCAACTCCTGCGCCAGTTCCGGCACCGCAGGATCCAAGCTGATCGCCTGCGCAATATTCGTCAAAGGCCCGGCCGCATAAATCGTCACTTCATGCGGATACTTGTGCACCATGCGAATAATAAAATGCGCCGCGTCTTCCTCGGCCGCCTTAGTAGTGGGATCGCCCTCCACAATATGCGGCACCACAAAAGGCTCGTGCCACCCCCCGCGCACCCCGTCCCCCATATTCATCCCCGGTCGGTGCCCGTTCCAGGCACCCTGGTAATGCACCACGCCGTAAAGCTTCTCCCACCGCTCAATGAAATCCATGCGGTTAATCAGCGGAAAAACGGCCCCGGGATAAACCGCAATGTCCGGCCGCCCCACGATTTCAAGCATGCGCAAAGTATGCGCGATCTCTTCATCGCGCCACATGTCTCCGCTGACCACGGTAATCCCCAAAGTTTCCACATCGGGCGACTGGATAAACATCAACATCGATTGCTGATCGGTAGTAGCTGGCCCCCGCGCGTCCTGATCCAAAATGACTTTCTTTTTCTGCTGCGCGCCAACCGCCGACGCCACCATCAATCCCACAAAAATCACGAAAAAAGTTTTCATCCGCACCGTCAATCCTCCCAGGGAGTTTCATTGCACCGAATTTGAATCCATTGCACCGTACCACGCCATTCCTCTATCAATTTCAACAGTTGCACAGCGCGATTCGAGTTCGTAGGGGCGGGGCTAGCTCCGCCCGCCAGCGTAAATCCAGGCAGAACGTCCTGCAGCGACGAACCGCGACCACGCTTCTCTTCGCCGTTCATCTCAAATTTCAAATCTGAAATTTGAAATCTCCTAGCCTCACTCGTCATCCCCTACCCACCACAAGCCACAAGCACACCGCCACCAATTCGCCCTCGATCGCCTCGAATCAATTCAGGACTTCCTGCCGGCCGCTTCGGCTAACTCCAAGCGGTTCGCAGCTTATAGTTCCGCGCAACCCTCACGTCAAGCAAAACCACAAATCCCTGCAGCACTCATTTGCCCCATAAAAATTTCCAGCAATCCCGAATGCTATAATCCCCAAATGTTTCTGCCCCTCGCGCTGCTCTTCGCACTCGCATTCCCGCCGCAAAATGCCCCACAAGATCCGCAACCCCTAATCGAGCAAGCCAAAGCCCAATATCGCCAGGGACATTTCAGCGAGGCCTTAGCTACCTACCAAAGCGCGCTAAAAATCGCCCCCAATAACATCACCGCCGAAGTAGAACTAGCCCAAACCTACCGCGCAGTCCACAACGAAAACGAAGCCCGCCGCCTGCTAGAACAATCTGCCCGCGAACATCCGAAAAGCGCGGCCCCGCTAGCAGTCCTAGGCGACCTGGAAATCGAAATGCAAACCTACGAAGCCGCCATCAAACACTTAAGCGCCGCCGTAACTCTGGATCCTGCCAATAACGAATCCCGCGATCGCCTGGCCGCAGCCTACAAATCCAAAGGCGACGCGACAGCAGCCCTCCAGCAACTAGCAAAATCCCTAGCTCGCGATCCCAACGACGCGCTAGCCCATTTCCTGCGCGCCCAAATCTACGACGACCGCAACGACGACGCGCACGCGTTGCCCGAAGCCGAAAAGGTCCTCCAGCTACAGCCGCAAAATCCCAGAGGCCGCGCCATCCTCGCGAAAATCCTGATCCGCATGTCCGAAACCCAGGACGCCTCCGCCGCAACAACCACCTGCACCCGCGCCGCCGATCTAATCCAACCAATCGCCGAAGCCCAACCCCCCGATTCCGAAACGTTGTTCCTCCTCTCCCGCGCCCAACACTGCGCCGGCAAAACAGAAGAAGAAAAACAAACCCTGGCCAAATTCGAGACCGCCTCAAAAACCCTGCGCAGCTCCAGAGAAAACGAAAACCAGGCCCTGCACCTGGTCCAGCAAGCCAACGATCGCGCCCTCCACAACGATCTGCAAGGCGCAATGGATCTAATTCACGAAGCGCTGGAGAAAAATCCCAACTACGGCGCGGCCTATTCGCAGCTAGCCAAGCTCTACTACTCCACGGGCGAAATAGACAAAGCCGCCGAAGCAATCAAGCAAGCGTTGGAACTAACTCCCTATCAACCAGATTTTCTTTACGTGCGAGGCAAAATCGAAGAAAAACAGGGAAAGCTGGACGAAGCACTCGCGTCTTTTCAGCAGGCCGCGCTAATCAATCCCAAGGAATCCGACGCCTATTATGAAATGGGCATAATCTATCAACAAAAAAACGACCTAACCCAAGCCAAAGCCGCCTACGAAAAAGCGATCCAAATCTCCCCCGAAGACCAGGACTACCGCCAAGCCAGGGCCGCTCTAAAGTAGCGCCGGTCTATCCTGAGTGGCGAAGGGCGTGTCTGCGTGACACGGCCGGCTTCAGCGGCTGAAGCCAGCGCGCTTGGTGCCTTTTGCGGCACGACTGAAGTCCCGTCCTGACTCGGCCCGCGAACTCGTTCGCGGTCAACGGGCATGTGCGCTTGACAGCGCCGATGCTCGCGGCTAGGCTTCCCGGTTTTCTGGCTTAAATTCTTTGCTGAGAGGGATTGTGGAAAAGCGCTACTGGTTTGCTGTTTCGGCTCTCGCGGTTTTTGCTCTTCTTGGCGGGAATTTGCGTGCGGGTGGGCGTGCGCATGGGCGTATGGCGGGATTTAGTCCGCCGCGGCCTGTGATCATTGATACGGATCCTGGGACCGATGATGCGCTCGCGATTCTTTTGGCTTTGAATTCGCCCGAGATTGAGGTTCGGGCAATTACGGTCGTGCCTGGGAATGTCACGGCTAAGCAGGGATTGGAGAATGCGCTGAAGATTGTTTCGCTCGCCGGGCGTTGCGATATTCCGATTGCTGCCGGCGCGCAGCATCCTTTGTTTCAGAAATTGATTACGGCGGAGTTCTGGCATGGGGCCAACGGGTTGGCGAATATCGAGCTGCCGGCCAGCAAGTGCAAGGTCGATTCGCGCTGGGGGCCGGATTTGATTATTGAGACGATCCACGCGGCGCCGCATGAGGTGACTTTGGTGCCTGTCGGGCCGCTTACGAATATCGCTTTGGCTGTCGAGAAGGATCCTTCGATTGTGCCCTTGGTGAAGGAAGTGGTGATCATGGGCGGCTCGATTTCCGGCGGCAATGTGAATGCTGTGGCTGAGGCGAATATTTACGGCGATCCCGAGGCGGCGCAGATTGTGTTTCAGGCTGGATGGCCTTTGACCATGGTGGGATCGGATGTTGGCGAGCGCACACTCTTTGGGACTCAAGCAGGTGGAGGAATTGAGCAAAACGCACGGGCCGGAGAATGATTTTGTGGTAAGCGTGCTGACGTACCTGGTCGGGCTTTCGAAAAAATTTGGGGTGGATGGGACGGCTATGTATGACCCCTTGGCGGTGGGCGCGGCGATTGATCGCTCGTTGATTCAGACCCAGCCGATGCATGTAGACGTCGAGACGCGCGGGCAATTTACGCGCGGGGAGACCGTCGCAAACCGCCGGAATTCGATTGAGAATAATGTGCCCCATGAGGACCGCTTGTGGATTGAGGGGATTCAGCCGGTGCAGCCGAATGTCCAGGTGGCTGTGGGATCGAATGCGGAGAAATTTGCGGCCATGTTTATTTCCAGAATTCGAGGGAAGTGAGGCGGGTTCGGGAGTTTACGGAATAAGTTGAATGCGCATTTGCGTGTTGGCATAACGAGTGTTCTGAGATTTGCTCCTTCCAGATTTTCCTGACCTTCCTTTCCACTCGCGCATCTAACGCCCGGGGTGGCAGGCATCCTGATATAAACTGACCGTCGCAATTTTTTTGCCACCACGAGAGAGGGAAAAGAGGATGAACGTTGGGGAGAGGACGATTGGCTCGCTCATTCTTCGTTGCGCGGCCGCCGCCAGCTTTATTTTTGCGGCGATAGCTGCGCAGGCACAAACCTTGGAACGCGGGGCGATTCATGGGACGGTGACGGACAAGACCCACGCTGTGCTGGCGGGGGTGAAGGTGACTCTGACGAATCCTTCTACCGGCTACCGGCGCACGCTCACGGCGGATTCTTTTGGGTACTACGATTTCGAGGGTGTGCCGCCCGCCAAGGAATATTCCATCAGTGCCGAATCGAGCGGATTTGCGGAGTCGGTCGTAAAGGGGATCGAGCTGAGCATTGGAACGTCGGTGACAATTGATATCGAAATGCCATTAAGAACGCAGGTGACGAGCGTGGAGGTGTCGGCGAGCACGGGCGAGGTAGTGGACACTTATACGGCCGGGATTACGCAGCTTTTGAATTCTACCAGCGTGGAGAATTTGCCTTTTCCGGGGCGCGATTACCGCGATCTGGCTACTTTGAGCCCCTCGGCGCAAGTGGTGCCGGGATTGCGCGGAGGATTAAGGCTGGGCGGACAGCAGAGCGATTACAGCGGCTTGGTAGTGGACGGAATGGATATGACCAACAATTACTTTGGCGAAAATTTTGGATCGCTGGAGACCAAAAATTTGACCATTCCGCTCGAGGCGGTGCAGGAATTCCAGGTGGTCACGAATGGATTTGCGCCGGAATTTGGGCGCGCGACGGGCGGATTGCTGAACGTGGTGACCAAGTCCGGCACAAATGAGCTGCACGGCGAGGCGCATGAATATTATCGCGGCGCGAGTTTGACCGCTAACGACGCGCTGAATACGCCTTCAAATATCAATGCGCAGAACCAGTTCGGCGGCTCGGTGGGATTTCCGATTCATCGCGACCGCCAGTTTTTGTTTTTGTCCACCGATATTCAGCGCGAGAACGGCCCGTTGACCACCGAGTTTTGCCCCCCGGGCGCGGCTGGCGCGCAATGCGAGTCGGAACTGGCGGCGGTGGGATTGGGGCCGATCATTCAGCCGCCCTGCGTTCCGGGAGCCGGAAATTGCGTGGCCTCGAACGAGCAATTGCCCGCAAATTGCATGAGGGATGTAGGCCAGCCGGTGCTGAGCGCTTGCTATGGATTGAAGACTTCTTTGCATGATTTTGAAGGGGCGCACACGCAGTATCAAGATTTCTTTACTGTGCTGGGGCACTACGATTACCAGATCAATGCGGCGAATCATTTCTCGGTGCGCGGCCTGGGGACGCGAAATCACACCAATGGATTCACCGGCGGGCAGGGGCAGACGGAAACAATTGATGCTATCGGAAACGCCGAGAATTTTATCAATCAGGGCATCAGCGGCGTGTTTTCGCTCACTACCGTGCTGGGACGCAAGGTGAATGAACTTCATTTGGGGATCGAAGGCGAAACCCGCAAGCGGCATCCGATTCAGGACGGCGCGCCGGAGATTCAGATCGTCGGCATCGGCAATTTCGGGCAGCGATTTTATTTGCCGGCGAATAACGACAACGGGAAGCTGCAAGCCCAGGACAACTTTTCCTACAACTTCCGCCAGCACGACATGAAATTTGGCGGGGACGTAGACGCCTTTGTGGACCGCAAAGATGTTTTCGCGGGATGGAGCGCGGGCGAGTACGTGTTCAATTCCCTTTGCGATTTCGATCCCGATACCAGCGATGCGGCGGTTTGCGCGAACCATCCTGCGCCCATACCCACGGGGCCGAATCCGAGTTCCTTTGATCAGGGATTTGGATTGAACGGCGTGAATGTTTTTCCGGCGAATACTCTGAAGCCCGATTACCAGATTGGAGTGGGGGCTTACGCGCAGGACAAATGGCAAGTGACGCCCCACGTTACGCTGACTTATGGGTTGCGTTGGGACGGTACGCACAATCCACAAGTGCAGAATCCGATTTGGGGCAGCACCGTGCTGGTGGGGCAGCCTCTGGGCGTGCATACCGAGTGCGGTGCCGCAAAACGTGCCGAATGACTGGAAACAGTGGGGCCCGCGCGTCGGAATCGCGTGGAACCCGTTTGGCACCCAGCATCCCACGGTGTTCCGCGTGGCTTATGGCGTTTATTTTGCGCAGACGCCCACGATTTTCTTTTCTTCGGCGATATTGGGGAGCACCACGGCGGCTACCTTATTCTGCAGTCCTTCTTTTTTTCCGGCGAATGCGCCTTGCACCCCGCCGCAGGATACGAACATTGGAACGGCGCAGGCCATGGGAGGATTCCCTTATCTGTTTCCATCGGCTCTGTCGTTCGGAGTCAGCGGCCTTTGCGGATCAGCGGAAGGATGTCCTTCGCCGACTTATGTGGATCCGCAATTTCAGAATCCCAGGGCGCAGAATTTGACTTTGGGAGTGGAACATACCCTGGCGCGGACTTGGACGATTTCTGCCAATTACGCCTTTGTGCATTCGGATTTTCTGCGCGTGGGAGGATTCAGCACCACGATTTGGAACCGGAATTTCACCACGAATGGAACCGATGCCTTGGGGCGGGCGATTCTTACCGGGCCCCTCGATCCTACGCAATTTTCAAATAACGACCTTTCCAGTTTTGGCCGCGCCAACTACCACGAAGTGATTTTGGCGCTGAACAAGAAATTTGCGGACCGCTTTCAGTTGTTTGGGAATTATACGTGGTCGCGGAATTACACCGACGCTTCCAGCGAGCGCGATACGGATTCTTTCTTTGGGCCGCAGGATCCAATTAATCCGAATTTGGATTATGGCCGAGCAGGTTTGGATCTGGAGCATCAGTTCAAGGCTGGGGGCGTGGTTTCTTTGCCGCTGGGATTTACGTGGAGCTCGAATTTAATCGCCCATAGCGGATTGGCTTATCCCGCTTACATCACCAGCGACTTAAATGGCGATGGCGTTACCAACCAGGGATTCGGGACCAACGACCGCCCGGTCGTCCAGCCTTCCAACGGCAAACCTTACTTGCTGCCGGATTATCCTGGGCGCCAGCCTTGGTTTTTTAATTGGGATATGCGCCTTGCCAAAGATTTGAATTTTGGCGAGAAGTATCAGCTGCGCTTGTCTGCGGATTTATTCAATGTCACCAACGCCAGTAATTTGTATTCCGATCCGGATCACAGCGCATTCATTGATACCTTCGCTTGCAGTCCGGCCCTGAATGTTTTGCAGAATGCTTGTGCGGCGTTGCCTGCGCCGGGAGAGGTTTCGGCTTCGAATGGCGGGACCAGGTATCGAACCCTGGATGAATTGGCGCCCGGCGCCACGGCGTTTGCCGCCCAGTTTGGCGTGCGGTTTCAGTTCTAGTTCGGAGTGAGGCGTCAATGTGCCGCCGGCATCCGCGCTGAGACCTCTTCGCTGTCATCTAAAATGAACTCATCTCATAAATGCTTTTTAGGGGGTCGGAGCTTTAGCTCCGACATTAATCCGCCTTTAGAATTAAGGGCTTTAGCCCCTGACGACACTCCGATCCACCGTCCAAATTATTTATGAGATGACTTCATCTCAAATCTGAAATTTGAAATCTCTTCCTCCCGATTAACGCCCCGTCATCCTCTCCCTTGCCAAATCCCGATCCCGCAAAGCCCGCGCATCCCCGGGAGCAACCTTCAAAATCGCCTCAAACTCCCCCAAGGCCTCCTCCAAATGCCCGTACCTCATCAACAATTCCCCGAAATCCTCCCGCAACCCAAAATTCTGCGGATCCGCATCCGCCACTACCCGAAAATCCTCCAAAGCCTCCGCAATCTTCCCAGCCTTCACCAGCCCACGAGCTAGCTCCAAGCGCGCCGCCGAATCATCCGGCTTCAATTCCAATGCCGCCCGCCATTCCTCAATAGCTTCCGCCGAACGCCCCACGCCCTCCAGCGCCATCCCATAAAACCGCCGCGCCTCCTCATGCCGGGGATTCAACTCCACCGCTGAGCGCAAGACTCCCACCGCCGCAGCCGGCTGGAATCGCGCCAGCAGCAAAGCCCCCAAAGAAACCCGCGCATCAAAATCATCGCGATATTTCTCAACGCGATGCCGCAGCAAATCCTCCTCAATCTCCACCCGCGAATCGCCCGCCCCGCGCGGCAAAATCTGCAGCCACAAATGCGCCATTTCATCAAACGCCCCATTCCCGCCCACCACGCGCCGCGCTGGCGAATAAGGATTCCGCGGATTCGCCCCCGAATTGTCGTAATGCCAGCGCATGGAAATCACGCTGCCGGCAGGCAAAAAAACCGCCTCCCGATAATGAAACACCGCCTGCCAATCCGGATTCCAATCGGAAATGCGAATCAACCACCGCCGCGACCCATCCGGCAAAGAAGCATAAGCTTCAACCGCATGCCCCAAATAATGCGCATGTGGATAAACCGCCAAAACATCCACATCGCGAGGCAAACGAAAATCATCGCCCACAACAAAATCCGCAGCCCCGGCCGGAATATCCAGCCCGTCATCGTTCTCCAACTCAATCAGCATCGGAAATCGGTCAGGCGGCTTGTCCGTAAAATAAAGTCCCAACGAAGGCCGCACGGTAGCAGCCATGCCCATAGGCATAAAATGCGCGTTCAAAACCAAATCCGTCCCAGGCTCCAATCGCAAAGCCAACCCATCCGGCTCAACCCACGGCCGCGCTCCAGGCTTCCAAAAAAGAAAATGCCCGGGAATATCCAAAGGACTATGCTCCAGCGAAATATCCATCCCCGCAAATCCATCCCCGCGTTCGCGCTCCTGTCGCCGCGCCGACCGCGCCGGATCAACAACCACATTCGCATGATGAATCAAATTCAGATCCCCGCCGGGATGCACCTCAATAGCCCGCAAATACCGCACGCTCTTCAACTGTGGCGAAAAAATAAAATTCCAAAACACATCCGGCCCCGAAGCAGGCAAAGCCAGCGGCCGCTCAGCCTGCAAAACAAGATCGGGCGCCCCAAGCGCCCAATCGCCCGAGAAAACCGGCGCAGCAGGCGTCTCCGCAGCCAAGCCCTCAGGCGCCCCAACAGCAACCCACTCCGAAATCAAAGAAATCTGCGCATCGCTAAGCCGGTTCTCCTCCACAAAATCCCCAAATCCCGCGTCAGGAAGAAAAGGAGGCATATCCCGCCGCCGCACAGCCGCAGCAATCTCCGCCGCCCGCAATTTCACATCCTCATAGCGAATCAAAGGAAAAGCGCGACCGTGCTCCATCCCCCCGGAAGCCGCAACATGATGGCAGGAAGCGCAGTGCGAATAAATGATAGGCGCAATATCCCGCGCAAAAGTAACGCCCCCAGAACTCTGCGCGTGCAGTAAATCCGCCGGCCGTAACGCAGCCGCCCGCGAAGAAACCGCAGCCCGCGGGCCCAACGCCAACCCCAAAAATCCAGCCACTGCCCAGACCCAAACAACCCCAGCCTTCATCTCCATCGCATCCTCAAGGCCATCAGACGCACAGCAACAAAATTCGCATCTATGCCAATCCTGGGCGGGATCTGGATTTTCGGCCGTAGGGGCGCCGGCTTGCTGCGCCCGCCAGCGTAAAAACGCCCACAACTTTACCCACTCGCCGCTGCGTACATCGTTGGTCTTCGTGCTGTGATTCTGCAGCACTCACGATGTCAACAAAGCTATCTGAAATTGAAATATCTTCCGTTGGATCGCGCAAGGCCAAAAATAAAGGGGATGCAGCGGGCTTACACCGATTAAGACAGACTCAAGGAAACAATCCGCAGCCGCACCAAGCAGCCTACCGCTGCTGCGCCGGCTCCAAGCGATCATAAAATCGCGTAGAGCAGTCCTGACACCGCCAAGGCAGCACTCGAAACAACGACAGCGCAAACCGCTCCAAAATCCCGCGCCTCTTCGATCGCCGGTAAGAACCCGATCCGCACTGCGGGCAAGCCGCCTTGAAAGAAAATCTCATGCACATATCCTACCCGGCCGCCAATCAACTTCTCACCCCAAATCCAACCAAAGGTTCCATCCGGGATTTCCAACCTCCAACCTGTGACCTCCGTCACAAGTCACAGTGACGCCCATCGCCGCACCTTATGCCGCAGCCTGCGATCATGATTGTGTTGCGGGAGCACCCCAGAACCCGCAATCAGACCGATGGCCAGCCGCCCGCCAGCCCCAAGCAGCGGCAGCCAGGCGCCCGGCCAAGAGTCAGGAGGCAATGCCCATGGTCTCCCACACTTTCACCATTCCGCCGCTGACGGACCTAACCCCGCCCCAGCCACGGAAACTCCCGCCGCCCAAGCCGCAGCCCGCCGGCGAGCATGATCTGTTCGTGGACGCGCTACTCGATCTCCCCACCGCGCGCCAGCGCCGCCGCAACCCGCTCGATTGGGCCGTCTCGTTGTTAGTACACGCAATCGTAATTGCATCCATCATCGCCATCCCGCTCTATTACACGGACAACCTGGATCTCAAAGCCTTCGCCGTCACCACTCTAGTGGCCGCTCCTCCGCCACCTCCTCCTCCACCTCCGCCCGGTGGCGGCATAGCCAGACAAGTCGTAAAGCCCAAAGTCGCGCAACTCCTGCACCAGGGCGCGCTCACCGCGCCCACCTTCATCCCCCGCCAGGTCACCATCATTCGTGACGCAACCGGCCCAGCCGATAACAGCGATGGTGTCGTAGGCGGCGTTCCCGGTGGAGTTCCTGGCGGCGTACCCGGAGGCGTAATAGGCGGCGTGCTAGGCGGCGTTATCGGCGGTGTAGTCGGTTCAGTTGGTCCCGCACCGCCAAAACCCGTAGCGACACACCGAGTCCTGCGCGTAGGCGGCGACGTGAAGCCTCCCAAACTGCTCCTGCATCCAGACCCGATCTATCCGCAATTGGCGAAAGTAGCGAAGGTGCAAGGCACGGTTGTAATTGACGCCGTCATCGACGAGCGCGGCAACGTGGTCGAAGCCCACGTCGTCAGCGGCCCGGGCTTGCTGATTCCCGCAGCCCTGCAAGCCATCACATCCTGGAAGTACCAGCCGACGATTCTCGATGGCGAGGCCATCTCCGTGCGCATGCACGTGGACGTGAATTTCTCCCTGCAGTAGCGATCAATGGGCAGCGAGTGACGCTGGAAGTCTCAGCGTCACTCGCATCGCAATTCCTAACCCACAAATCCCTAGCCCAAATCGCCGCTATTTTTCCTGCAACGTTTTGATGTAAGCCGTCAAATTCGCAATCCGCATATTGACGATGCCTTCATCCTTCGAGCTGACGGAGCTGAATAGCGGACCCCAAGTTGGCATCTCCGACGTTCCATGCGCCGGCGCCTTCACTCCACTGCGCAATACCTCCACCACATGATCCTGCGGGAACTTGCCGTTGTTCTGTTTCGCCAGCATGCTCAAGTCCGCCGGCTTGGTTTTCAAGTCTACGGCCGCAGGCCCATCGCCCTTGCCCGCAGCTCCATGGCACACTGCGCAATACTGCTTGTACATCGCCGCACCACTCGACGGATTGGACCCCTTAATCGGCTCTTTCTTAACCTGCGTATCCTGCGCGCCCGCAAGACCTGCGAACAGCAACAAGCCCGCGAACAAAATCCCCAACCGCCAACCATCCCGAAGAATCATCGTTATCCTCCGATCGTGAGTATCTGTGTGATATGCAGCGCCAGCGATGGGCGAAACGTGAGAATCAGCAACGTTGTACTCGCGCTCGCAAGCAATGTCAACGCGCGCGAAGTGAAGGTGGGATGGAATAGGCGGCGTCATCCCCAACGAAGTTAAGTCAGCGTAGAGAAAGCGGAGTCATCCCGAACGAAGTTAAGGAGCATAGAGAAAGCGGCGTCATCCCGAACGAAGTGAGGGATCCCTCTTCCGGCCTTGAATCAATCGAATCTTTGCCATGCCAGCACATTGTCACCGCATCTGCCGCGAATCCGCGCCATCCAGCGCACGTTCGCGCAAATAGAGGTACAAAGGCAACGCAAACGACACGCCCACAAGGCACAACCCAGCAATCGGCAACCAACGGTGAGCAACCTTCACGCGCCCAGCCTCCACGCGCATAAACGCCACCAGCACCACCGCCGCAACCAGCACATCCGCAACAAACGTAGCGCTAATCCGATTCGCCCCGGCTAAAGCGAAGAACAATCGCAAATCCAATCCATTCTGAATAATCCAGGGAAGGAACTGCCAGTAAGGAACAACCAAGCCCAAAACGCAAAGCACCAAATACAAACTCTTGCGATTCATGCGCCAGCTCCGTAAGCCATGTTCAGCTGCTCTAACGCATACGGGCAAGCCGCCAAAAAGGTTTCGCCGTCGCAGTATCTCTTCGTAGGGGCGCCGCTTGTTTACCCTGAGCCTCGAAGGGCTCCGCCCGCCAGCGTAAAAACCGCCACAACGCGCCCCATTCACCCACTCCGCGCTCCGCCAATTCCGAAGCCACAACCGTAAATTCTTGATACCGAGGAATGTCCACCACGAAACTCTGCGGCCCCGCCTGGCTCACCTTCTTCACCCGCGGCATCTCCGCGAACAACGAGTCATCCGCTCCCTCGATAAACGCATACGTCTCCGCCGGTTCATGCCCGTAAGTAGCGTACGTAAGCTTCTCGATCACCCAGCAATAAAACGCCTCGATCGTGTAATCCAAACTCAGAAACGCCTTGCGCTCCCACTTTCGCAGCAGGTGCCCGCCGAAAAAAGGCGTCTCCTTCCACAATCCCCTCACATGCCGCGCAAAGTGAAATTCATAAAACGGTCGCACATGCACGAAATCCGCGTATTCCCGTGCCACCTTATTAGCGTACGCATCCTCCTCCACTGAATGCCCGCCGCTGCTCCACTCGCTCAACCGCCCGATCGTCTTCTCATAGACACCCTTCAGCAAATACTCAGCCGAGAAGCTCGTCCCAATCACCACCAGCATCAACTGCTCCCCGCCGTTGAAACCATACTTCCCCCGCTCTAGCCTCGAAACGCAGCAGTAACTTCCCCAGTACTGCCGCACCGCGCCAAAGAACGGAAATCCGCTCGGCAGATGCTTCTCCTGAAAATCCGCTTTTTCCTGGTAGCTCCAGACGATGTACCACTCCGGATAGCTGAGGAAGATATCGTCTTCAGGCCGCGCGTAATCTTTGATATTCGCCGTCGCCGCTTTTCGCTCCGCCGGCTGCGCCACGGGCGCGTGCAACTGGCCCTGCAAATCGCAGTTCCAGCTGGTAAGGATTTCAAGGCCGATGGCAGCAAGCAGAAGCGCAAAGCAGGTGAGAACGAAGCGAACGAGGTGCCGGATCCATCCACCGCGCCTCAAGCCGCAGCGGCCCCGGTTTCAGTCTTCCCGACTTTCAGCGCGATCCAATAAGCCGCAATGAAAATCAAAATGTGCGGCGTATTCACCGCCAGATTCCGGCTCAGACTGATCGCATGCAGATGGCTGAAGAAATACACCGCCACATCAATCGAATACCAAATTCCCAAAATCCAAAAATAAATCCGCGCCGCTTTCGCCGAGATCAATCCCCCAATCAATGCCAGCGATCCCGCGCCAAGATGCCCCAGATCCACAATGCGCGTCATATGAAACAACCCAAACATCAACCCATTCTGATCCATGATTCCCGGAACGTAATCCAGCGAATACACCCCCAGAAACAGCGCCGCAAACCCAAACGCGCACTTTTGAATGCTGCTGAATTTTCTCGACATGAGAGTCAGTGCGGGTAATATTCATCAAAACGACGCGCCCTACAAGAAATTTATTCGGCGCCAGGCAAACGGCGCTCCAAGGATTAACTCATGTCCCGCAGACGACGCACCGCGCTCGTGCTCATCCTTCTCCTGGCGTCCTTCCTCCTCGCCGCGAAGAAAATCTTCGAATATTCCGCCGCGCCCGCCAAAGAAAAAGAAAGCGACTTCGTCTTCCCCGAAAATCCCGCGCAGGAAGAACCATCTCCTCTAGCTCCCGTCGCCAACTCCGCGCCCATCGCCTTCGAGCAGCGCGGCGGTTTCACCAACGACGCCAGCCACCTCAACAAAACCGCCATCTACGGCATCGTCCACGTCGCCACTGAAGACGACGTCCGCAACGCCCTGCAATTCGCTCGCGCCAACAATCTCAAAGTCACCTGCGCCGGCCAGCAGCACAGCATGGGCGGACAAACCTTCACTCACGGAGGCCTGGTCCTCGATCTCCGCAATTTCAATCGCATCACGCTGGACAAGGCCAACATGCTAGTCAACATTCAAACCGGCGCCCGCTGGTGGCAACTCCAGCAACTCCTCGACAAAGAAGGCCTGTCCGTGAAGTCCATGCAATCCATCAATATCTTCAGCGTCGGCGGAACTCTCAGCGTCAATGCCCACGGCATCGATCCCGCCCCCGGCCCTATATCTCCCACCGTTCGCGCCTTGCGCATCATGCTCAGCAGCGGCGAAATCGCGAAAGCCAGCCCCACCGAAAACGCCGAACTCTTCTCTCACGCTCTCGGCGGCTACGGACTTTTCGGCGTAATCCTAGATGCCGATCTGGCCATCACCGGCAACGAAATGTATTCCCGCACCACCGACTACATGAATTACACGGACTACCCGAAATTCTATCGAGCCAACGTAGAAAACAATCCGAACATAGGCCTTGTCTTCGGCCGCCTCAGCGTCTCACCGTTCTCTTACCTCCGCGAAACCGCGGTGCACACCTACATCAAGTCGCCTTACTCCGGCGATTTCCCCGCGCTGCGCCTTCCGCAACACGACGCGCTCTCTCGCTTCATCATCAATTTCTCCAAAACTGGCGGCGCCGGCAGGTGGCTGCGCTGGACACTCGAGAAATATGTCGAACCGCAACTCCACGACTGCGTCTCACGCAATCAAGCCATGGATCAGAAGGAACTCTGCCTCGTCACGCGCAACGAAGAAATGTACGACAACATGGCTTACCTCAAGAATCGCCTCCCGGACACCGATATCCTCCAGGAATATTTCATTCCCTACGATCGCATGCCGGAATTCGTGGACGGCCTGCGCGAAGTCACGCGGCGCAATCGCGCCAACCTCCTAAATGTCACCATTCGCACCGTTCACAAGGACACCATCACCGCGCTACCCTACGCCAAAGCCGACATGTTCGGCTTCGTCCTCTATTTCAACGTGAAGTTCAACAACCAGGACAACGAAATTCTCCGCAAAACCACCACCGACCTGATTGACGCAGCGGAACGCTGCGGCGGGACCTTCTACTTGCCCTACCAACTTTTCTATTCACCGGAACAGCTGCGCAAAGCCTACCCGGAAATCGACAATTTCTTCGCCACAAAACAAAAATACGATCCGACCAATCTCTTCACCAACAAGTTCCACGAAAAATACGGTCCCGGCGCAAAGCAATAAGCCTCTTCAACGCCGACTAAAAACTCTTCGTAGGGGCGGGGCTCGCTCCGCCCGCCGGCGTAAAAACCGCCACAACGCGCCCCATTCACCTACGCTCAAATCGGATTGTCGGCGCGCAACTTCGTCTCAATGTTTCACCGCGTAATAAATCACATAAATCCAACTAATAATCCCATGCAAAATCATCCACAAAATCGAATGATTCACGCTCCAGGAAAGCGTGACCGCCAAAATGCTCCCAAATCCCCAAAACCCAATTCCCGCCGAACGATGATTGTCGCCCACGTTGACCTCCTCCGCGCGCGGATTCTAGCATGCCCACAAACGACACCACCCTGCAGCCCCGCGCATCCCACTCAAAAGAGAAATTCACGGACTCCCGCACCGAATTATGCTTCTATATCCCGGGAGCCAAGCGAGCAAAGATGTCTTCCATCACTGATTTCCTCTTTCACCCGCCGCAAGGCCGCCCCGCCATTTTCCTGATCCGCCTTCCCGCAGGCCTGATCTTCTTCACCCAAGGAATCCTCAAATTCCTCGATCCCAACATGGGCGTCAATCGCTTCACGCGCATCGGCTTCCCGCACCCAGCCTTCACGGCCCACTTCGTAGGCACCTTCGAAATCCTCTGCGGCGCCCTGCTGCTGCTCGGCCTTTACACCAGGCTAGCAGCCATCCCTCTGCTCATCGTCATCAGCACCGCCATCGTCACCACAAAAATCCCCGAGCTCTCCCGCCCCGCGCAGGGCCTCTGGTTCATGATCAGCGACGCGCGCACCGATTTCGCCATGTTCTGCGCGCTGCTCTTCCTCCTCATCGTCGGCCCCGGCGCATGGTCGCTCGACGCGCGCCGCCGATGAGCAATCGCGCCAAAGGAAAAGCCATGAACGATCAAGCCGCTTCGCGCCGCCAATTCCTGAAATCCTCAGCCGCAACCGCAGGCGCATTCCTGCTCGACGCCAAATTCGCCGCCGCGAAAGCAGCTCTGCAAGGCCAAGCGCACCAAGCGGGTGCAAGCCCACACGAATCCGCAGCCGACTACACGCTGCACATCGCCAACACGCCAATCGAAATCGCCCCCAAGCGCATCGTCTCCGCCGTAACCTACAACGGCCAATTCCCAGGCCCGCTGCTGCGCTTCAAGGAGGGCCACGAATACACCATCGACATCTTCAACGACACCAACACGCCCGAGCAACTCCACTGGCACGGCCAAAAAGTCCCCACCGATGTTGACGGCGCCGCCGAGGAAGGCACGCCCTACATCCCCGCGCACGGCAAACGCCGCATCACCTTCTCGCCCAATCCCACGGGCCTGCGCTTCTATCACACTCACAATCGCGCCGGCGGCAATCTAGCCGCAGGCCAATATAGCGGCCAGGTCGGCCCGGTGTTCATCGATCCGCGCAACAATCCCGGCCGCTACGATCAGGAAATCTTCCTGGTGCTGAAAGAGTTCGAGCCCACGCTCAGCCAGGGCGGCGACATGGCCCAGGATTTCCTCCACGGCGAAGCCGACGAAAAGCTGAAGCAAGCCGGCGAATCCGCCATGCAAGCCTCGCTAGCCAAAGGCGTGCCGCACGGCTACGAAGTCGGCTACAACTCCTTCACCATCAACGGCCGCATGCTCGGCCACGGCGATCCCATCAAGGTCAAGCCAGGCCAGCGCGTCCTCTTCCACATCATCAACGGCAGCGCCACCGAAATCCGCAGCCTCGCGTTGCCAGGACACGAATTCGAAGTAATCGCTCTCGATGGCAATCCCGTAGCAACGCCCACGAAAGTTCCCGTCCTCTGGCTGGGCACAGCCGAGCGCATCTCCGCGGTAGTGGAAATGAATCAACCGGGCGTCTGGATCCTCGGCGATCTGGATGACGACGATCGCGGCCACGGCATGGGCACAGTAGTCGAATACTACGGCGCGCAAGGCAAGCCGCAATGGCAATCTCCGCCGCCCTTCAAATGGAATTACGCGCGCTTCGGCCGGCTCCCCGACGCGATCACCTATCCCGACGAAACGCTGGAAATGCGATTCGCCAAAGACAACGCCGCCGAAGCAGGCTTCAATCGCTGGACCATCAACGGCGAATCGTACCCAATGAGCAACCAGCCAACCGCAGCGAGATTCCACCTGCACCAAGGCCGTCGCTATCGCTTAAAGCTAAGCAATGCCAGCGACGACATTCACCCAATCCATCTCCATCGTCACACCTTCGAGGTAGTCCGCATAGGAGGCCAACCCACAGGCGGCATCTTCAAGGATGTAGTGATGCTAGGCGGCTACCAAAAAGCCGAAATCGAGTTCGTAGCCGACAACCCAGGCGCCACGCTGTTCCACTGCCACCAGCAGCTGCACATGGATTACGGCTTCATGGCCCTCTTCGATTACGTTTAGCTCGCGCCTTAGGCCTTTGCCTCCGTAACGCCGGCTGCCAGCCGGCGCATTTCCATCGCCCACTACAATCAAAATTGCCAACCCGAATCCGCGCGATAAGGGCTCTGCATTTTCCGCAGCCATAGGGTGCCCCATGCGCCGGTGTTGCGCGTGGGGCCTTTGAAAGAGCCATTGCCCGTGAGTAACAAACGAGGCGTCATTCCGAAACGCAATGAGGGATCTGCATTTTCCTCAAGACCCAGCTCGCTCTTCCGCAAGCGCCTGATCCATCCGCTCTAATTGCTCCTGCAATTCCGCCATCTTGGCCTCTTCAATACGCAACTGCTCCTCCGCCTCATTCAACTCGTTCTGATTCTCTGATTCTCGCTGCATCCAAAACTCCAGCCGACTCTTGATTTGTTCGATGGGCTCCGTCATATCCGATGCGACGCCGGTGGCGGAATTCCCGCCAGCGTCGCGCGCCTGCGCAGCCTGCGTTTCTTGTGCGATCTCGGATTCGGCCTGCTCGCGCCCCGTCTGCGCTTGCACGAGCTGCCCTTGCGCCATATCCCGCCGGCCCGTCGCGCGGTCGACCGCCCCCTGCTGCACATCCAGCCGGTGCAGCAATATCTGCCCGCGCTGCAACGAAGCATGCGCAGCCAGCATATCGCGCCGCAGCAGACGCACCTCCGCCAGCAGCGATTTCAATGTTTGCGAGTCGCCAGGATCCGTTTGCGCCGGTGCCGCCAATGTAGCGAGGAATACCGCCAGAAGAACAAAGCCCACACGCCGCATACATCCTCCTCACAAGTCGCCACGCACGCAAAATCCGCGTGCACTCTCGCGGGGACCAACGGAGGATGCTTCGCGAACGCGTTATCGCCAGCATCCTATGCAAACTTTAGAATCCACCCCTCAAAATTTGTGCCCGTAAGTAGGGAGCAAACAGAACAGCGCCGTCAGCCCCGAGCGCGGCCAGCCAAGGGCTCCGGGTTTTCGGCGTAGGGGCGCCGCTTGTTTACCCTGAGCCTCGAAGGGCTCCGCCCGCCCGCGTAAGAACAGCCAAAACTCGACCCATTCGCCTCGCAGCAAATCGTTTCTCCCGGCGCCGTCACCCTGCGTCAGCCCCCATAAGTAGCACCGCACTTTCCGAAAAAGTACTCCGTATTTCCCGACCCCGGGCGATTGCACGCAATTAAACACTTGTGTACCCTCCCGCCCATTATGACCAATACCCGCACCACCCATCGCATCACCAATCTTTCAATCCCGGCGCCCGATCCCGAGCGCCACGCACGCAAGTGCGAAATCTGCCACCACCCAGACCGCGAGGAAATCGAGCAATGCTTCCTCATTTGGATGCGGCCCGAGCACCTCTCCAGGGTCTTCAAGGTTGACGGCGGCGAAGCCGCCATCCGCCGCCACGCAAAAGCCGTCGGCCTCTACGAGCTTCGCCGTCAGGACACTCGTAACATCGTCGAAAACGTGATGGAGCATTCCGTGATCGCCCAGACTTCTGCCGCCGACGTCCTCCGCGCCGTTGAGTTACACGCGCGCCTCAGCGCCGGCGGTGAACTCCGCGAGCCGCCGCCGCGGCGCATCGTCGTCGAGCGCCACTGGGACCCACGCAACGCAACCTCCGCCCAGCTATCAGGACCGGAATCGCCGGCTCTACCAGGCTCCGCCGAGACCGAAAATGAGCCTCCAGACGCGACCTTGAAAACATTTCTAATCGACGCTCAAAATGATTAGAAACGCCCGTAAGTGAAACAAAACAAACAACGGCGGCCATTTCTAATCAACGGCAATATAGGGGGGTGGGGGGGAGGGTACTAAAAAGTGTACGGGCGGGCGTTCATTAACCATGCTACGGCCTTGGCACCGGGTTCTGAAGTTTAGGGGCGTTTCCGCGACAGGTTGCGGAAGCTGCTGATGCGGACTTTGCCGTCGGGGAAGACGGCGAGGATTTCCATTTCGCCGCCCATGGCTTTGATGATGCCGCGCAGGGTGCTCACATACATGTCGGCGCGGCGCTCGATTTTGGCGATGGAGGGTTGCTTGACACTGAGCAATTGCGCGAGTTGTTGCTGGGTGAGCCTGCGGGCTTCGCGCAGCTCAGCGAGGCCCATATCAGCGATGAGACGGCGCGTTTTCGCCTTTATTCTTGCGCGGGAGGCGCGCGACATTTTGTTGACGAGCGTTTGGAATTTTTTGGGCTTTGCGTTTGTCATAGCCTCTATGGAATATACCTTAGAGGCTATATTGCTGTCGAGGGGAAATTTGGAATCGTTGGGATCGTTCAGAAGCCCCACGCGCAAGACCGGCGCATGGGGCACCCAACGCTTCGCCGCGAACAGGGCTTCGGAGCAACGCTAGACGCCGACCGGTCTGGGCGTCCAGCGCGTCCCTAGGGTTATGACTGTATTGCGGGGATGGCTGCGGGGTGGTTGACTGGGGGTGGACCGGTACTGCCGGCACTTTTAGGAGGAGAAATGGGGACCATGGAAAAGAAGAAGGCGACGCGGGAGGAGATTGAGCGGCGGGCTTATGAGATTTATTTGGAGCGTGGTGGGCGGGATGGCTCGGACATTGAGGATTGGGTGGTTGCCGAGCGGGAATTGATGGAAGGGTCGCGCGAGCCTGCGCGCCAGCCTGTCGGGGCAGGTGTGTCGGGGTCGAGGACGACAGGGGGCAGCGGATCGCGGGCGGAGTTTGAGAGGAGTTTGGAGCGGTTGTCGAAGGGGAGGTCGGGGAATTAGAATTCCAGTTTGATGTTGAGATTTGATGGGCGCCCGTGGTTTTGGGCGCCTTTTTTTTTGTAGGGGCGGGGGTTCACGACCCGCCCGGTTTTGTTTTGGGTTTTTTGGGGGCGCGGGGATGCAAAACCCAGGGCCAAACCGGTGGCGTGGTGAACCCGCCACCCTACAACGGAAAATGCAGATCCCTCACTTCGTTCGGGATGACAGCGTTGAGTAAATTCCTAGGAGACAGAAAGAGCGATCCTTCACTGCGTTCAGGATGACAACGTTGAGGAAATTGGTAGGAGTCAGAAAGAGCAGATCCCTCACTGCGTTCGGGATGACAACGTTGCGGAAAGTCCCGTTGATGGAGAATTCCCAGGAGATAGAAAGAGCAGATCCTTTTCTGCGTTCGGGATGACAACGTTGGGAGATTCCTCGGAGTCAGAGAGAGCCGATCCTTCACTGCGTTCAGGATGACGGCGGTGAGAAGCCGGAAAATCGACTGCGGCTACTGCTCGGCTAAATGCGCGGCTTGCAGGCGAGTTTGTAACGCGCGGAGGATCGTGTCTCTGGCGATCATGCCTACTATGTGGCCGCTATCTAGCACCGGCATTTGATTCACGTCTTCGCGCTGCATGCGCTCGAGCACATTCAGCACCGGCTCGCTGGGTTGCGCCCAGTGAATTTTATCTAGCGGCAACATGGCGGCTTGCACCGAGGTGTTGGCCCATTCCTCGCGCGGCACTTTGCGGGCGGAATCGAGGGTGATCAGGCCTACGGGAACTTCGCCGTTGGTGACCACGTGGCAGCGGCGGCCGGTGCGCAGCACTTCCTGCACGTAATCCTCGATGGAAATTTCGCGCGGCGTGGAGGGGATGTCCTTGGTCATCACGTCGCCGGCGTGGATGCCGGTGAGCGCGCTGCGAATGGTAACTTGCGCGTAGCTTTCCTGCGCGGCGGTGAGCAGGAACCAGCCGATGAAGGCCAGCCACAGGCCGCCGATGTGATCGCCTTTCACGAATCGCCCGATGCCGCCAAAAATCATCAGGTAGGCGATGATCTGGCCGCTGCGCGCGGCGAAGCGCGTGGCCTTGGCGAAATCGTGCGTGACGCCCCAAATCAGCGCGCGAAAAACGCGTCCGCCATCGAGCGGAAATCCGGGCACGAGGTTGAAGGCTCCCAGCATGAAATTGATTTCCCACAGCCATTGCGCCGTGGCCACGACCATTTCGCTGGCGCCAGGAATGCGCGTGATCAGATAGAACATCCCCGCGAGCAGGAAGCTGGTGAGCGGGCCGGCGATGCCGATGTTGAATTCCTGCAGCGCGCTAGTGGGTTCCTGGGTGATGCGCGCCAAGCCGCCGAAGACGAACAGAGTGATCGATTGCACCGGAATTTTGTAGCGCATGGCGATGACGCTGTGGCCGAGTTCGTGAACCACGACGGAGGTGAAAAAGAGGATGGCGGTGATTACGCCGAGAGCCCAGTGCTGCGAGGCGCTCCAGTTGGGATGCTGCTCCTTGAATTGCGTGCCGAGCGAAAAGGTGATGAGCGCGAAGATGATGTACCAGCTGGGGTGCAGGTAAATGGGGATGTTGAAGACGCGCCCGACGCGGATGCCGGATGGGTAGTCCATTTCGCCCCCTGCGGCATTATAGCCAAGACGGGGTGTTGCGTCTGGTAATAGACGGCGTGTGCCGGGGGCCACGCGGGGGGTTGGCGGGAGCGGGCGGGCTGGCGCGGCAAGTGGCGCGGAATCAATGGGTGAAGTTTGGTGCGCGGATTGCCGATAGAGGATTGCCGATGCTGCTCAGCCGCAGACGGCGGTTGGAAGCGCGGGATCGGCAGCGCGAACGGTGAGTCGGACGCGACGAAGCGTGAAGGACGCGTAGGACCCGAAAAGCGCGCAGGAAAGGACCAAGGCCATGCAAGACACGATGGGATTCGCGGTGGTGGGGTTGGCGGTGATTGGCTCGATTTCGGTGGCAGTGGTCGTCGAATGGCTGAGCCTGTGGGCCTTGATGAAGATGATGCCGATGCCGGAGCCGGCCGCGGCGAATGCCGCGCCGGTTGGGGTTGCGACGGCACCCGCGACGCCGGCGGCGATACCTGCGTCCGCAGCGACAAGCGATGCGAGTGAGCGCGCGGCCGCAATGAGTGCCGCGCAATGAGCGCACGCAATCTTTCACGGCGCGCCCCGCTCGCTGTCATCCTGAGCGCAGCCGAAGGATCTGTTGGTCTCGAAGTTGAGCGCGACGACGCAGACGACGCGAAGTGAATGGCAGGTGATTGGCCATGCTGTTGCTGAGACTCATGCTGGTAGTTGGCGTAGGCGGAATCGTGGTGACGCTGATCGGCGTGGTGCGCGACATCCGCGAATCGTTCGAGCTGGCGCGGCTGACGCATCCGGTCGACGCGAACGCGCGGCGCGATGACACGACGCGGGCAGTTGGACGCGAATGAGCGTGCCCGCGTAACGGCGAGCACGACGCGTTGAGGCGCGCAGCGGCGCGGTGGTGATGCGCTGAGCGGAGTTAGGCGCGATTGACGAGATTGAGATCCGGGCCGCGACGGCGATGCAGTCGCGCGGGTCCGGTGCGAACCGCTGGCAAATACCCTTGCGGGGTGGCTTCGACTCCGCCGCAGCGAAGCCACCCTGCCGGCGGTTTCGGTGGGCTTATGTAGGGGCGGGGATTCTCCACCCGCGTGGTTTTGCTTTGGGTTTTCCGTCCGTGCGGAAGATCAAAACCCAAGGTCAGATTGCCGTCGGAAAATTCCAAACCCAATGCCACAGCGGTGGCGTCGTGAACCCGCCACCCTACGTCGGACGCGGGGAGGGCTAAGCCGGCCCTCCCCTACAACGGCAAATGCGTGTGCTATGATGGCGCATCGCGTTCGCTTGGCGCACAATGATTGGGCCTGCCCGCCGATTCTCCTCGGTTGCTCTCCTGCTTTTTTTCGCGTCGCTGTTCGCTGCCGCTTCCGTTGATGCGCAACAGAAAAATTCCTGGGATGGCGCGATTGACGCCTTGGCGGCGAAGATCGCTGCGGACGCCGGCCCGCGGGCGCTGGTGCATCTCAGCGTGAAGAATCTGTCGTCGCTCGATGCTGCGCGCGTGGCCGATTTTGCGGCCGCGCTGGAGACGCAATTGCGGCAGCGCGGGTTGCGCGTCGAGAAATCCGGCGCGGGCGGCGAATTGCTGGAAGTGAGCGTAGCGGAGAATCTGCGCGAGATCGTCTTCGCGGCAGTCACGCGGCGCGGCGATACGCGCGAGATTGCGCTGGAGACGCTCGATCGCGTCAAAGCGATGCCGCAAGTCGCGGCGCCGAGCCGCGTACGCTTGCAGCGCGAGCTGATTTGGTCGCAGCATGATCCGATCCTGGATTTTCTGGTGTGGACGTCGCCGGCGGATGGAACGCGGCGGCTTTTCGTTCTCGAGCCGCAGCGCCTGGTGATTTACGAACCAACGGCCGATGGCTGGCAACCGCGGGAATCGCATCCTTTGCTTGACGTGCAGGCCAATCGCGATCCACGCGGGAAAATCGTGCTTGCGAGCGGCAATCTTGGGACGACCATTCAAGTGAATTTGCTTGGCCAACGCTGCGACGCGACGCTGCCCGCAGTAGAGCTGAAATGCGCGGGCGACGCCAGTCCGATGATGCAAACCGAGCCGGATTTCGCGCCGCTGGCGGGCGGGTGCGGATCGGGGCGCGGCCTCGCAACCGGGAACGGCGATTGGACGCAGCCGGATGCGTTGAGCGTGGTGGAGGGCGATGGGCCGAGCCACAAGACCGGCGATGAGGAAATGGCGTTTTCGGGGCCGATTTTGGCGTTGCGCGCGGGCACGGGGGAAAACACGGCGCGGGTGATTTGGCGGGATTTGCGGACAGGGGATTATGACGCGGCGATTGTTACGGCTGCTTGCGGGGATTAGCGCGGTTGGGGTGGCTTGCGCGCTGGGTGGCGGCGGAAGCTCGCGCGGAGAAGACGGCGCCCTTCGCCGCAGCTCAGGGCAAGGAGCAAGAGACGCCCCTACGAACGCGTTGATCTATGGCGCGAGCTTCGCCAGTGGTTACGTTGCGGGGACCGCGCGGGCGGAAGCGGCCAGGATTAATGGCGCGCGGGTGGGCGAGAGTTACGCGGATGGGGCCGAAATGCGGGCGGGACTTAAGGCCCGCCCCTACGACGGTAACGGCTCGGAGCGCCTCGCATATGGCGGCGCTTTGCGCGTGGAGTTGGGGTCGCACTTTGAATTGCGTCGATCCCGAGCGGCTTCGATCGACGTTGCGGAGAGCGAGACGTCGAGTCTTTGGCTTACGAGACGTTCATGCGCATTGATGGGCGCGGGGAATTGCAGCCGGTTTTGGCGAGACCTGGGAACACGACGCGTCCTGCGGCGCTGGAAATTTCATCTGCGGACTGGACGTGAAGTTTCAGGATGGCACGCCGCTTGCACCGCAAACTGTCGTGGAGACATTGGTGAACGCGGATGATGATTGGCGCGTTACCGCAACTAGGACGGGCTGCAAATCGAAACGCCTGACGGCTCGCCGGATCTGCCGGCTACCTTGGCGCAGAGCAAATACGTTTTGATTCGGCGCTCGAAGGACTCAGCCGGCGGCACCGGGCCATTCAAGATCGACACCGCGGAGGCGGGAAAACACCGTGTTTTCGGCGAATCTAGATTATTGGGGCGGGCGGCCGTTTCCTGGATTCGGTGGATGTTCAGATAGGGACGGACAGCGCGCGAGCGGATGATCGATCTCGAAGTTGGTAAGGCGGATTTGATCGAATTGCCGGTGGAGATGGCGCGGCGCGCGGGCGAAGAGAAAATGCGCGTGGAAGCGACTGCGCCGATCGAGCTATTGGCGGTGATTTTTCCGCCGGGGCGAGCGGCGAGCGACAACGCGCGTCTGCGCGAGGCCGTTGTCTCGCGTTCGATCGATCGGGCGGCGATCGTGAATTTGGTTCTTGCAGAAGCAAGGTGAACCAGCCGGCGGATTGCTGCCACAGTGGATCAGCGGAACCGAGTTCTTGATTCGCTGACTGCGACTGAATACCGCAGCGGCGCGTGCTTTGGTGAAGGAGAATCGCGCCTGCTCCTTCGCTGGTCTTGGGATATGATTCGAGTCGATGCGTTGGAACAAGCGTTGCGGAACGAATTGCGGTGAATGCGCGCGAAGCCGGAATTAAAGTGACGGCGAGCGCGATCGCCCGCTCGCTGCAGATGCGCCTTCGGCGAGTCCGAAAACGCGAAATTCGATGCACGGATCGTGCGCGTGGGCCTGGCCTCGCCGTTCCCGCGCCCGGCGCTGGTTGGTTTGATTGGACAATTCGATTCAATACTGGCCGACGAGAAATCTGAGTGCGCCGGAATCGGCTGATGCGGCGGAGATTTACGCGCGGGAGAAAGCCGTGATTGAGACTTACCGCGTGGTGCCTATTGCGCATTTGCCGCGCGTTTATGGGTTGGGGCCGCGGGTGCGGAATTGGGCGATTCCGCCGGGGGCGGCTATGAACGGATTGCCCTTGGCGGATGTTTGGCTGGAGAGGGAAGCGCAGTGACGTTTCGATCGCGATTGTTCTGGCTGTTTACATTCTTCGTGCTGCTGGCCGTGGGCATTGTGGCCGCGGGCGTTACGCTGGTCACGCGCAACGCCTTCGAAGAATTGGACGCGCGGCGCACCGATGCGCTGGTGGCGCAATTCCGCGAGGAATTCAAGCAGCGCGGCGACGAAGCGGCGTTGCAGGTGAAGGGCATCGCCGATGCGGAAGCGACGACGCGCATGGCCATCGAATTGATGCGGCCCAATGCCGACGCTTCGACTTACTACTGGGACGCGCGCAACGTCGCTTCGGCGCACCAACTCGACTTTCTCGATTTCGTCGCCACGGACGGCACGATTATTTCCTCCGCAGAATGGCCGGCGCGCGCCGGTTACAAACTGAATTGGGTCACCAAGTCCGACGATTGGGCCGCGGCCGGCGCTTTTCTTTCACGCATGGATACGCAGGATGGGCCGACTCTCGGGTTGATGGCCGTAGCCAACGCCGTGCCGGTGGCCGACAAGCGCGTATTCGTGATCGGCGGCAAAAAATTGGGCAAGGATCTTCTTTCCACGCTGGCGCTTTCCGAAGGCATGCGCGCGCTGGTGTATCTGAATCTCGATAAAGACTTCTCGAGCGACAGTTTGCTCGATGCGAACGGGCCGGTGCAGGAAGCAGAACGCTTTGCGCCGCTGGTGGAGCAAGTGCGCCAGGCGCCCAAGGAGCAGACCGCGGGAATCACCTGGAGCGCCGATCCGACCAGCGCGGAGGCGTTTCATCTGGTGCCGCTCGATGGACGAGACGGCGAATTGCTGGGCGTGCTGTTAATCGGAGCGTCGCAGCGCGAACGCGTGCTGGTGGAGCATCGCATCATTTATCTGGCGGTGGCTATGGCTGCGCTGGGGTTGCTGCTCGGCGCGATTCTGAGCTGGTGGGGCGCGGCGCGCGTGACGCAGCCGGTGACCAAGCTGGTGAACGGGGCGCGGGAAGTTTCGGCCGGGAACTGGAGCGCGCGCGTGGACGTGCGCTCTAAAGACGACATTGGGCAATTGGCCGCGGCGTTCAATCACATGACCGGGGAGCTGGTCGAGCAGCGCGATCGCCTGGTGCAATCCGAGCGCGTGGCGGCCTGGCGCGAATTGGCGCGGCGCTTGGCGCATGAATTGAAGAATCCGCTCTTCCCGTTGCAAATCACCGTTGAAAATTTGCGGCGCGCGCGCAGCAAAAATTCCGACGAGTTCGACGAAGTCTTCGAGGAATCCACCGAAACTTTGTTGGCGGAAATCGAGAATCTGAAAGGCATCATCGGGCGCTTCAGCGATTTTGCGCGCATGCCCAAGCCGGAACTGCGGCCCGTGGACGTGAACGAAGTGGTGCGTACGGTGGTGCGTTTGTTCGAAGCGCAATTCAGCGCCGTGGGCCGCCCGCCGATTACGCCCGAACTGCATCTCGAATCGAATTTGCCGGCGATTCAGGCCGATCCGTTGCTGTTGCATCGCGCGATTGAAAATCTGGTGCTGAATGCCATGGATGCGATGCCTTCGGGAGGAGTGCTGGCGCTGGCGACTTCGAGCCACGATGGAACGGTGCTGATTGAAATCGCGGATACCGGCTCGGGCTTGACGCCGGAAGAGTGCGAGCGATTGTTCACGCCGTATTACACGACGAAAACGCATGGCACCGGCCTCGGCCTCGCCGTGGTGCAATCGGTGATCAGCGATCACGGCGGAACAATTTCGGTGCAGAGCGAAGCCGGAGTCGGAACTACATTTAGGATCGAGTTGCCGATCAAGCCGGCGGTTGCGGCGGAACATGCTACGGTTGCGACCGGCGTCGCGTCTGCAGTGGCGCCGTCCGTTGCGCCTCCGCCGCACGCTGCGGAAGAGGCCCGGCTAAAGCCGGGCCCTACGAACGGACCTTCTGCGGATGCGCCGGCGAGTCCGGAGGAAACGATCGCCACTTCGGAGCCGGAGGGTTAGGCGAGCGTGGCTGCCAAGGCGCACGTCCTGGTGGTGGACGACGATCCCAACACGCTGGCGTCGCTGGCGCGCGCGTTTCGCCTGGCCGGACACGAGGCCACCGTTTGCGACAATGCCGCGCGGGCTCTCGAAATTGCCAAAAGCGAGCGCATCGATTTAATCCTCTCGGACGTGGTGATGCCGGGAAAAGACGGCATCGCCTTTCCTGGAAGACCTGAAAGCTGCGGGCATAACGATTCCCACCGTGATGATGTCAGGGCAGGCCAATATCGAGATGGCCGTGAAGGCCACGCGGCTGGGCGCGGTGGATTTTCTCGAGAAGCCGATTTCCACCGATAAATTACTGTTGACCATTGAGAATTGCCTGCGCATCTCGCGGCTCGAAAACGAAAACCGCGATTTGAAAAAGCGCCTCGGCAAGCATGAGATTTTGTGGGCCAGCGCGGCGATGAAGGCTTTGATGGAACAATTGGAACGCGTGGCGGCCAGCGAGACGCGCGTGTGCATTCGCGGCGAAACCGGAACCGGCAAGGAATTGGTGGCGCGCACGCTGCATGAAAAAAGCGCGCGGCATGGCGGGCCGTTTGTCACTTTGAATTGCGCAGCGATTCCTGCGGAATTGATGGAATCGGAATTGTTTGGGCATGAGAAGGGCGCGTTTACCGGGGCGTCGGCGCGGCATGTGGGGAAATTCGAGCAGGCCCATCGCGGGACATTATTTTTGGACGAGATTGGCGATATGCCGCTGGGGATGCAGGCGAAATTGTTGCGCGTTTTGGAAGAGGGCGAGATCGAGCGCGTGGGCGGGGATAAACCGATTCCTGTGGATGTGCGCGTCGTGGTCGCGACGCATCGCGATCTTGAGGCGCAGGTGAAGGCCGGCTCGTTTCGCCAGGATTTGTATCACCGCATTTATGTGTTTCCGGTTTTGTTGCCGCCTTTGCGCGAGCGGCGTGAGGATATTGGTTTGTTGGCGCGAAATTTTGCGCGGCAGGTGGCGTTGCAGAATGGGTGGAAGGAGAAAGCATTTGCCGATTCAGCGATTGCGGAGCTGGAGAGATATTCGTGGCCAGGGAATGTGCGGGAATTGCGGAATGTGGTGGAGAGAATCTTGTTGTTGGCGTCGGGAGATTCGATTGACGCCGCAGTGGTGAAATTGGCCTTGCCCGCGGGCGCCCTTCAGCAGGCTTCAGGGCAAGGAGCAAGCCCCGCCCCTACGACGGATGACGGCGCGATCGTAGGGGACGGAACGTTGGCGGCGCGCACCGAGGGATTTGAGCGCGAGACGATTTTGGCGGAATTGAAGAAGCGCGGACACCACATGACGAATACTGCTAAGGCTCTGGGCCTCGAGAGAAGTCACCTCTATAAGAAATGCCAGCAATTGGGAATTGATCTGCGGGCCGTTCGCAAAGCGAGTAGCCTATTCACGCTCGCCGGCCGGAAAGAGCAGATTCCTCGTTTCGCTCGGAATGACGACGCTTTTTCTCCGCGTGGATTCAGATCGTAATTTCGGTTACGGCGGTTCGGCTGAAGTCTTAGTCACCGTTGCTTCGGCGGCGGGAAGATGCGGGTTAGGACTGCGTGGGTGGGAATGTAGATCACGATTGTTAGACCGAGGAGCATGGCGGCTACGTGCAGCGGAACCGGGCCCCATTGCTTGTGGAGGAACGGATCGGCGAAGACGAAATTGATGTTCTTGTACGGGTCGGCGAAGCGCGAGGCGATCATGGCTGCGGCCGCGATTGCGAACTGCAGTTTCAGCGCGCGGCGATCGTAGCCGGTGCGGCGCACGGCGGCGATCAGCACGAACGGCATGGCTACGTGGAATGAGGCTGATCAGACGGACCCACAGCGGATAATTGGGATCGAAGAAGTAGTCTGTGCCGCCGACGATGTGGCGATTGAAGAGCAGCTTGGTGGCGATGTCGAGGAGCCACATCGTGTCCACCACCAGCGAGCTTACGGCTTGGCTGGAGAGCAGCAGCGCGTTGCCGGTGAAGATGCCGATGCAGGTTAGGATTACGGCGATGTCGCAGAGGAACAGGAATGTGGTCGGGCCCCAGTATTTCAGGTAAATGGTCAGCCATAGGGCGAGGAAAATTAACGCGAGCCAGCGTATCCACGGTGGGAACGGATTTGCGGCGGCGCGTGCGGATGCGATGGTCATTTGACAGCCGTTCGGCGCCGAGGATGCTAGCAGAAAGTTCGGCTGACGTGGTGATGGGGCGCGTGCGAGAATCGAATGCATGGGGGCTTTGGGGATTGCGGCGGGGTGCGCGGGCGTTGCGGCCGTAGCAGCTGCGGGCGTGGCGGCTTGGGCTGCGGGGGCGCCTTCCTCGCAACTTTTTGGACCTACCATTCGCACGACGCAGGATGCGGGCGCGATTGCGTTGACGTTTGATGATGGGCCGAACCCCGCGGTCACGCCGGCGCTGCTGGAGGTGCTGGAGCAGAATTCGGCGCGGGCTACATTCTTTTTGATTGGCCGCTATGTGCGCGCGTTTCCGGATTTGGCCGTGGAGATTTTGGCGCGCGGGCATACCATCGCGAATCACACCGAGACGCATCCGCGATTGGCGTTTTTGCCGGCGGCGCGTGTGCGCGAGGAATTGCTGCTCTGCCGCGAGGCCATTGCTGCGGTGACGCCGCGAGAGATTTTGTGGATGCGGCCGCCGTTCGGATTTCGCGGGCCCAATCTGGATGCGGTCGCTCGCGGGCTGGGATTTGCGGGCGTGGTGATGTGGTCGCGCTGGGCTCGCGATTGGAATCCGCAGCCGGCGGGGCCGGTGATCCGGCGCTTGCGGCGCGTGCGCGGAGGCGATATCGTCCTGCTGCATGATGGGGATCACCGGCGGCGGTTGGGCGACCGGCGGCATACGGTGACGGCTATGGAATATTGGCTGCCGCGCTGGCGCGATGCGGGGTTGCGATTTGTTACCCTGGATGATTGCAAGCCAAAGGCGTGAGGAGTGAGCGATGGATGAGAGACTTTTTTACGATGAGAAGGAAGAGACCAAGCAGATTCCGCTGACTTGCCCGCATTGCCGCACGGAGAACACTTATCCGGTGCGTTGGAAGACGCGCACGAAGAAGGCGCAATTGCCGCGCGGGGCGAACGACCAGGACCGGGCGCATTTTGAGAAGGCGCGGTCTTATATGGTGCGCGTGGATGATCTCGTAGCTTGCCGGAATATTAAGTGCCGGAAGAGATTTGATTTGACGGGGCAGACGGTGGTTTTGATTTAGTGCGTGGCCTTAGCACGACGTTCTTCGTTTAGATCCTTCGGGCCCTTGACCCCGGGCCCTCAGGATGACGGTCGTCTCCTCGTTTCGAACCTCGTTTCGAGAGAAAGGGTCGCAAAAACTGCGAGACGCGTAAGAGCTGGGCGCCTGAGCGCAGCGAAGGATCTCTCTTGATTTAGATTTCGGGGTAGAGCTCGAAGAAGGCGTCTAGGGATTGGCGCATAGTGGCTTCGATTTCTTTGTGGGTGCCTTCGATTAGGTGCATGGTGATTCTGGCGGTCTTGCCGTTCTTCAATGTGATTGTTGCTTCGTTTACCGCGTCGAGTTCTTCTAGCGGGAATAGACGCATTCCGTAAACCAGGGCTAGTTTGGCCATTTTTGTTTTCTCCGTTTCGCGCGGGTATTTTACGGCGGCGATTGGAAATTGGCTATTGGTGTTGGCGCGGCCTTGCCTGGGGCGGAGCCCTAGGCCGGGTAAACAAGCCCGCCCCTACGACTGCTCTTGATATTGGCGGCTTCCTTGCTCGCGCGGTTTTGCCGCGACCCTCGTTGAATTTCGCGGCTTCTTTCCGCGCTTGAGTTTGCTGAGATTTGTGGTTGCGGTCGTCGGATGCCGGCGGGAACGCCCTTCGCGACTCCCTTCATTTCGTTCAGGGCACGCAGGGTGAACCGGCGCTACTTTTTGCGCTGGCTTGGGGCTGAAAACTCTGCGGTTTGGGTTTCAGTTTCGTCCAGGACTTCGCGGATTTTTGCTGCCAGGGCGCGCATGGTGAAGGGCTTTTGCAGGAAGGCTACGTCGCCGTCAATTACGCCGTGGCGGACTACGGAATCGTCCGTGTAGCCGGAGATGAATAGAACTTTCAGCTTTGGCAGGCGCTTGCGCAGAGCGTTCCATAATTCGCGGCCGCTCATTTTCGGCATCACCACGTCGCTGATCAGAAGATCGATGCGATGGCCTTGCGATGCAGCGTGGCGAACGGCTTCTTCGCCTTCGGTGGCTTCGAGCACGGTGTGGCCGGCGCCCTTGAGGAAATCGGCAACCAGCGAGCGGACGCTTTCTTCGTCTTCGACCAGCAGAATTGTTTCTGAGCCGCGAGCCGGAGCGGGCGCGGCGGCCTGCGCTTTGGGCGCTTCGGCGGCATCCACGGCTAGCGGCAAATAGATTTTGAATGTGGTGCCATGGCCGGGCTCGCTGTACACCCAGATGTAGCCATCGCTCTGCTTCACCACGCCATAGACCGTTGCCAATCCTAAGCCGGTGCCTTTGCCTGGTTCTTTCGTTGTGAAGAATGGCTCAAAGATTCGCGCTTGCGTGGCGGGATCCATGCCGCAGCCGGTGTCGCTAACGGCTAGCATTACGTAGGGGCCGGGTTTTACGCCGGTGTGGACTTGGCCGTAGGAATCATCGAGCTCGATATTTTGCGTTTCGATGGTGAGCTGGCCGCCGTTGGGCATTGCGTCGCGCGCATTGACGACGAGATTCAGAAGCACCTGCTCGAGCTGCCCGGCGTCGGCTTTCACGCGGCCGAGAATGCCGCCAGGGCGGAAGACCAACTCGATATTTTCGCCGATGATGCGCGAGAGCATTTGAATCATGCCGGAAACGATGCCATTGAGATCGAGAACCTGCGGCTGCAAGACTTGCAGACGGCTGAAGGCCAGCAGCTGGCGGGTGAGCGAGCTGGCGCGATTGGCGGCTTTTTGCACTTGATCGAGGCGCGGGAACAGTGGATCGGTGTGCGGCATGGTGTTGAGGATGAGTTCGATGTGGCCTTTCACCACCATCAGCAGATTATTGAAATCGTGAGCCACGCCGCCCGCCAATTGGCCGATGGCCTGCATTTTCTGCGACTGGCGGAGCTGCAATTCGAGCTGGCGGCGCTCGGAAACATCTTCGGCGATGACTTCGAAGTAGGCGATGTGGTCGTGAGCGTCGCGAACGGCGCGGCCGCCGAGGCGCACGATGATGGTTTTGCCGCCGCGCTGCTTCCAGAGCGTTTCCACGCCTTCGGCGCTGCCGTGCTCGCGAAGCTGTTCGATGAAATTGGCGTGGTCGCGCAGCTCGTCGAAGACGTCCGTGCCGATATTGAGGCCGATGAGATCGCTTTCGGATTCGAACGCCAGCATGCGCACCAGCGAGCGATTGACCAGCGTAAAGCTGCCGGCCACGGTGCAGCGGCAAATGCCGTAGGGAGCCTCTTCGATGATGGAGCGGTAGCTGGTTTCGGATTCACGCAGAGCTTCCTGGGCCTGGACGCGATCGGTGCTGTCCAAGGCGATGCCGATGACGCCGACGATTACGTTGTTGGCATCGCGCAACGGCTCGGTGTGGCTCTCGAAATTGCGGCCCATCCAACTGTCAACGTAAGTGGTGGACTGCCCGCGCAAAGCGCGCAAGTGCGCGGCGATAGGCGGGTAATGCGGATCGCGCGTACCGAAATATTCATAGAGCGTGCGGCCGGAAACTTCGTTGGTTTTGTGGCCGAGCGCTTGCAAACCAGAGCCCATCGAGGTGATGAAGCGCAGGTCGGTGTCGGTAGTCCACAACACTGCGGGCATGCGCTCGACCATGATGCGCAGCCGGGCGCTGTGCTCGCTGGCTTCCTTCTGGGTTTTCTCCAGCGCTCCGAGCATGCCGTTGATGGAATCGGCGAGATCCGCCAACTCGTCGTTGCCGGAAGTTTCCACGCGGGCAGCCAGTTCGCCGCGTTCGCCCACGGCGGCAACATTCTTGCTGAGATTGGCAACGCGCGAGAGGACCAGGCGCTCGATGACGTAAAGCGTGAGCGCCGTGAAAGCCGCCGCCGAAGCGAGCAGCAAAACCAGGAATTCCAGCAGGCTGACGCGACCCTGTTGATACATCGTGCGCGGCGTTCTCATGCGCAGGACCGCGGCGGGTTCACCGTCAATGTCCTTGAGCAAGGCGTAGGCCACCGTGGATTCGGAATCAACCGGCTCGATGAAGCGCGGGAACCCGGCGCTCAGTCGCTTTTCCGCGGCGGCATCCGCGGGCAAAAGCTCGCTCGAATTCAAGGACAGAAACTGCAGGTCGAGATGCGTGGTGGCGCCGATGCTCTCCTGCTCTTGGGCATCGAGCCAGCGGCCCATTACGACGGCGCCCTGTATCGGGCCGCGATTGTCGCTGGTCAGAATGGGCTGAGAGACCAGGATAGCCGGGCCGTGGGCCAGCGTAATGATGCCGGTCGTTCTGTTTTCCGGGTCAGTGAAATGGCTGATGGCCGACGGCATCAGCAAGCGCTGGGTCAGATCGGCCGGGAAGGGAACTTCCTGGTCGCTTTTGAGATCGTAACCCTTCGTGAAAAGAACCCGATTGGAAGAATCGACGATGGCCACGAAGCTGATTTTGATGCTGGAGAGCATGGTGTTGGGAAATTCGGAACGGGTGAAGTCCGGATTGCCGTGGCGCACGAAATTGTAAGTCTGATCCCACGAGGAATAGTCGGTGGTCACCCGCGAGAGGCTGGTGACGCTATTGTCCAGGGCATCGACGGCGCGCGAAAGATTCTGTTCCGCCTCGGCATGTTCGAGCTTGCGGAAGCTGTTCGAGAGCACAGTAAAGGCCACGCCATAGATTCCCGCCACCAGCAGGACCACGGTGACGAGGATGGACATCAGGGTCGTGCGGCGGAGAGTACGCCGCGGCGTAGCCGGCCTCAGCCGGTCGGAATTGGCAGAGAGGGACCCCATTAAGGAAATTATAGCCGCTGGCGAAACGCTGGACTGGACGCCGCGTCGGACTCGATGTTTAACTGATATACACGACTGCAGCAGGGCTGTGGGCAAACGAGCGGAAGTCGGGGAATTGTGGCATCCGCTGGCGTTGGGCGCGCATCGGAGTTAGGCAACGGAGGTTGGGCGATGAGAAGCTTCCTGCGCAAATTCACGTGGATTTCATTCGCGGCGATTCTGGTGCTGGCGGGAGTTGTGCGGGCGCAGGATGTGCCGCCTCCGCAACCGGCGCCTCAACAGGCTCCGCCGCCTGCACAAACCGCGGCTGCTCCGGCACCGGCTGCTGCTCCGGCGGCGCCCGCAGCGCCGGGAACGCCTGCGACTTCCGACCAGCCTGCGGCCAAGCCGGAGACTGCTGCTCCTGCGAAGATTGAACTGCCATCCGGAACGCGGCTGCCGCTGGTGCTGCACAACGGCATTTCCACCCGCACGGCGCAGCCTGGGGATCCGGTTTATTTCGAGACGCTTTTTCCGGTGATGAAGGACGGGCGAGTGATCGTTCCGGCGGGGTCGTACGTGAGCGGGGTTGTGACGGAATCGAAGCGGCCGGGGCGCGTGAAGGGCCGCGGCGAATTGATGATTCGGCTGGAAACACTGATTCTGCCGAACGCGTACATGGTGAAATTCGCGGGTGTGCCTTCGGGAGCGAGCACCGGCGGGAATGAAACCACCAACAGCGAGGGCAAAATCGTCGGGGATACCGACAAGACTTCGGATGCCGGGACGATTGCGAAGACCACGGGCGCCGGCGCGGGAATTGGCGGGCTCGCCTCGCGAAGCGCTGCGGGCGCGGGGATTGGGGCGGGAATTGGTGCGGCGGTTGGGTTGGCGGCGGTTTTGTTGACGCGCGGGCCGGAGGCGGAATTGCCGCGCGGGACGACGCTCGATGCGGTTCTGGATCGGCCGTTGTTCTTGGATTCGGATAAGGTGCAGTTTACGAGCCCGGGGCAGAGTTCGACGTTGGCCGGGCCGGCGAATCGCGAGCCGCAGCGTTCGAAGGTGCCATTTTAGGCGCGGAGTGCGGGCGCGGCCGTGAGGCCCCGTCGATCTGGCTGCATCGCGATCTTTTAGCGAGCTGCTGTCGATTTTTCTGTGCTGAAGCGCTGCGGGGAATACGCGGCTACTTCGAAGTTTGGTTTTCCTTGCAGGATCCAATCTCCTAAAATTTGGGCTGTGGCAGGGGCCAGCAAAATGCCGTTGCGGTAATGGCCGGTGGCTAGCCAGAGGCCTTCGATTTCGCTTGGGCCGATTAGCGGGAGATGATCGGGCGTGTCGGGGCGGAGGCCGGACCAGGATTCTTCGATGGCGGCGTTGGCCAACTCGGGCACCAGTGCGATCGCGGTGTTCAGGATTCCGGCGATTCCTGCCGCGGTTACGTTTTTCTCGTAGCCGACGTGCTCGGTGGTGCTGCCGGCGACGAGCAGGCCATTGCCGCGCGGCACTACGTAACCATTGTGCGAGCGCAGCACGTGGTTCGGGATCGGGCGCGCGGGCCGCAGCGAGACCATCTGCCCGCGGACCGGCTGCGTCGGCGCGAATGCGGCCGCGCCGATTTGCGAGGAGAAGCAGCCGGCGGCCAAGACGATTTGCTTCGCGCTGAATTTTTCCGACTGCGATTCCACTCCAACGCATTGCGACTTTTCAATCAGCAGATTGCGAATTGCGACGCCTGCACGGATTTCTGCGCCTTGTGATTTCGCGGCTTGCAGGACCGCGGCTATAAGCGCGCGCGGCGCTACGGAACATTCGTTGGCGATCCGTGCGGCGCTGAATGCGGATTTTGTGAGCGCCGGCTCGATGGCGCGGGCTTCCTCCGGCGTGACGGCCTGCGTGTCCAGATTGTGAGAGCGATGCGTGGCGATGGTCTCATCGCGTTCGGCTTGTGCTGCTGGGCCGAGGAAAATTTCGAAGGCGCCGTCGCGGCGAAAGCCTGCGCTCATGCCAGAGGCTGCTTCGATGGCGCTGATGAATTCGGGGTACAGAGCGACGCTTTTCTTGGCCAATGGGACCAGCGCCGCGTCGCCGGGCGATTCCGGCGCCGGGGAGAGCATGCCCGCGGCGGCCCAGGAGGCTTCCAGGCCTGGTTGCTGGCGATCGAGGACGAGGACGCGTTGTTTCGCGGCGGCTAGTTTGTGGGCGAGCGAGAGACCGATGATTCCGCCGCCGATGATGATTACGTCTGAGGATGGCACGCGGATATTTTAGCAGGAAAGCAGTGGGGCATCTGCTTACACCGGAGCAGCGCAGCGATTTACGCCGAGATGAGTGCGCAACGCTGTGGCCGTTTTTACGCTGGCGGGAGGAGCAAGCCCCTCCCCTACGGCCGAAAAGCCGGAGCGTGCCCGGGATTTCAATAGAGCAATTTCAAATTTGAAATTTCAGATAGCCTGTTCACGTCGTCGGAAAAGCAAGAAGCAAACCGGACCGAAGTTTCCGCCGTTCCGGCGCCGAATCCGTTCGGACCGCGCCGAAGTGCCAGATTTCGCGCGGGCCTCGGTAAACTGGGCGCAAAAATCGCGCTGCGCGGTCCTCAGATGATAGCGTTCTTAAGCAGTTGCTGCACACGGCGGGGATTACAGCGTGCCTACTAGCTCCGCTGATAGGACTTGGGCTTTCTGGGAGAGATTTTGCGCGCGGGTCCAGTCTGCTGCTTGCATCGCTTCTTTCGCGCTTTCCACGAAGCCCTTGATTTTTTCGGCCATATCTTTTTGCGTAGCGTTGAGCTGGTGCGAGGAGGCTTGCTGCAGATTGCGCTCGGCGGTATCGATGTTTTCCCTGATGCGATGCTCGTAGGCGGCTTGATCGGAGGGAGAAATTTCCGGCGAGATAGTCGGCGTGGCCGGCTTCGTGGCTGCGGGAGAATCGGCGGCCGGCTTGCGCGGCGTGGTGGGATGCGGCCGCTCGGGCGGAGGCGCGGGCAGCGTCTCAGGAATCATGGCCAGCGTCGTATCGGTTGGCTCCTGGCCCAGGATGTACGGGGGATCGAGCGGCTCAGCGGGCGCCGGAACCGGTGGAATAATCTTGGGTAGTTTCGCGTGAACTTTGTCTTTCGGGCATCCGGCAACGCAGAAGGAAAGCAGGCACGCGGCTACGAGCGCAATATTCCCGCACGAACGTCCGCGCGGACGCACTGACGCCGGCCGCGCAGAGGTGGATTGGAGCTGGGGTTCCATTCACACCTTACCTTGAGCAAAAGGAAGTCCGAGATCGCGCTCGCGCGTTACGGGCGTGTCAACGGTGCGGCCAAGAGGTAGCTCGATGGTGAAAGTCGTTCCCTGGCCGACTTCCGATTCGAATTCTATCGAACCGTTGTGGAGTTGTACAAACCGAAAAGTATTGGCCAGTCCGATGCCAGTACCTCCCGGGCGCGTGGTGAAAAAGAGCTGGAAGATTTTATTGCGATTTTCGGGGCTGATGCCTTTGCCTGAGTCGGTGACGGAAATTTTGGCGTTGTCCTCTTGCTGCTCGAGCTTGACGGTGAGCTGCCCGCCGGGGCTCATAGCGTCGCAGGCATTCAGGATGAGATTGAGCACGGCTTGATGGATCAGGCGGCGATCCATGCGCACCGGCGGAAAACGATCGGGAATTTGCTTGGCGAGAACAACGCCGGCGCGGGCGATGGCCGGGCGCGCGCTTTCGAGGACTTCGTTGAGCAGCGCCGGCAAATCGGATTCGCTGAGATCGATCTCCACCGGGCGCGTGAAATCGAGGAAAGTCTTCACCGCGCGATCGAGGCGATCGATTTCGTTATCGAGCATCTTGGCGGCTTGCTGGCCCTCGGTGTCGCTGGGAATATTGCCTTTCAGCACTTCCAGCCAGACGCGCATGGAATTCAGCGGATTTTTCACTTCGTGCGCGACGCCGGCAGTGACGCGGCCGATGGCCGCCAGACGCTCGGAAACTTTCAGCTGGGAGCCGAGGCGTTCGTAGGATTCCAGATCGCGGAATGTGAGCAGCGTCCCCATCGGCTGGCCTTTCTCGCTGATCACCTGGCATATAAGAGAGATGCGCCGCG
The DNA here is from genome assembly GCA_963748865.1 of uncultured Acidobacteriota bacterium. Lineage (GTDB taxonomy): Bacteria > Acidobacteriota > Terriglobia > Acidiferrales > UBA7541 > Palsa-147. The sequence goes on along the minus strand of CAVVLE010000006.1, from coordinate 150,452 downwards.
GGCCGTCGGCGCTGTCCAGTTGCAACTCGGCTTCTTCCACTGGCTGCATGCGATCGCCATTCAGATGAAGAACATCGCGGACCAAATTGCCCTGCGGAAAAATTTCACCGGCGCGGCGGCCGAGAATCGTGGCGGGCTCGATGCCCAGAAATTTTTCGATGGAGGGGCTGATCAGCACGGCGCGGCCGTCGGCATTGAAGAGCATCAGGCCGTCTTCCAGGCCGGCCATGACGTGATTCAAATTTTCGCGCAGGGTGCTGAAGACTTCGCGGACATCGCGCAACTGCTTGCCGATGTTGCTGATCTTGGTGCTGACTTGGCCGAGCTCGTCGGTCTGGTGCACGGGCTCGACGTCGAATTGGCCGGCGGAGATGCGATCCAATTGATCGGAAATGCGCGCCAGGGGAGCGAGCGCGATGCGCGCCAACAGCGCGGCCAGGAGCGTGGCGAATAGTACCGCGCCCAACGCCACTTCGCCCGCACCCACCAGGCCCTTGGAAATTTGGTCGCGCAGCAGGGCCGTAGACAGATCCACGCGAATCTCGCCGAAGGGCACGCCGCTCACGTCAAAAAGCTGCGTGACCTGATAAACCCGCGGCGGCCCGTACAGCACGCGAATTTGTTCGATGAGATTGGCGCGGACAAGAAGCGAAGCATCGATTTTGCTAGGAATGGGATGGCCGCGCAGCGCGGGATCGCTGGAGACCAGCGCCCGGCCGGCCTGATCGGTGATGGTGATTTCGTAGATCGTGGGCGCGTAACCGAGCGCGGAATCGAGCAGGGAATTTAGCGCGCTGCTGCCGTCCAGGGCATTCTGTACGTACTCGCGCAAATCGGCGGGACTGTCGGAGTTGAGCGTATCGCCGCGCTCGGCGGCATCTTTCAGCGCGCGATTGCTGGCTACCAGCGTCTGGTTGGCGACGAACTTGGCGCGCTCGTGCGCGTCGCGGATCACTTCATTGGCCAGCCGCGCCACGAATAGCCACGAAACCAGCGCGACCACCACGAGCACCACCAGTGATGTGGTCAGCGTGAGTTTCGTTTTAAGACTGAGACGCATGCTGGCGATTCGTTTCGTACTCCTTCAGCTTGTTGTGCAGCGTTTTCAAGCTGATGCCGAGCAGCTCGGCGGCCCGCGTTTTGTTTTGGTTGGTGGCTGTCAGCGTTTGCAGGATCAGTTCGCGCTCCGCGGCTTCCACGGTAGTGCCGACCGGGAAGCGCAGGCCGGCAAGTTCCAAATTGTCGCCGGCGGGAGCGTGGCCGAAGTCTGAGGGCAGATGTTGCCGGCTGATAATGCCGCGCTCGGCGGCGATGGCGGCGCGCTCCAGAATGTTGCGCAGCTCGCGGATGTTGCCAGGCCAGGGATAGGATTTGAAAAGCTCGAGGACTTCCGTGCCCACGCCGGTGACCTGGCGGCTGTGCTTCTGATTGATGTCCTTCAGCAGATTTTCGATCAGCGCGGGCAGATCGTCTTTGTGATCGCGCAGCGGCGGCAAGTGAATGTGAAAAACGTTCAGGCGGAAGAAAAGATCCTGGCGCAATTGGCCTTTGGCGACGGCGTGCTGCGGATCTTTGTTGGTGGCGGCGATCACGCGAACGTCCACGGGCGTTTCGGTTTTGCTGCCGAGGCGGCGGACTTTGTGATCTTCGAGGACGCGCAGCAATTTGGCTTGCGTCGGCGCGGGCATTTCGCCGATTTCGTCGAGCAGCAGCGAGCCGCCGTCGGCCAATTCGAAGCAGCCGATGCGGCGCTCGGCGGCACCGGTGAACGCGCCGCGCTCGTGGCCGAAAATTTCGCTCTCCATCAGCGATTCGGGAATGGCCGAGCAGTTGATGGCTACGAAGGGCCGCTCGGCGCGCGGCGAGAGTTTGTGAATCGTGCGCGCGACGATTTCTTTGCCCGAGCCGGTTTCGCCGGTGATGAGAACTGAGGCGGTGGATGGCGCGGCCATCTCGATCTGGTGCATCACTTCCTGCATCGGCTTGGAGACGCCGATGAGCGCGCCCATTTTGCCGGTGTCGCGCAGCTCGCGCGTGAGCGATGCGACGGCGCGCTGATCGCGCAGCTTGCCGACGACGCGATCGAGCAGCGCCTTCAGCACCGGCGCCTTGAGCGGCTTCTCGATGTACCAGAAGGCGCCGGCTTCGATGGCCTGCACCACGCGTTCGTCGCTGCCGCGCCCGGTGATGATGATCACCGGCACGCGCTGGATTTCTTCGCCCAGGCGCTGCAGCAGCTCGAGGCCGTTGATGCCGGGCAATTCGACGTCGGCGAGAATCACGCCCGGCTGAAATTCCGGGAATTTTTCCAGCGCATCTTCGCCCGTGCCCACGCCCAGCACATCGTAATTCCAGCGCCGCAGCAGCGCCTCATAGCCTTTGCGCGCGTTGTCCTCATCTTCGACGATAAGGATGCGCAAGGAATTGTTGTTCTCAGCCATAGCTCAAAGCGAATGTAACAGCAGCAGCAAGGAAAGCCAAGCGACCGGGTTAGATGTAGAGTCGTAATTTGAAGCTGATTCCGGTGGAGGGAGCCTCCGCACTTTGGTGGAAGCCTCCGCACGTTGGTGCCCCGCGTCAATTTCAGCTCAAAGCCCACGCCTAAAGGCCGCTCTTACGCGCACGCGCTGTTTCGCTGGACTGAAGTCCAGCTCCCCGGCTAAAAGCAGGGGACTGCTACCCAAGTACGATACCGACGGATTAATGTCCCAGCACCTTAGGGGTTTGGCGGGAGCTTCCGGGTTTGGTGGCGGCCCTCACACGTTGGTGGCAGCTCCCGAATGTAGGTGGGAGTCTCCGCAGTTTGGTGGCAGCCCTCGCATTCATGCGGGGGAGGAGCGCTTTAGCGCTCCGAAACGGCGTTGCCGTCAACGATGCGCTTTAGCGCTGGGCCTTTTCCGTCAAAGCTACAAGCCCCAGACGTCCAACGTTCACCTACGTATTCTCCGCTGGAGTCATTTGTCCCGTTCTGCGCCATGATTGCGCCACCGGAGGAGGTCCGATGCTCGCCCCGCAAGAAGCTCGCACCTTTTTCATCACCTCTGCGATCTGGGAACGAAGACCAATCCTGCAATCCCACCCTCTCTGCGATCTGCTGTTGAGTGTAATTCGCGAAAATCGCGCCAAAATCGAGATTTCAAGTGCACGAGTTTGTTTTCATGCGCGATCACGTTCACTTCATCCTCACCCCAGCTCCGCAGGTACCGCTCGAGAAAGCCGTGCAATTCATCAAGGGAGGATTCTCCTTCCGTGCAAAGAAGGAGAACTTGTTCCACGGCGAAATATGGCAGAAGGGCTACCACGAGAGCAGGATCCGGGACGCGGAAGAATACGCGCAGCACGTCGAGTACGTCTGGATGAATCCCGTCAAAGCAGGATTGGTAGATCGGCCTGAGGACTTTTTGTACTCCTCAGCGCGATTGAGAACGGAGGTCGATGCCGCCCCGCATCAATTTCAGCTCAAAGCCCACGCCTAAAGGCGCTCTTACGCGCACGCGCTGTTTCGCTGGACTGAAGTCCAGCTCCCCCTGCTAAAGCACGGGGCTGCCACCCAGGTATCTGCGAGGTCTTTCGACTCTACGGCTGCGGAAGGCGGGCGCCACACACTGCGCCGAATCCAAGACGTAGCTACTGCGATGCGGCGATTGGCGGGCGGCGTGCCGCCCAGGGACGCGCGGCTTCCAGTTGCGCGGCGAGGCGGAAGAGTGCGGCTTCGTCGCCGAAGCGCGCGACGAAGTGCGTGCCCACCGGCAGGCCTTCGGCGTTCCAGTGCAGCGGCATAGACATGGCCGGCTGGCCGGTCACGTTGCAGAGCGGCGTGAACGGGACGAACGCGACAGCGCGCTGATAGCCGTACATGGGATTGCCCGGCTGCGCGTCGAAGCTGCCGAGCGGCAACGGCGGCTCGGCCAAGGTGGGCGTGAGCCAGATATCGTACGCGGTGAAAAACTGCGCGATGTGCCGCGCGATTTGCTGCAGCATCATCACCGCGCCGAGATACATCGGGCCGCTCAGCACTCGCCCGCGCTGGTAAAGCTCCCAGGTGAGCTCTTCGAACTGCTCGGGCACCGGCTGCCGCTGCATGGCCAGCGCAGCGCCCTCGACGTTGCCGGCGACCCCCACCGACCAGACGACGGCGAAGGCTTTGCCAAGAAGTTCGGCGTCCACGCGCGGCGCACCCTCTTCCACGTGATGGCCGAGTTGCGCGCAAAGCTCGGCGGCTTCGTGCACGGCGCGCACGCAATCGGCGTGAATGGGCGCGCCGGTGGCGGCAGTGGTGGTGAAGGCGATGCGCAGCTTGCCGGGATCGGCGCCGACTTCCTGCGCGAAGGGCCGCGCGGGCGCCGGAGGATTGTAGGGATCGCCGAGAGCCGGGCCGGAAGTGGCATCGAGCAGCGCCGCACTATCGCGCACCGAGCGCGTGACGCCATGTTCGGCAACCAGCCCGTTCATGATGTCGCCAAATTCCGGGGCGAGAGTGTTGCGTCCGCGCGTCGGCTTCAGCCCAAATACGCCGCAGCATGACGCAGGAATGCGGATCGAGCCTCCGCCATCATTGGCGTGCGCCATCGGCACCATGCCGGCGGCCACAGCTACGGCTGAACCGCCGCTCGAGCCACCGGTGGTGCGCTGCAGCGCCCACGGATTGCGGCTGGGGCCAAACGCGCGCGGTTCGGTGGTCGGCAGAATGCCGAATTCCGGCGTGTTCGCCTTGCCGACGATGATCAGGCCGGCGCGCTTCAGCCGCGCGACCAGTTCGCTATCTTGTTGCGGTACGAATCCTTTCAGAAACGCTGAGCCCAAAGCCATGGGCACGCCAGCATAAGTGGCCAGCAGGTCTTTCAGCAGAAATGGCACGCCGCGAAATGGCCCATCGGGCAGCGCCCGTTGCGCCGCCGCGCGCCCCAACTCGAACATCGGCGTGATGACCGCATTGAGCGTAGGATTGAGCCGCTCGATGCGCGCAATCGCGGCGTCCACCAGCTCGAGAGGCGTGAGCTCCTTGCGGCGGATTAGTTCGGCCTGCGCGGTGGCGTCGAGGAATGCCAGCTCATCGGATGTCGGCATTGGGATCTCCAGAGGCTGCGAGATTGTAGATGCGGCGCGGCGCGCGAGCAATGTTTCAGCGCGCGCGGGCGTGAGAGGCGCGCGCTTCACGTCGCCAGGGGCGATTCACCGTGTAGCGCGGGGTGGCTGTGGCATTTTCCTTGCTTACGGCGACGAGCTTGCGGCGCGCGAGCCAGCTCACCGCGTCTTGCACCGAGCTCTTGGCCACGCCGATGGATTCTGCGATTTCGCGATAGCTCACTTGCACCGCGCCTTCGCGGCGCTGCTGCTCCATCGCCAGCCAGACGTACACCAGAAAGCTTACCGGGCGGCGGTCGTGGCCGACCAGGTCGCGCATCAGCACATCGAGAACGTACTCGTCCAGCGTGATCATCGTCTTGGGCGCTATACCGGCCATTAGTATAGCAATCCCTGCCTGATTGCAACTGTTCGCCTCTCAAGCTAGGCTCGCTGCGCACAGGGAGGAAAATATGATTCGCGGCATCGCACTGGCCAGCATTCCCGTTCGCAATCAGGACGCGGCGCTGAAGTTTTATACCGAGAAGCTGGGCTTCAAAATTCTCACCGACCAACCCTTCAACGACAAGCAGCGCTGGATCGAGCTGCTGATTCCCGGCGCCGACTCGAAGCTGGCGCTGTACACGCCCGAGGGCCACGAAAATCGCATCGGCACGTTTCAACCGCTGACGTTCTGGTGCGACGACGTGTTCGCAACGTGCAAGATCCTGAAAGCCAAAGGCGTCGAATTCGCCGCCGAGCCCAAGGCGGAAGTGTGGGGAACGATGGCGATTATTAAGGACGTGGACGGCAATCAGTTCGTGCTTTCGAATCGCGGGTAGAGACGGGTTTGCCTTGCCGGCCTGAAAGGCCGGCGCTACAAGGTGCAACGGCTCCAATTGTGCCTAGCCGTGCCAGACATGCATGACAACGGCGAGTAGGACCGCTGGATATGAGCATGCCGGACGCTCCAGCGCTGCTTGATTTTCTGATCGCAACAGCTGCGCACACTTTTCGCCGTAAGTGCATGAAAATAAAGGGCGGATTTTGTTTTTGTGCGCAACAAAACGCGTGCTTTTGGACGCGTTTCGAGCGATCGTGCGGCCACTGTTGCTCGCCCGAGATTACGGCCTAACGATTAGCGCTGGGCGAGATAGAGCGGGCGCTCGAGCTCCAGTTCGAGCTTGGTGCCCTTGGCCAGCACCAATTCCTGGCCCAGGCCGGACGAGGCCAAAAACGCCGCAAAGGCGCCGCTGGCAGCGCCGATCGCGGCTGTCTTGCCATTCTTCGCGGCGGCCCCGGCAGCTGCTCCTACGGCAGCGCCCGCCAGCGCCGCCTGGAAATCGCGATCGCTCACGCTGGTGCGGGCTTGAATCTCGCCTTCTTTAATTTCGCCGGGCTTTACGGAATGTTCGCCGGGCAGCTCGGTCACGTCTGCGACTAGCGGCTTCCACCCGGCCGAGGTTTCGATGTCATCGAAGCTGAGCCAAATGCGCGCGCGGCCCGTCGAGCTGCCCGATTCGACGCGACTGATGTGGCCGCTGATCGCGGTGCCAGCGGGAATCACGCGGCCGTCGGGGGTGTCGAGCGATTCGAGCGTTTTGACCGTGAACTGCTGATGCGCTTTGGCGGTTTTGGTATTGAGCTCATCGGTCAGGCCGACCAGAAAGCGCGTCCCGGATGGGACTTGCGGCCCCTGCCAATCGGATTGCGGCTCTTGCTGCGGGGTAGCGGTGCTGGGCGCGGAATTGTCGTTCTGTTGCGTTTGCTGCTGTGCGGCTAGAAGTGCAGGCAGGATGGCTGCGGCGCAGAAAGCAATAAGCAGCCAGCCCGCTGATTTAAATCGCATGGATTCCTCCAATGGATTTCAGCTTGGCTGTCTGCCGGATTCCACGCCGGTGAAAAGCCGACGGACTAGTAGATGCTACTACAGTTCGCAGGGTTGGCATGAAGAAAGCTGTTCGCGATGGAGCGAAGGGGCGCATATAATGCCGGTCACATTTGCCGGGCGACGCGGAGAAGTTTCTGCGGAGGAGCAGTCGCCCGTTGCGAATCGCGCCGTTCTTCACTACCCTAGTCAGCCCTTGGCAGGGTAGAGGTGCCTGTGGTGGGTTTCCGGATGGGGATGGAGGTTGGTATGAGAGCGTGCGTCCGCTGGGCGGCTATTTTGGTGATTTTCGGCTTCGCGGGAACGGGCATCGCGGCGGCTCACCGGCTCGATGACGATGCCGCGAAGCCAGCGTCCGCAGCCAGCGGCAGCCCGGCGACCGCCGCGGCTAATGGGAGCAGTTCGAAGGATGTGCCGCCAGTTGCGAATGCGAATGCGGATGCAGCAGCGCCAGCAGCATCGAACGCATCTTCCGGTGCGTCCGCCGGCAATGCTGCGCCTGCGCCGACGGAAGTCGCGCCCGACACCACGAATAGCGAGTGGGTGCCGATGCTTTCCAACACCGGGAATCCGGGAATGTTTACCGTCGAAACGGGCGAAACGCTACCGCGCGGCGGATTCGCCTTCACGGCGGGCGCGGATAAATTCTCGCGCGATCCCGGAAACATTACGGTGGTTTCCTACGGCTGGTCGTTCGCGGCCGGGCTCACCGATCGCATCTCGGCGTTCGTTAATTTTGGTGCCTACAATCATGTGCACGTGGGGCGGCCCGATTTGTTGAGCCTTTCTTCGGACACGATTGGAAATCCGCAGTTTGGAAATACGATTTACCGCACGATCGTGCCTTTGCCGGGAGTGGCGCCGGCTTACGTGGAGGATTTTCCGTTCGCGGCGCAGAGCGGCGGCGGGGTGGGCGAAGTGGATTTGGGATTCATGATCAACGTGGCGTCGGAGAGACGCGGCGCGCCGGTCAGTTTTTCGATCAAAAACGATTTCTATATTCCGACGCAGACTTCGCTGGGCGATTTGCTGAGCAACGGCAGCCAGAACGGACGCTTCAATTACGGCGTGGGCGCGGACTTGAGCAAGGCGATTTTTCACGGCGGGATTGTGGCGGCTTTGAACGGCGAGTATCGCCTGACGCTCAATCCTTCGTTTACGGTTGGCGGCGCGACGGAAAACGTGCAACTGGCCGACCAGGTGAATCTCGGCGCAGGGTTTCTGTTCTTTCCGCAGAAGCGATTTCAGGTGATATCCGAGTACAGCGCGACGATTTTCGTGGGCACGCACACGCCGAATACGACTTTTGGGCCGCGCGATCCGGCCGCCCAAATCAGCGGCTTCCGGATTTATTTGTGGCACAGCTTCGCTCTGGATGTCGCCTATCGCTACATGCTGGATTTGACCAACCATCGCGATCGCAACGGATTTGTGCTGAAGTTTGATTCGGCACGCTGGCCGGGAGCGGCGCATGCGATGGTGAAGCCGACGAGCGACGTGATCAATGCGACATGCTCGATTGACCGGACATCGATTCGTGCCGGGTCGGGTGATCGCGCCATCGCTTCGGTGATGGCCACGGATTCGTTGAAGCTTCCTCTGAATTACACCTGGACGGCGACGGGCGGACGGCTGGAGCAATCGGGGCCGTCGGCGCGCTGGGACGCGAGCGGGCTCGCGCCGGGGCCTTACACGTTGAGCGTGCGCATCGATTCCGGGCCGCGCAGCGTGCCGGCGAATTGCTCGGTGAATGTCACGGTGCAATGATTGGCGCGCTGTTTTCGCTATTCGGGCCACAGTGTTTGTGTGAGTAGTGAAAACAGAACCGCAGCAGCTAAACAACTTGCGGAAAAAAGCTCTAACGTGGTCATCCCGAGCGAAACGAGAGATCTGCTCTTTGTTAATTCGATGCCATCGAATTCGGGAGATTACGGCCCGCGGCTAAAGCCGATTTTGCAGATGCGTGTTGTTGCGCTGGACTGAAGTCCAGCTTCCCCCTGCTAAAGCAGAGGGCTCCCACCGGACGGCGCCCATTACCCTCACCGGGCGCCCGACGCTCTGTGCGCGACCTTGCCCGAAGAGGCCCGGCTGAAGCGCGGGCCCTACGGGTGCTTGCCTCCGCGTCGGCGCATATGCGAGTGTTCTCCATACCCGGCTGAAAACTCAGCTTTTACTTAGTATCCGTATTAATTCGGATTGCGGACCCTCCCAAAGCGGGAATAGATTCACGCATCGGGAATCGCTGCCGATAGCCATCAAGCAACGGGCGCCCGATGGTTCAAATAACATCCTGAAGCGGTTCTGACCCAGTGGTACGGACCAGAATCGGCGAATCCCTGATTTCCCAGGATTGGAGGGTTTGCGACGTGGCATCGAAACCTGAGCCCGCACGGATTCTGGAACGCCCCGCGACGGCTTCCGTTCTCGTGGTGGATGATGAGCAAGCGGCGCGCGATTTGTGTTGCGACGTCGCGTCGGAGACGGGACTGCGCTCGCGCGGCGCCTCGACGACGGAAGAGGCGCTGGAAATATTGGATCAATTCCCGGTGGACATCGTGATCACCGATTTGCGCGTGCCGCAGCTGGGAGGGCTGGAGCTGCTGCGGCGCATTCGCGAACATTACCCACAGACGGCGGTGGTGATGTTGACGCAGTTCGGAACGATTGACAGCGCGGTGGAAGCGACGCGAATGGGCGCGGCGGATTACGTCACCAAGCCATTTCGCGTGGCGGAATTGCGTACCAAGCTGGGGCGGGTGGTGCATTCGCTGGAAACGGACCAGGAAAATCGCGTGCTGCGCGAGCAACTGCGAACGCGGCCAGGCTTCGGCGAATTGATCGGCACGTCGCAAAAGATGAATCGCGTGTACCGGCTGGTGGAAAAAGTGAGCCACCACAATTATCCCGTGCTGGTGCTGGGCGAGAGCGGCACCGGGAAAGAATTGGTGGCGCGTTCGATTCATTATCTGGGCGAACGACGGAATAAGCCCTTTGTACCGGTGGATTGCTCGGCTTTGGTGCCCACGCTGATTGAATCGGAGCTATTTGGCTATGTAAAGGGCGCGTTTACCGGAGCAGTGCAGAGCAAGCAGGGACTGCTGGAAGCGGCGGGCGGAGGGACGCTGTTTCTCGATGAGATTGGGGATTTGCCGGTTGATTTGCAAGCCAAGCTGTTGCGCGCCCTGCAGGAACGGGAAGTGAAGCCAGTGGGCTCGACGGAGCGCGTTTCCATTGCTGCGCGAATCATTGCGGCAACGAACCGCGATCTGGAATCGGCGGTGCGCGGGGGAACATTTCGGCAGGATTTGTTCTTTCGTCTGAATGTGGTGCAGATCAAAGTGCCGCCGTTGCGCGAACGGAAGAGCGACATTCCGCTGCTGGTGAATGCGTTCCTGGAGAAATTCTGCGACTCGCAGCAGAGCGCGCGGACGATCGCCGAGGATGCGGTGGCGCGCTTGCTCGCCTATGACTGGCCGGGAAACGTGCGCGAGCTGGAGAACGCCATCGAGCGGGCCGTGGCGCTGGGATCGGGGCCGATTCTCAGCGTCGGCGACCTGCCTTCCAATCTGCAGTACGGGAAGCAGGAGCGATTGCCGGACAAGGACGAATTCCTGCCGCTCGAGGAACTGGAACGGCGCGCCATATTGCGGGCGCTGCGTGAGGCGGCCGGCGACAAGCTGGCGGCGGCGCGGCTGCTGGGCATCGGAAAAACGACGCTGTATCGCAAGCTGAAGCAGTACGAAGCACAATCGGCAATCGCGAGCTAGAAGAACGCGGGTGAAGTTCCGCGCGCGGCGATTCCTAGAGGGGGAATGGCGGCGCATCGGAATGGGAATTGTGTAGCGGTGTGACCTCGGACCAACTTCCTGATTCGACTCCACTTAAGCAAATTCTGAGCTTGGTCGAACTTGTGCTGTGTGTGCCTGCGCGAGGAGGACACACAGTGACACGCCTGAACGCACGTAAAGCGGCCCGAGTCACGCGAGTGACGCTCGAATATCTCATTACGATTGGTCTGGGAGTGGTGCTGGGATTGGGAATCGTACAACTGGGGTTGTAACTCGAGGGCATGAGGAACGCGCGCAGAGCGCAGGACGAGAAGTCGGCAGAAGCGCTTCTGTTCGAGTTGCAGGGCGCGGAAGCATTGGAATCTGCGCCGAAAGCGGTGGCGTCGGGCCGGGTGCGCAGGGCGACGCGGGAGAGGAGGATGGCTAGAGCCGGAATTATCGAGGAGGTGGCGCACGGCAACGAGGATGCCGCGATTGGGGCGGAAACTCGCGCGGTGCTGGACGCGGTGCCTGTGGGCGTTTTGTTAATCAGCGCGACGGGACGCATTCGCCTGGCAAACGCGAAGTTGGCGCAGCTTTTCGGGCTCAATTTCGTGACTCTCAGTGCGATCGAAGAGTACGAAGCGCTGGCGCGTGCAATGGAGGGGCGTTTCCGCGAGGCGAAGGCGTTCTCCTATCGTTGGCGAGCGAGCCGCGACGGAGCGATGGACGCGGCCTGCGACGAGATCGAACTCAACACGCCGGCGCGGCGAGTGCTGGAGCGCATATCGCGGCCGGTGCTCGATGGCGAAGGACAAGCAGTGGGATGGCTGGAAACTTATCAGGACATCACCAGCCAGCGGCATTTTCAATCCAAGCTGTTGCAGACGGAAAAAATGGCGGCGCTGGGGCAGCTGGTATCGGGCATCGCGCACGAACTAAATAATCCGCTAACGGCCATCATGGGCTATGCCCAGCTCTTATTGGGGCATGGACTGAATCCGGGTCAGCTTACGGAAGCGGAACACATTTACCAGGATGCGGAGCGGGCGCGGCGCATCGTCAAGAATCTGCTGTTTTTTGCGCGCGAGAGCAAGCCGGAACGTTCGCAGGCGAATTTCAATGAGATTGTCGAACGGACGCTGGCGCTGCGCGGCTACGAACTGAAAATCGAGAATATTTCCGTGGAGTGCTCACTCGCTCCGGATTTGCCGGCGACGCTGGCGGATCCGCATCAACTGCAGCAAGTATTTCTGAATTTACTTGTGAATGCGGAACAGGCGCTGATGCAGAGCCGCGGCGGCGGGCGCGTTTCGATTCGCACCTACCAGCCATCGCCGCAGCGCGTAGCGATCGAAGTGGCGGACGATGGTCCGGGGATTTCGCGAGAGATTGCTTCGCGCATCTTCGATCCTTTTTTTTCGACCAAGGCGCCCGGTGAGGGCACAGGCTTGGGGTTATCGATCGCTTACGGGATCGTCAAGCAGCATGGCGGGGATATCTATTTCGAGAATCAGGCGGGAGCCGGGGCGCGCTTCGTGGTGGATCTGCCGCTGGTAAGCGGCGCAGACGCCGCACCCGTTGCGCAAGTGCCGGCGTACACGACGCAGCCCTCCGATGTGGGCGCACAACGCATTCTGGTTGTCGAAGACGAATTATCCGTCGCCAATTTGATAGCGGATGTTCTAAAGGAAGAAGGGCATCACGTGGAAGTGACGCTGGACAGCCAGGAAGGGCTGGCACGGCTCTCGCGGAGAAATTTTGACGCCATTTTGTGCGATCTGCGCATGCCGCGGCTGGACGGGCAGGCGTTTTACGACGCGCTGGTGCAGGCCGGCAGCCCGATGAAGGAACGAATTTTATTCATCACCGGAGACACGCTGGCGCCGCGCACGCGGGATTTCCTCGAGCCGCGGGGGTTGCCGCATCTGGACAAGCCGTTCCTTGTGGAGGAATTGAAGCTGGCGGTGCACGCCATTCTGGAGCGGGGCCGCAAAACTGAAGCGGAGCGGTTCGAGGTAGCCAAGAAATCGTGACATCAACGGCAATCATTGCGCCGGCCGTCGAGCAGGTCGTGCTGCTGGGCACGGCGGACGAAGCGATCAATGGCTGGATTTCTGAAGCGATCCTCGGTAGTGGAAGGGCATGCCGCTTCGTCAGGGCGACTACGCTGGAGCAAGTGCACGAAGCCTTGCGCAGCGGTTTTCCTTGTGTGGCGCTGGTGGATGAGCGCATCGTTGGCGGTGCTCCGCTGGGAGAAGCGCTGTTGCGCTTCACGGAACATGCGCCGGTGGCGCTGATCGCGGCGCCGGAGAAAAGCGAAGAAGTTTGCCGTTGGGTGGCGCGCGGCGAGGTGGAATTCATCGCACGCGTTGGCGATTTCGTGGCGCTTGCGGCCGCGGTGCTAATCCGGCGGATGCGTTGGGCGGAGGAAGCGGAATCCGTGGCGCACTTGCCATGGAAGGAACTTCCCTCCGATTTCGCGGCCATCTTGCGCCATGAAATCAATAATCCGCTGACGGGAATTCTGGGCAACGCGGAACTTTTGCTGGTGCACCATCGCGACAAGTTGCCGGCAGGGGCGTTGCAGCGCATCGAGACGGTGATTGATCTGGCGGTGCGATTGCGGGAATCTACACGGCGGCTGAGCAACGCCGTTGAGACCGGTTACCGGCAAGCACGATCCGCCTGAAGCGCAGCAAGAGGCCACAGCCGGGCGGACATCGCCGCCGATGCGGCGATCAGGCAGCGATTACCGAAGTGCAGAACGCGCAGCGCTTCGCGGCGATGGGAATCTCGCTCAGGCACTCGGGACACTTGCGCGTGGTCGGATCGGCGGGCGGTTCGCGCCGCGCTCGGGAAATCAGCGCGTTGATGGGGACCACGACGAAGAAATACACCGCCGCGGCGATGATGATGAACGACAGCAGCGCGTTGAAGAATTCGCCGTAGAGAAACTTCGAGCCGTTGAGTTCGAAGAACAGCCCGGAGAAATCGGGCGCCTTTGCCACTGCCGAGATCAGCGGCGTCAGTAAATCCTTCACCAGCGCGGTAACAACCGTGCCGAAAGCCGCGCCAATCACCACGCCGACCGCCAAATCCACTACGTTGCCTCGCAATAGAAACTGCTTGAATCCTTTCAGCATGGCTTCTCTCCATTTCGGCTGAATGATTTTTGGACCCAGACGCGCCTGGCAACACTTGCAGGGACAGCGTCCTCTTAGTTGAGGAATCGCGGGGAACTATCGCCGGGGGTTCCGCGATTGGGTGCAGGCACACTACAGGAGTCTGCTTGCCGGTGCAAGTTCCGATTCGCGATTGAAGGGCGCGGGACGCGGGGTTATGCTGGAGCGAAATTTTCAGATGGCCGGAATGCGCACAAATCCAATTCAACCGCGCCACTTTTGGGGATCGATCGGGGTGTGTGCGCTGATTTTGTACGCGGCGCGAGGGATTGGCGTGCGCGCTGTGGAGAGCTCGAGCGCATTTGACGTAAAGGTTCCGGCGAGCGCGGTGTGGACGGATACGAAGATCAAATTGAACGCCGGGGAGAAAATTCTTGTCACTGCTTCCGGATCAATTCGCTATGGCGATGGAGAAGAGAGCGGGCCGGAGGGATTGGCGCGGAGTTGGAGGGATTTGCTGCGCTTGCCGCCGGTGAAGGATGCGGGCCGCGGAGCGTTGATTGGGCGGGTGGGCGATTTCGATGAAGCGGTGCCGTTTTTGATCGGAGCGCGACTTGAATTCGAGGCGCCGATTGCCGGGCGGCTGTTTCTTGGCGTGAATGAGCAGTCTGGCGATACGGCGGAAGGCAGCTTCGCTGTGCGGGTCGAAATCCTGGCGACCGGGACGCGCTCCGCGCTGCCGGCCAGCACGAACTCCGCAGTTGCGGTGAAATCCGGTGCTAGCGCGACGTTTGTGATGCCGCCGGAGCGGCGCGTCGCGGGGTTCACCGCCGAAATTCTCGATCAGATTCCGCGGCGCGTCAGCGACAAGGACGGGCATCCGGGCGACATGTTGAATTTCGTTATTCTGGGCGGGGAAAAACGGCTGAAGCAGGCGTTTGAAAACGGCGGCTGGGTGCTGGTGGATCGCACGAAGGCGGGTGCGGTAGTGCACGGATTGCTCTCGACGCTTTCGAAGGAAGAATACGTGGAGATGCCGATGAGCGAGTTGTATCTCTACGGGCGCGCGCAGGATTTTGGATACGCGCACGCCGATCCTTATGCCGTGGTGGCCACGCGGCATCATTTGCGGCTGTGGCGCGCGCCGATGGAAGTCGGCGGGGAGACGCTGTGGCTGGGTGCGGCGACGCACGATGTGGGATTTGAGACGGACCAGCGCAACGGCGGCGTGACGCATAAGATCGATCCGGATATTGATCTGGAGCGCGAATATGTTGCGCGCACGCTGGTCGCGTCAGGAATCGTTGCGCAATGGGCGCACGTGACTCCGAATAACGCGCTGACCAAAGCGACGACGGCGACGGGCGGAAATTTTCACTCCGATGGGAGAATTGTAGTGCTCGTCGTTGACGAAACGGACGCGCGCGACGCGGCGACGAACTCGCGCAATGCGCGCTAAGCGGTTACCGTCAGGGCCGCTATTTACATCGCGAGAATCTTTCCCTACCATGAGCGGTGACTTTGGCCCTGTAGATGCCTTGTCTGCGCACCTGCAGCGGCGGAGCATTTTCTAATGGCCCGAGCCCCTCGAATCGCGTTGATCGAGCCCGGTGGAGTGCGCCGGGAAGTGCCGATTGCGCAGACGCCTTTCCGCATCGGGCGGCAAGCGGGCAACGAACTGACTTTGCGCGACAGCCGCATCAGCCGGCAGCAAGCGCAAATCGTGAAGGCCGACGGCGTTTACGTGCTGGAAGATATGGGCAGCCGGCACGGAACGTATGTGAACGGGCAAAAGGTTTTGCGGCACGAGTTAAGGCCGAAGGATAACGTGGACTTCGGCATGACGGATTCCTACCGCTTCATCTACCTGGGCGACACCGCGACGATCGAAGAATTGCTGGAGAAGGTGGAAATTCCGGCGCCGACGAGCACCGGTGCGCGCGAACTTTATCATTTGGGCGTGCTGCTGGAAGTGGCGCGGACGCTGGGCACCGGGCTTTCGCTTGAAGACGTGTTGACTACTGTGGTGGACGCGTCCATTGCGCTGACGCGCACGCAGCGCGGCGTGTTGCTGCTGGTGAATCAGCAGGGCGAAATGCAGACCAGCGTTGCTCGGGATGACAAGCGCAACTCGATCCGGCATGAGGAGGTGCAGATTTCCTCCGGAGTGCTGAAGCGCGTGATGACCACGCGGCGCGAATTGATCGTGAGCGACACGGGCGAAGATTCCTCGGTGCGGGCGCAGGAAAGCGTGGCGCGGCTGGAGCTGCACACGGTGGTGGCCATTCCCGTCGAAAAGTTGCCGATGATCGAAGCGCTGGACGCGACGGTCTCGACGCGGCAGGGTGAATTGCTCGGCGTGCTTTATCTCGACAGCCACAATCCTTCGAGCGCGTTTTCGGAACTCGACCGCGAAGTGCTGCGCACGCTGGCGCGAGAAGCGGCCAACGTGATCGAGAATGCGCGGTTGTTTGCCGCATCGCGCGAGAAGGCGCGGCTCGATCACGAAATCGAAATCGCCAGCGAGATTCAGCGGCAAATCCAGCCGAAGTCATTTCCGCGCTTGCCGGAATTGCAAGTGGCCGGATTTACGCTGGCCTGCCATTCCGTCGGAGGAGATTGCTTCGATGTTGTTGATCTCAAGGAAGGCAAGCACGGGTTGTTCGTCGGCGACATTTCGGGGAAGGGAATTTCGGCTTCGTTGCTGGCGACGCTGTTGCAAGGCGTGATTTTTACGACGGCAACGCTGGACCGGCCGCCGGCGGAAATTGTCGGGCGCGTGAACCAATTTCTTTGCGAGCGCAGCATTGAAGAGCGCTATGCGACGATGTTCTACGGAGTGCTGACGCTCACCGGGGCGCTGGAGTACGTCAACGCGGGGCACGTGCCGGCGATTATCCGGCGCAAGGACGGCGAACTTGAGGCGCTGGAATCTTCGAATTTTCCCGTGGGGCTTTTTCCTGACGCCGAGTTTGCTAACGGCATCACGGACCTGAAGAGAGATGATTTCCTGGTGATTTACACCGACGGTGTTTCCGAGGCGACGAACCTACGCGGCGAGTTGCTGGGCGATACCGGACTGCGGAAATTGATTCAGGATTTCTCGGGCGAGAATGTCGATGAGCTGGCGGAATTGATCCGCCACGGGGTGCAGGCTTTTACGGGCGGTGCGCCGCAATCGGACGACATCACGCTGCTGGTGATTCAATATCGCGGGGCCGGTCAGTGAACGCCTCGAAGGCGAGCGGCAAGCAGGATGCGTCGGCGTTCGAGCGGTTGGATGCGGCGTTGCGCTCGATTCAGAGCGAGTCGCCGCCCGACAAAGTCGCCGCACAGATCACCGCAGTGGTTGCTGGCCACGGTGGGATAAGCGGCGCTCGCATCTGGCACAGCGCCGGTGGCCGCACCGCGGTGACGGCCGAGCACGGGAAATTGCCTGCGGCGGATGCGGCGCGATGGAGCGCGCTCTCCGCCGAAAAATCGAGCGAACTGGTGAACGGGAATTACGCCGCATGGATGCTCGGTCCGGACGGCGAACATCGCGGGGCGCTGGAGGTATTCGCGGACGCGGCACTGGATGAGGAAAGGCTGGAGTGGCTACGGCTGGTGCGACGCTACGCGGACGTCGCGCTGCTGAGTAGCGAGCGGCGCAGCGCGGTAAGCGAGCTTTCGATTATTGTCGAAGCTACGCAGCGCTTGAATTCCACGCTGGACCTTGCCGAACTGATCGACATCATTCTGCATCTGGCCACGCGCTATACGGGCGCGGATCGCGGAACGGTTTTTCTGCTGGATCGCGAGCGCGATGAAATCTGGTCGCTGGTGGGCCTAGGGTCTCGACAAGGAAGAAATCCGGCTACAGGCTTCGCGCGGGATCGCCGGTTGGGTGGCGCATCACGGCGAGGTGGTCAATCTTACCGATGCATATCAGGATCCGCGCTTCGAGCCGGAAATCGATCGCCGGCTGAATTACAAGACCAAGACCCTTCTCTGCTTGCCGATTCGCAATAAAGACGGCCAGACCACCGGTGTGCTGCAGCTTTTGAACAAAAAAGGCGGGCCGTTTCAGCCCGGGGACGCTTCGCTATTGAGTTCGCTCTCCGTTCACGTCGCGCTGGCGCTCGAAAATGCGCAATTGCATCGCGACGTGCTGGCCAAGCAGCGCATGGAGCGGGACCTGGCGCTGGCGCGCAGCATCCAGCTTGGGTTGCTTCCGGAACGCTCGCCGCAAATCGAGGGATTTGAACTGGAGGCCTCGCACCAGACTTCGCTGGAAGTCGGCGGCGATTACTACGATTTCATTCCGCTGGGATCGCAAACGATGTTGAATGTGGTGGCCGACGTCGAAGGCAAAGGCGTGGGTTCGGCCATGGTGATGGCCAATCTGCAGGCCACGCTGCACGCGCTGATCGCGCACGTGCACTCGCTGGAGCGGCTGGTGGCGGCGTTGAACGACCGGATGCTGGCGGACACGCGCGGCCAGAAATACATGACTATGTATCTGAGCATTTTGGATCAGAGGAATAAAACGCTGCACTACGTGAACGCGGGACACGTTCCGCCGATTTTGTTGCGCGCGGATGGGAGCGTCGAATATTTGCGCGAAGGCGGAATGGTGGTCGGTTTGTTTCCGAATGTGCCGTTCGAGCGCGGAAACGTGAAGCTAAATTCCGGAGATATTCTGGCTGGCTATACCGACGGGATCACCGAAGCGAGCAACGCGGACGATGAGGAGTTCGGCTACGAGCGGCTGGTGGAGCTGCTGAAGAAACATCGCAACGTGTCGGCTAGAGAAATCGTGGATTTGACGCTGGCCGAAGTGGAGCGCTTTTCGCGCGGCGGGACGCATGAAGACGATCGCGTGATGTTGGTCATGAAGATCCTCTAGTTCGCAGGGCTTGCCGAATTTGATCCGGTGACGGGCCTCAATTTGTTCCCATCTGGTTTCGCAACACTCTCGAAAAACTCGAGGACGCGCTTCTCGAATTCATCGTGGGCAACGCCGAACGCCGCGGTATGCCCGGCCCCTTCCACAATCCATAGCTCCTTTGGCCCGGTGGCGCGGCGATATATTGTCCGCGCGTGACGGCAGGGAATTTTACGATCCTCGGTGCCGCAGATCAGAAGTATGGGAAACGGGCGCTTCGCTACGGCTTCTTCGGGCGAAACGTCTTCCCCACTGAATCCGCCTTCTTTTTCAGCTTGCGAGAGGGCCATCATCGCTGCCGGGCGGAACAGCGTCTTGCCGAGCAGGGGACTGAATTGCAGGCCCGCGTAGTCGTAGGTGACTTCGCGAAGATTGGCGAAGGGATCTTCAGCCACGACCCCGGCGATGCGTGAATCGGCGGCGGCCGACTGCAACGCAATGGCGCCGCCCATGGATTCGCCGAAGTAGAACAGATGCCGCACAGTTTCCCGGGCGAAAAGCGCATCATTGATGGGGCGGGCGTCGTTGCGCTCTATCCAGCCATAGGTGGCCATTGCACCTTCGCTTTCGCCTTGCGCCCGCGCGTCCATCATCACGACGCCGTAGCCGCGAGCGAGCAGGAATTGCGCGTAGCCGGTCTGGCTGGCGCGATTGTCGCCAACGCCGTGAAGAATCATTACCCAATCGCCGTTTGGATTTTCCGCGCGCACTTTCCAGCCGCGGAGTTTCGCGCCATCGGGGGCAATGGCCTCGAAATCGGAGCGCATTGCGTGCACCGCGGCGAATAACTGATCGGCGGTGGCGATATCGCCGGAGGTCACGGGTCTGCGATAAGGGTGGAGCATTCCGCTGCCGAGCACGCCGCCGACGGCTGCGGCGGCGCCGAGTGCAATTAGCAGTGCAAGCCCTGCCACAAGACCGAAGCGGAGCGCTTTTTTCATTGCTACTTATGATACGCACGGCAGGCGCGGAATGTTTATGCGGCTGGGGTTGCGCTGGAACGAGTAGTGCTACGAACCGGTAGAGGTGTAGCGGCGCGAGCCGAAGTTCCAGGCGAGAATGGCGATAGTGAGGCAGATCGCGGCGACTAGCGGCGCGAGCGGCGTATAGCGCGCAAAGAGCGTGCGGCGCAACATCCACGCCGAGGGATAGAAGGATGCGAAGGCGAAAGGAATGACCCAGCTCAGCACGAATTGAATGAAGCCGCTATAGATCGAAAGCGGATAGCGGCCAAAGGCAATTAGATTCCAAAACGGGGGATGGATGCCGATGCGGTCTTCGAACCAAAAAGAAAACGTGCTGAGAAACAAAAACACGGAGACGTAAATCACACCGCCTGATAACGCCCACGTGGTCATCATCAGGAAATCGAGCGGCGTCCAGTGAATTTGAAGTTTGCTGGCTGCATACCAGACCACTGCTGAGCCCGTTATGATTTCCTGCAGCGACTCGATGCGGAAAACTTCAAACAGTACCTGAAAGAGCGAGGAAATCGGGCGCAGTAGAACGCGGTCGAATTTGCCCTCCATGATGTAGTTGTTGCCGAAATCGTAGAGATTGAGGCTGAGGACGTTAAACATTCCGTAGGGAATCAGCGAGAAGCCGTAGAGAAATAGCACTTCCTCGAAGCGCCAGCCTTTCAGCCGCGGGGCTCTCTCAAAAAGAATCACCACGAACCCTAGCGAGAAAATCGTGGCGGCGATGCTGGTGGCCAGGCTTATGAAGAAATCGCCGCGATAGCTGACGCGGACTTTGGCGTACTGCGAGAAGTAGGAGGAGAGCAGAGCGAGATGGCGACGGACTTCGCGCAAGATTCCGGTGCGAGCTGAAGCCGGCGCGATTATTTGCGTGCTCATCTCAGCCGCCCTGAATCGTGATTTTCTTCACCGCGCGATTCCACCACGCATTGGCCAGAACAAAGAGCGCGACGATCCATATCCACTGCTTCGCCAAAGCAAATGCCGCGGCGCGCGCGTCGTATTTGCCGAGATAAATTTGCAGCGGCGTGTAGGCGATGTGTTCGAACGGCAGCCAATCCAGAATGACTTGCAGCCGATGCGGAAAGAATGAAATTGGAATCAGCAGACCCGAGAGCAGCTCGATCAGCCAGTATTTGGCGCGAATCAGAGCGAGGATCGATTTCAGCGGAATGGCGCAAGTGCCGATCATGAAATTAATCGCCGCCATCAGCGCGAAACTCCCGATCGCACCCACCAGAAATAGCAGAAAGTTGAGACGCGACGCCGGGCCCTGCACCGGGAAAATCAGCGCGACCACGATGGCCGTCGGCAACGTAAGAAGCGCGAGCCGAAAAGCCGATTCGCCCATAGCGCGGCTGAACCACATCCACAACTCCGCGACAGGCTTGATCAAATCCATCGCAATCTTGCCTTCGATCACCTCGTAGGCCATTTCCTGATCGATGGTGTTCCAGTAAAAGGAGCGCAGAATCCAGCCGACGCTGACGTAGGTGATCATCTGCGGAAGGCTGTAGCCCGCGACCTGATCGCTGGCCGCGAAAACGGCGCGCCAGATGAAGTAGTACACGCTGACGTTGATCAGGTAGGTGAAGATGCCCGTGTAATAGCGCAATCGGAACGCGAGAATATTCACGAAGCCGACGCGGGCGAATTCGAGGTAAGCCGTGAGCGTGTTCACCGCCGCCCCATTCCGCCGGCTTCGATCGGCGGCGTTGCATCGCCGGGCGCGAGCGAGACCTCTCCCGAATAAATGCGCTTGATGATTTCTTCGATCGGCTCGTCCTCGATGACGATGTCACGAAGCTCGACGGTGGCCAGGATCTGGCGAATCAGGTCGGAAGCTGAGACCTGCGTGCGATCGAAGCGGATCCGGAAGGTCATTTCGTCCACAGGTTCGAGGCTGATGCCATTGCCTGCGAACTGGCCGAGGCGTGAGGCGTGCGCGCGTTCCTTGAGAGCGAACTTAATTTGCTTGATGCGCAGCAGGCGCTGCTTCAGAACTTCCAGGTCGCCATCGAAGAGCACCGTGCCGTGATCGATGATGATGATGCGGCGGCAAAGTTCTTCAATGTCGTCGAGATCGTGCGTGGTGAGCAGCACCGTGGTTTGAAATTGGCGATTGATGGCGCGCAGGAATTCGCGGATGTGGTGCTTGGCGACGACGTCGAGGCCGATGGTGGGCTCATCGAGGAAAAGCAGCGGGGGATTGTGAAGCAACGCCGCGGCCAAATCGCAGCGCATGCGTTCGCCGAGCGAGAGTTTGCGCACCGGCGTGTGCAGATAATCTTTGATGCCGAGAATGTGGTTGAACATCTCCATGCGCGCGTCGAAGTCTTTCTGCGAGACATCGTAGATACGGCGCAGCAGTTTGAACGATTCGACCACCGCGATATCCCACCACAACTGCGTGCGCTGGCCGAAGACCACGCCGATGGTGCGCACGTACTGGCGCCGCTGGCGATAGGGCACGAAGCCATTGACGATGGCTTCGCCGGAGGTGGGCACGAGAATGCCCGTCAGCATTTTGATGCTGGTGGATTTCCCGGCGCCGTTTGGGCCGATGTAGCCGACCATTTCGCCGCGGTCGATGGAGAGATTGACGCGATCCACAGCTTTGATGGTTCTGTATTCGCGCACGAATAGATTCTGCAAGCCGCCCCAAATGCCTTCGCGGCGATGGAAAGTGCGGAAATACTTGGAGAGTTCGCGGACCTGAATTATGGGCGCAGCCATCGCTTGTCGTTGTCTATTTTACACGCCAGAGGCCGCGAATCTTCGAAAGCTGCTTCTGTGGTCGGACCCCGACAAATCGTTAGACGGCGCCAAAGCTTCGTGGTTAGGAGCGGAACAAAACCGATTCGCGATTGAACAGCGTCACCGCCGCGCCGATGGCGATCGTGGCATAGACGCACGAGGAAGCGAAAATCAGCGCGATGAAACCCCAGGGATGATTGCCGGCCATAAGTTCCTTCCCGACCAGCGTCGTACTCAGGATCGGGACAAGTGCAGTGCGCGTGTTCAGCTCGACTCCGGGCAGCAGCGCGATGATGGCGGGCATGATCACCACGAACGTCATGGGCGAAATATAGGTCTGCGCCTCGCGGAAACTCTTGGCGAACAGCGAAACGGCCAGCATGGACGCAGAGAAGAGCACCGAGAGAGGCAAAATCATCACAAATACGGCCAGAACTCCGCGGGGATCGAGAGCGAAATGAAAGTCGGGGCTGCTCTTCGAAAGTATGCGGTCGATCGTATTTTTGGCCAGCATGAAGGAAATGCCCATGGAAGCAAGCGCGAAAATGGACGTAGCGAGCGAGGCGGTCACGACCGTTAGGAATTTTCCGAGAACGAGATCGGTGCGCGAAACGGGGCTCGTCAAGATCGTCTCCATCGTCCCGCGTTCTTTTTCGCCGGCGGTCAAGTCCATCGCGGGGTACATCGCTCCGGTGAATGCGAGAATGATCACGAAATAGGGAATCATTCCGCCGAAGCCGCTGCCGCCCACTTTTTCCGGCGGGGCGACGTTGTTCTTCTGCACGTCGAAGGGTTGCAGCAAGCCTTTCGGTACGCCGCGGTCGCTCAGCAGCGACGCGGCCAGGTCGCTGCGATAGTCGTCGAGAACTTCGTGCACCGACTTCTGCGTCAATTCAGACTTGATATCGCCTTCGTAGTAGTCCACGAGCACTTTGCCCGCTTCGCCACGATTTGCCGCGGCGTCGAACCCCGGAGGAATCACCACCGCTGCGCGGATCTTGCGATCCAGTAATCTGAGTTTCGAAATCCGAAGACTCAGGGAACGACTAGAATCTTGTCGTTGTGCTTCAGAGCTTCCACAATTCGCGGCGAGTCCTGCCCGCCGATAATCATCACGCGAGGGATTTCTTCCTTCGCTTTGTTCATCATCGAAGCGCCGAGCAGGCCCAGGCCTACGCTGAGCGCCGGAAAGAGCAGAATCGGAACCACAAACATCGAAATCACGGTGCGGCGGTCGCGCAGCGAGTCCACCAGTTCCTTGCGATAGACGATGCCAATGTTGCGCAAGCTCATGGTTCTTCCCCCACGACTTCCACGAAAATATCTTCCAGGTCTTCCTTCCCGTGCCGCGCGCGCAATTCCTGCAGCGTTCCTTCTTCGAGGATGTTGCCGCCGTGAATGATTCCGATATGGTCACACAGCTTTGCCGCCTCAGACATCACGTGCGTCGAGAAAATCACCGTTTTTCCACGCTCGCGGCACTGGCGGATGAATTGCGCGATCGCTCGCGCGGCCATCACGTCGAGTCCCACGGTCGGCTCGTCGAAAATCATCACTTGCGGATCGTGGACGAGCGTGCGGGCGATGGAGACTTTCTGCTTCATGCCGGTGGAAAGCTTTTCGCAGCGCCGGTCGCGGAAGCCATTCATATCGAGTGCTTCGAAGAGAGTCTCGACCGATTTGTGGAGCGCGTCGCCATCCATGCCGTGAAGGCGCCCGAAATATTCGACCAGTTCTCGCGCTGAGAGCCGGCCGTAGAGCGCCGTCGCAGTAGAGAGAAAACCGACATTGGCGCGCACCTTTTCGGGCTCCTCGACGATATCGAATCCCGCCACCTTGGCCGTACCCGAAGTCGGCTCGAGAATCGTGGCGAGCATGCGCAGCGTCGTGGTCTTGCCCGCGCCATTGGCGCCAAGCAGTCCATAAATCTGCCCCGGGCGGCATTCAAAGCTGATGGCATTCACCGCGCGCACTTCTTTCGTTTTTTTCGTCGCCGGGAAGACTTTGCTGAGATTTTGAGCTTGGATCATGTGCAGGATCTTTCCTTCGCGCTCTGGTGCGGTGCGCGGCGCAAGATCGGCGCAATCAATCGATACTACCCCGGCGCCACGATTTTCATTTCGTGCTGGCCTTGGAAATCGGACGGAGATTCCGGCGTTATTCCCCCATTACCTTAATCAGGATTCGCTTGGGGCGCTGGCCGTCAAGTTCCGCAAACAATACGAATTGCCACGGGCCCAGGTCGAGGCGTCCCTCGGAGAACGAGACGACAACTTGATGATGCAGAAGCAGGCTCTGAAGGTGGATGCCGGTGTTGCTCTCGAAGCGCCCGCGGTGCTTGTAGTCATCGCGCTCGGGCGCAACTTGTTCGAGCCAGGATTGCAAATCATCGAGCAAGCCAGGCTCGTCATCATTCACAATGATGGCGGCGTTCGAATGCAGCACCGAAACGAGAATGATGCCGTCGCGGAAGCTGCTCTTCTCCATCGCCGCCTTCACTTGCGGCGTGATATTTACAAACTCGCGCTTGCCCTGGGTTTGCAGCGTCAGCTGCTCGTTGTAGATCTTCATGCCTGACCTTCGAGTGAGTCCGATTATTCTAGCGGAATTGGCGCAACAGGCAAATCGAGAGGGACGCAAAGCCGAGGATGCGCCTTGAGAGGTTGATTCCAGCGCGAAGAATTGCCGCTTAGCCTTTATGACAGATAGGGCAATGCTTGGCCTCGAAGTTGTCCATCGTCACTTCGAACATATTGTTGCAGCCGATGCAAACGCGATGAATCTTCGGCTTGGGTTTCTCGCCCGACTTAGGGGCGGCGGATTCTTTGTGTGTCGCAGCGTCGCTCATAAGTTCATACTATCACGGAGCGAAATAATCGAGCAGGTTGCGCGTACCGTCGCAGCTACGCTCGCAGACGCTTGAAATACTGGCATCTCCAGTGTGGCCTGGAGCATCCTGATTAACAGGGAGCCGGACTACTGACGAGTTCGCTGCGCTTCTTGGGCACGCGGCGAGCTGCTTTGATACAATTCGTTACAATAAGCTCTGCGGTATGAACAATCGAAACGGCAATTCGGAGCCAGGCAAAGGCCGCCGTTGGATCTGGGGCGGCGGCGCGGTGCTGTTGGCTGTCCTGCTGTTCATCGGATTGGCGGGCCGAGGCAACACGCCGGAAGTGCAGGTGGTGCGCGTCTCGCGCGACACCATCAACGCCGCAATCGCCAGTAACGGAAAAGTTGAGCCTGTTAATCCCTATATCGTGCGCGCGGAGATCGCCTCATTTGTTTCCAGTGTGGATGCCGCGGAAGGGCAGGCAGTTCACAAAGGCCAGCGAATCCTGACGCTCAATTCCAGCGACGCGCAGGCGCAATTGGCCTCCACGCGCTCGGATTTGTTGGCGGCACAATCGGATTTGCGCAACGCGCGAGCCGGCGGCTCTCCGAGCGAAGTGGCGCAATTGGACGGCGACATCCGCACGGCGCAGGCCAAGGTCACAGATCTGGAGCAAACGCAAAAGGCTTTGCAGCAGCTGTTTGCCAAGCAGGCGGCCACTCAGGATGAGCTCGACAAGAACGCGCTCGATCTATCGACGGCGAGAACCGGCCTGCAGACTTTGCAGAAGCGACGCGACGATTTGGCAAGCCGCGCTGCTCTTGACGTAAACCGTTTAACGCTCCGCGTTGACCAGGATCAGGCGACGCTTCGCTCTCTGGAAGAAAAAGTACGTTCTGCCACAGTTACCTCGCCCGTAGATGGAACTCTCTACTCGCTGTCGGTGCGCGTGGGCGATTACGTGACCATCGGCCAGGAAATCGCGGATATGGCGGATCTGCGCAACGTGCAGGTTCGCGCATTCGTAGATGAGCCCGACTTGGGCTGGCTCGCCCCGAATCAGGATGTGCGCATCTCCTGGGACGCGTTGCCCAATCGCGAATGGACGGGCCGAACGATTCAAATTCCGAAAGAAGTAATTGCCCACGGAAATCGCAGCGTCGGCGAAGTGCTCTGTTCGGTGAACAACGATAAGCTCGAGCTCTTGCCGAATGTAAACGTGGAAGTGCGCATCATGGTGCGCCAGCGCGACAATGTGCTGGCGGTCTCGCGCGCAGCGGTCCGCGCGGACGGCAGCGAGCGCTACGTTTACCGGCTCGAGGAAGGCCGCCTGCGCCGCCGCGTTATTACCGTCGGTGTTGCCAGTTCCTCAAAGTATGAAGTCCTCTCCGGTCTCTCGGAAGGCGATCGCGTGGCCATTCCGGGAGAAACCGACTTCAAAGACGGAATGGTCGTTCGCTCTGCGGACGCGCAATAAATTGTTCGCTCTGCGGACGCGCAATAAATTGTTCGCTCTGCGGACGCACAATAAATTGTCCGCTCTGCGGACGCCAGAGAACAGGATTTCAATGACCCGCCGGATGCTCAAAGTAATGACCGTTTGCGCCGCGCTGCTGTGCGCCACTCTGTCTTCAAACTTCGCGCTGGCCGACTCGAGCCCGGACGTGACCCAGGCGCGGCGTCAATTCGACCTCGGCAATTATTCAGGAGCGGTCAGCACTCTCAACAACGCCGTGGCCAGAAACTCCAACGATGCCGACGCGCAGTTCTGGCTGGCGCGCGCTTATTACGAACTCAAAGATTTCAGCAACGCCGTGACCCATGCCGAACGCGCCGTCGAAATCGATTCGAAAAATTCTCTCTATCACCAGTGGCTGGCCAGGAGCTACGGCGAACAGGCCGACCGCGAACACAGCTTTTCACTGGCGCGCAAGGTGAAGAAGGAATTCGAAGAGGCTGTACGGCTGAACCCGTCGAACATCGAGGCGCGCCGCGATTTGGAGGAATTCAATATCCAGGCGCCCTGGATTGTTGGCGGAAACAAGGATGCGGCGCTCGATCAGGTCAATGCGATTGCGGCGCTCGATCCCGTGGAAGGACATCTCGCCCGCGCAACCTACGATCGCGAGGCGCTGAAGAAGAACGATCTCGCCGAAAATGAACTCCGGCTGGTTCTCGAATCGAAGGTGCAGCGTATTGAGCCCTATTTCGAGGTGGCTGGTTTTTATCGCGATCTTGGGCGCGGCGCAGATATGGAGCCCGCGATTCAAGCGGCCGAGAAGATCAAACCGGGCGACCCGCGCGTCGGTTACTATCGCGCGATCGAGCATATTTTGTCTGGCACGCAGGCAAACGCCGCCGAACCGCTGCTGAAGTCCTACCTCGCCAACACGCCCGAGCGCAGTGATTGGCCTTCGCATGCGTCGGCGCGCGAATGGCTGGGACGCCTTTATGAGCAGGAAGGAAAGCCGCAGCAAGCCGAAGAGCAATACCGCGACGCACTAGCGCTCGATCCGGGAAAGAAAGAAGCCCGCGCCAGGTTGCAGAAGCTAGAGAAGTCTTCCCAATAAGTAGCGCCGGCTTGCCCTCCGACCATCACGGCAATCTGGCGCCACTTAATCGCTGGCAACATCCGGATGAAACGGCACGGTTACCGTTGCGGGCTGTTCAAGCTGAAAATCGAGCAACGTCTCCGCGGGCACTTTCACTTGCTGCCCCTTAGTGCTGGCCTGATAGATCCCGCCGCCCGCAGCACCCACTCCGGCGCCAATCGCCGCGCCTCGTCCGCCTCCTGCGATAGCTCCAATAATCGTTCCGATCACCGCGCCGGCTCCAACAGTCTCGGCAGTCTTCTTGCCCCGCGAGCCACCCACCACGTTCGAACTGCTGCTGACCAGGGCATAAGACCGCCCGCCGTAGTCGAGCTTCACCAATTCAAGATGCAACTCGCTTCGGCCGCTCATGCTCCCGGCAGTACTCGCGCGCGTAAGACGAATGTACACGTCGGCGCCTTTCGGCACGACAACTTCATTGTTCACCAAAATCGGATTCTCGAGCGAGGCGTGAAAGACTTCGCCCGTATGATTCACGGCCGAATTCACAGGATCGATCATGCGCACGCGGATCTTGGTTCCGGCGGCAATTTCAATCTCCTTGGGCCCGGGAAGATTCTGCTCCTGAGCTAATACGGGCGCTGGTGCTGGCGCATTCGGAGCTACATCCGGCGGAGTCGCATCGGCGGAAGTGTCCGCGGATCCTCCACCATCCGGCGAAGCGGGCGGCTGCGGGCTGGCATCAGAATTAGAAACCGCCGCCGAGCGCCGTTTCGATTTGCGTTCCGCCTTCGGCGCCGGTGGCTCTGCAACAGGAACTGGAGCCGGCGCCGCGGCCTGGCGGGCGGAACTTCCGCCGACTGCGGCGCCTCGATCGACATCTGATCGTCAACTTTCTTCACGCCGGTCGTTTGTGCCGCCACTTTGTAGGCCTCAAGCCGAGCCGAGGCATCCGGCACTCCGCCAGAAATTGTGGCCACGCCCTCGTGAACCGCGACATTCAAGTTTGAACTCTTCAGATCTTGATCGGAAGAAAACTGAGCCCTGATGCTCTCCGCCAACGCCGCATCGCTGGGCGCTTTCGTGCAGCCCAGCGCCAGAGCCACAGCCGCGAGCGCAACTGCCGAAACGCATCTCCGCAGCATCAAAGGATCCCTCCAATGTGCAAGTACCGCAAACGAGCCAATCGTGAGCGCATTCTGTAAGCCCGCGTCAGTCTACTATGATGCTCCATCTCCCAGGTTAGGTGCCCTTTTTCGTCTGGTACTTCGCAACATAATTCCACGCTTCTAGCGAAAACATCCCGTCCGGAATTGGGTATGAAGTCCTTCCACCGCGCGAAACTTTTTTCGCACGCGTGTGTTTGATAGCGAGGAGGGGAACGGGGCAACCTAGAGCACCGTCCTCAGTCATCATTGATAAATACTAAGGAGACCTGAAATGAAATGGTCGAAGTGTGTCCTGTGCATTCTTGCGTTTTTACCCGTGCTGCTGATTTCGGCGTGCAGCGGCGCGGGTTCGGCTAGCTCGCCTTCGAATCCCGTGCAGCAAACTGGGTCAGTTTTTACTGTTGCCACCGACGCCCCGCTGCCCAGCGTCGTTTCCTGCGAGATGAACGTGACCGGCGTGACCGTGAATAACGGCACCACGGACGTCAGCGTGCTGTCCCAGCCGGCCTTGATCGACTTCGCGCAGTTGAGCGGTTTGCATCAACTCGTGGATCTCACCTCAGTTCCGGTGGGCACCTATGTCAGTGCAACGATCACGATTGCCAATCCGGTGATCGGCTTCATCGATACCACCCAAAGTCCTCCCGCGATCAATACGATGAACGGCACCCTTTCGTCGAGCAGCGTCACGGTAACTTTTGCCAATCCATTTACCGTCAATAATGGCGATCTCGATGGTTTGCGGATGGAGTTCGATCTCCGCAAGTCGCTCGCGGTGGATTCCAACGGCCAGGTGACCGGCACGATTAATCCGGTCTTCCAGCTCAAGCTGCTCAACGCGACGGACTCGCAGGTATCGATCGACGACTTCGCTGCCGGCGTCGTGGGCGTTACCGGCGCAAACACGTTTAACGTCCAGGGACCGCACGGGCGGCAATGGGCTGTCTCTACGGATAACAACACTACCTTCGACGATCCGAGCGAGCCCATCAGCTCATTCACGACCACCACCATCGTGCAGCTGACCGGGCAACTCGACCCCGTGACGCATGATATCGATGCCTCAGAAGTGGACGTCGTCTCCAACGACGGCTTTTACTTCAGCGGGTTGATGACCAGCGTGCGCCCGTCTTCCGGTCCGGCAACGCAGGTCGATCTCTATGTCCGCGAAGAGCTTCCCGCTGTGAACGGCATCTCGCCGGGCGACATCACCACGCTGGACCTGAACGGCAGCGAGAAATATCGCATTGGCCACATCAAGCTGCCGCTCACCACGCTCCTGTTCAATAACACTTCGCTCGCAGCCGGCCAGCGCGTCTCGATCGGCGGCGCGTTGAACACCACCGACGGAACCACGACGCTGACTCCGCACCGCGTCGTGCTACGGCGCCAAGGTCAGGCCGGAACGCTTGCGGGTAACGTGATCGTGCAGAACGGCAATACCGGCAGCTTCCAATTGAATGATAATTGGACAGCCGGAATCCTTCTGCCGCAACCGTTGACGGTGATGACCACCGACGCCACAATCTTCATAAACCTCAGCGGTCTATCCGCGCTGCAAGGGCAGACCGGGACGCCGCTGGGCGTGGTTGGCTTCGTGCTCATCGATCCCGCGACGGGCCAACCGGTGTTGGTGGCAGGCGCGGTCGCCGAACTCAGCGATTAACATCGCGGCGATTCGCGCATCTACAACTTGAAGCAGCGCCGCTGTCCTGCGAAAAATAAGCCGCCGGACAGCGGCGTTTTTTGTTTAGCCGCAAACGAAGTGCGAAAGAAGATCAAACGTGGAGTCTTGCGGAAAGTTTGCTATTCCATGCGCACGGCGATGATCTTGTTGCCCTCGACGCGCACTTCGATGGCCATCGGAGGTCGCAGCCCAGAGCCCTGCACCATTTCGCCCCGCACCAGCCCGTCAATCCCCGGTCCGTATTTGGTTAAATCGAAAACGGTGCGATTACAGGGATCGCCGACCATTGGGCGGCTGCTCTGAAACCCGTAGTAGCTGGCCAGCCGCTTTAGGTCCGTGACGTATTCGAGGTGGCAATCGCCGAATGGCTCAATCATCGAGAAGGCCCAGAACGATCCTCCCGGAAGGCGCACGATCGTCGCGGGCACACGCTGTTTGGTAAGCGGATTCACCATCTCGAATTGCTTGGCTGACCACACCGACGGCAAATCACCCGTCGAGGCGATCTCGCCTGGTCCCTGCGGAATTCTCTGAATCGGCGCAACCGCGACGGGCGCAGGGCTCGCCGTGGGCGCTGCATTCTCCGCGTTCGTCGGCTCGGCTCTCTTCGACGCCAGCGAGAACCACCAGAAGAAAGACGCGCCGAGCATCAACACCGCGCCGATGGCAATCGTCAGCCACACCGCGACGGGGAGCGCCTTCGCGTTCACCGGCGCCAACGTGCCCGGCTTCATCACCGGCACGCCGGGAATCTGCGGGTCAACCGCCTTAAACTTTTCCGACTTTGTTTCTTGTTCGGTCATGCGATCGTCGGGATACGAGACTTCCAGCTTGGAACGAGTTGCGGGGAATTTCAAGATGCCGAGAAGGGAAGGTGTTAACGCTTTCGCATGTGGATTTCGGTGCCGCCGCGCTCGAAGCGAACTTCATCCATCAGCTGATTGATCAGAAATATGCCGCGGCCGTGATCGGAGTAAAGATTCTGGCCGACGACCGGTTCCTTGATCTGCGAAGGATCAAATCCCTCGCCCTGATCCCTGACGACGATCAGTAGCCCGCGATCTTTGTCAACACCCACGCAGAATTCCACTTTTTTGCTGGGGTCGCGCTTGGAGCCGTGGACCATCGCGTTCGCCAGCGCCTCGCGCAGTGCGATTTCCACTTCCCATTCCTTGCCCGGCGCACAGCCCACTTCCTTGACGAAATCCATGACCCACGACACCACCGGAGTGATGGTGGCCACGTCGGCGGGGCCGGAAAAACGCAGCCTCACAGCCAGCTTGTCGCCCTCAAACTCGCACTGCGGCATCGAATCGGCTGACATGGTTCCCCGTAATTACAGCGGTTCGTGGCCCTGTTGACATCCCGTCGCGCCCATCTAAAACGCTGTCATTCTGAGGAGCAGCCCGCTTCACTCTCAATTTCGATGCGAAGCCTGCACCGAATGATGCGCGACGTACTCATTCAAATTCGCGACGCACAGTAGCAATTCCAGAATTCGGCTCTGCTGCGCGAGATCGCGTTTTCTAGCCACCTCAGAGACAGCGTTCAAGGTAATCTGCACGTCGCCCACCAGCCAATCGATGGTTGCGGCGTCGATGTGCTCTCCCCGCTGGCATTTGTCCAGCGCCTGCTCGGCCCGCGAAAACGCCTCGCCCAGAAAATGATCCAGGCACAGCGACGCGGCTGCGAGCGCCGGAGGCACTTCTTCCTTACATTGGTCAATTCGGCAGTGCGGGGAGTCGGCCGCCGTCATGACACACCCTGAACTTCGCAATAGACCGGCTAAAAGCTCGGGACAAGGTATCACAACTTGCGCCGTTGTGTGCGTGGGCCGTCCGCGCCGTTGAAGGCGAGGCTGCTTCAAACGCTCCCGCTTCTAGCAGCTACCATGGGCACTCAAAACGTGAACATCCGGCGCTTCGATCACAAAGCGAAAATCTCGGCCGTGCACCAATCAGACGGGGTGAAGAGACTCGCGCCGTCGCGTGAGGCGGGCGTCTGCGCTGCGCGGCGCGACGGACGCCCGTCAACCTGTCGGCCTAATCGATGCGAATCGAGCCCGAACTGGTGTTCAAATCCAGCAGCACGCCGCCATTTCCGACTCGCCCCTTCAGCTCGTGAGGATTGATGTTTCCCGACATGATGATCTCGCGTTTGCTTTCGATCGAGCCGCTGCTGGTGTGCGCGGCGAGATCGAATGACGCTGTTTCCGGCAATTTCACCGCGACATCGCCCGAGCCAGTGTGCAGCCGCCACGTGCCCGTCGGCTCGCCATCGGCGCGAATATCGCCGCTTCCGGTCGAAACGCGCACGGCGCCTTTCACGTGCTCCAATTCCACCGTGCCGGATCCGGTGGTCACTTCCACGTCGCCCGCGGCAGTTTGCTCGAGTTTCACGTCGCCGCTGCCGGTGGTTGCCGAAAGCGATCCGGCGATTCCCGTGGCGCGGATCGTGCCGCTACCCGAAGTTACGTGCGCCTTGCCTTGGGTGTTCTGCACTTCGACATCGCCCGAGCCTGTGCTGGCCCGAACTTCGGCGCCGATGTCGTGCAGCCGCAATGTGCCCGAGCCGCTGGAAGCGTCGACGGGGCCTGCGATTCCGTCAATCTCTTCATCGCCAGAGCCGGATTTCGCCCGCAGGTGAGTTTCCTTCGGAGTCTTGATCTCGTACGTGATCGAGATGTCCTTGAACAGGCCATGGTCGTCGCTGCGCCCGATGTGGATCGTGTTGCCGTCCTGTTGGATCGGCGGATTCTCGACGATCTGGCGGATGCGCGCCTCAACGTCGCTGGAGACATGATTGCCGCCATTTGCCTTCAGGCGCGCGTGGATTTCCACCTGGGTTGAGTCCCCCGGTTGAACGGTAATGTTTCCCGAGCCGGTCTGCACGTCCAGATCGACCGGGCCGGTAACCGTAAGCGTGCGCTCAAAGTGTCCTTCGCTATCGGCCAAAGCCGGCGGCGCGAACAGCACTAACAAAATCAGGGCCGCAATAACGGAAATGCTCGCTTTCCATTGCGAACGCAATCGCATCGCTGAACTCCTTAGATGTGCATAGACTTCGCCCCACTCTAGATACGCACGGCGTGGCCCAGATGTTCAGACGCGGATTGTGGCGGCAGGTGAGCGAGCCAAGTTCAGCGAAGAGTCAGCGCGCTTTCGGGATCGAAGCGCGCTTTGCGGTCGTAGGGGCGGGGCTTGCTCCGCCCTCCGGTGTAAGCACCCACCCGAACCGCGCATTGTGCTACGCGTTGGCCCCGTGGCACTTCTTGTATTTTTTGCCGGAGCCGCAAGGGCAGGGATCGTTGCGGCCCACCTTAGCCCCGGCGCGGACCGGCTTTGGCGCTTCGGCCTGGGCCGGCCCGGCTTGGAATTGCAAATTCTGCTGCTGGCGCTGTTGCCGGCGCTCGAGTTGCTGCTGAATTCCGAACTGCTTCGGACGCGCCGGTTCCGCCGCGCCTGCGGCTTGCGGCGGGGGTTGCTCGCCTTCCGCCGGACGCACCAGGAAGAGGAACCGCACCGATTCCGTGTCAATGCGGTCCATCATTTCTTCAAATAGCGTGAAGGCCTCGCGCTTGAATTCGACGAGGGGATCCTTCTGCCCGTAGCCGCGCAGCCCGATGCCTTCCTTCAAATGATCGAGCGTCAGCAAGTGGTCTTTCCACTGTGTATCCACAACGTCGAGAAGGATGCGGCGCTCCAGCCAGCGCAACACGGGCGCGCCGAAGAGCTTTTCCTTATCTTCGTAGCGCGCTTTCACTTTATCGATGACGTTGTTAACCAGCTCGTCGTGATTCACGCGCAAGAAGTCGATGCCCGCGGCCTTCACGTCAATGCCGTACTGATTCAGCATCTCGTTGCCGAATTGCGTGGTGTTCCATTGCCCCGGATTGATTTCGCGCGGGCAATACGTCTCGGCCAAATCCACAGCGATGCTTTCGGCGCGTTCGAGAACGTAATCTTTCTGGTCCGCGCCCTCAAGAACGCCACGGCGCAGCGAATAAACCGTCTCGCGCTGCTTGTTCATCACGTCGTCGTACTCGAGCAGGTGTTTGCGCGCTTCGAAGTTCTGCGCTTCGACGGCCTTCTGCGCGTTCTCAATGCGATTGCTGAGCATTTTCGATTCGATGGGCACGCCCTCGGTCATTCCCACGCGGTACATCAGCGACTTCATGCGCTCGCCGCCGAAGATGCGCAACAGGTCGTCGTCGAGCGAAAGGAAGAAGCGGGAGGCGCCCGGATCGCCTTGGCGGCCCGCGCGGCCGCGTAACTGATTGTCAATGCGCCGAGCCTCGTGGCGTTCGGTGCCGAGGATGTGTAAGCCGCCCATGGCGATCACTTCATCGTGCTCGGCGCGGCACTGTTCGGCGAATTGATCGTAAACCGGCTTCCATTGATCGGCGGGAACCTGAAAGATGCGGCCTTCCTGCTGGAAGAGAACCATCGGCACGTTCGCCGGCGCCGCCACAGTGGCCGCCGCGGAAGCCGTTGCAACGCCGCCTCCCTGTGCTGCACCTGCTGCTGCACTCGCGGCCTCGCCATTTTCCGCTTCGGCCGGGGATTCGGTGCCATTTCCATTCGCAGCGATGACTGCGCCTGCCGGAGCGTAGGGAATCGCGAGCTTGTTCTTCAGGAAATAGTCGCGCGTCATGGCTTCCGGATTTCCGCCCAGCAAAATGTCAGTGCCGCGGCCGGCCATGTTGGTCGAAACGGTTACGGCGCCCTTGCGCCCGGCCTGCGCGATGATTTTTGCTTCGCGCTCGTGCTGCTTGGCGTTCAGCACTTGGTGCGGAATCCCGGCTTTCCTCAGGTTCTCGGCTATCTTTTCCGATTTCTCGATCGAGATGCTGCCCACCAGCACCGGCTGCCCCGATTCGAAGTATTGCCGGATTCCGTTCAACTTCGTGCCATCTTCCTGGATGATGCCGTTCACCACGGCCTCTAGCTTTTCGGCCTCGGTGCGATATACGACATCGGGGAATTCGTGGCGGATCAACGGCTTGTTGGTCGGAATCGCAACCACGTCGAGTTTGTAAATCTTCTCGAATTCCGCCGCTTCGGTTTCCGCCGTGCCGGTCATGCCCGAAAGCTTTTTGTACATGCGGAAATAATTCTGGAAAGTGATGGTGGCGAGAGTCTGGTTCTCGCGCTCGATCTTCACGCCTTCTTTGGCTTCCACCGCTTGGTGCAATCCGTCCGACCAGCGGCGTCCGGGCATCTGCCGGCCGGTGAATTCATCCACGATGATGACTTCGCCTTCTTTTACGACGTAGTCCACGTCCTTCTGATACAGCGAGTGCGCGCGCAACGCCTGATAGACGTGGTGAATCGTCTCCATGTTGGCGGGATCGTAGAGGTTGCCGAGGCCCAGCAAACGCTCGCACTTAGAGACGCCTTCCTCGGTCAGCGTCGCGGTGCGGTGCTTTTCATCCAGCGTGTAATCGATATCCTGAATCAGCTTGGGAATGATTTTGTCGATGCGGTAGTACTTGTCGGTCGATTCTTCGGCAGGCCCGGAAATAATCAGCGGCGTGCGCGCTTCGTCGATCAAGATCGAGTCCACTTCGTCCACGATGCAGAACTGGTGCCCGCGCTGCACGCAGTCTTTCAGATCGTACTTCATGTTGTCGCGCAGGTAGTCGAAGCCGAATTCGTTGTTCGTGCCGTAGGTAATGTCGGCGCCGTAGGCGGCGCGGCGCTGCGCATCATCGAGATCGTGGACGATCACGCCGACCGACAGCCCCAGCAGCTTATAGATCGGGCTCATCCATTCGGCGTCGCGGCGCGCCAGGTAATCGTTCACCGTGACGATGTGCACGCCGCGGCCCGCCAATGAATTCAAAAACGCAGGCAGCGTGGCGACCAGCGTTTTTCCTTCGCCCGTCTTCATTTCTGAAATCTTGCCCTGGTGCAGCACGATTCCGCCGATGAGCTGCACGTCGAAATGGCGCATGGCGAGCTTCCGGCGGCCCGCCTCGCGCACCAGCGCGAAGGCCGGAACGATTGCCGGCTCGAGCGCATCTTGCAGGCGCTGCTTGTAATCGCTTTCAGCGGGGTCAGCGTTTTCAAGACGCTTCGCGACTTCGGCTCGTAGCGCAGCCGCGCGTGCGGGAAAATCCGCATCGGCGAGCCTCTGCATCTCCGGCTCGAGCGCGTTGATCTGCACGATCAGCGGCGCGATGCGCTTGATGTCGCGCTCGTGCTTCGTGCCAATGAAGCGCGCGATGACTTTGTCGATTATCTTGTCGAATTCCATTTGGTTGATTAGACGCTTCCGGAGCCGTTCACGCTGCTAGCGAGCCGCCCCTATCCCCGATGCGATGCCGTCTGCAACCCAGGGCGGATCTTCACTTCAGGAAGTCACACTATTCTAACGTGCCGCCATCGGTTCGTGCAAAGCCGGCGGCCAATGTGTCAGAAAGTGTGATAGCTGCCTGGGCAAGCACTCGTAGGGCCCGCGCTTCAGCCCGGCCTCTTCGGGCAAAGTCGCGCATGATGGCACGGCCTGAGCGTGCCTGGCGTCTCGCTAATGTTGTGTTGCGTCGCGGTGGCGATCTCGCCATGAGATCACGCCGTGCCTGGTCCGGGCTGAAGTGCGGGCCCTACGTTCAGCCATTGCCCGCTCGACGGTTACGCAGAGAGCCTCCCTGCGGACCTTGGGCGGGTCTCTTCGCATATGCTTCAAAAAACTGCGTTATTGGCGATTAGAAACTGAGTTCGGCTTTTATTTTCAATGACTTAGGGCGAATTCTAATCGTTTTCGTTGGCGATTAGACCCTGCTTTTTCGGGGACCGTAACTGCCGGAAATTGTGAGGTTTGCCGTTGTCGCGTTCAGTGGATCGGGAAACGTATTTGCGGGCTGGGCGGCTTGCTGGTTTGCCGTGCGCGTTCTATGATGAACCGCGAGGATACGCATGGCTGATAAAGCACCGATTCCGGGAGTGAAATACCTCATCGCTGTGGCCAGCGGCAAAGGCGGCGTGGGGAAGACGACTGTCGCGGTGAATCTGGCGATCGCGCTGCAGCGCATGGGCAACGCGGTCGGCCTGATGGATGCCGATGTTTACGGCCCCAACGTTCCGGTCATGCTCGGCTCGACCGAGCAGCCGCGCGCCGTGGACGAGCGCACCATCATTCCCGTGGAAGCTTATGGCGTGAAGATGATTTCGATGGGGCTGCTGAATCCCGGCGATAAGCCGCTGATCTGGCGCGGACCGATGCTGCACAGCGTAATCCAGCAATTCCTGCGCAGCGTGCAGTGGGGCGAGTTGGATTATTTGGTGGTCGATTTGCCGCCCGGCACCGGCGACGTGCAGCTCACTCTGATTCAATCCGTCGCGCTTACCGGCGCGGTGGTCGTTACTACGCCGTCGATCGTGGCGCTTGCCGATGTGCGCAAAGCCATCGAGATGTTCCGGCAGGTGAATGTGGAAATTCTCGGCGTGATCGAGAATATGAGTTATTTCAACTGCCCGCATTGCCGGGGCCGCATCGATGTGTTCGGGCACGGCGAAGGGCAGAAAATGGCGCAGCTGTTCGGTGTCAAGTTTTTGGGCGAAATCGAAATCGATCCGCAAATCCGCATTGGAGGCGACACGGGCAAGCCGGTCGCATCACTCGGCGAAGCCGCCCCGGGCGCGGCCAGCATTTATGCCATGGCCCGCAACGTCGCCGCCCGCGCTGCGGAAATCAGCAATCGCGCTTCGACCGGACCGGTGGTGCAAATTCTGTGAAGATCGCCGAGCAACTCAGCCGCTTGCTGGCGCAGCCAACACGCTGCAAATGCCTATGCCATCGCGGCGGCCGCGTAATTCACATTGTCCCCTGTTGCTCGCAACGGGGCATGCAACGATTCGCGCCGTCGACTGCTTCCGGTAAATCTGCCTCGAGCCGTAAGAAGCGAAGAAAATCGGCGAAGTAGCTCAAATTCATCGCGTCAGGTGTCCTTGTCTGCATCTGCCGCGTATGCTAGTTTCGCTGTTTGTCTCTTGCGCGGGGTGACGCGCAAACGTAGGGGCGGGCCTTCAGCCCCGCCCGGTTTTCGGGCCTCTTCATCCGTGACGGGCTGGCCATGAGCGCGCGCCGCGCAACATTTTTTGGTATCGGGGTACTGTTTTGATCCGCACGTATCGCGGGCGCACGCCTGAAATCGGCGCTGGCTGTTACATTGACGAATCCGCGGTGATCATCGGCGATGTTTCCATCGGCGAGGATTCCAGCATTTGGCCTTGCGTGGTGATTCGCGGCGACGTGCATTGGATTCGCATCGGCAAGCGCACCAACGTGCAGGATGGCTCGGTGCTGCACGTGATGCGCAATTTGCATCCGCTGTCGCTGGGCGATGATGTGACCATCGGGCACGGAGTAGTGCTGCATGGTTGTGAGGTCGAATCGCGCTGTTTGATCGGCATGGGCTCGATCATTTTGAATGGCGCGAAAATCGGGGCGGGTAGCATTGTCGCGGCGGGGACGTTGGTGCCGGAAGGGACGCAAGTTGCGCCCGGGAGTTTGTTCATGGGGCATCCGGGGAAGTTTCGACGGACGTTGACGGCGGAGGATCTCGCGTTCATCGACGCGCATGCCGCGCATTACGTCGAATACAAGGAAACGTATCGGCAGGGTAGTTAGGATAGGCAGCCGAAGGAGGGCGGAGCCCTTCGAAGCTCAGGGTAAACAAGCCCGCCCCTACGGGAGTTCTTGAAGCGTAGCGCTCGTTCTTGTAGTTCGTAGGGGCGGGGGCTTGCTCCGCCCGCGGCGTGATTTTCAATTCGAGGACCGTGTTGAGACTTCAGCGGCAATCAACCGCCCAATGAAATTCCAAGCTATCAAAGGAACACGCGACATTTTGCCGCCCGATTCCGCTCTGTGGAATTGCGTCGAGCAAACGGCCCGCGAAGTCTTTGCGGACTATGGATTTGGTGAAATCCGTCTGCCCATCTTCGAGCAAACCGAACTCTTCGCCCGCTCGATCGGAGCCGATACGGATGTGGTCGCGAAGGAAATGTACACATTCGAGAGCTATGAGAATGTTCAATCGGCCACCCGCAAAATATGGCAGACATCATCAGAGCGAATGATGCGGTCAAAGACGCGTGGGCGCATAACCGCATCCCTCGAACACCTGAAAATGTAACCTCTGTAGCGATTGTGCAGGAAACATTTGAGAGTATTTCGCAAGAAGGGGCACCTGCGCTCCTCCGATTTCTATATGAGCTCCACAATATCGATTTCGGACAGTCTTTGACTCTGCGGCCCGAGGCGACGGCTTCCGTCTGCCGCGCGTATATCGAGCATGGGATGCAGACGCTGCCTGGCAACGTCAAGCTCTACTACATAGGCCCGATGTTTCGCCGCGAGCGGCCGCAGAAAGGGCGCTATCGGCAGTTCTATCAGATTGGGGCGGAAGTGCTGGGCCAGTCCGATGCGCCTGCGATTGATGCGGAAGTCATCGAAATGCTGCTCGTATTTTTCGAGAAGGCCGGCCTCACCGGCACGACGCTTTCGGTGAATTCCATCGGCGACAAGAATTGCCGACCGCAATACATCGAGACACTTCGCGCTGCGCTGCTGAAGGTAAAAGATCGGCTTGGTCCCGATAGCCAGCGGCGCATTGAGACGAATCCGTTGCGCGTTCTCGATTCGAAATTGCCCGAAGAGCAATCTGTCATCGCGGAGCTGCCGCGGATCGCTGATCATCTCTGCGACAATTGCCGCGCGCACTTCGCCAAGTTGCAGGATGAGCTGAAGCTGCGCGGCATCGCCTACGAAATCAATTGGCGCCTCGTCCGCGGCCTCGACTATTACACGCGCACCACGTTTGAAATCGTTGCGCCCGGCCTCGGCTCGCAGAATGCGGTGTGCGGCGGCGGGCGGTATGATGGCTTGGTCGAGTTGCTCGGCGGCCCGCCGACGAAAGGCATCGGCTTCGCCATCGGCACCGATCGCCTGATTCTTTCGCTGCAGGAAACGGGCAAAGCCGCCGCGACGAAGCGCATCGATCTCTTCGTCGCGTGGATGGGCGAGAAGTCTTACGCGCCGGCGGTGAAGCTCACTCGGAAGCTGCGCGACGCTGGATTTGCCGTGGAGTTGCCGCCGGAAGAAATGAAATTCAAGAAGTCGCTCGGGCTCGCGGATAAGCTCGGCGCTCGATTCGCGCTGATCATCGGCGAAGATGAAGTCGCCTCCGGCCAATTCACGCTGAAAAACCTGGCCGACGGCGCGCAATCGAAATACTCGGAGACAGCGCTGCTCGAGCATCTAAAAACAGCGCACTAAAACCAAGGACGCGACCGTTCGATGCTAGATTCACTCGGCAATCTGAAACGCACACATTATTGCGGCGCGCTGCGCGCTGCGGACGCCGATCAGGACGTGGTCCTGATGGGCTGGGTGCATCGCCGCCGCGATCTGGGCCAGCTGATTTTCATCGATCTGCGCGACCGCGAGGGCATCGCGCAAATCGTTTTCAACAAGGAGCAGCACCCGCAGGCGCATGCCAAGGCCGAGCAGCTGCGCGGCGAATTCGTGGTGGCCGTGAAAGGCCGCGTGGTCAAGCGCCAAAAACCGAACCCGGAGATCGCCACCGGTGAAGTGGAAGTCATCGCCAACGAAATCTTTCTGCTGAACACGGCGAAGACGCCGCCATTTCAAATCGAAGACGAAATCACCGCGAACGAAGAGACGCGC
The DNA here is from genome assembly GCA_963748865.1 of uncultured Acidobacteriota bacterium. Lineage (GTDB taxonomy): Bacteria > Acidobacteriota > Terriglobia > Acidiferrales > UBA7541 > Palsa-147. The sequence continues at coordinate 109,017 of CAVVLE010000006.1, read as the reverse complement.
CTGCGTTATCGCTATCTCGATCTGCGCCGCCCAAAGCCGCACAAGAATCTTGCGCTGCGGCACCGCATCGTGCTGGAGATACGCAAGACGCTCGACAAACTCGGCTTCATCGAAGTCGAAACGCCGATGCTCACACGCTCGACGCCTGAAGGCGCGCGCGATTATCTGGTGCCGAGCCGCATTCATCACGGGCAGTTTTACGCGTTGCCGCAATCGCCGCAGATTTTCAAACAGATCCTGATGATTTCCGGCCTCGATCGCTACTTTCAGATCGTGAAGTGCTTCCGCGACGAAGATTTGCGCGCCGATCGTCAGCCAGAATTCACGCAGCTCGATCTGGAAATGTCGTTTCCGCGGCAGCAGGATATCTTCGAGACGATCGAGTGCGTCATGGAGGCTGTCTGGGCTTTGGAGGGCATCAAGATCCATCGGCCTTTCCGGCATCTCGATTATCACGAGGCGCTGCGGCGCTTCGGCTCCGACAAGCCCGATCTGCGTTTCGGCATGGAGCTGCACAACGTAACGCCATTCTTCGAGCCGGCGCGCGCGATATTTGGTTTTGAAGGCAACGTGCAGGCCGTGGTGGCGCCCGGCGCGGCGGCGTTTTCGCGCAAGCAACTCGATGAGCTCACTGAATTCGCCAAAGGCGCTGGTGCGAAGAGCGTTTACACCGCCAAAGTGACGCCCGAGGGTGTTCAATCGTCGCTAGAAAAAAATCTCGGCGCCGAGAAGCTGAAAGAAATGGCAGCAGCGCTCGGCGCGAAGGTCCGGCGACCTGATCGTCGCCGTCACCGCCAAGCAGCAAATTCCGCATAGCGATACTTCGCTGAACGTCGCTGGGCAAGTGCGCTTGCATCTCGGCGACAAACTCAACTTAATCGATCGCTCGCGCTGGGAATTCGCCTGGATCACCGGCTTCGCGCTCTTTGAATGGAGCGAAATCGAGAAGCAATGGGTCAGCGCGCAGCATCCGTTTACCGGCATCGTCGAAGAAGATCTCGACAAGCTGGAGAGCGAGCCCTGGAAGTGCCGCTCGAAGGGCTACGACATCGTTTTGAATGGTTACGAGCTCGGTTCCGGCAGCATTCGAATTCATCGCCAGGATATTCAGGAGCGCATGTTCAGGGCGCTGGGGCTGACGCCCGAGCAGCAGCGCCAGCGTTTCGGCTTTTTTCTCGACGCGCTGACTTATGGCACGCCGCCGCACGGCGGCATCGCGCTGGGCGTGGATCGTATCGCCATGCTGATGGCCGGCGAAAAATCGCTGCGCGAAGTGATCGCCTTCGCGAAAACCACCGCCGCACAGGATTTGATGGCTAATTCGCCGTCGGAAGTCGATACAGCGCAACTGGACGACTTGGGCATCGCCATCAAGCCTCGAAAAGAAAGAGTGAGAATGTTTCTGCGGCCACAAACTGCGATCCTGACAGCCGTCGCGTTCGGCGGTGTGATTGCAGTGCTGGTATGGCGAATGCGCCGGCTGAGTCTTCGCGCGCAATTTTTAGTCTTGCTTTCGTTCGGAGTGGCCATCGGATTCATTCTCATGACCGTCGTGCAAGTTCCTAATTTCCCGGGCTGGCTCGCGACATCTAATGGTTCTCGCAGTGTTCGTCGCAGCACCCTTCGCTACGCGGACTTTCCTCCGCAGCCTGAAGCAGGAAGAGCAGAATCAGGAGCTGGATCAGAATTCTCGCTGATTGATATGTCGCGCATCCGCATACTTCCGGAGAATGTGGCCAACAAAATCGCTGCGGGCGAAGTGGTCGAGCGGCCTGCATCGGTAGTAAAAGAGCTGCTCGAAAATGCGCTGGATGCCGGGGCGCGCTCGATCACCGTCGAAGTGGAATCCGGCGGCAAGAGGCTGATTCGTGTCAGCGATGACGGGTCAGGCATGAATCGCGATGATGCGCTGCTGGCCTTCGAGCGCCACGCCACGTCAAAGCTGCGCACCGCCGACGATTTGCTCTCGATCGCCACGCTGGGTTTTCGCGGCGAAGCTTTGCCATCGATCGCCGCGGTTTCACGCCTGCTTCTCGAAACGCGCGCGGGTGAGGATCAAGAGGGAACGCGCGTCGAATTTGCCGGCGGCAAATTGATCGCCGTGAAGCCTGCCGGCGTGCCGCCCGGGACGTCCATCAGCGTTGCCGATCTTTTCTATTCTGTTCCGGCGCGGCGAAAATTCCTGAAATCCGAAACGACGGAGCTGGGCCACATCGCATCGCTCGTCACGCACTACGCGCTGGCGCATCCCGAGACGCATTTCGTGCTGAAGACGCCGTCGCAGGAAATTCTGCACGCCACGCCGGTCGAACGCCTCTCCGAACGCGTTTACCAGATTTTTGGCCGCAGCGCGCTGGATGAACTGGTCGAAATTCCGGCCGCCGAAGGCCCCATCCGCGCCGCGATCACGGAGGCCTCACTCGAGCCCGGCGAAGAGGCCGCAAAAATTCGCGTCACTGGATTTGTCTCGCGCCCCGAAGTGCAGCGCTCGAATCGCAATGGCATCTACGTCTTCGTGAATCGCCGGCTGGTTCGCGACCGCCTGATCCTGCACGCGATCAGCGATGGCTATCGCAATATTGTTCCGCCGGGAGTTTTTCCTGTTGTGCTGTTGTTTATCGAGCTGCCTTACGAGGAAGTGGACGTCAACGTCCATCCCTCGAAAATCGAGGTGCGCTTCCGCCATCCGCAATTCGTGCACGATTTCACGCGCGATGCGGTACGTCAATCGCTGTCGCACGCACGGCCGATTCCGGGATTTCCGGCGGGCGCTCAGGCAATCGCGCCGGCCGCAACAGCAATGGCTTCGGCCGGAGATCCAGCCCTCGGGCCGCCGCGCGCTGTGATTCCGCCGTTCACCGCGCCCGCTACGCCGGGCGCCGGCTCGAACTACGGCGACGAATTCGAATTGTCCGGCGAGGTGTTGCAGCCTCTGGCGCAGCGGCTGCAGTTCGGTTCCGACAACGCTCTCGAATTTCCAGTCGCGGCGCGCGCCGCCGCTGCTGCGGCGGCTTCCGGGCCGGGCGTCGCGGCCGCTGTGGCGCCCGCGCCGCTCGAAGCTCCAGCTACGCTTCCGAGCGCCGAAGCCATCGCCGATCTCAAGCCGCTCGGGCAAGTGAACAACAGTTTCATCGTCGCGGTGAATGCCGAAGGCCTGTGGATCATTGATCAGCACGTGGCGCACGAGCGTGTGCTTTTCGAGCAGCATCTCCGAGCGCGGCGCGCAGGCGAATTAGGCGGGCAGCGCATGTTAGTGCCGCTGGTTGTCGAGCTTTCGCCACGCCAACTGGCCATCTTCGAGCAGATCGCCGAAGAGCTGCGCGCCAACGGCTTCGAAGCCGATCTGATGGGCGCGCGCAGCGTGGCAATTCATGCCGCGCCCGCGGGCATCGCCGCTGGCGACGCCGAAAAGCTGCTGGCAGAAATTCTCGACGGCATCGCGCGCGAGAACCAGGCCATCTCCATCGATTCGCTGCAGGCCAAAATCGCGGCTTCGACTTCCTGCCACGCAGCGATCAAGGTCAACACGCCACTGGAGCGCACCAAGATGGAATGGCTGCTGGCCGAGCTTTCGAAAACGGAATACCCGATGAGCTGCCCGCACGGCAGGCCCGTGGTGCTGCGCTATTCCACGCGCGATATCGAGCGCGCCTTCAAGCGAATCTAAACGCCCTCAGCGATGCGTAAACTGATCATCGCGATTGACGGCCCCGTCGGCTCGGGGAAAAGCACGGTGGCGCGCCGCGTCGCGGAGCTGCTTGGCTACGTTTACATTGATACCGGCGCGATGTACCGCGCACTGGCGCTCAAAGCGCAGCGCAATGGCATTGCACTCGATGCCGAGGATCGCCTGGCGCGGATGGCCGGCGAGACGCACATCGATCTGCGCAGCGAAGGCGGCGCGCAGAAAATTTTCCTCGATGGGCTGGATGTTACTTCAACAATTCGCACCCCCGAGGTGGCGCAAGCGTCTTCGAAAATCGCGATGATTCCCGGAGTCCGCCGCGTCCTGGTAGCCGAGCAGAGGCGCGCCGGCCAACTCGGCGGCGTGGTGATGGAAGGCCGCGACATCGGCACCATCGTCTTCCCCGACGCCGATCTAAAGATTTATCTCACCGCTTCGGTGGAAGTGCGCGCCGAACGCCGCTGGCGCGAGCATCAACAAAAAGGCGACACAGTGGATCTCGCGCGCACCATTGAAGAAGTCCGCGAGCGCGATCGCCGCGACGTGGAACGGGAACACTCCCCGCTCACACGCGCCCCCGACGCCGTGCTGCTGGACAGCACCGCCATGGACGCCGAAGAATCCGCGCGCTTGATCGTCCTCCTGGCAAAAGAGAAGACGAATCCGGGAACACCGAGCGGCGCCTCCGGCGTCTAACTCCTAGCTGCACGCGGCGTGGCGGATGAGCGTCGTGCTCTCCCGTGCGCTCGGGAGAGGATCGCCATGTCACGAATTTTCCACCACGCCGAGATGTTTCTGGCGGACGCGCGCTACGCGATTCGCGAGCTTTGCCCGCGAGCGCGGCTTCGCAGCCACAGCGGTGCTCACTCTCGCGCTTGGCATCGGTTCGACCACTGCGGTCTTCAGCTTCGTTGATCGGATCCTCTTTCGCGCTTTGCCATATCCCGAGGGCGATCGACTCGTAACGGTCGGCTACCTCGCGCCGATCGAGCAGCGCGAATTCCTGCTCGGCTCCGATTACGTGGTCTGGCGCGAACACCAGCAACCCTTCGCGGCCATGACATCCTTCGACGCTTCGGGCGTAACCGATTGCGATCTCACCACGCCGAATCCCGCCCGCCTGCGCTGCGCCTACGTGGAATCGTCTTTTCTGCCGACGCTGGGCGTTGAGCCGCTGCTTGGCCGCAATTTTTCCGTCGATGAAGATCGACCCAATGGCCCCAACGTAGCGCTCGTTTCCTACGGCTTTTGGAAAAGCCGTTTCAGCAGCAATCCGAACATCATCGGTTCAGCGATTCCGCTCGACAAGAATCCAACAACAATCATCGGCGTGCTGCGCCCGGATTTCGAATTTCCCACTCTCGCGCAAGTCGATATTCTCGTTCCCGAGCGCCTGGATCTCGCCGCGCAACGCCGCCCGCAGACCGGCGCCGTTCTTCGCGTTTACGCGCGGATGAAACCCGGCGTGACGATCGCGCAAGCGCACGACGCGTTGCTGCCGCTATTCACGGATTCGCTGGGGTTCGTCCCCGCGCAATTCCGTCACGACGTGAAGCTCAGCATTCGCTCCGTTCGCGATCTTCAAACGCATGAAATTCGCGCCGCGTCCTGGGTGCTGCTCGGCGCAGTCGCCGCGGTGCTGCTTTTGGCCTGCGCCAATGTTGCCAATCTTCTTCTGGCACGCGGCAGCGCGCGGCGACGCGAAATCGCCATCCGATCCGTTCTCGGCGCGGGTCGCGCGCGCTTGATGCTGCAGAATCTCACGGAGAGCCTCGTGCTCGGCGCGTTCGGAGACGCAGCAGGCGTTCTCGTAGCGTGGTGGCTGCTGAAGGTTTTCATCTCCATCGCGCCCGCCGGAATCCCGCGCCTCGAGCAAGCTGCGCTCGACGCGCGCGTGTTGGCATTCGCACTGGCAGCCTCGATCCTATCCGCGCTGTTCTTCGGACTCGCTCCCGCGTTGCAAACCCCGCACGCTGAGGCCTTGGCAGGCTCGCGCGCCACGATGGCCTCTCGCGGATTCCTGCGCCAGGCTCTGGCTGCGGCGCAAATCTCGATTTCGCTCACGCTGCTAACCTCGGCTGGCCTGCTGCTCCAAACTTTTCGCAATATCGAGGCGGTACCGCTGGGCATGTCCACCGCCGGCCTGCTGGCCACGACCGTCTCGCTGGGCCAGGCCAGCTATCCCGATCCGCTGCAGCAACAAGTATTCTTCGATCAGCTCGAAACGCGCCTGCGCCACATTCCGGGAATAGATTCCATCGCGGTGACGGACTCGCTGCCGCCGAGCGGCGCCATGCGCGCCGAGCCGTTCAATGCGCTGGAAATCGCCGGAGAGCCGCACCGCTCCGAAAACGAAGGCGGCATGGCTGCCTGGCGCGTGGTGACACCCAACTATTTCTCCGCGCTGCGAATTCCAATCGTGCGCGGGCGCGGCTTCCGCGAAGAAGACCGCGACTCGAAGGAAAACCTCATCATTCTGAGCCGCACGCTCGCGCAGCGCCTGTTTGGCGGCGGCGATCCGATCGGCCGGAATATTCGCCTCGATCCCGACAGCCCGTGGTTCGCAGTGATTGGCGTGGCAGAGAACGTCAAGAACGGCGGAATCCTGGAAGCCGATGATCCCGAATACTATCTCGTGCGCAAGCACGCCGGCGCTTATCCGCCGGCAGATGCAGCGTCGCGGCAATTTTCCCCGAGAGCCAGCTTCCTGGTTCGCAGTTCGCTCGCTTCTGCGTCCATTTCCAGCTGGATTCGCGCGGAAGTGGCCGCGCTCGATCCGCAGCTGCCGGTTACCATTGAATCCATGAATCAGCGCGTCGGCAAGCTGACCGCGCAGCCGCGCTTCAACGCCTCGCTGCTAAGTCTCTTCGCCAGCGTAAGTCTTCTGCTCGCGGCCATCGGTCTCTACGGCGTCGTTTCGTTTCTCGTCGCGCAACGCACCCAGGAAATCGGAGTGCGCATGGCGCTGGGCGCCACGCCGCGAAATATCGTGCGTCTGGTTCTCTCCCGCACCAGTCGCTGGACGGCCACAGGCATGGCCTTTGGCATCGGCGGTTCGCTCGCCGCGACCGCTGCGATGCGCGGGCTCTTGGTCGGAATTTCCCGAAATTACTTTCCCGGCTTGATCATCCCAGTGCTTTTGTTGACTGCCGTTGCGCTGCTAGCCGCATGGATCCCGGCACAGCGCGCAGCGCGAGTTGATCCCGTCGAAGCTCTTCGCCGGGAATAAAATTCACCGGGCCACGGGCACCGGAGCGGGCGCTGGAGTGCCTGCGACGATCTCCTTGCCCCATTCCAGCGCCTTCATATACAAGTCGGGCACGCGTTCCTCATCGATCTTCAGCTTGCTCGCGGCTCGCGAAACTTCTTCCCACACGCCCGTCTCGTAATTCATTACCAGCTCATAAATGACCCGGAAGGGGCTCTCTCCTCCCAGCAGCGCCTGCTTAATTTCAGATTTCACCGGCACGTCGGCGAGCACTTTTGAAAGTGGCATGTCCAGGATGGCGTCCATCGCCGAGAGCAACCCCATCAGGAACAAATCGTTCTCGAATTTGCGCATGCCCGCCAGAGGCGCAAGCAGCTCGCAAAGCCGCGCCCGCACCAGGGGCAGCATCACCAACTCGCCCGGCTTGTCCTCGCCCATCGCCGCCACCGCGACCAGCGAGACCCACTTGCGCACCCCGCTTTCGCCCAGCAGCGAGAGCGCATGCGGAATCGAGCGCACCTCCATTCGCAGCGCAAATGCCGGCGAATTCAAATAACGCAGCAGTCGGAAAGTCAGGGAAGCCTCGCGCTTCACCAACTCCGCCACTTCGTGCAGGTCCAGTTCCGGCCGGTTCACTACGTTCAGGATTTGCACGAAGTTCAATTTGTACCTGGGGACGTCGCGACGCTCCACCATTTGCGGCCGGCAGAAAAAATAGCCCTGAAAATACGCGTAGCCCAGCTGGATGCCCTGCTTGAACATCTCATGGGTCTCGACTCTTTCCGCGATCAGGTCGATCTTTCGCTCCCCGAATACCTGCCCCAGCCGCTCCAGTTCCGCTGCGCTGGTGGTGACGAAATCCACTTTGATGAAGTCCGCCAGCTCCACGAAGGGCTGCGCTTCCGGAGTATCCACAAAGTCGTCCAGGGCGAGACGGTATCCCGCCTGCTTCAGCCGCCGGCACGCCGCCAGACATTCCGCGTCCGGCCGGACAGTTTCCAGAATTTCCGCGACCACCAGATCGCGGGGCAGCAGCGTCAAGTAGTCGTTAATCAGGAATTCTTTTGTGGCGTTGATGAACGCAAGGCGCCCTTGCGTGAGCTGATTGAATCCGAAAAGAAAGACTTCGTCCACCGTGGCGATGGACGCCCGTGAATCCGGGCTGGCGTTAAAAAAATTCTCCGGCCCCGTGCGGCAGAGCAATTCGTATCCCAGGATGGATTTGTGCTGCGTGAAGATAGGCTGGCGCGCGATGAACGCTTTCATGATCCCCGTCAATTCCGGCCACACGTGGCCGTATGATTTAGGCCGGAAGGAAAGGGGATTTACAGCCGGCAATACAATCTTGAACTAGGTGGGGCTGGACATGGAAGAGAGAAATTCGGCGTTGTTCTTCGATTTAGACAACCGGCCGAGCAGCAGTTCCATGGCCTCCACTGTCGAAAGCGGGCTAAGCACCTTCCGCAGCACCCACACGCGATTGAGCTCATCCGCGGGCAGCAGCAGCTCATCTTTACGTGTGCCCGAGCGGTTGATGTCGATGGTCGGGAAGACGCGCTTGTCCACCAGCCGGCGGTCCAGGTTGATTTCCATGTTGCCGGTGCCTTTGAACTCTTCGAAAATCACGTCGTCCATGCGGCTGCCCGTATCGATCAGCGCGGTGGCGATGATGGTCAGCGAGCCGCCCTCTTCGATATTTCGCGCGGCGGCAAAAAATCGCCGCGGGCGCTGCAAAGCATTCGCATCGATACCGCCGGAGAGCACTTTGCCCGAAGGCGGCGTTACCGCGTTATAAGCGCGGCCCAGACGCGTCAGCGAATCGAGCAGGATCACCACGTCGCGCTTGTGTTCCACCAGCCGCTTGGCCTTTTCCAGCACCATTTCCGCCACTTGAATGTGCCGTTGCGGCGGCTCATCGAACGTCGAACTGATCACTTCACCCTTCACCGTGCGCTGCATGTCCGTGACTTCTTCGGGCCGCTCGTCAATCAGCAGCACGATCAGCGCGATTTCCGGATGATTTGCGGTCACCGAATTGGCCACCGATTGCAGCATCATCGTCTTTCCGGTTCGCGGAGGCGCCACGATCAATCCGCGCTGTCCTTTGCCGATGGGGCAAAGCATGTCCAGCACGCGGCCGGTCAGATTTTCCTTGGTGGTTTCCAGGCGAATCCGCTCTTGCGGATAAAGCGGCGTCAGGTTGTCGAAGAAAATCTTGTTGCGCGCCACTTCCGGGTCTTCGAAATTGACGGCCTCGACTTTGATCAGCGCGAAATAGCGTTCGCCGTCCTTCGGCGGCCGCACCTGGCCCGAAACGGTGTCACCGGTGCGCAAATCAAATTTGCGGATCTGCGAAGGCGAAACGTAAATGTCATCCGGGCCCGGCAGGTAGTTGTATTCCGGCGCCCGCAAGAATCCGAAACCATCGGGCAGGCATTCCAGCACGCCCTCCGAGAAAATCAGCCCGTTCATTTCCGTCTGCGCCCGCAGGATCTGGAAGATCAATTCCTGCTTGCGCATCCCGCTCGACCCGGGAATATTCAATTCCTTGGCGATTTTCGCCAGGTCGGTGATGTTCTTATCCTTCAATTCTGCAAGACTTACACTCATTTCGTTTTTTCCTTCTTTGGTCTTAGCCATTCGGCAAAATTCCGGTTGGACTCCGGGCAGGTGAACTCTTACTTGAGCGGCTGCATCCAGATTCCTAAACGGGTTCCCTTACGAATTTATGACGATCGCCTCGCCGCTCCCGGGCCTATAAACGGCCGGAAGCACGAGGAACGCCGGGGAAATTCAATTGGTCAACTTGCTGTCCTGCGCCACATCGGCGCCCAACTCGGGCGCTACTTCGGCCACCGGCGGGTGGCCGGCGATGGGCAGGGGCGTCTCGAGCGCGATTGCCAGCACTTCGTCCATCATTTCCACAAACCGGATGGACATTTCAGATTGTATTTCGACAGGAATTTCCTCGAGATCTTTTTCGTTGTCTTTAGGCAGTATAACAGTTCGCAGGCCCAGACGGTGCGCCGCCAGCAATTTTTCTTTCACCCCGCCGATGGGCAGCACTTTGCCGCGCAGGGTGATTTCTCCGGTCATGCACACGTCGCAACGCACCGGAATGCGCGTCAGGGCGCTGACGATGGCGGTGCAAATGGTGATGCCGGCCGAGGGGCCGTCCTTGGGGATCGCGCCTTCGGGCACGTGCATGTGAATATCGAGGTGCCGGTAAAAATCTTTGGGCAGACCGAAAACGTGGCTGCGCGACCGCACATAGCTCATCGCCGCCTGCGCCGATTCCTGCATCACGTCGCCGAGTTTTCCGGTCAACGTGAGGCGGCCTTTGCCTTGCATCAGCGTCGCTTCGGTCGAGAGCACTTGCCCACCGACCTCGGTCCATGCGAGACCCACGGATAAGCCGACTTCGTTCTTCTTCTCCGCCCAGAAATCGCGGTACTTCAGAACGCCGAGGAATTCACCCGCATTTTGCGGCGAGAGCTCGACGTGAAAATCCTTTCCGTCGGATACCACTTTGCGCGCCACCTTGCGGCAAATGTTGGCGATCTCGCGGTCCAGGTTGCGCACTCCGGCTTCGTGCGTGTAATGCCGGATGATGTGCGTCACGCCCTCATTGGTGAACTGCACGTTCGCTTCGGTCAGTCCGGTGGCTTCGCGCTGCTTTTTGATCAGGAAGCGCTTGGCGATTTCGTGTTTTTCCTGCTCGGTGTAGCCCGGCAGCCGCAGAACTTCCATGCGGTCCTGCAACGGTTGTGGAATGGTGTGCAGCACGTTGGCCGTGCAGATGAACATCACCTTCGAAAGATCGTATTCCACGTCCAGATAGTGATCCGTGAAGGCGTGATTCAATTCCGGATCGAGCACTTCCATCAGCGCCGCCGACGGATCGCCGCGAAAATCCATGGACATCTTGTCCACTTCATCAAGAACGAAGACGGGATTGATTGTCCCGGCCTTGCGCATCATCTGAATAATTTGCCCGGGCAGCGCGCCAATGTAAGTGCGCCGGTGCCCGCGAATCTCAGCCTCATCGCGCACGCCGCCAAGAGAAACGCGTACGAATTTGCGTCCGGTCGCCCGCCCGATAGACATCGCCAGCGAAGTCTTGCCCACGCCCGGAGGCCCAAGGAAACAAAGAATCGAGCCTTTGGGATTCTTCACCAGTTGCCGCACCGCCAGAAATTCCAGAATGCGATCTTTGATCTTCTCCAGCCCGTAATGGTCTTCCGAAAGAATGACTTCGGCCGCTTTGATGTCGCGCAATTCGCGCGAGCGTTTCTTCCACGGCACCGCCAGCATCCAGTCCAGGTAATTGCGCGAAACGGTGGACTCCGCCGACATCGGCGGCATCATTTCCAGCCGCTTCAATTCCTGCAGCGCCTTCTCCTGTACTTCCGTCGGCATGCCCGAAGTCTCGATCTTCTTCTTGAGCTGATCGATCTCGCTCGCCTCGCCGCGGCCCAGTTCCTTCTGGATGGCCTTTAATTTCTCGTTGAGGTAGTACTCTTTCTGCGCCCGCTCCATCTGCCGCTTCACGCGCGTGTTGATCGTGCGATCCACGTTCAGCTTCTCGATTTCCACTTCGAGAATGTCGGCGATGCGATTCAGTCGCTCCAGCGGATCGAAAAGCTCCAGCAATTCCTGCTTTTCCTCCACGGGGATTTGCAAATTCGCGGCAATGGCGTCGGAAAGCTTGTTGGCGTCTTCCACGCGCACAGCCGCAATCATCGTGTCGTAATTCAGGCTCTGCGAAAGCTTCACGTACTGCTCAAAAAGTCCGGTGACGCGTGTCTGCGCCTGCTCCAGTTGCGGCGTGGCCTCGCTCTTGATGGGCATCAAGCGCACCGTAGCGCGGAAGAACCCTCGTCGCTCGTCACTTGCACGATCTTCGCGCGCTCCGAGCCTTCCACCAGCACCTTGATATTGCCGTCGGGCAGCTTCACGCTCTGCACGATGTTGGCCAGCGTTCCGACCTGGTAGATTTCCTCCGGCTTGGGATCGTCCACGGAAGCGTCATGCTGCGTGGCCAGGAAAATCTTCTTCTCGCCCGCCAGCGCCTCTTCCAGCGCGCGCACCGAAGCCTCGCGCCCCACGATGAACGGCGTCATCATCTGCGGGAAAATCACCATCTCCCGTACCGGCATCATCGGCACGCGTTTTACTTCGAGTTTTTCGCGATTGAACATTAAGGGCCTGATTTCTTGGCTGGCGTTCCTAGCCTGCTTTCTCCAGTAAACTCCAATTGATTTCGCGGCTCTTGACCATCTCCGCGTTGACCACAAAATCCCGCAATTTCCGCTGCGCCGGCAGGTGGTACATCATTTCCAGCATTAGGTCTTCGAGAATCATACGCAACCCGCGCGCGCCCACTTTGCGCTGCAGCGCCAACTCCGCCACGGTTTCCAGTGCATCATCCGTGAACCGCAGCCGCACATTTTCAAATTCAAATAGCCGCTGATATTGCCGCACCAGCGCGTTCTTCGGCTCGGTCAAAATCCGCACCAGCGCCGCCTTGTCCAGATCGCTCAACACGCCCACCACCGGCAAGCGCCCGCAAAATTCCGGAATCAACCCGTAGCGAATCAAATCCGTCGGCTGCACCTGCTCCAGCATCTCGATGTTCCGTCGCGACGGTGTAGATGGCGCGGTATCAGCATTAAATCCCAGCGACTTCTGCCCGGTGCGCCGCTCGATAATCCGTTCCAACCCCACGAACGCCCCGCCGCAGATAAACAAAATGTTGGTCGTATCCACCGGCGTGAATTCCTGATGCGGGTGCTTCCTGCCGCCCTGCGGAGGCACATTCGCCACAGTGCCTTCCAGAATCTTCAACAGCGCCTGCTGCACGCCCTCGCCCGAAACATCGCGAGTAATCGACGGGTTCTCGTCCTTCTTCGAAATCTTGTCGATCTCATCTATATAGATGATGCCCTGCTGCGCGCGTTGTACGTCCCCATCGGCGGCCTGCAACAATTTCAAAATAATATTTTCGACGTCCTCGCCGACGTAGCCTGCCTCAGTCAGCGTGGTCGCATCCACAATCGCAAACGGCACTTCCAGCATGCGCGACAAAGTTTGCGCCAGCAGCGTCTTGCCGGTTCCCGTCGGCCCGATCAACAAAATATTCGATTTCGTCAGCTCCACTTCGCCCGGCTGCCGGTTCAAAAAAATCCGCTTGTAATGGTTGTAAACCGCCACCGCCAATTTCTTCTTGGTCTTCTCCTGCCCGATCACATACGAATCCAGAAACGTCTTGATCTCTGGTGGCCGCGGCAAACGCCGGTTCGCCGGCGAAGCCTGCTCGCGCTTTTCATCCTCCAAAATCTGCTGGCAAACGCCCACGCACTCATTGCAAATGTAAGAGCGCGGATATTCCGAAGGCGAGCTGATCAGCTTCTCGACCTGCTCCTGCGACTTATGGCAGAACGAGCAGCGCAATGGCTCTTCTGGCGTGAATCTTTTCACGAAGGCTTACGCCTCCCCCTTGGAATCACTGCTGGACACGAATCTTGGGATCATTCTACGACTTGAGAGGGCGAGAGGGGAAATTTTCATCAATGTCGCTGCTAACCCTTAGGAACGGCGTCAGCGGTGCTTGGCGATGATTTCATCGACGAGTCCGTACTCCTTGGCCTGCTGCGCCGTCATGATGAAGTCCCGTTCGACGTCCTTTTCGATTTTATCGACCGACTGCCCCGTGTGGTGGGCGAGAAGCTTGTTCAGCGACGCGCGCGTGCGAATAATCTCCTTCGCGTGAATATCAATGTCGGTGGCCTGCCCGGAAAGCCCGGACATCCACGGCTGGTGAATCAGCACGCGCGAATTCGGCAGCGCGTAGCGCTTCTTCGGCGTTCCGGCGGCCAGCAAAACCGCGGCGATCGAGGCCGCCTGGCCGACGCAATACGTCACCACGTCCGGCCGCACGAACTGCATCGTGTCGTAAATCGCCATGCCCGCGGAAATTGACCCGCCCGGCGAATTGATATACACCGAAATATCCTTCTCCGGATCTTCGGAAGCCAGGAAGAGAAGCTGCGCGGTCACCAGGTTGGCGACATGGTCGTCAATCGGCGTCCCCAGGAAAATAATATGATCTTTCAGCAGCCGCGAATAAATATCGTAGGCGCGTTCGCCCCGGTTGGTCTGCTCGACCACCATCGGGACAAGCGTTGTGGCTCGCGGGTTCGCGTCGTCCATATTTCTCATCGGGAAATCTCGTGCTGGAGAGCCCGCCTCAGACTTTTTCACCCCTGGCTTTCGTCTGAATCCGGGACTGTTGGTAGAGCCAATCGATCGTTTTGTCGCTACGCAACTTCGATTTCATCCTATCGAGCGCACCTTGCTTTGTCAAGCGAGCGCGCAACGATGTTGCCGATTCGCCACTCGCCGCGGCCATCGCTTCCAGCTGTTTATCGACTTCTTCATCGCTCGCGTCGATATTTTCGGCGGTGGCGATGCGATCGAGGATGATCTCAGCCTTCACGTCGTCGGTCGCGCGGGCCCGCTGGCGGCTGCGCAGCGACACCCAATCCACATTCACCGCCCGCGGATCGACTCCTTGCCCGGCCAGCGAGCGCACCACGCGCTCCAGACGCGCATCCATCTGCCCTTCAATCAAAGATTCGGGAACAGGGAAGTCGTGCTTCTTGATCAGCACCTCGAGAATCTTCTCCCGCGCCTGTTCGCCCTGCTTGGCCTCGCGCGCCGCTTCCAACTGCTCGCGAAGTTTCTTGCGCATCTCCTCCAGCGTCGTAAACTCCGCCTTCTCGCCCGCAACATCCTTCGCGAATTCGTCGTTCAACTCCGGCAGCTTCTTCTCTTTGATGCCCAGAACTTCGACGGTGTAGTTGTAAGTTTTTCCGGCCAGCTTCGGATCGGGATAATCGTCAGGATATTTCGCCGCAAACGATTTCGATTCGCCGGCCTTGGCCCCGCGCAAATTCTCGTTGAAGCTCTCCAGCGTCTCTTCCGCCCCGATGTGGCAAAGCACGCTGTCGGCGCGCACCGGCTCGCCTCCGCCTTCCGGCGCGCCAATCAATTTGATCTGCGCGAAATCGCCGTCCTGAATCGCGCGGCCTTCCACCGGCGCGAACGTCGACGCGCGTTCGCGTATCTCCTCGAGCGCCTTGTCCACGTCCGCGTCGCCGATTTCCAGACCGTCCACTTCGATCTCCAGGCCCTTATAGTCGCCAAGCTCGAATTCCGGCAAAACCTCGAACGTGGCCCGGAATTTCACCGGCCCATCCTCGGTAAAGTTCACCTGGTCCACTTCCGGCCGGTTCACCGGAATCAGCTTTTTCTCCTGCAAGGATTGCGAAAGCACTTCGGGAAGCAGGGAATCGAGAACTTCGCCTTTAATCTCCTCGGCAAATCGCCGGCGGATCAACGTGACAGGCGCCTTCCCGGGGCGAAATCCGGGAATGCGCGCCACGCGCGCTAGATCGCGGGAGATTTTCTCGGTAGCTTTCTTCACATTCTCAGCAGGAATCTCGAGTTCCAGTTCCCGCTTGCAGGTAGCTTCAGTCATGGATTAGTCCCCGCGCCAGGATTCGCGGTTAGGTTCTGCCATTCGCGTTGCCGTGTTGCGTTGCAGGAAGGCAGGAAGCCGCGCAGCAGCACTTCCTTTCGGAAAATTCAGTATAGAGGGAACTCGCGCAAGCGTCAACTCGCCGCACTGCAAGGTAGTGTCCTAATTTCATCTCAATTTTCGCGTTCTTGGCGGCGGAACCGCGGCATCCAGGTAGCAGCCCCCTGCTTGAGCAGGGGGAGGAGTGCTTTAGCGCTCCGAAAACGCGTCGTATTTCACAACGCGCTTTAGCGCTGGGAATTTCGATGCTCACTTTTCAACCGGCTTCCGAAAGCGCTTTGGGATCCTATCTCGAAATTAGGACACTACCCACTGCAACATAGTCTTCCTTGACCGAAATATTCCGCGGCACTACGCTAGGCTCACGATCAGCGTGGCTCCGGCAGCTAGCCTTACTTTGGGAAGGTGTCATGCGTTTTGCGTATCGTCTCGGAATACTCTTGCTTGCACTGTGCGCGGCAGCATCCTCGAACGCCGCGGACGATTCCTCCTTGCCCGCGGTGGTCGCCAACGACAACCGCACGCCGGCCGGGCAGCTCAAGAATGGCGTCCTGAACCTGCATCTGGAGCTACGACCTGGCCGCTGGTATCCGGAGGAACAGGGTGGCGCCTATCGGGACGTATATGCCTTTGCAGAGGAAGGCCAGGGGCCGCAAAGTTCCGGACCGCTAATCCGTGTGCCGCAAGGAACCCAGATCCACGCCTCCATTCGTAACACGCTGCCAACGGCAGCGAAAATTTATGGCCTGCACAGCCACCCTGGTGACCCCAAGGATGCGCTTGCGGTGGCAGCAGGCGAAACGCGCGAGGTGCAATTCCTCGCCGGCGACCCGGGCACCTACCTCTACTGGGCCACCACCGCCAATCATTCCCTCGACGATCGGGAAGATCAGGAAACATTGCTTTCTGGAGCGTTCGTGATTGACTCACCCGGAGCAAAGCCGGACGACCGCGTCTTCGTCATCGGCCTTTGGACAAAAGGCCCCGAAGAGATTCCTTTTATCAATGGCAAGTCCTGGCCGCACACCGAGCGCCTAACCTATAAACTCGGCGAGACCACCCATTGGCGCATCCTCAATCCAACCTCCTCCGACCATGGCATGCACCTGCACGGTTTCTATTTCTCGGTCGATGGAGCGGGCGATGGAGAGCGCTTCGAGCGCTATTCCCAGGAGCAACGCCGCCTGGAAGTCACAGAACATATTGACGAAGGCCACGTATTCGAAATGACCTGGACCCCGGAGCGCGAAGGAAATTGGCTCTTCCACTGCCATATGGTGGCCCACATGTCGCCGCCTACGTCGCTCCATCCGCCAGATGCCAAGCCAGAGGCCAGCGCCGCCGCGCACGATTACAGCGCCGGGATGGGAGGACTGATCCTCGGAATCACAGTTGTACCAGAAACGAGCGCGGCTCTCGTCCCCGCCGCAACCATCGCTCCGCACAAACTTCAACTAGTGCTCTCTGATAATCTCGATAAAAGTCCGCTGTACAAACTGGAGGTCAATGATCCGG
The DNA here is from genome assembly GCA_963748865.1 of uncultured Acidobacteriota bacterium. Classification (GTDB taxonomy): domain Bacteria; phylum Acidobacteriota; class Terriglobia; order Acidiferrales; family UBA7541; genus Palsa-147. Next base: position 92,007 of record CAVVLE010000006.1, on the reverse strand, counting down.
CAGCGCCTCCAGCTGCAAGCGGGACGAAGAAACCCAGCTTGTTGGGACCGCCTATCGTGCTCGTTCGCGGCGAACCGGCAGAGATTGAAGTCAAGAACCAATCGTCCCACCCCACTTCAATCCACTGGCACGGGATGGAATTGGAAAGTTATTACGATGGCGTTGCCGGATGGACGGGCTCGGGACAGCAGCTTTCGCCGCCCATCAATCCGGGAGAATCTTTTGTAGTGCACATGACCCCGCCGAGAGCGGGAACTTTTATCTATCACACCCACTGGCACGACGCCACGCAATTGGAGAACGGCGTTTATGGGCCGCTGATCGTGCTCGATCCGGGGCAGAAATATGATCCCGAGCACGACAAAACATTCGTTTTCGGATTAGGCCGCTATCCTCCCCTGGGAACAATGCTGCTAATCAACGGAACTCCCGAGCCTTTTCCGTTGAAACTTCAAACCGCTGTTCGCTACCGCATGCGTCTCATCAACATCACCGACAACCTCGCCGCTTTGCGCGTGCGTCTGGTGGGCGATGACGCGCCGCTGCAGTGGAAGATAATCGCGAAAGACGGCGCGGATCTGCCGCCCACCCAATTGAAATCCTCCCTTGCTGATATGACCATTACGGTAGGGGAAGCGTACGACGTCGAATACCAAGCGGATCATCTCGGCGAAGCCGATCTGCAGATATGGCTGCCCGGTTTTCCCGTGCGCGTCACGCAGCCGCTCACCTTCGCGGCCCCTAAATAAATCCGGCTTTCAGCCCGTAGTTCCACAATCGGTACTATTGACTACCATACTACTCGATGCTACTTTGCCGCGGAATCTGCCCATGCACAGCAACGAAACGAACCAAAAAACACGATTCAGGCGGCGGAATTTTCATATTTCTAACCGGAACTCAGATTCAAGCAGAAACCGACGTAACTCCATGAAAACAAAGCACCGAGGTCATTTCTAACCGGGAAAAAATCGACCCCCCCTCGGGGGCGCAATTCACCCCCGACAGGGTCGCCGATCGATGATCCCAGCTGGCTGAAACTTGGGGGGCTCTGTTGACATCCTTTTCGCGCGTAGCAAAAACGCTGTCATCCTGAGGACCGCGCAGCCCGATTTTCGCGCCCATTCACCGAGGCCCGCGCGAAAATCGGGCGCTGTTGCGCGGTCCGAACGGATCTCGGCGCCGGGACGGCGGAAAGCTCGGTCCGGTTTTGATTTTTTCCGCAGGCATGTCAACAGGGGGAAAAACAAAGAAGCGGGGAACCGTTTCCGATTCCCCGCCACGAAGAAACTTCGCCAGGCTTACTCCTTGGGCGCGTCTTCCTTCTTATCCTTGGCCTTGGCCATCTGCTCGGCGGTCCACGGCGGAACGACGCCAACCTCGCGAGCATAAGCGATCGACTGCCCGAGATGCTCATGCGCGTGCGTCACCAGCAGATAAATCACGTCGCCATCGTTGGCATCCGGGCCCAGTTCCTTCAACGCCTTGGAAAAATCGGCGTTTCTCATTTTCGAAACCTGGGCCTTGACGAAGTCGAAGGACTGATTGATCTGCTCGATGATCTTGGTCTTGTCGGTGGTCGACTTCTCGAAATCCTTGGTCTTGAAATTGATCGGAGGATTTGCGCCGAGCAAGCCCATGAACCCGTAGTTGGCTTGCGAGATGTGCAGATAGACTTCACCGATCGAGCGCACGCCTTCCGCGGGACGCCAATTGAATTTCTCGGCCGGTATGGCGGTAGCAAGATCGACGAACTTCTTGTGGAGTTGATCAATGTCGAGGAGCGACTGGCCCTTCATGTCATATGAAGGCGGAGTCTTGTCCTCGCCTTGGCCGGGGCGCGGATTCGCTTTGGCGATGCCCGCGCTCGTGAGTAGTGCTACCACAACTGCCGACAGCAGTACCTTTCTCATTCCCCACCCTCCTTCAATTGGTTGCGCGCTAGATGTCCGTTCGAGTCAATTTCGAACGGTGTTAGTTTCCGGACGTGCCCAACACCACCCGGGTCTTTCTACGCCCAACTTAGACGCGCAGAAACGCAAATACTCTCTTTTTTCATGCCTTGAGGATTGGCCTGAGGATTAAATCGGAGTCTGAATTGCGCCCGCTAATGCGAGGCCTAATGCGAGGGAAGAGGCAAGACGGGGCGCTGGGCGCGGAAGCGAAACGCCCGCGAATCCTTCTCGATTCCCAAAACTTGAAAGCCCGCGGCCTCCAGCCGCTTGCCGAAGGTTTCTGGATTGACAGGCACCAGCGTGTCGCCGATGTGGATCACGCGCAGAAACAGGCGCTGCAAGCTGTCGCTACCGGCGAATATTCCGCCGGGCTTGAGAACGCGATGCACCTCGCGCAGCAGTTGGTCTTGCAGTTTCGCGGAAGGCACATGATGCAACATGGTGAACGAGACCGCTCCGGAGAATTCGGCGTCGGGAAAGGGCATCGCGGTCGCGTCGCCGGTGACGACCTCCACGTTGCCACCCTGCAAGCGAGCGCGCAGCAATTCACCCAGGTGTGGGTCAAGTTCGATGGCTGTCATGCGTTGCACTCTGGTTCGCAAATAATCAGTTGTGACCCCTGGTCCGGGACCGACCTCGAGGATGTTTGGGCCAAGGTCCACGCCCGCAAGCACCAAAGGCACGCGCTCCTCGATGGTCTTGCGCCATCTGGCGGAACGGCAAAACCAATGATGGAACCAATTCACTCTATTCCCTCGTGCGGCGAGCTCTGCTGCGCTCCGAATGTCTCGAGGCTTTAAGGATCTTATCCTGATGCTAGCAAATTTGCCGCGCTGCTTGCGCCGGCCGATTTGCATGCCAATTCGAGTTGGGGATCTTACATGGATTCAGAGCCGCGGTGACGAGTTACGGGAGAACGGCGAAGACTGGCCCGGAGGAATGACTCGACTTCGTATCGCGATGCAGCGGCCACGCCGCTTCAGCGTAGCCAATGGAGTATTGCCCCGAATGGCTGCGGCCCACGAACCACATGCGCACCGTGCCGTTCTCGAGCAGCACCGTAGGCGCGATGTCGCCCAACTCGTCAAAGTTCCCGGCGCTCGGCGTGACGATCGCATCTGGATTGACGTCCCAGGTCGCATTCAGCGATGCGGCGCGCGCGACGCCGATCACTCGCTGGTTGTCTTTCACGCCCGTGAAGAAGAGATACAGATCGCCGTCAGGTCCCATCATGATCGCCGGCTCCGCCACGCCGTCGCGCATCCATTCCGGCGGCGAGGATGGCGCAAGAAGCGGCTGCGGCAATTTGTTCCAATGGTAGCCGTCGGACGACGTCGCGCCGAGGACTCGCACGCCGGGCGTCCCGGGGCAATCCTGGTAGCAATGCCCGGCGTAAACCATCAGATATCCGGACTGGTAAGGAATGATGTCCGGGCTGTAAATGGCGTCCGCGTCGAAACTGCCCGGAGTTGGCGCCAGAATCGGCTCGGACTGCGCACGAGTGAACGTGACGCCATCATGCGAAGTGGCCAGCCCCAACGACGCGGGAAATCCCTTGCCCGGGCCAGCCGGCGTAGTGGGATCGCGATAGCCCGAATAGTAGAGCATGTAGCCCGAGAGCGTTTTCATCAGGAACGGCGTTTCGAGGTTTTCGTCCCAGGCGCCCGAACGCCCGCGAAGCACCTCGCCGGTAGCGTTCGCGGTGCTGACCGTCGCGCTCGACAGCGGCGTCCAGGTCATCGAATCGGGCGAAGTCGCCAGAGCGATGCTGGCGTGCGGGCTCATGGGATTCGAGAGATCAACGCCGGTATAAACGAGCCGAAAGACAGATTCATCGGCCATGACCGAGGGATCGGAAGCGACGTGCGAAGGAGTGGAATACACCGCCGCGGCGTTCTTGTGCCACAGCGTCCAGCCCGTGGCCGCGTTCATCGCGTTGTTCTGCGTCTGCGAACTGCTACACGCGGAAAGCAAACACGCGGCGAGTATAAGTGCAAATCCGTGCTTCATGAGCCTTTATAAAGGACAAACCCTGGAAATCAGCGGCCGGGCCGCTCCGCCGCTGCCCAACTATAGTCAATCAGGTTGGACGTCGCGGCAAGGGAAAAGTTGCGGCGGCTCCTCGACCGGTAGGAAATTGGACGCCGCGCGGCGATGCGAAGATGCCCCCGAATTCGCCGATTTTGTCGTTTCAATTCATAGCGTTGTGCGGGCTCAGTCCTAGCCGAGGGAGTACCAGGTTGGTGCGGAAGGAGGGACTTGAACCCCCACGGCCTTTCGGCCACAAGATCCTAAGTCTTGCGCGTCTGCCAGTTCCGCCACTTCCGCTTGCTCGGAATTATATCACCTGGAAAGAGCACTGTCGGACGGTCGCGTGGATATCGCCTCGGCGTTATGCGATCTGGACAGCGATTTCTGGCTTGAGATTCCTTCCGCGGTTGATGCGGAGCGATATCAGAGATATTTTCGCCGGGTACCGGCAGAGACGCCCTTCAGGGCTTCAGCAAGCCGGCGCTACTTAAATCGCGGCTATAATTGGCGAGTTATGCGGAGCGGTCGAATACGAATAGCTATTTGCCTTGCGGCGATCGTCTGCACGCTTACCTTCGCCGCGCCGTTGCTTCGCGCGCAGTCGAACAACAGTTCGCTTTCGCCGGATTGGTGCCACGAATTGCCGCGGGCGGAATACAAGCGGCTTGAGCGCGTGGCTTCGGCTGATCCTTGGTTCGAGGTTTATCGCGTGGCGCCGGGCGTGTTTGCGATTTACGAGCCGCATCAGTTTGAGGAGGCGATCTCGTTTCTGATTCTGGGCGAGAAGCGCGCCGTGCTCTTCGACACTGGTCTCGGAATCGGCGATATCAAGCGCGTGGTGTCAGGCCTGACGGCTTTGCCGATCGTGGTGCTGAATTCGCATACGCACAACGATCATGTGGGCGACAACTGGGAATTCAGCGAAATCTATGGGATGGATACTGCATTCACGCGCACCAATGCTAAAGGATCAACGGTGGATGCGCAGGCTGAGTTGACTCCCGATTCGATTTGCGGCCAATTGCCGGCGGGATTTGACGCGAAGTCTTATGCCACGCGTCCGTGGCACATCTCTCGCTGGATTCACGATCGCGATTCGGTGGATCTCGGCGGGCGCGCGCTGGAAGTGATTTCGACGCCCGGGCACACGCCGGACGCGATTTGCCTGCTGGATCGCAAGAACGGACTGCTATTCACCGGAGACACTTACTATCCCGCGCCGATTTGGCTCTATCGGCCGGAGACCGATCTGGATGCGTACGTTCATTCGGTCGAGCGCATCGCCGCGCTTGCGCCGCAAGTTCATCTGCTGCTCACGTCGCATAATGTGCCGGTGGCTGAGCCGTCGGAATTGCCGAAATTGCTGGCTGCGATAAAGAGGGTCCGCGCGGGAAAGGTCGAGCCGGTTCCCGCGGGAGTAGGAAAAGTTCATTACAATGTCGACGGATTTGTGTTTCTGATAGCCGCGCCGAAGTGATGCCACTAGCCGCGCTGACTACGCAGATCGCACGCTTAGATCCCTCGCGTCCCAGAAAGGCGGGACCCTCAGGATGACAGGGGCGGACTGGTGTACGTTCGGCTTGCTGGACTGGGGTGCTTCTGCTACGCTACGCGGCCATTGGCGGTGTTTCCCGGCGGAGGTGTCCATGGCTTTTTGTGCGAAGTGTGGTGCGGATGTGGCAGGCGCTGCGTTTTGCCCGAAGTGCGGAGCGCCGCAAGGGGCAGGTGCGCCGGCAGGAGGTGCACCGGTGACGGCAGCCAGTGGAGATACCGGCTTAGCGGAAAATGTAGCCGGACTGCTGTGCTACGTGCTGTGGTGGTTGACGGGGCTGATTTTTATCTTGATTGACAAGCGATCGTTCGTGAGATTCCACGCGGCGCAATCGCTGCTTACGTTCGGAGCGATTGTCGTGGCGTACATTGTGCTGGGGATCCTGGGAGCGGCCGCGACGTTCGCGGGTTGGCTGGTCGCGCTTGTCGGCATATTGATGTGGGGAGTTCTGGGCCTGGGCAGTTTCATTCTCTGGATCGTGCTCATGATCAAGGCGTACCAGGGCCAGAGGTTCAAGCTTCCCTTTGTGGGCGACATCGCCGAGAAGATTGCCGCCAAGGCCTAGCACTTGACGCAGGCCTTCGGGCGCCGTCGCAAGATCAGGCTGCGACTGTGCGCTGGCTCAAAATTCTAAGCTACCTTTCCGTTCTGCGCTTCGCGCACGCAAATGTGTTCCTGTTCGCAATCCGCTTGACAAGCGAAACGTGTGCGTCCATCCTTTTTGGTTTTCCATACGTGCGTGAGCTTTGCTGAGTAGGTGTCTCGGCGGAGAGAATGAACGTTAAAGTCTTCTTTCACGATAAATGTTTCGACGGAGCCTCGTCGGCGGCGATTTTCTCGCGCTTTTACCGCGAGAGGATCCATGCGGACGCGCAGTTTCAATACGTGGGAATGACGCACAAGGCGTCGAAGCCCTTTGAAGATGGCGTATTCGATGGGGATGAGAACGCCATCGTGGATTTCAAGTATTCGAGTTCGCCACGGTTAACCTGGTGGTTCGATCATCACCAGAGCGCATTTCTTACGCCCGAGGATGCCGCGAATTTTCGCGCGGACCGCTCGGGGAAGAAGTTTTACGATCCCACTTTCAAATCGTGCACGAAATTTCTGGCCACGATAGCGTCGGAGAAATTCGGATTTGATGCCAAGCCGCTGGCCGAGTTGATTCACTGGGGCGACATCATCGACGGCGCGCAGTTTGAATCGCCGGAAGTAGCGGTGGGCTTGGCGGAGCCGGCGACGCAGTTGGCATTGGTGATTGAAGCGGCGCCCGAGCAGGATCTAGTGCCGAAGCTGATTCCTTATCTGGCCAAGCTGCCGCTGGCGGAAATCGTGCGCCTGCCGCTCATCGCGCAGCATCTGGGGCCGCTGCTGGCGCGGCACAAGCGCTCGATTGACATCATGCGTGAGCGCACCGTGGCGCGCGATGGCGTGATTTATTTTGACGTAAGCGATCTGGATTTGGAGGGCTACAACAAATTCGTGCCCTACTATTTGCATCCGGAATCACTCTATTCCGTGGGTGTCAGCGCGTCGCCCACTCGTTCCAAAATTTCCATTGGCACCAATCCGTGGCGCGAGGCTGACGCCGACGTGAATCTGGCCACCATCGCTGAAAAATACGGCGGCGGCGGACACGCGCGAGTGGCAGCCATCAGTTTGAATCCCGACGACCTGCCTCGCGCGCGCAAAATTGCCGAAGAAATTGCCGCGACGCTGCGCAAGCGTTAGCAGGCTGCGGGAAAAGTCAAAACGTTGTCATTCCAACTAGCGGAGCGACGAGGAATCTGCTCTTTGCCACGAATTCAAGAAAGAGCGGATCCCTCGCTTCGCTCGGGATGACAACGATGAGGCTTTTTACCGCTAGCTGTTAGACCGCTCTCGCTTTGTCCTCCCATCCACTTTCGTTCCTTCTGCGCCTAAACATGGTTTACCCCTAGCGCATCGCCCGAGTGCTGCGTTGAAACCCGCGCGCGCCGTGTCTAGCATCGATTGACGATGGCGAATATCGATGTCATCACCGAAACGCCGCCTGTGGCGGCTGCGAGTGGAGCTTCAACTCCGCCGACTGCGCCGGCATCCGGCGGCTCGCCCTGGATTTACCGGCCGTGGGTCGATTTGCTAATTGGCTGCGGTGGCTGGTCTGCGCCGCTGCTGCTGACGGCGTGGATCGCGGCTTCGCGGGCGCGCGAATGGTCTTTCGCATTTTATTTTCTCGCGCTGATCTTCAATTACCCGCACTTCATGGCCACGATTTATCGTGCGTATCGCACGCGCCAGGAATTCCAGAAATACCGCATCTTCACGCTGCACATCACGGTGCTGCTGGTGCTGACGGCGATTCTGGCGCACGCGGATTTCCGGCTGGTACCGTGGGTCTTCACGCTCTACATCGACTGGAGCCCGTGGCATTACAGCGGCCAGAATTACGGCCTGCTGATGATGTTTGCGCGCCGCGGCGGAACGGCGGTGACGCAATCCGAACGGCGTCTGCTGCATCTGGCCTTCATCGCGTCGTATGTGATGCTGCTGGTCAGCTTTCACACCGGCGTCTCGAATGATCCATTTGTTCTATCGCTGAATTTGCCGGCGAAGATTTCCATTCCGGCGCGCGTGGCCGGCGGCGTTCTCTACGTATTCTTCTCCGGCTGGGTGGTGACGGCATGGGTGAAGCGCGGCGGATGGAAGGGAATGGCGGCGCCGCTGACGCTGCTGGCGACGCAGGCGTTGTGGTTCGTGCTGCCCACAGCTCTCGGACTTTTCGCCGGCTCGGCGATTCCGCAGACGCGCTATAGCAGCGGAATTCTCGCCGTGCTGCATTCCACGCAATATCTGTGGATCACCAGCTACTACGCGCGGCGCGAAGCGCGCGCGGCCGGCAATTCCTCGTGGCGCATGAGCACTTATTTCGTGACGCTCATTGCCGGCGGAATTGCACTTTTTATTCCCGGGCCGTGGCTGGTGAGCTATGCGTTTCATTACGATTTTGCGGTCAGCTTTCTGATTTTCACGGCGCTGGTGAACATTCACCATTTCATTCTTGATGGCGCAATCTGGAAGCTGCGCGATTCGCGCATCGCCTCGCTACTTGTGGGCCGCGGCGAAAAGCGCGAAGCGGAGGCTGGCGCGGCGGCGACTAGCTGGCTCGGAGGACAATCGGCCGGCGCGCACGCGTTTCGCGTGGCGGTCGCCGCGGTTCTGTTCCTGCTCGGCGGAATGGATCAGATTCGCTATTTCACCGGCACGGATGAAGGCAATTTGCCGCACCTGCTCGGCGCCGCGAGCTTGAATCCCTACGACAGTTCGTTGGAAATGCGCATCGCGCGGGCTGAAACGCAAGCGGGACAAACCGACGATGCTCTCGCTGCGCTGTCCCGCGCCATCGCCGTCAATCCTGCCAATCTGGTGCCGCAGGAGGCTCGGGCTCGCGCTCTCATTTCTGCGCGGAGATACAGCGAAGCATACGAGCACTACGCGAAAATGCTGGCGCGCTTTCCGCGCGATGCCGATGCGCTGGTGAATTACGGGCTGCTGGCCATGCAACTCGGGCACGCCGACGAGGCCATTGAGAGCTGGGAGCGTGCCATCGACGTGGATCCTGCGCAGGCTAACGCGCAACTCTATCTTGCCGAGGCACTCGACCGCAGCGGCCAGCGCGCGTCAGCGGTGCGGCATTATCAGGCGTATTTGGATGCGGCTTCGCGGCAAAACGGCGATGCGCCAGAAGTTTTGTATCAACGCGCGGCAGTAACGATCGAGATGGCGGATGCTTTGGCTCACAGCCATCAGAGCAACGCAGCTATCACCAATTATCGCGATGCAGTGGATCTCGCCAAGCGCGCCGGCAATTTGCGCGAAGAGAGCCTGGCGAAATCGCACCTGGCGGGCGAGCTTGATTCGGCGAAGCGCGTGGATGAGGCGGCAATTGCATATCAGCAAGCCATTGGGCTCGATGAAAGTTCCGGGGACGAGAGCGCGCAGGCTGTGGATTGGTTCAACTATGGACTGCTGCTGTCCAAGACCAAGTTACCGGTGCGATTTGCCTTCGCATCTTTTATACACGCAGAGCAGTTGCTGCCTGCATCTGCATCTGCGCAGCTCGATGTGGTTACCAAGGCGCGGCGAGACGCTGAGGGGCGACTTGGCGCCGAGGCCGCTAAGGTTCGCAAGGATTTGAGCGCAATCCTGGCGCAGGCGAAATCTTTGCCGCCGTCTGCGTTTGCAGCTCCAAATTGAGTGTTGAGATTTGCCACGCGCGCGGATGAGAATCTTCTAATCTCGCTCATCTCCAATTCGTTTGTGCCCGGCTTTGTAATGCGTCCGCTCCACGCATAAAGTCTTGCATCCCTGAGCCGATTCAAATGGCAGAGAACTCGTGTGCCAAATCGGCCAGCAGCCGGCAAGGCGGTACCTCGCTCGTGGAAGACGCCGACATCATTCGGGAGTTTCTGGTCGAGAGTGGTGAAAACCTCGACCGGCTGGACCGCGAGCTCGTAACGCTGGAGCAAAGCTCCGGGAATCGCGAAATTCTGGACAGCATTTTCCGCACTATCCATACCATCAAGGGAACATGCGGATTCCTGGATTTCAAAAACCTCGAAAAAGTCGCGCACGCCGGTGAAAACCTGCTCAGCCGCTTGCGCGATGGCGAAATCACTCTCACGCCGGAAACCACCAGCGCGCTTCTCGAAATGGTGGACGCGATCCGCAGGATGCTCGCGAATATCGAGGCCACGGGACGCGAAGGAAATCGGGACGACGGGGAACTAATCGAGCGGCTGAGCCGGCTTCAAAGCAAGAGCGAGACAGCAGAGATCGAGGCGAGCACAGCTCCAGATGCACCGGCGGCCGAAACCGAGGACGAGCTCGTCGAGCCACCGCCGCGCCTCGGCGACCTGCTCGTGCAACAGGGAATCGCGCGGCCGAGCGAGATTGCCAGCGCACTGGCACAGCAGGAGAAAGGCGATACACGCCAGCTTGGCGAAATACTGATTGATAAAAATATAGTCCAGCCGCAGGAAATTCTCGAGGTGCTGCAAGCGCAGCAGGCCGCCAAGGCAACCGGCGTGGCGGATACCACCATTCGCGTCGATGTTCGCGTGCTGGATTCCTTGATGAATCTTGCCGGCGAGCTGGTGCTGGCGCGCAATCAGATTCTGCAGCGCCTCGACAAGCTGGAAGAATGCGGCCTATTGCCCGCGGCGCAGCGCCTCGATCTGGTTACCGGAGAGCTGCAGGAAGGGGTGATGAAAACGCGCATGCAGCCCATCGGCAATCTGTGGAGCAAATTTCCGCGCACGGCGCGAGACGTGGCTCTGAGCTGCGGAAAACAGGTGCGCATCGAGATGGAGGGAAAAGAAACTGAACTCGACAAGACCATTCTCGAAGCCATTAAAGATCCGCTCACGCATCTGCTGCGCAATGCCGTGGATCATGGCATTGAGCTCCCGGATGTTCGCCGCGCCGCCGGCAAAAATCCCGAGGGCAGCTTGTTGCTGCACGCATTTCACGAAGGCGGGCAGGTGAACATCGAGATTTCCGACGACGGCGGCGGGCTGAACGTCGAGAAAATCCGGCAGAAGGCCATTCAGAATGGAGTTGTGACCGCAGAGAAAGCCGCGCGCCTGAGCGAACGCGAAATCTACGGTTTGATTTTTCTGCCCGGCTTTTCTACTGCGGAGAAAGTCACGAACGTCTCCGGCCGCGGAGTGGGCATGGATGTAGTGCGAACGAATGTCGAGAAAATCGGCGGGACAGTGGACGTTCATTCGCGCGCGGGCGCCGGAACGACCGTGCGATTGAAAATCCCGCTGACGCTGGCCATCGTTCCAGCGCTGATCGTGACCTGCGCCGGCGATCGCTACGCCATTCCGCAGGTGAGTTTGCTCGAACTTGTGCACGTCGAGCCAGAAGATGCGCAAGCTGCCATTGAAGACGTGCACGGCGCCGCGGTTTACCGGCTGCGTGGGAACTTGCTGCCGCTGGTTTTCCTGGCGAAAGAGCTGCAGGTTGAATCGCCGCGCGGCTCCGTTGCGAGCGATTTGGGAGCGGATTCATCCACCGACGCCGCTGGTGGGTTGAGCATCGTCGTGCTGCACGCCGATGGCGAGCAGTTCGGGCTGGTGGTGGACGACGTCAATGACACGCAAGAAATCGTGGTTAAACCGCTGGGCAACAACTTCCGGGGCGTTGCGGCCTATTCGGGAGCGACGATTATGGGCGACGGTCGTGTTGCTCTGATTCTTGACGTGGTGGGCCTGGCGCAAAAATCCGGAGTTCTCGCAAGCACTCACGACCGGATACGCGAGGAGCAAGAGAAAGCTCCTCCTGTGGCTCCCGGCCGAGCGGACACTTTGCTTCTGTTCGCAGATCCATGCGCGTCGCGCATGGCCATTCCTCTTGCGCGTGCTGCGCGGCTCGAAGAGGTGCCGCGATCGGCGATTGAAAACGTTGGCGGGCGAGAAGTGATGCAGTACCGCGGCGAAATCATGCCCCTGATTCGCATTGGGGATGTGATTCACGAGCGAAGAAAAACGTCCCGCGATGTGAACACGATCGGGTCCGCGAACAAGGATTTGCTGCAGGTAGTCGTTTTCATGTTCGACGGCCGCAATTTGGGTCTCGTCGTTGGAAAGCTGCTGGACATCGTCGCCGAGGATTTTGGCGCGCTGAGTCCAGCGAGCCGCGAGGGTGTTCAGGGCTGCGCCGTGATTCAATCAAAAATCACGGAACTGATCGACTTGGAATATGTCGCGCGGCACGGTTTGGAAGACGTGTCGGGAGCGAATCAGCCAATGAATGCGCTGAGCGAAATATGATCCGCGAAAATTGGATGGGAGGGTGAATCCATGGAGTTGCGAGTTGAAGCTGCGCCGGGAGGAAGTGCAATGGGCCGGTGGGGAGTGCGCGCGAAAATCCGGCTCGGCTTTGCGCTGATCCTGGCGATTCTCATTGCCCTGGGATACGTCAGTTTCACGAAGCTCCGCACCATTCGAGCGGCAGCGGCGTCGTCGTCCACCGCGGTTGAGACGCGCTGGCTGTCGTCCTCTCTGCGCACGGACACCTACCGGCGTGTCGCGGCGCTGCGCGGATACTTGTTGCAAGGGAATGCGGAATTGCTGAAGGAATATCAGGATGCGACGCTCGATGCGGGAAACGACAGCGCTGAGCTCGAGAGAACTGCCAGTAGCGAAGATGAGAAGGCGACGCTGGGCAAAATCAAGCAACACGCCGCCGAATATACCGCGATCATCGAACGCGAAATCGAGTTGCGAAAAACAGGAAGAACGGCCGAGGCCGAAAAACTGGCATTCAGCCAGGAAGCCGGAGATGCGCGAGATGCCGTGCTGCAATGGATCGGCGAGTTCATCGATCATGAACAACAAGTTGCGGAGGCCAGCGTCGCGGAAGAAAACGAGTTGATCGGGCGGGTAGAGATCCTCGTCGGCGTTCTCGTGCTGGGAGGCATTCTTGTCGGCGTGGTGACGGCAGTTATGATCAGCAGCGCGACGGTGAAGCCGCTGCGCAGCATGCTGGATTTGATCGAGCACGTGGCGAACAACGATTTGACGGTGGAGGATGTGGGGATAACCAGCCGCGATGAAATCGGGCAGGCGGTCGAGGCTCTCAACAAAATGAAGAATAGTTTGGATAATACGATCCAAACTGTAGCGGGCAGCACGCAGGGCGTGGCGCGGGCCAGCGAAGCGCTCTCCAAAGTGAGCCATCAGATGAGCGCCAATGCCGAGGAAACTTCGGCGCAGGCCAATCTGGTCTCTGCCGCGGTGGTGCGCGTTACCGGAAGCCTGCGCACGGTGGCCTCCGGCACCGAGCAGATGAGCATTTCCATCCGCGATATCGCCAAAAGCGCCACAGACGCCGCGAAGGTAGCGATGGACGCAGTCAGCGTCGCGGAGACCACCAATCTAACCATCACCCAACTCGGCGCATCGAGCGCGGAGATCGGCGAAGTGGTGAAAGTGATCACCGCGATCGCGCAACAAACGAATCTTCTCGCACTGAATGCCACCATCGAAGCGGCGCGCGCCGGTGAGGCCGGCAAAGGCTTCGCGGTGGTGGCCAACGAAGTGAAGGAACTTGCCAAGGCCACGGCAAAAGCCACCGAAGACATCAGCCTGAAAATCGAGACGATCCAGGGCGACACCAAACGCGCGGTGGATGCGATTGCCCGCGTCAGCGCGATCATCAATCAGATTCAAGGCATTTCCAGCACCATCGCGACCGCCGTCGAGGAGCAGCACGCCACCACCAATGAGATGACCCAGAATATTGGCGACGCGGCGCAGTTATCGGACGAAATTTCGACCAACATCGAAGGAGTCGCGCAGGCGGCGCAGAGTACATCGTCCGGTGCGTTTGAATCGAAACGCGCAGCGGAACAGCTGGCCAAGATGTCGAATGATTTGCAGCACATCGTCGAGCGTTTCAAGTGCAATGAGGCAGTGGCTGTAGGAAAAAATGGCGGCTCTCAAGGATCCCATCGAGTGACGGCGGAAAGCAGCGAGAGTAATCTCGAAACGGCTGGCGTCCGCGCGTAGCGCGCTGATTCGAGGTTGCCAGACCAGCGGTTATTGTCATCCCGAGCGAAGCGAGGGATCTGCTCTTTCTTACATTCGAGCCAACGAACAGATTCCTCGTCGCTGCGCTCCTCGGAATGACAACATCTTCAGTCTTCCGCAATCGATTTGGTCGTGCTGGAACTGGCGGTACGACAGGTTTCCAGAGCCTGCCCCAGCATCTCGAAAATACAGGGCACCCAGGCGGCGTGTTCCGGCTTCATCAGCACGGATCGCAGGCAGGTCACCTGTTCGGCGTTCCATTCCACATCCGCGGCGGATTCGAAATACCGCGAAGGCAACTCCGCGAGCGCGAGATGCAGCCCGCGCGCGGCGGCTTCCTTGAAGACTCTCTGCGAGAGACGAGAAATTGTCTGCGCGTCACGCGCACGCGGCGCGTAGATGACGATATCGAGCTGCGGCTCGAACGCCGTCATCCAGCGCGCGTCATTCGCAAGACTGCGATACAGAGCCAGCGCTGCGTCGCGCCCGCTTTCGAGCCCTTGCGCGAATTCGCCGCCGCGCGCCAGCGGCAATAGTTTCTGCGTCGCCCATAGAGCGACGGCTGCGGCGCCGGCCCTCGAACATTCCAGGCTGATCTCCCCAAGATGTAGATCGCCCGAGCTGAAATAAGTGTAGGGCGAGTTGTGCTTGTAATATTGACCCGCCGCAGCATCACGGAAGAGCACGCAACCACATCCGTACGGCTGAAGCCCGTGCTTGTGCGGATCAACCACGATGGAGTCCACTTCGGCAAGCAGATCGAAAGCCTTGCGAGCTTCGACGCCTATATTGCGCGCTAGCGTAAAGTAGCCGCCATAGGCTGCGTCGGCGTGAACGCGAAAGCCGTATTTTTCGCGCAGCGCAAGGATTTCGGCCAGCGGATCGATCGCGCCCGTCGCGGTGGCTCCGATGGACGCGACCACCGTGCCAACATCTCCGCGCTTCAGCCTCCGTTCCAGCGCATCGAGATCCATGCGCCCGCGGCGATCGCTGGCGATGGCTTCGAATTCCAGCCGCAGCACGCCGCTGATTCGGGAATGCGTGTAATGGCCCTGATCGGAAGCGACGATCTTCTTGTCCGGATGCACGCGGCCGGCGACCCAAAGCGCTTCCAAATTGGCAACTGTGCCGCCGCTGCAAAGATGGCCCAGATGATTCTTCCATCCGAACATCGCCGCGAGTTCAGCGACAGCTTCCTTTTCCATCGCCGAGCTGGCGCGCCCGCCATCGATCGCGTGATTATTCGGATTGATCCACATCGCCAGCGCATAAGCCAGCCGCGCCACCGGATGCGGCGGCTTCAGCATTTGCCCGGCGTAAAGAGGATGAAAATACGGGTAGTTGTTTTTCAGTTTGCTCGCGACCTGGGAGAGAACTTCAGCGATGCCTTCGCGGCCCAAAACTACCGCATCGAATTGCGGCAGATTGGCGAAGCCTGCATCCAGGCGCTCGACGGCAGCCAGAAATTCCTTCAGCGTGTCCTTCTCAAGCATGCTTTGGTGTCTTTCCTAGAGAGCAGATTAGACGCACGAACGGCGCAATCCGCGACTATGATATAACGCGCGTCGCCGCGGAACGCGTTCCGGCGCCACAATCGCGGCCCGGGAGTCAAGAATTCAGCGTGTCGTGGAAACCAAATGCGCCTGGCAGTAATTCTGGGAACGATAGTGATGTTTGCGGGCCTGAGCGGCATGAGTTTTCACGTGCACCGGCGCAGCGAGGTAATTGTGAAACCCAGCGTTGAGAAAGGCACATTCGGAAAGCTCGATGACGGGACGGTCATCGACCTATACACTCTCCGAAACGCCACGGGCGCTACGGCGAAAATCATTACCTATGGCGGGATCATCACGGAACTTTGGATGCCCGACCGCGACGGCAAGTCCGGAGACGTGGTGCTGGGTTTTGACGACCTGAAAGGCTATCTCCAGGTGCGCCACCCATATTTTGGCGCGATTATCGGGCGCGTCGCGAATCGCATTGCCAAAGGCAAATTTACGCTCGACGGCAAGCAGTACACTCTTGCGACGAACGGCCCCAACATGCTTCACGGTGGAAAGATCGGTTTCGACCAGCGCGTCTGGAAAGCGGAATCATTCACCGACGCGAATGCGGCCTCCGTGCGACTTAGCTATCTCAGCCCCGACGGGGAAGAAAACTTTCCCGGCAATCTCTCGGTCGCAGTCGTCTATTCGCTCATCGACGGCAACGCGCTGAAGATCGAATACCGCGCCACGACCGACAAAGCGACCCTCGTGAATCTCACCAATCATAGTTACTTCAATCTCGCGGGAAGCGGCGATATTTTGAGCGACGTTTTGACCATCAACGCTGATTCCTACACTCCGGACGACCCGACGTTGATCCCGACCGGGGAAATCAAGCTGGTGAAAAATACGCCGCTGGACTTCACGCGTCCCACCGCCATCGGCGAGCGCATTGATGCATTGAAACCCGATCCCGGCGGCTACGATCACAACTACGTCCTAAACGGACATGCGGGCGAATTGCGTTTCGCCGCGCGCGTAGTCGATCCGGCGAGTGGCCGGCAAATGGAGGTCTGGACCACCGAGCCTGCGGTGCAGTTTTACTCGGCGATTCATCTCGATAGCTCCATCATCGGCAAGCGCGGCGCGGCCTATCCACCGTTCAGCGCTTTGTGTCTCGAGACGCAGCATTTCCCGGATGCGATCAACCATGCGAATTTTCCTTCGACTGTGTTGCGGCCCGGCACCGAATTTCACAGCGAGACCATTTACAAATTTTCGGCCCGGTAATGCCGTTTTATAATCGCGCCTCGCCGCCACCGGCTGGGCGATACAACTGCTCCCTCACGGAGGATGGATGCGATACAGAAAATTCGGGCGTACCGGCTGGGACGTCAGCGAAATCGGCCACGGGCTCTGGGGCGTCAGCGGCTGGACCGGCTCGGACGATGCGGAATCGCTCGAAGCCATGCAACTGGCCGTTGATTTGGGCTGCAACTTTTTTGATACGGCCTGGGCCTATGGTGATGGCAAAAGTGACGCGATGCTCGGGCGCATCCTGGCGCAGAATCGCGGCAAGCGCCTGTATGCGGCTTCGAAAATTCCACCGAAGAACGACAAATGGCCCGGCTCGCCGCGCGATTCCTATCAGGATGTGTTTCCTGCGGCACATGTCTTCAAGTATGCGAATTTGATTCGCAAAAATCTGGGAGTTGATTCGATCGATCTGCTTCAGTTCCACGTCTGGGACGATAGTTGGACTGACGATCCTGATTTTTCGGCCACCGTCGCCAAGCTCAAATCCGAAGGGCTGATTCGCTTCTTTGGTCTGAGCCTGAATCGCTGGGAACCTAACAACGGAATCCGCGCGCTGAAAACCGGCCTCGTGGATGCGGTGCAAGTGATCTACAACATTTTCGATCAGGCGCCGGAAGACAAGCTTTTCCCCGTTTGCCGCGAGCTGAATATCGGCGTGATTGCGCGCGTGCCGCTCGATGAAGGCAGCCTGGGTGGCAAGCTGACGCTGGACACGAAATTTCCGCCGGGCGACTGGCGCGGCGGTTACTTTGGCCCGGAAAATCTGGCAAGCACGGTCAATCGCGTCGAGAAATTAAAGAAAATCGTCCCGCCGACGATGAGTTTGCCAGAAATGGCGTTCCGCTTCATTCTCTCGAATCCGGATGTCAGCACAATCATTCCTGGCATGCGTCGGCCGAAGCATGTCCGCGAAAATATCGCCACCAGCGACGCCGGCTCTTTCGACGCCGCGCTGGTCGCCGAACTAAAGTTGCACCGCTGGGACCGCGTGCCCAAGCATTGGTCCGATTGAACCGATCCTGAAGAAGAAGCTCGCGTAGCGCTGGCTGCCAGCCGGCTTTTTTTGCCTGGTGCTGCCGCGTGGAAAAATCGCCGGCAAGCTGCCGGCGCTACGCTAGAATCTCGCCGTGGCTGACTACATCGGCGCGATCGACCAGGGCACCACCAGCACCCGTTTCATCGTCTTCGATCGCGCCGGTCGCACCGTCTCCGTCGCGCAAAAAGAGCACGAGCAAATCTATCCGCGGCCCGGCTGGGTCGAACACAATCCCGAGGAAATCTGGCGCAACACCCAGGAAGTGATCGCCGCCGCGATGGCGCAAAAGTCTCTGCGTCCTGCCGATCTCGCCGCTATCGGCATCACCAATCAGCGCGAGACTTCGCTCATCTGGAATCGCCGCACCGGCGCCACGCTCGGCAACGCTATCGTCTGGCAAGACACGCGCGTGGCCGGTGACGTAGCCGAATTCAGCCATGATGGCGGCCAGGATCGCTTTCGCGCGAAAACTGGTCTTCCGCTCTCGACCTATTTCAGCAGCCTGAAAATTCGCTGGCTGCTCGACAACGCGCCCAATGCCCGCGCGCAGGCCGCAGCCGGCGATCTGCTTTTCGGTACCATCGATACATTTCTATTGTGGAAGCTCTCAGGCGGCACGCGCGGCGGCATTCACGTCACGGACGCGACCAACGCCAGCCGCACGCAATTGATGAATCTCGAAACGCTGGCGTGGGATGACGAAATCCTCGCGGCGTTCGCGATTCCGCGCGCAATTCTTCCGGAGATTCGTTCCAGCAGCGAAATATTCGCTAAAGCGAATCTACCGGCGATCGAAGGCGTGCCCATCGCCGGTATTCTCGGCGATCAGCAAGCCGCGCTCGTCGGGCAAGCCTGCTTCGCGCCGGGCGACGCGAAGAATACCTACGGCACGGGCTGCTTTCTTCTTCTGAACACCGGCGCACGGCCGGTTGCGTCAACGCACGGCATGCTTACCACAGTGGCCTACAAATTTGGGACCCAGCCGGCCTCCTACGCGCTGGAAGGCAGCATCGCCATCACCGGAGCGCTGGTGCAGTGGCTGCGCGACAATCTCGGCCTGATCGCGAAAAGCAACGACATCGAGACGCTCGCGCGCAGCGTCGCGGACAACGGCGGCGTCTATTTCGTACCCGCATTTTCCGGCCTCTACGCCCCGCATTGGAAAGCGACGGCGCGCGGGGTAATCGCCGGGCTCACGCGCTACGCAAACAAAGGTCACCTGGCGCGCGCGGTTCTGGAAGCAACCGCGTTTCAGACGCGCGATGTGGTCGAAGCGATGGAACGCGACGCGCGCATTCGCCTCGATGTCCTCCGCGCCGATGGCGGCATGGTGGAAAACGAACTGCTCATGCAATTTCAGGCCGATATCCTGAATCGTCCCGTCGTGCGCCCGGCCAGCAAGGAAACAACGGCGCTAGGCGCCGCCTACGCCGCAGGCCTGGCCGTGGGCTATTTCAGCAATCTGGAAGAGTTGCGCGCCAACTGGGCGGTAGATCGAACGTGGCAACCGGCAATGAATGAAGCGACACGCGAAGAACATTACCGGCTATGGCGCCGCGCCCTCTCCAAATCATTCGACTGGACAGACTGACGCCGCAGCGCTGAAGACAAAGCTGCAGGCAATAATTTAAGCAAGAAGTGAGATGAACGGGCGGCGACCCGTTGCCTACCGCCGCCGCCCGTCCCGATCGATCTTACTGCGCCACCAAAACTCCGGTGCCAATCTGTCCCTTATCCATCTCCACGATCACGATTTGAGAATTGGAGGCTTGGTAGTAGACAAGATCGAACGTTCCGAAGCTTCCGACCATCAGCGAACCCGTAAATCGGCCCGGATTGCTGCTGTCGGGCGTGAAGCTTCCGGTAAGAGTTTCCGCCGATAGAAGCTGGGTGGGAAAGTTGTTAAGGTCGCCGTTCCCGTTGAGCGCCGAGCTAGCGGCCATCACCTGTCCCTCAAGATCGTTTTCATTGTTAGAGGTAAGTGCCTGAACATTTAATCCGTAATTGCCACTGAACTGCGCGCCCGAGGTTACTGGGATGATCGTCCCGGCGCCCACGGCATTGGAGTCGGTGTCGAGTAGCAGCGCTCCGCCACCGCCGGTGGAATTCGTGGGATCAAGAATGTTTACGCCCGGATCGACCAGATAAACCTGGAACTGGGTGATATCTGACGAAACACCTCCGCTTAAGACGAGCATGCCGCGAGCACCTGAGAAGCTCGATAGCGTACTACCGGCGATCGACCCGGTCGAAAGAGACCCATCGTCGTTTACATCCACAAAGCCGGGCGCGATGCTCCCGCTGTCGGTCGCCGTGAATTCGCCGCCTACTCCAGCGGGGCCACCCTTGGCGGTTTCCACTTCGCTAACCGTAAAGACGGAATTCCCAGCAAGGTTTGCCACGCTGAGTGATCCCGTTCCCTCGGTGTATGCGCTGCCGCTCGTCAGGAAATTGCCGTCGAGCTCTATTACGCGGAGCGCCTTTGCGTTCACGATGTAGTAAGCGAACTCAAGTGTCGTGCCGTCGCTAATCTGAACTCGGCCGAATTGATCGGGCCCGGACTGCACGCTGAGAGCATCGCTTTGCGACGGAGTAAAATTCCCGCCATCGTTTTGATCGATGCTCACACTGGGGAATCCTCCCGACCCGTCCGCAGTCATAACTACTCCAAAAGCGTTTGCCACCGCGGTCGCCCCACTAATGTCGAAACCACTCAGCGTCATCGAATAGCCGCCAGAGACCGATGATGCAGTAAGCGCTGTGGCATCCTGAAGGTCCAGCGTTCCACTCGACGATGCACTCCCGTCGAACTCAATGATGAGCGCATGAGAGCTGGAAGTTACGACGATATCGAAAGTCTGCGGTCCCAAGCCTGAGCTTGAGATATTGATTGACCCTCGGCCGTCACTTCCTGTTGAGAAGGTCCCGGATTCGAGGCCGGAGAAGCAGCCGGTGAAATCGCATAGATCTTCCTCACCGCCGGTAATGTTTCCATTCCCGTCGGCGACTAGGCTGCCCGCTGCGACGTAACTGCCGTTCGAGTCCGAACCGGAAATTAGAAACGCATACTGTCCGTTGAGGGCGGTACCGGTCGATCCGCTGGTAATAGTTACGGTTGCCATTACAGTGACCGAGCTCTTGGCAGCCGCCGTCGCCGTGATCGTTACCGTGTTGCCCGACGGAACGGCCGCAGGCGCCGTATATACCGTACTTGCGCCGCTGGTTGGATTGAACGAGCCGCAATCGGCACTCCCACAACTCACGGTCCAGTTCACGCCAGTATTGTTGTTGTTAAACACCGTAGCGCTGATTGTTGCTGTTCCACCAACCTGCAAATCGGCCGGGGGCGCAACGTTGAAGGAAATCTCGGTTGGATTCGAAGAGCCGCTTCCGCAAGCTGCCAGCGAAACGATGGTGAAGCCGACGAGGACTAGCAAGTAGGAGTTTGCACTTCATCGGAGACTCCCTTTCAGGGGCGTCGTCGAGTCGCCGCGCGCGGGCATTTGCGTAACTAGCAGGCCATTTTCGTTCCGAATCGTATAGGTGTGCCCACCATCTTCCACGGTGCGCACCAGAAACACCTGATTGTGGTTGATCGTGGCCATCACTCCCACCAACTTGACCGAGTCTCCCGCCTTGACGGCCATCGCTTTCGGGCCATGCAGCGCGTGGCTGCCGATATGCGCATCCACAGCGCCTTGCTTCGTGGCGACAATCAAATGCGCGCCGGCGATCATCTCGCCAGTCGGCTGTTTCACGACGTTGTTGACCGTGCCTGTGAGCGTAATTTCCTTGCTCGCATCATAAACAGGACCAGGACGCGCAGTGTCCGGCGTTGCTTTGATCTGAGCGCCGGCTGGCACTGCGAGCCATCCCACCAACACCAAAACTATGATTGCGATAATTCCAGGACTTCTTTTCACTTTGTCCTCCAAGATGAACAGTCTAACGTGATCTAGAGAAGCTACTGAGCCACGAACCACCTCTGCAGGTTCCCGCAAGACCGCTTCTGGCCACAACTCCAGCGCTGCGGCTGGAAGCCTTCCTGCGGATTCAAACGACCCCACGTACTTAGAACCCCGCTCGCTACAAAGGGTTTCACGTATCACCTCTCGCAGTTCCATTATTTAGCGGCAGGGATTTTCTGTAGGGATTCATAACAATCTCATTTTTCATATCGCGATTTTCCGCGTGTTTTCCGGGACCCCGCCCGATGTCCAAGTCCCCGTCCGAATCTGTTGCACGCCATGCACGCCTTCTGTCACCCCTGGCGTTGTGCTCTCAAAGCCACGCGTGTTCGATTGTGAACACGGATTTAGCTACGGACTTGTCCGCCCTCTCGACGGCGGTAGATTGGTACGAGGGGTCACTCGGTTTTTTTCCTAGGCAGGGGTGCTGTCCATGCTGGGGGCTTGCAAGATCAAAATCTCGCTCGGCCAGGCGCTTCCGCGCGCGACGGCGGGGTTCGCCCTCGCAATCGTGGGCCTGGCAATTCTCCTTTCCTGTACGCCCGCAGCAACTGCCCAGGAAAGCCACATCGGCAAATGGACGGGCAACGCGCACGCCGGCAAAGATCTCTTCCGCCGCTTCTGCATCGGCTGCCACGGCAAAGACGGTGATGGCAATGGCGAGAACGCGCCTTATGTCAATCCCAAACCGCGCGATTTCACACTCGGGATTTTCAAATGCCGCTCCACGCCAACCGGCAGCATCCCCCTCGATGAAGACCTATTCCGCACCATCGGCCGCGGCCTGGACACCACGGCAATGCCTTCATGGGGGCCGCTGACGGAACAGCAGCGCGCTGATCTGGTGGCCTACATCAAGACTTTTTCACCGCGTTTCCGCGAGGAAAAACCCGACGCTCCCGTCAAAATTACGCCCGAAACGCCGGACACTCCCGAAAGCCGGGAGCGCGGCGGGGTTCTCTACCAAACCACGCTCAAATGCGTGCAATGTCACGGCGAGACCGGCAGCGGCAACGGCCCGGCGGCCTCAACCCTGCGCGATGACAAGGACAATCCCATCACTCCGTACAATTTCACCGCGCTCAAACGCTTTAAATGTGGCGATTCGGACGAAGACCTATACCGCATCTTCATGACCGGCCTCGACGGCACGCCCATGCCTTCCTTCGCCGATTACGTCTCTCCCGATCAGGCCTGGGACTTAGTTCACTATCTGCGATCGCTGCAAGCGCACTCTTCGGCCAAGACATCGCGGCAGGCTGCTAAGGCAACCGCCAAGGTAGCGATGGACAGATAAGATGTTTTCCGCAAGCGATTCACGCGGCTGCCGTTCCGAAGATAACTTGAACCGCCACCCTCGCAAGGCGCATGAGGAAGGGGTTACGCAATGAAGCGGTATAAGTTCTGCGGCGTCGCGGCCATTCTCGCCGCGGCCTTATCCACCTGCCCGCAAGCCCGCTCGCAAGCCGCCTACGAAGTCGTCACCGTATCGGACGGAGGCTCGATCACCGGAGTCGTCAAATGGACCGGCGAGAAGCCCAAGCCAATTACGCTGCCGATCACCAAGGACCCAAATGTCTGCGATCCCGAACACACCGGAACGCGCAATCTCGAGCGGCTCGAAATCGGCCCGGAAAACGGAGTGGCGAATACCGTCGTCTTCCTCCGCGGCGTGACCAAAGGAAAGGCCTGGGATCTTCCCGAGGCGCGTCGCATCCTGGATCAGCAGCATTGCCGCTATGTCCCGCACATCTCGCTTGTGCAAGCCGGCACCGATTTCGGAATGAAGAGCAGCGACCCCATCCTGCACACCATCCACATGATGGGTGCGGTGGACTACAATCTGCCCTTCCCCATGACGGGCGTAACGCTGACGCGCACCATGCGTAAAACCGGCACGGTCGACCTGAAGTGCAATGCGGGTCACATCTGGATGAACGGAGTCATCCTCATCGTGAATCATCCCTACTACGCAATCACGGATGAGCGCGGCGAGTTCCGCCTCAATAACATTCCGCCTGGCGAATACGAAATCGTCGCCTGGCACGAGGGCTGGCGCGTGGCTCGCGAGGAGCCCGTGCTGGACGTCGGAACCCAAACCAAGACCAAGCGCTTGTTCTTCACCGACCCGCTTACGTGGGACAAAAAAGTCAACGTGGTTCCCAACGGCCATTCCATCGTGGACTTCACAATTTCCGAGCACTGATTCTCCGGCGGAATAAACCCCCTGCGAACGGGCGTTCTTGCCCGCGCTCAGCGCTTCATTCCCGTCTCCTCCTGACCCTCTGGCCGAACTCCCTGCGTTCGAATTTCAATTCTCGCCTGCTTTGACTCCAATTCCGCATCACCCACATCCAATGTTCGGATGTCAGGAGGCTGCTGCTATGAACGCCGCGAAGAAGTCAGGTGGGTTTGCGCTAATATTGACGGTATTCGCTCTCTTCGGCTGGGCACTAGCGATGGCGCCGCAAGCTACGGCTGCCGCCGCGATTCGCGCCACGGCTCAGCAAACGCAGAATCGAGGCGATGCCCGTTTAGAAGAAAATATAAAGAGGGAAGTCCGGCATCAGCTCCTGCTGTTGCCCTATTACTCGATTTTCGACAACCTCGCGTACAGCGTTGACGGCACTACCGTCACGCTGGAAGGCCAGGTCATCAGCACGCACGGGGTACTGAAGGACGATGCCGAATCGGCCGTGAAGAAAGTCGAAGGCGTCGAAAAGGTCGTCAATAATATCGAAATTCTGCCCCCGTCGCCCGACGATGACCAGATCCGTCGCGCTGAATTCCGCGCTATTTACGGGTTTCCGTCTCTCGAGAAATACGGTTGGTCATCGGTCGCCTCCATCCACATCATCGTCAAGGGAGGTCATGTGACCCTGGAAGGCGTGGTGGATAATCAGGCCGACAAAGACGCAGCGAATGTCCGCGCCAATACGGTGACCAACGTCTTCTCGGTCACGAACAATCTCAAGGTAGCCAAGTAATTAACAATCTCCTCAGCGATTTGCATCGCGCCATTTGGGAGGGCGTCTGCTATTATCAAGCAGTCCGCCCTCTCGGTTTTGGTGTGCCCGGCGCCGTGGCGGAGCGCCGCGATGTCAGCTGGTTTTTTCGGGGCGGGCTATTCGTCCCGGTGTGCTGTCTGGCTCCGATGGCATCCCCGCCCAACCAGAGCCAGTCGAGCGCTCTGCGCACGCACGTGAATTGAGCGCTTTGCGCTCGCACATGAGCTGATTCTCGAACTATGGCCGATCAAGACTCGAATTCGCTCATGCGTCTGAGCATGAGAATAGTCGCGCCGCTAGTGCTTAGCGTCGCCGTCGTTTCCCTCATCTTCGCTGCCTACCAGGTGCGCACGCAGGATCGCACTTTGCGCCGCGACCTGCAGCGCCGCGCTGAAGTGCTGGGACAAAGCCTTCAGGATGATTTCGAAGCCGAGATCGCCAGCCACTCGGAAGCCACCATCCATCGCACCATCGAACGCCTCGGCCATCGCGACCACATTCTCGGCATCGCCGTTCTCGATCCCCAGGGCAAGTTGCTGGGATCAAGTGACGGTCTGGATTTGGCCATTCTCAATCGCGCTTCGCAATTCGCACGTTCGTGCCAGAACGACGCGGGCTGCCACCAATTTTTTGACGCCGGCGATAAAGGCCAAATGCACCTCTACGCCCTGCCGATCCGCTCCAACGACGCTCTGGTCGGCTCGCTCGCGCTGGTCAGTGACGCCAGCTTCATCCAACAGGCCACTCGCCGCATGTGGCGCGACACTCTCGTTCACGCCCTGCTTCAAACTCTTTTCATCGCTCTGGTAGCTCTGGCCATAACCAGATGGGTGTTCCGCGATTCCATCGCGCGCATCGCCGGATGGATGCGCTCATTGCGCCTCGGCAAAGCTTCCGCGCAGCCTCCTGATCGCTCCGGCATTCTCGCGCCGCTGACGCACGAAGCCGCACAGATGGCGCAAAGTCTGGATGCTGCGCGCGCCGCCGCGGATGAGGAAGCCCGCCTGCGCGAGGCTGGCGAGTCCATGTGGACCGCCGAGCGCCTGCGCGTCAGCGTCCTCGGTAAATTGCAGAACGCGGCGCTCTTCGTCGTCTCCAATCGTGAGCCTTACCTCCACGTTCACGATCAGGATGGCTCGATCCGCACCATCGTGCCGGCCAGCGGCGTCGTCACCGCCCTCGAACCCGTGGTTCTCGCCTGCGACGGCACCTGGATCGCCCACGGCTCGGGCAACGCCGATCGCGAAGTCGTGGACAAAAATGACCGACTGCGCATTCCTCCCGACGATCCCCGCTACACGCTGCGGCGAGTCTGGCTCACCAAAGAGGAAGAAGACGGCTACTACTATGGCTTCTCCAACGAGGGCCTTTGGCCTCTCTGCCACATCGCCCACACCCGCCCGCTCTTTCGCCCCGACGATTGGTTTCAGTATCAACGCGTCAACGAGAAATTCGCAAAGATCGCCCTCGACGAGATGGCCGGAACGGAATCACCTGTTGTCCTCGTTCAGGATTATCACTTCGCTCTTCTCCCGCGCCTGATCAAAGAGCAGCGCCCCGACGCGCGCATCGCCATCTTCTGGCACATCCCCTGGCCGAATCCCGAGGCCTTCCGCATCTGCCCCTGGCAACGCGAGCTTCTGAACGGCTTGCTCGGCGCCGATCTCATCGGCTTCCACATTCAAGCCCATTGCAATAACTTCCTCGAGACCGTTGACCGCACCCTGGAAGCCAAAACCGACTGGGACCGTTTCGCCGTCAGCCGCCAGGGCCACCTGACCCTCGTTCGCCCATTTCCGATCAGCGTCGCTTACGCCGATCCCAAGCGCGGCGATACCCACGGCGAGCGCGCTCTCGGCCGCCGCAAGATTCTTGATGAACTCGGAATCGATGTCCGCTATCTCGGCGTCGGCGTCGACCGCGTGGACTACACCAAGGGAATCCTCGAGCGCTTCTGGGCCATTGAGCGCATGCTCGATGAGCACCCGTATTATCAGGGCGAGTTCAGCTTCGTACAGATCGGCGCCCCCAGCCGCACCAATATCAAACGCTACAGCGATCTTCTCGTTGAGGTTCGTGAAGAAGCACAGCGCATCAACAGCAAATACAAATCCGCCAAGGCTAAGCCCATAATTCTTCTGGAGCGCCATCACGATCATCATGAAATCGAGCGTTTCTATCGCGCCGCCGATCTCTGCCTGGTCACCTCGCTGCACGATGGGATGAATCTGGTGGCCAAGGAATTCGTCGCCGCGCGCGATGACGAACGCGGCGTTCTGATTCTCAGCGCCTTCACCGGCGCGGCTCGCGAGCTGGCCGATGCTCTGGTGGTCAATCCCTATGACGTCGAACAGCTGGCCACGGCAATTTATACAGCCTTGAGCATGGGCGTGGACGAGCAGGAAAAACGCATGGCCGCCATGCGCCGCATCGTGCGCGAGAACAATATTTACCGCTGGGCCGGCAATCTCGTAACCGCGCTCTCGGAAATCCGCATCGAAAAACCTGAGAAAGTGGAGGCATGACCACCCTGGAAAAGGAGCGCGGTAAGGTCCTCGAGCTCGCCGGCAAAGGCCGCGGCCGGGGACGTCAGCACAAAATCGTCCCGATCTCCGCCGCCGCGCAGTTCGGCTCGCCGCGCAATCTTTCCACGGCTTGGGATGAAATCGCCGATGATCTGCGGGAAGCCCGCTCGGTTGCGGTGCTCACGGATTTTGACGGCAGCCTGGTGAAAATCCAGCGCCATCCGGGCTCCGTACGCCTCGCCAAGCCGGCGCGCCAGGTGCTGGCTGACTTGGCTCGTAACGACGTAATGGTCGGCATTGTCAGCGGCCGCAGCCTCGCCGATGTGCGCAAACGCGTCGGCCTGCCGGGCATCTGTTACGTCGGCTGCCAGGGCTATTCCATCCAAGATGCTCGCGGCCACCGCATCACGCTCGCGAATCGCGACGAGCGCCGCCTTCTGGCCTTAGCCACCGAGCAGCTCAAAGAAAAGCTCGCCGGACTCGATGGCGTGCGCCTCGAAGTCAAAGAATCCACTCTCGCCGTCCACTACCGGGAAGCCAGCCGCGCCGTCTCCGCGCGCACCAAGTTCATCGTCAACGAGACCATCGCCGCCAATCGCGGCTTGCGCCTCAGCGGCGGAAAAAAAGTTTGGGAAATTTTCCCCGGTTCGGGCGTCGATAAATGGACCGCCATCCGCTTCCTCCTCTCCCGCGAAGGCCACATGGAATCGCTGCTGATTTATGCCGGCGACGACGTCGGCGACGAACCGGTCTTCGCCCGCATGTCCGGCATCTCCATCCTGGTGGGCCGGCGACGCGCCACCGCCGCGCGCTACTCTCTCGAATCGCCCGTCGAGCTCCGCCGTTTCTTCGAAAGAGTCCTCGAAGCCCGTCGCTGACGCGCCTCGATCTCTTACGCAATTCCGCCTGCCCTGATAAGTGATTCGCCCGATAGCGACGAACTCCGAACAAGCGCAAGCTCACCCCTCGGAGCCGGCGCGGGCGCACAATCGCGTCCTCGCGTGCGTCGGCGATATCCTGGGGAGGGAATCATGAGTCTGAAATTAGCGATCGGAGCGCTGGCCCTGGCCGCCACGTTGGCTTTGCCGGGCGTTTCCAAGGCACAAGACAATCCCAGCGATTCAACGCAAATGGTCACTGGCTGCCTGCAGAAAAGCGGCAACACGTTCTCACTGCTCGACGAAAACGGCAAACTCTGGGACGTTCACAGCAAGACAGTCAAATTCGCGCCGCATGTGGGACACACGGTCACTCTGACGGGCACGATTCCGCAGAAATCGGAAGACCAAAACAAGCAATCCGGCGACGCCTCGCCGCAAAATCACTTGCGGGTGACGAACCTCAAGATGGTCAGTGAGACCTGTGAACAAAAGGGCTAACGAACCGTTGTAAGCGGCGCAAGCCGCCACCTGTGCCGGCTCGTGTAGCGCCAATCTTCAGCCATCCGTCCGCGGACGAATAGCCGAAGAAAGACGCGACACGAGCCAGGCGCCAAGCACCGCCGCCGTCCCTGGCGGCATCAGACGAGCAGGCCGTAACCCAGGAGCGCCACTCATTCGCGGAGCACAGCCAAGTAGCGCCGCCGTCCCTGGCGGCATCAGACGAGCAAGCCGTAACCAGGGTGCGCCAATCATCCGCGGAACGCGACGTCAAGCATCGCCGAGGGCGTCATCCACGCCTTCCCGTCACAATTTCCGCCACGTTTAATCTGTAAGAAAAACAGACCCCGGCCCTTTGGGTAGCCGGGGTTTGCGTTTCAGTCTCAATCTTCGTAGCTAGGGGTACGGAATTGTCGCCAGCCTAAGGCGTGACGCTCCCAAGGGCAATACCGTGAAGCAGGTATTTGGTTGGGGTAGAAGGCTTTACGCTATGCAAATCAGGGCACATTCGCGAGCCCATTGCGGATCGCATACACCACCAACTCCGCCGTCTTATGAATCCCCAGCGCTTCCATGATATTCGCGCGATGCACCGCGACCGTATTCGCGCTCAATCCCAGATCCCCGGCGATTTCTTTGTTCGATTTTCCATTCACAATCAGCTGCAAAATCTCCAGCTCGCGCGGTGTCAGCGCGGACTTGCGCTCGCCCTTCAGCGTCTCGCTGCCTTTCAACTGCGGCGCTAAGATTACTTCTCCGGCCGCGACGCGCCGTATGGCCTCCGGCAATTCCAGATCGATCGCCGATTTCAGGATGTAGCCGCGCGCGCCAGCCGCCAAGGCCTGCTGCACCAGCGTATCTTCCGAATGCATGCTCAGCATCAGCACGGCTGTCTCCGGCAACGCCTCCAGAATCTGCTTCGTAGCCGTAATCCCGCTGCCGCCCGGCAGCGCGCAGTCCATCACCACCACGATTGGCTTCAATTCCAACGCCAGCCGCACCGCCTCCTCCATGTTTCCGGCTTCGCCAACGACCTCCAAATCGGGTTCGTCCTCGATAATCCGCCGGAAACCCTGGCGCACCAAGCCGTGATCGTCCACCAGCAGCACAGCGATTTTCTTAGCCATGTGGCTCCGCCTTCTCGCGCGGCACGAGCAATCGCACCAGCGTTCCCCCGCACGTCGGAGTCTCAAACTCCAGCCTGCCATTCAGCAATTCCGCCCGCTCGCGCATCGCCACCAATCCAATCCCGCGATTCACCGCCTGCCGCGAAAATCCTTTTCCGTGATCTTCCACCTCCACATCCAGCCCTTCGCCCCTGAATCGCAAACGCACCCACGCCTCTTTCGCGTCCGAATGGCGCGCCGCATTATTTATCGCTTCCTGCAGCACGCGGTAGATATGAATCGCCGCCCCTCCATCCACGGCGAATGGCTCGCCGCTTTCCTCGTAGGAAATCTTCAATCCCGTCTGCTTCTCGACGTTTGCCACATACCATCGCACGGTGGGCTCCAGCCCCGCTTCCTCCAGCATCACCGGATGCAGCGCCTGCGAAAGCATGCGCACCTTTTCCAGCGTCTCCTGCGCGATCCCCGATATTTCGCGCAGTTCCGTGCGCAGCGGCGAATCCGCCGGCGCGTGACGCTCCGCGCGTCCCAGCATCGCGCCTACCGCCGTCAATATTTGCCCAAATTCATCGTGCAATTCGCGCGAAATATGCCGCAGCGTGGATTCCTGCGTGGAGATTAGCTTCTGCGCCAGCTCGCTGCGCTGTTCCGATAGCGCCGCAAGCTGCGCAAATAAACGCCGGTTGGCGTCAATGACGTACAAGCTGGTCAGCAAAATTGCCGCCAGCGTGGCGCTCAAGAACCACAGTACCTGCCGCTCGACGCGATCGTAAATCTCGTTCGCGCGCGCCGCCGCGTCCTTTTGGTTTTCGTTGTTTTCCACCAGCAGCCGGTCCACGTCCGTGCTGAGCGCCGCCAGTTGCGTCAGCAACGGCCCGCGAATCAGCTCGCGGGCCTCTGCGGTATGCGAGTCCGCCGCCAGCCCAAACATCTGCCCCACGCCATCCCAAAATAGCCCCAGCGCCGCCGCGAGATACTCCCGCTGTCCGGGGCTGCGCGGAGCCACGGCCAGCTCTTCCTCCTTGCGCAGCGCGTCATCCAGATCCACTCGGATTCGCTGGAATTGCCCCGGCCAAGCCGTCAGAGGATATGCCTGGCTCTCGTCCAGAATGTCGCGCAGAGAAAGCCCCACCGCATTGAGGTCATTTTGAATGCGCAAAAGCTGCAGCGAATCCCGCCGATTGCGCTCGGCAATATTGTTCTGCAGCGCACGCAAGCCTGAAATCTGCCGCGCGATGTAGGCTCGAGTAAGCCACAACAGCGGTGATTATGACCACGAAGCCAAGGATCAACCCGGAAGTCGGAGAACGTGCCGTCCAGCGCGCCATGGCCCGAGAATATACAACCCCGGCGTCAATTGCCATCCGGCCCTCGAGTGCCTGCAAAATCACACTGGCTTCAACTGTCCAGGTTTTGCATGTCCAGGTGGGAGTCTCCGCTTTTATGCGGAGGAGGGGCGCTTCAGCGCTCCGGAGAAGAGGCGCCTTTGATCAATGCGCTTTAGCGCTGGACCGTAGCCTGCAAATTAAAGCAGGGATCCTCGCCATACAATAAAGCAATTGCAGAATCACGCTGGGGAACAAGGGAAATGGACGAACTGCGTGGCCAGTTCATTCCGAGTTCTCACCGCAACAACGCGTAGCCGCGAGGCAGGGCTGGCAGCCGTTCACGCTCAGCCGGCTACGCGCTTGGACGTTACTTGCCGAACAGAAACTTGAAGAACGGGTGCGTCTTCGCTGCGACCACGCGGTGCTGAGCATTATCCTGAGCCGTCTTGGCGTCCGAATCGGTCGAAGCGAGCTGATTCTGAGCCTGCATGTCGGTTTGCGTCGAAACCATTGCAGACTCATTCCTCGAAGTCGCGTCGTTGTCATTGCCCGGACGAGCGTTGGCGCTGGCCACAGCCGGAATCGTGAGGATACCGAACATCGCGATCAGAATTGCCTTTTTCATCGATCTCTCCTTGGAGGCCGTTTGCCTCGGTGTGCAGGAGATTGCAACCTACGGCCCAAAGTGGGACAGGTTTTGCATGCCAGCGCAAGTCGCTCATATTAAAGTGTTTAGCAAGTTTATAGGGCTGCCGCCTTCTCATTTTGCGCAAGAGTACAGTCCTAGGGTTTTCCACAGCAGAGAGAAATTCGTTTCCAGCACGGTGGCGACGTCAGAACCGCATCCGCCAAAAGGAGGGTCTAATCGCCAACGAAAACGATTAGAAATGCCTGTAACTTACACAAAATAAAGGCCCGATCGCGTTTCTAATCGCCAAAAACGCACTTTTTTTCCCCTGGCGAGAGATTCGCTTTGCCGGAGCACTAAGCTGCGACAGTCCCCGGCGATGTCGGACTGCCCCCCGCTGGTTTTTCCCTTAAGAATGGCAAAGCGCCAGCCAGTAGCGCGAGGGCCGGAAACAGTATCCCGCCAACTATGCTATTGGCGATTACTGGGAGGGTCCGCAACATGGTCACATCACCGGGAGAAAAGACGGATGCGACCACGACCATTTTTAGTTCGGGATTTGTCACCAAGGCGGCGATAGCGCCGAGAATCGTTGCCGCCGGAAACAGTGCAGCTGCGGCACGATTGACAATTGAACCGCCTGCGCGGCGAGACCAGTAAGCGGCGAACGCACCAATCCCGGCAAGAAGCAGCAGCCAGCCGGCATAGGCGAGCAGGGTCGCGCGCGATCCGGGAACAAGAACCGAGGCCGCGCTCTTAACTGCGACCGAGACGCCCACAGTTACGATGGCCGCTACCACTCCCGGCATCCATTGCGTTTGTATGCGTTGTTTCAACATCTGTCCTCCTTCCATTGCGCATTTGATGTTGCGAGCCAGGCGCGGCCAATTGCGAACTTCCGCGAGCGCGCGTTGGACCGCTTGGTGTTCGGTAAGTCCATTGGCCAGCCCGGCTTCGTAAAAATCTTCCAGGTAGTGGGCGAGTTCCTCGCTCACCTGGGGATCGAACTCGGCGCCGGAGGGCCGCTGAACGAGGCGTTCGCGCACGAGTTTTTGCCAGTCAGGCATGAGCGGCACCGGAGAGTCTTTGGATGGCACGGAAAAAACCGGCCCACTGCCTGCGCATGGGGGCAAGTTGCTTGCGGCCCGCAGGCGTGAGGCGATAGTAGCGGCGTTTGCGGCCTGCGCGAGTGGTTTCCCAGGTGCCCGCAATCCAGGAGCGCTTCTCGAGAGCGTAGAGCATGGGGTAAAGCGAGGCGAGGGTGAAGCGCAGCTCACCGGACGTGCGCTCGGCGATGGTGCGCGCGATCTGGTAGCCGTAGAGGCGCTCCTCGGCCAGCACCGAGAGAATGGCGAATTCCGCGCTGCCGCGTTTTATCTTGGAGATGATCATCATCGTAGAAACTATAGGAATCCTATATATAGGATGGCGCGATGTCAATAGTCCCCGGGCACAGATGTGCTTCTAACGGGCACGACCTTTCAACGCTGGAACTTTGCTTTCTTTGAGCGTAGATTCTTGGCGTATCGCGCCGGACCCAACCGGTCGGTGGGAATAACAACGGACATGCAATTCGCAGGCAAGCTAACGGAAGCGGATTTTGGCGACGTGCCAGTGAAAGCTCGCGCCGAGACGCATGGGAATGCGATGAGGCTGGGAGCCAAACCCAAACTCGTATTCCGGTGCTGGGCAGCACTTATGGCTTTTGCCAGCGTGGTTGCCGTGTCGCTCGTCGCCGTGCTTTCCATCGGATGTTATGGTGCGGTCATGTTTGTCGCGCGGGTTGGTCCCGTGCGCGAGGCGTATCAATTTCTCTCCCGGGCTTACGACCGGTTCCTCGAGCGCCTGGGCCAAAAAGTTCTGCGGGATCCGCGAGACACGCCCGCGTTACGACTGATGGTCTCCGTCAGCCTAAGCGCCGTGCCAATTTTCGTGCTGCAACTCGTTTTAGGAAAACCTCGGCTTCTGCTGGTGATCGCTTTTTATCTTTCCCTGTACGGCCTCAAGTTCCAGCGGTTCGTGAGGATGTTCAGCGCTAAGCACCTGGAAGCGCACCGCCGGCAAGGCTATTTCTCCGAGAAATACGATAAGGTGTTCGGCCGCTACGTCGAATTCTTCATCGGATATTTGTATGGGAACGTTCCGGAACTGGATCGGACGGCGCATGTGCGTCTGCACCACAGAAAGAACGGCGGACCCGACGATACGGCCTCGACGAGTGGATACGATCGAACGAGTCGAGTGGATTTCTTTTGGTATCTTGCGGGCAACATTTGGACCGTCCTGGGGTTTGCTCCCTACGCTTACTTCAAGGCTGAAGGCGATGACGAGAACCGAAGACGAATGTTCTGGGGAATGGCGCGGTATTACGTTTTCTTCGCAGCTGTTTTTATTTACGACTGGAGAATTGGGATCCTATTCGTGCTGGTGCCTCTTCTGTGCATGAATGCCATTACGGCAATCGCCGCATGGGTCCAGCATGCGTTCTGCGATCCAGAGCATCCCGAAGATTATTTTGCAAATACCGTGACGCTATTCGATGAGCTGAACTTCATGAACGAAGGCTACCATCTCTGCCATCACCACCGAGCTGGCCTGCACTGGACCGAGATGCCCGACCATCTGGAACGGATACGCAGCAAGATGAAAGAGTCCGGGTCCTTGGTATTCCGGGATTTGGATTTTCTGGGACTTTTCCTGGAGTTGACGCTCCTGCGCAGAATGGATGTGCTCGCCGAGAAGCTCGTCCCCTGGGAGCCCATGAATCACGAACAGAGGCTGGCCCTATTGGCGACGAGGACCAAGCCGGCGAGAGACTCCTCGCCTTGGCGCGAATCGACCCATCAGGCGATCTACGATGCGGGTTAGACCCTCCGGAATTCGCAGGCGTCCGTGCGAAGCGGTGATAAAGTCCTGACTGCCGATGAAAATCCCCAGCGAAAGACAGGATACGCGCTTGATGCGCGAGATGTTCAAGACCATCGCGCCGCGCTACGACTTCATCTCCCGCGCTTTTTCTTATGGCATGGACCGGCACTGGAAGCTCCTCGGCGTGGAGCAGGCTTCACTTCCGGCTGATGCGGTAGTGCTGGACCTCGCTTGCGGCACGGGCGACTT
This sequence comes from uncultured Acidobacteriota bacterium, assembly GCA_963748865.1. Taxonomy (GTDB): domain Bacteria; phylum Acidobacteriota; class Terriglobia; order Acidiferrales; family UBA7541; genus Palsa-147. The sequence continues at coordinate 56,970 of CAVVLE010000006.1, read as the reverse complement.
CTCCCAACTAATGGCGGAGCAGTTCCCCCGCGCGCACGTAATTGGACTGGACCTCACCGAGCCGATGCTACAAGTGGCGCGAAGACGAGGAGTGAGCGAGACAATCTGTGGTGACGCTGCCGCGCTGCCCTTCGCCGACGGATCGTTCGATTGCGTTTTCGTTGGCTACGGCCTGCGCAATTTTCCGAATCTGAAAGCGTCCATGCAGGAGATTAAGCGGGTAACCCGGCCGGGCGGAATGATGGTCAGCCTGGATTTTTTCCTGCCGGGAAACCGCGTGTTGCGTCCTCTATTTCTCGCTTACTTGTACGCGCAGGGCGCATTCTGGGGCACGCTGCTTCACGGGAATCCACTCGTCTATACCTACATTCCAGATTCGGTGCGGCATTTTGTGTCCGTGGCGGACCTGTCTACGCTGTTGCAGCATGCGGGATACGTGCGGGTGGAGGAGCGCGAGTTCGTATTCGGGGGGATTGGGCTGCATTGGGCGGTGAGGAGGTAGCTCAAAACCGCGCCCATGGGCAAACAACGCTTGGAAGCGTTCACCGATGGAGTGATCGCGATCATCATCACCATCATGGTGCTGGAGATCAAAGTGCCCTCAGGGCCAAATCTCTCTGCGCTGGGTTCCGTCGCCCCGATACTTCTTACCTACGCGCTGAGCTTCACGAACGTCGGGCTTTTCTGGAACAACCATCACCACATGCTGCACATCACCGAGCGCATCAATGGCGTGGCGCTGTGGGCCAATCTGGCGCTGCTGTTCTGCTTGTCGCTAGTGCCCTTCGTGATTCGCTGGATGGACGAAACGCACTTTGCCGCCACGCCCACCGCTTCCTATGGCGTAGTGCTGCTGATGTCGGGGTTCGCATACCTGTGGCTGGAGCGCGCCATCATCGCCTTCAACGGCCCGGATTCAAAGCTGGCCCGCGCCATCGGCAAAGAAACCAAAGGAAAAATCTCGCTGCTGGGTTACGCCGCCGCGATTCCGCTAGCCTACCTTCGCCCCTCGATCGCCATAGGTCTGTATGTCGCCATCGCCGTGCTCTGGTTCATTCCCGATCGCCGCATCGAATCGCTGGCGTAGTCAACTTCATTCCAGTGGCAACTGCGGGAAGCAGGCGGGCATCGCAACTAGTGTGGGCTCATTTCGCTGTCTCAGCCCCGAAGGAGGATCTAGCAAAGTGAGTATGCGAAGATTTGCGATCATCGCCGGCGGCGCTGTACTTGCCGCGGCATTATTCGTACCTCTCGCTCATGCCGGCACCATGAATCAATCCATGTTCATCACCGTTCAGCAGACCGTACGAATTCCTGGCACCATCTTGACGCCAGGGACCTACTACATCACGCGCATTGATTCCGGAGTGAGCGCTGACATGAATACGTTCGTCGTGTACAACCGAGCTCGCAATTTTCCCATCACCATCGTGCAGACATTGCCTGTCGAACGCAGAGACGCCACGAACCGGATCATTCTGACATTCTCGGAAAGCTCAAAAGGACATCCTCCTGCACTGGTCGAGTGGTTCTATCCGGGCGAGTTGGAAGGGCATCAACTTGTCTATTCGTCCGCGAGGGAAAAGCGGATTGAGCACTCACCAGAAATAACTTTGGCGGCCAATAGCAAGGGAGACGAGGTCGTCCCCGGAGTTAACGGACGGTCGAGCTGAAGCTTAGTGCGTAACTGGATGGAGATCGGCACGTAGAAGGGTCTCGCCGGTGCACGGCACTCGGCTTCATCGACAGGCTATCCCGTTTACAACTTCACACTTGCCCTGCTCTTTCCGATATTCGGGAGGAGCGGGGCCATCACTTTGTTTCGGCGGCGCACAAGGATTTCCGCCTCACTGCTGGCTTGCTCCACTCTGCTCCTTTGCCAATTGCTCGGCCATTTCTGGCGGCAGGGCGTGTAGCAGACAGAGGAAGACTCCGTTCGTCCAGCCGAAGCCGACCACGTTTTGGTTGTAGCCGGCGTTTACCGGCGTTTCGGAGGAACGCGTCACGGCGTTGTATTTCTCGCGAATTGTGCCATCGCGCCGGAAATTCTCCGCGACTGTGGAAAGAAACTTGTACGAAATGCGATTGGCGTCGTCGTTGAATCCATAGCGACGCAGGCCTTCGACTGCCAGTAGCACCGTTGGCGCCCACTCGTACGGATAATCCCATTGCACGCCGCTGTCGTTGCGGCTCATCGCCAGGCCGCCGGGCTGCTCGAACAGCTTCAAATTCGCGTCCACCGCTCGAGCTTGCTCCGGCGTTGCCAGCCCTACCCACAGCGGATAAAACGTCGTGAGATATTCGTACGTCGAACGCTGGTGCGTCACGAAGTCGTAGTCGAAAAACATTCCGGCGCTTTCATTCCAGAGATATTTTTGGATTTGCTTCTTGCGCGCTTCTGCGGCTTCACGGAATGTCGCCGCCGATTTCTCGTGGCCTAGAATTTCCTACATTTGCGCCAGATCCATCTCCTCTTTGTAAACGAGGCTGTTCAAGCAGACCGGGGCGAAATGATCGGTTTCGGCTCCGTAGGGCCCGAAGCGGAAGGAAATATCGAAACCGGATTCGCGCAGGGCGCGGTCGGCCTTGTAATACTCGGGGCTTAGATAAACGTGGCCTGATGGATCGCAATCTCGCTGCGTGGTTTTTGCGGCCGCGTCGCACGTTGGCACTTCGTATGCGGGGCCGACATTGTGATTTGGCGGCTGCTGAGCGTTCGACCGCACCACGTAGCCATGATCCAGCTCTGGATGAGAAAGAAAAAAGGCTGCGACTTTCTCGTAATAGCCGGATTCGTCGCCGATGCTTTCAGGGGTTGGGCCTTCGCCGAAATCGTAGTATTGCGAAAGTTGCGTCTTGCCAGCTTGGTGCTCGGGCATCATCCACAGATGAAATCACGCTGTGCGTACGTTGCGGCCATCGCGAGCCATGCGCGATCCTCGTGCCCGGCGGCTTTTTCGGCTGCGTACACGGCCAGGATCATCGACGTGAGGAATGGCGGCTGCGAGCGCGTCAGATAATACGTGCGATTGGCGTTCAGGATGCTTTTGTAATAGCTGCAACTCGAATAAGAAGTTCTCAACCATGTCGCGCGCCAGATCGATGCGGCCGTCTTCGAGCAGGCCGCGAATGATGAAGTAGCTGTCCCAGCCGTACATCTCGTTGAAGCGCCCGCCGGGCACGACGTACTTGTGCGGCAAATAGAGCAAGCCCCGGGAGATTGATTGATGATGGATCAACTTCGCCCGGCAAGTGCGGTTGACTGTCGGCAAATGGGCGATTTGCACGCTGCAATTCGCGGGTAGCTGCTGCACGGAGACGGGCTGCGGGTAGTCGAAGGGAAGATAAAGTGTCGGCCGGCCTGTCAGCTTTGAGTCGGCGAAGGTCTGGCAATCAGTCGAGCGAGCGCGTCAGACGATCCCAACTGGCTGCGATGTAATTTCGGATCGGCTCGAGGCCGCTCGCTGTTTGCGGCGGAGGAGCAGAGGCGCCGGTCGAGGCCAGCGCGAACGAAAGGAATGCGAGAAATATGGCTCGCACGCGACTCGTCAGCGACATGGAGCGTAATGTGCGGCGAGTCCGATGCGTCATGGCAGGAATCGGATAAAGTGTAGCACCGTAATGGAATCGCGCCCGGCCGAATGCGCTCCGAGCGCGTGCGAGGATTCACAGTGTCCGCGGAGCCGGTGAAAATGCGCACCACTTGTTGCATCGCCGGCGGCGGTCCCGCCGGAATGATGCTGGGATTTCTTCTCGCGCGTGCCGGAATCAGCGTGGTCGTGCTCGAGAAGCATCGCGATTTCTTCCGCGATTTTCGCGGCGACACGATTCATCCCTCCACCTTTGAAGTGATGTACGAACTTGGGCTGCTGGACGAATTTCTGAAAGTGCCGCACCAGGAAATGCGAAGGATCAGCGGAAAATTCGGCGATTTTGAGTTGGTCGTGGCCGATTTATCGCACCTGCCGGTGCAATGCAAATTCGTTGGACTGATGCCACAGTGGGATTTTCTGAACCTTGTAGCCGCACAGGCTCGGCGCTATCCGGCATTTCAATTAAAGATGGAGCACGAAGCGACGGCCTGCTTCGCGACGGGGAGCGCGTCGCGGGCGTGCAGGTGAAAACTCCCGGCGGCGCGGTGGAAGTTCACGCGGATCTGGTCGTCGCGGCTGATGGCCGCAGTTCAGATTTGCGCCGCGACTCAAAGCTCGAAGTCCAGGATTTCGGCGCCCCGATCGATGCTTTGTGGATGCGATTCTCTAAACGGGCGAGCGACCCGGAGCAGGTGCTGGGGTACTTCCGCTACGGAACCGTCGTGGTGCTCTTGAATCGCGATAAGTATTGGCAGTGCGGCACGGTCATTCCGAAAGGTTCGCTCGATCGAATCAAGCAGCAAGGACTCGAAGCTCTGCGCGCGCGGCTGGTGAGAATTGCGCCGTTTCTTGCCGACCGCGTGAGGGAATTGGACGACTGGGAGCAAATTAAACTGCTTTCCGTGCAGGTGAATCGCTTGAAGCGCTGGCATCTTCCGGGATTTCTCTGCATCGGAGATGCGGCGCACGCGATGTCGCCCATCGGTGGTATCGGAATTAACCTGGCGATTCAGGACGCGGTTGCAGCCGCGAATATTCTGGCGGCTCCGCTGCGCGAAGGGCGAGTGACCGAAGAAACTCTCGCGGCCGTGCAGCGGCGGCGCGAACCTCCCACTCGTCGCACGCAGAACATGCAAATTGCGATTCAGAATTACATGTTCAAGAACGTGATCGGGCGCGGCGACGAGCAAACCGTGGTTCCGTGGTTCCTTCGCCTGTACGCCAAGCTGCCGTTTTTGCGTCGCATTCCCGCGCGCACCATCGGAATGGGATTCCAGCCGGAGCATGTCCGCACGCCGGAAGTAAGCCCGCAATAAAAAAGCCCCGAGGCATTTGCCTCGGGGCTTAATTACGACGATCGCTGCGCGATTACTAGCGGCAGAGGAACGCCAAACGGCACGAGCCGGTTAGCGCATCGTAAGGCCGCGGATATGGGCCGGAAATGAACGGGAGGAATTCGGGCGGAGTGGCGACGACGCCGGCCGAAGTCTCAAAGATATTGAGGTCCGGTCCAAGCGCTGCCGCGGCCGTGTTGAGTTGGCTGGGAATGATTGGCTCCCACTTGCCGGTCTCCAGCCGGTTCAGCAGCACGCCCACCGCCGTCACCGTTTCCGCCGGAGTAAATGCGCAATGGCCGGCGCGATTCACGAAAGCGCGGCGCAGGAAGCGCGAGTTTCCAGCTTCGGTCACCACTTTCTCGTACGCGGTTTCGTTTTCGTTGATCACCAGACCATCGCCGACGGTGTGCAGTGTCAGCACTGGAATATGAATCTGGCCGTTGTAGATGATGTTCTGCGAAAGATACTGCACCGCCGCCGGATCAGCGGAAATGCGCGGCGCGGCATTCAGGGTGTCGAGATCAGCTTCGAGATTAAGCCCCGCGTTGGCATACAACGCGATGACCTCGAACAGGTTTGGCGACAACAAAAGCTGAAGCCGGTAATCTACGCCCGTGTTCCACGATGGATTCCCGCCGGCGCGCGCTTCCAGTTCGGCGCGGAACGCAAAGACGAATGGAAAATCGACCTGGCCATCCCATTCCAGCTGATTGGCGAGCTGATCGGCGAAATCGGTGCGCGCCGGTTCGGGCGAAGTCGGCGTAAACCAGCCCGGCGTATCGCCCAGCGCCGCGGCGAGTGCGAGACGCGCCTGGCCTTGCGGAGTTGCGGCTGCGGCCTCGAGCGCCCCCTCGGCCGCTTCGAGATTGCCTTCGGGGTTGGTGATGTTCACGAGTTGGAGTGGAACGCCGGGAGCGGCGAGCGTCGAGAATGCAAACTCGGCGTCAAGCGCCGTGTTCCACGTAGCCACGCCGCCGGCAAGAACGCCGCACATCGGCTGCGCTGCGTCGAAACGCTCGGGATAATTCTGGATAAGGCCCGCAGTGATCATGCCGCCGAGAGAGTGGCCCCACGCGATGGTCTTGGCGGGCGTGCCGAATTGCGCCTCGAAGGCATCGAGCGTCGCGATTTGATCGGGCAGCGCTTGCTGGATGGCCCAGCCGGTGGTGGCGTAGGAGGAGCCGGCTAGTGCGAAGCCGTTGGCCAGCATGAATGCGCCGGTGGCGGGATCGCCGACGTCTTGCGCCGGATTGGCGCTGCCGGGCACCACGTACCCGTGACTATAGAGAAACAGAATGCCGTTCCAATTTGCGGGAACGTCGATTTGATAAGTTGCGCCGTCGGCGAGCGTGCCGGTTACGGTGGTGGTCTGCGCGAACGCGCTTCCGGAAAACACAAACAGCACGATCGCCGCAGCGAACAGCGAAAAAATCACGTTTCTTGCAAAACGATGCATTTCAGAATCCTCCTCGATTAAATCATCTGCGGTGTTGAAGCTCGCCCCACGGATTTTCACAATTCGGCATCACGAAGCTGCGGACACATGGCTTCATCGCGCGGTTCGAGGAGCGGGGTGGAATTACGGGCTTCGACGACCGAGCGGCGGGAACTATACACCAGCGGAAAGCAAAATGCTGCTTCAGATTATTCTGCAGAATTAATCGCGCGAACGGCAAGGACTAGTGCTACTAGAACGCAGGCACGCGAAGATTTGCGTGTCCAGTCAGGCGCTCATCGCGGCTGAAGGCCTGTCTCACTCGGGGGCGTAACAGGTAAACCAGAATCGAGATGGCAATCGCCATCGCGAGCAAATGGCAAAGGATCATTGGGACTGCCGGGATCAGCAGATAGCCCATAAAAGTGAAGAGGCTGAGGATCGTGCATGCAACGCACGCACCTGTGGATGCGATCGCGGCGATTCGCGCCCATTCGCGCAACTTCAACATCCCAATCGCCAGATAGACGGTGACACCCGCAAGAACGAGCAGCGAATATCCTCCCGCGATTCCCATGCCCGCGATTGCCACGGAAGACGGATCGGCCGGGTCCCCGCCCGTCAATCCAATGATGGCTACGAAAATGAATAGGGAAGCGCCGAGAACCAGCACTGCTGCTCCGACGAACATCAGAACCGCAATGAGTGTCACACCGGTGGGGCGTTTCACGCTCTTACCTTACCTCAACCGATTCGCTGCTATCCACACATTGCAATGAGGTAGTCCTTCGAACTGGCCTTCACATCACCGTAGCGTTCACTATGTGCCTCGTGAAGCTGCAAAGATGTACCGTACAGCACACTGGCCCAGAGAAGAGCTTCTATTTCATGGCTCGATCGAGGGGGCAGGGAACTACTGCAACTAGACCTTTCCGTTTGCGAACCAAGCTATTCGTAGCGCAGCGCGGCCATCGGATCCATTCGCATCGCGCGGCGCGCGGGGATGTAGCAGGCTCCCAGCGCTACGGCGATTAGAAGCGCTGCCGTACATGCGAAGGTCAGAGGATCCGTTGCGGTGACTTCGAACAGAAAGCTCGAAAGAACGCGCGTCAGCGCAAACGCTCCCGCGCTGCCTGCGGTTAGTCCGAGCAGTGCAATTCGCATTCCCTGAGAAACGATCATCGCCAGAACGTTCTCCGGTTGAGCGCCGAGCGCCAGTCGGACGCCGATTTCGTGCTTGCGCTGCGCCACCGAGTACGCCACTACGCCGTACATGCCAATGACCGCGATGAACAGCGCAGCCCCGGCGAAGATCGCCAGCAGCGCGGTCCGCTCCCGCCGCTGGGAAAGGGTCTCCGCGAGCCGCTGCTCCAGCGTGGCTACGTCCGCCAGAGGTTGCGCGGGATCAACCGCCTGCACCGCACCGCGAATTGCCGGAGCGAAGCGCGCCGCATCGGTACCGGTGCGCACAACGAAAGTCATGGTGAATGCGGGCGACTGACCATAAGGACGATAAAGCACCGGCCAGTCCTGATCATCCAGGCTGCGATGGCGCGTATCGGCAACCACGCCGACAACCGTCAGCCACGGGCTGCCATCGCCGATTCGCACTCGTTTGCCGATCGGATTTTCATTCTTGAAAGCCATCTCCGCCAGCGAACGATTCAGTATCGCAACCGGCGTCGTGCCGTCGGCGTCGCCATCGGAGAAAGCTCTTCCTTCCAGGATCGGGACGTGCATCGTGCGGAAAAAATCGGCGCTTATGGAAGCAGGTACCACGGTGCCCGCGAGTTCCTCCGCGCGATTCTCGACCGCAACCCCGGAAGCCAACGAATTGAAAGTCGCCAGCGGTGCTTCGTCGGTCACGGCGCCCGACTCGACCCCGGGAATTGCCCGGATGCGTCCGAGTGCTTCGCGAAAGAAAGCCGCCTGATGCGGCGGGTCGTAGATTTGTAGCGGCGCGAGCCACACGCTGGCGGTCAGTACGTTTCGCGCATCGAAGCCAGGATTCACACGCAGCAAAAGGATGAAACTGCGCATCATCAGGCCGGCGCCAGTCAGCAGGATCAGCGAGAGCGCGAGTTGCGCGGCGGCAAGCGCCGCGCGAAATCTGGCTCGATGCCGCGTTTCGCCGCCCTGCGCGCCGCCTTCCTTCAGCGCGGCGTTCAAGGAAAGCTTCGATGCCGCCAGGGCCGGCACTACAGCGAAGGCTGCTCCGGCAATCAACGAGCACAGGAACGTGAAAGCGAGAACGCGCGCATCGAGCGATATCGGCGCTCCCATCGAGCTCGGCATGAGTGTCGTGAGCGCTGAAGATCCCCACCACGCCAGCACCATGCCCAGTGCGCCGCCCGCAATCGCCAACACCAGGCCCTCCGTCACCAGCAGCCGCAGCAGACGAGCACGCGAGGCCCCCAGCGTAACGCGCACCGCCAGTTCCTTCTCGCGTGCCGCAGCGCGCACCAGGAACAGATTCGCAACGTTCGCGCAGGCTATTAGCAGCAGAAATGCGACCGCGCCGGAAAGAACCGCCAGCGCTGGCTTCGCGCTTCCGGCCAGTTCGTCCTGCAGCCGCGTGACTCGCGGATGCGCGGCGGCGTGGTATCCCGACCACGGCGCCGGATACTCACGGTCCATGCGCCGCGCAATCACTTCCAGATTCGCTTGCGCCTGCGCGAGAGTGACGCCGGGTTTCAATCGGCCGATCACGCGCTGCAAGATGCTCATATGCCGGCCGGGTTTCTCGGCGCCGGGCGGCATCGCGTCAGGGAGCCACAGCGAGCACTCGGGCGCGCCGGGTTGCACGAAGCCGTTCGGCATGACGCCTATGACTGCGTACGGCTCGCCGTCGAGGGTCACAGATTTGCCTACGACTTGCGCATCGGATGCGAAGTGCGAGGCCCACAGCGGATAGCTCAGTACCACAACGTGATTCTTGCCCGCTTGCCCGTCCTCGCTGAGGAAGGTCCGGCCAAGCGCTGGAGTGATGCCGAGAACCTCGAAGAAATTCGTGGTCACATGGGCCGCGTCAACTCGTTCCGGATTCGCCACGCCGCTGAGGTTTTTGCCCAACGAGACGCCCGATGCGGCCAGTTCTGTAAACACACTATTTTGATTTGCCCACGCGGCGTATTCAGGCGAGAGCGTGGTCGCGCGCCCAAATTTCGGGAATAATTCTGTCGCGGCAACCAGGCGTTCCGGGCTTTTGTAGCTAAGCGGTCGGATGAGCAGCGCATTCACGACGCTGAAGATCGCTGCGTTGGCGCCGATGCCAATCGCCAGCGTCAGCACCGCGACGCCGGCGAATGACCGGCTCTTTACAAGTACGCGCAACGCGTAGCGCAGATCCTGACGCAAAGTCTCCATGCTAGCCTCGGTCGAGCGCGATTAGCTCGACATTGTACAGCCTGCCGAAACGCCCGCCGATCCTGACCTGGCCCCAGGCTCTTTGAAGCTACCCCACTCAAATTGATACCACCGTACCATTGACCTTGTTGGCTTTTGAGCCAATTATGCAAAAAGGACCCGGCCCAAAGGCCGGGTCGGGAAAGGAGAGGCAAGAGCAAAACAATCGGGACACTCAAATATTAATTTGGCCCGTAAGTTATTGAAAACAAATGGTGGCGACCCTGAACAATCGGGACAGTGGGGGGTATCTCAGGCCCACAATTTGGATCGCCACGAAGGGAGCCCAGGAGGCCCTGCAGGAGGCGCTGAGCCACGGCGGGCCAGCCCATCCTCCGGCGCGAATCTACCAACCACAATAAAATCAGTGACTTGCGATTGCTTTCTCGGCGCCCAGCCCCGTGTTCGAGCGGACTAGGAGTTCGTTGAACTTATGGCGCGAGGTTGGTTCTCGGCTTAGCAGTGTGCCCACGATTGCAGCTAAGAAGCCTAGCGGAATGCTGACTATGCCCGGGTTTTCCAGCGGGAACCAGGCTTTGGCCTGGATCAGGTGGCGGGCGCTGCCGGTGACTGTGGGCGGATCGATCGCCATCAGGCTCGGGCTTACCAGGATCAAGCCGATCGAGGCCAGGAGGCCTACGGCCAGGCCGGCTACTGCACCCGCGGTGTTGAAGCGCGGCCAGAAAATGGAGAACACGATCACAGGAAGATTGGCGGAGGCTGCGACGCAGATGGCCAGCGCAGTCAGGAAAGCTACGTTCACAGTTGGGCCTAGCAGGATGGCGACCGCCATGCTGATGCCGCCGAGTACGAAGGCAGAGATGCGCGCGACGCGCACTTCTTCTCCGGGCTTGCGTTCGACTCCGCGGTGAACCACGTTAGTCCAAAAATCGTGCGCGAAAGACGTGGTGGCGCTGATGGTAAGGCCGGCAACGACCGCGAGAATGGTCGCGAAGGCGATGGCGCAGATGAAGGCGAAGAAGATATCGCCCGCGAGGGCTTGCGCGAGAAGCGGGGCGCTCATGTTGTTGCCGCCGTGAGTGGCGATAAAGTCGCGGCCGACGATGGTGGCGGCGCCGAAGCCGAGGAAGGTGGTCAGGATATAGAAGATGCCGATCAGCGCCATGGCCCAGATGATGCTGTGGCGCGCGGTCTTGGCGTCGGGGACGGTATAGAAGCGGACAAGAATGTGCGGCAAGCCTGCCGTGCCGAGAATCAGCGCGATCCCCAGGGAAATCAGATCGAGCGGGCCGTACGGAGGTTTGTAGCGCAGGCCGGGCTGGAGGAAATCTTTCACTACTACCTGTCCTTTGTCGTGGTAGGTGACGTGGCCGATGGCGTCGAAAAAGGAATACAGGCTGAAATGGAAGTGGGACATAACAAGAAAGCTGAGAAGAATCGCTCCGATGGTAAGAAGGATGGCTTTGACGATTTGCACCCAGGTGGTGGCCAACATGCCGCCGAAGACGACGTAAACAATCATCAGCACGCCGACACCGATCACTGCGGTGCTGAAGGAAATGCCCGAGCCTTTCAGGAGCAAAGCTACGAGCGCTCCGGCGCCGACCATTTGCGCGACCATATAGAACGTGCAAATGGTAATGGTGCTGAGCGCGGCCATGGCGCGCACTGGACGCGGACGCAGGCGGTAGGCCAGAACGTCCGCCATGGTGTACTTGCCGGCGTTACGCAGCGGCTCGGCGACGACGAGCAGCAGAGTGAGATAGGCGACCAGCCAGCCTACCGAGAACATGAAGCCGTCATAACCCTGAAAAGCGATGATGCCGGCGATACCCAGGAAGGAGGCGGCGCTCATGTAGTCGCCGGCTACCGCGACACCGTTCTGCCAGCTTTTGATCTGGCGTCCGCGGCGAAGAAAGCGGTGGCGCCGGCGGAACGTCGCGAGGCCCAGTAAGTGATGCCGAGAGTGATGGCGATGAAGATCAGAAACATTACGAGCGGGGCGGACATGAATTATTGGCCGCCTTTTTCGTCGTCGTGTTTCTGCGCGGCTTCGATGATGTCGCGCGAAAGGGCGTCGAAGCGATCGCCCGCGCGAACGTAGAGTCCGGCGATGATCCAGGCCATGAAGAATTGCGAGAGCGCGAAGAGGTAGGCGAGATTAATGTCACCCCAGACTTTGATGGTCATGAGACGCGGGGCGTATCCGACCAGAATTGGGAGCAGGAAGTAATAAACCATAAAGAAGATGAAGGCCGGGACGATGAAGATTTTTTTTGTGGCCATCAGATCGCGGAATTCGCGGCTGGCGGCTACGCGGTCCCAGACGGTCTGGGCGTTGGGATCGGACGGCGTCGCGTCGGGCATGGCTGGCCTCAGTTTCGATTTTTGCTAGCGATTTGGCGTCTAAACCTGGGTTGGTGCAGAGAGCGGCGCGCATCCTATAACAATTGGTGGATGGGTGTATACAAGGCCGCGTTCATGGAGTGTTTTGGAGTTGAAGGCGCACGGCGGGATCGAAAGCACGCCGATGCGCAGATGCGAGCGGATACACGGAAGCGATTATTCCGGACGGTTGTGCCACGAGCGCTCAGACGGATCCGAGGTCAGAGCGCGAGGCGCCACACTGTTGTCGAGAGACGAGCGTGCCCCAGCTACCGCAGCATCACCCCTGCTGGACGTCCGCTACTCGGTGGCGGCGAACGCAGAGCGCTCGTACTCGTCGACGTTCGTGAACTCGATGCCCTCGGCGTGCAGTGCCGCGGACTCGGCGGCCCATTCTCGAGCTTCGCCGTGCTCCATCTTCTTCACCAGATCGACAGCGCAACGGCTGCAGCAGAAGCCTTCGGTTTCGTGGGCTTCGCCGGCTGCGTCGTAAGGACGCCATTCGTAATAGAAGATGGGCAGGTTCATGTCGCACACATGGCAGCGCGTGGGCGTTTCATGCATCGGATCGAACGTAGAAAGCTTCAGAAATGCTCTCATGTTGCACCTCGTTGTTCTTCGAACTGGGGCCCGGGAATCGTTGTGACTAAAGCGTTCGTGGACGGTTGCTGGGGTTCACTGCCGCGCGTCAGGTATTCGTGAATGGCCTTTGCGGCGCGGCGTCCTGCGCCCATGGCCAGAATTACCGTGGCGCTGCCGGTGACGATGTCGCCGCCGGCGAAGACGCCTGGCCGCGAAGTTTTCTGCGTTTCGGAATCGGCTTGAATGTAGCCGCGCTTGTCGGTGGCCAGGCCGGGCGAGCTCTGCTGAATCAGCGGGTTGGCGCTGGTGCCCACGGAAATGATGGCTACGGAAAGCGGCAGCTCGAATTCGGAGCCTTGGATGGCTATCGGGCGGCGGCGGCCGGAAGCGTCGGGTTCGCCCAGCTCCATGCGCACGCAGCGCACGCCGCTGACCCAACCGTTGCCGTCGGAAAGGAATTCGACGGGATTGGTGAGGAACTGGAAATCGATGCCTTCCTGGCGCGCGTGGCGGACTTCTTCGATGCGCGCGGGCATTTCGGTTTCACTGCGGCGGTAGAGGACATAGGCTTTGCGCGCGCCGAGACGCAGAGAAGTGCGAATGGCGTCGAGAGCAGTGTTGCCGCCGCCGATCACTGCGACATCCTTGCCGCGAACGGAGACGATGGGCTCGTCGTAGCGTGGGAATTTGTAAGCCTTCATCAGATTGACGCGCGTGAGGAATTCATTAGCGGAATAGACGCCGTTCAAGTGCTCGCCAGGGATGTTCATGAATTGAGGTGCGCCGGCGCCGGTGCCGATGAACACGGCGTCGTAGCCTTCTTCTTGCATGAGCTCGTCAATGGTGACGGTTTTGCCTACGACTACATTGGTTTCGAACTCGACGCCGGTGGCGCGCAGATAATCGATCTGCTGCTTGATGATGTGCTTCGGCAGGCGGAATTCGGGAATGCCGTAGGTGAGCACGCCGCCGAGTTCGTGAAGGGCCTCGAAAACGCGCACGCCGTGACCTCGTTGCACCAGGTCACCGGCGACCGTGAGGCCTGAGGGGCCGCTGCCAATGACGGCCACTTTTTTGCCGCTGGACGGAGCCGTGGGCATTTGCACGATGCCCATCGTTTGCTCGTAATCGGCGATGAAGCGCTCGAGGTAGCCGATTCCCAGGGACTCGCCTTTCTTAGTCAGGACGCACGCACCTTCGCAGTGATCTTCTTGCGGGCAGACGCGGCCGGTGATGGCGGGGAGAACATTGTCCTCGCGAATTTTGGCGGCAGCTGCGGCGAAATCGCCCGCGACGATTAAGTCCACGAATTCCTGCACTTTTACGCCGACGGGGCAGTGCGTCATGCAGGTAGGCTTCTGGCAATAGAGGCAGCGCTGGGCTTCGCGCGCGGCCAGATCCGGCGTGTAGCCCAAATTCACTTCCTCGAAATTTGCGGCGCGAGCCAGTGCGGGTTGTTCGGGCATGTGCTGGCGCGGGATCTTCATGCGCTCGCGCAGAGGCAGCGTGGCGTGCTTGATTTGGGCGGATTCAGGCATGCGACTCGACCTCTTGCCGGCACTGCCGCATCGACTCTCGTTCTTCCTCGCGATACATGGCGTTACGATGCCGCAGGGTATTGAAATCCACGCGATGCGCGTCGAATTCGGGGCCATCCACGCAGGCGAATTGGCTCTTGCCGTCGATCAGGACGCGACAGCCGCCGCACATTCCCGTGCCATCGAGCATGATGGGATTCAGGCTGACGATGGTGCGAATGGCATGCGGGCGAGTCAGCTCCGCGATCGCTTGCATCATGGGAATCGGGCCGACGGCTATGACGCGATCGATGCGTGTGCCGCGCACGATTAGTTCGCGAAGTTGATCGGTGACCAGCCCTTTGCTGCCGTAGCTGCCGTCGTCGGTGGTGATCAGCAGGACGTCGCTGACGGCGCGCATTTCCCGCTCGAGAATGAGGCGTTCTTTGTTGCGAGCGCCGACGATGGAAATGACGAAATTGCCGGCTTGCTTCAGCGCGGCTGCGGTGGGAAATGCCATGGCCGTGCCTACGCCGCCGCCAATTACAACCACGGTACCGAAATTGGCTATTTCGGAGGGTTGGCCGAGCGGGCCGGCCACGTCGAGGAGCGCATCGCCGGCTTGCAGGGCGTTTACGAGGTGCGTGGTCTTGCCGACGTCCTCGACCACGATGGAGATGGTGCCCCGCTGCGCATCAGACTTTTCGATGGTTAGCGGAATGCGTTCGCCCTCTTCGTAAACCCGGATGATTATGAATTGGCCGGCCTTGTGCTTTTTGGCGATACGCGGGGCCTCGATCTCGAGGCGCTTGATGCCACCCGCAAGACTCTCCGCCTGAAGGACCTTGAACACTTTTCCTCCGCGCGATTACCACCCTAGGATGGCCCTGTGGCCGACATCTCTCGGTGGTGCGGGTCACCAGCAAATGTGACCGAGGTCACCGAGAAGGCGGTCGATTGCTCGCTATGCGCGGGTGAGTGTTTAGCTGGGTTTGAGATCCCAGATGGAGGAGACCGCGAATTCGAGGGAATTGCCGTCAGGATCGCGGAAATAGATTGAGGGCGGATTGTTGCCGAATGTGAATTCTTTCTCGATGGCTATGCCGTGATTTTGTAGGTGCTCGCGCCAAATTGCGAGCTCGTGGGGCTCGACTCGAAACGCGGCGTGGCCCGCCCCAGCGGTGCCGTGCGCGGGGAGAGTGCCCGGGTGTTGCGTGACGGTGGCGCGGAAGATCAGCAGAACGCTGGGGCCCGCGCCGACCTGGAAGGCGGCGCCCCGATCGTCGCCGAAATATTCGTCGTTAATGAGGCGCAGGCCGAGGACGTCGCGATAGAAGGATACGGCGCGGTGCAGGTCGGTGACGTAGAGCGACGTTTCGAGAATGGCGTGGAGGCGCGGTTGCGGTGCAGGCATGGGCGCTCCTGATTTCGACTGATTATGACAATCAGTTGGGCTGGCGCAAAGGGAATCAGCGCAATTATGTCGCAGGTAATTTGAACGTGCTGGTTAGAGCGAGCGGGGGCGTCTACGGCCGCGGCTTCGAGCGATGCTTTGCCCGAAGAGGCCCGGCTGAAGACCGGGCCCTACGGGAGATTGTTCGCGGTTTGCTCGCGGGCTACTGCGCTGGTACTACAGGAAATACCTGTGCAACCATCTCAAATCTACGCGAGTCTAATTTGTCGAGGGTGCCGCGGGGTCATAGAACGGCGCAATCATTCTTTCTCTCCTATTGGCAGGTTCCCGCGGCCGTCTGGAAGTACAGGTAGGAGTTAGGTCAACCCAGTCCGCCTGCAAGGTCGCGCAAGGGGCGACCGGGCGATACGCTGAACACCCTGCCCTCAGTGCGAAGCCGGAAGGAGCGGATTCCTTTGCGAGGATCGAAGTTGGCGCCGAAGTGTATCAGCGCGAAAGCGACTGCGGCCAGACGGGCTATGGCTGCGTTGGCGCGCTGGTGTGCCTTGGCACTGGTTCTCGCGTGCGCTGCGGCGCCCAGGGCTTATGGCGACGCTGGCGTGATATTGAATGAGTCGCTGGATACCAGCGTGGCGCGCATCACTGGTTCGGGGCACAGCGCCATTTATCTTTCGCGCGTTTGCCCGGCGGATTCGCCCGTGAAGCTGCGATTGTGCCTGCCCGGCGAGCAGGGCTCGGTGATCAGCAATTACACGACGCTCGGCGAGGACCAGCCTTTTGAGTGGAACATTGTGCCTTTGAGCGTGTTCCTCTACGGCGTGGAAGATCCCAGCAACCGGCCCGTGATTGGCTCGCAGAAGATCAAAAATCTACTGGAAGAGCGCTATCGCGAGAAATTCCTGGCGGAATATTGCGAGAGCGAATCGTGCCGCAACAGCAAGAGCGCGGAATGGCGCGAGATGGTCGCCGCCACCATGAACCGCAGCCTGTACATTTTTCTGGTGAAAACTACGGTGGAACAGGATGAGGCGCTCATCGCGGAATTGAACTCCGCGCCGAATGTGAACCACTTCAACGGCGCGCTGCGCAATTGCGCGGACTTTACGAAGCGGGTGATGGACGTTTATTTTCCGGGCGCGGCGAAAACGGATTACATCAACGATTTTGGAATGAGCAGTCCGAAAGCGGTTGCGCGCTCGTTCGAGCATTTCTCGCTGAAGCATCCGGAGATGGAACTGACGGTGCTGCACTTCGCACAGTTGCCGGGAACTTACAAACGCAGCAGCGAAGCGCGCTCGGGCACCGAGCAGCTATATCGCTCCAAGAAGCTGGCTGTGCCGATGGCGATTTTTGCGCCGCATGAATTGGCCGTGGCTGCCGGGACGTATGTTTTGACCGGGCGCTTCAATCCGTTGAAGGAATCGGAGAAATATCCGACGACGGAAGTGGCGGTGACCGGCGAGCAGATTCAGCTGGCTAAAGCGGCAGGAGATGAGTCGCGCGTGAAGCAATTGCAGTCGGCGCAGCGGAAGGAACGAACGGGCGTGGTGGGAACTTCGCAAGAATGGAAGCAATATCGTGATGAGTTCGGCTCGCTGGAGGCGGAGGCGTTGCAGGATGAAGCGCTTACAAATCGCCGGGACCTAAGCCGGCTGTTCAAGCGCATCGAGGAGAAAGGCGCGCTGCGCATCGGCGACGATGGAGAATTGTGGGTCAGAATGCCCGACTCCGACGGGGGTTCCGAGACCGGACTGAGCGCCAGCAATATTCTGAATGCGGATTCCGATTCGCAGTTGGCCTATCGCGTGATGCTGGCGCGCGCCGCGCACATGCTGAACGTGCCGAAACATAGCCGCGAGAACCTGATCGAATTCAAGCAGAGCTGGGACACGCTGGAAGACGCGCGCTCGCGCTACGCGAATACCGGGCTGCGCAACTTGCCGATCGCTAGTAGTACGGACAGTTCTAGCCTGACGGTTCCGGGGAATAATTGAGAGCGGGTTGAGCCGCTTTTTAGCAACTGCCTGCACACCGCGAGTCGAGCGCCGCAATAATTTCCGCGAATTTTGAGCTTGAGCGGATTTGGTTACCAGCCTGCAATCAGATTTTTGGTATGATGCAGGCAATTGTGACAGTTTCATTGCGAATTGCGGGCGCGGTGCTGTGCGGTTTGTTCCTCGTTAGTGTCGCTTGCGGGCAGCGCGCTTCTGTGCGCCCGGTTGCGGCGAATCCACCTGCGGTTGCGCCTTCCAACATCGTGATTGGTTTCGTGGGCGGATTCATCAGCCACGAGAATTCCGTGCATGGCGGAGTGAAGCTCGCGGCGCGCTTGCGCGAGGACTATCCGCAAGGGAACATACGTGAACGTTTTCGAGAATCATCGCGGCGACCTCGCGCACAAGGAAATTTTGCGGCTGCTGGACAGCGACCACGATGGAACGCTCTCGAGCGAGGAAAAGCAGCGTGCGCGCATCGTGATTTACGGACATAGTTGGGGCGGATCGGAGACGGTGGCGCTGGCGCGGCAACTGCAAAAAGACGGCGTTCCGGTGCTGCTCACGGTGCAGGTGGATAGTGTCGGGAAGCCCGGCGAGAACGACGGCGTGATTCCTGCCAACGTCGAGCAGGCTGTGAATTTCTATCAATTGAACGGATTGCTGCATGGACGGCCGTTGATTCGCGCCGAGGATGCGTCGCGCACGCATATCATCGGAAATTTTCAGTACGACTACGCCAAAAATCCGGTGACCTGCCGGAATTACCCGTGGTTTGCGCGCATTTTCGAGAACCCGCACATTGAGATCGAATGTGATCCGGGATTGCTGGATCACATCGAGGTATTGATCCGCTCGAAGTTGCCGCCCGTTGCGCGCGCGGATGCGTCCCTGCCGGCAAGCCAATAACTCCAAATTCTTTCTCGTACCCGGGAAATCTTCAGCGAGGCTGGTGTAAACGGCCAGAAGGAGACGCGCCATGACGGTAGGCCGATTCTTGGTGCGCACGATCGTGATTGCTATCGTTTTGTTCGCGCTGGGATTTGTCGGGCATCAGCTTCTCCTGGGGCGCGATTATGTTTCCATCGAACCCATCATGCGGAACAAGGCTGAGATGCAGGCGCACATGCCGTTTGCGCTGCTCACCTGTCTCTGTTTCTCGGGCGCATTCGTTTGGATTTATTCGCAGGGCAGGAGCGCGAGTAAACCGTGGGTGGGGCAGGGACTGCGCTTCGGCGCGGCGGTCTGGGCACTGACTGCCGTGCCGCAATATTTGAGCAATTATGTAATCGAACCGTGGCCCGGGATTTTCGTGGCCAAGATCATTGCCTGGGAGTTTGTCGCGGCGCTGGTGCTGGGCGTTGTCGTCGCGGCTTTGTCGCGAAATGATGGCGTCGCGCTAGGGCATTAATTGCGGCGCCATTTTTTCGGCGGCTTCTTTGGAGCCGATTACAGGGAAGACTTCGAAGTCAACCAGATCATTCCAGTTCGCCATCCACTGAATGAGCAGGTTCGGATCGTTGGTTTCCATCAGCTGGAAGCAGCGTTCGATTTTTTCATCGATCCAACTCGTAACGTAAACGAGACCCTCAGGCGCCATGCGGCCGCGATCGCGGAAGCGGCGATAGACCGCTGCGGCGTCTTTGAAATGCTCGACCACCATATATTGCTTTCTCGGCATGGAATTGACCTCGCAGTGTTGTCGCTGAACGGCGGCAGGATATCAGCACATTGCGTTGGCGCTCAAACGCAGGGCTCAGGGCACGCAAACGCACCCCTTCGCCTCGCCTTGGAGGCCTGCAGGAGTCACGCGGCTTGGTGATGTGCATCACACCGCTGGTGTGTCTCCTGGCCGAGACTATAGCTGTAAGGCTGCCTTGGGAAAGGAGGCCCCATGAGAGTCCTTCTCGCATTGGATGGTTCGGAAGCTTCGCAACGCGTGATCGAGGAAGTACTGGCGCGCCCGTGGCCGAAGGGCACGTGCTTTTGCGCCGTGAACGTCGTCGATCTGAGCGGGACCTATCGCGTGCCGGCGCTGATCGAAGTGGACAAGCGCGCCGCGTGGACGTTTCTTCGCTCGGCGGCGGAAAGAATCGGGCGCACGGGATTCGAGACGACTTGCGAGGTGTTTGTCGGCGCGCCGCGGCGTTGCATCGCTGAATATGCCAAAGAATGGAAGGCGGATCTTATACTGGCCGGCTCGCACGGGCGGGGAGCAATCTCGCGGTTTCTGCTCGGGAGCGTGGCGCAAGGCATCGTGCGCGCGGCGCATTGTTCGGTGGAAATTGTGCGGCCGAGCCGCTATCACGGCGCAGACGCGCCGGCGATGAAAATCTTGTTGGCCACCGACGGTTCGGCTTCCGCGTCCGTGGCGGCCGAATCTGTGGCCAAGGGGATGTGGCCCCCGGGGACCGAGGTCAAGGTAATCAGCGTGGTGCAGCTCTTGAATCCCGAAAATCAACTTACGGTCGGGTCGCCAGCGGCGGTCTATCCAGCGAGCTTGCTCGAAGAGGTGCTGACGGAGTCGAACGCACGGTCAGAGGCAGCGGTAGCGAAGACGCGGCAGATGATGGTGGCGGCTGGGTTGAAAGTGGCTGACGGCGAAACCGGACCGCACGGCGATCCGCGCGAGGTAATTGTCGAGCAGGCCAAAGCATTCGAGGCGGATTTGATCGTGCTCGGATCACATGGGTGGCGGGGACTCGACCGCGTCCTGATGGGCAGCGTTTCAGAATATGTGGCGATTCATGCGCCGTGCTCGGTGGAAATTATTCGCGCCTGACGCTGCCCTTTTTTGATGATGCACGTCTGATTGTCGGTTGTTGTTCGGTGGTCGTACGAGCACGAGTCAGGCCGCCGCCATAGCCTCAAGTGCCTGCCGGTTTCGAATCACGATGCTCGGTCCATTCGTGGTGATGAGCAACTTGTTGCGCAATTCAGTCAGCGAGCGCGTCACGGTCTCGCGGGACACGCCGACGATTTGTGAGATTTCTTCGTGGGTGAGGCTGAGATTGAAGCGCACGCCCTGCTTGGTATCCTGACCTTTGCTCGCCGCCTGCAGTAGAAAACGCGCCAGTTTTTCCGTGGCCGAGTGCGTAAGCGCGAGATAGCGAATTTGCTGACAGGCCCCGCGGTAAAATCTGCTCAGCTGCATCATGGCGTTGACGCAGGCTTCGTGATTGCTGCGTATCATTTTCAAGAAATCATCGCGGCGGATAAAGTTGACTTGACAGGGTTCCAGGGTTTCCGCAGTCAGCTCGAAGGGATCGCCGGAAAGCGTGGACTGCAGGCCGAGCAGTTCGCCGGCCGAGGCCACGCGGACGATCACGGTCTTGCCCTCGATCGAAGTCATGGTGAGCTTCACGCGGCCTTTGCAGATCATGTAAACGCCGCGCGCGGCTTGCCCTTCAACAAACAACACCGCGCCATTGGGATAGGAACTGGTGAACTTGGCGGCCTCAAAGGCCTTCAGCGGCGTGGCCGAGACCTGGCAGAAAAAACCATCCTGGCGCATCGAGCAGTGCTGGCAATCTTCGGTGAGTTGCATGTTATACGGTGCGTTCATTTCGTTCCTCCGTTGTCGACTTGCGAGGTGAGACCCGCTGATCCGTCCAGTAGACTGCGAATAAAATTCGAACCGCCGACGAGCTGCGCGCCTTGGCTTTGCATCTCGAGGAGGAGCTTTCGGCCGCGCCAATCGGCGAAACTGACGGCACTAAGATCCACGGTGGTCGCGGCGTCCGTGCTCGATTTTTGAGCCGCTTGCCACGCTCTCTCGAGTTCGCCAACCCACGGCCCCTTGACTCGTCCTTCGACTGTAAGGGTGAGGCCGTCGCTGGTTTGTCGCGTTGTCACTCGCAGCACCTTATTTCTTCTCGCGAGCGTATCGGCAAGGCGTGGACCAAACTGCAGGCGGGTCGGAGCGTCTACTCTAAACAGCTGATAATGTAGGGGATATTTCAATCCTAGGGCAGCGTAAATGCTAGCATTAGGAGCGTGTGACGATGTGTGACGAGACGAAATATCGTCACCTGACGACATCTCGTCGGTTTATAACTCAAGCTTCTAGGCCGCGCTCTTAGCCTTCCGCAAGCTCGCCTCGGAAAGCAGAGCCCGGACGTCTTCGTCCTCAAGCTGCGGAAAGCTCTCATAGAATTGCCCGACGGCGCGGAAATCGCGCGGCGCCAGCAGCGCGACAACCTCATCGGCTTCCGAATTCAGGCGCATCAGGGTCGCGAGCGGAGCCACTCCAGTGGCGACGATGACGCGCGCTGGCCCCAATTGCCGCAGAGCCGCGATGGCGACGCGCATGGTTGAACCGGTGGCAATACCGTCGTCCACGAGAATCACGATCCGATTGCGAACCTCCGCCGGCGGCTTACTGCCTCGATAGGCCTTCTCGCGGCGCGTCATCTCTCGCCTCTCGGATTCGACGACGCTCTCGATGACCTCGTTCGGAATGTGAAAGGCCTCAACCACATCGGGATCAATGTATTTCGCGCCGTGTATCGCGACGGCGCCCATGGCCAGCTCTTCAAAGCCGGGAACACCCAGTTTGCGCACGACAAAAATGTCTAGCGGCGCGTTCAGCAAACGCGCAATTTCGCCGGCCACCGGAACTCCCCCGCGTGGCAGAGCCAAAACCACTACGTCATCGCGATCAGCGAACGCGCCCAGCTTTCCAGCTAGGAGCTGGCCTGCTTGCTGTCTATCGCGAAGTCGTTCCATAACTGACCACTCAAACCCCGAATTCCGGGTGCGGTTCGAGAAGATAGTTCGTCATCTGCGCGCTCAGATTCACGCGAGCCCGGCGCGACGCCTTGCGATGCAGCCGGTTCTTCTTATGGTTGATGGCCACCTTCTTTTTTCCGATCTTGGATTTGTTTCTCATTTTCGCGCACCTCAATTTGGCCGCGCTTGAGTCCCCCCGGGGCCGGAATGCATGTAGCGTTCCACCACTTCATCGGGGAGCGCTGAAAGCGCGTCAATGCGATTGAGTAAAATGTCCTCATACGCAGTGTGTCCGTGCATGCGGTTTACAAGCTCTTTTCCCCAAAGCGTGAGGGTAAGGGTGTGATCCACAGTGGAAAATCTCAGCTCGTCGCGAAACCTGTCCACAAGTTGTGCGATCTCGCGATGCTCGCGATTGACGCGATGGCGCTCTTCGTCCTGGAGATAACGATCGTAGAGTGATTCCACCGCGCGGTCCTCGGAATGGGTGTGCTCGAGAATTGCGGTGAGGTGATGATCGAAGGCCCGTAGATTGGCGAGACCCTTGGCGCGCTGCTCGAAATCCTCGCCGGCTGTCAGTTCGAGGAATCCCTTGAGCGTGTCTAGGAGATGGCCAATTTCGTCATGTTCTTTGCGCAGATATTGAACTCGATCGTGGAGCGCCATGACTTCCTCCGGTTCTGTCCCTGGGGCCCGCTCCATTTCTCGGGTCGTCCTGGCCGGCGATTCGGTTTAATCGTCATCCGGCCAGGGCAACCCTCCAATTCACGCCGTTGACCTGGTCTGAATTGGGATGTTCCGGGCCTTGGCAACCTTGGGCACTGTGATCTCTAGAACTCCGTGTTTGAGAGTTGTGGTTGCCTTCTCGGTTTCGACTTCAGAGGGCAGCTCGACAATCCGCAGGATCTGGTCGGAGCACGCCTCCGTGTAAACTGTTTTTCCTTTTTTCTCGTCTTTTCGTGTTTCCCGCTTGCCGGTGATGGTCAACCGGCGCGGTTCGATGCTGACTTCCAGGTTTTTCTCGGTGAAGCCGGGCACTTCGGCAATGACGCCAACCGTTTCATCTGTTTCAGTTACGTTGACATGTACCGGGTGTAGCAACTCGCTCTCGGCTTTGAACCAATTTTCGAGGTCGTGACCGAATCCGCGATTGCCTCCCTCGAAAATTTCAAACGCTCTTCGGGCGATGCTTTCGAAGATACTGTTCACTTTTTCCGCCAGGTTTTCAGGCTTAACCGGCTTGATGGCTGCAGTGTCTTCGATTCGTTTTGTGACAGTGCCTGTTTCCGGCATTTGAAACCTCCTTTTGGGAGATTGCAGCGCAGCAGCGGGCGGAACATGAACCTGAGCCCGACTCCGCATAACAGCTTCTGCAGGCCCATTGCTGCGCTGCGCTTCTAACATCCTACAGCAGGTCGGAGCCGACAGTGATGCGGGTCACTGAGCGCTGTGATGAGTTTTTAGGGTGGAAATTCGGGTTTTTGCGCTTGGCACTTTCGGCAAAATTTGAAGCGATGTGATACCGGGAGCGCAGCGACGAGCAATCTGCTCGTTGGACAGCAAGGAAGAGCAGATTTTCGCCCGAAAGACTCGGGACTGCGTTCGGGAAGCATTAAGTCTTTTGTCCGCAAATTGTTACAGGCTCTTGCGGGTGATACCCAGCTTCTGCATCCGGGAATTGAGGGTGGTGCGGTTCATGCCCAGGCGCTCGGCCGCGCCGCCCGGGCCTCCGATTTTGCCGCCCGCTTCGCGCAGCACGCGCAGGATATGCTCGCGTTCGATTTCTTCGAGTGAGGTGGCTGGCGCAGTGGGGCTCGCGATGGCCTCGGCAAGGTCGACTTGCGGCACATTGAGCGCCGGGCCGCGCGATAGAATCACCGCGCGCTCGATCAGATGCTCCAGCTCGCGGATGTTTCCGGGCCAGGAATAGCGCGTCAGCGCTTGCATGGTTTCGGGCGATACCGTCTCCACGTCTTTCTTCATCCGCTTGGCGAATTGCGCCACAAAATAGTGCACCAGCAGGGGAATATCCTCGCGGCGCTCGCGCAACGGCGGCACCACGATCGGGAAGACGCTCAGGCGGTAGAAGAGATCGCTGCGAAACTGGCCGGCCGCCACCATTTTGCCAAGATCGCGATTCGTGGCCGCCACGATGCGCACGTCCACCGTGATGGTGCGGCTGGTGCCCAGACGCTCGAATTGCTTTTCCTGCAGCACGCGCAGCAGCTTGGGCTGCAACTCCAGTGGAATGTCGCCCAGTTCATCGAGAAAAATTGTGCCTTGATGCGCCAGTTCGAGACGCCCGATGCGTTGAGCGATAGCCCCGGTAAAGGCGCCCTTTTCGTGGCCGAATAGTTCGCTTTCCAGCAAGCCGGTGGGAATCGAAGCGCAGTTGACACGCACGAAATTGTGCTCGCGGCGGGCGCTCAAATCGTGCACCGCGTGGGCAATGAGTTCCTTGCCCGTGCCGGTTTCACCGAGGATTAGCACCGTCGAATCGGTCGGCGCCACCGTCTCCACCTGCTTCAACACGCGCTTCAAAATTGCGCTCTCGCCTACGATTTCTTCGAAGTTGAATTCGGTGCGCAGTTCGTCTTCCAGATATTGTTTTTCCTGCGCCAGTTTTTGCGTGAGTTCGGAAATGCGCCGGAAAGCCAGGGCATTGCCGAGAGCGATGGCAATCTGACTGGCCATCTGCGTAAGTATCCCGAGATCGTCGTCCGTAAAAGTCGCCGGCGCGCCGGCTGAACAGATTCAGCGTCCCGAGCACTCCGTCCTGCCCAAGCAGCGGAATCCAGCAGGCGGACTTCACCGACGGATCGGCCAGCTGCGCGCGAACGTCGAAGGGCAGCTTTTCTCCCGCCACGCCTTTGAGTAGCAACGGGCGGCGCGCGGTGTAAACCCAGCCGGCGGGTGAGGCGCCTAGCGGAAGCAGCACTTCCTGCGCGGATTTCGATGTTCCTTCAAGCGAGTGGAAGCGCAGCATCTTCGATTGGCTGTCATACAACGCGAGCGTGGCCTCATCGAATGGCTTCACTTGCCGGAGGCAGGCCGCCACTGCCGTCAAAAGCTCGCGGATATCAAGATGCGACGCCAGAGTATTGGAAATCTCCAGCAGAAACGCGTCCCGTGCGCGCTTTCCTTCGGTGATATCACGCGTAACTTTCGTGAAGCCGCGGAGATTGCCAGCACTATCGTGCAGCGCGGTAATCACCACGCTGGCCCAGAATCGCGAGCCGTCCTTGCGGATTCGCCAGCCCTCGTCCTCCACGCGCCCCTGCGCGGTCGCGATTTTCAACTCTTCCTCCGGCTTGCCGGCCTCGACATCTTCGGAGGGATAGAAACGCCCGAAATGCTCTCCGATAATCTCGTCAGCTTTGTAGCCCTTGATCTTTTCCGCGCCGGAGTTCCAGCTCGCCACGCGGCCCCGCGGATCGAGCATGAATATGCCGTAGTCGTTGACCTCATCCACCAGCAGACGAAAGCGCTCTTCGCTCATCCGCAGCGCTTCCTCGGCCTTCTTGCGGTCGGTCACGTCGCGAATGGCAGCCGTAAAAAGGGACTCGTCGCCTTCCTCAAGAGGGCTTAAACTAATCTCCACCGGGAACACGCTGCCATCCTTGCGGAGGCCAGAAAGTTCCAGCCCGCTTCCCATGGGGCGCGCCCGGGGCGCTGCGGCATAGCCGCCGCGGTGCTGTTCGTGCTGCTGGCGGTACTGCTCGGGAACCAGGATTTCCACGGGTTGGCCCAGAAGTTCCGCCCGCGAGTAGCCGAATATCTCTTCAGTGCGAGAATTGGCCAGCACGATGCGGCCAGCCTTGTTCACTATAACCATGGCGTCAGGAGCGGCTTCGAGCAGGCGTTGGAACTTCAACGCCGCCGGCTGCGTTTCGGCAGGGCCGGGATTGTAAGGGGAGTCGGTCACGGTTGGGACGTTAGCATTTTGTACCAATCCGGGACAAGTTAAGCTCCCCGGGAGTGAAAAAACTGTGATGATGGAACCAGATCAAAGCAACATAACAGGTAGTATTCATACGGGCGGTCTAATGGCAAACGGGCGAAGCGCGCGAATTGCGTATTTTTCGATGGAAATCGCCGTGGATCAACGCATACCGAGCTATGCGGGCGGGCTCGGGGTGCTTTCCGGCGATATGTTGCGGTCGAACGCCGATCTGGGAATTCCGATCGTCGGAGTGACGCTGGTCCACCGGCATGGCTATTTTCGCCAGCAATTGGACGCCCAGGGCAAGCAGACCGAGAAGCCCGACGATTGGCATCCGGAATCCGTGCTGGAAGCCCTTGAACCGATCGTCACCCTGGAACTGAATGGCCGCCCGGTGAAGATTCGCGCCTGGCGCTACTGGATCGAAGGCTTGATGGGGCACAAGGTGCCCGTCTATTTTCTCGATACCGACCTGCCCGACAATCCCGAGTTCGAGCGCACTCTGACCAACAATCTTTACGGTGGCGATACGCACTACCGCTTCTGCCAGGAAGCCATTCTGGGAATGGGCGGCGTGCTGATGCTGCGGGCTTTGGGGCACGAGCGCATCAATCGCTTCCATATGAACGAGTGCCATTCTTCCTTGCTTATTCTCGCCCTGATGGAAGAGCGAGTCGGCCGCCAGAACCTGGCAACGGTGTCCGAGGTTGATATCGAAGCCGTTCGCCAACAATGCATCTTCACCACGCATACCCCGGTGGCCGCTGCCTTCGATGAATTTCCCGAGGAACTGGCCAGCGGCATCCTCGGCGCGGATCGCGTGGCAGCGTTGAAACTCACCAACTGTTGCCCGCGCGGCGCGATCAATCTCGTCTCCTTGGCGCTCGATTGCTCGCATTACACCAACGGCGTCGCCATGCAACACGGCAAAGTTTCCCAGCAGATGTTCCCCAAATATCCGATTCATTCCATCACCAACGGCGTGCATGCCACCACCTGGACTTCGCTGCCGTTCCAGGAGCTATTCGACCGCCACATTCCCGAATGGCGCCGCGACAACATCTATCTGCGCCACGCCATCGGCATTGACTTGGACGAAATTCAAGAGACCCATCTCGCCGCCAAGCGCCAAATGATCGAGGAAATCGCCCAGGCTACCGGCGTGGAGTTGAACGAGAGCATCCTCACGCTGGGATTCGCGCGCCGCGCCACGGCCTATAAGCGTGCCGATTTGCTTTTCTCCGATCTCGATCGCCTGCGCGCCATTCGCCAGCGTTATGGCCCCTTCCAGGTTGTTTACGGCGGCAAGGCCCATCCCAGCGATCACGAAGGCAAGGAGCTGATCCGCAAAATTTTCGAAGCTGCAGCCGCGTTGAAGCGCAACATCCCCGTGATTTATCTCGAAAATTACGACATGCGCTGGGCCAAGCTGCTCACCAGCGGCGTAGATATTTGGCTGAATACTCCGCATCGCCCCTACGAAGCTTCCGGAACCAGCGGCATGAAAGCCGCCCTGAACGGAGTTCCCAGCCTAAGTATTTTGGACGGCTGGTGGGTCGAAGGGCACCTCGAAGGCGTAACCGGATGGTCTGTAGGCACCGCGCAAGATTCGGCGCCCGAAGCCGAAGTGATCTCTCTATACGACAAACTCGAGCGCATCATCCTGCCGCTTTATTACGCGCGGCCGCGCGCCTTTGCCGAAGTGATGCGTTCGGCAATCGCCGTGAATGGCTCGTTCTTCAATACTCAGCGAACGGTCTCGCAGTACGTGATGAACGCCTATTTCCCGCGGCTGGGAAGCGATCCGGACGATCACTCCAGCAAGACCGAGGAATCGCAAGAACTAGTCACGCGCTAATTTGCTCGACGCTTCCGCGCCGCAAATAAAAAGGGCCGCAAAAATCCGCGGCCCCTGCAACCAAACCGAAAGCGCGGTCTACTGCTTGTCGTAAACCGCCGTGCTCGTGACCTTCGTCCCCTTCGCATCCGTTCCCGTCGCCGTTACCGTGCGCGTTTTTCCATCTGCCGAGACAGCAATTTTACCGCTCAGCGTGACTTTGTCGCCCTTCTTAGCCGCAAAGCTCAGCGTGTGCGCGTTGATCCGCTTATACGACCGCGTGTCGGAAGTCGCATCGCCGGTCACGGGATAATCCTTGCCGTCAAACTTCCCGGTCCATTCGCTGTGCACGGCCTTGCCGTCGGCAGTCATTCCATCAATGGTCACCTTTATGCTGTCGCCGGCAGCCTCGTACGCGACGGTGCCATTTTTCGTCGCGCCCGCAGCCAACTTCGATTTCGCCTCGTTTAATTTCCACGTGCCCATGTTCGGATCGTCCGCGGCGAAGCTCACCGCGGCAACTGCCAACACCGCGACCAACCCCAACAAAATTGCCCTCGTCTTCATCTGATCTCCTCTCTCGCACTCCCAGCTTGAGCTGAAAAGGCACTGCGCAGCATACACCATCCGCCCTCAGAATTAACGCCGCAGTGGAATCAGCGCCCGAATCCGCAGATCGCGAAGGTAAATTCCCGCCCACACCAGCACCCCGCACGTGATCGGAAAGAGCATTTGCGTCGGTGAATTGCGAGCGTGCACCATCGTGTCCACCGCCCCGCCAAGATAGGCACTCAACAAAATTGCGCCCAGCACCGCGGTGCGCGGAATCACGTACAGCGCCGTGCATACCAGCAAAACCGCGCCGATGGCCACGACCGTATTCTCGGAAAATCCCAGCTGCGCCGCAGCTTTAATCACAAACGCCGCCTTCATCACTTTCGTCAAGCCGTCAAACACCAACAGCACGACAATCAACCCGCTGATAATCCGCCCAGTCCAAAGGCTAGCTTTCGAAACCTGCCCACTTTGCATCTGCGAACCCATAAAAATCCCCCAGTGAAGTGTGATATTCGAAATCAGCGCCGAAGAGTAGCACAGGGTGCCCGATACGCCGAATTTGCGCGTAGGGCTTTTGAACGAGTTCGAATGCGCAAATATCAGTGCGAGATCGCAGCCCACTCAAAGAAGTGCCTTTTTCGTCCCCGCCTCAATCTCCCTCTCGCCTCCGGCCCGCTCTCCGACTAGACTGGCATTTTGCACGGCCCCGGGTTCGAAACGAAAATCTGTAATGGCGAAACAAACGAAGGAGCCGTAAGGCATGGCCGACATCGTCCAATCGATCTCAATCAACGCAGCGAAGGACGTCATTTTCCCGCTGGTCTCTTCGGCCCATGGTTTCCAGCATTGGTGGGCCGCCGACGTCACCGAAGACGAGGACACCGAAATCGTCGAGCTGGGCTTCTTCAATCGCGGCACCATCTATCGCCTCAAGCCCGTAAAGAATTCCACTCCCTGGACCGCGGAATGGTTCTGCGAATCGGGACAGGAATGGGCCGGCACCACGCTGCTCTTCGCCATGACCGAAGCCAACGGCAAAACACAGCTCAATTTCACGCATTCCGGATGGAAAGCCGAAACGCCCTCCTTCGTTTCCTGCGCCAAAACCTGGGACGACTTGATGCCGCGCATCAAGGCCGCCGCGGAAGGCCAGAATCCCGGCCCCTTCTTCACCAAGGACGGCACCGCACCCTGATGGATGTCCTGAAAAAACTTTTCGAGCAGCATTTCCACACGCCTCCCGAGCGCGTGCAGCCCGTGCAAGGCGAACTGGGCGCTTCCGGCCGCAAAATCATCCGCCTCGCCGCCGGGCCGGTCAGCGCCATCGGCGTGCAGTACGATGTCCGCGAAGAAAATGTCGCCTTCCTCGAATTCTCGCGCCATTTTCGCGCCCACGGACTGCCGGTCCCCGAAATCTACGCCGAGGATTTAAGTCAGGGCGCCTATCTCGAAGAAGATCTCGGCGACACAACGCTCTTCGAATTTCTCTCCAAGAATCGCTCCGGCGAAAACATCGCCACCGACGTCGTCGAAGCCTACCGCAAAGTCGTCGCTCTGCTGCCGCGTTTTCAAATCGAAGCCGGCGCCGACATAAATTACAAAGTCTGCTATCCGCGCGCCGTTTTCGACGGCCAGTCCATGGGCTGGGACCTGAATTATTTCAAATATTATTTTCTGCGCGTCGCCGGCATGGCCATTAACGAGCAAAAGCTCGAAGACGATTTCAGCCGCTTGACCGCCTTCCTGCTGAACGCCGATCTCGATTATTTCCTCTATCGCGATTTTCAGTCCCGCAACGTGATGCTGCGCGGCGGCAATCCTTATTTCGTGGATTATCAAGGCGGACGCCGCGGCGCTCTGCAATACGACATCGCCTCCATCCTCTTCGACGCCAAAGCCGATCTGCCGCCTTCGCTGCGCCAGCAATTGCTGCACGTCTACATTCAGCGCGTCGAAGATTTCATCAAACTCGCCCCCGGCCAATTCATGCGCCACTACTACGCCTACGTTTATTTGCGCATCATGCAGGCCCTCGGCGCCTACGGCTTTCGTGGCTTTTACGAGCGCAAATCTCATTTCCTGGCCAGCGTTCCCTACGCGCTGAAAAATGTTCATTGGCTGCTCGAGCACGTCGAACTGCCCATCGCCCTGCCCACGCTCATGGACGCTTTCAAGCGCATGGTGGAATCCGAAAAACTAGCGCGCCTCACCGCCCCGCAGAATACCCAGCTCGACGCACCGAAGACCGAGCCCCTCACCGTCCGCATTTTCAGTTTTTCCTATCGCCAGGGCCTGCCCAAAGACGAATCGGGCCACGGCGGCGGCTTCGTTTTCGACGCCCGCGGCATCCCCAATCCCGGCCGCGAAGAAAGATTCAAACCCCTCAACGGCAAAGATGCTCCGGTCATCGAATATCTGAATCAGCAGGAAAGCGCGCATCAGTTTCTGAATGGCGCGCTGGCCATGGTGGATGCCAGCGTGCATGCCTACCAGAGCCGCGGCTTCAGCAGCCTCAGCGTCGCCTTCGGCTGCACCGGAGGCCAGCACCGCTCCGTTTATTTCGCCGAGCAATTGGCCAAGAAACTCGCCGGCCGCAACGGCGTCGAAGTTGTCGTGCGCCATCTCGGCCTCGAGAACGGCAACAAATGAAAGCGATGGTCCTGGCCGCGGGCCTCGGCACGCGCCTGCGCCCGCTCACCAACACTCGCCCCAAAGCCCTCGTCGAAGTCGCCGGCCGCCCCCTGCTAGAAATCACCCTGGAGCGCCTGCGCTCCTTCGACGTGCACGAAGTGATCATCAACGTCCATCACTTCGCCGATCAAATCGTCGAGTATCTGAAAGCGAACAAGAATTTCGGTATGCGCATTGAAATCTCGCGAGAGGACGAACTGCTCGACACCGGAGGCGGCCTTAAAAAGGCCTCCTGGTTTTTCCTGGAAGATTCGAAGGCCCTGGACGCCCCGTTCATTCTCCACAACGTGGACGTAATCAGCACGATTGATCTGCGCCGAATGGCGCAATCCCATGCGGAAGCCAAAGCGCTAGCTACGCTGGCAGTGATGCACCGCGACTCATCGCGCTATTTGCTCTTCGACGAAAATCTACAACTCTGCGGCCGCCGATTCGTAAAAGATGCGAAAGATGAAATCGTGCGCAGCTCACCGCAACTCCAACCACTAGCCTTCTCCGGCATACACATAATCTCCCCGCGCCTGCTACCAAAAATAAAACAGGAAGGCGTCTTCTCAATAATAGACGTGTATTTGCGCCTGGCCGCCGAAAACGAAAAAATCCAAGCCTTTCGAGCCGACAACTACGAATGGCGCGACGCAGGAAAGTAGCGCCGGTTTACCCTGAGACCTCGAAGGGCCTACGCGCCGCCATCTGACGAAGCCCCAAGTAGCGCCGGCGTCTCTGCCGGCATCCGACGAAGAAAGCCAAACCAAAACCAAAAACCAACCGCGGAGATCCCGCGATATCCGTCCGATTAAACTCCAACTCCACCGAGCAACCCAACTCCCCCAACCCAAATCCAACCCGCAGAAATGGCGTCCATGTGTTCTAATACAACTCGCGAGGCACCCATGCGCACTCGTCTCATCTTGTCCCTTTCATTCGCAATAGCCGCCGCATTCCTTCTCATTTCCGCCCCCGACGCCCAAGCCCAATGCGGCACCAACACCATCGGCTTCGGCAACGTAGGCACAATCCCAAACAATCCCTTCCACGCCGAAATCGTAGTCACCTCGAACAGCCCGTCGCACCGAACAAGCACCGCAGTCCACTACGAACCGCAGTACGTAGCCCGCGACGCGCAAGGCCGTGTCCGCACCGACGCGACTGGCGGCGAATTTCAGTACGACTCCGGCGCACAGGAAGGAACCAAAGCAGAAGAGCACCTCATCAGGATCTGCGACACCACGGCCCAAACGCTAACGCAAATCGGCACGCTGAACGCCAGCGCGAAAATCATCCATTCGCGGCCCAGCGCACCGCGCTCCTCAAAAAATCCCCCACGCACATTTTGCGCCAGCCGCGTGCCCTCCAACCGCGCAGGCCATCAACAGATCGAGGATCTGGGCTATCGAAACATAGAAGGAGTGGAAGCCCACGGCGTGCGCATCCAAAGACCAACGCTAACTCCGATCTCGGGCGACGACACCTCAACAGGCGAGAACTTCACTGAAATCTGGTGCTCCGACGA
Organism: uncultured Acidobacteriota bacterium; assembly: GCA_963748865.1. Lineage (GTDB taxonomy): Bacteria > Acidobacteriota > Terriglobia > Acidiferrales > UBA7541 > Palsa-147. The sequence goes on along the minus strand of CAVVLE010000006.1, from coordinate 24,074 downwards.
TCTGGCCGCCATAGTTCTCACGGTCAGCGAAAACACCAAGTCCGGAACGAAAAACTCAGTAGCGATGCGCAACATCGAGCGCAGCGAGCCAGATCCAACCCTATTCCAAATCCCGCAAGGCTACACCGTGACCGAATCGGTAGAAGAACCCCGCACATCAAGCGCGGAGCCCAAGTAGCCCCGATTTACCCTACGACCTCGAAAAATCCACCCGGAGTTGCAAAGGGCAATCAACGGTCGTAGGGGCGGGGCTTGCTCCGCCCTCCTGCGAGCGTGATCCGCGCACTCGAGACCCTCCGATGCCGGACCGATCAGTAACTCGGCCGTAGGGGCGCGGGCTTGTTTACCCGGAGACTCCCCAGGGCTCCGCCTTCCCACGACCATGACGCAACAACAAGCTCAACCCACCGGCGGACCACCGCGCCGCCATCCGGCGACCGCCGCATCAACAACAAAGCAATTCAAGCGCGGACCAAACCGCGAAAATCCCGACCAGCCTCTATCAAATCACGCCTTAACAAACTCCACATCAAGCGTGATTGCAACCTGATCGCCGATCAAAACCCCACCAGTCTCCAACACGCCATTCCAAACCAAACCAAAATCCTTCCGATCAATGCGCGTAGTAGCGGAAAGCCCAATACGCGTAAATCCATAAGGGTCCTTGATAGGCGCCGTAGGCCCCTCCACCTCAAAAGTCTCGCTGCGTGTGACGCCATGGATGGTCAAATCGCCTACCACCTCCAACACTCCATCGCCCTTCTTGCTCACGCGAGTGGACTTGAAACTCAGGGTAGGGAACTTCTCCGCATCAAAGAAATCCGCACTCTTCAAATGCGCATCCCGTTGCGCTTCGTGCGTGTTGATGGTGGCGGCGTCAATGGACGCCTCGATGCGCGATTTGGTGATGTCCTCGCTGTCCAGCACCAAGACGCCGGAGATGTTGGTGAACTCGCCCTTCACATTCGAAATCATCATGTGCTTCACTTTGAACTGCGCGTTGCTGTGCACAGGGTCAATCTTCCAGGTAGTGGCCTTGGGTACTTCGACAGTGCTCGTTGCGCTCATAGGTAAAACCTCCTGTCATAAGGATGCTCGTTATAACGACAAAGACTCAAAATAGTAGCCCATCGCTGAACTTTGCCTTGCGAGAGAGACTTCGGTCGTAGGGGCGGGGCTTGCTCCGCCCGCCGGCGTAACAATCATCGCCATGCACGCCATTTCTCGGATATCTGCGTGATGCGGTCTTTCCTCCTGCATCTATTTCCTGCCCTCCCCGCCCTTCCTCGCCATCTCCAACAACCTCATCAACTCCTCCAACCTCCTCCTCCCCAAATGCCCAAGCTGCGCCCGATGCGCCCGCCTCACCGGCCCATCCAACGCGCTCAAAAATCTCGACCCCTGCGGCGTAATTCGCGCCATCACCATCCGCCGGTCCTTCGTCTCCCGGCAACGCGACACCCACCCGCGCTTCTCCATGCGGTCCAGCAGGCGCGTAACGTCCGGATCGCGCGTAATCATGCGGTTGGCGATCTCATGGCAGGGCAATCCCTCAGGCGCGCCACGCAGAATCCGCAGCACGTTGTACTGCGTAGGCGAAACATCCGCCGCCTTCAACACCTTCTCTAACCGCCGCGATAGCACATCCGCCGTAACCCACAAACTAAGGTAAGCCTCTTCTTCAATCCCGCCATACGCCCGCCGCCCCCGCCGCACCGGTTTGCCCATACTCCACAAATAGTCGTTGTAACGACAAATGTCAAGAATTCCCTGGAAACTAAACTCCGGCGAATCTCGTTTTGCCGTCGTAGGTACGCCGCTTGCTGCGCCCGCCGGTGTGAGCCCTACCGAAACCGCGCCACAACCCCCCGGATCGTTGGATGGCGCCTGCTCTGCTGGGAACTCCGTGGCCTCGAAGGCAGCACAGATGTACGATGCGCCAGAGAGCGAGCAGCGCGGAGGGAGTGAAAGAAATGGGCCGCACGACAGGCGTTTCGGATCAACAGGCAGGACTGCGCACGCGCATCATTTATTGGCTGGTGAAACGTAGGCGGGGACGCATCCATCTGGCCATGCGGGTGCGCGCGTTCGATCCCAAGCTGCTGGGATTGGCGGTGCGCCTGGACGCGCACACGGCCTCGGAAGGCCTGCTACCGCGCAAGCTGAAGGAACTGGCGCAGCTGAAGGTGGCGGCCATGGTCGGGTGCCCCCTTTGAATCGACATTCATTCTGCCGTGGGCAGAAAAGCAGGCATCACCGAGCAGCAGTTGCTGGACCTGGCGGAATTCGAGCGCAGCACGCATTTCAACGAGCGGGAAAAGCGAGCCCTGCGGCTGACGGTAGCGCTGTCACGCACGCCGGCGGAAGTGCCGGACGAACTGTTCGCTGTGCTGCGCAGCGAATTTTCGGAGCGGGAGCTGGTGGAACTGACCAATGCCATCGCCTGGGAGAACTACCGCGCGCGCTTCAATCGCACGTTTGCGATCGAGTCAGAGAATTTCTCGAAAGGCCAATTCTGCCCGCTTCCAGAACGCTGATGCGTCGTTCGGTGGCCGGTGCGCGTCGGCGCGATGTGGCGCGGTCCGAAAGCTTGCCCCGAGTCCCTCGAGGAGATCTAGCCGCTTTCCCTGTTTAGTTGGAAGTTGTCATCCCGAAGCCCTTTCAGGGTGAGCGTCTTGTATCGGCAGGCAGGTAGCCCTCTTGAATTGAACCTGCCGGTCTATTGACTTCTGCGGTTTATTGTCGACAATTGATGTAGTAGTTAGCGGTGGTCCCGGAGCGAGGGTCGGCTCTCCTGAGCCGCCGTTAGCCGCTCGAACTATGAGAGAAGAACGAAAAAAGAAAGGAGGAGAAGGCGGAGAGCCATTCTAATCGACCCTATGCGGAAATTAGAATCCCTCGTAACTCTAACAAAACAAAGCACCGAGGCCGATTCTAATCGACCCAAACAGCGAGAGCGAATTTTATTGAAAAAGTCAACGCGGCATCTCTCGACCGGGAAATTTCCGAAGCGCCGCCATCGCGCCGGCGCAATCGGTGGAAATCGCGTGACGAACTCGGGACCAAGCGCTGAGGTCGGAAACCGAACACGGCCGCGGCCCTCAATCCGCAATCTGAATCACCGCCTCGCCGCACACGGCATCTTCCTTCAGTTTTCGCAATGCCTGATTGGCGTCGCGCAGCGGGAACACCTCCGTCAACGCGTGAATGGGAATCTCAGCGGCGACGCGCAGAAAATCCTCGCCATCCCGCCGCGTATTGTTCGCCACGCTGCGAATCACGCGCTCCTCGTAGAGCAAGTCGTAGTCGAGCGACGGAATTGGGCTCATGTGAATTCCGCCCAGCACCAGCGACCCGCCCTTGCGCAGCGCCTTCAGCGCCGCCGGAACGATTTCGCCAGCAGGCGCGAAAACAATCGCGGCGTCCAGCTTTTCCGGCGGTTCATCGAACGTTCCGCCGGCCCAAGCCGCGCCCAGTTCGAGTGCCAGTTTCTGGTGCCGCAAATCGCGCGTGGAAGCGTAAACGGTAGCACCCCAGTGCCGCGCCACTTGAATCGCCAGCGATGCCGCCGCGCCGAAGCCGTAAAATCCAAGCTTGCCGCCCTCACCGATGCCCGAAAGCCGCAAGCAGCGAAAGCCGATGATTCCCGCGCACAGCAGCGGCGCCGCCTGCAAGTCGGTGAACGCCGCCGGAATTTCGTAGATGAAATCTTCGGGCGCGACGATGAATTCGGCATAGCCGCCGTCAACCGTGTAGCCGGTGAATTCGGGACGGTCGCAGAGATTCTCCGCCCCCGAGCGGCAGTAACCGCAAGTGCCGTCCGTGCGATGCAGCCAGGCGACGCCGACGCGCGCACCCAGCGCAAACCGCCGAGCCCCGGCGCCAAGCTTCTCGACCACCCCAACAACTTGGTGCCCGGGAATCACCGGCATCTTCCGCCGCGGCAATTCGCCCTCGACGACGTGCAGATCGGTCCGGCAAACGCCGCAGCAGCGCACGCGCACCAGCACCTGCCGCTCGCCGGGCTGCGGCACCGGAACATCCGTGAGCATCAGCGGCGCCGAAGCAATTGGCGCCGGCGCATTGAGCACAGCAGCTTTCATCTCCAGCCTAGGTTAGCGGACGAACCGAGGCCGCGGGTAAAAAATCTCGCTCCGCGCCCATGCCGCCCGCCCCGATTTTTTGCAGGATGCGATCAGTGCGAGGTGGGCGCGCCGATCATGGAGCGAACAACGCCCTCCGCGAGCGATGCTGGCATTGCTTTGCGAGGAGGTTCGATGTATCTTCCACCGCGCCCCGTAAACCAAAGAGCTACATCAACATTTGACCAAGGAAGACAAGACGATGTTTGCGTTTAAACTCCGATTGACCATCTTCGCATTCGTTGCATTCGTTCTCGTTGTCTGCTCCCAAGTTGCCGGAGCCCGCGAGTGGAGCCCTCAAAATAGTGATGACGACCAGCTGATCGTCTCAAACATCCAGGCGCGGCTGTTCAACGACTCGGTCCTCAAGTCGCTCGATATCCGTGTTTTTTGCCAGGATGGAGTGGTGACGCTGGCCGGCAGCGTTGATACAGAGCTGGAAAAGGCCGCCGTCGAGCGGATCGCGAAGCAAGAGCATGGCGTCACGAGCGTCGTCAATAATCTCACCGTTCTCAAATCTTCGGGTGCTGCTGCGGACACCTCGAACGCTGCGCCCACTCCGGATTCCACCGCGAGTCCCAATAACGGAGCCTCGGACGCGGGTAACGCGACTTCCGATGCGAGCACAGCTCCGGAGGGGCCAGTCACACTGCCATCCGGCACGCCGCTGACGGTGCGCATGATCGACGAGGTGGATTCGGCCACAACCAAAGTTGGAGACACCTTTCACGCCAGCCTGGAGAACGCGCTGGTGGTGGGCGACGTCGTGGTCGCGCCGAAAGGAGCGGATGTTTACGGCAAGCTCGTGCGCGTGGATCCCAACGGGAAAATTGCCGGCGCGGGCAAACTGACGCTGGAGCTGACTGGCATCCACGTTCGAGGCCAGCTCGTGGTGATTGACTCGGAAACTTTCGAAGTCGTGGGCAAAGGCCGAGGCAAACAAACTGCAGAAGCCGTCGGCGGCGGCGCCGCGGCAGGCGCGACCATCGGCGGAATCGCCGGCGGCGGCGCCGGAGCGGCCATCGGAGCGGCCGCTGGAGCGGGCGGTGCCACCATCGTCCAATTGGTGAGACACCGAGATCACCTGCGCATTCCGAGTGAAACGCTTCTCGAGTTCAAGCTCCAGCAAGCAGTGGACATTCCCGCAGCGGCTCCCGCGCCAGCGCCCGCTGCCCCGGCCGGAGCGCCACCCGCGCCAGTCGAACCCGCAGGCAGTTCGGGACCGAAGCCCGCAGTTACTCCTCCGCCTGCGGATGCCCCGCCCTCCGCGCCACCGCCGGATCCGCATCGTTTGTAGAGAAAGTGAACAGTTGGCGTGGTGAAATCCTACGGTCAGCAAGTCGCTGAGTCGCTGACGCTTCCCTCTCTCCGCTCAAATTCTCCGCAGATGACTGTCGAATTTTTCGGCACCCCGAAAAAAACAATCGGAGCCGATGCGCGAACCTTTCTCGATGTCCAATCATTGCAACAAATTCCAGACCGCCGGTGGGACAGTATTTGTTGGCGGTTTGGGCAGGGGCGTGCATTTAGTCAGGGTGGCTGCGGAGAAAAAAGGAACTTGAGAAACACAGCCGGAAGGGAGAACGACCATGACAGTCATCCTGGTTCTCTTGATGTTCGGAACTCTGATCGCGATCGATTACATCCGCAATCGCAACAAGGCTCCGCAGACGGCGGCGGCAACTGTGCCGCGAGTGGCCACTGGAGTTTCACTGGGCGACTTCGTTGAAGGTTTCCACGTGCCGGAAAATTTGCGTTATCACCCGGGACACGGTTGGGCAATGCGCGAGAGGAGCCGGCTGGCGCGCGTGGGAGTGGACGAATTTGGCGCTGCGCTCCTGGGCACCGTGGATCGCGTTGAGCTGCCGAAGCCGGGTCACTGGGTCCGCCAAGGGCAAAAGGCGTGGAGCTTCTATCGCAATGGCGAGAAAGCCGAGATGGTTTCGCCGGTCGAAGGGGAAGTTGTTGAGGTGAACGAGGAAGTCATGAAAGATCCATCGCTGCTGCGCAAGGATCCGTTTGGCAAGGGCTGGCTGATGGCGGTTCACGTCCCCGATGAAGAAAGTGTGCAGCACAACTTCCTGCCGGTGTACCTGGTGAAGGATTGGATCCGGCAAAGCGCCGAGCGGCTGTTCGCACGCCAGCCGCAACTGGCGGGGCCGGTGATGGCAGACGGCGGGCGCCCGATTGAGAGCTTGACGGCCGGCCTGCCGGGCTCTTCCTGGAAGGAACTCACCAAGGGATTCTTCCTCTCCGAGTGACAGAGCGCGGGGCCACGGATAAATCAAGAGCCGCTGGCCCCGCGTTTCATTTTGGAACTGACACCCCCCGAATTTTGTTTTTCTAGCTTTCGTGTTTCAGATCGGATTTTCTGGCGTCTCACAGCCTGATCCGTGAGGCGCCCTCGAAAACATTCACGACAATGGGCTTACGCAATGGTGTGACGCCTGACACATCCGGAAGTGAGTGGTATCACGGCGGTATGTCTGCTTATCCGCGAAAGTGAGGCATGGCCAAAGGGATCCTCTACGACAGCACGATGTGCATTGGTTGCAGGGCCTGCGAGAAGGCTTGCGCCGAACACCACAACCTAGCCTACGATGACGGAATCGCCCTGGAAGAGAAGCTCTCCGCGCACAAGTTGACGGCGATCACCACGCATGGGGACAAGTTCATGCGGCGATTGTGCATGAATTGCCTCCAACCGACCTGTGTCTCGGTCTGCCCGGTGGCGGCGCTGCAGAAGACAGCCGCCGGCCCGGTCACCTACGATGCGAGCCGGTGCATGGGTTGCCGCTATTGCTTATTTGCGTGTCCGTTCCAAGTGCCCAGTTATCAATGGAGTAGCCGGCTGCCACTAGTGAAGAAGTGCGATATGTGCGCGGATCGCGTTACAGCGGGCTTGCAGACGGCGTGCGCTGAGGCTTGTCCGACAGGGGCGACAAAATTCGGCGAACGTGACGATCTGATTGCCGAAGCGCGGCAACGAATCGCTGCCAATCCCGGGCAATACAACCAGCACATTTTTGGAGTTGAGGAAGTTGGCGGCACTTCCGTGCTGCTTCTTGCTGCTGTGCCGGTCGAACAGCTCGGCGTGCGCGCCGGCCTGCCGGACACTCCGCTGTCGCTGCTCACTTGGAATGCGCTGTCTGAGATTCCCAATGTCGTTACCGTTTGCTGCGTGGCGCTCGGCGGGGTCTGGTGGATCACCCACCGGCGCGAAGAAGTGCAAGCCGCCGAAGGAAAAGAACGGGAGAAAAAGTCATGATCGGAGCTCGACGCTGGCCGCGACTGACTTTTTGGCAGATGGTTTTCTTTGTAGTCATGGCCGGCGGGCTCTATGCCAGCTATGTGCGCGTAATGCATGGCCTGGGCGGAGCCACTCATCTGAGTGACCAGTTTCCCTGGGGACTGTGGATCGGTTTCGACGTGCTGTGCGGCGTGGGATTGGCAGCCGGCGGGTTTACTTTGGCTGCCACCGTCCATATTTTCAACATCGAGCGCTACAAACCCATCCTTCGCCCGGCGATTCTCACCGCGTTTCTGGGCTACTTGCTGGTCATTCTCGCGCTGATGTTTGACCTCGGGCGCCCCTATCGCATCTGGCATCCGCTGGTGATGTGGAATCCGCACTCGGTGATGTTTGAGGTGGGTTGGTGCGTCACGCTCTACACTACGGTGCTGGCGCTGGAATTTGCTCCGGTGGTTCTGGAGCGGTTTCATTTGGTGCGAGCCTTGAAGGTGATGCGCATGGTGTTGATCCCGCTGGTGATTCTTGGCGTGATTCTCTCGACGCTACATCAATCATCGCTGGGCAGCCTCTACCTGATCGTTCCCGAAAAACTTTATCCGCTGTGGTACACGTCCTTGTTGCCGGTGTTTTTTTTCATCTCCGCGCTTTGCGCCGGGTTGGCCATGACCATTTTTGAGTCCTGGCAAAGCAGCCGGGCATTCGGCAAGCATTTGGAGCTTCCGCTGATCAGCGGCATGGGGCGGCTGCTGGCGGTGCTGCTTTCCGTTTACATGACGGCGCGCTTTCTTGATCTGCTGCATCGCGGGGCGCTTCCGTTGTTGGCGAGGCGGAGACCGGAAACGTATCTGTTCCTATTGGAGATTGCGCTGTTCCTGGTGCCGATGTTTTTGCTCTTCCGGCGCAAGGTGTACTCGAATGCGTCGGCCTTGTACGGCTGCGCCGTGATGGTGCTACTGGGTTTTGTGGCTAATCGATTGAATGTGAGTGTGACGGGAGTGGAAGCGGGTTCCGGAATTGCTTATTTCCCTAAGTGGACGGAGATTGCGGTCACGCTGTTTATTGTGGCGTTGGGCTTCGCAATCTTTCGATTCGCCGTCAAATATCTGCCGATCTTCGAAGGTGGGGTTCCGGTCTTCGCGAAAGAACAAACCACAGTTTCGACAGTGCCGATAGCTTCGACAGTCCCCGGTGATTAGGCGAGAGGAGGAGTGATGCCCACGGGCAGGCGGTTTCGGTTTGGCCTGGCCCCAAAGCTGGCTTTTTGCCTGGGAACAACCACCGCCGCCGTAATTCTGATTTATGCGTCCGTGAGCCTGCACTATCAGCGACTAGAGTTCGAACGCACAGCGGTGCAGAACGCAGATCGCGTCGGCGAGCTCATCCAGCGTTCCACGCGTTACTCGATGTTGCACAACGATCGTGCCGCACTGACGGAAGCCTTCAATACCATCGGCGGACAGCCGGGCATTCATGTGGTGCGGGTGTTCTCAGATAAGGGCACCATTCGCTTTTCCACCGATCCGCGTGAAATCGGCACGGCTGTGAACAAGGACGCGGAAGCTTGTAATGGCTGTCATGGAGATCCGCGAGGCCCGGCTCTATGGGAACACCCGGCGCATGCGCGGATCGTCACGGACGCCAGCGGGGAACGAAAGGTCGGCGTGATCCGCGTGGTGGAAAACGAACCAGCGTGCGCGAACGCGGATTGCCATGCCCACCCAGCCAGCCAGCGCGTTCTGGGCGTGATTGATACGAATCTCTCGCTCGCGGGCGTGGATGCGCAATTGGCCTCGCAGCATAGGAGGGTAATGGGCGTTGCGCTGGTCACGTTGATCGTATTGACGCTGGCGTGCATCGCGTTTGCCTGGTGGGTGGTCGGCAAACCGGTCCGCGATTTGATGGAAGGAACCAAGAGCCTGGCACAAGGGGATTTGGATCATCGCCTGGAAGTACATTCACAGGACGAACTGGGGGAGCTGGCCGCTTCGTTCAATGAAATGGCCGGAGCGCTGGCGCGCGCGAGACAAGAGATCACCGATTGGGGGCACACGCTCGAGGACCGCGTGGAACAGAAATCGCGGGAACTGGAAGGCGCGCAGAGATCCCTGGTGTTGCGGGAAAAGATGGCGTCGCTTGGTAAGCTGGCGGCTACGGTGGCGCATGAAGTCAACAATCCGCTTGCGGGAATCCTGACTTACGCGGGGCTCTCGGTAAAACAGTTGAACAAGATGTCCTGCGACCCTGCGGTGCGTTCCGAAATCATCGAGAATCTGCGCACCATCGAACGCGAGAGCCGCCGCTGCGGCGAATTGATGCGCAATTTGCTGACTTTCGCGCGGCAGGTGCCCGCGCAACGCGAACTGAACGATTTGAATCTGCTGGTGAAGCAGGGATTGGCGTTGGTTCACCATAAATTGGAATTGAGCGACATTGAATTAGTGGAGAACCTGCAAGCGAATCTTCCTCCAGTTCGTTGCGACGCCGGGCAAATGAGTCAACTCGCCTTGGTTTTGATGGTGAATGCTGTCGAAGCTATGCCGGGCGGTGGTGTTCTGGAGATTTCGACCGAAGTCGATCCGGCTGGGGAGAATGTGACTCTGCGAGTGCGCGACACGGGCATGGGAATTCCTGCTGAAGTTTTGCCGCACATTTTCGATCCGTTTTTTACTACCAAGGATATGCAGCAGAGCACGGGACTGGGTTTGGCCGTCGCTCATAGCATCGTGGAGCAACACGGCGGCGAGATCACCGTAAATTCCATTCCCGGCAATGGCAGCGAATTCAAAGTGTCCCTGCCTCTCGATGCAAAGGTGAATGAAGGCGTGGTTTTGGCAAGCCAGGAAGTGAGGTGAGCAACGTGGAAAATCTAAATCCGCAACAAGGTGGAAAAATCTTAATCGTCGACGACGAGCTGGTCGTCCGGGACTCCCTCGGCAAATGGTTTACGTCCGAGGGTTACACCGTCAAAACCGCCGGCAGCGCTCACGAGGCACTGACCTCATTCCAGCCGGGCGCGTGGGATGTCGCTCTGCTCGACATCAAAATGCCCGGCACCGATGGCATCGAGCTGCAACAGCGCCTCCACGAAGCTGACCCCGACTTAATCGTGATCATCATGACCGGCTATGCTTCGGTCGATTCGGCCGTGCAAGCGTTGAAGCAAGGCGCCTACGATTACATCACCAAGCCTTTCGATCCCGATGAACTGGTGCACCTGGTCGGCAACGCCATCAAACACCGGCACGCGCAGCAACAAGTTGTGCAGCTTCGGGAGCACCTCCAGGAAGTTTCGCCGCATCCGGAAATTATCGGCAACAGCGCTGCGATGAAGCGCGTTTGCGAAGCCATCGAGATGGTCGCGCCGACGGATGCGACTGTGCTCATCACGGGCGAGAGCGGCAGCGGCAAAGAAGTGGTGGCGCGCGCCATTCATGCGGCAAGTCCTCGGAGGCTGATGCCCTTCATGGCCATCCACTGCGGCGCCCTTACGGAGACCTTGCTGGAGAGCGAGCTCTTCGGCCACGAGCGCGGCGCGTTTACCGGAGCGCAGGCACGCCGGAAGGGCAAATTCGAAGCGGCGGATGGCGGGACGGTTTTCCTGGACGAGATCGGAGACATCAGCCTGAAGACGCAGACTGATTTGCTGCGCGTCCTTCAGGAAAAGGAAATTGTGCGTGTGGGGGGGACGCAGCCCACGAAAGTGGACTTTCGTTGTGTGGCCGCCACGAACCGCGACCTCGATGCGATGGTGAAGGACGGGACATTCCGGTTCGATCTCTTCTACCGGCTCAACGTTTTTTGCATTCACGTTCCGGCGCTTCGCGAACGGCGTGAAGATATTCCCCTGCTCGCGGAAGTCTTGCTGAAAAAACACGCCACTTCCATGAACCGGCCTCTGCCGCGGATATCTCCAGAAGCGGTGGAGTTGTTGCTGCAGTACGATTGGCCGGGAAATGTGCGGGAGTTGGAAAACGCGATCGAACGGGCCCTGGTGATCGGGCGCAGCGGCGAAATTCAGCCTCAGGATTTCCCCTTCTTCCACCCGGCCGGTCTTCCAGCTTCCGGGCACCGCCTGGAAGATGTGGTTCGCACGCATATCGAGCGTGTGCTCGAAGAAACGCAATGGAACTTCACTCACGCCGCTGAGATTCTGGACATCGACCGAACCACGCTCTACAACAAGATGAAGAGCTACGGTCTGAAGCGGCATGAGCCGGTCCACGGATGAAAGCGATTCACTTGCTCGGGGTTGGCACTGGGCAAGGCGATATGCCGGCCCGGCGCGGAGCCGTGAGCCTCGAGCTGCTCGACGATCTGTCCGCTGAGTTGGCGCGGATCTTTCAGGTTTCCTGTCACGTCCGCAAAGAATACCTGGCGACGGACTTCGCGCTTGATTCCACGCGTGGGCAATATCATTCCACGGCCATTTTGCAACGCATGCAATCGCTGGTGCCCGAGCCTGGCGTGCATCTCCTGGGCGTAACGGAAGTGGACTTGTATGTGCCGGTGCTGACGTTTGTTTTCGGCGAGGCGCAACTGGAAGGCGGGTGTTCGCTTGTATCTTTGCACCGCTTGCGCGACGAATTTTACGGCCTGCCGGCCAATGGGAGGTCGTTACTGGAGCGTTTGGCGAAAGAAGCTGTGCACGAGCTGGGGCACACGCTTGGTCTGCGGCATTGCTTCGATTGGCGCTGTGTCATGGCTTCTTCGCATAACGTGGAACGCATTGATAGCAAGGGTGAGGAATTCTGTGCTGCTTGCCTGCGGAGAGCCACTCTGCCGGAGCCTGCGCCACAACGTGGATTCTCCGGGGTATTCACTGGCGGAGGAGAGGGCGCTGTTTGAACGCGCCAACATCCGTCGTGGGATGTTCGAGCGCGGAAGGTGCTAAGTGCGCGTCCTCATCCGCAAGCCTTCATACGCAAGATAAGCTGCGATAACAGCGGCGATTGCACTCAGCCACATCGGAACCTGCCAACCAGCAATAATCACCTCCCATTTGAAAATGAGCCGTACGGCGTGAGCCAGCGCGACGATCAGAAAAATTACGCCGGCAAGCAATTGAAACGTATTTTTGCTCAATTGTGTTCACCTCCACGAGGGATAGAACCAGACCGTTTCAATTCGATGCGCACGCGCTACAGTTTCCGCCACAGCCGGATTTTGGGGATTTGCGCTGACTGCATGTAAATGCAAGAAAACACGTGGTGAGCCGCCCAGGACTCGAACCTGGAACCCGCTGATTAAGAGTCAGCTGCTCTACCATTGAGCTAGCGGCCCCACGAATCGGAAAATAATAGCATGGACGGCGGGAAATCCCGCACGCCGGTCGCTGTGCCGGGCGCGAGGGGGCTTGCAACTATTCGGGTTTGTGGCTATCTAATCCGGTGTTTAGACAGCGATCGAATGGGGGAAAATGAGCCCCTGGGAGGCGCGAAACATGGCGGAAAAGATCAAGAAGTCGGATGCGGATTGGAAGAAACAACTGTCGTCGAATGAATACTATGTGACGCGGCAGAAGGGGACGGAGCCGCCGTTTACCGGCGAGTATGAGGACAGCAATACGCCGGGAATGTACGTTTGCGTTTGCTGCGGGCAGCCGCTTTTTGATTCGGAGACGAAATTTCATTCGGGATCGGGGTGGCCGAGTTTCTACAAGCCTGTGGACGAGAAGAGCGTTGAGGTCGAGCGCGATATGAGCCATGGAATGGTGCGCGAAGAGGTGCTGTGCAGCCGCTGCGATGCGCATCTGGGGCACGTTTTTGATGACGGCCCGCAGCCTACCGGCCAGCGCTTTTGCATTAATTCGGCGGCGTTGAAGTTGGAAGAGAAGGACGAGAAAGCCAAATAGCCGCTAGCCCAGCGTTTTAGTAATCGAAGAGGAAGATCTCGGGATGCGTGTCCGTCGGATCGATGGAGACCAGGCGCGCACTCGTCGGAGATGTGATGTACATCGCCAGGCTTGCGGGCAGACCGGCGCCGCTTGCGGGCGTGGCGATGCCCCTTCCGTTTGACGCCACCGTGTAAGTCGCTGCGAGAGCAGCTCCCATCGCCTGCGTAGTGCCAACCTCTGAATCAGTGGCTCCTGTGATTGCGCTGATGCCATCCGCGGAAGCCACTCCGCTGAGGGTGGTCGAGCCGGAGTCCCCGAGGAATGGACTGCCCAGCGTAAACTGACCCTGGATTGACGCGGCGCTGAATGACGGTGCAGTTTGGAGCTCAATTCTGCCGCCGGTGCCTGCGCCGTCCGTACCGACGAAAACTGCTTCGCTGGGACTGACTAGATAGCCGATTCTCAGGCGATTGAAGCTTCCGGTCAGCGTGAATCTGCCGTTGGTTTGCACGGTGAACTGGCCTGCGGCCGGGAGAGTCGTGGAGATCGAGCCACCGTCATTCTGATCGAAAGTTTGCGGCGTGAAGGTGCCGCTGGAACTCGAGGGCGTGAACTGCATCAAGCTGCCGAAAACGTCGCCGTTGCCGTTGGAATCGATCCCAGAGCCGGTGACGACATAGGAGCCGTTGAGGGAGGCGTTGGAGAAGGGCTCGCCCGACTCGCTCCTGGCGATGCCAGCGAAAGGCGGCAGATTCGTGGTGGTAACGATGCCTTTGGTCGAGGTCGTGGACATCTGCGTGGACAGGAAAATGACTTCGTTGGGATTCACGAGATAGATGATGAGACTGTCCGTGGCCGGAGAGAGGAAGAGGGACATCGTGCCACGACCGTTGGCGCTGATATTCGAGAATGAGCCGGTGATGGACGGGAAGCTGGTCGGAATGCCAGCATCGTTGACGTCCGCACTGGCTTCGCTGATGAGCGAGCTGCCGTCGGAATGCATTCGGCCGGCCATGACGCTGGGCTTGTTGGAAGTATCGAAGCCGGGAAGCAGGAAAGTGTAGTCGCCGCTGAAGACTCCCGGCGTGAAAGATGTCGAGGATTGCTGCAGAATTATTCCCGCTCCGCGACCGCCGGTATTGTCCAGCTCTACGAACGTCAAATTCCCTTCGGCATCGAGCGCCATCTGAAAGACGAGCGTCAGCGTGGTGTTGCCGGGGCCGGGAACGCTCCAGGTCATGCTGCCGCGGCCGTCGGAACCCATCGAATATGCGCCGGTAAAGGACTGAGACAGCTTCAGGGCGTTGGAGTGGATATCGAGAACGCCGGCGCTGATGGTGCCTTTCCCGTCGGCCGTGAAAACTCCGGTGAGGATCTCCGGAAACTCCGGAGAGGTCGAGGCTTTGCCAAATCCGCGGAAGAGAAATGCGAAAGGACCGGCGACGAGCTGGTTATTGAGGATGATGTTGCTGTTGGCAACGACCGCGACCGTGTAAGTCATCGTGGCGGTTTCTGGAATGGCCTCGGAGTCTACTACTTCAATTGTAAATGTGGATGAGCCGGTGCGGCTTGGCGTGCCGGAGATGGTGCCCGACGAGGGATTGAGCGCCAGACCGGGAGGCAGAAGGCCTTGGACGATGCTCCAGGTGATCGGCGCGACGCCGCCGGTGGATTGCACGGCTTCGTTATAGGGTGCCGCAGTCGTGCCGCCGGGCAGCGATTGGGTGGTGATTTTCAGCGGCACGGGCGGATTGATGGTGAGGCTGAGAGTCTGCGTCGCGGTTTGCGGAGGGATCGCCGAGTCTTCGACCTCGACAGTGAAGCTGGTGGTGCCTGCGGAGAGCGGCGTGCCGGAAATCTCGCCGAGGGTCATGGTCGTCGGCGGGCTGCCGGACGTTGTGGTTATCGTGGACAGCGTGAGTCCAGCCGGCAACGCGCCGCCGATCAGACTCCAGGTGAGAGGAGGGATTCCACCGACCGAGCTGATTGAGGCGTTGTAGGGAAAGCCGACGACACCTTCGGGCAACGAGGTAGTGGAGATGGAAATCGGCTGCGCGGGCGCAATGGTAATGCTCAGGACTTCGGTTAGTGTCGCAGGAGGAGTCGCACCATCCGCGACTTGCACGGTGAATTGCGAAGTGCCGGAGCCGCTGGGAGTTCCGGCGATCATGCCATCCAGGCCCAAGCTCAAGCCTGCAGGCAGGCTGCCGGAAACGGCGGTGAATGAGAGCGGAGCAACTCCGCCGGTAACGGCGATCTTCTGGTTATAGGGAACGCCATTCTCACCGCCGGGAAGGTTCATTGTGGTGAACATCATAGCGACGTCAATAGTCAGAGTGGCGGTTTTGGTGATGTTGGTGTTGGCGACGGAAGTGGCCTCAAGGGTGACGCTGACTTGCGCGGCGATGTTGCCGGGCGCCATGTAGGTGACGGTGAAGGGCGTGGAGTTGGAAAGCGTTCCGCAGGAAGGGATGGTGCAGGACGGGGGATTCGTGCTGGCGTCATTGAATACTTGCCAGGTGACGCCCTTATTCGTCGCGTCGTTATCGACCGTGGCGGTAAATGAAGTCACTTGCTGCGCGTCCATGGAAACGGTTCCGGTGGGAATAAGAGTGATGTTGATGGCGCCAGTGCCGGTGCTGGTGCCTCCATGGCAGCCGCCAAAGATGAAAATGGCCGCCAGCAGGGAAGCGAAGCATGCAATGAAATTTGGAAGGCGGAATTTCCCGCGCGACTTCCTTGGGCTGCGAGCCATCATTTCATGTTCAGCCGCGCGAGGCGGGCCAAGTCTCCTTCTCGAAGGCACTGCTTGGGCTGTGCAGATGCGCTTTCTGAAGCTAGCGGGGATTCGGACCCGAGTCCCACAGAAAAAGGCGAACAAGGTGAATAACAAAAGGAATTGCGAGTGTCAACGCGCTTTTCCGGGAGCGGCGGATTCGCGAGGGGTGCCGCCGCGGGGCGCGGCCGGGAGCGACCTGGCTGAAGCGCACTCCGCCACGGAAACGAAGAGATAGGCAGCGCACGGCGAGACGCATACCGCGTCGACACGTCTAATCTCATCTGGGATAATCCCCTATCTTGTGTCAGGAGGCTTGATGCGCCGGACTGACTGCTCGTTGCCTGTGAGAGCCGCGGGCATTCCAGTGCTACTTCTCGCTAGCGGAATTTTCTGTTCGCTACTGGCGCAGAATCCGCGCGGGGCGATCCGAGGGATCGTGGAGGATAGCAGCGGCGCGCTGGTACCTGCGGCCCGCGTGCTGGTATTGGCCCCAGAGTCAGGAGTCGAGCGCGAAGCGTTCAGCGATGCGCGCGGGGAATTCCGCGTCGAGGATTTGCCGCCCGGCGCTTACAAGATCACGGTAAGTTCGAAGGGATTTTCGGCGGCGGAGTCGGAAGTAACGATCGTCGTAGGAGTGACGCGCGAGATCAGCGTTACGCTGCAAGCGGAAAGCGTGCGGCAATCGGTGAGCGTGCAAGGGGAGGCATCTTCTATCACGACGCAACCGATCGATACGGCCAGCGCCGTGCAACAAGGCGCGGTGACGGCCAGCGATCTGGAATCGATTCCGCTGGCGCACCGCAGCTTCGCAAACATCGCTTATATCGTTCCGGGCACCGAGCCAGTTGAGCCTTCCGATCCTACCAAGGCGCGCATCACTGCTGTTTCGTTCGGGGGTAGTTCAGGACTGAACGTCGAGCTATCCGTGGACGGCGGCGATAATTCCGACGATTACATCGGCGGATTCCTGCAGAATTATTCGGCGGATGCGATTCAGGAATTTGCCGTGCGTACGGCAGAAGAATTCGCCGACACAGGCCGCACCACGGGTGGATCGGTGGTGCTGACGACCAAGCGCGGAAGCGATGAATGGCACGGCGGCGCGGCATTTTACGAGCGCGATGCGTCGATGAATGCTCGGTTTCCGATCGATAATCCGCCTCCCGCGCCGAAGCAGCCCTTCTCGCGGCAGAATTACATTGGGACTTTGGGCGGGCCGGTTGCCGCAGGCAAACTATGGTTTTTCTCCTCATTCGAATACGTGCATGAGGACGCGAGTATTGCCTACAGCCCAGCGAGCCTCGATCAATTTCAGGCATTGGCGTCGCTGGCTTCCTCGGGATTGATACCGGGTGTGAGTTCCATTCCTGTGTCGAATAACGTGCCCGTGCCGTTCAACGATTTGCTGGGTACATTTCGCGTGGACTGGGCGCAGTCGGCGAAATGGCAATGGTTTTTGCGCGGGGCCCTGGATACCTACAAAACGGACAACGATCTGGTGGAGCAGGCCACGTTGGAATCGACCGGCGCAACCTCGCACTCGATTTACCGGAATCTGCTGCTGAGCCAGCACTACGCTTTCAGCCCTACCTGGCTGGGCTCGTTTGTTCTCGAGGCCAGCGGACTGCATCACACCGAAGAGCGTAATTCGAATCTGGGATTTGCGCTGGCGTTTCCGTTCAGCTCGACATTCAGCACAATTTCGGGATTCGAGACGTTCGGCGACAATCAGTTTGTCACTCCGATCACCGCTTTTCCGGTGCTGCGCAATCAGGAGAAATATCAATTCCGCTACGATGTGACGCACGCCTCGGGAAATCATGCGCCGCGATTTGGCGTGAATTTTATTCACGAGCCGGTGTTGAGCGGGGCCCTGGCGGCAACAGCCGAAACGCTCTTGGTTTATCCGAGCGATCCGAATTTCTATGCTGCGAATCCGTCGCAGTTTTTCTTCAGCAGCGGCTGCGCAGCACAGCCTTCGGCCGCCTCCGGCATCACCTGCCAATTCACGCCGGCGGGGAATGGCGTGTTCACGCAGAATGTGCAACGGCTGGGCATGTACGCCGAGGATTCCTGGCGCATCACGCCGCGGCTGACTTTCAATTATGGGCTGCGCTATGACACGACTTTTGGACTTTTCAACGCCGAGGGGCAGTCGCAGCTCGAAAACGCTGCGCTGCTCACTTTGAAAGCACTGCAAATTCCTCTGGCAACCGGCGCGCCGCACGATTATCGCAAGGCATTCGGACCACGATTCGGCCTGGCCTATTCGCCAGGACAAGCGGGCAAGACCGTGCTGCGCGCCGGATTCGGCTTGTTCTACAACGATCTGGCGCAGAACGGCTGGGTGACGGCGTTCCAGGCCGTGAATACTCCCCTGGCGGGGCCTTGCGTGGCGCCAGGCGATGCGGGATGCCTGCCGGGAGGCGCTCAGGGAGCGCTCATCGATCCGCATTACAAGACGCCGTACGCGATTCATGCGACCGGCGGCGTGACGCATGCTTTCAATTCGAAATGGACTTTGAGCGTGGATTACACGCATGAGGAAGGCAATCACGCCTATCGGCGCTATCAATATCAGGCCGGCTTCACGTTGTTGACGCCGCTGGCTGGCGACCAGGGGGATGTTCCCAATGTCGCCGTTTTTCGCACCGACAATCGCTCCAGCTATAACGGCCTGATGGTGCACCTGCAAGGCAATATTTCCCGGCGATTCAATCTAGTGGCCAATTACACGCTTTCGAAAGCGAGGACCTGGGGCTGCGTGCTCGGCGAGCTGTTCGATTACGTGAATGGCGTTTGCAACCCGCTGGACGCGTTTGCGCGCGGCGATTATGGCCCGTCGGGTGAAGACGTGACGCATCGCTTTGTGCTGGCCGGAACTTTCTACGCGCCTGCCGGATTTGAAATTTCCACGCTTACGCAGGCGGAGAGTGCGCGGCCCTTTACCTTGACGACGCCGGTGGACGTGAACGGCACTGGCGACGTTACCGACGATCGCGCCGTGATCAATGGCGTGCAGACGGGGCTTGATGTATTTCGCGGCACGCCTTACATCCAGGCGGACTTGCGCGTGAGCCGGCCGTTTCACTTTGCGGAGAGATTCAGCGTGATGCCCTTCGTGGAATTCTTCAATATTTTCAACCGCAATAATCCCGGGGCGAATTACGTCACCAACCTCGCAGCGCTTCCTACTCCGGTCAACAGCTTGATCAACGCTACCGCTTTCTGCCTGAATGCGCAGTGCACGCAGACGCAGCCGATCACCAGTTTGAATCAGTTGCGCGTGCCCGCCGGTGCGCTCGGCGATTTCTTCGGCCCAGGCACGACCGTCGGAATTACCTTCGCGGCACAGGTGGGAGCCCGTCTGACGTTCTAAGCAGCGCCGGCGTCCCCGCCGGCATCCGACAACTGCAAATCGCGCCCTAGCACGATCAAGGCGCGGACAAGCAACCCAACTAGCATAGTGAATTCGAGACGCGCCCCGCGCGTGATCGTGATTCTTGCAAAGTCCGCGGTCGGCAGATGTCGGCCGAGACCCCGGCGCTACTTGAACGGGTGTAACATTTTGGCGTTCTGGGAATCTGAATGAGCAGTCGACCGCGTACTATGGCAGGAACGAATTGCGCCGGTCGAGAGGCTAATCTTGGAAGAGCATGTCGATGAAAAGCGCGCGAAGGCAATTAGCCGGCGCGAAATTCTGAAACTGACGCCGGTAGTGCTGCTCGGGGCGTTTGCCGTTCCTTCGTTTCAGGAAGCGCTGCTGAAGGAAGGATTGGCGTTTCACGATTGGGCCAGCGCCAAACTTTTCCGCCGCGGGCATCTTGCTCCCACATTTTCCGACGCCGAAGTCGTCCCATTCGAGAAATTTCCGATCAATGATTACGACGTGGACGACCCCGGAGTGGATCTGGATGCCTGGAAGCTGAAAGTTACGGGCGACGTCGCGCAGCCGGGAGAATATTCGATGGCAAAGATTCAGGCGCTGCCGCGGCAGAGGCAAAACACGAAGCACATTTGCGTCGAGGGTTGGGATGTTATCGGGCGGTTTGGCGGCGCGCTGCTAGGGGATTTTTTGAATCTGGTGGGCGCGAATCCGCGCGCGCGATTTCTCTACGTCGAATGTGCTGATGATTATTACTCCTCGCTCGATATGGAAACGGCACGGCATCCGCAGTCGCTTCTTTGCTACGAGATGTACGACCGGCCATTGACGCGTGAACACGGCGCGCCGGTGCGGCTGAGCATACCGACGAAAATCGGATATAAGAACGCGAAGTATCTGACGCGGATTCACGTGACCGACGTGCTCACGAAGAAGGGCTATTGGGAAGATCAAGGCTACAGCTCGTATTACGGATTGTGACGGAGGGTCGATGAGCGCGGCGGTGCCCGAGCGAATCATTACGTGGGAGCCGAAGAAGAGTGGCGCGCAGACATTGGCTGCCTACGAACATCCGTTTCTGGTGCGGCTGTGCCATTGGATTAACTCGGTTGCGTTGTTGGTGCTGATCGCCAGCGGCTTGCGCATCTTTCGCGCGTTTCCTAGCTTTGGGCCAAAAATTCCGCAGCACGATTTAATCAGCATACCCAAGCAGCTCACGCTGGGCGGCTGGCTGGGCGGCGCTCTGCAATGGCATTTCGCCTTTTTATGGATTTACATGGCCACGGGACTGATTTACGTCCTGTACGAGATTTTCAGCCGCAATTACCGCCAGGTGCTTTTCATGCCGCGCGATATTCGCGGTGTTTGGCCCATCGCGCGGCATTACTTTTTCTTCAGGCCCAAGCCGGAGTTGAATGAGCCCTATAATCCGCTGCAAAAGCTGGCTTACACTTCCGCGATTCTTCTTGGCGTGCTTTCCGTTCTGACGGGCTTGGTGCTTTATCGTCCCGTGCAATTTTCGTGGCTAGCCGTGCTGATGGGCGGGTTTCATTTCGCGCGCATCTGGCATTTTTGCGTGATGGTCGCGTTTCTCTTATTCATCAGCGGGCATCTGGTCATGGTATTGCTGCACGGCTGGAATAATTTTGTGTCTATGGTGAGCGGCTGGAAGAAAGGAGCCCCGGAGTATTTGCGTTAGGTCCGAACGTAAAGCGGCGGGGCGCTGAGAGCACAAAATGTATTCCCAGGCGAAAGCCCGAAGCGAGAGCCGAGGAGTGCCCTCCCCAGAACTTTTGCCTTTGGCCTATGAACGCGAATTATTCGAGCGAATCCGGCGCGGAGAGCGGCAGCTTTTCGCCGAATTGGTGCGGCCGTACGAGAGGCGCGTCTATGTGACCGCGTACGCCATTCTGCAGAACGAGGCCGACGCGAAGAAGTGGCGCAAGAGGCGAGTTTGAAGGCCTTCGCGCATCTCGGGCAATTTCGCGGCGAATCACGCTTCGGCACTTGGCTGACGCGCGTGACCATTTCAACGAAGCGCGCATGCGCCGAAAAGAGCATCGCGGAATCATGAAGCCTTTCCGAACTGGAGAACGAAGACGACGAGGGCCAGTTCGTCCCGCAGGATTTCGCCGATTGGCGCGAGATTCCTTCCGAGACGTTGGAGCTCAAGGAAGTGCGCGATCTGTTTGTGAAGGCGCTGGCTTCGCTGGCCGAATGCCGCGAAGTCTTCGTGCTGCGTGATATCCAGCATTTGAGCATCGAGACCGCGGAGGCCATCGGGATTACACCCGGGACCGTCAAGACGAGGCTTCTGCGTGCTCGTTGATGTTCCGGAAGTTCTTGCTCCGGGTCTTGGCGGCAATTGGAATCGGCCGCTGGCGTTTGAGAAGGGAACGAAGCCATGGACTTGAAATGTGAAGAAGTCTGGCGGGAAATCTCGAATTATATCGACGGTGAGGTGCAAGCGAACCTCCGCGTCGATATCGATCGCCGTGTGAAGGTCTGCAAGAAATGCGCCTCGGTGCTTGCCGGGACGAGAAATATCGTGCAGATCTACGGCGATGAGCGCATGTTCGAAATTCCTGCGGAACATCAGTCCCGGCCCTCCATCGCAGGCTTTCGCTGCAGGCTAGGCCGGAACGCGGAGCGGCCTATACTTAAATTGCTGCCTCGCCGGAGCCGGCTTGGCCGCCGCGGCGATGATCGTCTTTCAGCTTGCCGCGCTACAGTGCGCCCACTCTACGCGCACCGATGAGCGAGCCTGCTTTGCGTGCGCCGATGGCGCAATTTTGTAGTAGTTTTACTGATGAGGGCAGCATTTCCGCGTGCCCGGCTGCCTGGTTCATTCACGGCAAATCGCGGGATGATATGCCAGTCGAAGAGGCGATGAAGAAGGCTACAACCCCTGCGTCCGCTGCGAAGCGGACCTGATGAGTCGGCTTAGAAGAACCGCGCGTCTTCAGAGGTGCGTGCGGCGGAAAGCGATGAGTTGGGTTCGGGTGATTAGGTCGTGCAAACATTGCCGGCGAGGCGCTTGAAACATTTGTGTGGCCTGGGAATTGAATGCCCATGACCAACAACCATATAAATGACCTGGACCGTTTTTAGCAGCGTGGCTGGCGGCCAGCGTGGCGCTGCCAGCCCGGGCCAGCAACTGAAGCTCAACGCACACCTCGATTATTCGAGCGATAGCAACGACGGCCCGCTCATCACCGGCGATCACATGGACGATGGCGTCGCGGCAGGAAGACCCAACTACATCATTTTCTATGTCGGCGAGGCGTGTTACGACTCAAAACGCCAGGCGCGCCGCACCGTGAATCTCTACAAGAAGTATCACGGCCGCGTGGAATTTCGTGATCATCGATCTCGATGTGAAACACGCGCAGCAAAATGAGCTGATCTCCGCGCACTATCGCGGCTCCATTCCGCACGTAACCATTCTCGATCGTTCCGGCAAGGTGATTTACGACCGCGCCGGCGAAGTAGCGAGCCAGACATCTCCAGCACACTCGAGGCGCTTCTGACTTAAATGGAATGGCGGTGGCTTCGGGTTAGCCGGGAGTCTTCACTGTCTCGCGGTGGAATACTCTCCGCTTAATTCCGCGTGCTTTTTTGGTATGCGGAAGAGTGTCCAGAGAGAGCGTGCCGAAATGCTGCTCTTCGCCAGTGCTTAATCCTGCGCATACTGAATAGGGAGCGGCGAGAACTGCCCGCTGGGAGGCCGGCATTGATAGAAGTGCAAGACTTAACGAAATCCTTCGGTGACAAAACCGCGGTCGATCACGTCTCCTTCAAGGTAAACAAAGGCGAAATTGTCGGGCTTTCTCGGACCCAACGGGGCGGGAAAGCAGCCACGATGCGGATTCTGACAGGTTTCATGCCCGCTCGCGGAACCGCGCTAATTCCGGGGCTATGACGTGTTTGAGGATTCGCTCGAGGTGCGTCAACCGCTGATCGGCTACCTTCCGAAAATCCGCCGCTGTACACCGATATCAGCGTGCACTCCTATTGTCGATTTCATAACCCGCATCAAGGACATCTTCCCGCGGAAAAGCGCGCGAGCCGCATTGACGATGCCATCAAGAAGACCAGCCTGGAGGATAAGCGCTACGAATTGATCAAGCGGCTATCGCGCGGCTATAAACAGCGCGTGGGCATCGCGCAGGCGTTGGTTCACGATCCGGACGTGATTATTCTCGACGAGCCGACCGTCGGTCTCGATCCGAAACAAATCATCGAAGTGCGCCGCCTCCTGATGAAAAGCCTTCACCCAGAAATCGCACCATCATCCTTTCCACGCACATTCTGCCGGAAGTGAGCATGACCTGCGACCGCGTGGTGATTATCAACAAAGGTAAAATTGCGGCGGTGGATACACCGGCGAATCTTACTTCACAGCTGGGAAGGGCGGCGGCCGGTGCGCGTCGAAGTTCAGGCGGACAAAGGCCGCCCGCGCAGCGCTGCAGGGAGTACGGGATTCGCAATGTGACCGCCGAAAGCGCCGGCGGAGCCGGGCGTATCGCATTGAGCGTGGAGTCCGCGCAAGGGCAGGACTTGCGCAGCCAAATCGCTGCCAAGCTGGTGGGAAAAGGCCTCCCGCTGTATGAATTGCGCGGCGTGAATTCTGGTCTCGAGGAAATCTTCCTCAAAATGACGACCGACGATTCGGCCCACGC
>CAVVLE010000005.1:0-199885 GCA_963748865.1 uncultured Acidobacteriota bacterium | reverse complement strand
AAAGGCCGCTGCTCTACCACTGAGCTACGCCCCTGAGGCGTGTCGGAACATCTTACCTGAAAACGCGTGCCGCCGCGGACCTGAACGCAACCATCCGCAGCGTAGCGCAGTGCGCCCCAGGCGCCGCCATTGCGTCTGGGCCTCTTCGACGTCCCTCATCTGGCTCTGTTGACATGCTTTCGCGTCCAACGAGAGCGCTGTCATTCTGACGACTGCGCAGCCCGATTTTCGCGCCCATTTACCGAGGCCCGCGCAAAAATCGGGCCCTTTGGCGCGGTTCCGTCTAAAGTACCCTTCCCTACAACTCCCGCCTCCACCGCGTAACCCCGCGCCACCCATCCATCACCGTCGAACCTTTCCCGCAGGCCAATAAGCCGTTCCGCCAATCGTACGCGCCGGACTTTGAATTCTCCCTGGGACCCCCTAGTCCTAGCCCGTTCGCTCTATTGACACCCGCGTTACGTCATGCCGAAATAATCGCGCAGTGCTTCGCCAAGAGGTACAGAGGCGGGATGAGGGCAGAAGAAGCGATGGACGTCAAACGCCGGGTCCGGGCTCGGGTTCGAGCCGCTAAATCAGCCAGCCCAAACCCGGATGACTCAACCCGGCAGAAAAGCAAAGTCCGGCCCCTTATTGCCCAGCCGCCTTGGTTCCCCTCTCTCACTCTGCCCTGCCTCGAGCCGTCAAGCTCGACGCAGGCTGAATCATCAGCCCCCACCCGCCCCAGCTTCCAGAGTAATCGGGACACTCAAATATTAACGTTCCTCGTAACTCTCGGAAAACAAAGCACCGAGACCCCGAGTAATCGGGACACACCCCGGGTCCCCCATTCTGGCCAGCGCCCTCTATCCAGCCACTCGGGAGCCACAATTCCCCCGATGCGCCCCGCGAATCACCGCCAAATCCTGAAATCGCGAGGTGCGTTTATGTTTCGGTTAGAAGCGACCTCGGGTGATTGTTTTCATGCATTTACAGCAGAATCTAATCGTACGGTGTTTCGATTAGACCTCAGCGGGAAGCGAACGCCAGACGAAGAAAATGATGCCGCGGCGCAACGGGACGGCCGCACAACCTCGCGACCGAAGGAGGAGCAAACACCAAACAGCCGAAAGACAATTCGAGGAACTCACGCCCGGCCTGACGGGCGGCGGCTACTTCCCCGCCTTGTTGCGCGGGCGCTTGCGCTTCCACTCGTAGTCCTTGCGCACCTTTTCTTTGTGCTTTTTCACCTGGCCTTCGAGTTCGGCAAACGTGGCCCGCACGCTGGCGGGAGCATCCGCCGCGATGGCCGAAGCATGCAGCGTGCCGGTGGGCAAAATCAGGTTCAGCGAGAAGTTGAAATCCGAGCGCCGTGGCCGCTTCACCAGATCGCCGTGCAGTTGCACCAGATCCGGCGCGTAGCGCTTCAGCAGCTTTTCAAGCTTCTCGATGTGCCGCGCCGCGACTTCTTCAACCGCTTGCCGCACTTCGGACTGAATGCGGCTGAATGAGACTTTCATCAGATCACCTTGAGAATGGGATGTTGACGCGTGCTGGCAAACCCAAGAACATGCGAGCGACCGGGATTCGAGGATAGCAAGGCGGCCACACAGATTCAACGCCGCGCCGCCGCAGTGTGCCCCACCACCGGCCCCTCGTCTGATGCGCCGCGCGGAATTGACACTCGCGCCGCCGGCGGAATAGGCTGGCCTGGGCACCATGGCTCGCAAATCACAGCCCGATACGCCGCCATCACCGCGGGTTTTGATTGGCCCCGCGGGCTGGTCGTATGCCGATTGGAAAGGCATCGTCTATCCGGCGCGGCGCGAACGTGGCTTCCGCGAAGCGGCTTATCTCGCGAAGTTCTTCGACACCATCGAGATCAACACCTCGTTTTACCAGCCGCCCAAGCCCGATATGTGCCGCTTGTGGCTCGAGCATGTGGCCGCCAATCCCCGTTTTCTTTTCAGCGCCAAGCTGTGGCAGAAATTCACCCACGAGGGCGGAGGGGCAGCTGCCGACATCGCGGCAGTGCGCGAGGGATTCGATGTGCTGGCAGCGGGTGGACGCCTCGGCGCGGTGCTGATGCAGTTTCCCTTTTCGTTTCACAACACACCGGAGAATTTCGCACGGCTCGAAGCGCTGGCGAAGGAATTTGGCGCCTATCCGCTGGTCGCCGAAGTGCGGCATTCGAGCTGGATGGAAAAATCGTTCTTCGATTGGCTGCGCGAGAGCGGCGTGGGGTTCTGCAACATCGACCAACCGGTGATCGGAAAATCGGTGAAGCCCACCGAGCGAGCCACCGCGCGCGTTGCGTACGTGCGGCTGCACGGCCGCCGCTACGACACGTGGTTCAGCGACGATCCCGCCACGCCGCCTTCCGAGCGCTACAACTATCTGTATTCCGAAGAGGAATTGGGGCCCTGGGCCGAGCGCATCCGGCACACCAGCGAGCATGCCGAGAAGACCTTTGTGATCACCAACAACCATTTTGAAGGCAAAGGTGTGGTAAACGCGCTGGAGTTAATTCATTTGCTGAGCGGCGCCAAAGTCGCCGTTCCCGACGAACTGCGCAATCATTATTCGCGTCTGGAAAAGATCGCCGATGCCCCGTCAAAAGAGCCGACGCTGTTTCCTGTGTGAGTTTGAGATGGCGGCTGGCAGCTGATTACGACTGCGTCATTTCTTGAACAAGTCTTCGAAAGCCTTGCGGGCGTCGTGAGAATTGTTCGGCGAGATCGGCGCTGAAGGCGCAGCCGGCTGCGCGTAGGACGCGGGCGACGTGTCCTTCTCGATGGTTACGCGGAAATCGAAGAAGGTGCACTCATTGCGAGCGTCTTTTTTCGCAATGCGCTCCGGAATCGGCTGCGTACATTCGAACTGTGCGCCGGTATCGAAGTGCCGGCACTGCTTGCAGGAATGCAGTTCGAGCGCGCATTTTGGGCACTGGCCGTTGGGATCGAAGCCGGGCTGCAACACCGCGCCGCAATTCGAACAGCGCGCGCGTGAAACACTGCCCACCATGCGCGGCGTGCGCGGGCCGAGCTGATCCTGCCTCGGACGCGGCTCCGGCTGGCGGTGCTCCTTCTTCTTCTCTTCGCGGCCGCGCTCCTGATAGCCCTTCTGTTTATACTTCCGCTCCATGGAGGGACCTCCGGGGGGAAACCCCATCATACCCTTAATCTAGTGATTCAACCTGCAAATCGCCGGGGCAATTGAACTTGTAGCTTGAACGCCAACCTACGAGCGTGCCCAATCGCAAGCGTCATCGAATGCCATTAGGCGCGCATCGCTCCATTGCGTGACCAGCGCGCGCTGAATCCTTCGGCCGGCAAATCCGCTTGCAGAAATTGCCGGGGAGTTCCGGCCGCAGCCAGGACCGCTTCGGAAGCAAGATATCCGCTGCGCACCGCTCCTTCCATCGTTGCGGGCCAGCCCGTGCGCGTCCAGTCGCCTGCAAGAAACAAGTTTTCGATGGCGCAGCGCGGACCGGGACGCCAGCGATCGGAGCCCGGCTCGGGCGAAAACGTAGCGGCAATTTCTTTAATCACGGTGGATTTCAAGAGCTTGGCGTCGCGCGCGGCGGGAAGGACGTCGCGCAGTTCGCGCAAAGCGAGATCGGTAATCTCCTGGCGCGAGCGATTCACCAAATCATAGGACGCGCTAACCACCAGTTGCAAGTACTGGCCCACGTCGTTCTTGGATGCTGCGGCCGTCGAATCATCTCGCGAACTTCCCGAGTAAAGAAGCGTCTTGTTGAAAATCCACTGTACGGTGTGGTCGAGCAGGGTGAGGAACGGCTCCTTCATCACCGGCCGGTCGAACCACAAGTGTATCCCGGTAATCGGGGAATCGTGCAAATGCCGGAGGCCCGCGAACGCAGGATCCGAATCGGTCAGCGCCGGACCCAGGAGCTCAAGCAACGCGGATTGCGGCACGGCGAACACGAACGTATCGCCGGCGAGCTCCTCCCCATCATCAAAAACGAGACTTCGCACTCGTTGCCCTTCCATGCGGAAGCCGCGCAGAGTCGCACGGCAGCGCACTTCTCCACCGCGCTGCTCGATTGCCTGACGGCAACCCTCGTAAAGCTCCGAAAGCGGCACGGAGGGGATTCCGACGCGGAAGCCTTCCCGATTGGCCAGAAACGCCTTCCAGAAAACGTCAATCCCATACTGCGCATCGGTACGTGCCAATTCTTCATCGAGCGCACTGACCAGCACCACGCGCCAGAATCTCTCAATAGCCGAAGGCGTCTGTCCCATGCGGTGCAGCCAGTCGAGCATCGAGTTCCCTTCCACGCCGTGCGGATGCCCGCCTGAGCGCGCAATCTCCAGCATCGCGCGCGCAATTCCCGATTTATCGGACCACGACAGCGCCGAAAAACGCAGGAACGAGAGCGTCATGTGAAACGGCGGCGCAAACAATGACGCAGCGATCGAATAGCGCCGCCCTCGCGCATCGGCGAAATAAAGGCGGTCGTAATAGCGTATGCGGTCAGCCGCTCCTACCCGCTTGTAGAAATCGGCAAGATTGGTGCAGCAGCCCAGCGTGACGTGCTGGCAATTGTCCACATGGCTGCCATCGGGAAGCACGTAGGAAGTGGCGCGTCCTCCGAGATACGGCCGCTTCTCGGACAGCCGCACGCGAACGCCAGCGTCAGCCAGCGCGACGGCCGCCGACAGCCCCGCCAGTCCCCCGCCGATCACGTTCACACATTCGTTGGACATAATGAGGATCACGCCAGCCGAGTCGCGCTCGCGCGAGAATCCAGACCTTTTCTGATGAGGATAGGCGTGCGGGAGGCGGTGCCAGCACATTATAGCGGCGCAACTCGATTTTTTCGAGAATGCCGGCATAGATGCGGGCCATGGCCCACAGCGCCGCACGGCTATCGTCTTCCACCAAATCGAGCAGCGCCCAGCCTTCGGAATAAAATCGCCACGCCCGGTCCGCTTCAAAACGGACTAAGTCGGCGAAGTGAGGAGCGGCATTCGCTTGCCGCAAATCGCGCGTATCGCAACCAAACTTGGCCATATCGTCGAGCGGCAGATAAATTCGCCCCATGGCGAAATCCTTCGAAACGTCACGAAGAATATTCGTCAGTTGGAACGCGATGCCCAGGCGTTCCGCCAGTTCGGGTGCACGCGGTTCGGAAAATCCGAAGACATGCACGCAGCACAGCCCCACGGTGCCGGCCACGCGGTAGCAATATTCCCGCAGACGATCGAAGGTTTCGTAAACGGTGACGGTGAGGTCCATCTCCGCGCCGGAAATCAAATCATGCAAATAGCGCGAAGGAATCTCATAGCGCTCGACGGTATCGCGGAACGCCGGCCAGACAGGCGAAGCCGAGGTTTCACCCGCCAGGGCGTGATCCATTTCGGCGCGGCGCTCCGCCAATCCCCGCTGCTTGTCGCCGAGATCCCCCGGCTCGTCGGAGATATCGTCCACGCCACGCATGAACGCGTAGAGGGCACAAAGCGCATCGCGCTTAGCCGGAGGCAGCAACAGGAAGCCGTAATAAAAATTGCGGGCCGCGGATCGCGCGAGAATCCGGCAATGCTCGTATGACGCCGCGACCGAAATGCGCTCACGCATGGGGACCAGCGAGAGACGAGCCCCGGCGCATATCGCCTTCGTCGCCATTCCCGTTTAACCCACCATCCGGATGGTCCGGCGGCGCGGACGGCAACATCCAATTGAAGCAGCGATCCAGCAGCGCGCGGCCCAGCAAGCGCATCTGCGTCCCACGGCTGATTTCCGGCCGATGGTGCAAGGTGTTGTAGCCGATGGCCTCAATGCGATCGAGAACCGCCAACCCGCCACGGGTAAAAAGCTCAACGTCCACGCGCAGCGATCCGGGAACCACGCGCGCCAGCGGCGCTCCCGCCGCGAAAAGCGTGCGCGTGCGCGCAATCAGCGCCTGCATCACCTTCACGTAGCGCTCGTCGAAATTGCGCGCGAACAAATCTTCCAACGAGAGGCCCTTCTCCTCCAGCAAATCGAGGGGAATGTAAACGCGATCTTTCTCCAAATCGCGGTCCACATCCTGCCAGAAATTCGCGAGTTGCAGCGCCGTGCAGGTATCGTCAGCAAGCGCCTGGCGCTCCGCATCGCGATACCCGGCCAGATAAAGCACGAGCCGTCCTACCGGATTCGCCGAGAAGCGGCAATATTGCAGCACGCCGGCCCAATCCGCGTAACGGTGTACGCGCTGATCCTGCCGAAAGGCAATCAGAAGATCGCGGAAGGGCTCAATGGGAATATCAATTTCCTTGATCGTCTCGGCCAGCGCAATGAAAACGGGGTGCGATGGACGGCCTGTGTAAGTGCGCTGCAGTTCCTCGTCCCAGGCATCCAGCAGCTTCAACGCCTTCTTCGGATCGGGAATTTCATCGCCCAGGTCATCCGCCCAGCGGCAATAGGCATACACATTATAGAAATGCTGGTGCAACCGCCGCGGCAACAGCCAGGACACCACATTGAAGTTCTCGTAGTGATGGGTAGCCAGCCAGCGCGTATAGCGGCGCGCTTCAACGGGCGAGCAACCCGCGAGCGGAAGATTGCGCGCGATTTCAAAAACCGGATTCTGTTGCATGGAAACTCGTTTGCGAGGTCGCCTACGGAATTACAGCCGTCTTTAATTCTCCGTTGCGATTCTTCATGCGCTCGAATACACGCGGCAGCTCGTCGAGCGCCACTTCTCCGGTGACGAAATCGCCGGCAGTAACTTCGCCACGCGCAATCGTGTCCAACGCTTCGCGGATAAATTGCGGCGCGTGATGGAAGGTGGACTTGATGGTGATCTCGGAGTAATGCAGCGTCGAAGGATCGAATTTCACTTCCGAGCCCGGCGGACAGCCACCGAACAAATTCACCGTGCCGCCCTTGCGCACCATCTGCACCGCCCACTGCCAGGTGGCGGGCGCGCCAACCGCCTCGATCACCGCATCCGCGCCCAGTCCCCGCTCCGTCAGCTGCAACACGCGCCGAATCGGATCCGAAGTCTTAGCGACGTCGATGGTGGCTTGAGCGCCAAGACGCTCGGCAGCGACCATTTGCGATTTGCGTTTACCGAGCGCGATTACACGAATGCCGCGCGAAGAAAGCACGCGGATAAATTTCAACCCAATCGGGCCGCAGCCGATTACCACGGCAGTGTCGCCGGCGCGCACGTTCATTTCGTGGACGCCGCGCAGCACGCAAGCCAGCGGCTCGACCATCGCCGCATCACGGAACGAAACTCGCTCCGGAATCTCGAGCAGATTCTTTTGCACAATTCGCCCAGGAACGCGGATGTATTCGGCGTACGCGCCATTATTGAAAAGCAGGTCCTCGCACAAATTCTGCTGGCCCTTGCGGCAATAAAAGCACACGCCGCACGGGGCCGAATTTGCCGGTACCACGCGCATGCCTTTGCGGAAACCGCCATTCACGCCCTTGCCTTTTTCTTCAATTACGCCGGCAAGCTCATGGCCGAAAACGGAGGGCGGGCGAATCATGCGCGCATGATAGCCGCGCTTCCAGACTTTCAGATCGGTGCCGCAGGTCAGCGCGACTTCGACTTTGACGAGAACGTCGTCCGAGGCCAGCGGAGGAATGTCGATCGTTTCGACCTTTAAATCCTCTGGCCCGTAGAGAACGGCCGCCGTCATGTGGCCGTTGCGAGTTAGGTCGAGAGTGCTCATGAATTTATGATTACCACTTTTAAGGTATCATCGGCCGGGCGCGCCGCCAAATCCAGGGCCGTGGCAATTTCCTCCAGTGCAAACCGGTGGGAGATCAATTCCTTCACCGGCAACTGCCGTTCAAATACCAGGCGGGCTGATTCTTCCTGGTCATCGACCGAGGCGCTGTAGCTTCCCAAGAATTTCCTTCTCCTCAACACCTACCGCCGCAGCTGGAAACTCGATCTGCATCAGCGGATCGTTTTGGGCGAACAGGAGAACACGTCCCCCGGGCCTTGCCAGTGCAAGAGCCTCGCGCACCAGCGCCGGGCTCGGCACGGCCAGCAGTACGACATCAGCACCCCTCCCCTTAGTGAGATGCCGTATCTCGTCGCAAAGATTTACATTAACCGGATCGAATGCCGCTGCGGCGCCGAAGCGCAGGCTTGCCGCGCGCCTGCCGGCCATAGGATCGCTGGTGAAAACAGTGGCGCCTTCGAGCTTGGCGAGGAGCATCAGGAGCAATCCCACCGGTCCTTGACCGATGACCAGAACCGATTCCTCAGACGCGATCCGCGCCTTGCGCACGGCTTTCAGACAGGTATTCACCGGTTCGACGAACGTGGCTTCCTCAAAGCTGACATCAGGCGGAAGGGCAAGCATGCCGCGCTCTACAATCCAGGGCATCGCTCGCACGTATTGCGCGAAACCGCCGCCGTTGGGATCGAAACCCGCGGTAAGTCCAACTTTTTTGTAGCCCGGGCACTGCGAAAACAGCTTTCGCTGGCAATAGAAGCAATCGCCGCACGGAATGTGATGAAAACTTACCACGCGGTCGCCCAGCTTGAATTTGCGGACACCTCGGCCGATTTCGACGATTGTTCCGGCGAGTTCGTGGCCGAAGATTTGCGGCGGATTGACGAAGCCGTGCTGAATCTTCTTTATGTCCGTGCCGCAAATGCCGCATGCCGCGACGCGAAAGAGAACTTCGCCTTCGGCTACTTGCGGAATTGGGACGGACTCTACAACTACGCGCCCCTTGCCACGGTATACACCCGCACGCATTTCGCGGGCGCCTACCTTTGCCCGCTCTCGCCTCTCGATTTGTGCTGTGTGTGTATTCATGCAGTTACGGCTTCCGCACTGACGTGCGAGACCGAGCCCGGAGCGGCTTGCAATGCGGCGGTGGTTTTATCGAGAACTTGCGCAAGACCCTGCGCCCCGCGCCGGCTGGCGAAGCCCAATCGAATGAGGGCCGGAATATGTTGCGGCGCGCGCACAATTTTCGCCACGAGACGCCAGATGCGTACGCGCCCGCGGTTATCCAGGACTTCGGAAAAGTCCATGGGCACGTTCTCGTCGGCTGCGTCGCTTACGGCGCGAATCGCGACGCCCTGAATTCCCTGCTCTTGTGCTTCGAACAAAACAAAAAAACTTTCCATATCAACGGCATCAGCGATGCGGCCCATCCTGCGCTTGTCGTCGACGCTTGCGAGCGGACGATCCGAGGTGCATAGGGTGTTTATTCCGCGGGCGCCGGCGGCAATCGCTTCGGAGATGATTTCAGGGTTTGCGGAAATACTGCGCTGAGATTCAGCATCGCGTACGGTCGCGGCTACCAGCACTTCGCCTGTACGATAGGAGGGCTTCAGACCGCCGGAGAATCCTGCCGCGATGCAAACATTTGGTTGCCAGTGCAAAGCTTCGCGCGCGGCCAGCTGAGCGCGTGCCGGACCGACGCCCGTGATGATCGCGCGAATCTGCAGTTGGCCGTGGGTTGACTCGAATAGCGGGAACCCGGCATTTGCAATGGGGGCAAAATTCCGTGCGCGACGCCAGGGAGCGAACTCCGCTTCGAGCGCGAATGTAATCAGCACTTTCAAAATTCGTTCCAAATTATGCCGCAGCAGCGACGGCTCGGCGGACCCCCGTTCGCACGTAGCCGTTCTCTTGATACCAGCGGACCGCACGATCCAGAGCCGCGGATACTGGTCCGGGAACAAATCCCAGCTCGCGCTGGGACTTCGAGACGTCCACGAACATGTTGTGCCGGGCGATTTTCACGCCCTCCACCGGAATTTGCGGGTCGCGCCCGATTAATCGCGAGAAGACGTTTTCCGCGTAGGCGAATCCAAGCGCCACGGAGTGCGGAATTTTCAATCGCGGCGCCGGCATTCCGGTGGCGTGCGCGAGAAGGTCGAGAAGCTGCTTGAAGGTCAGATTTTCGGCGCCGAGCAAGTAGCGCTCTCCGGTCTTGCCCCGCTCGGCGGCGAGCAAGTGACCTCTGGCTACATCTTCAACGCCGACGAAGTTCAGGCCGGTCTCGACATAACCAGGCATTTTGCCATTCAGAAAATCGACGATGAGCTTGCCGGTCGGCGTTGGTTTCCAATCTCCGGGGCCAACCGGCGTTGTCGGCATGACAATCAGTACGGGCAATCCGTCGTTGGCGGCCTTCAACACTTCCTTTTCGGCGAGCCACTTGGAACGCTTGTAATGGCCGACCATTTCATCGAGGGCCGATTCTGTGAATTCGCTTGGCAAGGTGGGGCGGTCCACGGCAATCGTCGCAACCGTACCGGTGTAAATAAATTGCTCGACGCCGGCGCGCTTGGCAGCCTCAAGGAGATTGCGCGTGCCGGTCACATTGCTCTCGTAGATTTCCGAAGGATTTCGCGACCAGAGGCGATAGTCCGCTGCGACATGGAAGACGCGATTGACGCCGCGAAGCGCAAGCTCGAGCGATGCCGGGTTACGCAAGTCGCCTTCTGCGCGTTCGGCGTCCAGACCGGCGAGTGCACGAGAGTCACTGCCGCGGCGAGCCAAGACGCGCACGGATTGGCCTGCCGAGAGAAGCTGTCCCGCTACGTGGCTGCCAACAAAACCTGTGGCGCCCGTTACGAGCGTCTTCATAGAATGCGGAAAACCTCTTCTTTGCCGGGCTGGGAGGTTGCGGTGAAGGCGGGTGCATCGCCGTTGCTGTGGCCATTGGTGTGCCCGTTGGAATGGCCGTTGCCAGTTCCATGACCGTTGCCGGCCTCGCCCTTCACGCCGCCCATGCGGCCCGAAAGCTGCCAGGTGAGCATGCGCCAGGTGTCGCCGAGCTTCTTGTTACCGCCGAGAATAGCCGAGGGTTCGTAACCGGAATGCATCATGCAATCTTCGCAGCGCGGATCCCGGCCGCGTCCATACTTGCTCCAGTCCGTGGTCGAGAGGAATTCGTTGAAGCTGCTGTAGTGCGCGTCGGTCATCACGTAGCAGGGGCCTTTCCAGCCGCGCGTGTTGTAGGTTGGCGTCGCCCAGGCGGTGCACTCCAGTTCGCGCTCGCCGCGGAGATACTCGAGATAGAGCGGCGACGTCATGATGTTGTAGCGCCCCAGAAGTTCGGCGGCGCGCTGGAATTTGTCATGGATTTCTTCGCGGGACATGAAAATGTCTTTGGTCTGCACTGCAGCGTAGGAATAGGCCGGCGACACCATGTGCCCGTCTACGCCCAGTGTCTGCAGATAGGCGAAGAGTTCGGCGATTTCTTCGATATCCGTTTCCTTGTAGATCGTCGTATTCGAAGTGACCAGGAAGCCCGCTGCCTTTGCCGCCTTGATGCCTTCGATCGCATCGCGAAAAACTCCATCGCGCTCGACGCAGAGATCGTGCGTCTTTTCGAGGCCATCCAAGTGCACGTTGAAGAAAAATCGCGAGGTTGGGCGGAACTCATTCAACCGCTTGCGAATGAACATCCCGTTTGTGCAGAGGTAAATGTTTTTCTTGCGCGCCAGAATTTCCCGCACCAGCCGCCCCAGATCAGGGTAAATCATCGGCTCGCCGCCGCAAATTGATACGATCGGCGCGCCGCAATCCTCCAGAGCCGCGAGGCACTGCTCTACGGTCAGCGTTTCATTAATGGTCGCTTTGTATTCACGAATCCGGCCGCAACCGGTGCAGGTCAGGTTGCACGCGTGCAGCGGCTCGAGCATCATCACCAGCGGAAATTTCTTCTCGCGGCGAATCGCTTTTCCGGCCAGATACCCCGAAAGACTCGCCGTCATGCTCAGCGGAAATCTCATTCGACCCCCAAATTCAGATTGCGGTGCCAAAAACCGTTCGGGCCGGGCCGGAACCCGGAAAATTCCTTCGCGCCGGTCAGCATATTCTGATACCGAGCCAACGCGTACAGTGGGAACGAAATCCGATACAGGTGGTATTTCAAATAAAAAACCGACGGGAAGCCCGTTCCCGTGAACTCGGTCTCGTCCCACGTGCCATCTTCGTTCTGCGTATCCACCAAATACTTCGCCGCGCGAACCGCGGCGGGATCATCGGGACCGCTGGTGGCCAGCAATCCGATCAGCCCCCACGCTGTCTGAGATGCCGTGCTCGCCCCACGTCCCTTCCAATTAGAGTCGCTGTAGGAATGCAGAGATTCGCCGAATCCGCCGTCCGGATTCTGTACCGACCGCAACCAATTGGCGGCGTGCCGGCATTCCGAAGTATGCGAAAGACCGATGGTCTCCATGGCGCGCAAAACGCCGCTAGTTCCGTAAACATAGTTTACGCCCCAGCGGCCGTACCAGGGCCCGTCAGGCCCTTGGTCCTTACGCAAGAACGACAAAGCAGCCTTCACCGCCGGGTGATCGGCGCTCCAGCCCAGTCTGCCGAGACATTCCAGTGCCCGTGCTGTTACGTCCGCCGTGGAGGGGTCCAGCATGGCGTTATGATCCGCAAATGGGATGCTATTCAAAATACGCAGATCGTTGTCGCGGTCAAACGCGCCCCAGCCTCCGTCGCGATTCTGCATGCTAAGCATCCATGCGAGTCCCAGTCGCAGCGATTCTTCCTGGCGTGCCTTATCAGGGTGCACGACCTGCGCTAAAGCCATCAATACGAAGGCTGTATCGTCCACATCGGGGAACCAGTCGTTGCGGAACTCGAAGGCCCATCCGCCGGGCTTGCCATCGCGATTCTTGACCTGCCAATCACCGCCGCCACTGATTTGCAAGTCCATTAGCCACTCGGCGGCCTTGACCAAAGCCGGATGCGTAGCGCCCACTCCCGCCTCTTGCAAGGCGACCATTGCGATAGCCGTATCCCAAACCGGTGATATGCAGGGCTGCACGCGCAGCGTTTCACCCTCTTCAATTTCGAAGGCCTCAAAGTAAGCCAGTTGCTGCTTCAAAATCGGGTGGTCGAGTGAATATCCGAGCGTCACCAGGCATAAGATCGAATTCTGGATCGCAGGATAAATCGCCGCCACTCCTTCGCTGCGCTCCATATGTTGCAGAAGCCATTGCTCGACTTTCTTCAACGCCAGCCCTCGAAAGGGCTTCCACGGCAAGCGCTCGTGAAGCTTCACGATGCGCTCCGAGGCAAGAAAGAAATTGCGCCAAGTAAATAGGCCGCGTCCCCACTCAAATTCCTTTCTCTTACGGCTTGGGTCGGCAAACAACTCGTCAATGTGCGCGTGTTCCGGAACGGCCCAGTTGGGCTTGCAGGCATAAAGCAGCGACAACGGCAACAGGATGGCCCGAGTCCACGATGACATTTCGTATACGTTGAGTCCAAGCCAGTTAGGAAGAAGGATCAACTCGGGAGGAATCGCTGGCACCAGATCCCAGCTTATGACCCCGACCAGCGCAAGATAGAAACGGGTGTAGGAATTGGTGCTTTCTATGCCGCCCAATGCCACGGCGCGCTCGCGAGCGCGACGCATGTGCGGCGCGTTGGGATCGTCGCCGCCCAGTTTCAGGGCGAAATAGGCTTTTACGGTGGCGTTTATTTCTGACGGCCCCTCCGGAAAGATGTTCCATCCACCGTCGGGAAGTTGGTGCCGGCGAATGTAAGCAGCTAGCTTTTGAACCTTCGGAGAGTCTAATCTTCCCAAAATGAACTGAAAAACGGTGTAGTCGGCCTCGAGAGTCGTATCCGCTTCAAGCTCGCCCCACCAGAAACGTCCCTCCACTTGAGCATCCAAAAGCCAGCGTGTGGTCCGCTTGACAGCCTGCGCTATGTGGCCTTCCAGATCTCGAGTGGGTACAGTGGCAACCGAGCCCCCACTGCCGTCAGGAACTGTTCTGATCTGCGATGCCATCACACCTTCCGAGATTGACCTTCTACGCTCAAATCATGCGTCCGCTTCGGAACTAACTTCCGGCCAAATTGCGCATCAGGAAATAAATTTCGCAGCCCGAATTTGTAAAGATCGAGCGCCTCAGGCCTAGGAGGCCCTATCCCCCTACAAACTAGATGAACGTGCATTACCTCGCGTTGCCAATGAGCGGTGTAAACAAACCGTCGGCACCGACTACCCTGAGACGGTACACCCGGCAAAGCGAGCTTGCATCCTAGATCCCCAAATGATGCAATCAGATACAGAGGCCCGGACTAGATTATGGCGGCGAAAAGGCCCGTGGTCAACAAAAAATGACACTTGCGAACCTAAACAAAAACGTACTTCGGATGGATTGCGAGGCTGCTGCAGGCCTCACTTTTGCATATTCTCCAGCGCTATTCGGTGAAACTTTCACGACGCAGTCGCCTTCCGATGATCGGAAGTCGCCTATACCACGCGAACTCTTCCTTGAACTGCGCCAAAGGCCGTGCCGGAGTGCCCCACACCACGGCACCAGACCGCACGATTTTACCCGGCAAAATACCCGATTGCCCGCCGGCGATCACTCCGTCCTCCAGTGTGCAGTGTTCTCCCAGGCCCGCCTGTCCCCCCAGCATCACATTGCTTCCGATCGTACAGCTGCCGGAGATGCCCACTTGCGCGGCGATCAGTGTGTTTTCGCCGATGGCGACGTTGTGGCCTATTTGGACCAGATTGTCAATTTTGGCGCCAGGTGCGATCCGGGTCGTACCTAAGGAGCCCCGATCTATGGTGGTGCCGCAGCCAATTTCTACGTCGTCGCCGATCTCAATTGCACCTACCTGTGGAAATTTCCAGTGCTTCCCCTCCCCGAAGACATAGCCGAATCCATCGCCGCCGATGACTACGTTGGAGTGCAGGATGACGTGGGAGCCGAGTTTAGCCCCGGGATATAAGGTCACGCGCGGATAAAGACGGCAGTTCTCGCCCAATGAGGCGCCGGCTCCGAGGAAGCAAAATGCGCCGATTTCGGTGCCGGATTTGATGCTAACGCCCTCCTCGATCACTACAAACGGTCCAATCGCAACCGAAGGGGCAATGTCCGCCAATGGCGAAATGACGGCAGAGGCATGGATTCCGGAAGGCGCCTTGCGCTCGGGCAGAAGCCAGGCTGCGGCCTTGGCGAAAGCTAGTTTGGCTGCGGTGACACGGATCACCGTCTTGCCAGTGAACTTCAGCCCGGGCGGCGCGATAAGGCAGAGCGCTCTCGAAGCCTGCGCCCGAGCTCGAAATTTCTCCTGGTCGGCGTAAATCAGGTCGTCAGCAGCCGCTGTGTCGGGATTCGAAATTGATGCGACGCGTATCGAATCATCGCCTTCCAGCGTTGCTCCCAAATACTGCGCAAGTTCTCCGGCTCTACGTGGCATATTTCCCCCGATTTTGCGGATTAAGGCTGATAGATGGGCTGTTCGCCCGGCGGCCGCGTCTTCCAGCGCTTGTGCACCCAGATCCATTGATCGGGATGTGCACGAGCAAAATTCTCGATCACCTTCATAAACTGGGCTGTATTGGCGCGAACATCCGCTGTTTCGTCGCCTGTGCGAACCAATTCAATCGCCGGCTCAAATCTGAGGCGATATCGCTGGGCCGACTCATCCCAAAAGGCATATCCCGGAACGACCGCGGCATCTGTCCGCAAAGCAATGCGCGCGAGTCCCGCGGTACTCGAGGCAGGAATCCCGAAGAACGGCACGAATACGCCTTCCTCGAGAGAAGTATTCTGGTCCGCGAGAACACCTATTGCTCCACCCTGGTTTAGAATTCGGAGCATAGCTCGGGCGGAATCGTTTTTATCAATCACGCTGCAACCGGAGAGACAGCGGTAATGATTGACCAGCGCGTCGAGACGCCGGTTCTGAATGGGCCGCGCGAGAAAGTAGCACGAGTACCCGTAGAGTGCGTGAGCAAAGCTCGAGAGTTCCCACGGTCCCATATGCCCGGTGAGAATCAAGACGCCCTTGCCGCGCTGCAAGGCGTCGAGATAATTCTCATGCCCGTCGAGAACGATGATTTGATCGATGTTTTTGGGCGTCAGTTTGGGAAACTGAGTGAAATCTCCCGCCATCCAGCCAATATTGCGGAGCATTTTTCGAAGCGTGGCGCGGCGTTGCTCTTCGGTCCATTCCGGGAATGCCAGACGCAGGTTCTGTTCGGCCGCGCGGCGCAAAGATGGACGGAAGCAATACGCGGTGTGCACAATGGCCACACCGGCAGCGCGAGCCATCGAGCGCGGCAGCAAACCCATTCCTTTGAGCAAAAACCAGGCGGCAGAATATTCGAGCGTCTCGCGCATTCGCGGTCATTCTGTCACAGACGGACGCAAGCGAGCTACACTCGGCTCAACTCGGGCTCTTAGGTCTGCTAGACTCATCCCGCCTTGAACGGATTCGACAGCAAACAGCGCTTCTTGGCATTCACGTTCGCGGGATTGGTTGTGGTCCTGGCGCTTTTCACGGGGCTTGCCGCGATCGGGTTGGTTGGCCCCGATGAGCCACGCTATGCGTGGATCGCCCGCGACATGGCGCAATCCGGCGATTGGGTGACCCCGCGTCTCTATGGCCAGCCGTGGTTCGAAAAGCCCATCTTGTACTACTGGATGGCGTCAGTCGGTTTTCGACTGACGGCTTCCGCGGAATGGGCGGCGCGAGTGCCGTCGGCGTTCGCGGCTCTGTGCGCAGCGCTCTCGATAGCCTGGCTGGCGCTGAAGCACTACGGCGAGAAAACGGCCTGGGCTGCGCTGATCATCTTCTCGACAACCATCGGTACTCTGGCGTTCGCGCGCGCGGCAACTCCCGACATGCTTTTCTCGGCTAGTCTCGCGTTGGCTATGGCCAGCGCCGCGGAAATGTTGGGTAGGGCACGACTTTTGCGGACCAATTTGCCTGCTTCGCAGCCCGCGCGCCTGTCTCGTGGAGCCTCCATTTTTTTCGGCGCGGCGCTGGGCTTGGCGACGCTAGCGAAAGGGCCCGGGGCGCTCGTTCTTGCCGGTGGCAGCATCGGACTGTGGGCAATTTGCACGCGCCAATGGCGCTCCGTTGTTCAATTTCTTAGTCCAACCGCAATCTCGTCGTTCAGCATTATTGCTTTCCCCTGGTATGTACTATGTGCCTGGCGGAACCCTGATTTCCTCCATACTTTTCTGCTGCTTCACAATTTCCAGCGATATTTGACTCCCGTTTTCCAGCATCGCCAGCCCATTTGGTTCTTTGGGCCGATCGTCCTGATTGCTCTGCTGCCGTGGAGCATACTTCTTGTCCCAGCAGTAGCCGAGGGTGTTCGCCGTGTGCGGGCAAAGGACTGGGTGGAGTCTCCGGCCTTATTTGTCGCCTGCTGGGCTATATTTCCGGTTTTATTCTTCAGCTTTTCGCAGTCGAAGCTGCCTGGATACATTCTTCCCGCGGTAGCGCCTCTAGCGTTGCTCGGTGGCGTCGCTCTGGAGAGAGAAATTAGCGCGAGCCGTTCGGGCCGGCCATGGATTCTTGTGGCCGTAGCGGCGACGGTGCTCGGCCTTTATCTGTTCGCGCCCGTTGTGGCCAATAAATACCTTCCGGATTTGATGAACAGCCAGAACTGGCACGAGCGCGGAAAAATCGTGCAATGGTATGGAGTCATCCTATTTCTGGCTTTTTCCGTTTTTCTGATTGTCCGCGCACCGCGCCTGGCGCTGAGCTCGATTTGCGCATCCGGTCTGTTTCTATCGCTAATGGTGAACGACACTTTAAGAATCGCCGAGACCCGCTCCGACGATCAATTCTCGGCGAGGCGAATTGCCGCATCGCCGCAATTACGCCCGCCATACAATAACGATCCAGTGGCGCTCTATCGCGCGCATCGCAATTGGGAATACGGGTTGAATTTTTATTTTGGGCGTGTGATTCCGGAATGGACGCCGCAAATGCGGGGACCGGTGATTGTATTTACTAGCCCTTCGGCCTTGAATGCTCTCAAGGGGCAGGCATCCGTTGCCTCGGTGCAGATATTCGGGATTCCGAAATGCGTAAAAGCAGCGATTGAGGGCCCTCTGCTGCTAACGAGAGGAGCGGACGCCGATCGGAAGGGCGCCAAGGAAGAATGAAGTCACCATGTTTTCGTAGGATTTGCGGTCTTCGTCGTTCATCTCCGAATAGCTCACGCGATCTATCTCCTGGCGCCGCGGCTCGGGCGAACGCTGAAAAATCTGGAATGTTGAATAGGCCAGCAGCGGGCGGTCCTGCGATTGAATGAACAGCTTCGCCGTTCCCTGCAGCCGGCCGAGATGCGCCGAGACGGGCGGCTCCATCCGATAGGGATAGTTCACCAACCGGAATCCGAAAACGCAAAGACGTGAAACCAGTGGGAGCACGCCGATGCCCGATTGCTTGACTTCGAGGCGCA
Source organism: uncultured Acidobacteriota bacterium (assembly GCA_963748865.1). Classification (GTDB taxonomy): domain Bacteria; phylum Acidobacteriota; class Terriglobia; order Acidiferrales; family UBA7541; genus Palsa-147. The sequence goes on along the minus strand of CAVVLE010000005.1, from coordinate 181,717 downwards.
CCATGTCGGTGGGATCGTCGTACACTGAATCCACGGCAATGGCCACCACGCGCGGGTCCGCTTCGGCAACTTCAAGAGCCGCATAGCCGCCCAAATCGTCACCCCAGATTCCGAAACGCTTCTGGTCCACGTCCGTTCGTGTTGCCAGCGCGTTTATGGCCGCGCGCAATTCCTCGGCTTCGCGATATCCGAGCGTGGTGGCGTTGGCATTGTCGCCGTGGCCGGAGAAATCGAAAACGAAGACGTTGTACTGCTGGTCCTGCAGAGCAGTGACGAGCGTAAGTACTTCGAGTTTCTGAGACATGTAGCCGTGGCAGACGACGATGGTCGGTGCGCCTTGAAATCCGGGAAAGAACCAACCGTCGCGTTGCCGCCCTTCGACAGGAAACGAGAATGTACCCGGATGCCCCATGGTAACGTTGAGGTCCACGGTGGCGGGATTGCGCGAGGGCTTGATGATCTGGCGCAGCTCGACTCCGGCAAGCACGGCCGCACCAACAAGTATGAAGAGGATCAGTGCCAGAAGAGCGGAGGCTACCTTGGCGAACGCCGTTGTCGGATAACGCAGCTGAGAAAAGATAGCCAAACTGTGCGCAGGCCTCCTGCCTGGAAATCCCGCCGGATGTTAGCATAGTTCCAGCAGCGGCTCCGGGAACCATCGTGCGTATTGTTAGCGGAGTAATGGTTGGGCGCGAGCCGCTGCAAGGCTATAATCACGAACAGGGCGAACCGCGAAACCTATGGAGCTTGTGGACCTCCGCCAGGTGCAGACGCGCGAACTGGAGCGTCTGTTTGAAGAGGAAGCCAAAGACTGGCGGGATGAACTGTCCTGGGATTACCGACCTTCCCTGGATTTAATCCGGCGATTTGTTGATGCACATTCGCTCGGAGGTTACGTGGCAATCGAGCATCGCCAGCCCGCCGGTTATGGTTTCTACGTTCTTGAAGACCACAAAGGGCTGATCGGCGGCCTGTTTGCGTCGCACCGATCGCCGCAGTTGGAAGTCACGCGCGGGCTGCTGAGCGAGATGCTGGCCACGCTGCGCGCCACGCCGCGCGTCAATCGCGTGGAAGCGCAATTGATGCCCTTCGGCACTGCCCTGGATTCGAGTTTTCTTTCGCAGCAATTTCGGCTTTATGCCCGCGAATTCATGCTTCTTGATTTGAAGTCCGCGGCGCTGAAGGGCGTTCCGATTTCGAGCGGGCTGCGGCTGGAACGGTGGAGCGACCGGAATTTCGACTCCTGTGCGAAGCTGATCCAGCTCGCCTATGCCAATCATGTGGATTCGGAAATCAACGACCAGTATCGCACCGAGTCGGGTGGGATGAAGTTCCTGCGCAACATCGTGATTCTCCCCGGCTGCGGCCAATTTTTGCCGGAAGCATCGTTTGTGGCGCGGCCTTTGAACGGTGATGCCCCGGTCGGGATGGTGCTCACATCCACTGTGGCCGAAGGCGTGGGCCATACGACGCAGATTTGCGTGAAGCCCGGCTATCGTGGCGCGGGGCTGGGCCGGCAATTGATGGAGGCGTCGATTCAAGCGCTGCGCGCGCGGCACTTTCACGCGCTGTCGCTGACCGTCACGGCGGCAAACAATTTAGCAGTGGAACTCTACGAGCGTTTGGGATTTCGCAAGATCAAGACTTTCGCAGCGGGAGTGTGGCAGGCGTAGAGCAAGCTATTTTCGCGCGCGATCTTTCAGCAGTACTTTGAGTTCGTCCATGAATTCCTTCACGTCCTTGAAATCCAGATAAACGGAGGCGAAGCGCACATAGGCGACTTTATCGAGCTTCTTCAGGCGATTCATCAACATCTCGCCAATTTCTTTGGTGGTGCGCTCGCGCTCGGTCGCCTCGCTGACGAACTGCTCGGCTTCATCCACCAGCGCTTCGAGGCGCGGAGTTGGGACGGGACGCTTCTCGCAAGCCTTGAGCAGACCCTGCAATATTTTTTTGCGCTCGAAGCGCTCGCGGCGGCCATCTTTCTTGATCACCATATAAGGGACTTCATCAATGCGTTCGTAGGTGGTGAAGCGCCGCTCGCACTTGAGACATTCGCGGCGGCGGCGAATTAAATCGCCGGCGCGGCCTTCGCGCGAGTCCACCACTTTGTCGTCGATATTCCCGCAGAAGGGACACTTCACTGGCCGGCATCTCCCTGGGCCTTGTGTTGCGCGGCCCGGCCTTCTTTCAACAATTCGTTTTCGGCTTCGATGACGTTGGCCTCCGCTTCGGCCTTGGCGGTGCGGCGCAACTCGCCCATGGACCATCCTTCCTTCAGCAGCAACGGGAGTCCCAGTAAACAAGAGCCCGCAAAAGTGATCAGCCAGATGGTAATCGATGTGGCCGCGGCGCGTTCCTTTTCTACTCCGAATAGAACGGTTAACACAAGAAAGGTGGCTACCTGTGCGCCGCCTCCGACGCCGGGAAGTTGAAGCGCCGAGCCGACCATGGTAAAGGCCAAGACCAGCATGGCGCCGGAGAAATCGATAGCCAGCAACGGGCCGCCAAACGCGTGTGCGATCCACACGTAGATGAGCACCACCAAGACCCAATGCGCCGCGGTCCACAAAACGGCTATGGCTAAATCGCCCCAGGAGCGCAATGAATGCAGGCCTTCGCTGATTCCGCCTAGCAACGCCTCGAGTTTTCCGCGGATGCCGGTCCGCCCCTTGGAACGCTCGAGGCGCAAGGCTAGAGCACCGGCGCCATGGACGCGGAAATAAATCAGGAAGGCTACCAGGACGCCAAATCCCAGAAGAATGAGCATCCCGCTGGTGCGCACTGCACGCATCAGAGGCGTATCAGCCTGGCTGGCGAGCGAGCCATGCGAAATCTCCAGCAAGGCAATGCCGGCGAAGACCGCCGTCGCTCCCAAGTCCATAATTCGCTCGAGGATGTAAATCCCGAACATTCCGGTAATTGGCAAATTTTCCTTGCGGGCGATCAGCAGCGGGCGGACCGGTTCGCCGGCGCGGCCGAGAAGAAACAAGCAGGAAAAACCCATGACCGTGGCGGCATAAATCGAGGAAAGACGGCTTTTGCCCAGATAGCGGGAAAAGCGCTGCCAGCGCACAGCGCGAATGGCGTAGGCGGCGTAGATGGCGACGAAGGAGAGGAGCAGGAGCGACAGATTGGCGTCGCGCAGGGAGGCGCCGAGAAGCCTCCAATGGAATCCTTCGAGGCTGATGGAATTGCGAAACTTGTAGAGCAGCGCGGCAAGAGCGACGACCGCGAGAAAGGTCACGGTAAGCTTGCGGAGCGATCGGCGCATCCGTCGCGCACCGTAGCAGTATCACTCGCGGAGTGTCAAGGTGGGTTCGCAGGCGGCGTTCCGTGGCGGAAAACTAGTAGTACTCCCTTTCGGGGGTCGCCAAAGATTTCCTCAGATAAGTTGATGTTCGCGCATCTTGCCACAACTGAAAATGATAATATCGGGCGACTTAACCGAAACGCTCATGCCGCGACTGTTGAAAACCGTGATTCCGCGATTCACTCGATCGCTGAAGGAACGCGGAATCGCCGGAACGCTGCTGCGCAGTCCTCTCATCCCTATCAGTTTGGTGCGCGAGTACATATTGGCTAAGCGGCTGGAGCGCACACCTGAGCACAGCGAGTTCGATCGCAAATACGGAGTCAATACGGACGGAGAATTCAGCGGCTGGACGTACTTGAGCGATCTTGACATTCCCAGCCCCAATTGGATTTATGGCCGGAATTACGCGGGCATTGAGCCCGAACGCTTCTTCGCGATTTTCGACGACCTCGCTATTCGATTTGAGGAATTCACGTTTATCGATTTCGGTTCGGGCAAAGGGCGGGCGCTGCTGATGGCGTCGGAATTCCCGTTCAAGAAGATCGTGGGCATCGAATTTTCTCCGCAACTGAATGCAATCGCGCAGCAAAACATCGAGCGCTATTCGAGTCCCACGCAGCAGTGCCGGCAGATTGAGACCGTGCAGATGGATTTCGCGCAGTACTTCTTGCCGCCGGAGCCTCTGGTTTTATTTTTCTACGATCCCTGCGAAGCACGGGTGCTGGAGCAGGTGCTGGCGAACCTGCGGGCGTCCTGGCAGAAAACACCGCGTCCGATCTACCTGATCTATGTCGCGCCGGCAGAAGAATGGATACTGCAATCGTCCGGATTTCTGGCAAAATCGGCGCAGAATGCACAGCTCAATTTCTGCGTTTACTCCAGCTTGCGCGAAGCGTCTTGAAGGCGCACGACGGCGAGCGACATGAATCACTCCTCTGCGATGGATGGCGGAATTGCGGCGGATGCTCGTTCCTCGTCGCTAGCGGGGGCTCCGGTTCCGGCGAATCCGCAGACGCGAGCTTATTGGATTACGCTGCTTTTCATCGCCGGGTATGTGGGCTTAGTCATCGCGTGCCTCTGGCAGTGGGGCTCGCCTCGTCCCTGGCAGCGGCTCGACATATTTTCTGTGGGATTTATTCTGGTGAGCCTGGTGTGGGGCTGCGCGACGATGCGGTTTCATCGCGCAATTTTTCGCTCCAAGGAAGTGATGGAGGAAGCGGCCGGAACGACTTACGATCCTTGGATGCTGCGGTGGATTACGATCTTCGCGTTTCTTGAATTGAGTGTGTTCCTTGACTACGGGCACTGGCATCTGGTTCCGCAGTTGTTGAATCCCGTTCTTCAGACCATTGGGCTTGTGCTCTATCTTGCCGGAGCCATTTGGCTAATCTGGACAGACCGCTATCTGGCCAAAGTCTTCGCCGGCGAGCTATCTGAACGCAAGGTCATGACGCAGGGCCCGTATCGTTTTGTGCGCCATCCCCGTTACGCGGCGCTGATCGCCTCGCGAATTGCTTTTGCGCTGACGCTCGGGAGCATCTTGGCGTGGTTTTTCTTTCTCGGCTGGCTGTGGGTAAATCTGCGCCGCGTGCGGCTGGAGGAAGAGCACTTGCGAGAGCTGTTCGGTGCCGAATACGAAGCCTACGCCGCGAAGACTTCTCGTTTTCTGCCTGGCATCTACTAGCTTTCTCTGGGATTAGCAGCAGCTTTCCATCATCCGCGCCCTTGTAATTTCGTGAGGCACGCAGCTAAGATGCCGCCTACCCAGGGAACATTTCGGCCGCAATTTGCGTTCCTATTGGTGAGGCCGGAAGCTGATGGAAGTGGTGAGGCTAACTTCTTTTGGAGCCCGATGCTCAACTGGTCCAGCAATGCCTGCGGGGCCACGGGCAGGCGTGGGAAGAGTTAGTTCACCGCCATTCACGGCGGGTATTCAATTTGTGCTACCGGTTTACGGGCAACTCGACGGAAGCAGAAGACCTGAGCCAGGAGGTCTTCCTGAAGATTTATCGGTCGCTGGCAAGCTATCGCGAGATATCTGGAGGCTTCGCGACGTGGCTTACGAGCGTGACGCGCAATCTGCTGGTGGATCACTACCGCCGAACCAAGCGCGATCGCTTGACCGATTCGATCGAGGAAGAAATGCCCCGGCTCGAGGAGAAACATTCGGGCGGGCGCATGCCGGACCAGATCGTTGCAGAAGCGCAGCTCAGTACCCAGGTGCAGCAAGCGCTGGCGCGGCTTTCGCCAGAACTGAGAGAAGCGGTTATTTTGCGAGACCTGCAGGGGCTGGAATACAGCGAGATTCGCGAGGTGCTGCTGGTGCCGGAAGGAACGGTAAAATCGAGAATCAACCGCGGACGAATCGAACTGGCCCGAATTTTACTGCAGATGGGAGTAAAGCCGGACTGAAACGCTCATGAACTGGACTTGCGAACAAATCGAGGAAAGGCTCAGCGATTATCTCGATAATTTGCTCAGCGCGGACGAACGAGCCGAGTTCGATCGCCACGCGTCCGCTTGCGCGCGTTGCGCCCCACTGGTCGCACGCGTCGGTGGAATTGTCCACCGCGTGCAATCGTTAGCTCCTCTCGAACCACCCTCACATCTCGTCTCCGCGATTCTCGATCAGACGCTTGGGCCGCGCGGCCCGAAGCATGGCTGGCGCCGCTGGCTGGGCTGGATGCCGTCGCTTCTGCAGCCACGATTCGCGATGGGATTCGCCACCGCTGCGGCGTCCCTCGTAATTCTGTTCTACGCTTCCGGATTGAGTCCTGCGAAGATCCGCAAAGGCGATTTAAACCCGGTCAACATGTACCGTTCCATGAACCGGCAAACGCATCTGGTGTACGCACGCGGCGTGAAGTATGTGAACGACCTGCGCGTGGTTTACGAGATTCAATCGCGCTTGCGCACTCCGGAATCTCCGGCGCATGAAGAATCGCAGCCTGTCCAGCCAGCGCCGAACGAACCACAGGAGAAATCGCAGGGCGCGCCTCATCCGGGCCGCAGTTCCACGCGCAGCTCGTCGCTCTACGCCTTCGTGGTCGCTCAAGCGTTTATAAGGAGCTCTCAATGAAGTGCGCCACGCATGTGGATGTGGACGCATCTGGATTTTGCCGCAATTGCGGCAAGCCACTTTGCCCCGAATGCGCGCGAGACGTTCGCGGCGCGCTCTACTGCGAGGACTGCCTTGCCGGCGCCCTCACCGGTGCCACGGCGGCCACCGTTCAGCCTCCGCGATCAAATCCCGGCGCGGCTGCCGCCTTGGGGCTTATCCCCGGACTGGGCGCGGTTTACAACGGCGATTACATGCGAGCTGTCATTCTCATAGCCATCTGGGCTGGTCTGCTCGCCGTGGGAGTAACAGACTCGTTCGGCGATTTGAGCCCGGTAATCTGGATCGCATTCGGACTCTTCCCGGTGTTCACAGCGATCGACTCGTACCGCGCTGCGCAGCAACGCCAGCTTGCAGCGGTGGAAGGCGCGAGCGCCGCGCCAGCAGGCCAACGGCCGGTTGGCGCAATTATTTTGATCGTGCTCGGTGTTTTGGCGCTGCTCGGCAACTTCGGATGGATTCGCGGTGAATGGGTGAGCAGAGGCTGGCCGATAGTTCTGATCGCTATCGGAGTCTGGCTGTTCGTGCGGCGATCACGAGCGTAGGAGGAGGCTCATGAGCGACAAAGTTCGATGCGCGTGCATGCGTTGTCGAATGGCGGGTCTGATGTGGCCGGCCGTTCTCATCACGCTCGGCGTGCTGTTTCTGGTTGCCGAGTACAGCAGCCACTATTCATTCATGGATATTGCCCCGGTTCTATTGATCGTGATTGGCACCGTCAAGTTGATCGAGTCAACAGCCTCGACCGAAGGCCACATCAGCACCGCAAACCGGCCGCAGTGAAAATTGTGGGCGCAGCAGCCAAGGATGCAATCGCAACGCGATGAGTGACGCTTCTACCGGACGGCGATCGATTTTTCCAGGACTCCTACTGATTCTGATCGGAATCCTTTTCCTGCTGCATAACCATTTCCCTGAATTGGAAATCGGGCACATCCTGCGTCTCTATTGGCCGGTGATTTTGATCGCCTGGGGTCTGGCAAAGCTCTTCGACAATTTCTCAGCGCGGCGTACGGGAGATGCGCGTCCTCCCCTAATGAGCGGGGGCGAAATTGCGTTGCTTATTCTTCTGTTCGTCGCTGTGAGCGGACTTTGGGGATTCGAGAAGCTTCGCCATCAGTTCGCCAGCTCGGATTCATTTTCGTGGGACGATCTTTGGGTCCAGAAAGGCGTGCCGGCCAGCGAAGACGTGCCTCCGGTCACCGTTAAGCCGAATTCTTCGATCAGCGTGCACACGCCGCGCGGCGACGTTACCGTTTTCGCGGACGAGGAGAACGACCTGAGAATCGTCGCCACCAAAACTGTATCGGCTGTGAGCGATTCCGATTCCCAAAGACGCGCTGCCGCCATCCACGTCGACGTGTCGCCGGTGAACGGCGGTTACAAAGTCGAGCCCAAAGGCATCAGCGGAGACCCGGCGCATACGCGCATCGATCTTGAAGTTCACGTTCCCAAACAAGTCAGCGTGGCGGCGCAAACCGAAAACGGCGATATCACCATCACGGGCATCAGCGGCGCCGCAAGCGCGATTTCGCAAAGCGGCGATGTGGCCATTCATGACGTGGCGAGCGACGTCACAGCCACTCTGCAGAATGGCGACGTTCGCATCGCCGACGTCCACGGCGATGTCCGCCTGCACGGCAAAGGCAATGCGGTCGAACTTAGTGACATCACCGGCAACGCGACCATCGACGGCGAATTTTTTGGCCCGGTGCAGGTCTCCAACGTGGCGCAAACGACACAGTACAGCTCGGCGCGAACGGACCTCACGGTTCAAAAAATGCGCGGCCGCCTCGATCTCGATTCCGATTCCCTGCAGATCTCTGACGTGGACGGAGGTGTCAAGCTCCGGACTCACGACAAATCCGTTGACATCGAAAATACCGCCGGGAGGATTGACGTTACGAACAAGCACGCAGATGTGTCCATAAGCCTGCAGAAGCCTCCGAGCGACGAGATCAGCGTGCAGAATGACAGCGGCGGCGTGGATCTTGCACTGCCTTCGAAATCGACCTTTGAAATCAGTGCGGCCTCGAAGTCAGGAGAAGTTCAGAGTGATTTCGATGCTTCCAGCCTGAATCAGCAAACCGCCGGCGAAACCTCCAAGCTGGACGGAAAAGTCGGCACCCACGGCCCCAAGATCACACTGGTTACAACGTACGGGACCATCAATCTCCGCAAATCAGATTCGTAGTTAGGGGCTGGGGCAGATTTTCGATGCTGTTGATCGGAATCGTCTTCCTCTCGCGGAAGTCAGTGTTCCACGAGGCGCTCGAGCGTCGGGAAAAACTCCGGAAACGAAATGGAAGCACAGTCCGCATCAAGAATCACTGAATCGCCCTCAGCGCCAAGCGCAGCGATAGCCATAGCCATGGCGATGCGATGATCTCCGCGAGGATCAATCTTCGCGCCGCACAATCGTCCGCATGATCTCCCGCCGACGTGCAGCCCGTCCGGGAACTCCTCGACTTGCGCACCCATCGCCCGCAGCGACTCGGCCAGGGCGGTGATGCGATCGCTCTCCTTCACTCGTAACTCCTTCGCGTCGCGGATAATAATGCCCTGCTCGGTGAATGGCCCCAGCGCCGCCAGCATAGGCAGTTCGTCAATCAACTCCGCCACCTGCGGCCCTGAAATTTCGCCTCCGGACAGCACCGCGTGCCCAATCGAGAGATCGCCCACAAGCTCGCCGTCGCGCATCTGCAAGGCAGCAACGTGAATCGGAGCGCCCATGGAGATCAAGACGTCGAGCACGCGCGACCGCGTTGGATTCAATCCCACGTTATGAATGATGACTTGTGAACCGGGCAAAACCAGCGCAGCGCCAATGAAGAAAACGGCAGACGAAAGATCGCCTGGCACCATGAGTGCTCGACCTTGCAGACGCGGACGAGGCGTCACGCGCACGACACCCTTGGCCGCTTGAACCGCGGCACCAAACTCGCGCAGGGCAATTTCCAGGTGATCGCGCGTGCAAACCGGTTCGCAAACAGACGTCTCGCCATCGGCGAAGAGCCCGGCTAGCAGAATTGCCGATTTCACCTGCGCGCTGGCGACGGGCAATTTGTATTCAACTCCATGCAGCGCCCGGCCGTGAATCTCGAGGGGCGCAAGGCCTCCGTCTTGAGCGGCGATCTCAGCCCCCATGGCGCTAAGCGGATCCAAAATTCGACGCATGGGACGGCGGCGCAGCGATTTATCTCCCGTGATCGTCGAGTTAAATGATTGGCCGGCGAGCACACCTGTCAGCAAACGGATCGTGGTGCCGGAATTTCCAGCGTCCAGTGCGCGGCGAGGGCTCGCCAGGCCACTCAAGCCGGCGCCTTCGATCCTCGCGAACCGCTCTTTCGATTTGATTGCGACGCCCAGACGGCCCAGACATTCGAGCGTGCTACGGCAATCGGCCGCGCTGGCGTAGTTGGAGATTTCCGTCGGGCCTTCGGCAAGCGCGCCGAGGATTGCGTAGCGGTGCGAAATCGACTTGTCGCCCGGCAATTCGACGACACCTTCAATTTTCTTGCCGGGGCTTACTTTCTTCTTGCTCACGCCGAAATCTTAGCATGCCTGTTCGTTGGGCTTGCCCGACGGCATACAAAGGGGAATCGAGGAACACCGTCGCGTTAACCGGCATCTAACCATCTTGCCCGGTTAAGTTGCTCTCCGCCGGGCCGCGCAGGTATTATCGATTTTGATGCGAACCCAGCTCCGACAACTTTTGCGATTCATCATGGCAGCCGTCTTCCTACTCGTGGCCGCTTCGCTCCCGGCTGCCGATGACGGCGGGACCATTTCAATCGACCAGATTCAGCCCGGAATGAAAGGCATTGCCTACACGATCTTCTCGGGCGATACGGTCGAGCCCATGGATCTGGAGGTGATCGGCATTCTGCGCGACGCGCTTGGCCCCAAGCAGGATGTGATTTTGGTTCAACTGCATGGCGAGAAAGTCGAACATTCGGGCGTCGTTGCGGGAATGAGCGGAAGTCCTGTCTATTTCAATGGAAAACTTGCCGGGGCGCTTTCGCTGAAGCTGGGAGTCTTCACCAAAGAGGCGATCGGCGGGGTTACACCGATCGAAAATATTTACGACATCCAGAATGCCCTTCCCGCGTCGCCATCCACAGTTCCCGCGAGTCCAACGAGCATGAGCCGACCGGCGGCAGCCGATGGCACGGCCGACGGGATAAGGATCCCCCTCCCGGCCGAGTTCGCGATGCGCGCGCCTCTTGGCGCTGGAAACTATCTCGCTCCCATTGAAACGCCACTGGTAGCCACAGGCATCTCGCCCCAGGTCCTTGGGCAATTCGCCAACCAATTCGGCGCGCTGGGACTCACAACGGCGCTAGGCGGAACAACGGCGGCTTCGCCCGACGATGCGAATATCAAACCTGGCGACATGGTGGGCATGCAACTTGTGGGCGGCGATCTTTCCCTGACGGCGGGCTGCACCGTGACTGCTCTTGTCGGCGACCGAGTATTCGCGTGCGGCCATCCACTTTTCGGATTTGGCTCCGTATCGCTTCCGTTGCTGCGGGGCCACGTAGTCATGACGCTAAATTCCGAGATGGCCTCGACGAAAATCATGAGCACCAGCGGCGTGATCGGCACATTGACGGAGGATCGCACCACCGCCGTGATGGGGCGCCTCGGCGCCGCTCCGCCAATGATTCCCATGGACGTGAACATCACCACGCCGCAGGAGAAAAAGCATTTTCACTTCGATGTGGCCGAAGTGCGCCAACTCACGCCGATTCTGGTCGCCATCGCCACTTCCAATGGCATTTCGACGAACACAGCTTACAGCGAAGGCACCACGCTCGAAGTGAATGGAACAATCGATCTGAAGGATCATCCTCCAGCCAAGATCGAGAATTACTTCGCGCCGACGGATAATCCCGCTCCGGGTGGAATTCAAGTGGCCTTCGAGGTCCTGAACATTTTCACGCAGATCTACAACAATCCGTTCGAAGCGGCGCACGTTCGCGACATTACACTGGATGTGAAGAGCGTGCCCGAACGACGCTCGGCATCGATTGAGAGCGCCTGGAGCGAGAAGAGCGAAGTTGAGCCGGGCGAGACCGTGGCCGTCAAAGTACTGCTGCGACCTTATCGCGGTGAGCCAATGATTCAGGAAGTTTCCGTTACGATTCCGCCGCAAACGGCGCGGGGTTCGCTGCAATTGCTGGTCTGCGACGCCGATACGCTGAACCGCATGACCCAGCCGTTTGGCGCGCCCGGGCAACTCGCCGGACTTGATCAACTGGTGGCGATGCTGAATCGCGAGCGCCACAACAATCGGCTCTATGCCGCGCTGCTGCAAGCTACACCCACGTTGCTCGTAGAAGACAAGGAACTTCCCAACGTGCCGCTGTCGCAAATCAATGTCCTCGACCAGCGCAGAAATCCCGGCGGCGCGCGGCTGCTCTGGCAATCTTTGGCGGGAGAATGGTCCGTGCCGATGGATCAAGTAATTACGGGCCAGCACGCGATCACGATCTCTGTGAAGTGAATATTCTTCGAATCTGGGAAAGCAAGCCAACATCCGCAATTACGCCAATTTAACAGCGGTGAAAATGCGACTAAGGCAATCTTAAGGTTGGCATCGCGGCACGATGCCTTGCACAATGTTGCGGGGCGATCAAGGTGCCGGAGAATAACGTGGCAATCCACAATCAGATTCGAAACTCGGTTTTGGAGGCGATTGGTAACACCCCGGTTGTCCGGCTGCGAAAGATTGCATCGCCGGATATGGCTGAGGTTCTGGTCAAGCTCGAATACTACAATCCCACGGGCTCATACAAAGACCGCATGGCGCTGGCAATGATCGAAGGCGCAGAGTCCCGCGGCGAGCTGCGTCCGGGCATGCGCGTGGTCGAGTACACCGGCGGCAGCACCGGATCGTCGCTCGCGATGGTCTGCGCGATCAAAGGCTACGCGTTCTCACCAGTATCCTCCGATGCATTCGCCAAGGAGAAGCTGCAGACCATGCGCATCTTTGGCGCCGACCTGGAAATTATTAAGAGCGATGGCGGGAAGCTCACTCCCGAGCTTTTCCGCACGATGATCGGCCGCGCGGAAGAGAAGGCCCAGCAGCCCGGCACGTTTTACACGAACCAGTTCAAGAACACGGACGCGATCAAGGGATATATGGGCATCGGTCAGGAGTTGATCGAGCAAGCGGGCGACGGCATCGCAGCCTTTTGTGGAGGCGTGGGCACCGCTGGAATGCTGACGGGCGTCTCGCGCGCGTTGAAGGCCGCCGGGTGCAAAGCTCGCATCGTTGCCCTCGAACCCGCGTCATCTCCGTTCCTGAGCACGGGCAAAGGCGGGCCGCACCGAGTCGAGGGCATCGCCGCAGGCTTTCGGCCCCCTCACCTGAAAGACGGCGACTTCCATGAAGTGCGCACGGTTGAAGAGCAAGCCGCTCGCGAAATGGCCCGGCGTATGGCGCTTGAGGAAGGAATATTCGCCGGTACATCCTCGGGTTTAAATGTCGCGGCTGCCGTGCAGCTGGCGAAGGAACTCGGGCCGCGCAAGATCGTGGCCACCGTAGCCGTGGACAGTGGTTTCAAGTACCTCGCGGGGGATCTTTATCAAAATTAAAGTAGGGCAACCGAAAAGCCCGGCCCGGAAATTCAATGACGAACCGTTGTTGACCGATGTGCGTATAGCCGCTAAGTTCGATACAGCGCTGCCGGGTCGAGCATCTGGCAAAAAATAAGGTGAACATGATGAATCGGAGAGCGAATGCGATGTGCGTGCTGGCGGCGATGACGGTCGTATTCTTGGAGCTTGTGCTCTCCATCCCCGCCGAAAGCGAGCACACGCGCTTCTGGCGGCAGTCGGAATATTCCGAATTCGAAAGAGGCACAGCTAAAGGCGTGGCCATTCGCAGTGATGGTTCGCTCGCTCCCGCTCCGCACTTTGCGCCATTCGCCGATCCCAATCTCGCTTACCTGTGGGCCTTGCGGCTGGATTCCAAAGGCCGGCTTTACGCAGCCGGCGGCTCAAATGCCAAGGTGCTGCGGTTCGATGAAAAAGGCACGCCCACGACCGTTTTCGAGTCGCCAGAATTGGCGGCTCAGTCGATTTTGTTCGACGGGCAAGACAATTTGTACGTGGGCACCTCGCCAGATGGAAAAGTCTACAAAGTGACGGCAAGCGGGCAAAAAAGCACTTTTTTCGAGCCGAAAACGAAATACATCTGGGGCTTGGCAATGGACTCGGCAGGCGTTCTGTTCGTCGCCACCGGAGACCAGGGCGAGGTCTTTGCCGTCGAACCGGACGGAAAAGGCAAGGTCTTCTATAAAAGCGATGAGCGCCATGCGCGATCGCTGGCTTTCGATTCTGAGGGCAATTTGCTGATTGGCACCGACCCGAGCGGGCTGATCTTGCGCGTCGAAATTCTGCGCAAGAAAACCGGCGTGGAAGCGGGCCGCTCGTACGTCATCTACGAGACCGATAAAAAAGAGGTGACTAGCCTTTTTGCCGGAGACAATGGAAATCTCTATGCCGCCGCAATCGGCGAAAAATCGAAGACTCCGTACACCCCGCCCGCCGCTCCTCCGATTGTTGCCGCGCCGGCAGCGGGGAATGCGCAGGCAGCCATTGCCGCGCAAGTCGCGGGCGCAGCGCCTCCAATAGCCGTGCCATTCTTTCCCAACCTGGGCGGCGGCAGCGAGGTATATCGCATTGCGAAAGATGGATCGCCCGAGTCCCTATGGAGTTCGCGCGACGACCTGGTGTACTCACTGGGCTTCTCCAACGAAAGACGCCTGCTGCTGGGCACCGGCAACCACGGCACCATGATCCAACTTGGCGAGAACCGCGTGTTTTCCACCGTAGCCCAGGCGTCTTCGGATCAGATTACGTCCGTGGTCGCGGGCGCCAATGGTGTGCTCTATCTAGGAACAGCGAATCCCGGCAAGATCTTCACTCTCGGTCCAGGGCGCGAAAAAGAGGGTTCCTATGAATCCGTGCCCTTCGACGCGAAGATTTTTTCACAGTGGGGACGACTGACTTGGTCCGGGGACAACGCCGGCGGAAAAGCCAAGGTATCGTTTTATGTCCGCTCCGGTAATACTTCGCGGCCGGAGAATGACTGGAGCGAATGGACGGGCCCGTATTCGAGTTCTGGCGCAGAGAAAGTGGCATGTCCCGCGGCTCGATTCGCTCAATGGAAGGTCGTTTTCTCGCAGGCCAGTGATCAGCCGGCGCCAACGATCGCATGGGTCAGCCTTGCGTACTTGCCCAAGAATGTTGCGCCGGTGATTGACGGCATCGTCGTGCAAAATCCCGGAATTCGCATCCAGGCATTTCCTGCACCCGCCCCTGCCGGAGCAGGACCGACGGCGCAAATCCGCATGCCGCAGGCACCGAACGCAGCAAATCCGGGCGGAATGCCCTATGTCGCCGAGGCGCCAAGCAAAGCGCCCAAAGCTGAGCCGCCGCCGCAAGGAGTCGAGCAAAAGGGATATATGAGCGTGGTGTGGACGGCGCACGACGACAACGACGATGATCTGACGTTCTCGCTCTACATTCGCGGCGAGGGCGAGAAGAACTGGCGCCTTTTGAAAGACAAAATCGAATCGCATCACTACTCGTGGGATTCGACGACGATGCCCGACGGTGCGTATTACCTCAAGCTGGTGGCCTCGGATTCCCCGTCGAACCCGTCGGGCGAGGCGCTTACTGCTGAACGCGAGAGCGAGCGATTCGAGGTGGATAATTCGCAGCCGTCGATCGAAGCGCTGCGGGCGGTAAATTCGAAAAGCTCGACTGGGGATGTGACTGTAACATTTGAGGTGCGCGATCCGGAGAGTGCGGTGGCGCGGGCAGAATACAGTCTGGATAGCGGCGATTGGAGTCTCGTCTTTCCCAAAGGCGATCTGTCAGACGCGCGCGAGGAGAACTACGAAGTGGTCCTTCATCATGTCGCGCCCGGAGAGCATACGATTTCGGTGCAGGCCACCGATCGCAATGAGAACCTTGCGACAGCGAAGGCGACGTTCAACGTGGGCGAGAAATAGCGGTCTGAACCTCGGGCATGTCGTCCGCGCACAACAAAAAGCACGCATTTTCGTTCGCACAAAAATGACGCCGCCACTTTATTTTCAATAACTTACAGCGATTTCTGTGCGAAGGGCGTGCGCACAGAATTGAAGCCAGTTTTGCCTAGGAGTGTAGTGATTCTAGACATGAACGATGCGCCCCAAATCGACGAGATCCGCGCGGCACTTAAGCGCATCGCGCCAAATATTCATCGCACCCCCGTTCTCACTTCCGAGCTTCTCGACGGGATGGCCGGCGCTCGCCTGTTCTTCAAGTGCGAGAATTTCCAGAAGACTGGGTCGTTCAAGATCCGCGGGGCTACCAATGCGGTCCTTTCGCTTCCGGAAGAATCGGCCCGCCGCGGCGTCGTAACGCATTCCTCAGGAAACCATGCGGCGGCTTTAGCCCGTGCGGCGCAGTTGCGTGGAATTCCTGCCTGGATCGTGATGCCTTCGAACGCGCCAGCGGTCAAAAAAGCCGCGGTCGAAGCGTACGGCGGAAGAATCACGCTGTGCGAACCGACGCTGGCGGCGCGCGAAAGCACAGCGCAGGAACTGCTGCACAAAACCGGCGCGCAGATGATTCATCCCTACGACAACCGCGACGTGATCGCGGGCCAAGGGACGGCGGCGTTGGAGCTGCTTGAGGAAGCGCCGGAACTGGATTTTATACTTGCGCCGGTAAGTGGTGGCGGATTGCTCAGCGGAACAGCGATTGCAGCAAAAGCGATGAAGCCAACGATCCGCGTGATCGGCTGCGAACCCAAGAATGCCGACGACGCGTTTCGATCGTTAGCATCGGGAAAGCTCGAGCCGGCGTCAAAAGCGGAAACAATGGCGGATGGCCTGCGCGCGACTCTCTGTCCTCGCACGTTTGCAATCCTGCGCGGACGCGTCGATCAAATCGTGACAGTCACGGAAGAAGAGATCGCGGATGTGATGCGCACGGTGTGGGAGAGAATGAAGATTCTGATCGAGCCTTCAGCAGCCGTAGCCGCTGCTCCCGCGCTGTTGCGACGATTCGATTCGCGGGGCGGGCGCGTGGGAGTTATTCTTTCGGGTGGCAACGCCGACCTCGCGCATCTGCCGTTTTAATTACAGATCGTCGGGCGCTTTCCAATCCTCAGGCGGAAAATCGATCATCCAAAACTTAGGCGTAGGCGTGTCGAATTCGACCGGAACATGAAAGCCTTCGGGCATTTCTTTCGCGCTGCGCACGACCTTGCACGCAGCTTTTTCGTGGGTTACGCAGTTTTCGAGCACCAGTCGCGTCTGCGAAGGAAGATTTTCGGCGGCGACAATCATCGCGCCGAACGGGTTCACGCTCAGCGTTCGGACGTCCAGCGTCACTTGCTTGCCTCTCAGATTCACGTGGATATTTGCGCGCATGCGCAATAAAACGCGCTGGCTGCGGCGCCGCTCTTCTCCAACCACTCTTCCCGCGGGAACCGGCGCGGAGCGCTCCAGCAGCGAGTTCTTAGGATCTTTTTCCCCTCTTGCAATCGCGTTCTTCTGCATGTGCAGGATTCCGCTGGAACTATCGATAGCCATTCGAGTCAGACCTTCCCGATGAGCTGGATACGAAACACCCCGGTTATGAAAGGAGAAGGTGAAATTCCGCCCGGCGAAGTTCATGCTGGCGACGGAGATTACTTCCGCTTCCCCTACCATGCGATAGCCCGCGCTAAATCAGCGAACCAGTGCGAATGCTCAGCTACATCTTGGCTTGCGACGCTGCAGGGGAAGGGCCTACAGGATCCGGGCGGTTGTTTCGCCCTAACAGAAGGCTACTGTGCGGCATGTCGCGGGTCAATGGTACGAAAGTTCAATAGCGACTGCCCGAAGGGCCGGGTATCTACTTGCTTCCGAAGGCGGCCGCCTGATCGAGAAACCAGACGGTACGGGGCGCGTCCACGCGGGCGGCGGGATAAGCACTCGTGGGACCTCCAGAATCTCGGCGTATGGTTTGGAAAATCTCGCGCTTTTCCGTGCCGGCCACGAGGAAAAAAATGTTTTGAGCCTTATTTATCACCGGATATGTCAGCGACAGACGCTTGGGCGGATCAGCGGGAACTTCGGCGGCAACGACCCAACGCTGCGACTCGTCGAGCGCCGGCGAGCCAGGGAAAAGCGAAGCGGTGTGTCCCTCGGTACCCAGTCCGAGAAAGAGAATATCGAATTCGGGCCGCGCGCCGAAAAATTGCCGAAGTATCGCTCCATATTCGCGGGCAGCAGTATCGGGATTCGGGTAATCCGTTGGCATGGGATTGATGTTTTCTGGAGGAATGGCGACATGGGAGATCAGCGTCTCGCGGGCCATGCGGTAATTGCTATGCGGATCGTCGTGCGGAACGTAACGCTCGTCGCCCCAAAATAAATGAATCTGCTTCCACGGCATGCTCGAAGCATAATCGCGGGCCCAAAGTGCATTGAGCGCCTTGGGTGTGCTGCCGCCGGAAAGGCAAATCGCGCAGCGGCCGTTCTGCGCAACAGCAGCGCCGACGATACGCAGGCATTCCTCGGCGATTGCGCGGGTCATAGAATCGGTCTCTGCAAAGACGCGAGCCTCGCGAATCACTGCTCCGTCCAACCAGGGAGATAGCCTTCGACCAATTTGTTAGCCTCGACCGGGCCCAAACTCCCCGCAGCATAAGGATAAACCGGCGGGCGGTTCTCGACGAGCGGAGTGTAGAGACGCCAGGAATCCTCGACCCAATCATCACGAACGAATAGCGTGGGATCGCCCTTGAGCACATCGAGCAGGAGTGTTTCGTAAGCCTCGGGCAGCGGCGCGAACACATCCGAGTAGCGAAAATGCAGGCTCTGATATTGCAACTCGACCGCATCGCCCGGTTTTTTGATTTCGAAGCGCAAATCGAAACCTTCGTCGGGCTGAATGGTCATCACCAGAGTATTGGCATGAAGCACCGCGCCGCAGCATTTCTGAAATAGCGCGACAGGCGGGCGGCGAAAATTGACGACGATTTGGCTGGCGCGGCGGGCCATGCGCTTGCCGGTGCGCAGGAAAAATGGAACGCCATGCCAGCGCCAATTCTCAACCCACAGGCGCAAAGCTACAAACGTCTCAGTCTTGGAGTCTTTCGCTACACCCGGCTCTTCGGTGTAACCAGGCACGTCGGCCCCGTCGATTTTCCCTCGCGTGTACTGGCCGAAGACTACATCGTCAGGCGCAATAGGCATCACCGAGCGCAACACTTTCGCTTTCTCGTGGCGAATCGCTTCTGCCTCGAAGGCCGATGGGACTTCCATCGCCGTGAGAGTAAAAAGCTGAGTGATGTGATTTTGAATCATGTCCCGCAGCGCGCCGGCGTTCTCGTAGTAGCGCGCGCGGTGCTCCACTCCCAACGATTCGGCCGCGGTGATCTCCACGCTGGCGATGCGGTCGCGATTCCAAAGCGGTTCGAACAGCGAATTCGCAAAGCGGAACACCAATATATTCTGAACAGTTTCTTTGCCCAGGTAGTGGTCGATGCGATAGACCTGCTGCTCGTCAAAATAAGTGTGCACGCACTGGTTCAATTTCTCGGCCGAGTCCAGGTCGTGACCGAAGGGCTTTTCAATGACGATGCGCGTATATCCGGCGCTGTGATTCAACCCAGCTTTCCCGAGACCTTCGATTACGGGCGGAAATGCCTCCGGCGGGAGCGCCAGATAGAGGACACGATTGCCCGGAAGCTGCCGGTCTGCCTCGATGGCGGTGATGCGCTCGGCAAGTTTGTGAAAGCCATCCGCGTCCCCGGTAGGGAGCGGCTGATAGAACAAGCTTTTACCTGTGATGCGAACGATTTCCTCGCGAGGAAGGCCCGAGGCGATCAGCTCGTCGCGAGCCCGTGCGCGAAAGCTCTCGTCATTTATATTTGTTTCCACCGCAACACCCAGAACCACACTGTTGTCCGGGAGCAAACCCCGGTGACGAAGCCGATAGAGCGCTGGAAGCAACTTGCGGCCCATCAAATCGCCAGTGGCGCCCAAAATGACGAATAGGCACGGCTCGGCGGGTAAACGCTGCGGAGCGGGCAGCGGAGTCGCGGCTTGGCTCGGAGCTGATGTGGGTGATTGTACGGTTGTGGTGCTCACTTGTTGCTCTCCCTTACTTCATCGATCGCTAAGTCAAGAATGTGCAGAAAGCTTATTTGGTCGCTACTGTTTTGACGGCGTGACCTCCGAATTCGTGACGCATCATCGCCAGCAACTTGTTCGCAAAGGGCTCGGGATCCTGCGAACGGAAGCGCATGTCCAGAGCGCCGGTGATTACCGGCAGCGGAACTCCGAGTTCGATTCCCTCGATGGCGGTCCAGCGGCCTTCGCCGGAATCTGTGACGTAAGCGCCGATGCCGTCTAGCATGGGATTGGCGGCGAGGGCATCGGTCGTTAAATCGAGCAGCCACGATCGAATGACGCTGCCGTACTGCCAGATCTGGCAGACTCGCAGGAGATCAAGATTGAAATCGGTCTTGTGTCGCAGCAAATCGAGGCCTTCGGCGTAAGCTTGCATGATTCCGTACTCGATGCCGTTGTGCACCATCTTTACGTAGTGCCCTGAGCCGGCGGGGCCCATACGCCCCCAGCCTTTATCAGCGGCGGGAGCCAGCGTCTTGAAAATCGGTGAGAGGCGATCGACCACGCTTGCGTCTCCGCCGATCATCATGCTGTAGCCTTCCTTCAAGCCCCACACGCCGCCGCTCGTTCCCACATCCACGAAATTGATTCTCTTGGGCTTTAATTCGTTGGCGCGACGCACGCTGTCGCGATAGTAAGAATTCCCTCCGTCAATAATCGTGTCGCCTTCCGCCAGTCGCGGTAACAGGGCTGTGATCGTCTCATCTACGGGCGCGCCGGCTGGAACCATTAGCCAGATCGCGCGCGGCGCTTTGAGCTGGCCGACGAGCGCTTCGAGCGAATTGGCCCCCTGCGCGCCTTTCTCGACGGTGCGCTGGACGGTAGCAGCGTCGCGATCGTAGCCGACTACGCGATGGCCTCCTTGCACCAAGCGCTCCGTCATGAAACCGCCCATTTTCCCAAGACCGATCATTCCCAGTTCCATGGATATCTCCTGACTAATTCCCGTTACAAGTTATGCCAAGCTCAGCGAGGCTTTCTTTCAATTGCTTCGCATTGCGGAACTGCACCGTTGCCATCCCCAGCTCTTTTGCGCACTCGAGATTCAATCCGCGATCATCGATGAAAATACATTCCGAGGGTTTGCGGTGCGTGATGCTCAACGCCCGGCGGTAAATTCCGTCGTCGGGCTTGCGCACTCCCAGATAGCACGAGCTAAAAAACGCCTTGAAGTAGTCTCGCAAATGGAATGTATCGATGCGGTATTCATTGATCTCGAAAGATTCATTGTTCAGTGCTGCGATCAAATATTTCTGAGTCTCGGCAATTCTCCCCAAAACTTTCAAAGACTCAGGAAGGGGTTGCGATCGCTCGAACATGAACTTCTTGAATTCGTCTCGAGTGAAAGGCCGCTCGCGGTAAAAAACCGTGCGTTGCAGATAGTCCGAAAGCGTGATGGCGCCGGTTTCAAAGCCGTTCAAGAGCAATTCGTGGCGGTCCTCGAAATCTTCCCAGTCCAAGTGAAATTTCTCGACAGCTTGGCGGCGTGCCGGGCGATCCCAGCCGTTCGTCAGCACCACCCCGCCCAAGTCCCAGAAGAGCGCGGTGATTTCAGACACGCAGCACCTCTTCGAGATTGGCGAGGCCCTTGGCAACGTCCCGGCCCAACTGGACACGCACGACGCGCCGGCCGCGCTGCTGCAATGCGGTGAAGTCTCCTTGTGCCTGTGCGCGAATTAATTCTCCGAAAGTGTAGTCGGTTTCGGGAACTGCGACGTCTTCTGCCGGGACATCGATAATTTGCAGGAATAGGCCAGTGTTCGGTCCGCCCTTGTGCAATTGTCCGGTTGAGTGCAGGAAACGCGGGCCGTAGCCGAGCATCGTCGCCGCGCCGGCACGATCGCGCAGCGCGATGCGCATGCGGCTGAGTGACGCCGAGGTTTCGGGCGTTGGCGCCAGGTATGCATCGATTCCGAAATAATCGCCCGGCTTCGCGGATCTAAGCCAGGGATCGATCGCGGCACGCAGCGCGGAAACATTTGAGGCATCAATTGCAGGGGCGGCGCTGCTCGCTGCTTTGCCATCGCCGGAAGTCTTTTTCATGGCCTCGCGTGCCAAATCCTTCGCCAGTTGCACGTCGGGTTGATTAAAGGGCTGAATTCCGATGGCTGCGCCGGCGGCTGCGATTGCAATTTCCCAGCGGAAAAATTCCTGGCCGATGTCGGCGATTTGGCTGAGAGTGATGCGCACCACTGGATGGCCCGCCGCTTCGAGCTTTGCAAGCGTTGGTTCGTGCACGCTATCTTTCTCTCCGGTTAGACCCAGATACACGAATAACCGGTCGGAGCGGTAGTTGGCCGCATCGGCAGGTGGTTCCTCGTCCGTCACGGGAACGATTCCCTTTCCCTCTTTGCCCGTGCTTTCCGCAATCAGTTGCTCCAGCCACACCGGAAAATGGCGGAGCGATGGGGATGCGAAGATGGTCGTTTTGTCTCGGCCAGCGCGAGCTGCCTCGCCGAGAATCGCGCCCAGCAAAATTCCGGGGTTCTTCGTTTCGCTGACGCTTGCCGCGCAGGCTTCCTGCATTGTCCATGCGCGATCGAGTAGAAGCTGCAAATCGACGCCGATGATGGCAGCTGGCACGAGCCCAAAGTGCGTTAAAGCTGAATAACGGCCGCCCACGTCGGGCGTAGCTTGAAATACGCGCCGGAAGCCTCGGTCCTCTCCCAGCTTTTGCAAAGGAGTGCCGGGATCGGTGATGGCGACAAAATTTTTCTGCGGCGATTTGTCCAACGCGCTGAGTCTTTGCCAGAAATAATAGAAGAACGAATTCGGTTCGGTGGTCGTGCCGGATTTGCTGGAAACGATGAAGAGAGTATGGCGGAGATCGACGGCGGCGTCCATGGCCTCGACCGCAGCCGGATGCGTGCTATCGAGCACATACAGGCGCGGATAGCCGGCGCGATTGCTGAAAGTGTTTTGAAACACTTCCGGCGCGAGACTTGATCCGCCCATGCCCAGCACCACGGCGTGCGTATAGCCCTCGGACTTGATTTGCTCGCGGAAGGCCGTGAGGTCCTGCACCTGCTCGCGCATAATCTCCGGCAGATTCAGCCATCCGAGGCGATTGGTGATTTCCGGGGTCGTTGGAGTGGCCCAGAGGGTGGGATCTTTTGCCCACATCCGGCGACCGAAATGCATTTCACTCCATGCCTTGAGGCGCTCATCAACCGCGGCGCTTATTTTGCCGAGCGACGGCGTTTCAGCGTCTACTTGGTGTTCGAGCAAGGCGGCGCGCTTCTTGGAGAGCGCGGCCATCAGGTCCTCGAACGATTTCGCGAACGAATCAACGCCTTCGCGCTGTAATTGGTCGGTAATGGCATTGAGATCGATCCCGATTTTTTTGAGCGAGGCAATCTGCGCCGCTGCTGTTGCCGGGGAATCAAGGATCGTCGCGCCGCGGACTACGCCGTGATCGCGAAAGGCGTCGATTGTAGCCGGGGGAACTGTATCGACGGTGTCCGCCCCGATCAACTCGGCGACATACAGCGTGTCGGGATACTTGGGATTCTTGGTGCTCGTGCTGGCCCACAGGACGCGCTGCACGCGCGCGCCTTTGGCTTTCAGGGCGGCGAAATCAGGGCCGCCGAAAATTTCCAGGAATCGCTGGTACACAATGCGGCAGTTGGCGATGCCGATTTTCCCTTGCAGAGCCAGGGCTTCGGGTGTGCCGATCTTCAACAGCGCGGGATCGCTCAGGTTGTCCACGCGGCTTACAAAGAACGAGGCCACGGAAGCCAGTTTCGCGGGATTGGTGGCGCGGCGCAGGCCGCGGATATAGGCTTGCGCGACGGCTTCGTAATGAGACATCGAAAACATCAGCGTGATATTGACGTTGATGCCCGAAGCTAGGAGTTCTTCCACTGCCGGAATTCCTTCGGGCGTGGCCGGAACCTTGATCATTAGGTTAGGCCGGCCTACCCTCTTCCACAGCCGTTGCGCCTCGCGAATCGTGCCTTGCGTGTCGCGTGCGAGTTTCGGGGAGACTTCCAGGCTTACGAAACCGTCCGCCCCCTGGGTGCGATCGTAAACGGGCCTAAGAATGTCGGTGGCCATGCGGATGTCATCGGTGGCTATGGCCTCAAACAGCGGGCCAACTTCCATCTCCGGGTCCGAGTCCAGGAGACTTCGCAATTGCTCGTCGTAGTCGGAGCTGCCGGCGATCGCCTTTTCGAAAATCGTCGGATTGCTGGTCACGCCGCTCAGGCCGTCTTCATCCACCAGGCGTTTCAATTCGCCACCGGTGAGAATGCTCCGACGGATATAATCGAGCCAGATGGCCTGGCCCTGCGCTTCGGCCAATCGCAGCGGGTTCGTTTTCGCTGCAGCGCGCGATGCTTGAGCCGCTTCAGGAGTGACTTTACTGGCAGCCATATTTCACCTCCAAGGCCTTCACTTTTGCTAATCGCCGGACATGGCGAGGCTCATTCGAGAAAACCGCTTTCAGATATGTGGCGGCTAATTCCTTCGCGAGTTCGACGCCGATCACGCGTGAGCCGAGCACGAGAATATTCATGTTGTCGTGCTCCACGCCTTGATGCGCGGAATAGGTGTCATGCGCAATGCCGGCGCGGATGCCCGGCAGTTTGTTCGCCGCCACCGACGCGCCGACGCCGCTGCCGCAGATCAAAATGCCGCGATCGGCGCGAGCTTCAAGCACGGCGAGACCTACAGCTTCGGAATAATCCGGATAATCCACCGGATCCGTGCTATTGGTACCGAGATCGAGAATGCTGTAGTCGAGGGATTCTAGAAAAGGGATAAGTAGCTGCTTGAGTGGATAGCCTGCGTGATCTGCGCCGATGGCCACTCGCATCCAAAATCTCCGCGTTAGCGTGCCTGCCGTGTTGCCCGTACAAGCGTATGATGCCTTGTGTCGGGCGACCCGCGCGAGCCAGCGAATAAATCCCGCCGAGCGCGCGGACAGCGCAGCTAATATACATTGGATGACAACGCCTGCCAAAAAGAAGCGGCCCGCGCAAATAACAGTACCGGCGAAGAATTATTTCAAAATATTCACAATTGGACATTCGACCCGGCCGGTCGACGAATTCATCCGCCTTCTGCAAGCCCACGGCGTGAAACGCGTCGTGGACATTCGCACCATTCCGCGCTCGCGTCATAATCCTCAGTTCAACTCCGAAGACCTGGCTGAGTCTCTGCGCGATGCGGGAATTGGCTACCAATCGATGAAGGAGCTGGGTGGCCTGCGCCACGCCAAGCGTGACAGCATCAACACGGCATGGAAAAACGCCAGCTTCCGAGGCTTTGCGGATTATATGCAGACGCCTGATTTTGCGGCGGCCATCGAAGCGCTGGTGAAAATCGCCGCTGACAGGCCGACAGCCATTATGTGCGCCGAGGCTCTACCCTGGCGCTGCCACCGCTCAATGGTCGCGGATGCTCTTGTCGCACGTGGAATCGGAGTCGAGCATATTCTGAGCGCCACCCGCGCTCAGCCGCACGAGATCACTCCATTTGCGCGCATTCGCGGTGCGGAAATTACGTACCCCTTGCAGGGAAATTTGCCTCTCGCGGATGTGGAATCCTAGCTAACAGTGCTATCCTTCTCGGTCGGTAAATCGCGCGAAGCGGGGCAAATATTCAAAACTAGCGGAGGAATTCAGCGGAATGGATTGGAAGAATCGCAGCGTGCTGGTGACGGGCGGGACTTCGTTCATCGGATCGGGAATCGTGGACGCGCTGGTCACGCGCGGCGCGAAGATTCGCGTGGTAGATGATCTAAGCAGCGGCAAACTCGAGAATATCGAGCATCACGTAAAGCACGGCTCCGCCGAGTTGATTCAAGCCGATTTGCGCGAGCCCGGCGTGGCCGAACGCGTCGTAAACGGCATCAGCGTCGTCTTCCACCTGGCCGCCGACCACGGCGGTCGCGGCTACGTGGACCTACATCAAGCTGCCTGCGCCACGAACTTGATGCTCGATGGCGTCGTTTTCCGCGCCTGCCACAAGGCGAAAGTTGACAAAGTCGTTTACGCTTCCTCGGGATGCGTCTATCCCAATCACATTCAAACCAATCCCAAGCAGATCCTCTATCTCACCGAAGACATGGTCGGTCCACCCTACGACGCCGACAATATGTACGGTTGGGCAAAATTGATGGCGGAAATGACCCTACAAGCCTATTACCGCGATTGGGGAATGAGATCGGCGTCCTGCCGCTATTTCACCGTATACGGTCCGCGCGGTGTTGAGAACCACGCGGTGATCGCGATGATTGCTCGCGCCTTCATCAACCAGAATCCGTTCATTGTCTGGGGCACCGGCGAACAGATTCGCAACTGGACGTACATCGACGACATCGTGAGCGGAACGATCCTCGCCGCGGAGAAGATCGATGACGCGACCGCGGTCAATCTGGGCACCACCGAACGCATCAAAGTGATCGACGCCGCCAACGAAGTGCTGCGCTACATGGGCAAGCAAGCCGAGTTCGAGTTGCACCCCGAAATGCCCACTGGGCCGCTCAACCGCGTAGCCGACAACAAACTAGCGAAAGAGATTCTGGGCTGGGAGCCCAAAGTGAAATTCATCGAAGGACTTCACCGCACAATCGATTGGTACGTCTCCACGAAAAATCAGAAACAAGTCTCCGAGCAATTGCAAGGCGTGCTCACCGAGCGTTGATTCAACGAAGGGCCGCTATTGCCTAACTCATCGTTGCGGCGCGCCTGACGGCACATTTCGATCCGGCGCCCGTTCGCCCAGGAAAGCCGGCCCGCTCGTATTAAGGATCACCAGGTCAACTCGCCGGTTCATGGATCGCCCTTCCGCCGTGTCGTTCGACGCCACCGGATGAAATTCTGCATAGCCCGAAGCAGCCAGCCGGTCCGGCGCAATTCCATATCGAGTGATAAATAGCTTCACCAACTCAGTAGCCCGCGCGGTTGATAGCTCCCAGTTGGACTCAAATTGCGTGGAATGGATGGGAACGTTGTCCGTGTGCCCTTCGATGCGCACATGGAACGAGCGCGGCGCAACAATGGCGACGAATTGGTCGAGCACTGCTGCCGTCCCCGGCTTTAATTGCGCCGATCCGCTGCCGTAAAATCCGGCTTCGCGCAGGCTGACCACCAGCCCTTCGCGCGTCGGCGTAAGCGAAATCTCCCGCTTGCTGATCTGAGCTTGTAGCGCGCTTTGCAATTCCTTCTGCAACTGGTTCAGGTCGTTGGATTGTGGAGATCCCGACAGGGAACCGTGCGGCGTACTGGCGATCTGGCCCAAGGAGGCGATGCGCTCCACATTTTCAACCATTTGCACGTTGGAAAACGGCATCGGCTCGGTATTGGCGATGGCTACTTTAGTGTTCGACGCATCGAAAATTCCCATCTGCTGGAAAGCCACCTGAATCGCCAGCGCCAATTGCCCAACGCGCCGTTTATCCACCTGCGACGACGCATAATTGATGTAAACGTCCACCACGTTCGTCATCGTTTCGCCCGAAAAATTCCACACGTTCTCAATAATCATGGGCCGCGTAACCCGCTGCCCTCGGTGCATCATCAGAAACTCCAGCAACCCATACTCTTTCGGCGTCAATTCAATGCGCTTCCCCCCACGCCGCACCACGCGTGCCAGGCGATCCAATTCCAAATCATCCGCCCGCAACACCGGCTCCGCCACCCGCCCCCAACGCCGCAAAAGCGCCCGCACCCGCGCCGATAGTTCCGTCAGCGCGAACGGCATCAGCAGGAAATCATCCGCGCCCTCATCCAACGCCCGCACGCGATCCTCAACACGATTCTTATTGGTCAAAATCAGAATCGGCAAGCTGGCTCCGCGCGCCCGCAAGCGCCGCAACACGTCCATTCCATCCAGCCCTGGCAGATTCAAATCCAGAATCACCAGATCGTATTCGCTCGCCGCCGCCAACTCCAAAACCCCGCCGCCATCCCGTCCCACATCCACGTCGTAATGCTCTGCCTCCAGGCCCTGGCGAAGAAATGCGCCGAGCGCCTCATCACTTTCCGCGACGAGTAGCCGCATAACAACTCCCAATTGAGAATGAAAGAAATTTCAGGAAGGGGGAATGAATCTTAATGAAAACCGAATCGCGATGTCAAAAAGTATTATCGCTTTTTTATCCCAGCCGCCCATCTCTGTGTATCAATTGCACGAAAATCCACAGTGTGTTTCACTGCGGCACAGCAACAGTTTCAGATCGACTCCTACTTGCCCCGATGTGACCGCACAAACCGGTATTGGCAAAGCTGCAATGGCTTGAGCTCTCGGGTCTTGCTGGTCCGGGTGGGAGCCTTCGCATTTATGCGGAGGAGGAGCGCTTCAGCGCTCCGGAAAAACGTGAACGCTTATCAATGCGCTTTAGCGCTGGGCACTAGCCCGCCGAAGCCGTCTACTCCTCCACCCGGCAAATTTCGAAACGTAAAATGCATCGTCGCAGCGCCAAGAATCAATTGCCTTTGCCTTCCTTTGAAATCCGAAATTTCAAATTTGAAATTGCGTCTTTCCGCATTCCCGGGCCCCAAAATCAACGCGAAGCAGAATCCCTGGCTCCCGTCACAGCCGCCGTCGCCTTCGTCTCCCCCACCGGCAAATCCCGAAACGCAAAATGCGTCGTAACACCCTCAAACGCCTTCCCGCCCTGCTCGGCATAAGGATAAACCGCATAATTCAACAACGCACCCTTCTGTGGGGGACTCAGCCGAAGATCGCGCCCGGTCGTAAACTGCACTCGGTTGGCATCATGCGCACCAAAAAAGTAATCGTGCAGCTCCGGATGCTTCCACGCCTCCGAAGCATCCACAGGCACCCATCCAATTCCATCTATAAAAAATTCCGCCCAGCAGTGATAACCGGGAATCTCCCCAGCGCTCTTATCCGCCGGCAGAGGAAATCCAATCTCAAATTTCGCCGGAATTCCCGCCGCCCGCAGCATGCCGATAAAAACCGAATGAAAATCAGTGCAATTCCCGCGCTTCGAAGTGCAAGCCCAAACCGCGTCGCCGTGCCCCCAACCTTCGCCCGTCTTGTCGTACTTCATCGTCTTGATTACGTATTCATAAGTCCGGCGCGCCCGATCAAGATTTCCTTCCCCCGTCTGCGTGTATTCGCGCGAGAGCTCGCCAATCTGCCCGTCAATCGGCACCAATCGGTCCGCCTGCAAAAATCTCCCCAACAGCGGGTCCGCCTTTACGCCACGCCCCGCCGCTGGCGTCAAGCTCACGCGGTGCTCATGCCGCAAAACTTCGAAGTGCATCCTCACGTCAATCGCCGCACTCCCCGCCTTCTCTTCGAAATATGCGAAGCTGTCCCCATATTCCGCATCGCGCGTCCGCTTGAACGCCACCGGGCTATCAATCTTCAGTTCTGAAATCTCCTGGTAAGCGCTCGACACCGGAACTGGTATCCAGACCCGCACCGCCCCAGCCCCCGCAACGCCCGCCGGCACATGCACGTCGTAAGTAAACTCAAAATGCCGCTCCGCCGCCGGCGCACTCTCGCCAACCGCTCGGCCGTGAGTAAACGTAACCCCGCAAACGCCAACCATCGCCGCGACAATCAATATTCTTTTCAAAGGAGTGCTCCCATCCCGTGCTGTTATCGCCCCACAAGGCCAGCCCGAAGTACGTCCCAGCAGTGCCGCCAGCATACCTCAACTGCCAAACTGATCCACATGAACTTCTGATGAACGCCGTCTTGCCAAAGAGGCCCGCGATCCCCAGTTGCGAATTCTCCCCTAGTCCGGCGCCTTCCGCAGTTCTGGCTCGGGCGTGACTTTCTCCCTCAAAACCTGTTCATCTCTGGCCAAGCCGCTATCCGCCAAACGCTGCGCTTCCGCAAACTCCTTCTCCGACTCCGCGTCGCGCCCAAGACGTTTCAACACGCGCCCCCGCAAATAACGCACGTCGCGACTCTCCGGTGCCAATTTCTCTGCCGCGTCGAGCGCCGCCAGCGCCTCCATGAATTTCCCACCCCGCTGCAAAACATCCCCCAATCCAAATTGCGCGCTGGCCAATCGCGGATCGCGCGCCAGCGCCAATCGAAAATAACGCGCCGCCGTCTCCTCCTCATGCCGCAGCGCATAAATCGCCCCCAATTCATCGTAGCCGTAAGCCACATCCGGCTCGACTTCAACCTCCTTCTCAAATTCCGCCTGCGCCTCCTTCTGCTTGCTCATGCGCATCAACGCAATTCCCAAATAAAGATGCGTGAACGGCAATTTTGCATCCGCCAAAACAGCTCGCCGCAATTCCGCCTCTGCCTTGGCATCCTCGCCACGATTCAAATCCGCCTTTCCCATCAGCAAATGAAATTCCGGCGAATCACCACCAACTTCCATCAACCGCCCCAGCGCTTTTTCTTCCAATTCGCCGCGCTTCGCCTCCCCCGCCGCAATCCCCAGCACATATAGATAACTCAAATTGTTTTTCTCGCGATCCCACAAAGGCTCCAGCGCCGCCGCCGCATCCGCATACCTCAGCGTCAAAAAATCGCACAGCCCCAGCAAATAACGCGCCTGCTCCGCATCCGCCGCATCGCCCACCACCGAACTAAGCGGCCCAATCGCCGCCCGGTAATCCTCCTCTTGAAAATAAACCAGCCCGATGTTCAAACGAATTCCCGCCACATCCGGCGCCAGCTTCTCCGCCGTGCGCAAATCCACCAGCGCCTCAGCCCATCGCTTCCGCCGCATCTCAATCACGCCCAAATTCGCGTAGGCCCCGGCATTCCCCGGATCGCGAGCCAGCACCGCGCGAAACGCGCCTTGCGCCTTATCCAGTTCCCCATCCCGCAGCAGCGCTTCCCCGCGCTCAAACAGTGCCTGCGCATCGCGTTCCTGCACGTGCGAAAGCCACACGAACGCACCGCACAAAATCAAAATTGCCGCGGATTTCACAACTCAGGACTCTAGCAGGAGCAAACCAGAGCGCCAAGAGGCGGGAACCAACCAAAAACGCCGCTACAACGCCTTCAAAACCACCTTCACCAATTTCTCAATCTCATTCAGCGAAGCAAATCCCTCCATCATCTGGCTCGTAATCACGAAAAATCCCGCGTAAAACGCCCCCGGCCAGCGCTGCAGCCAGCTCAACGGCTGCTCCGCCAATGTCTTCCGAATCGCCGCAACCTTGCACAACCGCGCCACCCCGATTCCAATCAGCGCCCCAACAAAAATATCCGACGGATAATGCACGCCCAGGTAAATCCGCGCAAAACACAAAGTCACGCAAACATAAGCGAGCAAAAGAATTCCCAGCCGCCGCGAAACATAAAAAACCGTCATCGCCAGCAGAAACCACAGCACCGCATGATCGCTCGGAAACGAACTCCACCCCAGCAAGCGGTTCGGGTCCATCCCGTAAGTCAGCTGAAAGTGCAATTCCGGATTGTGCAGCGGCCGCCCGCGATAAGGCAGCGCAAAAACCAGCGTCCGCACCGCCGGCAAAACCAGAAACGACGCAATAATCCCGGACAACAAAACTTCCCGCGTCTCCATCTGCGCCGCGCGTTCCCGATCCTTGAACCAAGCCCACCAAATAGCCATCAGCAGCGGAGCAGTCCCCAGCGGATTCGAATCGACCAAATACAGCAGCGTATCCGCGGTCCACGAGCGCCGCGCAAAGTGATTCAGAAACACAATCGCCCGATAGTCCAGCGCCGTCACCACCGCCAGCAACCGCGCGTCAAACGCATGCGCCCGCCACAGCGCGAGCACCGCGATCAACGTCGCGGCCGAAGCGGCCACCACAACGGGCACGGAGTGCAGGATTTTTGCCCTGGTTTGCACGTTTCTTCAGCCTTCAAGGCGCAACGCTCGCGCCCCGCCACTGCTTCCCGCTCTCGCCAATCTCAAGGAATGAGCGATGCCTGTATATCATTAATGTACTACGCGCAGCCCGCGCACATCACAATCACCCAAAATCAAGCCGCTAAAACATCAACATCGCGCCGCATCGCCTCCCCAATCCTATTGCCAGCCGCCGCCGCAGTTGCCCAAAATCCCCGCCCGCGCGTCGCACGCACGAACTGCCGGCTCCGCCGACCCTCTATGCGCCCGAAACCCCGCACGTTACCCCCACATCATCGCCGCGCAGATTTCCGCGAGCGTCCGCGCGTCACTTCCCTCAGAATAGTCGGGTCCGCCAGCACGCCGCTGGCGCTGTCGAGGGGTTAGACTGTGAGCGCGGAAGCAAACAACGGGAACGGTAAGCAACCCTGGCTTGCCGACGTAGGCGTAATCGCCCTCGTCCCCGACGAATGGAACGGCTTCTGGCAGACGCGCCACCACGTCGTCAGCCGTCTCTCCAAATATTTCCAGGTAGTCTGGGTCGATCCCACCGCCGACGCGCACAAACATACTGGCGCCGACTCTGCCGCCGAGCCCAAAGCCTCCACCAACGGCGACTCCGCGCATCCCACACAACACACCGGCTTCGTCAACTATCGCGCCGAGCGTTGGATCGCCGGCCTGCAGCGCATCCATCGCCTAAATCAATTGCGCATGCAACAGATCCTGCGCAAAGCCCGCCGCCTGCTGATCCGCCGCGGCTGCCGCCGAATCATCCTTTATATCTGGCGCCCCGCCTTCGCCTCCGCTCTCGATAACGTCCCGCACGATCTCAGCTGCTATCACATTGACGACGAATATTCCTTTTCACCCATCGAGCTCCCGCTCAGCGAAACCGAGCGCCGCCTGATCACCGAAGTCGATCTGGTTTTTCTCCACTCCATGGGCCTGCTAGAAAAAAAGGGCAACATCAATCCCCACACCATCTTCATTCCCAACGGTGTCGATTTCCAGGCCTACTCCCACACCCAACCCGAGCCCCCCGATCTCGCCGCCATTCCCCACCCGCGCATCGGCTACACCGGCTTCATCAAGCGCCAACTCGATTGGCAACTCGTTCTTACTCTCAGTCACGCACATCCGGAATGGCATTTCGTCTTCGTCGGCCCGCAAAGCCCGCACGAAGACATCGTCGCCATCATTCAGCAGCTCACCGCGCTCCCCAATGTCCATTTCCTGGGTGCCAAGCCCACGGAATCGCTGCCCGCCTATCCGCAGCACTTCGACGTTTGCATCATGCCCTACCAGGACAACTACTACACCAAGTACATCTACCCTTTGAAGCTGCACGAGTACCTGGCCAGCGGACGCCCAGTCGTCGGCACGCGCATTCTCACGCTCAGCGAATTCGCCGACGTCGTAGCGCTCGCGCACTCGCCCGAGGAATGGGCCGCGGCCATCGCCCAATCGCTCGCGCCTGCCGCCAACACCCCCGAACGCCGCCAGCGCCGCCAGGAAATCGCGCGCCGTTTCGATTGGGAATCCCTCGTCTTCGAAATCGCCACCAAAATGGCCGAAGGCCTGGGCGAAAGCTACGCCGCGAGGCTGAACGATTTCTTCACCCACAACGGCAAGCGCAAAATCGATCTCAGCGCCTATCGCGCCAGCCCCCGTGAGCAGAAACGCGTTGAAAACATTCTCGCTGTAATTCCCAAGAACTATTCCACGGTCCTCGATGTCGGCGCCCGTGATGGCTACATCTCCGATCTACTCGCCAACAATTTCGAAGCCGTCACCGCCCTCGACCTCGAAAAGCCGCAAGTCTCCAATCGCAAAACCGTCGCGGTGCAAGGCGACGTCACCCAGCTAACCTATCCCGACAACTATTTTGACGTTGTCACCTGCACCGAAGTCCTCGAGCACATTCCCCCGCAATTACTAGCCCGCGCCTGCCAGGAAATGACCCGCGTAGCAAAGCACGCCGTAGTCGTAGGCGTCCCCTTCAAACAGGATCGCCGCTTTGGCCGCACCACCTGCGTCTATTGCGGCCAACACAACCCCTGCTGGGGCCACGTAAACGATTTCGACGAGCAAAGCCTGGCGCGCCTCTTCCCGGGCATGATCCCGGCGCAAACAACGTTCGTAGGCCAAACCAGCGAGCGCACCAACGCCATCTCCGCATTTCTAATGGATCAAGCCGGCAACCCCTGGGGCACCTACGAGCAAGACGAAGCCTGCATCCACTGCGGCAACCAGCTAATCCAACCAGCAGGCCGCACCATCCTGGAGAAAGTCAGCGCCCGCGTAGCCTCAGTCCTAAATCAAGCCCAATCTCTGTTCGTCTCCCCCCGCCCAATCTGGATGCACATGGTCTTCAAAAAGCCCGATACAACTCAATCCGCGCCAAGTCCGAGATCCAAAGTAGCGCCGGCGTCTCTGCCTGCATCCGGCGACCAAAGAAGCCAATCCAAGCCGAAATCATCCGCGGAACTCTAATCCCGTTACCTATCCGCTCTTTCTTTGCTCGGAACTTCCGTCGCCATTTCTGCTGGCGGGCGTCAATCCGGCGCGCGTTGACTTGCTCTTTGGCGCAGAATAGAATTCGCGCCACATGTCCGATTCTGCTTCACTCTCCGGCCGAACAATTTCCCACTACCGCATCCTCGAAAAACTCGGTGGCGGCGGCATGGGTGTGGTGTTCAAGCCCAATCCCTGTTCGTCTCGCCCCGCCCAATCTGGATGCACATGGTCTTCAAAAAGCCCGCGGGTGGCCCACGCATTCCGACGGGTTTGCCTTTCGGGGTGGCCCATCCTTCGCGGTGTTTGCGAAGGGTGGGGCTTTTCGGCCCCGCCTTTCGGCCCCGCCTTGGGCCCGATTCTAATCGACCCAAAAGTACTATCGAAGTACTATTGACATACTATTACCGATATGCTACAAACGCTACAGCTGTACGCAGGCCCGAACCGCGGAGCCGGCCAAGGCGAGCCGCCGCAGTCCGCCCGCCCCGAGAAGACGTTGCGGGGCGCCAATAACTAAGAGCAGTGCAGTAGGGAGGAATAAGACATGCCTGGCCACGGCGCCAGCAGCGGAAGCATTGCCCCTAATCCGCCGCCGTGCGTAACGCCGGCTGCCAGCCGGCGCTTTTCCAACCAACGCTATCGCGCGAATTTCCGTCTCGGCCGTCCAGCAGCCCACATCTCCCCTGCGCTCTCTGCCTCTCTGCGGTACATCTTTGGAGTCTCCTGGAATTTCATAAGTCCCGATTCCATAACGGTCGCATCCGTTTCAGCCTCAAGCCTCCAGCACCAAGCTTCCAGAATTCTAATCGCCACACAAAAGCGATTAGAAATCGGCCTAACTCCAACAAAACAAAGCACCGAGGTCGTTTCTAATCGCCACAAAAACGATGTACGAAATGCGTTGAATTCCTCACCAAAACGAAACAAATCGAAACCATTACATCACCACGCACTCCTACTCCAATCTCAAACCTCCAACTTCCAACCTCCGGAATGTTATGATGCGCGCTCCAGAGGAGGCCCACAGCGTGGCAGCCAAGCGCCGGCGCCGCAAAGCAACATCGGTAACCATCCGCGATGTAGCCCGCACCAGCGGCTTCTCCTCCACCACCGTCTCCTTCGTTCTCAACGACGCCCCGCTGGCCCGCTTCATCCCCGCCAAAACCAAAGACCGCATCCGCAGCGCCGCCAAAAAACTGGGCTATCGCCCGCATCTGCTCACGCCTTTCACGCGCAGCAAGCGCAGCCACTCCATCGGCGTCATGGTCTTCGACATGACCGACCCGTACTGCACGCTGATTCTGC
This sequence comes from uncultured Acidobacteriota bacterium, assembly GCA_963748865.1. GTDB lineage: Bacteria > Acidobacteriota > Terriglobia > Acidiferrales > UBA7541 > Palsa-147. The sequence goes on along the minus strand of CAVVLE010000005.1, from coordinate 146,498 downwards.
GCGGCGTGGAGAACGCCCTCTACCAGGCCTCGTATCTCCCCATACTCACGGATGCCCACAACGAGAAGAGCCGCTTCGAGCGCTACCTGGAAATGCTGCTGGACCGCCGCGTCGAAGGCTTGATCGTCCTGGCCAACTGGCTTTTCCTGGACATCAATTTTCTCGCCGACATCGAGAAAAATATGATCCCCACAACGCTGATCGGCGGCGAGCTGCCCACGGACTTAATCAGCTCAGTGGTGGTGGACAACGAGGTAGGCGGAAAACTCGCCCTCGAACATCTGCATTCGCTCGGCCATCGCAAAATCGCCTTCATCCGCGGCCCGAAAATGTTGGGCGACACCGAGCCGCGCTGGCGCGGCATAAAAACCTTTGCCGCCGCAAACTCGCTGAGGCTAGATCCAAAACTGATGGTGGATCTGCCCGAATCGCGCGACCCCAATTCCGGCTTCGAAGCGGGCTACCGCCTGACCGAAGAGCTGCTGAAGCGAAAAGAGCAGTTTACAGCGCTGATGGCCTTCGACGACTTGACCGCCTTCGGCGCCATTCGCGCCCTGGCAAAAGTGGGCCTCCGCGTCCCCGAAGATTGCTCGGTAATCGGCTTCGACGACGTAGCCCCCGCGTCGCTCTATTCCCCGTCGCTAACAACGATCCGCCAGCCAATGGAAGCCATGGGCTCAGCAGCCGTAGGCATCCTGCTCGACGCCATCAACGCCTCGCAGGAAAATCGCGATTTCACCGCCGCGCACAAAAGGGTAGCCCCAGAGCTGGTAGCCCGCGAATCCACGAGAGCATTGAAATGAGACCCCAACGGATCGCCAGCGAAAATATCACTCAGCAATTAACCGCGAGGCGCCTTCGAAGTCGCACCGCAGAAATCGCCAGCGCCCAGCGCGCGTTCGCCGCGCCGCCCGCCCGCCGCCGGCCACCGGCCCGCCGCCCCCGGAACTTTCCGCTTGACAGCTGCCGCCTCCTGTCACAATAATTCGCCATTCAATAGTTTTAATAAACGTTTTAATGAATTCGCGAGCGGGGCGGAGGGTGGGCCGCAGCGAGCGCGAGCCCACCGAAAATCAAAAGTTCGCGCACAGCGTCGCCCCGCGGCGTGCCACCCGCCGCCTCCTGAGCCGCCACCCCGGCGCAGGAGCAGACGCCGCGCCGAATCCCTCGCTCGCAGGCAGCCAAATCGCGCGCAGCAAATCGCAAAGGAGCATGAGCATGCGAAAGCCAAGAGCGGCTGTGGCGGCGTTGATCATCTTGATGGCGCTGGGGACGGCGGTGGCCTGGGCCGGAATCACCGGCTCGATTTCCGGAATCGTCACCGACCCCACCGGCGGCGTGCTGGTCGGCGCGCAAGTGACCGCGACGGAGACGCAGACCGGCGTGCGCAGCGAAACGACCACCGATTCGAAGGGATTCTACAGCTTCCCCTCGCTGGCCATCGGCACCTACACGCTCGAAGTGCAGGTCAGCGGATTCAAAACCTACACGCGCAGCGGGCTGGTGATCGACGCGAATTCGGCGCTGAGCGTGGACGCGACGCTGCAAGTCGGCGAAGCCAGCGAGCACGTGACGGTGCTGAGCGACGCGGTGCACGTCGAGACCGAAAGCACGCAAAACGGCGACGTGATCACCGGCGACACAATGACCACCGTCCCGCTGAACGGGCGGGCCTACACGGATTTGCTGTCGCTGCAGCCGGGCGTGGTGCCCAGCTCGATGGCGCAGCCGGTGCAGAAACAGTTCGGCGGCTTGACGGACCGCAATGTTTCCGGCGATTTGAATCCCGGAAATCAGTCCATCAACGGGCAGCGGCAATCGGCGAACGGGTTCATGGTGAATGGCTCGAACGTCGAAGAGGGCAAGAACAACGGCGCGGGGATTATTCCCAATCTCGATTCGATCGCGGAGTTCCGGATCATCACCAACAACTTCGACGCGGAATACGGAAATTACGGCGGCGGGCAAATCAACGTGGTGACAAAATCCGGGACGAACTCGATTCACGGGACCGCGTTCGAGTTTTTGCGGAATACGGATCTCGATGCGCGGAATTTTTTCGATCCGCCGGGGCAGATCGACAACTACAAGCAGAACCAGTTTGGCGGCGTGGTGGGCGGCCCGGTAAAGCGCGACAAGACTTTTTTCTTTCTCGACTACCAGGGCACGCGGACGGTGCGCGGCCAGATTTTGAACAACAACGTGCCGGGATTGGCGGACCGGCCTGATACAAACGGAGGTTCGGCGGACGTTTCCGACCTGGTTGCGGGCTTGACCAATACGGTGAACGGGGCGAACTGGGCCTCGATTCTGAATCAAAAATTGAGCCGTACGGACATCGTAGCCGGCACGAATACCACGCCCGGCACGCCCTACTTTGGGTGCGCGGCCGCACCGGGATGCGTTTTCCCTAATAACATAATTCCCGCGAGCGTGATGGATCCCGCGGCTCTGAATTTGCTGCAATACGTGCCCAAGCCCAACGGGACGGATGCCCAAGGACATCCGAACTTCGCGGACGCCTCACAAAACGAACGGACGCGCGACGACAAGGGCGCCGTGCGATTGGACGGCAACACGCGATTCGGCACGCTCTCGGCGTACTACGCGATCGATGATTATTTGCGGAACGATCCTTACCCGAATGACACGCTGCTGGGCGGGGCGGTGAGCGCGCCGGGGTTCAACTCGATTACGCCCGGGCGGTCACAGCTGGTCACCTTGGGAGATACGAAGATGCTGGGTTCGACGATGGTGAACGAATTCCATGTCAGCTTCGTGCGCATCGCGGGCTCCTATTTCAAGCCGCAGGGCGGGTTGGGAGTCACGCTGAGCTCGCTGGGATTTGTTCCCGCACAAGGCTCGGGAAATTCGTTCAATGGCGGGATTGCACCGATTGATCCGACCATCGAGGGAGTGCCGCAGATTCTCCTGGCACAGCAGGGGGCGGGACTCTCGATCGGGGTGCCGCAGGACACACAAAATGCCTACAACAACACCTTCCAGGTGCTGGACAACTTTTCCAAGGTAATTGGAACGCACAGCCTGAAATTCGGCGGGCAATTTCACTACGACCAGATCAACGAACGGAATTTCTTCGGGGAGAACGGCGCTTACACGTTCGGCGGGGCGGAGAGCGGATCGGATTGGGTGGATTTCCTGATGGGCGCGCCGGACAACTTTATTCAGGCCAGCAAGCAAGTGCTGGACTCACGGTCGAAATATGCCGGATTGTTCGCGCAGGACAGTTGGCGCGTGCGGACGAACTTGACGTTCAATTACGGCTTGCGGTGGGAGTTCAGCCAGCCGTGGTACGACACGCAGGGAAAGATTGAGACGGTGCTGCCGCAAAACGTGATCAGCGGGACGCCTTCTTCGCTGTATCCAGGTGCGCCGTTGGGATTGGTGGTGCCCGGCGATCCGGGAGTGCCGTCAACACTGGCGCCGACTCAATATGACGCGTTCGGTCCGCGACTCGGCCTTGCTTATTCGCCAGGAGCGAAGGATGGCCTGCTGGCGAAAATTACCGGCGGGCCCGGGAAGATGAGCATTCGCGCCGGTTTCGGAATCTACTATTCGAGCGTCGAGGATCTTTCGCAGTTTCTCGGCGTCGGCGACGCGCCGTTCGGAATTTTCTGGTTTGGGGGCGAGCCGCTGCTGGATGCGCCGTTCATCGACCGGCAGGGCGGCGGAATTCAAGGGCAACCGTTTCCGTTCACGCCGCCGCCTGGAAACGTGTCGCGGAAAAATCCGGACACTTCCTTCAACTGGGCGCAAGTGGGCGCGATTTCCAGCAACTTTTACTACAACCCGCACAACCGCATGCCGTACACGGAGCACTACCACCTGACGATTCAGCGGCAGATTGGCTCGACGATGGTGTTCAGCATCGGCTACGTGGGGAATCAAGGGCACCGCAACGTCACTTCTGAGGAAGCGAATCCCGGAAATCCGGCGCTGTGCGTTTTTTTGAGCAATCCCGGCAAATCTTGATGCTGGAAGCCCGACCTGCGGGCCGGGAGGGGAGACTCCGGGTTCACCGTTCGTGCTGCCGCCGGGCGCTGGATTTCCTGCCGGGGCGACGAAAATCGTGGAGACGACCGTTCCCTGCCTTTCGAATGCCAGCCTGACTTGCAACGCGATCAATTCGACGCTCACGGTTTTTGGGGGCGTGCCGACGGGGACCGGCGGCGCGGCATTCAGCACGAATCCCTATGTGATCACGGCGGCGAATTCCTCTTACAATTCGCTGCAAACGTCGTTGAATGAGCGAAGCAAGTACGGGGAATTTTTGATCGGATACACGTTCAGCAAGTGCATGGACAACGGTTCGTCGCTGCAGGATGCCACGAACGTATTCGACCCGCGGTTGTCAAAGTCGCTCTGCGCTTTCGATTTGACGCACAACTTTGTCGCCAGCTACAGCGCGCATCTGCCGTTCGACCGGCTGGCGCACGCGGATAGCGGATGGTCGAAGCAAGTGCTGGGCGGGTGGGAATTGTCCGGGATCACGACGTTCACGACCGGGGAGCCGATCACCATTTTGCCTTCGCCGAATTTCGGGGCGGACCAGTCGTTGATTGGATCGGTGGGGTTCGGATGGAACGTGGACCAGGCGAACATTCTGCCTGGCAACCTGGCCGGCAACCACAATCCGCGCTCGGGTCAGCCTTATTTCAATACCAATTTGTTTGTGCCGGAGGGTTGTGTGGATGCGGCTTGCACGGGCGGGGCGGCGATTGGCGTGATTGGAAATGCGAACCGGCGGTTTTTTCACGGGCCCGGGCTTAACAACTGGGATATGGCGCTGCTGAAGGAATTTAATTTTACGGAATCGAAGGGTCTGGAGTTCCGGTTTGAGGCGTTCAATATTTTCAATCACGCGCAGTTTCAGAATCCCGGAGGGACGCTAGGGACGTCTTCGTTTGGGCTTATTACTGCTGCGAATGATCCTCGGTTGATGCAGGTGGCTCTCAAGTTCCGGTTTTAGCGGGTGAGCGGATCGTGGATGGAGGAAGCGGAGATTAATGGCGCAATTTGGGGCCGTTTTTACGCCGGCGGGCGGAGCAAGCCCCGCCCCTACGGACGAACGGCGTGCAGCACGGAGCTTTGGTTGGGGGCGACCATGACTCGGATCTGCGCAGTTGTGCTGTGTTTTGCTGCAGTTTTGATTCTTCCCTTTCTCGCGCGCGGGCAGGATACCGGGTACATCACGGGAACCGTGACGGACAAATCCGGCGGGACGGTGCCGGACGCGGACGTGACGGTGGCGAACGCGGCGCGAGGAATTACCCGCAAGGTGAAAACAAACTCCAGCGGCGATTACGTGGCTGCGGGACTTCCGGCGGCGAAATATTCCGTCTCGGTTGCGGCGAAGGGATTCGCGAAGTACGAGGAGAATGACATCAGTTTAGCGGCAGGCGAGAAGCGCCGCGTGGATGTGCGGCTGGAAGTGGGGGCGGTGAGTGAGAAAGTGGTGGTGGAAGCGAATTCCGCGCCCACGGTGGAGACGCAATCTTCGGAAATCAGCAACACCATCGGCGCGAAGCAAGTGAGCCAGCTGGAATTGAATGGGCGCAACTTTTCGCAACTGGTGATATTGGCGCCGGGCGTGAGCAATCAGACCTTTACGGACACCGGCACCGATGAGGGCGGGGTGGGAATTGCTGGCAACGTGGCCTACAGCGTGAACGGCGGGCGCACGGAATACAACAATTGGGAGATCGACGGCGGCGACAACATGGACAACGGCAGCAACACGACGCTGCAGGTCTATCCCAATGTCGATGCGATTCAAGAATTCGAAGTGCTGACGTCGAACTACGGCGCGCAGTACGGAAGAAACGGATCGGGGACCGTGGAAGTGGTGACCAAATCGGGGACGCGCGATTTTCACGGGGATCTTTTCTATTTCGGGCGCAATGATTTTTTCAATGCGCGCGGATATTTTGACGATCAGCGCGAGCCTTACAAGAAGCACGATTTCGGGTACACCATCGGCGGGCCGGTGTTCATTCCGCATCACTACAACAGCGATCGCTCGAAAACTTTTTTCTTTTTCTCCGAGGAATTCCGGCGCGAGAAAGAGCCGACGGCGTTTCCGCCGACGGACGTGCCGTCGGATGCGGAGCGCTCCGGGAATTTTTCGGATCTCTGCCCGGACGGGAGCGGGACGTTTAACGATTGCCCGACAATTCCGGGATCGGGTGGCATGTTCTTCCCGAACAATCAGGTTCCCGTGGACACCGCGAACGCCAACGCGCTGCTGGTGATGATTCCGCATGCGAACACGACCAACGGCATTTACCCGGCGTTTGAAGGGAGCGTCTCCACGCCGACGACCTGGCATGAGGAATTGTTCAAGATCGATCACAACGTGAACAACAACAATCGCCTGACGTTTCGCTACATCCACGATTCGTGGCAGACGCTGAGCCCCACGGTGCTGACCTGGAGCCAGACTTCGGTATTTCCGACGATCACGACGCAGGAAGTCGAGCCGGCGACGAGCTTCGTGGCGAAGTTGTCCACCACGGCTTCGCCGACTTTGCTGAATGAATTCGTGTTCAGCTACTCCGCCAACCATGTGCTTTTGAACAATGAAGGGCCGTGGCAGAGGCCTTCGACGATGACCATGACCGGATTTTTCGGCGACAACTTTGGCGGGCGCCTGCCGGGCATTTCGATTCTGAACGGCGCGCCGTACGGCGGCGGATTCATCGAGGATCCGAGCTTCATACCGTGGAACAATGCGAACCCGACATACGTTTACCGGGACAATGTGACCAAGATCATTCGCAAGCACAATCTGCAGATGGGCGCGTATTTTGTGGCGGCGCAGAAGAATGAGGATTACGAGCCGATTTTCAGCCCCGGCGGATTTTTGACTTTCGACAACAGCTCGCCGGTGAGCACGGGAAACGCGTTTGCCGATTTGCTGATGGGCAACATCGCGTCGTTTTCGCAATCGTCGGGCGAGCCGAAGTATTACAACCGCTACAAGATTTTGGAGCCGTACATTCAGGACGATTGGCACGTCACCAGCCGGCTGACGCTCAATTTGGGAATTCGCTTCAGCTTGTTCGGGACGTATCGCGAGAAATACAAGGCGGAATACAACTTCGATCCGGCGGCGTGGCAAGCGAGCGAGGCGCCGCAACTTGATCCGAATACCGGGGCGTTGATACCAGGCACCGGAAATCCCTTCAATGGACAAGTGCAGTGCGGCGCGCCGGGCGTGCCTCCGGGCTGCATGAAAGGGCATTTGTTTAATCCTGCGCCGCGCATCGGCTTCGCGTGGGATCCGTGGGGCGACGGAAAAACCTGCGATTCGCGCCGGCTACGGAATTTTCTTCGAGCATACTAACGGCAGCGAAGCCAATGCCGAATCACTGGAAGGGACGCCGCCGAGGGTGCAGTCGCCGACGCAGACAAACATCGTGGGCTACACGAACATCGGCGCGGCCGGAGCGCCCTTCCCGCTGAATTTGATATCCATTCCCGATAAAGTGATGTGGCCGTATGTGCAGCAGTGGCATCTCGATGTGCAGCGCGAACTGCCGGGAAAAACGACATTGACGGTGGGATATGTGGGATCGAAGGGCACGCACCTGACCGATGTAACCGACTCGAATCAAGTTGTGCCCACGCCGGCAGCGCAGAATCCATTTTTGCCGGGAGAAGTGATCATGCAGCAGAATTGCAACACCGGAGTGGTGAACGGCCAGACGGTGACGGGTCAGGCGGCAATCAATTTGGGAATAGCTTGCGGAAACGATCCGGATTTTTCCCGGCCGTTCCTGGGAATATCGAACGTGACACGCCTGGAGAACGAGGCCAATTCGATTTACAACGCTTTGCAAGTGAGCGGGCGACGCACGGCGGGCGATCTGACGTTCAGCCTGGCTTACACGTATAGCCATGCGATCGACGATTCGTCTTCGCGATTCGATAATGCGTTTGTGAACGCCTACAATCTGGCCAGCAATCGCGCCAGCGGTGAATTCGACCAGCGGCACATTCTGAACATCAGCTACGTTTATGATTTTCCGATCTTCCGGCACTCGAGCGGATGGGCGCACAAGCTGCTGGGAGGTTGGGAAGCTTCCGGGATTACGACGTGGGAGACGGGAATTCCGTTCTCGGTGACGGACAGCACGACGTTTGTGGATAACGCGGGCGTCGGCAATGGCGTGGGGACGAGCGCTTATCTCGACGTGGTTGGGAGCCCGACGGTGCCGGTGGCGCAGAAGGAGATTCCGGGATTGTCGGGGCCGCTGCTTTACAATCCGGCCGCGTTTGCCGTGCCCACTGGGCTGACTTTCGGGAATTCGGGGCGTGATAGTTTGCGTGAGCCAGGGCGGACGAATTTCGATTTCGGGTTGTTCAAGGATTTTGCGGTGACGGAATCGAAGAAGTTTGAGTTTCGCTGGGAGAATTTCAACCTTTTCAATCATACGCAGTTTGCGCAGATTACGGCGAATGCCGATTGCACTACGGCTACGAATCTTGGGGATCCGTCGTGCGTGGAGAATTCGCAGTTTCTGCATCCTAGCGCGGTGCATGGGCCGCGGATTATGCAGTTTGCTTTAAAGTTTTTGTTTTAAGCTCGGTTTCGCTAACACACATCGGCGCGCGATTCCCGGTTTGTGGTCCGCGGTCGGACTATGATCTTGGAGGGATTGTAATCGTCGGATGCCGGCAGAGACGCCGGCGCTACTTGGGGTTATGCAGTTTGCTTTGAGGTCTTTTTTTGATTGGCTGGGGAGAAAAATGTTGGCGCGATTTTCGGTTCGTGGTCCGTGGTTGATTTTGCTGCTGGAGGGATTGTGATCGTCGAATGCCGGCCTCTCGCAGATCGGGGTAAACAGAGACGACCTTCGAAGCTCAGGACGAGCCGGCGCTACTTTCTTGCTGCGCTGCTTTCTCTTATCTCGTTGGGCTGGTCTTCTGTGGCGAATTCACGCGCTGCGCTAACCGTGCAGGAGAAGCTTGGGTATCCGGCGGACGCACGTTTGCTGGTGATTCATGCGGATGATTTTGGGATGGCGCATTCGGTGAATCGGGCGATTTTTGAGGCGTTTGAGAATCACTGGATTACTTCGGCGAGTATTTTGGTGCCTTGCCCGTGGTTCCCCGAGGTCGTGGCGTGGGCTAAGGAGCATCCGGATGCGGATTTGGGGATTCATTTGGCGCTGAACAGTGAGTGGAAACCTTTTCGCTGGGGGCCGATTTCGGCGGCGGAGAAAGTGCCGAGCCTGCTCGATCCTGACGGATATTTTACATTCGAAGAGACGGATGTTGCGGCGCAGGCCAAGGTGCCGGAGGTAGAGATCGAGTTGACGGCGCAGATCGAGCGAGCCCGCAAGATGGGGATTCATATCAGTCATCTAGATACGCACATGGGCGCTTTGATGAAGACTGCGCCGCTGGTTGAGGAATACCAGCGGCTGGGACGCGAGCAGGGGTTGCCGATTCTTTGGCACCCTGGCGACGCGGCGAAGTTGTCCGGCGTGACGATGCCGCGAGCGGATTTTGTTTTGAACGACGACGATTTGGAAATGCGGCCGGGCGTGGAGGCCGAAGGACTGGCTGTCGTGGTACGAGAAGACGCTTGCGCCATTGAAGCCGGGGGTGCATCACCTGGTGGTGCATCTGGCGCGCGATGATAAAGAGATGGAAGGCGCTACGGAAAATCATCCGGATTGGGGCGCGGCTTGGCGGCAGCAGGATTTCGACATGGTGAAGAGCCCGGAATTCCGGCAATTTTTGCATGAGCAGGGATTTGTGCTGGTTAGCTGGAAGGATTTGGCGCGGGCCTTGCCTAGCGACTACCCGCTTTCTTCGCACTGAGGAAAAACATGGACAACTTGAAGATTTTTTTTGCGGCGCTGGCGGCTGCTTGGCTTGGCGGGCTTGCGCCCGGAGCGTTGGGGCAGACGGCGGCTGGCTTGAAGGATTTGAGTGCGGAGAGCGAGATTTCTACGATTCACGTGGATATTACGCCCGGGCATGAGACGAATTCATTTGCGCCGGACCGGGCGTTGGGAGCGACGATTGACCGGCTGCGTTACGGATCCACTGACAAGCTTTATACCGAGGCGATGATCAAGCAGATCCTTACGGCGGGTTGGATGCCGGTTTCTTACCGGCAGAATACGGAATTGCATGTTGAGGCCTGGCATTGGAATCCTGAGGGCACTTGGAGCGATTCGCGCGGGCAGGGATATTTCACCGGGAACGCGACGCCTGGCGTTGTGCCGATTCGACATTCTTATGGTTATCCGCTGCCGCATCGCGGCGTTACGCGCAATGATGGGACTGAGACTGAGGGATATTCGCGATTGACCGACGGCGATCCGGATTCTTATTGGAAGAGCAATCCTTATTTGACGAAGGCGTTTACCGGCGAAGAGGATTCCCTGCATCCGCAGTGGGTGACGCTGGATTTGGCGGCGGCGCAGAGCGTTGATGCGATTCGCATCGCTTGGGCGGAGCCTTTTGCGCGGCGTTATCTGGTGCAGTATTGGACTGGATTGCAGGACCCGATCAAGTTTCCTACCAAGGGCGTGTGGCAGACGTTTCCTACTGGCGCGGTGACCGAGGGGCGCGGCGGGACGGCGACTATCCGCCTAGCTGATTCGCCAGGGCTGGTGCAGTGGGTGCGGATCTGGATGACGGAGTCGTCGAATACCTGCGATTCGCACGGGAGCGGCGATCCGCGCAATTGCGTTGGCTATGCGATTCGCGAAATTTATCTCGGGACACTTGGCGCGGATGGCGAATTTCACGACATCGTGCAGCATGTGAAGGATCAGGAGCAGACGGCTACGATTTGCTCGTCGGTTGATCCGTGGCATGCGACGGCGGATTTGAATGAGAAGGCCGGCGATCAATCGGGGCTGGATTTATTTTTCACGAGCGGCGTTACGCGTGGGTTGCCGGCGATGATTCCGATCGCGATGCTTTATGACACGCCGGAAAATGCTGCGGCGGAAATTGCGTATGTGGAGAAGCGCGGGTATGCGATTTCTTATGTGGAGATGGGCGAGGAGGCGGATGGGCAGTTCATGCTGCCGGAGGATTATGGCGCGCTGTATTTGCAGTGGGCCACCGCGTTGCACCGCGTAGACCCGAAATTGAAATTGGGCGGGCCGGTGTTTCAAGGGGTTAATAAGGATATTGAGGTCTGGCCGGACCTGAACGGGAAGACTTCGTGGCTGGGGCGTTTTCTGGACTATTTGAAGACGCACGGGAGGATGGAGGATTTGGCGTTCTTTTCTTTCGAACATTATCCCGTGGAGCCTTGCAAGGTGACCTGGACGAGCCTTTACGACGAGGCTTCGCTGGTGACGAATATCCTGCATGTTTGGCGGAGCGATGGATTGCCGGCGAACGTGCCGGCGTTCATCACCGAATCGAATATTGCCTGGGAGACGAGCGAATCTTTTGTCGGGATTTATGGGGGGCTGTGGCTGGCGGATTATGTTGGGGCTTATTTGTCGGCGGGTGGCGATGCCGTCTATTACTTCCATTATTTTCCGATGGGGATTCATCCGGGATGCAATCAATCGCCGGGGACGTTTGCGATGTTTACGGTGGATGCGGATTACAACGTGCAGCAGTTCACTTCGCAATATTTTGCCAGCCAAATGCTGACGCAGGAGTGGGTCGTCCCTGGGGATGGACTGCATCGAACTTTTCCGACGGCCAGCGAGCTTACGGATTCGGCCGGGCATGTGCTGGTGACCAGCTATGCGGTTCTGCGCCCGGATGGCACTTGGGCGCTGATGTTGATCAATAAGGATCAGGAAAATGCGCATCGAGTGAAGATTGCGTTTGAGCGCGAGGGAAATGCGAGGGGCGGTTTTTATTCGGGGGATTTGCAGGTGGTGACGTTCGGCGCCGCGCAGTACCAGTGGCATCCAGAGATCAAGGGTGGATGGGCGGAGCCTGACGGGCCGGCGTCGCGAACGACGCTGCAGGGTGGCCGGGACACTTCGTTTGTGTTGCCGATGGCATCGGTTAGCGTGATTCGAGGCAAGATTGCCGTCGGCGAGCAGTGACTTACTGCCGGCTTGTGGAATTTACACCCGCGGAGCGGTGATCGCTCCCAATTTCCGGTATTCCGACTGACAATTTTTGTTACTTCGTGGCGATAGCCTGCGCTGGAGAAGGCAGCGGGGAAACGCTAGCGCAGATTTCTGCATCAGATGGTCAGTGATGAACGCCCCCAGCCCAGTGCTTGTGAGTCACACATTCATTTCCAGCAGGTAGTAACGCGGGGCCCTAGTGCTAAAATTCAGTCATTCTCAAGCCGTAAACGGTGACGGAGTGCGGCTCAGCCCATTTCGTGGAGCATCCCGCCCGGGCCTCACGAGCAGATGCACTCCAGATTGACGGCGAATAGTTGGTGATTCGCAGCGGCAGAATGAACTTCTTACAAGGCAGGGTCAATCGAATGAAAATGTCCTGGAATACGAAAGCTCTTATTGTGTCTGCAATCATTTTTTTCCTTGCGCCGTTGGGTTCGACGCAGAACGGCAAAGTCGCGCCCCGCGTCACGCAGGCGGTTGATGATGCGAATCGGGTCACGCTCAAGGGCAATATGCACCCGCTCGCGCGCCCCGAATTTGATCGTGGCGCGGTCTCAGATTCGCTGCCGCTAGAGCGAATGTTGCTGGTGCTGAAACGCAGCCCGGCGCAGGAGACGGCGCTGGACACACTGCTCAAGCAGTTGCAGGATCCGAAATCTCCGAATTACCACAAGTGGCTGACACCCGAGCAGTTTGGCGAGCAATTCGGGCCCGCCGATTCTGACATTCACGCTGTCACTAGCTGGCTGGACGCTCACGGGTTCAGCGCGACAAATGTCTCGAAGGGCCGCGAGTTCATCGAATTCACTGGCGATGCCGGACTCGTCCGCGATGCCTTCCACACCGAAATTCACAACTATGTGGTGAATGGCGAAGCGCACATCGCCAACAATAGCGAGATTCAGGTTCCTGCGGCGCTCTCTCCGGTTGTGAGCGGCATCGCTTCGCTGCATAATTTTTTTCCGAAGCCTCATCTTGTCCGCAGCAGCAAGACCGTCAAGGCGCAAACGGAGGCGAGCCACACTGCTCCGCATCTGAGTGATGGAATGGGCGACAATTTTGTGGGCCCCTTCGATTTCGATCTGATTTACAACATCAAGCCTTTGATCACCGCCGGGACAAACGGTTCAGGCCGTAAGGTTGCAGTGCTGGGCGTGACTGACATCGACACCAGCGACGTATCGCTGTTCTACCAGGTGTTCGGGTTGACGGACAATGTCACGATCGTTCACAACGGCACGGATCCCGGTGATCTCGGTGGCACGGACCGTCTCGAAGCCACGCTCGACGTGGAATGGTCCGGGGGCGTGGCGAATGGAGCAACGATAGATTTCGTGGTCTCCAAGACAACGGCGACGACTTTTGGCACCGATCTTTCCGCGATGTACGTTAACGACAACAATCTCGCCGACGTGATGTCCGTGAGCTATGGAGCATGCGAAACAGAATATACGCAGACCGGAGCGCAGGCTGAATCTGCGATCGGGCAACAGGCTGCGTCGCTAGGAATCACCTACGTTGCGTCAGCGGGCGACGCGGGAGCGGAAGATTGTGCAGCGTCGAGCTCTGCGCCGGCGAACGGGGCATCGGACTTCGCCGTCGATATTCCGGGGGCAACGCCTTATGTGATTTCGGTAGGAGGCACGGAGTTTAATGAAGGCAGCAACCCGAGCCTCTATTGGGGCAGCAGCGCCGCGGCTCTTGAGACCGCGCTCTCTTATATCCCGGAGGTCGGATGGAATGACAGTTGTACCGCGGGTGCCAACGGATGCAGCGCCAGCCAGACCTCCATCGCATCAGGAGGTGGAGGCGCCAGCATTTACTTCAGCAAGCCCTCGTTCCAAACCGGTTACTCTGGCGTTCCATCAGACTCGCAGCGAGATGTGCCCGATGTTTCTCTTACGGCTTCAGCGGAGCACGACCCTTATGTCATCTGCATAAGTGAAACGTCTGGCGACTGCACGAATGGCAGCAACGGCGTCATTCTCGATGCCATTGGCGGGACGTCCGTCAGCGCGCAGGCCTTCGGCGGAATCATGGCGATCATCGATCAGTCACAGAACGGGCGCCAGGGCCAAGCCGACACGGTGATCTACCAGTTGGCCCAAGGCGAAACCTTCTCTTCCTGCAATGCCTCGACGACTCCCGCGTTGTCTTTAACCGGAAGCTGCATATATAACGACGTGACCTCCGGAAATAACGCGGTACCCGGAGAAGTCGGTTACGGTACATGCACTGCTCTGTACAACTCTGTCGCCGGATATGACAAGGATACGGGCCTGGGATCGATGAACGTCGCTAACATGGCCGCGGGCTGGAGCACCGCGGGACAAGGCGCGCCAGTTCAATCGTTCGGCGTAGCAGCATCTTGCGCGCCTGCAAGTGTCACGGCTGGACAGACGGCGACCGCGACAATTACGGCCGCGGGCATTAACGGGTTCAGCGGCACAGTTTCGCTAAGCGCGAGCGTCGCCGGACCCTCTGGAGCAAAGGACCCACCGTCGTGCTCATTTACACCCGCGGATACAGTCGATCTTAGCGCGTCGAATACGGCCGGGACCGCGACATTAAACTGCACGACGACTGCTGCATCGCATGTCATTTACTTACCGACGCGAGGGGCGAATCGGCGAGTGTGGGTTAGCGTGAGCACTACTGTTGCGTTGTTGCTGACTGCTATCTTCCTCCTGTGGCTGCGGACTCACAAGCCGCGCTGGGAGACATATTTCGCATTGCTCATTCTCGCGACTGCTACTGCGGCATTCGGATGCGGTGGAGGTGGCGGGGGCGGAGGAGGAGGAGGTGGTGGCGGTGGCGGGGGCGGGGGCGGTTCGACCGGTACCACAGCTGGGAGTTACACCGTTACTGTGACGGGAACGAGTAACGGAACGACGACCACGACTACGTTTACATTCAGCGTGCAGTAGCTTCAAAATAGCCCGCGCGGATCGCTGCGGTCCGCGCGGGCATTTTCCTTCCTATTCAAACTGCTCAGAACGCGAACCGCTGCACAATCCCTCGCTGCGATTGCGCCGCACAAAGACGCCGGCTGGCAGCCGGCGTTACGAATTCACGGACAACGCGCTACTCGAGACCCGCCAGGAGATGGCCTAGCTTGTGTTTTTTTGTGCGCAGGTAGGCGCGCGAGCGGCGGCTGGTGCGTGGTTGGCAGGGGACGCGTTCGGCGATGTGGATGCCGGCGTTTTCGAGTTGCTTGACCTTGTCGGGATTGTTGGAGAGCAGACGTACTTTGCTGGCGCCCAGGAGTTTCAGAATTTTCGCAGAGAAAGCGTAATCGCGCGAGTCGGCGGCGAAACCGAGGCGGCGGTTTGCTTCCACGGTGTCCATGCCCGAGTCCTGCAATTCGTAGGCTCGCAGTTTGTTCATCAGGCCGATGCCCCGGCCTTCTTGCGGGAGATACAGGAGCACGCCGGCGGGAGCTTTGGCGATTTTGGCTAACGAATATTCGAGCTGGGCGCGGCAATCGCAGCGCTCGGAGGCCAGGACGTCGCCGGTCAGACACTGCGAATGGATGCGGACTAGAGGCGCGAGCTTGCCATTGCCGCGCACATTGCCGTGGACTAGGGCTACGGCTTCTTCGCTAGGCGCGCGGCCTTGGATGCCTAGAATCTCGAAATCGCCGAAACGGGTCGGAAGATCTGCGCGGGCTACTATGCGCGGGGATTGAGATTGTTTGGATTTGGGCATTTGAAAATTCGAGTATAGCAGGTGCGGTGGGGGGTTATGGCTGTGGTTGGCTTCACGATTGCCGGCCGGAATTGGCTGCTTGGTCCGCGATTGTCTTGTGCCCTTCTTTGCGTTTTTAGTCGCCGGATGGTGGCAGAGACGCCCTTCGAAGCTCAGGACGAGCGGGCGCTACTTTACTTCTCTTGAGGCTTTAGCTGACAATCCGAGTGCGAGTTGGGATGAACACACTTACCTCTGGAAAAGATCTGCTGCTGTCGCTGGTGCTGAAGATGGGCTGGGCGGCGTCGATGGCGGCGCTTCTGGTGCGCTTTGCTACCTTTCGCAAGATTTTGTTCAACGAGAATCGCGACTCGGATCAGAAAGTTCAGTTGCTGCTGTTTATCACGCCGCCGCTGGCAATCGGCGTTTTCATGCGGCTGGCCGGATATCCTTACTTCGATCTGACGCTCGAGGGCTCATTCTTGATGGGCTTGCTTGGGGGGCGGATCGTCGGACTACTGGGCGGATCGCTGATCAGTTTGCCGGCGTTTGGCAATCACGAATGGCTATCCAGTCCAATGGCGGCACTGGTGGGCCTGCTGGCCGGCGTCATCCGGCAGTTGATGCCGAATAAAGAAGACATCTGGGATTTCGGTCCATTCACCTTCCTGAATATTCCGCGGTCCATCTGGAACCTGGTGCGGCACGGGAAACTGAACTGGGCGATGTTTCCGCTGGTTTCGTGCGCGCTGTTCGAGCTGGCGCACGTCGAATTGGCGCGCGCTGTGCCGGCGCGCTGGCTCTTCGCGTTTACCACCGCGAACTGGGGCCTACTGCTGCTGGTGATTTTGTCGGCGGTGATGTCTGTGGCGCTGGCCATCAAGATTTGGAACAACACGCGGACGGAGATGAACTTGGAGCAGAATCAGCAGCTCTTGCTGCGGGCGCGCATGGACGCGCTGACCAGCCAGATCAATCCACATTTTCTTTTCAATACGCTGAATACCGTGTCGTCGTTGATTCGCTACGATCAGGATATGGCGCGGGTGGTGGTGTTGAAACTGTCCAACATTTTGCGGCGGCTTTTGCGCAAGCATGAGACGTTTGTGCCCTTGCGCGATGAAATCAGTTTTATCGACGATTATCTGGATATCGAAGTGGTGCGTTTTGGGCCCGACAAGCTGCAGATTTTCAAGGAAATTGACGAGCAGTCGCTGGATACTTTTGTGCCCAGCATGTTGCTGCAGCCGATGATTGAGAATGCCATCAAGCATGGGTTGGCGCCGAAACTGGAGGGCGGGCAGATTCATTTACGGACGCGGCGGAACGACGGGCGGTTGTTGATTGAAGTCGAGGACAACGGACTGGGCATTTCGGAAGACCGGCTCACTACGGTTTACGCCGAGGGGATTGGCATCAGCAACGTGCATGAGCGGTTGCGGCTGCTCTATGGCGATCAGTTTCGGATGGATATTCGCAGCCAGAGCGGCCAGGGGACGCAGATACATATCGAGATTCCGGATTTGGTGACGGCGCTGCCGACGTAGCGACGGGGCGCTGCTGCAAGAACTGTGCACACCTGAAGGAAAACCGACGGTTCCGCAGAGCGAAAATAGACCTTGACAAAGGGACCGCATTACAGTATTTTCAGTCTAGACAGAAATGACTGAAGGGACACCAAGCCGACTTTCCCCCGCCGTGCAGAAGTTCATCCTGCATTGGGGCGAGATGGGCACGCGCTGGGGCGTGAATCGCACCGTAGCGCAGGTGCATGCCCTGCTTTTCCTGTCGCAGCGACCACTCGATGCCGAAGAGATTGCGCGGACGCTTTCCGTGGCACGCTCGAACGTGAGCACCAGCCTGCGTGAATTGCTGGGCTGGCGGATCGTGCGCGTGGCACCGACGC
This sequence comes from uncultured Acidobacteriota bacterium, assembly GCA_963748865.1. Classification (GTDB taxonomy): domain Bacteria; phylum Acidobacteriota; class Terriglobia; order Acidiferrales; family UBA7541; genus Palsa-147. Next base: position 128,810 of record CAVVLE010000005.1, on the reverse strand, counting down.
TGGGCGACCGGCGGCAGCATTTCGAATCCATGAAAGATCCTTGGGAAATGTTCCGGGTGATTCTGGAGGAACGCAAGAAGCGCGAGTTTGATCCGACGATCGCGGTGGTGCGCGAGTGCCTGCGGGAAACGGAGCGAACCGGGCCGGCGGATGCTTATGCGCGGGAGCGCATGAACGAATTGCTTGATTTCATCGTGACTATGAGCGGGTTGTACGAAGAGTTCAGCCATTTGCCGCCTGTGGCGACTCGGAGTCTGCTGAAGCTGCGCGGCAAAGTGCGCAAGCTCTTTCGAGGATGAGGAGGAAGGCGGGCGACCGCCTTTTTTTTAGCGCCAATGATTTCTCTCATTTCAGAAATGACCGACAGCAAAGGACGGAAGGCTCGCGCCGGCTGGGTGTTCTTCGATGCGGACTGCGCATTCTGCATGTCGGTTGCGCGATGGCTGCGGCCGGTGCTCGAGCCGCGCGGCTTCGGGATTGCAACCTTGCAGGACCCGCGCGTTCGCGAGCAGCTTTCCCTTCCCGAGCAGGATCTGCTGGCCGAGCTGCGATTGCTGACGCACGACGGCCGGCATTTCGGCGGTGCGGACGCCATCGTCTTTTTGGCGGCGCGAGTCTGGTGGGCTTGGCCGCTGTGGCGCTTCGCGCAGATTCCGGGGATGCGACGAATTTTTCGCGCTGCGTATCGAGCGATCGCGATCCGGCGGCATTGCCTGGGCGAGACATGCATTCATTCGGACGCGCCGCTTCCGCGCTCGGGTAGCTGAACGGAGGATGGTCATGCACACGATTACTGCCTTGATCATGTTGGGAGGCGCGGTGCACTTGATCATTGCCGCGTCGAATTACTTTGTACGGCGCATGCTGAAGCCGGAGAAGGAGCTAGTGAACGTCTCGCCGATGATTCGCGAAATCTACTTCGTGCACTGGATTTATATCGTGTTTGTGCTGTTGATATTCGCTTGCCTGAGTTTCGTGTTCGCGCCCGCACTGGCTGGGGGTCAGGCGCTTGGGCGATTTCTGAGCGGCGTCATCGCGGTGTTCTGGCTCGCGCGCGTGCCTATCCAGCTTTTTTACTACGACCGCGGATTGCGGCGGGCGCATCGTGTGATTGACGTCACCTGCATAGCGGCATTTGTGTTTCTGGGTTTGGTGTACGGGATCGCTGCTTCAGGAGTGCAGGTTGTAATGCGCAACGCCGGCGATTTTCGCTGGCATCTGGCTTACGACTTTGCCATGCTGGGCAATGTGAAGTCGCGACTTGCGCGCAGCGGGACGAGTTTTTGTTTCTCGCGCCAGGCTGGCGATCGATACCGCTCGTTGAATCGAAGTCACGATGCGGCTCGAGTGCTCGCGGAGTGGATCGCAGCTGATCCCGAAATAATGCAGGTTCTCCATTCGTAGCTGCTTTCTTTGCGTCGGATCAAGCGATTCCAAGCACGTTGAGCAGGCCTTTGCCGGATGCCACGGCGTTGCGCATTGCGCGGGCATCATTGCGAGTCGCAAGAACAAACGTACGAGTGCTTGTACATGCGGGAACTCGGAATGTCATTTCGGCGGCGCGAGGCGTTCATGGAAGCGCATTGCGCTACTGAAATTCTTGCGGGCGTGGCCCCTCGCGTCGGCGTACCATGAATCGAAATTCGCGGTCGGAGAGATCGGCGGCATTTCTGGCATACACGGTGATGGCAAGCCGGAGGATTTCCGTGGGCCGATTGTGCTGATCACTGAGCCATACACTCTTCTTGTTCCGGTGTTTGCGTCCGCCTCTTGGGCATGCAGTGGCCGCGCCCTAGTCCGCCTCGTGTTGACGATCTGGTTCGCTTGGCTGCTGGGGGCGTATTGGTGGATGGCCATCCTTGCGGCCGAGCTCTTGCCTCCTTGGCCCGGTCATGATTTCGCTGCGACGCTGTCAGGCGATTGGGCGAGACAATCGCGCGGAAGCAGTTTGCATGTCATTGCCGCTTGCGTTCACAAGGCGATGGCGCTGGTGATCGAACAGCTGATGCGATTTCCATCGTGGCGGTGGCCTGCTGCGAATTGTTATCGAGGGCATTGTTGGGCCATCGGCGAATTGCGACTGCGTGCCGGAGGACTTAAGCCTTCACTCGATATCGCGCGCATCGGCCGAGTGCAGGCTCGCTCGAACGCGCTCGGACCACTTTCGGCTCAGCGACTCTGCGACTGTGCATCCGAATTGGCTGATTGCACGAGTGAAAGAGGTCCGGCTGAAGCCGGACCCTACGAAACCCTAATACCTTGCTCGCGGCTGCTTGGAGGTTTTTATGAGATTTCGGTTTCGCGACCTTTGGACTTGGGAAGGGACGATTGACCGCGGGCCGTACCTTTTGATCGGATTGATCGGATTTGCGATCAAGCACAATTTGGATCGATTGGTGGCGTGGACCGTTTTTCACCGATCGTGGGGCATTCTTAATTACTGGCGTCCGCTGCGCGACACGAACGGAATCAGCGCACTCTCGCATCCGGACGCAGAATTTCTGCTGACCCTGGTGGCGATGTCTCTGCCGTTTGTGTGGATCGGCGTGACGCAAACGCTGCGGCGATTGCGATCGATTGGCGTGCCCGGCTGGCTGGTCGTGTTCTTCTTCGTTCCTTATTTCAACTTGCTCTTTTTCCTTTTGCTCAGCGCATTGCCTTCGCATCGCGACGCTCATAAGACGATCTCGTTGTATGGTCACGGCTATGGCTCGAACGAAACGATTCATCGCTATTTGCCCGCGAGTGGTTTGGGCGCCGCGATGGTCGGAATTACCGTGGCCGCAATTCTAGGCGTGGCATTCACCGCGCTGAGTATCAGCGCGCTCGCGACTTACGGGTGGGGTTTGTTCATCGGAGTTCCCTTCTGCCTCGGGCTATTTTCTGTTCTGGTTTACGGCTATCACCAGCCGCGCGGGTACGGCAGCTGCATCGCCGTCTCTTGCGTCGCCGTGCTCATAGCAGGATGTCTGCTGGTGGCGCTGGCGATTGAGGGAATATTTTGTGTCGCGATGGCTCTGCCAATTCTTCTGCCACTGGCGATGACCGGCGGGACGATCGGGTTTTTCATCCAGCGGCGTTCGGGTGCGCTGACAGCAGCTCCCGGTTTGTATGTCCTGGTCCTTTTAATAGCCCCACTGATGATGGGCGCGGAAGCGTTTGGGCCGCAGATTCCGCCGATTTATGAGGTTCGGACGCAGATGGAGATCGATGCGCCGCCGGCCGCCGTGTGGCAGAGGCTGGTCACGTTTCCGACATTGCCTCCGCCGCGGGAATGGCCATTTCGGCTCGGCATTGCGTTTCCCATCCGATCCACGTTGCATGGCGAGGGAGTTGGAGCGCAGCGTGAGTGCCAATTCTCGAGCGGGCAGTTCGCGGAGCCTATCGTTTCATGGGATGAAAACCGGAAGCTGAGATTTACCATCGCGGAGGCACCGCTATTGATGGAGGAATGGTCGCCATACGGACGTATCCGCACGCGGCACATTGAGGAGCACTATTTCCGGGCGCACGACGCCGAATTCACGCTCACGCCGCTGCCCGGCGGAAGGACACTGCTCAGCGGCGTCTCGCGCTATGAGAATCGCATGTGGCCGTCAGATTATTGGCGCCTGTGGACCGACGCGATCGTGCATAACATCCACCTGCGCGTGTTTCGATTCGTGAAGCAGACTGCGGAAGCCGACAGGGCTCGAATGGCGGCTCGCTAGCGCACAGAATCGGCCGGGCGTCGCGGGCTGACTCAAATTCTCAAGCGGCGAGGCAGCCTGGAGCGTAGAATGCGCGTCTGATAGTTGCGGAAAGAGGCGCGTATGAAGGACGAGTCCAAGCCGGCGGAAGCGTACTCAGCAAATATCCTGCTGGTCGTGCTGGTGCTTGTTGCGGGTTACTTGCTGTTGTACGGCTTGCAGACAATGACTGCGCTGAACACGCGCCATTGGGGCACGATCGAGCCTTCGCTTTACGACACGCCGCAAGATCTGCTGCAGAAGACCACACTCGCGGTGCAAACGACGCATCTGGAGTTTTACAACTATCGATGCGATGCGCCTTGGAAGGGTCCGGCTGAGACGAATGTAGGCCCGGATACTACCGATTTTAAGTTTTCATCCGGAGCTTTCTTGAGGGTTTACCTGCCCGAATCGCAGCTGGATGAGCTGAAGAATTTTAAAGGGGAAACACCTGAAGAACAGAGGCATCTGGATGCCGCCTTTGGGCCTCATCCGTTCGACTCCAATTATGATCTTTACGCGGCAATCTATGGCGCTTCGCCGGCCCAGGCTTCGCCATTCCTTGCGCGGGCGGATGCCGAACGGATCCGCACTCTGCTGCTCTGGAAGTTGAGCCACGACATGGCGCTGCCGGGAGGAGCTTTCCGCTTCGATTGGGGCGCCTTGCGCGGGTTGCAGTTTGGAAATCCGGAGGACGCACATGCAGTGGTGGTGCGCGCGTTTGGAGTGCAGGATCGTCAGTTTGAATTGCTGATTCTGATGCGGGCTGGAGCTAGCGAGAAACTGACTCAGAACGACATCAATTTGATTTTGGCTTCGTTCAAGCCTATACCTTTGCCCGGGCAGTAGGCCCGGGGCTGCCGGCCGCAAGCCGACATAACGCAGAGACGCAAAGGACGCAAAGAATCACGCTACGGCTTTTGCGGTGGATTCAACCACACTTCGGTAATACGCCTCGTACTTCGGGATAACGTCGTTCGAGCAATAGTTCTTGCGCGCGTTCGTGCGGGCGAGCTTGCCCATTTCGCGGCCGCGGTCTGGGCTCGAGAGGATCTCGATGGCGTACTTCCCCGCCGCGGCGATGTCTCGTGGCGCAACGAGATAGCCATCTACCCCATTCGTGACTACTTCGGGCAAGCCACCTACATTCGTTGCAATCACCGGGACTTCGCAGGCCATGGCTTCGAGCGCGGCCAGACCGAAGGATTCCAGATCGCTGGGCAGCAGGAAAAGATCGGCGACGCCCAGTTTGTCCTGCACGTGATCCTGCTTGCCTAGGAAAATTACATCGCGGGAGATTTTGCGCTGCCGGGCGAGGTGTTCGGCTGCGCCGCGATCCGGGCCGTCGCCGATCATCACCAACTTTGCTTTCATCTTTTCGCGAACCAGCGCGAAGATTTCGATCACATCCGTTACCCGCTTCACCGGGCGGAAATTCGAGAGGTGCATCAGTATCGGCTCGCCATTGTGGGCCCACTTTGCGCGAAGGGGAGAATCCTTCTGGGCGCAATACATATCGCAATTGACGAAATTCGGGATCATCTCAATCGGCCGGCGAATTTCGAATTCGCGGATGGTACGTTCCTTCAGATAATTTGAAATGGCGGTAACTCCATCACTCTGTTCGATGGAAAAGCGCGTGATCGGAAGGTAGCTACGGTCGCTGCCGACCAGAGTGATATCCGTGCCGTGAAGCGTGGTGATGAACGGCAGGCGGCGCGGAGCAGCCATCGAGCGGGCCAGGAGCGCGCTGACGGAGTGCGGAATCGCATAGTGCACGTGCAGGAGGTCGAGCTTTTGCTCCTCGGCGACTTCGAACATTTTCACCGCCAGAGCGAGCGTGTACGGCGGATGGTCGAACAGCGGATACGTGGTGACTTCAACTTCATGGAAGAAAATTCGCTCGCTCGATTGGCTCAGGCGAATCGGCATGGCGTAGCTGATGAAATGGACTTCGTGCCCGCGCGCGGCCAATTCAATTCCCAGTTCCGTGGCGACGACTCCAGAACCGCCGTATGTCGGGTAACATGTGATGCCGATTTTCATGGCGTCCTCTGTGGCTTGGCCGATGCAGGGCACGTTGTCGGGCATCGCCCATTTTGCACCGATGCCGTGCCGCAAGCTAGCCGCGGGTCTCTTGCAGCTTGCGAACCTGCGATGCTAGATTGACCAATCTTTGTGCTTCTGATTAGACGTGGGAGCGTGGGAAACGATGCCGCGGCTGGTGGGGAAAGTGGCGTTCATCACGGGTGCGGGAACGGGGATAGGAAGAGCCATTGCGCTGTCTATGGCTCGCGAGGGCGCGGAAGTCGCGCTAGCGGCCCGGCGGATCGATCTGCTGCAGGCCGTTGCGCACGAGATCGAACCGGCTGGATCGGCGCTGGCGCTGGAGTGCGATGTGACCAGCCGTACATCTGTCGAAGCCGCTCTTGACGCCACGGTGCAGCGATTCGGATGTTTGGATACCATCGTGAATAACGCGGGCGCGGCAATCGTGGCTAACGCAGAGAAAACATCAGACGAAGACTGGCACCGCATTCTGGATGTTAATCTAACCGGAACATTTCTGGTTTCGCGAGCGGCGCTACCGTTGTTGAGGAAGGCTGGAGGCGGCACGATCGTGAATATCGGCTCAGTCCTCGGACTCGTGGCACGAAAGGAACGCGCCGCCTACTGCGCCGCCAAGGGCGGAGTGACGCTGCTGACCAAGGCGATGGCGCTCGATCACGCACACGAGAACATCCGCGTGAACTGCATCTGTCCTTCAATCGTGGATACGCCGCTTGGAGCCGCATCGATGGCAAGCTTGGGAAATACAGACGACGCTCGGCGCATCCGCGACGCGCGAAATTCCGCTCGGACGGCTGGGCAAACCTGAAGACGTAGCGGAACTGGCCGTATATCTCGCGGCAGATGAATCCTCGTGGGTGACTGGCGCTTCGTGGCCCATAGACGGCGGACTTATCCGCATACTGAAATGAAGGCACCGATGCAAGATTCCGAACGACTTGCCGTACGCGAAATTACCAGGCGGCTGAATCAGACCAATACCGCCAAGCAATTCGGATTTTTGTTCCGCGAAGTAGGGCCGGGGCGGGTTGTCGTGGGGATGCGCGTGTCAAAGCGCCATCTGCAGGTTCACGGTGTGGTGCACGGCGGAATTCTGGCGGCGCTTGCCGATACGGCAGGAGGAATGGCGGTGTACCTCAGGTTGCCTCCCGGCTCGCGCGTGGCGACCGTAGAGATGAAGATCAATTATCTCGAAGCCGTGGCGCGCGGCGAAGTTGTGGGAGACGCGAAGCTGGTCAGATTGGGGCGCAATCTTGCGGTCGTGGATTGCGATCTCTTCGATGACGCACAGCGGATCGTGGCAAAAGCACTGATGACCTTCGCGATCATTTCGCGCGGGCGCAAAAAATAAGGCCGGCCTGCTAGAGGCCGGCCTCAGAATTAAACGGCCGCGGCCGACGCTGCGGGCTGCCGCAGCCCCGAGTTCGAATCAGGAATGTCCGTTAGGCCCGCCGTGGGCGGCTTCCTCGCCGTCCTTGTACAAATACTTGATCACGTGCTTGTAGATGAGCAGATTGGGGCTGCCATAACGCGTGAGCTTGATGCAATCGCGGTCATACCACTCGACCGTGCCGCGAAGGACTTCTCCGTCGGTTAGAACCACGGCTACCGGCGTGCGCGCCTGCATCTGCTTCACGAAGTAGAAATTCTCGGCGTGGGTTTGTTCCGGAGGCGCCGGCTTTTTCCGCGGAGGCGGAGGACCCTGAGGCTGCGGCCCGTGCGCAGGGCGCTGCGGGAATTGTTCCTTCACTTCCGTCAAGGAAGTACGGAAAAGTTTGCGATTTACCATCGGAACTCCTTCAGGCTCTCCCATCTAAGATTCAGAACAACATCAATTGGTTTCAGCAGATTGTAATTTTCCACATTAAAACGGAGGCGCGGCTGTTATCGGACGCCCAGCGACACAGCCACGGAATCAAGGCCCAGTTGCCGGCCTACATTGCGCCGCAAGCCGAGAGGAAAAGCGATCGACGCTCGCCGCCGCGCGTTCTACCCAGCCGAGATCTACCTTCTTGCCGAGGTCTTCTAACTCCCGCCGGAGGTCTGGATTACGCGGCAAGAGTGCATTCGGGTTTACGGACAACTCGAGCAGGTCGGTGAGGAGACTATAGAACAGCTCCAAGACGTTTTCAAACGATTCCTTTTCCTGCTTGGCGAGCTGCGCCGTCGCGGCGAATACCTCGCGGTAGCTTTTCCCTTCCACGGATTGGGCAATGAGCTGCAGGGCCAGGCGGCGCAAGCGAACGGATTCGATCAGATCGATTTCCAGCGCTGCGCCTGGATTGCCTTCGCTGAGCTGAGCCGCGAGTTTTCGTTCGGCCGGCTTTAAGTCGCTGCGAGTGGCCAGGAACTTTTCAACTTGTTTCGCTTCGACTGGAGCGAAATGGAACTGCAGGCAGCGGGAGCGAATCGTTGGGAGCACAGCATCGGGACGCGGCGCAGTCAGGATCAACGTCGAAGTATCGGGCGGCTCTTCGAGAATCTTCAGGAAGACGTCGGCGTCATTCCAGCGCATCGTGTCGGCGCCGTCCAGAATAAATACTCTGCGGCGGGCTTGCGGGCGAAACGTGGCGGCTTTTTGCACCGCCCGTAGTTGGCCCACGCGAATCATCGGGCGCGCCACCGGCGTTCTGAGACGCACGGGATCTGGAACGATGACCCAGACGTCCGGATGAGTCTGGAGAATCAGCGGCATGCGCTCGATCATGGCGGCATCGGCGCTCTCGCCCCGCTCGGTGAGGCCTTGCTCGATCAGCATCGTGAGGTCGGCCAAGCGCGCGATTGTCTGGCAAGTCTCACATTCGCCGCAAAAATCGTCTTTCAGGCGTTCGCAATTTGCCGCTTGCGCGAACATGCGCGCCAGCGTGAATTTGCCGATGCCGCGCGGGCCAGTAAACAGCAACGCGCTGGGCATGCGCTCACGCGCCAGCATGCCTCGCAGTGCGGAGACGATTCGTTCGTTGCCGAGGAATTGATCGAATCCCATGTCTGCCTAGCCTGCTGTCTTCGAAGCAAAGATCAAGGAATCAAGCGCGCTCAGAACTGTGCGGTGAATTTCGTCAGCCGGACGAAGCTCGCCGCGCTTGGCATCGAAGCACTCAATCGTAATCCAATTCGGCGCCTTCGCCAGACTGTCGTAAACGAGAGCTGTGGTGGTGAGATGCGCGACGTCCGACTCCAGGATATCGCGCTTCAGGTTTGTATAGTCGCGCGTGCCCTTGGAGGCGATCCGCCGGTAGGCCTCGGTGGCCGGAACGCGCAAATAAACGATGGCGTCCTCTTTCGGCAAGGAATAAATCTCGTATTCGAGCTTTGTTAGCCAGCGGAGAAAAGGGTCGCGCTTATCGTTCTCCACGCGCGCGCCTTGATGCGCTAGATTCGAGGCGATGTAGCGATCCGCAATAAGCATCTTGCCGGAGGCGAGAATGGCCTCGATCTTCGGCTTGGCTTCGAAGCGGTCGCACGCATAGAGCAGAGACGACAAGTGCGCGTCCACGCTATCGAGCGTACCGAATTCACCATTCAGGAAGCGCGCTACCAGATTGCCGAAAAAGCCGTCGTACCGAGGGAAGCTGATGCGCTCGTGGGCGATGTGCAGCTCATCGAGAGCGCCCGTCAGCAATTCCAGCTGCGTGCGCTTTCCGGAGCCGTCAATTCCTTCCAGGACGATGAATTTGCCGCGCGGCATTCGTGGCGCACAGTCTAGCACAGTGCGTTCCCGCAACTTCGCCGCGAATCTTGCCATCTCTGCGTCCGGCGCCAATTTGGCACAAGCCCGTCGTGCTAGAATTTGCGCCGTGTCCATCGAAATTGCCGTCTTGGAAGCCAACCTCGCTCAGGTTCGCGAACGCGTGGAGCGTGCGGCAGAACTCTCTGGACGTGAGGCGGACGAAATTACGATCGTCGCCGTTTCCAAAACATTTCCCGCGGAATCGATTCGGGCTGCATATTCCCTCGGCTTGCGCCACTTCGGCGAGAATCGCGTGCAGGAATTTGAGACGAAGCACGCGTCGCTCAGCGATCTCGACGCGACATGGCATCTTATTGGCCATCTGCAAAGCAACAAGGCGCGTCGCGCCGCGCAGTTATTCTCCGCCATCGATTCGATAGATGCGCCGGCACTGGCGCTAAAGCTGAATGCGATCCATGCCGAATCGCCGAGCCAACATACGACGCCGTTGCCGGTTCTAATAGAGGTGCGGCTGGCGCCCGAAGATTCGAAGACTGGAGTAACGGCGGAGGACCTTCCGGCACTGGTCGAATCTGTGCTCGCGCTTCCCGGATTAGAGCTCCGCGGATTCATGGCCATACCGCCATTTTTCGAAGAGCCCGAGCGGGTGCGGCCATATTTTCAAACACTCCGCAGGTTGCGCGACGCGCTGCGCGATCGCTTTGCAAAAGACAATGCGTCGAGATTTAGCGAGTTATCCATGGGCATGAGCCACGACTTCGAAATAGCTGTCGAAGAAGGAGCCACGCAAGTTCGCCTGGGCACAGCTCTTTTCGGCGCTCGGACCAAGCTGTGATCGAGATCAGCGAGCACGATGGCATGGTTCGATTTATGGTGCGCGTGCAGCCGCGCGCCAGCCGCGACGGGATTTGCGGCGAAATCGGGGGCGCTCTGAAAGTACGCCTGACAGCACCACCCGTGGACGATCGCGCCAACCAAGCGCTCTGTCGCTTTATGGCCGCGGAATTGAACATCCCGATTTCGGCTGTTAAAATCGCGGGCGGCGAACGAAGCCGTACGAAGAGAATCGAAATCCGCGGCGTCAACCGCGAGCGAATTCTTGCTCTGCTGATGCACGAAGCCTAGCGGATGCCGATCGCCAGACGAGAGATGAGCCATGCCCGATATAAAAGCGATCCAGACTGCGCTTCGCGATGAAGGACTCGATGGTTGGCTCTTCTACGATCATCACCGCCGCGATCCAATTGCCGGACGCATACTTGGCCTTACTGCAAACGGTCTCGCCACCCGTCGCTGGTTCTACTTCATTCCCTCGCGCGGCGAGCCAAAAAAACTCGTCCATCGAATCGAGGCTGGGATGCTCGATTCCCTTCCCGGCCGCAAGACGGAATACTCGAGTTGGGAAGAGCTGCACAAGAATCTCGGGAAATTGCTGGGTGGAGCGAAGAATGTGGCGATGCAGTATTCGCCGAAAAACAATATTCCTTACATCGGCCTCGTCGATGCCGGCACGGTGGAGCTGGTCCGCAAACTAGGAGCGAAAGTCGAGACTTCTGCTGACCTGGTTCAGCTTTTCGAGGCAAGCTGGACGCCCGAGCAGCTCGAATCACATCTCGAAGCTGGAAAAATCGTCGATCGCATTACGCAAGTTGCGTTCGCCCGCGCCGGAGCGATGATTCGCGAAGGCAAGACGCTCACGGAATTCGAGTTGAAAGAATGGATACTCAAGCAGTTCAAGGAGAATGGACTCGAAACGGCGGACGGACCAGTAGTCGCCGTGCCGCCGAATAACGGCAATCCCCATTACGAGCCAACGAGCGAAAATTCAAAGCCCATTCGCGCCGGCGATTTGCTGTTGCTCGATATCTGGGCGAAATCAAGCCGTCCGGGAAGCGTCTATTACGACATCACCTGGATGGGCTACCTCGGAGAACGCGTACCGGAAAAATACGCGAAGATTTTCGCCGTGGTGAAGAAGGCGCGCGATTCCGCCGTACAATTTGTGCAACTGTCAGTGGCCGGCAAACGCCGCGTGCATGGCTGGGAAGTGGATCGCGCGGCTCGCAGCGTCATCGAAAAGGCCCGCTACGGCAAGCACTTCGTTCATCGCACGGGGCACAGCATCGGGCAAGACGTCCACGGCAACGGCGCAAACATGGATGGCCTCGAGACGCGCGACGATCGCTGCCTCGTTCCGCACACATGCTTCTCCGTCGAACCCGGCATTTATTTCCCGGAATTCGGAGTGCGCAGCGAGGTGAATGTTTATGTCGGTGAAGGCGAAGCCCGCACCACCGGCGCCGTGCAGCAAGAAATCATTCCCATACTTGCCTGAGGGTCCGTGGACGAAGCTCTGATGGAAGCTGCGCCGGAGCGACCTGCCATCGCTCCGGCTATTGCTGCGATCGCAGCTTGGATTGTGCCGGGGCTCGGCCATCTTTTGCTGCGCCGGTGGGGTCGCGCATGCGCTATTTTTGGCGCCGTTGCGGGCCTGGTGATGATCGGTTACGCGTTGCGCGGCGTCGTATTCCCAATTCATCCTCACGATATGCGCGCCGACCCTCTCACGTTCCTCGGCGGCATAGGTGACGCAGGCTCCGGCATTTTCTACGTTTTGGCGCGTGTTCTCGAAAAAGCGGGATCGGACGTTTCGCGCGCGGCCGGCGATTACGGCACGCGCTTTATTGCCGCGGCCGGCGTCGCGAACTTTCTTGAGCGTCGCGGATGCGTTCGAAATCGCGAGCGGGCGAAAACAGTGAAAGACCAGACCGGCCGAGGCGCGCACGGAGTTCAATGCACAGCCATTTAATACTGATGCTCGTCTTTGCGCTGCTGATTTCCGTGCTGTTAGCTGCTCTGTTGCGAGCGACGACGCGGGATCGTATCCGATACGCGATTCGCTCTTTCGCGCTATTCGTAGTGCTCAGCCTGGCGATCGCCTGGCTACTCTTTCCTTTCTCACACTAGCCGTAACATCGCCGGGAATCGCTGTTTGACACCTTTTTCAAGCCGATGCTACAGTGAATTTACGCGCCGAGGTAGCTCAGCTGGTAGAGCAGCCGATTCGTAATCGGCAGGTCGCCGGTTCAATCCCGGCCCTCGGCTCCATTACCTTCAAAGTGGCTCGCAAACCCACCAATCCGAGGCGCTCAATTCAGGGCGCGCCTTCGCGCGGTGACGCATCCGGCGGCCCGGCGTGGTTCTTCTTTCCGCCGTTGGTTAAAGATAGAAACGCAAGTGAGGCCAAATCTGCGCCAGGGGCATCCTGGGCCGCCGGCAGAGATACACGGGAACACCCTCCTCGTTAGGCATGGCATAGCGATTCGAGAGCGTCGCTACCTCTTGCACATCGCCGAAGTATTGTTTGATAGCCTCGGCATTTTCGCCGAAGAGTATCACGCATCCGCCGGTGTAATCGCGCGGACCCCAGAAAAAGTAGCTGTTCTGCGGGCTGATTGCTTTCGGCAGGCCAAATTTCGCGCCGTATTGATCGATCGCCCCAGCTTCGCCGTAGTTCCCGGCGAGGATAGCGCAGTCAAGCCTCTCTGCAAGCGGCAATGAGTTGTACACGTTCGCAATCGTTGCTGTCATCTCTGGCCAGCCAAACATATCCGCGTAAAGTTGCGGAAGCTCGCTGGTGGAGTCGTGCTCGGTCCTTACTTGCTGTGTTAACGGCAACAGTCGCTGGTAGCGCGCGAACAGATCCACGGGCAGAACGGGGATGCAAAAAGGAAGTGTGGCTAATCCCGCCAAAATCAAGGTCGCGAAATAGGCGCAGCCGCGCCACCGCTTTCCTTGCGGCCACAGGATCGGCTCGAGCGCGATGCCGCCGGCGGCAAAAATGATGGCATAAGCCGGCACGAGGTAATACGCCTTGCCGTGCATGGTCGCGAATATCACCAACGCGCACAAGAACGCGTAACCGAGGACGCGATATCGTTTGCCTTGTTTGCCGGCAAAATACCAGATCAGCCCCGCGAGCCCGACTAGCAGCGTCACCGGGCCTATGAAAAGCACCTCTTCCCAAAGATATTGCAGCGGCGAAATCGCGTTGGTTTTGAAGGCGCGGTCGTTGTGCACGACTTCAATTTGAGGCCAGTGGTTCCGCGCCTCCCAGATCAAGTTGGGCAGAAAAATCACTGACGCGATCGCCGCACCAAGCCAAATCCATTTCCCGCCGAATTCGCGCGTTCGCCCCGTCAACAACAATCCGACCACGATTCCGAAGCCAAAGACGAGCATGGTGTGTTTGTTAAGAAGCCCAATGCCGGAGACCAGCCCAAACAAGAGCCACAGACGCGGCGAGCCTCCATTCAACAGCCGCGCGACGACAATTGCACCGAGCGTCCAGAGCACGGGCTCAAAGGCATTCATCGAGAGAAAACTGCTCATCGCCAGAGCCGCCGGTGTGAACATCATCGATATCGCAGCGAGAACTTGCGCGAAACGGCCGCCGCCTAATTCGCGCGCCAGCAGACCAGTCGAGAAAAACCAACGCTGCATTGGAAAGTGCCGGAAGAATTCGAGCCGCGACGAGCGAACTCCCCAATACGTGCTCCGACAGCCATGCGATGCCCGCAATCAAAGGTGGCTGGTCCACATATCCCCACGCCAAATGCCGCCCGCAAGCGAGGTAATAAAGTTCATCGCGAAAGAAGCCGTAACGCCAGATTCCAGCGAGGTGAATGCCAAAATTCAGAAGCGCCAAGGAAGTGAGAACGGCGGTTTCCAGAGTGGGAACATCTCGCCGTGAATCGCCCATTCGTGCGTTCATCGATCTCGCGAGAGTTCCATGATACTCCGAGCCGAGGTCCGGCTGTTCTTTCTCACCGGCTTGAGGTGCATGAGCCGCGAAACTCTGGGCTATTACTTCACTTCGGCAGGAGTAGCAGTAGCCGGACCTTCACCGACGATTTCCAGCATCGCCTCCGAATCCTTCGCGCCGTCATAATGAATTTGCTTGCCGAAGTGCGTGACAAAACTCCCGGCGGGCATCGGAACCGTCTTATCCGGATCGAATCTTGGTCCGGTGCCTACCCACCACGTCCCCGAAATAACGGTGATAAAGCGATCGTTCGGGTGCCAATGAGGATGGCTCATGTGGTGCGGAGTCCATTTCACCAGCACGACATACAAACCCGGCTTCGATGGATCGCCTTGCAGGATTGCCGATTCCGCTCCCATTGCATCTACCTTCCACTCAATCTGGTCCGGGAGTTTATATGCCAGCACGGCCGGATCCAGATTGCCCGCCTTGGAATTAGCTGTTTGTCCCAACCCACTTGCAACTACTGTCGCGATTGTCAAAGCAACGGCGAGCACGGCTAGACCACATTGGCGCAGGCGCAGAGCATTCATAGACGGTCTCCATAGCCTCAAGTTCTTGTCCCGCTGGAATCATTCGCGATACCCGACAAAACAGAGCGCTCGCAAATCGTATTCTTCTCCGGCTTGGGACACAACGAATCTTGCAACGTCTCCGTCGTTTTCCACGGCACGCAGGCAACTAAAGAGTCTTCCCCGATTGCCGAAGCAAGAGATATGGCGCAAGGACTGCAATTCTGCACGTTTTATGTGGACGGATTGCTCTTCGGGATCGATGTCCAGCGCGTTCAAGAAGTGATTCTGTATCAACCCATGACGCGCGTGCCGCTGATGCCGCAAGTTCTGAGTGGCCTGATCAATCTCCGCGGTCAAATCATTCCAGCCATTGATTTGCGCATGAAACTCAAACTTCGCAGTCGCACCACGGACACGCCGCCCATCAACGTCGTGGTGCGAACGGCCGAAAGCGCCGTCAGCCTTCTCGTAGATGAAATTGGCGACGTCCGTGAAGTCGCGGCGCAGGATTTCTCCCGCCCTCCAGAAACGCTACAGGGAGTGGCTCGCGAATTGGTCACCGGAGTTTACAAATTGCCCGCCGCGCTGCTTCTGGTGCTAGACACCGAGAAGGCGGCCAGTACCGCTGGCGCCGCGTAGTCCGCTTGCACCCCGGCAGGAATCGTCGGCATGTAGCAATCTTAATCGCAAATCAACCGCGGCAGTATAAAGTGAGCCATAAAATAAACGCGGCGAGAGGGATTTTTTACTATCCGCCGCCTACCAGTTGCACAATTTCGTAGGAGTCACCTTCTACCACTCGCGTCTCCGGCCATAATGTTCGCGGCAAGACATCCAAATTTCGCTCCACGGCCACTCGCCCGGCGTTCATTTCCAGGTGCCCAAGGAGAACGGCGACCGTAAATCCGTCAGGCACCTCTCGGGACTCTCCATTGACTTTGATTTTCACGCCGTACCCGCCGGAGTCTTCTTGCGCGTACGCAAGTTGAACCGCACCTCGCCATCGCCGGCGTCCGAGTGAGCCTGAATCACCAGCGCTGCGCCGTCCGCCGCATTAACTGGCATCGGGAATCGAATTCGCACATGTCCGTTGGTGTCACAATGCGCCGCCATCTGCGGGGAATCGTCCACGCCGTCAAGGTGGACATTGACATGAGCGCCCGCGGCAGTCGCGTGCGACGCATCGCGCCGGCGAATTTCCAATTGCAGATCGCACTGCCCGTTCGCAAGCCACGAGCTAGGATTCAAAATTTGAATTGTGATTCCCGGCCTCTCGACAGGCTGCGCCGGAACTTCTTTCGGGAATTGATAATCGTCCAGTTTCAAAGTGCCGGCGCGCAAAGCCTCAATGATTTCCCGGTGCTGGAATTCCACGCGCGCTCGGCGAACGTCTTCGCTGGCCTCCATGCCGCCTTGCAGATCGGAATAGCTGGTGGAGCGCTTGTGTACAACGCGCCCGCGCACATATACGGCGGTATCGATCTTGCCGTAATGCGGCCCGCGGTCTTCCGTCTGCACGTGATAGGCGTGATCGCCTACCCGCACGTCGGTATTGAAGCCCAAATTCATCTCCGCACTACTTAGGGAGCCGCCGTTTGCCAATCGGCAGCTTCCGTAGTTCCCCCCGTCTCTCCGATTTGACCGCCCCTCGTTCTCGTCGGTATGATAAGTATGCCCCAGATTATGAACGGTAACGTACTCGACGCCTACGGCCCGCTGCTGTTGATGTTCCTGGCGGCCATGGGTATTTCCGGCGCGATTCTCACTGTTTCGGTGCTTTTTGGCCGGCGCAAGCCGAACCACTTCAAAGATCAGCCCTATGAGTGTGGCATCCGCCCAACCGGAGATGCGCGGCAACCCTTTTCGGTTCAATATTATCTCGTAGCCCTCATCTTCATCTTATTCGACATCGAGGCGATTTTTCTTTATCCCTGGGCCCTTGTGTACCATGATTTGCGTCTCTTCGGCTTTGTCGAGATGCTGCTCTACATTATAATTTTGCTGGCCGGATACGTTTACCTCTGGAAGAAAGGCGCGCTCGACTGGAACCGCTAGAGCGTTCGCCGGAATAGATACCACAGTGGAAAAGCCGGACCTGGAAAAGGATTCGTTTATCCGCAAGCTGAAGGACTGGGACTCCCAGTCCGTGGCTGAAGTGATTGACTTTCGCGGCGAGACGACTATCGTCGTCCCGCGCGAGCACCTGCGTCGCGCCTGCGAATTCCTGGCCACGGATCCCGGTCTGCGTTTCGCCTTTCTCTCCGATATTACGGCTGTGGACAAATTTCCCATCGAGCCGCGCTTCGAGCTGAATTATCACCTGGTGTCGCTCGAGCGCCGCTCCCGCCTGCGCCTTAAGGTCCGTCTTTCGGGGCAAGATCCGGTCGCGCCATCGGTTGTCTCGGTATGGCCGGCTGCGAACTGGCATGAGCGCGAGGCTTTCGACCTGATGGGCATTCGCTTCGAGGGTCATCCCGATTTGACGCGCATCCTCATGCCCGACGATTGGGAAGGTTATCCACTGCGCAAAGACTATCCGGTCGAGGGTTACCGCTGATGCCCACGACCGTTGAAACTCCGACCGGCGCTGCCCAAACGATGGTCCTGAACATGGGGCCGCAGCACCCTTCTACCCATGGCGTGCTGCGCGTGGTTTTGGAGCTGAACGGCGAAATCGTCGTCAGCGCCAAGCCGCATATCGGCTATCTCCACACCGGCATCGAAAAAAGCTGCGAGGCCAAGACTTATTCACAAGCCATCACGCTGACCGATCGGCTCGACTATCTCGCGCCCCTTTCGAACAATCTCTGCTATTGCCTCGCCGTCGAGCGCATTCTCGATATCGAAGTGCCCAAGCGCGCCCAATACATCCGCGTGCTGTTGACTGAGCTCCAGCGCATCGCTTCGCACCTCGTCTGGCTGGGCACCCACGCGATCGATCTTGGCGCGATGTCCGTCTTCCTCTATGGCTTCCGCGAGCGCGAAGAAATTCTGAAAATTTTTGAGATGCTCTCCGGCCAGCGCATGATGACCAGCTATTTCCGCGTCGGAGGCCTGGCCCTCGAACCTGCGCCGGGCTGGCTTGATCGAGTCGCGCGTTTCCTGGACGCTTTTCCTGCGCGCATTGCGGAGTATGAAAATCTGCTCACCCAGAATCGCATCTGGCTTGCACGCACCAAGGGCATCGGCTGTTTGAGCGCCGAAGATGCCATCGCCCTGGGCGTCTCCGGACCGACTTTGCGCGGCAGTGGCGTGGACTACGACGTCCGCAAATATTTCCCCTATTGCAGCTATGAGGAATTCGACTTCGACGTCCCTGTGCATACGGACGGCGACTGTTACGCGCGCTATTTGTGCCGCGTGGCCGAAATGCGCGAGAGCGCCAAGATCGTCCGTCAGGCCATGAGCAAAATCCCCGCCGCAGGCCCCATTCGCACCGAAGCTCCCGGCATTATCCCGCCGTCTCGGGAAGAAATGAAAACTTCGATCGAGGGCCTGATCTATCACTTCAAAATTTACACCGAGGGATTTTCGCCGCCGCCCGGCGAAGTGTATCAGGCCATTGAATCGCCACGCGGCGAACTCGGGTTTTTTGTGGCCAGCGATGGCTCGACGAAGCCCGCCCGCGTCAAAGTGCGCGCGCCTTCCTTCGTAAATCTCCAGGCGCTGCCGAAGCTGGTAATCGGGCGCCTCATCGCTGACGTCGTAGCCTGCATCGGCACTACCGACATCGTCCTCGGAGAAGTGGACCGATGACGCCTGCCGAGCAGAGCCGTCCGCTGCAAATTCCCGCCACCCTCGACGCGAAGTTCACACAGCTCTGTGGCCGCTATCCGGTGAAACGCTCCGCCCTGATTCCCATGCTGATGTACGCGCAGGATTATTACGGCTGCGTCGGCGACGACGTTCTTGCCGAGATTGCGCGGCGTCTCGACCTGAACATGACCCAAGTCACCGAGACGATGGCTTACTATTCCATGCTGCGCCGCCAGCCCGCGGGCAAGTATCACATCCAGGTTTGCACCAACGTCTCCTGCATGTTGCGCGGCGGAAACGAATTGCTCGCGCACTTGAAGAAGCGCCTGGAAATCGGCCACAAAGAAGTCTCCTCCTCGGGCACATTTTCGCTGGAAGAAGTTGAATGTATGGGCGCCTGCACCGGTGCGCCATGCATGCAGGTGAATTACGATTTCTACGAAGATTTGACGCCAATTCTCGTGGATGAACTTCTCGAGCAGCTGCAAACCGGCATGAAGACCAAGCCCGCCGCCTGCACCACCGGCTCACTGCACGAGCGCAACGAAATCGAGGTGCCGGTTATCAGCCGCCGCTTCGGCATTCCGAATTCACGCAAGATTGATGTCTATCGCCAGAACGACGGCTATAAGGCCCTGGAAAAAGCGGTCAAGGAAATGGCCCCCGAGGCGATTATCGAAGAAGTCAAGAAATCGAATCTTCGTGGACGCGGCGGCGCTGGATTCCCAACCGGCATGAAGTGGAGTTTCGTGCCTAAGGATTCCCCGAAACCGAAATACATTCTCTGCAACGCCGATGAGAGCGAGCCCGGCACCTGCAAAGACCGCCCGCTGATGGAGCACGATCCGCACCAATTGATCGAGGGCATCGCCATCGCCGGCCGCGCCATCGGCTCCAAGCAGGGCTACATTTACATTCGCGGAGAATACCGCTACGTCCTCGACATCATGGACGCCGCGTTAGCCGAGGCTTACGCCGCTGGCTATCTAGGTCAGAATATTCTCGGCACCGATTTTAGCTTCGATCTCTACACCCACACTGGCGCCGGCGCCTACGAATGCGGCGAAGAGTCCGCGCTAATGGAATCACTCGAAGGCAAGCGCGGCTATCCGCGCATCAAACCGCCCTTCCCTGCTGTTGTAGGCCTGTACGGCTGCCCGACGGTAATCAACAATGTTGAATCGCTCAGCGCTGTTCCTTCGATCATTCTTCGCGGCGGCGAATGGTATGCCGGCCTCGGCACGCCGAAGAACGGCGGCACGCGCATGCTCTGCATCTCCGGCCATGTGAATCGTCCCGGCATTTACGAAGTGCCGCTCGGCCTGAACATGAAGCGCGCGATCGAAGAGCTCGGCGGCGGTGTCCGCGACGGCAAGAAACTGAAAGCGGTGATCCCGGGCGGCAGCTCCTGCCCGCTCCTTAAAGCCGAGGAAATCGATATTTCCATGGATTACGATTCTGTCGCCAAGGCCGGCTCGATGCTAGGCTCCGGCGGCATGGTTGTGATTGACGAGGACACCTGCATGGTGGACCTGGCGCGGCGCATCATGCATTTCTACGCTCACGAATCCTGCGGCTGGTGCATTCCTTGCCGCGAAGGCACAGCCTGGTTGCGCAAGATGCTCGACCGCTTTCACGAAGGCGGCGGCCGCGCCGAAGATATACCCTTGGTAGGCGAACTGGCGCAGAACATGCTGGGTAAGACCTTCTGTCCACTCGGCGACGCCGCAGCCATGCCAACGATCAGCATCGTCAAGAAGTGGAAGAACGAATTCGAAGATCATCTGAAGGGCAAGTGCGCCTATAGGCCCGCGAACGATTTGCTAGTTCTGGCGTAGCGGTAGAACAAAGATTTCATGGCCGAACAAAAACAAATTAACTTCACGATCAACGAGAAGAAAGTCGCCGTGCCCGCCGGCACTCTCGTGATCGATGCCGCCAAGCGCATGGAGATGGAAGTCCCGTCGTTCTGCTATTACAAGGGACTTTCACTCCAAGCCGCCTGCCGCATGTGCCTGGTCGAAGTCGAAAAAATGCCCAAGCTGCAGACGGCCTGCACGCTCGTCGCGACCGAAGGCATGGTCGTCCGCACCGACACGCCGCAGGTCCACGACGCCCGCAAAAACATGCTCGAGTTCCTGCTCTCCAATCATCCGCTCGACTGCCCCGTCTGCGACAAGGGCGGCGAATGCGAATTGCAGGACATGACTTTCCGCTACGGCCTCGATCACAGCCGATTCGCCGAAGAGAAACTGCACTATCCCGAAGAAAAATGGTCGCCGCTCGTCTATTACGACGCCCCGCGCTGCATTCTCTGTTTCCGCTGCGTGCGCGTCTGCGATGAAGGCATGGATGTCAAAGCTCTCGGCGTCGGCGCGCGCGGCGTTCATTCGGTGATTCTGCCGAATACCTCAGGCGCTCTGAATTGCGAAGAATGTGGCGCCTGCATCGACATCTGCCCCGTAGGCGCGCTCACCAGCGGCACCTATCGCTATCAAACGCGCCCATGGGAAATGACCTACGTCCCCACGCCCTGCACGCACTGCTCCAACGGCTGCAAGACCACTCTCAGCGTCCGCAACAACGAAATCCTGCGCGCCAACAATCGCGATCAGTCCGGCGTCAACGGCGAATTCCTCTGCGGCAAAGGCCGCTTCGCCTTCGATTTCACAAATCATCCCGAACGACTGCGCCAACCTCTCATTCGCCGCAACGGCAAACTGACGCCCGCGAGCTGGGAAGATGCCTTCGAAGAAATCACGCGACGCCTGAAGCAAGTCCGGGACAAAAGCGGAGCCTCATCTATCGGTGTCATAGGCTCCAATCACACCACGAACGAGGAAAACTATCTCCTCAATCGCTTCGCGCGTCTCAATCTCGGCACCAATAATCTCGATCACCATCGCACCGCCGACTATGCCGGCCTGGCCGCAGCCCTCGGGCCGCACACCGCGCAAGCGCAAGCCACGATGGCGGATATTTATGCCGCGAACACCATCCTGGTAATCGGCAATGATCCATCGCAGCAAAATCCCCTGGTCGCCTGGCAGATTCGCACCGCCATTCGTCATCACAATGCGCGCCTGTATCTGATCAATTCGCAGCCGTCAAAGCTGGAGCGCAAAGCCACGCTGACCGTCAACGCCGCGCCCGAAGGCGAAGCCGCCGCGCTTCATTTGCTCGCCACCGGCGAAGGCAACATCAAATCTGAAACCGCCGAGCAACTCTCGAAGTTAAAGGAAGCGCTCGAGCAAGCGACCGACGCGGTGATCCTCTTTGGCGCAAGCATCACTGGTGCCGCGCTCCGCGATCTCGTCGCCTACGCCTCGCGGCTCCAGGGAACCACGCGCCTGATGGCCCTCGGCGACTACGCCAATTCGCGCGGCGCCGCGGACATGGGCGTCTTCCCGGATCGCTTGCCCGGCTACGCCTCGCTCGCCGACGCCAACGAGCGCGCTCGATTCAGCAAACTCTGGGGCGGCGAAATTCCTGCAACGCCGGGCCTGAACACGCAGCAAATGATGGAAGCCGCCACCTCAGGAAAACTCAAAGCCCTGTATGTCGTAGGCGCAAATCCGGCGAAAACTCTGGGCGCGAAGCAAGCAGACAAACTCGGTGGTCTCGACCTGCTAATCGTCCAGGATCTTTTCCTCACGGACACAGCAAAACTCGCCGACGTCGTTCTCCCAGCCGCCTCCACCTACGAAAAAGACGGCACGCTAACCAGCACCTCAGGCGAAATCCAACTCACGCACCGTTCCATCGATCCCCAAGGCCCGCGCAGCGATTTCGATCTATTGCGAATTCTCTCCTATCAACTTTCGCAACTAGGCATGGGCCCGGCCGTTCGTCTGCGCACGCCGGAATCCGCCTTCGAAGAAATTCGCCAAAATGTCGCCGGCTATCGCGTCTCCTTCGCCAATCTTCTCGCCGGAGGCGCGGAACGCACCGCCGCAGCACCGCAATCCGTTGACGATTCCTATTCGGCCCCTGTAGGAGCAGTGTATTCATCGCACGACAATCTGTTTTCAAGCGGCACGCTGGGCCGCTATTGCTCGCGGCTCAATTCGTGCAACGAGGCCAAAGATACGCCGTGGAGTTCGTCGCCCAACATCCAATCCTGGTGGTATCGCTAGTCAAGGTCGTCGTCCTCATCTTTGTTTTGATGACGGCGCTTGCCTATCTCACCTGGTTCGAGCGCAAAGTCGTCGCCCGCATCCAAGCGCGCGTCGGCCCTCTTTACGTTGGCGCGCATGGATTGCTGCAGCCGCTGGCCGACGGCGTCAAATTCCTATTCAAAGAGGACGTCACGCCGCCCGCGTCCGACCGCTTCGTGTATGTTCTCGCTCCGTTTCTGGCGCTCTCGCTGGCCATGGCCACCATCGCGCTGATCCCCTTCGGCCCCGCAACGATCAGCATTCTCGGCGTGCCCACGAATCTCGGCATCGCCAACGTCAGCCTCGGCCTGCTGTTCCTCTTCGCCATCACTTCCATGGGCGTCTACGGCGTCGCTCTCGCCGGCTGGTCTTCGAACAGCAAATATCCGCTTATGGGCGGTCTGCGCAGCTCCGCGCAGATGGTCAGCTACGAAGTTTCGCTGACGCTTTCGGTCGTCGGAGTAGTTCTGCTAGCAGGCACATTAAATTTCAATGAGCTGATTACCACGCAGAGTGGCCACTGGTATCACTTCATTCCCAAATGGAATGTCATCCCGCAGCTCGTAGGCTTTTTCTGCTACTTCATCGCCGCCATCGCCGAAACGAATCGCGTGCCCTTCGATCTTCCCGAAGCAGAAACCGAACTCGTAGCCGGCTTTCACACCGAATACTCCAGCTTCAAGTTCGCCATGTTCTTCATGGCCGAATACGCCAACATGATCACCGTCTCCTGCTTGGCCACGATCCTCTTCTTCGGCGGCTGGCTTTCTCCCTTCCCCGATCGCTGGACCTGGCAGCTCTATCTCCCCGGCGCTTGCCTGCTGCTCGGCGGACTCTGGCTCTTATACGATACCGCCACGAAACAATCGGGCATCGCGCGCATCCAGCTGGCGGTGGTCACAGTACTCGCCATCGTGTTTGGCGCGCTGTGCCTCATCCCCGCCGTGATGCCGGTCGTCCAGGGACCGTTCTGGTTCCTGCTCAAGGTCGGCTTCTTCCTGTTTTTCTACGTGTGGACGCGCGGCACGCTCCCGCGCTTCCGCTATGACCAACTGATGGATTTCGGCTGGAAGTTTCTCTTGCCCGTATCGCTCGCGAATCTGGTAGTCACGGCCTTCGTCGTAATGGTGCGCAACCGATGACGCTGCCGCTCATTCTTTTCTTCGTCTTCGCCGGCTTCTCCGTAATTGGCGCGTTGCTGATGATTTTCCTCCGCGAACCAATCCATAGCGCCCTGGCGCTGATTCTAGTAATGGTTTCGTTAGCCGTGCTCTATCTTCTGCTCGGCGCTGAATTCATCGCCGCCGTGCAGATCATCGTTTACGCCGGCGCGATCATGGTTCTCTTCGTCTTCGTCATCATGCTTCTAAATGCCGGCGAAGAAGAGCGCACCAACCTCAGCAAAATGGCGCACTACGTCGGCTGGCCGCTGGGCATCTTCCTTACCGTCGAACTGATCTACTGGCTCTCCCGCGCTGCCATCGGTGGCCACGCAGCGACTCCCACGATCGCCCCGGGCGATCCCACTCGCGATCTCTCCACGCTGCTTTTCAAGTCCTACCTCTTCCCCTTTGAAATCACTTCGATTTTGATTCTCATCGCGCTCATCGGCGCAGTAGTCCTGGCCAAGAGGGACACATGAGCGCCATACCCATTTCCTACTTTTTAGTCCTGAGTGCCATTCTGTTTGGCCTCGGTGTCCTGGCGTTCATATTCAAACGCAACATCATCACCATCTTCATGGCCATCGAGTTGATGCTCAACGCCGTGAATCTCGCCTTTGTGGCCTTCGATCGCGCCCGCGGCGCCGCGCACGATGGCTGGGTGTTCGTATTCTTCGTAATCGTAGTCGCGGCGGCAGAAGCCGCAGTCGGCCTGGCCATCGCCATCACCGTCATTCACAATCGCCAGTCGCTCAACATCGAGAACGTTGATTCGCTAAAATTCTGATGCCCATAATTCTCAACAATCTCTGGATTATCCCCATCCTGCCGCTCGCGGGCGCCGCGGTGAATGGGCTGCTCGCCAAGAAGTGGCCCCAATCGCGAGTGAACGCCATCGGCGTCGGCTCCGTGTCGCTGGCATTTCTAGCAGTTCTCGAACTCGTTCGCGAATTCCTCGCCCTGCCCGCCGCGCAAATTCCCTGGGTGCGCTCCTACGCTCCTTGGATGATTGCCGGAAGCTTCCGAGCCGATTTCAATTTCCAGGTCGATCAACTCACCATCGTGATGCTCCTCGTCGTCTCCGGCGTCGGCCTCCTGATCCACATCTATTCCACCGGCTACATGGCCCACGAAGGCGGCTACTACCGCTTCTTCAGCTATCTGAATCTCTTCATGTTTTTCATGCTCACTTTAGTAATGGCCGGAAATCTCGTCCTGATGTTTGTAGGGTGGGAAGGCGTCGGCCTGTGTAGCTACCTGCTGATTGGCTTCTGGTTCTTGCGCAAATCGGCAGCCGACGCTGGCAAGAAAGCCTTCATCGTCACGCGCATTGGCGACGTGGGCTTCACCATCGGCGTGCTGCTCGCTTTCTGGACGTTTCACTCCGTAAATTTCGGAGATATCTTCCAAAAAGTCGCAGGCATGCCAGTGGAAAGCCCCGCGCAAATCGGCACGCTCACCGCCATCGCGCTGCTGCTCTTCGCCGGAGCCATCGGCAAATCCGCGCAATTGCCGCTGTACGTCTGGCTACCCGACGCGATGGAAGGCCCTACGCCGGTCAGCGCCCTAATCCACGCCGCCACAATGGTCACCGCAGGCGTGTACATGGTCGCGCGCATGCACATTCTCTATTCCCACGCCCCGCTCGCCATGTTCGTGGTCGCCACCGTAGGCGCCGTCACCGCCTTCTATTCCGCCACCATCGGCCTGGTTCAAACCGACATCAAAAAAGTTCTCGCCTATTCAACGGTCTCGCAACTCGGCTACATGTTCCTCGGCTGCGGCGTCGGAGCCTACGCTGCCGGTATCTTCCATCTCATGACTCACGCCTTCTTCAAAGGCCTGCTCTTCCTGGCCGCGGGCAGCGTGATTCACGCCATGGGCGGCGAGCAGGACATGCGCAACATGGGCGGCCTGCGCAAAAAAATCCCCATCACCTACTGGACCATGCTGGCCGCCACGCTGGCCATCGCCGGCATCCCGCTTTTCTCCGGCTTCTTCAGCAAAGAAGAAATTCTCGACGCCGCCCAGCACGGCCCCTACGCCAATCTCACCCTCTGGACGCTCGGCATACTCGGCGCCATGCTCACATCGTTCTACATGTTCCGCCTCTTGTTCCTGACCTTCTTCGGCGAAGAGCGCTTCGACGAGCACAAAGTTCACGTCCATGAATCGCCGAAAAATATGACGGTGCCGCTGATTCTTCTCGCCATCCTCGCCGTAACCGGAGGCTGGTTCGCCGCTCCCACCATGCTCGGCGGTCCCAATCATTTCGACAATTTCCTGCGCCCTGTGTTCGAATCGGGTGCTCCAGCCGCGTCCGCCGCCCTAGCCGAAAATACCGGCGCGGGCGAGACCGCCAGCAACGCCCTGATAAAAAGCCTCCTCGCTCCCGGCGTGATCGTCGCCATAATTGGTTTCCTCACCGCCTGGTGGTTCTACATCCGCCGCCCCGACTTGCCAAAAAAGCTCGCCGAAAGTTTGCGCGGACCTTACAAGCTTCTGCTCAACAAGTATTACGTGGACGAAATTTATCTCGCGCTGATCGTCCGGCCGCTCCTCTGGATCTCAACGAATGTTTTCTGGCACGCGGTGGACGAAACCGTGATCGACGGCACGGTAAACGGTGTGGCCCGCGGCGCCCGCGAATTGGGCGGCGAACTGCGCCAAATACAATCCGGCAACGCCCGCAGCTATGCCACGTGGGTGGTGATAGGCGCGGTTGGAGTGACCGTTCTAGTTCTTAGCGTCTGGGGAATGGTGCGCTGACGTGCCAACGCAATCTTATCTGCTGACCGTCGTCACGTTCCTGCCGCTAGTCGGCGTGGCCGCCATTCTTCTGCTCAAGCGCGACGATCACGTCTGGGTCCGCCGCATCGCGCTGGGCATTTCGGTAGCCGAATTCATCGTCTCGCTTCTCTTGTTGCTCGGGTTCAGCTCGGCCACGCCCGGCTATCAGCTCGTCGAGTTCCATGACTGGATCGCCTATCCGCCGATTCACTATCACCTTGGTGTCGATGGCATCAGCATCTTCCTCGTAATTCTCACCGCATTTCTCACGCCGCTCTCGATTCTCGCCTCGTGGCAAAGCATCACCATGCGCGTGAAGGAATTCTTCGTGATGCTCCTCGTTCTCGAGGTCGGCCTCATCGGCGTCTTCCTCTCCCTTGATCTCTTCCTCTTCTTCGTCTTCTGGGAAGTCATGCTCATTCCCATGTACTTCCTAATCGGCATCTGGGGCCACGACCGCCGCATTTACGCCGCGGTGAAATTCATTCTCTACACCATGTTCGGCTCGATCCTGATGCTCGTAGCCATCGTCTGGCTCTACAAACTGACAGGCTCGTTCGATCTGCCCGCGATTCAAGCGCATCTCGCCTCGGGCCAATTGCTCGAGCCCATGTACGCCCGCGACGAATTGCTGCTCTTCGGCGCGTTCTTCCTGGCCTTCGCCATCAAAGTGCCGCTCTTCCCATTCCACACTTGGCTGCCCGACGCGCACACCGAAGCTCCAACGGCCGGCTCCGTGATTCTCGCCGGCGTAATGCTCAAGCTCGGCACTTACGGCATGCTGCGCTTCTGCCTCCCGCTCTTCCCGGAAGCGGCGCATCGCCTCGCGCCCTACATCGCTGTGCTAGCCATCATCGGCATCGTCTATGGCGCTCTGGTCGCGACAGTCCAAACCGACCTAAAGCGCCTCGTCGCCTATACCTCGGTCAGCCATCTGGGCTTCGTCGTTCTCGGCATCTTCGCTTTCAGCACCATTTCCATTCAGGGTGCGATCTACCAAATGCTCAATCACGGCGTTTCGACTGGCATGCTCTTCCTCGTTGTCGGCATGCTCTACGATCGCCGCCACACCTTCGAAATCAAACAGTACGGCGGCCTGGCCACGCCGATGCCGGTTCTCTCCGCGTTTTTCCTGTTCGCGTGTCTTTCCTCGCTAGCGCTCCCTCTGCTCAACGGATTCATAGGTGAATTCCTGATTCTGGTCGGCGTGTTCGAGCATCATGCTGCGTGGGCTTCCTGGGCCTCCACCGGCGCCGTGCTATCGGCGATCTATTTGCTGTGGGCCTATCAGCGAGTGATCTTCGGGGATGTCACGGTTGAGAAGAATAAAACGCTGCCCGACGCCAGCACTCGCGAGCGCATCATTCTCGCCACTCTCTCGGTAATCATCCTTTTCATGGGCGTGGCCTCGCCCCTCTTCACGCAGCGCATGCAGTCCTCATCCGACAATCTGTTGCGGCAGATGACTCGCCAGCGCGCCTATGACGCGCGTACCGCCCCGGCGCGAGTTATGCCGCCAATAGCAACGCCCGCACCGCAGATCGCCAGCACAAAGCTGGCAGCCGCCGAGCTAGCCGTCCCGAATTCATCGGAGGGAGCGAAATAATCGCGATGCCTGCCGCGCTCCAAATTTCCGCCGAGCAGCTCGCGAATCTCTACCGCGTCGCGCCCGAGGTGATCCTCTGCTTCACCGGCATCGTCATCATGCTGGTCGATCCTTTCCTTGCGCCGGCCCGCAAGCGAGTTTCCGCATGGCTGGCTCTGGCGGGTGGCGTAGGCGCGCTAGCCTCGCTCCGCCTCGTCGCGCTGCATCCCGGCGACGCGTACAGCGGCCTGATGCACGCCGACGATTTCAGTCTCTTCATCCACGCCATCGTCCTGGTAGTGGCGATTCTCGCCACGCTGGGCTCCATCCAATATCTCGATAACGAACGCATCCAGCGCGGCGAATTCTATTCGCTGCTCCTCTTCGCCACCGCGGGAATGGGCATCCTCGGAGGCGCCGGCGAACTGATCACCGCGTTCCTCGGACTCGAGATGAGCTCCATTTCGACCTACATCCTCGCCGGCTTTCGCCGCGACGCCGTCAAATCTAACGAGTCCTCGCTCAAATATTTCGTCCTCGGCTCCTTCGCCACGGCGTTCTTCCTCTACGGCATCGCCATGGTCTATGGCGCAACAGGTACAACGCACTTCGACGGCATCCAGGCCGCACTGGCGAACTCGAACGTCTCGGCGCTCCTGGCCTTGGGCCTCGCCATGATGTTCGTAGGCCTGGGCTTCAAGGTAGTAGCCGCGCCCTTCCAAATCTATGCGCCCGATGTCTACGAAGGCGCGCCGACGCCGGTCACCGCAGTCCTGGCCTCCGGTCCCAAGGCCGCCACGTTCGCGCTGATGCTGCGCATCTTCTACACCGCGTTCGGCAGCGCCGATCATCTCTGGTTCTGGGCCATCTGGATCGCCGCCGTTCTCTCGATGTGCATCGGCAACCTGGCGGCGCTGACACAGACCAACGTCAAGCGCATGCTCGCCTATTCCTCGATAGCCCACGCCGGCTACATTCTGGTAGCGTTTGCCGCCTCCACCGAGATAGGCATAGCGGCGGTGCTCTTCTATCTAGCAGCCTACGCGCTGATGAAGCTAGGCGCATTCCTGGTTGTCGCGCATCTCGGCGGCCCAGGCGAAAAGCGCCTGGACATCAAAGACTACGCCGGCCTCGGCACGCAACAGCCGGCCCTGGCCGCTTGCTTTGCACTCTTTCTACTGTCTCTATTGGGATTGCCTGCTACCGGGGGGTTCCTGGGTAAGTTTTACGCTTTCCAGGCCGCGCTGGATTCTCGCGTAATCTGGCTCGTAGTGATCGCGGCGCTAAACAGCGTAGTCGGCGCCTACTACTATCTTCGCGTAATCATCGCCATGTATTTCTGGGATCCGCAAAAGGAATTCCAGCCAATAGCCGTAACTCCGGCCATCGCCACGGCACTAGCCCTAAGTGCTGCCGGCACAATCTACCTGGGCTTCTTCCCCAGCCGTGTCATGCATTTCGCCCTGCTTTCCGCCCTCTCGCTGCGCTAGCGAACATTCGAAAAGCACGCGTTTTGTTGCGGACAAAAGCGAGCTCGTCCCTTTGTTTTCAAGAACTTACGGCGATTTTTGTGCGCAGCTGTTGCGATTAAAAAAAAGCCCGGAAGCGCCAAGCGCCTCCGGGCCCCGTCAGTTCTGATGCGATTCCGAGCTACTTTACCTTCACGAAGATGATCGCAAACGTATAGAGCGCCATGGACTCGATCAGCACGAGCGCCAAAATCAGCGCGAATCGAATCAATGGGCCTGCGCCGGGATTACGGGCCAAACCTTCGCAAGCCGAGGCCGTGGCTACGGCCTGGGCGTACCCCCCTGCGGCCGAAGCAATGGCCATCGCAAAACCCGAGGTGATGGCGACCCAGTTTACGGCCGCTCCCGGGGCCTGATCCGCGGCGAACGCCGCCGGGGCGAACAGCACCACGGCCAGCGCGGCCACCACAAAAAACGAGAATGTTCTCATCTGACTTCCCCCTTTATGAATTAGCCGCCAGGAGGTGGCTCCCGTCATCCTCAAGCAGCCGGGATCACACTGGAGCGGCGAAAATGCCGCGACGTCTATGATTCCTTTTCAGCGAATGCGATTAGTGCTCTTCGGCGACCGCGCCGGAAACGTATATGACCGGAAGTATGGTGAACACAAAAGCCTGTAACACCGCGACGAAAATGTGAAGCAAGATGAAAAGTACAGGCGCCACCAGCGGAAGCACTCCCAAGACGTACCCAAGGGAATTCAATTTACCTACGAAAATGAACAACGCCAGCGTCAAACCGAGGAACAATCCATAAAGCATCTCACTGACAAACATATTGACCCAAAGACGGACAGTCAGCGACAGCAACCGCGCCAGATTACTGATGATTTCAATCGGCAGCATGATCGGGGACATTGCCAGAACCGGACCCAGGAAGTGCTTGGCGTGGCCGAAGGGGCCGTGCTTTGCGATGCCAGTCCAGTTGTAGTAGAGAAAAACCAGGATAGCGAGCCCGAAAGGAACGGACTTTTCCGCGGTAGGAGACTCCAGCGTCGGGATGATGCTGATTAAATTGCAAAGCAGCACGAAGAATCCGATGCTGCCAAGCATCGCGAGATATTTCTCCCCGCCGTGGCCGACGTTGTCGTCGAGCAGGTCTTTCACGCCTACGCCCATGGGATTAGTGAGCAGCATTTCCATGCACTGCTGCGTGGCGCCCGGGCGATCGACGGAAATGCGCGTCCTAAGCCAGAGGAAAAATACAATGGCGATGAGAAATATGAAGAGTTCCATGGCGATGTGGTTGGGAATGGGGTATTCGGGATTGGCGGGCCGAATGTGCAGAGCGGCAAGCAGCGCCAAGGCCGCTTTGCCCAGCAGCCGGTTCACCCACACCGTGACCCAAATCGGTTGTTCCACGTCTTCCGCTCTCCGCGCTCAGGATTCGCTCGCCGACGGACCACCCCAGCCGGCAAACAACTCGAAGATCATTTCCAGGAGTACCGCCGCTACGACCGCAAACAGGCCCGCGATCAAGAACGTGGCGGGCAATCGAAGTCGTGAAAGAATAACATAGGCAACAACGAGCAACAAAGCGTAGCGGCCGAGAAATTTCAGATAGACCTTCTTCGGGATGCGGACTTTTTCAGCACCCGCTTGCGCGGACGCCAAAGGCACGAGCGCGGTGACGCCTTGCTTCATCCAGCGGAAATTCAGCCACGACAGAGCCGCGCCTGCCGCCAGACTGGCCGCCGCCTTCGGACCCCACACCACAAGCGAGACGACCGCGGTGATCAGCCCCGCGCCGATCGTGAGGTATTCAATCCGCCGTTCCGCTGCGACGTAGAATGCGTCACCCTTGTCCATCGCCGCCTTCGCGCTTCTCCTCGCGTGTCAGCCTTTTGATAATTTCCCAAATGCCGCCCGCAAATCCAAGCCCGCCAAGAACCAAAGTTAAAGCAGGAGAAGTATGCAGCCAACGATCAAGAAGGTATCCCGCTCCGCCGCCGATCATCACGCCGGCGATCATCACAAACGGCAACTCCATAACCATCGAGAGTTGCCGGTAAGTTCCAGAACGTTTCCTCGGAGGGTCTGCTGGCGGCACTGGGCAACTCAGCGACCGAAGGGCGTGAGGATTGAGTACGTGGCGAGGCGCAGGAACGGCTCGGGATAAATGCCGGCCACCAGCGTGACCAGCACCATCGCCGCGAGCGCCACGCCTTGCCCCAGCGATACCATCGGCCGCTGCTGATCGTAGGCCTCACGCGACCACATCGCCGCAGCTATTCTGAAGTAGTAATAAACCGCGGGCAGAATGTACAGCACCGCCAACACCGCCAGCGTGTAATGCCCGGTCTCGATCAGCGCCCAGAAAATCAGCAGCTTGGCTATAAATCCAGCCGTCGGCGGAATGCCCGCGAGCGACAGCAGAAAAATCAGCATCAGCACCGCCGCACCGGGATTGCGGTGAATCAAGCCGTTCAAATCCTCCAGCTCGTCGCCGATCACGCCTTTGCGTCGCAGCACAATCACAATCGCAAACGCGCCCGACTGGAAAAAAGCGTACACGAACAAATAAAACGCCATAGCCTTCAGGCCGCGATCGTTTCCGGCCACCAGCCCCAGCAGAATGTAGCCCACATGCCCGATCGAGGAATACGCCAGCAGCCGCTTGATATTCGTCTGCGAGAGCGCCGCCAGATTCCCCACAGTCAACGAAAGCACCGCAACCGCCGTCAGCAGCGCGCTCCAGTCCGCGCGCACCGGCCAGAACGGGCCGAGAAACAAGCGCAGCAGCAGCGCAAAGCTGGCCGTGCTCGAAGCCACGCTCACATAGGCGGTGATCGGCGTCGGCGCGCCTTCATACACATCCGGCGCCCACTGGTGAAACGGCACGGCGGCAACTTTGAAAAAGACGCCCACAGAAACCGTGAGGATCGCGATGACAACCAGCAAATCGCCCGGCGCCCGCTGCGCCAGCGAGTTGGCAATGGCATTCAAATTCGTCGAACCGGAAATTCCGTACAGCAGCGAGAATCCATAAGCCAAAATCCCGGAGCTGAAAGCGCCCAGCAACACATATTTCATCGCGCCTTCGTTGGAGCGCCGGTCGCGCCGCAAGAATCCCGTCAAAATGTAAAAAGTGATGGCCATCGTCTCCAGGGCGAGAAACAAGGTCACCAGATCGTTGCCGCACGCCAGAAACATCATTCCCACGGTGGCAAACAGCATCAGCGCGTAATACTCGCCGTGATGCTCGTGTTCGATGTCCAGATATTTCACGGAAATCAGGATCACCAGCGCCGAGGCGGCAAGAAACACGAATCCGAAGAAAACAAAAAACGGATCGATCACAATGGCATCGTTGAAGAACTGATCGTGTTGCCCTGCCAACTGCCGGAGATTCCAGAGCGAATAGCCGCTAAAGCCCACGCCCAGCATCGCCGTGAGCGCGTTCCATTTCTTCTCGCGCGGACCCAGCAGAAAATCGGTCAGCAAGATCCCCAGGCCGAAAAATGCCAGCATCGCCTCGGGCATGATGACGGCCGAATCGCGCAGCGTGAGTTGAAGAAGTCCCGGCATCGCGGCTATTTCGTTTCCTGTTGCGCGCCCGGAGTCTCCGTCGCGCCCACAGGCGTGGTATCGAGTACCGGCGCGGCATTCGCTGTCTTGGGAGCGTAATAGCTGGGATCGTAGCGCATCACGATCTGCTGCACCGGCCTGTCCAGCACGTTGAAGAGCGGCTTGGGATAAATTCCGATCCAGAAGGCGAAGAGAATCAGAACCCCAATCGTGGTCCATTCACGCCAGTTCAAATCCGGCAAAAGCTCGTTCGCCGGATTGGTCACGTTGCCGAACATCACGCGCTGATAAAGCCACAGCAAGTAAGCCGCGCCCAGCACCACGCCGATCACGCCCCAGGCCGCCCACTGCCAGCGCACTTCAAACGCCCCGCGCAGGATCGTGAATTCGCCAATGAAACCGTTCAGCAGCGGCATGCCCAGCGAACTCAGCGTCACGATCAAATACAGCGCAGCGAAATTCGGCATCGGCGTCGCGAACCCGCCAAATTCCGAAATCAAGCGCGTATGCCGCCGCTCATACAAAACACCGACGATCAAGAACAGCGCCCCAGTCGAAATTCCGTGATTGACCTGTTGAATGATGCTTCCGGAAAGCCCCAGCGGCGTCAGCGCGAAGATTCCCAGCGTGCAGAAGCCCATATGGCTGACCGACGAATACGCGATCAGTCTCTTCATATCCTTCTGCATCATGCAAACCAGCGCGCCGTAGATAATTCCGATGATCGAAAGCGTGATCATCACCCAGCGAAATTTCAGCGTGGCATCCGGAAACATGGGCACGGAAAATCTCAAAAATCCGTAAGTCCCCATCTTCAGCAGAACGCCGGCCAGGATCACCGACCCCGCCGTAGGCGCTTCGGTATGCGCGTCGGGCAGCCAGGTGTGAAACGGGAACATCGGCACCTTGATCGCAAACGCGAAGAAAAATCCCCAGAACAGCCAGGTCTGCAATTCCGCGGTGAACAGCGCATGCGGCGACATCAGAATTTCGCGAATATCGAAAGTGTGCGCGTTGAAGTAAATCGCCAGGATTGCCAGCAGCATCACGACCGAGCCCGCCAGCGTATAGAGGAAGAATTTTATCGCCGCGTATAGCCGTCGTTCGCTGCCCCACACGCCGATCAGGAAATACATCGGCACCAACATCACTTCCCAGAACACGTAGAACAAAACGAAATCGAGGGACATGAAAACGCCGAGCATCCCCGTCTGCAACAGCAGCATGAGGATGTAGTATTCCTTCTCGCGCTTTTGGATTGCCGTCCACGAAGAAAGAATCGCCAGCGCGCCCAGGATCGTGGTCAGCATCACCATCAAAAAGCTGATGCCGTCGATGCCCAGGAAATAATGCGCGTTGATCGAAGGAATCCAGTCCAGCCGCTGCTGAAACTGAAAATCGGGCGCGCCAAATTTGAAGCGCCAAACCAGCGGCAGCGAAACCGCCAGCCCCAAAAAGCCGAAACAGATTTCCCATCCAGCGTTGCGCGTTGGCGTTCTCGCGCGGGATGAAGAGCATCAAAATCGCGCCCAGCAGCGGCGTGAACAAAATCGTGCTCAGAATATGGCTATCGGAAAATAGCATCCGTTCCTTCCTGTCCCGCTACCGCATCCAGTGCAGCAGATAGACCGTATAGCCCAAAAATCCGATCAATCCGATGACGATGATCAGCATGTATTCCTGCATTTCGCCGTCCTGAATCAAGCGGATGGGCATGCTCGTGAAATAAACGATCCACGCTCCGGCCTTCACCGAACCATCCACGATCCAGGTGTCCCACCAGATCGATAGGAGTGAGAACGCGCGCGTCAGCCAGCCCGCGCCGTCCACGCCCAGTCCGTCGATCACTTTTGCGTCGAACATGCCCAGCGCCAGCCCAAGATCCTTGGAGCGATTTACAAACATCGAGTCGTAAATCTGATCCACGTAATATTTGTTGAATATCAGATCGTAGAGCATGCCCGCATTGCGCCGAACCGTCGCGGCCAATTCCGTCCGCTTGATGTACAGCACCCACGCCAGCCAAATCCCGACAAGCGCCAGCAGCACGGAGGCCACCATCAATAGCAGCGCCGGCGCCGTGCTCACCTCTGCCGTCATTGCCGCCCCGCCCACTCGCGCCGTCACCGGCTCCAGGAATTTCTCAAATCGCCCGCCGATGCCGATCCACCCGCCGATGATCGAAAGCACCGCCAGAATCGTCAGCGGCACGGTCATCGATTTCGGCGACTCGTGGATGTGGTGCTCCACTTCATGATCCACATGTGATTCGCCATGGAAGGTCATGAACAGCAGCCGGAACATATAAAACGCGGTTATTCCCGCGGTAATCCAGCCCACGATCCACAGCGCCGGGCTGCGCTCGAAGGCCTTCTCCAAAATCTCATCCTTGCTGAAAAAGCCCGCGAGCGGCGGAATCCCTGCAATCGCCAGCGTGGCTACCAGCATCGTCCGGTAGGTCGTCGGAATCTTCTTTGCCAGCGCGCCCATCTTGGTCATGTCTTGCTCGCCCGACATGGCGTGAATCACGCTGCCGGCCGCAAGGAAGAGCAGTCCTTTGAAAAATGCGTGGGTCATCAAATGAAAAATCCCGGCGGCAAACGCGCCGGCGCCGCAACCGAGAAACATATAGCCCAGCTGTGAGATCGTCGAATAGGCCAGAACTTTCTTGATATCGTTCTGCAGCACGCCGATGGAGGCCGCGAAAATCGCGGTCAGGGCGCCGATAACGGCTACGACAGTCATCGCCAGCGGCGATAGCTGAAAGATGGCATTGGTGCGCGTGACCATGTAAACGCCCGCCGTCACCATCGTCGCCGCGTGAATTAACGCGCTGACCGGCGTGGGGCCTTCCATCGCGTCCGGCAGCCAGACGTAGAGCGGAAGCTGCGCTGATTTTCCCGTTGCGCCCCAGAAGAACAGCAGCGCGATCGCCGTTACCAGCGGCGCCCCGCTCGCGATATGCGCATTCACCAGTGCTGGGCCGATTTCCGTAAAGCGAATCGTTCCCAATAGCGCCGAAGTAAGAAAAATCCCCAATAGGAACCCGGAATCGCCCACACGGTTCACGATGAACGCTTTTTTACCCGCGTCAGAAGCCGATTTTTTCTTGAACCAGAACCCGATCAAAAGGTAGCTGCAGGTCCCCACTCCTTCCCAACCGACAAACAGCACCAGCAAATTATTCGCCAGCACCAGCAACAGCATCGAGAACATGAACAGGTTCATGTAGCCGAAATAACGGTAGTAGCCGCCTTCATGCGCCATGTATCCGGTGGAATAAATGTGAATCAGCAGACCGACGCCGGTGACCACCAGAATCATCACGGCCGACAGCGGATCGAGCAGAAATCCCCACGCAGCCGCGAAACTCCCCAGCGCTCCCGAAGTCGTGTGCATCGGCACCGCGGGAACCCAATCGAACAGCGTTCTCTCCACTACGCGCTGCGCTTCCGGCAAACCGAGCAGCTGGAAAAACGCGCCAAGCGCAAATACAAACGAAACCGCCACGCTGCCGACGCAAATCGCGCTGACCGCTGAATTCTTCAGCCCGCGCCCGATGAAAAACATCAGCGCCGCCCCGGCCAGCGGAAACACCGGAATCAGCCAGATATGATCGAGAAAGAATGGCAAAGCCGCGTTCACTCGATTCCCTCGGCTACCACTTCAGCAAATCCATTTCATCGGCCAGCACCGTCGGACGATTGCGGAAAAATGCGATGATGATTCCCAAGCCCACCGCCGCTTCCGCGGCCGCATCGGTGATGATAAAGATCGCGAAAATCTGCCCGTCCACTCCGCCCCACATGCGCGAAAACGCCATGAGATTGATATTCACGGCGTTCAGAATTAATTCGATAGACATCAGAATGATGATCACGTTTCGGCGCGTCAGCACGCCGATCACTCCGATGATAAAAAGCGCCAGGCTCAAGTACAGATAATCGCTGATCGGCAGCATCAGATTTTCCTCTTGGCCATCACCACGGCTCCAATCATGGCCACCAGCAGCAAAATCGAGGCGATCTCAAACGGCAGAAAATATTTCTGAAAGAGAATCGCGCCCACCTGTTCCGCATTCGGTTGCGGCATGGCCCCCGCCGGCTCCGACAAACTGAATGCCCCGGCGCCTTTGCGATACACGACGAACATCAGGCCGCCGAGAACCAGCGCCAGCAAGCCTCCCACCCACGCCTGGCGGTTGAATCCCATTTGGTTGATGGCCACGTCGAGATTCACCAGCATGATCACGAAGACGAACAGCACCATGATTCCACCGACGTACAGAATGATTTGCACCACGAAAAGAAACTCGGCCTGCAACAGCAGGAAAATTCCCGCCGTGGCCAGCAGCGTGGTAATCAGATAGACCGCGCTGTGCACGGCATTGCGGCGCGTGACCATCATCACCGCGGAGCCCACCGCCAACACCGCGAAGAAATAGAAAATGATGTGATCGAGCATCATCGAATTTCGCCCGGCCCCGTTTCCGGCAGCTCGTCGTCAGCGGACGGCATGACAACTGCAGGTTTCTCGCTCTGCCGCAGCAGCCACAACGCCACCAGCAGCGTGGCGACGTTCACGCCGATCATCGTGGGTCCCAGCCACCAGCCCCACTGCTGCACCAGCACCAGGCCGATGCCGATCATCACCAGATTGACCAGCGCCAGCGGAATCAGAAAATACCAACCCAGGCGCATCAGCTGATCGAAGCGATAGCGCGGGAACGTGAACCGGAACCACAGAAATCCGTACAGATATACCAGCACCTTGACGATGAACCAGAACGCGCCATGCACTCCGGGCATTACTGTCGGCGACGTCAGCGACCACGCCATCACTCCGGCCAACGCGAGAAATAGCCCGACGACCAAAAACATCACCAACTTCTGAATCTGCACGCGCTGCCGCAAGGCGAGCTTCGTGCACCACACCGCCAGCCCCAGAAAAATCAGCGCGGGAAGCAGATCCAGCAGGTCGTAGCTAAAAATGTGCATGTGCACGCCGGCCAGTGGACGCATCCAACCGCCCAGAAAAAGCGTTACCGCGATTCCGGAAACGACGATCATGTTCGCGTATTCCGCCAGGAAATACAGCGACCAGCGGAAGCCGCTATATTCCGTCATGTAACCGGCCACCAGCTCCGATTCCGCCTCGGGCAAATCAAATGGCGCGCGATTCGTCTCCGCAATGGACGCGATCATGTAAATAAAGAAACTGAACGGCGCCAGGAAGACGAACCACACGCCCATCTGGTCCTGCGCGTCCACCAGCGCCTTCATCGAAAGCGATCCCCCGAGCAAAAGCCCCGACACCAGCGCTAACCCCGCAGCCGTTTCGTAGCTCACCAGCTGCGCCGCGCTGCGCAGCGCGCCCAGCAGCGAATAGTGGCTGTTCGACGCCCAGCCGCCCAGCACAATGCCGTAAATCCCCAGCGAACTCACCGCCAGAATGAACAGCAATCCCACATCGAGATCGGCAATCTGAAACGACGGCCCAAACGGCAGCGCCGCATAAGCCAGCAAGGCCATCGTCACGCTCAACACCGGCGCCAGCCAGAACATCCAGGCATCCGCATTCCGCGGCGTGATGTCTTCCTTCAACATCAATTTCACCGC
This sequence comes from uncultured Acidobacteriota bacterium, assembly GCA_963748865.1. Lineage (GTDB taxonomy): Bacteria > Acidobacteriota > Terriglobia > Acidiferrales > UBA7541 > Palsa-147. The sequence goes on along the minus strand of CAVVLE010000005.1, from coordinate 89,853 downwards.
GTCAGCAATCGGCTGCAGCAAACCATGCGGCCCAACGCGCATCGGCCCCAGCCGCGCCTGCATGTGCGCCATAATTTTGCGTTCGGCCAACGTGACGTAACCCACCAGCAGCGGAAGAACGGCCACAATCACCACCGCATAAATCAGCGGGAAAATGTAAGGCCGAACGTCGTCGAGAGAGATTCCAAACATCATCGCCAGCTAAACTCCACTCACTTTTTCAATTTTAAAATTTCCGCCGCGCCTCAGCGATCCACTTCCCCCAGCACGATATCAATGGTTCCAATAATCGCCACCACATCGGCCACCAAACTCCCCCGCGCCATCTTGTCAAAAGCCTGCAAATTAATGAACGAAGGCGGTCGCACGCGCACGCGATAAGGCTGCGTGGTCCCATCGCTCACGATGTAGTAGCCCAATTCGCCCTTGGGCGCCTCAATCGCGTGATAAACCTCGCCCGGCGGCGGCTTCAACACTTTCCCGATGCGCGCCATGATCGCCCCCGCAGGAATATTCTCAATCGCCTGCAGGCAAATCAGCCGCGACTGCCGCATCTCTTCCATGCGCACCATGTACCGGTCGTAAGTGTCGCCGGTCTTGCCGGTAGGAATCTCGAATTTGTACTGGTCATAAGCCGCATAAGGCATCGCTTTGCGTATATCCCATTTCACGCCGCTAGCCCGCAGCACCGGCCCGCTTACGGCCAACGCGATCGCATCCGCCGCGCTCAAGATCCCAACGCCTTTGGTACGCCCCAGCCAAATGCGATTCTCCGTCAACAGCGTTTCGTACTCGACGATGCGCTTCTCGAAATCCGCACAGAAGCGCTGCACTTCAGCTTCAAATCCGTCGTAAGTCTCATACTGCAATCCGCCAATGCGGAAAGCATGCGTCGTCAGCCGCGCCCCGCAATACTTCTCGAAAATCTTCAGAATCTCTTCCCGCTCGCGAAAGCAATAAAAAAGCGGCGTAAGCGCGCCAATATCGAGTGCATGCGTCCCCAACCAAACCAAATGGCTGGCGATCCGCTGCAGCTCCGTCAAAATTGTGCGCACCACGCGCGCCCGCGGAGGCGCCTCGGCCCCCAGCAATTTCTCGACAGCCTCGCAATAACCCAATCCATTCGAAACCGCGGCCACGTAATCCATGCGGTCCACGTAAGGCGCAAATTGCTGATAGCTGCGATGCTCGGCAATCTTCTCCACTCCGCGATGCAGGTAGCCAATGATGCATTCCGATCCCGCAACGCGCTCGCCATCCAGCTTCAATCGCACGCGCAACACGCCATGCGTAGAAGGATGCTGCGGCCCCATATTCAAAATGATCTCGTCGGCGCCCAGCACCGTAGTCTCAACCGTCGATTTGGTCAGCGTCTCATCCATCACAATTCCATCGCGCTACTGCCCGCTCTCAATCCCCAAATTCTCCTTCACCCAAGCCTGATCCTGCGTCAGAATGTCGTAATCCTTCCGCAACGGATGCCCCACCCACTCCTCCGGCAATAAAATCCGCCGCAAATCCGGATGACCGTCGAAGCGAATCCCAAACATGTCAAAAATCTCGCGCTCCAACCAATTCGCCACCGGCCAAATCGTCACCAGACTCGCCGCCGATTCGCCATCGCCAACGTGCGCCTTCAATCGCAAACGCTCGTTCTTGGCGAACGAATACAAATTCGCCACCAAATCAAATCTCTTCTCGCGCTTAGGCCAATCCACAGCCGTGAAATCCGCCAGATAATCGAACTTCTCCTCATCGCGGCAATAGCGAGCAATCTCCAACCACTGCCCGGCCGCCACCAAAATAATCGCCTGCTTGCGATCCAGCGTAGGCTCAAGAATCGCAGCCCCAAAGCGTGCCTTCAGTCTCTGCGTCAATTCATTGTCCAGCGGAACCGGCTTTGGTGGCGCTTCCTTAGCCGGTGGCGCCGGTTTCGGCGCAGCAGGTGCAGCACCAGCCGCCGGAGCAGCGGGCTTCGCTGCAGGAGGTGCAGCCGCACCACCAGGCGCAGTAGCGGCAGGCGCGGCAGGTTTGGGAGTCTCCGCTGGCTTCTCAGCCGGTGGACCGGCTGCAGCGGCCGGCTTAGAGGGCGCATCGCCCCCAGCCCCGCCAGACGGCGGAGTAGTGGCGTCCTTTTTCAATGGATCGTCAGGCATTTGTGCTTTGGGTATCGGCTGCCGCGTTCAACACCCCAGCGCCAAGCGGCGCACCCCGGACAGCCCAGCTATCAATCTCGCCAGAAAAAATCGCGCCCCGCCGCCGAAAATCACCGATCTTCCGCCGCAGCGGCCATCACTCCCAATCGAGCGCGCCTTTCCGAAACAACCAAACATAGCCAATAATCAGGATGCCCAAAAAAACCAGCATCGTGAACAACCCATACGTCCCCAAATAGCTATAGCGGATCGCCCACGGAAACAAAAAAATGGTCTCCACATCGAAGATAACAAAGAGGATTGCCACAATATAGAAGCGCACCGAATAACGCCCGCGCGAAGTGCTCTCCGCCGGCACGCCGCATTCGTAAGGCTCAAGCTTCGCCCCTTCCGATCGGCTATCCGGGCGGATCAACTTGAAAACCATCAACGTAACAGCGGGAAACGAGGCCGCAAGCACCGCATAAATCAGAATCGGGATGTATTGACGTGGCATCAGGCCGATGAACGCCGCATCCTAACACAACCCCGCCAACCCGAGCCACAGTGATGTCGCCCGAGCACGCGATCCGCCCAGGCATGCGCGCGGGGATGTGTTCGGCCGTAGGGAAGGGGCTTGCTCCTCCCGCCAGCGTCGACTGCAACGTACCCCTCGTCCAACAGCGATCGTAAGCAAGCTTCAGCTTTTCGATCGTAGGGGCGCCGCTTGCTGCGCCCGCCAGCGTCCATTGCGACGCACCCCGTACCACAACCCCGGCCGAACTCCCGCCTCTTGTATTTGCGCATTACTTTGTTATACAAAGTACTTGACAACGGGTAGGTCTTTATGCCACTCTATCCCTGCGGCGGAGGGCTGGAGACTAACTCAAAGGAGCACCACAAATGACCAAGCGCATCGCCGCCATCGTCTTCATCTTCATCTGCACTTCCATCGCCTGGATGATTCTCGGCGGCACGATCCTCTACCGCACCGATTCCACCGACGACCAACTCCACCAACGCGTGGCCTCTAACTGGGGCACCGAACAATCGCAATCGCCCCCATCGGCCCATTACGTCACGCGCGAGCCCGTCACCACCACCCAGGACATCAACGGCGAAAAAGTCCACGTCACCAAGCTGCAAAGCACCCCCACCAGGATTCCTCTCGAAAGCAGCAACGTGCGCGCCGCCTTCCAGTACGACCCGCGCCAAAAAGGCCTGCTCTGGTACAGCACGTATCACGTCACCTTCGATGGCACCTACGACTTCCGCAATCCCAGCGACCAGCAGCAAGATGTAATCTTCTCGTTCCCGTTGCCCGCCGAGCAGGCACAATTCGATGACCTGACATTTACCTCGAACGGCCATGCCCTCGAGCTCTCGCACGATGACAAATTCGTGAAAGCGACGGCCACCGTACCCGCAGGCAGCCAGGCCGAACTCAACGTCCATTACGTATCGCAGGGTCTAGATCGCTGGACCTACAGCTTCGGCGAATCCGTGAACCAAGTCCGCAATTTCCGCCTGGACGTGAGCACCAATTTCGAAGGCTTCGATTTCGCCAGCAACAGCCTCTCGCCCACGGAAAATCGCCGTCACCGCGGCGGCGCGGACCTGACGTGGCAGTTCAAAGACCTGGTCTCGGGCTATCCCATCGCGCTGGTAATGCCGCAAAAATTGCAGCCCGGCCCTCTAGCCGGACGCATCAGCTTCTTCGCCCCGGTCTCGCTATTCTTTTTCTTCTTCCTCATCTTCATTCTCTGCACCGTTCGCGGCATCGATCTGCATCCCATGCACTATTTCTTCCTGGCCTGCACGTTCTTCTCGTTCCACCTGCTGCTGGCCTACCTGGCAGACCACATCTCCATTCACATAGCCTTCGTAATCTGCTCCGCCGTCTCGATTTTCCTGCTGGTAAGCTATCTAAGCCGGGTAGTGAATCCCAAATTCGCCATGCGAGTAGCAGGCCCGATCCAGCTGATCTATCTGGTGCTCTTCTCCTACGCCTTCTTCTTCGAAGGCTTCACCGGCCTAGCCATCACGATAGGCGCCATCCTGACGCTATTCATAGTGATGCAAATGACCGCCAAAGTCCGCTGGTCCGAGCGCCTAGCCATGAAGCCAGCCTAGCCATGAAGGCAGCCTAGTCAAAAAGCTGGCCTAGCCATCAGCGACGCTAGCGAAGAGCGAGCGTAGACAACAGCGAGGCTGGCGAAGAGCCAGCCTCGCCAAGCATTTGTATTTGGTGGGAGCCTCCTGCTTCAGCAGGGGGAAGCTGGACTTCAGTCCAGCGGAAGAACGTACCTCCTCAACTCCGGCTTTAGCCGCGGGGTTCTGTCCACTCGAGCCGCACCGTTTCAAAACTCCCACTACTCCCGAAAACCACACTCAAAACACCAAATGTCCCACCGTACAGGCCGCATTACCCAATCCGAGACACTGTCCACTCGTACAATTGCGCCAACCCTCTACCATTTCCTAATCTAGAAGGGACCAAACGGGGGGAAGAAATGGCAGTTGACGAAACAAAGCACCACGCGGCGCCGCGCCCAAAGCCCAAACGCCGCAGCAAGTCCCACAAGCTATTCCTAGCCGCAAGCGCCGCCCTGCTAGTGCTGATCACGCTAGCCCCAGGCTCAGTCCGCGCCGCCTGGGCGCGCCTGACCGGCTTCATCACCGTAGCAGAAGAGCCGGCGCCGACCGCCCCAACTGCAAATTTCGACCTGCCAACCGCGACCCTAACCGGCCAGCAACAAGCCGAACTCCTAATGAACGCAACCATCAATCATGACGCCCGCGCCGCCCTGCTAGTCACCGAGCGCGCCCAAAACTGGCGCGGAAGATTGAAGCTAACTCCAGAACTGACCGGCACGCTGCAAACCGCCCTGAACGATCACGATTTGCGCGCCCGCACCGCCGCACTCGAGGTTTATCTGGCGGTGTACAACGTGCCGAAGACCGCCCGCAGCGCCGCCCACTTGCGCGAAGTAGCCCGACATGATCCCAAAGGCCGCAATTGGGCCGTCTGGATGCTAGGCGCTCTAGGCAATCGCGGCATCGAGCCGGAAGCCGCTCTGACAACGTTGTTGTCGCACATTCACGACGGAGATGAACAAACGCGCTATTGGACCATCGAAGGCCTGGCGCATCTGGGCACCGACGCAACTATCGCACCGCTACTCGACGCATTTCGCAACGACCCAGCCAAGCAAGTCCGCGAGCGCGCCGCCAGCAGCCTCGCCGAATCCGGCATGCTAACCCACGAACAGCGCATGAGCGCCGTACCCAAGCTGATAGCGATCACAGAAGACAATTCCGCAAGCGAGACAACCAAGCAGTGGGCCTATCAAGCCCTAGCCGCAATAAAGGCCAGCAACTAGGCCAAGATCCAGAAGCCGGCGCTTTGGCTTTTTCGGCCGTAGGGGAGGGGCTTGCTCCTCCCGCCAGCGAAAAAACGGCCACAACTCGACCCACTAGCCTCTGCGTAAATCGATTGTCCTCGTGCTTGGATTCTGCGGCTTCACGATGTCAACAGAGAAATCCGAAATTTGAAAAGGCTTTGCCGAAATCCTGGGCCCGCTCTGGCTTTTCGTCTGAAATCTGAAATTTCAAATTTGAAATCGACTTTGTCGTTGTCCGCCCCGATCAAAACCAATCTCAATGCCCCGCCCCATTCACAATCGCCACCGCATGAGGCAACAAATCCGTAACCGCATCCAACGACTCCACCGCCCCACCCGGACTCCCAGGCAAATTCAAAATGAGCGTCTTCCCGCGAATCCCAGCAGCACTCCGCGAAAGATAAGCCCGCGGAAAATTCCGACCGGTAACCAGCCGAATTCTTTCTCCCAATGACGGCACCATTCTCTCCGCAGCCGCCGCCGTAGCCTCCGGCGTAACATCGCGCGGCCCCAATCCGGTCCCGCCGGTAGTAAGAATCAAATCCACGCTGCCAGAATCACCCAGGCGGACCAGCAAATCACGAATGGCATCCAGCTCGTCGGGCAAAACCTTCTTGCAAACCAGCTCCCAACCAAGCTCGCGGCAACGCCCCTCCACCGCCGCGCCCGACAAATCCTCGCGCCCACCCCGCGAAACCGTATCGCTAATCGTGATGATCGCAACGCGCATGATGAAATTGATACCACGGAAATATGGTGCCGTGAAGGGCGAGACTCCAGAGCGCGTCCAGAACGCGCAATGCGCAGGCACCCGTAGGGCCCGGTCTTCAGCCGGGCCAGGCAAGGCGCAAATTAATGGTGGGATTGCTCCGCAGCGCGGCGCCGCTGCGAAGAGGGGGTTTGCTGTTTCCCAATCTTGAACCGCTAATTCGCAAAAGGATCGCTGACGGTAGCGTTGTCCCCCACCGGCTCGGCCGCATCCTCCGCATCCCGCGCGCTCTCATCCAAATACTGCATCCCTTCCATCAGCAATCCGGTGGTCGAGCGGCTGATCGTCTCGCGGCTAGGCGCCACATTAAAATCAATCTCAAATTCCCCATCCGTCCAGCGCAAAGTCCCAAAGACAGCCGGCTCTCCTTCGAGCGATCCGAGCCGCGCATCTTTGCACTGTCCGCCGGCAAAAAACATCTCGCAAGTCTCGCCGCCATGCCGCACCGTAAGCCCGCACGACTTCTGCCCCATCTCCAGCGACTGCATCAAATCCATCATGCCCATTTCTTCCAGCCGCCCCTGAATCACGCCCGGCCGCACTGCGCGGTTCTGCAATTTCTCCAGCTGAATGCGATCCACAACTTTCTTGGCCGAGCGGACCAGGTCCTTCACAAAAAACGGCTTGGGAATGAATTCCTCGACGCCCTCCACCAGAGGCCGCAATTTTTCTTCGATGTCCGTCCGGCTGGCCAAAAAAATAAATGGAATGTGCCGAGTCTGCTCCCGCACCCGCAGCTTCTCAAAAAGCTGCCGCCCGTCAAGCCCTGGCATCTTGTAATCGCAAAGCACCACATCGGGCGGGTCATCCACGATTTTCAGCAGCGCATCAGCCCCGTCCGCGGCCGCCCGCACGTCGCACAACGGCGCAAGATTCTTCATCAACAGATCAAGAATCAGCGCGTTGTCGTCCACAACTAGAAGTTTGACTTCTTTCATCGCCGTTTTCCGGCCGCTCGAGCCCGCGCCGCCACCGTGGCAGGCGCGCGCCGATACTCGCCGCTCTTCCCGCCGGTCTTCTCCACCAAATACAATTCCCCAATTTCCATGCCCTTTTCCAGGGCCTTGCACATGTCGTAGATCGTAAGCGCGGCTACGCCCGCGGCGACCAAGGCTTCCATCTCCACTCCTGTCGGCCCGGTCGTCGCCACGCGCGAAGTAATCTCAATTCCATTCTGGCATAGCTTCGGCGCCACATCTACGTGCGTCAACGCGAGGGGGTGACAAAGCGGAATCAGCTCCGCCGTGCGCTTAGCAGCCGCAATTCCCGCAATGCGCGCCACTTCCAAGGGATTGCCTTTGGGATTTTTCAGTCGCCGAATAGCCCGCACCGTGGCAGGCAACATGCGGACGAAAGCATGAGCGCGAGCGACGCGCGCCGTCTCCGGCTTGGCGCTGACATCCACCATGCGCACATTCCCCGCAGAGTCGTAGTGCGAGAGCCCGCCAGAGTTGCGTTTGGCTCCAGATTTTTCTGTAGCCATCACACCGCACCTCGACGCGGCAGGACATCCATCCACGTGCCCGCCGAAATCTTCTCCTGCTTTTCGCGCACCAGCAGATAACAATTCGCGTTCACCAGGGCCACAATATCTCCCGATCCCTGCCAATGAACGGTCTCTACCGTGGCATCAGTCGCCGAATCGCCCGGTGCGCGCTCTGATTCCTTCACGGACGGAAACGCGACGCGGGCGGGAAGAAAATGCGCGAGGCCGCTCTTCTCGTTCAGCTCGTATTTGAGCCGAGCCTTGAACAGCGGCAAGGCACGGGGCGCCGCGCCTCCGAGCACGTCCAGCGCGGCGGTGGCAAAAATCTCGAACGTCACCATGGTCGAGACCGGATTCCCCGGCAGGCCGAACACGAGCTTTTCGCGGGCGAGGCCGAAAACTGCAGGCCGCCCCGGGCGGATCGCCACGGCCTCGAAATAAAATTCCGCGCCAAGCTCGGCAAGCACACCTTCGACCAGGTCATACTTCCCGGCTGAAACGCCGCCGCTGAGCACCAGGACATCTTCCTGCAGGCCGCGCTCAATCAAAGCGCGTAGCTCCGGGGCTCGATCGGGAGCATTCCCCAGCGCGATCGGTTCTGCGCCGGAAAGCGACACCTGCGCCGAAAGCGACAGGCTGTTGCTGTTGCGGATTTCGTAGGGCCCCGGCGTGGTATCGGCCGCGACGACTTCGTCGCCGGTCGAGAGGATTGCCACCCGAGGCCGCGCATGCACTTTCAGCCGCACCGCTCCCACCTGCGCCGCCATGGCGATTTCCGCGTAGCCGAGCCGCGTCCCGCGCAGCAGCACAATCTCCGCGCGCCGCGCCTCGCTGCCCGCCGGGACAATGTAATCGCCCGCCCGAGCCGCGCGCTCGATGACGATCGCCTCGCCGTCCTGCTTGGCATACTCGATCATCACCACCGCGTCGGCGCCGCGCGGCAGCGGCGCGCCGGTCATGATTTGCACGCATTCGCCCGCGCCGACTTCGCCGTCAAACGCTGTGCCGGCCTTGCTCTCGCCGATCAATCTCAAGCGCGCGGGAACCCGCGACGCATCGGCAGAGCGCACGGCGAATCCATCGCGGATGGAACGATCAAACGGAGGGTAATCGCGATCGGTGGCAATATCTTCGGCAAGGACGCGGCCGAGGGCGGCAGCGGGCTCGCGGGCGATGTCAACCACGTCGGGCGGCCGCCGGGCCAGGCCGAGCTCGCGGCGCGAGCGCGCAATCTCAATTACTTTTTCGCGTGCAGCTTCAAAGGACAGCATTGGCAGGTTCCCGAAAGGGGGGGCCGTAGGAAGAGCCGGAAAAAACCGGACCAGGGTTTCGGCGGTTGTTGAGAGGGTTGGAGGAAAGAAAACGCAGATCCCTCACCCCTGAACGGGTTCGGGATGACAAGGTCCAACCAAACCGCGAAAGCGCCGAGATCCCCGCTCGCGCGGGCCTCAGTGAATGGGCGCGAAAATCGGGCTGGGTGATCCTCAGGATGACATCGCGGTTGGGGTGGCGGCCGGTTGATGATGAAGAGATTTCAAATTTCAAATTTGAAATTTCAAAGAAGAGAAGAATACGACGTCGAGAGGAGTGGAACGCGCCAGGGTGAGTTTCGCGACGGCGAGCGGAGCAAGCCCCGCCCTTACGTCCCGGATTGCAGAGGTCCGTACGGGCCGCGCGGTCCCCGGGGTGACAGCATTTTCGTTGGACACGGAAGGATGTCAACGGAGACATTTCGGATTTCACCTACAGCCAGGCGGCCATCTTTGTTCCCGCGGGAACGATGGTGGCATCGCGCTCCGGGCCGGTGGAAATCATGCCGATTTCCACTTCGAGATTCTCGGAGATAAATTTCAAATAATCGCGGGCTGCCTGGGGAAGATCTTTTTCTTCGCGAATTTCGGGCGTGGGCTTCTTCCAGCCCGGCAGCGTCTTGTATTCCGGCGTGACGGCGGCAAAAGTCTCGACTTCCGCGGGCATCTCTTCGATCAGCTGGCCCTTGTAGCGGTAGCCGATGCACACCTGAATTTCCGGCTGGGTGTCGAAGACGTCCAGCTTGGTGACCACCAGCGAATCAATTCCATTCACCATCTTGGCGTAGCGCAGCACTTCCAAATCGAGCCAGCCGCAGCGGCGCGGGCGTCCCGTGACGGCGCCGAATTCCTTGCCGCGGCTGCGCACTTCGCCGGCTTCGATGTCAGGCATTTCGGTGGGAAACGGGCCGCTGCCGACGCGCGTGGTGTAAGCCTTGGTCACGCCGACAACGCCAGTGATGCGCGTGGGCGGGACGCCGAGTCCCGTGGAGCAGCCGCCGGAAGTGGCGCTGGACGATGTGACGTAGGGATAAGTGCCATGATCGATGTCGAGCATGGTGCCCTGCGCACCCTCGAAGAGCACCGAGGCGCCCATATCTATCGCGCGATTCAGAAGCACCGCGGTGTCGGCGATGAAGCCGCTGATGTGCGCGGCGAGCTCAAGATAGCTATCGAGCAGGCCCTCGGTCTGCAATGGCTGTCCGTAGGTGGCGCGGCTGATGGCGTCCTTTTCGACGATTACGCGCTCCAGTTTTTCTCGAAATTTCTCGGGGTCGCGCAGATCGCCTACGCGGATTCCGCGCCGGGCCATCTTGTCTTCGTAGGCGGGGCCGATGCCGCGGGAAGTGGTGCCAATCTTGGCCTCGCCGCGGGCCGCTTCGGCGGCTTTGTCCATGTCACGGTGATAGGGGAAAATCAAATGGGCGCGATCGCTCAGGAAGAGCCGCCCGCGGCATTCAATTCCGGCCTTTTTCAGATTTTCCACTTCGGCCAGCAGCGCCGCCGGATCGACCACTGTGCCCGGCCCGATTACGGCCCTCTTCCCTGCCCGCAGAATTCCGGAGGGAATCAGCTGCAGGACGAATTTCTGATTGCCGACGATGACGGTGTGGCCGGCGTTGTGTCCGCCCTGGCAGCGCGCGATGTAGTCGAAAGCGCCGGCAAGATAGTCAACGACTTTGCCCTTGCCTTCGTCGCCCCACTGGGCGCCAACTACCGCAATTGCTTTCTTTCCCAAATTGTCCTCGCAAAAATTTCAGCGCGGCGAAAACCGGCCAAACGTTTCCCCTCAGGCGAAGTCAAAAGAGGAGAAACAGGAAGGCAAAAAGCAAAATTCATCCTACGCGCAGCCTTTCGATAACGCAAGGGACGCAGGTCGTCTTCGTGGCGCGCTGAAGTGAGTACCGGTGCCGCGATAGTACGAAATGGAATTTCGCGATATGGTCGATTAGAAACGGTGCCGGTTGTTTGTTTTGTTGAAGTTAGGTGGAATTCTAATTTCTGATTATGGTCGATTAGGATTCTGGCGGCTAGGCGGATCTTGACCCGTGTTTTGCGATCCGCGACGCGTGAGACCAGAGATCTTGGAATTGAGCGCGGGGGTTCGTGGCTTACGGGTGGGCGGGCGTTACGTTGGCGGGCGCAGCAAGCGGGCGCCCCTACGAACGGAACTCCGCGTTGCCGCGGCTGGAGCCGCAGAGACGTGGATGGCTTGGAGAGCTGGATCGGTTCGACGTTTCGCGGCGTAAGCATTTTCATTTCGTCCTCAGACGGCCATTTGAGCGAGAAAACTCGCTCTGCAGGCTTGTGCTTGAGCCTTCAGCTTTTCGCTGCCCGTGTCTGTAATCCGAAACTGCGCGGACCACGGCGGGCTCAGAAGAGCCAGCCCCGCGGTTGGGACTGCCGACAACCTGATCCTATATATCGCATAGATAATAGAATGTCAATAGTACTGTGATAGTACTTTGTATCGATTAGAAGCATGCAGCGTTTGTGCTGAGGATAAGAAACCTGGGTGAATGGCGGCGGTGTGGGTGGGGCGCGGTTGGCGGGCGCAGCGAGCCACGCCCCTACGTTTGGACTAGCCAACGTTCGACGAGATGAATGGCGCCCGTCTGTTTGAGAAGGGAAAAAGCAGAACCTCAGCGGCTAAAGCCATTCTAATTAGGCAGCGGTTACGGCACGGCTAAAGGCCGTGCCCTGACAAATCCTCGGAGTTATCACACAGACTCTATGGGCGGGGCGCGGTGGGTGGGAGCAGCCCTTCGTTGCTCCCTTCACGGCGTTCAGGCCAAGCAGGGTAAACAAGCGGCGCCCCTGCGTCCGAATCAGACTGCGTTCGCCGGGGTGAATGGCGGAGCCGCGGGTGGGGCGCGGTTGGCGGGCGCAGCAAGCCACGCCCCTACGAGCAGATCGACGAACGTTCGCCGGGGTGAATGGCGGCGCCTCGGGCGGGGCGCGTTTGGCGGGCGCAGCAAGCCACGCCCCTACGAGCAGATCGACGAACAGTCGCCCAGGTGAATGGCAGCGATTTGGGCGGGGCGCGGTTGGCGGGCGCAGCAAGCGGCGCCCCTACGGCCGGACCGACGAACAGTCGCTTCGGTGAATGGCGGCGCTTTGGGCGGGGCGCGGTTGGCGGGCGCAGCGAGCGGCGCCCCTACGGCCGGACCGACGAACAGTCGCTTCGGTGAATGGCGGCGCTTTGGGCGGGGCGCGATTGGCGGGCGCAGCGAGCGGCGCCCCTACGGTCGGAAGAAGATGCCGAGACGCGCAGCGCTCATCTAATTTGTCAGGTGAAGAGCACTTGAGGAGGAGTGAGCCATGGACCCGCGTGCTATTTTCGGACTTAACGTTTTGATGAGCTTGATCAGCTCGATTGTGGCGGCTGCGCTGTTGGTGTGGCCGTGGTTGCGCAGCAAGAGCCGCCGTGAAGCCTTGTTGTGGCTTGTCGCGCCGCACATGTTTTTGCGTTTCCTTGGATTGAGTTTCCTGGTGCCGGGAGTCGTTTCTGAAGCGCTGCCAAAAGCGTGGGCGCTTCCCGCCGCTTGCGGCGATTTCGTTGCGGGAATCCTGGCCATTATTGCGACGGTGGCGCTGGTACGCTCGGCCTCGTGGGCGATTGGGGTTGTGTGGATTTTCAATGTTTGGGGCGCCGCGGATTTGCTGTTTGCGTTTTATCAAGGGGCTCACGTGCAGCTCCAGTTTGGATTGTTGGGTGCGGGTTTCTATCTTGTTACCGATATTGTGCCGGCTCTTTTGGTGTCTCACGCGGTCATTTTTGGGGAATTGAGACGTTCTGCGGTTTAAGAGGACCGGGATTTGATGAACGATTGAGTGCGAATTAGCGGCGTCCGTGTGAGAAGCGAAGAAACAGAACCTCAGCGGCTAAAGCCGTTCTGATTATGCAGCGGTTACGGCACGGCTAAAGGCCGTGCCCTGACAAATCGTCGGAGTTATCCACAGACTCTATGGGCGGGGCGCGGTGGGTGGGCGCAGCAAGCCACCCCCTACGACGGAATCGGCCTACGTTCGCCGGGGTGAATGGCGGAGCCTCGGGCGGGGCGCGGCTGGCGGGCGCAGCAAGCCACGCCCCTACGAGCAGATCGACGAACAGTCGCCCCGGTGAGTGGCAGAGCCTCGGGTGGGGCGCGGTTGGTGGGCGCAGCAAGTCACGCCCCTACGACTGAATCAGCGTACCTTCGCCGGGGTGAATGGCGGCGCCTCGGATGGGCGCGGTTGGCGGGCGCAGCAAGCCACGCCCCTACGGGCAGACCGACGAACAGTCGCCTCGGTGAATGGCGGCGATTCGGGCGGGGCGCGGTTGGCGGGCGCAGCCCTTCGAATCTCAGGGTAAACAAGCGGCGCCCCTACGTTCGGGAGGGGAGAATGCCACAGCTTGCGTCGATCGATTGACGCTGAGACTGGCTTAGTAACGGCTCACCGAAACTAGGGTAGCGCGTCTACCCTTGTTATGGTAGAGATTCGACCATGACTGGGGCTGCTAAGACTCCACGGCGGGCTGAGTTGCTGCAGGGCACACTGGACATGCTTATCCTGCGGACCTTGCTCTTTGGGGCTGCGCACGGGCATCAGATTGCCCGGCATATTCAGCGGACTACCGATGATGTGCTGCAGGTGGAGCATGGGTCGCTTTATCCGGCGTTGCATCGCATGGAGCGCAAGGGGTGGATTGCAGCTAAGTGGGAGACTGCTAAGGATCGCAATCGGGAATTGAAATTTTACCGGCTTACGGATGCGGGGCGAAAGCAGCTGGGGCGCGAAGAATCGAAGTGGCGGCAACTGGCGCGGGCGATTGCGCGAGTGATGCGTCCGGCGGCTGGCGAGCGATGGTGAAATTCGGCGCGGCGGCAGCCCTGGGGCGGCCCCGCGCTGCGGCATCGTTTCGCGGCTGCGTTACGGCTGCGTTTCGCGGCTCGACTGGCGAGTGCTTATGAGCTTCGGTGATCGCTGGCGCTGGCTTTTCGTTGCGCTTCACGGGCGCGGCGCGCGCGAGGAGGAGCTGCGCCGTGAGCTTGATGCGCATCTCGAGCTTGAGGCCGAAGAGTTGCGTGAATCGGGCGCTGATTCCGACGAGGCGCGCTTTGCCGCGCGGCGCAACTTCGGCAACTCCACGGTGGTCGCCGAAGAAGTGCGCGAATCGTGGGGTTGGCCGGCGCTGGAGAAATTTTTGCGCGATGTGCGCTACGGCATTCGCTCGCTGCGCAAATCGCCGGGGTTCACGGCGGTGGCTGTGCTCACGCTGGCTTTGGGCATTGGCGCGAACACGGCGATTTTCAGCGTGATGAACGCGCTGATTCTCAAACCATTGCCCTTTTCCGCGGCCGATCGCCTGGTACGCATTCTCTCCACGAAAAATGGGGCGCTGATTCTCGGCTACGCATTTCCCGGCGGGCCTTCCGCGCCCGATGTGCTGGACTTCGCGAAGAGCGGCCACACTTTGGACAAAGTTGTTCTCTACGATATGTGGAACAAGAACGTCAGCTTCGCTGATGCGGCCATTGAGCCCGAGCAGATGAATATCGGATTGGTGCCGCCTGGTTATTTTGAAATTCTCGAAATGAATCCGCTGCTGGGCCGGGCGTTCACTGAAGAAGAGGCCAGAGGTAACAAACCGGCGAATGTGGCGGCGATCAGCGCGCACTTGTGGAAGAGCCGATTCGGCGGCGACAAATCGGTGCTCAGCCGCAAACTGATCATCAATGAGGAGCCCTACTCGATCGTCGCGGTGATGCCGGACGTGATTCCCGACTGGATGGAGCGCGGGGCGCCGGAAATTTGGACGCCGGAGTCGTTCACGGAAGGATTGTCGGAAGCCGACCGCGGCGGCCGGGGCTTCACAGTGCTGGCGCGGTTGAAGCCGGGCGTGGGAGTGAAGCAAGCGCAGGCCGATCTTTCGACCATCGCAGCGAATCTAGCTGCGACGCATCCGGTGGACGAGGGCGTCGGCGTGATTGTTAAGCCGCTGATTGAGACGCGCGTGGGCTCGATGCGGCCGATGCTTTTCCTGCTGGTGGGGGCGGTCGCGCTGATTTTGCTAATCGCGTGCGTGAATCTTGCCAATCTGCTGCTGGCGCGCAATTCGGCGCGGCATCACGAACTGGCATTGCGTGCGGCGTTGGGATCGGGACGACGAGGACTGATCCGGTTGTTGCTTGCCGAAACGCTGGTACTGTCGCTTGCCGGCGGAGCGGCAGGATTGCTGCTTGCGCGCGCCGGAGTGGCGAGTCTCGCGCGGATTCATCCTGCGGATTTGCCGCAGCTTGCTGCGATTCAGCTCGACGCGCGCGTGCTCGGATTTACTTTCGCGATTTCGCTGCTTACCAGCTTGCTTTTCGGCCTGGCGCCGGCGCTGACGGACACGCGCTTGAATCTCGCTGAGGCGTTGAAGGAAGGCGGGCGCTCGGGCATGGGGGCACGCAGCACGCAGCGGATGCGCAACATTCTTGTGGTGACGGAAATGGCCATGTCGCTGATGCTGCTGGTCAGCGCGGGGCTGCTGGTGCAAAGCATCATTCGTCTGGAGCGCCAGAATCTTGGCGTGCGGCCGGAACATCTCGTCAAAGGGCATATGTTTCTGGCCTACATTCGATATTCCAACCCGGACTTGATCACGCAATTCTGCGATCAATTTGGGGCTCGGGTGCGCGGTGTGCCCGGCGTGGTGGATGCCAGCGTGACCACTCTTTTCCCGCCTTACAACGGCTGGAGCCAGATGCTGGGGATTGCCGGAAATACGCCGACGCGAATTCAGGATATTCCGCAGGCGCAATTCGGGGTCACGGATGCGCATTTTTTGGCGACTACGGGCGTGCCGTTGCTGCGCGGGCGGGATTTTTCTGATTCTGATACTGCGACGACGTCTCCTGTGGCACTGATCAGCCGGGAATTGCAGCGGCGTTATTTTGCGACCCAAGATCCGCTGGGACAAAAGATTCACATTGGGCCGCCGCCGTTTCTGCAAGTGCCGGTGGGGGCGAATACCTCGGACGCTTCCGACGTCACGGTGATCGGCGTGATTGGCGATATTCGCAATGTTGGGCTGGCGCTTCCTCCTGAGCCGCAGATTTTGGTGCTTTACTCGCAGCATCCGCTGGTGAATTACGGCTCCAAGGATTTGCTGGTGCGGACGGCTGGCGAGCCGCAATTCGTGCTGCCGGAAATCCGGCGGCAGCTGCGCGAGATGGATTCCGATATTCCGCTGGCCGAAGTGCAAACGATGGATGAGCTGGTGGCGAAGCAGATTGGAAGCCAACGCTTCACTACGGCGCTGCTGGCTTCTTTCGCGATGGCGGGGCTGGCGCTGGCCGTGGTGGGGATTTATGGGGTGATGTCGTATTTCGTGGCGCGACGATCGCAGGAGTTTGGTGTGCGCATCGCGCTGGGGGCTAGCGGCGGGAATATTTTGTCGCTGGTGGTGCGCCAGGGCATGAGCATGGCGTTGGCCGGGGCCGCGATTGGGCTTTTTGGCGCGTTCGCAGCGCGGCGGCTTACTAGCGGCCTGCTTTTCGGGATCTCGTCTGCAGATCCGATGACATTTTTTGCCGCTGCGACATTCCTGCTGGCGATCGCGGCCATTGCGTGCACAATTCCCGGAGTGCGGGTGATGCGTATCGATCCGGCACGGACTTTGCGGCAGGGTTGAGTTGCGGCGAGAGTGCGGTTTCTTACGGCGCTAGCTGCGAAGCACGGCGGCCTGCGTTTCCAGATGCTCGAACACTTCTTCGGCGCGGCGCAGGGCTGCCTGTACGTTCTCACAGATATTTTCGGGGCCTACTATTTCCTCGAATTCGGCTTGATGCATTAGCTGAGCTGGTTGCTCGCGGGCGCCGCACAAAATCAGGGTGCGTTTGCAGGCGTGCAATTGCTTGGCTACTTCTTCTATGGCGAATAGGCCGGTGGCGTCTAGCGCTGTCATGTTGCGCAGGCGCAGGATTACGATGGGCGGCAGCTCGTGAATGTTTTCGGTGACTACGGAAATTTTGTCGGTGGCGCCGAAGAGGAATGGGCCGTGGATGCGGAAGATTGTGGCGTAGTAGGGGATGTCCTTGTCTTGGAGGATGTGCACGCGGCCGTCTTCGACGTAGTCGTCGGTGACTTGCGAGACGGTGGTGGTGCTGGCTACGCGGCTGATGAAGAGTAAGGCGGCGAGAATCATGCCGGCTTCTACGGCTACCGTGAGATCGGCGAAAACCGTCAGCGCGAAAGTGACCAGCCAGACGCTGATGTCGGTTTTGGTTAACTTGAGCAGCTGCGGAATTTCGCGCCATTCGCCCATGTTGTAGGCCACGACCATCAGGATTCCGGCGAGCACGGACATGGGCACGTAGCTGACGAGAGGGGCGGCGAACAGCAACACGCAGAGCAGCGTTAGCGAGTGGATCATCCCGGCGATGGGCGATTGCGCGCCGGAGCGGATATTCGTGGCGGTGCGGGCAATGGCGCCGGTGGCGGGCAAGCCGCCGAACATCGGCGAGACGATGTTGGCTACGCCCTGGCCGATCAGCTCGACGTTGGGATTGTGGCGATCGTTGCTCATGCGATCGGAAACGACCGCGGACATGAGCGATTCGATGGCGCCGAGCATGGCTACGGTGAAGGCCGGGCCGAGCAGGCCGTGGATTAGATCCGGACGGAATTTTGGGATCGCGAGATGCGGCAGTCCGCTGGGAATTCCGCCGAAGCGCGTGCCGATGGTTTCGACCGGAAGCTTGAGGATTACGACTGCGGCGGTGCCGAGCAGCAGCGCGACGATGGAACCCGGGATGCGATCGGAGATGCTGCGGCAGAGGAGAATGATGAGGATCGTGGCGAGCGCTAGCGCCGTCGCGGTGAAGGAGAGCGTGTGGAAATTGGCGGCCAGGGCGCGCAGGCGCATGGAGAAGACGTCCGGGACTTTTGATAGTTGCAGGCCGAAGAAATCCTTTACTTGCGTGCTGGCGATCAGGATGGCGATGCCGTTGGTGAAGCCGATGACGATGGGGCGCGGGATGAATTTGATGGCCGAGCCGAGACCGGTTAGGCCCATGATTACGAGGAGAACGCCTGCCATCATGGTGCAGAGGAACAGGCCTTCGACGCCATGCGCGGCGACGATGCCGGCTACGACTACTACGAATGCGCCGGTCGGGCCGCCGATTTGTGTTTTCGAACCGCCTAGAAGCGAGATCAGAAAGCCGGTGACGATTGCGCAGTAAATGCCGGCTTGGGGCGTCAGGCCGGAGGCGATGGCGAACGCCATGGCCAATGGCAGTGCGACGAGGCCTACGGTGATGCCGGCGAGCAGGTCGCGCAGGAATTTGCTGGAATTGTAATCGCGCAGGCAGAGGATGGACTTCGGGAGCCAGCGATCATCGGGCAGGGCAAATTCCACGATTCAATTATGACGATGGCAGAGCGCGCTGCGGGAAAATTCTGGAGCGAAGCGCCCTCGAAGGAAACTCTGCATTACGGCCTCGGGCGAAAGTGAACGCGCGGCGACGCGCTTAGCGGCGGGCGGCGGAGGCGTAGTAGCCTTCGCGGGCGCTGACGCGCAGGCCGGGACGCTCGATGCGGACTTCGATGGTGTGGTAATCGCCGGTGCCAGCATTCTGCGGGGCGTAGGCCAGCGTGTATTGATTGCGGGCCTGCTCGGCAATCGCGGAATACAGGCGCTCGAGATCGGGCTGCTTGGAGGCAAAGAACGCGTCGCCACCGGTATCGTTCGCGTAGTGCGTCATGCGGCCCGGCTCGCGCTTTAAGAGCACGGTCCCGACAGTGATGGTGTAAACGGAGATATCGGAGGACAGCAGCAGTTGCAGAGTTTGGCTGTAGGTCCAGCGATTGTGATGGGAATTCTGGCCGTCGGAAATCAGGCAGATAATTTTGCGACGGTCGCGGCCGCGGGTGCGCAGCAATTCAGCGGCGGCGTGCATGGCATCGTCGAGGTCCTTGGTCACTTTTTCCGCGCCCTTGCCGTACACCGGCGGACCGGGAATTTGCGATTGATTGTTGACGGTCGGGCCGGCTTCGACGGGCCCGCCATAATCGCCTGGAAAACTCTGGCCGAGCTTTAAGCGATGCAGCTTGGTGATGATCACATCGTTGTCGCTGGTGAAATCGATGGCCGGCTGCGGAAATTGATCGTAGAGAATCACCGCGGCTTCATCGTTGGGGCCGAGGCCGCCAGCGATGCTGTCGAGGCTCTTCTGCACTGGTTCGCGCTCTTTTAGAGTCAGGTCATTATCCAGAACCACGGCGACCGAGAGCGGGAAGGCGTCGGTCGAAAACAGGACGATGTTTTGCTCTTTGCCGTCTTCGAAAACGCGGAAGTCGTCTTTGGTGAGATCGCCGATCAGTTCGCCATGGGAATTCTTTACGGTTACCGGCACGGGAACCAATTCCGTGCGCGAGCGCAACACACGCGCTGAAGGAACATTGGATTCCTGCGGCGGCGGGGTCTGGGATTGCTGCGGGGGAGGCGTCGCGGGCTGCGCCGGCTTCTGTGCATCGCTCGATTGATCCGGCTGCTGCTGGGGCGGCGCGTTCTGCGGCGCTGCCATCACCGCGCCGGCCAATCCACCGACTAGCACCAACGCCAAGACTTGCCTCATAATCAGTGCCATCCTTGCGGACCGAAGTGCGACCTCGATCCGGGGGCTGCCGGCAATTTCATGCTCGCGGCGTGTGACGCATCCGAAAGGCAACAAGTTGCATCGTAGAGCAAGGAATCGCTTTCCGGAGAAATTATACATGCAGCGCGCCCTATTTCGCTCGACCCTCGCCCTTGCCGTGCTGGCGAGTGGATTCGTACTTACCGGCCACGCTCCCGCCAACGCTAGACCACAGAGCCAGCAGAGCGGACAGCAAGAAGATCAGCAGAACAAGCCCGTCCCGCAATCCGGGCAAACACTGAAAGTGCAGACTGCGCTCGTAAATGTCTTCGTCACCGTGCGCGACAAGAGCCACTTCCTGATCAACAACCTGAAGCAGGAAGACTTCAAGATATTTGAGGATAACCAGGAACAAAAGGTGGCGTATTTTTCCAAGGAAGTGAATTTGCCGATTTCGCTGGCCATTCTGGTGGATACCAGCGGGAGCCAGGTGGATGTGTTGGGCGCCGAACAGGATGCGGCCACGCGCTTCGTTCACCGCGTGCTGCGCAAAACTGATGAAGCGCTGGTGATGAGCTTTGACCTCGACGTGGATTTGCTCGCCGACTTCACCGAGGACCAGTCAAGACTAGAAGAAGCTATTCGCAAGACGGTGATCAATGTGGATGGTTCCGGCGCCGGCGGCACCACCGGGACAATTCCCACCGGCTCAAACGGCGGGACGGATTTTTACGATGCGGTGTATCTTGCGGCGCACGATAAGCTCACCGGCGAAGCGGGACGCAAGGCCATCATCGCGCTGACCGACGCGGAAGATACGGGCAGCAAGCTGAAAGTGCAGGACGCCATCGAGGGAGCGCAGCGCTCCGATGCCGTGGTGCACATTTTGCTGATTTCCGACGTGGGCTTTTATTACCGGCAATTTGCGGGCTACAGCGGCGCGAGCGTGGCGAAAAAGATGGCCGACGAGACCGGTGGCCGCGTCATCGAAGTGCATAACAACAATTCGCTGGAGAAGGCCTTCGACGAACTTTCCGAGGAGCTGCGCCAGCAGTATGTTCTCGGCTACTATCCAACGAACCCCAAGCACGATGGTTCATTTCGGAAGATCAAGGTCGAGATCAATCGCCCCGATTTGAAGATTCTCTGCCGCCGCGGCTACTACTCGCCGACGGATTAAACTCGAAAATTTGAAATCGAGCTATCTAGCTCTGTTGACACCATAGGAATAGCAAGAACAACCGGGCCCAGGTTTCCGCCGTTCTGGCGCCGAGATCCCCTCGAGGGACTCGGGGCAGGCTCTTCGGACCGCGCCAAGGCGCCCGATTTTCGCGCGGGGCTCGGTGAATGGGCGCGAAAATCGGGCTGCGCGTTCCTCAGGATGGCAGCGTTTTCGTTGGACGCGAAAGGATGTCAACAAAGCCAAGCCATTTCAGAAATAATTGCCTCGGCCGACCGTAGGGCCCGGTCTTCAGCCGGGCCAGGCACGGCGCGGATTAGTGGCGGAATTGATTCGTGCCGCGGCGCTGCACTAACGAATCGGGTTGCAGGCGTAGGGTTGTGCCTCTGTGTGCGGCCTTGCACGAAGAGGCCCGGCTGAAGACCGGGCCCTACGGAGGCTCGCTTTCAGCTACGCGCTTTCGTCGAATTCCAATACTCTACTGGCTGCGGGAGTACGGTGTGGTTGATGACGTTGCGGCGTAGTAGCCCTTGCGGGTGCGAACCACCAGGCCTTTGCGGTCCACATCCACCTGAATTTTCCGGTACGCGCCATTCTGGAGAGTGTTGGTAGGGGCGTAGGCGATGAAATACTGGCTGCGCAACTCCGTGCCGATATCCTGAAACGATTCCGCCAGATCGTCCACTTTGTAGGGAAAGAAAACTCTTCCACCGGTTTCCACGGAGAGCGTCTCAAGAATCTTGTCGCCCGGGGTCATGAACAGCTTGCGCGGCTTGTCGGTTGTTTCCGTCGCCAGCCATTCGGTGCTGGTGCTGATGGAATAAACGGCGACTTCGGAGCGCTCGGCCATTTCAATGGCGTCGCTCAGCGCGCGATCGCTCAGATTGTCCTCGCCGTCGCTGAAGACTACCAGAACGCGCCGGACTTCCTGATCGCCGCTTTGCGGCAGCGGCGCTTTGGCGAGTTTCTGCGCGGCCGTGTAAATCGCGTCGTTGAATGAAGTTCCGCCGCCGGCGCGCTGCTTTTGAATCGCGTCGGTCAGCACGCTGGTATCGCCGGTATAGTCCTGAACGATTTCCGGCTCATTGTCGAAAGTCATTAGAAACGCCATGTCTTTATTGCGGCGTATGACGTTGGCCAGGAAGTCGATGGCGGCGTCTTTTTCAAAATGCAGCCGCTCGCGAATGCTGTTGGAGGTGTCCAGCAGCATAGCGATGCGCAGCGGCAGATCCGTTTCGCGGCCGAAGAATTGAATGGTTTGCGGCTTGCCGTCTTCGAGAATGTGGAAGTCCTGCTTGTCCAAATCGGTGACGAAATTG
The DNA here is from genome assembly GCA_963748865.1 of uncultured Acidobacteriota bacterium. Taxonomy (GTDB): domain Bacteria; phylum Acidobacteriota; class Terriglobia; order Acidiferrales; family UBA7541; genus Palsa-147. The sequence continues at coordinate 67,640 of CAVVLE010000005.1, read as the reverse complement.
TGACGGCGGTCAGAAACGGCGGCGACCAAGTGCACCAAACCTGAAGTGACCCGCAGCGGAGGTTGTTGCCCCGGCTGCTGACTCGGCTGTTGATTTTGCTGTGGCGATGCCGGCGGCGACGCGTCGGTGCTGCCGCTCGATCCGTGGGCCGGTGATGGGGGCGGAGGGTTCTGCGCCAGCGCGCTCAAGGTGGCGAGCAAGATCAGCGCCAGCAGCACGGAGATCCGTTTCAGCATGGCCATGTCGAAATTATAGGTACGCTGCGAGCGCAGCGTCAATCGGCGCTGGTTCGGAGCCGAGCGCTCGGCCAAGTTCATAGATGTAGCTCTTGAGTTCCGGTGGAAGCGGCGCGCGAACGTCGAGCGGGTCGCCCGTACGCGGATGGGTCAAGCGAATTCGCGCCGCGTGCAAAAAGTTTCTTCCAAGCTGCGGGAGAACGACGCCGTGGACTGTTTCCTCGCGGGGCGCGCCGTACAGCGTGTCGCCGACGACCGGAAAACCGAGCGAGGAAAAATGAACGCGCAATTGATGCGTGCGGCCGGTGTGCAAATCCGCTTCGATCAGCGTGAACCCGCCGAGGAAAAGCTTTGCGCTCCAGTCGGTGCGCGCGGTGCGTCCATCGCGGCGACGCGTGGTCATGCGCGTGCGGCGGCGCAAATCGCGGGCCACAGGCAGTTCAATCCGCCCGGATCTGTCACGCGTCTTTCCGTGCAGCAACGCGACGTAGGTTTTCTCCACCGCGCGTTCCTGAAATTGCTCGACCAGCGCGCGATGCGCTTGGTCCGTGCGCGCGATTACCAGCGCGCCCGAAGTGCCTTTGTCCAGACGATGCACGATTCCGGGCCGCAATGGACCGCCAATCATCGAAAGGCTGCCGAAGCGATAGAGCAGCGCGCCCACCAGCGTGCCCGAGGATTCGCCTGCGCCCGGATGCACTACGATTCCTGCCGGCTTATTGATGACCGCGAGATCCTCGTCCTCGTACAGCACATCGAGAGGAATGGCCTCGGCAGCAACGCCCGGCGCCGCAGTTGGGGGAATCTCGATTCCTACCTGCTCGCCTGCTTCTACGCGGTGCGATGGTTTCGTCATCACGCCATTGACGGCCACCCGCCCTTCGGCGATCAATTCCTGAATGCGCGTGCGGCTCAGTTCCCCTGCGCGCGTGGCGAGGAAACGATCCAGCCGCAGTCCCGCGTCTTCCTCGCCGACAACGAACGTCAAATTTTCAGCCGTGACAAGTCTCCTGCTGCGTGGAAATTCACGATCGGCCCGAAGGTGCGCGACGCTAGGAATGTTTCGCCGCGACGGTCGCGGGCAACGGCAATTCTCCGCGCATCCCGCGCCACCACAAATAGCAGCCCGCCAGAACAAAAACCAGGCTTACGATTTGCATCAACGACAGGGCTCCGTGCAACATCAACGTTCGGTCGGGATCGCCGCGAATAATTTCTATCAATCCCCGTTCGACGCCATACAGAACCAGGTACGCGCCGGCGATCTGCCCAGCAAAGCGCTGCCGTTTGCCCAGCCAGATCAGGAAAATGAAATTGCCGATCTCCGCCGCAGCCTCATAGAGCTGGGTCGGATGCAGCGGGACGCCGATGGGAGTGCCCACTAGCTGCGCGGCGATCGGATTTGTAAACGTCACGCCCCATGGCAGCCGTGTCGGCTTGCCGTAGCAGCATCCCGCCATGAAGCATCCCAGCCGACCGATGGCATGACCGAGCGGCAGCGCCGCGGAATAGGTGTCGAGAAGCGGCAAGATCGGCATCTTCGCGTACCACGTGTAGCCCGCGGCGAGCAGAAGGGCGCCTATCACGGCGCCGAAAAAAGTGCCGCCGGACTGCACCACGGCAAATGACAAAATCTCGCTCGGGTGCGCCGAATAGTATGCCCAGTCGGCGAGCACTACCCAAATTTTCGCCACCACCAGCGCGGTGAGCACCATGTAGATGCCCAAGTTCCAGACTTCGTTGCGATTCAATCCGGCGTGGGGCGCCTGCCTGCGCGCGTACCACAATCCCAGGAGCACGCCGAGCGCGACGAGCACTCCGTAGCTATAAATGGTCAGCGGCCCGATGTGGAAAAGAACCGGATGCATTTCAGGCTCTCTCGACGCTGTGTTGCCGCCAATCGCGCAGGAGCTCGAGCAGGACCAATCCCGCGCCCAGCACGATCGCGGAATCGGCGAGATTGAAGGTGTACCAGTGGTGCGCGCCTACGTGAAAATCGATGAAGTCGGTGACGCTACGGCGCGCCACGCGATCCAGAACGTTTCCCGCTGCGCCGCCCAAAATCAGCGCAATCCCCGCCTGGCCCAGGCGTCCACCGGCCCGGCCCGTGGCCAGAAGCCACAGTAAAAACATTATGACGGAGAACGAGAAAAGGATAAGCACGGGCGAAAGCCACGGCGAATTGCTCTCCGCGAAAATTCCGAAGGCTACGCCGGGATTGTTGGTGTGCACCAGATTGATCACGCCCGGAAGGAGCACGCGAAGCGTGCCGACTTCGGTGTATTTCTCCACCGCGTGCTTGCTGATTTGATCGGCGGCCAGCGCGACGCACGCCAGCAATAACTGCCACCACCAATCGCGCCAGTTCCGCGCCGGAGTCACGCGCCTGCGACCCCGGTGCCCGCGGCGCCGCGCTCAATTTCTTCCAGGGCTGCCACGCAGCGTTCACAGATCGTCGGATAATCGATGCTTTCGCCTACGTGCGTCGAGTAATTCCAGCAGCGCTCGCACTTCTTGCCGTCAGCGCGCTCGACGCGGACCCGAAACACACCAGGCATTTCAGTATCTCGTGCTGGCTCGATCTGCACTTGCGACACGATAAATAGCGACGGGAGCGAGGCAGCGTTTTTCTTGAAGAACGAGGCCATATCCTGGCTGGCTGTCAGTATCACCTTGGCTTCCAGGCCGGAGTTAATGGTCTTGGCGTTTCGCGCTTCTTCGAGCGCCTTCAGGACCGGTTGCCGGACAACGGTAAGCCTTGCCCAATTTTCGGCGACAGCATTCGAGGCTGCGCGCTCAAGTTCCTCCGCTTTTGGAAAATACGAGCAGTGGATGCTTTCGGTTGCGCTCGCGCCTCCGGGGAAATGCTTCCAAACCTCTTCGGACGTAAACGTCAGAATCGGCGCAATCAGCCGCAACAGCGCGCTGGCGATGCGATACACCGCTGTTTGCGCCGAGCGCCGGCCCACGCTTTGCCGTGCAAACGTGTACAGACGATCCTTGAGCACGTCGAAATAAAAGGCGCTCAGATCCACCACCGCGAAATCGTGAATGGCGTGAAACACGCGATGAAAATCGAATGAGTCATACCAGGCGCGGCATTCGCGGACCAGCTCACCCGTGCGCCGCAACATCCACGCATCCATCTCCCACAATTTGTCGTCGGGCAGCAGGTCGCGCCGCGGGTCAAAATCCGCAAGATTGGAAAGCGCGAATCGAAAGGTATTGCGCAGCTTGCGATACGACTCCGAAAGCTGCGCCATCATCGGCTCGCTCCAGCGCACATCGGACTGATAATCCTGCGACACCACCCACAGCCGCAAAATATCGGCGCCCCATTTCTCGACAATCTCTCCGGGCAGCAGCGTGTTCCCCAGCGATTTCGACATCGGCCGGCCTTGGGGATCGAGCGTCCAACCGTGCGAAACGACTTGTCGGTACGGCGCCGCGTCGCGCGTTCCCACGGCTACGAGCAGCGAGCTATGAAACCAGCCGCGGTACTGATCGGGCCCTTCGAAATAAACGTCCGCGGGCCACGTGCCTTGCTTCGGATCGAGCACCGCCAGGTGCGACGAGCCGGATTCAAACCACACATCCAAAATATCGTTCTCCTTCTTCCAGTCCGACGCCCCGCATTTACCGCATTTCGTCCCCGGCGGCAATAATTCCGCCGCGGAATGCGTGTACCACGCGTCCGCGCCTTCCTTCTCGAACCACTGCACCACATTCCGCAGCGCCGTGAAATCTTCCAGCCGCGTTTTGCATTTATTGCAAGTGATAACGATCAACGGCACGCCCCAAAATCGTTGCCGCGAAATGCACCAATCCGGCCGCTCGGCAATCATGCCGTACAGCCGATCGTGCCCCCACGCCGGCGTCCATTTCACTTTGTCGATTTCCTGCAGCGCGCGCCCACGGAGATCGTTGCGTTCCATACCGATGAACCATTGCTCGGTGGCGCGAAAGATCACCGGATTGTGGCAGCGCCAGCAATGCGGATAGCTGTGGCGATATTTCGAGCTGGCCACCAGCGCGCCGCGCTTCGCGAGCAGCTCGATGATCGGCTCGTTGGCTTCGAAAACTTTTTTGCCTTTATATTCTGGAAGCCCCTCGACGAATCGCCCATCGTCATCGAGCGGCGCATAAGTATCAAGCCCGTAGCGCTGACCCGTATAGAAGTCGTCCACTCCGTGTCCCGGCGCCGTGTGCACCACGCCGCTGCCTTGATCCAACGTGACGTACTCAGCCAGTACTCCCGGCACGGTCAGATCGAGGAACGGATGCCGGAACTGCATCCCTTCGAGATCCTTTCCCTTGCCGCGCCAGCGCACTTTCGCCGCTTCGAATTTCAATTCCTGCGCAATGGCGTTCAATCGCTCGGCGGCGAACAGCAGCGCGCCCGCGGGAGTTTCCGCGACCACATATTCAAAATCCGGATGCAACGCCAAGGCGCGATTGGCCGGCAGCGTCCACGGAGTGGTGGTCCAGATCAGCGCGCTCACATCGGGCCCCAGCTCCGCGGCGCGCGCTCCTCCAGCGACAGGAAATTTCACCCAGATCGAATGGCTGGTGTGATCCTCGTACTCAACTTCCGCTTCCGCCAGCGCCGTGCGATCCACCATGCACCAATACACCGGCTTCAATCCGCGATAGACGTAGCCCTTCTCGAGAAAGGTCAAAAACGCATCGGCAATGGTGGCCTCGTAGTGCGCATCCATCGTCAAATAAGGCTTGTCCCACTGGCCGAAAACTCCCAGGCGCTTGAAATCGCGGCGGTTCAAATCCACATAGCGCGTGGCCCACTCGCGGCACATCTGCCGGAACTCCGCGGGCGAAACCTTGTCTTTCTGCCCGCCCAATTCTTCCTTCTCGACTTTGTTCTCGATCGGCAGTCCATGGCAATCCCAACCAGGAATATAAGGAGACTGGAATCCCGCCATGGTCTTCGACTTGACCATCAAATCCTTCACGATCTTGTTCAGCCCCGTGCCCAGGTGGATGTCCCCGGTCGGATAAGGCGGCCCGTCGTGCAGCACAAAGAGCGGCGCGCCGGACCGCGACGCCAAAATCTTCTCGTAAATTCCCAGGCGCTCCCATTCCGCAAGCTGCTCCGGCTCGCGTTCAGGCAAACGCGCTTTCATCGGGAAATCGGTACGCGGCAAGTTCAGGGTGCTCTTCAGGTCAACCGCTTTGGCCATCGAATCGGTGTAACGCCTTTCTCCGCCTTGGATCAGGAAACACGACGCAGCAGGAAGAATCGCTATGTTACAATGAATAGGAAGGCAAGTCAGCCGCAGTGAGGCCGGACATCCTTTTTGGCTGTCAGGAATCTAAGTAGTTGGGACGGGACTGTTTATTGGGGCTAGGTGGTAGAAATGGCTGATACGGGCGTTAAAACACCGGTGGCTCACTCGTCATCGTACGGCGGCGGTATGCGCTTGACCCGCTTGGCTATCAATACTCCATCCCTGGCCAGCTCATTCTTTTCCAATCTGCGCGATTTCCTGGTTGAGCATCCCAAGAAACTCCGTTCCGGCCAGGCAAGCCCGTTTCTGCCGGACAAGTTCGGTGCCGGCCCCGGCGCCAATTTGCGCGAGTGGATTAGACCCCTGCCAGCGGGCGCCAAGCGTCCCGATAACACCGGAATGCTGGTTCCCTGGGCGCCCGGTTTTAGCGCCTTCTGGACCAACCTGAAAATGGCTTTTGGTGGCCCAAAACCCCTGAAAGGCGTCGAAGTCCCCGATATCTGGACCAAAGATACGCAGTTCAGCCGCATCCAGGCGCTATCTCTGGCTATTCACGTAGTTGTGCTGGTTTTGATCCTGGTTCCGCTGATCTACGAGATCAACCCGCACATCACCCAAGCCCGCAATTTTACGGTTACGGCTCTAGACGATCCGTCTCCCTATCTCCCCAAGCTCCCAGCGGGCACCAAGAAAGCGGGCGGCGGCGGAGGCGGCGGCGAACACAATCCGATTCCCGCGAGCCGCGGCAGGCTGCCCAAGGCCTCCTACACGCAATTGGCACCGCCTTCCGTGCATCCTCCGGCCAACCCAAGATTGCAGGTCCCGGCGACGGTTCTCGCGGTACCCGACATTAAGCTGCAAAGCCCCAACTTGCCCAATTACGGCGACCCCATGGCCAAGCTCATCACCGATTCCAATGGCCCTGGCGGTGGCGGCGGAATTGGCACGGGACAAGGCACCGGCGTAGGCAGCGGCGATGGCGCAGGCGTTGGTCCGGGCCATGGTTGGAATTCCGGCGGCGGCTATCCCAACGCCGGCACGGCCGGATACGGAATTCCCGACTGCCTCTATTGCCCGCAACCGCAATTCTCCGATGAAGCCGTCAAATCGAAATACATGGGCACGGTGACTCTAGTAGCCATCATTACCGCAGATGGCCGCGCCACGAATATTCAAGTCGTGCAGGGAGCAGGCATGGGCCTCGACGAAAAAGCCATCGAGGGCGTTCGCACCTGGAGATTCCGTCCGGCGGTAGGCCCCGATGGAAAACCCGCGGCGGTGCGCCAGACAATCGAAGTAACCTTCCGGCTCTATTAGCCGCGGTTCAGCGTAGTACTCGTGTGGAAATCCTCCCGAACTTGGCCGCGTTTGAGTCGCGCCTTTTGTTACGATGTCCTGCGCTGATAGACCAGCCATGCTAAAAATACTCAAACCAATCTTAGTCCTCCCGCTCCTGATAGCGCTTTCCTCTGCGTCATCCACGGCAACGCGCGCGCAAACCTGTTCCATCGACTTCACCGCGCGCCTCACGCCAGCTGCCGGAATTGCCGAACCGGTACGCGGCTTTCCCTTCTATCTCCTGAGCAAGAGTTTCGCCGATATCCTCGCCGAAGCTGACGCTGCCGAACCCAAACCCGATTTCGACGCCTTCATCGAGAAACAAAAGTTTTCCAAGGAATTAAAGGCCTGGATGAAGAAGAATCACACCGCGTCCTTATCCGGCGAAGAATTCGTTCGCAGCCTCACGCCCGACGACATCATGAACGTTCCCGAATTCTTTTCCGCCTACATCGATCGCAACGCCGGCCAAAATTCCCTCACTTTTCCGGAGCCCAAGTATAAAGAGCGCGACAAGGTGAAGGATCCTGCACGCTATGAAAAGCAGCGCCAGGAATATCTCGACGCCGTACGCAAATACCTGGTCGCAAATCCCGACAGCACGGCGGGACTCGACCTGACACTTGATCCCATCAATCCCGGTCCGGACTGGCAATTGCTCTCGGCGAAACGCGGCCCCACAATTCAACGCCATGCGCTGGAGATGGCCCAGACGCGCTACCTGGTCTCCAAGACGCAATCCGATCTCGATGGCCACGCCCGGATGGAAAATATTCTGCCGGGTAACTATTGGCTGGGCACGCTGGATGTTTACGCCAGGGTAGGCGATGCCAAGCTTCGCTGGGACGTTCCGGTCTCGCTTGATTCCGGGCTGACGACGCGCGTCGAGCTCTCGAATACCAATGGCATCGTGCCGCAGAAGCCTGCGCCATAAATCGCCGCCTCTGGCCGGCTGATGCAAGTTTCCCCGATTGACCGCCTGCCTTCGCTCGATCCCGATATCCGCAGCCGTGCCGCTGAGGAGCTTTTCCAAGCCGCTCGCGACCTGATGGCACCGATTCTCGCGGCTTGGCGGCGCGACGCTGACCTCAGCGCGCTTCTTCGCTTGACGAATCCGGCGATCACGGCCGGCGTCGCAGTCCTTCCAGAAAATTTCGAGAAAATCCGAACCGCCAACGGGAACCCAAAGCTCGCGCAAGTTCCGCCGGATCAGGACGCTCGGGAATTTGAACTGCACTTTGGCGAGCGAGTGCACCTCGATATCCTCACAACCAAGGATCCCCACGGAAACGGCGCCATCGCACGCTTTTTGAGGAAATTCGGAGAAGGAATCCAGCAGGTCGAAATCGAAACGATTGACTGCGACCAAGCCACCAACCGCATCCGCTCGGCTTTTGGCGTTGAACCTATCTACCCCGCTACTCGTCCCGGCGCCGACGGGACCCACGTCAATTTCTTCCTCGCCAGCCGCCCCGACGACCGCAAAATCCTGGTCGAGTTCGTAGAAAAAACATCGACGTAGTCCGAAGCGTCTATTCCCCGCTCTGCTCCAATAATTTGGCAACCAGCGCCGTCCAACCCGTCTGATGGCTCGCTCCCAATCCCGCACCGTTGTCACCATTAAAGTATTCGTAGAACAGAACGTAATCCCGCCAATGCGGATCATTCTGGAATTTCTCCATCCCGCCGTAAATCGGCCTCTTGCCGTCCTTTCGGAGAAATAACCGGGAGACTCGCTTCGAAAGCTCGCTGGCCACTTCCCAAAGCGTCATCATTTTCCCCGAGCCGGTCGGGCATTCGACCTTGAAATCTTTGCCGTAATAAAAGTCGTAGCGTTGCAGCGCCTCGATGATCTGGAAGTTCAAGGGCACCCACACTGGTCCGCGCCAGTTGGAATTGCCGCCGAATAAATCTGAGGCCGATTCCGCCGGCTCGTAGGTCACCGCGTGCACCCCGTCGCCCAAATCCAGCGCGTACGGCTTGGTGGCGTGGATCTTTGAAAGCGAGCGGATCCCGTAGGGCGAGAGAAACTCATTCTCATCCAGCATGTAGCGCAGAATGCGTATCAACCGGCGGCGATTCACCAACGCCAGCAAGCGCCGCACGCCCTTATCTGTATGCATGGTGGCATCCAAGTGCTGCGCCACTTCCGGATGATGATCCAGGAACCATTGCATGCGCTTTAGAAAGCCGCCGCGATTTTCCACATCTTCGGGCTCCAGCGTAGTCACCGCAAACAAGGGAATCAGCCCGACCATCGAGCGCACTTTCATCTTCACGTGCTCGCCGTCCGGCATGTGCAGCACGTCGTAATAAAATCCATCCTCCTCATCCCACAGGCCCATCTCTTCGCCGCCGATTTTATTCATGGCCTCCGCGATATAAACGCAATGCTCAAAGAACTTGCTGGCCACGTCCTCGTAAGCTGGATCCTCCTGCGCCAGCTCCAGCGCGATCTTCATCATGGTGAGCGAGAACGTCATCATCCAGCTGGTGCCGTCGGATTGCTCGATCCGAAATCCGCCCGGTAACGGACGCGAACGATCGAACACACCGATGTTATCCAGGCCCAGAAATCCGCCCTCGAAAACGTTCAGCCCTTGCGGATCTTTGCGATTAACCCACCACGTGAAATTCAGTAGCAGCTTGAGGAACACGCGCTCCAAAAATTCGCGATCCGCCTTTCCATACACCCGCGTCTCGATCTTATAAACGCGCAGCGCTGCGGTCGCGTGCACCGGCGGATTCGCGTCGCTGAATTCCCATTCATACGCCGGCAATTGTCCGTTGGGGTGCATGTACCACTCGCGCAAAAATAGGATGAGCTGCGACTTCGCGAACTCGGGATCAAACATCGCCAGTGCCAGGCAGTGAAACGCCAGATCCCACGACGCGTACCATGGGTACTCCCATTTGTCCGGCATGGATATCACGTCGGCGTTGTACAGATGCCTCCACTCGTGATTCCTTCCCATGAGCCGCTGCGGAGCCGGCGGCGGCTGCGTCGGATCTCCGTCCAGCCACCGGCTCACTTCGTAGTGATAGCTCTGTTTGTTCCAGAACAGCCCGGCGACGGCCTGCCTCTGCACGCTGCGCGCGTCCTCGCTCATGCCCTCGTGGCTGAACTTCGCGTAAAATTCATCGGCCTCTTTTTTTCGCTGCTCGAAAATGGTGTCAAATGCAGTATCGAAGACCTGCGCGGCACGCGTTCCCGGCGCCGGCGCTTGGTCCGTCAACAGAAGCCGCACCGATGCGCTCGCGCCTGCGGGAATCTCGAATTTGAAATGAGCCGCCGCTTTCGTGCCGGTTTGCGCCGGATTCACCGCGTCCAAAACGTCGTGTACCACGAAGCTGTCAATAGCATCCTTGACAAACCGGTAGCGGTTCTTGGATTGAAAGAGCCGCTCGGTATTCGTCTCATTCTCTGTAAACAGCAATTGCGCCGCGCCATCAATCGCCAGCCAGCGCTTTCCGTAGTCGGGCTGCTGTAATTCCACCACCGAGAAATCGCTGAACCCCGCCAATCGCTTCAAGTTCGGCCGCACATCTCCCGGCCCGACGCTTCCCCACGCCCACTTATTGCGGAACCAGATCGTCGGCAACAAATGCAGCGGCGCTGCTTCCGGCCCGCGGTTGATCGCGGTGATGCGTATGGGCACTACTTCGGCAGAAAACTTGGCATACTCCACGAACACATCGAAATAGCGGTCCTCATTGAAGATTCCGGTGTCCAGCAGCTCAAATTCCGGATCCCTCCGCGAGCGTTTCGCGCTTTCCTCTCGCAACTCCTCGTAGGGAAACGCGCTCTGCGGATATTTGTAAAGATACTTCAGGTACGAGCTGGTGGGCGTCGCATCCAGATAAAAATAATATTCTTTTACGTCCTCGCCGTGATTCCCCTCTGTATTGGTCAGGCCAAAAAGCCGTTCCTTCAAGATCGAGTCGCGTTCGTTCCACAACGCCAACGCAAAGCAAATTCTCTGATGCCGGTCACAGAATCCCGCAATCCCATCTTCGCCCCAGCGGTAAGCCCGCGAGCGCGCATGATCGTGCGGTAAATAATTCCAGGCATCGCCATTCGCGCTGTAATCTTCGCGAACCGTGCCCCATTGCCGCTCGGAAAGAAAAGGCCCCCAGCGCGACCAGTGCGCCGACCTCTCATTCATCTCCTGGATGCGTTGTTCTTCGGCGTTCATGGGCCTTTCCGCGAAATTCCCGCAACGCTGCGGTCCGGCCGCAGATTCACCGATCGCGCCGCGCGAAGCCCCAACACTCTAGCCATTCGCGCGCGCAATTGGCAAGCCGCCCCGGATTCTGTATTCTCGCCCGGCGCCAATGAACTCTCTTCGATCCGCTCTCGTCCCCAATCCGAGGCTCCTCCTCTGGCTCATTCTCGCTGCAACCCTGGTAGTTTCACCATGTTTCTTTCTCGGTGATTCATCCGGTCACGATTTTCTCTTTCATCTGCAATCCTGGATGGAAGTCAACAACCAATGGCGTCACGGCACCATCTTTCCGCGATGGGCCGAGTGGTCCAATTTCGGTTTCGGCGAGCCGCGCTTCATTTTCTACCCGCCCGCCTCGTGGATTCTCGGCGCCGCCCTCGGTTTCGTCTTGCCCTGGCGCATGGTCCCCGGCACCTACATTTGGCTCGCGCTGCTTCTCGCCGGTCTCACCATGCATCGGCTCGCGCGCGAATGGCTCGCGCCGCGCGACGCCATCGCCGCGGCCGTCCTCTTCGCCGTAAATCCCTATCACCTCGTAATCGTTTACTACCGCAGCGATTTCTCCGAGCTACTTGCCAGCGCGCTGCTGCCGCTTTTAGTCTGGCGCACGCTGCGACTCGCACGCGAAGGCTGGCGCGCGCTCCCCGCCTTCGCCTGCATCTTCGCGCTCATGTGGCTCTCCAACGCCCCGCTGGCCGTAATCGCCACCTATTTCGTCGCCGTGATCGCCATCGTTTATTGCATCGTCGAGCGCACCTTCCGCCCCATCTGGCCCGCCAGCATCGCCGGCGCCACCGGCTTCGCCCTCGCCGCTTTTTACATCATTCCTGCGGCCTACGAACAACGCTGGGTCAACATCACCGACGCCCTCGAATTCAATCTCCAACCCTGGCACAATTTCCTCTTCACCCACGCCGGCGATCCCGAATTCGTTCTCTTCAACCTGAAAGTTTCGAGCGTCGCGCTTCTCACCATCGGCGTCTTCGCCATCAGCGCCGTCTTCGCCGCCCGCCAGCGCCTCCGCGGCCGGGCCATCTTCTGGATTCTCTTCGCACTCGGCGCTCTGCCCATCCTTCTGATGTTTCCCGTCGCTACTTGGCTGTGGGAATTTGCGCCGGAAATGAAATTCGTGCAGTTTCCCTGGCGCACGCTTTCGCCGCTGGCTCTGGCCGCGTCATTCTTCTTCGCTGCCGCCGTCGGCCCGTTGCGCCGAAAATGGATTGCCTGGCTCGCCGCCGCACTTTCTTTGGCCGCGTTGTCGGCTTGGATGACCACAAACAACTGGTGGGATAGCGCCGGTGCGCCCGTAATCTCAGAAGCGATTTCGTCCAGCGAAGGCTACGAAGGGACCGATGAGTACGTCCCGCTCGGCTGCGATCGCTTCGATCTCCCCGAAGATCAGCCGCAGGTCGAGGCAATCGACCCGGAATCAGCCAAGCCCATTGAGGCGCCGGGCGTTCGCGCGAATGTCGAGCATTGGGACCCAACAAGAAGAGAAATTGCCGTCAATTCGCCGCAGCCGCTGACTCTAGCGATTAAGCTGTTCCCCTACCCTGCGTGGAAAGCCACCATCAACGGCGCGCGACTAAGTATCGCAACGAATCCCTGCGTAGCCCCAATCCGCGTATCGGTGCCCGCAGGCCAAAGCAACATCGAGCTAAAATTCACGCGCACCGAAGACCGCACTGCAGGCGACGCCATCTCCGCCGTAACCGCTCTAGCACTTCTACTTTTCGCTGCAGCCCGACGAAGGCGGGGCGCCTCAACCTAGCGCGAAAGTCTAACGGCTCTCACGTGTTTCGTCAGGGCACGACTTCAGTCGTGCCGAACGAGCCGCAATATGCGCCGGCTTTAGCCGCTGAGGTCCTTCATTTTTTCTAATTCTCCACTCACTCTGATCAATCTGCGGCCCCAACTATCCAACATCCTCTCCTCCGCTCGAACTCTGCCGCATCACAATCTTCCCGCCATCAACAAGCTCATACCGCTTATCGCGCCAAATGGCCCTTTTGCCAAAATAACTCGCCGTCCAAACCACAAATCCCAATAAATCGCGAATGGGATAAAGCCAGGGCGCCCGCCGCGCCGCCGGATCGCGCACCACGCCCCAACCAATAGCCAGCGCTTCAATCAAGCGGTTCACAATCGCAACGCTGAGCAGTCCCGCCCCAACTTGCCACCAGCCCAGCGCCGTGGCCGCCACCAAACCAAGAATCCCGTACGGCATCGCAAACACCAGCCCGGTTCCGAAATGCCCTTTCGGCCGCGAATAACGCGTCCCCGTAGCCCATCGCAATTGCCGGTCCCACATCCGCCGCAGCGTCATCGGCGGCACAACGTGATCGATCACGTGCCGCGAAAGCACCACGCGATAGCCTGCTCTCGCCACCAGATTTCCAGTGATGAAGTCATTCGAAAAATATTCGGCTATCGCCCGGTATCCGCCGATTTTCTCCACCACGTCCTTGCGCAGCACAATCGTCGGCCCCAATCCAAATTTCATTCCTTCCACTAAATTGGCCGCCAACACTCCCGCGGCCATCTCCACCGACATTCCAATCGCATCCAGCGCCGACCAGAATCCGCCCGCATTTTTTCCGCGATACAAACAGGTCAGCGCTCCGGTCTCCGCATCCAGCATAGGCGGCACCACCTCGCGCAGATAACTTGCGTCCACCTCAACGTCGCTGTCGCTCGTCACCAGAATGTCGTTCGCCGCGATATCCACCATTCGCGCGAACGAATAGGAAGGCGGGCTTGGCCACGGCGGAGGACCCGTGACCACAATGCGGCTGCGAATTTTGGGATACCGCGAGCAGACTTCGCGGATTACATCCAGCGCCGCGTCATTTTCATCATCAGCGGCAAAAAGTATTTCGTAATCGGGGTAATCCTGACGGAAGAAGCTCTCTACATTTTCCTTCAGCCGCGCTTCCAGCCCATGCACGGGCTTCAGAATGGATACTGGCGGCAGCGATGTGATCGCCGCAGCCTCGGCCACCTGCCGCTGCGAATCGCGATGGAATTTTCCCGCCCCAGCCAGGGCCAGAATGAGGTACACCGCAGAAGAAATCGTCCCCGCGATCGCCACGCCCAAAGCCACAAACGCGATGTACTCCTGCCACACGCGCGCTCAGACTCCCTTGCCGCGCGCCGTCGCGCTCCGCTTCGCACCATTCCTGCGTCGTACGGGCGCTTCCGCCCGACCGGCGATGCGCGCAAAGTATTCTGTAGCGTGAAGCGGAAATTCAAGAATCGCATCATCCGCGCCGGCCCGCCGCAAATCCTCGATTCGTTCCGGCGGCGCGTAACCTACACATTTCATACCCGCCGCGTGTGCGGCCTGCACGCCTACAGGCGAATCTTCCACCACCACCGCGTTCTTCGCCGCCGCATTCACCAGCTTCGCCGCACGCAAAAAAATCTCCGGAGCCGGCTTCGTCGCGCCAACATCATCCCCCGTCACCACCGCGCCAAATCGCCCGATGATGCCGAAATGTTCCAGCGTCTCCATCGTCCGCCGTCGCTGCGCCGAAGTTCCCACCGCCATCGCGATACCCGCCGCCGCCAGCTCATCCAGCACGCGCAGCAACCCCGGTTTCGGCGCCAAAGTATGCACCAAAGATGTGTACAACTCATCTTTGCGCCGCCCCAATTCCTCGATCTTCGCTTTCGGCAGCGCCCCCAGAAAATGCCGGAAAATCTCTCGCCGCGGATGCCCCGCATACAAAAAATCCAAATTCATTTTGGGGGGATGAAGTCCTTGCTCGGTAAAAAGCGTCTTCCAGGCGGCTTCGTGAATCGGATGGCTGTCGGCGATCACGCCGTCGAGATCAAAAATAACGGCTTTCAGCATACACGCCGGCAAGGTGGAATTTCGGCGCCGCTCAACGCGTCACTCTCCAGCCGCACGCATCATGCGCTCGCGGACCGCGGTGAAAATCGCATGCGCCGCGCACAGATGGGCATCTTCCACGTGCTGCATATTGTGTGAAGGCACGATCAGGCGCAACTCGCACAATTCCTTCACCCGCCCGCCGTCGAAGCCGGTAATCGCCATCACCGTCGCGCCCGCCTCGCGCGCCGCCGCGATCCCGCGCACCACGTTCTCCGAATTCCCGCTGCCGCTGATCGCCAACGCCACATCTCCCGGCTGCGCCACCCCGCGAATCTGCTCCGCGAAAATATTCTCGTATCCGAAATCATTGGCCCAAGCAGTCATCAGCGGCACATTATCGGTCAGCGAAACCACGCGAAATCGCTCGCGCTCCTTGGCAATCGTTCCTTTTCCCATGTCCGTAGCCAGGTGCGACGCCAGCGCCGCGCTGCCGCCGTTCCCGAAAATAAAAAGCGTCTTCCCCTGCTCATACCCGCGCCAAATCGTCTCCGTAAAGCGATCGATCATCGCATAATCGAGCCGCTCCAAAATCGCGCGCAGTTCCTCAATATAACCACGCGCCGCAAGAAACCGCGCCGGAGCAGTCGAAATCGCTTTCCCGTCTTTCAACGCGCAGGCCTTTCCGCCAAGACGTTATTTTTCCAAGATATACCAGCTATGCGGTGAGAGCAATCCGGAAACCGAGCCGCCGTCACACAACGGCTATTTCAGCTTCCCTTCTCCGGAGTCAGTGATTGCAGAGTTTCCTTGAGCCTGTAAACCACGCTCTTCTGCGGGTCCTCCCCAACGATGCGATCGCGAACCATCCCGTCGCCGTCGATGACGATGTAAGTAGGAAACGCGCGCACGTCAAACAGCCGCCTCATCGACCCGCCCTCATCCCAATACTGTTCCCAATCCATTTTCTTATCGGTGACGAATTTGCTCCACAATTCGCGGTTCGAATCGGCGCTGACGCTGATCAGCACCACGCGGTCCTTCGAATATTTCCGCGTCAGTTCTTTCAAATCGCCCACCGATTCGCGGCAAGGGCCGCACCAGGTAGCCCAAAAATCCAGCACGATGAATTTTCCCGAGAGCCCCGCAAGGGTCAGCTTATCTCCCGACGCCGTCGTCATCTCAAAATCCGGCGCCACGTTCCCCCGTGCCCGCCGCGGATCCTGCAGCACGGATTTGGCCCACGCGTTATCCGGGCCGTCCAGGGCCAAATCAAGATAGCGCTGCGTCTCTTTTTTGGCTTCATCGTCGTTCATTTCGCGGAACAGCGCAATCGCCAGCCGCAAGTGATAATTGGGCTGATCGGCATCGAGTTGGATCGCCGTCCGCGCCTCTGTTTCCGCCACCTTCAACTTCTTCTGATCCGGCTTCGCTCCAGCGGCAGCAGCCACAAAAATCTCCGCGCGCAAATCGTGAACTTGAGCCCGCTGGCGATCATCGGTGGCCGCGTTCATCGCTTTGTCCGTGCTCTTGAGCGCCCCGTCTACATCGTGTTTCCCGACCTGCGCCCGCGCCAGGCCTTCCCAGCAAGGTAAACACGCATCATGCTCAATTTTGTTGGCCTTCTTGAAAGCCTTCTCGGCCTCGTCGTACCAATGCCCGGCCAGCGCCTTTTTGCCGTCCCGCAAAAGTTGCTGCGCCGCAGGATCAGCAAGCGAATTAGATTGCTGTGCCCGCACCAGTGTCGCAAACACCGCAATGGCAATAAGAACGAAAGCGGCTGCCACCGATTTGCGCGCAGACGGATAATGACAAAGGTAAGTCGCAGGCTGGGGATTCATAGTTACCAGAGCATAACATACAGCGCAGCAAACTTTCTAGATCAGGGGTCCCGCGTCCACCGCGCGCGACAGCACCGGACCGTGCTGCCCATCGGTATAAATAATCTGCGAGCCCTCGCGCGTCAACGCAAACGGCATCTCGCGCAAAAATTTCAAAGCCTCGCGCACGTCGGCCTTCTTTTCCTCGCGACAGTAGATCAAAAGAAACCCGCCGCCGCCCGCACCAAGAAGTTTCCCGCCCTCCGCGCCAGCCTCGCGCGCCAAGCGATAATTGCAGTCGATTTCTTGATTCGTGATCCCTTGCGCCAACCCCGACTTCAAAATCCATCCGCGGTGCATGAGTCCGCCGAACGAATCCAAGTTGCCGCTCTGCAACGTCCGCGCAATTTCCTCCGCTAACTCAGCCATCTCCGTAACTTTCGCGAACGTGTCCGCGTCCGACATATTCCGCGCCTGCTCCGCCAGAATCGAACTGGCCGCGCGTTCCTGCCCAATGTAAAACAGCATCAATCGCCGCCCCAGCAAATCCCGCACGCCGTCGGAACACTCGACCGGCGACACCTCAACACTCTCGTCCGGATGAAATCGAATCAAATTCAATCCGCCAAACGCGCAAGCATACTGATCCTGCTTGCCGATGGGCTCCTTCACCCGCTCGATTTCGATATCGCAAGCCGTTGCCGCCAATCCCTTCGCCGACGGCTTCTCCCCAGCCACCACCTGCAGCGCATGCAACAATCCCACCGTAAAAGCGCTGCTCGAGCCCATGCCCGTTCCAGCCGGCACGTCCGCAAAGCTGGCAATCTCCATCCCGCTTCCCAAACCCACCACATGCAGGCATTCGCGCACCAGCGGATGCTGGATGTCCGAAACTTTCATCACATCTTCCGTGCGCGAATATTTGATCCGAATCTTGTCGTAAAAATAAGGATGAATCGCCAGATACATGGATTTGTCGATCGTCGAACTCACCACCGCGCCGGTACGCCGACGATAAAATTCCGGCAGATCGCTGCCCGCCGCCGGCAAAGCTGATTCGAAATGGAGTCCTAGAGACGATCATCCCAGCCTCGCCGCCAATGCTTCCAGTCCTCGTGGGCTGCCCATATCGTAAAAAGGTTCCTTCGTAACCCAAGCCCGCATCTGCCCGCGCTCAATCAACCGCGGAAAAATTTCCTCCTCCAGCGAACAAGCCCGTCCACCGGGAATTTCACTCAAGCACCTCGCGCCGGAGAGCGATCACTCCCGCATCCACATGCGTCAAGCCAAGCGGATCGCGTTTCCGGTACACAGTCACGCGCCCATCCGCCCCCACTGCGAGATTGCTAGGCACGCGCTGATCGGAATTCTCGTAAGCCACGATCATCGCCGGCCCGTCGCTTCGCCGAAAAGACTTCGCCAGTTCGCCATAATCAATCGCCAGATAAGTGTCCCCGTTCAAAACCAAAAATTCCTCGTCGAGCAACGCCGCCGCATTCTTCAAAGCCCCGCCGGTTCCTAGCGGCGCGGGCTCGTAAGAATAAACGATCTCCATCCCGAAAGCGGCGCCGTCGCCAAAATACTTCTCAATCTGCTCCCCGAGATAAGCCACCAGCAACACCACCCGCCGAATCCCAAACGAGCCCAGCAATTCCAGTTGATGTTGCAAAAACGGCTTCCCAAGCACCGGAAGCATAGGCTTAGGCACGGTCTCGGTAAGCGGCCGCAACCGAGTCCCCAATCCGCCAGCAAGAATCACACTCTGCATAGATTCCAAGTACCGCCGGCTTGCCCTGATCTGCGAAGGGAGTCCCCGTTTACCCCGAACTGCGAGGGGCCGGCATCCGACAAAGAACATACTAGCCAGGAGCAAAAATCACCGGCGGAGCAACCCCGCTAATCGCCGCACCTCGACCCGCATCCGCATAAATTCCCCAAAAATTCCGGTACAATACGCCCGCGAAATGCTAGTCCTCCTGCACCGCGACTACAACGAATTAGCCCGCGAAGCCGCCCGCATCGTCGCTACAGCCGTACGCCGCAAGCCCGCGATCATACTCGGCCTGGCCACCGGCGGCACCACAATAGGCCTCTACAAAGAATTAGTCCGTCTGCACAAAGAAGAAAATCTGGATTTCTCGAAAGCCGTAACTTTCAACCTCGATGAATACGTAGGCCTACCCCCCGAACACGAAGGCAGCTTCCATCACTTCATGCACCGCCACTTCTTTTCGCAAGTAAACGTACCGCAAGCCAACATCCACATCCCCGACGGTACAGTGCAATCCGGATTCGAAGACTATTGCCGCAGCTACGAACAAGCCATCCGTAGCGCAGGCGGGATCGATTTGCAGGTGTTAGGCATAGGCCGCGACGGCCACATAGGCTTCAACGAGCCATCCTCCAGCTTAGGCTCGCGCACCCGCCTGAAGACCTTAAGCCGCACCACCATCGAAGACAACCGCCGCGATTTTCCCGCAAGCTCCGAGATGCCCAATTGCGCCCTGACCATGGGCATAGGCACGATCCTCGAAGCTCGCCGAATACTCCTCCTAGCCTCAGGCCCGACCAAATCGAAAGCCATAGCCAAAGCCATAGAAGGCCCCATCACCGCCTCAGTAAGCGCCACAGCCCTGCAACTCCATCCAGACGTGACGTATCTGGTAGACGAAGAAGCAGCAAAGGATCTAACGCAAATCGACTACTACCGCAGAGTAATCGAGATGACCGCAAAGTTCACACCCGGTCGTCTCTGGTAAGCAGCGCCAGCGCACCATTCGCATTCGCATTTGCATTTCCTCAATCTGAAATTTCAAATGGCTCCGTTGAAATCCCGGGCACGCTTTGGCTCTTCGGCCGTAGGGGAGGGGCTTGCTCCTCCCGCCAGCGTAAAAACGAAAACAACTCTGCCCACTCGCCTCTGCGTAAATCAACAGTCCTCGCGCCGTATTCCTGCACCACTCAAGATGTCAACAAAGCCATCTGAAATGTGAAGTTGCCTACTCGCATTTGCATTTGCCGTTTCTTCACTCTGAAATTTCAAATCTGAAATTTGAAATTGCCTGTCCCCTGCAACCCGCCCCCAACGCACGCAAAAGGAGGGACACAACCCCGCTCACGAGCAAACGTGCTCTCCACCAATCCCATCACTGAACACCAGTCCCACTCTCGAACACGTCCAAGAATTTCATCTCCGTCCACCACGAAATCCGCCAGGGCCAATTTGGATGCTGTCCACAATGCTTTTCCCGCGTCTTTGTATCCATGAGCCAAAAGAATAAACGGACCGCTCCACCGAATTTATCCCAATCATTAACGAAATCACGCACCACGCGGCATGGACGCGCCCAATGAAATCCCTGCTCCAAGACATCCGCTACGCCGCGCGCCTGCTCTCAAAAAAACCCGCCTTCACCGCAATTGCCATCCTAACCCTAGCCCTAGGCTTAGGCGCGAACATAGCCGCCTACAGCGTAGTCCGCGCCGTCCTGCTAAATCCTCTTCCCTTCCCGCGTCCCGAGCAGTTGGTGCGCGTCTACGACGACCTCCGCGGCTCAAACGCCCAAGACGTCAGCATGTCCGTTCCCGAACTCTACGATCTACAGAAACGCTCCGGCGTTTTCGCAGATCTCTCCGGCCTGGTCTCCGCCGACGCGGACCTCACCGGCGGCGATCACCCCGAACGAGTCGAACTTCTCGGCACCAACGCCGGCTATTTCACGCTGCTAGGCGCAAAGCCGCAGCTAGGCCAAATCTACACGCCCGCAATCGCCTCGCCCGGCTTCACCGGCGAAGTAGTCATCAGCGATGGCCTCTGGCATCGCGAATACGGCGGCAGGCCCGATGCACTCGGCAAGCAGGTCCGCCTCGACAACGACCTCTACACCATCATCGGCGTGATGCCCAAAAATTTCCGCCATCCCGGCCCCACCGTTCAGACCGACGTCGACGTCTGGGCCAACTGCGGGTTCGCCGCCAATCCATTCCCCGATCCGCCACTGCGCAACAATCGAGACATCCCCGCCGCCATCGCCCGTCTCCGCACTGGCCTCACTGTGGCACAGGCGCAGTCGCAACTCGACGCCTACGTCGCGCACTTGCGTGAGCAATATCCCAATGACTACCCCGCCGCCGAAGCCTGGTCTCTGCGCTTGGTTCCCGTGCAGGAAGACCTCGTCGGCAATGTGCGCACCGAGCTCGTCGTGCTTTTCGCCGCCGTAGCGCTGGTGCTGCTGATCGGCTGCGTGAATCTAGCCACCTTCCTGCTCGCCAAATCCGCTGCCCGCCAGCGCGAAATAGCCATTCGCCTGGCCATGGGAGCAGGCCGCGCCCGCCTCGTCCGCCAATTGCTAACCGAAAGCATCCTGCTCGCAGCAATCGCCGGCGCGCTGGCGTTGCTCGCCGTCGTTCTGATGAAAGATTCGCTGGTCTCTCTGGCCCCCGCCGATCTTCCGCGGCTCAGCGAGGTCAGCCTCAGCCCTGGCGTGCTCGCCTTTGCCTTTCTTATCTCGCTTTTCACCGGCGTGCTCTTCGGCCTGATCCCCGCGCTGCAATCCGCCAAGCCCGATCAGGTTTACAGCCTGCGCGAAGGCAGCCGCGGCAGCGGCTCGAGCGCCCACCAGGCCCGTCTTTCACGCATCTTCGTCGCCTCCGAAATCGCCCTCTCGCTGGTTCTGCTGGTGGCCGCCGGTCTGCTAGTCCGCAGCTTCCAGCATCTGCTACAAACGCAACCAGGCTTCGATCCGCACCATCTGGTCACCGCGCAAATCTGGCTGCCGGTGCCCAACGATCCGACCACCGATCCCTACCGCACCGTCGAAAAGCGCGCCGCCTTCAACCGCGAAGTCCTGCGGCGCCTCAGCGGGCTTCCAGGTGCCCAATCAGTCTCCGTTGACGCAGCCTCCAGCCTGCCGATGGGCTCGCAGCGCTTCCAAATTCAGTTCACGCCCGAAGGCCTCGCCCAGGAATCCGACCGTGCTCAGGTCGCCAATTTCGCGGCCGTCGATCCGCAATATTTTCCGGTGATGCATGTTCCGCTTCTGGCCGGGCGCCACTTCACCGACGCCGACGACGACAAATCCCAGCCCGTGGTCATCGTTGACGAAACCGTGGCGCAGCGCTACTGGCCCGGCCAGAACGCCCTGGGCAAGCGCATCAAGCGAGGCCCCCTTCAGTCTCCCGCACCGTGGGCCACGATCGTCGGCGTCGTCGGCAACGTCAAATCCGCCGGCCTCGATCTCGCCGCCGAGCCGCACATTTATTTTCCCAACTACCAATTTCCCTCCTACGCGATGTCGGTCTACCTCCGCACCACCGCGGAGCCGGCGTCGCTGACGCAAGCCATCCGCGAAGCGGTGCAATCGGTCGATCCCAACGTCCCGGTCTTCGCCGTGCGCTCGATGGACGACGTCGTCGCCCGCTCAAATGCCGAGCGCCGCTTCTCGATGCAAATTGTCGGCCTCTTCGCCATCGTCGCCCTGCTCCTCGCCGCCATCGGCATTTACGGCGTCATGGCCTATTCGGTCAGCCGCCGCACCCACGAAATCGGCATCCGCATGGCCCTCGGCGCGCAACGCCGCGACGTCCTGCGCATGACGCTGAGCGAAGGCGCGCGCCTGATCGTCTTCGGCTTGGCCAGCGGCCTGGCCGTCGCGCTGCTCCTGACCCGCTTCCTGCGCACGCTGCTCTTCGGGGTGAATCCCAGTGACCCAGCAACATTCCTCGCCGTGTCGGCGATGCTAGCCGCAGCAGCTTTGCTGGCCTGCTACGTTCCAGCGCTGCGCGCCACGCGCGTTGATCCACTCGTCGCTCTCCGCGACGAGTGAGCTGCGTCAAAGCAAGCAGGGCTCGCAGCGCGGAAACGGGGTTGCATGATCCAGAACCGGCGGTCGCGGTGGAAGGGCCCGAATCGCCGGCAATCGCAACGCTCGATGTGCTTGAAGCTCTCTCCGGGGCGTCGAGATCTTCAGTTGAACCACTATCGCAGTCGCTGAACGGACGGACAAAATGAACAGCCCCTCGAATTTGCCCGCGACACGTGTGTTCGCAAGCGCGCGCTGTGCGAATCCGGCCATCCGGCGCACGCCGCGCCGCCTGACTTCTCGCCACTCCTCGGCAGCGATGGCCCTGGCCACGCTTGCGCCCTCGCCGCTGCGCGCCCAGCGCCAGCTCAATCTCACCCGCCCGCCCGGCATCTTCATCGTCGGCACCAACGACAAATCCTGCCAGGACACCCTCGCCGAGCTGCAGCGTTTCATCGGCGAATTCGCCTTCGTGCGCGGCCACCACATTTACCTGGTCTGCGACGACTTCGCCTGGCAACAGGCCACGCAGCGCCTCACCCGCGCATACGGCGTCATCGTCAATTCCCGCGCGGCCATTTCCGACATCCGCGAGCGCGAGACCTGGTTCTACGCCCCGGCCCTGCGCAAAGGTGCCGACGGCCGCAACGGCGAGCACATCTACGCGCATGAGCTCGGCCACTTCGTCTGCAGCTGCATCGACGAAGCCGCCGCCGAAAAAGCCGCCGCACATCTGCTCGACGACGCGCGCCACAATCGCTTCAGCCCCAAAGCCACAGCCACGGCCAGCGCCGACCTAGCCAGCACGAAGTAGGGGGGCGTGTTCACAACGCCTTGGCTTTGGGTTTTGTTCCAGGTTTTGTTCCGGTCTTCGTTCTATTTTCCCCTCGTTTTTCGCATCATTCCTGGCACATCAGCACAATCTTTCCGGTGACGGAAGCGTGCTCCAGCAATTCGTGCGCGCGCGGAGCATCGCGCAGCGGCAACCGCGCGGCGACGACCGGGCGGATCGCTTTTTCCTGCAGCATGGCCAGCAGCCGCGTGAGGTCTTCGCGAAACCATTCGGGATGTTTTTTCGCTTCCGTCGTGAGGCTGTACCACCGCGCGGATTTTCCGGGGAGCAAGCCCACCAACCACAACCAGGCAAAGCTCGCGCCGGCGAGCATCATCTTTCGCCCTCCGCCTTCGATGGCCGCCGACATTCCGTAGCCGATGAAGCGTCCGCCTTTGCCCAGCGCGCGATACGACCGCGGCCAGTTGCGTCCGCCAATGGGATCGAAAACCGCATCCACGCCCGCGGCGCGTTTGGCAAAATCTTCCGCGCGATAATCGATGGGGATGCCGCCGAGCGCGGTCACCAAGTCGTGCTTGGACTTGGACGCGGTGCCGAACATTTTCAGCCCGGCCAGCTTGCCGAGCTGCAGCGCCGCGGTTCCCACTCCCCCCGCCGCGCCGTGAATCAGCACGCTTTCGCCCTGCCGCAAATTCCCGATGCGATGAATCAATTGATAGGCGGTGGTGTAATTCACAATCAGGCTGACCGCTTCGGCAGGATCGACTCCGGCAGGAACGCGAAAAAGATCGGCTTCCGGCAGCACGATGTAGCGCGAATATCCCCCGGTCTGCGTCATTGCCGCCACCAAATCGCCGCGCTTCCATTGCGTGGCGCCGGTGCCGCAGGATTCCACGACGCCGACGATATCGTACCCAGGAGAATACGGCAGCGCGGGAACGCCGGAATAAAGCCCGCGGCGCATGAGCACGTCGGCAAACGCGACACCACAAGCGAGGATCTGAATGCGCACTTCATTCGCGCCGGGCTCGCGCACGTCGTCTTCGACAACTTGCAAGACTTCGGGCCCGCCGAGAGCGGTGAGAACGACACGCGTGTTTCGCATCGGAACATCTTAGCGCAAACACAATTGGCCCCACCTCGGCGGGTCCGATGCGCTTCGCGGCAACCCAGGAATCGCGGCACGCGCGCGACTCCTGCGATACAATTGATGTGCTTGATTACCCTCAACAATATCTCCATGCGCTTCGGCGAGCGGGTCCTCTTCGAAGACGTCACCTGCACATTTTTCGACGGGCGGCGCTACGCCATCACCGGCCCCAACGGCGCCGGCAAATCCACGCTGATGAAAATCATCACCGGCGAGCTCGAACCTTCGCAGGGCTCGGTCACCCGGCCGAAGAAGCTCGGCGTCCTGCGCCAGGACCAATTCGCCTTCGACAAATATCGCGTCATCGACACCGTCATCATGGGCAACGCCACGCTCTGGAAAGCGCTTGCAGGAGCGCGACGCGCTGCACGCCAAGCCCCACGACAAGCTCACCGACCACGACGGCATGCGCCTCGCCGAACTCGAAGCCATCGTCGGCGACGAGGATGGCTACACCGCCGAGGCCGACGCCGGCATTCTCCTCGACGGCCTCGACGTCGATGATTCCCTCCACGAGCGCCGCATGGGCGATCTGCAGGGCGGCCAGAAAGTCCGCGTGCTGCTGGCGCAGGCGCTTTTCGGCCATCCGCCGGCGCTGCTGCTCGACGAGCCCACCAACCACCTCGATCTCGATTCGGTGCACTGGCTGCGCGACTATCTCTGCGACTACGACGGCGTGCCCATCATCATTTCCCACGATCGCCATTTCGTGAACAGCGTTTGCACCCACACCGCCGACATCGACTACGAGACCGTCATCATGTACAACGGCGGCTACGACGACATGGTCGTGGCCAAAACTTCGATTCGCTCGCGCATCGAATCCGAAAACGCGCAGCGCGCCAAGAAAATCGCGCAGTTGAATGAATTCATCGCGCGCTTTTCGGCCGGCACGCGCTCGGCGCAGGCCACTTCGCGGCAGAAGGAAGTCGAGCGCCTGCAATCGGCGGAGCTGGCCAAATCCAATATCGCGCGGCCCTTCATCCGCTTTCAAATGGACCAGCACTCCGGCCGTCATCCGCTCGAAGTGAAGAGCGTCATCAAATCCTACGACGGCGTGAAAGTGATCCAGCGCTTTTCGGCCAGCGTCGCGCGCGGCGAAAAGATTGCCCTCATCGGCCGCAACGGCTCGGGCAAGACCACTTTGCTGAAATCGCTGATCCGCAACGCGCCCGGGCACATCGAGCAGGCCGACACGCAATTCCCGATCGACGCCGGCACGGTCCTGTGGGGCCACAACGTCGCCGCCGGCTACTTCGCCCAGGATCATTCCGAGACCATCCGCAAGGGCGTCACCCTCATCGACTGGCTGCACGAATTCGATCCCGCGGCCACGCAGGAACGACTGCGCGGGCTGATGGGCCAAATGCTCTTCAGCGGCGACGACGCGCTGAAGTCCACCAGCACGCTTTCCGGCGGCGAAGCGGCGCGGCTGATTTTTTGTCGCTTGATGCTGCTCAAGCCCAATTTTCTGGTGCTCGACGAGCCCACCAACCACCTCGACCTGGAATCCATCAACGCCCTGAACATCGCACTGCAAAAATACGACGGCACGGTGCTGCTGGTGACGCACGATCAGGACGTGATCGAAGAAGTAGCCACGCGCATCTGGCACTGCAAGGATGGCCACGTCGAAGACTTCAAGGGCCCCTACGTGGAATATCTCGCCTACGCCGAAGAAAAAGCGTCGTAGCGCCGATAAAGGGTTCGTCTGGGAGCGTTTAGCTGGAGAGTTAAGGTGGGAGCCTCCTGCTTCAGCAGGAGGAGCTGGACTTGAGTCCAGCGAAAGCGCCCGCACGCAAGACAGGCTTCTGCATTTAGGTCGGAGCCTCCTGCTTCAGCAGGAGGAGCTGGACTTCAGTCCAGCGAAAGCGCCCGCGCGCAAGACAGGCTTCTGCATTTAGGTGGGAGCCTCCTGCTTTAGCAGGAGGAGCTGGACTTCAGTCCAGCGAAAGCGCCCGCGCGCAAAACAGGCTTTAGCCGCGGGCCCTGACCGACAAGCAGCGACGCACCATCTGATCGACCCTAGCGAATGCACGAAGAGTTGACGAAGTATATGATTAAGTCTAGTCGACGACCATGAACATCCGCGCCGCGTTCGCCTCTCGTGTCACCCAAGCACTCTTTGTCTACGGCGCATTGTTCCATTTCATCGCGCTCAGGATTTACGTTTTCGTAGCCTACAAACCGCCAGCCGATCGCTCTGTGGTGGACAACCTCAGCGTTAACATCAGCCTGGCAATCCTCGGAGGCTTGTTTACCGCCATCCTTCTGTTTTGGCTGCGTTTCCCGCGCTCAAATCTCGACCTTCGAGCGCGCCTCTTGCGAATTCTTGGAGGCGCGTTTTGCGCGATGCTTAGTACCGTAATCGCAGTCGAGTTTGTGCTTGTTGGCCTTGCAATGCGCCTCGCCTGGCAGATGTACTCGCCAGTTCCCGGATTATCGTTGTTTGCAGCCTTCGAGCTGGCGATGATCGACATCGAAACATACGGCCTGATCGTCGTACTTCAATGGGCACCCTACAGTTTCGTCGGCGGCGCGATCGTCTCGGGACTGGCAGATGCGGATTGGCGGACCGCAAATATCGCACCGTAGCACAGGCACTCTTGCCCATGTCCGCCCGCAATCCCCCGCACCAGGCAGCCGAGAACAATTCAAATCACAGCCAAGAGCGTCTGTGCTACAAGCCCTAAGAGATCGATGGATCACGTAATGCCGATAGAGCCTTTCGGTGGGAGCCTCCTGCTTCAGCAGGGGGAGCTGGACTTCAGTCCAGCGAAAGCGCACGCACGCGAGATAGGCTTTAGCCGCGGGCGCCGCCTGATGAGACAGCGACCGATCGCGCAATTCCGAAGCAGCCCAGCTTGAGCGCTCCGATATGATGACCGACTAGCCTAGTCCCCTCCAGATTGACTTACTCATAAGTAGGGCCTAACATGCCCGTCCAAAGCAGGACGCCTCCGCATGATTGGCCGCAACATTTCGCACTACCGCATCCACGAACCCGTGGGCAGCGGCGGCATGGGCATCGTATATCGCGCCGAGGACACGCGCCTCAAGCGCATAGTCGCGCTGAAATTCCTCTCTCCCGAATGTGCGCACGACTCGCGCGCCGTCGAACGCTTCCAGCGCGAGGCGCAGTCCGCTTCCGCACTCAACCACCCCAACATCTGCACGATTTACGACATTGGCGAAGAAAACGGCGAGCACTTCATCGCCATGGAATTCCTCGAAGGCGAAACGCTCAAGAGCTATATGCACAACAGGCCGATGCCTATCGTCCTGGTGCTCAACCTCGCCATCGAAATCGCCGAAGGTCTCGAAGCGGCGCACAGCACGGGCATCATTCATCGCGATCTCAAGCCCACAAACATTTTTGTCAATAAGTGGGGGCATGCAAAGATTTTAGATTTCGGCCTGGCAAAACTCATGCCGGCGCGCGCGACCGATCCCACCGAAGGCAACTCCTCGACCGCCCCTGTCATGCTAACGAGCGCGGGAGTGATCGTTGGCACCATGGCTTACATGTCGCCCGAGCAGATTCGCGGTGAGCCCGTGGACGCGCGCACCGATCTGTTCTCCTTTGGTGCCGTTCTGTACGAGATGTCGAAAGGCAGGATGGCCTTTATCAAGAGATCATCTAGCGCGATTCTGGCTCCGAATCTGAGTTCAGCTCCGCCTGTCCAGGACAGCGCCGAGGATCTTCCGCTAGAGTTCGAGAGGATCATCGGCAAGGCCCTGGAGCGCGAGCGTGAGCTTCGCTATGAAAGCGCGGCAAAAATGCGCTTCGACCTGGTGAAGCTGAACCGCGATCTCGAGTGGGAGCGCCGCCAGTCCGACGCGGCACACGTTTCGTTGCCCGTTCGCGGTCCGAGTGGCCCGACATCACTTCCGGATCAGCTGCTGCATTCAGAAGCGCGTCCTGACTCCCCCAACCCACCACCGCCGTCCTACGAGCCCCGCGAACCAGAGCTTCCGGATCATTTGCTTTCAACGACAGGCCGGTTTCACTTCGGCGTCGGCAGGAAGAAAAGATGGCTCTACATCGCGATCGGAGTCTCCGCGAGTATTCTCTTAGCCGCCGGCGCAGAGTTTTATCCTCGGCCTCACCCGCCAAGACGTCCAGTGAATGCATTGCCAGTGACGACGCAAAACAGCAACGAGACACCAGATGCGCTCGATCCCAAGGAGCGCATTTTCGTGGTTTCCAACACGCTCAACGAGAGGACCGCTGACGGCACTGCTTGTTCCCTCTCCGTTGGCGACGTTCTGACGCGCATCGGCGATACGCCCGACGCCAATCAGGACGTGAGCGTTCTCGTGACCAGCAGCCAGAACGCTGACTGCGCTATCGGCACGGAAGTTGCCGTGTCTGTTTCCGATCTTGAGGACATGCACAACGAACTTATGCAGAAGATTGACGCCAATCTGCGATCTTCGGCTGGCAACGCGCATCCTCCATCTGTCGCGAAGACGATCGCATTGATTGGAACTCAGTCTTGGACTGACACGGGGCTCGACCTGATTCACGGAGACGTTGTAACTGTAACCGCTTCCGGCGATATTAAGTTTTCGCGTGACCATTCAGGTTTTGAAGGCCCAAACGGTAGCGGCGTGTCTTGTAACCATGATGGACAAACCTACAGTGTTCCCTTCCTCGCGCCCGAACTTCCGTGCCACTCCCTTCTGGGGAGAATCGGACCATCAGGCTCCATTTTCGAAGTCGGAGCTAAGCGTGAATTCCACGCGTCCTTGTCCGGGCGGCTTTACCTCGGCATCAACGATAATTTCTTTCCAGACAACTCTGGAAGTTGGACCGCACAGATCACCATGGGCCGGCGGCCAATCCGTTGACAACAACAGTTGCACCGGCAAGTGGCCTGTCCTTTTCAGCCGGTTTGCATTTTGGGGTGGCCCATCCTCGGGGTGTGAGGGTGGGGCTTTTCGGCCCCGCCTTTGCCTTTGCTGGTTGTGACGCTTATTAGCCAACGGAATGCCAGCAGTTTTGACGATCTCTGCTCCAGTTTGCAGCCTACAACCCCAAGCTTCCAGAACCTAATGGCTACAGAGGTACTAGCGGAGTACTATTGACATAGTGTTGTCGTTGTGATACACAGGATTCAGTTGTCGGCAGTCCTAACCGCGGGGCTGGCTCTTCTGAGCCCGCCGTACTCCGCGCAGTTTCGGATTACAGACACACGGCGCCAAAGCTGAAGGCTCAAGCACGGGCCTGCAGAGCGAGTTTTCTCGCTCAAATGAAGAAAATGCGCACGCCGCCAAATGTCGAACCGATCCCCCGCTCCAATCCATCCGCGTCTCCGCGGCTCCGACGCGGAGGTCCGCCCGTAGGGGCGCTGGCTTGCTGCGCCCGCCAACGCAACGCCCGCCCACCCGCAAACCAGCCTCCAGCCTCAAGCCTCCAGAATCTAATCGATACAGAGTACTAGCGGAGTACTATTGACATAGTGTTATCTCTATGATACACAGGATACGGCTGTCGGCAGTCCCAACCGCGGGCCTGGCTCTTCTGAGCCCGCCGTATTCCGCGCAGTTTCGGATTACAGACACACGGCGCGAAAACTGAAGGCTCAAGCACGGGCCTGCAGAGCGAGCTTTCTCGCTCAAATGAAGAAAATGCGCACGCAGCGAAAAGTCGAACCGATCCCCCGCTCCAATCCATCCACGTCTCCGCGGCTCCGACGCGGAGGTCCGCCCGTAGGGGCGCTGGCTTGCTGCGCCCGCCAACGTAACGCCTGCCCACCCGCAAGCCATGAACTTCCGCGCTCAATTCCAAGCTCTTCTCCATCCGTAGGGGCGCTGGCCTGCTGCGCCCGCCAACGTAACACCCGCCCACCCGCAAGCCATGAACCTCCGCGCTCAATTCCAACCTCTTCTCCGTCCGTAGGGGCGCTGGCTTGCTGCGCCCGCCAACGTAACGCCCGCCCACCCGCAAGCCATGAACTTCCGCGCTCAATTCCAAGCTCTCCGCTCTCACGCGTCGCGGATCGCAAAACACGGGTCAAGATCCGCCCAGCCCCAGAATCCTAATCGACCATAACCAGAAATTAGAATTCCATGTAACTCCAACAAAACAAAGGCCCGGCACCGTTTCTAATCGACCATATCGCGAAATTTCATTTCGTACTATCGCGGCAACGGTACTCATCCGCAGCACATCGAAACAAAACGCAAAAACCGCCTCTGCGCCCGCAGCGCCTCTCCGGTGGCTGTCTCTGCTCTCTCAAGATCCTGTTTTAGGCGGCTTGCCGGTTCGAGGTAACTTCCGTAAGCTAAGAACGGACGCGGCGAACGTGCGGCGCGCGCGTTTGCGCGCGAGTCGCACCGCTGAAGGCGCTGCGCCGTTTGGAGCTATCATGCCGGTCGCAGAAAAAATTCCCAATTACATTGGCGGCGAGTGGACGCAGAGCGCTGCTCGCGAATCGCAACGGGTGATCAACCCGGCCACGCAGGAATCGCTCGCCGAACTGCCGCTTTCGACGGCGGACGATGTCGCCGCGGGCGTCGAAGCGGCTGCCCGCGCGTTCCCGCAATGGCGGCGCACGCCTCCCGAAGAACGAATTCAGCCACTCTTCAAATTGAAGCAACTGCTGGAAGAAAATCTGGATGAATTGTGCCGGATCATCACCAAGGAAAACGGCAAGACGCTCGGCGAAGCCCGCGGGGAGATGCGCCGCGCGATTGAAAATGTGGAAGTGGCGTGCGGAATTCCGATTCTCATGCAGGGTTACAACCTGGAAGACGTAGCGCGGGGAATCGATGAAACGATGATTCGCCAGCCGCTGGGCGTGGTCGCGGCGATCACCCCGTTTAATTTTCCCGGGGATGATCCCGTTCTGGTTCCTTCCTTACGCCGTGGCCACCGGCAACACTTTCATTTTGAAGCCGTCGGAACGCGTGCCGCTGACGATGCGCTTTGCTTTCGAATTGCTGCAGCGCGCCGGATTTCCGAAAGGCGTGGTGAATCTGGTCAATGGCGGCAAAGCGGTGGTGGATGCTTTGCTCGAGCATCCGAAGATTCGAGCCATCAGCTTTGTGGGCTCAACGCCCATCGCCAAGTACGTCTATGCACGCGCGGCGGCCAACGGCAAGCGCGCGCAATGCCAGGGCGGGGCGAAAAATCCGGTGATCGTGCTGCCGGACGCGGACATGGAGTCGGCAACGCAAATTATCAGCGACAGCGCATTTGGATGCGCCGGGCAAAGATGCCTGGCCGTTTCGGTGGCCGTGGCGATTGGCGACGCGCAGAAAACTTTTCGCGACGCGATCGCCGACGCCGCTTCCAAATTGCGCGTGGGAGACGGTCTCGATCAGAACGTGCAGATGGGCCCGGTGATTACGCCACAAAGCAAGACGAGAATCGAAGAGCTGATTGGCCGGGGCGCGCAAGACGGGCGCGAAGGTAATCGTTGATGGACGCGGCGCGAAGATTGCGAATTACGAGTCCGGCAATTTCATCCGGCCGACGATACTCGATGGCCTGCCGTCAAGCAGCGCCCTGGCCGATACCGAAATCTTCGGCCCGGTGCTGAGCTTGATACACGCTGCCGACATGGACGAAGCGCTGGCCCTGCTCGAGCGCAGCCCGTTTGGCAATCAGGCTTCGATATTCACTTCGAGTGGAGCGGCGGCGCGGCGCTTTCGTTACGAAGCCCCCGCGGGAAATATCGGCATCAATATCGGCGTCGCGGCGCCCATGGCCTATTTCCCGTTTACGGGATGGAAGGACAGCTTCTTCGGCGATCTCCACGGACAAGGCCGCGATTCGGTGGAGTTCTACACCGACAAGAAAGTCGTGGTCGAGCGCTGGGCCAAGGAGCATTCGCGAAAATTTTGAGGCTAGATTCCGGGCAGGTCCCGCGGCTAAAGCCTATCGTGCTCGCGTGCGCTTTCGCTGGACTGAAGTCCAGCTCCTCCTGCTGAAGCAGGAGGCTCCCGCCTGAACGCTCCCACTTAAATGCTCCCACCGAAGAGCCCAGACACAGGCGGGAATGCCTGTGCTACTGGAGCTGCTTGCTAACTTTCGGCGGCTGGCATAGTCTAACTATGGCAGAGGTGCTGCTTGCATCGCGACGAGATTCCTCCGGGGACACTTTATTTGCTGATTTTGCGGACGCTGGCGCGGGGCGGCGAATTGCATGGCTACGAGATTGCCAATTCGATTCAGCGGGCGTCGCGCGATGTGCTGCAAATCGAAGAAGGGTCGTTGTATCCGGCGCTGCAGCGCATGTTGATCAAAGGGTGGGTTACGGCGAAGTGGGGGACAACGGCGGGAAACCGGCGGGCGCGTTATTACCAACTGACGGGGCTGGGGCGGAAGCAATTGGACGTGGAGATGTCGCAATTCGAGCGCGTGATGGGCGCGATTGCGCGGGTGATCGAAGCGGTGTGAACGGGGCATTGTGATCGGAACGGCGTGAACGGAGCGGGGCGATGAACTGGCTGCGGGAGATGGCACGGCGGTTGCGGATGCTGGTGCGTCGGCACGAATTCGACGCGGAGCTGGCCGAGGAAATGCGGCTGCACATGGAATTGCGGCAGCAGGAGCGGCGCGCGGCGGGCATGACGGCGGAGGATGCGAGCGCAGCCGCGGCGCGGCAATTTGGCAACGCTACCTATTTGCGCGAAGAGAGCCGCATGGCTTGGGGCTGGGGACTGGTTCGAGCATATCGCGCAGGATGTGCGCTACGGGGCGCGCATGTTGCGCAAGGCGCCGGGCTTCAGCGCCATCGCGATTCTGACCATTGCGCTGGGCGTGGGCGCCACGACAGCGATTTTCAGCGTGGTGGATGCGACGCTGCTGCATCCGCTGCCCTATCCGCACGCGGAGCAGCTGGTGAGCATCGAAGACGATCTGCCCGGCGTGGGCGCGCGCGACGTCGGCATGTCCGTGCCGGAGCTGCACGATTTCCAGCGCTCCGGAATTTTCGAATACGTTTCGACTATTGGCGGCGGGGACGTGAATTTGACGGGCGCGTCGCAGCCCGCGCGCATCCGTTTTCTCAACGTAAACCCAACTTATTTGGCGCTGCTGGGGGTGAAGCCGCAGCTGGGCCGCTCGTTCAATCCCGAAGATCAGACGCCGGGATTTACGCTGGAAGCGCTGATGAGCGACGGATTGTGGAAGAGCGCGTTCGCGGGCGATCCGGGAATTCTGGGCAAGAGCCTGCGGCTGGACAACGATCTTTACACCGTGATCGGCGTGATGCCGGCTGGTTTTCACGATCCGGGGCGAAGTGCAGAGGAAAGGAACACCGATCTGTGGCTGGCGTCGGGATTTGCCGGGCCGCCCGCGCCGCCGCCGTTGCGCCGCGATCATTTTTTGCAGGCGTCGATCGCGCGGTTGGCTGGCGGAGAAACGCTAGTGGAGGCTCAGAGCCGGGTGGATGCGCTCGTCGCGGCGTTGCAGAAGCAATATCCCACCGATTATCCAGCGCAGAGCGCGTGGACGGTACGGCTGGCGCCGCTGAAAGAGCGCGTGGTGGGAAACGTCCGGCAATCGTTGCTACTGCTGCTGAGCGCGGTGGGATTGGTGCTGCTGATTGGCTGCGTGAATATTGCCAATCTGTTGCTGGCGCGCGCCAGCGCTCGCGGGCGGGAGATGGCGTTGCGGCAGGCGTTGGGCGCGGCGCGTTCGCGGTTGACAGCGCAATTGCTGACGGAGAGCTTGCTGCTGGCGCTGCTCGGCGGGATTGCGGGGCTGGCAATTCTTTACGGGACGAAGGCATTTCTGCTGGAAATTTTGCCGGACAGCTTGCCGCGGCTGAATGAAATTTCGATTAATTGGACCGTGCTGCTGTTTGCGCTAGGCGCTTCACTGGTGGCCGGGGCGATTTTCGGACTGGCGCCCGCATGGCACGCTGGGCGAGTGGATTTGATTCCGATGCTGAAGCAGGAAGGGCGCGGCTTGACGGGCTCGGGCGAACAGGCGCGTACGCGGCGCGTGCTGGTGGTGACGGAATTTGCGCTGTCGCTGGTGCTGATGATTGCGGCGGGGTTGCTGCTGCGCAGTTTCTGGGATCTACTCAACGTTCGGCCGGGATTCAATCCTGAAAATGTGATGGCGGTGCGCACGTGGTTGCCGGTGCCGAATGATCCGGCGACCGATGTTTATGGAAGCGCGGCGCAAGAGGGGGCGCTGTTGCGCGAAATGATACGCCGCAGCCGCACGCTGCCCGGCGTGGAAGAAGCCGCGATTGGCGACGCGGCCGCGGTGCCGTTGGGGCATGGCTGGCGCGATCTGAAACCGTTCCCGTTGATAATGGAAGGGCGCGAGGCGCAAAGCGGGCCAACGCCGATTGTCAATCGTGCAGACGTGACGCCAGGATATTTTCACTTGCTGGGCTTGACGCTGCTGCGCGGGCGTTTATTCAGCGACGCGGATGATGACAAGGCTCCACGCGTCGCGGTTATTAACGAGGCGATGGCGCGCAAATTCTGGCCCGAGGGCGAGGCTCTCGGCCGGCGCTTCAAGCGACCGGGGGATTCGGCGTGGAACGAGGTGATCGGCGTGGTCGCCAACGCGCGCACCGAATCGCTGGCGCGAGCGGGGGATCCGCAAATTTATTTGTGCGCGTATCAGCGCACGAGCAAGGATCTGGCGATATTTTTGCGCGGACGGCTGGATACGGCGGTGGTTCCCGCCGAGGTGCGCGAGCAGGTGCAGGCCATCGATCCGGGGCTGCCCGTTTTTGGCGCGCAGACGCTCACCGAAATGATCTCCGATTCACTTTCCGAGAGGCGCTTCGCGATGGAAATGCTCGGGCTGTTCGCGCTGACGGCTTTGCTGCTGGCGGGGCTGGGAATTTATGGAGTGATTTCGTATCTGGTCAGCGAGCGCACGCATGAGATCGGGATTCGTTTGGCGCTCGGCGCACAGAGGCGGAGCATTCTGCAAATGGTGTTGCGTCAAGGATTGCGGCTGGCCATAGTCGGTGCTGCGGTTGGAGTGGTTTGCGCGCTGGTCGTCTCGCGCTTGATGGCAGGGCTGCTCTACGGCGTGAGGCCGGCCGATCCGCTGACGTTTGCGGCCGTGGCGATTCTGCTCGTCGTTGTGGCTCTGTTAGCCTGCTACATTCCCGCGCGCCGCGCAATTCGCGTTGATCCGATCGTAGCGCTGCGCTACGAGTGAGTAGCGCCGGCGTCTCTGTTTACCCCCGAGCTACGATGGGCCGGCATCCAACGATTAAAAAGCGAGAACAAAACCCCAACTCAAACGCGGACTAATGACTGAGTAAGGCAATTCTGCTGGCCCGCCGAACGAACGTCGAACCGCCAACGCAAATACCTCAGCGAATTTTCCATCGCGCCACAGCGGCCTCGGCAACCACGCCCTCCTGCAACCGCGCCTCGCGCTCATAGCCTTCAGCCGCGAAATAAGCCGCGCGATCGAAGAATTGCCCGATAATGCGGTCGCATTCTTGTTTTCGATACATCTCGATGGCCAAATCGGCCAGCGCAGCTTCGTCAACCAGATCCGTCAACTGCTGCTTGGTCACAACTAAGGCCCACAGGACTTCCTTC
This sequence comes from uncultured Acidobacteriota bacterium, assembly GCA_963748865.1. GTDB lineage: Bacteria > Acidobacteriota > Terriglobia > Acidiferrales > UBA7541 > Palsa-147. The sequence continues at coordinate 31,654 of CAVVLE010000005.1, read as the reverse complement.
AACGCGATGCCTTCGTCGCAGCGCTCTTCGCCGAGCTTGTTATACCAACGCTGGATTCCTGCGTCCGTTTTTTCCCAAAGCCAGCGCCCCAGATTTTCGAAAACCTCCCGGACGCGGTCATCGAGTTCGCGGTCGTTCAGCCTGGCGTAGGAACTTGTTCGAGGATTGGCTCGCAATTTCGCGACCGTTTCGCGAGCCAGCTCATCAGCGCGGCTTTCGATGATTTCGATCAGACGTCCAGACAAATGTTGAGACAGATGATGCATGGCACGCTCCTTGTTGCGTTCGAGTCGCGCGATTAGAGCGCGATCTAAAAACGATGGATGTCTTTGTGATGCCGGGTGCGGCGTTCGGACTGGGGGTCACGTACGGCGGATGAAGGCCTGCAGTGATTCTGCGTGCGTGACGCCCAACCCGAACGGGCGCCACAATTGCTAGCTAGCTTTTCTCAGTTCCAGCGTTTCGTGCACGACTGCGCCGGCAGGACTCGTTTCCGGAATATTGACGCGATTCAACGCTCTTACGATGACGACCCAGCTGAACGCTCCGACAAACGCCCCCACTAGCGCGGGTATGATGTAAATATTCTGGATCTGAAACCACCAATGACCTAGAACAGGACCGCCGATCCACGCGCCGATCCACCCGGCTATCCACTTGGCCACAAAACCATCTACGCCAGCGAACATCCGGTAGCGAATGATGAAGTGCATACAGATCGTGGCGATTAAACCGAGGATTAACAGTGTTAAGAATGCTCCGAAACTCATACCAATCATTTCTGTAACCTCCTTCGATGCTCAAGGTGGCTACTGCAAGGGTCTTTTTGAGGACTCTCACTTATTTAGATGCGGAAACGGGGAATTCGAAGCTGCTCGCACGTTTGGCGCTTAGGACGGTTAGAGCCAGCCCTGCTTGCGGGAAATGTTTCTGGGGCTGAAGGAGAGGATTGGCTGGGAGGCCTGGATTGGACTCCACGACTCGCAGAAAACCCACGAAAAGGCGCTAACTCCCACTGTTTGTTACCACTTCCCTCAGAGCCTTGCTGTAACGCTGAGTCAATCCTAGATCATCTCGGACAGCAAAATCTAGGTCGATTTGGCAACAGTGGATACAGTGAATCGGTCGCGATTGTCTCGGGACGTCCCTCGTCGCGCTGGCATCCGGGGCTGGTTTCAGGGGTTGGATTTGGACGAACGACCTTCGAGTTATGAGCCAAATAAAGAAGTAGCCCGTCTTTGCCTTTCAACGACTTACTTGCACGGCGTTGGGTGGCATTCTACCGTGCTGGATCAAAATTAGAAGATCTCACTAGAAAAATAGGGCTCTGACATCATTCAGGCCTCGGATTTCAGCGGTACGCCGGCGTCGGAAATTGGCGAGTCGGGGGGAAGCGGCCTATATAAATGTGGGGAAGATTCGGGTCGTTCGGGACGCGCGTCCTCAGATCGTGGGTTTAGGGACGGGACTCGGAAATTGGCGGGGTTCGCCCTCGGAAGCCCGCGGATTTACCTTGAAAATCCGAAGTCGTTCCCGCCGGCAGATCCCAACTTGATGTAGCCGCATTGAGTCACCTATATTCCGGGCCAATTCTGGGATGGTGAACTTTGAGTTCCGGCGTGTCCTCACTTCGCACGGTGTGGCGCTATCTAGCCTTTTGGGGGGGATTCTCGCTCATCCCTTTCTCTCTTTGCGGGACTCTTCACGGGAATAATCGTGCACGTCAATCGCACCGCCTTTGATTATGGCAGGACGCCCATGCAGGAAATCTGTATCTTTGGGCCTGACCCTGATCACTCTCACATGCCGCCGAATGCCCAGGTTAGATATATGTATGACGAAGGGTCAAAGGGCGCCTCAGTCGAGCTCGTCGGCGCTCGTCGATTCGGCAAGAATCATCTTGACGCACGTCTCCAGTCCGGACGCCTGCATTGCACCCGGGATTGGTTTCACTCCCATGGCGCCCCAGCCAGTGAAATTGATTCCTATCGCGAGAAGGGACAACCATTTGGCGACACGTATCTCATCGATTGGAAAAATAACCCAGATGGCTTCTTGCGGGTGGTCTGCAAGTTGAGATCCATCGTGGATCGCCACACGTACACGGAGCGGCGGATCTACTTTTGCAATAGTGGCTACCAAGGGGGAGAATACGAATCCGACAATCCACACGACGCAGAGACACTGGACAAGAATGGGTTTGGGTCTTACGGCTACCCTCTAAAGTGGACGCTCGATCTTTCGGATGTTAGCAACATCGGGAGTATTGCGTTCGTGGGTGGCACGAATGCGTCTGCGAACTACCCTGCGACAAATGACGCGCTGAGGGCTGAGGGAAGTGTCAGGGAGCTGGGAGCAACGCGAGGTTTTGTCCCCTCGGACCTTGTCGAGGTGCGTTGGGAATCGCTGACTAGTGAATCATTGCGAGATATTTACATCGTAATAATCGGCGCACTTGTTGCGCTCGGTGCCGCGATGCTCCTCGAGGCGCTCCGTCCATTTATCGAGTGGCTCATTGGTGCTCACGAGCCTTCGGGACAAGTTGCCTCCATTCAATCTGCGCCCCTCCCCGCTCCTCATTCTGACTCCACTCCCAGCCCGTCTCCGCAGACTCCACCAAAACCCGCTCTCGATTCTCCTGTCGAGCACCCTCAGGCACCGGCGCCGGATGCTGCATCCCCGTCACAGTCGTCACAATTCCCGTCGCCAAGCAGCGCCGAAATCCTAGGACCGGTGCGGGTAGCTGAAATGTAGTCGTGTGCCTGGCCTGACTGGGGATTTTTATTCCGGGTCAGGTGAGAGAGAATTCACCCTGGAGGAAAACCGGTCAGAGTAATAAGAGATGTCCACGGTTTTCGCTCCTGTTCGGCACTGCGCCGCAGAACCCCTGCAACGGCGGCCCCGTCCTGACGTTCCGCAGTGGAACCTAAAGCCCTGGGAGCTTCATTATCCCTGGACTAAAGATGGGGGGCATATATGGACCCATCCCGTTTGCAAGAGCGTTCTTCGACGGCGGCTGTGGAGAGGAGACGCGCGCATATATCCGGCCTCGTAGTGAGGAGCAGGTAACTCCTCGGGCCCCGATGGAATCTGCGCTTCTTCTCCTAATCAGGTCAACGGCCTCGAACTGCGGCCCCGCCCCCCTCAGGTTTTGAAGAAGCTGGTCTCAGCCACTTGTGCCATCTCTGGCGGCTCAAGCATCTCGTAGGAATGTCCTAGTCGTCGTCGGGGCGGTGGAAAAGTGCGAAACGCGTTTGCGTTTTGCAAGCTGGCGAAGCCAGCGTCTTTTCCACCCGCCCTGGTTGTCATGCTGTACGTTCAACGGTGCAGTGAACTTCCCCAGGTCGGCGGTAATGCTCGCCGCGTGCTATCAGTGACCACACGATACGTGCGTTTTTGTTCGCAACCGCTACACAGGCCTTGGCGGTTCCCAGCCTTCGTTGCTTGTCTGCAATCCAGACGCTGCGCGGATCCGTCTTCCGGCAAGCTCGATATACGACGGACCGCGCGCCATGGATGAACAATGTGCGCAGGTACGCGTCGCCTCGCTTGCTGATGCCGAACAGACGTGCTTTGCCGCCGCTCGAGTGCTGTCGGGGAACAAGCCCCAGCCAGGCGGCGAACTGTCGGCCATTCGCGAAAACTTTTCCGTCGCTCATCGCCGCGACCGCAGCCGTAGCCGTCAACAGGCCAATACCTTCTACGGCTGCGATCCGTCGGCACGGTTCGCTGGCCGCGTACACCGCCTTCAGCTCTGCGTCGAGCTGTTCGATCCTCTGATCCAACTCGGCCAACTCGCCATAAAGAGACGCCATCAGCCGGCGGCTCAAAGCCGTCAACTCGTTGCTCTCGTCTTCCAGAACCTCAGGCAGCCCACGTCGAAGTTGGCCGATGTGCTGAGGCAGCACGATCCCGTACTCCATCAGCAAACCGCGGACTTGGTTGGCGATCTGCGTTCGGGCGCCCACGAGGCGGCTGCGAACGCGGTGAAGTAACTGAATGTCTTGCTGCTCAACCGACTTGGGTGGTACAAACCGCATGCTCGGGCGCGCTACGGCTTCGCAGATGGCCTCCGCATCGTTGGCGTCGTTCTTGTTGGACTTAACGAATGGCTTGACGAACTGTGGCGCCATCAGGCGGACGGTATGGCCAAACCGCCCGATCACACGACTCCAATAGTGCGCGCCACAGCAGGCTTCCATCCCGATCACACACGGCGGCAGGTTCGACAAAGTAGCGACCCACTTGGTTCCGGCGCAACCGCCTTCGCAGAAGCGGGCGGCCTTCCGCATCCGCACCATGAACTTGGAAGATATGCTTCGCAATGTCGAGCCCAATCGTCGCAACTTTCATGGAAGTCCCTCCCAGGACTGCGACGAAGCTTATCGCTTGCCGCGGGAACCGAGATGGGTCCATTCCATTAGGTCACCGGGACGATAAAGGCGCTCGTTGGCGGCTAGTCAGCGTTCGCAAGGCATCTTTGCGATTGGCACCGAATGAAGCGAATAAACGAGAACTAGGGGCTGCCCAAAACCTTGACTTCACGTCAATCCACAAGCCCTTGATTTTCACGCACTTGAAACTGACGAATTGGCTTGCCCAGAAACACAAGATCCCGGGCAAGCAGAAACGACCGTCTTTCCGTAAACTCTTTGGCGAGCTCTTTTGGTCGCGGGACGGGAGAGAGTACTCGTTGTGCGCGCAAACAAGATGTGCAGCGCGTTCTTTTCTGCGATTGGTCTTCTAATTATTCGGCACTGAGTCTGGCGTTTGTGCCTGCCCGAGTTCGTCGGCTAGCGCAGACGCGCCGTAGTATCTTACTTAACACCTCCTTTATCGCTCGACTGTCGACGCTGACCGCACGCGCGGATTCGTCGCTGTAGACGAAATTCGAGGCTAAGGCCTGCGAATTCCCGTCAAACACGACTCCGACTATCTCGCCGGATTTGTTGAGCACGGGACTGCCGGAGTTTCCGCCAAGGACATCCGCCGTAGAGACAAAATCGAGCGGCGTATCAACCGCAATCTTGTTCCTAGCGCCGATCCAGCTCTCGGGCAACTTATAGGGCGGCTTGTTGTCATGTTCCATTGCGTACTGAAATGCTCCTCGTATGTCCGTGAAATACGGAATTGGCTCGGCGTCTTCGATATAGCCTCGTACTGCACCGTAGCTGAGTCGAAGTGTAGATGTAGCGTCGGGCGGTTCGGTGAACCCATACAGTGAAAACCTTGCTCGTGCGATCTTGGAACCTTCCGACCGCTCGACGGAATCGACTTCATTCTCAAAGCGTCTACGAACTGCGCGAGCTTCAGTGTCAACTGAACGCATCAGAACGATGAGGGGATCAGTCGAGTTCTCAATCGCCGGTTGTCCTCCCTGATAGAGCTGTTTGCGTACCGCGGGATCGCCCAACTTCGTGCCTTCGATGAGCGAGTTTGCGACTTGCGCCGGCTGTCTGCTGCCGAAAATTTTTCCGAGATCGAAGTTGCGGTTTTGCAACGCAAGCTGCATCTGCGTGAGGCTTTCAGTTAGCACGGCCCGCTCAAGAGGCAGATAGACGGGGGTATCTGCGAATAGTTGCTGTTCGAGTCCGGGAAGAGCTGAATCGCGGTATTCACGTAGGCGGTCTCCATTCGGTTTTGTCTTTTCCACCGAAACTCTCACGAGCGTGCGCGCATACCGCGCCAATTGTGACGCGAAACCCCGCAAGCGCTCCACATAAACTAATTGCCCATAAATTTCGGACTGAACCTTCATGGCCTCGGCAATCCTCTGCCACGGATCGGGGTCACTGGGATTCTTTGCTCGATAGGCGGCCCGGAGGCGTGCTTCTTCCGAAGCCTTTTTCTCCATTACGTTTTTGTTTCTTAGGGCGGCTTCGTACCCGACGAAGGCTTTGAAACCGTTCTTTGCGCCGAAGAGATATTCCTGCGACATTCGCGCGTTCTCGGGCGACTCGGCGGCAAACTTATTCAGCATAGTTACCCAGCGTGTTTGGCTTTCAATCAGTGTTGGATACTGTGTATCACGAAGGAATTCGAGTTGCGAAACGGTCTTCCAGCGGTTGGTTGCGCCCGGAGTGCCCGAAACAAAAACCAAGTCGTTTTCTTTTACGCCGGTTGACGACCACTGGAAATAGCTCTCGACATGGGCCGGTTTGTCATGCTCATAGACGCGGAAGAACGCGATGTCCAAATCGTAGCGCGGATAGGTGTAGTTGTCCGGATCGCCGCCGAAGAACGCCACTGCGTATTCTGGCGCGAACACCAGCCGCACATCGGAGTATCTCTTGTACCGGTATAGGTGATACGCCGCTCCCGAAAAGAGCGTCACAACATCGCAGCGCATTTCTGCCGAATCTGAGCATCTTTTCTCGATGTTCGACATGGCGGATCGCTGCGCTTGGCCGGCGTCAGCAGTTGACATGGCAGGCGTCACAGCCATATTTACATTGGACGTGACGTCCTCGATCCCGAGGAGTTGTTCCACTGCTAGATCCGGACACTTGGCTTCTTTCGCAGGCGTGGGAGCGTAGAACCCATTCTCCATGTAATCCCTGCCGTCGCCGGAAAGATCATGGATGCAGTCTGCGCCGACATGATGATTCGTAAGCGTAAGGCCGTCGGAAGAGACGAAAGAGCCTGAGCCCCCGTTGCTGAACCGCACCGAGGAGAGTCGAATATGGTCCAACCATTCCTGATTGGGTTCGAAGCCGTACTTGGTCTTAACCCGATCCTTTGGAAAAGCGTTGTAGAGCCACATCCCTTCATCGGCCTGACCCTTTGGACTAGCTGACACGACCCAGACAAGCAAGGTGCAAACGACTAAAGGTTTGTTCATGTGAGGGACCGTCTCGAGGGATTTTCGTTCACACTCGTTCTGCCCGGATCAGCCGTCGATGCTGGGGAATGCTACAGTGCAGCAAGTTTGAGTGGGTATTGGCATGATTTGGCTGTTAATCCGATCGGTTATCGCCTGCCGGCGATTCCACGCACCGCTTCGATTAGTTTCGCAGAGTCGTAGCCGACGCCATCCTTAAAAGTCATTTCCACGTTCTCGATGTCTTCAATTTTGCTCGATGGGTCGCCTTTGATGACGACCAGGTCTGCCAGCTTGCCAACAGCAATTGTGCCGATGTGATCGGACTCGCCGAGAAACTTTGCACCGTTTTCTGTGGCTGCATGGATCGCCTCGAGCGGAGTCAATCCCGCCTCGACTAGCAGCTCGATCTCCCGCTGATCTCCGAAGCCAGCCAAGACGCCTCCCGAGCCAGTCGGATCCGGGCCAGCCATGAGAAAACCTCCAGCTTGGAAGAAGGCGCGCTCGAACTCCATTTCCTTCTTGAAAGCAGCACCCCATGGCGAGATTTCCGTCCCATAGTGTTTCTGGATGTATTCCGTGGTGCCCACGTAGTCCTTGTTCTGCAGCATAGCGCTGCGTGCATCGGGAGAGAGCGCATCAAAAACACGCTTCCTGATCGCCGGCCTGCCTGGGACAAGCACCTCGTAGACAGGCAGCGTGGAAGTGATCGCTACGTGGCGCTGGACGAGATCGAGAATCATGTCGTGAACTGGCCCGGCATTTACATCGAGCTTGGCCATGAGCTCCGGCGCTCTCAGTAAATCGGGGCATTGATCTGGTTTCTTATCGGGCAAGAACTCGGTGTCGGTCATCAAGCCGTGTTCGAGACTATCGATCCCTAGCGCAGCGGCTTCGCGAAAGCCAATCGAACAGAGATGCCCTGTCACCTTGGCCTTGCGCTCGTGAGCGGCTTGGATTGCGGCGGACAGCTCGGCTCTGGTGATGTACATGTAGGCTTTGAAATTATCAACGCCGCTGTCCAGCCAGAAGTTCACGACGCGCCTGGCATCTTCCGGCCCCCTGAGATGGGCCATCTGAAGCGCCGGAGAGTCCTCGCCTTCTAGGTAGGGCCCAGTTACATGCATCTTGGGACCGGGAATCTTGCCCTCATCGATTTGTTTTTTGATTTCGAGATCCGTGTCCGGTTCGATCGAACCAGTCGTGCGGATCGTAGTTACTCCAGCGGCGAGGTAGAGACGCGGGAAGGTGAATCCCATTTCGGCAGAAAGCCCAGCACCTGTCGGGTAAAACAAATGGTCGTGCATTCCCACCAGACCGGGAATCACCGTGTATCCAGTGAGATCTAAAATCTTGGCATCCGACGAAGCGGAGATCCGAGCGGAGTCTCCAATCTGGCTAATCTTATCTCCGGTGATTACAAGGGTCTGATCGGACAGCGCTGTACCGCCCGTTCCGTCAACTACCCGAACGTGGCGAAGAACTACGACGGGAGCCTGAACGGAAACGAATTCGCGATGCTCGGCAGGAGCTTGGCTATAGCTGGCCACCGGGAGGGCCAGCAGGAAAAGCACAAGCCTGAACGCCCAAGATATGCATATCGCGCGCAGACGCGTTGCTGGCATCGGCACACCCCCGCTTCTGTATGCCCGCAACACTTGGGAAATTCGCCACCAGCAGAAGAATTTCGCTTTAGAATTGCGACGCGGTTGAGCCAAGGTCATCCGGAAGAGAAATGCAGACCACGTTTCTTCTGGGCGGGAAGAGAGCAAGAGTCAACGTATTCGGTGTCCCACAGTATGTCCTCGAAATCGCCATTTTTAGCCACTCCCATCAAAAATAAACCTCGGCGCAGTCTGCATTCTTTGTGATATAGACGAAAGCGATTTCGTGAAGCGGCGTAAGCAGAAAAACGAGTTGGCTGTATGAAAATGAGTCTCGCCAATCCGCGAGGTTCGCAGGCTCAGGAACTCGACAAGCTCACCGACCAGGAGCTCATGGAGTTCATGACCGCCGGCCGACACGATGCTCTCACGGTCCTGTTCGATCGTTATCATCGGCTTGTCTTCAGCGTGGCCATCCGCATCGTTCGAGATCCTGGCGAGGCTGAGGAAGTTGTGCAGACCGTGTTTCTCGACATCTTCCGGGCCTGCGGAAACTTCGATCCCAATAAAGGCATCCCTAAGGTGTGGATACTGCAGTACGCCTATCATCGTGCGCTGCAGAGGAAGCGCCATTTAGTTGCGAATCATTTTTACCGCTGGGAGGAATTGGAAGCTGCTATGGACGTTGGATCGAAGCGGGCGCTGCCTGGCGAACTGCCCGAGATCGCGAGGCTTGCTGAGCAGATGCTGGAAAGACTCAAGCCACGCCAGCGAGCTGCAGTGGAAATGACTTATTTCGAAGGATTTACTGCCGAAGAGATTGCTGCTCGTCTGAGCGAATCCGTACATGCGATTCGCCACGACTTGCATCGAGGTCTGGCAGCCTTACGCGCGGCACTGGAAAAGAATAATGAAAAACAATAAAACACTGGCGAAGCTTGCTCGTCGACTCTGGCCCAACACGCATCGCCGTTATCAGGAGATCTGTGTGCTGGCTGCTACCGGGCAGCTCGGTGGCCCGCAGATGTCCGAGTTAGACGAGCACATTGCCCGATGCAAACCGTGCCGGAAGTATTTGGAATCGATTGCACAAGCCAGCGTGCAAGCGATGTCGATACTTGCCGAAAGACGTGTGCCGGCTACAGATATCGTGCCGCCGGAAGGCATGCGCGCTCGCTTTCTTTCGAGAGCAGCGGCGGCCGGGCTGGAGATCGAGGGCGATTTGATCTTAGGCCGTCGTCCCATTCCAGTGCCGAAGACACTCTGGGTTGCACCTCGAGGACAGGGTGAAAGAGATTTCCGCCGAGAGGAAGCGGAGCCGTCGGGAACACAGATCAGCGTACTGGCTTTCCTGGGCCGCGCAGTGGCTGCTTCCGCGATCTGCCTCGCTGTTGGAATTGTCGGCTACTACGGCGGCCGGCACCGAGCTGTTCAAGATCAGTTGTTGCCTGCAGCTTCGGCACGCTCGTTGACTGCGCCGATCACGGCGGCCAGTAGCAATGCGGGAATCTCCGGCCGCGTCAGCGAACTGGAACAGCGAAAGTCAATGCTCGAAGCGCAGAGCCGCGAACTTGCTGAGAAGTTCTCCGAATCAATCACCGAGAAAAAGGCGTTGGCCGACAAATTGGCGAGCTACGTCGAGAGATTGGCGCAAGTCTCTGGTCAATCGCGGGAAGAGCAAAAGCACGCATCCCAAGAAAAGCAGGAGGCAAGGGACCAGATCTCGTTTTTGCGGGACGAAGTGGACAAACTGCGGTGGCAGTTGAATGCGTCCGAGGCCGCTTTGGCTACCCAACGAACGCAGAGCGAGGAACTGAACGCACAGCTCGAGCGGACGCAGGCTGATCTGCAGCATGAACTGGACGTCAAGTCTGCAAGGCTGGAAATCGGGGACCTCGTGGCCGCGCGAAACCTGCACATTATCGATGTCTATGATGTGGACACCAAGGGGACGCGTCAACACTCCTTTGGACGAGTCTTCTACATTGAGGGGAAGTCGCTTGTCTTTTATGTCTACGACCTCGAAGATCCTCACCGGCTGAATGCCAATGTCGTGTTTCGGGTATGGGGCGAGAAGTCCGGAATGAAAGAAACCACCCATAATCTAGGAATTCTCCACAACGAAGATTCCAGCCAGGACCGCTGGACGTTGAGATTTGACGACCCGAAAGTCCTGGCGCAAATCAATTCAGTCTTCGTCACGGTCGAAACGGCCAATAAGCAGTTCAACGAACCGCACGGCAAAAAAGTTCTCTACGCCTTTTTTGGCAGCCCTCCGAATCATCCCTAGCCACCGCGCGAGCCGTAGGCCGGAGTTGAACGGCGGCGGCCGAGCCTTTGGGGAGCTTCTTTCGCAATCGCTAAAAGATTTCACTTGTGACTGGCGAATTTTCAATGCGTCGCGGGCATACGCAAACGGGGGTGTGCCACGATGCTTCGAGAACGCCTGCTTAGTGTCATCTTGATCGTCGCGTTCGCCGCGCTATGCTCCGCCGCTGCCGCGAAAGCCCAATCGGAGACCGCCACGATTTCAGGACAGGTCGTAGATAGCCAGGGTGGGATTGTGCGCGGCGCAGAGGTGGAACTCAAAAGCGTGGACCGTGGCACTACCACGGCTACAACGACGAACGAGTCGGGAATTTATGTGTTCGCCAGCGTCATGCCGGGACAATATCAACTCGCAGTGCGCATGGCTGGATTCAAACAGGTGGATTTTCCCGGCCTTGTTGTCAACGTCCAGGATCACATCGAGCAGAATTTCCGGCTGGAAGTTGGGTCCGTGTCCGAAAGCGTAACGGTAAAAGCCACTCCTCCGATGATCAACACACAGGACGCCGCCGTCAGCACTTTAATAGACCGGGAGTTTGTGGCAAACCTACCTATTAACGGACGCAGTTTCCAGACCTTGATTTCGCTGACACCCGGGGTGGTCCTTACTCCCTCGACCTTCTCTGATCCCGGACAGTTCAGCGTGAACGGCCAGCGAGCCAGCTCGAACTACTTCACCGTCGATGGAGTGAGCGCGAATATCGGCGTCGGACCGTTTGGCGGGCTTTCTCAGACCGCCGGTGGCTCGATACCCGGCTTCAACGCGGCGGGCGGGACCAATAGTCTCGTTTCCGAGGACGCCCTGCAAGAATTCCGCATTCAGACCTCGACTTTCGCGCCCGAGTTCGGCCGCACTCCCGGAGCGCAGGTCTCGCTCGTCACCCGCTCGGGAACGAATTCGTTTCATGGCACTCTTTTTGAATATCTGCGCAACGATAAACTGGACGCCAACGACTGGTTTTCGAACCAGACGGGTTTGCCCAAGTCCGAGGAACGCATTAATGATTTCGGAGGCGTTGTAGGCGGACCCATCGTGAAAGATAAGACTTTCTTTTTCGCTTCGTATGAAGGACAGCGCTTGCGCCTTCCGGACACGACCCTAACGACGGTGCCGTCGGTCGCGGACCGCCAAAGCGCCCCCGCAGCGATCCAACAGGTTTTGGATGCCTACCCCATGCCCAACTCGGGAGACACTGGTTTTAACGCCGGTTATTCAAACAGCGCCTCGTTGAATGCAGGCAGCATCCGTGTCGATCACACTTTGACCAGCCGAGTTACGCTTTTCGGCCGGTACGACGATGCAGTGTCCAGTTCGCTGACGAGAGGCGGAGGAACTCAAGTCAGCTTGAGCACGCTCGAGCCGATAAACATTAACGTTCAAACGCTGACGATTGGTGCTACGTGGTCTATCTCTACGCACATGAACGACGATTTCCGCTTCAATTACAGCAGAAGCAGCGCCGCGAGCTCGGATTTCGTGGACACCTTCGGAGGCGCGGTTCCGCCTCCGTCTTCCCTGTTTCCTGGCTCCTTTAACCCTCAAAACGCGCATATCGAGTACACCATTGACAGCCTGCAGAACTCCATCTGGAGCGTTGGAAGGGTGGCTTCCAATCTTCAGCGGCAATTCAACGTGGTCGACAGCTTCGCCATTCAAAAAGGCGCGCACAGCTTGAAGTTCGGGGTGGACTATCGCCGCCTCACTCCGCTCTTGAATCCCGATCTCTACGTTTCATTCGTGGACTTCCCGGATGTTCCATCAGCGCTGGCTAGTTCTCCGCTGATCGCCGAGATTTCGGCCGAGCGGCCGGGTACGATCTTATTTCGCAATCTGGGACTATTCGCACAAGACACCTGGAGGATAAATCCGCGCCTGACGGTCACCTACGGCCTGAGATGGGACGTGGACTTCACCCCCAAGGCCATCGGCGGTCCACCTTTGGCCGCGGTCACAAATTTCAATAACCCGAGCGCACTGGCTTTGGCGCCATCGGGCACTCCGATTTTCAGCACCCAATACGACGGATTTGCTCCGCGCATCGGTGTGGCGTACGAACTGCGTTCGACCCCAGGCCAAGAGACGGTCTTGCGTGTGGGCTTCGGTCTGTTTAATGACTTGGCAACGCAGGAGGTTGGCGATGCCATGCTGGGGCCCTTCTACCCTTATGGCGCGCTCAATTTAGTCTTTTTCCCACCCTATCCGTTACCTACTTCCGTCACCACTCCACCTCCGTTTGGCTGCACGAATTCGAACTGTGAACTTGCAGTCTACGACCCTAACCTCCGGATGCCTCATACCTACCAGTGGAATGCCGCTCTGCAACAGTCGCTCGGAAGTAGCCAGACATTGTCGATCTCTTACTTGGGCGCTGTGGGCCGCCAGCTCTTGCAGCAAAACGTTTTGACTAACCCCAACCCTAATTTTGGATTTGTCGAAGAGATCGGCAATGCTGCAACGTCTGACTACAACGCCCTGCAAGTTCAGTATCAACGTCGATTGTCACGAAGCGTGCAGGCGCTGGCCTCATACACTTGGTCCCACTCGATTGACGATGCTTCGAGCTCTTCGATCGGCTCCCCTGAAAACGCATTTGGGACTTTCGGTCCCAATGCAAATCGTGGCCCTTCTGATTTCGACATCCGCAATGCATTCTCGGCGGCGATAACATTCAATATCCCCACGCCAGCGGGAAACACGTTCGTTCGATCCATTCTGCGCGATTGGTCGATGGATAGCATCGTTCTCGCCCGCGGAGCGACACCCGTGAACGTCTATTACAGCGGGCTGAGCTTCCTCCTTCCCAACCAAGCCGCCGTCCGGCCGGATGTCGTCGCGGGCATGCCCTTGTATCTCAGCGATCCTTCGGTGGCAGGAGGCAGGATTATCAATGCGAACGCATTTACGGAACCGCCCCTTGATCCCGTCACGGGCGTGCCCCTTCGCCAAGGAACGCTCGGCCGAAACGCTCTTCGTGGCTTCGGCGCGACTCAGTGGGACTATGACATCCGCCGGGAGTTCGAGCTACGCGACAATCTGCGGCTGCAGTTCAAAGCCGAATTCTTCAACATCCTCAACCACCCCAATTTCGCGAGTCCTGTAAATGATTTGAACAGCCCCTTGTTCGGACAGTCCACCAGCATGCTGTCGAACGGTCTTGGCAGTAACGTCTCTGGGAGTGGAGGCTTTGGGTTCGCCTCGGTCTTTGAGGTCGGCGGTCCACGGTCAATTCAGTTCGGGTTGAAGTTGCAATTCTAATGCTAGTTCCTGGACGAAGAATACGGCGATCGTGCTTTTCGTCCAAGGAAGTGGAGCCGTCTTGGTGCCGGCTTGGAGATAATTTCCCGACAGCCGCCGTCAATATGGTTTCACCCGGGAGGTGAACCCGTGAACGACCCCCACCTCGGGACGCGGGTTCACCGTTCCTGGATGCCACTCCTCCTCTTTGCTTGCGCTTTCGTTTTCTGCGCGGGAAGCACTTTTGCAACTCCTAAGCAAGCTGGAAAATCTCAGAAACAACAAAGCGATGGTTTCGATCAAAAGAATTCTTTGCCGCTCAAGGCCGAGCGAAAGGTCGAGTTCACCACGGATGAAGGAACCTGGATTTCGCTCGACGTCTCGCCCGATGGCAAGACCATCGTCTTCGAGCTTTTGGGCCACCTCTACCAGATACCATTCGAAGGGGGCGAGGCAAAGCAGCTCACTCACGGCTTGCCCTTTGACAGTCAGCCCCGCTTTTCTCCCGATGGTTCGTGGATTGTTTTCCTTAGCGATCGCAGCGGTTCCGAAAATGTCTGGATCTCGAGGCTCGACGGCTCAGAGCTCAAGCAGATTACTTACGATAAGCGGTCGATCTTCACCTCACCGATCTGGACTCGCGACGGGCAAGCCATCATCGTTTCACGGGAGCAGCGTCTCTCTCTGGGCGATGTCGAACTTTGGATATTTTACGTAAAAGGCGGTTCCGGTGTGCAGCTCACAAAAGGCCGATCCAAGCCGGATGCGCACTCGGACGAGTCGGTGCATGCAGTCGGCCCGGTCCTTTCGCCCGATGGAAAGTTCCTTTACTACACGAAGCATCCCAACTCCTCCAAGCCATTTGACGCCATCTTTCCCCCCACTCAGATCGTCCGCCGCAATTTGATCACCGGCCAGGAAGACACCATCACGAATGCGCTCGGTAACGCGTTTCGTCCCCTCCTGTCGCCGGACGGGAGCCAGTTGGTTTTTGGTACGCGCTACAACGGAGAGACTGCGTTACGAATTCGTGATCTTGCCAGCGGTGAAGAGCGCTGGCTGAAGTATCCGGTGCAGCGAGACAACGAGGAAGCAAACTTTACCAGCGACATTCTGCCCGGCTACGCTTTTACGCCCGACGGCAAGGAAATCGTCGTCTCGTATGGCGGCAAGATCCATCGCGTAAACGCGGCAACCGGAGCGGACCAGCTGATCCCCTTCACCGCAAAAGTAAGCGAGGACATAGGTCCCAAGCTTTATTTTCCTCATCGCGTGGAAGAGGGTCCGGTGCGCGCTCGCGTGATCCAGGATCCATCGCAGTCACCGGATGGCAAGCGCCTGGTCTTTTCCGCGCTCACCCATGTTTATGTGATGGACCTACCGCATGGCACTCCCACTCGATTGACAACTGTGGAGGAGCGCGAGTTCCAACCGGCGTGGTCGCCGGACGGCAAATGGGTCGCTTACGTCACTTGGGCGGAGCAAGGTGGAGACATTTGGAAGGCGCGTTCCGACGGCTCAGGCACGCCAGTTCGGCTGACGCGCCACTCCGGCTACTACAGCGAGCCGGCCTGGTCGCCGGATGAATCGAAATTGGTCGCCCTGCGTGAGGACCGCGAAGCTCACGTCGAAGCCGTATTCGAAGCCTTCGGGGTCCAAAATGGGATGGAGCTCGTCTGGATACCCGCCGAGGGTGGCGACACCGAGATCGTCATGCCTGCCCGGGGAGCCGAACACCCCCACTTCGCTGCACAAAACGATCGCGTCTATGTCTATACCCCGTCTGGTCTTCTCTCCACGCGTTTGGACGGCACAGATCGCCGGACAGAACTCAAGGTCGTCGGCAGACCAACCTACTTCGAAGGTTACGGCGTTCCCGAATCTGCTGCCGATGATGTGCGCATCAGTCCCGACGGCCAATGGGCTCTCGCGCGCGTGAACTATCAACTTTTCGTGGTCGCGCTTCCCCACATTGGCGCGGAGGCGCCAAGCATCAATGTTTGGAGTCCGTCCGTTCCGGCAGAAAAACTTACCGACGTCGGTGCGGACTATATCGGCTGGGCCGATGGAGGCAAAACAATTACCTGGGGCGTGGGCGCTTCTTTCTTCCGCCAGCCGCTGAAAACGGTTTCGTTCGCGCCCGAGACGAACTCGAAAGGCGATTCATCTGAGGCCGGGAAGAAGATCAACGAAGAAGAGGCGACACCGGATCAGGAACGCACAGTAAAGAACCCGGCGGCCGAGGAATTCCAGGTCTCAATTGATGCGCAGCGATACCGCCCAACCGGAACGATCGTGTTGCGCGGCGCGAAAGTCATCACCATGCAAGGCGACAAGATCGTAGAGAACGCGGACGTACTCGTGAAGGACAATCGAATCGCCGGAGTGGGCCCTCGAGGCTCTGTCGCGATCCCGGCCGGCGCGAGAATCCTCGACGTCACAGGTTCCACAATCCTCCCCGGCTTCATTGATCTTCACCCCCACTGGTGGCAGGTTCGCCGCGGCGTTCTCGACATGCAGAACTGGGATTTCTTGGCCGCTCTCGCGTATGGCGTGACCGCCGGGCGTGATCCGCAGACCTACACCAACGATGCATTCACCTATCAAGATCTAGTCGATATGGGCGAGATGATCGGCCCGCGAGCTTACTCAACAGGGCCGGGAATTTTCTGGGACACCGATTTCCAGTCGCTCGACGACGCCATGAACATCGTCGCCAAATATAAGAAGTACTATCGAACGAATTACATCAAGGCCTATTTGGTTGGCAATCGCGAGCAGCGCGAGCTGATCCTCCAGGCTTCTAAGGCGCTCGAGATCATGCCGACCAATGAAGGCGGGCGCGATGAGAAGCTCGATTTAACTCACATTATCGACGGCTTCAGCGGCATCGAACACAGCTTGCCCATCGTTCCTGCGTACAGAGATGTTGACGAGCTCATTGCCCAAACCGGCGTCTTCTATACACCGACGCTGATCGTGGCCACTGGCGGTCCCTGGGCCGAAGACTTTTACTACACCACCACGGAAGTTCACGACGATCCCAAGCTGCGTCGCTTTATCCCCGACAATTTCCTCGATCGCATGACGACTCGGCGCTCCTGGGTCCGATATCAAGACCAGGTGTTCCCCAAACTCGCAGCCACGGATGTCAACATCGTTCGAGCTGGTGGAAAGATCTGCATCGGCAGTCATGGGCAGCTGCAGGGTCTCAGTTACCAATGGGAGATGTGGGCGCTAGCGAGCGGCGGAATGAGCAATCTGGAAGTGCTGCGTTCGGCAACACTGAGAGGAGCGGAGGCCCTGGGGCTGGCGCAAGATTTGGGAAGCGTCGAAACCGGCAAGCTCGCCGACATGGTGATCCTTAGCAAGGACCCCCTCCAGGATATTCACAACACAAATACCATCCGCTACGTCATGAAGAACGGAGAGCTATTCGAAGGCGATACTCTTGACGAGCTTTGGCCGATCCAGAAGCCTTTGCCGCCGCTCTGGTGGTGGAACGATCATCCGTGAAGTTTCCAGCGATTGGACGCGGGACCGGATTGTCGCGCCCTGAAGATCCGCGGTGCCAAGAAACTGGGAATTTGGGCAGGGAGGGTTTTTGGGCAGGTCCTTAAGGTAGCCCCGGAACGGCCGACGACGGAGGATCGCCGGGAAGCCCGGGTTACCTTCACCGGTCACGCGCGACGTCGGTGTATCAAAAGGTTCTGAATTAGGTGCCTGCAAGTCATAGATAACTCGAGTCCCGTTCGACCAGGGATTAGCCGTATCAAATCATTTGAGGCTGTTGAAAAACTCAGATTGGGAGCAGATTTATTTGCGGTGACTATCCCCTGTTGTGCTAATCAGCGCGGCAGGAGGTACGCCGACGATGATGGGTCAACAACCACGGACCGAGTCGCTGTTCTACTATTTCCGCTTGGAAGACCAGATTCCCGAAGATCATCTGCTACGGCTGCTTGATCGTTATGTGGATCTCAGCTTCGTACGGGAACGTCTGAAAGACCTGTACAGTCCGACCGGTCGCCCTTCGATTGATCCCGAAGTACTGCTGCGGTTGTTGCTGGTGGGTTATCTCTACGGGATCACCAGCGAGCGCCGTCTGCTCGAAGAAGTGCGCATGCATCTGGCCTATCGTTGGTTCACACGGCTGGGTTTTGAGCAAGAAATTCCCGACCATTCCACTTTCTCCAAGAACCGCCATGGACGTTTTCGCCAGTCGGGTGTGTTTCGGGAAGTGTTCGAGGAGATCGTGCGCCGGTGTTTGGAAGCTGGTCTGGTGGAAGGACAGAACTTGGCCGTCGATGGAACGATCGTAGGAGCGAACGCCAGCCGACAGAGCCGAGTTCCACGAGAGCAGTTGAAGGAAGTGGCGCAGCTATCCCGGACGGTGCGGGGATATTTGGCAGAACTGGAGCAGGTGAATCCGGTGTCCGACGCGGAGATGGTTTCCACCACCGACCCCGATGCGATCTGGGCGACCAAGGGCAGCGGAACGGCGATGATGGCTTACTACGACAACTACCTGCTCGACACGTCCAGTCGGGTGATCCTAGGGGTAGAAGCGACGCCGGCGCTTTTTCATCAGGAGACAGTGGCGGCGCGCCGGATGATCGAACGAGTGGAGAAGCTGGGAGTTCGTCCAGAGAGTCTGGGAGCCGATAAGGCCTACGGGAGTGGAGAGTTTCTGGCGTGGCTTTTAGCGCGAGACATCCAACCCCACATACCCGTCATTGATCGTCGTCATCAGACGGGTGGACACTTCACGCGCGACCAGTTTCGCTACGCACCGGCGGAAAACATCTACTACTGCCCGGAAGGAAAACCGTTGCGCTACAGCCGCGTGAGGCGTCGAGGGCAAGGCTACATCTATTCCTCCACAGCCGTGCAGTGCCGCGGCTGTCCTCAGAAACAGCAATGCACGTCGGCTCCCTTTCGCAATCTGGTTATTCACTGGCACGAACAAGCCCGGGAAGTCGTACGAGGTTTGGCCGATACTCCTGCCTATATCTACTCGCAGCGAGCGAGACGCAAGATCGAGGCCATGTTCTCAGAATTGAAGCACCGTGTAGGTCTGCGCCGTGTGCGACTGCGAAGGATGTGGAATGTCGCCGAGCAGTTTCTAATGGCAGCCACCG
Organism: uncultured Acidobacteriota bacterium; assembly: GCA_963748865.1. Classification (GTDB taxonomy): domain Bacteria; phylum Acidobacteriota; class Terriglobia; order Acidiferrales; family UBA7541; genus Palsa-147. The sequence continues at coordinate 12,526 of CAVVLE010000005.1, read as the reverse complement.
CCCAAAATCTTAAACGGCTGGTGCGATTCCTCGATCAGCGGCGGCCTCTAAAACCAAGCACCGCCTGAAGAGCATTGGGAAGATGAAATAAGTCGAGTGGATAACCAGAAAAGCCAACGCCCAATGCGAGCGCACAGCAGGGCAATTTTCTCGTCTCACTGGTTTTTTCAACAGTCTCATTTCATTTGGATCAAAAAATCGAGGTCCCATCACCCAAGTTGGACCCAAGTCTTGCGATCAGGCAGACGGCGGCCAGTCGCGGCGTTGCGTGTTTGAACTCCCTCGAGATCGACTCTACTGGCCGAAGACGTGCTTTGATACCATTAAGCGGAGAACAGGTAATAACTCGCGTCTCGATTCAACCCTGGAGATAAGAGATGGACGAGCTATATGCGATCAACGCGGCAAAGACCGAGTTTCGGGATTGTTTCAACTTCGCCGATGTGTCGAAGCTTCTGGCAATTGCAGATCCTGAGCTTGTTAATTTTCCTGACGGCCAACCGAGTGAGTTCCGCGAGGGAGGACTGGATGCCTTGAAAGTTCGACTGGAGATTCTGTTCGACCGGTTTACAGCGGAGCTAGCGGTGATTGTTATCGAGATCCGTCTTGCGGGAGATGTCGCGTACGATTATGGGTGGCATGATTTGACGCTTACGCCCAAGGACGGAGGTAACCCTGTTCGTCGTAGATATCGCTATGTAGATATCTGGAGGAGGAAGGACGGGAGCTGGAAACTATGGATGTATATTGATAACCAAGATGTTGCCGACCCGTTCAGGGCAGTGTAGAGCTGACCACTTGGAGGATCAAGTTAGGGAAGTTCCTCAATCTTTTTGTAGAGCCGCTTGCCGAACCCTTCAGGCATCTGAATCAATCTTCCGTCGGCGACCAACCCCACGACGTTCCGCATCCCATCCAATACCGCAGAGCAGTGCGAGCAGACCTTGAGATGCGCTTCGATTCTTACCCGAAGTTCAGCAGAGACGTCTTCTTCAAGGTAATTGGAAATTTCGCGCCAAACTTCGACACAACTGATTTCAATTTCGGCCATTGCGTCCTTCTTTTTTCACCATCGTCTAACTTTCTGGTATCTTGGCTCTTTGCTCCAGAAGCCGTCGATTCCGGGAGCCAGAGTGTCACGTATCATCAACCGAGCCCGAAGTAGCCGAGTTTTAACAGTTGGCTTCGAGACTCCGAGTACTGTCGAGGTCTCCTCGATACTCAAACCCTCCACGTCGCGCAGAATTAGCACGGCCCGGTACGCCGGCTGCAGTGAATCGATCGCATTTTGAAGTGCGCGCCGATCTTCGTCATTTTCCAAGGTTTCGGAAGGGATGGGACGCCAATCAGCAAAGTCTTTGGGCCAATAGTCACCGTCTTGTCTTTCTTGTGGATCGTCAATCGACTCGAAAAGATGTGGCCGCTCTCGCCGCAACTTCATCTTTGCTTCGTTATAGGTAATCTGTATGAGCCATGTGCTGAACCGTGACTCACCGCGAAAGCTTGCCAGTTTCGTGAATGCTTTCAGCATCGCCTCCTGGGCGACGTCCTCCGCGTCGGCTGGATTCTTTAGAACCGAAATCGCAGTAACGTAGACCATGCGCTCATACGGATGCACCAACTCGCAGAATGCCTCGCGCTCTCCGCCACACACGCGCCTAATAAGCTCAGCTTCGCCACCCGCCGTTGGAGGTTGGGGCATATTCATCCCCAACCCCAGAAGTAAAATGAGGTTATCGCAAGCAACATAATCGGACCCGGTCTCTTCACGACTTGGCGCTTCGAGGAGCGTCGTGGATTTCGGCTCCGAGCGGGAATTGACGAATTCCTTTCACGCACGAATCCATGGTGTGGCATCGAAGGCGTCAGCCGCGGTCCAGAGTGCCGCGCCGAGAAGCACCAAATCCTTGATAAGGAACTGTCCGATGTCGCCCAAGAGCGGAAACCAATGGCCGGGGGTGAAAACGCCGGGAGTTGTGATAAGGAAACTGACGGTAATCAGAAATATAGCGGTGGCGCCGACACTGCCGAAGAACGACATCCTTGCCGAGAGTGGTCGCAGCGCCATCAACATGGCTACAAGCACTTCAATCACTCCGATCAGGTTTGATACTAGTTGCTGGCTCATCACGGAGTACATCCAAGCCATCAAGGGGCTGTGATCAATGAGCGGTCGTATCCCTTCCGCTTCTGCCGGGGTAAATTTCTCAACCCCGATTAGAAGTAGGATCACAACCAATCCGTAACGAGAGACGATCACCCCGAGTCGATATAGCCACGCCTGCTGGTGCATTCTCTGATCTGCAGAAGTAATAGTGTCTTTTTCGATTTGGGTACTCTGCTCATCTCATCGTTTCTCGCAATTGAGTTTTGCTTTCGAATATTGCAGCGGACCTGCGTGTCCTTCATCAGATGCCATTTTAAGAGGAAAGTTACAGCAGCGCTGGACGGCTTCGCACACCGAAGTCAGGAAGGCCGCTTTTCAAGAAAGTCCTCACTAATAACGTAACATTTTTGATTGCCTGGCATCAGACGGGAGGAACCAAATCTCAATCGTCCATTTGTGAGGAATCGTAACTTGAGCCTTCAAATCGACAAAACATAGCAAGGAGAAGAAAATCAAATGAAAGCTTCAAAAATTTGCGGTGGCCTGCTGCTGGGGCTAGCGTTGCTGTTGCCCGCAAGCGCATCAGCGGCTAATAAAGGTGCACTCAAACTTGATGCACCCGTCACGGTCAACGGTACGCAGTTGGCTCGGGGAGCATACAGCCTCACGTGGGACGGAACCGGTCCCGACATCGAGCTCAACATCGTTAAGTCCAAAAAGATCGTGGCGACGGTGCCGGCGCGATTGGTCAATTTGAATCGTCCGGGAATTAATGAAGGCTACGGGACACGAACGGAGGGCGACGGCAGTACTTCGCTCACCGCTGTCTATTTCTCCGGCAAGAAATATGAGTTGGAGATTGAGCAAGTCCCTGCCCGCAACCGACATGTCTCATGATGAGGGCCATGAAAACTAGACTTCGGTAGATTCTGTCGCCCGGTCTGATGGTGATCCGTTATGTCGACGTCAGACCGCACGGCCTAAAAGTGGAATGGCCTCAGCTCAACTCCTGTTTGAGGGGATGTTCATGGAAGCCGCATGATTTCTGCAAGAATCACCCGGGTTGGGCTGCTCTTGCCGAGCGGCCCTTCTGGTTTGCGACGAGTTTGACACTCTTTGCTCCGTGCGCGAACGCGGGCTCGCTCATAGCGCGGATTGCGCTTAGTTCTTATTGCGAATAATCACGTCCCACGAGGTCACCCCCCAACGGAACTGGGCTAGCAGACAGGCTCAGGACAAACAATTATGTGTAATGGGTTAAATTCGTTGGACGCAGTCCTGTTCCCGCGTTCCCGGCAGTGTTTCATCCACGGATGCTCGAAGCGTTGATTGTTTCTTGGCTGGGTAAGAAATGCAAGCGCGAGCCCACTACCGAAGAATGACAATGCCCGGAACTCCCCACGCGCCTTAAAATCCATCTCGGAGGACGACCATGAATTCACGGCGTACGTTCTTACAGGGAGCTGTCAATGCAATCGCTGGCCTTGGAGGCGCGTCGCAGCTACCGGGCATGAACCGGCCACTCCCACTCGAAAGTCATCCGGTGCGGCCAAACGCCTCGGATCGCATTACGGATATCGCACCTATACCCATAATCGCTCCTGACGTGAAGAATCTAGCATTCACGATCGACAACGGCGCGAAGGTGTTTCAACTTATCGCCGAACCGGTGAAGCGAAAAATCGCGCCTTGGAAGACGATCGATTGCTGGGGCTTCACGGCGTCTGGGGCCTGACGATTCAAGTCAATCAGGGCGATCACGTGCGCGTCATCCTTGAGAATCGTTTGCCCGAATCGCTTGCCATTCACTGGCACGGCCTTGAAATCCCTTATGCGATGGACGGAATGCCGTACCTCTCGCAGAAACCGATTGGTCCGGGGTCGCGGTTCGTGTACGAGTTCACAGTTCATCAGAATGGCACGTACTTCTACCACTCGCATTCGCCAATGCAGCAAATGATGGGGATGGTCGGGATGTTCATCCTGCATCCGTCGCGGGCGCACGCACCTGCCGTAGATCACGACTTCGGAATCGTGTTGCAGGAATGGGCCGTGCTGCCGAACAATACCGTTCCGAATACGGCCAATATGGAGTGGAACTGGCTGACATTCAACGGTGTCTCCAGTCCGATGACCACGCCGTTAATCGTGCGGCTCGGCAGTCGCGTCCGAGCGCGATTCGTTAACCTCGGCATGGACCATCATCCAATTCACCTGCATGGCCACACCTTCGTTGTGACGGGCACGGAAGGCGGACGGCAGCCGGATACCCTTTGGGACCGGCGAACACGGTGCTGGTCGGAGTCGCCCAGGCGCGGGACATCGAGTTTGTGGCTACGAACCCGGGTGAGTGGATGCTGCACTGTCATATGCCACACCACAACATGAACGCGATGAGCGACCTGCTTGGTGATCGCATGATGATGACCGCCGACACTGCAGACGAGCGGGCACTCAGCCAGATGCAGACACTTGCCAGCCAAGTACGGTTCGAACATGTGCATCACGCTCCAATCGCGCCAGATGCAAACAAAGTTCTCGGTTTTCCACAGGATGCCTTCATGGACATGGGCATGGACGAAGCGGTCGCCAAGCCCGAGAACAACGGCCTACCGCGGAATTGGAGCGCGATGATGATGGGCATGATGACGCTTGTGCGAGTGCTGCCACAGGATCTCTTATGACCTGGTCATGAACGATCTCCAGCGTGGATATGTGGCGCCGCTTCCGCCGGTTGGTGAGCATCCCCCTGGCGGGCGCGACGGACATCATGAACAGCACCAAAGGAAGGACGAAGAAGGGCGTGAAGGAGGCTCGCGATGACTCTTCGATTTGCAAGCCCCGATCCCGATGTGTTGGCAAGTTTCGTGCTGATTCTGATGGCACCAAGCGCAACGTTTGCACAAGCGCCCGACTCCACCGCGGCTGCGGCACAGCAACCCGGCCAGCAACCATCGCTGGAGAGGCCGCAGGTTTTCTTTCCCATGGCCGACCAGCCGCAAATGGAGATGCACCATCACGGCCAGATTCAAGAGGTCATGCCGCACTTTCCCCGATTGGGTGATTCCCAGCACGTGGTCACGGGACCCATATACGAGCTCGAAGAGCTAGAACGCATGGCCATTACCAGCAATCCAACGCTCGTGCAGGCGCAGCGCGGGATCGAAGCCGCACGCGGCCGTGAGCGGCAAGCGGGACTGTACCCGAACCCAGTCGTCGGGTACAGCAGCGACGAGATTCGCGGCGGCTCCTATGGCGGCGGTGAGGAAGGATTCTTTGCAGAGCAGTCGGTCATTCTTGGCGGCAAACTCAGCCTGAATCGCAAGGTGGGCGCTGCTGAAGTAAAGGAGCGTCTGGCGGAGGCCGAGGCGCAGCGGCACCGTGTCGAGAAGCTCGACGTGCGCATGGAGTACTACCACGTTCTCGCAGCGCAGGAGCGCCTTGCGCTTGAGAAGGATCTGTCGCCATCGCGCAGACCATAGTGCGCATCTTCCACGAGCTCGGCAATGTGGGCCAGGCCGACGAAGCGGAGATCCTCGAAGCAGAAACCGAAGAGCAGCGCATGGAGGTCGCTGCGGGTATCACCGAGAATGTGCTGAGGCGTCAGTGGACGATGCTCGTTTCGGTGATCGGCGTTCCATCGCTCCCTATAGGAGGCGTCGCCGGCAGGATCGATGCCGAGCAGTCTCCGCTGGATGAAGGCCAGCTTTTCGCCTCGCTGCTAGCCCAGAGCCCGGACGTGCAGTCTGCACAGGCTAGCGTGGAGCGGGCAGAAGCCGCTCTGTTCAGGGCCAAACGCGAGAACGTCCCTGACCTGACATTGCGCGCTGGATTGCACAAGAATCACGAAGCCGCCCAGCGTCCCTCCAGATCGAAAGGTAGGCCTGCAAGGCTTCGCCGAAATCGGCGTGCATCTTCATCTCTGGGACCGCAATCAGGGTGGCATCGCTGCATCGACAGCCGATCTCGAGGCCGCCAGGAACGAAGTGAAGCGTGTCGAACTCATGCTTAAAGATCGCTTCGCTATGTTCGCGGAGACCATGACAGCGCCCGATTGACTGCAGAGCGGTATCGTCTCGAAATCCTTCCACGGTTGGAGCGCGCTTATAAACTAATGACCGAGCAGTACGGACTCATGACCGCTTCGTTCATCCGGGTCCTCATCCTGCAGCGCATGCTGTATGAAAACGAGACCGCCTATGTCGATGCTCTTGAGCGAACCTGGACGAGCGGTGTTGTCCTTCGTGGATTTCTCTTGGAGGGCGCGCTCATTTCGCCGGCCTCGATGCAAATGCAGATGGGGCGGAGGCGCTGAGCTTCGGGACTCCATCGACGGGGACATCAGATCCGCTACCGAGCCACTGAATTGGCATTCGAAGTAAAGCCGCGTACGCAGCTTGTCGCCGGGCCGTGAGCCGAGGCAGGCGAGATTGTGAATCCAGAGAGCGCGAATGAAAACAATGACGTGTGTTGCCGTGGTACAAGCTGCACCAGTGTTCATGGACCTCGATGGAAGCATGGAAAAAGCTCGGGGCTTGATACGGGACGCTGCTTCGCGCGGTGCGAAGCTCGTCGCCTTTCCTGAAGCTTGGCTTCCGGGGTATCCCGCTTGGTTAGATTGCTGCCGCGACGCGGCCGTTTGGGATCACGAACCGACGAAGCATGTCTTCGCGCGACTGGTGGAAAACAGCGTAGTGGTTCCGAGTCCCCACACCCAGGCGCTTGCTTCCTTGTCACGGGAATTCGGGGTCGTCCTCAGCATCGGTGTCAACGAGCGCGTTAAAGAGGGGCCGGGGCACCACTCTTTACAATTCCAATCTGCTCGTCAATAGCGATGGAGCGCTTGTAAGTTGTCACCGTAAGATCATGCCAACATTCACGGAGCGCATGATTTGGGGCATGGGCGACGGCATGAGCCTGTGCGCGGCAGACACGTCAGCGGGTCGCGTCGGTGGACTTATCTGCTGGGAGCATTGGATGCCCCTGGCCCGGCAGGTACTGCACGTCTCTCGAGAAGACATTCACGTCGCCGCGTGGCCTTGGGTGAAAGAAATGAGCCTGGTGGCAAGCCGGCACTACGCGTTCGAAGGGCGGTGCCAAACGTCTGCGTGTGGTGGAATTCTACGGGCAAGAGATTTACCGCAGGAGCTGGAACTTGCGGAGAATTTACAACTGGAGCCAGATGCCCTGATACTTAGAGGCGGAAGCGCGATCATAGGGCCCGATGGGAAGATTATTGCGGGACCGATTTTCAACGACGAGACGATACTCACCGCCGAAATCGACTTCTCAGCAATTACAAGGGAAAGCCTCACCCTGGACGTCACCGGGCATTACGCCCGCCCCGATATTTTTGATCTGCGCCTGAAATCAGCGAAGCCAGTTGGGCAGTAATTGGTTCAAGACAGCGCAGCCACTACCACTGTTCCACTGGCGCTTGCAGAAAATTCCCAGGTACGAGACTCGGAGGCCAACATGTCGGAGCGAAATAGTCATTCTTTCATTCCTCTCGAATTTGAGAACCTTTCGGCGAAGGAACAGGTTTTGCGGGCCCTTGCATTTGAATTGCGCATGCGGACGCGTCGTACCGTGCGAAAATTTTCACCTCGACCAGTCCCACGTCAACTCATCGAGACGGCTCTGAGGGTTGCCTCCCGCGCGCCTTCGGGTGCCAACCAGCAACCTTGGCGGTTCGGCGGTCGTTTCGAACCCGGAGATAAAGCGGAGGATCCGCTTCGCCGCGGAAGCTGAGGAGAGGGGAAAATTACGAGCGGCGGTTCCCGCAAGAGTGGCTGGATGCGTGAGCCGCCCTAGAAACCGATTGGCACAAGGAATTTCTCGAAATTGCCCCGTACGTCATTGCGGTATTCCGCCTAGACTACGGTCTCGGGTCCGACGGCAAAGGCAACCCGCGAAAGATTAAGCACTACTATGTCCAAGAATCCGTCGGCATTGCTTGCGGCTTTCTCATTGCGGCTCTACATCGGATGGGATTAGCCACGTTAACTCACACACCCAGCCCCATGGGATTTCTGAGCCAAGTCCTTCAGCGGCCTGCCAACGAGAAACCTTACCTTCTGCTTCCCGTCGGATTTCCCGCAGCGGACGCCGAGGTTCCTAACATCGCTAAGAAACCCCTCAGCGAGACCGCCGTCTTCGTGGAATGACGCGATGTTGCGGCGAAGCATCCTTCCACTGTGCGAACCGCCACAGAATCAGCGAATGAGGCTCGGGTCCACGAATGCGGAGTGAAGTCAGCCCTGATGTTCTTCACTAGTTGATCGAGAACATAAATTAATTCGCCGGGCGTTATGGCAGATGTTCCGAAACACTCCTTTCCGAATATCAGAACGGGAGACCACCTGCAACCCAATTCGACAGACATCGAGTGGAACAAGCTGGCGCGTGAGCCGTGGAACAAGGCGGCTAACTGATGCATGCTCACGTCCAGAATCTCATGGGAACTGAGCACGATGTCGAATTGCCAGAGATTCAGCAGCTCCGCAACCTCCTCCTGGGACTTGGCAAAATGGCATCGACACTTGTTCCATTTGAAGAGTTGGCGGGCCGCGGAAAACGCTTGAGGGCTTGCGCCCACCAGAATAACTTGACGATAATCGCGCTGTGGATTGCAGCCTCCGCGAGAAGGTCTCTAACTGACCAAGAATCCATGTAAGGATCTGCGAGCAGAAGCATTTCAGTGACTAAAAACGCGCGAATGAGTACGCTCCTCTGAAGTGAGAGCACAGTAAAGTCGTTCAATCACCGATGAATTCCTGTGCTTCGTAAATGCTTGAGTGACTTGTTTCTCGTGGAACTGAACATTTTGCACGGCGGAAATACCAGTTCAAAATCGAACTGTTTCCTCACCGCACAGGAATTACTAGCGTAGGTTTCGTTTGAAACCCTTCTGCAAGCGGGTTTGCCTGCCGCCATCGTCGAACTGGACACTGTCCATGAGCATCTTCATCAGATGGATGCCTCGGCCCGTCTCAGACAATATGTTTTCGGCCGTCGTTGGGTCCGGAACCTTCATGGGGTCGAAACCGCTTCCTTCATCTCTAATTACAATGGAGACTTCTCTTCCGGGATGAACGTGAAAGTCGATGTGGACTTTCTTCCGGATGTCCTCTTTGTTTCCGTGGAGCACGGCATTGGCCAGGGCTTCGCGAAGCGCGATCTCTACATCCCGTTCGTCTCCGGGTACGCAATGCAATAGTTTGATTAGGGACATCAGCCGTTCGACAAACGGCGAGATCGCCTTGATTTCGCTTCGCATCGTTAGGCTCACGTACAGAGTCGGGCCAGCGACGACGGGCTTAACAGAGATGGGCACCATTCTGTGCTGGAAATAGACTTGTCGTAACCTCCCGCCATTGAGCGTCAATATCACGTTGCGGCTCCTAGCTTACCCCCGGCACTCTTTCTCAAGACTTGGGAGCGGGCCTGCAAGTGAGATGACGGAGGGGGTACAAAGTTCCACGGACTTCATGAGTTTCTGATTTTTCGACTACTGATTGGAGATAACTATACGGTTCACTCGCTCTCAAGTTCAGGGCGGGATTCTCAACTGGCAGCGCCTCGACTTGACTGCGCGTGTTCGGGTCCGTCGCTTATCCGAGAAGAATGGGCAGCAGAACGGCAGTCCCCAGCGCGAAAAACCACAAGGCCGGTGCCGGAGTCCCCACGGGTCGGACGCGGCGGAGCTCGTAGGCGGCAGTGCGCGGATTCAGGAGAAGCCGACGGGTATAGCGGTTTTCGAGTGAGAGGAATCCGAGCGCGGTCGTTGCGCCGTAGATCAAATGTGCCATGAGGGTATGGAAGCAGAGCAGACGCGGCGCCCAACCGCCAGTCGATCTCGCCCGTCAGCAGTAGCGGCAGGAATGTCATCGGTCCCAGATACCACCAAATCACTCCAAACAGCCATCCCCACATCACGCCGAGCCCGAGACTCGAAGACTCCCGTCGAAAGAGCAGGCCAAAGGTCATACCGATTACCGCGCTCACCAAAATGTGAAGAAGCAGGGCGCGAATAACGGAAAGCGGAGTGTCGAGGCCAGCGATCTTGGGCAGGACACCCGTCGCGATCATCACCGGACTCGACACGACTCCGCCCACGAGGCCTGCGAGTGCTCCCCAACTGAGCGAACGCAATACCAGAAGGCCTGGGCCCTCGGGTTCCCTATTCAGGGGATCAGATTCGATGAAGAGCTTTACCCACGAGCGGTCGATCGTAGCGTAGGCGACGCCCAGAATCAGCCCGTAAAGGATATGCGCCCACGAGCGAGCCGAAAAGCTCGCTACCACGATCCGCCGACCAGTCCAATTTCAACCCGGAGGCGAGCGGAAAAAGTGTGAGCGGGCCCAAGAACCACCAGAAGATCGCAAACCCGAGACCCCAGCCCATGGATGAACCGTAGCCCCGGACATCGCGCTGGAAAAGCAGGCCGAAACTGGCGCCGATGAACATCGCCACACCGAACTGGAGGACCACGGTGGCGGCGTGAAGAATTGAGCCCGCCGAGACCGGCAATTAAAGGGAAAAAGTCACCGGCGGATGACCAGCGTCCAAAGATCAGTCCGCCGATTATGCCTGCAAATCCGCCGACGATGATCGCGCGCCACCAATGGAATGGCGACTTCTCGAGGCTGTTGCGACGGCTGCCGCGAATACCGAGGGCCACGCCGACCGGCATTCCGAGGCAAGTCAGATAGGCAACGAGCTCAGGAAAATGATCCCGTGCGTCAGTGAGTTGGGCCATAGGGCGGGCCGCGCCGGACAAGAGCGGCAGAATCCCTACCGGGAGAATCAACCACAGGAGGAGGGCAGCGCCCAGTCCCCAGATCAATCCCGCACCCGCGCTGGTGGAACAATGGGCAAAAAAAAAGTCCGAAGGCGAGGCCGAAAAGGGCGCCGAGCAAAGCACCACGAGCCGAGCGACGTTCCGAGGATCGCACTGCCGAGGACGCCGCCCGCACATCCGATCACAACGGCGAGCAGCGAGTCTATCCAGCTAAAGGACCCGGCGCCTACGTTGACTTGAGCGGCCAATGTTGAATTCGAAGGCACCGAACTTTTCCTCACTGCAGGTCGATTGTTTGAACGATATCGCGCGGGAAGAAGATTTCGATCGTCCAATCCACGAGGACGCGAATCTTTCTTTCGAGTCCCGGCAATTTCGATAAGTAGATGCCTCGCCACATCAGCCAAGCAAACAAGCCGGAAAAACGCACGCATCTGTCTCGCGTAAATGGAACTGTTAGTTCAGCACATGCTGTCTGGTGCCCCACGATGAAAGCGCGCCGAGAGAGTTCGTAGTGAAAGCCTCGCTTGGGCCGACCCTCGAGCTCAGCACGAATGTTCCTCGCGAGGACTTCTGCCTGTCGAAGGGCGAATCTAGCAGTAGGCGGACAAATCTTGTCGGTCCTCGAATCGAGTATCGCGGCGCAGTCACCCAAGGCCCACACTCCTGGACGACCGCGCACCTCAAGCGAGTTCTCGGCCACAAGCGTACCTCGCTTGTCTTTTTCGACCGGAAGTGACTTGAGCAGTGGATTCGGAGCTGTTCCCGCTGTCCATACGAGAGTATTTGCGCGAATCTCGCCATCGCTAAGGACGACGAATCCGGTCTCGCGCGTCGGTGAGACGGGTATTCAGGCGGAACCTAACCCCGCGCACCTCCATCCTCTCTTGTGCGTAGCGCCCTAACGATTCACTGAGTTCCGGCAGGATGCGGTCGCGGGCATGGACGAGCACGACGCTCAAGTCATCCGCATGCAGGCTGGGGTAATCGGCCAGGATCCCGTGCGCAAAATCGTTTAGGGCACCGGCCAGTTCGACGCCGGCAAAGCCTCCGCCCGCGATCACGAAGGTAAGAAAAGTACGTCGAACGGCGGAATCAGTTTCGCGGTCGGCGCGTTCAAACATTTCGATAACGTGATTGCGGATCCGAATGGCATCGAGGAGGCTTTTGAAGTTGAGCGCGAGCTTCTCGATATTCTCCAGACCCAAGTAATTCGACACCGAGCCGAGAGCAATGACCAATTGGTCGTAGGAATTTCGCGCCCGGCGGCGTCCTCCGATCACGAGCGTGACCAGCGTCCAGAATTACGCGGTGGCCTTCGAGATCAATCTCGTCAATGCGTCCGCGGATAAACTCCGTCCGATGCAGGCTGCTGCGCAAGGTGTGCTGATGTGACTGGGTTCGAGGCTGCTTCCAGCGACTTCGGCGAGCATTGGAGTAAAGAGCAGCGCGTTCGTCTCGCTCACCAAAGTGATGGGGAGGCGGTGCTGTTAGTCTCGAGCTGTTTTTCCAGACATTCTGCGGTCCGCATCCCGGCGAAGCCGCCGCCCAATATGACGATCCGTTTCTTGTCCTGGGGCATTGGCAACTCTTTCTCGGCCTCCGGACCCACGAC
>CAVVLE010000004.1:0-6223 GCA_963748865.1 uncultured Acidobacteriota bacterium | reverse complement strand
CCGACCACGAGCAAGGCGCTATAAGAGCATTCGTCTTGCGGGACAAACAGGAGCGATTCTTAGATTTTCTTGCAAATCCTAAGAATCGGAAGAAGTTTACAGAGTCACTCGCTCATTTTCGTTGGTTTGACCAACGATTTGCGACTCCCATAGTGTGGAACGTAGACCCGAAACTCAAGCTTTGGGAAAGACATGTCCAGGGAATCGAAAACATTTATCGCTTATTGAGATCGAAAGGCGCCGGGCTGACCTGTTGGGTCATATCGGAGGACTCGGAAATAGACGGCCGAGAAATGAATCTGAGAGTGGCGCTCGAACATGTGAGCGGTAGAGAGATTGGAACGATTTTGTCATGTGTTCCTGGAAAACTTGCTTATTTCGAGGGTGAAGATGAATCACTTCTTCTTGCTCGATAAACCTGATGAGAGAAATGAAGAAGAATAGGAAATGTTTTGCTGCATTGGAGAGCGCTCTCGAAGATGCACTTCGGTACGAGAAGGGTGAACGTGTTGGTTTGCGCGTGGCGAAGCTGCCAGCAGCGTGTCAGGTTCGATGTGGTCGTTAGATGGATTGGTGCGAGTATTAAAACTAAATGTAACCGGGTCAGAAGCGCGTGAAAGAACTAACTGAAATCGACAGACTGGATTTGGCAGCGAAGGCTGAAGCGATGAAGGCTGCTCTCGCCCGCGCGCGGTTACCGATGACTCTTCTCAGTCTGTTTATTATTTTCCTTGCCGTCATATCCGGAGCATCCTTCTATGAAACGCTCGCTGTGCGAGTCCTCGCAACACTGGCCGTGGTGACGACTCTAATGCTCTGGCTAGGCTCGCGCTATGCAGCTTACGCGTTAGCGATATTCTTTTTTGCAGCTTTGATCGGAGGGTGGCTTCCATTTGATGACCCGGACACTCATACAATCTTGGGATCGACAACGAGAGGCATGCTGTCTGTGATGTTTCTTTTGGGGGATATCAATGGTGGACAAACGCGATGCCGTTCACGACTGCCAATCCGAGGAATTGAGAGAGAGTTCCCAGGTGGGAGAGTCGATCGGTATATTGAAATCCTCAAAGAACAGATCAGGTGACCAGTGTTTCTACTAAGAGTTTTTTCCGTGGATATTGGACGTACCGTCTTCTAAACACCCGATCTTATTGGGTGGTCGCAAGATTCAAGAGCGGAAGCATGGCCCGCATCTTGGATTGCAGGTCCTTGGAATAGACGCAGTACGTGTCAAAGATCAACCAGAAGGAAAGCTGAGTGTGGAGATGGGGGATCGCGGAATCCAAGAAGTCGAGATATCAGCCGTTATGTCGTTACCCGTTTCTTGCGCTCGGTGAGTGCAAATACTTGACTGAGTGCAAGTCGTGACTGCCGCGTTTTACCCCCGCACATCCTGCCAACGCGGCAGAGACCAATCGCCGAATAATTTGAGCGGTCTTAAGCTCCCGTTTATTTTGGGGATATTCCTTCTTGTTGCCTGGCTCGCCGTCAGACCCCGCCGCGCAAAGTCTCTTGCGACATCCGGCCCGACGGCGTAAGCAACTCCTTCAGTCGCCGGCGCAGTTTCGAGCGGCCGCGAAACAAGACTCTGGCGAACAGCCCCTATCGCGACGATACGTTAGTTTTCGTCGTCGAGGACGACGCGCAAAATGGCCCGGACCATGTGGACGCGCATCGCACCGTCGCATTCGTCGCAGGACCATACGTGCGACAAAGCGCCGTCGTTTCCGCTCACTATTCCACTGTCAACATGCTGCGCACGATTGAAGATGTGCTGGGCATCGCGCCATTGGGACTGAACGATGCCTCGGTCGAGCCCATGAGCGCGGCCTTCGAGCGTACCCTGCGCCCGTGGAGTTATCAGGCCGCCGTGCCGCAAGTGCTTCGCACGACGTCGCCTCCGTCGCCGGCACCTACCGCAGGAATGCGACTCAATCCGCGCGAAATCGCCTACGCGCGCCCGCGCCACGATTCGGCGTATTGGGCGGACAAAACGCGCGGCATGAATTTTTCCGATGCCGATGAAATTGACACCGATCGCTTCAATCGCATTCTCTGGCGAGGCCTGCGCGGCAATGCCCCCTTCCCCGAAACGCCCAAGAGCGATACGGATGACGATCGCGATCCGGACTGAGCCGAATGGATGGAGAAAGTTGACGGCGATTTGACACGCGGCAAGAGTCGCCGCTAACGTGTTGAGGTCGGGATTCAAGGATAAGAATTCCGAACCAGTTCCGGGGGAGACGAGCTCGATGCGCTTACAACGCTGGCCGGCACTCGCACTTTCGTCTCTGGCCACGATCCTGATTGCCGCCGCGCTGCCGAGTCTCTCCGTTCATTCCGGCGGCACGAACAGCCACGGCTTCAATCTCTCCGACCTCGACACGACCTGCAAACCTTGCGCCGACTTTTACCAGTACGCAACCGGCGGCTGGAGACTTCACAATCCTGTCCCGCCATCCTACGCCGACTGGGGACGCTTCACCGAACTGGCGAACAAGAACGAAGAAACTCTGCGCGACATTTTGGATTCTGCCGCGAAGAATCGCCACGCGCCGAAAGGATCGAACGAGCAGAAAATCGGAGATTTCTACGGAAGCTGCATGGACACATCGCGCATCGAGGCTCAGGGAATCAAGCCCATCCAACCTGAACTGGATCGCATCGCCGCCATCTCGAATCAAAGCAGCCTTCAGTCCGAGATCGCGCGCTTGCAGGGATTCGGTGTGGACGCACTGTTCGAGTTTTCCTCCGAACCCGATTTCAAGGACAGCTCGCAGGTGATCGGCGCCGCGTATCAGAGCGGTCTGGGCTTGCCCGAGCGCGACTATTACTTCCGCGACGATGCCGCTTCGCAGCAGCTTCGCGAAAAATACATCGCCCACGTAACGACGATGTTCCTCTTCCTGGGCGATTCGCGAGATGCGGCGGCCACCGAAGCCAAGACCGTGATGGCCGTCGAGACGCAACTGGCGGAAGCCTCATCGAAGCCGGAAGACCTCCGCAATCCCTCCGCGAATTACAATCGCATGGACCGTGCGGCGCTCAAGAGTCTGACGACGCAGTTCTCCTGGGATTCTTATTTCCGCGAAGTCGGCTTTTCGGATATCAATGCCGTAAACGTCGGCCAGCCGAAATTTTTTCAGCAACTCGACAAGATGCTCGTCGCGGTGCCGCTCGCCGATTGGAAATCGTACTTGCGATGGTGCCTGATCAATTCCGCCGCGCCGCGGCTCTCCTCGCACATTTTGGATGAGGATTTTGATTTCTACAGCCGCACCCTCGAGGGGGTGAAAGATCCGGAGCCGCGTTGGAAGCGCTGCGTCAGCGCCACCGACGAATACCTCGGCGAAGCGCTCGGCCAGAAGTACGTGGAAAAAACATTCCCGCCCGAGTCCAAAGCCGCGGCGCTGCAAATGGTGCACAACCTCATCGCGGCCCTGCACGCGGACATGGAAACGCTCGACTGGATGGGGCCGGACACGCGCAAGCAAGCGTTAGCCAAGCTCGACGCGCTCACCTTGAAAATCGGCTATCCCGACAAATGGCGCGACTACTCCAGCTACACGGTCACGCG
Organism: uncultured Acidobacteriota bacterium; assembly: GCA_963748865.1. Classification (GTDB taxonomy): domain Bacteria; phylum Acidobacteriota; class Terriglobia; order Acidiferrales; family UBA7541; genus Palsa-147. The sequence continues at coordinate 2,643 of CAVVLE010000004.1, read as the reverse complement.
CGATTCCTACGCGCAGAATGCTTTCCTGGGCGCTCTCTTCGAGTTCCGCCGCAATCTCGCGCAAATCGGCAAGCCCATTGACCGCAGCGAGTGGGGCATCACGACACCCAGCGTGAACGCCTACTACAATCCCACGATGAACGAAGTCGTTTTTCCCGCCGGTATCTTGCAGCCGCCCTTCTTCGATCCAAAAGCGGATGAAGCGCTCAACTATGGGGGCATTGGAGCCGTCATCGGCCATGAGATGACGCACGGCTTCGATGACTCCGGCAGCCAGTTTGACGCGCAGGGCAACTTAAAAAATTGGTGGACGCCCGAGGATCGCAAGAACTTCGAGGATCGCGCCGCGTGCATCGTACAGCAGTTCGACGGCTACACCGTTCAGCCGGGCCTGAAAGAGAATGGAAAGCTGGTCGAGGGAGAAAGCATCGCCGATCTCGGCGGAATCACGATCGCGCACGCCGCATTCGAGAAAGCGATCGCGGGAAAGAATATCGCCCCAATTGACGGCATGACGCCCGACCAGCGTTTCTTCCTCGGCTGGGCCCGCCTCTGGGGAGATAACATGCGCGCCGAGCGCGAAGTCCTGCTGACCAACACCGACCCGCATCCGATCGCGAACTTCCGCGTAAACGGCCCCATGTCAAATTTGCCGGAATTTGCCTCCGCCTATTCCTGCAAGGCGGGCGACGCCATGGTGCGGCCCGCAACCTCCCGCTGCCGCATCTGGTGAAGGCTGGCGCTGCGCGCCGGCGAGATGAGTGAACGCCGTCGAACTCCCTTGGCTCTCCACAGCTGCTAATCCTTCAGAGTCACGAGCTTCGCATTCTTCTGTGCGTTGATCACCAACTCCGCCGCCAGCAGACACTGTTCCTGGTCCTGCGCAACGTGGGTGCGATTTACGACATCTGCTACAAACTGGCCGCCGAACGGCAGCGGCATATTATTGCAATCGATGTACCGCGCTTCCTTCTTGTCCACTAGGAAGAGATTGTTCCCCTGATGGCTGACCGCTACATTCGTATACTTGCGGACCTCGATGTAACCGTCGGTGCCCAGAATGAAAAGCCGTCCATCTCCCCACGTGCCTAAACCATCGGGCGTGAACCAGTCCAGCCGCACATAGCCAAGACCGCGGTCGCCGCGCAGGACCATATCGCCGAAATCCTGGAAACGGGGATGGTCAGGGTGCCGCACATTTGCGATCTGCGACTCCGCCACCTCGGCCTGCTTCGACCCCGTGTAATACAGAAATTGATCCACCTGGTGCGAACCGATGTCGCAGAGAATTCCCCCGGCCTGGTCGGGGTTCCAGAACCAATCCGGCCGACCCGATGCGCCCCCCGCATCACCACTCTGTCTTTGAAAGATCTGATGAGGCGCAATATTAATCGTCTGAATCACCTTCCCGATCGCCCCTTGTTGGACCAACACTCCGGCGTACACCGACGCCTTCACTTCGAGGCGCTCGCTGTATAGGATGCCGTAAATGCGCTTTGTCTCCGCGATCGTCTTCCGCACCTCCGCCAATTGCTCGAGCGTCGTCATACCTGGCTTGTCGGACAGAAAGTCCTTGCCGCTCTTCATCACGCGAACGCCAAGCGGAGCCCGTTCGTTCGCGATCTGCGAACTGAGCACCAGTTGCACCGACGGGTCGTCCACAATTTCGTCTTGGGTCTTCACGATCTTCACGTTTGGATATCGCTTTGTGAATGCAGCAAGCTTGTCCTCTTCGCCGCCCCACGCCGCCACCAACTCGCCGCCGCCGCGCTGGATCGCGCCGACCATTCCGTAGATGTGGTCGTGGCTCATGCCGCAAACCGCAAACTTGATGTGATATTTCGGCGCCTCATCGGACTGCCCAGGCCGCACCGCGCTCTCGATCGCGCGGCTACGCGAATCGCCGAAGGCCATCGCCTCCCCCGGCAATCCCGCCATCATCGCCACCGATCCCATCAATCCGGTCTGCTTCAGAAAGTCGCGACGGCCTGTGGATTTCATGTTCATCTCTCCTCTGCACCACCAGCAGTAATTCCGCTTCGACGCGAATTTATTCTTTTCTTGGCGCGGATGTAAAGAGCGCCGGTAGTCGCGAACCATTCTTGACGGCACACAAGCGGTACCAGATGATTCAAAAGCAGTGTGTGGCGGCCTGCCTCTCCGGCCGTGCCCCCGTGCTCGGGGCAGGCTGGCGGCCGAGGTAGTTGACAATAATGGGAGATACCCCCACCCCCGGTCGTCAACTGTAGATGTGCGCAAATTATAGAATCTAAATTGGTTGAGAGGAAAAACGAGACCTGCGAATGCGCAAGAATGTGCGGAAGATGTTGAAAACAAGGGATTTAAATCGGATTGGAGTTTGTGCGCGAGTTTGTAAGTGACTGATAACATGGGGGATTGCTTGGCGAAATTGTCTGGTTCGACTGTCATCTGGGTGCTCCGGCGATGCGGTTTGTGCTGCTGAACTGCTGGCGCTTAGCCGTTGGGACTTGCGCGGTTACTGCTCTACTGCGGGCCTTGCGAGGCTTCGGAACGCGGGTTGAAGCTTACTGCCACTACGATCAGCATTATACCACGGGATGTCAAGTTTGTTGGTCGTTGACGGCGTGCAGGTGACGTCAAGCTGCTTGTGTAAAAAGGGAG
>CAVVLE010000003.1:0-538690 GCA_963748865.1 uncultured Acidobacteriota bacterium | reverse complement strand
CCAAAATTCACAACCGCGGCTGAAAGCGAGGAAAGCGGCTCCTGGCCTGTGCCAGTTAATGTCAGTTCTTGCGGACTTCCCACGGCATCATCGAAGAAGCTTAGGGCTGCCGATTCTGCGCCGGCAATCGACGGAAAGAAATTGACGTTGATCTGGCAAGTGGCCTGGGGCGCGATTGTCGCCGGGCTTACCGGGCAATCGTTGGACAGCGAAAAATCGGAGGCGTTCGCGCCCGTGATTGCGATGCTCGAAAGCGTCAACGCTGCTGTTCCAGCGTTGGTCAAAATTCCGACCTCGCCTGGGTTGGCCGAATTGACGAGCTGGTTTCCGAAGTCGAGTTGCGGCGCGTTAAATGAAACGATCGGTCCTGTCGCGGCACTTTCTGCGAGCGCTAGGACGAACGCGTCTGGTTGCGCCGGCGATTCCTGGCAACTCCCGCAGATGGGCTGCACGCCCGTTTGCGGATTTCCCGCCTGCGGAAAATCATTCGAAGTCGTGCTGCCCGCCACGACGATCTCCCCCGTCGGCAGTGCCGCGACGCCATTCCCCTGCGCATCGCTGCCCCCTCCGAGCAGCGTGGCGTAAAGAAGCGACGCGGCGCCTGCCGCCGCGGTGTTCAACTTCGCCAAAAATGCATCTCCGCTGCCGCTGAACGGTTGCAGCGTGTTCAGCACCGGGAAATTGGGCGATTGCGCGTGCCCGGTCACGTAGACCGCATCAGCACCGAGCGTTGCGACTCCCAGCGCGGAGTCGTTCTGCCCGCCGCCCAAGTAAGTGGCGTAATTCAACGATGTCGCTCCCGTGGACGATTGCGCTACGGTTGCCAGGAAACCGCTGGTGGTTCCGGGAAGAGTGGTCTGATACCCGGCGACGGCCGGCTGCGTTTCCGTGGGCAAATTGGCGGATCGCGTTGCGCCGACCACGTAGGCATTGGCGGGGATGGCCTGATCTACCGCTACAGCGAAAATTTGATCCAATGCCGTGCCACCCAGGAATGTCGAATAAATCAAATCCGGCGTGCCGAGACCCTTTGGCGAAAAGCTCATCAGGAATCCGTCGAACAGGCCGCCGCCATAGCCGGTCTGGAAACCGTTGGTTGTCGGAAACCCGGTTCCCGGCTCGGAGGTAAACCCGGCAACGTAGGCGTGCCCCAGAAGATCTGTGGCCAGGCCGGTGACGCCGACAATGGCAGGCACAAAGTTGCTCTGATCGTTCGTGAAGCCATTGATTCCGAAATAAGTCAGATAGGTCAGCGACGGGATGGTGTAAACCGCCAGGATTCCATCGCTTTGTGGCAGCGGAGGCGTAGTGGTCTGGGTTGTCCCGCCGTACGTGGGTTGAAATGCGCCCGCTGTTACAGGCAGATCGGGCGCGGTGGTGTCGGCGGCAACCATCACGACGCCGCTGGAGGCGAATGCTATTGCGGGATTTCCGTGGTGTCCTGCGGCGTCCAGCGGCGTCGCGAAAGCTCCGGTGCCATCAAGGACCGTGGAAAAAGCCAGCGAAGCACCGCTGGGATCGAGCTCCGTTAGGGCCAGATCATTTGTTCCCTTGGTGAGCTTGGAACCATCTGTTGTCGGGTAGTCGGTGGAAGTCGTTGTGCCCACGACTGCCGCTTGTAAATTCGAGTTCACGGCAATTTGTCCGCCTGCTTCGGCGCCGCTGCCGCCGATGAACGTTAGATAGACGAGCGACGCGGCTCCTGTTTTCGTTGGGTCGAGCTTGGCGATGAAAAAGTCACTTGCGCCGCCCCCGGATCCGAGTTGTTTCGTGGGTGCGTCGGGGAAGCTGGAGGCCGAGGTGGTGGTGCCGCTGATATATACCGCGCCGGAAGTGTCGAGGGCCAAGCCGTTGGCCGAATCTGCGCCCGTGCCGCCAAGGAATGTGGTGTAGGTGATGGCCACCGATGGGTCAATCACGAGGGGCAGGTTGCGGTCATACACTCCAGCGCGAAATGAAACTTCATGCGCTGAAACTAGAGCGTAGCCTCCCTCGACGATTACGGGGCGGCCGCTTTTCATCTGATAGATCGCGGGCTTGTGCAGGCGGATTTGGGCGCCGCGCGCGTCGAGCAGCAAATCGCCTGCGGGGCTGAGCTTGATGCTTTTGGCGCCGCGCAGGTCCAGGCGCAGCCGGCGCAAATCCGTTCCTGGCGCGATATCGAAATCCATTTCCAGACCGGTGTCGCTGGCATACGCGAGGCAATCGACGCCCGGGCCAACGTGCAAGGCTCCGGCGCCGGAATAGAGGGCTACGTTTGTTCGCCAGCGGGATCTGTCGTTGCCGATGAAATAATTGGCGTTGCCGGGAAGTTGATCGCGCCCGCGCCAGCCTAGATCGGCGGCGGCTCCTTCAAAATGGAGCGAGATCGAATCGGCGTGCCTTGGGCGGGCGGTCGCGGGCGAGGCCTGCGTCTCGAAATGGATTCCATCGCGCTCCAGAAGCAGCGCGAATCCTTCGCCGCGGGCGCGGTATTGGATGGCTGCGTCGAATTGGCCGCGGTTTGCTTCGAAGGCTAGCGGGAGGCCTCGCGTCCCTGTGCGCAGGTGCGCCGCGCGAAGAACCGTGGCGGAAGCTCCGATCGTCGCAGATCCAACATGCTCGGCGTGATTTTCCGATCGCGCTACATTAGTCGCCATCGGAAACACAAGGCTTGCGCCAAGGGTGATGAGGCTTAGACAAAGTGAGAGTCGATGGCGCATGAGGCCCCACACCCGGCGCTAGACGCCGGACGAACGGGCAGAGCTTTGAATGACCAAGCTCCAGCGTAATTTTGTATTTCCCTCGAATAGCCAGAAGGCGAGGGAGCCCGAGGAATGTCGCGCGAGACAAAGCGGAAGTCAATCACCAGCCGAATGAACGATTACGTAGGTAAATCTGCGGTTAGCCCGCGAATGGCCGCGGTTCCAAGACGGTGTACTCCGAACGTAGGGCCCGGTCTTCAGCCGGGCCGGGCACAACGTACATTGAGAAGGAATTCGCGCCGCGCCCCGGAGTTTCATTCGCGAGATGAAATTGAAGCACGATCGCGAATCGTCGCGCACAGCCAGTGGACGAGCCCGTTGGCGCGATCGTGCACGAAAAGGCCCGGCTGAAGACCGGGCCCTACGAAAGCCCGCCATCACAGGGGCCCGCGTGAAGGTGAGCAAGCTAAAAATTACTTAGGTGATTTCTCTGCGAGACTTCTCGACTTCCGTTCATTACGCTCCGGCCTATGGCACCACGGAAGCGCCTGCGCTTGATTTCCAATCCTTATTTCGGATGCGGGTGGTACTTCGTAACCATCTGCACTTACGGGCGGGCGCGGTTTTTCGAGCGGGCCGCGATGGCAGAGTGGGTCGCTTCGTGGCTGCGCGTCATTAGGATGAGCCGCCAGGAGGCGGCCGATGCGAGGACGTGCTTATCCGATCGAGGAGCGGGAGTTGTTGATGCAGTTTCATAAACAGGGGGTTTCTCTTGCGGTTCTAAGCCGCAACTCGGGCATACCCCGGGAAGTGTTGTCGCGCTGGTGGGCGCGTTACCAGCAACAGGGACGCGCAGGGCTGGAGCCCCGCTCGCGGCGCCCTCACCGTTTCCGGGGCCCGCTGGATGCCGAAGTGGTGCAGCAAATTTTACGGCTGCGAGGCCGCGGCTGGGGGCCGGCGCGCATCGCCTGGGCTTTGCAGATTGGCCATAGCAGCGTGCACCGTGTTTTGCTGCGGCAGGGACGCAATCGCTTGCGCCCAGCACCGCCGCCGCGGCTCTTTCGTCGCTATGAGAAAAGCCGTCCGGGGGAATTGCTGCATCTGGATCTGAAGTATCTGTATCGCTGGGCAAACTCTTCACGGGAATATGCTTACGCGGTGGTGGATGATTTCAGCCGCGTACTCGCTGCGCCAGGCGTACATCGACTCGCCTAGGGGAAGCTCCAGAAAGCCTACCGAGGGCAGAACATCTACCGGCAGGCCGCTCTCCCAGATGGCGGCGCCTAGCAGAATGGAGCGGCGGCCCTTCAATTCGAAGAGGCGGCGCTGGAGAGAGACTTCTACAATTTTGCCCACGGCCGCGGCGATGGTTTCTTCGGGATGCAGGAAGCAGAGGCCGCCCTGTTCCAGGGTAATGCCCGCCAGCTTTTTATCGCGAATGCGCAAGGTCAGGCGCAGTTCGCGGGCGTCCCAAACGGTGAAGCGGATTTCGTAATCCTTCAAATCCTGGGCTGCTTCCGGGAGAAGATCGAGGCGGACGAAAAGATGCTCGTCGTCGAAGCCATACATAAATTCGCTGATGACGAAGGTGCGGCCGTGCATGGCGCTGGTCTGGCGGTCGCTGGAATAGGAACCGGCGCCCATCCATTCGAAATAGCTGGTCTCGCGGCCGTCCACGGAGATGCGGAGAAATTCGGAAGGATCCTCGCGGCGGGCCATTTCCGCGCGCTGCTTGATGGGATGCGTGAGCGCATCGGGAACTTCCTCGCCGAGCGCGGCGTAAACTTCGGTGAGGTGCTTGCGATAGAGGGCGTCGAATTCGGCATCATTCGAGGAACCGTGCTCGGGGCCGTACCACCAGCACCAATCGCTGCCTTCGGCGGCGAGCAAGGATTCGAGAGCGTGGGCGAGATCGACCGGCGAGCGGCTCTTCCCGTCTCCGCTGGCGACCTGGCTGATCGCCTTGGCATAGACTTCGCGGGCCTGCGTCAGCATTTCCCACGCGCGCACGTCTTCGGAATCGCCGATCCACACATCGAAATTCGCATTGATCCACGAGCCGGGGAAAATGGCCTCGATCGTGGGGATTTCGCCCGCGGCCTGGATCGCCTCGGTCACCGTTAGCGGCTTGATATCCGGATCGGCCTGAACGCGCGCGTAGAAGCGCCGCAGGAAATCGCGGCCGTTGCCCGGGTAATATTCCCAGGCGTTTTCGCCGTCGAGAATCACGCTCAGCGTGGGAGGGCGCGCCGCGGTCCAGCGTTCGCCGATCAGCCGGATGCGGCGGTGCAAATCTGCGGCGGCGGATTCGGAATCCATGCGGCTGTACACGAAGCCGAGGAGATCGGAAAGATAGTGATCGCGGAAAAATCCGGTGATTTCGTGGCCATTGCGGCGCAAGCGCCACGGCGAATAGAGCGTGTCGGCATTTTCCGGATAGCCGTGCGCGTCGCGCCAGAAGCCTACATTGCGCGTGCGGCCCAGCACGCCTTCGTCGGTGGCGAACCAGCCGAAGCCCAACTGCGCGGCGATATCCAGCGCCTGATCCGACACCGAGCCTTCCGAAGGCCATAGCCCGAATGGCGCCTTGCCGAAACGCTGCTCGTGAAAACTGCGCGCGCGCGCCAATTGTTCCTTGGCGTCCTCGGGAAAGCGAAACGCCGGTTGCGGCAGAGGCGAATTGGGATTGGCCATGCGCGCCACGTCCGAATCGCAAATCAGCGGCAAGATGGGATGATAAAACGGCGTGGTGGAGACTTCGATCTGCCCGCGTTCGGCCGCGATGCGATATTCGGGCAGAACGGCCGCCAGCAATTCCATCTGCTTGGCGCGCAACGCAGCTTTGTTCTTCTCCGTGAAATGTTTCCCCTTGGCCGAAAGCGCTGAGACTACCGGATCTTTTTCAAAATATTCCTCATCCATCCAGGCCAACTGCGAGAGCAGTTGCAGATCGCGCCAATCGCCGGCGCTGAAGTGCGCCATCGCCGTCTGCGCGCCGGAAGTCTGCACCTGGCGGAATAGTTCGACGAATCGCGGCCAGCGCGCCATCAGGTTTTCGTGGTTCACCTGGAACGCGCGCTCGAGGATTTCGGCCTTCTGCTCCGTGGTCAACGCTTCGGCCGGGGCGAAGGCTGCTTCAAACCACGGCTCTTTGAATCGGCCGCTGGCATATTCTTCAATCTGCGCGGCTAGCGAAGGCACGATGTTGAATGTCGCGTGCACGCTGGGGAATTCTTCGAGCATCTTCACCATGCCCCAGTAATCCTTCAGCGCGTGCAGACGCGTCCATGGCAGCACGTAATTGCCTGTGGCGGGGTCGCGATACTGCGGCTGGTGCATGTGCCAAATCAGAACCAGGTGAACAGGTCTCACTGCGACACATCCCGCAAGCCCAATTCCCGCATCATGTTAGAATGACCCCGCGCTGATATGCGCATTCTCGACAAATACATCTGCCGTGAAGTTTTCTCCCACTCGCTACTAGGCCTCGCCATCTTCACTTTCGTATTTTTCGTACCGCAACTGGTGCGCCTCATGGAACTTATTGTCCGCCATTCCAGCGGCGCCGGCAGCATCGGCTTGTTGTTCCTGTGCTCACTTACTCCCGTTTTGGCATTCACGCTGCCGATGGGAACGCTTGTCGGCGTACTTATCGGTCTTGGCCGCTTATCGGCCGATAGCGAAATCACGGCCCTGAATGCCTCCGGCATCGGCCTGCGCCGGCTGCTGGTTCCAGTCGGGGTAGTTGCGGCCTTCTTCGCGCTCTTGACCTTGCTCGTAACTCTCTGGCTCGGGCCGCTCTCGCTGCGCACTTTTCACGACCTCGAAGCCGAAATGCTTTCGGCGCAAGCCCCGTTCGCCGTCCAGCCGCGGGTATTCGATGAGCGCTTCCCGCACCTGGTTCTATACGTCCAGGATGTCGAAGCGACGGCCGCGCGCTGGCGCGGGGTTTTCCTGGCGGAGTCGGAGGCGGAGGCTGGCTCGCACCTCACTCTGGCTGAAGACGCTATTGTAATTGCCGGCAGCGATCGAAACAGCTTCGAATTGCACCTCGGCCCCGGCACGACGCATGAATTCGATCCCAAAGAACCGGTGCATTACAACGTTACCACGTTCGGCTCCAGCGATTTGCCGGTGCAAGTTTCCCCCGCTGCTTCGCGTACCAGCGTCGAATTAAGCGATGCGGAGCGGCCCACCCGCGACCTCGTTTTCGGCAGCTCCAAACTGTCGCTCACCGCGCAGACCGAATTCCAGCGACGCCTGGCCTTCCCGGCCGCTTGCCTGGTCTTCGCACTGCTGGGCGTAACGGTCGGGGTACGGCCGCGCCGCGGAGGCCGCGCTGCCGGTTTCGTCCTCACCCTCGTGCTCATCTCCGCCTATTACTTTATCTTCGTAGCCGGGGCGCATTACGCGCAAATCGGCAAAGTGAATCCCGTCTTTGGCGTGTGGGGCGCCAACATTATTTTCGCCTTGCTCGCTCTCTATCTCCTTCGCGGCATCGAGCAGGCTCGCGGGCTGACCTGGTTCAGCCAGGCCTGGGATGCCTGGAGCGCCATGCGCCAGAAGCGACAACCGGTGCGGCACATGTCGCCCGGCGCGGCACATTCCAATGGCCCCGTGAGCATCACCAACGGCTTGGTCGCCAAACATGCCGCAGTAGCCGGAGGCGCGCAAGCCGCATTTCCGCTGCTCTTCGATATCTACATCCTGCGCACCTTCCTCTATTACTTCGTCCTTCTCCTAGCCGGCTTCCTCGTCATCTTCGACGCCTTCACCCTCTTCGATCTTCTCGGCGACATCGCCCGCAATCACGCGCCCATAACGATGGTCGTGAATTATTTCCGCTTCCTGGTGCCGCTAATGGTGTACCAACTCACCCCGCTAGCGGCCCTCGTCGCCACGCTCGTCACGCTGGGCATGTTAGCCAAAAACAATGAAGTCACGGCCTTCAAAGCCAGCGGCATAAGCCTGTATCGTCTCTGCCTGCCGTTAGTGCTCGGCGGTGTAATTCTGGCCGCCGGCATGTTCATCCTCGATGACACCTATCTCCCCTTCGCCAATCAGCGCCAGGATGCGCTGCGCAATCAAATCAAAGGACGACCGGCGCAGACCTATTTCCATCCCGCCCATGAATGGATATTCGGCGAGGACAACAAGGTCTTTAACTACGAAATCTTCGACGCCGACCACGATCTGTTCGGCGGCCTGAGCGTCTTCGAGCTCGATCCGAACACCTTTCAGCTCAAGCGCCGCATCTTCGCGCAGCGCGCCCGCTGGGAACCTTCGCTGAACGCCTGGATTCTGGAATCCGGCTGGATTCGCGATTTCGACGGCGGCCGCGTGAAAACCTACGCGCCATTCAAAGCCACCACCATGCCCGAACTCACCGAGCAACCCAGCTATTTCAAGCGCGAAGTCCGCCAGTCCTATCAAATGAACTGGCGCCAGCTAGCCGAATACATTCGCGGCCTGCAGCAAGCCGGCTTCGACACTTCGCGCCTGACGGTGCAATGGCACAAGAAATTCGCCTTCCCGGTAATCGCCGCGATCGTGATTTTCCTGAGCGCCCCGTTCGCCTTCCTGGTAGGCACCAGAGGCGCAGTAGGCGGAATAGCGCTAGCGGTGGGGATAACGATCGTCTATTGGGCGATAGCAGCCCTGTTCGAAGCCATGGGCGCCGCAGGGCAACTCCCGCCGCTGCTAGCAGGCTGGTCCCCAGACGCCATCTTCTTCTTCCTGGCGGTCTATTTCTTCCTAAAAATGCCGACGTGACGCCGGCTGCCAGCCGGCGTTTTTGACTTCAGCCTATTTATTCAAGGTAGGCCGACCACCAACTTGCACCCACCCAACAATCATCGTACGATGCGCCCGCTATTAAGGAGCCCCAATGCCAAACCCCAGAGTAACTTTCGTAGTAAGCCTAACCATCCCCGAAGAGAATTTCGCCAAATTCGAATCCCTAGTCCAATCCATGACCGCCGGCACGCAAACCGAACCCGGCACGCTCGTTTACGATTGGTGCCTAAGCCGCGATCGCAAGCGCTGTCGCCTCCTCGAAACCTACGTGGATGGCAACGCCGTCCTGGAGCATATCAACGGCCCAGTAGTCAAAGATCTCGTCCCCAAACTCCTGCAGATCACCACCCTGACCGGCTTCGAAGTCTTCGGCGATCCCGGCCCCAAAGCCTCCGAGGCCCTCGCCAATGTCGGCGCCGAAGTCTTTTCCATCTGGCGCGGCGTAACGCGCTAGCAGCGCCTCTCGTGACATGTTGCTTGGAGTCAACAGAGGGAAGAGACCATGAGCGCGCAAAAGAAGAGCAACATTCCAGCCGAAACCCTAGTTCTCTACGAGAAGCTGATTGCGGCGATCCCAGGAATCGAACGAAAAGGAGCGACCCATCCCTACACGTCCTTGAATGGCAACATGTTTTCGTGCCTGCATCCACCAGGTTCGCTCGCGCTGCGGCTACCTGAAAATGAACGAGAGAAATTTCTGAAGAAATACAACACGACTTTGTTCGAATCCTACGGTGTCGTCCAGAAAGAATACGTCACCGTTCCCGACCGGCTGCTGAAAAACACTAAGGAACTTCACAAATATTTCGCCATGAGCTACGAATATGTCCGGACTCTGCGGCCAAAAACATCCAGAAAGAAAGGCTGAAGGAACAGTACCGGGAGTTCAGTCACTATTCGAATCGTAAAACTGTACAGCAAGGCGGGGCGTCAGGATGTCGCCAATTCGGTTCGCCGCCAGCTGGCGTATTGCTGCAGCGCCGTATTCGCGGTGGTGATCGTCCGCAACGCTTCGGCCACGGCCGACAAATCTTTGCCGCGCACCACAAAATACATCTCATCCTCGCCCAATCCGGTGTACGTGCGATTGCCGATGCAACCCAAACTCAAAATCGCGCCGAGCTGCAACGAAGCGGGCAGCGCCATGCACGTCGGCCGGCCGAGCGCCGGCGATCCGCTCTCCACCCCGGCGCGATTGGCCGCCTCATTCAACAGCATGGCCGCCGAAGGCTTGCAGGCAAACAGCACCACGTCCGGCGGTACCGGCGTCTCCCCCAAAGGCGCATAAGCAATCGCCGCCGGCGATTTCGCCAAACGCGGAATCTGCGGCACTTCTTCCGGCTTCACGTAGCCGAGATCGAACATCATCTTCAAAGTCAGCTCGGTTTCCTTTTCGCGCGCCGGCGAAAGCGCGATGTTGTGCGTGTGCGCGCCCACGGCACAGTTGAAGTGATCTCCCGGCAGCGTGTAGAAAACCGCCCCATCAGCCGCCAAGCGCCAGAAGCTGCAGCTGGATGGTTCCGTCCCCTCAAATCGCTCCACGTTCGACCGGCTCCGCGTCCAAAAACGCCACTGCCACCGGCCGCCGCGCCAGCTTCACCGCCGTGCCGATTCTCTCCTCCAGCAGCTTCCAATTCATCTCTGCGCCCATCTTCTGGCCTCCAAAATGACCACCAAAACATAACACGCCAAGCGCAGTCTCCAGCCCCAAACATTTTCCTCTCGCTCCAGTGGAGTTCGAACTTCGCGATAGAATGCCGGCGTGACTGCAGCGCTGAACATCTTTGCCACTCTCTGCGCCTGGGCGTTGATCGGTTATCTGGGGTATGAATCGGCGGTCAGCCTGCGGAAGTACCGTCTCCTGAAAGAAGCCATCGCCGCCGGCGACACGCACGCGCGCTCCCGCTTCTACTACGAAATCCTGCTGTTCGAAGGGGTCAGCGCGATTCTTGCCTGCGCCGCTCTGCGCTTCGATCCCGCACGTCTCAATCCGTCCCGCCTGCAAATGGCCGGTACGCGTTTTGGCAATGAGCTGCTGCACGTGTGGAGTCAGGTGAATACAGGCTTTCTCATCGGCCTGGGGATCGGCGCCGCCATGGCCGTAGCGCTAGTTCTCTTGGCTCTCCGCCGATCTCGACAGCGCCCCGCCGAGTCGCGGCAATTGCCGGCTTACTTGCGGAAAATACTTCCCGATTTCAGCGCCCTGATCCCAACCACCATCCGCGAACGCTGGCTCTTCGCTCTGGTGGCCATCAGCGCAGGCATCTGTGAGGAGGTCGTGTTTCGCGGCTGGCTGCTCGATGCTCTTCATGGTCCAGTGGGTCTCGAAGGTGGGACACTCGTACTCGCAGCCGCATCGCTGTTCGGCATCGCTCACTATTATCAAGGCATTTCCGGCGTGCTCGTAACCGGCGTGCTCGGTTTTGTCTTTTGCGGCTTATACATTGCGACCGGCTCCCTGCTTGTGCCTATCATCATTCACGCGCTCATCGACCTGCGCATCGCGGTCTTTCCCTCGGTCCCGGTCATAAACTCCAATATTCCGTAAATCGCCGCCGAAGTCTCCGACACCTCACACGCATTTCAACTTTTTAACCTGCGCGTCACTCTGCATTCACCTCCGCCCGCATTCGCTCCGCTAGAGTTCGCCGCGCAACAAAATCCGCAGGAGGACTCTGCATGATCGAATTCCGCAAGGTATTGATTTCCGTAATCGCGTCCTGTTTGCTCCTGGCTCCGGCCGCCAGCGCCGCCGGCTCCGGTGACAAAGACAACGACGGGCCGAAGAAAATAAAGCACGTGCTTCTGATCAGCGTTGACGGCATGCACGCGCTGGATTTGAGCAACTACGTGGCCTCGCATCCCAATTCCACACTCGCTACTCTCACCGCCCAGGGCATCACCTACACCAACAACTCGACTTCGCAACCGTCCGACTCGTTCCCGGGTCTCGCTGCTCTCGTCACCGGCGGCTCTCCGACGACGACCGGTTTCTGGTACGACGTCACCTACAATCGCGGCGTCTCCCCGCCGACGATGACCACTTCGCTTCCGATAACTGGCGGCCCGAGCCTCTGCCCCAGCGTGATCGGCACGCCGGTCGCCTATGACGAATCCATTGATTTCGATCTGACCAAACTCGATGGTGGCGGCGGCATCAATCCCGATTTCCTGCCGCGCAATTCCAATACCTGCCAGCCGATCATGCCGCACAGCTATTTGCGCGTGAACACCATCTTCGAAGTCGCCCGCGCCAATGGCTTCCGCACCGCGTGGATCGATAAGCATCCGTCCTACGAGTGGACCAATGGCCCCAGCGGCAAAGGCGTGCAGGATTTCTACGGCCCGGAGATCAATTCGATTCCTGTGCCTCTTCCGCAATTCCAGGGCTGCAATCCTGTTCCCTTCCCGGATCCGACTTTTGACGATGGCTGGACCACCGACCTCAACAACATCAAGTGTTACGATCTGCTGCACGTCACCGCGCTGCTGAACGAAATCGACGGCTTCACCCATGACGGCTCCAAGCACGTCGGCGTGCCCAATCTGTTCGGCATGAATTTCCAGGCCGTCAGCGTTGGCGAAAAACTCGCGGGCAGCGGCTACACCGACGTTCTCGGCACGCCCTCGCAAGGCCTGCTCGGCGAGCTCGATTTCGTCGATCAATCCCTCGGCAGATTCGTCGCCGAGCTCCAGAAGCAGGGCATTTACGAGAACACCCTGATCATCATCTCCGCCAAGCACGGCCAATCGCCGATTGACGTGCAAAAGCGCGTCGGCATCGGCAACGGCCAGCCGCAAACTCTGATCGGCGCGCCCGAAGCCTTCGACATTTCCGATGACGGCTCGCTCATCTGGCTCACCAGCCCGTCGCTGACTGCCGGCGTGGTGCAGCAGCTCAGCACTCCGCAGAGCCAGCAGACTCTGGGCATCCAGGAAATCTTCGCGCTCAACTCCCTGGAGAATAAGTTCAATTCGCCGCTCGACGATCCGCGCACGCCGGACATCATCCTCAAAGTCAATACCGGCGTGATTTTCACCGGCGGTTCGAAAATTGCCGAACACGGCGGCCTGAACGAAGACGACATCCATACCGCGTTGCTGATTTCGCAGCCGGGCATCACCCAGCGCACCGTGAAGACGTTCACTTCGAATCAGCAGGTCGCCGCGTCCATTGTCAAAGCCCTGGGCATCGATCCCAACGAACTGCAGGCCGTAAAGAAAGAACAAATCCACGTCCTGCCGTTCCTGTTCGACGAAGTCAACCCCAACTAAAACAAAAAGGCGGGCGGCCCCAAAGCCGCCCGCCTTCAAGTTTTGGGTCTGGGTGCCCCATGCGCGGCAATTGCGCGTGGGGCTCTTGAACGAGCACCGTCAAACGCCGTTAATTCTGTCTCCCGTAACGCGAATTCGATGCCGGCCAGCGCCGATCAATCCGCGCCATAATCTTCTCCGCCAGCGAAATGGCATCAGCAATAGCCGATTCAAAAGCCGGCGAAGGCCGCCCATCCCAATTTAGCAGCCGGCGGCAAGCCAGAATCGAAGCGGCAATTAACAGCACGCGCTTGCGGCCCTCATCCATGCCATTGCCGTCCATGCCGCGCAGTCTAGCACTTTCGCTTTTTATTCGCCAGTAATCTCCGCGGAGGTTCCTCCCCGCCCCGTTGCCCGCCAACTCCCCCGTAGGGCCCGGTCTTAAGCCGGGCCTCTTCGCGCGTATCGTCGTCATCCCGAGCGACGCGAGGGATCCCTCTTTCTTATTTGCGGGCCTCTTTGTCCTCTCCCGATATGGAATTCCGTCCCCTGGCACGTTCCTTATACATAGCCCCATTGAGGGCTGTCATACAGGAGGAGGTTCCGATGAGCCCAGTCGGAGTCGTCGCCAACGCATTCGTACCGTTGTTTCGTCGCGAGTCTCAACTTGAGCAAGCGCCCCAAGCCGCAACACCGCGAAAACGCAGCCTTCTGCGCGCCGCCAACGCTCTACGCGATCGCGCCGGCATTGCCCCGGTCCGCCCGGAGAACGAACGAGCCCGCCGCCGCGTCCCAGCCGCGATGCTGCTCGTCGCGCTGCTCTTCGATCTGCTGGTAACCGCCATCCTCACCTTCGGCCTAACCGGCCCGGCCGCCACCGCCGCGACGCTAGCCGCCAACAAAATCTACAGCGCGCCAGCCGCCACCGCGAGCACTGCGCCAAAGCAAACAACAACGCAACCCGCGGGGCAACTCGCACCGTGCCCAGCAGCTCGGGCCGCCCGGTGATCACGGCCTAGCGCCAGTTGCGGAAAAGGCGAGTGCCGTTATTCCGAGGAACCCGCGGTCGTTCGGCACTGTAATCTTACGGGAAGGTCGCCGGAGGGCGCAGCAAGCGAGCGCCCCACGAAGAGAAATCAAATAGCAGACCAGCTCTGTTGAAATCCTAGGTCGGTGGTGGGTTTTCGGCCGTAGGGGCGGTGGCTTGCTCCGCCCGCCAGCGTAAAAACAGCTACAACGTCGCCCATTCACCACTGCGTAAATCGACTGTGCTCGCGCCGTAAAAACTGCGGCACCTATGATCTCTACAGAGCCATCACAAATCTTAAAACGCCGAAAGGGCCACGCCGCGAGCCGACTGTTCCCTGCTCTCGCGTCCATGCCCAACCGCCGAGTCTCGCGGGAATAGCACGCCGATGGTACGGCTCGCCGGCCGCAGCGCCCACGACACCACAGTAAGAACCGCAAGGATCGAAGGGGCCAGGACGTGAAAGGCATAAGCCCCATAAACGCCAACCGCAATGCAGGATGCGACCGCGCCAGTCAGGTCAAAGAAGATGCCGGCGTAAGCCCATTCCTTGAGCCGCGGAAAGCCCGGCACAAGTATGGCGATGGCGCCGAGCGCCTTCCAAAACCCCAGGATGGCAAAGAAGTACAACGGGTAACGAAGGACCGGCACGATGCCGTGCGGGTTGACCGCAAATTGCCACAACTGCCCAACACCGCCGCCCCCGATAAAAAACGCTACAAATCCAGTCGTAGTCCAATACGCGATGTTTCTTCCCTTCGTAGTCATTGCAATCCTCCAACGACAGTCTCCAGTTTGCCAAGGAAACTCGTCCAACCGTATTTTGCCCCGTTATAAGCCGCCGTCTGATCGGCCGGGAAGCCGGAGTGCTCCATGCGCAGCTGCGTGCCGCCTTCCGCGGGCGTCAACGTGAACAGCACCACGGAACCCATCCCCATGGAACTCCAGGTATAAGAGAGGCGTTTCAAAGGATCGACGACCAGCACCTCGCAGTCGATCACCCCGTCCCAGCCCTTCACCGGCTCGGACCGGAATTGAAACTTGTGCCCGACCGCCGGCTCGAAGTCATTCTTCAGCAGCCATTGCGCGACGAGCGCGTTCTCGGTCAGCGCCCGCCACAGCTTTTCCGGCGGGTGCGGGTAAACCTTCTCGATCACCAGGGTCCGCGTACTCTCTGCTGCTTGGCTCATTAGTCCATCCTTTCCAAAAGTTTTTCCAGACGGTCAAAGCGGTCGCGCCAGAAGATGCTGTAGTTACGCAGCCAATCCACCATCGGCGCCAGCGCATCGGGCTGCACCCGATAGTGCGTTTCGCGCCCCGCCCGGCGATGCCGCACCAGCCGGGCCCGCTTCAGCACCGTGAGGTGCTTGGAGACCGCCGGCTGAGACACGCCAGCATAGCGAGTCAATGCATGCACGGTCTGTTCGCCCTGCCGCGCAAGCTCCTCGAAGATAGCCCGTCGCGTAGGGTCGGCCAGCGCTCGGAACACCGGATTGGCATCAGGCTGCGTCACAGCCAAAACCATAACCGAACGGTTATGGGTTGTCAAGAGAAAAATGAGAGCATCGAATTGCGGCCATCCCCGCCGCCGTTGTAAGGGAGGGTGCTTTAGACCCTCCCGCGCGTCGAGCATCGCCGCGCTTCAGTTCTGCTCCCGTAGGGCCCGGTCTTAAGCCGGGCCTCCGTGCTCTTCTCCGCTCAGGCCTCTTCGCCTTTCTCCGGTTTTCCTCGTTCCAAAAACCTACTTCAAGAACCAAGAAAACGACGAGATCTCAACGTTGTACGGTCACACAGTCGAGCCCGGAGAGACGTTCGCGGATTTCAAGGAAGCGGAACATGCAATCGCATTGGAGTCGCCGAAGGGTCGTCGTTTAACGTCGCAGTTTTCATCTCGAAGATCTTTATTTACGCCTGTCGAGCGATTCACGAGGACCAACCTGCCGATCTTCTGCGCGAGACCATGGACTTTGCGGCCTCGTGCGTGAAGAGAGCGAGGGGAGAAGCGCGCGGCACGTAGGATCAGATTGCAAACTAGCCCCAGGCGGGTGGCCCGTGCTACCAGACCCCTTGGCCTTTAGGAGTGGCCCATCCTTCCCGGAATGAGGAAGGTTGGGGATTTCGTCCCGGTTTTTGGCCTCGATTCGTATCTCGGCCGCTGTGGCGTGCAAACTTCTCTCACTTGGCCGTTTCGGCGAGAACGCGGACGACGAAGCCTGCGACCAGCAAGAAGAAGGGCTGCTTGGCTTCGCGCCAGTGCAGCGCGACGTAGAAGAGCTGGCAGACGGGGATGAGGAAGCAGGCAGCGCCCCAGATTACGCTGCGTTGCCATGCGACGCACACGATCCAGATGGCGCCGCAGGCGGTGAGAATCCAACTGATGATCACAAGCGTTTCATACATGGCTCAGTCCTCGGCGGCGAGGTACAGATAGATTTGAGGGCAGGCCTCGTCGCTTGCTCCTATCTAGATTGAGGATCGCGTGCATAGATGGCAAAGACAATGGTACGATTATGCGAACGACGACGGTACTCCCTCTGGCGAACTCGGGCGCGCTGGTGCAGAACCAACTGGCTCTTTGGTCGCCGGATGCGCATGTAGTAGAGAGTTGAGAATCACTCCGAACGCCTCAGTCTTAAGCGCGCCGTCCGGCATGTCGGATACAGCGTCTTCTGCTCTTTTATATGCGCTTTCATGTTCTCTCCGCTTAGTCCTCTTCGAGGAGGTACAGATAGTTCGAGGGCAGGCCTCGTCGCTTGCTCGCTATCTAGATTCGAGGACCGCCTCGCATAGATGGCTGTGCTGCGTACGATTTGCCAATGAGTAATCGCGTGGGGCCGCGGCGGGTGGCCTACGCTTTCCGGCCATGAAGACTATATTCTTCCTCATCACGCCGCTATTGCTCGCCAGTTGTCAAAAATACGGGTACCACGCACGCGTCGAAACCCTGGCACATTGCTTTACAGGGTACAAACCACCACGCGGACGGCACCTACTCACAGGGGCAATGCCACTTCCCGATGCCCTGCACCATTCAGCCGCCCGATCCTCGCGCAAGAATCGTGCTGCCTGTCTATCGAACAGTCATACCAAAGCAAGAAGTGGCCTATTTCCTCAGCAGAAATGCTATCTCTACTCGACACCGCTAGACACGACAATCTGTATGACTTGTGCCAGAACGTCTCCTAACCAACTCTGCTTTCCCATCCTCGAATTTCGGCGCGGCGGGAGCCCACGCAACCAATGAAAAGGCCAGTATTCGCTGAACCGATGCCGGGCGCTCGCATTGGCTCGGTGCGCCACACGGTTCGGCCAACCGATACTTGCGCAAGGATCGTGCTACCTGTCTATCGAACAGGAACGCTACAGTTATAAGTGTCCTATTTCTTACGCCATTCGCGTTATTTTGCGTCGGCACTGCTAGACATAATGACCTGTATGTCTCCTGCCAGAACGTCTCGTAACCAACTCTGCTTTCCCATCCTCGAATTTCGGCGCGGCGGGAGCCCGCACACCCAATGAAAAGGCCAGTATTCGCTGAACCGATGCCGGGCGCTCGCATTGGCTCGGTGCGCCACACGGTTCGGCCAGCCGAGACTTGCGCAAGGATTGTGCTACCTGTCTATCGAACAGGAACGCTACAGTCATAAGTGGCCTATTTCTTATGCTGTTTCTGTTATTTTACGGCGGCACTTCTAGACATGAGTGCCAGTATGTCTGCTGCAAGAGCGTCTCGTAACCCGTCTGCTTTCCCATCCTCGAATTTCGCGCGGCGGGAGTTGATACACGCCAATGCCAAATAGCGCCTTCGCTGAATCGTCTCGAGACGCGCGCAACAGGGCGGGTGGCAAACGGCATCCCCGCCGGTACGAAACCCGCCCGCCGAACGGACCTACGACGCGCACGTTCAACAATTGATGCGCGGGTCAGACACTTGCCAGGAAAAGCTTCGAAATTCCGCCAAGCGCGCAAAATCTCGCGCGTTGGCGGTGATGATCGTACATCCCACTCGCGCTGCGCTGATGGCGATCAGCGCGTCATTCGTCAGCCGCCCTTTGCCGATATCTTCAAAGTCATACCTCGCAGCCAGACGCGCCAACACGATTCCCACCTGCGTCCAATCGCCCAAATTAGGGACCACAATTCGCCGGGTGCGTTCGTAGGCCCGTGCAATCTGTTCCACGACGTGGCGGTTACGCGGCGTCGTTCCAGCATAAAGTTCTTCGAGCACGACGGCGCTCAGCCACACCGCCGCGCCTTGCGAGCAGCGACGCAAGCACTCTGTCCAGTTCTCTCTGCTGCGCAGTGCCGCGATATAGAACGTAGAATCAAACAGGACGGCGGGCATTTATTCGTCCAGCTTGCCGTACACATCCTTTATTACGATCCCGCTGCGCAGGAATCGCTCATTGGCTTGCTGCAACAGGCGATTGGTTTCGTACTCGGAAATTACCAGGTCCAAAGCGCGTTCAATGGCCTCCGTCTCCGTGCGGGCGCGCAGCACGCGCTTAGCGCGCTTGATCTTTACCGGGTCCAGACGAAAATGCTTGTGCGAGCGTGAAGGTGCGGCAGGCATGTTTCTTCCTCTGCGCTTATTATACTGTAGGCATGTTCACGAATGAAGGATTTGTGTACACGATGAGGAAACCGCCGCGTGAGGATTTCCGCTCTGTGTTCGGGCCCGCCGTTCGGCCTGGTGTTAGGTCTTCTTCCCTGTTACCCGGGGCTGAACGGCGGCGAGTCGATGCTCGACGCCTTGTCAGGGCACGGTTTCAACCGTGCCGTAAGCGCCTCGAAATCAACACGGCTTCAGCCGCTGAGGTTTGGTTTGCTTAGAGGCCACAATGGGTGGGTGGCACACGTTTTCCGAACGCCTTTGCCCTTAGGGGTGGCCCATCCCTAGCGATTTGTGCAAAGGGTGGGGCTTTTCGGCCCCTCTTTTCAGTCCTGTTTTTTTGTCAGCCTGGATGTGCAGGTGGGAGCCTCCACATTTATGTGGAGGAGGAGCGCTTCAGCGCTCCGAAAAAAGCCGTCTCTTATCAATGCGCTTTAGCGCTGGGCACTAAGGCGGGCGGGTGGCCCACGTTTTCCGAACGCCTTTGCCTTTAGGGGTGGCCCATCCTTCGCGATTTGTGCGAAGGGTGGGGCTTTGCGGCCCCTCTTTTCAGCCCTGTTTTTTTTGTCAGCCTGGATGTGCCGGTGGGAGCCTCCACATTTATGTGGAGGAGGAGCGCTTCAGCGCTCCGAAAAAAGCCGTCTCTTAATCAATGCGCTTTAGCGCTGGGGCGGGTGTCCCACGCTTTCCGAGCGCCCTTGCCCTTAGGGGTGTCAGGGCACGGTTTCAACCGTGCCGTAAACGCCTCGAAATCAACACGGCTTCAGCCGCTGAGGTTTGGTTCGATTAGAGGCCACAATGGCGGGAAAATTCGACTCGCAACCTTCAAGTTCAACTTCTAATCGATACACGGGTACTATTGACCCCACCGTTTTTTCTTAATACATAGGTTGAAGTAGTTAGCAGTTCCGGAGCGCAGGCTGGCTCTTCTGAGCCGCCCGGGTTCGGGCTGTCGATCGACTCTGCGATTGCAGAGCAATCGACTCAGCCCGGCAAATGAAGACGACTCCGCGCGGATAAAACTTAAACTGGAGCTTTAAATAATGCGTGGCGCCGTCGCCAGCCAACGCGGAGCGTACCCTATTCCCGCTGACGCCTCAGTAACGCCGGCAGCCTGCCGGCGCTTTTCCCGGCAAGCTCCGCAACGATGCCCAACAAGCACAGCGTCCAAGAAGAGACCGGCCTCTCTCGGCTGTCAATTCCCAATCGCTGCCCAGCGATCCGGGAGCGCCAAAATTCTAATCGATACAATTCCAAAATTAGAATCTCTTGTAACTGCAACAAAACAAGCGACGGAGGTCATTTCTAATCGATACAAACCCAGAGGAAAACGATTCGAGTGGAATTTTTCTGCAGGCCGATGGCGTCAGCGAGGCCCGGCGGAGAAAGTCAAAACCGCCGGCAGGCTGCCGGCGTTACGCCTCCGCTCCAGCCTCAAATCTCCAGCCGCAACCTCCCAGAAAATGTTTCGATTAGAAACGAGCTCGAACGATTGTTCTCAAGGACTTACGCGAGATTCTAATCGTACGGTGTTTCGATTAGCCGCAAGTCCGAAGCGAAGTCGAGGCGAGGAAACCGGGCATCTAAGGCGCGCCCCTGAGCGGAGGCTTGAGGTTGCAGCCGGGGGCTGCTCCTCTTTCGGTTACAGCCCCCGGCCTTGTCCGCAAGGGGTAGCTCCTCGAGTGGAGGCTTCGCCCTCGGGCAATCTTGACAAAACCAGTTGCAGTATACCGGATATTTGGTTCCCAAAGGTTGAGAGGAGGAATCGGCGACGGGTCAGACCGGCGGCTACGAACACCGACGGCTCACCGCGGAATCAACGAGCGGACTTTTTGGATGACCAGGTCGATGCCGACTTCGTTTTGGCCGCCTTCGGGGATGATGATGTCGGCGTAGCGCTTGCTGGGCTCGACGAACTCCATGTGCATGGGGCGGACCGTGGCGCGATATTGCTGGATTACCGATGCCACGGTGCGGCCGCGCTCTTCGATGTCGCGGACCAGGCGGCGGATGAAGCGGATGTCGGCATCGGTATCGACGAAGATTTTGATGTCCATCAGCTCGCGCAGCGGCTTGCTGTCGAAGATCAGGATGCCTTCGATGATGGTGGCCGGGCGCGGGTCGAGGCGCACGGTTTGCGGGACGCGGCGATAATCGGTGAAATCGTAGGTGGGCCGCTCGATGGATTGGCCGGCGCGCAGCTGCTTGACGTGCTCGATCAGCAGCGGCGTGTCCATGGAATTGGGGTGATCGAAGTTCTGCTTGACGCGCTCGGCGAGCGGAAGATCGGGAAGGTCGCGGTAGTAGTGGTCCTGCTCCAGGACGGAGACGTTGGATTCCGACAGCGCCTCGATGATGCGCCGCGTGATCGAGGTCTTGCCCGCTCCGGTCCCGCCGCAGATGCCGATAATCAAAGGTTTGCTGATGGCCGCGCCTTCCTCTCCGCTCTTGTCATCCCGAGCGACGGGTCCGGGCTGATGATTCAGCCCGCGGGAGCAAATGATGGATCTGTTCTTTCGTCGTCCGCCGCGCTCACTTCAGGACGACGCCGCCGCGCCTTTCGCGCTCAGGACGCGCGGCTTTCGTGGGCGCGCCGACTTCTTGTGTTTTGCTTTAGCTTCAACCACTGCTTGAGCTGCGGCCAGGCGCGCGATGGGAACTCGAAAGGGCGACGCGCTGACGTAGTCCATTTTTACGCGGTGGCAGAATTTGACGCTTTCGGCGTCGCCGCCATGTTCGCCGCAGATGCCGATTTCGAGATGCGGGCGCGTGGCGCGGCCTTTTTCAATGGCCCACTCGATGAGCATGCCCACGCCGGGCTGGTCGATGGTTTGAAACGGGTCGTCGTGGAAGATGGCGGCTTTTTTCTCGTCCACGTAATCGGGGAGGAAGCGCCCGGCGTCATCGCGCGAGAGGCCCATGACGGTTTGCGTGAGGTCGTTGGTACCGAAGGAGAAGAATTCGGCGACTTCGGCGATTTCACCGGCAAGCAGCGCGGCACGGGGCAGCTCGATCATGGTGCCGACCAGATATTCAAGTTTCACTTTAGACGCGGCGATGATTTCGTCGGCGACTTTGCGCGTGGCCTGCTCGCAAATTTGCAGCTCTTTTTTGTCCAGCACCAGCGGAATCATGATCTCAGGAATGACTTTAACTCCGCGGCGCTTGCAGTCGATGGCCGCTTCGATGATGGCGCGCACCTGCATTTCAAGTATTTCTGGATAGGTGATGGCCAGGCGGCAGCCGCGATGGCCGAGCATCGGATTGGCTTCGTGCAGTTGCTCGACGCGCCGGGTTACAACTTCAAGTTCTACTCCAATTTTCTTGGCCAGCTCTTCCTGCTTCTGGCGCTCGTGGGGAACGAATTCGTGCAGCGGCGGATCGACCAGGCGAATGGTGACCGGCAGACTTTCCATGGCTTCGAAGATGCCGATGAAATCGCGGCGCTGGAACGGCAGCAGCTTGGCGAGAGCTTTCATGCGCGCTTCTCGCGTGTCGGCCAGGATCATTTCTTGGATGGCCAGCTGGCGATCGGGGCTGCGCTCCGGTTGCTCGAAATCCTTGAAGAACATGTGCTCGGTGCGACAGAGGCCGATGCCTTCGGCGCCCATGGAGCGAGCTTTGCGGGCGTCGTGGGGCGTATCGGCGTTGGTGCGCACGCGGAGTTTGCGGATTTCATCGGCCCAATCCATCAGAGTGGAGTAGGCGCGTGGCGGATCGGGGCGGATCAGGCGCGTTTCGCCGGCGTAAACGACGCCTTCGTTGCCGTCGAGGGTGAGCCAATCGCCTTTGTTGATGAGGCGGCCGTTGGCGCGCATGCGCCGCGAGGCGGCATCAATTTCAAGCGATTCGGCGCCTACGACGCAGCATTTGCCCCAACCGCGGGCTACGACCGCGGCGTGACTGGTTTTGCCACCTGTGGCGGTGAGGATGCCCTGCGCCACGAACATGCCGCCTACGTCCTCGGGGCTGGTTTCGCGGCGCACCAGAATCACTTTTTCGCCGCGGGCGGCCCAGTCTTCGGCTTCTTCGGCGGTGAAAACGGCTTTGCCTACTGCCGCGCCAGGAACAGCGTTGATGCCGCTCGCCAGTTTGCGGCTGCGAGAGATCGGACTTCGAGACTTTGGGGTCGAGGACGGGATAGAAGAGACGCTCGATGTCTTCGGACTTGATTCGCCCGATGGCTTCTTCGCGGCTGATGAGACCTTCGTTGGCGAAGTCGGTGGCCATGACGAATGTGGCTGCCGGCGATCGCTTGCCGGTGCGCGTTTGCAGCATGTAGAGCCTGCCGTCTTCGACGGTGAATTCCATGTCCTGCATGTCGCGATAGTGATTCTCAAGTGTTACTCGAGCTTCTTCGAGCTGGCGATAAACCTTGGGCATGCGCTGGGCCATTTCGGTGAGCGGCATGGGCGTGCGGATTCCGGCGACGACGTCCTCGCCCTGGGCGTTGATCAGAAATTCTCCGAAGAAGATTTTTTCGCCGGTGCTGGGATCGCGCGTGAAGCAAACGCCGGTGCCGGAATTTTCGCCGCGATTGCCGAAGACCATTTGGACTACGTTCACGGCCGTGCCGAGCAAGCCGGTGATTCGTTCTACGCGACGGTAGGTGACCGCTTTATCGGCCATCCAACTGCCGAAGACTGCGCCGATGGCGCCCCAGAGTTGTTCTTCCGGATCTTCCGGGAATTCTTTGCCGGTCTTTTGCTTGAAATGAGCTTTGTATTCGTTGACGAGCTGGCGCCAGCCGTCGGCGCTGACTTGCGTGTCGTCTTTTACTTTCAGATAGTTTTTGAGCGCGCGGAGGCGATCTTCTAGCTCTTCTTTGGGGAGGCCGATGACTACTGTCGAATACATTTGCACAAAGCGGCGATAGGCGTCGAAGGCGAATCGCTCGTTGGCAGTTTTTTTGGCCAGGGCTTCTACAGATTTGGAATTCAGGCCCAGGTTGAGGATGGTTTCCATCATGCCGGGCATGCTGCGGGCTGAGCCGCTGCGTACGCTGACTAGCAGCGGATCTTTGGCGTCGCCTAGTTTTTTGCCTACTTGCCCCTGCAGGGCCTCCAGATTTTTGGTTACTTCGGCGCGCAGGCTGTCGGGATATTTTTTGTCGTGTTTGTAGAAATAGTCGCAGGCTTCGGTGGTGATGGTGAAGCCGGAGGGGACTGGGAGGCCTATGCGCGTCATTTCGGCCAGGCCTGCGCCTTTGCCGCCGAGGAGATCTTTCATTTCGCCGTGGCCTTCGGCCTGGCCTTCACCGAAGTTGTAGACGTACTTCACTTCCCACCTCCGGATTGCAGGGTGTACTTTAAGTTTGTAGAACCGTTGCTAGCCGACGGGAAGAGCGCCGGCTGGCAGCCCCTCGGGTCTCGGGACAAGCCGGCGTTACGGGAGCTGCTATCGCGAATCTCTAGTGATACTGCAGTTGTCGGCACTTCGACATTTAGTTGGTCGGCAGGGTTCAGGTTTTGCTTGAGTTCTTGATAGCCGCTAAAGAAGAGCGCTTTTGCGTTGGTGCTTCCGCGATTGACTGCAATCCTTGCTTGCGTTTGAGTTCGTCGGATGCCGGCAGGGACGCCGGCGCTACCTTGAAGCACTACTTTCAATCTTGCTCCTCGGGGACGATTTCGGAGAAGTCGGCTATTGTCGAAAATTCCTTTAATAATCCCGAGAGTAACGCCAGGCGATTTTTCCTTACTTCTTCTTGTTCAGCCATTACTAGAACTTTGTCGAAGAATTTGTCCACGGCTGGCCTTAGTGTGGCGATTACTTCCAGGGCTTCGCGATACTTCGCGTCGCGCTTGAAGTTGTGGGATTTTTCGGCTATGCGTTGGGCGGCTTCATATAGTTCCCTTTCGGCTTCTTCTTGAAATAGTTCAGGTTTCACTGCGGAGTTTCGCGCGCCGGCTTTGGCTGCGCCGCCTGCGGATTTTTCCAGGATGTTGCGGATGCGCTTGAAGGCGGCGGCCAGTGGGGCGAAGTCTTTTGCTTTGCGGATAGCTTTCAATGCCGCTACGCGGGCTACGGCATCTACCAGATCATCGCCGCCGGCTGCTAGCGCGGCGTTTACTTCGTCGTAGGCGTAGCCGTAGCGCTCGCGGAGGATGTAGCGAGCGCGCTCGAGCATGAAGTCGAGGACCTGGGCTTCGGCTTCAGGCTTGACTTCAATGTTTGGCGCGGATTGACGCAGGGAGTTTGCGGCTGTCGAGATTGCTGACGAAACCGAAAGCGGGAGTTTGCGTTCGAGCAGGATTTTCACGATGCCCAGCGCGGCGCGGCGCAGGCCGAAAGGATCACTTGAACCTGAGGGAATTGCGCCTACGGCGAAGCAGCCTACGAGCGAATCCAGTTTATCGGCCAGGGCTACGGCGCAGCCGGTTAGATTGCGCGGGATGGGATCGTCGAGGCCTACCGGGCGATAGTGATCGTAAATGCCTTCAGCGACATCCTCCGGCTCGCCCTGCGCGCGAGCATACAAGCCGCCTACGATTCCCTGCAGTTCGGTGAATTCGCGAACCATGTCTGTGACTAAATCGCATTTGGCTAGCTCGGCAGCGCGATCGGCGTCATCGGCGTGCGCTCCGAGTACGCCGCCTTGGCTCCAGGTGTTTGCCAGCCAGCGCGCGAGGGCGCGCATGCGCTCGACTTTGTCGTAATAACTGCCGAGGCGCGATTCATAGGTGACTTGCTTGAGTTTGGGAAGATATTCGCCGAGCTTTTGCTTTTGGTCCATTTCCCAAAAGAAACGGGCGTCGGAGAAACGGGCACGCAGGACGCGCTCGTGTCCTGCGCGGACCAGGCCTTTGCGGTCTTTGTCGAGATTAATGATGGCTACGAAGTGCGGGGCTAGGGCGCCGTGCTTGTCGGTGACTCCGAAATACTTCTGATGATCGCGCATTACCGTTAGCAGGATCTCTTCCGGGAGGTTCAAGAAGGAGGGATCGAAGTTGCCGAGGATTGCCGTGGGGTATTCGTTGAGATAGGTGACCAGCTCGGCGAGCTCGGCATCGGCGTGGAGGCGAATTCCCTTCTTTGAAAGTATCACTTGAATTTCGGTCTCGATCTTTTTGCGGCGCTCTTCGGGGTGCGCGAGGACGAAGTTGCGGCGGAGCCGGTCTATGAATTCGGACGCGTTCTCAACTTTGATTTCGCGCTTGCCGAGGAAGCGATGTCCGGAAGTAGCGTTGCCGGACGTCACACCGGCGAGAGTGAATGGGACCACCTTGCCATCTAGGACGGCGACGATCCAGCGGATGGGACGAATGAAGCGAAGGTCGCTGGCGCTGGTCCAGTACATCGAGCGCGGGAAGGAAAGCTCGCGTATCGCTTGAGGAATTATTTGGGCGAGGAGATCTTTGCTGGGGCGCCCGACGATTACTTTTTTGACGGCGAGATATTCGCCTTTCGGGCGTGGGTACGATGGACAGTTTGTCGATGGTGGTGCTTTGCTTTTCGGCGAAGCTTTGCGCGGCGCGTGTCGGCTGGCCGACGGCATCGTAGGCGACGGACTTGGGCGGGCCGAGAATTTCCTGGGTGATGTCGTCCTGCTTGAGGATAACTTCGCGGGCGATGGCGACGAGGCGGCGCGGCGCGCCGAAAGTCTCGACGCTTCCCTTCTTGCCGATGCGATTGGACTCGAGATGGGTTTCAAGTATTTGTTTAAGATCGTGCGCGGCCTTGGCGATCATGCCTGCGGGAATTTCTTCGCAGCCGATTTCGAGAAGGAATTCAGCGCGGGCGTTCATTGCGCTGCTCCGGTTTGTGCGGCAGCTTCGAGATGGCGTTGCTCGACCCAGCCTGCGGCTACCTTGCAGGTCAACTGGCGGACACGGCCGATGAGCGCGGCGCGTTCGGTGGTGGAAATGGCGCCGCGCGCGTCGAGGACATTAAATAGGTGCGAGCACTTTAGGCAGAGATCGTAGGCGCCGAGGATTGGGAAGCGGCGCTTATCGTTAGGGGACTTTAGCGCGGCGTAGGCTTTCAGCAGGCGCTGCACTTCGGCTTCGGCGAGATCGAACATCTTGCGCGTGCCTGCGGGATCGGCCCATTCAAAATTGTAGGCGCTGAACTGCTGTTCTTCGGGAAAGCGGACCTGGCGGTAGGTGAGATCGCGAGACCAGCGGACGTCGAAGACGTTATCTACTCCTTGAAGGTAGGCGGCGATGCGATCCAGGCCGTAGGTCAGTTCCACGGGAACTGGTTGAAGATCGAAGCCGCCGCTTTGCTGGAAGTAAGTGAATTGAGTGATTTCCAAACCATCAAGTAATACTTGCCATCCGATGCCCCAGGCACCCAGCGTGGGAGATTCCCAGTTGTCTTCCTCGAAGCGGACGTCGTGTTCTTTGAGATCGATGCCGACGGCTTGAAGGCTTTCCAGATATACGTCCTGGACGTCGGTGGGCGTGGGTTTAAGGATTACTTGAAGTTGGTGGTGCTTGAAGAGACGGTTGGGATTTTCGCCGTAGCGGCCATCGGCGGGACGGCGGCTGGGCTGGACGTACACTACTTTGTATGGCTCGGGGCCGAGGACGCGAAGAAAGGTTTCCGGGTGCATAGTGCCGGCGCCGACTTCGACGTCGTAGGGTTGTTGCAGGACACAGCCTTTGGCGGTCCAGAATTTTTCGAGCTTGAAGATCAGGTCTTGAAATGTAAGGCCCTGCAATTTCGGCGCGGCGGATTTGCCGGACGGCTTCTGCGCGGTGGGCATTAGTTCTTCGGCTCCCAGAGTTCGCGGGACTTGAGGTGCTTTTCGCCGTGCCGTTCGATCCAATCGAGAAGCTGTGCGGTGAGTTCGTGCACGCGGAGGCCCGGCAAATCATCTTTGAGCAATTGTTCGAGCTTTTCGGTTAGCATACGCCGCGCGAGGGCGAGCGCTTCCTTGGGCAGCATACGCGAGGCGGCGGGCTTGCATTTCGCGCAGGCCAGACCTTCAAGAGACTGCGCAACATAGGCAGGCTCGTTGGCCAGAATGCGGCCGCACATGGCGCATTGATCGAGCGAGGGCAGCCAGCCGGCGAGCTTGAGGGTCCACAAGCAAAAATAAGCGAGCGGAATTTGCGGCTTGCCGGATTGCTTGATTGCGCGGGCGGCGAGGAGTAGAAGGCGAAAGGGGGCATCGAGAGGTTCGTGCTCGGGGAGAACCATTTCGGAAATTTCGCTGAAGAGAGCGAAGGCGACTCCAGCATCGTAATCGCGAAACGTATCCATGAAGGATTCGATCAGCTCGCTTTGATTGATGCGGACGAGGTCGCGCGTTTCGCGCTCGAAATACCAGATGCGGATGTGGCTGAGACGTTCGAGGGTGGAACCGAAGCGGCTTTTGGGACGACGGGCGCCTTTGGCTACGCCCCGAAGACGGCCTGCGCCGCGGCTTAGGAAACTTACGATGCGGTCGGCTTCGCCGAGTGCGTAGCTTTGAAGAATGATGGCCTCGGATTCGTGGAGTGGCATCGGCTGTCGGCGCGCCGACGGGTGCCTGATTTGCCGGGCGCTGCGAATTCACGCGATACTTTATGGTTTGAGATTGTGCGTGAATGCTGAACAAAATTTTTTATCACAGGCTTGGTTGAGGTGCAAATGATTCTGGGAGCTTCCAGTTCGATTGGGATCGTTCAAAAGCCCCACGCGCAAACTCGGCGCATGGGGCACCCTTTTGATCGCTGCCGCGATTGCCGGGAATCGCTTGCTGGATTGAAAGTTTGCGACAGTCGGGGATAATGCATAGCGTTCTTGAGCGCGCTCGATAGTTGACGGCTGCGTGGAAATTTACGCCGGTGGGCGGAGCAAGCCCCGCCCCTACGAATTGTTGCTGACAATTGTGAGGTTATTTGATGAATGACGTTGGGCGAGTTGACGTTGTCGGTGTGGGGTTGAATGCTACGGATACGATTATCCGGTTGCCGCGATTTCCGGAATTTGATTCGAAGATGGAGTTGGTCTCGCACGATGTGCGGGCCGGCGGGCAAGTGGCTTCGGGGATGGTGGCCTGCCAGCGATGGGGATTGAAGGCGCGATACATCGGGAAAATTGGCGAGGACTGGGCGGCAGATTTTCAGGTGCGCGAGCTGGAGACGGATGGCGTCGAAAGCCACTTGTTTCGCGTGGGCGGTTGCCAGAGCCAGCGGGCGTACATTTTGGTGGATGAGGCGTCGGGGGAGAGGACCATCCTGTGGACGCGCGATGCGCGGCTGGAAATGCAGCCGGAGGAATTGCGGAGGGAGTGGATTACGACGGCTTCGGCGCTGTTTGTGGACGGGCACGATACGGCGGCGGCGACGCAGGCGGCGAAGTGGTCGCGCGAGGCGGGGATTCCAGTGGTGGTGGATATTGATCGAGCGTACCCGCGAATTCAAGGGTTACTTGAAGTTTCGGATTACGTTTTGTCGTCACGCGAATTCCCCGCCCGGCTGACCGGACATCACGATTTATTGAAAGCGTTGCGTGAGATTCGCGCGGAGTTCAAGTGCAAGTTGATGGGAGCGACGCTGGGAAAGGCGGGAGTGGTCGCGTGGGATGGCGAACGATATTTTTATTCGCCGGGTTTTGCCGTGAAGGCAATTGACACGACGGGGGCAGGCGATATTTTTCATGGTGCGTTCGTGTATGGATTGACTCGGGGATTGGACATTGAGCGACTGTTGGAGTTCAGTTGCGCGGCGGCGGGGCTGGCTTGTACGGCGGTGGGCTCGCGCGGGCACATTGCGCCGCTTGACGAGATCCAGCATCTGATCGGGACGGGGGAGAGACACCCGGCGCTGTATGAGGACCGCCAGCTAGCGCGGGCCGCGGGAGTTCGCTAGAGCGCATGGGATGGCGCGGTGAGCGGGCGGCTCGCGAATTGACCTCGATAGGCGTGGCGACTGCATGATTCCTCTGAAGAATCTGAATCTGCGAAGTACTTTTCCTACGGTCACACTTTCGTTGATCCTTGTGAACGTGCTGGTGTTTTTTTATCAGCTATCGCTGGGGACGCACGGCGGCGAGCAGTTTATTTTGACTTACGGGGAGGTGCCGCGGAAGTTGCAGTTGGCTTTGAGCGGCGGGCATGTGACGTTGAGCGAGGCTTTGCTGCCGTTTTTTACTTCCATGTTTTTGCATGGTGGCTGGCTGCATATTATCGGCAATATGTGGTTTCTTTGGATTTTTGGGCCGGATGTGGAAGATCGACTGGGGCATGTTTGGTATTTGTTTTTCTATTTGATTTGCGGGATTGGGTCGGGCTTGGCGCAGACGGCGTTTAGTTGGGGATCGCGTTTGCCGGCGATTGGAGCTAGCGGGGCGATTTCGGGGGTGTTGGGGGCTTACATTTTATTTTTTCCGTCTAGTCAGATTTTAACTTTGGTACCTTTGTTCATTATCTGGTTTACGGCGCGCTTGCCGGCTTGGATTTTTATTTTGCTTTGGTTTGCGATTCAGTTTGTTAGCGGCGTTAGTTCGCTGGGGTCTTCGGCGGCTGCGGCTGGGGGCGTGGCTTGGTGGGCGCATATTGGGGGATTCGTGTTGGGGATTTTGTTGGCTTTGCCGAAGCGGCCTCGGCGGCCGAATTATTATTACGCGCCTTCGTAGCGCCGGCAGCTTGCCGGCGGTTTTCTGTGCGCGTGGCATGGCTTAGCCACATTTGCAGGAGTGCCACAAATCGCGTGGGTTTTTAGTTGTGGTGTGAATTTGAGTAGCGCCTTGGAAAAACGCCGGCTGGCAGCCGGCGTTACGCGAGCTTTGCTGCTATGTAGTCGCCTACCTGGTTTGTTCCTTTTGTTCCGCCTAGATCTTGCGTTGTTATTCCTGCTTTAATTGCTGCTGTCACTGCGTTTTCTATGGCGCGGGCTTCGGCTGGCCAATCTATGTGATCCAGCATCATCGCGGCGCTTAGGATTGCGCCCATGGGATTGGCTATGTTTTGGCCGGCTATCGTGGGGGCCGAGCCGTGGACTGGCTCGAAGAGCGAGACTTGGCCTGGGTGGATGTTGCCTGATGGCGCTACTCCTAAGCCGCCGATTATTCCTGCGCCTACGTCGCTGGCTATATCGCCGAATAGATTGCAGGTGACGATTACGTCGAATTGGCTGGGGTCGCGGACGATTTGCATCAGCAGATTATCGATGTATTGGTGGGTGGAATTGATTTCCGGGAATTCGGCGCGGATTTTTTTGAAGAGGCGCTGCCAGATGTCGTGGCCGTAGGCCAGGGCGTTGGATTTGTCGCTCATGCAGAGGCGGGTTAGGCCGTTGCGGCGCGCGTATTCGAAGGCGTGGCGGATTATGCGATCTACGCCTTTGTGGGTGTTGATGTCTTCCTGGATGGCGATTTCATCGGGGGTGTTTTTTTTGAAGATGCCGCCGACGCCGGCGTACAGGCCTTCGGTATTTTCGCGGAAGACTATGAAGTGGATGTCTTTTTCAGCGCGATTGCGTAGCGGAGTCAAGCGATCGTCCAGCAGATAGCAGGGGCGGGCGTTTACGTAGAGATCGAGTTTGGAGCGCAGGCCTAGAAGGATGTCGGCGGCGTGTTGATTGCTGGGGACGCGAGGGTCGCCGAGCGCGCCGAAGAAGATCGCATCGAAATTGCGGCGGAACATTTCGAGGGCGTCGGCGGGGAGAGTGGTGCCGTCGCGGAGATAGCGATCGGCGCCCCAATCGAGGTGCGTCAGGGCTAGTTTCTTGCCGCTCTTGCTGACCGCGGCGTTTAGGACTTTTATGGCTTCGGCGATTACTTCGGGGCCGATGCCGTCGCCGGGGATTACGGCGATGCGTTTGGTTGCGGGGGCTGGAGTCATCGGGCGCGTTTTCGCGATAGAAGCGAACGCGGGAAACTAGCATCCGCGTCGGAGGGTGTCAACGCGTGAGTTACGGGAGTGCGAGGGCGGACTTCGCGGCGGACTTTGGGAAGGATGGCATCTTCGGCCACATCCAAATCGAATTTGGATTGAAGGTTCAGCCAAAAGGCCGGCGTGGTGTCGAAATAACGTCCGAGTCGAAGCGCAGTATCAGGCGTGACCGCGCGGCGGCGGTGAATCAGTTCTGCGATTCGCGTTACGGGCACATGTAGATCGAGGGCGAGCTGGTTCATGCTGAGTTTGAGCGGCTTTAGGAATTCTTCGCCCAGAATCTCGCCGGGATGAACCGGACGCAACCGCTTTGCCATCGAACCCTCGCTTTCTATCGAGTTGGATACCAGTTTAAATGTACAGCCCGTAAGCGGGCGCAGCAAGCCGCGCCCCTACGAACGGCTGGATCGCGCCCGGGGGTCCGCGCTTGGCTTGCGCGTGCACCGACAGATTGGGTCGCCGGATGCCGGCCTGAAAGGCCGGGGCTACACGGGCTCGGGCGGGACGGCTTGCTCGCCCATGGCTCGCTCGGTTACGTACACTCCGATCAAAACTAACGCGCCGCCGATTAGCAGATTTGTTGTCACGTGCTCGCCTAGGAGGAGGACGCTTAGGATGGGGACGAACACTGGCTCTACGTACGTTGTCGCGGCCAGGCGCGAGGCTTCCATGTGCCGCAGGGCCCAGTAGTAGATCAGGTAGGAGATTACCGAGCTGCAGATGGACATGAAGCAGAGGCCTAGCCATCCTTTCCAGCCTACGCCGTGCCAATCGAGGCGCAGGCCTTCGCGGATGGCCAGCGGCAGCAGGATGATTCCGGCTACCAGGAAATTGAAGAAGTTCAGGGTCACCGTGTCGTATTTGTGTTCTACACGCTTGGCCATGATTACGAAGATGGAATAGCCGAGGACGCTTTGCAGCGTGATTAGATCGCCTTTCAGCGTTTGCGAGCCTACGGCGGCGAAGCCGTTTTCGGCGGCCAGGACTACGGCGCCTACGAAGCAGAGCGAGATGCCGATGGCTTTCCGGCGGGAAATTGTTTCGAGGCCTACGAGCCGCGCCAGGATCAGCACGATTACCGGGGCTATTGCGATGATGATGGAGGAATGTCCGGCGGTGGTGAAATTCAGGCCGTAGGTGAAGCCGCCCTGATTCATGACTACGCCAATGATGCCGAGGATGATGAATAGCGGCCCGTCGCGGCGATCGAAGGGCGTTTTGCGCGGGGTGCTTACGTAGATCAGCGTCATCACGATCGAGGCTAGGACGAGGCGGAAGCTGACTAAAGTCACTACTGGGAAGTGGCGGAGGGTGATTTTGCCTACTATGAAATTCATCGTCCAGATCGCTAGCATTAGCGAAACCAGCGAGAAGAGTGACGGTGGGGCGGGGGCGGTTGGCGTCAATCATTAGCGTTGGTTGAATCTTGCTCGAAGAGGCCCGGCTGAAGACCGGGCCCTACGGGTGGACAAATCTCGCATCACTGCAGGATTTCCTTGCGTTTTGTTAGCGACTCGATGCGATCTATGCGCGGTTCGTAGCCTATGCCTGGGGCTTCTAGGACTTTGATTGTGCCTTGTCGCGTTACTTCTACTTCGGGCGTGATTATGTCCTCAGTCCAATAGCGACGGCTGGCGGAGACGTCGCCGGGTAACACGAAATTCGAGAGTGTCGAGATGGCGATATTTTGCGCGCGGCCTATGCCGGATTCGAGCATGCCGCCGCACCAGACGGGAATGCGATTTTCGAGGCACAGATCGTGAATCCGCTTCGCGGAAGTGTGGCCGCCGACGCGACCCATCTTGATATTGATGACGCCGCAGGCGCCGAGGGAGATGGCGGTGCGGGCGTCGTGGTAGGAATGAATGCTTTCGTCGAGGCAGATGGGCGTTTGCAACTGCTTTTGCAACTCCGCGTGGTCGTAGATGTCGTCCCAGCCTAGCGGTTGTTCAATCATGATGAGATAGAACTGATCGAGTTTTTTCAGGTGCGCGGCATCGCGCAGGTTGTAGGCCGAATTGGCATCCACCATCAGACGAATGCGCGGCCAACGCTCGCGCAATGCGGCGACGGGCTCGATGTCCCAGCCCGGTTGAATTTTAATTTTGATGCGCTGATATCCGGCGGCCAGCTCCTTTTCGACTTTGGCTAAAAGCGTTTCGATATTGGGCTGAATGCCGATGGAGACGCCGCAGGGAATTTCTTCGCGCGTGCCGTCGAGATGACGCCAGAGCGGGATGCCGCGCGATTTGGCTTCCGCGTCCCAGGCGGCCGACTCGATGGCGGCTTTGGCCATGTTGTGGCCGCGAATCGGCGCCAGGAAATCGTAGATGTCGGCGGCGGCAGTGAAATTTTGCTCGCGGGCGTTGGGCCAGATATGTTCGACGAGGATGTGCCAGGCCGTTTCGACAGTTTCGTAGGAATAGTAAGGATCTTCACCGGCGACACATTCGCCCCAGCCGATGGCTTTGTCGGACTCGAGTTCGAGCAGGAGGATGCGCCGAAGATGCGAGATACCGAAGCTGGTCTGGAATGGCGCGATCAGCGGGAGATGGATTTCGCGCAGAGTGTGAGTTTGCTTAGGCGCATGGGAGTGTTCGTAGCGCCGGCTGCTAGCCGGCGATTTTCTGAGCGCGTGGCGATGCGTACGAATATTGGCTGAACGGATTAACAATCGGGGCGGCGTGGGTTTCGAGTAGTGGCCTGACCTCGAGGAGCGCCGCGCAAAAACGCCGGCTGGCAGCCCTTGAGCTCAGACAAGCCGGCGTTACGGGTGGCATTGAGTTGATCGCGCTCATTGTTTTCGCGGCTCCGCCTGGGGAAAAATGTCCACGGCCACTGCGTTTTGTAGTTGCAAGATGTAGTCGGTGGTCGCGCCGGCGGATTCGATTGCCGTGGCTACGTAGCCTTTAGCAAAGAGCGATTCGAATTGGCTGCGGACTTCGAATTGGATGCGCTCGGCCGCATCGCGCTTTCGAGTGCGCTGCTCGCCGATGTTGGATGGAATTGAGATTCGTGCGGCGCCGTCAGTGGAGTTCGCTATCTGTGCATTCCCGGCTGCGCCCACTATGCGATTCACTCGCGGGGAATCGAGCCACCATTCGGCTACCAGGCGATCGGTAGGCATGCCCATGTGCAGAGGGCTATCGGTGATGCCGTAGCAATTGGGAATCAGGCGGCGGACGATGGCACCTAGCCGGTTCAGATTGAAACGGGCGTTTTTCAACTCCAGCGGGTCGAAGGTCCATTCAACTAGATGGATGTTGCGTGAAAGTGCATCCTGGCGCTGAAAGAGTTTCAGCGCGCGGCCTACGCCTTTATCGCGATAAGGCTCGAGAACTGCAGTCATGTGCGAGTGCAGCGACGGCCGGTTTTCGTGAATTCCGGCTAGGGCCAGCGTGAAGCCAACCATTTTCTTTCCATCGAATGCGCCGAGGATTTGGCCGCCGGTTTCTTGCGCGACCACGAAGATGGCGGTGGGGACGAGGATCCCCGTGCCCCAGGTGATTTGCTCGAGGCGGAGGCACTCTTCGTATTCGGCGAGCGAGCGGCAGTGGCGGATTTCGACGCCGGCCGCGGCTAACGCTGCACCTTCGACTCGTTCCATAAATCTTCCATTGTTGCGCGCGGAGTTTCGGCTAACGGGGTACCGCGGCGTTGGGCTTCTTGTTCCATCCATTGGAAGCGGTGCTTAAATTTTTGATTCGCTTTTTTTAACGTTAGTTCGGGATCTAGGCCGGCAACGCGGGCGAGATTTGCGGCGGTGAAGAGTAGGTCGCCGATTTCTTCGGAGAGGGAGTCAGTAGATGCGTGGACCACGGGTTTTGTCGATCCGCGCGCGGGCGAGGACTTGGCGCGATTGCCTTCGTCGGATGCCGGCAGAGACGCCGGCGCTACCTGTCTCACTTCGCTGATTTCCTCTTCTAATTTTTTTAAGACTTCATCTAATTGCGTCCAGTCGAAGCCTATGTTGGCCGCGCGGCGGGTTAGCTGGTGGGATTCCATTAGGGCTGGTAATGCGCGGGGGACGGCGCTCAGAATTGATTCCGGTTTTTGTTCGCGCTTCCCTGCTCCGTTTTCTTTGCGGCGCTCTTCGGCTTTCAATTGCTCCCAGTTTTTCAGCACTTGCGCGGCGGTGTCTGCTTTCACTTTGCCAAAAACGTGCGGATGGCGGCGAACCATTTTTGTATGGATGGCTTCGATTACATCGCGGATGTCGAACTGGCCGGTCTCACTGGCGATCAGCGCGTGGAAGATCACTTGCAGCAGCAAGTCGCCCAGTTCCGAGGCGAATTTGCGAGGATCGCCGGAGTCCATAGCTTCGAGGACTTCGTGAGTTTCTTCCAGGAGGAAAGTGCGGAGCGAGGCGTGGGTTTGCTCGCGGTCCCACGGGCAGCCGCCGGGAGCGCGCAGGCGGGCTTGCAGGGCCAGGAGATCTTCGAAGAGCGCGCCGGCAGGGCGGCGAGAATCAGACGCGGTGCGACGCGATTGCTTTTCCGCCGAGCGGCTGCGTTTAACTTTGCGACGTGGCCGGCGTGATGACAAGGTCGGTTGCGGCACTCCTGCTGGAACGAACAATTTAAAGCACGCAACTAAAAATGACAAGAATGAGGCGGGCACGAGAACATGCGAGCAAGAGCCAATGCGGCTCGTCGCTGATGCCGCGCGACGCGACACTGGATTGGATTCCGAGGATCTGACTGATCGCGAGTTGGGGCGGATTTCAACTCGCTAGTGAGGGCTCATACACGCCCCCCACTGCTTCACGACGCGGCGTTGGCCTTCCCTGGAGGTTCGGGAATAGCAGTGCCGACCACGGCGCGAATTTCGTCGTAATACTCAGGGTGCCTGGCCAGAATCGACTTGATTTCCTGCGCGAGCGGACTTTCCGCCAGCCATACTCTCTGCTGGTCAGAAAACATCGTGAGGTTGAGTGCCTTGGCCTCTTCCAGCAATCGGGTTAGCTGAAGATGGTCCGAATTTTCGTTTTCAGTCATTTTCGATCCTCCACAGAGGAGAGCCTGAACGGCCTTGCGCGCGACCGTTTCCGAAGGGAATTCTATCACAGGCAGGCGCGCGGGTTGTGGCGCGCACCCGGGCGGGACTGACGCCGGCGGGCGCAGCAGCCGAGCCCGTACGGAGCAAGAATTCAATGTCAATCACGGACGCTGGTCGAGCTTCGCTGCGCTTGTCCCTTTGCTTGGCCGGGTGCTACACTTTTTCTTTATCGCTTACCAACGCTGCTGCAGAATTCTGGAGACCCATTTGGCCGATCAAAAACACGACGAGAAACGCGACGAATCTTTCAAGGTAATTGACCGGCGGCCGTTTACGGCTGAGGGCGAATTGCGCAAAGAAGTGGTGGAAGAAGAGCGGCGCGAGACGGAAGTGGCGGCGAAAATTGCTGCTACGAAAGAGGCGGCAGCGAAGTCCAATGCGGGACCGGCTGGCGGAAGCGTCGTGGTGGATGCGTCGGGGAAGGCTGCGGAGCCAGCGGCTCCTGCGGTGGATGCGGACGCGCCGGGATCTTCGCGCAGCTTTCAAATGCTGGTGGATTTTTTGGCGCGCAATGCCGCGGCCATGCTGGGCGGGATGACCGATCCGCGCACGGGTCAGGCTTTCCTGGATATCGAAGGCGCGCGGGAGATGATTGATATGCTGGATGTGCTGCGCGAGAAGACGCGCGGCAATTTGTCGCACGAAGACGATCAATTGCTGCTTGAGGTGATTGGGAGTTTGAAGCTGTCGTTTATGGAGATTTCGAAAGCCGCGGCGGCAGCGATGCAGGAAAAGGCGCGCGGCAAGGCGAAGTAGGTTTTTCCGAAATGTAGCGCCGTCCTTTTAGGGCGGCACATGCGACGGGCCACAAAAAAAACTGCCGGGCTAAAAGCCCGGCGCTACATTAAACCGTGCCGCCAAGGTTCACACCTGGAGTTCTCAGCTGCTCCCACTGCGATTAAACATTCTTGGCTCGGGAACTTCGATGGGCGTACCTACGCTGGCGTGCCCCTGCGCCGTTTGCCATTCGAGCGATCCGCACGATACGCGCACGCGCCCTTCCCTGCTGCTGCAATTCGACGGGCGCAACGTGGTGATCGACACCACGCCGGATTTTCGTTTTCAGGCGCTGCGAGCCGGCTTGACGCGGCTGGATGCTGTGCTTTTCACTCACGGACATGCCGATCACATCATGGGGCTTGATGATATTCGGCCATTCAATTTGAAGCAGGGAGGAGCTGTGCCGATTTATGCGTCGGCGGAAACGCTGGACACTTTGAAGCGGGTGTTTGCTTACATTTTTGACGACGTGGAAACAGCCAGCACTCTGCCGGGCGTTGAACTGCATACGGTTGCAGGTGAGTTTTCGCTGCTTGGCGCGAAGATCGTTCCGATACCGGCCTTGCATGGGCCAAATCCGGTGCTGGGCTATCGCATCGGGGATGCGGCTTATTTGACGGATTTCAGCACGATTCCGGAGTCATCGAAGAAATTGCTGCTGGGGCTCGATCATCTGGTGCTGGATGCACTGCGTTACACTCCGCATCCGATGCATTCGAATGTGGAGCAATCGCTGCGCCTGGTGGAGGAATTGAAGCCGCGCAAGGCCTGGTTTACGCATATTTGCCATGATCTGGGGCACGAAGAAACGAACGCGAAGCTGCCGGAGAATGTGCGGCTTTCCTATGATGGATTGACGCTGGAGTCGCAAATCCCATGACGCTGGCAGTCGTGCGATCGCCGGACGAGTGGAAGGAACGATTTGGCGCGGATCAAGCGCAACCATCATTACCATCGGGAATTTCGATGGCGTGCATGTGGGCCACCGCGAAATTCTGCGACAAGTCGTATGGAACGGTCGGTCCGAGAACACGAGCGCACGACAGTCGTGACGTTTGATCCGCACCCGCTGACGCGTCTTGCGGCCCAATGAAGCTCCGGCGCTGATTCTCACGCTTGAGCAACGGCTCGCGGAGATCGAACGCACAGGCATAGATGCGGCGCTCGTTCTGCGCTTCGACGCGGAACTGGCGCGCCTAAGTCCGCGCGAATTCATCGAGCAAATCGTAGTTGGGACACTGCGCGCGAAAGCAATTTTCGTCGGTCAAAATTTTCGCTTCGGGCATCGCGGCGCCGGGGACGCAGCGCTGCTGCGGGAATTTGGCCGCGAATTTGGATTCGAGGTGGAATGTATTGATCCCGTCATTTGCCGCGGCAAGGTCGTTTCGAGCACAGCGATTCGTCGCGCGATCTGCGAGGGGAAGACGATTGATGCGTTGCGCTTTCTCGGGCGCCCGTATTCGCTCGCGGGAGCAAATTCAGGCCAGGAACCGGCCAGGGACGCCGCTTGGTTGTGCCCACACTCAATCTTCGGACCGCGCAAGAACTGATGCCGAAGATGGGCGTTTATGCGACAGACGTTTGCTTCGGCGTTCGGACGTTTCGTGCCGTGACCAATGTTGGCATGCGGCCTACGTTTGATGGCAAAGGGTTGACCGTTGAAAGCCACCTCTTCAATTTCGAGGAGGATTTTACGAGCGGACCAATGGAAGTCCGCTTCTGGATGCGGCTGCGAGATGAAATGAAATTCTCAGGCCCGGAAGCTTTGCGGGCGCAGATATTGCAGGATGCCGAGCGGGCGCAGCGATTTTTTCGTTTGCTCGACCGAATTGACTGACGGCCCCTACGCGCCATTGTGCAAGCAAGCATCCGTAGGGCCCGCGCTTTAGCCGGGCCTCTTCGTGCACGGCTGCACCTGGAGATACAGCCTCATTTAACCCCACTCGTCAATGTCATGTTGCAGCGCGGGGCAAGTTCGCCATGTAGCAGCGCCGCGCCTGGCCCGGCTGAAGCGCGGGCCCTACGGCCGGACGGCGCTCGCTATCGAATTGTTTGGGGAAGGGCCCGATTGGATTGAGTGATATCGAGAAACGGCAGCGTGCGGGCGGGAACCGGCGGCGAAAAGCGGGCGGGACTGCCCTTCGGCCCTCAGGGTAAAAAGGCACGCCGCTACGACTGGCGGCGGCAATCGGCGCAGTAGCCGCCGATTTCGGTGCGGGAGACCGTGATTTCGATTCCTGTGTCTCGCGTGATTTGCTTCTTTAGATCCTCGTAGAGCTCGCTTTCTACTTCTCTTACTTTGCCGCAGCGCAAGCAGGCTACGTGAATGTGATCGCGCGGGCCGTGGCTTTCGTAGAAATGGCGATCGCCGCGGAGATGGAGAAGGTCGAGTTCGTCAATCAGGCCAAGGCGCTTTAGCAGATCGATCGTGCGATAAACCGTCACGCGTGTGATATTCGGATCGATTTTCTGGGCGCGATCGAGGATTTCGCCGGCGTCCAGATGGCGGCGGGCGGTTTCCATCACCTGCACGAGTACGCGGCGCTGGCGCGTCAGGCGAATCCGGCGCGCCGCGAGCTGCCGCTGCAGATGGCCGGGCGGCTCATTGGCATTGATTCGCTCGCCGGTCGAAACGCGGTGTGCCGATGTGCTCATGGCCTTCGTGGCGGGCGCGCCTTTGATCCGACGGATGCGGCGATTAATGATGCGGAAGCACGCGCGCAACGTCATTGTACATAACGATGGCGAAGATGACCAAGAGGAAGACGACACCCACCTGAACGATTCGTTCTTTTACGGCCAGGCTGATATCGCGGCGCATCGCGCCTTCAATTCCCAGCAGGAGAATGTGGCCGCCATCGAGAATCGGGATGGGCAGGAGATTGAGGATTCCCAGATTTACGCTGATCGTCGCCAGCCACAAGATGAAGTCCGGGAAACCGCGCTTCGCGGCCTTGCCTGACTCCCGCGCGATTCCAACGACGCTCTGCAACTGACGCACGGATACTTTGCCGGTGATGAGCTCTTTTACAACCTCGACGACCATGCCGACCATATTAAGAGTGGCGCTCGTGCCCTGACGCACGGCCTCAAACGTATTCAATCGCCTGTAAACTACGGGATCGATGCGTAGAGCGCCGATGATGTAAACGGTCTGACCGGCGTCGTTCTGGCCGAGAATAGGCTTTATTTCCAACTGAGCCTGCTCGGAGCCGCGTTGCACTGTCACGTGCAGCAGATTGCCACCGGAGCCTTTGATGATATCGGTGAGCTGCACCCACGTGTAGATCGGCTGGCCGTCTACGGCGATGACTTTGTCGTTATCGCGCATGCCAGCGCGATCCGCCGGCATGCCCGAGGCGACCTCGCTGATGATTGCCGGCATGAGCGGATCGCCAACAGATTGCTCGACGTCAGTCGTGCTCG
Organism: uncultured Acidobacteriota bacterium; assembly: GCA_963748865.1. Lineage (GTDB taxonomy): Bacteria > Acidobacteriota > Terriglobia > Acidiferrales > UBA7541 > Palsa-147. The sequence goes on along the minus strand of CAVVLE010000003.1, from coordinate 498,230 downwards.
CGACCTGAGTAGTAAAAGAGATTTGCTGGCCTGCCCGATCGACTTCCAGCGGCACGGAACTGCCCACGGTAGCTTTAGCCAGATAGGTATAGACCTGCTCCCAAGTGGGATGTTCGGTGGCGGCAAATTTCACGATTCGATCGCCGCGTTCGAGTCCTACCTTAGAAGCCGTCGAATTCGCGGGCACGTAGGCGATTTCGGCGGGCTGAGTCAGAAATGTGGAGATCGGCGTGCCGTAAAAAAAGAAAAAGCCGACGGCGACGACCAAGGCAAGCACCATATTCATGAACGGCCCGGCGCAGTAAATCAGCACACGCTGCCAACGCGGGCGCGAGAGAAATTCATCCGGAGCGCCGGTGCGGTCTTCTACTGGATTATCGCCCGCCAGGCGGACATAACCGCCGAGCGGCAGAACGCTGACGCGATAATCGGTGTCCCCGCGTTTCCAGCCGAAGAGCCGGGTGCCGTAGCCGACGGAAAAAACGACGACGCGCACACCAAATAATTTGGCGGCCATGAAATGGCCCCATTCGTGGACGAGCACTACGACGCCGAGAACGACGGCAACGGCTGCGAGTGAGATGAGGAAGTTGTTCATGAGCTCTAGTTTTTCCTTCGTTCGATCAACTGGCGCGCCAGGCGCCGCGCTTCGGAATCGGCACCGAGTACGTCCTCGATGCTGTGCAACGTGCGACCCGGCATTTTTTCCAGCACTGTTTCTATTACGGCCGCGATACCTGTAAATTTCAGCTTGCCATTGAGGAACGCGGCTACCGCTTCCTCATCTGCGGCATTGAGAGCGCAGGGCAATGGGCCGCCCCGACTCGAAGCCTTGCGGGCCAATTGCAGGCACGGAAATTTGCGATCCGATATCGGCTCGAAATCCAGAGACTTCAATCGCGCCCAATCGAGCGCGTAACCATTGGATGCCACCCGCAAAGGATAGGTTAACGCATATTGGATAGGCATGCGCATATCCGTTGGGCCTAGCTGTGCCAAAATTGAACCGTCCACGTATTCGACCATCGAGTGAACGGTGGATTGTGGATGGATGATCACCGCGATCCGGTCGAGATCGAGACCAAACAGCCAGCGAGCTTCGATGATCTCGAAGCCTTTGTTCATCATGGTGGCCGAATCCACCGTAATTCGTTGGCCCATCTTCCAGTTTGGATGCGCTAAGGCTTGCTTGGGCGTCACTTTCTTGAGCTGGGCGAGTGGCGTTTTGCGGAATGGCCCGCCTGAAGCGGTGAGAACCAGGCGCTTCACTTCCCCGCGGGTACCGGCGCGCAGGCATTGATGAATGGCGTTGTGCTCGCTGTCCACCGGGAGCACGGCGACGTTATTCTTCTTCGCTGCGGCCATGACCAGTTCGCCCGCCGCCACGAGGACTTCTTTGTTTGCCAGCGCCAGCGTTTTCCCCGCCAGGACGGCCTTGTAGGTTGCCCGCAATCCTACGACTCCTACGGCCGCGGAAACTACGATTTCGGCGTCAGGATGCGTGGCGACAGCTTCGATGCCCTCGGGGCCGAAGAGAATCTCGGGGAACGGCGACACCTTCGCCGCGCGGAGCCGATCGGAAAGCTCCTTGGCCCCTTTCTGGGTGGCGACGGAGATTAGTTTGGGCCGGTGTTTTGCGGCTTGCGCGGCGGCGAGTTCGATGTTGCCGCCGGCGGCCATTGAAACCACTTCGAATTGGCCGAGAAGCGATTCGATTACGCTGAAGGTCTGGCGGCCGATGGAGCCAGTGGAACCGAGGATGGCGATTTTTCGAGTCATTTACGGTCTAAATTTCTTCGCCGCAAATTCAACTAGGCCGCATCGTAGGGCCCGGTCTTCAGCCGGGCCGGGCACGGCGCAAATTCATGGCGAGCTTTCATCCCGACGCAACACGAAATTAAAGAGACGGGTTGCATGGGCGCGGCTGCGCTTCCGTGCGCGTCCTTGCCCGAAGAGGCCCGGCAAAAGACCGGGCCCGACGAGTGCTTGTGCGCTTACTGCGGGGCCGATGTTGCATACGCTCTAGAATCGAAATCCGTTTTGCATCCAGATTATGCCCCACCAGACTACTGGGGCGGCCAAGATTAGGCTGTCGATGCGATCCAGCATGCCGCCATGTCCGGGGAGCAGACCGCTCGAATCTTTCATGCCCGCGCCGCGCTTATAGGCTGATTCTAGCAGGTCTCCGAGTTGGCCCGCGACATTGGCGAGGGCTGCCACGAGGAGGAGCGTTAGCCCGTCAGCGTGCACCCAGCGGGCGAAAAACAGCGCGACTACCAGCGATGCGGCCAGGTTTGCCGCGGCTCCTTCCCAAGTTTTCTTTGGACTGAGCGATGGCGCCATGCGGGAGTGGCCGAAGGTGCGGCCGATGAAGTAGGCGAGCATGTCGCCGGCCCAGACAAGCACCAGGGTGAAGAGCACGAATTGGCGTCCGGTCTCCGGATTTTCCAGGATGCGAATCAAGTAGCTGAATGGGAAGGCGATGAAAGTGAGAGCCGCTGCGCTGATCGCCAGCGAGGGAACGATTTCAGCGATGGCCTGGCGGCTGAAGACGCCGATCATCGCGGCGCCGAAGACGAAGACTATGGCTACGAATTCGATCGAAGAAAACGCGCCGACGGCGTGACGAACTAGTTCGACGTCCGAGACGGCGTTGCGGATCTCCATGCCCTTCATCCATTGCGCATAAACCAGGGCGACGGTGCAGAGCATGGTCCAACTGCGATAGGCGCGCAAGCCCATGCGATCGCCCAAGGCAAAGAATTCGTGAATGGCAAGAAGCAGAACGATCGTCCCTGCGGCGGCGACGACCAGCGGCGGCGCCCACCAGATGAGCGCGACTACAACTGGAATCAGGACTGCGGCGGTGATTATGCGGCGGAGCATCAGTGATTAAGCATGCCGGGCAGCGACGCGCTGGCCGGGACCCGAGGAGCCCAGCCCGCCGTAGCGGCGCTCGCGTTTTTGATAGTCGAGCAGGGCTTCGAAGAGGCGCGCGCGGCTGAAGTCGGGCCAGAGCGTCTCGGTGACGTAGATTTCGGCGTAGGCAATCTGCCAGAGCAGAAAATTGCTGACGCGCATTTCGCCGCTGGTGCGGATCAGCAGATCGGGATCGGGCAGGCCGGCGGTGTAAAGATGCTGAGAGATGGTTTGCTCGTCGGCCTGGAAGCCAGAGAGGCCGTCGCGACGGACGCGATCGAGGATCGCGTTGAAGGCGTCCACCAGTTCCGCGCGGCCGCCGTAATTGAGCGCTACCACGAGTTTCATGCCCGTGTTCTGCGAGGTGAAGCGCATCGCTTCTTCGATATCGCGACGCACGGCTTCGGGCAACTGTTCGGAACGGCCGATCACCAGCAGGCGGATATTATTGCGATGGATGGTGGGCAATTCCTTTTTCAGATATTCGCGCAGCAGGCGCATCAGGAAATCGATTTCGGCCTGTGGGCGGCGCCAATTTTCGAGCGAGAAGGCATAGAGCGTCAGCATCGAGAGCTTGAGGCGCGCGCACGTTTCGATGATTTCGCGGGCGGCTTTCACTCCGGCGCGGTGTCCGGCGACGCGCGGCAGGTGGCGGCGCTCGGCCCAACGGCCGTTGCCATCCATGATGATGGCGAGGTGTTGCGGAAAGCGGCGGGGATCGAGCTTTTCCAAGAACGCCGCTTCTTCCCGATTGTCTGGCTTCAGCAGATCTGTGGCTTTCACTCGAGCTCGCTCAGCGGAAGTGTCGCGTCAAACTAGCATAGCCGAATACGAGGCGCAACCAATCGCGGCGGGCGGTGTCTGACGTTCAGGTTGCCGCGAATCGCAGGCCCAGCGGTGCTTGCTTGCATGGTCGCGCGCGGTTGGACGATCGCGCCTTCGGCTATCCCTCCCTCTAATTGCTGAAGAGACTGCTTTGAAGATCGCAAGTGCTTCATCCTGAGCTTAGTTCCACGATACTGCTAGCAGCCTTCGAAAACTGCTGTTTTTGGCGATTAGAAATGAAGTTCGGCTTTTATTTTCAACGAGTTAGGCCGAAATCTAATCGTTTTCGTTGGCGATTAGACCCCACTTTAGTTTTCGACCAATCCGGCGTTGCCCCCCTGCTCTTACCCTGGCGCGCCGGTTGGGCCGAAGACCGATAGAAGCGTGATCACGATCATGGCGATGCTGATGAACCAGGCTACGATGTTGAAACTTAGCGAATTGACGTGCTCGCCCATTAGGTCCCGGCGGTTTACCAGCAGAAGGATGAAGATCAGCACGATTGGCAACCAGACACCGTTGGCTACCTGCGAGAGAAGCAGGATGCGCAGGAGCGGGGCATGGGGGATGAGAATGATTCCACCGCCGGCGATGATTAGTCCGGCGTAGAGGCCGTAGAAAATCGGGGCTTCGCCCACTTTGTGGTCGATGCCGGCTTCAAATCCGAGGCCTTCGCAGATTACGTGTGCGGTGGAAAGCGGAAGAACCGAAGCCGCGAAGACAGACGCATTCAGAAGGCCGAAAGCGAACAGATAGGCGGCCCATTTGCCTGCGAGGGGTGCCAGGGCGCGCGCGGCTTCGGCTGCGGTGGTGATGTTGGTCATGCCATTGGCATGCAACGTGGCGGCGGTGCAGACGATCACGAAGAAGACGATGGCCATGCAGGTGATGCTGCCGACCAGAACATCGAGCCGGGCGTGTTTGTACTGCTTGGCGCCCACGCGCTTCTCGACGAAACCGGCCTGCAAATAGAAAAACTGCCAGGGCGCGACGGTAGTTCCAACCAGCGCGATGAACATCAGCAAATAGTCTTTCTGCAGGCTGAAGCTCGGAACGACCGTCTCTTTCGCAGCGACGAGCCAATCCGGCTTGGCCAGGATCGCTGACAAAACGTAGGAGAAATAGAACAAGCAGGCGACGAGAAAGATTTTTTCGACCGAATTGTAGGTGCCGCGTACCACCAGGAACCATACGAGGATAGCAGCGATCGGCACCGCAATATATTTGGTGACTCCGAAGATCTCCATAGAGGCAGCGACGCCGGCGAACTCCGCAACGGTGTTCCCGAGATCCACCAGCAGCGCGGCAACCATAACGAAGAAGGTCGAGCGGAAGCCGAATTCTTCGCGAATAAGATCGGAGAGGCCTTTGCCCGTGACTACACCCATGCGCGCGCACATTTCTTCGCTGACGTACAGCGCTACTGTGAGCGGAATGAGGACCCATAGCAGCTTGTAGCCGAATTGCGCTCCGGCGAGGGTGTAGGTGGTGATGCCGCCGGCGTCGTTGTCCACGTTGGAAGTGATGATGCCGGGGCCGACGACGGCGAGTATCACGGCGAGGCGGCGACGCAGAGCGCGGGTGCGGCGCGCGAACGCACCCCAACGCGCTTTCCACTTGCCGAAGGTCGTCACGAACTCGATGTAGGTCATAGCATCGCGTGCATGTGGCTCACCACGTCGTCCACTGTAATCATGCCGATAGGCCGTGTGGATTCGTCCACTACCGTCAAGCTGCGCAGATTGTATTTATCGAACACTTCAAAGACCTCGCGGTTTTTCGCGTCCGGATGCACAAAAACCAGCGATTCCGAGGTGAGCTCCGAGACGAGCTGTTCCGAATCGGCGAGCAGCAGCTTGGCCAGGCGCACTGTGCCGGTGAGCACGGCGTCGCGATTGACGAGCGCGATGTTGTCGAGCTGATCGAGAGGAACCTCGTGGAAGCGAATGTAATCCACTACTTCTCCGCGCGTGGCGTCCTCGGCGACAGTCACGAATTCGGTGTTCATCATCCCGCCGGCGGTGTCGGCTTCGAAGCGCAGCAGTTCCTTCACTTCTGCGGCTTCGCGCTTGGGCATTTCCTCGATGATTTCTTCCGAAGCTTCTGGCGAAAGAGTGGCAAGCAGATCGGCGGCTTCGTCCGGGCGCATTTCCTCGATAATGTCTGCGGCTTTTTCAGGGTCGAGTTTTTCCACTACTTGGGTTTGCAAGCGCTTATCTAGTTCGGCGATGGCGTCGGCGGCTGTCTCTTCATCGAGTGAATTGACGATGGATTGCCGTTCGTCGGGAGACAGCACCTCCATGATGTCGGCGAGATCGGCGGGGTGCATGGAAGCCAGTTTTTCGCTGCTCATGCGCAGCTTTACGCGGCGGAGAGGATCGGACTCGATCAAGTTCACGAATTCCCAGCGAATCGTCCGCGGCGGCAGATTTTCCTGGATTCGCTGGATCGCCGCGGGCGGGACAATTCCCTGCAGCAATCGGCGCACAGCACCGGCGAGGCCCACGTCCACCTGCGTGATGCGCATTTCCACATTGCCGTTGGTGCGCTGCTCGTTGAAATCGATGTCGTTCACGCGCACTACTTTTCGGCCGCGGGTGTCAATAATTTGCTGGTCGAGGAGGTCTTTGCGGACCGCGAGCCAGGCTTCATTGGGATGATAGAGCTCGAGGGCCGATTCGTCCGTGGTCAGATTTAATTTGCCTGGGGTGACGGCGGCGATTTGGTCGTAGCGGGCGACTAGCGGACGATATTGGCCGCGGCCGAGCAGCACGCGCGCGACGCGATTGGGCTGGTCGGCCGGTTCGATAAACAGCTCCTTGACGCGGCCGACGAAATTGCCGGCGGCGTCGTAGGCTTCAGCGCCGAGGACTTCGGTTGCGTGCAACATGGTATTGGCTCCTGCAAAGCGGCCACTGGGGAGGCGCGGTGGGATCGTTCCACTGCAGCACAGCCCATCTGGGCCTGAAATTCTTTTGAATCAGCGAGTTCCGCTACTTGGCGGGTATGCAAAAAAATACCCGCGGCCGGGGCAATTCCGACCGCGGGTAGCAAGAATAAGAGCTTCTCGTTACGCCCCGGCGGCTCTCGCCTCCGCGCTCGTCCTGATTTCACTTAGCGTGGTGGCCAGTGAAAGCAGGGGCGCCCGACCAGTAACCCGAGCCGCAGATTCCGACTCGGGCTGTCGAGGACTTCCTGAATCCAAGTTGGAAGAACACTCCATTTCGTGTGCGCGTGTCCTCAGCGACCTTGTTAAATGGGGATGCGCGCTTTGTCAAGCAAAGAGTAGGGCTTACGGCAACTTTTTTGTTGGTTTAAAGACTAAATCCGATGGCGGGATGCCTCGACCGCGGCAATCGGCTACATATAAATCCCAATACGTGGACGTGATGTAATCCTGCGGGGAAAAGCCAAGTAGCATGGCGGCGCGATCGATGGCGGCGGGCGGGCCTTCGAGTTCGAGATAGGTGCCGATGGGCGTTTCGTCGAGATCGAAATGCAGGCCCTTGAGTTTTGCGGCGCGATATTCGGTGCGGTATTTTTCGTAGCAGAATCCCGGACGGAAGCCGAGGGAGCGGAGAATGGCTTCGAGGGCATGCGCCGGGTGGAAGACGATTTCGATTTCCTTCCGCTCTTTGTAACGCGGGGCGGTGGTCGAGCTGGCCATACCGGTGATGGGAGCTTTGTAGGTGAGCACGCCGCGGGCTGCGCTGGGCAATCGCTGCGCTGGTCGCGTTCGGCGGCCGACGGCGGCCTTTGGGGCGGGGGCGGGAGATTCGATGCGGATTCGCAGCAGCCGGCCTGTCAGGCGTAGGTCAGCCTGGGGATTGTCATAGAGCACATTGCGCTCGAACATGCGCGGCCCAGCCTTCGCCGCGAGACGCCGCAGTTTGGAGCGCAGCTCGGCGATATCCTGGATGCGCAGCTTGACTTCGATTTCTTTGCCGATCGTCGCCATTTTTCAGACTCAGTATAATCACGATCGCAAGATTGCGCACATCGACTGCAGGCGTCGCGTCCCGGCGAAATCGAGGCGGCACTGTTGCCAAAGCGGCGGGCTGCCGACATAATCGAAATTCCTGTGCAAGGTCCGCGTTCATGACGGAGCCCGCTACACCGCTGCTGCGGCAATATCACGCCATCAAGAAACAGCATCCGCAGGCGTTGCTGCTCTTTCGGCTGGGGGATTTCTACGAGCTTTTTTACGACGACGCGCAAGTGGCTTCGCGGCTGCTGCAGATTACTTTGACGGCGCGCAATCGCGAGAAGGGCCAGCCGGTGCCGATGTGTGGCGTTCCTTATCATGCTGCCGAGGGCTATATCGCGCGGCTGATTCGCGCCGGGCATCGCGTGGCGGTGTGCGATCAGATGGAAGAGGCCGGGCCGGGGAAAAAATTGGTGCGGCGTGAAGTGGTGCGGGTGGTTACGCCGGGAACGGCTACGGAATCCGGATTTCTGAACCCCAAGGAGAATAATTTCCTTGCGGCGGTTTCGCGTGACGCCAGCGGATCCACTGTCGGGCTTGCTTACGTGGACTTATCTACCGGTGATTTTCGAGCTACCGAATTTTCGGGGCCGGCTGCCGAAATTCGCTTGCGCGACGAGCTTGGCATTCTGGGCGCGCGCGAAGTTTTGTTGCCGCGGCCTGCGACGCTCTTCCCTGCCGCGGGCGCGCCTGAACTGAATGGCGTCGGCGCTTTCGAGACGCGTCTGGATGACTGGGTTTTCCAGCACGAATTTGCCACCCGGCTGCTGGAAGAGCAGTTCCGCGTCGCCAGCCTGGACGGATTTGGCGTGACGCGTCATCTGCAGGCCATCAGCGCGGCGGGAGCGATCGTTCATTATCTGCGGGAGACGTCGGCGATCGGCGCGCATGGGCACAATGGCAGCGGCGGCTCTTCGGCAGCTGTGCATGGCGCCGGCAATGGAAGCGCGCCCGCTACGGCCGGGCTCGAGCATCTGGACACGCTGCGTTACTACGAGCAGCAGGAGGCTCTGGCGCTCGATCAAGTCACGGTGCGAAATCTGGAGTTGGTCGAGGCGATCGGCGGCGATGATTCCTCGACGACGCTGGTTTCGGCGCTGGATGAAACCGCGACGGGAATGGGAGCGCGTTTGCTGCGTAGCTGGATTTTGCGGCCGGAGATCGCGATTGCCGAGATCGAAGCGCGGCTTGATGCAGTGGCGGAATTCAAATCGCGTACCGTTGAGCGCGATGAGATTCATCGGACCTTGGGCGGGGTTTTTGACCTGGAGCGGTTGACCAGCCGCGTCACGATGGGCACGGCCACGCCGCGAGATTTGCTGGCGCTGCGGAAGTCGCTGGAGCTGCTTCCGGCACTGCGTGGCTTTCTGCCCTCTGACGCGCGCGCGGCCGCGGCACGGATTGCCAAGCTGTACGACGCGCTCGATGAGCTTGCCGACGTGCGCGAGGCCATCGCGGGTGCGATTTCCGATGATCCTCCGGCGCAGGCTAGCGATCCGGGAGTCATCCGCCGCGGATTTGACTCGGCGCTGGACGAGCTGCGAGATCTCAGCCGCACCAGCAAGCAGACCATCGCCGCGATGGAGGAGCGCGAGCGCAAGCGTACCGGAATCGCCTCGCTGAAGATTCGCTTCAATCAAATATTCGGCTATTACATTGAGATTTCGAAGGCGAACTTGGATCGTGCGCCTTCTGATTACGACCGCAAGCAAACTTTGGTGGGTGCCGAGCGATTTACTTCGCCGGAGCTGAAGGAATACGAGCGCAAGGTGCTCGACGCCGATGAGCGCATTTTGGAAATCGAGCGCCGACTTTATGCCGAACTGCGTGAACAGATCGCGCGCGAGGCCCCGCGGCTGCGCCGCACCGCTGCTGCGATCGCTCAGCTCGATGTGCTGGTGAATTTCGCGCGACTTGCGGCTGCATCGAATTATACGCGACCCGTTTTCACCGAGCAGCAGCCCGGTGAACGCGGCGAATTGCTGATTGCCGGCGGGCGCCATCCGGTGATCGAGCGGCTATTGGCCTCGCGCGGCGAGCGCTTCGTGCCGAATGATCTTTATCTCGACGACCAGAAGCAGTCGCTGCTGCTGATCACCGGCCCGAACATGGGCGGCAAATCAACCTATCTGCGGCAGGCGGCTTTGATTGCGATCATGGCGCAGATGGGCTCGTATCGTGCCGGCCGCGCAGGCCAAGCTGCCGCTGGTTGACCGCATTTTTACGCGCATCGGGGCTTCGGACAATCTGGCGCGCGGGCGTTCGACTTTTCTGGTGGAGATGAGCGAAGTGGCCGTGATTTTGAATACGGCGACATCTGCGAGCCTTGTGCTGCTTGATGAAGTGGGGCGCGGGACGGCGACTTTCGATGGATTGTCGCTGGCTTGGGCGGTGGTTGAGGCGCTGCAGGCTGGGGCGCGGCCGCGCACGCTTTTCGCCACGCATTATCACGAATTGACCGAGCTCGAGCGTCTGGTTCCCGGCGTGCGCAATGTGCATGTCACTGTGCACGAAGCCGGGAACGAGATTATTTTTCTGCGCCGAGTGGAGGCCGGAAGCGCCGACAAAAGCTATGGCATCGAAGTCGCGCGGCTTGCGGGCCTGCCCTCAGCGGTCGTGGAGCGCGCGAGAGAGATTCTTCTGCAACATGAGCGCAGCGAACACAAGTTAAGCGAAGAATTGACCCCGGGCGCCACGCCGCCAGCGCAACCGCCAATCTTTACGCCCATCGATCAGAAAGTCGTGAGCGCCATCCGCGATGCGGATTTGGATCAGCTAAAGCCGCTTGACGCGCTCAATCTCCTCGCAGAACTGAAAAAGCAGCTTTCATGAGCCGTCGCGGCGCGTCCAGAGGCGAGCTCGTGCTCGGATTGATGTCGGGCACATCCGCTGACGGGATCGATGTGGCGTTGGTGCGAATCAGTCGGCGATCAGCGTCGCTCGAAGGATTTTATTCGACTGCCTACCCCTCCCGCGTGCGTGATGCGATTTTACGGATCGCCAATGTGGGCGCGACCACTTCCGCGGAAATCAGTCAGCTCGATTTCCTGCTGGGCGAACTTTACGCGCGCGCTGTCTTGGCGGCGCTACGCAAATGTCGCGTCGCGCCTTCACGAATTTCGCTGGTCGGTTCGCACGGGCAGACGATTTATCATCAGGGGAAGGCGAGCAACTTTCTTGGGGCCGGGCGCGTCGCTTCCACATTGCAGATCGGCGAACCTGCCGTGATTGCGGCGCGCACGGGGATTACCACCGTCGGCAGATTTTCGTCCGGCCGACATGGCCGCGGGGGGACAGGGAGCGCCGCTCGTGCCGTTTGTCGATTATCTCGTTTATCGCCATGCGACGATGGGCCGCGTGGCGCTGAACATAGGCGGGATCGCTAACGTCACCGTTATTCCGGCCGGCGCTGCGCCGGAGCGAGTGATCGCGTTCGATACTGGACCCGGAAATATGGTCGTCGATGCGCTGGTTCGTCATTTTTCTCGCGGTCGCAGCTCGTTTGATCGCGATGCGCGGCTGGCGCTCCGCGGCGAAATGCAGCGTGGCCTTTTGAAAAAGCTCCTCGGTCATCCTTACTTGCGTCTTACGCCGCCCAAGACCGCGGGACGCGAACAATTCGGCGATGATTTCACTCGGCAGATCATTGCGTGGGGACGGCGTCACCACGCTCCTGCGCAGGATTTAGTTCGCACGGCCACGGTATTCACTTCGCTATCGATCGCCGCATCGCTCCATCGCTTCGTGCTGCCGCGGACTAAAGTTCAGGAGCTGATCGTTTCCGGCGGCGGCGCGCGCAATCCTTTAATGATGGCGCAACTCGCGGCGGCGCTTCCGGCAATTGCGATTCGCACTTCGGATGAATTCGGAATTCCCAGCCAGGCCAAGGAAGCGTTTGCGTTCGCGATTCTGGCCTACGAGGCATTTCATGGCCGCGCGAATAATCTTCCATCGGCCACCGGCGCGCGACGCCCCGCGGTGCTGGGCAAAATCTGCTATGCGCGCCCGCGCTAAAATGTCCGGCAATCTGGCCGCGCCACTGATGGCCCTCGTGCTGGCGTTCAGCCTACTCGGATGTGGTCACGCTGCTCGCCGCAGCGATTCCGACACGCTGAATTTTCTGATCGAGACGATGCCGACAAACCTCGATCCGCGCGTTGGCACCGATGCTTATTCGCAGCATATGCACGATTTGATTTTCAGCAGCCTGGTAGGGCGCGATGCGCAGATGAATTTCACGCCCGATTTGGCCACGAGCTGGGAATCGCCGGATCCGCTGACTTACATTTTTCATTTGCGTCACGGCGTGCGGTTTCACAATGGCGCGCCGCTGACTTCGGCGGACGTGAAGTTTACGTTTGATTCGATTCTCAGCGGCAACCTGAGAACGGCGAAGCGCAGTTCGTTCCCCATGCTCGCATCGGTTGAGGCACGCGACGATTTCACCATCGTTTTTCATCTACGCGAGCCCTACGCGTCATTCCTGTGGACGATTTCGCGGCCAGGCGTCGGGATCGTCCCGCGCGGCTCGGGCACAGAAGAAGCGCAGCATCCCGTCGGCACCGGGCCGTTTCGCTTTGTCAGCCAGATGCCGGACCTCGAAATCGTGCTGGAGCGCAATCGGGACTATTTTGGGGAAATACCGAAGATCGAGCGGGTGCGCTTTCGTCTCGTTCCCGACGCAACCGTGCGCGCCCTGGAGTTGCGCAAAGGCAGCGCCGATCTCGCGTCGCCGTCGTCGCTCACGCCCGACATGGTTGTGGCTCTCTCGCATTACCGCGGAATCGAGGTGACGCAAGGGCCGGGCACTTCGCTCGCCTACCTGTCGTTCAATTTCGATGACCCGATCCTGTCGAAACGCGACGTGCGTCACGCACTCGCGTATGCCACGGATCGCGAGTCGATCGTTAAGTATCTTCTGCGCGGGCAGGCTCAGCTCGCTTCAAGCCTGCTGCCGCCGAATCATTGGGCCTACGACGGCGATGTCGCGGCGTACGATTACGACCCCGCGCGAGCGGAAAAACTTTTTGACTCCGTCGGGTTACCCCGCGGCAAGGACGGAATTCGCTGTCATCTGACCCTAAAAACGTCCACGGATGAATCAACGCGGCTCTTCAGCGAAGTTTTGCAGGCGCAGTGGCAGCGCGTGGGCGTGGCGCTCGAACTGCGGCCGCAGGAATATGCGACGTTTTATTCCGACGTGGTCAGCGGCAGCTTTCAGATTTACAGCCTACGCTGGGTGGGCGGAAACAATGATCCGGATATTTTCGAGTTCGCTTTCAGCTCCAAGAAGATTCCACCCAACGGGCAGAATCGCGGGCGCTATCGCAATCCGCAGCTGGACGCGCTTCTCGATCGTGTGCGCGTCGAAGGCGATCGCGAAAAGCGCCGCGCCCTTCTAGCGGATGTGCAGCGCATCGTCGCCGAAGATCTGCCCTACATTGATCTCTGGTACCTCGATAACATTTGCGTTCATCGCGATACGGTGCGCATGGACGCGATTGCGCCCTCGGGCGACTACAGCTTCCTGGAAACTCTGGAATTTCGCGATCATCCGTAGCGCCGGCAGCTTGCCGGCGTTTTTGTGCGGCGCTCTCCGCGCACGCGCCATTGGTCAAAACCTAAATTGATCCGGTACGTGTAGTCTTCGCACGACGCCTCCGCGACGCACATTACGAAGAAAAACGCCGGCAGGCTGCCGGCGCTACGAAAGAGCAGTGCGGATTTGATGCTCGGAGATGGCGCCTTCGCGGACGATCATCCAATCGTCATTCTCGACGCGCACGATGGTTGAGGCAACTACGGCTCGCGTGTCGCCGGCATCGAGAATCAAATGTAGCCGTTCGCCGAGTTGCTTCACGAGCTGAGGAGCGTTGGTGCAGGCGGGCGAGCCAGAGAGATTCGCGCTGGTTCCCGTGATTGGCCCGCCGACGGCATCAATAATTTCGCTGGTAACCTTCGAATGCGCCCAGCGCAGCGCCACGCGGCCGGTGTTGCCGGTAACTTTCAGTGGAATGCGATGCGTGGCTTCGAGAACAATGGTGAGCGCGCCGGGCCAGAACTTGGAGGCCAGCACGAGGAAATTATCGGGAACGTCGCGCACCAGCGAGACAGCCTGCTCAATCGAATTCACCAGAATGGGCAGCGCTTTTGATTCCGGGCGACCCTTGATTTCGTACACGCGTCCAATGGCAGCGAGGTTGAAAGGATCTGCGGAGAGGCCGTAAAAAGTGTCGGTGGGCACGCCGACGACCTCGCCCCGGTGGATGAAACCCGCTGCGTATTCGACCGCGGTGCGCTCGGGCGCGTCGGCTGAAATTTTCAGGACTTCCACAGGCAAAGTGTCGGCTCTTGGCGGGCTGCGCCCTACAGCTAAGGCAAGCTATCATAGGCGGTTTGCGGCACGCAAGCAAAGGGAGGAGTGGCACTCATTGCGGTCAATTTGGCGCCGCGCGAGGATCGCCCGCGCGGGCTTCGGAGCCAGAGCCCGAGCGCGCTTTACGCCATTGGAGGCGTTTGTTAGTCTCGCTAGCGATGCCACGCGAAGCCATTCCCGCGTCGAAAAGAGCCGCAGCACGAACTGCGGCGCGATCGACCGGCGGCTCAAAGGCCGAGCCGATCAGCAGCCGAGACAATCGTTGGCTGAAGATTTTCCGCGAAGCTCTGCGAGAAGGCTATCTCGCAAATGAAAGTCTCATCGGGATTGAAGGCCCGCATTTAATAGAGGAAGCGCTCCGCTCCGGCCTCGAGTTCGAGGCCTGCCTCGTCAGTCCAGCCGGAGAGAAACAGCTCGCCAAATTTCCGGCGGGCTCGCTGGCGCACACGCGAATCCTGCGCACCACGGAGCCGCTGTTCAATAGCGCCGCGGCCACCGAGCACCCGCAGGGCATCGCCGCGCTGATCCGTCCCGGCGCATCAACGTTTGACGATATCGTGCGCGGGGATATCCCCCTGGTAGTAGTGCTCGCCGGGGTGCAGGATCCCGGGAACGTTGGCACGGTGGTGCGCTCGGCCGAAGCGTTTGGCGCGACGGGTTTCGCGGCCACGCGCGGGACGGCCGATCCCTGGTCGCCGAAGGCTCTACGCGCGTCGGCGGGCTCGGCGCTGCGTCTGCCGCTGCTGCGCGGCGTTGCGCCGACGGTGCTGCTCGCACAACTGCGCGTTGCGGGACTAACCATCTTGGCTGCCACGTCGAAGGCTGCCCGTGACGCCGGCGCGATTCCGTTGGCGTCTGCTGCGCAACTGCGCTCGGCCTGCGCCATTTTTATCGGCAATGAGGGCGCGGGACTGGCGCCCGAAATCGCGCGCTCCGCCGACGCGCAAATCGCCGTCCCGATGGCCGCCGGAGTGGAATCGCTGAATGCGGGCGTCGCCGCATCCATAATCCTCTACGAAGCGGCGCGCCGCCGCGCCGAGCGAGGATCAGCGTGAGCCTGTTCCGCGCCATCGAGCCTGAAGAGCCAAGCGCCGGGCCGCGCCCGCTGGCCGACCGCATGCGCCCGCAGACTCTCGATGAATTCATCGGCCAAGAAGATCTGCTCGGGCCCGGCAAACCTCTTCGCGTGCAAATCGAGCGGGACGACATCGGCTCGATGCTCTTCTGGGGACCTCCCGGCTGCGGCAAAACCACACTAGCGCGCGTGATCGCCAATCGCACCCGTTCGGATTTCATCCCTTTCAGCGCCGTGCTCTCCGGCATCAAGGAAATCAAGCAGGTGATGACTACGGCGCAAAGCGCACGGCATTACGGGCGCCGCACCATCGTGTTCGTGGATGAAATGCATCGCTTCAACAAGGCTCAACAGGATGCCTTCCTGCCGCACGTGGAGGCGGGAAATATTTTGCTGATCGGCGCGACCACCGAAAATCCTTCCTTTGAAGTCATCTCGCCGCTGCTTTCAAGAATGAAGGTGTACGTTCTGCACGCTCTGACGCCGCAGCAAGTCGTGACGCTTCTCAAACGCGCCCTGGCCGATCGCGAGCGCGGACTTGGCAAAGAGAATATCGAGGCCAATGACGCGCTGCTGGAACGCATAGCCGTCGTCGCAAATGGCGACGCACGCTCCGCTTACAATATCCTTGAAGCCCTGGTGCGCAGCGCTACACCGGCCGAGTCTGGCGGCGCGCGCGTTTTGACCGATTCCCTGCTCGAGTCCGTGCTGCAAAAGAAGCTGCTTCTTTACGACAAGTCCGGAGAAGAGCACTTCAATCTGATTTCCGCCCTTCATAAGTCGGTTCGCAATTCCGATCCGGACGCCTCGCTCTATTGGCTGGCACGCATGATCGAATCGGGCGAAGATCCTCTCTATCTCGCGCGACGTATGGTGCGCATGGCGAGCGAGGATATCGGCCTGGCGGACACAAACGCTCTACGTGTAGCGCTGGCCGCCAAGGACGCCTTCGAATTCATCGGGCCTCCCGAGGGCTATTTGGCGCTGGGCGAGGCCGCCGTCTATCTCGCGCTCGCGCCAAAGTCCAATGCCCTATATACGGCGTATGGAGCTGTGCAGCAGGACTTGCAACGCACGATTGCGGAGCCTGTCCCATTGCACCTACGCAACGCGGTGACCGGTTTAATGCGTCATATCGGGTATGGCCAGGGGTACCAATACGCGCACGACAGCGAAGAGAAAGCCACCGACATGCAGTGCCTTCCTGACAGCTTGGCCGGACGCATCTATTACCATCCTACGAGCGAGGGCCTCGAGGCCAAAATTCAGGAACGATTGGCGCAGTTGCGGAGAATACAAAAGAAACCGGACATTTCAGTTCAACCCAATAGCCATGACGATCGCGATCAAACCAGCCGAAGCGATGCCTCTCCTGACTCAGCGAGCAGCCAGCGGCGCAGCAAGAAGGACCAGCAACCGTGATTTTTAGCAACCGCGCGGCGCCGCGCCGCGATTGCGCGGAGACGTGCGGCTGCGTCAGCTGCAACGGCGTTCCTGGCGGCGCTCGCGGTCCTCCTGGCAATTCCCTTCTCCGCGATTCCCACGGCGGGCCAAAAACCCGCGTTCACCATGGACGAATACTGCTCGACGTTCGCCTTCGCGCCAGACAATCGTCTCGCCATCGTTGTTTATCGCATTTTCAATCACAAAAAATATACGCTCGAAGGCGATGATTTGTGGATTTCCTCTCCCGATGGCAAACGCAAGAGGATCATTGAAGGCGAAAAAATCGTCAAAACAGATAAGCCGCAGAGTTTCAAAATCCATGAGATCACTTGGTCTCCGGACGGCCAAAAACTGGCCCTCTACAAGACCACCGAGCATCTGGCCGGAGACAAGGACACGCTCACTTCCGGCGACCTGACCGAACTGATCGATACCGAAGGCCACGAGATCCAGATCCAAGGCGCCAAGGAGAATCCTCTCATCGGCGGCTACCAGGCTACCTGGCTCGCGGACGGAGCTACTGTCGCTTTCTTGACAGAAGTCGTCAAACCACGCGAACTGGCCGAAATTCATACCGTGAAAGTAGCGACCGGCGAATCGAAAAAGCTATTCGATCCTCATCAGTTCATCTCTGTGGTTTGGGAAGCCGCGCGCAACGGGGCCATCGCCATCGAGCGGGATCGCGGTATGAGCGGCCCGGCAAAACTCGTCTCGCTCGATCTGGCGCAAGGAACACGGAAGGAATTGGCGGATCTGGAGAATGCGCAGGGGCAACTCACGGTCTCACCTTCGGGAAAGCGCGCCGCCTTTTTTTACGATGGCGACGTTCTCGAAGTCCGCGATCTGGCCACGCCCTCAAAATTTGTGCACGTGCGCGTCGGCATGGGCCGCTACGAATGGGCGGCCGACGAACGCCACATTTTGCTCAAGCGCGGTCCGGACACGCGTTCCGGAAATTTAATCTGGGTGAGCATCCCTGAAGGTGAGTTCACGCCGGCCATGAACGATTTGGTGTACCGTGATTTTCATTTCTCTCCGGATGGGCGCTTCATAGGGCTGATGAAAGTTACGCGCAACCTGGATGTATTTCCGTCGTCCGCGTTCACCCCGTAACGTAAGTTGGCCCTGCTCATTCCGTCCGAATGCGAAATCTCTTGGCATGTTCCTTCAAGATGCACGAATCCATGACGACAATCAGGCCCGCCCGGCGAGCCTTTTCCGCAGCGTCGGCATGGATCACGCTCTCTTGCATCCACACGGCCTTAGCGCCAATACGAATCGCGCTTTCGACGATATCCGGCACGAATTCCGGTCTCCGGAAAATATCCACAATGTCCACTTTTTCCGGTATGTCCTCGAGCCGCGCGTAGCTTTTCTCCCCCAACACTTCTTCGTTCTCGGGATTCACGGGAATAATGCGATAACCGGCGGCCTGCATATATTGCGACACGCCATAGCTCGGCCGGAATTTCTTCGACGATAGCCCCACCACTGCGATCGTACGGCTCGATCTCAGCAGTTCGTGGATCGGATCGCCCGGTCCCATTTTCCCCGGCTTTCCGGCTGCCTGGTTCGATTCGTCCGGCACCGCGCCGCTCATCATTCCTCCCGCGAATGGACTGCTCTCACGCCGCGCACAAGACGTCTTCGAGCGCCTTCAAAAACGTGGCGTTCTCATCTTCCAGCCCCACCGTAACGCGCAGCGCCTCCGGCAAGCCAACAAATCCCATCGCCGGGACCAGCACGCCGCGCTTCGCAAGTTGCGCCGAAACCGGCCGCGCTTCTCGACCCAGATCCGCCAGCACAAAATTCCCGAACGACGGAACATGCCGGATCCCCAGCGCATCGAGCCCCCGCCCCAATTGCGCCTGTCCCGCCCGGTTGCATTCCAGCGAACGCTTCACGTGCTCGGCATCCTCCAACGCCGCCAGCGCCGCAGCCTCCGCCTCGCTCGAAGTGTTATACAGCGCGCGCAGCTTATTCAGCTGCGCTACCAGTCCGGCCGCGCCAATGCCATACCCGATCCGCAATCCCGCCAGTCCGTACACTTTCGAAAACGTGCGCAGCACCAGCACGTTTCGCCCCTCGCGAACCAGCTCTATCGCGCGCGAATAATCGCTGCGCTCCACATACTCCGCGTACGCCTCATCGAGCACCACCAGCACATGCTGCGGCACGCACGCCAGAAAGGCATCAAACTCTCTCGCCGTGAACATCGTGCCCGTAGGATTATTGGGATTCGCAAGAAAAATGATTTTGGTATTCGCGGGAAGGCTCGCGCCCATGCGCTCCAGGTCAATCGCAAATCCTCGCAGCGGTATGATCGCCGCGTCAGCGCCACACGCCGCGATGTTGATGGAAAATAGCGGGAAGGTACTCGCGGAAGTCACGCCCGCGGCGCCCGGCCCCAGCAGCGCACGCGCCGCGAAGGTAATCACTTCGCTTGAGCCGGCGCCCAGAATCACGTTCTCGCTGGCCACGCCGTGCCGCGCCGCCAGCGCCTCGCGCAGGTATTTCTCGCCGCCTTGCGTGTACCGGTTACCGGCCACCAGTGCCTGGCGCGCCGCCTCCAGCGCCCGCGGCGATGGGCCCAGCGGATTTTCATTCGAAGCCAGCTGAACGGTGCGCCGTCCGGTTTCCTTCTCAATTTCCCGCACCGGCCGCCCCGGCGAGTAAACCTGCAGCGCACGCACCCACTCGAGTACCGTGTCGCTGGGCTGCGCCGTCATCCGCGCGTTCGGCCACGCGGCGTTTTCGCGCTCCGCGGGCGCCGTGGCAGCCTGACCGGCTGAGAGATCGCGGCGCTTTGCGGATGCAACGCTGCTTTTTTCACCGCCGACTCGAGCCCCACAACCTCCTTCAGCGTCAGCGTCCGGAAACGCCCAGGGGCTAAATCGCCAATCTCGAGACTTCCGATCTTCAAGCGCTTCATCTTCTCGACGGGATGCCCCATCGCGGCAAGCTGTTCGCGCAACGGATCCCGGCTTACGTCCGCGATCGTCACTTCGTACCAGGGATTGTCGCCGCGCTGGCCGCGTTCGATGCGCGCGCGCGAAGCCGCAGCCACCTGCGCGATTTCGCTGTCGCTAAGATTGCCCTTCACCTTCAGCAGATAAGTCTGCCGCAGTCCGTGCGCGCGCAACATCTTGTTTGCCAGCTCGCCGTCATTCGTAAGAAACAGCAATCCTGAGGCGTGATATTCGAGTCGCCCGACCGGATAGACGCGCGCTGGCACGCCACCGAGCAAATCGCCGATCGATCGCCGTCCCTCTGGATCGCTCAATGTGGCCACCACATCAGCCGGCTTGTGCAGCGCGATATAGACGTGCTCTTCGGGCCCCTGCAGCAGCTTTCCGCAAACTTTGATGTGATCCCGCGAAGCATCCGCTTTCGTGCCGAGCTCTGTCACCACGCGGCCATTCACCGTCACCTGCCCGGAGGTAATGAGCTGTTCGGCGCGCCGCCGCGATGCCACGCCCGCCCGCGCGATAATTTTTTGGAGTCGTTCTTCCATGGAGAGAATGTACAGTTTTGTCGGGGCACGACTTCAGTCGTCCCACAACTGCCGCAAATTCATCCCGGCTTTAGCCGCTGAGGTATTGTTTTCAGCTTACTTGCACAGACACCTGCAGTCCTATCACTCGCCGCGTGAGTTCGTGGCCGATTCTTCCGCCTCGGACTCGGCGCCATCGGAACTTCCGATCGAAGCCCCGCCGACAGAACCTCCCGCCGCAGCCGCCGCAGTTTTCGGTTCGCTGAACGCCTCAGCATCCGCCGCGGACTCGCCCTCAAGCGCCATCGGCGAAGCACCAGCCAATGCGGCGCCATTCGACGACGCGCGTTCGCCCTGCACTTCACCCTGAACCTCGCCCGCTTCCGGCTCAATCGGCGCGATGCCTTCATCTGCGCCGAGCGCCGCCTGCGCCAACTGCTCGAACTCTTTCAAACTGGGCAACTCGTCCAGATCCGAAAGCCCAAAGCGCATGAGAAAATCTTTCGACGTGCGATACAAAATCGGCCGCCCGATAACGGCCTTGCGCCCCGCGGTCGTAATCAGCCGCTTTTCCAGCAGCGTTTTCAGCACGCCGCCGCAATTCACGCCGCGAATTTCGTTAATCTCCGGTGCCGTTACCGGCTGTTTGTAGGCCACGACGGCCAGCGTCTCGAGCGCCGGCATCGTCAATCGTACCGGCGGCCGCAAGCTCTTGATGAATTTGCGCACCACATCGTGATGCTGCGGCTTGGTGTACAGCTTCCAACCGCCCGCCACTTTGCGTATCTCAATTCCGCGCTCGTCGGTCTGATAGGCCGCCACCAGCAAATCGAGAGCCGCGCGGACTTCCGTCTTCTCCGCTGCGAGCGCCCCGGCGAGCTGCTCGATAGTGGCTGGCTCGTCGGCCGCGTAAATGATCGCTTCCAATGCCGAAGTCAGTTCCTGTGGGGTCATAGATATTGCTCTTCGATCTTCGCGATGGCCTCGTCGCCCGAAAAAACCACGTCGAACATTTTATGTTTCCGCAACCGGATATCGGAAAACAGCTCCGACTGCACCAGAATCACCGCCTGCATGCGCACCATTTCGAGTACGGCGATAAATGCCACGATCATGGCCCGCCGCGTGGCGCAAGATTCGAAAAACTCCAGGAGCGAGACGCCTTCCTCGCTCGCGTTCAACCGCTTGCGCAGGCGTCCCATCATTTCCGCGATCGTCACGGCCTCATGCTGCAGCTCGATTTTGGGGATTTCTTTGCGCCGCTCCAGCACCTGCTGAAACACTTTCACCAGATCCACCAGCGAGACGACAATCTCGCCTTCCACTTCCTCGCCTTCATACAGCGTCCGGTCGGGATTCGACCAGACGTTGGCCTCAATCTGCTGCTTTTGATACAAAAGTTGCGCCGCGTTCTTGAATTTCTCGTGCTCCAGCAGCCGGTGCACCAATTCTTCGCGCGGATCCATCTGCTCTTCGGGCCCAGCCAGCGGATCAACGGGCAGCAGCATCTTTGACTTGATGTAAATCAGTGTCGCCGCCATGTACAGAAAATCTGATGAGACATCGATGTCCAGCTGTTCCAGTTTGTGCAGGTAATCGAGATACTGCTGCGTGATTTTCGCGATGGGAATATTGTGAATATCGATTTCCTGCTTGCGAATCAAATCCAGAAGAAGATCGAGAGGGCCTTCGTAAACCGGCAGTTGAATCTTATACGGTGTCGCCAAATCAGTCTCCGCCTGCCACTTTCTGCGCGTTCGGCGTGGGCGCCGGGCCGGAGGTCTTGCGCGCTTCCTCCCAGCCGAATATGGCCTCGCGCACGCGCTTCATGGTCTTGCGCGCCGCCTTCTGCGCGCGCTTCGAGCCGTCATCGAGAATATCCCAGACGCGCTGCGGTTGCGACTCAAATTCGCGCCTTTTCTCCTGAATCGGCTCGATCCAGGTCACCAGGTTGTCGGCCATCAGCTTCTTGCAATCCACGCAGCCAATTTCGGCGGTGCGGCATTCGCGGTTCACACGCTCGATCGTAGGCTGCGGAGAAAATAGCTTGTGGTACGAAAACACCGGGCAAACATCGGGATTGCCGGGATCGGTGCGCCGCACGCGCGCCGGATCGGTCATCATGTTCCGAACTTTGTTTCGCAGCGAATCGAGCGGCTCGCTAAGCGAAATAAAATTGCCGTAACTCTTCGCCATCCGCCGCCCGTCGGTCCCCGGCAGCCGCGGCGTCTCGGTCAGCATCACTCCCGGCTCTTGTAACACTCGCGCTGATTGAAAAACTCCTTCGCCTTCCCAGCCTTTTCGATGAAATTCTCAAATCCGCTTTCGGCGATAAATGCCTTGAACGCTTTCTCGTACCCCGCAGCGTTCTGCTCGGCGAAGTCGCTCTTGACCTTCGGAACGACGTCATCCACCAGGCGTTTCAAAACCGCAGCGTTTGCTGGCTCAAAGAGCTCGGGATCGACGGTCACGCCGAATTGCACGTTAAATCGCCTCGCAATTTCCCGCGAAAGCTCCACATGCGGCACCTGATCCTCGCCGACTGGCACCAGCAATTCCTGCTTCGGCTCGCCGTACGGAAGAATATCCGCCGTCTGGAGCAGCGGATAACCCAGAAATCCGTAAGTTCCAAGATCCCGGTCCTTCAAATTCTCGATTTGCTCCTTATATGTCGGTACGCGCTCCAGCCAGCTAAGCGGCGTGATCATCGACAAAATTACATGCAGCTCCGCATGCTCCAGCACACTCGACTGAATGAAAATCGTCGATTTCTCCGGATCAAGCCCCACTGAAAGCCAATCGAGCGCAATCTGCAGGGTATTCTCGCCGATCGAAGACGTGTCCTCATAATGCGTCGTCAGCGCGTGCCAATCCACAACCGGAAAAAAACATTCATACTCCGGCTCGCCCGTCGCGGGATCAATCTTGTTCTGCAGCGCCACCCAATTCTTCAGCGCGCCAAAATAATGGCCAATGTGCAGCCGGCCGGTAGGCCGCATCCCACTCAAAACTCGTTTCCGCTTAGCCAACGTTTTTCTCAACTCGAGAATTAAAGAGCGCTTTTTCTTCGTAGGGGCGCGGCTTGCTGCGCCCGTCAGCGTAACGCCCTCTGTGACTCACGCCATTGCCCGCATTTGCCTTACCCCGCCACCGGCTCAACGCTACTTCAGCAATTCCCGCGCAATCACCGTCCGCTGAATTTCGCTCGTGCCCTCGTAAATCGTCAACACGCGCGCATCGCGGTAATAACGCTCCACATCCGTCTCCCGCGAATAACCGACGCTGCCATGCACCTGCACTGCCTTGTACGCAACGCGATTGGCCATCTCACTCGCATACAACTTCGCCCGCGCCGCCGCCCCGCCCATCTTCCCCGCCCCGCTATCGCGCAACCACGCCGCATTCATCATCAAAGCCCGCGCCGCCTCGATTTCCATCTGCATATCCGCCAGCATCCACTGAATCCCCTGAAACTCAGCGATCTTTTTTCCAAACGCCGCACGCTGCTTGGCATATTTCACCGCGGCCTCAAACGCTCCCTGCGCCAATCCCACCGCCTGCGCCGCAATCCCCACGCGCCCGCCATCCAATCCCTCAAGCGCAATCTTCAGTCCCTGCCCCTCTTCTCCCAACCGGTTCTCCACCGGCACGCGGCAATCCTCCAAAACAATTTCCGCCGAGCGCGATAGCCGCAATCCCATCTTATCTTCATAGCGGCTGACGCGGAATCCAGGGAAATCCGGCTCGACCAGAAACGCCGTCACCCCGCGCGCCCCCGCCGACGGATCGGTTTTGGCAAACACCTGGTAAACGCCGGAGACGCCGCCATTGGTAACCCAACTCTTCGTGCCGTTCAGCACATATTCATTGCCGCAACGCACGGCGCGAGCTTGAATCGCCGCGGCATCCGAACCCGCTCCCGGCTCGGTCAGACAGAAGGCGCCCAAAATCTCCCCGCGCGAAAGCCGCGGCAAATATTTCTTCTTCTGCGCCTCTGTCCCATGTTTCCACAGCGGCAGTCCAGCCACCGAGCTCGTAACGCTGATCACCACAGCAGTCGAAGCGCAAACCCGCGCCACTTCTTCCAGCATCACCGCATAGCTGACCGTATCCGTTCCAGCTCCACCCCACTCCTCCGGCACCAGCATCCCGCAACAACCAAGCTCGCCAAGCTTCCTTATCTGCTCCGCCGGAAATTTCTCGTCGCGGTCGTACTCGCGCAGAATCGGCCGCATCTCCGCTTCCATGAATTGGCGGACGGTATCGCGAATCAGAATTTGATCGCTGGTAAGAGAAAAATCCATGCCCGAGGTCATTCGATGCTAGCACACCAACCGCGTCGCAGGCCAAGCCGGTATTGGTATTTATGTAGCGCCAGGCCCTTAGCCTGGCATCTTCGCACGAGCTTGGCGCGAGCCGATCATCCGGCAACGCTGGCCGGTGCTGCCTTTTCCATCTCGCGAGTCTTCTTCAGCAACGCGCTGGCCTTCCGAAACCACGGCCTCTCCAGGCGCTTCAGGTATCGCGGCATCGTCGCCTTCTTCTTCAATATTCGTCCAGCCCATTCCGCCGCGTCGGCAGTTCGGCCCTCGGCGAGCAGCATGGCCGCAAAGTTGTATTGAATTTCAGACTCATTGCGGAATTCCAGCACTTCGCGAAACAACCTCTCCGAATCAGCGGATCGACCGACCATCGCATAGCACTGCGCCAAACGCGCCTTGGCCTGCCAATGATCGTATTTCGGGTCGACCGCGATCACCTGTTCGAGGTCCGCCGTAGCCGCCGCAAAATCCCCTAAGCCCATCTCCGCGATGGCCCGCCGGTAAAACGGATCAGGATGATCGTGTCGCGCGGCCAGCGACTGGCTATAACACTCTCGCGCCCGCGCGTAATTCTTCTCGTCGAGGTACAGCAACCCTAAATCCTCGAAATTTGCGGGCGAAGGATTGTCCTGCACGGTCCGTTCGAGCTCCTGGATCCGGCCGCGGCGAGGAATTCCCTGAAAAACGCCTTGCAGCAACGGCAAATCCGGAAGGACTTCCGCGACGATATAAACCAGCGCTCCGAGTGGCCCTCCGATCAGCACGATCCACAGCCAATACGTCTCCGGGCGCCGGCGCACAAAATGCAAAATAGCCAGCGCCTGCAAAATCATGCCGTACGGATAGAAAAGATGGATCAGAAAACCCATGTCTGCCTGACTATAACATGCGAAAGCTGTCGCCTTTCAGTAGCGCGTAGTCCTTGGAGACCTATTACTTCGACGCGAAAGAGGATTGTCATCCCGAAGCGAAGCGAGCGGATGTGCGGCGTGATTTTGAGCGGAGGGAGTGGAATTAAGTTGTCGTCCCGAAGCGAAGCGAGGGATCTGCTCTTTGCCTGCCTCGAGTCGTACGCGCGACTACAGCTTAATCAATTCCCGCAATCGTTTCGTCTGCGCCCGGCTAACGGGCACTTCCGTCTGCTTGCGGTCATTCATTTTCAGCATGTAGCTCGATTTGAACCACGGCAGGACTTCCTTGATGTGATGAATGTTCACTAGATAAGAGCGGTGCGCGCGCCAAAACGATTCCGTTTCCAGCGCCGCGGCCAATTCTTCGATCGTGCGGTAATTCGAAACGCCTTCGAATTCGCGCGTGAAGATCGTAATCGTCCCGTCCTCAATCGATGCCAGCACCATGTCCTCGGCATCTACTAAAATCAGACGCGATTGCGCCTTCACCAGCAGCTTCACCGGCTGCGCCACCTTCGGCGTGCCAAGTTTGTCCACCAGCGATTCCAGCCGCTCGACCGCCGAAGAATTCGATTCCACGGCCTTCTTCGCGCGTTGAATCGCTTTCGCAATGCGCCCTTTATCAAAGGGCTTCAGCACGTAATCCACGGCGTTCACTTCAAAAGCTTGCACCGCATAGTTGTCATAAGCGGTGGCAAACACAATTTGCGGCACGCGCACCTTGCCCGAAGCCAGCTTCTTGATCACTCCAAAACCGTCGAGACCCGGCATATGCACATCCAGAAACACGAGGTCCGGATTGTGCTCCTTAATCAGCGAAACCGCTTCCAATCCATTTTTCCCTTGCGCCACCAGATTGATATCCGGAAACGCCTTCAGCAGATAGCTAAGCTCATCGCGAGCGGGCCGCTCATCATCCACGATAAGAGTATTTAGCGTCATCGCGAGCGCAAGTATAATGCCTCACATGGCCAAATCGCCACGCATGCACGCAAAAGTCCTGGATAGCAAGCTGCTCTTCGCCGGCCCCGTCTTCGGCGTCCGCCGCGATCGCGTCCGCGAACCCGGCGGCGTGGAAACCACGCGCGACGTTGTTACGCATACCGGTTCCGTCGTAGTCATGCCAATTTTCCCGAATGGCGATGTCCTCCTCATCCGCCAATATCGCCATTCCGTAGGCGATTTCCTCTGGGAACTCGTCGCCGGCCGCATCGATCCGCCCGAATCTTCTCTCTCTGCCGCGAAACGCGAACTCCTCGAAGAAACCGGCTATCGCGCCCGCGGCTTTCGCAAGTTGCTGCATCTTTATCCCACCCCCGGCTTCCTAAATGAATTCTTAGATCTCTACGCCGCCGAAGGTCTAACCGCCGGAAAGGCAACTCCAGAATCCGACGAAAAAATCATAGCCAAACGTTTCACGCCAGCTGAGCTAGGAGCCATGATCCGCAAAGGCGATCTACACGATGCGAAATCGGTAGCCGGCCTCCTTTATTATCTCCATTATCTTTCCTAGGGTTTTTCTGGGCCTTTCGTAGGGCGGGCCTTTTTACCCTGAGGACCGAAGCGCAGTCCCTCCCGCTTTTCGGCCCTCCTTGTCTTCCCTCTTTTTCCCCGCCCTCCTCGCACTGTGATTCCCTCTGCAACTCTCATATAATCCCCAAATGGAAAATCGCGAAATCGCCAAAATCTTCCGCGACACCGCCCATCTCCTCGAAATTGACGGCGCCATAATCGGCCGCTATCGCAGCTACGAAAAAGCCGCCGGCCTGATCGAAAGCATTTCCGAACGCATCGAAGACCTCGCCAAAGACGTCAAGAAGCTAACCGCGCTCCCCGGCATCGGCGAAGGCATGGCCGCGCATATTGACGAAGTCCTAAAAACCGGCGATTACAGCCTCCGCCAAAAGCTGCTGAAAAAATATCCGCCAACGATTCTCGATCTTCTCGATTTACAATCGCTCGGGCCCAAGAAAATCGCCTTCCTGTTCAAGAAATTCAAATGCTGCACGGTAGCCGATGTAGAAAAGCTGGCTCGCGAAGGTAAACTCCGCGATCTCGAAGGCTTCGGCGAAAAAAGCGAGCAGAATATTCTCAAAGCGGTGGAGACTCACAAACGCTCCTCGGGCCGCTTCCTGATCAGCACCGCCGACGCAACCGCGCAAGCATTTCGCGAGCACATTCTCGCCGCCGGCGAAGCCGTTGAAGATGTCACTCCGGCTGGCTCGCTGCGCCGCGGCAAAGAGACCGCCGGCGATCTCGATCTGCTCGTCACCATGCGCCCGGGTTTCGACAAGCCCAAACACGTCGAAGCCGTGGCCCAGCACATCCTCAAATTTCCCGGCATCGATCAGAAACTCGCCCACGGCGAAAATAAAGTCAGCGTCTTGCTCAACAACAATCTTCAGGTGGACGTGCGCCTGCTCGACAAGAAAAGTTTCGGCGCCGCGCTGCTCTATTTCACCGGTTCCAAAGATCACAACGTCGCCCTGCGGGGCCGCGCCAACGCCGTAGGCTGGACGCTGAACGAATACGCGCTAACGGAAATCAAAGGCGGCAAGGTAATCGCCAGCAAGACGGAAGAAGAAATCTACGCCAAGCTCAAGCTGAAGTTTATTCCCCCGGAGCTGCGTGAAAACACCGGCGAAATCGAAGCTGCGGAGGCCGGCAAGCTCCCCAATCTCATCGAGCTAAAAGATCTGCGCGGCGATCTGCACATGCACACTGTCGCCTCCGATGGCCGCAATACCATCGAAGAAATGGCCGAAGCGGCCAAATCGCGCGGCTACGAATACATCGCGCTAACCGACCATTCCAAAGCCGTCACGGTCGCCAACGGCCTGGACGAGAAGCGCGCCCTCGCGCAAATCGCCAAAATCCATGCGGCTCAGAAGCGCATCGCTGGCATCCGCCTGCTCACTGGCATGGAAGTCGACATCCTCAAAGACGGCCGCCTCGATCTCGATGACGAAGTTCTGGCGCAGCTCGACGTGGTCATCGTCTCCGTTCATTCCTATATGAATCTCGACAAGTCAGCGATGACCGATCGCATCCTCGCCGCCATCGAAAATCCCTACACGCAGGTCATCGGGCATCCCACCGGCCGCAAAGTGCTGAGTCGCGAGCCCTTCGATTTCGACATCCAGAAGATATTCGACGCGGCAGCACGCAACGGCGTGGTGATGGAATGCAATTCACATCCCGACCGCCTCGATCTCAAAGATGTCCATCTACGCGCAGCCCGCGACAGCGGCGTAAAGCTAATCATTGATACGGACTCCCATGCCACCAGCCATCTGCAGCTAATTAAGTACGGCGTGAGTACGGCCCGCCGAGGCTGGATCGAAAAGAAAGACGTGATCAACACGCAGCCATTGGAGGCGTTTTTGGCCTCTCTACGACCCAAGCCGCACTCCAAATCAGCAGCCAAGCGAAAATCGGCATAACCCAAAACCCATTCTCCATTGAACTTTTCCACCCGCACTCTCGTATCATAGGTAGGAACAAATGGAGGACAGCCCATGTACAAGCCCCTGCTAGCCGGAATCGCTCTCGCGGGCATCGCGCTCGCCGCCCCTACCGCTCATGCCGATGACTGGAGCAAAAAATACACCGTCAACGGCAAGCCCTCCCTCCGCGTCCAAACCGACGACGGCAACGTGGAAATCACCACCGGCGCCGCCAACGAAATCGACGTGCACGTCAGCACCACCAGTTACAAAATCGGCCCCAACGACGTGCAGGCCAGCCAGAACGGCAATAATCTTGAGCTAGTCATCAAGACGCCGCACGCGCACTGGACTTTCTTCAACGTCTCGAATCATTCGGTTAAAATTCAAATCCAGGTTCCCGCCGAAACCGATCTCGATATTCACAGCGGAGACGGTAATGTCACCTCCGGCGCGGTCAACGGCAACATCAAAATCGACACCGGCGACGGCAGCATCAAGGCCAACGGCCTGCGCGGCGATATCCATCTCCACTCCGGCGATGGTCACATCGAAGGCTCCGACTTCGATGGCAAGCTCGACGTGGACACCGGCGATGGCCACATCACCATCAGCGGCCGCTTCGACAGTCTCTATCTAAAGACCGGCGACGGCAGCATCAACGCTTCAGCGACGGCAGGCTCCAAGGTTGCTAATCCGTGGAATTTGCGCAGCGGCGACGGCAGCATTACGCTGCGCGTTCCTCAAGATTTGGCGGCCGATTTAGATGCCCACACCGGCGACGGTCACATCAGCCTGGATCTACCGGTATCGGTGATAGGCGCAATGAGCGAATCGCGAGTAAGAGGCAAAATGAACGGCGGCGGCGGCCAACTGGAAATCAATTCCGGCGACGGCAGCATCCACATCCAAAAGCTCTAGCTTTAACCGATCTCGCTTTACGGTCGTAGGGGCGGGGCTTGCTCCGCCCGCCGCGACCCCAGGAACGTCCCCGATCGCCCCTGCTCCCGCGGCACAACGAATGATCAACGCCGGTTTGATTCCCTTCCTCTGAAATTCCTGGCCGATCCAATCATCCCGGCGATCCACCTGAATTCACTCCTGGCGCTGCACAGGCAAATTCTCCCGATAACGCCAATACGGCAAAAATTGCAAAGCCCCCACGATCGTCGTCGCACCCACGGCATACCACCCATCCAACGACCCAATAAACGAAAGATTGCAAAGCACCGCCGCAGCCGCAGAAATATAACCAAGGATCATCACCGAACGCGTAACGCTCTTCCCGCGGCCAGTTTGTCCAGGAGAAACGCTCGTAACCGCACCCACCTTCGGCGTTGCAAAATCTCCCGGCGGCAATTCTTCGCTTCCCTGCTGCCGACCATCAATCCACTCCTCAATCCGCTTCGTCAACTCTTCTGCAGCCTCGCGCTGTTCTACCAACGAGCGCGCCCGCTGCGGCCGAATTAAAACCGCTCCACCGCCATCCTTCGCCGTGTCCCGCCACTCAATCAACACCGCCCCAGTCCGAATCCACGCCGGAGATCCGCGCACATCACGCGCGTCCAATATTTCTTCCCGCCGCAATGCGAACCGCGTCTCTTCACCTAGGTACACAACTTGCTCCGCGCCAAAGAAAAGCAACCCCATATCCCAGGAGAAACTCCCGTCATACAAGCGCGGCACGGCCTCCGGCGAAAAACTCACGAACATTCCGCCGTCCTCGCGCGCGATCAGATTTTCGCTCTTCAATCGCGCTCGCAGCCGCTTCTCGAGAGTCTTGCTCCCGGAAAGCGAGAGATAGTTCAGGGCCGCGAGATACAACCCGAACGTGGCGACAGTGCTGAAAATCCAGGCTCCAAGTGTGGCGGCACCTTCAAATCCCGCCGCCTTCGCAATCCCCAGAATGGCAGCGGGCGCAAAGGTCATAATCGCCACGAAGGTCCACGAACGCTTCGCCGCCTGGCTCTTTTTGTATTTGGTCGAGAATACTTTCACTTTGCCTGCAATCGCCGGCGGCAAAGTGTAGTAAGTGTCTCCAGTTGTCCCTGCTTGCAAGATCTGCGCCAGCCTCTCTGGCGCGATTCCCGCCTTGCGCGCAATCGCCTCCGCTCGCCGCATCGTCGAGGGATGCGTCATCAGCCATTCGCTCCATCTGCTCCAACGCAGCGGAAATTTATTCAGCCGCGTAATCTTGACCAGCCCCGTAATCATGGCCTCGGGATCGCCCAGAATCTTCACCGCCCCCGCATCGGCCCTACGTTCGTTCACGCGCGCCGTCAGGTAATAGATCAGCAGCAGGATCGCCACCAGCAAGGGAATCAGCCCCGCGCGCATCCAGTTTTGCATGATGGCCAGCGAGGTAGACATCACCGCCACAAAGAGGATCACCCGCATCGCGGTGTGCTGCCGTTTCAGGTGTGTCAGCTCGTGCGCCATCACGGCGTCCACTTCCCGCCGCGTCAAATGCGTCAGCAGGTAGTCCGTCACCATCACAATGTTTCCCCGCGCCGCAAACGCATTCGCCATGCGGCTCTTCGCCGAAGAGATCACGTACAAGCTCTTCAGTCCGACTCCCGCTTTCTTCGCCAGCTCGAACACGCGGTCGCGCAATTCGCCCGTGCTCAGCGATTCCGATGTCCGTCCCGACGCTGCGCCAATCTGCCGTATGCCGAAGAACAAGAAAGCAAATCCCAGCAACAGGAAAAACACCACCCCGCGCCAGGTTTCCTCCCAAGTCTGGGTCATCCCCTCCACGAAGCAGAGGATCGGTACCACAAACGTCGCTTGCGTCCAGAACGCTTGCCGGAAAATATCTCCGCGCGACCACTGCGACCCGTGCACCTGTACGAACACTGGATACGAAAGGACGCGGCACACGATCGATGTCACGGCCATCGGCAACAGCCCGATTTCTGCCCAAATCAGAGCCTGCGCTCCGAACGCTCCGCGCGTGCCCGGATCTCCGGCAACAAACGCCACCCACTTCCCTACGTCAGGCAGCGACAACAGTCCCAGCCAAACCAGCCACGCCATCTGCGTCCCCAATTTCAGAAACCGCGCATAGCTGAACCACGCCGCATCGGGATCAGCCGCGGCAGCCCGCAGCGCGAACCTCCGCATCCACAGCGTCAATCCAATCAGCAGCAGCGGCACCGCCGCGAGAGGCAAAAATGCGCTAGCTAGAGCGCGCCAAGTCACGATGCTCGATTCTCCTGCGTCACTCTTCCAGACAGGACCCAATACACTCCGTAATCCCGCAACGATATCATCACTCTTCTCTCGCAAGCTCCAAACGCCCTCAACCGTGTTTCGATTTGCAAATCAAATCTCGTTCACGCATGATATTTCGTCTCGCAGTCAACGCCGCTGCGCCGCCCGACGCGGCGCGGCAAATCTTCCCGCGATCTACAATCGCACACAGGGGGAAATGAATGCGCAGGCCGGTCAGCATCGCGCCGCCCAAAGGCAAGCTGGGTGTGCTCACGCCGGGGATGGGAGCCGTCAGTACCACGTTCATGGCCGGCGTCGAGCTGATTCGCCGCGGCGCCGCTCCTCCCGTAGGCTCGCTCACGCAGATGGGCACCGTGCGCCTCGGCAAGCGCACCGAAGGCCGCGCCCCTCACATCAACGAGTTCGTTCCCCTGGCGAAAACCGACGATCTCGTCTTTGGCGGCTGGGACGTTTTCCCCGACGACGCGTTCCAAGCCGCGCAAAAAAGCGGCGTCCTCGAATACCAGCATCTTCAAAAAGTAGAAAAGTTTCTCAAGGGCATCCGCCCGATGAAGGCTGCCTTCGACCGCGAATATGTAAAAAATCTAGCCGGCACGCACATCAAGAAAGGCAAAAACAAGCTCGATCTGGCGGAACAAATCCGCGAAGACATTCGCGCCTTCAAGAAAAAATCCGGCGCCAGCCGCATCGTCATGGTCTGGTGTGGCTCAACGGAAACTTTCCTCGAGCAACACGCCGTGCACAAAACGCTGAAGGATTTCGAGCGCGCCATGAAGGAAAGCCACGACGCCATTGCGCCCTCGATGCTCTACGCCTGGGCCGCGATGCAGGAAGGCGTGCCGTTCGCCAATGGCGCCCCGAATCTGACGGTGGACATCCCCGCGATTCAGGAGCTGGCCCGCGACCGCAGTCTCCCGATTTGCGGCAAAGATTTCAAAACCGGCCAAACGCTGATGAAGACGATCCTCGCCCCCGGCTTCAAAGCCCGCATGATCGGCCTGAATGGCTGGTTCTCCACGAACATTCTCGGCAATCGCGACGGCGAGGTCCTCGACGACCCAGGCTCATTCAAAACCAAAGAAGAATCGAAGCTAAGCGTCCTCGAATACATCCTGCAGCCGCAGCTCTATCCCGAACTCTACGGCAAGATTCACCACAAAGTCCGCATCAATTACTACCCGCCGCGCGGCGACAACAAAGAAGGCTGGGACAACATCGACATCTTCGGCTGGCTAGGCTACCCCATGCAGATCAAAGTAGATTTCCTCTGCCGCGACTCCATCCTGGCCGCCCCGATCGTACTGGATTTGGTTTTGTTTTTGGATTTGGCGCAACGAGCAGGCCTGCGCGGCATTCAAGAATGGCTAAGCTTCTATTTCAAATCCCCAATGTGCGCCCCGCAGCTCTACCCCGAGCACGATTTATTCATCCAGCTAATGAAGCTGAAAAACACGCTGCGCTGGATGATGGGCGAAGAGCTAATCACCCACCTGGGCGCCGAATACTACGACTAGGTAGCGCCGGCGTCTCTGCCGGCATCCGACGAGCAACCGGTAAGCCACGATCGCAGAACGCGCGCGGAAACCGTAACGCCGGCTGCCAGCCGGCGTTTTTCTCGCAAACTGTCACCGCGTAAATTCGCCGGCAAGCTGCCGGTGTTACGGACTACTGCTTCTGCGGCATGGCCACCAGCGCGCCGTTCCCGTCCTTCTTGATCCTTATCTCCGCCT
This sequence comes from uncultured Acidobacteriota bacterium, assembly GCA_963748865.1. Lineage (GTDB taxonomy): Bacteria > Acidobacteriota > Terriglobia > Acidiferrales > UBA7541 > Palsa-147. The sequence goes on along the minus strand of CAVVLE010000003.1, from coordinate 464,468 downwards.
CCGGCTTAGTCTGCCGCGACTTAGCCTCACGCGCCGCCCGCGCGATGGCCCCGAGCGATGGAGTCGAATGAAACGCAGCCGGCCCAATCGTCCCGGGATCTCCAAACTGCATAAACGTCCAATCGGATGAACCCTGCGCAACGGAAGGAACAAATGCCGCAGAAGCCCCGTAAACCGTAATGCTCGGCCCACGAGCAATACTCAAATCCGACGCCGACCCCGAAGTCCCAACAACATACCCGGGATCAAACGCATCGTAACCCGCGCGATCAAATCGCGCCCATGTGCCAACCGCCCGCGTCGCGTTACTGGAGGAAGGGCTTCGTGTCGGCGCGCGATCCGCAACCTGCGCAAAGCAAGGAAGCGAAAACGTCAGGACCGCCACGAGCAAAAGTGCCTTTTTCACGGCTACTTTCTCCTCGTCTGCGACCCCAGATTCCCCGGCCCACAGCCACCAATTCAGCTCTATTAACTGTGACGGATTCCCGATCCCGGCGGTTTCGTCCCGATCACATGATTGCCTAAACGGCAATGCCGCTGCATTTGGAATGTCGCGCCAGCCATTCAGTCCGGCGAATTCCGCTCTGCCGAACATCCTTGACTTACCCTCGCCCGCGACGTAGCTTTTCGCCGTTTAGCCCTTCGTCTCAATCTGAAAATCCAAACGCCGGACCGCTCCGGCGCAATTCTGCCGAGGAGGCTTCTTGATGCATCAGCGTTCCCTGTTCGCCGTTCTGTCAGCCCTGCTTCTTTGCCTGATCGTGACTCCGTCCAAATCCGTCCGCGCCCAATCCGCCGCAACGGAAAAACCCGCGATGTACACTTACGTTTCCCTCTGGACCGTCCCGCGCGCCAACTGGCCCGATTTCGAAAAATCCGAAGCCGCCGCCCTCGCAACCCTCAACAAGCTCGCCGCCGACGGCACCGTCGTCAATTTCGGCAACATCACGCGTCTCAATCATCAAGAAGGCGAGCCCACTCACGGCGACTGGTTCTCTTCGATGTCCGTGGCCGATCTCATGAAAGCCCTCGATGCCCTGGTAGCCGGCGGCGCCGCCAAAGATCCCCTCTACGCCAACACCAAGCACTGGGACCACATCTTCGAAAGCCGCGACTACGGCTTCCACTCCGGCACGTTTACCAACGCCTACCTCCGCGTGGGCGTCTTCAAATACAAGGACGGCGCAGCGCGCACCTCAGAAATTACTCGCGCCACCATCGGCAAATCCCTCGAAGGCATGCTCGCCGACGGCTCGGCCCACGGATATTTCCTGCAGCGCGAATTTGTCCACACCGTTGACGTCAACTCCCTGTTCATCGTCCTCTTCACCAACGGCGCCGAAGGCCTCGATAAATTCACCGCCGCCGTCGAATCACTCGCAAAGAACGATCCCAACGGCCTGGCCGCCTTCGAATCCATCATCGACCAGAAAGGCCACGTTGACGAACTCTGGCGCGTAACCTCCATGACAGATAAATAGCGACCGACCTCTTCAGAACAAAAAAAGACGCCCCGGCCAAACCAGCCGGGGCGCCTCCACAGTTTTCGGATTGTTTTCGTGGGCGCGGGTCGTTTTACCCTGAGTGCCGAAGGGCAGTCCCGCCCGCTGTTCCGCCCGCTTTTTCTTCTCTAAAACAAATTCCACAAAAACTGGTTATAAACCTCGTGGTGGTACTGCACCTCCGGCGCCTTAACAAAGGTCCCCAACTGCCGCGGGCAGCGATCCGCCGAAGACTGCTTCAATTCCGCATACCGTCCCTTAACATCTTCACCCAACATCTTCGTAGTCCAATCCGCCGACTTGAAACTCGCGATCGCATCGTAAATGTTGTCCGGCAGATACCGCGAAGCCTGCCGCAAATTCTTGATCTTCGCCGTATCGCCCTCCAAGCCGGTCTTGAAAATCGAATACATCACCATGTAAGGATTGGCATCCGGCGCCACCGAGCGCACTTCCACGCGCATGGAGCGTTCATTCCCAATCGGCACGCGAATCATCGAACCGCGATCTACCGGCGAAGCCTTGATCTGGTTGGGCGCCTCGAAATGAGGATCCAGCCGCCGGTAAGCATTCACGCTGGCGTTCAACATCAAGCAAATGTCATTGGCATGAGTAAGAATGCGATCGATGAATGCCCAACCCTTCTTGCTCAATTTCTCCTCGCCCTTGGGATCCCAGAACAAATTCTTCCCGTCCTCGCTGACGGAAACGTTGGTATGCATCCCGTTCCCATTCACGCCCACCACCGGCTTGGGCAAAAAGCAAGCCGTGAATCCCATGTTCGTAGCCACTTGCCGGCAAATCAATTTATAAAGCTGAATCTGATCAGCCGCCGAAACGCAATCGCCGTATCCGTAGTTAATTTCAAATTGCGAAGGCGCCACTTCCGGATGGTCCTTCTCATTCTGAAAGCCCATGGAGCGCTGCACTTCGGCAGTCGTATCAATAAATGTCCGCAGCGGATCACCGGGCAGCGAATGGTAATAACCGCCGGTATTCACATATTCAAATTTTCCGGTTTCGTGATAACGCCGCTCCGCATCCGGCCCATTGAAAAGAAATCCTTCGATTTCATTGGCCGCGTTGAGCGTAACCCCGTCGTCCTTAAATTGCTTCTCCGCAAATCCCTTCAACACGCCACGAATATCCGCGCGATAAGGCGTGCCGTCTTTATCAATCACCTCGCCGAATACCAGCACCTTGCCCGATCCAAAAACATCCGAAGGCGCCCAATAGAACGATCCCCAATCCATGGCCAGCCGTAAATCGCTTTCGCGCTGCGCCGTAAACCCGCGAATCGAAGAGCCATCGAAAGTCAGGTTGTCCCAGCTCTTGATCAGGAATTTCTTGTCGTAATCCAGCATGTGCAAGCGGCCTTCGAGATCGCTGAACAGCACGGTCACCGCCTTCAGCCGCTTCTCGTCGGTCAAATACTTAATACGCTCTTCCTGCACCTTGTGCGCGGCCACGCGCTTCTTACGCTGTTCCTTAGCCTTCAGATTCAGCTCTTCGAGCTCATCGTAGGAAAGCGCTAGAAAATTTCGCAGTTCGTTCGACATGAATCTCCTTGCATCTCAATAGTTTGGATATAGACCCGCGTGGTCAACGCTTGCAGCCTTCGGTAGCACACCAGAAGTTCAACACGCTCAAGTATAGCGTCGCTGCTAATCCACTCCAATCGAAAATCTCGATACCGTGTCGCAAAAAATCAAATAGTCATTCCGCGCCTTGACGCAGCCATGCGTCTGTTCTATCTTCCGCCTGAATTTATTCAGGCCCCAGCGCAAAATCCCTCAAGGAGTTCCGATGGATTCCAAGGCCGTCCTGGACTTCGCCGCCAAGCACAACGCCAAAATTCTCGACCTGCGCTTCATCGATGTCCCCGGCATCTGGCAGCACGTCAGCTTCCCGATTCACCAGCTCACTCCGTCGTCCTTCGAAGAAGGCTTCGGCATGGACGCCAGCTCCATCCGCGGCTGGGCCTCCATTCACGAATCCGACATGCTGCTCATCCCTGATCCCAAAACACACTTCATGGATCCGTTTCGCGACACGCCCACGCTGATTATGATTGCCGATGCCTTCGATCCGCTCACGCGCCAGCCCTACGATCGCGATACCCGCCACGTCGCGCACCGCGCCGAGGCCTATCTCGCCCAATCCGGCGTCGCCGATCACGCCTATTTCGGCGCCGAAGCTGAATTCTTCATCTTCGATAATGTACGCTGGGAGCAAAAAGAACAGCACGGTTTTTATTACATTGATGCCGAGGAAGGCCGCTGGAATTCGGCCCGGGCTGAACACAACCTAGGCTATCGCCCGCGTCACAAAGAGGGCTACTTCCCCGTTCCGCCCACTGATCATTACCAGGATTTGCGCACCGACATGGTGCTGCAAATGGAAGCCTGCGGGCTGGAAGTCGAGTGTCACCACCACGAAGTCGCCACCGCCGGGCAAACCGAAATCGACATCAAATTCGGCACCCTGGTTCGTTCCGCCGACCAGATGATGATCTACAAATACGTGGCAAGAAATGTCGCTTATCAGTACGGCAAAACAGTCACCTTTCATGCCCAAGCCCATCTTTCAGGACAACGGCTCCGGCATGCACACCCACCAATCGCTCTGGAAAAAAGGCAAGCCGCTTTTCGCCGGTGAAGGCTACGCGGGCCTCAGCCAAATGGCCCTCTGGTACATCGGCGGCCTTTTGAAACACGCCCCGGCAATCGTGGCCTTTGCGGCACCGACGACGAATTCCTACAAGCGCCTGGTTCCCGGTTTCGAAGCCCCGGTCAATCTGGCTTATTCGCGCCGCAATCGCAGCGCGGCCGTGCGCATCCCGATGTATTCGACCAGCCCGAAGACTAAGCGCGCCGAATTCCGCCCGCCCGATCCATCGTGCAATCCGTATCTGGCGTATTCCGCCATGCTGATGGCCGGCCTGGATGGCATCGAACACAAAATCGATCCCGGCCCGCCTCTCGACAAAGACATCTACGAGTTATCGAAAGAAGAGTTGCAACACGTCCCATCGCTGCCAGGCTCGCTGGAAGCGTCTTTGGCTGCGTTGCAAGAGGATCACGCCTTCCTGGAGAAAGGCGGCGTCTTCACCAAGGATTTCATAGATCTCTGGATTGACTACAAAATCGAAAAAGAAGTGAACCCCATGCGCATGCGCCCCCACCCCTACGAATTCCACCTCTATTACGATATTTAGCCCGTAACGCCGGCTTGCCGCTGGCGTTTTTCCGCCCAAACGCGATAATCAAATTCATAAACCACGAACGTAGCTTCGAGTGCTGCGCCTTTCTTGCTGTTTTTCCGCCCAAACGCGATAATCAAATTCATAAACCACGAACGTAGCTTCGAGTTCTTCGCCTTTCTCGCTGGATCACACCCGCACCATTGCGCACCGTACGCCATCCGCGTGCAAAACCGCCGGCAAGCTGCCGGCGCTACGAGCCTGCGACTTTCTTGCTCCTCCAGCATCCGAAGAAAATGTCGAATATCCAGTTTCCGAAAGGATACCCATGAAAATCGGCATTCTCGGTTCCGGCACTGTCGGCCAAACGCTGGGCGCAGGCCTAATCAAACACGGCCATCAAGTCAAACTAGGCACTCGCACGCCAGACGACGCAGACGTAAGAAAATGGCTAGCCGCAACGCCAGGCGCCACCGCCGGGACCTTCGCTGAAGCCGCCAAGTTCGGTGAACTCATAATACTGGCAGCCAAAGGCACAGTGGTAGAAAGCGTAATCAACATCGCCGGAAAAGAAAATCTCAACGGCAAGACGCTGCTCGACGTGACCAACCCCATCGCCGACGCCCCTCCAGAAAATGGGATCGTGAAATATTTCACCGGGCCAAATGAATCCCTGGGCGAACGCGTCCAAGCGTTAGTCCCCAACGCGAAAGTCGTAAAGTCGTTCAACAGCGTAGGCGCCGGCCGCATGGTCAATCCACACTACGAGCAAGGCCCGCCCACCATGTTTCTCTGTGGCGACGATGCTTCAGCCAAGTCTCAGGTCACCGAAATCATTCGCCAATTCGGCTGGGAACCCTACGACGTAGGCGGCATCAAAGCCTCGAGGGCCCTGGAGCCGCTCTGCATGCTCTGGGTAATCCCAGGCTTCACAAAAAATCAGTGGACCCACGCCTTCAAACTTCTGACAAAGTAAACTTGTAAGTCGCGCTGGTTTATCCTGAGATGCGAAGGGCGTCCCCGCCGGCATCCGACGAAATCAAACTTAACCAACAGCAGGTCCAACAGAGGACCGACCCAAACCAACGCCAGTTACGATTTTGCTCTAGGCTCTATGCATTTTGATATACTTCGGCCAAAGTATTCTCAGGCCATGAAGCCCAGCTCGCTTTATCGTCGCATCCTTTACTCCAAAGCCGCTGCTGTCATCTTTTTTTCTCTAATGGCCTTCACAGGTTGGTTGGCTTATCGGGACATTCGGGAAAAGCTCGCCTCCCCAATCCCCGGCAAAGACGATCTCAATTTTTTGGTGGTAGCCTTGTTCGTTCTTTGGTGCTTTTCCAATCGGCCCCTGCCGTGGTGGAGAAATCTGTTCGCCTTGCCGATTTTAGTCGTCTGCGCGTTGTGCGATCGGCAAGCCCTGCGGCACGCGTGGCTCGCTGTCAACCAAGGCCACGGCGGCGTTGCTTCTGCTCTTTGGACGGCGGCCTTTTTTGGCGCGGCTTTAGTATGCATCGTCGCGTTCCCGATCGAGGAATCCCTGTATCGATTCGACAAAATCCCTCGCGACCAGCTCAAAAAATGGCCGATCTTTTTCGGATTGACCGGCGGGGCATTAATTTTCGCCACCGCCCTGTGGTTCTACTTTTACGTCTCGACTCCCCCAGTTCAACCGATGCTCGAGTACGCTAACGTAGGCCATCGCGCCACGATCTACCTGTCGTTGGCTTTCGTAGCCCTAGCCATGGCACGCGTGATTTTGCCTCTAGTCTCGAGCAGGCCCATCCCCAAAACGGGCGCCGCGGCGCCAGTCGCAGGCTTACAGTAGCGCCGGCGTCCCCGCCGGCATCCGACGAAACTAAACTGAACCACAAGCACACCCATGCGCGGATCGAACTCGGACCAATGCCGCGAGTCCGAACCCGAGCAAAACCCATCTCCGCAATCTCCGTTTGAGTACTATTTACTTCAATTCGCCAGAGCGCTAGCGTAATCGCGACGATGTACGCTCAAACAAAGGCCGGAATAAAACCACCCACCGAGGAGACCCCAGAGCAATTTCTAATCGACGGTCAAAATGATTAGAAATCGGCGTAAACCACTGAAACTAAACGACCGACCTCGTTTCTAATCAACGACGAAGTAGGGGGGGCCGGGGGGGGACTAAGCCGCCCAAATCGCCTCGCGCACTTCGCCGGGACACTGCGCGCCAAGCCAGCCGTCGCCGTTTGTGGTATCGTTTTCTGTCGGTCGCTCGCGTGGGCGCGTTCAGATACGGCTGTCGTGATCGCGTAACTTTCTCCTCCTCGCGTGCGGATCCTGGGGAGCCCAGCTTTATGAAATCGTCGTACAACGGCGTAGCGGTACCATCCGACGGCAAGCCCATCGGATATTCCAACGGTAAGTTCAGCGTCCCCGATGTTCCCATTCTGCCTTTCATCGAAGGAGACGGCACCGGCCGCGATATCTGGAAGGCGTCGCGGCGCGTATTCGATGCCGCGGTCGCGCGGGCGTACGGCGGCAAGCGCCGCGTCGCGTGGCTCGAAGTCCTCGCCGGCGAGAACGCCTTTAACAAACTGCAAGACTGGCTGCCACAGGAGACCGTGGACGCAGTCCGCGATTTCCGCGTCGCCATCAAAGGTCCGCTCACCACCCCCGTCGGCGGCGGAATTCGTTCCCTAAACGTCGCGCTACGGCAGATTATGGACCTTTACGCCTGCGTCCGGCCGGTGCGCTATTTTGCGGGCGTGCCTTCGCCGGTGAAAAATCCTGAGCGCATGAACGTGGTGATTTTTCGCGAAAATACCGAGGACGTTTACGCCGGAATCGAATGGCGATCGGGCACACCGGAAGCGAAAAAGCTGATTGATTTTCTGAATAACGAAATGCTCGCCGGCGGGAAGAAGAGGATTCGCGAGGATTCCGGCGTGGGCATCAAGCCGATGTCGCCTTTCGGGACCAAGCGGCTGGTGCGGCGCGCGATCGCTCATGCGCTGGAGTACAAACGGCGCATCGTCACGCTGGTGCACAAAGGCAACATCCAGAAATACACCGAAGGCGCGTTCCGCGACTGGGGTTACGAACTCGCGGTCGAGGAGTTTCGCGCGCAGATCGTAACCGAGCGCGAAAGCTGGATCCTCGATAACAAAGATCGCGACACCAATCTTTCCGTCGAGCAGAACGCCGCGATGATCGAACCGGGACTCGAGCGCGCGACGGACGATTTCCGCAACACCATCTATGCCGAAGTGAAGAAGACGCTCGATTCGATTTACGCGACGCACGGCAAAGGCCAGTGGAAGAACAAAGTCCTGATTAACGATCGCATCGCCGACTCTGTCTTCCAGCAAGTGCTGCTGCGAGCGAATGAATATCAAGTCTTCGCCACCCCGAATTTGAACGGCGACTATCTCTCGGACGCTTGCGCCGCGCAGGTTGGCGGCCTGGGCATGGCGCCGGGGGCGAATATCGGCGACGGCTACGGCGTTTTCGAAGCCACTCATGGCACCGCGCCCAAATATGCGGATAAGGACGTTATCAACCCGAGCTCGGTGATGCTCTCGGGCGCGATGATGTTTGATTTCATCGGTTGGGGCGAAGCCGCCAAGCTGATCGAAGACGGCATCGCGCACACCATTCAGCAAAAGCGCGTGACCTACGATCTAGAGCGCCTGATGCCCGGCGCAACGAAAATGAAGACCTCGGAATTTGCAACGGCGATCATAGACAACATGCAAGCCGCGGTAGCCGCGGACTAATTCGGCCAGATTGTTCGGTGTCGTAGGGGCGGGGGTTCACCACCCGCCCGGTGTGGCCGTAGGTTTTTCGGTGTCTGCGACTACAATATTTAGCTCCAGGGCGTAGCAAAGGGCGCAAAAAATCGTGCCCCTACCAGACATTGCCGGGAGGAAATTGCAAATGAGGAAGAAAGTCACGGTTGTCGGCGGAGGATTCGTCGGTTCGACCACCGCGCAACGGATTCTCGACGCGGGTCTTGCCGATGTTGTGTTGACCGACATCCTCGAGGGCGTGCCGGCAGGCAAGGCGCTCGACATGCTGGAATCCGCGCCGATTCTCGGCAGCGATTCGCATGCGGCGGGAATTTCTACCGCGAGCAATGATTATCGCGAGACTGCCAACAGCGACATCGTGGTGGTCACCGCCGGATTTCCGCGCAAGCCGGGCATGAGCCGCGATGACTTGCTGAAAGCGAATTACGATGTGGTGAAAGCCTGCGTCGAGAACATCGTGAAGTTTTCGCCCAATGCGATACTGATTTTGGTGACCAATCCGCTGGATGCCATGGCGCAGGCCGCTTATAAAATCAGCGGCTTTTCGAAAAATCGCGTGATCGGAATGGCTGGAGTTCTTGATTCGGCGCGCATGAGCACATTCGTGGCCATGGAATTGGGCGTGTCGGTCGAAAACGTGCACTCCTTCGTGCTTGGCGGGCATGGCGACGACATGGTCCCGCTGCCGCGCTACTCCACCGTCGCCGGGATTCCTCTGCCGGATTTGCTTTCCAAGGAAAAAATCGAGGCCATCGTTACGCGCACGCGCAAAGGCGGCGCGGAAATCGTCAATTTGCTGAAGACCGGCTCGGCCTATTACGCGCCTTCCGCGGCGGTGGTGGAGATGGTGAAAGCCATTTTGCTTGATAAAAAGAAAATCCTGCCCTGCGCCGCATATCTCGATGGCGAGTACGGAATCAAGGGCCTTTTCGTCGGCGTGCCCGCGAAGCTCGGCGCCCGCGGCATCGAGCAGATTATTGAAATCCAATTGACGCCGGAAGAGAAGGCTGCGCTGGATAAATCCGCGGCCTCGGTGCGCGAATTGGTGAGCGTGCTCGGGCTGTAATTCAGCGGCCATCGGTTCCATGGCGTTCTCGGCAACATGCTGTACTCTGTGGTAACAACTCCTGTTTATTTCCGCTAAGCTGTTGCGACGGAGCCCGACAAGCCCCTTTTCATGAAATTTCGCAAAAATTCCGGGGACGGCCACGCCGCGCCTGAGGTCGAGTCACCGCGGCGACTGACTCGCGATCTGATGCGCGCCTTCGAGCTGGCCATCATGGTGGCGCACAGCCGCGCGTCGGAGACCATCGAAGTCGCCGATCTGCTCGCGGCCATGTACCTCGAGAACTGGGAGCATTTGAAGCGCTATTGGCCCGATCCGATCGCGATCGAGACTACATTGCGAAAACTTTGCGAGTTCAGCCCACAGCGCTGGAATTACTGGATCAAAACTTTTAACGAGAAGCGCGACAGCGGCACGCCGAGGAAATGGTTCGGCGTTCCCATTCCTCCGATGCGCCGCGGCGGAGCCGAGCAGGAAATATTCTTTGGCAAGAATTTCGAGCTTTCGGAGCAATTGAAAGCGGCGTTGAAAGCGGCGGACAAAATCGCGCCGTATTCCGATCGCGTGGGCACTCGCACCATTCCGATCGTATCGAGCGACTGCGTATTGCTGTGTATGGTGAAGAATACGACTTCGGATGTGGCCCGCAAGCTATTGGCCACGGGAATCAATCTGCGCGAACTGGAAAAGGCCGCGCGCTTTCCCAAGCACGCACCAATTTAGCGTAACGCCGGCTGCCAGCCGGCGCCTTTCTGCAGCCGCATGGGAATGAAACCAACCGGTTACGACGAACACTAGCTCCTGTGGATCAATTACGCCAATCGAATCGGAAAAGCGCCGGCTGGCAGCCGGCGTTACGGGATGATCGTGGTGGTCTTGATGGTGTCGAGCTTCGGGAAATTCTGATCTAGATATGCTTTGCCCTTCGTTGTGATCTGGTTCTGATCTGGCTTTTCGCCGTATCCCGCGTGAAGCTTCTTCACTACTTCCATACCGCTGGTGACTTCCCCGAACGGAGAAAATCCCTGGCGATCGAGAAACGAGTTGTTGCCGAAATTGATGAACAGCTGCGTGGTGCGCGTGTTCGGGCCGGCGGTGGCGAAAGTGATAGTTCCGGGGCGATTCGATTCCTTCACCGGATCATCCTTGAAGTTCGCGGCGCGCCAGGCGGTGTTCACTTCGGGGTGTGCGCCGAGGCCAAACTGCACGATGAAATTTGGCACCACGCGGAAGAAGGCCGCGCCATCGAAGAAATGATGCTCGGCGAGATTGTAGAAACGATCGGCGCCGAGCGGCGCCCACGCGCGCGTGACTTTGACGGTGAAATCGCCGGCGGTGGTCTCGAATTTGACCTGAAACGTTTCCGGCGCTTGCGCTTTCAGATCGGCCGGCTTAAGCAGTGCTTGATGAAAACTCATTTACAGTCCTTTAGGGCGCATCGCCCGTGGATTTCCGTACTGGTAGCGCCTTAGAAAATCGTCGGCTGGCAGCCCTTCACGCGTTCAGGACAAGCCGGCGTCACGCTGAACTCTTACGATTGCGGCTTTGCTGCTGGCTTGGCCGCGGGCTTCTTTGCCGGCGCGGCTGGCTCGCCGATGATGGTGGTGGCCTTGATCTTGTCGATCTTCGGGAAATTCTTGTCGATGTAGGCGTCGCCCTCGGACGTGATTTTGCCTTGGTCGGGCTGCTCACCGTATTGAGAGTTGATCTTCTTCACGACGTCGAAGCCGTCGGTGACTTCCCCGAAGGCCGAAAAGCCCTGGCGATCAAGAGCGCCGTTGTTCCCGAGATTGATGAAGAGCTGCGAGGTCCTGGTGTTCGGCCCGGCCGTGGCAAAGACGAGCGTGCCGGGACGATTTGTTTCCTTCACGGGATCGTCCTGAAAGCGAGCCTTCTCCCACACCGCGTTCACAGCCGGATTGCCGGTGAGGCCGAACTGCACCACGAAGCCCGGCACGACGCGGAAGAATGATGCACCGTCGTAGAAGTGATGCTTGCAGAGATTGTAGAAGCGGTCAGCGCCGAGCGGAGCCCAGGCGCGCGTGACCGTCACAATGAAATCGCCGGCGGTGGTCTCAAATTTCACCTGAAAAGTATCCGGCGCGGTAGCTTTCAGCGCGGCGGGATGAAGCAGCGCCTGGTCGTAGCCGCTCTTGTGCGCGGCGCCGCTGGACGCTGATTTTTTCGCCGGGGCTGCCTGGCCTGATGCCGGCTCTTGACCCGCGGCGTTCACTGCGAAGAATACAAGACAAAAGCCTGCAACAAGCAGCCCCAAGCGCTGATACGAAGTTTTCATGGCGCGTGTCTCCTTTTCAAAATTGCCTGGCGTTGGTGAATCACTTGGATTGGGCGAGCGATTTCGCGGTGGCTTCTACCTGCTCCATCACGCGAAGAGTATTCTCGCCAAGAATCTTGCGAATGTCCGCTTCAGAATAACCTTTTTTGAGCAGCGCGTCGGTGATTTTTGGCAGATCGGAGGCGTCTTCCATGCCGAAAGGCATGTTGGCGCCGTCGAAATCCGAGCCCAGGCCAACGTGCTCGGCGCCGACCAATTTCACGGCGTGGTCAATGTGCTCGATGATTTTCTCCCAAGAAACGCGCGGCAATTTGCCGGCGGCCACGGCTTCGCGGACCAGTTTGTCGCCGGTGATGAGCTGGCAATCTTCGTTCTGGCCACAGCGCTTCTCGATTTCCGCTTGCATTTGCTTGTCGAGATCGGGACTAGACTTCATGGCGTCGCGATATTCCTGGCTCAGAAAGCCGACGTAATAGTTGATTTGAATAACGCCGCCTTTTGCAGCCAGGGCCTTGATCATGTCGTCGGCCATGTCGCGTGGGTGATCGCAGAGGGCGCGGCAGGAAGAATGCGAGGCGATCATCGGCGCTCTGCTGATCTCCAGGGCGTCGTAGAAGGTCTTGTCAGCCACGTGGGAGATGTCCACCATCATTCCCAGGCGATTCATTTCGCGGACTACATCTTTGCCGAAATCTGTCAGCCCGTTGTGCGCCGGCTTGTCGGTCGAGGAATCGGCCCACTCGTCGTTCACCGAATGCGTCAACGTCATGTAACGCGCGCCCAGTTCAAAATAGCTGCGCAGGACGCTGAGGTCGCTGGCGATCATGTGACCGCCTTCAACGCCGATAAGGACGGCGATTTTGCCATCGGCGTGGGCGCGGCGAATTTCGGCGGCCGTGGTGCAGAAGGCCAGATCTTTGGCGTGCGTGCGCACCATTTGATGGACGGCGTCGATTTGATCGAGCGTGCGCTTGACGGCCTCCGGGCCGGTGACCGCGCCGGACATCCAAATGGAGAAGAAAATTCCGCCCAGGTTGCCTTCGCGCATGCGCGGAATATCGATGCTGCCGTCGTTGTGGCGGGCGCCGATGTCGAAGCCGGGAGTCAGCAGACGCTGGGTGGTGTCGTCATGGGTGTCGATTATGAGGCTGCTGAAATGGAGTTTTTTGGCTCGGGGGGAGATTTCGTCAGTGGCTGTGGTCACGAAGAGAGGAGCTCCTATCAGTACGGCGCAGATTCCTAGGATTAGTGGGCGCATTCAGTATTGCTCCGCCGCTGTGGGGAATTGCGGTGACAAATTACGGATGTTGCTAGAAATTGTCGCTCAGATCCTTCGCCTGGAAGTCGGCTCAGGATGACGACGGCCTTGGTCGGGCGCGATTGAAAACTGCGTGTGGATGGCATCAATGGCCGCTGAACCAGTGTTTGGCTGCGTGACGGATTACCTGGCCGTTTACTGCGGCTATGGATTCGGTTAGGGGAATGCCTTTGGGGCAGACTTTCACGCAGTTTTGCGCGTTGTCGCAATCTTCGATTCCGCCTGGGCCCATCATGGCTTCCAGGCGAACGTCGGCATGCATGGCGCCTGTGGGATGCAGGTTGAAGAGGCGAACCTGGCTGATGATCGCGGCGCCCACGAATTGCGTGTGTTCATTTACCTTGGGGCAAATTTCCAGGCAATTGCCGCAGGTGATGCAACGCGAAAGCGGATAGCCTTCTTCCTGCAGCGACGGAGCCATGCGCGGGCCTTCGCCCAGCGGATACGTGCCGTCGATTGGAATCCAGCAGTGCATGCGCTTGAGACTCTCAAACATTTGCGAGCGATCTACGACCAGATCGCGAACCAGCGGGAATTTTTCCAGGGGCTCGAGGCGAATTGGCTTTTCGAGATTATCCACCAGGGCGCTGCAGGCTTGCCGCGGCTGGCCATTGATCAGCATGGCGCAGGCGCCGCAGACTTCTTCGAGGCAATTGGCTTCGTAGCTGACGGGTGTCACTTCGCGGCCGTCGCGCGTGACCGGGCGCTCGGCTATATCCAGGAGGCAGGTGATGATGTTCAGATGCGGGCGATAGCGCAGCTCGAATTCTTCCCAGCGGACGGCTTCGTCTTTGCGTTGCTGGCGCTTGATTTTGACTATAAAGGTCTGGTCAGGCATTTAGTCTCGATTCGATTGGCGCTACAGCGGGTGGAGCAAGTCCCGCACCTACTTTGCGGCGGTGTATTTGCGCTCGCGCGGTGGAATCAACGAGATGTCCACCGGTTCGTATTCGAGCGTGATGTTGCCGCACTTGTAGCTGGCCTTTGTCGTCTTCAGCCAATTCTTGTCGTCGCGTTCCGGATAATCGGGCTTGTAGTGCGCGCCGCGCGTTTCGTTTCTGGCAATCGCGCCGATGGTGATGACTTTCGCCAGAATCAGCATGTTTTCCAGCTCGCGCGCGAAGTTCAATGTTTGGTTCGCCCACTGGGTGCGATCGGACAGATTGATTTTCTTGTAGCGCTCCCAGAGTTCGTCCAACTTCGCGAGCGTGCGTTCCATGGCTTTGTTGTAGCGGATGACCGTAACGTTTTCGGTCATCGTTTGGCCCATTTCTTTCCAGATGGTGATGGGATTTTCGCTGCCCTGCTGGTGCAGAAGCTTGTCGTTGGCCTCACGCTGGCGCGTGCGCTCGGCCTCGAAAACGCTCTCGCCAGTGGCTTCCGCGCCCTTTTCCAGACTGCGCGAATATTTAACCGCGGCGGGGCCTGCTAACATGCCGCCGTAAATGCAGGAGACCAGCGAATTCGCGCCCAGCCGATTCGCGCCATGATATTGATAGTCGCACTCCCCCGCCGCATAGATTCCGGGGATATTCGTGGCTTGATTCTCGTTATCCACCCACAGGCCGCCCATGGTGTAGTGCATCGCCGGGAAAACTTTCATGGGCTCTTCGCGCGGATCGTACCCGACAAACTTTTCGTAAATTTCGAGGATGCCTTCCAGCTTGCGGTCCAGAACGTCACGGGGGATATGGGTGACGTCGAGATAGACGGCAGCTTCGCCGTTGACACCCAGCTTGTCCTCGAAGACGACCTTGTGGATGGCGCGCGTGGCCACATCGCGTGGCACCAAATTCGCGTATTTCGGGTACCACTCCTCGAGGAAATAAAAGCGCTCATTTTCGGGTATCGATTTCGGAGGGCGCTTGTCGCCGGGTTGCCGCGGGACCCACACGCGGCCACCTTCGCCGCGGGCGGATTCGCTCATCAGGCGCAGCTTGTCTTCGCCGGGAATCGCCGTGGGATGTACCTGGATGAATTCGCCGTTGGCGTAATAGACGCCTTGCTGCATCAGCGCGGATTGCGCGGAGCCGGTGCAGACCACCGAATTCGTGGAACGTCCGAAGACCGAGCCGATTCCGCCGGTGCAGAAAATGGCGGCATCGGAGCGGAACGTGCGGACTTCCATGGTGTGCAGATTCATGGCGCAAATGCCGCGGCAAATGCCGCCGCCATCAATCACCGCTGAAAGGAACGTCCAGCCTTCGTATTTCGTGACCTTGCCTTCGCTTTCGTGCCGGCGGACTTGTTCGTCGAGAGCGTAGAGGAGCTGTTGGCCGGTTGTAGCTCCGGCAAAAGCAGTGCGATGGTAAAGCGTGCCGCCGAAACGGCGGAAATCGAGCAGCCCTTCCGGCGTGCGATTGAACATCACGCCCATGCGATCGAGCAGATCGATAATGGCGGGAGCGGCTTCGCACATTCCTTTGACGAGCGGCTGATTGGCCAGAAAATCGCCGCCGTAAATCGTGTCGTCAAAGTGCTTCCAGATGGAATCGCCTTCGCCCTTGAGATTCTTCGCGGCGTTAATACCGCCCTGGGCGCAGACGGAATGCGAGCGCTTCACCGGAACAATCGAGAAGAGATCGACCGGCACGCCGGATTCGGCCACGCGGATCGCGGCCATCAATCCTGCCAGACCGCCGCCAACGACGATGATTCGCGGAGTTCTCATTTCGCGATGTAGGTCCCCAGTGGATGCCAGTTGTAGTAAAAACCGGCGACGATTAGCAGCCCGGCTACGCTAAATGCTACGGCCACGGCGGCGCCGAACCAGCCAAAAGCGCGTTGCGCGCGGACGCTGACCGCAATTCCCCACTTGCAGGCGAAATTCCAGAGTCCGTTGCCGAGATGGAACGACGCGGCGATGATTCCCACCACATAGAACGCCAGGTAATACGGATTCCGCATGGCCCCGGCGACGTCAGCGTACGTGGATATGCCGCCGGTGCCGAAGCGCTCCACCCACACGTGCCAGCCGATGAAGATGAAGGCGATGACGCCGCTCCAGCGCTGCAGTACATAGAGCCAGTTCGCCATCCACGGATGCCCGATCGCGTTCGATTTGCCTTGCCACCAGATGTAGAGGCCGTAGAAGCCGTGGAACAGAATCGGCAGCCAGATGCCCAGGGCTTCGACCAGGATGCGCCACGGAATCGTTTGCAGATCGGAGGAGGCTTCGTTGTATTTTCCTACGCTGACGAGCGCGTAGCTATTGGACCAGAAATGCTCGGCTAGAAATGCGCCTATCGGAATGACACCGGAAAGGGAGTGCAGTTTGTCGAGTATGTAGCTTTGACGCGATACCGCTATGGCGGCTGGAGTTCCCACTCCGAAACTTCCTCCATCAGTCCGGGGATTGTTGCAGGCCATCCCGGAATCCGCGCGGGGCGCGGAGGAATTACAAAATCAGTATAGGCAGGCGACGAATTGATTGCAAGACTTGGGGAGTAAGCCCGCGGACAATTTGCCCGGCGTGATAGAGTTTGGCGGGACTGAAAACGGGCCTACGAAACCGAATTTGATTTGATCACGCCAGAATCGGCGAGCGCCTCTAGCGAAATGATTGGGCGTATGACATCGCGTTTGAAATTTCGCCGCATCAGGACCGCGCCGGTTCTTGCTCTTTGTTCTGCTCTGCTATGTGGAATTGTGTTGGCCGGTGCGAAGCAGCAGCCAGCTAAACCGGCGAGTGCATCGACGTCCGCGGCTCGCGAAACGATTACGTTGCTTTCCACCACGGACATTCATGGGCATATCGAGCCGATCGACTACTACTCGAATAAGCCGGCGAATCTTGGGCTGGCGAAAATTGCTACGCTGGTGAAAGAGCAGCGCGCGGATGCACCGAAGGCCTTGCTGCTCGATTGCGGCGATACGACGCAAGGCACGCCCTTGGCCTATTACTTCGCGGTGAAGGATTTGAAGCCGAAGAATCCGACCATTGCGGCTTTCAATGCCATGCATTACGACGCCATGGCCGTCGGCAATCACGAATTCAATTTCGGGCTGGCGGAAATGTGGAAGGCCAAGCGCGAGTCGAACTTTCCGTGGCTGGCGGCGAATTTGAAGGAAATCTATACGGCGGGCGATGGATATATCCGCCCTTACATCATCAAAAATGTTTCGGGCGTGCGCGTTGGCATCGTCGGGTTTGTTACGCCGGGAGTGCCGCGTTGGGAGATTCCCGATCATTACCGCGGCTATGAATTTGAGCCGATTGTCGAGAGCGCGCAGCGAGTGATTCCGCCATTGCGCAAGCAGGTGGATCTGCTCGTGGTGATCATGCATTCGGGGCTCGATCGCGATCCGGCTACGGGGAAGATTTTCGAAGGGCAGGAAATACGCGGGGAAAATGCGGCGTGGGAATTGGCGGAGCAGGTGCCCGGAATTGATTTGATTTTTTACGGGCACACGCATTTGGAGATGCCGGAATTGACCGTGAACGGCGTTTTGATGGCGCAGGCGAAAAATTGGGGAGGGTCGCTGGCACGAGCAGATATTGTGATGGAGCGGAACGATGCCGGAAGGTGGCGCGTGACGTCGAAACATTCGCGAGTAATCAAAGTGACGGAAAGCGTGGACGCCGATTCCGGCCATTTTGAAGCTGGCGGCGCCTTACGAGGCGACCACGGAGAAATTTCTGGACACGCCGATCGCGACTGCGGATAAGGCGATGGATGGATCGCGGGCGCGTTACGAAGATGATCCGCTGGTGGATTTAATTCATCGCGTGCAGCTTGACGCGGGGCACGCGGACGTCTCGATGGCTACAATGTTTTTCCCCGGAGTGCAGATTCCGAAGGGACCAGTGACGGTGCGGCAAGCGGCGGCGCTCTACGTGTACGAGAATACGCTCTACACGGTGGAAATGACCGGAGCGCAGTTAAAAGACGCGCTGGAACATGCCGCCAGTTTTTATACGGCGTGGCCCTCGCCGGCCGGCGGAGCGCTGAAATTGCCCGGATACAACGCGGATAACGCGGAGGGAGTGTCTTACGAGATCGATTTGACGAAACCGGTGGGCGAGCGTATCGAAAATCTGACTTTTCACGACCAGCCGCTCGCGGCCGACCAGAAATTGCGCGTGGCCATCAACAATTATCGCTATACGGGAGGCGGAGGATACTCGGTTTATAAAGGACTGCCGATTTTGGAGCAGCCAGGAATCGGAATTCGCGATTTGATGATCGATTATTTGACGCGCACAGGCAAAATTCCCTCGGACGCGGACGGAAATTGGAAAATTGTGCCTGCGGAAGCTGTAGCGGCGATGGAAAAACAGGCTGCAGCGGATGCGGTAGAGCGTTCGCGCTGAAAAATCTGACGTGATGAGCGCAATCCAGCCGCGGCGTCGAGCTGTGCGCGAAGCAGCATCGCGAAAACCCGAAAAACCTTCAATTTACGTTGACACCCCTCAGCGTTCTTGTTAATTTTCACGACAGAAAAAATTTTCCGACTCTCGGTCGCGGAGGCGCCAGCAGCCGGCACGATCCATGGCATTCGTCGCCAAGAAAATTTTCCTCACCAAGGGAGTTGGAAAACATCGCGAGCGGTTGTCGAGCTTCGAGCTGGCGCTGCGGAATGCGGGTATCGCTGCGTGCAACATCGTTCGCGTCTCTTCGATTTTTCCTCCCTACTGCAAATTGATATCGCGCAGCGAAGGCTTGAAACATTTGAAGCCCGGGCAGGTGGCGTTTTGCGTGATCAGCGAGAATCAGACGCGCGAGCCGCACCGCTTGATCGCCGCGGGAGTGGGTTTGGCGCTGCCGGGAGATAAATCGATGTTCGGATACTTGTCGGAGCATCACTCTTTCGGCGAGACCGAGGAAGTGGCCGGCGAATATTGCGAAGAATTGGCGGCGGAGATGTTGGCGACGACCTTAAATGTGGAATTTGATCCGGATTTGTCCTGGGACGAGAAAAAAGAGGTTTATCGCATTTCAAATAAGATCGTGCGGACGATGAATATTACGCAATCGGCGGTCGGCGATAAGCGCGGACTGTGGACTACCGTGCTTTCCGCGGCGATTTTGCTTGGCGACGACGATTAGCCCGCCGCATTTCCTTCCTCCCTGCAAAACCTTGATCCATCGGTTCGGCTAACTTCGCTGCCATTTGCGGCGCTACTTCGCGCGAGCGGCTTTAGCGCGATTAAAGTAGCCAATGCGTTCGAGGACCGCTCCGGCGATTAGCGGTAACGCTACTGTGGCGTCGTCGAAGACTTCGGCTAAGCGACCGCCCTCTTCCGGCGGCACAAATTTGCCCCACGAAACGGCTTCGGTGTAAGTGCTGCCGGAGAGGCCGCCCCAGTGAACCGGCTCCGGGCAGATTCGCACGCCGTAGTTGTAGCGCTTGAGGGGAATTTTCTCGTAGCCGCGGCGCGCGAGAAGCTCAGCGTAAACGCCGAATTGCTGCGCCCAATTGCGCGGCACGCCGCCGCCGATGGTCAGCAGCCCCATGCGTTTCGTCGCTAGCATCGTTTCAGCATAGTGTTCGAAATCTTCGAAGGGATCGAATCGCAGCACCGGCTTCCCTTCTCTGCGGCGCAGGCGATTGTAGAGCGCAAAATCGATGCCCAGCTCGGAATCGCTGAACGCCGGCACGAAAATCGGCACATTGTGCGCGGCAGCGGATTTCAAAATGCCGCGGCCCTTGGCATGTTTCTGCAGATATTCGCCGATGCGACGATGGAGTTTCCAACTGCAGACAATTTCCGCGGGATCCCAATTCACCAGCACGTGATCTACGACTTCTTCGACGTGATCGAGATTGATTTCAGGCTCAAGCGAATCATAAACGCGGTTGTAGCCGGCGAAGAATAGCTCGCGATCGTCCATTTTGGGATCGTAGCGGAAATGCGAGCGCCCGGTGGCTTCGACCAGCCCGTGAGCCATCAGGGCTCCAGTGGAAACGATGGCGCGCACGATGCCGGATTCGATGAGATCGCAAAAAATGAGGCCCATCTTCGCGACGGTCATAGCGCCCGCGAGCGTCATCACGATGAAGCAGTCTTTATCGCGCGCCATGGCTTCAAGAACATCGGCGGCATCGCCCACCTGCCGCCCGGTGAATGCGGTTTGGCCCATGGCGCGAACGAGATCATCCACAGTGCGCGCTTTCGCGAGATCGAGCGGGTAGATCGGCGTGAGATGATCGGCGACCGGATCGTGGAGAATTCTTCCGGTCGCGCCCTTTTTCTTTGCCATTCACCCCCCTCGCAGGTAATGTAGCGTCGCTTCTGAAAATTGCCGCCGCGCGCACGAATTTTCGTTTTGCGTGCGTTTGTGCGCACCATTGATATTACAAATGCGGAGAATAGAAAACAGGAAAGTGATGAAAAGAACGGACGCGGGTTTGCGCTCGGTACGGATAAAGTCGAAAAGAAAATGCAGATCCGTCACTTCATTCGGGATGACTACGTTGTTTATCGTCGGGATGAGAGTTGCTGCTGCTTCTGGAGGATCGGGAACGAATCCAATTGAGCGCCGCTTGAATCATACGGCTTAGTACGGAGAATAATCACCATGCTGCTTGCCACGCTGGCGCAGGAACGAAACTACATTCTGATTTTCTCTCCATCCCGCGGGCTGATCTGGTGGATTGTGATCGGGCTGCTGGCCGGCTGGATTGCGGGAACGATTTCCCGTGGACGCGGATTCGGCTGCCTGGCCAACATTTTTCTTGGGCTCATCGGCGCGGTGATCGGCGGCTGGATTTTCAGCAGGCTGAATATCTCCACTTACGGTTTCATCGGAAGCCTCGCGGCGGCGGTGGTCGGTGCGGTGCTGCTGGTAGCGGTCGCTCGTCTCTTCGGCAGCAGCTCCGACTGACCTAGCGTCTCTCCACAAATAATTTCCAGCAGTGCCATCTCGCGGCGAGGGTCTAGCCGCGCCCTGTGGTACGATGATTGTTACTCGAAAGGCTGGACTACGAATTGAGCGCTCCTTCCGTTTGGGCCATTCCGCTCGGAGGTCTCGGCGAATTTGGCATGAATATGATGGCTCTGCGTTGTGGCGATGAAATCATCGTCATCGACGCGGGGCTGATGTTTCCCGAGGCCGAACTGCTCGGTGTGGACATCGTCATTCCCGACATTACCTATCTCAAGCAGCGCAAGCAGCAAGTGAAGGCGATTTTCCTGACGCACGCGCACGAAGATCATATCGGCGCGGTGCCCTACGTGCTTGCCGATCTCGACGTCCCGGTGTACGGCACGCGATTCACGCTGGCGCTGGTGCGCAAGCGCCTTGAAGAGCACGGTTTGCTCGAGGACGCGGATCTGCGCGAAATCGCGGCGGGGCAGAGCGTTTCAATCGGCCCGTTCAAAGTCGAATTTCTTTCCGTCACGCACAGCACCATCGATTGCCTGGCGCTGGCCGTGCGTACGCCCCTCGGCACGATTATTCACACCGGCGATTTCAAAATCGATCACACGCCGGTCGATGGGCGCTCCTTCGATCTCGATGCATTCGCCGGCTACGGACGCGAGGGAGTGCTGGCGCTCTTCAGCGACAGCACCAACGTCGAGCGGCCCGGCTACACGCCCTCCGAGCGCGCCGTGGTGCCGCGCTTCGAGGAACTGTTCCGTGCCGCGCCAAAGAAAATCGTGGTGTCCTGTTTTTCAAGCTCGGTCCATCGTATCCAGCAAGTGATCGACATCGCGGTCGCCAGTGGCCGCAAAGTGGGCGTCGTCGGGCGCAGCATGGTGGACAATCTCGAGATCGCGCACAGCCTGAACCGCCTGCGCATTCCCGATGGAAGCATGGTGCGTCCGCAGGATATTCGCACCTTCGATCCTAAGCGCCTGGTTGTCCTGGCCAGCGGCACACAGGCGGAGCCGATGTCGGCGCTCTCGCGCATTTCCGTGGACAATCATCGCCTGCTCACCATCGAACAAAGCGACACGGTAATTCTCTCCGCGCGCATCATTCCGGGAAATGAAAAGGCCATATTCCGGATGATCGATCATTTTTTCAGGCGACAGGTGCTGGTGTACTACGAAGGCGGGCGCTCCGCGCCGATTCACGTTTCGGGACATGCCGCCCAGGAAGAAATGAAGCTGCTTCTGAGCCTGGTGCGGCCGAAATATTTTGTTCCGCTGCACGGCGAATACCGGCAACTTTTCCAGCATGCCGCGCTGGCGCAGCAAATGGGCGCGGTCTCGGGAGAAGTGATCTTGCTGGAGAGTGGCCAGCCGATCGAGTTCACCGCGACAGGGGCATTCCGGCGCGAGCCGGTGCCGGCGGGACGCGTGCTGGTAGATTCCGGCTCGCTCGAGGAAATCGAGGAGGTGGTGGTGCGGGACAGGCGGCACCTCGCTGAAGACGGCGTCGTCGTGACCATCATTGCCATCGATAAGCACACCGGGCGCATCGAATCAGCGCCTGAAATTGTCACGCGCGGATTTCTGCCTTCCGATGACGGCCAGGAAGTGATGAACAAAGCGCGCGAAGTGATTCTCAAAACTCTCGAACAGTCCACCTCCGAAGAGAAAACGGACTGGAGCGTGATGAAGGAAAAAATTCGCGCGGATTTGAAGCGCTTCCTCAACAAGCAAACCGCAAAACGGCCACTGATCCTTCCGGTGATTCTCGAAATCTGAGCCATGAAGCCCGCGGCAAAACGCAGCGCGGAACGGCGCTCCGAACGATCGCCAGAATTGGGCGCGGCGAAAAGGGCAGAGCTTTCGAAGCACTTGGCCCTGCGGCCGCTGGCGGACAAAGACTTCGAATCCATCTACGAAATCGACCAGCAGTGCTACCCGCGCGAGATGGCCTATTCCCGCCGTGAATTTCGCTGGTATCTGCGCTTGCCAGGTGCTGAGGGAATCGTGGCGGAAAGCCGCGGCCGCGTCGCAGGATTCATACTCACCGCCCTATTCGACCGATCCGGCCATATCATCACCATCGATGTTCTTCCGGAATATCGCCGAGCGCGGCTCGGGAGCGCATTGCTGCACGCCGCCGAAAAGCGGCTCCTCGAGCGCGGCGCAACGGACATCGAGCTGGAAACCGCCATCAATAATGCCGCTGCCATCGAATTCTGGACCAGGCACGGTTATCTGACGCGCGGCATTCTGAAGAATTATTATCCGGGCGGGCTCGCCGCTTATGCGATGATGAAGCATCTCGACGGCTGATTCGATGTCCCTGGGGATGCCCTGAGCGCATGTCACTTCTGCAAGCCATCATCCTCGCGATCGTGCAGGGACTGACGGAATTTCTGCCGGTCAGCAGCACGGCCCATCTGATTCTCTTCCCCTGGCTGCTCCACTGGCCCGATCCCGGGCAGGCATTCGATGTAGCGCTGCACGCCGGCACACTTCTCGCCGTGCTTCTCTACTTCATTCGTGATTGGGTGGAACTGACGCTCGCGGGACTGGGCTTTAATTACGGCGGCCGCGGCGGCCCGTCTGCAGTGCAACACAATCGCAAAATGTTCTGGTACTTGATAGCCGGAACGATTCCCGGCGGAATTGTCGGATTTCTATTCGAGCACAAGATTGAAGAGCATCTCCGGCAACCGATTTACATCGCCGGCTCGATGATCCTGGTTGGGCTGCTGATGTGGTACGCCGAATATGTCGGCAGACTCGATCGCGGCATGGAACGGGTGGGCTTCGGCGATGCCATGGTGATCGGCACGGCGCAGGCGCTGGCGCTTTTTCCCGGCGTTTCGCGCTCGGGCATCACCATTACCGAAGGCCTTTTCCGCGGCCTGACGCGCGAGGCAGCGGCCAGATTTTCGTTTCTTCTCTCCGCGCCGATCATTGCCGGCGCTGCCGCTCACGATTTGCCGAAACTCATTAAGCTGCATCACGCCGGCCAAATCGAATTGCCTCTTTCGACGCTGCTGATCTCCGTGGCCGTATCGGCGTTTGTGGGCTACTTGGTGATTGCGTTTTTCCTGCAGTACTTGCGGACACGCACACTGAAAATCTTCGTTTACTACCGAATCGTGTTTGGTATAGTCATTCTCGCACTCTGGTTCCTCCCGTTTGGGGCCGCGCGCTAGCGCCCGCGCGTCCTGCAAATTAAGGCCTTCCCCTGCCCAAGGGAGATTTACGTGCGCATTCTGACTCCGACAGAAAACAAACGCCTGAATGAACTGATAGGTTTTGGCGGACTTATTGTTGCAGTTCTGCTGGCTTTGAGCCTGCTTTCGTATTCGCCTGCCGATCCCTCATTTAATGTTGCGGCCGCTTCACCTGCCGGCGGCCCGGTGCGCAACTGGATTGGACCGTTTGGAGCGCACCTTGCGGACTTAATATTTCAGCTCTGCGGCTATACCGCCTTTTTGCTGCCCATTGCGCTTTTCGTCGTGGGGATGCGTTGGTTTCGCAGCCAGCGCATCGAGGCGCCGTGGGCGAAGCTTTCAGGCGCGCTGCTGATGTTCGCGTTCCTGCCCGCAGAGACAACGTTGCTGCACTTTCCGGCCGTGCGCACGGCAATTCCAGCGGGCGGCTTGATGGGCACGATTCTTGCCGGCGGCCTGACGGCTGCCCTGAATCCAGTTGGGGCGAATCTGGTGGGCCTCGCGTGTGTCTTGACGGCGCTATTTCTTACTACGCGATTTTCTTTCTCAGCGGCCGCGGAGTGGTTGCGCAAACCCATGGCCGCGGAGGGTTACATCGGGCGTACGGTGGCTCGTTGGAAGGATTGGCGCGAGGAGCGCGAATCGCAACGCCTGCGCCGTCGCGTGGAAGAAATCAAGATTGCCGGAAGGCGCCCGGCGCCCTCGCAATCGGTCGGTTCGAAGGACGCCATGGTTGAGGAGGCCGAGCCGGAATCCGATGAAGAAGAACCGGAGTCTTCTTCACGCGAGCCGGCTGTGATCAAATTCCATCAAAACGAAGCCGTCGCCCTGCCAAAAAGATCAGGACCGGAACCCAAAATCGCCAAAGGCAAAGCGAGTTATCGTTTGCCGTCTCCTACTTTGCTGCGTGGCGCCGAGCGCGGCGAGAAGATGGAAGAAGACGAGCTGAAGTCTTATGCCCGCGCGATCGAACAGAAATCCGAAGAATTCGACGTCAAAGGCCACATCACGCAGATCAATCCGGGGCCGGTAGTAACCACTTTCGAATTTAAGCCCGAAGCCGGAATCAAGTACAGCCGCATCACCGGGCTAGCCGACGATTTGTGCCTCGCGCTGCGCGCCGAATCGCTGCTGATCGAACGCATTCCTGGAAAATCCACCGTTGGAATCGAGGTTCCCAATCCGCATCGCGAGACGATTGCCTTGCGCGAGGTGATCGAGTCGCCGGAATTCGTTCACTCGGCTTCGAAGCTCACCCTGCCGCTGGGCAAGGATCTGATTGGCCGCATTCGCGCCGCGGATTTGACGCAGATGCCGCACCTGCTGATTGCCGGCGCCACCGGAACGGGCAAGAGCGTCTTCATCAATTCCCTGCTGATGGGCATGCTCTACAAAGCGACGCCCGAGGAATTGAAGCTGGTGCTGGTGGACCCGAAGCGCCTCGAACTGGGGCTGTACGAAGACATTCCGCATCTGTTCACGCCGGTGGTGACCGATCCCAAGATCGCCTCCAACGTGCTGCGCAATGCCACGCGCGAAATGGAGCGGCGCCTGAAATTACTGGCGCAACGCGGCGTCCGCAATATCGAGCAGTACAACCGCACATTCCAGAAGGCGCAATCGCTTTCGCTCTTCGATGCCGTCGAGGAAGAAGAGCACAAGCCGCTGCCGTACCTGGTGATCGTGATCGACGAATTGGCCGACCTGATGATGGTGGACACCAACAACGTCGAGGAATCCATCACACGCCTGGCGCAAATGGCGCGCGCCGTGGGAATTCACCTGATTCTCGCCACCCAGCGGCCATCCGTGGACGTGATCACCGGTCTGATCAAAGCCAATTTCCCCGCGCGCATCTCTTTCCGCGTGGCGAGCAAAGTGGACTCGCGCACCATTCTCGACGCCAACGGATCGGAATCACTGCTGGGCCGCGGGGACATGCTGTATCTCCCGGCGGGCTCCTCGCGGCTGCACCGCATCCACGGGCCTTATGTGACCGAGGATGAGATTTCCGCCGTATGCTCGTTCTGGCGCGAACAAGCCCGCGCTGT
Organism: uncultured Acidobacteriota bacterium; assembly: GCA_963748865.1. Taxonomy (GTDB): domain Bacteria; phylum Acidobacteriota; class Terriglobia; order Acidiferrales; family UBA7541; genus Palsa-147. The sequence goes on along the minus strand of CAVVLE010000003.1, from coordinate 438,208 downwards.
TTATAACGAAGAGTTGCTCAAGCCACCGAAGGATGATGCAGGCAATAGCAGCGGTAGTGGTGGCGGCGCAAGCGGCGGCAGTGATACGGGCGAAGGCGAAGATGAAGTGGATGACGCGCTGTATCACGACGCCGTGCGCGTAGTCTGCGAGATGGGCCGCGCTTCGACCTCGACGCTGCAGCGGCGGCTAAGAATCGGCTACGGCCGAGCGGCGCGGTTGATCGACATCATGGAAAAAGACGGCATCGTAGGGCCGCCCGACGGTTCCAAGCCGCGCGAAGTGCTGAAGAAGAAAGAGTGGATGCGCGAATTCGACGAGTCGCTGCACTAGAGCGCCCGCCGAAACAAATCAGTTCAGCGGCGCCGCGGCTGCCCCGCCCTGCCCGCCTTTCTGTTTGAGCAGATATGCCGTCAGATTGGCCTGCTGCAGCGAACGCAGCTCGATGCAGGCGTTGACGCGGTCGGCAGCATTCTGCAGCAAACGATCCGTGCCCGGGAGATGCTGTGCCGAGAAAAACTGCTGCGAATCGTCGCGCAGCTTGGCATCACAGAAAACTCCCGCAATTTCCACCAGCCCGGCTCCCAGCGAAGCGTCTACCTTTTCCATGATCGGCTTGAAATCAGTCTTGAACAGATTCCACGCCGCGTCTTGTGTGTGCGGATTCTGGAACGGGCCCGCAAGATAATAGAGGTCCTGATTCTTCACCGCCGGGCTGAGCATGAAATCGAAAGTGCGCTTAGTGAGAGCCGGATCGGGGAACAGGCCGAGCGCTCCCAGATACGAGTAATATTCCTCCGCGCTTTTCGCGTCCTTCACGTGCTCCAGGAACTGCTCGTAGAGCGCCGTATCGCCATTCGCTGCTGCCACAGCCAGCGCGTTGCCCGCCAGCGTAGCATTTACCGACTGCGGATCCTTCATGAATGCGTCGGCCGTGGCGCGCGCTTTGGCCACAAGTTCCGGATCGTGGGCGTAGAGCGCCAGGGTGCTCAAAATATCCGAGCGCAGGGCGGCTTTTTCAGGCGATTCTCCCGCCACGGGCTCTTCGCCGAGGGAGTTGGCCATCGGGCGGAGGAATTTCTCTACCCAGGCTTCGAACGCCGGCCGCTCATCGGCGGCCACCAGCGAATCATGCAGTTCGCCAATGTGGCCCAGCATCATGCCCACTACATCGCGGTGTCGCTCAGCCTGCATTTCTTCGAGCGCGGCAAGGTACTGCGAGATATCCAGGCGCCCGACGCGAACCATGGCCCACGCATCGGCGAGAAAGCGAATGCGCTCCTCGGGAGAAAAGTCCGTCTCGATTCCCATCGCCATTTTCTGAAAAACTTCGGGCGGATAGCTGGAGCGGAAGTAGCCGCGGCCGCCAGCGCCTGCATAGACCCATTCGCTGCAACCGCTGATCTGGAATGTTTGCTGCGTCTTGGTCAGCAGCACCTGCGTGACTTCTCTGGAGTCCGCGCCGCGCAAGGCCACCGGCACGTCCCAAATTTCCGAAGACGGCGCTTCCAATTTTGCGGCATCGGCAAAATAACGGTGCTGCGAGAGCACGACATTCGTCTGGCCACCGGAACACGATGATTTCACGCTGACGACAGGAGCGCCGGGCTGGTCGATCAGCGCGGACATGATTTTATCCACGGGCTTTCCGGATGTCGCGGCAATCTGGTTCCAGAAATCTTCCGCCGTGGCGTTGCCGTAGGCGTGTTTTTCGAGATACGCGTTCACGCCCTTCTGAAAAATTTCCGGCCCGACGTAGTCTTCCACCGCGCGCAGCACCGATGCGGCTTTGCCATAAGCAATGCCGTCAAACAGCGCAGCGATGTCCGCGGGAGTTTCCGCTTTGGCGCGAATCGGGCGAATCGAGGCGATGGAGTCGGTGGAAAGGGCGCCGCTGGTTTCCAGTGCTTCGTCCAGCCCGATTTGCCACTCCGGCTGCCAGGCATTCAAAGGCTTCCAGGACATCCACGTGGCAAACCCTTCGTTCAGCCAAATGTCGTCCCACCACTTCATGGTCACCAGATCGCCGAACCACTGATGCGCCATTTCATGGGCGATCACGCTGGCTACTTCTTTCTTGGCGTCGAGTGAGGCGGTCTTTTCATTGAGCAGCATTTCGGTCTCGCGGTAAGTGATCGCCGCGGTATTTTCCATGGCTCCGGCGGAGAAGTCTGGGAACGCGATCATGTCCAACTTTCCGAAAGGCCATTTCGTGTAGTAGTAGCGGTCGTAATACTTCATTACGTTTTCAGCTACGGTCAGCGCGAAGGCGCCCTGCTCTTTTTTCTCCGGCACGGCGCAAACTCGAATGGGAATTCCGTCGGCGCCGCCTTCCAGGCATTGGAAATCGCCGACCATCATGGCCACCAGGTAGGACGACATCTTCGGCGAGGGCGAGAATTTCAGGCTGTGCTTCCCTTCGCCCGGTCCCGGCGTATCGGAAACAATTTGGCCGTTGGAGATGGCGGTATCGCCCTTGTCCACGATCAGCGTGACGCGAAAAACGGCCTTCATTGCCGGCTCGTCAAAGCTCGGGAACGCGCGGCGTGCGTCCGTGGATTCGAATTGAGTCACAGCGTAGCGCCGTCGCGCAGTCTGGCTCAGATAGAAGCCGCGCAATTTGTCATTGAGGATGCCGGTGAAGCGAATGTGAATTTCCGCCGGCCCGGCAGGAATGTCCTTGGAAACGCTGAGCGTGGCCTGTTCGGCTTCATCGTTTTTGGCGACTCGCGCAGTTTGCGTCAGGCCCGCTGCGGTCACACTCGCCTCTTGAAATTCGATCTCTGCCGAATTCAGAACAATCGAGGACGCCGGCCGTCGGAGTAGGACCTGAATCGATTCTTCGCCGCTGAACGCTGCCTTGGCCAGATCCGGAGTGAACATCAGATCGTAGCTCTCCGGCTCTACATTGTCGGGCAGGCGCTGCGCCTCCGCGGTCGCGGCAATCGCCAGACCGCAAATCACCACCAGCAAGAATCGCTTCATTCCCAAGCCTCCAAATTGGTTCGTGCGCGAACGGCTTCAATCGAAGGAAACGCGAGGCGCAGCTTGAATGTTCAACACAAAAGCAGCCTTGACCAGATTAGCATACCCGAGTCCAGCATATTGGACGTATCTGAAGGACGAAAGAGAGCGAGTAAACCGGGCACGCTGTCCCACTGCTCTGGGGAATAGCCGCATTCCGGCATTTTTGCCGACCGCGCATTTCCCTTTGCGCCTCTGCGGCTTTTGTCTAAAATGTTGGTTTCTCCCGGTGCCGGGGTAGCTCACCGGTAGAGCGCGGCCCTGAAAAGGCCGGCGTAGGCAGTTCAACTCTGCCCCCCGGCACCATTTCCTCCCTGTTGCCTTCGCTGCAATTTGGCTTTTGGACATTGCGGTATTGCCAGCGCTTGAAACACGGCATCTTGCAGGCGAGAATTTCTTATCGCGCCTGATCGCTTGAGGAGTCAAGTGCCCGCGCCGCGCGAGCGTTCAGGTCCGGCATGCCCGGACGGGTTGGGGGAAAAAATGCGAGATACCAAGCACGACAAGGGCGCGCACGAGCGCTCCAAGGGTTCCAAGCACACCAGCGCGCAGGTGGCCGAGCGCCGCCACAGCGTTCGCTATCAATTCACCGCCGGGGCACAAGTAGTCGATCGCGTCACCGGCGCGCGCTTTTCGACGCGCACCACCGATCTCGGTCCCGGCGGCTGCTTCGTCGATACCCTCGTTCCCTTCCCGGAAGGCACGATGGTGCACATCTCGCTGCAGAAGGGCCAGAACACGTTCGAGACCGACGGCTACGTCGTTTATTCGCAGACCGGCCTGGGCATGGGCCTGGCGTTCAACGATCTCGATGCCAATCAAGCCAAAGCTCTGCGCGACTGGCTGAAGGAAGTTACCGCCGAGCGTGAAGCGACTTACGAGATCCTCAGCACGGCCAGAAATGCCTCTCCCCGCGCCAGCGCAGGAGTGAACGACAAAGCTATGATAGTGCGCATAGTGCATCTGCTGGTGGGCAAGGGAATGCTGACCGAATCGGAAGGCGCGGCAGTTCTCTACGATCCAGTGCTCTAGCCGTTCGCGAAAAAAACCATCGCCGGGGATGGCGAGGCTGTCGGCCGCGCCATCATTCCCACTTCCGGAATCGAGTACCGTACCGAAACGCCTAAGTACCAGACGAAATCCGCCCGCTCCTGGACAACTCCAATCAGGGCAACGCGAATCCACTTCTACATGGTGGCAACGTTCGTGCACCCACTCATCGAGTTCAGGAGGAATCGATGACGGAACGCAGACACGCTCACCGTTACGAGCTTTTCATACCTTTGCAGGTCAATTCCGGTTCGACCATGTTTCCGGACACTCGCACCGCGCATCTTCGCGACATTTCCACGCGCGGCCTTTATTTCATCGGGGAGAATTCCATCGCCCCCGGCACGCATATTGAAATCACCTTTGCGCTGCCGCCGGAGCACGGGCGATCGCGCCCCGTGTTGGTGCGCGGCAGCGGCCGCGCCTTGCGCGTGGATCCCGTGCCGGGCGAACAGGGCCGCCTGTTCGGAATCGCCGCGTCCATTCACCGCTTCGATTTCGTTCCGCCGGAGGAGCGCGCCGCATAACCGCTGCGCCGCATTGCTCCTGCCGCGATAGAATGTTGGCGGGCGGATCGTTGATCTGCCCGCCTCATGAACCCCGATCCCTGTCATCGCGAACAAATCTATCTCGCGCTTCTTTGCCAGCACTCTTCGACCGCACCGCTGCGCGCTGAACTCGAACGGCGCCTCTCACTGCATTCCTGGAATGTTGCAGATCATCGCGTTGTCTTTGAAGCGCTCGCCGGGTGGCGCGCCGAACCGCTCGACGATTCGCGACGGCCTGGCGGCCCGCCTCACGCGCCGTGGCTTTCCGGACGTGGACATTGCAGAATATTTCGCGCCCGTCGCCGTTTCTCTCGAAACCGCTCTACTCTGGCTGCGCGAAGACAATGCAAGCGGGCCAATCAGCCCATCTCCCGCGCCAATCCGCGCCGCGCAATCCAAATGACGCCCGGTGCGAAGCGGGCTCTCGCTCTCGTTGACGTCATCGGCCTGCCCATCTTCATCCTCCTGTTCATCTGGCGCCTGCAATTCACCACCACGTGGGCCTGGGTCGGCTTCGTAATCTGGATGCTGGCCAGCTTCGCCATTCACCGCGACACTCCCACGACTCTCGGCTGGCGCGCCGATAATTTATGGCCGGCGACAAAGCGCACTGCCGTCGCGTTCGCCATCACGGCGGCGGCGCTGCTCGTTACCGGCATCGTCCTCCGAGCGCCGTGGCACATCCCTGCGCATCTGTTGAAGTGGGACCGGCTGTGGAGCTATTTCACGTTTTGCGTGTTGCAGCAAGTGGCGCTGAATTCGCTGATCACCAATCGCATGTTGTCTCTGGTTTCGCGGAGCTGGCTCGCCGCGGTATTGAGTGGAGTCATCTTCGCCGCGTGCCACTGGCCGAATCCCGTGCTTGTCCCGCTTACGTTCGTCGGCGGCACAGTGATGGCCTGGCTGTTCGCCACGGAGCGCAACATTCTTCCGCTGGCCATCATGCAGGCGCTGCTGGGGACGATTGCGTGGTGGGCTTTCCCGCTGGCCTGGCACCATCACTTGCGCGTCGGCCCAGGCTTTCACCTCGGGTAGCGCCGAATTGCCCTCAGCGACGAAGGGTGCCTCGCGATGAGCGTTGATTTCGCCCAAAAGTTAAATTTAAGCGCGGCGCGTTGACTTCGGTAGCGCCGGCGTCTCTGCCGGCATCCGACGAGCAAGACTATCGCAACGATTTGCGGCACGCGCGGACTACGCAAGCTAAACAACGCTCCGCGCACGATTTCGGCACAACGGGAAGCGAGCGATCGTAAGATGCCGGCAGGGACGCCGCCGCTACAGATTCACGGCGCTGAAGCGCTTCTCGGCAAATCGCCGCGCGCGCTCGAGCGCGGATGGGGAAACAGCCTTGCGCGGATTCGTCCAGCGGCCGGCAATTTCGCAGCCGCATTTCGAGCAGCGCCCGTCCTTCAAGCGATTCTCCTGCACGTCATGCCACGAGCGCCGTATCAGCAAAACGCCGCAAGACGGGCAATACGTATGCGCGCCATCGCTGAAGATGTTCCCTTCATACACGTAATGCAGCCCCACCTCGCGAGCCACGGCCCGCGCCGCGTGCAAAGTTTCCGGCGGCGTCTTCGGCTTATCGCGCAGCTTGAAATCCGGATGGAACGCAGTGAAATGCAGCGGCACATCCGCGCCAAGATTCTCGAGCACCCATTCGGCGAGCTTGCGAGTTTCGTCGCGGCTGTCGTTCAACGTCGGAATGATCAGATTCGTAATCTCGAACCACACGTTCGTTTCATTCTTCAGCCACTTCAGGGTGTCAAGCACCGGCTGCAGATGCGTCAAAGTGATGCGCCCGTAAAACTGCTCGGTGAAAGCCTTCAAATCGATATTGGCCGCGTCCACGTGATCGTAGATATCGTGAAACGCCTCGCGCGTGATGTAGCCATTCGAAACCATCACCGTGTTCAGGCCATACTCTTTGGCCGCCGCGCAAATATCGATCACATACTCGCCCCAGATGGTCGGCTCGTTGTAAGTAAACGCCAGCGAAGGGCAGCCATAATGAATCGCGGCCAGCACCACATCTTCCGCCGAGAGCTGCGTCGAATTCACCTGATCGGAGCGCGATTTCGAAATGTCCCAGTTCTGGCAGAAGAAGCAGCCCATGTTGCAGCCGGCCGTGCCCATGGAAAAAACGCGCGTGCCCGGCAGGAAATGATTCAGCGGCTTTTTCTCGATGGGATCGATTTGCAACGCAGCGGGCGAGCCATAACCGAGGCTGTAGAGCTTCCCGCCTTGATTCACGCGAATGAAGCAGAACCCGGCCTGCCCATCGCCAATATGGCAATGCCGCGGGCAGAGATAGCAGTGCGTGCGCCCCTCGGCGTCAATATCCCACCAGCGTGCTTCGTGAAGAGTTTCCGTCTTCTGCAGAATCTTAAGATCGAGCATGGTACAAGGAGGCCCAACTGTCCTGTATGTATTATACGCCTCTGCGCCGCTGTTCGCGCCGCCGCGTGCCAACCCACGCCATAAACTGCCGCATGCGCGCGCGATCGCGCCACAGCAATTGAAAGAATCGCCGCGCATCCAGTCCCGCAGCTTCCGCGCCGTAAAAAGTCTCCATCCGCCAACGAATGTAAGGGCTGCTCCAGGGACGCAGGCGATGTCCCTTGGCAGTGATCCAGTAGTAGCGAATGGCGGTGAGAAAGCGGGGGACGCGCACCGAAAAGAGATTACCACCGCTCCGTCCCGTGCTGAAATCCTATGCGGACGCTGGGTTTTCACCCGTAGGGGAGGGGCTTGCTCCTCCCGCCAGCGTAAAAACAGCCACAACTGTTCCCACTCGCCTCCCGTAAATCGATTGTCCTCATGCTTTAATTCCGCGGTACCCATGATGTCAACAAAGCCATCTGAAATTTGAGATCCTCTTCGACCAATCAAAGAAACCTTTTCGCGGCGATCCAAGGCAAAACAACCCAAATAAAAAAGGGGATTCGCAACCTTTCGGCTACGAATCCCCGAATCGAATTTACCGCCGGCTGTGCCAGCCTACATCGCCGTGCAAACCGATTTCGTCTCCGTGTACATCTCCAGCACTTCGCCGCCCATCTCCCGGCCCCAACCCGACTGCTTGTATCCACCGAAAGGCAGCGCAGCGTCGAAAATGTTGTAGCAATTCACCCACACAGTCCCGGCGCGCAACTCGGCCACCAGGCGATTGGCCTTCTGGATGTCGCGAGTCCAAACGCCCGCAGCCAGTCCGTACACCGAGTCATTCGCGCGCGAAACCAGTTCGTCGCCCTCGCGGAACGGGATCGCCGCCACCACCGGCCCGAAGATTTCTTCCTTGTTGACCTTCATTTCGTCCTTGGTGTTCACCAGCACGGTCGGCTTGACGAAGTAGCCCTTCTCGCCATGCCGGCTGCCGCCAGTGACGGCCTTGGCGCCCTCGGAGAATCCGGACTCCAGATAGCCGCACACGCGATTGAGCTGCTCCTGGGAAACGAGTGGGCCCATATCGGAGGAAGGATCGAGCCCGGGACCGACCCGAATCTTCGACGCTTCCTTGGCCACGCCTTCCACCACGCGATCGAATGCGCTTTCTTCGACGAAAAGCCGCGAGCCCGCACAGCAACACTGCCCCTGATTGAAGAATATCGCGCTCGCCGCTCCCGGAATGGCCTGATCCATGTCCGCGTCTGCGTACACCACGTTGGGCGATTTCCCTCCCAGTTCCAGGGACACTTTCTTCAGATTGCCGGCAGCGGCCTGCACGATCAGCTTGCCGACTTCAGTCGAGCCCGTGAACGCAATCTTATCGACATCCGGATGCGCCGCCAGCGCCGCTCCGGCTGTTTCGCCGTAGCCGGGAACAATATTGACCACGCCGTCGGGAAATCCAGCTTCCTGAAACAGTTCGCCGAGACGCAGGGCCGTCAGCGGCGTCTGCTCCGCCGGCTTCAGCACCACGCAGCAGCCCGACGCCAGCGCCGGCCCCAATTTCCAGGCCGCCATCAGCAGCGGGAAATTCCACGGAATGATCTGCCCCACAACGCCGACCGGCTCGCGCAGCGTATACGCCAAAAACCTGGCGCCGGGCGCGTACGGCACGGAAATCGGGAAGGTATGGCCCGAAATCTTGGTGGCCCATCCCGCCATGTAGCGGAACAAATCGGCGGCCAATGGAATATCGCCGCCGCGCGACATGGTCAGCGGCTTGCCGTTGTCGAGCGTTTCCAGTTGTGCGAACTCTTCGCCGTACTTTTCGATTAAGTCGCCGAGTTTCCAGATGAGCTTGCCGCGCTCGGAAGCGGTCAATTTGCGCCACGGGCCGCTATCGAAGGCCGTGCGCGCCGCTTTCACCGCGCGATTGATGTCTTCGCGATCTCCTTCGGCCACCTGCGACAGCACGTCGCCTGTAGCCGGATTGTAGGTCGGAAACGTTTTCCCGGAAGCGGCGTCAACCCACTTCCCGTTGATCAGCATCTTCTGCTTTTTGGCTACGAACTGACTTACGTTGTCATGAATCTGCACCGCTGGTGTTGCCGTTGCCATGAGTATCTCCCTTCAGTGAACTGAATTCTGGCCACTGCAAATCAAAAACCGAAAGCGGGCTGGCTTTTTGTTCGCCGCTGAAGTTCCTCGTCGCCCTCGCGCCGCCATCATAGTCCTGCGCTGCGCATCTGACAACGGCGCCGAATTTGCGCCCGTCGACCCACGGCCGCCGCTTCCAAAATCAAATCGGATACGGAGTCGGCGTGCGCCGGATGGTGATCCAGCGCAGTTCCGTGAACTCCTCAAGCCCCGCTTTGCCGCCGAAGCGTCCCCAGCCGCTATCCTTCACGCCGCCAAAGGGCATTTGCGGCTCGTCGTGCACCGTGGCGCCGTTGATATGGCAAATTCCCGTCTCCATGCGCTCGGCGATTTTCATGCCGCGATTCAGGTCGCGCGTAAACACTGCGCCCGAAAGTCCGTAGCCGGTATCGTTGGCGATGCGCACCGCGTCTTCCTCATCTTTCGCAACCACAATCGAAGCCAGGGGCCCGAACGATTCTTCGTGATACACACGCATTTCTGGCGTCACGCCGAAAATCACCGTGGGCGGATAACAAGGCCCGGCGGCCTTCCCTCCGCTCATCACTTTCGCGCCCTTGGTCACGGCATCATCCACCAGCGCCTGCACGCGCTCGATCGCCGACTTGTTGATGAGCGCGCCGATTTGCGTCTCCGGCTGCAACGGATCGCCCACTTTGAGCGCACTCGCCTTGGCCGCCAGCTTTTGCGCGAACGCATCGGCGACCAGCCGCTCGGCGACAATGCGCTCCGTGGACATGCAAATCTGCCCCTGATTCATGAAGGCGCCGAAGTTGGCCGCACCGGCCGCTGCATCAATGTCCGCATCGCCCATCACGATCATGGGCGCCTTGCCGCCAAGCTCCAGCAGCACGCGCTTCAGATGATGCGCCGCCTTCTCGGCCACAATGCGCCCGACTTTCGTCGATCCCGTAAAGGTGACCCGTCGCGTTTTCGGATGGGCGATCAGTTCCTCGACAACTTCGGCGGCATCGGCGGGCTCGTTCGTAATTACATTCAGCACGCCTTTCGGAAATCCGGCCTCGCGAAATACGTCGGCGATCGCCAGATGCGTCCCCGGCGATTCCTCCGAAGCCTTCAGCACCACGGTGTTGCCGTAGGCAATCGGCGAAGCCACCGCGCGCATGCCGAGAATCATCGGCGCGTTCCATGGCGCGATCCCGACCACCACGCCGACGGGTTGCCGCGTCGCCATCGCCATCGTATCCGGCAAATCCGACGGAATAATTTCCCCGATCAACCCGTAAGTCTGCGCCGCGGCTTCGCGCAACATTCCCGAGGCAAAAATGCAATTGAACATGCCCCAGCCAAATGTCTCGCCCGTTTCGCGAGCGGTGATCCCAGCGATTTCGGGCGCTATTTTGTCGAGGATTTCCGCGGCCTTCAGGAAAAGCCCGCGGCGCACAGCGGGAGGCGTTGCACTCCAAGCCGGAAAAGCGGCGGCGGCGGCATCGACGGCGCGCCGCGCATCGTCCTTATCCGCCGCGGCAACCGCGAAAACGAGCGATCCGTCGTAGGGATTTCGTTTCTCGTAGGTGCGCCCGCCGATGGCGCCGAACCATTCGCCGTTGATGAATAGCCGTCGCTCCGGCAGAGCTTCGGCAGTCAGAGAAGTCGTTGCTTGGGCCATTGATCCTCCCGCGGGCCGGCGATCAACCTTAAGTTCCGAAATTCTCGCCGCCGGGGAAAGCGGCCGAGCGGATTGCCAATTCCGAAAGCGAGGTTACGCCCGCGAACTTTTAATATCAAGGCGAGCGGTGGTAGCGCCGGCGTCTCTGCCGGCATCCGACGAGCACAATCGCGCCAAGATCGCGAGCCACGTGCGGACCGCAGCGTGGCGCCACGGTGATTTTGAAGTGTTCACACAGCGAACCCTTTTCCTCCAGGGCGAATTGATCTCCGTGCTCACATCGGCGGGCGGAGCAAGCCCCGCCCTACGAACCAATTCGCCGCACCCAAATCCTTTCCGTCGCGGGCTTGCCGAGGTAAATCTTTTTGCGCGCGCTGCCGGCGATCGTGACGGTCATCGTTTGATCGTATTCGCGATGCGTGACGCGCAGCTTCACGCCCGGCTTCAATTCCAGATTGGCCAGGAATTCGAGGAACTTCGGATCCTTCTCATACACGCGCAAAATTTCGTAGGAATGCCCCGGCTCGCAATCCGAAAGCCGCACCGCGCCCAAAGTTCGCTGCAGCCTTGCCATTCCGCCGAAGAGCGGGACACCATGCGGGCAGCGGCTGTCGCGCCCAAAGCGCTTCAGCAGTAAGTCCGCAACTTCGGGTGAAATCCCGTGCTCGAGCTTTTCCGCTTCCTCATGCGCGCGCGTCCACTCTAGCCCGAGCACTTGCGTGAGCAACATCTCCGCCAGCCGGTGCCGCAGCACAAGATGCTGCGCGATTCCCCGCCCCTTGGCCGATAGCTCGATATGTCCATCGCGCCCGACGCGCGCATAGCCGCCGCGCGTCATGCGCTTCAGCGCTGCGGTGACGGCCGGCGGCGTAACTCCCAACTCTTCCGCCAAGCGCGCGCTGATTGGCGCCTGCCCTTCCTGCACAGTCTCCCAGATAGCCTTCAAATAATCTTCCTGGGAAACGCTGGTCTTCTCTCTCCTCACTTTGCGTCCTCTGCGTCTCTGCGCTGCGTCCCGCTGGCGTTAGCCTCTTGCCTCAATCGCGCGGCCAGCTCCAACACGCGGGCCTCGATATCTTCGCAAATGCGCCCGTACGTTTCCATATCCTCGCCGTAAGGGTCCTCCACATCCCAATCTTCGTACGCCGACCCTGGAAAAAGCGAGGCACCCGGAATGCCGCTCATATTCACAACCAGATCGATCGCCAACAAGGTAGCCGAAGCAATCCCCTTCGAGCTCAGTCCGTCAGCAGGCACCGAGCGCGCAAGCAGCACGCGCCGCGTGGATTCCGCCACGCGCCCCAGCGGCGAGATGCCCGCGCTCTGCGCGTCGATCACGTCCGCAGCGTGGTGGCGCGCCAGCGCCTCAGCCATAGGGCTGCGGCAGGAATTGCCGACGCAAACAAAAAGCACCCTACTCCGCCGTCGGCGTGGCTGCGGTTCATCATTCATGGCTGTAGGATTACACAAACCAGAGAAGAGTCGTAGGGGCAGGACTTTGGGTCCTGGGTATGCTGCCTTCTCGCAAGGTTGGGTGCCCCCCCTGAAAGGGCGGCGCTACAGAATGCTTGGCAGATTTGTCGGCTACCCCCCTTGTCCCGATTAACTCTTGCTGTCGGCCTTTATTTTCAATGGCTTACGAGCAAAGTTAATTGTTGACTGTCCCGATTAACTTTTTCTTCGCCTGCCGGAAGCCATCGCCTTTTTTTTCAATAAATTAGGGGCGCGGTTCATATTTTGGCGCCCTTTTGGTGGTCGATTGCTGTCCCGATTTCCTCCTTTTGACCTGTTGATGGGGTCGTCCTTTCAGTTGACCTGAGTCATGCTTTTATTTGGGCTGAATCATGCTGTTACTCGGGCTAAATCATCAGCCCAAACTCGAGCCCAACCCGAGCCAAACCATGCTCCAGACCCGTTCTTCGCCCAGGCCCCTGGAACCGGCCTTTGGGACAGGTCCCTTTTCCGTATTTATCACAAGAGTAAACGAAACCCAATAGTACGGAAGTACTGAATTAAACTGAGGCGAGGAAGGGCGGTACTCGGTTGGCGCGTCTCTTGGCGTCAATGGCCGTTGCGGGCCATTTTCAAGAATCGTTCATGGATGGTGGTGTCGTCGGTCAATTCGGGATGGAAAGTAGCCGCGAGCACTTTGCCCTGCTCTACGAGGACGGGATGGCCCTCGTATTCCGCCAGCACGCGGACATCTTTGCCCACCGATTCGATGATCGGGGCGCGGATAAAAACCATTTCCAGCGGTTCATCCTTAATCTTCGAGCTGCCGAAATGTACGTCGCTGGCGAGCTGGCGACCGTAGCCATTGCGCAGTACCGAGGCGTCCAAAAATCCCAGCGATGCCTGATGCGGGTTGTGAACTTCGCGCGCCAGCAAGATTGTGCCGGCGCATGTCCCGAATAGCGCGCCACCATTTGCGGCAAACTTGCGCAGCGCATCGAGAAGGCCCTCTTCGGTCATCACTTTCATATGCGTGGTGCTCTCGCCGCCTGGCAGGATCAATCCGGAGAGGCCTTCTAAGTCAGCAGCCGAGCGCACAAATACCGGCTCGACGCCCAGCCGCTCAAGCATCCGCCCGTGCGCCTCGTAATCCCCCTGAATTGCCAAAACCCCAATTTTCATCGCAGCCTTTGCAACGCGGCCTTTTGTAGCGCTGGCCTTTTAGGCCAGCATCACGCCACCAGCGCCGCACGAAATGTCATCGTGCTCGAACCATCGCCCGAAACCCACAGCGAACACGCCAATCTCGACCGCAATCGAACTCAATGCCGGCCTAAAAGGACGGCGCTACATAAACGCTACCATCCACGCGTCTGCAGCAAATCCTTCTCTTCCATCTGGCGGATGTCGAGGCCCTTCATGGCTTCGCCGAGTTCCTCCGACGCCTCCAGCACGATCTTTGGATCGCGCGCGTGCGTCGTGGCCTTCACCACCGCTCTTGCGCGCGTCGCGGGATCGCTCGACTTGAAAATTCCCGAGCCTACGAATACGGCTTCCGCTCCCAGTTGCACCACGAGCGCCGCATCCGCCGGCGTCGCGATGCCGCCGGCCGAAAAATTCGGCACCGGCAATTTGCCGTGCTTGGCGACCCACTGCACCAACTCGAAGGGCGCGCCCAGCTCTTTCGATTCGTGCACCAATTCTTCTTCACCGAGCGTAGTCAGCTTCTTCATCTGCCCGACAATCGCGCGCATGTGCCGTACCGCTTCGACGATATTTCCCGAGCCCGCCTCGCCCTTGGTGCGAATCATGGCCGCGCCTTCAGCGATACGCCGCAAAGCCTCACCCAGGTTCCGCGCGCCGCACACAAACGGCACCTTGAATGCATGTTTCCAAATGTGATGCTCCTCGTCGGCCGGCGTCAAAACTTCGCTCTCATCAATAAAATCCACCTCGAGCGCTTCCAGCACCTGCGCCTCTGCGAAATGCCCAATGCGCGCCTTAGCCATCACCGGAATGGACACGGTGGCCATGATCTCGCGAATTATCCGCGGCGAAGCCATGCGCGCCACGCCGCCTTCCTTGCGAATATCCGCCGGCACGCGTTCCAGCGCCATCACCGCGCAAGCGCCAGCGTCCTCGGCAATCTTGGCCTGCTCGGCGTTGGTCACGTCCATAATCACGCCGCCCTTGAGCATCTCCGCCAATCCAACCTTCACGCGCCACAATTTATCGTTCGTAAATTCCATCATCGTCTCCCCGATTCAATTGGTCGATCCGTTCTCAAACTGGAATTCTTCTCCGCGGCGTTACGGCGTAACGTCAACCTTCCGCGCCCGCGCCACTTCGTCGATAAATTTCTGCCCCACCATCACGAATCTGCCGCGCCCGCGCGCCAGAACAACGCCGTCGCGATCGCGAATCTCGCAAACATGAAACAAATTCCGTCCGCGCGGCTCTTCGCTCTCAAACGCCTCCACCACAATTTCCTGATTCACGCCCACGGGCTTCAAATACTCCACGTTCATCTCCGCCGTCACCGCGCGCGCCTGCCGGAAGCGGCAAACTTTGCCCATGGCCTCGTCAATCAGCAGCGCAATAATCCCGCCGTGCAAGAACGAAGGCCCGCCCTGATATTCCGGCCCGATCCTGAATTCCCCGCGCACGCGCCGCGTCTCATCATCGGCCTCAAAGGTCAGCAACATCGACTTCGGATTCCCCGCCCCGCAGCCAAAGCACAAATTATCTTCACGCGGCGCCAGCCGCTTCACCGGGCTCATACCAAGGCCACGCGGCCAGCCTCAAATCGCCGCGCCCCGCGCTGCTTCTTCGCCAACTCGCTCTCCACCAATTCCCCCAGCGTCTGCACGCCCCGCGCGATCTGCCGCTCATCGAGCGATGCATATCCCAAACGCAAAGTATTCAACTGCGGATTCTGAAAATAAAAATATCGCCCCGGCACAAACAACACCCCGCGCTCCCGCGCATGAATCAAAAGCTCACCCGCATCAAATCCCGGCGGCAAAGTGATCCACAACGACATCCCGCCATCCACATGCGTCCAGCTCGTCTCCTCCGGCATATATTTCTCCAGCGCCTTCTCCAGCGCCTCGAGCCGCGAGCGATAAACTTTCCGCATCCGCGTCAAGTGCCGGTCCAAATGCCCGCGGCGCACGAATTCCGCCAAAGTAGCCTGCGCCAACTGGTCGGTGTGCAGATCGGTCATCTGCTTCACCACGCGCAGGCGCTCGATCACATTCTCCGGCCCGACGCACCAACCCACGCGCAAACCCGGAAACGCGACTTTCGAAAAGCTGTCAATCTGGATCACCACACCGTGGCGATCCAGCGCCCGCAGCGAAGGCACCGCATTCCCGCGAAATCGCAGCCGCGCATAAATCCGGTCTTCCACCACCGGAATCTGATACTTGGCAATAATCTCCAGCAATTTCCGCCGCTCGGCCACCGCCATCGTCGTGCCCGTAGGATTCTGAAAATCCGGCGTGAGCAGCACCAGCTTCACGCGATTCTGCGCCAGCAGCGATTCCAGCGCCGCGATATCCACGCCGGCGTAGCCCAATTTCTCCGCCGAAGTCTCCACCGGCACGCCAATGCAGCGCACGCGCGCCCCGCCAAAAATCGCAATCGCGCCGGGATAGGCCGGATTCTCGATCACCACCGTATCGCCAGGCCGCAGAAACGTCTTGCAAAGCAAATCCAGCGATTGCTGGCATCCATCGGTAATCAAAAGCTGCTCGTTGCGCGCCGCGATGCCTTCTTCCCGCAGCATCTCCAAAATCACTTTCTTCAACGGCTGAAATCCATCGCTCGCGCCCAGCTGCAAAATCTTCCGCCCGTCGCTAGCCAGCACCGCATTGCAGCAGCGCCGGAATTCTTCCACCGGGAAAAAAGCATCCGAAGGCCGCGCATTCACAAACGCGATCGCATCCCCGGGCGATTCATACAGCAAGCGCGTCATCAATTCCTCGGGCCGCTCGTCGGCAAACAAAGCCTCCCAGCGCACTCCGCCGCCGTTGCCATTCGCCCGCGGCAACGGCGTAAATTTCCGCCCAGTCTCCGGCGTAGCGCAAATAAAGGTCCCGCGTCCCACATGCCCCTGAATCAATCCCTCCGATTCCAATTCGGCGTAAGCATTGGCTACCGTGGTGCGGTGCACGCCCAACTGCACAGCCAATTCGCGGCTAGCCGGAATGCGATCCCCAGCCCGCAATTCGCCCGCATGCACCAAAGCCCGCAACTGATCGCGCAGCTGGACGTACAGCGGAATATGGCTCTCAGGCTGAATTTGAAGTGGCAGCATTGTCTCTTTCCTGCAGGCCAATATAGAGTATCAATAAGGGATGAAAAGAGCCAATTTGTCCGGTAAGGCAATCGACCGTAACGCCGGCTGCCAGCCGGCGTTTTGGACTTTGATTTGCTACATGCGCAAAAGCGACTACCTCGAGGAACTAAAAGCGTCATTCGGAGGGAAAGGCCATGTGACAGCGGCGGCCTGAGCGGAGAGGAAAAGGGGGCGACGCCGGCGAGATTTCAATTCCGAGGAGCTCGCCGGGAAAAACGCCGGCTGGCAGCCGGCGTTACGAAGGAAGACACGCCTTCCCGCAACGCACCTAAGCCGTAGCCGTCTTCTCCCCCAACCGCCGCATGCGTTCCTGCAACTTCCTTCGCAAATTCGCCGGCGCATTAGGATTGAAAGCCACCAAGTACCACAAAGGCTGCGAACGATCGCGGCTCAATCGCGACAAAGTAGCCGCATCCGAATTCGGATGCCGCGCGATATTCTCGCGAATCGCCGAATACGTGTGATGCGAAAGCCGCGCCAAAGTCTTCGCCGATACTTTGGGATGCTCGCTGATCAATCGCAGTAAATAAAAATCTTCCTTAGGCGCCTGCCGCGAAAGCATATCCAACACGTCGGGCTTCACTTCCGCGCTCAAAACCGTGCCAACTTTTTCATCCCAATTCGCATTGATGCGGTTCAATTCCTGCGTCCGCGCATGAATCAACTGCTCGATCACGCGCCGCTCCTGATCCAGCCGGCTGGCCGGCAGCGCGCTGCGTTCCACCGAATCCAACACCCGCAAAAGATGCTGCCGCTCGCCGAACACGATCTGCGATGTCCGCGGCGATTTCCCCTTCGATGGATTCCGCACCAAATCCGAACGCCTCATATTCGCCTCACTTAGAAATTCCCAAGCTTCGCAACAGCGATTCCAGTTCGCTCCGCTCGATTCGCAGATCTTCCGCGTTCAATTCCGCGCGCGACTCGATCTGTTTTTTCAGGAAAAGACCGGCCACATCAATCTTCTCTTCGCGGCTCAAATAACGGTGCGCCCGCTGCCAGCCCTCCAGCCCCTCGCCCGCTAAGCAAACCACCACCTGCCGCCCATCCACCGTAAAGAAGTATAGCTCCGGCCGGTCTCCGGACGCGAGCGTCCCCGCCTTCCGAAACTCCACCTTCCGCGGCGCTGCATCAGCGCCGATGGCCTCGAAGTTCTCGAACTCACTCTCGTAAGCCACCGCGAATTATCAATGCCCCAAGCAACCCAAGTAAAGCCAACCGCAAAAAGCTGTTCCGCAGCGAGCAACACGTAGTCCTAGAACCAGCGCCGGTCCGGCCCTCACCGGCTCATCGGGAATCCCCGGCAGTCCAGTATCTTAGCGGGCAAATATGAGAGGAGTATACGCCCTCCTCACAGGTTAGGCGAGCACACCGCTTGGGTTTCGAATTTCCAGGTGGGAGCCTCCTCATTCATGAGGGGGAAGGAGCGCTTCAGCGCTCCGGAAACAAGCTCGCCTCATAGCAAGGCGCTTTAGCGCTGGGCATTAGCCTCGCGCACGCGACTGCGAAAACGCCGCCGATCTCACTCCGGCTTCTTATCGCTATCGCCCTCGCAGAACTTTCCGTGATCGCCAAGTTCGGGCCGGGCAATTCTCCGTATCTGAAATCTGAAATGTTCAAATTTGAAATTGCTTTCTTGACTTCACGCCGCCGCAATTCGCAAGCCGCGTACGCCGCGTCGTGTCCCTTGCTCTCAGATCTGCGAGGTTCGGCTGTCAGGCGAGCACACCGCTCGGGTTTCGCAATTTCCAGGTGGGAGCCCCCTCATTCATGAGGGGGAGGAGCGCTTCAGCGCTCCGGAAACAAGCTCGCCAATCGCAAGGCGCTTTAGCGCTGGGCATTCGCCTCGACACGCGACGAGAAAACGCCCCACTCACTCCGGCTTCTTATCGCTATCCGCCGCGCAAAACTTAGCCTGCTCGCGAATCTCCGGATATTCCGAACACAACTGCTGCAAAATTTCCGGCGCCGCTTTTTCCGCAATCTGCGAAGCCCACTGAATTGAGTCCGCAGTCACCTTCGGCCCAACCGTCACGAACTTTTGCCCCAAAGGACCGTCATAAAACTTAGTCAGCGCCTTAACGTCGTCATCCGAATAGTATTTCGCATAAATGCGCACCAGATCATCAGTCGCTTGCGGCGTAGTCACAGCCAGCACCAGCTTCTCGAAAAAGCGATCCACGATCTTGTCGCGGTTAGGCGTGTCCGGAAAAACCTTAGCAAGAATCGGGCGCTGCGACTGCGACTCACTCTGCATCACCTGCGTCATCTGTTCTTTCACATGCGCCACATCCAGCATGTGCACAATATCGGCCCGCAACTGCGCATCGACGTCGTCATTCGCTGGCGCGTGCGCGGGAGCGCCAGCGCCAGCATCAGAGCCGACGAGCGTAAAAACCACCGCGATCGTCGTGTCCACTTCGACAGGCTCGCCGTTCAGCAGCGTCGGCGCATAGGTCCACTGCCGAACTCCGTCCATAGCTGCCCGCATCAATTCCTTGGGGCCTGAGATGTACTGAAGCTCTTGCACCGTCCCATTCTTCGCAATAATCGCATGCAGAACCACCGTGCCCTGAATGCGATCCTTCTTCGCAAACTCCGGATACACCGGCGCGACCTGGCGAATCATCTTCGCCGCCGCCACATTCCCGCCAACTCGCACGCGCTTCGGCACCTCCGCCGGCGCCTGCGAGTCCTGCGCCCTGAGCCCTCCCGTAAAGCCAAGAAGCGCTGCAACCGTAAGCAAAAACGCAAACGCCTTGAATCTCATTCCCGCCTCCCGAAGCGCAGTAACGTCACGCCAAAGTGTAACAGCACTCCGCGCCCCGAAGCACAATACGCGACCGCAAGCAAATCAAATTGCTCGAACTCGTCAGATCTCTGCCGAATCCCGCATCTGAAACCTGAAATTTCAAATTTGAAATTGCTCCGTTGGACAGCTAGGCAAGCCGTTGCCTTCGGTCCTGGCCTAGCCGTTGCCGTCTGCGGTTGGTCTTTGCCGTTGCTGTTGCCGTTGCTGTTGCCGTTGCCGTTGCCGTTGCCGTCGCTGTTGCCGTTGCTTTTTCGGCCGTAGGGGAGGGGCTTGCTCCTCCCGCCAGCGTAAAAACCGCCACAACTCTACCCACTCGCGTCTACGTCAATCGATTCATTTCGCGCTTTGCTACTGCGCCATCCATGATGTCAACAAAGCCATTTCAAATTTGAAATCGCTGTCTTGGCTTCCCGCTGCACAGCCCGATCGCAATTCGCTGTTCCATTCGGCGCATCTGAAATCTGATTTCAAATTTGAAATTGCTTGCGCCTCACTCAACCGCGCCTAAACCACAACTCATGAGAGAATAAAGCCGACGCAAGGCCAAGCGAAAGGAACGCAATGAGCGCCTTCGAAACCCACAAAGAAGAACTAGAACACTACGAAACCATGATGGGCGCCCATCGCGGCCGCCTGGCCGTCTCCCTGGACCGCCTAACCAACGCCCTAGTCCTGGTAGGCCAACACGGCGTCTACTGCCACACCGCCCGCGACCCAGAAAAACCAGTAATGGACATCCAACAAATCACCCAAGAACTCCGCGACGCCAAATCCCTAATCCAAAGCGTAATGGAATCGCTCCGCCAGGAGCGCGAAAAGTAGCGCCGGCGTCTCTGCCGGCATCCGACGACCAAAGCAGCCCAAGTCAGCGCAAAGCAAGCGCGGACTCAAACGAGTGATGCCGAACTACTGCGCCCCACTGGGACATCCGGCAAAAGCATCAAACTCGAAATTCACTATCACCGTGGCGTTCCGGACATCCCGCTTAACCTGTATCGCCCCATTCCCGGCAATCGCCGGCAACCGCGCGCGGTTCGCGTCAATGAAGGCCAAGATCTTTTCGTAGTCAAAAGGCTCGCCTACCGGCGTTACAGCGCGCAGATTCGTTTCCATCTCGGCATTCACACCGGCCGTGTGTACCTCTTTCACCCGAAATTGCCGTTGCTGGTCAATCCTTAACGTCAAATCGATGACGCCTTCCTCCTCGTTAAAGTCGAAGTTGGGTTGCGAGGTAGTGTCAATGTACCCCACCCTCGCGTAACGACGATTGAGGAGGTGGAATGCCTCTCTTAATTTCGATAGGTTAAACACTTCGCCTTTCTGCAAGTGTACGAGTTCGCGCAGTTCTTGCGCTGGGATGGCCAGCGGCTCGTCTCCGTCAGCCGATACGATGCGAATTTCGCCCACGCGATACTGCCGACCAGCATTCACGTGCACGACGACCGCATCGTGTTCCGACACTGAGTCTTCGCTCAGCTTGATCGCACTGCTTGTCGCCTGCGCCCGAAAGTAACCGTAATCGCCCCACAGCTGTTGAGCGATTTCGGCAACTTCGTCGTACCAATCCGGTTCCGTAAACGCCGACGGGTGCTTCAATTCCGCGGCGATCGATTTCATGTCGGAAGCCGAAAGTTTCGTATCGCCGTCAAAACGGATCTCGTCGAGGAAGTACTGCTTCTCGGGCGGTGCTGGATACATCGCCACGATTTCTTCGGCCAGCTGCGGATAAGGCAGGCACCTCTGAATCCTCTCGGGCAACTGCGCACAGGCAGGACGCGGAATCACAATCGCGCAGGCAGCTAAAAGCGCAGCAGGCACAAACGAGCCGGAAACCAAGTCTCAACCTCCAGTGCAGCGAGACACGGGACCCCAGCCGCTTCAACGTTCCCTGAGATTATAACTCAGGTGAGTATCGCCGGAATAACGGCCCAAGTAGCGCCGGCGTCCCTGCCGGCATCCGACGACCGCAAAATTCACCACGCGCAAAGCTCAAATGCGGACGAACCGAATACAATCGAAGAGATTCTTCTCACTCAAACTCTACCGCGGCCGCAGAAACGGATTACTCTGCCGCTCCTCGCCGATCGTCGTCGCCTCTCCATGCCCAGGCAGTACCAACGTCTCGTCCGGCAACGCCATCACTTTCGTGTGCAGCGACTTCATAATTTCAGGAAACGATCCGCCCCAAAGATCCGTGCGCCCAATGCTCCCGGCAAACAGCGTGTCTCCGGCCAGCAAGCGCGATTCATCGCCATTCGTGAGCAAGTCCAGCGACTCTCCGCGAGTCGACTTCCCTGCCCCACTCTGCGCCACTTCGCGCGTCGGAATGTAAAGGCAGAGACTCCCCGGCGTATGCCCCGGCGTGTGCATCACTCGCGCCTCGTACCCGCCCCAACGAACCGAATCCCCTTCGCGCAAAAATTGCTCCACTTTTGCGATCTCCGGCGTCTCAACGCGCAACCATTTCGCCTGCATGTCCAATTTCCGGTACAGCTCCAAATCACTCTCGTGCATAAAAACCGGCGCGCCGGTGATCCGGTGCAGCGCCGCCAACCCGCCCACATGATCGATATGCGTATGCGTGCTGACAATCGCCAGGACCTTCAGCTTGTGACGATTGAGAATCTCGACGATGCGCTCCACCTCATCGCCAGGATCGACGACGATCGCTTCATGCGTCTCCGGATCGCCAAGAATCGAGCAATTGCACTGCAGCATGCCGACGGGAATAATTTCGTGAATCAAATTCTGCGCCATAGTCCGAAGTATATCCGAAGCCGCCCCAGCGGTCTCTCTGCGCCCCTTGCGTCTCTGCGGTAAACTGTTGGTTGCATGAACCCGGCAGTCCAATCCGCCAGCGAAACGCCGCTGCGCGCTCGCGAAACCTCCGCAGGCGCGCAATTCGCCACTTGGTTCGGCTGCACCATGCCCGACCGCTTCGCGCCGCCGGAAATCGAATACCGCCAAGAGCGCGAAACGGCGGCGCTCATCGACAAGAACTATCGCGCCTACATCTACGCCACCGGCCCCGACCGCGTGCGTTACCTCAACGCCGTGCTCACCAATGACGTCCGCGAAGCCTCCAAAGGCCACGGCGTGCCGTCGTTGCTCCTGAATCCGCAGGGCCACATCCTCGCCGAACTGGAAGTTTACGATTTCGGCGAGCGCTTGCTGCTCGTCTCCTATCAAATGATCCGCGAGCGACTGATCGAAACGCTCGACAAATACATCATCATGGACGACGTCACGCTGGAAGACGCCACACCGCAGCTTGCCACGCTCTCCATCGAAGGCCCGCGCGTCCCCGAGATTCTGCGCGAACTCACCGGCTTGGATTTCGACACCCTCATCGAACTCGGCATGGTTGAAGCGCAAATCGTCGCAAGCGGCGCAGCGAGCGCCACCGGCGCCGCTCAACCGATTCCGGCGCGCGTAAGCCGAAGATCGCCGGTAGTTCCGGGCGCGGAGTTTCTCGTCGCCCGCGAGCACGTTGAAGCGGCGTGGGACTTGCTGCTCGCCGCGGTGCGTGCCCACGGCGGCGGGCCGATCGGCTATGCGACGCTGAGCGCGCTGCGCCTCGAAGCCGGCATCCCCTGGTTCGGCTACGACTTTGACGAGACGGTGATCCCGCACGAAGCCGGCCTCGAAAATTCGCACATCAGCTACTCGAAAGGCTGCTACACCGGCCAGGAAATCGTCGAGCGCGTGCGCTCGCGCGGCCAAGTCAATCGCGTCCGTACCGGCGTCGAGTTCGTTGCACGCGAGCACGTTGAAGCAGCTTGGGACTTGCTGCTCGCCGCAGTGCGTGCCCACGGCGGCGGGCCGATCGGCTATGCGACGCTGAGCGCGCTGCGCCTCGAAGCGGGCGTCCCCTGGTTCGGCTACGACTTCGACGAGACGGTGATCCCGCACGAAGCCGGCCTCGAAACTTCGCACATCAGCTACTCGAAAGGCTGCTACACCGGCCAGGAAATCGTCGAGCGCGTGCGCTCGCGCGGCCAAGTCAATCGCGTCCGTACCGGCGTCGAGTTCAGCGCCCCTACCGAGCCAGGCGCAGTCCCCGAGCGCGGAACGAAGCTCAGCGTCGCGGGCAAAGAAGTCGGCCACGTCACGCGCGCCGCGTTTTCCCCCGCCGCGGGCCATCCGATCGCCATGGCCTACCTCCGCCGCGAATTCGCGTCGCCCGGCACGATGCTCGAATCGCCCGCGGGCGCAGCGCGCGTCATCGCATTGCCGATTGCGCGCTGAGCCGCTCGCGGCGTCTCGGCGCCGCTGGCGCGCTGCGCCCTCAAACCTCAATCTCCATTTCCGCGGCAGCAACGGGCCTTCGTAGGGGACCGGCTTGCTGCGCCCTCTGACCACCTCCCGCCAACAATCACCTCCGGGCAACCGCGGGAAAAATGTTTCGCCATTCGCCTTCGTTTTTTGCGCAACAAACGTGGCGGCGATCTCGCGTTTTGCGCGATCGTCGCCGTCGGGCGGAGCGAGCCCCGCCCCTACGGCCGCAATAGCGTCAGCGGTACCGCCGGGCGTCCGCGCGAGCTTCTGCCCGTTTGCCTGCGCGCCCTTTGTTTTTCGCATTGGCGTGGCGGCTACTGCTTTAGGAAATTCAGGGAGCGGCGGAAGCTGCCGCGCTCGGCGTCGATTTTCTTTTGCAGCTGCATGATGGCGTAGAGCAGGGCTTCGGGGCGCGGCGGGCAGCCGGGGACGTAAACGTCCACGGGGATTATCTGGTTCACGCCTTGCACCACGGCGTAGTTGTTGAAGACGCCGCCGCTGGTGGCGCAGGCGCCCATGGAGATCACCCATTTGGGCTCGGGCATTTGATCGTAGAGCTGCTTGATCACCGGGGCCATTTTCACCGAGACGCGGCCGGCGATGATCATCAGGTCGGACTGGCGCGGGGAGCCGCGGAAGACTTCGGCGCCGAAGCGCGCGATGTCGAAGCGCGAGGCGGCCATGGACATCATCTCGATGGCGCAGCAGGCCAGGCCGAAGGACATCGGCCAGATGGAGCTGCGGCGCGCCCAGTTGACCACTTTGTCGAGCGAGGCGAAGAGGATGCCTTCTTCTTTGAGGAAGTTGGCGTCCTCGCCGGGACGCTCGAGCGTTACGCCTTTTGCGAGTTCAACGGCCATGTGCGCCTTTCGGTGCTGCGGCGGCTGCGCGCGCAACGTGCGGCGCGGCTAAATTCATTTTCGCACCGCTGCTGCCGGAGTGCAATCCGTTCAGCAGACTGAACAGCGCTACTCTCATTTTGGGTCGATTAGAAATGACCTCCGTCGTTTGTTTTCTGCGAGTTACGGTGGATTCTAATTTTCGAGTATGGTCGATTAGGAATTGGGTGCGGGTGCGGGCTGATGATTCAGTTTTCTGAAAACTTGAGGTTCGAAGTTGGAGGTTGGAAGACGAGGCGAAGAGAGATCGCCGGCGCGGGGGCTGGAGAAGTCGCGACCCTTGATTTGCGACCCGCGACCTGCGAAACGGCGAAGATGCACCGCAGAGACGCTGAGGGCGCAGAGCTCCAAGGAGTGATCGCAGGTGCTCTCTTATGTCTCGATTAGAAAGGTGCCGCGTCCTTTGTTTCCAGCGGGTTAGGGGCGTTTCTAATAATTCAGTGTTGCGATTAGAAATTGGAGATTGGAGGTTTGATGTTGGAGATTGGACGAGGAACGGTGCCCTTTCCCAAGTGGTACTCGCGTTGGCGTCGGTGCCGAACATCTTTAATCGCACCTCTATCCTCGTTGGCGCGCAAATCTGCGTCGCTATGGGAACCGGCGCCGCGCGCCGCGACTGCCGACACCCCAGCCCTATATAGCGTAAGAGTTATGGTATGTCGATGGTACTTTAGTAGCAGTACGAAGCTCGGAAAAAAAGTCAAAGGACGGGCCGAAAAGCCCCAGCCTTCGCAAGGCGTGGATCTCCCACCGACGGGCAGATCGCAGTTTGCGGTTTATTTGCCGAGGTTCAGGCGACGAATCAAAACGTCAGCGATTATCAGAAGCGCCCGATGCAATTCATCATGAGCAGTGAAAGAAAGCAAGAGATGATTGAAACAGCATCCCAAACCAAGGTCTTTGTCGAAATTAAGTAGGTGATCGTCAGCACATTAAATATAAGAAACCAGGATTTTTTCGAAATGACTTTAGGCAGCTCGAGCATGGGGCGAGTGGCTCAACCTGTCTTTCTGCGTAGTTCCGGCCGCATTGTTGAAGCCGTTGCGGGGGATGATAGCACTGTCGGCGTTAACGGGGCGGTATCGGTGTTTCCGTCGGTTTGAGGGTGGGAATGGCGGGTGGCGCACCCTTTGTCCTGCTACGTACTTTCCGGCCGAACAATTCAATCCGCATTGACGCATGATAGCGCAGAGTTCCGAGGAGTGATCGCAGGTGCTCTCTTATGTCTCGATTAGAAAGGGGTCGCGTCCTTTGTTTCCAGCGGGTTAGAGGCGTTTCTAATAATTCAGTGTTGCGATTAGAAATTGGAGATTGGAGGTTTGATGTTGGAGATTGGACGAGGAACGGTGCCCTTTCCCAAGTGGTACTCGCGTTGGCGTCGATGCCAAACATCTTTAATCGCACCTCTATCCTCGTTGGCGCGCAAATCTGCGTCGCTATGGGAACCGGCGCCGCGCGCCGCGACTGCCGACACCCCAGCCCTATATAGCGTAAGAGTTATGGTATGTCGATGGTACTTTAGTAGCAGTACGAAGCTCGGAAAAAAGTCAAAGGACGGGCCGAAAAGCCCCAGCCTTCGCTAGGCGTGGATCTCCCACCGACGGGCAGATCGCAGTTTGCGGTTTATTTGCCGAGGTTCAGGCGACGAATCAACAAGTCAGCGATTATCAGAAGCGCACCGGTAAGTGCCAGGGCGCCGCTTAGGTAACGACGCGCGTTGAAGCCCAGCGCTAAAGCGCACCGACATAAGGCCACTTTTTTCCGGAGCGCAGAAGCGCTCCTTCCCCCTCATGAATGAGGAGGCTCCCACCCGGCCCGCACAATCGGGGGATTCGCAAGAAGAATCATGGCCAAAGTTGCAGGCCGTATCGATGGTTGGTGGAACGGTTTCGCCGAGAAGTGATTCACCGTGAGATTTCCAGAGTTCTTCGTCCTCCAACTCTCTGGCAAGCACGCGGTGCGAAAAACACTGCGAAGGATAAGTGTTGCTTGACAACGCCTTCGTTCTTATCGAGGACCACCCCTAAAGACAACACCATCAGAAGCGTGGGCCACCCGCCTCTTTGCTTCTAGGCGGCTTTTGAGAGAGGATCAGCAGCTGCCGAGCGAGATTTGATAGAACTGGACCACGTTTGTTGAACTGGTCTTCGGTGAAGGGACCGAACATTTTAACCCATACATTTCTGACGATTGTCTCCACGGCTTCTTGGCTCAGCTCAAGCTCGCCGAGGCGCGTAATTGCTTCGCTAATCATCTCTGCTTCGGAGGTATATTCGTCGCTAGGCGCACCTAAGCTGAGCAGGCCCTCGACATCCTCGACATTGAGAATCTGCTGTATGTCGCTCGCCGTCAGTCTCATGGTTTGCTGCCCGTAAAATATGCGGTGATCGCTTTATCTGCGTTTCTACCCGCCGTTTCCTGCACACAGTGACTCCGTTTGTGCCTTCGTAGACATGTTGGATCGTTCCGTACTTTCCGATCTGCGGGTGGCCCACCCTTTTCCAGCCCTCGGTATTTTCCGGAGTGGCGCTCATGCGTGGCGACGGGGCATTCTACCACTCCGTGAGCTAACGGCGCGGTACCGGTTGCGTTAGTGCCCAGCGCTAAAGCGCATTGAGAAATGACCACCGTTATCCGGAGCGCTTAAGCGCTCCTCCCCCTCATAAATGAGGAGGCTGCCACCAAACTGCGGAGGCTCGCACTAGCATTCAATGAGGGGGCTGCCACGATGGAATCCAGATGCAACCGCGGACTCTTGGCTTGCGGTGCCAGGATTTAGTTTAGCGCTGGCGCTGCCAGTAGATTCCTGTGGTGTCTATGGGTTGGATGCTCTCGGTGATTTGGTTGGCGTCGCGGAAGTCGTTTACGGCTTCGCGGCAGCTGGGCAGGCCGTAGTCGTCGATGATGACGTAGCCGCCTGAAGTTAGATTGGGGTAGAGATTGCGCAGCGCGTCGAGGGTGGATTCGTACATGTCGCCATCGATGCGGATTAGCGACCATTTTTCGCTTTGCAGCTTTGGTAGCGTGTCTTTGAACCAGCCTTTTACGAAGCGGACCTGATCGTCGAGCAGGCCGAAGCGGCTAAAGTTCAGCTTTACGGTTTCGAGAGGCACGGCTAGAAATGGATTCTCGAAATTGTAGGAGCCGACGTCGGCGGGATAGGCGCTCGCGTTCGTTTGCGGAAGGCCCTCGAAGGAATCGGCGACCCACAAGATGCGGTCGGTGATGCCGTGAGCTTTCAGGATGGCGCGCAGAAAAATTGCCGCGCCGCCGCGCCACGTGCCGGCTTCGATCAGGTCGCCGGAGACTTGCTTTTGCAGGAGGTCCTCGACGCAGGCCTGCAGATTGTCGAGGCGCTTCATGCCGATCATGGTGAGTGCTTGCGGCGGGAAGTCGAGTCCCTGGCGGCGGCGTTCGCGATCGATTTGCACGCGGCGCATGGGGATTACGCCGCGGCGAATCATGCGGTCGAAGAATAGGCGCTTGATGCGGCTCTTGGGACGTTCGGCGGGCGTGTAGAGTTCCTGGCCGTAGAGCAGAAATGTCAGGGCTCGCTTGGTTAGCTCCAGATAGAGCGATGCGGCATCGGACATGCGCGGAGTTCCTGGCTCCGGAGGCGATTGTATATTACGTGCGTGGAGTGAGGCGCGCCAATCCTTCGCAGCGGCGATGTCGCCCGGGAAGCCGCTGAAATGCTCGCTACTGAATCGCGCCACGCGGGCGCCCGCGTGTGGCGTCACGGGTACGTGTGCCGAGCATCACATACGCAGAGACTGGCAAGTGGGAGCATAGCAGTGCCATGACGCGCAATCGAAGGTGGAAATCTCTCGCTGCAGGTTGCCTCATCACAGTGATTGCAATCGGGGTGCTATTTCCAGTGCGAAACGTCTTCGCTGCATTCCTTATGTTCTGCATCTTCCTCACTGCCGTTGGATTGATTGTGCTGCTGTCGTTTCTGTTTGGCAGCGGCGTGCTGCGTTGTTTCAGCCTGCTGACGGCGGGTGCGGCACGGCTTCATCTTCGTTCACCACTACCCGACAATGGTTCGCGGCACAGCGCATTAAATTCGCGAGACCTAGAGAAGGTACCTGCGGCCAGACGAATCGCGCCGTTGAGCGCCGCTATTTCAGGATCCAATCATTCGGCGGGGCTTGGAATTGGAAGCCATAGAGTTGGCCCGGGGTGTTGGGCCAATCTACGCGGGCTACGCGGGCTTTGCCGGCTAGCTTTTCGCCTTGGGCTACGGTGAAGACATCGATTATGGAATCGATGGCGAGCTTTTGCGTGCAGCCGCAGGCGAAGCCGCGCGTGCCTACGTTTTCGGTGATGGTGAGGAGTTCGAACGGTTTGCCTTCGGCATTCTGGCCGCGGAGTTTGAGCATGATACGCAGGCGCACGCGCGGTTCGGCGCGGCGATCGGGGCGATCGACGTTCAGCGCCCAATCGAGGCGGGCTTTCAGGGCGATGAAGTCCACCGGCTTCTGGAAATAGCCTTTGGCGCCGAGGCTTTCGCAGAAATCTTTGTAGCGGCCGGCGGATTCGCCGCTGACGATGAAGATGGGAATCAGCTGCGTGAAGCTGAGCGCGGAAAGCGTCTGGCAGATTTCGAAGCCGGAGAGTTTGGGCATCATGAGATCGAGGAGGATGGCATCGGGCTTTTCGCTTAGGGCCAGCGCGAGGGCTTCTTCGGGCGAGCCGGTGTCGGTGATGGCGAAGTCGGTTTCCAGGCGGAAGCGCATGACTTTGCGGACGGATTCGTCGTCGTCGATCAGGAGGAGACGGTGCATGGGCGCTCCTTGGTCGTGATCCTCGGATTGCGGCGATGGTGCCAGGAGATTCGATTGACGTTGAGGCGAGTGGGCAACGTCGTGCCCGTTTTTACGCTGGCGGGCGGAGCAAGCGCCGCCCCTACGACCGAAAGGCCAACGCGCGGCCAGGATTTCAGCGGAGCCGTCGGTGAAGGCAGCAAGAGCGGATTCCTCACTGCGTTCGGAATGACGCCGCGCTGGCTTGATCGAAAGGGCGAACGCGCGCGCACGTTAGTTGCGGGCGCCTTGGTTCACTAAGCGCTGAGCTAATGATTCTTCTACTCGGCGCACGAGTTCGTCGCGGGTGAACGGTTTGCGCAGGATGAACATGCCGGGATTGAGCACGCCGTGAGTGACGATGGCGCCGTCGGGATAGCCGGACATGTAGAGGACTTTGATGTCGGGGCGCACGGCGATCATTTTTTCGGCGAGGGTGCGACCGCTCATGCCGGGCATGACCACGTCGGTGAGTAGCAGATCGATATTCCCTTCGGTTTCGGCGGCGACGGCCAGGGCGTTGGCGGCGTCGCGGGCTTCGAGCACGGAGTAGCCGAGGCTTTGCAGCGTGGTGCGCGTCAGCTTGCGCAGCGAGTCTTCGTCTTCCACCAGCAGGATTTTTGCGGCGCCGCGGAAGCTGGTGTCCGATGCGACTGGCTGCGCGATTTCTTCCGCGACTTCTTCGGCGCGCGGCAGATAAATTTTGAACTCGGTTCCCTTCCCCACTTCGCTTTCCACCCAGATGTAGCCTTCACTTTGCTTGATCACGCCGTAAACGGTGGCGAGGCCGAGGCCGGTGCCCTTGCCTTTTTCTTTGGTGGTGAAGAAAGGCTCGAAGATGTGCGATTGCAGCTCGGCGTCCATGCCGCAGCCGGTGTCAATCACGCGGATTAGAACGTAGGGGCCGGGAATCACGTAGCGGAAACGGGATTGATCGGCTTCGGTGAGCTGCACGTTCTTCGTTTCGATGCGCAGGCGGCCGCCTTGGGGCATGGCGTCGCGCGCGTTGACGGCGAGATTCAGCATTACCTGCTCGAGTTGGCTGCGGTCGGCTTTCACGCGGCCGAGATTGTGGCCGAGAGAGATTTGCAGCTCGATATCCTCGCCAATCAGGCGGCGGAGCATTTTTTCGACTTCGCTGAGCACAACATTGGGATCGAGCACTTTGGGCTCGAGGACTTGCTTGCGGCTGAAGGCGAGAAGCTGCTGCGTGAGCGCGGCGGCACGTTTGCCGGCTTTCTGAATTTCGTCCACCGGCTCGCGCATGGGATCGGTTTGCGGCAGGCGCTGCTCGAGGGCTTCGGCATAGCCGATAATCACGCCGAGAAGATTATTGAAATCGTGGGCGATGCCGCCGGAAAGGCGTCCGACGGCTTCGAGTTTTTGCGAAAGGGAAAGCTGCTCTTCCAGATATTTGCGCTCGGTGATGTTGCGATTGACGATGACCAGCTTTTCGACGTCGCCGGCGTTGTTTCTCACGGCGCTGGAGGTGGATTCGAGAGTCAGCCAGCGGCCGTCCTTGTGGCGGATGCGATATTCGATGCAGCGGCCTTGCCCGGTGCGACGCGTCTCCAGCGCGGCTTCCATTACTTTGCGATGATCGTCGGGATGGATTTGATCGAAGGCCGAAGTTTGGGCTAGTTCCTGCTCGGTGTAGCCGAGCATCGTTTCGTAGGAAGGGCTGTTGTAGATGCGGCGGCCGCCGACGTCCACCAGCGCGATCATGTCCGCGGCATTTTCGCTGATCAGGCGGAAGAGTTCTTCGCGCTCGGCGAGGCGCTTGCGGTAGCGATGAATTTGCAGTTGCTGGAAGAGAACGTATATATCGAAGAGCAGTACGACGCCGATCAGGCCGCGGATGCCGATGCCGGTGCCCGCGTAATAGGTCGAGATGCCGGGCATCATGATCGGCAACGCGATCAGGACGATGCCGGCGGTGAGCAGCAGCGTGACGACGACGCTCGAGGACGACAGCCACCATTGGCGCTGCTCGACGCGACGCCACGACGCGCGTGTGTGCTGAGCCGGCTGTTTGTTTTCTTCGAGGATAGACGCCTCCCAAGAATTATCTTATCGTGAAGTGGAATGCCCAATCGGCGCGAATTAGCTGGGAGTTGCTTTGGAAACGAAGCACCTCTAGATGCCGCAGGACGAAGGGGTTAGATGGGGAGTTTCTGTCTTAGAAACCTCCGCGAGCGGACGCAGGCTTCAGAGTCTGTCTGAATATTCCGAAGCGAAATCGGAAAGCGCGAAAGTGCAGGGGAGGGTGCTTTAACCCTCCCGGTTTCTCGCGTAAGATTGGTGCACGGCCGAAATTCCGTTCTGTGACGTGAGCATCGGGGTTACGCTTAGTCCCGATGTTGGCCGCGGAGACGAGGTCTCAAGCGCCCGCCCGATAAGCCGTTCGTGGTGGCTCTAGCGATAACTCATGTCGCATCGGGCGGTTTGAGTGTATGCAAACGCTTGGTCATGTGGCGCTGGTGGTTCGCGATTACGATGAGGCCATCGCCTTCTTCACTGGGGCGCTCGGGTTTCAGTTGATCGAAGATACCGCTATGGGCGACGGGAAAGCGATGGGTGGTTGTGGCGCCTTCGGATTCGCGCGGGACTTCTTTGTTGCTGGCTCGGGCGGTTACTCCGGAGCAAGTCAGCCGCATCGGGAATCAGACTGGCGGGCGCGTGTTTTTGTTTTTGCGGACGGATGATTTTTGGCGGGATTATCGGGGGATGAAGGAACGCGGGATCAAGTTCTTGGAGGAGCCGCGCGAGGAAGAATATGCAACCGTTGTCGTGTTTCAGGATCTTTACGGGAACAAATGGGATTTGCTACAGGTGAAATCTACAATCGCGAAGTAACGACGGCTAGATACGCGGTAGTTAGCTGCTTCTAGCTGGGCTTTGCTCGCCGGATGCCGGCAGAGACGCCCTTCGTATCTCAGGCTAAACCGGCGCTACTTGAAGAACTACCTTGCCGAATTGTTCTCGGTTTTCCAGGCGGGCGTGGGCTTCGGCGGCTTTTTCTAGCGGGTAGATTTTGTCGATTACTGGTTTCAGGATGCCTCGTTCTACCAAGCTCCAGCACCGAATAGAGTTCGGCTTTGCTGCCCATGAAGCTGCCTAGCAGGCTTAGCTGGCGGCTGAAGAGGAAACGCAGATCCAAGTGCACGTCGTAGCCGGTGGTGTTGCCGCAGGTTACCAGGCGGCCGCCGGGCGTTAGCGAGGCTACGCTTTGGTCCCAGGTGGCCGCGCCTACGTGTTCGAAGACTACGTCGGCGCCGCGGCGATTGGTGAGGCGGCGTACTTCTTCGTGGATTTTGTGCGTACTGTGATTGATGGTCTCGTCGGCGCCGAGTTTTTTGGCCAGCTGCAGCTTCTCTTCGCTGCCCGCTGTGGCGATTACTTTCGCGCTCATCGCTTTGGCGATTTGAATCGCGGCGCTGCCGACGCCGCTGCCGGCTGCCAGCACGAGCACCGTTTCGCCGGGCGCGAGGCGCGCGCGGGTGATCAGCATGTGCCACGCGGTCAGAAAAACCAGCGGCACGGCGGCGGCTTCTTCGAAATTCAGATTCTTGGGCATCGGCACGACGTTAGTTTCCGGCGCGCGCACGAATTCGGCGCAGCCGCCGGGATGCGGTTCGCCGAACAGGCCGTACTGGCGGCAGAGATTGTCGTTGCCGGAAAGACATTGCGCGCATTGGCCGCAGGAAATGCCCGGATTGAGGATGATTTTGTCGCCGGGCTTGAAGCGCGTGACGTTCGCGCCGATTTTGGCGACTTCGCCGGAGATGTCGCTGCCGGGGATGTGCGGCAGCGGAATTTTGCGGCCGGGGATGCCTTTGCGCACCCACAGATCGAGATGATTTAGCGCGCAGGCGCGCACGCGCACGAGGACGTCATTCGCTCCGATGAATGGTTCGGGGACATCGGTCGTAGCGAAGGACTTCGGGCCCGCCGTGCTCGTAAAGATGATGGCTTTCATTCTAGAGTGGACAAAGTAGCATCGAGATTTCACCCTGTAAACCGGAGATCGCGGAGGAAAAGCCGAGGCGTCGTCTCGTGGCAGTCGTGAGAAATTCGGATCGCCTATCGCATCAGTCTCCAAGATCCCGTTATTGCCGATTTGCTTAGATAGATGCCGCCCACCAAGAAACCCACGATGGCGAGCCAAAGTTCGAACTCGCCTGGCAATGTAAATCGCGGCACCGTATCCAGGAGTGATGGGTAGCGATAGCGCTTAGCGGTTTCAAACGCGGTTCGGCACGCCATAAGCACCAGGAGGAGCCCGACGGCGCCGCTAAAGAGCCGAAGGATCACAAGCGCGACTCTTTTCATCGATCCCTCTAAGTCTCGCCGTGCCGTTCGCTAAAGATTTTCGATTTCGCTGGAATGACGTGCACCGTCTGCGTACGCTCACTTCGGGAAGACGTGAAGCTGTCCTTTGTCTCGGTACGCTTCTTCCGCGCGCAAGTCTGGATACGCCAACCTTCTGCAAAGAATGCCGGTCAAGATTCCCGACGAGATCAACACGGGAATAGCCGCCCGCACTGAACTCTTAACCGCGAAGAGTGCAATCAGCATAAAGAAGGGAGTCGCCGGAAGCCATTGGCACCGTTGCGGCGACCAGTTCGCTTTGCGGGCCACGCCCGCGAAGCGCATCGCGTAGCAGAAAATGAGCAAGCCCAGGAGGCTCACGAAGGCGCACCACTGACCTGTAGCCTCGAGCAAGCCCGCAGGTTTGTGCCGGTAGTAGAGAAGCCAACACACGCCCCCCACGGATACTAGACTTCCGGCGAACAGGAGTACCTTTTCGAATGTTGATAGTTCTCGCATACCTTGGTTGGGCCTAATAATAGTCCCGTCGCGACGATCACGCAATTGTTTAAGCGTTGCACGGTCTAAGAAATTGACAGGGTTGATGGCGAGTTCTAACCTTAAGTGAAGAGAGCCTAACTGCGGGAGGATCTATTGACTCTCCCCTACAAGAGCGACACTTCGTATGGACCTATTTGAAGAGATTGTGAAGATGCGGAGCGAGGGGCGACGCGGGGCGCTGGCTACCATTGTGCATACGAACGGGTCTATTCCTTCGTTTGAGAGCTCGCGAATGTTGGTGCGCGAGGATGGATCGATTGCCGGGACGATTGGCGGCGGGTGCGTGGAGGCGGAGGTCTGGGCCGCTGCTAAGGATGTGATGAATGCGGAGACGCCGCGGAAGATGACTTTCAATTTGAATAACGAAGCGGCTTACGATTCGGGATTGATTTGCGGAGGCACGCTGGAAGTATTCGTCGAGCCGATTTTGCCGCAGCCGCGGCTTTTTCTTTTTGGCGGCGGGCATGTTTCTACCGCGGTGGCGAAAGTGGCTGCGCTCGCGGGATTCTGGATTGGGATTGTAGATGACCGCGAGAGCTTTGCGAATGCCGAGCGCTTTCCGATGGCCGGCGAGATTTATACCAGCTACGAGGACGCGTTTGCGAAGATCCGGCCGAACGCATCGACCTACTTGGTGATCGTGACGCGCGGGCATAAAGATGATATGCGCGTGCTGGAATGGGCAGTGCAGACTGAGGCGCGCTACGTCGGGATGATCGGTAGCAAGCGCAAAGTGATTTCGGTTTACAAGGCCCTCGAGAAAAGCGGCATCCCTGCAGAGAAATTCGAGCGCGTATTCGCGCCGGTGGGGCTGGAAATTGGTGCGCTGACGCCGGAAGAAATCGCCGTCAGCATCACCGCGGAACTCATTGCGGTTCGCCGCAAATCGGAAAACGTCACGCACAAATCCGCGGCGCTCAAGACGTTGGTACATTCCGAGCACGATTGATCCCCACGTGAATCTTCCATGATTGCGGCGCTGATTCTGGCCGGCGGCGAATCGCGGCGCATGGGCAGCCCCAAGGCGCTGGCTTCCTACCATGGGCTGACCTTCGTCGAGCACTTGCTGGCTGCTACGCGCCATCCGCGCGTTGGGGTTACGCGCGTGGTGTTGGGCGCGGGCGCGGACGAAATTCGCGGCAAGCTGCCGGTGAAGGCCGAGCAGATTGTGATGAATGAGGAATGGGAGCGCGGGCCGCTTTCTTCGATTCATGCGGGACTACGCAGCATGCCGAAGGCGAAGATATCGAGGCGGCGCTTGATCTGCCCTGTAGATCATCCGCTGATTACTTTGCGGCTCATCGGAGAAATTGTGGCGGCGTTTGATCGCTCGAAGAAAGCCATTGTTCTTCCGACGTATCGCGGGCGGCGCGGGCATCCCGTTCTTTTTGCCAGCGGATTGTTCTCGGAGTTGATGAACGCGCCGATGGATGTTGGAGCGCGGGCCGTGGTGCGGGCTCATCGCAGACGAAATCGAAGAAGTTGCGACCGAAGAAGAGGGCGTGGTCTTGAATTTGAATGATCCCTCGGCGCTTTCGCGGTTGGGGTGAGCAGCCTTGCGCGACACGACTTGTTGGGGCGATTGTGCACGAAGAGTCCCGGCTTAAGACCGGGCCCTACGGCTGCCTCCTCGATCAGCGAAGCTTGGTTAGGAGTGCAGTTAGCGCGTCGTGCGCTAATTGCGCGCCGTGCATGGTGGCTGGGGGCAGGCCGCCTAGTCCCTCGGAGATTTGTTCGTAGGTAAAATTACGCACGTCGTCGAAGGTCTTCCCCTCCAGCCATTCTGCTACGTAGGAACTGCAGGCTATCGCCGTGACGCAGCCGCGCGTCTTGAAGCGCGCGGCGACGACTTTTCCGCCGTCCGTCTTCACCGCCAGGCGCAGGATGTCGCCGCAGACAGGATTTGTCACTTCGACCACGGCCGTGGCATCTAAAAGGTCGCCAGCATTCCGGGGATTTTTGAAGTGGTCTATAACCGCGGGACTGAACATGGTGCGAACTCCCAATTCTACGATGAAACCGCTTGGCAGTGATAGAAGTGTGCAGAACTTTTGAAAATGGGATTTTTTCGATAAATCATTGACAGGCACGCAGTTGGCAGGTATTTTTATGCGTCCAGCGAACCTCGATTCTTGGGACCCGGTAAAAAGTTTGCGCAGTAGCCCTGAGGAGGGCCATAGAATGTTTACACGACATCTCCGCGTGTGGATCACGCTCGTTGCCGCGGCGTTCATGCTGTGCGCGGGATCAGCATACGCGCAAGACGGCAAGTTGAAGATTCATGTCACGCCCAAGCAGGCGTACGTGTTTGTGGATGGCAAGGCCATCAACGACGGCAACCATACGATCTCGCTTTCGGCGGGGAAACACACGGTGGCGGTCGTCAACTATGGGTACAAAATTAACACCCAGGACGTGAACATTGATGCGGGCAAGACCACCAATCTCGACGTGAAGCTCGAGGCCTACGGCGGAAACGTGAGCGGGCCGTGGGGCCGCATCCAGTTCAAGGGATCGCCGCGCTCGGCCGTCCTGCTCGAGGGCAAGACTCCTGATTATTTCGTAGGGCACGTGGACGAATTCGACTGGGATTGGATCTGGAAGCAGGAACTGCTAGTGCCGCCCGGATCGCACAATATTACGGTGACGCGCAATGGGACCGACGTGTGGTCCGGCACCGTGAATGTGGCGGCGAACCAAAAGGTGATCATCGACCTGAACAAGAACGGAGCGACCGAGAATAAGCCCTGGCCGCGCGGCGAGGCGTTGCAGAAGAAGGGCTCGCTGGCGCGTTTCAAGGCCGGCATTGCCAGCGCGACTGTCGTCGTTGCTCCGGTCACGATTGGCGGATTCTCAGCTTCCACCACGCAGATTAATTGCGGGCAATCTTCAACGCTGAACTGGAGCGCCAATGATGCCGTGCGCGCGAACATCAGCAACGTCGGCGACGTGGCCACCACCGGCAACCAGTCCGTCTCGCCGCACGCGACTACAACTTATACGCTGACCGAAGTTGGCCCGGGCGGAACCGCGACTTCCAGCTCCACCGTAAACGTCAATACGGTTGTGCAGGCGACTCTCGCGGCGAATCCGACCGAGCTGCACTACCGCAAGATCGGCGAAAAGGTGAAAGTGCAGGATTCCACCACGCTGACGTGGACCACTTCGAACGCCGACAACGTCAACATCGATCCCATCGGCAAAGTGGACCTCAACGGCAGCCAGTCCATCCAGGCCAATCCCAAGAAGACCGATCTTGGCCCGGTGGACGAGACCAACACTTACACCATGAACGCCACGAACGTTTGCGGCGGCTCTTCCACGCAGACGGCCTCGGTGCACATCACGGGCTCGATCGAGCCGGTGCCCACCGTGGTGCTCTACAGCATCTTCTATCCCACGGATTATCCCGATGCGAAGCATCCCACGACTGGATTGCTAAAGAGCCAGTCCACGCACTTGACCGAGCTTGCCGCGGGCTTCAAGAAGTATCTGGAGTACGACGAGACCGCCAAGCTTTCCATCACCGCCTATGCCGATCAGCGCGGCAGCAAGAAGCACAATCAGGAATTGAGCGAACGCCGCGTGGAGAAGATCAAGCAGTATTTGGTCGATCAGGGCGTGGCCTCGGACAAGATCGAGACCGCGGCTTACGGCGAGGAGCGCAACTTGACCAAGGATGAAGTGAAGGGACTGGAAGAAGCCAATCCGGCGAAGGAGTCCAAGAAGCACTCCAACAAGCGGACCACCTGGCTGGCCTACAATCGTCGCGCGGATGTGGTGCTGCTGCCTTCAGGACAGAAGTCGGCGCAGTATTATCCGAACGATGCTTCCGATGTGGACATCCTATGGCAACTTGCGAAACCGAGCATCAAGAAGGTGGAAAAGGAACAGTAGTAGCAGCAGAGTCACAACGAAGTTCAAGCGCCGGGGCCGCAAGGCTCCGGCGTTTTTTTTGTAGCGCCGGCTTGTCCTGAGCCTCGAAGGACGTTCCTGCCGGCATCTCGCGACCGCGCGAGTAAATGATGACGCCGAGTCTGCGCGGACCGCAAATTTGATTCGATGCCCTTCTTGGTGTTCTGGAGTCCGCGGCGAGCCGAAGCCCATGTCGAAAGTTGACTTCCTCAGATGCCGGCAGAGACGCCCTTTGAGGCTCAGGACAAGCCGGCGCTATCACTGCAAATAATTCGGGCCCCGAAGAATCCGGGGCCCGCTGTTCGAACCTGAGATTTCGCAAGCAAGCAGTTAGCGCGCCGAAGCAGCCTTAGCGGCCGGCCCTTTGTAACCGCACTTGGCCGCCTTTTTGAGCGCATCGATTCCTTCCGCAGCAGTCATGAGCGGCGTAGTTTTCACGCCCTTGCAGGCTCCGCCAGCGGAAAACGCGATGGCAATAGCAGCAATTTCGATTTGACTGGGCATTTCAATTACACAGACGGCGTCGTATTCGCCAAAGGCAAACCAGCCGTGCAGCAACTTTCCTCCAAGGCTTTCAATCGGTCCGCGAATGGCGTCGAATCGATTCTGTGGATTGGCGACAAGCTTGGTCCAAGCTTCCGGGTTGTAAGCGACCTGGGTGAGATAAATCGACATGTGATTCCTCCTAGCGCGGGCTGGGGTAATGCTGCGCGGAGCGTCTCAAAAAACGCGCTGTGCAGTCAAGTAGCGCCGGCGTCTCTGCCGGCATCCGGCGTATTGGGATCCGCTAAGGCTCGCACTCATGCGCGGACCTCGCACTGCCGCAAACGCTTCATTTTCGACGCCGGCGCTACTTGGGGTGCAAGCGCGGCGCTCACGCGAGTAGAATCAAAAGCTTCATGCCGCGCACGATAAGAAACAGCGAAGAGCGGATCGTCTCGCTGGCACCGGACGCGACCTCCATCCTCTTTGCGATCGGCGCGCGCCAAAACGTCGTGGCCGTAAGTAAATGGTGCGGCGAAGTGGCCCGAGTCGGACGGCTGCCGCGCGTAGGAGACTGCTGGAAACTAGACATCCGCGAAGTCGCGTGCCTGCGCCCCACTTTAATCGTTGGCTCCGTTCCCTTCCGCCCGGAAGTTGTGGGCGAACTCCTGAAGCTACCGGCTACGTTCGTCGCGTTGAATCCTCGCAGCCTCGCAGATATCTACGCGGATATTGCACGCCTGGGACGCCTGACGGAGCAGCGCCCACGCGCCGATAAATTGACGTTGCGAATGAAACACCAATTCGCCGGAATCGCGCGCCTCGCCTCCCGAGCAAAAAGCCATGCGCGCGTCTATGCCGAGGCCTGGCCGAATCCGAGAATTAGTTCCCCGCCCTGGGTCGCCGAGCTTATCCAGCTCGCCGGTGGAAAGATGGCAGTTCCAGCCGGCCGGCGCACGAGCGACGCGCAGGTAGCAAGAGCCGCCCCCGACGTGATTATTCTCGCGTGGACGGCCACTGGTAATCGCGCCGATCCGCGACGAGCGCTGCAGAACCCGCGCTGGCGCGATGTGCCGGCGATTAAGAATCGCCGCGTAGTCGTAATTCGCGACGAATTGTTAAACACTCCGGGCCCGCCGCTGGTGGATGGTGCGCGCGAACTTTTGCGCGCAATCCATCCGGAGCTGGTCCGGCAATGACGCGGCGGACACTGGTGCAGAAATCGAAGCACAACCCTGAGCGAATCCTGGTGGTCGCAGCGGTAATCGAATCAGGCGGCAAAATCCTCGCCTGCCAGCGCCGCAAAAATGACGCTTTCGGTCTCAAATGGGAGTTCCCCGGCGGCAAAGTCCACCCTGGCGAAACCCCGCAAGCCGCCTTGGCCCGCGAACTCAAGGAAGAACTGGGAGTAGAGTCGCAGATCGGCGATGAAATCTATCGCACCCGCCACAAATACGCCGAGCTGTCGCGAGAGATCGAACTCATCTTCTTCTCCGCTACAACCGACAAGCGCTCAATGAACAATCTAGCCTTCGAGCAGATGCGCTGGGTCCGCAGGGATGAGCTATCCCAGCTAGACTTCCTGCCGGCCGATCAAGGCTTCATCGAGACT
The DNA here is from genome assembly GCA_963748865.1 of uncultured Acidobacteriota bacterium. GTDB lineage: Bacteria > Acidobacteriota > Terriglobia > Acidiferrales > UBA7541 > Palsa-147. The sequence goes on along the minus strand of CAVVLE010000003.1, from coordinate 397,922 downwards.
CTAAAGTAGCGGCGGCGTCTCTGCCGGCATCCGACGAGCAATCTGCAGCCAAGGCCCAAACCAAGCGCGGGCCTGAGGGCGATCCGGCATCCGACGACCGAGCAAACCCCAAAGCCCGCCGACGAACTCTCACGCGTTAACTCATAAAAATCTCCCGCACCCCTCCCTGCACCCGCTTCCCATTCATGTTATATTCTTAGCGAAGGCTTTTACTCAGCCTGCGTACAGGAGCAGAGATGGCATCAAAAGGAAGCCGGGCGGTACTGGAGCCCGAGACTGAAAAGCCCGCCTATTCCAACGAACTGCTGATTGGCCTCTATACCGGCGTCCTGAAATGCCGGATGTGCGACGAAAAAGCACGTATCCTCTTTCGCCAGAGCAAGTTCGGCGGCAATTTCTACTCGGGAGTAGGCCAGGAAGCCACCGAAGTCGGCGCCGCCTATGGGCTGCGTAAAGACGACTGGATCGCCCCGTCCCACCGCGACTGGACTTCCAACATCATTAAAGGCGCCCCGCTGAAGTTCTGCTTCGCCCAGCTTTTCGCCAAGGCGACCAGCCCCGACCGCGGCCGCTCCTCCCCGGCGCACATGGGTTATCCCGAACTGAATGTGATTACCCCTGCCAGCAGTATCGCCGGCCAATTGGCCGTGGGAACCGGCGTGGCTTTCGGGCTGAAGCGCCTGGGTAAGGACAGCGTCGTTGTCTCGTTCTTCGGCGATGGCGCCACCAGCATCGGCGGTTTCCATGAGGCTTTGAACTTCGCCGGCGTCCACAGGCTGCCTATTGTCTACGTCTGCCAGAACAATCTCTGGGCTGAATCAGTGCCTCTGCGGCTGCAAACCGCGCTGAAGGACCTCTCCGATCGCGCCAAGGCGTATGGCTTCCCCGGCGTCAGCGTGGACGGAAATGACGTGGTCGCGGTTTACGATGCGGCCACCAAGGCCATTGCCCGCGCCCGCGCCGCCGAAGGCCCCACGATGATCGAGTGCAAGACCTATCGCTGGTACGGCCACTCGGAAATCGATCCCGCCAAGTACCGCTCCAAGGAGGAAGTCGAGGCCTGGAAGAAGAAGGATCCCGTCGCGACCTTCGAAAAGACCTTGATCGAGAAGAAGGTACTCACCGAGGCGAAAAAGAAGCAGATTGTGGACGAAATCAATCACGAAATCGATGAAGCAGTCGAATTCGCCGAGAAGAGCCCTTATCCCGACGCGTCGGAAATTACCAACTTCGTTTGGGCTGATTAGCGGAAGGAAACCGAGAGCGAATGTCACGAACGATTACATATATTGACGCAATTACCGAAGCGCTCGATCAGGAAATGGAGCGCGACGATCGCGTTTTCGTCATGGGCGAGGATATCGGCCCGTCCGGCGGCGTTTTCAAAGCCACTGCCGGGCTGTGGGAAAAATACGGCGAAGACCGCGTGCTGGACACGCCGCTGGCTGAGAATAACATCATCGCCTCGGCGCTGGGAGCTGCCATGGTGGGACTGCGCCCTGTGCCCGAGATTCAGTTCGCCGACTTCATTACTCCCTCGATGGATGCCATTGTCCAGCAAGCCGCGAAAATCCATTACCGCAGCAATGGGGCCTTCAAAGTGCCCATAACGGTGCGCATTTGCTGCGGCGGAAGCTCAGGCAGCGGCCTTTATCACTCCCAGGAAAATGCTGCGTGGTTCACCCACGAGCCGGGGCTGAAAGTCGTAATGCCTGCGACCGCGTACGACGCGAAGGGATTACTGCTGGCCGCCATCCGCGATCCCGAATCCGGTGCTCTACTTCGAGCACAAGAAGCTGTATCGCTCGATCAAGGGCGAAGTGCCCGAGGACGATTTCATCGTGCCCCTCGGCAAGGCTGCCATTCGCCGCGAAGGCCGCGACATGACTGTTCTGACCTACGGCTCGATGCTGCATCTCTCGCTCGAAGCCGCCGAGCAAATGGCCAAGCAGGGCGTGGAAGCCGAAGTAGTGGACCTGCGCACGCTCAATCCGCTCGATAAGGACACGATCCTGACCAGTGTCCGCAAAACCAGCAAATGCCTGATCGTCCATGAAGACAAGCGCACCATGGGTATCGGCGCAGAGCTGGCAGCGATAGTAGGCGAAGAAGCCTTCGACGATCTGGATGGCCCGATCACGCGCATCACCGGTCCGGATATTCCGGCCATGCCGTTCAGTCCGCCGCTGGAAAAGGCCTGGCAACTGAATACAGATAAGATCGTGGCGGGGATGCAGAAACTGGCGGCCTACTAGTCGCCCGTAACCAACAATTTCTAATCGTCTGTGATGCGATTAGAAACCGGCGTAAACCCTACAAAACAAAGGATCGAGCGCGTTTCTAATCGTCTAAAAACACATACCTCAGAACCAGCCGATTTCGGCTTTCAAGCCAGCATCCGCCCGCCATCCACCGCGAGAATCTGCCCGGTAACGAAATTCGATTTCACGAAGTAGGCCACCGCATCAGCGATGTCTTCGCCAGTGCCAGTCCGATGGACTGGGGTTCGGCGGATGTAGTCCTCGTCCGGCGCCTCGCCCGGAAACTGAATCGTGCCAGGCGCCACGCTGTTTACCAGGATCTTCGGCCCCAATCCGCGCGCGAGGCATTTAGTCAGGTGAATCACGCCCGCCTTGGACACGCAATAGTGCGTGAACGCGGGCCACGCCAAAATGCCGCCAAGCGAGGAAATATTGACGATGTGCGCTTGCGGGCTGGGACTGCGGCGCAAAAGCGGCAGCGCGGCCTGCGCGCACAGGAATTGCGCCTTCAGGTTCGTACCCATGATGCGATCCCATTGCTCTTCCGTCAGCGTCTCGAAATCCGCGGCGAAGAACATACCCGCGTTGTTGACCAGGATATCGAGACGCGAAAAGTCCTTCTCGATGGCGGCGAACATCTTCATCACGTCGGCTTTCTTCGATACATCGCCCTGAATGGCCGCCGCGCGGCGACCTAGCGCGTTGATCTTCCCCACCACTTCGTCCGCGTCGGCCTTTGACGTGGCGTAATTGATCACCACATCCGCGCCTTCGGCAGCCAGTCGCAGCGCGATGCTGCGGCCGATTCGTTTTGCGGCGCCGGTTACCAGCGCCACTTGACCTGCTAGAGGTAGTTCGGGCATGGAGAAAACCTCCGCACCTAATTTGATTTCCGCATCACCTTAGCATCGCGGCTTAGCGTGTCAACTCGGATGCTCGAATCACCGGAATCACCGCAGACGCGCAGAGGGCGCGGAGAAATGCAGTACAATCGCTCGATTCGCGGAGGCGACATGAAGCTTGATGTGCTGGCGATTGCAGCGCACCCCGACGATGTGGAATTAACCTGCGGCGGAACGTTGATCAAGATGGCCGCGCGCGGCTATCGCACCGGAATTCTCGATCTAACGCGAGGGGAGATGGGCTCGCGGGGCACGCCGGAAATCCGCGCTCGTGAAGCGGCTGCCGCCGCAAAGATCATGGGCGTGAAGGTGCGCGAGAATCTTGGCCTTCCGGACTCGCGTCTCGAGGTAAACGAGGAGTACAAGCTCGAAGTGGCCCGCGCGATCCGCAATTTGCAGCCGCGCACCGTCATTCTGCCCTACTGGGAGGGCCGCCATCCCGATCATTACAATGCCGGACGCCTGAGCTACGAGGGCTGCTTTCTGGCGGGACTGAAGCGGCTGCCGATCGGAGGCGAGGCGTTCCGCCCGTTTAAAATCCTCTATTCGACCGCCTACGAAGAAAGCGTGCGGCCGAATCTCGCCGTGGATATCACCGCCGAATACGATCGCCGCCGCCGCGCCATCCTGGCCTACAAGTCGCAGTTCACGCCGCCGCGCAAAGACAAGCGCTCAAAAGTGTATATTCCGCTGGACGAACTCGAATCGCGGATGAGCGTGATGGCCAGCTACTACGGGCGGATGATTGGCGTGAAGTACGCCGAGCCGTTTCTAACCCGGGAAATCGTAGCGGTGGACGATATTGCCAGAATGCCAGTTCGCTCGGTGTGAGGCGTGACGCCGGCTGCCAGCCGGCGATTTTCCAAGCGCACCCCGGATGGTAAATTCCGCAAAGCGGGCGAATTCATTACGCGGTGGAGAGCTGAAGGCCAGCACTTAAATCCTCGCCTACGGCAGATGGTTTGAGCGGAGCTTCTCTCGGGGAAAGACGCCGGCTGGCAGCCGGCGTTACGTTAGAAGTCCTCGCCGCCCTGCGCGAAAGTGAAGCCGACCAGCTTCTGTCCCTGGGAATTGCGCTCCACGCGCACGCGCAGCGGCGCCTCGCTTTCGGCTCCAGCCTTCCTCACCAGCGCGAACGTCGCCAGGGCTTCGCTGTAAACCTTTGTAATCAGGTAGGTTTCTCCGCTGGAGTCCATTTTCCAAACCTGCCCGACCTGTATTTTTTGTATGGACATAATGGCCAGGAACGAATTTAGTCAGATTCGTGCGGGGCGTCAATACGCTTCCGAGAATTCGCATCAGGCCAAGAAACCCTTTTTCGACAGGGCGACATCGAAGTATCCAGAGTGAGCGGCATATCGGGTGTATAATTCGGTCGAGACTCGCCGGAGGTGGCGCATGAATCCGTGGGTCAGGCAAATTGGAGCAGTTCTATTGACCGCAGCGCTGGCCTATCCAGCAGCATTCGCCCAACAGCAATCGCCACCGCCAACGCCGCAGCAGCCGCCGGCGCAGCAGCAACCCACGGACCAGCAATCGCAGCAACAGCCCGCACAAACCAGCCCCGATGCCCAGCCGACTCCGCCTCCCGACGCGACCCCCTCGGACCAGCCCGGAACTAAGCCGGGCGTGAAGAGCGGCAGCGAGGCGGACGTCAACGCCGTCGGCAACCGCAAAGTCGGGCACGGACCGGATTTCTATTCCATCGAACATGAAATCGCGCTGGGCAAGCAGCTGGCTCAGGAAGTGGACCGCGTCTCGAAATTCATCACCGACCCGGTGGTGACCGAATACGTCAACCGCGTGGGCCAAAACCTGGTGCGCAATTCGGACGCGCAAGTTCCCTTTACCATCAAGGTGATCGATTCCGACGTGGTGAACGCCTTCGCGCTCCCCGGCGGATTCTTTTACGTGAATAGCGGTGTGGTATTGCGCGCAGATGAGGAATCGGAATTGGCCGGCGTGATGGCGCATGAAATCGCGCATGTTTGCGCGCGACACGGTACGCGCAACGCGACCAAAGCCAACATCATGCAGATGGCTACGATTCCGCTGATTCTCCTCGGTCCGGGCGGCTGGGCTGGTTACGGCATCTACGAAGGCTTGAATTTCCTGATTCCGGTGACCTACCTGAAATTCAACCGCGATGCCGAACGCGAAGCCGACTATCTTGGCCTGCAATATATGTACAAGGCCGGCTACGATCCGAACTCCTTCGTGACTTTCTTTGAAAAGGTCGAAGCGGACGAGAAGAAACATCCCGGCACGATTCCCAAGATTTTCTCGACGCATCCTCCGACGCCCGACCGTATCGAAGCGACGCAGAAGGAAATCGCGGTTCTGCTGCCTTCGAAAGACGATTACATCGTCACCACCTCGGAGTTCGACGTGGTAAAGAGGCGCCTGGCGGCCATCGAAGCGGGACAGAAGGTGAGCGAGAAGAAGAGCGCCAAGGACAAGCCCACGCTGCGCAAGAAGACCGAAACCCCGACCACTACGACGGGAACAGGCACGGATAACACTGGAGATCAGTCGGGTGATGACGACCGGCCGGTGCTAAAGCGCCGCCCGGATTGAATCAACTTAAATCGAGTCAATTAAGGGCGCTTCGGAAGACACGAAGCGCCCTTTTTGTTTTGATACACGGCCGAACAATGGCGAGGCACAGGATAATTGGGGGAAAAACTCCGGCTGGCAGCCGGCGCTACTTAAGAGCGCTCCATAACTTCGGCTACGCCCATCCGCTTCAGGCCTTCAGAGTAATACTTGCGGTAGAGGACATCCCATTCTTCGCTGCCTTCGAGGATTTCGCGCTTCTGTGAAGTGATCTTGGTGCGGACTTCCGTATCAACCTGTTCTTCAACCTTGAGGAGGGCCGTTAGGATATTTACGATTTCCAGGCGAATGGTGTCACGATCTTCGATGAAATCGACTTCATCGAGAGAAACCAGCACATCGATAATCTTGTGCGACACGCGGACGGTTTTTTCGCGACTTAGTCTCATCGTATGGCGCTCGAGGCGCCTGCAACGCTGCAGCTAGCGCAGAATCAATTTGCGCTGGCGCGCCAGTTCCCCCTTCACCTTTTTATACATGTCCTGGTAGCTGACACCGGTTCGGCGCATCTCGTCGGAGTGCTGATTCAAAATTTCGCGCACTTCCTCATTGAGACGGTCTTCGATGGTCAATTCCTCAGCCATGGCGTGGCGAACGTGCTGCGTGACGACGTCGGGAGTCTTGGTCTCGATCATCTCCGCTGCGACCAGACGCTTCACCACTTCCTTGGCCATGTATCCGACAAAATCGCGCGACAGCAACATTTCCCGGCGCTCCTCACAAACAATGCAATTTTAGTCTACTGTCTGCACGCACAGAGGTCAAGGAAGGTGGAAATCTCTACGCTACGAGGCGATCCGAGAGATTCACGAGATATTGGATTTGCTCGACGAGAAGGTCGATAGAACGCGGCGCATTTTCTTCGGTCAGGTAGTCCCAGCCGAGATTCGGGAACCACAGATCTTCGGCGGACAGGCGCCGAACCGATATGTTTTGTCGCGGATTCAACACCGTAACGACGTAACGAAGCTGCGCGGCTCGGGAGCCGAAATCAACCCTGACGCTGACTCTCGAGTCGCCGATTTGGCCGCTGTATTCGGTCTCTCCGCCCGGCACTCTGTTGCTTCCGGTGGCGAAGGAATTCTTGAGTGCGGCGCTGGCTAACTTGCGTAGTAGCGGGGCCTTTGCGGATTGCACGCTGGCCAGGTCGCGGCCCGGAACGAGAAGCTCGGGAGGGTCGTCGCGGGGCCGCCAGGCGAGTGTGGCGCGATACTTCGCCATCCCCTCGCGAGACTGAGCGTCGCTGAGCATAGTCTTCGTCATTTTGATGCCGTGATAGCGAAGGCCCGCGGAGAATTGTTCCGAGCGCGTCGTGGTCCAGCATTTTACGAAGGCGGGATTGCCCGACTGCAAGGATTCGTACTCGGCGGCAATTTGCGCGGGGGGAAAGAACTTCATGGCTCCCATTCGCGCCAGAACATCCAGCAAACGATCGCGCTCGTGGGTGTCGATCGACTCGCAATAGTCCAGAAGCCTGATGATCGCGGTGCAGGGACTTTTGGCCAGGCGCGCAAATCCGGAATTTGCTTCCGCGTCGAAATCTGTGCGCAATAAAGCTTCGACGTTGGAGAGCGGATCCATAGGTCTCCTGGAGAAGAGCCGGGCCGCGAGTGTAACATTCCTTTCTGCGGCGAGTGTCACCAATCATTCTGAACGAGAAGAGGGCTGGCTGTAGAACTGGTCGGCCGAATCGCGTGCTCGATTTCTAAGAGCGATCCGGCCGCAGAGCTTCGCGCCGCTTTGACTACTTGCCCACCGCCGGCTTGCTAAGCATTTCGGCCACGGTCGGACTCTCGTTTCCCAGGAAACGCTTGGAGAGATTCTCAGCCAGAAGTGCATCGGATTTCGCGCCACTCATGGCCTTTTCGACATGAGCGCGGTGCTCGTCCTGCGGTCCGTGAAGCGTGATGAGTGCCGCGGCGAATTCCATCTCAGGGTCGTCGCCGCGGATGGCGATGGCCTTTTTCACCCAGGCATAGCCATCCAGCCTGGCTGCCGGGTTGATTTCATCCTTGCCGATCCACTGCTTGTAAGCTTCGGCGAGATAGCCGGCGTCAAACCACGCCAACGCGTCGGCGCGGCCGGCAAATTCGGCAGCGGTTGCTCGAGTGTAAAGCTTCGTGAGCAAGTCCTTGGCGGCTTGCGGGTCTCTGCGCGCGTACAGCGTTGCGCGGCGAAGCGTTTCCATGCGCACCAGGACCGGCGCGCTCGAATCGAGAATTGGCAGTGTATCGCCGGCCAGATTTCTGGTGTCGTAATTTTCGCCGCCGCTGAGATTCCAATCGTGGCTGACCCATGGCAGCGATTTCGCGTTTCCAATTTCGATCTGGTGGCAAATCAACGGCGGACCAGCAAATGCGGCGGACGCAAACAGAATCAGCGCCGCACTGACGCAGGCTGAAATCCGTATTACAGAATTTGTCGTAGGTCTCATGGTGATGACGATCTCCTTTCGGGGGTGCCGTCTTTCACCGGACAAGACGCGCGAAATCGGATCGCTGTTAACCGGCGGCAGGAATTAAGAATTTATTTCTGGGCGTGCTCGGAGGCGGGCCAGTTGCGTTCCCAGTTGCGCCACAGCTTTATGTCGCCGAGGCCCAACTGATTCCACCAACTATCGAGCATCGCGGGATCGAGACGCAGGATTCCGTCGCGGGTGACGCCGGAGGGCGGCGGAAGTAGCGACGCGAGCCGATTGTAAACGCGAGCGCGATCGGGTTCATTCACTCGCGAAAGTAGATGCCAGACCGTCAGCGCGTCACGTTTGCGCGCTTCGGCCAAAACGATTCCGAGCGCCGCACTTTTTTGCTCGGGAGTGGCACTCGCGGAATCGAATGTCGCGAGAGCTTCGCGGAGTTTCGCAGAAGCGTCCTCGAAATAAGGCGTGCCGGGGCCCGAGGTTCGGTGCGTGGGACATGCGGCGCCAGTCGGGATGAAGGATTCGCGGCCGTCGAGCTTGAATCCGACCCAGCCGAAAGACGTCTGCAGCAAGCCGTCTCCTAAATCGTCAACGTGCAATGTATAGACGCAGCCGAGATCCACGGCTACGGCTGACGGCGTATCGACGACAAAGCGGCCCGCGGGCGCCCAGATTTGCGCGTGAATCGTGCCGCGGTCGAGAGCCAGGCGCTTCACGCCGGATCGCGAGTCCACGGCGCGCAGGCGCGTGTCCGGATCGACTTCGACGAGCCCGGTGGCGTTATCACTGATCGTTGCGCGGGAGTTTTCGTCCGTCTCCAGCGTCTCGCCCGCCTTCAGAGATGCCGACTGCCCGTTAATGCCGATCATGTTTGCGCCGATTCGCGGCGCGCCTTGATTCGTCGAGACGCTCCAAGCCGCCGGAGCGATGTGCGCTTGGCGCAGAGAATTTTCGTATTGGACGAGTCCGATTGCCAGCACGGCCGCGGCGGCCATTGCAGCAAATGCGGCGAAGAAGCTGATGCGCACGCGCCGCGGCGCCGGCATCGTGAGCGGGCCATGGCCGAGCGCGCGGAAGTCAGGCGCCGGGCGTCCGTGGCGATACCGACGCAGCGCGCTCTCCAGCTTTTGGATTTCGGGGTCAGGCTCGCCTGAGCCGTCCCACAAATAATCGTCCTTCATAATTCCTTCCTCGCGCCCCTGTTGCCTGGCACCAATCTCACTTTGACTCTCCCGAGCGATCCAGCGCTGAAACTTTCGACGAACTGGTTCCGAGTTTCTCGCGGAGCTGTTGCATTCCGCGGTGCAGATTTACGCGCACCGAGCCAGCGGTCAACCCGGTGCGCGCGGCAATCTCCGGCCCGGTCATGCCTTCGACCAAACGCAAAATGAGCGGTTCGCGGTAGGCATCGGGCAAAGCCTGGATGGCAGCGAGTGCCCCTGCAGCCTGCGCCATCTCGGCGCTTGACGCGGCGCGGTCTTCAATATTTTCGGTTGCCAGCGGATCGGCCACTTCCACCGCCGGCCGGCCACGCCGGAAATAATCGATGGCGCGATTGCGCGCGATGGCGGCGAGCCAAGCTCCAAACCGCGATGGATCGCGCAGCGAATGCAGCCGCGGCATGGCCTGAAGAAAGACATCCTGGACCAGGTCGTCCACTTCTGCAGGAGGCACGCGAGAGAGAAGAATTCCGTGAACCATGCGCGCGTAGATCCCGTAGAGCTGACCGAAGGCGTCGCGATCGCCGCCACGCGCGGCGTGCACAAGCACGGATTCGTCGGATAGCGGCGCGGCCTCCCGGACGGGCCATTCGGTCATAGGGGGTGATCCCATGATTCCCGCGTGTATGTCAACCCGGCTTCCCATTTTTAGAGGCCAATGGCCGCGTGCAATGCTAGCAATACACTGACGCCGGGAATCTGCGGAGTGTTAACAACAGCCGACCGCCGTTTCGAGTTTGGTAGCGCCGACACTTGGCGGCATCCTTCGGTCACACACCCACAACGGGCAACGCCAACGTGGGGCTGCACAGCTCATTCCGGGGGCGCTGTATTTGGCGCTGTGCTTCGCGGTCGCGTTCGGTCCGTCGTTCTCGTTGGTGGTCGTCAGATGCCGGCAGAGACGCCGGCGCCACTTGAGGCGTCGCGCGTTGACGCTTCCTGATGCAGCCTGTAAGATTGAGATGTGGTTCGGGCGGTTAGCTCAGCGGTTAGAGCATCCCGCTTACACCGGGAAGGTCCAGCGTTCAAATCGCTGACCGCCCACCAGATTTGCGCAAAGCGACACAACACAGCGGGGCCGTAGTTCAGCTTGGTTAGAACGCCTGCCTGTCAGCATGCCGTTTTCTTTTGTTGCATTTACACAACTTATGGTTGAATCTATGGGCGGTTCAGGCGGGGGACCGCCCGATGCCCAAATTATCGCGGGTCAAGCTCCTCAAGCAGATCAAAAGCAACGGAAACTGGACCCACGCTGTAGCGCTTTACGACAGCAAAGGCCGCGTCCGGCGCGATCATGTGCGCGTCAAGGGCGCCGATGAAGTTCACCCCGAAGGCAGCTACTACCTGGAATTTTGGGACCAGGGAAAACGCCATCGCGAAGCCGTAGGCCCGGATGCCTTTGCCGCGGCCGACAAGGCCCGCATCCGGCAGGCCGAGCTCTCCGCCATGCGCCACGGGATTATCCCGCCGCTTGCGCCGCCGGCGCCCGAGCCGGAACGCGTGACGGTTGCGGATGCGGTTGCGAATTACACCGAATATATTCAGCTTCATCGTTCGCTGCGGACATTTCGCACTTACCGTCCTATCCTCGCTGCGTTTCGCGATTCCTGCTCGCGGACATACATCGATGAAGTCGGGCGCGATGATCTCGTTGCTTTCGCGAGCGCATGCGTCAAGCAGGGACAAAAGGGCAAAAGTATCTACAACAAGCTCGTCGTGCTGTCACAGCTCCTGAAACAACACGGACAATCGCGCGTGCTGAAAAGCGCCGACTGGCCGAGTTTCGTTGCCACGGTCAGGCCGATATACGAAGACAAGGAGCTGGAGAAACTGTTCGCGCATTGCGGGCCGGATGACGAGATGCGGTTCAAGTTTTATCTGATGTCGGGGTTTCGCGAAGCCGAGGGACGATTTCTCACCTGGCGCGATGTCGATGTCCGGAATAACGCCGTGCGAGTGACGGCGAAACCGCAGTGGGGATTCCATCCGAAAAACTGGGACGAGCGCGAAGTCCCGGTGCCGCACAAGCTCATGGCCCTGCTGGAAAAATTCAGGCCAGCGAATGCGGGTCCCGACGATCCGGTTTTCCCAAGCCTCACGGGCCGCCCTGACGGCGATTTGCTGGACAAGCTCAAGCGAGTTGCCTGGCGCGGCAAGTTGAACTGCGGCCGCTGCGTCACCGTCCGCAAGCTGGCGGACGGCCGCGTGAGAACGAACCGCTGCGCCGACGGCCCGTACTGCAAGCGGTGGTTTCTGCATAAATTCCGCCACACCTATGCCACTCGGCATCTGCAGGACGGGATCGATATCCGCACGTTGCAGCAGTGGATGGGACACCACGATATTGCCTCGACGATGGTTTACCTCAAGGGCGTGCGGAACAGCGACATTCAGGTTCGGTTGAATAAGGGGAGTCTGGCGGCGTTCGCGTAGAGGGCGGAGATGGCCAGGGGAGGTTTAGGTGAACGCTCACATGTGCGTGATAACCAGCACCCGAAAATGCTTCAATGCTTGCATATCAAACCTGCGATACGCCATAGATGCGGGCGCGGCGATGAAATGCCTCGCGCGATCCTTCAAGGAGGGCGCAAGCAGATTCTCGCGTTTCCTGGTCGTCAATCGAGCCTCTTGAAACAATTACGCCCTGTTCGTTGGAGGCGCGCAAGACAACGATCTGCTCGGCATCGCCAAGCACCGCGATATTGGCATTATGCGTCACTACGATGACTTGGCGACGCTCCTTGGCTCTCCGTAGCACGGGTACGACGCTCTGGTAGATGAATTCGCCGTCGAGGTTATCCTCAGGTTGATCAATAATGAGCGGAGTGCTGCTATCTGCAGATAGCATTATCGCGAGTAGTACGGATTGCTGTTGACCGAGCGAGAGCTGGCGAAACTCCCGCGTACGTGGGTGTTTTTTTCCTGCGCGATCAGTGACAAGTTTTGTGACTGTCAGCCGCGGCCGATCGAATATCTGAGACCGTTCGAGCCTGAAGCGAACTGGGTCTGGCGAGAGTTTCTCAATCACTGCCGCCGCTTCCGGCTTGCTGAAGATGTTCACGCCTTCGTCCGTCATCAATGCTTGAATCGGCGCAGTATCCTTACGCGCGATCGCATCGAGAAGTTTTGGAAGCGTGAGTTTCTCTGTGAGAGCAGTTGCGCGCGGTACTTGTAACGTACGCCAGCCCATCGCCTCAACGATAATGTCATTGGCCTCCGGTGAGTAACCGTTCTCGTCGAATTTCAGCGTCACGTTCAAATCTGCCAGGGCAGCGCGCAAGGCCGTACTAGCCTTGTGACCAAAAGCGGAGCGCTTCATAGCGATGCGTGCGCGTACGCCCCAACGTTCTTTTAGGGATTCCTTGCGCTGCTTCCAGAGGCCTTCAAGATGCGGTTTCCACGATTTCAGATTTGCTACGTCCTGTTTTAGCTTCGCCTCATCCGTGGCGAGCTTTTGAATGTAGGCCATATCGACCCTGATCCCCTGTGCTTCAAGCTCGTGTTTTTTTTCATCGATCTGCTTCAAGATGCTCTGTTCCTTCGTCTTCCAGATCGTGAGCTGAGCCGTGACGACGGTGGAAAGAGTGGTGGCGGCCGTTTTCACCGAGGCTTCTACGGCGGCAATGGCATTTTCGAAAACGCCGACCTGTGCGGAAATGGCTGAAAATTCGGTGCCACCGACAACGAGCACCTTCGGGTCCGCGGCCGTCTTCATACTCGCGATGTTCTCTTTGAGATCTTGCTGTGATGTACTGCGCGATATTGCCTGGGCACTTGTTGAAATCACCTGACGTACTTGGCGCTCCAGCTCGACCTTCCGCTGGAGCACAATAATGTCCTTCGCCTTGGCCTTCTCCAGAGCCTGGATCTGCGATTGAGCAAGGGCAAGATCACGTTCATATTGTGGAATAAGCTCCACCTTGCGAATCGCCTCTTCGATCTTTGACTGAAGTTCAAGGAGCCCCTGCCGCAACTCCTCCTCCCGGTTTGTTTCTTCCGTGATATCTATGAACCGGTCGAGATAGTCGAGCAGCGCGGACGGGTCAGTCTGAGCGCGCTGACTGATTTGCTGTGTCTCACCCTGTCCGTAACACTCGATCGGAAATGAAACTGGACCATCAAAGGGATTATCGGCGTTTTCTACCTCCCCACCGCGGGCGCGCGTGAGATGGTGAATCTGGCCAGCCTTGTCCTCGATGAGAAGATCCACCTGATCAGGCCAAACATCGGAATCGATGACGGTCGTTTCGCTTGGCTGACCGCTCAAACATCTGATGGCTTCGAAGGTTGTCGATTTCCCGGTGCCCCGACCGCCAATGATGCAGTTGAGATTCGGGCCAAAATGGATGCTCTGTCCATCGAGGAATCCGCCGGACATACGTACGCCTCTGATAAAGGGTACAGTCAGCGGAATTTCGTCCTCGATCCGTACGCGTGCGCCACCATCGTCAAGGGCGATGCGCAGGCTGTCGAACGTCAGGACGTTCATCTTGTATCTTGTGACCTTGCGATCGCCGCTGGCGTTCCGGCCGAGTGCCTGCAAAGTATGCGCGTCTGAATTTAGAACGCGGGCCAGATGCTGATGAGTTCCGAGCCCGAGGCGACGATTTCTCTCGCGGCCGATTTCAACTCGCCCGGCATCAGGGTCGTGATCAGAGTAGCTGATAGTCGAGTTGGCGTTTTTCAACTCGATGCCAAGTAGTGCTCGGTGACAGACAATATCGATCTTATGTGGAGATCGGCCAGGAACTTCGTTTTCTAGTCCTCCGGGCGCATCGATATGCGCCAGTATGGCGAACCCTCCCAATGCGTGAAGTTTGTCCAGACAGTCCAGCATGGCGTTTTGGCAACGCGAGTTGGGTGTATTGCGATCGACAAATGTGAGTTGTGCGTGAAAGCGTTGCAGGCTGTCATGGGTAGGCAAGTAGCACAGCAAATGCCCTTGGGGCGTAGAAAGTTCGACAGCGGGGACAACGAATATGTCGGTCGCCCCCGCGGCTGCCAGCGCTGGTGCTACGCCAGCTATCTCATTGTGGTCGGCTATCGCGACTATCTTCAGCCCTTCCTTCGCGGCCGTTGCGACAATCGCCTCCGGAGTGGCGCCGGCATCTTTAACATCGTGACTACCCGCGACACTGTGGATATGTAGGTCGGCGCGGAAGAAGCGCGCCCCGCGGGGCAAGTCAGTGATCTCTGGTAGGTGTGCCATTTCTTCAACCAAGTGCGGATTACCGCGAGATCGGCTTAGAAAGCCTACGCTAAGACGGACAAGTCTGTGAGTCAATTCGCGATTGTGCTTGCTCGCGGTGTGGCTATGGATTATCGATGCCCGCGCGGATTGCGCTCGCGGCCCGTACTCAGCCTTCCCTCCCGGAATCCGTAGTGAAATCCGCCGCTGCGCGCCTTGGCAAGTTCGTAGCGCATGGCAGCCTCGGTGGGGAGAAGGCCTTTTATGGCCCAAAGGACTTTGCCGGCGGCGGATTTCTGCCGCTCGCCCCTGGTGCGATTGACGGTGGCTTCGGCCTTCTTCACGGCATTGGTGAGTGCTTCAAGCTTTCCCTCCTCGCGAGCGTGCGCCGCGCGCTGTTCGGCGTAGGCGACGATCCGCTGCTCGAGAAGTGCGGCAGCCGCCGGCTGGATTGCTCCGGAGTCGCGGAGATTGGCAACGATCTCTTGGGGGGAGAGGACAAGTCCGGACATGCGTCACCTCTGGCTCGGGTTAAAAGAATCGTGGACTTTTGGCTTTACGCGGCCGCTTGATGCGATGGAGCCGTGGCTCGGTCATGTCGCGCGCGTTCAAGCGCCACAGCTTTCTTAAAAATGCCGGCAGGCTGCAGGCCGTCAAGAGCCAGGCAGCGTGCCGGAACAGCAATCGGATTCCGGCGCGGATAGTGTTCCTGATCGAGTGGTATCTGCGGGGGTGTGGTTTCCTGCGCCCTGGCTGTCCCGCGACGCCAGGGCGGATTATCGTTCCCGCTCGCGCTCTCGCTTGCGTTCGCGCTCCCGCTCCAACTCCTTTTGGCGCTCCGGGTCTTTTTCTTTTTCCTTCTCCTTCGCTTTGGCCTTCTCGTCTTGCTGCTTGATCAGATCGTCGAGTTGGGTTGCGCCTCGGCCGCGCGCGCGGCTTGGTCTCGACGGTTCCGGACGCGGCTGGCCGCGCTCGGGCTCGCGTTCGCGCTCTTTCTCCGGAGCTCTCTCCCGCTGCAATTCGCGAAGCTGCTGGCGCAGATCCTGGGCCTCGATGCGGCAGTTGGTCGCTTTCTGGCGTTCCTTTACGGCCTCCTGGCTATTGAGACGGCCGGTGATGAGTTCGGACATCTTGGCGATACGCTCGCCGGTCAGGGCGAGATATTCGGCGCCCTCGATCCGCTTGCGGAGGTCGAGAGCCTGGCGCTCGATCGGGTCGGCAGTCCTGGCGATTTTCTGATCGTAAGCCTCGCGGTCGCGGTTGAACGCGGCGTATTCGGCCATGGCGGATTTTGCCAGCGAGGCGTAAGGGTCGCGAAGATCGTAATGCTGGCCGAGAGCCTGGGCGTAGCGGGAGCCGGCCTCGCGGATCGGCCCCTCCTTGGCTTTCTCTTCCAGCCTGGCCTGGCGTTCGAGGTCTTCTTTGCGCTTTTGCTCCTGCGTCTGGCGGTACATGGCGGCGTTGTGGGCGTCGAATTGCGCCTTCCTGACCATGTCGGAGTGCAGGCGCGCGTATTCCTGGCGCATCTGTTCGGCCTGGGCGGTAATCTGCTCGGCGTTTTGTCTTGCGAGTTGTTCGATTCGCTTGTTTTCGTCGTCGCGGAGTTTCTGCAGGCGGTCGGCTTCGTCCTTCGCCGCCTTGTCTTGCCGGGCCTTTTCCTCGTCCTGGGCGTGCTTCTGCCGTTCGGCTTCCTGTTGCGCCGCGAGCTCCCGCTGTTTGGAAAGATCGTCAGGCATCGAGGGCGCCGTGCCGCCGGCGGAAACCGGCGGCGCAGTAGCGGCAGGATAATACGGCGCGTCTTTCGGTTGCAATGGCGGAGACGCCGGCTCCGGTTCCGGCGTGGTCGGCGGGGGCGCTTCGGATTTTTCCCAGACCGCATCGGCGTGCCGGGCGGCTTTCCGGATTTGTTCCACCCGTTCGGCCGCGAACCGCCGCTTGAGTGCGGCCAGGCGTTTTTCAGAGTCGGCGAGGTCTTTTTTCGCGAGATTCAGATTGTGGTTGTTGGATTTGATGCGGCGATTCCGATCGCCCAGGTCGGTGCGGATTCCCTGGTCTTCCATCGCTTGCACCTGGGGACCGAGGTGCGTGGTCGGCTCCCGGTCGATGCCCTGGTCTTCGAGGCTGCGATGGTCGACGCGCTCCTCAAAGCCGTGCTTTTCGAGGGCGCGGTTCTGGTAGTAGGCCCAGCGTTCCCGCCAATGTTCGAGAAGCTCGTCCTTGTTCCAGGCCCGGTTCTTGTTGCCGAATACGCCTTCGTCAATGTCGCGCATGGTCAGGAGGATATGGGCATGGTGGTTGGTGCCGTCGCCACGGTATGGCGGAGCGTGAATGGCGATATCGGCGACCATGCCGCGATCGACGAATTCGTCCTTGACGAATTCGCAGACCAGCTCGACGTGCTGCTCGTGGGTCAGTTCGTGGGGCAGAGACAGCTCGATGTTGCGGGCGAGCTGGGCCGTGCCGCGCTTGGTGCTTTGGTCCTCGCGGTGTTCGACTCCGTTCCAAAGCTGCTGGCGGTCCCGCATCCATTGCGGCGCGTTCTCGGGGGTGAGTATCTGCGTATAGAGGACCGACCAGGAGCGCCGCGAGAAGTCCTTGATCTCGGCGGTGCGCTCATCCCGCAATTTCATGCCTGCGCGATAAGCGGCGGCGGCGACCACGGACTGGCCTTCCGAACGGGAGACGATGGCGGCATGGAAGCGGTATTGCGCCATGTCTCACCCCGCGGGCGAGCAATAAGATTGCTCGTCCTGGCATGCCGGGGAAACGCCGGCCGTGGGTGTCGGGGCGCGGAAGCCCGGACGCGGGAGGTCTCGGAGGGGCAAGGCCCTTCCGAGTCCAGGTCCAGGGCGGGAAGGCCCTGGCGCGTATCCAATCCGCGCAGGGTTGGGCTGGGTCGAGGGGCAGGCACGCCCACCGTCCGGGTCCAGCGGGGAAACGTTGGCCGTGGGTGTCGGGGCGCGGAAGCCCTGACGCTGGGGGGCTCGGGGGAGCAAGGCTCCCTTGAGTGCCGGTCCAGGCCGGCACGGCTCTGGCGCGCATCCAACCCGCGCAGGGTTGGGCTGGGTCGAGGGGCAGGCACGCCCATCGTCGTAGGTGCAGGGGCGCGAAAGCCCCGCCGGAGTGCAGAGGCAGAGCCTTTGCCGCACGACATTCCGAAGGAATGTATAAGTGCGCACTTCGCCTGGCTCGTGACGCAGCTTCCGCAGCATTGCCGTTGGCTCCAGCTTATCCGGCAGCGGTGGTTTGTCATTATCATACTCGGGTAGTGTTGCTTTTAGGCAAATGGCAAACATCTTCGGGTAGGATTTCGATTAGGCTAACTGCAAAGGGAGGAGTCGATGAACGGCCTTCGCAAGACGCTCCATGAGCGGATCATGGAGGAGGAAAAACGCCATGAGGAATCGAAAGCAGCGCTCGCGGATCTGAAGGCCCGAGCGAGGGAGCTGGACCGGAAGTTCGATGTCCGCCGCAAGATCATCCTGGGTGCTGCGGTCCAGGCTCATGCCAAAGTGAATAGCCGCTTTCGCGAGGAGCTGCGGAGGGCAGTGTGTGCTGCCATCACCCGCCCCCAGGATCGGGCGGTTTTGCCGGAGTTTTTCGCGGAATCTGCCCCCTTACCGGTGCCTCCTGCGCGCCCGTCCAAGCCGCCTGGGGAGCCTCCATCCGGAGCGGCTCCGGCATAACGACTTCGCTCGTCCGCGAGTTGCAACAGCGGCTCTTGCAGCTTCGGCATAAGCCGTTTTCATACAAGCGTATGCAGAGAATTGCGCTGCGGGCGGAAGGCCTGGCGCATTTTTCCAATTCCAAATCCGCAGCGGATGCTTCGCGTCTTTTTCGTACGCGGCATTTATCCATTCGACATACCTGTACCTTCGGACAGGCACACCGGAGTATGCAGCTAGGAACGTGCGGCGGATAATAATCGCACGGGGGGGCGCATATGACCGGTGCCCGCAAGACAATCCAGCAACTCATCGCCGAAGAAGAAAAGAAGGGCGAGCAGATCAAGGCCAGGATGGCCGAGCTCAAGGCCCGGCAGAAGGCCGAGGACCGCAAGAAGGACAATCACCGCAAGATCGTCGTCGGCGCCGCGGTGATGGCCCACATCAAGCTCGACCCGCAGTTCCGCAAGGACGTGCGGGAAGCATTGAATAAAGCTGTGACCGAGCCCAGGCACAGAAACGTGATTCCCGATCTCCTCAGCGAAGAGGCGTTTCAGGAGGCGATGCGGGCGGCAGCGAAGCGAGCCGCCGAGGAAGCCAAGGACGCGGCTGACGCCGCAGGGGCCGCAGAGACTCAAGCAGCAGTGGCGGAGCCGGCCAAAGCGCCCGTTCCGGAAACGCGTCCGCCGCAGCCGGTGAAGGGCGGGCCAGGCACGCCTGGACGGAAATCGGCGTAGCGGTTCCCTGCGCCGGCGGCCATGCGCCGCGGACTGTGCCGTAGGATCTCGGTTATTTGTATATGTCGGGTCAGAACATCCTCGCCTCGGCGCCCGGCGGACGGGTCAATCCGGCGCGGTTTATCCCGCCGCTTCCTCCAGGAATTCCGATCATGCCGGGCCTGGTCAAGGCCAAGCGGCGCCTGCCGGTCGGCCTGATCGTCGTGCTTGTCATCGTGGGGCTGATCGGGCTGTCGTGGTTCGACGTCTGGTATCACGACTATGACAGCAACCGGATCGACCCCTTGGTGACGCGCGCCGTGCTCGCGCACGCTGTCAAGGGCACGCGCATTCCCGTGACCCTCTGGAGCGGGCCGCGCATTCTCGAGATCGAATCAGCGAACGCCGAACGCCAGCCCGGACGGGCGCCGGACACGATCGTCATCAGCAACGTGCTCGATCCGAAAACGGGAGCGAAAGACCCGAAATACCCGTGGGGAGAGGACACCGTGATCGAGGGCGTGGCGGTCACGATTCACTGAACGGCTCCGCGCTATTCCCCGAGGAGGGTTCCCGATGTCGAATCTGCTCGGCTCCGCCGCCTGGAGCAAGGACCAGGGCCACTGGCGCTACGAGCCGATCGGAAACGCGGGGTCGGCCATGGAGGGGAGTTTTTTGCTGCTGGGCGAGTGCTGGGACAACCCCGGCTATCTGCACATCCGCGCCCCTCAGCAGCATTTGGTCTCGGTTGCGCCGACCCGTTCGGGAAAAGGCGTCTCGCTCATCATTCCCAACCTGCTCAACTACAGGGGCTCGGTTCTCGTGATTGATCCGAAAGGCGAGAACGCCTGGCTCACCGCCCCGTACCGGCGCAGCGTGCTCGGCCAGAAAACGCTCATCGTCGATCCCTGGAAAGAGGTCAACGGGTCCTACGGCTCGAAGGCGGGGGTCCTCGAATCGATTGCGAAGTTCAACCCGCTCTCGATTCTCGAGCCAGGATCGGACGATTATGTCGATAACCTGGCCTATCTGGCGGATTCTTTAATCATCAACCGAAGCACGAAGGACACGCATTGGGATGATGCCGCCCGCGAGTTGTGGTCTGGCCTCATGGCTTACGTCGTCGAGAATCCCGCATTCCGCGACGTGGCATCTCTTGGCCTCGCGCGCAGGCTGCTCAAGAAATCGAACGAGGAATTAGCGCGCACGATACGGACTGCCATCGATCTCGGTTCCGACAGTGTGGCGGGCGGGAAACTTGCGCAATTCGAGAATTTGAAAGCGAGTACCGAGATGATGTCCGTGGTCTCGTCCGCGAGGACGCAGACGGCCTTCCTGGATAACCCGATATTGGAAGAGAGCATGAACAATTCGGATTTCAGCTTTGAGGAGTTTTGCCGGGGAAACGTCACGATATATCTGGTCCTGCCGCCCGACAAATTGGACACATACGGGCGGTGGCTCCGGCTCATGGTATCGGCGGGCCTCCGCGCGGTCGCGCGCGGGGGATCTCAAAACCCGTCGGGACTCCCGGCGCTTTTCATACTCGATGAATTCGGGACCGTCGGGAAGCTGGACGCGGTCGCGCGCGCCTACGGCCTCATGGCGGGACGCGGGATGTTTTTGTGGATCTTCTCGCAGGACCTCAATCAACTGGCGCACGACTATCCCAAGCACTGGGAGACGTTCATCGCCAATTCGCAGGCGCTGACATCCTTTAGCGTGATGGACAATTTCACGGCGGAGTATATCAGCAAGAGACTCGGGACCCGGACGATCCAGCATACCAACGTCTCGACGAACTACGACGATTTTTCGATCCAGACTGGGACCAGCAGCTCGGTGCAGACGATGAGCCGGGCGCTCTTGAATCCGGACGAGGTCTGCAATCTGGGCAGCGACTTCGGCATCATCATCGGGCACGGGGCGCCGATTTACAACCGGCGGATCGTCTATTACGAGGATTGGGACCTGCTGCACCGGGCGCGGCCGGACCCGCGCTTCCCCCGCACCGAGAATGTGCGCTGGCGGGCGCTGCAGCGAAGGCTCAAAGACATGGGTTCGGTCGCGCGGCTGCTCAAGGAATATCGGTTCGAGGTCAAAGCGCTGAGGCGGGGACGATACGAAGTGACAGGCGCAAACGGAACTTACCGGCACGTCTTCGCCAACGACAATGAGCTCTGGCAGTGGACTTACGTGCTGGTGATGGATTCGTGAATTAGGCGCCCGGCGAAGAACGCAAGGCTTCGCGAAATATGATGAAGGGCATTACTCACGCTGTTGCGCCCAGATGATCGCCAATTTCAATAAGTTTCTTATCGAGTGGAACTACTACCGAGGCAATCGCGGTACGACCTCTCGGTTCCAGAAAGCGAGGTTCTTCTCGTGATGCCCCGCGATGATGGTCTTGGCCTGCGCCACGCTCTGGCACGGGTCGTTGCCTTTCCATGAATTGCAGCGGTGGCAGCAGGTCGCCAGATTCGCGGGATCGTCCCGCGGACCGGTCGGATTGATGTGGTCAATCTCCAGGAACGGCCATGAGTCGAAGGTTCTCCCGTCGAAGCCGCAATAAAGGCAACGGAACCCGTCGCGCTTATAGATATCCAGTCGATCCCAGTTTGCCATTTCTAGCCGCCCATCCTTAAACGCCACAGATTTAAGTTTTCCAAAATCACTGATAGCGACCGTGCGTGAGGTTGTCAACGAGACCCCTTCGGTACCTCGCGGCCCGCAGGGCCGCTTTTCTCCTCTCCGTCCGCAATTCCCCGCTCTGGGCTGTGTGCGGTTCTGGGATGGGTTTTTCAAGCGCCGAACTCGGGTTAAGAGGGCGGTGCCCGCCGCCCTTCTTCCTCGCCAAGCCACTTTGTGCGCCCGATTTCGGGCGCACGCGCGCGCCGCTTTGCAGCGCGCGGAACTTGCCGCGCCTGTGGCGCGGCTCAATACTTCCTTTTTTCAGGCCGGGATGGCGCCGATGGTTCTTCCGAGACTGATCAGAGCCTCCATCAGGCAGTTTGTCGAGGTTCTGAAGGTGTTTTTGGGCGGTACTTTAAGAATCTTTTCTTGGGGGTGTAGAGTTCCAGCGGGATTTTCCGACTCTGAGATTTTGGACGATGTTGCGCATGGGAGAGGATCGCGGAAAAGGTAGGCGTTGCTGACGCGAATGACCTTCCAGCTTCCCTCGATGAAGATTTTGTCGAAGCGGTGGACCCAATCGAGGATGCCGCTGTCCTCCAAGACTTTGATGGCTTCATAGACGGTATCCCGGCAGCATTGCGCCTTCTCGGCAATGGTCTCGTAGCTCGGAAAGCAATAGCCGGTGCGGTTGTTGTGGAACTCCCACAGCATGGCTTTCAGCACGCGCAAAAAAGCCCAGGTGATGGGGCCTTGATGCTGTCCTTCGCGGCGGTGCTTGGCGTTATAGCCGCGCGCGTAGGCCATGATGCGCACCTTGGCCTCCCGGTCGAGGGGAATGCCGCGCTTCTCGCGAAAGAGTTTTTCGCGGGCAGGGCGGGGTGATTCGCAGGTCGTGGGTGGATGATGGTCGAATGGCATGCTTTTCTCTCCGTTCCGGTTGCAAAGCAACCGCCCGGATGGGCCGAAAATCGGCGCGAGTTCGCCCCGTCGCAAGAATCACTCTTGCAAGAGCGGCGATTTCGGGGGATTCTCGTGATTGCGAGACACGAGATATTCCGGCTTCGGCCGATATGCAGCCCGCCTCCTAGGCGGGTTGTTTATTTTTGGGCTTCGATAACTCCCTAGATTGGTGGTGGTGCGGAGCGATTCGGCTCCGCAACGTAAAAGCGTGCCGGGATTCTGGCAATCCGTCGAGACGGAATGTTTGAAGTATTTCAGCACGATATCGTTGTACGCAGAGGATGCGGCGCCGGCGTTGTACGGTTCTCTGCCCTCGCAAGCGCTCGGGCAACCGGGCGCTCTTGATGTCGAGGAGATGGCGCGATAGCGCCCACGCCGCACCATCGGCGTGGACGGGCCGAGCACGCCGTCGCGCTGGCCGAGCGCTTTGGTGCTCCGCTCCAAAGCCTCGCGATTCCATGATTTGCGCGCGCGACTTGGTTGAGATCGGACGGCGGAATTCTCCGCCGCGATCGAACAGGGTGCCGCGCCGCGCGGGTCGCGGATGTTCCTGCCTTGGGCGGGGTGATTCGCAGACGTGCGGTGAGATGAGGTAGGATAATGGTCGAAGTGCATGATGATTCTCTCCGTTCCGTTTGCAAAGCAACCGCCCGGATGGACCGTAAATCGGCGCGAGTTCACCCGTCGCAAGAATCACTCTTGCAAAGGCGGCGATTTGGGGGGATTCTCGTGATTGCAAGTCTTCACGAGAAATCCCGGCTTCGGCCGATATGCAGCCCGCCTTCCAGGCGGGTTGTGTATTTCTGGGCTTCGATAACTCCTCTTAAGTAGTGGTCGTGCGGAGCGAGTAGGCCCCGCAACATGAAATCGTGCCGGGATTCTGCCGATTCAGTCGAGCCGGAATCTTTCAGTTAAAACATACAGTTGTGTGCAGTCTGCGGGTCGTGGGGACAAGTCAAACATGGCGCGGTTGTGGGCGGGACGAGCGATAGCGCGACGCTTGCGCCAGCAATTACGCTGGCTGCGGTTGGTGTGGTCGCGGTCCTAGCCAAGCGCCTGCGCGCAACTCTCGGTGCTGAAGTCGAGAGCGTGGCGAAGGGCGCGGGACCTGCGGCCGGGGTTATTTGGATTTGTGGCATGGGCACTCGCAAACGGTATTAAAGAGCGTGTCGTGACCCTCGCAGTCGGTGTGCCTCCGTTCAAAGCATTGGATGGATAGAGCCGGTATGTACCTTTCGGACGGACCGGTGTGGACTATGATTTTGAACGGACGATTGCCGCCGCTTCTGCGGCCGTGCCTGTTGAAGTGAGATCCCCGTGTCATGTTGCACCTCGCGTTTTGGCAAGGAGCAGCCGGGCATCGTCGATTAAGTGATTGACGGTAGCAACAGCATCATCGTTTTCCATGATGAAGGGCTCTCCGTCGACCTCTTCGCCGTCCATCGTCATTCGGGAGATCATTCTCACGAATTTACGCAGCCGTTGATGTTCAGCGTTTATGCGCTGCATTTTTTTAACGCAGTTCAGCGGGGGTGTGCGGCGAGCTTGTGTCATTGTCGATCTCCTGCTGTTGGGCCGGCATGATCGGCCTGGCCTTCTCAAGGGGTAGTTGCCGGAGCCTCGTAGAGAGGCCCCGGCATATGGGCGCTTAATAAAGCTCGCGGTCGAGCATTTCCTTGAGGGCGGACATGATTTCTTCCTGGTCCGCGTACTCGTCGATTTCGAAGGATTCGAGCGGCTCGGAGTTGGCGATCAAGTCTTCGATTTGAGCGATGTCGGGCATGTGATTTCTCCTTCTGGATAAGAGGGCGGCCCCGGCACCATGCCGGGGCCGCTTGAGGCGCGGCTCAGAATTCCCTGCCGCCGTTGTTGCTGGAGCCGGTCTTTTTGGCCTTGGGACGATCCCAGAGCAGGGCGTAGCCGTCCGGGGTCTTGAACAAGGCGCAGTAAATCGGCCGGGCGAAAGTCGGGTCGTCGAGCTTGACCGAGAAGTAGGTCGTGGTTTCGGTTTCCCGTTTCCAGGCCGCCCCGGCTTCATATGCGCCGATGGTTGCGCGGAGTTCCGGGCCTTTGCCCTTTTTCTCGACCGGCGTAAGAACGATCGTTTGCCCGTTGAGTGAGGGGATCAGGAGCGTTCCGGTGAAGCTGCCGTCTTTCTGCTTCGCGAGATTTGCAATCGTAGCCATGATGTTTTTCCTTTCAGTTCAGGAGGCCGCTCAATGCGTCCTCTACAGCGACCGTTAAAACGCCGCTGGACGACGGCGCTCAACACCCCGGAGCATCGCGGAGGGGCTTGGGAATTTTGCAGCGCAGCGGCGGGCGAGGAGACCCCAGCAAAGCGGGTCGGGGAGAATTTTTGTTGACAGTTCTCTGTCAACAAAACCCGTAGGGCGCCGCAGGCGATTTTGTAGCGTAGCGATCGCGAGGAATCGCGCTTGCGCGAGGGGAAAATTCCTGTTGAACGCCTAGACCAAGGCGTTAGTGTCGCGTCTGGAGAGGATGCAATTGATCGAGCGGACTCATGAATGCCCCTGAAAGGAATTTCATGGCGGCGACGTTGCCGCGAAGTGGGACGGTCGGCTGTTAGGGACGCTCCGCCCGCGCTCGGATAATCGGGCGCTTTTCGTTAGCCGGTCGAGAATCCGCAAAGGCCCTTTCTCACGTAACCTGTTGAGGGGCATTCGGGGCGACCTGGACGCGGCGGGAAGCCGTCAGAAAATGACCTGCGTCAAGTTCGATACCGATAAAGTTCCGGCCGATGCGCCTTGCCGCGACCAGCGTGGACCCGGAGCCACAGAAGGGATCGAGGACAAGGCCAGACGGCTCGCAAAAGGCGGCGATGAGCGGTTCGAGCGCCTCGATCGGCTTCTGGGTCGGATGGAGCCGGTTGCCCGTATAGGTCCAGTCGATCACATCCGATATCGGATTCATGGGCGGGGCCGGATCGCCTCGCGCCAGAAGATAGGCTTGTTCGTGTTCGTAGCGCAGGTAGCGGATGGATGAAGCGTAGCGCTTGCGAAAGACGACGTGCCCTGCGATGCGGAAACCTGCCGCGCGCCAGGCGGCCATGAAGAGATCGATTTTATTCCAACCGTAGAAGCTGACGCAGAAGGATTCGTCTTTCAGGACGCGATGCATTTCCGCGAATGCGGGTTGGAGCCAGCGGTCGTTGTCGTCGTTTCTGACCGTGCGGCCGTCGCGGCCGCGATAGTTCACGAGATAGGGCGGGTCGGTCAGGATGAAATCGACGCTTTCGGCGGCCATGCCACGCATGAGGCCGACGCAGTCGCCGAGCATGAGCGTGTTGTTGTGTGGGGGCGGGATCATGGCGCACCGCCTTTCTTAGTGTGCGTTGTCATTGCACTCACTGGGTTATTCGTTTCCTCTGCACTCGCTACGCTCGTGCAACCGGGCGCGCAACCGGGTGCGAGTCCAAGGTGCGCGTTGAGCTTGCCCGGCTTGTCATAGTCGTAATCGATGCGCGCCGTTCCGAAGGCGCTGAAATGCGCCCACGGATCGAGCTGGATGGCGAGTTCCTGACAGCGAGCGACGAGGTCGATAGCCGCCTGGTGGTCGTCCTTGAACGGACCGGCCAGGAAGCCGAAGCGGGCACCGTCATGGATGGTGACGTAATAGTTTCCGGGCTTGGTGTCGGGTTGTGGTTTCATGATGCACCTCCGTTATGGCTGGTGGGATTTCGACGATGGAGCGCGATAGCGGCAGCGAAGAGTGCTTGGGCCTCGTGCAATCGCTGTTCGAAATCGCAGACGGCGCCGATGGCGCGATTGCGGTCGTTTTGCCGCATCGCCAGATTCGCTTCTCGAGCGCGCGTTGCCGCTTCGCTCAAGTTTTCCGAGAGCGCGGCCAGATTCCAGGCGATGGCCGTGTCGGTGACATTCGGTCTGAGGCGTTTCATGCTGCACCGCCTTTCGCCTTGGCGAGGGCGGCGAGCGCGTCATCGAGCGTCATTTCGAGCCCGTGGACGGCGCCCGCGAGATCGCCCCGTTCCCAGGAATCGATCACCGCGCGGGCGGCTTCGGTTTGCTGTTCGAGGGCATCGATGAGGTCTTGGACGGGCTCCGGGAGGCAATCCGCGGAGCTTTCCTCGGCACGTTCCTCCTCGTAATGGTGACGTGCGCAGTCAAGCGCCATGTCGAAATCAAAGTTTTGCACATCGGCCCAATGCATCAGGTCGCAGAGGAGGTCGCCGAAAGCGTCCTCATGATCGCAGCCCGTCTGTTCGCGGAACGCGAGGACGGCCCTGTCGGCCCAGTTGGCGCGGTCGAGATTGGTAATCATGCCGCACCGCCTTTCGCGTCGGCGATGGTTTTGAGAGCGATGATCATAGAGTTTTGGAGATCGTCTACGGCGGCGGCGAGTTGGCTGTTTTCGTTTTCGCAGCAAACGAGTATGCCGCGCGCTGCCTCGCTGAGCCCTTCGAGCGACTCGATGATGTCTTCGAGACCCTCGATGATGCCCTGGACGGCGCCCGGAAAAGAATCCATCTCGTCCCGAGCATCGACAAGTTCTTGGGTAGCCTCGACCTGGGATTCGAGGGCTTTCAGGAGTTGAGGCGCTGCAAGCTGGAGTCTGTATTCGTCCGTCATCCAGTGCAGCACATCCTCTCCGTCCTGGTTGACAATCCGTATCTCCTGAAGGTGCAGATAGCCGCAGTCGGCTGGAGAAAATCCGAACTTGCCGGGATCTTCGCGGAAGGCTGTGCGCGCAAGTTCGAGAGCTTGCTGCGGCGTGTCGGCCACAAAGATGTCATCGGCGGGGCCTGCCGTGGTCCGAAAATGCGCCATGTACTCGTTCGGGTGGAAATCTCCCACCTTGCCGGAGTGGCCGCAAGAAGCGCATCGAATATGGCTTGCATCGTCCCATTCATGGTCGCGAGATGCGGCAAGATCGGGATCGGTGCCGTCGTCGGTCAATCTGACCCAGATGTTGGCGTTGATATCGAGAGTGTCGTTGCTGCCGCATTGTGGACAGCGAAGTCGAATGAGCGAAGTCATGCGATTCCCTTTCGGTTTTTGAGGCCGCCACAGTAGGGCCTCGACAGCGTGGGATTCGCGGCGGGGAGCCCTCTAAGCGGAAGGGCGAGGGATCGGAGGGGCATCACCCGCCTGCACAAGCGCAGCGCGGAAGGCGGGGAAACCGAGCCCGAGGGCTCAGCCCTTGCCCTGGAGCGTGAGGTCCGCCGCTAAACTAGTTCAGAAAATCGAGAGGCCCTGGGGTGGCGGAGGCAATAAGAGATTCGTGCGGGGCTATCGGCACAAGGGCGGACGAATTCCAGTTTGCCCGATTGCTTCTGTGCACAGATGTTTACTGCGCGGATACCGGCCATGAGAGGCTTCTTGGCTAACGCCTTTCCGCGGCTGAAAATTGTACGTGTGAGTCAGCCGATAAACGCAACGACCATTCCATCGGCGGCATAGCGAACCGAACCGGGGCATCGGCGCGCGTGGCAGCGAGGACGAGCGACAAGAGAAGAATCCCATGGCGATAGCCTCTCTCATTACCATCGGCGCGCTGGCCGCTTTGTTGGGCGTCGCGCTCGGACGCTACGTTTGGCCGGGGATGCGCGAAGACCATCGGACCGCGCTCGCCTCGGCGCAGGCGGAGATTGCACGGCTCGACAAAGAGTGCAGCATGCTGCGGAGCGAGGCGGGGCAGCTTGAGTCCGAACGCAAAGCTGCGTCGGACACGGCTAGAACGTCCGGAGAGGAAGTTGCCCGCCTGACGGAGCGCGTTGCCGGGCTTATCAAACAAACGGAGGAACAGAGCAAGCAAAATAGCGCGCTTGAAATTCAGCGCGAGGCTGCCGTGAACGAATGCAAGACGGCATTCACCGAAGTCGCGCGGTTCACCGAGCGGGAGATTGCCCTGACCGACAAGATCGCAACGCAGGCTGCGCAACTTGCGGACCAGCAGAAGCAACTGACGGTCGAACTCGAGAATGTCGCCAACCGCATCGTCGCCCGTCTGGGCGGTCCTCGCAGTTACGAGTGGATTCTCAACAGATAACTAGTGAGCTTGATTTCGTCGCGTTGAGTGAGAGCACAGAAACGGCTGGCGTAAAGGCAACAGATCCAAATGCACACACCCGAGTCCATTCGCCGCGTGGATCAAATCTACGCGGACGGGTCCATTGACTTGCCGAAGTGTCCCGGCGTTTACGCCTTCTGGTGGGTCGGGCCTCGAGCTGATCTCATGGCTGCTAACAGACACATCCGTCTCAAAGGGCCAGGCGAGCGCCCGGTCGATGTGGAATACAAAGACTGGTGGCCTAAAGAGCTCGTCTACCCTGCCCTCTACGTGGGAAAAACGACGAACGTCAAAAACCGCTTCTCCCTCCACATAAAGCGCGGCTGTCGAGGACGCCTTCACCAGGCGCATCCAGAAAACGTTAAGGCCAAACCCAACACAACGTCGTGTCAGCTTCGGTTTGGCATCGAGCATGTGTTCCCGAATGAAGAGAACCCGCTCAAGGTAATCTTCAGCAGCGTCGGCTTCTCCTACCGGACGAATTTTCCAGACAACGCGATAGCTGAACGCTTTTTTGAAGAGGACCGTCTCGTTGGACTCTGGCGCCCGTGGTTTAACATCGACTCGGAGCGCTGACGGTCGCGCTTGCCCGCAGCGATAACGTCATCCGAGGAAGCAAAGTCTGCGGTATGATTTTGCGCGATCGAAGCATTCATCCAAAAGCCGCTTATGAGAGGGTGATTGGCCGTGGCCAAAAGGAAGCCGACGAACTTCGGCACAGATTCACGTCGCAAGCATCATCATTGGCGCGTGACGGTTTACTACGGGGACGGCGAGACGTTCGCGCGCGTGTACATCGACCTTGAAAAAGCGCGGCGATTCGCTGAGCGGCAGAAGAAATCGCCGGTCGTGGAGAGAACACGGATCACGCGCATCAGCTGAGGTGGTTATCCCAGGAGCGCACCTCATGCCGTCCAAGTGTGATCGTAGCCAGACGTTTTTTCCGCTATGAAAATTCAGTCCGGCGAGCGCGACATCATCAAAGCGCGTCAACGAGCGTGGGCGAGTCGCAAGGGTCTGACGTTTGATCCAGACGGCTATTGCGCGTGCGTGGACGACAATATTTTCGGCGGACTGTCTGCGTCCGCTCGACAGGATTTCGAGAGCGGCGACGGAAGCGAGCTCGGAAAAGGCGGCAGGCGCGGAAAAATTCGGGCGCTGCATTCGTCGTCGGCGCTCGCGTGCAATTGGTTCGACTATTGGCGCGGTCGCGACCTTGGGCCGCTGGCGCGAGCGTTCGGAGTGCCGGTTTCATTTTCGACGCTCTCGCTCGAACAGAAGTTCCCCACCGGACTTGGCGGCATCGGTCCTAATCTTGACGTGCTTCTGACGCGCGGCGACGGGTCGGTGTTTGCGATTGAAAGCAAGTTCGCGGAGCCATACACGAAGTCGAAGGGCAAGACATACCTCAAGCCAAAGTATTTTCCCGATGGCCGCGGCCTGTGGACGAAGGAGAGTTTACCCGGTTGCCAGTCCGTCGCGGAAGCGCTTCGGACGGAGCAGCACGAGTTCGAAGTATTGGATGTCGCGCAGCTTCTCAAGCACATGCTGGCATTGGCGCACGGATTCCGCGATCAATGGTCGTTATGCTGCCTCTGGTACGAAGTGCCGGGCGCGGTGGCGGACCGGCACCGGCATGAACTCACGGAATTCGCGGCGCAGATCGGGACAGACGCCGCGCACTTCTCGGCGCTCACATATCAGGAACTCTTCGCCCGCATGATGCCGTTCGTGGGGCAAGTTGATTCGCAATATATCGAGTATCTGCGGGACCGGTACATCAGTGACTTGGACCTTTCGTAAACGTCCGCGGACCGGCAATTGTCGTTCGATATTGAGTTGCCTGTAGATTTCGTTGGCGAGTGGAGTACAAGCCTCTCCGCGCATAAAACCCTGTTGCGCAGGAAAAGCCGCTCATCGCGGGGGTATCGGCGCATCGCGGCCTATAGTCTCGGAGAGCTGCCTGCGCCGTCGCGCGGAGGACGCGGACGACCCGAGTCCTGCTCGGGCTGGATGTTCTGGATGGCGCATTCCAGTTCTTTCTGAATTTTATCGTGTTCGTCGGACAGATGCTTTGCAAACGTCGTTGCTTCAGGCAACTTTCCCATTCGAAATTCGGTCTTGAGTGCGTCGGCATCGCGCCAGTTCATCTTCAACGCAGTTGATTCGATGAGGTCCATACCTTCTTTGTACCTTTTTTCGGCTGTGGCCGAGTCTTCGCATCCCCGTAGGATTTCGCATTGCAAGGTGGCG
Organism: uncultured Acidobacteriota bacterium; assembly: GCA_963748865.1. Lineage (GTDB taxonomy): Bacteria > Acidobacteriota > Terriglobia > Acidiferrales > UBA7541 > Palsa-147. Next base: position 367,040 of record CAVVLE010000003.1, on the reverse strand, counting down.
ACATAACCCAACACGAAATCTCTGGACGCTACGCGGGTGAAATGGCACAGCGATTGTTGCACCGTTTCATCCGGTACCTCGGCAGCGACAGCGGTTAGACTACGCGCAGCCGCTTTGAAGTTGGACTCCGAAATTGAGTACGGATTTGATCGCAGCCTCCTCGCTTCCCGAAACAACTCCAGAGATACGACTCCCGACAATAGAGCCACGGCCCCAAGAACGAAGGGAAGAATGGGAACTGCAAGGGAAGCGAGGGCGCCGAGAGCAAATGCACCACTGACGTAGGCAAAGAAGGGCGGTATTTGTTGCAAGTCGAACGAGGGTTCGTTGTATCTGTTCGTGAAAGATGCTTCCGCTGCATCCCAAACCCGTTGTGCGGCGGCGCTGACCTTTCTGAAGGGGGCACGATCGAGCATTTGCCTGAGAATGGTGTTTGTTTCTTCGGGGTCCGCAGTCATGTTGACCTATATATGTGAAATGAGAAATTGGGCTGACCGTAGCCCGGCCAAGGTCGTGATTCCAATCACGAATTGTTACGACGTGTGACTTACGCGCGGGATGGGACTAGGTCGAGATTCTAAAAGCTTTCTCTGAATCGCCAAGTCATTGAGATACCAGAAGATTCAGCGTTCGAGGGTCATAAGTTAAGTTGCGGCATGGTCGCTGGGATAAAATTCTCAACATGAAACGATCGGGGGCTTTCACTGCCGATAATCCGTTGGCAGCACCTGAACGAATCGATCGGCAGGATTTCCGTGGCTTCTGGCTTCGGGCGATCGATCCGCCGCGTCCTCAACCGAAAACTTTATCCCTACATGAATATTGTTGTTGCTAAGGATTTCCGTCAACCAGCCGGCAACGCACCGAGCTCGAGCGAGCGCCAGCCCTGTGTTATTGCCGAACTCAACGGCGAGCTTGTCGCTGATTGGTATCGCGTCGCCCCTACCAACGATTAGGAGGCCGCTCACTTTTTCGTTTTGAATGTTCGATACCGCCTCCGCGATGCGGCTTGCAAGCTGCGGATTCGTGCTACAACCTACGCCAATAGTAAAGGGTCCGACCGTCCCGATGGGCTTAGCGACAGACGGTGGTCCGGCGCTCTCGGAAGGCTTACCGTTAGACGGTGATCCGGTGGCCTCGGAAGGCTTACCGTTAGAAGGTGATCCGCTGGTCTGGGAAGACTTACCGTTAGAAGGAGAAGACGCGTTCGGATCCTTGAACGAAATAACGAGGATTAGAGAAGCAATTCCGATGACAGTGAAAACGACAGCCAATTTGAATAACAGAGAACGGAAGCGAAACGACCGAAGCAGCGACCATACATGCTTTTCTTCGTGCTGGTCGAGTGTTTTTGACCGTGTCTTCCTTCCAAGGTCGCCCCATCTCACCCAAGCCATTCCCGAGAGACAGAGAAGGGTTGTTACAAGCCAGACGTATGCAAATAGTTTGAACTGCCAATGTAATTGGGTTACCGGGTGCGGTAGCGAGGCGCTAATATAAATGGCGACAATCGTGGCCATGAGACCCTGAAAGGTCATTAGAATTCCGAACTTGCGATCGAGAATGTCCAAGTGGCCGGCCACGAATTGTATGCCTGTCTCTGAAACGCCAAGCGGTTTAGCGGTCTTGCTGTCATTCACAATGTCTTGGTATGTTTTGACGTAACCCTTCCATGCTTCAATTTCAGCCCAGTGGTCATAGTCGTCGAGAAACCGGTACCATTTCTCTCGAATCTTCAGAAGAGTATTCTTTGGCTTCGGATTGGTCCCCATTGTCGAATCGGTCATAAGTCAGTCACTCCCGGACTATGAGCGAGTCCCGCTTTGATCCTCTTGAAGTCGCGCAGAAACATTTCAACTGTTCGCAATGTGCGGCGGTAACACTTGCCATAGGAACTCACGCTTGTGTCGGTGTGCGCTAGTTCGTATTGCAAGAGCGCATCCCGTTTTAACAGGAATATATACCTCATGGGCCAGTAAATCTAAGGTTGACTTACGGATTGTTTGGGGCACTAAAAGCTCACGCCTGGCGCAGGATTCCGCTGGACTCTCGGTGGGATCGACGGATGGTTGAGAGACTCTCGCGCAACTCCGATGTCGTCATCCGTCGGTCCCGCGACTTGCTTTTCGTTCTTGTCGAGATCAAGTGCGGCGTTGAGTTGCGCCTGGCGCGCGAGCAATTCCTTCATACGCGCTTCGTGCTCGAAGGGCTTGTTCGGCTTGCGCCTGATAATCGGCGAGGGTTTTCTCCAAGCGCGCGCCGCGCTCCTGTTCCTGGTCCGCGAGCTTGTCGAGCGAGCGCAGCGCATGCTCGATGCTTTGCATCGTGCCGAGCGGATTTTCCGGGTTGAGGTTGGCCGAGTAGAGGCCAGTTCCCTTGATAAAGAGTTCCGGCACCGGCTCCCCATCGAGCGCAAGGCCCGTCAGCCGCTTTCCCCGGCTCAGAATTTCAAAGCCCCGGAAGGAGGCGCGCGGCTGAAGGGTGAGATCGTCGCGCCATGACAGCACAGCATAGGTCAGAGCTTTGGCGGCTTCCTCGCGCGCGCCCTTGCCCGAGAATTCCTTGGTTCCCACGATCATCGAAAATTCCCCGCCCTCATGCGCATCGCGGATGGCGATGTCCTGCTCGCACATTGGCGAGAGTTCTGATGCGCCTCGGCGATCTTGTCGGGCAGGCTGCGGATTTGCCAGCGGATGTTGTGCTGCTGGTTGAGATGAGCGGCGCGGAGCTGGTCGAGCTTGCGGATTTCGGTATCGACTTTCACCTTCTCCATCACGGCGGGATTGCCGGAGGCGATGGCCTTGATTTCGGCGTAGGTGAGAGCGCCGCCTTCGAGGTCTTCGGCGGTGCGGACCGAGGTCTGCCCGCTCATCACCTGCTGAATGAACCTGGCCTTGGTTTCGAGCGTCTGCCACATATAGGCGTCGAACGAGCCTTCCGTGACGTAGCGATGGATTTCGACTTCGCCGTTGGTATTGCCTTGCCGGAGAATCCTGCCCTCGCGCTGCTCGATGTCGCGCGGGCGCCAGGGCGCATCCAGATGATGGAGCGCCGCCAGGCGCTTCTGCACGTTCGTGCCCGCGCCCATCTTCTCGGTCGAGCCGATCAGGATGCGCACGCGCCCGGCATTCACGTCGGTGAAGAGCTTCATTTTTTCGGCATCGGTCTCGGCATCGTGAATGAAAGCGATTTCCCTTTCCGGAACGCCGCTCGCGATCAGGCGGGCTGCGGAGTTCGTCATAGACGTTGAAGCGCTTCGGATCGGGCGTCGAAAGGTCGCAGAACACAAGCTGGGTTAACCGGAGGTCCCGGGTGTCGCGCCATTTGGCAGCGATGCGGTGGACCGCGCGGGTGATTTTCGTGTCGGGCGCGGGATCGGCGAAGGGATCGACCAGACGCATGTCGAGCGCCGCTTTGCGGCCGTCGCCGGTGATCTTCAGCATATTGTCCACGGACGGATCGATGCGCTGGCGTGCGGAGCCGTTCGGCGCGCTCGGTCAGCGTCTTGATATAGCGCTTGAGGTCTTCGCCGGTCGGGGCTGCCGCGACCTGCGGCTTGCCGCCCGCGATTCGCGGGCGCGGCAGGTTCAGCATGTCGGCGGTCTGCACGTCGGCGACGGTGCGGAACATCGAGAGCAATTCCGGCAGGTTGATGAATTTGGCAAAGCGCGTGTGCATCCGGTAGCCCGAGCCGTCCGGAGCAAGTTCGAGCGCCGTCACCGCTTCGGCGAAATTCGCGGCCCAGGCGTCGAAATGCTCGACGCCGCGCTCCTTGAGAAGGTCCGGCCCCAGATAGCGGAGCATGGTGTACATCTCGGCCATGGTGTTTGAAATCGGCGTGCCGGTGGCGAAGACGACGCGGCCGCCGGTCAGCTCGCGGATATAGCGGGTCTTCATGAACATGTCGAAGGCGCGGTTGCTGTCGCTGTTGGGCAGGCCCGCGATGCGGTTCATTTTCGTGGTGTAGAACAGATTCTTGTAGAGGTCGGCCTCATCGACGAAGAGCTGGTCGACGCCGAGTTCCTCGAACGTCAGCGTGTCGTCCTTGCTTCTCGCGGTCGGCGCGCTTCTTCAGTTTGGCGACCAGGCGCTTCTTGGCCTTTTCCAGTTCTTTGACGATCCGCCGATCGTTGCCGCTTTCCGCTTTGGCTTCGAGAATCGCGTTTTCGAGTTGTTGCACCTGGTCGTCGATGAAGCGGTTGAACAGTTTGTCGGAGACCGGCAGGAACTCGAACGAACGGTGCGAGACGATCACGGCGTCGTAATTGCCGGTCGCAATGCGCGCCATGGCCCGCTGGCGGTTGCCGTTGGCGAAGTGATCCTTGGTGGCGACGAACAGCTTGGCGTGCGGATAAAGCTGGAGAAAGGCCGCACCCCATTGCTCGACCAGGTGATTGGGCACCACGAGCATCGGCTTTTTCGCCAGGCCCATGCGGCGCAATTCCATCACGGAAGCCGCCATGGTCCAGGTCTTCCCCGCTCCGACGACATGGGCGAGCAGCGTGCTGCCGCTTTGCAGGATGCGCCAGACCGCGTTTTTCTGATGGGGAGCGAGGTCGCGGTCGCGCAGAAGGTCGCGCGCCATGCCGGGCAGCGTCAAGTGCGAGCCGTCGAATGTGCGCAGACGCAGATTGTTGAAGCGGTCGTTATAGTCGCGAGCCAGGCGCGTCGCGCGCCCGCCGTCCTGCCAGACCCATTCGCGGAAGCGGTCTTTCAACTGCTGCTGTTTCTCCCGCGCGGCGATGGTTTCCTGCTGGTTGAGCGTGCGCGTTCCGTCGGCATGTTCGTCATAGGCGGTCGGCGTGCGTCCGTTGAGGGCGTGCTCGATGAGGCTGGAGGCGGGAAAGCGCTCGCGTGCCGTAGGTGGTCGTGTTGCTGACGCTCGATTTCGCGCCGTAGTCGATTTCCACGGTCCAGGTCGCAATCGCGTCGGAGTGGGCGACACGGACGTTGTCCTGCGGAATGTCGAGCAGCTCGGCCACGAAATCCCGGATGTCGGTGGTGGGAATCCAGGATGAGCCGAGGCGCGCCTCGATGTCGCCCGGCTGGAGGTCGGCCGGCTGCACGCCTTCCAGGGCGGCGATGTTGCGTTCATAGCTGGGGTCGAGATCGGCGGCGGTGCGCGCGATCGCGAGTTTCGTTCGCACATTGCCGCTGAGATAGGAATCGGCGGTTTCCCAGCTCCCGCCCTCGGGATTGCGGTAGACGAGGGGGCCGAGTTCGCTGCTGCAGGAGCCGGGCGCCGCGGCCCGTCACCTGTTCCATGCGGGGCCAGTTGATCTCGCCGGTTTCGTTGAGCGAAATGGCGAGGGCCTCGGCGGCGGTCTCGACATGCTCGACAGGGCGGTAATGTTCGAGCGTGCGGCGCTCGAAGATGGGCGTCTTGGTGGCGCGTTTGGTTTCGGGATCGTAGGTTTCGAGCGAGAGCAGGAGCGGATGATCCGGATCGCCCGCGAAGGCCTTGACGTTTTCTTTCGAGGATAACGGGCCGTGCCTGCGCACGAAACCGTCATAGGCGCGGTTGAGCAGTTGGCGGGCTTCGAGAATGCGGTCTTCGGGTTCGTCGTTGAGTTGGGTTTGGAAAACGAGGCGGACAGCGTCTCTGACCGCAAGCATGCCGCGCACACGCGCGGCGACCGATTCGGACAGATGGAGCGGTTCGAACCCCGCGCCGGCGCGAACCACGATGGCGCCGTCGCGCTCGGCAAAGGCCCCGTCCTTGACGGTCTCGATTGCGGCGCTGTCTGTCTGGGTGATGTCACTTGTGGGAGGGAGTTGTTTCGACCGGGGATAGATGTCGGCGGGAAGTGACGCGATGGCGGCTGCGAGGCGCTCGGGTGCGAATTCGCCCGTCGAGTGTCGGCTCGCGCGCGTTGTATAGTCCGCGCTCGAGCCGCATCTCTCCCAACATCATCTCGGGATGCCGGACGAAATATTCGTTGACGGAGACGGGGCCGTCTGGTGTGGCGATCGGGGCCAGCTCCTGCCAGGATTCTCCGATTCGCGGGCGCGCCTGGCGCCCGCTTCCGCAGAAAGAGGAGGTCGGTCGTGACTTCCGTTCCCGCGTTGGCTTTGAATGTTGTGTTGGGGAGGCGTATCGCTCCGATGAGATCGGCGCGCTCGGCGAGATGACGCCGGATGGTGGCGTCCTGCTTATCCATTGTGTAGCGGCTGGTGATGAGAGCGAGTACGGCTCCTGGACGAACCTTGTCGAGGGATTTCGCCAGGAAATAATCGTGAATGGTGCGGGTGAGGGCGGGACTGCGCCGGTAGGCGGGATCGTAGACCGCGTAATTGCCGAACGGAATGTTGCCGATCACGGCGTCGAAGAAATTGTCCGGGAGCGGCGTGTCTTCGAAGCCTTTGGCAAAGACGGTCGAGTCGGGATAGAGGCATTTGGCAATGCGGGCAGTGACGGAATCGAGTTCGACGCCGATTCGGCGGCTTCCCGGCAGAAGCTCGTCCGGCATGAGGCCGAAGAAATGCCCGACTCCGATGGAGGGTTCGAGAATCTGCGCGCCGGGCCGAAGCCCGAAACGCTGCATCGCTTGCCAAATGCTCTTGATGACGGCGGGCGAGGTGTAATGGGCATTGGGAGTCGAGGCGCGGGCGGAATCAGATTCGTCGTCAGTCAGCAGTTCGTGGAGTGTTTCGGCCGTGTCGCTGCCATTCGGACGGCGGGTGGGTGCGGAAGGCATTGGCCATCGCGCCCCAGCCGGTGTACTTCACGAGCAGGGATTTTTCCGCGTCGGTCGCCGCGCGGTTTTCGGCTTCGATGCGCTTCAGCGTGCGGATGGCGTCGATATTGTCGAACGCCTTGTCGTGCAGGCTGCCTTCGCCGATCCGGTGCGCGTCGGTTATTCGGAAATCGCGGGATGGGACGGGGCTCGGGGTCCGGTTGCCGGATGATGGCCGGTCGGGGCGGTCCTCGCTCGGAAGGAACGCCCATTCCCGTGTCGCCAGTTCCCAGGCCGCGTGGTAATCCATCTTCTGAACCACGGTCAGGTTGTAGAGAAGATCGCCCGTCTGTTCCTGCGCCTGGCGGAGGACGGGCTGCAACTGGTTCGTCTTCTTCAGTTCCTCGATCAACCCCGGCAGGTGGGTCGTCCAATGTTTCAGAATCAGGTCGCCCAAGCGGTTCATGTCGTCCATCTGTTTCCTCCGTCTCAATAGGTGGCAGCTCCAAAACTCCAGAAATGACGGTCTCTCCCGGCAGAGCCGCGATGACGGCTTGCGCAGGAATGCCTGTAAAGAGGCCGAGCTGGGAATAATCCCGTGAAGGTCTGCGGAACCGTCCGTTCCCTTGGAATCTGGGCGCCATCGTTCTTCTCGTGCGCTAGATCGGCCGGGGCGGACCGAAGCTGCGATCGGCCGTGTCTCCGAACAGGTCAACTATGAGCGGAAGGATTTGAGGAATGGTTAGAGCAGTGGTTACGGAAGTATGCGATCGGCATGCGCGGCTGATTTTTCGATGACGCGCATCGCGGTGGAAGATCGAATGAGCATCCGTTCCCCGCATGATGCGCCGCGCGTGCGGCCTATCGAGAAAACGATCGAACAACAGATGGAAGCGGGCTGCACGCCCTGATATGTCAGGAAAATTTATTTTGAAGCTTTAACGTTTTTTTAAGACGTTGGCCATAGGTTGAATAGTCGTTGTGGTTCTGAAACTGTTGCGGAGGATGAATTGAGTCAGTCGTTGGAGAGCATGGTGAGATGTTTGGTCGGGCAGATCGACGGTGTCACGAGTTTAGTTCTGAAGGGGAGGTTCGCCGGCGCTGTGGCCGGACTCGATGAAGAAGCGGAGGTTGATGTCGACGTCATGGTGTCCGCTGTTGTCCGTCGCCGGGTTCCGGCGCGGGTCCTCGGTTTGTGAGGAGGCGGGCATGACGAAGAAGTATGAATTGCTGGCTGATGATTGCTTGCGAGCGGGAGATCGGACGGTATATCGAATCCGGGCGCTCAGGGATTTCGGCGATGTGAGGCGCGGCGATCTGGGGGGTTATATTGAAAATGAATCGGCTTTGGCGCATGACGGCCACGCTTGGGTTCACGACGTGGCGCAAGTGTATGGCCCAAAAGGCCGCGTCGGGGGAAACGCGCGAATCAAAGGGGAAGCGTGGGTTCTCGGGCGGGTCGATGGGGATGCCGAGGTCTGCGATCTTGTCGTGGTCGGCGAAGATGCGCATGTCGGCGGGCGCACGGTGTTGTGCGGGGATGAGATTGTTAGAGGGGAGGTGTGGGGGCCGGTGGAGCCGTGCCGCTCGGCTATTTCGGGAACTTCGGCGAGGCGGATTGTCTGCCAGACCGTTTAGAAGTCGTCGGCGCGGACACATTTCGCCACCCATGAGACGGGCGGCGAACTGCAGTGTGTTTCAAGTCGGTCTTGATGGAACCGGACCTCTGACATATCTTGAGGTGGGTCGAAAAATGTGGCGCTCTGAACAGTGCCGGTGAGGAGGGTGTCTAAGCATGCCGCGTGCTAGGGAACGCAAGAGAAGCGCGAAAGGCGCGTCCTCGGCCAATAAAATAAAGGCGATCGACCTATTTTGTGGGGCCGGAGGGCTCACGCGAGGTCTCGAAGCTGCGGGGATCGACGTCGTGACGGGCGTCGACATCGACCCGGCGTGCGAATATCCATTTACCGCCAACAACCAAGCCACCTTCCTACTGAAATCGGTGGAAGACATTGCGGGGTCGGACTTCACGGATTCCCTCGACGGCGCATCATTGACGTTGCTGGCAGGATGCGCTCCTTGCCAACCTTTCTCGACCTATAGCCGAGGAAAAGCCACTCCAGCGGACAAACGATGGAATTTGCTGAATCACTTCGCTCGACTCGTGAAGGAAGTCGAACCCGATCTCGTCACGATGGAAAACGTCCCGCGCCTGGAGAAGCAAAGAGTGTTCGCGAAATTCGTCTCCGATTTGAAGGAGAACGGTTATTGGGTGTTCCATAAGATCGTCGATTGCGCGGATTATGGAGTGCCGCAGCACCGCCAACGACTCGTCCTTTTGGCATCGAAGCATGGTCCGATCGAAATGATAGCGCCCACGGTCAAAGGGGGGCATTACAAGACGGTGCGTGATGCGATCGAAGAATTGGCGCCGCTCAGAGCGGGAGAAATCTGCGCTGAGGACTCCCTGCACCAATCTCCCGGATTGTCACCGTTGAATCTCAAACGCATCCGCGCATCCAAGGTGGGGGGTACATGGCGGGATTGGGATAGGGATCTTGTAGCGGCTTGTCACAAGAAGACAACCGGGAAAAGCTATCCGAGCGTGTACGGAAGGATGGCTTGGGACGAGCCGTCGCCCACGATGACCACGCAATTTTTCGGTTTTGGCAACGGTCGCTTCGGACATCCGCGTCAGAACCGCGGAATTTCTCTCAGAGAAGGAGCAATCCTTCAGAGCTTTCCTCGCGACTACAAATTCGTAGCTAAAGGCGAGCCGATCTATATGAAGACGGTGGGCCGTCTCATCGGGAACGCCGTGCCGGTGAAACTCGGCAAAGCGATCGGGATCAGCGTCATACGTCACATCAAGGATTTGGCAGCGCCGTCCGGGCGCGCTGCATGATGTCGCGAGGCATTTCGACGATCGAGAGTTCCAAGATCGTGTCGGTCATGTCTGCTCCGGAGCCTGGTCAATTGGTGGAGGTGCGCCGTAGGCAATGGGTGGTAGCCGACATGCAGACCTCCACCGCCGGTAACGGACACCCCGCACCACAACATTTCGTCACGCTCTCGTCGATAGACGAAGACAGCCTCGGCGAAGAGATCGAGGTCGTCTGGGAGATCGAGCCGGGCGCACACGTCATCGAGAAAGCCGGGCTCCCCTTCATCAGCGGCCAAGACGAGACTGGAAGACTTGAGGCATTTCTGGATGCCGTCAGGTGGGGTGCCGCGACGAACGCCGATAGAGGATTCCTGCAAGCGCCTTTTCGTAGCGGCGTGACCATCGAGGATTTCCAGCTCGACCCGTTGGTTCGTGCGATCGACATGGCTCGCGCCAATCTCTTGATCGCGGACGACGTCGGGTTAGGCAAGACGATCGAGGCCGGTCTCGTCATTCAGGAGCTGCTGCTGCGGCATCGAGCCCGGAGCGTGTTCATCGTGTGTCCGGCATCGCTTCAGGAAAAATGGCGTGTGGAGATGCTCGAAAAATTCGGGCTCGAATTCAAGATCGTCGACACCGATTACGTCCAGGAACTGCGTCGCGGTCGCGGCATCCACGCCAATCCCTGGACGTCATTCCCCCAGCTGATCGCCTCGGTCGATTGGATCAAGTCGGGGGAGCCGCTTCGGATGCTTCGCGACATACTTCCCGTTCGCGCCAGTTACCCCAGAAAGTTCGACATACTCGTCGTCGACGAAGCGCACAATGTCGCCCCTGCCGGTTCGGCGCACTACGCGCTGGAAAGTCAGCGGACACAATTCATACGGAAAATAGCGTCGCACTTTCAACACCGGCTTTTCCTGACCGCCACGCCTCACAACGGCTACACGGAGTCGTTCACGTCGTTGTTGGAGTTGCTCGACGATCAGCGTTTCTCTCGCAATATCCTGCCGGACGACAAGCAGCTCTCGCAGGTCATGATCAGGAGGCTGAAAACCGATCTGGTCGACAAGGACGGCAATCCGATCTATCCCAAGCGCACTTTGAAAGCTCTCTCAGTTCCCTTCACCGCCGACGAGCGTGCAATACATAAAGTGCTGGACTCGTATTGCAAGAGTCGTGAAAGGACCTGCCAGAACACAGGAGCGACGGGGACCAAGTTCGTAAACGGTCTATTGAAAAAGCGGCTCTTCTCATCGCCGGCGGCATTCGCGTCGACGTTGGAAAAACATTTCAGCACTCTCACCAGCGGGAAAATTCAACAAAAGCTCGATCCGATGGCCGATCGCATCCTGCGGAAGGCAATCCTGAAAGCGGAAGAGGACTATGCGGACGACGGACAGGTAGAGGCAGCACAAAGCGAAGCCGTCGAGGAAGCCACCAAACGCGGCGTCCCTCCGACCGAGGAAGAGTTGCGCTTGCTTTCCAGGATGCGAGATTGGGCTCAGGGCACCAGTCACAAGGTAGATTCGAAAGGCCGTGCGATTCTCGAATGGATCGAAGCAAATTTGAAATCGGACGGCCAGTGGAACGACCATCGCGTCATCCTTTTCACCGAGTACCGCACTACGCATCAATGGCTTCAAGAGATCCTCGCTTCGCACGGATATGGTGGAGACCGTCTCGGGATCATTCATGGTGGTATGGATCAGGAAGAGCGGGAGAAGGTCAAAGCCGCATTCCAGACGAATCCGAAGGATGCCGATATTCGTATCTTGCTCGGGACGGACGCAGCGTCAGAAGGCATCGATCTGCAGAACTACTGCAATTGCTTGATTCACGTCGAAATTCCCTACAACCCCAACGTTATGGAGCAGCGCAACGGCCGGATCGACCGGCATGGCCAAAAGCATGACGAAGTTTTGATCTGGCATCCAGTGGATGGCGGCGAAGCGATTGACGACACTCTTGGTGGCCACAAGGACGACATCATACGTGCTCTAACCAAACTGGAGGCGATGCGTGAGGATATGGGAAGCGTGAACCCTGTTATCGCGCCGCAGATGGCCGGTCTGATCGAGGGCACCAGACGGGAGCTGGATACGAGAGAGGCCGAGGCTAGGGCGGCCAAGGCCAAGCGATACGTTCGCGCCGAACGTCAGCTCAAAGAGCGCATCGAAAAATTGCACGATCGGCTGCAGGAAACGCAGAAAGATTTCCATCTGACTCCGGAGCGGATTTGCGCGGCGGTCAAGACCGGCCTGGCACTGGAAAAAAGGCCTTCCCTCAAACCAGTCGAATTGGAGGACGCGCCGAGCGGGACGGTGTTCGAGATGCCGGCGCTGACCGGCTCATGGGCGCGCTGCATGGAAGGTCTCCGTCATCCATACACCGGCAAGCTGCGTCCGATCACGTTCGATCATGATGTGGCCAAAGGGCGCGAAGACGTTGTGCTCGTTCACCTCAATCATCGCCTCGTGCAAATGTGTTTGCGGTTGATGCGTGCGGAGGTATGGGCGCAAAGCGACGTGAAGAAGCTGCACCGTGTGGACGTTCGCACTTTGCCGGACTCGGAGCTCGACGAGCTCGCGGTAGCCGTGGTGTCGCGGTTGGTCGTTACAGGAGGCAAGCACCACAGGCTGCATGAAGAACTGACCGTCGCAGGCGGCTACATGAAGGACAACTCCTTCAATCGCGAAGCCCGCGTGACGCAGGTCAATGCGTGGCTGGACACGGCAAGTTCAGTCCAGGCGAACGAGCGTTTGTTCGAGGGCTTGAGAAGGCGGTTCGATAGAAATGAGGACTCCATCCTGCAAAGCGTGGAGGCGCGTTCCCGCGACCGACTCGGAAATCTGGAAACCACATTGGAGTCCAGAAAACAGCAAGAGATAGCGAATATCGCGACTGTGCTCGACGAGCTGGAGCGAGCAATCCAGGACGAGTTGCGCAAGGAAAAGGAACCGGAGCAGCTCGCGTTGTTTTCGGAAGACGAGCGAACCCAGGTCCGGCGGGACACCGAAGCTCTGAAGCTGCGTCTTGCCCGGATTCCAATCGAGAAGGAACAAGAGATCGAAGCGATCCGCCAGCGCTTCGAAGGATATGCCGTCAGGACATTCCCGGTGGCTGTGATTTTCCTCGTGCCCGAACGCCATCCCTGGAGGGCCGACACATGAGCGAGCTCGGTCATCATGCCGAGTGGCTTTCGCTGATTGAGGTCTCAGGGCCTTTTTTGGCGGAACCGATCTTGAAGGATGCTTTTCCACAAGGTCTGGAAGGGTTGGACTCGACGAGGAGGAAAACCGCTCGGCAGGCATATGACGAGTGGCGTGAAGCGGTGGAGCTCGACGACCCAGACTTGTTGAGAATTCACCGGGCCTGGGTCGATTTGGTTCTGAAGCGAATCTTGGAACTCGACGAAAACGGTGACGGAGACGTTCTGAAATCGGTCGACAAGCTGCCAGACACGATTCGTTGTGAGGTCCCGGAGCACGGAATAACGCTCCGCCCTAATTACGCGGTGGTGGATGGGCAAGCGGATAGCCGACCGCTCATTCTGATTGCCGTATACGGCCCAGAAATATCGGTGACAGAGTCGCTCAAGGACGATGGCTGGGCCGCCAGTCCTGCCGAACGCATGGTCGAGCTTTGTCGGGCTGCCGACGTGCGTCTTGGTCTCGTTACGAATGGTGAGCAATGGATGCTCGTCGACGCGCCTGTTGGCGCGGTGACCACGTTCGCCAGCTGGTACGCGCGGCTCTGGGGACCGGAGCCAGTCACGTTGCAAGCATTCGTGAATCTGCTCGGCATCAGGCGCTTCTTCGTCGACCGCAGCCAACAGTTGCCGGCGCTCCTCGATAATTCATTGAAGTTTCAGGATGAGGTAACCGACGCTCTAGGGGAACAGGTAAGGCGGGCGGTCGAAGTTCTTGTCCAGGCGCTCGATCGCGCCGACGTCGATCGCAATCGCGAACTTCTCGACGGCGTCGAGCCTGCGGAACTCTACGAAGCCGGACTGACCGTCATGATGAGGATCGTTTTCCTCCTTTCGGCCGAGGAGCGCGGGCTCTTGCTGCTGGGAGACGAGCGTTACGAGGCCAATTACGCCGTCTCCACGCTGCGGATGCAGCTTCGCAGCGAATCCGAGGAAATCCTCGAACGGCGCTGGGACGCATGGTCCCGTCTGCTCTCGATATTCCGTGCCGTCTATGGCGGCATCGATCACGAAGCGATGCGGCTTCCCGCGTTGGGTGGATCGCTGTTCGATCCCGATCGCTTTCCGTTTCTCGAAGGGCGCGCGAAAGGGTCCCGTTGGAAAATTGACCTGGCGACGCCTCTACCTATCGACAATCGCACTGTCCTCTATTTGCTCGACGCGGTGCAGCTGTTCCACGGTCGCACGCTTTCATACATGGCGCTCGATATCGAACAGATCGGCTACGTGTACGAGGGCCTGCTGGAACGTACCGTGGTGCGGTCGACCGAAGTCACACTTGATCTCGATGCAACCAATAGTGCGAAAAACCCTTGGGTGTCATTGCCGGAACTCGACGAGGCGGCAGCGAAGGGTCGCGGGGCGGTCGAGGAATTGCTCAAGGATCGAACTGGTAGTTCGGCAAGCCGCGTTCGGAATGACCTCGACAAGGCTGTTGACGAGGAATCGGCTGACAAGCTGCTGACTGCTTGTCACGCCGATCGATCCCTCCGGGACCGGCTAAGGCCGTATTTTCATCTTCTGCGGACCGACCGGTGGGGATACCCACTCGTCTACCCTAAGAACACCTTCATGGTGAGGACCGGCGGAGATCGTCGGGAGACCGGCACCCACTACACGCCGAAATCGTTCACTGAGGTGATCGTCAAAGAGACGTTGGAACCGATCGTTTATTTCGGTCCAGTCGAGGGCGAACCGCGCGAAAAGTGGCGACTAAGATCACCGATCGAGCTTTTGGATCTCAAAATCTGCGATCCGGCGATGGGCTCCGGTGCATTCCTTGTCCAGGTGTGCCGCTGGCTGTCGGAGCGATTGGTCGAAGCCTGGGCAGAGTCCGAAAAACACGGAAACGGGGTCACATCGGAAGGCGAAATTGTTGACGAGATCGGCTCGCGAGAGCCTCTGCGCAAGGACACCGAGGAAAGGTTGCTCACTGCGCGGCGTCTGATCGCCGAGCGTTGCCTCTACGGCGTAGACATGAATCCGCTCGCCGTCGAACTTGCGAAGTTGTCGATATGGCTCGTCACACTGGCGAAGGGGCGGCCCTTCGGTTTTCTCGATCACAATCTCCGTTGCGGGGACAGCCTTCTCGGCATCACCAGCCTGGAACAGCTCCACTACCTCGACATGAACCCAGGTAGAGGAAGTTCAAAGAAGCTCTTCGCTAGCAAGATCGACACTGCCGTAGATAGAGCAAACCAACTCCGTGCCGATCTTCGTGCGCGCCATATCCGTGATATCCGTGATGTTGAAGTGATGGCGAACCTAGATCGAGAAGCGAAAGATGAGCTTCAGGTACCGGATCTTATAGCCGACGCATTGGTCGGGCAAATGCTAGCGGAGGGAACCGTCAAGATTGATACCACAACTCTATCAATACAAGTCGGCGAAGTTATTGAAGGTAACGCGAATAGGATTCAGTCGATAGTGGAGATAGCGACCGCATCAGGGCTTGAATCAAGACGTAAACCGCTGCATTGGCCTTTAGCGTTTCCTGAAGTATTCATGCGATCAAGACCAGGATTTGACGCCATCGTTGGAAATCCACCATTCCTTGGGAATAAGGATTGGCGGAAAACACTTGGTCCACATTTTTCTGTGCAATCCGAACTCATTCTTGGGAGAACCCCCGGGAAACTCGATCTGTGCGTTCTTTTCCATCGGCAAGCATTGCGTTTGCTTCGAGATTACGGAAGCTATGGGCTAGTCGCGACCAGCAACATTGCCGAAGGACGTTCTGTCGGGACGGGCTTAGGCGAAATCGTCAAAGCCGGCGAGATCATAAGCTCCAGGAAGGGTATGGTATGGCCTGGTAAAGCCGCGGTCATCATAGCGCTGATCATTTTTTTTAAAGGTAAATATCTAGGACTAAAGTCGGCGGACGGGATCATATGCGCCAGAATAGGCCCGCGACTCGAGCCTGAGAAGTCAGGGGCCTGGACACCTAAGAAGATCGACAGTGCTCCATTCGGATTTCTAGGAGTCGATAATGGAGCGGGCTTGACTTTTATCATCAGTGCAGATGATATCCATTACAAGTCCTTAAAGGATGAGAGCGATAGCTTGCTGCGGCCTTATATAACGGGCGACGACATAACCAGCTTCGCGCTCAACCGAGTGGAGCGTTGGGCGCTTGATATTGGCGATCGCAGCCTTGATGAAGTCAAACGTAGATATCCATGTGCCTACAGGTTTCTGGACGAGGTAGCCAGACCCACGCGGACGGCTGACATTCTTGAAAGCAGACCCGGCCTTTTTGACAGGTGGTGGCAATTTTGGAGACCGCGGACTGACGGTTATCGTCGCATAAGAAACCAAGAATTCGTCATTGTGTATTCTACCGTTACCAAATATCCAGTCGGAATGATTGCCCCCTCGACGTGGATTTACACAAATCAAGTTCTGCTTATTGATTTGTCGCGTCAGGACATGCTTTCGATTTGCCTGAGCTCGTTTTTTCGTGAATGGATTGTGCGTTACTCTGGGGGAAGCTTGGGAACGACTTTGAGGCTGTCCGCGAGCGAGTCTGTATCAAAGTTCCCGCTGCCCGAGCGGGAGGTCAGAGGGTCTGCAACCCAAGCCGCGCGATCGTTCAATGATGTCGCCGTAAGCTGGTGTCGAGACAGGGACACCGGGATTACGGGCGTCATGAACGCGATTCACTTTCCAGGCAACACCGAACAAAAAATTCAAGACCTTCGGCACTGGCTGCAAGAAATAGACGCTGGTGTGGCAACGGCGTACGGCTGGGACGACTTGGATTTGTCGTACTCGTTTATTGAGCACAACTCTAATCCAGCAATTGACAAGTGCCGCTTCGAGATTGCCGATGGCTCGCGAGAGGAGCTGTTGTCGAGACTTCACAACCTAAACCGCGAGCGGTTTGAGTCGACTAGGGTGGCAAGCGGATACCAAGGTAGGACGAGGTTGCGGGCTTAGGTTATGACGAGGATCATTTCACATAAAGATTTGACAAACGCGGACTTGATCATTGATGCAGTGTATGAGGGCGCGGCCGGCAGCCAACTCTCCGGCGAAGCTCTTTCGAAGCTTCTGCCAGGCGTCGGGAATCAGGGAGGATTTCGCGCTTCTGGTCGCGGAGACGACAAGAAGTTCGTCGCCCTGTTTACGAGTGGTGAAGATAGGGACTGGCCCGATTCCTTGGACTTGAATACGGGGAAGTTCCCGTACTATGGGGACAACAAGCGACCGGGTCATGAGCTTCACGACACGCAACGCAGCGGAAATCGCATTTTGCGCCGTGTTTTCACACTATCGTCGACATTCTGATGACAAACGGTTACAACTCGCGGGAACTGGTCGAAGAGCTTCTGAAGAATGAATTCGCCGTTTCTGGGAGGGCAGTTTGACTGAATCTCTGGTGCAAGCGACAACGGCGAATGCCTGGCTGGTTGTCGACTCGGCTCGACAGAGCGCCGAATTTTCTTACGCGCAATTCGCGATGTCGCTCGATGGAGCGCGCGAGCTCTATGCGTCCGTCGCCGAAGGGGACTGGGCGTTGTTGGCCGACGGTTCGGGGGGCGTGACACGTCTCGGGCGCGTGATGAGCGTTCGGTCGGACCGCGAAAAGACTATGTTCTACTTCGATCGATTTCAGACCCTGGACCAGGGCACCGCTCTTGATGCGGCAGGACTCTCTTCGCCGAATGCGGGTTCGATGGCCCGGATGCAATGGAGCGATTTCGTCGCGGCGGTGCCGAAGCTGACGGGCGGCACCCTCGACGACGTGCCACTGATCTGCGATCAGGCTTATATCCGGGAGCTTCTCCAACTCGCGGTAATGGACGATCTGTTGGGTCCCGCGAACGGACCGCACGAACAGATCATCGATATGGGTGTGCGCGATCGGTACCTGGTCGGCAAACTCGCGCCCCGGGAAGGTGAAGATGGCGGCATCGAAGGGCTAGAAGGGCCGCTGGCCACTGAAGCGGAAGAAGAGCCCGAGGACATCGAGGTTCACCACGGGCTTCATGAACCTGGAGCCGAATTCGACAGTACGACGGGGCGTGTCGATGCCGAAGGGGACTCGGCCGACGAGATCGATGCCTCTAGCAACCAATCCCTAATCCCATCGAGCTTCGGAATGACGTTTTGCGTCGACGGCAATGTCGACCGAATCGAAGTGGACGCGAGGTGGGGGCAATACGCTCGTGTTTACGACCATGAACACACCAAGACGATCAACAAGAAGATCAAAGACGCCGACGGGAACGTGATCCGTACCGAGCAAGCCGAGGTCAAGGTCAAGGTTTGGCAACGTGTTCCCTGCGGTGGCAGGCTGACGATCGATCTTGTCGAGGGAATCGTCTCTCATAGGGCACCAGACGGCGAGCATCCGTATGTTCGCGTCCAAGGTACCGTCCGGGGCAAGAACGCGAACGGCGACCGGCTGGTCACATTGTTCCTGGTCAACGCGCAGCAGGAACCCGAGGAGAACAAAGATTCCGCCTGGGTGTTTCAGCCGGAATTGACCGTTCGGGCAGCAGGCGACCCCAGAGACAAAGCCATTTTCAGACGGCGTATCGCGCTCGCGACCAAAGACGACGACGAAGAGCGCAAAGCGCTGGAGATGATCTATCGCAAGCAGGTCGAGTTCGCAGTCGGTCATGGTGTAGCCGTTCATGCAAAGACCGACGCAGGTGACGCCGAGCGCGCATATGAAGTGCGCACGGTGGTGATGCCGCAATACGAAGTGCCGGTCACGGAGACACCGGGCCTTCGACCAGAAGACCGCCCCGCGATGCGCGAGATGGTCGACAAAGGCCATCTGGATATGGAGGTCCTTGCAGGAATGGACAGGGGCGAGTTGGTTGGGGTCCTGTCCGTCCTCGCGAGCGATTACGCGAAGTGGATCGATGAGCAGAGGAGCCGGGTCGGCGGCGATGTGGTCGGACACGATGGACAAGCGGCTGCGGCACTCGATCGGTGCAAAGAAATCGAGCGGCGTCTCGAAGAAGGCATTGCAGTTCTGGCCGACGGCAGGAACGACAAAGTTTTGGCGGCTTTTCGCTTTGCCAATCGCGCGATGGCGCGGCAGCGCGTACATAGTCTGTTTGCGCTCTCGCAGCGTCGGGGCGAAAACAAGACATTGGCAGATTTCGAGCGGCGTCAGAATCGCTCGTGGCGGCCATTCCAGCTCGCCTTCATTCTTCTCTCGATTCCGTCTTTGGCCGATCCGACCCATAAAGACCGCGCCAAGCCAATCGAAGCCTATGCCGATTTGCTTTGGTTCCCGACGGGCGGCGGTAAGACCGAAGCCTATCTGGGAGTCGCCGCCTTCGCGATGGTCATTCGCCGTCTTCAGGGAAAACTGGGAGGCTATGACGGTAGTCGCGGTCTGACTGTGATCATGCGATACACGTTGCGCCTACTCACGCTGCAACAGTTTCAGCGCGCTTCGGCACTGATGTGCGCAATGGAGCTGCTGCGCCAGGAGGGGGCGGCAGGCGGCGACAAATCTTTGGGGAGCGAGCCATTCACGATCGGCCTGTGGGTCGGAAACAAGGTCACGCCGGGCTCCACCGACGACAGCCACCGGGCGATTCAGGACATTCGTAACCCCGAAAAGTTCGATGCCGGTGGCACGTCACCTGCGCAACTGACCAGTTGCCCGTGGTGCGGCTGCGATATATCTCCGAAGCACGATGTGGAAGTCGATACAGCGGCAAAAAGAACGACGATCTACTGCGGAGACAAGAAAGGGCGCTGCGAATTCTCGAGAGGAAAATCGAGCAAGAAGCCACAGCCTGGCATTCCCGTCCTGGTCGTCGACGAGGAAATTTACCATCGGCCGCCGTCGATGATGATCGCGACGGTCGACAAGTTCGCGTTGATGGCATGGCGCGGCGAGGTCCGAACACTGTTCGGACGAGCCAACACCGAGTGCCCGCGGCACGGCCTTCTTTGGCCTGGTGCGGATTGCACCGGCAACCACCGTTCTCACAAGGGCCTGCCGAGCACGACAGTCGAGAACATCATTACGATCAGACCGCCCGACTTGATCATTCAGGACGAATTCCACCTCATCAGCGGCCCGTTGGGAACGATGGTGGGACTCTACGAGACCGCGATAAACGAGCTGTGCAGCTGGGAACTGGAAGGCGGCACGATCCAGCCCAAGGTCGTTGCCTCTACCGCTACGGTGCGGAAGGCGGCAGAGCAGGTCAACAACGTCTTCATGCGGCGAGTCGCCGTTTTTCCACCCCACGGTCTCGACGTCTCCGACAACTTTTTCTCGATTCAGCGGTCGATCGGATCGACACCGGGCCGCCGCTATCTCGGTGTCTGTTCGCCAGGAAGTTCGCGACCGGCGATGCTGATCCGGGTCTATACAGCATTCCTAACCGCGTCGCAGGCATTGTTCGACCGCTTCGGCCAGTCGGCAGACCCATATCTGACGACGGTCGGATATTTCAATTCGCTTCGAGAGCTTGGCGGTATGCGCCGTCTTGCCGAAGACGACGTGCAGACGCGTTCATATCGCGTCCAGATGAGTCTCGTCGATCGGCCAGGACTTGCGCAACGCAGCGTCAGCAACATTCGCGAACTGACATCTCGTGTCTCGAGCCGCGACATTCCGAAATATCTCGATCAGCTGGAGATCAAGTTCAAAGGGGAGTTCGATTCCGCTGTCGGCCGCTATGTCACGCGGTGGGCGGAAGGCGAGGCCCGCTCGATCGATGTCGTGCTCGCGACCAACATGCTGTCCGTGGGCGTCGACGTGAATCGTTTGGGCCTGATGGTCGTCAACGGGCAGCCGAAGGGCACGGCCGAGTACATTCAGGCGACTAGCCGCGTCGGCCGTTTCTTCCCGGGTCTCGTTTGCACGGTCCTCACATGGGCGCGCCCACGGGACTTATCTCACTACGAGACCTTCGAGCATTATCATGCGACTTTCTACAAGCATGTCGAGGCGCAGTCGGTCACGCCGTTCTCACCGCGTGCGATGGATCGCGGTTTGACCGGTACCTTGCTGAGCGTCATGCGCCTGGAAAATCCGACTTTCAATCCGAATCCTGGTGCCGGAGAGCTGGACAGGCCCGATCGTCCGGAGGCTGTGGAGGCGAGAGATTTACTTGTCGGCCGGGCCTGGGAGATTTCGCACGAAGCCGCTCTCAGAGATTTGGCTTCGAGCGAGGTGAAGGAACGTCTGGACGAGTGGGCGAACGAAGCGGGTAAGGGCGGTAGAACTCTCGCCTACGAGAAGAAGGGACCGAACCGCGACACGATGGTCGCGCTCCTCAAGAGGCCGGGCATTCAAGCGTGGGATAATTTCACCGTACCGATGTCCATGCGTGAAGTGGAGCCCGGCGTCAGCCTGATCATGAGCACCGTCAGATTCGGCGGTGGCGATCCGGACTGGACACCACCCGCCGTCCCGAGTGATGACGCCGGGGGTGACGCTTGAGCGGCGAAAAGACTCCTGTCGGCGAAGTGCGGCCCAGTCAGCTCCTCTGGACATACGGTCCCGGCGCTCTGATCGATCTGCCTAGCCTGTCGGTCGTAACCCTCGCCATCGATCGATGGGAAGTGAATCGGTGTCAACCGATCGAAGAGGCGAGGCTACTTGCGGCGGTGCGAAGAGAGCTGGGGCCGCAAGTAGAGAGTCTGCGAATGCCGCCTTTCCAGAAGAGCGAAGGCGCCGATCCCTTCTCCGCCGAAGCGTTTATCGGCGTACCGGTCAGGCCGTTTCCCCGTTGGCTGCGCTGCGTGAAATGCGGGCTGCTGTCCGCGTACGATCTCGGCCTCTTCGAATGCAAGGAAAGCCGGTTTCGCCCCGAACGGACACGGTTCGTGCACAAAGACTGTAAGGGCTCGAAAGGCGATCAACCCGCCAGGGATGCCGACGCGGTCCCGGCCCGTTTCCTGTTGGCCTGCCGAAATGGCCACCTGGACGATTTCCCGTGGCACTACTTCGTCCATAACGGGCCATCCGTCTGCAAGGGGACGCTTCGGTTCTTCGAAAGTGGTGCGTCGCTTCAAACCGAAAATTTGTGGGTCAAGTGCGACCAGTGCGGAGGTTCACGCAATATGGCCCACGCGTTCGGCAAGGCGGGAAAAGAGAACCTGCCGAGTTGTCGCGGTCGGCATCCACACATGGATCAATACGACACTGGCTGCCAGGAACGGGCCAGAGCGGTCCTTCTGGGAGCGACGAACAGCTGGTTCCCTATCACGCTCTCCGCATTGGCTATTCCTCTGGCTCGCGATCCCGTTTCGCAGCTCGTGCAGGACGGATGGGAATATTTCGCCGACTTGGAGTCGGAAGCTGAAGTCGCAGTCACCGTAAGGACGCTGAAGAAGACTGGTGCTCTGCCCGGGATCGACAAGCATACTCCAAAGGCCGTTTGGGACGTCATTCAGTCGATAAAAAGCGGGACTGCCGCAGCGGCAGTCACCGAGGCGGATATCAAAGGGCCAGAATGGGAAGTCTTGACCGACCCGAGCCCGCCTACCGACTGGCCTCACTTTCTGAGCAAGACGATGCGGGCGCCCAAGGAGTTCGAGAAGCAAATCGCGGGTGTTCTTCTTTTGGAGCGGCTGCGCGAGGTAAACGCGCTGCTCGGATTCACGCGCGTCGAAGCGCCCGAGGAGACCGCCAACCCGGCCGACAGACCACCGAGGGCCAATCTGTGCAAGGCCGCTCCCAAATGGGTCCCCGCAACGCAAGTTCACGGTGAAGGGATCTTCATCAGATTCGACGAAGCCGAGATCCTAAAGTGGGAAGGACGAGAGACAGTAACAGTTAGGAACGACAATCTGCTCGCCGGTCATCGGGGCTGGCGGAATTCCAGGAAACTCGATCCCAACGAAGCTTATCCGGGCATCCGCTACGCGATGCTCCACACGCTGTCCCATCTTCTGATCCGGGAATTGGCACTCGAGTGCGGCTACAACGCCGCCAGCATCAGAGAACGCATTTACGCGGACACGGAAGGCGACCGAAGGCAGGCGGGAATCCTGATATACACCGCGGCCGCGGACTCAGACGGGACCCTCGGGGGGCTCGTCGAACTAGGCCGGCCCGAAAATCTGGGGCGGTTGCTCAAGCAGGCGCTGAGCCGCGCCGAGATTTGTTCATCCGACCCGCTATGCTCCGAGCACAAACCCGCGGATGATCGGTCGCTCCACGCTGCGGCATGCCACGCGTGTTCCTTCGTCTCGGAAACATCCTGTGAAATGGGCAATCGTTACATCGACCGCGCTCTGCTCGTGCCGACGCTGGAGGTCGACGGCGCTGCATTTTTCGACTGAGGAGCGCCGTGGAAAAACTGCTCGAAACAATCATCGAACTCGTCTCGAATAGCCCCCCGGATAAAACCGAGCAGCTGGCTGAATCGATCATGCGACTTTCCGGCGTGCAGGAGGCTCCATCGCTCATGGGCTGGGCCGCAAACCCGCGTGCAAAGGGCACCCTGACGAAGCTGGTTGAGGCATGGCGAGACACCTCCATACCGGCAGCCGAGCTTGCCGGAATGCTGGTAGGTGCAAGTGCGGCCTACAACCGGGCCAAAGCCGAGCAGGAAATTGAGCTCGTGTGGACCGGCCCTTCGAGCAAGTTGATAGCGACCCGGAAAACCGAGCAAGCGCTGCTTCAGGTGATCGACGCAGCGGAGTCGCGGCTCTTCATAACCAGCTTCGTCGCCTACAACATCGCCTCGATCATGAAGGCGCTGGAACGAGCCATCAAGCGGGGCGTGCAGGTCTCCATGCTGCTCGAAGCTAGTGAATCACACGGCGGAGGGGTCTCGATCGACGCGATCGCCAAGATGAAGGCTGCGCTGCCGACCGCGAAATTATTCTCCTGGGTCGATAAGGGCGAAGGTTTCCGGGGAGGTAAGGTCCACGCGAAGGTGGCCGTGGCCGACGAGACTTTCTGTTTCATTTCGAGCGCCAATTTGACTGGCCACGCCATGGAGAAAAACATGGAGGCTGGCGTCTTGGTCAGAGGTGGGGCCACGCCGTGCAGTCTGCACAGGCATTTGGAGGCGCTGGAAACCACGCACGTGATTGTGGAGGTTTGAATGGACACGGTCGATCGTCAGACTCGATCGAAAATCATGGCGAGCATGGGGCAGAAAAATGCCGCCGCCGAAACGCTGCTGCGGGGGGGCATTTCACAAGCCTTGAAGGTCTGGTATCGGTTAACGTGTCGAACAGTCGATTTGAGAAGGGGACATTGATGACAGCAAAGCGCGCTTTGACGATGCGGATCAGCCTTAATGCGTTGGAGCATTTGGGAATGAACCTCTACAGCAACGTGCCTGCTGTGCTGTCGGAAATCGTAGCGAATTCCTGGGACGCCGATGCAGAGAACGTCACAGTGACCATCGACAAGGCGAAGGAGACCATAACCATCGATGACGACGGCACCGGTATGGACCGCGATGATGTCATCGATCATTTTCTGACAGTCGGATTCAAGAGGCGATCACGGATAGGCGACCTTACACCGGTCAAAAACCGAATGCCGATGGGACGAAAAGGAATCGGCAAGCTCTCGTCGTTTTCGATCGCCAGGGTGGTAGACGTTTACACCGTAAAGGGGCGTGAACGGACGGCCTTTCGGATGGACCGTGATGCGATCAAGGCGAAAATTTCATCAAACGACACTGTTCCATATGAACCGCCCGAACTTTCACCCTGGCCCACGTCGCTGAAAATCGGGACACGGATAGTCCTTTCCGGACTATCGAAGAAGCTTTCCGAAATGACCGTGGCTGGTCTCAAACGTCGCGTCGCCCGACGCTTCGCCATCATCGGTCCGAAATTCGACTTTCGTGTTCGCGTCGAGGGTGAAGAGATCAGTCCCGCCGATCGCGGCTATCAGAGTGCTTTGGAATATCTTTGGGTCTACGGCGATCAGGCTGAAACAATTCAGCTCTGCACCAATCTCGCGCGCAAAGCCGAACATAGAACGTCGGCTCTGAAAGCCGCGGCGAAGAAAGCCGGCATCCATCTGTCTGGATGGATTGGGACGGTAAGCCAACCGCGGCAGCTCCAAGACGAGGAGGGAGACAACCTCAATCGCATCGCCATTTTCATGCGCGGCAAAATGGCCCAAGAGGATATTTTGGACGAGTACGGTCAGAAGGAAATCTATGCGGACTACGTCATCGGCGAACTACATTGCGACGACTTGGATGACGATTCGCTCGAGGATATCGCAACGAGTAGTCGCCAATCGATTAAAGAAGACGACCCGCGATTCCGAGCTGTGCGCGATCTGATTCTTGCGGAATTGCGACACATCGCGAGCCGATGGAGCGATTGGCGGCGTGAGGACGGGGCAAAGCAAGCCGCAAATGTTCCCGAGGTATCGAGTTGGCTAAACGCTTTGCAGGGCTCCACGAAAACGAAGGCCGAGCGCTGGGTAGGAAGGCTCAACGTCATTCGCTCGGAAACCGACACCGACAAGAAGGAGCTTCTCAAAGCGTCGATCCTCGCGTTCGAGAGCTATCGTCGGAAGGAGCAATTGGAAAAGCTAGAAGACATCAGTGACGAGAGTCTGCCAGAAATTCTTTCGATTTTCCAAGAGATCGACGACCTGGAACTGAGCTATTACGGTCAGATCGTGAAGCTAAGAGTCGGCGTGATCAAAGCGCTTCAGGAGAAATTGAAGCGGAACGACAAGGAAGCGGTCCTTCGTGACTATATTTTCGATCACCTTTGGCTTCTCGATACGTCTTGGGAACGCGCGCGGGGAAGCGAGCACGTCGAGACGACCGTGAACAAATTTCTGAAGGACAACACGAAGAATCTTCCGAAGGGGGAAAAAAAGGATCGCATCGACATTGGTTATCGAACAGCTTCTGGCAAGCACGTCATAATCGAATTGAAACGTGCATCAGTCGCTGTGCCATTGGACACCCTCACAAAGCAAATTCGGAAATATCGGGATGGTGCGCGACGCATCCTGGATAAAACCACATATAAAGATTGGCCGATCGAGATAGTGTGCGTGGTGGGCAAAACACCGCCCGAATGGGACACGGCAACAGGTCCAGTTGGTGTGATCAAGTCTTTGGCGGCGGTAGACGCCCGCCTCGTGTTCTATGACGAACTGCTCAGCAATGCCCAACAAGCGTACGCCGACTATCTCGAAGTACATATCAAGCTCGACAAACTCTGGAGTGTGTTTCAGGCGATCGACGATTTCGCTCCGCCGACCGACTGACGATGGACACCGTCGACAAAGCCACGCGCTCACGCATCATGTCACGGGTCGGTCAGAAGGACACGGGCGCCGAGATGATCCTCCGCTCTGCGCTTCACAGAGCGGGTCTAAGGTATGGTCTTCACGCCAGAAGGCTTCCGGGGAGTCCTGACCTGGTGCTTCCGCGCTTTGGTGCCGTGATCTTCGTTCATGGGTGCTACTGGCATTCGCACGGCTGCTACAAGTCGACCGTTCCGAAGTCACGGCGCAGGTTCTGGACGGAGAAATTCACCGCGAACCGCCAAAGGGACGAACGGAATGTGGGACTTCTTGTGGAGCGTGGCTGGCGCGTGATGATCGTATGGGAATGCGCCTTGCGCGGAAAAACCGCTGTGCCGGCTCAGGAGCTGACCAGACGGGTTTGCACATGGCTGCGTGGCACGAAGACACAAGGACAAGTTTCGGGCAACCCAAAGCCTGGCCCAGGATCAGGAATTCGGTGATTCCAGTCGCGCGGAAGATTCGGTTACTGGACTTCGAACTCTGCGGCCTTCCTGTATTCTCTGATGTTGTCGTAACTGACAGCGAGCTGCGAACCGAGTCCTAGTTTCCCTTCGTGGTCGAGGACAGGCACGCTGTCCAACTCACCAAATACAACTTTTTTCTCGTCGTCGCAGGAGTCTATGCGCACCCACATCCACTCGCTCTCGCCCGTCTGGTCATTTCGGAATTCCGCTTTGATGTAATCGCCTCGAATGTAGGTAGGCATTGACTCATCCCTTTCGGACGAAGCGTTCTCAATGTGCTGATAGTTTACCTGTTCCTTGGAATGCTGAGCAAGGCGAAGTAGGCCCGCACCGGGGCAGATTTGCAGTACCCCACTTTCCATCATAGTGAGGAAAACGGCCCGTTTTGCCCCCCACAGCGGTCAAGGGCGCGAGTTGTTGGCGCGTTCATCGGAGACCCTTGACGGCGAGCATGGGCTGCACACGCTGGTTGGCGAGGGAAAGGGGGAGGAGGCTTTAGTTCTTCGGTCATGCGACCTAAGTGCTGTGTATGGGGGTTTACCACTCACGGCGCCCGCGAGCGCAAAAACGCGGGGATGTCGCGGGAGCCCTGGGTCACCGCGACGATTTCGATGGGTCGGCGTGACGCACGGTAGATGATCATGTAGGAACCGACGGGCCAGAAGAAAACAGGGTGCTGGGTTAAGTCCTCACGCTTGCGTCCCAGACCCGGATTGCGCGCCAGAGTTTCGAATGCGTCAAACAATTTTCGAGTCCAGCGGTCGGCCATGTCGATGCTATCCTCGGCGATGAAGTCCCAGATATGATCGAGATCGCGCTCGGCGCCGGCGCTGAGGACATAGGCGCTCATGCGCGGGGATGGCGGCGCTCTTTGGACTTCCGCTTCAGGCGGGCGCGCGCCTTCGCCGGGTCAACATGCTCGCCCCGGTCGAGCGATGCGAGCCGGCGCCCTAATTCCCGGTTAAAGCCCGCGAGTTGTCTGGCGCGCTCCTGGTCATGCTCTTCGAGAAGCCGAAGGGCCTCGCGGACGACCTCGCTTGCCGAGGTGTAGCGTCCGGCCCTCACCTTCCCGCTTACGAATTTTTCCAATTCCTTGGTGAGAGAAACGTTCATGTCCGCGTGCTCCTTAGTTTCTTCACCCTAGATGCGATGGCGAAGTTTGTCAATGTTTGTTATTGACGCGGGACGGAAGCGGTGGATGCCGGGAGGGGGAGCCGAGAATTTTAGGAAAAGTAGCGGAAATTTTCTGCAAGAAATACAAATATGTCCGCCTGCAAACCGGATTTTAAGAGTCTTTCTTTATACTGCTTTTACCACGGTTGTATGTCTGCGCTGATGCACGGATGGCTCCCATGGCCCCTTCCCTTCTCTGCCTCGGTGCGCCTCCATGAAGGATCTGGAGCGCTATGTCGAACGCATCGTAGCGTCTCAGACGACTCAGGAAGCTTTTGATCACTTTTGCGAGGCCATGCGTCAACAGGGCTACGACCGGATAACTTACAGCCTTGTCAACGACCATCCCTCTCTCGGTCTTTCCAGCAAACACGGCCTGGCAACCAGCTATCCGGAAGACTGGATGAAGCATTATGCGGCGCATAATTTTTCGCTGATCGACCCGGTCACGCAGCGGGTGCTGACAAAGCGCACGCCGTTTTTCTGGTCCGAGACGACGGCGAAGCTTGATCGTCTCTCGGCTTCACTCCGCATGATGAACGAAGCCGCCGATGCCGGACTCGGCGACGGGGTCGGCATCTCATTGCGCGGCGAAGGGCCGGAGTTGGTCGGAGTCGGAATCGCACGATCATCATTGCCCGAGTCCGAGCGGAGGAAGCCGCGGGACTACAATTTCCTGGGCGGCGCGTACCTGCTCAGCACATGCCTGCACGAAACATACCGCGATCTGATTATCAAATCCGCCCGAGCGGCATTGAGCGCGCGCGAACACGATGTCTTATCCTGGGGTGCCGAAGGAAAGACGGACGGGGAAATCAGCATGATCCTCAGCATCACCGTCAACACCGTGCGGTTTCATTGGAAGAATATCTTTAAAAAGCTGGCGGCGAACGGCCGGACTTACGCGATCACCAAAGCGCTTCGCCAACAGATCATCACCCCGGCGTCCATGCGCGCCCCCTACCAGAAGCGGTAGTTTACGGCGGGCGCAGCGGACGCGTTCAATCATTGGATGATTGATTGCGTGAACATCGCCACGGCACATTGCTTTCCGGGCAATCTCATCGCCGCGCAGCATCGGCTGCGCTATCAGGAGGTCATCGCGAAAGAGGATTGGAGCAACATCTACGTCGCGGATGAGATGGAATTCGACCGGTACGACAATGTGGCCACGGAATATTTCATCGCCCGCAATGCGGAGGGGGATGTTCTCGGAGTCTGCCGTTCCTATCCGACCACGATCCCCTACATGCTCGCCGACGTGTTTCCGTTTCTTGCTTCGCACAAACTGCCTTGCAGCCACAAGGTCCATGAAGCAAGCCGCCTGGTACTCGATCGCTCATTGCTGAGCAAAGAAGAGCGGCGGCCGGTCATCAATGAATTGATCGTGGCCTACATGGAGCGCGGGATGCAGAGGGACATAGAAGCTTACGTAGGCTTCATGCTGCCGAGAATTTGGGCCAGCACATTCTTGAGAGCGGGATGGGACGTTGAGTGGTTGGGGCCGGAGACGGCATTGCCGGGAACGACGGATGTCGTTCGGGCGGCATTGATGCCAGTTAACAAACGGATGAACGACAGAATTCGCGACGTGACCGGAATTCGAAAACCGATTTTGAACTGCGGTTCGGAAACCGAGTCGTTCGCGCCAACCGTGGTTTCGTATTCCCACCTCCGTCGGGAAGAGAACCTGGCGGCGTGATACTAGCTGACGGTATGGCTCATATGGCTTTCGTCTTCCCTGACTCCGGCGCAGCTCACAACGAAAATCCCCGACCGGAGAGACGCAGCGCGCTCGTCATTCGCAATGTGTACGTCCGGGGGCACCGGACCAGCATCCGGCTCGAACCGCAGATATGGGATACGCTGCGCGAGATCTGCCGCCGCGAATTCTGCACATGGCACGACGTGTGTAGCTATGTCGCGGATCGCAAGGTGCCGGGCGGCTCGCTGACCTCTTCGCTGCGGGTTTTCATTCTCGATTATTTCCACAAATCGGCGAGCGAGGACGGGCACCGAAGAGCTGGGCATGGCCAGGGCATGTTCCTGTCGCAGCAGGAGGAGCGTCAGCAGATGCGCTCCATGAAGGCGGACGCGGTGGACCGCTAGGCTGAATTCAAGATTCCCCGACACGTTGCGGCTCGTGCCGTAAGTTGATCGGACAAGCGGGCGATAATGGGATGAGTAATCCCCTCCCCGACCATTCTGTTACTAATTTCAGGAACATGATCGACGAGTTGGCGAGCAAAATCACTTGCACGCTGAATGAGTCTGTCGGGGTCGAGGCGCAGCTCTTCCGCGAGTTTGTGCCAATTACGAAGCCGGATATTTCGCAGGCGATATTCGCCGCCGAGCTTCATTGAAAGTGTAACGCGCTCGATGTCGATATCCGCATATGGAAGTACGCTCGCGAGGTCGTAAAGGGGCGCAAGACGGACGCGCGCTTCGGCGCCGATGAGCAGCGCGTAATTCTTCGCGTGCGCATCCGTTCCGGCAATAAGCCAGTTGAATGCTACCGAGTCAATGAAGGTGTCGTTATCCACTACCGGACTCGTGGAATAAGTTTGCAGCAACTGGAATATGTCGCGGATTCCTGGCCCTCCCTCATTTTGGTATTTGCGTGTTGGGGGAATGCCGAGGGCCTGACACATATCCTCCTGGTGGACACGGCGCAAACCGGCGGCGGTGCGGACGCGGTCATAGCGCTCGATGACGATGGCGATCTCATCCTGAAAATGCATGATTCTGGAGTCTGCGACGGGGAGGCCGAGCTTTCTCGCCAACTCCAGACAGAAGTGCTCATTCTCGGCATGGCCGTCGAATTCGCCGGTCGGCGGCTTGAGAATGTGGGTCGTGGGTACACGACCCGACGGCACACCCCATCGGCCGTTTTCCAAGAGGAGAGCGGTTTTCGGCTGGGCACCGGCAAGACTGAATTGGCCGGTATCGCGCGGGCTGCGCCACGCCGAATGGTCGGCCCGCAATGCGCGAAGTCTTTCGGCAATGGCGGCATCGTCCAGCCATTCGATTTCAGGCGGCGTCTGGCTGAGGATCGCGTCGAGGCGTTCGGGTCGGACAAACTGGACGGCGCCGGCGCAGTCCTCCCCGACATTGGCGATGAGGCCGAAAGCGTTCCGAGGTGAGACTTGGAACTTTCGCCCCCAACTGTCGAGCACCCTCTCGTTGTCGGGTAGAAGCCCCCAGAGGAACGGATCGATTTTCGTATGGCCGTGCTCGGCGAGGGCGAGCGGCATCGAGATCGAAAGCGGGTAGGCGTCGGCGGCGGCGCGCCAGTTTTCGGCGTACGTGAATGAGAGTCTGCCTCTCTCGCCGCGCGCGACGCGGCCCATCTCCCGACCCTCAAGAATGGCAATGAGTTCCTGGCTCATTTTGTTTTCCGGCGCGCGGAGTCAACGATGGAGTCGATATCGACGTACGCATCCACACCGTGGGATGCGCTTTTCTCTTTCGATTCTTTCGGAGCGGTTTCCGCATCGAGGGCGATGCCGAGCGCAGCTATGGTGCGTAACAGGAGGCCGATCTCGGCTCGCGGCTTGCCCTGCTCAACCTCGACAACCCACTGCCGACTGACCCCGACCTTCTGCGCGAGAGACTTTTGGTCGAGGCCGAGCTTGTTCCGACGGTCGCGGATGAGAGCCCCGAGGTCGATCGGCGTTCGGATGCGCATATGGTTGCCCTTCCCTGGATGTCAGCGTACGACGACATTGTATCAAAGTCAGCGAACGGCGACAAGCGCTAAAGTCAGCGAATGGCGACATTTTGGAATGTCAGCGAACGGCGACATGCGATATAACCGCACGGCCGGTGGGTGATTGATAGGCCCCTGCCCTCGCCTGCTGAGCGCGGGAATCTTGCCTTACGGAATTCAGTTTCCAGCAGTCCGCTCAAGCGCCGCGATAGCTCGCTCGAACGCTTCGCCCAGAACCCAGCCATAGCGATCCGCAATCGCGTAGAAGCGGTCGATGGTCTCGGCCCGTGCCTTGATGTTGAGCTGGATGTTTCGGCCGGTGCGGTGCCGCCTCGGCTCGCGCGGAATCGGTTCCTTCTGCGCTTCGCGCGATGCTCGCGGAGCGGACGCGGCCTTGGGACTCGGCGCGGCCGGCTCCCGGCTTACGAAACTGGCAGTCTCTGAAATTGCCTTCACCTCATCTGGTCGAGCGGCAGGCTTGGCTGCTTTTCTCGGCTCGAATCCGGAGATGTCGATCTCGGGTGCCTGATCGAACACGCTGGCGCGCTGTGATGTCATCACGCAACCTCCTGGGCTAATGCGGGTTCCGCTGAAGGCTCAGCGTTCTCGCGGAGCAGGGTGAGGATCTCGCCCGCCAGTTCGAGGGCATTTCTTATGGCGGCGTCCCGGTTGCTTACCTGGCTGGCGTCAAGCGATTCGAGTGTGCCTCCGAACGAGAAGATGGCGCGGAACGCTTCGCGTTCGTGCATCTGCGTTTGAAGCGCCGGGACATTATGATTTTTGAATTCGTCGCGAATGTGTTGAAGGGTGCGCGGACGAATCGCGGCGTTCGTGCGCGTGAATAGTATCGCGTACGGTATGTCTCGGCCGAAGGCCCTCTCCTGCTGGCGGATCAGCTTGACGGCCTTTGCTGCCTCGGCGGCGTCGAGCTGAGAGCCCTGGGTCGGTACGATGACAAGATCGGCTCTGCTGATCGCGTAGGCCACTGTCATCGAGGCCGTGCCTTCCAGATCGACTACGACGAAAGTGCTTCGCTGCGCGGCGTCTTCAATTGTTTCGATGATCGTTGCTTCCGAGACATCGGCGACAACAGTCAGGTTCTGTGGACAGCCTGGCCTTCGCGCCCATTGGGAAACCGGTTTGTTTGGGTCGGCGTCGATTGCGGTGACGGAGGCCCCTTTGAGAGCTAGCTCGGTGGCGAGTACTACGGCGGAGGTGGATTTTCCCGCACCTCCCTTCGGGCTGGCGAAGACGATGACTGGCATGAAGCGTTCCCGTGTGAGAGTTGAGGCGTCTCTAATAGTTGATCGGAAAGCTATCGGACGGTCAACCGAAAGCTATCTGGTACCAGGAAGCTTTCGGAATTCAGAAAGCTACCAAGTAGCTATCCGAAAGCTTTCCTTGATTCGAGGGCATGCGCAAGCTTGTCGCGGAAACTCCGTTTGTCGATTGGTGCGCGGGGTCTCTCCAAACTCACCATTGACTGCCTTTTCTTGCACGATTGAGTGCTCTTTATTTGCATGGTTGAGTGTCTTTTGCCTCAAGGAGGACCTTCCGCGCGACAGGCTTTTGCATGAATGAGCGCCTGCCGACAGGTCGGTGAGCGGGGCTCCCAGCGGGCGCTTGCCACAATTGGTGAATTGACTTTCCCTCTTGTCGAACAAGCACTTGCATGGGACCGTGGAAAGAATGGTCAAAGTAGTGGGTCATGGTTCCGATTCTTCCTAGCTTCCGATAAGTATCATTTATCGGAACCCAGTCTAGTTCCGCACCTGCGATGAATTTTCTAGCCGTTTTGTTCGTCGAGGGCCTGAGCGCCAAACAGTAGTCCCGTAACATTGCCTTTCCAAACCTCGGCGCGGCGGATGTAGCGCAGCGCGATGTCGTGCGAGCGATGACGGGTTTGCGCCATGATGTCCTTGAGATCGGCGCCGGCGAGTGCGGCGGAAGTGGCCAGGCCCGCTCTCAGGCTGTGCCCGGAGAAGGTATCAGGATTGAGACCGCCGGCCAGGGCGGCGCGCTTGACCACGATTGAAACGGCTTGCGGCCGCAAGCGCTCACCCGAAACCCCGCCGCCTCGATGCAAACGAGTGAACAACGGACCAGGCTTTCGTCCGCGGCTCTCGATCCAGCGTTCAAGCGCAGCGACCGCGCAGAACTCGCTGCTTGCGCCTCGATGGATAGCAATCAGTTCGCCTTTACCTTGCTGGTCGGTTTTCGATTGCCCGAGATGAAGCAGAACGCCCTGCGGCACGGACTCAACATCCGCTAGATCAAGCGCAACGATCTCCGAACGCCGCAGTGCGCTTGCGAATCCGATCAAGAGAATCGCTTTGTCCCGCCGATGTCGCGGGCGTGTCTTTGGTGTAGACTGCCGAGCACGCGCTGCAAGAGTTCGGCGAGCAGGGGGGTTGCCTGTTTGAGCGGTTTGACGCCTTGTTCCCGCTTGAATCCTTCGAGCACGTTGGCGATCGGACCTGCTTTGGTGTTGAGCGCAACTCCCGCAACGCGATGCGCGGTAGCGACGGCTGCAAGACGGGTGCGGACGGTCGCGAGGCTCTTGGTACGTGAGAGATGAGCCAGAAACATGCCGACCGCCTGCGCGTCGCCGCCGAGAGGCTGATAGCCCATGAGTTCACAAAATCCGCACCACTGTTCCCAGGATGTCCGGTAGGAGCGGAGCGTCTCGCTGGCCTTCGAACGGCTGGCCAGCTCGCGGGCACGCGCCAGAATCGCTTCGGTATCTGATCGCAGCGCGGGATCGGCGGGCAAGGGGAGGGGGCCGAACAACGCGGTGTCGAGCCACACGACGGAGAAGGCCCTGTGGGGTTTACTTCCATGGGTAGCTGCACGATTTGTCCTTTAAAGCACGGTAAGGCGAGGTCTGAAAATCAACGCCTGAAAACCCCGTAACCGCTGCCGATTACTCCCGATAAATTCCTCTTACCGTGAGTAATCGAATCCGTCAATCCAGAGTCTTTCCGATTCCGAAATCGTGGCGGTTCGCAACACCACGGGGTCGCGTGTGAAAACGACGAGATAGCTTGCCTTTCGCCCTGTTCGATGCTGAGATTTCAATGGCTTAGCAATCAGGACCAGATTCTATGGAGGCCGGGTATGATTCCGCGGCTACAAGCGCCCCATGTCGGCAGGCACTTAATCGTGCAAGCTGGCGCGCTCGATGCGAGCACAAGCTTGGCGCGGCTGGATGAGCGTCTGGCGGCAGCGCCCGAACCTGTGCGCGCGGGCTGGATCAAGCGGGCGCTGATTTATGAAGCGGTCGCTTCTTTGCGTCTGAATGGGGCGTATGTGTCGGCGCAGGATTTGATGCTGCGGCTGCACGACGCGCTCGACCGGGCGCCCGATGAAAATCTCGGGCGGGCCAAGGGTATTCACAGCATGCTCTCGACGCTGATGCGCCGGAATCCGCGCCACCTCTTCAAGGCTGAGAGAGTCCGCGCCCTCACGCGCCTGCGCCTGCACGACCGCGCCGTCGATCATCCGGATTTACCCGACTGGCTGCAAGACCGCATCCACACGCCCGACGAATTGGTCGAAGCGCTCGAGGAGGCGTTGCAGCCATCGGCCGTCTCCGCTTGGGAAATCTTTGCCGCCGGTGAATGCGGCGGCCGAGATTGTCGCCAACTGGCACAGAACCAGGGCGGCCGATCGCATCGGCGCTGCCGCCGGCCGGGCGCTCGCGATGGCTTGGCTTTATCGTGCGGGTCTTACTTCGTCCTATTGCTTCTTGCCGTCGGTGGGGTTTCTGGGGGCGGCGTTGGAGTACCGGCCGGACCTTAAGGTTTCTTGGGCGGAGAAATTTTTAAAGGCGTGCGGACGAGCTGCGGAGTGGGGGTTCAAGCTCCACACCCATTTGATGCTGGCGCACCGCCGCCTTCATGACGCGGCGCCGCCGCGCCGCTCCACGTCGCACATGGCGGCTCTGATCGACCTCTTGGTCAGCACTCCCGCCGTGTCGGCCAGTGCAGCAAGTCGAAGCTTGGACATAAAGCCTTATGCCGCCCGCACCATGCTGCAGGCACTCGAAGAGCGCGGGCTGGTCCGTGAGGTGACGGGAAGGGGGTCGTTCCGGCTCTATGCTGTGGCCAGCGTGGATCTCGCGGCGGCGAAGTCGTGAGGTTCGCTGACTCAGACGCAGGAGTCACGCTTCGCTCGTTTGGCCCGCCCCGATTGCTGTCCTAAAGTTGAAGGGCGCATGATGAGGAGGCAGAAATGAAACGGTTTGGTTGGGCTCGTGGATTTAGTAACTGGTGGCAGCTGAGATGGTGGAAAAACAAAATGCGATTGTGGGGAAAAAAACGGGATCGTTAGCGTCGTGTTGTGCCCCGGCGCGTCGCGCTGTTGAGAACAGAAAACGATCGCGAGCGCTGACTGGAATTGCGGTTCGAGATGGAGGCGGGGTATTTGCAGCAGGAGTGAAACGACTCGCCGACGCACGAGCGTTCCTGGACTTAGGGAGCCCGCTTGGCACTGTGATGTTTGGGCCGGCGGGCATCAATGTCTGTGCCAATTACGGCGAGATAGTCGCGCGCCGTCGCGATGGCTTCTTCGGCGTCGTGATGTGAAACGAAGCCGGTGTCGTCGTAGAGCGCCGTATTGCGTTTGCGGCGGAGACGATCGAAAACCGTCAGCAATGCTGCATGCTTCTTGCCGAGATGCTGGGCAACGAATTCGATCATCACAATATGGTGGCCAGGCTGACTTCGCGGCCGCAAACCGTGGCTGAACATGAAGGCCAGCGAGGCGCGCAGCATCGCCTCATATGCCTGCTGAAGGCAAGCCTCCTCATCAAACTCGAGAATTTTGCGGGCGGACGTGAGCCGTTTTTCGGCGCTCTGCAGAAAGCGGTCGATTTGGGACCAGTCGGTCGTGTGCGGTTTGGATTTTGCGGGTTTCTTCATGCGAGGCCGACAAGTGGAAGGCGCTCATTGTGCCAGATATCTTCCAGAAAAGCATCCTTGCGGGCGCGGCGCGTATCGAATTCCTTCCGCGTCAGCACCGTATAATTTATCTCGCGGCCGAGCTGGCTTTCGAGGGCGCGGATGGCCTTGGCGAGAGCATTTGCTTTCGGATTGCCGATCACCAAGACATCAATGTCACTGGTAAGGTCCTGCTGGTTCCGCGCAAAGGAGCCGTAAAGATAGGCTTCCTGAATTCCATCTATGCGCTTAAGGGATTCAGTCAGGAGAGGGGCGATGCCGATAGTTTTTTCGACGATGCGTCTCACTTCGGCGAACAGGGGATATTTCCGGTTGAGACGAAAATATTTCTGACGTCCGCTTATTTCGGAGATGAATAGTCCCTCGCTTTCGAGATCGCGAAGCTCCTTGGAAAGATTGGATGGATCAACGTCGAGGCGGTGCGCCAGATCCCGTCCATGATGGCGCGCTGTCGGGTTTGTGAAATAATACCGCAGCACCCTCCGGCGGGTTTTGGAGTTAAGGTTCAGCATGTGGTAAATGTATACCACATATGTGGTAAGATCAAGCCACGGTCGATCATGTACAAGTGCCCGCGCGCAGAATAGGGGCGCGTAAGTTCTGGGGTGAAACACTATTACGGCTCGGAAAATCAGTCGCAGAATTGCCGCGCGATTTCCGGCCTGGTGAAGAGAGAGCGGGCTCTAACGAGATATGAAAATCTCGGAACGAAGCGTCAAGCGCCTCGGGGAGATCATCACCGGCGACAAGGGTGTCTCGCCGTATCGATCCGGACCGAATCTGGTGGCGTTTTTTAACGAGTTCGGCACGAATCATACCTACGGCGCGGGATTCCCGTCCCGCTGGTCTTTTACGGAAGATTGCATCCGCCAATTCAACGGAACACCGACACTGAAGAAGATCATTCTCGGCGCGATTCATCCGCGCGAGTATGTCGGAGTCACGGCATATAACAAGGAGACTCATGAAGGTAAGCCCGCCGATGTCCGGGAAGCGGTGGATTATCTCAACGAGTTGCTCGCCTATGACGGGTTTGAGATCGTGCCGCACGGCAAGGCCTTCGATGTCATCGATAAGTCGCGCGGGGAAATTCTCGTCGAGGTAAAACTCGAACCGACGCATCTGTCAATTACGTTCATCGTCGAACAGATCGAGAAGTGCCGAACGAAAATGAGTCAAGGGGATTACGATGGGGCGATCACGAATGCACGGTCGCTTGTCGAGGCCGTGCTCTCGGCCGTCGAAAAGGAACTCGATTCGAACGCGCCTGAGTATGACGGGGACCTGCCGAAACTCTATAAACGAGTCCGCGGCCATCTAAACCTTTCGCCCGGGAACGCGAAAATCGACAACAGCCTGAAACAGATGCTTTCCGGGTTAATCAACATCGTCGAGGGGCTATCGGCGGTCAGCAACAGGATGGGCGACCGCCATGTTCACGAGCAGAAGCCGGCCGCGCATCATGCGGCTCTGGTAGTCAACGCGGCGATGACGTTCAGCAACTTCATTTTTGATAGTTATGCGCATCGTCGGCCTCAGACGAAATAAACCAGCGCGATCGGACCGTCGCAACGAAACGCCTAGCTGGTGATTTTGATGAGGAGCTATACGACGCTGGGACCGTTGTAGAGGGTGCTGCCTGAAATTCTTACTGTAGTCTACGCGCACTTCCTTCTTTGCTCATCCGACCGCACCGAAATCGGCTGCGCTTTCTGCCGCAGGAGGGGCAGCGCTCGGGCGGCTTGACCGGCGAGCGGGGGTTCGCCGGCGTGTGTTTGCTTGCGCGTGACATTCCGAATCTTTAGCACGCCGCGTTCTTGCGGTCACGAATGCGCGGGGGCGCTGGCGCGGTGGGCCGGCGGGATCGGACGGCGACGGATTTGCAAGGGGAACGGGGCTGGAAGGCGGCGACGAATCTGCAAAGGTTTTGCTGGAAAAATTATGGGGCGGCAAGGGGTTGGGCGGCCTGGCCGCGCGCCTCCGCATCTGCCATGGAACCAGGGGCCGGGGCGCGCGCCCGATTATTCCTATTTATCCGGAAATTATGGTGTATTCCATCTGCTTCATCCTTTCGTATGAACGTTTATCTCGAACTGCCTCTATTTCGCCGGTAGCACATCCGACAGTTCTCGCGTGTCCGCAAGCGGTTGGCTCCCCGGGGGCAGCCCATTTTGTTGCAACAGGTACGACAGAATATCCAGTGACTGTTGCGTTGTGTAGGTCGTGCTCGCATCTTGCGCCATCGGGCCCTTGATCTCTCCCCACACCGTCAACAGTTTTGCTCCTCCGTACATTTGGTGCCACGACGCGCCCGTTAGCGACGGCCCGGCGCCGCCTTCCAATTTCGTACCGTGGCAGGCCGCGCATTGCGCCTGGTAAAGTTTTTCGCCGGCCGCCGCCTGTTCGATCGTGTACCAGCCGCCCACTTTCGCCATCGGCTGCTCATACACATGGCCCACATTCTGGTGGCACTCGAGGCATTCCACATCATTGGCTTTGATGACCTCACTGTGGATCAACGCTTTCATTTGACTTCGCGGCCCGCCAAACGCACCGAGCGAATGACAACCGCGACAGGTAATATAATTGTGCGCGTGCAAATAGCTTTCGAACTCGGCTCCCAATTGCGGCCGTCGCTTTTCCCATTCTTCCTTCGTCGCAATGGTCTTACGCCACTCACCCCAGAAATCCTTAGCACCACGGTCCGCCTTATATAGCAGCAGCTTCACGTACTGTGTTGCCGTCGCGTGACTGGAGTCGTACGGGATATGGCATTGCCCGCAGCTTGCGCGCACACCGGAGGCGTTGATGAAGTGCGGCCCCAGATGATAGCCCTCTGAAGCCCATGTCATCGAATGGCAGAATTTTCCGCAAAACGCATTCGAGCTCGACCAGATTACCGCCTGGTTTGTCATCGCGACCAGCGCCACTCCGCTGAGGCCAAAAATCGTCCCCCACAGTAAAATCCATCGAATCACGCCCCAAAATCCGACTTTCGGTCGATCTTGTGGTGCTTGGCCCGGTTGGGATTCCATGCGGAATGGCCCCTTTAGCTTCTTCAGTCAATCCGGCCATCATCCGTGGGCTTCGGTAATTCCCACTCAGGCACCAAATAGAACCGGGATTCCCATTTTGACCTCCCGGACGACCGATAACGTACATCCAAGCCTGTCGCCATGCAATGCTCCCGCCAGGTACTTGACCGCAGAGTCTTGCCGCCGGTTGCGCAAAAATCCCAAAGCCGAAAACTGTCGCGTCTCCTGCTCGTTTCTCAGAGACTTTCCATTCCCCAATCTCGATTGTTACCGAAATCTGTTTCCGTCTACGGTGCATTTATCCTGCTGGTGACGGCAGCGCCGCGAGCCGCGACTCGATGATCTTTCTCTTTCCCAGACAAAGCTCAGGCCGCGCGCCTTCTCGAACTTCTTCTCCGCGGCTCTCCCGTGAAGGTTTGGGTCTCGGCGACAGAGTATACGTTTCATCCCTAGAATCTGACAAACATACGGGGTCGCCTATCAGAGTCGTCGCGTGCACTCTGCTGCTGCTCGCGCGCTACGGCAAGGACTCCCAACCGCAAAAGGTGCTTCCCAAAAACGGGGCGACCTGATGGGGCGACCTGATTACGATCAGAACGCCCGACGCAGAGTTCGAGTACGAGGTCGAATCGACTAAGGTGGTGTTACCCAGCGACGTTCAGGTCCTGCAGCCGACCATCGAGAACACCCTAACGCTCGTCACGTGCTTCCCGTTCTACTACATAGGCCCGGCGCCGAAGCGATTCATCGTTCGCGCCCGCGAGGTTGGACGCCTGCATGAGCAGTCGCCCATCGCAGAGGCGCCTCTCCACTATTAGGCGGATCGATGGAGAAACTGAGATGTGCGCAATAGTGCTCAGATAATCCTATAATTCTCAGCAGGACTTCATGGCGCGGCCAAACTCTACAGGAGGCAGCTTGAGCCTGACCGCTTCGAACCGTCGCGATCGTCGCGCATACCTATCAACGATCTGTTTGGTTCTTTGCAGCACGCTGATGGCAGCGGTCCTTCACGTTCGAACAGGGCCAGCAGCATCCGGACAGATCCGCATTGAGGCTTTGCACGTGCCGGAACTCGATGCCGGCTTTCACCTTCTCTACGAATTGAAGACTCAGGAAGCCCGCAGCCATTTTGAGGCCTGGCAGAAGTCTCATCCGGAAGACCCCCTTGGGAGTGCCTCAGAAGCGGCGAGCTACCTGTTCGAGGAGTGCTATCAGCAGGGCGTCCTGACCTCCGAGTTTTTCCTGGACAACAAGCGTTTTCTGGGCGAAGTTCCTCTCAAGCCCGACCCGAAACTGCGCGCGGCTTTCTTCGCCGCGGACAAACAGGCGCAGGACCTGGCGCAGCGCCGATTGAAGACGAACCCAGATGATTCGAACGCCCTCTTCGCCATGTCTCTGAGCTTGGGTATGGAGGCTGACTATGCCAGTCTCATCGACAAGCGTGAGCTCGACAGCCTGAAAAAGATCGGGGAAGCTGATAAGTACGCCAAAAAATTGTTGGCTGTTGCCCCCGACGCCGCTGATGCCTATCTCGGCCTAGGCACGGCGAATTACGTCATCGGAAGTTTGCCGGGGATCAAGAAGTTTTTCCTCGGCTTCGCTGGAATCCACGGTGACAAGAAATTAGGGATCCAGCAGCTCGAGATCGCCGCCGATCGCGGCCGCTACCTGCGACCGTTTGCGAAGATTTTGCTGGCGCTGGCGGCCCTGCGCGAGAAAAAGATAGAAGTAGCGCGCACACAACTTCAGGAACTCGTCGCGGAGTTCCCCGAAAACCCGCTTTTTGCCAGCGAGCTCGCCAAGCTCAAGGCTTCTCCCGCCGCGGCTATTTCCCCCCAGTAGCAACTTCTTACCGAGGAGAACGAGTTCAACAGTCTGTGCGCCTAGGCGAAGGTCGCGGGACGGCTCAACCAATGTCCTCGTCGGCTTGCCACCAATAATCGACCCTAGCAGTGGAATCCGTGAACGGAACATCGAATAGAGTGGTCCACAGGCGACTCTGATAGGCGACCCCGGATGTTTGTCAGTTCAGGGATACTCAACTACAGCTATCAGACCACTGTCTCTTTTTGAACAGTCCTGTCCTGTACAGATCACTTAGGGTAGTGACTAACGTCACCGCCGATGACAAGAACAAAGGACTAATAAAAGAAGCGTCGACAGGTGGGGTGAACGAATGTCCCATCTAGACAAGAACTCCCCGAGAAGCAAGTCCGGTTAGGCGAACTCGGTGGCCCCACACAGCGGAGCAGGCCAGACGTACCTGCCCGCGGAAAGAAGGAGGTTAGGGGCTCATGCCCTTACTTCAAGTACTCACAGTTCTGATCGTGGTGGGTGTTCTGCTGTGGTTGGTCAACCGTTTCATACCAATGCAGAGCACGATCAAATCCATTTTGAATGGAGTCGTGGTGATCGCCACGGTTTTGTGGCTTCTGAACGTTTTTGGAGTCTTACATTCGATCTCCCGCATCCACGTCGGGACATAAATGAACCTGGACGAATGCTGGCAGAGAAACCGGCGTGTCCTTCGCCGAAGAGAAACACCGAGGGTACCAAGCGCGCCCAACACAAGGATCGAGGGCGCACGATATCGATGCAACGGAGGCAACAATCATGAAACCAGTAGGACTGATCGGCACAGGAATTCTGCTCCTTCTTCTCGGAGCCGTGATTCCCACGTACGCACTGCAGGAGCAACACGAACAAGACGCCCAGCCGGCGAAGCAGGAACAGCAAGCGAAGCCTGAAAAACAGCCAGAGGCCAAGCCCGCGAAACAGGAACAGCAAGCGAAGCCTGCGAAGCAGCAGGAAGCTAAGGCTCCAAAGCAAGAACAGCAGCCCAAGCCTGCGAAACAACAAGAAGCCAAGGCTCCAAAGCAAGAACAGCAGCCCAAGCCTCAAAAGCAACAGGAAGCTAAAGCTCCCAATCAGGAAAAGCAGGCCAAGCCGGCAAAGGAAGAGAAGCAAGCTCAAGCCAGGCCCGAAAAGCAGCAGCAAGTCAAGGGTCAGCAGCCCGAGCAAGCACGAGGGCAGTGGGCCCGCAATGGTCAGAAAGATAGTCGCGGCCACGAGTACAACGAAAGTAGGTTTGGCCGTGATCAT
This sequence comes from uncultured Acidobacteriota bacterium, assembly GCA_963748865.1. Classification (GTDB taxonomy): domain Bacteria; phylum Acidobacteriota; class Terriglobia; order Acidiferrales; family UBA7541; genus Palsa-147. Next base: position 324,581 of record CAVVLE010000003.1, on the reverse strand, counting down.
CATGCCCGCTTTGAAGAGAATGGTGGTCGCTTTTACAACGGCCGTCGGGAGTACTCCTACGGTGGATACTGGTTTTATGCTGGAGCCTATCCGCCGTGGTTTTACCAGCAGGAGGTGTACTTCATCATGGGGGCAGACGGGCTGTGGTATGCAGTTGCATACGATAACCCTTCTCTGACCTTCCAAGTCAACATCGAGTAGCGTGATAAGGGAGCCGTCAGTCACAAGTTTAAAGGAGAATTCCGATGCTAATACTACTTATAGTTCTGCTGTTGTTGTTCGGCGGCGGAGGCGGATATTACGGGTATTCGAGGTGGGGAGCACGCGGGGGCCTGGGAATAGTCGGAACGGTCGTGCTGATCGCTTTGGTCTTGTACCTGGCCGGGCCGTTGCGGTGACCTCATTCGAGGATCGATCGAGCTAGAGGAGACAATCCATGGACGACTAACGAATAATCCGGGCTTGGAAGCCGAAGGCATCGGCGAAAAAATAGTCGGGAAGGTCCAAAAGAAAATCGGCCAGGTGGAAAGAGCAGTCGAAAAACAGTGAGGCCGGTACTGCTCCGCACCAACGGGCCGCAGATTCGAATATCGGTTAGCGAATTCAAACTCGGAGGAGAATGAATTTATGTTGAAACGTCTGGTAGTGATCACAATGCTAGCTCTGTTTGCAACTCTAACTGCTGTCGCCTCGGACCGCGAGGACGATGTTAATCGCACCCACAAAGCTGCCGAGGTCTTCAAAGAGATCATGAATACCCCGGATCACGGCATTCCTCACGATCTGCTGAAATCGGCGAAATGTATTGCCATCATTCCAGGAGACGTGAAGTTCGCCTTTATATTCGGCGGCAACTACGGCAGGGGACTGGCAACCTGTCGCACCAGGCGTGGCTGGAGCGCCCCGATGTTTTTGGCGATTGACGGCGGGAGCGTCGGTTATCAGATCGGGGGCTCGTCCACCGACCTCGTGATGCTCTTTATGAACGATCACGCCTTGAAGAGCCTCCTCGGAGACAAATTCAAGCTCGGAGGCGACGCCTCAGTGGCAGCCGGACCGGTGGGCCGGACCGCGGAAGCTGGCACCGACGTCAAGTTGACTGCAGAGATTCTGTCTTACTCGCGCGCCAAAGGGATTTTCGCCGGGGTCGCTCTCGACGGCGCCGTGGTGCAAGCCGACAAGAGCGGAGACAAAGCCATGTACGGCGACGATGTGGACCGCCATGACATTCTCAGCGGCAAAGTCGCTGTTCCCGCATCGGCGCGACCGCTGCTGCACGAACTTAGCGGGTATACACGCTAAGCCGAAACCCCCGCTCGGGGGTTCGAATCAACAATCGGGGTCAAAAAGGGTGATCTCGTTTTGGTTAGCGTTCTCACCCCAGGGCATGAACGGGATTGAAGTCTATGTCGGGAATCTTGGGTCCCAATCTGAAAGGAGATTTTCGATGCTACTGCTAATTATTGTTCTGCTGCTGTTGTTCGGCGCGGGCGGCGGCTATTACGGCTATTCGAGATGGGGGTCGCGCGGGGGCCTGGGGATAACCTTGCTCACGCTCTCGATTGCACTTGCGGGGTGCTTGGGGACCACGAAGTCTCCCGATGTTTCGGACAGCATCCGCAAATCGCTGGACCAGGCCGGGCTCAAAGATGTCTCCGTCAGTCAGGATCGGGATAAAGGCGTCGTCACCCTCGGCGGACATGTTCCATCTGACGGTGATAAGTCACAAGCTGAATCCATCGCCACGTCGATAGCGGGCGGACAAGTTGTCTCGAACCAGATTGGGGTGGTTCCGCCAGGCGGCGAAAGTGAAGCTAAGGCAGTCAATTCAGATCTGGACGAAGGCATCAAGGCAAATCTGGACGCTGCTCTCATCCAGAACAGGCTCAAGAAGGGTATCGAATGCGAGGTAAAAAACGGCGTCGTGACATTGACCGGGGAGGTCAATTCTCAAGCCAGGCGCGCACAGGTCGAAAAGGTCGCGTCGGGAGTTCCGAATGTGCAGCAGGTGGTGAATGAGCTGCAGGTTAAGGACCAAAAGGCGACTTCGTCGCACTAAGATCTATTATAGCGCACTCGCATCGAACGCGGTTTTGTCGAGTCGTGACCGTCACATGTTCATCAGGTGCGAGAGCGGCTTCGAAAGACCGCCGTACGCCGCCGATTCTACGGGCTAGAATCTTGGCGAAGGACATGCATTCGTTACGTCATTTTTTCAGGATTCGTGCGCCCCGCGCCTGTACTCCGATCCGTGAATCGCCGATCGCAAGCCGCGCAACGATACGGGCGAATCCACAAAATCCGATAAATAATGTTTTCAATAAAGCCATGCCGGGGAGAGCGGCGAACTGCTTGGCTTTCCGCAGCTCGGGCAAGAATGTACCCGCTCGTCGGATTCGCCCTTCATTGGCGAATTTCTAACATGGCCCGAACTACTCAAACGCTTCCGGCGGATGGGGCACGACGACTCGGAATATCGCCAGCTATCAAGATTCCGAACATCCCGTTTGTGTCGCGGATGGTGTAATGATTCGAAAATGGCGGTTAGGGATCGTAGCTTTCACTTTTGTACCATTACGACCCGTTTCAATCTGCAGGTAGCCGCCGAGCTGCTTGACTCTTTCTCGCATACCTGTAATGCCGACGCCGACCGAGCGGGTTCGCGATGAACGATCTAGGACTCCATCTGGTATTCCATGACCTTCGTCACTGACTGCTACGACAAGTCCGTCCAGAGTCTGCTCAATCTTTAGTTTGGCCGAACTTGCTCCCGAATGGAGGTGAACGTTTGTAAGACTGGCCTGCACGATGCGGAAGATCGCAAGTTCGGCCTCTTCCGACAGCCGGCCCAAGTCCTGAGGTACTTCCACTTCAACGTGCAGAACGTTGCGCTGGTTAATTCCGCTCACATAGTGCTGGATTGCAGTGTTCAAACCACATTCATCAAGAAGTGGCGGGTGAAGGATGTACGAAAGGGTTCGGATTTCGTCTGAAACGCTCCTGGTGAGACAGGTGCACTCCAGGAGAATCTCTTCCAATTGATCGGGAAGCATGGAAATGCCGCCCCTGGCCCTCGACAAGTTCATTTCTAGGACGGCAAGCTTCTGCCCAGTACTGTCATGGAGCTCGCGCGCGATCCGGCGGCGCTCCTCATCTTGAGACTGGTAAAGTCGCCTGGAAAAATCCCGCAGTTCTTCTTCATTACGATGACATTCGATTGCAATCGCCGCTATGTGGATAACCTGTTCCATCAGTTCCAGGTCGCGGTCACCGGGGGGTTGAGGTGTTGGATAAAATAAGATCAGAGTTCCGAGCATTTTTCTGTCTTTCGACAAAATCGGTACCGACCATGCTGCTTGGACGCCCTGACTAAGAGCGAGGTCCCAGCACGCTGCAAAAGAGGGATCGGTACTCATGTCGACGAACGGGACGGATTTTTCCTGGTGTCCGGCCATCCTCAGAAAACTGGCGCACACGGGCATCTTCATGCCTTCAAACGCTTCATTCCAGATTTTGGGAACCCTTGGGCCGGCTGCAAGCCGGAGATGCCCATCGCCATCCGGCAAAAGCACCGTCGGGATTACTCCGGGCGCCTTAGCGTCAATAAAGTTACAGAGCTCGTTCAGCACATCCATCATCGGTGCGCCCTGCGAGAGCATTTTGAGAACACGCGTTTCTGATGTTGGTAGCCGCTGAGATAGAGCTTGACGCATCTTGGTTGTCCTTCCGCTTACAGATTGGGGGACTGGAAACCTTATCTCCCCAAGAAAACGGTATCTGTCCTGTTTTGCACAGAGGCTGTATCGGGCAGATCCGTAGCGAACACGTCATAATGGCAATTCATTCCGAATTTAGAAGATTGAAGCATCCTTATGTTCTGGCTCTGGGTCGTCAAGCTCTCAGGTATCGCGTGGTTGGCTTAAGAGGCGCTCACCGGACAACCTGTCAGCCGAGACGTTGCTGTTCCTGCTCCCGACAGGACCTAACATCGACGGCGAACCTAACATTGGTAAAACAGCAGGACTGTCCCGAAGAGCACACATTGTGGAAATCTTGAGAAGCCGTATGCGGAGCACTTTCGATCTAACCGTGTGCGGAAAAATAGTGTTTTGAGGGTCGCGCGGACGGTCTGGGCGAAAACGTAGGGCGGAGCGATCGCTCCGCCCTAATAAGCTAAGCGTGGGCCGGACTGGCCTTGCCGTGATCTTCAATATGCGCCTTGGCCGCTTCCGCAGCGTGGTACATTGCATGTTCGTGGTGACCGCGAGCTAGGTGCGCGTGATGCGCTGCCGTCTCGTGTTTTCCTGCTTCGTGGTACTTTGCGGCTTCCTTATGGTGTCGTGCTGCGTGTTCGTGGTGCTCTGCTGCCTTGTGATGATGCTCTGCTGCCTTCTTTGACATAAGTTTCCTCCCACCGGTTGCCATGAAAGCAACCGAGTGAATACCTCAACAGCGCTTTGGCGGAGATAGGGGAAGCTGGTTGACTCCCCTTGGTTCCTCCGTCGGCAGCATCTTAAAAATGAAGAAGATGGATAGTCTGTTCAGTTCGAGACACATTCGCATTTTTATGGATTTTTCGGCGGCTCGAAAGTCGCTGGCGCTGGTATAGAGCGAGGATCTAATTACCGCCGCATTGCGCCACGCGAAAGTTAGTGCTTACTCGTGCAGGACAAGACTTAGGAGGGAAGAGTCGACGTGCAGGCCGCCGTTGAGTTGGAAGAATTCCCACTCGCGGTAGTAGTGCCAGGGTCGCTCGCTTAGAATGAAAAATAGCGTTCGAGGCTATCGGGGACGAACCAAGGACGGAAAAGAATGCCCGTACTTAAGCGCAAGCGAACTGCGTGCGGCAAAGATCGGCGTCGCAAGGATCATCACTGGCGCGTGACCGTCTACCACGGGGATGGCGAGACGTTCGCGCTAATCTACATCGACCTTTAAAAAATCGCGGCGGTTTGCGCAGCGGCAGAAGAAATCGCCTGTCGTGGAGAGGACGCGGATCACGCGCGAGGGTTGATCAGCATTTCAGCCGGTCGGTGGTAATCCGAGAATGACGGTTGCGGCGAGCGTGACATCCGGGTCGCACGGAGGCTATTTCGAACGCCCGTCCTCTCGCGCGAAGTGAGGAGCGAGCGCTGGACTCAGATATAATGCGAAGTCAATTTTAGGAGGTCGCCGTGGCTGATGACGAATTAATGTTGCGAATAAATGTCTCCGGCGAGTGGTATGCACATGAATGGTGGGAATTCATAAGCGCGGTGGATAATCTCTACTTAGATTTGGTCATTTTAGAAACGATCCGCCAACTAACGATTACGCCGCCGCCCACAGAAGATGTATCAACTCGCATGCAGTCTATGGTGGATATTCTTTTAGATCCTTCGCCGAATCGCCGGGGATTGTACCGGGACGGTCTTTTGGTTATAGATCCAAAGAGACGATACGATCCACCGGGCCTCAGAGTTGCTGCCATCCAGTATGGACCAGAGGGAAAGGTCGACCTTGTCGGGATCAGGCAAGTTGTGGAAGCGACCGTAGACGTGATCGAAGCATTTATAGAATTCGCTGGAATTTCACCTGAACACGACAAGAAAAAGTTAGCTAATATTCAGAAGAAGGTGGAAATTATCAAAGCAGCTGGTTATTCCGAGAAAGATGTAGCCAACTACGCATATTCTCTGATACACAAGCACGATAGCATTCTAATCAGAAAGCTCATCGACAGTGGGCGAATTAAGCAGCCTCAGGCTTTGCCCCCTCCATCAGATTGGCAGGATCGCCGATTGCCTCCTGCTCCGGCTCAAGGCTGATGATAATGTGCAATAGCCGACTGCAGGAATCTCTCCAGTTCCACATCTTGCCGCGTCCGAAGTTGACTGACTATCTTAGATCTTACCTCCGGGATCGGTTCGGTGTTGAAGGAGAGTCTGTAACCAAGCGGAAACGTCGCTCGGATGACGCGCAACGATCTTTCTACAGGCGAGAATCTGAGTGAAGGCGCCTTCGCAGGACAGGACGCGTCGATTCGGAAATATCGCGTAGTTTTCTGTGACGAAGTTCTGGGTCTCTAATCTTATCGGCTTCAGCTATGCGAGCTAAAAAAGCTTTTGTCTCAGCGAATTCTTGCCTTGCCATTTGTATAGCTCGTTCTGCGGTTCGTGCTTCTTTCTTCGCCGCCCTTAGCTGAGCAAAAGCTTCCACAAGTTCGGGTATGAACCATTTGCGCTTAGCGTTTTGAGTCATAGTTCGTTCCATGTTCCGCGAAAAGAGGTTGGTAACGGTGAGATGACTGTAGAGAACAAACGAGCGTCTGACAAGATGATTCCGCATCCGTTCTGATTTGTTCAGTCATTTCAGCGCGGTAGGAACATCGAGACGACCAATAGGATCACGAACCAGAATTGTCTATGGGGTTTCAGGCTTGGCAGGACCAAGAAGACCTGCAATCTGCGGCGGCCCAACCTCAAGGAGAACCATCATCGCGTACAGCTCTCGCAGACTGTGCAACCGATCCTCGACGACGGCGGCGCTCGGGTACTCGTCTTCGGCGACGATCTGAAGTCGAGTCGGTGCAGATTCATCAGACGTAACAGTCGAGGAGATGCTTGCCTTAATGGCCCCATCTTGATCGTTCTGTATCTTAAGTAGAAGATTTTCACTAAGCTCGATTTCTATGAGTGCATCCGACACGGCGACGTTCAGAATGGCAGTGCCACGGGTTAATGCCGCAAAAGTCGACAAGTCGATTTCCTCTTCCGTCATAAAAGCCCCATCTCGATGTTCAATCGAAATCGTGGCCATTAGTCTCCTCCTTAGCGATGCTATTGAATTATTCAGGCGCGCATAGGCTTGTTTATCGTCCTGATACGACGGAACGAATCCCATGTTACCTTGCCGCCAAGGGAATTGCTGCGCCAATGATACTCCACAGCGCCTTAGAGCGGATGCGCGGGAATTCAGCTAGTCCCTGGAATTCGTCACCCAGCTTTACACTTATGAACGAGCTCGACTTCGCTCCGCTCCCGGGCTTCGGCGGCCAACTACTGCGACTATCCTCTCGCGTCTTTCCAGCTGCTGCGACCAATCCGGCGTGTGCTGATGCTCGGCTGGGAAGGAAGTCCGTTGTAATTTCGGCGACGAAGAAGGCCGTGGACGAGAATCTCCCCCAGGCCCGATGTCGTCCTCGGCCGGTGGCAACCTGCGTTCCGTGCTCGTCTAGATCGAGCGCGGCGTTAAGTTGGGCCTGGCGCAGAAACAAAACCCTTGTGCGGATCGACACCCGAAAGGGCGATTCTATGGCGTGGGAATTGGTTTCGTGTCCTTCTACTCTAACTTTCTGTCAACAACTGCGAATGCGGTTAAGGACTCATGCCCGGCGCAGAATTCCGCTGGACTCTCGGTGGGATTGACGGATGGTTGAGAGGCTCTCGCGCAACTCCGATGTCATCCTCCGGCGGTGGCGCGACCTGTTTTTCGTTCTTGTCGAGATCGAGCGCGGCATTGAGCTGCGCCTGGCGGATGAGTAGTTCCTTCAGACGCGCTTCGTGTTCGAAGGGCTTGTTGGCTTGCGCCTGATAATCGGCGAGGGTTTTCTCCAGGCGCCCGCTGCGCTCCTGTTCCTGGTCGGCGAGCTTGTCGAGAGTGCGCAGGGTGTGTTCGATGCTTTGCATTGTGCCGAGCGGATTTTCGGCATTGAGGTGCGCCGAGTAGAGGCCGCTCCCCTTGATAAAGAGTTCCGGCACATGCTCTCCGTCGAGGGCAAGGCCGGTAAGTCGCTTGCCCCGGCTCAGGATTTTGAAGCCCTTGAAGGAGCCGCGCGGCTGAAGGGTGAAGTCGTTCCGCCAGGAAAGCACAGCGTAGGTTAGAGCGTTGGCGGCTTCCTCGCGGGCGCGCTGTTCTCTTTTGTACAGTTTTGCGGAAATTGTCTTGCTAGGGTGAAGATGGCCCGCGGCACGCCCACATCAAGACCGTGTTTCGGCCCGACTATAAAATCAAATTAAGGAGATTCCCTCATGGCAAAAGTCCTGAAATGCAGTGACCTGAATCCCGGATGTAATTTCGAAGCACGGGGCAACTCCGACGACGAAGTTCTCAAGAACGTTGCTGAGCACGCCAAGACAGCGCACAACATGCAGAGCATTCCGCCGGACGTTCTCTCCAAGGCTCGCAGCGCAATCCATGAGGAAGGTGGAGCGGGCGCAAAGAAAGCAGGCGCATAGGCAATGAAATCAAAGTAGAAATTCAACGTCAAAACAAATACTCGCGTGGCGAACCCACTGAGATAGCAACCTGAAGAGGAGGACGAAGATGAGCCAAGCTACGGGTGCCAAAAGCGGATTTACAACGGAATCGTCAAAACAGATTCGAGAGACCCAGCCAACGCGCGAACACATTCGCCAGCGGGCATACGAAATTTATCTTTCTCGGAATGAGGGGCCTGGGGACGAGGTACAGGACTGGCTTCAAGCGGAACGTGAACTTCGCTCCCGAAAAAGTCTCAGCGATGGGTAGGTGGTGCCCGGTTCATGCGACATCTACGGTTGCCACTCAGTGACCCAAATTGAAATGTGTTCCTTCGCGGACAGACACGCTTTCCTCCTATGACTAGGATGCCGTCTTGGATCATCCTGATGTGTTGATCGGAAACTATGAGAAAAGGAACTCAAAAGTCTACAACGGGAGGGAAGTTATGAACCTGAAGCTAGCGACAGCAGCTGTTGCCCTCGCCACGATGGGTCTGACGGCGTCACCCGGCATCGCCCGCGCGCAAGACGACGCGAGCGACTCAACGCAAATGGTTACCGGCTGCCTGCAAAAAGGCTCAGCCGCAAACACCTACACGCTGAACGATGAAAACGGCAAGCTCTGGGATCTCCGCAGCAAGACCGTTCAGCTCGGCCGGCACGTTGGCCACATCGTAAGCATCACCGGCACCATCCCCCAGAAATCCAAGGACGAGAACAAAACGTCCGGCGACACTTCGCCACAGAATCACCTGCGCGTCACAAGCCTGAAGATGGTCAGCGACACCTGTCAACAGAAGCAGTAGCACTCGCGAGGATTCCAGTGAACGAAAAGGAGATACATTATGGCCGGAGAAGGAACGAAGAAAGAACACGAGGATCAAGATCCGAATCAGAATCCGGAGCGCGGTCAGCAGCCGGGTAAGCAGCACGATCCTACCGTGAAGCGGAACAAGCCCGATCAGTACAACGAAAACCAGGGCGGCGGTCTGCCTCCCACCGAACAGGCCGGTAAGCAGGGCGGCCAGACGGGGCACGAGGGCCAGAAGTCTGGCTCCGGACAGCAGAGCCTATCCCCTCGCGATTAACAGCCATTCTTCCGCTTGGTCGGTGAAGGAAATTTCGTCGGCGTCCCATCTGACGGTAATTCTATCGCGCCCTAATCCCGGGCGGTCTCGCTCGACGGCAATGACAGTCGCGAAGCTGCCATCGTCCTTCCTCTTTGCACGGTCGCCAATTTGGGGCGGTTGTCCGCCGGAATATGGCATGGTCTTCTCCTGTCGCTCGGTTTCGACGACTGAAACGTTGATGCAAATTCCGAAAGGGCCAATGCCAAGCACTCGACCACTTATGTTCTCGGGAGGCGGTGTTAGAGCTAGCGATTCGGACGTTAGGATTCGCCATGCTGACTAGCTTTCAATGGCCACAAGACTCGAAATCCGCAGCAAGGCTCAGAAATGAGATGCGTTTATACGAACTGATGGTGCAAGAGCATACATCACACGACCGAAGCAAAACGATAAGAGTATAAATTCCCAGAGTCGTCCCCATCGGTATTTCAGAAACCGAAAGGCCGCAAGAAGGGCCAGAGTGTGTGCTGGCCGTGGGGATACACCGGAAACACCACCGGAAGCGTTAGCGTCTTGGAACGCCGATCAAAGACAGCATTTCTAGCAGTTAACTCGCAATACTAAAATCAGGTGAAGATGCGGATCTTTTGTCCTAACTGCGGTACGAGCCTGGACTTGGACGAAGCGCAATTCGCGGATCAGCGCCCCGCACACGTCAGATGCTGGATGTGCACTCGGAGCGTGTTGTTGCCCGATTCGTCGGCTATGGAACCGGGTCCGCCAACGATTGCAGTGAAGTCATCGGCACCGCGTGAAAGATCCCGTGTCTCGAGGCTTGACGTTGGCCTGGCTCAACAAACATCGAGTCTCACGCTCCCGCAGAACGAAAGGATCAAGATTTCCGTCATCACTGGCGCATCGCAGGGAATAGATTGCGAAATGTCCCGGCCGCTCATGACCATAGGGCGACTGGGAGGAGGCGCCGATATAGAAATCGACGACCCGGAAGTATCCCGTCTGCACTGCGCCGTTGAAGTGAGGCATGACGCGATTTTCGTAAACGACCTGAGTTCGACCAATGGCACCTATATTGGCGAGACCCGCATCCTCGCCGGCCAGTTAGAGCACTTGTCTAAGTTTCGTATCGGGTCGACGCTCCTGCAGGTCAGTATTCTTTCAGCCAGAGAACGAAATCACGATCGATGAGCCAATTGGCACTGCACTACCGGCTCCGCCTCCATATGCGCTAGGCACTTGAACAGGCGAAAAAGCGCAGCAGGAGCTACCCTCGCTCGCCTGATCCGTATAAAGAGAGGCCGTTTCGTCACCCCAGAGTATCGAGCCGGGATTAAGACGAGCGCGATTACGGCTGCTTGAGCATCGTTACTTTCATCACGTGGATCTGGCCCTTATCGGGGTACACGTGAGCGCTCAGTTCGACGTGATGTCCCACGTGATCCTTCAAAGTCTCGGGATTGACGACATCCCAGGATTTTCCGTCTTCGTCGGTAACAAACGTGATTTTGTCACCATCCGCTTTCACCGTGCCCTTAATGTTCATCAACTTGGGCTTCTGTTCATCCTGACTCATTTCCCGAGGTTGTCCGTGCGCGAGGACGGGAACGCCAAGCGTTGCTATCGAAAGTGCTAACACGAGAAGAGATGTCTTTTTCATTTTGCGGCCTCCTGATTATTCTAACGGGATCGATTAGACTCCCAGTTTGATCACGCCGTGGAAGAGAAACAGGCCTACTTCAGGCTGCTATTCGTTTCCCACCACAACAATCAGACGGGAAGTCAGCCGAAAAGTTGCCGTTCCTGCTCCCGACAGGACCTAACATCGACGGCGAACCTAACATTGAGGGAACAGAAAGACTGTCCCGAAGGGGACACATTGGGAAAATCTTGGCCAGCTACCTACAATACGTTCGAACTGTCGCATACCCTACAGACAGTAATCCTGCTTCGCAGTTAGATTAGATGTGAGGATTTACCTGACCGCGATGGTCAAAGAACTCAAAAATGAAAAGGTCCCCGTTTTCACTAGTTCCCTCATTCAGCGGCTAGGGTTCTCCACGCACAGTCACCGCCGTTGCCCTTACTGCCACTCTCATCGTCTCTATCGAGAGAACCGAAAGGGCCTTGTATGGGGCTTATCTGTCGTCGGATTGCGGCCTTATTGCTGCCTAGATTGTGAGAGAGTGCACTTTGGCTTTTGCGGCAGACCTTGACGGACATTCGATCCTTCAGCTTTGTCAACAGTAAGTTTGTAGGGAAATTGAGCTCCGATGGCAGCCTCCTGGGGGGCTGCAGCGCCCAGAAATCACTTCCAGTAAGTTCGGGTCGAGAAATATTGTTCGGCCCACATCCTAGGCCTACGCACGTGCCGAGTGAATTGTGAGACGAGTCATTGGCCGCTGCTTTCGAATTTGCGTTCTTCGTTTTCGGATCACGCTTTATCAACGGCTTGCACAGGCTCCAGCAGGGTCAATTCAGGGCGACGGGATTCAGGCACGGTTGGGAGTAAAATGCGGAGCCTCGGATTTCAGTTGTGGCTTAATTCAGACTTGCGTTCCTGCGTTCTAGGGTAGATGCCTACACTGCAGGATGTGACGGGCGGAGTTCCTGTAGTTAACGCGGTTTTTGCGCACGGTGCGAGCAACGTTGTTGCGGAAGGGAGAGACTTCCAAATCATGCGGCTGAACCAACGAACGACCAGCACGGGGCACCGAGTACGCAATCAGATCCTTTTATCAATTTCCGACGAGGAGTACACCCTGATTCGTCCTCACCTGGAATTTCTCAGCATGCCTCACCATCTCAGTCTCTACGAACCGGGCGAACCGCTGGAGTTCGTGTATTTTCCGAATTCAGGCATGGTGTCCCTTGTCATTGCGACCCAAGATGGAAAGACTGTTGAAGTAGGAGAGGTTGGCAGGGAAGGGTTTGCAGGGACACAGGCGGCGGTTGGCATAAACACGAACCAAGTCCGCGAGATCGTACAAATCGCGGGAGACGGGTTCAGGGTGAGGATAAGCGTATTGCAAAGCGTCTTGAAATCAGCGCCAGAACTTGAACGGATTCTGACCCGCTATGCGGTAGTTCAGGGGATGCAATTCGCGCAAACTGCCGCGTGTAACCGGCTTCACAATATTGAACAGCGCCTCGCCCGCTGGCTACTCATCACTCAGGACAGAGTGGATTCCTCGACGCTCGCGATCACCCACGATTTCCTGGCGACGATGCTAGGGACGGACCGGCCCACCGTAACCCTGGCGGCTGGTATTTTGCAGGACAAGCGGATTATCGAGTACACGCGTGGGGCCGTGCAGATTCTGAGCCGGACGAAACTCGAAGCCTGCACCTGCGAATGTTACGGAGTCATCCAACAGTATAATCGCGAAATTGGACTGAAGTAGCCCATTGCCAGTGTTCGATATCCTACAGACAGTAGCTCCCCTTTCGCCGTAAAATTGCTTTGAGGTCTTACCTGGCTGCGATGGCCAAAGAACTAAAAACACTAAAGGCGCCTGTTTTCGATGCGCAAGCTTTTCTCGATTCGGCTGGTGTGGCCCGGAAAGTTGTGGAGTTTAAGAAAAAGGGAGTGATCTTCTCGCAGGGCGATCCCGCTAAGAACGTCCTATACATTCAAAAAGGCGCCGTGAGGCTTTCGGTAGTCAATGAAACCGGCAAAGAGGGCGTCGTAGCGGTTTTGGGCCCGGGCGATTTCTTTGGTGAGGGATGCCTGGCCGGTCAGCCGGTTCGGATAGGGACGGCGACGGCGATCGCCCCAACCACGGTGATGATCATTGATAAGAAGGAGATGATTCGAGTCCTGCACGGTGAGCACGCGTTTTCCGACCGTTTCATCTCTTACATGCTTTCGAGGAACATCCGGATTGAGGAGGATTTGGTCGATCAGCTCTTTAATTCCAGCGAGAAGCGGCTGGCTCGCACGTTGTTGCTGCTCGCTCGTTATGGCAAGGAGGATAAACCGCAAGGGATTCTCCCCAAGATACCGCAAGAGATGCTGGCAGAAATGGTTGGCACAACGCGATCACGCGTGAATTTCTTTATGAACAAATTCAGAAAACTGGGCTTCATTCATTATAATGGCGGAATTAAGGTCCACACTGCCCTCCTCAGTGTTGTCCTGCACGATTAAACACCTGCTTTCGCGCTTATCGGAAAACGGCATACGTTCAGATCACTGTTGGTAGCAGAGAGTGCCACCGCGTATCTCGGATTGTTGGCCGGATGCGGAATTATCGGCGTCGAGGACCACGGAGGAATTTTTTCCGTTCAATTGCCTCAGCCGCAGAAAGCTTCCGGTCTACGTGGGGTTCTGAGCGCAGAGCACCTGAATGCAGCACGCAACGCTTCCCGGCAGCGACACCACAGGTCGGACAGGGGACGGAGGACAACTGTTTTGCCGTCAGGTCCTTCTTCTTCATTCTGAGACAGTGCGACAAAACCAGCCGCAAAACTGTTCCATTTAGGACACCGTTCGCTTCAGCCATCGGAAATAGTCGGTCCTACCCGACAACTGTTGGTAACATCGGCAACAAGGCCTAAGACCCAACAATCGTGTCACCAGGCGGCATCTAGAGAGTGGGGCTGGACCGGCTGAGATTTGGATTCATGCATAAATCGATTGGCTGGATTGCCGGAAATTTTGCAACAACGCAAGGGGAAATATTTAACAACGGGGGCGCTGCAACAAGAGGCTCGGAAACTACTCATGAAAAATATTTTGAAATATAACTCAAAGCATTTTGACCGCTACCTACTATCGCGTTGTAATTCGTCTTCCTGATGCCCAAGATTAGAATCCATACGTATTATTCCACCAAGGAGGAATTGGTGATCGCGCAACACACGCTGGCGCCGATTAACAGTGCCGTGGAGCGCCAATGAAGACAGGATAAGGAATGCCTATTATGGAATCCCACACTGAGGTCCCCAAGGTTCCCGAATCTGAGCCTAAGTCTGAAACCAAGACCGAGCCAACAAAAGCTCCTGAATCGAAGACAGGATCGCAGCCGGATACGAAAGATGATTTAAAATCTTTGCCCCTGCCGGAAGTTGAGAAAAAATTGGGGTATTCTCCGGACGGCCTCAGTGAAGCCGAAGCGCAGAAACGGCTGGCTCAATATGGGCCGAATGAAATTGAAGAAAAGAAAACTAACCTCCTCCTGAAATTCCTCAGCTATTTTTGGGGTCCAATCCCGTGGATGATCGAAGCCGCCGTGATCCTGTCGGCGGCGGCGCGGCATTGGCCGGATTTTGCCATCATCCTCATTTTGCTTCTGGCCAACGCCGCGGTCGGATTCTGGGAAGAACATCAGGCGGGCAACGCCATCGCTGCGCTCAAGGCCAAGCTGGCGATCAAGGCCAGAGTGATACGCGGCGGGAAATGGATCAATCCGGCGGCCCGTGAGTTGGTGCCGGGCGATGTCATCCGCGTGCGTCTGGGCGATATTGTACCGGCAGATGCGCGCTTGCTGGATGGCGATCCGGTCGAGGTGGATCAGTCCGCACTCACGGGAGAGTCGTTACCCGCCACGCGCAAACCCGGCGAGGCGTTATTTTCCGGTTCGATCATCCGCCAGGGCGAAATCGGTGCGCTGGTCTATGCCACGGGTGCAAACACCTACTTTGGCAAGACGGCGCAACTGGTGCAGGAAGCTCACACCGTCAGTCACTTTCAGCGCGCGGTGCTGAAGATCGGCAATTACCTGATCGCCCTTGCGGTGGTTCTGGTGGCGACGATTATTGCCGTCGCGATCTTTCGCGGTGATCCGATCCTTACCACGCTGCAGTTCGCCTTGGTGCTGACTGTGGCCGCGATTCCCGTGGCGATGCCGACGGTGCTGTCGGTGACCATGGCGGTCGGCGCGCGCCTGCTGGCAAGAAAAGAAGCGATTGTGACTCGGCTGGCAGCCATCGAGGAACTGGCGGGTGTAGACATACTGTGCGCGGACAAGACCGGCACACTGACCCAGAACAAGCTCACACTGGGCGATCCGTTCTGCATGGATGATATTCCTGCCGATCAGGTCATCCTCAACGCCGCTCAGGCGTCACGCGCGGATAATAAGGACACCATCGACCTCGCCGTGCTGGGCGGCGTGAAGGACGAGCAGGCTCTGAAAAGCTATCAGGTCGTTCATTACCAGCCGTTCGACCCGGTGCATAAACGTACCGAAGCCGCCGTCAAGGGCGCGGACGGAAAGGAGTTCAAGGTGACCAAGGGCGCGCCGCAAGTGATTATGGCGTTGTCGACGAATGCAGCACAGGTGAAGGTCGCGGCTGAAAAGGCGATCAACGACTTTGCAGCGCGTGGCTTCCGCTCATTGGGCGTGGCGCGGACCGATGCGCAAGGAGCGTGGCAGTTTGTCGGCGTGCTGCCTCTGTTCGACCCGCCCCGGGACGATGCAAAGGAAACCGTCGCGACCGCGCGGAAAATGGGCGTAGACGTCAAGATGGTTACAGGCGATGCGCTGGCCATCGCCAGGGAAACCGCCAGGAAATTGGGAATGGGGACAAATATCCTCGATGCCGGCGGATTCGGCGACGCGAAGCACCACGAGACGGCGCAGCTGGCGGAGTCCATCGAGAAGGCGGACGGATTCGCTCAGGTGTTCCCCGAACACAAGTTCCACATTGTGGATGTCCTGCAAAAATGCGGCCACATCGTCGGCATGACCGGTGACGGGGTGAACGACGCCCCCGCGCTGAAAAAGGCCGATTGCGGAATCGCCGTTTCGGGCGCGACTGACGCGGCGCGCGCGGCGGCATCCATCGTACTGATGACGCCCGGCCTGTCGGTAATCATCGACGCGATCAAGGAAAGCCGGAAAATATTTCAGCGGATGAACAGCTATGCCATCTACCGCATCACCGAAACGCTGCGCGTGCTCTTTTTCATGACGTTGGCGATCCTGATTTTTAACTTTTATCCGTTGACGGCGGTAATGATCGTGATGCTGGCGCTGCTCAACGATGGCGCCATCCTGTCTATTGCCTATGACAACGTTCGTTACAAAGATCAGCCCGAAGCATGGAATATGCGCATGGTGCTGGGGATATCCACAGTGCTGGGTATCATGGGCGTCGTCTCCGCGTTTGGCCTGTTTTATCTTGGCGAGCGCGTCTTTCACCTCGACCGCCCGCACATCCAGACGCTGATGTATCTGAAGCTGTCCGTGGCTGGGCATCTGACGATTTTCCTGACGCGCACGCGCGGTCCGTTCTGGTCGATACGCCCTGCGCGGGTTTTATGGGTAGCCGTTCTCGGTACGCAAATTGTGGCGACCTTAATCGCAGTTTATGGGCTATTCATGAGGCCCCTCGGCTGGAGCTGGGCGCTTTTCGTCTGGGGCTATGCCTTGGTCTGGTTCCTCATCAATGACCGCGTGAAACTGCTCGCTTACCGGATTTTCGATCCGGTCAAGAGCGGTTCTTTAAGTGACGGAACACAACTCATGCGGCTAGCACCGGGGCAGAAGATGTAGTGTTTTCGGGGACCTGTGGCCTTTGCCTTTGAATCTGGCAAAGGTCGAGCGTGGCAAAGCGGTCAGGCTTACGTGGTATCCGGGCTCCACTCAGAAAAGGGAAAAAATCGTACGCCAGCGAGGCGAAGCTTCTGAGTTTTCATAGCTTCTCCAAATTCCGGAACGCAGTTGATGGCCATAAAGCATACTTTCTGGCCAGAGTCGAAATGCGAGATCACTACACATTGAAATCAAACGGTTATCTTTGGGGGATAGAAGGGGTTTTTGGCCATACCGGCGTTAACGTACGATTTTTTCCCTTTTCTGAGGCGACCCCAGATTACGCGCGCTTTCTTCTTTCCTCACCTGGCCGCACTGAAATCGGCTCCGCTTTCTGTCTGAGCCAGGCCGCCACCTGAGAGGGATCGAACCGGATAGTGCAGAAGCTTGGTGCCTATCCTTCAGAAGTTTACCGACAACTACGATACGCTCATCGGATTGATCAAAAGTTTGTCAATCAGATCGGCCTACGACAGTCGAACGGCGCGCCTTCGCCTCACCGAAATGTCTGTGGATCCATTTCAGATAACTGGCCCATTAAAGCTTTCTCTTCCACGTCGCTCCGCTTTAGCTCGAACGTCTTAAAGAGCCAGTAGAGGCCGAACGCCCAGACACCGGCTGCCTCGACAAAGAACATTTTGTGCGGGTCGGACAAAAGGAAAAGGTGAGCGCAGATGGGCGCGGCAATCATGAGGACACCGAATACGCGATACCAACGCCGGTAAAACGCAATCACTTGTGCACGATCTGGAATCGTCTGCGGCATTTCCTTAAGTGTTTTTCCGGAACAAAAGACGCAGGTGAATCCGACACAGACGAAGAAGATTATCGCGAATGTAAGGTGAGGATTGAATCCGCTTTCAGTTCCCCAGTTCATCGGGAATAGCGCCACGCATGGAGCCATGATGCCGGCAATGTTCAGCGCCCAGTTCTCTAAACGGCTGAAGCCTCTCATCAACAACATTGCGCCGCCGATGAAGAAAAGATTTCCCACGAACCAGTTTCGCATGGGCCCGGCCCCTATAAGCTCGCAGGGAGCCGGCACAGCTCCACCCTGTGCAGTTTTTTCGGCCTCCAGCGAATTCGCGGCCTTCACTCCCGAGCAGTCCTTCGTCGCATGGTAGTAAGCGCTCATGGACCCTGCGAGCGGGATCCCATAGATCGAATAACCCACTCCCGCCAGGATGACGGGAAGCGAAAGGCCTATCAGACCGACGCCCCATCTGAGCGAGATAAACATCATCAGCATGTGCTTTTGGATAGCGGTCATGCGTGTATCTCCGTGGATGGCTTGCGTCATCCGGTGCGCAACTGTCAATCAGTTCCGAGTCGCCGAGCCAAGGAAAGCGTTATTACTGTATATCTCCATGAAGTCAACTTCAAGTCATAGCCATATGTAGTTATCTTGCTTTTAACACGCGATGGTATGATTGCGGCAAAGTCGACCAATGTTGGTCATTTTCCCAGTCGAAAGAAGCGTCTGGGAGGGGGCGGTCAAGCGCTGCGCTGGACGGCCACCGGCTTGCTCGAAGCGGAGAGGAAATTCCGGCGAGTGAGAGTTGTCGGGAACTGGAAATCCTCCATCGCCGGCTGAATCCACAATGTTCGTGCCCGCATTGCCAGCAACATCGAGAAAGGAGTTCGTCGTTGACTCAACCAGAGCAGGTGGCGTAACGTGCAGAAAATCGAGAGCCACTGGAATCAACTAAGTCGGGGACAACTTCGTACCAAGGCGGCCGAGAGCGGACGTGTAGATCGAGGCGCTGTCGTAACGCCTGCGAACATCTTTGTCTCCCGCCACAAAACCAGCCGGGCTAGTCGTGCTCTGATGGTTCGACGATAATATATGGCGAGCATATCGATCTCTTGCGGAAAGAAAGTATCTCGTTTACGTCCACTCAATCACTTCCTTAATGGCGTCGGGAGGATGATTGGCCACCAATTCCCCGAATCGGTCGAACGGATAACGGTTGGTTATCAAACTTGCGACGTGGGCACCCCAGCGAAGCTGAGCCTGAGACAAATCATCCACGGCCATTTGAAAATGACCGCGCGCGGCATTGACGCTACCCACCATTACTTGATTATCGAGCACCAACTGGCGGACGAGTTCGGGGCCGTCAATCTGCAACGGATGGTCGCCGTCGGGAATACCTGTGATCACATAAACCCCGTTCCGGGCCAGCGCGTCCAGCAGGTTAAATTCGAGCGAGGCAATTCCACTGGCATCCAGGATCAAATCCATTGGACCAACTTTTTTCTCGACCTGGTCTGCGGGCACCTGTCGCCCATCCACATAATGTCCTCCGATAACACTCAGCCACTTCGGGCGAGCGCTCGTGGAATCGACGACATCCAAGCCGTAGACGTCGGCCCCTCGAAGTCGCAAGACCATGGAAGCCAGCAAGCCTACAGGTCCCAGACCGGCCACGAGGCAGCGGCGTCCGACAATCCAGTCGGGAGTAATGGCAGCTTCGGGGCAACGAACGATCTGTAATCGAATGGCTTCATCAATGGCTTTCTCGACGATGGAGAGCGGTTCCATCAACACGCCAACGGCTTCGAGTTCGGCCGGCACGCGCACAACGTATTGCTCCTTATCAACCACGAATTCCGTTTGATAGCCATCCAATCCATGGATGCCTCTCTCTCGGTACTTGCCGGTCTGGCACATATCTGCGCGGCCCATCAGGCAGGACGGGCACTGCGCCGCATCCTCGCCGGACGGTGAATACGGCGAAGTCTCCCATTTTCACGCGAGTGACCGACGAGCCCAGTCCCACCACTTGGCCAAACATCTCGTGGCCGATGACGAGTTCTTTCTGACCATCAGGAGCATCCGCACGTCCCCCGGATACTTCTGTCCTGTCGGTGCCGCAGATGCCTACGCGGATGACCTTGACCTTTACCTCATCCGGTGCGGTGATGGAGGGCTCGGGCCGGTCCACGATGCGTGAGCCAGCCGTGCCTGGAACGATTGCGATGGCTTTCATAAATATTTTTCCCTCTTTCGATTTGCGCCTTCTTCCGTTTCGCGAGAGGCAAGTTTCATTGTTCGCTGTTATCCCAGCCGTTCCAGCAAGTGGTCTCCCACTCGCAGCGCATTCGCGATGATGGTCAAGCTGGGATTCACGGCTGCAATCGACACAAAGAAGCTCGCATCGACGACATAGAGATTATCCAAATCGTGGGCCTTGCAGTTCAGATCGAGCGCCGATGTCTTGGGATCGCGACCGAACCGAACCGTTCCGGCCTGATGAGCGGTGCCGCCAATTGGAATTTTCTTGCCGAGATACAACGATCGGGACATCAAGTGGTCGTGAAGACCGAGGTCCTTGAGCATACCCTTGAGCTTTGCGATCAAGCGATGGTGTCCCTCCATGTTGGTCTCCTGAAGGTCCAGCGTGATCTCTCCCTTCCGGTTGACGCTGACGCGGTTATCGGGGTCTGGCAGATCTTCGGATTGCACCCAGAAATCGATGGAGTGCTCGGCCATGTAATCCAGGGCAAACTCGGGTTTCCAAACGGCCCAGTCCGGCGCTTCTCCCTTCAGCATTTCGCCATCGGTCTTTCCCAGCATCTGGATGCCGCCCAAGGGATATTCCCAATCATCCGAGCGAAAGTAGAAATCGTTCAGGCCAAGGGTTTTCTGGAACACGGTCGGATTGGGGTGTTTGGAAATGGCCATGAAGGCGGAGTTGTTGTGGCGCATGTAATGGCGCCCCACCACATCCGAACTGTTCGCGAGCCCATTCGGGTGCTTGTCGTTGGCAGAGCGCAGCAGAAGAGCTGCGGAGTTGATCGCTCCGCAAGAAACGACCACGATGTCGGCTGAATATTCCTCCGGTTGCCCATCGCGTTCGACCAGGACCTTCGTTACCACGCGACCGGACGCGTCCGTTTCGAGACGCTTGACGTATGCGCCCGTGAGAAGCTGGACATTCGGGTGCTCGAGAGCCGGATCCACGCAAATAATCTGCGCATCGGCTTTGCCGTTGACCAAGCATGGAAATCCGTCGAATGCGGCACACCGCACGCAAGCGCTCGTGTGCAGGGCCTTGCCGTCTTTTTCATCGAGCAAGATACCGAGCGGCAAAGGGAACGGATGATGGCCGCAGCGTTGCAAATCGTCGTAAAGCTCCTGAATGCGCGGTTCGTGGCTCACCGGCGGGTAGCGATAGGGAGCGCTCGCCGGACCTTCCGTCGGATCAATCCCGTGTTCTCCGTGGACGTGATACAGATGCTCCGCTTTCGTGTAATAAGGCTCGAAGTCCTCATAGCTGAGCGGCCAGCGCGGGTGAGATGCCGCCATAGTGCCGGACTTCCCCAAAATCCTCCTTGCGAAACCGCAGCAATGCCGCGCCGTAAACCTTAGTATTCCCGCCGACGTAATACTGAATGCCTGGATGAAACGCTGTTTCCATCCTTGTCGTACCAGGTTTCCTTGGCCCGGTACTTCGATTCGAGAAAGACGGCACGGGAGTCCCAGTTGTCCTTCTCCCTCGGCAGGTATCCGCCCCGTTCCAGAAGTAAAATGCGTTTGCCGGAGGGAGCAAGATGGTAGGCGAGCGTTCCTCCGCCGGCTCCTGTGCCGATGATGATGACGTCAAAATGATTTTCGTGAGGCATGGCGTTCCTCCACAGGGCCGCCGGAAAACAACTCAAACCTGACGGATGCAGTCTACGGATCAATGGCCGGCGGCCCGACTCTCAGTCTTCTCCCGCGCAGGGTGAAGATATCCGTAGCTATTCCCGATCACCAATCGAGCCTCGCGCCGGTCGGCGAAATACGCCCACGCCCAATCGGCCATCACCGAAAGCCGGTTCTGGAAGCCGATCAGGAAGAAAATGTGGACGACCAACCACGTGACCCAGGCAATAAAGCCGAACAGCTTGATCGGTCCAAAATGCGCGACAGCGGAGGCGCGCCCGATGGTGGCGAGACTTCCCTTGTCGAAATAGTGGAAAGGCTCCGATGGCTTTCCCTCGCACGCTCTCAGAATATTTTTGGCCGCATGCCTTCCCTCCTGAACGGCTGCCGGTGCCACTCCCGGCACGGGCTGCGCGGCGCGGTCCGATAGTGTTGCCAAGTCGCCGATTACATAGATTTCCGGATGCCCAGGGGATGCTCAAGTCGGGTTGTACCCGCACGCGCCCGGTCCGGTCTAAGGTCGCACCGAGCGACTGGCCGAGAGGCGAGGCCCTGACCCCGGCGGCCCACAACACAGTCTGCGTTTTGATCTGCTGGTCTCCGATAAAAACTCCGTCCTGATCGATCAAAGTCACCTTGGAATTCTTTAGCACTTCGACGCCCATCCGCTTGAGCGCCGCTTCGGCTTTGCCGGAAAGGTCTTTGGGATATTCCGGGAGAAGATATGGGCCGCCCTCCACCAGAAGCATCCGCGCCTCGCGCGGGTCGATGGCGCGAAAATCCTGGACCATGACGTGACGCGAAATTTCGGCGACGGCTCCCGCCAGCTCCACGCCGGTTGGGCCGCCGCCCACAATCACAAAGGTGAGCAGCCCCTGGCGTTTCACTTGGTCGGGTTCACGCTCGGCTCTTTCAAACGCCAGCAAGATGCGGCGGCGCATTTCCAGGCGCCTTCCAAATCTTTCAGATCCGGCGCCCATGTTTTCCAATCCACGTGTCCGAAATAACTGCCCTCCGCGCCCGCCGCCAAGATCAAATAGTCGTAATCCAGCTCGCCATCACTTAAGAGAACCTTGCGCTCGGCCACGTCAATCGAGGTTACGTTGCCGAGCACGACATGCGCGTTCTTCTGGCGGCGGAGAATGACGCGGATCGGCTGGGCGATTTCTTCGGGAGCAAGCCCGGCCGTCGCCACCTGATACAGCAGCGGCTGAAACAGGTGATGGTTGCGACGGTCGACTACCGTGAGGTGTATGTCCGCTCGCCTCAGCTCGCGTGCGGCGTAGAGGCCGCCGAAGCCGGCTCCGACAATCACCACTCGCGGTTTAAGTGCTTTGTCTTCTCTCGTCCCGGTCATCACAAACCCCTTTTACTGCCTGGGACGCGCAAAATATTCAACTCACGACCCACGGAACGCTGACTAGCGTTTCCTGCCGATGGAAACCAGATCCAAAATAAGAAGAAACATCAAAAATAAAAATCGCGACCATTGGCAACCGCTTATCCCACGGCTACCGCGTAGTCACGCCCTTCCCACGGCCGCTTGCCGTCCAGAAAAAAGTAAAGCGAATCGGTGCCTGCTGTGCTGCGGTGATCGGAATATCGACGAACTCAACCCCGAAAGCGGTTGTCGCAGACACGGTATCGTTGACGGTACGCCACTCGTCGCCCGTCCAATGCAGACGGAAACGAGCCGGAACCTGGATGCGCAGCGTGGAACCTCTTTTGACGACGCGCACCTGGCGATTTGGCTTCCAGATCTCGAATAGCTGACAAGCCTTCCGATCTCCGAGGTAGCGGTTTGCCACCTCAGGAATCAGATCGAACACGTGGCCATCGGATACGGACCTAAGGAGCTTGATGTACTCTGCGTGAGCCCACATAAGAGGCATGGCCGAGCCGGTCGGACGGCCAAGGAACATATGCGTTTCCGGCTTGTCCTGCTCATCCCAAACCTGCTCCGGCAAGAGACCCGTCGCCGAGGCAAAGCGTTCGATCGCTCGTATGAAGGGTTTTATGTCTTGTCCCGCAGAGAGTTCAAAATGCGCCCGTTCTCCCGTCAGAAGCGGCCATGCACGGCCTTTGCCCCATCCGGAGTAAGGACCGCCGTCTCTCTCGCTGGCCGTAGCCATCGTGATTGTAACGATGCCAGACCGGTCCGATGGGAGTATTCACTTTCAGTACGGTATCGACCACCTTCAATGAATCGACAATCACCGGATCGTTTGGCTTTCTTATCCCGTAACGAACCAGCTCGAGAAACCCAGCATCGACGATCTCCTTTGCCGGAAATGAATTGTTGGCGCCTGGCGCAAGGTTTGCGATTTTCAGGATTCCCGAGTTCGGGTCTTCCGCCGGACTAGGATTGTCCACATTGTCCGGCAGAATCCGTATGTAGTGGCGCTCGATGCCGGGGACCAGAGTTCCTTCCGTTGTGACCGTCCATGCGTCGACATGAGATTCCAGAAAGTCGGCGTATTGCTCAAGGAACTCGGCAGCCTGGTTGTCCGCTCGCTGCCGGCAAAAATAAGCCGCGCCGATCAGAGCCGCAATGTTAGAGGCCAAAGTGGACGGAGAATAACCGCTGGCTTCCTCCCAGCGTTCCTGTTGGGTCACCGGCCCATGCCGAAGCAAGTAACTCGCGGCTTTCAGGACCATCGGATAGGGGTCGAAATCCTGAAGGGCATTCTGCTGGCTGAGGCGCAACGCCAGCAATATGGGGAAGGCGACCTCGTCCAATTGGATTCCCCGCCAATACGGATTCCCGTTGACCCAGAAGTTCTGCGAGAAACCGCCATCTTCCTGCTGAGACACGGCAAGATAGATGAGCGCCCGCAGCGGTGTGGCAGTCTCGCCGGAGGCGAGCAGGGCGGAAGCGCTGTTGACCATGTCTCGCGTCCAAACCAGGTGATATCCACCCTGGTCTTTGTCACCTCGCGCTTCTCCCCAAGGAATCGAGAGAGAGGCGATCAAGGCGCCAGGATAGGACTTGTCCTCGTGGGCGAGAAGCAAACTGAAACTGCTGTGGTACAGATTGCCTTTGTCACTCGAAAACTTCTCTAACGGAAACTGGTGCGCGGCCGTGCGGTCCCATTGCTCGGTGTAGCGTTTGTGATGCTCTTCAAAGGGGGTGCCCAGCGCCTGAAAAAGTGTCGCAATCGCGTGGTGTTGTGTATCGCCAAAAGCGAGTCCAAGGGTGAACTCGCGGTGGTCTTTCAGATCCAATTCTCCGGTGAGCGCAACGTTGCCGTCAGTGGCGTGGTCGAACTCCCAGTCCATTTGAAAGTTGCCGGCCAGATCAGTCCAGCCGTCGCTGCGTGCCGACATAACCGCATGAGGTACGAGAAAAGGGCACAGTAGCGGCCAGCGCCAGCCAGGTTCCTTGCTTTTGCGCCATGAGAATCTTGCGGCCATTCACGTCGGCAACATATCCATTGTTCCCCCATCCTCCGACTTCCAGGTGAGGAGCGCATAGGGCGTACAGCCGCAGCTTAGAGATGAACGATTCGTCGCCCGTCAATTTCGTGCGCTGGAGAACGCAGGCAAGATGAGGGTCCGTGATAATTTCCTTCACCACGGAGTAGCGGCCGTCGGGATCGGAGTTCGTGCAGCGGTAGCCGAGCGCGTGATCGGATAAACGCTCGAATTTGGATTTGAGGTGGCGCTTCTCCTCGTGGAAGAAGCTCTTTCCATCAGTGATCAAGTATTGAAGGTCCCGGAGTTGCGGCCGATCCACGGTTGGGTAATAGACCTCGGTGATGATGCCATTCCAAAGCGTAAACCAGATTTGGCTGGAAGCCGCGTATGCGGTTCCTACCCCGTCTTTTCCTCCATGGGTCCAACGGGGATGAATCCCGGGATGTCCAAACGCTCCATTCTCATTGTTTGACTTCGTCATTTCTGCCTCCCCCCGTCTCGGTTTTGCCGGTGGTCGTTCTCCTAGTGAATCAGAGGAGCGAGCGCGATACAGCTCAGACCCAACACAAAGAACAGAAACATGAGCGCGAGCAGACCCTTGACCCTGTTTCGAGCGCCATGAAATTCCTTCCACACAAAAATTCCCCAGATGGCGGAGATCATCGTGTTGCCCTCGCCAAGAGAGAACGAAGTGGCGGGTCCAATCATCGGCACGTAGGAAGCCACGAAGTTGGCGATTGTACCGATGCCCCAAATCGCTCCGCCTAATATTCCCCATGCGTGCAGACTCGTGTGTCCCTTGAAATAGTCTTTCATTTGCAGCGGCTGGCCGCTGACCGGACGACGCATCAATGCATAATTCATCGGGAAATTGGACACGAGGGCGCCCAAGGCGAAAACGAAAAACACCGTGTAGGGCCCCAGGTGGTTGGGTCCGGTTAATGCCTTGGCGACGAATGGGTAGAAGAGCCCAACGGCAACGCCGCAGGCCAGACTCAATCCAACCCCTTTTGTCGTGGCCTTCGCGCCTCCGGACAGTCCGCGATACGCCATCGCATCGAGCAGGATGGCGATGCAAATCAGCGCGATTCCGCCAAAAAGAAGAATGGGATTTCCCTTCGGCGAAATGATGTAGTTGATGACCGCTCCGATCACCAACGCGAGGCCTGCTCCTATCGGGAACGCCACGGCCATGCCGGCCACGGATATCGCGGCCACCAGAAGCAGGTTTCCGAGGTTGAAGATTACGCCACCGAAGAAAGCCTCCAGAAGACTTCGGGCGCTTGCGGCATCTAGATTCCGAAAAAAGCTGTCCGGCGACGCGGAGTTCGTGCTTCCGAGCGTCAAGCCGAACAAAAGCGCACATGCCAGAAGGCCCCAGACGTAATCCCAGTAGAAAAGTTCGAACCGCCAGCGTTTGTCAATCTTCTGGGTGTTCGCCCAACTCCCCCAGCACAGCATGCTGGCCAGCATGAGAATGAGAGCAGCCGAGTAGGTATGTGGGATAAACAAAGCTCACCTCGCCCGTAGCCGGGCGAATAGGTCGGGTCTCGGATTAACTTTGCGAATCAGATCCCCGCCTCCTGGCTGAAATACTGGTAATCCTCCCGCCAGCCGCCTTGGCCCTGGCCAATGGTTTTGTAATCTTCGATAAACTCGATTGCGCGGATGTATTTCACCATCGTGAAACCGAGCTGCGTTTCAGCGCGAAGCCGCAGCGGCGCTCCGTGGTTAATCGGCAGCGGCTGGCCGTTCATTTCGTAAGCCAGAATCGTCTGCGGATCATCGGCCAACTCCAAGCGAATCGTGCCGTAGAAGTATCCCGGTCCTTGGGCGTGCGGCTCCGATGTGGATTTATTGTCGAATGCATAGAAAACGATGTAGCGGGCGGCGGGAAGCGGATGGCAGAGCTCAACAATGTGACACAGAGATACGCCGCCCCACTCCGCAACGCCCGACCAGCCCTGGATGCAACAGTGCTTGGTAATTTGAGTTTGTTTCGGCATTGCGCGGAGGTCGGCGAGCGTCAGGGACAACCCGCTCTCGACCAATCCGCCGACCTTCAGGCTGTAATGTGCGAATTGTTCGCGTGCCATCGCCAGAAAGCTCTCTTCTTTCGGCGGCCGGCCATTCACCCAGAAGTAAGGCGAGATGTCCGCAGCCGAGTAGTGCTGCGTAGAGA
Source organism: uncultured Acidobacteriota bacterium (assembly GCA_963748865.1). GTDB lineage: Bacteria > Acidobacteriota > Terriglobia > Acidiferrales > UBA7541 > Palsa-147. The sequence continues at coordinate 297,465 of CAVVLE010000003.1, read as the reverse complement.
TTTCATGGCCGAAAAGCAGCGCGCGCAGCTTGTTGGTGATCGACTCAGTGGCTCTCTGGACGAAGCGGGGGCGGCGACGCGAACACATGGTTGTAACGACATGGATCGCCACTATGCCGGCCAACCCGGACAGCCAGACCACCAGAGCGCGCGTGAGATGCGGATCGTGCGTCTGTCCCAGAACGATGAGCGCCAGCTCTCTGCGAAAACCATGCAGAGCCACGATTGTCACGTGTCCGATGAAAAATACGATGAATGAGCAAAGAGCTAGGAAATGCAGACTCCGTGCGCCCTGCCGCCCGTGAAAGAGTTTGGTGTATGCCGGGAACCGGGCGGCGACGGCGGGGGACATCGCTAGCCCGGTCGCGATGCTGAACGGCGCCAGCAAGAAGATGACTGCCGCGTAGCTCAACTGTTGCAGTGCGTTATATCCTCCGGGGGTTTCCACGATGTGAAAACTTAGATAGCTCAGCAGTGCGTTCCACGCGTCCGGGACAATCCGCCAGGACGTCGGAATCAGCCGTCGCCATTCCGGCGTGACGAAGAGCATCACCACGTAAAGAAAACCTGTCAGCAGCCATGCGAAATCCGCGAGAAAGTGCCAGTGCCGTCCGAGACCTAGATTTTCGTGGCCCGGCAAGGCAATCGCGGAGGGGAAGGAGGTTTCCTCGTCACTGGCCGTCCAGAGTCGGTCCTTGGGTCTTTGCTTGTTCGTGAATTTGAGCCATTCACTTCCCGGCGTGCAGTGATCGTTCCAGTAAAATCTCGGATGCGCGCTCAAGATCTCGAGACCGCTCCGAACGAGAAGGGACAGGAGAAGAAAGTTGAAGAAGTGCGCGGCCCGCAGCCAAATTGGATAATCAAGAGGCATCATTGATCACATCCGCAGCCTCGGTAAGGTGCACCTAGACGATTCTGGCAACTCGCAACTTTGTCGACAGTGTCTCCCGGCTGAACTGAGGGTTGTGCCTCGATCGGGGATACCGACTATGGGGCATAGTTACGTCTGTTAATCAGCCTCGCATGCATCGGATGATCGACCGTGCCACGACAAGGTGAGCAAGAAAGCGCTATCTTCCTCTGCTTCGACATCATGCGGAACGCATTGATCGAGTACGAGCAACTGCCCGGCTGGCAGCGCCACGGTACGATCCGGCAGCCTGAGGCGAATATGCCCTGCGAGAGTCTGCACCGAGATTCTTGCCGCCGTCTTATGTTCATGCATGGACATGTTCTTCCTGATCGCGAGCAGGACGATCCTGAGGTCCGAATGCTTCACAAGAGTCTTCGAACTCGGCCCGGTTCCCTGGAGCCAAGCGTCTTCTTTGTGCAGGCTTTGTATTTCCTCAAAAAGATCGCACTGAAGAATGGGCGTGCCGAGTGTGTCACCAATCAGCGCGTGTCCCACGGGCTGTGACTCTTTCTTCATCGGTTGTGCCATGATGTTTCACCTCTCTCATCCTGATTAGCTGGTTCGACCGGGCGGTCCACGTAATCCTAAAACCCAGCGAATCTCCGGAATGGATATCGTCCTGCCTTGCTCCGAGTGGCAGCGTCTTCCATAGCGGTCAGCGGGGGCTCGGCAATCTAATAGACTGATGCCGATGCTATCTTTTCGACGCCGCCGCCTGCGCCTTCGCGATCGGGGCTCCAGTAGCAACCGGCGAGGCGCCTACGGCCTCCATCCCCCCTGCGGGAGTTTCACCCTCCGCGGACAACTCCGGCTTCGTCTCCACGCGCAGGCTCTTTGCAGGAGCCGCCTTTGGCATCATGATCTCGAGTGTGCCATCGTCGAATGTCGCCTTGGCTTTCGAAAGGTCGACCTCAGTGGGCAGATCGATGACGCGGAACATCAGGTGCTCGCGCTTGAGCGAATGGGTGTGTTTTCCAGACTGATGATCTTCGCGTGTCTTGGCCGTTCCGCTGATGCTCAGCCGATGCGGCTCGACGCTGACCTTGATCTCCTGGCTGTTGAATCCAGGAACTTCGGCGCGTGCGGTAAGCTGCTCGCCGGATTCCGAGAGGTGGACCTTCACGGGCGTCAGTAGCTCGGATTCCGCGAGAAACCAATCCTCCCGGTCGTTTCCATGCGCGCGTCCACGACCCTCGAAAATCTCAAAGGCGCGCCGGGCAATCAGATCGAATACGTCCTGCGTATGTTCAAAAAGTTCATGAACGGATACGAGATTCACATCAGCGCTGGATGGTGCATGTGAAGAATGGTGTGTCATGACTTCCTTTCTCTCTATGGAATAACATCTTGTTTTCGCGCTCGAAGAGACCGCGGCATGTTTCGGATGGTCCCCGTTCTGCACGAAGGTTTCACGATCCCGACGTTGGGATCGAACCTGTTGACCCGCGGCGGGGCGCCTATAAAGACCGAGTCATGTCTTCGAGTGTCTTTGCAAACTCCGAAGGCCAGAGAGCCGGCAATCCCAAACATTCTTTTCCTTCATCGATGGCGGGCAGCCAAAAGCAGCCATTTTCGACCGGCAAGCAAAGGAACGCAGTAACCGGAAGGCCTGCCAAACCCACCAGCAGGCCAAAGACGGATCCATCGGGCAGATGCGCATTACTGAGCACAAGATTGACCGGGTGCGAACTCAACAGATCGGAAGCCGCTCGAATATTGGCGGCAAAATGGCATCGGAATCCCCATTGGTGCAGCCGGTCCGTCAAGACCTGTGCACCATGCAAATACGGTCCTATCAAGAGTACGTCTCTCCCGGAGAGTGTCATTGTTGCGTCGCAGATACTGGCGGCTCATCGATTGCTATCGAGGATGGAAGCGGGGAATGATTTCTCATGGTCTCTTTCCTTTCTGACGAAATAAACTTTGCTGCGTGTGTCTAAGCAGATGGGCGTCTCGCGGACGCTTCCTCCAGTCAGTGCCAAAAAGCGGCGCGGCGCCTGAGTTTTCCAGCGGCACGACCGATCGTCGTCGCCAGCTCTTCCACAGCGGTCTGCTCGCCGTGCGGCACTTTCCAGTCAATCTTTTGACTGCTTACCAGGCTGCGCGCGTAGCCTGCAAAGAAGATGGCTGAGTCCGGTTTTTAAGTCTGTTCAAAGTTGAACATTCGAGAAAAAGTCCTGTGGGAAGGTTGTTAATTTTGAAGATACGCTGAATGACTGAGGATTGAGTTCAGTCGTGGAGTACCATATTGAGAAGTGAACTATGGACGTGCAATCCGTCGTTGTGGTTGTAGTCGATAAATCCCAGCTTCTTGAATTTCTTCATGAAAAAACTGATCCTGCCCCGAGTGGTACCGACCATCTCCGCAAGAGTTTCCTGATTGATTTTCGGGATAATTGGCTCAGTCTTGCCACTCTTTCCATAGTGGGAGAGCAACAACAGAAGCCGAGCCAAACGCTTTTCGCTGTGATTGAAGAGGTGGTCCACCAAATCCTCGTGCATGCGCTTGTTCCGAAACAACAGATACGACACGAATCGCTCTGAGATCTCGGGATTGAAGCGCATAACGCGTAGCATACTTCCTTTTTCAATCCTAATGAGTGAGCAGTCTTCAGCGGCCGTAGCCGTCATTATGCGGATGGGCTCTCTTGCCAGGCATTGCTCGCCAAAAAACGCGTTAGTCTCCAGGATGCCGACAATCGCTTCCTTCCCTCGTTCGGACACGACTGCCAGCTTGACCCTGCCCTTCTGGATGTAGAAGATGGCGTCACCCGGATCCCCTTGCGAGAAGATGATCTGTTTCGCCTTGTACGGACGAGCGGTTTTCCCGTTGATAATCTCGATGACAACCGCGCCGTCATCCTTCGAGGTCGTCGTCTTCCCAGAGCTTGCCATACGGAACCTCCTTTTTCTTCAGGGCCTCAGGTCACTGCGCACAACACGGCGGAATCCTGATCTTGGGCATCGGTGCTCATTCTAATCGGAAAACTGCGGCTGCAAAATGACAATGTCCAGTTTGAGCAAAGTGGAAATGTCCGCTCTCCTGCCATCGTGCCCAACCAGGCGCTAGAGAAAGTCCTCCGCGATGATTACAGGCAGATGAGAGAGATGTTTTGGAGTTCCCCCGGTTTCATTCGAAGAGATCCTCGGCCTGCTCAAGAAGTTGGAGGACCGAATAAACTTTCTAAAGATAGATAGGTAGCAACGGGCGAATCCGACTCAGGCGGGTTTTCGAGATGAACTTACTGCGCGAGTGGGCCAGTTGGAAATGCAATAGTCCTCCCTCGTTCGAAGGGGGACCGAACCGTGTTCGACACGGCAGGAAACAACCGTCCAACCAACACGATTCTCCACTGGCGGGATGCTTATGAGGCACCCGATTTCTGCGCGCCGAAGGATCATCGGCTTCGCGCATCTTTCGCCGGAAAGTCAGGGTGGAAAGGCAATTCTAGATCACTTGGCTCGGAGGAGTAAGCGTCGGTAGATTATGCCCGCTTTCTTCGTTCCTCACCCGGCCGCACTGAAATCGGCTCCGCTTTCTGTCTGAGCCACGCCGCCACCTGGGAGGGATCGAACCGGATGGAAGAGCCGACGCGGAAGCAAGGAATAACGTTCAGCGCCGCAAGCTTGTAAACCTGGCGTTCGGAGATGTTGAGGATCTCCGCGACTTCGGACACAGTGAGGGCTGTCGCTCTCTTGTCGAGAAAATCCCCGAGAGACACGGGCTCCGCTCCGTTAGCCGGAGTGTTTCTGGCGTAGCGCACGATTTTCCCCGTATTCTGAGGCGATCCCACTCCGATTCCACGTTCCCTGCTGCGCAAAGGCTTCGTCGAGGCCGGGCAGGAGTGGATGTGGGGGAATTGGGGCGTGCGCTGGCCGATCAGGCGCGTCAGTTGCGCGATCGAGCGCCGTGACGGTGCCAAGCCGGTCGGGGTGTTTCAGTTTCTTTCAGAAGACTGGTCGCCCTGGATCGCGCTGCTGCGCATATGCGAGCGCTGGCCGGAATTGCGGTTCGAGATGAAGGCGGGATTTCGCTTTTGGTGCTAAAGAAAAAAGAGGAAATAAAGCGGATAAACAGAGTTCGAGGAACTCGATGGTCTAAGAACGGCCTTCGCGTAATTCGTATTTCAAGCCCAAGCAATCCAATCCGGCCTTAATCCGACTAAGGATGACGTCGGATTGACTCTCCGATGGTGCGACCGCGGCACTTACTGCTGGATGCAAAACTAGTGTTTCGTAGTAAATGGGCACAATGCGACTCAGCATGTCAGTCTCAACTTCAGCGACAACCTCGCCTTCTAAGTACTGGATTAAATAGCGACCGCCAACTTGAACGATGTAACCGGAACTATGTTGTGCTCGTTGAGGAGCGATTCGTTTGAACATCTCAGTTGCCTCCGGTCAAGACGTTGAGGATCTTTGGATTGTTGAGAAGCGTCGGATACTCGACGGTGTTGAAGATGCTATCCGGGCCGGCACCATTTACAAAGCTGATCGAAGTTCCCGAGGCATTGTCTGCGAATCGCTGCGATAGGTTTTCCCAAACTACGCGGGCCTGAGTGCCGGTCAGCGGACTATTCGGGCCGAATAGCTCTTGCTGGTCAAGCCACTTTCCTCCAGAAGTCTTTTCCAGAGTGAACTTTCCGTTAGCCTCAGCGAACTGTTCGGCCAGCGCACGGTTTCCCTGGCCTGAGTAGAACACGGCCTCGTTCTCAGCGGTTGAGATATCGAGTGTCTCAGCTTGGGCAAGATAGTCTGTAAAAGCTTCACTTTGAATCTCCGCGAAGGTTGCAGCAGTCCCCGCTCCAAATCCGAGCTCCGGCAGCAGAAGCTGAATCCCCGCAAGCAATTCGGCCAATCCGAAAGGGAGTAGCATCCAACCGTAGAGAAGTAGCGCAAGGCCTAGCACAGCGAGAGCCGCGATTTGATTTGACCCGAAACAGCAGACGGGGTCCAAGCAGGTGGCGTAAACGCTCGGAGCACAAAGCAGATAAAGAATTGTCAGCGTCGCTGCCTGGGGTTGAATTGCACCAGCGGAAGACATGGGCTGGTGCCGGGCGCTGTTGGCGGGATCCCCGGGCACAAGTACAAGAAAAAGGACTAAGCTGAGGCAAATTGATATAAGTTCGGCCTGGAATGCGCCGGGTATTCCGTTAAAGCGCGTGGCTTGTCCGGGGGCTGCCAGTACGGCGCGCGTAAGACCGTACGTCCCGGAAGCCGCAGTAATCCAGCGGAACAGAAGCGGCAGTCTTTGCGCAAGGCGAGCCCAGCGTCGCCAGAGTTCGAGAGATGGCAGGGCGATAAGCCGCGCAAGGAAGATCAGCGCAATGATTCCGAACATAACAGCGCCAAGCCAAAGCGTAGAGAGAAAGCCGGAAATGAGTAAAGTCGCCGCGCCGGCCGCCGCAAGGACGCGGACCCAGACGGGCAACCGTCGTGAGATGGCAGGATGCTGGTCGGCCTGTCTAAGGGCGACGATAAGCCGTCCCATGGCCTCTCTTGCGGAATTTCGACCGAGGGCCCAAGCGGTCAGGACGCCGCGAGAAATAACCGCGGCGACCGCTGTTGCTGGCAACCATAGGCCAGCCGCATTCGCGAATCCCGCCACGGTCATAGGCGGGATGCGTGCAGCCCAGTTCCAAAGAATGCGTATCACCATCGGCGCGGCGAGCGTCCACCCATAAATAAGCGCGCCCTGAATGGCGGCTACGAGAAGAACCGTGAGAATCCGAAACGGTGGACTGGTTCGACGCGCAAGCCATTTCCAGGTCGAAGTCAGGAATTGAGCGGTCAGGATCGGCTGGACTGCGACCAAAAAGAAGAACAGATAGGAAATGAGCTGAGGCGCTCGCAGGCGGAAAATGCGAGCGACGAAGTCTGCGTTTCCGAGCGCGAAAGCAGGGCCCGCGAGCACAAAATCGCCGAGGGCGTAGCCGAGTACGATCATCAGCCCCAGATTGGCGCTCAGGGATCCCGCGGCGGCCGCCAGCACTAAGAGCGGCAGCATCTGAACAAAGGTCACTGGCGGGTTAGCGGAGAGCGCGGCGCTACCGATACGGAGGGGATTCCAATGGGTAGCGCCTTCGAGCAAGCCGATAAAGAAAAAGGCGATCGGCAGCAGCGTGGCGAGGCCTGGCCAGGCGGTGAGATAAATTCCGTCCGACCAGGCGGTAGAAATGAAGGTCCAGTAACGCCGCAATTTCGCCGGGATGCGGATCCACCAATTGTCGACCGAGAGAAAACCGCCTGTTGCCGTAGAATTCGTGATGGCAGGTGGTTGAATCACGTTGCTTATAAATTGCCGATTCCGCGCGGCGGCATAGCATTTAACACGATGTTCTGAGGATAGAACCCCTAGCGCGCGGGAAGGATAAGCGCCTGCGCAATCAAATAGACATAAGTAAAGTCGTTGGGGGTCACCATCACGCGGTCGCCTTTGAGCGCGGTGAAATAGACTGTGACCCAAAATCCTTTGCCGTCGCGCCAGCCATGGTCCCCGGCATAACTCACCGACAGCATGACGCCTCGCTCCGAATCCTTATTGTATGTACCGACTCTTTGGGAGACGTTGATGTAGCCCAAGCAGTCCTTGTACTGGCTCCCAAGCTCCGCGATGCTCTCCACGTTCCGGGTGGTTACGCTCTGCGCCATTTGCGGCGTGATTTGTGAGCAGGTGCGAACGACGCCTTGGACGAACGCGACGTCTTTCTTCTCTTTCTCGGGATCGAATCCGGTTGCCGGCGCGGCGCGCTCCATGAAACCGGGGAATGCCGCGATGAACCCATCCGCGGTGCCTTTGAAAATGCGTCCCGGCAAAGTGGTTTCGGAGCCAAAGACGAAGCCGTCCGGCGCCTTGATGTCGTTGACGAAGGCGTTGGGATCAACAGCCGCGCATTTCGATGCGAATTCGCGGAACGAAGAATCCTGCGGTCTGATGACCAGAATGGGCGCGTCGCCATTCGCAAGTGGCAGCTCGACTCGAATGATCTTGGCGTGGTAGGCGTCCGCCGTCGTGCCGGCCGCTGCGAGAGCCATTCCCATCTCCTGAAGATCGCCGAGTAGCTGGTTCAGACTCGCGCCGTTTCCTCGCGAAGCGCCTTGCGAGATCGCGCCACGAGCGTCGTGACTGGTGAACAGGACTGCTGCCTGATTGGAGTAGTTGCTCGTCGAGACAACGTTCTCGACTTGGCCGTTGTCAATGCGCAGGCGCATGTTGACCTGCGGCTTCGGCGTGTCCACGGTTCCGTAGTCGCCATATAAGATGACCGTGGAATTTCCCTGCGTGTGCGCGTAGCCCAAGTTCTTGTCGGACGCGGAGTGGTAGGTGATCGTAAAGGCCAGGATTCTCTCGTTGCAGGTGGCAGTTACTTCGAAAACTCCGTGCCTGCCGTTGCTGTCGGCGTTGGCGACTGTTGCGGCTTGCAGCTTAGGCTCGCCGGTCATTTCGTCGGTCGTCGAAATGATTTTCCACTGACTGCCGTCAGATTTTTGGGGCGAGTCATTGTCGGATGCGGAGGCGGACGTGTCGCGCGCGGTGACGGAGGCAAGCGTTCGACCGAGGGCCTTGGAGCTGTTACATCCGGCGGCACAGAACATCAGGCACGCCGCCACAGCTGCGGATGAAGTCAGCTGGGTTTTCATGGGGCGGCTTCTCCTTTCTCGCGCGGGAATGAGATTAAGCACCCTCACTCGACACATAGGTTCTCGCTACTCATTAAAGTGTATTGGTGGGGTACCTGTTGGGGCATCACCCATACTGTTGGGGCTAGCTTCGTAACGTCCAACCTCGCTCTGGCCCGGACCACGAAGAGCCATTCTGACGATCTGCATCAACACGCGGTTATTCGCGGGGTCCGCCCCTTGCGCGAACATGTAAGCGACAGCGTCGCCCTGATATATCAGTCCCTTCGTCACCATGTCCTCGATATCTTTGGCTTTTTGCTCGTCGGCCACCGGGTATCTCTGAAATGCATTCCCGTTGGTGAAGGTAAAGCTGTAATTAGGGGCGTCGTTGAAGTAACGGTAGATGCTGGATGACAAATCCTGGGTGAACGGAAACGACTTTGTCTTGAAATCGTAGTGTCCGAGCGGCATCCCGTTGCCGAGCCTGAAGGTGAAATAGCGGTTTCGCGGGTCTTTGTATGCCAGTATCTGCTGATCGATTTGAGGGTTCAAAGCCTGCATGAGGTCGCGCTTGCGAAACGCGTCGGAGGTCGAGCGGTATTCCTGCGACGCGGCCATCGCGAGCTGCTCGTAGTTGGGCGGGAGATTCTCCAGCGCATATAAGAGAGCGCCCGTGTGATAGCCGCTGTCCAACTCGACGAACTGAGAATCCGGGACATTGGAGTCGGCCTTCGGCAGCTTAGAGTAATTTGCAGAGCTGGAAGCCGGCTTTGGCCAGGGGTTGCCCAGCCCGCCAGGCGGTAAGATGCTGGACTTTTTGCTGTTGCAGCCGACGGTGAAAATGAGTGTGCTTGCTGCCACGATTATCGCGACCGCCGCACCGCTGACCTTTGCTGTCATAGGTTCTCCTCTCTCACTTCTTCACGACTTGGGCGCGGACTCTGGCGCACAATGCACCAAATGCCGCGATGGGCAAAAGGATCCGCATGATGATTTGATTTCGACGCGTCATTTCAAGTGCCTCCCGTCTGAGGAAACCGCCGAAGGAGATTCAGCAAGTGTGGATGCGATGGCATCGTCCATCGGTTTTGTTTGAAGCTGCAATCCGCTGGCTCCACGCACAAAAGAACTGCCCCAGTTCTTGACAAGTCCGTCGCGCCCGACCATGACCCATCTCGGAACGCCAGTAATGCCGTAGGCCTGGCTGACGACGCCTTCCCGATCACAGGGAACGGTGAAGGTAAATTTGTGAGCTGCCACAAAGCTCTGGGCGTCAGTCAAGCTCTGTTTATCGTCGGGCTGCGTTACAGCCCAGACTACGAGACCTTTACTCGCGAGCTCCCGGTTGTCGCTCAGTTCCTGAGTGTGAGGAAGGCTTACGTGGCACGGATAGCACCAACTTGCCCAGAAATCGAGCAGTACAACTTTGCCCCGTTGATCGGAGAGCTTGACGGTCTTGCCGTCGAGCGTCGCGAGAGAAAAATCCGGAGCGGGCTTCCCGACCAAAAAACGGGTATCAACGTCTAAAGGTTCGGACAAGGCGGATAGGACCGCTGCGTCGATTTGCTTTATCACGCCGGCGTTGGCGCCGGAAAATACGTTCGCGACCACGCCCCTGCGTCCAATGAGAAAGGTCACCATCGCTTTGCCGAGCGAGTCCTCCCAGGAAGCAAAGGGTCTGTCGAACGGGACCTCGAATGTATAGCGGTGATCCTGCAGAAATTTTCGAACAGCGGCCGGTGTCTGGCCGCCCGTCGCCACCGCCATAACGATGAGTCCCTCGCCGGCGGAACTCCTGTTGGCGGCGAGTTCCTGGATGTGAGGGAGGAGGCTCGCGGAAGAATCGCGGTCGACCCAAAAAGTGATCAGGACGACCTTGTGGTTGTACGTTTCGTCGTAGTTCGGACCCGATCCTCCTCGGCCGTCGAGGTGGATCGCTTGCCCATTCGGCGCGGTCAGCAAAAACGCGGGCGAGGGTTTGCCGACCCAATATGCGGTATCCAGCTTGCCTGATTCAGCCAACGCCCTTTCGATGGCCGCGGTTATCTCATGCGCCGTGTTTGTGGGGGAGAAGCCGGAGACGACGTTCTTGATTACGCCGTCGCTCCCGATCACAACTGCCGTCGGGTAGCTTGGGACAAGATAACTCCTGTAAGCCGCGTCGGCGCTGTCGTAGGGGACATCGAAGGTGTATTTGTTCTCCCTCAGGAAATTCCTGAGGACCACGGGCGTATGCCGATCCTCTGTTATGGCCCAGACGACGAGCCCCTTGCTCGCCCAATCGCGGTTGGCGCTGAATTGCTGCATGTAGGGTAGGAGGTCCCGGAGATAGGTATTTTGCGGATCGCTGGCCCAGAAAAACATTACGACCACTTTGCCCCGCTGCGCCGAGAGCCGGACGGTCTTGCCGTCGAGCGTCGTCAGAGAAAAGTCAGGAGCCGGCTTGCCGAGCAAAGACGAGGTGTCGGCGCTCGCCGGCGCGGACGACACAAGCATGACAAGTGCGGCGCAAAGAATTGTTGCAAGCAAGTTAGTCTGGCGCATATATTTTCTCGCTTTCCTTCCTCAACTAGCCGCCGAAGTGCGTTTAGTCCCGCACTCGGTGCAATAGTCTTCTCCTGCGCTGAGCGGTTTTCCGCACTTTGTACACAGCTCGTCTCCCGAAGAGACGACTGCGACGGCGGATGGATTGGCGACGGTTCCTGTGTTTTCGTATCCGGGGTGACTGAGGACTTGCACCGCGAGGAAGAGGCTGGCGGCGGCGAGGAGATAGGCTCCGTAGCCGAAGGAAAACGACAGCCACTTCGATGCATCGTTGAGCGTCGCGCCGTAGATGTGCGCGAAGAAGGTGTTGAAGTCCGATTGGATTACGAAATAGGCGATCACCAAATAGATGAGCGGGGCCGCGGTAAGCAACTTGGCCTTGGAGTTTCGGATGAACGGGGCGCCGAAGGGCGCGACAATCGCTAGCAAACCCAGCAGGCCAAAGAGACCGTGGCTGGCGGGGGCCTGCATGATATTGGTATTCGGGTCGAGACCGACGAGATCCCAAAACGTAAACGATTTGGGCGCGTTCGTTACATTCTCGCCTACGGTCAAGGCCGGCATGAAAAACCATGCGATCCAGAGAATGACGGCGGCGCCCAACGTGAACTTCCCCATCCGGGCGGCAAGCACCCCCACTCCCTGGCGGACGATCTCGGCGGTTTCCTTGCCGTGCTGTTGCGCCGCACCGCCGATTTGATTCAGCTTTTCTCTGGCTGCCTGCTGCGGGTCCACGGCCGTAATTGCCGTAATGTTGCCCTGACCATCAAAGTCGACGTCAACCGCCATGTTGGCGCTCGGAGCCGCCGAAGATTTCCAGACGCCATCCAGAGTGAAGGGCCATTGCCGACCTTCCACAATCAGCAGGCCTGGGGCGGCGCCGGGCGCCCTCAGAACGCTTGCTCTGACCTTGAGTGCAACCACGCTGCTCATTTCTGTTCTCCTTTGCTCGTAGGCTCGCGAAAGCAAACGAGTGCTACAATTGGCATCCCGTGCTATGATCCTGCCGTCTCAAACGGTCCCCAGCTTCGAGACTCGGGTTCTTGGTCTCTATTAAGGATTGTGCAAATGGCCGGGAAAAACCGTCATGCCGCCGGAAAAAACTCTCCGCGGGTTTGACGCCGACGCCTCGTCGAGCGCACCGCCGGCGCCGAACGGATCGCTGGAACGGGTTTTCAGCGCAAGTTACGAAGAACTGCATCGGCTGGCCGCCGCCGTCAAACACCGGGACGGCAATGCGACGCTCAGCACCACAACCCTGGTCAACGAAGCGTGGCTAAGGCTGAGAGGCTCGCCGGACCTGGCGTTTGATTCCCTCCTTCACTTCAAGAACATTGCCGCGCGGGCAATGCGCCAGATCCTGATCGAGGCGGCCCGGCGCCGGAGCGCGCAGAAACGCGGCGGCGACGGGCTGGCGATCTTCGTCACTTTGGACGAGTCGACGGCCGAAGCGATCGCCGCCAACGATAAAGAGTTGCTGGCTTTGGATGCGGCTCTCACCGAGCTAGGGCGCATGAATCCGCGCCAGGCTCGGGTGGTCGAGAGCCGATTTTTTGGCGGACTCGAAATCCCGGAGATTGCGGAACTGCTGGGGACCTCGGAAGCGACGGTCCTTCGCGACTGGCGCGCCGCCAGAGCCTGGCTGGCGCGCGAAGTCCGTAGGCCGGGCCGATAGCTTCGGTATTCTCAACTCTCCGGAGCGGGAGTCGCATGGCATGGAGAGCGCGCGCTGGGATCAAATTCAAGCCGTCTTTCACGCGGTTGCGGATCTTCCCGAGCCGGATCGACACGCCGCGGTGCAGACCGCGTGTGGTGAGGACTCTGGGCTGGCGGCGGATGTTCTCGCGTTGCTGGAAGAGGACGCGCACCGCGCGTCGCTGATCGATCGCGACCTGGGCGACCTGGCGCACCGAACCCTTGACCCAAGCTTCGCAACACATCATCTGGACGCATTCGGGCCTTACCGAGTAAGAGCAGTTCTCGGCGAAGGCGGAATGGGCGTCGTGTATCTCGCAGAGCGGCGCGACCTCGGGAGTCTTGTCGCGATCAAGGTTCTTCGCGATGCCTGGCTCTCACCCGCGCGCCGGGAGCGTTTTGAAAGCGAACAAAGGACGCTGGCTCAGCTCAATCATCCGAACATCGCGCTGCTGTTCGACGCGGGAATTCTGGATGACGGAACTCCCTGGTTTGTCATGGAGTATGTCGAGGGCGTGCCGCTCACGGACTATTGCGGTCGGCACGAATGTTCGATCGATGAGCGCCTGCGGCTATTCCGTTCGGTGTGCGAGGCAGTCGAATACGCCCACACGCGGGCGATCATCCATCGCGATCTGAAACCGTCCAACATCCTCGTGAAAGACAATGGCGCGGTCAAACTGCTTGATTTTGGCATCGCCAAGCAGATCGAGAGTCTCGAAGAGGGTGCAGACCGGACCCGAACGGTGCGGTTCATGACTCCCGCCTATGCGGCACCGGAGCAAATTTCGGGCGGCCGGGCGGATACGCGCTCGGACGTTTATTCCCTGGGCGTCATTCTCTACGAATTGCTGGCCGGGCGCCTTCCCTTCGATCTCTCCAAGAGACCGCCTGCCGGCGCCGAACCCCCGGCCGCGCGCCGGGAAGCGGAGAAGCCATCCGCAGCGGCCGCCAAATATCGCCCAGCTCTGCGGACCGGCAAAGCCGCATGGAAAGATTTGGACGTGCTCTGCCTCACGGCGATGCGCGAGGAGGGGGAGAGAAGATACCCATCGATCGAAGCGTTGACACGCGATATCGATCATTACCTCAAGGGCGAGCCGCTCGAAGCGCGACCCGACTCGCTCTCCTATAGGGCGGGAAAATTCATCACGCGAAACTGGCGCGGAGTCGCCGCAACCGCCATCGTGGTCGCGGTTATCGTTGCGCAACTGGTCTTCTTCACGGTGCGGCTGACAAGAGCGCGCAATGCCGCTCTCACGCAGGCTGCCCGCACGCAGCGCGTCCAGCAATTCATGCTGAATTTGTTCGGCGGCGGCGACAAGACGGCCGGTCCTTCGCAAGAGCTGCAAGTCGTCGCTCTCATCGATCGCGGCGCGCAGGAAGCCCGGACGCTCGATAAAGAGCCCGAGGTGCAGGCCGAGCTGTATCTGACCCTCGGAATCATGTACGAGAAGCTCGGCAAGTTTGATCGCGCCGATACGCTGCTCGAATCCGCGCGGAAGATTCGCGAATCGATCACCGGGCAGGACAGCGTCGAAACGGCCGAAAGCCTCGTTGCGCTCAGCCAGTTGCGAGCCGATCAGAGCCAATATCAAGAAGCGGAGCGGCTGGCGCGCCAAGCCGTGGCGATCGAAAATCGCCGTCTCCCCCGAGAAAGCCCCTCACGAGCCCGAGCAGAAAGCCAACTGGGGGAAGCGCTCAAAGGCGAAGGCAAGTTTGACGAAGCGAGTCCGCTGCTTGAAGACTGCGTGCGGATCGAGTCGGCTCCGGGAGGGATTCCTGCGGAGCTCTCGCAATGCTTGAAGGACTTGGCGGTTGTTAGAGCTCTGACCAATCAATACGGCCTGGCCAAGTCCATGGAAGAGCGAGCAATGGAAATAGATCGCAATGTCTACGGCCCGGCACATCCAAATATTGCACAAGAATTGAGCGATCTGGCGGACTTTGACAATGCGTTGGGAAACTATGATGAAGCCGAAAAGTATATGCGGCAATCGATAGAAATCGACCAAGCATGGTACGGAGCCGCGAATCCCGAGACGGCGGCTCAAACGGAGAGGCTCGCTCAAACGCTGACAACCGAAGGCAAATTTGATGAGGCGGAGCCGTTTGCCCAGCAGGCGTTTTCTGTATTGAGTCGGGCTTACGGAGACTCGAATCCCAAGGTCGCCGTCGTGCTCAACGACTTGGTGGCGATAGACGAGCACAACGGCAGGTGGGGCAAGGCCAAGGATGAGATGATTCGAATAGTGGAAATCGACCGCTCGACGCTCGGTGAGGACAATTATCAAACGACAGTCGTGGAGGCCAACCTCGGCCATCTTTATCTCGAGAGAAAGGAATACGCACGCGCTGAAAAGATCTATCGGGACGCGATACCAGTTGTTGTTCGAGAGTTCGCTCCCGAGCATCCGAACGTTGGAATCGTGCAGATCGATTTAGGCCGAGTTCTTCTCAGGGAACGGCGTTACAAGGAAGCGGAAGAACATACTTCAGAGGGCTACAGGATTTTGGCCAAGCAAGCCAGTCCCTCGATGAAGTTCATGAAGATGGCGTACGAAGATCTCGCGGCCGAATACGGAGCCTTGCACCAGCCCGAGAAAGCGAAGCAGTTCCAGGCCGAATTAGCGGCGATGCGCCAATAAATAGCCGTGGGGCAACACGGCAGCGCACGCGTGAAATGGTAGAGCGCTCTGCAAGAACGGTGGGAATCGGGCACAACAAGCGTTAGTCTTTCTTACGGCGTCATGCCGGACGCACGCGGTTTCTGCGGCGCCTGGGTGGCGGTCCCGCTCTGTTGCGGCGTTATCTTGTTTAGTCCTTCGTAGCGCTTTGGGCCGGAGGCGAGCTGCTCTGGCTTCTTCTCGGGCGTCGTCCTGGCGCCATACTCGACAGTTGTCGGAATGATTCCACCGACGAAAACTGTCTCTTTGGTCGAGCCGTTGGGGGCAGTCGTGACAACCGCCGGACCAGTATATTCCGACTCTGTCGTGCCATCGGGTTTGCGCGTGACAGACGAATGGAGCTTGGATCCAAATCCCAGTTTGGTGGTCACGTCAAACTCCATCGCCAATCCTTTACCGGTCAGTTCCATATGAAGCCGTTTCTGCTCGTCTTTTTCATCACCCAGTGAGCGCAAAATGTTCCGGTCGCTGACCTCATAAGTACGGGTGATCTGGTTGCCGTGGTCCTTGTAGGTCAGCACGGCCGTGCCATTGAGGTAATCTTTTTCGATTGTCGTTCCATCGTGTCTGTGTGTGACAGACGAGGCGAGCTTGACTCCCTTAAACCCAAGCGCCTCCATCGAGTCAAGTTCCTTCTCTGCGTTTTCGGGAGTCAGTTTCCCGGATTTCATCTCACTCTGGACACGCGCAGCAATATCCGGGGAGACGTTATAAGTGCGGGTCGTCGTGCCGCCGGTCAATGTGAGCTGAGTCATCTTGGGGTCGGGCATGGCTATGCTCCTATGGCTGGAGGTTCAATTAGTCCCATGTTAGTCATAAATTTGTTTCGAATTCGTTAATTTAAAAACCGTCGGCAAATGATTCTCCCTTCCGGAGAGCGGGCGGGTCATGTCGGGCGCGTCCTTGAGGTCTTTTAGGCGGAAATTAGACGGCGGAAGCTGCCGGACTTGCCGCGCATGCCGTGCCGAGACCGAATGCTCGCCGATGAATGCTTCCTTGTATGATGATCTGCTCGTACCGATCGACCGTAGGTTGTGTGGACTTCTGACCTCATGAGGAACAGGTTTCCATCCGTAGATTACGCCCGCTTCCTTCTTTCCTCGCCCGGCCTGACCGAAATCGGCGCCGCCTTCTGCCGCAGCCACGCCGCGACTTGAGAGGGATCGAACCGGATGGACGACCCGACGCGGAACGAAGGAATGAGGTTCAGCGACGCGAGCTTATAGACTTGGCGCTCAGAGATGTTGAGGATCTCCGCGACTTCGGACACAGTGAGAGCGGTTGCTCTCTTGTCGAGAAAATCCCCGAGAGACACGGGCTCCGCTCCGTTAGCCGGAGTGTTTCTGGCGTATCAAAATACTAGTCTTCGCGGTCGATCCGTGTCGATGGAACGAACGGTGTTCTTGGGCAGCTTGTGTGATAGGATTATTAACCGTGAGCGCACCGACAGGTTGCAGGGATTTATGGGCGGTTTTATGGGCGGATAGGACGGTAATAGCCGCTTTCCTGTGCGACCGGTGCAAGCAGTGCGGTATATGCGAAACCTGCAATAGGCTGTAAAACGAAGGGATTTCGCTATACCATTGATTCCGCATGCGGGGCCGTAGTTCAGCTTGGTTAGAACGCCTGCCTGTCACGCAGGAGGTCGCGGGTTCGAGCCCCGTCGGCCCCGCCAATTAGATCAATCAGTTCGGTGTGACGCGTTTTCGAGAATCTCCTGACTGTGCCCGATTCAGGGCCCGATTCCCCGCAGAAATGGGTTACGAGATAGGCTCAACAGCTTTCCGCTTCGCTTCCGTCCGAACGTGCCTGCAATGCTGCAACATTCGGCGCGACACGTAACTGCAGCCGCGATCAGCAGAATAATGCATTTGGAAGAACGGCAAAAATGTTTGACCATGTGCAGCGTTGTCAGGGACAATCCCCTTCCTACTACGAACCTGTAACTACAGAGGGACGCCGTGACTCACGAGACCGCCGTTTCGAGTGCCCGAGAGATCGCCGATCGCGTGCTGGCTCCAGCCGCGGGGCAGAATGACAAGGCCGGCCGGTTTTCGAGCGAAGCGATCGACGCGCTCGGGCAGGCAGGACTGCTGGGAGTGATGTTGCCCGCCGAGTATGGCGGCGCCGGTCTCGGGCCGCGGACTTTCGCGACTGTTGTCGCAACCATCGCTGAAGTGGATGCGTCCGTTGCGATGGTTTACGTCATGCACGTGCTTGCGGCGGCGACGATCGCGGCGGCGCGGCCTAGCCCCGCGGTCGCGTCGGTCCTGAAGGATATTGGGGCGGGCCGGCATTTGTCCACGCTGGCATTTAGCGAGGCTGGCTCGCGCAGTCATTTCTGGGCGCCAGTCTCTCGCGCACGCCGGAACGGCGGTAGCGTCCGCCTTACGGCCAAGAAATCTTTTGTGACGAGCGCGGGGCATGCGCAGAGTTACGTCGTCTCATCGCTCGCGCCTGACGGCGCAGGTCCTACCGACTCGACGCTCTACCTTGTTCCTGCGGGCGCGCGCGGCTTGTCGGTGGCGGGAGTGTGGGACGGAATGGGACTGCGCGCCAACGCATCCTCTCCGATGACGCTCCAGGATTGCGAAGTTCCGGACGGACTCCAACTCACGGATGATAAAGCGGGATTTCAGGCGATGTTGAACGTGGTTCTACCGCTGTTCAATTTGGCGACCGCAGCCGTGGCGTTGGGCCTCTGCCGGGCTGCCGTGGCTGCGACCGCCACGCATCTCAAAACTGCTCGATTCGAACATCTGGGCCAGAGCTTGGGCGAGAGTTTGCCGACACTACGCGCACAGTTGGCCACGATGCAGATCGACACCGATGGCCTCTCGGCGCGCATCGACGATTTGATCGATCATCTCGAGCGTCCTCGGGACACGACGATGCTGCGCGTGCTGGAAACGAAAGCCGCAGCGGGCGACGTGGCGATCAGCGTCACATCGGCGGCGATGCGGGCTTGCGGCGGCGCGGCATTCTCGAAACACACGAGTATTGAACGGTTCTTCCGCGACGCGCATGCCGGGGCGGTGATGGCGCCGACCGGCGACGTGCTGCGCGAGTTTATCGGTAAAGCAGTATTGGGATTGCCGCTCTTTTGACAGCGAAAGCGGGACGAAGGCGGCGAGTTGGGGGCGCGTCGTAAAGACCGCTCGCCGACGGGTGGAGGATCATGAGCCAGACGATTTGGGTGGGCGCCGTTGCGTATGATCCGAAGGTGGTGACGATCTGGGAAGGCATGCGCCGCTATTTTCATGAGGAGGCGCGCGTACCGGTCGAGGTCGTGTTGTTTCAGAGCTACGAAGCACAGGTCGCGGCGCTGTTGGCTTCGCCGAGCGATTCCCTGCCGCGTATTGATATTGGCTGGAACACGAACCTCGCTTACTTGCAGGCCGTCGAGTGGAGCGGTCATCGCTGCCAGGCGATCGCTATGCGTGACACCGATCTCGGCTGGATGACGAAGATCGTTGCGGTCAGCGGAGGGCCGGTCGCCGCGCTTGCCGATCTGAGAAACCGCACGCTGGCGATCGGGAGCCGCGACAGTGGGCATGCCGCGATTTTGCCGGTTCACTTTCTGGAGCAGCAAGGTTTGATCGAAGGGCGCGACTACCGCACGCTACGATTCAACACCGACTTGGGCAAACACGGTGACACCGGCACTAGCGAAGTCGAAGTTGTTCGCGCGGTGCTTGACGGCCGCGCTGATGCGGGCGCAATTGGCAGTCCGTTCTGGAAGACGGTGCGGAGCGAGCGCCTGGTGCCGGAAGGCGCGCTCACCGAGATCTGGACTTCACCTCCCTACAATCATTGTATGTTCACTGCTCGCCCCGATCTCGATCCCGCAGTTCAGCGGGAATTCGCAGACGCTCTTTCCGCGATGAGCTACGACAATCCGGTGCACCGTGTCGTGCTCGATGCCGAGGGCCTCCAACACTGGCTGCCTCCCCACCTCGACGGGTACGACGCTTTGCGTGAGGCTTCTGCGCGGCAGGGATTTTTCTCGCGAGGGATTTCTAAGTCGGCTGAAGTGTAACCGGCGCCCGGCGCGCGATGTGCTCGCTTGAGGCCTGGAGAGTACGCAAGGCACTTAGAAGTTTACGCACAATTGAAAATGGTCGCCAAGCGACGCGAATGGTCGCGTTCCTGATCGAACGCGCGGCGCACTGCGGCGAATGAGTCGGCGAGCGGAAAAATCTCGCGGCTGACGAGGAAGTCGGCATCCTCGGCCCCCACCGGATGCCAGTAAACGCCTTCCGCGGTGATGGTGACCTCAGGGACCAAATCTGGGCGCGCGAGGGCAATTCCCTGCGACGCGAAGCCGCGCAGCGCGATATGTCGGATCACGCGATCTTCCTCGGCGATCTGCTGCGCATCGAGGAATTCGCGAAACTCCTCGGCCTCCACATCAGTTGACACCGTCGCTGCCAATCTCACGCGAAAGCCCTCTGCTCGAGCGCGCTCCACGCCCGCACACGCTCGCGCCCACGTGCCTTCACCGCGATGGCGGTCGTGTCGCTCCGGCGTGGGGCTATCGAGGCTGATTTGAATTGTTACGCGATCGCGCGGCAAACCGCGCAGTGCCGCAAGCTGCCGGCCGCCAAATAACATGCCGTTGGTGAGCACGGTCGTCGGTGCGGCGGCGGCACAAGCGGCGAGAACTTCGCCAATATCAGCGAGAAGGAATGGCTCACCGCCGGTGACGAAGACTTCGCTTACGCCGAGTTCGGGAGCTTCCCTGGCGATTCGCTGGACGCGCTCGAGGCCTAGCTCCCGCCGAGCTGCGTTCGGAGATGAGCGTACGCAGCAATAGTCGCAACAGAGGTTGCAGTCGAAATTTGTGTATAGCCAGAGGCGTGACCCGACAGGACGCTCGACCTCCAGATTCGATGGTGCTGCGCCGCAGCGAATGACCCAGCGAGTACCGGTCGCATAGACACTTGTTTCAATCAGAGTGTTGCCGGTAAATCGGCACCAAGTATCGAGGTCAGAAGCGATGGTTGTTCCGTCGCCGGTGATTGCGATCAGATCGCCCGGCCGACTGCGACGGAGCGCCGCAATCAAATCTACGAGCAAACCGCTGGCAAAAGTCCGCCGGCCCGCGTCGAGCTCGATGTTTGCCTTCGACCGCATCGGCAAGTATTATACCGCTGCGCGCTCGGCCTCCGGTCCGCCGCCAAACCTGATAGGCCGATATTTCATCGAGTGCGCGCGGGAATCACCATGACGACGAACACGATCCAGGCCCAGGACGACGCGCAACGCACTGCGGGAGCTGGTTTGGCCATCGTGCGTGTGATCGTCGGCGGAATGTTTTTCTCGACCTTTTTCGAGAATCTGGGAAAAGGGGCTTACACGCCAGCAGGCTACGCTGGCGTCCTCAACTTTTACGTGCAGCATAGTCACTCTCCAGAGGTGTGGAGGCACGTGCTGGCATTCATGGCTAGCCACGCCGCGATGATCGCGCCAATGCAGGCGATCACGGAAATCTCCGTCGGGATCCTGCTAATTTTGGGGCTTTTCACGCGCCCTGTAGCACTGGTGGCCTTCTTGTTCCTCGCGACCCTGTGGGTTACGGAATTGGGAACTTCTTGGATCTGGGAGCTACTCGTCCCGGTTGTTGCATCGCTGGGCCTCTTGGTGGGACGCGCGGGCCGCACATGGGGCGTTGATGCAATCCTTGCGCGGAAGCGGCCTTCTTCGCTTTTTTGGTGAATGAAACTCGGCTGGAATGCGAGTCTCGGTCATTATTCCCACGCGCAACGAAGCTCTATCGATCGGCCAAGTCCTCGCTGATCTGCCCAAGGACTTCGTCAGCGAAATCATCGTAGTTGACAGCAACTCCACCGACGATACTCGAGAAATTGCCGCACGGATGGGCGCCCGCGTTATTCCCGAACCGCGCCGAGGTTACGGGCGAGCCTGCCTGACCGGTCTCGCCGCGGCCAGCACGCCGGACGTCGTTGTATTCCTTGATGGCGACTACAGCGACCGACCGGCAGAACTCCCGCGCCTGCTCGCTCCGATCGCCGAGGGTCGCGCCGACATCACACTAGGCTCGCGTCTTACCGGACCGCAGACGCCAGGCGCGCTTCCGTGGCACGCCGCGTTCGGCAACCGCCTCGCGGCATACTTAATCACGCAGCTATTTGGGCAACGGATCACCGACCTCGGCCCGTTCCGCGCTGCGCGCGCCGAAGTCCTTCGTGCCCTCGCGCTGGAAGAGGCCACTTATGGCTGGGCCGTCGAGATGATTTTAAAAGGCGCCCTGCAACGCTTCCGCATTGTGGAAGTGCCGGTGAGCTATCATCCGCGCATCGGGAAATCCAAGATCAGCGGAACAGTGAAGGGCACGCTTGGCGCGGCGTGGTTCATTCTCAGCCGCATAGTGCGCTATTATTTCCGCCGGCGACGCGTCGGCACGCCACAGTCTGCGTAACGGCCCGCTTGGCCCTTTCGATGGAACCCTCCGGCGACCCGATAACGCGCTCGACTAGTCGAAACTGCACGCTGGTTATCATGGCCAAAGCGCCCCGGCCGGGCTTGGTAAAAACCCGATTGACTCAGTACTTTCCGGTTCCTGCCGTCCTGGAGTTATACCGCTGCCTTCTGGATGACACGATGGCGTTAGCGAAGTCACTCGGCGACGCGAACGTCGCTATCATGTGCCCTACGCCCGATGTCGACGATTTGACGCGCGCGGCGGGTAATGGAGTTCGCGTTGTGGCGCAGACGGGTGATGGTCTTGCCGCCGGCCTTACGTCGGTGTTTGCACACTTCACGGCGGCATGTGGGGACCGCGTCATTGCTTTCAACAGCGACAGCCCGCACCTTCCGGCGTCCGTACTTAAGAGCGCATTCGCAGCATTAGCCACGTGCGACATCGTTGTCGGGCCCACTCACGACGGCGGTTACTATCTCGTCGGCGCGAAGGCATCGCATTTCGGGCTTTTTACCGGCGATGGCCTGGGAACGGCGAATGCTTTCGAGGCGCTGCTGGCGCGCGCACGAGTTCTGGGGCTTTCTGTGAGCCTCACCGAGCCCTTCTACGACATCGACGTAGCAGCCGACTTAACGCAGCTCGCCGCAGAACTGCGGTTCGCTCCGCTTCGCGCGCCACGAACCGCAGCATGGCTCAATGAGTGGGCACAAACGGTGGAACAGCTGCGGGCGAAAACGGCAGAACCGTGAAGCTCACTCCGTCCGGCAGGGTGTACGGGCTCGGCGCGATCTCGCTTGTGGCGCTGACAATTTCCTCTCGCAAGCTCAGCACCCCGGGTGAATTGTCCTTCATCATTCCCCTGGCCGTTGCGGGCATCGCGTACCTCCTTGCCATTCGAGAGTTCTTCTCCACGCCGAGTTTCCCGCAGCGCGTGGTCGTCGTCGGTCTCGCGTTGGCTGCCCTATGGCACATTCCATTTCTTCTCCAGTCGCCCGGGCCGGACGATGACATTCACCGCTATCTCTGGGATGGTCACGTGCAGCGGCTCGGCTATAACCCTTTCGATGTTGTTCCCAACGATCCTGCTCTCGCCGCCTTGCACACTCCCGAGACCCGCACGCTCAACAACCCGAACGTACCGAGCCCATACCCGGCGGGCGCTCAGTTGTTCTTCCGCGCGGCGACAGCGATTCATGAATCGATCTTTGCGCTGAAAGTAGCATTTCTGCTTTGCGATTTTGCAATTGTTCTCGTTTTGCTCGATGTCTTGCGAAGTGGCCGGCAAGCAGCGCATTGGGTTCTCGCGTACGCCTGGCATCCACTAGTGGCGGCGGAAGTGGCCGGCAGTGGTCACATCGACATTGTCGGCGCACTGCTGCTGCTCGTATCCATCGCCGCTCTGGCGCGCCGCTGGCGTGCGGCCGCTGCGGTGGCATTTGCGCTGGCGGTTGGAGTGAAGTTGCTTCCGATCGTATTGCTCCCGCTCTACTGGAAGCGCGTTCGTGTGCGCGATGGCGTCCTGGGGGCAGCGGTGCTTGGACTTCTGTACGTGCCATTTTCCAGCGGCAACAGAATTCCGATTGGCTCGCTTGGTGCCTACGTACAGAGTTTCCGCTTTAATGATCCAGTGTTTGCGGCGCTCGAGCGCTTGGCGGCTCCGCAGCTTATTGTTGGGTTGGCGGTACTTGTCGGCTTGCTTACAGCAAGTTGGTTCCGAAGAAAGTCGGTGGAATGGTCTTCGGAGGCAATTGCTTGGCCGATGGCGGCATCGCTTTTCTGCGCGCCGGTCGTATACCCTTGGTACCTGCTCTGGCTGCTGCCGTTCATGAGATCGGCCTCGACGGTGCCGCTCATCATCTGGTCGGTTAGCATCATCCCATCTTTCTACGTTTGGCATTTGCGCACGCTCGGTCGTCAGTGGGTCGTTCCAGGCTGGATTCTGCTGCTGGAATATGGATCCGTCGCGATGGCCGCTGCGATTATCGGATTTCGCCGGCTAACACGACCGGCAGCACGGCAGCCAGCAACGGACTAATTGCACGCTGCAAAGGCGACCTGCGACCTCTGCAATACGACGAGCGCGGTAGGCGTGAGCAGGCAGTAACACAATCACGGGAGGTGTGCTGTATAATGCGCGCGGCCAAACGGGCAGTGGGTTTGAACGCGTGGCGTGGCTGACGGGTGCTGCCCCGATATGCGAACGATGTATCCCAAAGCTCTTCCACGTCATCCGACTTAGCATCCGCGCAATTTCACCGAGGAGCGATCTAGATGACAAAAGCGATCCGTGTAACGATGATCGGCCTTCTGGCTTTCGGGGTGGTCTCGCTTATCGCGCCGTCGTGGGCGCAGACGCGCCCGCCAATTCTCGAGCAGATTGCCAAAACTTATGGTCTTGATTCGTATGGGCAAGTTGAAGCGATCCGCTACACGTGGAACGCAGAATTTCCCGGTGCGAAGATTTCCCATTCCTGGGTTTGGGAGCCCAAGACCAACAAGGTTTCCTTTGAGACCAAGGATAAAGACGGCAAGGCGGTCAACGTTACCTACATGCGCTCGGAACTGAGCAGCCAGCCCGACAATGTTAAAAACGAAGTTGATCCGGCATTTCAGAACGATAATTATTGGCTTCTGTTTCCCTTCCATGCCTACTGGGACACCAGCGCCACGGTTACCGATGAAGGCATGAAGAAACTGCCGGTGGGCGCTGGCTCAGCCGAGTTGGTCTCCGTGAAATATCCGGCGGAAGCTGGCGGCTACACGCCGGGCGACACCTGGGATCTCTACGTCGGCAAAGACAACCGCGTCGAGTACCTGGTTTATCACCGTGGCGGGCCCAAGAAGCCGAGCCTGGTGATCACCTCGTGGACCGGCTACAAAAAGGCAGGTCCTCTGCTTATCTCCACTGACCACCGCGGCCCCGCCGATGGTAAGCCCATTCGCATCTATCTCACTGACGTGGCGGTGAAGCTGACAGGATCGGACACCTGGGTCAACGCCAAATAAACAACCGGCGGGTTCGTTCGGGCAATTGACGATGTTTTTCACGATCAGCTTCTCCGGCTATCGCGAAGATACCTACGCGAGGTAACGAACCAACTGGTCACGCGGGAGGCCGCAGGCTCGAGGCCCGTCAACCCACCCATTTCTTATTCATCGCTTGGATACATCAGGAATCTGCATCTCTCTTTGCGTCGTGAGCGGCTCAGAGGTTCTCTCAAAAAAAACGCTGAGCGCCGGTCGTTTGCGCTAAGAACGCGCGCCGTCAATCGCCGAGAATTCGCTCCTTTGGTGGGTGATTTTATGGCAGGTGCTCCGACGGAAATTCAGCTGCGGAACTACTTTTGACGCGGACTTTTTGTTTTACGCTGTGATGTGGTCGAGGAATTTCGACGGGCGACCGGAGGCAAAATCATGGGCAAGATATTTCTGTCCCTCGCGATGTTGCTGTGCGGCGTCGCTCCAGCCGCTGCGCAACAGAACGCCGCAAGCGATGAGGGCGGACGCATCCTGGCGCTTGAAACTGCGTGGAATCATGCTTTGGAAGCAAAGGACACCAAAGCGTTGGGAATGCTATTGGCAAACACATTTCTATCCGTCGATATCGACGGGAGCGTTTCTTCTCGGGCTGAATTCCTGGCGAGTATCAAGTCGCCCGACTATCAGCCATCTCAGGCGGTCACGGAGCAGAGCAGCGTTCAAGTGTTCGGAGATGCGGCAGTCGTCGTCGGAGTGTTTCGCGTCAAGGGCACGGAGAAAGGGAAACCCTATTTGCACCGCGAACGATTCGTTGATACCTGGATCAAGTCCGACAATACCTGGCAGTGCGTAGCGACAACGAGCACGCTGATCACCGCGAAATAGAACAACTTCGATTACTCCCTGCTCATACACTCAGTCAGCTCTAAAAACACGCGACAGTACACGCAAGAGTGAGAGCAGCCGAGTTGCGATTCGGCGGCCTACAGGATTTGCGCCTGGGTATTACACGGCGTACTGTATTGTTGGCGCTGCCCTATGCGGACAAGCTACAGACTCCAAAGGCGTTATGCGCCCGAAAGGATGACAACGAAGACTATGCGTAAAGAGCAGATTATCCGGTTCCTGTGTCTCGGCCTCCTTTTCGCGGTATTTGGCTTGGCTATGCCTCATGCAACCGCCGCGCAAATTGGCGTTGGCGTGGCAGTCTCATTCGGCCCACCTGATATTCCCGTGTACGACCAGCCGGTTTGCCCGGGCGATGGCTACTTGTGGACGCCGGGCTACTGGGCTTGGGATCCCGACGCTGGTGATTATTTCTGGGTGCCAGGCACGTGGGTGCTCGCGCCTGAGCCGGGTTTCCTCTGGACTCCCGGATATTGGGGCTGGGGCGACGGCGGGTTCTTTTTCACAGCAGGATATTGGGGCCCGGTTGTCGGATTCTATGGCGGAATCAACTACGGATTCGGCTATTTCGGAAGCGGATTCGTAGGCGGGCGCTGGGAGGGCGGACACTTTTTCTACAATCGCTCCGTCTTTAACGTGAATACGACCGTAATTCACAACGTCTATGATGAGCGCGTGACTTACAACAATGTGACCCGCGTGAGCTACAACGGAGGCCGAGGCGGGATTACGGCGCGCCCGACCGCAGCAGAAGAAGCCGCAGCGCGGGAGCGTCATGTCGGGCCTGTTCCCGAGCAAACCAGACACATCGAGGCGGCGCGGAGCGATCCGCAATTTCGCTCCAAGGTCAACCACGGGATGCCGGCCGTGGCCGCCACAGCAAAGCCCGGGGACTTCAAAGGCAGCGGGGTTGTGAAAGCGAGAGAAGCAGGCGCTGTGCACAACGAGGGAGAAGCGCGGCCCGGAAACGCCGGCGAAGCTCGACCAGGCAATGCGGGCGGCGGCAAGACCCCGACTCATCCGAATGAACTTCCGGCAGCCGAGCGTCCGCCGGCTCCTAATACCGGCAATCCCAAGCTCGACCGGAAATATCAACAACAGCAGGACAAGCTGGTACAACAGCAACAGAAAGAGCGCCAGCAATTGCAAACCAAACAGGACGCCGAGCACGCCAAGGCGCAAAAGCAGCAGTCCAATCCGGCAAGACAACAGCAAATGGAGCAGAAGCACCAGCAGCAAACGCAGCAGTTACAGCAGAAGCATACGCAGCAGACGCAGAAGATGGTACAGCGTCAATCATCGTCCAAACCTGCTCCCTCCCATCCACGCTAACAGAACGGCGAATCTAAAATTACGGGGAAGCCCGTATTTAGATTCGCCGTAGTGCGTCTCGGCAGATCGCTATCCGGCTTTCCGCATCGGCTTGCGGGTATCCGGCATTTTCAGAAGCTTCTTTCCTCGCATCTGCTTTTTTCCATTGCCCGACGCGAGACTTTGCTTCAAAGCCTGCATGATGTCGACTACGGGCGCGCGCTTGGGAGCAGGCGCTTTCACGATCCCGCGCCCATGCGCCTTGGCTTCTACCAGCGCACGCAGCCGTTCTTGAAATTCGTCGTGATATTGTTCCGGCTTGAAGGGTGCAGAGAGGGTTTCTACCAATTGCTCCGCCAGTTTGATTTCTTGAGGTTTCAGCGACACATCCTGTTCGCCATAACCCGCAACGGAATTGATCTCATTGGCATAGTAGGTGGTGTGAAGCGTGAGACCATTATTGCGAAACCGAATGAACACCGTGTACTCGCGCTGATGCATGGTCAGCTTGGCAATCGCCATTTTATTTGTGTCTTTCAACGCCCTAACGAGCAAAGCGTAAGGCTTCGCGGCATCCGCATCGGGCATGACGAGAAATGAAGAATCGAAGTAGATGGGGTCAACCTTGTCCGTGTCCACGAACGCGAGAATGTCCATGGTGCGGCTCGATGGCGGAGTGATTTCTTTGATCTCGTCCGCGTCCACAAAAACGTACTGGCCCGTCTCATATTCGTAACCCTTGATGACTTCCGAGCGGTCCACAATGCGATTGCAAGTAGGACAGAACAGCGGCTGCTTCAATCGCGTGTGACAATCCTTGTGCAGTTGATGGAGATAAATTCGCTTCGACCGGGCTGCGACGTAGAGACGAACCGGCACTGACACCAATCCGAACGTGATCATGCCCTTCCAAACGGCTGAAGCCATGGTTCCCCCTTAAAGTAAGGCTACGTTCTCAAATCCCCGTTGCACAATAAGGGAATCACCTTACTCTGCGCAGTTCTTTGTCGGCCTTGCGCCAGACTGTAACATACCAACCGAGGGTGAATGGTTGCTAGACCCCGCGAGAGCTCCCTGGGCCCGCGGCATGAAATCCCCTGCGAAGGAGCTCGACTCTTGAAAGGGCCGGACGTTCTCCGCAAATATCGCTCGAAGAGGGCGTTCGACAAAACGCCGGAGCCTCGAGGCGGTCGCAACCAACAATCAACCGGCTCGTTTGTGGTGCAAAGGCATTCGGCTCGCCGGCTGCACTACGACTTTCGGCTGGAAGTAGAAGGCACGCTGAAATCCTGGGCAGTGCCGAAAGGCCCACCACTCGCTGGCGCCGAAAAGCGGCTGGCCATCCAAGTAGAAGACCATCCGCTCGAGTACGCCAAGTTCGAAGGCGAAATTCCCAAAGGAAATTATGGCGCCGGTGACGTAAAGATTTGGGACCGCGGCACATTTCAGACTGAAGGAACCGAGACCGCGCAAACGCAGATCGCCAACGGCGAAATCAAGTTTCGCCTGAACGGCACGCGGCTGCGCGGCCGCTACGTTCTCGTGAAATTGCGCAATTCGGCTCGCAAGAACGAATGGCTCTTTATCCGCAAAGTTGACGACGCTTCTGCAGCCGAGGCAAAAAGACCGCATTCGTCGCTGCGAATTTCGAAGATAAAAAGCCCCAACCCCATCGCCGACCCCTCGACGCTCGCCGGCGCAGTACGAGCACCTATGCCGGCGGAAATCAAGGTCGCCCTCGCCTCCCCGGCAGAAACGCCATTTAGCGATAAAGCCTGGCTTTTTGAAATTAAGTGGGATGGCGAAAGAGCGATTGCGTGGTCCAACGATGGGAGCGTCGAAATTCGTTCCCGTTCGAAACGCGAAATAACCGGAGAATACCCGGAGCTGCAGGAATTGGCGCGGCGATTGAGCGCGCGGCAAGCCATCGTGGATGGCGAAATTGTCGCGCTGGACGAATCGGGGCGCTCCGATTTCGCCAAGCTGCAGGCCAGGTTTGGCGTCAGGAATCCGTCAACTGCGCTGCTGGCTCAAGCGCCGGTGGTTTTTTACGTATTCGATATCCTCCATTGCGACGGATTCGATTTGCGGAACGCTCCCCTGATCGAGCGCAAGAATCTGCTGCAGCGCCTCCTGAACCCTTCGGCGACAATCCGCTATTCCGATCACCAGGTTGAAAAAGGACTCGAGCTGTTCGATTTGGCGAGACGCCAAGGACTCGAAGGGCTCGTCGCCAAAAAAATCGATAGTCCCTACATTTCCGGACGAACCCGACTCTGGCTGAAGTTGAAAATCGTACAAGAGCTGGACGTTGTAATCGGAGGGTTCACCGCTCCGCGCCGGACTCGCGATAATTTTGGCGCGCTGCTGATGGGCCTCTATCGTGGAAAAGATTTGCAGTATGTTGGTAGCGTCGGCACCGGCTTCGATCAGCAATCACTGGCCAGGATCCATTCGCGCCTGCGGAAGCTGGCCAGCAGGAAATCGCCGTTTGCTGTCCCTCCCAAATTGAAGGAAAAGATTACTTGGGTCGAGCCCAGTTTGGTTGCGCGTGTGAAGTACGGCGAATGGACCCCAGACCTGAAACTGCGCCATCCGGTATTTCTTGGATTCCGTGACGATTCCGATCCTTCAAACGCAACTTTCGACGAACAAACGGGAGCAGTTCACAAATCCACAAAAACATCCGCCCAGGCGAAACACCATGCCGGCAAGTGGGCGAGTCCAGCAAGCAAACCCGAGAACGACGAGCAGCGCAAAAAAGCGAGTGCGCCTCGCGCCGTGCTGGCCCGGGACAAAGCCATCGAAGAAACCGCTGAGCTCGAGAACGAGCTGGCCAACGGATCCGCTAATAATATGTCCGCGATTTTGAATGGCCAGGAAGTCGCGCTTTCGAATTTGAACAAGATCTATTTCCCGGCGCGCGGCATAAAAAAACGGACCCTGCTGCTGCATTACCTCCGCGTGGCGGAGTACATTCTGCCCTTCCTGCAAGATCGCCCTTTGGTCCTGAAACGCTATCCAAATGGTGTTGACGGCAAATTCTTTTTTCAGAAGGAAGCGCCGCAGTCGCGCCCGTCCTGGATGCGAACTGTGTCGGTCTACTCGAATGAACGCTCCGCAAACATCGAGTACTTTGTAGCCGATGATCTCGCAGCGCTGCTGTACCTGACGAATCTCGGTTGCATCGATCACAATCCATGGTCCAGCCGGACTGAAACTCTCGATAATCCCGATTACGTGTTTTTCGATTTGGACCCTACCGACGGAACGGAATTCGATGCCGTAGTCGAAGTAGCAAAGGCCACCGAAGCCTGTCTAACTCGCTTGGGAATGAAATCGTTCCCGAAGACGTCCGGTGCCACGGGATTGCATATTTTCATTCCCCTCGAGCCGAACTATTCATACGAACAGGTGCAAATGTTTGCGGCCGCTGTCGCGGAGATGGTTCGACAGAAACAACCCGAACTCGTGACCCTGGAGAGAATCGTCAAGAAGCGCAAAAAAGGCACAGTGCTCATCGACACGCTTCAAAATGCAAGAGGAAAGCCTCTTGCGGCAGTATATTCCGTACGACCTGTAGCCTCGGCGGCGGTAGCGACGCCAATTTCTGGTCGCGAATTGAACGGCAAGCTTCGACCCGACGCTTGGGATATCGCAACGATTTCAATCCGCTTGAAAAAGACTGGCGATCTTTGGCGGGATTTCTGGAAGCATCGTCAGCGCCTTGAAAGCGCCGTCAATCGCTCGGAGCGCCATTGAAGAAGACAAAGCGTGCCGGCGGCGATGGACTCGCCATCACCGCCGGGCACGCCATGTCTGACGCTCTCACGAATCCAACAGCTGACTAGTGTTTCTGACCTTGCTTCACGCCGCGTTCGTCGGTTTCACTGGCGTTTTTGTTGCGCTCGCGGTCTTGCACATCCCGCTTTTGCGCCGGGTCCTGGTGGCCATCGCCGCGATCGCGTCCCTGCTCCGACGCGCCGCCGTTACCCGGCCGCCTGTCGCTATGCTGTTCCGAGCCGCCCTTCTGGCTTTGCTGACCGCTCGGATTTCCGCGCTGCCCTCCCTGCGGCTCATTCTGGCCGCTATGTTGCCCTGAGCCACCTTTCGGATTTTCGTGTCCCGTCTGGCCGGCCTGTTTCCCGCCCGCTTGTTCTACCGGAGGTCGGCCGCCGCCCTGATTTTCGTCGTACTGATCCGGCTTATCTCGTTTCCAAGCGGGATCTTCTTGCTTTCCGGGCTGATGACCACGCTCGGGACTCGGATTTTGACCCTGATGCTCTCGCTCTTTCTTCGGCTCTGCTCCACTCATTTGTGTTCTCCTTTTATTTGTATGGCTTCTTCGGATAAAAGTCTGTAAAGATGTGACAATCACGCACGCGCAGCCTTGCTGCGGCCCGTCCGATGCTCCCGGTCCCCGCTGTTCGCCGCCTCAACATTGATTTGCCCCGCAAGCTGCGTCAATTTTTGGTCCGTTTCTTTTTCCTCCTGAAGGGTCTGGTCCAATAAACTTGCGGCGTTATCGTCGCCCAGCAGTGATGCATAAGCTTTAACGCAACCGTAGCCGGCAACTTCATAGTGCTCGACGCGCTGTGCGGCGGCGATTAAGCCCGCATCGCGCATTTTCGATTTGTCGTTTTCGGAAATAATCTCGCCGCCTTCGGCGATTAAACCTTGCATCCCTTTGCATTTTTTGCCTTTCGGACTTTCGCCGAGACGCTCGAAGATTCTCGCCAGCCGACCGACGTGCCCGCGCGTCTGCTCGAGGTGCGCCTCGAATCCTTTGCGCAACTCTTCTGACGCAGCGGCCTTGGCCATCTTCGGCAGAGCTTTTACAAGCTGATTTTCCGCGTTGTAAAGATCCTTCAGTTCATCGACGTATAGCTCCTTCAAAGCATTCTGTTCCATCGGGCCCTCCTTCGATCTCGCCTGCTCAGTCAAGATATGATGATCACTCGCTGCCAGCTATCCCGAAAACGCTGTAAAACACCCGCGTAGTTTCCCTACCTCCCTGCCGCGATCACAGGAAAGCGGCAACCTCCTTCGTTTCAATCAACGATGACTCACTGCACCTCGTGGCCACGGCACTTAGGTAGTTGCGCGTTTCTAATCCCATGAGAAAATAAGTGAGTGTGGCTGCCGGACGGCGATTCACGCTCTCGAACAAGGATCGTCAGTCCTAGATTCTGTCAAACTGGCGCGATCCGTTGCCGAGGTGAAAAATGAGCAGCGTTCGACTTCTTATTGGTACGCGCAAAGGCGCCTTCGTTCTAAGTTCCGACGGGAAGCGGGAGAAATGGCAAGTCAACGGCCCTCATTTTGCGGGCTGGGAGATGTACCACCTCAAAGGATCTCCGGCCGACCCGAACCGCATTTACGCGTCGCAATCGAGCGGCTGGTTCGGACAATTGGTACAACGCTCCAACGACGGCGGCAACACCTGGGAGCCGGTGGGAAACAAGTTCGTATATGACGGCACGCCCGGCACGCATCAATGGTACGACGGCACCCCGCATCCGTGGGAGTTCAAGCGCGTCTGGCATTTCGAGCCATCGCTCGATGATCCGGATACGGTCTATGCCGGGGTCGAGGACGCAGCAATCTTCCGCACCACAGACGGCGGACAGTCCTGGCACGAACTTCCCGGCTTGCGTGGCCATGGCACGGGACCGCGCTGGCAACCCGGCGCCGGAGGGCTTTGCCTGCACACCATCATTATCGATCCCACAAACTCTAAGCGCATGTACATCGCCATCTCTGCCGCGGGAGCATTTCGCACCGATGATGGCGGCCAGACGTGGAAGCCGATCAATCATGGCCTCTACTCCCAATATATTCCCGAGCCCACGGCCGAAGTCGGCCACTGCGTTCATCACGTGGCCATGCACCGTTCGCGTCCAGATGTGCTTTTCATGCAAAAGCATTGGGACGTGATGCGCAGCGACAATGCCGGCGATTTATGGAAGGAAATCAGCGGAAACCTGCCTACCGACTTCGGTTTCGCCATCGATGTCCACGCGCACGAGCCGGAAACCATTTACGTCGTGCCCATCAAAAGTGATTCCGAGCATTTCCCGCCGGAAGGAAAGCTGCGCGTCTATCGCAGCCGCACCGGCGGCAACGAATGGGAAGCGCTGACCAAAGGTCTGCCGCAAAACGATTGCTACGTGAATGTATTGCGTGATGCGATGGCCGTGGATTCGCTCGATAAATGCGGCATTTATTTCGGCACCACCGGCGGTCAAGTGTACGCATCAGCGGACGCCGGCGACACGTGGGCGCCCATCGTTCGCGATCTTCCAGCAGTCCTTTCCGTCGAGGTGCAAACACTGCAATGATTCGCGTTGTTCTTCCAGCGCATTTGCGCACGCTGGCGAAAGTTAGCGGTGACGTCGAGCTTGACCTGGACGGCCACGTCACCCTTCGCGGCGTTCTCGATGCACTCGAGTCCCAATATCCGATGTTGCGGGGGACGATCCGCGATCAAACCACACTTCAGCGCCGGCCATTTCTTAGATTCTTTGCATGCGAAGAAGACCTCTCTCATGAATCCCCCGACGCTCCTCTTCCAGAACCGATAACGAACGGCGTAGAGCCGCTCTTCATAATTGGCGCGATTGCTGGGGGATAAATCCTCAATATCTGTTGCCTCATTTACTAACATCGAGGACTAGTGCCTCCGTTCGCGCACACCTTCAAGGTTTCCCCACATTTTTGCGTATAACGCATCATTCGATACTGGAATCCGTAGAAATCGACACGTAATTTGGAAAGAGCAGTACCGCAATTTGGATATTGCATGCCGATTTGGGACTCGCGATTCGATCGTAAATTTTTCTTTGCTATTTTTCGCCAATTTAGCATCCCCGTTTCTTTACGCGTAATCCAATCCGCGCGAGAGATCACGAACATCCCCGGCCGCTGATTCTCTCTCTCTCTGGCTTGGGCAGTGTTCAATCGCTCGCAGTGGCGGATCCCGCTGTGGGGTGAGCGGTGACTAATGCGGCGGCTGCCACTCGGCCATTTGTTTTCAGTTAAAAATCTTAGCGTGGAGGAATCTAAAGTGAAGAAGCTGAGAACCGCGGTACTCGTAGGTCTGCTCCTTGGGCTGGCGCTTGCGGCCGGATTGAGCGCAGCGCCAAGTCGCGCGGACGACGAAGGCTCGATCCTGCACAAATTGCAGACTGTGACTCCAATTTTTTCAACGGTTCCAGAGAACGGCGATCTCAATCCCTACGGAATGGCGCTGGTGCCCCGTTCGGTGGGGAATTTGCACGCCGGCCACATTCTCGTCAGTAATTTCAACAACAGCAACAACCAGCAGGGCACGGGCTCGACGATTGTCGATATTGCGCCCGACGGCTCAACATTTGGCGTCTTCGCCCAACTTTCCGCCGATAATTTACACGGCAACTGCCCCGGCGGAGTTGGACTCACCACGGCATTGACAGCGCTGAACTCCGGTTGGGTCATCGTCGGCAGCTTGCCCACTTCGGCCGCAAATCCAAATCTGCCGCCGCAAGCCGGTTGCCTCATCGTGATCGACAGTTACGGTAATCCGGTCGGGACAATATCCGGTGGCCGGATCAATGGACCCTGGGATCTAACGGCGTTTCAGGCCGGGCCGATCACGGAGCTGTTCGTCACGAACGTGCTGAACGGCACAGTCGCGGCGGGCGGCAATACCGTAAACGAGGGCACGGTGGTGCGTATCGCCCTTTTTGCGGTGCCCAACATCAAGCCTTTCGTCCTCTCTGAGACCGTTATCGCCTCGGGCTTCCCAGAGACTTTGAATTCTTCAGCTCTCGTGATCGGGCCTACTGGCGTCGGCCTGAGCGCGCCATGCAATCTTTCCGACGCGGATGACTGCGCCAAGGATGGCGCAGTCGAAGGCGAGACCGTTCTCTATGTGGCCGACACGCTAAACAACCGCATCGCCGTCATTCCATTTGCGCTCACTCGCGAAAATTCCGCCGGAATCGGCATTACGCTCACCAGCGGCGGGACGCTCAACGGACCGCTCGGACTCGCTGTCGCTCCTAACGGGCACATCTTCACCGTGAATGGCGCCGACGGGAACATCGTGGAAACCACTCCGCGCGGAGTGCAAATCGCGTCCGAGTTGCTCGACAACAACGGATCACCGGCAGGAAACGGGGCGCTATTTGGCCTCGTGTTCGACGGCGAGAACAAGCTTTTCTTCGTGGATGACGACGAGAATCAGCTGAATCTGCTTCAGTAAGCGCTCTCGTGCTGCGAGCCCGTCGACAACGAAGCTGGCCGATTTTCAAGCAAAGTTATGAACCAAGCGCCTGAGGGCGGCGAACCAAATTCGCCGCTCTTAGGCGTTGTCCATCTGGCGTGTGAGCACACCGCGTCAGGGATTGTTGAAAACAAACTCGACGGTTTCCGTCGTTTCGCGCGGACTCGGCTGGTACTTCCAAACTTTCACCGCATCCACCGCAGCACGGACTAAAATCGGGCTGCCCCCCAAGACCTTTGTATCGCGGACTGCGCCGTCCGCCGCGACAGTCAGTTCGATCTTCACTTTCCCGTTGACGTGCATCTGTTTCGCGAGTGGAGGATCGCTGGGTTCGGTTTTGGATTTAATCTGCCGCTTCGCCGCAGGCTGGGAGTCGGAACTGCCGTTTTGTGCTGATATGACTGAACCCAGCGCAAGAAACCCAAGGATTGCGATAACCGGAAAGCATGCCCGAATCTTCATGCCCTTCTCCGTGCTGGGCCTATGGACGTCTTCCTTTCTGGATAAGAAGCAACGCAGCTTCCAGCTGCTGGAGTCAGGTCCGACAGTGTCGTAACCGCACTAAATGATTGTGAAATAAGACCTTATGGCCCGAGAGGTAGGTTCCGTTCGGAACAGCGCACAGCAGTCACCGTCTCACGTTGCAGATTTGACGGCTCAACTCATCTCAGAACGCGACATCCAAGACGCGGGACGGCCCGTCGCTACCGTTGATGCGTTATGGATTCATTCCCCCGAGGGTCAAGCGATTCTTCGTTATTTGCCGAATCCAAAGCCAGCACAAGCTCACGACCCTCGCGTCCCGCCGTCGAATAACTGTAACCCGCACTGGAAGTTCGTTCGTGTCATAATATCTGCGACCTTCCTCAGAACACCGCAGTACTCACGAAGCGGGGCGGAGGCACCGAAGCAGTGCGTGCGCGCAAATCCAGGCAGTCAGGCAGTGTGGTTCGATGGTTCGAAGTGGTGTCGGTTGGCGTGCTGGTGCTTTTTTTTGCCGGCTGCGGAGCAAAGAATCCGTCTGCAGATCAAGCTCCCCCTGCAGTGCCGGTGAAGACCAGCGTCGCGCAGACCGTATCGATCCCCGACACGACTGAATACCTGGCCACGCTGAAATCCCGGCGCTCGACGACGATCAATCCTCAGGTGGAGGGCCAAATCACAAAGATCTTCGTCAAATCGGGCGACCACGTCTCAGCCGGAAAGCCACTGATTCAAATCGATCCTCTGAAACAGGAAGCGACAGTCGGTAGTCAGGAAGCCGCGCGCGCCGCGCAAGTCGCCAACGTCGCCTACGCCAAGCAACAGCTCGAGCGTGCCAAGAAGCTATTCGAAGCCGGCATCGTTCCCAAGCAAGATCTGGATCAAGCGCAATCGAATTATGACGCCGCAGAAAAGCAGCTCGAATCGCTCGAGGCGCAGTTGCAGGAGCAGCAGGTCCAGCTGCACTACTACAGCGTCGTGGCGCCCACCGACGGCATCGTCGGCGATATTCCCGTTCGCGTGGGGGATCGCGTTACAACCACTTCGATGCTGACAACTGTTGACCAACCCGGAAGTCTGGAAGCCTACATTTCCGTCCCGGTCGAAAACGAAAACAATCTGAAGCTGGGATTGCCGGTACAATTGCTCGATCCCACTGGCAAGTCACTAGGCGAGACGCAACTCGATTTCATTTCCCCGCAGGCCGATGCCGCCACGCAGTCCATTCTGGTGAAAGCCACCGTCGCCAACCCTCGTGACGAACTGCGAACCCTGCAATTCGCGCGCGCTCGCATCGTTTGGGGAACGCACCAGGGCACTACCATTCCGATCCTTGCCGCAACGCGCATCAACGGCCAATACTTCGCCTTCGTTGTGGAAAAGAACGGCTCTTCGACAGTCGCCAAACAGCGCCTTTTGCACCTCGGCGAATTGATTGGCAACAGCTACGCCGTTCTCGACGGCATCAACTCCGGCGATCACGTTATCGTCGAGGGCACGCAATTCCTCATCGACGGCATGCTCGTAGCCGAATCGCCTGTTGCTAAGCCTGCGAAAGCTCCAGGTTCCTGAGCTCTCGCGGCCACCATCGAAAATGCGCTCCGCAATCACCAATGGCAGCACCAAGGCGCGGGACTGAAGCATGTTTGTAGATTTCTTCATCAATCGCCCAATTTTCTCCACCGTCTGCGCCCTGCTGATCATCCTCGCCGGCGCCGTGTCTATTCCCACGCTACCCGTAGCGCAATTCCCCGATCTCGCGCCGCCGCAAGTACAAGTAACGGCCGTCTACAACGGCGCCAGCGCCCAGACGGTCGAGACCGCGGTCACCACTCCTCTCGAGCAAGCCATCAACGGCGTGCAGGGCATGAAGTACATGACCTCCTCAAGCGGAAACGATGGCTCGTGCAACATCACCGTCACCTTCGATATCAGCCGCAGCGTGGACCTCGCCGCCGTGGACGTTCAGAATCGCGTCAATTCCGCGCTCGGCCGTATGCCCAACGAAGTGAAAACCACAGGCATCACGATCACCAAGGCGGCGACGGGATTCGTTTTCGGCGCGGGCGTTTATTCCGAACACGGCGAGTACGACAGCCTCTTCCTCAGCAATTACATCGATCTCTACGTCGCGGACTCACTGAAGCGCGTCAAAGGCGTCGCCGACGTTTTCAATTTCGCGCCGCGCAAATATTCCATGCGCCTGTGGGTTGATCCCACGCGCCTGGCCAGCCGCGGTATCACGGCCACCGATGTCGTCAACGCGCTCAGCGAACAAAACGTCCAAGTCGCCGCGGGAGAAGTGGGCCAGCCGCCCTCGCAGCCCGGCCAGATGTATCAGATTAGCGTGCGCGCCGTCGGGCGCTTAACCGAACCCAGCGAATTCGAGAACATCATTCTGAAGTCCGGCGCCGACGGTACCCTGGTTCGCCTGAAAGACGTAGGCCGCGCCGAATTGGGCGCCGAAACCTACAACGCAAATCTGCGCTTCAACGGCCACGATGCCATCGGCTTCGGCGTCTCGCAGCTTCCCGGCGCGAACGCTCTCGACGTGGACCGCGACGCCAAAGCCGCGCTGGCAGAACTCGCCAAACGATTTCCTCCCGGCATGAAGTACGCCGTGGCATTCGATACCACCACAGTAATCGGCGAGTCCATCCGCGACGTGCTTTTCACCCTGCTTGAAGCCATCGCCCTCGTAGTCTTTGTGATTTACATCTTCCTCCAGGAATGGCGAACTACGATCATTCCTGCCGTAACGATTCCAGTCTCGTTAATCGGCACATTTGCGTTCGTCAAGCTCCTCGGCTTCTCGATCAACACGTTGACGCTGTTCGGAATTACGCTCGCGACGGGACTCGTCGTCGATGACGCCATCGTGGTCATTGAAAACGTCGAGCGCCACATCGCCGAGGGAATCAAGGACGCCCACCGCGCCGCATCTCTGGCCATGAAAGAAGTCGCCGGCGCCGTCGTCGCCACATCTCTCGTACTCGTCGCCGTCTTCGTTCCGGTGGCGTTTTTCCCGGGAACGACCGGAATTCTTTTCCGCCAATTCGCTCTAACCATCGCATTTTCCGTCTCGATTTCAGCTTTCAACGCCCTGACGCTGACGCCGGCGCTCTCCGCAGCATTATTAGGTCACGAACGCCAGGGCGGGCGAGGCATCCTCGAGTTCTTCAATCGCGGAGTCAGCGGTCTCACGCGCGCGTACACCGAATCGCTGCGCGTCGCTGTCCGTCATGCGATCCCAGCGATCATTCTTTTCTTCGCCACACTGGGCGTCACGTTCTGGCTTTACCGTCACGTCCCCCGCGGCTTCATCCCCGAAGAGGACGCCGGCTATCTGATTCTGGCCATCCAGGCGCCGCAAGGAGCCTCACTCGGCTACACGACTAACATCGCCGGACAGGCGGAAGCCATCCTCGCGAAAATCCCGGAAATCGAGGGCTCTTTCAGCGCGGTGGGCTTCAGTTTCGCTGGCAGCGCGCCCAACGCAGCTATGATGTTCGCCTCCCTCGCGCCCTTTGATCAGCGCCCCGGCGAAGCGCACTC
The DNA here is from genome assembly GCA_963748865.1 of uncultured Acidobacteriota bacterium. Lineage (GTDB taxonomy): Bacteria > Acidobacteriota > Terriglobia > Acidiferrales > UBA7541 > Palsa-147. Next base: position 258,058 of record CAVVLE010000003.1, on the reverse strand, counting down.
CGCCACTGCCGTCATCGGTCGGATGCGCGAACCGCTGAGCGCGATTACCGGCGCGATCATCGTGCCGTTCTCTCCGCCCGCGGTACAGGGCCTCGGAAATTTCGGCGGATTTCAATTCATGGTGCAGGACCTCGGCGGCAATAGCTTGCAGGCTCTCTCGCAAGCCACGCAGGCCGTAGTTCGCACCGGGAATTCGAGCAAAGAAGTCACCGGATTATTTTCGTCCTACACGGCGAGCGATCCGCAGTATGTCGTCACCTTCGACCGCGACAAAGCCAAAGCCCTGCAAGTGCCGCTGAACCAAATCACCGATGCACTGCAGGTTTACATGGGCTCTGTATACGTCAACGATTTCGATTTCAATAATCGCGCTTACCGCGTTTACATTCAGGCCGACCGCCAGTTCCGGGCCTCACCTAGCGATCTGCAGCGCTACTACGTCCGCGCCTCCACCGGCGCGATGATTCCTCTGGAGAGTGTGATTCGCGTCGAACAAGTCGCCTCGCCGCAAGTCATCACCCACTTCAATATCCTGAGAGCCGCGGAAATCGACGGCTCCGCGGCGCCCGGACGCAGCTCTGGCGACGCCATCGCATCCATGGACGCCATCGCCAGTCGCGCCCTGCCCAAAGGATTCGGCTACGAATGGAGCGGCATCTCCAAAGAAGAACTCGAATCCGGCAACACCGCCGCGCTGCTCTTCGGTCTTGGCATTCTCGTCGTGTATCTGACGCTGGCCGCTCAATATGAAAGCTTCTCGCTACCGTTCATCGTTCTGCTGGCCGTGCCAATGGCGCTTTTAGGCGCGCTAGCCGCCGTCTCTCTTCATGGCTTGCAGGATGACGTCTATTGCCAGATCGGCCTGGTGATGCTCATCGGTCTCTCGAGCAAGAATGCAATTCTGATCGTAGAATTCGCCGAACAACTCCGCGAGCGCGGCTTTTCTCTCGTTGAGGCGGCAATCGAAGCGGCAAGAATTCGCCTGCGCCCGATCCTAATGACCTCGCTAGCCTTCATTCTAGGCGTTCTACCGCTAGTGCTGGCACGTGGCGCAGGCCGCATCAGCCGCCAATCCGTAGGCACCACAGTCTTCGGCGGCATGATCGCTGCAACGACGCTGAATCTCCTTTTCATCCCAGTCCTCTATGTAATGCTGCGCACCATTCAAGCCCGTCTATTCAAACCAATCCCGGTTCCAGAAAAATCCGAGTAGCCAAGTAGTACCGGCGTTCTCGCCGGCATCCGACGATCGCAATCAAAACCACGATCGCAATCCAGCCGCGGACTACAACTGACTCAATGCGTTTAATAAACGCCGACGCTTCCGCTTGCGAGTGCTAAGATACCCAGTCACAATCTTGCAAGCGCTGTCACAAGGCTCTAATTTCGAACCTCATCAAGGAGGCCGAATGCATCTGCAGTTCCAGCTCCGCCGGAAATCCCATTCCAGTTGTTCATCCCAAAATCGTGCTCAAGCCATCATTTCTCGTCTTCTCGAAATCTCGCTCTATTCGATATTCTGCGTTCTAGTCCTCGCGGCCACCGCCGCGGCCCAGGATTCCTCTGGCGACCTTCTCGAACTCCGCACCGGCTGGTCGCTGCAATCCTCAGCAAAAGTCGTCGGCGACGCGGCATCTTTCTCAAAACCAGGCTACGGCCCGCAAGGCTGGTACACCACAACGGTCCCCAGCACAGTCGTAGGCGCACTAATAGACTTCAAGGCCTTTCCCGATCCCTATTTCGCCGATAACCTGCGTTCGTTCCCGGGCATGAAATACAAAATAGGCGACAATTTCTCGCTCGAAGACATCCCCAAGGACAGCCCGTTCCACCCCTCCTGGTGGTATCGCACGGAATTCTTCATCCCGACTTCATGGGCCAACCGGCGCGTCTGGCTAAATTTTCTGGGCATCAACTATCGCGCCAATATCTGGGTCAACGGACGGCAAATCGCCAAATCCGAGGAGGCTGCCGGCGCATTCCGCCGCTACGAATTTGAAATCGGCCGCCTCATCGCCGCTGGAAAGACCAACGCCCTCGCCGTCGAAGTTTTCCCGCCCACCCCGCACGATTTGGCTATCACTTTCGTGGATTGGAATCCAATGCCTCCGGATAAAGACATGGGACTCTGGGGCCGCGTCTTCTTGCGCGCCAGTGGCGAGGTCTCCGTGCGCCATCCGCAGGTGGAAACCAAGCTCGATCTGCCAAGCCTGGATACCGCCCATCTCACCATTCGCGCGCAGCTTCACAACAATTCCGACTCCGCTGTCGAAGGCGTGCTTCGCGGATTGGTAGACTCCGTTGAAATCGAGCAGCCCGTCACGCTGGCCGCCGGCGAATCCAAGGAAGTCACATTCTCGCCCGAACAATTCCCTTCTCTGAACTTCTCTCACCCACGAATCTGGTGGCCCTACACCATGGGCTCGCAGGAAATGTACGAGCTACGTTTGGAGTTCGACATCAAAGGCGATCCCTCCGATAAAATTTCCGCTCACTTCGGTATCGACCAGATCACTTCAGAAATGGAGCATGGCGACCACATCCAATTCCTGGTCAACGGCAAGAAAATCCTGATTCGCGGCGGCGGTTGGACTCCCGACATGTTCCTCCATCAAGACCCCGCGCGCTGGGAAGATGATTTTCGCTACGTGCGCGGCATGAATCTGAACACCGTGCGGCTCGAAGGCAAGTTAATGGACGATCAGTTCTTCGATCTTGCCGATCGCTACGGCATTCTGGTGATGGCCGGATGGTGCTGCTGCGATCACTGGGAACAATGGAAAGCCTGGAAATCTAACGAACGCGAAGTCGCCATAGCTTCTCTGCGTGATCAAACCCTGCGCCTGAGGAATCATCCCAGCGTGATCGCCTGGCTCAATGGCAGCGATAATCCACCGCCAGCCGATATCGAGAAGGCCTATCTTGATGTCCTGCACGAAATGCACTGGCCCAAGCCGATTCTGTCATCCGCCTCGGCGAAAAGAACCGAAGTCTCGGGACCATCCGGTGTCAAGATGACCGGCCCGTACGATTACGTTCCGCCCGATTATTGGCTCGTGGATGTGCAGCACGGTGGCGCCTCTGGCTTCAATTCCGAAACCAGCGCGGGAGCCGCCATTCCTCCGCTCGATAGCCTGAAGGAGATGCTGCCCGCAAAAGCTCTGTGGCCGATCAATGACCTCTGGAATTATCACGCCGGAGGCGAAATGTTCCGCGACATCAAGTATTACACCTACGCCCTCGAAAAGCGTTACGGTCCTCCCACCAGCCTCGCCGACTTCGAATGGAAGTCACAAGCCGCGGCCTACGAGAGCGAGCGCGCCATGTTCGAGGCCTTTGCTCGCAACCGCGGCACCTCCACCGGCGTGATTCAATGGATGCTCAACAACGCTTGGCCTTCTATCATCTGGCATCTCTACGATTTCTATCTGCGCCCGGCGGGTGGCTATTTCGGCACGAAGAAAGCCTGCGAACCACTGCACGTGCAATATTCCTATGACGACAAGTCCATCGTAGTCGTCAACGACACCATGAACGACGCCGAGAATCTTAAAGTCACTGCCAAAATCTACGATCTCGACGCCAAGGAAAAGTTTTCCAATGACGCGACCATCAGCGTTCCCGCGTTAACATCGACGCGCGCATTCAAGATTCCCGAACCGACGGTAACCGCAACGGCCTACTTCCTGCGCCTGACCCTGGAGAATGCCCTCGGCAACAAGTTAAGCTCGAACTTCTATTGGCTTTCTACCAAGCCAGACCTGCTCGCCATCGATGGCTACACTTGGTACTACACACCGCAAAAAGCCTACGCCGATTTCCGCGAGCTCGGACGTCTGGCAAAAGTCACTCTTTCCTACACCAGTGACTTCCAGCCTGGCGCGCAGGAAGACACCGAACACATTCACGTCACCAATCCGACCGACCGTCTCGCGTTCCTCATACATTTGCGCCTCACTCGCAATTCCGGAGGCGAGGAGCTTCTCCCCATTCTTTGGGACGATAATTATTTCGAGCTGCTGCCCAACGAGTCGCGCGACATCACCGCGACATTTCGCACTCAGGATTTACGCGGCGCGGTACCCGCAGTTGAAATCAGCGGCTGGAACGTCACCAACGCTTTGCAGCAATAGGGAGAATCCCCACCGAATTTTGCAGCGCGGAGAGGTTTCACAGGCGCGGCAGGATCTCTGGCAGGAAACGTGTCAGTCGATTTTTGTATCAGCGGCCAATGTCCGAAACGGCCATGTCGAAGTGAACTTCGCTCGAGCGAGGTAGATGCCCACTCCGACCGCCAGCGTGGCCATCCCCACCGCAACGTATGACCATCCGGAGGTGACAAAAATATAGACCCACCCGAAAAACGCAATCACTGCCGGAACGGGATACAGCCACATTTTGTACGGACGCTTCGAATCCGGCAGCTTCTTCCGCAGCAGCGGAATGGCGAAAACCTGCCCGATAAATTGCACCAGGATTCGCGTGGTAATCAGCGCGCTCACCACCCACGCCAGAGGAAAGAATGCCGCCACGATCGAAACTCCTCCCAGCACGAACAGCGACACATCCGGATAATGCTTGGTCGGATGAATCCTGGCAAACGCGCGAAAGAAATAACCGTCTTGCGCCGCGGCATAAGGTATCCGCGAATATCCCAATAAAAGCGCAAAAACCGACCCGAAAGCGGTCCACAGAATCATCAGCGTAATCACGATAGCCGCACCGCGCCCGTATAGCCGCTCCATGAAATCCGAGGCGATAAACTGCGAATTGATGCCCTCGCGCCACGGTACGACGCCAATGAGCGTTATGTGAATGGCGCAATATCCCACCGCGCAAATCGCGATGGACCACAAAATCGACCGCGGCACCACCCGCGCCGGATCCTTCACCTCGTCGCCGATGTAGCACACGTCGTAGTAGCCTAGGTAGTTGTACACGGCGATCAGTGTCGCGCTGCCCAGGCCGTACACAAACCCGCGCGAGAATGCGAACGCTCCTGGCGGAAAATCAAACGCCAGATGCGCATTGAAATGCGGAATCCCGGCGATCAGCACAGCAGCCATAGTCGCCAGCGTGCCGATCCAGAGCGTAACGGTGACCTTGCCAAGGAACTGAATTCGCCGGCTCAGCAGCACAATGGCAACAACGCCGATGCCCGCGGCAACGAATTGCTGCCCACGCGCGGTGAGGCTAGGGAAGAGATACGCGGAGTAATTCCCAAATCCAATCATCCCCGACGCAATCTCCAGCGGTCCACTGAGAACGAACTGCCAGATGAAAAGGAACGCCATCAACCGTCCCCACGACTCGTGACCATAAGCCTCGCGGAGAAAGTGATAGCTGCCGCCCGACCCCGGCAACGCCGCGCCCAGCTCGCTCCAGATCAATCCATCCGAAATGACGATTAAGGCGCCCGTAGCCCAGCCAAGCATGGATTGCGGACCGCCCATCGAAGCCATCAGCAAAGGAACTGTAATAAACGGTCCCACGCCGACCATGTTGGACATATTCAACGCCGTGGCGTGCAGCAGCCCGAACCCACGCGTCAAATGGGGACTGGAGTTGGTGGCCATTTATTAAAGTGGGGCGTTATTGTAGCTGCGAGAGCGGGAGACAGCAATCGTAGATATCTTCCCGCTGTTTAATAAACGCGAAGGATGCCCTCAAAGAGCCGCGTGAAATCAGAAGGGACTCTGCTCCGAATGCGAAGCCGCCGCGCTATGCTTGCGCGCCAGCCGGAACGGACGCAACACCGCTTGCAGCCGCGACCCGAAAATTCCTGTTTCCTCACCGGGCCATTCGTCTTCCGACGGCCCCGTAGCGAGATTCCAGACATAGCGCGCCGCCTCGCTGCGGCTTTCCACCAGCCCAAATCGAAATCGCAGCCGGCTGGCCGCGCTCCATGCTTGCTTATCGCGAGTCAGCTTGCGCATCAACAGCGCGGTAGTCTTCCCAACTTCCCCGTCCAGGGCGATCTTTTCCGCCACCGCGCTCGGCACGGGAACCTCCAACATTTCCTGCGCCAGCGAAAGCCCGAGCAGCAGCATTCGCCGCGCCCCCACCGCGTCGGCGCTCTCCAGCGCAGCATCCCAAACGAATCTCACCGAGCTCTGCAGCAGCGCTCCCAAATCCACCAGCCACGACAAGCGTTCCCAGAAATCTTTCGCACCGTGCACGCAAAGAATCGGTAACGCATCCTCCGCTCGGAAGGTCTCCACGTTTCGTCCATCCAGCGAAACCGGAATCAAGCGGTTGGCAAGCAGCGCCAGATCCGGCCGCACCGGAAAATGCCGCATCGTATATTCCGTATGCAGCTCGACCAAAGATTGTCCCGGCCCGCGATAGGTATATTCGCCAGGAATCCGCGAAGGAATCGGTTCCCCGCCGCGCTTCCACGGATACCGAGCTCGATATTCCAACGCCAGCATCGCCTCGTGCGCCGCCGCCAGATCGCGATGCGGAACGATAATGTCCAAATCGTCGAACTGCCGCAGCGCCGTATCTCCATAAGCCTGCGCCGCAAGCACTGGTCCCTTATAAGGAATCGCCGTGATCCGCCGCGAATGAAACACATCCAGAATGCGCCCCAGCTCATTGCCAAGAAAAAGCGCCCGAATCGCATTTGCTCGCGACGCTTTCTCAATGCGCTCCAGCCACAACGTAGGTACCTTCGTCGGAAGATTGCTCAGATGCAGATGAACCAGAGGAATCAGCGCGTGCCGGTCGGCCAGCGCCAGAAATGTGCCCCAATCCAGGTCCGGCCGCACCAGCACGCGAATGCGCTCCACATGCGATGCGCCCAGACGCGTCCGCGCGCAGCATAACAACAGCTGCAACTCCGGCCGAATTTCGTCGCCGCGAGGTTTCGTCATTCCCGCCCCGCAGATCGCCGCTGGCCCGCACTCCCGCGTTCCAGCTTCTAATCCACTAACGGCGGCCTGAGAGAAGTCCCTGCCAGAATATTAGCCCATTCCGCCGCCCGCCAAATCAATTTCTGCATGAATGCGCTCATGCAGCTAAGACCATCCGTGGCAGACCAGCCATCGGCCGAGCCGGCTGCAATCGCTTCAGCTTCGCCGCAAACACCGTTGGGTCAAATCCTGCGCGATAGCAAACGCCCTCCAGCTCTGCCGGACTCTTAAACAAGAACTTTTCCGCCTCGCGCCGCGCGCGCATGTTGTTCGAGCGCCAGTCCAGCACCGCCTGCAAGAGCACCGCGGTCCATAGCCGCCGTTCCGGATCATAATCATACCGCTCTGGCTGATCCTCGTCGTGTTCCTCTATCCCACCCTCCAGTTCCAACTCCGCCGCTCGTTCCGTGATCTCCATGTTTCCCCCAGTGGTGCCAGCTTCGATCCAGCCGCACACGAAAGGAAAGGTTGCACGCCAGCCGCCAAGCGAGCGCAGGGCAGCCACGCTCTCAGTGAATCGCGTAAGTCGAGCGTTAGGCCTTACTTGCCGAGCTAAGGCCCTTGCGCAAGAAATCACGTTACAGCGTACCGCGCGCTCAGCCCTGTGCCGATCTTAAACAGCAGTCCCATTAGCACCCGCTCGGACACCCGTAGGGCCCGCGCTTCTGCCGGGCCTCTTCGTAGCAAGCACGAAAACAGAGCGCTCCGGCTCAAAAAAACATGAAGCAATTGTCAGGGGAGATCTACGCGGAAGGAAAAACTGACTCCTACTGTCCGTTCTTTTTCGCCAATGCCTCACGCAGCTTATTGGCAAGCGCGCTCAAGGTGAACGGTTTCTGCAGCAACACAATGTCAGGCCCCAGAATCCCGTGATGCACAATGGCCTGATCGGTGTACCCCGACATGTACATGATATGAATCCCCGGGCGCACCGCCTGAATACTCTTGGTCAGCTCGCTGCCGCTTAAGCCAGGCATGACCACATCCGTCATCATTAAATCAATCCCGCCCTGATGCTCCGCCGCGACCTTAACCGCCGCCGCTCCATTTTCAGCCACCAGCGTCTTATAGCCGCATATCTCCAGATACTCGCGCGCCAGATCGCGCACGCCCTGCTCGTCCTCCACCAACAGAATCGTCTCCGTCCCGCGCGGAATATTCTGCGACTCGTTGCGAACTTCCTGCGGCGAGAGACCCTCCTCCACCCGCGGCAAATAGACCTTAAAAGTAGTTCCCTGCCCCGGCTCGCTATAAACCCAAATGTATCCGCCGCTCTGCTTCACAATTCCATAAACCGTCGCAAGCCCCAACCCAGTGCCCTTGCCCTTCTCTTTGGTCGTGAAAAACGGCTCAAAAATATGCGCCTGCGTCTCGCTGTCCATGCCGCACCCGTTGTCCGTCACCGCCAGCATCACATAATGTCCCGGCGTCAGCACCACCGGCAACCGCGCCTGGCTCTTGTCGAATTCCACGTTCGCAGTCTCAATCGTCAATTTTCCGCCGCGTGGCATGGCATCGCGCGCATTCACAGCAAGATTCAGAATCACTTGCTCGATCTGGCTGCGATCGGCCTTGATACGCCAGAGATCCGGCGAATTCACCGTGACCAGCTCGATGTCTTCGCCGATCAATCGCCGCAAAATTTTCTCCATATCCGCGACGACGCTCTCGATATTCAACACACTCGGCGCCAGCATCTGTTTTCTGCTAAATGCCAGCAACTGCCGTGTCAAGGAAGCCGCCCGCTGCGATGCTTCCTGAATCTGCTCCGCGTTGCGCCGGAAAGCATCGCCGGGCTTGGAGCGATCGATCAGCAACTCCGCATACCCCTGAATCACCATCAGCAAATTATTGAAGTCGTGCGCGATGCCCCCAGCCAGTCGCCCCACCGCTTCCATTTTTTGCGCCTGGCGCAGTTGCGCCTCCAGCTTCTTGCGGTCAGAAACATCCAGCGCCATGCAGATGGCCCCGTACGGCTGCCCATTCGGCGAGCGCAGTGCCTCCACATGGCAGGCATAGGAACCGCCGCGCCATTCCATGTGGAATGTTCCCGCCTCGCCGCCCACAGCCCGGCGATGTTCCGTGATCGGCAGAAATCCGAGGTCTGTGGTCTCGAAGAAATCCTGCATCGTCTTTCCCGACCACATCCTCGGGATATACACCGACGCGCGTCAATCCCGCCCCCAGCGCAGACGTGAATCGCAGATTCGCATCCACAGTCCACAAGATTGCTGGCAGTTGCTCGACAAGCACCCGCAAGCGCGCCTCGCTGTCGCGCAGTGCCGCCTCCGATCGTTTGCGCTCGATAGCCAGCGCGATCTGTCCGCCCACAGACTCGAGAAACTCCAGGTCGCGCTCGCTGTAAGCATTCGCATCCGTGTAATGCTGCACCACCAACACGCCAATCGTGGCAGAAGCGCTTCGCAGCGGCACACCTAGCCATGAAGGCGATGCCGTGCCCACCAGCTCTACCTCGCCCGAAGCAACAAGTTTGTCGAAAACTGCCTGCGGGATCGACGCCGCGCGCCCGCTGTGAAACACATAAGCCGTACAGCTTCTCCCAACTTTCTGCGGCGGCGGCGCGCTGTCATGCTGGTCTGCAAAAAAAGGAAACTGGAACATTCCACTGGCAGGATCGTGCAGTGCGACGATGCAATTCTCCGCGTACAACACTTTTTTCAACGCGGAATGAATCAGGCGCAGCAGATCACTCAAGTTCTCCGTCACGTTGACGGCATGCGTGATCTCCATCGTCGCCTGCCGCTCCACTTCGGCCCGTTTTCTTGCGGTGATGTCTTCGACCGTGCCTTCGTAATACAGCAGTTTTCCCTTTTCATCGCGCACCGCGTGGGCATTCTCATTGATCCACACGCGCTTCCCGTCGCGGCGCACCAGCTCGTATTCAAATCCTTCGACCACATCCGTCGTCTCCATCAAGCGCTTGAATTCTTCGCGCCGGACGGGATCGGCATAAAGCTGTGTGCCGATATCCTTCACCGCTGCCATCATCGGCGCCGGCGCGTCGTAGCCAAATATTCGCGCCAGTGCCGGGTTCGCGCTCAGATACCGGCCTTCCGGTGTAGTCTGAAAAATCCCTTCGATGGCATTTTCGAATAGCGATCGCAACCGCTCTTCCGCCGAGCGTTGCGCCTTTTCCAGATTCGTCCGGCTGGAAATATCCTGATAGATTCCGAAGCTGCCCACGCGGCGCCCATTCACAAGCAGCGGCACACCCAGAATCTCAACTTCAATCTGGCCGCCATCCGCTCGGCGCCGTTTGGAGGTGAACCTCACCACCTCGCCCCGCGCCACGCGACGGCTGATTTCCACCGCCTCGCCTTCGTTCCCTTCCACGGCGATCAAACGGTCAAGTCCGCGCCCAATCAATGCGTCTTGCTGATAATCGAAAAGCTGCTCGAAGGCTGGATTGCACATCTGCACGCGGTCATCGGAATCAAGCACGACGATCGCAAGCGGATTATTCTCGAGAAGCGCCTTCAGGATCGCGTCGTGAGTCTCGAGGCTAAGCGGTGCAGCACCGGAATTGCCCGGCGATCGCACGACCGTACGTAAGTTATCTTTCCCGGAACTCGCAGCGTCACCCTGTTGCCGCGCGCGGTCGCGTTCCGAGATCAAGTCGGTCGTTTTCGGCATGAGTTGGCGCACGTTCATCCACCCGGCGCTGGTGAAGGCGGACGAACCCCAATCCATGCTCCGTTATGGCACACAGCGACGCAATGGTACCTTCGTACTAAAGTCGACAGAAAACACAGGATTTATCAACACGTCGCAATTCTTGCATTTTCATCTGTAGGCGAAGCCGATCCTATTCCGACGGTTCGGTAACGCCGGCTGCCAGCCGGCGCTCTCCCCAAATTCATCAGCAAAGCAAAAAACTTCATGTAATCCCGCGTGGCTGCGTGAACACTCCGACGCGTGGTATTTCCGGTCGTACGGGCGCCGCTCGCCGCGGCCGCCGGTGTTAAGATCGCCGGGATCGCGCCAACACCCACGGCTTCGATGGGAGGGTGCTGCTTCCGAGTTTGTGTGACTGCTCCGACGCCTTGTCAGGACACGGTTTCAGAGGTTGCAGAAAAAAGCAAAAACACCGTCATCCCGAGCGCAGCGAGGGATCTGCTCTTTCTTGATTTCGAGACAAAGAGCAGATTCCTCGTCGCTTCGCTCCTCGGAATGACGGCGTTTTTGACTTTTTCCGCAAACTCTTCAACCGTCCCGAAGAACGAACGCGCGACGATCGGCTTTAGCCGCTGCGCTTGCTTTGCGAGGGTGGGAGCCCCCTGCTTCAGCAGGGGGAGCCGGACTTCAGTCCGGCGGAACGGCCGATGGGTGCCCCATGCGCCGCAGTTGCGCGTGGGGCTTTTGAAAGATCATTTTCCGGCGCCTTGTCAGGGCACGGGTTTACAGCTTGCGGAAAAAGTCTGTTTTGCGGTCATTCCGAGGAGCGAAGCGACGAGGAATCTGCTCTTTGTCTCGAATTTAAGAAAGAGCAGATCCCTCGCTGCACTCGGGATGACGACGTTAAGGCTTTTTTCCGCGAGCTGTTTAGCCGCTGAGGTTTTGTTTGTCCGCTTTGAATTCTTCTGAAACTTCGCTGAGAATGAATCTCGCGACTGCCAAGCTGTTCGGCACTCGGGAACGAAACCAACCCACGCGTCACCGCACCGGCGCAGGTTCAGGCACCGCTTCCCCATCCTTGCGCGGATCCGAAGCCCCGAAATTCACTCCGGCTTTAAAATCGCGCCGCACCGCTTGTCCGCCGCCGAAAGTCGAAGAAAAACCGTGCCGAACCGATATCTGGTGCCCGCGCGCCTCCAATTTCTTACGCTCCGATTCCGCAATGCGATCTTCCATTTCCACGTCGCAACCATCAAACGTGTACTTCGTGAACCGCGGAGCCTCGATTGCCGCCTGAATATTCATCTTGTAATCGGCAATGTTGGCGACAAACTGCGCATGCGCCTGCGCCTGATTGAATCCCCCCATGATCCCAAACGCGATCCGATCATCCCCGCGAGTCATAAACCCAGGAATGATCGTATGCAGCGGCCGTTTGTGACCGGCAAGGGTATTCGGCAAGCCCGGATTCAAAATGAAAAGCGCGCCCCGATTTTGCAGCGCAAATCCCGTCCCCCGCGCCACAATTCCCGATCCAAAATAACTGTAGTTACTTTGAATTAGAGACACCATGTTGCCTTCAGCGTCCACCGCCGCCAGATAAGTCGTGTCCCCTCCCGAGGCAGGCACATTCCCAGCTTTCGCCGCGCAATTGGCGCGAGCGGAATCGATTTCCAAGGCGCGCCCCGTCGCGTAGCTTTTTGACAAAAGCCCAGCCACCGGAATCTGGCTGAATTTAGGATCCCCGATGTAGCGAAGCAAATCCGCATAAGCAAGCTTCTTGGCTTCGATCATCACGTGCAGAGAATCCGCGGTGCCCGGCCCGCTTTGCGCCAGCGGAAACCGCTCCATCAGATTCAACATTTCCAGCGCCGCAATTCCCTGCCCGTTCGGCGGAATTTCATAAACCGTCCAATCCCGATAAGTCGTCGAAATCGGCTCAACCCACTCGGCTGCGTACCCAGCCAGGTCATCGAGCGTCATCGCCCCGCCGTAGTGCTTCGACGCCTCGACAATTGCTTTGGCGATTTCGCCTTTGTAGTACGCATCGCGCCCGCCGGAAACAATGCTCTCGAGCGAACGTGCCAGATCACGATTCCGAAATAGGTCCCCAGCCCGCGGAGCACGGCCGTCAGGAAGATAAGTATTCACAGCGTTCGCGTCGTTCTGAACCTCGCCTGCGCCTTCTTCCCAATCCACAGCCGTGCGTTCGGAGACCGGATACCCGTCAGTCGCGTAGTGAATAGCAGGCGCCAGAACTTCCGCGAATTTTTTCTTCCCGAACCGCTCCAGCAGCTTGCTCCAACCCTCCACCGTGCCGGGCACAGTCACGGTCTGAATCCCACTCTGCGGCATCTGTTGAATACCGCGCGACTTCAGAAACTCCGCCGTCAAACCCGCCGGCGACCAGCCGCTCGCATTCAAGCCGTAAAGCTTCCCACTCTTAGCGTCGTAAACGATGGCAAAGAGATCGCCGCCAATCCCATTCATCATCGGCGCGACAACGCCCATCACCGCGTTAGCCGCCACCGCCGCATCGACAGCATTTCCGCCGTGCGCCAATATCGTCGCGCCGGCCTGCGCCGCCAGCGGGCTCTCCGCAGCCACAATCCCGCCGCGGCTCATCACCACCGAGCGGCCCTGCGTCCGGTCCTGTGCGTGAAGTCCTGCCAAGCCGAAGAACACCACCACGAAGAGTAAACCGCGCAACCCAATACGCATAATCAATGCAGACTCACGAACCTATGATGCGGGCGATTCCCCATCGATCTAATCGCACGACCACGGCGCAAAACGAGCCGTTGGGGGCGCCGCTTGTTTACCCTGAGCTTCGAAGGGCTGCGCCCGCCAACATACAATCCACCGACAATCAGCGCAACGACCGCGCTTGCTGCTAACTACTTCTTCGGCCGCGATTCCGGCGGCACCACCCCATTAATGCGGTAATAAACCACCAGCTGCCCGTAATGCTCGCCCATATGCTCGGTATAACCGATCCAGTAATCGAGCGCCTTAAGCACGCCCTCGTCGCCCTTGTCCTTGATCGCCGCAGCCCCATCCTCCACCGACTTCTTGAGGAATGCGACAATCTGCGCCTTCGTCTTGTATTTCTCAGCCGAGGGATCATTCTCGCCATCGGCAACCTTTTTACCGAGAACGTGATTCAGCAAATCGTTGTTCGATCCAGCGATATGCCGCAGCACATCAGCAAAGCTCCGTACCTCCGGCTTGGGCTTGAAGCCGTACTTATCCTCCGGCCAATCCTCCGCCATGGTAATCAGCCGTCCGCCAATATCATTCCAACTCTCGAGCACAGCTTGTGACGGCGTCTTGGTTTTCTGCGGTGCCGAGCCTTGGTCCTGAGCCCGTGCTGCCGTACCCCCCAGCAGTAAAGATAGAGCCGCAATCGTCACCAACGTGAACAGGCGATTCCTCATGTAAGCCTCCTCTGCCCCGCTGCCAGCCCCCGGGCGCGCACAAGACTACTCATCTCAGTCACCCAAGTCCAGCAGCGACTCAAGCTGTTCGCCCGCCTCGCAGTCGCGAGCCTCTGGCCCGCTTTGTTGCCCGCATAAGGCAAGATTTTAATCGCAACAGTGACGAACACTTTTTCGCGTAAGCGATTGAAAATAAAGGACAGATTTCAATTTTACCCGCACAAAAATGCATGCTTTTGAGAATGCGTTTCGGTTGCTTTCGATCCCACGGACGCAAATCCGCCCGCATTCCTCCGTCCCCAATCGCAGGTTGCGAGCATCTTTGTATCGGGGATTTGGATGCGCGGGATAGCTCCGTTAGAATGAAACCCGCGAGAGGAAGCCGCTTGGCGGCGGCCAGTAGCGCCGGACGAGGCAACATAATGCCGGACCAAGAGAAAAAGCAAATCGAAGCCGGGCCCCGGCCCACGGCCCCGCCCTCCCTAACCGCGGAAATGAACGCCATCGTTCGCGGCGAGCATTCCGATCCCTCGCATTTCCTCGGCCCGCATCGCGAATACGCCGCCGGCAAGCTCGTCACTCTCGTGCGCATCTTCGACCCGCACGCTACATCCGTGTATGTCATCTGGGAGCACACCCACGCAATCTATCCCGCCACGCGCGTGCACCCCGAAGGCGTCTTCGCCGCCAAGATTCCTGACGCGCCCGACGAGCCGCAATCTGGCGATGGCGAGTCGAGCATCAGCCCCGCCAGCTACCGCCTGCGCATCAGCTACGACGACAGGTCAACCCAGGAGCGCCACGACGCCTACGCCTTCCCGCCGGTACTGACGGAATTCGATCTGCACCTGATGGGCGAGGGCACGCACTACCTCAAATATGAAAAGCTAGGCGCGCATGTGCGCGAGGTGGAAGGCATTCGCGGAGTACATTTCGCCGTTTGGGCGCCTAACGCCCTCCGCGTGAGCGTGGTCGGAGACTTCAATCGCTGGGATGGCCGCGTCAATCCGATGCGCCACTGCGGATCATCGGGCGTCTGGGAAATTTTCCTGCCTGAGCTTGGCGAAGGAGAGCTGTACAAATTCGAAATCATCTCGCGCTCAGGCGCGCGTCTCGAGCCCAAAGCCGATCCCTATGGCTTCTACGCGGAAGTCCGGCCGAAATCGAGCTCCGTCGTTTTCGACATCGATCGCTACGCCTGGCAAGACGCCGAGTGGATGTCGCAACGCAGAGACCGCCCGTGGCTGAAAGCTCCGATCTCGGCCTACGAAGTCCATCTCGGCTCGTGGCGCCGCAAAGGCGACGCCGACCAGCATTGGCTCAGCTACCGCGAACTGGCCGAAACGCTAATTCCCTACGTGAAGGCGATGGGCTTTACCCACATCGAGCTCTTGCCGATCATGGAGCATCCCTTCGACGGCTCCTGGGGCTACCAGACCGTCGGTTACTTCGCGGCCACCAGCCGCTTCGGCAAGCCCGACGATTTCATGTACTTCGTCGATCGTTGCCATCAATCCGGTATAGGCGTGATCCTCGATTGGACGCCGGCGCACTTCCCGCGCGACGCGCACGGCCTGGCGGAATTCGACGGCACGCATCTCTACGAACACGCCGATCCGCGCCGCGGAACCCAACCGGACTGGGGCACACTGGTTTTCAATTACGGACGCAACGAAGTTCAGAATTTCCTGGTCTCGAACGCCCTCTTCTGGCTCGACAAGTATCACATCGACGGATTGCGTGTTGATGCGGTCGCG
Organism: uncultured Acidobacteriota bacterium; assembly: GCA_963748865.1. Taxonomy (GTDB): domain Bacteria; phylum Acidobacteriota; class Terriglobia; order Acidiferrales; family UBA7541; genus Palsa-147. The sequence continues at coordinate 242,314 of CAVVLE010000003.1, read as the reverse complement.
TCGATGCTGTACCTCGATTACTCGCGTAAACCCGGCGAATGGCTGCCCAATCAGTACGGAGGCAGGGAAAATCTCGAAGCCATAGCCTTCATCAAGCGCATGAACGAAGTGGTCCACGAGCGTCATCCCGGAGCTCTGACCATCGCCGAAGAATCAACCGCATGGCCGGCAGTTTCGCGCCCAACCTACTTGGGCGGGCTGGGCTTCGATTTGAAGTGGAACATGGGCTGGATGAACGACACGCTGAAATATTTCGCGCAGGATCCCGTTTATCGCAAGTACCATCACAACCAGCTCACGTTTTCCATGATGTATGCGTTCACCGAGAATTTTGTTCTGCCGCTTTCGCATGACGAAGTGGTGCATGGCAAGCGCTCGCTGCTCTCGAAAATGCCGGGCGATGACTGGCAGCAATTCGCGAACCTGCGCCTGCTCTTCGGCTATTTCATGGCTCACCCGGGCAAGAAATTACTGTTCATGGGCGGCGAGCTGGCAGAGCGGCACGAATGGGCGGAAACACGCAGCCTGGAATGGACGCTCGAGCAATCGCCACCCCACCGCGGCGTCCAGACACTGGTTGGCGATCTCAACCGCCTCTATGCCGCCGAAGCGGCGCTGCACGAAGTGGACTTCGACTGGCAGGGATTCGAGTGGCTGGAAGTTCACGACTCGGACACCAGCGTTCTCTCGTTCGTCCGGCGGGCATCGAATCCTGAAGACTTCGTTGTTGTGGTGTGCAATTTCACGCCCGTTGTCCGCGACGACTATCGCGTTGGCGTGCCGGTTCGCGGCTTCTATCGCGAAATCCTGAATACCGATTCCGCCCACTACGAAGGCAGCGACGTGGGGAATCTGGGCGGCATTCATTCCGATCCATTGGGCTGGAACAACCAGCCGTTTTCGCTGAATGTCACCCTGCCTCCACTCGCTGCCATGTACTTCAAACTTCAGTCCGACTGACCCTAGAAATAATCATCCCGCGTGGAACTTTCCTGCGACCCCCTGCGTACATGAGGACAGCAGTTCAATAGGAAGGAGTCCAAAAAATGAGGAGACTTTTGCTGACGGGAGCGGTGGTGTGCCTTTTGGCGACAGCGACTTTCGCCGCGCCGGCGGAGAAATATCTGCACGTGCGGGTTAAGAGCGGTTCGGATAATCAAATCGTAAGCGTAAACGTGCCACTGTCGCTAGCCGAGAAGGTGATCCCTGCGATCAATCACGGCAAGCTGAATCAAGGCAAAGTGACCATCGACGACAAGGACATGAAAGACGTTGACCTGAAGACGATTCTGGACGCCGTGAAGAACTCGCCTGACGGCGAATACGTGACCATTCAAGGCAAAGATCAGGACGTGCGCGTAGCTAAATCGAAAGGCAACTTGATCGTTCACGTCACCGACAAAGAGAACAAGAAAGGCGAAAAAGTGGACGTCATCGTACCCATGAGCGTAGTCAACGCGCTTGCGCCGACGGACAAGCACGAGATTGATCTGGTGGCGGCGATCCACGCGCTGAGCGAATCCGGTGAAAAGTTGATCGTCACCGTGCACAGCGATGAAGACGACGTGAAGGTCTGGATTGACGCGGAAAGCGGATCGAACGAGCCGGACGCTAAGCCTTAAGCAGCCGCGAATCCAAACTCGGAAGTGAGGAATATATGCTGCTGATCGGAAAAATCGTTCTGGGTGCTGCCGGAAGCGTCTTGGCCATGGGCGCGGTGATCTCAAGCGAAGGGTTCGTCAATGTGCGGGTGCAAGAAAAAAGGCCAGACGGGACACATCTGCACATCATCGCGCCAGTTATGCCAATGAACGTCGTGCTGCATTTTGTTCCGCGACATGATTTGAAGGATGCCGCCGAACAGGTGCGGCCCTGGCTGCCCGTGATTGATGCGGCGGTCGAGGAACTGAAGAAGACCGACGACGTTGACCTAGTAGAAGTAAGCGGTCCGGAAGAACACGTCAAAGTGGCAACCAGAGCAGGCTCGGTGATCGTGGATGTGACCGATCCTGAAAATGACGTCCACGTCTCGATGCCGCTGAGCGAGATCGATCGCGTAGTGCACGAAATCGCAGCCGCGGGCCCAACGATTTAGCCCCACCGCGCGGCGCGTTCCACTCCACCGGGCGCCTTCGGGCGCCCGCGTGGGCTGGCCTCTCCTAGGACTTGTGCGGAATCCAATACACTTCCTGGCGCAGCGAGCCATTCGGAAAACCGCGTCGTTTCAAAATGCCCATACCCAACTCGATCATCTGCGGATGGCCACAAAGATAACCGGTCGCATTTTCCGCCGTGATGCCCCACTCATCGGCATACTTGCGAATCAAATCCTCAACGCGGCCCACCTCGCCTAGCCATGACACGTCTTCCCACGGGCGGCTGATGGTCGGAACATAGGTGAGCCAGGGAACCTCGGATGCGATGCGCTCAAGTTCCTCGCGGTAGCCAAACTCCCAGGAGCGGCTAGCGGCGTTCAAAATATAGAACCGGTGCTCGCCCGGAAATTTCTTATGGTCCCAATCGCATTTGAGGGTGCGCACGTAGCTTACGAACGGCGCCACGCCGGTCACGGTACAGAGCAGCAGGTGCTTCCTGTGGCCGCTGGCGAAATCAATCGTGAAGCGGCCTTTGGCCAGCTTGCGCATCACCAGATCGTCGCCGGGATTGAGCTTGAATAAAAGCGGAGTCAGATCGCCGTGGGGCACCAGCTCGAAGAAAATCTCGAGCGTCTCTTCGTAAGGCGAGGAAACAAGCGAATAGGCGCGCTCGACCAGCTTATCGGCGTTGCGCACCCCCAGCGTGACATATTGGCCGGCAACAAAATGAAACGGCGTTTCCGGAGCTATGCGGACGATCCAGAGGTCGGCGGCGAGGTCCTGGCGCTCGATTACGCGAGCACGGCAAAATTTGTCCTCTGCAGGGGCCACTCTCACCTGCCACCTCCCGCGAGCCCAACGAGCCTATCACGCGGCGCAGAAGGAATTTCTCACTGAAAAACAAATGGCGCCCATCGGTATTTTGAGGGCGCCATTCGTCTCGAAAATTACAGCCGGTGTTCTTGAAAGCCTATTGCTTGGGTGCCATGTTCATCGGGTTGAACGGCTGCGGTGTACCGGTGATGCGATCTTTGGCGTCGGTGATCTCGTGAACCAGAGTCATAGAAGTTCCATCTTTATTGGTGGACTTCACCAGACCGTAGGGCGGCGCTTTCGGCGACACCCACACATCGCCTCCATCATTGGAGCGCCAATGTTCCGCGCTGAATGTGCCGGCGGGCGTGGTGACGCTCTCGGTGCCCACCACCTGGCCGTTGCTCTTGATGTCGATATTGCGCTTGGTCTGCCCGGACATCTGCATGGGCATCTCCATCGGATTTTGCCCGGGTAATTGGATAACCGCCTTGGACATTTCCAGCGAACTTCCATCATAGACGGAGAGCGACTTCATCACGAACGGAGCGTTTCCACGCTTGGGATCCTGCATGACCATTTCAACCCAGTATGCGTCTTTGCCGCCCACCGATTCTTTGCCGACGATGAAGATGTCCATCTGTGTTTTCTCGCCCGATGCTTTCACGATCTCGTAAGTTCCTCCGGCGCCGACCACCGGGTTCCAAACACCCTGCATATCCGGACTGTGGAACATCCCACGCTGGGCGCTGGCAGGAACGCTGAAAACAGCAAGGGCGAGAAGTGCAAGCACACACCGGCACAGATTTTTCATTCAATTCTCCTGGAATTCGTGCCCGCGCCGCGGGCGAACGTTAGATATCGCGGCCCTGGCTATCTGCCATCTTAGAAACCTCAAAGGAGGACTTCAACGTGAATTTTCCCGCTGTTACCGCAAACTCCACGTTCTTTTCCTCAGGAGAAATGCTGGCTTCGCCGTTGCTCGCTTTGGATGGGAAAACGAAAAGAATTCCGGCGATTTTAGTGCCGTCTTGAGACTTTTGTATGCGGACTTCCGTCGGCGCCAGCTTGGTCTTGGAATGTTTCTCGGTAAGGGAGGCCGCGCTCTTCAAAGCGTTTTCGTCCATGCCCTTGAACGGGGTCATATCCGGCCCCAGAACCGCCAACTCGATTCCCTCGACGGGCTTGGCGAGATCGGCTTGCGCGTCGGCTTCTGTCATTTGCCCGCGAAGCACGCGATCACGAAGCATTGCTTCACGAAAGGTGCGCGAAGAGATCCAGCGCACGACGAACGCGACGCTGGCTCCGCCTTCGCCGACGTCTCCACCGCCCGTGGACTGGCCGGCACCGGAATTTCCCCCACCACCGGACGAGCCGTAGCCGCCCATATGCGATCCGCCGGACGGAGCGCCGCCGCTGGGAGTGCCGCCAGCAGGCGCCGGGGCCGCCGCGGCGTCGCCACCTTTTTCCCACGTGGCGTCAACGCGCACCACATGCGCCCACGGCGAATCTTGAAATATTCTTTGCAGATCTTTGGAATCCCATTGTTGGTAGGGCTTGTCTTTCCAGGGGTCGTTGGAAGCCCAGACCGCGGCGGCAAAAACGACGCAGCCGATGGCGATCAAAATTTTCTTAACCATAGTTCGATCTCCTTCTCTCGCGCGATAGCAGATCAAGGTTGTCCCGCTGGGCCGTTCAAGGTGCCGGCTACGAGTGGCGGGCTGCAGCCACGCGATTCGAGCCAACTATCCGTTCGATGCGGTAAATGGGTTTGTCGTGGCCTTCGAAGTGCGTGCGGGTTAAAAGCTCGCCCACCAGGCCGACGGCCAGCACTTGCAGGCCGAAGAGGAACAGGATCATTCCCAGAACCAACATGGGACCGTGCTGCTGAAATATCTCGGCGTGATATACGGCTTTGTCTATCAGTAGGAACAGCAAAATCGCCGCGCCGGCAGTGCTGGCCACAAAGCCCGGAGGACCGAAGAAGTGCAGCGGCCGGGTCATGTAACGCAGAAGAAAGCGGATGCTTAACAGATCGAAAAAGACGCGTACGGTACGGGAAATGCCGTAGTGCGATTGCCCACCCGGGCGAACGATATTGCGGATGGGCACCTCGACGACGCGCGCGCCATTCCATGCCGCTAGCGCGGGGATGAAGCGATGCAGCTCGCCATACAAGCGAATATCCTTGATCGTTTCGCGGCGATAGACCTTGAAGGTCGTGCCGAAGTCGTGGATATCCACGCCAGAGAGCTTGGCCATCATCCAATTGGCTACGCGCGAGGGCAGCCGCCGCAGAAGAAAATTATCCACGCGTTTTTCGCGCCAGCCGCTGACGATGTCCGCGTCGCTACTCTCGAACATTTCGAGCATGGCGGGAATGTCGGCGGGATCGTGCTGCAGATCGCCGTCCATAGAAAGGATTACTTCTCCTGCGGCGTTATCGAAGCCGGCGGCCAGCGCGGTAGTTTGACCGTAATTGCGTTTCAAGCGCAGGGCGGTGACGCGGCGATCGAGGCTGGCCAGTTCGGCGAGAATTTCGGGAGTGCGATCGGTGCTGTGATCATCTACGAAGATGAATTCCACGGGCTCGAAGCGGCCGGTCATCACGTCGTTCAGACGGGTGTACAGCTCGCGGATGCTCGCTTCCTCGTTGTGCAGAGGGATGACGACAGAGTACTTCGGGGCGGTGGTGCGAGCGTCGCTCACACCTTTAGTTTAGCTCACGGTAAGGAACCAGGCGAACGTTTCGTTCCTGGATGGAACGAAGGATGGCGGGATCGGTCAGGGCGTCGAGCTCCACTTCGCGCTGCTTTTTGAGGCGGGTCGAAGACTGCTCCAGTTCGGCGTCGCACAAACCTGGGTGGCACATGATTTCGCTGGTGCCATCGGGCAGCTTCTCGATCAGGTGCTTCAACGCGGCGCTGCCCAAATGGCCTGTGAGCGCAGCGCCGAAAAAGTATTGCGGAGAGCGCAGATTGTAATCCTTCAAGCCGCGGCGAAATGCCGGAGCGGACATTCCCACAGCCGAGGCCAGCAGGCGCTGCGTTATCGTTCCGGAGCCGGAGGGATGCGCAGGCGTGTCGCGCAGGCTGGCATGTTCAAAAGGCATGCGCACACGAAGAATCTTGTATTCGGAAGCCACTTTAAAGAGCGCGTTCATCACCGCCGGATGCGCGTGGGTGTGCTTGTGCGTGTCGAGATGCGACGGTGTGATTCCTGCGGAGATGACGCGGTCCACTTGCGCGCGGAATTCGCGCTCGATATCGCCTGGCTCGACGATGCCTCCCCACAAGCGGCAGACCAACTCGAAGAGCGTGGCGGGAAGATCGCCGTCGCGCTTGGCCAGCGACGGGATTTCCTTCGGCGGGGCGATGGATTTGCCGCCGACGAGCACCAGATGGCAGCCGACGTCGAGATCGGGATTCTCGCGCGTGCGCGCCACGGCGTCTTCGAATGCGGCTCCATTGGCCATCACGGTCGTGCTGGTCAGAATGCCGTCGCGAAATGCTCGCACAATTCCTGCATTCACGCCGGGCGTAAGTCCGAAGTCGTCCGCATTGACGATCAGAGTTTTCATCTAGACAGACTGCCTGCTGGGGAGCGGCCAGATAATACCACGGTCGGGACGCGCCGGTCGCGCCAGCCTAAGTCGCTGTCGTCCTGAAGCCCGAGCAGCCCGATTTCCGCGCCCACTCACCGAGGTCCGCGCGGAAATCGGGCGCCTTGGCTCGGGCTGAAGAGCCTTTCCCGAGTCTCCCGAGGGGATCTCGGCGCCGGAACGGCGAGAACCTCGGTCTGCTTTTGGCTTTTGCCCGCGCGATGCAAGAAAGCCGTGTTTACCGACGCAATTTATTTACCGAACGGAGAGAAGAAAATCACATTGGTATGAATTCACCGTGAAAGTTTTCAACAGTTGTGTTGAAAACTTTGTGGAAATCGCTCGGTTCAATGCGAAATCGCGCAGCTAGTTCGATGTGAAATGCATTTTGCACCAACTTTGTGCAGCGAACGCTGTATGCAATGAAAATCTGACGAAGGCCGAAAAGAATTTCAGGGATTACTTTAGGTTGTGCGTTGGCGTCCGGCGTCGAAACCAGACTCGCAGCGGAAAAACGCAGAGGCGTGAGAGCGGAAAATTCGGCTAATACCAGCGCGGCGGCTTGTCGAGTTTAATTTGGACTTCCACTTCATCTTTGTCGATGTCGTACCACTTGCCGTAGGTGTGCCAGCCCGGAGCGATCACCTGAATCAGGATTTTGCCGCGCGGAACGCTGGGAACTTTCACGCTGCCGTCCTGATTGGTCTTGAAATTCTCCTCGGCTTCCTTGTCCTTGTGCGTGAAAAACGTTTTGCCCTCGGGATAGCGAATGTAAACACTGGCGCTGCCGATCGGTTTGCCTGTGTCCGCGGCGACCACCGTGATGTGCAGCTTTGATTCCGGCGGATCTTCGGTCTTCTTATCCTTCTTTGATTTTGCGTCGGGCGGAGTATTGTCCGGAGCGCTCTTCCCGGTTTGCGCCGAAGGTGTTCGATCCTGATCCGATGACTGCGATTGAGAATTCTGATCGGGCTTTTGCCCCTGCGATTGGGATGATTGCGCCTGCGCGCGAGCCGGCGCTGAGGCTAACACTGCGCTAATGGCAAACAGGGCAAACACTTGCAGTACAAACCGCGATGGCTGCGCGAATCTTGAGATGCTGGATTGCATCGTATGTGGGAAGCTGCTGATCGGAACCTTGGACGAAGGCAGTGACGACGCGGAGCGCGGTTTGACGGGCTGCTGCGCGTAGGCTATTTTCGACGCGTTGGCTGTGAAGAGTGGCACGTTACCCGCACCGATCACCGGACAAGTTTGCGCAATTTGCGGGCTTTTCGCAAGCGGTGAAGTGCGGCGTGGAATGCAGGGCTCGCGATAGGTGAGAGAGGGTCATATGGGATTTTCGACGGATGCAATTCATGTGGGCCAGGAGCCGGACCCATCTACCGGGTCCATCGTCGCCCCGATTTATCAGACTTCGACCTACGTGCAGGATGCGCTTGGGCAGAACAAGGGTTACGACTACGCGCGCACGAATCATCCCAATCGTAAGGCGCTCGAGCGCTGCCTGGCGAAACTGGAAGGCGGCTCGGCTGCTTATGTCTTTTCGTCCGGGATGGCGGCGATTGATTCCGTGTTTCGCTTGCTGCGGCCCGGAGATCATTGCGTGCTTTCCGAATCGGTGTATGGCGGGGTGTTTCGCCTGACAACGCAGCTGCTGGCGCAGTTCGGGATGGAATTCAGCTACGTGGATACCTCTTGCCTGGAAAAAGTGACGCGCGCGCTGAAGCCTAATACGAAGATGCTTTACGTGGAAACGCCGACGAATCCCACCATGATCGTGACTGACCTCGCCGCGGCAGGACGCTTGGCCAGAGACCGCGGGCTTACTCTGGTAGTGGACAACACTTTCCTCAGCCCATACTTGCAGCAGCCCATCCCTCTTGGCGCCCACATTGTCGTGCACTCGATGACGAAATATCTCAATGGACATAGCGATTGCACCGGCGGCGCGGTAGTACTCACGCGCCCAGAAGACGCCGAGAAAATTTATTTTATTCAGCGTTCGGCGGGTGCCGGCCTGTCGCCAATGGATTGTTTCTTGGTGTCGCGAGGAGTGAAGACTTTGGCGGTGCGAATGGAGCGGCACGACGCCAATGGCATGGCGATCGCCAAGTTCCTCGAGGGTCATCGCAAGGTGAAGCGAGTCGTGTATCCGGGACTGGCGTCGCATCCGCAGCATGAGATTGCCAAGCGCCAGCAACGTGGGTTCGGCGCGATGATCTCCTTCGATGTGGGCAGCCTGGATGCAGCGCGGAAATTATTGAACCACGTGAAATTGTGCTCGCTCGCGGAAAGCCTCGGCGGCGTAGAAACGCTGATATCGCATCCCGCGCTGATGACCCATGCTTCGATTCCCGCTGAGCGCCGCCAGGAAATCGGCATTACGGATGGATTGATCCGCATTTCGGTAGGAATCGAAGACGTTGAGGACCTGATCGCGGATTTGCAACAGGCGCTCGACCGCGTATAGCTTACAGAAGCCCTCTTAGGCTAACGCCGTCCCCCACGCTTCGCTACGCTTTCCTTCAGCCATTGTAAGTATTTTGGCGAGCCCGCGATAACCGGCAAAGCGATGACTTCGGGCACTTCGTAGCTGTGCAAGCGTTCCACCTCGCGACGCAGCGCAGCGAACCGCCGTCGCGTGGATTTGATCACCAGCAGGAATTCCTTCGCCGATTCCGTCCTGCCTTTCCAGCGATAAATGGATTCGACTCGGCTGCCGAGAATGTTGACGCAAGCGGCGAACCCGCCATCCACCAAGGAGCGCGCGATTTTCGTGGCCTCTTTTTTTGAACCGCACGCAACGAGAATAGCCACAGAATTCGTCATCGAGATATACCTTCTTCATTCGCGGAACTTGCGCAGCACGATACAATAGCGGCGGATGACCAGCAACGCGATCCACTTCGGCACTTCCGGCTGGCGCGGCATCACCGCCGATGATTTTACCTTCGCCGGAGTAAGACGGGCTTCGGCAGCCATCGCCGACCACGTTCGCAGCAAGAACAAATTCCCGCAAATTCTGGTGGGCTACGACACGCGCTGCTTTTCGGACGCCTTTGCGCTCGCCGCCGCGCACATTCTCAAAAAACGCGGTTGCGGCGTCCTGCTTTGCGAAGGTTTCGCGCCCACGCCGGCGATTGCCTACGAGATGGTGCACCGCAAACTCGACGGCGCCGTAAACATCACCGCCAGCCACAATCCCGCGGACTACAACGGCCTGAAGTATTCAGGCCCGAATGGCGGCCCGGCGCTGCCGGAGATCACCCATGATATCGAATTCCGCGCGGCGCGCTTCGGCCCAGATGAGTTCGCAAATCCGGACGAGGAAACTGGAGATTCATTTGAGCGCGTGCAGATTCGCGATGCGTATCTCGCGCGGCTCGCAGAGCTAGTGCGCTTCGAAACGCTAAAACACGCCAAGGGTGGCTTCGTTTGCGACGCCCTGCATGGCTGCGGCGCCGGATGGCTCGATCGCGTGATGGCCGATCACGGCATCGCCGTCACCAAGATTCGCTACGAGCGTGATGTCTTGTTCGAAGGCCACGGCCCCGATCCATCCGAAGAAAATCTCGCTCCCCTGCGAAGCAAAGTGCTGGAAAAAAAAGCCTTGGCTGGGCTGGCGACCGACGGAGACGCCGACCGCTACGGCATCATTGATCGCGACGGAACTTTCGTTTCGCCGAATCACATTCTCGCTCTGCTGTTCGATTATCTGCTCGAATCGCGCGGCTGGAAGCTGGGCGCATCGCGCAGCGTGGCCACGACGAATCTGGTGGACGCGGTGGCCAAAAAGCACGGCGTGCCCTGCTACGAAACGCCGGTGGGCTTCAAATACGTGGGCGAATTCATCGCTCAAGACAAAATCGCCATCGGCGGCGAAGAAAGCGCCGGACTGACCATTCGCGGCCACGTCCCGGAGAAGGACGGCATTCTCGCTTGCCTGCTGGTGGCGGAAATGATCGCCGCCCGTGGCGCATCGCTCGAAGAACAGCGTGCCAGGCTCTTTCGCGAGGTCGGCCGGGAGTATTGGCCGATTCGCGTCAATCTGCATCTTCCGGAGGATGTGCAGCGACGTCTCCGCGATAAATTAGCGGCCGAGCCAAAGACGTTCAGCGGACGTCGCGTTGCGAATGTAGTTCGCACCGACGGGCTCAAGCTGATCTTCGAGGGCGGCGATTGGGTCCTGATGCGCCCGTCAGGCACGGAGCCACTCGTGCGCATTTACACGGAATCGACTTCGGAAAAGGCGGCGAATCAGATGGCGGAGGAGGCGCAGAAGTGGATCAGCGCATGATGTCATTCGGCATGCAGCTGCGCAGGTTTCTGCGCGAAAACGCGGCCGCGTTTCTGTGGATTGGACTGGCTCTGCTCGCGGTGCAGGACATCTTCGGAACGCACGGCGTGCTGGCCATGCGCCGCTCGCAACGCGAAGCCGCAGAGATTCGTAAGGAGATTCAGAAGCTGAACGACGAGAACCGCCAATTGCAGGACCGCGTGAAGGACCTTAAGTCGGATCCCCAAGCCATTGAACAGATCGCCCGCGAAGAAATGGGCCTGGCGCGGCCGGGCGAATTGATTTTCAAGCTGCCGCCCAAGCCCGCCGACGCGCCTGCCGATGTTAATTCGAACAGCAAGAAAAATCAGGTCACCGAGCAGTCGCCAGCATCCCAGCCTTAAATCCTATTTCGCCGGCGCCAATCCTTCCGCCACGCCCAGAAGCGCGCTCGCTTCCAGCGCCGGAGAATTAAGCGTGGCAATCCATTCTTTTGCCCCGGCCGCGTCGCCGGCCTCGGTCTGCACGCGCGCGATGCCTCGAACGGCGAAAATTCTCAGCGCCCAGGCGCGGCGGTCGCTTTCCGCCAATTGATCCGATGTAGCCAGGGCAGTTTTGTAATCTCCAGCGTGCGCCTGTGCGACTGCAATTGCGGCTGTAACCGTGTTGGTATCGTAGCCCGCGGGAAGTTGTGCGATCGTAGCGCGCGCGCCGGCAATGTTGCCGGCATCGGCCTGAGCCACCGCGATTTCTTTGATAGCGTCCTCGCGGTTCGTCGCGGCCGCGTCGTTCACGATCGAATTGGAAGTCTGCAGCGCGCCGCCGAAATCGCCGGAGTGTGCTTCAGCAGTGGCAATGGCCGTAAAAGCCTGATTTTTCGTGAATCCATCCGAGATTTTCCCAGCCGTGTCCCGCGCACCTTGAAAATCTCCTAGAGCCGACTGAGCTTTGCTGGCTTCAAGAAAGGCGCGGCTTTTATCATAGCCATAGAGATCGCGATAGGCCTGCGCGGCAGCTAGAGCCTTCGCGATCGCCGCTGCGGCGCCGCTGCGATCGCCATGCTCGGCTAGGGCCTTCGCGATGCCGGCGAAAATGATGGCCTGCGCCGCGCCGTCGCGAATTTGCGCCGCCGACGCGGCAGCGCCGGCGAGATCGCCAAATTCAAGTTGAGCCCCCGCAATCGAGGCGGTGGCTTGGCCGCCCGCGTCAGTCGAAGCGCCAGAATCGGGCATCGAGCGGTAATAGTCCGCGAACGATTTCTCAGCAGCCGCAATATCCCCGGATTTCACCTGCGCTCGCGCAATTTCGCGCAGGAATTTGTTGGCTATATCGCCGGAGACGATGGCTGCGGACTCGGCGCGGCGCACACCGTCCACATCGCCCGCAGCAGCCCGCGCCGCGGCAATTCCGCGCAGCACCATATTCTTGTAATCCCGCTGCTGCTGCTCGCTGAGCGGCACTTTCAATCCTGTGGCCTCGCCGCGCGTGGCCAAATCGGCAGTTGCAAACGCCGCATCGACTTTCCCGGCCTCCGCCTCGGCAAACGCAATTTGCGAGAATGCACGGGCGCGATCTCCACTACTCTCTATCAGCCAAACAGTCTGATGAGCTTCGTCGAGACGCCCCAGCTTAATTTGCACCTCGATGATCTTGGCCAGCGCGGCCGATTGTTGCGGCGGATCGCTGATGGCCTGCGCGCGCTTGATTGATTCGGCCAAAACACTTTGAACCGAGACAGAGTCTTTAGCGGTTGGTTTCGCCGTTGATTTCTGCGCGCCGCCGGCAAAAGCATTGGTCGCAGATGCGATGACAATGGCCAGTGCAAGCGCAAACTCCGAAGAGAAGAATTGCCACTTGCGCGTAACGCAGGCCACGGAATCGGTACGGCACATCATGTTTGCGGTGATGGCGCAGGACGGCGCCGGATGAACGTAAGGATCTCCGCGCCCTTGCCCTTCATGCGCGTGCGAATCAGCGAAAGCCCGACCATGGCGAGAAATATGATGAGCAAACCGATGGACGCGGTTGTGATGGTTTGCGCGCGTTTTTCCAGAATTGAGAAGCGGCCATAAACGAACTCGATGTGCACCCAATAAACGAGCAGCGACGTCAGCCCGAGTTGAATGATGGGACTGAATCCCCAGTTCCCTGCTCCCCAGCGGCACCAGGCATACGTCCCAAAAAGAATCATCAGCAAAACGCCCACGCGCGCCAGAAAGAAATTCGGGCTGGTGTGCCAGAAATCGTAAACGGAATAAATCTGCACCGGACGAGCATCCAGCCAAAGCCCGAGCTTATAGATGAAAAATCCCGCAGTGCCGAAGATGCCGAAAGCCAGCGCCTCGTTTTTGCGCACCCAGCCGCTAAAAATTATGAGACCGATGGCGAGGCCGGCGAATGAAAACGCCGCCCACGGGAAAAGCGGGAAGAGCCAAGGCTGCGGTTTGTTGAATGTGTGCACGCCGTTGATATAGGACTCGAGATACCAGGGCAGCCAACGCGGGCGCCACGTGGTCCACAGCAGCGGCGTCGCCATCGCGATGGCCGCAGCGCTGCCCGCCGCAAGCCAGATGTTGGTCAAGCGCGAGCGCGTGAACCAGCAGACAACGCCCATCAGCATCATCGAAAGCCCGATGATGTTCAGCACATCCACGCGCAGCAGGTCGGTCCACGGCGACCACGGCTGGCCCAGAACGAATTCCTGCACGCGAAACAGCAAGCCGAGGCCGTAAATCTCGGCGCCGCGCAGAATCGTAGTTTTGGCGATCTCATTCGACGAAAGATTTTTCTGCCGCAGTCGATTCGTAACCAGCGCGAAGGAAACTCCGGCCAGGAACAGGAACAAAGGCGCAGGAAGCGTCCCGCCCAGTTGCGAAAGCTGGAAGAACTTCGTGTCGCGCGCCGAGCCGCCCAGCCAGGAATCGTAGCAATGCGTCTGAAACATTACGACGCAGGCGAGGCCGCGCATCCAATCGATGTAGGAAAGTCTGTTGGCTTTTGCTTCGCCCATCGCCGGCTGGTGCGACCAGAATGGCGGAGCCTCGCGCGCAAATCAAGTTCTGCGGGCGAAGGTGCGAACGTAAAGTAAAATCTCGGCCGATGGCTGATTTGAATCGCACGCATGAATTGCACTTCGGAACTGCGGCGGCGGTGTGGGCCGCGCTGCTGCTTACCGGCATCTTCGCCGGTTTGCGTTTGGGATTCGAGGGGTGGCGATTCGCATCCGTGATGCTTGTGTGCGGAATTCTGCTGGCCGGTTACCTCGCGCCGGCCGTGCGGCCAACGCGCGAAGGATTGCTGGACAAGCTAGGGACGCGCGGCGCGCTGGTCGTCATCGTGCCGTTGGCAGCGTTCCTTCTCTACTCGGCGAGTGTCTCCAGGGATTGGAAGTCTGCGGCCCTTGGCATCGCTTATTTGCTCGCACCCTGCGCAGTGCTTACAATCGTCGGCGCAAGAGACCGAATTTCCTGGCTCGATTTCGCTGCCGTTCTCATCGTCTGGTTGCCGGTGGAATTCCGCTGGATATACCGGCTGTTCCCCTATCCGCAGCCGCTTACGCACACACTGACGATCCTGCTGGCCATAAATGCCGGACTCGCAGCCTTCATTTTCACGCGACAGTTGGAAGGCATCGGCTACGTGCTGGAGTGGCGGAGAGGATTCGCCAAGGCGTTCGCAATCAACCTGGCCTTATTCACAGTGATCGCAATTCCGCTGGGCGAAGCGATTGGCTTCATTCACTGGGATCCTTCCCTGTCGCGGCTGCGCTCGTCAGCCATTTTTGCGCTGGGAATTCTGGTCTTCACAGCGTGGCCCGAGGAATTCCTGTTTCGAGGGCTGCTACAGAACCTGCTGACGCGCACTTTTCGCAGCGAGCGCGGAGGTCTGCTAGTGGCAGCGGTAATTTTTGGCTTCTCGCACATCGTGCATGCACCATTCCCCAATTGGAAATACGTGATCCTAGCCACGATCGCCGGGATTTTTTACGGCCGCGCCTGGATGAAAACGGGTTCGCTCGTACCAGGAACGCTGGTGCACGCGGCCGTGGATATTCTCTGGCACCTGCTGTTCCGCTGACGACATACGCCGGCAAATCCAAATCTCCTGCGATCAATTTAATTACATGCGAGCGGAAGGAGCGAGCACCCGTAGGACCCGGTCTTCAGCCTGTCCTCTTCGAGCAAGGCTGCGCCCGAAGAGACAATATCGAGCGCGATCCGTCTAATCAGTATGGCGCTGCTGCGAAGGGCAATCCCGCCAAGAACTCGCGATGCGTCCGACGCGGGTGAAGCACGAGCCCTACGACGAGACGACGTTCGCTCGTCGAATTCTCAGGCAGATTCATTCTGGCGGTCCTTCGAAAGAGCTACAGACCCTATCGAACCACGCCGGTAAGCGGGCTCGAGGCCGTGGCGTAGAGTTTTTTAGGGATGCGGCCCGCCATAAAAGCTTTGCGCCCTGCACTTACAGCGTCGCGCATGGCTTCGGCCATAAGCACCGGCTCTTGCGCGCCTGCAATCGCCGTATTCATCAGCACGCCGTCGGCGCCCAATTCCATCGCGACGGTCGCGTCGGAAGCTGTGCCCACTCCCGCATCCACGATCAGAGGCACTTCCATAATGCGCTCCCGCAGAATCCGAAGATTGGCCACGTTTTGAATGCCCATGCCCGAGCCAATCGGCGCGCCAAGCGGCATCACCGCTGCGGCTCCTGCGTCGATCAACTTGCGCGCCACGATCAAATCGTCGCTCGTGTACGGGAGGACGATGAATCCTTCCTTCGCAAGGACTTTCGTCGCACTGACCAGCGCTTCCGTGTCCGGGAACAATGTCTGCTCGTCGCCGATCACTTCCAGTTTCACCCATTCAGACAGGCCGACTTCGCGGCCCAGTCGCGCCGTGCGAATCGCTTCATCAGCCGAATAGCAGCCCGCGGTGTTGGGAAGAATGAACAGCGTCTGACGATCGATGTAATCGAGCAACGATTCCTTGGAGCGATCGGTCAAATTGACGCGTCGCACCGCAACCGTAACCATATCGGCGCCGGAAGCCTCGTGCGCTCGCGCCATTTCCTGAAAGCTGCGATATTTTCCCGTTCCGACAATCAGCCGCGATCGAAACGCGCGGCCGGCAATAATCAATTCATCCGCCATTAAAATTCTCCTGCCGATAGTTTACTGCCTACCGCGCCTCGCACGAAACCTCAGGAAAGATGCTGCGGCCGCGGCTCTTCGACGTCGGCGTAAAGCCCTTCGATCAGATCGCGATAGCGTTGCTCGATCACGCGACGCTTGAGCTTCATCGTGTAAGTCAATTCGCCGTTGGCCAACGTGAAATCCTCGGAAATTACGGCAAAGCGCTTCGGCTTTTCGTATTGCGCGAGATCGTCGGTCAAACGGTCCAGCTCGCCGCGCAAAACCTGGTTGATCCACGGATCCGAACCCAGTTGCTCTCGCTCGGGCAGCTCACGCCTCGCCTCCCGAGCTTTCGCCATAAGCGCATCGAAATTGGGAAAGAGAAGCACGCTGACAAACTTATGCCGATCGCCGACCACCATCGCATTGGCAATATACGGGCTGGTTTTAAGGCGATTCTCGATCGGTTGCGGCGCTACGAATTTCCCGGCGGCCGTTTTCAGCAGCTCCTTCTTGCGATCGGTCACCACAAGATACCCATCGGGATCGAGATGGCCGATGTCACCGGTGCGCAGCCAGCCATCAGGCGTGAAGGACTCACGCGTCTGATCCGGCTTGCGATAGTAGCCTTGCATCACGCAAGCGCCGCGCACCAGGATTTCCCCATCCTCGGCAATTTTCACTTCGACATTGGGAATCGGCCGGCCGACGGTCCCGACCTTATTGGCGCCACTGGCGTTGGCGGCAACCACGGGAGACGTTTCCGTCAGCCCGTAGCCCTGCAATATATTCACGTTGATGGCCGCAAAGAATTCGGCAAGTTCAACCGCCAGCGGCGCGCCGCCCGATGAAAACGTCTTCACTCGCCCACCGAGGCCCGCGCGAATTTTCGAATAAACCAGCGCATTGGCGATTTCCCACTGCAATTTCGTCCACGGAGACACTGGCCGGCCGTAAGCCCGCCACGGCGTCGCCTCTCTCGCCACGCGCATCGCCCAATCAAAAATTTTGCGCTTGGCCGGAGGCTCGCGACGCGCTTTCTCGAAAATGCTCCCGTAAATCTTTTCAAAGAATCGCGGCACCGCCGCGACAATCGTTGGATGCACTTCGAGCAGCGCCTGCGGGACATCCTCAATGCGCTCGACGTAGGCCACTTCCACACCGCGAAAAATATAGCCGTAGTCGATGGCCCGTTCGTAAACGTGCGAGAGCGGCAAAAACGACAACCCGATATCACCCGGGCCGACTTCCGTCTCACCCAGACCGTCCAGCGCATTCGAGCTCAGATTCGAATGCGTAAGCATCACGCCCTTGGGCTCGCCAGTGGTTCCCGAGGTGTAAATGATCGAAGCAAGCTGATCGGAAGTCACAGTCGCTGCGGAACGGCGATAGTCGGCGATATCGGAATCGCCGGCGGAAGCGATCAAGGTGTCGTAACGCAAAATTTCCCCGCTCAGCCCCGCTGGCGGCGAGACCGCAATGATTTGCTCGACGCTCGTCAGCCGTTCGCGGCATGACACTAGCCGGCGCGCCTGTTCTTCGCCCGCCGCGATGGCTATTTTTGCGCCCGAGTCGTTGATGATGTACACCATGCGGTCGGGCGATTCATTGAAATACAGAGGAACGTGCACCGCTCCGATGCCCAGGATTGCGAAATCCACGATGTGCCATTCAGGTCTGTTCGCCGCAAGCAGCGCGACCCGGTCGCCCGGTTTCACTCCCAGCACCGACAATGCCTTGGCCAGACCCGCTACCCGGCGCAGCATCTCGCCCGCGGAAATTGACCTCCATTCTCCATCCATCTTGATAATCTGCGCGCGCGGGCAGGCGTAGCGGTCCACGGCGTCAAGAAAACATTTTGTGACTGAAGGATAAGGCATCGGCTCTGACCCAATGTAACCCAGTGCGCACACGACGTGCAAACGCGTCCCAATTCGCGGCCAAATCGTGGCATCGAGGACCTCTGCCCCGGCATCGTGCCGGCTGTGACTTGGCGCGATGGCTGCGATAAGATGTGTTGCGGAGGAAGGCGCTATGGATCGAACTGCGGAGGCCGAGCGCGCGGCTGCGCCCGTGGTACGCGCCCCGCGTGGCACCACGCGTTCCTGCCGCGGCTGGCAGCAGGAAGCCGCCATGCGCATGCTGATGAACAACCTCGACCCCGAGGTTGCCGAGAAGCCGGAAGAACTAATCGTATACGGCGGGCGCGGCAAAGCGGCGCGAAATTGGGATTGCTATCACGCCATCGTGAAAGCATTGAAAGAATTGGCTTCCGACGAAACCCTGCTGGTGCAGTCCGGCAAGCCCGTAGGAATCTTTCGCACCCACGAGTATTCCCCGCGCGTGCTGATCGCCAATTCCAACCTCGTCGGCCACTGGAGCAATTGGGAGCAGTTCGACGCGCTGGATCGCGCGGGCCTGATGATGTACGGCCAGATGACCGCCGGCAGCTGGATTTATATCGGCACGCAGGGGATTTTGCAGGGCACCTACGAGACGTTCGCGGCGGCCGGCAAGAAACATTTTGGCGGCGACCTGGCCGGAAAGCTGATTGCCAGCGGCGGAATGGGCGGCATGGGCGGTGCGCAGCCGTTGGCCGCCACGTTGAATGGCGCCGCGTTTCTCGGCATTGATGTCGATCCCGAACGCATCAAGCGTCGCGTAAAGGCCGGATACTGCGACGTGATGGTCAACGATCTCGACGAAGCGCTGCGCATTTTGAAGAACGCAGTACGCAAGCGCGAAGCAACCTCGGTCGGGCTGGTCGGAAATTGCGCGGACGTGGTGCCGGAGCTGGCCCGCCGCGGTGTGGTGCCCGATCTGCTGACCGACCAGACCAGCGCTCACGATCCGCTGTACGGCTACGTGCCACGCGGCATGAGCCTCGAGCAAGCCATCGATTTGCGCAAGAGCGATCCCGCGGAGTACCAGAAGCGCTCGCTCGAATCCATCGCCATGCATGTCGAAGGAATGCTGGCGTTGCAGAAATTGGGCTCGGTGACGTTCGATTACGGCAACAACATCCGCACCTTCGCCTTTCAGCAAGGCGTCAAGAACGCTTACGACTTCCCTGGATTCGTGCCCGCGTATATTCGCCCGCTATTCTGCGAAGGCCGCGGCCCCTTCCGCTGGGCCGCGCTCTCAGGCGACCCTTCCGACATTCATCGCACTGATCAACTCGTTCTGGAAATGTTTCCGCACGATGAAGTGCTCACGCGCTGGATCAAGCTGGCACAGAAGCGCGTCAAGTTTCAGGGTTATCCCGCACGGATCTGCTGGCTGGGCTACGGCGAGCGCGACAAATTCGGTCTGGCGCTCAATGAGCTTGTGGCCCGCGGCGAATTGAAAGCTCCGATCGTGATGGGCCGCGATCATCTCGATTGCGGCTCGGTCGCATCGCCTTATCGCGAAACAGAATCCATGCGCGATGGTTCAGATGCCGTCGCGGACTGGCCTTTGCTCAACGGACTGTTGAGCGCCGCCAGCGGTGCCAGCTGGGTTTCCATCCACAATGGCGGCGGCGTGGGTATCGGTTATTCGCTGCACGCCGGACAGGTGACCGTTGCCGACGGCACGAAAGAGATGGCCGCGCGCATCGAGCGCGTCCTGACCAACGATCCCGGCATCGGCGTGGCGCGACACGTGGACGCCGGCTACCCTGAGGCGATTGAATTCGCGCGCAAGTCGGGCGTGAAGATTCCAATGATGTGAACTGCGCAACGCCGGACGCGCATCTCTTGAAATGACAGCAGACAAACCGGGAGGATGGCCATGTTCGTAATCACAGGAGCGACAGGACACACAGGCAGCGTGATCGCAGATACGCTGCTGGCAAAGGGCGAGAAGGTGCGCGTCATCGGGCGCACCAAGGAAAAACTCGAGCGCTTCGTGGCCCAGGGCGCGGAGGCCTTCGCCACAGATGTCAAAGACACCGACGCGCTGACGAGAGCCTTCGATGGAGCGCGCGCTGTTTACGCGATGCTCACGTCAGACACCAAGGCCGAGGATTTTCGCGGCGATCAGGAGCGTGTTACGGATTCCCTCGCGGCCGCGATCGAGAAGTCCGGCGTCTCCCATGCGATTTGCCTAAGCAGCATCGGCGCGGACAAATCCGAGCGCGTTGGGCCGGTGAATGGGCTGTATTCCTTTGAACAGAAAATTCAGCGCATAGCGAATCTCAACGCACTCATCCTACGCCCCACGTACTTCATGGAAAACAATCTGGTGCAGGTGAAAATCATTCAAACGATGGGAACGAGCGGCGGATTGCTGAAGGCCGATTTGCCGCTGGCGCAAATCGCCACGCGGGACATCGGTGCCTACGCCGCGGAAGCGCTGCTGCAGCTCAACTTCACAGGCAAGACCACGCGCGAGCTGCTCGGCCAGCGCGACGTCAGCATGAAAGAAACCGCCGCGGTTTTCGGCAAGGCCATCGGCAAGCCAACTCTCGGTTATACCCAGTTTCCAAGCTTCGCGGTCGAGATGGCCATGAAGCAGATGGGCATGTCGGGCAGCGCCGTGAAATTGATGATCGAGATGATCGAATCATTGAACAACGGCTGGATGAAAGCGCTCGAGCCCCGCTCCGCAGAAAATACAACACCAACTTCAATCGAGACGTTTGCCACCGAAGTCTTCGCCCCGGCATTTCTAGGCAAAGCAGCCAGCGCCTAGGTCGCCACCAAGATTCTTCGCGGGCGCGGCTGCTAATTTACCCTGGGCCTCAAAGGGCCGCGCCGGCCTTGGCAGCTTGCGGAAAAATGGCTGGGAATCAAAACGGGCCTCAAACCCTGTGCGTGTGAATTCCGACGCTTCGTCAGGGCACGGCTTCAACCGTGCCGAAAAAGCCGCATCAATCCGCCGGCTTTAGCCGCTGAGGTTTTGTTTTTCCGCTTCGTGCGGGTGTGGCCGTGCTCGGTTCCCCTATTCCTTGCCGTACCCCGGCCCTCGCAAAACCTTCCCCGGCAGCGCATTCGTCATTTTGCCCTCGGCGATAACGGGAACGCCGTTCACAAGCACATAGTCCATCCCCACCGAAAGCTGATTCGGATTTTCGAATGTAGCGACATCGTGCACCTTATCGGGATCGAAGATTACGATGTCAGCCCACATGCCGAGCTTCAAAACCCCACGATCGCTCAAACCCATTTTTTGTGCCGGCAACGCCGAGAATTTCCGAATCGCGTCCGGCAAGGTCAGCAGTTTTTCGTCATGCACGTATTTATGCAGGATGCGAGGGAACGTGCCGTAGGCCCGCGGATGCGGGTGCTCCTGGCCAAGAATCCCTTCCGGCGATGTGCCCTTCGAATCGTTATCAATCGAAACCCACGGCTGCTGCAGCGCCAGCGACACATCCGATTGCTGCATGCCGAACACGGAAACGTAGGTGTACGCATTGTCTTGGATCAAGAAATCGAAAATTGCATCCTGCGGGTCCTCGTTCCACGCCTTGGCGATTTCCGCAAAAGTTTTGCCTTGCAGTGGCAGCAGCTTCGGATTCTGCACCTCGCTGACCAGGATGGACTCAGCCCCGGGAATTTCGCTCCATTCGTTGTCCCAATTGCTAGCCGGAGTATCCATGTCTTTCTTTATGCGCTCGCGCATTTTCGGATCGCGCAGCCGCTCGATCAATTTGGCGTCCCCGCCGTCATGCGCCCATGGCGGGACGAATGCCGACAGCGAATTGTTCCACGCCGTGTACGCGTAGGTGTTGGCGCTGATGTCCAGACCAGACGCGCGCGCGCGTTCAATGAACGCCACCACTTCCGGCATGCGGCCCCAATTCTCTTTGCCGGCTACTTTCAGATGCCAAATTTCCGCCGGGATCTTAGCTTCCCGTGCGATTCGCGCCGTTTCTTCCAGCGCCTGCATAATGGCATCGCCTTCGCTGCGCATGTGCGTGGCATAGATGCCGCCATAATGCGAAGCCACGGCTGCAAGCGCAATCAGCTCATCCGTCTTGGCGTACGGCGCCGGCGGATACTGCAGCGAAGTCGAAACGCCCATTGCGCCTTCGCGCATCGCCTGGGCAACCAGCGCGCGCATGCGCTCGAGCTCCTCGCTGCTCGGATCGCGATCCGCATCGCCGATCACAGCGCGCCGCACCTGCGTGGCACCGACGTAACTGGCCAGGTTTATGCCCATTCCCTGCTTCTCAAGCCGCGCGAAGTAATCCTGCAACGATCGCCAGTCCGGAGTGATATGAAAGTGCTCGAAGAGCACACGGTCGCCCTCGATAATTGCGTCCGTCAGCGGAGCGATGGAACTGCCTTCGCCCGTAATTTCCGTAGTGATGCCCTGATAGATCTTGGAAGGAAGATGCGCATCGACAAGCATGGTGATCTCGGATTGGCCCAACATGTCGATAAATCCGGGCGCGACAACGCGGCCCTGCGCGTCAATCGCGGTCTTCGCGGAAACATCACTCAGGCGGCCGATCGCAGCGATACGCCCAGCCCGAATGGCGATATCTCCCGTGTACCAGGGCGAACCGGTGCCATCGAGAATATGCGCATTGCGAATGATGACATCGAATGGCTGATCTGCAGCGCTCGTAGCGCGCGCGCGGCAGCCGCGAGCCACCACAAATGCGCCAACAATGAGGATTACGATTCCAATTCTTACGATTCGTCCCATCATGGTCCTACCTCGCGCACGTCAGTTCGATCGGCTAGCAGAGGTTCAGCCGCAGGCATCATAAGGCAGGCAATTCTACAGTCAAAGAATTAGCGCCTTGCTGTGGTCATCGTTTGCCGTAAACGCTACACTCTTCGGCTGACTATGAACGAAATTCTGATTACAGGCTGTTCGCAACTTCTCACCTTGCGCGGTCCGGCGCCGCGTCGCGGCCGTTCGCTGCGCGATCTCGGCATCATTCGCGATGGCGCCCTGCTTTTGCAGGACGGAATGATTCTGGCCGCCGGCCAGCGCCACGCGATCGAACGCCGCCCGGAAGCGCGCCGCGCGAAGAAGATAGACGTCGGCGGCCGCGTGGCCATGCCCGGATTCGTGGATTCGCACACGCATCTGGTGTTCGCCGAAAGCCGCGCCGCGGAATACGAGCAGCGCATCGCCGGCGCAACTTACGAGCAAATCGCCAAAGCCGGCGGCGGGATTCTTTCCAGCGTTCGAAAATTGCGGGCCGCTTCCGCAGCAGATCTGAAAGCGCGGGCGCACGCACGCTTGCGCTACTTCGCCGCCCACGGCACCACCACGCTCGAAGCCAAGACCGGATACGGCCTCGACTTCGCCAACGAAATCAAGACGCTCGAAGTCATGCGCGAACTGCGCCTCGAGCAACCGCTCGACATTGCCACCACTTTTCTTGGCGCTCACGTAGTGCCGCCCGAATATCGCAAGCGACCGAATGATTACGCCGATCTGGTCGCGCGCATCTGGATTCCCTACGTAGCTCGCAGCGGCCTGGCGCAATATTGCGACGTCTTCTGCGACCGCGGCGCGTTTGATGTCAGGCAGGCCGAGCACATTTTGGCCGCAGGCCTGGTCTGTGGGCTAACACCGCGAATTCACGCCGAGCAGCTCACCCGCACCGGCGCAGCGCGTCTGGCCGTGAAGCTGCGCGCGGCCAGCGCCGACCACCTCGAGAAAATCAACCGCGCTGATGTGAGCGCCCTGGCAAAGTCGGACGTGGTCTGCACGCTTCTACCGGGCTGTTGCTTTCATCTGGGATTGAACCACTGTGCTCCAGCCCGCGAATTGATCGCAGCCGGCGCAATCATCGCGGTGGCAACGGACTTCAATCCCGGCACAAGCCCCACCGTGAACATGCAGATGATCCTTTCGCTAGCCTGCGATCAGCTACGCATGACTCCGGCCGAAGCCATCACCGCCGCCACAATCAATCCGGCATACTCGCTGCGCCGCCACCAGCGCACCGGTTCGTTAGAACCAGGCAAGATCGCAGATATAGCCATATTCGATGTAGCCGACTATCGCGAAATTCCCTACTACTTCGGTGTGAACACCTGCTGGATGACATTCAAGCGAGGCCAGCTCGTTTATTCAAGACAAGCGATGTGATCAGCAAGCGTAAGCGTGATTGCCGAATCGAGAACATAGGGCCCGCGCTTAAGCCGTGCCGGGCACGCCGCCGATTGATGGCGGATTTCCCCCGAAACGCAAAGCGACATTAACGAGAATTTGGAAGCGTGATGCTTTGCCACTATGTAAAACTCGAAGAAACTCAAGCTGAAGGCAGCCCTACTGCACCGCACCAGAATTACGCAAATCGTGCTGAAATTTCGGCCAGGAACTAGCCATCAATCCCCCGCCCGTTCCAGCCACGGCCGTCACCACACCCTGTGACGTAGCGAAGTACACCGTACCATCCGACCCAATCGTAGGCGATGAAGTCGAAGCCCCATTGGTTCGAAACGACCAAAGCTTCTTCCCGTCCGGAGACACCGCAGCAAACTCGGTCCCCAGAACATAAATCGTTCCATCCTCGGCCAACACCGGCGAAGCATCCAGCGCGCCCTGGATCTGCAATTGCCACTTCATATTTCCCGCTGGATCGAACGCGTAAAGAATCCCATTCTCGCCCCCGAAGTAAACTGTGCCATCCGTGGCCACCACCGCCGCAGCCTTACTGCCGGTGTGCGTCTTAAATTCCCACTTCAATTGGCCATCCTGCCCCACGGCTACAAAGCGCGCATTTCCAGCAGCACCATAAATCGTTCCGTCGGGACCAAGCGCAATCCCCGAGTTGAAATAGGAATCCCCGGGCGGCGGCCAGCCGCCATTCTTCCGAATCGATTCTGCTGTGAGATTCGGAAACGACCAGCGCGGATCACCGCTGGAATCGATGGCATTCAAACGTCCATGGCCGGGATAGATGATCAAACCATTCTGCAAAATCGCCGGAGAGCCATTTTGCGCGAATGGAATCGCGGTTTCCCAACGCTTCTCGCCCGAATCCAGCGAAACGGAAATCAGTCCGTGACGCCCGGAAGTGTAATAGAAATTGTGATCGATGGCCCCACCGGCCTCGTTGTAGTTCAAAACCGTATCAATGGGGCGGTCCCACCGCATTGTGCCACTGGCGTTGATCGCAACCACCTGGCCCGCCGAAGTGGTCACATAAATCGCGCCGTCGGATCCGATTACCGGCGAATCTTGCACCGGGCCGGTCCTGATTTTCCAGGCCACAGTTCCGTCAGGCTTAAGAGCAAAGAGATCGCCGACCTGGCCCGCAGCGTAAATCGTTCCATCATCGCCAATCGCCAACGCCCCAGAAATTGGCTCGCTAGTGTCGTAAGTCCACTTCGGCGCAATTTTGTCCACCGGAGTACCAGATGCGCCCGTTCCCGTAGCTCCAGGACGGAAAAAGAACGCCGCGACCACAGCCGCAATCAAGATGGACCCGATGATCAGCACACTCTTCGGCACGCAAATCCCTCCAGACAGAAACCCACGGAAGCACTACCGTGATATCAGTATCTCCTCACGAGAACTTCCGGCACGCCTTCAAATCCAATTCGTTGTCTTTTTCAGAAACATTCGTCCAGTCGGATCAGCACGGTGCCCGGATTGATGCTAAAACAATGGCCGGCCAATCAACGACGACAACTGGCCGCTGGCCGTAAAATCAAATAAGATGGAGCGCGAGCCGTTTCCGGCGCGAGAGAAAGCATTGCGAATTAAATGAAACGATTGATCGAGTGCGTGCCGAATTTCTCCGAAGGACGCGACACCGCGAAAGTGGACGCGATCATAGCGGCCATGCGCGAAATCGAAGGCGTCTATCTGCTCGACCGCGAGAGCGACGCCGATCACAATCGCTCGGTGGTCACCCTGGCGGGCGAACCCGAAGCGGTGGCTGAGGCGGCGATGCGCGGCGTGGGCAAAGCCCTCGAGTTGATCGACCTCACGAAGCATTCCGGCGCGCATCCGCGCCTGGGCGCCACCGACGTGGTTCCTTTTATACCCATTGAAGGCGTCACCCTCGAAGACTGCGTCGCCCTCGCCAAGCGCACCGGCCGCGAAATCTGGGAGCGCTACCGCATTCCCGTCTATTTCTACGAAGCGGCCGCCCAACACCCCGAGCGCGCCAATCTCGAAAATATCCGCAAAGGCCAATTCGAAGGCTTGCTGGCGGAAGTGCCGCGCAATCCCGATCGCGCACCCGATATCGGCGAGCCGCGTCTGCATCCAACGGCCGGCGCAGTCGTAGTAGGCGCGCGAAAGTTTCTAGTCGCCTACAACATCAATCTCAACACCCCCGATCTCGAAATCGCAAAAAAAATCGCCAAGAACATCCGTTTCTCAAACGGCGGCCTGCGCTACGTAAAAGCCATGGGCGTGGATTTGCGCGCGCGCAATCTGGCACAGGTATCCATCAACATGACCGATTTCGAGCAAACCCCGCTGCATCGCGTATTCGAGATGGTCAAACGCGAAGCCGAACGCTACGGCGTCGCCATCGTGGGCAGTGAAATCGTAGGCCTGATTCCCAAGCGCGCCATCGAACTCACCGCCGACTTTTATCTGCAATTGGAAAATTTTTCGCCAGCGCAGGTGCTGGAGAATCGCCTGCAAGCGTCACTAAGCGGCGCGGCCCTCGAGCCAGGCGGCAAACTCGCCGCGCTCGCCCAGCCATTCCTGGATGCCGTAGCGCAGCCCACAGCGACTCCCGGCGGAGGTTCAGTCGCCGCGCTCGCCGGTGCACTGGCGGCTAGCCTCGGCCACATGGTCGCAACGCTCTCGCGCAAAAAGAAATCGCAGGCAGCTTTTGTAGATGACCTGAGCGACGCCGCCGCCGAATTCCATAGCACCACGACACAGCTGAGTCGCGCCATTGACCGCGACGCAGCCTCATTCGATGCCGTAATGGCAGCGTATAAACTGCCGCAATCCTCGCCTCAAGAGCAGCAAGCCCGCGAAAGCGCCATTCAGGCCACTCTGCAAGGTGCCGCCGCAGTTCCGCTCGAAGTCGCTCGCGCCGCCGTTGCCGTTTACGAACGCCTCGGGCAACTGGAACCCATCGCCAGCGCTTCTATGTCTTCGGACCTTCGTGTCGGGCGCTTGATGGCCGTCGCCGCCGTAAGAGGCGCTCTGGAAAATGTCGCCATCAATCTGGAATCCATCACCGACCCAGATTTTGCCCGTCAGATGCGCGCAGAGACTGCAGCTCTGGAAGCGCGCGTAGGTGAGAGTGTGGTAGGAACAGGCCGGAATTTGTAAGCGGGAAATCTTAAGGCGCACCCACGAGGAAAACGAAACGATGAATCGCTCACTCGCAAGATTGCTTTTCTGTTCAGCACTGATCGCCACGATCGTCGCCGCCATTCCCGGACGGTGGACTCGCCGCGCGCTCGCGGGTTCGCTGAGCACCGACGTCATCGGCATGTTCCCGAAAGAAGTCGCCGAGTTCGCCTATGCCGACATGAAGGCGGCGCGTTCGCGCCCCTGGTTTCCGCAGCTCCGCGATCAAATTCTGCCCGGCAATATGCGCCAGTTCGAGCAGTTCCTGGCGGCGGCAGGCATCGATCCCAATACCCAGGTGGACGAAATGGCCTGGGCCATCGTCTCCTCGAAAGAAAACGGCGAACAGATTCTCGGCGTAGCGCTCGGCGGCTTCACCCCCAGCGCCATCGAGGACAAGCTCAAGCTGCAGAAAGTCCCCTCCATTGAAGTTCACGGCTACCACCTATACGCATTCGGCTCGGGCGCCGGCGCCGGGGACATTCTGTTCTTCTTCCTCGATTCCAATACCGCAGCATTCGGCAACCGCGCAGCCCTCGAGAAGCTGATCGATGTGCACTTCGGCGGCTCGGAAAGCCTGCTGCGCAACGAACAGATGTTCCCGTTAATCTCCGAAGCCAACGGCCATGGCACTCTCTGGGCCGCTCTCGATGAGCATTACACCCACATCGCCATGCAGCAGCTTTTGCCTCAAGCCGGCCAATTCCCGCAAGCCTCGGCCATCATTGATCGCTTGAAAGCGATGGTAATTTACGTTCAGGCGGATAGCGGAGTGGATGCCCACTTCCAGGCAGTCTGCAATTCAGTGGATGATGCCAACGTCCTCGCTGCCGCGGCGCAAGCGGGCGTGATGTACCGCCGCTATCAGGAAGCCCAGTCTCATCCCGAAGTCGCCAAGGCCCTCGACGGCGTAAGCGTCGCCGCCACCGGCGACCGCGTCAAGATCGAGATTCCCATCACGGAAGATCAGCTCAACGTCCTGATCCGCGCCAAAGCATTCAACACCCAGATGTAGGGAAGCTCTGTTGAAATCCTCGGCGCGCTCTGGATTTTCGGCCGTAGGGGCGGGGCTTGCTCCGCCCGGCGGCGTAAAAATGGCCACAACTCTCCCCACCCGCCTCTGCATAAATCAAAAGTCCTGATGCTGTGACGTCAACAAAGCCATGGAGGAATAAAAGATCGAGCAGAAATGCAAATCGCCAAGGTGCCCTAGCGCCGGTTGGCGTAGGCCGTAAGCTTTAGCTGCGGTTTTCCTGAAGCCTTCTCGAAACTAACGTCATCCACTTTCGCCTTCAATTCCTTGGCGCAGGCCTCCATTGACGAACCGGAATTGCCCGCGCAACGAAAGGTCAGTTCGATGCGGTCCTCGTATTCTTCGCACTCCAAATGCAGTTTCTCGCCGCTGGAATTCAGCTGCTGCCAGCAGTTCTTCCACGCCTCGCGCGCCGCCGCCTCCAGCTTTCGCAGCGAGTCATCACTCATTCCCAGGCGCTCTGCAGTTTGCTCCAATAGCGGCCCCAGCGCCGTCGCCAGTCGCGGATCGTTGTCGAAATCGAATTCGGTGTGCGTCTGACTACTCCCCACGCGCGTCCACCACGCGGACATCAACTGCTTCACGGCAGTCAGGACAATAATACAGCCCGTCTATGCACAAGCGTACGCCTTGCTGCGACTGGCAAAAACAGCAATATTTGTCGCAGCTGCATTTCTCCTCAGTCTTGTCGCACTGCATACACAGAACCGGGCCGCTCATCAGCCTCCCCCGGCAAATTACGCAACACAGTCCCCGCTCCGGCAACTATAGGCCAAGCCAAACCCCCGGACAAGACGCTTAGCGTCAACTGATTCCAAGTAGGGGCCGGGGCCAACCACCGGCCCGCGTTGGATGTATGTTCTCGCATCTCCGGCCGTGGGGGCGCCGCTCGCTGCGCCCGCCGCCGTCGGCACGTCCCGCGGCCGCCAACTCCTCCCCTTCCGCACTCCTTTCGGTCGTAGGGGCGGGGCTTCGTCCGCCCTCTGACGATCACACCGCAACAACATCTACAATCGCGCGCGGACCTGCATCCCTGGCGCCCGTCTCTCCGCATTGCCACAACAAGTACCATTGACACATACGGCATCAACGCCTAATCTACCAGCGTATGCACCCAAAGTCCGAGCAATCCCCGCTTCAAAATGAGAATCAACCGCCATTCTCACCGCCCAAGCCGGAAATTCTACCCGCAACACCAAATCAGGTAGAAATCGACCTAACTCACTGAAAATAAAGAACCGGGGTCCGTTCTAACCGCAACAAAATAACGGTTTCTGCACGCGGTCCGGAGCCGTTTTTCCTCGCCAGGGAGGATTGCAATTGGGGGAGGGCACGGCGAGGGCAACACAGCGGCCATCTGCGCGCGGGGCGTTTCTTGACACTCGAAAACTCACATGCTACGGTGAACAGCGGTCACAATTTTGAGACTCCATTTGTGAGCACGCCCGCTACCGCAGAGCTCCGCAAAACCGCTCTTAATGCTGCCCATCGCCGCCTGGGGGCCAAAATGGTCAACTTCGGCGGCTGGGACATGCCCGTGGAGTATTCCGGGATTATTGCCGAGCACATCGCGGTGCGCACCAATGCGGGGATCTTTGACGTCAGCCACATGGGAGAAATCGAGATCCGCGGCCAGCAGGCGCTCGATCTGGTGCAGCATGTGACTTGCAACAACGCTGCGAACCTCGTGGACGGCCAGGTTCAATATACAGGGCTAATGACCGCAGCCGGCACGTTTGTGGACGACCTTTTAGTTCACAGGATTTCGCCGCATCACTACTTTCTCTGTGTTAATGCCGGAAATCAGGACAGCGATTTCGAGCATATTCGCAGCAACAATCGAGTCGGAGCCGAGGTGGAAAACACCGGCGACCGCTACTCGCTTCTGGCCATTCAGGGCCCCAAGGCACAGGAGCTGCTGCAGCGCTTCACCAGCGTGCCGCTGGCGCCGATTCGCTACTATCACTTCACGTTCGGCAGGGTGGACGGCGTGGATTGCATGCTTGCTCGCACCGGATACACAGGCGAAGACGGCTTCGAGATTTATTTCTCACCGGAACATTCGGAGAAGCTCTGGAATCGCCTGCTCGACGCCGGATCCTCGGAGGGCGTGCTTCCCTGTGGCCTGGGGGCTCGCAATACGTTGCGAATGGAAGCTGGCATGTGCCTCTATGGTCATGAAATCGATGAGACCACAACGCCCTGGGAAGCCGGGTTGGGATGGATTTGCAAGCCCGATAAGGGAGAATTCCTCGGCCGCGATAAACTGGTCGCTCAAAAGCAGCGCGGAATCGAGCGCAAGCTTGTCGGCTTTGAAATGATGGATAAACGCATCGGCCGCGATGGTTATTGTGTTGTGATTGGCGGGTGCGAAGTGGGCAGAGTTACCAGCGGCGGCCCGGCGCCCTTCTTGAAAAAGAACATCGGAATGGCTTACTTTCCCGCCGCACAATCGAGCATCGGAACGAACATTGAGATCATTGTAAGGGAGCAGGCCGTGCCGGCGCGCACCGTCCAACTGCCTTTCTACAAAAGGGCGAAGTGAAGGGCTGCCGCGTCTGCGGCGCTTTTTAAGGAGCCAGCATGTATCCAGCGGACTTCCGCTATTCGAAAGACCATGAGTGGGTCAAAGTAGAAGGCGGCACTGGCACCGTCGGGATCACCGACTACGCGCAAAGCGAGCTCGGTGACGTTGTCTTCGTGGACTTGCCAAAGGTTGGGACGCAGTTGAAGGCCGGGCAGAGCCTCGGCACGATCGAATCCGTAAAAGCGGTCAGCGAAGTCTATAGCCCGGTTTCCGGTGAAGTCACGGCCGTGAATGACGGGCTGGCGAACTCGCCCGAAAAGGTCAATCAGGAACCCCACGCGGGAGGCTGGCTAATCAAGCTGAAGCTTTCCGATCCCTCCGAGGCTTCCGCGTTGATGGATTCGGCAGCCTATATGGCCTACGTCGCGGAGAAATCCAAGGAACATTCAGCCTGATGCGCTATCTACCCAAGAGTCCATCCGAGCGGCGTGAAATGCTCGATGCTATCGGCGTGGCGACCGTCGAAGATTTGTTTCAGACCATTCCGGAGAAATTCCGGCTGCGCGATCCGCTGAAACTGCCCGGCCCCCTCTCCGAACCGGAGATCATCAATTATTTTCGGGAGCGCGCGGCAGAAAACTCGCGCGGCTACACTTCGTTTCTCGGTGCCGGTGTTTACAATCATGTCCGCTCGGTGGTTACCGATGCGCTGATTCAACGTGGCGAGTTTCTGACTTCCTACACCCCCTACCAGGCCGAAATATCGCAGGGCACGCTCGAGGCCATCTTCGAATTTCAGACTCTGATCTGCCAGCTCACTGGGCAGGAAGTTGCCAACGCCTCGATGTATGACGGTTCGACCGCGGTTACAGAAGCGGTGCTGATGGCCGAGCGGCTCACGAGCCGCCACACCGTGTTCGTCGCGCGGACGCTGCATCCCGAATATCGCCAGGTGCTGCAGACCTACGCGAAGCATCTCGGCCTCACGGTTCGAGAAATTGGATTCACTGCGACAGGCCGGGTCGATCGCGAAGCGCTTGGCAAGGAGTCGTTCGCGGATGTTGCGGCGGTGGTTGTTCAATCGCCGAACTTTTTTGGAGTCATCGAAGACATTCCGGACCTTGCAGAAGCCGCTCATGCGGGTGGCGCTTTGCTGGTGGACGCGATCACGGAGGCTGTCTCGCTCGGCATCGTGAAGCCGCCCTCCGAGGCGGATATCGTGGCGATGGAATGTCAGAGCCTCGGCGTGGCTCCGAGCTACGGCGGGCCGCACGTCGGCGTAATCGCCACGCGCGATAAATTCGTTCGGCAACTTCCCGGGCGCCTCGCGGGACAGGCCTATGACGCGGAAGGCCGCAGGGGCTTCGTGCTCACGCTCGCGACCCGCGAGCAACACATCCGCCGCGAAAAAGCCACTTCGAATATCTGCACCAACGAAGCGCTCTTCGCCCTTGCCGCCACAATCCACATGACGCTGCTGGGCAAGCAAGGTCTGCGCGAGGTGGCCGAGCAGAACCTGGCCAAGGCGCGCTTCGCTCGCCAGGCCCTGGAGACCATTCCCGGAGTGCGCCGTGCATTTTCGGGGCCGACATTCAATGAATTCGTGCTCGAACTTCCCCGCTCGGTGAAAATGGTCAACGCGGCTCTATTGCGCGACAAAATTATCGGCCCGCTGGCGATCGGCACGGCCTATCCCGATCAAACCAAACGCGGTCTTTTCTGCGTCACCGAGACCATGCCGAGAAGCGAAATCGAACGTCTGGTCTCCTGCATCAAACGCATTCTTGAGACTCCGGTTTAAGGAGAACCCGCAAGTTGAGCGAGAGTCTAAAAGCCGAGCAGGAAAGCGCCGCTTTGGAATCGGACAAGATTACCAAGGCACGCCGCCACGTCAGCCAGAACGAGGGTCTGATCTTCGAGAAGTCCGCCCCCGGCAAACGCGGCATCGAGCTCCCGCCGCTGGACGTCCCGCCCGTGGACGCGGCGCAGGAATTGGGCCAGGAATTCGTCCGCGCGGAAGTGGAAGGCTTTCCGGAAGTCAGCGAAATCGAAGTCATTCGTCATTTCACGCGGCTTTCCACCTGGAACTACGCCATCGATCTGGGGATGTATCCGCTGGGTTCCTGCACCATGAAATACAATCCGCGCGTGAACGAATTCGTCGCGCGCCTCGAAGGCCTCGCCGGCGAACATCCCTACCAGCCGGTGGAACTATCGCAAGGCTGCTTGCGGATTCTGAGCGATTTGCAGAAATGCCTGCTGGAAATCACTGGCATGGACGCTGCAACTCTGGAGCCGGTCGCCGGCGCGCAGGGAGAACTCACCGGCCTGCTGATGATTCGCGCTTATCTCGAGGATCGCGGCAATGCGCGCAAGAAAGTGCTGATCCCCGATTCCGCGCACGGCACCAATCCGGCGTCGGTGGTGATCGCGGGCTACGAAGTACAGAATATCAAGTCGAACGCGCGCGGTCAGCTCGATACCGACAACCTTCGCGAATTCGTCACCGACGACGTCGCGGCGCTGATGCTCACTAATCCCAGCACCCTGGGCGTTTTCGAAACGCGCATCGCTGAAATCGCCGACATCCTGCACGAGCGCGGCGCGCTGCTGTACATGGACGGGGCCAACATGAATGCGCTCGCAGGCGTCACGCGCCCCGGCGATTTCGGTGTGGACGTGATGCACCTGAACCTGCACAAGACGTTTTCGACGCCGCACGGCGGCGGCGGGCCCGGTGCGGGCCCGGTGGTGGTGAAAAAATTCCTGGAGCCGTACCTGCCCGTGCCGGTCGTAGTAGAAAAGGAAAACGGAAAGTTTATTTTGGATTCGGTGCGCCCGAAATCTATTGGCCGCGTGCGCGCGTATTGCGGAAATTTTGGCGTCCTGCTTCGCGCGCTGGCCTATACGCTCGCCTACGGCCCCGGCATGCGCCAAGCCACTGAAGACGCCGTGGTGAACGCGAATTACATTCGCAAGAAGCTAGAAGGCGTGTTCGATCTGCCCTACGATTTGCCCTCGCTGCACGAAGTAGTATTCAGCGATGCGCGGCAGAAGAAATTCGGCGTCAACACGCTCGACATCGCCAAGCGCCTGATTGACTACGGCTTCCATCCCTACACCACGGCATTTCCGCTGATCGTGCCGGGGGCGCTGATGATTGAGCCTACGGAGTCAGAGTCCCGCGAAGAATGCGATCTGTTCGTTGAAGCAATGAAGGCGATTGCAGAGGAAGCCGAGAAAAATCCTGAGTTGGTGAAAGCTGCGCCCCACTCCACTCGCGTCGGGCGCCTCGACGAAGTTTCTGCCGCGCGCAAGCCTGTTCTGCGCTGGAAACCGTAGAGAAGCGAGTTACTTCTTCCGCCCGTCCGATTCCGATTTCTCGTTCGCGTGGCCCCGCGATGTCGAAACCGTCGGGCCCGGTCCGGCCTCGACCGCAATTGTACTCGCCGGAATCGAGAGGCCGCGGCCGTCGGAACTTGCACGCGCAGCATCCGCGGCCAGACCCGTCATGGGAGTTGGCATCGGAACCAGCGCGTTCTCCGCTTCCTTCAAAAATGCCAGGCGATGACCGTCATCGTCCCAGTCAATCGATAAAACGTCGCCCAGATTCACTTGCTCGGTCGCCAGCAAGCTCGCCAGCGGATACACCAGATGCCGCTCGATGGCGCGCTTCAAATGCCGCGCGCCATATTTCAAGTCCGTGCCTTCCTTGAGCAGAAATTCCCGCGCTGCCGGCGTCACCCGGAACAGGAATCTCCCGCGCGCCGTTTCCAGCACGCGCTGCTGCACCATCCCCAACTCGATTTCGAGGATGGATTCGAGTTGCTCCGGCCGCAGCGGATGGAACACTACCACCTTGTCAATGCGGTTCATGAATTCCGGAGCGAATTTCCTCTTGGCCGCTTCCGAAGCCGTGCGCTCGACTTTCTGGTCCAGCCCCACCTGGTTCTCCGGCCGCTGTTGCGGCGCGAAGCCCATCCCGCCCGTCATCAACTCGGTGATTTCTCCGCCGCCCAGGTTCGAAGTCATGAAAATCATCGTCTGCGACAAATCCACGCGGCGGTTGTCGCCCAATGTCAGCGTGGCTTTGTCCAGAATTCCCAGCAACAATTGCCACAACGCATCCGAAGCCTTCTCGATTTCATCGAAAAGCAAAAACGACAGCTTCAATTTCTCGGTATGGAATTGCGCCAGCGCCTCCTGAGTGATCAGCGGATGCGTCTCGCGATGCCCCAAATATCCCGGAGGCGAGCCAATCAGCTTGGCAATCTCATGCGAGTGCTGAAATTCCGCGCAATCCACTTTGATCACTGCGCGCGGATCGCCAAACAGAATCTCCGCCGTGGCTTCCACCACGCGCGTCTTGCCCGCCCCGGTCGGCCCGAGGAACAGTAAGTTGCCCACCGGCCGCCCCGGCGAGTTCAATCCCGCGCGGAACACCTGATACAAATCCACCACCGCTTGCACCGCTTCATCCTGCCCGACAATCTTCTTGCGCAGCCCGTTCTCGAAATCGCGCGATTCCGAACTGCGTTGTGTCGGATCAAGATGTCGTGCGCGTGTCGCTACGGTCATGATCAATCACCGGCCTCTCCGACTCGGCCCAAATGAATTTGCTCGCGACCTGTCGATCTGTTCGAGCTTGACGTCGAGCGTCGAACGAAGCAACCGCAACTGCGTTACCAGCTCGCGGCTCGATGCGTCTCCCCCGGTCGCAAGTACAGGCGGCGACAAATCCGCCAGGTCCAAATTCATTATGCGGAGAGACTGAACCAAAGTTTGGACATATGGTGAACGGATGTCAAAGAGTTCAACGCGGCCATTTATCCTTTCGCGCAACAGTGACCAATTGAGCGCAAGTAAGGGATGCTCGCGCGAAACCCGCCGTACCACCTCGTCCGTGATGCGTGGGCGCTCGCCGAGATGGGCCAGGTGGAGCTGCTCGACTTTCCCGCGCCGGCGGATGTTATGCACCAGATAGTAGGAATTGCCTCTCCGTCGAATGAATGCCACAACGCTCTCCTTTGGGCTGCATTGGGCCGTCTGCGGCGTAGTGTATGTTCCGTCCACTACACCGTCAATGATAGGATGCCTGGCGCTCGGAATAGTTGCGGCGAATCGGTCACTACACTTTACAAGGAGATTGGTAAGTGCGTATGAAGCGGACGGCGAGTGAATTGGCGTGCAGCCGAACTTCTGCCCTTCTAGTTTCGATGCTCGGCGGCGCCGAATGGATTACCTGATGTCATGACCTGGGACACCGTATATCGCCTGGTGAAGCAAATTCCCCGCGGGCGCGTTACCACCTATGGAGAGATCGCGCGCGCGGTGAAAGTGCGCGGTGGCGCCCGTGTGGTGGGCTACGCGATGGCGGCAACGCCGCGCGGCCGCGGAATTCCGTGGCACCGTGTCGTCGGCGCCGGAGGGAAGCTCATAATCCGCGAGCCTTTTGGTTCCCTGCAACGGAAGATGCTGGAAGCGGAAGGCGTCGAAATCAGCGGCGCGCGCATCAACTACAAAAAATACGGCTGGAAGCCACGGCGCGCGGAAGGCCGCAAACCGTAGGGCCGGCGCTTCAGTCGGTTCTCTTGGGCGCGATGGCGCCAGGAGTCTCGCGTCTGTGGTATAGATTGTACTCGCGCGCGTAAAATGCGCGCCGATCAACGCGCCCGTCAAATCTCCACCCGGCGCGCATCCGGCAAGGAACCGGAGCACCTTGCGATGAGCGAACCCGTCATTCAAGTCGAGAATCTCTACAAAAACTATGGCGCAGTTGAGGCTTTGCGCGGCGTCAGCTTCGAAGTCCATGCCGGCGAAGTATTCGGACTGCTGGGTCCCAATGGCGCGGGAAAGACTTCGACGATTGAGATTCTCGAAGGGCTTCGGACGCAGGACCGCGGAAACGTAAATGTCGCGGGATTGGATCCCCAAACGGCCGGGGCGGGGTTTAAGCAGGAAGTTGGCGCCGTCCTGCAATCCACCGCTTTGCCGGACAAAATGCGCGTTGCCGAAGCGCTATCGCTCTTCGCCCATTTTTATCGCCGCAGAGCCGATACCGAAGCTTTGCTGAAGCGATTTCAGTTGGAAGAAAAACGCGACGCGTTCTACAGCCAGCTCTCCGGCGGACAAAAACAGCGCCTCGCGCTAGCCCTGGCGCTGGTGAACGATCCCACGGTCTTGTTTCTCGACGAGCCCACAGCGGGCCTGGATCCGCAGGTACGCCGCGAGATCTACGACATCATCGAGGAATTGAAGAACGACAAGAAGACGATCCTTCTGACCACGCATTACATCGAAGAGGCCGAAAAGCTCTGCGACCGCGTCGCCATCGTGGATCGCGGCAAGATTATCGCCGAAGGCACGCCACGCGAGCTCAAGCAGCGCTCCGGCAACACGACGCGCATCGAAGTGCGCCTGTCACGCCCGCCTCAGGACGGCGTGCTCAAAACGCTCGACGGCGTTTCCGAGGCCCGGGAATTCGACGGCGTGTATGTATTGCACTCGACGCGGCCGCCGCAAACGATCGTCTCGCTGGTGAAGCAGCTGGAAGCGGAAGGAAGTGAACTGCAGAGCCTGGAAATGTTTTCGCCGTCACTGGAAGACGTCTTTATAGAGCTGACGGGCCGCAGGCTGCGCGAATGAGATAGCGAGGAATGAATACGTGAAGCATACCTGGGCGTTGACAAAGATCCGCATACTTCTGTCGTTGCGTAATAAAACGTTTATGTTCTTCGGCATCATCATGCCGCTCGCGTTCCTTTTCTTTTTCGTATTCATTTTCGGCAAGCACGAGAGCGAGCGCATCGCATTTGTGCTGGGCTCGATCCTTACGATTACCGTGATGGGCAGTTTTTGGGGACTCAGCGTCCAGCTGGTGATGTTTCGCGAGCAAGGAATCCTGCGCCGCTTCAGGCTGGCACCCGTAGGAGCCGGCGCTCTCCTGGCGTCGAGCATCTTTTCGAACTACGTTCTGATTCTTCCTCCCGTAGCGATTGAAATCGTGATCTGCCGCTATCTGTTTCGAATGCATACGTGGGGCAATCTCTGGTACGTGTTCGTCCTGGTGTCGATCGGCGCGGCGACATTCTCGTCGTTCGGATTGATCGTCGCCAGTGTGACCAACACGATGCAGGAGACGCAGGTCATCAACAATTTGATCTGGTCCGCGTTCCTGTTTCTGTCCGGGGCGACGGTGCCGCTGAGTGTGCTGCCGGGTTGGATCCAGCGCGTCTGCCTGTTCTCTCCGGCCACGTACATGGTAACTGGTCTGCAGGGCGCGATGACGCACATGGCGACGCCGCGCGAGGTGCTCACTGACGTCATCGCTCTTGCCGTCGGCCTCGGGGTCTCCTTCGAAATATCGCGCCAGTTATTTCGCTGGGAGCCGGAAGCGAAGGCGTCCAGCCGCGCGAAGCTGTGGGTGGTTGCGGCGATGATCCCGTTTCTCCTCTTCGGCATCTACGAAAATATCTACAGTGACCGGCTTTCGCACATTCAGCAGGTATCCAGCGCCGTGTTTGGACGCGATAATTCTTCGCACGGGTCCGGACAGAATTGAATGGATGTATTTGAATCGAAGGCCCACGCTCCCGCATCTTTCGTTTGTACGTCCTGATAGTCTCCGCTAGTCCACGAGGAGGTCTGGATGCAACGCAAGGCTTCGGCAATCTGGAAAGGGAATCTGCGCGAAGGCGCCGGAATTGTTAACACCGAGAGCGGCGTCCTTCGAGATACGCCTTATTCGTTCACCACGCGCTTCGAAAATTCCCGTGGCACGAATCCTGAGGAACTGATTGCTGCGGCGCATGCGGCATGCTTCTCGATGGCGCTTTCGGCGCAGTTGATGACCATGCATCTCACGGCGGAGAAGATCGAGACGTCCGCGGATCTCACCTTCGAGAAGCTCGAGCCCGGATGGACGATTACCAAGATTCACCTCGACGTTGCAGCGCGTGTGCCCGGGCGCTTCTGCGGACTGCGTTCGCCTCAGCCGCAGCATCCGCCAAAGCGAACTGCCCGGTTTCGCGCGTTCTCAAGGCCGAAATCAGCATGACCGCGAAGCTCGAAAGCGAATGAACATATTCCTGATCATTCTGGGAGCCGCGATTCTCTTCGGCGTGCTCCTGGAGGCGTTTGAATCGATCATCCTGCCGCGGCGCGTCACGCGCCGCTTCCGGCTTACGCGCGTCTTCTATCGCGCGACGTGGATGCCGTGGCGCGCGATCGGCCGCAAAATGGGATCGCTGAAGACGCGCGAATCGTTCTACAGCTACTTCGGCCCGCTCTCACTGTTGTGTCTCCTGGTCGTCTGGGCTTGCGGTCTTCTCATCGGCTTCGCTTGCTTGATTCTGGCGGCCGGGCCGCCGACGGAAACCTACCGCATTCCCATTCATTTTTCCGATGCGCTGTATATCAGCGGAACGAATTTCTTCACGCTGGGGCTTGATGAAGTCGTTCCGCGCACGCCCTCCACGCGTTTTTTAACCGTGACGGAAGCGGGCATCGGACTCGGTTTCTTGGCGCTCGTAATTGGCTACCTGCCGGTGATTTTTCAGGATTTCTCCAAGCGCGAGGTCAGCGTCGTGCTTCTCGACGCGCGGGCCGGCTCGCCGCCGACCGCCACTGAGCTCCTGCGGCGTCACGCCTATCGCGGAGGATATGAGGCGCTGCAAAAGCTTTATTTCGATTGGGAGCATTGGTCCGCGGAACTGCTGGAAAGCCATTTGTCTTATCCGGTCCTGTGCTATTTCCGTTCGCAGCATGACAATCAATCCTGGCTCGGCGCGCTTACCGCAATTCTCGATGCCTGCGCGCTCACGATCGCGGGAGTCGAGGGTGATTGCGTGCGGCAGGCCCAGCTGACATTTGCCGTTACGCGTCATGCAGTCGTTGACCTGGCGCAAATATTTCACGCCACGCCGCGGCCACTGCAGAGCGATCGCCTCCCCGTCGCCGAGCTTGCCAGGCTTCGTCGCACGCTGCAGGATGCGGGAATAAAACTTCGGGCCGGCAATGGAGAAGATCGCAGGCTTAACGAGCTACGCGGCATGTACGAGCCTTACGTGAACGCGCTGGCCGAATTTCTGGAGATACGCCTGCCCCCATGGATCCATACCCAAGCTGTGGTGGATAGCTGGAGCACCAGCGCATGGGGCCGCATTTCCGGCACCTCGCGCGAAGATCAGATCGGCGTGGCGCACGACGAACATTTCTAGACCGGATTGAGGACCGATATGGCGAAGATGCTTGAGCATATGGAAAGAATGGCGCGCGGCGAAGCTCCTCCTCCGCCCATCGCGATGCTGATGGGTTTCCGGCTGGTGGAGGTGCGCCCGGGCGAAGCCGTCTTCGAGATCGAAGCCCACGAACGTCATGCGAATCCCATGGGCACCCTGCACGGCGGCGTGCTCTGCGATGTCGCGGATGCGGCAATGGGTTGCGCTTATGCCGCGACGCTGGACGATGAAGAATCTTTCACGACACTCGAACTGAAGATCAATTTTCTTAAACCCGTATGGAAAGACGGCCTCATTGCCAAGGCGCGCGTAGTGCAAAAAGGCCGGACCGTCGGCCTCACGGAATGTACGGTCACAAATTCCAAAGGCGAGCGCGTCGCCTATGCGACCAGCACCTGCATGACGCTGCGCGGAGATCAGGCGCGCGGCCGCTGATTTGCACGCTCCGAGGCGTCCATTTTGTCTTTTGCAGTAGCGCACCTGCGCGCAAACGTGTCCGAAGAGCTGAAAAATGCGTGTGTTATACTGCGTCCAAGAATAGTTGCACTAATCGTTTAATCGGACTCGGAGCGAACCGATGGCCCTGAACAAGACCCAGAAGATCTGGCACAACGGGAAAATGATCAACTGGGACGACGCCAAGATTCACGTCATTTCCCATGTCGTCAGCTATGCCTCCTCGGTCTTTGAGGGCATTCGCTGCTACGAAACACCGAATGGGCCGGCCGTCTTTCGCCTCAAAGAACACATGCAGCGGCTCATCAATTCCGCTTACATCTATCGCATGGAAATCCCCTTTTCTCTCGAAGATCTTTCCAACGCCGTGGTTGAACTCGTGCGCGTGAACAAGCTCGATTCCTGCTACGTCCGTCCGATCGTGCTGCGTGGATATGGCGACGCGGGAGTCAACCCATTCAATTGTCCCGTCGAGGTGTACATGGCCTGCTGGGATTGGGGCCGCTATCTAGGCGATGAAGCGGTGCGCGAAGGGGTGGAAGTGGGCGTCAGCTCCTGGCAGCGCCCCGCGCCGAATACTTTGCCGCAGATGGCCAAGGCCGCCGGTAATTACATGAGCTCCGCGCTGATTCGCATGGAAGCCATGGTCAATGGCTATGCTGAAGGCATCGCGCTTGATGTATTCGGGCACGTCAGCGAAGGCTCTGGCGAAAATATATTTCTCGTTAAAGACGGCACCGTGATCACGCCCCCCATTTCAGCAGGAGCTTTGCCGGGCATCACGCGTCACACGATAATGACCCTCTGCCGCGACCTCAACATTCCCGTCACGGAACAGGTGGTGCCGCGCGAGATGCTGTACATTTCTGACGAGCTATTCTTCTGTGGCACCGCCGTTGAAGTCACTCCCATCCGCAGCGTGGATCACATCAAAATCGGTAGCGGAACTCGCGGTCCGATCACTCATCGTCTCCAGGATGAATTTTTCGCGCTTACCAGCGGTAAGAAGGCCGACCGCCATGGCTGGCTTTCCCCTGTGCGCGTTCCGGAAGGCGCGACCGTTCGGTAATTCGTCCAGTTGCAACGCAGCCTGTCGAAGTTTTGACTCGCAATCCGCGTTTCAGTAGAATCGCCGCCGTTTCAAGTTCCGATACACATGCGGGCTGATCCGCGCCGCTGGCCGAGAGGTCTGACGTGTACAACCTGCCTCAAAAATTGCTAGCCGAATTTATCGGCACGTTTACACTGATCTTTGTCGGCGCCGGCTCGATTTGCGTGGATCAATATCTGCACGCAACGGGCGGCACCGGCGTTGGCCTGCTGGCGATCGCCGCCGCTCACGGCCTGGCCATTGGAATTATGGTTACGGCGATTGGGCATATCTCCGGCGGCCATCTCAATCCTGCTGTAACGATCGGTTTTTGGGTCACCAAAAAGATCAGCACGCTCGAAGCTCTGTCTTACTGGGTTTCACAGCTCGCGGGCGCCACGTTTGCGGCCTATCTGCTCACCGTGGTCATTCCGGAATCCACTTGGCGCGCCGTCGCTCTGGGCACGCCGGACCTTGCCCCGGATTTCACCCGCTTTCACGCCATCGTGCTGGAAGCCATCACCACGTTCTTGCTCGTTTTCGTGGTCTTCGCCACGGCCGCCGATCCCAAAGGCGCGTTTAACAAAATCGCAGGCTTCGCCATCGGCCTGACGATCACCATGGATATCCTGGTTGCCGGGCCATTCACGGGCGCGGCTATGAATCCCGCGCGAGCTTTCGGCCCTGCTCTGGTTGGACATCACTGGATGAATCACGGCGTCTATTGGGTCGGTCCGCTAATTGGCGGAGTTATCGCCGGTTGGCTCTACAACAGTTTCCTGCTCAAAGAATCCTAAGCCAACGGGGTTGCCGACTTAGAAATCGTCCGTCCGCGAATGCTTGTAGCTCGTTAACCCACATGCTACGGTCGTGAGAGATTCTGCCGAAGGGATCGCCCACACATGGCTACGGGTATCGACGAACTCCTGCGCCGCGCGGTCGAAAGCAAGGCGTCGGACCTGCACCTCAAAGTCGGGAATCATCCCTATCTGCGTGTTGACGGCATTCTGAATCCTATCGGCGACGTGCCGCGCGTCACTCCTGAAGAAATGCTCTCCATGGCCTTCAGCATGATGACCAACCGGCAGAAGCAGAAATTCAAAGAGACCGCCGAGCTCGACATGGCCTACGGCGTCGCCGGCCTCGGCCGCTTCCGCGTTAACGTTTTCCAGCAGCGCGGCAACGTGGGAATGGTTCTCCGCGTCATTCCCACGAAAATCAAAACCATCGAAGAACTCGAGCTGCCCCGCGTGCTGCAAAAGATTTGCGAAGAGCAGCGCGGCATGATTCTAGTGACCGGCACGACCGGATCCGGCAAGTCCACCACGCTAGCCGCCATCATCGATCGCATCAATTCGTTCCGTCAGGAACACATCATCACCATCGAAGACCCTATCGAATATTTGCATCGCGATAAGAAAGGCTTCATCAATCAGCGCGAAGTAGAAGTGGACACCTCGAATTTTTCCACGGCCCTGCGCGCCGCGTTACGTCAAGATCCGGACGTGATTCTCGTAGGCGAAATGCGCGACATCGAAACGATTCAAACCGCGCTACTAGCCGCCGAAACCGGCCACTTGGTGCTCTCCACTTTGCACACTCTCGACGCCACCGAAACCATCCAGCGCATCATCGCCGTCTTTCCGCCT
Source organism: uncultured Acidobacteriota bacterium (assembly GCA_963748865.1). Classification (GTDB taxonomy): domain Bacteria; phylum Acidobacteriota; class Terriglobia; order Acidiferrales; family UBA7541; genus Palsa-147. The sequence continues at coordinate 199,174 of CAVVLE010000003.1, read as the reverse complement.
CCCGAGCAAAAACAGATTCGCCTGCAGCTAGCCAGCACGCTGCGCGCAGTCGTCAGCCAGCGCCTCGTCCGCCGCGGAGACGGTGCCGGCCGCGTCCCCGCCGTCGAAGTGATGATCACCACCGGCTTCATTCGCGATTGCATCATGAATCCCGACAAGACCCGCAATATCCGTGACGCCATCGCCGCCGGCACCAGCCAATACGGCATGCAAACTTTCGACCAATCCATCTACGATCTCTATTCGCGCGGCCTGATCACTCTCGAAGAAGCGCTCATGCGCGCATCGAATCCCGACGAATTCCGCCTGCGCATTCAGGGCGTTCGCTCCACCGCCGACGCCGCCCGCGAAGAGATGGAACGCGCCATCAGCGAATTCGATCGCAGCACCCGCTGATTTTTTTGGTCCGTTCGCAGGGACGGGGCTTGTTTACCCTGAGCTTCGAAGGGCTCCGCCGACGTAAATTCCTCCTCGACGTAACCTATGCGCACGGTTTTCCCTGGTCTTGCTTCCTTTCCGCCATCGAACTATCGTTCCTTCGTGCGCTCCTCCGCCAAAACCAAACTCGCCACTGAATCCTTACTCTACGCCTCCGCCCTGCGCGCCCTGATGCGCCGCGCCCATTCCGTCTCCGAAATGCGCACATATCTCGAAGCCCGTGCCGAAAACGCGGCAGACGTGAAGCCTGTACTCGCCCGCCTGCGCGAAAATCGCTATCTCGACGATGCGTGCTACGCCACCAATTTCGCCCGTCATCGCGCCCATTCGCGCCGCCAAGGCCGTTTCCGCATAGCCCGCGAATTGCGCACCCGCGGCGTTGCCGATGCGCACATCGAATCCGCCCTGGACGCCGTCTTCGCGGAAACAGACGAAGCCACGCTCGTCCGCGCCCGCATCAAACGCAAACTCGCGCAGATTCGCGGACAAATCGATGAACGCAAGACTGCCTCGTTATATCGCAGCCTGCTGCGCTCCGGATTCTCAGGAGAAGTTATCCGCGCCGAACTCCGTGCCGCCCGCATCGAAGCCGCCGCCGAACTCGAAGATGTGAACGCGGAAACGGAGGAAAGCTAGTCAGCGAGAAATCTTACGCGTGCGAAGGCCCGCGCAAAATTCGCGCCGGAAGCAGAATAATGGCCTTTATCAATTCCAACACGCCGTCGAGGGTAATTCCGATAATCCGAAACGGCAGCAAGAGCAGCCACACAATCGGATAAAGAATCAGCGCCAAAAGCGCCAAAGGCCAGCAAAGCACCAGCAAGATACACCACAGCAGAAATTTAGCCATCGCTGCCCCCTAAACCTCACATCGTAGTACGCAAACGCCCTCAATTTGTTCGGTAGGGCCGGTTCACTCTGAGCCGCGCAGGGCGTCCCCGGCATCGGGCCAGCGCAACGGCGACCACGAGCACCGCTCCCACGCGGATTGCACAACCGTCCATCCTCGCCGTAGCTTACCCCACCTTCCGCGGATGAGCCTCACTTCGATCCGCTATCGCGCTCGTACGAACGCCGGCAGGGGCGCCGGCACTACCTTCGTTGCGACACATACACGCGTCTGCCATAATGAATTCCGCTCGATATTTCCGAGGCGTTTGTGACCGGAAACGAAATTCGCGAAACATTCCTGAGATTCTTCGAAGAGCGCGGCCACCGCCGAGTCCGCAGTTCCTCGCTCGTGCCCGCCAACGATCCAACATTGCTCTTCACCAATGCCGGTATGAATCAATTCAAAGACGTCTTCCTCGGCTTGGAAAAGCGCGATTACACCCGCGCCACCACCTGCCAGAAATGCGTCCGGGCCGGCGGTAAACACAACGATCTGGAAAACGTAGGCTTTACCAATCGCCATCACACCTTCTTCGAAATGCTCGGCAATTTTTCATTCGGCGACTATTTTAAAAGCGATGCCATCGCCTTCGCCTGGGAACTGGTCACTTCGCCAAACTGGTTCGCCATGCCCAAAGACAAGCTCTACGTAACGATTTTCAAAGGCGAGCAAGGCATCGCCCGCGATGCCGAAGCCCACGGTCATTGGCTCAGCCAGGGCGTCGGGAACGAGCGCATTTACGAATTCGGCGTCAAAGACAATTTCTGGGCCATGGGCGACACCGGCCCCTGCGGCCCATGTAGCGAAATCTTTTACGATATGGGGCTCGAAGCATCCGACGCGGGGCACACCGATTGCGAGTTCGGCTGCGACTGCGGCCGCTACGTCGAAATCTGGAATCTGGTCTTCATGCAGTTCAATCGCGACGCCAGCGGCGCGCTAAATCCCCTTCCGAAGCCGTCGGTGGACACCGGCGCCGGCCTCGAGCGGGTCACCGCCGTACTGCAGGGAAAAATCAGCAACTTCGATACGGATTTATTTGTTCCTCTGATGAAGGCCGCCGCAGATTTGGGCCACGTGGACATGCACGACCGCCAAGCGCTTCCATCGCTTCGCATAATCGCCGATCATGCGCGCGCCGCCACATTTCTGATTTCCGACGGAGTCGTCCCATCCAACGACGGCCGCGGCTACGTGCTCCGCAAAATCATCCGACGCGCCCTGCGCCACGGCAAGCTCTTAAACCTGCCGGTGCCGTTCTTCTCTAACTTGGCGTACGCCGTTAAAGATCTCATGTCTGTCGCCTATCCGGAGTTGAACGAATCCGTCGCGCGAGTCGCTCGCGTTTTGCTCGGCGAAGAAGAGCGCTTCGCGAGAACGCTGAACATCGGCCTGAAGAAACTCGATGAGGAAATCGCTCCGCTGCTGGCGGAGAAATCCAAAGGCGGCTCTCCGACCCTTCCCGGAGCGAAGGCCTTCCGCCTCTACGATACCTACGGCCTGCCACTCGATTTCATCACTGACGTTTTGCACGACCAGGGCATCGCGTTCCACGAAGACGAATTTAATTCCGCGATGGCTGAGCAACGGGTGCGCGCCCGCGCTTCTTGGAAAGGCGGATCGAAAGAAGTCGCCTCGCCGGCCTACGCCAAGCTCGCTGAAACTTTTAAGACCGAGCCGGATTTCTACTTTGGCACCACCACGAGCGATTGCCGCATCGAGGCGATCATCAAGGATGGAGAGCTAGTCAACGAGCTTCCCGCCGGCGCCAGCGGCGAAGTCGTGCTCGACCGCACCACAATTTATGCCGAATCCGGCGGCCAGGTCGCAGATACCGGCTCGTTTTTCGACCCAAGTCAGTCAATCGAAGTGGCCACAGTCCAAGGCGCCTATTACCCCGTCGCGCGCCTCATCGCCCATCGTGTTGCCGCCAAGGAAACGCTGCGCGTCGGCGATCGCGTTTCAACCGTCGCCGATCCGCTGCGCCGCGTCCGCGACATGCGCAACCACACCGGCACGCACTTGATGCATGCCGCGCTGCGCAATGTTCTCGGCACGCACGTGAAGCAAGCCGGCTCGCTGGTGGCGCCTGATCATCTCCGCTTTGATTTCTCCCATTACGCCGCTCTCGATCCGTCGGAGATTTCCGAAATCGAGCAACAGGTGAATGAAGAAATCGTCCGCAACAACGCCATTGCGACGGACCTGATGAATATCGACGCGGCCCTCGCCTCCGGCGCTCTCGCTTTTTTCGGCGACAAATATCCCGAACACAACGTCCGCGTCGTCACCATTCCCGATGCCCAATACCCACGCGGCTTCTACAGCAAGGAGCTTTGCGGCGGCACGCACGTAACGCGAACCGGCGAAATCGGTGTTTTCAAGATTGTCACAGAACAATCTTCCGCCGCGGGAGTCCGCCGCATCGATGCCATCACCGGCGACGGTGCTCTCGCCGAGTACCAGAAATCGCTCGCCACGCTCCGCAGAGTCGCCGCGCTCCTCAATTCCGGAGAGGATGAAGTCCTCGCTGCGGTCGAGAAACAGTCCCAAACCGTCCGTCAGCTTGAAAAGCAGCTAGCCGACCTGAAGCGCAAATCCGCCGTATCCGGGGTCGATTCCCTGCTCGAATCCGCCAGGCAGATCAAAGGTGTCAAGGTCCTGGCCTCTACCATCCCTGGCGCGGACCGGGAATCGCTTCGCCAACTGGTCGATTCCCTGCGCCAGAAACTGGGCTCTGGGGTGGTCATTCTGGGCACCGCTGAGGACGGCAAAGTGGCTCTAATTACAGGAGTTACGAAGGACCTGACCTCGCGCGTCCAAGCCGGCAAGATTGTCCAGGAATTAGCCCGCCAAGTAGGCGGTTCCGGAGGCGGCCGCCCCGACCTGGCCGAGGCTGGCGGAAAGGACACAACTGCCCTAGAAAGTACTATCTCGGGCGCCTATTCTCTCCTCGAACGGATGCTATAATTCGCTCGTTAGCGCCAGTTCCCCGCAGGGAGGTCCCACCTCCCCGCGACGGGTGTGTCAATCGTTCTAGGTGTACTGCCTTTCCCTTGCGCAGATGGACAGGAGAACTATCTCGGTAGCTCTGCTCGCCCTCAGCGTGGGCCTCAGTGTTTCCACGCCGCTCCGCGCGCAGATTGCATCTCAAGTGGATGATTCCGGGAAGCTTGTTTTTGTGAATTCCGAGCCGGCGGGTCACGCTCCGCACAGGCCAGTTCCTCCAGGCTTTCGGATAGCGAGAACCGATGCAGCCGGCAATTTTACGGCGACGGAAACCACGGATCTACGCGTTCCACCGGATCGGCTAGAGCGGATCGTCAGAGACGCTTCCGCCCGGCACAATCTGGATCCGGCCCTGGTCAAAGCTGTCATCGGGGTCGAGTCCAACTGGAACCCGAGCGCCGTATCGCGCAAGGGGGCATTGGGATTGATGCAACTGATCCCGACAACGGCAGGTCAATTTGGAGTTGGTAACGCGTTCGATCCCGCGCAAAACATCGAGGGCGGCACCAGCTATCTTCGTTCCCTCCTCGATCGCTATCATGGTGACCTGGAATTGACCCTAGCCGCGTATAATGCTGGGCCGGGGGCCGTGGAGCGTAGCGGGGGGATCCCGAACATCGCCGAAACGCGTTCCTACGTCCAAAAGGTGACCGACACCTATTTCCGACCTGATTCCGGCCGCGATCCTTCGTTTGCGGGTCCTCACCGTACCCGCATTCGCCAGGACGTGGACGAGAACGGCCGGGTCGTTTTCACGAACGAATGACGCTGGGGGGAAACCGCTAGGCGCAGCCATGCGCGCGATTCTTGCAGGTCTAGGAGTACTCACACTCGCTGTGTGCTCCGCTACCGCTGCGCGTCCGCAGCAAAAATCCGCCAAAGCCCGCGATCAATTTGAAAGGGCCGTTGAACTCCGCACCGCGCTCGAAAGTTGCGCCCCGGCCGACCGCACTGTTGATGCGTACAAGCAGGCCATTCTTTCGTTCAAGAGGGTTTACACGCTCGCTCCGCAAGCGGAAGAAGTTACGCCCTCGCTGGTCGCCATTGCCGAGCTTTACGCCGAGATGGGCCGCCAATACGACGGCGATTATTTCAAGTCCGCGATTGACGGCTACAATTTCCTGCTGAAGCAGTATCCGCACAGCCGCTACGCGCCTTCATCACTTTTCGCTATAGGAAAAATTCAGCAGGATGACTTGAAGAATTGGGACGCGGCCGAGAAGACCTTCAAGGATTTGCTGCACCGCTATCCCAAGTCTCCGAAAGCGGTGGAATCGAGCGCGGCGCTCAAGCAAATCGCGCAAGTTCGCGAGGAAGAAGCCACTAGAGTCGCTGCTGCTACGGCAGTGAGCGCCGATTCTGGCGCCACGCTAAATCCGATTTCCGGCCCCATCAATCCTCGCTCCGGAGGGCAAACAGCCGGGCTCGCACAAGTCACCGCGGTGCGCACGTCCAACGCCGACAATTTCACGCGTATCGTCGTCAGCCTCGGCGATACCGTCAAATACGAAGCCGCGCGCATCTCCAACCCCGATCGCGTTTTCTTCGATCTCTATCAAGCCAGGATTGATTCTTCACTGCAGAATAAGACCTTCGACGTCAGCAGCGCCTTCGTGAAATCAGTGCGCCTGGCCCAGAATAAATCAGGCGTCGTGCGCCTGGTTCTCGATGTCGATGGTGCCCGGGAGTATTCCGCGTATCTGCTGAAGAATCCGCAGCGCCTCGTGATTGATGTCCACGGCGAGGCCTACGACCGCCAGGCCGCTGCAGCCCGCACCGTCGCTGTGAGCGAGCCAAAATCCAAGCCTGCGGCCGCAGACGCCGACCCGCCGGCAGCGCCCGTCGCATCTGCGCACGCACTCAAGTACGGACCTGTCCAGCCCGCGCCAGCGCCTGCCAGCAAACCGAACAGCGCCGCAAATTCCCTGCCCGACCCCGTGGACAATCTTCCCGTTCACGAGCCCGCGGCACGCGGCCGCGCCGTGGCCTCGCTCACGCCTCCGCCGGCTTCCAAACCGACGCACGATGGCCAACGCTCTCTCACGCGCGCGCTAGGCCTGAAAATCAGCCGCGTCGTGATTGATGCCGGTCACGGCGGTCATGACACCGGCACCATCGGACCGCACGGCCTGATGGAAAAAGATCTCTGCCTCGACGTCGCGCTGCGCCTCGGCAAACTCATTCAGGAGCACCTCCCCGGCGCGGAAGTGATCTACACGCGCCGCGACGATACCTTCATCCCGCTCGAAGAACGCACCGCCATCGCCAACCAGGTGAAAGCTGACCTTTTCATCTCCATTCACGCCAACTCCAGCCACGACTCGGGCGCACGCGGCGTGGAAACCTACTACCTCAATTTTGCGTCTTCTCCCGACGCTCTCGAAGTAGCCGCCCGCGAAAACGCCCTCTCGCAGAGCGGCCTGCACGATCTCCAGGACATGATCAAGAAGATCGCCCGCAACGAGAAAGTCGAAGAATCCAAGGAACTCGCCGACGACATTCAGGGCTCGCTATCCAAGCGTATGCAGCAAATCAGCCGCAACGAGCGGGACCGCGGCGTCAAGCGCGCTCCATTCGTCGTTCTGATCGGCGCAAACATGCCCTCGGTTCTTTCCGAAATCTCGTTTCTAAGCAACCCGGCGGACGAAAAGATGCTGAAGAAGCCCGATCAGCGCCAGCGCATCGCCGAAGGCCTCTACCACGGCATGAGCGACTATCTCGAGAGCCTCAACAGCCTCTCCTACAACGAGCAGCGCCTCGCCCCCCACGCCGACGCGCCCATGGAATCCTCCGGGAACTCCAAGTAGAATTCGGCATCTAAGAGTAGAGCCCTATGCACAGGTTCAGCAAAGTTCTCAGTCTAAGTCTTGTGGGAATAGTGCTCTGCGTCCTGGCCGGCCCGACAAGGACCAGCGCCGCGAATCCACCCGACCTTCCGGCATCATTCGCAGGCTGGACGCAAACCGGCACCCCGCAGTCGATAACGGGCGCAAGCTCCGTCTCCGACCCAATCTGGATGTCGCTATGGCCGGTGATCGAGGAGTACGGCTTCGTGTCCGGTTCGTTACACACCTACACCAAAAACGGCAGGACCATCTCCATAGCTCTCTACCGCATGAAAGATCCAACGGGCGCGTATGGGCTCTATTCGTTTTTGCGCATGCCGGGCATGGCTCACGCCGCGATTATCGAGCATTCCTGCATGTCGCCGCAGCGCGCGCTGATTCTCGACAGGACGCTGGTGATCGACATCGCGTCCGCGGATAACCATGATTTCGCGCATCTTGAGCCCGATTTCAAAGCGCTCGTCGCGGCCATTGGGCCAATTCCCGCCGACGGGCCCTATCCGGATCTTTTCAAGCGTCTTCCATTGCGCGGCTTTGAAGAAGGCACCGACCATTACATCCTCGGCCCGCTAGCGCTTCACCAGATAGCGCCCGTAGCAGAAGGAGATTGGGTCGGCTTTGGGTACGGAGCGGAACTCGAATCCGGCCAATATCGCTTCACCTCCGGCACCCACATCGCCACTCTGCTCGTAATTGATTATCCAACCCCGCAAGTCGCGACGAAAATGCAGAAGGAATGGGCCGCGAGTTTCAATCTCGATAACCAGGATGCAAGAAGCGGCAAGGCCACGATTTACACGACGCGGAAATTGACTACTGTCGGCGTGGTGGTCGGCGCGGCCACTCCAGCCGAAGCGCAGGCGGTGTTATCGCAGCTGCACTCCGGCGAAGAACTCACCTGGAACGAGCCGGGATTCTCGCTCGCGGACGCCAATCTCAATACCGTAATTGCCTCCATCATTGTCGGAACGGGAATTCTTTGCATGTTTACTCTAGTGGCGGGGCTGGCGTTCGGGGGAGTACGGCTAGTGATAAAACGGATTCTACCGGGTAGGGTCTTCGATCGCGGCGCGGAAATGGACGTACTGCAACTGGGACTAGCCAGCAAACCCATCAATTCAGACGACTTCTACGGAATCGGTGCGTCCGCATCATCGGTCCAGGGAACGCGCGACTCCTAGAACTGCAGGTTTAGCTGCCAGTCACAAAATGTCTGAAAATTGCCGGGCGAAACCTGCCCCCAACCAGCTGGCCGGCTGCGGGCCCCTTAACCCATAGCGCAGCAACCACTTACAACAAACTGCATTTGTAGCATTCTTTCTTGACTTCCATCCGCCCGCTCTTCTAGACTGCGGCTGAGGAAAGGCTTCGGCGGCCATCCGCGCATTGGCTGATGAGCTTTTCTCCCCTTGAAGGCCCGCCTCGCCGCGGGCCTTCTCCGTTTCGGTCATCTGTATGGTCCCGGGCCAAGCCAGGCGGGGTTCATGAGTTTTTCTGAGGCGCCTAAACTGGTAGAACCAGGCGGCTTGGAAGTCGGATTGCATCAACATAGCCGTAAAGGCCGATGGATACTGATCGCAGACACGTCCCCAGAAAGCGACTGACCCGCCTCGCCTATATTCGCATTGGCGCTGATAACGGCGGGCTGGTATCTGATCTCAGCGAGCGGGGCCTCGGATTCCAAACCATCGCTGCCATTGAGCGCGAAGGCCCGTTGCGATTTTGGTTCACGCTCGATGCCGCCGATCGCATTCAAGCCACAGGAGTGTTGGCTTGGACTGACGAAACCAGAAAAGTCGGCGGCCTCCGATTCACTGAGATCTCCGACGAAGCCTTAACACAAATTCGCGAGTGGGTCGGTGCTGGCAGTGGCGCATCGGAAATGCCTTCGCCTCAGCGTCCTCCCGCGCGCGAGCCAGTACCTTTTTCTCCGCCGCCGCGCAAAACGAAAACCAGCGCGATTCCCGTGACAAGCTCTCCAATTCCTGAGCCGCCTATCGCGGTCGCACCGCCTACGCCGGTCATCCCCACGCCGCCACGGACTGAACCGTTGCGGGTGATGGCCACGCCACAGCACTGGTCCGCGCCGATATTGACGGCGCCGCCGCGCGAAGTCGTCTCGCCGGAGATGGTGCGCGGCCTCACAAGCGTTTTGACGGTGGTGGCGATCATCCTGACCGTTGTAGCCCTGGTGTTTGGCTATCACCGCGAGATCGGTCGATCGCTCGTTCGCCTGGGCGACCGGTTGACGGGCGAATCACCCATCGCGGATGTCGCTCCTACTCCGGATGCGACTGAAGTCCAACAGGTGGCGCCGCCGCCTGTGGATACATCTGCAGCCGCACAGCCTGCGGTGACTTCGCGACAAGATTCTCAGCCGCCGGTAAGATCGGGATCGCCGCAATCCACGCTGCCATCTACACAGCAACCTGCATACGTATCGCCGCAGCAAAGCCCGTTGCCGCCGGCCCACCAATCGATTCAGGCAACGCCACCACCGACCCAACGTCCTGCAGAATCATCCGCTTTGCAAACGACGCCATCGTCGCAGCCATCTGTTCCCGCTGGCACGCGTCCGGCGCCGCCAGCCTCTACGGATGGGTACAGAAATCTCTCTGCGAATCCCCCAGCATCCGGAGATACCGGCAAAATCGAGCTCGACACGGCCAGCCAATTTCTGAATCCGGTCGTCGGCCCGCCAAATTACACCGAGGCAGCCAAGTGGCTGTGGATGGCGGTGGAAAAAGGAAACCCCAGCGCGGAAGTATTGCTCTCGGACCTGTTCATTCGCGGCGTGGGCGTGCCGCAGAATTGCATCCAGGCGCGCGTGCTGTTGAATGCCGCGGTTCGCCACGGCAGCTATGAAGCCGTAGCACGGCTTAAGGCCCTGAATCGTGCCGGCTGCAGCTAAGCCGCCGCTCGACACTCCACCCACAGACGCGCCCGGCGTTCGTTATCTTTTCTTCGACGGTAAAGCCCAGAAATAGCGCAGCGCTTCTGGAACTCGCGCTGGCCAATTTCCCCAGCTGTGCCCTTCATGCACTTCGCGATACTGCAGCGCGAAACCGCGCCCCTGCAGGAAATCTCGCAGCCGCCGATTGCCGGCCAGAACATCCAGGCGCGAGACGTTCGATTCGTAAGTGCCCACATCAATGTGGATTCGCACGGCGCCTTTTCCTGTGGTCACGAGCTTATCGAGATCCGCATCAGCGCTGATCAGGCTAGATTGCGCAGCGCAATTCGCAAACACCTGCGGATATTGTCCGGCCAGCATGAGGCTCGTTAAGCCGCCAAGCGAGTTCGCCACCACCGCCCGCGAAGCAGCATCGGCTTTAGTGTGGTACTTCGCATCGATTGCCGGAACTATTTCGGTCGCGATAGACCTCGCAATTTCCGCGTTTGCCGCGTCATCGTGGCGGCCAAATGTGGGCAGCAACACCGCGATAATCGGCGGAATCTCATTGCGCTGAATCATTGCATCCAGAATCCTGTTGATCTTTCCGTACTCGAGATAGTCCATTCCATCCAGGATATAGAGGGTCTTGAAACGCTCCCGCGAGCCGCCGTATGTCGGTGGAAGATAGACTTTTGCGGCGCGTTCGATATTCAAGATGCGGCTGGAAATCGAAATTTCCTCGATCGCGCCGTGCAGAAGGCTCGGCCCGGGCTCCAGCTCCGGCGGCACGGAATAATCCGGCATTGTGAAGTACGAACTGGGCCCGAGATTTTCAGCGATGCGCCGCGAATTCAATGGATCGAAGATCCAGTTCTTGTCATTCAGAACGAATTTGTAATCCAAGCGCGCATCTAGTTCGTATTCGCGCGCGATGTAATAAAGATTCGTGCCACTGACCTGCGTGAAGGCTTCGTTCGGCGTCCACCCGTTCATATCACCGGCCAGCGCTACCAAAGACGCGGCGCCGCGGTAAAGAAATATTGCCCGGCCGAAGCCGTCCTTCGTTCCCTTCTCCATGAGCGGTGCGTCCGTACCTTTGACGCAAGCCAGGTATTCATCCACCAGATTCGACTTTGCCGCGGGAGAGGCAGCAGCCGCGACGCGCCGGAGAAAATCGTCGAAGACCCCGCAACGGGGATTCGCTGCTTTCTGACTCTGAATAGTTGGCGCACTAGCGAGCAACCGCGCCGCGCCGCCGAACGCCAAGACCGCGAACAGGAGCCACACTAACGGCGCGAATCTTCGCAGTGGTCCTCATGGCGCTGAGGATAGCACCACGCCGCCGCGCCGATGCAACACCCGCGGCGAGACACTCGGCATACAGGGTTTCACGGATGTCAATCGCCGCCACGCGCCCGCAAAATTAATCACGATAGGGAATTGTCGTCGCGGCGTTACGGAATCCTTCCGAGGGGTACATGCCGATTCACCAATTCCTGGGCGACACGCGAATGTTGATCATCGACGGCGCGCTAATCGCCGGCACCATCCTCGCCGCTCTGATCCTTCACCGGGTCATCTTTTTCCTGGCAGCGCGCGTGCTGAAGCGCAAAGGCAGTTTTCTCGGCAATTCCCTTGTGCAGCGCGCCAAGACGCCTTCGCTTTTTATCCTCCCGCTGCTGGCTCTGGTTTCCGTTTTGCCCGCCGTACCGCTTCCTGAGCAAGTCCGCGCAGGACTGCAGCACGTCCTGGGCCTCGGAGTGATCGCCACGATAGGCTGGGCGATTATTGAAATGGTGCAACTGGTCAGCGACGTGATTTCCAACCGCTACGCCATCGACGCCGACGATAATCTCGCCGCGCGGCGCATTCGGACGCAAACCCAAGTGCTGCAACGCACAGTGGTCGTTGTTACCGTAATCCTGACGATCGCCGTGATGCTCATGACCTTTCCGTCGGTTCGTCACATCGGCTTGAGCCTGTTGGCGTCCGCGGGGGTAGCAGGCTTGGTCGTGGGCATGGCCGCGCGTTCGACACTCGCGAGCTTGATCGCCGGAGTCCAGGTGGCGCTCACCCAGCCGTTTCGCATCGACGACGCCGTCGTCGTCGAGGGCGAATGGGGCTGGATCGAGGAGATTGAGACAACTTACGTGGTCGTTCGCATCTGGGACCTGCGACGCCTGATTCTGCCGCTGACATATTTCATCGAGAAGCCATTCCAGAATTGGACGCGCACGACCGCCAACCTCCTTGCGGTGGTGATGATTTACGTCGATTACCGCACTCCTGTCGAGGACGTGCGCCAGGAATTCCATCGCATCCTGGAATCTACCGATCTATGGGACCGCAAGGCCTGGGCTCTGCAAGTAACCGATCTGAGCAACACCACCATGCAATTACGCGCCCTGATGAGTGCTGCGAATTCGTCTAAGTCGTTCGACTTGCAATGCCTCGCGCGCGAAAAGCTGATTCAATTCCTGCAGGAGAAGTATCCCGAATGCCTCCCGCTGGTGCGGAATCAGAATGTGGCTACGAACGGGGCCCCACGATTAGAGGAGGAAGCGCAGCGGCGGCACTGATTCGTGATGACGACGCCGCGATGGAGAGAATCCGAGGTTAACTCTTTGTAGTCATCTTAGCGTGTCTCTCCGTACCCGCTGGCCCGCCCTCTCATCGAATTATTTGGAGGCGCCTATGTCATCAGCAACAAAGAAATGCGCGCATGAAAGTTGCAGTTGCAGCGTGGTCACCGGGAAATATTGCAGCGCGCAATGCGAGTCGATGGAAGGCCTATCAGGCAACGACTGCGGTTGCCCGCACCCGGAATGCGCGGGCCGCGTAGTCGCAAAAGCCACAGCCGCGCATAGCCACTAGCGGCCAGCTCTGAACTTGACTCGACCTGGGTGCAGTTCGTCCCGGCTATTGATTCGTGCACATATTTTCTCCCTCGAATCGGAAACAAAGCGGCTAAACTAAACGGCGCCATTTTCTAATTTCGCTCCGAGGCGCCGCTCATGGCCAGAATTCTTCTCATCGATACCGACACCGCTTCGGATGACGCTGTAGCCCTCATCATGGCGCTGCGCTCGGAAGAAGTTCGCGTGGCGGCGATCACCGTCGTAGCCGGAAATATTCCTGTAGAGCAAGCCACCAACAACGCCCTTTACACTGCCGAATTGTGCGGCTCCGATGTTCCGATTTATTCCGGAGCGCAACAGCCGCTGCTGCGCAAGCTGGCTTGCGCGGATTGGTTTCATGGAGCAGACGGATTAGGCGATCATGGTTACGCTCCGAAAAAGCGCCGCGCGGAGCCGGCGCACGCCGTTGACGCGATAATTCAGAACGTGCGCGCGAACCCGGGAATCGAGATCGTTACGCTTGGCCCTCTGACGAACATCGCGCTGGCATTGTCTCGCGAGCCGAGTCTGGCAAATTCGGTCAAGCGCTGCGTGATTATGGGTGGCGCGCCTTGCTGCGAAGGCAATGTCACACCGGCGGCGGAATTCAACATCTGGGTCGATCCCGAAGCAGCGCGCATCGTTTTTCACTCCGGCATGGCCATCGAAATGGTGGGATGGCAGCTCTGCCGCGGCCAAGCCGCTTTGAATCAGCAGGAAATCGACCGGCTTCTCGCGGCGAAGAATCCTCTCGCGGATTTCGCCATTCGCTGCAATAGCACCGCCGCGGAGGCCTATTTCACGCAAACGGGAGAACGTGGAATCAGCCTTCCCGATCCGGTAGCGATGGGCATCGCGTTGAATCCGTCGCTTTGCACATCGTCCAGCAACCATTTCGTCGAAATTGAGACTTCGAGCGATCTGACGCGCGGCGCTACGGTGGTGGATCGCCTCAATGTCGCGCACGACACGCGAAATAGTGGCGTGTGGGCGAATCCCATGGAGGCGCAGCCGCGAAAAATCCACGTTTGTTGGAACATAGACATTCTCGCATGGAAGCAGTCGCTGTTCTCTGCACTTGGCGCACCGGCCTAATCTGCAGGTTCGAGCTTTGCAACTTGGCGAATTCGCTGGCAAGGCGTTGCATGCTGCTTGGCGTGGGTGTACGTTATCGAGTGGACGGAAAATGAAGCCAGAATTCGGCGTCGTACCGAAATTTTGATTCCCAGGACGCCAGGTTCTGAGATTTCGCAGCGAGGAGAATTTCGGGTGTCGGTTCGGGCTTCCTACTTGCCGCGCGTTTGGATTGGCAGCAAAGTATCCGCGAAATTCCTGCCCTCGCGCATCCATCCGCTTGCCGCACATCTGAAGCTGACCGAAAACTGCCAGGCGCGTTGCATCAGCTGCGATTACTGGCAAACTCGCTGGCAAGACGGAATCGACACCAACCGGGCCATTGAGCTTCTAAATGAGATCGCCGCTCTAGACATCCGTTCGCTGCGGTTCACCGGAGGCGAGCCGCTGCTTCGAAAAGATTTTTTCGACATCCTCGATAAAGCGAACACCTCCAGCTTCAAGCGCATCATCGTGCAAACCAATGGCCTGCTTATCAAGAAGCTGCACAAGGAAATAAACGCCTCGCCGATAACGGATGTGGCCGTATCCATCGACGGCCTGAAGGAAACGAACGACCAGATTCGCGGGATTCGCGGCTATTTCGATCTGGGGATCGAAGGCATCAAGTTGCTGCAGGGCAAGCAGGTCGCGATCTCTGTCACGCTCAATCGCATCTCCGCGCGCGAACTGGCGGAACTCAACGAAGTCGCTCGTTCGGCGGGGGCGCATATCGAAACCAATATTCTCAGCCGGAGCCTTTCGTTCCTGAAGAATGCCGATTACGATTCGATGTGGCCGGCGCCGGCCGATGTGCCGGTGATCTCGAATTTCGTGCGTGATACGCTGAAGCGACCCACATACGAAGTGGATTACATCACGAAGTATTACAGCCAGACGCCGCTTGATGAGCCGCCCTGTGTTCTCGGCTACACGCAGGTCTTTGTGCTGTCGAACGGTGACGTGCTTACCGGTTGCTATCCGTTGAAGCCCGTTGGCAATATCCTGCGCGATAGCCTGGCTACTGTGTTGGCCTCGGATGCGTACCTCCGCCAAGCTGAGGCCATGGTGCGCCGCGAATGCCCCGGCTGCACTTGCGGTATCGAGACTTCCCTGGCCGTGCAGCACGCCCTCTCCAGCGCCTTTTTCGAGCTCAGCCGCCTGAAGCACCAGAAGCGCGACGAGTCGAAATCTGCCCTCGCGTCGCCGCAACCTGGTTAGCTGCAATTGCAGACCTCGTGAGTCTTCGGGGAATTTCGCCCGAAAAAAAAGAAGTTGGCGGATGAGCCTGTAAGCCGGATTCTGTTCGGCGCTTGCGCGCCGCAGCGATCATTCCTCTAGGTCCCGGATCGCTCCGGGACTCCAGCAGCCTACCCGAGGGTTCTGACGGGCCGGGCCAGCCCTCCCCTCCTATTTGGCCTTGCTCCACGCGGGGTTTTCCGTGCCGCGAATGTTGCCATCCGCGCGGTGGGCTCTTACCCCACCTTTTCACCCTTACCGGACGTATGGCCGATTGAGGCGGCTCGCAAGGTTTCCCTTCGATCCGCCGCAGAGGCGCGTTCGCACCGGCGGTTTATTTTCTGTGGCACTTTCCGTAGCCGGATTCCCCACATGCCAGCTTTCGCCCGCATGCTGAGAGCGGCCCCCTGCCGTTAGCAGGCGCGTTGCCCCTCGCCCTGAGCGCAGCGAAGGGTTGAACCCTCGCCGTACATCAGGCCAAGCCGCAGGCCTCGCAGCCCGCGATTCCGGAGTCCGGACTTTCCTCCCGCGCCGCCTCTTGCGAGATAGCGCCAGCGATCGCCCAGCTCATCCGCCAATTGCAATTATACGTTGAATCACGCCCGAACTCCGAGCCCTTCCGGCGCGCCGGCTTCTGAAGTCCGCGGCGCTCTTACGGCGCATGTAATCGAGTCCCGGACACCCCTAGCCCAGTTGCGATTAGACGGCGGTCCCGTTCTTTATTTTCATGGAGTTACGTCGATTTCTAATGTTTTCGAGTTGCGATTAGAAATCTACGTTTCGCGCCTCCCTAGCTGAGTGACTGCCGCTTTGCTTTCCTGTCGTCATCTCGCAACATCCCATCGTAAAGCTAGCACCAAATTTCGAGCCGTCAATGGTACCGGCTGCGGAGATACGGATATGCGTTAACTCGAGGGTTCGGGTACACCCGAGATTTGCGCCTCAGGCAGTCGGCCCGCCGGACTGGGCGGCCAGTATCGGAACAGCAGATAGGCAACGAAGGTCCAGAAAAACAGCTCTGAAACAATGCCCAAGGGTGGATGCTGGTCGATAATCGAGGTCACGTAAAAATTGTACGCTCCGTGTACTACAGACGACGGCAAAATAGACCCTGAGCGCAAGCTCAGCCATCCCAATGCAAGCCCCATCGTTTCGCATTGAGCGAAGCGGCGAAACAGCGTCACCATCACGTCCGCTTCAGACTGATAGCTGCTAAAGTCCCAGTAGAAGTGATACGCACTCCAAATCAGCCCCACGATAACGAGCCCGCGGAGAATCCCATACCGGCGGACAAACCGAGGTTGCAGATAGCCGCGAAACACGACCTCTTCGAAAAAAGCTGCCGGGAAAATGTAGACGAGGTAGTAGGCATGGATTTGCCGCAGGCGTTCCGGGAGCCACCATCTCGAAAACTCAATGAAAACCGGACTGCCGTGCCACCAGTCAAACCGATCCGGGATGTAAGCACAAGTTAGCGAGTACGTCCACTGCACTGCGACAATAAGGAATGCCACTGCCACATAATTAACTGGCGGCATCTGCACAAAGCGACCCAACTCACTCCAACGCCCTTTTCCGATGGTCCAAGCTGCCAGACCAGCGAATACCGCGCCTCCGAGGGCACTGATCGAGGTGACGAGCCAGATGAGTGGCCCTTCGACGACCCTAGGCTTATCTAGGTGAAGAGCAATCCAGAGGTTCGGCAGTTCTCCCACCGCGTAAGCGATGAACACACAGGTCATCGAGAACCAGACAAAAACCCACACTCGATTCCAGTCTGCATCATCATTGGAAGATAAAATTGAAGACTTCGGAAGCGATGCGGGAAGTGATGTGAGTCCGAACCAAAGACGAGACAGGAAAAAAGCCATACATAACATTCCGAGCACTGCGAATCGTAATCCGGGTCCAAGGTCGAACAGTGTCGCGAATGCCCAAGCAACGAAATGTGCCTTGCTGTGAGCGACCTGCAACAGTGGATGGCTCATCGTCCAGGCAAAGTACAGAAATCGCCCGCAGATCACGGCAATGGCCCAGCAGCCTGGCATACAAACGTAAAGTAGGACATTGCGGACCGGCCTCTGTGTGGGCAGCAACCAGAGAAAAATACCCGCGGACCCGCTGACGAACATCAAAAACTGACACCACCAGAGGACTTTAATCCAAGACACCATCGCATCGGCCGCGGGGCTCACCGCCTGCCCGTAGATGATCGGGCCGATGTGCGCAACTAGGCCCGACCACTCCTCCGGCCAACACCTGAGATGGGGAGAAATGTAGAGCAACAGGCAACCAAACAAGAAGACGAGCTGCGTAAGATCTCGCGGAAGGATCGAGCGGACGAAGGCGAGCACGCGCTTCAAAGGGAACTCCGCTGGTTGCCGGATTATGCCTAGAGGTGTACGGGTTTGCCAGAGATTTAATACTGGCTGGCTTAATAGAGCGGCTACTTCGCTCCGATGAGCTTCTCGAAGGCGGTTTCGTCGAGGATGGGGACACCGAGTTCTTTGGCTTTGTCGAATTTGGAGCCGGGGTCGGTGCCTACTACCACGTAGGTAGTCTTTTTGCTCACTGAGGAAATTACTTTGCCGCCGTGGGCTACTACTAATTCGCCGGCCTCTTCGCGGCTGCGGTGCGCCAGGCCGCCGGTGAAGACGAACGTCTGGCCTGCCAGCTTGTTGCTCTTTGGGGCTTTGCGCTCTACTTTCGGATTTACGCCGGCTTCGCGCAGGCGCTTCAGCATCTTCAGATTCGAGGACTCGTCGAAAAATTCGCGCACGCTTGCGGCGACTTTCGGCCCGATTTCGTGTACTTCATTCAGCTCTTCGATGCTGGCTTCCGCCAATTTCTCGATCGAGCCGAATTTCTCCGCCAACAATTGCGCGGTGCGTTCTCCCACCATGCGGATTCCCAGCGCGTAGATCAAGCGGTCCAGCGGGCTCTTTTTGCTGGCCGCAATTTCGTCCAGCAAATTCTGCGCCGACTTCTCCGCCATGCGCTCCAACTCGGCCACAGTCTCGAGCTTCAGCGAGTACAAATCGGCGAAATCCTTCACGATCTTCTTATCCACCAACTGCTCGACGATTTTTTCCCCCAGCCCGTCAATATTCATCGCGTGCCGCCCGGCATAATGCTGCAGCGATTCCTTCATGCGCCCCGGACAAACTGCGTTCACGCAGCGATAGGCCACTTCGCCTTCGGCGCGGTGCACCGCGCTGCCGCAATCGGGGCACTTCGAAGGCATCTTGAACGGATGCCGGTCCGCCCCCCGCTTCACCACTTTCAGCACATGCGGAATCACGTCCCCCGCGCGCTCCACCAGCACGGTATCGCCAATCTCCACGCCGAGGCGCTCGACCTCATCCATGTTGTGCAGCGTCGAGCGGCTGACGGTAACGCCGCTGATCTGCACCGGCTCGAGCATCGCCGTAGGCGTGAGCGTGCCGGTGCGCCCGACATTCACAATGATGTCACGGACAATCGTCTCCGCCTGCTGGGCCGCAAATTTGTAAGCGATGGCCCAACGCGGCGCCCGCGACGTGTAACCCAATTCATTTTGCAAGCCGATTTCGTCGACTTTGATCACGATGCCGTCGATCTCATAGGCAATCTTCTCGCGCCTCTTCTCCCAGCTCGCGATGTAACGCTCGACCTCTTCGATCCCCTGACACACCTTGGCATCTTTGATCGAGCTTTTGAAATGCACGGTGTTGAGGGCCTCGAGATTCAACGAATGGCGTTTCAGCGGCGGCCGCCCGTCAACGAGCAGGTAGTAAGCGTAAAAATCCAGTCGCCGCGAAGCGGTGATCGAAGGATCGAGGACGCGCACGCCGCCCGCCGCTGCGTTGCGCGGATTAGCAAAGCGCTTCCCTCCCGCCGCCTCCTGATCTTCGTTCAATAGCTCAAACGCTTTGCGCGTCATGATCACTTCGCCGCGCACTTCCAAATCGCTTTTCAATCCAGCCTTTTTCAAAGCCGCAGAATCAAGCCGCAAGGGAATCGAATGAATTGTCTTCACATTCGCGGTAACGTCCTCGCCGGTAGTGCCATCGCCGCGCGTCACTCCGCGCGTCAGCAATCCATCCTCGTAAATCAGCGACAAGCTCAAGCCATCAAATTTATGTTCCGCGACGTAATCCACCTTCTCGCGCCCGGAAAGTTCCCGCACGCGCCGGTCAAAATCACCCAACGCCTCGAACGAAAATGCGTTGTCCAGGCTGATCATCGGCACGCGGTGCCGGTAAGTCTCAAATCCCTCGCGGGGCTTGCCGCCAACGCGCTGCGTCGGCGAATCCGGCGTCACCAGCTCCGGATGCTCGGCCTCCAGAGCTTTCAGCTGGTTCATCAGCTTGTCGTAAGCCGCGTCGGAAATCTTCGGGCTATCGATGACGTGGTAAAGGTAATCGTGCTGGCGAATCTCCTCGCGCAAGCTCTCGATTTTCTTAGCCGCCGCATTTAACGCCGTTTTCGTCGCCGCCTTAGCCACAACCGCCTCTTTCCGTTTAGGCATCAATCCTCAAAGGAACTCTGACAGTATCCGCAGCGCGCCATTATACAATGCGCGTTTGTTTCGATAGCACTGGCGTCCCCGCCGGCATCTGACGAGCGCAGGGGCGATAGATGCAATTGCGCGGACGTAGCTCGCGGGGCGGATAGATGAGGAAGTATCGGCATTAATTGCAGCCGCCTTCCGCGCGGGCGGTTGGCGTTGATTCAATTTTTTGCTCGGCGGATGCCGGCGGGGACGCCCTTCGAAACTCAGGGTAAACCGGCGCTACTTAGGACGAATTCTTAAGCTGCACTCATGCTTAACGGCATACAAAACGCGCTTTTGATCTACAACCTGGCCAGCGGCCGCCGCCGCGATCGCCGCTTCGCCGAGATTGAAGAAGCCGCCCGCATCCTCAACAACGCGGGCATCCGCACCGAACTGGCTCCCACCACTGGCCGTGGAACCGCCACCGGCATTGCGCGCCACGCCGTCGCGCAGAATCGCGATCTGGTGATCACCTGCGGTGGCGACGGCACGCTCAACGAAGTCATCAACGGCATGGCCGGTAGCAACGTCCCGATGGCTTTACTTCCCGCAGGCACGGCGAATATTCTCGCCAAGGAATTAGGCATTCCCTGGGACATCCCGGCCGCCGCGCGCCTAATCCCCACGAGCACCACGCGCCGCATCGCCCTCGGCGCAGTCATGAACGCCACGCCCAATGGCGATATCGATTCCTCGCACGGCTGCCGCTATTTTCTCTGCGTAGCGGGCGCCGGACCCGATGGCGCCATGGTCAACGCTATCGATCCCGAACTCAAAGATCGCACCGGGATCGTCGCCTACTGGGCCGAAGGCGTGCGCCAACTGGTGAAGTATCGCTTCCCGAAAATGTCCATCAATTGGCCAGACGCCGCCAACCTGAACGCCACACTGATCGTAGTCGGCCGCACCGCCAATTACGGCGGCCCGTTCAAAATCACCACTGGCGCCAGCCTGTTCGAAGATAATTTCGAAATCGTCGCCTACACCACGGGCAGTCGCCTGCGATATCTGGCGGCGTTACCGGCGCTATGGCTGGGCCAATTGCGCAGAATGCAAGGCATCTTCGCCTGGAAGACGCGCGAAGTAACCTGCCTTCCAACCAACGGCCAAACCGTTTACGCGCAAGTGGACGGCGAGCCCGTGGGCACGCTGCCATTGCATTTTCGAGTTGTGCCGGACGCCCTGACCCTAGTTGTCCCCACCCCCGCCGATGTAAAGTAGCGCCGGTTTACCCTGAAGCACGAGGGGCCTCCGCGCTGGCATCCGACGAGCAAGACTGAATAAACGATCGCAGCCAGCCACGTGCCGATTTTGCAAACAAGGGGCATCTTTCTAGCAGATGGAGCCAGTAACCCAAGTCCTCGCGTCAATCGCCCTTTCACGCGCCGGCCTAAACAAACTCACGCCCCACGCGACTCCAATCCTAATTGCCGCGGCGTTAGCGCCCGATCTAGATCTGCTCACTGTAGTAGGCAGCGCCGGCGCGTATTTGCGATTTCATCGCACGCTACTCCACTCGCTAGTTGGAGGCTTCGCAGTTGCGCTAGCTCTGGCGGCAATCGCCACTTCCATCCTGAATCTCCGAAAATCCAAGGAGCAATCCCCACAGAAATCATTCCTGGTGGCTTTTTCGCGCATCCTGGTACTGACCATCTGCGGCGTAGCTTTGCACGAGCTCCTCGACCTCTGCGATGCAAGCGGCGCGCGGCTGCTGTGGCCGTTCCGTGCCGGCTGGCAAGCCTGGTATCTCGGCCCCGATCTCGATCCGCTCATCTTGATCCTCTTGATCGCCGCCATCGCTTTGCCCGCACTTTTCAAGCTCGTCGGCGAAGAAATCGGGGAACGCAGGAAGAAAAATCCGGTCCCGCGGCGCTGGGCGCTCGCGGCTTTCGTCATCATCGGTCTTTATCTGGGATTTCGAGCGACTATGCACTCGCAGGCAATCGATCTACTGGAATCCGCGATCTATCGAGGCGAAGTACCGCTCGCCGTCGGCGCCTATCCCGACTCGATTTCTCCGCTCGATTGGCGAGGCGTTGCCGCGACAGACAACACGCTGCAAGAAATCCAATTGCACATCGAGAGCGGCGAAAAATTCGACGCCGATCGCGCCATCACGCACTACAAGCCCGCGAAGCCCGAAGTACTGGCAGCCGCCGAGCACGCTGCGGCGATCCGCGAGTTCGTCGCCTACGCGCGCTTTCCGATAGCCAGCGTCCAATCCACCGATGCGGGCGGCTGGCATGTCGAACTTCGCGATCTGCGCATCCCCGCCAACTCTACAAGCTGGGAAAACATAATCGCCGCCGTCGATCTGAGCGCCACAATGCAAATCCAAAAGGAAGAAATTCGTTTCGCCCACTAACAACTCGCTGCCATTTAATCGCGAACGAGTTTTTGCGTTACATATCCCCAACTATTTCGAAACTCCAGCGTGCCCATGCCGCCCCATCACATGCACTACCGCGTACAACGCCACGATCACCGCAACCGCCACCAAAGACGTCGCCAACCCATGCTTCAACAAAAACTGCGTCCCGGCATCACCATACTTGACGGCCAAGATCCCTTCGCCGAAATACCGCAGGCCGCGCCCCAAAAGCAGCGCCAAAACGAAAGTCCGTAGCGGCACCTGAAATCCACCCTCCGCCAAAATAAACACCTTAAATGGCAAAGGCGGCGGCAAAATCGCGGGAATAAATACACTCAAAAAAGCATTCGCATCCACCCAACGCCGCGCCCGCTCCGCATGCCGGCCAGCCTTCGAGTGAAAGAACGCTTCCCCGCCCTTCTTAGCCAGCAAGTAAAGCCAAATGCATCCCGCCAACGACCCCACAGTAGCCATCGCCGAGTAATACGGCATCCGCGCCGGATTCTGAATTGATTCGCCCATCACCAAAAGGTCGGTGACAATGGGAAACGAAAGCACCGACGAATCCAAGAACGCCACAACAAATAATCCTAAGCCTCCCAGCGTGGCTACCAGATGCGCCAGCCATCCCGGCAATTTCACTTTTGTCGCCTGCTGCATCACGCTGCACCACCGCTCCAACGAAGCGCGCGATTCTAACAGAAGCACCCAGCCCGCATCGTGATTGTCCGGCCACGCCCTCACACCGTCACACAAAGAAAAGCCCGCCGCTTCGGGTATTCCCCGGAACGGCGGGCCCACTTTCAATCGCGATCGAATTTGGCGCCCAACTCGCGGCGCGCGGCTATGCCGAAGCCGCAAATGACTTCACGGCGCTAGCTTCGTCCGCCTGAATATCGAAAATCGAATTCAAGCTCGTCATCTTCAACACATCCGTCACTTTGGGGCTCAAGTTCGCAAGCTTCAGTTGCCCGCCCTGCCGCCGCAGCGTCGAATGCGTCCGCACGAGCTCCCCAATCCCCGCGCTATCAATGTGATCGACTTCCAGCAGATTTAGCACTACATGCTTCTTCCCTTGTGCCGTGAGCTCAGTAATCATCTCGCGGATAATCACGTTGCCCTCGCCCAAAGTGATGCGTCCCTTCACGTCAATCACCGAGATGTTTCCAAGCTGCCGCGTCGCCGCCTGCATTTTGGTCTTACCGGCGTCCTCCGTACCAATTGACAGGCGGTCCAGCACCTTGCACGCGGCATTGGCAACGTCCTTCCATTCCGTCCGCACGATGATTACCGACCGCCCCTGCGTCATCAGCTTTCGGAATAACGCCGCATCCTCGTTGTCCGGCATTTCATGCGGCGTATCATCCGAGGCAGCTTTGCCGACCGCCGAGCCTGCGCGTGCTCCCGCAAGCCCGAGCAAAGCCGTCGCTCCCAATCCAATCGCGAACGCCTGACCAAAACCAGGAATCAAAAATATTGTGGTCGCCACAATTCCCGCGGTCATGCCCGCAGCTCCGCCGAGAAATCCTCCAGCGTACGTGCCTACTTCCTTGGCAACAGACACTGCTTCAGTTTCCGATTGGGTGAGAAAAGCGATCGATTCCTGAGGTACCTTGTTGTCCAGCAGCTCCTTGAACGCTTCCTCAGCCCGCTCTCGAGATTTGAATACGCCGATGGCAGTTTCCATCTGCTCCTCCCTTGAAATACGCGTCTATTTCAAGCAGGACACAACTCGACTCTTTAAGGACGAATCGTCGAGCACCCTACAGAGAATCACCTGCGATTTAAGCCTCTCTGCTACGCCCTGCAAGCAGCAGGATACTTGCTCGTACCGCTGAGCGTTGTCAAGCCTGTTCCGGTAATTGAACGCCGCCCCACCGCCGCCCGCCGCTTTGGAGTGTCAATACGCTTTTGTGGCATTATAGGCGCCTGGTACGGCTGTCTTCTCGCGGCATTTCGATTCGAAGGAGTTGTTTATGGCGACGGAAAGCGATTTTTCTTTCGTTAGCTTGTGCGGTAATGCTGCTGCCTGGAGCCTCCGCCGCAGGCGGAAAATTCGACGGCAACTGGACCACGCACCTCGCGTGCGAAGCTCACGGCCAGACGGAAGCCTACAAATGGGAGTTCCCCAGCGAAATCAAGGACAACAATTTTCACGCCGTGCACGGCGAACCAGGCGGCCCGGGCTATCTGGTAATCGAAGGCAAGATCAACGACGACGGCAGCGCCAAGCTGCAAGCCAAAGGCACCGTCAGCCACAACAACGCTCACGGAGTCTTCGCCATGAAGGGCAACAATTACAGCTACAACATCAAAGCGCAATTCGAGGAGACCAAGGGCACGGGCACGCGGGACGAGGGCGCCGGCATCCTCGGCCGCCCCTGCACCTTCGAATTCGTGAAGCAAACCGACGCGAAGCCGGCGGACACAACGCCCGCGGCGCCAGACAAGAGTCCCTCAAACTAGCGCCGGTTCACTTTGATCTGTGAATGGCCTCCGCGCCACCATGAGGGGACCCGCTCTTACCCGCTCTGCCGGTGTATCGTAATCCCGCGCCCCAAAACGAAGATAAAAACCAGCGCCAAAACCGCAGCTACAGCAATCCAGCAGTAATTCCTCCCGATCCCATCCGACGCTCGTTCGGGAAGAATCCCCTCCGGAATGCAATGCCTCAACCACAGCAACCCGGAATCCGCCCCAGCCGCTCCGGGAAGCGCCGATTCCCATACCAACTGAATTCCAATCGGGTTCATAATTCCACCCGCGCACATGATCAGTGTCGCTGCGAAGTACGGCACAAGCGTCAGTCTCCGCAGCCGGCGCACATCGTCCCTCGCAGCTCCCACATATCGCACCAGCCCGCGGCCGACGGCCAAGGCAGCTCCAAAGTACATCATTAATCCTGCCACCACCAAAAGTGTCCGCCACGCCCAGTGCGCGGGCAAACCGGCGATCACCACTGCCCAGTCGCCAAAATCCGTGACGCCCGAAAAGAAAAAATACCCGGTGCCGCCAAAGAGGTTGAAGGCCGTACTGATCAGCAGAAAAAATCGCCAGCGAACCGACGCGCCCGTCGCGCCGCGCAGTGCAATCCATAGAATCGCAGCCGCCGCCAGGTTGGCCAAGGTTCCCGCCGCGGCAACTAGCCGCGAGTCTACGTTGCTGGACCACGCCACGGTGGACAGCACTCCCGAATTCACGCCGATGAGCAGCGCCGTAGCAGCATGCCCCAACCCTTCATGCACCACATCCGCAAGAATCCCACCCAGCACGCTGATCGCGCAAATCGTCAGTACATCGTCATTCGTCCGTCCCGGCGCAGGTCCAGCTGTCGTCGCCATTTCAACTCCAATCGATACTCGAGCGCTCTGATTTCCTCGGCCGAGACCTATTCGAATCCAGGGTCCCGAAAACTCGCCGTACCACCCTAAGCACCTTCCCTTCTCGCGCCACGAAAATACGCCGTGGCCTCCGGACGGAACAGAAAATACGCAAACATGGCCAGCAGCACGGTATGCACAATCAATTCCCGTCGGGAATGGAAGCCGCTGAGGATCACGTGAAAAGCAAGCCACGCCACCGCAAGCCATCGCGCCCAATCGCTTCCTCGCAGCATGTAAATTCCGCAAAGGAGCGCGACCAGGCTGATGCCCACCGCCGCGACGTCGTCATACCGAATTGCATGCGGTTGGATCTCACTCGCGTGAGAAACGCAAGTAACAATCCCCACCAGCACGAATATCCAGGCAATAATCGTCACTGCCAACGGACGTTTCTTCATCGCGTGTGTTCGTGCGCGATTTTACACGAAATGGCGCGCCTCAATGCCGCTTTGGCGGGACGCTGCCGGCCACTGCAAACTTCAACTTCGTCTGGAAATCGAACCCGGTTTTCACCGCGTACGCGAATGGAATGTGCCGAGCGTTCTGGACACCACGGCCCAATGACGTCTGTTGTTTAGCACCTTCGCATCCCCTAAAATCTCGCCATGGCCCGGAATATTGTCATATTGCTGCTAGCCGTGGCGCTCGTAGTAGCGGTTTCGCTCTGGCTCTTACCCAAGGAACAAAAAGTCTCATTCCCCAGCGGATCCCTCACCCTTCACGGAGTCCTCTACAAGCCCCACGGTGCAGGCCCATTTCCGGCCCTCCTCTACAACCACGGCAGCGCCCCGGGCCTGCAAAGCAACGAGGCCTTTGAAGCCATCGGCCCCCTGTTCGCAAACCGCGGCTGGGTATTTTTTGCGCCGTATCGTCGCGGGCAAGGGCTCAGCGCCGACGCCGGTCCCTACATCCGTGACCAAGTCGTCGCCGCTGCCAAAGCCGGAGGCATCCATGCGGGCTCGGTAACGATGGTACGTCTCCTCGAAACGGATCACCTGCACGATCAACTGGCCGCCCTCGCGTGGCTGCGTCAGCAAAGCTTCGTTCAACCACGCCGCATTGCTGTCGCAGGCAATTCCTTCGGCGGCGTGGAGGCCGTCCTGGGCGCGGAAAATGGCTCCTACTGCGCCGCTATCGACGCATCCGGAGGCAGCGAAAGCTGGCGCGAATCGCCGGAGTTGCAGCAACGCATGCTTCAGGCGGTCCGCAATTCCACCGTCGCAATTTTCTTTTTCCAGGCCCAGAACGACGAGGATCTCTCGCCCACCATGACTCTCTCGGCGGCCATGAAAGAAGCCAACAAAGAATTCGAATCCAAGATTTACCCGCCGTTTGGCAAAACTCCGCAAGAAGGTCACAGCTTCGCCTACAAAGGCAGTTCCACGTGGGCGGATGACGTCTTCCAGTTTCTAGAGAAGTACTGCGCCAATCGGTGAGTCAAGTACCGCCGGCGTCCCTGCCGGCATCCGCCGAAGAAAATCAAACCACGAGCAAAAAACACCAGCGGAAATACTCACTAGCTACCACCATCCGCGAGCGCGGTCACCACCGAGAAGTCTCCCGATAGGTCGCAAATCGCGCGCTGCCGTTCGGTCAAGCGCCCATCCCAACACAAAACAAGCCCTCGGCCGATTTACAGCCGAGGGCCCATCTTGTTCCGTCGCATCGCAACGACGTCGTCCTGCACCGCTCCCTTCGCGTTCTAACCGCTCGTCACTTGCTTTTGAGTCCATCGCGCCAGGCAATCACTTCCAATTCGCCCCGTACAGCGTCCTCGACAGGAATCACAGGTCGCGCCTGGAATTCAAATGCCGGCAACATCGAGCAAAATTTGTGAACAGTCAACGGATCGTCGCACTCCACCAACATGTGCCCGCCCCACTCGCCCACGCGCACCACAAACACCTCAATCTTGAAATTGGCAGGCGCCTTCCATTGCGTGAAAACTTCCAGTATCCGCTTCTGTGTATTCTCGTACTCTATCGGTGACCCTTGCCCGCGCTCGAACCAACTGATCATGTACTTTATCGGCTCCCTCCTGGACGAGTGTGTTGTAACCTTCGGAACGCCTGCTGTGCAGATCGGCTAATTCTTGCTTAGGCTGGCCTGAATAAAATCGGCGCGGTCAATCTACCACGAAACCTTCGCCGTACCGGCGACCTCAATGTGCTCCATCGGAAAGCACACAGGTTTCGTCCAAGTAGCGCCGGCATCCGACGGCCTCAACTGTAGCCAGGGTCAAAAGTCAAGCGCGGAAGGAAGCGATAAATCTCAAATGCCAGCGTACCAGGCATAACCCGATTCGGGAGCCTCGGAACCCAACCCTTTGCCAAACTTTTTCAGATCGTCGGTCACCGTCATGCGGGTAATGAATTTCACGCTCTTGTAGCCAAGCTGCCGAGGGACCCGCAAGCGCAGCGGCCCACCGTTGCCCACGGGAAGTTCATCGCCATTCATCCCATACGCGAGAAAAGTCTGTGGATGCAAAGCGTCGGCCATATCAATGCTGTCCCACCAGTCAGGTTGAATCGAGTAGTACACGATATATTTGGCTTGCGGCAGTATCCCCACCGCATCCAGCACACGCGAAAGTGGTGCGCCGATCCACTCGGCGATATACGACCAACCCTCTTCGCACGCCAGTATCGTGATCTGGCTCCGCGATGGATAGCTCTTGAGCTGCGCCAGCGAAAAAGTCGCCGGCCGCGCAACCATGCCGTCAACAGCCAGTCGCCACTCGGCAAATCCGCCGGCCTGCAGTCTCTTAAATTCATCACTCGGTGGCGCCATTTCGTTCGCCAATGGAGGCTTCGAAATCATGTTCCGCGGGAACTCGCGCGCCAGTGAGTGCCGCGTCAACAGCCGCTGCGAAGCGTAAGTCAACGTTTCACCGAGGCCCCAGATTCCCCCGTGATCAGGCGGCACCAAACCATACTTTTGCGCCAAGTGCGCGGCCACGCCCAGCCCCGATACTCCGGCAGTAGCAGCGAGTCCGGCTTTGATCAATTTGCGGCGCGAGAGCTTGCTCATGAGCCCTCCTTTCGCGTGCCCGCGCGGCCGGTAATCATCGCCCGCATGCGATTCTTGAATCCGGCAACGCAAACCATCACCACGTGCACCACCAGGAACAGCACCAGCGCGATGGACACGAAGAAGTGCAGCGTGCGCGCCGACTGCTGCCCGCCAAGCAGCGTCACCGTAGCCGGAAACGCGGAAACAAACGCGAGGGACATCGCCAGGCCCGTCCAGATAACCAGGGGAAACAGCACGAAGATCACAACCAAGTAAGTAAGCCGCTGCAGTGTATTGTACGACCAGGCTTCTGACTCACTCGGCCGCCTGAAGCGCAAATGCTTCGCGATGTCGCTCGACAGCGCCCTCCATGAAAGATCCGCGCCAGCCGGAAACAAGTTTCTTCGAAAATGCCCCGAAAAGACGCCGTAGATCAAGTAGAGCAAGCCAGTCAACACCGCAATCCATGCCGTTTGAAAATGCAGATAGCGGCTCCAGCCGTTCTGGTCCGGCAGCACGTAGCCATAGCCGGTTTGCACTAATGCGCGCGAGGACGGGATCGGTATCTGGAACAGCGGTGTAGTCAACACATTGCCCGTTTCGCCCCAATAAAAGCGCGGATGTGAAATCACAATTTCAATTCCGCTAATGAGCAATGCAAAAAAGCACAGCGTGATGATCCAGTGAGTAACGCGCACGAGCGCAGAGTGCCGCGAACTAACTTCCGAAACGTAAACCGCCGCCGCCGAGTCAGGGACGCGCGCCCCCAAAGCCGCCGGCACCGATTCCATTCTCGCCACTATCCACCTCGAACTGCAGTTCCAGCTTGCGTTCCCAGGAAAACTGTAATGCTACCACGCTAGCGGGACCCAAGCGGAAAAGTCCTAGACTTCGACGTAGTCGCAGGTTATGACGGATGGGAATTTCAGAACTAAGAGCAGGTACCCGCGGATTCAGTCTTGGGCATCTTACTTTGACGCAACTGGGTTCGATGCTGGCTCCGTGCACGGAGGCTCTACAACCATGGCCCGCAAGGCTGTTCGGTCCAGGGACAAACGGCTCTTGAGCCAGCGCACACTCTTCGTCCTGCTGGCGCTCGCGATGTTGCTAATCTCCCCGCCCGGCTGGTCGCAACTCGCCTCCGGATCAATGGACGTGCATTGGAACGAAGGTTCACCCAATTGTGCCAAAGATCCGCAGCCTCCGCTCGAACAGCATCAGTACAACGCCCGAACCTTCATCCTTCGCGAAAATCTTTGCACCACCTTCGAAGCGCCTTTCATGTACCTCCTGATCGGATCAAAAAAGGCACTCTTAATCGACACCGGCGACATCGCCGATCCGAAAGTAGCCCCGCTGGCAGACACGGTGATGAACCTGCTTCCTGGAGATGGCCCCGCAAAGCTTCCGCTGCTAGTCGTTCACACTCATCGGCACCTCGATCATCGTGCCGGTGATCCACAATTCGCGAGTTTCAGCAATGCACAGGTAGTCGGATTTGATCTCGCCAGCGTCCGCCAATACTACAAATTCACGGATTGGCCCAATGGTCGAGCGGAAATCGATCTAGGTGATCGCACGCTAGACGCGATTCCCACGCCAGGACACAACGAAACCGAAGTCTCCTTCTACGATCGCAATACGGGAATCTTGTTTACCGGCGACTTTCTGATGCCCGCGCGTCTTCTTATCGACGATGCCAGCGCCGATCTAGCCAGCGCCGAGCGTCTCGCCGCCTTCGTCAAGGATCGCCCCATAACTTTCGTCCTCGGCGGCCACGTCGAAATGAATTCCGCCGGCGATTTATTTCCCTGGGAATCCCAATATCATCCCCACGAACATATCCTGCCAATGACCAAAGACGATGTGCTGGCGCTACCCGCAGCCATCCGCAGCTTCAACGGCTTTTACACCGCGCATGGCCAATTCACGATGGAGAATTCGATACGCATCCTCGTTGCCTTCGCGCTCCTAATCCTGGTGGTCATAGTGGCCGTAGCGTGGATAATCGCTCGCGGTATCCGCCGTCGCAGACGCGCTCGCAAACTCAAGTAGCGCTGGTTCACCCCTGAGCCGCGAAGGGCGTTCCCGCCGACATCCGACGAGCACAACCAAACTACAACCAGACAACCCCCGCGGAAGGCGTCCGTTTTCGTAAGCTCGGAAGCGTCTAGTCCGCGCTCTTCGCCGCAGCCTTCCCAAGAAAGTTCACCAACTCGGTGTTCACTTCCTCCGCGTGCGTCCACGTGATGCAGTGCGGCCCGTCCTTCACCACCACCATCCGCGCTCCCTTGATCAACTTGCCCGTCCGCGCTCCCGCGGCGCTGATCGGCAAAATCCGGTCTGCATCCCCGTGCATCACCAGCGTCGGCACATCGATTTTGCTCACGTCCTTTCGAAAATCTTCATACCATGTAGGTACGCAAGCGAGAGTCGCGGTAGCCGACGAAATCACGGCCACGTTCCAGCTCGCCTGCACCGCCTGTTCGCTCACGCGTTTGTTCAGCAGTAAGTCGGTGTTGTAGAAATCCTTGAAAAACCCGGTGAAGAACGCGTAACGGTCCGCGATAATGGCCTTCTCGATCCCGTCGAATACACTTTGGTCCACGCCTTCCGGATTGTCCGCCGTCTTCAGGAGGTAGGGAGGAACTCCGGAAAGGATCACGGCCTTGCTCACGCCTTTGGATCCATATTTCCCGATGTAGCGCGCCACTTCGCCGCCTCCCATGGAAAATCCCACCAGGACAAAGTCACGCAATTCCAGATGCGTGATCAGCTTGTGCAGATCCTCGGCAAAAGTGTCGTAGTTGTATCCCGTTGTCGGCTGGCTCGACCTCCCGAAGCCTCGGCGGTCGTAGGTGACGACCCGGTGTCCCGCGTTCAAAAGCGCCGGAACTTGCTTCTCCCAGGAAGCGCCATTCAGGGGATAGCCGTGAATCAGGACAACCGGCTGACCCTTGCCATGATCCTCATAATGGAGCTCGATATTGCCCGAGTTTTCCTTGCCCACCGCAACGTAAGGCATCGCATTCCTCCTTTTTTGTTTCCGTCAAAGTGATTTGAAGCTGAAAGTCACGAAGGGAACGACCGGCGTGCCGGCGTCCCGAAACTGTAGGGAGGGTGCATTAGACCCTCCCGCGATTGATTCTTTCTGAACGGCGAAACTTTTCTCTAAAACAGATTCCAACCGTTGGCAATACCAACAACTCGGTATATTGAAACTGCCTTCTCGAGTAAACTGACATCGCTAGGAACAAACTCCGACAAATCCAAACTTAGTGGCGATGGTCCGCAAATTCAGCAGCCTCTTTCAATTCATGATTGGCCTGCTCCAGGAGCTGAATGGCTTTTTCCGCGTGCCCACCCAACTCGTCCTTATTAGCTTTTTGCGCTTCGACGATTTTTCCATAAGCCTGCACCACATGGTGCTGCGCTTCCGCCAAATCTGGATGACGGCTGGGGTTAATATCGGTTTCCGGCGCCTGCGCAAACGCGATGCCCATCAAGGCCAGACCCAGCGTGACAACCATCGCACAATATTTGATCTTTTTCATGATGATCTCCTCGTCTCGAAGCAAAAGGTGGGCTGGAATCCCAATAAGGTAAATACTCGAAGACGCGCTTCATGACAAGGAATTTGGCAAGCTCAGCAGTGAAATGAGGCCTCAAAAGCGCAAAACAAAACCTCTTTCCCCGGGCTCAATCATCGGCAATCCGGGTTCACTTGTTTTTCCAATCACGCCTGCGCCCGTACACTAAAAAATTGCGAAGGCTCAAAATCCCGGCAATCGCAAGGCTAAGCACTCCGGCAACCGCCCAATTGTCCCAAACAAATGGCCTCTGCAGAGGAACGGAATATTCGCCTTTAAATATCCACCGGTACGGTCCAGGCATCAAGATGTAGAGGTAGAACGGCAAACACAGCACCGTGGCTGTGCAAGCGAAGGCAGCAGCGACTCGCGGCAAAAAGATTGTCAGTAGCAGCGCCACGAGAAATAGCGCGGAGCCAAGTTCGGCCATCGTGAGTAGTCTTCCGGTTAAGCGACCGCCGCTGAATTCTGAACCGCCGAACTCACCCAAGTGAATCCAAAGCACGCCCGCACCCGCGAGGCACGCAATCGCCTGCCATAGCTTTTGCTGCCTGAGTTTTTCCATGCTGTTCGGTCTGAACAGCTTAGCCGAATTTGTGACCGACGGGCACATGCCTACTTAAACGCGCAACCCGGAAAAGTAACATGAGAGAATAGCTTCCATCCATCCAGCCGCACACCAGGCAGTTTCAGCGTTTTGAGTTCAGGAAGAACACCCGGAATTCTGAGTCTACGAGGCGCTATTCAAGGCGTTCCAGGCAGCTAGAGAATCCATATAGTCTCTCCAATGGACGATTTTTCTCTTCTCAATCGTGACGACCGAGATGAACCTGTTGTCGTAGCGTCCGCCACTCGAAAGAATCTTGCCGTGTACTTCATATTCGAGGATTACGACGCGACCATCTTGCGAGCGGTGCACAACGAGTGCGTCGCCGGAGTGAAGCTGAATCGTCTTGCCGTACCCCGCGAAGCTGGCGATCAGATTGGCTCGACCTCGAATTGTCAGCGGCCAACCCGGGAAGTGATAGCGAAACTCGAAGACCGCCTCCTCGGCAATCGTATCGAAAAAGTGATCGCCGTCGACGAGTCCCTGCAAGCCTTTCATCACGACGTCGAAGAACGGATTGAGAGCTTCGAAACCTTCGTAATGCTCGTTTGTCATTAACAACTCCTGTGCCCTTCCAGCTGAGCCGAGACGAACCATTGCACAGCGTGAATCAGCAGAAAGATCAGGAAGAGCGTCGCGTCAAAGTAACAGAGACTGTCCGAGCTGGAAGATCGTATGAGATGGCGACCGTCCGGAATACGCCGGGAATCTGAAACAGAATACAAAAGCCCAACAGGAAAAGACTGAAAAGATGGAGTTGTCGGAGTTTCCAAAGACGCTCGCGAAGAATGCAAAGTCTGGTCTTTTCAGATTTCGGTCTCATCACGTTCTTCTTCACGAATTATTTTAGGTATTGGTTGATCTGGTTCTCCCATTCGGGACCGGAGACGCGGTCCTGTGCGGCCATCTCGCGGACACGAGCGTCGGCGTCGGGCGTTAAGGCGGTGCGGTCGTATTCCACTTCGACGTAGGTGCGATCGCCTTCGGGTTTAACCTCCAGAGTAATCACGGTGAGCATGATCTCGGGGACGACGTACACGTATTGAACGCGGCCATTGGCAAGGTCGAATTCGGTGTTGACCCACGTGGCCGTCAGATGATGGTGCGCGATGGTGAATACCATGCCCTGGACATCGGCCGCGGGCGATGGGTGCATGAATTGCGGATTCCATTTGGGCGCCCATACGCGTTCCTTGTCGGCGCCGAAGAGCGGGACAACACGCTCCATTGGAGCGTTTGCGGTAAATGCGAATTTTTCTTCGGTGTGCGCGCAAGCGCCGGTTTGCGATGCGGGACGAATCGCAGACGTCAGCATATGAAGGTGCGCGGCGACGGCAGGAATGAGAGCCAATGCGAGGCCGCAGATCGTGCCGAGAACCAAGAGCAGAAAAGTCTTCATGACGATTTCTCCTTTAGGTGGTGGCTGTCGCTGGCGCGCAGAGTCATGCTGTAGATTTTTTTGAGTTCGGCGATTTGCCGCAGCGATTCCTTGCCGAAGGGAGCTTTGCCTTCGAAGGCGTGCAGAACGATGCCTTCCAGCAGGTCGCCGAGGGTCAGGTCCTTCAGTTCGGCGAAGGCCTTCAGAACTTTGAGCAGGCGCTTTTCAATGCGCACACCGGTTTGCACACGTTCCACTTCGATCATAGTGGCTCCTCTCGTTTGCCATGGTATTTATGTACCACGGTACCATAATACTTCCAAGGGCAGATAGTTCGCTTCGCTCCTCTTCGCCCCAAAGGAGCGTGCCCTTTTTAAGTGGGAAAGCCTTATGTGGAATGGCGCCGCTTCCTCCCGACAGTTCGGCGCGGAAGCTGAATGAGGCGCAGCGGTGATTAAGAGGCTAAGTACTCCGACAACCGCTCAATTGTTCCAAACAAATAAAGTTTCTCCATGCTGTCCAGTCTCAATAGATCAGCTGAATTTGTGACCGACGCGCACATGCCTGTTAAACACGCAAACTGCACAAGTGGAATCGCCCCAAATCGACATGTCCGTGCCCTCAGAGACGACGAGGGTTTTCGCTTGGGCCAGCTCGGGGCGATCGGAGTGGGTACCTTCGCAATTCTTTAACAACTGGGCGTAATAAGCACCCGCTTTCTCTTTCTGCCCCACCTGCATCGCGGCCTGCGCTGCGCCGTAGAGGCCGTTGAAACGATTGGGGTCGGTGCGCAGGGAAATTTCGTACTCGGTCAGCGCTTCTTGCGGACGCTGCAAGTCGAGCAACATGTCTGCGAGCATTTCGCGGGCGGGCAGTTCCGTTTCGCCTTTGCCGACTTTGTCCTCGTCGTCGGCAACGGCGCGCAGCAGGCGAAGCGCATCGCCGGAGTTGCCCGCGGCGTAGGCGGCCCAGGCTTGCACCAGTTGGTGCTCGTCCTTCAGACGGTCGACGATGTAGGACCGAGGGCCTTTGCGCGTGGCTTCGAGCAATTCGTCGTAATGCTTCAGCGCGTCTTGCGCGGCGACGGCGTCGTGAACATGGCCAGCGGCAACGGCGCGTCCCCAATAAGTGACCAACTCAACGTCCGGCGGCGCGCCAGGGCTGGGTTGCAGGGCTAGCGCTTCTTTCCACTGTCGGCGCTCGAGAGCGTACTTGGCGGGTCCTTCCGCCTGCCGCACCAGCAAATAGTTTTCAAATTCGGGATCCATTTGTTCGGGGCGAATTGCTGCGATCTGCTCGATGATCCCCTTGGCGTTGGCGTCGTCACCGATTTGCATGTACGCGTACTCGAGAAAGTCCATGGAATGCACTTTGTGATGCATCACGTGATGATGCGCAGCCATGCTATCGGCGACTTGAATGGCCGCTAGGTTGGAGTTGATATCGTCCTGCCAAAGTCCAAGGCGCGCGAAAATGTGCGAAGGCATGTGCACGGCGTGAGGCGATGACGGCGCGATGCTGGCGTATTTGCGCGCGGCCGGAAGAGCAAGACTGGCCATCGTCGGATTGTCGCAACTGTGGATGATGTAGTGCGCGATTCCCGGATGATTCGGTTGCTCGTCGTACAGCTTATTGAGGATCGCAACGGCAGCTTTGGCGTTGGTGAGATTGGGGTCGCGCTCGGGACCTGAGGCGAGAAGCGCGAGCGCGTAAAAGATCGCGGCTTCGTGGTCGTTGGGATTGCGTTCGTGGACGCCTTGCATGGCTTTGGCGTAAGCGTCGGCGCGTTGATTGTGGTCGAGTTTCTCGGTGTCAGAGTAAAAGACGGAGAGCGCCAGAACGTAGTCGCGTTCGCGCGCGGTCGGCGGCTGGAGAGCACGAGCTTTGGCGAGCAGTTCGGTGCCTTGCGCGAGGTCTGCTTTGCTTGGACGATTCCAGAGTTGGTGGTAGAGGGTCATGGCTTGTCCCCAGTAAGCCATCGCGCAGCGCGGATCTTTTTTTGCGACCTCCTCGAATTGCGCGTCGGCTACTTCGTACTCGAAGGAATACAGAAGCGCGACGCCGCGCTCGAATTGGGATTGGACTGCAGGAGCGCAGGAGGTAGGAAACGAGACCGTGCCGAGCTTTTCATCGGCGTCGTGATGGTGCTGCGGCTCCTGAGCAGAGAGCAAATCTGGCGCGAGCGACAGCGTGCAGATAATAGAGAGGAGAGCGAATTTTCGCGCCTTCATGATGTCTCCAACGTGAGGCATGAAAAGCGTAGCCACGGCGAAAGGAGATGTCAATGCGCACCCTTCATTGGTGCATGGGCCGCAATCTGCCCCGATACAAAATTGTCCCAAAACCACATGTCCGGTAGCCGATCTAACAGGCACTAGTCCACTACCGTACATTGGGGCGCGACCGAAATGGGTGTCCGGTCGGTTTCTTGCTTGTACACCGTGCCACGGATTTCGAGGAAAACGTAAAGCGGCAAATCTTTGGGATTCTGATCCAAGCTCTGTTTGATTCCTGAGATAGGCACTGCAATGCTCGCCCCTGCATCACCCTCCGGCGCGACGAAAATGCCGCCATTTACGGCTGACTTCTTCGGCGTCGGCGTTGGCTTTTTACCGAATCATACTTCTATGTTTTAAATACCCATTCCGATACATCCGGGCCGAGGCTCTCGACTACTTCGTTCAAAGATGCGCGGCCGGTCCACTTGCCCCCGGCAAACATCCGATTATCCGTGCCGGGCTCGACCGGTCGATGCAACGCCATCTACCAATGTTCACGCCTGCTCCTGTGCACGCTTCCAGCGGCGAATCCATTTGCGCGCCCAACGATAGTGACTTGCAGTCTCCGCGCGGCAATAGTCACTGAGCGTCCAGGTCGGTCCCATCCACTCAAATCGGCCCACCGCCACCAAGTCCGCATCGGGGGTGGCTTCGATGAGGTCGATCATGCGGTTGTGAAAGACCTCGTAGTCCAGCAACACCGCCTTGAGGGAACGGCGGCGGTGCTCCTGGTAAATTATTTCGTTGAAGCGTTTCAAATCTCCCCACGTCAATCCGGGTGCCGGTACGGCCGGGGTTTCACCTCGCTGCTCTGCTTCATGCCATCTCAGGATTCGCCCCTGCCAGCCCACGACGTGGGCCAGTATGTCCTTTACAGACCATCCGCCAGGGGTAACGCCTGGCAGCGTCATCTGCCGAGGCTTGATCTGCTTGAGAAGCGTGTTGAGCGCCTCCCGCTCCAGCTTGATTTCTTGAAGAAGCTCACGCCTTGCCAGGCGCTTGCCCATGGAACTCTCCAGCTTCGAACGCTGTCATTTACCACGATACTCGCACAAACTTCTCCTTCACTGCATTGCGGGACTAAAGATGAAATCGTGCTGCCAGTCCTGTTTATACCCGGCGCGTCGCAAAGAGGTAGCGAGTTGCGCCCAATGCCGCGTCCCGTGCAGGAACGCGTGCGTAAAGCACTTGCGGCGGCTGGCCTTCAAGTTTCCCGGGGAAGCCGGAAAATACATCAGCTCGTCCCATTTTTCGTCGGGCGTTTTGTCCAATACTTTTCGCCATTTCAGAACTGCAGAGTCCGCGGCGGCGAAAATGGTATCGGGGGAGGTCTTGTCAACACTGTCGTTGATTCGGGCTGGAACAATTTTGGCAGCAAGCGTGGTCGATTCGCCCAGCAGCCATTCGGCAAAGAGTCGATCGACGAAGACAATATGCGAGAGCAAGTCGCGGACTGTCTCCGAGCCGGCGATGTCGATCTTGACGTCGAGCGCTTGCGGGTGTTGCTTAAACCAGTCGTGCCAGCGGCGCGACTCCTGCTGCGCGTGGTCGAGGAGCTCTGAGAAGCCCACCGAATTTCTTGGGATGTTAACCGTCATTGTTGGTTCTCCGGAACATCGGGTGCAATCATACCTTCTCAAGGACGATCGTCCACTCTCACACAGAAATCGCAGGCCGGCTGCGGATCGCAAACTGAGCCGCTAAGTCACGGATCAAGTAGCGCCGGCGTCCCCGCCGGCATCCGGAGACCTCATCTCTAACCACAATCAAAACTCAATCGCGGAAGCAAGCGCGCCGCGGCCTTCCGCGAGCACCGCTGCTTCGAGCTTTTCGCAGAGACGGAGTCGGCACGGTATATACTCTCGCAGCTTGGGCGGCCAGACCGGAAATGCCCGCGAAGGCGCGTCACGCCGCCGGGGGAGGCTTATGAAGCGCTCCACTTTGCTCCATGTACTCGTTGCCACGGCTTTTTCTGTGCCGCTCATCTGTCCGGCGCTCGCGCGTCAGGGTACTAAGATGGCGCCCGACGCCAAGACGATGACGATCGAGGGCGCCGTTCGGGACCTCGCTTGTCCCATCCAAAATCCGGCGGGGACCGCCACCAGCTTCAGTTTGCAGTGCACCCTGGATTGCGTTAAGCATGGTTCACCGATCATCATCCTCACCAAGGCCGGGCTGATCTATTTCCCAATCTCAGCGGACATGCCCGATTCCGACCAGCGTGAAAAGATGATGCCGTTTGTAGGAAAGTATGTGCAGGCAACCGGCCCGGCGTTCACGCGAAACGGAACTAACGCGATCGTAATCAGGCAAATCAAAGAACTGAAGAGCGTTCACGTGGACACGGATGCCCGCTGAGCCTCCAAGCACCGCCGGCTTGCCCTGAAAGTCGAAGGGCGTCCCCGCCGGCATCCGACGACCGCAACCAAATCACAAGCAAACAACACCAGAGGAAATTCGCCGCAGCCGCGACCATCCACAATCTGCGGTCATCCAACAATCCAAAGTCATCAGCGCACCGCAATCTGCCCCGATACAAAATTGTCCCCAAACCACATGTCCGGTTAGCCGACTTATCGGGAGTTGACCCACCGCCATAAGCGAACGAGTGGAACAGGGCGTGAATGCGCGAATTATTTCACACGGCCAAGATAGTGATCGAGCCAATCGAGCGTTTCCTTGAACCAGGGCGTGTACGGGAGTCCGTGACCGGACTCCAGCAATACCTGGCGCTTGTCCGCCGCCGCCGTGCCCAATAAACGGAAGAACGGCTGCTGACAGGTCTCGTACGGAATCCCAAAATCGTATCTCCCATTGATCATGAGAACCGGGATCTTGATGTTCGGGGCAAAGTTGATGGGATCGTCTTCGGGCAACGTCTTATCGGGTTCGCAACCTCCATCGGCCAGAACCGCGGTCTTGAATCGAGGTTCAAACGCCAAGGTAATCGGGCCTTCTATCGCGCCCCAGCTATAACCGTAGAACCCGAGCCGCTCGTGATCGATATCGGAGCGGGTCTCGAGGTAATCGAGCGAGCGCCGCAGGTCTTTCGATCGCTGAATCGTTTCGTCACGCTCTTCGCTCGAACCCGGTGGAACCGGGTGAGTCATCCGCTCATAAGTACCTTTGTAGATCGGAAATAGCACCGCGCGGCCGCTTTTCATCAAGAAATCCAGATTAAACAGATTCAAATCGGTGAATGTACGAAAATCGGCTGCCTCCGACCCGGGGAAATGCACGATCGTTTGGTACGGCGGCGTTCCGGTTCTTGGCAGATACAGAAACGCAATGACTCGCTCGTCGTTATAAGCGGCTTTGAACGAGAGGCGCTCCCGCCGCCAATACCGCGAACTATCGTCAACCGATTCCACCTTGGCATCCAGCGGCGTTCGATCGTACGAATAAAGCCCCTGATAAATGCGAAAGACAGCGTCGGGAATCGGCTTTGCGTTGCGGTAGTCGCGTGTCTGAAAATTGATCTGTGAGGTCTGCGCTTCGGGTAGCGGCCCGGGCTTAAGGTATTTTACGAGACGAAAGCCGTTGCTCGCGGAGCGATCGGACGGCTGCCGGGCGTCGGGAGTGTTGTACATGTATTTTGGCTCGGTGGAATCTCCTCCCAATATGAATCGCCGGCTGCCGTCGGAATTGAAACACCATTCTTTGACGTTTCCGGCCATGTCATAAGTGCCATACGGTCCGAGCCCGCCATAACTGCCCACCGCAGCGGGGCCTTTCCCGGAAAAATTGCTGGTCTGAAGGATATCCGCATCGGCGCCGAGGCTGGCCGCATCGTACCAGTGGTAGACGGTGGGCAGGCTCTTGCCGGCGAATTCCGCGAAGGCCGCAGCCTCGTACCAGCTCACGCCGCCGACCGGATAATTCTCCTGTCCAGCCGGGTAATCGCCGAGGTCCCAGGTCGAAGGCGCAGGCCGATCGGTCTTATCTACGAATAAGGCCATGGCCTGGTCGAAAGTGAGCGAAGCGCCATCTTTCGTAAACGGAAATTTCCAATACTTGGGGTCGCGGTATCCACCAGCATCGACAAACTTCTTGAATTCGCGGTTCGTGACCTCGTACTTGTCGATGAGAAATTCATCCACCTGCATTGGCGCAAGGCCCGCGATGCTTACTTTCTGGGACGGGATGTGCACCATGTCCTTCGGAAGCGAGCCGACAGGATCGAGAATGATAGTCTCCGTGCCGGTGTCGGGAAGATAGTCGCTGGTCACTTCCAACGGTTCATATCCATCCTTGACGAACTTCAAAGCATATTGCGTCCAAATTAACTTCAAATCTTTCAGCGGCGTTTTACCCAGGTATTCCCAGTTGGCCTGCGTGTCGCCGTACTTGCGAAATGAGACATCGGCTCCCGGTGGCGTGCTTATGATCGGTTCAGGCCACAGATATTGCGTTTCCACTTGTTGCAGTGCGGGGTCGTCCGGACTGTAGCGCTTGGCCTGCTCATCGAGCCGGTAAAAAGCCACACCACTCTTTTCCATTGCCAGTTTCTGAAGCTGCGGCACGGCGACGTCATGTAACCAGCGAATCCGCGCGTAGTGCCGGTAGAATAGTCCGGCCGAAACCCCCGCGATCGCGAACACGGTCAGCGCCGCGGCGATAAACGACCGCTTGCGCGCAGCTTGCGTGGCCGGAACCGACGTGCTCGACTCGATCAGACGCTGCTGGCGCAGGCTCTGCAACGCCGCGCCAATCTCTGCTGCAGAAACGAAGCGCTTTTCAGGCGCTTTCTCGATGGCTTTGCGAATGATGCGGTCTAGATCCATTGGTATGCCGGCATTCGTCTGTGTTAGCGGCGCCGGTGCTCGATTCAGAATCGCGTCATGGATCACCGCGGCGCTGTTCCCTGGGAAGGCCATGTGGCCCGTGGCCATCTCATAAAGCACGGCACCGAACGAGAACAGGTCGGTGCGTGCATCCAGGGCGTCGCCGCGAGCCTGCTCCGGCGACATATACGCCAGAGTTCCCATAGTTGCGCCCGGGCTGGTCAGCAATTCTTCGGTCGCCGCCGTCATCATGCCCGGCATGCCGAATCCTCCGCCGGGAGTCAGCTTTGCCAGACCGAAATCGAGAATTTTGGCGTGTCCGCGCTTGGTGATGAAGATGTTCGCCGGCTTGATATCGCGGTGGATGATGCCTTCGGCGTGGGCTGCTTCCAGGGCATCTGCGATTTCGATGCCCCAATCGAGCACTTGCACGAGGGGAAGCGGCTTGCCCTCGATACGGCGCTTCAGCGTGGTACCGTCCAAAAACTCCATGACGATAAACGCTTGTCCAAGCACTTCGTCAATTTCGTGGATGGTGCAAATATTGGCGTGATTCAGCGCGGATGCAGCTTTGGCTTCGCGTTGGAATCGCGCGAGGGCCTGTGGGTCTTTGGCTACATCATCCGGAAGGAATTTCAGAGCTACGAAGCGATTTAGTTTGAGGTCTTCAGCCTTGTAGACAACACCCATCCCGCCACCACCGAGTTTCTCGAGGATGCGGTAGTGCGAGATAGTTCTGCCGACGAGAGAGTCGGAACCCGCCATGTGCCGCCAATCTTAGGTTTGAGCAGCAGGCAAGTCAACGATGCGAGGCTGTTTGAATGGAAGGATTGGCGGGGATTTGAAACTTTAAGTACGAGGCGAAACCTAGCTGTCGCACCGCCAGACGACGGCCCCAAAGCCTGAGGAACGCGCTAATCGGAAACTGAGCCGCTACTTCAAATACCCCAATTTGACCGTTCCGCCGCAAAATGCTATACAATCTCGTTTTGCTTTTAGCATCCCTTCGCAATCTTTAGCCCACTGGCCCGCTTTTGCTGAGGCGAATTGTGGCCGCAGGCAGGCCGGCAACGGAGAACCCTGAATGAGCGTAGGCTCTGACAAACTCGCAACTCGAATTCGCCGCGCCGCGATGCGCTGCTCCACTGCCGCCACGCTACTCGCCGCTCGCCGCCACATCCGCAGCCGCGCGCACCGCACCTGAACCCGCCGGCGAAGCCGCCCTCAAGCTGCCCGATCTCTCCAGCGTTAAATTCATGGGCGTCAACGGCCACAACCTTCTTCTCTGGGGTCTTCTCTTCTGCGTCTTCGGCCTGGCCTTCGGCCTGACGATCTACACGCGCCTGAAAAATCTCCCCGTGCACCGCTCCATGCGCGAAATCTCCGAGCTCATCTACGAGACCTGCAAAACCTATCTCATCACCCAGGGCAAATTCCTGCTCTTCCTCTGGGTCTTCATCGCCGTCGTAATCGTCCTCTACTTCGGCGTCCTCGCGCCCGTTCCCGACAAACCCATTTCCACCACGCTACCCATCATTCTTCTCTTCAGCCTCATCGGCATCGCCGGAAGCTACGGCGTAGCCTGGTTCGGCATTCGCGTCAATACTTTCGCCAACTCCCGTACCGCCTTCGCCGGCCTGCGCGGCAAGCCCTACCCGATTTATCACATCCCCCTCGAAGCCGGCATGAGCATCGGCATGATGCTCATCAGCGTCGAGCTGCTTATGATGCTCTTCATCCTGCTCTTCATCCCCGGCGATTACGCCGGCCCCTGCTTCATCGGCTTCGCCATCGGCGAATCGCTAGGCGCCGCCGCGCTGCGCATCGCCGGCGGCATCTTCACCAAAATTGCCGACATCGGCTCCGACCTGATGAAAATCGTCTTCAAAATCAAAGAAGACGACGCCCGCAACCCCGGCGTAATCGCCGACTGCACCGGCGACAACGCCGGCGATTCCGTAGGCCCCAGCGCCGACGGCTTCGAAACCTACGGCGTAACCGGCGTCGCGCTGATCACCTTCATTCTCCTCGCCATCAAAGATCCCACCGTGCAAGTGCAATTGCTGGTCTGGATTTTCGTCATGCGCATCGTCATGCTCTTCGCCAGCGCCGCCGCCTATTTCATCAACGGCGCCATTGCCAAAGCCCGTTTCGGCAATGTCGATCGCATGAACTTCGAAGCCCCGCTAACCTCGCTGGTCTGGATCACGTCGTTCGTATCCATCGGTCTCACTTACTTCGTCTCCTCGCTAATCATTCCCAGCCTGGGCGGAGACACGTCGCAATGGTGGAAGCTAGCGACGATCATCTCTTGCGGCACACTAGCCGGCGCGCTCATTCCCGAGCTAGTCAAAGTTTTCACCTCCACCGAATCGCGCCACGTCAAAGAAGTCGTCACCTCGGCCCAGGAAGGCGGCGCATCGCTAGGCATCCTCTCCGGCTTCGTCTCCGGCAATTTTTCCGCCTACTATCTCGGCCTGACCATGGTCCTGCTGATGTCCGTCGGCTACTTGGTCAGCACCTACGGCCTCGGCTCAGTCATGATCGCCGCGCCAGTCTTCGCCTTCGGCCTGGTAGCTTTCGGCTTCCTGGGAATGGGCCCCGTGACGATCGCGGTAGATTCCTACGGCCCGGTCACCGACAACGCCCAATCCGTCTTCGAACTTTCGCTCATCGAACACGTCCCCAACATCAAAGAAGAACTCAAGCGCGACTACAACATCGACGTAAATTTCCAACGCGCCAAAGACATGCTCGAAGAAAACGACGGCGCCGGCAACACCTTCAAAGCCACCGCCAAGCCCGTGCTGATCGGCACTGCCGTAGTCGGCGCCACCACCATGATTTTCTCCATCATCATGGCGCTGACGGACGGCCTAACCGTCAACAAAGACATGCTCTCCCTGCTGCACGCCCCGTTCGTCCTGGGCCTGATCACCGGCGGCGCCATGATCTATTGGTTCACCGGCGCCTCCACGCAAGCCGTCACCACCGGCGCCTATCGCGCCGTAGAATTCATCAAAGCCAACATCAAACTCGAGGGCGTAGAAAAAGCCTCCATAGCCGACAGCAAAAAAGTAGTCGAAATCTGCACCCGCTACGCCCAAAAGGGCATGCTCAACATTTTCATCGCTGTCTTTTTCGCCACGCTGGCCTTCGCCTTCATCGAGCCGTTCTTCTTCATCGGCTACCTCATCTCCATCGCCATCTTCGGCCTCTACCAAGCCATCTTCATGGCCG
The DNA here is from genome assembly GCA_963748865.1 of uncultured Acidobacteriota bacterium. Taxonomy (GTDB): domain Bacteria; phylum Acidobacteriota; class Terriglobia; order Acidiferrales; family UBA7541; genus Palsa-147. The sequence continues at coordinate 154,663 of CAVVLE010000003.1, read as the reverse complement.
ACGCCGGCGGCGCCTGGGACAACGCCAAAAAAATCGTCGAAGTCGAGCTGAAACAAAAAGGCACGCCGCTGCACGACGCCACGGTAATCGGCGACACGGTAGGCGATCCGTTCAAAGACACGTCATCGGTAGCGCTGAATCCGGTAATCAAATTCACCACGCTGTTCGGTCTGCTGGCGGTAGAGTTAGCGGTTCACCTGACATCGCAAACGGGCGGCAACTTGACGCACATCCTGGCGGCAATTTTCTACGCGGTCTCCCTGTTCTTCGTCTATCGCTCCTTCTACGGCATGCGCATCCGCAGCGGCTCCGCGAGCACCGAAGCCCGCACCCCCGAACGCGCCGCCGCCGACTGAAGCACGAGCACCGAATCCGTCTTTATGTAGCGCCGTCCTTTTAGGGCGGCACAACTCGAATCTCGCCAACAACCGCAATCGAGGATCGGCACTCATCTCCGCTCTGCTCTCTGCGCCCTCAGCGTCTCTACGGTAAGCCTTTATCGGCCCGCGCTAACTCTGATCGTCAAGGTATTCCTCGGGCACATCATCTTCCTTCACTTCGTGAGTACGCACCGGCCCGCGGTCGGCATCCGGCGCGTCCTCCACGCCCGCGACGGCTTCAGCCTCAAAACTCTGCCCCTCCTCGAGCAATTCATCCACGCTCTCGGAATCCGCATCCTCAACATCCGACAAACCCTGCAAATCCCCTGACTGCCCAGCCCGCGCCGAAGCCGCAGCAGTGCCGCGCGTAGCGGCCACAATCGGCTCCTCAAAAGAATATGTTTTCCCTTTCCCGCGCGCCCGCCGCACGGCCTTCTTCTTCGGCGCCGCCTTCTTCTTCGCCACGCGCGCCTTGGCCTTGACCTTCGCCTTCACCGCCTTCTTCTTCACCGCTTTTTTCTTCGCAACTTTCTTCTTAGCCATGGGCTGTTGTCCTTTCGAGATTAATGTCGCCTATGCCGAAACTCTGTGCGCGCTTTGTCTTTTCCGTCCGTAGGGGCGCCGCTTGCTGCGCCCGCCAGCGTAAGAACGGCCACAACTCTACCCATTCACCCTCGCCAAAATCGATGAGCGCCATTATTGTCTTCCATTATCAATTATTCGCCGAGCGCGCTCACCAACTCCCAATCAGCGCCCCCGTGGCAAACACAATCGCCCCGCCGAACGCCACCTGCATCGCTGCCGAAAATGTTGGCGTCTCCATGTAGCGGTGCCGAATCCAGGTAATCACGCCCAATTCCACCACCACGACGCATATGGCCACTCCAGTCGCCAAGGTGAAATGCGGAATCAAATAAGGCAGCGTATGCCCGATGCCGCCGAGCGCAGTCATCAATCCGCAAATAATTCCGCGCAAGAAAGGCGCCCCACGCCCGGTCAAGCTGCCATCATCCGAAAGCGCCTCCGCAAATCCCATGCTGATTCCCGCGCCCACTGAAGCCGCCAGCCCCACCACAAACGCGTCCCGAGTACTCCGCGTGGCAAAAGCCGCGGCAAACACTGGCGCCAACGTAGAAACCGAGCCATCCATCAATCCCGCCAATCCCGGCTGCACGAATTGCAGCACAAACCGCCGGCGCCGCGTCTCTTCTTCCGACAGCCGCACGTCCGGCTGCAGCTTCTTTTTCTCCAGTTCCGCGGCGCGGTACTGATGCGAGCGCTCCTCCGCCGCCAGGTCATTCAACAACTGCCGGATGCTGGCATCCCCCGCGCGGCTCGCCGATTTTTCGTAAAATCGGCGCGTCTCTTCCTCCATCAAGCTCACTTGCGCGCGGATTTTGTCAATGCGCATCGGCCGCGCCAGCCAGATCGGGCTGCGGTGCAGGAAGCCTTGCACGTCGTGCCGCCGGATCAACGGAATGTGCTCGCCGAATTTCGCGCGATACATCTCGATCAACCGCCGCCGGTGCCCGGCCTCTTCCTCGCGCATGCCGTCGAATACCTCCGCCGATCCCGGATAGTTCTCGCGCAACCCTTCCGCGTAATCGGCGTAAATGCGCTCGTCGTCTTCCTCCAGAGAGATTGCCAGCGCCAAAATTTCCTGCTCGCTCAGTTCGTCAAATCGCTTCATAGCCAGCCTCTTTCGCTAAGCGAATCCCAACGCAACTCCCGAAGCTATCAGGAATCCCTCCGTCGCCGCAACGCAAGAGCCAACCATTCATCTCGTCGTAACATTCATCCGCCTCACCTCCGGGTCCTGTTCCACGCGCGCCCACGCCGGCGCCAATTCCCGCTACAATGGGCCCATGCTCCCGCGTCCACCCTTTACGCAAGCCCTCCGCGACGCCCTGCGCTGCCGCTGCCCGCACTGCCACGAAGGCCGCATCTTCGTCCGCTGGCCCAACAAACTCCTCCCGAAATGCTCGGTCTGCGGCCTCTCCTATTTCCGCGAATCCGGCTACTACGTTGGCGGCATGATTTTCACCTACATCCTCACCGCCGCGCTGCTGGTGCTGGCGTATTTCGCGTCGTTGCTCTTCCCCGACATCCATTCGCTCTCCGACAACGGACGCATCGTCATCTGGATGATATTCGCTTTCGCGCTGAGCATAGTGCTCTCGCGCCCAGCGTACAGCCTGTGGCTCTCGCTCGACTACTGGCTCGAGCCCTGGCGCGCAGAACGCAGTTGATTTTGGTGTGTCAGGGCACGGTTTGAACCGTGCCGTAAGCGTCGCTGTCTGGCTCGGCTTTAGCCGCTGGGGCTCGGGCTGATGATTCAGCCCGACGAAATAGAGTTTTTTTTTCCGATTCTCATGACCATGTTCTCCGATCGCACCAACTGGAACCTCACCGCCAATCACCTCAGCGAAGCTTTGGCGCAACATCGCGCCGCAGGCAAGCCGCTGCTCGATCTCACCGTCTCGAACCCCACCGAGTGCGGCTTCGCGCACGATCCGTCCATCCTTTCCGCGCTCGCCAATCCGCGAGCGCTCACCTACTCGCCCGATCCGCGCGGGCTCGAATTCGCGCGCCGGGCCGTCGCGGCCTACTACGCCTCCCGCGGCGCCAAGTCTCCCCCGGCGACATCTTCCTCACCACCAGCACCAGCGAAGCCTATTCCTTCGCCTTCCGCCTGCTCTGCAATCCCGGCGACGAAATTCTGATTCCCGCGCCGAGCTATCCGCTCTTCGACTACCTCGCCGAGCTCCACGACGTGAAGCTCTTCCGCTATCCCCTCCTCTACGACCACGGCTGGCAAATCGATTTCCGCGAGCTCGAGTGGGCCCTAACCGAGCGCACCCGCGCGCTGATCGTCGTCAACCCCAACAATCCCACCGGCCATTTCTGCAAGCCGGCGGAAATCGCGCGCCTGAACGATATCTGCGCGCAGCGTTCTCTGGCGCTCATCGCCGACGAAGTGTTCCTCGATTTCGCGCTCGCTCCAGTCGCAGACGCCGGCGCCAGCTTCGGCTTGGGCACCGCCCGCGCCTCCAGCTTCGCGGCCAACGCCGCCGCGCTCACCTTCACCCTCAGCGGCATCTCGAAAATATGCGGCCTGCCGCAGATGAAAGCTGCCTGGCTAGCCGTCTCCGGCCCGGCCGAACTGAAGCGCGCCGCCAGCGAGCGCCTGGAGGTCATCGCCGACACCTTCCTCTCGATGAACGCGCCGGTGCAGCTAGCGCTGCCGTCATTCCTCGAGCTGCGTGCAGATTTTCAGCAGCGCGTGATCTCGCGCCTCCGCGCCAATCTAGCCGAGCTCGACCGCCAGCTAGCCGCGCAGCAATCCTGCTCGCGCCTGGAATGCGAGGGCGGCTGGTACGCCGTCCTGCGCGTCCCGGCCACGCAACCCGACGAGCAGCTAGCGATCGCGTTGCTCGAGTCGCGCGACGTTTACGTTCACCCCGGCCATTTCTTCGATTTCCGCCGCGACGGATTTTTGGTGGTGAGCCTGCTGACGCCCGAGCGCGAATTCGCCGAAGCAATTTCACGCGTCCTCTCGTTTTTTGCCGCCGCGTAGTACTTTTTTCAACTGCGTTTTTGTGGCGATTAGAAACGATGACGGTGGTTTGTTTTGTTGGGGTTACGGGCATTTCTAATCGCCTTTGTGTGGCGATTAGATTCTCGGTTTTTGCGGCTGGAGGATGGTCTTGCGGATTCGGAGCTGGGGGATCGAGGTTGGAAGTGGACGGCGCGGATTGATTGTTGGAATGGGCGTTCGGAATTGTGGACTGGAGATTTGCTTCCATTTCGCGGCTGGCTTGGTAGAGATCTCGCAGTCTTATCGGCGGATTGGGGGCGTAAACGAAGGGGCGCTTGGTGATTATGGATTCGCGTGGCGGGATCTTCCCATTGGCCGTCGTCGTTGATGTGGCTGTAGATGCGGGCGGCGCTGAGTACGGATTGGGCGTTGACGCGTACGCATTGGTTTTGTTCGAGGATGGGCTCGAGGGCCTGGCGCAGATTGCGGCGGCGCTGCATGTCGAGGCCGAGGGCGCGGGCGTGGCGGTATAAGTAGGAGCGATCGTGGAGATCGTATTTGACTACGATGTAGTCGGGACGAATCCAGTGGATGAATTCGTCTTCGATGAAATCGCGGTCGGGGTGGTGGCAGATGGGCATTTGCGGGAGTGGCGTTCCAGGGCGGAGGCGAGTTCGGATTCGATTTGAGGGATTGTGGCGGGGTGGAGTTGCGGGGGTTGAGGTTCGGGGGTGGTTGCGAGGATTGATGATTCGGCAGGTGGCTCGGCGGGAGAGGCTCCTTTGCGGGGAGAGCTTCGCTTTTTGCTCATTGGTGTTATCTCACATTTTTAAATTTTGTACGGAGCCGTTACCTAGTTACACCTGTGGCGACTGCTGTTGCGGCGGGGCGGTGATCAGACCGCCCTTGCTGCTTCGCGGCTCGCGTACACAGCCTGAGCACGGTAGCATGGATTGGCGAGTTAGTCAAGGAGAAGAAAAAGCAAACACGGGGCCGAAGACCCCACCCTTCCAGACGGCGGAAGGATGGGGCACCCGAAATGTAGAGGCCTCGGAAAGGGCTGTGCCACCCGCCTAATTGACCAATTCCACGAAGTGGAGGGATTGCATTGCAGACTCAAGCTTCTGCAGTTCATTCGGATCTGCGCTCAGCATTTGAAAGGTGAGAATGAACCCGTTCGTCCTGGTGGCGTAATGCGTGATGTGAATTTCGCTTTCATTCACCCGGAATATTGAAGCGAACTTTACAAACTCCCGTCCCGCAACCTCGATCTTCACCGGGGTGCCGACTGGGTTCATGGGAACCCCGAGAGTCCTGACCGCGGAACCAATGGCGCTTGCCAGATCTAACACCGATAGAGAATCCGATAGCTTTCGCGCGTCCGTCGCTATTACTTCCAAAAGCTCAGTTCGTAAGGCTTGCCCACCCGATGCTCCGCGCATCACAAAAAGAAGGGGGATGGTTTGCTTGCGGGAAGCCGCGATCACGTCGGGAGAGACCGGATCACCCGTTTGGATAAGCGCAGCGCCGAGAGACATGGCCGCGCGTGACTGCTCCTGATCCATGACCATCCACCCTTTTGGGAAATCGATTGTGAAACCGAAGAACTGATTGGTGTAGGCGTTGCCGGAGACCGAGCCGTCTTCTGGATGGGGACCCGGACCGGGATTTGGGTCGGACGCGGTGGCATCGCCGGTTGCGGCAGCCGCAGCCAGCGGATTGTCTGGCGCGAGCCGAACGGCTTCCTGAAACTGCTTCATAGCCTCATCGTGGTGACCCTGGGCGCGCAGAACGACGCCCAGGTAGTAGTGTGCTTCTCCATCATCAGACTTTCTCGAAAGGTAAGCGGTCAGTTCTTGCGCGGCTGCAGAGAGTTCGCCGGTGTGCGTCAGGCAGTTGCCGAGAGCGGCGTGAAGAGTAGGGACTTCGGGAGTGCGAGAGACAGCTTCGCGCAGTATGGGGATCGCCTCCCTACACTGTCCGTCGCGCGTCAGGGCCATGGAGAGAATCACCAATGCAGCCTTGTGCTTCGGGTAGATTCGAAGGGCTTCGCGCGCCTCGGAAATTGCTTCGGCTTCCTGCAACTCTGCGACAAGGGCGGCGGAAAGCGTTAGATGGGCTTCAGCGTCGTCCGGCCAGAGTTCGAGCGAGCGACGTGCGTGAATTTCGGCGTCGTGATTGCGTTGCAGGAGCATTAAATCTGCCGCGAGGGCGAAATGAAGAGTCGCGGAGTCGGGGGCGAGGAGCAACGCTTGCTCATATTTCTCGGCGGCATCGGCATGCTGGCCTGCGGTCAGTTCTTGAACCGCACTTAAAACCAGCCGATACGCCTGCTCTCTGTCGGACGAGAGTTTGGCAGCGGGCTTCGGCTTGATGCTTTTGATGATGTCGATCGAATCCATTGAAAGATGCAGGCGCGCGAGCGCGTCGAGAAAAACACGGTCTGGAACAAATTCGATTCCCCGTACCCGGACTTGGTCAAGTTCGTAGCGGGAATCCCACGGAGATGCGAGAAAGGCAAGTAGTTCGAGGCGATCGAAGGGAGATTGAGAATTTTCCGAGGCCTGTTCCCACGATGCTACTTGCGCGGGCGACGAGGATTGTGCATGCGAACCCAAAGTGGAAAGAGCGCACGCACAAAGCACCGAGACGAGGCACGTGGGATATCGGTGATTCATTGAAGCAGCATAACGATTGAGTTAGCTTAACATTATTGGTAGATGCGGGCCAGACGAGGAAAAGGGACACCTCCTGGGTCGGAGTGCCGAGACTGCTGGCGGAGGTGAAAAACGGCAAAGGGATAGAAGCCGGGCCGAACGGATCACTGCGTTTAGATTTTTGCTGGATTTTGGGGGTAGAAGAATAGCGTGGCGATTGTGCCTGCGGCGTAGATGGCGATGGCTTGCTTTAGCGAGACGCTGGTTACTAGCAGCGCGAAGCCCATTAGGCTTACGGCTTCGGCGAGAATCAGCGTGAACTGCAGGCCTTTGCGCCATTTGGCTAGGGCGCTGGCGTCGGCGGCGTTGGTTTGCAGGGCTTGGCCGCCGGGGCGGACTAGTTTGATGTAGAGGTAGAAGGCGGCGCACAGAGTTACTAGGGCGATGATTAGAATAACCAGGGCTAGGCGGGCCATAGCGTTTGCGGCGGAGCCGGTTGGAGGTTGGGAGCGTTGGATTAGGCGCCAGGCTACGGCTGCGTAGAGCAACTCGGAGAAGAGGAGGAAGATCCAGATGGTGCGCGCCCAACGCAGGATGGTTGGGATGGTGTTAGGGAGTTCGCGCATGGGATTCGGGCGCGATTTTGCATCACGCAGGTGGGGGACGCAAGGGCGGCGGGGATTAGGTTGGGCGGCAGGATGAGAGACAATTTCAAATTTGAAATTTCAGATTTGAGAAACGATGCAGAACAGAGCGGATTCCTCCTGCGTCGGAATGACGGCGAAAGAATAATGGATCGACGAGCGCAGAAAAACCCAAGGCCAATGCGGGCGGGTGGTTAATCCCCGCCCCTACGTTCGGATTAAGTTCAAGTACGTTTTTGGATTTTGTTGGAAGCCTGGGAACACGGTGGAGAGATCCTTGTTGCCTACGTGCTTGGTTAGGATTTCGCTTAGGACTGTGCGGTAGTCTGTGGTTACTGCCAGGTCGCGGCCTTCGTATAGGTGGTCTTCGGTCAGGCCTGGCCATTTTGTGTAGACCTTGCCGCCTTTTACTGCGCCTCCCATTACGAACATGCAGTTGGCGTGGCCGTGGTCGGTGCCGCGGTTGCCGTTTTCGTGGGCGGTGCGGCCGAATTCGGACATGCTTACGAAGACTACGTCTTGCATGCGGTCGCCCATGTCCTGGTGGAATGCCGCGATTCCCTGCCCCAGGTCGCGGAGGAGATTGCTTAGCTGGCCTTGCACGCCGCCTTCGTTTACGTGATGGTCCCAGCCGCCGCTATCCAGGAAGGCTACTTCCAGACCTACGTCCGCTTTGAATAGCTCGGCGATTTCCTGCAGGCTTTGGCCGAAGCGATTTTTCGGGTATTGAGCGCCGTTTTCTGGTTGATAGGCGTCGGGATTGATTTTCTTCAGTTGATCTATGGCTTCGAATGTTTCCTGGCCTACCCCGTGCAGGGCTTGGTCCACCGTTTGCGCGTACATTGCTTCAAAGCCGCCTTCGGTGGTTTGTTGCGGGCCGAACATTTTGAATTGCTTTAGATCGGGGATGGCTACGGCTGGGGCAGCGCCTTGCAGCGTGCGCGGTAGATAGGGGCCGAAGGCTACGGCGCGGAACGGGCTAGGCTTTTCTTCTGGGTCGGATTGCAACGTGCGATTTAGCCAGCCGTCGTCGGTGCTTTTTATACCGGGCGTGCCGGATTCCATGAAATCCTGGGCGTCGAAGTGGCTTCTGGTGGGATCTGGGGAGCCTACCGCTTGAACGATGGCTAGTTGACCGCTGTGAAATAGAGGCTCTAGCGGTTGCAGGCTTGGATGCAGGCCGAAGAAGCCGTCTAGATCGATTGCTGCTTCCTGGCCGCCTCGTCGTGGTTCGGGGATCGCTATGGTTGGGCGCATTTGGTAGTAGGCGCGCTCGCCGAAGGGGACGACTACGTTTAGGCCGTCCATTGCGCCTCTTTGGAATAGGACTACCATTTTCTTTTTGCCGCTGGTTGTGCTGGCGGCTATGGCTCTTTGTAGGAATGCGGGCATGGCGCTTAGGCCTACTAGGCTTATGGCGCCGTTTTTTAGGAAGATGCGACGGGTTAGTGGCATGGGAGGGCTCCGATGATGCGGGTCGAAGAAATTTCAAATTTCAGATTTGAGATTTCAGATGACGGCGATTCGATATTTGATGCTGCGGTTGAGTCATTACGTTGGCGGGAGGAGCAAGCCCCTCCCCTACGGAAGAATCTCGGAATTGCAATCGCGATCGTGGGCTTGTGGGCCGGTGGTCGCGCGGAAAAACGCCGGCTGGCAGCCGGCGTTACGGGAAGAAATTTCAAATTTCTGATTTGAGATTTCAGACGAAGGCGAGAGCGAAACGAAATTTGACGGGTTGCTCGAGTCGGTAGGCCGGCGGGTGGAGCGAGCCCCTCCCCTACAGCGGAACGCGTAATTTACCAGGGCGATTTTGGGTTGCGGCGAGGTGCTCGCACGGAAAGACGCCGGCTGGCAGCCGGCGTTACGGGAGTTTGTTGGCGCTTCGAACGTAATGGAGTTAGCTGGCATTTGGATTCGCTATCTTCTTTGGAATTCCGGGGCGCCTAGGACTAGGCCTGCTATTAGGGCTTGGTTTACGTGCTTTACTGGGTCGTCTAGTTTGGCTTGCAGGATTTGCGGATCTTGCAGGCGGGCTTCTAGCGTTTGTTGCGTTTGCGGGGCCACCTGGTCGTCCAGGAATGCTTGCAACGCGCTGGCTAAAGCCTTTTGCGGATCTGTGTTGGCGTCCTGGCCTAGTAACGTGGCTAGATCGGATTTTGTGCCTGGTACTTTGTTTGCGCTTAGGGATAGGGCGAAATTCAGGCGATTTAGCAGGGCTCCGGTGTTTACCCAGGTTTCGGATTTGTCCGAGTAGCCTGTTGGGGGTTGGGCTTGGAATAGCGGCTCGCCCATGCGGCCTACCCATTGGGCTAGCGGTAGCGTTACATCGACTTCGGCGCCTAACGCGCGGGCCGTACTTGCGGCTAGCTCGAACGGCTGCTTGACTTTCGCTCGGTAGGCTTCTTTGCTCCAGAATTCCGGCGAGTAGATCATTGTTTTCAGGACTGCGCGGATGTCGCCATTGGTTTCGCGGAACGTTTTCGCCATGCGATCTACCAACTGCGGCGGCGGATTATCTTGTACGAAGTGGCGAGCTAGTTTTGTGCTTATGAATTTTGCTGTGCTGGGATTATTGGCCAGCATCTTCAGGGCTTCTTCGCCGTCTTTCATGCCGCCGTAGTTGAAGGTGTGGCCCAGGACTTCTTTTCGGCCGGTGGTGTGGATGCGATCGTCGAAGAAGAAATCGGGGTTGCGGGCTGGGGCGTGGACGGTCCAGCCGGTCAGACACTTGGCCATTTCGATTACGTCTTCTTGGGTGTAGCCACCATCGACGCCTAGGGTGTGAAGCTCCATCACTTCGCGGCCATAATTTTCGTTTAGGCCGCGCTCTTGTTTCTTCTGGGCTTGGACTGCGCCTCCTGGCGGCGGAGGCATTGGCGGGCCGAAGACGCCTTCGAAGCGTTGGCGGCGGGCGGCTAGCTCGGCTTGCATGCGTTTTGCGGCTATGGGATCGGCGCTCAGCCAGTTGTCCAGATAGACGAGCATTGCTGGACTCTTCGCTGTGGCTAGCAGCAGATCCTGGAATTTGCCTAGCGTGTGCGGGCGAATGGTGTCGCGCGTGTAGGCGGTCAGCAGCCAGCGATCCTGATTTTTTCCGGCGAAGACGTTGAAGTGATTGAACCAGAAATCTTCCATTACGGCTTCTAGCTGGCGATTGCTGTAAATGGCGCGATCTAATTTGGCCATGCTTAGCTCGACTACGATTCTTTGCGGGCCTACGATTTTGGCTAGTTGTTCTTCGGCGGCGGCGTTGGGATTTAGGGGATCGATTTTAGCTACCGCGGCTTTGGCTTTTTCGCGCTGCTGTTCTTGATATTCCTCTTTGGTGATGCCTTCTTTTTTGGCGGCTTGTTGAGGTTGCGGGAATTTTGCTACGAGCTTGTCGGAGCTCATGCGCAGAGTGGGATAGCGCTCCAGTCTCGCTTCCAGAGTGGAGTCATCGATCGAGTTGGGATTTAGTTGCTGGTCGATCCATTTTTCGAGGCCCATTTTGCGGACTTGTTCGATTTGGCCTGGGGTGGGGCCGTAGGCCAGGCGGTTTAAGGCGTGGAGGATGGCTTGGTCTTCGGTTAGTTCGGTTATGGGGAGATGGCCTTTGTAGGATTTGTTGGGGATGAAGTTTGGTTGGGCGCTGGTTATTGGTTGGGCAGACGCGAAGGCCAGGATTGCGGAAAGGATGAGGGCGAGAGCGGCGAAACGTGGCACGTGGGCTGCCTTCGATGATGGGACGTCGCGGATGGCGGTGGAGTTTCTCACGCTGTGTTTTTCTAGCGGCGTCGATCGGCGGGCTGCGGTGTCGTGCGACGCTGGCTTGGTGATTTGGATTACAGCCAGCCCGCCCTTGGCCTATTGATGCTGCCGCTGGAGCTCTGGGTTACTTCGATAGTTTAACCCTGTGGTGGGATGAAAGTTGCGGGTTGAAGGTAGAGAGAGCTTGGACAGTAACGGTTGTGGGGCGTTGTAGGCGCGCCGGGGAAAAACGCCGGCTGGCAGCCGGCGCTACTTGCGTTGGCTCGTGCTTGCTTCGCTTTCGATTTGTGACGGTGGCGGAACTTTCCTCGGCGGATGCCGGCGGGGACGCCCTTCGCGACTCCCTTCACTGCGTTCAGGGCAGGCAGGGTAAACCGGCGGTACTTACGGCCTCAGCTTGCTTAGGAACGCTTGAAGGGTTCTTTGGTGCGGGTTGTCTAGCGGGTCGAATTCTACGCCTGCGCCTTTTTCGCTTGCGTCTCTTACTGTGGCTTGTACTTCGAAATTTAGGGCTGGATCTTCTACCTTCAGGCGGATTTTTTGGCCCATGCTTAGAGATTGCTTTGTGCGGATGAATAGGCCGCCTGTGCCTATTACGGTTACTTTGCCGTCGAATTTTGGATCCAGGCCTTTGCAATTCAGAAATTGATCTTCCGGTAGAAGGATGCGCTGGTGTTTGCGGCGGTCTTCTGCGCGGGAGGTTGTCATTGGCGGGAGGCGCGGAAGGCGTCTAGCGTCCAGGAATCCTGGCCTTCGTCGTGGCGCAGGACGTAATAGTTGCCGTCGTTGGCGCGGACGCGGAAATAGATGGCGTCGGGGGAATACCATTGGCCGTCTAGTTCGCTGACTTCGAATTCGCGGCCTTTTAGGGTGAAGCGTTGGGGGCGTTCGTCGGCTCGGTAACCCGCGTAGCAGTTTACGTGGATGTCGTTCATTGGGATTGATTATAGCAAGTTCGGATGTGGGGGAATTATCGGAGTTCGGACAATTGAATTTGTGGGCGAGGTTGAGGGCGATGTGTCGAGTTCGTTGGCATTGTGCCTGGGGCGGAGCCCTTCGAAGCTCAGGGTAAACAAGCCCCGCCCCTACGAAGAAAAGGCTACGTTAGCTTAAGCATGCTGCCTTCGTCCCACGGGCCCGGCCTCGTTACGGCGTTGTAGGCTGCGCCTATGAATAGCACCATTGCGGTTAAATACATCCACAGGAGCAGGCCGATTACTGCTGCTAAGCCTCGGTACACGGTGCCATATGGGACTACGCGGACGTAGTAGCCGAAGGCTATGTCTACTACCCACCAGAGGACTGTGGCTACGGCTGCGCCTGGGAATACGTCTTGCCAGGTAACCATTTCTGGTTGGCCTAGGCGGTAGATGAGGAACACAACTCCCAGCGCACAGAGCATGGCCAAGCTGTGATAGGCCGCGGCGGCTAGGATGCGGGCCCACGGGGCCCAGGTGTGATTGGCCAACAACGCGGCGCGGACTGGGCGGCCGAAGACCGTCACGATTTCGAAGGCCAGAAACGGGATAAGCGTAAGGCTGAGGATGGCTAGGGCGCGGAGTTGGAGGCGCATGTAGGGGATGGGCTCGCGCACGTTGTCGATCTGGCGAAATCCTTGGATCAGGCCTATGAAGACTTGCGAGCCGGCGATTAGCGTGCCGCCGAGACCTAACCAGATCCATTGCCAGGGGTGCGCGCCGCGGCGGACTAGATAATCGAGAACCAGGCGATCGCTGCCCGGCGGGACGAGACTTTGGAGGTGTTCGGGCAGGTCGCGGACTACGTCGCGAAAGAGATCTACCGTGCTCATGATGCCGAGGGCGAAAAGCAGCATGGGGAAGAAAGCCAGGAACATGTTGAAGGCTACGGCCTGGCCGAGGGCCACGCAGTCGGGGAAGACGCGGTAGAAGGATAAGCGCAGATTTTGCATCACGTTTCCCATGACGTGGAGCGGATTATAAAGGTTTCGGCGGATTGAGGCTTGCTGTTTCGGAGTTGCTGCTAGGGTGTGCGGGGAGTAAACTTTTCGCCGAAGTGGTGTGGGGAGGCGGAAGATGCCGCGAAATGTGCGCTGCGGGTTGATCCAGACGCGATGCGAATGGTCGCCGGAGAAGTATTCGTTGAAGGATATTCGCGAGCGGATGATCCAGAAGCACGAGAAATATATCGGCGAGGCAGCTAAGCACAAGACGCAGATTCTTTGTTTGCAGGAGCTTTTTTACGGGCCTTATTTTTGCGCGGAGCAGGATGCGCGCTGGTACGAGTTGACGGAGGCCATTCCCGGCGGGCCGACTATCGAGCGCATGCAGAAATTGGCGAAGCAGCACGAGATGGTGATGGTGGTGCCGATTTACGAGCGGGAAATGAGCGGGGTGTTTTATAACTCCGCCGCGGTGATTGATGCTGACGGAGCCTATTTGGGGAAATACCGCAAGCATCATATTCCGCATTGCCATCCGGGATTTTGGGAGAAATTTTATTTTACGCCGGGGAATACGGGTTATCCCGTGTTTGAGACGCGGTTTGCGCGGGTGGGCGTTTACATTTGCTATGACCGGCATTTTCCCGAGGGGGCGCGCATTCTGGGATTGAATGGGGCGGAGATTGTATTTAATCCTTCGGCTACTGTGGCGGGGTTGAGCGAGTATTTGTGGGAATTGGAGCAACCTGCGCATGCAGTGGCCAATGGTTATTTTGTTGGGGCCATCAATCGCGTGGGGCAGGAATTGCCGTGGAAGATCGGGGAATTTTACGGGAAGAGTTATTTTTGCAATCCGCGGGGGAAGATTATTGCACAGGCCAGCCGGGAGAAGGATGAGGTTTTGGTTACGGAATTGAATTTGGATGAGATTGATCAGGTGCGGGCTACCTGGCAATTTTTCAGGGATCGGCGGCCGGAGTCTTATGGGGAGATTACGCGGACGGTGGCGGCGCCGATGGTTGGGCGGAAGATTGAGGCGGCGGATTGACAGGGGAGAAGAAGAAAAGAAAGAGAAGCAGGAAAAGAAAGAAAAGAAATGCAGATCCCTCACCCCTTAAGGGGTTCGGGATGACAGCGTTTTGAGTGGGCGGGCGCGGGAAGACGATAGTGAACGCCCGGGTAGGACGTACGTTGGCGTCGCGTCGATGGATGACGCGAGGTGGCATTAGGGGAAAAGCGCCGGCTGGCAGCCGGCGTTACGGGAGAAGTGAATGACATCTACACCGCAGGTGGCCGGGTCGCGATCTGACGAGGTAGTTGCTAAGCATAAGGAATATTCTGTGGCCGGCGGTGGCTAATTATTATGCCAAGCCGCTGGTGGCGGATCGCGGGTCGATGCAGTATTTGTGGGATATCGAGGGGAAGAAGTATCTCGATTTTTTTGGCGGGATCGTCACCATCGGAGTCGGGCATTGCAATCCTAAGGTTACTTCTAAGATCAAAGCGCAGGTGGACCGGCTGCAGCATACTTCTACGCTTTTTCCCAACGAGCACATTGTGGCTTTGGCGGAGAAATTGGCTGCGATTACGCCTGGGAAACTGCAGAAATCGTTTTTTACAAATTCCGGGACTGAGGCTAACGAGGCCGCGATTTTGCTTGCGCGGATGGTCGGGCCTTCCTTTGACATTGTGGCTTTGCGGCATGCGTATGCTGGTGGATCGTCGCTGGCTAAGGGCGTTACGGCGCATGCGAATTACCGCAAGGCGGGCGTGATCAGCGTGGGGATTTCGCACGCGATCAATCCTTATTGCTATCGCTGCCCTTTGGGATTGAAGTATCCGGATTGCGGCGTGAAGTGCGCGGAAGACGTGGAGAATTTGATTCAGACTGGCACTAGCGGGAGCATTGCCGCGTTTATTGCTGAGCCGATTCAGGGCGTGGGTGGATTTATCACGCCGCCGCCGGAATATTTCAAGATTGTGTTTCGTACGGTGAAGAAATATGGCGGGCTTTTTATTTCGGATGAAGTGCAGACTGGGTTTGGGCGCACCGGGAAGAAATGGTTTGGGATCGAGCAGTGGGAAGTTGTGCCGGACATGATTACTTGCGCGAAGAGCATGGGGAACGGCGTGCCGGTTGGCGCCACGATCACTACCGCCGAGCTGGCCGACCGCTGGGTAGGGGCTACGATTTCTACTTTTGGCGGGAATCCGGTGACATCAGTGGCGGCACGAGCGGTGATTGAAGTGATTGAGGAAGAAAATTTGCGGGAGAACACTTTTGTGGTCGGTGGTTATTTTCGTGGGCGGCTGGAGGAATTGGCGCAGAAGTATCCTTTGATTGGCGATGTGCGCGGGATGGGGATGATGCAGGCTTTGGAATTGGTTAAGGACCGGCAGACTAAGGAGCCTGCGCCGGAGGCTACCAATCAGGTTTTGGAGCGAGCGCGGGAGAATGGGTTGTTGATCGGCAAGGGCGGGCTTTATGGGAATGTTTTGCGCATGGCGCCGCCTATGAATATTTCACGAGCGGATGTGGATGAGGGGATTCGGTTGTTGGACAAGTCGTTTGGTGAGGTGCGGGTGTAGAGACCGAAAAGCGACGGCAATTTCAAATTTGAAATTTGAAATTTCAAAGGAACAAAGAAGACATTGGGCGCGTGCCAGTCGAATGGTCGCATATGAGGTGTGCGTTACGCTGGCGGGCGGAGCAAGCTCCGCCCCTACGACCGGAAATTAGTCTGGATCGCTTTAGGTGCAAGCTTGCACAACGCGAAGTAGATTGTAATTGAGCTTGGGAGATTGGACCTGATGGCTACGGCTTCTAGTGTGACGCAGCTTTGCCGAAATTATGTTGATGGGAAATGGGTGGAATCTAAATCTACCAAGATTGTGGAGCGGCGGAATCCGGCTGATCACGATGAACTGGTGGCTTCGATTCCGCTTTCTACTCGCGAGGAGATGAAAGAGGCGATTGCGGCAGCTCATGCCGCGTTTCCTGCTTGGCGCGCGACGCCTGCGCCGGCGCGGGGGAAGATACTTTTTAAGGCTACGCGGATTATGGAGGCGCAGAAGGAGGAATTGGCGCGGCTTTTGACCCGTGAGGAGGGCAAGGCGCTTAAGGATTCGCTGGGCGAAGTGCAGCGGGCTATCAATATTATTGAGTTTATGGCTGGCGAGGCTCGGCGTTTGAATGGCGAGACTTTGACTAGCGAATTGCCTAAGAATTTTGCTTATACGATTCGGCAGCCGCTTGGCGTGGTGGGGGCGATTACTCCGTGGAATTTTCCTGTGGCTATTCCGGTTTGGAAGATTGCGCCGGCTTTGGTTTGCGGGAATACCGTGGTGTTCAAGCCGGCTACGATTACGCCTTTGACGGCGATTCGGATTGTGGAGATTTTCGAGCAGGCTGGCTTGCCGGCGGGAGTTTTGAATCTGGTTATGGGCTCGGGGCGCGATGCGGGCGATGAGTTGGTGCAGAGTGCTGCGGTGCAGGGGCTTTCGTTTACTGGATCGAATGAAGTGGGGACGCAGCTTTATGCTTGCGGGGCGCAACGCTTGAAGAAAGTGCAGTGCGAGATGGGCGGGAAGAATCCTGTGGTGATTTTGGCGGATGCGGATTTGTCGCTGGCGTTGGAATCGACTTTGGCTGGGGCGTTTGCCTCCACGGGGCAGCGTTGCACCGCTACTAGCCGCGTGGTGATTGAAGAAAAGATCGCGGACGTGTTTCTTGCGAAGCTTGTCGAGAGGGCTAAGAAATATTCGGTGGGGAATGGGCTCGAGCCGGGCGTGGAGATGGGGCCGGCTGTTGACGAATCGCAGATGAATACGGATTTGAAATACATCGAATTGGGGAAGAAAGAGGCCAAGCTGCTTTGCGGCGGAGAACGCTTGAGCGGGCCTAAGTTTGACAAGGGTTGGTTCGTCGCGCCTACCATTTTCGATCACGTGCGGCCGGAGAGCGCGCTTTCGCAGGACGAAATTTTTGGGCCGGTGTTGAGCGTGGTGCGCGTGAAGGATTTTGACGAGGCTTTGCACGTGGCAAATTCGGTGCGCTTTGGGCTTTCGAGTTCGATTTATTCGACCGACTCGAACAAGATTTTTGAGTTTGTGGATAAGATCGAGACGGGCATGACGCATGTGAATTCGCCTACTGTGGGCGGCGAGGCGCATGTGCCCTTTGGCGGGGCGAAGGATTCGAGCGTGGGGCCGCGCGAAGTGGGGCATGCGGCGATTGAGTTTTATACCGACACCAAGATTGTTTACATCGATTACACCGGGCATAAGCGCGAATCGAGTATTTACTAGCGCAGATGGTTCGGGCTTTTCAGCGGACTGTTATTCTATTTTTCTTCGTGGCTGGTTCCCTTCCTGCTGCTGGTCGAATTACCTGGAAAATTGAAGAGCGCGGGCAACTGAAGATCGAGGGGCACGTTCCGATTGCCTGGAATGTTTACACCGTCGAGAAGAAGAAGAATCTGGCGCTGATTTTGCTGGGGCGGCGCTATTTGGCGCTGGATACGAAGACGCATTCGGTTTGGGAGATTGATCCAAAGGATTTGACGGCGCATGGGAAGGATTTTGAGAGCGATGAGCCGGAGACGATTGGGCGGAAGATTCCGGTGAATGATTGGTCAGAGCGGGATGTGGGGCCGGCGGAGCGCATTGTGATCAAGTTGGGGGATTATGGGGCGACGATTGAGTTGGAACTGCCGCATATAATTGATTTGCGGCGCGGGATTTATTGAACCTCGGACTTCGGATCGCACACGTAAGATGCCAGCCTGAAAGGCCGGCGCTACATACAGCCAAACCTTGAAGAGCCCACGCGCTGCATCGGCGCATGGGGCACCCTTTGCCACTGGTTACGCTACATGCTGGCTCGGATTTTCTGGTTCCAGGACATTGGGGGTTGGCCTGTGTCTTCCTGCCTCATTGTTATGCAATTGTCCACCGGGCAGACTAACGCGCATAGATTGCAGCCTACGCATTCTTCTTCGATTATGCGCGGGACGTGGACATCCATGCCGTGCGCGTTCTGCTTGCCATTGTGCTGGCCACTGCGGCCGCCGACATTGCCGCCGTTGCCGCCTGCGCTTACCGCTACTGCGGCGCGCTCGATGCATTGGTGGGCGCCGTCTTCGCAGGCTACGTAGCAGAGCTGGCAGCCGATGCACAGGTCGTGATTGATGTCGGCGATGATTTTGTAATTTAGATCGAGATCGCCCCAGTCCATTACGTTGGGGACAGCGCGACCTCGGAAATCTGCGATGGTGCGATAGCCGTGGTCGTCCATGTAGGCGCTCAGACCGTCGGCCATGTCTTCGACGATGCGGAAGCCGTAGTGCATCACCGCGGTGCAGACTTGCACGATGGACGCGCCGAGGGCGATGTGCTCTGCCGCATCAATCCAATTGCCTATGCCGCCAATTCCCACGATCGGGATTTTCACTTTTTTGGCCACGCTGGAAACGAAATGCAGCGCGATGGGCTTTACGGCTGGGCCACAATAGCCTCCGTGCGATGATTTGCCTGCGACCATCGGCCGCGGAGAGAAATTTTCTAGATCGACTCCCATCAGCGAATTGATCGTATTAATCAGGCTGACCGCATCGGCGCCGCCTCGCTCGGCAGCCAGTGCGATGTGCGTGATGTCGGTGACATTGGGCGTGAGTTTGGAGATCACCGGAGTGCGCGCGGCTTCTTTGGCCCAACTGGTGATCATTTCGGTGTATTCAGGGACCTGGCCCACGGCTGCGCCCATGCCGCGCTCGCTCATGCCGTGAGGGCATCCGAAATTGAGTTCGAGGGCGTCGGAGCCGGCGTCTTCGGCGCGGCGGACGATGTCGTGCCAGACTTCGCGCTTAGACTCGACCATCAGCGAGGCGATGACCAGATTCTTCGGATAACGTTTTTTCACTTCGGCGATTTCGCGCAAGTTCACTTCGATTGGCCGGTCGCTGATTAATTCGATGTTATTGAGGCCCATTACTTTCGCGCCGTTGTAATCGATGGCTCCGTAGCGCGAGCTGGTATTTTGAATCGGCTCGCCGATCGTTTTCCAGACGGCGCCGCCCCAGCCAGCGTCGAACGCGCGCAGCACCTGGCCTGCGGTGTTTGCGGGCGGGCCGGACGCGAGCCAGAAAGGATTTGGCGATTCGATGCCGCAGAATTTCACGCGAAGATCAGCCATGGGTTATCTCCTTGCCGGTGAGACCGCGGCTTGCGTGCTCCAGCTTCGCCAGGCGAACCAGCCGGCGATGCCGATCATGCCGAGCCAGCCAAGGACGCGGACGAATGCAGCGATTTGCGTGTCGTGATTGAGCACGCCGAATGCGCTGAAAAGATAGTTCCAGTCGTGAATAACGTTATCGGTATCGCCGACCGTGAGCAGCGGCAATTCCTGCGCGCGGGCGTCGGCCATGTAGGTGGCGATCGGTAGGAATTGCTCGAAAAAGAAAAACGCGCAGAAGGCTGTGCCTTGCAATTGGCGCTGGAAGGCGAAATAGGTGGCCAGCGCAAATGGGGCGAAGAGTTGCAGGAATGTGCCGCCAGCAATGGCTAGAAATTGCCCGAAGAAGCGGAAACAGCAGGTGGCCGCCTTCGTGGATGGGGACGAAGACGACGTCGATCATCAGCAGCGGGCCGCGATGGACGGCAGCTTGATACAGGAAGATAACGTAGAAGGCCGACCAGCAGATGAGCGCGTAGCGCGGCACCGGCAGCCACGGATCTTCGAGAGTTTCGAGGAATGGGAGGCGTTCGGTCCATGTTTCGGGGAGGCGCATTACGATTGGCCGTGGCCGACGCGTTGCATGGAACAGGGCGGCGTCCCTCGAAGCTCGGGGTAAACAGGCCCCGCCCCCACGGGCGGAAATCCTCTGCTACGCATCGGCGATGGCCTTGTTCGCGCGCGGATTGCCGAGCCACTTGTCTAGGCCACGGGCTGCGGCCATGCCTTCGGCTACTGCGTCCACTACTTCTTTGCCGCCGTTCACGCAATCGCCTGCGGCGAAGTATTTCGGGTTGCCGGTTTGATACTGCGCGTTCACTACGACGGTGCCGTTCTTGCGCAGCTCGATGCCCTGCACCGGACGCAGAAATTCTGTGACGGCTTTTTGGCCGATGGCGCGCACGACCATCTCGACTGGAATTATGAAGTTCGAATCGGGAATCGGCTCTGGTGCGGACGATTTCGACCGCCGCGTCGGGCGCGTCTCACACATTCAAGTACCGGTGACCGCGCCCGCTTGTCCGATTACGCGCAACGGGCTGGGTGTGCCAGTGAAATGTGACCGTGTCGCGTTGCGCTAATTCGTATTCGTACGGAAGGCCGGCATCTGCGATTCGCCGCGGCGATAGATGAGATGAACGGATTCGGCGCCCAGGCGTCGCGCGGCCGTGACTACATCTATGGCGGTGTTGCCGGCGCCGATACAGGCCACGCGGCGGCC
This sequence comes from uncultured Acidobacteriota bacterium, assembly GCA_963748865.1. GTDB lineage: Bacteria > Acidobacteriota > Terriglobia > Acidiferrales > UBA7541 > Palsa-147. The sequence goes on along the minus strand of CAVVLE010000003.1, from coordinate 134,316 downwards.
GACTTCGACTTCGGCGAAGGAGCGCGTTTTTGTTAGCTCGATGAATTCCAGAGCGCCGTAAACGCCATGGAGATCGGAACCGGGGAGATCCAAATCCCATGTTTCGCCTAGCCCTGCGCCGATGAAAATCGCGTCGAATTGGGATTCGAGCAGCGAGAACGGGGCGTCGCGGCCTACTTCCTTGCCCTGCTCGATTTTTACGCCGAGACGCTTGACCATTTCGACTTCGCGCAGAGAGTCGTTTGCGCGCGTTTTGTAGGCGGCTATGCCGTAGGTATTCAGCCCGCCGGGCAGCTTGTTTTTATCGAAAATGGTGACCGCGTAGCCCCATTTGGCGAGTTCGGCTGCACAAGCCAGCGATGCGGGACCAGAACCGATGCAGGCTACCTTCTTGCCGTTCGGCGGGCCCGCGGTGAAGAGATCGATCTTGCGATCGAGGACGTGATCCACCGAATAGCGCTGAAGGCGGCCGATTTCGATAGGTCGCTCGCCCTTTTCGGTCATCACACAGGCGCCTTCGCAGAGAGATTCCGTGGGGCAGACTCGGCCGCAGCTTTCGCCCAGAATATTTGCGCCTAGAATTACGCGGGCCGAGCCGCGCAGATTGCCGCTGGCAATTTTTTTGATGAATGCGGGGACATCGATGTGCGTCGGACAGGCGATGGTGCAGGGCGCATCGAAACAGTAGAGGCAGCGGGCGGATTCGATGGCCGCCTGGCGCGCGGTCATGCGCGGGGAGATGTCCGCGAAATTGGCTTCGTATTGTTCGGGAGCCAGTTTTGGAGCAGTTTCGCGCAGGGCCATTCGTGAACTCCCCCCAAGAGCGCTTCTTTTTTCAGTGTGCGAATGCCTGGAGGCAATTCTAGCATCGGCGATTGGGGCGAACGCGATGATTTCGGTGCGTTTTCCAAGTAGCGCCGGCTTGTCCTGAGACGCGAAGGGCGTCCCTGCCGGCATCAGACGATCGAAAACGTACCTAAGGCTGAGATTCACGCGCGGACTGCATAGCACAACCGCTGAATTCAATTTGACGCAGCGCTCCGCGCAAGGCATCGCTCCTCGTTTACGCTGCGGGTCGTCGGATGCCGGCAGAGACGCCGGCGCTACTTTTTATGCTACGCTCGCGGCATGAGACTCGACACCATAATTCGCGGCGGGACTGTTGTCACTGCTTCCGATACTTACAAGAGCGACGTAGGCATTAGCGGCGACAAGATTGTTGCTATTGCGCAGGAATTGAATCCTGAGAATGCTACGCGCGTGATTGACGCTACTGGACGGTTGGTGATGCCCGGCGGAATTGATGTCCATACGCATCTAGATATGCCGTTTGGCGGGACCACCAGCGCGGATGATTTTGAGTCAGGGACGATAGCTGCGGCGCATGGCGGCACGACTACGCTGATTGATTTTGCGATTCAGTATAAGGGCCAGACTTTGCGGCATGCGTTCGACGCCTGGATGGACAAGGCCGAGCGCAAGGCGGCCATTGATTACGCGTTTCACTGCATCATCACGGAATTGGGTGACGCGCAACTGGAAGAAATGGGCGCGCTGGTGCGCGAAGGCGTGCCTACTTTCAAATTGTTCATGGCTTATCCGGGCGTGTTCATGCTGGATGATGCTTCGATTTTCAAAGCCATGTCCGCGGCGGCGAAGTATGGAGGCATGATTTGCATGCATGCCGAGAACGGCGGCGCGATTGACGTGATCGTGAAGCGGGCGCTGGCGGAGGGCAAGAAAGCGCCGAAATATCATGCCTTGACGCGGCCGACTACGGCGGAGGCTGAGGCTACTTCGCGTGCGATCGCTTTGGCGGAAATGGCCGGAGCGCCCGTATATATCGTCCATCTTTCCTGTAATGACGCGCTGGAGAAAGTGCGCGAGGCGCGCGATCGCGGTTTGCCGGCTTACGCGGAGACTTGCCCGCAGTATCTTGTATCTTTCGCTCGAGAATATGGACGCGCCGGGATTCGAGGGCGCGAAGTATGTTTTCACGCCCCCGCTGCGCGAAAAATGGAACCAAGACAAGTTGTGGCAAGGGTTGGCGAAGGACACGCTTCAAGTGGTTTCGACGGATCACTGCCCATTCTGCTACAAAGAGCAGAAGGAGCTGGGCAAAGACGATTTCACCAAGATTCCCAACGGCGGGCCGGGGATTGAGAACCGGATGAGCTTGGTCTATTCGGGCGGCGTGAATGGCGGACGATTTTCGCCGAATCGCTTTGTGCAGCTCGTTTCCACGGCACCGGCGAAATTATTTGGGCTTTATCCGCGCAAGGGGACGATTGCGGTGGGTTCGGATGCCGATATTGTGGTTTTTGATCCTAACGAGGAGATGGTGATCAGCGCTAAGACGCACCACATGCGCGTGGATTATTCGATGTTTGAAGGGATTCGGGTTAAAGGCGTCGCGAAGGTGGTTCTTTCGCGCGGGCACGTCTTGATCGAGAACGGGGAATTTAAGGGACGGGCTGGAGCTGGGCAGTTTATTCGGCGCGCGCAGTATTCTGGGGCTTAGCCTGGGCTTGCGTTTTGGGATCGAAAACCGGGCGGGCCTTAAGGCCCGCCCCTACGAAACCTACTCGCGATCGACACTGGCCACCCACGGAATTCCTACCAAGCCTTCGCCGGTCTTTACTACCACTATATCGTTCGGATGGAAGCGATCGAAATCGGCGCGGCTTACCGGGACGCGCTCGACTCGATGGCCATCGCGCCACGAGCGCACCACCAAGCGATTGCTTGGCAGTGGGCCAAACATGCGCACGCGGCCGATTACTTCGGTGTGCCAGCTCACGCGCGGGGCTCGGTCTAGCCAGCCATTGGCGACCAGCAACGCGCCCAGCAGCCATGGCACCGGAATCAGGGCGTAGTAAACGCGTTTCAGCGCTTCGACTTCGGCGTGTTGCAGAGCGCGGCGTTCCACCCACATTCCCAGCCCGAGCGTCAGAAAAAAAAGCAAGCCGACGAAGATCAACATCCCGTCGATTTCGAGCGGTGGAAATTGGCTGCACGCCACTACGAAGGCTAGCGCGCCGACGAGCAGAAACGCCGTGCGATTAAGCAGACGGCGGCGCAGAGACAATTCGGCGAGTTTTGAAGAAAGGCCGCAGGAATCGCAAACATCTGCGGAGCGCTCGGCCCCGCAGTTCAAACAACGCGTCACTTCCGGCTCAGCTTCCCGAGGAACAGATCAATTTGCTCGCGTTCGGCGTCCGGCAGGTCCTTGAATTCCACGGCCATGCCCTTGCCGGGCTCGACGCGACGCACAATGCAATCAATTTCCAGGACTTCGCCGAGTTTCAAGCGCGCGGTGAACTCAGCGCGAAGCCACAGCGGATCTTCCGTCTCTATAAACATCCCCATGTCGCCGATGTCGCGCGTAAAACACTTCAGGACTTCGGCCCCCCAGCCGATTTCGACCTCGGTTCGAAATGCGTGTCTGAGCCCGCGAACGGGCATGTGCTCACTCATGATCGCCAGTAGAAAGCCGGAATCTGACCCCAGTACTATTCTGATGCTAAGCACGGAAATGTGGCAAGTCAATCCGCGCTTGGCGGAGATATGCCGGAATCGGCACGGGTTAGGCGATGACCGCTGGTCATCGCACTTCGCGGACGCTTGTGGGCTGAGTATCCAGGCAACGCACGTTATCGTCGCGGCCGTTGGAGAGGAGTTGGCAATCGATATCGCGAGCGCTGCGGATAGCTTCGTCGGGCGTGGCGCCTTCGGCGGTGGCGCAGTGGCTGGCTTCGTGGAAGCGGACGCAAACTTCGTATTTGAGGCGGGTTTGGTGGAGCGTCGAGGAGATCAGCACGGCCAGAAGAACGGCGGCGCCTGCCACCATCAACCAACGCAATTGGGTTTTACTGATCGCCATGAATTAGTTCCTGCAAAGCCACGAACGCCGCACGGTTTCTCGGCCGTAGGGGCGGGGCTTGCTCCGCCCGCAAGCGAGACACCCAAGACGAATTGTGCCAAGTGCAACGATGTTTGCCGCAAGATACCGCGGTCGTGGCACACGCCGAGAATCTATCGAAGCCCCTGGGCGGAGCAAGCCCCGCCCCTACGACCGATTACTCTATCCTCCGGCTTCAGCCTCCACCACGGCGGTCCGGTGGTTGCTTGGACGCGCGGCGCGCCACTTCGCGGCGAACGTAGGTCTTGAGTGTAGGAGAGAGGCTCTCGAGTGTCGAGACGTCTTTCAGATCGCGCATGGTCAGGTTCGGCAGAAATCCGAGAACCAGGCTGAGCGGTGTGTGGCGATTGCGAAGCAGCGCCAAGCGTACATTGTAACTCGACGACCAGCGTGGATGGCGGGCGATCGCGGAAACGACGCGCTCCGGCGTCTCCGCGCGCGACAGCGATTTCAGAATTTGCGCTTCGGTCAGAAAAGGATTCGTCAGCGCAGCAGCGACAGCTTGCGCGTGGCCTTCGGTCAGGATGGCGCCGAGCGCGCGGGCCGGTCCGCGTTTGGCCAGCGTGAGTTTCTGCCCGATGGGAAGCTGCGGGATTTTGGCGATCAGCGCCTCTTCCGCCAAGCGGCGGACTTCGGGCTGCGCGTTTGCGGCCAGCGCCAGTTTGACCAGATCGAAGACGAACAGCTGGCGAACCAACGTCAGCGCGACTTGACGCGGAGTGTGGGGATGAACCGCCACCGCGTAACGGATTTCCTCGGACTTAAACCACTGGGTCTTCAGCGCCAGCGCGCCGATCACTTTTTCGGTGACGTCCAGCCGCTCGAGCAGAATGCGGATATGCGATTCGTTGAGGTTGGGATTTTCGAGCAGCGCGAGCAGGACGGCCTCGTCGGGCTCATGGATGAGCACAGCGATATCTTGCGCGGAGGCTTCCCGAGCCAGTGCTACCGGATCGATGGATTCAGTTGGCATCAGCCGCGCGGCCGGCCGCGGAGCGGGCCATGTGCGCGGCGGCTTCCGCGGGTGAAGTTCGTAGGGGACCGATCGTGGCGCGCTCAGCGATCGCTGCGAGGCGCTCATCAACCAACGAATCCAAATAGGTGGTTCGTCCGAATACGCCTCCGGCGCGAACCAGCGGGAATTTCTCTGCAGCGAGGCCCAGCTTGTGAATGACGTGGCTGGCCAGTTCGACTAGAGCTTCGGCAGCCGAATCCAGGAGCGCGCGGGAGACTTCATCGCCCTGTTCTGCGGCGCGCGCCACCAGTGGATAGACGCGCGGAAACACCTCATCGGGATTCTTCGCGATGTGTTCGATGAGCGGGCCCCAATCGCGGTAATCGAGCGCCTTGAATACGCGTTCTGAGAGAATAGTCGAGGGGCCCATGCCATCTTCGTGGCGCCGAACGGCCGTGAGCGCGCGGCGGCCGATATCGAAGGCGCTGCCTTCATCTCCTAGCCACGGTCCCCAGCCACCGGCGCGGACTGTCTTGCCTTCGGCGTTGCGCCCGTAGGCAACCGAGCCTGTGCCGGCCATGAGCACCACGCCAACGCCATTTTCAGCCGCCGCGGCGAGGGCAATTTCGACGTCGGTGGTAACTTTAACTTCGGCCTTAGGAAATGAGCGCTCCAGGAAAACGCTCATGCGCTTGGCGACTCCGGGACGTCCGGCGCCGCCGAAGCCACCGCAAATACCGCGGATATCGGTGGCTTTCAAGGAATGTCGAGCAAGGACCGCATCGGCGGTGCCGCTGACCGAAAACCACGCCTGCGGGTAGCCGCCGCGCAAGGGATTGGAAGGCCCACCCTGAGCGCGACGCAGGACTTGGCCTCCCGCATCCAGGAGAACGCAATCCGTCTTCGTGCCACCACCGTCAATTCCCAAGTAATACGTCATGAAGGAAGGCTCCCCGCTATCTTCGCTGTTTTATTGCGTTTGACCGCTGTTTCCTTGACACTCTGCGGAGCGCGCGGTTAGCATCGCGCCGCTTCGCCTGACGCTAGCGGATGCGAATTCATCCCCTCGATCTCGGCATCCTGATTCTCTATCTAGCCGGGGTCACGCTGCTCGGAGCGTGGTTTCGGCGCGGGCAGAAAGATGTCCGCGATTACTTCCTCGGGGGTAAAACGGCGCCGGCCTGGGCGCTGGCCTGCTCGATAGTTGCCACCGAAACCTCGACTCTGACGATCATCGGGACTCCAGCTATCGCTTTCGGTGGCAATCTTGGTTTTCTCCAGCTTGTGATCGGCTACCTGGTGGCCCGAGTGGTTTTGTGCGTCGTGTTCGTTCCCCGCTATTTCCAGGGGGAATTCTACACGGCCTACCAGCTATTAGAGAAGAGGTTCGGGGCCCGAGTCAAGTCCGCGGGGGCGGGGGTCTTCCTGGTAACCAGGGCACTCGCGGAGGGCGTGCGGATTGCGGCGGTGGGCAAGGTTGTAAGCCTCGCTTTTGGCACCGGGGGCCGCACGGCTATCGTAATTGTGACCCTGCTGACGCTTTTCTATACGTTTGAAGGCGGTTTAAAAGCGGTGATTTGGACGGATGTGTTGCAGCTCGCGATTTATCTGGCTGGATCGGCGATCGCGTTCGCGCTTTTACTGCACAAGATTCCCGGAGGGTGGAGCGAGGTAAGCCAGGTCGCGGCCGCCGCGGGAGGAAAACTGAGGGTTTTCGACTTCTCGTTTAGCCTTACGCGCAGTTACACCTTTTGGTCCGGAGTGATCGGCGGGACATTTTTGACCATGGCGAGCCATGGCACGGACCAAACACTGGTGCAGCGTGTCCTTGCGGCCCGCAATGAGCGCGACGCCAAGGTGGCGCTCCTGGGCAGCGGAGTCCTCATTTTCGTGCAATTTGCTCTCTTTTTGGTGCTCGGCGTAATGCTTTTTGTCTTTTATCAGCACGCCGCACCCGGCGTGGTGCCTTCGGATCGCGATCAGATCTTCCCGGCGTTTATCGTAAGCGAGATGCCGCCCGGCATCGCCGGCCTGGTTCTTGCCGCGATCCTCGCTGTCGCGATGTCCAATGCCAGCGGCTCGTTGAACTCACTCGCCTCATCAAGCATCATGGATTTCAGACCGCGGGCATCGGGTGGCACCTCGCGATCTGCGAGCGAGTTGCTGAAGCGCTCGCGATGGATGACGCTTATGTGGGGAATCGTGCTCGGAACTTTGGGGCTCGTGCCTTGGGGGCCGGTGCTCGTCGCGGGCCTGACGATAGCTTCGATCACTTATGGCGCGATGCTGGGTGTATTTCTGCTCGGCATGTGGAACCGGCGCGCCAACGCGACTGGCGCAATTTCGGGGATGCTCTTCGGGCTGGTGACAATGGTGGCGGTCAATCGCTTCACAGCGCTGGCGTGGACGTGGTACGTGCTCGTAGGCACGGTAGTGACTTGTTTCGTGGGGTCGATTGCGAGCGCGATTTTCGGCGGCAACTCATTTACTGAATCGGGCCGCACTGGGGCTGAAGGTATGGCCGAATGAGCGAAGGCTCAGGGACGAAGCGGCTGGAGCTCGTTCGCGGGTTGGGCGTATGGGCGGCTTCGGCGATTGTTGTCGGCACCATGGTCGGCACGGGCATATTTCTCAAGCCGAGCCAGATGGCGGCTGAGGGTGGTTCGGTCAGCGTCGTCTATGCGGCGTGGATCGCCGGGGGATTGCTCTCGCTTTTTGGCGCGTTATCATTTGCCGAGCTTGGCGCCGCGATTCCTGAAGCCGGCGGCCAGTATGCGTATCTCAGCCGTGGGCTGGGGCCGGTCTGGGGCTTTCTTTTCGGCTGGATGCACTCGACAGTCGGCGAATCAGCCTCCGCCGCCTCGATTGCCGCCGGCTTCGCGCGATTTCTGAGCGTGTTCGCACCAGTCATTGCGGTGCCGCTCTTCACATTTCATTTCCAAGTACCGTTCTCCGGCCAGCCCTACGAATTTGCCTTCACCTGGGCGCAACCGGTGGCAGTTCTGGCGCTAGCGGTCTTCACGGTCATCAATTATCTAGGGGTTCGCATCGGCGGCCGCGTACAGGTAGCGCTGACAGTAATCAAAGTAGCGTCGATTCTGGCCATCGTCGCCGCAGCCTTCGCGTTGGGCCATGGCAGCTCAGCGAATTTCCATCCGTTTTGGCCCACGAAAACGGGAGTCGCCACGTTCTCCAGCTTTCTCGCCGCGCTAGCTGCAGCGCTTTGGGCCTACGACGGCTGGGAGGACCTGAATCGCGTCGGCTCAGAAGTCCAAAATCCGCAGCGTAATTTTCCAATCGCCATGGCCGGCGGGACGATTCTGGTCATGGGAATTTATCTGGTGTTTAGCGCGGTGTGCATTTACGTGCTGCCATTTGGCGCGGTGGCGGCTTCGGCGCATGTGGGCTCCGATGTGGTGGCCACCTTTGGAGGCAGCGAGGCAGCGCGCTGGTTCACGCTGGTGATGATTATCTCCGCGCTGGGCACTCTAAATTCATCGCTTCTCAGCGGCGCGCGCGTTCCTTACGCCATGGGTCGCGACGGCCTGTTCTTCCGCGTCACCAGCACCGTGCATCCCAAATTCCGCACGCCGGCGGGCGCTTTGATTTTTCAGGGGATCCTGGCCAGCTTGATGGCGCTGACCGGAACGTTCGAGGAGCTGACTTCGTTATTCGTATTCGCGGCCTGGATTTTCTATGCGCTCTCGGTGGTAGCCATGTTCCGGCTGCGCCGAATCGCGCCGGATATGCCCCGGCCGTTTCGAACTTGGGGCTACCCTGTCGTGCCCGCGCTGTTCTTGGTAGGCGCGACGGCCTTGACGCTGAATTTGTGGATCGACCGCCCGCTACGATCGTCTATAGGCCTGGCGATGATCCTTTCGGGGCTGTTCTTTTACCGCTATTGGAAGCGCAAATCGCCCGCGTAGAAACCCGTCAAGGATAAATCAAGTACTTCTCGCGCATTTTGCGGAACGCTTCGAGCTCAGGCTGCCAGTCCATGATTATACGCGCGGGCGCATCGCCGCTCTTCAGGCGCGCAAGCGTCGCCGCGGAACCAAGAAGAAAAATGATTTTATCGACCCGGAATTTCTCGGGATAATTTTTATACAGGGTCTGCGCGATTTCCAGACTCATTAGCATCGAGTTGAAGCTGGCGCGGTCGGTAAGCACCAGCGAAATTCCTTGGCACTGTTCCCCCGCATAGATTCCTGAGGCCGGGGTGAAGCGCGTAGGGACGAATCGCACGCCCGGAATGAACCGCCGATTCAGAGCATCGGCCGTGGCGATGGCATCGATCCATGGAGCGCCAAAGACTTCGAAGGGTGCCTCTGTTCCGCGGCCAACCGAAATGCCACCTGCCTGTAAAATCTCGATTCCGGGATAGAGCAGCGAGGCGTTAAGGCTGCGCAGATTCGGAGACGGCGGAATCCAAGCGAGGCCGGTGGCCTCGAAGCGGTCGGCGCGGTGCCAGTTCTTCATGGCGATCACGTGAAGGTCCGCGCCGATTTTGTTTTCCGCATTGAACATCTGCGCGAGTTCTCCCATCGTCATGGCGTAACGCACGGGCATCGGGAAATATCCGGTGAAGGAAAGCTTGTCGCGATCGAGCATGGGGCCTTCGATGGTTTCGCCATCGAGCGGATCGGGGCGATCGAGAACATAGAACGGAATGCGACGCCTGGCAGCTTCTTCCATCGCGTAGGCCATCGTGGTCGTGTACGTGTAGAAGCGCACTCCGGCATCCTGGATATCGAAGACCAGCGCGTCGATGCCGCTCAGCATGTTGTCGGTGGGCCGCAGTGTCTCCCCGTAAAGGCTGAATACCGGAAGGCCGGTGGCCGAGTCCGTGGTGGAGCTCACGCGCTCGTCAGACGAGCCTTGCGGCCCGTGCTCGGGACTGAAGATTGCGACCAGGCGCACGCCATTTGCGTGTGCGAGGACATCGATGCTCCGTCGCCCCTGAGAATCAATTCCCGTCTGGTTGGTAATGACGGCGATGCGTTTGCCTTGCAGCGGGGCGAATTGGCTGTCTTCGAGAACGTCCACTCCCGCCTTAGTGTTATCGCTCGCTGAGAAAATGCCCGCCAGGTCGTAGGGGCGAGGCACGTGGGCGCTGCGCTCGAACTGCGAGGTGTTCGCGCGAGCGTCGCCAATCTGCAATGCGGCCGCAACAGCGGTGGCAACTTTGCTGCGCAGGCTTACAATCGGCGCCCGCCGAAAAGGATGCACGGAATTGGTGAGCAAGATCACGAAAGTATCGCTCGAAGGATCAATCCAGATCGATGTGCCTGTGAAACCGGTGTGGCCGAACGAACCCAGAGGAAAAAGCTCGCCGCGCGGCGACGAATAAGGCGAATCAATGTCCCAGCCCAACCCGCGTACCGCCGGAATCCAGGGCGGAGATTGCGCCGTGGACATTTTGTGTGTTGTAGCTTCGGAAAGAATTCGCTGACCGCCAGATTCGGCGATAGCTCCACCATCAAGCTCCATTTGGCAAAATTTCGCGATGTCGGCGGCGGTCGAAAAGAGTCCCGCATTGCCGGCGACACCCCCCATTGCGCGCGCCGTTGGATCGTGGACTACTCCACGCAAAATGCGGCCCTTTCCCGAGCCCGGTTTCTCTCCGTCAGGCAGATCGATTTCTTCGGTAGGCCCGATGCGCTGCTTCCAATCCGCGGGGGGAAGGAATCGAGTGTCCTGCATGCGAAGTGGCGCAAAAATCTTCCGGAGCGCGTATTCATCCAGCGCAACGCCCGAAACCTTCTCAACGAGCTCGCCAAGCACGATGAAGCCGGTATCGCTATAAATAAAACGCATCCCCGGCGGCGCTACCAGTTCCTCCTGATTGATTTCGGTGAACAGCGCGGCTTTCCCCGCAGCGGCTGCCGGAAGCGGCGGATCAGGCGCCAGGCCGCTGGTATGCGTCAACAGCATGCGGATCGTGATCTGGTCCTTCCCGTTGGGCGCGAAATCCGGCAAGTAACGCACCACCGGATCGTCGAGACGCAATTTCCCTTCCTCGTCAAGCTTCATGACGGACGGAGCGGTGGCCAGGACTTTCGTGAGCGATGCCACGTCGAAAATGGTGTCGAGCGTCATCGGCTCGCGCGCAGGGATCAACGCGCGCATCCCCACAGCCTCTTCGTAAACAATTTTGCCGCGGTGGCTGACCAAAAGCACCGCCCCCGGAATTTCATCGTGGTCTACGGCCGACTGAAGAACCGAATCAAGCGCGGATAAATCCGGGGCGGGAGTGGACGACTGACCCGTCACACCCGAAGCAAGCAGCGCTGCAAGAAAAACCGGAAATGCAAGACTGCGAAAAACAAGCGGAAGAAGGCCTGCGTTGTCGCGCATGGAACCGTGTGTTATATACAGCGACGCAATGATTGCGTCAATTCATGATTCCATTCAAGAAACGCGGCACCCGTGAATGCACGGCTATCGGCGTTTGCTGCTATTCTTAATTCTTGGAATGACACTCACCGCTCGCGCGCCGAAATCTGTCCCCGCTAAAAGCAAGCGTTCCGCCGCGGATTCTCCCTGGGTGGAAAAAACGCTGAAGAGTATGACGCTCCGCGAAAAGCTGGGGCAATTGCTGGTGGTGTATTACTTCGGCGAATTCACCTCCACGGAAAGCGCGGAGTACAGAGATCTGGTGCGCCAGGTAACTGAGAATCATGTGGGCGGGTTCATTCTCGGCACCAAGCGCGAAGCGCTGGGCATCGAGCGCGCTGGAGTTTACGCCGCGGCAGTCCTGGCAAACCAGATGCAGAAAAGGGCCAAGGTTCCGCTGATCGTCTCCGCTGATTTCGAGCGCGGCACGGCCATGCGACTCGACGAAGGCACCGGATTTCCGTACGCGATGGCCATAGCCGCCGCGGGAAATCCCCAGGACGCATATACGGTTGGCAAAATCACCGCCCTCGAGGCGCGCGCGGCCGGCATTCAATGGATTTTTGCGCCGGATGCGGACGTGAACGACAATCCGAACAACCCAATCATTAATGTGCGTTCGTTCGGCGAAGATCCAGTGAGTGTGGCGCGCTATGTCTCCGCTTTCATTCGCGGCGCACAAGAAAATGGCGGACTCGCGACCGCGAAGCATTTTCCTGGCCACGGCGATGTGAACGTGGATTCGCATATTTCGCTCGCGACGGTCCCCGGCGATCGCAAGCGACTCGAAAGCGTCGAGCTAGTTCCCTTCCGCGCGGCCATCGCTGCAGGAGTCGGCAGCATCATGACCGGCCATCTTGCGACTCCGGCATTCGAATCGGACGCCGAATTGCCGGCAACCATGTCGCCGCACGTGCTCACAGAATTGCTGCGTGAGGAGCTCGGATTCAAAGGGTTGATCGTCACCGACGCGCTCGATATGGGCGGCGTCACAACGCGCTATCCGCCGGGCGAAGCGGCAGTACGCGCAACTTTGGCAGGAGCGGATGTTTTGCTACTGCCGCCTACCGTGGACGCGGCACTCGAAGGACTTGAACATGCCGCCAAGAGTGGAAGGCTTCCTGTTGAGCGGATCGACGAAAGCGTGCGCCGAATTTTGCGCGCCAAAGAGCGCCTGGGCCTGGCCAAAGAACGCCTGGTGGACATCAACGCGCTCAACGCGAAATTCGGCAAGCCGGAATTCGAAGCTGCAGCCCAGGACATCGCCGATCGAGGAGTCACGCTGCTCCGCAACGACGCGCACGCCATACCTCTCGACGCGACGAAACCCCTGCGCCTCCTGGTAGTCGCGCTCTCCGGCGATCCGGACGCTTTTCCGGGCAGCGACTTCGAAGATGAAATCCGCGAGCACGTCGATTCCGTCACCGTTCTGCGCGCCGACACACAGTATTCGCCCACGCAATTGCTGAAACTTCCGCCCGCGGACAGTTATGACGCCGCGATCGTGGGCATTTGGGTGCGCGTCGCAGATCGCAAAGGCAACGTGGGCCTGCCGGACGAGCAGGCCGCATTCGTAAAGCAACTTCTCGCGTCGTCCAAGCCCGTGATCCTCGCAGGGTTCGGAAGCCCCTACGTGATCGAGAGATTCCCCTCGGCGAAGACCTGGATCGCCGAATTCAGCACGCAGGACGTCTCGCAACGCGCCGTCGTTCGCGCCATCTTCGGCCAAAATGCAATCTCCGGACAGATTCCGGTCACGGTGCCCGGCGTGGTGAAACGCGGCGATGGCCTTCACCTCGATCGCACGCCGATGACGCTCGAGCCCGCGCCGGCCGATATGTCCGCCCGGCTCAGCCCCGCATACGATATTCTCGATCGCGGCGTGGCGGATCGCGCGTTTCCCGGCGGCGTGCTCGCGGTGGGACACCATGATCGGCTAGCCGTACATCCATTCGGCCGGCTGACATATGAAAAAAATTCGGCCGCAGTGACGGCCGAGACGATTTACGACGTCGCCTCGCTCACCAAGCCGATTGTGACCACCACAGCAATCATGATGCTCTCGCAAGAGCATCGCATCGACATCACCCTGCCGATTTCGCGTTACTTGCAGGAATGGCCGCAAGCCGCAGCCTTCGATCCGGATGCGACGTGGCGCGCCAAAGCCACCGTCCGCGATTTGTTGCTGCACACTTCGGGATTACCCGCGCATCGCGATTTTTACAAAGACGTTGACGGCAAGGCCGCAGTGCTGAAGCGCGTGCTGACCGAGCCGCTCGTCAGTCAGCCAGGCACGCATGTGGAATATTCCGACCTGGGATTTATCCTCCTGGGCGAAATCGTCGAGCGCTTAACAGGCCTCGATCTGGACGCCGTGGCGAAAGATTGGATTTGCGAGCCGCTCGGTCTGGCCAACACCATGTTTTCCCCTCCGAAGAATTTCCGCGCGCGTATCGCTCCCACAGAAAACGACAAAGATTATCGCGAGCGGCAACTGCACGGCGAAGTGGACGACGCCAACGCCTCGGCGATGGGCGATGTCGCGGGGCACGCCGGCCTTTTCTCCACCGCCGGCGATATTGCGGTCTTCGCACAGATGCTGCTCAATGGCGGCATTTACGCGCATCGCCGCCTGCTGGAACGCGAGACGCTTGATCAATTCACCGCCCGCGTAAGTATCGGCGATTCTGCGCGCGCCCTCGGATGGGACGTGCCCGTCGAGCCATCATCCACCGGGAAATATTTTTCGCAGCGAAGTTACGGTCATAACGGTTTCACAGGAACTTCGTTGTGGATCGATCCCGATAAAGATCTCTTCGTAATCCTACTCACGAATCGAGTCTACCCCTCCGCCGAAAACATCAAAATTCGCGAGATTCGCCCGCGATTGCACAATGCCATCGTCGAAGGACTGGGGTTAGTCGCAGGCCGCTCGGCCGGGCGATAACCCGCTTTCGGTCGGGAATAACTGCCTGGTCACATCCTCGCTTCGGAACGCCCCTTCACACGTCAGCCAGAAGCCTCAAACGCTATAATCCTCAGCGTGGACACGCGCATTGGCAAATTGCCCGAGACTGAGCGGAGAAACCCTCGCTCCGCGGGCATGGACCACAGGAGCACGATTGCCGTCCTGCGTATTCTCAATCGCGAAGACGCCAGCGTGCCGCGGGCTGTGGCGCGGGAACTACCGGCCATCGCGCACGCTGTTGATAAGATCGTTGAAGCGTTTCGCGTCGGCGGCCGCCTCATCTACGTAGGCGCGGGTTCAAGCGGACGACTTGGGGCCCTGGATGCCGCCGAGTGCCCTCCGACATTCGGCGTTCCGCCATCGCAAGTGCAAGCGATCGTGGCCGGCGGCGCTCGAGCTATGACGCATTCCATCGAGGGTGCAGAAGACTCTGCGCGCGACGGCGCGGCGCAAATCGTAAAGCGCCGCATCGGAGCGAAAGACGTGGTCGTAGGAGTTGCCGCAACCGGGACAACGCCGTTCGTGCTCGGCGCCCTGCGCGAAGCCCGCCGCCGCGGCGCAACTACGGTCGCGCTCACCGCCAACCGCCGCTCGCCGCTCGCCCGCTTGGCGCATATCGCGATTGTCCCGGCGACAGGCCGGGAAGCAATCGCCGGCTCGACGCGGCTAAAGGCCGGTACCGCCCAAAAATTGGTACTCAACATGCTCTCTACGGCAGCGATGGTGCGCGCCGGCTATGTTTATGACAATCTTATGATCAACTTATCTTTGACGAATTCGAAGCTGAAGCGGCGCGCCGTGCGGATTCTCGAGGAAGCCAGCGGGCGCGGATCGTTGTCGGTCGAACACGCGCTGCGTCAATCGGGACACGATTTGCGCGCAGCGCTTGTAATGTTGAAGGGAAACACGGACGCAGCGCGGGCGCGAAAATTGCTGGCTGCGACGAAAGGCAACCTGCGCCGCGCGCTTGCCGCAGCTCGCCGCTAGTCGCAAGTTGCGTCGAGCACAAATGCACCGAAAGTAAAGGAATAAGAGCAGGAACAGAAATGGATCGCTTCAAAATCGAGGGCGGCCGCCGGTTGGAAGGCACAGTGCGCATCAGCGGCTCAAAGAACGCGGCGCTGCCCGCCATGGCCGCGGCGCTTCTCACCAACGAGCCAGTCTGCCTGCAGAATATTCCCGCAGTGCGCGACATCATCACTATGGCAAAGCTCCTGGCGCACATGCGCGCGCGCGTGGAAAGCCCGGACCTGCCGCCCAGCGAGTTCACCATCTCCGCCGAAACGATTTCCCACGCCGAAGCGCCGTATGAGCTCGTGAAAACCATGCGCGCATCAATCTTGACGCTCGGGCCGCTGGTCGCACGCTTCGGCTATGCGCGCGTTTCCTTGCCGGGTGGCTGCGCCATTGGAGCGCGGCCCGTCGATCTGCACATCCAGGCGCTCGAAAAAATGGGCGCCAAGATAACGATCGATCACGGCTATGTGGAAGCGCGCTGCGAGCGGCTGCGCGGCACGCCGATTCATTTCGACAAGATCACCGTGACCGGCACCGAAAACATTTTGTGCGCCGCGGCTCTGGCCGATGGCGAGTCGATTCTGACCAACGCGGCGCGCGAGCCCGAAGTGACCGATCTGATCGACTTGCTCAAGAAAATGGGCGCGAAAATCGAAGGCGGCGGGACATCGACAATCCGTGTGCTGGGGGTCGAGAGGTTGCACGGCGCGACGCACGCGGTGATCCCCGATCGCATCGAGGCCGGCACCTTCATCATCGCCGCAGCCATCACCGGCGGTGACGTGAAACTCACCCATTGCGCTCCGCCGCATCTGACCGCGGTGATCGACAAGCTGACGGCTTGCGGCGTCGAAATTCAGAAAGAAGGATTGACCTGCCTACGCGTCCGCGCGCCCAAGCCACTGCGCGCCGCCGACGTGACTACCGAAGAATATCCGGGCTTCGCAACGGACATGCAGGCGCAATTCATGGCCCTGGCCACGCAGGCAACGGGAACATCCGTGATCACCGAAACAATTTTCGAAAATCGCTTCCTGCACGCACTGGAATTAATCCGCATGGGCGCCGATATCACCATCGACGGCCACCACGCCACCGTGCAGGGCCCGACACCGCTCAGCGGCGCCACCGTGATCGCCTCCGACCTCCGCGCCAGCGCCTCGCTGGTTCTAGCAGGCCTCGTAGCATCAAATACCACCTACATCGATCGCATCTACCATCTCGATCGTGGCTACGAAAGAATCGAGGAAAAGCTGCAGGATCTAGGCGCCAACATCGAACGAATTTGAAACGAACTCATCCCGCGCCGAGCCGCCAATTCGTCAGGGCACGACGTAAAGACGAGCACCCGTAGGGCCCGGTCTTTAGCCGGGCCGGGCACGGCGCAGATGACGGCGGATTTGCCCCGAGACACGGAGCGATGCTAATGAGACGCTTCGCAGGTGCGACGCCGTGCCTTCCAGCCCGGCCGTGCACAAAGAGGCCCGGCTAAAGCGCGGGCCCTACGGTAGCTCCGAAGCTCACTCCGCTTCTCACGCAGACTCTTTATCTCCGATACAAAATCCATATCGAGGCTTCTAATGTCCGAGTGAGAACACCGAGATTATCCAGGGCACGACTTCACAGCTTGCGGAAAAATGGCGCGGAATCAAAAACGGCAACCATGAAATCTCTGTGCGAACTCCGAAGCCTTGTCAGGGCACGGTTTCAACCGTGCCGTAACAGTCGCCGAATCAATACGGCTTTAGCCGCTGAGGTTTGCCGTTGGCGTTAAGGCGCCATCGCTCGGAGCGCTCCGAGCGATTTCATTTCCGCGCGCTCCGTGCCCGGCCTATTCGTGGGTTGTCTGAGCGCCGGTCTCTTTCTGCTGCTTCTCGCGCTGTTCCTTGATCAGGGCTTTGCGGCTCAAGCGAATCTTGTTCCCTTCGATCGCCAGAACTTTCACCATCACCTGATCGCCTTCGCGCAACGCATCGCGCACCGTGCGGATGCGCTGCTCAGCGATTTCGCTGATGTGCAGCAGGCCATCGGTGCCGGGGAAGATTTCGACGAAAGCGCCGAACTCCGCAATACGCACGACGGTGCCGAGATAAGTCTTGCCGATCTCCGCGGTCGCCGTCACTTCGCGAATCATCTTCAAAGCCTGCTCGGCCGCTTTGCCGTCGTTTGCAAACACGTGCACCTTGCCGTCGTCCATAACGTCAATCTTGACGCCGGTCGCCTCTGTGATGGCGCGGATTTTCTTGCCGCCCGGCCCGATCAGATCGCGAATTTTGTCCGTCGGAATGGACAGCATGAACAGGTGCGGTGCGTACGCCGAAATTTCCGTGCGCGCCGTCTTGATCGTGCCCTCCATGATGTCGAGGATTTCGAAGCGGGCTTTCTGCGCCTGCGCCAGGGCTTCGCGCATCATGTGGATGCTGACGCCGAAAACCTTGATATCCATTTGCAGAGCCGTGATCCCCGCGCGCGTGCCGGCGACCTTGAAATCCATATCGCCGTAATGATCTTCCGCTCCAGCGATATCGGTGAGAATCGCGTAATTCGAGCCTTCCACAACCAAGCCCATGGCGATGCCCGCGCAAGGCGATTTCATCGGCACGCCAGCGTCCATCAACGCGAGCGAGCCG
Organism: uncultured Acidobacteriota bacterium; assembly: GCA_963748865.1. Lineage (GTDB taxonomy): Bacteria > Acidobacteriota > Terriglobia > Acidiferrales > UBA7541 > Palsa-147. The sequence goes on along the minus strand of CAVVLE010000003.1, from coordinate 116,428 downwards.
CCGCAAACCGTAGCCATCGAAGATGAGCCGTTGGACTCCAGAATGTCCGAAACGACGCGCATGGCATACGGGAAATCCTCTTCGGATGGAAGCAGATTCAAAAGCGCACGCTCTGCCAATGCCCCGTGACCAATCTCGCGCCGCCCAGGGCCACGCAAAAATTTCACCTCGCCCACCGAAAACGGCGGAAAGTTGTAATGCAGCATGAAGCGCTTGAACGCTTCCTCTTCAAAAAGAAGATCAAGCCGCTGCTTGTCTTCCTTAGTGCCAAGTGTGACCGTGGCAAGCGCCTGCGTCTCACCGCGGGTAAAAAGCGCCGAGCCGTGCACGCGCGGCAGCAAACCGATCTCGCAAGTGATCTTGCGAATCTGATCGAACGGCCGGGCATCCGGACGCCGCCGCCGAACCAGCATGTCCTCGCGGAAATATTTCTCGCGCAGCCGCTCGAACGCCCGCATTGCAAGCTTCAGCTTGTCCTCTTCGTCTTCGGGAATGCTTTCCTTGATTTCTTTCTTGATCGCGTCGATGCGGCCGTAGCTTTCGAGCTTCGGATATTTCGCCGTATCAAGAGCATCGTGCAACCGCTCGCCAAAAATCTTCTCAATCTCGCGCGCCAAATCCTCGTCAAACGCCGGCGGAGTAACAGTGAGCTTCTTCGGCTTTACCTGCGCATGCAATTCGCGAATCGCCGCCACGATCTTCTTGATTTGCTCGTGCCCGAAAGCCAGCGCGTCAACGACGGTTTCCTCAGATACTTCAAGCGCTCCAGCTTCCACCATCACGATCGCTTCATCCGACCCGGCCACCACGATGTTCAGCAAACTGGTCTTCTGTTCAGCGACAGTAGGATTGCAAACCAGCTTCCCATCAAGCAGGCCCACGCGCACCGCCGCAATCGGCTTATCAAATGGAATATTCGAAATGTACAGCGCCGCCGAAGAAGCCGTCACGCCGATGACATCGGGATCGTTCTCGCTATCCGCCGAAAGCACCATGGCCACAACTTGCGTCTCGGTGGACCACCCTTCGGGAAACAAAGGACGCAGCGGCCGATCGATCAATCGCGAAGTCAAAATCTCGCGCTCCGAAGGCCGTCCTTCCCTCTTGAAAAATCCTCCCGGAATCTTTCCGGCCGAATAGGTGTACTCGCGATAGTCCACGGTCAACGGCAAAAAGTCCTTCTCCGTCGCTTTGTTATCCATGCACGCGGTGGCCAGGAGCACCGTGTCTCCGTAGCGGGCCACCACAGCTCCATGCGCCTGCTTTGCGATCTTCCCGGTCTCGAACGTCAATAACCTTCCGCCGATCTCAACGCTCACTTGATGCGACATTTTCTTTACAATCCTCCGCGCCAGGATCCGTCCGGGCGCATTTCGATTCTGAGGGAAATTCTTCCGTCAGTGTAGGAAGAGTACGCAGGCGAGAAGCGGTGCGGAATGCTACGAGCTCAGGGCGCGCTGAAAATGAAACGCCGCCTCACACGGGCCCATTCTGGACACGAGTACGATGCTTTGTGTGAGGCAGTTGCGGCCGAAGCCGCTCAGGTGAGCCGCGCTATTTGCGCAAACTAAGCCGTTCAACAATCTCGCGATACCGATCCGGGTCGCGACGGTTCAAGTAATCCAGCAACCGCCGGCGCTTGTTGACCATCATGATCAACCCGCGGCGCGATGCGTGATCCTTGACGTGGGAGCGAAGATGCGTGGTCAAGTAATTGATACGTTCACTCAGTAGGGCAATCTGCACTTCCGGAGAGCCTGTATCTTTGGTGTGCTGGCGGAACTGCTCCATCACTTCAATCTTGGCCTCGCTCAAACGCTTTCCCCTTTCTAGGACGTCGCTACCCCAATGCGCTGTTCGTCTCTTCGTCTACCATTTCAGCCTAGCACACACACTTTGCGCGCGCCAAGCAACATTTTTCTGGAAACGGGAGCGGAAATTCTGGCGCCGAATGGTCCGTGCGAATGTCTTTACGACTTCGGCGTGCTTACCAGCGAAAGAAATTCATCGCGCGTCTGCTTGTTCTCGCGGAAAGCGCCCAGCATCGCGCTGGTCATCGCCGACGAATTCTGTTTTTCCACCCCGCGCATCACCATGCAAAGATGCCGTGCCTCGATGATCACGCCCACGCCTTCCGGGCTCAGTTTTTCCTGAATTGCCTTGGCGATTTGGCTGGTCAGGCGCTCCTGAATTTGCAGCCGCCGCGCGTACATGTTCACCAGCCGCGCGATTTTGCTCAGGCCGATCACTTTCTTCGATGGAATATAGGCCACGTGGCACTTGCCGAAGAACGGCAGCAAGTGGTGTTCGCACATGCTGAACACTTCGATGTCTTTCACCACCACCATCTGGTCGTAGCAGACGCTGAAGACTGCTCCGTTGAACAATTTCTCCGGATCTTGCCGGTAGCCGCTAGTCAGAAACTGCAGCGCCTTCGCGAAGCGTTCTGGCGTACGCTGCAGGCCCTCGCGGTTCGGGTCTTCGCCGAGTTGAATGAGGATTTTTCGAACCAGATCTGGAATCGTCTCGGTCGTCTGTTGTACGGAGATCACAGTCTCAATGGATTCTTTCACGAGGATGGGCCTCCTGAAGTTTCACGATCGTATTCAAAGCTGTTCAAGCTAGTTTCCTGAATCCGGACACCTTCGAGCTGCGCCGCCGGAAATGTTTTGAGGCGCCTGAAAATCTCCCGGCAGACGTTTTCGGTCGTCGGCACGATTTGTCTGAAAAGCCGGAATTTCTTCGTTCAGATAAGTATGGTCGAATGCGTCAAGCACCTCGCTCTGAACGAAACGATCCAGGTCCGCGAGATTGGCAATCATACCTGTCTCAGGATCAACCGGCCCGCTCACCGCAACTTCAACCTCATAGTTGTGCCCGTGGCCATAAGGATTGTTGCATTTGCCGTAAGCCCGCCAGTTTTCCTCTTCGCTCAGCTCCGCGCTGTGCAGCCGATGCGAAGCCGCAAAACTATATTTCCGATGCAGCGTCAATTTCATCTCGCGCCATCCCGCGTGCAATCGACAAACAATTCCGGCGATTCGTAAAGCCGCACGCGATCAAGCTGTCCGCGCGTAATCTTCGGCTCCAGAAGATTCCAAACCACGCGCGCAATATTCTCGCAAGTGGGAATCTGCCCGGCCAGCTCGGGCACTTCATAATTCAGAAAGCGGTGATCCATGCGCTCGATAATTTCACGCTGCAAAATTTCTTTCAGCTCCTTCAAATCGAGCACCATGCCCGTCACCGGATCCGGCTCTCCGGCAACCGTCACTTCCAGCACGTAATTGTGCCCATGGCCATGCGGATTATTGCACTTGCCGAAAACGCGCCGGTTCTCCTCCGGCGAAAGCTTCGGATTGTTGTAAAGATGTGCCGCCGAGAACTCAATCTTACGCGTCACTCGTATCATCGCGTTCCCGCCGGGTAGCGCCGCCCCTTCCACGCCACCGTGCCGCGCACACGCTTCCAATAGGACGCGGTCAAAACAACCGCATAGAGCAGGCAGGCCGGCACATAGAATTGGATGAGCGACAGCGGATATCGATTCGATTTCAGCCAGCGTCCATAGCGCAAATGCCCCGAAGCAGAAACGATCAGCACCGCGCCAATCAAAACCCAACGCGCCCCGCCCGTCGAAGCCAATCCGCAAACGAACAGCGCAATTTCCAGCCCCGGAAACGTCTCCAGAATCTCCCGCACGAACGAACCCGCCGTGCCTCCCATCAGCTCAAACAGATTCTTCGTCCAGCCCTGCCACATCGCCGCTAAACGTGCGGTACATCCGCGTGCGCACAATTCCCTGCCCCGGCCCGAAGAAAATATTGCGCCCACTCGCCTTCACCAGCCGCGCCAGCGCCACATCTTCCAGCACCCGCGCGCGCACCGCTTCATGTCCGCCGATCGCATCGTAAACATCGCGACGGATCAACAGAAATTGCCCGTTCGCGGCCGCGTCCTGCAATCCGGGATCATTCACGCGCGCAAACGAATATCGCTCCGCCAGCCGCGAATAAACGAACGGAATCAAAATTTCTTCCCCCAGCGTATCCAGCACCTGCTCCGGCGAGTAGGAAACCAGGCTCGCCGCGTGCTCATCTGCATCCGAAAGCCCCTGCCAAGCCGCCCCCGGATACAATTCCGTATCGGCATCCACGAACAGCAGCCACTCGCAAGTCGCCGCGCGCACTCCCACAGCCGCCGCGTAATTCTTCCCCACCCAGCCGGCCGGCAACTCGCGGACATCAATCACGCGCAATTTCGAAACGCTCTGTTGAAGCTCTCCCAAAACTTCGCCCGTCCGGTCCGTTGAGCCATCGTTGACCACAATAATTTCACGCACCTGCGGCTGGCGCTCGAGCGACTCCACAATCCGTGCAATGTTCGCCTCTTCATTACGCGCCGGAACGATCGCTGAAATCATCTGTGGCTTTTCTCGCGGCAGGTCAGGAAACGATTGGCCAGCAGTTCCTGAACACGAGTATTATAGAGGGCGTGGCGCCTACCCTGAAGCGGAATATCCTCACGGCCGTGATGCTCGTCTTCATCGCGGGGCTCGTGATGTCCTTTGCCACGCCTGAATACCGCCAGGGCGAATCCAGCCTCGCCGGCAAGACCGCCCGCGATTTCGAATTCATTCTCGACGGCAAACTCACGCATCTCTCCGATCTGCGCGGCAAAGTCGTCGTCCTCAATTTCTGGGCCACGTGGTGCCCGCCTTGCGTCGAAGAAACGGCGTCCCTCAATTCATTGCAAACAGAAATCGCCTCACAAGGCGGCGTCGTCCTGGGAATCTCCGTTGACGATGACGCTTCGGCCTACGAGCAGTTCCTGAAAAACAATCACGTCAACTTTCCCAACTATCGCGACGCCACCAAGAAAATCGCCGCTGACTACGGCACGAAGATGTATCCGGAAACTTACTTGATCGATCGCCGGGGAAAAATCGTGCGCAAAATGATTGGCGAGCAGTCCTGGGACGAAGGCGACATGCTTCTCTACGTGCAGAGCCTGCTGATCCAGAAGTAGACCCTCAAGAGAATCTGCATTTGATTTTCTCTTCGTAGGGGCGCCCGCTCGCTGCGCCCTCCGGCGACCTTTCCATAAAATCACAGCGCCGCACAACCGCGGACTCCTCAGAATGACGACACGTCACCTCTTTTACGCAACCTCTTCAATCGCACCGTTAAATCACGTAACGATCCAGAGATTTAGAATCCGTGTGAACACTCTGCAGCTTTGTCAGGGCACGGTTTCAACCGTGCCGCAAACGATGCAATTCGGACGGCTTCAGCCACTGAGGTTTTGTTTTTCCGCTTTTAAACTCATTCGCGAGTTCACACACCGGTTCTCTGGTCCGTTGTATCTTCGCTTTGCTCTATGAATACCAAATCCAAAACCGGCGCTAACTCTGTTCCTGCCGCTGAATCACGCTATGGCGCCTGCTATACCCAAAATAAATCGCCAAGCCAATGATCAGCCAAACGATCAAACGCGCCCAATTCGACCACCCCAATCCCGACATAAGAAACACGTTGGTAAGAATCCCAAGGATCGGCACAAGTGGCACCAGCGGCGTCTTGAACGGCCGGGGCACGAACGGCTGCGTCCGCCGCATGATCATGATCCCCGCGCACACAATTACAAACGCGAACAGCGTCCCGATACTGGTCATGGCGCCAACAACTGAAATCGGCGCAAACGCCGCGAACAGCCCTACGAATACCATCAGCACAAAATTGCATCGCCACGGCGTGCGAAATCGCGGATGTACGCGGCTGAACAACGGCGGCAGCAATCCATCCCGCGACATGGAATAAAATACCCGCGACTGCCCCAGCAACATCACCAGCATCACCGACGTCAATCCCGCCAGCACAGCCAGATTCATCGCCGTACTCAACCACGGAATCGCAATGCGCGTCAGCGCCAGCGAAAGCGGCGCGGCAACATTCAAGCTCTTGTAATTCACCACCCCGGTCAAAACATACGCGTACAGAATGAACAGCACCGTACAAACGAGCAGCGACCCGATGATACCTACGGGCATGTCTCGCTGCGGGCGCTTGGCTTCCTGTGCTGCTGTCGAAACCGCGTCAAACCCGACGTAGGCGAAAAAAATCACTCCGGCACCGCTTACAATTCCACTCCAGCCAAAACTTCCAAAGTGCCCCGTATTCGGCGGGATGAATGGATGGTGATTCGCGGGATTCATAAATTTCCAGCCAATCACGATGAACACCACGACCACCGTAACTTTCAAAAACACGATCAGCGCGTTCACTCCCGCCGATTCGCGAATCCCAATCATCAAAATCACCGACACCACAACCACGATAAATACCGCCGGCAAATTGATGATCCCGTGGACCACCGTTCCGTTGGCAAGCGTCACTGGCTGGAACGGTGAGGCGATGTATGCCGCCGGAAGATTGATTCCAACGTTCTGCAGGAAGGCAACCAGGGTCTGCGACCAGCCGATGGATACCGTCGCCGCGCCCACGCAGTATTCGAGCACCAGGTCCCATCCGATGATCCAGGCGATCAGCTCTCCCATCGTCGCGTACGCGTACGTGTACGCGCTCCCGGCAATCGGGATCATGGTCGAAAATTCGCTGTAACAGAGCCCTGCGAAAACGCAGCCGATCGCCGAGAGCACAAATGAAAGCACCAGCGCCGGCCCGGCAAACGTAGCTGCCACAACGCCTGTAAGCGTAAAGATGCCGGCGCCAATAATCGCGCCCACACCAAGCGCAATCAGTGAAAAAGGTCCCAGCGATCGGCGGAGCTGGTTCTCCCGCTCCGATTCGCTCATCACCCGATCAATAGTCTTCAGCGCAAATAGACTCATTGGAGTAGCTTGTTATCGAAAGTTAGTCCGTTTGACTGATGCCGCGGCAGTGCTCCCACGCGCAGTCTCGATATCCTTGCGCCCCCAAAGTCCCGCAAACATTGCGCGGAATATATCAGCAATCCCCCACGACGCAAGCAGGATTGCAGCCCTGTCGCCGTTTTCCCGGGATTGTTCGTTAGACGCCGTCAACGTCAAAGTCACTTCTCGAGATGGCTGGCGAAATTCTCGGCGTGCTCCGCCTTTTCGGCCGTAGGGGCGGGGCTTGCTCCGCCCTTCAACGCAAAAACGGCCACAGCTCTCCCCACTAGTCTCCGCGTAAATCGATTGGCCTCGCGACGCCTTTTCCCCCGTAGGGGCGGGGCTTGCTCCGCCCGCCAGCGTAAAAACGGCCACAGCTCTCTCCACTAGTCTCCGCGTAAATCGATTGGCCTCGCTCCGCCTTTTCGGCCGTAGGGGCGGGGCTTGCTCCGCCCGCCAGCGTAAAAACGGCCACAGCTCTCTCCACTAGTCTCCGCGTAAATCGATTGGCCTCGCTCCGCCTTTTCCGCCGTAGGGGCGGGGCTTGCTCCGCCCGCCAGCGTAAAAACGGCCACAGCTCTCTCCACTGGTCTCCGCGTAAATCGATTGGCCTCGCGACGCCTTTTCCCCCGTAGGGGCGGGGCTTGCTCCGCCCGCCAGCGTAAAAACGGCCACAGCTCTCCCCACTAGTCTCGGCGTAAATCAAGGGTAGGTTTTTCCGCAATCGGTACTATTGCATTCACAAAATTTCGTGCTAGCTTCTAACCGGAAATTGCAAATGAAGATCACGCACACAGAAAAAACAAACATTTCGAGGGCTGGAACACGAATTTCTAACCGGAACTCAGATTCAAGCAGAAACCGACTTAACTTACTGAAAACAAAAGACCGAGGTCGTTTCTAACCGGGAAAAAATCGACCCCCCCCACAATTCGCAACACAGGCCCTCAATGGCCCCAGGCGTCATCCCGGCCGCAGTCCACGAAATCCATCGCGGGACCCCGACAGGCTCCCGACGGGTAGTGCCCTAATTTGATCTCGCCCGAAGTTTCGTGCAGGAAGCTTCGCGTTCTTCGCGGCGGAGCCGCGGTGTCCAGGTAGCAGCCCCCTGCTTCAGCAGGGGGAGGAGTGCTTTAGCGCTCCGAAAACGCGCCGTGTCTCACAATGCGCTTTAGCGCTGGGAATTTCGATGCCCGTCCGTCGAGCAGCTGCCGGAGGTGCTTCGGAATCCTGTCTCGAAATTACGCGACTACCTCCCGACGAGCGATCTTGCACTCACACTCGTCTCTGTGTATAATACCCCTAGGGGGTATATGAAATGAAACAAGCTTTGGCAGCGGCATGCGGCTGTGACGCGCAACAGCGCCCGCGCAAAGCCGCCGCCGTCGATCCCGAAATCAAGCTCGCCAATCTCCATCGCCTGCGCCGCATCGAAGGACAAATTCGCGGCCTGCAGCGCATGGTCGAAGAAGACCGCTACTGCCCCGACATCCTCGTGCAACTCTCTTCCGTGCAAGAAGCGCTCCGCGCCGTCGGCCAGGCGCTGATGCGCAATCATCTTCGCCATTGCGTCACGCAAGCGGTCCGCCGCGGCAGCAAAGCAGCAGCCGAAGCCAAGTACGACGAACTAATCGAATTGATCTATACCCATGCGCGATGAGCATGTCAATGAATGAACCAAGCAGCGCCGAGAATGCGGTGAAGACACCGACCGCGATCCAGCGCGATCCCATCTGCGGGATGAGCGTTGATCCCGCGCACGCGGCAGCCAAACGCGAGCGCGACGGCAGCACATATTTCTTTTGCTGTGAGGGATGTGCGAAGAAATTTGACGCGAACGCTCAGCCCCTGGCCGGTGCCGCGAAACCACTCCCTCGCGCTACCAGCGAAATCCCCTCTGCCGTGGAATTCACCTGCCCGATGCATCCGCAAATCGTGCGGCCGGCGCCGGGCGCGTGTCCCATCTGCGGAATGGCTCTCGAGCCCCGCACCGCAACAGCCGTGCACGAAGAAAATCCCGAACTATCATCCATGTCTAAGCGCTTCTGGATATCTGCGGCGCTGAGCGTGCCGATCCTAGTACTCGGAATGTCCGATCTCCTCCCGGGACAACCTCTGCAACGCTTGCTCTCGATGCAGGCAATCTCGTGGATCGAATTCGTTCTCGCCACGCCGGTGGTGCTCTGGGGCGGCTGGCCATTCTTCGAGCGCGGCTGGGCCTCGCTTGTAACTCGCAGCCTCAACATGTTCACGTTGATCGCCCTCGGCACAGGCACAGCATTCCTGTACAGCGTCGCCGCGGTTCTTGTTCCGGGAATTTTCCCGGATTCGTTCCGCGACGCCGGCGGCGCAGTGCCAACCTATTTCGAGGCTGCCGCCGTAATCACCGCGCTGGTGCTGATGGGACAAGTTCTCGAACTGCGCGCCCGCAGCCACACCTCCAGCGCGATTCGATCCCTGCTGCAGCTCACGCCAAAAACCGCACGAGTCGTGCGCCCCGGCGGGCGCGAAGAAGACATGCCGATCGAACGCATATCTGTCGGCGATGTCCTGCGCGTCCGTCCAGGCGAGAGAATCCCCGTTGATGGCGTCGTGGTGGATGGCACCAGCTCCGTGGACGAGTCGATGATCACCGGCGAACCCATCCCGGCAGAAAAATCACCAGGCAGCCTCGTGACCGGCGGCACCGTGAATTCTACGGGCAGCTTTTTGATGCGCGCCGAACGCGTTGGCACGGAAACAATTCTGGCGCAAATCGTGAGGATGGTCAGCGAGGCGCAGCGCAGCCGTGCTCCCATTCAGCGCCTCGCCGATGTCGTCGCTTCCTATTTCGTTCCCGCGGTAATCGCCGTCGCTGTGCTCTCTTTTATCGCGTGGTCGTTGTGGGGCCCCGCGCCACGACTGGCTCACGGGCTGGTCAACGCCGTCGCCGTGCTTATCATCGCTTGTCCCTGCGCGCTCGGCCTCGCCACGCCTATGGCCATCATGGTTGGAACCGGACGCGGCGCGACCTCCGGAATTCTGATCAAGAATGCCGAAGCGCTTCAAACGCTCGAAAAAGTTGACACGCTCGTCGTGGACAAGACCGGCACGCTGACCGAAGGCAAGCCCCGCGTTACGAAAATCATTCCAGCCTCCGGCCTCACTGAAAATGAATTTTTGCGGCTCGCAGCAGCACTCGAGCGCGGCAGTGAGCATCCCTTAGCCGCCGCAATCCTCCAGGCAGCGAGCGAGCGAAAAATCACGCTCCCAGATGTTCAGAACTTCGCGGCAAAATCGGGAGAAGGCGTAACCGGCATTGTGAATGGCAAGCATGCAGCGCTGGGGAACGCCGCGCTTCTTGGAAGTCTCGGGGTTTCGGCCAATGCGTGGAGCGAGACAGCAGAGACGCTGCGACGCGAAGGCGGCACCGCGGTATTTGTCGTTCTCGATAACGCTGTCGCCGGGATGCTGGCCATCACCGATCCGATTAAGCCTTCCGCCGATGAAGCGATCACGATGCTGCATCGCGAAGGTATCCGCGTCGTCATGCTCACAGGCGATAGCCACACAACCGCCGACGCCGTCGCAAAGCGCCTGAACATCGACCAAGTGTTCGCAGAAGTCCTGCCGGCGCAGAAATCCGAAATCGTTCAACGCCTGAAAAACGCCGGCCACTCGGTAGCCATGGCCGGAGACGGAATCAACGATGCGCCAGCCCTAGCCGCCGCCGACGTAGGCATCGCCATGGGCACAGGCACGGATGTAGCAATCGAAAGCGCAGGAATCACTCTAGTGAAGGGCGACCTGCGAGGAATCGTGCGCGCGCGCAATCTGAGCCGCGCCACGATGCGCAACATCCGCCAGAATTTATTTTTCGCATTCGTGTACAACATCCTGGGCGTGCCAATAGCCGCCGGCGCTCTCTATCCGTTCTTCGGATTGCTCCTGAGTCCGATCATAGCCAGCGCCGCCATGACATTCAGCTCCGTCTCAGTAATCGCCAACGCTCTCCGCCTACGCCGCGCCCCACTCTGAAGTAGCGCCGGCTCGCCCTGAGCTTCGAAGGCCGTCCCTGCCGGCAGTCTTCCGACCGAAAACCATCCCAACTCCAAAACTCAAGCGCGGCGCGAACCGGCAAATTTAAAGCTCTCCGCAATCCGCGCTTGCTATAATTTCCCGCATGACCTACATGACCGTAACCTACGAACTACAACAACCGCTAAAACCCGAACAATTCCGCGCCCTCGGGCAGTTCGCCAATACGTACGGCTTGCAGCGCTTCCGCGTCGAAGAAGACAAGAATCTCCTGCACTTCGATTACGACGCCTCGCGCCTTAAAGAACTCGCCGTCGAAGACGTACTCCGCCGTGCCCGCATCCCCGTCCTGCGCCGCGTCCCGCCAAGTACAAACTAAGCCAGAGAGCAAGATTATTCGGAATCCAACTCGATACCGCGAGGCGCATCACGAGAAAAGTGTCAGAATTTGCGCGGAGAGCGCCGGAGCGTTTGCACGATCCAAGAGATCAGCCCGATGGAGTGTTCGTTCGCGATGCTCATGTTGGTGACCAGCGTGCTCTGCAACTCCAAGTCACGCCGGTCCACCAAAGTGCGATGCCCTAGAGTGAACCTTTCTCGCCACCGCGGTTCACTTAGCTCGCAGCACGACGCGCGGTCCGAAGAGATCGCCAATATAGGCTGCATACCTCCAGTTTGACTTCCCTCTGACCGCAGAATAAGATTCGCGTCGGTGTCCGACTCTTCTTCACTCCCCGGGCGAGTTGTCGCGCCCAACGCCCCCAACCTCGGGTCCGGCGACTCCTCGGTCGAAGGAACTTGGAGCGCGAACTTACGCGTTCCTCATCTTGAAACAAATCCGCCCTTGCCGAAGCACACTTCGATATTGAAGGGAATCACGTCCATGGAAAACCTTGGCACTGTGAACCGAATTCGAGTCTCGTTTGCGACCTCGTTGCTCGCGTTGCTGACGCCGTGTTTTCTCGCATGCGTCGGCCTGCTGTTTCTGGTTGCAGCACCGGCTCACGCTCAATCGGAGCTTGCGGGCGTCTACGGCCGCGTGACCGACGCGTCGGGCGCCGTAATTGCTGACGCTGAGGTGGAGATCACAAATCTCGAGACCAATTTATCGGTCACCGTCAAGACCAACGACGAAGGTCTCTACGCGATTCCGTCTTTGCATCCGGGACGCTACCTCATCATGGCGCGCAAATCTGGCTTCAAGACAGAAACGGTGACTGATTTGGTCCTCAATGTTCAGGACAAGGTGACCCAGAATTTTGCCCTGCAAATTGGTTCCATTACGGAGACGGTGACGATTACGGCGGAAGAGACCAACATCAACACCACGGACGCTTCCGTGAGCACCGTGGTTGACCGCCAATTTGTCGAGAATTTGCCCCTGAATGGCCGCAGTTTTCAGTCCTTGATCGATTTGACGCCCGGCGTGGTGATCACCCCGGCGGCAGTCGGAGACGAAGGTCAATTCAGCGTCAACGGCCAGCGCACGGACACGAACTACTTCACCATTGATGGAGTCAGCGCCAACATCGGAACCGATCAAGCAGGCTCCGGCACGTTGTATCGAGACGCCTCGGGAACACTGCCTGGATTCAGCGTCCTCGGCGGAACGAATAACCTGGTTTCGGTGGACGACATGCAGGAATTCCGAATCCAGACGTCAACCTTCGACGCGGAATATGGACGCACGCCCGGCGCGCAAGTCTCCATTCTCACGCGCTCAGGGTCCAACCAGTTTCACGGCACGGCGTTCGATTATTTCCGAAACGACAAACTCGACGCCGAGGATTGGTTTGCCGACTCATTCGGATTGCCTAAGTCGGAAGAGCGCCAGAACGATTTCGGCGGGGTCATCGGCGGGCCAATCGTCAAAGACCACACGTTCTTTTTCTTTTCTTACGAAGGGCTGCGCCTGCGGCTCCCGCAGACATTGGAGACGGATGTCCCCGCACTCGACGCTCGAAGCAGCGCGCCCGCGAACATCCAGCCTTTTTTGAATATATTCCCAATCCCGAGTGGACCAGAAATCATGTCCGGCGGTTCACCGACCGGCCTGGCTCCGTTTAACGTTGGAATTTCAAACCAGGCCACACTGAATGCCTACAGCATTCGCGTGGATCACGCGGTGAACAGCCGGCTCCAGCTGTTTGCCCGCTATAACTACTCACCCTCTGAGCTGCTCACCCGCGCGGGCATGGGCTTCAGCGCGAATACGAAATTCAACAATCAGGTGCGCACGACCACGCTGACTGGCGGCTCGACCTGGACTCTTTCGCCCTCCATGACGAATGAAACGCGCTTCAACTTCAGCCGGAATTTAGGCCAAGCGACGAACTTCGTGGACACGTTCGGAGGCGCCATCGTTCCGCCAACCTCAGTTTTATTTCCGCCGCCACTGAACAACCCGGCGACGGACATAACGCAATTCATCGTCGCCTCAGGCCTGGACACGGCTTACAACGACGGGGCGCTCGTGAATAGTTCGCTGCGACAGGTCAACGTGGTTGACAACTTCTCATGGGTCAAGGGATCGCACGCGCTGAAATTCGGAATCGATTACCGGTGGGTATCGCCCTACTTCACGCCCTTCCGTTATTATTCCGAAGTCGAATTCCTCGACATTCCATCAGTAGCGGCAGCAAATCCGCTCTTCGTATTTAGTTCGTTGGGCGCGCCCGGAAAATTCTATTTCAACAACTGGGGATCTTTTGCGCAGGACACCTGGAAGATTTCGCCACGCCTGACTCTCACGTATGGCTTGCGTTGGGACGTAAATCCTCCGCCGACCGCAAACAAGCAATTGCTAGCAGTCACCGAGGTCAGCGATCCAGTGAATACGCAACTCGCGCCGCTGGGTACACCGCTCTGGCACACCACCTACGGCAACGTTGCGCCGCGCGTCGGTGCGGCTTACCAATTACATTCGGAGCGCGGGCGCGAGACGGTTGTGCGCGCCGGATTTGGAGTGTTCTACGATTTAGGCGATCAAGCTGCCGGGCGCGCCGCAAACGTTTTCAGCTATCCCTACGGCGCATTTAATTTCACTTTCGGCGGGCCATTTCCGCTCACGGCAGCCCAAGGTCCGCCCTCATCGATCACCCTCGCACCGCCGCTGAGCATCACGGGCTTCGATCCCCATCTGAAAATGCCGTATACGCTTCAGTGGAATGTTGCGGTGGAACAGTCACTAGGAACGAATCAGAAGTTCTCCCTTTCCTACATTGGCTCGTCGGGACACCGCCTGCAGGAGCAGGAGGATTTTCAGAATCTGAATGCGACGTTTTCCGGGCTGACGGTGATCACCAACGGAACGTACTCGAACTACAACGCGCTGCAAGCCCAATTCATTCGCCGGCTGTCTCGCGGATTGCAGGCGCTGGTGTCCTATACCTGGGCCCACTCCATCGACGATGCCTCCAGCGGATTTTCGTCTCTCGAAGTTTCAGGTTCCGATATCATCGCGCCCGGACTTTCGAATCGCGGCGATTCGGATTGGGATATTCGCAACACGCTCTCAGCCGCAGTTACATATGATATTCCTACGCCCGGCAAGAATACTTTCGTCCGGCAGGTTCTTGGCAACTGGTCACTCGAAAACATCATACAAGCGCGATCGGCACCGCCCGTGGACGTTAACAATGGCGTCCCGACAGCAGTGAACGGAACGAGCCAAGTTGTGCTCCGCCCCGATGTGGTCCCGGGACAGCCCTTGTATCTCTACGGATCGCAATATCCGGGCGGCAAGGCATTGAACTTCAATGCCTTCACGGCCGCGCCGATCGATCCGGTGACGATGTTAGAGGAACAGGGAGATCTCGGACGCAACGCTCTTCGCGGTTTTCCCGCGGCGCAATGGGATTTTGCTGTTCGCCGCCAATTTCCGATCACCGACCTGTTGAAGCTGCAATTTCGCGCCGAGTTTTTCAATGTATTGAATCATCCCAACTTCGGTCCGCCGCAGAGCAATTGGACGCTTCCACAATCTCAATTCGGTCAAGCCACGCAGATGTTAGGCGCCAGTTTGGGCCAGGGCTACGGTACGGGTTTCAGCCCGCTCTACCAAATCGGCGGCCCGCGCTCGATTCAATTGGCTTTGAAGCTCACGTTTTAAAGGTCACTCTGCGCTGAGCACTGGCGTCGTACTGCAAATCGATGCCGCTGCTCTGATTTTATGGGAACGAGCGGTGGCAAATGAATCTTCGTTTTTCTTCGTTTGTTCGGAAATTTCGAGCTGCAACTTTTGTCCGAAAAATTGCGCTGGCGATTCTTTTCTTGTTTGCGATCGCGGGTGGTTTGATGCGCGCAGCGGATACGAGTCCGGGAGAGCTCGCGCTGGTCGGCGGCACGGTGATCACCGCAACGGGCGATGCGCCAATCGCGGACGCCGTCGTGCTGATGGAAAACGGGAAGATCAAATCGGTCGGGCCGCGAGCGTCGGTCGCGATTCCTTCGGGAGTACAAACAATCGATGTGCGCGGCAAATTCATCACCCCCGGCTTGATTGACACCAACGCGCATCTCGTGCTGATGACCGTTCCCGAATTTTTTGTAAAGTACGAAGACCGATTTGAAGACATCGCGCTCGAGTCTGCTCAAGTCGGTTTGAAATACGGAATCACAACAATCGGGGACTCCTGGGGGCCGCTCGAGCCCCTTCTGAAAGCCCGGGCGCGACTGAATTCCGGCGAAGTTCTAGGTAGCCGCGTGCTCGTCGCGGGGAATATTGTTGGAATCGGCGGTCCGTTTTCGCCGTACATGATGAACGGCTGGCCGATTCGCGGAATTGATATCCGCTACGGTGGCTGGGTCCATCCGGAAATTGAGGAACGCATCAATAAGCTGTGGGAAGCGAATATGGGGCCTCAGCTTCTAGCGCTCACTCCCTCGGAACTTTCCGACGCGATGCGCGAATACATCGCCAAAGGCCCTGACTTCGTCAAGGTAGCAGTGAGCGCGCACGGAATCTCCCCCGTCGAGCCGCTGATGTTTTCTCGCGAGCAGCTCAAAGCGATGCGCGAAGAGGTGCGCAAGGCAGGTCTTCCATTTCAGACCCATACCTTTACGCTCGAGAGCTTGAAGCTGGCTGTCAGCGTCGATCCGCAGTTGCTCCAACATCCCAACGTGATGCAGCCGATGCCGCAAACTCCCCGCCAGATTGAAGAGCGCGATGCGCTCATAGCGGAGATCAAGCGAAAGAACATCTATTGCGCACTGATGATGATTCCCACCCAAGAGCAATTCAAGACGATGGAAGAATGGAACGCCGGGGATCATCCGAACGATCCCTATCTCAACGAGATCATGACTGGCCGCCAAGCGGGCGCATCGCCTGAGATTTACAAGTCGCGGGTAGCGGCCCTGCGTCCGTGGCTCGACGCAAAAGTCCCATTTACCTTGGCGACGGATGCGGGCCTCGAGGTGAAAGGATTAGGGCCAGTGGCGTGGGGACGTCTCGGACGGATTGAATTCGAGCGCATGGAAGGCCTGCAGGAAGCGGGCGCCTCACCGATGGAAGTTCTGATGGGCGCAACGCGGCGCGGCGCGGAAGCTTACGGCCTTGGGGACAAGCTCGGAACGGTGCAGCCGGGGAAAATTGCCGATCTGCTCGTGCTCGATGCCGATCCCCTCCAGGACATCCATAATTTCCGCAAGATCAACTCTGTGATCAAGGATGGCCGCGTGGTGAATCGCGAAGCGCTGCCGACGATCCGCGTAGCAGATTTCTACGATCCTTCGGCTGCCTGGCCGAACTGAAATTATTCGAAGCTAAATCAGGACGATCTCAATGCTGCATTGCGAATCAGCGGCAGACGTTTAGGCTGTTTCTGCAACCCACTTAATTCCTAAAGAGAAAGAAGGGGCCCTCGCTTGGGATCGAGAGCCCCAATTGGTCGCGTTCCGGTGACTCGGCCTAGGCGTGACCGAGTCATGGGGTCATCCATCCTAGCTTCCCTCTCAGAGGCAGGTGGGAACGACCCACGTGGCCTTGTGAGCAAGCCCCTTCCGTCTCACTCACTCGACCCTGCGGATCGTTTGGAACGCGACCCGCGTCGTGAAGTGATGCAAACGACAGGCCCAAGCTGCGAGCTTCGCCTATAGGTCACTTCTGCTGAATCTGCTGGAGTTAGCATGACTATGCGCGCGCGCCTGACGGCCCATGCGTGCCGATCCGGGAATCTTCGTCCCACCGCGGAATAGCGTCTCGCGGCGCTCATGGATCTGTAAGCCTAAATCGACAAAGGTGAAACAATTGGTCGTAATAAACATCTGAATAACAGAGTGTGTACGCCGCGCTCTTTAGGACAGCGCGCGTTGTGCGCTTGGCTATTGGGGAAGTGTGGCTCATAATTGAAGGCGACTACGCGATCCTGAAATGCGACGATTCGGTCTAATTCTGGCGGCGGTTTGCGGCGTGCTGGCGGTGCTGGCGGCGGCGTTCGCCGGCGCACACGCCAGCCACAAATCCGCGCAGGTGCGCCAAGCACAGGCGCAGGCTCCCACTGCGCATGCCGAAGCGAAGCCCGCGCAAGTGGCGGCTGCAGCAACCGCCGGGGACGCCGATTCGGACGGCGACGATGACGATAGCGTGATTCGCTTCGTGAAGAATCCCGAGCCGCTGCCGCCGTTTTTGGTTCGCGATGTGGATGGAAACATTGTCTCGACCGCAGCCCTGAAGGGCAAAGTCATCGTGGTGAATTTCTGGGCCACCTGGTGCCCGCCTTGCCGCGAGGAAATCCCGGAGCTGGTGAAACTTCAGGACAGGTACAAAGACCAATTGCAGATTATCGGTATATCGGAAGATGAG
Organism: uncultured Acidobacteriota bacterium; assembly: GCA_963748865.1. Classification (GTDB taxonomy): domain Bacteria; phylum Acidobacteriota; class Terriglobia; order Acidiferrales; family UBA7541; genus Palsa-147. The sequence continues at coordinate 98,735 of CAVVLE010000003.1, read as the reverse complement.
GATGTGCCGCCGGAAGCGGTGCGAAGCTTCGCGCGCGGAATGCACGTCAACTATCCAATCGTAATCGTCAGCCGCGAGCTGGAGCACGAGTTCGGAGGCATACCTGCGCTGCCCACGTCGTTTATCGTGAGCAAAGACGGCGGCGTAGTGCAGAAGCACGTGGGGCTTTTCCCTCCTTTGGTTTACGACCACGAAATTCGCGCGCTGCTTGGAATGCAAGTGGACGAAAAGGTTGTGACGTTCGAGGACCTGGGGCAGATTTTCCTGAAGAATGCGGAGCACGCCACCGATTTGCCGGGAGTGGATTTCAGCGGGTTGACGGCGGAGCAGAAGCAGGCGGCGCTGAAGCGAATGAACACTGACACTTGCACGTGCGGGTGCAAGATGACGCTGGCACAGTGCCGGATTAATGATTCCGCATGCCAGACCAGCCGCTCACTGGCCGCAAAGATCGTAAAGCAGATTTCAGGCAAAGACACGAAACCGGCTTCGCCGGCCCCTGCGACTTCTGATCCCACCACTGACTAAGATTTGGTCCACACCTCAAAAAAAAACAGCGCCCCGCGCATGATGGACGCAGGGCGCTGCTTGGGATCCTGGAAGACCGCGACTACTTGTCGAATTCGAGGCAGATCTTCAGCTGGCGAATGGCTTCATCGGTGGCACGAATAGCTTCTTCGCGATGACCACCGAAATCATGCCTGGCTTCTTTCATATGCGCGCGGGCGTGCTCGAGGGAATCGATGGCCGCACGGATTTCCGGATGATGCTCGGGAGCAGGCGGCTGAGCGGTTACGCTGGCGGCTTTAGCGGTAGGGGGCGCAGCCGGAGCTCCTGCCGGGAATGTCAGCGCGAAGATCAGGGCCAGTGCCGCGAAGAAACCGATGATTCTTGTCTTCATGAATGGATCCTCCTAGTCCGAAGTTCGGCTCGGACGGCCGTGAGTAATTGCGGAATCCAAGAATCGAACCCGACCGGCGCCAAGAAGTTGCACCCCGCGGGCGTACCGCCAGCTCCAGGATTCCCTGACGCGGGAATTTTATAACTCGCAGCGGGCGGTTGATTGGCGAGATTCGAGGAGTGTCCACTAAGAATAAATTGCGGCGCGACGCCAGCGAAAGGCACCCGAGTTGACGCCATAAACGGTCTCGATTAGGCTGGGCCGCCGGATCTCAGGCGGGGCGAACTAGAAAAGGAAAATCAACCAGATGCGTGACGACTCATTGAAGCGCGGGGATCAATTGACGCGCCGGGACTTTGCTCGCGCTGCGGCGATGGCTGCGGCAACAGCCGCGATTTCCCCAGGAATCGCAGCGGCTGAGGCCCACGGTATCAAGGCCGCCGGCTATGGCACAAGCGCTGTCGACACCGCGAACGCTCATCAGGCAGAAACTGATGCGCGGCTAGCAGAAATTTTTCGCCGCTACGGCGACCGACTTTCGGCGGAGCAGAAGACGGACCTGCGGCGCATTGCCGGGGATCTGCAATCGGTTCTCGATAAGCTTCGCGCTTATCCCCTGGGCAACGAAGATCAACCGGCAACGGTGTTGCGAATCATCCCTGAAGTAACGGAGGTGCGCCGTGCTTCCCGCCGTTGAGAAGAAGCGTGCGCTTCCGGGTGACGACATTCTGTATCTCCCGGTGCGCGAATTAGGGCGGCGCATCCGCGCGCGGCAAATTTCTCCCGTGGCGCTGGCGGAAAGCTATCTGGCGCGCAGCGAGCGTTTCAACTCTCAATTCAATGCGTACGCGATGCTGATGCGCGATTTGGCGATGGAGCAGGCTCAAGCCGCGGAGAAAGAGATTGCGGAGGGACACTACCGCGGTCCGCTGCATGGAATTCCCTACGCCGCGAAGGATTTGTTGTCCGTAAAAGGATATGTGACCACCTGGGGCGCGCGGCCCTACATGGATCAGATGTTTGACTACGACGCGACCGTCATCGAAAAACTGAACAAAGCCGGGGCGGTATTGATCGGCAAAGCGGCCATGATCGAGTTGGCCGGCGGAATGGGTTATCGCTTTGCGTCGGCTTCGCTGACGGGCCCGGCGAAGAATCCGTGGAATGAAGGCTGCTGGACGTGCGGGTCGTCGAGCGGGTCAGGAGCAATTGTATCCGCGGCGCTGGCGGCGTTTGCAATCGGCACGGAGACCTGGGGCTCCATCATCTGTCCTTCGGGATTCTGCGGCATATCGGGATTGCGGCCGACATTTGGGCGCGTGAGCAGGTATGGGGCGATGGCATTGGCGTATTCGCTCGATAAAATTGGACCCTTGGGACGCACTGCCGATGATTGCGGGCTAATTCTGTCTGCTCTTGCCGGTCACGATTCGAAGGACCGCAGTTCCCTGCCCACCGGCGAAGCGGAATTTGAGTACGGCGCGCCTTCCGCGGAAAAGCTAAAGATCGGCTGGCTGACAAACGCTTGGAAAAAGCTCGATCCCGACATTGATGCTGCGACGCAAGGTGCTATCGCGGAGCTTCAGAAGCACGGCGCGATTGTGGAGGATGCGCAGCTGCCGGATGGGCCTTTTGAGGCGGCCGCCGCGATCATTATCAACGTCGAAGGTGCGGCAGCGTTCCGCGATTTGATTCAATCGGGGAAAGTCGCGGACTTGAGCGATCCACTGGGGCAAATCAGCGGCTACCTGAACGCGCAGATTCCGGCGGACGATTATATGCGTGCGTTGCAGGTGCGCGGGATATGCCAGGTGAAGGCTGACGAACTGTTCGAGAAATTTGACGTGTTGGCCGCGCCAACGCTCCCGGTCGCGGCGAGCGCCCTCGATACGAATTTGGAGAAGGACCTCAATTTTCCCGATCCGTTAGGCGCGATCGGGAATCTTTGCGGGCTTCCGGCGGTGAGCGTGCCCTGCGGATTTACCTCGGCGAAGCTGCCGATCGGAATTCAATTCCTGGCGCGGGCGCGTGAAGATGCCAAAGCCATTGCGGCCGGGAGAACCTATCAGGAACATTCCGACTGGCACACCAAACGTCCGCCGATCTCCTGAAGCGAATTCGGGCACGTAACAAGATGTTCGCGCTCTCGCGCACAAGTAATTGACGCAGTGTGGTATCGCGACTACTCTTAGCTCACGTCGCGAGAACGAATTCGGAAAGGATTTGAGTAGCGTGCTTCATCTGCTTTATGCAGTTGTGGTCATCGTCGTCAGCGTCCAGCTTTCCAGTTTTGCGACCAGCATTTACCTTCACCGATCGCTTGCGCACCGCGGTCTGTATCTCAATCCCGTCGTGGCGTTTCCTATGCGCGTGCAGTTGTGGCTTGCGACCGGGATCAATCCGAAGGAATGGGTGGCGGTGCATCGCAAGCATCATCGCCACACAGACGTGGAAGGCGATCCGCACAGCCCGGTTCTAGAAGGCTTGTGGCAAATCCTTCTCGGAAACGTTTATTACTATTCGCGCGAGGCGCACAACGAAGATACGTTGAAAGCATTTGCGCCGGACATCGGCAATGGATGGCTGGACCGGCATTTTTTCCGCTTCGGGCTGCTCGGAGTATTCTGCGGCATCGCTCTATGCATCTGGATCTTGGGGCCGATTTGGGGCCCCATTGCCTTCCTGATGCAGGCAGGAACGTACATTTTTTTCAGCGCCGTGGTGAATGGCGCGAATCACGCGTTGGGCAGCCGGAATTTCGACAATACGGCGACGAATCTGCATTTGGTTGCCTGGCTTACTGCCGGCGAAGGGCTGCACAATAATCATCACGCGTATCCGACTTCCGCGCGGTTCAGCATCCGGCGTGGGGAGTTTGATCCCTCCTGGGCAGTGGTGAAATTGCTTTCCTGGCTGCATCTGGCGCGGCCTCTGAAATTGGCGCCGCAGCTCGAAGGCTGATCCGCGCCCAGGGTCGAAGACCAGGCGTAGTTTCCTTCCAGCAGTTGACTCACAATTCCTAACATCCAAACCGCACATCTCCGCGTACTCCAGTCGGCTTTCATTTCAGTTTTGCGCGAGGGCACCGTGAGCGCTGCTTCCGGACGAGTGATGATTGGGGATTTCGACCTCGAGCGATACGTTCGAAACTCCAAGAAAGTGGATATCAGTGATATCGATCTGGCACAGGCCGCGAATTATCCGCTCAGCCCCGCGGAAATTCGCAGCCTGACTTACATGATGGATATCGAGTCGCACACGATTGTTTATTTGCGGAGCATTCTCTCCACTTGCGCGATCGAGGATCCCGATACGACTGCGTTCTTGAGTTGCTGGGCTTACGAGGAGCATTTCCACGGCAGAACGATCGGACAATTTCTGGCGGCCTGCGGGATCGAACATTCGCGCGACCGGCTGGCCGAAGTGCAGAAATCCACTTCCTATAAGGAATGGCTGAAGGATATGGGCGGGTCGCTGGTGTGCCAGTTTTCGCGGCACTTTCATGCGGCGTATCTGACTTATGGGGCGATTTCGGAGCTTTCGACTTTGGAAGGCTACGGAGTTATGGCGCGGCGGACGCAAAATCCTATTCTCGCTGAAATCATGCGGCGGCTGGCCAAAGACGAGCGGCGTCATTTTGCTTTCTATTACAACAAGGCACGAATTCAATTGCAGCACCGCAACGCGCAGCGATTGACTACCTTTATCATCAAACATTTCTGGCTGCCTGTGGGCGGCGGCGTGAAGCCCGATGCTGAAGTGGATTGGATTTTGGGCTTTATCCTGGGCGATCCGATGGGCGCGCAAATTGCAACGCGAATTGATCAGACGATTGCGAAGCTTCCCGGGTTGGGCTGGTTTGATCGCTTGTCGCGGAGCCGCGAAGAGAGTTTGCGCAAAACTGCGCGAGAAGCCTTGGCAACAGCCGCTGGGTGGGCCGCTGCGACGACCAATCGCGAGTGTCGCGAGTCGGAGAGCTAATTGACGCTGGCGTCGAAAACACCGGTCTCTATTTTTCCGGCGCGTTTGACTTGGACGAAGATGCGATAGAGGCCGGGCTTAGGGAAACCGTAGGGAAACGAGATTTCGGATGAAGACGGGCTCGATGAGCCTGCCATCGTCATACCTTCCATTTGTGGCGCAGGCGATTGAGCCGCAGGTGAATTTGAGTTGAGCGTTGCCTGCGCTAAATCGAAAGCTGCCATCGGAATCGAGCCATCTGGATGCACGTGCGCAAACACGCTGAAATCGGAGCGGATGAATTCGGCGTGCCCTGCCATACCCATGTAGGGCTCGAGATCCGTTGAGGACTTCCCCTGCGCATCCTCCACACGAAATTTGAACCATAGCAAACGATTGGAAACTAAGGGCGTCGAATCCCGCTCCCAAACCATGCGTGCGCCGTCTGACAGTGGCGCGATGGTGGAGGATTCGTGCGTGTCGCCGAGGGGCGGCGCGCTGGCTTGCGCGTCGTCGCCCGCCAGGGATTTACCGATGATCTCAGGCACGTCGATATCGGAGACCAACGTATCCGGGAATCCCGAAGCTCGGACGATATCGGCGAAGACCTTGTAATGTCCGCTAGCGATTGCCGGAAGGTCCTCTGCAAACATTAGTGCGCTGGCTTGGTCGGGATGGAGGTGATAGAAGCGATCCATGTCAGGCGCGCGGACTAGAAATAAATGCATCAGGTGACCATGGTCGGGAATTAGTGCCGTGCCAACGACATCGGTGCGGCTGGAATGCCATTCCGAATCACCAATCTTGAGATCCAGGTGCCCCGCGGGATCGAGATTCAAAGTGAGCTTTGGCGCCACGTAGATCATGTGATTGGCACGATTGGCGGCGGAGACGTTCCACCACGTTTTTCCGAGCACCAACATTCCGATGACAATCAGCAGGGTCAGCCCCATCACCAGACGCGCCCCGCGGTTCTGCCGCAGCGTTGGCTGCTCGCCCGGTTGCAGCTGGCCCTCGCGCTTGGCAGCGCCGACGATGAAGACGATGGCGCTGACCAGGAGCAGCATCAGGCCGAAAAGCAAAATGCCGAGACCCTTCTGCATTGCCAGCGTGTTGCGCGCGAAAGCTGGAACGGGAACCGCGACGGTGCCCGAGCCCTTGTCGCCGTCCGCTTCGATGCGCACTTGCCACGAACCCGAGGCCATGAGCCAAAGTTTGCCGCTGAAGAATTGAGGATCGCCGGCGACGGGATTGAGAATGTCAGGAGGCGGAGGATACTTCGAGCCCTCGCCGACGATATAGAGCGGGACGATTTTGATTTCGCGGATGCCCGGAGTGTCGCTGCGAATTTCGATCTCGGCTACGCCGGGAATCATTTGCGGAGTGCGGACCAGAACGACGAGATGGTAGGGCCCGGCGTTGCCCTGGAAGTAGACATCAGGGCTGCCTACGTGGGCCGTGACGGCGGGCGCGAAGAGCAATGCGACGGCTAATAACAGCGAGGCGGCTTTTTTCACGGGTTACCTGCGAAGGCGCGAAAGCCAATTGCCGAAAATAATTCCAACGTAAACGGATAGGACGGCGGCGATCCAGGCGTAAGCGAAGCCCGCGGCATATTGCATGAAGGTGGTCTCGTGATGTTCGAACTGCCAGGCGAGGTAATACTCGGATGGCGGATATTGATACGGGAAATAATTCTGGCCGAAGACCCAATTGCGGGCGGCGGGCGTCATCATGAAACTCGCCCACGGCCAACTTACGATCGCGAGGAATGCGACGAACGCGGTCGCAGCGAGAACGGCTTGGAGCCAGCGACTGCTCTTCGCAAAGCGGTTCAGCACCAGATCCAGGCCGAAAGCCGCGGGCACGAGAAGAATCGGAAACGACATGGGGACCATGTGCGTGACGTTCGTAAATACGGGACCGAGGCGCGGATGCGCTGGAAAAAGCGGAATGATCCAAAGTCCAGCGATGGTAATGGCCATGTAGATAGCGGCGATGATCGTCGCGCCGTAACGGCGCCCGGAGGCACGAGCGTAGGCGACCAGCATGGTGGGAGTGCCGATGGCGACGACGCGATAGAAAATCGCACTGTGCATGATTGTCGCGTCGGTGTATTCGCTGACGAGCATGAGGTGTAGAAAAACCAGGACGCCGCAGAGATAGAGGAAAATGCGATTGAGCTTAAGCTTGGCTTCTCCTGCGGTGCGATTCATTTCCGAGACGAGAAGAAACAGCATGCCCACGCCGACGCCAAGAAATCCCAGCGCAAGGACGACGTGCGGCGGACTGAGGATTTCGACGTCGAGGCCGAAGGAATTGTGCCACCAGTTGTCGAAGGGAGCTGAGGTGAGCATGGTGACGCCGCCCCAGGCCGTGAGGAAAGCGCCGACAGGCCCGCGAAATCCCCAAACGCGAACGCCGGAGGAGTGAATTGCGGGATCATGGGAGAACGTTGTGGCGAAGATCAGATAGATACAGGTGAAGGCCGCGAGGATGCCGCCGAAATGGATGACGAGATGCGCGGGAGTCCAGAAGGTGTCGCGACCGATGGTTTCGTGCCAGGAGATGTCCCAGTAGAGGCCGAAAGCGATGGAGGAGACGGCGACGACGCCGCTCCAGACGAACCACGGGACGGACACGGCGCGTTCTGCGGCCACGTCGAGCGGAACGCTGTGAGAGATGCTCTGCGCCACGCGGGCCTCCCACGGCGAGAATAGCAGACCGAGTTGTTCCTCACAATTGCGGGCGAGCTGAGGGCCTTAAGCGGCTCCTGGCCACGAAACCGTACAACTTTTCCTTGACACCAACCTGTAACCGCATGAATATACAGATGGCTGCATAATTAGTCAGGCGGAGATGAACACACACAAACGATTCCGGCAAGGGCAAATCCTGAATCTGCTGGCGCAGATGAAAGTGGCGAATCAGGACGCGCTGCGGCGGCAGTTGGTGCATCGCGGCGTGCGCGTCACGCAGGCGACATTGTCGCGCGATTTGCGGGAGTTGCGGCTGGTGAAGACGACCGAGGGCTACCGTTCTTTGGCGACGGCTCCGGAGGAGGCGAGCGCGCCCGCTTTGTCCTCTTTGGCGCGCGCTGTTGGCGAGTTTTTGCTGGATATTCGGCCGGCGCAGAACATGCTGGTGCTGAAAACGCCCCCTGGAGGCGCACAGCCGCTTGCTGCGGCTCTCGACGCGGAACGGCGGAAGGAAGTTGCCGGGACGCTGGCCGGGGACGATACCGTCCTGGTGATCTGTCCTTCCAAGCCGGCGCGCGCAACGCTGGAGAAGCGCTTGAAGGAGATGTTGCGATGACGGAGCCCTTACGGGTCGCCGTCGTCGGAGTAACGGGCTACGCAGGGTACGAGTTGGCCCGGGTTCTTCTGCGGCACCCCAAGCTGGACAAACCGACATTTTATCTGCGCGATGGACACGCGGGTGTGCATTGCCTGACGGAATTGTTTCCGCAACTGCGTGGTTGGGGCGAGGCGCCTTGCAAGCCTTTCTCGATGGAGGCCATTCGCAAGAGCGGCGCTAAGGCGGCGTTTCTCTCGACGCCGCATGAGGCGTCTCTTGAGCTCGTGCCGGAATTGCTGGACGCGGGACTGCGAGTGGTGGATTTGAGCGGAGCGTTTCGGTTCGCGGACGGGCAATCGTTTTCGAAATGGTACAAGCTGCCGGCCCCAGCGAGTACGGCGCTGGCGCAGGCCGTCTATGGTTTGCCCGAGCTTTATGCCGAGAAAATGGCGAGCGCCAAGCTGATTGCGAATCCGGGCTGCTATCCGACGTCGGTGATTCTCGGGCTACGGCCGCTGGTGGATTCAGGCTGGATTGATACGCGGCGGGGCGTCGCTTGCGATTGTAAATCGGGAGCGAGTGGAGCTGGCAAGGAGCCGAAGCGGGAGACGCATTTTGTTGAAGTGAATGGAAATTTTCGCGCGTACGGGCTTTTCTCGCACCGGCATACGCCGGAAGTGACCGAGCACACTGGTCTCGCAGCAGAGGACGTGATTTTTACTACGCATTTGCTGCCCGTGGAGCGCGGAATTCTTTCGACGATCTACGTCTGGCTCGATGGAGCGCGAACGATCGAGGAGATCGAGGCGATCTACCGGCGATTTTACGCCGGGCGCCCAATGGTGCGAATTTCGAAGGCGGGCTCGCTGCCGGAACTGCAGCATGTGGCGCGAACAAATTTCTGCGACATCGGATTCGCGCTCGATGAGTCGGGCAAGAGGCTGGTGATCGTGTCGTGCCTCGATAATTTGGGCAAAGGCGCCGCGGGGCAAGCGGTGCAGAACTTGAACACGATGATGGGCTGGGCCGAGGAGACAGGGTTGCTATGAGATTGGTCGTGAAAATTGCGGGGGCATTGCTGGAGAGCGACGACACGGTGCAAGCGCTGGCGCGGCAAGTTGTCGAGCTGGCGCAGGCCGGGCACGAACTGCTGGTGATACACGGCGGCGGGAAGATTTTCACCGCGACGCTGAAGCGCATGGGCATCGAGAGTCAATTTGTGGCCGGACTGCGCGTGACCGATCGCGAAACCCGCGACGTGGCGGCGATGGTTTTCGGCGGATTGTTGAATAAGAAGCTTTCGGCTGCGATTTCGCTGGCCGGTCAGCCGGCAATCGGCATTTCCGCCGCGGATGGCGCCTGCTTCCGGGCGGAGCCGATGAGCCACAACGAAGTTGCAGGCGGTCTCGGCTTCGTGGGCTATCTAACCGGCGTGGATCTTGAATTTCTGGAATCGTTGTGGCGGGCGAATTTGGTTCCGGTCGCGTCTTGCCTGGGCCTTGGGACGGATGGAGAGCTCTACAACATCAACGCCGACCATATGGCAGCGGCTTGCGCGGAATATTGCCGTGCCGACCGATTGATCTTCCTGACGGATGTTGCCGGGGTGCTCGACGACGGAAAAGTGCTCAAGGCGGTGAGCGGCGCGGAGATCGAGGAACTGATCCGGCAGAACAAGATTTCGGGCGGAATGATCTTGAAGCTGGAAGCGTCGAAGCGAGCGCTGGCGGGCGGAGTGCGCGAAGTGCGCATTATCGGAGGCACGCGTCCGGGCGCGCTGCTCGCCGGCGCGAACGGCGCCAAAGGGCCTGGGACCAGGGTTACGCCAATGTTTGAGGGCGACGAGGTCAAGGCAGCGTTGCTATGACGCGTAAGGCAGCCAAAAACAGTGCGGCTCAAGCGCGGCGCGATGAGACGCGCCACTTGATGAATACTTACCGCCGGCCTCCGGTGGTCTTCGTGCGCGGGAAGGGTTGCTATCTCTACGACGAACGCGGGCGTGAATACCTAGATTTTCTGGGAGGAATTGCCGTCAATGCGCTGGGCTATTCTCACCCGCGGATTGTGAAGACGATCCGGCGCGAAGCAGCGCAAGCAATCCATCTTTCCAATCTGTTTCACAATCCGTATCAGGGTCCACTAGCGCGGAAGCTTGCGGAATGGTCGGGACTCGATCGCGTGTTTTTTACGAATAGTGGCACCGAGGCGATCGAAGGAGCCTTGAAGATCGCCAGAGCTCACGCACGGGCCCGCGCGACTAACGGCAGGGCGCCAGCGACGCGAGTGCTCGCGTTGACGAATTCGTTTCATGGCCGGACCTTTGGGTCTCTCGCGATTACCTATCCGTCGAAGTATCGAGAGCCTTTCGCGCCGCTGATGCCGGGCGCCGATTTCGTGCGGTTTAACGACGTCGCGGACCTGGAAGCGAAATTCGATAACGGCGTCTGCGCGCTGGTCGTGGAGACAATACAGGGCGAGGGCGGCATTTATCCGGTAAGCGAAGCGTTTTGGAACCGGGCCCGCGAATTGGCTTCGGCGAATCACGCGGCATTGATCGCCGATGAGATCCAGTGCGGACTAGGACGAACGGGGCGCGCTTTCGCGTATCAGAAGTTTGCTGCTTTGCCCGACATCGTCACCGTCGCGAAGCCGCTGGCGGCGGGATTGCCGTTGGGCGCCGTGATTGCGAACGAGGAATTTGCTTCGGCTCTTTCACCGGGACTGCATGGAACGACTTTCGGCGGCGGGCCGTTGGTGTGCGCCACCGCGCTCGAGGCGCTGCAGATCATCGAAGATGAAAAGTTAATGCAGAACGTCCGCGAACGCGGTGCGGAGTTGAAGGCAGGGCTTGAACGGCTGGGGCGCCAGTTTGATTTCATTCGCGAAGTCCGCGGCGAGGGGCTGATTGTCGGTCTCGATTTGAGCGTCGAAGGCACACCATTCGTCGAGGCAGCGCTCAAGCGCGGACTGGTGATCAATTGCACGCACGAGCACATCTTGAGATTTCTTCCGCCGTTCATCGTGCGCGCGGCTCAGGTAAAGGAATTCCTTGCGAGACTAAGTACCGTCTTCGCGAAAACGCCCCGTCCGAAGTCCGTTGAGGTGACAGAATCTGCGAGCATCAGACCGGCCAAGGCAATCATCCATTTCAACCGCACGAGCGCCGTTACAGAACGAACTTCCGCTCGCAGCGCGCTAGGAGAGGATTTCATGGCAACTGCTTCGGCAACTACGATTCCGCTGCAAAACGATCTTTTAACGGGCATGGAATGGAGCGCGCACCAGGTGCGCGAGTTACTGCATCTCGCCGCCGACGTGAAGGCACGGCCCGATCGCTATCGTGGCGCGCTGGCGGGACGCTTCCTTGCGCTGATCTTCGAGAAACCGTCGCTGCGGACGCGGGTGACGTTTGAAGTTGGAATTGCGAGCCTGGGAGGTTCCGCGACGTTTCTCGATCACACCTTCTCGCACCTTGGTGAGCGCGAATCCGTGCCTGACGTGGCGCACAGTTTGGAACGCTGGACGCACGGAATCGTCGCGCGGCTTTTCCGGCAGACTGTGCTGGAAGAACTGGCGCAAAATGCGCGCATTCCAGTGATCAATGCACTTACGGATCGCTACCATCCTTGCCAAGCATTTGCCGATTTTTTCACGCTCGAGGAGCATTTCGGCGGCTTGCGCGGACTGAAACTGGCGTATGTCGGCGACGGGAATAATGTATGCCATTCGCTGCTCAGCGCTGGTGCGCGCCTTGGTGCTCACATCCGTGTCGCGTCTCCCGTCGGCTACGAACCCGATCCATCCGTTGTGAGTGACGCGCGGCGTGCCGCGCGGGACACGCGTGGCAAGGTTGAGATCTTCGAATCGCCCAGCGAAGCCGTGGCAGGAGCGCAAGTAATTTACACCGATGTGTGGACAAGCATGGGGCAGGAAGCCGAGGCTTCCAAGCGGACCGACGCGTTTGCAGGATATCAGGTGAATGAAGAAATGTTCTCGCTGGCCGCGCCCGATGCGGTTTTTCTGCATTGCCTGCCGGCGCATCGCGGAATGGAAGTTACGGAAGCGATCATGGATTCGCCGCGATCGATCGTTTTCGATCAAGCGGAGAATCGTTTGCATGTTCAGAAAGCAATTCTGCTGACGCTGCTCAGCTAGATAAGGATCGTGATGAGGAAACAGATTTTGGACAAAGCAAAGAAGAATGGCTCGGCAAAGAACGGGCGCGGCGGATCTGAACGGGCAGATGTTCACGGATCGTCAACGGCGCGGGGGACGGCGAATTCGCGAAATTTACGTCCGGCTCAGGCCGGAGGCAATCCGAAGAAGGTCGTGCTGGCGTATTCCGGCGGGCTGGACACTTCAATCATCGTCGCCTGGTTGAAAGAAACATACGGCTGCGAAGTGATTGCCATGGTCGGCGATCTTGGCCAGCGCGAGGATCTTGAAGCCGCGCGGAAAAAGGCTCTGGCGACAGGCGCGAGTTCGGCCTACGTGGAAGATCTCCGCGAAGAATTCATCACCGGATATATTTGGCCGACGTTGCGGGCCGGAGCCGTTTACGAACACAAGTACTTGCTCGGCACGTCGTTCGCAAGGCCTTTACTCGCACAACGACAGGTGGAATTGGCGCGGCGCGTGGGGGCTGATGCGGTAGCTCATGGTTGCACGGGGAAAGGCAACGATCAGGTGCGGTTTGAGCTTGCTTGCAAGGCTCTCGCGCCGGAGCTGCGCATCATCGCTCCATGGCGAGAGTGGGCGATTTCTTCGCGCGAGGATGCGATTGCTTATGCGAACGCCCATCACATTCCAGTGGAGCAGACCAAAGCAAACATTTACAGCCGCGACCGCAACATCTGGCATTTAAGCCATGAGGGCGGCCGGCTGGAAGATCCGGCGAACACTCCGGAAGAAGCGATGTGGCAATGGGTAGTTGCGCCGCAAAATGCGCCGAACAAACCGGCACAGGTGGAGATTGGTTTTGAACAGGGCTTGCCTGTCTCTGTTGACGGACGAAAACTCGGGCCAGTGGCTCTTGTGGAGGAGCTCAACGAGTTGGCGGCCGCGCATGGAGTCGGGCGAACGGATATCGTCGAAAATCGTCTGGTGGGAATTAAATCGCGCGGGGCATACGAGACACCCGGCGGAACTTTGCTCGTTGCAGCGCATCGCGAGCTCGAAACACTGTGCCTCGATCGCGAGACTGCCCACTACCAGCAGATTCTCTCGCTGCGTTACGCCGAGATGGTGTACTACGGGATGTGGTTCACGCCTTTGCGCGAGTCGCTTGATGCTTTCTTCGCGAGCGCTCAAAAGCGTGTGACTGGATCCATCGGACTGGAGCTTTACAAAGGTAATGTCACGGTGTGCAGCCGCAAATCGCCCTATTCGCTGTACCGCACGAATTTGGCGAGCTTCAGCATGAGCGGTTACAACCCGAAAGATGCCGAGGGCTTCATTAATTTATTCGCCCTGCCGATAACGGTGCCGCAGGATACTGTAGCTGAGATTGCGGGAGTGAAGTCGCGTTGAGCGAACCGAAGAACAGCAAAATGTGGGGAGGACGATTCGATCGCGGGCCGGATGCGAGCTTCTACGAGTTCGAGCGTTCGTGGCGATTTGACCGGCGGCTGCTGCCTTATGAAATTGCTCTCGACCGAGCCTGGGCAAAAGGCTTGCAAGCTACGCAGCTATTGAGCTCCGACGAGTATGAGCAGATTTTGAGGGCACTCGATGCCATTGAGAGCCGCGCTCGGCACGATGCAAGTTGGTTGGACGAATCAAACGCGGAGGACGTACACAATTTCGTCGAGACAGCATTGATTGGCGAGCTTGGGCCTATCGGAGCAAAGCTGCACACCGGGCGAAGCCGCAATGAAATGGTGGCGACAGAATTTCGGATGTTCGTGAAAGATGCGGCGCGCGAAATGTGCGACGCGTTAATCGGCCTGATCGAGACTACCGCGATTCAGGCGGAGAGCCATCTCAGCGTGCCCATGCCTGGCATGACGCACTTGCAGCACGCACAACCGATGTTGTTATCGCACTGGTTTCTGGCTCACGCGGAAGCGTTTCTTCGCGACACGGAACGAGTGCAGCTTGCTTCAGCCCGCGCGGACGCATGCCCGCTCGGCTCCGGCGCGCTGGCCGGCAGCGCGTTTCCGATAGATCGCCATGCGCTGGCGCACGAATTGGGATTTGGCGGGATAACGTCGAACAGCCTCGATGCGGTAAGCGACCGCGACTTTGCGCTCGAATATCTTTTCGCCTTATCGGTGCTGGCAACGCATTTATCGCGCATCAGCGAAGATTTGATCCTGATGGCTTCGGCCGAATTCAAATACGCGATTTTGCCCGACGAATTTTCCACCGGCAGCAGCCTGATGCCGCAGAAGAAAAATCCCGACGCCTGGGAATTGATCCGCGGGAAGAGCGGTCGAATTATCGGCGCTCTGACGTCGCTGCTCGTGACCATCAAGGGCCTGCCGTCAAGCTATCAGCGCGACCTGCAAGAAGACAAAGAGCCGCTGTTTGGCGCACACGATGAGATGCTGGCGATGGTGCGCGTCGCCGCCGGAGCGCTGCGTACAACCAAGTTCAACGTAGCAAGATTGCGAAAAGCGGCCGAAGAGCCCGCGCTTCTGGCTACGGAGGCTGCCGATTATTTGGTAGCGCGCGGCGTTCCGTTTCGCGAGGCGCACGAAATCGTAGGCGCTTTGGTTCGCGAAGCTGAAAAGCGATCAGAATCCATCACTAGTTTGCCGCTCGAGGTGCTCCGAGAACACTCCGGCGTTTTCGACGCCGATTATTTCTCGGCGGTGACGCTTGATGCCGCGATTCGAAGAAAAAGCGTTCCAGGAGGCACGTCCGTGGAATCGGTGCGCGCGGCTCTCGAAAAGCTACAGGCTCGATTGGGACTTCGGGTGGCGGCGCGATGAGGGTTCGAATCGCACGCAAAGCAGATATCACCGCCATCGCGGCGCTGATAGCGCACTACGCGGCTGAAGAAATTCTGCTGCCCCGCGATGAGGCCGATATACGTAAACATCTGGGTGGTTTCCTGGTGCTTGTAGAGTCGGAGGAAGTGATCGGCTGCGTCTCGCTGGAGGGCTATCATCCTCGGCTCGCCGAAATCCGCTCCCTTGCGGTAAATCCGGATTCTAGAGGACGCGGCCTCGGGGCGCGTCTGATCAAGGCGGCGCTTGATCTGGCCGAGCGCCGAAACATCAGTCGCGTATTCGCACTCACCAGCGAGCCGGCATTTTTCCTGCGCCACGGATTCACCCTCTCGTCGCGCTTTGCGCTTCATGAAAAGATTGACCGCGATTGCATTCATTGTCCAAAGGCGCGGACCTGCCGCCTTGCTGCCGTAACTATGGATTTGGCATCAGAGCACGAGGCATTCAGCATTCTCGAAGACTCCTCCTCGCTGATTCCCGTCGAATGACCACCCGACTAACTGATCGCGACATACCGAAGGGATTTTCATTTTCGGCCGTGGCCTCTGGACTCAAGAAATCAGCGCTGGATCTTGGCTTGATCACCACAGATGTGCCGGCCACTGCGGCGGCGATTTTTACAAGAAACCTCGTTCAGGCCGCGCCTGTCGTCGTGTCGCGCGAGCACCTGGCGAAAAGCCGTCAGCGCATCTGCGGACTGATTGTGAACGCCGGCAATGCGAACTGCGCCACCGGCGCAGCGGGGTTGGCTGCAAGCCGTGCCACGGCGGCATCAGCAGCGCGTGAATTGAGCTGTGCATCCGAGCAATTACTCGTGTGCTCGACGGGCGTAATCGGCGTGCCGCTGCGCGTGGAAAAAATCGTGCGTGCGCTGCCCAGTCTAGCCTGCTCCCGAAAGCCCACAGCCAGCGCGTTTCAGGCGTTCGCACGAGCAATCATGACGACGGACACGAAACCGAAATGGGCTGCGGAACGCATTCGGATTGGCGGCAAGGAAGTCCGGCTCCTGGGCTGCGCAAAGGGCGCAGGAATGATTCAGCCGAACATGGCGACGATGCTCGCATTTATCGTCACCGACGCGTCAATCGATTCACGGCTGCTTGCGATGCGTTGCATCGCGTCGCAAGGCACACTTTCAATGCGATCACGGTGGATGGAGACACATCCACGAACGATACGCTCGCGGTACTGGCGAATGGCGAGTCGGACGCACCAAAATTGCGAAAAGCCGGAGCCGAATATCGCCGCTTCGGCCGCGCCCTAGAAACAATTTGCGCGAAACTGGCGCTGGCAATCGTCGCGGACGGCGAAGGAGCGAAGCGCGTAATCGAAATCGAGGTGCGCGGCGCGAAGACGGAATCCGCGGCGGAAACAATCGCCCGCACCATCGCTAATTCACCGCTAGTGAAAACGGCGCTGGCTGGCGCCGATCCGAACTGGGGACGCATCCTGGCAGCTGCGGGCCGCGCCGGCGTGCCGTTCGAGCCGGCACGGGTAGATATTCACGTCGGGGGCATGGCGCTTTGCCGGCGCGGAGTCGAAGCGGCGTTCGACGAAAGCGCCGCGCACCGGCGCATGTCAGCCAACTTTGTTCCGATTCGAGTGGACCTTCACCAAGGACGCGAAGCAGCGCGAGTTTGGACCTGCGATTTCACCGGCGACTACGTGCGCATCAACTCCAGCTACCGCACTTAGGCCGCCGAAGCCTCTATGGGGGCCGAACCGCCCGACAGCTCCGAGGCATTGTTCACCAAATCTCCGCAAGATCCAAGATACGTGCGAAGCTCCATGCGCGCGCGCCGCAGGCGAGTCTTCACGGTGCTGACCGTTACGCCCAGAGCCTTCGCCGTCTCGGACGTGGAAAGTTCCTCGACAACTCGAAGAATGAACACGTCGCGATATAACGGGCGGAGATTCGATATGGCGGCATTGAGCGCGCCACGCAATTGGCGGCGAGTGAAGCTTTTCTCCGGATCTTCGACAGGCCGGCGTAGCGGCAACAGATTGGTGTTGTCGGAAGAAATCTCGGAAATTTCGTCCAGAGGCACGCGCCGGTTCGCGTCGCGCTTGCGAAGATTCATCAATCCTTCATTAATCGCAATGCGCGAGATCCAGGTTGTGAATCGCGAGCGCCCCTCGAACTGGTCGAGATGACGATAGGCTTTGAGAAACGTCTCCTGACGAGCGTCCTCGGCGTCCTGATGGTTGCGAGTGATTCGCAGTGCGAGACGATATACGCGCTGATTGCAATCTCTCACTAGTTTCTCGAACTGTCCGTTTGCCGGTTCCGGCGCTGATTTCACCGCACGCGGACCGCGCCGCTGCCGCAAAAACGCGCTCGACGCCGGCGAACGATGGAATTCCGGGTGTCGCACTCTCGACCAAACCGTTGCTGCTTCGCTCACTTTACACCTCGTCTCCGCGCCGCCGCCGGGGTGACCCCGGTCGAGCGCGGTTTATGATTTGGCCCCAATACGCACCGCCACTCGCTCTGAGAGAGCGCCTTGCTACGAGCGTCCTGCTCCACGCCGTTTCGGCGCACCCGCCGCAAGCTCCTCGTCCTCAGACGAAGCCGATTCCGGCGAATCGCCAAGATTGACGGTTTGAATCCACTCCTCGACCTGTTTCTGAGCCTCTTCCTTTACGATCCCGTAGCGCTCCTGAATTCTGCCCACGAGTTGATCCCGTTGCCCGCGTATAACGCCGATGTCGCTATCGGTGAGCTTCCCCCACTTCTCCTTCAGTTTCCCTGATGCCTGCTTCCATTTGCCTTGTACTTGGTCCCAATTCATCAATTCCTCCCAGGATTGGCCCGCCTGCTAGCGATCCGGATCTGGCTACAACATGGAGCTGTCTTGCGAGCACTAGGTAACAACATCCCCCAGGGTGGGTAAATACCCGGAAACCCTTATATTGACTGGGATTACCGTTCATCGGGAAAGGCGTGCGCCATCCGATTTCAGCCCGGCGGCGGACTAGGGCTACGGGCGGTCAGAGAAATCAACTACCCGCGTATTTGAAGAGCCGGGTAGCCCAGAGGACAAGCTTCAACGAAGGAAAAACCTGGGTAACCGCACCGGAATCTTTAGCGTATAACAGCTCCAATATCGGCCTCTTCGCCAGGGCCAAAAACCACACCTTCGTTGCAGATCTCGGAAGATTCGAATTTCTTACACAATATTGGAGGTCAAGGTAGGGATTCCTCGGTATGGAGTTGATTTCATTCGCCGGGTACAAACGGTGGACATGTTCAGTGCGGAAACACACCGGCGCCGCTTCTGCTAAGAGAGCGCCGGAGGCAGTCAAAAGGAGGCACGAGATGCTTCGTTGGGCTCTGGGATTTTTCCTGATCGCGATCGTGGCGGCGATATTCGGCTTCGGCGGCATCGCGGTTGCTGCAGCCGGAATTGCCAAGATTCTCTTCTTCTTGTTCCTGATTCTTTTCCTGCTGGCGCTGGTGGGCGGCCTGGTGCGCAGAGTATGACGGCCGGCCGAATAGGAGCCTCATGATATGACTGCCAAAACAGTGATCGGAATCGTCCTGATCATTATCGGGATACTGTCTCTCGGCTATCAGGGATTCTCGTACACAACTCACAAAAAAGTCGTGGATATCGGCTCGATTCAAGCGACCAAAACGGAGCACAAGACCGTCCCGCTGCCGCCAATTATCGGTATTCTCGCGCTGGCGGGAGGTGTGGTGGTGCTCGTCGCTGGACGCCACGATACTTAGGAGTTCGTCAGGATTTCTGCGAGCGCAAGCGGCGCTCCTCCAACCAAGACAGATAGAGGAGCGCCGCATTTACTCCTAGTCTGAATCCAATCTCAGCATAGCGATTGCACAGCTCATCCAACTGCCTGGCGTTTCACCCGCTTAGAGCTTTCATGACCGCAACCAGAAAGTTTTTTGCAGAGCTATCCCAAAATTTCCAATCGTGTCCGCCGGGTAGTTCGTGGGCCTCGTACCGAGCGTGACGCGCCTCGAGCTCCGTCGCAAACTGATGGTTCAAGTCACGGAAGACGTCACTCCGGCCGCAGGCAATATAGATATACGGCAACTTGGAGACATCTGCGCGCTCCAACCACGAAAATATATCGTTCTCGGAGCGCGTGGCGCTTCCCGGTGGCCCAAACGCCGCTAGCAGGCTGGCCTGGAAAGCCGGCTGGCGAGCACCGAGATCGCTGGGAGCGTTAAGCGCACCGCTTAAATCACCGGCAAAAGCAAACAATTCGGGATGCTTTAGCGCCATATTCAGCGAAGCGTAGCCTCCCATAGAGAGACCCGCTATGGCGCGTTTTTCTCGCCTAGGGATCGTGCGATAGCGTGCGTCAACCTCTTCGATCAGATCCTTCGTAAGGTAGTCTTCGAATCGATCCTGCGGGTCGGTAGCCGAATTCACATACCAGCTGTTTCCTCCGTCAGGCATGACAATTATCAGATCGAGATTCTCGGCATAGCGCCGCAAGTGCGATTGCGTGTCCCAATCTGTGTAGTTGCCGTAAATTCCATGCAGCAGGTAAAGCACCGGAAAATGCACCGATGCTTGCGCGTAATTTCTCGGCAGATAAATCCTGTACCGCATCTCGCGGTTCAGAGAAGCGCTGCGAAAAGAAACGGTCTTAACCGTCAGAACCGCATGCGAGGCGGTGTTTTGGGGTAGTTCTACTTGTCCGAAACTGTTCCGGCACAGAGATAACAGGATGAGGGTGAACGAAAGACTGATTGCGATTAGCACAGACGGGAACGAGCGGCGCCGGGATCGCTCCCTAATACACGGCTCGCTACTCACAATCATCGTTTTTGGATGTATCCCAGGTAGTGCGTGGAAAAAATTGGGAACCGTGAAAGCGCAGAGTAAAGCCCTGGGATTGTGGCTACGGCTCGGCCTAACGGAGTAACGACAGTTACCCGCTTGAGGCCGATCTCGCAGTCGGGGAATAAGCGCGCAAGATCGGCCTTCCCTACCCTCCGTACATCTCCCCTGGCAGGATTGCGGACGAAAAAGTCGTACCACAGCACGAATCCATCGGGACGAAGAACGCGCAGCATCTCTGTGGCGACCGCCATTCGCAAGCCCTCATCAAGAATCGAGCTGAATACTGTCATGCACAGCACGACGTCGAGGGACCGATCGGCGAACGGAAGTTGAGCGGCGTTGACGCAATAGAAACGCACGCCCGGATGGCACGATGCACGCGACGCGGCCACGCGCCCGGGCAGCAAGTCAACCCCGGATAGGTTCTCGGACAGTAAGCCCCACTTTGGCAAACGCCGCAGCCAGCGTCCCTCGCCGCAACCCAGATCAAGTACGCGCAATTCCGACAGCGGGCGAGGACATTTGCGGGCCAACAAATCAAAGATATTGCTCTCGAGTTCGCGATAGAAGACTGCCGCTCGGGGATTTGTATCCGAGTAGCGATCTCGAGGAACTTCCCGCTCCCGCCGCTCATACGCCGCGCGGATTCTATTCAGTTCTGTTTCAAACGGGTGATCTTGAATCTTCGAGAGGCCTGCGGAACCGGAGGTTGACGCCATTGTCGCTGAACGAGCGCAAGATGCTTTCGTCGAAATCTCGACAAGCGCTTATCTAGCTAAACTATATCGCAGATTGCGCCCGTTCAGCACTACCGTGAGTTCGAATCGCTAAAGCTACGTTCTATTCTTTAATAAGTGTTCCCGCGTCGGCGATACTTCCCTTGACCAATTCAGTTTTGACCTCGAACTTCTGCTTGGCGAGAAGATTCACTTCGGTCTCAAACGTTTCATAGCCGGGCAAAGTGATCTTGATCTGGTGCTTTCCCGGGCTCACGAGCATCGCGCGCCCAGTGCCTCCGAACTCGCTGACATGACCGACGAAGGCATTATCCACGAAAACGGCGGCGCGTTCGGGCGTGACGGAGAGCTTGATCTCTGAAGTCACCGGAGAATATTGCACGCGCGGATCGCGCACCATCTTGACGTGCACGGTGTAAAGCTGTCCCGGCTCGATGGTGATTTTCTGCTCTAGATTGCCATAACCGGACTGGCGCACAGAAATCTGATGGTCACCGGGCATCAGAAGAACTTTTTTGTCGCCTTTCAATTCCGACACGTATCCCAGATACTGGCCGTCGATCCAAACGCCCGACGTCTTGTCTATTTTCGACGAGCCTTCGAAACGTACTTCGCCGAGGACGCTATTCTGCTGCGCCCGGGCAGGGACAGCGAGCACCAGTGAAAAAGTGACGGCAAGAACCGCAAGGCATGAACGCATGGCGTTCGACATTCTTTCCTCCTGCGGCTGGGTGCAATTAGTATTGCATAAAAGAAGTGCCACGAAAGCCTAAATAGTGATGCAATCTCTGTATGTTTCCGAGGGATAACGCTGTAATTCTAGTCCCAATTCTAACGAAGTAGCGTGGGATACAGCCGCGCGGCGATCGCCGATAACACCACAAAGATCAGAATCATCACGCCAAAATCGCTCGCAATTCCGTGGACGCTCTCGCCTCCGACGATCATCTGTCCGCGTAGTGCGTCAACGAGATACGTGAGCGGGTTTACCAGCGCGACCACCTTCAGCCATTCCGGCATGATCGCAATGGGATAGATTGCATTACTAGCGAAGAAGAGCGGCATGGTGAGCACTTGTCCGATGCCCATGAATCGTTCGCGCGACTTCACGATGCACGCGATGATCAGCGAAAACGTGGAAAAAATGGCGGAGCCGAGGCCCACGCCGCAAAGCACCGCGACGATATTGACCGCGTGCCAGCGGATGCCGATGTGCAGCGCGATGGCGATAGCGTAGATGATGAAAGCCTGCACCACGCCTCGAAATCCCGCCGACACCGCTTTGCCGAGTACAAGGGAAAGCCGTTTGGCTGGACTGACAAGCAGCTTGTGAACGATGCCGAGATCACGTTCCCAGATTACCGCTATCCCGTAGAAGATCGCCGCAAACAGCACGCTCTGCGCGAGAATCCCCGGGGTCATGAACGCAAGATAAGAGATGTTGCCCGTCGGAATTCCCCGCACGCGGCTGAATACTTGTCCGAAGATAACGAGCCATAGCAACGGCTGAACAGCGCGCGTGAAAAGCTCCGTGGGATCGCGAAACAGCTTTCGCAACTCCACATCGGCGATAGCCAATGTCTCGCGCCAGACATCCCCAATTATCGAAGAATCAGCCAAGACGCTTGGCTGTGCTGCGAGCCTGGCGGATGTCACGGTAGGTGCCTCCTTCTTGGATCGAGCCGCCACTGAAATGCGCGAAGACATCGTCAAGCGTTGCCTCGGGCCCCAACGCAGCCTTCAGTTCGGCCGGTTTGCCAACCGCGGCAATTCGGCCTTCATGCATCAGAGCCAATTCGTCACACAGTTCGTCAGCTTCATCCATATCGTGGGTCGTGATCAGAATTGTCATTCCGTATCTTTGCGGGAGATCGCGAAGACGATCCCACACGGCATGGCGCGCCACAGGATCGAGACCAATCGTCGGCTCATCGAGAAAGAGAACCCGAGGCCGATGCAGCATCGCCTGTGCCAATTCCAGGCGCCGAATCATCCCTCCGGAGTACGTCTTCACCAGGCGACGTCCCGATTCGCTTAGACCCATAAAATTCAGAGCATCCGCAATGCGCGGCTTGCGCTCGCCTCGCGGAATGGCGTAGAGCCTCGCGGAGAGCAGCAGATTTTCCTCCCCGGTTAATCCGCCATCTGCCGAAAGCATCTGCGGCACGTAGCCAATGCTGCGCCTGACCTGCGCTGGGGCCTTGACGATGTCGAATCCGGCGACCTGTGCACTACCTGATGTCGGCTCCAGCAGCGTCGTGAGCATTTTGATGGTCGTACTTTTGCCCGCGCCGTTTGGACCGAGAAGCCCAAAGATTTGACCGTAGGCCACGCGACAATCTAAATGATCCACGGCAGTCAGCGTGCCAAAAACCCGCGTCAGCGATTCGGTCTGGATAGCGGCCCCTGTGGCCGCAGGAGAGATGCCGGTCGTAGCGGTCATTCGTGACGATTTCGGGCCTCAGGCCATTCCGGATCAATTTCGCGCCCGAGCGAATAGGTGGAATTCAGATGTCAATGTTCCCACTCCCACACAGAATCTTACACGCCCCCGCCTTCAATCAAAACGACGGACTAAGAGCGCATCCGGTTACGACGACTAAATTCGAATTCGTCACCCCTGTGATACATTGGCTGGCCTTCGAGCGCAGCAGGAGCAAGCGGTGATCGAACGATTGTTCAAACTCTCGGAAAATCAAACCAACATACGCCGTGAATTATTGGGCGGCCTCACGACCTTCATGACCATGGCGTACATCATTGCCGTGAACCCACGCATGTTGTCAGAAGCCGGCATGCCCATCGAAGGCGTGCTCTTCGCCACCTGCATTTCCGCGGCAGCGGCAACCCTGGTGATGGGATTGTGGGCGAACTATCCGATCGCCCTGGCCCCGGGCATGTCACTGAACGCCTATTTCACCTACTCGATCGTGCTTGGACGCGGCATTTCGTGGCAAGTGGCGCTCGCCGTCGTATTTTTCTCGGGCCTTCTGTTTCTGCTCCTCACTCTCACGCAGGTGCGCGAGCAGATCGTAAACGGCATCCCGGATTGCCTGAAATACGGAACCGCGGCCGGAATCGGTTTATTCATAGCGTTCGTGGGGCTGCGGAACGCAAAGATTATCGTCGCCAATCCGGCCACATTCGTGGGGCTTGGCAGCTTCTCCGATTCGCAAGTGCAAATTGCGGTTTTTGGTTTGGTCGTCACCGCAATATTGATGGCCAGGCGGGTCGGCGGAGCCATCCTCATCGGAATTGCCCTCGCCACGATTGCGGGAATATTTCGCGGGCTGAATCAGTGGCCATCGCATGTATTTTCGTTGCCGCACCCAGGCGGAACGCTTTTCAAGTTGGATTTTGCCGGCGCCACAAAGCTCGGCCTGCTGGATCTGATCTTCGTCTTCTTCTTCGTAGATTTATTCGACAACGTAGGCACGCTGGTGGGAGTTTGCGAGCAAGGCGGCTTTCTCAAAGATGGCAAATTGCCACGAGCCAGCCGTGCTTTACTGGCCGACGCCACCGGAACGATGTTTGGCGCTCTCACCGGCACATCAACGGTGACTAGCTACATCGAAAGCGCGGCGGGAGTCGCAGCCGGCGCTCGCACAGGGCTCGGCAATCTCGTAATCGCGGCGCTTTTCCTCGTCGCCATGTTCTGCGCGCCGCTGGTGGCTGCGATTCCAAGCTACGCCACGGCTCCGGCGTTAATCCTGGTCGGCGCCCTCATGTGCGAATCGGTGGCCAAAGTGCGATGGGACGACTTTAGCGAGACATTTCCAGCATTCCTGACCATCGTCGCAACACCTCTGACCTTCAGCGTAGCAACGGGCTTGAGCCTGGGTCTGATCTCCTACACTCTCGTAAAAGTCGGCGCAGGGAAATATCGTGAAGTAAGCCTGCTGATCTGGATTCTGACGGGACTGTTCGTACTCCGCTACGCGTATCTGGCCGTCGAATGATTGCCGCGAATGGCTTGAAAACCCGGCGCCCCGCTCTGTGAACGCTTCACCTTCATCTTCGCCGCCCAACGCGATGCTGCCCCCCACCCATGTCCGTTGGCGCATCCTCACCGCCGTCATGCTAATGACCTTCCTTACCTATCTCGACCGTCTCAATCTCAGTATCGCTGGCCAATCGATCCAGCACGAATTCGGCTTCTCCACGCAGGCCATGGGCTGGATGCTGAGCGCTTTTCTTCTCGGCTACGCGCTCCTGCAAATTCCCGGCGGCTGGCTGGCAGATCGTTTTGGCGCGCGCGATGTGCTACTCGCCGCGGTGTTGTGGTGGTCGCTCTTCACCGCGCTCACCGCCGTCGCTCCCAACTTGCCGCTGGCCCGCTGGTTCACCGTCGCCTGGTCCTTCGCCATCGTCAGGTTTTTTGTGGGCGTCGGTGAATCGGCCAGCCAGCCCGCGCTCAATAAAATCGTGGCCGCGTGGAGCCGTGGCCGCGAGCGCGGATTCGCCGCCAGCTTCAGTATCGCCGGGATCGGCTTGAGCGGCGCCGCCACTCCCGTTTTAATCGCCTGGATCATGCAGCGTTGGGGCTGGCGCACCTCTTTCTTCCTGGCTGGCGTCGCGGGCGTGGTGATGGCCGCTTTCTGGCGTCTTTACGTCACCAGCCGCCCCGACGATCATCCCGCCGTCAATGCCACCGAACTTGCCACGCTCACTTATATTCCGCTGCAATCGCAGCCCGCCGCCAAAACCCCTTGGCGCCGCATCCTCGCATCTCCCTCCGTCACGGGCCTGGCTCTCGGCTATTTCTGCCAGGGATTTCCGATCTATTTTTTCCACACCTGGTTCTTCATCTATCTCGTCAATATCCGCGGCCTCAGCATTTCGCGCAGCTCCCTGCTCGGCACCATGCCTTACCTCGCCATCGCTGTTCTCGCACCTATCGGTGGACTTTTCTCCGATTTTGCCGTGCAACGCTACGGCCTCCGCAAAGGCCGCCGCGCGGCCATCGCTCTCGGCATGATCGCCTCTGCCGTTCTGCTCTGGGCCGGCAGTAACGCCCGCGATACTTTCCTCGCCGTCATCCTTCTGGCGGCGGGCGCAGGATTCAATTTGTTCGCAGCGGTAAGTTTTTGGGCGATTTGCATCGACCTGACGAAGGAATTCACCGCCTCCGTCTCCGGCCTGATGAACACCTGCGGGAATCTCGGCGGCTGGCTATCGCCGATCGTGACTGCCTATCTCGCCGACAAATATGGCTGGAAGAGCGCGCTGCTCTGCGCCTCTGTGGTCTCGCTGGGCTCTGCGTTTTTCGCGCTGCGGATCAACGCCGACGAATCGCTCGATCCCGATTAGCGATCGTCACTCCACAACGAAGTACGCCATCCGCACCGGCGACATCCCGCCGCCTTTTTCTCCCGATTGCACGTCGATGCGGTACGATCCCGCCGGTATATTCGTAAACGGCACCTTCAATCCAATCGCAACGATCGAATTTTTATTCTGCCGAAATTGCACCGCGTCCATTGCTCCCGACGACAAAACATTCTTGCCCGTCTTGGTATCCACCACCCGATAGCCGCAAATGATTTCCGGCGGATCGGCGTCTGCCGCGTGCGGATCGTAGATTTGAGCGTACATGATCACCGAGTCCGAGTGCTTGAAGTGATTGCTCGGCGACGGGATGACTTCCACACCTTTGACGACCAGCGGAGTACGATCGCCCAGCAAGGCCGAATCCATAGCTGAGGATGGATCTCCGGCTTTGATCAGCGTATTGCTGAGCATCACCCCGCTCATCGTAAACGTCTTCTCACTATAAGGATCGATCGCAATCGGCGTTTCGTATTTCCCGAATCCCTCCCCGCCTCCAGACACGACAACGGCTAACCGGTACTTTCCCGGCGCAATTTCAAATTGATTCTGATAGCGCATGGGCGACTCGAGGAATTGCTTGAGCTGGTCCTTCTCCAGATCGAGCGTAACCGTATCGCTGAAGCGCGCCGCTACGCTGTTGTCAGCTCGATAGGCAATCCCAAGAAAATTGACGTCGGCGTGCGATTTTCCCTTCACCTTCGAAAACACGATTGACCCGGAAGGTATTTCCATCGCCAGGTTTATCTGCGCCGTGTTTGCCGAAGTGTAGAAGTAGGGAGCTTCCACCGTTCCGGCCATCGTACCCGGAGCCGCTCCGCTCGCGCGCGCCTCCAGATCCTTTTCGACCGGCTTGCCGGCAAGAAGATCGGTGGGCTTCACATTACAATAACCGCTGCGCGCCCGCACTTCGGTTCCGCCGCGATCTACGTTCACCTTCAAAACATGGCAACTTCCTTCCGGCGATTCCGAAGGCGCATACCCGAGCAGATAGTATTGGTTCTGTTCCTTGCCGATTTTCTGCAACCCCGTAAGGAGGTCATTGGTGTTGACGATCGTAAACCCGCCTGTGCCCGAGGCGAGTGCGAACATGATCTGCTGATTTACCGACGTTGACGCCGGAAACGAAGGCACGATCGAACGCGGCTGCGAAAATGGCGAGTTTCCGAATACACCGTTCGCCGGAAGGCTCCCCACTCCCGCCCCACTGCCGGTTCCTCCGCGGCCTCCTCCCGTGCCGCCGCCAGTGCCACCGCCGCTGCCTCCGCCACTTCCGCCTTTGCCGCCGCCACCACCCGATCCCCCTCCCCCGCCACCGCCACCTCCTCCACCACCGCCGCCGTGGCCTCCACCGCCGCCTCCTCCGCCACCATGTTGCAAGATCGCAAATGGGGAGCCACTCGAGGGGTCAAACGAAGCCAGCTGAATCTGCGGTCCAGCATTGCCTCTGGAAATCGCTGAGGCCAGCACGCTCTGATCGCGTCTCCGCTCGCTCTGCACATAACGCCGGTTCGGCGCAGGCGCTGCCAAACTCATCGGCGCTTCCAGTCCGCGCACATCGAGCGGATAAATCGCCACGTTGGCTTTATTGCAGGCGTCAATTGTTGCCGGCAACTCCGCCTCGCTCTCAGGCGTCATCGGGAAACCGGTCGTAAATAGAATTAGGCTCTTCCGGCCGGGAATCGACGCCAAGCGCTTGGCTAGATCGCGAATCGCCAAAAGCGCCGAGCGCGCCGCAAAATCCGCCTCTGCGCTGCCAGTACCAAAAACTTGCGCACTCATTGCATCAACGTCGGAAAGCGGCGTATCGGGATTGGGCGAAATAGAACCGGCCCTGGTGCCCTTCACGGCTTGCTTCAAGCGATCGGCATTGACCGTGAAATTCTGCACCATCCGCATCGTCCCGCCGAAATCCATCACCGCCATCACGCGATCGGGCCCGGCATTGGCATCGATGAACTTCGCCGCCGCATCTCTCGCGACGACTTGCGTCGGCTGATCCATGGTCGAATCGTCGAACAACAGCACCATGTAATGCCGCTGCGCTCCCGGTGGCGCAGCGGGGTCCGTACCGAAAGAAAACGTGCTCACTGCTTGTGATTTATTGTCTTCGAAAACGCGGAAATCTTTTGCCGTCAGGTCGGTGATGTACTCGCCCTTCTTGTTGGTGACGATAACGTCCACGCGAACCAGCCGCGACTCGGATTTAAGTATCGGGCCGCCGGCCGCCGGCGCCTGCGTGGAGGGTGCTTGTTGCGCGGGCGCTTGTTGTGCCGGCTCTTGCTGTGTTTTCGATGCAGAGCCTTCCGGCTGCTGGGTTGCAGGCGACATCGCAGGCTGCTGAGCCTGCGCAACGCTGGCCGGCCTCGTCTCGCTCCACACGAATACGATCGCCAGCAGAACGACGATCCACGCCAACCTGTAAAACCCGGCTACTCGAAGTTTCATAGGCGACCTCGCCATCACGGAATCTCCACCATGCCATTTGCCGCGGTCAGCATCGCGGCCTCTGAATCGCGCGCCACCAGCCTCACTACATAAGTCCCCGGCTTGACGTCAAAATTAGTCCGGATATTCATACCCGTCCGTTCGAGCTTGGCCAACGTATCATCACGAAGTTTCATCTGCAGCGTCTTCGTGATACCGGTTATGTAGTTCCCATTCCGGTCAAAAAGCGCAGCTACCACCGTGAGATCGTTCTCGTTTCGGCCCTCGGCTTTGCGGAATCGTAGCTTGCCAACGTCCACATGCGTCATCACCGCCAGCTTCGCATCCGAAGCGCTGAGCTTGTAGAACTGCGTATGCAGCTCGATCGGCAAATCGTGAATTTCTTCCTGGGAAAAAAGCTCGTCCGCCACTTCCTCTTTGGCAGCTTCCACCGGATCGGTCCCGCGCTTGGGCATGTAATATCCCCGCCGGGCCTGAATGTCGTACTTCTCCTTCAAGTTTAGCGTCACCTTGAGATTGTGATACTTGCCGTCATAGCTGGCCTTCAATGGAGTGAAGCCCAGCAGATAGGAATACGCCGGCGCGCTGGCCAGACGCTGAAAGCCGCCTTCCAGATCGTTGTTGTTGTGGAAATAGCCGCCGCCCGTGCCATCCGCAAGTTCTCCGAGAACAGCCGATTGCTCCGATTGCTCCTGGAGCGCAAAGTTGGCGTGAAAAGCGCTTGTCGGTGCCGTTCCGAAGCCCTTGGTGCTCACATCCCCGTTCGGCATCACAACATATAACCCGCGTCCATCGATCGTGCTGATCACCACGTTGGAGCGCGTGGCGCGGTCGAGGAGGCTGGCGAACTCTTCCTCGCGCGTCGGAAATAGAAAACCTCCCGAAACGAAGATGATGTTGCGTTGGCCGGGTAATACACCCAGGCGACGTACCATTTCATCCAGACGCCTCAAGGCATAAAGCGTCTCCGAATCACCGGCGTTGAACGTCGCCATCAAGGCTTGGTCCGCCAGCGCTTCAGCGGAGCCCAGAAAATATTGGTTGTTTTCAAATGCACAAGCCAGCGCATCGGTTACCGCGGCGTTGATTGCATTTGAATCATGCATAATTTGCGCCAGGTAAGCCTGATAAAAGGTCACCGGTGGGCAGGCATTCGGATCGCCGACGTCCATCGCCCCAACCGCACGAGGCCGAACGGCCATCAACGCATCATGTATCTTGGCGCGATCATCGGTGAAATCCAGCTGATACTGGCCCGAAATCGAAACGATAGCGAAGCGATCGGACGGATTTTTAGACCCCTCGACATAGTGATCAGCAGCATTGCGCGAGATCACCAGTTCATCAAAACTCAGCCGCGTATCGTCAAACAGAAATGCGACGAAACGCGACGGAATCGACGCGACGGACGTTTCAGATGTGATCGTCTCTCCTGGAACAGATTCCGGACGAATGACGTGCGCGATTAGCGAAGCCGGAGTGTCCGCAGAAAAGTGCGTGATCGGAACAGGTTGCTTGGCGTCCAAAATTTGGAAATCTTCTTTTTTCAAATTACCGACGGGCTGTCCCTTCGAATCGCGCACTACGACACGAACCAGGACAAGATTTACAGGAACGCGCAATGGCGGCGAAGATTCCTGAGTGCTCATTTCCGGCGCAGGTGTTTGCGACGCACCAGTTGGCGACTGCACGGGAACTTTCGCGGGGGCGGAAGTCGATTGCGGATTCGGTTCGCTCGTTTGCGATTGAGCAACTACAGACGTCGAGGCCAGCGCGACCCACGCGACGAGGGATGATAAGAATACAACATCGCGCGCGCGCAGTTTGCGGCTCATTGAACGAAGGTGCATACGCACTCCCGGACGGCTCACCCACCCGCTCGCCCCGAAGGGATGCCGCCTGAGGAACTAGCAAGCACTCTACGTGCACGTTTCCGCGCTGTCAATGCGCCCGGCCCTGCAGCTCAGGCAGTCGGCTTTTCGGGGACGGGCTGCGTGGCCATGAAATCATCCTTGAAACGCAGCATGTAAGAATCGAGAAGCTCCTTAATGCGATCCGCTTTTCCGGACTTCAGAACAAAACCCGCGTGATGGTATTTGCTCACGCGCATGGCGATTTCCGGATCGCTGTACGCAGAAGTGTCGGGATGCTCCTGACGCGCCAGCGAAAGAATCACGCCGGAGTACTCGCGTTGTGTCTTCGGCAATTCATAGGGCCGCTTCCCGGCGCCAACTTCGATGCGCGCCCATTCGCGCCAAAGATTGACGCCTGTGGCAGCCTCGATAACGTTTGAAATGTAGGCGCCGCCTACACGCGCGGCGATTTCGATGAAATAAAATTGCCCGCCATCGTGCGCGCGGAGGAATTCAGCGTGCGTGACGCCGCGGACCAGACCGAGACCCTCAATCAGCTCGCGATTCAACTTCAATAGGCTCTTAGCCTCAGCACCGCTGCGCGCAAGCGTGCGCGTCGTGAACACTCCGCCGTGATGCGCCACCTCAAATGGCGGCTTGCCGTATGCGTGCGCCTCGGCGAATACCACCTTGCGTTCGGAGACAATGCTATCGACATGAAAGACGTCGCCGGGAACGAATTGCTCCAGCAGATAAAACGACTGTTGATCGCCAAGTTGTTCGAGCCAGGGCCAAAGTTGCGATGCCTCTTCGATTTTCTTCATGCCGATGCCCGACGCCTGCGAGCGCGGCTTCAGCAGCCAGGGCGGCTTGACGCGCTCCATGTACTCGCGCAGCGCGTCATAGTTCAACACGTGAATGAATTCAGGCACGGGGATGCCGCCTTCTTTGGCGCGTCCGCGCATTGCCAGTTTGTCTCGAAAATAGCGCATCGTCGTCAGGCCCATGCCCGGAACGCGCAGGTGCTCGCGCAACGCGGCTGCATTCTCCATATCGAATTCGTCGAGAGCCACAATTCGATCGATTTGCCGCGTGCGGGCCATGTAGCTGACCGCGAAGATCAGATCGTGCAAGGGAATCTCGGCCGGAGTCGTAAATACTTCTTCGATCGCCTCGCGCGGCCAGTCCGCATCCTTGAGCTTCTCCACAGTTACCAGCAGCACGCGGCAACCCTCGTCCTTGCACGCGCGCATGAACTCCTGCCCCTTTTCGTAAGAGGTGATACACAGAACGGTCAAGGGCTTGGAATCAGGCATTGGGTGAGCTCGAACCGCGTGAGCGTCAACATCAGGCTACGTCACGCGCGGATTATACAGTGCCCTCCGAGGCTGGGAATAGAAATTGGAGAAAGGGCCCTACGCGACGCGCCCACGCGTCTTCGTTATGCTCGCCGCCTTCGACGATCTCGAAATGCAGATTGCGCCCCAGCGACCAGCCTTTGCCGCAAAGCACGTCGCGGAATTCCTCCACCTTGGGAACGATGCGCGGCCCCTCACGCGTTCCGATGTCCAGCCAGATGCGAGAATTGGGATGAACTTCGCCGCGTGCCGCGAAGCGATGAATCCATCCTCGGTCCCACCACACGGAAGGTGAAAGCGCGGCAATCTGTCCGAACACGTGCGGGTAGCGCAACCCGGCGTACAGTGCATAAAGTCCGCCGAGCGACGATCCCCCGATGCCCGTGTGCCAGGAGTCCTGCAGAACGCGGTAATGCGATTCCATATACGGCCGTAGCTCTTCAACGATCATCCGCGTATAGCGCTCAGCTCTGCCGCCGCCCAAGCGCCCGGATCGCGTTGGCGTGTATTCACGCACCCGCCGTTTGCCGCCGTTGTAAATGCCCACGACAATCAGCGGCTGGATCCTTCCTGCCGCGATCAATTGATCTGCAGTCTCTCCCACGCGCCAATATTTCCCATGAATGAACGAAGTATTCGGATCGAAGAGGTTCTGCCCATCTTGCAGGTACAGCACCGGAAAACGCCGCGCGCTTTGCTGCTCGTAGCCCGGCGGCAAATACACAATGACGTCGCGCTCCAATCGCAGCAGCCGCGATTTAAATCTTTCTATTTTATGAATGTTGCCGGAACTCAATGGTTCAATCCCGAGGGCCTTGTCAGGGCACCGTTTCACAGTCTGCGGAAAAATGGCCCGGAATCGAAAACAGGGGCCTCAAACCCTGCCTGCGAACTCCGACGCCTTGTCAGGGCACGGTTTCAACCGTGCCGCAACAGTCGCAGAATCAATACGGCTTTCGCCGCTGAGGTTTGTTTTTCTTATCAACAACGACCCGCAAGAATACCAGAATCCTTATTCACTCCGCTTTCAGGCAAGCGTTGCAAATACCCTCCCCGGCGGATATTCTCGCCAAGGGCCGCGTCCCTCCGGCGCGGCGCTCCCCCGGCATGAAAATTTCGGCTTACATCCCCTGCTACAACGTCGAGCGTTACATCGGCCCAACCATCGAGGCCATGCTCGCGCAAACTCATCCTCCCGACGAATTCCTCATCATCGACGACGGCTGCACTGACGGCACCATGAATGTCGTCTCCAAATATCCCGTTCGCATCATTCATCACGAAAAAAACAAAGGCCTCGCCGCCGCGCGCAACACCGCTTTTGCTCACGCCCAATACGAGCTGGTCGCCGCCATGGATTCCGACGCGCTCGCCGGTGAGCGCTGGCTCGAATTCCTGCTCGAAGCCTTCAACGACCCGCGCGTCGTCGGCTCCGGCGGGCGCATGCTCGAAAAATATCGCGACGGCGCCGCCAACGCCTGGCGCGCCACCTATCTGAGCCAG
The DNA here is from genome assembly GCA_963748865.1 of uncultured Acidobacteriota bacterium. GTDB lineage: Bacteria > Acidobacteriota > Terriglobia > Acidiferrales > UBA7541 > Palsa-147. The sequence goes on along the minus strand of CAVVLE010000003.1, from coordinate 65,577 downwards.
GACCTCGGCACGAATCGAATCGAAATCGACTGGCCGATGCCCAAGCGCTTGGGCGGATTTGGCACTCTCTACCGCAAAGATGCTGTGCTTGCTGTCGGCGGCTACGACGAAAAATATCGCACCAACTACGAGGATGTGGACCTGTGTATCCGCCTGCTGCAAGCCGGGCACAGGATGGTTTTCGATCCACGCGCTGTCGCTCATCACCTCCGCCGCGACACGCTCCGCAGCGTCCTGCGCACCTCCTGGCGCTGGGAGTTTTATCTCCACTACTTCAATGGCGGCTACAACAACATCCCCCTCAAGCTCCTCCATAACTTCCGCTGGGGCCGTGCCATGCTCTGGAACGACTGGCGCGGCGGCCGCCGATCGCTGATCGGCATTGACGCCCTCATGCCCTGGTATCACTGCTACGCCGATCTCCGCTATGCCTTCTCGAGCGATCGCCTTCCGCCGGTGCCAGCCGAGGGGCCGAATTTCGAGCTCTATTATCCCCGCCCAATCCGCGCCCTGCGCCGCAAGCACAGAACCAGTCCGTAGCCCCTAGGCTGGGTCACGACTGTGAAGTTCGGCTGGAAGCCGTCATTTTGGTCTTTGGAGGTACCCCCCTGTGTCCCGATTAACTTGGTGCGCCGTCCTGTGTTTTCAATGGCTTACGGGCAAAGTTAATATTTTGGTGTCCCGATTAGCTTTTTCTTCGCCTTTCGCCTCCTGGACTGGCCTTTGGGCCGGGTCCTTTGAGCATAATTGGCCTAAAAGTAAACAAAATCAATAGTACGACGGTATCAATTTTGAGCCGGACGGGAGGGGTAAACCCAGAGAAGTCAAAACCGGACCGAGGTTTCCGCCGTTCCGGCGCCGAGATCCCCCTCGAGGGACTCGGGGCAGGCTATTCGGACCGCGCCAAGGCGCCCGATTTTCGCGCGGGTCTCGGTGAACGGGCGCGAAAATCGGGCTGCGCGGTCCTCAGGATGACAGCGCTTTTAGATAAGCGCGACAGAAGATCGCGCGATTACTTTATGGCGCGGGCGGTGTTGCGCATGCCGCCGTTGTACTTTGGCCATTGGCCGTAGAGGCCGCCGTTCTCGGCTAGATCCTGGATGGCGTAGAGCTTGCCGTCAGCACTCTGGAAGTAGATGGTCCCGTCGGCGCCCATCGTCGGGGAGAACACCTGGCCGCCGGCTGCAAATCGCCATTTCAACTTTCCAAGCGAGTCAACCGCATACAGATTGTGATCCGAGCTGCCAAAGATGATTTCGCCGTTGGCCGTGATCGCCGGAACGCTGCGCACCGGGCCTTCCGCGGCAAACTTCCAGTTCAGCTGGCCGCCCGGCGAAACTGAATAAAGATGATTGTCATCACTGCCGAAATAGAGCGTGCCATCGTCGCCGAGAGAAGGCGAAGTGGCGCGCGCCGAAAGGTCGAAGGTCCATTTTCGGTTGCCGTCGAGCGTGTAAGCGTCCATCCCGCCATTCCGCGGCAGGTATATTGTTCCGTCGGTGGAAACTACGGGCGACCCGCAACCGCCCTCGCCGATCTTCTTATTCCACTTCACGCTGTGCGCTTTGTCCGCGCGGCTCAAAATGTCAACCTGCCGCGTGAACACGATGCCGCCATCGGGCAAAAACGCCATTCCCGAAGCGTAGCCGCGCCACAGCACATCGGCGTTCTGTGTCGTGCTCATCTGCAGGACCGAAGCCGACGTGGCCATGAACACCGTGCCGTCGTAAGGCGATCCGAGTTGCGTGACCCTTGCAATCGCGCCGATTTCGCCGCCCTTGCCGTCGGGTCCCACGCGAATCGCCGCGCCGGTATCGAGCGTGGTGGTATCGAACCAAATGTTCCCGGTATCGTCGATCAGGACGAAGCGAACCGGCACATCGGGCGACTGGCCCGCCGCGTCGTGGTGCCATTTCTCAGTGCCGTCGGGACGGATGGCGTAAAGCCCGAGAGCCCCGCCGACGTAAATCGTGCCGTCATCGCCGATTGCGGGAATCTGGTCGGCATAGTTGCCGTCGCGCGGCGCGTTCAGCTGGCCGAGCGTGAAATCCCATTTTTTCGTAGGGGACGGCGCGGAGGCGCTGTTTTGCGATTGGGTCGCGCTCTTTGAGCAGGCGGCCATGGCGCAGCAAAGAACGGTGCAGAGTAGAATTTCCAGAGCGTGTCGAGATGTGGGCATGAAGGATTGTAAGCGCGAGTCGCAGCGCGGCCCGAGAATCGAATCCGGGAAGCATGACGTGTGAGTTACGGCGTAACGCGGGGCGGATGGGACGGTTGGTGCCGGCTATTACGTTGGGGAAATACGAAGCGTGTGGCGCGATAGCTGCGCGCTGCTAAGTCGGCGTGCGAGTCGGTAGTGGCTCACTTTGGAAAGAGAAGTTGTTCAACAACGTGGTAAATTGAAACAAGGATTGGAATGATTATGGCCGCAGCCACAGTGGCTAGGCCCAACGCGATCTTGCCAAGCGTACTTGCGGTATGAGCAACTTTCTCTAGTTCCTTGATGTCCTTGTCGTGCCGCCTTCCTACTTCGTTCAGGTCCTTCGTGTTTTGTGCGACGGTTTTTTCTAGATTGGGAATAGCGAAAACCCACTGAGTTAGCTGCTCAATCTTCTCGGTGTGAGATTCGGTTGTGGCTTCTAAAACACCAACTGCCTTCTCCAGCCCTCCGAGTGTTCGGAAAATATCAATGGTCGTGGACAGATTGCGAATATCGCTTGGTGCGAAAGGCGCTTCGCCGCCAGTAAGTATCGGTTGAGGATTGGTCGACATTGTTATGACTTTCCCCAAGGCACATTCCTATGCCGCTTTCAGAGCACAGGACAGTGCCCAAGAGGCCCGACCATGAATCGGGCCTTTGTTATTTTTTCGCGGCGATATTAGCATTTTTATCTAACAATTGAACTAATTCCTCAATTGTCCGAACGTGGTCTGAGGTACGAGCGGCCATCGCGGGAGTCACGCGCAGGCTTCGGTGAATCCGTGAGAAGCTGTAATGCATACGCTGAAGCGCAATAGCCCATACATGAGTTTCGACCTTTTTTGAAAAAGCATTAGTCAAACCGGTGACCATAAAAACCCTGAAAATGAGTCTCTATCCGCGGGTCGATTGCTTTGCAATTGCACGGCGATTGACCCCTCCCCTACGGCCAAAAACATGGGCCACGATTGTGCAACCACGGTTGGAAGCGGTGACGGATTGGAAATTACGGGGCAAGTTCGACGCGGCGTCGTGGGCGGCATGAAGTACGCTTTACGTACGGCAGTACGCGCATATTCCGAGGACAACATGAAAGCTAATCTTTCGATCGCGCTGGCTATTTGCGCGCTGCTGCTGGGTCCTGCGGCTGCGGCGCAATCGAATTCGAATGCGGCGGCACCTGCGGCTTCGCCGGCGACGCAAACGCCGGCGCCCGGATCGGCGCCGGAAAAGAAGCACGCCAAACACGTTTACACCGACGACGATTTCTCCTCGCCCGCCGGCGAAGATTTGCCGGCAGGAACGCAGGGCGACTACAACATGGCGCAGACTTTCCTGCCGAAAGACCCGATGACCGCCAAGCAGCTTGCCAGCCTGCAAAACTACGTGCTCGCGCAGGTGGGCAATAACCGCATGCAGACCAAAACCCAGATCGCCAAGCTCTATCTGCGCGACGACGATGTTCCTTTCCACGGCCGCGACGATTGGGACAATCGCATGTTCGGTGTGTGGACCGATCTGTGGAAGGCCATGGAGGACTTCAGCCAGAAGCTTTCGGCCATTCGCTCTCAGGACGCGGGGCTGCTTGCGCAATCGCAGCTTTCCCCGCAGGATCTTGCCAAGCTTCAGGAGGATCGCAAGCAGTTGATCGCCGATTGGGAGCCGGCGCGGAAATGTTCGAATCGCTTCATCGTGTTGCAGCACGAAGCCAGCGAAAAAGCCGCCGAGTACAGGAAATACAATCCGCGTTAACATCTAAGGACATGAACCGGCACCCTTGGAACGCACAACTCAAATGCAGCGTCCGAAAATATTTTTCATCAGCGATTGTTCTGGTTGCCGCGAGCGGCTGGCTGGCGCTGCCGGCGATTTGCCGGGCGCAGAACGCGCCACTCGCGCCGAACGCGGTGGTGCGCGCCAATTCGCTGGCGGTGCACTCGGAGGCGCGCCAATCCAGCGACGTGGTGGCCACGCTGAAGAAGGGCGATGCGCTGGTGCTGGGGCTGGAGCTCAAAAACGGCCCGGAGAAATGGTGCAGCGTCAGCTTGCCGGGGCAAGTGCGGCTCAGCTATGTGGCCTGCGACGGCTTGGAGCGCTCCGATCGCCGCTCGGGCGATATCGCCATGCCGGCGAACGCGGTTCCCGCCGCTGAAGAGCTGAATGCCGGGAGCGTGGTGAAGACGCGGCCGGCGGTGCGCGTGCCGTTCGTGGCCGCGCCGGCAGAGAAGACGGGCGACTATTCGCAAGTGGCAGCCTCGGTGGTACACGACGAACTGCTCGACGGCAGCAAAATCACCGAATACGAGCAAGCGGCGCGCGGAGGCGCGGCCGCAGCCATGACGCGCGCGGCCTACGCGCATATCGCCGCGGCGGATTTTGAACTGGAGCATTCGGATAGTGGTGAGGCGCTGGAGCACTATCGCGAGGCGCTGTCTTACGTCGCCAAGCAGCCGCAGATCTCCTTCGTCATCCTGCTGGGCACCGCGAATGTGCATCTGGTGCGCAGCGAATATTCTGAGGCGCTCGACTACCTGGTGCAGGCGCGCAAAATTTCTCCGAATTCCGCGGCGGTGGCGCAGCTTTCTGGATGGGCTTATTACGGCCTGAGCCAACTAGACGACGCCATTCGCGAATGGAAGACGGCGCAGCGGCTGGCGCCCAGCCCAGCCATCGCGGAACTGCTCGAGAAAGCGGAACGCGACAAAGAAGTGGAGTCGGGCTCGCGGGAAAGCGGCTCGAGCCACTTCGCGCTGCACTATCAAGGCAGCGCCACGCCGCAACTGGCGAACGACATTCTGCGCACGCTCGAGGACGATTACCGTAGCCTGCAGAATGATTTGCATTTCGCGCCGCCGGAATCAATTGGCGTCATTCTTTATACGCAGCAGAGTTTTCGAGACATCACACGGGCGCCGAGTTGGTCGGGCGCGATCAACGACGGACGGATTCGCGTGCCGGTGCAGGGGCTGGATTCGGTCACGGATGATCTCTCGCGCGTGCTCAAACACGAGCTGACCCACAGCTTCGTCCGACAGATGACGCTGGGGCGCTGCCCGACGTGGTTGAACGAAGGGCTCGCGCAATGGGAAGAAGGACGCAGAAGCGCGAATTACTCACAGGCGCTGGTTGCAGCGTATGACAAAGGCTCATTTCTGTCGCTCAAGCGACTGGAAGGCCCGTGGAATTCGTTTTCCGCGGCGACGGCGGCCTACGCCTACGCGTGGTCTCTTGCTGCGGTGGAATCGGTCATGGCGCGATCGGGGGCTTTCGCGATCACGCGGCTGTTAAGTGATCTCAGCACAGGATCGTTGCCGGAGGACGCACTCAGAGAAGCTCTGCAGACAAACTATGCGGATTTCGACCGGCAGACGGCGGAGTATTTGCGAGCAACGTATAAGTGATCCGGTGGAGGATGCCGCCCGGAAAGAACGTCGGCAGAAAGACTGCGGGGGGAATCTTAGGTTTTCGTCCGGCGGTGATGGTTGCCGATAGTGCGAGTGCGGTCGTCGGATGCCGACACGGAGGGCGGCGGTACCGGTGCGATTGCGGGATCGTGAGCTATTGCAAAGCGGCGCGATGCAGGAGAGATTGGAAACGCGGGTCGGAGCGCAGGCTGGCCCAGGTGGAGTCCACCTTGAGGAAAGTCATGATTTCTTCGTGATCGTCGAACGATTTCTGTAGCAATTGGAGCGCTTTTTCTCTCTCTCCTAGTCCCACATAAACAATCGCGATTTGATAAAGCGGCACGTAGGATTTTTTCGCAGCTTCTTCCATTTGTGCCAGCACTTCGCGAGCCTTGGCGGTTTTCCCCGACATGGCGTAGGCATAACCGAGGTAACCCTGCGCGTAGGGACTTGCGCCAAGGCGAACCGCTTCGTTCAGGGAGGAAATTGCTTCGTCGTACTTTCCCGTGCGCGCGAGCGCCCAGCCTAGGAAGAAATGCCCGAACCAGAAGTTCGGGTCGGCCTGAATCATCTTGCGCGATTGTTCGATGGCGCGATCGAACCGATCCGAGAAGACGTAATTCAAACCGTAAACGACCCCGACGGTATCGGAGAGCGGGTCGAGTTCTTCCGCGCGTTTCAGTTCGGTTAGTGCATCGTCGTTGCGACCCATGCCCGTCAGGACATAGGCGTACCACTCGTGGACAAAAGGCGATCCGGGATTGAATTCGGTGCCGCGCCGGAATTCGCGCTCGGCGGCGGAATAATCGTGGTCGTAAACGGCGTCGGCGATGCCCATCAGGGTGTGAGCTTCGGCGAGGGAATCATCGAGGCTGAGGGCCTTGGACGCCGCTTCTTTCAGTTTGGGCATGGCCTCGCCGGGCGCGACGTACTGGCTCGAGACTTCGAAATACGCTTCGGCAATGCCGGCGTAAGCCAGCGCGTAGTTCGGATCTTTGGCGATGGCCTGCTGAAAATAATCAATGCCCTTATTCACGCTCTCTTGCGTGAACTGCTCGGTGCTGTAGCGCCCTTTCAAATAAAGCTGATAGGCCTCGACATTATCTGTGTAGTGCTTGGAGACGCGCTTCTCCTCTTCCCCTTCGAGGTGGGTGCGCAGATTGGCCATGATTTCCCGGGAAATGCTCTCCTGAATGTCCAGGAGATTGGCCATCTTTTCGTTGTATTGCGCGCCCCAGATGTGGCGGTCATTCGAGGCGTCCATTAGCTCGGCGCTGACGGACAATGTATCGCCGCGTTCGAGGACGCGCCCGGTGAGGATGGCGCGCGCCGACAATTCGCGGCTGACAGCACTGGGATCAATTTCGCGGCCTTTGTAGCGGAAGACGGAACTGCGGGCGATCACCTTGAGATGCGGCAGCTCCGAAGCGCTGTTGATCAGGCTCTCGGTGATACCGTCACTGAGATATTCGGTATCTGTGTTCCCGCCAGTATTTTCGAAGGGCATGATGGCCAGCGAATCGATTGCGCTTCCGCGGCCGCGCAGCAAATACACCGCGGCAGCCGCCGCGCCAGAGACGAGTATTATGATCGCCGCAATGAGCATCCATCGGCGAAGCTTCGGACTTTGGACGCGCGTGGCTGTAGCGAACGCACGTGACTCGTTGGCAGCTCTGGTGGTCGCTGAAATGCTCATCGCCACGGTATCGCGCTTCAAGCGCTGCAAATCGGAACGCATGTCCGCGGCGTGCTGGTAGCGCAGCTTGGGATCTTTCTCCAAGGCCTTATTGATGATCTCTTCCAGCTTTGCGGGAACCTCGTGATTCAGGCGCACAGGCTCGACCGGCACTTTGTGCAGAATGGAATCGAGCATCGCGGCAGTGGTTTCTCCGTAGAAGGGCCGCTTTCCGGTAGCCATCTCGTAGAGCGCAACGCCAAACGAAAAAAGGTCGGTCCGCGAATCGAGTTCCCTGCCCAGCGCCTGCTCCGGCGACATATACGGAAGTGTGCCGATGGCGATGCCGGATTCCGTCAATTGTTCCTGCCCCCACTTGGGGTCTTCGTGTTTCGCCGCGGTGTTTCCCAAATCCGCGGGGCGGGACATTTGTTTCGCCAAGCCGAAATCGAGCAATTTGGCGTGCCCTCGCGTGGTAACGAAAATATTCGCCGGCTTTATGTCACGGTGAATGATGCCTTTGGCGTGCGCCGTCTCGAGCGCATCGGTGATCTGCGTGGCTAGATCGAGCAATGTATCGAGTTCCAGCGGCCGGCCTTCCATCAATTGCTTGAGGGTTTTTCCTTCGAGGAACTCCATGGCGATGAAAGCGCGGCCGTTTTCTTCGCCGATGTCATAAATTGTGCAGATATTGGGATGATTCAGGGCCGACGCGGCTTCGGCCTCGCGGCGAAAGCGCTCGAGAGCGCCCAGATTTCGCGCTACTTCATCGGGGAGAAATTTGAGGGCAACGACGCGGTGCAGGCGCGTGTCTTCGGCCTTGTAAACCACACCCATGCCGCCGCCACCAATGAGTTCGAGCACACGATAGTGGGAGATGGTCTCGCCGGAAATGGGGCGGGAATCTTGCACCGGCGAGAATGTTAGGGCGGGCTTGCCGCCAAGTCAACGAACCGGCGGGTTAGGTTACAGAGCGGGGAAAAGTGATACACCCGGATGAGAGAATCAGAGCTAAGCCAAGGTCTCCAAGGCAATCAAGGGCAAACCAGTTCGTCTTCAAACCCTCTCAATGATAAGAGAAGCAGCAGCCGAGAGTTACAGCGTGAGTAATCGTACAAACTAATGACGCATTTGAGTCCTGGTACGGCAAATGTCCGGTAAGGCGACTTGTCGGGCACCAGGATAGATTAACCCGCGCGGGCTGGTCAATCAGCGACCGTGTCCGGGGATCCTATCGGGCCGGCATCTTTGTTAGAGCTTGGGAAATCTTTGTAGGCGGCGAGGCTCGACAGTATTGCTTTGCAACTCCTGAGGATGCGCGGGTTACCACGACCGGCCTATATAGAACGTGAAGGTTCGCAGCACGCCGTTCAGGTTCGGGTTCAACTCATCGCGATAGCTGCCGTAGTAGACGAGCACACCGGAGTCGAATTTGCGCGGGAGGAGATAATAGAGCTTCGCCTGCCCCACGTATTCGGGAACTATCACCTGGGAGATTTGCGTAGCGACGAGTTTGAAAACGCCCTGGTTCGGGTCGCCGTTGAGTCCTGTACCGAGGGCTTGTCCGAAGAGGACGGGATTGAAGAGTCCCTGCTGGATCAGGGCCTGGTTGCCCATCAAGGCAGCGTCATTGGGATTTAAATCGGGCTGAAGTCCACTGCGCGCAGAGTTGTAGCTGAGACGCAGATTGAATCCCATCCGCTCCTGGCGGAACCGGGACGCGGATTGTACCCAGTAAGTTTGGCTAAGCTGTTTATAGGGCACAAACGGAGCGTCGAGAACGTAGCCGACACTCGCATCGTTCTGCAGCGGCATGTAGGTGTTCAGATTATTTTGCTGATAAGAATAGCCAAGTTCGAGGTTCCAATTCGACAATGCGCGGGCACTGGCTACGAACGTTTCCGAATAGAAGCGGTAGCGCCGCTGAAAATCGGCGGGCAAGCCGGCAACGTCCGCGCCGAATCCCGGCGCCTCGGCAGGCGTATTGGGGAGCGCAATATCTGGAAATGCGTTCTGCACGACGATGTTTGTGTCGTTCGATAAGGTCAGCCAACGTGCCGGCAAGAGAACCAGGTTAGTGAAAATACGGTTATTGCTTTGCGGCACGCTCAGGTATCCCGGATCATGTGTACCGGTCCACTCGTATCCGGCGCGGGCGCTCCAATATTCCGCGCCGTGATAGCGCAACGTCACTCCGGTCGTATTGCTGTAGGAGGACGGAACGACGCCTAGAAGATCGGTGTTGTCCGGGGAATAAAACTGCGGCCAGAGCTGAGAATTCGAGCGGGTGATGCCGCCGCGCTCATAACGCGCTTCGAGATCGAGATGCCTCGTCAAATTGTAGTCGGCCTTGAGGCCGGCGGTGTGCCGGTGAAAGGAGACGTCGCCGTAGAGCGAATAGAAGGGAGTGAAATTGTTCACCAAGTTTTGCTGGTGATAGTCGGCGGTGAAGCGTAGGGGGTCAAGCGGGCGCCAACTGGCGGTGAGATTGGCGTCGAACGAATTCTGCGGATTCTGCGTGAAAACGTTGCGGAGCCGCGTATAGCCGATATCGCCATTGAGAAGGAATTGCGGCGAAGCGACCCAGTTCAACGCGAGCGTATCCGATGAATATCGGTTCGGCGAGGGAGGTGCGATCGCATAGATTCCGGCTGGCGTGTTGGCGACACCTGCGGGCAATTCATCAGAGGGCGAACCAATGGTCCCGCCGAAAAGACCAGTTGGGAACGGGAGTTGATCGTTGAAGCTACTGTAATCGTGCTCCCAGCGGAGGGCAACGCGCCCGAGCGTCACGTCTGCTCCTGCGCCAACCGTGCGCGTCGTATAGTTCACCGGCTGGAATTGCGAAGTGAAGTGGCAGAAGTTGCAGCCCGCGTCGCCGCCCATGTCGTACCACGCCAACTGCTGTTCTCCGACCCTGGCCTGCCAGTTGCCCTTCACGAACACGTGGATGGGTAGGTTCGGAAGCTTGACGCGCCCGTAGGCTTTGCCGAGGCGGCGCTTTATCCCGAAGTTGGCGTCGTTGGGGATGTTGTTAGTGGGCACGATGTCCGGCGAGATCACCGAGGCGTAAAAGGGGTAGTTGTCCTGCTGCTGGAAAAAACTGCGCAAATCGAGATTGGCGATTAGCGTGTCGCCGGCGGCGAATTGCGACTGGATGTGGTAGTCGTCGCCGGTGAGAACATTGGCGCGCGTCAGCAGCGTGAGGCGGTGAGGAACCGATACGTAGGACATCTCGACGTCGCCACCCGCCGACTGTTGCAGACTGTCGTATTCGCCGACCCGCCCGCTGAAGCCGGTCACGTTAATGAAGCGATAGGCCGCTGGGGCGAGCGAAAAATCCATGTAGGTGTCACGATCCGCCGAAGTGGTGTCCTGGTTGGTTTGTGCGTTCATCCATTGGGCCAGACCTGTGACGCCTGACGCTGGGGCCGCGGTGATCATTCCGAGCGAGTGGTCAGACGGTGCCGCCATGGAGGCATGCGCTGCAGCCGCCCTCGCGGCGACCGCTCCTTGCGGGAGACTGGGCACGCCAGCGGATCCTTTGTCGATGAATACGTTGCCGCCAGTTGCGGAGGGGATATCAGTTCCGTGAATGGAAATGTGGCAATTGGTGCAGCGATCTGCGAGAGGGAGATTCGCGCCGTTGTGATGTCCTACGTGGCATTGCAGACACAGAGCTGGCTCGCTTACTTGCAGCAGATTGGTGTTCGCCGAGCCATGCGGAGTGTGGCAAGCCATGCAGTTCTCGTTGACCGGCGGATGCTGATAGGCGAAGGGCCCGCGGTATTGCGCGTGGCAGCCCAGGCAGAGTTGATTGGCATTCGCAGTGCGCAGATTGTTGCCACCGGGACCGCCGTGCGGGTCGTGGCAATCGGCGCAGTCCATCTTTCCTTCGCGAAGAGGATGATGGTAGGGCAAACTGATTTCCCCGCGCTGCGCCTGGTGGCATTGCAGGCAAGAGTCATTTTTCTGCCAGCGTGGCTCCATCATCGCTTTGCTTTCGGGCACCGAGTCTTCCAAGGCTTTCACGCGCCCGAGGCTCGTGGTATCAAAATTCGGGGGCACGTCGTTCTTGCGACCCTTGTATTGGCCGTGAACCTGGTGGCAATCGGTGCAGCGGAGGCCGTTGGACATGTGCGGGCCGGCCATCCAGTTGCGGACGGACTCGTCTTGAACGTGGCAGCTGAGGCAGGCGCCGTTGGCATCGCGGGCTGAACGCCTGCCGTAGCTGACAATTTTGGTGACATCTCCGCCGCCATCGATGTGAGCGCTGCCGGCGCCATGGCAGTCCTCGCACTCGACTCCCTGCCCGGCGTGAAAGGCGTGCCGAAAATTATTCTTGAGATCGGTGTGGCACGCCGCGCAAGCCTCCGAGCCAACTCGAGTCGCGCCGGGAATGGTCACGTATTTGGTGAAGCCGGTTACTCCCCAAGATTGGTACTTCTTTTGTGCCAGGGAATATGGGGAGGAGACTACGAACGCAATCAGGCATGCCGCGACTGCCAGCAAAACGGGTAGGTAACGGCGCATTTGCACCAGTCTTTCGTGAAACCGGACGCCATTGTACCTTATCCCGTCAATGCAGTAATTTCTCTTCTGTTTAAAATTACGATCGTGCCCCATCAATCAAAAGACTGGGCCGCACGTCACGTTCGTCCGCTCAGGGAGCCGTGGACTACCGGAATTGTCGTGGTCCTCAGGGGTTCGCGCAGGATCACTGGAGGGTGAATTGGTCTTGCAAAATGCCATCATCGACGGCCGCTCACATTAGGTGGTTTCGAACCGCGTAAGAGCCTCGTCCTTGCCGCCGCTAGAGCATTGGAAATTGAGAGATCCAGCATATTAGGGATGTTCTCAGTGCCTGGTAAACGCATTATAAAAGGGCGCCCCTTTCGAGTAGGTTTTGATTGCTCGCATCAACGCGCTAATCGGACAAGTGGATTTCACGCTTCGCGTGGTGGGGTGTATCACTTTTTCCCGCTCTGTAACGTTACCCGACAACGAACCGGCGTATGGACCGATTCGTTTGTGGCGGAAGGCCTTGCTTTGCTGCGCGGATACGCTCAGCTCGGCTGGCGCAAGCCTGCCAGACTACCGTTACAAGCGTCCCCACCGGAACGTCGGGCCGACTGTGATCCGTACGAAGTTCTGCCGATTGGTAAGCAAATTGGAGAACAAATGCGTATTGATCCAGTCGGTGGTGAATCGCAGGGCGACCCGCCTCGATACATTGAAGTCGACGCCACCACCCAAGCCGACGAACAAAGTAGTATCTGTCTGGTGAGCGCTAGGGGCCGAAACCCCAAGTTCGCCTAGAAGCCCAGCCAACTGGGGCGGCAAAGCGACGTGTGCTGCCGCGTGAATTCCGCCAAGGCCGGGGCGGCCCAAGAACGTAACTCTCTGCCACTTTCGCCAATAAAATTGCGGACCCACAGCGAAGGTATAGCTGGTCGAGTTGAAGGGTACGTTGATGGAACCGGGAGGCGGGGCGCCTAGCGGGGCGGCCGCGATCAATATCGGTGCGTAAATCGTACTGCTCCCATTGATCGTCCCGTTTCCGGTGATGATGGAATTGCCGGAGGCACTGAAATCCGTGCCTAGAGCTATCCAGGGCTTCAGCGTGACGCCAAAATCGACGTCGAAGCCGCGCTGCGACAAACTAAGTCCAGGACTGTTGAAATAATCGAAACCGGTATATACGGTGTATCGGTTGATGCTCGATTCCTGCTGCGCGAACGCGGGCACGCAAAGGAACAGAGCAAGACCGAGGAGAGCTAGAAATTTCATAAGCGCCACACTTTCCTTAATTGCTGAACCTTGCCTGGAAATGATGCCTACCAATCCAAACCTCATTCCAGGATGTCAGACTGCATTCAAATTGAAGAGCGAAGCCACGTCAGTGATGGCGCTCACCGGCTGCGGGTCACTTCATCACATGCCAGCTCAGGCTGTAATCTGCGGGCACATGCTGTTTTTTGTTGAAGTATTGGACCTCGGAAATGCCGGCCCGGAAGAGAGGAAGTTCGACGAATCCTGGGAGCCGGAGTGAGCGCCGATGGTAATATTTGAAAGCTCGCTGCCCCGGCGAGAGGGAGTGATGGTGGCTTCTCGCAGCTCATATGTGACGATTGCCGGAAGCGAATATGTGCCGCTGGCCGGCGCTAGCCTTGTTTCGCCTGCCGATCCCCGCGAGCAGATTCAGGTGACCATTGTGGCGCGGCCGCAGAACGCCGTCGCGGAGCTGCACGCGGATCGCGCCTTCGCGGAATTGCGGCCGCGAGAGAGGCAACATCTATCGCGCGAGGAATTCGAGCGGCGGCATGGCGCGCATGCCGATGATTTGGCGGCGGTGGAGCGATTCGCGCGCCAGCGCGGATTCGAGGTGCTGGAAACTTCGGCGGCGCGGCACAGCGTTGTGCTGCGGGGCGCGGCGGGAGAGTTCAGCAAAGTCTTTCGCGTCGAAATGGCGCACTACGATCACGAGCGCGGGCGGCATCGCGCCATTCATGGGGCGATTCACGTGCCAAAGGAAATCGCGCCAATCGTGCACCACGTGCTCGGTCTGCACGACCGGCCGTGCGCGCGGCGGCACCTTCCCGCGACGGGAGTCAAGGCGGCGAAGGAGCCGCGCGGTGCATTTTCGGCGCTGGAACTGGCGGAGATTTACCGCTTCCCGCGGCATGCCACTGGGAAAGGGCAATGCATCGGAGTGATCGAGCTGGGCGGCGGGTATTACCGCAGCGATCTCGAGGCCTTCTTCGCGTCACTGAAGTTGCCGATGCCGAAGATCACCGATGTTTCTGTGGGCGGCGTGAAGAACGCGCCGGCGGATCGCGGGCGCGTTGAGGAATTCATGAGTGCGGAGCGCGGCAAAGTGCGCGACACAAAGAGCGGGGCGCGCGCCGCGAACGCGGAGCTGCGGCGGCTGGCCGACATGGTGCAACCCACCATCGAAACGACGATGGACATCGAGCTGGTGGCCGGGTTTGCACCGGGCGCGCACATCGTCGTCTATTTCGCGCCGAACACCGAGCAGGGCATCTTTCACGCGCTGACGACCGCTCTCGCCGATAAAAGAAATCGTCCGTCAGTTCTTTCGCTGAGTTGGGGCGAGCCGGAGCCGAACGTATCGGCGAAATACGCGGCTTTGATCGATGAAGTTCTCAAGAATCTCGCCAACGTCGGCGTGACCGTCTGCGTCTCCTCTGGCGATTTCGGCGCGCACAACGGCACGCCCGGCAAGCCCTCCGTAAATTTTCCGGCGAGCAGTCCCTATGCGCTGGGTTGCGGCGGCACGATGCTGAAAGCCTCGGGACGCAAGATCGAAGAAGAGGTGGCCTGGAATTGTATTTTTGACGGCATGCACGGCGCCACGGGCGGAGGCATCAGCGCAATCTTTCCGCGCCCGTACTGGCAGCAGGCGTTCGAAATGCCACATTCGCCGGCAAAAACCGGCGGCCGCGGAGTACCGGACGTAGCGGGCGTCGCCGACCCGCACACCGGTTGCCGCATCGTGGTGGGCGGAGTAGATGGCGTCTCGGCCGGAACGAGCGCCGTTGCGCCGCTATGGGCGGCACTGGTTGCGCGCATGAATCACGCCATGGGCGCGCACTCGGGCTATCTGAATTCCCTGCTCTACAAGCTGGCCAGCAGCTCAAAAGACAAAGCATCCTTCAGACCCATCACTCGAGGAGAGAACGGCGCCTACCACGCCGGACCAGGCTGGAATGCGTGCACAGGCCTGGGCTCTCCGCAAGGCGAGCACTTGCTCGAGGCACTCTCCAAGTAGCGCGGAGTCTTCTAGCCTCTGACAAAGTCCGAGTGCGAGTTGGTATGAACGCACTCACTTCTGGAAAAGATCTGCTGTCGTCGCTATTGGCAACTGTCGAAGGGAATCACAAATCAGATAGGCTTAAGATACTTTCTTACTCAATCTATCGTGGGAATCGAGGATTTCCTGAAGCGCATCACCGAGATGCTCCATAGCATGAAAAGCGCTGATTGCAACTAACTCCGCAAGCTTATCGGTAAGCGGCAAGACCATCGAATTCCGCGAACATCTCATCGCGATGATGTGGATCAAGCCGCGCATGTTTGACCATCGTGCGCATTCCTGCAGCGGGAAGCCGATGCCTCTTGCGAATTTCCTCGAGTTCTTTCACGGACGACGGGTTTCCTTCCAACACCGCTAGATATCCGAACAACGCCACTGGATGAACATGAAGAGCCCAGTAATACTGCGCGCCAACCAAAGACGCCACGGCCGGAGACGGCAGCCGTGCAAGGATTTCAGACCGCTCCGCCCCAGTGGACACCAAATCATCCAGAAGCCAATCGTCGTGATGCGTTTCTTCCAGCGCATGCGTTCGGTAGTACACAGCGATCTTGCGCGCCACCGCGTCGAAATCTGCGCGTCGCTCGGCCGCGTCTGCAGCGCCATTCAGCAGTGAAACACTGCTGCGAATGATGGAATGCATCATGAAGAGAAATTCAGGAAACATCTGCGCGAGATTTGGATGGGTCCAAAAGCGGTCCGAAACCGCGAAGAGGCATGGCTCTGCCAAACGAATTTTTGCGCGCAGCCGTTCGCTATGGCTGAAGAATTTCAATTTCGAGGGATAGGCCTGCCTATCGCGGACTACACAAATGCGTTTGGCCGCAGATGATGCTTCCCTTCTGGCGCAGCGCCGCGCTTCTTCCTCAGGCTAATCAGAGCGCTGACCTCGGTTTCGGAGAGCTTCTCGACCATCTTCTTGTCGTCGTCCGAAAACTGCTCGGAAACGATGACGCCCGCGGCGTGCAATCGGTCGACGTTTGACGCCTTCTTCTTCGCCTTTGCCTTGCTCTTCGTAGCCATGTGCACTCCTTGATTAAGAACAGCGGCGCAAAGAGTCGCACCAAGCCACAATTGTTGTCAAGCGCCTCCGGACGGCTGCGCTTGCGCCGGCCGCTTTATCACCGCGGCCATGGCCAGGCCCGCGGCGCTCCAGCTCACGATCCAACCGGCCGCGTGGGCGAGGATGTAATTGCCGGGGAAACCGTACCAATTCCAATACGGAATCTCGTAAATGACGGCAGCGAATGCGGCGATCGCCGACACCAGGAATGCGCGGCTCTTAAAGCTGGTGGCATCTACCGTTATCGCCAACACGAAACCTAAGAGCAGTGCTCCGGCCAACCCCGTCAGGAACTGAACGGTGAGCAATTTTCCGAAAGCCAGCTCTTCGCCGCCGGGATGATAGATCAATATGCCGGTCGGCCCGGCTTTGTACTTCTGGAGATAATTCGCTTGACCGTCTCTCCGATGTTCTGCCGAGCCTGCCGCTCCCTCATCCATGCCCGGAAAAAAATAAAGACCGGGCGAATGGATCGAGCCGCGCATGGCTGCCAGGACTGCGTCTTCATCCGGCAACTTTTGAATCCCCGCTTGCCCCAAGCCCGTGGCCATATGCCAAATCGAGCTCACTAGAAAAACGACAACGCTGCCGACCATGACCCCAAGCAAAACTCGTTTCATCATGGAGTTCTCCTAATTTTTTTTTCCTTCAACCTTCTGGCGGGCTACTTCGATGACAAGGCAAACTGATTTCCGTCCTGGTCTTTGAACACAGCCGCAGTGCCCCAATCTTCCGTTTTCGGCTCCATCACGAAAATCACACCTTTGCTCTTCAGCACCTGAGCCGTCGCAACGACATCATCACTCCAGAATGTGATTGGTTGGGGTTTCCCGATCTGCTCGCGTTGAAAGTCGGCCGTGAACAGCACCAGCTTGCCATCGCTGCCGGGGATTCCGAGCTCGATCCAGTGCTGTTCATCGTCGTACGGCTGGTCAGTGAGAACGCGAAAGCCGAGCTTCTCCGTGTAGAACTTGACTGCTTCCTTCTGATTGCGAACCGGCACCGTAACAAACTTGATTCCGCGAATCATGCGAGCCTCCCGTATTGCAGGACGTAGTATGAAGCAGCAAAAATACGAAGAAAATCAGGTAGTGCCTGCTATAGTAGCGGTTAATATAGCGGCTATGATGGTTGATGATTATGTCGTGGACATCCTGATGCGCGACCTGGTCGGTCATGACCACCAGCCGACCAGCTTTCTCGTTTACGTGTGGCTCAGCTATGAAGCGGCGCGCAGTCGCCGCGAGCGCGTCTCCGTCAGTTACCAGACCATCGCCGACGCAGTGGGTGTATCGAAAAGCGCCGCGCAGACCAGCGTACGCTGGCTGCTCAGAAGAAAGTTGGTGGAGGTGAAGAAGAATTCGCCCACGGCGGTACCGACATACCGAGTTCTACATCCCTGGCGGGATTGAGCCAGCGCTCGTCAGGCAATCGAGCACATCACTTGTCTAAATCCTTCTCCTTGATCCCGTGCTCCTCGAGTTTGTTGTAGAGAAGCCGACGATTGATCTGCAAGCGATTCGCTGCTTCCGTCTTGTTTCCCCCAGATTCCCGCATGGCCTTCTCAATCAGGCGCCGCTCTAATTCCGCCAGCGCTTTGTGAAAGGGAAGCGCAAGAAGTTCGGTGCCGTTTCCATTCAACGCATTCGACGCCCCCCTATCGGCCGGAAAATGGCTCGGCATTAAAACGCGGCCGCGGGCCATAAGCACCGCCCGCTCAACCATATTTTCCAGCTCCCGCACGTTGCCGGGGAAGGAGTGCATCTGCAGCATCAAAATCGCGTCATCCGAAAAGCCGACTGCCGGGAATCCATTTTTCTCGCTGTAGACTCGAAGAAAGTGTTCTGCCAATAGCGCGACGTCCGATCGCCGCTCGCGAAGCGGTGGAACGGTGATGCGCACCACGTTCAGCCGGTAGAGCAGATCCTCGCGAAACAACAACTCGCGCACGCAGGCTTCGAGATCCCGATTTGTCGCCGCCAGAACTCGAAAATCTCCACGAATCGGCTCGGCGCTTCCCACGCGCTCAAAGGTATGCTCCTGCAGCACACGCAGGAGTTTGACTTGCAGATTCGGCGGCAGCTCCGCGATCTCGTCCAGAAAAATTGTTCCACCTTCTGCCAGCTCAAACCGACCTGCTTTCCGACCTACCGCTCCGGTGAACGCGCCGCGCTCGTGCCCGAATAGCTCGGACTCCAGCAGATTCTCGGGAATCGCCGCGCAGTTCACCACCACGAATGGTTTATTTTTTCTCTGGCTGTAACTATGGATCGCTTCCGCCACCAGCTCCTTGCCGGTCCCGGATTCGCCGCAAATTAGCACCGTTGAATCCGTCTCCGCGACTTTTCCGATCATTTTGAAAACGTCCATCATCGCGCCGCTCGAGCCAATCAGCCGGCCGCTGCCGCTCACGTTGCCGACGGCAACCTGCTCTCGCAGCCGCATCAATTCTTTGTTCAATGCGGAGTGCGCCAGAGCCCTCTTGGCGGTCAAAGCGATTTCTTCGAGATCGAACGGCTTGGTGACGAAGTCATAGGCTCCCAGCCGCACAGCCTCAATCGCGCTATGACTGGACCCGAAAGCGGTGATGACGATTACGGGTATCGCCGCGAGCCGCTCGTCATTGCGGAGATAACGCAACAACTCTTCCCCGCCGATGCCCGGCATTTTCCAATCGGTGAAGATCAATGCTGGAGTTGCTTCGCGGAGCTGCTCGATGGCTTCCGTTCCATCGCCGGCTTCCAGCGTCGCATAGCCACGCTTGCGCAAGATCTCCGCCAGCGTCTGGCGCAGGTTCGTTTCATCATCGATTATGAGAATCGTTTCCCGCATTCAGCTATCGCTTATGCCGGCAAATCATCCGCAGCGCCATTGCGCATAGGCAGGAGAATGCGCACTGTGGTACCGCGCCCCTCGGAGCTCGCTACAGAAATCTGCCCTCCGTGCGCTTCTACCAGTTCGTGACAAATCGAAAGCCCCAATCCCGTCCCGGATGACTTCGTCGTGAAAAAAGGATCAAATACGCGCCCCACAATTTCCGGGCTGATGCCTTCCCCGCTGTCGTTAAATTCGACGCAAGCTTCGCGGGGATCTCGCGGGTTCGCCGCCTCGCAGGTCACATTCACGCGCAGCGTTCCGCCCGTCCCCGACATGGCCTCAATCGCATTTTCAATCACATTATCAAACACCTGGGCCATGCGGCTCTGATCCACGGGGACCAAATCCGGCTTGCGGTCGAAACTCGTGACGAATCGAATCCCGCTCTGCTCTGCGCGCTCGCTGAAATTCCCGAGCCGCTGCTGCACCAGTCCACTCAAGTTCGTAAGTTCCGGTTGCAGGTGCACGGGCCGTGCGAAACTCAACAGCCTGTTAACCATTCCATTGAGTCTCTCGATTTCCTCAAGAGCAATTCCGCAGGATTTTCGCACCTCGGGATCCCTGGAGTCCTGACACATTTGCACGCGCAAGCGTATCGTCGCCAGAGGATTTCTCACCTCATGCGCAACGCCGGCGATCAAGCGTCCCAGCGCCGCGAGCCGCTCCGCATGGCGCAGACGATCCTCGATCAGCTTTTCGCCTTCGATCTTCTCCCGCAAAGCCGCGCCGAGGCGATTGATCGCCCCGGCAATTCGCCGAATCTCGTCCGGATCACTCTCGATCGGAATCTGCGAGGTTAAATTCTCTTCCAGGCTCTTGAGCCCGCCTTCGATCTTGCGAACTCCGCTCTGCAGCCCGCGCACAACCAGCAAAGTGAGAATAACGCAGGCAAGCGCTGCGATTCCCAGGCCCACGGCCGTCACGTAGGTTCGAAATCGGTTCGTTCCAGGCAGCCCCGGCAAGCGTTTCATGGTCCACGCGCTGCCAACATACCGCTGCCCGACCCTCAGAGGAATGGCGTCAATCAACGTGACATCGGCTCCGCCGGCAAGCACGCGCTCTATGGGGTCCTGGGAGGACACGGCGTTCTCCGCTACTTGCATCAGCACGGCCCGGCGCTCCTCTGGAAGTTGCTCGATCGTAGTTTTTTCCAGTGCGCCCGAGCGCGTCGGAAAGGAGTAACCCACCAGCATGCCGCCGCTGGACGCGAAAAATCCGCCCTCCACGCCATCGACATTCTGCAGCACGCTCCGGCTCACACTAGTTAGTTCCGTCTGCGATGCTGCGCTGCCTGGATCTTCCAGCGGCTCTGGGACGTTATTCAATCGCGCGACCTTTGCCCGCGCCGAATATTCCCGCACCAGGCCGCCAGTGGCATCGGAGAGACGCTCCTGTTCGTCTTTGAGCACCGCTGATTTCGTGTACTGCAGAGCTGCGAAGCTCGCGAAGAGCACTGCGACTGCCAAGGCTACCGCGACGATCCCGAGCAGCAGGATCTGTCTGCGAAAACTGATTCGGGATAGTAGAAGGCTCGTCACAACGTAACGTCCGTAGCGCCCCGCCTAATCAATGTTGAGCTGCACTCCGATCAATTATAGCTCTTGCGAATCGCAGCTAACCGAATGGCCATCCTCATCGCAACGCACCGATCTGATACTGGAGGGCCGCGTTCTGATCCTGGTAGTCGTACTTCGCGTTTACATCTTGAATTTCCGCCTCGGTCTCGCTCAGTTGCGCCTGGTTCAGCTCCACGATTGAACTCAAGCCCAGGTTGTATCGTCCTTGCGCCAACGCCAGCGACAATTTCGCTTGATTTACCAGTTGATCTGCCACATCAATTTGCTCGTACGCCGTAGTCGCGTCTGCCCAGGCATCCTTAACATCGCGCGTGATGCGTTCCTGTTGATTCCTCATATCCTGGTCTGCGCCTCGCGCCTGCATCATGGCAGCAGCGCGTCGTGCCGCAAAAAGGTGTCCGTTGAAAATGGGAATATTGATGTTGATTCCTGCCGCTTCGTAATGATCGGGTATCCTATGTGGCAGAGTGATTTGATTAATATCCGGAATGAAGCCCGCAACACCCATCGCCGTCATCGAGGGCAACGCCAGATCGCGCTCCGCTTTCTCGAATTTATAGGCCGCGTCGCGATTAAAGCCGAACGCGCGCAATTCGGGCCGGTTGTTCATGGCCTCCGCCACCAGGGGGTCGGCACTCGACGGCGGAGGAGGCGGCACCGGTTCTTCCTGAAGTGTGTACGCTTGCGCCGTGTCCGCGCCGAGCGCCACAGTCAGCTGCGCGAAGGCCTTATTCACATTATTCTGCGTGGCAATCAACAACAACCTGGCCTGTGCCAGATTCACTTGCGCGAAGGTCAGGTCGAGATTTGATTTGAGGCTGTTCTTTACCAGCGCCGACACCTGGTCCGCGACTACCTGGCGTTCCGAGACGGTTTGTTGCGCCACTTTTTCAAGTGACAACGCTCTTTGCACTTCGAAGTAGGCTTGGTTCACCGCCAACAGCACACCGTAACGCGTCGCTTGTAAGTTCTGTTCCGCAGCACGAGCCTGGAGTTTGGAGCTCGCCACCAGGTTTGGCGTGCGTCCAGAATCCATGATGAGCTGATTGAGTGTAATTCCCTGCCCGAAGCGGCTGAACAATCGCGAGTCGGTCAGATATCCAGCGCCGATGCGCGTGTTCTGATCCGCTGCTGAAGCGGTCACGCTGCCAAACACGGTCGGGTAGTAAGCAGACATCTGCTCGCGAACCATCTCATGGCTGGCTAGCGCGGCATATTGCGCCGACAGGACCTGTGGATGATTCTTCAAGGCGATTGCTTCCGCGTCTTTCAAACTCAAAGCAGGCGCCGTTTGGGCGTTCAGAGCAATCGGTTGCTGGGGCTGTGGCGATTGAGCAAAAGTAATATGAATTCCGCTGAAAAGGATTACGACGGCACAACAAATCCATTTTCTACTCATAACCCAGATCCCCTCCTAAAACAAAAATCGGCCGCCCCCGTGACTGAAACTCTGCCCTGAACACAGGTAACTCTCGTAGCGCCAGCTACCAGCCGGCGGTCTTTCCCGTGCACTCTTTAAGAAGTGGTTGGAACCGCATCCGCGCCGTTGTCCTTCTTTCCGTAAACCCACAAATAGGCTGCCGGAACTATAAACACAGTCAATAGCACAGAGGACGTAAGCCCGCCGATAATGGCTCGCGCCATCGGCGTGTATTGCTCCGCGCCGGTGCCCAATTTCAACGCCATTGGTATCATTCCAATGATCGTAGCCAAGGAGGTCATCAAGATCGGCCGCAAGCGCACTCGACAAGCCGTGATCACCGCGTCCGCCGGCGAGAGCCCTTGTTTCTCCAGATTGTGGGCAAAATCCACGATCAAAATGCTATTTGAATCCGCAATTCCCACCAGCATGAGCACGCCCATCAGGGACATCACGTTTAACGTGCTGTGCGTGAGCGGGAGTATCAGCAGCACGCCAATGAATCCCATGGGAATCGCCAGCATGATCAAGATGGGATCAACGAACGAGCGGAACTGCGCCACCAGGATAAGAAATAGCAATACAAACGAAACCATAAATCCCAATCCAAAGCTGGTGAACGAAGCCTCCATTCCTTGCACCATCCCTCGCAAGTTCACTCGCGCACTCGACGGAATCTTTTCGTCTTGCACCACCTTGCGGATCGCCTTGGTAACCTTTCCCAGGTCTTCTCCCGAGGGAGTGACGTACAAATCCACGATACGCTGGATCTGGAAGTGATCGACTTCCGTTGGCGTTTGCACGAACGCAACGTTCACCACACTGTCGAGAACCGTGATCGGGTTATGCGCGGAAGCAGTTTGCGGCGCTGGGACCCGGGAAGCCGGCAGGCTTTGTCCACAAATCCAGGCCGGCTTCGCCGCATCGGCAATTTGCCCTGCTTTGAATAATCGCGATGTTGACGCAATCGGGCCGCAGCTCAATTCGTCCGCGTGATCTGACACCGGCCGCAGCGGTATCTGCCCAAGGTCAACGAGATTGTGGATCGCCGGCTGGCCCTTCTCGAAGTACTGCACCGTGAGGTAATAATCATTGCCGCTTTTGCGATCCACCCAATAGTTCGGCGCGATCATGTAATTCGAATTCAGGGCCGTGATGACGTTGTCCACCACGTCTTTCTGAGTCAGCCCCAGTTCCGCGGCGTGGACGCGGTCCACATCCAATCGAATCGCCGGATAGTTCATATCCTGCGGAATGTAGACCTCTCCCACGCCGGGCAATTGCCGAATTCGCGCGGCCAGGTCCTGCGCCACTCCATAAATCTGATTCAAGTTCGGGCTGCTTACTTGCACGTCAATCGGAGCCGGCATTCCCATATTCAAGATCGAATCCACCATCGAGCCGCTCTGAAAAAACGTCCGCACATCCGGAAACTCCTTGGTTATGGCAGCGCGCACGCGGTCCATGTATACGAAGCTGCTCACTTTGTGAGAATCCTCGAGCGCAACCTGCACCGTCGCCGTATAAGGCCCCGCGTTCGTCGTGTAGAGCGAAGAAAAATCCGGAACAACGCCAATGTTCGAGACGACCATCTTAAAATCTTTCGGATCGACGATTTGCCGAATCAGGTCTTCTACCCTGGATACATATTGCTCTGTTACTTCAATGCGGCTTCCCGTCGGGACTTTCATGTTGATCGTGAACTGTCCGGCGTCTGTCTGCGGAAAAAACGCGAGTCCCAGGAGCGGATAAATCGCCAGGCTTGCCACGAACACCCCGCCGAGAATCGCAACTGTCCGCCCCGGCCGCACCAACGCCCGTCGCACCCAGACTTCGTAATAGTCCAGCACCTTGATAAACATCCGATTGAATGCCGCATTAAACTTTCCCCACCACGATAGATCGCTGGCGGCGGCACCGTCGCCGTGTTCTGTCCCGTGCGGCACCTCTTTTAAAAATCGCGAACAAAACAACGGAATCACCGTCATCGCCACTACGAACGAAGCCAAAAGTGAAAGCACAAATGCCAAAGCCAGCGCCGAAAACAGGAACTTGCTCACGCCGAATAGAAAAGTGACCGGAAAAAAATCCACCACGTCCACCAGCGTGGCCGCCAATACCGCGAGATTCACCTCCGCGCCGCCAACTTCGGCCGCCACTACTGGCGCGGAGCCCAACTCCAAATGCCGGTAGATATTCTCCAGCGAGATGACTGAGTTATCGATCACGCGCGAAAATGCTAGCGCCAGCCCGCCGAGAATCATGGTATTGACCGTGCTGCCCATCAGATAAAGCACCACGAACGCCGTCAAAGCCGACAAGGGAATGGACAGAAGCACCGCCGAGGTTGCACGGAAGCTCCCCAGAAACAGCAGAATCATCACGCTGGTCAGCACCAATCCGATCAGACCCTCGTGCAAAACGGTAGTCAGCGCTTCCTTCACATAAACTGATTGATCAAAGACCACACTGGTAATCATCTGTTTGGGAATGTCGTACAGATGCTTTATTAAATCGCGGATCCCATTCACCACCTCGATCGTGTTGGTGTCTCCGCCCTGTTTCATGATCGGTACGTACACAGATCTTTGTCCGTCCACGCGCACCACGTTGTACTGAATCTGATTGGCATCTTCCGCTTGACCGATATCGTTAACCGTCGCCCAGGAAGTCCCCACGGTCTTCACCGGAACGTTTCCCAACTCCTTCATGTTGTTAACCAGGCTGTTGGAATAAACGTAGTAATCGTACGTCCCAACCTTCACGTCCCCAGCGGGCAAAATCAGATTTGAGCTATTTACCGAATCCACCACGTCCATCGGACTCAGCTGTCGCGATAAGAGTTTGTACGGGTCGACGTAAACCATGATCTGCCGGTACTTCCCTCCAAACGGGGGAGGAATTTCCGCTCCCGGCACTACCGCAATCTGATTGCGAATTTGAAATTGCGCGTAGTCGTGAAGCTGCGTCTCCGTGAGCCCCGTGCCTTTGACGGTCACGAGGCACACGGGAAGACTCGAGGCGTCAAATTTCAGCACCACCGGCGGCAAGGTCCCCGGCGGCAAGCGCTTCAAATCTGCCAACGCCAGATTCGATAGCTCCGTCACGTCCGCATCCGCGCTCGTCCCCGGCTGGAAGTACACCTTAATGATGCTCACTCCCAGCAGCGACCGTGATTCCATGTGATCAATCCCGCTCGCCAGCGTGAAGAACCGCTCCAGAGGGTCGGTGATGTCCGTCTCAATATCCTGCGGGGGCATTCCGGAATAAAACGTGGCCACAACTACTTCCGGCAAGTTAATCGGCGGGAACAAATCCACCGGCATGCGCACAAGGCTGGTCACCCCGATGACCAGGAGCACCAAGCTCACCACGATGATGAAATATGGATTGCGTATCGAAAACCGTGGCATCTGATCTTACCTCGACACCTAACTGCCCGATTCGGCTGCCGGTTTTTTACCGTACGCAAGTAAATAGGCGGCAGGCACGATGAACACGGTGAGTAGCACCGAAACCGTTAGACCCCCGATGATTGCGCGTGCCAATGGAGCGTACTGCTCACTTCCTGTACCCAATTTCAGGGCCATCGGCACCATGCCGATGATCGTCGCCAAAGAAGTCATCAGAATCGGACGCAGACGCACTCGGCAGGACGTAATCACTGCATCCTCGACGGAATTCCCCTGCTGTTCCAAACGGTGTGCGAATTCGACAATCAGAATGCTATTTGACGCTGCAATCCCAACCAGCATCAACACGCCCATCAGCGACATCACGTTCAGCGTCGTGCCGGTCAGGGGCAGAATGATGAGAACCCCGATAAACCCCATCGGAATCGCCAGCATGATCAGGAACGGATCTTTGAACGAGCGGAATTGTGCAACCAGAATGAGGTACAGCAGCACGACCGAGACCGACAGCCCAATGGCAAAGCTTTTGAACGACGCGCGCATGCCTTGCACCATTCCGCGTAGATTGATGCGCACGTTTTCCGGCACTTTGAGCTGCTTGGTCACGCGTTCCACAGCGTTGGCGACTTTTGCGAGATCCTCTCCAGCCGGCGTTACGTAAACATCGGTCACCCGCTGGATCTGGTAATGATCTACTTCGGTTGGCGTCTGGACGTTCTCCAGTTTCACCACCGTGTCCAACGTCGTAGGTTCTTTCAACTTCGGCGCCCGCAGCGGGATATTGGTCAGGTCCGCAAAGCTGTGAATTGCAGGCTGCCCGTTCTCGAAATATTGAACGGTCAGGTAGTAATCATTTCCCGTCTTGCGGTCCACCCAGTAATTCGGTGCGATCATGTAATTGGAATTCAGCGCCGTAATTACATTGTCGACCACGTCCTTCTGCGTCAGTCCCAGTTCCGCGGCATGAACGCGGTCAACATCGAGCTGCAACGCCGGATAATTCATGTCCTGCGGAATGTAAACCTCTCCCACGCCCGGCAAACGTCGAATCCGCGCCGCCAATTCCTGCGCCACTCCATAAATCTGCCCCAGCTCCGGACTGCTGACCTGCACATCGATCGGCGCCGGCATGCCCATATTCAGAATCGCATCCACCATCGAACCGCTCTGGAAGAACGTCCGCACATCAGGGAATTGCTTCGCCATGGCCGTGCGCACGCGGTCCATGTATTCAAAACTGCTTACTTTGTGCGAATCGCTGAGCGCCACCTGCACCGTGGCCGTGTAAGGCCCCGCGTTCGTCGTGTACAACGAGGAAAAATCAGGCACGACTCCGATGTTTGAAACTACCATCTTGAAGTCTCGCGGGCTGACTTCGTGTCGTATCAGGTCCTCGACTTTCGCGACGTACTGCTCGGTCACCTCGATGCGCGTCCCAGTTGGCACCTTCAGATTGATGGTGAACTGCCCAGCATCCGTCTGCGGAAAAAACGCCAGCCCAAGTGCCGGATATACCCCCAGGCTCAACAAGAACACCACCGCTAGAGCGATCACTGTGCGCCCCGGTCGCACCAGCGCCCGGCGCACCCAGTATTCGTAATAGTCGAGCAACCGGCCGAATAACCGGTTGAACGCAATCACGAATCGCTGCCACCATGAGCCGCCGTGCGCGGGATGGTCCGGCCCTTCCTCAGCCGCGGCTCCATGCGCTCCACCGTGTGGCACTTCCTTGAGAAATCGCGAGCAGAACAGCGGAATGACAGTCATAGCCACAAAGTAGGAGGCGAACAAAGAAATAACCACGGCAAGGGCCAGCGCCGTAAAGAGGAACTTGCTGACGCCGTAAAGAAAGGTGACAGGAAAGAACACCACCACGGTTGTCAGCGTGGCCGCCAGCACGGCCATACTGACTTCCGAGCCTCCCGCCTCGGCTGCGGCCTCCGGCGCGGCCCCCAGCTCCAAGTGGCGGTAAATATTCTCGAGCGAGATTACCGAGTTATCGATCACGCGAGAGAAAGCCAGCGCCAATCCGCCAAGAATCATCGTATTCACCGTGCTGCCCATCAGGTACAACACCACAAACGTAGCCACAGCCGACAGCGGAATCGAAAGAAAGACCGCCGAAGTAGCCCGCACGCTTCCCAAGAAAATCAGGATCATCAAGCTCGTTAACGCCAGACCGATCAATCCTTCATCCATCAGCGTTCGAATGGCCTCTTTCACGAACACCGATTGATCGAATACCAGCGTCGCCACCAACTGCTTCGGTATGTCATAGAGATGCCCAATCAGATCGCGTATTCCGTTCACGACTTGAATCGTGTTGGTGTCCCCGCCCTGCTTCATGATCGGCAGATACACCGACCGTTGTCCATCCACGCGCACGATGTTGTACTGAATCTGATTGGCATCTTCTGCGTGCCCGATATCGTTGACGGTGGACCACGAAGTCCCCACAGTCTTCACCGGCACTTCGCCCAGTTGCTGCATCGTATCCACCAAGCTGTTCGAATACACGTAGTAGTCGAAAGGGCCCATTTTTACGTCGCCCGCAGGCAGAATCAGATTTGACTGATTCACGGCGTTCACGACGTCCATCGGACTCAATTGCCGCGACGCCAGCTTGTATGGGTCCACGTAAACCATGATCTGCCGGTACTTCCCTCCAAACGGGGGAGGAATTTCCGCTCCCGGCACTACCGCAATCTGATTGCGAATGGCAAATTGCCCGATGTCATGCAGTTGCGTCTGCGTCAGGATCCTGTCCCTTCAAGGTCACGAGGCACACGGGAAGACTCGAGGCGTCAAACTTCAGCACCACTGGCGGCAAAGTCCCCGGCGGCAAGCGCTTCAAATCCGCCAGCGCCAGATTCGATAACTCGGTCACGTCCGCATCCGCGCTGGTCCCCGGCTGGAAGTAGACCTTGATGATGCTCACACCCAGCAGTGACCGCGATTCCATGTGATCAATGCCGCTGGCCAGCGTGAAGAATCGTTCCAGAGGATCGGTTATGTCCGTCTCAATATCTTGCGGCGGCATTCCTGAATAAAATGTAGCTACCACCACTTCCGGCAGGTTAATCGGCGGGAACAAATCGACCGGCATGCGCACCACACTCGAGACGCCGATAACCATCAGCGACAAACAAATCACTATGATGAAGTACGGATTTCGAATCGAGAATCCCGACATGCCGCCTTACCCCGAAACTCCCCGCTCTCGCACTACTGCGCTCCTCCCTCATCCTGGTATTGCATCACTTGAATTTCCTGCGGCTGCACCTTTTGCCCGGCCTTTAAGCCGCTGCGGTCGCTGACAACCACCCGCGTGCCTTCAGTCAATCCCGAAAGAATCTCAGCGTCAGTGGAAGTCTGCAGACCGATCGTTACGGGCTGAATCACAATCTCGCTGTCCGCGTTCACCACGTACACTGAGGTCTTGCCCCCCTCATGGCTCACGGCCTGCAGCGGCACTGTCAATGCCTTGTCATTTTTCTCTAGGGTCAGCCTCGCTTCGGCGTAAAGCCCCGGCACAAGAACTCGCTTAGGATTGGGAACATCCACCTCTGTGTGCATCGTGCGCGTATCCTCTCTCACGTCCACCGAGAACCGCGCGACCTTCCCGGGAAAGGTCTGAGCAAGTGACGGCACGCTGACATTTACCGCATCGCCGATCTTGATATACCGCACGTAAGATTCCGGAACTGGTATCACCAGCCGGAACAGATCGTCCTGCGACAACTTCACCAATGGCAGCGCCTGAGTGCTCGACCCTGTTCCGGCCTGCACCAAGGTTCCCAAGTTCGCGTAGCGATCGGTCACTACTCCCGAAAATGGCGCCGTGATGCGCGAATACCCATACAAAGCCTGATCGTGCGCGAGCTTCGCCTTGGCCGACACAAGCTTGCTCTGCGCCGCGTCCAGGGTGGACTGCGCAGCATCAACTTCCGACGCGGCCGAAAGATCCTTGGCCTGTGCGTCATCTACCTCTTGCTGCGCCACCAAACCGGGCTGGCTCTTGAATACTCCATCGAGGCGGGTATATTGCAGGTGCAGCGCGCTGTACTGCGCCTGATAGCGTTTTACTTCGTCCTCATCGCGCTTGACCTCGTTGGTGTAAGACTTGATATCTGCTTCGTCCTCGTGCAATTGCGCCTCTAACTCCGGAATTTCCAGTGTTGCAATGATCTGCCCTTGCTTCACCCGCGATCCATAGTCCACATACAGCTTCTGAACGAAGCCCGACTCCTTGGCATAAACATCGATCTCCTGAAACGGCACCAGTTCCGACGACACCGTGATCTGTCTCGTCAGCGACTTGAGCGCGGCTTTGACCACTCCCACCGTCAGCGTGCCCGCTGCGCCTTCAGCGCCCGAGCCTTTTGTCCCCGAACACGAAGACAATCCAAGCGTTGCGCCCGCGCCGCAAGCTAGCAGCACGCAAGCCACAAAGCACTCCGACCCCGCCGCTCTTCGCATCCGAATCGCCTCACTTGGAAGTCGTACGATACGCTGCGTTGCACCCGCTGCAACCGCGGCTAGGGCAGCTGCTTGATCACTTCTCGTAACTTTTCCACGGAAAAGCCCGCTGAACGGCAGAAGGCGATGATGCGTCGTTCAACGTCTTGCAAGCGTGACGCAGCGGCCGGGATTTGCGGAGCAATGTCCCTCGGTACGCTAAGCACTCCATGGCGGTCTCCGTGCAAGAGATCTCCAGGCTTCACGAGCATTCCCCCGATATCTACCGTGGCTCTGAAATCAAAGATGTGCGCGTACCCATGCGATACCGCCAGTCCTCCAGCAAACAGCTGGAATCCCGTCTTGCGTATGGCCGGCAATTCACGCACGGCCCCATTTGTGACGTAGCCGACGCAGCCCAATGCGGTCAGGATGGCCGCGTGCACATCACCCACGAACGCGCCTAATCCCGCTCTCTTATCCATGTCTTCGAGCACCACGATCCGCGGCGCCGGTATCCGCAAGATGTCGTTCCACCAATCCGTTCTGTCATGGTAGGTGCCGCCTTCCATCGGTGGCTCATCACTACGCATTCGCGCGGTGGCGGCGTAACCGACCATGGACGGAAAGCTTTTGAACATGCACTTGATTCGCGAGTCCGCGAACCCCGTATTGCGCAGGCGCACGCCAAACGTCTCGATGGCGTTCGAGACCGAGCAGGTATCGAGATCGCGAAGTGCGGCGAGCTGCTTTTCGGTTAGCGCAGGTTCAATGTTCATGAAGGTTTAGCAGCCATCGATCCGAAGCTTCAGCGATTCCCGAGATTGCATTGGAAATGCCAAGTCAACATAGGCCACCAGCCTTCTTAAATCCTTTAATTTCAATTGCGTCTGCACAGATAAGGCCCAACGGATCTAGAGGACGCGTAAAGAATTAGCACAGGGGTGTACTGGGGTGTGAAGAAAGCGCGCACAAGAGTCGCATACGTCAACCCTGAATCCCAAGGTCTCGCAGCCTCTGAACGGCTGCGCGTGTGTCATCGCTGGGATCGACCACTTTCGTTCGCTTGATGCCTAAGCCAAGATTTGGTCTTCTGTGCCTCCGGGTAGAGTCATGTGGAGAGCGAAGAGAACGGGAAGGCTCAGGTCGGAGAGCGGGAAGAGTCCGCGAGTTAGCGTTCGACCTTGGAAGTGGCACCCAGCCCGACAGCTTTCGGCGACGCGACCGGAATTACGGCCTCTAGCACCGACCCAGATCCCGTATTCTTCATGCGGAGTTCGCCGCCAAACTCCATTACGCGCTGTTTCATGCCTGCAATACCCACGCCGATGCTCTCGGGCCGTAATTCCACGACGCCATCGGAAATCCCAGAGCCGTCGTCGCGGACGGAGCTGGTGATAAGCCCGTCCTCCATCGCTACACTGACCCATGCGTTGCGCGCGCCGGAATGCCGGAAAATGTTGGTCAGTGCTTCTTGAATGATTCGGAATACGGCGCGCTCGACTTCCGGCGCCAGGCGCGGAAACTCATGAGGCTGCAAATCGAGAGAAATCTCGACGCTACTTCGTTTGACAAACCCATCGAGATACCACTGCAGTGCCGATTGCAGTCCGACTTCATCCAGCATGGGCGGATGCAACAAATAGGAAATGCTGCGCACCTGCTGGATCGCGTGGTCAATGATCATGCAGGCGTCCTGCACTGCTGCATTCGCCGAGGCATTCCTCCCGTCACTCACTTCCAGAATCATTTTGGCAGTGGAGAGGTCCTGGCCAAGGCTGTCGTGCAATTCGCGGGCAATGCGGCGCCGCTCCTCGTCTTGAGCTGCGATCATGCTGGTCGAAAGCGTGCGCAGTTCGTTGTTCAAGGCTTCCAGCTGCTGAGTCTTGCGATGCAATTCCGCAAATACGCTGACTTTCGCTCGCAAAAGCTCGGGATTGACGGGCACCGAGATATAGTCAACCGCGCCACGTTGATATCCCTCGAGGCGGTCCAGATCGGTAAGATGTACAGCGGAGATGAAAATAATCGCGACTTTCTGAAAGCGCGGATGCTGGCGGATCATCTCCGCAAGCTCGAAACCGTCGAGTTCCGGCATGCTCACGTCCATGAGCACCACGGCAATGTCCGTCTTCAACAGAATTTCGAGTGCCTCCTTCCCGGAGCTGGCCTTGATCAGGTTTTCGTTCAGCTCGGCAAGGATCACCTCGTAGCTCAGCAGTTTCGAGGGCTGATCGTCCACCATCAGAATGTTGACTTTGTTGTTGATGGGCATTCGCCTTTTCCTCAGTTCCGTCGCGTGCCTTTGCCTATCGATGCAGCCACATGCGCAGAACGGAAAGTAACTGCTCGGTGTTCACAGGTTTTGCAAGATAGTCCGACGCGCCCGCCTCCAGGCACTTTTCGCGATCTCCCTTCATCGCTTTGGCCGTCAGCGCCACGATGGGTAAACGCCGGAAGGACGCGTTCTGGCGGATGACTTGCATTGTTTCGTATCCATCCATTTCCGGCATCATGATGTCCATCAGAACGATGGCCAGGTCGGGAGTTGACTCGAGCGTGTCGATGGCCTCGCGTCCCGTTCCCGCGGTTAGCACCGACATTCCGCGGCGCTCCAGGACGCTGCTCAATGCGAAGATGTTGCGCACGTCGTCGTCAACTACCAGCACTTTTTTGCCCAGCAGCGCCTCGTCGGAACGATGCAGCCGGTCGAGCATCTTCTGCTTTTCGGCCGGCAAATCGGCCACCACGCGATGCAGGAACAACGCGGTCTCATCCAGCAGGCGCTCGGGTGATTCCACGCCTTTCACGACCACGCTGCGGGCCAGTGTGTGCAGCTGGGCATCCTCTTCCGGCGTCAACTCTTTGCCGGTAAACACGACCACGGGCAAATCGCACAAGGTAGGATCGTCTCGCAGTTTCTCCAAGACCTCGAAACCGGACATATCCGGCAGCCGCAGATCGAGCACGACACAGTCAAACTGGTTGCCGCGCACCTCTCTGAGCGCACCTTCGCCTCCGGCCGCGACGGTTACATCGATGTCGTGATGACCCAGCAGTTCCTGAATACTCATTTGCTCCGCGGCGTTGTCTTCCACGATTAAGAGCCGTTTGCGCCGCGGCGCCGAATATTCCTTTATGCGATCGAGCGCTGAGCGCAGCGCGTCGGCGGTCGTCGGTTTGGTAAGGAATGCAAACGCTCCATGGGTCAGCCCGTGCTGCCGGTCTTCGTCCAGCGTAAGCATCTGTACGGGTATATGCCGCGTGGCGGGATCCTGCTTCAGATGATTGAGAATCGTCCAACCCAGCATGTCGGGCAAAAGCACATCGAGCGACACCGCCGTCGGATGATATTCACGCGCTAACGCAAGTGCTTCTGCTCCGCGCAAGGCCACAAGGACCTTAAATCCTTCATCCCGCGCCAAGTCGCGCAAGACGCGCGCGTAGTGCGCGTCGTCTTCCACGATTAGAAGAATGGAGTCATCGGGCAGCAGGTTGTCCCGATCGTCCGCAATTTTCTCCACCTGGCTTTCGACAACGCCTACCGCCGCCAATGGGAACGGGCGAGGCGGCGTGGCACTTCCCTCGCCCGCACCTGGCATCGAGGACGGTCCGACGTACGTTTGGGGAAGGTAAAGGGTGAACGTGCTTCCTTTTCCGGGAGTGCTCTGCAACTGGATCTCGCCGCCCAACAAGCTTGCCAGCTCGCGGCTGATCGCCAATCCCAACCCAGTTCCGCCGTATTTGCGGCTGGTGCCGGCGTCAGCCTGCTGGAAGGCCTCGAAGATGATGCGCTGCTTCTCCAGAGGAATTCCGATGCCCGAGTCCGACACTTCGAAGGTGATCACCGAAGCCGCGCCGCTGAGAACCGGATGCTCTTCGCTCCAGCCGCGATCTGCCAGCGAGACGCTCAGGCGCACGCCGCCGTGCTCTGTGAACTTGAACGCGTTGGAGAGCAGGTTTTTCAGCACTTGCTGCAGGCGCTTCGAGTCGGTCACCAAGCTGCGTGGCAGCCGCGGATCTGCCTGTACCTCGAATGCTAGCTTCTGGTTCTCCGCTTCATGCCGGAACGGGCGCGCGACCATCTCCAACAGGTTGTTGAAGACGACTTCTTCCGCTTCCACCGACACCGTGCCGGATTCAATCTTCGACAAATCGAGAATGTCGCTGATCAGGTTCAGCAGGTCCGTTCCCGCGCCGTGAATCGTGCGTGAGAACTCCACCTGCTTCGGCGTCAAGTTCCCATCGGCGTTCTCGCTGAGCTGCTGGCCGAGCACGAGAATGCTGTTTAGCGGGGTGCGCAACTCGTGCGACATGTTGGCCAGAAATTCCGACTTGTACTTCGAAGTCAGTGCCAACTCCTTGGCCTTTTCTTCCAGCGCGCGCCGTGCCTGCTCGATTTCCTGGTTTTTGCGCTCGACTTCGGCGTTCTGCTCGGCCAATTGCTGCGCCTTCAATCCCAACTGCTCGTTGGTTTGCTGCAACTCTTTCTGCTGCGTCTGCAGCTCGGTAGCCAGTTGCTGCGACTGCTTCAGCAATCCTTCCGTCTGCATCGTGGCTTCGATACTGTTCAGCACGATGCCGATGCTGGCGGTGAGCTGCTCCAGGAACGCCAACTGCGAGGCGGTAAATACGCTCAGCGAAGCCAACTCGATCACCGCCTTCACGCGATCCTCAAACAGCACCGGCAGCACGATCACGTTCCGCGGCACCGCCTCAAACAATCCCGACCGAATCGGCGTGGAATTCAGAGGCAGGTCAATAATTAACATGCGCCGCTTCTCCGCCGCGCACTGCCCTACCAGCCCTTCGCCAACCTGCAGCGATTGCCGGTGGCCATCCTGCCCGTTATCCGCAAACGCAGAGAGCAGCACGAGCCGCCGCGAATCCTCCGACTCCATCTGATAGATCACACCCTGCTGGGCGTTCACTAGCGGCGCCAATTCCGAAAGCAACAACCGACCTACCGTGGCCAAATCGCGCTGCCCCTGGAGCATGCCAGTAAATCGCGCCAGGTTCGTTTTCAACCAGTCCTGCTCGGTGTTCCGGTCTGTCGTCAGGCGCAGGTTGTCAATCATCGTGTTGATGTTGTCTTTGAGCTCGGCCACTTCGCCGCGCGCTTCCACTTGAATCGAGCGGGTCAGGTCGCCCTTGGTCACCGCCGTCGCTACCTCGGCGATTGCGCGGACCTGGTTCGTCAAGTTGTCCGCCAGCAGGTTGACGTTTCCAGTCAAGTCCTTCCAGGTTCCTGCCGCGCCTGGCACGTTGGCCTGCCCGCCGAGGCGTCCCTCGACGCCGACTTCGCGTGCCACCGTGGTCACCTGATCGGCGAATGTGGCCAGCGTGTCGGTCATGTTGTTGATGGTTTCCGCCAGCGCGGCCACTTCGCCCTTGGCGTTCACGGTCAATTTCTGCGTCAACATTCCGTTGGCGACCGCCGTCACCACCTTCACGATTCCGCGCACCTGCTCGGTCAGGTTTGCGGCCATCACGTTGACGTTGTCGGTCAAGTCCTTCCACGTGCCGGCCACGCCCGATACCTGCGCCTGCCCGCCGAGTTTTCCTTCCGTTCCGACTTCGCGAGCCACGCGGGTTACTTCTGCCGCGAACGCGTTCAGCTGGTCCACCATCGTGTTGATGGTGTTTTTAAGTTCGAGAATTTCGCCCTTCACGTCCACAGTGATCTTGCGCGACAAGTCGCCGCGCGCTACCGCAGTGGTAACCTCAGCGATGTTGCGCACCTGCGCGGTCAGGTTTCCGGCCATGGCGTTTACCGAGTCGGTCAAATCCTTCCAGGTGCCAGCGACGCCCGGCACGTTGGCCTGTCCGCCAAGCCGGCCTTCGGAGCCGACTTCGCGGGCGACACGCGTTACTTCCGCGGCAAACGAGCGCAGTTGTTCCACCATTGTGTTCAGCGTTTCTTTCAGTTGTAAAATCTCACCGCGCACGTCGACCGCGATCTTTTTCGAGAGGTCTCCGTTGGCGATGGCCGTAGCAACTTCGGCGATGTTGCGCACTTGGCCGGTCAGGTTGCTGGCCATGAAGTTCACGCTGTCGGTCAAATCCTTCCACGTACCCGCAACGCCGGGCACTTGCGCCTGCCCGCCCAGTTTTCCTTCCGTGCCGACCTCGCGGGCCACGCGCGTGACTTCGCCGGCAAACGCGTTCAGCTGATCCACCATGGTGTTGATGGTGTTCTTCAGTTCAAGAATTTCGCCCTTCACGTCCACAGTGATCTTGCGCGAAAGGTCACCGCGCGCAACTGCCGTAGTTACCTCGGCGATGTTGCGCACCTGCGCGGTCAGGTTGCGGGCCATGGAGTTGACCGAGTCGGTCAGATCCTTCCAGGTTCCCGCTACGCCCTGCACGTCAGCCTGTCCTCCCAATCGCCCTTCAGAACCCACCTCGCGAGCCACGCGCGTAACTTCCGAAGCGAACGACCGCAGCTGGTCCACCATCGTGTTGATGGTTTCTTTCAGCAGCAAAATTTCGCCGCTAACGTTTACCGTAATTTTCTTGGAAAGGTCGCCGCTGGCGATGGCCGTCGAAACTTCCGCGATGTTGCGCACTTGTGCCGTCAAGTTGCTGGCCATGGAGTTGACGGAGTCGGTCAAGTCCTTCCACGTTCCAGCGATTCCGGGCACCAGCGCCTGCCCGCCAAGTTTTCCGTCGGTTCCCACTTCGCGAGCCACGCGCGTGACTTCCGAAGCGAACGAGCGTAGCTGGTCCACCATCGTGTTCAGGGTGTCTTTCAATTCCAAAATTTCACCCTTCACGTCCACGGTGATCTTGCGCGACAAGTCGCCGCGCGCCACCGCCGTGGCGACCTCAGCGATGTTACGCACCTGGCCGGTCAAGTTGCTGGCCATGAAATTCACGCTGTCGGTCAAATCCTTCCAGGTCCCGGCGACACCGGGCACTTGCGCCTGGCCGCCAAGTTTGCCTTCCGTGCCCACTTCCCGAGCCACGCGCGTGACTTCCGCCGCAAATGCGTTCAACTGGTCCACCATCGTGTTGATGGTGTCTTTCAATTCCAAAATCTCGCCCTTCACGTCCACGGTGATCTTGCGCGACAAGTCGCCGCGCGCGATTGCCGTCGAAACCTCAGCGATGTTTCTCACCTGCCCGGTCAGGTTCCCGGCCATGGAGTTGACCGAATCGGTCAAGTCCTTCCAGGTTCCCGCCACGCCAGGCACGTTAGCTTGTCCGCCAAGTCGGCCTTCGGTTCCCACCTCGCGCGCCACGCGCGTCACTTCGCCCGCGAAGCGGTTGAGCTGATCCACCATGGTGTTCAGCGTTTCCTTCAGTTGCAAAATTTCGCCGCGTACGTCCACGGTAATTTTTCTGGAAAGGTCGCCGCTGGCGATGGCGGTAGCCACTTCCGCGATGTTGCGGACCTGGCCAGTCAAGTTGCTGGCCATGAAATTCACGTTGTCGGTAAGGTCTTTCCAGGTTCCCGCCACGCCCGGCACGTTCGCTTGCCCGCCGAGTTTCCCTTCCGTGCCCACTTCACGAGCCACGCGCGTCACTTCGCCGGCAAATGCGTTCAGTTGGTCCACCATCGTGTTGATGGTGTCTTTCAATTCCAAAATCTCGCCCTTCACGTCCACGGTAATCTTGCGCGACAAGTCGCCACGCGCCACGGCCGTAGTCACTTCAGCGATGTTGCGCACTTGCGAAGTCAGATTCCCGGCCATCGCGTTCACGGAATCGGTCAAGTCTTTCCAAGTCCCGGCGACGCCGGGCACCACAGCTTGTCCTCCGAGTTTCCCGTCCGTGCCCACTTCGCGCGCCACGCGCGTCACTTCCGACGCGAACGAGCGCAGCTGATCCACCATGGTGTTGAACGCTTCTTTCAGCTGCAGAATTTCGCCGCGCACGTCCACGGTGATTTTCTTCGAAAGGTCGCCGGTGGCGATGGCCGTTGCCACTTCGGCGATGTTCCTCACCTGGCCGGTGAGGTTGCTGGCCATTGAGTTCACCGAATCCGTCAAATCTTTCCAGGTGCCGGCCACACCGGGCACCACGGCCTGCCCGCCGAGTTTTCCGTCCGTGCCTACCTCGCGCGCCACGCGCGTTACTTCCGCGGTGAACACGCCAAGCTGCTGAATCATCGTGTTTACGATTTCCGCTGAGCGTAGGAATTCGCCTTCCAGCGGCCGGCCGTCAACGTCCAATCTCACCGTCTGCGCCAGATTCCCCTGCGCCACCGCGGCGATCGCGCGCGTAACTTCGGTGGTCGGCCGCAACAAGTCTTCGATCAGAGTGTTGACCGAAGTTTCCGTCTCACCCCAGGCTCCTCGCGTCTCGGAAAATTTTGCGTGCTCGCGCGTTCTTCCTTCCTTACCTACGGCGCGGCCAACGCGCTTGAGTTCCTGCGCGATCTGCTGGTTCGCGGCTACGATTTCGTTGAATGTATCCGCCACTTTTCCCGGCAATCCGGTCCAATTTCCGGGCAAGCGGATGGAAAAATCCCCATCGCGCATGGTCTGCAATCCGGCAAGAATTACGGCCAAATCGCCTTCCGCCGGCGGTGTATGCCCATTGCCCTTGGGATATTCTTCAACCGTTTGCACAGTTCCAGCGGTGGTTACTTGCGCAGCTTTCTTCATACTCGTATCTCCGATCAGGGGCCTATTCCGGCTTGGGATCCGACTTCACCTCAATGAGTTCGTTTCCTTGCGGCGCATTTTCCGCGTTCCAGGAAAAAGGCCGCCCTTCCACAACGGCTTCGAGCGCCGAGAGCAAGCAACGGGAAACCTGCGACTTCGTGACATACGCGCTCGCACCAGCCTTGAGTGCCGCTGCGAGCATGTGCGGGGAGTCGTGCTGACTGAGGATTAGAATGCGGGACTCCGGGAGTTCGCTGCGAATGATGCGGGTGGCTTGCAGGCCGTCAATTTGCGGCATGCTAATATCCATCAGAATGAGGTCGGGCAGAAGTTCTTTGGCTTTTTCCACGGCCTCGAGCCCGTTCGCGGCTTCACCACACACGTTGAATGCAGCAAGCGGCTCGATCAGCGAGCGCAAGCCGCGCCGGAAAATCTCGTGGTCGTCAACGATCAGAACGCGCACACGGTCCATATGGTCCCGTGGATGCGAAGTCGCCATATCCAACTCCAGCATTTGCTGACGGGAAGTCGCGAATGTCCGTTAATTGTTATGCGCAAAGCAACTTACGGCCCATACAGTGAATCCTGTATTTTGCCGCGGGGTTTCCATGTAAGGGGGTACAGGTAATCGAAACACGTCATTTCAGGGGATTTCCAGGATAAGCCGGTGTCTGCCTCGCGGCATTTTCGCGTCATCGATTTCCGCGTCTTTTTGTAGTCCTTCAGCACGCGCTCGATGATGGGAGGCACGCTCTGCGCCGCTTCAATCCGACTCCACCTCGGGCGGCTTCGTACTCGAGTTATTTATGGAGAGGCTCCCCGTCAGCTCGATCGCTTTTTCGGTACCTTTGCGCCCTTTGCCCGCGCTTCCGAAAGCCCGATGGCGATCGCCTGTTTTCTGCTTTTCACCGCGCCGCCTTTTCCGCCTCGCCCTGAACGTAGAGTTCCGTGTTTGCGGCGTCGCATCGCGCTTCGCACCGACTTTGCTGCTGCTTTCCCGTATCTCGCCATTTTCATTTTCCTCCTCTGACGGAAAATTACGCGGCCGATCTCGCACAATCTATCAAGCGAATGCTTGAACCTCCGAGACAGCAAGTATGTAGCGCGGTCTTTCAGGCCGCCACGTCCGGACGTTTGCACCGTTCCCCGGCATTTGAGTGCTAGTGCCAGAATGAACCAAAGCAGCGTTCTTTCGCCGTCATCCGCACTTCCGTTTATACTGCATCTCTGGTATTCCCTCGCTCTATCCCTCGTGATAGTCCTAGAACGACAAAGTTAAATGAGCATGCCTTTTCTCCGCGGCCCGGCGCTAGGGAATTAGGCGGCACATCACAATGACGGCTACCAATCCAGCTACGATCGGAATTGTTCATCCCGCTTCTCGCGCAGGAGTATTTGATCCCTTAACCGCTCACGTCGTGCAATTTTATCGCGAAGAACGCTCCCTCGTTGACGCCGTCGGTGCGCGCATGCGCATCGCGCTTGCACGAGGCGACTCCGCCGTCATCGTTGCGAGCAAGACGCACCGCGACCTTTTTACCAGCGGACTCGAGACCTCTGAAGAAAACCTCGAAAAAGCCATTAAAGACGGGCGTTTTGTCTCCCTGGAAGCGCGCGAAGTCTTATCGCAGATCAGCATTGATGGCATGCCCGATGCATTCCGCTTCATGATTACCGTGAGCGAAATCATCAATCGTGCGAAGTCCGCGGCTCGCTCCCAGCGCCCCCACGTTGTGGTATTT
This sequence comes from uncultured Acidobacteriota bacterium, assembly GCA_963748865.1. GTDB lineage: Bacteria > Acidobacteriota > Terriglobia > Acidiferrales > UBA7541 > Palsa-147. The sequence goes on along the minus strand of CAVVLE010000003.1, from coordinate 25,299 downwards.
GGCGAGATGGTTGCGCTTCTTTGCGCCGAGGGCAATTATCCGGCTGCGATCCATCTGGAAAAACTATGGAACGTCCTGGCTAAGGACCAGTCCTTTTCGCTTCTTTGCGCCTATCCCATTGCCGAATTCTCCGATCGCGCGCAAACCGAATCATTCTTGCGAATTTGCCGCGAACATTCCTCGGTCATTCCGGACGAAAGTTATGACGCTCTGGCGAGTGAAGACGACCGGTGCCGCAACGTCGCAATCCTGCAACACAGGTTGGAAATCTCCGAAAAACAGAGGATTCTGCACGAGAGCGATCACCAATTGCGTCTGTTCATTGATGCAGTTCAGGATTGCGCGATCTTCATGCTCGATGCCCTGGGACACGTGCAAACCTGGAACATCGGTGCGCAGCGCATCAAGGGCTACCGGGCGCCGGAAATCATAGGCCGCCACTTTTCCTGCTTCTATCCCGAGGAAGACATTCTCGGCGGAAAGCCCCGGCGCGCGCTGGAGATCGCCTCGCGTGAGGGCCGCTTTGAGGACGAAGGCTGGCGGGTGCGCAACGACGGCTCGAAATTCTGGGCCAATGTGATGATCACGGCTGTAAAGGACCCCAGCGGCAATGTCATCGGGTTTGGCAAGGTTACTCGAGATTTCACCGAGAAAATGTTGGCGCGGCAAGCCCTGGAAGATTCTCAGCACAAGCTTCAGGATTCCGAACACTCGCTCCGCCAGCTCTCCCGCCACCTGTTGCGCGTGCAGGACGAAGAGCGCCGCCGTATCGGTCGCGACCTGCACGATTCCCTGGGTCAGCATCTCTCCGTGCTTAAAATGAAATTGGATTCCGTGCGTATGAAGAATGACGGGAACACTCAGGATGACAGAGAATTGAGCCTGTGTAGCCAGCTGGTCGAAGACGCCGTCAAGGAAGTGCGGACGATTTCCTATCTTCTGTATCCGCCCATGCTGGAAGAGATGGGGCTGCGCTCGGCGATCCTGTGGTATCTCGACGGCTTCATGAAGCGCAGCGGGATCAAGACTACGTTCAACGTCTCTCCCAACATCGCTCGGCTACCCGGTGAAATTGAGCTCGCTCTTTTCCGCGTCTTGCAGGAAAGCCTCACCAACGTGCACCGCCACTCGGGCAGCCCCGTCGCTGATGTGAATCTGCAGATCGACGCTGGGAACGCTGTGCTCCAGGTACGCGACGCGGGCGAAGGCGTGGACATCAGCAGCTTTCAGAAATCCGGCCAGGATGTCGTCGCTTCACTCGGCGTCGGCCTGCGCGGCATGTCCGAGCGTGTCCGCCAGCTGGGTGGCGCTCTCGATTTCTCGTCGAACGATCAAGGCACGCTAGTCACCGCCACTGTACCGCTCCCGAAACAGGAGCTCTAATCTCGCTCGATCCGTCACATATCTGCGTACAGGATTCACGCTAAGGGCCTGCACTAAATTCTTTGTACACAGTCATTCACAGGTTGAGTACATTGAACGCTGTATTCCGCCCCGCTCTCTGATTTGTTATCTATTTTCGCGGTGCTCATAACTTCTATTGCCAACCCCAGCCGACTGGAGCGAAATTATGTCTGAACTGCGATTGCTCGTCGCCGATGATCACGCCGTTCTTCGCACGGGACTGAAGGCGCTGCTCGAGGCCCAGCCAGGTTGGAAAGTTGAAGCGGAAGCCGCCGACGGGCGCGAAGCTGTCGCCAAGGCGAAAGAACTCAAACCAGATATCGCCGTCATCGATATTTCCATGCCGTCGCTCAACGGCCTCGAAGCCACTCGCCAGATTCTGAAGAATGGCCCGCGCACCAAAGTCCTGATTCTCACCATGCATGAATCCGATCCTCTGATTCGCGAAGTGCTCGACGCCGGCGCCAAAGGCTATCTGCTTAAGAGCGATGCGGGCCGCGACGTTGTCGCTGCAGTCAGCGCACTGCGCCAAAACAAAACCTTTTTCACCTCCAAGGTTGCGCAAATGGTTCTCGATGGCTATCTGAAGAAGGATGCCCCGGCTCCCGATGGCCAGCCGCGAAAAGGCCTGCTAACGCCGCGGCAGCGCGAAATCGTTCAGCTCATCGCCGAAGGCAAGAGCAGCAAGGAAGTAGCCGTGGCGCTGAATCTAAGTGTCAAGACGGCTGAAACGCATCGCGCCAACATCATGCGCCGCCTCGAGTGCCACTCGGTCACGGAGCTGGTGCGCTACGCGATCCGCAACGAGATCGTCCAGGCGTAGTTGGACTTCTACATCTCTCAAGGCTTCAGTCGCGCCCAAAGGTGAACTGTTCCTGGTCTGCTCAGCGATCAGCGTGTCTTTATTCGAGGATTTCTGCGGGACTCTCAATCGCGGCGGTAAGGTCACTGAGGAACTGCGCCGCGCGTGCACCATCCAGCACGCGATGATCGCATGATAGCGTCATCGTCATCATCGGCCGCACTGCGGGCTTGCCCTCAACTGCGACAACGCGATCTGCAATGCGACCGACAGCGAGAATCGCAGACTGCGCCGGGGTGACAATGGCCGTAAACGCATCCACGTCATACATACCTAAATTGCTGATGGTGAATGTCGCCGAAGTGATGTCGGCAGGGCGCGATCGTCCAGCGCGAGCCCGCTCGCTCAGTTCGTGGCGCTGATTGGCAATGTCCACGAGCGTCGCGCGATTGGCGTTGCGTATCACGACCGAAACCACGCCGTCTTTCACGGCCACCGCAAGTCCAATGTTGATGTCGGGATATTCGCTGACACCTTGATTGGTCCAGATTGCGTTGAGCCGACGATGTTTGACAAGAACCCGGGCGACGATCGCGGTCAGAAGGTCCGTAACCGTCACATGACTGCTCTGCCCCCGATTCGCGGCGAGTTGCTCGCGAAACTTATTCAGCGCGCCGGCATCGACCGCGCGCACGACGAAAAAATGCGGCACGCTCGCCCAACTTTGTGTCGTGCGCTCGGCCATAAGCCGGCCAACGGCGCTCAAACCCTGCACGCCGGACGCATTCTCTCTTGCTCTAATACTCGTTCCAGCTTGCTCATGCTGCGATTGTGCGGCTGCCAGAATATCAGCCGCGAGAATTTCACCATCCGGCCCTGAACCAATTACCCGGCCAATATCGACTCCCCGTTCCTGCGCCAGTCGCCGCGCTTTTGGCGAGATATTCGCTCTCGCATTGCTGGACCTCGCGGCTTCGCGCTTGACCGCCTGTGCGGGGCCCACGGCTTCGGTCTTCACGCGCGCTGAAAAATGCGGTTCTGCCGCGCTCGTGGGAAGTCTTTCCCCGGGCTGAATCAACCACCCAATCGTCTTCCCCACGGGAATTACATCTCCCACCTGTGCGCTCACGCCGGCCAGCGTTCCATCTCCTGGCGATTCAATTTCCACCACGGCCTTGTCGGTCTCAATTTCCAGCAGAGGCTCGCCCTTGAGCACACTCTCGCCCTCTTTCTTCCGCCAAGCCACCACCTTGCCGGTTTCTTGCGCCAATTCCAGTGCAGGCATTACGACGCTGATGGCCATAATGTAAGGAGGATTCGCAGAGAGAATATCAGTCGCCGACTTTCATGCGCTCGGTTCGCGCGCTGGCTTCCACGGCCTTCACGTAGCGCTTAGTTTCCGGCGACTCGGTTTCGCGCACCGCAGCCAGCGGCCCGTTCACGGTGAAGTAGTGCGAGCCCGCCACGAGCAATTCCTCCGCCGGAAATCGCGTGATGATTTCGTGGCCCGTCTCCGTAACCACAATTTCTTCTTCAATTCGCGCCGCGCTCCATCCATCGGTGGAAGGCCAGAAGGTCTCCAGCGCAAACACCATGCCCGGCTTGATCTCGCAGGGATGGTCAAAGGAAACCAGCCGGCTGATCACCGGCTTCTCCCAAATCGCCAGGCCGATGCCGTGTCCGTACTGCAGCGCGAAGCACGCCTCTTCATCCGGAAAGCCAAACTCCTGCGCCTTCGGCCACACCGCCGCGATGTCCGCGGTCGTACGCCCCGGTCGCACCAACGAAATCGCCGCATCGAGATACGCCCGGCAGCGCTTGTAAGCGTCCACCATCGCGTGCGAAGCATAGCCGATCGTGAAGCACCGGTAATAGCAAGTGCGGTAGCCCATGTAGGAATGCAAAATGTCGTAATAAACCGGATCACCCGGCCGCAGGACGCGATCCGAAAACACATGCGGATGCGGATTGCAGCGCTCGCCCGAAATCGCATTCACCGCTTCGACATATTCGGATCCCAGGTCGTATAAAACTTTGCTGACCAGCCCGACCGCCTCGTTCTCCCGCATTCCCGGCTTCATCGCGCGATAAAGCTCGTCATACGCCGCATCCACCATCATCGCCGACATATTCAGCAGCGTGATCTCATCCTGCGTCTTGATCACGCGCGCCTCGGACATCAGCGCCTGCCCGTCTACAACGTTGATCCCTTCACGCTGCAAGGCAAAAAGCACAGGCGGCTCGATAATGTCCACGCCGAGCGGCTCTTTCATCAAACCGCGCTTCTCCAGCTCGATCCGGATCTTCCGCGCCACGTCCTCCGCGCGACCCATCTCCGGTGTCATCGCCCCGCGCAACACCGAAATCCCGGCCCGCGAGCGCTCGCCAAGCCACGGACAATGAAGTTGGTGATGCCGCGCCGCCGATCCAAAATCCCACAAGATCGGTTCATCGTTCTGCGGCAGCAAAGTAAAACGGTTAGCCTTGTCCTGCGCCCAGGTGCCAATGTGCGTAGCGGTCAAATAGCGCACATTGTTCATGTCAAAACACAGCAGCGCCCCCATCTCCGATTTCGCCAGCAATCCCTTCGCCCGCGCCAATCGCTGCGTGCGCAAGCGGTCGAAATCCACCCGCTGCTCCCAATCCACCGCCATCGTCCCGGAAGTCGGCAGCGCCATGGCATGCCTCCCGTATGTGCTATTCAAGCCCGGCCGCAAAGTTCGCGCGCCACATCAAAAACAGCGTTTTCATTCGGCACTGTCGCATCTTCCAACGGCGGCGAAAACGGAATCGGCACATGCATCGCCCCAATCCGCCGCACCGGCCCATCCAAATTATAAAAAGCCCCTTCGGCGATCACCGCCGCGATTTCCGCGGTCACGCCGTACCGTGCGTAACCCTCATCCACCACGATCGCCCGCGAAGTTTTCTTCGCCGATTCCACCAGTGTCGTCTCGTCCAGCGGCCAGGTAGTCCGCGGATCAATCACCTCCGCGCTGATCCCAATTTCATCCAGCATCTTCGCGGCCCCCAGCGCCACTTGCACCATGCTGCTCGTCGCCACGATGGTCACATCGCGGCCCTCGCGCTTCACATCCGCCACGCCCAAGGGAATCGTATATTCCTCCGCCGGCACGGGTCCTTTCATCTTGTACATCATCTTGTCTTCAAAGAAGACCACGGGGTTCTCATCGCGAATCGCCGTCTTCAAAAGTCCTTTGGCATCATAAGGCGTCGAGGGCAGCACAACTTTCAATCCCGGCACATGGCTCAACCAAGCATGCAGCGATTGCGAATGTTGCGCCGCCGAACGCCGCGCCGCCCCCAGCGTGGTCCGCATCACCATCGGCACTTTCCATTTCCCGCCCGACATGTAATGCACCTTCGCCGCCTGATTAGCCATCTGATCCATGGTCAGCGTAATGAAATCGCCGAACATGATATCCACAACCGGCCGCATCCCCGTCATAGCCGCGCCAACAGCCACGCCCGTAAATCCCGCCTCCGATATGGGCGTATCCACCACGCGCGCGCTGCCGAATTCCTCGACCAGCCCGGACAATACCTTGAACGGCGTTCCCGCCTCGGCCACGTCCTCGCCCAAAATATAAACGCGCGAATCGCGGCGCATTTCCTCGGCCAGTGCCTCGCGCACCGCCTCGGCGAAGGTAATCTCCCGCGTGCCAACTTCAGGCATAAACATCCTGGCTGACTTCGTCGACCTTCGGATAAGGTGCCGCAATCGCAAACTCCACGGCACTCTTTATCTCCGCGGCAATCTCCGCGCGAATCCGTACAAATGACTCCTCATCCGCAAGCCCCTGCTCCACCATCCAGCTCGCTAAGATCTGAATCGGATCGCGCTCCTTCGCCCAGCGCTGCTCTTCCTGCTTCGAACGGTAGTATTCGCGATTGATGTCGCCGACGTGGTGCCCACTGTAGCGGTATGTATTGCAAACTAAAAACGCCGGCCCGCCCCCGTCGCGCGCCCGCGATACCATTCGCGTCGCCGCCGCGTGCACTACACGCACATCCTGCCCGTCCACGCTCTCCGCGTAGACCCCAAACGCCTTCGCGCGCGCCTCAATATCCCCGGCCGTCGTCTCCGAAAAATGTGTGTACTCGGTATAAAGATTGTTCTCGCAAACGTAAATTACCGGCAATTTCCAAAGCTGCGCCAGATTCATCACTTCGTACAACACGCCCTGCCCCAGCGCTCCTTCGCCAAAAAAACAAACCGACACTCGTCCAGTGCCCAAGCGTTGCGCCGAAAACGCCGCGCCCGTCGCGATTCCCGCACTCCCGGCCACAATCGCATTCGCTCCCAAATTCCCCGTAGCGGGATCGGCGATGTGCATCGATCCGCCTTTCCCGTGGCAATACCCCGCTTCTTTGCCCAACAACTCCGCAAACATCTGATCCGGCGCCGCGCCCTTAGCCAGACAATGCCCGTGCCCGCGATGCGTGCTCGTTATGTAATCGTCCGGCCGCAGCGCCTCACAAACGCCGACCGCCACCGCTTCCTCCCCAGAATACAAATGCGCCAACCCCGGCATCAGCGCTCGTTTGTACAACTCACTCACCTGCTCCTCGAACAAGCGAATCGCCAGCATTTTCCGGTACATGCGCAGCCACAGCTCCACCGTTGCTTCCGGATGCCCGGCCGGCTGCTTTGCGGCCGTCGTCATTTAGAAACTCCCGACATATGCGCCAGCACCTCAAAAATCACCGCAAAATCTTTTTTCTCCAGGCCCATCCCCCGCGCCGCAGTAAGAAATTCGTTCGCCAGCGCGGTTGATGGCAGCGGAACATCCAGCTTCCGGCCCATTTCCAACGCCAGCAGCATGTCTTTCTGCATCATGTTCACGTCGAACCAAGCCTCATCCGGCTGCTGCAACACAAATGGCCCGCGATACTGAATCATCGGCGAAGCGACCGCGCTGTGCGTCAGCACATCCACCGCCGTCTCGCGCGCGATTCCACTCTTCTCCGCCAGCAGCACGCCTTCGCAAAACGCCAGCATCTGCACCGCAAGGCTCAAATTCGTAGCGATCTTCATAGACAAAGCCAGGCCGTCATCTCCCACATAAGTCACCTTCGGCCCGATGTCCTGCAGGATCGGCTTCACACGCTCAAACGTTTCGCGCCGCCCGCTCACCATCACCGATAGCTTCCCCTCCTGCAGCGTAATCACGCTTCCAGAAACCGGCGCCTCCACCATGTCCGCGCCCTTTTCGCGCACTCGGCCCGCAGTCTCGCGGCTGAACGCCGGACTCACCGTGCTCATATCAATGAAAGTTTTTGCGGGAGTGAGAGCGGCGAAAATTCCGTCCGGCCCATTCATGATCGCTTCGAGAGCTCCGGAGTTCGTCACCATCGCGAACGTAATATCCGCCGTCGCGCAAACCGCCCGCGGCGAACCCGCCCACTTCATCCCGCGCTCGATCAACCACTGCGCCTTGGCTCGCGTTCGGTTGTATCCGGTAACGCTGTGGCCTTTGCCAAGAAGCCGCGCCACCATCTGGCTGCCCATCACGCCCAGGCCCACGAAGCCCAGATTCGCCATGCTCGGAAATCTCCCGTCGCCTAACTAGCTTTCGAATTGGCTCGTCCGCGTTCACTCGCCGGACCGCGCGAATCTTCGCGCACTTGCTCCAGGTGCTCTTTCATCGCCGCCCGCGCTTTTTCCGCGTCACGCTTCTCCACCGCTTCAAGAATCCGCTTGTGGTGGAACTGCCCGCGCTCCGGTCCGCCTTCCACATAGAAAATCCCCAATCGCTGTTCCCGCAGCAAACCAACGATGGAATCGAGCAGCGAAAGAATCAGCGGATTTGCCGCCGCCTCCGCCAGCGCCAGATGAAAATCCAGATCCGCCTCGATATACGCGTCAGGATCCTTCAACGCGCTTTCCATCACGCCGATCGCCTCGCGCATCATCGCGAGATGCTGCTCTTCGATCCGCGTCGCCGCCAGCGCCGCAATCTCAGGCTCCAGAATCGTGCGCACCTCCGCCAGTTGCAGCGAGCCATCCGGTTGCCCGATCTTGATCATCAGATCGAGGGACTGCCGGATGGCCTGCGAGGTCCCGTTGGTAATAAATGTCCCGCGCCCGGGATAGGCTTCCACCAATCCCTTTTCGCGCAAAGTCTTCACCGCTTCGCGCACCGCCGTCCGGCTCACTCCAAATTGCTGCGCCAATTCCCGCTCCGCAGGAAGCTGGTCACCTTCCTTTAGCGCACCCTTTAGTATCGATTCTTCTATCTGCTGGACGATTTGCTCATAAAGCCGGGAGGTTTGAACGGTCTTATACATGGCACTAGCCCCCTAAGCCGCGCAAAGGCGTCGTCCTGGTCCAGCCAATATACCACACGCATTTCCGTGATTTGACATCGCTTGCCCGGCCCATCTGCACCCAAGTCGTCATCGCTAAAGATCAGATCGAAGGCCAAAGGTCTCTAGGTCATACCACCATACCACGCCCCATACCACATCTGTCAATTCACTATATCCCTTTCAAGCTCCGGCCCTTACTTCCTTTTCTCGAGGAATTTTCTTGACACACTTTTCCTTTTAGGTGGTAGAGTCTCTAGACCAGTGGGGCTCCGACTAGCATTCTAGTCGTCGAGGAGGTTCAATGCGCCATCCTGTGTCCAGCTTCCTTGCGAGCGTGCGCCGGGCTCCGCTCTCCAGAGTTTTACCCGTCGTCATCACGCTATTCGTCGTCAGCTTGCCAGCCTTCTCGCAGAGCTACACCGGCCGAATCCTAGGCAGCGTGCGCGATCAAAGCGACGCGGCCATCATTGGCGCCACGGTGACTATTACCGACACGGACCGCGGGATCTCGCGCTCTATAATTACCGACGCATCCGGCAACTACCTCGCACCCGATCTACTCCCTGGCAACTATAAGCTGGTCGTCACGGCGAAAGGATTCAAGACCCTCGAACGCCTGAACGTCCAGGTCGAAGTCGCCCAGGATGCCCGCATCGATGTCGTACTGCGGCCCGGCGAAGCCTCCGAGACCATCGAGGTCACCGAGCAAGTTCCGCTCGTAAACACCACTTCATCCGTCCTTGGCGGCACGCTTAGCAACGAAGAAATCTCGGATCTGCCGCTGAACGGCAGAAACTACGAAAATTTGCTGCAATTGCGCCCCGGCGTTGTGCGCTATCCCGGCGGCGGATTTTCCACCACCAGCACCAACGGTCTGCGCGCCGAGGACAACGCCTACTTCATCGACGGCCTTTTCAATAGCGAGCCATTTTCGGGACAGAGCATCATCAACGGCTCCGGCATCGCCGGCGATTCCGCGACAATCCTCCCCATCGACGCCATTCAGGAATTCAATTTGATCGAAGATCCCCCGGCGGAGTACGGCTGGAAACCTGGCGCGATCGTAAATGTAGCCCTGAAATCGGGCACCAACTCGCTCCACGGCAGCGCTTACGCTTTCGGCCGCGATACCGCGCTTGATGCCCGCAACGTTTTCGACGTCACCGGCACCCCCAAAACACCTCGCACACTCGAACAGTTTGGCGGCACGGCCGGCGGTCCGATGATTAAGGATAAATTGTTTTTCTTCGGCGGCTATGAAGGCCAGCGCTACACGGTCGGCAATTCGGCGGTCGTGAACGTTCCCACCACCGATCCCGGCCTCGGCCCCAGCAGCAGCATTCCCGATGCAATTTCCGATCTGATCGCCAACGGCGTGACGCCCAGCCAGGTCAGCCTGAACGTCGCGGGCTGCGTTCTCGGCCCGCCGGTATCGTGCAATGGAAAAGGGTTCCCTCTCAACAACACGCAATCCAATTCGTTTGTCACCGGCTTCCCAAACACCGTTAGCGCCGACAACGCCGTCGCAAAAGTTGATTATCACCTCAACGATCGCAGCACTATCAGCGCGCGCTATTTCTTCGGCAACAATTCCGGAACGGTGGACGACGCCTTTCAGCTCCAGCCGCAATGGCTCACTCTCATTCACACACGTGCGCAAGTCGCGGGCGCCAACTGGACCTATGTTCCCAATTCGCACTGGGTGAACGAAGCGCGTTTCGGATACAACCGTCTGACTCAGCCCACCTACTCCGCCGATCACAACGAATCGGCCGCAAGTCTCGGGCATCGACGATGGCGTCACCAATCCAATCTACGGTGGATTGCCGCGCTTGAAAATCAAGGGCTTCGGCGGCCTGTTCGAAACCTTGGGCGGCTTCAAGTGGCCCAAATTCCAGGGCCCCGATCAGCGCGATCAATTCGTCGATCACGTTTCCTACGCCATCGGCAAGCACGCCCTGAAATTCGGATTCGAGCTGCATCGCGACAGCTTCAGCGGCGGCGCATTTGGCGACGGCAAGGGCTACATCATTTTCTCCGGCGGCGCCGCTTTTCCTGGCTCGAGTATCCTGGAGGACTTCCTCGCCGGCGATCCCAGCGGCACGATTCCCTTCCCCACCCACGCGCTCGTCGGCGCCACACCCATTCGCAACATTCACAACTGGTCGGAAGCAGGCTTTGTCGGCGATGACTGGCGCATCACTCCCAGAGTCACCCTTAACCTTGGTCTCCGCTACGAATACAACGGCGTAATCAAAGAAGCCAACAATCTCCTCGGCAATTTCAGTCCCACCGCGGGTCTGGTGCAAGTCGGTCAGCAGATCAACGAGCCATACAATGGAGATCACAAGGATTTTGCTCCGCGCGTAGGTGCAGCCTGGGACATTTTTGGAAGCGGCAAAACAGTTCTGCGCGGCGGTTTTGGAATCACCTATGAAACCGTGAACTGGGAAGCATTTCTGGCCTTCAACAACGTTTTCGGTCTGGACACAGTGCCTACCGGCGGTATCCTCAATGGCGTGCCGGGACCCGGAAAAATTACTTCCGGAATTCAGAACATCCCCAATCCTCCGACGCCTTGGGACACTTGGGGTGTCAGCGTTCCGCCGCCGTTCGCCCGCGCGCAGGTGGATTGCGAGCCAGTGCAACTCGAGACCTGTTCCATATTTGGCGTGAATCCCGGCATCACTACACCCTACGTGACCTTCTGGAATGTAAATATCCAGCAAGCCCTCGCAAACAACCTTTCCCTCGAAGTGGCCTACGTAGCCAACCGCGGCACGAACCTGATGGGCGTTCGCGACATCAATCAACCCGCGGTAGGTTCGGGCTGGACCCCCGCAGCAATCGCTGGCGGCGCGTCAGACCCCGTTGCCGAGCAAGCGGGCCGCCCGTTCAATCTCGCCTTCCCCTATTTGAGCAGCATCTATCAAATGGCCAACATCTATCGCTCGAATTACGAGGCCCTGCAAGTCACGCTGAACTCGCGCAACTATCACGGCCTGAATATGGTCGCCGGCTACACGTATTCGCACGCTCTTGATGATGTTGGAGCCAACTGGGATTTCGGCGCCGGCCTCGGCCTGCCCCAGGACGCCACCAATCCGCAACGCGAATACGCCAGCAGCGATTTCGATATGCGCCAGCGCTTTACTCTCTCCATCACATACAACATCCCCGGAAAGGACGGTTACGCCCAGCTGCTGAAAGGCTGGCAACTGATTTCCATCGTCAGCGCCTTCGGAGCGCAACCGTGGGGGCCCATGGACACTGGCGATGACATCAGCGGCACCGGAGAAGGCGTGGACCGCTGGGATTTCGTCGGCAATCCGAAAGATTTCAGCTCCAATCCAGCCAATCTCCCCATTTATTTCGGCCCGGGCACCACACCGGCTGTTTGCAATAACGCCGCTTCAACACCCGGAATGCAGACTTCCCTGAATCTGTTCGGCTGCTACGCCGAGAAAAATTCCGCCATGGTCCCCGCCGCGATCGGCACTTTCGGCACCATGGGCCGCAACACGTTCCGCGACACCGGCTTCCGCGATTGGGATTTCTCCGTGGCCAAGAACACCAAAATCGGAGAGCGCCTCACCGCGCAATTCCGCGCAGAGTTCTTCAACATTCTCAATCATCCGCTCTTCGCCAATCCGTTCGGCGGGCAAAACGGTTTCGGTATGAATGATCCATCGGTGCTGAGCACCGGCTTCGGCTGCGGTTGCGCCACACCCGACGTCGCTGCTACCAATCCAGTTCTCGGATCGGGCGGAAGCCGGTCGATTCAGTTGGGACTGAAACTCATCTTCTGATGAGCCAGCGCACGGGAAATTCCATGCACATGATCGCTTCCCGATCTGCATTTTTTGCTGCTTGCGCTGGCGGCATTTTCGATCTTCGCGGCTGCCGCAGCCGCGCAAGAACGCCCCGAGCGCACCCTCGACGAAATCAAAGCAGAAGCGCTCAGACGCGCCGAAAACGGCATGTACCCGGTAATCGGCCTCGATCCCGCCGATCTCCGCGAAGCCTTCGACAAAATCAAAACCCGCGATAAAGACGAATGGGCCGCCGCCTTCATCTCCGTCGCCGATCGCTACATGGCCGAAGGCCAGTCGCTGGAAAAATCCGATCCCACGAAAGCCAACGCCGATTACATCCGCGCCTGGCGTCTCTATTCCTTCGGCCGCTGGCCGGTCCCGACTTCCCCCGGCAAACAACGCGCCTACGCCAAAGCCCTGGAAGCTTTCCGCGCGCATACCAAATTCTGGGATCCCCCGATGGAAATCGTCCACATTCCCTTCGAGGGCGCAGAAATCATCGGCTATCTTCGTCTCCCGAAAAATGCCACCTCCCCAGTTCCGCTAGTCATCGCCGTCAACGGCCTCGATAGCCGCAAAGAAGATCTCGCCGAAAGTTTCAGCGCCATTCTCCCCTTCGGCGTAGGCTATCTCGCCGTGGACGGTCCCGGCACCGGCCAAGCTCCCATCAAAGTAAGCCCCAACGCCGACCGCATGCTCTCACGCGTAATCGATTACGTGCAGTCGCGCCCGGAAATCGACAAATCGCGCATCGCCCTGCACGGTGTAAGCTGGGGCGCCTATTGGAGCGTCAAGCTAGGCATCGTCGAACGCGCCCGCTTGAAAGCCATCAGCGCCCAATCGCCACCCGTTGACGAGTTCTTCCAAAAAGATTTCCTCATGAACTCTTCCCTCGGCAATCGCGAATACCTCTTCGATCAAGTCCCCGCGCTGATGTCCATCTTCGATGGCGTCAATTCCCTCGAAGACCTCGAAGCCATCTTCCCCAAAATGTCGCTCAAAGCCCAAGGCCTGCTCGACAAACCCTCAGCCCCCATGCACATTCTCGCCGGCACTCTCGACACGCAAGTCCCCATCTCCGACATCGATCTCCTCCTCAACAGCGGCGAAACTCCCAAGGACGCGTGGATCAATCCCAAAGGCGGCCATCTAGGCCGGCAGGTAAAAGTGTGGCCCGACCCAATCATCTTCAAGCAGGTAATCATCCCCTGGCTCGTCGCCGTCCTAAATTCTCCGCGCCCCGACTCGCAACACAGCACAGGAAATTGAAAGCCGCGGCACAGCGAAGATGTTCTCAGTGCGTGATAAGCCCTGTAAGCGGAAAAGTGAAGTAAGTGGCGCGCCCGGGGAGATTCGAACTCCCGACCCTCTGCTTAGAAGGTTAGGGGTTAAAAATCCTAAGTCTTTCTGGTGTCGTCACTTCGGGAAGTGCGTCACCTCAAAACCGCGCCTCAATGTGGTCAACGTGGTTATACTGACCCCAGTGTAGTCCAGTTTGAACGAAGCGGCGGGAGAGTGGCTAGTGGATCCCGTTGCAGCTTGATCCGCAAAACAGCCCGGAAATAATCCATACGTTTGAGACGTTCAGAATAATCGCGGCCGGCCACAGGAATATTTCGGCTGGCAGATATGGCTGTTCACGATCAAACCGGACACCAGATTTTTCTTCGGCCTCTTTTACGCGCCTGAGATGCATCTTCGAAAATCCGCGATTTACGAAGGTCAGTACGCAGCACAGGAACACAAGCACGGCCCCACAAATCAGGAACGCCTTTTGATAAGCGACGGGTAAGAAGCCGACCTGAAAGCGACCGTATAAGATCGCAGCTTCTATCGCGGCCGCCGTCCCAAACCGGCCCCACATCAAACCGTCGTGATACCTAGCAAATTCGCAGTCCTGCTCGTACACGTCGCTTTTCGATATATCGTCGGCGCTCATTCGCAGCACCCGCCTTGCTTTCGGGATTTTCGTGGCCGAGGGAAGCTGAAACTCAGCTTAGGGCGCGTCTCCACGGCTGTCAATTTCATGTTGAAAAATATCCGATTGTAAGGCTACCTGCTCTGCCGCAGCTTTCGTAGCTCCTCAAATTCCGGCCGCTTCATCGTCTCCCACTCGGAATCCGAGTAGGACTGTGCCACCAGCTCCTTGCTGTCCGGATGATTGCGCCAGTCGGGATCCATTTTCAAATAGTCTGCTGGGGTCTCCCACTCCTCTACTCCTATTTCTTCTGGGGTCAGCGCACGGATGCTGGAAACATAATCGGGGCGATAGCCCTTTTTCGTCATCTCGTCGAACCATTTTCGGTAATTGGATCTCAACTGTGCGTTGTAAGCGTCCGCACACTTCTGCATTTTGTATTTGAGTTTACGTTGTGCCTCAGCTGTTTCGCTCCGCCACTTCCCCACCGCCCACCACAAGAGGAGCGCGATTACCATCAGCACGAAGCGCATATCCCAGGCGAGCCTCCCTGTTCAAACTACCAGCACACGTTACCGTGCGACTACCTGAACCAAGGGACAGGTGTGATTCCTTTGCAAACGCTACGTTCGACGGCATGCTAAATCGGATCAGCGTTATGGCAGACTTGCTTTATGACTTTGCGCCGGGGCAAAGCAGAAGAATCCTCTTTCCTTGTTCAGATATTTTCCCTTGTCGTCTTTGCTGGTGTTTGTGCAATGGTCGGTTACCTTCTCGAAGGTAGCCGTTTAATTCGCATTCTTGGCCGTCTCTTTGATAATTGGCCCGCTGTCGTTACGCTCCTCGCGCTGCTGTAATCATCGGATCGCGCAAGAAGTGAGGCAACTGTCAGGCGGGCTTACCGTCGCGGGTGCTTCGCGAAGGCTTTCATTTTCCGGACACGCTTGTCTTGGGCGACTGCTTTCTGTCCCGCAGCCAAGAAATGAAGTACCGCAATGGAGCCAGAACAAACGCGATCCCGTAGTAGTAATTCGGTATGTTCCACCAGTAGCTCAAAATCTTAAACAGTAACAACACGGAACCAACGTACGCTGCCGCAATGACAACAACGAACGCTGGCCGGGCGATCGTAGACAGCCGCACGTCCAACAGTCGGCGTGGCACTGCACGCAAAGCGACAAACAGATCACCGACAGTGGGATCGGGCTTCAGTGGAACTCAGCCCTTCTCTTGAAGTAGTAGACGGTGCAGACGATCCAAACGAAAACGCTGAGGACAGAATACTTTGCAACCTCTGGAACGTGGGATGCAAAGGCTCTCGCGCACGCCACGAGATAATATACCAGCATCACATAAACGAAAATTAGCCCGTACAATCGTTTCTTCAGTATGCCGAGACCCATTAAAAACACTAGCGGACACAGCACGATTCCTTCAAACAAGGCACGTCGGGGAAGAACGTTAACAGGGAAAAATAGGAAGTAGACGTATAGCACCAGAACAATCGGGGAACCCAGGACAAACATCCAGCCTTGAAATTTCCCCCAGCGATAAGGCGGCGACTCCACTGTTGTTTGAAGAGGCATACAGGCAGACTGAAATGCAGGCTAACGCACCCTAAGCTTAGAATCAAGCGACTCAGTTTCACTGTGCAAAATTCGATTCATTTCAGTCTGTGTTTAGTATCATTCCGGTAAGAGGTGTCAAGCACTCGATGGCTGTCCAAGGAAGCTACATGGTTTGGCGCATCAATGGCTCTACGCTGCCAGAGATTCGCGCCTATGGCGAATGTATTTTTCGCGACCTGTTGCCGACGTTCGAGAACTTGAACGCACGAGCCGAGCAAATAGCAAATGCCGAATACGCGAGGCTCTGTTCCCAGCCCGCAGACGACAACTGGGACGGTGACGTGGCCCTTCTCGCGGAACGCGCACAGGACAAGGGATTAGTTTTCTACGAGACCATGTATGGCCTGCGCCAGTCCGTTTTGAACCTACTCGCAGTCGGGCTTTTTCACCGTCTTGAGCAGGAACTCGCCGATCTGTGCCGCGATGGTGCGTTCATCGTGGATCGTCTCACTGACTCAGGCATAGCAGCAGTGACCGCTTGGTATGCATTACATTTCGAACTTGAGCTAAACACATTGCCATCATGGCCAACCATTGGGGAACTAAGACTCCTGGCGAATGCCACAAAGCATGCCGAAGGCCCATCCGCAGAACGGCTGAGGGACATGCGGCCTGAGCTGTTTGAAAATCCGTATTTTCGCGACTTATCCCCAGGGATGGGCAGTACCCGATTCCGGATTCATCGTCCGCTCTCAGGCGAGGATCTTTACGTGACACCAGAAATTCTGCAGCAATACTGCACCGCTTGCGTTAATTTCATCTCCGAAATTACCGAATACTTCGAACAGCACGCCGAAGATTGGTTTCCTCGACCGTGAAGTAGCGCTCTAGCCGGGCCATACGTGCCACCAATCTGCAGTACCTCCAAGCCATTGCCGACAGCTCGTGATCCTGGGGACGCTATGCGCCAGTAGTTCAAATTTCAGCCAGGGAGAAAACGAATGGAACTCAGCAAGAAAGCGTTGAACGCATTAGGTGAGGCACTGAAGGATTTAAAGCCCCGACCGGCCGTCGATCGGGTATTGGCCGCCAGGCTGACAGGGAAATGGACTCACTATGCCCAGGTGCTGCTTGCCTACACACCGAAGGAATTTGGGGTTGCCTACATCAATCTGGACAAAGAGCCGAAGGTGAAAATTCACGATGGAGCTTCAAAGGCGGGGAAGTTTGCAACTGCCAAGGAACTGAAGAGGCTGGCGAAGGCTGAGAAGCGACTAGCGAAGGCCGAGGCAAAGACCGCGTCGAAGAACTAACCACCAAACCGATCTACCAGGGCCGGGCCGAAGGGTTCGGCCCTTTTCATTTCTCCTAGAGCCCGCACACCAATCTTACCAGTTGAGCAACGACACGCTGCTTCGGATCTGGAAACGCACGGGAGAGGTTCAAACTGGAGATACCACGAATCGCTAGGCCCGCCTGAAGCACCAAGCGCGATCGGGCCGGCACGGTGAGGTAGAAGACGATGGACGAACTCAAAAGGTTGACCCAACCAACATTCAAGGCCGACCGCTTTGATCTGTTCATTACGGCATGGTTGATCATTCTCGGTCTTATGTCTGTCGGGTCTGTGGTCGGTGCACTATTTTACGGGGACGGCTGGAGCAACGTAGTCGGAGCCGTTGGTCTGTTCGCACTCCTGTACGGCATTAAAGTTCTTTTCAAGGAGCGCCGGAATTCGAGAGGTACCCGGCCATGACATTCCTGGCTAACTACCTCGAGCTGTGCCTGCGGTTCGCAAGGTACATCATCTATTTCGTGCTTGCCCTGAGCATCGGTGTCCTGATTCTCAGCGGCCCTTACGTGATCGAAAAACTGGTTGCGGCACTCGTACTCCTGTGCGGCATTCAGGTGCTCAGGAAGCGGGTGCGACCGTGAGAGCTACTTGCCCTGTGACTTTAGCTCGATCAAGTTCGGGAAGAAGGAAAAGCCAAACTTGCGAAGGAAAAAGCGAAGGCCGAGGCAAAGGCCTCGGTCAGCAAGGGGAAACCAAATGGCTAAGAGACCTGAAGTTTTTCCAGCAACGAAGGGACAGCCCGTCGGCACAGGTAAGCCCATCGGTGACATTTTCACCAGAGCTGAAATGCGCCGCCTGTCGAAGCTCGCTGATGAGCGAAACGTGACTGTCGAAGTGCTGGTTCGCGATCTGGTGATGGACGCACTCGGCCCTGAAGGCGGCTGCGTCCGTCCTTAGCTTTCAACGACTGAGCCCAACCAGTTATCCGGGGCATCGTCGCTTGGCGGCTCTGTCAAGACAACTACGTTCCCCAACGTCGGGTTCGATCCATTTGAGGGCGCAGATGCGATCGTCCGGACGTGACCGAGGTAATTATTAGTGGCACCCGCTGGTGCGGATCCCACAACGTGCACCGTTCCGAGAAAACAATCACGTTTGCCGCTAGGCACTGAAGAAACGATCGTTACCGACCCCAAAAACACTGAGGACGAGCCTCCACCGCCACCGCCTGTGATCGTATATTGAGCACCCATGATTGAGCTGTTCGATAGCCCGCTGCCGGCCGCAATTGCTTTGATCGTCATTGATGCACTGACAGTAATCGCGCTCGTGTACCGTGTGGACGAAGTCGTCGGCGTGCTACCGTCAGTCGTGTAGTAAATGGCAGTGCTTGAGAGCGATGAAAGCGTCACGGACTGTGATCCGCTGTAGCTTCCGGGCGCAACCGATGGAATCGGCGCGGGCTGCTGTGCGAGCGGCGTGTTGTAAAGCGGGAAGGATGCACCAGCGGACGCCGCCGCGATGATAGCCGATGAACCCGGCGTGTTTCCAAAGGGTGTAGCCGTGTTGCCCGATGCGGCTGTGTTTGACGATAGCACCGCCTGGGCGCCAATCGTAGATTTGGTTGCATTTAGCGCGGCAGTCGCGGCGTGAAGAGCAAGGTCAAACGCCGGTGAGTCAGTTACAGCAGGGCCACCAGTAAGCTCACTGCCATCGTTTGTGAAAACACCACCGGCCAGAAAGAATCCGGTTCCAGCATTGCCGTCCCAGTTCAGACCGCCAGGCAGCCCATCGGCCACAGGCCACGTCGTGTTAACACTTTGATCCGCGCTAGTGTCATTGGCAAGCCCAGCATCAGCGTTGCCGCCGTCAGACAATTCGAACACGGCGACCCCAACGATGCAGTTAGCCGCTGTGCTGATTGGATTGAATGTGAAGGTTACTGAGTTATTCCCGCCAGGCAGCGCACCATTTCCAAAGAACGGGCTGCAATACGTGACTACCTCTATAGATCGTGTGTCCGTTTGTTCGGTCGCCGGTGATGCGGAGTGATTCGCCGCCCACGTCGTACACATTATGGCCTTGCGTATCAGTGACAGACCCATACGTCCAAGGCGAGAACGAGGATTCATTATGGTCTGCAGAAACAGCCGCGCCAGTATCGAGTGCCACGATCGCAACGATGATGGGGTTGCCTGCGGTAAGAGCCTGCGGGAACGCTACGGTGACAGACGCTGCCCCGATCGCGACCTGCGATGCTTGCTGAACGATGTATGAATTAGCCATTAGAAGATACCTCGCGCTTTCTGGAAGGTGTTACACAATCACCACTTCAAGTTCGTCGGGCACTAGCACCACACATGTGTCGTCATCCTGACTGCGCCGCTGATTGAGTCGTTGCTCGACGGCCGTTGCCCATTTGCAATTTTGCGGCTCGTAATTCCCGTTCACATTTTCCCTCTCAAGCGACATGCCGAGAGGTCGTGGCCCAAGGTCGGCCAGGAAATGAATGAAGCCTTCCGGCCCGAGCCAGCGATCGCAGACAGTAATTCCACGCCCGCCGTAATCTTCAAAGTGAGTGGCTTTCGGATCGAAGCAGCGGTACTTCATGCTCAGCCAGCTGTTGTACTCACGCGTCCGCAACTGCTTGCCGTTCCTGGTGACTCGCAGGTGCCCGTGGACACCATTCAAGTGGCCGTGCTCTTTACTGCCACAGTCTCGGGCCGACGCGACACGTTAGGAGAGACCGGATCAGTTCAACCGTGTTGCCACAAATGCACGAGCACTGCCAGACGTCCGGTCTGACTTCTCTTAGAGCCTTCAACTTCCCGAATTGCTTTCCGGCAAGTGACATCGCGAAGCGTCTCCGCACAAAGCTCTGCGGCTTGCCAGTAAAGTATCACGCGTTTAGAAATGTGGCGGTCGCCACACCGTAGGGACATATATTTCAGCGAGACGATCTAGATTTTCCGGTGGCTCACCTTCAGTAATGGGATGGTGCTGTCTACAAACGCCAACGACATTGCTTGCTGTATACATCAAGCTCGGACGGACACGCGGGGAGACGATGTGATGCCAAATCTCCACAAGCTGTGTGCAACGCTTACCATCGTCGATCCGCTGGCAGATCACGTTCCCATTGGCTTCGAGTGACATGGTGAAGCGTCGCCAATCCGCGCAGTTATATAATTTCCAAACGGGATCCTGTTTCCGGTCTTTGTCGTAGGCGCGTACGCGCTCGGTCACGTAGTTTTTCCCGACGTGAGCGTTGCAGAAGCCGGAACGATCCCTCGTTCGCTCGCAGCATCCTGGCTCACGACAAATCCTTGGTAGTCTCTCGGCCATCAAATCATCCTCACCGCCGCGACGCTATTCGGATTCTTTGCCTGCTGTGGCTGGTTGAGAAACACATGCATCGCAAAGCAGGCCGCCGCTGCCGCGTCAATCTTTTCCCTCGATTTATCTTTTGCAAGCTGAACATCGGCTTTGATCGGGCCAATGCGGAGTTGCACGTTGGAAAAGCACCAGCTCGACACAGGATGACCGTACATGCACCAGCGGCGGTCAATGATCAGCTTCTCGATTCTTTTAATCGCGGGACTAAGGGCATAACCTTGCTTCACGTCCAGCATTTTTATCCCGCTCTTCTCAAGTCGCTGTGTTAGGTCTGGTACCAGTGCACGATCAAACCCAAACTCGGCGAAGCTAAATTTCTTGTGAAGCGCCAGGATTTGTTCCTCGAGGAAATCAAAATCCGTCGTGTCGCCTGGCGTCGTTTGAATGAATTTCTGGTCGACCCAGCTCTGATACGGAACTCTCTGCTCACGGCTGCGGCGCTCGATGTTGTTTTCCGGGCACCAGATTTTGAAGAACACCTCGAATGGATCGGTCTCATTAGCAGGCGGATAGAACCAGCACAGCGCGGTAAGGTCGTCCACAAGCGCACAGTCAAATCCCGCGTATGGCCTCGAGGTTTTTTCTTTCCGCTGCAAGGCCATAAGTTCGTCCATCGTGAGCTTGCTCAACTCCAAGCTCTTTGAAGCAACAGGTGCCGTCTTTCTTTCGAGAGCTGCCGCGATGCGCTTGTCCACGGAGAGCTGTTTATCGGCTTCGGTGATGTGCGCGCGTTGCCCTGCTTCGTTAGATCATCAAAATTGATCCAGCCAGTTGTGGTTGAGGCCGCCCACTGGTTCAGCGAGAACCGCTTGAAGGCGGTCATCGTGGACGGAATGGCCTTCGCCCCTTGCAGCAAAGCACGAATGCTATCTACCGGGACGAGCACGCCCAGGCTTGGGTTAGCCTTGATCCAGACTGCCTCGTCCTCAAAGTTATCGCCATCGTCCAACTCGCAAATGAGCGCGAAGAACGTGTCAGCGGCTTCAGGGTTGCTTCCCTCGAGAGCTTGCACAGCACGGTTTCTGACTTCGTAGGCTATCTGCTCGCGGTGTAGTCCGGCCGTCGTGATGGAGATCACAATCGGCTGCTTCCTGCCTGTCGATGAAGAAGTGAATGTCGTATACAGCGAGCTGGTGGGGTGATCGCCTAATTCATCGAGGACGCCGCAGTGCATCGACTGGCCTTGGAGTTTTTCACTGTTGGCAGCCAGCGGCTGAAAGAAACTGTCTTCGGTGTCCTCGAACACGATGCAGCTCTGACTCTTCCATGCCCTTGTCCGATCCTTGAGGCTAGGCGTGTTATTTCTTAACCGGACTGCGGCTTTGTAGCAAAGAGATTGGCTTTGGTACTTCGTAGTTGCAGCGCAGAACACGTTCGACCTGGGCTCACCATCGCCTGCAACTGTGTCGGCGCAGTACAACGCTATCGCGGCTGCGAGCTCGGTCTTCCCGTTCTTCTTTGCCACAAGAATGATGGCTTCTCGGAAGCGCCGCAGTCCATTTGCCTTCTTGAATCCAAAAATGTTTGCAAGACAAAACGTTTCCCACGGCAACAAATCGAGGCCAAGGCCCGTGATGTAATTTATGCACCGCTGAGCTGCGGATTCATCGAAAGTGAGTCCACGCGATGCACCTGGTCGAGGTTGTCCAAGAATCTCTTCGCAGCAAGCCGTGCTAATTTGCCAGCAACGTCTGCTCCGGACACAAGGTCATTCGCATAAGCCTTTGCAACAGCGAGAGCCTGCGGCGGAGCAATGACCTTTGGAGCCGGTGGCTGTTCCTGAACTGCCGCTGGTGATGCTGGTGTTCTGGATGTCAGGCGTCCCCAGATCACGTCAGCACGTTGTATGTCGTGGGCCGCAACCAGTCTGATCAGCTCGACGATTGCCGGGCCGTCCTCTTTGCACAGGCAACCAGCCGCCCCGAGTCGGACGCAGAGCTTGTCGAAGTCATTTTGCTCGGACTCGTTGAGGCCTGGCGGAAGCAAGGGCATATGTGCTTCGAGCGACAGGCGCCTGGCCTGCTCCTCTTTGGACAGGTGAGTCCAGCCACCGCTGGCCTGCAACTCAGCCACGGTTTTTCGGCGACTCAAAACAAAGCTCCTGAATAGGAATTTGGTTCAGGGGCCTGGCGTTCACCCTTGGACAGAGTGAACGGCCAGGCCAGGCTTCTGGCACTGTTGCCAGTGAGAAGATCGGGTGCTGCTTGGAATTTCGTTGCGCTGGGATCGGCTAGAAGCCGAAACCTTGGAACCAGCCGCACACAGTTCGTGTGGCAAAGCGGCCTGAAGGTGTTACACGATCGCCCGGAAGCCGGTCGCTAGGGTGCCGCAAGCCGGTGGCAAGGCGACCTGAAGCCTGTCGCAAGGAGCTGGTTGACACTGAGGTCGTGAACGCGGGACGATCAGTTTATGAACAACCTCTCTATCTACGTCACTCGCAAGCCAGTCGCTAGCACCCCGCACCCGGCAAGTAAGAATAGAATTCCGCTGTGCATCGAACCCCGGAAATATAAATTTTAGGCAGCGACTGGTATTTGGCTCGCGCTTGTTTTGGAATCCAATAGCCCTATGGGGGTATATCGTTCAGACAACAGAGGTTAGTTTGGTGCCGTTCTGCAGCGACAAAGCGCGTGCGTGCCTGTCGGTGTGTAATCGGCTCCGGGGTGTAGACCTGGCTTTCCGGGGTGATAACTCGCTGATTCGCCCGGTTCCTGGTGCGACTTCGATCACTTTCTGACGCCTGTTTCGTTGGGTCTGGCAGTCGCTGCGAATCTGGATTACAGCCACAGCAATCGCGTCTGGCGTGGTAGTGCAGGAACGCGATTTCTCGCTAATGTCGCATCCGTCTCGCACGCATAGATTGCGACGATTGAGTGTCCTCATTTTGACATAGCGGGTTGGTTAAGGATCGTTTGGAGTCGCGCTCAGTAGCCGGGCTCAGAACGTTCCAGCATCTACGACTGGCGGCGTGCTGTCTTTTGTCGCTGCCACTAGAGCGTCCGCGGCTTCATGTAGATGGTTCAACACGAGCTGCAGGTCAAGTCGAGAGCCAATAGATTGCTTGAGCTTCTCGGCTTCGAAGATGGCCGTCTGCAACTTGGTCAGCGCTGCTTTGAGTTCTTCGTTCATTGTGTTTCTCCTTTTCAGATCGTGTTACCGGATCGTAAGCTCTGCGAGAACGTGATCACCGCGACATTCAAAACAACACCCGCTCGCTAGCTGGTCTAGCTTTGCCTGTCTCGATTCAGCCGTTTGGAAGAGCAGTATCTTCCCTGGGAACTGGCAGTTCACTAGCAGAACAAACGGGCCGTCTCCAAAGATGCGACGGCGTGCCGCTGATCGTGGGTATCGTTTCGCTGCTGCTTGTTGGTACAAGCTCATTGCCGTTCAGCTCTCAACCCATACCGAAATGCCCTATACCGCGGGCTACCCATACCGATGCTTCCGGTATAGGCCAGAATTTATCATTTCGGTATGGGTTATCATTATCAAAAAAGAACATTTAGCTTCCTATACCGAAATGTTTCGGTATAGGCCAAAGTCCAGCCATACCGGCCCTTTCCTTTCCTAGGAAAGGCGGTAGGCGGTATGGGTGCGAATCAGTCTAGGGGTTCGAAGCGGAACACCGACATCGTGAACCCAAAGCTCATTCTCTTTTCGCCATCCGTTGTCATTCAGGATCCGATTTATGCGATTGACACCAAAGCCGGTTTCCCCACCGATCGCTAGCTTGCCAATGGAAGGCTTGCTCTCAACCAGCTTGATCACCTTCGCCACAATATCAGGGTCGTCGTCAACTGGCCTGCCACTGGCTTCTTCGTCAGGTTCAGACTTCAGTACCGCGAAGTCACCCTTCTCATCGATGTAGGGCCTGCCCTGGATCGTGAACGGATCGGCCGGTTCCATGTCGCGAGGTTTGACGCACGTTAGCGTCAGCCGGGTCAGTTGCTTGGATTCCTCCTGGTAGTCCTCGTCATAGCCCTTCTTCGTTTTGCGGCGAGCGTGTTCCACGCACCAGACGCAATCCGCCATTGCCCCGAAGTCACCTGTGCCACGTAGGGTATTTTCAAGGGTAGGAGCTGTGTCGCCCACATCCTTTTTCCGGTGATGCATCCCGATGACGGCTGGCGCACCAGCGCGTATCAGTTTGAACATTTTTGACCCGAGGCCTTGTGCCTGCTGCGTGGACTGATTTTCATCACCCTGCTGGAAGCGAATTGCTGTATCCAGGATCACCACGGCTCGCGTCATCGTGATTGCTTGCAGCAGGACAGGATCCTCGAGGTCGATAGCACCGTCACGAACCGTCTGACAAAAGAAACCACCGTCCATCGAGATTCGCATTCTCGCCATACGTTCACGAAACTTGCGGCCGCCCATTTCGGGAACCAGGTACAGCACGTTCGATCTTTCAACAACCGGATAGATGCCAAACAGAGGCTCGCCACTCAACAAAGCGTGCGCGATCGATAGGCCGATCCATGTCTTACCCGTGCCGCTGAGCGCACCAAAGTAAGTGATGCCTTCTTCTAGGATTCCTTTGATGAAGATGCGGCTAGGCTCTGAATCAAGCTCGCTGCCGGTGTGGAATACGTCACGCCAATGTCGTTCAGATTGCTGAGCGACAGGCTTAACCTCGGATTTGATACCAGCTTCGGCTTTCCATCGCTCTAAAGAACAGCTTTTCTACATGTTCCTGGCGGCCTTCGATCCTGGTGTTTAGATCGAGCACGTCGCCAGTCATAGCGATCAGCTTGTTTGTGTTGCCG
>CAVVLE010000002.1:0-8068 GCA_963748865.1 uncultured Acidobacteriota bacterium | reverse complement strand
CAACTTGGGCGCCCGATGGAACAGGAAATAGCCGCCGATCACCAGAAGTAAAACGAGGACTCCCGCCGCGGCAGGAATCGCCCACTTGGGTCGCGCTGCCGCCAATGAGGGAACGGCAGTCGGAATCGTGGCCGCAAGCGCTGCAGTGCTCGAGACCGATGCAGCCGCAACCGCGCTCGTCGCCGCTTCAGCGGCTGCTGCGGGAACAGCCTCCCTCCCGCCCTCCGAAGCCGCCACGCCGGTCTTCGATGTCAAAGTTCGGCTCACATTCAGTAGTTCATCCGCCGTCGAAGCCGCCGCCACCGTGCCGCTCAATCGTCCGCTGCCCGTGTCCCGCTTCAAGCGCTGCAGATCGGCCCGCATTTCCGCCGCGCCCTGATAACGCAGCTTGCGATCCTTCTCCAGCGCCTTATCAATAATTCGCTCGAGTTCCCCCGGCACTTCGGGATTCAAGCGAACCGGCGCAACCGGCGTGCGATTCAAAATCGCTTCCGTGATCACGCCCGCGCTTTCCCCGCGAAACGGCGCTGAACCGGTACCCATCTCGTAAAGCACCACGCCGAACGAAAACAAATCCGAGCGCGCATCCAAATCCTTCGCCCGCACCTGCTCCGGCGACATATACGCCACCGTCCCCAGCGTGCTGCCAGGACTCGTGAGATTCTCCGGCGCTAATTCCGTCGCGGTCTCCTGCCCAGACGGCGCAGCAGGCGTCAGAGTTTTTGCCAATCCAAAATCGAGAATCTTGGCGTGCCCCCGCGAGGTAACAAAAATATTGGCCGGCTTGATATCGCGGTGCACGATGCCCTGCGCGTGCGCCGCGTCCAACGCATCCGCAATTTCAATCGCCAGATCGAGAGTGTCATCCAGCGCCATGGCTTTCCCGGAAATGCGCCGCTTCAGCGTCTCGCCGTCCAGAAACTGCATGGCGATAAACGGCTGCCCGTCGGCCTGGCCGATCTCGTAAATCGTGCAGATATTGGGATGGTCGAGCGCCGAAGCAGCCTGCGCCTCGCGTTGGAATCGTTCCAGCGCCAGACGGTCCTTGGCAAGTTCAGGAGGAAGGAATTTCAGGGCCACAAAGCGGTGCAGCGTCGTGTCTTCCGCTTTGAACACCACGCCCATTCCGCCGCCACCGAGCTTCTCCAGCACCCGATAGTGCGAAATCATTCGCCCGGAAAGAGAAGAAGGGTCACTCACCGGTTCGCATTTTATTCACCGCCGCCACTCAAGTCAACGCGCCGGTGACACCGTAGCCGACACACGCGACAAACGCCGGCTGCCAGCCCACGCTACTTTATTGCATCAACTTCTTCAGGCTCGCTCGCGCTTCGGACAACTGCGGCAATTTCGTCTTCGAGCTCTCAAACCGCGACAAAAACTCCTGATACTCATTGATGGCCTGATCGCGTTTTCCCTCGCGCTCGTACATCTCCCCAAGATAAAAGTGCTCCAATATCGCATGCGCCGGGAACATGCTTCGCAAATCCACAAAATTGTCCAAGCGCCGCCCGTACAGCAATCCTTTCCTAAATTCGCTCTCGGCGTTGGCGTCATCTCTCAGCAGCAGATAAGCCCGGCCCTTCAGGAATCGCACCTGGCCGTTTTCGGGAGCACCCTCGAGGCTGGCCAGCGCAGATTGTCCATCGTTCCGCTGTAGCGCCGCGTATGCCTCGTAGATCGTCTTGTTCAGCACTTTCTCTCGCGGCGCCACCCAGGGATGGCTAGAAGCAAATCGCGACAAGCTTTGCTCGGCCGCGGATTCGTTCCCGGAAAGGATTTGCAGCAACGCGACGGCGTGCAGCTCCTCGTCGCCAAGCTTCTGCTGCTGTGCAAACGAGAGCGCCGGGGAGGTCTCCCCGAGCATCGAGGAGAGGACCGCGAATTGGTACAAGAACGATGCCGCCGCCCCATTCTGCCCAGCGTGTCCCAACTGCGTGACCGCTCTGCGATAATTCACCAGCGCGCCTTCAAAATCGCCGCGCATCTGCTGCAAGTGCGCCTCCAGCCCCGGCAAATAAAGCTGCTGCAACGGCACAGCGTGCTGCGCGAATTGCTGAAACGCGGCATCGGACATATCCATCTTGCGCTGGTCGGCATAAACAATGGCCAGCTTCGGATACTCCCCGTATTCGTTGAAATCGGGCTTGAGCTCGAGGGCCTTGCGGTAAGCGGCCACGGCTTCATCGTCGCGCCCCGCGTCGAAGAGAATGTCGCCGCGCGAATCCAGTGGATTCGGATCGCCAGGACGCACTGCCATGTACTGGTCGTTCTCTGCTATTGCGGAGCTGAAGTCGCCGGACTCGGCTAGGTTGTATGCCAGCGTATTGAGCAAATCTTCGTTCTTGGGATCCGCCGCCAGTGCGTGACGGCAAACTTCGGCGCCCTCCTCTGGCCGCCCTAACGACGAGAGAACCGAGGCTAGGTTGGATACGTCTTCACTTGACCGCGGAAATTCCGCAATTACCGCCTTGTAGGCCTGCGCCAGCGATTCCAGATCGCGCGATTTGCCCACCGTTTTTATCTGCAACGAAAGTTGATCGTAGCGGGGAAGCCGCGCTTGCATCTGCTCGACTTTCGTCGTCAGTTCGTCATCGCGCCGCGAATCACCCTGCAGCCAGTAGATATCTGCGAGGCGCAGATAAGCCAATGCAAATTGCGGGTCCAGACGAGTCGCTTCGGTGAGCTCCCGAATGGCATCGTCGTTGAAGAATCGGCGGCTAAAATCCATCCCTAGCTCGTAGTGCTTGTAAGCTTCCACGTTCGACGTCGAAGTCTGCTCGATTTCGGGACCTTTCGCGGGCAATGCCGAAGCCGGCAGGAAATTCACGGCGATATTCGCAGTCAGCCGGTCCACCATGCCGAAAATGCTCTGCACGTCCTGGCCTTCCAGCTTGTCGGAATAAAGAATCTGCCCGGAGCCGGTATCCTGCACGCGCACGTCGAGGCGCAGTTCCGTAGGCCCGACTTTCAGTAGCGCCCCGGTGATGTAGGCGTCAGCCCCCGCGTCGCGGGCCACTTTCTGCGCCTGCGCCGGATCAAGCGACTTTCCGTCCTTCGTCACGCTCTGCACCGCGCCCATCACCCGCTCAGTCGAAAGAACATCCAGCCCCTTCACCTGCGCTAGGTTCGTGGTCAACATGTCCGTCAGCCCGGAATCAAGCCAATTGAGCGACTGATCCTGCGTTAAATTGTTGAAGTAAAGCACCGCGATGGATTTATGCTGCGCCCCAGCCGCGCCACGGCCACTGCGCCCGCGCAAGAGTACATATCCTCCAGCTATGACCAGAGCCACCACCACCGCCGCGACCACACCAATCGTGCGCTTGGAAAGCGAAGGAACCGCGATCACAACAGAAGATCCCGACGCAGCAGCCGGCGCGGGTGTCTCAACGGCCGTCGAAGAAACACTTTGCAACTTCCCCGAAGAAACGCGCCGCGCAGATTCCTGCGCCGTCGATGTCACCGCAGGCGCCTGCGCTGGCGGCGGCATCTCCACTTCCTGCACCGCTGTCCGCCCCGATTCCGTATCGCGCTTCAGTCTCTGCAAGTCCGTCCGCAGATCTGCCGCATGCTGGTAGCGCATGTTGCGATTTTTTTCCAAAGCCTTGTTGATCACGTCTTCGAGCTTCGGCGGCACATCGGGATTCAAACGCAAGGGAGGCGCGGGAACGCGATGCAAAATCGCATCCGAAATTAAGGCTGAACTGTCCCCGCGGAAGGGAAGCGTCCCGGTAGCCATCTCGTACAGCACCGCCCCGAACGAAAACAGATCCGTGCGCGCATCTAGTTCCTTAGCCCCCAGTTGCTCGGGCGACATATAAGCAATCGTCCCGACAGTCGTCCCAGGACTGGTCAAATCGATTTCGTTGACCGTCCCGGCCGCCTGCGTCGCCAGTGTGGGATCATCGCGTCCATCTTTTTTCTGCGGCACCTTGGCCAATCCAAAATCCAGAATCTTCGTGTGCCCCCGAGCAGTCACAAAAATGTTCGCGGGTTTGATGTCGCGGTGCACGATGCCCTTGGTATGCGCCGCATCCAACCCATCCGCAATCTGAATCGCGACATCGAGCAGTGCATCAATCTCCATCGGCCGCCCGCCGATCAAATGCTTCAGGGTCTGCCCCTCGAGATACTCCATAGCAATAAACGTGCGTCCGCTATCCTCGCCAATGTCGTAAACGGTGCAAATGTTGGGATGATTGAGCGCCGAAGCCGCCTTAGCCTCGCGCTTGAATCGCTCCAGTGCCTGCGCATCCTGCGCCAGATCAGCAGGTAGAAACTTCAAAGCCACAGCCCGGTCCAGCCGCGTATCCTCAGCCTTGTAAACGACACCCATCCCGCCGCCGCCGAGCTTCTCCAGAATTCGGTAATGAGAGATGGTTTGCCCGATCATCGCTACGCCGAAGTTGCCGAGAATGTTAGGCCGCGCGCACTTCCAAGTCAATTGGGCGCGCGAGTGAAAGTAATGCACCGAAGCGGAACAAGCCGTCGAGCCCAAGATTCTCGCAAATCATCGGTGCACTCGCGCGGTAGGAGGTGTTAAGCCGCTAACGCAGTTCCCGTCGCGGCCGATTACAACCCAGGAGCCCAGGCACCCACGCGCCTGCGGCCCAACCAATACACTCGGAGGTGTCTATGGATTTCGATAGGGCTATCTTGGCGCACCGCCACTGGAAGGACAAGCTCAACGACTACTTGACAAACCGCGACGGCACTCTCTCGGCCAACACTATCGAGCAAGACAATCAATGCGAGCTGGGCAAATGGATCTACGCCGAAGGGCACAAGCACTCGCGGCTCACGGAATTCGAAGCCCTGCGTTCCGCACACGCCCGCTTCCACAAGGCCGCCGCAGATGTAGTGCGCAAAGCAGATTCAGGAGCCAACGTAAACGGCGAGACCGTTCTCGGCGGCCACAGCGAGTTCTCGTCCGCCTCCACAGCCGTAGTGAAGGCCATCATGGACGTGAAACACAAAGTTGAAAAACAAGCGTTAGTGACTAAGTAGCGCCGGCTGCCAGCCGGCGTTTTTTCACGGCGTTTCGCAGGTGAAAATCATCGAGCACCATCGCGCCCAGGTAACGCACGGTAGCACGCACCGACAAACTGAATCGTAAGAACAGCCATTCGCCACGCCTCGCCAACGCGCCGGAAACCGTCGGCTGGCAGCCAGCCCTACGACCGCAGATCTCGCCAGCAGTCCACGCCATCAATTCGTCTTACTGCGCCGCCCCCGTCTCCTGCAGCAACACCACATCCGACTCGGTATGCGTCCGAATCATCGCAATCGTCTTCCCATCCGGCGACCACCGCACAACCCCAATCGTATCCGCCGGGAAATTCGTAATCTGTTTCCCTGCCGATCCATCCAGCGGCTGCAACCACAAATTCTCCACCCCGCCGGCGCGAATCGAATAGACCAGCGCTTTGCCATCAGGAGTGAAACTCAGGTGGCCTTTCAGACGCGGATCTGGATCGATCAAGCGCGTCTGCGGCTGCCCTCCGCCTTCGAGTGCCACCAGATCGATTTTCTGCACTCCTGTGGTTGATCCGGGCGTCGGTGTCACCGTTATCACACAGGCGAAGTATTTCCCATCCGGCGAAATTCCGACCTGGTGCGAGGAGATGATGGCATTCGGCACCACCGTGCCAGGGATGACCTCCGGCTTGCTCGAGCCATCGAGGGGAACTCGCATGGCACTGTCGGTGTCGCCATCGTGGTAGTACGCCCAACTCGAATCCGGCGAGCAGTAGGGATTGGCATCATACTTGCC
Source organism: uncultured Acidobacteriota bacterium (assembly GCA_963748865.1). GTDB lineage: Bacteria > Acidobacteriota > Terriglobia > Acidiferrales > UBA7541 > Palsa-147. The sequence continues at coordinate 2,292 of CAVVLE010000002.1, read as the reverse complement.
AAAAGAGAGTTGTTTGGGGTCGGCACCGTTCGCATCAGTGCGCCAAATATTCAAGTGGTTCCCGGCGGTCGGGCCAGACCAAGCGATTAACAAACTGCGTCCATCCGCGCAGGCAGCGATTCCATCGGTTCCCGCATTGCTCAGGAGAATGGTCTTGTTGCTTCCGTCCGCCGACACGCGCACCACTTCGTTTTCGTCCGTCAGGTAAAAGCCGCCATTTCCGGCCCAGGCGAAATGAGTCAAATCCTTTTCCTGTGGCAGCGAGGGGCTCGGAAGGTTCGCCGCCGTGCCCGTCGCGGGAAACACATAAAAGCTTCGCTGAGTTCTCCGTTGAACAGTCGCCAGAGTCTTCGCGTCCGCCGAGAGAGTCAATGTGGCGTAGCTGTTGGTGTCCTTGGTCACCGCGTGGAATTGCCCGCCGGGATACGAGATCAGGCCGACCTGAAAGCGTGCAAAGTTCGTGGACGGATCTTGATAAGTGGCCAGCAAGCTTTTCCCGTCCGGCAGCCAAACCAGCTTCTCGAGATACTTGTCTTTGAAGGACGCAATTGTCTTGGATTCGCCGGAGGCCACATTGATGAGCTTAATAATGGTGAGCTGATCGCCCACGTTGTATTGGTCCTTCGCGACTTGGCTGGCATTGGGCATCCAAGTAAGGAAACGCGACGCTTCTGTAGCCGGCCCCCCGGCAAACATTTTCTCGTCGGAGCCGTCGGCGTTCGCGGAGCGCAGCTGATATTTGCCGACCTCCGGATCGTTGTCGCGCATAAACGCGAAACGTTTACCATCGCCCGAAAAAGAGGCGTTGGAATCGATGTCGTGCGAGATAAGTTGCGGCGCACCGCCCAGAACGGGCGCCCGGTACAGATCGCGTACCGATAGAACCGCTGCCTCGGCTTTGATGAAGTAGATGTAGTTCCCATCCGGAGAAAAGCTAAGATCGGTGTACAGGGCTTCCGAGGGCGCGATCACTTGCGTGTCGCTGTTCGTCGGAATGTGCCGCAGCCACAAACTGGTTTTTCCCGCATCATCCAATTCGCTGAGAATGTACTTCCCATCGGGCGAAATCGCCGCCAGCGCCGATTTGCCGTTGTTGGTAATCTGCGAAATCGAAAAATTCTGAAACGGCAGCGCGCTCGAGCGCGAGAACAACGCATAAATCCCGTAACCCGCCGCAGCCAGCACCACCAACGCGATCAAAAGCCCCGCCGTAAGCCCCACCTTATGTTGCTTAGCCGCAACAACGACGGAACTTCCGGATGAATGCGCGGCCGAAATGTGGGCCGCTGAAGGCGCAGTAGCAGCCGAAACGCCCGACACAGCTGCAACGCTACCCGACGATAGCGTAGCGCCCGAGGCCGAAGCCGCTGGCACCGACTGCGTGCTGCCAGTCCCTCCGGGAGTCGTATCGCGTTTCAAGCGCCGCAGCTCCGAACGCATATCATTCGCGTTCTGATACCGCAGCGTGCGATCCTTCTCCAGCGCCCGATTAATGATGTCTTCCAGCTTCAAGGGGATGTCAGGATTAAGCCGAATAGCCGGCGCAGGCGCACGATTCAAAATCGCTTCCGTAATCAGCGCAGAAGAATCCCCACGGAAGGGCAGCGTCCCGGTAGCCATTTCATAAAGCACAGCCCCAAACGAAAACAAATCCGTCCGCGGATCCAATTCCTTAGCCGCCAACTGCTCCGGCGACATATAAGCGATAGTCCCAACGGTAGTCCCAGGGCTAGTAAGGTCGATCTCGTTGACATTCCCCAACGCCTGCGTTCCCAGCGTAGCGTCCTCCGCGGAGTCCCGCTTCTGCCGCACCTTAGCCAATCCAAAATCCAAGACCTTGGCGTGCCCCCGCTCCGTAACGAAGATATTCGCCGGCTTGATATCGCGGTGAACGATGCCTTTGGCGTGCGCCGCATCCAGCGCGTCGGCAATCTCGATCGATAGGTCGAGCAAGGTATCGAGGTCCACAGGCCGCCCGCCAATGCGGTGCTTGAGCGTTTGCCCCTCGAGATACTCCATCACGATGAAGGCCTTGCCGCCGTCCTCGCCAATATCGTGAATAGTGCAAATGTTGGGATGGTTAAGCGCCGAAGCAGCTTTAGCCTCGCGCTTAAATCGTTCAAGCGCCTGGGTATCATGCGCCAAATCATCAGGCAGGAATTTCAAAGCCACAGCCCGGTCCAGCCGAGTGTCCTCAGCCTTGTAAACGACGCCCATGCCGCCGCCACCAAGCCGCTCAATTATCCGGTAATGTGAAATGGTTCGCCCAGCAAGAGGAGAAGATTCAGCCAT
>CAVVLE010000001.1:0-13651 GCA_963748865.1 uncultured Acidobacteriota bacterium | reverse complement strand
GAGCTTCGGAGTCCGATGGAAAAAGAAATACCCGCCGATCACCAGAAGTAAAACGACCACTCCCGCCGCCGCAGGAATCATCCACTTCGGCCGCGCCGCCGTGAGTGTGGAGACGGCCGTCGGAATCGTCGCTGCGGCTGCAGCCACAGGCGCAGCAGCATCCGAGGCCGCTGCGGCTACCGGGCTCGTGCCCGTCCCGCTGCCCGTGCCGCCAACTGCTCCAGCAGAACCCTCCCTGGCAGAGTCGGTAGCGGCTACACCGGTCTTAGATGTTAAAGTGCGACTCACATTCAGCAGTTCATCCGCTGTCGAAGCGGCCGCCACCGTGCCGCTCATTCGGCCGCTGCCCGTGTCGCGCTTTAGGCGCTGCAGATCAGCCCGCATTTCTGCCGCGCCCTGATAACGCAGCTTGCGATCCTTCTCCAGCGCTTTATCAATAATTCGCTCGAGTTCCCCGGGCGCTTCCGGATTCAATCGCACCGGCGCAGTCGGCGCGCGATTCAAAATCGCTTCCGTAATGACGCCCGCGCTTTCCCCGCGAAACGGCGCCGAGCCGGTAGCCATCTCGTAAAGCACCACGCCGAACGAGAACAAATCCGAACGCGCATCCAAATCCTTAGCCCGCACCTGCTCCGGCGACATATACGCCACCGTCCCCAGGGTGCTACCCGGACTCGTGAGATTTTCCGGCGCTAATTCCGTCGCTGTCTCCTGCCCAGCCGGCGCAGCGGGCGTCAGCGTCTTCGCCAATCCAAAATCAAGAATCTTGGCGTGTCCCCGCGAGGTAACAAAAATATTGGCCGGCTCGATATCGCGGTGCACGATGCCTTGCGCGTGCGCTGCATCCAACGCATCCGAAATTTCAATCGCCAGATCGAGCGTGTCATCCAGCGGCATGGCCTTCCCTGAAATTCGCCGCTTCAGCGTCTCGCCGTCCAGAAACTGCATGGCGATAAACGGCTGCCCGTCGGCCTGGCCGATCTCGTAAATCGTGCAGATATTGGGATGGTCGAGCGCCGAAGCCGCCTGCGCCTCGCGCTGGAATCGTTCCAACGCCAGACGGTCCTTGGCAAGTTCAGGAGGAAGGAATTTCAGGGCCACAAAGCGGTGCAGCGTAGTGTCTTCGGCCTTGAACACCACGCCCATTCCCCCGCCACCGAGCTTCTCCAGCACCCGGTAGCGCGAAATCATCCGCCCCGAAAGCGAGTCAGGCGAACTCACCGCCGCGTATCTTATTCACGGCGCAAACTTAAGTCAATGCGCCGGGCTAGTTTCTCCGAAGTTCGCTGATCGATCCGAGTGTCCCACCACGGCTTGGGAGGGCACAGAATTCATGATTTACACGGATATGTCGGACGGTTTACTTGGTTTCGCGCAATAGCACCACATCGGCGTCGATACGCCGCTGCAACACCGCCAGCTTCTTGCCGTCCGGCGACCACTCCAACCCGAAGATCTGGTCGCTCTTGAAATTCGTAAGCTGCCGCCCGGGCGAGCCGTCGAGCGGCTGCAGCCACACGTCATCGGCGCCCGCCACTGTAATCGGGTACACCAGCGCCTTACCGTCTGGAGTAAACCGCGGAGCATCGGCAATTGCCGGGTTCGGGTCCAGATACCGCACTTGGGGCTGCGCGCCCGCGTCCAACGGTATCAATGCAATCTTGTGCACAGGGTTGCTTTCGCCGACTAAATACAGCAGCGCCAGCTCTCGTCCGTCCGGGGAGCGACCCAAATAGTAAGCCTGGGAGACGAACGTGTGTGGGATCACTGTTCCGGCCACAACCTCGGGGATCCCGCCATCCGTGGGCACACTCTTGACTCGTCCTTCCACCTGATCGAAGTAATACGCGCGCTTCGAATCGGGGGAGCATAGAGGCATGACGTCGCGCCTTCCACTCGTAAGCCGTGTCAGGTTCGTACCGTCACTGTTGATCCGCCAGAGACTGAGCCAACCGCCACTGTCATTTCCTGTCGAGGACAACAACAGTGTCTTTCCGTCCGGACACGAGGCGAGATAGGGGGTCGTCGCGTTGCTCAGCAGCGTCGTCGCGTTGCTCCCATCCGATGACGCCCTCACGATGTGGTTGTCTTGGCTCAAATAGAACCCATCGTTTCCAGCCCACGTGAAATTAAAGGTGTCCCTCTGTTGTTGCGGAATGGCCGGGCCTGGCGCGCTGAATTCTCTGCCGTTCGCCGCGATCGTAGAAACGGCGAACAGGCGCTTTTGCTGGACTGCAGCCAGCATGCTGCCATCCGCGGAGATTCCCGGGGTGATGTAACTGTTGGTGTCTTTCGTGACCGCGCGAATCTGGCCGCCCGGGTACGCGACATAGGCGATCTGGCCGCGGTTCGCTCCAGTGGACGGATCGACATACTGCACAATCAGACCGCGCCCGTCCGGCAGCCAGGCCACACCCGCGAACAAGTATGTCGCGGTGCCGGGCAGTTCGTCGCTCTTCCGGGACGCCACATCCATCGTCTCGATCGCGCCCGCGCCCAAGTTACTCGTTCCCGCCATCGCGAGATGCTTCCCGTCGGCCGACCACGAGAGATGCGGGTGCCCACCGGTGATCGGCCCATCGACGACCATCTTCTCGCTCGTGCCATCTGCATTGGCTTCCAACAATTGAAACTTGCCTACTTCCGGATCATTGAAGCGCTCGTAGGCCATCCGCTTGCCGTCGGGCGATAGCGCCACATTCGAATCTACGTCTCGCGCCACCATCTGCGGCGTGCCGCCCAGCGCCGGCGCGCGGAACACGTCGAAAGCGTCCTGCGCCGCTGACCGCGCTTTCCGGAAATAGAAATAATTCCCATCCGGAGAAAAACTGAAGTCGTTGTAGTAGGCGTCAGCGGGCGCAATGATCTGAGTATCGCTATTCGTCGCCACGTGCCGCAGCCAGACGCTCGCCTTGCCCGCGTCCACCATCACGCTCAGGATGTATTTCCCGTCCGGAGAAATCGCTGCCGCCCGGGACTTCCCGCTGTCGGTAATCTTCGTAATCGTGAAATTCTGGAAGGGAACGGCCGTCCCGCGACTGAGCATCGAATAGACGCCATAGCCGGCCGCCGCGAGCACGATGACGGCGATCAGCGCTGCGCCCGCGAGGCCCAGTTTGTGCTGCTTGGCAGCCGCGGTGACCACGGAACTGCCGGACAGATGTTCGCTCTGCGCTGGTGCTGCCGTAGTCATGCCAGAAGTTGCAGGAGGAGTCGAAGGTACGCTGACCTGCTACACCGCCGAAATTGTCGTGGACGCGCTCGCCGGAAGCGCCACCGAGCCACTGGTTGTGCCGGACATTGTCTCGCGCCGCAGTTTCTTCAAATCCGCGCGGAGGTCCGCGGCGTGCTGATAACGCGTCTCGCGGTCCTTCTCGAGCGCCTTATTGATGATCCGCTCGAGCTCGGCCGGAATATCCGGATTCAATCGCACTGGCGGTACCGCCGCGCGATTCAGAATCGCGTCGAAAATGATCCCGCTCGATTCGCCGCGAAATGGCGCTGACCCTGTAGCCATCTCATATAGCACGACGCCAAAACTAAAAAGATCGCTGCGCCCATCGAGTTCCTTGGCGCGCACCTGCTCCGGCGACATATACGCCACAGTTCCCAGCGTGCTGCCCGGACTGGTCAAATTCTCTGGTGCGATCGGCGCGCCATCCTGGGTCGCCGACGCGGACAGACTCGAAGCCGACGGCGTGGTCTTCGCCAGTCCGAAATCCAGAATTTTCGCGTGCCCGCGCGTAGTAACAAAAATATTCGCGGGCTTGATATCGCGATGGACGATGCCCTTCGCGTGCGCCGCGTCCAGCGCGTCGGCAATCTCGATCGATAGTTCCAGCGTCTCGTCGAGCGGCATCGCCCTGCCCGAAATCATGTGCTTCAGCGTCCGGCCCTCGAGCAACTGCATGACGATGAACGGCCGCCCGCCCTCTTGCCCGATTTCGTGGATCGTGCAGATGTTCGGATGGTCGAGCGCCGAGGCCGCCTGCGCCTCGCGCTGAAAGCGTTCTAAAGCCTGCCTGTCGCGCACCATGTCATCAGGCAAAAACTTCAGCGCAACAAAGCGGTGCAGGGTAGTGTCCTCGGCCTTATAAACAACACCCATCCCGCCGCCGCCCAGTTTTTCCAATATTTTGTAGTGCGAAATCGTGCGTCCGGATAGTGGAGAAGGATCGCTCACGCCGTGAATCTTAAGTGCCGCGATGCTTCAAGTCAACGCGCCCGTAGCGCCGGCTGCCAGGCGGCGATTTTCCCAGGCGTGGCATCGCCGACCCATTCACGGATGCATAACGCCTACTGCATCAGCTTCTTTAGGCTCGCCCGCGCCTCCGCCACCTGCGGCAACTTCGTCTTCGAATTCTCGAACCGCGACAAGAACTCCTGATACTCATTGATAGCCTGATCCCGCTTTCCATCGCGCTCGTACATCGTCGCGAGGTAGTAGTGCGCAAGGATCGCTTCGGCGGGAAACACACTCTGCATGTCCACGAAGTTATTATTCCTGCGCTCGTATAAGAGGCCCTTGCGGAATTCCGTCTCCGCCGACGCATCGTCTTTCAGCAGCAGATCCGCCCGGCCCTTCAGGAAGCGCGTTGCGCCAATATTCGAAAGCCCAGAAGCCTTGGCAAGAGCCGTCTGCCCGTCATTTCGCTGCAGCGCCGCAAGTGCTTCGTGTCGCCTCTTCATCCTCTCGATCACCGCAGCCGCAACATACGGATGGCTCGACGCGAATTTCGCCCTGCTTTGCTCAGCTGCCGGCGCGTTCCCGGCGACTTCTTGCAGCAGGGCGACCGTGGGCAATTCCTCGCCCTCCATTTTTTGCTGTTGCGCGAAAGAAAGCGCCGCCGAATTCTCGCCTAACATCATCGACAGCACCGAGAACTGATTCAGGAACCGCGCCGCCGGTTCGCCTTGTCCCGCGCGGGATAACTGCGTCACCGCTTTTCGATAGCTCGTCAGCGCGCCCTCTAAATCCCCGCGCGTCTGCAACAGATGCGCCTCGAATCCCGCCACGTACGCCTGCTGCAGCGGCGGGACGTGCTGCGCCCATTGCTGGAACATGGCCTCGGCCATATCGAATTTTCGCTGATCGGTGTAAACGATCGACAGCTTGAGATATTCCCCGTAGTCATTGAAATCCGGCTTGATCTCCAGCGCCTTGCGATACGCCGCCACGGCCTCGTCATCGCGTCCTGCGTCATAGAGGACATCTCCGCGAGAGTCGAGCGGATTCAAATCACCGGGGAGCGCCGCGACGTATGCGTCGGCATCGGAAATCGCTCCGTTGAAGTCGCCTGCTTCCGCCAGCGAATACTCCTCCATATTCATCAGATCCGTGTTGTTCGGTTCGCGCTCGCGAGCTTGCCGGCAGAGGGCGACATTCTCTTCCGCCCGTCCCAGCGCGCCAAGTGTGCCGGAGAGATTTGTAGTGTCGATAATCGAGCGGGGGTATTCCGCTAGGGCGGCTTTGTAGGCGTCAACTTGCGCGTCCAAATCACGCGAGCGCCCGGCCAACTGTTCTTGCAAAGCAAGCTGGTCGTAACGCGGAAGGCGCGCCTTGAGCTGCTCCGCTTTTTCGATCATCTCCTCGTTTTTCTTGGCATCACCATCCAGGAAATAAGTGTCGGCGAGCCGCATGTAAACGAGCGCGAACTGAGGATCGAGGCGCACTGCTTCGTTAAACTCTCGAATGGCGTCCGAATTCAGGAATTTCCGCGAGTAATCCATCCCCAGCTCGTAATGCCGCAGCGCCTCAACATTAGATGTAGACGCGCTCTCGATTTCCGGTCCCTTGGCCGGCAACGCTGACTCCGGCAGAAAATTGCCCGCAATATTCGCCGTCAGCCGGTCCACCATTCCGAAGATGCTCTGCACATCCTGTCCTTCGAGCTTGTCGGAATAGAGAATCTGCCCGGAGCCGGTATCCTGCACGCGCACATCCAAGCGCAGTTGCGAAGGCCCGACTTTTAGCAGCGCGCCAGTGATGTAGGTGTCAGCCCCAGCGTCGCGCGCCACTTTCTGCGCCTGCGCCGGATCGAGCGACTTGCCATCCTTCGTAGCGCTCTGCACCCCGCCCATCACTCGTTCAGTCGAAAGAACGTCTAGCCCCTTCACTTGCGCCAGATTCGTTGTCAGCATGTCCGTCAATCCGGAATCAAGCCAATTCAGCGACGGGTCCTGCGTCAAATTGTTGAAGTAAAGGACCGCGATGGATTTGTGCTGCGCCCCGGCCGCGCCGCGTCCACTACGCCCGCGCAAGAGTAAATAACCCCCGGCAACAACCAGAGCCACCACCGCCGCCGCAATCACGCCTATCGTGCGCTTGGAAAGCGAGGGAACCGCAATCGTAACGGATGAACCCGACGCAGTAGCCGGCGCCGGCGTCTCAACGGCCATCGAAGAAACGCCCTGAAGTTTTCCCGAAGAGACGCGCCGCGCAGATTCCTGCGCTGCCGATGACGGCGTGGGCATCGCCGCTGCAGCAGGCGTCTCCACTTCCTGCACCGCAGTCCGCCCCGATTCCGTATCGCGCTTCAATCTCTGCAAGTCCGTCCGCAAATCCGCCGCATGCTGGTAGCGCAGGTTGCGATTTTTTTCCAACGCTTTGTTAATCACGTCTTCGAGTTTTGGCGGCACCTCAGGATTCAAACGCAAGGGAGGGGCGGGAACGCGATGCAAAATCGCGTCCGAAATTAAGGCCGAGCTGTCCCCGCGGAAGGGCAGCGTCCCGGTAGCCATCTCGTACAGCACAGCCCCAAACGAAAATAAATCCGTGCGCGCATCGAGCTCCTTGGCCCCCAACTGCTCGGGCGACATGTAAGCAATCGTCCCGACAGTCGTCCCCGGACTGGTCAAATCGATTTCGTTGACAGTCCCGGCAGCCTGCGTCGCCAGCGTGGGATCGTCCCGCGTGTCTTTCTTCTGCGGCACCTTAGCCAGCCCGAAATCCAGAATCTTGGCGTGTCCACGTCGGGTTTCAGGGTTTGTATTTGCAAACCCTGAGCCAAGATAAGTCACGAAAATGTTCGCCGGCTTGATATCGCGGTGCACGATGCCCTTCGAATGTGCCGCATCCAACCCATCCGCAATCTGGATGGCGACATCCAGCAGCGTATCGATCTCCATCGGCCGCCCGCCGATCAAATGCTTCAGCGTCTGCCCCTCGAGATACTCCATCGCGATAAACGTGCGTCCGCCGTCTTCGCCAATGTCGTAAACGGTGCAAATATTCGGATGATTGAGCGCCGAAGCGGCCTTGGCCTCGCGTTTGAATCGCTCCAAAGCCTGCACATCCTGCGCCAGATCAGCAGGCAGAAACTTCAACGCCACAGCCCGGTCCAGTCGCGTATCCTCAGCCTTGTAAACGACACCCATCCCGCCCCCACCAAGCTTCTCCAGAATTCGGTAGTGCGAGATAGTTTGTCCAATCATGGCTGTAGTTCGGTCGTTGGTAGGAATGTTAGGATGCGCACACATTCAAGTCAATTAGGCGCGCGAGTTTAGAAGATGCGCCAAAGCGGACCAAGCCGGCAAGCCAGTGACTCATTCTCGCAAACAAACGATGCACCGACGCAGCTCCCGGCAGTTAAGCGGCCGCAGCTAACGAAGTTCCCGCAGCGGCCGGTTACAACCCAAGAGCCCAGGCACCCATGCGCCCGCAGCCAACCACCAGCCCCGGAGGTTCCTATGGATTTTGAACAAGCGATCTTGGCGCACCGGCGATGGAAGGACAAGCTCAACTGTGACCATCGAGCAAGACAATCAACGCGAGCTGGGAAAATGGATCTACGAGGAAGCACGAAAGCACTCGCGGCTCCCGGAATTTGAAGCCCTGCGTTCCGCACACGCACGCTTTCACAAGGCCGCGGCAGATGTCGTGCGCAAAGCAGACTCAGGAGCAAACGTGAAACGGCGAGACTGCTCTCGGCGGCCACAGTGAGTTCTCGTCCGCCTCGACGGCGGGAGTAAAGGCCATCATGGAAGTGAGACACAAAGTCGAAAAACAAGCGTTAGTCACAAAGTAGCGCTGGCGTCCCGGCGGTATCCGACGAGCGTGACCTGACCCAAGAGCAAAACTCAACCGCGGATGCGGCTGCTCCCCAAAAGCACTCCCAGCACCCCCAAACCCATCACTGCGCCGCCCCCGTCTCCTGCAACAACACCACATCCGCCTCCGAATGCGTGCGGATCAACCCAATTTTCTTCCCGTCCGGCGACCACCTCACAACGGTGATCGTATCCGCCGGAAAATTCGTAATCTGCTTTCCCGCCGACCCATCCAGCGGCTGCAGCCACAAATTCTCCACCCCATTCACGCGCACCGAATACTCCAGCGCCTTCCCATCCGGCGTGAAATTCATCGGCGGACGCACGCCCGGATGCGGCTCGATCATGCGCGTCTGCGGCTGATCGCCGGCGTCCAGCGGCACCAGAATGATCTTCTGCACCAGCGGTGCGGATGCCTCCGTCGTGAGCGTCAGCAGCACCGCCGTATATTTCCCGTCCGGTGACATTACCGGTATGGCCGTCACATCGATGGCATGTTCTGGCAACGTTCCCGGAACAATCGCCGGTTTGCTCGAGCCGTCCAACGGCACTCGCCACAGCCGCCCCGCACCCTTAAAGTAGGCCCACTTCGAATCCGGCGAGCACCGCGGAAGCACCTCATTCTTTCCGAACGAGAGCTGTTTGGGATTCGCGCCGTTCGTGTCCGCGCGCCAGATATTGACGTCGTTCGTCCCACTCGATCCGATCCACGAATACAGAAGCGTGTGCCCGTCCGCGCACGCGTCGATCCCGGCCGTGCCCACGCCGCCCAGCACCACCGTTTTATTGCTCCCGTCGAGAGAAACGTGCTCGACGTTAGCGGGCGTCGCCAGATACATGCCGTCGTTTCCGGACCACGCGAAACCGTGCTCATCTTTCTCCTGTGCCAAAATCGGAGCGGGAAGCGCCACCCCGGTACCCTCGGCAGGAATCACGAAAAGGCTCGGCGTCGTGCGCTGCTGCACGGTCGCGATGGTCTTGGCGTCCGCCGAAACTGTCAGGGTCTTGTAGTTGTTCGTATCCTTGGTAATCGCGTGGAATTGCCCGCCGGGATAGCCCACGAACCCAATCTGGTAGCGGACCCAGTTCGTGGTTTCGTCCTGGTAGAGGACCAGCACGCCCCTTCCGTTCGGAAGCCAACGAATTGTGTTGAGAAATTTGTCTTTGAACGACGCCAATGGCTGCGCCTCGCCCGTGGCCACATCGAACAGCTTCAACACGCTAAGCTGGTTGCCCACCTGAAGCTGCAGTTTCGCCACACGATTCGCGTTCGGCTGCCAGGCAATGTACCGCGAAGCCTCGGCCATCGGCCCGGACACAAATAATTTCTCGTCCGAGCCGTCGGCGTTGGCCGATCGCAGTTGAAACTTCCCGACGTCCGGATCGTTGTCGCGCATAAACGCGAAGCGCTTGCCGTCGGAAGCGAATGAAGCGTTGGAATCAATATCGTGCGTGATCAGTTGCGGCGCTCCGCCAAGCACCGGCGCGCGGTATAGGTCCCGCACACTCTGCGTGGCCGCTTCCGCCCGAATGAAATAAATGTAATTTCCGTCCGGCGAAAAACCCAGATCGGTATAAATCACGTCCGCCGGCGCGATCACTTGCGTATCGCTGCTCGTCGGCACGTGCCGCAGCCACAGGCTGGACTTTCCTCCATCGTCCAACTCGCTGAGAATGTACTTTCCGTCGGGCGAAATCGCCGCCAGCGCCGATTTACCGTTGTTGGTGATTTGCGAGATCGCGAAATCTCTGAACGGCGGTACCGCGCTCCGTCCTGCAAGCAAAGCGTAAATTCCGTATCCGGCCGCCGCCAAAACCACGAGCGCGATCAAGATTCCAGCAGTCACTCCCAGTTTGTGCTGCTTAGCCGCAACAACCACCACGGAACTGCCCGAAGCATGCGCCTCCGGCACTCGCATCGCCGAAGAACCACTTGCAATCGCCGCATCCGGCACTGCCGCGAAGATTCCGGTTGATTGCGTCGCCATACTGACGGTCGAATCGGACCGCGCTGTCGCGCCCGAACTCGCATCCCTCTTCAACCGCCGCAACTCCGAGCGCATGTCATTCGCGTTCTGATAACGCAGCGTCCGGTCCTTTTCCAGCGCGCGATTAATAATGTCCTCGAGCTTCAGCGGTGTGTCAGGATTAAGGCGAATAGCCGGCGCAGGCGCGCGATTCAGAATCGCTTCCGTAATCAGCGCAGAAGAATCCCCGCGGAAGGGAAGTGTGCCGGTAGCCATTTCGTAGAGGACAGCCCCAAACGAAAACAAATCTGTCCGCGGATCCAATTCCTTAGCCGCCAGCTGCTCCGGCGACATATAGGCGATGGTCCCGACAGTGGTCCCGGGACTCGTCAGATCGATTTCATTCGCGCCGCCAAGCGCCTGCGTCCCCAGCGTAGCGTCTTCGCTCCCGTCTCGTTTCTGCCGCACCTTAGCAAGTCCGAAATCGAGAATCTTGGCGTGTCCCCGTTCCGTCACAAATATGTTCGCGGGTTTGATGTCGCGATGAACGATCCCCTTAGCGTGCGCCGCATCGAGCGCATCCGCGATCTCGATCGAAAGATCGAGCAAGGTGTCGAGGTCCACAGGCCGCCCGCCGATGCGATGCTTCAGCGTCTGCCCCTCGAGATACTCCATCACGATAAAGGCCTTGCCGCCGTCCTCGCCAATATCGTGAATGGTGCAAATATTCGGATGATTCAGCGCCGAAGCAGCCTTAGCCTCACGCTTGAATCGCTCCAAAGCCTGCGTATCATGCGCCAAATCATCAGGAAGGAATTTCAGTGCCACAGCCCGGTCCAGGCGCGTATCTTCAGCTTTATAAACCACGCCCATGCCGCCTCCACCAAGCCGCTCAATTATCCGGTAATGTGAAATGGTTCGCCCAGCAAGAGGAGAGGATTCAGCCATAGCAGCGAATCATATTGCGCGTCCAAACCCAAGTCAACGCAAGCAGTCGCGCGGGCCGCGCGTGGCATCGCTCGGTCGGCCCTACCCGCAACCGCCCCGCAAGACATACGAATGTTGTGTCTTGTCTTTTGTCTTCTGTCTTCTTTGAAATTTGAAATTTGAGATCTCTTGCTCTCTGCAATCCGCTTCGTGTGCCCGCCGCCTTCACTTCTCCTCCCGCAGCAACACCACATCCGACGTCTCATCCCCCCGCGCCACCGCCAATTCCTTCCCATCCGGCGACCACGCAAAACTATAAATCCGCCCGCTGGTAAAATTCGTGAACTGCCGCGGCGGCCCTCCGTTCATATCCTGCTCCCATATATTCGACACGCCTTCTCGCGTATCAATGTAATTCAGCACCTTGCCATCCGGCCGCCATACGAGCAGGGGTATCGCAACGTTCAATTCAAATGTCCGCACGATTGACTTGCCATCCGCAGACATAAGCCCCGGCCGCCACCTCTGCGCCTTTTCATCTACGTAAGTCATTGCGATCCATTTTCCGTCCGGTGACGGCGCCGGCAGCACCGCCACCGTGTCAGAAATTATCGTTGGCTCCCCGCCTTCCAGGGGCGTTTTTTGCAGAATGTCCTTCCCATCCTTCAGCGCCGTGTTGTACACCCACTTCCCGTCCGCGGATATTCGCGGCACAAAAATCTGCGGCACTTGCAGCAGCGCCCGCTGATTCGATCCATCTGCGTTCATGCTCCAAATGCCTTGGTGTCCGCCACGATCAACTGTAAACACGATGGTCTTTCCGTCCGGCGATACCTCCGGAAATTGATTGATACCCGAGTTGGTAAGTTGCGTCGGCTCGCTCGCGCCGGGCGCCAGAAGCCAGATATCCTCTCCGCTCCCGGATCGCGCCGTGTAGAGTAGGCCTCCGTTGGGCAGGTAGGCCACGCCGTCAAAGCCCTCCAGCGCCCGCTCGTTGCGCGTCACCTGTTTCGCTGCCTGCGCCTCTCCGCGCGGCGCCCTCCACACCGTTGACGACGCTTCTTGCTGCACTGACACCAGAGCTTTGGCGTCCGCCGTCAAACTCACTCCCAGGTAACGGTTCAAATCGTTCGTGATTCGGCGCGTCTTGCCGCCTGGATATGCCGTGTACCAGATCTGCGGGGTGTGCGACCGCATGTCTCGCGCCTCCATCACCAGCCCTCTGCTATCCGGCAGCCATTCCACTCCGCCGATATAATCCCAGTCGTTGCTCCCGAGCGCCTTCGCCTCGCCTCCTTGCCCCGCCACGGTGATCAGTTCGAAGCCTCCTTCCCGTGCCGTCACCGAGCCTCCTCGCGAGACTGCCAGCGTTTTTCCATCCGCCGACCACGCCGGCCCTCCGGTGTCGCCAAACCATCCCGAGCTGTACACCGCTGGCCGCTTGCAGCTGGACACAATCTTGGCGTCGCTGCCGTCAATGTCGGTCACGATTAGGTTGTCCGTGCCGCTCTCGGGCGCAAAGCGTACGATCGCCAGCTGCTTTCCGTCCGGCGATATTCCCGCCTTGGCATCCACATCATCCACCAATTTCCGTGACGAGCCGCCGAGGACTGGCACCTCATATAGCGACGCCCGCGAATCGCCTTTGTCAGCGCGCACGTAGTAAACGAAATTTCCGTCCGGCGAAAACGTCATCCCGAAATAATGTGTCTCCGCCGGCGGCACAATCTGCACGAGGCTCGACGTGACGATCTGCCGCACCCACAAGCTCTCTTTTCCGGCTTCCTCCACCGAATGCACCACGTACTTGCCGTCCGGCGAAATCGTCGCCATGCGCGCCCGCCCAGTATTTGTGATGCGCGTGAGTTGCATCGACTGGAATGGCACAGCGGGCGCTTTCGCCCCGCGCTTGTCCACGAACTCGAACACGGCAATCGCCGCCAGAATCAGGAGCGCAGCGCCGGTGAGAACGCGCTTCGACATCGGCATCCGCGGCGCATCGGCAGCAGTCGCAGAAGCTGCCGCCGCGGCTGTCGCCCCCGCCATCGAGGAAGACGAGCCCGATCCCGTCGCCACGCGCGACTGCGATCCATACTTGCCGCTGTCCGCAGCGATGCTCGCCGTCGTCGCCTGCGACGCTTGCGTGGCGCTGGAATCTTCCGCCGCATCGGCCACACCGCGCTGCTTCGAAGAGCTGTCGCGCCGCAATCGCTTCAGATCGCTGCGCATGTCAGCAGCGTGCTGGTAACGCAGGTCGCGATCTTTCTCCAGCGCCTTGCCGATAATCTCGTCGAGCTTCAGCGGCAAATCAGGATTCAAACGCACAGGAGGCGCGGGATCGCGTTCGAGAATGGCGTGAAAAATCACTCCCGCCGATTCGCCGCGGAACGGCATCGCGCCCGTAGCCATCTCGTACATCACCACGCCAAACGAAAATAAATCCGAGCGCGCATCGAGTTCCTTAGCGCGTACCTGCTCCGGCGACATATATGCGACGGTCCCCACAGTGCTGCCGGGGCTGGTAAGCAGTTCCGGCGACACATTCGCGGCATCCTGCGTAGCCGACATCGTCAATCCCGAAGCCGGCGCCGCAGTCTTGGCCAAACCGAAGTCGAGAATCTTCACGTGTCCCCGCGAAGTGATAAAAATGTTAGCCGGCTTGATATCGCGATGCACGATGCCCTTAGCGTGCGCCGCGTCCAACGCAT